>NZ_JADQDM010000009.1 GCF_015694525.1 Hymenobacter ruricola | reverse complement strand
GAGCTGGACAGCGTGCCCGTGGCCCCGCCCGACACCACGCGCCGGGCCGCCGTGACGGCCCCGCTGCCCGCGCCCCTGCCCGCGCCGGTGTATGCGCCCACCCCGGCCGGCCAGCTGCCGGGCAACAACGCGCGCCCGCCCCGCTTCCAGGTGGGCCTGAAAAACGGCTTGGTGTACAGCGCCAACGACGTGGAAACCAAGAGCCCGCTGTTTGGCCGCTCGTACTTGCTGCTCGATGGGCAGCGCAAGTTTGAGCTGGCCGAGGTGGGCTTTTACGAAGACGAAACCGGGCATTACGTGCGCACCACCCTGCCGGGCTCGTCGCGCGAGAGCACCCTGCGGCGCGAAAAAACCGGCCGCATCAGCCTCTACTCCATCACCACCACGCAGTATAGCTCGGGGCCGGGCGGCTTTGGCTACCCCGGCTACGGCTACGGGGGCTACGGCTACGGCGGTTTTGGCGGCTACCCCTACGGCGGCTACCGCACCGTGAAAACCGAGTACTTCTCGAAAGACAACGGCCCCATCCAGAACCTGAACACCCGCAACCTGGCGCTGGCCACCACCGACAACGCCGGCGCCCAGCAGCTGCTGGCCGATGCCCAGCGCTACCAGCGCGCCACCGTGGGCGCCTACGTAGTGGGCGGCGGCCTGCTGCTCTACGGCCTGGTGCAGTCGGTGCAGGGCACCGGAGGCGGGCGCGCCATTTCGCCGCTGGTCTACGCGTCCATTCCGGTGCTCATCGTGCCCATTGTGCTGCAAAGCAAGCAGGCCAACAACCAGCGCCAGGCCATTTCGCTGTATAACGCGGGGCGATAACGCCTGCGGCTTAATGAGGAACGAGAACGGCTGGCGCATGTCGGAGGCACGCGCCAGCGGACACAAATGGTTACGCGAGGCCCGATATTATCATAGTGGGACAGGGGTACCTTGCTCGGCCTGTAGGCTTTCCTTTTCTGCTGGACTTACTACATGAGAATTCTCGTTCTATTCCCAGTCGCATTATTGGTCATGCTAAGTGGCCATCGGGTGCAGGCCCAAGACGACGTTCCCGTTCAACTGGGCGCGCCGCCGGCCATGCCCGAGCCTGCCTGGCCCCGCCCGACCTCCGCCCTGCCGGTGACCACTCCCGTTGCCCCACCTGACTCTACCCGCCGCGCGGTCACGGCGACGCCCATTCCTGCGCCTGTATACGCGCCCACGCCAGCTGGCCAGCTGCCAGGCACCAATACCGCCACGCCCTACCTCCGGGTAGGCCTGAAAAACGGGATGCTTTACTCGGCCACCCATGTGAAAAAGGAGAATTCACGTTTCGGCCACTCTTACCTGCTGCTGGACGGAGGGCAGAAGTTTGAGCTTTCAGAAGTCGGGTTCTATGAGGATGAAACTGGCCATTACGTGCGCACTATCCTGCCCAACTCCTCGCGGGAAGCCGTGCTGCGCCGCGAAAAAACGGGACGCCTCAGCCTTTATTCCATGTCTCATTCGCGTTTCGGCTCGGGGGCGAGCAGTTTCGATGATGTAGGCTATAGCTTCTGGACTTCTGAAACCAGTTACGAAGGGCTTAGCAGCTACTCCTACAGCGGCTATTCTGACGTAAAAACGGAGTACTTTTCCAAGAATAATGGCCTCGTGCAGAAGATAACCACCAACAATCTGATAGCCGCCACCCTGGATAATGCCGAAGCTCAGAAATTGCTCCTGCAGTCGCGCCGGAACCAGCGCATTGTGCTGGGTAGCTACGTAGTGGGCGGCGGGCTGCTCGTGGTTGGCCTCTTCCAGTCATTGCGTCTCGGCGTTGCCCAAACTTCGCCACTGGTTTACGCGGCCATTCCGATACTCATTATCCCCGTCGTGCTCCAAAGCAAGAACGCCAGTAACCAGCGCCAAGTCATTGCCCTGTATAATTCGATGAGGTAACGAATGACTGCTCGTGCTGACAAATTTTTTACTCCTGTCCAAGCGTAGCGTAACGCCGCCCGCGCACACCGCGTAGGCCAGGGATGAAAAATGCCGCCGCTCCTACCGCCACCGCCGAAGTTCAGGCTGCCGACTTCACCGCCCTTCAAGCCAAGGCCCTGCTGGTGCACGCGCGGCTGTGCGCCGAATACGGGGCGCCCTTCCCCTTTTTCAGCACCAAAGACCCGCTGAGCGAGCTCATCAGCGCCCTGCTTTCGCACCGCACCAAAAACGCCGACTCGCACCGCGCCTACCAGGAGCTGCGGGCCACGTTTCCGACCTGGGAGGCCGTGCGCGACGCGCCCACCGAAGCCGTGCAGCACGCCCTGCGCGCCTGTACCTGGCCCGAGCAGAAGGCGCCCCGCATCCAGGCCGTGCTGCGCGAAATCAGCCAGCGCTGCGGCTCCGATGCGCCCTGCTCGCTGGATTTCCTGGCCAAGATGCCCATTCCCGAAGCGCGGGCCTGGCTGGAAAGCATCAGCGGCGTGGGGCCCAAAACCAGCGCGGCCACCCTCCTATTCAGCTCGTTGCGCATCCCGGCCATGCCCGTCGACAGCCACCACCACCGCGTGGCCCAGCGCCTGGGCCTCATCGGGCCGAAGGTGGGCGAAGGGCCGGCCCACAAGCTGCTGGAGGCTCTGCTGCCGCCGGGCTGGGACGCCCAGCAGGTGTACGACCACCACGAAGCGCTCATGTTTCACGGGCAGAAGTGCTGCTATTTCAGTGGGCCGGCCTGCGGGCGCTGCGTGGTGCTGGACCAGTGCCCGTTTGGGCAGGCGCGCCTGGGTCGCCCGGCCTGAGTAGTTTTGCGGCCGCATGGCCATCCTCCACCTCAAAGCCAAGCCCGGTAGCCGAATCAACCAACTCGCCATTGGCCCCGACGGCACGGCCACGGTGCGCCTGAACGCGCCCGCGCAGGAAGGCAAAGCCAACGCGGCGCTGCTGGCCTACCTGGCCGCCACCTTCGGCATCGCCAAAAGCCGCGTCGTGCTGCTGGCAGGCCACACTTCGCCGTTCAAGAAAGTAGAATTGGCCGATGTGACTGAAGAGCAGCTGCAAGCGGTGCTGGCGCGGTTTCGGGCAGCAAGCCCGGTTTGATTGAACTCAGCCTGAAATGAACGTCATGCAGCGCGCAGCGAAGCATCTTTACCTCGGAAGTAAATACGGCTACCCAACGAAGCGGGCAAGATGCTTCGCTGCGCGCTGCATGACGTTCTTATTTCTGTTTTACGGCCGCCGTTATTTCCCACGCTTCCAGCGGTAGTATTTCCGGTACCAGCCGGAGGTTTTTTTGAACAGGCTGCTGGCTGTCTCATTCGGAAACATGTTGATGCGGAACACCTGCATCCGGTCATCTTCCAAGTGCAGCCCGCCCGTGTCGGTGGCCACGCCGAGGGCAAAGCCAGCGGCACGCACGGCCTGCTTCACGGGCTCGCTGAGGTCGCCGTAGGGGTAGGCAAAGCTCACGATTTCGGTTTGCAGGGCTTTTTCGAGGGCCGTTTTGCTGCGCGCAATCTCCCGCGTGGCTTCGGGCAGCGGCAGGGTGCTGAGGCGCGGGTGGCTCATGGTGTGCGCCCCGATTTCCCAGCCGGCAGCCACGAAAGCCTGTTTTTGCGCCGGGTCCATGATGTCGGCGCGGGGTTCGGTGGGGTCGGCGGCGAGGTCCCACTGGTTGTAGCGCACCTCAAAATCGCCAAGCAGGTAGAGCACGCCGCGGTAGCCGTATTGCTGCATCAGGGGCAGCAGGTTGGTGTAGTTGTCGAGGTAGCCGTCGTCGAAGGTGAGGATGATGGGGCGGGGCGGAAACTCCGTGAGCGGCCGCTCGCCGCTGGCGTAGCGCAGGTAGTCGGCGAAGGTGATGGGTGTGAGCTTGCGGGACCTGAAATAGGCCAGATGCTTGGCAAAATTGTCTTTGGTGACGTAAATCTGGTGCTTGGTGGCCAGGGGCGCGTCTGGGATTTTGTGGTACATGAGTACCGGGATGAAGCCCGGCACCGCTTTGCGCATGCGGGCCGTCTGATAGGTTTCCAGTACCCGGGCAGCCACGGCCGCGAGGTCGTAATGCGCCTGCACTTGCTGCCGAAGCGCCGCCGTCACCGGCTGGGGCGCTTGCAGGTAGGCCCGCGCCTCGGCCAGTACCGCCGCAAAGTCCACTGTCGCCGGGGCTTGCGCCGCTGAGATATCGCCAAAATTGGAAGCCGCGGCCGTGCCAAAGGTGGCCTCGGTCACCAGCCCGTCGTAGCTTGCCTCGCCCAGGGCCAGCACCGCCCGGCCGGCCCCCAGCGCCTCAATGGCCACCCGCCCCGCGCCAATGACCAGCGTGGTGCGCGCCAGCCAACCGGGCACATCGGTGGTAAAGCCTACTACTTCCACCCGCTCGCCAAATTTGGCCTGCAGTTGTTCCAGCGCCGATTTCCCGGCTTCGGGCAAGTGCTCCAGCTCGCCGCCGATGAGCGCCACGCGCAAGTCCGCAAACTCGCGCATCAGCACCGGAAACACCTGATGCAGCAGGGCCGCGGCCCGCTCGCCCTTGCCGCCGTTGAAGCGCCCAATGAACGCGAGCCTGGGCGGCTCGCTCGATGAGGAAGTACCGTCTGATAATTCCTCATTGCCAAACCCCACGCCGTTGGGAATTTCCACGATTTTGGCAGCTTCCATCTTCACTTCGGTCACCAGGTGCGTGCGCAGGTTGCCGCAGATGGCAATGACTTTATCGCCGTAGATGTCGAACAGCGAGGTGGAGGCGTGCAGGTGCTGGCGGCCGTGCACGGTGCTCACCAGGGGCACTTTCAGGCCGCGCAAGGCCGCGTAGCTTACCCAGCTGGCCGCCCGCGAGTGGGCGTGCACCACGTGGATGTCTTCGGCCCGAATGAGGCGGCGGATGAGCCGGGCGTTGCGCAGGCGCTGCCCGTAGCGCCGGTTGCTGATGGGCGCCGGCACCAGCGTGGCGCCGGTGGGCAGCTCCGCGGCATCCGACACCAGCCAGACCTGGTGGCCCTGGGCGCGGTGGGCTTCGGCCAGCTGCACGGCATACGCCACGGAGCCCGCAAAAAACTCAGCCGAAAGAACGTGGAGGATGCGCATGGCGCAAAGGTATTCAACCGTCCTGCCGAGCGCAGCGAAGCATCTTTACCGCAGTCACTAATTATTTAGTATTGCGGTAAAGATGCTTCGCTGCGCTCGGCAGGACGTTCTTTATTTCTTACAGCCCCAGCAGCGCCCCGTACACGCCGTTCACCACTTGCGCCATGCGTGGGAAGTCCAACGTGTCGATGGTATCGGTTTTCTGGTGATAATTCGGGTTGCGAAGGAAAGATGTGTCGTTAATCATGACAGCGTCGTAGCCGTGGCGCCAGTAGTTGCGGTGGTCGGAGAGGCCGGCCAGGCCCATGCTTTCGGGCAGGTTGATGCGCTGTACGTCGAGCCGGCCGGCGTGGGGCTGCATCAGGCTTTGCACTTGTTGGGTAAATTTTTCCTGGCCGGTTTTACCCACTACCACAATGAAATTGCCGGTGCTGGGGTAAAGTTTGGCCAAGGCTTCGTTGGGGAAGCTTTGCGAGTTGGGCTGGTCGCTGAAGTAGCCAATCATTTCGTAGCAAAGCATGGCGCGCACTTGCACGTTGGCCGCGTGCAGGCTTTTGGCGTGCACGGCGCTGCCCATGTAATCGGTGGCGAAGTAGGGCGGCTCCTCGTTGGGGTAAGCCACAAAATCGAGGCGGTACTTGAGCGGGGGCTGATTTTGATGCACCAGACGGGCAGTTTCGAGCAGGCCGGCCACGGCACTGGCGTTATCGTCGGCGCCGGGCTGGTCGCCGCACACGTCGTAGTGCGCGCCGATGACGATGCGCGCCGCCTCCGCCGGGCCGAAGGAGGTGATGATGTTGCGGTAGCGCCGGCCATCGGCCGTAAAAGCCTGCTCCGAAACGTGGCCGCTCAGCTTCTCGAAGCAGCCTTTGATATAGTCGGCGGCTTGGTTGAGGGATTGCAGGTTGTGGCAGTTGCGGGCGGGCTGCAAGCCGGTGAGAAACTGCACGTCGGAGTGGAGGCGGACTTGGTCGGCGGGCATAGAACGTGGGAATTGGATGCTTGGCGGCTATACGGCTTGGGGTGGAGCCGGTAGGTTGGCCGGGCTTAATAAAACAGGAGCAGCAAGCACGAAATGATACCTGAACGTCATGCTGAATGTAGCGAAGCATCTTGCGTGGGGCAGTAATCCAATCGATTGATTTAGTAACTCACGCGAGATGCTTCGGCTGCGCTCAGCATGACTTTTGTAGATATTTAAATTTATAATTACCGCGCCGCTTTTGCGTTGTGGCAAACTCCCGGCTTGTTGCTACCTTCCGGCCGGATTTACCCCCTTCCCCACTCCCATGCTGGCCCGTTACCGCTTTTTGCCACTGCTGCTCTTGCTGCTGGCTGCTTCGTCGTGCTCCAAAAAATCGGCCCAGGAGCAGGCCGCCCAGGAACAAACCGACGGCGACGAAATCGACCCCTACGCCAACGTCACCTTCACCTTCGACAAGGAGGTAGTCGACGCCGCCAAAATCAACCAGTGGGACACCACGCAGTTTGTGCAGTTTTCGCCGGCCGTGCGGGGCCGCTTCAAGTGGACCAGCGCCAACGAGCTCACGTTTTCGCCGCTGAGCCCGTTTCGGCCCAGCACCGTGTTCAAGGCCGCGCTGCGGTCGGAAAATATGCCCAGCGGCAAGCAGGAGCTAGGGCTGAACCGGCGGGCCTTCCACACGCCGTACTTGAAAATGGCCGACCCGCAAGTGTTCTACGGCGCCTCGAAGCGGGCCGCGGGCACGGCCGAGCTGGCCGCCAACCTCGTGTTCAACTACCCGGTGCGGCCCGCCGACCTGCGGCCCCGCCTGCGCGTGACCCAGGACGGCAAGCCCGTGGCGGTGGAAATCAGCTCGGCTGAGCCGGATGTCGCGCTGGGCGTCACCTTCAAGCAGGAAGTGCGGACGGGCTCGCCGCTGCAAATTGACATTGCGCCCGGCCTGAAACCGGCCGGCGGCACCATTGCCACCACGGCCACCCTCACGGCCCAGGCCGACGTGCCCGACCAGCAAACGCTGGAAGTGCGCGAGCTCACCGGCTCGCTCCTCAACGGCCAAGCCGTGGTGACGGTGCTCACCACCCAGCCCGTGGCTGCGTCCGCCATCGAGCCCAACCTGACGGTATCGCCCAAAGTTGCCTTTTCGGTCGAAGCCCTGGAAAGCGGCTTCGCGCTAAAGGGCGGGTTTGAGGTGGGCAAATCCTACCAGATAACCCTGGCGCAGGGCACGCGCGGCGTGCTGGGCGGCGTGCTGAATGACAAATACAGCCAGTCGGTTTCGTTCGGCGATGAGCGGCCGAGCCTGGATTTTTCGACCGGCGACAAGGCCATGTACCTCGATGCGCTGGGCGCCCGCAACCTGGGCTTGCGCATCAACCAGGTGCAGAAGGTGAAGGTGACCATCGCCAAGGTGTACGCCAATAACATCCAGCAACTGCTGCGCGCCGAAAAAGAGTACGGCTACCCCGAATACGACGAGGACGAGCCCCGCGAATCGAACACCGACGAGGAAGGCAACTACATCGACCGCAGCTTCCGGTATTACGACACCGAAAACATCGGCAACGTGATTTCGGAGCGCACCATTTCGGTGGATGGGCTGCCCAAGGAAGGGGGACTGCGCCTGCTCAATCTGGACCTCAAGGCGCTGGAATTCCAGGGCGCGATGAAGGGCCTGTACGTCATTCGGGTGCAGGACACCGAGCGGCAATGGCTGCAAGTGAGCAAGCTGGTAGCCGTGACGGATATTGGCCTGATTGTGAAGCAGGGCGCGACGGGCGGCACGGTGGTTTTCGCCAATTCCATTCGCACAGCTGAACCGCTCAGCGGCGTGACGGTGAACCTGGTGAGTTCGAACAATCAGGTGATTGGCACGACTACCACAGACAAGGCCGGCGTGGCGCAGTTCGACTCGGCGGCCAGTATGAAACGCTTCCAGCTGGGCATGATTACGGCAGTGAAAGACGCCGACTTTTCGTTTCTGGATTTGACCAAAAGCCGGGTTGAAACCTCGCGCTACGAAGTGGGCGGGCTGACGTCGAACGCGGCGCATTACCAGGCGTTTTTGTACGGCGACCGGGACCTGTACCGGCCCGGCGACACGGTGCGCACCAACACCGTGGTGCGCACCGAGGACTGGAAGACTCCGCCCACCGGCCTGCCCGTGAAAATCCGCCTGCTGCTGCCCAGCGGCAAGGAATACAGCAGCCTGCGGCAGAAGCTGAGCGCGGCGGGCAGCTTCGAGAGCAGCTTTATTTTGCCGCCTTCGGTGATGACGGGCCTCTACACGCTGGAGGTGCTGACCGGCAACGACGTGCTACTGACCTCGCGCCAAATCAGCGTGGAAGAATTCATTCCGGACCGCATGAAGGTGACCGTGACGGCCGCCCCCGCCGTGCTGCGGCCGGGCCAGGACGTAACGGCCAATATCACGGCCGTGAACCTCTTTGGCCCGCCGGCGGCCGACCGCAAGTTTGAGGTCGAGTTTTCGCTGAAGCAGAAGTACTTCTCGGCCCCGAAATACCCCGACTACAACTTCACCATCAACAGCGGCGAAAAGCGCCGCACCCTGAGCGAAGACGGCGAAGAAAGCAGCGAAAGCGCCCTCACTTCGCGCTTCGAGAAAACCGTGCGCGAAGGCGCCACCGACGCCGCCGGCCGCGGCACCGCCACCTACACCGTGCCCGAGCTACGCGACCTCGGCACGCTGGAAGGCGTGGCCTTCACCACGGTGTTCGACGAAACCGGACGGCCCGTGAACCGCCTCGCCACCTTCGACGTGCAGACCCAGGCCACCATGTTCGGCATCCAGAACCTGCCCGACCTCATCGGCACACGGCACGCCCTCACGGTGAAGCTGCTGGCCCTCACGCCGGCCGGCAAGCCCACCACGGCCCAGGCCGAAGTGAAGGTGGTACGCAAGCTCTGGGAAACCGTGCTGGAGCGCCAGGGGGGCCGCTACGTGTATAATTCGCAGCAGCGCGAGCAAACCATTCTGAGCCAAACCCGCACCGTGGGGGCCGAAACCAGCTTCAGCTTCACCCCCATTTACTCGGGCGAATACGAGGTGCGCGTGAGCCGACCGGGCGCCACCAGCTACGTCACGCAGCAATTTTACGCCTACGGCTACGGCGACACCCAGGCCAATTCCTTCGAGGTGAACAACGAGGGCGCCGTCACCATCGAGGCCGATAAGCCCAAGTACGCACCCGGCGAAACCGCCAAGCTGCTGCTGAAAGCGCCCTTTGCCGGCCGCATTCTCGTGACGGTGGAGCGGGCCAACGTGCTCGACCATTTCTACGTGAGCACCGACGGCAAGGCGGCCGAGGTGAAAGTGCCCATCAAGGCCGACCACGTGCCCAACGTGTACATCACCGCCACGGCCGTGCGCGCCCACGACGGCCGCGACCGCCTGCCCCTCACCGTGGCCCGCGGCTTCCTGCCCCTGACCGTGGAAAGAACCGATTCGCGCCTCCCGGTGGCCATTGCCGCGCCGGCAGCAAGCCGCTCGCAGACCTGGCAAACGGTGGAAGTAACCACTGCGCCCCGCGCCCAGGTCACGCTGGCCGTGGTGGACGAAGGCATTCTGCAGCTCAAAAACTACCAGACGCCCGACCCGCACGCCTACTTCTACCAGAAACGGGCCCTGGAAGTATCGGCCTTCGACGT
Source organism: Hymenobacter ruricola (assembly GCF_015694525.1). GTDB lineage: Bacteria > Bacteroidota > Bacteroidia > Cytophagales > Hymenobacteraceae > Hymenobacter > Hymenobacter ruricola. The sequence goes on along the minus strand of NZ_JADQDM010000009.1, from coordinate 179,974 downwards.
GTACCCCTTCCTGCTGCCCGAACTCGGCACCAGCAGCAGCGGAGGCGACGCCGCCGACCTGCGCCGCCGCACCAACCCCGTGCCCAACCGCCGCGTGAAACTGGTGGCCAACTGGAGCGGCGTGCTCACCGCCGACGGCGACGGCAAAGTGCGCTACCGGGTGCGCGTGCCGCAGTTCAGCGGGGCGCTCCGCATCATGGCCGTGGGGTATAAGGACGATGCCTTCGGCTCGGCCGAGTTCACGATGAAGGTGGCCGACCCGGTGGTGATTTCCACGGCGCTGCCCCGGTTTATGAGCCCGGGCGACACGATTGACGTGCCGGTGACGCTGACGAATACGACCAGCAAAAACACGACGGGTACCGCTGGCGTGGCTGTTTCCGGTCAGCTTCGGCTGCTGGGTGTTGCTTCGCAAAACATCACGCTGCCGCCAAATGCTGAGCGCCGCGTGATGTTCCAGGTACTGGCTCCGGCTGGTATTGGCGAAAGCCGCCTAACAACTTCCGTAACGGCAATGGGCGAAAAATTCACGGAGGTTATTGACCTCCCCGTCCGCCCCGCCGCCTCGCTTGAAAAGCGCACCGGCAGTGGCGTGCTGGCCGGCGGGGCCACGCTCCCGCTCAACCTGAAAACCGATTTCATGCCTGCCTCGCTCACCAGCCGGCTGGTGGTGAGCCGCTCGCCGCTCACGGAGTTCAGCAAGGACTTGCGCTACCTGCTGCAATACCCCTACGGTTGCCTGGAGCAAACCGTGTCGGCCGCTTTCCCGCAGCTCTACTACGCCGATTTGGCGTCCACGCTGCAGCAGAAAACCGGCGCCGCGGCCAAGTCCCAGCGCTACAACCCGAATTACCACGTACAGGAAGCCATCCGCAAGATTGAGAGCATGCAGCTCTACAACGGCAGCCTGAGCTATTGGCCGGGCGGCGACTACGACAACTGGTGGGCCACCGCCTACGCCGCCCATTTCCTGCAGGAAGCCCAGCAGGCCGGCTTCGCGGTGAATAAATCCGTGCTCGACAAGGTGCTGAAATACCTGGAATTCCGCCTCAAAAAGCGCGAAACCGAGCCCTACCAGTACTTCGACGTCAGCAACATTGCCCGCGAGCGCACCATCGCCAGCAAGGAAATTGCCTACTCGCTCTACGTCCTCGCCCTGGCCGGCCGCCAAGACCCCGTGGCCATGAGCTACTACCGCGCCAACCGCCCCCTGCTCACCGAAGACGCCAAGTTCCTGCTGGCCTGCACCCAAAGCCTGCTCGGCAACCAGCGTGCCTTCCGCGAGCTACTGCCCACCAAGTTCGGCAGCGAAAGGGCCGCCAAGCGTGCCCTCGACGGCTCGTTCTACTCCCCCATCCGCGACCTGGGCCTCATCCTCAACGCCCTCGTCAGCACCGACCCCAACAACCCGCAAATCCCCGGCATTGCCCGCCAGCTCAGCCGCCAGATGAAAGCGGCCTACTGGCTCAACACCCAGGAAACGTCCTTCGCCCTGCTGGCCCTCGGCAAAATAGCCCGCCAGAATGCCCGCAGCACCGCCACCGCCAATCTGTTCATTGACGGCAAACCAGCAGGGAATTTCACTGGCAAAGACCTCACGATAACCAACGTAGCCAACCGCAACGTGAGCATTCGCAGCGCAGGCAAGGGCAGCCTCTACTACTTCTGGGAAACCGAAGGCATCTCGGCCAGCGGCCAGGTAAAGGAGGAAGATTCTTACCTGAAAGTGCGCCGCCAGTTCCTCACCCGCGACGGCGCCCCGCTCGGTGCGCCAAGTTTCCGCCAGAATGACCTAGTGGTGGTAAAAATCACCCTCGAAGCCGGCGAAGCGGCCGGCGTCATCAAGAACGTGGCCATCACCGACCTGCTTCCCGCCGGCCTGGAAATCGAGAACCCGCGCATCGGCGCCCTGCGCGAATTGAGTTGGGCCAAGGACACCAGCACGCCCGATTACCTGGACGTGCGCGACGACCGGATTAACATGTTTGCCACGGCCACGGGCACACCGCAGCACTTCTACTACCTCTGCCGCGCCGTGAGCAAAGGCACGTTTAAGCTGGGGCCGGTAAATGCGGATGCGATGTACAACGCGGAGTACCACAGCTACAACGGGGCCGGGGTGGTGCACGTGAAATAATAATTGATGGCGCACGCTGCGCTGGCTATGGTCTGAGCGAAGCGACGACTATGGCCAGTCACCGACCACAAGCGTACGCGAATTCTATTTCCGGCAACTGTCTATGTTCGTTTTCAACCGACGCCTGCTTATCATCCTGTTGGTCATGTTCTTCGGCATGGTCCTATGGATGGCTTATTTCTTTTATTTCCGCACTGATGGCCGAGGCCACGTGCTGCGGGAAGCCGACAGCCCGGCCGCCGAAGCCCGGGGCCAGCAGCTGCTCGGCCGGGCCGATAACCTCCTAAACCAACGCCAGTACGCCGCCGCTAAAACGCTGCTTGATTCCCTGCGCGATGCCGACCTCAATCCGGCCATGTTCATCGCCGATGATGCGTTGGAGCAGCGTTTCGATACCCTGCGCCGCCGTCGCTTCCGGGAAAAAGCAGCCCAATAGTAACTTTCGGGATGAGCAAGCGAAAATGGGTACGGGGCATAACTGGCATAGCCTGTGGGCTACTGCTGCTTTTTGCCCTCGACCGCCTGTTTCCGCTACCGCCCGCGCCGCGCTACTCGCCCATCGTGCTGGCGGCCGATGGCAGCGTGCTCCATGCCTTCCTGAACCCCACGCAGAAATGGCGGATGAAAACCGAGCTGGCGGAAATCACGCCCGCTTTGCAGCAGGCCATTATCAACAAAGAAGACCGGTATTTCCGCTACCATTTTGGGGTGAACCCAGTGGCCATTCTGCAGGCGGCCGGGCGTAATATTTTCCGAAAAGGCCGCACCACCGGCGCCAGCACCATCACCATGCAGGTGGCCCGGCTGCTGGAGCCCAAGGAGCGCACCTTCGGCAATAAGCTGCTGGAAATGCTGCGCGCCATGCAACTGGAGGCCCATTACAGCAAGGCCGAAATCCTGCAGCTCTACTTGAACCTGGTGCCCTACGGCGGCAACATCGAGGGCGTGAAATCGGCCGCGCTGCTCTACTTCCAGCAGCCGCCCGACTACCTTTCGCTGGCCCAAACCGTGACGCTGGCCATCATCCCGAACCAGCCGCGGGTGCTGGTGCTGGGCAAAAACAACGACCGGATTCTGGCCGAGCGCAACCGCTGGCTGCGGCAGTTTCAGGAGCAGCACTTGTTTCCGGACCAGGACATTGCCGATGCCCTGGCCGAGCCGCTCGATGTGCAGCGCCACGCGGCGCCCACGCTGGCCCCGCACCTAGCGCGGCGCCTGGTGACGCAGTTTCCCACGCAGCCCATCATCCGCTCCACCCTGCGCCGCAGCCCCCAGGCCAAGGCCGAGGACCTGACCCGCAACTACGTGCGCCGCCTGCGCGAATTGGGCATTTCGCAGGCCGCCGTGCTGCTGGTGAACAACTGCACCCGCGCCGTGGAAGCCTACGTGGGCTCGGCCGATTTTGCGGATGCCGCCAGCGCGGGTCAAGTGGATGGCGTGCGGGCCATTCGCTCGCCCGGCAGCACGCTCAAGCCTTTCCTCTACGCCCTGGCCGTGGACCGCGGCATCGTGACGCCGAAGCTGAAGCTGCCCGACGTGCCCACCAATTTCAGCGGCTTCCGGCCCGAGAACTTCGACAAAAGCTGCGCCGGCGAAGTAACCGTGGAACGGGCCCTGACCTACTCGCTTAACATTCCGGCCGTGCGCGTGCTGGCCGAGGTGGGCGTGCCCACGTTTACCGACAAGCTGCGAGCGGCCGGCTTCAACACCGTGGCGAAAGCGGCGCCGCGGCTGGGATTGAGCACGGTTTTGGGCGGTTGCGGGGCCACGCTGGAGGAACTCACGGGACTATACGCGGCGCTGGCCGATGGCGGGCGGTACGCGCCGCTGACGCTTAATGAAGAGTTAAGAACGAATAATGAGGAATGGAAATCGGCTCCGAAAACGCCGAAAACCTCACCCGAAAATGGTGCATTGATTTCTCCCGCCGCCGCCTTCCTCATCACCGACATCCTGGCCCAGCGCACGCGGCCCGACTTGCCGATGGGCTACCAAAACAGCCGCCACCTGCCCAAAATTGCTTGGAAAACCGGCACCAGCTACGGCCGCCGCGACGCCTGGAGTATTGGCTATAATAAAGACTACACCATCGGCGTGTGGGTGGGCAACTTCAACGGCCTGGGCAGCCCGGCCCTGACGGGGGCCGACATCGCCTCCCCCCTGCTCTTCGACCTGTTCAACGCCCTGGCTTACAACTCGCCCAACAACTGGGCCACGCCGCCCGCCACGCTCGACTTCCGGCTGGTGTGCGCCGAAACCGGCCTCGTGCCCGGCGAGCATTGCCCCAACCAACTCATCGATTACTACCTGCCCGGCACGTCGTCGGCCCGACACTGCGAGCACCAGAAAGAAGCGCTGGTGTCGGCCGATGGCGCCGTGGCTTATTGCCGGGCCTGCGTGCCGGCGGCCGGTTTCAAGCGGCAATTGTTTCCGAACCCCTTGCCTGAAGTGCTGGCTTTTCGCGAAGCGCAGGGCTTGCCCGCCTCGCGGCTGCCGCCGCACAACCCCGCCTGCCGCCTGGTGCGCGACGCGACGGACAACGCCGGCACGGCCCTCGCCATCACCTCGCCCCTGGCCCACGCCGAGTACGTGCTCGACCGCAAAGACAAGCAGCAGATGCTGCTCAGCTGCGCGGCGGGCAGCGAGGTGCGCCAGGTGTTTTGGTACGTGAACGACCGGTTTCTGCGGGCCGCGGCGGCCACGGAGCGGGTGTTTTTCCGGCCGCCAAGTGGCACCGTGAAGATTTCCTGCGCCGACGACCACGGCCGCAACGTGGACATCCAATTGCAGGTGGCCGAGTTATAAGGCACACACCACCGTTAATAGATAACATGCGGCTATTGATAGGCAACACATAGCTGTTGATAGATAAATAAGGCGCCACTGCTAACCCATCAAAACCTTTCCATTTAAAAGGTGTTAACGAATCTTGGTTTAAGCATTTCCGAAAGGGGCGAACGGCGCGGGCACTATTGCGTAAGGGATGGGCTGCCTCTGTTTATCTATCTATGAAACAAACACAACTGGCGTTAAAACCGCTGTTTCGACTACTGCTATTTTTCCCTTTTTACGCTTTCGCTCAATCCGTTGCCCCGCCTCCGCCCGCTAGCACCCTCACGCTTTCGCAGTGCCTGAACTACGCCCTGGTGAATCAGCCCGTGGTGCGGCAGGCCCGCATTGACGAGGAAACCACCGAGGCTGACATTCGCATTGCGCGGGCGGCCTGGCTGCCGCAGCTGGGCCTCACGGCTTCGGGGCAGCATTATTTTGAGCTGCCGACCACCTTTTTTCCTAACCCGGCTACCGGCCTGAACGAGCCGCGCCAGATTGGGGTGCGCAACACCTCTACCCTTGGGCTGGCGGGCACGCAGGTCATTTACAACAACGAGGTGAACCTGGCCTCGCGCGGGGCCCGCTTCTCGCGGCAGGCGGCCCGGCAAAACACGGCCAACACGCGCATCAACGTGGTGTCGGACGTGAGCAAGGCGTTTTATGACGTGCTGCTTTCGCAGCGCCAGTTGGACGTGTTCAACGAGGACATCACCCGGCTGCGCCGCAACTACCAGGACGCCAAGGCGCGCTACGACGCGGGCATCGTGGACAAAACCGACTACCTGCAGGCCGAGATTTCGCTGAACAACTCGCTGGCCGGCCGCAAGCAGGCCCAGGAAAGCATCAAGGCCAAAACGGCCTTCCTCCAGCAGCTCATGGGCTTGCCAGCCGAGCGCCCGCTGAGCTTGCAGTACGACACGCTCAAGCTGGAAACGGAAGCTGTATTCGACACCACCACCGGCCTGAACGTGGCCAGCCGCCTGGAATACCAGCAGCTCCTGACCCAGAAGTCGCTGCAGCGGCTCACCATCGACTACTACCGGCTGGGCTTCCTGCCGTCCATCGGCGCGTTCGGCAACTACAACGCGGTGTACCAGAACAACGAGTTTGGCAACCTCTACGCCCAGCGCTTCCCGAACTCTTACGCCGGTTTGCAGGCGGCGCTGCCCATTTTCACGGGCTTCCGGCGCACCCAGAACCTGCGCCGCGCCCGCCTGCAGGACAACCGCCTCGACGAAGATATCAACAGCACCCGCAACCAGATTACCACCGAATACGCCACCGCCCTGGCCACCTACAAGAGCAATTTCAACGACTACCTCGTAGGAAAGCAAAATCTGGACCTGGCCCGGCAGGTGTACACGGTAGTCGACTTGCAGTACCGCGAAGGCATCAAGGCCTACATCGACCTGCTGGTAGCCCAAACCACGCTCCGTACGGCCCAGCTCAACTACTACACGTCGCTGTTTCAGGTGCTGGGCAGCAAGGTGGAGCTGCAACGCGCGCTGGGCTCGTTGCCGACCGATTATTAAAGCATTCCAACGTTCTTCGAACGTCATGCAGAGCGCAGCGAAGCATCTCGCTTGTGGCAGCAATTCAACCGTTCAAAGGCCTTATTTACTTCTCCCCGCGAGGTGCTTCGCTGCGCTCGGCATGACGTTCTAAAGAGCTCCAAGCTATGTTACAGATGAACAATAAATACTTAGTACTGAGCCTGCTGGCCCTGGCTTCGTGCGGTAAGAAAGAGGACGACCAGAAGAAAAACGCGTCCCCGCCGCCCACGCCGGTCACGCTGGTGGCCGCGCGCACCACCGAGGCGGTGTACTATGATGAATATCCCGCTACTGTGGTGGCCCTGAACACCGTGGAGCTGCGCTCGCAGGCCACGGGCTTCGTCACCGGGGTGTATTTCAAGGAAGGCGACGTGGTACCCAAGGGCAAGCTGCTTTATGAAATTGACCAGCGCCAGTACCAGGCCGCTTACCAACAAGCCCTGGCCGACCTGCGCAGCGTGCAGGCCAACGCCACCAACGCCGAAGTGAATGCCGGCCGCTACCGCCGCCTCGCCGAGCAGGATGCCGTAGCCAAGCAGTTGGTCGATAATGCCAACACCGCCGCCGCCACGGCCCGCGCCCAGGTAGCCGCCGCGCAGGCCAGCGTCAACATTGCCCGCAACAACCTCGGCTTTTCGCGGGTGACGGCGCCCTTCACGGGCCGTATCGGCATCTCGGACGTGCGCCTGGGCTCGCAGGTGGGCGCCGGCACCACGCTGCTCAACACCATTTCAAGCGAAGACCCGATGGGGGTCGACATCGTGGTGACGCAAACGGACATCGACCGTTTCATTGCGTTGCAAAACGCCAAAACCTCCCGCGCCGACTCGACGCTCCGCCTGGTGCTGCCCGGCGGCGTGACTTACCCCCTGCCCGGCCGCATCCGCACCATCGACCGGGGCGTGAACAGCCAGACCGGCTCCATCACGGTGCGCGTGGAATTCGCTAACCCCAAACGGGACCTGAAGGATGGCATGAGCGCCGTGGTGAAGGTACTCAACACCCAATCGGGCCAGCGCATCGTGGTGCCTTTCAAAGCCATTGTGGAGCAGATGGGCGAGAATTTCGTGTACGTGGCTACCGACAGCAGCACCGCCCAGCAGCGCAAGGTGGCCCTCGGCCCGCGCCTGAAGGACCAGATTGTGCTGATGAGCGGCGTGAAAGAAGGCGACAAAGTAGTAACCGAAGGCGTGCAAAAGCTGCGCGACGGCGGCAAGATTACCACGGAAGTGCCCAAGGCCCCACCGGCCGCGCCGGGGAAATAGGCCTGCATGGCTACCCCCAGCGCCGCCTAAACGGTCATGCTGAGCGCAGTCGAAGCATCTCTACCGCTTCGTTGACTCAGCATTGATTAGTGCTGTAGTAGAGATGCTTCGACTACGCTCAGCATGACGTTCTTCCTTATCTAATTGAATCCACAAGCGAGCTAACGGCTACCCGCCCGCTGCCAACAGCTATAGAAAATGATAGCAGAAACCTTTATACGCCGGCCCGTCACGGCCATTGTCAGCTCGCTGGTCATCGTGCTGGTGGGTTTGCTGGCCATGTTGAAGCTGCCCATCGGGCAGTACCCCGAAATCACGCCGCCCACGGTGTCGGTGAGCGGCACCTACACCGGCGCCGATGCCCAGACCGTGGAGCAGACCGTGGCCACGCCCGTGGAAGTGCAGGTGAACGGCACGCCCGGCATGACCTACCTGCAAAGCAACAGCACCAGCAACGGCCAGATGAGCATGACGGTGAACTTTGAGGTCGGCACCGACATCAACATCGCCGCCCTCGATGTGCAGAACCGCGTGGGCATTGCCCTGCCCACCCTGCCGCAGGAAGTGCAGCGCCTGGGCCTCACGGTGCGCAAGCGCAACCCGAGCATCCTGATGCTGGTGGCCATGTTTGCCCCCAAAGGCACGCACAACGCCACTTTCCTCGACAACTACGCCAACGTGTACATCAAGGACGCGCTACTGCGTACCAAGGGCGTGGGCGACATCGTGAGTCGGGCCGATGACTTTTCGATGCGCCTCTGGCTGAAGCCCGACAAGCTCTCGCAGCTCGGCATCACGGCCAACGACGTGCTGGCGGCCATTCAGGAGCAGAACGCCCAGATTGCGGCCGGCTCCATCGGCGCGCCGCCCCAGCAGATGGGCCAGACGTTTGAATACATCGTGCAGGTGCAGGGCCGCCTGGCCACCACCGAGCAGTTCGGCGACATCATCGTGAAAACGCGGCCCGACCAGGACGGCGGCATCGTGTACCTCAAGGACGTGGCCCGCATGGAGCTGGGCAAGTTCAACTACGGCAACAACTCCTACGTGGACGGCAAGCGCGCCGCCTACCTGCTGGTGTACCAGGCCCCCGGCGCCAATGCCCTCGAAACCTTCGAGAACGTAAAAAACACCATGGAACAGCTCAAAAAGCAGTTCCCCTCCGACCTGAGCTACGTGATTCCCTTCGAGGCGGCCAGTGTAGTAAAGGTGTCCATTCACGAAGTGGTGGAAACGCTGGTCATCGCCCTGCTGCTCGTTATCGTGGTGGTGTATTTGTTCCTGCAAAGCTGGCGCTCCACGCTCATCCCGGTGCTGGCCATTCCGGTGTCCATCGTGGGCACGTTCATGTTCTTCATTCCGCTGGGCTTCACCATTAATACGCTCACGCTGTTCGGCTTCGTACTGGCCATTGGCATTGTGGTCGATGACGCCATTGTGGTGGTGGAAGCGGTGGAGCACAACATGAACGAGCGGGAGATGAACGTGCTCGATGCCACGCTGGAAGCCATGCGCGAGATTTCGGCTCCGGTTATCGCCATTGCGCTGATTCTGGCGGCGGTGTTTGTGCCGGTGGGCTTCATTCCGGGCATCACCGGCCGCTTGTATCAGCAGTTTGCCGTTACCATTGCCATTTCGGTGTTGATTTCGGCCTTCGTGGCGCTTTCGCTCACGCCGGCGCTATGCGTGCTGCTCTTGAAGCCCACCAAGCGCGATGAGAATTCGACGGGTCTGGATAAGTTCTTTTTCAAGTTCAACAACTGGTTTGGGCGCGTCACTGAAAAGTACGGCAACGGCGTGAACAGCAGCATCAAGCATTCACGCCTGGTGGTGGTGGTGTTGGTGTGCATCGTGGCCGGCGCCGCTTTGCTGTTTAAAAATAAGCCCAGCGGCTTCCTGCCCACCGAGGACGAAGGCCGCATCATCATCACCTTCAACCTGCCCGAGGCCTCCAGCACAGCGGCCACTGTGGCCACGCTGCAGAACATGATGAAGGAGCTTTCGCAGGTGAAAGGCATTGCGCATTATGCTGCTCTCGGTGGTTTGAACGCCGTGAACTTCTCCTCAAAATCGAACTCCGGCACCATCTTCTGCCAGCTTGAACCCTGGGAAGACCGCAAGGACGAAGAACTGCGCTTGCAAGGGCTGATGGCCACCGTGCAGCAGCGCATGGCCAAGTTCAAGGAGGCCACTACCGTGGTGATTTCGCCGCCCGCCATCCCCGGCCTGGGCAACACCGGCGGCTTCTCCTTCGTGCTCCAAGAGCGCGAAAGCCAGGGCGGCGACGTGAAAACCTTTGATAACAACCTGCAAGGCTTCCTCGGCGCTATGCGGAAGCGCCCCGAAATTGCCGGCGCCTTCTCGTTCTTTACGGCCAACACGCCGGGCTACCAGCTCACCATCGACCGCGAGAAAGCCAAGAAGCTGGGCGTGAGCATTGCCGACATCGCCACCGCCCTGCGCACCTACCTCGGCTCGGCCTACGTGAACGACTTCACGCTTTACGGCCGCAACTTCCGCGTGCTAGCCCAGGCCGACAGCAGCTACCGCGGCGATATTTCGAACATCGGCCAATACTACGTGCGCAACGCAGCCGGCACCATGGTGCCCCTGAGCAGCGTGACGAGCTACAAACGCACCGAAAGCGCCCCCCTCATCTCGCACTACAACCTGTTCCGCTCGGCCGAAATCAACGGCAACCCCGCCCCCGGCAAAAGCTCTGGCGACGCTATCAAAGCCCTGCAAGATGAAGCTGCGAAATCGCTGCCGCAGGGCTACGGCTACGAATTCTCGGGCCTGAGCCGCGAAGAATTGCTGGCCAGCGGCCAGACGATTTACATCTTCGCGCTGTCCATTGCCTTCGTGTTCCTGTTCCTGGCGGCGCTTTATGAGAGCTGGTCGGTGCCGTTCTCAGTGCTGCTGGCGGTGCCGGTGGGCATCTTTGGGGCCATTCTGGCGCTGTTCTTCCTGCCCAAGCTCACGAACAACGTCTACGCCCAAATCGGCATGATTACGCTGATTGGCTTGTCGGCCAAAAACGCCATTCTGATTATCGAATTCGCCAAGGAGCGGGTTGATAAAGGCATGCCGCTGGTGGAGGCCACGCTGGAGGCCGTCCGCCTGCGTCTGCGCCCCATCATCATGACTTCGCTGGCCTTCATCCTGGGCATTGCGCCGCTCACGTTCGCGTCCGGCGCCGGCTCCCTGGCCCGCCAAACCCTAGGCTGGACGGTGCTGGGCGGCATGCTGGCGGCCACGTCGCTCGCCATTTTTATCGTGCCGGTGCTCTACGTCATCATCACCCGCTTCGCCTACGGCAAAGAAAAGCTGGCCGAGCTGGAGAAAAATTACAAGCCCGATGAGGAACACGGCGGCCATAAAGAAGAGAAGGGCCCCGAACCCGCGCCCCAGCCCGCTTAATTAAGGCAACGTCTTTCCTAAAGCAAGAGAGCTGACCAAGTTTCCGTACTTGGTCAGCTCTCTTGCTTTAGGGCTTGTTAGGCAATGAAATCATTGCAAAGAGGCTCCTGCTTACCTGTCACCGAAAAAGCATGCCGGCACGCCCGCTACGCCCGGCTCTACGGCAAACACGTTGCCGCTGAGCGGGAATTGCGCCTGCTGCTCCGGGCTGAGGCCGCCGCGGGCGGTGGTGATGTAGAGCGTTTTCAATTCCGGCCCGCCAAAGGCGCACGACGACGTGTGCGGCGCGGGCACTTGCACCACGTGCAGCAGGGCTCCCGTTTCGGGGTCGTAGCACTGCACGCGGCCGGCGCCCCAAATGGCTACCCACAGGTTGCCCTCGGCGTCGAGGGTCATGCCGTCGGGCCCGCCCACGGTTTCCGGGATGCGGACGATGACGCGCGGGTTGGCAATGGCGCCGGTGGCGTGGTCGTAGTCGAAGGCCTGCACGGCCTGGGTGGCCGTGTCGATGTAGTACATCGTGCGCTGGTCCAGGGACCAGGCCAGGCCGTTGGAGTTCGTCACGTGGCGCAGCATGACGTGGGTGCTGCCGTCGGGGTCGAAGCGGTAGAGGGTGCCGGCGTGGGCGCGGCCCTGCAGGTCGAAGGTGCCCACCCAGAAGCGGCCTGCCGGGTCGCACTTGCCGTCGTTGAAGCGCAGGTGCTCATCGGTAATCGGGTCGGCGAGGCGGGTAAGCTGGCCGGTGTCCAGGTCGATTTCGTGCAGGCCGCTTTGCAGGGCCACCAGCGCGTGGCCGTTGTGCATGGGCACCACCGTGCCGATGCGCTTGCCGGTGGGGTAGCGCCGGTCTTCGCCCGTGGCAGGGTCGAATACATGCAAGGCGCGGCCTTCGATGTCGACCCAGTACAGCCGCGCCGTTTCCGGGTTCCAGAGGGCGCCTTCGCCTAGCTTGGCCTGCGCGGGCAGGATGGATTCGGCTTGCATGGCGGGTAAGCTTTAGGGGTTGCTCGGGGCGTTGAGGTGGTGTTGAAGAACGGCGAACTGGCCGTTCAGGGTTACTTCCTCGGCCGTTTTGGTCTGCACCGGGCACTGGTCGGCAACGCCCAGCACCCGCAAAGCCGCGCCGTAGAGCTCCACCAGCGCCGGTTCGCCGGCCAGCATGATGCCAGCGGGTGGGTTGGCCACCAGGTCGTGGCACTCGCTACCGATGAGCAGGCCGCTGAGATAGAAATAATTTTCCGGCTTGCCGGCTTTTTTGAACAAGTCGTTGGTGCGAACCAGAAAAGCATTGTGTAGCAAATTCGCTTCTTGGCTGGCCCGCACGCCTTGTTCAAACCATTCGCGGTTTTTTCCCTCCCCTAGCTTGCCACCTTCTTCTACCGACGCCGCCAGAATGGCTTTGGTGGAAAGCAGGGAGAAAAACTCGCCGGTCATGTAGGTTTTCAGCGAAACGGCCTGGCCATTTTGCACCCGCACGTGCTTGGCGTGGGTGCCGGGGTGCAGGAAAAGCTGTTCTTCTGCCGTGCTCTCAAACCGGCAGCCCACCAACTGCACTTCCTCGCCGCGCATCACATCGTCGTCGTTTTTCACGCCCGAAATCAGCAAGGTTTCGTGGTTGAAATCAGTCGTCGCCGTAATGGTTTCCGTGGCTAAATCCGACCCGTCGACGGCAAACGGCAGCGGCTTATACGGCACCTCCTTCATGCCCACCGTGGACGAAGCCATGCCCGAAATCACCACCGGCACGTCATCCAGAAAAGTTTTTACTTCCTTTTCCAACTCCTCCAAATGCTTCTGGATGATGGCCAGGTAGAAACCCACGCGCCGCTCCGGCGGCAGCTGGGCCTGCTGCCACAGCTCGGCCGTGGCGGCGTTGCCTTCTTTGGAGCTCGTCTCGGCCAGCACCTTGAGCGTCTCGCGCTCCACGAGGCGCAGGCGGAAGGAAGAGGTGCCCCAGTCGCAGCTGAGGAAGGTGGTTTTGGGGTCCATGCGTTGTTCAATATTGTAAGCCCGTCATGCCGAGCGCAGCGAAGCATCTTTACCGCGCAACTAATTCATTTATTAAACTTTACGATTGAGGTAAAGATGCTTCACTTCGTTCAGCATGACGGGCTGTTGGCATGTTCTTTTACCCGTCCTGCCTTACCATTCTGCCACGCTGCCGTCCACATTGCGCCACACGGGGTTGTGCCAGTTGTGGCCGATGGCGGCGCGGCTGATTAAGTATTCCTCGTTTATCTCGATGCCCAGGCCGGGTCCTTCCGGAATTTTGCAGTAGCCGTTTTCGTAGTCAAACACCTTCGCGTCGACCAGATAATCGAGCAGGTCATTCTCGCGGTTATAGTGAATGCCCAGGCTTTGCTCCTGAATGAAGGCGTTGTGGCAGGTGGCGTCTACCTGCAGGCAGGCGGCCAGCGCAATGGGCCCCAACGGGCAGTGCGGCGCGGCCGCCACGTCGAAGGCCTCGGCCATGCTGATGATTTTCTTGCACTCGGTGATGCCGCCGGCGTGCGAGAGGTCGGGCTGAATGATGTCGACGTAGCCGTCAATGAGCAGCTGCTTGAAATCCCAGCGCGAAAACATGCGCTCGCCGGTGGCGATGGGGATGTTGCTGTGCCGGGCTATCTCGCGCAGGGCCTCGTTGTTCTGCGGCAGCACGGGCTCCTCAATGAACATCGGGTGGAACGCCTCCAGCTCTTTGGCCAGCACCTTGGCCATGGGCTTGTGCACGCGGCCGTGGAAGTCGATGCCGATGCCCAGGGCCGGGCCGCCGGCCTCGCGCACGGCGGCCACGCGGGCCAGTACTTCGTCGATTTTGACGTGCGAGTCGACGTAGTTCATCTCGTCGGTGCCGTTCATCTTGATGGCGGTGAAGCCTTTGGCCACCATGGCGGCCGCGGCCAGGCCCACGTCGTGGGGCCGGTCGCCGCCAATCCAGGAATACACGCGCATGGTGTCGCGGGCCCGGCCGCCCAGCAAATGGTGAATGGGCGCGTTGTGATACTTGCCCTTGATGTCCCACAGGGCTTGGTCGATGCCGGCGATGGCTGACATCAGGATGGGCCCGCCGCGGTAGAAGCCGCCCCGGTACATCACCTGCCAATGGTCTTCGATGTTGAGCGGATTTTTGCCGATGAGGTTCTCCATCAGTTCCGTGACGGCGGCGGCCACGGTGGCGGCCTTGCCCTCAATCACGGGCTCGCCCCAGCCCACGAGGCCGGTGTCGGTTTCGATTTTGAGAAACAGCCAGCGCGGCGGCACCTGGAAGAGGGTAAAGCGGGTAATTATCATAAATCTGTTTTGAACGGCGTAGAGACGCGTGTTCGCGTCTCAATCGTTGCTGATGTTGTTTAAATGGCGCAGTGTCTACGGTGCAGGGCTGCGCGGTCGGCGCAGCGTTGGTCGTTCAACGACGAGACGCAAAGTATTGCGTCTCTACGCCACGGCCGCCACAAACGCTCGGGCCTTTTCCGTGAGCTTGGTTAGGTACTCGTCCGTCACCGCCTGCTTGGTGTCGACCAAGGCGCTGCCCAGGCCGAAGGCTTTCGCGCCGGCTTCCGCAAATCCCTTGATGTTATCGAGCGACACGCCGCCGGTGGGCATGAGCGGGATGTGCGGCAGCGGCCCGGCAATGTCCTTGAAATAGCTGGCGCCACTGCTGCCGGCCGGGAATACCTTGATGATGTCGCCGCCGTATTCGTAGGCTTTCAGGATTTCGGTGGCGGTGTAGGCGCCGGGGATGCTGACGGCGCCGTAGCGCTTGGTCATGCGGATGGTTTTCTTGTTGAGGGTGGGCGAAATGATGTACTGCGCGCCGGCCAGCAGGGCGGCGCGGGCCGTTTCCGGGTCGAGCACGGTGCCGGCCCCGACGAGCAGCTGGCCGGCCATTTCGCGCGAGATTTCTTCGATGGACGCCAGCGCGCCGGGCGAGTTCAGCGTGATTTCCATCATGCGGACGCCGCCGGCGTGCAGGGCCCGGGCAATGCGGAGCAGGTCGGGCGGGTTGGCGCCGCGCACGATGGCGACGACCTTGTGTTCGAGGATGTGAGCGAGCGGGTTCATAGCGGAGGAAAGAGAAGACGGCCTTTTGCCAACGTAGAAGCGCGAATTCAGGTTAAGTTCATCTTACGCGGCCGAGTATTGCCCGGCCGGCGCTGCCGCCACCAGGCACCGCCGCAACGCAACACGGACGAGGCTATTGGAGTAACGCTTGGCAGCGGCGGGCCACTCCCACCCACCCTCTTCCCCCATCCCCTCCTTCCCTTATTCCATGGGTCCCCAATTCCTTTTCGCCACTGGCATCGAAAACAGCAACCCCACCATCCAGAACGGCAAGCTACGCGTGGATGAGCTGGAAAAATGCAAGCATTACCAGTACTGGCAAAAGGATTTTGACCTGGTGGAGGAGTTGGGCATCAATTTTTTGCGCTACGGGCCGCCCATTCACACCACCTGGCTGGGGCCGGGGAAGTACGACTGGAGCTTTGCCGACGTGACGTTTCAGGACTTGCTGCGGCGCAACATCGCGCCCATCGTGGATTTGTGCCACTTCGGCGTGCCCGACTGGATTGGCAACTTCCAGAACCCGGAGTTTCCGGAACTGTTCGGGCAGTACGCCCGGGCGTTTGCGCAGCGGTTTCCGTGGGTGCAGCTCTACACGCCGGTGAACGAGATGTACATCTGCGCGGTGTTTTCGGCCCGCTACGGCTGGTGGAACGAGCAGCTGAGCAGCGACCAAGCCTTTGTAACGGCCCTGAAGTACATCGTGAAAGCCAACGTGCTGGCCATGCAGGCCATCCTTGAGGTGCGGCCCGACGCCATTTTTATCCAGAGCGAGTCGTCGGAATACTTCCACGCCGAAAATCCGGCCGCCATCAAGCCCGCCGAAACCATGAACGCCGAGCGGTTCCTGTCGCTCGACCTCAACTACGGCAAGCGCGTGAACTCCAGCATGTACGAGTTTCTGATGGACAACGGCATGACCCGCGCGGAGTACCACTTCTTCCTGGAAAACAAGATGAAGCGGCACTGCATTATGGGCAACGACTACTACTATACCAACGAGCACCGGGTGTCGGCCGACGGCAGCACCCGCGCTTCGGGCGAAATATTTGGCTACCACGTCATCACCTCGCAGTACCACGACCGGTACCGCCTGCCCGTGATGCACACCGAAACCAACATCTGGCAGGGCCCCAACGGCGACGAGGCCGTGAACTGGCTCTGGAAAGAGTGGGCCAACGTGCTGCGCGTGCGCAACGACGGCGTGCCCATGGTGGGCTTCACCTGGTATTCCCTCACCGACCAGGTGGACTGGGACACCGCCCTGCGCGAAGACAACGGCCGCCTGTGCCCCGTGGGCCTCTACGACCTCGACCGCAACATCCGCCCCGTGGGCACCGCCTACAAGCAACTCATCGCCGACTGGCGGCAGGTGCTGCCCTCCCAAAGCGTGTGCCTGCAAGTGCCCATCGTGATGCCCCAGGACAGCAACGACGCCTGGGCCCGCGAGCAAAAGCAAGACGTGAAAGAAGCCACTGCCGACAAGTCGACGGTGGCGGCGAACACCGCGCCGGAGTCGTAGCGGGCTTCCTGTAGCGTGGACTCTGCGAGTCCGCGCCTGAACGAACGTTCTACGATGCGCGGACTCGCAGAGTCCACGCTACAGAAAGCCCGGCTGCCCAATAAATTCTAATTCTTACCCATCCCAACCTATGGAAGCCCGTTTCACCGACAAAGTTGTCCTCATCACCGGCGGCGCCAGCGGCATTGGCCTGGCCGTGTGCAAGCGCCTGGCCGCCGAAGGCGCCCGCGTCGTCATTGCCGATTACAACCAAGCCAACCTTGATGCCGCCGTGCCCGAAGTGAAAGCCGCCGGCGCCCCCGACGTGTGGGGCAGCCTCTGCAACGTGGCCGTGGAAGCCCAAGTGGAAGCCACCGTAGCCGGTACGCTGGAAAAGTTTGGCCGCTTGGATGTTGTGGTGAATAATGCGGGCCTCATGCAGTTCAAGCCCCTGGAGGAGCTGACCGGCGACGACTGGCTGCGCATCCTGAACGTGGATTTGCTGGGCGCTTTCTTTTTCACGAAGCAAGCCTTTTTGCACATGAAGCCCGGCGGCAGCATCGTGAACGTGGCCAGCATCCACGCCGTGGAAACGAGCCCGCTGGTGGCCCCTTACGCCGCCGCGAAGGCCGCTATGCTCTCGCTCACCCGCTCTTCAAGCCTGGAAGGCAAGCCCAAGGGCATCCGGACCAACGTCATCCTGCCCGGCGCCATCGACACGCCCATGCTCTGGGAAAACCCCAACGTGAAATCCGGGGTCGAAGTCATCGACAAAAACGACGTGGGCCGGCCCGAGGACGTGGCCGCTACCATTGCCTACCTGGCTTCGGATGACGCCGCCTTCGTGCAGGGCGCCGAGGTGCGCGTGGACGGCGGCCGTCTGGACCGGCTGTAGAGACGCATAGTTGGGTCTCGTCGGGGAACGAGGACGGGCGCATGGTTGCCTAAGCGCACGGACGGTTTGCAAGTGGGATTGGTCGACCTTTTGGAGCTTTCTGCCTAGGTTCTGGCCCGAGCCGGGCACCAGGCACGGCCCTTGCAAGTTGGGACAATAGCTGCCGAAAGCGGCCCTGGGTTCATCGAAACCAGCGCCGCTTTCGCTGCTTTGGTCGTCTCCTTGCCCGTCTTTCCCATGAAAAAGCTCCTTTCCTCCGCCCTGCTGCTTGTGCTGGCTGTTTCGTTCGACGCCTCGGCGCAGGTATTCAAGCTGCCCACCGTCAAAGGCATCAACCTGCCCAATATCCTGAAAACGCCCGCGGGCACTGCGGCCGGCGCGGGCCAAGGCAACGTCAGCAACACCGAAGCGGCCAGCGGGCTCAAGGAAGCCCTGCTGCAGGGCATCAGCAAGGGGGCCGACCAGGCTTCGCAAACCGACGGCTTCAACCTCAACAAGCTCATTCGCATTCCCTTCCCGCCCGATGCCCAGCGCGTGGCCACCACCCTGCGCAGCATCGGCCTGGGCAGCCAGGTCGACAAGTTTGAGCTGAGCCTGAACCGCGGCGCCGAAGACGCGGCCAAAAGCGCCAAGCCTATTTTCATTTCGGCCATCAAAAGCCTCACGTTCTCGGACGTGTGGAACATCCTGACGGGCCAAAAAGACGCCGCCACGCAGTACCTCAAGCGGACCACCAGCGCCCAGCTCACCGCTGCTTTCGCGCCCATTGTGCAGCAAAGCCTCGACAAGGTGGGGGCCACCAGGTACTACACCCAGCTGGCCACCACCTACAACCAGCTCCCGCTGACCCAGAAAGTGCAGCCCGACCTCAACCAATACGCCACCGGCAAGGCCGTAGACGGGCTGTTCACGCTCATTGCCCAAGAAGAAGCCAACATTCGCGAAAACCCAGTAGCCCGCACCACTGAGATTCTGCGCCGCGTGTTTGGCAGCAATAGCTAAAAGGCGTTGCTGAAAACGGAACTTTGTCTTGGCAAAACGTCATGCAGAGCGCCAGCGAAGCATCTTTACCGCAATGCTAGAATTAATTACTCTCGCAGTAAAGATGCTTCGCTGGCGCTCTGCATGACGTTCAATTAGGATGGCGTTCTGTGGTGTGGCGTATGTTTGCGGCCCCCAAACCGCAACCGCACGCCACCTTTCATGTCCAAAATCACCATTCGCAGCCTCGCCGAACTGGAAGCCTGCGCGGGCCAGGAGCTGGGAGTTTCCGAGTTCCACGCCATCACGCAGGAGCAGATAAACCAGTTTGCCGCCGCTACGCTGGATTTTCAGTGGATTCACACCGATGCCGAGCGGGCGCAGGCCGAGTCGCCGTTTCAGGCCACCATTGCGCACGGCTACCTCACGGTGGCGCTGCTGCCCTACCTGTGGCAGCAAATCGTGGCCATCGAAAACCTGAAAATGCAGGTGAACTACGAGGTCGAAAACCTGCGCTTCAACCAGGCCGTGACCGTGAACAGCCAGGTGCGGCTGCGCGCCACGCTGCTGTCGGTGGCCAACCTGCGCGGCATTGCCAAGGCCCGCGTGGGCGTGACGCTGGAGATTGAAGGCCAGAAAAAACCGGCCTACACGGGCGTGGTCACGTTTCTGTACCATTTTCAGGACTAAGAAATGGGCCGTCATGCTTCGCTGGCGCTCTGCATGACGCCCCGTGCTTACTTCTCTCTTAGGCTTCGGCAGCCATTTCCGGGTATTCGTCGCCCGCGTACACGGGCGCCATGTCCTGTTCCTCGGCCTCGGTGAACAGCCGCGAACGGATGAGAAACCGCACGCCCAGCGGGATTTCCAGCGAGAAGCTAGCACCGCGGCCTTTCACCACGTCCACCGTGAGCTGGGTGTGCTGCCAGTACGCAAACTGGCTGGCGCTCATGAAGAAGTCGCAGCCGTGGATGCGGCCCAGCCACGTGTCGTTGCCGCCCACCCGGAACTCGCCCTTGGCGAAGCACATGGGCGAGGAGCCGTCGCAGCACCCGCCGCTTTGGTGGAACATGAGCGGGCCGTGCTCGTCGCGCAGCAAATCAATGGTGGCCTCCGCGGCTTGGGTGACGAGGACTCTCGGGGTGGGCATGGGGGTGTTGTGAATTATTGTTTGCGGCGGAAAGTGTAGGTGATGCCCGTGCGCTCTTCCCGTACCAGCACTTCCTTATCGGGCGCCACGGTGCCCGAGCCGGGGCGGCTCAGCCACTGGTACGCCAGTTGGTGCTCGGCGTCCCAGTGGTAGTGGCGGTTGCCAATGCTGGAGATGCCTTTTTGCGCGGCGTTGGGCATCCGGTCGGTTTTCGGAGCTTCGTCAAACGGGGTCGCATCCGGCAAGGCTTCCTTTTTTTCAACTTTCCAGTCCGGGTTCTTGACGCCCGGAACGGGCAGTAGCTGCGCGTGCGCAACCGAAATGCTGCAATACAACGCGACCAAAATGGGCAGGATTTTCATACAAGTAGCGCTAACGTTTTCAAGTAAGACGCACCTGCGAGCAAAAGGATGCTTCGCAACCTCCTAAAGAAGAACGTCATGCTGAGCTTTTCGAAGTGTCTATAATGCTCCACCAACCAATTTTAGTGTTGCAGTAAAGATGCTTCGCTTCGCTCGGCAGGACGTTCTGGTTAGACGCAAGCTGAAGCACGCGCTACTCAGCGGCCTAGAAGAAACCCAACTTCTGCTGGCTGTAGCTGATGAGCATGTTCTTGTTCTGGCGGTAGTGGCTCAGCATCATTTTGTGGTTTTCGCGGCCGAAACCGGAGGCTTTGTAGCCGCCGAAGGGCGCGCCGGCGGGGTAGTCGTGGTAGCAGTTCACCCACACGCGGCCGGCCTGGATGGCACGGGGCACTTCGTAGAGTTCGTGCGCGTCGCGCGTCCACACGCCGGCGCCGAGGCCGTAGAGCGTGTCGTTGGCGATTTCGATGGCTTCTTCCACGGTTTTGAAGGTGGTGACGGACACGACGGGCCCGAAGATTTCTTCCTGGAAGATGCGCATCTTGTTGTGGCCCCGGAACATGGTGGGCTGAATGTAGTAGCCCTCCGCCAGGGCGCCGTCTTCCTGGTGGTAGGCGTCGCCGCCCACCAGCACTTCGGCCCCTTCGGCCTTGCCGATTTCGAGGTAGCTCAGGATTTTCTCGAACTGGTCGTTGCTGGCCTGGGCGCCCATCATCGTGTCCATGTCCAGCGGGTTGCCGAGCTTAATGGCCTTCACGCGCTCAATCACGCGGGCAATAAACTCGTCGTAAATGTCTTGGTGCACCAGCATCCGCGAGGGGCAGGTGCAGATTTCGCCTTGGTTCAGGGCAAACATCACGGCGCCTTCGATGGCTTTGTCGAGGAAGTCGTCGTCGGCGTCCAGCACCGATTTGAAGAAGATGTTCGGCGACTTGCCGCCCAGCTCCATGGTCACCGGAATCAGGTTTTCCGACGCGTACTGCATGATGAGGCGGCCGGTGGTGGTTTCGCCGGTGAAGCTCACCTTTTGCACGCGCGGCGAAGAGGCCAGCGGCTTGCCGGCTTCGAGGCCGAAGCCGTTCACCACGTTCACGACGCCGGCTGGCAGCAAATCCTGAATCAGCTCCATGAGCACCATGATGCTGGCGGGGGTTTGCTCGGCGGGCTTCATCACCACGGTGCAGCCGGCGGCCAGGGCGGGCGCCAGCTTCCAGGTGGCCATGAGCAGCGGGAAATTCCAGGGAATAATCTGGCCGACCACGCCCAGCGGCTCCGAGATGTTGAGCGACACGGTGCTGGCGTTCAGCTCGGTAGCGCTGCCTTCTTCGGCCCGAATCACGCTGGCAAAGTAGCGGAAGTGGTCGATGACCAGCGGCAGGTCGGCGTAGGTGGTTTCGCGCAGGGCCTTGCCGTTTTCCACGCACTCCACGGCGGCGAGGTGGGCCAGGTTTTCCTCGATGCGGTTGGCAATTTTGTTGAGGATGTTGCTGCGCTCGGTGGCCGAGGTCTTGCTCCAGGTGCTAAAGGCTTCGTGGGCGGCATCGAGGGCCAGCTCAATGTCTTCCTTCGTGCTGCGGGCCACTTTGGTGAAGGCCTTGCCGTCGATGGGCGAAGGATTGTCGAAGTACTGGCCCTTGACCGGGGCCACCCATCTGCCGCCGATGAAGTTGTCGTAATGCTCTTTGAACTGGGGGCGGGCCACCGCGGTGGTGGTTGCTTCTAAGGTTTCAGCCATGGCTTTTGAGATAGGGAATTAGGTGAACGGGAAACGATGTAAAGGTCCTTTTTCCCTAGGCCGTTGGGTTGTGGTATTGTATCAATGTGTGCGAAAATTGTCGCAACTTGCCGGCGCCTCCCTTGTTGAAAGTGTGCACTCCCTCACCAACCCGCTTTTCCATGACTTCGCGCGTCCATTTGCCCGCCGCCGTGGCTCCCCTGGCTTTCGAACGCCTGCATTCGCTGGTCGAAAACCGCACCGTGTACGCCCTGGAAGGCTTCGAGCTGAACGTGTTTGAGACGCACCGCGCCGCCCACCGCGTGCCCCTGCGCCTCGACGGCCTGGCCCTGACCACCATGCTGCGCGGCAAAAAAGTGATGCACCTGCCCGGCCGCGCGGCCTTCGACTACCTGCCCGGCGAGAGCGTGGTGGTGGACAAGGACGAGCTGATGGAAATCGACTTCCCCGAGGCCAGCCTGGGCCAGCCCACGCAGTGCCTGGCCGTGGCCATCGCGCCCGATACCATCCGCCACACCGTGGACTTGCTGAACGAACGCTACCCCAAAGCCGAAACCCACCAGCCCTGGGCCATTTCCGGCCCCGAGTACGCCCACCTCACCAACACGCCCGAGCTGACCGACACGCTGGGCCGCCTAGTGGCCGTGTCGCGCGCTTCGGACATCAACAAGGATGTGCTGGCCGGCTTCACCTTGCAGGAGCTGCTGGTGCGCCTGATGCAGACGCAGGCCCGCCAGCTCATCTTCCACGACTACGCCCGCTACCTCACCACGCACCGCTTCGCCGCCGTGGTCGACTACATCAGGCAGCACCTGGCCGAAAACCTGAACATCGACAAGCTGAGCGCGCTGGCCTGCATGAGCAAGGCCACGTTCTTCCGGCTGTTCAAGCGCGAATTCGGCATTACGCCGGTCGAGTACATCATCCGGGAGCGGCTGAGCGAGGCCAAGCGGCTGCTGCGCCACCCGCTGGCCAGCGTGGCCGAAGTGTGTTTGCGGGCCGGGTTCAACAACCTGTCGTACTTCCAGGCGCTGTTTAAGAAGTACGAGGGCATGACGCCGGGGGCGTACAAGAAGCAGCTGGTGGCGTAGGAAAGCGCCAGGCCAGCCAGGCCGGGTTATTTACCCCGAACTTCGCGGGCAGAAACAACGCGGCGGCGCAGTGCCCGTCCTTCGTCCATTATGCCTCACTCGTCTTCTCGTATGCCTCGCTTTTCCTTCGCCATCCTGCTGATGCTCAGCCTGTGGCTAGCCGGCTGTGCCCGGCGCAGCCACCAGGCCGAGGCGCTGGCCCCAGCGGCGCTGGCCGCGCACCGCACGGTGGCCATTTTGCCCTTTGCGGTGGAGCTGGAGCGGCTGCGCGACCTGGCCAAGCACGCCGGCGTGTGGGCCAGGGACAGCGCCGCCCGCCCGCTGGGCAGCACCCTGGAAAGCGGCCTGCAGGCCGAGCGCCGGCAGATGGGCTACCTGCTGCAAGCCGCCCTGCAGGCCGAGCTGATGCGCCAGCAGGCGCAGCGCCCCATCACCAGCACCTTCCAGAACCCCGCCGAAACCAACCAGCGCCTGGCCCGCGCGGGCATCACCTACGAGAGCCTGCCCACCCGCTCCATGGCCGAGCTGCGCGCCGCCCTCGGCGTCGACGCCGTGCTCACGGGGCAAACCAGCATGCACCAACTGCTGCCCGGCGGCGTGAGCATTGCCGTGTTTGTGCTCAGCAACGGCAGCAACCCCATGGCCGACAACTCGGTGCGCACCGCCCTCGACATCTACGACACCCAGTCCGGCCAGCTGGTGTGGCGCTTCGACCACGAGCTGCACGGCAAGCCCAGCACCAGCCCGGCCGCGCTGGCCAAAGCCCTGGTGCGCGACATGAAGGACGACTTCCCGTACCTGAAAAAATAACGCAACTCGCTTAAGGCAACGGCTGGGCCCACCCGCTAAAACACCACGCTGTAGGGCACGTCGGCCAGGGTCCGGATTTCTTCGTGCAGGTCCACGCCCAGGATTTCGTGCACGTTGGCGCGCATGCGGTTGGCCATTTGCGTCAGCGGGAGGTCGTTGCTGTCCTTGCCGAAGGGGTCCTCGATTTCGTCGCCAATCATTTCCACGCCCAGCAGGGCGTAGGCCCCGAACATGGTGATGGGAATGGTGAGCCAGCGGTAGCTGTCGAGGAGATTGAAGGGCATGGTGAGGATGAACACCGTGATGAAGCCCTTGATGAAATAGCTGTAGGAAAACGGGATGGGCGTGCTGCGGATGCGCTCGCAGCCGCCGGCCACGTCGAGCAGGGCCTCGTGGTGGCGCTGGATGGTGATGAGGTGCTCGGGCAAAATCAGGCCCTCGCGCAGCAGCTGCTCGTAGAATTCCTGCAGCCGCGTGGCGATGCGCGAGGGCACGTGGCCGGCTTGCCGCAGCTGCTCGATGTGGCCGGGCTCAACTTCGGCCAGGTTATGGAATTTTATCTTGCTGCGCAGGTGGCCTTCCAGCGCCAGCGGGAAGTTGGACAGCAGGCCGGCCAGGTAGGCTCGGCGGGCCTGGTCGTGGGCCGGCAGGCGGGCGTGGAGCAGGCCGGCCAGGTTGCGGCAGTTGTTGGTGAGCTGGCCCCAGAGGCGGCGGCCTTCGTAAAACCGGTCGTAGGCCGTGTTGGTCCGGAAGGCCAGCAGCAGGCTGAGCATGATGCCCAGAAAGGTGAAAAACTCCTTATCGACGGTGAATTTCAGGATTTCAAACTCCACGGCGGCGGCCTCTACAAAAGTGGCGTAGAGCCCCACGTAGAGCACCCGCTTGAACAGCGAGCGGATGATTTTGGAAGAGCCCAGGTGGCGCAGGGCCTCCCACCAGTCGGTCGATTTGTAGACAATCATGAGTAAGAAAACGGCTGAACACCCGGCCGCAAGTTAGCGCCCGGGCCCGGGGCCGGCCCGGGCAGGCCGCGCCGCCCGGCCGCGAGCCGCCTATTTTTCACCTTTCGGGGGCAAGCCTACGCCACCGCGGCGGGAACATTGCAACAATGCGATACTTTAGCAGCGAAACCGTTCTTTTTGCTCCTCCTATGCAACCCGCCCTATCCCCTTCCGCGCTTCGCTGGCCCCTGTGGCGCAAATGGCTCTTTTGCTTCTCGTGCATTTATCTGCTGCTGTTCATCTCGCCCCTGACCTGGCTGGGCAGCGTGCCGGAAGTGGGCATTGTGGCCGGCATGTACGGCGCGGCCGAAAGCTGGCTGGTGGAGTTGGGCAACCGCTACCTCTTCCACGTGAAGGACGTGCTAGTGCCCACCAACGGCAGCGGCGATACCTCCTACGGCTACGCGCAGCTGTGCTTTTGTGGGCTGGCAGCCGTGGTGGGCGCCTGCTTGTGGGTGCTGCTCGACCGGCGCCGGGCCCACTACGCCCGCGGCTACTACTGGCTGCTGGTGCTGGTGCGCTATTTCGTGGCAATGAATGCCCTGGGCTACGGCCTCATCAAGCTCTTTGCCCTGCAAATGGTGGCGCCCAGCCTGAGCGCGCTGGCCACCCCGTTGGGCGACTTGCTGCCCATGCGGTTTTCGTGGTATTTCATCGGGTATTCCACGCCCTACCAAATGTTTTCGGGCGCGGCCGAGCTGACGGCGGGCGTGCTGCTGCTGTGGCGCCGCACCAGCACGCTGGGCGCCCTGGTGGCGGCCGGCGTGTTTCTGAACGTGATGATGCTGAACCTGTGCTACGACATTCCGGTGAAGATTTTCTCGATTCACCTGTTCGCGCTCAGCGTCTTCCTGCTACTGGGCGATGCCGGGCGGCTGCTGAATTTCTTCGTGTTCAACCGGCCCACTCCCCCCACGCCGGTGCTCCCGGCCCTGCCCTGGCGCTGGCGCGTGGCGCGGCTTACCCTCAAAACCATTTTCATTGCCCTGTTTGCCCTGCTGCCGCTCTACCAGTTCTGGCAGCAGAAGGCTTCGGCCCCCACTCTTACCAAGGGCAGGCTGGCCACTGGCTTTTTTGAAGTCGAGCGCTTCGAAACCGCCGCCCCGCTGCCCGACAGCCTGCGCTGGCACGACGTGGTGTTTGAAGCCAATACCACCGGCAGCGTGGGCACTACCGACACCCTGCTGCGCCAGCGCTACCGCCGCGGCTACTTCGCCTACACCCTCGATTCAACGCAAAGCACCATCGCCTTCAAGAAAATAGCCGCCGACTCGCTGCCCCTCTTCACCCTGCGCTACGCCCGCCCCGACAGCACCCGCCTGGTGCTGCGCGGCACCATCCGCCACGACTCGGTGCTCATTGCCCTGCGGCGCCAGCCCCGCCACTTCCAGCTGGCCGAGCGCCAGTTCCACTGGCTGTCGGAAGCCAATCGATAGCACTAGAACGAGGTAGAGACGCAAGATTTTGCGTCTCGTCGTTGAACGACCGGCGGCAGAACGGCTCGCGCCAGAACGATGCTGTGTTAACAACACCCGAACGGCGCGAACGACGAGACGCAAAATCTTGCGTCTCTACCTCGTTCTGGCCAACAGTGGCGCCAGGTGCTTAATAAGCAATGCCCGTCACCTCCACCAGCTCCTCCTGCGGCCCCAGCTTCAGCGGCACTTGCTGCCGGAGCTTCGCGCCCAGCACGGCCCGCGCAATGGGCGCCACAAAGGCCACTTTGCCCTGCGCAATGTCGGCTTCGTCCACGCCCACGATGGTAAACGTACGCTCAAACCCCGCCTTCCCGCCGCCCACGGTGCGCAGCCGAACCGTGGCCCCGAAGCGCACTTCTTTGGGCGGCTGACCGGCGGGGTCCACCACTTTAGCGCTGCCAAGGCGCTCGGTGAGCAGGGCAATGCGGCCGTTGTAGAACGAAAGCTGGTGGGTGCGGTCGGTGTCGTTGTCGCGGTTGGCCTCGGCCCGGGCGCGCTCGGCTTCGAGGGTGCTGAGCTCGGCGCGCAGCATTTCCAGGCCGTGGGGCGTCACGTAGTTGGGCGTGCCCGGCGGCAGCGCCGCGCGGGGCGGAATGATGGGCGGCGTCTGCGCGTCGTCTTCCTTGGTAAATCCTCGGCTCATGCCTTTTCAACGCAAGCCCACGGGCGGAGTTGTGGGCGCAAGCCCCCGCCTCAGGCGGCCGGTTGCGGGGCTTAGGCCCCTAAACGCGCAGCCGGTCCTTTCAAACGCTCCGCGAAGCCTTCCGCACGCCCGGCCCACTCCTCCAATCGGTCAGCCCGGCCCTCCGAACGCTCCGCGCATCTCTACAAACGGTCAGCGCAAGCTCTTTTTGAGCGTTCGGGCGCAACCATCGGGCCTTATGAGCGGTTTGAGAGTCCTTGTGCCCAGGCGGCCTGTGGGCCTGCTCCTTCTTTCCATGTCCCAATCTGCTATCGAAAACCAACCTGCCGGCGCGGCGGCCGCTCCACATTCCGCTCCCGTTTCACCTCCACTCAATAGTGCCCTGGTGTGGCTCATGGCCGTGACCTGCGGGCTGGTGGTAGCCAATATTTACTACAACCAGCCGCTGCTGGCCGCCATTGGCCGCACCTTTCA
This sequence comes from Hymenobacter ruricola, assembly GCF_015694525.1. Lineage (GTDB taxonomy): Bacteria > Bacteroidota > Bacteroidia > Cytophagales > Hymenobacteraceae > Hymenobacter > Hymenobacter ruricola. The sequence continues at coordinate 152,584 of NZ_JADQDM010000009.1, read as the reverse complement.
CAAGACGGATAGCGGCGCCAGCCTCGCGGCCACGGCCACCCAAATTGGCTACACGCTGGGCATGCTGCTGGTGGTGCCGCTGGGCGACATGCTGGAGCGCAAGCGCCTGATGCTGCTCATGCTGCTGGGGGCGGCCGGGGCCATGGCGGCGGCGGCGTATGCGCCCACGTTTGGGCTGCTGGCGGCGGCCAGCGTGGGCATCGGCATCCTGTCGTCGGTGCCGCAACTGCTGGTGCCCATGGCCGCGCACCTGGCGCCCGAGGCCGAGCGCGGCCGGGTGGTGGGCCGCGTGATGAGCGGCCTGCTCATCGGCATCCTGCTCTCGCGCACCGTGAGCGGCTACGTGGGCGTGCACCTGGGCTGGCGGGCTATGTTCGAAATCGGGGCCGGGCTGATGGTGCTGCTGGTGGCCCTGCTGGCCTGGCAACTGCCCACCGACCGGCCCACCTTCACCGGCACGTATGCTTCGCTGATGAAGTCCCTGGGCACGCTGGTGCGCGAGCAGCCGGCCCTGCGGCGGGCGGCGCTGGTGGGGGCGTTTTTGTTCGGCGCCTTCAGCGTGTTCTGGACCACGCTGGCGTTTTACCTCGAAGGCCCGCACTTCCGCTACGGCTCCGACGTGGCCGGTTTCTTTGGGCTGGTGGGGGCCGTGGGGGCCCTGGCCGCGCCGCTGGCCGGCAAAACCGCCGACACCAAAGGCCCGGACTACACCATCGGGCTGGGTATTTTGCTGGCGCTGGGGGCCTATGCGGTGCTGGGCTTCGGCGGCGCCTGGGTGGGCGGCCTGGTGCTGGGCGTCATCGTGCTGGACGTGGGCGTGCAGTCGGCCCACATCTCCAACCAGTCGCTCATTTTCTCGCTGGTGCCCGAGGCCCGCAGCCGCCTCAACACCGTGTACATGACCGGCTATTTCACGGGCGGCTCGCTCGGCTCCGTGCTCGGCGGCCTGGCCTGGACGCACGCCGGCTGGCCCGGCGTGTGCCTGCTGGGGGCCGGCCTGGCCGGTGCCGCGTGGCTGATTAGCCGGTTCTACGGGCGGAAGTAGCGCGGACTTTGTGGTCCGCGCCCCCGCGCCGTTAGAGCCGTTCGGGTGTTCGCCGGGGACGCGGACTGCAAAGTCCGCGCTACTTCTCTACCAGCACCCCGGCGGCCGGCACCCAAAGCCGGAAGCAGGCGCCGGGCTCGTTGCTCATGGTCATCTCGCCGCCGATTTGCTGGCTGAGGGCCTCGATGAGCTGGGTGCCGAAGGAATTGCCGGTGTCGTAGCCGGGCGGCCGGCCGGGGCCGTTGTCTTCCACTTCCAGCAGCAGGCCGCCGGCGGGGCTCCCCAGGTACACGCGCAGCAGCGGGCGCGCCACCTTGCCGTAGGCGTGCTTCAGGGCATTGGTCACCAGCTCGTTCAGAATGAGGCCCAGCGGCACGGCGCGGTCCACGTCCACCACCGGCAGGTCGAGCTCCAGCACCAGGTCGAACCGGTCCTCGTCGAAGCCATAGGCCGCCAGCAGGTTTTCGACCAGCGTGGTGAGGTAGGGCCGGATGTCGACGGTGGCCACATCGTCGGTCTGGTAGAGGCGCTGGTGAATCAGGCCCATGGCCTCCACGCGCTGGCGGCCTTCGCGCACGGCGCGGGCGGCCACGGGGTCGGCCAGGCTGCCCGACTGCAGGTTGAGCAGGCTGCTCACGATGGCCAGGTTGTTTTTCACGCGGTGGTGCAGCTCGCGCAGCAGCAGCGTGAGGCGCGCCGCCTGCTCCTGAATGCGGGCGTTGTTTTCGTTGATGGTTTGGTTGGTGGCGCGCAATTGGGCATTGGCCCGCCGCTGGGCCCGGTACTGCCAGGCGCCGAATACCAGCAGGCCCGCCAGCGCCGTCAGGCCCAGGGCCAGGCCCACCAGCAGGCTTTTCTTATGCGCATTGGCCAGGGCCAGGCTGGCAATGCGGGCCTGCTGCTTTTCGAGCCGGTAGGCGGCTTCGATGCGGGCCACGGCCTGCGTTTTTTCCAGGCGGTTGGTTTGGTTGTCCAGCTGGCGGCGCTCCTCCATCAGGTCGGTGGCTTCGCGGTAGCGGCCGGCGTCGCGGTAGGCAAAGCAGGCCGCTTCCAGCGAGTTGCTGAGCCGGTGGGGGTCGCCGATGGCGCGGCCCAGGGCCAGGCAGGTGTCGGCGGCGGCCACGGCCTGGGCCAGGCGGCCCTGCCGGCGGTAGGCCCAGCTGAGCTGGCGGTAGGCGTGCTCCAGGCCGTTGCGGTTGTGCTGGGCGCGGTGCAGCCCCAGCGCCCGCCGGAAGTAGCCAATGGCCTGCGGGTAGTCGTGGTCGTAGTCCATCAGCAGCTGCCCGTAGTTGGCGCACACCACCCCCAGGGACGAGGGCACGGGCCGGTATTTTTGCTCGATGCGCATGGCCTCTTGGTAGCAGGTGCGCGCCGAGTCGGGCCGGTGCAAGTCGCGGTAAATGATGCCCTGCGTAATCAGCGCCGACACCATCGCGGCCGGGTACGGGCCGCGCCGGGCCAGCGCCAGCGCCTGTTGGGCCTGCTGCAGTCCTTTGCGCGTGAGCAGCTCCACCCCCTGGGCGTCGCTCATGCGCTTGTAGGTCTGGGCGTTGAGGTTGAGCACCCAGGCCACGCCCTCGGGGCGGTGCTGGGCCTCGAAGAGGGCCTGGGCCCGCCGGCCGTAGTAAAAGCTCGAATCGAACTCGCTTTGGTTGCGCAGGGCCGTGCCCAGCAGCAGGCAGCTCTGGGCCATGCCGTAGGGGTAGCGCAGCTTTTGGCTGGTGCGCAGCAGCTGCCGGCTGAGCACGGCGGCCGAGTCGGCGTTGCGCATGAGCAACACCTGCACGGTTTGGAAGTTTTGCCGTACCTGGGCGGTATCGGTGGGAGCGCCCGGGCCGGGCTGCGGCCCGGCCGCGTGGCCAGCCAGCGGCAGGCGCAGCAACACCAGCACCGCCAGCCAGCGGCAGCGGCCCATTTCCCGAAATAACCTCAACCGACGCATCATAAAATTGACTAATGCCCGGTGGCTGGGCGGCTAGCCCACTGGCACCGTGCGAAAGTAGAGTCCCGCGCGGCCCCGGCCCCAACAATGGCAGCCAACGCCCCAGCCGGGGTAGTGAACAACCGCGTTTGGTAAGTGAACCGCGCCCGGGCCTACCGAAACTGGAACTGCTTCAGGAAGGCCTCGCGGTATTGCCGGCCCAGGGGCACGGCCTGGCCGGCCACGGTGGTTTCGGTATCCGAAAAACTCTCGACGCGCTGAATGTTGATGGCGAACGAGCGGTGCACCCGCACCAGTTGCGCAAAGTGCAGGCGCTCCAGCACGGCTCCCAGGGTAAGGCGCAGGGCGTATTTGCGGCTGGCCGTGACGAGGGTGGTGTAGGTGTTGTCGGCTTCGAGCAGCAGAATATCGGCCAGCGGAATGCGCACGAACTGGTTGTTGTCCTTGATGAACACGTGGCCTTCGAGCTGCAGAATGGTGTCGCGGGTGAGGGCGTCGGCGCTGGCGGCGGACTCGGCCGGGGCGGGCGCCGCGGGCCGCGCAATGGAGTGCAGCGCCAGGGCCAGCGCTGCCCGCAGGCTGGCCGCCGACACGGGCTTGGGCAAATACGCCGCCGGGGCCGTGGTCAGGGCCGCATCGAGGGTGGGCTGGTCGGCCAGGGCGGTGAGGTAGATGAGCGGCACCGGGCGCACGGCCAGCAGGCGCCGGGCGGTTTCGATGCCGTCCCAGGGGCCTTGCAGGTGAATGTCGCAGAGCACGCCGGCAATTTCCGGGTGCTGCCCAAACAACTCCAGCGCCCGCGGGCCACTGGCCGCGATGCCCACCACGCCGTAGCCTTCGGCCTGGATGGTGGCGCGCAGGTCGAGGGCCAGCACGGCTTCGTCTTCGATGATGAGGAGTTGGGCAGCAGGAGGCATACGGCGGGGGCCCGCACCAAGCGGGTTCCGAAAGTTACGAACGCGCCCCGGCTCACATACCACGGGCCAGCCGTTCGCATACCACGGGCGGGCGTCTGCTACTTTTTGTTGGCAGCGGGCCGCGCCAGGGGCACTTTTGAAGAAACCGACGGCGTGCGGCCTCGCGCACCGGCTTTGTCCGGCTCTGCAATGAAAACACTTCTCCGCTTCATCACAGTCCTTCCTTCTTTATGCCGCGCGGCCCTGCTGCTGGCGGCGGCCCTGGCCAGCGGCCCGGCCCTGGCCCAAAACGTGGGCATCGGCACCACCACGCCCTCGGCGACGCTCGACGTGCGCGGCACGCTCCGGCTGGGCGCAGCGACGGTCAACAACGGCACCGTGGGCCAGTTCGACGCCCCGTACGGCAGCAGCTTTTACAACAACCCCGGCCAGAGCTTCACCCCGCCGGCGGGGGCCACCATCACCAGCATCGACGTGTACGTGAACGGAGGCTCGGGCACGTTTCAACTCTTCCGGGGGGCGCCGGGCGGCACGGTGCTGGCCACAAAGTCTGTGGCCTACGCGGCGAACTACGGCCTCACCTCCGTGGTGCTCACCACACCCGTCATCACCACGGCCGGCACGTATTCCTTCAGCACCGGCCTGAGCAGCGCATATTCTCTCTACAACAACGACTCTTATCCCGACGGGATTTCTTACTCCGGCACCAGCGCCTTCTCGAACTCTGACCTGAAGTTTCTGCTTATGAAGAATAATTCTATACTGCTTTGGGCACCTCCTTTTTGCTGGCAATGCCCGGTATAACCCAATCCCGAACCAAGGGCAGCGCCCCGATGCTTCGTCATTTTTAAAGTAAATACGCTGCATTGGCTCTGGTGCCTTCCCGCACCGGCAACGACACGAATGTACTCACCGGCAGCGCGATACCGGATACCAACGGCTTCTGTAATTTTATTTATCCGGCGGGAGAGTTGGCGCCCGCAGCAGCTCCTTCGTAATTTTCCACGCTTGCATTTTCAGGTTATGACACAGAACTACTCTTTTCCCGCCCTGGCAACGGCCCTGCTGCTGGCTTCTGCCCCCGGCTTTGCCCAAACCCTCACCAACAACGGCGCCACCATCACGGTACAGTCGGGCGCGGTGCTCTCCGTGGAGGGTGGCGTGCTGAACAAGGCCGGCAGCGCCTTGCAAAACGACGGCACCCTGCAAACCACCGGCGACGTGGCCAACGCCGGCACCCTGAGCGGCGCCGGGCTGCTGCGCTTCACGGGCAGCGCCGACCAGCAGCTCACGCCCGGCGGCGCTGACCTGACCCGGCTGGAAGTGGCCAACACCGGCGCCGCCGGCGCCAACCGCGTGCTGCTGCGCGGCGACCTGAGTGTGAGCAACCAGCTACTGCTCAGCAGCGGCCTGCTCCGCACCGACCCCACCGTGACCCTCACCCTGCCCGACGGGGCCACGCTCAGCGGTGAGCAAACCGGCCGCTACGTGCAGGGCAACCTGAAAGTGGTGCGCGCGGCCGGCAGCGGCGTGCTCGATTTCGGCCACGGCGCCGCCCTCGACCGCACGGGCCTGGGCCAGGTGGCCATTACGCGCACCGCTGGCCTGCAAACGGATAACGTGAGCCGCGGCGTGAACTTCACCAACGCCGGCCTCAAAGGCATCGACCGCATCTGGGCCGTGGAAACGGCCGTGGCCCCGGCGGCGCCTGTGCCCGTGACGCTGCAGTGGCTCGCCGATGATGACAACGGCCTGACCAGCTTCGCCCAGGCCCAGGCCTGGCACGCCGATTTGGGCTCGGCGCTGTGGGGCCCGGCCAGCGGCCTGCAGGCCGCCACCGTGAGCGGCAGCAGCCGCAGCTTCTCCTTCAGTACGGCCGCGCTGGGCCGCCTCACTGTCAGCAACGCCGCCAACCCGCTGCCCGTTGAGTTGGCCCTGTTCACGGCCGAGCCCTTGGGCGAAAATGACGGCCTGTTGAAGTGGGCCACGGCCTCAGAGAAAAACAACGACCATTTCGAGGTGGAAGCCAGCGCCGACGGCAAGGCATTTGGGCGCATTGGCACGGTGAAGGGCCACGGCAGCACCACCCAGCCGCACGACTACCAGCTGGTTGATAAGAACCTAACCCGCTACGCCGCCGACGTGGTGTACTACCGCCTGCGCCAGGTCGACCAGGACGGCACGGCCAGCTACTCGCCCGTGCGCAACCTGAAGGTGGCCGCACCGCTCGGCCTCACGGCCGCCGCCTGGCCCAATCCCTTTGGCATCGGGGGCGCTTCGCTCAGCGTGCGCACGGCCAGCGCCGGCCCGGCCACCCTGCAGGTGCTCGATGCCCTGGGCCGGGCGCTGCTACGCCGCGCCCTGGAGCTGCCGGCCGGCCTCACCACCGTGGCTTTGCCCGAACTGGGCCAGCTGGCTACCGGGCCCTACGTGCTGCGCCTGGCGCAAGGCGGCCAGCAGGCCAGCCTGAAAGTGGTGCACGAGTAAGCGGCGGCGCGCGCACTGCTTCAATCCTTCGGGCGGAAACCGGCAGAAGTGCCGGTTTCCGCCCGACCTGTTTTCCAGGAAATCCTTTGCCTTAAGCTGCGTGTTTTCTGAGGCTAACACGCGCTTTATCCTTCCAAAAATCCGCTTAAATACGCAACAAATCTGGTTCAATCGGGAGCTAGCTTTGCGAGGCACTCACCCCATCAGCTTTATGAAAGTCCCTGATTCCCTCCAAGCTGAGCCATCCACTTCGGTGCTGGCTACCTCTCAGGGCCGCCAGCGCCTCGTCACAACGGCGCTGCGCCTCACCGAGAACACCGCGCTGGCCCCCAAGCAGTAAGAGCGCGCCCTGCTCAGCCAGTTCGTCATCGGCGAGCTGACCATCGACGAGGTCCTGCTGCGCCTCGAAGAAAACAACGCCGTCTGACCAAGCCTGCGCCAGGCCCGGCCGGCCACCTGCCCCAAGCGGCACCGGCAGCTTGCGCCAAAAACCAACATCGCCAAGCGTTACTCCTCCCCTTCCGGCGCCCGTAGCTGCAAGCCACCGTTGCGGGGCGGCTGCTTGTTCGGGATGGGCGCGAAGCGCGTTTCGCGCGGCTGCTTTTCGCTCAGGTATTTCCAGTAGCGCAGCGGCATGTGGCGGCGGTGCAGCTTCAGGTTTTTGCGCTCCGGAATGTTGACGTGGTCGAAATACGCCTGCCACAGCACTTTAAACAAGGGTTCGCGCTCATCGAGCACCGTGGCCGAGAGGCCGCTGGCTTTCGGCGCGGTGGCGGTTTCAAACTGCACCACGTCGGTGCGCGTGAGGTCGTAGTAGAGGCCGTAGTGGCGGCGACGGTCGTATATCAGCCAGCGCTGGTCGGCGTAGCGCGTGGTGAAGTGCGCGGCGATGAGCGGCAGCACGTCCATGTCGGGCTCGATGGTGGCGTGAAACAGCTCGTCCTGGGTTTTCTCGAAGCGCACGAAGGCTTCCATGCGGTGCTTTTCGCGGAACATCATCTGGGCCAGGCGCTGCACGCGGCGCACGTCGGCGTTGGCGTAGTTTTCGGCAATGTCGCGGTCGGCGCGCAACGCCAAGTCCACGTAGCGAAAAATGAGCATTTCCCGGTCCGCGTCCTCGCTCAAAAACACGTGGTAGAGGCGCGTGCGGGCCTCCGCGTCCATGGAGTTGGCCAGGCCTTCCCACACGCGGGCCGCCAGGGCTTCGCTGGTTTCGACGGGCGCGGGCGCGGCGAATAAGCCGCCCTGCACGCGGGCTTCGGGCTGAATGCTATTGGGTGACGCCTTGCGGTCGTACACGGTGAAAAGCACCGTCAGCAGCCCCTCAAAAGTGCCATCGTAGGTGTAATCCTGCGGCGGGCCTGTGAAGGGCGGCAGCGGCCGGCGCGGGGCTGCGCCGGCGGGCGCAGGTGCGGCCGACGGACGGCGGAGAGGGCGAATGTTTGCCAAGGCGATGGGTTGGATGGACGGCAGCAGGGCAAGAACGGTCCGGCTGCCCAGCTTCAAGTTCAGGTTTGTTCTTGCTGCTGATGCTTAAGAAACCGCAGCAGCAGCTCGTTTACTTCGGCGGGCATTTCGTGTTGCACCCAGTGGCTGGCGGGCAGGTAGGTCAGCTCGGCGTCATCGCAGTAAGCCAGGCTTTCCTGGGCAAGTTCGCGCCTCAAAAATGCGTCCCGCTCGCCCCAGATGATGCGGACGGGCACCGAAACCCGGCCCGTTTTGCCCAGCCGGCTGGCAAACCGCGCCGCGGCCCGGTACCAGTTTATCATGCTGCGCATGGCGCCGGGCTGAGCCCACGCCACCTCGTACCGGGCCAAATCGGCTGAGCTGAAGGTGCCCCGGCGGCTGGTGCCGCGCAACGCCTGCCGGGCAAAGCGCCAGCGGCGCAGCTTCACCAGCGCCTCGGGCAGCCACGGCAGCTGAAAGAAGAAAACGTACCAGCTTTTCAAGAGCTGGCCGGGCTTTCGCAGCAGGGCCCGGCCCAATACCCGCGGGTGCGGCACGTTCAGAATAGCCACCCGGCTGACGCGGCCGGGGCAATGCGCGGCCAGGTGCCAGGCCACCGCCGCGCCCCAATCGTGCCCGATGACGACGGCCGTTTCGCACCCGGCCGCGTCAATTAGCCCAACCACGTCGGCCGCCAGTTCGTCGATGACATAGCTGCGCACCCGGCGCGGCTTGTCGCTGAGGTTGTAGCCGCGCTGGTCGGGCGCCCACACGCGGTAGCCGGCATCGGCCAGCACCTCCAGCTGCTTGCGCCACGCGTACCAGAACTCGGGGAAGCCGTGCAGCAGCACCACCAACGGACCGGTTTCGGGGCCGCACCGGGCCACGTGCAGGCGCAGGCCGTTGGTGGCAATCAGGCTTTGTTCGAGCGGGTACGGCATGCTGGGGTGTACCGCGACGGTTGGGTGGAGGTTGCCAGCCCCGGTGTGGTTAAAGGTGCGGCGAGTGGCCCGTCAGTTGGTATTATACTCAACGTCGTACCTTGTGGGACAATTCCTATTCCATTCATTATATGGCCTTTTCGCTACGCTTTCTTTGCCTATTGGCGGCTTTTTTCATCACGATTGCGGCGCGAGCCCAAGCCCCGGCCTGGACGCGGGTAGCCACCGGCGCGCCCAACCCGGTGGCGGGCACCGTGGTGCCCCAGGCCAACGCGGCCGACGCCGCCGGCAACGTGTACGTGACCGGCTACTTCACGGGCCGGGTGGAAGTGGGCGGCTCCGTGGTAGAAAGCACGGGCGGCCAAGACGTCTTCGTGGCCAAATGGAACCCGACCACGGCGGCCTGGGTGTGGGTGCGCACCGCCGGCGGCGCCCGCGACGACCGCGCTTCGGCGCTGGCCGTGAGCGGCGGCAACGTGTACGTGGCGGGCTCGTTCGGCGCCACGGGCGCCAGCTTCGGCAGCACCACGCTGAGCAGCGCAGGCGGCCTCGATATGTTCGTGGCCAAGCTCAGCGACGCGGGCACCACGGCCACCTGGGGCTGGGCCGTTCGCGGCGGTGGCTCCGACGACGACGAACGGGCCGCTACTCTAACCGCGCGGGGCAGCAACGTGTACGTGGCCGGCGACTACAGCAGCGGCGATGCTGTGTTCGGCAGCACACCGTTGATAAAATACATCGGCCCGTCCAACGTATTCATCGCCAAGCTCACCGACGGCGGCAGTAGCGTGGCCTGGAACTGGGTGCAGAACATTCCCAACGGCGGGCTGACCTCGGCCGGCGGCCTGGGGGTGAGCAGCGGCGGCGTGTACCTCACGGGCACCTACACCGGCACGGCCTCCTTTGGCACCCGCAACCTCGTGCCGGTGGGCGCCACCGACGTGTACGTGGCCAAGCTCAACGACGCCAACGGGGCCTGGACCTGGGCCTACAGCGGCGGCGGAGCCCTCAACGACAACAGCACCGCGCTGGCCGTGACGGGCAACACCGTCTACATCGCGGGCGATTACAACAGCTACAATTTCCGGCTGGGCACCGCCGTCAGCCTGCCCGCCATCAGTAGCGCGGGCGCCGATGTGTTCGTGGCCAAGCTGACCGATGCCGGCACCACGGCCACCTGGAACTGGGCCAACCGCACCGTGGGCAATGGCTCCGACAAGGCCAATGGCCTGGCCATCGGCGCCGCGGGCACGGTGTACCTGGGCGGCACCATCCAGGGCACTTCGCTTGCGTTCAGTGGCTTGCCCACCCTGGCCAACACCGGCACCAACACGGCCGACGGCTTTGTGGCCCAGCTAACCGATGCCGGCGCCAGCAGCGCCTGGGCTTGGGCCCAGGCCAGCGGTGGCACCGACGAGGACAACCTCAACAGCATCGCGGCCAACGCCACCACGGTGTTTGTCACGGGCGTTTTGTTCAGCGCCACGGCCACTTTCGGCAGTGCCCTCAACTCGCCCCTGCAAACCGGTGGCCAAAACACCCTGGTAATGGGCGCCCTGAGCCCCACGGGCACCTGGCTGGCCGTGCAAAGCGTCAACCCCGGCGGCGCGTACTGGCCCGGGGCCGTGGCGTCCCTCCCCAGCGACGATGCCTACGTGACGGGCCGGTTCTCGGGGCGGGTTGATTTTGGCAGCACCCGCCTGGTCAGCCGGGGCCGCTACGACGTCTTCGTGGCCCGGTGGGACGCCCGCCGCGGCACCTGGGCCTGGGCCATCGGCGCGGGCGGGCCCGACTCCGATTCGGGCAGCGGCATCGCCCTCGGCCCTGATGGGGTGCTGGTGAGCGGCCTTGTGACTGGGGGGGCCAGCTTCGGCGGGATTACGGTGCCCAACCGAGGCAACAACGACGCCTTTGTGGCCAAAGTGAACGAAGCCTCCGGTGCGCCGGTCTGGGCCTGGGCCGTCTCGGGGGGCGGCAATTCGGACGAAGGCGCCGCCAAAGTGGCCGTCGATGGCCGCAACGTGTACTTAAGCGGGTTTTACACGGAAACGGCCACGTTTGGCACCACCGCGCTGCCCCGCGACGCCAACAACCGCGCCAACGGCTTCGTAACCAAGCTGCTCGACGGGGGCAACGCCGCCACCTGGGCCTGGGCCACGTCCTGCGCCAGCCCAAGCAACGACTATGTGTACGACGTGCTGGCCAGCGGCGGCAGCGTGTACGTGTGTGGCGGCTTCGGGGCGGCGACGGCCACCTTTGGCGGCCTGACCCTGACCAGCGCCGGCGCCAACGATGCTTACGTAGCCAAGCTGACCGACAACGGCAGCAGCGCCACCTGGGCCTGGGCCCTGCGCACGGGTGGCACCGGCACCGACGAAGCCATGGGCTTGGCCCTGAACGGCAACAACCTCTACGTGGCCGGCACCACCAACGGCCCCACCATCGACTTCGGCAGTACCAGGGTGCCCACGGCGGGGCAGAGCGACGTGTACGTGGCCAAAGTCAACCTGGCCGGCACCACCCCGACCTGGGCCTGGGGCGCGGTGGCCGGCAGCCCCACCAACGAGTCGGTGACGGACCTGGCGTTGCGCGGCAACAGCCTCTACGTCACGGGGTATTTCCAGGGACCGCTCAGCATTGGCGGCAGCGCGTTGGCCTACGCCGGGAGCAATGATGCCTTCCTGGCCAAGCTCATCGACAACGGCACCGCCGGCACCTGGGCCTGGGGCACGTCCGGTGGCGGCCCCCGGTCCGACGCGGGCCAGGGCGTGGCCGTCGGCAACCAGACCATTTACATGGCTGCCGCCCTCGACGGCCCGGCAACGTTCGGGCCCATCGCCGTGCCCAATACCGGAACCTCCGCCGCCCTGGCCACCATCGTTGACACCGCCCTGCCGCTGGCCATACAAGAGGGCCGGGCTGGCAGTGCGCCGTTGGCGCTGGCTCCTAACCCGGCGCTGGAGGCCGTGGCCATCACCCTGCCCGCTGCAGTGGAGGCCCGCGCCGTAACGGTGCTCGATGCCCTGGGGCGGACGGTGCGCCGCGCCACGCTGCCGGCCCTGGCCACCACGCTCACGCTGCCGGTGGCCGGCCTGGCGCCGGGGGTATACGTGGTGCGGGCCGGGGAAGCTTCCGGCCGCCTATTGATAGAATAGAGCAGGCTCCCGCCGCCCTCCTTACGCGGGGCGCGCTAAGCCTTTACGCCGCCTGCTGCGTGTTTTCTTGCAGTTGAGCCTGGTGCCGGGCGCGGGCTTCGTCGTGCATCTGGCGCACCAGCGGCATGAGCTCGCTGAGGCGGCACACGCAGGAAAGGCGGGCCACTTTGTCCGACGACTGCGTGACGGGAAGGGGCTGGTTTTGGCGGTGAATGACTTTCATGACAGAAAAAAAGATGTCGTGTTGCACGCCGCCCAGGCTGCTGCTTTTGGGCAGCGCAGGCAGGTTGTTCGAGAAAAGAGCGTCGTAGTTCATAGCAGCTAGGAAGCTTGGGCGAAAAGGTCGAGCTGTTGGGTGACGAGGGCCGAGCGCACCGAACCGGCGCCGAACAGAATCTGGCGGCGCACCTGCTGCTCGCTCAGCTCGCCGAGGATGGGCCGGTGCTCGCCCTCGCAGGTGAGGAAAAACTTGGCGCGCTTGAGCACCACGCCGAGCTGGCGCAGCGTCTCCATGTTCAGCTTGGCGAAGCGGCGGGCGGCCACAATGCGCTTGGCCGAGCGGGCGCCCACGCCGGGAATGCGCAGTATCATCTCGAAGTCGGCCGTGTTCACGTCCACCGGAAACACGTGGCGGTTGCGCAGGGCCCAGGCCAGCTTGGGGTCGATTTCCAGGTCGAGGTGCGGGTGCGCAGGGTCCAGGATTTCGTCGGCCTGGAAGCCGTAGAAGCGCATCAGCCAGTCGGTCTGGTACAGGCGGTGCTCCCGGATGACGGGCGGCTGCGTGACCTGCGGCAGGCGGGCGTCGTCGGTCACGGGGATGTAGCCGGAGTAGTACACGCGCTTCAGGCCGTAGCCCTGGTAGAGCGAGTCGGTGAGCTTGATGATTTGCAGGTCCGTCTCGGCGCTGGCGCCCACGATGAGCTGCGTCGTCTGGCCGGCAGTGGCGAAGTTGGGCACTTTCTTGAACAGCGCCTTTTCCTCTTTATTTTGGATGATGCCGTCCCGAATCTGGCTCATCGGGGTCAGGATTTCCTGGTAATTCTTCTCCGGGGCCAGCTGCGTGAGGGCCAGCTCCGAGGGCAGCTCGATGTTCACGCTGAGGCGGTCGGCGTAGAGGCCGGCCTCCTGAATCAGCTCTTCCGAAGCACCCGGAATGGTTTTGACGTGGATGTAGCCGTTGAACTTGTGCTCGGTGCGCAGCTTTTTCACGATGCGCACGAGGCGCTCCATGGTGTAGTCGGGGCTGCTGAAAATGCCGGAGCTCAGGAACAGCCCTTCGATGTAGTTGCGGCGGTAGAAGTTGATGGTGAGGTCCACCACCTCGTCGACGGTGAAGGCGGCGCGCTTCACGTCGTTGGAGCGGCGCGACACGCAGTAGGCGCAGTCGAAGATGCAGTGGTTGGTGAGCAGAATTTTCAGCAAACTCACGCAGCGGCCGTCCTCGGTGTAGCTGTGGCAAATGCCCATGCCTTCGGCGTTGCCCAGGCCTTTGTTCTCATTTTTGCGCTTGGCGCCGCTGCTGCTGCACGAAGCATCGTACTTCGCGGCATCGGCTAATATGCTTAGTTTCTCTTGAATGCGCTCGTTCATGAGGAAGGGCTGGCTTTCGGGCTTAAAAGTAATAGGCGGCGGCCGTAGCGGCAATATGTTCTAAGCTAATTTTTTTGGGAATAGTTTCTTTTTTCGGGAAAATAACCCGGTGCCATTGCGCCGGCTTTTAGCAAGCGCTGCCCGGCCCGGGCCCGGCCGGCCAACGGGCGGGGCTCCTTTTCGTATTTTGCAGCGTTGCGCCCCATTATGAGATTTCGCGGTTGGTTATTTTGGCTGTTTGTGTTGCTGGCCGGGGGCGTCCGGCCGGCGGCGGGGCAGGGCTTTGACCCGCGCTCGGCCGCACCGCCCGACTCCCTGAAGGCCGCCGCGGAAATCCTGCCCCACCGCGCCGACTCCCTGCGCCGCCGCTTCGACCAGGAGCGCCTCATCAGCCGGCTCAAGGCCTACTCGCGCCGCAAAACCATTGCCGGCCGCGCCCTGTCCGGGCTGTTCAACTTCACGCAGCGCCAGGAGGAGCAGGCCGGCCTCGATGCCGTGCTACTGAACCGGCAGTTCGACCAGCACAACTTCAAAATCGTGCGCCGCGTCGAGATTAAAACCCTCGACGCCTTCGGCTACAGCATCAGCGACTCCACGCGGGTGCCCCGCTCCTTCTGGGAAAAATCGGGCAACACGCTGCACATCAAAACGGCCCGCTCGCGCATCCGCCAAGTGCTGCTGTTCCGGCCGGGCCAGCCCCTGGAGCCCCAGGCCCTGGCCGAGTCGGAGCGCCTGCTGCGCACCACGCCCGAAATCCTGGACGCCCGCGTGCTGGTGAACGAGGCCAGCAGCACCCGCGACAGCGTCGACATCACGGTGCTCACCACCGACGTGTTCAGCATCACGGCGGGGTTTCAGCTGGGCTCGGCCACGGCGGGCATCGTCACGTTTGGCGACCAGAACTTCCTGGGCCAGGGCCACCAGCTCGAAAACAGCTACGAGTACGGCCGCGGCCTGAGCACCGACAACGGCGAAACCCCGCAGCAATGGTCGTACCAGGGCAGCTACACGGCCCCGTTTCGCAACTTCGTGTACGGCCAGGCGCGCTACCGCAACGAGAATAACTACCGCTCGGGCGGCGTCACGCTCAAGCGCGACTTTTACTCGCCCAGCGCCCGCTACGCCGGCGCCCTCAGCTTCGACAGCTACTCGCAGGACGTGGCCCTGGTGGCGCCGCCGCCCGGCCAGCCCTACGTGTATTACCCCCTGAAATCCCTGGTGCAGGACGCCTGGGTGGGCCGCGCGCTGCGCCTGCGCTCCTACGACCTGGGCTACGAAAACCCCGGCCGCGTGATTGTGGCCGCCCGCCTCATTCGCACCGACTACAGCGCCGTGCCGCGCCCCGCCCCCGACACCGGCCTCGAAACGCCCGACTACCACGACGGCACCCTGGCGCTGGGCACGGTGGGCTACTCCGTGCGGCGCTACTACAAGGACCGGTACCTGTTCGGTTTTGGCCGCACCGAAGACGTGCCCGCCGGCACCCTGCTCAGCCTCACGGCCGGCTACGACCTGAACCGCGTGGTGCCCCGCCGCTACCTGGGCGCGCGCGTGGCGGCGGCGGGCTTCAGCACCCGCAGCGGCTACCTCTACGGCGCCGTGGACGTGGGCGCCTTCCAGCGCCTCGACCAAAGCCGGGCCTGGGAGCAGGGCGTGCTTTCCACCGAGCTCACGTCGTTCACGCGGCTCTACCACCTGGGCAACTGGCAGTACCGGCACTTTCTCAGCAGCCGCGGCACCATCGGCCTCAACCGCCGCCCCGGCGACCTGCTCCAGGGCATCACCAACGAGCGGGGCCTGCGGGGCTTTTCGCCGGCTTTTCCCGTGCTGGCCACCAGCCGCTTCGTGGTCAACTACGAAACCACGCTGTTCACGCCCCTGTCGCTGCTGGGCTTCCGGCTGGCCGGCCTCGCCTTTGCCGACGCGGCCTGGGTGAGCGAGCAGCCGCGCGGGGGCTCGCCGTTTCGGGGGGCGCCCTACATGGGGTTTGGGCTGGGGGTGCGCTTCCGCAACGAGTTCACGGCCCTGCGCACCTTCCAGGTGTTGCTGGGCTACTACCCGCGCGGCCTCACCGCGCCCAACGGCGTGCGGCTATTCGAGTCGGCCCGCGAAACGGTCACCTTCACCGATTTCGGCCTGGGCGCCCCCGGCACCGCCCTTTATCAGTAGGGCCGCCCCCTCGGCGTAGGGCCGCCCCCTCGGCGGACGCCCAACCGCACAAAAAAGCCCTGCCCAATAACTGGGCGGGGCTTTTTGCTATCACCTAATATAATAATTAAAGCACTTGGTAAAACACGGAAATGGTATAGAATAGAGGGATAAAGTGGCTTCTCCGGGCTAGCGCGGCTCGGAGAAGGCCGGACAATAGAGGTAGCAGTGCGCTGGTTTTTAATTTAAAAGAGCGGCGGCCGGGCTTAGCGGTCGGCGGTGAAGGCGATGGGAATGGTGCAGGCCACGCGCACGGGCTGCCCGTTCACGCGGGCGGGCTCCCAGGGCGGCATCAGCCACACCAGGCGCAGGGCTTCGTCGTTGAGGCCGTTGCCGGGGCCGCTGATGACGTGGGCATCGGTCACCTTGCCCTGGGCGCTCAGAATGAAATTGACGTAGACTTTGCCCGACACGCGGCGCTGCAGTGCCAGCTGCGGGTAACGAATGGACTTGGCGAGGTAGGCCGAAAAGGCTTTGTCGCCGCCCACGAACTGGGGCCGCACTTCGGGGTTGATGAACACCGAATCGGGGCTGAAAGTGGGCGCGGCGGGCGTCTTGGCCGCTGCGGCCGGCACCGGGGCCGCCGAGGCGGTGGCGGGGCCGGCGGGCAGTGCGGCGTAGCCCCGGGCCTGCCCGTGGCCTTGAACGGAGGCCAGCAACCCAACCAGGCCAACGAGAGAAAGGAAGCGTAAAGAATGCATCACGAGCAGTTGGGATAAGGAGGTAGATACTAGCGGGACTGGGCGCCCGCCTGCCGCAACTAACGAATTAAAGGTACGAATTGTTTTTGAATAAAAATTGTCTTTTCGGCATAATTATGATTTTGCTATCCGAAAGCGGCAAACCACTGGCTAAATGCACTTATTATAGGACGGACGGTTATAAATCTTTCATAAAGCGCCTGTAGGGGCTCTACTACTATGACAAAGGTAAAGGCTTTTGGCACTATGCAAATATCACCGGTGTTAATTTTCTAAAAAATTTTGTTTAACAATTTCAAGATTATTCAGAATGAGACTTTGAATACCGAATCAAGTCATAGCTTTGCAATCGTAAATCGACGATAAGCAAAGGAACTAGCTATGGCCACGCACAAACGGGAGGAGTTCACGGCCGAGGAGCAGGAGCTGGCGGCCGTGGCCAAGGCGCTGGGGCACCCGGCGCGGGTGGCCATTGTGCGGCTGCTGGCCCGGCGCCGGGCCTGCGTGTGCGGCGAGCTGGTGCTGGAGCTGCCCCTGTCGCAGAGCACCGTGTCGCAGCACCTCAAGGAGCTGAAGGCGGCCGGGCTGGTGCAGGGCGAGGTGGACGGGCCCCGCGTGTGCTACTGCCTCTCGCCCACTGGCTGGGCCCGGGCCCGGCAGCTGCTCGATGGCCTGCTGGCCGAGTTGCCGGCCGCCGATTACGCCTGCTGAAATCATCCTTTCGTGCTTTAACCAAACTCAGCTATGAACATCTCCGAAATGAAGCAGGCCCTGGCGGGCCTAGCGGCCGTTACATTCCGCTTGCCGGACGGCACTTACCTGCCGGCCCATTTCCACGTGACGGAAGTGGGGCGGGTGAGCAAGCATTTCATCGACTGCGGCGGCGTGGAGCGCCGCGAAACCGTGGCCAACTTCCAGCTGTGGGAGGCCGGCGACTACGACCACCGCTTGGCGCCGCAGAAACTCCTGCACATCCTGCAGCTCTCGGAGCGGATTCTGGGCCCGGAGGACCTGGCCATTGAAGTGGAGTACCAGCAGGCCACCATCGGCAGGTTTGGGCTGGACTTCGACGGCACCGACTTCGTGCTGACCGCGAAGCACACCGCATGCCTGGCCCAGGACGCCTGCGGCATTCCGGCCGATTTGCTGGCCTTGCCGCAGGTGCAGGCGGCGGGCTGCGCGCCGGGCGGCGGGTGCTGCTGAATGGACCGTAGCGGCGTAGCGCGAACTTTGTAGTTCGCGTCCCCGGCGGATGCCCGAACGACCACCGAACGGCGCGGGGACGCGGACTGCAAAGTCCGCGCTACTCTCTTCTTCAATTGAAACCCCTATGCCTGACAAGAAAAACGTGCTGGTGCTGTGCACCGGCAACTCCTGCCGCAGCCAGCTGTTGCACGGCTACCTGCAGCAACTGCTGGGCGAGCGCGCCGCCGTGTACAGCGCCGGCGTGGAAGTGCACGGCCTGAACCCGCGCGCCGTGCGCGTGATGGCCGAGGACGGCGTCGACCTTTCGCAGCACACCAGCAACCACGTGGACGAGTACGCCCACGTGCCCTTCGACTACGTGCTGACCGTGTGCGACCACGCCCGGGAGGCGTGCCCGGTGTTTCCCTCCACCGCCCGGCAGCTGCACCACAACTTCCCCGACCCGGCCAGAGCCACGGGCAGCGAGGAGGAAATTATGGACCAGTTTCGGGCCGTGCGCGAGCAGGTGAAAGCCTACGCCCACGACTTCGTGCGGGCACAGTTCCAAACGACGTAAGGACGGGGCTGGTCCGCGCTCACCGTTGGAAAAAATTGGGTTGGCCTAACTCCAAGCGGGGCCGGGCTTCGTAGTTTGCGCAACGACGGGCGGGGGCCAGCCCCGCCCCTACGCCTTTTCATGAGCCTACTTCCGATGACGGCCGCGCACTGGCCGGCCGTGCGCGCCATTTACGCCGAGGGGCTGGCCACCGGTCAGGCCACCTTCGCCACCGAGCTGCCCACCTGGGATGCCTGGGACGCCGGCCACCTGCCCGCCTGCCGGCTGGTGGCCGCGGCCGACGACGCCCCGGACCAGCTGCGGGGCTGGGCGGCCCTCTCGCCGGTGTCGAGCCGCTGCGTGTACGGCGGCGTGGCCGAGGTGAGCATCTACATCGCGGCCGCCGCGCGGGGGCAGGGCGTGGGCCGGGCGCTGCTGGCGGCGCTGGTGGCCGAGTCGGAACGGCAAGGCCTGTGGACGCTGCAAGCCGGTATTTTCCCCGAGAACGCGGCCAGTGTGCGCCTGCACGAGGCGGCCGGCTTTCGGCTGGTGGGCCGGCGCGAGCGGATTGGGCAGCTGCGCGGGCACTGGCGCGACACCCTGCTGCTGGAGCGCCGCAGCGCCACGGTGGGCACCACGGATACTCTTTCGGCCTGATGCAACCAACCCTCCGAACCTGCCTGCTGGCCGAAGTGCTGGGCACGGCCATTTTGTTGATTTTTGGGACGGGCGCGGCGGTGGTCGATGCCCAGACGCACGCGCTGGGGCACGGCGGCGTGGCCGCGGCCTTTGGGCTGGTGGTGTTCATCCTCATCCAGAGCCTGGGCGAAACCAGCGGCGCCCACGTGAACCCGGCCGTGACCGTGGCCTTCTGGGCCATGGGGCGGTTTGAGGGGCGGCGGGTGCTGCCCTACGTGCTGGCCCAGCTAGCCGGCGCGGCCCTGGGCAGCTTTTTGGTGAAACTGATAGCCACCCCGGGCTCCGACCTCGGGGCCACGCTGCCGGCACACGGCGCCGGGCAGGCGCTGGGCATCGAGACGTTCCTCACGTTCTGGCTGATGCTGGTGATTTTTCGGGTCACTTCGGGCTCGAAGGAAGTGGGCATTCTGGCGGGGCTGGCCATCAGCAGCACGGTGGCGCTGGAGGCGCTGGTGGCCGGCCCGCTCACGGGTGCCAGCATGAACCCGGCCCGCTCACTGGCCCCCGCCCTGCTCAGCGGGAACTGGACCGATTGGTGGGTGTATATAATAGGCCCGGTGGCCGGCGCGCTGCTGGCCGTGGCCGTGGACAGGGGGCTGCAACTACGCCGAACGGAGTAGCGCGGACTTTGTAGTCCGCGTGCCCGCGCCGGTTGAATTGTTCGGGTGTCCGCCGGGGACGCGGACTGCAAAGTCCGCGCTACTGCGCGCTACAAAAGAAGCCCCCGGCGCCAGGCACCGGGGGCTTTTGGTTTCAGCCATTACCGCAGAGTTAGCCCGGCAGCTCCGAGCGGCGCTGCGCGATGCCGGCCAGCACCGCCGTGAGCCGGTCAACCTGGTCCTGCACCTGGGCGGCATCGACGGTGGCCAGGAAACGGTCGGTGCCGGCGCGAACCGGGCACTTGGTGGCTTCCAAAACCGCGCCAGCGCCGGGGTTGCCGAGGGGCTTTTTCTGGCGGCGAAACGGCCGGCGGCCCCCCCCTGCCCCGGCTCTTGCCCCTGCAGTATTTATTTTTTTGAGTATTGTGATGGGAGTGGCGCAATGGGCTGTACCTTACCCGCCTACTTCACCATTTTCACTTCTCTACTCCACATGAAACACATGCTACCCACTGGCGGCTTACCCGCCGTGTTCCTCCAAGCCCTGCTCGCCGTTGGTTTGGCAGCGGGGGGGGGGGCTAACGGCCCGGGCGCAGGCCCCGGCCGCGCTCGCCGGCCCGGCCGCGATTCAGTGCCGGCCCAGCGCGGCCACCACCGGCAACCTGCTGAGCAACTCCAATTTCGAGTCGCTGCTTAACTGCACGGTGGTGCAGCCCCGCAACATGGCCAACTCTTCCACCTCGAAGCTGTGCTTTTGGTGGGACCAGAACAACACGGCGTCCGACCCGTTCAACGCCTGCGCCACCGGCAACGCGCAACCGGATACTGCGCGCTACGGCGTGCCCGATAACCTGTATGGCAGCCAGGCGGCCCGCTCGGGCAACGGCTACGTGGGCTTCCGGGCCTACGCCCGCTACGGCAACAACGGCAGCCCCGTGGTGGAGCACCGCTCCTATGCCGGCACGCCCATCACCACGCCCCTGGCGGCCGGCCGCCTCTACTACGCCGAGTACTGGGTGAGCCTGGCCGATGCCTCGGCCAGCCGCGTGAGCAGCCTGGGCATGGCCCTCTCGCGGCAATACCCCGCCCAGACCACCGACGGGCTCCTGACCCAAGTAGACCAGGTGGTGAACGACAACGCCGCCGTGCTGGACGACCGCGCCGGCTGGCAGCGGGTGCGGGGGCTGTTTGCGGCCGCGGGCGGCGAGCAGTATTTCACCATCGGCTACTTCGAGCCGGCCGCCTTCATCACCTTCGTGCCGGGCGCCACCACCAACCCCCAGGCCCCGGCCGTGCGGCCCGACGTGCAGTACTACGCCGACGACGCCCTGCTGGTGCAAGTGCCCCAGGCGGGGCCGGACTTTGTGACCGATTGCGGCAAGAGCGTGACCCTGCCCGTGGACGGGCTGGCCCTGCCCGCCGGTGTGGGCGCCACTTACCGGTGGACGTCGAGCACCGACCCCACCTTCTCGTCCGCTACCCTGCAAACCACCGTGCCGGTGCTCCCCGCCACCCTGCCCACCGTGTATACCCTCACGGTGACGCTGCCCGGCCAGGGCACCACCCAAAGCCAGGTGACGATGAACGTGCGGTGCTGCATCACCCCCGGCACCGGCTTCGCAATGACGGTGCTGGACCAGGGCAACTACACGGCCCAGGACCTGCAGCTGCAACCCAACACCAACTACTACGTGCCCCTGAACCTGCGCCTGACGCAGGGCGTGTTCACGCTGCCCGAGAGCAGCACCCTATACCTGGGGCAGGACGTGTCGGTGTTCGTAGACGACCAGGCCACCCTGGAGCTGGCCGGCGGCCACCTCACGGCGGCCTGCTCCCACATGTGGGACGGGGTGTACGTGCGCGCCGGGGGCAACCTGCTCAGCCACCCCGGCCCCGGTGGCGGCCGGCCCGGCATTGCCCACAGCTTGCAGGGCGTGGTGTTTCTGGAAGCGCAGCCCACGCCCCTGCAACTGGCCGATACGGATTTTCTGTTCAACTACCAGAGCATTACGTTTCAGGACCTGCAACAGGGTGACCGCCAGGGCCGCGTGACCGGCTGCACCTTCGACTCGGCCCCGCTGGGCATGTTGCCGCCCTACCAGTACCAGTCGGCCACGGACTTCTCCTACAGCCTGCGGCACGTGGCCGTGCTGGACGCGCGCCTGTGGGACAACATCGCCTTCGACGGCAACCAGCTCAAGCGCGGCATGTTCGGGGTATTCGCCGCGGGCGCCTCGGTCTTGTCCCCGCTGACCAACAATCGGTTTGAAAACAACTACGTGGCCGGGGTATGCACCGACGGGGCCAGCGTCGTCATGTTTCCCCTGACCGGCAACACCTTCCAGCTGCCCACGGCGGCCGTGCACGATGCCAACCCGCCCCAGCTGGCCGCCGCCTATGCCCAGGCGCCCAGCAGCTCGCCGGAAGAAACCTACGGCGTGCTCGCCAACGGGCAGATTGCCACCGCCCAAGGCAACCAGTTCAGCGGCCCGGCGGTGCTGCGCCTGAATGATTTCCCGGTGCACTACCGGCAGGTGGGCATCAGCGCCACCGCCTTTCCCAACACCAACTCCCTGCCGCGCAACAACTACTTCACCAACCTCTACGAGGGCCTGCGCCTGCAGCTGAAAGTCGACGGTTCCATCACCGAAAACCAGTTCGAGGGGTGCGTCTACGGCATTCACCTGGTGGGGCCCGGCGCCCCGGGCTACGGCCCGAACTACCGGGTGCAGTTGCAATGCAACACCTTCGTGTGGCCGGCGGCCTCCCGGTTTGGCAGCGCCAGCTACCCGCGCGGCATTTTCATCGACGCCAACTACCAAGTGACGCTGACGGGAGCGGTGCCCAATGCGACCCCTCCTAGCCTAGCCGCAACCCTGCTGAAAAACTACTTTGTCAATTATAATACGCCCTATATTACAGACGTGTGGAATGACCCGTCCAATGCGCCGTTTGCCTACGATACATTTTTTGATGTAGCCAACGGCAATCAATTTGGTATGGCCCCCTTGACGACTGTCAATGTGATTGTCTCGTCGCAGGGAAACATTCCTATTACGTCAAGTAACGACTGTGCCAATGACGGATACCCCAATGCTGGCATTCAAGCCCGCACCACACCCAATCCGCCGAAGGGTAAACCAGTGACTATCCCAACTGCCAGCAATACCCTAGAATCACTCGCCCCCAATCCCGCCTCGGACCGCATCGTGCTTCGCTACCACCTCACCCTAACGGATGCTGACCAACCTGCGGCCATAGTGGTGCGTTCCCTGCTCAACGGCGCCGTAGTGCAGGAACTGCCACTATCAGCCGCCGGCACCGAAGCCACGCTGCCCACGCAGGCGCTGCCCAACGGGGTGTACGCCGTGAGTTTGCTCGTCAATGGCCGGACTGTCGCCACCCGTCGCTTATTGGTCAACCACTAATCTACCCGTCCTCATGAAACCCTTTCGCCTTCTACCCGGACCCTTGATGGCCGGGCTCCTGTTACTCGTGGCCGGGCTCCGCGCCCAAGCCCAACTACCACTCTGGCAGCACAGCTACCGAAGCGGGTTCTTAACTGAAACTGCCAATTATTATACTAGCTCCGCCAAGCTAGGCCCAAACCTGTACGTGCACGCTGGTTCGGTCGATGTTTCCGGTCAGTTGCATCCTTATTTTCTCTACACCAACGCCCAAGGCGATTCCCTGCGTTCCCAGGTGCTTTCTGCCCGAAACAGCGGTGTCGAATATGTAGCCAGCAACCTCGACGGCACCTTCACTTGGTGCGGCGCAACTCAGCTTGGCGGCCGCGGCAGTGCCCAGACACATACCTTGTCTAAAGTAAACCAGCAAGGGCAAGTACTCTGGCAGACCAATTTCCATGGACTCGACCCCATCGGCCGGCAGACCAGCTACGGCATGGGCGGCTTGGTGCGTACGCCCGACGGCTACGTGGTTGCGGCCAACACGCTGTTCTTTACCATGCCTACGGGGTTCACCCGGCTGGACAGGCAGACCCTTAACCGATTCGATAACCAAGGCCAGTTGGTGTGGGAGCGCACCCTTCCCGGTGACGCCCGGACCGCAGACCTGCGCCTGCAAGCCAACGGGGCCTACGTGGCCTGCGGCTACGTGGGCGTGCGCACGCCGCTGACCAACTCGGCGTACTTCTCCCTCGACTGGCGCCTGGTGGAGTTCACCCACACCGGCGACACGGTGCGCACCAAGCGCTTCGGCACCGAGGGCGACTTCGACAACGCCCTGCGCCTGATTCCGACCAGCGACCAGGGACTGGCCGTGCTCGCCGAGTACGAGCCGCGCACGACGGCCAACGCCTACGTCAAGCGCCTGGTCAAGCTCGATTCGCTCTGGCGGGTGCAGTGGCAGGTGGCGCTGCCCGCCGCTTCCGACGTCGTGGACCTGCGCCAGCTACGCAACGGCGACCTGCTGCTGCTCGCCCGCACGGGCACCGCCGCGGGCCAGACCCAGGTGCTGCGCTACTCGGCCGCGGGCCAGCCGGTGCGCGCCTACGGCCCCTACGGCGTGCCCGGCGCGGCCTCCCTGGGCGCTATTCCGGCGCGGCTGGTGCACGAGCCCGGCGACTCGCTCATGGTCTGGGGTTCGGCCTACGTCTACGACACCCCGGCCCAGACCGCCTACAAGCAGCGCTTCTACGGCCTGGGCATCGGCGGGCAGGGGGCCGCCGGGGCCCCGGTGGGCGCGCCCTTCGTGCCCGACTACTGCCGCTACCCCCCGCAGGCGAACGCCGGCTGGCGCCCCCTCGACCCGGCCCACCCCGACTCGCTCGTGCTCACCGAGCTCAGCAGCGCCGGCCCGCGCCACGCCCAAAACGTGGCCTTCCGCTGGGAGCTCGGCGACGGCGCCGTGCGCGAAACCGCCGCCGGCGGCACCCTGCGCTACCGCTACGCCCGGGCGCCCGCCCCCGGCACGCCCGTCACGCTCACCGTGACGAATAACCTGGGCTGCACCGGCACGCTCACGCTCTACCCCTTCGGCCGGCCCACCGCCGCCCAGCGCGGCCGCGCCCTGGCCGCCCGCGCGGAACTGTTTCCCAACCCCGCCCACGACGCGGCCACCCTCGCCCTCGACCAGCTCCCGCCCGGCCCCGTGGCCGTGGCCGTGCTCGACGCCCTGGGCCGCGCGGTGCTCCGCCCCGAGGCCCGGCCCGCGGGCGGCGCGCTCGCCGTGGCCCTGGACCTGCGCGGCCTGCCCCCGGGCGTGTACGCCGTGCGCGTGAACACCAGCGCCGGCAGCTTTAGCAAGCGCCTCGTGCGCTATTAGCGGGCGGCTTCGGCTTCTATTATGCAATGCCTCCGGCCCGTGGCCGGAGGCATTGGTGCGCAAGAGGGTGTGGTAATTATCGGGAAAACAAAAAATATTACCACAGAAGCAGGGACCTGGGTTGTGGTAATATTTTTTGTTTTCCCGATAATTACCACAAGCCTCCCGGCCCTCCGAAAACGCGCTTGCGCCGGGGCCACGGCCTGCGCGGGGCCCGGCGCAAGCGCCCAGGCGGCTGGCAGCAGCCCACGAAACCCGCGTTGGCCGCTCTCCTGCCTGCGTCAACGGCGACCGGCTGCCCGAAAAGCTCGCGCAGGCCAAATAATGGCCTCAGCCGGGCCCGTGGCTCAATCACCGAAACCCGTCACGTGAGAGAAGCAAGGGGCCATTCGGCCCCCCGCTACCCCGGCTGCACCAGCCGCGTCACCTCTTGGCTGGGGCCGATGGTGGCCACGCTGCCCGCGTTGAAGCGCAGAAAGTCGGCCTCCACGCCATCGGAGAAGATGACGCCGCCGCTGGGCATCAGCGACTCGACGTGCAGGGGCTGGCGGGCGCGCAGCCGCCCCGCCACCAGGCCACACTGTGTGCGCCGGCTGCGGAAAGGCTCGCGCACCACAAACAGCAGCTCATCGGGGCGTAGGGCGGGCTGCTCGGCCACGTGGTCGGTGCCCAGGAAGTCTTCGAGGCCGGCGGCCATGTTGAAGATGGAGCTGAGCCAGCCGGTGCTGCCCGCCGGCGTGGCTACGATGATGCCGGACGAGGAATGCTCCTCGGTGTCTTTGCCGAAGGTGAGGCGGTAGCGGGCCGAGACGTGCGAGGCCGCCCCGATGAACAGGTCGTTGAAGGCGAGCAGGCGCTGGCCGTCCTGCAGGGTGGCCTGGGCCAGCGGCTGGGTGCGGATGGGCACGTCGGCCCCGCGCACGAGGGCCTGCACGGCGGCGCGGCAGGTGTCGGGGCGGAACGGCAGCAGCACGCCGTCGTAGCGGCCGGGGTCGGGATTGACGGCCACCAGGGGCCGGCCGCGCACGTACTTGGCGGCGTTGGCCACCAGGCCGTCCTGGCCCACTACCACCACCACCTGGTCGTCGGCGAAAATGAAGGAGGGCAGAAACTCGCGGTCCACCACCTTGCTTTTCACTACCTGGGCCAGCTCGCGCTGCACCTGGCTCACGGCCAGGTCGAGGGCGGCCTGCTCGGCTTCGTAGTCGCTGAAGTTGCCGCCGGCGCGCTCCACCACGAAACGGGCCTGGGCGGCGGTGTTGTAGCGGGCCTTAAGCTGTTCGAGCCGGGTTTTGGCCCGCACGATGATGGCGTATTCGATTTTGGGCATTTCGGTGGCGGGGGTGGTGATTCGGTGCCTGAACGGTGTAGGGGCGGGGCCTGCCCCCGCCCGGACGCTTGCACCATCATAACGATTCCGTTCAACGGTGGGCGGGGGCAGGCCCCGCCCCTACACCAGCCGGCGCGGCCCATCGTTCAACGGCGGGCGGGGGCAAGCCCCGCCCCTACCGGCGCGTGGGCGGCTTGGGGGCGTCCGGGGCCGGCGCAGGCGTGTCGCCCAGCAGGTTGTCGAGCAGGTCGGGGGTGATGTTGAGGGTGCCGATTTTGCCGGCGTTCTCGGCCAGCTCGCGGAAGGCCAGGGCGATGTTGAGGCGCGGGTCGGGGTTGTTTTGCAGGGCGGTGAGGGTGCGCCAGTCCAGGTCGCGGAAGGGCCGCAGGGTGGCTTCGGTCACGTAGCCCTGGGCGTCGGCGGCCTGGCGCTGGTTGGCGGTTTGCTGGGTAAGCAGGTCGGCGCGGCTGGCTTCCACGGCGATGTCGGCCTGCACCTGCAGCTCGCGCAGCTTGCGGTCGTTGGCGGCGCGCTGGAGCTGGGCTTCGGAGCGTTTCTCGTCAATCTGCTTGCGCTTTTCCTCCACCGCAATGTCGGTGTTCAGCTCGCTTTCCTTGATGCGGCGCTCCTGCTCCACGGCGAAGTTGCGGCGCTCATAGATGGCCTGGTCGGCTTCCTGCTGCAGGCGCTCGCGGGCGTCGGCCTCCAGGGCGCGCTCCATCTCGGGGGTGGCTTTCACGGCCAGGATGTTCACGCCCAGCACCTCGATGCCCAGCTGGGCCACGGCCGGCGAGCTTTGCAGCCCGGCCTGAATCTGCTCCTCAATGAACTTGTTGGAGCGGATGGCATCCTTGAGGGTGAGGCTGTGGGCGTAGGCCGAGGTGGCGGTCTGGGCCTCGTTCACGAGGCGCTGGTTGAGCTTTTCGAGGTCGTTTTTCTTGTAGATGCCCAGGCTGTTCACCGTGAAATCGAGCAGCTCGGCCAGCTGGCGCGGGTCGCGCACGCGGTAGCTGAGCTGGCCTTGGATGGTAATGCTTTGGTAGTCGGCCGTGGTTTCGTTGAAAATGAACGGCAGGTCGTTGGAGGCCAGCGGCACGGCCGCGATGGAGCTGTTGAAGGTGGAGTAGAAAAAGGCCAGCCCGCGCCCCTCGCGCACCACTTTGCCGTTTTTGTACTGGATAACGTAGGTTATCGAATCGAATTTGGCGTAGCCGAGACCGAACATAGCGACGGGAAAAGGGAAGGCCCAAACTTACGGAAATAAGCCGGGCGGCGTAGGGGCGGGGCCTGCCCCCGCCCGGACGTTGAACGGCGCCGTTGAAGTTGTGCGAACGTCCGGGCGGGGGCAGGCCCCGCCCCTACCTCCAAATTTTCGCCCGACCTTTGCCCCTTCACCCCAAACGCCCGACCCTATGGCCAGCCTCCTCCTCGGCGATTACAACGACCTCGAAGTAGCCCGCGAAACCAGCATCGGCCTCTACCTCACCTCCGACGACGGCGACCTGCTGCTGCCCGAAAAATACGTGGAGGCCGGCACCCGCGTGGGCGACGTGGTGCGCGTGTTCGTGTACCGCGACTCGGAAGACCGCCTCATTGCCACCAACCTGCGGCCCCTGGCGCTGGTCGACAGCTTCGCCGCCCTCACCGTGAAGGACCACGGCCCGGCCGGCGCCTTCCTGGACTGGGGCCTGGAGAAAGACCTGCTCCTGCCCTACCGCAACCAGCGCCGCGACCTACGCGTGGGCGAGCGGGTGCTGGTGTACGTGTACCTCGACGAGGAAAGCGACCGGCTGGTGGCCTCTACCAAGTGGAAGCAGTTTCTGAAAAACACGCCCTTCCCCGGCCAGCCCGGCGACGAGGTGCGCCTGCTGGTGGCCGACGAAACCGAGCTGGGCTACCCCGTCATTGTGAACGGCACGCACCAGGGGCTGCTGTTTCACAACGAGGTATTCCGGCCCCTGCGCCTGGGCGAAACCCTGCCCGGCTTCCTCAAGCAAATTCGCCCCGATGGCAAGCTCGACGTGCGCCTGCAGCAGACCGGCTACGGCGAAGTGGAATCGGCCACCGACACGCTGCTCAAGGCCCTCAAGGCCGCGCCCGGCGGGCGCCTGCCGCTGGGCGACAAGAGCCTGGCCGAGGACGTGTACCGCCGCGTGGGCATGAGCAAAAAGGTATTCAAAAAGGCAGTAGGCGCCCTGTTTCGGCAGGGACTGGTGACGCTGGAGCCGGAAGCAACGGTATTGAAGTAAGGGGTTCGGCTGTCATTGCGAGGCCGCAGGCCGTGGCAATCCTTCCTCTCAAAGCGCGACCTTTTCTGACTAACCAGACACCTTTTCTGGCGTAAGGTATTTGGCTTTGCGCTGCACAGTGTAATTACCCGTGTGGCAACAGCTTTGTCACATTATTAGGTTTGTCGCTGAGACCAGGACGGATTGCTTCGCTCCGCTCGCAATGACAAGCACGCTGCAAACGCTCCCTCGCTATGCAAAAAACCGCTTTACTCGCCGGGGCCACGGGCCTGATTGGGTCACAACTGTTGCCGCTGCTGTTGCAGTCGGAACGGTATGCCAAGGTGATTGTGGTGGGGCGCCGGGCCGTGCCCACCATTCACCCCAAGCTGGTGCAGGTGACCACCGAGCTGGATAAGCTGGAAGCCGTGCGCCTGAAGCTCATTGCCGACGACGTGTTTTGCTGCCTGGGCACCACCATGCGGCAGGCCGGTTCGAAGGAGGCGTTTTATAAAGTTGACTTTCTGTACGTGGTGAAGCTGGCGGCGGTGGCCACGGCCAACTTTGCCTCGCAGCTGCTGGTGGTGAGCAGCCTGGGCGCCGACGCCGAAAGCCGCCTCTACTACAGCCGGGTGAAGGGCGAAATGGAAGCCGCCGTGCGCCAGACGCCGTTTCGGGCCATTCACATTTTCCGGCCCTCGCTGCTGCTGGGCGCGCGCGCGCAGCCCCGCCTGGGCGAGCGCCTGGGGGGGGCGGTGCTGGGCCTGCTGCGCCCGCTGCTGCGCGGCCCGCTGCTGAAGTTTCGGCCCGTGACGGGCGCGGCAGTGGCCGCCGCCATGCTGCGCGCCGCCGAGGACGATGGCGGCGGGGTGCGCGTGCACCAGTCGGCAGAGCTGGCTACGGCTTAGCGGCGGCCAGAACGGTGTAGAGACGCAATACTTTGCGTCTCAGCGGGCGCGCCGTGCGGGTGCCATGCGCGCCGCAAGCGCCCGCGAGTCGTTCAGGCACATTGTTCAACGACGAGACGCAAAGTATTGCGTCTCTGCACCATTATTTTTTTCCTCAACCCGGCCCCACGGGGCGGCTTCTCCCGATGCGTCGGCGAGGGCCGCCTCGTGGGGCCGGTTCGTTTTGGCGCGGCTCAAGGGGTGGTATCGGCGGGGTAGTCCAAGTGCCTTCAACGGCGATGGGCCCGCCCATTCCAACCGGCGGCATCCGTGCTGGCACGGAGGAGATGCCCGGAAAAAATAGGGGGCAGCACGGATATTAATTATTTACTATATAACCAACCTTTACCCATTCTTACACCCAGCGTTTTTACGCCTTGCGATAAGAAGCGGCGGCGCTGAGCATCAATGGCTTACTCTTACACCCATTTTCTGTTTTTTATGAAAAACCTCTCCGCCTCCCTGCTTTTTGTGCTGCTGGCCCTGGCCGCTCAGCTGGCTTCGGCCCAAACCATCCGCCGCGTGAACAACAACGGCGTGACGGGCACCAACATTTACAGCACGGTGCAGCTGGCACACGACGCGGCCGCCACCGGTGACATCATCCAGCTGGAGCCCTCTACCGTCAGCTACGGCAGCCTCACCTGTACCAAGCAGTTGAGCATTGTGGGGCCGGGGTATTTCCTGAGTAATAACCAGCCGCCCGCCCTGCAGGCCAGCGTCATCGCGGCGCAGGTCGACAACGTGTACTTCACCACGGGCAGCGCCGGCGCCTCGCTGGCCGGCGTGACGGTGAACAGCAGCGTGTTTCTGGGCGCCAACAACCTCTCGGTGCAGCGCAACTACGTGGGGTCGTACATCTACTTCGGCTACAGCGCGGCGTCCAACAACGCGCTGGTGCGCCAGAACTACGTCACCTTCCTGGCCCAGTACAGCACGGCGGGCAGCAACCTGCTCATCACCAACAACATTGTGACGCTCGATGTGAGCCTGAACGCCGGCAACCTCAACGGTGAGTTTTCCAACAACGTGGTGCTGCGCTATTCAAGCTTCGACAACTTCACGGTGAAGAACAACTACCTCGCCAGCAACTTCACGCCCACGGCCAACACCACCTGGCGCTACAACCTGCTGGGCTCAAGCAGCCTGCCCGCCACCGGCAGCCAGAGCAACAACACGGCCAACGTGCCGCAGGCCACCGTGTTTGTGTTGGGGCCGGGCAGCACGCAGTTTGATGCCTGGTACAAGCTCAAGACGGGCACCAACCCGGCCACCGGCGGCGGCGAGGGCGGCGTGGACGTGGGCGCGTTTGGCTCGGCCACCGGCTACGCCTACAAGCTGAGCGGCATCCCGGCCATCCCGGCCATCTACCAGCTCAACCAGAGCGTGACCGGCAACACGCTGAACGTGAACCTGAGCACGCGCTCCAATAACTAAGCGCGGCTCTTTTTATGCACCGCTTTTACGACTTCCGCCCCACGCGGGGCGGCCAGCCGAGGCAGTTCGGCTGGCTGCTGCCGTTGGCGCTGCTGCTCCTGCTGCTGCTGGGAGCAGTTGCCCGCAGCTACGGCCAGGCCCCCATTGCCCGCGCCGAGTACTACATCGATGCCGACCCCGGCTTTGGGGCGGCCACAGCCTTCACCCTGCCGGCCATTCCGGCGGCCGACGTGGCGGGCCTGACGGCGGCCGTGCCGCTGGGCAGCCTCAGCGCTGGCTTCCACGCCCTGGGCGTGCGCAGCCAGGACGCCGACGGCAAGTGGAGCCTGACCAGCCGCCGCACGTTCTATTACGAGCCGGTGGCCGCCGGCACGCTGGCCAACATTACCAAGGTGGAGTATTTCGTCGATACCGACCCGGGTTTTGGGGCCGCGACGGATGTGCCCGTGACGGCCGCAACGGATGTCAGCGGCGTGGCTTTCGCGGTGAACCTGAGCAGCCTGAGCGCGGGATTTCACCAGCTGGGGCTCCGCTCGCGCGATGCCAACGGCGCCTGGAGCCTGACCAGCCGCCGCACGTTTTATTACGAGCCCCTGGCCTCCGGCACGCTGGCCAACATCACCAAAGTCGAGTATTTTATTGATGCTGACCCCGGGTTTGGCGGCGCGACCAACGTGCCCGTGACCGCCGCGGCCGACGTCAGCGGCGTAGCCTTCAACCTGAACATCAGCAGCCTTGCCGCCGGCTTCCACCAGTTGGGCGTGCGCAGCCAGGACGCCGACGGCAAGTGGAGCCTGACCAGCCGGCGCACCTTCTACTACGAGCCCCTGGCGGCAAATACGCTGCCCACCATCACCAAAGTTGAGTACTTCCTCGATGCCGAGCCCGGCTTCGGCAGCGGCATCGACGTGCCCGTGACGGCGTCATCGGACATCAGCGGCATTGCCTTCAATGTGAACCTGAGCAGCGTCGGCACCGGTTTTCACACCCTGAGCGTGCGCTCGCGCGATGCTAACGGAAAATGGAGCCTCACCAACGTGCGCAGCTTCTACTACGAGCCCGCGCTGGCCGCCGCGCCCAACATCAACAAGATTGAGTACTACTTCGACGCCGACCCCGGCTTTGGCAGCGCCACCGACGTGCCGGTGCCCACGCCGGCACCGGACCTGGCCAGTTTCGGCTTCGCGGCCGACGCCAGCGCGCTGGCCGATGGCTCGCACCGCATCTTCTTCCGCTCGCGCGATACCAACGGGAAGTGGAGCCTGGTGAGCAGCCGCAGCTTCGTGAAAAACGGCTGCGCCTCCTCGCCCAACTTCGCGGCGGGGCTGGCCAGCAGCAGCTACAGCGTGGCCGGCACAGTGGGCAACAGCTTGGCCGAAACGGCCTTCAACACCGACCCGGCCACGCCCACCACCGGCAACAGCTTCTTCGGCTACAACGGCAGCTACATGCAAGTCGACCTGGGCAGCGCCCAGACGCTGAGCGACTTCCGCTACAAGGTGACGGCCGGCGGCAACGGCACCTACTCGGTGCAGGTGCAAACGGCGGCCAGCACCAGCGGGCCCTTCACGGCCGTGGATACCTACTCGGGCAGCCTCGTGGCCAACGTCACGACCAACGTGGCCCGCACGCTCACCACGCCGGTCAGCGCCCGCGTGCTGCGGGTGCGGGTGGTGACGCCGGGCGGCAACTACGTGGTGGTGTCGGGCGCAGGCGCCTATTATTTCAACTGCGCGGGCCCCACCATCACCAGCTTCACGCCCACGGGCGGCGGGCCGGGCACCTCGGTGGCCGTGACGGGCACCAACTTCACGGGCGCCACGGCCTTCACCTTCAACGGGGTGGCGGCGCAGAGCTTTGTGGTGAACTCCAGCACCAGCATCACGGCCGTCGCGCCCGCTGGCGGCAGCACCGGCCAGTTGTGCGTGACCACGCCCGGCGGCACGGCCTGCTCGGCGGCCAACTACACCTATCCGCCCACCATTGCCACGGGCACGGTGTCGCCCACGGCGTTTTGCAGCAGCACCTTCATCTCGGTGCCCTTCACCACCAACACATCGAGCTACAACACCGGCAACCAGTTCAAATTCCAGCTCTCGGACGCCAGCGGCAACTTCACGGCGGGGTCGCGGCTGTATGGCTTCCTGAGCGGCCAGAACGCCAACGGCGGCGTCCTCACCGACACGGTGGCGTTTCGGACGCCGGCCGGCACCGGCTACCGGGTGCGCGTGGTGGCATCGAACCCCGGCATTACGGGCACGGACAACGGGACGAACCTGACCATTTATCCCACGCCGGTGGCCTCGGCTACCAGCAATTCGCCGGTGGTGTATAATGGCACCATTCAGCTGGCAGCGCAGCCCACGGGCCAGAGCGCCTACCAATGGTACGTGCAGTATAACGGCGGCGGTACAGCTTTCGTGGGCTCGGGCCAAACGCTGAACCTGGCCAATGCCCAGCCTGCGCAGAGCGGCAAGTACTTCGTGTACGTGACGAACTCGAACGGTTGCCAGGACTCGGCCAGCGTGCGGGTGCTGGTGCAACCCAATGCGGTGCCGGTGCTGGCCATGGGCCAGTTCGGCTACAATGGCTGCGCGGGCGCCACGTTCAACATCGGCTTCTCCGTGACGGGCAATAACTTTCTGAACGGCAACACCCTTTCGGCACAACTTTCGGATGCCAGCGGCTCGTTTGCCGCACCCGCGGTGATTGGCTCGGCGCCCTTCACGGGCCAGGGCGGCGGGGCTATTCCGGTCACGATTCCGACTAACACGCCCACGGGCAGCGGCTACCGCATTCGCCTGGTGGGCTCCAGCCCGGCCGTGACCAGCACGACGGACAACGGCTCGAACCTGAGCATCACGACGCAGCCCACGGCCACGCCAAGCAGCAACTCGCCGGTGGCCTACAACGGCACCATTCAGCTCACGGCGGCCACGGTGGCCGGCGCCTCCTACCTCTGGACCGGTCCCGGCTTCTCCTCCAATCAGCAAAACCCAACCATTGCCAACGCCACGCCCAGCAACAGCGG
Source organism: Hymenobacter ruricola (assembly GCF_015694525.1). Lineage (GTDB taxonomy): Bacteria > Bacteroidota > Bacteroidia > Cytophagales > Hymenobacteraceae > Hymenobacter > Hymenobacter ruricola. The sequence continues at coordinate 118,854 of NZ_JADQDM010000009.1, read as the reverse complement.
CACCTACACCCTCTACGTCACGGTGAACGGCTGCCAGAGCCCCGGCACCGCTACGCAGGTCACGGTGAACCCGTCGGCGCAGCCCATTCTGGCCATCTCGCAGTTCAACGGCAGCCTGTGCCCCGGGACGGGTTTGAACATCGGCTTCTCGGTGACGGGCAACGTGTTTGGCAGCGGCAACGTGATTACGGCCCAGCTGTCGGATGCCGGCGGCTCGTTTGCTTCGCCAGTAGCCATTGGTTCGGTGAGTTTCACTGGGCAGGGCAACGGCACAGTTTCGGCCACAGTGCCGCAGGGCACGCCCGCCGGCACGGGCTACCGCATTCGCCTAGTAGGCTCGAACCCTAGCGTGACCAGCACCACCGACAATGGCGCCAACCTGACGGTGCCCACTACACTGGTGGCCACGGCCAGCAGCAACTCGCCCGTCGCCTCGGGCAGCACTTTGCAGTTGAACGCTGGGCCCAACGGCGCGGCCACCTACCAGTGGTATGTGCAGTACACGGCAGGCGGCACGGCCTTCATCAGCAACCAACAGAACCCGACGTTTAACAACGTGACTACGGCTTCGTCGGGCTTCTACTATGTGTTTGTAACGCAAGGGGGCTGCACTGATTCCGCTTCTGTGCGCGTGCTGGTGAACCCGCCGGCCACGAGTACGCTGGCGCTGGGTACCTTCTCCGGGCAGTTTTGTGCCGGTAACAACTACGCGGTGAACTACACCGTGGGGGGCGCGGGCCTGAGCAGCGGCAGCATCACGGCGCAGCTATCGGATGCCAGCGGCTCGTTTGCCGCGCCGGTGACGCTGGCTAGCATCAACTTCAACGGTACCGGTAGCGGCAGCCTGGGCTTCACCCTGCCGGCCTCGACGGTGGATGGCGCGGGCTACCGCATTCGCCTGGTGAGCACCAATCCGGCGCTAACCAGCAACGACAACGGCACCAACCTGACCATCTCGAACCTTACGAACGTGGTGGCCAGCTCCAACTCGCCGGTATCCGCGGGCGCGCTGATTCAGTTTAGCAGCAGCGGGGTGCCAGCCGGCGACAGCATCGCCTGGACGGGCCCGAACGGCTTCAACAGCACGCAGTCAAACCCCAGCATCCCGAACGCCAACGCAGCCAACGCGGGCACCTACAGCTTCACCGCCAGCCTCAACGGCTGCTCGGTGACGCGCTCGGTGCAGGTGCAAGTCGGCGCGCCGGTACTCACGCTTGCCACTGGCAACGTGAGCGGCAGCTTCTGTCCCGGCTCGGCCATTTCGGTGCCCTATAGCGTGACGACGGGCAGCGTGAACGGCGGCAACACCTTCACGGTGCAGCTTTCAAACGCCAGCGGCTCGTTCGCTTCGCCGGTCAGCATTGGCTCGCTGAGCAGCAGCGCGACCAGCGGCACCATCCCGGCGGTGATTCCGGTGAGCACTTCGGCCGGCACCGGCTACCGGGTGCGCGTGGTGGCCGACAACCCGGCCGCCGTGGGCTCCGACAACGGCGCCAACCTGACCGTCGGCGCGCTTACCTACGCCTGGACGGGCGGCGTGAGCACCGACTGGTTTAATGGCGCCAACTGGAGTTGCGGGCAGGTACCCAACGCCAGCAGCGTGGTCACGATTCCGGGCGGCGTGAGCTTCTACCCAGTCATCACCGGCGGCACAGCTCTGGCCCTGAACATCACCATTGCCAATACGGCCACCTTCACGGTCAACTCCAGCTTTAACCTCTACGGTAACATCGTCAACAACGGCACGGTACTGGCGGGCACGACTTCGACGTGGAGTTTCGTGGGCGGCAGCAACCAGAGCATCAGCGGTAACCCGTTGCAAATCGGCAGCTTCGTCATCAACAACGGCGTGACGCTGAACGTGAATGCCACGCTGAACATCTACGGCAGCTGGACCAACAACGGCCTCTACGTGGGCAACAGCGCCTACAACGTGGTGTTCAATGGCCCGAGCGGCACGCAGGTTATTGGCGGCGGTAGCGTTACGAGCTTCTACAACGTGTCCATCAACAGCGGCTCGGTGGTGAACCTGGGCATTAACACCATTTTTCTGGGCAACCTCAACACCACCGGCACCTTCAACGCGGGCATCTACGGCGTGGCCTTTAACGGCTCAGTTGCTCAGACCATCGGCGGCTCCGGCAGCAGCAGCTACTACACCGTCACCATCAACAATACGGTGGGCGTGACGCTGGTGAGCAACATCACGGTGCTCGGCGACTGGATTAACAACGGCCTGTTCTCGGGCGGCACGTACTCGGTGATTTTCGCCGGCACGGTGGCCCAGATTATCGGCGGCACTCAGGTAACGAACTTCTACAACGTCACCTTCAACAACCTGATTTCCGTCACGCTGCACCAGAACATCTACGTGCTGGGCGGCTTCGTGAATACCGGCGTCTTTTACGGCTGGTACCTGAGCGGCGGCAGCACCCTGGGCTACTTCGTGCGCTTCGGCGGCACGGCGGCGCAGGTGATTACGGCCAACGCGACGACCTACTTCTACCACTTCTACGCCGACAACGCGGCGGGCGTGAGTCTGGCCACCAACATCTACATCGCCGGCAACTACTACCTGTACTCGGGCAGCTTCAGCCCCGGCACCTACACGGTGTACTTCAACGGCAACGAGCCCGGCGTGGTGCAGACGGTGGGCGGCTACACGGCGCTCAGCTTCTATGGCTGGAACATCGGCGGCACGTCCTCCGTGCGGCTGATTCAGAACGTGACGCTGCTGGGCGGCTTCGCCAACCTGGGCACGTTCTACGGCTACAACCTGGTGGGTGGCGTGTACACGGGCTACACCTTCGTGTTCGGCGGCTCGGGGGCGCAAAGCCTGACGGGCGGCGGGGTGTACGAGTTCTGGCACGTGACCTGGAACAACCTGGCGGGCATTACGCTCAACCAGAACATCAGCGTGTGGGGCAACTGGCTGAACAACGGCGGCTACCTGGCCAACGGCTACCTCGTCAACTTCATTGGCAACGTGGCCCAAACCATCGGCGGCTCGGTGCTTACCACGTTCCACCACGTCACCATCACCAACACGGTTTCGGTGAGCCTGCTGCAGGCCGTGACGGTGCTCGGCAACTGGGCCGGCACGGGCGTGTTCCTCGGCAATGGCTACCTGGTGTACTTCAACGGCACGGCGGCCCAAACCATCCTCGCCGGGCTGAATACGCGCTTCTTCGACCTGCGCTTCAACAACCCGACCACCGTCAAGCTGCTCTCGAACGTCTACCTGAACGGCAACTGGACCCACGACGGCGGCTTCGTCGCCAACGGCTTCCGGGTGTTCTTCTCGGGTTCGGCCTTGCAGACCATTGCCGGCACGGTGCTCACGCAATTCCACCACCTCACCATCGTGAGTGGCGCTAGCGTGCAGCTGGCCCGCGTGGTCACCATCCTCGGCGACTGGACGAACGACGGCAGCTTCCTGCACGGCAGCTACACGGTGACCTTCGCCGGCAGCGGCGCCCAGCTCATCAACGGCGCGGTGGTGACCAACTTCTATGGCATCACCTTCCTGAACACGGGCACCGTGACGCTGGGCAGCAACATCCGCGTGGCGGGCGCCTGGACGAATAGCGGCGTCTTCGTGCCGGCTACTTACACGGTGTTCTTCAACGGCAGCGTGGCGCAGGTTATTGGCGGCACGGCCGTCACCACCTTCTTCGGGCTGAATATCCTGAACACGGTGGGCGGCGTGAGTTTGGGCGGCCCCATCTTCATCGGGGGCAACCTGGTGAACGACGGCCTCTTCAGCTGCGCCAATTACCTCGTCACCTTCAACGGGACGGCCCTGCAGAACATCGGCGGAACGAGCACGACCATCTTCGGCAACCTCACCACCAACAACGCGGTGGGCGTGGCCCTGGGCCAGAACATCCGGGTGCGCGGCGACTTCCGCAACCTGGCTTTGTTCACGGCCGGCGGCTTCACCACCTACTTCGACGGCAGCGCGGCCCAGGGGATTTACTCCACCGGCACGCTCACCTTCCACGACGTGGTATTTGCCAACCTGGCCGGCGTGACGCTGCAAAACAACGTCTTCCTGACCGGCAGCTGGACCAACAACGGCGGCTTCCTGGCCAATGGCAAGCTGGTGACCTTCAACGGCACGGTGCTCCAGCTTATTGGCGGCTCGGTGGCGACGATGTTCCACCACTTCACCATTGCCACCGGCGCTTCGGTTCAGCAAAACCTCGGCATCACGCTGCTCGGCGACTGGACCAACAACGGCAGCTTCTTGCATAACAACTTGCTGGTGTACTTCAACGGTACGGTGCTGCAAACCATCGCCGGCACGGCCCTGACCACCTTCTACGACGTGACCTTCAACAACGCGGTGAACGTGAGTCTGGGCCACGACATCGACGTGACGCGCAACTTCGTGAACCAGGGCGGCTACTGTGGCTGCGGCTTCCGCACCCGCTTCAACGGCACGGTGGCGCAGAGCATCACCTGCACCTCGGGCCGCACGCACTTCCACGATATCACCTTTGCCAATACGGCCGGCGTGACGCTGCTCGACGGCATCTACGTGAGCGGGCTGTGGGTGAACAACGGCGGCTACCTGGCCAACAACCAGACGGTGATTTTCGACGGCACGGCCCTGCAAACCATCGGCGGCACGGTCCTGAGCGCCTTCTACAACGTGGGCATCACCAACGCGGTGGACGTGCAATTGCTGCGCGACATCACCGTGGCCGGCTTCTGGAACAACACCGGCCTCTTCCACGGCCAGGGCTTCGGCGTCAGCTTCAACGGCACGGCGCTGCAAACCATCACCACCACCGGCGCCACGGCCCGCAGCTACTTCCACCATATCACCTGGGCCAACCTGGTGGGCTGCGTGCTGGGCGGCGACATCTACGTGGCCGGCAACTGGCTCTGCAATGGGCCCTTCAACCCGGCCACCTACACGGTGTACTTCAACGGCACGGTGGCCCAAACCTGCGGCGGCACCCAGCCAATCCGCTTCTTCGGCCTGAACTGCGCCAACCCCGCCGGCGTGACCTACGCCGGCCCGGTGTATTTGCTCGGCAACTTCGTGAACACCGGCCTGGTGAACTGCGGCGCCTTCGGCTGGTACTGCATCGGCACGGCGGCCCAGACGCTGGGCGGCGTCAGCACCACGCCCACGCGCTTCTACGACCTCTACATCCAGAACGCCGCGGGCGTGACGGCCACCGACAACTGGTTCCTGACCCATATGCTGACCCTGACCACCGGTAACCTGGCTTCCAACGGCCACCTCACCCTCACGAGCAACGCCAGCGGCACCGCCATGGTGGTGAACCCCGTGGGCGGCGGCGTGGTGACGGGTGTTTCGACCATGGAGCGCTTCATCACGGGCCTGAGCGGGGCGCCCGGCTACCGCCACTACTCCTCGCCCATGAAGCTGAGCGCCGCCGGCATCAGCACCACCGTGCAGGAGTTTGCCGACGACCTGCCGGTGTTTGAGCTGAACCCGGCCTACAACTCGGCCGGCAACACGGCCACGCCCTTCCCGACCTTCTTCCAGTACGACGAAACCCGCCTCACGGCCTCCAAACCCGGTTTCGACGACGGCTGGATGGTGCCCACCGCCACCGACGACCTACTGCCCCTGCGCGGCTACACCGCCCAAACCCTGCCCACCACCACGGTGGACATTTCGGGCCTGCTCCAAACCGGCAACGTGAGCTACAGCCTGGGCCGCGGCAGCCTGGCCAACTCGGGCTGGCACCTGCTCGGCAACCCCTACCCCGCCCCCATGGACTGGGACGTGGCCCGCAGCACCCCCGGCATGCTCAGCGGTGTGGCCGATGCCCTCTACGTGTTCGAGCCCAGCGGCCAGTACACCGGCACCTACAAAGCCTACGTGAACGGCCTCGGCCAGAACGGCGGCACCAAGGACCTGGCCGCCATGCAGGGCTTCTTCGTGCGGGCCACCGCCCCCACGGCCAGCGTGAGCCTCACCAACGCCGTGCGCGCCACCAGCTACGGCTCGCCGGTGTTCAACCGCACCACCACGGCGCCCCCGGTGCTGCGCCTCGAAGCCCGCAACCTGGCCACCGCCACCGCCGATGAAACGGTGGTGTATTTCGAGCCCGGCGCGGCCCTCGGCTTCTCGGCTCGGCACGACGCCTACAAGGTGCAGCTCAACGGCAACGGCCGCCCCAGCCTCTGGAGCCAGGCCGGCGCCGAGAGCTTCGCCATCAACGGCCTGCCCGACCTGGCCACGGCCCCCGTCATCCCGCTCGGGGTGCGCGTGAGCCAGGACGGCGCCCACGAGCTGGTGCTCACCGGCCTGACCGATGCGCCCGCCGGCACCCAGGTGTGGCTCGAAGACCGGGTGCTGAACCGCCGCCAGAACCTGGCCGCCAACCCCACCTACGCCTTCACGATGCTGGCCAACTACACCGGCCAGCGCTTCTACCTCAACTTCGTGGCCGGCACCGTAACCGCAGTGACCACCGGCCAGCTCGCCGCCCGCACCGCCCTCTACCCCAACCCCACCACCGCCCGCGCCACCCTGGAGCTGGCCGGCCTGCGCGAGCAGGGCCCGGTGCAGGTGGAAGTGGTGAACGTGCTGGGCCAGACCGTGCGCCAGCTGAGCACGCGCCCCAAGCAGGGCTTCCTCTCCGAAACCATCGACCTCAACGGCCTGGCCACCGGCGTGTACACCGTCCGCATCCACGCCCAGGAAGGCACGGTGGTGAAACGCCTGGTGAAGGAGTAGGCGCCGTAGCTTGCGTAACAAAAAGCCTCGCCAGTGTCTGGCGGGGCTTTTTTATTACCATCTGTCATCCTGAGCGCAGCGAAGGACCTTATCACGCCCAAACGATTCGCAGTAATTTCAATCGACGCCGACGTGATAAGGTCCTTCGCTGCGCTCAGGATGACAGACGGCGCGAGCGAGATGCCTCGACTGCGCTCGGCATGACATTTCACGAAAACCCACCCGCCCCCTTCCCTCGTTATATTTGTGTTGTCACCGGCACAGCCTCTATCCTCATGAAAACCAGTCACCCTTACGGCCCGCTGCTTGAAAAAGTAGGCAGCGTATTCGCCATTGCGGCGGCCATTGCCTTCGGCACGGCGCGCCTGCTCGATGCCGGCAAAGACGAGGAGGAGGAAATGGACGCCACCGACCACCTGCTGCGCACGCCCGCTAACCGCCGCCGCCTGCTGGCCGCCGTTGAGCGCGACAAAAACCGCCAGCTCATTGCCCGGCAGCCCCTGGAAACCAAGGCCGCGTGAGGAGCCTCCGCCGCGGCATCCTCTGGGACCCCGACGCCTGACAGGACTACCTCGACTGGCGCGCCACCGAGCCCGAAAACGTGGAGAAAATCAACACCTTCATCCGCGAATGCCTGCGCACACCCTTCACGGGCACCGGCAAGCCCGAGCCGCTGCGCGGCCCCTTGCAAGGCTATTGGTCGCACCGCATCACCCGCGAACACCGCTTTGTGTACCGCGTCGATGATATCGCCATCCATATTCTGGCCTGCAAAGACCATTATTGAGCAACAAGCAGCAATACCGCGCCTTATTCGCCGACTAACAATTCATTCCCATGGCCCAGCTCCGCAAAAAGGCTTCTGCCGTAGCAAAACGAACCACTACCGCCACTTCTCCGCGCCCTGCGCCGAAAACGAAGGCGGCGCGCAAAGACACCCCGGCCTTTTCGCACGCGGTGTTTGCCAGCGAAGCCGAATACAACCAATCCGTCGCCAGCGTAGTGGCCCGCATCCAGAACGGCCAGGCCCCCATGCGCCAGCCAGACGAATGAGCCCCGTAGCCTAAGCAACAAAACGCCTCGCCAGTGTCTGGCGAGGCGTTTTGTTACCGGGTTATTTGAATGATTTGCGAAGGTCTTCTAACTCTTGGCGCCAGGTTCGGTAAATGGTAGTTGCTATTTCCTCCTCTACCCAATTCAAAGCCTCCTGCGTGTACCCATAATTAAACACTGCCTGAATAGCTTGACGTGATTTAGGAAGTCGCTCCCGCAGAATTTGCTGCACAATGTCATCAACGGAATCAATCTTGTCCAGATAGGGTAAAACGAACCCTTTCACATCATCGAGTACCTGTTGCTGGATTAGAAGCGCTGGCGTCAGTTCGTTCAAATCATACCATAAATCATGATTACTACCGTTCAAACGCCCGATTCGATTCCTAACTAAGCAATCTGGCTCCAGAAACTTTGCAGCGCGTGGCTCTTCAAACATGGTATCTGCTTTTACCAAATACAGGCCAGTATTTATCGTAAAGCTGATTTCGTTTCTATCCCTGTAAGCACTCTTCTGAATATTCAGAATCTTCCCCCACCCATCAGAATGATAAATGCGAAAGTTGTTGCCGGTCTTACGATAATTACGGGCTTTGAACTCTGGCCAAATAACTTCTGAAACTAACTGCCCAAACTGGGTTTGCACTTCTGTTTTAAGCATAATTCCTACCGTCTACGTGGTGAAATAACCCCCGCGCCCCCATCTGCATCTACGGCCGTTAGCAATTCGCCCAACGCCCGCTCCAACCGCTGAAACGACGGTGCCCGCCGCGCCTCCTCGAAACTCAGCAGCTTGGTAAATTCGGCTTGGTGCAACACCTCTTTGTACTTGACGAGCGGCGGCATGCGCTTGTCTAATTCTTCTTTCGCGCCGCGCTTGGCCTCGGGGTCGTTGGGATACGTGAGGCCGCTGGTGAATAACTCGGAACCGTTGGCAATACTCCCCAGGCTTGCCAGAAACCACGACTCAAACTCCCGGCAGGCAAACACCACGACCACCGGAAACGGCAGCGGCTGCAAGGCCGCAATTTCCTCCGCCAGCGCGGGCGCTTCCTCGCAGGGCAATTGGTCTTCCAAATCCAGCAGAATCATGGCGCCGTGGCAGGCAGGCTTGTTGCGCAGGTGCTCGATGTAATCCGAAAGGCGGCTCCGCAGCTTGGCCAGGCCCCACACTTTCATGGTGTGCTTGGGGTCTACCTGCCAGTCGTAGCGGGCGTGTGTCTCGTGCAACAGCCGCCGCAACAATATCGGCGCGGCTTTCATGTCTCCCTCTCCTTCTACCAGCAAGTGCAGCGTCTGCATTACGAAGCCGATTCAGTTTGGCGCTGCAAGCCTTCCATGCGGAACAACTCACCGGGTGTAAATAGACGCTTGCGCACGGAGGAAATTTGGCTGGCATCAAGCGGGCCGACGTGCGTGGTGTCGCCTACTTTTTCTACTACTAAGAACGACTCAACGGGTAGATGGTCCAGCATATCGGGGCTGTGCGTGGTCACCAATATTTGACTGCGTAAGCTGGCTTCATCAATCACTCCCGCCAATATTGCTAGCGCGCCAGGGTGAATGTTGGCTTCCGGTTCCTCGATGCAAATAAATGGTTGTGCCGGCTCTTGGTATAGTGCCGCCAGTAATCCCATCATTCGGATGGTACCATCAGATTCTTGACCAAGGTAGGATGCACGGGACTTGGCTGTTCCATTATGATATAGAAGTTTCGTAGCGAGATACCCACCCACAGACTCCACTTCAATGTCACTAAATCCTGGCACAGTCTGGCGTAAAGCAAACAGCAAACCATCCCAATTAGCACCACCACCTGTACGGAAAAGGCTACGCAATACAGCCGCTAAGTTGCGGCCATTTTCGTCATATGGACTCTCTTTCACCATCTTTTGAGGCTGGCGAAGGTCAGATGGATTCAGGTTGTAAAAAAGAGAATCATGAATTTCTTTTTCTGTTCTAATAGCTGCTATTCCGTTTCTCCTCCACGAATACCCGTTTTCTTCAACGTATTTCTTTGACCATTTTCCGTCGCCAAATAAATAGCTTTCAGATTTCATAAAATGTATTTCTGGACCATTGACATCCTGGCGTTGCCAGAAGTCAGAGTCAAAATTTGTACGCTTCCATTGTCTTTTGCCATATTCAACAAACTCTCCCTCCTCATTCACGACAACCTTCATAGGAGGTTCTCCTTTAGCATTAATTAGGATGCTTTCACCAATAACTACTAGCCCTTCACCGTGCAAATCCCCAATACAGAATTCGTAATCAACTTTAGCAGCCGGCTCAGGCGTAGGATTTGAACCGTATTTGTGAGGATTTACCATTTCCGGTAATTCAACTGTTATCCCAATAGTAACGCCCTCACCTTCCGTACCCCACCGCTGCACCACACCCATTCCCTCCCTATCCATAACGGCTTGGTCCAATCCATGAGCAAGCACATCACGCACGAAGCGCAGGGCATCTACCACGTTACTTTTGCCCGAGCCATTGGGGCCTACCAACACCGTGAGGGGCGACAAGGGAATGTCAATATCCGCAATGCTGCGGAAGTTTTTGACGCGCAGACGGGTTAAGCGCATGGGTAGCTCGGCGCGCTTGGCGGTGGATTCAGATTCTTGGGCCATAGCTACAAAAGTAACTTACTCCTGAATTGATTGCTTGGTGAAGCTTCGCGGCAGCAGCGGCCACAAAAAAAGCCCCGCCAGCAACTGGCGGGGCTTTTGACTTTCTTTCGCGGCTTAGGCGGGCTTCTTCGCGTCGGGGTCGTCTTTGGGGCCGCCGCCGCCGAGGATGATGAGCTTGGTGTAGCCCTGGAAGCGCAGCCACACATCGTGCTTGGTGGGCGATTTTTGGTAGGGGCGCAGCTGCACCCGGATTTTCTTGATGAGGTCGGTGTTGCGGGCCAGCAGGCCGATGAGCGTTTGGCGGGCGGTGCTGCCGCTCACGGTGCTGGCGCGCTGGCGGGCCAGCTTCTTGTTGAAGCGCAGCAGCTGGGTGTCCACGGCCTGGAGGTCGTCGGCGGTGAACTCGCGCTTGGCCAGGGGGGCGGCCAGGGGCTGGGCCTCCTTGCGCAGCGTCCCGATGATGGTGGCGAAGCTGGCGTCGTCGGCCCGGTTGAGGTCGGTGGCGTTGTAGTTCACGCGGCCGGCCAGGTCCTCGTCCGTGTTGGTGGCGCTGGCGGCATAGGCTTGCAGGGCGGCGGCCAGGCGGGTGCCCAGGGCCTTGAGCTGCTGGCGGGCCCCCTGCTTCTGGGCGGTGGCGTCGTCCTGGTCGTCGGCCATCACCTGCTCTTCCAGGGTGCGGGCCAGCGCCAGGTTGGCGGCGTGCTCGGTGCGCAGGGGCGCAATGTCGTCCTCCAGGGGCGCGTAGTTTGCCTGGTCGGCGAGCAGGCCGGCGGCGGTGTCGGTGTCGCGCTTGAGCAGCGCGTTGAGGCGGTTGTTGTCCATGAGGTATATAGGTAGATGGTTTAGCCCAAACGTAAGGATTTTTCGGGATAATACCGCCCAGCGGGTGGGGCTGGCCGGGGGCATTGTCGGCGCGGCCCGGGGCATTGTTCGCACCGCCCGCGGCATTGTTTGGGGGGCCGGGGGCTTTGGTGGTGCTGCGCGGGGCATTGTTCGGGGGTTGAGGCGCCTTGTTGGCACTGCCCGGCGCCTTGTTCGCGCCGCCCGGCCCGTTGTTCGTGCTACCGGCGGCGTTGTTCTTCGTGACCTCGCGTTGTTCTTCGTGACCTCGGGTTGTTCGCCCTGACCTTGCGTTGTTCGCCGGGGACCTGCGCCATCGCGGCCCCGGCTTTATCTTCGCCGCATCAAACGCTGCTAAACACCCCTTTCGCCGTTTTCAGAGCGCCCCGCCTATCGCGCGGGGCCTGGCGCCTTGCCGCGCCCGAACGGCTGCCGCCGCCGCTTCCAGAAGCCGTGGCCACCTTTTTCCTTTTTGGGCAATACGCTCCGACCCCGCCGGCCACCCGTCCGGCCCGGGCGGGGCCGGCCCGTTTCCACCGGTCCGCGCCGGCCTTGCCGGGCGCGGGTCCCCAACCGTTTAGCCGCATGAACTCTTCCCCTTCTTCTGCTTGCCTGGCCCTGCTGGGCGGGGCCGGCAAGGCCGGCCGCCCGCTGGTGCAGGCCGCTTTGCAAGCCGGCCACCGCGTGCGCGTGCTGCTCCGGCAGCCGGCGCTGTTTGCCGTGCAGCACCCGCGGCTCACCATCCTCGAAGGCGACGCCCGCGACCCGGCCGCCCTGCGCCGGCTGCTGGCCGGCAGCACCGCGCTGCTCAGCACCCTGGGCAACCCCCGGGGCGAAACCGCGCCCATCCTGAGCGCGGTCACGGCGCAGCTGCTGGCGCTGCTGCCGGCGCTGGGCATCGGCCGCTACGTGGCCGTGACGAGCCTCTACGACACCGGCCAGCCCCAGCCCCACGCGGCCACCCGGCAGGCCGCCGCCTACATGGCGCAGCACTTCCCCGCCTTCATGGCCGACCGGCAGCGCGAGCTGGCCCTGCTGGCCGGCAGCCCCCTGGACTGGACCTGCGTGCGGCTGCCCCTGGTGGTGGAAGGCCCCGCCACCGGCGCCGTGCGCACCAGCCTCACCCACCGCCCGGGCCCGCACATTACCGCCGCCGATTTGGCGCAGTTTCTTCTGGGGCAGCTGGCCAGCCGCGAGTTCATCCGGCAGTGCCCTTTCGTTGCTAATTCGGCATAGCCCCGCTCCCGCGCTTGGGTTTCGGCCTGCATAAAAAGCCCCGCCAGCAGCTGGCGGGGCCTTTTGCTTTTTTCGCGGTTTGGACGCCTTTCTTCGCGGCGCAGTCGATTTTGGGGCCGCTGAGGAAGATGAGCGTGGAGTGGTGCTTGGTGAGGCGCGGCAACTGAGTGTCCACGGCCAGGAGGGTGTCGGCCGTGAATGCACGTCTGGCCAACGGGCCTGATGCCAATGCCCGGCACCGGCCGCCTCCCGGGGGGCGTCGTTCACTTACCAAATCCGGTTGTTTACTGCTTTTTGTTGACCCCGACCGGCGCGGTCAGCAGTTTTGGGTCCCGGCGGCCTCGTTTCATCCATCGCGCCGCCGCTCAGCCCTATGAACCACCGCTTATTCCGCCTCTTAGCCCTGGCCGCGCTGCTGGCTGGCCCCGCGGCCCTGCTGGCCCAGACCATGCCCGCCGGCGGCGTGGGCATCGGCACCACCGCCCCCGACGCCTCGGCGGCGCTCGACATCGTGAGTTCCGACAAGGGCCTGCTGCTGCCGCGCGTGGCCGCGGCCGCCGCCATTGCCAGCCCGGCGCCGGGCCTGCTGGTGTACCAGACCGGCAGCCCCGCCGGCTTCTACTACAACGCCGGCACGGCCGCCGCCCCCGGCTGGCAGCAGCTGGCCACGGCGGCGGGCACGGCCCTGGACGCGGGCAACGGCCTGACCAAAACCGGCAGCACCCTGGAGCTGGGCGGCCCGCTGCGCCAGCCCACCACCCTGGACCTGGCCGGCCGCAGCCTCACGCTGGCCAGCCCCATCAGCCAACAAATCAGCCAGCTGGCCAGCAGCACCACGGGCAGCACGTCGAACGCCATGGGCGTGGGCCAAAGCTTCACGCTGCCGGCCGGGGCCACCCTCACGCAGGTGGAGGTGTACGCCGAGACCGGCGGCAGCGGCACCCTCACCATCTACGAGGGCGCGCCGGGCGGCCCGGTGCTGGGCACCCCGCAGGCCGTCGTCTTCAACCCCGGCTTCGCCCCGACCAGCATCGTGCTCGATGTGCCCGTCACGGTGGGCGCGGCCGGCACCTATTCGTTCAGCACCGACAAGCGGGGTCCGTTTGCCCTCCAAAGCGCCAACCCCTACGCCGGGGGCCTGGCCTACGGGGGAGCCTTCCCCTTCTTTTCCACCAATTTCGACATGAAGTTCGTGGTGTATTACACCGCGCCCGCCGCGCCCGTGCTCCACGCCAACGGCGCCGGCCGGGTGGGCATCGGCACGGCCGCCCCCACGGCCGCGCTCGACGTGGCCGGCAGCGCCCGCCTGCGCGGGCTGGGCGCGGGCCTGGTGCAGAGCGACGGCGACGGCAACCTCAGCACCACGGCGGCCCTCACCGGCGCCGACTTCATCCAGAACCAAACCGCGGCCACCCAAACCGGGGGCTTCCGCCTCAGCGGCGACGGCCGCCTCGGTGGCAGCCTGGGCCTGGGCACGGCCACGGCCACGCCCCGCGGCCGGCTCGACGTGGCCAGCGGCGACAGCTACCTTGTGGCCAACCCCAACAACGGCACCGCCGGCCAGAGCGTGTACCTGCCCGGCCACCTGTTTCTGGCGCCCTACTCGGGCACCAGCGGCACGGCCTTCGTGCAGGCCCGCGTGCCCAACCCCGGGACCAGCACCAATATTGGCCTGACGCTGCGCACCACCAGCGCCGGCACCCTCACCGATGCCCTGTCCCTGGCCCCCAGCGGCAACGTGCGCACGGCCGCCGACCTGGACGTGGCCGGCAGCGCGGGCCTGGGCTATCGGCTCGTGCAGTCCGACTACACCGTGGCGGGCAACGCCTTTCACACGCAGGCCATTGCCTGCCCGGCGGGCATGCGCGTGATGGGCGGCGGCGGCGGAAACCAGGATTTCACTTCTACGCAACCCGGCATCGTGGTCAGCTACAACGGCCCCGACCCCGCCAACCCCACCACGGGTTGGGCGTTGCGTGTGCAAAACACGTCCAACAACGACCGCGCCATTCGGGTGTATTGCAACTGCGCGCGCATCCGCTAGGGCCGCCGCTGGGCAGCCCGGTGGCGCCAAGGGCATCCCGGCGGTTTTTCAGTTGCAAGCGGCTCGTTGCGGTCAGCAGTTCTTGGGAGGCAGTGCATAAAAGACTCCGTAATCGAGCAAAACAGGGTTGCTTTTAACACCGGTTTATAAATACTCACCTCTCCCCAAAAAGCCCCGCCAGCAGTTGGCGGGGCTTTTCGTTTCGCCCGGCCGGCCCGGTGCGGCCAGCCATTCTCCCCTACCGGATGCGGGCGCAGTTGCAATACACCCGAATGGCTCGCCCGCTGCCGCTGCTGTTGCTCACGCGCAGCAGCCACGTGGTGGTGGGCGCGTTGGGGTCCGGGGCGCTGAAGTTGACGGTGATGTCCTGCTGGGCGCTGTTGAAGTCGCGGTGGCCCCCGCCCCCGGTCACGAGGGAAGTGCCGGCAGGGCAGGTGGCGGTAAACTGGCCGTAGCTGTTGCCGCCGAGGTTGTAATCCGTATAGGTCAAGGACAGGCCCAGGTCGAGGGTGCCGGCGAAGCGGGCGTCGCCGTTGGCGCTCAGCTGCAGGGCTTCCACCAGGTTGCCGGCGTTGGTGGTGCGCAGGTTCAGGCCGATGCTGGTGCCGGCCCCGGGGCTGGGCACGCGGGCCTGCACGTAGGCCGTGCCGCTGGTGCCCGAGTAGGGCGCCAGGTAGAGGTGGCCGGGCAGGTACACGCTCTGGCTGCTGCCGTTGTTGGGGTCGTCCACGAGGTAGCTGTCGCCGGGCCCGTTCACGTCAAAACGGCCCCGCGGCGCGTCGGGGCCGATGCCCACGTTGCCGGTGTTGCTGATGCGCAGGCCCGCGCTGCCGCCGTTGCCCACCAGGAAGTAGGGGCCGAGGTCGAAGTTGGCGTTGGCCTTGGGGTTTTGCCAGGTGCCGTAGC
Source organism: Hymenobacter ruricola (assembly GCF_015694525.1). Classification (GTDB taxonomy): domain Bacteria; phylum Bacteroidota; class Bacteroidia; order Cytophagales; family Hymenobacteraceae; genus Hymenobacter; species Hymenobacter ruricola. The sequence goes on along the minus strand of NZ_JADQDM010000009.1, from coordinate 103,415 downwards.
CCACGCCGTCGGACGTGAGCACCTTGCCCGCGCCCTGGCTGCCGTCCACGATGCGGATGACGCCACCGGAGCCCACGTAGCCCGGGTGCTGGGCCAGGCCCACCCACCGCACGGGCCCGCCGGGCTTGCCCGCCGAAAACACGCCGCCCCAGCCGTCGGCGCGGTAGGCGTTGCCCCACACGGCGTAGTCGATGTCCTGCCCATAAGGCCCCCGGCCGAACCCGGAAAGCATGGTCCGGCTGAAGAAGCGGTTGGATTTGCTGCGCGTAATCAGGGCCGCGCTGGGGTCTTGCACGTAGGAGCTGAGCTCCACCTGGGCCGTCGAGTCGCCCAGCGACAAGGTGGCCGCCCCGGTCAGCCGTTTGTTGTTCAGGTCGAAGGTTTGGGTGGCGGTGTGGTTGCCGAGGTTGTCGCCGCTGGTGCTGGCGTTGGGAATGCTGGTCCAGGCCCCGCCGAAGTAGTACCAGAAGCCCGGTTGGGTGCCGTCGGTCTGGAACACCAGCAAGCCCACGGGCGGGCTGCTGATGGCGGTGCGCTGGGCCGCCGTCAGGCGCGGCACCAGCAGGCCCTTGTCCGTGGCCGAGACATCGAGGGCCGCCTTCGGGTCGGGGGTGGTGGTGCCAATGCCCACCGACTGGGCCGTGGCCCCCAGCGGCAGGCTGAGCAGGGCCGGCAGCAGCCAGCGCCAGGAGTCGTTTTTCTTCATCACAATAGCAAGCGTGGAGTCTGGAAGAATTTCAATCGGGGACGATGCCCAATCAAAGATGCAAAGCCTTGTTCATCCCATCTAATCCGAGTATGTGAACGACGGCATTTGGTCAGTCAACGGAGCCGCGCGGGGTGTGGGCCGTGGCCCAAAGTGCGGGCCAGCCAGCCACCGACGCCAGCGTGGTGCGGCCGAGGATGAGGAGCCGGAGGTAGCCCGGGAAGCGCAGCCACCCGCGGGCGGGGTGGGCGAGTTGAACTGCCTACTTTCGTGGGGAACTCCCCTACCCAAATGGTCACGATTTTTGAGTTGCTGTTGCCGCGCCGGCCTGTTTCGCTGCAAGCCAAGCGGCTGCAACCCTGGAAAGCCCACGTGCGCGCCGAAGCTGCCCGGGTCTGGACCACTGGCCCATCCAATGCGGACGCTTTTCGGCTTACCTTGGTGTACCTCTGCAACACCAGCCCGGTTGACATCGACAACATCATCAAGCCCATTCAGGACGCGCTGGAAATGGTGGTGTACCCGGCCGATGAGTTCATCACCGACGTGGATAGCCACCGGCGCTTATTTACCGCCGCTTTTAACCTAACCTCCCTGCCCGCTTTGCTCATTCAAGGCATCGCCTTACAGCAGGAATGCGTTTATGTGCGGGTGCAGTTTCAATCGAAAATTATTTATGAATACGAACCCCATCAATAGCGAATCCTCTAACCTAACGGAATTAGCTCGTAGCTATGAGGAGAAGGGATTTGCGGTGAAGGTCCTTCCCGCCCCGGGTGATATTCCCTTCGACCTAGGCGGGTACCGGCCCGATTTGCTGGCCGAGAAAGATGGGCAGCACCTGCTTATTGAAGTGAAGCGCGCCGGCACCCCCCTCTCGGTCGACCGCCTGCAAAGCTTGGCTGAAACCGTCCGTCAGCACCAGGGTTGGCAATTGCTGCTGGTGCCGGCCAACGAAGGCCCGGGCCAGTCGCTGCGCACGACCAGCCCCCTGGTATCGTGGCCGGCCACTACTGAGCGCGCCCGGCGGGCGAGTGCGTTGCTGGCCAGCGGCGAAACCGAAGCGGCCTTTCTGATGCTTTGGGTGACGCTGGAGGCGCTGCTGCGCCGCCACGCCGAACAGATTGCATTGCCCGTTGACCGGCAGCCCACCTCTGCGCTGCTCAATTACCTCTACTCGCAGGGCGAGCTTACCTTCGAACAATTTCAACTGGCCCTCATGGCGCAACAGGTGCGCAACCAATTGGTGCACGGGTTTGAAGCGACAGAAGTGCCGGCGGTAACGCAGTCGCTGCACCGCTTGGTATCTGAATTGTTATCGGAATGGGCCTATACGCAAAACGCCGCCTGATAGCCTGCTGCATTACTAGCTTCCCCACTCCATGTCCACCACCGTTCCCACCAGCCCGGTTCTGACGGTAGCTACCCTCACCCCCGGCACCCTTTCCAACGCCGACGGCTACAAGCTGTTGTTGGCGCTAAACGAGGCCATGACCGCGCAGCCCGGTCCCGTCACGCTCGACCTAACGGGCGTCATTGGCTTCTCCAGCTCTTTCCTGAATTCTTCGCTCGGTGCCCTGTTTGAAGAAATGGGTGCGGCCGGCTTCAAGCGTCTACGCCTGAGCAACTACAAGCCCACGCAACTCCAGCAGCTAAAGGACTACATGGCCGACGTAGCGCAAACGCACAACGCCGAGCAGCCTTAACCTCATTTACAAAATCCCACAAAAAAAGCCCTGCCAGCTACTGGCGGGGCGTTGAGTTTCTGCCGCGTCTCGGCGTCCACAAGGGTCAGGCACCCGCGAAATACGCCGCTTGCAGGTACTCGCGCAGCGATGTGGGCTTGCGGCCCAGCAGGCGCTCCACGGTATCATCGGTCCCGGCCAGCATGCCGTGCGCGGCAGCAGCGCCCCACTGAGCAAAGAAGGTGGCCACGAAATCGGGGAAGCCAGCCGCTACTGTCTGCGCGATGTAGGGCGCTGGCTCGCTGCTGTGGTAGCTGATGGGCCGGCCTGCCAACGCGGAGAGCTCCTGGGCCACGTTGTGGAACGAGTAGGCTTCGCTCCCGGTCAGGGTGTATGCCTGGTTGTCGTGCCCCTCGCTGGTGAGCAGGGCGGCCGTGGCGGCGGCCAGCTCGGTGCGCCTGATAAACGCTATTTTGCCTTCGCCCGCCGGGAAGCGTATTTCCGCGGCCGGCACCTCGCGCCCAATCATATAGACCAGCCCTTCGAAGTAATAGCCGTTGCGAAGAATGGTGTACACCAGCCCCGACGCTTTGAGGTAGGCCTCCGTGGCCAGGTCGCTTTCCGTCACCTGCGGCATCACAAAATCGGAGCTGCGCTGGATGCTGGTGTAGAACAGGTGTTTCACCCCGGCTTCCTTGGCGGCGTCGATGACGTTGCGGTGCTGCTGCACCCGGTCGGTAAACGCCACGGCCGAAACCAGCAGCACCTTCTCCACACCCTGGAAAGCATGCACCAGCGCGGGGTAGTCGAAGTAGTCGGCCTGCCGCACGTCCACGCCCCGTTGCGCAAGGTCGGTGGCTTTGCTGGCGTCGCGCACCAGGGCGACGATTTCTGCGGCGGGGGTGGTCTTGAGCAAGCATTCGATGGTTTCGTGGCCCAGGCCACCGGTGGCTCCAGTTACTAAAATCATGATGGGGTCAGGAGTAAAAAGCGTGTATATTTACTTGCAATTTGCAAGTGCAAAGGTATGGCATATTACTTGCAAAAAGCAATTGAAATAAATTTTCGGTTATGAAAGAGTTAAAACAGCGCTCTGCCTGCCCGGTCAGCACCTCGCTCGACTTGCTGGGGGACAAGTGGACCCTGCTCATTCTCCGGGACATGGTGTTCGCGGGGAAGTCAACCTATGGGCAATTCCTGCAGTCCGCAGAAAAAATAGCCACCAATGTGCTGGCCGACCGCCTGGCGGTGCTGGAGGCGCAGGGCCTCGTAACCAAAACCGTGGCCGCCGATAAGAAGTCAAAATTCACCTACCGCCTCACGGAGAAAGGCGTGGACACCGTCCCCATTATTGTCGAACTCGTGCTGTGGGGCGCCAAGCATGGCTCCACCGTCGTCGCCCCGGGCTTGCTGGAAGAACTTCAAGCGGGGAAAGACGCGGCTGTTGCGAAGTACCAGCAGCTGGCCCGCGAACAGGCCCTGGCGTAACCAAGCGGCGTGCGTTCAGCAGCGAAATAAAAAGCGGTGCCGGCCCAAGCCCGCTCCTCTAAGCTTCCGGAATATTGCCAGCCCGGCGCGTTTTTGGCGATTTGTCGAACCGTGGCCCACACAGGCATTGCGTACTGGCCGCGGTTGTGGCCGGGAATGCGGTACTCCTGATGGTACGACGTCAGGCCCAGGTCGAGGTTGTTGGCGGAGCGGGCGGCGCCGATGCGCAGGTCCCGGGTGCCGCCGTTGTCCACCAACGCGTAGGGGCCGAGGTCAAAATTGTTATCGGCTTTGAGGGGTTGCCAGGTGCCGTGGCCCTGGGCGTCGGACGTAAGAATCTTGCCCGCACCCTGGCTGCCCGCAGCAGGTAACTACAGAACGGTGCGCAGGACCGGGCCACGGTTCTTTGCGCCGTCACCACCAGTCCCTGCCCTATGAAATTCTTACTTGCGCTGCTGCCGGCATGGTTTGCGGCTTTATCGCTCCCTTTCAGCGCCACTAGCCCGCCCAAAGAGTACGTCATCACCCAATACGGAGCCAGCGTCGACAGCACCCGGCTCTGCACGGCAGCCATTCAGAAAGCCATCGACCAGGCCAGCGCGGCCGGCGGGGGCACGGTCGTGGTTCCCAAAGGCGTGTTCCTGAGCGGGGCGCTGTTTTTCAAGCCGGGCACCCACCTGCTGCTGCAGGCCGGCGCCCGGCTCAAGGGCTCCGACAACATTGCCGACTACCCCCTGCTGCCCTCGCGCATGGAGGGCCAGAGCCTGCCCTACTACGCGGCCCTCGTCAACGCCAAGCAGGTCAACAACTTCAGCATCACGGGCCCCGGCACCATCGACGGCAACGGGCTGCGGTTCTGGAAAGGCTTCTGGGCGCACCGCGATTCCCTGAAGCAGGTCGGGAAGTCGTCTACCAACCTGGAGGTGCACCGGCCGCGGCTGCTTTTCATCTGGGGCTCCAACAATGTGACCATCAGGAACGTGAAGCTGCACAACGCCGGCTTCTGGACCACCCACCTTTACCAGTGCACCAACGTGCTCATCGACGGCTGCGACATCCGCTCGCCCTTCCGCCCGGTGAAGGCCCCCAGCACCGACGGCGTCGACATCGACGTGTGCCGCAAGGTGACCATTCGCAACACCTATATTTCCGTGAATGACGACGGCATTGCCCTGAAAGGCGGCAAAGGCCCCACCGCCCAGCAACTGCCTGAAAACGGCCCCATCGAAGACGTGCTGGTGGAAAACTGCACCTTCGGCGAGGTGCACGCCGCCCTCACCTGCGGCAGCGAGTGCCTGCACGCCAACCGCATCGTCATGCGCAACTGCCGCATGGACCACGAGCGGCCCGTGCTGCTCTTCAAAATGCGCCCCGACACCTACCAGGTCTACGAAAACATCACCGTCGACGGCATCACCGGCAAGTGCGGCACCCTGGTCACGCTCTCGCCCTGGACGCAGTTTTTCAACATGGCCGGCAGCACCGCAACGCCCTTCGGCACCATCCGCAACATCACCGTTGCCAACGCCAAGGTGAAGTGCAAGCAGTTTGCGATGCTGAACGGCAACCCCACTGACAAAGTCTCCAACATCACCTTCAAAAATGTGGAAGCCACCGCCGACAACGCGACCTTCCCCAACAAGTACGCCGACGTAAAATTCGAAAACGTGACCCTCAACGGCGCGCCCCTCAAAGCCGCGCCCGTGGCACCGCAAGCCCCGGCCGCGCCCCCGCTGAAGCCCGACTAGCGCTGTACACACCAGGCCAAAGCGTTTATTAATCGATTTCCCAGAACGTCAGGCCAATAAACAGAACGTCATGTCTCGACCAGCTCGACATGACGTTCTGTTTATTGGCCTGACCATTGCTGCTTTCACCATTCACACCACCTAGCCCCGCGAGTCATTCAACAGAAAAACGGACGCAACTGTAAGGGCAGTTGGCTGCCAACGTCTGGCGGCGTATATTACTGATTATCCGGCTGTTTTTCTCGTGCGCCATGCTTCGTTCGTTTCCCCGCTTTTGCCTGCTGCCCGTGTTTTTTGGGCTGGCCGCCTGCTCCCAAACGGCCGAACCCGCCGAAATGCCCCCCGCGCCGGCCGTGGGTTCGGCGCTCTACCGCGTCACATTCGAGGCCACCTGGAGCGCCGCCACGCACGCCAATTTCCCGGCGGGCGCGCATTTCTCGGCCCCCATCGGCGCCTCGCACCGCGCCGATGCCCTCCTGTTTCGGCCGGGCCAACTGGCCAGCCTGGGCATCAAGGACATGGCCGAGCGCGGCAACAACACCGCGCTGCGCGCCGAAATCAGCGCCCTGCAGAGCAGTGGGGCCGCTTTCCGCCTGTTAGAAGGCCGCTATTTCAATTCGCCGGGCTCTGCCTCCGACACCATCCGCCTCGACGCCGCGCACCCCCGCCTGAGTTTGGTGACCATGATTGCGCCCAGCCCCGACTGGTTTGCCGCGCTGGAAGATGAAAACCTGCTGGAGGCCACCGGCCAGTGGGTGGCCCAGCGCCGGGTGCCCGCCCGCGCCTACGACGCCGGCACCGACAGCGGCCCCACCTTCACCGCCCCCGACCAGCCCACCCGGCCGGCCGGCGTGGTGGCCCCGCTGCTCTTGCCCCCCGCCACCGGCTCCGCCCCCGACGGCCCGCCCCTGGGCACCTGGCTTCTGGAGCGCATTAAGTAAGCCAACCACTTCAGCGCGTGCCTACAAGCTCAGCAGCTCCCGAAACCGCACCGACTGCTGCCGCGACACCTCCACTTCGGGCCCGCCTCTGAGGGTAATTTTCAGCGTGTTGCTGAACCAAGGCTCGATGCCGGCAATCCATTTCAGGTTGATAATCTGCTGGCGATTGGCCCGGAAAAACACTTTGGGGTCGAGGCGCGCCTCCAGCTGCTGCAAGGTGCGCGGAATGAGCGGGCGGTGGTTCTCGAAGTGAATGCGGGTGTAGCTGCCGTTGATTTCGAAGAGCTTGATGTCGGCCAGCTTCACGAACCAGCACCGCTCGCCGTCCTTCACAAACACCTGGTCCTGGGCCGTGAGGGGCGCCAGCGGGGCCTCCTCGGGCGCGGCCGGCGCGTGGGCTTCGGCGGCTGGCACCTTCAGGCGCGCGCGGGCCTTGGCCAGCGCGGCGGCCAGGCGGGCTTCCTGCACGGGCTTGAGCAGGTAGTCCAGGGCATTCACGGCGAAGGCCTGCAGGGCGTACTCGTCGTAGGCCGTGGTGAAAATGACGTGCGGCGCCGCTTCCAGCGAGGCCAGCAGCTCGAAGCCGGTCTGGCCGGGCATCTGCACGTCGAGCAGCAGCAAATCGGGCCGCAGGGCCTGGATTTGGGCGCGGGCTTCGTCGGCGTGGCGCGCCTCGCCCACCACGTTTACTTCGGGGAAGGCTTGCAAGAGGTGGCGCAGCTCGGTGCGCGCCAGGCGCGAGTCGTCAACCAATAGCACGTTCATGTTTGAGGAGGAAGGAAGGGAGGAATAAGTCTAAAAAGAACGTCATGCAGAGCGCAGCGAAGCATCTTGCCCGCGCAACGCAATTATTTACTTCCACGGTAAAGATGCTTCGCTGCGCTCTGCATGACGCCCTTTTAGCTCGCCTGCCCCCGCACCCGCTACTGGCAGGCGCAGTTCGGCCGTCACCGTGTCGGCCTGCTGCGCATCGTTGCCGATGCGCAGGCTGGCGCCGGGGCCGAAGAGCAGCTGCAGGCGCTCCTGGGCGTTGGGCAGGCCCACGCCGGTGTGGTCGGGCGCGGCGGGGTTGGGGCGGTAGTGGCCGGGGTTGCGCACGGTGATGAGCACCTGCGCCGGCCCGTCGGGCTGGGCCGTGAGGTGGACGTGGCCCCCGCCCGGCCGCGGCGCAATGCCGTGCTTGATGGCGTTTTCGACCAGCAATTGCAACGTCATGGGCGGCAGCAGCACCTCCCGGGCGGCGGGGTGCACGTCGAGGGTGTAGGTGAGGCGCTCTTCTAGCTGCAGGCTTTCGAGGGTGAGGTAGTGGGCCACGATTTCGAGCTCGCGGGCCAGCGGCACCTGCTCGCGGCTGTTGAGCTGCAGGGAATAGCGCAGCAGGTCCGACAGGTGGGTCATCATCTCGCGGGCACGCACCGGGTTTTCCAGCACCAGCGCCCGGATGTTGTTCAGGCCATTGAACAGAAAGTGCGGATTAATCTGGGCCTTGAGGGTGCGCATTTCGGCGTCGCGCACGGCGGCGGCCAGCTTCCACTTGTCGATTTCGGCCTGGCGCGCGTTGTCGAGGTAGTGCAGGCTGAAATAGGCCGCCGCCCACAGCCACATAAAGAAAAACGTGTTGGCGGCGTAGCCCACGTATTGCAGCCAGGGAAAGCCCTTGCCGTACTCCGGCGAGTGCACCAGCATGAAAAGCAGTATCACCAACAAGCCAATGATGACCTGGCTGCCCACGGCCACCAGCAGGTTGGCCACCAGCAGGCGGGGCAGCAGGGCCGGCAGCGACAGGCGCGTCCAGCCGTGGCGCCGCACGTACAGCCGCAGCCAGTGGCTGCACAACAGCAGCGTGCCCGCCACAATGATTTCGATGGGAATGACAATGGGCTGGAACTTCCCAAAAATGCTGGCCAGCGCCGTCCCGAAAAGCCCCACCAGCCCCCAGCCCCCAATTTGAAGCATCCAATACAGGCGAGGGCGGGTGGAAAGGGCAGGCATAAGGTAAAAGCAGAATAAAAGGTGGGCAAAGTACGGAAAGAGGCCGGGGCCGCCGGCGCGGTTTCGGCCAGCAGGCACCGCTGAACGATGTCGGGGCGGGAGCTAGCCCCCGCCCCTACCGGCTACTTTTTCGCCACGGCCGGCTGCTTCAGAAAGGCATCGGTCTGGGCCAGAAACCACGCCGTGTCGTCGTACATCAGGAAGTGGCGGCCGGCTTCCGACATTTCGATGCGGGTTTGCGGGAGCTTGGCGTACTGCTGCGCGAAGACGGCCTTCGTGCTCTCTTTCGTCGAGCCATACTGAGCGTAGGCGGCCCAGGCGCCCAGCACCAGCACCGGCTGCTTAATGCGGGCCACGTCAGTGCGCAAGTCGGTGGTGTACATGTCGTACATGGCCTGGCCGGTGGTGGCGGGGTCCGAGGCCAGGCCCCAGCGCGCCACCTGCGTCTGGCGGGCGGTATCGGTCACCATGCCGGCCATCATTGCGCGGCGGGCGGCCAGGGGAGCCTGGCTCTTTTTCATTTGCTGGCGGGTCTGCTCGGCCATTGGCCGAACGGTTTCCACGGTGGCGGCGGGGTTTTGCGCGGCGGCCAGGAAGGGCAAGGAATCGACGATGACGAGCGGGCCCACGGCATCGGGCTGCGCCACGCTCATGGCCAGGCCCAGGAAGCCGCCCAGGCTGTGCCCCAGCACTACCGGGTGGTTCAGCTTCTGGGTGTTGATGTAGGCCAGGAGCTGGTCGCGCACGGCGGGCAGCAGCGGGTCGGTAAGCGGGGCGGCGAGGGGCGTGCCCGCAAAGCCGGCCAGCGAAATGATGTGGCACTGGTACTGCTTCTGGTAGTGCGCCACGGTCTCGTCCCACACCGCGCCGGGGCAGTTCAGGCCGGGAATGAGCAGCAGGGGCCGGCCCTGGCCCACCACGCGCACCGTGAAGGTGGGGTGCGCGGCGGGGTTGTCGGCAACGGGGGCTGAGGCGGCCACTGCAGGAGCGGCCAGCACGGCCGGAGCAGCGGCTCCCAGCAGCAAAGCGGCAACGGACAGGGTGCGGGCGAAAGCAGAAGTTTTCATGGGTAAGTCGGGGTTGTGGGTGATTGAATGACCCAAACTTACCGGCGCCTTCCAGCGCCCGAAACGCAATTCCCGCGAACGGTGATTCCGGCCGCCGAACGGGCGGAATGCCGGCTGAACGGCGGGCGCCCGGCCCGGCCGCGCGGCCGTTGCGCTCAACTTATTTCTTCAGCGGGTCGTGGCCCCAGTTCATGAGCGAATAGCGCCAAGCAGAGGTTTCCACGTCCTTCTGGTGGTGCGGGCCCTGGGCCGAGTGGCGGGCCACGTAGCTGTGCACCTTGTGCATGTGGGCTTCGTCGGCGGGCGTGAGGTCGGCCTTTTTCTTGCGCAGAATGTCAACGATGTGCTCGCCGGAGTGGTGGCCGATGCTGCTGCCGTCGCCGCTGTCCTGGCCCACGGACTTGGATTCGTCGGTTTTGAGCCACTTTTCGAGCTCGGCGGCGGTCATGTTCACGTCTTGTTTGAAGCTGGCGTAGATGTCGCCGGAGTCGGAAGCTTGGGAGGTTGCCATGTGGAAAGGAATGGAGGTGGAAAGTGGTATTCGGCTTACTTGCCGCCGCGCCGCTTGGTTGCGCCGCCGTGGCGCACGCCCGGCTTTTTTGCCCGTATGCCCACTGCTGGGCCGTGACGCGGAATTAATTCATCTGCCCGAATACCCCGCTCCGCCTACTTTTGCTTCACCACCTTTCCAAGCACTGCCATGAGCACGCTCATCCAATTCGTTGCCAACTACGACGACCTGTCCACCGACAAGGGCTTCCAGTTCAAATTCCACTGCGACCGGTGCCGCAACGGCTACATGTCGCGGTTTCAGCCCAACGCCATTGGCATTGCGGGGAGCTTGCTGCAAGCCGCCGGCAGCTTTTTCGGGGGCCTGAGCGGCGCCGAGAATGCGGCCTACCACATCCAGCGGGCGGTGGGCGGCAAGGCCCACGACGACGCCCTGGAAACGGCCGTGGCCGAGGGCAAGCAGCAGTTCAAGCAGTGCACCCGCTGCGGCCACTGGGTGTGCCCCGACGCCTGCTGGAACCACAGCGCCGGCCTCTGCGAAGACTGCGCCCCCGACGAGCAGGAGGAGCTGCGCGCCCAGCAGGCCCAGGCCACTCAGGAGCAAATCCGAACCAAAACCCGCGCCCAGGACTACACCCAAAACATCGATTTCCTGAACCGCGACGCCCTGCTGCAGTGCCCCAACTGCCACGCCAGGCTCACGGCCGACCAGAAATTCTGCGCCAGCTGCGGCACCCCCAACCCCGCCGCCAAAACGCAGGAACGCCACTGCACCGGCTGCGGCGAGAAGCTGAAACCCGAACAGAAATTCTGTGCCGAGTGCGGCACCAAGAACTAGGCCGCCAGCGGCACCCGCCGCATTTTTATGGAGCGGCGGGAAGGTTCGGCCCAAACCTCGCCGCGGCGCCTGGTGTTACGTAAGCTTGACGCCGAGCCAGGCCACCACCCTGGTACCCGCTGCCTTCCTGCGCTTTGACCCGCGTTCCCATGCCCGACCTGCCCCTGCCCGCGCTGCCCCCCGACCTGCCCGCCGCCGAGGACCTGCTGCGCGTGCTGCTCGACATTTCGCAGAGCGGCCTGATGCTGATGCGGCCGGTGTACGACACGGCCGGCACTACCATCGTCGACCTGGCCATCACCTACCTCAGCCCCGCCGCCCAGCGCATGCTGCGGCTGCCCGAGCGGCCCGCCGAGTCGTTCCGGACGATTTACCCCACGGCGGAAACGGCCGGCGTGTTTGCTTTTTACCGCGACGCCTTTCTTTCGGGGCAGGTGGAACGGCGCCAGAACAACTACCAGTTCGACGGCCTCGACGGCTACTTCCTGCTGGTGGCCCGGCGGCAGGGCGACGTGCTGGCGGTGAGTTTCCACGACACCAACGACCAGCCCCGCACCGCCGCCGAGCAGGAGTTGCGCGCCAGCCAGGCCCGCGAGCTGCAAGCCCGCGCTGCGGCCGAGCGCGAGCGCAACCTGCTGCAGGCCATGCTGACGCAGGCGCCGGTGGCCTTTGCCCTGTTTCAGGGGCCGGAGCTGCGCATTGCGTCGGCCAATGCGCAGGTGTGCGCCATCTGGCAGCGCACGCCGGCGCAATTACTCGGCCAGCCCTTGCTGGACGCCCTGCCGGAACTGCGCGGCCAGGGGTTTGACGACCTGCTGCGCCAGGTGCTGGACACCCGCGTGCCCGTCGTGGGCCGGGAAACCCCCGCCCAGCTCCTGCGCGACGGGCGGCTGCAAACCTCGTATTATGATTTCGTGTACCAGCCGCTGCTGGGGCCCAACGATGAAGTGTTGGGCGTGGTCGACATCGCGGTGGAAGTCACGGAGCAGGTGCTGGCCCGCCAGCGCGTGCAGGAACTCAACGAGGAGCTGGCCGCCATCAACGAGGAGCTGCGGGCCAGCAACGACGAGTTCCTGACCACCAACACCGCCCTCACCCACTCGCAACAGGCCCTCTCCGACCTCAACCAGGAGCTGGAAGCCCACGTGGCCGAGCGCACCCGGGAAGTGCTGGCGCAGCAAGCCCTGTTTCGCCAGATTCTGGGCCAGGTGCCGGCCTTCATTGCCACGCTGGAAGGCCCGCAGCACCGCTACACCTTTTTCAACGAGCCCTACCAACAGCTTTCCGGGGGCCGCACCCGGCTGGGCCGCACCGTGGCCGAGGTGTTTCCGGAAGTGGTGCCGCAGGGCTTCATTGGCTTGCTCGACAAGGTGTACGCCACGGGGGAGCCGTTTGTGGGCAAAGAAATGCTGGCCGAGCTGCTAAACCCCGCCACCGGCCGCCCCGAGCCCATTTACGTCGACTTCGTGTACCAGCCCATGCGCGACGCGGCCGGCCACACCGCCGGCATCCTGGCCTTTATACTCGATTCGACGGCCAAAGTGCAGGCCCGCCAGGCCACCGAAGCCACCGCCCAGCGCCTGCGCCTGCTCACCGACGCCCTGCCCGTGCTCATCGGCTACCTCGACCGCGAGCGGCGCTACCGGTTCGCCAACCACGCCTACCGCGCCTGGTTCAACCGCGACCCGGCCGCGCTGCTGGGCCAGCCCGTGCGCGAGGTGGTGGGCGAAGCCGCCTACGCGGCCACCGAAGGTTACATGGCCCGCGCCCTGGCCGGCGAGCGGCTGTCGTTTGAAGCCCGCATGCCCTACCGCGAGAACTTCGTGAAGCATATCCGCACCGACTACATCCCGGACGTGCAAAACGGCGAGGTGGTGGGCTTCTACTCGCTCGTCACCGACGTGACGGAGCAGGTGCGGGCCCGCCAGCAGGTGCAGGAGCTGAACGAGGAGCTGGCCGCCATCAACGAAGAGCTGCTGGCCGCCAACGAGGAGCTGCGCGACACCAACGACCGCCTGAGCCACACCAACGTGGACCTGGACACGTTTGTGTACACGGCTTCGCACGACCTCAAGGCCCCCATCGCCAACATCGAGGGCCTGCTGCTGGCCCTGGAAGACCAGTTGCCGCCCCCTGTGCGCCAGGACCCCGACGTGACCTACCTGCTGGGCCTCATGCGCGGCTCGGTGGCCCGTTTCCAGCGCACCCTCGTGCACCTCACCGACGTGAGCAAGCTGCAGCAGGCCCACGCCGAGCCCTCGGAAGCCGTGAATCTGGCCGCGCTGGTTGACGCGGTGCGCCTCGACCTGGCGCCCGCCCTGGCCGCGGCCGGGGGACGGCTCGAAGTAAACGTGGCCGCCTGCCCCACGGTGCGCTTCTCGCCCAAAAACCTGCGCAGCATCCTCTACAACCTGCTTTCGAACGCCATCAAGTATCGTCACCCCGACCGGCCGCCGGTGGTGCGGCTGCATGCCAGCTGCCCCGCCGGCCAGGTGCGGCTCGAAGTGCAGGACAACGGCCTCGGCTTGAGCGAAGCCCAGCAAAGCAAGCTCTTCGTGATGTTTCGGCGCCTGCACACCCACGTGGAGGGCAGCGGCGTGGGCCTGTACATGGTGAAGCGCATGGCTGAAAACGCCGGCGGCCGCGTGGCGGTGCAGAGCCGGCCCGGCGAGGGCTCCACTTTTGCGGTGCTGCTGCCCGGCTCCGACCCAACCCCCGGGCCGCCCCGTACGTAGGCAGGGGCTATGCCCAAACTTACCAGCGTGCTGCTGGTCGACGACGACCCGACCAATAACTTCCTCAACCAACGCCTTCTCAAGCGCCTCGACGTGGCCGAGCGCATTCTGGTGGCCGAAAATGGCCAGGAGGCGCTGGCCGTGCTGCGCCAGGCCGGCGCGGGGCTGCAGCCCAGCTACCCGTCGCTTATTCTGCTCGATATCCAGATGCCCGTCATGAACGGCATCGAGTTTTTGCAGGCCTTTCAGCTGCTGCCCCCGGCCCAGCGCCACGCCACCACCGTGGTAGTGCTCACCACGTCGATGGACGCGCGCGACCTCAGTCGCCTGGAAGCGCTGCCCGCCGCCGGCCGCGTCAACAAGCCCCTGACTCAGGAAAAGCTCGACACCGTGCTGCAGCTGCACTTCCAGCGCCAGCGCCCCTGCTAAGATTCAAAAGCACGTCATGCTGAATACAAAAACGTCATGCTGAGCGCAGTCGAAGCATCTCGCGTGTGGTAGTACACCAATCGTTCAACGATGCGAGCGAGATGCTTCGACTGCGCTCAGCATGACGTTGCAGGAGCGTTTTTACACGCTATAAGCCCCAAAAAGCCTCGTCAACTAAAGACGAGGCTTTTTTATGCCTGACTACTGGCCCTACTCCCGCAGCAGCTTCCAGTTCACCGACAGGTTGAGCACACGGCCTTCTACCGGCGCCCAGAGTTCGGGGAAGAAGGGGTCGGCGGGGTTGCCGAGCGCCACGGCTTCGCGGCGCGTCTGGCGGTAGTCGAACAGGTTCTCAGCGTTGAGGATGACGGTCCAGGGGCCGGTGGTGTAGCGCACCAGCGCCGCCGCAATGGGGTAGCCGGGCCGCGCGGAGCCGTCGTCGAGGTACTGGCGGCCGGTATAGCTGGCCTCGATACCCAGGGCCAGGTGCTTGCCCACCCCCTGAGTGGCCACGGTGGCCAGCTTGTGGCGGGCCGCCAGCGGCACGTTGGGGTGGGCGGCGTCGTAGCGGCGGCGGGCGTGGGTGTAGAGGTAGCCGAGGTAGATTTCGGTTTCATCGTAGCGCAGGCGGGCATAGCTTTCCAGGCCCTGGCTCACGGTGGACGCGTCGGCGTTGTACCAATACCGGGGCTCCTGATAGTAGTTGAACAGAGGGGTGGCGTAGTCCTGCTGCGGCTCGCTTAGCACCAGCGGAGCTTGCAGGCGCGTATAGAAAAAGCCCTGGTTGAGGTTCAGGCTGAGGCCGGAGGCAAAGCGGTGCTGGTAGTTCACGTCGCCGTTGAGGCCCTGGCTGCGCTCGGCGCGCACGTTTTGCAGGGGCTGCACCCGCGGGATTTCGCGCTCGTCCAGGTCGTTCACGTAGGGCACGGGCACGCGGTAGCCGTAGCCGCCGTTCAGGCGCAGCGTAAAGTCGGCGCTGGCCTTGAAGAGCACGGCGGCCCGGGGCAGCAGGAAGTTGCCGTACACGTTGTGGTGGTCGAGGCGCAGGCCGCCCTGCACGCTGAGCGCGGGCGTGAGCTGCCAGTCGTCCTGCACGAAGCCGCCCGTGGTGGCGTAGGTGTAGTCGTTGAGCAGCGGCGTCCGGCTTTCGGTGTAAAGAGGCCGGAAGTCTTCGCCCAGCACGTTGAGGCCGCCCACCAGGGTGTGGGGACCGTAGCGGTGCAGGTAGCTTACTTCCGAATAATACGACACCTGCCGGGCCGCGTAGGCTACGGTATTGGTATTCACGCCGCGCCGAAACCAACTGGCGGTGCCCTTCACGGTGAGGCTGCCGCCGGCCAGGCTGTCCTGGGTGTAGATAAGGTCGGCGGAGTGGCGCTGGGTGCGGTTCGTGACGAAGAACTGGGGCCTGGCGACGCTGTTTTGTTCCTGCACCACGGCCGCGCTGCCGCCCTGGCGGTCTTCCACGGTGCCGGTGTAGCCGAGGGCCAGCTGGCCGTTCTTGGGGTAAAAAAACAGGCGCGGGTGCACCGTAAAGTTGCGCAGCCGGGGCACGTCCACGAAGCCGTCGCCGTCCACGTCGGTGCTTTGCTGGGCCGTGCCGCCGAGGAACAGCGTGTAGCCCGCCCGCTGGTTGCGCCCGCTGGCAAAGCCGTTGAGGTTGCTTTCGCGCAGCGTCGACTGGTTGGCTGTGACGGTGAGCTGCGGGCCGTTCAGCACCGGCGACTTGCTCACCAGATTCACCAGCCCGGCAATGGCGCCGCCGCCGTAGAGCGTCGAGCTGGAGCCCTTGATGAGCTCAATCTGGCGCAAATCGAGCGGCGGAATCTGCAGGATGCCGAACGAGCCCGAGTAGCCGCCCAGCAGCGGCAGGCCGTCGCGCAGAATCTGCGAATAGCGCCCCGGCAGGCCCTGAATGCGCAGGTCGGCGTTGCCGGTGGTGGGCGAAGTGGGCTGAATCTGGGTGCCCGCGATGTCGCCGAGCAGCGAGGCAATGTTGCCGGGCTTGATGCCGTTTTCCTCCACCAGCTCTTCTTCGCCGATTACCTCCACGCGGGTGGGCAGGTCTTCGAGGCGCGAGTTGGTGCGCGTGGCCGTCACCAGCACTTCTTCTTCGATGGCCTCGGCGCTGGGAGCCAGCTGCAGCGTGAGCGTGGCGCCCGCGGCGGGCGCGGCCACCAGCTGCGGCCGGTAGCCCAGGGCCTCCACGTGCAGGCGGGTGCCGGGCGCGGGGGCCGGCGTCAGCACGGCCGCGCCGCGCACGTCGGTGGCCGCGCCCACGCCGGTGCCGGGCACGCTCACGCTGCCCCCAATCACGGGGGCCTGGCTCAGCGAGTCGCGCAGCAGGACCGTGAGCGACTGCGCCCGGCCGCTGGCCGGCAGCAGCGCCAGCATCGTCAGCAGCACCAGCCCGCCGCACCCGCCCAGCCGCGCGAAGAAAAAGAACAGCCTCATTAAGCAGAAGGATTCGTTGGAAAACCGGCATACGGCGCAGCCGCCCGCGGGGCCGAAATATCCTGGGCTGGCGGTGAGTGCCTGGTGAAGTCGTGCGGCCACGCGTTTTTGCCAGCTTCCAGAGCTTGGTTTCCAGCAGCTGGCAGGAATAATCAAAAATATTTTAACCCGCGTGTAACGTTCGGTTTCATCGGCGGTATCCACATTCGAAAGCCCCAATCGCCGGTCTTATGAAAGCCAATACTTCCCGTAGCCCCGGCCACTTGCCTTCGCCGCCCCACCGGCTACAGCCGTGGGCGAAACGCCCGCTACAGCCCGTCCCAACCACCGGCCGCCCTGCTCAGTGAGCACAGACCCAGCCCCGAACAAAATTTCTTCAAAAATTTTGTTTCTGATTATCAACAAGTAAAGCAACCATTATAAAGAAATTCGCATCCTCACAACAACAGTACCTTGCTTTACAAAGTACCTACCATACATTTGTACTGTTCGTCGCCCAGTACTATAACTCACACCACTGCCGCCGCCTCCCAACCCGCCTTTTTTCTGCACCTATTCACCTTTTTTCTGCAAAAAATTCATCCTCACCTTTTTTCTGTAAAAACCATGAAACGTTCCATCTCCCTCCGCACCGCCACCGCCCAACTCCAAGCCGGCGCCGCCGCTTCGTTCCAACGCCTGACCTCGGCCCCGGTGCTACGCGCCTTGCTGCTCGGCGGCCTGGCCGTGCTCGGCACCGCCGCCACCGCCCTGGCCCAGGACGCTCCTTCCGTGAAAGCCAAGCAGGCCGACGCCCAGGGCCTGTTCCTCACTGTGGAAAACCCCACCCGGAAGCTGATGCAGGTGAAAGTCGTTTCGCTGGCCAAGTACGCTTGCCTGACCAACGAAGTGAACCACAAGGCTTCCTACGGCAGCCAGCTCAACTTTAAAGGGGTGCCCGCCGGCCAGTACGCCGTGCTGGTGCGCGTGGGCCGCGAGCGGTACCGCTACAACGTGCAGGTGCAAAACGACCAGCAAACCACCATTTCGGTGCGCGAGCTGACCGGCACCCAAGCCCCCGCAATGGTGGCCTCGACTGCCCGTTAATCCCACCCCAACCACCGCGGGGGCCTGGCGACGAGGCCCCCGCGACACGATTCGGCCCCTGATGACGCAGTGCCCCGCACTGCGCCGCCAGGGGCCGAGTCGTGTTTGGCGGAAACGGCTACGCGGCCTGCGCCACGGGGCCTTTGCGGCTGTACTTGTCGCGGTAGGCCAGCGGCGACACGCCCGTGAGGCGCTTAAACAGCGTCCGAAACGCCTTGGTGTCGGAGTAGCCCACCGAGTACATCACCTCGCTCACATTGTCCTGCGACGATTCCAGGCTCATTTTGGCGGCTTCAATCTTCACGCGCTGCACGTATTCGGCCACGGCGTTGCCGGTGGCTTTACGGAAGCGGCGCTCGAAGTTGCGGCGGCTCAGGCAGCTGCGCGCGGCTAAGTCGTCGATAGATATTTTGCCCGCCACGTGCTGCTCGATGAATTCCTGGGCTTTTCGGATGGGCTCGTCGTCGTGCGCCTTTTGCCCCTGGAAGATGACGAAGGGCGACTGGCTGTGGCGCCCGATGTCAATCTGAAACACCTTGGCGCAGCACACGGCCACGTCGCGGCTCACGTGCTTTTCGATGAGGTAGAGCACCAGGTTGAGGTAGGAATAGGCCCCGCCGCTGCTGTAGAGGCCTTCCTGGTCGGTGATGACCTGCTCGGGCACGAGGTGCACGGCCGGGTAGAGGGCCGCAAACTGCGGGGCGCCGAGCCAGTGTGTCGCGCACTTTTTGCCGTCCATGAGGCCGGTGGCGGCCAGGATGAACGCGCCCAGACACAGGCTGGCCACTTCGGCCCCGGCCTGGTGTTGCCGCACTATCCAGGGCAGAAATTCCTGGTTGAGGGCCACGGCTTCCACCAAATCGCCGTGCGGGGCGGGGATGAGGATGAGGTCGGTGCGGAAGTCTTCGTCCAGCAGGCGGTCTGCGCGCAGCGTGAACAGGCCGCGGTTGAAGGCCTTGTGCCGGGTGAGGCCCACCAGCTCAACCTGGAAAGCGGGCGCCTGCCCCAGGCTCGCCAGCAGGTCGTTGACCTGGCTTAGGACCTTGTGCGGGCCTTCGATGCTGCCGACCACGGCCTCGCCGGCCGGCACCAGAATGGATACGTGCTTCATGGCCCAAATGTAGGCACAAGGCTGCCGCATTCAGCCCCCCATTTGGGCGCAACTGCCCCTGTTGGCGCGCCGGCTTTGCTAATACCTTTGCTAAACCAATTAGGAATGCTAAAGCCGTCACCAACCTCTCACTTACTTTAAAATACCCCGCCATGAAACCCCGCACCACCGCTCGTCTCTATTGGGGCCTCACCATTCTGTTTTGCCTGATGATGCTGGCCGACGGCGTCGCCGGCCTCGTGCACGAGCACAACGGCGTGGTGGCCATGCAGCAACTCGGCTACCCCGTGTACATCATGGACATCACCGGCGCGGCCAAAATCCTGGGCGCCCTGGCTTTGCTCCAGACCAAGTTTCGCACCCTGAAGGAATGGGCGTATGCCGGCTTCGCCATTGATTTTGTGGGGGCCGGCGCCTCGGTGCTCTTCGCGGGCATGGGCGCGGCGGCCGCCATCCCGGCCCTGGTGATGCTGGCGGTGCTGCTGGGCATGTATTTCCTGTGGAAGCGCACCCTGGCCAACGCCCGGGCAGGCGCTGAAACGCCAGAAACTGCGGCGGCTTTCGCGACCCCGGTGGCGGCGGTGTAGTCATCGCTTTGCCGTCCTGTTTTATTACCAACCATCTCAACTCATTCACCCCAAACCCCTGCACATCCCATGGTTCACCTCAGCCCTTACCTCTTCTTCAACGGCAACTGCCGCGAAGCCCTCGCCTTCTACCAAAGCTGCTTGGGCGGCGAGCTCAACCTTGTGCGCTACGGCGATTCGCCGGCGGCGGCGCACCTGCCGGCCGATGCCCAGGAAAACATCATGCACGGCACCCTCACCACCAAAGATTTCATCCTTATGGCGTCCGATACCGGCCGAATGGGCGGCAGTCTCACCGTGGGCAACAACCTGCGGATGAGCTTGCACTTCGACAACGACCCCGAAATCGAAGCCACCTTTGCCCGGCTGAGCGACGGGGGCGAGGTCATCGACGCGCTGGCCGACATGCCCTGGGGCGGCAAATTCGGCACGCTGGCCGACCGGTTTGGCATCGCGTGGATGTTCAATTTCCAGCGCGTTCCCAACGAATAGTTCTCAACCTTCTATACCCTGAAGCTATGTGCAAAGTAATTGCCGCCGAATTTCTTACGCTGGATGGCGTAATGGAAGACCCCGCCCCCTGGACCTGCTCTGACTTCAACGACGAGTTGGGCGAGTTTCAGCAAGAACTGCTTTTTGCCAGCGACGCCCTGCTGCTGGGCCGCGTCACCTACGAAGGCTTTGCCGCCGCCTGGCCCGGCATGACCGACGAAACCGGCTTCGCCGCCCGCATGAACGGCCTGCCCAAGTACGTGGCCTCGCGCACCCTGCAAACCGCCGGCTGGAACGCCGAAATCATACGGGGCGACGTGGCAACCGAGGTGGCGAAGCTGAAGCAGGAGCCCGGCCAGAACCTGCTCATCTACGGCAGTGGCCAGCTGGTGCAGTACCTACGCCAACACGGTTTGATTGACGAGTACCGCCTGATGGTGTTTCCGGTGCTGCTGGGCAGCGGCAAGCGCCTCTTTGCCGAGCCCGGCCCCAGAGCAGCCATGAAACTGATTTCGAGCTACACCACCAGCACCGGCGTGCTCGTGCTCACCTACGAACGCGCCTGAACGAGTGCCCGCGCGCGTTACTTTGGCCCGCCAGAGCCCGCACGGTTCTACTGGGCCGAAGCAACTGCGCGGGCGCTCGCGCGAGTCTCAATCCTCTTACCACAAATGGACCTGAAACTTCAACTCATCCCCGTGCCGGTGGCCGACATCGACCGCGCCAAAGCCTTCTACACCGAGCAGGTCGGCTTCCGGCTCGACCACGACGTGCGGCCCAGCGCCAGGGTGCGCGTGGTGCAGCTCACGCCGCCCGGCTCGGCTTGCTCCATTGTGCTGGGCGCGGGCATGGCCGGCATCGCAATGGCGCCGGGCTCGCTCCGGGGCCTGCACCTGGTGGTCGATGACATTGCCGCGGCCCGCGCCGAGCTGGCCGGCCGGGGCGTGGGCATGGGCGAAATCCAGGACCTGGGCGGCATCAAATACGCCGGCTTCCGCGACCCCGACGGCAACACCTGGACCTTGCAGGAAATGGCCGGGGGCCGGTAGGGCAGCGAACAGAACTCCTAATCATGGCATCAGGCCGGATTTTAGCTAGTTCGGGACACTGCACAATTTGCTGTATTTCATTCTGGTGCATTAAAAAACCAGTGGTTCGCATCGGCCAGCCGGCCAAGACTTCATGCCGCTTTTTATCCATCAACGACTTGCTGCCTGAGCGCTCGTTGACTTTTCACGACTAGTCATTCAACACAACATACTTTCAACATGAGAAAGCTGGTTTTATTCGCACACATTTCTCTGGACGGTTTTGCCGGAGACGTTCACGGCGGCCTCGACTTTTTGTCTTATAACGAAGAGCTTCAACAGTTTGCCGACGACCTAGTGCAAACGGTGGGTGCGCCGCTTTACGGCAAAAACACGTATCATTTAATGCAAGGCTATTGGCCCACCGTGCTGACCAACCCCACGGCCACGCCCCAGGCGCTGGCGCACGCCCGCTGGGTGCAGGAAATCCCGAAAATTGTCTTTTCAACCACACTACCCAGCGCGGGCTGGAACAACACCACGCTGGTCAAAGACAAGGTGGTGGAAGAGGTGAATAAACTGAAACAGCAACCCGGCAAGGACTTGGTGGTGTTTGGTAGCCCGGGCCTCTCCAAAAGCCTGATGAATCTCGGACTGGTGGACGAATACAAATTGACGTTGCATCCCGTGCTATTGGGGGAAGGCATCAGCCTGTTCGACGGCAGTACGCGGCGGAGTAATTTGAAGCTATTAGCATCAAAAACGCTCGGTTCTGGGGTAATCATATTGCATTACGGGGCGCGGTAAGCGTCTAGGAAAGAAACCCTCCCCCTCGTTCGCCGACGAAAAAGCTGCGCTACCCCGCCGCCGGCAGCGTGAAGCGGAAGGTGCTGCCGCTGCCCAGCTCGCTTTCCACCCACAGCCGCCCGCCCTGCGTGCCGATGAACTCGCGGGCAATGCTCAGGCCCAGGCCCGAGCCGCCGCGGTAGCCGCTGGGGTCGGGCAGTTGGGCGAAGCGCTGGAATATTTTTTCGTGGTGCTCCGGCGCAATGCCCGGCCCCCGGTCCTGCACGCTCACCTGCACAAACGCCCCGGCCCGGCCCACCCGCACGGTCAGAAATTCGCCCGCGGGCGAGTAGCGAATGGCATTAGCCAGCAGGTTGATGAGCACCCAGGTGGTTTTTTCCACGTCGGCGCGCACGGCGGGCAGCGTGGGCGCCAGGTGCAGGTCGAGGCGTAGCTGCTTGTCGGCCAGCTGGGGCTGCACGGTGGCGGTGGCAAAGCGTACCACGTCGGACAGGTCGGTGGGCCGCACGTCGAGCTGAATGCCGGCACCGGCGTCGAGGCGCGACACGTCGAGCAGTTCGCCCACCATGCGCTGCAGGCGCTGGGTTTCCTGGCGGATGTAGCCGGTCACGCGCTGGCGCTCGTCGGCGGGCAGGCGCTCATCCTGCAGCAGCTTGGTGTTGAGGTTGATGCTGGAAAGCGGCGTTTTGAGCTCGTGCGACACGGTGGCCAGGAAGTTCGATTTCACCTGGTCGAGCTTTTTGAAATCCGACACGTTGCGCAGGGTGAGGATGTGGCCCACGAATTCGGTTTTCTCCGTGGCTTCGTTGAACGACACCAAATCCTGCACCGCCAGCCGGTAAAACGCTTCCTCGCCGCGCTGGGTGATGTGCAGCAGCGGCGCTTCGGCCACGGCGGCTTCCCGGTTGGGCGCGTCCAGGGGCCGCAGCATGGCCTGGAAAAGGTCGTTTTCGAGGCGCACGGTGGCGGCGGGGCGGCCCACCAGCTGGGTGGCGGGCAGGGCCAGCAGCTCGCACATCACGGGGTTGGCCAGCAGAATGCGGCGGGTTTCATCGAGCAGCAGCAGGCCCTCGTCCAGCGTGTTCACGATGCTGGCGGCGCGGTTGCGCTCGGTGATGAGCTCGGCTTCGGTGGAGGTGCGGTATTCGCGCAACTGGCCCAGCATGCGGTTGAAGGCCCGCGCCACCTGCCCGAACTCGTCGTGGCTTTCCTGCGGAATGCTGGCCGAAAAGTCGCGCTCGATGGCGTGGTTGAGGGCGGCCGTGAGCTTGCGCAGGGGCTGCACGGCGGCTTCGGGCACGCTGCCCACCAGGGCCAGGGCCAGCAGCACAGCCAGCGTGATAAAGATGAGCAGGTTGCGGTTGGCCTGGTCGGCGCGCTGGTTGGCGGCTTCGGTTTTGCGGTTTAGCGCGTCGGTGTTCAGGGCCATCATGCGGTAGGTGAGCTCGCCGAGGGCAAAAGGCTCGCTCACACCCTCCGCGGCGGCGCTTTGGGGGCGGGCGGGCCGCCGGGCCTGCTGCTGGCGCCGCTGCAGCTGCTGCGTGAGCTGCCAGCACTCGTCCACCAGCTGCTGCTCGCCGGGCTCGGTTACGTTGCGGCCTTCTTCGCGCAGGGCCGCCACGAAACGGGCCGTGCCCGCCGTGTCGGCCAGCGGCTGCCGGGCCAGCTGGTCGAGGCTGCGCAGCATCTGCAGGCCCAGATTCACGGAATACAGGTTGGCCTTGAGCACGTCGCGCGAGCTGCGGTCGAGCTGCCGCAGCGAGTAATACGCGTAGCCCCCGATGCTGAGCACCAGCAGCAGCATGGCCAGGAAACCCAGGTTGATTTTGGTTTTGAGGTTCATTTCATTAAGACTCCGAGGGCCGTCATGCCGAGCGCAGCGCAGCATCTTTACTGCGCAACGCAATCCAATTAAAATAGCTACTGCTGTGGTAAAGATGCTGCGCTGCGCTCGGCATGACGGCCTTTTTACAGTTTAATACGTCACCAAATACACATCCACATCCCGGCCGTCAGCAGCCACGGCGCGCAGCAGCTCATTCGTCACGCCGCGCCGGCTCACTTGTTCCCACACGCTTTTCTCGCGGGTGATGCCGCACACCAGCAACGTGGCATTTTTTTCCTGCGCCACCCGCCGAATGGCGCCCACAATGTCGTCGTCCTTCACCCGCAGAATCTGGGCGCCGAGTTCGGTGGCGAGTTGCAGGTTGTTGAGCAAATGCCGTTGCGTGGCCAGGCCGATGCGGTCGGCGGTTTCGCGGCCGGTTTGCACGTAGAGCACGTACCAGGCGGCGGCCGAAAACCGGTCGGCCAGCCGCGAGGCCTTGCGAATGATTTCGCGGGCAGCCCGGTCGTTGGAGTTGATGCAGGCCAGCAGGCGGTCGTCGTTGCGGCGGGCGGCGGCCACGGCGGGCGCCCCGCCGGCTTCCGATTCCACTTGCCGGCCCAGCAGCTGGGCCACTTCGCGCACCGCCAGCCGCCGCAGCTGCAGCAGGTTTTCGGCCCGGAAGAAGTTGGCCAGCGCGGTGGGCACTTTGGCCGCGTCATAGATTTTGCCTTCTTCCAAGCGCGCGCGTAGCTCGCCCACGGTCAGGTCCACGTTCACCACCTCGTCGGCCTGTTTCAATAGCTGGTCGGGGATGCGCTCGGTCACGTCGGTGCCCGTGATTTTCAGCACCTGGTCGTGCAGGCTTTCGAGGTGCTGCACGTTCACGGCCGTTATCACCGAAATGCCCTGAGCGACCAGAAATTCCACGTCCTGCCAACGCTTGTCGTGGCGCGAGCCGGGCACGTTCGAGTGGGCCAGCTCATCCACCACCACCACCTGCGGCCGGCGCTGAACGATGGCTTCCACATCCATTTCTTCCAGTCCCCGGCCTTTGTAAAAAACCTGTTTCCGGGGCAGCAGGGGCACGTTTTTTAGCTCGGCCACGGTACCGGGGCGGCCGTGGGTTTCCACGTAGCCGAGCAGCACGTCCACGCCGTGCCGGTACAGGTCGTGGGCTTCCTGCAGCAGGCGGTAGGTTTTGCCCACGCCCGCGGCCAGGCCCAGGTAGATTTTGAGCGTGCCGCGCCGCTTGGCCTGCACCAGGCGCAGGAACCGCTCGGCGGAGATATCGCGGAGGTCTTGCTCAGACATGGGAAGAAAGAGTTTGAGGCAGTATCACGAACAAGGGCCGTCCTGCTGCGCGCAGCCGCTAGAATGAAATGGCAATGCTCGTGGTCAGGTTGCCGTAGCTCTCGTTGCTCGCATTGTCGCTGCGGGCAAAAACTCCATTGATGCCGTTCAGGTACCGGCCTTCTACCCGAAATACCACGTTGTCGGCCGGGGCATAATCCAGGTTAAGGGAACCCCCAGCCACGCGGAAATCAGCATCCGTAGCTTCGGGCTTAATGCTTTGAATAAGCACGCCGCGCTCGGCGTAATAGTACTCGCCGCGCAACGTGGCCGAAAGCTTATCGGCCAGCTTGTATTTGACGAAGGCCGAGGCCGCGTGCCAGGTATCGTACTTTTCTGAGGCCACGCCCTGCTGCTTGCCCACGTCGAACACCAGCGCCAGATTGGTGCGCCTGGTGGCGGCGTAGGTGATGTAGAAATCGTGGAAATACCGCCGGCGCACGGCCTCCGCGCTGGGCTGCTCGTTGCCATAAAAAGTACTGCTGTTAATGAGCACCTTATCCGAAGGCTTCCACTGCAGCTGGGTGCCGAGGGCTTTGGCCTGGTTGGTTTCGCGGATGTTCTGCCAGCCGTTCAGCACCAGTCCGGCCAGGGTCAGCTTGGGGCCGACCTCATAAGTCAAGCGCGCACCCGACTCGTAGTAAGGCGAATTTTCGGCCATGATGGAGCGCGTCAGCGTCCAGTTGTCCTTCGAAATGGCCGACTCGAACCCAATGTGTGAGCCGAAAATGCCCATATCCAACCAGGCTTTGGCGAAGGGCCGAAACCCAGCGTAGGCTTCGTACACGTGTTGCAGCACGGGGTCCTCGTTGGCATAGTTGGCCGAGACGTAGGTGCCCGCGTGCAGGCCCAGCGCGCCGCGCACCTTGCCATCGTCGTAGCGCAGGCCAATGAGGGCTTGGTTGATGGTGAACTCGTTCTGGCGGCCGTGCGAGTACAGGAACGACTGGCGGTTGTTGCCGTTGGCGTGGTCGAAATCGTAGCCGTAATACCCATCCACGAAGCCGTAGGTGGTGAGCGGGCCGGGCGCGGGCGCAGCAGGTGGCGCGGGCGCGGCGGGCGGCGGCACGGCCAGGGCCGGGTCGGTGGTGGGAGTGGTTTGGGCCAGGGCGGCACTCGTGCTCAAGGCGATGAGGGCAGGCAATAAGAGGTATTTCATGGAGAACCGGCGGGCCTCAGGCCTCGCCAAAAGAATAAAAAGAGTTACGCCACGCAGGGCGGCGCAGTCACTAAATCGTTGCTTAACCTCGGCCATTACAAGCCCGAAAGTGCATCCAGGGCCAGGTTGAGCTTTAGCACGTTCACGTGGTCGGGGCCGAGGGTGCCGGGCTCGATTTGCTGGCGCACCAGCGCTTCCACGCGGGCGGCATCCAGCCGGCGCACGTGCGCCACGCGGGGCACCTGCACCAGCGCGCCGGCCGGCGAAAGGTGCGGGTCGAGGCCCGAGCCGCTGGCGGTAATTAACTCAGCGGGTACGTCGGCGGCTTTCACGCCGGGGTTTTGCAGCAGGAAGGTATCGAGCCGGGCTTTCACCACGGCCAGGTATTCGGGGTTGCTGGGGCCCTTGTTGGAGCCGCTGCTGGCGTCGGCGTGGTAGTCGGCGGCCGAGGGGCGGGAGTTGAAATACTCGGGCTTGTCGAATTTCTGGCCCACGTTGGCGAAGCCCACCACGCGGCCGTTTTTAGCAATCTGGACGCCCTCGCCGTGGCCGGGCGCAAGTTGGGCAGCGGCCCACACCAAGGCAGGGTACAGCACGCAGCACAATACCATCATGGCGAGGGTGAGGCGAAGGGCGGAAAAGAGTTGGGATTTCATGGGTTGGAATTTGGCGGTCAAACTCCCCTCCTCAGATGAGGAGGGGACGCTGGCGCGAAGCGTCAGCTGGGGTGGTTGAAGTCGTTGAACGACTTGCGTTGAGGTTATGCAGCGTGAAGCGTTTGGCTGATTTAGCGCAGGTTTCGTTCGGGTGTCGTTCAACGGATTCCCTCCGGTGGCACCACCCGCGTCCGAGCCTGCGGCTCGAACATCCCCTCCTCATCTGAGGAGGGGAGTTTGTCGTTCTGGTTTACAAAAACGCACCCACGACCAAGTCAATAATCTTAATCCCGATGAAGGGCACCACCACTCCGCCTAGGCCGTAAATGAGCAGGTTGCGGCGGAGCAGGGCCGAGGCCCCGACTGGCTTATACGCCACGCCTTTTAGCGCCAGCGGCACCAGGGCCGGGATGATGATGGCGTTGAAAATCACGGCCGAGAGAATGGCCGACTGCGGCGACTTCAGGCCCATAATATTCAGGGCACCCAGGGCCGGAATGGCCACCATGAACAGCGCCGGCACGATGGCGAAGTACTTGGCTACGTCGTTGGCGATGCTGAAGGTGGTGAGCGTGCCGCGCGTCATGAGCAGCTGCTTGCCGATTTCGACCACTTCGATGAGCTTGGTGGGGTCGTTGTCGAGGTCGACCATGTTGCCGGCTTCCTTGGCGGCCTGGGTGCCCGAGTTCATAGCCACTCCTACATCGGCCTGGGCCAGGGCGGGGGCGTCGTTGGTGCCGTCGCCCATCATGGCCACCAGCTTGCCCTGCTGCTGCTCGGTGCGGATGTACTGCATCTTGTCCTCCGGCTTGGCTTCGGCAATGAAGTCATCCACGCCGGCTTTTTCGGCAATGAATTTGGCGGTAAGCGGGTTGTCGCCGGTCACCATCACCGTCTTGATGCCCATGGCCCGCAGGCGTGCAAACCGCTCCTGAATGCCGGGCTTGATGATGTCCTGCAGCTCCACCACGCCCAGCACCCGGTCGTTTTCGCTCACCACGAGCGGGGTGCCGCCGTTGCTGGCCACCGTTTTTACGCGGTCGGCCACGTCGTTGTGGTAGGTTTGGCCGGCCTGTTCGGCCAGCTTGCGGATGGCATCGGCCGCGCCCTTGCGAATGCGGGCACCGCTGGCCAGCGTCACGCCGGAGCTGCGGGTTTCGGCCGTGAACTTGATGAGTTCGGCCCCGTTCAGGCGGCTTTGCAGCTGCGCGGGGTCCACTTTGTTGTCGCGGGCCAGCTCCACAATGCTCTTGCCCTCGGGCGTTTCATCGGTGAGGGAGCTCACGGTGGCCTGCTCGATGAACTCCTGCATGGGCACGCCCGGCGCGGGCCAGAAGTGCGTGGCCTTGCGGTTGCCGATGGTGATGGTGCCGGTTTTATCAAGCAGCAGCACGTCGATGTCGCCGGCCGTTTCCACGGCTTTGCCGCTCTTGGTGATGACGTTGGCGCGCAGGGCGCGGTCCATGCCCGCAATGCCGATGGCCGAGAGCAGCCCGCCAATGGTGGTCGGAATCAGGCACACGAACAGCGCGATAAACGAGGCCACCGCAATGGGCGTTTTCGAGTATTCGGCGAAAGGCTGCAACGTCACGCACACAATCACGAACACCAGCGTGAAGCCCGCCAGCAGGATGGTGAGGGCAATCTCGTTCGGCGTTTTCTGCCGCGAAGCCCCTTCCACCAGCGCAATCATCTTGTCGAGAAACGACTCGCCGGGCGCGGTGGTCACCTGCACCACAATGCGGTCGGAAAGCACCTTGGTGCCGCCCGTCACGCTGGATTTATCGCCGCCCGCCTCCCGAATCACGGGGGCCGACTCGCCGGTAATGGCCGACTCGTCAATCGTAGCCAGGCCCTCGATAATCTCGCCGTCGGTGGGAATAATCTCCCCGGCTTCAACTACGAACACCTGGCCCTTCTGGAGCTGGGCCGATGAAACGGCCTGCATCTGACCGTTGTCGAGGCGCACGTTGGCGGGCGTGTCCTGGCGGGTTTTGCGGAGCGAATCGGCCTGGGCTTTGCCCCGCGCTTCGGCAATGGCCTCGGCGAAATTGGCAAACAGCAAGGTCAGAAACAGCACCACGAACACCGTGAAGTTGTAGCCGAAGCTGCCCTGCGCCGCATCGGGCTTAAAGAGCAGGCCGATGGTGACGAAGAACATTACCACTGTCCCGATTTCCACGGTGAACATCACCGGATTGCGGAACATGGTGCGCGGGTCGAGCTTGACGAAGGCCTGGCCGACGGCTTCGCGGACCAGCGCGGGTTGAAACAAAGATTGGGATTGGGAAGCCATGTTAAAAGAGAATCAAAGGGCGGGACGGCCCGTGGGGCGTATGAGCAAGCACTTTGCCTGTATGAGGAGGCCTGTGGCGTGTATAAGGAGGCGCGTGGCGTGTGTCAGCGAGCGCGTGGCGTGTGTCAGCGAGCTCGTGACGTGTATGAGCAGGCGCGAGACGTGTGTGAGCAGGCGCGAGACGTGTGTAATCGGGCGCGAGGCGTGTGTAATCGAGCGCGTGGCGTGTGTAATCGAGCGCGAGACGTGTGTAAGGAGACGCGAGGCGTGTGTAAGGAGACGCGCGGCGTGTGTAAGCGGGTGCTAGTATAGCGTGAAATGCTCGGCCAGCGGCCCCAGCGCCAGGGCCGGGAAGAAGGCCAGCGCGGCGATAATCCAAATCACGAAGAAGACCATCACGCCGAAAGTGGCCGTGTCGACGCGCAGGGTGCCGGCGCTTTCGGGAATGAATTTCTTGCGGGCCAGCAGCCCCGCAATGGCCACCGGGCCGACGATAGGCAGGTAGCGCGCCAGTATCATCACGATGCCGGTGCTGATGTTCCACCACGGCGTGTTGTCGCCGAGGCCCTCGAAGCCGGAGCCGTTGTTGGCGGCCGAGGAGGTGAATTCGTAGAGCATTTCGGAGAAGCCATGGTAGCCGGGGTTGGCCAGCCAGCCGGCGTATTCGGTGGGGTTCCCGGCGTAGAGGTGAGCCGAAAGGGCCGTGCCCGTGAGGATGAGCAGCGGGTGCAACAGCGCCACGATGATGGCAATTTTCATCTCCCGCGCCTCAATCTTCTTGCCCATGAATTCCGGGGTGCGCCCCACCATCAGCCCCGAGATAAACACGGCGATGATGACGAACACGAAGAAGTTGAGAAAGCCCACGCCCACGCCGCCGTAGAAGGCGTTGGTCATCATGCCCAGCAGTTCGGCCATGCCCGAAATGGGCATGTGCGAGTCGTGCATGGAGTTCACCGAGCCGCAGGAAATCACGGTGTTGGTGATGCCCCAGTAGGCCGAGGCCGCCGCGCCGAAACGCACTTCCTTGCCTTCCATGGCGCCCAGGCGCTGGCCGGCGCCCATGTGGGCAATGGCGGGGTTGCCGTGCATTTCATAGTACACCGTGGGCGCCAGCAGCATCAGGAAGCCCACCGTCATCACCCCGAACACCATGTGGGAAAGCTTGGGGCGTTTCAGGTAATACCCAAAGGCGAATACCATGGCCAGCGGAATGAGCACCAGCGCAAAGTTCTCGACGGCGTTGGTGAGGTAGGTGGGGTTTTCGAGCGGGTGGGCCGAGTTGGCCCCGAAAAAGCCGCCCCCGTTGGTGCCCAGCTCCTTGATGGCAATCATGGCGGCAGCCGGGCCACGGCTCACACTCACGGAGTCGCCCTGCACCGTCACGATGGGGGCTTTGCCAGCCCAGTTCATGGGCGTGCCCTGGAACACCAGCACCAATGCCACGGCCAGCGAAATGGGCAGCAGCACGCGGGTGATGCTCTTCACGAAGTAGTTGTAAAAGTTGCCCAGCTTCTCCGTAGTCCCTTCTTTCAGGGCGTTGAAGACGACCACGCAGGCGGCCATGCCCGTGGCGGCCGTCACGAATTGCAGGAAGGTGATGGCAAACAGCTGCGAGAAGTAGGTCGCGCCCGACTCGCCCGAGTAGTGCTGCAAGTTGCAGTTCACCAGGAAGGAAATGGCCGTGTTGAAGGCTTGGTCGGGCGTCATCGAGGGGTTGCCGTCGGGGTTGAGCGGCAGCAGGCCTTGGGTGCAAAACACGAACATGGCCCAGATGAACCACGCCAGGTTGATGGTGAGCAGGGCCACTAGGTGCTGCTGCCAGGTCATGCCCCGGTTGGCGTCGATGCCACCGGCGCGGAACAGCAGGCGCTCCAGCGGTGCCAGGAAATCGGTCCAGCTTTTGTCGCCGCGGTAAATCGTGGCCAGGTAGCGGCCCAGCGGCAGCGCCAGCAGCACCGTGCTGCCGAAGATGACGAGGATGCCGAGAAGTTCTTTGTTCATGGTTGATAGAGGAATTTGGGTGCCCAGAACGTCATGCTGAGCCTGGCGAAGCATCTCTACCGCTTCGTTGAGTCAGCATTGATTACTATTGAGGTAGAGATGCTTCGACAAGCTCAGCATGACCGTTCAGGAGCGTTCAAATCAGAATTTCTCTGGTTTCAGCAGCACATAGCACAGGTAGCCGAACGTGGCAAGGGAGAGGAAAAGCAGGGCGAGCATCATAGCGATGGCGGGGTTAGATGTTGTCGAAAAAATCGACCGATTTGTAGAAGAGCCAGAAGGCACCAAGGCCGGCGACGTAGAGGACCGGAATCAGGAGGGCAGCAGCCATAAGAGTCAGGAAAACGGGTGAATGATTGGGTGTGCCAGCCCTAGGGCAAACCCCGGCCCCAAGGGCCGCATAGCGTCACCATCAACACCCAACTCACTGACTATGAATAACAATAATTTTCCTCCACCTCTTTCTCATCGCACTAGCAGCAGCCAGACCCTAGCGTTTTGCTAGTCCGGTTTGCAAAACGCTAGGGCGCGGTAATGCCGGGAAGCCGCTCCAGAGTGCGGCAACGGCATTTAGGATGCCTTGGCCCCGCGTTGGCATTCGGCAAAGGGTCTTCCCCTGCTCGGTAGAGCCTTTTCCCGATTCCTTAATATGCCCGACTTACTCGCCGAGATTACCCACGCGGCCAAAGCCTACTATAAGCAGGCCGCCAATTTTACCCTCACCGCCACCGACTTTTACGACTGGCTGGATGCGCTGCCGCCCACCCGCCGCGCCCGCGTACTGGCCCGCGGCTTCGCCGCCAGCCAGGCCGAGCCGGAATTCCTACGCTTCTGCCTCGAATGGCGCGGCTACAATTGCCGGGAATTCATGGCCCATCAGCTTTCCATGGCCGCCTTCGACCTGTGGACCAGCAACGGCGAGTTCAACGGCGACCTGCCGCCGCACGGCATAGGCCGCTAGCACGATGTAGAGACGCGAAGGGTCGCGTCTCTACATCGTGCTGGTGCTTTGTTCGACGACGAGACGCAATTATGCGTCTCTACAACCCGTATTCCTGAATTTTGCGGTAGAGCGTGGTGTGGGCCACGCCCAGCACGCGGGCCGCTTCGGCCTTGTTGCCGCCGCATTCCAGCAAAATGCGCTGTACGTGCTGTTTCTCCACGTTGCGCAGGGTGCGCGGGTCGTCGGAAATGGGGCTGTCGGGCGCGGCGGCCAACTGGATTTCGATGGGCAGGTCTTCCACGGCCAGCGGTTGGTTGGGCGGCGTGAGAATGGAGGCGCGCTCCAGCACGTTCTTCAGCTCGCGCACATTGCCGGGCCAATTGTAGCTTTCCAGTGCGCGCAGCGCCTCGGGGCTGATAACGAGGGCACGCTGCCGCAACTTCACAGCGAATTGTTGGGCGAAGAACTGCACCAGCGCCGGCACATCGGCCCGGCGCGCGCTCAGGGCCGGCACCGGAATAACCACCACCGAGAGGCGGTAGTATAGGTCGGGCCGGAAGTGGCCGGCATCGGCTTCCTGGCGCAGGTTGCGGTTGGTAGCGGCCACCAGGCGCACGTTCACGCGGGTGGGGCGGCTGTCGCCGAGCTTGATGAACTCCTGGGTTTCGAGGGCGCGCAGTAGCTTGGCCTGAGCGCCGGCTTCCAGCTCCCCAATCTCGTCCAGAAACAAGGTGCCGCCGCTGGCTTCCTCAAACTGGCCCTTCTTGTCCGTCATGGCTCCGGTGAAGGCACCTTTCTTGTACCCAAATAGCTCCGATTCGAGTAAATCTTTCGGGAAGGCGCTGCAATTGACGGCCACAAACGGCTTGCTCCGGCGCGGGCTGCCCTGGTGAATGGCCTGGGCAAATAGCTCCTTGCCCGCGCCGGTGGGCCCTTCCAGCAGCACAGTGGCCTCGGTGAGAGCAACTTGCTGAGCAGTTTTCTTGGCTTGCTCCAAAGCCAGCGCGTGCCCAATCATCGAGTCGAAGCTGTATTGCACGCCGACCTTCTTCTCCAAATCGGCCACGCGGCGCTGTAGGCGGGCTTTCTCGGCGGCGCGCTCCACTACTACCACCAATTGGTCATCGGCATCGCCCTTGGTGAGGTAATCAAACGCGCCTTCCTTCATGGCGCGCACGCCGTCGGCAATGGTGCCGTACGCCGTCATCAGCACCACTTCGGCCAGGGGCGCAAGGGTTTTGTAGCGAGGCAGCAGGTCGAGGCCGCGCCCGTCGGGCAGCTTCACGTCGCTCAGCACCACCAGAATTTCGGTGGCGTACTCGCGCAGGGTTTCGAGGCCGCGCATGGCATCGGGGGCCTGGCGCACGGTGTAGCCTTCCAGCTCCAGGGTGCGAGCCACGGCCTGACGCAGCATGGCTTCGTCGTCGATGAGCAGGATGGTGCCGGTGGGCATGGTGGGGCGCAGGTTGATAGCGCAAAGTAACGCGCCCGGCTATGCACCCGCCTGGCTAATGCCGGCTGGCCAGGCCCAGGCGCTCCACGGTTTCGCCCTCGAAGTCGAATTCAATGAGAATGGCCGGCTCTTCGCCCACCACCCAGCCGTCGTGGCCCGGCGCGATGGCCACCGCCTGCGGCGCCACAAACTCCTCAATGGCGCCGTCGGCGTACTGAATAGTGAAGCGGCCGCTGGCCAGAAAGCCGACGTGCGCGTGCGTGCACAGCGCCGTGCCCACGATGTCCTTCAGGTTTTTCGACCAGCGGAAGCCCACCGGGTACACAATGCGCTTGACCCGGGCATTGCCGGTGGGCACCACGTCGACTTGCACGCCGCCGACTTCGCGGCGCGTGGCGCCCTTCAGCGGGCCCAGCAGTATAGCATTATCCATGCCCTAACGTACTACTTAAAAATCACTTCTGCGCGGCGGCCACCACCTGGGTGTTGGCCGGCAGCGGGATTTCGCGGGCGGTTTCGAAGGTACCGGGCTCGGAGGCGGTTTCCTCCACCTTGCGCTGCACGATGCGCAGGCGGTGGCCGTCCACGCTCAGCACGGCCAGGTCCTGGCTGGTGCCGGTGGCGGCCGAATAGCTGCGGAAGCCCATCAGCATGCCGGCCGGAAAGTTGGCGGCTTTGGCCTTGGCAGCGTCCACCACATCAGGCTTGCCCGCGAATTTTCCCAGGTCAATGTCCAGGGGCTTGCCGCCTTGCAGCACGAGGTGGGCGCTGGTGCGCGGGTGGGCGGGGTCGTCGGGGTTGGGGCTGGGCTGAAAGCGGAAGGAGGCTTTGATGGTCTGAGCTGCGGCCAGCTTGGGAGCGGCAGCAGGCGCTGCCGCCGCGGCATCGGCGGGCGGCGCTACGGTGGCGGCAACGGCGGAATCGGCCTGAGCGGCCGCCACGGACGCGGCCGCTGCTTCGGGCGCCGCAGTGGGAGCTGAGGTAGCGGGGGCGGTTTGGTTGCAGCCCGCGGCCATTGCCGCCAGCGCAACCCCTAAAAACAACGTGTAACGTTTCATGCAAAAAGGCTTGCCCCGGCCAACCAACTGGCTCGGGAAAGCAAGATTAAGCAAAATGCCGCGCATCAGCCCACTTTCGCAGCGCCCGCCCGGCGCGTGGCCAGCAGGCCCAGCAACGGCCCCAGCAGGTAGCCTAGCGCGCGGTCCAGACCGTTGTCGTAATAAATCGACGGCTATTTTCAGGCCCACTGGGTAGATGCCGGCTAAAAAAAACCCGGCGCAAACCGCAGACCCAGCAGCGTGGCATTGGTTTGGCCGGGCAGCAGCAGGCCGGCGTTGGCCAGGCTGCCGGCCACCACGCTCCACCAAAACAGCCTGGACGGCAACACCCGGGCGGCCAGGGCGAGCAGCGCGAAGCCGAGCGTGCCCACGATGAACCCCAGCTGCACCGCCGACACCACCGCCCCAAGCGCCGCGCCGGTGAGGTGGGCCTCGCGCAGCAAGCCCGGCAGCACGGCATTGCCCGCAAACCAGAGCGAAGTGCAGGCAAACTGCGCGGCCACCACCAGCGGCAGCACCCGGCCAGCGGGCGGTGGCGACGTTTTCAAAGCGGAAATCATGGAACGGGCGGGAACAGGGCGCTAAACTTACGCACAGCGCCGCGGCCCGCCGTCCGGGGCTCATGGGCAGCAAAAAGCCCCGCCGGAATGGGCGGGGCTTTGGGCAACGAAGCTAAACCAGACTTACCAGCGGCGGCCGTAGCCGCGGCCGCGGTAATAAGGCCGCGGCGCCACATATACCGGGCGCGGGGGATAATACACCGGCGCGGGGGCGTAGTACACGGGGGGCGGCGGCACGGCATACACCACGGCCGGGCGGGGCGGGTAATAATAGCGCGGCCCATAATAGGCCCGTGGATAATACCCGCCGCCAATTCTGACGGAAACCTGGGCACTGGCCGCGTGGCTGCTCAGCAACAGCAGGCACAGGCCGAAAGCGAGAATCAGTGATTTGGTCCGCATGATACATCGCGCCGAAGCGCGTCCGTTAGTGATGAGAGGACAATTACGAACTTTAGACGAAAACACCGCCGCCGGGTTTAATCGTTCGGCGGGTTTCGGCTAAATACGGCCTCCCAGCCTGAGCAAACGGTGAAGAAAGGGCCGCCGCGCCTATTTCTTGCGGTATTCCGCGTTCAGGTAGGCCAGCACCGGCGTGGTGATGTCGAGGTCCTTCTGGCCGTAGGCGATGGTGCCGCTGGGAGCCGCAATCAGGATGAGCTTGTAGCCGTGGGCTTTGCCGTAGGCTTCCACTTTCTTGTTCACGCTTTCGAGCACGGTTTGGGTCAGCTTGGCTTCTTCTTCCTGGGCCTGGGCCTGAATTTTTTGCTGAGCCTGGCCCGACTCCTGCTGCTGGGCCTGCAGCTTCTGCTCGGTGGCGGCGCGTTGCTCCGGGGTGAGGGTGGGCGCCTGCTTCTGGTAGGCTTCCACGGCGGCGCGGAAGTTGGCAATCAGCTTCTGGTTCTGGTTTTCCCAGCCGCGGGCTTTGGCCTCAAAGGCGCGGCGGGCGTCCTTCATGCCCTGGTAGCCGTCCAGCATCTTGCCCGACTCGACGTACACGATTTTGCCTTCGTTGCCGGCAGCGGCGGCCGAGGCGGGAGCGGCCGAGGCCTCCGGCGTGGTTTCGGCCACGGGCGCATTGGCTTCGGCCGGGGCCGCGGCGGCCGTGGTGTCGGCGGTGTTCAACTCGGGCGAGGCCAGCACGGCCGTGGATTTGTCGGTGGCAATGGCGGGGGCCACCGGTTTTTGGTTGAAATGCAGGAAGTACAACCCGGCCACGGCCAGGGCCAGCACGATGTTAATGGTTAACTGAAGGGGATTTTTCATTGAAATGCGCAGATGAGGAAAAAACAAAAGTAAGGCGCAACGCTGCGCTTGATGAGGAAAGGAGGAATGAAGATTGGGGAATTGGGCCCTTCTGTCGTCCTGAGCGCAGCGAAGGACCTTCTCCCATTTAAACGACTTGCTCGGGCTTGATAAGGTCCTTCACTGCGCTCCGGATGACAGCCGGCGCTGCCCCCTCTTCCCTTCCCCAATCTTCATTCCTCATTCCTCCTGCATTAAGCGCAGTGCCTCCCTTATTCCGGCACGGCAATGTGCAGCAGGGCGTCGCCCTGGTTCACCACGGGCATGTGGTTCAGCCCGATGACGTAGCCGCTCAACGGCGACTCCAGCCGCACGCTCTGCTGCCCGTAGGGGTCGGCCACGGAGCCGTAAATCTGGCCTTTTTCCACAAAATGCCCGTTCTCGACGTGCGCGCGGAACACGCCCGCAAAGCGCGCCCGCAGCCACGTATGCCGCCGGCACACAATGCTGGGCCGCGCCGGCGCCGGGGCCTCGGCCGCCAGGCCCAGGTGGTGCATCACGCGCAAGGTGCCCGCCACGGCCTCCTCAATGCCGGACTCGTCGAGGCGCAGGCTTTCGCCGGTTTCGTACACGATGACGCGCTTGCCCAGCCCGTGCGCCGCCTCGCGCAGCGAGCCCGCCCGCAGGGCCGCGTGCAGCGTGAAGGGCGCCGAAAACGCCGCCGCCAGGGCGTCTATTTCGGGGTCGACGCCCAGCAGGCCGCGCACCTGCGGGTAGTTGGCCCGGGCGGCCCCGCCGGTGTGGAAATCAATGCCGTAGTCAATCAGGGGCATGATTTCGCGCATGAAGCGGTGCGCCACGCGCCCGGCCAGCGACCCGCGCGGAAACCCCGGAAACGAGCGGTTCACGTCCTTGCCGTCGGGCACGTCGCGGCTGAAATTCAGGAAACCGTAGATGTTGAGGATGGGAATGGCGATGATGCTGCCCCGCAGCGGCCGCAGCAGCTCGCGCCGCACCAGCCGCCGGATGGTTTCGATGCCGTTCACCTCGTCGCCGTGCATGCCGCCCATGAGCAGCAGCGTGGGGCCCGGCTCCAGGGCTCGGAACACGTGCACCGGCACGTCAATCACCGTGCCCGAGGGCAGCCGCGAAATCACCAGGCGCGTGAGCACCTGCTCGCCGGGAGCAATGGCAAGGCCGTTGAGGTGAAACGGGGCGGCGGGGTTGGGCATGGGCAGGAATTGCTATCAGGAAGGCAACAGAACAGAAAGAACGTCATGCAGAACGCAGCGAAGCATCTTGCGTGCCACAACTAATTCAATCATCAGAATTAGTGAAAGCAGGCGAGATGCTTCGCTACGCTCTGCATGACGTTCCGAATAGAATGACGGCCTTGCGGCTACTAGTCATTCCTTACTTTCCGCTGGGCACGTCCGATTGCGCATCCACGGCCTGGCCGGCGCCTTTTTTGGGCTTGGCTTTGGTTTTTTTCTTCGCCGCCAGCGTGGTGCTGTACTCGATGATGCGGCCGGCAATGTCCTGCTTGGTGGCTTTCTCGATGCCCTCCAGGCCGGGCGAGGAATTCACTTCGAGCACCAGCGGGCCGCGCTTGCTTTGCAGCATGTCGACGCCCGCGATGCCCAGGCCCAGGGCTTTGGTGGCCAATAGGGCGGCGGCCTTTTCGGCGCGGGTGAGCTTGACGAGGGTGCCCGAGCCGCCGCGGTGCAGGTTGGAGCGAAACTCGCCCTCTTTGCCCTGACGCTTCATGGCGCCCACCACTTCGCCGTCCACCACGAAGGCGCGCAGGTCGGCGCCCTTGCTTTCGGCGATGAACTCCTGCACGATGATGCGGGCCTTGAGGTTGTGGAAGGCTTCGATGACGGATTGGGCGGCTTTGGCCGACTCGGCCAGCACCACGCCCAGGCCCTGGGTGCCTTCCAGAAGCTTGATGATGACCGGGGCGCCGCCCACTTGCTCAATCATGGCCGGCACGTCGGCCGAGAAGTTGGTGAAGGCCGTTTTGGGCATGCCCACGCCGGCGCGGCTCAGAATCTGCATCGAGCGCAGCTTGTCGCGCGAGCGCACGATGGCTTGGCTGTCGATGGCGGTGCGCACCTTCATCATCTCAAACTGCCGCACCACGGCCGTGCCGTAGAACGTGACCGAGGCCCCGATGCGCGGAATGATGGCGTCGAACCCATCGAGCCGCGCGCCCTGGTAAATGATGCCGGGCTTGCCTTTTTCCAGCACGATGTTGCACTGCAAATGGTCGATGACCACGGCGTCGTGGCCCCGCGCAAGGGCGGCCTCCACCAGCCGTTGAGTGGAGTAGGATTTGGGCTCACGCGAGAGAATGGCCAGTTTCATTGTGGTGGATTGGCGGGGGTGGTGGAGAAGCGGACGGAGGGATTCACCGGGCAATAAAGAACGTCATGCCGAGCGCAGCGAAGCATCTTTACCGCGCAAGTAATTGGTTTGCTACTGCGGTAAAGATGCTTCGCTGCGCTCGGCATGACGGGCTGTTGCATGACGTTCTGATTGCGCAAAACTAGTCAGGGCCGGGCGCGGCGGGCCCGGGCGTGGGCCAGCGCTTTGTAGGAAAGGTTGCGCTTGGCCACGTCCACCACGAAGCGGCCCTGCCGCAACAGGCTGCGGCCCAGCAGCACGGGGTACTTCATGTCGGAGCGGTCGGAGAGCGAAAATTCGGCTTCAAAATCTTCGCCGTAGAGCTGCACCACGGCCCGGATGACGTAGCGTTCCTGCACCTCGCCGTTGGAGGAGCGGATGTCGCGCAGGTCGAAACGGTCGAAGGTCAGGGGGCGGCCGTTGGCGTCGGCGTGGTCGGGGTCGAGCAGGCGCACCACCAGCACCGGGCGCTGCTGGGCATCGGTTTCGGTGTGAATGTCGGTGCAGTGAATGGCGCTGGTGTAGGCGCCGGTGTCCACCTTGGCCTCCACGCCGCCGAGGGCGAAGCCGGGGAAGTCGATGAGCTCGCGGCGGCCGAGCAGGCGCTTGGGAGGGCGAGGGCGGTTCATGGCGGTGAAGATAGGCCCAACGGCCGCATGTTGGGCTGGGCCGGCCGGCTTCCCCACGCCGTGCGAAGGGGCACGGCCAGGACCGGGGCGGCTATAATCCGAGTTGCAAGCCCTCCGGACTGGTCCGGAGGGCTCCCAACAGCCGTTGAAACCGTTCCGGCCGAGTCCGGAGGGCTTGCAATTCGAATGTTAAGCAGTCCGGCCGCGACCGGAGCACCTAAAATTCGAATTCCAAGCCCTCCGGACTCGGCCGGAACGGTTTCCATCCTAGTTTGCAGAAGAAAGGTACAATTATCGGCCACTAAACCGCTTAGCGGTACTTATCCAGGGGGTCGGGGGCGCCCTGCTCGCGCATCAGGCGCTCGTATTCGCGCTGGGTGCGCTGCTCGTGGCTGAAGCCGCCGTAGGCCGCGAGGCCGCGCATCACCAGCCCAAAGCCCCAGAAAGCCGTGGACCAGAGGGGCCAGGGAATGTCGCCGGAGTAGTGGCGTTCGGTCAGGGCCCACACCACCCAGAGGCCGGCGTTCACCACGAGGTACACCACGAGGTGCGATTGAAACTTGGCCCGGGCTTTGGCTTTTTGCCACAGATAGGGGTCGCGTTGCAGGGTTTCCATGAGCTTGGGGGTTGAGGGTGATTGAAATCGATGGTCAAATATGGCCCTTTGCCGGCAGGCTTCGCCACTTTCCGTTGCCGAAGCGTCGAAGCCCGTGGCTGGAGCAGCAATTGGGGCTGCCGAAGCGTACGGACTAAATCGCGCATCTTCGCGGGGCATTACAACCCGCTGCTCATTCGCATGGCTTCTCCCCTTTCCGGTCGTATCCAAATCGTGCGGGGCGACATCACGCGCCAGCCCGTGGCGGCCATCGTCAACGCCGCCAATTCCAGCCTGCTCGGCGGTGGCGGGGTCGACGGGGCCATCCACCGCGCGGGCGGCCCGCAAGTCCTGGACGAATGCCGCCAAATACGCGCCCGCCAGGGCGGCTGCAAAACCGGCGAGGCCGTCATCACCACCGGCGGGCACCTGCCGGCCGCGCACGTCATCCACACGGTGGGCCCGGTCTGGAACGGCGGCCACAAGGGCGAGCCGGAGCTGTTGGCCAGCTGCTACCGCAATAGCCTGCGCCTGGCCACCGCCGGCCGGTTGGAGAGCGTGGCCTTTCCCGGCATCAGCACCGGCATTTACGGCTACCCCAAGCCGCAAGCCGCGGCCATTGCCGTGCGCGAAGTGCGGCAATGGCTGGCGGAAAATGAGTTTCCCAAGCTGGTAGTATTGGTGGCTTTCGATGAGGAAAGCCGGCGGCTATACGAACAGGAGTTATTGGGCTGAGCGCACAAAAAAGCCCGTCAAGCGGAACCTGACGGGCCACAAAAACGCTGCGTTAAACCTTAGGCGAGCTCGCCCACGCCTTCCACGCGCTCGGCCACTTGCTGCATGAGCCACAGCGGCGTGCTGGTAGCCCCGCAAATGCCCACCGACTGCGCACCGGCCAGCCATTCCTCGTCCAGCTCGGTTTCGTTTTCGATGAAGTAGCTGCGCGGGTTCACCGCATTCACCACCGAAAACAGGGCCTTGCCGTTGGAGCTTTTGCGGCCGCTCACGAAGAGCACCACGTCGTGCTCGGCGGCGAATTTGGCCAGGGCGGGCTCACGGTTGCTCACCTGCCGGCAGATGCTGTCGTTGGCGTCAAAGCTGTCGAGCTGCCCGCCGGCCGCGGCAATGCGGGCCTCCATTAAGGCCTTCATTTTGTAGAAGCCGGCCGTGCTTTTGGTGGTTTGGCTAAAGAGCGTGACGGGGCGGGCAAAGTCAATCTGGTCGAGGTCGGCCTCGTTCATCACGATGATGGCGCGGTTGCCGGTCTGGCCGGTGAGGCCGGCCACTTCGGCGTGCCCGGGCTGGCCGTAAATCACAATTTGGCCGTCCTGGCGCTGGCTCAGGTCGAAGGCGTGCTTCACGCGGTTTTGCAGCTTGAGCACCACCGGGCAGCTGGCGTCAATCAGCTCCAGGTTGTTTTGCAGGGCCAGCTGATAGGTTTCCGGCGGCTCGCCGTGGGCCCGGATGAGGACTTTGGTGTCGTGCAGCTCGGCCAGCTGCTCGCGGTCGATGATGCGCAGGCCCAGTTGGTGCAGGCGCTCCACTTCCATGCGGTTGTGCACGATATCACCCAGACAGTAAAGGCTGTGGCCGTGGGCCAGCTCGTCTTCGGCCATTTGAATGGCGAATTCAACGCCAAAGCAGTAGCCGGAATTTTTATCAATCGTGACCTTCATGCTGTGAGTTTAACACCACGCGGCGGCGAGGGGTTCGCCGGGGCAAAGGTACGGCAAGGCGGCGGGGCACTCCCATAAATTCGCCCGTCATGTCGAGCTTGTCGAGACATCTCGCGTGCAAAAACTAATTAATTGCCCCACGCGAGATGTCTCGACAAGCTCGACATAACGGGCGGATGATGTGGCGCAACCCAGCCCCCTCAATCCCAGCCCGCCGCAAACAGCGCCGACGACGCCCGGTCGAGCACGAAATCGACCTGCTCGGTGATGGTGATGTGCGTGGTGTCGAGCAGCACGGCGTCGGGGGCGCGGCGCAGGGGGCTTTCGGCGCGGGTTGAGTCGAGGTGGTCGCGCTTGCGCAGGTTCTCGATGATGTCTTCCAGGGGCACGATTTCGCCTTTCGCGGCCAGTTCTTCCTGGCGGCGCCGGGCGCGCAGCTCCACGTCGGCGGTCATGAAAATCTTGACCTCCGCGTCGGGGAAAACGGTGGTGCCGATGTCGCGGCCGTCCATCACCACGCCGCGCTTGCGGCCCATCTGCTGCTGCTGGGCCACCATGGCGTGCCGCACCATCGGAATGACGGAAACCTCGCTCACCGAGTTGGAGATGCGCATCTGGCGGATGTCGTCCTCACGGTTCACCCCGTTCAGAAACAGCTCGTTGCGACCGGTGCGGCGGTTGCGGCGGAAGCTGATGTGGATGTCATGCAGCGCCTTTTCGATGCCGGCCAAATCGTCGAAGGTGATGTGGTTTTCCAGCAGGTACAGCGTCACGGCGCGGTACATGGCGCCGGTGTCGACGTAGGCGTAGTGGAGCAATGCAGCCACGGCCTTGGCGGTGGTGCTTTTGCCGCACGAGGAGTAGCCGTCAATGGCGATAACGAGTTGTTTCATAACGACGCGGGCGGCCATTGGCCCCGCAAGATTACG
Organism: Hymenobacter ruricola; assembly: GCF_015694525.1. Taxonomy (GTDB): domain Bacteria; phylum Bacteroidota; class Bacteroidia; order Cytophagales; family Hymenobacteraceae; genus Hymenobacter; species Hymenobacter ruricola. The sequence goes on along the minus strand of NZ_JADQDM010000009.1, from coordinate 60,924 downwards.
AAATCCAGCCCTTACGCGCGGCGGGAGGCGCCTTCAACCGGCCCGGCACCGAGGCAAAGAAGGCCGCTACCGACGCGCTTTCTCCCTCATTCAGTTGCGCATTGACCAAATGGAAGGGGTTAAAAAAAAATCTGCCGGCCAGGCCCACGCCGGTGCTGCCGTCCTTGCCGGTGCCCCATTCGCCGCGGTACACCTGCACCAGGCACTGCCCCAGAAAGCAGCCCAGCGCCAGCACCACGCCCTCGCGCTCAGCGGCCGGCAGGATGCCCCGCTGGGCCTCAATAAAGTTGGCCAGGTGCGCCACACCTTCGGCATCGAAGGCCTTTAGCTTGAGCTGCTGCCGGACCTGTTCGGCGGCCAGTTCAATGGATTCGAGGGGCGTGGGGTTGGTATCGGGCATAGTTTGGGTGAATGGCTAGTGGCCGCAGGGGCACGGCACGCTCTTGCCGCCGCTGTGGTGCTTGTACCAGCTGGTTTTTTTCTGCTGCGGGGTGCGCGCCGCGCACCCGCCCAACAAGCTGCCGCCCAGCACGAGCACCACCGCAAGCAGCCACAGCCACGACGAGGATTTTTTCATAGCGCCTTCATTTTACTCAAAGTTAAGCTTCTTTGCGAACCCACCCGGTGGCCCGCCGCTTTTTCGCCCAACGCATGACTTCCTCGTTTTCGCTCACCGCCAACGTCGTCGACGTTTTCGCCCGTTCCATTCAGCCCGCCATTGTTTCCGTCGAAGGCGGTCGCATCGTCGGCATCGCCCCCACCGACGAGGCCACGCCCGACCCGGCCCTCCCCTACCTGCTGCCCGGCTTCGTGGACGCCCACGTGCACGTGGAAAGCTCCCTACTGGTGCCCACCGAGTTTGCCCGCCTGGCCGTGACGCACGGCACGGTGGCCACCGTGAGCGACCCCCACGAAATCGGCAACGTGCTGGGCGTGGCCGGCGTGGAATTCATGCTCGAAAACGCCGCGCATTCGCCGTTCAAGTTCTGCTTCGGCGCGCCCAGCTGCGTGCCGGCCACGCCGTTTGAAACCGCCGGCGCCGAAATTACGGCCCAGGACATCGCCAAGCTGTTCGAGAACCCCAAAATCGGCTACCTGGCCGAGATGATGAACTGGCCCGGCGTGCTGCACCGCGACGCCGACGTGATGGCCAAAATTGCCATTGCGCAAGCCGCCGGCCGGCCCGTGGACGGCCATGCCCCCGGCCTGCGCGCCACCGACGCGGCCCACTACGCCAGCGCCGGCATCAGCACCGACCACGAGTGCTTCACGGCCGAAGAAGCCCTCGACAAGCTGGCCGTGGGCATGAAAGTGCTCATCCGGGAAGGCTCGGCGGCGCGCAACTTCGATGCCCTCATCGGCCTGCTGCCCGAGCACTACGCCAACCTCATGTTCTGCTCCGACGACAAGCACCCCGATACGCTGGTGCTGGGCCACATCAACCAGTTGGTGCAGCGCGCCGTGGCCCTCGGCAACGACCTGTTCCACGTCCTGCGCGTGGCCTGCATCAACCCCGTGAAGCACTACAACCTGCCCGTGGGCCTGCTGGCCGAAGGCGACCCCGCCGACTTCATCGTGGTGAAAGACTTGCAGAACTTCGAAGTGCTGCAAACCTACCTGAACGGCGAACTGGTGGCCGAAAACGGCCAGTCGCTGCTGCCGGCCGCACCCATTGCGGTGGTCAACAATTTCCACGCCAGGCCCGTGGCGGCCACCGATTTTCAGGTGCCCGCGCCTGCTTCGGAGCAACCGGTGCTGCGCGTCATCGAGTGCTTCGACGGGCAGCTCATCACGGCGCGCGTCGACGTGCCGGCCACGGTAGCCAACGGCCTCGTGGTGCCCAACCTGGGGCAGGATGTGCTCAAGCTGGCCGTCGTCAACCGCTACCAGCCCCACGCGAAGCCGGCCGTGGCCTTCATTCACGGCTTTGGGCTGCAGCACGGCGCGCTGGCCAGCAGCGTGGGGCACGACTCGCACAACATCACCGCCGTGGGCTGCGACGACGAAAGCTTGGCTCGCGCCGTGAACCTGGTCATTCAGGCCAAAGGTGGCCTGGCCGCCGTGGGCGCCGACGGCCGCGAAATCCTGGTGCCGCTGCCCGTGGCCGGCCTCATGTCGGACCAGCCCGGGACCGAGGTGGCCGCCGCCTACGCCGCCGTCGATGCGCTGGCGAAGGAATTGGGTTCGCCGCTGGGCGCGCCGTTCATGACGCTTTCGTTCATGGCGCTGCTGGTCATTCCCAGCCTCAAGCTGAGCGACAAAGGCTTGTTCGACGGGCAGCAATTCGCGTTCGTGGACGCGGTGGAATAGCCTGTTGTGTTGTAGGGTGCGGGGCTCGCCCCCGCCCGCCAGCAGAACGGTTTCGGTTAAGTGACGTTCTAACGGCGGACGGGGGCAAGCCCCGCACCCTGCTATGAAACACCTGCTTCTTTTGCTTTCGGTTGGCCTGGCGCTGCTGGCCACCGCGCCGGCTTCGGCCCAGAAATACCGCACCGCCGCCGGCCTGCGCAGCGGCGGGGGCAGCTACGGCCTCACCGTGCAGCAGGTGTTTCTGCCCAAAGCCACCGTGGAAGGCCTCGGCATGCTGGCCCCGCGCGAGCGCAGCGCCACGGTGCTGGCCGAGCGGCATTTCGGCATCCTCGGGCCCAGCCTGAACTACTATCTGGGCGGCGGCGGGCACTTCGGCACGCACAAGGACGACGGCAATTTCTGGGGCTTCGACGGCATCATTGGGGCCGAGTACAAGCTGCCGTTTGGGCGCGTTGTGCTCGCCTTCGACTTCAAGCCCACCATTGAATTCAACTCCGCCGACTGGAACCGCTTCCCTACGGCTTTCTCGGTGCGCTACATCATCCTGAAGCAGAAAAAGACGGGCATTTTTCAGGACATCATTGACAAGGTAAAAGGCAAATAAAAAGCCCCGGCTCGTTGGAGTCGGGGCTTTTTATTGCAACAAAACGCAGATTACTGAAACCGTTTTTCGAGCAGCTTAAGCATCTTTTCTTCGGTGAGGGGCTTGGTGAGGTACTCCACGTTGGGGTACTTGGCCACGCGGGCGGTGTCGGCGCCGTGCATGGAGGTGGTGAGCACGGCCATCACCGTTTTGTCCTGCACGGGCTGGGGCAGGGCGTTGTAGAGCTCCAGAAACTCGAAGCCGGACACGCCGGGCATTTTCAGGTCCACAAACACCAGGTCGGGCGCGGGGGCGGCGCTGCCGCCTTTGGCGTTGCCCCACAGCTGCTCGAAGGCTTCGTCGGCCCGCGAAAACGTGCTCACGTGGTCGGCCACGGCTAAGCGGCCCAGCAAACGGTTGTTGAGAAAGCTGGTCGTTTCGTTGTCGTCAACGAGTACAATGTGGTTCAAATTAGCAGACATGGATAAAGCGTTAATCGTAGCTTCCACGAAGATACCGAACCGAAACTACCCCGGCAATGGTTCAGCTTATTTATAGCCAGCCCTGGGCGCGCATCCAGTCGTCGTTGTAAATCTTGCCGAGGTAGCGCGTGCCGTGGTCGGGCAATAAAATCACCATTGTGTCCTCCTCTTCGAGGTGTTCGCGGGCGTACTCCAACGCGCCGTGCACGGCCGAGCCGCAGCTCCAGCCCACAAACAGGCCTTCTTCCTTGGCCAGGCGGCGCGTCATGAGGGCCGCGTCCTGGTCGGCGACTTTGATGAACTGGTCGATGACGTCAAAGTTGACGTTTTTGGGCAAAATGTCTTCACCGATGCCTTCGGTTTTGTAGGGGTAAATTTCGTTTTCGTCGAAAATCCCCGTTTCCTTGTACTTCTTGAACACCGAGCCGTAGGTGTCGAGGCCCAGGGTGAAAATGTTGGGATTCTGCTCCTTCAGGTACTGGCTCACGCCGCAGATGGTGCCGCCCGTGCCCACGCCGGCGGCCCAGTGCGTGATTTTGCCGTCGGTGCCGTTCCAGATTTCCGGGCCGGTGTGGTCGTAGTGCGCGGCGGTGTTCGAGAGGTTGTCGTACTGGTTCGGGTAGAACGAGTTGGGCGTTTCCTGGCTCAGGCGCTTGGCCACCGAGTAGTAGCTGCGCGGGTCTTCGGGGGCCACGTCGACGGGGCACACCACCACCTGGGCACCCACGGCGCGCAGAATGTCCTGCTTTTCCTTGCTCTGCTTGTCGCTCATCACGAAGATGGTGTGGTAGCCTTTGGCGATGGCGGCCAGGGCCAGGCCCATGCCGGTGTTGCCGCTGGTGCCTTCGATGATGGTGCCGCCCGGCTGGAGGATGCCGGCCTTTTCGGCGTCCTCAATCATGCGGATGGCCATGCGGTCTTTCACCGAGTTGCCGGGGTTGAAGTACTCCACCTTGGCCAGCACCGTGCCTTTGATGCCCTTGGTGACGCTGTTGAGCTTGACGAGTGGAGTGTGGCCAACGGCCTCGATGACGTGGTTGAAATACATTGAAAGTGGCTGGGTGGGGATGGGTTTGGGTGAGGGGGCAAAGGTAAGAACTTCGGCGTCGGGGCGCGGTTGGTTGGGTTGGTTGTAGTAGCGCACCGCCTGTCATCCTGAGCGCAGCGAAGGACCTTTTCACGCTTGCTCCTTTGCCATCGTTGAATAAGTGCCAACGTGAAAAGGTCCTTCGCTGCGCTCAGGATGACAGGCGTTTGGTTATTACGCTAAGCGCCTTGCCCTAGCCTCAAAAAGCCCTACTTTTGCACCACCGTTGCCCGTCCGGGCCACCCTTCCCACCCCATCAAATTTCCCAAAAACACCTCCGAATGAGCGTTCTGGTCAATAAAAATTCCAAGGTTATCGTGCAGGGCTTCACCGGCTCCGAGGGTTCGTTCCACGCCCAGCAGATGATGGACTACGGCACCAACGTGGTGGGCGGCGTCACGCCCGGCAAAGGCGGCTCCGAACACCTGGGCCGGCCCGTGTTCAACACCGTGGCCGAAGCCGTGGAGAAGGCTGGCGCTGACACCAGCATCATCTTCGTGCCCCCGGCCTTCGCCGCCGACGCCATCATGGAAGCCGCCGACGCCGGCATCAAGGTGATTATCACCATCACCGAAGGCATCCCGACCAAGGACATGATTGCCGTGAAGCACTACCTCAAGGACCGCGAGGGCATCACGATGATTGGCCCGAACTGCCCCGGCGTGATGACCGCCGGCGAGTGCAAAGTGGGCATCATGCCCGGCTTCATCTTCCAGAAAGGCAAAATCGGCATCGTGAGCAAGTCGGGCACCCTGACCTACGAAGCCGTGGACCAACTCACCAAGGCCGGCCTGGGACAGACCACGGCCATCGGCATCGGCGGCGACCCCATCATCGGCACCACCACCAAGCAAGCGGTGGAACTGCTCATGAACGACCCCGAAACCGAAGGCATCGTGATGATTGGCGAAATCGGCGGCGGCATGGAAGCCGAAGCCGCGCGTTGGATTAAAGAAACCGGCAACAAGAAGCCCGTGGTGGGCTTCATCGCCGGCCAAACGGCGCCTCCCGGCCGCCGCATGGGCCACGCCGGCGCCATCGTGGGCGGTGCCGACGACACGGCCGCGGCCAAAATGGCCATCATGCGCGAGTGCGGCATCCACGTCGTGGATTCGCCGGCCGAGATTGGCGACACCATGCTGCGCGTGCTGGGCAACAAGTAGTTGCGTTCAGCGACCAGGCAAGCCGAGAAGCTTCTCACAAAAAGCCCCAGCCACCACGGCTGGGGCTTTTTCATTGTACTTTGGCGGAGCGTACTTCACCACCCGTGCGCCCAATCCCTATGAAAGCACCCGCTACTCCTTATTTTCTGCTGCTGATTCTTCTGCTCGCCAGTTGGGCCGCCCACGGCCAGGCGGTGCTCACGGCCGCGCCCGCCAGCCTGAGCGGCTTCACCACGGCGGTGGGCACGCCCTCGGCCCAGCAAGCGGTGACGGTGAACGGCACGGGCCTGACCGGCAACGTGACGGCCACTGCGCCCGCCGGCTTTGAGGTGTCGTGGACGTCGGGCTTTAATTTCAGTGCCAGCCAAATTCTGACCCAGACGAACGGCAGCGTGGTCAACATTCCGCTGTATGTGCGCCTGACGGGCGCCGCCCTGGGCTCCGTGAGCGGCGTGGTGACCATTGCCAGCCCGGGCGCCGCCACGCAGAACGTGGCGGTGGCGGGCTCGGTGACGGCGGCCGCCACGCCCAACCCGCCCAGCGTGCTCAACAGCATTTCGCCCACTTCCGGGCCCGGCGGCACGCAGGTGCTCATCACCTTTTATGGCAGCGGCTTTGTGCCGGGGGCCTCGGTCAGTTTTCAGGCCGGCCTTGCCAGCAACATCACGGCCACCTATGTTTCTCCCACGCAACTCACGGCGCTGGTCACGTTGCCCAGTGTCGCGACCCCCATGGTTTCGTATTTCTATGCCAGCAACCCACCGCCCGGCGGGGGCGGCAGCGGCGGCATGAAGTTCTTTACCATCAATCCCAGCCCGCCCACCATCACCGGATTCTCGCCTACAAGTGGCCCTCCAGGCACCCTGGTTACCATTTATGGCACCAATCTTTATGTTTCGAGCGGTAGCGGCAGCGCCATCTTTTTCAATGGTACTGCGGCCGCCGCGGCCCCTCGGATTCCGTCTGACCGGGAGTACTACGTGGTGGTGCCCGCCGGGGCCACCACGGGCTTCATCACGCTCACGAACGGCAACGGCGGCGCCGTGAGCCCCAGCGTGTTCGTGGTGCCGCCGCCCCGGCCGCCCTTTTTCGAGGACTTTGAACAGGGCACCAAAAGCTCTTACGCCGCCGCTTCGGTGCTGCTGCAAAGCGGCGGCTGGACGTTTGGCGAAGCCTTGATTGGCACCACCGCCGGGGCCGACAAGTTCAACGGAGCCAAAGGCGCGCGCCTCCGCGGGGGCGGCTTCATCGAAATGGACACTGACAAGTCCAACGGCGCGGGCGTGGTGACGGTGAGCGCCGCTACCTACGGAACCGAAACCGGCGTTTCCTTCGTGCCCGAAATTTCGACCGACGGCGGCGTGACGTACGCCAGCCTGCTGGGCGGCAGCGCCCCGCCGGTGCTCACGGGCACGCTCACGCCGTATTCGTTCACGGCCAACCGGGTGGGCAACGTGCGCCTGCGCTTCCGGAGCACCAACACTGCGGCGGCCACCAACCCGCGCATCAACCTCGACGACGTGGGCATCACCGACTACAGCCTGGGCACTGCTGCGCAGCCGAGCCACCTGATGGCCGGCTGGCAGGCGTACCCCAACCCGGTCCAGGAGCAGGTGTTCTTCAGCGGAAGCGGCGTGGAGGCGGCCACGGCAACGCTTTACGACCTGCTGGGCCGCCAGGTGCTGGGCCCGGTGGCCGTGGCCGGGCGCGACGGCTTGCGGCTGCCCGCGAGCCTGCCGGCCGGCATCTACCAGCTGCACCTGGCCAGCCCCGAAGGCCAGCGCACGCTGCGCCTGCGGAAAGAATAGCCCGGCGCGGTATTTTTCCGCTTTCTTACTTATCCCCCATGCTCTTTCAATCATTTCCCCTCCCACGCCTGGCCTTGCTGCTGGCCGCTGGGCTGAGTTTCAGCGCGTGCAAGAAGGACACCGACGTTCAAATCAAAGAGGTGGACAAGACCTACAGCTGGGTCGAGGAGAAAACCTTTTTCGGCCTCAACAAAGTCCTGCTGAGCACCGGCAAAGACGCCAGTTCGCTGTACCTGCAAACGGCCTCCGCCGTGTGGAAGGCCGCGCCGGGCGTGAGTGGCCAGCCGTACCTGTCGGTCCTCGGCTTTGCGGGCACCGATGTGAGCGTGCGGTTTCCGCTAGCGGCCGACGTGTATGCCCGGCCCCTGACGGATACGCTAGTGCGGGTGACCCCCTACGCCAATGCGGCTGACTCGGATTATTCGGTGGACATCCGGCTGCATCAACTCGACCCGCAGGCCATTACCTACAAGGCGCTGGCCGGAGAATCGTCGCAGGGCGACTACCAATTTGCGGCCATCAACCAGAACCGGTACTTGTTGCTGGGCTATCGCCGCACTGCTGCGGGCCCCACCGACCCGGCCATCCGGCTGGTGCTGGCCCCAGTGACGTTCGATGCGTTTCGTGTGTTGCAGGTCCAGCCCCGGGTGCTCACCCTGCCGGGCGTGGTGCCCACGGCCGGGGCCTACATCCTGCGCATCACCGCCATCGACGACTATTTCCTGGTGGCCCTGACGGGCGGCAGCGTCTTTAAAATAAAGCAGGACGGCTCCGTCCGGCTCGTGAGCAGCCAGGATAACGTCACGGCTTTTTACAAGTACCAAGGCCAGGTGTACGCGCACGCCGGGCTCAGCAACCTGCTGGTGTCGGCCGACGCCGGGGAAACCTGGCGCACGTACACGGGCGTGCCGTCGGTGCTGCGTAGCAGCGGATTTAAGGTGCTGGGCGATAGTCTGGTGGGCTATGTGCGCCCGTTCAACCAGCTGTATTCCCTGCGGTGGAACGGCGGCACGGGGCGCGTGCGCGAGCTCAAGAACGACGGGCTGGGCCAAACCGCCATCACCGGCATCGAGCAGCTGCGCGACACGGTGTACGTGACCACCACCGGCGGCCTTTTCAAGCGCCCGCTCAAAACCTTCTTCGAGAGCAAGCCGCAATAGGAAAGAAGCCGCTTGCGGGCTAGTCGTCCAGCGTGGTGTTTTTGTCCAGGTTGATGACAATGCCCACCTGAAACACCGAGTTGGCCGCTTTCAGGTACTTGTTGTTGCGGAAGCCGAAAATCTGCCCGCTGATGAGCTGCAGCTGCACCGGCCCCGCAATCTGGGTGCGGGTGAAGGTGATGGGCTCGAAAAACACATTGTTTTCGCCCGGCGCGGGAAGGTTGTCGATGGTGAAGTTGTTGAGCTGCATGTAGCTCAGGCGCATGGCGGCGCCGTAGGTGAGCGGGAAGTCGCGGTTGAACAGGTGCAGGCTGTTTTGCTTTTTCTTCGCGTAGTTCACTTGGGCGAAGATTTTGGACAGGCTGCCGTCGAGGGTGCGGGTGGCGAGCTGGGCGTCGTTGCGCTCGATGCGGCGGGTGGCGCCGCCGCCGCCGCCCACGTACACTTCCAGCACGCGCTTGTCGGGCAGGCGCGTGAAGTAGCCCAGGCTGGCTTCGCCGAAGTCGATGTCTTCGGTTTTGTCGGATTTCTTGCGGTGCAACGACGAGAACGTACCCGCCACGGCCAGGTGGTTGGTGAGGCCGTAGGCGCCCTGCAGGGCGTAGTTGGTGTGCTGGTTGGTGCTCACGGCGCCGTAAAATTCGCCCTGGTGCGTGAGCATGGGCGCGTGCGGCGGCGGCGGAAAGTAGAGCGAGGCGCAGCCGGTGAGGCCCCCAAGTACCAGCAGAAAAGTGAGGCGCAGCAAGTGCTTCATGGATAGCAGAGCGAAGAAAAAAAGACGGCGGACCACGTCAGATACGGCAAGTTCGGGTTTCCGCCGCACATCGCGGCGGTTTTCTGCGGCGGCGCTCAGCCGGGCACGCAAGCCCGGCCGTATGTAGCACCAACCATTCGCCTCCCCCACCCCATGCCTGCTGATTCATTTGATGCCATCATTATCGGGGCCGGCCAGGCCGGCACGCCCCTCGCCTACGCCCTGGCCGCCGCCGGCCGCCGCGTGGCCATGGTGGAAAGCGACTACCTGGGCGGCTCCTGCATCAACTACGGCTGCGCGCCCACCAAGGCGCTGCTGGCCTCGGCCCAGCGGGCCCACCACGTGCGCACCGCCGGCGAGCTGGGCATCAAAGCCCCGGAGCCGGAAGTGGATTTCCAGGCCGTCATCGAACGCATGCACCGCCTGCGCCAGAACTCGCGCGACAGCCTCCACCGCAAGCTTACCGAGGACCGCGACGGCATCACCCTCATCCGCGGCCGGGCGCAGTTCACGGCCCCGCACAGCCTGCGCATTGCCCTGGTTGGGGGCGGCGAGCAGCAGCTCACGGCCCCGCTTATTTTCATCAACACCGGCACCCGGGCGGCCGTGCCCGACATCGAGGGGCTGGCCGACAGCGGCTACCTCACCAGCGACTCGCTGCTGCTCGGCCTCACCGAGCAGCCCGAGCACCTCCTCATCATGGGCGGCAGCTACATCGGGGTTGAATTCAGCCAGATGTTCCGGCGGCTGGGCACCCGCGTCACCGTCGTCGACACCAAACCGCGCCTCATGGCCCGCGAAGACCCCGACGTGAGCCACCCGCTGGAAGAGTTGCTCACCGCCTCGGGCGTGGAGCTGGTGCTGGGCGCCGAAACCCACCGCGTGGCCCGCGCCGCCGACGGCCGCATCACCCTCACCGTGGACACTAAGGACGGCGAGCGCCGCCTCAGCGGCAGCCACCTGCTGGTGGCAGTGGGCCGCGAGCCCAACACGCAGCACCTCGGCCTGGAGCACACCGGCATCACGCTCAACAAAAAGGGCTACATTGAAGTCAACGAGCACCTGCAAACCAGCACCCGTGGCGTGTACGCGCTGGGCGACGTGAAGGGCGGCCCGCAATTCACCCACATCAGCTACGACGACTACCGCATTGTGCGCGACGCGCTGTTGCACTCCGGGCAGCGCACCACCGCGCACCGGCCCCTGCCCTACGTGGTGTTTACGGAACCGCAGCTGGGCCGCATCGGCTTGTCGAAAAACCAGGCTAAGGAACAAGGCATCGCCTACCGCGTGAGCCGGCTGCCGGCCCGCACCATCGGCAGGGCCGTGCAAACGGGCGAGACGGATGGCTTCGTGGAAGTGCTGGTGGGCGAGGACGACCGCCTGCTGGGCGCGGCCGTGCTGTGCGAGCAGGGCGGCGAAATCATGACCATGTTCCAACTGGCCATGGCCGGCCGGCTGCGCTACCAGGAGCTGGAAAACATGATACTGGCCCACCCCACCTGGGCCGAAGTGCTGAACAACGCTTTCCAGCGGCTGAAGCCGGGCGAATAACGGCGCGCGCAGTTCGCAATTGGTCGAGTGCAGGCTTCCATTGGTCGAGTGGGCGGCGCGCGCGCAAGCAATGGCGCGTAGCATTGTGCTGTACCGAATAGCATCTGCCCGCTAAGCCCGTGATTTTCCGTTTGCTGTCCTGCTTTGTGGCGCTGCTGGCTTTGCCAGGCTTGCGGCCGGCTGCCATGCCGGGGCGGCGCATCGTAGTGCAGCCGGTGCTGCAAACGATTCCGCTCGTTTTGGACGGCCCGGCCGTACGCACTTCGGCCGGCGACGACGTGAGCGTGACCATGCTGCGCTGCTACCTGGGCCCGCTCACCCTGCATTTTACGGACGGCACCACTTACCACGACCCTGCCGCGGCTCACTTACTGGATTTGGAGGAAGCTAATTCCTGGATTATCGACTTGCCCCAGGCGCCAGCCAAGCCGGTAGCGGCCGTGGCCTTCAGCGTGGGCATTGACAGTGCGGCCAGCACTGGCGGCGCCCAGGGCGGCCCCCTCGACCCCGCCCTGGGCATGTACTGGGCCTGGCAGAGCGGATACATCAACGCTAAGATTGAGGGCCACAGCCCCAGCCGGCCCGCCAGCGTGCGCCGAGCGTTTGCCTTCCACATCGGCGGGTACGCGCGGCCTTACGCCACCCGGCGCCCGGTGCGGCTGCCGCTGCCAACGCCCAGCCCAGCCGCAACCCTGACGCTGCTGGCCGACGCCGATAAATGGCTCGGCGCCGCGCCGCTGGCCCAAACGCCCGACGTGCAGGTGCCCGGCGCCGCCGCCGCTGCCCAGGCCGACCGCGTGGCGGCCATGTTCCGCTGGCCCGCTGCGGCGGCCGCAACCCCCTCGGCCCGTGCGCGCCGCTAGCCGCTGGCTGGCCCTGGCGGCCGCAAGCCTGACGCTGCTGGGCGCGGTGGCTTTTGGGCCAGCGCCGGCCGATGGCGGCCCGGTGCCGCTGGTGCAGCCCGCCGGCTGGCCCCGGCCCACGTACGACGCCACCCGCAACCCGCTCACCGGGGCCGGCGTGGCGCTGGGCCGAGCTTTGTTTTATGACCCTGGCCTGTCGCGCGACGGCACCATTTCCTGCGCCAGCTGCCATTTACAGGCCACCGGCTTCACGCACGTCGACCACGCGGTGAGCCACGGCATTGAGGGGCGGCTGGGGCGGCGCAACTCCCTTGCCCTTGTCAACCTGGCCTGGAACCCCACTTTTCACTGGGACGGGGGCGTGAACCAGCTCGACGTGCAGGCCCTCAACCCCATCACCAACGCGGCGGAGATGGACAACACGCTGGCCGCCGTGGTGGGCACGCTCACCCGCTCCCGGGCATACCGGGGGCAGTTTGCACGGGCGTTTCGGGGCGACTCGGTGGTGACGGGGCAGCGGGTGCTGCTGGCCTTGGCGCAGTTCACGAGCGGGCTGGTGTCGTACCGCTCGCGCTACGATAAGTACGTGCGCCACGAGGCCGGCGGGGAGTTTTCGGCGCAGGAATTGAACGGGCTGGCACTGTTTCGGGCCAACTGCGCCAGTTGCCACCGCGAGCCGCTGTTCACCGACTACTCCTTTCAGAACAACGGGCTGGCACTCGATTCGCAGGCGCCGGATGCGGGACGGGCGGCCATCACGGGCCGGGCCGCAGACTCGCTGCGGTTCCGGGTGCCCTCGCTGCGCAACATCGAGCGGACGGCGCCCTACATGCACGACGGCCGCTTCCGGCGCCTGCGCGACGTGCTGCACCACTACACCGCCGGCCTGCACCAAAGCGCCACGCTGGCGCCCCAGCTCCGCGCGCCGCTGCGCCTCTCGCCCGATGAGCAGAAGGACCTCACCGCCTTCCTGCTGACGCTGACCGACCACGATTTCCTGACCGATTCCCGCTTTGCTTACCCCGGCGCGGGCCCGGCATTTCCCACCGACCCAGCTGCCATCCAACCCATTCCTACTCCATGACCCGCCACCTCCTCTCCCTGGCCGCTGTGCTGGCCTTACCGGTGCTGCCAGCCGCCTTCGGCCAGACCAATCCGGCCATCACCAAATGGCTGCAAAACACCACCAACGTGCGCGCCCGCCACTACCTCAGCGGCAACCCCACGCCCGTGCAGGACACGGCCCACGCCAACGTGCAGCGCGTGCGCTACTCCGCCAGTAGCGTGTACGTGAACTGCTCGGGGCTGCCGGCCTACGTCGTCGGGCCCTACCTCGACAACAACCCCTCGCAGGCTAGCAACCGCCGCTACCTGTTCAAGCTGCCCCTGACGCCGCAGGCCAACACCGGCACGCCCACGGCCGTGGGCATGGGCAATACCGGCGTGCTCATCAACGGCGTGCCGGTGTATAACTACGCCGACGGCCGCAGCTACAACAACGGCGGCGTATGGCACCAAAACGCCATCATGTTCGAAAACGCCGGGTTTGATTGCGCCAAGGGGCACCCGTCGCCGGTGTTTCAGGGCGGGCCAGGGGGCACGCTGGTGGGCGGCAGCTACCACCACCACCAGAACCCGTCGGCTTTCAACATCGCCACCGTGCCGCTCTCCACGGTGTGCAACGTGTACCTGGCCGATGGCCTTTACGTGCCCGACAGCACCCGGCACGGCCCGCTCATCGGTTTTGCCTTCGACGGTTTCCCCATCTACGGCGGCTACGGCTACGCCACCCCCACCACGCCCGGCGCCCTCAAGCGCATGGTGCCCTCCTACCGCAAGCGCAGCATCAGCAGCCGCACCACCCTGCCCGACGGCTCCACGGCCAGCCAGGTGGGCCCCACGCTGGCGGCCCAGCCCCTGGGCAGCTATTTTGAGGACTTTGAGTACGTGGCCAACTCCGGCGACCTCGACAGCCACAACGGCCGCTTCTGCAAGACGCCGGAGTACCCGAACGGCACCTACGCCTACTTCGCCACCATCGACCGCAACGGCAATTCGGTGTACCCCTACGTGCTGGGGCCGACCTACTACGGCGTGGTCGAAACCGCCAACTTCCCCCTCATGGGCCCCGGCGCGGGCTCCACGCAAGTCGTCATCAACGAGCCCGTGACGGTGTATGCGCCGGTGGTGAGCAGCACGGCCCGCGCCGCCGAAAACCTGCGCCTGACCGTGTACCCCAGCCCCGCCCACGACCTGCTGGTGGTGCAGGCCGCCGTGGCCAGCAGCCAGGCCCAGCCCGTGGAGCTGCTCGACCTGAGCGGCCGCGTGGTGGCCCGCCAAACGCTGGTGCCCGGCTCCACGATGTGCTACTTCGACACCCAGACGCTGCACGCGGGCACCTACCTGGTGCGCGCCGGCAGCACCGTGACCAAGGTGGTGGTGGAGTAGCGCGGACTTTTAGTCCGCGTCCCGGACGGATAGCCAAACGACTACCGAACGGCGCGGGGACGCGGACTGCAAAGTCCGCGCTACGGTTCGCTACGGCCTGATTTAGGTGGACTGTGTGTCTAACTCCGCCGGTTTTTCCTCCAAGTATTCGCGCACCGATTTGGAATCGTTCAGCACCTTGAGCGCCACGAGGTGCAGCGCGGTGGTGAGGCTGTAGCCCAACACGGGGCCACCCCACTTCCAGGCGGTGAACAAAATCAAAGCCCCGAATAGAAACTGGAACCCATTCACCAGCAGGGCGAGGGGGCGGGCGTGCTTCCACCGCGCAAACAGCAGCAGAATCAGCAGCCCGTTCAGGGCCTGGCCGTGGCCCACGTGGCCGGTTTCGCTCACGAACCAGAGCTTGTGGTGGGCCGGCAGCCAAGAGCTGAGCAGCAGGCAGGCCGACACCAAAATCAACAACCAGAAACCTTTGCCGGAGATGCGCATGGGGCGGGCGGGGAAGCGGGAGGAAGAATGGAGGGGTACAATACGGCCCCAAGATACCCGCGTTTCGCTTTTGGGCAACGGGCGGCGGGGTCCGCGCCCCTGGTGAGGCGGTCCGCGCATCCGGGAGGACGTTCCGCACATCCGGGAAGGCGGTCCGCGCAGCCGGAAGGGCGGTCCGCGCGTCCGGGAAAGGGTCCGCGGGCCCGGGAGACGGTTCCGCGCATCCGGGGGTGCGTTCCGCACGCTCGGGCACGGGTTCCGCGCGGTTGGGACGAGGTTCCGCGGGCGGGCGCGGCCAGTCGGGAAAAAGCGGTACTATTGCGCATTGCATTTTCACTTTATTTCCCTCTTTCCCAATGGCTGACGAACGTCTACCCTTCTCTTTCCGCATCGATGAGCTGCTGCCCGTGGCCCGCCGGCTGCGCGCCAGCTACGTGCGCGACCAACCCGATTTCCGGGAACTGCTGCCCGAGGACTACAAACCCAAGTTCCTGGCCGACTACGACGCGGCCGTGCTGGCCGTAGAAAAGGCCGTGCGCAGCAGCGTGGCCGTGGCCCGGCGCGGGGCCATCACGGCCCGCATCGAGACGCTGCTTGAGGCCCTGCCGCAGCTGCTCAACCGCCTCGAAGCCCGGCTGCGCCGCGCCGAGGGCCTCACGGTGGCGGCCAAAAAGTTCGGCGTGGAAGCCGTGCGCCACGACCGCAACAACGACGAGCACGAGGGCCTGGCCGAGTCGCTGCGCACCTTGCTGCAAAACATCGAAGCCAACCAGGCCGCGCTGCTGGCCAAAGGCCAGACCCAGGCCGAAATCGACCAACTGCAGGAGCTCTACGACCAGCTGGTGGCCGACAGCACCGCCCAGGGCAGCAGCCTCAGCGACCAGCGCCTGCTCACGGCCGCCAACGTGACGCTCTACCGCGCCCTCTTCGCCCCGATGAAGCACCTGCTCGACGACGGCAAAAGCCTCTACCAAACCGCCGACAAGGTGAAGCTGCAGGACTACACGCTGCGCAAGATTTTGCAGCAGGTGCGCCGCGAGCAAAAGGACGGCGATGCCGCGAAGGGTCCGAAGGCGACGTAGGTGGCTGACGTAATTAGGTTACGAAAAAGGGCACCTGCGCAATGCGGGTGCCCTTTTTTATATCTAAGCATGCGTGGTAATTCACTGGCCTCAGTACTCATTCCTTATTCCCTTTCGAAAGGTTAGAACAACACATTGTAGCAAGTACAATATCCAATACAGAGGAAATCGCAAATAGGTGTATGCCATCTCAAGCGCATCAATCATGGGTCCTCTTTGCCATTCACTAATTCGAAACTCAATAGCTATCGAAATTAGCGGTAGTGCAAAACCAAAAATTACTAACCCAACCAAGCACCCCTGATTAAAGCTTATTACCCAATTGCGATATTTGAGATTCAGCCCTACCAAAAGCATGATGAATGCCCAGTCGAAATACCCAATCAGCATCTTGCTTTGTCTTCAATATTTGATGCGTTGTATCAGACAAGCTTGCAGGCATCCTCGAAAGAAACCACGTTGTTCTGCGCAGCCTGTTCCAGCCGCTGCATAAACAGCAGGCGCTCAAAAAGGTCTTCTAGCTCGAAGTTGTCGGGCAGTTGCTGAACAGTTTCTAGAATTTGCTCTTTGGTCATGGCAGGAAGGGGCTTGGTGGTGCGCGTTTGCTAAACTACGCGGCGGGCGGCAAAAGTGCCGGGGGTTGCTAAGCGGCAAACTCGCTGGGCTTCCTCGTGCGCTGCTCGTAGTAGTAAATCAGTGCAGTCAGGACCTCAAACTCGTCGCGCACGTCCTGCACAGGCGAATCGTAGGCATTCGCGGCAATCAATTCATCCAGCCGGATGTGAGCCTGCGCTAATTCGGCATCGGTGCGGATGGGCGAAACGGTGGTAATGGTTTGGATGGCTAGCATAACGAAAGATAATTAAATGGTGGCAACATCAAGTTTGTCGTAAGCGCTGTGCGGGCCGATGAAGCGGATAAAGACCGTTCGCACCCGGTAGATAATCAGGACGACCAAGCGGTATTTGTTGCCACTAATGTTAAATACCACCCGGTCGTTGGCTACCAGCGAGGCATTGGGGTAAACGGCTTTCAACTCGTTCGGCGTTCCCCAATCGGCCTGCTCCACCGTCGCAATCCACTGGCTGAGGCTGGCGCGGGCATCGGGGTACGCTTCGAGAAACTCCCGCAGCGGCTGTAGCTTGATGATGACCATTAAATTCGGGAAAGCAGTATTACAGAATAACGCGGCGGGCGACGAAAGCACCAAGGCCAAGCCATCCACTGGTTCCGGCCAGTAGTGTATCTTAAAAGCTTTAACCAACCATTCCCCCATACGGGATGAATGGCATTGCCAGTGTTAGTAGCGAAAATAAAATCATCAATAACAATGTTATCCAGTAAACTACTCTGACAACAATCAAATCAAGATATCGGCGAATAATTATGGTGTAAATAAATAGTGAGATAACTAAAGCAAACTGGGTAAAAAAGGCAGGCTGTTTATAAGGAATTATTGTATCATACAATTCATATTCATCTTGTGGGCTCATATGAGAAACATCTTTAACTCTCTCAGAAGAAGTAGCTATAAAGTAGAGCGTAGCTTCAAAGTGAAATAAGTAAAAATACAAACTAGCTATTGCTGTAATTAATAATAAAACCCAGCCGGCGAGCAGGTAATTATTTCTTCTCATAATGTCGTGAATAAACAAACCCCCGCGCCAGCCTTGCAGCCGACGCGGGGGTTTCTCTGGTTGGGTAGGCAGCCGCCAAGCTACTACATATTGTTCACAATCTCCTGGCCGAATTCGCTTGTTTTCAGGAGCGTGGCGCCTTCCATCTGGCGTTCGAAGTCGTAGGTCACGCGCCGGCTGGCGATGGCGGCTTCGAGGCCTTTGTTGATGAGGGCGGCGGCTTCTTTCCAGCCCAGGTATTCCAGCATCATCACGCCGGAGAGGATGACCGAGCCGGGGTTCACCTTGTCCTGGTTGGCGTATTTGGGGGCCGTGCCGTGGGTGGCTTCGAAGATGGCGTGGCCGGTGAGGTAGTTGATGTTGGCGCCCGGCGCGATGCCGATGCCGCCCACGATGGCCGCCAGCGCGTCGGAGATGTAGTCGCCGTTCAGGTTCAGCGTGGCCACCACCGAGTACTCGGCGGGGCGCAGCAGAATCTGCTGCAGGAAGGCATCGGCGATGCTGTCCTTGACGATGAGCTTGCCCTGCTCCTGGGCTTGCTTTTGCAGGGCATCGGCCACCTGCACGCCCTGCTTGGCCACGATTTTATCGTACTGGGCCCAGGTAAACACCTTGGCGCCGAATTCCTTCTCGGCCAGCTCGTAGCCCCAGGTTTTGAAGGCACCTTCGGTGAACTTCATGATGTTGCCCTTGTGCACCAGCGTCACGCTGGGCAGCTTGTTTTCTAGGGCGTACTTGATGGCGGCGCGCACGAGGCGCTCGGTGCCTTCCTTGCTCACCGGCTTGATGCCGAACGAAGACGATTCGGGGAAGCGGATTTTCTTCACGCCCATCTCGTCCTGCAGGAATTCGAGCATTTTCTGGGCCTGGGGCGTGCCGTTCATGTACTCGATGCCGGCGTAGATGTCCTCCGTGTTTTCGCGGAAGATGACCATGTTGGTCAGCTCCGGCTGCTTCACCGGCGATGGCACGCCGTCGTAGTAGCGCACGGGGCGCACGCAGGCATACAGGTCGAGCTCCTGGCGCAAGGCCACATTCAGCGAGCGGATGCCGCCGCCCACGGGCGTAGTCAGCGGGCCCTTGATGCCCACCAGGTAGTCGCGGAAAGCGTCGAGGGTTTCGTTGGGGAGCCAGTTGTTAGTGGCTTTGTAGGCTTTCTCACCGGCCAGCACTTCTTTCCACACCAACTGCTTTTTGCCGCCGTAGGCCTTTTCCACTGCGGCGTCGAACACCAGCTTGGAGGCGCGCCAGATGTCCGGGCCCGTGCCGTCGCCTTCGATGAAGGGAATGGTGGGTTTGTCCGGAACGGTCAGCTTGCCGTTTTTAATGGTGATTTTTTGCTCTGCCATGTGGGTCGTGTGTTATAGTAATCTGTCGTCCTGGGCGCAGCGAAGGACCTTATCGCGTCAGGCGTCGTTGGTAAAAATCTCGCTGAGTGCAGGCAGGATAAGGTGCTTCCCTGCATTCAACCACTGGTGGGTTAATACCCGAAAATCTCCTTCAGCGTGAGCTGCTGCACCTGGCCGTATTTGGCCAGCTCCTTGAAATTCAGCCGGTCCTTCGAGCCAATAACAAGAATAACCTGGTTTTGTCCTTTAATCTTGGCCTGCTGAAACTTCTTCAACTCGTCGAAAGTCATTTTCTGGGTGCTGGCGTACACGTCGCGGCGGATGTCGTAATCCAGGCCGAGGCGGCGGGCGCGCTCGTAGCTCATCAGGATGTCGCCCTTGGTGATGCGCTCCGTGCTGATGCTGTTGCGGATGGCGTTTTTGGCAATTTCCAGGTTGGCGTCGGCCACGGGCATGTCGGTGAGCAGGGCTTCCATGCCGGCCATGGCCTCGGGCAGCTTGTCGCTCTGCGTGCCGATGTAGCTCAGGTTGTAGTTGGAGCGGCCCAGCTTGTCGGCGTTCGAGTAGCCGGAGTAAGCCGAGTAGGCCAGCGCCTTGCTCTCGCGCAAATCCTGAAACACGATGCTGCCCATGCCGCCGCCGAAATACTCGTTGTAGAGCGCCACCGTCGGGGCCAGTTCCTTGCTGTACAAATCGCCCTTGGTCAGGAACAGGATTTCGGCCTGCACCATGTTGTAGTCTACCCAGTAGACCTTTTTGTCCTTCAGCGGCTGCTCGGCGAAGTCTTTGGCGGCAGGCGCGGGCGTGAGCTTGGCGGGCGTTTGATGGTCGGCTTTGAGCACGGCTACGGTGCCGTCCTGCGGACGCGGCCCGTAGTACAACACCCGATGCTGGTACGTCGGCAGCTTCTTAATCAGCGCCGTGAGTTGCTCCGGCTTCAGCGCCTTCAGCTCTTTCTCGCTCAGAATGTTCGTGAAGGGGTTTTTCGGGCCGTACTTCACGTAGTTCACCATCGCCTGATTCAGAATCACGCGCTTTTCGAGCTTGGCGTCCTGGCGCTGCTTGAGCACGCCGGCCACCATGTTTTTCAGGGCGGCGGCATCAGGCTTGGGCGCGTTCAGCAGCTGTTCAAACAACTTCAGGGCGGGCTCCAGGTTGCTGTCGAGGCCGTTCAGGGTTACGAAGGTGCGGTCGGCGCCGCTGGTCACGCTGAACGAGCAGCCCAGCTTATAGAATTCCTGTTGCAGCTGCGCGGCCGAGTACTGGCCGGCGCCGAGGTATTGCAGGTAGTCGGCGGCCAGGCTCCAGCGCGGGTCCTGATTTTTGCCCAGGTCGAACACGTAGTACAGGCTGAACAAGCCGTTTTCGGCGTTGTGCGTGTAGTACAGCGGCAGGCCGGGCTTGATTTCGGTTTCCTGAATGTCCTTTTTGTAGTCCACGAACACCGGCTGCAGGTCCGTGCTGGGCAGGGCCGTGAGCTGCTTGTAGTAGGCCGAAGCCACGTCGCGGTTGGCCGGCACGGGCGTGATGGCGGGCTTCACCACCTTCACCTTGTTGGGGTCGACGCCGGTGCGTTTGAATACGGCCACGTAGTTCTGGCCGTAGTTGTCGTTGGCGAATTTCACGATTTCGGCCTTCGTGATTTTGCCGAAATCGTCCTGCTGCTGCAGGTAGTCTTTCCAGTCGATGCGCTCGATAAAGGCCTCGTACATGGCACTGGCGCGGGCTTCGTTGCTTTCGTAGCTTTTGGTGCGCGTCAGCTTCTCGTTGTTGATGATGGCCGGAATCAGCCAATCGGGAAAATTGCCGGCTTTCACCTTGGCCAGCTCGCCCAGCAGTAGGGCTTTCACGTCTTCCAGCTTCTGCCCCTGGCGCGGCGTGCCGTAGATGACGTGCGTGGAGTAGTCGTCGTTCAGGTCCGTGAACGAGGCGGCTTCCAGCACCTTCTGCTGCTGGTTCAGGTCAAGGTCGATGAGGCCGGCCTGGCCGTTGGTCAGGATTTTATCCATCATGCGCAGCCGTACGCCGTCTTTTGACGCCTTGCCCGGCAGGCGGAAGCCCAGCATCACGTTCTCCGACTGCGGCCCCAGCACTTCCTTGGTAATGGGCGCCGTAATGGGCTGCTCCACCGGCGCGTTGAAGGCCGGCACCGGCTTGCTCGGCATGGCACCAAAGTACTTGTCGATAACCCGGATGGTCTGGTCAAAATCCAGGTCACCGCTCAAACACAGCGCCACGTTATTCGGCACGTAGTACTGGCCGAAATACTTCTTAATCTCCGTGATGGAAGGGTTTTGCAGGTGCTCAATCGTGCCAATGGTCGTCTGCGTACCGTAAGGGTGCGTGGGGTAAAGCGAGGCATTCAACGCCTCAAACTCCTTGTTGAAGTCCGAATCTAGGCCGCGGTTTTTTTCCTCATACACGGCCTCCAGTTCGGTGTGAAACAGGCGGGGCACCATTTCGCGCAGGCGCTCGGCCTGAATGGCGGCCCACTTCTCCAACTGGTTGCTGGGAATGTCCTCCTGGTACACCGTCTCCTCGTTCGAGGTGTGGGCGTTGGAGCCTTTCGCGCCGATGGCGCCCATTACCTTGTCGTACTCGTTCGGCACGGCGTAGCGCGCGGCCACGCCCGAAATCGAGTCAATCTGGTGGTAGGTGCGCTTGCGGGCGGCGGGGTCGTTGCGCTGGCCGCGGTACACTTCGTACAGCGCCTCAATCTTGTCGAGCTCTACTTTTTCCTTGGCCCAGTCCTGCGTGCCCAGCTGCGAGGTACCCTTGAACACCATGTGCTCCAGGTAGTGCGCGAGGCCGGTGGCAGTGGCGGGGTCGTTCTTCGAGCCGGCGCGCACGGCCAGGTAGGTCTGGATGCGCGGGGCGTCTTTGTAGTCCGACAGGTAGACCGTCAGCCCGTTATCCAAATGATAAATTCGTACCCCCAGCGGGTCGCCCGGCACCGATTCGTAGCGGTATTCTTTCGGGGCGGCGGGAGTGGCGGCAGGCGCGGCGGCAGGCGCGGCAGCGGTCGCTACCGGGGCCGTCGTAACGGACTTGCTTGATTGGCACTGCGTGGCAAAACCTAACACTGCCAAGGCAGGAAACAGCAGCAAAAAGTTGTTTTTCACGAAGGGCGCAGGAGGGTAGCTGGGGGATTCAAAAAACAAAGGTAGCTGGCTGATAGGGGAATAAAAAACGAAATTTTGTCTTAACTTGGCAGATTGTTTCATCCCGGGTTTGGTCTCCTCTTTGAGGAAGCGGCTCGCCCCAAACGTTTGCGGCAATAAAAGGCAATGGGCCGCGCCACCAGAAACCCGCAGGTCTCCGGTGGCGCGGCCCATTGCCTTTTTTGCATTGTTCTAAAACTCCGCCTCAAGTCCCAGCCGTTGCTTGGCCTCTCGCAGGGCGGGGAACCGCTCGGCCAAGTACTCGAACTTGTCCGAAGACGTGTACAGCTTGCGGGCGGTGGGCACGGCCGTGTTCACGACCGGTTGCACGTTGAGGCGCGGGTTGCCGGTGCGGCGGCGCAGCTCGGCCAGGAATTCCACCCGCATTTCGTTGAACTGGTCTACCTGAATGGGGTTATCCACGGCCAGTTCGATGCTGTGCTCCGCGTCGGCCGTCACCGGCCGGTTCAGCACCCAAAACTCGCTCATGCGGTCCTGGGCGCGGCGCTCCTCGGCCAGCTCCTGCCACACGCGCTGCAGCACGGCGGGGTCAGTGGGCGCCACCGGGCCGCTGGTGGACTGCGGCTCGGCCGATGCCGCGGCGGCATTGGCCGTAGCGGCGGTGCGGCTGCTCAGGCTTTTGAGGCTGGGCAGCTTGCTGCCGGCCAGACTGGGGATTTTGGCAAGGGCGGCCTGGGGCGTGGGGCGCGGCGCGGGCTCGATGCCCTCAAAGCTGGGCACGCCGATTTCGACGTGCGGCAGCGTGTCGCGCATCTGGTGGCGCTCGGTGACGGGCGCGGCCGGGTCGTCTTCGATGCTGGGCGTGTCGTGCAATTCCTCCACGCCGCTTTCCACGGGCAGCGGCTCGGGGCCGTCGGCCGGGGCCGGGCCGGTGGCTACGGGCGCACCGGCCGGCATGGGGAGCGGGGCGGAACCCGGCGCGGGCGCCGGGCGCGGCGCAGTTGCATAAGAAGCGGCCAGCGACTCGGTGGCGTAAGCCGCGGGGGCTGCGTGCGAAGCGGCCGGCGTAGGTACCGCAGCTGTCGGCGCCGGTTGGGCATGGCCGTTGCTGCTGTTGCTGGCGGGAGCCGGAGCTTCGCTGTTACCTAAGCTGCTAGTTTTTTTTTTAGCCTCGCCGTTACCGGCGGGGCTTAGCTCGCGGACGAACTGCACGGCGCCATTTAAGTAGGCCAGCTTCATCAGGGCCAGCTCGACGTGGAGGCGCTGGTTTTTGGCCTGCTTGAACTCCCGGTCGCACTGGCTGATGAGGTTCAGGGCCGAGAGCAGGAAAGCCAGCGGCGCGGCCTGGGCCTGCTGCACGTACTTCAGCCGGATGCCCTCGGACACTTCCAGCAGTTGCACGGTCACGGCGTCTTTGCACACGAGCAGGCCGCGCAGGTGCTCGGCGGTGCCCACCACGAAGTTGTGCAGGTCGAAGCCGTTCTGCATCACCTCATCGAGCAAGAGCAGCGCGGCGGAGAGGTTTTCGGTCAGCAGGCTGTCGACTAAGCGGAAATAATAGTCGTAGTCGAGGATGTGCAGATTTTGCACCACCTCTTTGTAGGTGAGATTGTTGCCGCCGAAGGTCACCATCTGGTCGAACATCGACAGGGCATCGCGCAGGCCGCCGTCGGCTTTCTGGGCCAGCAGGTGCAGGGCGTCGTCTTCGGCGGTGATGCCTTCCTGGGTGGCCACGTAGCGCAGGTGCCCGCGCATGTCCTCCACCCGAATGCGGCTGAAATCGAAAATCTGGCAGCGCGACAGGATGGTGGGAATAATCTTGTGGCGCTCGGTGGTGGCGAGGATGAAAATGGCGTAGCTCGGCGGCTCCTCCAGCGTTTTTAGAAACGCATTAAAGGCCGCGTTCGAGAGCATGTGCACCTCGTCAATGATGTAAATCTTGTACTTGCCGGCCTGCGGGGCGTAGCGCACCTGTTCCACCAGCGAGCGGATATCTTCGACCGAGTTATTGGAGGCCGCGTCCAGCTCGTGCACGTTGAACGAGGCGTTTTCCTGGAAAGCCACGCAGGAGGCGCAGGTGCCGCAGGCTTCGGTTTCGGCCGTGAGGTTGGTGCAGTTGATGGTTTTGGCCAGGATGCGGGCGCAGGTGGTTTTGCCCACGCCACGCGGGCCGCAAAACAGGAACGCCTGGGCCAGGTGCTGGCTCTGGATGGCATTCTGCAGCGTGGTGGTGACGTGCTGCTGCCCCACCACGCTGCGAAACGTGGAAGGGCGGTACTTGCGGGCCGAAACGACGAAATTATCCATAAGTTCTGTCTACAAAGTTACCCAGAAACGGGCGGCTTTGGAAGCGGTTTTGGGTATTCAGAACGTCATGCAGAGCGCAGCGAAGCATCTTGCCAGCGTAACTAATTCACTGCTTGTAACGAAGCGGGCAAGATGCTTCGCTGCGCTCTGCATGACCGCCTTTTTTTATTCAGACGCCTTCGTTCTTCCTCTTTCACAAACACCCAAACCGCCGGAAACCTTCCCTCCTCCCCCATCGTTTCACTTTCACCGCGTACCTTCGCGGCCCGCTTGGCCTTTCGATGCGTCCGCGGGACTCGTTCTTTACCATTTGGGGATGACCGGAATTGACAGCTTGCGCAAATTGCGGGTAAGCGTGCCAGGAGTTGATGGAAGCTCTCCTGTAAAAAAATCTATCGAAAAACAACCGGCGACTATTCGTACGCCATGGCTGCCTAGTTTAGAATTAGGTAACGTCATCGTTCCGCCCGGGTAAGTTTCTACACCTGGGAGTTCGGAGCGTCGTAAGTAGAAAATAGCCTTCGCAGAGCTGTGATGCGGGGGCGAAACCCAACTGCAGCTAAGGGAAACTCAAGGGCCTGACTGACGCCTGAGGTTCTTCGAAAATTCAAGTCTGGATACGCACGTAGAAAGCACGTTGATTTCCTTGTCTGGACCAGGGTTCGAATCCCTGCATCTCCACAGAAAAGCCCGTTTGCAAATTGCAAACGGGCTTTTTCGTTTTACACCACCCCAAAGCATGAGCCGCCAGGGCAGCCTTTTGCTCTATCGGTGCCGGTTTATATTAGCTTGTCGGGCGTGATGGGCAGCTCGCGCACCCGCTTGCCGGTGGCGTTGAACACGGCATTGGCAATGGCGGGGGCCACGCCGATGGTGGCAATTTCGCCGATGCCTTTGGTGCCCAGCGCATTCACGTGCGGGTCGGGCTGGTTCACGAAAAAGACTTCCACGGCGGGCGCGTCGGCGTGCACCGGCACGTGGTAGTCGGCCAAGTCCTTGGTCACGTAGCGGCCGAACCGGTCGTCAATCATGGCGTGCTCCATCAGGGCCATGCCGATGCCGCCCACGGCGCCGCCCTTCATCTGGTTGCCGGCGGTTTTCTCGTTGATGATGGTGCCCGCGTCGGCGCAGCTCACCAGCTTGCTCACCCGCACCTCGCCCGTGAGCGGGTGTACGCGCACCTCGGCAAAATGCACCGAGAAGGAATACATGGAGTACTTCTGCCCATCCGGGCCGGGCTTGGAATCCACGGCCACGGCGGTGCCGCCGGCTTGCTTCACCAGGTCGGCGTAGGTGGCGCGGGCGGCGGGGTTGCCATTCAGCGTGAGGTGGCCGTCGGCAAAGGCCACGTCTTCCGGGCGGGCGGCGGCAAAGGCGCCGTTGCCCGCGGCGGCCAGCTCGCGCAGCTTGGCTTTGAGGGCCAGGCAGGCTTCCTGCACGGCTGGGCCCACGGAATTCACAATGGCCGAGCCGCCCTGGGTAGGGGCCGATGCAAATGAGGAATTGCCCCATTCAAACCGGATTTTTGCGGGGTCGAGGCCCAGGGTGTCGGCGGCAATCTGGGTCATGGCCGTGCCGGTGCCGGGGCCGATGTCGGTGACGGCGCTTTGCAGCAGCACGGTGCCGTTGGGTAGCAGTTGGGCATTGGCTTTGGAGGCGCCGCGGTGCGCCCCAAAGGTACCCACGCCCATGCCGTAGCCCACCAGCCAGTCGCCGTCGCGCAACATGCCAGGCTTGAGCTGCCGCTTGCTCCAGCCAATGCGGTCGGCACCGGCCTGGTAGCATTCCTTGAGGAATTTGGTGCTCCAGGGGCGGTTGCGCTCGGGGTCCTGGTCGGTGTAGTTGCGCAGGCGAAATTCCAGCGGGTCGAGGTTCAGCAGGTGGGCCATTTCGTCCATCGCCGACTCCAGGGCGAAGGCGCCGGTGGCTTCGCCGGGCCCGCGCATCCAGATGGGCGAGCCGATGTCGAGGGCCACCAAACGGTAGCGCGTGGTGAGGTTGGGCGCTTGGTACATCATGCGCGTCTGGCCCAAGGTCGACTCGGTAAACTCTTCATAAGTAGAAGTCTGCCCCGTGGCTTCGTGGGTGATGGCCGTGATTTTGCCGTCGGCCGTGGCGCTCATCCCGATTTTCTGCCAGGTGTGCGGCCGGTAGCCCACCATCGTGAACATCTGCTCGCGGGTGAGCATGAGCTTCACCGGCCGGTTCACCACTTTGGCCGCAATGATGGCCGCCGACTCGTGGGGCCAGCTGTGCAGGGCGTTGCCGAAAGCGCCGCCCACGAAGGTGGCCACCACTTTCACGTTCTCCTCGGGCAGGCCCCACTGCTTGGCAAAGTCGCGGCGGGTGGCCATGGTGCCCTGAGTTTTGTCGTAAAGCGTGAGGCGGTCGGGCGCCTCCCAGTGCGCCGTGATGGCCTGCAGTTCCATGGGGTGGTGCACCTCGGTGGGTATCACGTACTCGGCTTCGAGTTTCAGAGCGCCGGTTTTGTAGGCGTCCACCTGGCCGCGCTGGTAGTCGGCCACCGGCGACTTCGGGTTTTTCTTCGCCTGAGTGGGCAGAAAAGCCTGGGGCCGGTTCGCTTCCAGATTGGTTTGGTGGGCTTCCTGGGCATACTGCGCCTTCACCAGGCCGGCGGCGAAGCGGGCGCGCTCCAATGTGTCGGCCACCACTACGGCAATGGGCTGGTCGTTGAAGCGAATCTTGTCGTCGGTGAACACGGCCAACGGGTTGCCCACCGTCTGGGGCTGCGAGGGGTCTTTGCCCGCCGGCTTGGCGCCCGGGGCCTTGGGCGCGTTGAGGTGACTGACGACGGCCAGCACGCCGGGCGCGCGCTCGGCGGCCTTGGTGTCGAGGCTGGCGAGGCGGCCTTTGGCAATGGTGCTGCCCACCAACACGGCGTAGACGAGGCCCGGCAGCTCGTACTCGGCCGCATAGGTGGCCGCGCCAGTCACTTTCAGCCGGCCGTCCACCCGGTTCATGCCGGTCCCGATTTGCTTCTGTAGTGGTTTCATAAGGAAGGGGTGTAGCGTGGACTCGGCGATTCCGCGCGTAGCGGAACGTTCGCCCGGGCGCGGACTCGCCGAGTCCACGCTACAGCTAGGCGGCGGTGGCGGTTTTCAAAGCCTGCACCAGCGTATTCGGCGCCAGCTTCAGCTTGTATTCGTTGTATTTAAACGCCTTGGCGCCCTGCATGGCCACCTCGGCGGCCTGCCGGAACGTGGCTTCGGTGGCGGGCTTGCCCACCAGCACCTGCTCGGCGGCAGTGAGGCGCCAGGGCTTGTGGGCCACCCCGCCCAGGGCCAGGCGCGCGGCTTTGATGGTGTTGCCATCCAATTCCAATGCCGCTGCGGCACTCACCAGCGCGAAGGCATAGCTGGCCCGCTCGCGCACTTTGTAGTAGCTCACGTGCCGGGTGAAGGGCGCATCGGGAATGTCGACGGCGGTAATCAGCTCGCCGCGCTCCAGATTGGTGTCCTTTTGCGGGGTGTCGCCGGGCAGGCGGTGGAAGTCGGCAAACGGTATGCGACGGTCGCCCTGGGGGCCGCTCACCAGCACGGTGGCGTCGAGGGCGACCAGGGCCACGCTCATATCGGAGGGGTGCACGGCAATGCACTTATCCGAAAAGCCGAAGATGGCGTGCATGCGATTGATGCCTTCCAGGGCACCGCAGCCGGTGCCGGGCGCGCGCTTATTGCAGGGCATGGTGGTGTCGTAGAAATAGGGGCAGCGGGTGCGCTGAAGCATGTTGCCGCCCACGGTGGCCATGTTGCGCAGTTGGGCCGAGGCGCCGGCGTTGAGGGCCTGCACCAGCAGCGGCTGCCGCTCGCGCACCAGCTTGTCGTCGGCCACGGCCGAGTTCAGGGCCAGCGCACCGAGGCGCAGGCCATTGTTCTGGCGCTCAATCTTGTTCAGGGGCAGGCGGTTGATGTCGACCAGCTTTTGCGGGGTCATCACGCCGCGCTTCATCAGGTCGACGAGGTTGGTACCGCCGGCGATGAACTGGGCGTTGGCGTCTTTGGCCACGGCCCTGATGGCGGCCTGCGGCTTGCTGGGCCGTGCGTATTGGAACTGGTTCATACTTTCTGCCCTCCGTTTTTAACTTCCTGAATGGCGGCCACGATGTTGGTGTAGGCCCCGCAGCGGCAGATGTTGCCGCTCATGTACTCCCGGATTTCGGCCTCCGAGCCGGCGTGGCCTTCGCGCACGCAGGCCACGGCGCTCATTATCTGGCCCGGCGTGCAGTAGCCGCACTGGAAGCCGTCGTGCTTCACGAAAGCCTCCTGCATGGGGTGCAGGTCGTCGCCCTTGCTCAAGCCCTCGATGGTGGTGATTTCCTTGCCGTCGTGCATCACCGCGAAGCTCAGGCAGGAGTTCACGCGCTGGCCCTCGACGTGCACGGTGCAGGCGCCGCACTGGCCGTAGTCGCAGCCTTTCTTGGTGCCGGTGAGGTGCAGGTTTTCGCGCAGCAGGTCCAGCAGCGTGGTGCGGGGCTCCACGTTGAGCTTGTACTTCTTGCCGTTGACTTTCAGGCTCACTGGCACCTGCTCGAAGGCTTCGGCCACGCGCTCGTCCAGCTTGGCCGCGGCGGCGCTCACCACCGGGCCCGGCACCAGGGCCAGGGCCGTGAGCAGCGACGACTGCTTGAGAAAGGTGCGCCGGTTGTCGTCGTGGTTGGCGGGGGCTTCGGGTTCTGAGTTCATAAACAATAGTCTAGTAGGGAGAAGAAAGGCGCGGCCGGGTACGGGTAGTACGGCGTCGCCGCTGCTTCCGATGCGGTCGAGCTTGCGGATTTGGGCGCGGCCGTGGCAGGCCGCGTGGCCGAATTTGCCGCGCTGGGGTTTCCGGTTCGGGTTGGCCGGGTAGCTCAGTGTCCCGAAGACCATTCCCGGGGCACTTTGTTCCTTTGCGGGCGCACTCCCGCCCTCTTCGACCTTGTTGCTCGTGAAATATCTTTCGCTGCCGGCCGGCCTGCTGGCTCCCCTGCTGATGCTGTCCTGCCAAACCCCCAAACCCGCCGCGAGTGCGGGCACTACTGCCTCGGCGGCCCCGGCCGCGCCCGTAGCGGATGTGCCCGTCTGGCAATCCGACGCCTACACGCTCTACCGCGACCGGGTGGTGCAGGGCCGGTTCGAGGGCCGGGCCCGCTCGGCCACCGAGCTGGTGTCGAATTACCAGAGCCCGGCCAATGCCTTCCAGAGCCCGCAGGTGGCGTTCAAGTTCAGCATCAACGGCAAGGACAACGAGATGCCCGCCGGCCAGGACCACCAACTGGTAGCCGTGCCCCGGCCCGGCGGCGCCCCCATTGAGACGCCGCCCATCGTGTTTGGCCAGCGCTATGCGGACGCCACGCCCCTGCCGCCCAATACCTACCTGGCGCCCAACACGCCGGTGCGCATCCGGCTCGATTTGCGGCCGGTGCTGGCGGCGTTCAAAAAGCAGGGTTACTACACCACGTTCAAGGGCGAAAAGCTGTACCAGTCGGATTTCAAGCACGTGTTCGTGGCCGGCTCGGCCGCGCCGCTGAGCTGGGATTTCGACAACCTGGTGAACAAGCCCGAGCTGGAGCTGCAGGACGCCGACGGCGACGGCATCTACGAAGTGACGTTGGTGCTGAACCAGCCCCAGGCCGCCAAAACCACCGCCGGCCAGTGGAAACAAAGTATCAACACGGCCGACTTTCCGCAATACTCGTCGGAATATCCGCTGGCCGATGCGCTCTACAACCTGGCCCTAGAAGAAGCCCGCCGCGCCGTGGAGCCCGACAGCACCTTCCGCACCGGCAAGGAATGGGCCGGCGTCTGGACGCGCGACATCAGCTACAGCATCATTCTGGCGCAGGCCGCCCTGCAGCCCAAAGTGGCCATGAACAGCCTGCTGCGCAAGGTTTCGGCCGACGGGCGCATCATTCAGGACACCGGCACGGGCGGCGCGTATCCGTGCTCCACCGACCGTATTATCTGGGCCACGGCGGCCTGGGAAATTTACAAGGTGACGGGCGACGAAGCTTGGCTGAAGCGGGTGTATCCCATCATCAGAAAGTCGATTGCCGACGACGTGTACAATGCCTACGACCCCGCCACCGGCCTGGTGCGCGGCGAGTCGTCGTTTCTGGACTGGCGCGAGCAAACCTACCCGCGCTGGATGCAGCCGGCCGACATCTACCAGAGCGAAAACCTGGGCACCAACGCCGTACACCACCACGCCAACGTGGTGCTGGCCCAAATGGCCACCCGCCTGGGCGAGCCCGCCGTGGCCGCCCGGCACGAGCAGCTGGCCCAGCAAATCAAGGCCGGCCTGAACCAGCACCTCTGGCAGGCCGACAAAGGCTACTACGGCCAGTACCGCTACGGCCGCACCGCGCTGCTGCTCTCGCCCCGCGCCGAGGCGTTGGGCGAGGCGTTGAGCGTGCTGTTCGGCGTGGCCGAGGGCGAGCGGGCACGGGAAGTGGTGGCCAAAACCCCCACCACGCCCTTCGGCATTTCGTGCATCTACCCGCAGATTCCGGGCCTGCCGCCCTACCACAACAATGCCGTGTGGCCCTTCGTGCAGAGCTTTTGGGCACTGGCCGGGGCCAAGGCCGGCAACGAGGCTTCGGTGCTGGAAAGCATGGCCGCCATCTACCGCCCGGCGGCGCTATTCTTGACCAACAAGGAAAACTACGTGGCCGAAAACGGCGACTTCGCAGGCACCCAAATCAACAGCAGCAACATGCTCTGGAGCCTATCGGGCAGCCTGAGTTTGGTGTACAAGGTGCTGTTTGGCATGCAGTGGGAAGCCGACCGGCTGGTGTTCCGGCCCTTCGTGCCCCAAACATTTCAGGGCCAGCGCAAGCTCACCGGCTTCCGCTACCGCAAGGCGGTGCTGGATATTGAGATGGCAGGCTTCGGCAATGAAATCAGCCGCATCACCATGGACGGCCAGCCGCTGGCTGATGCCGCGGTGCCGGCCAGCCTCACGGGCCGCCACGCCGTGCGCATTCAACTGAAAAACCAGATACCGCCCGCCGCTCAGGTGAACAAAGTGGCCAACGCCTTCTCGCCCGAAACGCCGGTGGTGGCCCTAACCAAAGAGCACCAAATCACCTGGGCTGCTCAGCCGGGCATTCGGGCGTATCAGGTGCTGCGCAACGGCCAGCCGCTCGGCCGCACCACGGAAGCTAACTTTGCCCTGCCCGATGCGGACGGAAACAACGAGTACCAAGTCGTGGCCGAAAATGCGCAGGGCCTGATGTCCTTCGCCAGCGAGCCGGTGGTACTGATTTCGATGGGTCCCGGAGGGACAACCGAACGCCAGGTGCAATTCGAAACGGTAGCCCCCAAAGCCTCCTTGCCCTACAAAGGCTACACCGATAAAGGCTTCGTGGAAATTACCAAGAGTAAAAACACAAGCCTTACCCTGCCCGTCACGGTGCCGGAAGCCGGCCTCTACGCCGTGGACGTGCGCTACGCCAACGGCAACGGCCCCATCAACACCGAGAACAAGTGCGCCATCCGCACGCTGCGCATGGGCACCAAGCAGCTCGGGACGCTGGTGCTGCCCCAGCGCGGCACCGGCGAATGGAGCAACTGGGGCTTCTCGAACCCGGTGCTGGTGCAACTGGAAAAGGGCACGCATCAGCTCACACTAGCCTTCGAGCCCGCCAACGAAAACATGAACGGCGAGGTGAACCAGGCCATGCTGGATTATTTGCGGGTGCGCCGGGTGCAATAAAGGCGGTCATGTCGAGCTGGTCGGGACATCTCGCGTGCCGCCGTAATCCTGCGGATTAGATTAGTTGAAGCACGCGAGATGTCCCGACCAGCTCGACATGACCGTTCTATTTTATTGTTTACAGCACCTTACAGCACCAGTTGCGCGTGCAGCCGCGCCATCGTCTCGCCCGCATCCTCGCAGAGGCCGGGGTGCACGGGCGAGGTTTGCACGATGGTGCTGCGCATGGCCGTGAGCCAGCGAAACCGCTCGGCCAGGGGCAGTTGGCCGATGGTGCCGCCGGTGGCCCGGCCCTGGCAGATGCGCTCGAACGCGCGCAGGCGTGCCGTCACTTCTTCCATATCCAAATCCGGGGCGAAAGCGCGCAGGCGCGCTTCGGGCAGGGCGATGCAGACCTGCAGGAATCCCTGGGCCCGGCACAAAAGCACCACACCCACGTTCATAAACTCTTCGCGCTCCACGCGGGGCACCACGCGCAGCACGGCGTACTCAAACAAGTGCATGGCGGGCGGCTTGGGCTTCCTGAACAAAGGTTTCTGAGGCCGCCAGGCGGGCTTCGAGGAAGCGCACGTAGTCGGCACGCTGCTCGGCGGCGGGGGCGTCGCCGTTGGTGAGCCACTCGTCGGGCACCAGCGCCACGATGGCGCGGAGGACTTCGGGTGTGAGCTTGGCGCGGCTTTCGGCGTCCACGGCGGGCAGCTCGCTGGCCCGGGGCAGCAGCACATGGTCCTTCACCTGCGGAAACGGGCGGGGGCGCGGCGCGGCCCAGTCGGGGCCGGCGTGGTGGGCGTAGAGGGCGGCGCCGTGGTCGATGAGCCACAGTTCCTTGTGCCACATCAGCATGTTGGTGTTGCGGGGCGTGCGGTCCACGTTCAGCGTGAGGCAATCGAGCCACACGATTTGCGAGGCCAGGCGCGCGTCGACGGTGGTCACCAGCGCGTCGAAGGTGATGGCGCCGGAAAGGTAGTGCAGGGCCAGGTTGCGGCCGGTGCTGGCGCGCAGCAGGTCCTGGATTTCCTCGTCGGGCTCGGTGCGGCCAAAAGCTTCGTTGAGTTCGCAAAACACCAGCTCGGGCACGCGCAAACCCAGCGCGCGGGCCAGCTCGCCCACAATCAGCTCGGCAATGAGGGCTTTCACGCCCTGCCCGGCGCCCCGGAATTTAACGACATACAGGAAGCCGTCGTCGGCCTCAACCAGGGCGGGCAGCGAGCCGCCCTCGCGGAGCGGGGTCACGTAGCGCGTCACGGCCACGGTGCGGAGTTCGGGAGCAGAAGGTGCCGACATGCAGTTTTTTTGAGAAAAAGGCCGCGCAAAGGACGGCGAATTTTCCTTGCCGAGGCCACTTTGCTCTCCGGAATGCTCCGTTCTTCCTACCGCACGGCCTGGCGCAGGGCGAGGTAATCGAGGTAATACAGCACCTTCACCGACACGGAATTATTGTGCGGGGTATTGATGGTGCTGGCCAGGTTGTCGAAGTAAAGCGGGGTGGCGGCGCTGCCTTCGTAGTAGTTGAGGCCGGTGTTGTTGGCGTTTTTCCAGACGATGCTGATTTGGGAGCCGGGCGCGAACCACCACGAATACACGGCGTCCACGTTGAAGGCGTTGTAGGTGTTGTCGCGGTTGCGGCGGTAGTCCACCAGCGTTTCGTCGCCGTCCTGGCCCAGGGCCGAGAAGTCGTGGTAGTGCACGTTGCTGATGTAGTGCCGCAGGCGCAGCGTGAACGACATGCGGTTGGTGAAGGTGTAGGCCGTCGACACCACGTTGGAGACGGTGGCCACGTCGCGCCGGCCCAGGATAATCTGGTCCAGGAAGGGCTGGTCGAGGGGCTGGGCGCCGTCCAGGCCGCCGTTCACGTAGCCGATTTGGTTGCGGTAGAGGCTCCAGTCGATGCTGTAGCGGAAGGTGAGGTGGTTGTTGACGCGGTAGCGCGGGTAGAGGCCGAAGCTGTAGCCGGTGCGGCGGGCCCGGGGCAGGCGCTCGTCCAGGTTGTAGTGCTGAATGCCGGCGTTCCAGCCGTAGGCGAACTTCTTGCGCGAGTCGGAATTCTCGAACAGCACGAGGCGGGCGTTGCCGGGCACGCGCACGTACTTCTGGCCCAGCGGTTCCAGGCGCGGCTCGTAGAAATCGTGCGTGGCCCGGTCGAGGTTGAAATCGAACCCGAACTGGTTGAAGCTCTTGGTGAACGTGGTATTGCCGCCGAGGTAGAAACCCAGCGCCTGGTACAGCGTGGGCTGGTAGAGAAACGACTGCGTGGCTTCGGCGAATACGGCGTAGTTGTTCACCTTCCAAATCTTCTTGTAGCGGCGGTAGGCGGCGCCGGCGGTTTGGGAGATGTTGTTGTTGCCGAACAGAATGCCCAGGTCGTTGGGGTTGTAGGTGTCCGATTCGATGCCGTGGTTGAGGTACCAGGTGAAGTTGCCGCTGATTTTGCTCAGCCCCACTTGGTACTTGTAGCCGTCGCGGTCGGCCACTTCCGCGTCTTGGCCAAACACCTTGCCGCGGCGGTTGGAATACACCACGCGGCCGTCCACGGCGTAGGCGTTGGCCTTGTTGGCGAAGCGAAACAGGCCGCCGGTCACGTTGGCGTCGTAGGTCTGGCCGGCGCGCGTCACGTTGGTGTTGATGAGCGAGACGTAGGAGTTGTTCTTGAGGCTCTGGTCGAGCACCGCAATGTTGTAGTTGGCGAAGGGCTGGGTCAGTACCTCGCGCTCCTCGCCGGTTTCCCTGTTGCGGATGGTGGCGTACACGTCGTTGCTCAGGGCATTAAACACGCCGATGCCCAGGCCCTTGCTCGTGCGCCCCGATACTTTGGTGGCGTTCAGCAGCGGGGTTTCCGAAGGGTTGCGCACGATGCGCTCGGTGGCGCCTGCCGTCACGTCGTAGAAGCCAATGGGCGTGGCCCCCACGCGGCGCGAATAGAACAGGTTGCCCTTGTTGAACAGCTCGGTGCCTTCGGTGAAAAAGGGCCGGTTTTCGTTGAACTGCACCTCGAAGGGCGAGAGGTTGAGCACCTGGTTGTCGCTCTGCACCTGCCCAAAATCCGGCACCAGAATGGCATCGAGGGTGAAGCTTTCGTTGATGCCCCACTTCACGTCGGCCCCGCCGTTGAGGCTGGTGGTGGTGCGCCGGGTGCCTTCGGCGTTCAGCGGGTTGTGGTTCACGTAGGCGCTCACGTAGGGCGTGAGCGAGAGGCGCAACGGCGGCTTCACGCCCTGGACGCCCGTGAGCACGCCCCACTGGTTCACGAAACCGTCGACTTCGGGCTTCACCTCGTTCCAGAAATAAGCCGCGTTGTAGCGCTTGCGCTGGCGCATGAAGTTCAGGCCCCACTGCTGCACATCGGCGGTGCTGAAGCGGATGGCGGAGTAGGGAATGCGCAGCTCGGCCACCCAGTCGGTGCCTTGCAGGGTGGTGCGGCTTTCCCACACGGCGTTCCAGTTGAAGTCTTCGCCCCCGGCCGGCGAGTAGCGCGAGTCGAGCTGCGTGCCGCTGCTGGTCACGATGAAGCCGTAGCCGTTCAGGTGGTCGTTGTAGGTATCGAGGAAGATGCCGAAGAAGTCGGAGTTGCCGGTGTTGTCGCGCGCCGTGAGCTCGCGCGGAATGGAATCGGGCGAGACGTCGTGCATCACGGCGCCCACGTAAATGGCCGCGTCGTCGTAGAGTACGCGCACTTCGGTGGGGTTGGTTTCGGGCACGCCGGGCTTGGGCCGCTGCTGCGTGAAGCCGCCCGTGACGGTGGCCTCGCGCCACACGGCCTCGTCGAGCACGCCGTCGAGCTTGGGCGGCGTGGTAATGCGCAACGCCGCCAACTGGCGCCGGGGCGCGGCCGTGGCGGGGGCTAGGGCGGCTGCGGGGGTTTGGGCCTGTACGTCAGGCCACGGCAAGCCCAACAATATCAGCAGAAAGACGGCGCGCAGAAAAAAGGGGAAGGGCATAGAGCGGGAATGAAAAGAACGAGGCCACAAGGAGTACCTAATAGTCACAGCGTTGCTTGCGAAGCGGTAAAAACAACGGGACGGGGCGGGTTCATAAGGCTGTTTTCACTCACCAAAACCAGACTAAAACCGCTACTCCCAAAGCGCCGGCTTGCAGACCAGCGCCCCGGGGTGCCCCACTCCCATTGCTTTATATCACCATCCCAACCAGCTGAATTTTAGGCGCATTTGTTCATCCAGAAAACCAGGCAGGCTCTCTTTTGCGCGGAAACTCCCGTTGTGTCGAATGGTTACTTCCGCTTGCGGAAATACACGTCGTTGCTGATGGATTCGAGCTTAACGAGCGGGCCGCTGCCCTTCAGCGTGCCGCGTATCTGGTAGCCCACCAGGGGGTTTTTCTTGGGCTCCGAGGTGAAGGCAATTTCCTGGTCGGTGTACACCTCACCGGTGATGGTTTTCAGGGCCAGCTCGGCGCCCTGGCTAGCGGACCAGGCAACGTCCACGAAGCCGCTCAGCGACTTGGCTTCGATGGGCCCGGTAAGGCCCGCGATGTCGATGTTGCCGCTGAGGGTGCTCACGCGCAGGTTCACGTCGGCCGGTACCGTGATGTCGTATTCAATCACGGCACACACCTGGCTGATGTGGTTGCCGTCGCGGTCCTGAGCCTTGCCGTTGCTGATGTAGGTGTCGCCGTAGTAGGAGCCGCCGGTGGGGCAGTCGCCGGGCTGGGCTTGGCGCAGCATTTCCTTGTCGAACTCCGAAGTCACCTTCACTTCCTCACCGCTTTGCTCGGTGCCGAGCAGCAGGGCATCGTTCAAGTGGTTTTGGTTGATGCTGACGGAGGCTTTCAGCGTCATTTTGCCGCCGGCGCCGGCGTGGATGCGGATGCTGCTGGCCTGCTTGAGGTTGAGGTACAGGCGCTGGCCTTTGGCAAGGCTCACGCTTTTTTCGAGGGTTTTCTGGGCGAAAGCTGACTGGGCGCCGGCGGTGGCAAGCAACAGGAGGAAGAACAGGAAGCGGCGCATGAGGATGGAGTTTTGCAGAAGGGAAAGGTTATTTTCAGTGCACATGAACGCCGTGGTAGGCTGTAGCGTGGA
The DNA here is from genome assembly GCF_015694525.1 of Hymenobacter ruricola. GTDB lineage: Bacteria > Bacteroidota > Bacteroidia > Cytophagales > Hymenobacteraceae > Hymenobacter > Hymenobacter ruricola. Next base: position 23,981 of record NZ_JADQDM010000009.1, on the reverse strand, counting down.
CTCTGCGAGTCCGCGCATGGCAGAACGTTCGCCCAGACGCGGACTCGCAGAGTCCGCGCTACAGCCTGCCTACTTGGCCTTGCGGACGAAAATGTCGCCGCTCACCGTCTTGAGCGACACCGAGTTGCCGCCGCCGTTGATGGTGCCGTCTACCACCTGCCCGCCGATGTGCTGCATGTTGTCGCCCTTGCTGCCCATGGTCAAGTCAAAATCAGTGTACACTTCGCCCGACACCGAGCGCAGGTGTAGCGTCGATTTGGTGTTCGAGGGCATGCTCACGTCCACGTCGCCGCTCACCGTGGAGATGGAGCTGGGGCCCTGCCGCATCGGAGCAAATCGCACCTGAATGTCCCCGCTCACGGTGTTGGCCACCACGGGGCCGGTCACGTTGGTGAGCTTGATGTCGCCGTTTTTCACGTTCAGTTCCAGGTCGCCGGCCACGTCGCGCACCGTCAGGTCGCCGCCGTTCCAGTTGGTTTGGTTGTACTGCACGCTCACGCCTTTGGGCACCTGAATAACGTAGCTGGCGTCGCGGCGCGAAGCCCGCACGATGCGCACCGTGTTGTCGGTCTGCGTCACCGAAAGGCCGATTTTGGTGTTATCCACGGCCGAGTTGTAGATGGGGCGCAGGCCCTCGGCGCGCTTGGGCGCTTCCTCGAAGCCGTTGCCGCGAATCACTAGCTCGTCGCCGCCGATGCCTTCCACGGTGATGTCGCTGCCCTGCATTTCGAGCACGACTTTGCGGTCTTTGCCGCCGATTTTGGTTTTGAATTCCTGGGCGTTGGCCACCTGGACTGCCAGAGTGCCCGTTAGGGCAAACAATAAGAACTTGTTCATAATAAGGGGAAGATTAAGCAAGTGAGGTACCGGCGCGGCACCAAGGGGCCGGCGCCGCGTGCAGAAAAAGAGGTGAGAAAAGGAGGGTGAAAGTGAAGTTCAGCCGTCATGTCGAGCGCAGTCGAGACATCTCGCTTGTGGCAGTATTCATTGATTAGCGGCAGCACGCGAGATGTCTCGACTGCGCTCGACATGACGTTCTATTACTGGCCATGACGTTCTGCTAAATCAGTTTGCCGATGCCGGCTTCGGCTTGGGCGCGCACCACGGGCAAGGCGTCGGCGCGCTTCGAGAGCTTCTCAAGCTGCGGCACGGCACGGCGCACGCGCATGGCTACCACCATGTCAATCAGCGTAATCTGCACGTTGGGGTCGGTTTGGATGGACAGCGAGTGCACCAGGCCTTCGCGCACCTGCGGGTCTTCGCGCAGGCGGTAGAGGGCCTCGCAAGCGGCCAGCCGCACGTTGGGGCTGGCGTCGAAGTTGAGCGTGTTGAGCAGCACCTGCACGGTGGGGTCGCCGGGCTCGGTTTGCTTGCTGGTATTGCTCACCAGCTGAATCCGGTCGCTGGCCGAAGCCTGGCGCATGGACTGGGCCAGTTCGGCCGGGGCCGGCTTGGCGTTGGTGGCCACGCTGCTGCTCTCGCCGTCCTTCCAGCTCAGGTTGCGGCCCAGCAGCACGCCAGCGGCGATGAGGACGATGCTGGCGGCAATGCGCATCCAGCCGTTGGCCAGGGCCGTGGGCCACATCGATACCATTTTGGCTTCTTTGGCTTCGGGCTGAACCGGCGCGGCGGGCGCCACGGCAGGTTTCAGCAGTTGCTTTTCCTGCTCCAGCAGGGCCATGAAATTGGCGCGCAGGGCGGTGCGGGGCACTTCGGGCAGGGCTGCATCCAAGTCATCCGTGAGAGCGCGAAGCTGGGTTACTTGCAGCTGGCAACTGAGGCAGGTGGGCAGGTGGGCGGCCACGCGCTGGGCCTCGGCGGCGGGCAAGCTGCGCTCGACGTAGGCCGGCAGCAGCGTTTCGAGCTCGTGGCAGGCAGATAGTTCGGGCGTTTTCATGGTCTCAATTGGCGAAATAGATTTTGCGCAACGCTTGCAGGGCGCGGTGGGCTTTCACCCGGGCGGCTTCGGCGGTGCAGCCCAGCAGCTGGCCGATTTCCTCGTAACCGAAGCCCTGGAAGCGGTTCAGCACCAGGATTTCGCGCTGCGGGGCGGGCAGCAGGTTCAGGGCTTCGTGCAGGTCATCGTGGTGGTTGCTGACGCGCATTTGGGAGAAGGCCGCGCCGCGCAGGGCGCCGGTGCGTTCCACGTCCTCCACGTCGGCATCGGCGGCGCGCAGCTTCTGCTGGCGCTGCCAGTAGTCGGCGTGCACGTTGCGGGCCATCTGGTACACCCAGGCCTTGAAGGGCTGCGTGGGCTGGTAGCTGCTGCGGTATTTGAGAATGCGCTCGAACACGGTTTGGGTGAGGTCTTCGCCGGTTTCGCGGTCGTTGGTGAGGCGGGTGAGGTAGTTGAACAAGGGCCCGTGGTAGCGCTCGAACAAGGGCACGAGTTGGTCCAGGTCATCGGCGCGCACGGCGGCCATTAGTTCTTCGTCGCTCGTACTCGTGAGGGTCACGGGTGGGTGTTTTGGGGTGAGGTGCAAGGAGTACCGGGACTTGGCCTATTCGTTACAAGGTGCTGAAAAAAATTTGGCAGCGACGCCTAAAGCAAGGCCAAGTAATTCGGTAACTCGCTTGTAATGTTGGGGTAATGGCACGGCAATAGTTTTGGCTGATTATTCACCCAAGCTTATTCCATGCCCTTACACGCTTACTTTTCTCGTGTTTCCATCGCCTTCACGCTGGCTATGAGCGTGGCGGGCACCACTGCCCAGGCGCAGTCCGTGGCCCAAAGTTTCGAGGGCAGCGCCGCCGATACCTGGGCCTTCACCCCCACCCCGGCCACGTACAACGACCTCGCCGCCACCGACCAGTGGGGCGTGCTTACCACCATCGGCACGGCCGGCACCGGGGTCACGGTCACCACGCCCTCGGCCGGCGCCAACCTGTGGGGCGGGCGCGATTTGGAAGGCCCGCTCACCAACAACCTAAGTATCTGGCACTACCTGGATTTCGCGCCGGTGGCCATTGCCACGGGCGCCACGGCGGCCAATACGGTTACCTTCAAATACAACAGCACGGGGTTCGATACGCCCGACTCGCTGGCCTACGTGGTGCGGTTTGATAACGGCACCACTTGGCCCATCCCGCGCACCTACACGCAGCTTAACAAGAACACCGCGGCCTGGACCACCGTCACGGTGCCCGTGCCGGCCGGCAGCACCCACGCCCGCCTGCGCCTGGCCGTGCGCCAGAACGGCAACGACGACTGGGTGGCTTTCGACGAAATCAGCCTGGGCCAAAGCGCTGCTGCGGTGGTGCCCGACCTGGGTTTCACCGGCGCCGCCACGCCGCTCATCGTGACCGAAAACGCGGGCACGGTGGCCCTGCCGCTCAGCCTTCGCAACGCCAACGCCACGGCCAGCACGGTGCAAGCCATTGTGGCGCCGCTGGGCACGGCCACGGCCGGCGCCGACTTCACCTTTGCCACCACGCAGACCATCACCTTCGCGCCGGGCAGCACCACGGCCACGCTCACGCTTCCTATTATAGATGATGCCACGGCGGAAGCGGCCGAATACTTCACGGTGCGCCTGCAAAATCCGGTTAATGCTACTCTAACGGCCGGGGCCACGGAGTTTCTGGTGTTCATCAAGGACAACGACGCGCAGGCACCGGCCCGCACCGGCAACCTGCGCCTGAACCTGCTGGGCAGCTACCAGAACGGCGTCAGCGGTACCAATTCGGCCGAAATCGTGGCCCACGACCCCACCACGCAGCGGCTGTACGTGGCCAATTCCGTGGGCGGCAAGCTGGATATTCTCAACTTCAGCACGCCGGGCGCGCTCACCTCGGTGGCGTCCATCAGCATGGCGCCGTACGGCGGCATCAACTCGGTGGCGGTGCGCAACGGACTGGTGGCCTGCGCCGTGGAAAACGCCGCGCCGCAGCAAAACGGCAGCATCGTCTTCTTCGACCAGAACGGCACCTTCATCAAGCAGGTCACGGCCGGCGCCATGCCCGATATGGTCACTTTCTCGCCCGATGGCCGCTACGTCATCACCGCCAACGAGGGCGAACCCAACCAAGCCTACACCGACGACCCGCTCGGCTCGGTGTCGGTGGTGGATATGACCGGCGGCATCGCGGCCGTCACCCAGGCCCGCGTCACCACGCTGGATTTCAGCAGTTACAACTCACAGGCTGCGGCGCTGCGCACGGCCGGCATCCGCATCTACGGCGGGCCGGCGGGCACGCCCAGCACCGTGGCGCAGGACCTGGAGCCGGAGTACGTGGCGGTTTCGGCCGACTCGCGCACGGCCTACATCAGCTTGCAGGAAAACAACGCCCTGGCCACGCTCGACTTGGCCACCATGCAGTTCACCGGCCTGCGGCCCGTGGGCTACCAGGACCACAGCCAGCCCGGTTTCAGCTTCGATGCCTCCGACCAGGCCGCCGATGTGCTGCTGGCCAACTGGCCCGTGCGCGGCATGCGCCAGCCCGACGCCATTGCCAGCTTTGAGCTGCCGGCGGCGCTGGGCGGCGGCCGCTACCTCATCACGGCCAACGAGGGCGATGCCCGCGAATACACCGGCATGAACGAGGTAAACCGCCTCGGCGATGCCGGCTACGTGCTCGACCCCACCGCTTTCCCGCAGGCCGCCCTGCTGAAAAACACCAGCGCCCTGGGCCGGCTGAACGTGACCAACAAGCTGGGCGACACCGATGGCGACGGCGACTTCGACCAGATTTATGCCTTCGGCGGCCGCTCGTTCAGCATTCTGAATGCCGGCACCGGCGCGCTGGTGCACGACAGCGGCGACCTGCTCGAACGCCTCACCAGCACCGACGCCGCGTTTGGCAGCATCTTCAACGCCAGCAACACCACCGGCAACCCCGTGCGAAAAAACCGCTCCGACGACAAAGGCCCCGAGCCCGAAGGCACCACCACTGGTATGATTCGCGACACGGTGTACGCCTTCGTGAGCCTGGAGCGCCAGGGCGGCGTGCTGATTCTGAACGTGAACGACCCGGCCAACCCGCGCCTGGTGCAGTACATTAACAACCGCAGCCTGACCACCGGCGCCGGCGACCAGGGCCCCGAAGGCCTCGTGTTCGTGTCGGCCGCCAACAGCCCCACCGGCGCCCCACTCCTGCTGCTGGCCAACGAAGTGAGCAGCACCGTGGCCGTATACCAAATTGGCCTACGCGGCCTGGTGAGCAGCACCAAAAACGGCCTCAACGCTCCCGCTGCCCTGTATTGCTACCCCAACCCGGCTGCGAATGATGCCACCGTGCTGCTGAGCCGCCCGGTGTCTGGTGCGCTGCTCGATGGCCTCGGCCGCACCGTGCGCCAACTGCCCACCGCCACCGACCGGCTGGATGTGCGCGGGCTGCAGGTGGGCCTCTACCTGCTGCGCGCTTCCGATGGCGCCACCAGCCGCCTAGTGGTGCGATAGAAAGCCTGGCTGAGCCGGGTTAGATAAAAGCCTAACATCAGAACGTCATGTCGAGCTTGTCGAGACATCTCGCGTGCCGAAGTAATCAATTACTCTGGCACGCGAGATGTCTCGACAAGCTCGACATGACGTTCTGGTTTTTGCTTATTGCCAATTAACGCCTACCTCACTTTCCGCAGGTAAATATTCCCGTTGAAGGTCTTCATCATCACTTCGGCGCCGCCGCCGTTCACCTTGCCGTAGGTCCAGTCGTCGGTGCTGAGGCGGGTGAGGCCGTTTTGCGAGGTGCGGGTCACTTTGGCGGGCGTTTTGTCCACGGCCACGTCGAAGTCGCTGAAGACTTCGCCGCGCTCCGATTTCATTTTCAGCGAGGCTTTGACATTGGACGGGAACGTGACGTCGACCTTGCCGTTGAGGGTGGAAAAGGCCATGGGCGCACCGTTGTTCACGCTTTTGAAGGTGGCCACGAGGTTGCCGTTCACCGTGTTGGCCACGGCCGAGCCGGAGACGTTGTTGAGCTGAATGGCGCCGTTCACGTTGGAAATTTCGAGCTGGCCGTTCACGTTTTCCACAATGATGTCGCCGTTGTTGACGGTGCTGAGCTGCAGCGAGAAGTTCTGCGGCACCCGGATGGTGAGGTCGACCGGGTGGGCGTGCGACTGGGTGGAGATTTCCACGTGGTTGTTTTTCTCCTCAGCCGTCAGGTTCAGCCCGCTCACCGACGAGAGGCGCTTCATGCCGCCGGGCGGCGTGGGGGGCTCGGGCGAGCGCCGGCTGGCCTTGGCGGGCCGGGTGCTGGCGTCAATCACCACGTCTTTGCCGCCGTAGCCGGTCACGTGGATGAAGCCGTTCACGAGGCCCACTTCCAGCGTGCCGGGCTTGCCGGGCGCGCTCAGGGCCACGGTGAGGCTTTCTTTGGCGTCTTTGTCGTCCTGGGCCTGGCCGGCCAGGGCAGTGCTAAGGAAAACCAGGGCCAGCGCGAGCCGGCGCGCCAGTTGGGCGCGGGATAGTCGAAGGAAAATAGTCATTGTGAGGAAATGAATTAGCTAAAGTTTGGAGACGGTCACGTCGCCGTTGAGGGTTTCGAAACGGAAGTCGGGGCCGCCTTTGCCGATGCGCACGGCCTGGTCTTTGCTCAGCCGGTACACCGTGCCGCCGCCTTTGCCTTCCTGGTTTTTGGTGACTTGCGCCGGCAGAATTTCGGCGTCCGGAAAGTCGGTGTAAAACTCGCCGTGCATGCTCTTGAAGTGCAGGTTGGCGCCGAGGCCGGCCGGGTACTTCACCCGGATTTTGCCGTTGATGGTGTGGTAAGATGATGCCCCGCTGGGGTTGGCGGCGTAAGTGGCGTCCACGTTGCCGTTCACGGTGTGGGCCCGGGTGGTGCCCCGCACGTTGGTGAGGGTAATGGGGCCGTTCACGTTGCCCACGAACAGCTGGCCCGTGACGTCTTTCACTTCCATGGTGCCGTTGTTGATGGTGCGCACGTGCAGGTTCATGGCGTAGGGCACCTTCACCACAAAATCGAACTCGTAGCGGTAGTCGATGTCGCGGTCCCGATTGTCCCAGCGGTTGTGGTTGTCGTGCGGGCGCGAGTCCTGCGGACCAGTCAGGTACACCACCACGCTGTCGCCGTGCTGGTAGAAGCCTACTTGGGCTTCCTTCTTGCCCTGTTCCAGGGCGGCCGCGTTGTCGGCCCGAATGGTTTTGGTGGCTTCCACCAGCACTTTGTTGCCCGCGTAGCCCTCCACCCGCACCGAGCCGAAGATGTTGTAAAGCGCCAGCGTGCTCTTGCCGGCCTCGGCGGTCAGGGCAAGCTCTTTGCTGATTTTCTCGATGGCTTCTTTGCTTTGGGCGCGGCATGCGGCGGCGCTACACAGCGAGAGTACGAACACGCTCAGGCTGCGGCGAAATAAGGGTCTGGTCATGGCTGGGAGGGGTTGAGGGCGCGGCGGGCCGGCCGGTTTGCAGGGTTTTGATGCTTTCTTCGATTTTGCTTTTCACCGACTCGTCGAGGTTGGGCTGCTGAAGCAGCTGGCGCAGCGGCTGCACCGAGCGGCGCTCCTGCAGCTGCACCATCACGTCGGCCAGGGCGGTTTGCACCAGCGGCGAGTCCTGCTGGGCCAGTGCGTGCACCAGGCCTTCGCGCACCCGCGGGTCTTCGGCCAGCGGTGCCAAAGCTTCCAGCGTGGCGAGGCGCACGTTCACGTTGGGGTCGTTGTTCAGAGTGCTGAGCAGGGCGTTCACCACTTTGGCCGTGGGCTCATCGAGCTGCTGGGTATAGCTCACGGCGCGCAGCCGCTCGGTGGCCGAGGGGTTTTTGATGAGCGAGAGCAGCATCACTTGCTTCATGTGGGTCACCTCGCTGGCCAGGGCGGCAATCTGCTCCTGCTGGCCGGTAGCGGCTGGCGGCTGGCGGTTCAGCCAGTACCCGCCCACTAGGCCCACGCCCAGCAAGCACAGGCTGTACACGGCCCGCAGAATGGGCCGGGGCACGTCCAGGTGCAGCCACCACTGCCACAGGCCTTTCAGCGAGTAATCGGGCGTGGCTTTCACTTCTTCTTTGAACCCCGCCAGCATGGCGTAGAACTCGGGGCGCAGGCTGGGGCTGGGCTCGGGCACGCGCACGGCGCCCAAGGTTTGCCACACGCGCTGGGTGGTTTGCAGCTCCTCGCGGCAGTCGGCGCACTCGGCTAGGTGGGCCGACAACGCGGCTTGTTCGGTTTCGGAAAGCTGACTGCTTAGGTAGTCGACCAACTGGTCTTTGGTGCGGTCACAGTTCATATAGGTAGTTAATTTTCGATGCGGAGGTAAGCGGTTTTCAGCTCGTTCATGGCGCGGTGCACGCGCACCTTCACGGCGCCTTCGGTGGTGCCCAGCACCTGGGCAATTTCCCCGTACTTCATTTCCTGGAAGCGACTTAGCACCAGCACTTCGCGGTGGTCGGGGCTGAGGCGGGCCAGGGCCTGGTGCAGGGTGGCCACTTCCTGGGCGCGCTCCAGGCCGGCGTCGGCGGGGCTGCCGCCGCCGAGGTGCTCCGCCAGGTCGTCCACGTCGGCGTGGTGCCGGGCGTGACGGTTTTTCTTGGCGTGGTCGGCCAGCACGTTGCGGGCCAGGTGGTACATCCAGGTGCGGAACTCGCCCTCGCCGGTAAAGGTGTGGCGGTACTTGAGCATGCGGTAGAACACGTTCTGCACCAGGTCCTGGCTGGTGTCGGCGTGGCCCAGCATGTGGTAGAGAAAGCCGAACAGCGGCCGGTGGTAGCGCTCAAACAGCAGGCCCATGCGGTCCACGTCGCCGGCCTTCACCCGCAGCATCAAGGCATTATCCGATAGCGAGTCCAAGCAGGTACAAGGGGTTGTTAGGGTTATTTGACGGTGGACACCGCTGCCGCCGCCGAAGGTTACCGGAAGGTGAGCAGATTTTTTATTGTTGCTGTCCCTAGCTCCTGCCTATTGCGGTCTGAACCTTGAAAATCAGCGGCAAGAATTAAATCAAATAGCTGTTGCAATGAATATTACGGCTTTGTTTCTGTAACCCAATCGGGGTATTAGTCCGTAAAGCCGCATCCACAACAATCCCTTCCTTTCCACATTTCCACTCCGCTTACCATGAAAATCACCAAAATTCTTCTTGCCCTATTGTTGACTACCGGCCTGAGCAGCGCCGCCTTCGCGCAAACCACGTCGGGCACCACCAGCGGCTCCACTGTAGGCGGCACCACGGGCACCACGGTGGGCAGCACCACCAGCAGCGGCTCCATGGGCACTACGTCGGGCACCACCGGCTCCACCACGGGCACGATGAACACCAGCACCAGCGGCTCCATGGGTACCACGTCGGGCTCCGGCTCCATGTCGACTTCGGGCAGCACCATGGGCTCCACGTCGGGCAGCACTTCGGGCAGCAGCACTTCGGGTCGCATGAAGTCGAAAGACAAAGCTTCGAAAGGCAAAATGAAAGGCTCCTCGTCGCCCCGCTAGTAACTTTTTGCGGCTCAGCGCCGTAAGTAGTCTAAAACCGGCTGTTTCTCCCGAAGCAGCCGGTTTTTTATTGTTCCCTCCTTTCCTCCCCGCCCATGAAATCGTTCCTGTTACTGGCCAACCTGCTGCTGGCCGCCTCGGCCCAGGCCCAAACCGTGCCCTTCGACCCCTCGGCGCCTGTGCGCGGCGGCAGCCAGGGCCAGACCACCATCCCGCCCGTGAACCCGGCCCTGAACCAAAGCACCATTCAGGGGCCGCCGGAGGTGCAGCGCACGCCCACCAACCGCGACGCCCAGCCCAGCCGCCAGACGTCGTCGGAAAGCACCTACATCCCAGCCGGAACGCCCGAGCTGTCGCCCAACACCGTGCCCGACGTGCGCGAGCAGCCCCTCATCCGCGACGACAAGCGCCGCCAGTCCAACGAGGTGGTGCCCAGCCGCTCGCGCCGCAGCAACAGCAGCAACGTGCCACGCTAGGCCGCTTAGCTTAGGTTTCCACACAAAAAAGCCCCGCTCAGTAGCTGAACGGGGCTTTTGCTTGCGCTGTCTTGGGGCGAGGCTACTTCTTTTTCTGGTTTTTTTCGGCGTGGGCCAGCAGGTCGCCGCCGTGCTTGCGGAGCAGGTCGGCCAGCTCTTGCAGGGGCTTTTTCACGTCGGCCGCAGCCTGGGTGGCTAGCTGGCTGGTTTGGTTGCCCAGCATGGTGAGGGAATTGCCGATGGCGTGGGCGCTGAGCGCGCCGCTGGTGAGCAGCGACTGCAGGTTGCCGATTTCGCGGGCAATGTCCTGCAGGCCGGGCTCGCCGCTCTGCAGAAAGGTTTGCTGCCAGGTTTCGGTGTTGTCCATGGCCGAGCCCAGGGGCAGGCTAGTGAGGCCGTTTTTCAGGGCGCTGACGGTGGCAAGAAGTTGGTCGGAGGGCATGAGGTTGATGAATTGATTTTTTAAGGTGCTGATGTGCTGAAGAAGAGTTGAATCAGCCGGTTATAACTCCTCGCTTTAAACTTTTGCCTCTTTCTTGGCGCGCTTGGCCTTGGCGGGCGCGTTTGGGTCGGGCGGCAGGGTGAGGGGCGGGCTGGGGACGTTGGGCGCTGGGGCGCTCAGGCCCAGCTCGCGCAGGATGGCCACGGCGCGCAGGGCGCTGGCTTCCTTGTTCTTGATTTCGAGCATCATGTCGAAGTCTAGCCCGTTCAATTCGGCCAGAAAGGCCCGAAACAGGTCGTCCACCAGGTCGTCGGTGTGCTTGCCTTTGCGCTCGCCCAGGGCTTGGGAGCTGTAGTCCATCATGGGCACGCCGTCGGCGGTGGGGTGCCAGGTGGCGGCGGCCAGGCGCAGGGCCTCGGGCATGGGCTCGCCGTGGTTGAGGCACTCGTGGTGGAAGTTGTCGAAGAGAATGGGCACGCCGGTCAGTTCGTGCAAGTGCAGGCAGTCGCGCAGCGAATACAGCCGGTCGTCGTTTTCCACCACCACGCGGGCTTTCACGGCCTCGGGCAGCGTGGCGTGCACCGCCGCAAACCGCTCAATGGCCAGCTCCCGCTCGCCGTAGAGCCCGCCCACGTGAATCTGAAGCTTGGCGGTGCCGTCCAGCCCCATCAAATCCAGCATCGAGCCCTGGTACACCAATTCCTGAATGCTGCGCTGCACAATGTCCGGGCTGGGCGAGTTCAGCACCACAAACTGGTCGGGGTGGAAGCTGACGCGCAGGTTATGGGCCTTGATGTAGTCGCCGATGCTTTGGAAATCGGCCGCGAAATGCGTTTGCCAGGGAAAGGTGTTGATTTCGTGCGAGCCAAAGGGCACGATGCCCGAGCCCATCCGAAAAAAAAGCAGGCCCTGGGCCACGTTCCATTCCAGCATGCGGCGCAGGCAGGCCAAGTTGGCCGTCACGGCCGCCACCAGCCGCTCTTCGCTGTAGGAGGCCAGCCGGAAGGTGTTGGCGGCGCTGCAATCCATCGCCTCGTTCACGCAGGGATACCCGATTTTCATACTTCGGGCTTACGGGAAGGGCAGCGGCACGGTTATCAGAACGAAGAAGGCCCAAGCAAATCAACAGAACGGTCATGTCGAGCCTGTCGAGACATCTCGCGTGCAGGAGTAAATAATTACTACCCCACGCGAGATGTCTCGACAGGCTCGACATGACCGTTCTGTTGATTCCTCTTTTCCTACGGCTCGTAGCCGCGGTTGTCGCGGAAGGCTTTGTTGTACTCGGCCCGGGCTTTGCGCAGCTTCTCGGCTTTCTGCTCGGCTTCGATTTCCTCCATCTTGCGGCGCTGCCGGCCCTCGCGCGAAAACTGGTCGTAAATCAGGCTGATGGGGCTTTCCAGGGTGGGCACCGGCGCTTTGGGCGCGGTGGAGTCGACGGCGAAGAGGGGCTTGGGTTTCGGCGGACGCTTGGCGCCGCTCACCACGGGCGGCGCGGGGCGCTTGATGTTGCGCAGCGCCCGGTTGATGACGGCGCGGTCGGCGCGGTCGCTCACCACCTGCACTTCGCCCAGTTGCACGCTGTCGCGCACCAGCTGGATGCGCACCACCAGCTGCGAGAGGCCGGTGCCGCCCATGGGCAGCCGCTGGGTTTTGAAGCCCAGGGCCCGGAACAGCACCGTGTCGGTGGGCAGCACGTCGAGGCCGAAGTTGCCGGTGGCGTCGGTGACCACGCCGCGGCGGGTGCGCTGCACCTGCACGGTGGCGCCGGGCACGGGCGTGCGGGCGCCGGCTTCGGCCACGCTGCCGCTCAGGCGCACGGTGTTGGGTGCCTGGGCGCGGGCGGCCAGCGCCAGCAGGCACAGCACGGCTAGCAGGTTCAGCCGCCGGCTCCACACGGCCCAACCGGCACGCACACAAGGCACTACTTCAGCAAACATCCATTGAATACGCAAATCGCAACCACAAAGTAGCAACCCAACGAGCCAAAAAAAGCCCGCACCGTTGCAGGCGCGGGCTTTTCTACGACGGCTCGGCCGATTGCATCGACCAAACCGCTAGTTTTTGATTTTGGTGCCGTCGGCTTCTTTCACCTTCACTTTGCCGTTCTCTTTCACCTTCAGCTTGCTGCCGTCGTCGGCTTTGGCTTTCATTTTCGAGGCCGACATGGCATCGGCGCTCATCGTGCCACCGTTGGTGGTCGTGGTGGAAGTTTCGGTGGTGGTCATGCTGGAGGGCGTGCCGCCGGCCGACATATCCGAGGACATTGCACCCGAAGAAGCCGTGTCGCCGCTCATCGACGACGACGACATGTCGCTGCTCTGGTCCGCGGCGTAGTTGCTGTCGTCGTAGGTCGAGCGGCTCGACTCGTAGGCCTGGTACTGGGTGGGGTCCACGAAAATCACTTTGAATTCCTGGTCCTCGGCGGCGTAGGCGTCGCGCATGGCGGCGGCCATGCCGGTGGTGTCGGCGGTGTACTTGCTGCGCAGGTCGTTCATGCGCTTGTAGCGGTTCACGTACACGGTGCGGATTTTGGTTTTGGTGGCCTCGTCCGTGATTTTCATGTTGGCCGCCATCTTGTCGGCAATCTGCTGGGCGCGGGCCTCAATCTGGGCGTCCGTCATCGGGCCCGTGGTGGTCGTAGTGGTCGTGGTGCCGTCGCCGGCGGCCACGGTGGTGTCCTTGGTTTTTTCCTGCGAGCAGGAAGCCAACGAGAGGGCAGCAGCGCCCGCGAGCATCAGGAGGGAATTTTTCATGGTGTTGAAGGAATTAAAAGAACAACCGTAACTGGTTTGGGGGCGCTTTACGGCAATGGCCTAGCGGATGTTGCCGGGCGATATAGAAAGAACGTCATGTCGAACTGGTCGAGACATCTCGCGGGCAAGAGTGAATAATTACTGCGGCACGCGAGATGCTTCGACAAGCTCAGCATGACGTTCTTTTAAGATGACGTTCTGAGTGTTCGGCGTTCTATCTATTCTCCTTATTCACCAGTCACGTTACGCCCGACGTAATTCGAACAGCGTGATTTCGGGCAGGAAACCCACGCGGCCCGGGTAGCCCAGAAAGCCCAGCCCCACGTTCACGTACAGCTTCTGGCGGCCCTGCTCGTAGAGGCCGGCCCACTGCTTATACACGTATTCCACGGGGCTCCATTTCAGGAAGGGCAGGTTCACACCGAACTGCATGCCGTGGGTGTGGCCGCTGAGGGTGAGGTCGATGTCGGGGTAGCTCAGCACCTGGGCTTCCCAGTGCGAGGGGTCGTGCGAGAGCAGAATTTTGAAGGGCGCGTCGCCGCTGGCGGCGTGGGCCTTGGGCAGGTTGCCGTGCTTGGGGAAGTTGGCGTGGCTGCTCCAGTTTTGCACGCCCACGATGGCAATTTTGTCGCCGCCGCGCTCGATGGTGTGAGCGGTGTCGTTGAGCAGGGTCCAACCGATTTTGGCGTGGTTCTGCATGAGGCGCTCCAGGTTGGCGCGCTTCTCGGCCGCGCTGCCCCACTGCACGTAGTCGCCGTAGTCGTGGTTGCCGAGGCTGGAGAAAATGGGCAGGTCGGACTTGATGCCCTGCAGGGCCGGAATGTGGGGCTCGACTTCGGTGGCGCGGTTGTTCACCAGGTCGCCGGTCATCAGCACGAGGTCGGCGGCCTGCTGGTTGATGAGGGCCACGGCCCGCTGCAGGGGCTCGGTGGAATTGAAGCTGCCGGTGTGCAGGTCCGAAATCTGGATGACCTTGAAGCCATCAAAAGCCGGCGGCAGGTTGGGAAATTTCAGCGTGACGCGGCGCACCTGGTAGTCGGTGGCGCCTTTCACCATGCCCCACAGCAGGCCGGCGAAGGGAATGGCGCCCAGCCCCAGCGCCACCATGGCCAGGAACTTGCTGCGCGGAATGGCCTCGCCGGCCACCCCGGCCGGCCGCGTGGCCGAGCTCAGGGCCCAGCGGCCCAGGCGCGTCAGGTCTTCGAGCAGCAGCGGGACGAGGACGACGATTTTGGCGGCCAGCAGCAGCAGCGGCAGGCTCATGAGGTAGCTTTTCAGCACGGTGTTGCCCGCCTGGCGGGTGCTGCCGGCCCAGATGGCCAAGCCCCACACGGCCACCGTGAGCAGCCAGTAGCCGATGGCCACCCCGCGCCGCGCGCCCGGCGAGAGGTGCTGCGCCAGCGTGCGCACGGCCTGATACCCATACCATTCGGCCAGCACCACGAGGCCCAGCACCAACCACAACACAATCGGATTTCGCATATTCTAAAAACGGAGCGGAGAACGCGCCCGCCGCATTAACGCCGCCGCGGGCTGCAAGTTTAAACGCGCCCCGGCGGCTTTTGCTTTACATTTAATCGAACTTTTGCCATCTACCCGCCCCAAGCCGCATGGAACCCCTTGACCGCCTGCCCGAACCCTCCCCCGCTGCCGCGCCCTACGCCGCGCCCGCCGCTTCCGGCATCAAGAGCTGGGCCGAGGACGACCGGCCCCGCGAAAAGCTGCAGGCCAAGGGCCGCGCCGCCCTGTCCGATGCCGAGCTGATTGCCATTCTGCTGGGCTCGGGCACCGTGAAATTATCGGCCGTGGATGTGGCCAAGCTCATGCTGCAAGGCGTGGGCAACGACCTGAACGCCCTGGCCCGCGAGAGCGTGAAGCAGCTTTGCCGCCACCCCGGCATCGGCGAGGCCAAGGCCATTACGGTGGTGGCGGCGCTGGAGCTGGGCCGCCGCCGCAAGGAAGCCGACGCCGCCCCGCGCACCACCATCACCTGCTCGCGCGACATCTACAACCTGATTCGGCCCAACCTGATGGACCTGCCGCACGAGGAATTCTGGGTTATCCTGCTGAACCGGGCCAACGTGGTGATGCGCAAAACCGCCATCAGCCGGGGCGGCGTGGCCGGCACCGTGGCCGACCCCAAAATGATTTTCAAAGAAGCCCTGGAGCAGCTGGCCAGCAGCATCATCCTGGTGCACAACCACCCCAGCGGCAACCGCAACCCCAGCGCCGCCGACATTCAGCTCACCAAAAAGCTGAAGGAAGCCGGCAACTTCCTGGACTTGCCCATCCTCGACCACCTCATCTATTCCGACCAGGGCTACTATAGTTTTGCCGACGAGGGCATGCTGTAGGGCGGGTAGGGTAAAACCACCCTTTGCGTAAACTTAGTTAGGCACGTGCGGTCTGGTTATTTCGCGTTGTGCCAGCAGAAGTAGCTGACTGTACCAGTTTATTTATCCGGGGAGAGACTTATTGAGGGCACTTCGCCAATCAGGCGGGCCAACTGGGCTTGAAGCGCTTGCAAGTCGGCGTGGTTGGTGGCGGCGCTGAGCACCTCGTACTCGGCGCTCAGTTCCTGCACGGCCTGCACGAGCGGCACCACGAGCTGGGCAGTTCCCGGATTAGGGCGCGATACGGGCGCAGTTGCAATAAACGCGGATGGCGCGGGCGTTGTTGGCAACGTTGCCGACGATTACGCGCCAGGTATGCTCGGGGTCGTTGGGGTCGGGGCCCGAGTAGTGGATGGTAATAACCGAGGCGGCGATGGTGTTGTCGCGGTGGCCGCCGCCACCGCCCAGCACCCGCATGCCGCTGGGACAGGTGAGGGTATAACTATCCTGGACGTGGCCGGGCAGGTTGTATGTGCCGGATAGCTGCGTCCAGCCCATGTTGACGGTGCCGGTGGCCAGGATATTGCCGTTCACCTCCAGTCGCTGGCTGGGCCGGCTCGTGCCGATGCCCACGTTCACGGCGAAGACGCCGAGACCGCCCAGCGCCAAGCTGTTGCTCTGGCTGACCGTGGCCTGGTAGCCGATGGCCCCCGCGTTGGTCAGGTTATTGACGTTGGGGCCGGCCAGGTAGCCAAACGCCCAGTTCCTAGAGCCCGTCGTGTTGCTGATGCCGCTCTGGTACCCAATGAACAGGTTGCGGAAGCCCGTGGTGTTGACGTAGCCACTCTGGTAGCCGCTGAACTGGTTCTGGTCGCCCGTCGTGTTGTTGTAGCCGCTCTGGTAGCCGCTGAATTGGTTATTACTGCTCGTTGAGTTGTAGTAGCCGGCCTGATAGCCGCTGAAGTAGTTGTTGCTACCCGTTTGGTTGAAGAAACCGCTGCTGTAGCCGCTGAACACGTTGTTGCTGCCCGTCGAGTTGTTGAACCCGCTATCGGTGCCGCTGAACGTGTTGTTGCCACCCGTCGTGTTGTAGAAGCCGCTCCGATAGCCGCCGCTGAACGTGTTGTTGCTGCCCGTCGAGTTAGAATAGCCGCTCTGGTAGCCGCTGAACAGGTTGTAGTTGCCCGTCGTATTGCGGGTGCCGGCCTGGTAGCCGCTGAAGGTATTGTAACTGCCCGTCGTGGCGGCGGCCCCAGCCTGGTAGCCGCTGAACGTGTTAAAGCTGCCTGTCGTGGTGGCACCGGCCTGGTAGCCGAGGAATACGTTGTTGCCGGTCGTGTTCTGGCCCAGGTTCAGGCCCCCGTCGGCCCGCACGCCCACGCCCACCGCGGTGCCCACCGAGGCCCCGGTACCGGTCAGGGCATTGCCTTGCAGGTTCAGGACCTGGGTGGCGGTGTGGTTGCCCAGGTTGTCGGCCCCGCCCCCGGCCGGGTTGAGGAACACCCAGGCGGCAGGCGTGCCGGCATAGTACCAGAAGCCGGTCTGGAGGCCACCGCCGGGCGTGCCGTCGGTCTGGTACACCATCAGGCCCTGGGGTGGGCTGGTGATGGCCGTGCGCTGGGCGGCGGTGAGGCGCGGGATGAGCAGGCCCCGGTCGCTGGCCCGAATGTCGAGCGCCGACTTGGCATCGGGGGCCGTGGTGCCAATGCCCACCGACTGGGCGCAGGCGGTAAAGCGGGCCGACAACAGCAGCAGGGTAAACAGGGAAAAACAGGTTTTCATAGAAGCAGAAAAGAGCGGGTGAAGAGGCAGTGGCGGTTTACTCGGCTACCGCCACGCGGCAGCTCATGGGGTGGCCGGCCAGCTCGCCCCGCAGCACGTACACGCCCGCCGCCAGTCCCTGCAGCGAGAGGGGGCCATCGGGGACGGGCGCGGCAAAGGCCCGCACCTGCCGGCCCAGCGCGTCGTAGAGGCGCAGCCCGGTGGGGGCCGGACCGGGGGCCGGGTAACGCAGGCGCAATTCGCGGGTGGCCGGGTTGGGGTACACTTCTAGGGCGGGGCGGGCCAGTGTTTCGTTGTGGGTGGCCAGGGGCGCAGCGGGGTCTTCGATGCGCACGCGGTCGAGGTAGAAGGGGTTGCCGCCGGTGCTTTGAAACTGGAAGCGCAGCCAAGTGGCCGGGCCGATGTACTGCGGGTCGAGCGGCAGCGTGATGGTGGTCCACTGCTGCACGGAAGTGGGCACGAAGCCGTTTTGGGCCGTCTGGCCCGGCACCTGGAGGCTGCCGGTGGTGTAGCTCTGGCCGGTGACGTTGCTATACACTTCACAGTCAGGGCCGTACTGCACCACCAGCACGTCGTTGCCGGAGCCCGACAGGGTGGGATTGCTAGCCCGCGCCGTGCGGAAGCTGAGCCGCGCCGAATGGCCCGCCCCCTGAAACGCGCTCAGGTCGAGGGCGGGCGAGGTGATGATGGAATAATACGGCTGGTTGGCCTGCACCAGCACGTTGGGCACCACCAGGCAGGCCGTGCCGTCGGCCGCCACCAACGCGCCGCCGCCCGCCCGCTGCCAGCGGTTGGCCACGGCTCGGTTCACGGTGTCCACCAACCAGTTGCGCAGGTCGGCGGGGCCAAAGTTGTTGGGGAAGGCCGGGTTCTCAAACGATTCGTTGACGGCCCCCGCGAGGCCCGTGCCGGGCCCGCTCACCTGCATCCACTGCGGCTCGGTGCGGGTCACGGGCGGGCCGCCGGCCGGCGTAATGGTCAGGGTCACGGCGTAGACGCCGGGCGTGGGGTAGCTCACCCGCGCCACGCGCGAGGTGCTGGTGGCCGGCACCCCGCCCGGAAACGCCCACTGCACCGTGGCGGTGGCCGCGTTCAGAGCGTCGCTGGTGCCGAAGCCCGTGAAGTAGCGCGGCCCGCCGCTCTGGTTGGCGCACACCCGGCGCTGGTCCACGCCGATGGCCACTGCCGCCGGGCAGCCGCCGGCCGGCGGCTGGTAGCCATCGGCAGTGCCGGTGGCCGCCAGGTTGGCCGCGCTGGTCAGCTGCTGGCGGCAGCCCAGGGCCAGGGCGGCGCGCATCACCGCGCGCTGGCCCAGCGTGAACATGCAGATGCACGGCGCGTAGTCCATGTAGTTCTGCACGTTGGCCAGGATGGGCGCGCCGGTGAGCGGGTCGGCACAAGAGGTGAAGGCCAGGTTGCAGGTAAACGTGCCGATGGTGGTGGGCGTGTCGGCAATGCCATCGCCGAGGCCGCAGTTGGCGGGCAGGCCGGGGGTGTTGGTATTGCCCCAGGTGTGCGACAGGCCGAAGTAGTGCCCAATTTCGTGGGTGAGCGCCCGCCCGGCAAAGCCATTGCCCGCGGCGGCCCCCACGGTGCCAAACAGGCTCTTCAAAATCACGATGCCATCGAGCGTGCCGCCGGTGCAGGGCAGGTAGGCGTAGCCGCCGAGGCTGGTCAGGCTGTTGTTGATGCCTTCTACCACCCAGATGTTGAGGTAGCGGGCCGGGTCCCAGCGGACTTGCCGCTTCAGCAGGTCGTCGTTGCCTGACTGCGCCGTGGCAGTCGCCGAGAACGTGCGGGTGATGCCGGTGGTGCAGTTGCCGTTGGGGTCGAGTTGGGCCAGCCGGAAGCGGAAGCCCACGTTGGCCACCCGCGCCTGAAACGCCGGGATGACGGCGGCCGTGTCGGGGTTGGTTTTGCTGAAGTCCAGGTTCACGACCCGCAGCGCGTCCGCCACCTGCGCGTCGGTGATGCCGGCGGACGTTCCACCCGTCGATGAGAACATAATGTGCACCACCACGGGCACCGTCACATCGGGGGCCGCACCCAAGGAGCTGCGCTGCTGGCCGGCCAGCCGGGCGGCCTGGGCCAAAAACTGCTCATAGGCCGCTTTCGAGCCGGGTTGCCGGGCAAAGGCCGCCTGTTGCAAGCGGTCGAAACCGCAGCTGAATGAGGTGGTCGACGTTTGGGCCAGCGCATCAGCGCTGCCGAAAAGGGCGGCAGCCCCCAGCAGCCAGCAGCCGCAGAACCGGAGGAGGAGTAAGAAAAAGCGCATGAGTATTCTTCGTGTAAAAGTGAAAAAGGCCCTGACAAGTAGCTTGAGGTTAAAAAGGAGCTCCGGCGAGCAACCCACCGTTTTGACCGACGACAGCCGGAGGTCAGGAAATCCCTTGCGGGCCCCAGCACCCAGTGAAAAGTGAGGCGCTGGAACGCCTGCAAAGCAAGGCCAAATGACCCCAGTGGGCCTTTGCGCACGTTGCAAAAGCATATGCTGCCGTAGCGGGAGCGTTTGCGCAGGGTGCAAATGCATTTGCGGAGGTAACGCCGGGGCATTTTTTCAGATTCGCGCTGACAAACCAGCGGGTGCCACTAATCGATAGGATAATCTGCTTACCGTCAAGGTCGCAGCCTTTACCTTAGTAGTGCGGGCCTTGCTGTTTTTCCATTCCCTCCTGCCGATGTTGATGAATCTTCGTCATCTTGTCGTTCTCCTCAGCAGCCTGCTCAGCGGGCTGGTGGCCTACGCCCGGTCCGCTCCCCAAGCAGCGGCGGCCATCGTCCCGGCCGCGTCCGATAGCGCCCTGGTGCAGCTGCGCGCCGCGCAGGTGTATTCGCCAGCCATGCAGCGGCTCGGCGGCAGCCGGCCGTGGCGTTACCAGCCGGGTTCCCCTCCCGGTTGGGCCAGTCCCGCCACCCGCGACCAGCACTGGCGGCTGGTCGGCCCCCATTTTCTGGTGGGCAAGGAGCCGCCGGGCTGGCGCGGCACGGGCTGCTTCCGGCTGCGCTTCACCCTCGACCCGGCCCTGCTGGGGCAGCCCCTGGGCTTGCACATGGTGCAGGACGGCGCCTCCGAAATCTACCTCGACGGCCGCTTGTTGGGCCGCTACGGCACCATTGGCACCTCGGCTTCCACCACCCAGGGGGTGCGGCCGCGCTACCGCCTGCTGCCGTTTATGCTGCGCGAGCCGGGCCCCCACTTGCTGGCCATTCGCTACGCCAGGTTTGCGGCCTGGCCCCGGCCCTACGCCGGCCTGGACCTGTGGGTGGCCCCCGCCGAGCGCCTGATAGCCGAGCGCGTGCGCCAGGCGCGCTCCGACACGCTCAGCCTGATTACCGTGGCCAGCGCCATGGTCCTAGCGGTGCTGCACTTCTGCTTGTTCTGGTTCTACCGGCCCCAGCGTACCAACCTGTATTTCAGCTGCTACCTGGCCGCCACCGCGGCCACCACCTTCCTGGTGTTTCTGCGGGCCACGTGCGTGGACGAAGAAATTCGCTGGTGGGTGGAGCTGGGCTTTCAACTGGGAGCGGCGCTGAGCAGCGGGTCGCTGCTGGTGTTTCTGTATGCCATGTGCCGCACCCGCCTGCCGTGGTTCTGGCTGGGGCTGCTGGGGCTGGCGAGCCTGGGCCACGCCGTCCAATGGCTGGCCGCGCCCACCGCCGGCAACCAGGTGCCCGCCGTGATGATAGGCGTCTTTCTGCTGGCCTGGCTCCGGTTGCTGCCGGCCCTGGGCCGGGCGCTGAAGCAGCAGCAGCCGGGCATGGGGCTGCTGCTCGTCGGGATGCTGGGCGCCATGCTGATGCCTTTGGTGGCCGGTAGTGCCTTCCGTTTCGTTCACCGCTGGGACAATCCCGATTTTCTGGCTGCGCAAATCTTCGTTCAGGTCTGCGGGCTCGTGCTGCCGATTTGCATGTCCATTTACCTGGCCCGCGACTTTGCCGCCACGCGCCACCACCTGGAGGTGCAGCTGCGGCAGGTCGAGCAGCTCTCGGCGCAAAACCTGGCCCAGGAAGCCGAGCGGCGGCAACTGCTGAGCACCGAAAAGGAGCGCCTCGAAGCCACCGTGCGGGCGCGTACCGAAGAAATCAGCGCCCAGAACCTCACCCTGGCGGCCCAGCGCGACGAGATAAGCGCCCAGGCCGACCAGCTGCGGACGCTGGACGAAGCAAAAACCCGCTTCTTCACCAACATCACCCACGAGTTCCGCACCCCGCTGACGCTCATGCTGGGGCCGGCCGCCCAGATTGCGGCCGACACCCGCGAGCCCGGCACCCGCCAGCAGGCCGAGCTGGTGCAGCGCAACGCCCAGCGCCTGCAGCATCTCATCAACCAACTGCTGGATTTGAGCCGCCTCGAAGCCGGCCAGCAGGTGCTGCACCCCGCGCCGGGCGAGGTGGTGGGCTTCGTGCGCGGCGTGGTCGGTTCGTTTGCGTCGCTGGCCCAGCAACGCAGCATCGGCTGCTCCTTCGAAGCGGACCCGCTCGAATTATTCGTCGACTTTGAGGCCGACATGCTGGAGAAGATACTGGCCAACCTGCTCACCAATGCGTTTAAATTTACCCCCGCCGGTGGCGCCGTGACGGTGCGGCTCCAGGAAGAAGCCGCCCCAGCACCGGCTCCAACATGGGTGACGCTGACGGTCCGCGACACCGGTTGTGGCATCGCCCCGGCCCAAATGCCGCATGTGTTTGACCGGTTCTACCAAGTCGACCATTCGCCTACGCGCGAACAGGAGGGCACCGGCATCGGTTTGGCCCTGACCAAGGAGTTGGTTGAACTGCATGGAGGCACCATTGCCCTCGCCAGTGAGGTAGACTGCGGCACTACCGTGACGGTGCGGCTGCCCCTGGCGGTGGCCAGCGGGGCGCCCGCATCCGCACCGGTCATTGGGCGGGGTAAGGCGGTCGTCCCGCCGCCTTCCCTCGCCGCCGAGTCCCTCGCCGTCGCGCCAGCGGACGCCCCGCTGCTGCTCGTGATTGAAGACAATGCCGACGTGCGCGCCTACCTGTGCACCCTGTTGGCGGGCTCTTACCAGTTGCTGACGGCCGAAAACGGAGCCGTCGGCGTCGCCCTCGCCGTCGAACACTTGCCGGACCTCGTGCTGACCGATGCCATGATGCCCCGCCTCGATGGCTACGGCGTGTGCCGGGCGCTGAAGCAAGACGAGCGCACCAGCCACATTCCGGTGGTGTTGCTCACGGCCAAGGCCGACCTGCCCAGCAAGCTCCAGGGCCTCGATACCGGAGCCGACGCCTACCTCACCAAGCCCTTCCGGCGCGACGAACTACTAGCCCAGCTGCGCAACCTCGTGCTCAGCCGCCAGCAGTTGCAGGTCGCCTACCGCCGCAGCCTCACCGAGCCATCCCCTGCCCGCCCGCCCACCACGGAAGAGACCTTTCTGGCCCGAGTGCGCCAAGCCGTGGAAGCGGCCCTCGACGACGAAACCCTGGGCGTAGAATCACTGAGCCGCGAGTTGGGCATGAGCCGCACCCAGCTGCACCGCAAGCTTAAAGCCCTCACCGACCAAGCCCCCAGCGACTTCATCCGCTTCCTGCGCCTCACCCATGCCCACGCGCTGCTGGCTGGCGGCGCGGCCACCGTAGCCGAAGCGGCTTACCGAGTGGGCTATAGCAACCCGTCCAACTTTTCCACCAGCTTTTCGCGTCACTTCGGACATGCCCCCAGTGAAACGCCGCGCCAAGCGGTCGGGCAACACTAGCGTTAGCGGATGAGTGACCATCAGTACCCTCCTTTCGCTCTTTGGACCCTTTGCGTGAACGGCACCACCCAAGCAAGGACGCATAGTTTTACGTCATGCACCAGCTCCCCGTCACGTGGCATCGCTATGAAAACATCGACACCCTCGAGAGCTACAACCTGAACGACTTGGGCGGGAGTTTCGATTTCAAGGAAGGCATGCGCTGGCCGGATTACTTGGCCGGGTACGAGCCGGAATGGCACCCGTACGTCGAGGCCATTCGGCACGCCATCGTCGAGGGCCAGGTGTGGGCCGGAGGGGATTGGCACCAGTACAGCCCGCAGGGCGTGCCGGTGGTAGCGGGCAGGCACTTCATGGGCTGCGGCTGGCGCTCGTGGGGTGGGTTACTGGCCGCCGTGTGGAGCAGCGAACTAAGCCGCAATTTCAGTTACCTGGACTTCTACGTGGATGGCGGCCTGCCTGCTCGACCCTTTGAATGAACGGGCCTACCTTGGTCAAACCATGGGATTTGCTACGTTTTCAGCCGATAGCGGCGAATAAATAAGAGTCTTTTGCGGCGGCTGTACGCATTGAATACGCCTGTTTGGACAGCGAGTAGGAACCAATATATCGGGAAGCGAAACATGGTGTAGAGAAGCTCGAAAGCGTCGGTGGGCGTGCCCGGGGGCCGAAGGGTGCGGACCATTTCCGCCCGCATGGAGAGCAGGGGCAAGACAAGCACAAATAGCACAATAACGGCCGGTTTGGCCCACCACTTCGGCCTTGCTGCACCAGGACGCCGGGCATACCACGCATTGGCCAGCACCAGCACGGCAAAGGCCGCGTAATCAAACGGCCCGGCGAACAGCACGACGTGGGAAGAATCAGCGGGCATAAGAAAGGCGAGCAGAGGGCGGCAATGCGCCGCTTAAAGGTAATTCGTCAGGCCAGCAATGGACCTAGTAGAACGCAATAACTCCTCGTTCTCCTGCCTGGACCCTTTTCCTGAACAGGGTGAGGAGGCTTTAGCCACCACGCGCCTAGAGGGTGTTATGAACCCGCGAGCAAATTAAGGGTCGCGGCCTTGGCCAGCATGAGGCCGACAAAGGCCAGGTAG
>NZ_JADQDM010000008.1 GCF_015694525.1 Hymenobacter ruricola | reverse complement strand
AACTTCGACTGCCCGCTCGACGAGGACGAGTACCGGGCGCGCACGGGCGAGGCGCTGGCCCAGGCCGACTGCGCCATCCACCTGCTGGGCAACGAGTTCGGCCGCCGCTTCGAGGAAGACGAGGACTGCTCCTTTCCCATGTTTGCCTACCGCGAAGCCCGGGCCGCGGCAGCCAGCCGGCCGTTTTTCCGGCAAGTGGTCTGGTTTTGCCCCGATGAGGCGCAGCCCGTGAAGCCGGCCCAACAGGCGTTCATGGCCACCATCCGCAACGAGCTGACGCGGCAATGCACCCTCACCAACGCCACCAGCGCCATGCAGGTGGTGGAAGACGTGCGCACCTCCCTGGGCCGGGCCACCCCGCCGCCGGCCGCCGCCGTGGAAAAGGAAAACGACATTTTCTTCGTGTACAACGCGCAGGACAGCGAGGAGGCCAACGCCATCACGGACGAGCTGAGCGAGGCGTTTCCGCTGGAAATCCTGACCATTGAGCCCGACAGCGAAGACGCCTACAAGGACCTGGCGGTGAGTGCCATCCCGAAAAGCCGGCTGGCGGTGGTGTACTTCAAGCACAGCGCCGACTGGGCCCTGCCCTTCGTCAAGCAGGTCTGGCGCCTGGTGGGCGGGGCCGGCTCCACCACCCCCATCCTGTTCGTGGGCGAGGACGACCCGGTGCAAAACAAGATGCGCGGCTTCAAAGCCCCCAAGGTCATTTCCAGCATTCAACCCCACCTGGGCGTGAGCGAGGAAGTTCGCCGCGTGCTCAGCCAGCAACCGTAAGCCGCCGGGCGGCCCGGCAGCGGTGCCGCCGGACTTCCGGGTATTTACGCCACTATTTTTCTTTCCGGCCCCGCCTTACGCAAGTGAAGGCCCCGGGTCTTTTCCGCTTACCCTGCCATGGCCCCTTCTCCCGACTCTGACCCGCTGGTGCTAGGCGCTGACGAACCAATCTGCCCGTACACGGGGCTGCGCACGTTCACGGAGGAGGAGGCCATCTATTTCCGGGGGCGGGAGGGGCACGTGGGCAAGTGCCTGGCGTTGCTGGCGGCCGAGCGGTTCGTGATGATAACTGGGGCCTCGGGCGACGGCAAGTCGTCGCTGGTGTTTGCCGGGCTGCTGCCCGAGGTGCGCGCCGGCTTCGTGCGCGCCCGCCACGGCACCTGGGCCGTGGCCACCTTCCGCCCCGAGCGAAGCCCCCTGCACAACCTGGCCCGCGCCCTGGCCCCGGCCCTGGGCCTGCCCGACCAGGTGAGCAGCGTCGAAACCGAGCTGCAGCAGGGCTTCTCGGCCTTGGTGCAGCTCTACCAAACGTCGGCCCTGAACCCGCCCGCGCCCGACCCGGCCCTGCCCGCGGCGGACCAGCGCCGGCAGCAGCGGCAAGCCGCGAACCTGCTGCTGGTGGTGGACCAGTTCGAGGAGTTCTTCACCAACCCCGAGAACTACGAGGGCGATGCCCCCAACGCGGCGGCCCAAACCACGGTGAACCTGCTGCTGGAAACCGCCCGCCTGGCCCGCGAGCAGCAGCTGCCGCTCTACATCGTGTGCACCATGCGCTCGGACTTCGTGGGCCAGTGCGCCGAGTTCCGCGGCCTGATTGAGCAGGTCGGTGCCAGCCAGTACTTCGTGCCCCGCCTGCTGCGCCACGAGTTTGCTCAGGTCATCCGCGACCCGGCTTTGCTCAGCGGCAACCGCATCAGCGAGCGGCTGGTGCAGCGGCTGCTGCTCGACACCGACCAGGGGCAGGACCAACTGCCGGTGTTGCAACATGCGCTGCGCCGCATCTGGCTGGCCGCCGACGAAGGGCGCGAGCAGATGGACCTCCTTCACTACGCCATGGTGGGCGGGCTCAGCGACGAGCTGCCCCCCGCCGACCGCCCCCGCTTCGAGGCCTGGAAAGCCACCCTGCCGCCGGCCGAACGCGGGTTTTTGCTCGATAACCCCGGGCTGCGCAACGTGCTGGACGCTCACGCCAACCAGCTGCATTTCGAAGCCAACGACTTATACAACCGCGACTTCGCGCCGCCCTTGCCGCCGGGCACGGCCGAGCGGGTCATCGAGCAAACCTTCCGGGTGCTCACGCGCACCGATGGCCAGCGCGTGGTGCGCAACCGCCTCACCGGCGCCCAAATCACGGCCATCATCGACGACCCGCTGCTGCCCTGGCCGGTCATCTGCCGCATCCTGCGCCCGTTTCGGCGGCCCGATTCCACGTTTCTGTCGCCCTTTCTGAGCGAAGACGAGGACGACCGCGCCGTGCTGCCGCCCGACGCCGTGCTCGACATCAGCCACGAGAGCCTGATTCGCAACTGGCAGCATCTCAGCGCCTGGTCGAAGACTGAGGCCCAGAACGTGCGCATCGCCGCCAACCTGCTGCAAGAAGCCGCCCGCTGGCAGGCCAGCGACGAGAGCGTGGGCTTTCTGCTGCCCATCGGCCTCTACACGTTTTTTGCGCAGTGGGTGGCCGCTAAGGGCGGCCTGACGGCCTGGCTGGCTTATTACTACCAAACCGGCTCGGACCCGGCCCAGCGCCTGGCCCACGCCGAAGAGCTGCGGGCCCTGCTTGCGCGCTACCTCCAGAAGAGTAAAAACCGGCTGTGGGCGCAGCTGCAGCTGGCCCGCTACGGCGTGCGCCGCCTGCTGCTGGCCGTGCTGCTGCCGCTGGTGCTGGGCGGGCTGGCCTGGACGGCCTGGCAGTGGCGGCAGCGGCAGGACGACTACGTGGCCTACAACATTGTGGAACAGCGCGCCCCGCTGCTGACGTCGTCGTACGTGCCGGTGCGGGAAAAGGCCCTGTTTGTGCTGGCCGCCGACCGCCTCGGGGGCATGGCTTACACGCCCTGGCTGGGCGGGCGCGCCGCCGCTGACTACGCCTTCCCGCGCATGCTGGACGCGCTGCACAACGACACGCTGGCCCTGAACATCGAACTGGGCATGTTTTCGGCCGTGGACCGGGGCGGGCTGAGCTTCGACTCGGTGGAGCGCGAAAACCCCATCATTCTGCGCCTGCTGCACGACCTGACCCACCGCCTCGACCAGGCCGGGGGCCTCACGCAGCTGCCCGCCGGCCCGCCGGCCCCTGGCCCCCAGCAGCGGGCCCTGGCCGTGCTCACGGCCCGCGCCGTGATGGCGCTCACCTACTACCAGCTCAACAGCGAGCAGCAGCGCACCGGCCTGCCCGCCCCGCCCGCCGCCCGGGCCGCCGAAATGGCCCGCCTGCTGGCCACGCGGGCGCGCCTGCTGGAGCGGCTGCGGGCCTACGTGGCGCAGGAGGTGCGCACCGCCGCCGGCGCGCCGCCCAGCCCGGTGGCCCTGAGCTTTTGCCTGCGGGTGCTGCTGGGGCAGGGCACGTTTGCGCCGGCCCAGCTGGCGTTTCTGGAAGGCATGAACCCCTATGGGACGGCCGCGGCGCGGGCCCAGTTCCAGCGGCTGTACTCGCCCACCTACTACCTCTACGACGAGCGCGGGGCCTACACCGGCAACAGCGGCGGCTACCTCACGGCCGCCATCGTGCTGGCCGCGCTGCGCCAGCCGGCCCAGGTGCAGCAGTGCCTCGCGCAGCTGAAAAATGACGCCGTCAACATCCGGGAAATCGACGGGGCCTTCGTGCTGCTGCCCTACCTGGTGAAGTACGAGCTGCTGACGCCCACCAACGTGTACCCGCTGCTGAACGCGTGCAGCCAAGTGGGCAATTTTTCGCTGAACGAGGCGTACTCGGCGCTGGTGTACAGCCTGCTGAGCGTGCGGCCCGTGAACCGGTCGCACGACGTGAGCCAGCCGTATAGTCCCGTCACCCTCAACCAGGTCGACGTGGTGCGGCTGGGGGGAGTCAACCCGGCTGTGCTCAACATCGACCGCGTTAGCTTCTCCATTCCGCTGGCCAGCCGCGACAAAGCCTGGCAGGCCGTGCTGGCCGCCACTCCCGTCGTGGCCGACCACGCCACCATCTTCACCGTGAGCAGCCTGGGGCAGGCCGATATCCTGCGGGTGAAGGTGGTGATGAGCGAAAACAAGCTCCCGCCCGGCCTCAACTACCTCCGCTACCTGTTTATGAGTGCGTTTGCGGCGCCATTGTATGCCACGTACCTGCAGGAATTCAAACACCAGCCAGCCGAGGCGGCCCGCACGTTTGCGCGCGCGGCCGCCGAAATAGAACAGTTGAACAGCCTGCTGGATAAGCTGGCTGCTCCGCGGCAAAAAGGGCAGGAGGGACCCATTTTTCGGCTGGGCATCAGCCCCTGGCACTGGAACCTGGGGCCGAACCAGAGCACGCAGGTCCGGGCTATCGCCGAGGGAGAAGACCCCATCGCCTTTCTGCGCCAGCCCAGCCGGCCCAAGACGCGCGACTTTGGCGGGTTTTACACCTGCCCATTTGATGCCTTCTTTGCGTACGAGGTGCGCCAGCTTGCCGCCAGCCCCAACCCCCTGCGCGGAGAAATAGACCAACTTGACAGCCTGGCCTTTGTGGAAGCCGTTTTCCCCGACCGCTACTCCCGCACCCGCACCCGCTCGCTGTGGGCCGAGGCCATGAGCCGGCCGCCTCAGTTCCAGCCCAACCTGGTGTGGCTGCGCGCCGTGGCCCGCTACCAGATGCCCGGCGACACCCTGCGCCGGCGGCGCAACGCCGTGCTGCTGACCGTGTCGGAGGCGTTGCAGGACACGGCCAAGCTCCAGCGCATCCGGCTCACGCCGGCGCTGCGCCGGTTCCTGCAGGAGGTGGACCGGCAGCCCCGGTTCTGCCACGACCTGCTGCTGGTGCTGTTTTCGGACCTGGCCGCGGCCCTGGCCCACGCCGGGCGCACGCCCGAAGCCTTTGCCCTGGCCAAGCAGCTGGACCTCTGGGACGAGGACCCCACCCAGCTGCGGGTGGCCGAGCAGGTGCTGCTCACCGGCCGCTCGGTGCGCCCGGCGCAGGCCGACAGCTTCCTGCTGAGCTACGGCGAACGCATTCGCCTCAGCCCCCAAACCACGCCCCTCAACGCCTTCGCGCTGTTTTATTCGCGCAGCTACCTCACCACGCCCCACGCCGGGCAGCTGCGCGACATCGTGAACCGGCTGGCCGAGGAGGTGAACGCGCCTTCCCTGTTCTGCGAGCGGGCCATTGGCTACACCCTGGCCGGGCAGAGCCACTTGGCCGTGCGCGAAGCCCCTACCTACCTGCCCGAGCAGCAGCGCCAGATGTATTTCAACAACATCCTGGTCAGCCTGGCCCACCTGCACACCCAGTCCCACGCCGACGGCTGGCACGAATACGACCACACCATGATTTGCGGCCCCATTCCCGGCACGCCGGACTACATCGGGCCGATGTACTAGGGCTTAATGCCGCGGGCGTTTGGGCGGGCTGATGACCAAAGCCGTCAGCCCGCCCAAACGCCCGCGAACCTGTTGTTGCATTACCGGGAATTATCCCAGCGCTTCCTCTTCTTCCTCTTCCGCTACTGGCGCTTTGCTGGCCGCGGCGCGCGAGCGTTGGGGCCCTGCTTCGTCTGCTTCTTCGCCGAGCTCATCGTCGGGATTCTCGTCTTCGAGGATGCGGGGGCCGCCGGGAGCGTCGTCGCCGGCCACGGGCGGGAGCTTCGCGCCGTAGAGGAACAGCGGGTCGGCGGGGCCGCCGGCGGCGCCCTCTTCCTCGCCGCTGGCGGCCAGCTGTTTCTCGCGCCGGGCCACCAGGGCCGCCACTTTGGCTTCTTCGCGCTCGCGGGCCGCGTTTTGATTTTTGTGCAGCTCGGCCAGCGCGTTTTGCATGTGCTGCACCCAGCCTTCGAGGTCGATTTGCAGCACCTGCTCGGTTTTTTCCACCAGCGTGTCGGCGCTGGCGGCGGTGCTGCGGTCTTCGGGCGGCAGGGCCAGCCACCAGGCGCGCACATTAGCCAGGTTGGTGGCGGCCAGGTTGTATTTGCCGAGGTTGGTGCCCACTTGCCGGTAGCCCAGGTAGGTGCCGATGCCCGCCACCACGGCCGTGGTCAGGGCAATCCAAATTTGCATCCCAATGGCCGCCAGGTAAGTGCCCAAAGCCCCTATCAGAAACGTGGCCCACGACAGCGCCTTGAGCTGCCGCTCCAACTGCACCGCCTTACCCCGAAAATACCCCAGCTGGTCGTCGAGGCGCACTTCCACGTAGCGCGCCGGGCTGAGGTAGCCCAGGCCGTCGTCGTGGGGCCCGGAGTAGGGCGGGAAGCCCTGCCGCTTATCGTAGGGCACCAGCGAGGACGTGTTGACCTCCGTGCTCATGGTGTGGCTGGTGATGTCCATAACGCGCTGGGCCAGCTCGCCGGGCGGGTTGGCGGCGGCGCCCTCGGCATAGTACATGGCCCGGGCCCGGTAGCGGTAGATTTCGCGCTTCACAGCCTCGGCCCCGGCCCGCAACTGCAGCCACTTGTTGCCCTGCTTAAACTGGTTGGCCACCGTCACGAGCAGCGTGAGCGTGATGGGCACCAGCAGCAGCACCTGGTAGAGGCCCCACCACTGGTACTGCCGCGTCTGCCAGAGCGCACCCAGGCCAATTTTGGGCGCGTACATCTGCTGCACCAGGGCCAGGGCCGTGCCCGCAATGCCGAGCCAGATGATGGCCCGCTGCAGCCGGTCGAACTTGACCTGCTGGCGGTTGGCGTTGTGGTCGTAGTCGGCAAAGGTTTCCCAGGCCTGCAGCAGCACCGGGTCGTTGCCCAGCTCGCGCAGCAAGGCATTTTCCAGGCCTTCCACCGATTTTTTCAGGGGGTAGAAGCGCAGGCGGCCTTCGGTCAGGATTTCGGCCCAGGCCGGGTCGTCGGCCAGTTCGGCACGGGCAGCCCAGGCAGTGGCCAGCTGGTCGGCCAGCCCGCCGGAGCCGGTGAGCACCACAATGGGCAGGCCCAGGCGCACGGCCTGCACCACCTCGGTGCGGGCCACCGGGCCGCCGCCCACCAGCAGCACCACCGCCGGGCGCGGCTGCCCCCCGCGGCCGGCCAGCTCGTGCACCAGCCCCAGCAGAGTGGGGGTTTCGTCGCCCCAGTGGGTGCCCGGCGTGAGCACGAAGTGCGAATGGTTGGGCTCGGCCACGGCCCCGCCGGCCGGGGCCTGCGGGTAGCCCACCAGGCTGGCCGGGGCCACGCCCACCAGCGGCGTGCGGTGGGCCAGCACGGCCACGGCCTCGCCCAGCAGCGCCATCACCCCCGACTGAGTGCCGCCGTCCACCAGCACGGCCCGGGCGCCCAGCGCCGCGTGGGCCACCCCGCGCTCAAACAGCAGGCCGAGCCGGGGCAGCAGGTCGGGGTCCAGGCTGTTGGCGCCGCCGATGACGGCCATCACCGCGTCGTAGGCGGGCAGGCCCAGCTGGTCGGCAATGGCGGGCAGGTCCTCGCCCTCGCTGGTGCGCAGCACGGTGCTCAGCCGGGGCCCGAAGGCGATGGTCGACTTGTTCATCTCAATCTAGAAGGAAGGAAAGTGGTAGAAGCAAAAAAGCGGGCCGGGGCCTTTCAGGAAACAAACGGCACCTGGGTGCGGCTGAGCCAGGACGCCAGGTACTGCTTCATGCGCCCGTCGGGCCGCACGTTCAGCTTGTTGTGCAGGAAGTCGCGCCAGGCGGCCATGTTGGGCGTCGACGTGAGGGGGCAGCCGGCCCGGTAGTAGTAGAAGGCGCGGCGCATTTCCACCAGGCTCAGGTAAAAGAGGGGCGGCAGGGTGCTGTTGAGGGCCTCAATGGTCAGCGGCCCAATCTTGCCGTCAACCTGTATCGCCGCGCCGTACTCGGTGCTGAGCAGGAATTGGAGCATTTTGGCCGGGCGGCTGATGCCGGCGTTCACGCCGTGGTCGGCCAGCTGCTCGGCCACCGATTGCGACTCGACCTCGTTGAGGCGCAGCGGGTTCCAGTACAGGGCCTGGTAAAACTGCTTGATGTTTTCTCCCAGCCCGGCGTTGCTGCCCAGCGCTTTGTTGATGGTGCCCCAGGAGGCCTTCGGCACGGGGCTGGTGAGGCCCAGCTGTTTTTTTACGGCGTCGACGATGGGCCATCCCGCCCAGTTGCGGTTGTAGACGCGGGCAATGCCGCGGTAGGTTTCGCCGCCCGGGTCGGTCGGGTGGTGGCAGTAGTTGCCCTCGTTGCGCAGGAGCTTGGGAAAGTACCCCGAAAAATCTGCCATGAAAATATAGAAGGTAACAGGAGTGGGTAGATGAACGATGGGCCGCGGCAGCTGTAAATTGTTCAGCGCTCGCAAGGTAAGGCCGCTTTGGCCAGCAATCAAAGCCCCAAACCATAGCCCCGAACCAGCCAGTTGCGGAAGACCGGCGCTGCGGTCCGGGGCAGTATATTGGCCCCCGATTGACCGGCCGGCCCTTCGGCGCTGCTTCCTGATATATATGCACATACCATTACGGATTTCCAGCCGCCTGCTGATGGCCGGCGGGCTAGTGTTCGGGCTGGCCGGCGCGGCCTCGGGGCAGCAGCCCACGCTGCGCCGCGTTTACCCCACGGGCGCCTTCGGGCAGGATTCTACGCTCCGGCTCGGCAGCACTGTCACGCTGGAAGTCAGCGGGCTGCCCGTCGGGCAGGCTGGTGGCCGTTCGGCCCGCGGCCTGACACTTTACCTCAACGGCATCCCCCTGCACGGGCTGGCCCCGCTGGCCGTGTACACCCTGGCTGATACGGCCGCGCCGGCCGCGGCCGTCCGCCGAACCGCCGCCCGCCCGGCCCCCGCCCGCGCCGACAGCCTGGGTGCCGGCGGCTGGCCCGGGGCTGCGGCCCCCGCCGCCGTGGCACCTGTCGCCGCCGCGCCGCCCGATTCCTCAGCCGCACCGAGCGGCGCCCTTACCCGCGTGGTGTTTGCCCTGCGACGCGATGCTGCTCGCGACTACTGGGCCCTGGCCGACGGCGCGCCCTGGCAGGAGGCCCACCCGGTGCGCCTGGGCCTGGGCACGGCCCGCCAGCTGCTCACCCACCCGGCCACCCGCCGGGCCGGCACCGTGCTGCTGGCGCCCGGCCAGGGCTGGCTGGTGGGGCTGGGGCTGGCGGCATTGGCGGGCATTTTGCTGCTGGTGGCCGCGGCCCGCTCGTGGCTGCTCCGGGTGCCCGTGCCCCGGCCCACCGACGACGACGGCTACCTGCTGCCCCTGGCCGATGCCGCACCGCCCTACAGCTTGGCCCGCGCGCAGCTGGCGTGGTGGGGCTTCCTGGTGCTGGGCGGCGGGCTGGCGAGCGGCGGCCTCACGGGGGCGCTGCCGGCCGTGCCGGTGGCCACGCTGGTGCTGCTGGGCATCAGCGCGGGCACGGCGGCGCTGGCCGCCTGGGCCGCGCCGACTGAGGACCCCGACCAACGGCTCCACAGCCGGGGCTGGCTGGCCGATTTGCTGTGCGACGAGCGCGGGCTGGCCATTCAGCGCCTCCAGTTCGTGCTGGTTTCGCTGGTATTGGGCGGTTGCCTCGTGGCGACGGTGTACGCGACGGGCGTGCTGCCGGCCTGGCCGCTCGGGCTGCCCTTGTTGCTGGCTTTCAGCAGCCTGGCCTACTTAGGGTCGAAGCGGTGGTGGCCTTATCGTTTGCCGGCTGAGCCGGCCCTGCCCGCGGCGCCGGCCGTAGTGGCCCCGTTGCCGGCCTGGCCGGCGCCCGCCCCGCCTCCTGCCCCAGCGCCCGCCTGGCCGGCCTTTGCGGAGCCAGCAGCCGCTGCCGCGCCGGTGGTGGCTGTGGCGCCGGCCGCTGTGGCCTGGCCGGAGCCGGCTGCGGCCCCGCAGGAGGTGTTTCCGGCTACACCGGCGCCACCTCCTGCGGAACCCGCGCCGGCCCCTGCTGTACCCGTGTCGCCTCCGGAAGCGCCCGTGCCGGCCCCCGTGGCGCCGAACCTGCCGGTGGTAGCCGCTACGCTGTTGCCGGCGGTGCCGGACGAACCCGCTTCACTGCCGGACCTGCCGAACCTGCCGGCTCCGGCCACGGCGGGCGTGGCGGATGCTCCAGCCCCCAGCCCGTCGCTGGCCGATTTGGAAACGGGCGAGGTGCTCTACCACGAGGAAGACGACATGGGCCCCCCGGAAGGCTACGACGCCGGCTGGCCCGTGGGCGGCTGAGGCCCACCGGGCGGCGCGCCGCCGACGTAACTATTCCTATATTTTACTTAATTTACGCCCTGCTTTCTTCTACCCTGCGAACCCATGCGCCTGTTTCCCGACCGCGAATACACCATTACGCCGAACTGGCTGCCGGCGCCTTCGAAGCGGCGCAGCAAGCTGCCGGCCAACAAAATCCGGTTTTTGGTGGCCCACGACACCGGCAACCCCGGCTCGACGGCGGCCGGCAACGTGAAGTACTACGAGAAGTCCTGCCAGGAGGCCAGCGCCTCGGCGCACATCTTCGTGGATGACAAGCAGATAATTGAATGCGTGCCGGCCCTGACGACGGACCGGCCCGAAAAGGCCTGGCACGTGCGCTACAACTGCCCCGAAAAGGAAGACCTGCGCCGCTACAAGTGCCACGCCAACGACGCGGCCATTGGCTTCGAGTACTGCTACGGCGCCAACATCAATGCCGACGAAGCCTACAAGCGCTTCGTGTGGGTGCTGGCCTACGCCTGCTGGAAGTTTACGCTCGACCCGGCCCGCGACATCATCGGCCACCACGAACTCGACCCTTCCCGCAAAACCGACCCGGTTTCGGGCCTGAAAAAAAGCGGCCGCACCTTCGCCCAACTGCTGCGCGACGTGGCCGACGCCCTGGCCCGCTACAGCGGCGCGGGCGTCGGCCCGGCCGGGCTTGCGCCCGCGGCCCCGGCTCTTGGGCCCGATGCCTGGATGAGCGCGCCGCCCACGGGCACCATCACGGTGCGCGCCCGCCTGAACCTGCGCTACGGCCAACCCTCGCGGGAGGCCCCGGGCCGCGTGGTGCCGGCCGGGCAGCAGCTGGAGTACACCGGCCGCGTGCTGGGCGAAGACATCGGCGGCAACAACCGCTGGTACGCGCTGGAGGACGACGAATACTGCTGGAGCGGCGGCATTCTGGGAAACGGCTAGCGCCGACCAGGCCAGCATCGTCCACGCTTTTTGTTGTTATTTCCGGTCATAGGCCGGACTTTTGCCGGGCTGTCGGGCTGGCCGCCGGTTGTTGCTGAGTGGCAGCGGCTTTCACGGCCCGGTTTACCTTTTTACTCTTTCGTTTATGGCAGCGCCCGCTTCCAAGCCTTTCCTCGTTCGTGAGCTGCTGTGGCTGCTGGTTATTCTGGTGGCGGCCGTGCCGCTGGCCATGCTCCTGTACACGCTCATCGACCACGCCACCAGCCCGGAGCAGTCTACTACCCTGAAGGACGGCCTGCAGAGCCTGCTGGGCACGGAACTGGCGGTGGAAGTGGCGCTCTACGTCCTGGCCGTGCTGAGCTGCTACATGGGCCGGCTGGGCACGGCGGCCGCGGCCCGGCTGGCCCAGGCCATTCCGCAGGAAACCCGCCGGCCCCGCCCGGCCTAGCGCCCGCCTAGGGCAGGTAGGCCGGGCGGGCGCGCCGGTAGGCCAGCCACAGCCCCGCCAGCACCGCAAGGGCCCCCAGCCAGGCCAGCCATATCTTGTACTCGGCGAAGTTGCCCACGCAGCTCACGTAGAGGCCCAGCAGGGCCGCTACGCCCAGCAGCACGGCCAGCATCCAGGTGCGGCGGCGGCCGAAGGGCACCCAGTAGCGGGCCGTGCGGGCCGCGCCCACCACCATGCCCACCCAGGCCCCGGCCAGCAGCACCGCCAGCGCCAGCAGCAGCAGCCGCATCAGCACGGAGGTTTCTATCCAGTGGCCCACCGACTGCGCCGTTTTCAGGAGCGTGCCCGTGCTGTCGGTGGCCAACGGGCTTTCTTTCTGAACCAGGGCCAGCGGCTTGCGGGCGGTGTCGGCCGGCGCCAGGGCCACCGGGGCGGGGGCCAGGGTATCGGCCGCGGCCACGGTGGCGGTGTCGGCCGCGGCCCCGCCGACGGGCTGGGTGAGGCGGGTGCGCAGGTAGCCCCACAGCGGCGCATCGGGCGCATCAAAACCCAGCGCCCAAATGCCCACGCCGCCCACTTGCTGGCTGAGCACCCAATTGTAGCGGGCCGCCAGACTGGCCGAGTCGTCGGCCCAGGCCAGGTACGACGCATTCACCAGCGCGCCCCGGTCGGCAACGGGCGGCGCCGGCCAGCCCAGCCGCAGGCCGCCGCTGGCAATGTCCGACTTTTGCGACGTGGGCGGCCAGGCCGCCAGGGTACGGCTGGTCAGGTACCAGTAGGGGCGGGGGGGAATGGGAGTGCCTTCGGGCGGCATCTTCTTGCCGGGGGCGTCAAACCGCGTCCACACCTTGGCCAGCGAGGCCAGTCCCACCAGCAGCTGTTTCGGCCCAATACGCTGATTCAGGTAATAAGTAACCGACGAGGCCAGCCCCTGCGTGGCCCAGGCGGTGCTGGGCTGCAACGGGGCCAGCGGCCCCGGGTCGGCCGTGCGGAGGGTGGTCGTGTAGTCAAAGGCTTGCAGCACAAACAAATCGACCGATGGGCTGAGGGCCGCCAGCCCGCCATACACCTGCGCCGAATCGACGGCGGGCAGGCCCAGCGTGAGCGTGGCCGTGGCCGGCAGGGCCTTGCGCAAGGCCTGCACCAGGTCCAGCACGGCCACCGGCCGGGTGTCCGAGCTGCCGGCGGCGGGCAGCGCGGGCGCGGGTTTCGGGGCGGCATTTCCGGCGCCCCCCCGGAGCAGGTCGTCGTAGTGCGCGGAGTCGGCCTGCGCCTTCCGGTAGGCATCCAAGTCCTTCGGCCGGGTGGCTTTCCCGGCCTTCTTCTGCTTGGCAAAAGCATCCCGGGTGAGCTGCAGGGTTTTGGTGGTTTGATTTAACGCGTTCTGATTGTTTTTGCGCTCGGTGGGAGTCAGGGCCGGGGCATTGCCGGCGCTTTTGGGGGCGGCGGGGGCGGGCCGGGCCGCCTCCGCCGCCACTGCCCGAAACCGGAAGGCCAGGTCGAGGTGGACGCCGTCGGCCTGCACCGCCTTCACTTGCTGCGCCAGCGCCTGCGCCAACGCTTGCCGCCTCGGCCCGCCCGCCGGCTCAAACAAGGCCGCGTTGCGGGCCGGCTCCTGGTAGCTCACGGCCAGCAGCACCCGGCACTCGGGGTTGGCTTGGTGCACTAGGCCAACGGCTTTGGCGGCGTCGCCGGAGGTTGGGGGCGCCAGCTTGCCCGCCTCGTTGGCTTGGTAGCCGTCGTAGGCCACGTGCGTCAGCAACGAAAATTCCACCTGCTGGGCGTAGTCCAGCGGCATCCAGGCGGGCAGCCAGCCAAACACGTTCGTGCTGGGCCGGCTGCCCGCCGGCATACCGGCCCGCAGCCGGCTGGGCGCGGGCGGCGCGGGTGCCCCGGGCTTGTAGCGGGCTTGGTCGGGGGGGAAGTAAGCGGCGGGGCTGTGGATAGACGGCTGCCCCTGCGCCTGTGCCCACAGCGGCAGCAGCAACGCCCACGCCAGGAGCCGGGTAGGTAAAAGGAAGTTCATACGCTCGACCAAAAACCCGGCGGTGGAAACGGCCCGACGACTACGCAACCAAACGGTCGTCGGCCCGGGCCCTTGTGCCGCCAGGCGTGATGAGTACAAACGTAAGCAGAAAGTAACCAGAAGCACTGCCCGGCCCTGGCGCAAGCAGCAATGCAGAGCCTTCACAATTAGCTGCTTGGCTGCCAGCCATAAAAGCGCTATTATTGCCTGCTGGCATCTACCCGCCTTTCATTGCATGAAAAAGTCTGCTTCCCACCGCCCGGGCGCTCCGGCCGCCGATGCCCAAGCCTCCAGCCAGGCCCAGGCCCAAGCCGATGAGCGCCCGGCCGCCGTGGCCCAGCGCCAGACCCTGAACGCCATTGCCAACAGCCCGCGCCAGGTGGCCCAGCGCCAGCAGGCGCCCGCCGCCCTGCCGGCCCGCAACGCCACGGGCCTGCCCGACCAGCTCAAGGCCGGGGTGGAGCAGCTCTCGGGCCACTCGCTGGACGACGTGCGGGTGCACCGCAACTCCGCGAAACCGGGGCAGCTGCAGGCCCACGCCTACGCCCAGGGCAGCGAGATTCACGTGGCGCCGGGGCAGGAGCAGCACCTGCCCCACGAGGCCTGGCACGTGGTGCAGCAGAAAGAGGGCCGGGTAAAGCCCACGATGCAGCTCAGGGGCGTCGGCATCAACGACGACGCCGGCCTGGAGCGCGAAGCCAGCCAGATGGGCGAGCGGGCCCTGGTAGCCCAGCCCGCGGCCCTTGCCCCCACGGCACCCGCCCCGCCGGTGGCCGCCCCGGGCGTGGCCGTGCAGCGGCACTTCGACGGCCACCCCTCGCCTGAAATGGTGGCCTTCCTTGCCAATGAGCGGGGCTTGGAACCCGACCAGGTCACGGCGTTGGTAAACGCTGCTCGGGACCTCACGCAAAACTTTGGCCCCCTGGAGAATTACCTCCAATCGCCCGGCCTCATTGGCGCGTTGCCGCAACCGGTGGCCGACTTGGCTGGCCCGCCCGATACGGAGATGCAGGAAGAGCCCCAGCCAGTGGGGCTGGGCACGGCTCCACCCCCGGTTTTTGCGTGGGGCGGCATGGAAATGGCCTCAAGCGTGGGCCCCGAAGCACTGGAAGAGCGCACGAGCGGGAGCACCCCGCAGAAAAAGCGCCCCATTACGACCGCCCCGCGGGCGCAAAAAACCGTTTCCTCGAAGGGCAAGGGCAACAAGCACCAGAAGTCGTGGGATGAATCGGCGGAGATTAATAGCTCGCCCGTTCGGTACGTGGACGACTGGCAGGAGCCGAATTCGCCACAACAAGATTTCGATTTTAACCAGACGCGGTCCGAGGAAGATTATCAGCAACAGCAGGCCGAGGAGTATGATAACTGGGAGCAGGAGTACGAAGACTACTTAGCTGAGCTGGGAGCCGGTTACGGTGCCGACGGCGAACAGGCATCTCACCAGGAGGAACGCGAAGAAAAGCAGCCGCACCTGGGGCAGGGCAGCCAGGACGAGGAACTGCTGGAGACTTTGGTGCCAACCGTGGAAGGCAGCAAACAGCCCGAAGAAGAACGCCAAACCGAAGCGCAGGAAGAGGGAAGCCAGAAAGACGAAGAGCTTACGGACGACGAGGAAGAAGCCGAGGTTTTCAACGCGGCCCGCGAGCTGCAGGTCGTCAGCTTCGGCGAGAATGACGTGCAGGTGCTGACCGAAAAATTCCAGCACAAGGGCGTGGACCGGCGCCGGCCCGTGGAATGGAAAATCCCCTTCACGAAGTGGGGTGGCGGCGCGCAGGGCAAAGGCCGGACCACGCCCACGCCCATGAGCTTGTTCAGCGTGTCCGACGATGGGCAGAGCGTGATGCCCGACCAGGATTTTGACGAAGAAGGGCGGTACCAGAAAGGCCACATGGTGCCGGCTTCTTCCGGCGCGCACAACCACTACGCCCTCACCACGCCCATGGAGCAGCACACGAACCAGGTGGGCGCCTGGAAAAAAACGGAAGAAGCCATCGACCGCATCCTGCTCAAGCCCAACCGCGGCAGCCAGACCGCCCGGCCCAAAAGCGATGCCGAGGAAAGCCTGGCCCTGGTCATTCAGGGCTTCTACAACGCCAAAGACCCCGACGAGGGCCGGGGGTTTGTGCACATCAACGCCCAGTACAAAGGCTCCGACGGCCGCATTCCTTCCAGCTACCGGGTGAAGCTGTTCGGCGTCGGCGAAGGCGAAGAAGTACATCTGTTGCACACTTTTGAGGGCATTAAAAACGAGTATAGCGCCGAAAACCGCAACAAAATGCCCTCCGATAACCTGCGGAACCTGTTCCGGCAGATGGACGCGAAAATGCGCGCCCTCGACCAACGGGCGCTGGCCGCAAGCAAGCAAGGCCAGCGGCACCCCACCGACACCCAATGGACCCCGCTGGCGCCAGAAACCGATTCGCTAGGCAAGGCACGCCCGGCGCGGGGAATCCCCGAGAAGCACGTGCCCCGGCCGCACCGAGCTCTTGATGTGCTGGTGGAAGAACTGAGAAATTTAGGGGCTGACCGATACCAGCAGGTGCTGGACACGCTGACGGAAGAAGAACAAGACGTCGTACACGCGGCCGTGGGCACCGCCTATGGCGGCGGGCAGGCCTTCAACTGGGCGCAGCGCGACCTGGCCGAGCGCCACGCCCGCCATCTGGACCCCGACGACCGGCAACGCTTTCTGTCCGACACCCGCAGCGACGTCACGGCTTCGCTGGCCGACGACAAACTCCGGGATATGTACACCGATAGCCACGCCGAGCTTCAGCACGGCGGGGGCGGAAAACGCCCCGAAGCCGACCACCACGTGCCACGCAGCACGGGCTCGGGCACGAACTTTTTCTCGAACCTGCTGTGGGTGAGCCACGACCAGAACCTTTCGGCCAAAGCCCAAAACAAGCCGGTGAATTTGCTGAACCCTCACCGCGTGCCGCCCTCGAACAAGTCGTTGGCTCTCTCCGACGACCAGGAGCTTGACGACAACAGCCTGGGGCTGCCCTCTAAAAAACGCGGGAAACCCAGCAAGCAAGCCCTCAGCACCGTGGCGAAGGGTGGCGATGACCCCGAGACTGTGACGGAAGACACGTGGGATGAATGGCAAGCCGAAACCAAGGGGGAAGGCGTGTCCGTAGCAACGGCCAAAGACCTGGACGAATGGGCAACCACCAGCTACAGCAGCATGCGGAAAGATGCCGAGCAAGTCGCGACCCATAAAATGAATAAAATATTTGCTCTGCCTCTGTATAAAAAACTGCTGGTCGAAGCTGAAAAAAGCCGCAAGGACGACAACAAAGCCAGGGGCGTCATGCCCTGGGACATCATTGCCCTGTCGCAAAAAGCCAAAATGGAAGGGTTGCCTAAGAAGTAAGGAGCAGCCCCGCGCAAGAGCGGACCGCCTCAGCCCCGGTACACAAACACCGTAAAGTCATCGGGCCAGTAGCCCTGCACCAACGCCACCCGCGCGGCCAGCGTTTGGCAGAAGGCCACAATCTCGGCCGGCTCGTAGGCCACCAGCAGCCCGTCGGGGCCGGGCGCCTGGCTCAGCAGGTTGAAGCCCAGCCCCAGCCGGCAGGCGCCGTACAGCCGCTCGATGGCCCGCCAGATGAAGTCCGGGTTTCGGTGCCGGTAGCTGAGCGCGCCGCTGGCCAGCACGTAGTCGGCCGGGGGCAGCGAGGCGCGCAGGAAGTCGCCGCCGCCCAGCGTCACGTGCCGGTCGGCGCCGTGGCGGGCCTGGGCCACGTCGAGCAGCTCGGGCAGCTGCTCGATGCCGCAGTAGCGCACCCCGGCAAAGCGCTGCTGCAGAAACGGGTACAGGTCGGCGTGGCCGCAGCCCACGTCCAGCACGGCGCAGTCGGTGAGGTCGGCAATGCCGGCCAGGGCCGCGAAGCGGGCCTGCTGGCCTTCGGGGCGGGCCCAGCCCAGGGCCGCCACGCTGTCGGCGCCGTGTTCCTGCATGCGCAGGCGGTGGTAGCGCACAATGGCGGCCGTGTCGAGCAGGTGGTTGATGGGGTCGGACATGGCGGAAACAGCTGAGCGCGTGGGCAGCCGCGGAGCACGGCACAAGGATAGCACTTGCTATATTACGGCCGAATTGACGATTGCTACCCCGTTGTCTATGAAGGCTTCCCTCCCCGCGCGGGCTACCCGCGCCGCCGTGCCCGCCCTGCACGCCCACGCCCAGGCGCAGGCCGA
This sequence comes from Hymenobacter ruricola, assembly GCF_015694525.1. Taxonomy (GTDB): domain Bacteria; phylum Bacteroidota; class Bacteroidia; order Cytophagales; family Hymenobacteraceae; genus Hymenobacter; species Hymenobacter ruricola. The sequence goes on along the minus strand of NZ_JADQDM010000008.1, from coordinate 197,136 downwards.
CCAACGCCCCAGCGCCGTGGCCCAGCGCCAGGCCCTGGCCGCCCTCGACGGCAGCCCCCGCCAAGTGGCCCAGCGCCGGGCCCTGGGCACTCTCGCCGCCAGCCCGCGCCAGACCGCCCAGCGGCAGGCCCGGGTGGCCAATTTGCCGGCCCGCAACACCACCGGCCTGCCCAACCAGTTGAAGGCCGGCGTGGAAAGCCTGTCCGGGCACTCGTTCGACGACGTGCGCGTGCATTACAATTCCAGCAAACCCGCCACGCTGCAGGCGCTGGCCTACGCCCAGGGAACGGACATCCACATTGGGCCGGGGCAGGAGCAGCACCTGCCCCACGAGGCCTGGCACGTGGCCCAGCAAAAGCAGGGCCGCGTGCGGGCCACCACGCAGCTGCGCAGCGGCATGCCGGTCAACGATACCCAGCCCCTCGAACAAGAAGCCGACCTCATGGGCCGCCGGGCGGCCAAAGGCGAAACCAGCCCGGGCCCCGCCCCGGCCCTGACCACCGGCCAGGCCCCGGCCCAAGCCGTGATGCAGCCGCTGTGGGTGTATCTGGACAACCTCAGCGGCACCCGCCTGAACCTGCGGGCCACTTCCGACCCCACCGTGTACGAGCTCAGCAGCGACGGCAGCAAGTACAAGGTTATCAGCACCGCCGGGGGCAACACCATTGTACAAAAAATGCCTGCCCCGACGGCTTCTGCCCCTTACGAGGACTGGATGTATGACGGCTTCTCAGAATACCAGGACTGGACCAAGCAGTCAACCCGCGTTTCGATGCCCGGCCCCTGGGGCGGTGGCAACATCAACGCAACGCACAAGCGGGGAGCTCCGAAGATTTCTTCCCGCCAACAAGATTTTGGCAAAGCCAAGATGGGGGATACGTACACGGAATACGTGCGAGGCGCCACCTCCGGGGGGCATACCGACCAGGAAGTAGCCAACGACCTACTTAGCTTGGATGACACGGTGTTGAGCAGCCATTTGGAGCAGCGGGCGGCTTCCATGCTGCACGTTACGGTGTACCTGGCGGAGGAATGGCGCAAGCAGGGGGCCGCCAAAATCTACCGGGCTTTTCTGCGAAAAGTAATTGCCGGCCAAGCCACCATGGCCGACTTAATCACGGAATTCAAGTTCGTGGCGAGCGCACAGGAAGGCCGCAAGCAAGTGGCCCGTTTTTCGGACGTGCACAATGGTCACCGCGACCAGACGGACCTTTCGGCCTCCGAACAACTGCTTTATGGGCACATGAGCCCGACGCGGGACGAAGACTACGACACCGACGAAGACATGGAAGAGGATAAGAAACTGGCTGGCACCCGGGATTTTAGTGCCGATAACCGAGGCGTGAAGGGCTGGAAGAACCCCTGGCTGTAGCGGTGCCGGCGGCCCGCTAGGCCGTTTTGCCTTCCTTAGCCAGCTCGCGCTGCAAGCCGCGGCGCAGGTCGTCGGCCGTTACGGGCTGGGCGCGCTGCAGGTGCACCAGCACGCAGTAGCGCAGCACGTTGATGATGGCCCCGCCGGCCACTTTGTACTGCTCGGCCAGGGCTCGGAAGTCCACGTCGGGGGCCAGGGGCACGGCTTTGGCGAAAGCCTTGCGCCAGAGCTTTTCGCGCTCGGCCGGGCCGGGCAGCGGAAAGTGAATCATGGCCTGAAAGCGGCGGGCGAAGGCTTCGTCCACGTTGCCCTTGAGGTTGGAGGCCAGCACGATGACGCCCGCGAAGTCCTCGATGCGCTGGAGCAGGTAGGCGATTTCCTGGTTGGCGTGGCGGTCGTTGGCGGTGGTGGCGGTGCTGCGCTTGCCAAACAAGGCGTCGGCTTCGTCGAAAAACAAAATCCACTGCCGCCGCTCGGCCGTGTCGAACACGCGGGCCAGGTTTTTCTCGGTCTCGCCGATGTACTTCGACACTATCATCGACAAGTCGACGCGGTACACCTCGTGGCCCGTGGCCTGGCCCAGCAGGCAGGCCGTGAGGGTTTTGCCGGTGCCGGGCGGGCCGTAGAACAAGGCCCGGTAGCCGGGCTTGAGGTGGCGGCGCAGGTGCGCGTCGGCCATGATGTCGTCCTGATGCGTGAGCCAGGTGCGCATTTCTTCGAGCTGGTCGAGCACCGGGTAGTCGAGCACGAGGTCGTCCCAGGCCAGGGGCGTGGTCACGCGCTGGGCCGGGAAGTCGAGGCTGTAGTGGGGGCGGGGCCGCTCGCCGGTGGTGAGCAGGGCCAGGGCATCGGGCGGCACGGTGAGGCCGCCGCTCAGGGGCGGCTCGCCGGGCTCGGAGCTGCTCAGCTGCACGAGGCGGGCGGCGGCCAGCGGCGACTCGTCCCAGAGGCTGGTTTGGTAGTGCAGGCGGCGGGTCAGGTCGTCACCGGCCAGCAGGAACAGGGCCGTTTCGCCGGTGGGCAAAAAGCCGGCGTGGCCCTTGCCGCGCAAGCCGCCGAACTCGGTGAAGGGCCGGTCGTAGGTGCTGTTGCGGGCAAAAAAGAGGTCGAGCAGCTGCGGGCGCAGGTAGGGGGCCAGCGCCAGGGCCAGCACCAGGCGCTCGTCGCGGCCCAGCTGCTCGCGCGCCACCAGGGCGGCGAAGAAGTCGGTTTTGGCCGATGGCAGCTTGGGCGCGGGCAGCTCGGCGGGGGCGTCAGGAGCTGTTTCCAGGCCAAAGTAGCGCTTCACGCGGGCGTCGAGGGTTTCGGCCAGCCAGTCGAGCTCGCGGGCGAGGGTGCTGCCCGGGGCAGCGGGAGGGGATTTTAACGCCATGTTACGTAGAGGGGCAGCGGCATCCAGGGCAGCTTGATGGTGGAAATGGACCAAGGTAGCCGGTCGACCAGAATGTCGACGGTTTTGGTTTCGACGGTGAGCGTCACGCGCTCGGCCAGGAAGTCGAGCTTGCCCGGCCGCTGCAAAAACGTTTCGCGCAAGCCCGTCACGCTGGTGTTGCCCAGGGCCTGCCACTGCGTTATCACGGCTTGCAGCAGGCCTTCGGCGGTGTTGCGCTCCGCGGGCGTGAGGGGCAGGGCGCGGGCCAGGGGCCGGGCCGTGGCCACGCCGCACAATAGTTTGTTGAGCACCAGCAGGTATTCGGGCGCTTCTTCCTCGCCCGTCACCAGGAACTGCAGCAGGTGGCTGGCCCGCTCGGCCTGGTCCGGCGCCTTGAGCTGCCGCTGCTCCAGGTAGCCCAGCCGGTCGAAAAGCGGCACCAGAAACGGCCACAGCAGCACCAGGCCCGCGTTGGCTATGTACACCGTTTCGGTCGGCCCCGCCTCTTCCCCCGAGGGTCTCAGCTTCAGCGAGCCCGGCCGGCCCTCCGGCGCCCCCGTGCCCGGCGCCAGCGCCGGCCCTGAGCCCGTTCCGCCGCTGCCCGCGCCACCAGCCGCGGCATTCGCCGGAGCCCGCCGGCCCGCCGAAGCCTCGCCGGCACGGGCCGCTAGCAGGGCAGCCAGCGGCCCCGGCACCCGCACCCGGCGGCGTAGCAATGCCTGCAACACTTGCCGGGCCGTTTGGGCGGGCGGCCGGCGGGCGTTTTCGGCCCGCAGCAACTGGTCGAGCAGCGCAGCCAATTGTTGCGGCCGCGCCCCGCCGGCCACCGCCACGGCCAGTACGGCCGCCCACACGCCGGCTGGCCCGTCGGCGGCCTGCACCAGGCCCAGCGTATGCAGGTGCAGCCATCCCCGCGCCACCTGCGCCAGCGGCCGGTACGCGGCCGGCCACCAGTGCCGGAGCACGCGCTCCGGGGCCGTGAGCGGCAGCAGTGCCGCCAGGCGCTGCCGGGCCGTGGCCACGCCCAGGTAAGCCCGGGCCCGGCTTAGCACCGCCGCTGCCTGGGCGGGGGGCAGGGCCGCCAGCGCTCGGGCCGCACTGTCGGCGGCCGGGGCCGCGCCCTGCTGCAGGTAGTGCTCTACCGCGCCCCAGGCTAGCTCGGCTGCCTCTGAGAAAGGAGCTGCGCCGGCCGCCGCGGTAGCGCTTTGCGCTCGTCGCGGCCGGGCAGCATCGGGCACTGCCAGCGTGGCTTGCAGCAGGGCCGCAAAGAAAGGGTCGGCTGCCAGGGTCGGGTGCTGGCGCAGCAGCGCCGCGGCCCAGGCCAGCACCGAGCGCCAGGCCAGCCCGCTGGCCGCGGCCAGGCGTTGGGCGGCCGCCAGCGGGTTGGCCACGGCGGCCGGGGCTCCCGCATAAGCCAGGTAGGCTTCCTGCAAAAACAGTCGTCGCCGCTCCTGGCTGGCCCCGGCTGGCCGGCGCAGGCTGCGGTCGAGCGCCGCCAGGGCCGGCCGCACCAGCTGCCGCCGGCCCCGGCCCACGCCCGGCGGGGGCAAGAGCTCGTGCAGCAAGCTGAAATCGGCCAGCGCGGCCAGGTGCCGCTGCACCGCCGCCTCCCGGCCGTGCCGCTGCAGAAATGCGCGCACTGGCTGGGAGGCCGGCTGCAGCGCCGGGCTCAGGGTGGTGGGCAGCAGCGGCCCGGCGTGCCACCACGGCGCTTTGCCATGCAGCAGGTAATGAAACAACAAGTCGTGGCGGCCCGGCGCGGTGTCGTCCGGGGTCGGTGGCTTGCCCGTCCCGCTGGCCAGCCTCCGGCCGGGAGCAGTAGCGGCTGGCTCTTCCGGCAACCCCACTACCTTGCCCAAGCCAAAAGGCCCTGCCAGTGCTTCGGGACCAATGGTGGCGGTTGCCGGGCGGCTGCTTAGTCTCATTGGGTTCAGAAGCGCAGCTGCCAGCAGCTGCCAGCCGGGCGCCGCCGCCAGGGCCGGCTGGCGCTGCCCCAGCTTGCGCAGCCGGGTGGCAGTGGCCCGGTGAGGCAGGCCGTAGGCCGTGGCCAGGCGCGCGAGCAGGGCACCTGCGCCGGCCGGCCGGAAGTGGCCCAGCAGCACCGCTACCCGCAGCAGGGCGTTCAGCCGTTGGCTCCCGGCCAGCTCCCGACTGGCTAAGCTTTCCAGGGCGGCCAGCCCTTGCCGGGCGGCCGGGCGCGCCCGGGCCAGCAGCCGGCGCAACAAGGGGAAATCAAGCAGTGCCGTTTGGCCCGGCCAGTGCGAGTCGCGGGCAAGCTGGGCACTCAGCCAGGCCGCCACCTGCGCCGGCTCGCGGGCCGCCAGCCAGCGCAGCAACGGCGCGGGCCCTTTCGCCAACGCAGAAGCAGACGGGCGGTAGGCGGCCAATTGGGCCAGCCCTTCGGCCGCAGTGGAGGGCCAGGCCAGATGCAAGTCGGCCGCGCCGCTACCGGCGTGTTTTTGCCAGAAGCGGGAGGCAGCCGTTGCAGCTAGTAGCCACCGGGTGGCTTCGGGTCGTTGGCTGGGAGAGCCGACTGCTTCCTGAATAGGGCTGTCTGATACAACTGGCCGCATTTCTGGCTCGGCCGATGCTTCTTCGTGAAACAGGCCTTCTTCAATCCTTGGCTCACGCTGGCCGGACTTGCTTGTTCGTTTACGTCGGTTCGCAAGCTGCTCACCTTGCTGTGAAGAGTAAGTGCCAACGCCTCTTAATCCATCCACTAGCCATTTAAAAAAGGAGCTGCCGGCCAGCACCGGCCAGCGGTGCAGTTGCTGCCGCAGGTAGCTCAGCAACGCCCGGCCGGGCAGGCGATGCACTTGCAGCACTCGTTGCAGGTCGTTGGCGCCAGGGCCAGCAGTCCCGGCCCGCCCGCGCAGGTGGAACATCAGGTAGGCCTCTCGTAGCAACTGCTGCCGACTGGTTCTGCCGGAGCTTGAAAACTGGCCAGCCGGCTCGCCCAGCAGGGCGGCCAGCGCGGCGCGGGTAGCGGTAAGGCGCTGGCTGGCTCGCGCCGCCGTTGGCAGCAGCTGGCTCAGCAGCTCAAAGCCCGCCAGGGCCGCCAGGCGTTGCAGCACCTCCGGGCGGCCCTGGTGCAGGTGCAGGAAGTCAGTGAGCGCGCCGTCGTGCCGGACCAGCAACTCCCTTAGCTCGCGCCGCAGCTGGGCCGGGGAAGTCAGCTGATTTCCCCGCAAGCTGATTTCGCCGGTCAGCAGATAGTGGAACAGCTGCTCGCGGGTGCTGCCGTCGGCTGCGGCGGCCGCTATCAGCCCTGGCACTTGCACCGGCAGCCAGCGCTGCAAAGCCGGAGTGGCACCATCGGCCGGAAAGGCCAACAGGTGGACCAGGGCTTGCTGCCATAGCTGGGGGCGCTGGGCCGCGCCGGCCGGGCCCGCTAGCTCATCGAGCAAGGCCAGCACGGGCCGGGCCTGGCCCAGCGCCAGCCGCCGTATCAGCTCGGGGTGCTGGCTTGGGGGGAGCAGGGCCAGCAGGCCGGCCGCGGCTTTGCGCGCCCCTGCCGCCCGCGCCAGGGCCAGCAGGGCGCCCCGGCCCTGGCGCAGCACCTGCGCCGCTTCAGCAGCCAGCTCAGCCAGCGTGAGGGGCGGGCCCGGGGCGGGAGGCAAGGAGCCGCGGCGCAGGTAGTAGCTCAGGGCTGCATTCACATCAGGCGGGGCAGCAGGTGCGGCGGCCTGGAGCTCGGGGCCGGATTTTAACTGCTGCTGATAGAGTGTGTGCACGATGCCGGGCAGCGTGGTGGCCTGGGGCTGCGGCGGGCCGGCCAGCGGCAGCACCGCCACCAGCTGCAGCAGCAGCGCGGTCAGGTCGAGGCCGTAGTGGGCGGCCAGCCCACGCAACTGCCGCTCCACGAAGGCCTGGCGGTTGAACTGGGTGTGCCAGCCAGTGAGCAGGTCGGCCAGCACCAGCTCGTGCAGCACCTGGCGCAGCGCTGGCTCGGGAGCCGGCACCAGCGGCCGGCGGCGGTGGGCGGCCAGCGTATCGGTCAAATACGCGCGCACCAGGGGGGCGTCGGTCGGGGCCAGCAGGCCGATTACCTGGTCGATGGTGGCCGGGGCCAGCTGGCCCGCCAGGCGCTGCCGCGGCCACAGCTGCTGCCCCACTTGCCGCAGCAGCGCCACCAGCGCCTGCGGGTGCTGCCGGAGCGCGCGCGCCACCGCCGCATCCAACTCAAAAGCACTGGTGCTCAGCTGCCAGGGAAGCCGGCCGTTCACCAGATAATACCGCAACCCGGCCAGCGGGTCGGCCGCCGCGGTTTGGCCGGGGCCCGCCTGCGCCCCGAGGCTGGCCAGGGCGCGGCGCAGGGCTTCGCGCAGGTGTTCGGGCAGGTCCTGCTCCAGGCGGTCGGGGGCAATGGGGGGCAGCTCCAGCACCAGCTGGGGCAGGTGGCGCACCGGGCCAGGGGCAGCCACGCGGGCCAGCTCGTCGGCCAGCACGGCTTCCAGCTGCGCATGAAACAGCCGGCTGAACCGCTCGGGCAGCTCGCGGCCCAGCCCAACGCTGGCGGTTTGCACATCGAAGCGCAGTTGGCGAATGGTGGCGGCGGGCTCCATCAGGGGCTAGCGGACCGGGGCGGCGCCGGCGGCCAGCAGGTCTTCCAGAAAAGCGCGGGCGCGCAGCTGGGCCGCGGCCAGCGTCACGCGCTCGGGCAGGCCGTCGGCGCGCAGCAGGTCGCTGGTGTGAGCCAGCACGCCGTACAGGTGCTCCCACTCGCGCATCTGCGGATAATCCAGCCACACCATGTTCACCAGCACGTGCGCCGGGGCATACTGGCGGATGAGCCGCTCCAGGGTGGCCCGGTTGGCTGAGGGCTGCCGCACTCCGTCGGGGCCCGGCTGGGTGCGGTAGCGGTAGGCGTAGCCGGGCAGCAGCATGGTGGCCTGGCAGTGGTAAAACTCGTCGGGTACTAGTCCCGAATTGGGTTCGCGGGCGGCCAGAGGCTCCAGCACCACGTGGTCGAGCAGGCACACGCGCTCCAGCTGGCGGTCGAAGTCGGCCGCGAAGGCCAGCAGCCGTTGCGCCACCGAGTCGATGCCCGGGGCGCCGCCGGGCGGGGGCGGGGCGCCGGCCAGCGTCACCTCCCAGATGTCGTGCGGGTGGTCGGAGTCTACGTTCAGGCGCAGCGTGTCGGGGCCCAGGGCCAGCAGGTCGGGGCGGCGGCGCTGGCCTTCCAACACGTCGAGCACCCGCGTAAAATGCTGAGCCGGCCCGCGCACCACCAGCCGGGGCGGGGTGTTGGGGTGGGGCTGGGTGCCCAGCTGCACCTGCCGCTCCAGCAGGTACAGCTGCTCGCCCCGCGCCCACTTGCGGGCCAGCGACTCCACCCCGGCCAGCAAAAACAAAAACAGCTCCAGCCCCGACTCGCCCCGCGCGGGCTGGCCGGGGGCCGTGGGCAGCGGCACCCACGCCGCGCCCCGGTGGTAGGTGGCCTGGTCGAGCTGGGCCAGCAGCTGCTCGTAGCCCACCACGGCGGCTTCCTCCTCGCCCAGGGCCGCGTCCAGGGTTTCGTGGCGCAGCCGCACGGTGTAGCCGAAGCGCGCCAGCATATGGGCCAGGAAATCGCGGCGGCGGGCCAGGTTGGGGCCGTTGCTGGCGGCGAGGGCGGCGAGGCTGCGGCGGTAGGCGTTGCGGGGCTGCGCCTTGTAGGCGTCCCACTTGGCTTCGGTGCCCCGGCGGTCCTTCCAGCCCCAGCTCTCGTCGGGGCTGATGTTGGTGCCGGGCAGCAGCGGGGCCACGTGCGGCACGTCGTAGAGTAGCCCGCTGTAATACGTTTCGGGCTGCGAGGCAATGGAGAAAAAGTCGCCCACGTGCGCCAGCTGCGCGCAAAAGTCGGCCAGCAGCTGGTCAAACAGCAGCATGTAGCCCTTCAGCTGCATAATGTGGGCCCGGCCCAGGGCCGACGTGTCGGGCAGAGGCCCGTCTTCGCCCACGCCGTAAAGGGTAGGTAGCAGGCGCTGCACCGAGCTGTAGCGGCCCAGGTTGGCGTAGCGGCCGGGGCGCCGCGGCAGCCGGAGCTGGCCCGGCCCGCCTTCGCCCTGGCGGCGCTGGTTGGCCGTCCGCACCAGCTTGCGGTAGGCGCGCAGCACCAGCTGCTGGTCCACCACAATGGGCACGCCCTGCCGGGTGAGCGTGAGGCGGCGCAGGCTTTCGGTGGCGTCGAGGCTACCCACCTCGTTGTCGGCGAACACCAGCTGCTCGACGGCGGTGGTTTGGTCGGCACCGGGCGCGCCGTCGTAGAGCTGCAGGTCAATTACCTGGTACTGGCCGGTGAGGCCGCCGGCCAGGCCGGTTTGGCGCAGCAGCGTGCCCAGCACCACCTGCCGGGTCTGGGGCCGGAAAGTGCTTTGCACATACAGCTGGTTTTGCACGCGGGGGCCCGAAAAAATGTCTTCCACGGCCATGTGTTGCCGCAGGGCATCGCGGGCCCGCATGGTTTCCAGGCTGGGGTCGATGACCTCGCTCAGCTCGTGGAGCAGCTCGGCCAGCACGGTCACCGAGTTTTGGTCGGGCCCCAAGTCGAAGCGGCCGCCCACCACCACGGGGTGCAGGTTCAGCAGCACCGCCGGGCCAAATACCTCGCCCAGGTTGCGGTTCCGGTTGAGGGTGTGCTGCACCTGGGCCAGCAGCCGGGCGCGCTCAGGGGCGCCCAGCGGGCTGGCCTCGCCGGGCGGCTCGGGGTAGAGCTCCAGGGCCACGCGGTAGTGGCCGGCGGCGGCCGCGGGCTGGCCGGGGTCGCGGGGCAGCAGAGTCACCCAGGCATTTTCCACCTGCCCATGAAACCGGTCCAGCACCAGCTTTTTGTAGTCGTCCAGCGTCACCGGGTGGTTGGCAAACGCCTGGTGCGGGGGCACCAGCAGGCGGTTGTCGGCGCGGGCCAGCGGGGGCACGGCCAGCAGGTCGGCCATGGGCAGGGCCGCCCGGTAGCTCACGTCGGTCAGCGCGAAGCACAGGGCTTCGAGCAGCGTCACGCCGGGGTCGTGGTCGTTGTAGTCGGTCCAGACCAGCCCGCTCAGCCGCTGCAGATGCCGCAGCCCCTCGGCGCGCAGGGCCGCGTAGTCCTGCCCGGCCGGCAGCGGCAGGTCGGTGACCAGGGGTTTGAGGGTGTCGTCGTCGAGCACGGCGGGCAAAGAAAACAGAAAAGAACGGCCGGCTTAGCTAGCCCGAACCGGCTGGCTGAGCCGGCCCGGTTTATAGCACCTGCGCGGGCGCGGCCGCAGGGACCACCACGGCGGCCGCGGCCGTAGCCGCTGGCGCAACCGGGCGGCGGTCGTCGAACAGCTGGGTAATGTGGTACACAATGCGGCTGCCGTCGCCAAACGAACTGGCCGTGCGCATCTGCAGGGCATAATTGTCGACCCCGCCCACCCAGCGGAACTTGATTTTCTGAAACCAGCCCCAAAACCAGGCATCGCGCTGGTACACGCGGCTGCGCGAGCGCCCAAACGCGCTCAGCGCCGTGGCGTGGGTGATGGCGTAGCGCCCGCTGCCGGAGGGGCCGTAGGCGGCGGCCACTATCTCAAAGGCATTCAGGCCATTCAGGCCCGATATGATGGTTTTCCACTCGCCGTCGGCCGCTACCTCGTTGCTGGGCTGGGCGGCGTCCACGTACATGCCGATGCGGCCCTGGCTGGCCACGAAGCCGCGCACGTCGAGCTGGTCGGTGGGCCGGGTGGTGCCGATGCCCACTTTGCCGTCGGCCTGCAGGTGCAGCCGGCTCACGTTGGGCGGCGGCCCGGTGGCGGCGGGCCGGGCCTTGGCGCCCACTTCGTCGGGCGGGCTCGGCACCGAAAAGCTCAGCCCGCCGCCCGGCTGCCCGTCGGCGGGGGGCGGCAGCTCCAGCAGCCACGAGGGCAGCTTGGCTTCCAGCTTCTTAAGGTCCTGGTAGAGGGCCAATAGGCGGCTGCGCTCCTCCGAGCCGGCCACCTGCCAGCCATTGTCCGGCGAGTGCGTGAAGCCGTCGTCCAGCCGGTTCACAGCCGAGTCAATCAGGTCGGCAAAGTGCTGCTCAGTGGGCAGGCTGCCCTTGCGGAAGTAGTTTTTGAGCGTTTTCCGGTCCTTGGGCACGCTCAGGGGAGTAGAAGCAGGCATAAAGTAAAGGTAGATGGAAATAAAGGTAGACAGAAATGGAGTTTGGCGGAAGCGGTGCCTATGACCTGTGGTTCTGCTTTGAGGCTTTTGATGTCGTTTTTTGGTGTCAATTTAGAAAGAACGTCATGCTGAGCGCAGCCGAATTATCTCGCGGGCAGCAGTACTCAAAATGAATACAACGAAGCGAGCGTCATGCTTCGACAAGCTCAGCATGACGTTCTTTATTATTTATAGGTCATAGAGTTTACAACTTCACTATCCCTACTTTAATCAAAACTCGTCGGCCACCGCCAGGTCCTGCTCAATCCGCAGGTGGCCGATGCCAGTCGGCGCCGGCGCGGCGGGCGTTGTCACCCGGGGCACCACGTACAGCTCGTGGCGGGGCGCCGACACCAGCACGGCCCAGGGCGCCAGCGCCCCCAGCTCGGCCACCGGTTTGCGGGGGTCGGTGGCCGAATCGTAGAAGCGGTGCCGCCCATCAAGCACCCCGGTCTTCACGGCCGAGAGCCCTGTGCTGCCCGCCACATAGGGCTGCTGGTGCAGAAAAGCCGCGATGCCAGGCAGCGTCAGACGCTTGTGAAAACCGCCCTGCTGCACGCTCTCCTGGCCCCAGGGCGAGAGGTAGGCCGCCAGTGCCGCCTGCAGCTGGGGCTCGTAGGCGGCCTGCCCCCCACCGGCCGCCGGCCGAAACGCCACCGTGGCCCGTACCTGCACCTGCTCATAGGCGGGGTTGCGCACCCGCACCCGCACGGCCGGCGAGGCGCGCTCCTGCAAGTACTGTTGCATGAGGACCAACTGTCCGTTGCCGAATAGCGGCAGCGGGTTGCCGGGCACCAAGTCGTACCTCGGCAGGGCCACCACTTCCACCACTCCCGCCGGGCGGCGGGCACGGCGCGGGCCGGTGTCGCCGGGGTCTTCTTCGGGCAGGGGCAGTTGGTCGGCCGTGAGGCACTTGGCGCTGTGCACGTCGGGAAACTGCTCCAGCAGCAGCCGCTCGTAGTCCCAGGGCGTCAGGGCGCGGCCGCGGTGGCGCAATTGCTCGCTCACGCGGGTGTAGTAGGCGGGCTGGGTTTCGGCCGCCCGCCCGCCCCAGGAGGGAACGGGCTGCGTTACGGCCACCACGCCCGGCAGCGGCGAGAGCAGGCGCACCAGCGTGCCGGGCGCCAGCGGCCCCTGAAAGGGCGCCGGCGCGGGGTCGCCGGTGGTGAGGCGAGTGGCCTGCACCAGGCGCAGGTGCAGGGCCCGCACCAGCCCGAAGGCGGCCGTGCGGTCGGGCACGGTAGCCCGCAGCCAGCACCAGCCGCTGGGCAGCAACTGGTGTTGTGTGATGCCCGGGCCGTTGGGCAGCGTCAGCACCACCCGGCAGCTGTTGGCGAAGCCCGGGGCCACATCGGCGTAGCCGCTGGCCTGGGCCAGCGGCCGCCACTCGTCGCCGTCCAGAAACGTCCACTCGGGCGTGGGCGGCACGTCGTCCGTATCCGTCGGCACGGCCAGCTCAAACAGCAGGCTCACGTCGCGACCGGCGGCGTCGGGGCTGAGGCTCACCAGCAGCGTGCCTTCGCGGTCCAGCAGCGGCAGCAGGCGCACGGCGCCGGCGTTGGCCGGCTCGTAGCCGAAAAACGGGTGCAGGTGGTAGAAAGTCGCCGGGCTGTTGGCCTGGCCGGGCACCAGCACTTCCTCGGCCGTGTAGCTGACGGTGAGCTGCTGCAGCACGGGCACGAAGGGCACCTGGGGCAGCGGCCGGGGACGGCGCCGGTGGCGGTGGTTGTAGCGCACGGCGTCAGCCAGGGCCTGCGGGTAGAGGTCGGCGCCGAAGCCCGGGGCCGGGCCGGCCAGTACGAGGCGCACCAGCCCGGTCGAGCCGTTGGGGGCCGGCGTGAGGCGGCCGGGCCGCTCCAGCTTCACCAGCGTCTGGGGGGCCAGGGCGGGCCCGCGCCCCGTGCCGGGGGCAAACAGGCGCGTCTTGGCCTTGGGCACAGCCGCCTGCCAGCGGTAGTCGGCCAGGTAGCCCACCTTCACCTGAAAAGCGTCGTCGGCAAACAGCTGCGCGGCGTTGTCGGCGTAGCCCGCGTAGTAGGCGGCCAGCCCCTGGCGCGGCAGGTTTTGCCAAGTCAGGGCCAAGGTGATGCCGGTCACGTTCTTGCCCAGCAGCTCGGCCACGCCCACCACCAGGCCGGCCCCGGGCATGGCGCGCGAACCAAATGGGTAAAATGGCCCGCTGCCATCAAGCGTGCCCAGCTGGTTGGAAAGTTCGGTGGGACGCAGATGCCGCACGCTGGCCTGCACCCGCAGCTCCACGGGCACCAGGTTGGCGAAATAGGAGTAGCCGTAGGTGGTGGCGCCGGGGTTGAGCAGCAGGCGTACCACGGGCTGGCTGGTGCTCAGGCGCTCACCGTGGCGCTCGGGGCCGTAGGGCACCAGCGGAGGCTGGTCGCGCTCCAGCCGCAGCGTCCAGTTGATGGTGACCGCGGCGGGGTCCAAGTCCACGCTCACCACTTGCAGCGGCAGCCAGCCCGAGGGCCCCGTGCCCTGCGCCACAAACGCGCCGAATAGCACCCGCTGCTGCTCCTGGGCATCGCGGGGCACCCCCGGGGCACTGGTGGCCAGCAGGTCTTGAAATTCGGCAAAGCTGGTGGCGGTGGCCCGTAGCCGCAGGGTTATCTCGCGCAGGCCTTCCTGCAGGGCCAGCGTGGGCGCGGCCACCGCAAAGCCCACCTCCGCGGGCCGCAGCGGGTCGATGGAAGCCAGGTGCTGGGCGGGGTCGGCGCCGAAGAGCGGCCAGCGGGCGTCGTTTTCGGCCCCCGGCCAGGCCCCGGTGGCGGGGTCGCGCATGGCCGAGTTGAACACGCCCGTGACCCGGCGCCGGGCCTTGATTTTGGCGCCGTCGTTGGCCACCAGCAGCGTGGCCAGCGCCGCCACGCGCCAGCTGCCCAGCTCGGCGTCGGCGTCGGTGGCGAAGAGGATGCGCCGCTTGGCCTCGTCCTTGCCGCCGTCGAGCACGGTGCCGGCCGGCAGCACGTAGCGGGTGCGGCCCTCGGCCAGTGCGAACGCCAGGTAGGTGCGGTCGGGCTGGCTGGGGCGGTGCCGGGCGTGCAGCACGTCCTCGTAATAATAGTTGAGGTGCCGCCGCGGAATGTCGTTCAGCTCGCGCTGGGCGTGGGCGTACAGTTCCACAAAGCCCACCAGCAACCCCAGCTCGGGGTGCAGGCCGGCGCGGCTGTTCAGGGTGTCGTCCAGCTCCAGCCGGGCCACTTCCACCAGGGTGGCCTGGGCCTTGTAGGTCTGCCACAGCAGTTCGCCCAGCAGCCGGATTACCTCTTCGGGCTTTCGGGTGCCGTTGCGCAGCTGGTCGGCGTAGTCTTCGTGGGCGCGGGCGTCGGCGACGGGGTCGGGCCGCGTCACGCCGCCCGGCAGCACGGCCCCAAAATCGCGCACCAAGCCCTTGGATAAGGCCTGCGCCACCGAGCCCTCCGGCCCAGCCGAGAGGCGGCGCGGGCCGTCGCCCAGCGCGGGGCCGGTGCGCAGCAGCAGGTACTCGTAGTGCGCGGCCTCGTACAGGCCCGGCAGCAGTTCGCGCACCATGCGCGCCAGGGCCCCCGCAAACCGCGGCTGCTGGTTGCTGCCGCGGTGGTACAGCACCCAGCGGTTGAGCTTGGCCAACTCGTACGCCAGCAGCTTCACCAAGAGCTGCCGGGCCTGCAGGCGGTGCGCCGGCGAGGTGGAGCTTTCGTACAGCACGGCCATCTTGGCCGATACGGCGTCGGTGCGGCGGCCCAGCGGCTGGGTGGCCACTTCGGCCAGCAGCAGCAGGCTGCGGTGCCGGGCCAGGTCCCACACGCCCTGGGCGGCCACGGCGGGGTTGGTGCAAAAAGCCACCTGCCGCGAAAACCGCGACAGGTACGCCAGCAGCTGCGGCAGCGTGCGCCCGTCCAGGGCCAGGCGGTCGGGCGGCAGCATGGCGGGCATCCGCTCGGCCTGCGAGGCTCCTCCGCTGTTGTACTGCCCCAACGGGCGCTCGGCTGGCTGCGCCATAAGTTAAGTGTCCAGCAAAGTGGCTTCGCGGTAGTAGAAAGGGTACACCACGTTGTGCCGGCTGTTGATGGTGCGGATGGTGTAGTCCACTTCCAGCAGCAGCAGGCCATCGTTGATTTGGTCGGTGCTGGCCCGCACCTGGCCCGCAATCACGCGCGGCTCGAAGTGCAGAATGGCCCGCTCCACCACCTGCTGCAGCTCGGTGAGCCGCGTGAGGGTGGGCGTTTCAAACAAAAACTGCCGCAACGGGCAGCCATACTCGGGGTTCATGATGCGTTCGCCGGGTTCGGTGTGCAGCAGGATGTAGATGCTCTGCTGCACGTCTTCCTCGTCGCGCGTCAGGGCCAGAGATTTGGTGCCGGTGTCGAAGCGGGGCGGAAACGACCAGCCCTGCCCCAGAAACGTTGAACTGCGTTCGTGTGCCATCGTTTTCAGCCTCCTATCATGACCGTGGGCAGCCCCAGCGCAATGGTGCCGCCGTGCGCCGTGGGGTCGCCCATGCGGGCCGCCGGCTTGCCGCCAATCAGCACCGTAGTCGAGCCCATGACAATGGAATCGGGCGGGCCCACGCAGGTGGCCATATCGCCCACCACGGCCGCCGGCAGCTTGCCGATGAGCACCGTGGGCTCGCCCGGCCCCAGCACGGGCCCGCCCACGTGCGGAATGGGCGGCAGGCCCGGCGTCACCATCGGGCAGGTGTGCATATCGGTGAGGCGGGCAGCGGGCGGCATGGTTGCTTTATAATGGAAGGTAGAAGAATGTAAAAATAAGAAAGCAGGCGCTGGGTGCAAATCAGTTAATCATGACTATCGCGCCTTTCACCGTGGTGGTGGCGCTGGCCGAAAGCTCGGCTACGCCGCTGCTTTTCAGGGTGAGGGAGGCGTCGGCCGTGACGCTCACGGTGGGCGCCTTCACCGTCGCGCCCTGCGCCCCCTTGATGCTGACGTTGCCCGTGGTCGATTCCAGCGTCAGGTCCTGGTCGGCCTTGAGGCTGAGCGTCGACTTGCTGACCACCGAAATGCCCTGGTCCGAGAGGGTCACGGTATTGCCCTGCTGGTCGGTGAGGGCCAGGCCCTTGCCGCCGTCAGCATCGCTGATGACGAGCTTGTTGCCGGCGGGGGTTTTCAGGGTGATGATTTTCTTGTCGTCGTCGAATTCCAGGGTGAGCTTGTTTTTCGTCACAATGGCTTTGGTGGAATTCTTGTCGTCGGGGGTGTAGGCCGGCTTGCGGTTTTTGGTGTACACCGAGCCCAGGATGATGGGCGAGCTGCTCGCCCCGCCCAGAAAGCCCACAATGACCTGGTCGCCCACTTCGGGGAAAAAGTACATGCCCGCGCCGTCGGTGGCGTAGGGCTGGGCCAGGCGGGCCCACAGCTCGGCCTTGTCGAGGTCGTTGAGGGTGATTTGGACCCGGTACTTGCTTTCGTCGTCGGGCTGAATGGCCTTCACCACGGCTTTGTACAGCCCGTTGGCGCCGCCGGCCACCACCTTGGCCGTCTCGGCCGAAGGGCTCACGTCGGGCTTGGTTTCGGCAAACCACTTTTCGTTCATGCCCAGCGTCAGCGTCGTCTTCCAGTCGCCGCCGCTAATGGCGTGCGCCACCTTCGACACAAACCCGTTGCCGCTGAAGCGCTTGCCGATGCGGCTCAGGCTCACGAGGCTGCCCGGCGCTATGTCCACCCCCGGCGTTTCCACCGTGCCCTGCACCTTGGCCAGCGTGCGCTTGGCGAGCATGGTGTCGGCCATTTTTTGCAGCGGCCCCTGCTCAATGTCGGCCGTGGCAAACATCTTGTAGTCGGTCTGGCCCAGGGCATCGGCCAGGGTGCTGCTTTCCACGTTGCCGGGCGTTTTCAGGTCGGGCGTTTTGGCGGTCACTTCCACGGCCTCGCCGGTGTCGAGCGACCACGACTGCGCCGTGACGCTGCTCAGCTGGGTGCGGGCATCCACCTGCAGCGAAAAGCTGTACACGTTGGTGCCGTATTCCAGGGCCAGCACCGGCTCGCCCAGGGTGGCCAGCGTCTTCGTCTCGAATTGGCCCTGGTCGCTCACCACCACCTGCCCGCTCATCTCGGCCCGCGTCACAATGTAGTCCCAGTCGGTAAGGTCCTGCTGCACAGCCTGCTCCGGGTCGGTGGTGGCGGCGATGGTGGACGAGAGGCCCAGGCCGGGGTGCTTGCCCAGAATTTCGGTGATGGTGTCGCTGACCGGCTGCTTTTTGTGGGCCCGCGTCTGGCGCACGCCCGACAGCTTCACGGCTTTGTCCTTGCACGACACCGTGATTTTCACGCCCTGCGCCCCCTGCGAGCCCAACTGGTAGCCCGTCACGATGCCGCTGAAAATCTTTTTGTTCACGTTGTCGTAGCCCACCGAAATGTCAATCGGGGTGCCGGGCTCGAACGTGTCGGAATCCGTAACCGGGAACTCGGCCGTGGCCATGTCGCCGTCAATGAGCACCACCTGGGCCGTGCTGATGGCGTTCACGCCCTTCGACACCGAAATGGAGAGCACCCGGTACGTGTCGTTGATGGCCGTCACGTTTTCTCCCCCCACCGTGATGCTGTACGACACCAGCCCGGCGGTCACGAAACTTGCGGTTGCTGCCATTAACTCTGAATGCGAATTATCAATTGAAGGTCAGCTGCCTACGCGCGCAGGGGCGGAAACCGCAGCCGCGTGCCGGGCGTGAGGTGGCTGAAATTGACCAGGTTGTTGCGCTCGGCCACCTGAATGTAGTACTGCGCGCTGCCGTAGATGCGGTAGCAGAGCTGCGGCAGGGTGTCGCCGGCTTGCACCACGTGGTGGTGCGTCAGGTCAGCCGACTGCGGGTCGGCTTCCAGGGCCAGCGTTTTCGCGTCGATGAAGCTCACGAAGCTCAGGTCCACCTTGGCCCGCACCGGCGACCCGTCGGGCCGAAACAGTGAGTAGCTGACGTTGAAGCTCGTGGCCCGGCCGTTGAAGACCAGCTTGCCCCAGCTCACCTGCACGTAGTACGGGCTGTGAATGGCCCCGTGATAGAGAAACACCAGGCTGCGCAGGGTCTTTATTTCGGTGCTGACTTCTAATGTTTTGCCGTCAATCGGGCGGGTGCCGTCCAGCACCAGGCTGAACGCGAGCTTGCCCTGGCTGGCGTAGTTGAAGCGCGGCGTGTCGCCGGGGCTGCCCGGCGGGTGCGGCGTGTCGTAGGAGTTTTCGCTGTTGTGCGAAATGGTTTCCGGGTTCAGAAACACGCTGTGCTTGGGCCCCGCCGCCGACTGGAATTTGCCGTCGGTGAAGGCCTGCAAGGTCATTTTAACCAGCGCCATGGTGCTAAGGTAGAAAGGAGTAAGCGGTGGCCGCGGCGCGGGGCGTCCAGTGGGCCCGCGCCGGGTTTCGTGTCGGGTTTCAGCGTTCCGCGCGGCGGCTCAGTTCGTCCAGCACTTCCTGCACGCAGGCGCGCGTGAGCTCCTGCTGCCAGCGCTGCAGGTCGGGCCCGCCCAGCCCGCCCGCGGGGGGCGGCTGGGCGGGCCGGGCGTCGTCCTGCACCGTCACTTTTATTACGAGTTCGCGGATTTCAATGGGCATCAGTCCTTAGCTGGTCGGCACGCGCTGAAAGTTGGCAAAAGCAAATTCGATGGTTTCGATGGCCAGCGCGTTTTCCTGCGACCGGAAATCCGACATCTTCCACTTCACCGGCCAGGCATCGCGAAACGCCCAGGCGGCCAGCGGCTTGTGCTCGGCGTTCAGCAGGTGCAGCTGAATGTCGTGCAGCACCAGCGGCGTCGTGAAGTCGGCCGAAAGCGTGCTGTTGCACCACTCGGCCAGCTGGGAGTTGGCGCTCACGAAGCCCCGGCGCAGCACCAAGTTGTGGTACTTCACCGTCTTGGGCAGCCGGTGCGCGTAGTCGTTCTGGCCGCCTTCGCGGATTTCCTCCATCTCCCATTCCACGTCGAGCCCCGATGCTTCCTGAAAGCCGTTGTCGCGCGCCGAGCTGATGCCCGCAAACCGCAGCCGGAAATAGAAGCTGGGCGGCGGATAAAACGGAGTCATCGGCGGCCGTCGTTAGCGTTAGCCATTGGCCACCACCAGGGTTTCGTAGGCCAACTCAATGGTTTCGATGGCCGCTTCGTTGCCGTCGGCCTTCAGGTCGGTGCCCTGAATCTTGGTCGGCCAGGCGTTGTTCAGCGTCCAGGTCATGGTGGGCGCGCCCGACTCGTCGAGCAGCTTAATCACCACCGTCTGCCGCTGCATGGTGTTCATCTTGATGGTGGAGTACCAGGCCCAGAACTTGTTGTCCTTGACGAAGATACCCTTCTTGAGCGTTACGTTGCCCACCTTCTGCAGGCCGGGCATCTTGATGGGCGAGAACACCGGGCTGTTGCCGTGCCGGTACTCAATGGGTTGCGACTCGGTGTCGAGGCCGCTCACCTCGTGGAAGTAGTTGCCCACGCCGCCGCCCAGGCCGTCGACCTGGAAGTAAAACTTGGGTAGAGGCCAGATATTCTGACTTTGGGCGCTGCCGTCGTCTGCCATGATGTTTGGGAGGAAAAGTAGAAATGAAAATGATGCGCTTTAGAAAAGGAGCCGCGGGGCCGGGCCGGCCTACGACTTCTGCATTTGCTGCTGGAAGGTGAGTTCGATGAACTCGGCCGGGCGCACGATGGACACCAGCACGGTCACGTTCATGTAGCCGTCGAGGATGTCGTCGGCGGTCATGGTGCTGCCCAGGCCGATGAGCACCTGGTAGGCGTCGTCGGGCACGGAGCCGGCCAGCGCGCCCTGCTTCCAGAGGTTGAACAGGAAGCTGTTGATGGCGCTCTTGACGGTCACCCAGGTGTTGGCGTCGTTGGGCTCGAAGACGTAGGCGTGGGCCGCCAGCTTCACCGACTGCTCAATCATTATCATAGTGCGGCGCACGTTGATGTAGCGCCAGTCCTGGCTGTTGCCGTCGAGGGTGCGGGCGCCCCACACCATCACGCCCATGCCCTTGAAGGCCCGGATGACGTTGATGGACTTGCCTGTGGTGGGGTCGATGTTGAGGCGGCCCTGGTCTTTGTCGCTGAGCGACACCGTGGGCGACACCACCGCGTTGAGGCTCCAGTTGGCGGGGGCTTTCCACACGCCGCGGCTGCTGTCCACGGCCGTGTACACGCCGGCCATGGCCGCCGACACCGGCATGGTGTTCAGGTAGGTCGTCATGGCCTTGATGATGAGCTTGTAGTCGGGGTAGAGCGTGCGCAGCGAGTTGTCGATGGCGCGGCGCTTGTCCACCACGGCCTGCGCGTGGCTGTAGCCTTCGGGCGCGGGGTCGGGGGTGGGCACGTTGGAGTCGACGAGCAGCAGCGCGGCCACGTCGAAGATGTTCTGGGCTTTGAGCGGGTCGGGTTCCAGCGCCAGCTCGGGCACCTTCATTTCCTCGGTGCCCGCCGGCCGCGTGGTGCCGGCTTTCAAATCAGCGTCCAGGGGGTTGAGGAGGCCGCGCAGCAGGGTTAGCGAGGCCGCGTCGAGGTTGTAGAAGGAGAGGTCGGTGTCGGCGATGACCGAGGTGTTGACCCAGGGGAAGTACGCGACGCCGTAGTTGAGGAAGTTCTGGCCCACGCCGGTGCGGAACGCCAGAACCTTGTCGGTGATGTCGTCCACTTTCGTCACGGCGCCTTCGCGCACGTCAAACATGGCGATGCGGCTCTGCACGTTGGCGCAGTGGGCCAGCATGGCTGTCATCACGTCATTGTAGTCGCCGTCGTTGTCGAGGCGCAGCGCGTCGGGGCACAGCAGCATGGTGGGGTCCTGCTCGTACACCAGTGTGCCAATGGCATTGATGAACAGGTCTTTGGTCAGGTCGGTGGCGTAGTTGCCAATCGAGAGAATGTAGCAGGTCGAGCCCCCGTTGATATAGAACAGCCGGATGGCGTTGTAGAGGTAGTAAAGCTTGTCGTTTTCAGCCGGCACCAGCTGGTACATCTTGCCGGGGGACGCGAGCAAGCCGATTTTGGACGCCTCAATCATCGGGTTGTCGTTCGCGGCGTAGTCGGCCAGCGTGAATTTCTGCACGAAGCCCGTGCCGAAGTAGTCCTCAAACTGCTTGAGGGAGTCGACCCGGGTCGGGATGTTGGTCAGGTCCTTGCCGTTGTAGGTCGCCTTCTGCGTGAAGCCGATGAACACCGGTAGGGCCGTTTCGACCTGCACCACGGAGTTGGGAAATGCATTCTTCTCGACGATGTACACGCCGGGGGTAGTATAGGGAGCTGCCATTAGGTAAAAAAAGAAGGTGGAGTAAAGGAACGAGAAGCGCGTTTCGGCTACAATTGTACAAAGATGTCCGTGATAATCAATTGTTCTATCGATTTATTTATTAATCGAAGTGCTGAAGGACTTGCATAAGGCAATGCGGGGTGCATTACGCGGGGTGCCCGGCCGGCTTCGGGCAGCACCAGCCGGCAGGCCGCGCCGGGGTAGCGCTCGGCCAGCGGCTGGTCGGCCGTGGCCAAGAAACTGAGGGCCGTGCCCGGCAGCCCGGGGGCCTGCTCGAAACCGACGGGGGCTTCCCCTGCGTCGATGGCCAGGCCTTCGGGCAGGGGGCGGCTGCTCATCAGCTGGTACTGCCAGTAGGTGCGCCGCGCCGCCAGGCCCAGCGTATAGGTGGCGCCGGGCGTGGCCAGCACGGCCGGGCCCAGCTCCAGCACGGCCCAGGGGCAGGCCGGCGCAGGGAAGTCGGCGGCAAAAAACACGTCGGGCGCGGCCTTGCCCAGGCGCAGCTCGTAGGCGCCGTTGCCTTCGGCGCGCAGGTTGACGGGCAGCGTTTCGGCCGTGGGCAGCAGGGCGGTTTCCCACACGGTGGGGCCGTCAGGGTAGTGGCGCAGGGCGGCGGTGCGGGTGCCGGCCGGCAGCGCCTGCTGAAACACCAGCGGGCGCAGGGGCAGGCGGTCGGCCTCGCTCAGCACGTCGCCCGGGTGCAGGCGCAACGCGTTGGCGGGCGCCGGGGCCAGGTAGCGCACGCTGGCCGGGGCGGGCCCGGGGGGCACTGGCGCGCTGGCTTTCTTGCCGGCCTTCTTGCCGGTGGGCGCCGGGGCGGGCAGCAGGCCGGTGTAAATGGCAAAGCTGGCGTCGGGCGGGTGCAGGCTGAACACCAGCGGGAAGGCGGCGCGCAGGCCGTCCGGGGGCGGGCTGCCGGCCGCGCCGGCGTAGATGATTTCGAAGCCCGTGGAGCTAGGGCGCAGGAGCAGGCCTACCCGCCGCAGCCGCTCGGTGGTGAGGCCGCTGGGCCGGGCGGCCAGCCCGCGCATGAGGCCGTCGGCGAAGTAGGCGTGGCGCATCTCGACGCGGCACAGCACCTGGTAGCTGGTGGTCATGGCGCGGCGCGGGGAGTGGGG
The DNA here is from genome assembly GCF_015694525.1 of Hymenobacter ruricola. Taxonomy (GTDB): domain Bacteria; phylum Bacteroidota; class Bacteroidia; order Cytophagales; family Hymenobacteraceae; genus Hymenobacter; species Hymenobacter ruricola. The sequence continues at coordinate 174,914 of NZ_JADQDM010000008.1, read as the reverse complement.
TTGACGCCGAGGCCGGTGAGGGCCGGGGTGCGGTCCTGCACCGCGCCGTCCTGAATGGTGACGAGCTTGACCTTGTAGAGGGCCGAGGGCGTGTACTTGCTGCCCAGCACGCCCCACAAGTTGCTCAGTTCGTGGTAGGTCAGGGTTTCCAGCTCCACCACCAGGCGGTCGAAGCTGCGGTCGAGGCGGGGCGAATTCTGGGGCGTGAAGACGGGCCGGCCCTGAAAAAAGGCCAGCGTGCTGCTCAGAAACTTGAGGGCCTCGTCGTAGTCACCAAAGTTGGCCGCAAACAGCACCCACAGGTTGAGCTTGATGGCGGGGTTGAGCCGTAGCTCGCCGTTGCCGCTGCGCTCGGCCTGCAGGTTGCGCACGGTCGATTCCGGGGCCAGGTTCACTAGCGTCACGCTCACTTTGTTGGCGATGGCGGTGGCCGGGGTGCCGTCCGGGTTGAGGTGGGCCGACAGCACGGCCCGGTCCTCCAGAAGCTGGAAAGAGCGGCCGAAGTAGTCGTTTAGTTCGGTAGCGAGGAAGAGCAAAGCTTTGTCAAGCATCGCGGCAAAGGAAAGCGGTAGTACCGGTATATCCTATTCAATCATCATAAAATAAAACCTTGTTTTTTCGATGGTTACCCTTGGTAATCAACGGGCGGTGACGGGCACCCAAACGCTACTTTGCACAACCAGAATGGGGCGCTCCCTCGCGCCGTGGCAGAAGCTGCGTGCCTGTTTTTTGCTTCCGGCCGGCCGCATCCCGGCCCAGCGGCTGGCAAAGCCGCCAAGGCACCATCCCAACCGGGCCGCAGCGAAGCCAGCGGGGGCAGACCTCGCTTTATGAAGTTTTTCATCGGTAGCTGGGTGCGTCCGGCTTGCACGGGCCGGCTTCTTGGCCGCTCGGAAGTTGGACGTATTTTAAAGTATTTATTATAGTAAGTTCTTAGCGAGCGGATTAGCTTGTTGAATACGGTTGACCATTGAGTCGGCCGGTCGATGAAAAGCCCCCGGCGAAGCGGGCGGGTTTACGGGGGCGGTTGGGTTGTTCCTTCATTTCGGCTTCATGCCATTGGGCGTTGGTTTGCAGCGTCAACCCCCGACACAAGCTGTGCAGCATTGGCCTTCCCACCCCAGATGTTATGCTTTCAGTTTGGATTTGGACCCGGCAATTTCCCGCCCGCCGGCCACCAACGGCTTTCTGCTACATGAGCAAAGCTGATTTCGAGCATGTACAACCATCCATTACGCAACCGCGGGAAGTCGATGGAATGGGTGGCCCGGCCCCGGCTGCCGCGGGCCGGCCAACTCCTCAATTTCTGGAAAACCAGGCGATTGGCGCTGGTTCTGCTTCCCATCTTACCCCGATTCAATGCATTACCCCAAGCCCGTTGTATTCTCTAAGGTCCTTATGAAAAGAATGTTGATGCTCCTGAGTTGCGGGGCACTATTGTACACCAGCGGCTGCAAAGAAGAAAAAAAGGAAGTAGAAGAGCCGCTGAAACTGGTGGCTACCAGCCCGCTGCTGAAAGACACGACCATCACCAAAGAGTACGTGGCCCAGATTCACTCCTTCCAGCGCATCGAGCTGCGGGCGCTGGAAAAGGGCTACCTGGAAAAGATTTTCGTGGACGAGGGACAACTGGTGCGGCAGGGCCAGACCATGTTTCAGATTAAGCCCACGGTGTACCAGGCCGAGCTGAAAAAGTCGCAGGCCGAGGCCAACTACGTGGGCCTGGAGTACCAGAATACCAAGAAGCTGGCCGACAAGAACATCGTATCCGGCAGCGAGTTAGCGCTAGCGCAGGCCAAGTTCGACAAGGCCAACGCCGAAGTCTCGCTGGCCCAGACGCACCTGCAGTTCACGACGGTGAAGGCGCCCTTCAGCGGCATCATGGACCACTTCCAGGCCCGGCTGGGCAGCCTCGTGGACGAGGGCGACCTGCTGACGACGCTCTCCGACAACAGCAAAATGTGGGTGTACTACAACGTGCCCGAGGCGGAGTACCTGGCCTACAAGGCGCACGCCAAAACCAACGACAAGGCCGCGCACGTGAAGCTGCGCATGGCCAACAACGAGGTGTTCGACCAGACCGGCATCGTGCAAACCATCGAGGCCGACTTCAACAACGAAACCGGCAACATCGCCTTCCGCGCCACTTTCCCGAACCCCGACGGCTTGCTGCGCAACGGCGAAACCGGCAGCGTGCTCATGACCGTGCCGCTGAAAGGCGCCCTGATTATCCCCCAGAAAGCCACGTTCGAGATTCTGGAGAAAAAGTACGTCTTCGTGGTCGACAAAAACAACGTGGTGCACCAGCGCGAAATCGGCATTGCCTCCGAAATGCCCGACCTCTACGTCCTCAAATCCGGCATTAATGCCACCGACCGGATTCTGCTCGAAGGCCTGCGCAAGGTGAAGGACGGCGACAAAGTGGCCTATGATTTCCGGGAGCCGCAGGACGTCATCTCGCACCTGAAAGTGTACAGCGAATAGGGTCCGGCCGTCCTGTTGGGCGCAGCCGAAGCAGCTCTGCCACGAGAACAATCACTTCGCTGCAACGAAGCGGCAGAGCTGCTTCGGCTGCATTTACCAGAGGGTTATCGGCTCTAAATCAGTCATTTTAATAAATAGCCAGCAGATATGTTTAGTAAATTCATTCGTCGGCCAGTATTTGCCATTGTTATTTCGATTGTCATCCTGCTGATGGGCGGGCTGGCCATCATGAAGCTGCCCACGTCGCAGTTTCCCGAGATTTCGCCGCCTCTGGTGATGGTGAGCGCTGCCTACCCCGGCGCCAGCGCCAAGGTGCTCACCGAGTCGGTGCTGATTCCGCTGGAACAGGCCGTGAACGGCGTGCCGGGCATGAAGTACATGACCTCCGACGCCGTATCGGCCGGCGAGGCCAACATTCAGATTGTGTTCAACCTGGGCACCGACCCCGACCAGGCCGTGGTGAACGTGAACACCCGCATTGCGCAGGTGCTCAACCGCCTGCCCGAGCTGGTGCAGCGCGAAGGCGTGGTGGTGAACCGCGTGGTGCCCAACATGCTGATGTACGTGAACTTGTACTCGAAAGACAAGAACACGGACATGAAGTACCTGTTCAACTTCGCCGGCGTGAACATGCTGCCCGAGCTGCAGCGCCTGAGCGGCATTGGCCGGGCCAACATCCTGGGCAGCCGGCAGTACGCCATGCGCGTGTGGCTGAAACCCGACCGCATGCGGGCCTACAACATTTCGGTGGACGACGTGATGAAGGCCCTGGGCGAGCAGAGCGTCATCGGCTCGCCGGGCCGTATCGGCCGCTCCGACGGCGGGCAGGCGCAGTCGCTGGAGTACGTGCTGAGCTACAAAGGGCGCTTTAATGACGTGGAGGAGTATAAGAACGTCATTCTCAAGGCCAACGCCAACGGCGAAAGCCTGCACCTGAAAGACGTGGCCGACGTGTCGCTGGGCTCGGAGTTCTACGACATCTACTCCAACCTGAACCAGTACCCCTCGGCGGCCATCGTGCTGAAGCAGACCTACGGCTCGAACGCTTCGGACGTAATCAAAGAGGTGAAAGCCAAGCTGGAAGAGCTGAAGAAAACCAGCTTCCCGCCCGGCATGGACTACAAAATCACCTACGACGTGTCGAACTTCCTCGACGCCTCGATTGAGAACGTAATCCACACCCTGCGCGACGCCTTCATTCTGGTGGCGTTGGTGGTGTTCCTGTTCCTTGGCGACTGGCGCTCGACGCTGATTCCGGCGCTGGCCGTGCCGGTGTCGCTGGTGGGCTCGTTCATGGCCATGCAGGCTTTTGGGCTCACCATCAACATGATTACGCTGTTTGCGCTGGTGCTTTCCATCGGCATCGTGGTCGACAACGCCATTGTGGTGATTGAGGCCGTGCACGCCAAGATGGAGGAGGAGCATCTATCGCCCTACAACGCCGTCCGCAAAGTGGTGGGCGAAATCAGCGGCGCCATCATCGCCATCACCGTCATGATGACGGCCGTGTTCATCCCGGTGTCGTTCATGAGCGGCCCGGTGGGCATTTTCTACCGCCAGTTCTCCATCACCATGGCCACGGCCATCGTGATTTCGGGCCTCGTCGCCCTGACGTTGACGCCGGTGCTCTGCGCCATGATTCTGAAAAACCACCACGGCCAGCCCAAGAAGAAATCGCCCCTGCAGCGCTTCTTCGACTGGTTCAACCGCGGGTTCGACCGCCTGACGAACAGCTACACGGGCCTGCTGGAGAAGATTGTGGCCAGCCGCCTCATCACCTTCGCCATGCTGCTGGCCTTCGGGCTGGGCATCTGGGCCATCACGGCCAAGCTGCCGGCCGGCTTCATCCCCAGCGAAGACCAGGGCCTGATTTACGCCATTGTGCAGACGCCGCCCGGCACCACGCTGGAGCAAACCAACGCCGTGTCGCAGCGCCTGGCCAGCCTGGCCAAGGACATTCCCGGCATTGCCAACATCTCCTCGCTGGCCGGCTACGAAGTGCTGACCGAGGGCCGCGGCTCGAACGCCGGCACCCTGCTGCTGGACTTGAAGCCGTGGTCGGAGCGCAAGGAATCCATTGCCGACATCATCGGCAACCTGGAGAAAAAAGCGCACGAAATCCCCGGCGCGACCATCGAATTCTTCGAGCCGCCGGCAGTGCCGGGCTACGGCGCGGCGGGCGGCTTCCAGCTGCAGCTGCTGGACAAAACCAACTCGGGCGACTATAAGGCGCTGGAAAAAGTGAACGAGGAATTCATGGCCAAGCTCAAGAAGCGCAAGGAGCTGGCCGGCCTGTTCACCTTCTTCTCGGCCGACTATCCGCAGTACGAGCTCAAGATTGACAACGAGCTGGCCATGCAAAAGGGCGTGAGCATCGGCAACGCCATGAACACGCTCAGCATCATGGTGGGCTCAACTTATGAGCTGGGCTTCATCAAGTACCAGCGCTTCTTTAAGGTGTACGTGCAGGCCTCGCCCGAATACCGCAAGCTGCCGCAAGACATCCTGAACATGTGGGCCAAGAACGACAAGGGCGAAATGGTGCCGTTTTCGGCCTTCATGAAAATCGTGAAGTCGCAGGGCGCCAACGAAATCAACCGCTACAACATGTACACCACCGCCTCCATTCGCGGCGGCGCGGCCGAGGGCTACAGCTCGGGCGAGGCCATCAAGGCAGTGCAGGAAGTGGCCCAGGAGCTGCCCCACGGCTACGACATTGACTGGGGCGGGCTGTCGAAAGACGAAGTGAGCCGCGGCAACGAGTCGACCGTGATTTTCCTGGTGGTGCTGGTGTTCGTGTACCTGGTGCTGGCCGCGCAGTATGAAAGCTTCCTGCTGCCGCTGGCCGTTATTTTCTCGCTGGTGGCGGGCGTGTTCGGGTCCTTCCTGTTCATCAAAATGTTTGGCTTGGCCAACGACATCTACGCCCAGGTGGGCTTGGTAATGCTGGTGGGTTTGTTGGGTAAAAACGCGGTGCTTATCGTCGAATTCGCGGCCCTGAAGCACGAGGAAGGCATGTCCGTGCGCGACGCGGCCATTGAAGGCGCCAAAGTGCGTTTCCGCCCCATTCTGATGACGTCGTTTGCCTTCATCGCCGGCCTGATTCCGCTGGTGGTGGCCACCGGCGCGGGTGCCATCGGCAACCGCACCATTGGCTCGTCGGCGCTGGGCGGCATGCTGTTCGGCACCGTGTTCGGGGTGATTATCATCCCCGGCCTGTACTACTTCTTCGGCACCCTGGCCGGCGATAACAAACTGATTCGGGACGAGAACGAAGCCCCCATCCTCGAAGGCGTAGAGCCCCGCGTGCAATTAGAAGAAATGGAGCCTTATGCTTAAGAAACGCTTATATCAATGCCTGAGCGCCGCCGGTTTGGCGCTTGCCGTAGGCGCCTGCAAAACGCCGGAGCTGGTGGTGAAGAACGAGAGCCGCAACACGCCGGCCAGCTACCCCACCGCCAGCGCCGCCGCCCCCATCGACAGCGCCAACCTGGCCCGCGTGCAGTGGAAGCAGTTTTTCACCGACCCCAACCTAAAAGCGCTGATTGAGACGGCCCTGCAAAACAACCAGGAGCTGAACATCACGCTGCAGGAAGTCGAGATTGCCCGCAACGAGGTGCGCGCCCGCAGCGGCGAATACCTGCCCTTCGTGGGCCTGGGCGCCCGCGCCGACGTGGAAAAAGTGGGCCGCTACACCCTGCAAGGCGCCACCGAGGAGCAGGTCGACATCAAGGAGGACCGGCACACGCCCGACCCGCTCACCAACTTCGAGCTGGGCGCGTTTGCCACCTGGGAAGTCGACATCTGGCACAAGCTGCGCAACGCCAAGAAGGCCGCCGCCATGCGCTACCTGGCGTCGGTGGAAGGCAAAAACTTCACGGTGACCAACCTGGTGGCCGAGATTGCCAACTCGTATTACGAGCTGCTGGCGCTGGACAATCAGCTGGCCATCGTGAAGCAGAACATCGGCATCCAGAGCAACGCGCTGGAGCTGGTGCGCCTGCAAAAAGAGTCGGCCCGCACCACGGAGCTGGCCGTGAAACGCTTCGAGGCCCAGGTGCAAAACACCCGCAGCCTGCAGTTCAAGCTGCAGCAGCGCATCACCGAAACCGAGAACAAGTTGAACTACCTGGCCGGCCGCTACCCGCAGCCGGTGGTGCGCGACGACGCCACGTTCAACGACTTGCAGCCGTCCGTCATCACGGCCGGCCTGCCCACCCAGCTGCTGAGCAACCGCCCCGACATTCGGCAGGCCGAGCAGCAGCTGGTGGCCGCGAAGCTGGACGTGCAAGTGGCGCGGGCCAACTTTTACCCCTCGCTGAGCCTGTCGGGCGGCGTCGGGCTGGCCGCCTTCACGCCGGGCCTGCTGGCGTCCACGCCCGAGTCGATGCTGTACTCGCTGGGCGCCGATTTGGCCGGGCCGCTATTCAACCGCAACGGCATCAAGGCCACCTACTACAGCGCCAACGCCGCGCAAACCCAGGCCGTGTACCGCTACGAAAAGACCGTGCTGAACGCCTACATCGAGGTGAGCAACCAGCTTTCCAACATCGGCAACCTGGCCCAGAGCTACGACGCCAAAGCCAAGGAAGTAGCGGCCCTGAACCAGTCCATCGACATCTCCAACAGCCTGTTCCGCTCGGCCCGGGCCGAGTACACGGAAGTCCTCTTCACCCAGCGCGACGCCTTAGAATCGAAGTTCGACCTCATCGAAACCAAGATGCAGCAGCTCAACGCCACGGTGAACGTGTACCGGGCCCTGGGCGGCGGCTGGCAGTAGGCACGCCCCGCGCGTAGCTGCAGCAGCTTAAGCCGCGAATAGAAACGCCCCGCAACGAGTTGATTGCGGGGCGTTTCCATTCGCGGCTCTGCTTTTGCATTCAGATAAACTATTGGCAGAAGAATACTTGAAATTATTACCAGATAAAATCAGTGTCTTCAAATGTTTTACTTGCAACGTATTTTGTGTTCGTTCCAAAGTAAATTTCATCTTCGTGGTAAAACAGCAGAGACCAGTTTAAGCTTTGGTCTATAACTGTTAAATCATCGGCGCTTCCGTAATAGAAACTATCAAAATACTTAACAAGTATTTTCCAGGGGATTATTGCTGCTTCTGTTGGCTGCCAAGACAAGAAAACTGGTTTGTCAAATGCAAATCCACGTTGATAAAGCCATTTCTTAACCTCATCACGGTTGTTATCCAGAATTCTTGCTTTATCAGTTACTCTAAATAAGCCTTTTTTGAAAGGTATATCATCATGTAAATTGGTTTGCATAATAAATTCCCACAGAAATCGCGAGGCTGCTTTATCTAAAGGATTAACTTGGTGAAGGTGCTCATTGGGTAATTTATTGAATTTATCTTCCGTAAAACGCCACTTCAAATGAGAGTCGTTAATTGAAATAATGTGTTCATAAATATTGTCAAAATTTACATTCATGCCTTTCGTGATTTTGTGCTTATAATAGGTTGTTTTTCTTACAGCAAATTCAATCCTCAATCGCCTCAATCCCAAGTTGCTTCAGTCGTTCCAGGTTTTCCTTCATGGCGTTGAGCTGCTCGGGGGAGTGGCCTTGCCAATCGGCGACCTCGCCGGTTACCCGGAGCGAGCTTTTGGAACGGTAGGATTTAGTTGGATTGCCGGGGAATTTCTTGTCCGTCAGATTTGGGTCGTCTTCCATCGGGCCGGTGGGCTCTACTATGTAAATGCGGCCGGGGCCGTCGCCTAAGGCCAACTCGGCGCCCCAAGTGGCCGCGTCCAGGGTGGCGGTTAGGTAGATGTAGGCCGCCTTTTTTCGCGCGCCGTAGTTTGACTTGAAGCCGGGTCCAATCAGGTCGCCTGGTTTCAGGTTGGCCTTGGTGCCGTGGTAGAGCGTCTGGGAGCGCAGGGCATCGGCAGGCGCTGTTGCGATTTCGGTTGCTTTCATAGTCGCAGTCTGTTGAAGCGGCAATTTATTTAACTTCAACTGGATAAATGCGGTGGCAAAGGTGCGCTACGGATTGCGGACCACGGGTGCAGCCGGGCCGTTCTGGCTGAAATGGCGTAGTTTCGCTCACCAAAAATTACCCGCCCGGCCCGTGTTTCCACGGTGGCTGTTGTGCCGGCACCCCGTTGCCGCTCGTCCTGGACCGGCGCCAGCGGCCGGCCCCGCGCGCCAGCGGCGCCGCCACGGCGCACGGGAACGGGCAACGCGCAGGCACGCTGCGACATCCAGATGGCCAAAGGCAACAAGCGCATCTCTACATCAAATGACTGGATTACCATTGCGGTAGAGATGCTTCGCTGCGCTCGGCATGACGTTCTTCCCTGCTGTCGCTTGTTGCGGCATGCCTCTCCAGCGCAGCGTGTTCAGCAACAACTGCTGCTCAAGCCGAAGCTGTTGCCGTTCTGGCCCCGGTAGTACTGCTCCACCGTGGCGGGCAGGTGCACGGTTTTGCCCTCGGCGTTGGCCAGCGCGGTCCAGCCGCCGGTGGGCAGGTTCACGGGCAGCTGGGCCACGTCCACGGGCGGGGCACAGAGGCGGTCCTGAGCCCACGGGGCGGCCTTATCCAGCGCTGACCTAAGCCAGCGTCTGCCGCGTGGCCGCATCCACCACCGACACCTTGACGGAAGAAGTGCCCAGGTCTATTCCCAACAACAGCATGGCAGGAAGTTAAAAGTCAGAATCAGATGAAGCGGCGGCAGGGGGTGAAGTCCATCGGCTATTCGACGCGAAACCAGTCGATGTCCGCATTGCCCGCATCGTTGAACTTGGCCGTACGCGAGCAGAACAGGCCCATTTTGGCGCCAATCCACTTGCCTTCGCGGGCTTGGAACTCGGCCCCCAGCGGCTGGAACGTCTGGCCGTTGAAGCTGTAGCTGAACTGGCATTTGGCGCCGGCCTTCACCGCCACGCGCAGGTAGATGGGCTGCCTGGCCTGGGCGGCCGGCACTTCCACCGGGGCCGAGGCGGTTTCGGCCGTCAGCTTGTCGGCGTCCTTGCACACGGTCTGGCTGAGCTGTAGCTTGCCGCCGGTGTTGGCGATGGAGAGGTAAGCGTAATCGAGCCCCATCATCATCAAACCCACTTTTTCACCTTCCACGCGGGGGCTGAAGGCGAGCTTGGCGGTGGCCGTGAACACGTCGGCGGGCAGCTTTTGCAGGAGCAGGTTGGGCACTTGCCAGTAGTTTTTGAAGCCTTCGGGCAGGGCCACGGAGTAGAGGCGCAGGTAGCCGCCCGCCGGGTTCAGGTAGGCCCAGTAGTCCTGCGGGTTGGCGTGCCACTGCCATTGCAGGCCCAGCCGGGCACGGCCGAACTCGTCGGAAGTGGCGGGCGTGGCCAGGGGCTGCGCCTTGCCCGCGATGCGGGGCTTGCGGTGGGTGCGCACGGGCTGGCCCTTGCCATCGCCGTCGGGGTCTTCGCCGATGATGGGCCAGTCGTTTTTCCACACCATGGGCTCCAGCAGCACCACGCGGCCGTAGGGCCCCTGGTCCTGGAAATGCAGGAACCAGTCTTCGCCCGCGTCGGTGTCGACCCAGGCGCCCTGGTGCGGACCGTTGACGGTGGTTTTGCCCTGGTCCATCACAATGCGCTCTTCGTAAGGGCCGTACACGCTTTTCGAGCGCAGCACCAGCTGCCAGCCGGTGGGCACGCCGCCGGCCGGGGCAAAGATGTAGTAGTAGCCGTTGCGCTTGTAAAACTTCGGCCCTTCGAGCGTGGGCTGGTCTTTGTGGCCGTCGAACACCAGCACGTCGGGGCCGGTGAGGCGCTTGCCGTCGGCACTCATCGGGCTCACGGCCAGGATGGTTTTGATGCCGGCCCGCGAGCCCGCGAAGCCGTGCACGAGGTAGGCCTTGCCGTCGGCGTCCCAGAGCGGGCAGGGGTCAATCCAGCCCTTGGCCTCCTTCACGCACACGGGCGCCGACCACGGCCCGGCCGGGTTTTTGGCCTTCGTGACGAAGATGCCCAAATCCGGGTCGGGGTAATAGATGTAGAACTCCTGGCTGTGGTAGCGGATGGCGGGCGCCCACACGCCGTTGCCGTGCTGCGGCAGGGCGTAGCGCGCCAGCGGCGGCTGCGCCTCAAACACGGCCCCGATGATGGACCAGTTTACCAGGTCCTTAGAATGCAGGATTTGCAGGCCCGGCACGGCGTTGAAGCTCGACGAAGTGAGGTAGAAGTCGCTGCCCACGCGCACCACGTCGGGGTCGGAATAGTCGGCGTAAAGCACCGGGTTTTTATAGGTGCCGTTGCCCAGGTCGGGCACCCACGCTTTCGATAGGGCAGGGGCCTGGGCGGCGGCTGTTCCCGTGCCGGCCAGCACCGCGGCTATCGCCCACCAGTGCCTGAAGAAAACCCGCAGCAGGCGCGGAAGGCCGGTAAGGACAGGAACACCATTCATGTGCAAAGAGGAGTTGTGCCGCAATGAGGCAGCAGTGCTTTCACCGGTGCAAGTAAGGTAATTAATTCAAAATATGTCCTATTCTGTATCGTTGCCGATAGGTTATGCTTTGCTTTCGTAAGCGCAAAGCAAATAAGCTTTCTTTTTTGTGAATAAAATTAAACAAATTCATTTGTGCTTCCAGGTAGTTAAGTAGCATTTAATGCTTTTTTGGTAAATATTTATTATATTAACATGATAAACAGCATGTTATCATAAATAATTTAGACGCGACACTATGGTTTTATCCATACGAGCATGAACACCTCATAATGGGTTACATCGCCTTTTACTTTTCCGGAAACGTTGCCGGGAATTTTCCAATACTGTTTCTAGGTATTCCTTGATTCTGATAAAAGTTCTATTAATCTTTAATGCTTATTATAAGAAAAACTCGCTCGAATAAGCTGCGCACTTTCTCCGGCCAATTTTATGAACTCACTTTTAACGGGACATTTCTCATCATCAGTGCGGCGGATGACGGCGGGTTCTGCCTTGGGTCTGGCAGGGGCAGGCGTAGCCACGCCATTGCCCTGCGCAACAACCCCGGCTCCACCGGCCAGTGGACCGCGCTGTGCGAAGCCTGACTGCGGGAAACGGGCTTTCTGACCGAGAAAAAATAACTTCTTACCTTTTGCTGATGACGACAAACTTCTTACCCAAAGCCAGCCTGTGGCTCGCGCTGCTGGTGCTGCTCACGGCGGCTTTTGCCGCGCCGGCTCCGCCCCGCAAAAAGATTAAGCTTTACCTGATTGGCGACTCGACGATGGCCAACAAAGTCCGGCAGGTGTTTCCGGAAACCGGCTGGGGTATGCCGCTGGTCACGTTTTTCGACACGGCGGCCGTCGTCATCGACAACCGCGCCCAGAACGGCCGCAGCACCCGCACCTTCCTGGCCGAAAACCGCTGGCAGCCCGTGGTGGACGCCTTGCAGGAAGGCGACTACGTCTTCGTCCAGTTCGGGCACAACGACGAGGCCGACAACTACCCCGACCGCTACACCTCGCCCGAAGACTACCGCAAAAACCTCGTCAAGTTCGTGACCGAGACGCGGAGCAAGAAGGCGTATCCGGTGCTGCTCACGCCCATCACCCGCCGCAAATTTGACAAGCAGGGCCACATTCAGGAAACGCACGTGGCCTACTCGAAGGTGACGGCCGAGGTGGCCGCACAGACCAAAACCCCGCTGATTGACCTCGACAAAATGAGCCGCGATTTGGTGCAGCAGTTTGGCGAGGAGAACAGCAAACTGCTGTTTCTGCAGCTCGCCCCCGGCGACCACCCCAACTACCCTTATGGCAAGAACGACAACACCCACTTCAGCGAGTTGGGCGGCCGCAAAATGGCCCAGTTGGCCGTGAGTCAGGTCATCGCCCAGAAGCTTCCGTTTCTCTCGGAGCACCTGGCCAAGCCCACCGCCAAGAACGCCGTGCCGCCGGCCACCAACGGCAAAGACGCCCAGCCCACCGCGCCGTGAGCAAACACGTGGGAAAGGACTAAAAAACCGTCATGCCGAGCGCAGCGAAGCATCTGTACCTCAATAGTAAATGAATGCGTTGCGCGGTAAAGATGCTTCGCTGCGCTCGGCATGACGGCTAAAAAACCTAACGAACTACATACATAATGACATGCATTTCCGCCATCTGTTATTAACCAGCGGGCTGCTGCTGGCCACGTCCGCCCTCTACGCCCAGGTAGCGCCACCTGCTCAGGCGCCCGCCAAAAAGGAAACCTTCCTGGTGCCCATTCGCCTGACCGTGGCGGCCGATGGCACCGGCGACTACCGCACCATTCAGGAGGCGGTGATGGCCGTGCGCGACTTCATGCAGGTGACGGCCACCATCTTCGTCAAAAACGGCACCTACCGCGAAAAGCTGCTGATTCCGCCGCAGAAAACCAACATCACCCTGCTGGGCGAAAGCGCGGAGGGCACCGTCATCAGCTTCGGCGACTACTCCGGCGACGCCCAGAAGCACAGCACCTACACCTCGGCCACGGTGCGCGTGGAAGCCAACGACTTCACCGCCGAAAACATCACCTTCGAGAACTCGGCCGGGCGGGTGGGGCAGGCCGTGGCCCTGCACGTGGAAGGCGACCGCGCCACTTTCCGCCGCTGCCGGCTGCTGGGCAATCAGGATACCCTGTTTCTGGCCGTGGAGAACAGCCGGCAATACTACCAGGACTGCTACATTGAGGGCACCACGGACTTTATTTTCGGCTCCAGCACGGCCGTGTTCGAGGGCTGCACCATTCTCAGCAAGACGGATTCCTACATCACGGCCGCTTCCACGTGGCCGCGGCAGGCGTTTGGGCTGGTGTTTCTGAATTGCAAATTGACGGCCGGGCCCGAGGCGAAAAAGGTGTTTCTCGGCCGGCCCTGGCGGCCCCACGCCCGCACGGTGTTTCTGAACACCGAAATGGGCGCCCACATCACGCCCACGGGCTGGGACAACTGGCGCCAACCCGACAACGAAAAGACGGCCTACTACGCCGAATATGGCTCCACCGGCCCCGGCGCCAACCCCGCCGGCCGGGCGAAATGGGCCCACCAGCTCAGCACCAAAGAAGCCAGGCAATACACGCTGAAGGCCATTTTCGCCGGCAGCACCGCTTGGGAGCCCGTGCGCAAATAGCCCGCGCAAGGCTGCTGCTTCAATTTCTTCGACCTTTCCCATTGCCGCCTTTCCGGGCGCGTTTTCACCCATTACCTCGCCATGAACAACCGCCTGATAGTGGCACTCCTGGCCGGCCTGAGCGCCTGCGTTTCCAGCCAGCCAGCGCAGCAAAATGCTGCCAGCGCCCCGCCGGCCGCCGCCGCTGCCGCCCCGGCGGCCGAAGCCGCGGCCAGCCTCCCGTTTCGCAACCCGGACCTGTCCTTCGACCAGCGCGTAGACGACCTGGTGGGCCGCCTGACTTTGCCAGAGAAAATATCGCAGATGCTGAACAACTCCCCGGCCATCGACCGGCTGGGCGTGCCGGGCTACAACTGGTGGAACGAGGCCCTGCACGGCGTGGCCCGCACCAGCCTCAAAACGACGGTGTTTCCGCAGGCCATCGGCATGGCCGCCACCTTCGACAAAGACGCCCTGCTGACCATGGCCACCATGACGGCCGACGAGGCCCGGGCCATCCATCAGGAGTACCAGCGGCGCGGCGAGCGGGGCCGCTACACGGGCCTCACGTTCTGGACGCCCAACATCAACATCTTCCGCGACCCGCGCTGGGGCCGCGGCCAGGAAACCTACGGCGAAGACCCCTACCTGACCGGCCAGCTGGGCATGGCCCTGGTGAAGGGCTTTCAGGGCGACGACCCGAAGTACTACAAAATCACGGCCTGCGCCAAGCACTTCGCCGTGCACAGCGGGCCCGAGCCCTCGCGCCACGTCTTCAACGCTCAAATCAGCGACTATGACCTGTGGGACACGTATTTGCCCGCTTTTCGCGACCTGGTGGTGGACGCCAAAGTGGCCAGCGTGATGTGCGCCTACAACGCCTACGCCGGCCAGCCCTGCTGCGGTAGCGACAAGCTGATGAACGACATTTTGTATAGGAAATGGCAGTTCACGGGCTACGTCACGTCCGACTGCGGCGGCATCATCGACTTCTACCGCAACCACAAAACCGACCCCGATGCGCCCAGCGCCGCCGCCACCGGCGTGCTGCACGGCACCGACCTGGAGTGCGCCAACGGCAAGCTCTTCACCTACAACTCCCTGCAGGAAGCCGTGAAGCGCGGCCTGCTCACCGAGCAGCAGATTGACGTGTCGGTGAAGCGGCTCTTCAAAATCCGCTTTCAGCTGGGCATGTTCGACCCGGCGGAGCGGGTAAAATACGCCCAGACGCCCCTGAGCGTGGTGGAAAGCGCCCCGCACCAGGCCCACGCCCTGAAAATGGCGCAGGAGTCCATCGTGCTGCTGAAGAACGAGAAGAACGCGCTGCCGCTGCGCAAAGACCTGAAGAGAATTGCCGTGTTCGGGCCCAACGCCGACAACGAAAACGTGCAGCTCGGCAACTACAACGGCTTTCCCACCACCAACGTGACGCCGCTGGCCGGCATCCGGGCCAAGGTGGGGCCGCGCACGGAGGTAACTTACCAGCAAGGCATCGACTACGCCAGCGACGTCGTGTACGAGCCCTTCGACATCAACAAGCACTTGGCGTACGAGGGCCAGCCGGGCTTTAAGGCCGAGTATTTTAAGGGCACAGCCCTGGAAGGCGCGCCCGTGGCCCGCGTGCAGGAAGCCCGCCTGAACCGCAACCTCGGCGACCCCGACCAGGAAATTGCGCCGGGCCTGCGCGCCGAAAACGTGTCGGCCCGCTACCTCGCCACCTTCACGCCCGAAAAAACCGAAGAAGTGGCCTTCCAGCTCACCGGCGACGACGGCTACCGCCTCTTCGTCGACGACCAGCTGGTGGTGGACAAGTGGGCCACCCAAAACTCCTCCACCAGCCAGTACGCCCTCAAAGTAGAAGCGGGCAAGAAGGTGAATCTCAAGCTCGAATACTTCCAGAACGTGGGGCGGGCCACCCTAAAGTTTGGCGGGGCCCGGGTGCTGCCCCTGGACCGGCAGCGCGTGCTGGCCCAGGCCAAAGCCGCCGACGTGGTGGTGTTTGTGGGCGGCATCTCGCCGCGCCTCGAAGGCGAGGAAATGAAGGTGGACATCGAAGGCTTCAGCGGCGGCGACCGCACCAGCATCGCCCTCCCAAAGGCCCAAACCGAGCTGCTGAAGCTGCTGCGCGCCACGGGCAAGCCGGTGGTGTTCGTGATGATGACGGGCAGCGCCATCGGCTGCCCCTGGGAGGCGGCCAACCTGCCGGCCATCGTGAACTGCTGGTACGGCGGGCAGGCCGCGGGCACGGCGCTGGCCGATGTGCTCTTCGGCGACTACAACCCCTCGGGCCGCTTGCCCGTGACGTTCTACAAGTCGGAAAGCCAGCTGCCCGCGTTCGATAACTACAACATGGCCGGCCGCACCTACCGCTATTTCACCGGCACGCCGCTCTACCCCTTCGGCCACGGCCTGAGCTACACCACGTTCAAGTACAGCAACCTCCAGGTGCCCGCCACCGCGGCCACCGGCCAGCCCGTCACCGTGCGCGTGGACGTGCAGAATACTGGCCCGCGCGCCGGCGACGAGGTCGCTCAGCTCTACGTGCGCCACCCCGGCGCGCCAGGCCGCACCGCCCTGCACGCCTTGCAGGGCTTCCAGCGGCTGGCGCTGCAAGCCGGCGAGAAGAAGACCGTGCAGTTCACCCTCACGCCCCGCCAGCTTTCGCAGCTCAATGCCCAGGCCCAGCGTGCCGAGCAGCCCGGCAAGGTGCAGCTTTTCGCGGGTGGTGGGCAGCCACTTAGCCAGTCCGTGGCCGCCGGCCGCGTCCTCAAGCGCGAGCTGACGCTGACCGGCAGCCGCGTGCCGATTGATTAAGGGCCGCCGCGCCGCTACTTGAACACGCGTTTCAAAAACGCGGCCGTGTAATCCAGCGTGGGCTCAAACCACGGGTTGAACAGCGGAAACGGGTGCGGGGAATCCGGAAAGGCGTGCATTTCGTGGTAGATGTGGAAGGCGTCCAGCTGCTTGGTCATGTCGTCGCGGCCGGCGTGCATCCGCGCTATTGAGCTGTTGATGAAGAGGATGGGCGGCGTTTGGGCCGTGACGTGGTTGAGCGCGCCGGCCTGGTTCCACAGCTCCGGCTTCTCCGTTTTGGTGCCGCCAAACCAGTAGGTGGCGGCCGAAGGACCCTTGCTGTCGTTGCCCTCGCCCGACTCGGGGTGAATGAAGGCCAGCGTACCGTCCACGTCCACAATGGCTTGCACGGCACTGGAGTGCGTGGTGTGGCAGGCGCGGCCTTCCAGCTGCGCGTCGCCGTTGGTGGTGCCCAGCAGCGCCGCCAGCTGCCCGCCGGCCGAAAAGCCCCACACGGCAATTTGGGTGGTGTCGATGCGGTAGGTTTTCGCGTTGGCCCGCAGCCAGCGGACGGCGGCTTTCAGGTCGGTCACGGCGGCTGGGTACAGCGCCTCGGTCGAAAGGCGGTACTCGGCCGTGACGGTCACGTAGCCTTTGGCGGCCAGCTGCTGGGCCATGGGCACGTGCTGCGACCGGTCGCCGGAGCGCCACCCGCCGCCGTGGATGAACAGCACCGCCGGGTAGCCTTTCCGGCGCTTGGCTTTGGGGTAAAACACGTCCAGCTGCAGCGCCCGGCCGCCCAGGGTGCAGTAGGTCTGGTTGGGGCGGCTGAGGATGGTGGCGGGCCCGGCCGGCCGGGCAATGCTGATGGCGGGGTTGGCCTTGCGGGCTTTGACTAGGGCGCTGAACACGGTGAATGAGGTGTCGCGCGGGGCCGGCAGCTGCTGGGCCCGCAGCGGCGCGGCGTCCAGCAGCGCCGACAGCCAGCTCAGAGCAAAAAAGAGAATCCGAACAGTCATCGAATGAAAAGCTAACAAGAAAGGCCTTTAGAAACCCAAAGGTGCGGGTTTTGGAAGTTCCAACGCATTCGCCGAACCTTCCCGGTTTGAAGAATTGGCCCAGCCAGAAAGTTCGCCGCGCAACTAATTGCTATTTTTGATGCTGGCCATTCCATTGATTTTTTGTCTCGCTTGGTGAAGCTCTTTTTCTTGTTTTGTGGCTTGCTGCTGAGCACCTTGCCGACCATGGCCCTGGCCGCGCCCACCCCGGCCGACAGCCTGCTCACGGAGCTGAACCAGGCCCTGGCCCGGAAAAAAGAGTACGACGGGCAGCGTCTGAACCGGCTGGCCGTGCTCACCGCCGATTTTGTGTCGTCGGAAGTGAACGACAACACCCGGTTCGACCTGGCCCTGCGCATCTACGACGAATACAAGGCGTTTAAGTACGACTCAGCCTTTGTGTACTGCCAGAAAATCAGGCGCTTGGCCCGGCAGCTGGGCAGCCCCGAGAAGCTGGAGGTGGCCAAGCTCAAGCTGAGCTTCGTGCTGCTGTCGTCGGGCTTGTTCAAGGAAACGTTTGAAACGCTCGACAGCATCAACCCGCGCCGCCTGGCGCTGCCCGACCGCCAAAGCCTGTACTTCCTGAAAGCCCGCGCCTACAGCGACCTCGGCGACTTCAACCAGGACGGCGCCTACCGCCCGGCCTACTACGCCAAGGCCCTGGCCTACGCCGACACCGCTTTGCAATACTGCCGCCCGCGCTCCTACGAGTGCCTGGAAGTGCAGGAATTCCGGGCCCAGAAAACGGCCAACCTCGCGGCGGGCGCGGCCGTCTACGACCAGATTCGGCGGCTGCCGCGCCTCTCGCCGCACCAGCTGGCCGTGAGCGCCAGCACCACGGCCTACCTCTACGAGCTGGCCGGCCAGCCCGAAAAAGCCTTCGAACTGCTGCTCGTGTCGGCCATTGCCGACGTAAAAACGGCCACCAAGGAAACCACGGCCATCTTCAAGCTCTCGGACTACTGCTACCGCCGGGGCGACCTCAAAAATGCCTACACCTTCATCCGCGAAGCCCGCGACAACGCCACGTTTTACAAAGCCCGCCAGCGGCAGATTGAAATCAGCCACATTTCGTCCATCATCGAAGGGCAGAAAATTAACATCATCGAAAACCAGCGCAAGTCGCTGAAAACCTACGCCATTATCATGACGGTGCTGGCCGGCGTGGTCATCGCCTTCGCGGTCGTGACGTGGTCGGCGCTGCGCAAGCTGCGCCGGGCCGACCGGCTTCTCTCCGCCGCCAACCAGGAACTGCTGGCCCGCAACGACGAGCTGCGCCAGCTCAACAGCGGCCTCAACGAGGCCAACAAGATTAAGGAAGAGTACATCGGCTACTACTTCCACAACAACTCGCAGTACATCGACAAGCTCGAAACCCTCAAAAAGCGCGTGGAGGCCCTGCTGAGCAGCAAGCAGTACGCCGGCGTGCAAAAGCTGGTGGACAGCGTGAACATCAAAACCGAGCGCAATGAGCTGCTGAAAGGGTTCGATACGGTGTTTTTGCGGTTGTTTCCGAACTTCATTGCCCAGTTCAACGCGCTGTTTCGGGAGGAAGACCGCCTGACTTTGTCCGACGACCAGCTCCTGACCACGGAGGTGCGCATCTTCGCCCTCATTCGGCTGGGCATCGACGACAGCGAGCAAATCAGCCGCATGCTGGGCTACTCCATCAACACGATTTACACCTACAAAACGCGGGTGAAAAACCGGTCGCTGGTGCCCAACGAAGAATTTGAGGCGCGCATTCAAGCCATCCAGGCCGTCTGAAATAGGGGAGGGCCGCCCGCCCGCCACCGACGCCGAAGAATACCCGCCGGGCCGGGTAACAGCTGTGATTCAAGAGGGGGCTTTGGCCCCTTTTTCTGTTAAAACACGGTGCTGAACGGGCAATATATCCTTAATATTCTAGTGCTGGTTTTTGTGTGTAAATAGTTGAAAATCAATAATAAATATATCGGACGGGTTGATATTTTTCATACTTCGCTTTGACAAATTCCGGGTGCTAAAGGCGGGGTCTAGTTTTGGTCACTTCCCCGTCCCAAACGATTGCGGGAAGGCGGCTTGCTGCTCCTTGTCTCATCCCAATATCCCACCCAATGCGACACCCGTTACCCCCTCCTTTTGCTCCTCAATTTCTAAGAAAGCTCGGGCTGATTCCGGTGCTGGGCGCGCTGACTTTGGGCGCCACCAGCGCCCCAATGGCGGCGCGGGCGGCCCGGCCCGCGGCCGTTGCAAGGCTGGCCGGCGGCACTCTCACCGGGCGGGTGGTGGACGCCAAGGGCGAGGGCGTTCCCGGCGTCACGGTCATTGTGGAAGGCACCAAGCAGGGCGTGTCGACCGACGTGACGGGCGCCTACACGCTGGCCAACGTGCCGGCGGGGCCGCACACGCTGGTTTTCTCTTTCATTGGATTGAACCCGGCGCGCGTAACGGTAAACGTGGCCGAAGGCCAGGCCACCGAAGTGCCGGTGACGGCCCTCAGCGAGAACACCACGCAGCTGAACGAAGCCGTGGTGGTGGGCTACGGCACCGCCCGCCGCCAGGACGTGACGGGCTCGCTGACCACCGTGACTTCCCGTGACTTCGTGAAAGGCCAGGTGACCTCACCTGAGCAGCTGGTGCAGGGCAAGGTGGCCGGCGTGCAGATTACCACCACCGGCGGGGCGCCCGGCGAGGCCAGCGTGATTCGCGTGCGCGGGGGGGCGTCGCTGAACGCCAGCAACGACCCGCTCATCGTCATCGACGGGGTGCCCGTGGACAACCAAGGCATCAACGGCGCCGGCAACCCGCTCTCGCTGGTGAATCCGCAAGACATCGAGACGTTTACGGTGCTGAAGGACGCCTCCGCCACGGCCATCTACGGCTCGCGGGCGGCCAACGGCGTCATCCTCATCACCACCAAAAAAGGGCTGGAAGGGGAGAAGATGCGCGTCAGCATCAGCTCGCAGGTATCCAGGGCCACGAACTACGGCAAGGTGGACGTGCTGAGCGCCGACGCCTACCGCACGCTGCTCAACAACGCCGTGGCGCAGGGCATTGCGCCGGCCACCAACCTGGCCTTTCTGGGCACGGCCAACACCGACTGGCAGGACGCCATCTACCAAACGGCCTGGACCACCGATAACAACGTGAGCCTGACCGGCAGCGTGAAGCACCTGCCCTACCGCGTGTCGGTGGGCTACCTGGACCAGGACGGCACCCTGAAAACCGGCAACCTGAAGCGCAACTCGGCCTCGGTGGGCCTCTCGCCCCGGCTGCTCGACAACCACCTGCGCATCGACCTCAACGCCAAAGGCACCTGGGCCGACTTCCGCTTTGCCGACCAGGGCGCCATCGGCGCGGCGGCCCGCTTCAACCCCACGCAGCCGATTTACGACGCGGGTTCGACGGGCTTCAATGGCTACTACGAGTGGCGCGACGGCGCCATTCCGAACCCGCTGACGGACCGCAACCCGGTGGCCCTGCTCAACGACAAGCGCGACCGCAGCACGGTGCTGCGCAGCATCGGCAACGTGCAGTTGGACTACAAGGTGCACTTCCTGCCCGACTTGCACGCCAACCTGAACCTGGGCTACGACCTCTCGCGCAGCGCCGGCACGGTGTTTATTCCGGCGGCCTCCTCCATTGCCTTCGCCAACAAGGGCCAGAACACCTCCTACCGCCAGGAAAAGAACAACAAGCTGCTCGAAACCTACCTCAACTACACCAAGCAGATTGGCGACCACCGCGTGGAGGCGCTGGCCGGCTACTCGTACCAGGATTTTTACCGCTACGAGCCTTTCCGCTTCGGCTACCGGGCCGACGGCTCGCGGGTGAACCCCGTGGAGCCGGCCCAGAATCCGTTCAAAACGCAGTACACGCTGCTGTCTTACTACGGCCGGGTGAACTACAATTTCAAGGACCGGTACCTGTTCACGGGCACCCTGCGGGCCGACGGCAGCAGCCGCTTTCTCAAAAACCACTGGGGCGACTTCCCGGCGGCTTCGGTGGCCTGGCGCGTGAGCCAGGAGGGTTTCCTGAAGGATTCGCGGACGGTTTCGGACCTGAAGCTGCGCCTGAGCTACGGCAGCACCGGCCAGCAGGACGTGTACAGCGTGGCCGGCGACTACCCCGCGCTGGCCAAGTACAACCTCAGCGCGCCGGTCATCAGCCAGATTTTTGGCACCGATACCATTCGCACGCTCAAGCCCAACCCCTACGACGCCAACCTGAAGTGGGAGCAGACCGAAACCTACGACGCGGGCCTGGATTTTGGCTTCTTCGACAACCGCCTGACCGGCACCGTGGACGTGTACCTGCGCAAAACCAAGGACCTGCTGGCCGTGATTCCGATTCCGGCGGGCAGCAACCTTTCCAACACGCTGCTCACCAACATCGGCAACCTCGAAAACCGCGGCGTGGAACTGGCCCTGAACTACCGCGTGCTGCAAGGCCCGGGCCTGAACTGGTCGGTGAACTTCAACGCGACCATGAACCGGGGCAAAATCACCAAGCTCTCGCAGGTGGAAGACCCCGCCTACCAGGGCACGCCCACAGGCAACGTCGGCAACTTCCAGTTTGTGCAGATTAACGCCGTGGGCTACGCGCCCAACACCTTCTTTCTGTACCAGCAGAAGTACGAGGGAGGCAAGCCCTTGCAAGGCCCCACGGCCAGCCCCAGCCCGGTGCAGTACGTGGACCAGAACAACGACGGCATCATCAACGAGCGCGACAAGGTGTACGGCAAAAACCCCGCGCCCAAGGCCATTCTGGGTTTCAGCTCGGACCTGAGCTACGGCAAAGCCAGCCTCGCCTTCACGGTGCGCTCCAACCTGGGCGGCTACGTGTACAACAACGTGGTGGCCGGCCAGAACAACTACTACGGCCTGAACACCACCCTCAACTACGCCGCCAACGTGGTGCCCGCCATCTACGAAACCGGCTTCAAAAACGGCCAGCCCTACAGCGACATCAACCTGGAAGACGGCTCGTTTGTGCGCCTGCAAAACGTGACGCTGGGCTACGATTTCGGCTCGCTGTTGAAGGAAGGCACCACCCTGCGCTTCACCCTGGCTGGCCAAAACCTGCTGCTGCTGAGCAAGTACTCCGGCCTCGACCCGGAGCGCGCCACCGGCATCGACAGCAATTTCTACCCGCTGCCCCGCACCATCACGGCCGGCCTCAACATTGGCTTTTAATCGCCGCTATTCTTCCTGCTTCCTATGAAATCCCACCCCATTCTGCGCCGCGGCGGCCTGGCGCTGGCCCTCGGCCTGGTCACGCTCACCGGCAGCCTCACGGGCTGCAACAAGGACCTCGACCGGACGCCCTTTTACGACCTCAACACCGAGTCGGTGTACCGCGACCCGGCCAACTACCTCCAGGTGCTGGCCAAGTGCTACGCCGGCTTCAACCTCTCGGGCAACCCCGGCAGCCCCGACGTGTTTGCCGGCCAGGGCAAGGACGAGGGCGAAACCTCCTACCTGCGCGCCTACTGGTACTTGCAGGAGCTAACCACCGACGAAGCCGTAGTGGCCTGGAACAGCGGCCCGCTGCAGGAGCTGAACACCACGAGCTGGTCGTCGAGCAACGACTTGATAAACAACTGCTACACCCGCATTTTCTACGAGGTGGCGCTGTGCAACGAGTTCATCCGCGAAACCAGCGACGACAAGCTCAGCAGCCGCGGCATCACGGGCCAGACCGCCGCCGACGCCCGCCAGCAGCGCGCCGAAGCCCGGTTTCTGCGCGCCCTGGCTTACTATCACGCCCTCGACCTGTACGGCAACGTGCCCTTCGTGACCGAGGCCGACGCGCCCAGCAAGGCCCTGCCCCACCAAACCAGCCGCGCGGCTCTGTTTGCCTACGTCGAGAAGGAGCTGCAGGAAATCGAGCCCAACCTCAAGCCCGCCCACACCGCCGCCTACGGCCGCGCCGACCGGGGCGCCGCCTGGGCCCTGCTGGCCAAGCTCTACCTCAACGCCCAGGTGTACACGGGCACGGCCCGCTACACCGACTGCCTGACGTACTGCAACAAAATCCTGACCACGCCCAGCTACGCCCTGGCCCCGGAATACCGCCTGCTGTTCCTGGCCGACAACAACGTGACGGCGGCCTCCGAAATCATTTTCCCCATTGAGAGCGACGGGCTGGTGTCGCAGGTGTACGGCGGCACCACCTACCTGGTGCACGCCGCCGTGGGCGGGCGCATGCTGGCCAGCGGCTTTGGCGTGAACAGCGGCTGGGCCGGCAACCGCACCCGCAAAAACCTGCCCTTGCTGTTCCCGACGCCCGCCAGCGGCTTCGATACCCGCGCCATGTTCTTTACCAATGGCCAGACGCTGGAAATCAACGACCTCACCTCGTTTACCGACGGCTACGGCGTGACCAAGTGGCGCAACAAAACCTCGACCGGCGCCAACGGCCACGACCCGCAGCAGATTTTCGTCGACACCGACTTCACCCTGCTCCGGCTGGCCGAAGTGCAGCTCATGTACGCCGAAGCCGTGCTGCGCGGCGGCACCGGCGGCACCCAAACCCAGGCCCTGGCCTACGTGAACGCCCTGCGCGACCGCGCCTACGGCAACGCGGGCGGCGGCACCGACGGCCACGTCAGCCTGGCCGAGCTCACCGCGCCCGACTTCCTCCTCGACGAGCGGGGCCGCGAGCTGTACTGGGAGGCCACGCGCCGCACCGACCTCATCCGCTTCGGCAAGTTCACCAGCAACTACAACTGGCCCTTCAAGGGCTATACCGGCGCCGGCGACACCAAAGCCGGCCACGACGTAGCGGCCACGCGCACGCTGTTTCCCCTGCCTTCCACCGACCTCGTGGCCAACCCCACGCTGGTGCAAAACCCGGGCTACTAGCCGCGGCAACAACCATTCGGTTTGGGACTTAGTGCCTGGCGCTCTAGTGGTGGGAAAACGGGGCGTAGTGAACCCCGGAATGGCACTGGTAATGCCAGCTAGTTGAGCGAACCCAGGCACTAAGTCCGAAACCACAAGTGGCAAAAGCGCCGATGGCCAACCAGGCCAGCCCGTTCTGCCGAGCGCAGCCGAAGCATCTCCACCACGCCGCCCGGCACCCCTCTCCCTCGGGAGAGGGGCCGGGGGTGAGGCGCCTTATGAGGAAAACGAAGGAGATGCTTCGGCTGCGCTCGGCAGAACGGGCTGGCTGGATTGGCGCCGTTTTTCCTGCCTTCCATCCGCTTTTCAATTCCCATCCACCATTTCATTTTTCGGTTGCCATGAAAAAAACCATTACCCTTTCCCTGCTTGCCGCCTTAGCTGGCCCCACGCTCAACGCGCAGGCGCAGATTACGCTCGACGGCGTCATCAACGCGGCCGAAATCGGCGCGGCGGCCGGCGGGCGCTACACCTCGCTGGGCGCCTTTACCCCGGCGCACGTGGGCAACGCGGGCTTCGGCAACGCCGGCCTGCTGCGCCTGTACGGCGCCAACAGCGCCAGCAAGCTCTATCTGGCGCTGGCCGGCACCATTGAGGCCGGCAACAACAACTTCCAGATTTACATGGACCTGCCGGGCCGCACCGGCGTGGCCGCGGGCACGGCCATGCCCGCCATTGCGGGCACGGCCAGCGTGTTTGGCACCTTTGCGGGCGGCGGCATCGGGGGCACCAAGATGGAGATGGAAGTGGACGCCGCCATTGCCACCACCGGCAACATGGACGTGCAGGCCGCCGTGTACACGGCCACCACGGGCGTGGCCAAGTCGCTGGGCGACGGCCTCGGCGCGCCGGCCGTGAACACGGGCGCCCCCAGCACCATCCCGGCTTCGTCGACCACGGGCACCTACAGCTTGTTTGCCGGCACCCGCGTGGCCTACCTGGCGCCCACCACGCCCACCGGCGACATCACCAGCAACCCGGGCAACACCACTGGCGGCGGGGCCGGCTCCTACGGCCTCGAGTACGAGTTCAACCGCGCTTCGCTGGGCTTGCCCTCGGGCGCGTCCATCGTGCGGGTGCTGGCGGCCTACGTGAGCGGCGACGGCTACTGGTCGTCGGACGTGATTCCGGAAATCCCCGGCAACGGCAACAACAACCTTGGTTTCAGCCCCGATTTCACGGTGCTGGCCGGCACCCAGGCGGCCACCGCCAACGTGGTGGTGCTCAGCAGCCGCCAGGCCCAGGACGCCGTGGTGGCCCTGAGCGTGTTTCCGAACCCGGGCCGGGGCGAGTCGACGGTTTCGTACCAGGTGCTCGGCGGCCCGCAGGCCGTGGCCGTGCGCCTCACCGATTTGCTGGGCCGCGAGGTGCAAACGCTGCTCAACGCCAAGCAAAACAGCGGCTTCCACGACCTGAAAGTGGACACCAATGGCCTGGCCGCCGGCATTTACCTGGTGAAAGTGGACGTGGGCGACAAGGTGGCCACGCGCCGCCTGGAGGTGACCCGCTAACGCTTGGCTGGCCGAATAATCGGGCCCGGCCAGCCAAGTGGCCGGGCCTGCATTTCTTCTTGCTTACATGAAAAAACCGATTTTTTGCGCGCTGTGGCTGGCCTGGCTGGCTTTCGCGGCCCCGTGTCTGGGCCAGATGGCTACCAGCAAAGCCGCCAAAGACCCCGCGCCCTATGGCCGGCCCTTCGGCGGCGTGCCCGACGGCCGCGACGCGACCATCTACCAGGTCAACATGCGGGGTTTCAGCAAGGAAGGCAACTTCCGGGCCGTGACGGCCCGGCTTGATTCCATTAAAGCGCTGGGGGCAAACGTGGTGTACCTGATGCCCATTTTCCCCATCGGCCAGCTGCGGGCCGTCGACTCGCCTTTTGCGGTGCAGAACTACACGGCCGTGAACCCCGAATTCGGCACGCTGAACGACCTGCGCGCGTTGGTGGCCGCCGCCCACGCCCGTGGCCTGGCCGTGATGCTGGACTGGGTGAGCAACCACACCAGCTTCGACCATGCCTGGATAACGCAGCACCCCGACTGGTACGTGCACGACGCCGCGGGCCGCATCGTGAACCCAATACCCGACTGGAAAGACATTGCCCAGCTCAACTGGGCCCGGCCCGAAGTGCACGCGGCCATGATTGGGGCCCTGCGCTACTGGGTGCTGGCGGCCAACATCGACGGCTACCGCTTCGACTACGCCGACGGGCCCACGCAGGAGTTTTTCGCCGAAGCCCTGGCCAACCTGCGCGCCCTGCCCGGCCGCAAGCTGCTGCTGCTGGCCGAGGGCGACAAGAAGAAGCACTACCTGCAGGCGGGCTTCGACCTGTGCTATGATTTCGGTTTCATGAACGTGATGAAAGGCGAAATCTTCGCCCGGAACAAGAGCGTCAGGCTCCTCGACTCGGTGAACACCGCCAACTACCGCAACGCCCCGCCCAACGCCCGGATGATGCGCTACACGTCCAACCACGACATCAACGCCTGGGACGGCACGCCGCAGCAGCTGTTCGGCGGCGAGCGCGGCATGATGGCGGCCTTCGTGGTGGCGGCCTACATGCGGGCCGTGCCCATGATTTACAACGGCCAGGAAGTAGGCTACGCCGAGCGGGTGCCGTTCATGGGCCCGCGCCGGCCCATCAATTGGACACCCAGCCCGGCCCTGACCCGCGAGTACAAGCAGCTCCTCCGCTTCCGCAACGGCAGCCCGGCCGTGCGCAACGGCGCGCTGGCCTCCTACAGCACCGACGACGTGTGCGCCTTCACCAAAACCGCTGGCCAGGAGCAAGTGCTGGTGTTGGCCAACCTACGCAACGCCGCCGTGAACTACCCGGTGCCGGCCAGCGTGGGCAGCGCCGGCTGGCGCAATGCCTTCGACGGCCGGCCCACCGACCTGACCCGACTCACCTTACAGCCGTATCAATACCTGATTCTGAAAAAGTAATTGCCTCCCGGATACCTACCTCAATGAGAAAACTATTGCTGGCCTTGCTGGTGCTTCCGGCCGCAAACCGCGCCCAGGCGCAAGCCGCCGCGCCCCTGACTGCCCGCCTCGACAACGTGCGCCTGACCGTGGCGCTGGGCCCCGATGGCCGCCCCACCTACGCCGTGGCCTACGGCCCGAAAACCGTCCTCAAGCCTTCGCGCCTGGGTTTGAGCTTTGCCGATGGCAAGGGCTTCGATGGCCCGCTGGTGCTCGCGGGCAGCGAAACCAAAGACGTGGACGACACCTGGCAGCCGGTGTGGGGCGAGGTGAAAGACATCCACAACCACTACCAGCAGCTCACGGTGCACCTGCGCCAGCCCGCCGCCGACGGCCGCCGGCTGGACGTGGTGTTCCGAGTGTTTGCCGATGGCGTGGGCTTCCGCTACGAGTTTCCGCGGCAGGCCGGGCTGCAGTACTTCACGGTGCAGGACGAGTTTACGGAATTCAACCTGCCGGCCAACCACAAGGCCTTCTGGATTCCGGGCGACTACGACTCGAACGAGTACGCCTACACCACCAGCCGCGTGAGCGAGGTGAACACAGCGCCCATTAAGCCCATTCAGGAAAAATTTCCGGCCACCCGCATTCAGACGCCGCTCATGCTGAAGTCGGACGACGGGCTGTACGTCAACATCCACGAGGCCGCGCTGGTGAACTACCCGGCCATGTTCCTGAACGTGGACCCCAAAACCTTCGGCCTGAGCAGCCAGCTGGTGCCCGACGCCACCGGCACCGGCGCCAAAGCCTACCTGCAGGCGCCCGAGCACACGCCCTGGCGCACCATCGTGGTGAGCGACAAAGCGCCCGAGGTGCTGGCCAGCAAGCTCATCCTGAACCTGAACGAGCCCAGCAAAATCGCCGACCCCAGCTGGATTAAGCCCCAGAAATTTGTGGGCGTGTGGTGGGAAATGCAGGTAAGCCGCGGCTCCTGGAACTACGCCGACACCTTCAACATCAAGCTGGCCGGCACCGACTGGCGCCGGCTCAAGCCCAACGGCCGCCACATGGCCAACACGGCGCACGTGAAGCAATACATCGACTTCGCCGCCGCGCACCACATCACCGGCGTGCTGGTGGAGGGCTGGAACGTGGGCTGGGAAGACTGGGCCAACAACTGGAAGGAGGAAGTGTTCGACTTCGTGACGCCCTACCCCGATTTCGACGTGGACGAGCTGCAGCGCTACGCGGCCGGCAAGGGCGTCAACATCATCATGCACCACGAAACCAGCAGCTCGGTCGCCAACTACGAGCGCCGGCAAGACGCCGCCTACCGCTTCATGAAGCAGCACGGCTACACCTCCGTGAAAACCGGCTACGTGGGCCGCATCATCCCGCGCGGCGAGCACCACGACGGCCAGTGGATGGCCAACCACTACGTGCGCACCGCCCAGAAAACGGCCGAAAACCAGATAATGGTGGACATGCACGAGGCCGTGCGCCCCACCGGCCTGCACCGCACCTACCCCAACTGGCTGGCCTGCGAATCGGCCCGCGGCAACGAGTTCAACGCTTTCAGCGAGGGCAACCCGCCCGAGCACGAGACGATTTTGCCCTTCACCCGCTTCATGGGCGGGCCGATGGACTACACACCGGGCATCTTCAAAATCCAGGGCTTCTCGGCCGCAGTGCCCAAGCGGCAGGTGCACACCACCCTGGCCAAGCAGCTGGCCTTGTACGTGACGCTCTACTCGCCCTTGCAAATGGCGGCCGACCTGCCCGAAAACTACCAGCAGCACCTCGACGCGTTTCAGTTCATCGAGGACGTGCCCGTGGACTGGGACGACACCCGCATCCTGGCCGCCGAGCCCGGCGACTACCTCACCACCGCGCGCCGGGCCAAGGGCAAAGACGAGTGGTACCTCGGCAGCATCACCGACGAAAACGCGCGTCAACAGCCCGTCAAGCTCGATTTCCTGACCCCCGGCCGGCGCTACGAGGCCACCATCTACGCCGACGGCAAGGGCGCCGACTGGCTGAAAAACCCCACCGCCTACCGCATCACCCGCCAAGTCGTGACCAGCAAATCGGCGCTCACCCTGCAGCTGGCGCCCGGCGGCGGCGCAGCCGTTAGCTTCAAGCTAATTAACAAATAACTGTCGGATTCACAGCTTGATAAATCAGGCTCCGACTAATCTTTTCCCAATGTCTATACGTCGTAGTCTCGTTAGAAACAGCCTGGTGCTGCTGGCCGCCCTCAGCGCGCTGAGTGCCTGTAAGAAAGACCCGCCGGCTCCGCCCGGCCCCATCGCGCCGCCCACCACGGACACGCCCGCGCAATACGGCACGCCCTTCGCCGGGGTGCCCAACCGCGAGGACGCCGTGATGTATCAGGTAAACATGCGGGCCTTCAGCCAGAGCGGCAACTTTGCGGGCGTCACGGCCCGGCTCGATTCCATCAAGGCGCTGGGCGTGAACGTGCTGTACCTGATGCCGATTTACCCGATTGGCACCGACAGCAAGTCGGTGAACTCGCCCTACGCCGTGAAGGACTACCGCGCCGTGAACCCCGAATTCGGCACCTTCACCGACCTGCGCGCGTTGGTAGACGCCGCCCACGCCCGCGGCCTGAGCGTGATGCTGGACTGGGTGGCCAACCACACCAGCTTCGACCACCCCTGGATAACCCAGCACCCCGACTGGTACGTGCACGACGCCGCGGGCGCCATCAAGTCGGTATCAAATGGCACCGTTACCTACCCCGACGTGGCCCAGCTCGATTTCACCAACGCCGCCATGCGCCGCGAAATGATTTCGGCCATGAAATCGTGGGTGTACACGGCCAACGTCGACGGCTTCCGCTGCGACTATGCCGACTTCCAGCCCGGCGACTTCTGGAAACAAACCACCGACACGCTGCGCAACGTGCGCACCCACAAGCTGCTGCTGCTGGCCGAAGGCACCCGCGCCGTGAACTTTACCTCGGGCTTCGACTACAATTTCGGCTTCAGCTTCTACGGCGGCATCTACAACGTGTATCGCAACAACCAGCCCGCCACGGCGTTCGACGGGCTGAATGCCAGCGAATACGCCGGGGCCACCGGCACCCAGCAAGTGGTGCGCTACATCACCAACCACGACGTGAATGGCTCGGACGGCACGCCCGTGGGCCTGTTCGGCGGCAACGCGGGCGCCATGTCGGCCTTCGTCATTGCGGCCTGCTACAAAGGCGTGCCGCTGATTTACAACGGCCAGGAAGCTGGCATGACCACCCCCATCACCTTCCCCTTCACCTCGGTGAAAGTGGCCTGGGGCCGTCATTCCGACGTGAAGCGTGCTTACCAGGAACTGCTGGCAACCCGGGCCGCCAGCCCCGCGCTGCGCACCGGTACGCCCACGCCCTACAGCACGGCCAACGTGTGCGCCTTCACCAAAACCGCTGGCCAGGAGCAGGCCCTCGTGCTGGTGAACGTACGCAACGCCCCCACTACCTACCCCGTGCCCGCCGCGCTGGCCAACACCACCTGGACCAACGCCCTGCAAGGCGGCCCCTTCGCGGTGGGTACCACCGTGGCCCTGCCCGCCTACGGCTACCTGGTGCTGAAAAAGTAAGCTGTGCCGGGTGCGAAAAGCCGGGCAGCTGCGGCCACAAGCCGCCGGGCCGCGTAGCTTCGCGGGGCACGCGCCTGGCGTGGCCACCGTTTCTAGCAGCTCGGTTTTATGCGTGGTTTCCATTTGCGATTTAGTGGCAAGGTCCGGTTAAGTCTTTCCTGGCGGCCCTGGCTGGTGGCGCTGCTGCTAGGTGCTGCGGGCCTGCGGGCCCAGCCCGTGGCGCCGCCCGGCGCCGGGGCGGCCGGGGCCGTGCTGCTGCGGCCCGCCGCGGTGTTCGATGGCCAGGACCTGCACGCGGGCTGGGCCGTGCTGGTCGAGAACGGGCGGATAAGCGCCGCCGGGCCGGCCGCGCAGCTGGCCGTGCCCGCCGGCGGCCGCACCCTGGAGCTGCCCGGCCTCACGCTGCTGCCCGGCCTGATTGAGGGCCACTCGCACCTGCTGCTACATCCCTACAACGAAACTTCCTGGAACGACCAGGTGCTGCTCGAGTCCCAGGCCCTGCGGGTGGCGCGGGCCACGGCGCACGCCCAGCGCACGCTGCTGGCCGGCTTCACCACCGCCCGCGACCTAGGTACCGAGGGCGCGGGTTTTGCCGACGTCGGCCTCAAGCAGGCCATTGACCAGGGCATTATTCCCGGCCCGCGCCTGCTGGTGGCCACCCGGGCGCTGGTGGCCACGGGCAGCTACGGCCCCAAGCTCTCGGTGGACGAAGACGTGCCCCAGGGTGCCCAGGAGGCCGACGGCGTCGACGGCCTCATCCGGGCCGTGCGCGAGCAAATCGGCAAGGGCGCCGACGTCGTCAAGGTCTACGCCGACTACCGCTGGGGGCCCAATGGCACCACCTTGCCCACTTTTTCGCAGGAAGAACTGGCCCTGGTGGTGCAAACGGCGCGCTCGGCCGGGCGCGGCGTGGTGGCCCACGCCAGCACGCCCGAAGGCATGCGCCGCGCCGTGCTGGCCGGCGTCGAAACCATCGAGCACGGCGACGAAGGCACGCTGGAAGTGTTTCAGCTAATGAAAAAGCGCGGCGTGGCCCTGTGCCCCACCGTGGCCGCCGGCGATGCCACCGCGCAGTACAAAGGCTGGCACAAAGGCCAGGACCCCCTGCCGCCGCGTCTGCAGCAAAAGCACCTCAGCATGCAGGCGGCCCTGAAAGCGGGCGTGCCCCTGGCCCTGGGCGGCGACGTGGGCGTGTTTGCCCACGGCGAAAATGCCCGCGAAATGGAGCTGCTGGTGCAGGACTACGGCCTCACGCCACTGCAGGTGCTGCGCCAGGCTACCAGCGGCAACGCCCAAATTTTTCACCTCGCTGACCGTGGCAGCATCCGCCCCGGCCTGCTGGCCGACCTAGTGGCCGTGGCCGGCGACCCCACCCAAACCGTGGCCGCCGTGCGCCAGGTGCGCCTCGTGATGAAGGGCGGCGTGCTCTACAAGCAGCCCTGACGCCGCCGGTTTGTGCCGGAAATTAGTACAAAAAAAGCCCAAACCGGTCAGGTTTGGGCTCTAAATACGGCGTGTGACAAAGTTACCGGGCTTTGCAGAACAATTGAGCTTGACGGCGGAAAATTTCCAAGGGCGCGTCCACTTTTTGCGGCAGTACACGAAGTTTCCGGGCGGGTCCAGTGGCAGGAATGGCCCCCGGCTGGCGAAATATTTTCGCTAATTTTAGCCCTTTGGCTTCGGCCGTTTCTTTTGATTTTCCCGCTTTTATGCCATTACGTTTACGCCATGCCTTCTCCCTTGCGCTGTTGCTGACCGGGGCCACCGCCGCGCATGCCCAGTCGCCGGGCGCTACGCCGCCCGCGCCGCCCAGCACGGAAGCAGCCGACCCGCGCGTGGGCCCGCTGCTGCTCCCCAACCAGCGCAGCAGCACCATTTATACCAGCTACAAATCGTACCTGGCCGCGCGCTACGCCAACGACCGGGAGGCCCAGGCGGCCATTCACATGTTTGGCCGCAAGCAAACCGGCAGCCTCGTCTGGCTGCTGGGCGGGGGCGGCGCCATCGGCTACCTGGCCTCGCAAACCGGCACCACCAAAAGCGGCAGCGGCACCCGCACGTTCACCATCAGCCCGCTGGGCTACACCGTGTTCATTGGCCTGGTGGGCGGCATCAGCGCCGGCAAAATTGCCCGTTTCAACAACAGCCGGCTATACGAAGCCCTGAAAGAGTACGACCAGACGCACTCCTTTCCGGACTACGTGAATGCCAAAGTGAAGGACAAGGACTACCGCTAGGACAGGACACCAGATGGTTGCTGCTTGCGCGACTGGCTAGAGTGTGTGGACAGTAAGGGGTAGTTTTGGCGCATGCGCCGCCACGAATTAAGTGAACACGAATGGAACGCTGTCGAACCTCTTACGCTTGGCCGACTGAGTCGAGGGCGCGACAACCGACTGTTTGTCAACGCCGTGCTTTACCGTGTGCGCACGGGGATTTCGTGGCGTGACTTGCCTGAGCGGTTTGGCCCGTGGAACACGGTCGCGCGGCGCTTTCGGCGCTGGGCGCAAGCCGGGGTGTGGGAAGCCCTGTTCCAAGCGGTGCAGGAACCCGACTACGCGTGGGTGCTGGTGGATTCCACCACCGTCAAGGCCCACAAAGCCGCAGCCGGGTCAAAAAAAGCACGTCCGCGACCGAAGGATTAGGCCGCAGCCGGGGCCGCAGCCGGGGCCGCAGCCGGGGCCGCAGCCGGGGCGGCTTCTCCACGAAGCTGCACGCGGTGCTCGACGCACTTGGCAACGGCTTACACCTGGTGCTCACGCCGGGCCACTGGGCCGACTGCACCCAACTGCCAGCCTTGTTGGCGGGCTTACGCCACGCACCCGGGGCCGTCGTGGCCGACAAAGCCCACGACACCAATGCGGTGCTGGCCGCCATTGCCAGCCGCCACGCCGAGCCGGTCATTCCGCCCAAAACCAGCCGCAACGAGCGCCGCGCCTACGACCAGAACCTCTACGCCGACCGCAACAAGGCCGAACGCTTTTTGGGGCGGCTCAAGGAGGCCAGAGGCTTTGCTACACGCTACGATAAAACCGCTGTGTCCTTCTTAGCCACTGCGCACCTACTCGCCGCGCTCGATTGGCTGCGCTAACTGTCCACACACTCTAGTTGGCGCGGCGCACGCTGCTGCCGCCCGAATGCGTGGCGTTGGCCACGCGGGCGTTGCCCTTGTAGCGCACGTCGGAGCCGCCGCCGGCGTTGGCGGTCAGCTCGCCGTCTACGGACAGGTTTACGTCGGAGCCGCCGCTGGCGCGCACGGTGGCCCGGCTGCTTTGCAGGTCGAAAGCGTGATAGTCGGAGCCGCCGCTCACGTCCACGGTTTGCTGCTCGACGCGGCCGGACAGGCTGAGGTCGCTGCCGCCCGAGGCCGAGCAAGTCAGGGTTTTGGCCGTGAGGCTGAGCTTCACGTCGGAGCCGCCGCTGGCGCTGATTTTGAAGGCGTCGGCCGAGAAAGTGGACTGGCCCTTGGCATCGGCGCCGCCGCTCAGGCTCAGGGCCGTGAGGCGGGGGCAGGTGATGTAGACGTTGGCCTTGCGGTTGTTGCTGAGCAGGTTTTTCCAGGAAAAGCCGTTTTCCCAGCCAATTTTCAGGGTGCCTCCTTCCACTTTGGTCACCAAGTGGGCCTGGGCTTCGTCCGAAGCTTCCACCACCACCGAAGTATTGGAGCCCTGCGTCAGCACCACATCAATGCCGCCGCTGGAGGCCACCGCCTCAAACGTGCCCAGCTGGCGGGGCTGCTTCACCTGAGCCTGCACCGAGCAGGAACAAAAAACGGTGGCGGCCGCGAAAACGGCACTGCGAAAGGGAAATAAGGGTTTCATGGCGGCGAGTAAATAGGTGCGTTGCAATATAGATGCTCGCCGCCGGCCATCGGTTGCCTGTCCGCCTTATGGTATCGCCTTGCGGAAGAGGTAGCGCGTCTCCGAATAGGTGTTAAAAGACGTGGTGCTCACGTAAACCGGGTCGGCCGGGTCGGTTGCCCGCGCGTCTTTCTCGATTTTCTGCGTTGCGCCGGTGGTTCTCGACTCCGTGCGGATTTCCACAAATTCCCAGCCCTCTGCCAGCAGCTCATTGACGGTGCGCATCAATAAACCTTCCAGCTCGCCCTCAAAATCGAAATGCCGGCGCGAAGGCTCCAGCTTTACCTTGCCATGCCAGGCGGGCGCCAGCCACACGCAGTCCGACACGGGGTGTATCATCTGGTATTGATAGCGCACCCCGGGCGTGTTCGGCATCGTGGTGGTGCTCACGGTGGGCTGCAGGTTGGTGTCGGGTAGCGGCAGCGGCACGGGGAGCGACTGCGCGGCGGCCGTGCGGCCCAGTAGCAGGGCGGCGAAAAGTACCAAGTGTTTCATAGCGGGCAAAAGCAGAAAAAGGGGTTGACGATGCCGTCACAAGTGGCATCGTCAACCCCTTTCCCGAATTTCGTGCTAACCTGTTTACTCCCGCTTGCCCTTGAGCATGGTTTTGAGCGCGGCCAGCTCGTCGCGCAGCTTGGCAGCGGTGAGGAAGTCCAGGTCTTTGGCGGCGGCTTCCATCTGCTTCTCGGTGGTTTTGATGAGCTTTTCGAGCTCGGGGCGCGTCATCATGGCTACCACGGGCTCGGCGGCAAGGGCCAGGGCCGCGCCACCGTCGGAGTCGGGGCCGGCGTAGCCCTGGGTTTCCACAATGCGGTAGTCCGACAGCGCCGTTTGGCCCATGATTTCGGAGTGGCTCTTGCGCACCGTGCGCGGCGTGATGCCGTGCTCCTCGTTGTAGGCCAGCTGGGTAGCGCGGCGCCGGTTCGTCTCGTCAATGGCCCGCTGCATGGAGCCGGTGATGCGGTCGGCGTACATGATGACCTTGCCGCGGTCGTTTCGCGCCGCCCGGCCCATGGTTTGAATCAGGCTGCGCTGGTCGCGCAGGAAGCCTTCCTTGTCGGCGTCCAAAATGGCCACAAGGCTTACCTCGGGCAGGTCGAGGCCTTCGCGCAGCAGGTTCACGCCGATGAGCACGTCAATTTCGCCCAGCCGCAGCTTGCGCAGGATTTCCACGCGGTCCAGCGTTTTCACGTCGGAGTGCACGTATTCCACCTTGATGCCGAGGCGGTCCATGTACTTGCTCAATTCCTCGGCCATGCGCTTGGTAAGGGTCGTCACCAGCACCCGGTCGCCCATTTTCACGCGGTTGTCCACCTCGTCCAGCAGGTCGTCAATCTGGTTCACGCTGGGCCGGATGTCAATTTCGGGGTCGAGCAGGCCCGTGGGCCGAATAATCTGCTCCACGATGGTGCCGCCGCTTTGCTCCAGCTCGTAATCGGCCGGCGTGGCGCTCACGAACACGGCCTGCCGGTACATGCTCTCGAACTCGTTGAAGGTCAGCGGCCGGTTGTCGAGGGCCGAAGGCAGGCGGAAGCCGTACTCGATGAGGGCGGTTTTGCGGCTGCGGTCGCCGCCCCACATGGCCCGGATTTGGGGCATGGTGGCGTGGCTTTCGTCCACCACCAGCAGGTAGTCGTCGGGGAAATAATCGAGCAGGCAGAACGGCCGGGCGCCCGGCGTGCGCCGGTCGAAGTAGCGCGAGTAGTTCTCGATGCCCGAGCAGTAGCCCAGCTCCCGAATCATCTCCAAATCGAACTCCGTGCGCTCCATGATGCGCTTGGCTTCGGCGTCGCGGCCTTCCTTTTCAAAGTAGGCGTGCTGGTGCACCATGTCGTCCTGGATTTCCTTGATGGCCGTGTTCAGCGTCTCCTTGCCGGTCACGAACAGGTTGGCCGGGTACAGGGCAATGCCGTTGGCCTCGTCGCTGAGCTTCTTGCCGCTCACCGGGTCAATCTTGTGCACCGACTCGATTTCATCGCCGAAGAAGTAAACGCGCACGGCGTAGTCGGCATAAGCCGGAAACACGTCCACGGTGTCGCCCTTCACCCGGAAGGTGCCGCGCGAAAACTCCACCTCGGTGCGCGAGTACAGAATCTGCACGAACTGATACAGCAGGTTATTGCGCGTGTAGCGCATGCCCGGCTTGAGGAAAATGACGTTTTTGGCGAATTCCTCGGGGTTGCCGATGCCGTAAATGCACGACACCGACGCCACCACAATCACGTCGCGCCGTCCGCTGAGCAGGGTGGAGGTGGTGTGCAGCCGCAGCTTCTCGATTTCCTGGTTGATGGCCAGGTCTTTCTCGATGAAAACGTCGGTGCTGGCGATGTAGGCTTCCGGCTGGTAGTAGTCGTAGTAGCTGATGTAGTACTCGACGGCGTTGTTCGGGAAGAAGGCCTTGAACTCGCCGTAGAGCTGGGCGGCCAGCGTTTTGTTGTGGCACAGCACCAGGGCCGGCTTGCCGGTTTCGGCAATGACGTTGGCCATGGTGAAGGTTTTGCCGGTGCCGGTGGCGCCCAGCAGCACCTGGGCTGGCTCGCCGTTGTTCACGCCCTCCACGAGCTTGGCAATGGCCGTGGGCTGGTCGCCGGTCGGCTTAAATTCAGAGGTCAGTTGGTACTCCATGCAACGGGAAAGGTAGGCCGAAATGCTCAGCCTACCTTAACCAAGATGGAGGAAATTGGGTTTCGCCGAAAGTGGGAAAAGGCACGTGAGGCGAGAACGAAAAAAGAACGTCATATCGAGCAAGGAACGTCATGTCGAGCGCAGCCGAGACATCTCGCGTGCGTCGCCTGTCATCCTGAGCGCAGCGAAGGACCTTCTCACGCTAGAGTTTTCTAGCGTGAGAAGGTCCTTCGCTGCGCTCAGGATGACAGACGGAACTTCAACTACCTGCCAAACTCCACGCCCGCTTCCATGCCGAAGCTATACGGCCGGCTCTGCGCCAGGAAGCTCTGGGCCGGGTGCGCGTTCAGCGGCACCAAGCCCATTTCGGCCACGGGGCCGAGGGTGAGGGCCCAGTTGCCGGCCACGGGGCGGTATTGCGCGCCGGCCGCGCCGCGCAGGCTGCCCAGCACCCGGCGGTAGGGGCCGCCGGTGGTCAGCACCGAGTAGGTTTTGGTGGCTTCGGGCTCGCCGGCTACTTCGCTGCGCACGCCCAGCAGGGCGCTCACCACGCCGCCCAGGCGGCCGTAGAAGCTCCAGCCGCGCTTCACGGGGTTGGAGTAAGCCACTTCAAAGGGCACGCCGCCTATGCGGTAGCGGAAATCGGTGGTGCGCAGGGCGCCGTTGGTGAACGAGCCCAGGTCGTAGAGCTGCTCGCCCACGAAGGACGCCGTGGAAGCCGACCTGGCCGACGCCTGGGTGAACTCCAGGCCGGTGCTGGCCGACCAGTGGCCTTTCAGATGCCGGGTGGCCAGCAGGGCAATGCGCTGGCTGAGGCCGGGGCGCAGGTTTTCGCGGTACTGGGCCGCGGCAGCTTCCGTCAGGGCCGGCGAGTCGGGCCCCAGCGCGGGGTTGTAGCCGAATTCCGGCTCGATGCCTTGGCGCGAGAAATTGACGTTGGGATTAAACAGGCCCGCCGTGTAGCTCAGGCCATAATGCCATTTGTCTAAAGCTTCCGTGGGCGCTGGTTCGGGCAGGGCCACCGCGGCCAGGCCCTTGGGCAAGGCCGTGGCCTCAGCCAGGCTCAGCGCCGCCGGCCGCACGGCCAGCAGGCCCAGCGTCTGGGCGTCTGCTGCGGCCGAAGCCTGCGTAAGGGCAGCCACGGAAGTGGAAGCGAGGCCCGCCGTTTCCGTAGCCGCGCCGGTGCCGGTTGCAGCAATAGTTGCCACCGATGCCAGGGTGCCGCCGGCCGCGCTGGCCGCCACCGTGCCGGCTTCCAGGCTGCGGGGCGTGCCACTGGTACCAGCGGCTGGGTTCAGGCCTTCGCGGGCAATGGTGGCGCGGGAGCCGGCAACTCCGGCTTCAGCTACAGAATACTGCGCAACGCGGGCAGCCCCGGCGCCTGGGCGGGCGGCGGGGGCATTATCACCAAAGCCATTGCCCACGGACGCTGCGCCGAAGCCCGTGCCCGACGAGGCAGCAGTGGTGGCGTAGCGGGCCGTGGCGTCGGGGCGGCGCGCGGCGGGCGCTACGGTCTGCGCGGCGTAGGTGCCGGCCGTGGCCGAGGTCGCGCGGCCGTTGGTCGATTGTGGCAATAGGTTAGCGCCATTAAGCTGGCCTGCGTCGCCGGCCGGGCCGTTGCTGGTCGACGCCGTGGCGGAGTTCGCGTTTGGGCCGGTGCCGGCGGCCGGCGGGGTGGCCACCTTGGCCATTTCCGCGCCGCCGAAGCTGCTGTCGTGCTGGGCCCACCAGCCGGTGCCGGCCAGCGTGGCCAGCAGTAGGCTGGCCGCCGCCACCCAGCGCGTGGCCACGAGGCGCTTGCGGTAAACTTCATTTTGCCGAATCAGCAGGGAATTGTCAATCTGGTCCCACAGCATGGGGCGCGGCGGCACGGCGGCCTCCTCCCCCAAGTGGTGGCGGAATAATTCCTCCAGGCTGCCAGTGGTTTTAGGCGTAGTGTTATCGTCGATAGGATTAGCTGACATGGCGGGTTGGAGCACCGAGGCGCTCCAGTTTAGTTTGTAAGATGACGCGGGCCCGGGAGTACTGCGATTTGCTCGTGCCCTCGGTGATGCCCAATAATTCGCCGATTTCCTTGTGGGTATAGCCTTCGATGGCGTATAGGTTGAACACCATGCGGTAGCGGGGCGCCAGTTCCTGCACCATGTGCAGGAGCTCCTGGAAGTTATAGTTGCTGAGCGTGAACTCTTCGCTGGCCAGCGTTTCGGGGTAGTCGCCGTCGCTCACCGCCACCAGCGAGGCGTTGCGGCGGTGCTGGCGCAGGGCCGCGTTAATCATGATGCGGCGAATCCAGAATTCCAGCGGGCACTCGCGGCGGAAGCTGGCCAGCGTGCGAAACACCGTGAGGAAACCCTCCTGCAGCACGTCCTCGGCCTCGAAGGTGGTTTGGGCGTAGCGCAGGCACACGGCCATCATTTTGCCGGCGTACTTGTCGTAGAGCAGCTTTTGGGCGAGCTGGCGGCCGCGCAGGCAGCCGTCAATCAACTCGGCTTCGGTGGGCGGGCTGGTCACGGCCGAGCTGCGGCTGGCGGTGAGGCGCGGCGCCACGGGCGCGGCCGCTTGGTCGGGCAGCACGTCGTCGGCCCCGAACGCAAACCAAGTGGCCGCGCTCACGCCGGCAGCCGGTAACCCAGGCCGGCGGGGGAAAGTGTAGACAAGGTCATTTTCTGCAGCATGGAAAGGTGGTTGAGCCGGGGCAAAGCCCGGCCCGCACAAGGCGTGCTGCAAAGGGGAGGCACCGGGCCGCCAAAAGGTTGCAAGCAAGTTGCCAACCTCCCGGAATATCAGTTGAAGCAGGGCAAGCCACCTTTCCATTCCCGAAGATATTCAGCAGCACGCCAACAACCTTTCTTCTGATTTGCCGGTATTACCTATGTACCTACATTAAATTTGACCTCAACCCGCGCTGTTGCGGCCCTTTGCTGGCCAGCTAGTCGGAACCTTCGGTTTTTCATCATTCTCCAACCCCCCAAACCCTTTCCCATGAAGACTCTTGTGCTGTTTTATTCCACCTATGGCCACATCTGGAAAATGGCCGAGGCCGTGGCAGAAGGCGCCCGCCAAGTGGCCGGCAACGACGTGGTGGTGAAGCGCGTGCCCGAAACGCTGCCCCCGGCCATTCTCGACCAGATTGGGGCCACCGGCGCCCAGCAGGCCTTCGCCCACGTGCCCGTGGCCACGCCGCAGGAGCTGACGGAATACGACGCCATCATTTTCGGTACGCCCACGCGCTACGGCAACGTGTGCGGCCAGATGCAGGCCTTCATGGACAGCACCGGCGGCCTGTGGGCCACGGGCGCGCTGGTGGGCAAAGTGGGCGGCGTGTTTGTGAGCACGGCCACCCAGCACGGCGGCCAGGAAACCACCATCCGCAGCTTTCACACGGAGCTGCTGCACCACGGCTTCGTGATTGTGGGCCTGCCCTACGCCTGGCAGGGCCAGATGGGCCACGAGGTGGTGACCGGTGGCACGCCCTACGGCGCCAGCACCGTGGCCGGCGGCCAGGGCGAGCGCCAGCCCAGCGAAAACGAGCTGGAAGGCGCCCGTTTCCAGGGCAAGCACACGGCCGAGATTGCCAGCAAGCTGGCCGCGAAGTAGGTCCCTGTCATTGCAAGGGCGCAGCCCGTGGCAATCTGTCCTAATATCCTTTTACCAAAAAAGCCCCGGCACTGCGCAATGCCGGGGCTTTTTG
The DNA here is from genome assembly GCF_015694525.1 of Hymenobacter ruricola. Classification (GTDB taxonomy): domain Bacteria; phylum Bacteroidota; class Bacteroidia; order Cytophagales; family Hymenobacteraceae; genus Hymenobacter; species Hymenobacter ruricola. The sequence continues at coordinate 133,945 of NZ_JADQDM010000008.1, read as the reverse complement.
TTTCATTGAAGGGTCTGTTTTTGGCAGGACAGATTGCCGCGCTGCGCTCGCAATGACAGCCGGTTACCGCTCTTCTGCCTCCTACAGCTGGTTGTGCGCCCGAATCAGCTCGGCGAACGACTCGCGGTAGGTGTCGCCCACGGGCAGCAGGCGGCCTGCTACCTGAACTTTGCCGCGCTCCACGTGCTCGATGCGGCTGAGGGCCACCAGAAACGACTTGTGGATGCGGGCAAACCGCTCGGGCGGCAGGACTTCCTCTACCCGCCGGAAGGATTGCAGGGTGAGGATTTTGCCAGCGCTGGCGGTGTGCAACAGCAGGTACTCTTTCATGCCTTCGATGTAGAGAATGTCATCGAAGGCCACGCGCTGCAGGCGGTGCTCGTTTTTGACAAACATGGCATCGGCCGGCGCCGGAGCGGCTGGGGCGGCCTGGGGCTCTGGAGTGGCGGCAGGGGCAACCGGGGCGGCGCTGCCGCTCGGCACGGCCTGGCGTACCTTGCTCACGGCCTGCAGGAACCGGTCGAAGGCAATGGGCTTGAGCAGGTAGTCGGCCGCGTTCAGGGTGTAGCTCTGCACCGCGTACTGGTCGTAGGCGGTGGTGAAGATGATGCGCGGGGCAGGCGCGGGCAGCAGCTGCACCAGCTGCAGGCCCGTGAGGCGCGGCATGTGAATGTCCATGAACACCACGTCGACGGGATTGTCCTGCAGGAACGCCAGGCCGGCCAGCGCGTCGTGAAACTGCCCGCGCAGCTCCAGAAACGGCACTTGCGCGCAGTAGTCGGCTAGCAGGTCGAGGGCCAGGGGTTCGTCGTCGAGGATGGCGCAGGTCAGGCGTTGCATAGTCTAGGCAGGAGAGGGAAACGCTTTTTGCAAGCAAGAACGTCATGTCGAGCTTGTCGAGACATCTCGCGTGCTACCACTAATCCAATCGATTTAGTTACTGCGGCACGCGAGATGTCTCGACAAGCTCGACATGACGTTCTGTTGTTTAGCGTTCCCGTTGTTTTGCTCAGCTCTCCCCATCAAGCTGCAGCACCAGCTCCACGGCGTACTCGCCCGGCAACGTGCGGACGTGCAGCGCGTGCCGCTCGGGGTACAGCAGCACCAGCCGGCGGCGCAGGTTGTGCAGGCCCAGGCCGCCGGGCTGGGGCGGCAGGTCGGCAATGGCGGCCACGTAGTTGTGCACCGAAAAGCGCAGCTCGGCGCCGTCCACTTCCAGCTCGATGCGAATGGCTTCGGGGCGGGCGGCGAGGTCGCCGTGCTTGAAGGCGTTTTCGACCAGCGGCAGCAGCAGGAGCGGGGCCACCGGCGGAAACGCGTCGAGCGGGCCGTGGGTGCTGAAGACGATGGCGGTTTCGGCCTCGCTGGCGGGCAGGCGCAGGCGCTGCAGGTCGAGGAAGCTGCGCAGGTGGGCCAGCTCCTGGGCCAGCGATACCGTGTCGGCGCTGCTGTCGTAGAGCAGGTAGCGCATGCTTTCGGCCAGGCGCAGCACCGCCTCCGGGGCGCGGTCCGACTTGCGGCTGGTGAGGGAGTAGATGTTGTTGAGGGTATTAAACAGAAAGTGCGGGTTGATTTGGGTTTTGAGCATGCCCAGCTCCGTGAGCAGGTGCTGGCGTTCGAGCTCGCGGCGGTTGCGCTGGCCCTGCAGGTACTCAATGGTCATGCGCACGCCCGAGCTGGCCGCCAGCGTGAGCAAGCCGGCCAGCAGCAGCCCAAACCACAAGTCGCCCCGGAAGGACCCGGACATGGGATGCGCGGGGCTCATCAGGCGGTACACCGCGTCGGAAACGGCAATGCGCAGCAGCGAAAACACCGCCGCCGAGGCCAACGCCAGCAGCAGGTAGGAACCCAGGCGGCCCAGCGGCAGCGTGCGCGGAAACAGCACGAGCCAGTTCCAGTAAAACAAAACCGCCGTGAGCAGGTCCAGGGCCGCGTTGCGCACAAACCAGGTGTTGTTCAGCTCGCCCGCGGCCTTGGGGTTCATACTGAGGGCGTAGTACAGCAAAGCATCGATGGCCAGCAGCGTCCCCACCAGCAGCACGTGCACCCACCGCGGCATGGGCATGTGGTCGTGGGTCCGGGGCCACCACCGGAAACGGGCGGCCGTAGCGGGTCGGCGGGGCGCCCGTCGTTCGGCGGGAACACCTGAAACCGCAGCAGCGGGCGAAACGAGAGAGTTTTCCACGCCGAAAGGTAGGAAACGAGCCAGTGGCGCCGGCCGCGTTTCAACCAACGCCGCCCCCGCCGGCACCAACGCCCGGCGGGCCTTCACCAACCCGAAGTGGTGGCGCCCGGTGGCGGGTTGGCAGGAAAGAAGGCCGGGTTGAGGGGCAAAAAAGCCGTGTTGCCGGGAATGGCTTCGGGGTTGGTTGAATAGCCGTTTGCGGATGTTTTGGCGGGTCTAGGTTTGTATCGGATTTCAGCTCTAAGCCGTTGTCCGGCGCTTTTCTCACCTTCTCTTTTCTGCAATGAATACCGCTCCCCTTGTTGAAACCACCGACCTTTCGTTCCAATTCGGGGAGCGGCCCGTGCTGCACGGCCTGGGCCTGGCCGTGCCGGCCGGCAGCATTTACGGCTTTCTGGGGCCCAACGGGGCCGGCAAAAGCACCACCCTGCGCCTGCTGCTGGGGCTGCTGCGGCCCGGCGGCGGCACGGTGCGCCTGTTTGGGCACGAGCTGGCCCGGCACCGCGTGGCCCTGCTCAGCCGGGTGGGCGCCCTCATCGAAAACCCCTCGCTCTACGACCACCTCACCGGCCACGAAAACGTGGAAGCCACCCGCCGCCTGCGCGGCCTGGCGCCCGCCCGCACCGCCGCCGTGCTGGCCCAGGTGGGCCTGAGCGCCGCCGCCCACCGCCCGGTCAAGGGCTACTCGCTCGGCATGAAGCAGCGCCTCGGCCTGGCGCTGGCCCTGCTGCCCGACCCCGACCTGCTCATCCTCGACGAGCCCACCAACGGCCTCGACCCGGCCGGCATCAGCGACCTGCGCGCCCTGCTGCGGCAGCTGCGCGAAGAGCACGGCAAAACCATCCTGCTCTCCAGCCACCTCATCGGCGAAGTGGAGAAAGTGGCCACCCACGTGGGCGTCATTCAGCAGGGGCGGCTGGCGTTTCAGGGCAGCCTGGCCGAGCTGCAGGCCCGCCAGCAAACCCGGGCCGAGCTGGTGCTCGAGACCGCCTGCGCCGCCACCTGCCGCGGCCTGCTGGCGGAGCTGCGCACCGCCACGGTAGCGGCGCCGGGCACCCTGCGCGTGCCGTTTCAGTCGCGCGAGCACACCGCCGCGCTGGCCCAGGCGCTGGTGGCCGCCGGCCAGCCCGTATTCAGCCTGCACTGCGAGCAGCCCACGCTGGAAGACACCTTCCTACACCTCACCGAAACCGCCTCCAACTAATGAACCCGACTGTTTCCACCGCCAATCTGACGCTGCCGGCCGTGCCCGGCCCCTTCGTACAGCTGGGCCGCAGCCTCGCCGCCGATGCCCTGAAGCTGCGCCGCACCGCCGCGCTGTGGCTCACGCTGGCCAGCGGCGTGCTGCCGGTGCTGCTCAATTTTTGCATCTTCTACTTCAAAGGCCACCTCTTGCTGAAGCCCGGCGTGGACGGCTGGGCGAAGTACGCCAGCATGAGCTGGCAGACGGCCGCCGTGCTGCTGCCGCTGTTTGTGGTGCTGCTTACCAGCCTGGTGGTGGGCGTGGAAAACAAGGCCGAAGGGTGGAAGCACCTTTTTGCCCTGCCGGTGGGCCGCCTGCCGGTGTGGCTGAGCAAGCTGCTCATCATTCTGGGGCTGAATGCGCTGGCCCAGGTGCTGTTTGTGGGCTTGCTGCTGGCCGCCGGGCACCTGCTGGCGACTTTGCGGCCCGAGCTGCACCTGCAGCAGTTTGCGCCGCCCGTGCACCTGCTGGGCCGGCTGCTGGGGCGCACCTACCTGGCCACGCTGGGCATTGTGGGCGTGCAGTACGTGCTGGGCAAATGGCAGTCGGGGTTCGTGCTGCCGGTGGCGGCGGGCATGGCGGGCTGGGTGGCCGGCCTCACCCTGCTGCGCTGGGAGCACGTGGGCTGGATTCCCTACGCCGGCCCCATGCTCACGCTGCTGACCACGCCCTTCAAGCCCGTGCCGGGGATGGCCATGCCCACCGTGGCGCCGCACGAGTGGTACCAGCTGCTGTGGTTCGGCACGGCCACGGTGCTGGGCTACGCGGTGCTGCGCTGGCGCAACCTGGCCTGACCATCAGAGCGATGTAGAGACGCGCTGAATTATGATAAAAAGCGCCACTCATAGCTGAATCACAAGCTCAGCCCAAACTTTTCCAAACACCAACCCGCAACGCTCGCCTTTTTTCTGCATCCTTTCGCACACCTCTTTTCTGCAATGAAACACACCCTACTCGGCCTGTCGCTGCTCGCGGCGGGCATTAGCCCCGCGCTTGCCCAGGCCCCGGCCACCACGCCAACCACTGCTTCCGCCACCAAGCCGCTGGGGCTGCCAGAGGCCCCCAAAGGCACCGGCCGCCTCACCGGCCTCGTGCTGGACGGCGCCACCAAAAAGCCGGTGGAATTTGCCACCGTGGCCCTGCTGCCCGCCACCGGCGACACGCCCGTGGACGGCACCGTGGCCGACGACAAAGGCCGCTTCAGCCTGCGCGGGCTGGCCCCGGGCGCCTACCGCCTGCAAATCAGCTTCTTGGGCTACGCGGCTTTGGTGCGCGACGTGACCGTGACCAGCGGCCCCACCGATTTGGGCCCGCTCAGCCTCACGGCCACGGCCCAGCAGCTGGGCGACGTAACGGTGACCGGCGAAAAGGAAACCGTGGAAGTGAAGCCCGACCGCATTGTGTACAACGCCGACCGCGACCTGACCAACAAGGGCGGCGTGGCCGCCGACGTGCTGCGCAAAGTGCCGCTGCTGAACGTGGACCTGGACGGCAACGTGCAGCTGCGCGGCAGCTCCAACATCAAGGTGCTCATCAATAACAAGCCCAGCAGCATCCTGGCCGGCAACCTCGCCGATGCCCTCAAGCAACTGCCCGCCGACCAGATTGCCTCCGTCGAAGTCATCACCACGCCGGGCGCGAAGTACGACGGCGAGGGCACGGCCGGCATCGTGAACATCATCCTGAAAAAGAACAACCTGCAGGGCGTGAACGGCAGCGTGAACGCCGCCGCCGGCAACCGCAGCTCCAACGCCGGCTTCAGCTTCAACGCGCGCCGCGGCAAGATTGGGGTGAACACCAACCTGAGCACCTACCTCTACTACAGCCCCAGCGCCAGCACCACGGCGCGCACCAACTTCGACGGCTCGCCCGACAAGCTGCTCTCGACGCTGAGCCAGAACGGCAGCGGCGACAACGTGGGCGGGGGCGGCTATGGCCGGGCGAGCGTGGACTACGACCCGGCCAAAAACCACAACCTCACCTTCGGCTTCAGCGGCAACCTCAACCGCAACCGCAACGAGAACGAGCAAACCAACAGCCTGGTGAGCAACGTGGGCGGCCCGAGCCAGCTTTTCACCCGGGCCACCGAGTACAAGTTCAACTCGTCGAGCTACGACGTGAACGGCACCTACACCCGCACCTTCGAGGGCCAGCCGCGCCGCGAGTGGAGCGTGCTGGCCCAGCACTCGCGCAACCGCAACCTGCAGCCCTACTCGCTCGACCAGTACGAGAACCAGTTCACGGCCACCGGCCTGCCCAACTACTGCGAAAGCAGCGACAACCTCTCGCGCAACCTCGAAACCACGCTCCAGACCGACTACACGCACCCCATCGGCGACCAGCGCAGCGTGGAAGTGGGCGGCAAGGCCATCCTGCGCCGCGTGCTGAGCGACTACCAAATCCAGACCGCCACCGGCACCGACGGACCTTTCCTGGTGGACCCGCAGCGCTCCAACCGCTTCGACTACGACCAGAACGTGGCCGCCGCCTACGGCACCTACGGCTTCGCGCTGGGCAAAAAGCTCAACTCCCGCCTCGGTGCCCGCCTCGAGCGCACCGACATCGTGGGCCGCTTCCAGCAAAACGACGTCACGCGCTTCACCAGCGGCTACACCAGCCTGCTGCCCAACGCCAGCCTCAGCTACACCCGCAAGCCCGGCAACACCCTGCGCCTAGCTTACAGCAAGCGCATCCAGCGCCCCAACATCTACTACCTCAACCCCTACGAAAACCGCGTCGACCAATTCAACGTGAGCAAGGGCAACCCCGAGCTAAACCCCGAGTTCACCGACAGCTACGAGCTGAACTACAGCACCTTCGTGAAAGGCTCGGTGCTGAACTTCTCGCTCTTCACCCGCCAGACCAACAACGCCATCGAGGCCGTGCGCACCCAGCGCCTCGACACCACCAAAACCACCTACGCCAACATTGCCCGAAACCGCAGCTACGGCGCCAGCGTGTTCGGCTCTTTCAAGCCCACCCCGAAGTGGGAAGTGAGCGGCTCGACCTCGTTCACCTACGTGGTGCTGCACTCCGGCGCCCTCAGCACCACCAACGAGGGCCTCATGTTCAACCTCAACGCCAACTCCACCTACAAATTCACCAAGACGCTGAGCGCGCAGTTCTTCGGTGGCATCAACTCCTCCCGCGTGCAGCTGCAGGGCCGCGCCTCGGCCTGGAACTGGTACTCCATCGGCATCAAAAAGACCATCATGAAGGAAAAAGGCGACCTCACCCTCAACGCCGACAACTTCCTCACCGAGCGCCGCGACCTGAATTCCTACGTCAACACGCCCGCCTTCACCCTGGAGCAGCACAACTACATCGCCCTGCGCGGCCTGCGTCTGGCCTTTGGCTACCGCTTCGGCAAGATTGAAAACACGCCGCCCAGGTCCCGCCGCAGCATCCGCAACGACGACCAGAAGGCCGGCGAAACCCAGGGCGGCCAGCAGTAGGTGCACCGCCCTTAAACGAGAAACGAAAGCCCGTCATGTCGAGCTTGTCGAGACATCTCGCGTGCAGCAGTAACCCAATCGACTGGATTAGTTATGGCACGCGAGATGTCTCGACAAGCTCGACATGACGGGCTTTCCCTTTTGCTCACTGCCAATACTCACTGCTCATTCCAAATAGCCCACGCCGCCTCGGCCTGCAGGCACAGCATCTCAAACCCGTTTTTCACCTGCGCGCCGGCCTCTTTGCCTTTGTGCATAAACAGCGTTTCGGTGGGGTTATACACCAAATCGTGCAGGTGATGCTGCGGGGTGAGCGCCGAGTAGGGCAGGGGCGGGCATTCGTCGGTGCGCGGGAAGGTGCCCAGCGGCGTGGCGTTGACGATGAGCGCGTGGGCCGCCACCAGCTCGGGCGTGAGGTCGTCGTAGGTGAGGCCGTGGCCCAGCGGGTCGCGGCTCACCAGCCAGTGCGGAATGCCGAGTTCTTGCAAGGCCACTACCACGGCTTTGGCCGCGCCGCCGGTGCCCAGCACCAGCGCCCGCGCATCGGGCGGCGCGGGAAAAAAGCGCCGCAACGACTCGCGGAACCCCACATAGTCGGTGTTGTGGCCGCGCAGGCGGCCGTCGGGCGTGCGCTCTATCACGTTCACGGCGCCCACGCGGGTGGCGGAGGGCGCCAGGTCGTCGAGGTAGAGCATCACCGATTCCTTGTACGGCACGGTCACGTTCAGGCCCACCAAGTCCGGGTGGGCGGCCAGCAGGGCCGGCAGCTCGTTGATGGAGGCCAGCTCAAACAGCTCGTATTCATGGTCGCCCAGCCCCAGCGAGTAAAACTTCTGGGTGAAATACGTTTGCGAAAACGAGTGGCTGAGGGTGCGGCCGATAAGCCCAAACTGGCGCATGCAAAGGAGAGGGTAGTAGAGCGAAGGGTTATCAAAAGAACAATAAAAAACGCCCCCAACCGTCCGGTCGGGGGCGTTTTCGCCAAATTGTAACAATTTATCTCCGACAATCGCCGGGCCCTTGGTTTAGCGGGCGTTGGCGGGCTGGGAGCCAAACTTGCTTTTCAGGAACGACCACAGCGGCGGCAGCACCGATATCAGAATGATGGCGTAAATGACCAGGGTGAAGTTGTTCTTGACCAGCGGAATGTTGCCAAACAGATAGCCCGCCAGCGTGAGCGAAATCACCCACAGCGCCGCCCCCGCAATGCTAAAGGACGCAAAGTAGCGGTACGTCATGGTGCCCACCCCGGCCACAAACGGCGCAAACGTGCGCACAATGGGCACGAAGCGCGCCATGATGATGGTTTTGCCGCCGTGCTTGGCGTAAAACGCCTGGGTTTGGTCGAGGTATTTGCGGTTGAGGAACTTGTAATTCTCACGAAACACCCGCGGCCCCAGGTAGTCGCCCACCAAGTAGTTCAGGTTATCGCCGATGAAGGCCGCCGCGATGAGCAGCGGAATCAGCAGCCAGATGTTGAGCAGGGGGTGGCCCGATTCGGGGTTGGGTTGGGCAGCTAGCGTGCCAGCCACAAACAGCAGCGAGTCGCCGGGCAGAAAAGGCATCACAATCACCCCGGTTTCGGTGAAAATGATGATAAACAGGATGAGGTAAGTGAGGTTGCCGTACTCGTGCACCACGTTCACCAGGGTTTTGTCGAGGTGAAGGAGTAGGTCGAAAAAGTGCTTAATGATTTCCATGCCGGGCGTAAGTGGACCACAAAGAAAACCCGCGCGCGCCAAAACGGGCCAAGACCGGCAGCCGGCCCCAGCTGCCAGCCGCCGGCCTTGGCATGACCCGCCGCCCGGGACCGGCAGTATTGCGCGCCTGCCACGGCGCGCCGAACTTTTTATTGTGAAAGTTTTTCTGGCTCCATTTAAAAAATATTATACTGTCCCAGAGCGGCCTGGGGGACTTTTAGCGGCTCCAGAATGCCGCTCTGGGCTTGCGCCGGGCGGCCTGGCCCCAAAGCTGGCATGACCTGTGATAGGCCTGCCCCGAACAGCTTCTTATCCGTGGGCCCGGCGCATGTGTCAGTTCGGCGCGCCAATAAAAAATTGGCCCAACCTCAACGAAACCTTTGCCGTTGCAGGACATAAGAAAAATTTACCATTCCGATGATTGTTTATCAAGGAGGGGACTGGTGGCGGGCCCTGTGGCACTTCCACACCTCCGCCGTAATTCGTTTGCTGCTGAAGCGCGTGGCGCTGGTGGGCCTCTACGGCTCGGCCATCGCCGTGGTGAGCCTTGATTTTCATACCCTCAACGTCCGCATCGGGCGCGAGTACCTGTCCATTCTGGGCATTTTGCTGAGCTTGCTGCTGGTGTTCCGCACCAACACCGCCTACGACCGCTACTACGAAGGCCGCAAGGTGTGGGGCATCATGGTATCGCAGTGCCGCGGCCTGGCCATGGAAATGAACGCTCTGCTGCCCCGCGAGGCCAAATCGAGCCGCCGCTACTTCGCCGCCCTCATCTCCAACTTCCCCATTGCCGTAGAAGGAGCCCTGCGCAACCGCATGCGCTTTGATAAGATGGAGGCCACCCCCGACATCATCGAGCGCCTCCAAAAGGCCGAAAACGTCCCTTCTACCCTCATTGCCGTGCTCATGGAAAGCGTGGAGCAACTGCGGCAGGTGCAGATTTTCGACCCCATCCACCTCGTCAACATCAAGCAGCACTACCTCAGCCTGATGAGCGTAAATGGCACCTGCGAGCGCATCAAGGCCACGCCCATTCCGTACTCATACAGCTTCTTCATCAAGTGCTACATCACCATCTTCATCATGATAATGCCGCTGGTGCTCGTGGATTCGTGCGATTGGTGGATGGTGCCCATCACCATGATTGGGGCCTACGCCATGCTGGGCCTGGAGATGATTGGCAACGAAATCGAGAACCCGTTTGGCTACGACAGCAACGACCTGCCCATCACGCAACTTTCCAACAAAATCCGAGTAAGCGTACACGATTTGCTCGGGGTGGAGCTGCCCGCCGAGAAAAAAGCCCTGGCCACCGTGCCCTATAGCGTGGTGCATTAATGGCAAGTTTGCTATGAATCGGCATTTAAAGGCTGATATATTTGGCGCGGTACGGCTCTTTGTTACCTTTGAACGTTTCAATAAAAAAATTAACTTTTTTCCAGTCGGGTAGACCTTTTTTTGACTCCTCCGTATATGCGCCTCGCTACGGTCCACCGGCAAAGCGTTTCCCTCCCTTTAACATCCAATTTCCCACACCAATGCAAACGTTAACCTTTACTCAGAAGCTGTTGCGACAGCGAAGCTTTTTCAGCTTTCTCCTCCCCTTATTAGCCATCTTTGCCGCTCTGGGCTCCTCGCAGAAGGTGTCCGCGCAAGCCTACGCCTTTTCGAATCTGACGCTGACGGCCAGAACGACTTCGGCCGCTACTTCCAGCACGAACACCTACTACGTTCGCCGCACCAGCACCAGCCAGCCTTTATTTGCCGGCACCGCTCTAGGCGGCACGTCGGGCGGTAGCGCCGTGAAATTCGACCCGGCCAACGGTGGGGTATTGACCTTGGATGCCTCGGCAATTCAAGCGGCGGGGGCAGGCTCCCCTTCGGGACTCCCCATTACCTCCGCTAACCTTTTCTACCGCGTTTACTTAGTAGGTACCGGAGCTGGCCAAATGCCTAGCTACTCTGTCGCCAACCTGGCTGACCAAGGCAACAACACGAATTTTGCGAACAACTCAATAAATGTTAACCTCCTGACCCAGCCTCAAGTATTGGGTGGTGGCGACTACGCTGTCGAGATTTACTTTGTGTATACCTACAACGACCCCGTTGATGGACCCACACAGGTGCAAAGCCCCGGCTCCGGTACTGCCATTGCTTTCTTCTCGCTGGTATCGCCGGCCGTAACGCCTCCCGGCGGCAGCACGACGTGGATTAGCACCACCAGCAACGATTGGACGCTGGCTGCTAACTGGAGCAACGGCGTGCCGACTCGCTTCTCGGATGCCATCATCCCGGAGAAAAACAGCACCAACACCAACACGGTAACGCCCGCGCTGCTCAACCCCGACCCGAACCTGTACGAGGTGCGCACCATCACCCTGAACGGTACCAGCAACGCCACGCGCGCCCTGCTGCGCATCGGCCAGACCACCGGCGGCGGAACGATTGGCGCTACGCTGAACGTGTACGGTGACCTGAACACGTTTAGCGGCGGCATTCTGGCGGCGCAAACGGGGGCCAACGGGGTGCCTAACCCGGCCCTGAACTCAACCATTGCCCTGAAAGGCGGCGACCAGGTTATCCGCGGTTTGCTGGAAATTGCCGACATCCGCATCGAGGGAACCGGCGTGAAAGCGGTGGTTAACGCCATCAACGCCAGCAACGTCTTCGTGTTCTCGCCCGGCGTGAGCGCCATTGTTCGCACGGTATCCGAAAACCGGAATCCGGTAACCGGCGTTTCCACTTATCCGCTGAACACCACCAAGACCTCCAACGTCAACCTGAAAAGTACGGGCGTCCTGCTCGGGGAAACCAACACGGCTTTCATCGAAGGCGTGGCCCTGGCCGACCGCAACCTGCAAGCCGGCGTGACCCAAACCTTTGGCAACATCGGCGTTGACATCACCCCCAACCGCGACATCACGGGCCCCACGGTTCAAATCACGCGCACGGTGGGCGACCCGCTGAGCGGACCCATCGGCAACAACGCCCGCCCGGTGAAACGCCAGTACGGCGTGTCGGGTGACGTGAACAACGCCCCGACGCTTTCCACGGTGGTTTTCCACTACCTGGACCGGCCCGACGAGCTGAACGGCAACGACGAGAACAACCTCGTGCTGTTCCGGACCGCCAACAACGGCATTCCCTACGACCCGCTGGGTGGCCAGGTGAACACCGCTGCTAACACGGTCACGCGGGATTTCGTGGCCAACATCAACACCATCACGCTCGGCGACAAGAACAACCCGCTGCCCGTTACGCTCACCAGCTTCGAAGCCAAAAAAGTGGGCACCAACGCCCTGCTGACGTGGCAGTCGGCCAACGAGCGGAACAATAAAGGCTACAACGTTCAGGTTTCGACCGATGGCAAGTCGTTCCGCACCCTTGGCTTCGTGTCGAGCGAGTCGCCCAACAGCACCACTCAGCGAGAGTATTCTTACACGGACGTGCAGGAAGGCAAAACCGGCATCCGCTACTACCGCCTCGAGCAGGTAGACCTTGACGGCAAAACGGCGCAGTTTGCCGCCCGTGCCGTTAACTTCGGTGGCAAAGCAGCAGAAAGCACCGCGGTGGCTTACCCCAGCCCCCTGAACAGCGGCGACCAACTCCGCCTGGCGCTGGGCGCTGGCCTGGCCGGTACCGGCCAGATTCGGGTACTTGACATGACCGGCCGCACCGTGAGCACGCAAAGCGTTGACCTTGAAATCGGCGCCAACGACGTAGAAGTGGCCCGCATGGGTGAGCTGAAAGCCGGCATCTACATGGTCAACGTCACGTTGCCCAGCGGCGAAACCAAGAAAATGAAAGTGGTGAAGCAATAAGCTCTCATCATTGCCCACAAAAAAGCCGGCTCCCGAAAGGGGGCCGGCTTTTTTATGTCGCTTGGTTTTCAGAAAAACAGTGCCCGACGCGTGGGCCGGGCATCGTTTCGGTACTTAGCCGCGGGGCATGGATGTGCCGGGCTTGGTGGTTTTGGCCGCGGGGCGGAACATGGGGTCCACGGCGTCCATGTCGAGGAAGTGCGTGAAGGTGTCGCCGCGCAGGCCCAGGCGGATGGTTTCGAGGCTCACCACTTCGTTGGGTGCAATGTTGCCCAGGTTCACGTTGGCGCCCAGCAGCTTGATGAACCACACCTGCTGGGCTTTTTGCGGGGCTTCCCACAGAATCTTCTCCGAGGGAATTTTGGTCAGAATTTCCTCTACCAGGCCCGAGCGCACCTCGCCGGTACTGCGGAACAGGCCCACGTTGCCGCCTTCGCGGGCTTCGCCGATGACCTTGATGGCGCCGGCTTCGAGCTCGGTTTCCATCTGCGAAATCCACTTGTAGGGCGGAATGATTTTTTCGGCATCCTTCGAGCCCACTTCGCTCAGCACGCGCACGCTCTTGCTCAGTTCGCGGATGTACTCGCACTTGCGGCCGTGGTCCAGGTCGATGCTGCCGTCCGATACCTCGGCGTATTCCATGCCGAAGCTGTCGAGCAGGCGGCGGTAGTCGTCGAACTGGTTGCGGATGATGAAGGCCTCGAACAGGGTGCCGCCGAAGTACACCGGAATGCCCGCCGCGCGGTAGATGTCGAGCTTGCGCTTGAGGTTGGGCACCACGTAGGACGTGGCCCAGCCCAGCTTCACCACGTCGGTGTAGGAGCCGCCCACTTCCAGGAAGTCTTCTACTTCGCGCAGGCTCATGCCCTTGTCCATTACCATGGTGTAGCCTTGTTCGCGGGGCTTGCTGGTGCGCTCGGGCAATTGAGAGAGGTCGTAATTCATTGCAAAAAGAGGGGAGTAAAGGCGATGGGGTGAGGAAATGGCGGCCGAAAACGGGCGGGGCCGCCAACAAAAAACCGCCCGTTCGGGCGAACGGGCGGTTGCAAAAGTAGCGTCAAAGTGAGGGAAATGTTATTTCCGGAACTGCTCGATTAATTTCTTCAGGCCCGGCTGCTCGCGCAGCTCGGGGAAGTAGTCGAACAGCAGCACGTGCTGGTCGTAGTTGAGCGTGAGGGCGGTTTCCAAGGTGGCGTAGGCCTCGCGCAGGCGGCCGTCGGCCAGCAGGTAGGCGCACAGCATGTAGTAGAAGTGTGCCTCGTGCGGGTGCAGGTTCACGGCGTGGCGCACCAGGTCCACGGCTTCGGCGTAATGGCCCTGCTCGTAGAGAATGGCGCTCCAGCTCACCCAGCCCTGCACGTCGTCGGGGGCTACTTCGGTGGCTTTTTCGTACGATTCCAGCGCGCTCACCACGTTTCCCACCTGGTTTTCGGCCGCGCCCAGCGCCGACCAGTACTCGCCGCTTTCGGCGTACAGCTCGGTGGCCTTGCGGAAGTAGTGAATGGCCTCGAACCAGCGGCCCTGCTCCTGCAGCAGCACGCCCTGCCCAAACCAAGCCTCGTCCATTTCCGGATTCAGCTCCAGCGCCTGCCGGTAGTACTTGCGGGCGGGCTCCCAGTCGCGCAGCTTCTCGTAGCACTCGCCAATGTTGCATAGGGCTTCGTCCGTCGGTTGGCCAGGCGGGTAGGCCAGCTCAAATTCCGGAATGGCCTTGCGGTACTCCTGCTGGCACACAAAGGTGTCGGCCAGCCAGTGGTGAGCGTCGTGAAAATCGGGGCTGATGGTGACGGCGAAATCGAACGCCTCGGCGGCCTTCGTAAAATCTTCGCGCCGGTACCAGTACTGGCCCAGGTTGTACCAGGCCGTGGCCGAATAAGGGTCGTCATCGGTGAAGCGCTTGAAAAACTCCTCGTGCTCTTCCAGCCGGCCCGTGATGTCGAGGCAGTGCAGCAGCTCCTGCACACCGGTTTCGTTGTCGGGGTTCAGGCGCAGGCTCTGCTTGTAGTGCTTGGCTGCGCTCTTGAACTTCTGCCAGCTCTGAAACGCCAGGCCCAGGTTGAAGTGAATGTCTTCGCGCTCGGGCTCCTGCTCCAGGCCAGCCCGGAAAAACTCCACCGCTTCGGCAAACTCGCCGCGCTGCGTGCTGATGATGCCCCGCGTCACGGCCACGTCGGCGTTGGTGGGGTCCAGGGCGGCCACTTCGTCAATCTGGCGCTCGGCTTCGGTGTAGTCGCCGCGCATGGCCATCACCTGGGCGCGGTCAATCAGCAGCTCGGTGGAGAAGGGATATTGGCCCAGCGCGGCCTCGCAGGCCTGCAGGGCTTTGTCGAACTCGGCATTGGTGACGTAGTGGTCGATGATGTTCTCGAAGTCCTCCAGGTCGAAGAAAACGGGCTCCTGCTGCGCCACCATCTGCTCGAAACGACGCACGGTGTCCAACACGGCCCGGTGGTTTTCAAAATGTTCGTTCATGCGCATAAAATCGCAGTTAAGTGGATTAATCGGGGTTTCGCAAAGGCGCAAGTTCAACGGCGAAAAATTAAAAAGAAACCGTTGGCCAAGGCCTTATCACTCCACTTGCTAGTGCTCTGTCAATGATAACAAATATTGGGCAAAACCGTGCAATCCGGCTGTTGCTAAGATACGATAACCGGCGGGGCGGTGGTCGGGTTTTCGGCCAATTCGGCCGCACACCAAGCCAGCGTATCGGCTAACGAGCGGAATGATAGCCCGGTAGCGCTTTGTACTTTGGCGTGTGCGTACACCACCGGCCGCCGCCCGGCCCGCGCCGTGTCTTTGGTAATAAGCGGCCGGGCGCCGGTAAGCACGGCCCGGGCGTGCTCCAGCCGCCAGATGACCTCGGCGGCCCAATCGGGCACGGCCACCGTGGGCGGGCGGCGCTGCAGCGCCGCCGCGGCCTGCCGGAAAAAGTCGCCCAGCGGCACGGCCTCCGCGCTCAGGATGTAGCGCTCGCCGCTGAGGGCCGGCAGGTCCAGTGCCAGGGCCAGCAGCTGGGCCACCACGTCGCGCACGTCCACAAAATTGACCAGCCCGCGCGTGTAGAAGCGGTGCTGCTGGTGGACATAGCGCAGCAGCCGGGTGCTGCTGCGCGTCCAGTCGCCGGGGCCCAGCACCACCGAGGGATTCACAATGACGGCCGACAGGCCCTCGGCCACGCCCCGCCACACTTCCAACTCGCCCAGGTATTTGGATGTGGCATAAGCCGGGTGCGCGGCCCCCAGGTCCCAGGTGGCGGCTTCCGTCACCGTAAGCGGGCCGGTGGCCGTGGCTGCGCCCGCCGGCGTGCCCAGCGCCGCCACCGACGACACGTGCGCCAGCCGAATACCGGGCCGTTCCAGGCAGGCGTCTACGATGGCGGCGGTGCCTTCCACGTTCACGCGCAGCAGCAAATCCTCTTCCTGCGGGGCGTACGACACCAGCCCGGCGCAGTGAAACACGTGCGTCACGTCGGGGGTGAGGGCGGCCCGCAGCAGGTCGGTGTCCAGCAGGTCGCCGGCCAGCCATTCCACGCCCGGCGCGGCCCCGGCAGGCACGGCCCCGCGGTGCAGGGCGCGCACCGCCAGCCCGCGTGCGCGCAGGCCCTGCAACAAAAAGGAGCCAATGAGGCCGGTGCCGCCGGTGACGAAAATCATGGGTTTGGTGCTGATTGGTTGACGGTTAGTGGTGAGTGGTAGTCGTTGGCAGTGGGTCAATAATCGTATATTACACTACTCACCTGCTATTAACCGTTAACCATTAACCGTTCACCACTACTTACAGCGTATTATTCAGCAGCGGCAGGTCGAGCAGCTTTTTCAGGTAGGGCTGGGGCACGGTGCGTTTCAGCAGGGTATCGGTGTGGCGCAGGTGGTGCGTGTCGGTGCCCACGAAGTCGACCAGCCCGCCGTCAATCAGCTGCTCGGCCACCTTTTTGGCCCCGGGCGAGTAGTAGCCCGACAGCGAATTCAGGTTGACCTGCAGCAACACGTCGTAGTTGCGGCGCAGCTTTTCAATCTCGGCCAGGCGGCCGTACAAGTACGTGTAGCGCTCGGGGTGGGCCAGCACCGGCCGGTAGCCCTGGGCCTTCATTTCAAAGATGATTTCGAACAGGTTCAGCGGCTCGTTCATGTACGACGTCTCGAACAGCAAGTACCGCTTCTCGCCCCCGAAGGTGAGCATCTCGGTGCCATCGGCCAGTTTGTGGCCCAGAAACTCGTCCAGGTAATACTCAGCGGCGCAGTCGAGCGCCACATCGCCCAAGCCGGCCCCGGCGGCGGCGTCGCGCAGCAGCTGTAACGCGGCCCGAATGCCCTCCGGCGTGTTCTTGTAAAAGTCGCCCATGATGTGCGGCGTCATCACCAGCTTGCGAAAGCCGAGGTCGCGCAGGGCCCGCAGCAGCTCCAGCGAGTGCTCCACGGTTTCGGCGCCGTCGTCGAGGCCGGGCAGCAGGTGAGAGTGCATGTCGGCGCCCAGCGCGGCCAGGGCCGCCACGGGGGGCGCCGCCGGAGCCGCGGGTGCCGCTGCCCCGCCAAAAAGCTTTTGCCAGAGCGAAGCCATTTACTCAGAATGCGTTAAGATAAGAACTTCTTCAGCTTCTGGCCAAAGGTGAGCGGCTTGGTGGCCGGCTCCTCGTAGTAGCCCTGGCCGTATGCGCCGTACCCATAGCCGTAGCCATACCCGTAGCCGTAGCCATACCCGTAGCCCGCGCCGGCCGGGGCGTCGTTGAGGATGGTGCACATGGTGGAGAAGTTATTGCTCCGCATCAGCCGGTTCAGGTTCTTGATGAAGGCCTTGCGCGAGTAGTCGGCCCGCACGATGTAGAGCGGAATGTCGGCCTTGCGCATGATGAGGATGCCGTCCGTCACGAGGCCCACGGGCGGGGTGTCAATCAGAATCACGTCGTAGGTCCGGAACAACTCCTGAATCATCAGGTCGAACCGGTCGCTCAGAATCAACTCCGACGGGTTGGGCGGCGTGGGGCCGGCCGAAATGAACTGCATCGACTCGATGCTGGTGGGCTGAATGCACTCCTGCACGGTGTGCCGCTCAATGAGGATGGTGCTCACGCCCCGCGTGTTCTCGGCGCCGAAGGCCAGATTCACCTTGGGCTTGCGCATGTCCAAATCCAGAATGATGACGCGCTGGCCCGAAAGGGCGATGATGCCGCCCAGGTTCACCGTCACGAAGGTTTTGCCCTCGCCCGAAATGGTCGACGTCACCGAAATCAGCCGTTTCTTCTTGGCCGAACTGATGAAGTCCAGGTTGGTCCGGATGGAGCGAATGGACTCCGAGATGGCCGACTTGGGGTTCTTGTCTACCACCAGGCGCGAAATTTCCATCTTTTCCTTGTCGTAGGTCGGGATGATGCCCAGCACCGCCGCCTTGGTGTTGCGCTCCAGCTCGCGCACGTTGGTCACGGTGTTGTGCATAAAGTAGCGCACCGCAATCAGGCCCAGGCCCAGCAGCAGCCCGCCCACCAGCCCAATGGCGTAGGCAATAAGCTTGCTCGGGAAAATGGGCGCCGCCGGCAGCGAGGCTGGCGACAGGACTTGAAAGTCAGCAATCTGGCCGGCTTGCTGAATGTCAAAATCAATTTTGCGCTCAAATAAGCTTCGGTAGTTCTTGCCGTAGAGGTCCACCGGACGCCGGAGGCGTTCCAACTGCGTGCCCTGCTCCGGCTTGTCCTGCAACTGGGCGCTTAGCTTATCATTCTGCTCATTGAGCATGCGCAGCTGGCGGCGCAGCAGTTGCTGGTCTTGTAGCAGCAAGCGCTTGATTTTGTTGCGCGTAAACGCCACGCTGGCTTCCCGCTGCTGCACGGCTTCGGTTTTGTCGGTGCTGGAGCGGCGCAGGCGGCGCAGGTCCCACTGCTGGCCGTTCAGGTCGTTGAGCATCCCGGCCAGCTGCGGGTCTTCGATGCCGGCAATAGCCGGAATACTCTGCTCCACGGTTTCGTTTTCCGTAGTCGTGATGCTCTCCTCGTTTATTAGGCGGCTGACGCCCACCAGCAGGTTGATTTTTTCCTCCAACTTGGCCCGTTCATCCTCCAGCTTTTCCAGTTTGGCCACAATGGCGGCGGCATCTGCCTCCACATCGTAGGTTTTGTTGGTCTGAATGAAGGCTTGCAGGTCGGCTTCGGCTTGCTGAAGTAGCCGTTTGGTATCGTTCAGGGTTTTTTCAAGAAACTTCGATTTCAGGTCGGTCGACTGCCGTTTCTGAAATAGTTTTTGCTTCAAATACACCCGGTCAATGGTGTTCACCACGCTTTGGGCCTTGGTTGGGTTGAAGTCTTTAAACGAAATCTGGATGGTATTAGCGTCCGGATTCACAATGTCAACCGTCAGGTTTTTGTCCAGATAGGCATTAACCGCCGCCTCGTCCTGAATTGTGAAGTGATAATCCGATTCGCGGGCGGCCTCGTTCAACTCCGGTGTGCCATCTACCTGCAACCGAATGCCCGGCAGCACAATGGGCTGGCCCAGCGAGTACTCACCGCCCAGTGCCCGGCCCTGGCCTACAAAGTCCAGCCGAAAGCGCTGCGGACCCGTGAATTTCAGGTTGAACTTGCGGTTGTACAGCGCCGGGTCCGTGATGGTGTCCTGAATGCGAAAGGGGGAGGTGCCGTACAGCTCTGTTTCAAGCACCGTGCCCTGCACGTAATAATTCACGTGGAGCGTCAGCGAATCGCGCAGACGCTGGTAGATGAGGTTGGATTTAATCAGCTCGACCTCGCCCGCCAGCTTGTTGCCCCGGCCTTTGTCGGCGGCCGGCGCCAGCTGGTCGGCAATGCCAACTTCGGCCGCCTGGGCGCGCTCGTCAATTTTCAGGATGGAGGCCGATTGATACACCGGCTTGGTGTAGCGCAGGTAAAGCCACGAAGCCGTAACGCCCAACACCACCAGCAGCAACAGCCACAGCAGGCTGCGGCGGGCCACTAGCACCAAGGTAGCCACATCGAGGCCGCCCGCATCGTCTTCCTCGGCCGTCATGCCGGCCATAGGCGTCGCGGGAGGCGTCGCTACGCCGCCCGAAGCGTTGCGGATGAGCTCTTCTAACTCGGTGTTCTCATTTATAGCCATTGCACTGGAATTGCATCTCACGCTCGATTCCCAGCCGCAGCATACGCCGGGCGAAGCACCAGAGAATTAACGGTTTAATTGCGAGATAATAAAAAAAGTAGTCGTGGTCAGCAAGCTTGCTATCCCGATGATGGGATTAATGTCGTTGAGTGCATCCAGGAACGGCCGGCGGATGGGCTCCACGTAAATTACATCATTGGGCTCCACCTGCAGGTTGGCCCGGCGCATGCCATTGAGGGTCGACAGGTCGATTTGCTGCACGCGCGGGTTTTTCAAGTCGCCGCGGATGATGCGAATGTTGTCGGCCCGGCCGCCGTTGCGGTACAGGCCCGCCCCGCCGGCCCCGCCGGCTCCGTCGACGCCGCCGGCCAGGGCCAGCACTTCCAGCAGGTTCATGTTGTCGTTGGTGAGGGCAATGACCTGCCCGCCCGCGGCTCCCAGCACAATCACCCGGTTGTTGGTGACGTGGGTGGTCACGAACGACTCCTTGTAAAACTCGTTGAAGCGCCGGGCCAGCATGCTGTCGGCCTGTAGCAGCGTCAGGCCGCTCACGCTCACCCGGCCCACCAGCGGCAGCGTGGCCGTGCCATCGGCCTGCACCAGAAATTCGGAGCCGCCGCTAGTGGCCCCGGCGCCTTGGCCCGTGTTGCGGGTGCCTGCGCTGCCCTGCTGGCCGCCCCGCACGCTACTGCGGCTGGGCAATGTGCCCGTGGGCTGCCCAAACTGCAACTCGCCGTTGGGGTCCAGAATGCGTTCGCCCTTGTTGGTGTTCACTCGTACCTCCAAAAAGTCGTTGGGCTGAATGACATAATTGCGCTCGCTCCGGTTCACCGCAATGCGCAGCTTGGTGGTGTCGAGTTGGTGGCCCTGGCTGTCGGTAAGGCGAAAAAGGGTTCTCTTTTGATAGTATTTCGTCGAGGCACACGACGAGAACAGCAGCACGGCGGGCAGCGCAAGCAGCCACAGCCGCCCGAGGCGGCGAAGGAAAAAAGTCGGCATGAAGGCCAAGGAGCGCAAAATCAAATAAAAAAACCAGGAAAAACGCGGGCCGTGGGCGTCAGGTTCTCCCCAAAAAGCCTCAAAAGTAACGCTTTTGCCGCGCCCTTTCAACTACGGGCCGGCGAGCGGTGCCCGCCGGCCGCCGTTTCCAAGCGCCAAAACCGTACTTTCGTGGAGCCAAAACGAACGGTCGTTGGTTTTGGTCTTACCCGTTCTGCACCTATTAATAATTCCCACCAACCGTTCTCCATCCATGGAAGCCGTAGCCACCGAAAACCAGACCATGATTGCGCAGATGGTGCGCGATTTTGGCGCCCAACACATCAAGCCCCACATGATGAAGTGGGACGAAAGCCAGGAATTTCCCGTCGAGGTGTTCCACAAATTGGGCGAGCTGGGCCTGATGGGCGTGCTCGTGCCGCAGGAATACGGCGGCTCCGGCTTCGGCTACATGGAGTACGTGACGGCCATCGCGGAGCTGTCGAAAATCGACGGCAGCATCGGCCTGAGCATGGCGGCCCACAACTCGCTGTGCACCGGCCACATTCTGCAACACGCCTCCGAAGAGCAAAAGCGCAAGTACCTGCCCAAGCTGGCCAGCGGCGAATGGATTGGCGCCTGGGGCCTCACCGAGCCCAACACCGGCTCCGATGCCGGCAACATGCGCACCACCGCCGTGCTCGATGAAAGCGGCGAAAACTACGTGCTCAACGGCGCCAAAAACTTCATCACCCACGGCAAAACCGGCAACGTGGCCGTCGTCATTGCCCGCACCGGCGAAGTGGGCGACTCGCACGGCATGACGGCCTTCATCATCGAGCGCGGCACGCCGGGCTTCGCCGCCGGCCGCAAGGAGGACAAGCTGGGGATGCGCGCCTCGGAAACCACGGAGTTGATTTTTACCGATTGCAAAGTGCCCGTGGGCAACGTCATCGGCAAAGTGGGCGACGGCTTCGTGCAGAGCCTCAAAGTGCTCGACGGCGGCCGCATCAGCATCGCGGCCCTCAGCCTGGGCATCGCGCAGGGCGCATTCGAGGCCGCCACGCAGTACAGCAAGGAGCGCCAGCAGTTCAACCAGCCCATCAGCAAGTTCCAGGGCATCGCCTTTAAGCTGGCCGACATGGCTACCGAAATTGAAGCCGCCAGCCTGCTCACCTACCGCGCCGCCGACATGAAGGACCGCGGCCTGAACGTGAACCTCGAATCGGCCATGGCCAAGCTCTACGCCTCCGAAGTGAGCGTGCGCGTGGCCAACGAAGGCGTGCAGATTTTCGGCGGCTATGGCTACACGAAGGACTACCCGGCCGAGAAATATTACCGCGACGCCAAGCTCTGCACCATCGGCGAGGGCACCAGCGAAATTCAGAAGCTGGTTATCGCCCGGGCGTTGCTGAAGTAGAACCGCCGACTTGACCGCAGATTTAACGAATTTTAACGGATGAAACGGATTTTGTGGTTCCGCGGCAGAGGACCAAAGGGCTTTCGGCGCGGTGCTAAAGGCTAAACCACAAAAAATCTGTTGCATCCGTTAGAATCTGTTAAATCTGCGGTTTATCTTTGCGGCCCGGTTTGCACCGACCTCCTCTGAAAAATCCCCTCATTCCCTGGTATGATTATCGTTCAAATCAAAGACAACGAATCGGTTGACCGCGCTCTGAAGCGCTTCAAGAAGAAATTTGAGCGCACCGGCGTGCTGAAAGAGCTGCGTCGTCGCACGTTCTTCCAGAAGCCCAGCATCACGCAGCGCAAAATGAAGCAGAAGGCCGTCTACAAGCTCGCCACTTACGGCCAGCCCAACGAATAGCCTCCCGCTTTAGGGCCGTTTAGCTTTGCTAAAACCGGCCGGTTTGCCCCATTTGGCAAGCCGGCCGGTTTTTTCGCGTCCGTACCCCAGGCGTTTGCTTGGTGAAAAATAAAAAAGCCCTACATTGGATGCCCGGCCCAACCGCCGGGCATTTTTGCTGTGTATGGACGCTTTTCTCGATTTTCTGCGCTTTGAAAAGCGCTACAGTGGGCACACGCTGACCTCGTACCAAACCGACCTGGGCCAGTTTGCCGCCTACCTGAAATCGGCCTACGAGCTTGACGACCCGGCGCAGGCCACGCACCCGCTTATCCGCGGCTGGGTGGTGGAGCTGATGCAGCAAAACCTCGACCCGCGCACCGTGAACCGCAAAGTGGCCTGCTTGCGCTCGTACTACAAGTTTCTGCTGCGCGCCGGCACCATTGCCGCCAATCCCATGCTGCGCATCAAGGCCCCGAAGATGGCCAAGAAGCTGCCCGAGTTCGTGCCCGAAGAGGCGCTGAACGGCTTGTTGAACTCGTTCGAGTTCGGCGACGACTTCGCCGGCGTGCGCGACCAGCTGGTGCTGGAAATGCTCTATGGCACCGGCATCCGCCTTTCGGAGCTCATCGGCATTCACGCCGACGACGTGAGCCTAGGCGCGGGCACGGTGCGCGTCACGGGCAAGGGCAACAAGCAGCGCATCGTGCCGCTAAACCCGACCTTAAAGCTGGTGATTGAAAAATACCAGGCCCGGCGGGCGCACGAGTTTGGCGCCACCGAAGGTCCGCTGCTGCTCACCGACAAGGGCGAGGCCATGTACGAGAAGTTTGTCTACCGCTGCGTGAAGCGGTATTTGAGTCAGATTACGACCTCCGGGGCGCAGCAGCACCCGCACGCCCTGCGGCACGCGTTTGCCACGCATTTGCTGGGCAAGGGCGCCGATTTGAATTCCATCAAAGAGCTACTAGGACACGCCAGCCTGGCGGCCACGCAGGTGTACACGCACCTGTCCGTCGACCGCCTGAAATCCGTATTTGAACAGGCCCATCCCCGGGCCTGAGTTTGCCACACC
This sequence comes from Hymenobacter ruricola, assembly GCF_015694525.1. GTDB lineage: Bacteria > Bacteroidota > Bacteroidia > Cytophagales > Hymenobacteraceae > Hymenobacter > Hymenobacter ruricola. The sequence goes on along the minus strand of NZ_JADQDM010000008.1, from coordinate 110,602 downwards.
CTTTTACCCTCTTAATCAAACGCTTTATGAAAGTTCAGATGCATTCGGTGCACTTCGACGCCGACAAGAAATTGCTTGATTTTGTGCAGCAACGCCTCAATAAGCTCGAAACTTTTTACGATAAGTTTACCGACGGCGAGGTAATCATGCGCCTCAACAACAAGGACGGTATCGACAATAAAACGGTTGAAATTAAGCTTTTCGTGCCAGGCACTACCTTGTTCAGCGCCGAAGACGCCGCTTCCTTTGAAGCCGCCGCCGACGCCGCCACCGAAAGCCTGCGCCGCCAAATCACGCGCTATAAAGAGAAGACGCTGAGCCATTAATCATTGAGCTATTAGCTGATGGCTATTAGCTGTTAGCTTCTATAAAGTCATAGCAAAAAGCCCCGCCTGATTACTCAGGCGGGGCTTTTTGCTATGACTTTATAGAAGCTAATGGCTATCAGCTAAAGGCTGACCGCTAAAAAGCTACAAGCCAAACTCGGCCTTAATCTGGGGCACGTAGTCGAGCTTTTCCCAGGTGAAGGTTTCGAAAGTTTTGGTTTCGCCGCCGGGCATCACCACGTTCACGGTGCCGGGCTGGCGGCCCATGTGGCCGTAGGCGGCGGTTTGGCCGAAGATGGGGTTTTGCAGGCCGAAACGCTGCACGATGGCGTAGGGGCGAAGGTCGAAGAGCGTGGTTACTTTTTCGGCGATTTCGCCGTCGGTGAGGATGCTGCCGTTGGCGCCTTTGGCTTTGGTGGTGCCGTAGGTGGTCACGAATACGCCCACGGGCTCGGCCACGCCAATGGCGTAGGCCACTTGCACCAGCACCTGGTCGGCCACGCCGGCGGCCACCAGGTTTTTGGCGATGTGGCGGGTGGCGTAGGCCGCCGAGCGGTCTACTTTAGACGAGTCTTTGCCGGAAAAGGCGCCGCCGCCGTGCGCGCCCTTGCCGCCGTAGGTGTCCACGATAATTTTGCGGCCGGTGAGGCCCGAGTCGCCGTGCGGACCGCCGATGACGAACTTGCCGGTGGGGTTGATGTGGTAGGTAATCTGGTCGGTGAACAGGGCCTGGGCGTCGGCGCTGAGGCCGGCCTGCACGCGCGGAATGAGCACGCTGAGCACATCGGCCTTGATTTTATCGAGCATCACGCTCTCCGAAGCGTCGAACTCGTCGTGCTGGGTGCTGATGACGATGGTGTCGATGGCCTCGGGCTTGTGGTCGTCGGAGTAGCGAATGGTGACCTGGCTCTTAGCGTCGGGCCGCAGGTAGGGCATGTCGCGGCCTTCGCGGCGGATAGCGGCGAGCTCTTGCAGCAGGCGGTGCGAGAGGTCGAGGGCCAGCGGCATGTAGTTGGCCGTTTCGTGGCTGGCATAGCCGAACATCATGCCCTGGTCGCCGGCGCCCTGGTCTTCGTCCTTGGCCCGCTCCACGCCCTGGTTGATGTCGGGCGACTGCTCGTGCAGGCGGTTCATCACCTCGCAGGTGTCGGCGTTGAAAAGGTATTCGGGCTTGTCGTAGCCGATGCGGCGGATGGTTTCGCGCACAATGGGCTCGGCGTCGACGTGGGCCTTGGACTTGATTTCGCCGGCTACGAGGGCGAAATCGGTGGTCACCAACGTTTCGCACGCCACTTTGGAAGCGGGGTCCTGACGCAAATACTCATCGAGAATGGCGTCGGAAATCTGGTCGGCAACTTTATCGGGATGGCCTTCCGAAACCGATTCGGAAGTGAACAGATAGGGCATTGAATGCGCGAAAAGGGCAAGAGAGAAAAAGCAGGGCGCCCGCCTAGCCAAATAACCGGCAGGCGGGCGCGCCGCAAAACTACGGAAATCTGGGCTATTGACCGTAGTGCTGGCCACGCGAAAGTGCCGGCCCGCCCGATTTGCCAACGGGCTGGCGGTGCTGGCAGCCTATAATTGGGCCAGTCGGCCGCCGTCCACGGCCAACGTCGTGCCGTGCACAAAGCTGGCTTCGCCGGAAGCCAGGAAGGCAATGGCAGCGGCCAGCTCTTCGGGCTGGCCCACGGTGGCTTTGTCGATTTTCTCGGTGCCGTTTTTCACGTTGGGGTTGCTCCAGAGCATTGGCGTGTCGACGGCGCCGGGCGCAATGGCGTTGATGCGGGTCTGGCGGAAATCCAGCTCCCGGCTCATGCCCCGCACGAAGGCTTCCATGCCGCCCTTGCTGGTGGCGTAGGGCACCACGCTGGCGGTGGTCTGGTGGGCGTGCACCGAGCTGATGGCCACAATGGCGCTGCCTTTGGGCATGTGCGGCAGACACAGCTGCGTGAGCTGGGCCAGCGAGCGCAGGTTCACCTGCATCAGCACATCCCACTTTTCCAGCGGCAGTTTCACCAGCGGCTCAAATGTCATCATGGCCGCGTCGCACACCAGCACATCGATGCGGTGGAATTTGGCCAGCACCTTCTGCACGGTGGCTTCGATGGCCTTGGGCTTGGCCAAATCGCAAGCCATGAACACGGCCTGGCCGCCGGCTTCCTTGATGAGGCGCACGGTTTCGGCGCCATCCTTTTTGTCACGGCCCAGGGCTATTACGGTGCCGCCCTCGGCACCCAGGCGCAGGCAGGCGGCCTGGCCAATGCCGGAGGTGCCGCCCGTCACCAAGCACACTTTATCGGTAAAACGCATTGCGAAAGAATTGGCCCGGAAGCCCTGCGCTTCCGGTGCTTTCACTTACGCAAGGACCGCGGGAAGGGTATAGGGCCGCCGCAACGCTAATCAGGCAGCCGCGGGCGTCACCTTCTCGCACACCAGCACCACGGGCCGGCCGCGCAGGTCGGTGGTGGCAAACAGGTATACCTCGCCGCCTTCCCGGATGCCGGTGCGTTGCCGAAAATCGGCCACCGAATCGGGGAAGTTGCGGGTGGTGACGTGCGCCCGGGCCTCCGGGCCCAGGTGCGCCTTGAGGGCGGCCCCGTCGGCCTTCTCCACGGCCCGCACCCGGAAAATGCGCCCCGGAAAATCGGCCCGCAGCACATCGGACGTATAGAGGTGGCTGTGTTGGTGTAGCTTCAGCAGCTCGAATGCCGTGCCGATGCTGCGGAAGGCGCCGGCCTTGAGCACGGCCGCGTTGGGCTCGTAGAGGTACTGCTGAGCCTCGGCGTAGCGGGGCGTGGCGCGGGCTTCGCGGGCGCGGTTGAGGCGGAATTCCTGCTGGCTGCCGTCGCGGCGCAGGTTCAGGGCGTAGCGCTCGGGGTCCACGGCGGGCTCCTGGCCCAGCTCGTACAGCACCTCCTTCACCTCGTTGTCGACGGCCACCACCCAGAGGCGGCGCACGTGGCCCAGCCCCTGCACGGCGTGCTCAATGTCGAGCATGGGCGACGTCTTGAGCAGGACTTTATCGGCCTTGTGCAGCAGCAGGGGCAGCAGCTTCACCACGTCGGGCTCGCAGTCGCGCAACAGAAAAATCTTGCGGGCGGCGGTGTCGCGCCGGGCCGGGTCGAGGTACAGCCAGTCGTAATGCTGGGGCGTTTCCTTCAGAAATTCCAGGGCCTCAGCGGCGTGCACGTCCACGTTGGTCAGGCCCAATTGGCCAAAATTATAGCGCACCACTTCGGCCAGCGCGGGGTTGCGTTCCACATAGTCGACGTGCGCCACGCGCCGGGCAAACGCCGCCGCGTCGGCCCCGAAGCCGCCGGTGAGGTCGGCCAGCCGCTGCCCGTCCACCAGCCCGGCCTTGAACGCCGCCGTGCGCGCCGAGGACGCCTGCTCGACGGACAGCGCCGGCGGAAAAATCAAATCGGGGTTGTCGGCCCAGTCGGGCAGCTTCACGCGGGCCTTCTGGCGCGCCTGAATCTGGCGCACCAGCTCGGGCACGGGCAGGCCGGGGTGGCGGCGGGCCTGCAGGGCCAAGTGGGCGGGGTCGTCGTGCAGGTGCGCGGCCACGTAGCGCCGGGCCGCTTCGGGCAGGGGGTAGTCCATGAGGAAGCGTATACGGAAAAGCGGCGGGCGTTATCGTACCGCCCAGCGCAGCGCCAGCAGGGGCTGGCCGGTGGGCGCCGCGCCCAGGCCCACGCCGCTGGGGCGCAGCCGCGGCCACAGGCTGCCATGGGCCGGCGGGGCATCGTTGTACGCCTGCACGGCGCGCTTCATGTAGGTGTTGGTGTTGCGGTTGATGAACAGCGTGGCCAGGATGCTGGTGGCAAACACGCCGAGGGCCACTTTCTGGGTGTTGTTGAAGTACTGGCGCTCGTCGCCAATCAGGATTTGCTGGCCCCACAGACCAAAGGAGCCCACGGCCACCACGCGGTCGACCAGGAAAATGGTTTTCTGGCGGCGGTACTGGTCCAGGCTGGCCAGGGCTTCGGCGTTGCCGGCCAGGTAGGGCCGCAGCTTCTGGCCAAAGAAGCCCGCGCTTTGGTAGGCCTCGCCGCCCACGCCGGGCGGCAAAAACTCGAAGTTGTGCTGCGGGCCGTTGAGGCCGCGCTCGGCGTCTTCGGGGTGCAGGCGGATGGTGGCCGGGGCCTGCTGGGCCCGCGCCGACGCCACCAGGCTAAAAACCAGCGCCATAGAAGCCGCGCCGCGAAGCTGCCACCGCGCGGCAGCCAACCAGGAAATAGTGTGCATATAACAAAGATAGAAGGCGAACGGAGGCCGAAAATGCGCCTCGCCGCCAATATTCCGGCCGGTAAACTCAACAAAGCGGGCCGTTCTCACGTTCAGGCCGGGCCGGCCGGTAGTTTCCGGGCGGCTCATCCCCACCTTTTTAGTTGAATACCTAGTATGAAAACGTCTCTCTTTTCCCTCGCCCTCCGGGCCCTGTTGCCGGCCACGGTGCTGTTGGCCTCGTGCGGCAAAGACGACGAGCCGGCGGCTCCCGCGCCCGACCAAGGCAAAGTGCTGGTGTCGCACGCCGCCGCCGCCGCCAACACCACCGTGACCGTGTTTGTGAACGACCAGCAGGGCGGCCAGCTCAACTATGGCCAAACGGGTACGTACTTTAACATCAACTCCGGAACGCCTACGCTGAGCGTTAAAAATGGAACGCAGGTTGTTGCAAGCAAGCCGTTGACGGTTGCAAAAGACCAGAACTATTCGGCCTTTGTGTACTCGCCTACCGCTACCATTGGCAGCGCCGACTTGCTGGTGGTGTCCGACGACCTGTCGGCTCCGGCAACGGGGACTGCTAAGGTTCGCCTAGTGCACCTGGGCGTGGGCGCTGCCTCGCCGGTGCGGCTGACGGTTCCGGCTGCTACCCCGGGCGGCCCTACCACCGACCTTACTCCCGATGTCGCGTTTGGCACGGCTTCTCCCTTCGCTGCCATCAACGCTGGGCCGTTTAACCTGTCGGTGACAACCGGCACCGCCGGCAACACCACCCGTACCCCGGTTATAGCGGTGGGCGATGGCACTGGGGCCGGCACGGGCAGCAAGACGTTTGAGGCCGGAAAAATTTACACCATCTTGGTGCGGGGCATTTCGGGTTCAGGCGTTCCTATTGCTCAGCAAACCCAGGTCGTTATCACTCAGAACAACTAGCTGCGACGAGGCTTTTGCAAATTTTTTTAGAGGAAAGCCCGCTGGATACTATCCAGCGGGCTTTTTTGTATCTGAGGAATTGCCTGCTCCCCCACTGTTTTGGAGCTAACTGCGAACGGGTCGGGTAGCTAAGCTTTCCCGAAACAGTGACTCTTCTGTGGCTCAAAGCCCGGAGCAAAAGCTGGGACCGTTCGGGGCAATGCGCTGCTGCTGTTGCGCTGAAGCTGTCTGCACCAGCCCCGAACAAATCCTGTATCTTTACGGTTGAAACGCGATACTCACAATCAATTCATATCATGGTGGAAACCACGACGAAAACGTACGTTCCGTACAAAGTAAAGGACATGAGCCTGGCCGAGTGGGGCCGCAAGGAAATCCGCCTCGCCGAAGCCGAAATGCCCGGCCTTATGTCGCTGCGCGAGGAGTTTGGCGCGGCCCAGCCCTTCAAAGGGGCCCGCATTGCCGGCTGCCTGCACATGACCATCCAAACGGCCGTGCTCATCGAAACCCTCACCGCTCTGGGCGCCGAGGTGACGTGGTCGTCGTGCAACATCTTCTCGACGCAGGACCACGCCGCTGCCGCCATTGCCGCCGCCGGCATCCCGGTGTATGCCTGGAAAGGCATGGACGAGGCCTCGTTTGACTGGTGCATCGAGCAGACGCTGTTCTTCGGCGAAGACCGCCAGCCCCTGAACATGATTCTGGACGACGGCGGCGACCTCACCAACATGGTGCTGGACCGCTACCCCGAGCTGGCCGCCGGCATCAAAGGCGTGAGCGAAGAGACGACGACCGGCGTGCTGCGCCTGTACGAGCGCGTGAAGAATGGCACGCTGCCCTTCCCCGCCATCAACGTGAACGACTCGGTGACGAAGTCGAAGTTCGACAACAAGTACGGCTGCAAAGAGTCGGCCGTGGACGCCATCCGCCGGGCTACCGACGTGATGATGGCCGGCAAAGTGGCCGTGGTGGCCGGCTACGGCGACGTAGGAAAAGGCACCGCCGCCTCGCTGAGCGGCGCCGGCGCCCGCGTCATCGTGACGGAAATTGACCCCATTTGCGCCCTGCAGGCGGCCATGGACGGCTTTGAGGTGAAGAAGATGGAAAACGCCATTCCGCGCGCCGACATCGTCATCACCACCACCGGCAACTGCGATATCATCCGCGAGGAGCATTTCCGCGCCCTGAAGGATAAGGCCATTGTCTGCAACATCGGCCACTTCGACGATGAAATTGACATGGCCTGGCTGAACGGCAACTACGGCCACACCAAAGACACGGTGAAGCCGCAGGTGGACATTTACACCATCGACGGCAAAGAGGTGATTATCCTCGCCGAAGGCCGCCTCGTGAACCTGGGCTGCGCCACCGGCCACCCCTCGTTCGTGATGTCGAACTCGTTCACGAACCAGACCCTGGCCCAATTGGAGCTGTGGCAGCGCGGCGACCAGTACGAAAACCAGGTGTACACCCTGCCCAAGCACCTCGACGAGAAGGTGGCCCGCCTGCACCTCGCCAAAATCGGCGTGGAGCTGGACGAGCTGACCTCCAAGCAAGCCGACTACATCAAGGTGCCGGTAGAAGGCCCGTTCAAGTCGGACCTGTACCGCTACTAGCAGCTCTTTTTAAGCCAAAAAAGGTCGGTCCACGCATGTGGACCGGCCTTTTTCGTTGCGGGTAGGGGACTACTTTACGGCAGCAGCACCCGCTGCGTGACGGCCTCGCCGCTGGCTACGCCGATGCGCAGCGAGTATAGGCCGGCCGGCAGGGCGGGCAGGCACAACTGCCACTCGTTGCCCTGGCGCGTCAGCTCGCTGCCAGCGTATTCGAAGCAGCTACGGCCGGCCGCGTCCAGCAGCTGCAGGCGCTGAATGGCTTTGTCGGCCGGGGCCCACAGCGTGAGGGAGGAGCCGGTGGCCGGCACCGGATACACGGCCCAGCCCTCGGCCGCGGTGCGGGTGGCCAGAGCGCCGCTCACCTGGAAAGTGGCCGAGGTGGAATTGCGCATTTGCTCCACGCACTGCGTGTTGCACGACTGGATGCCGATGAATGACACCGTGTAGCTGCCCGTCGGCAGCTGGCCCACGCGCACGGTATCGAGGTAGGTTTGGGGCTGGGCGAGGGGGCCACTGTAGTAGCAGCTGGTGTAGGTGAGGGCGTTGCCGGCCCGCACCAGGCTGCCGCTGAGCTGCGCGCCCCGGCCACCGGTGGTGGCCTGAAACACGAGGCGCACGTCGTCGGTAGCCGTGGGGTTGGCGGGCAGCACCTTCACGGGCTGCATGTAGGGGCAGCATTGGCCAAATGCCGTTTGGGCCGCGAGCAGGAGCAGAAAGAAGACGTAGCGCATAGCGAAAAGGCTAAAGTGAAACCATACTTCTCCCTGACCGCCAAGCCGGTCGCTGGGTTGTCTGGTGGGTAAATAAATCTTCGGCCGCAAGCGCCTAAGCTAGGCGGCGGGTTGAACACCCAGCGCCGCCCGCACGGCCGGCGCTACTTCCTGGCCAAACAGCTCCACCGAGCGCAATACGCTCGCGGGCGAAATGCCTTCGAGCACCAGCTGCGCCAGGAAACGCGTGTTGTTGAACAGCCCGTGCAGGTGCAGCAGCTTCTGGGTGATTTCCTGCGGCGTGCCCACGAACAACGGCCCCTGCGGCCCGCGCAGGAAGTCGAAATGCCGCCGGTCCATGGGCGACCAGCCCCGCTCGCGGCCGATGCGGTTCATGAGCGTGGCGTAGGGCGGGAAAAACTCGTCGGCGGCCTGCTGGGAAGTTTCGGCCAGGTGGAAGTGGCAGTTCAGGCACAGCGGCAGCCGGGCCGCGTCGTGGCCGGCCTGCTGGGCCGCCTCGCGGTAGAGTTCGGCGAAGGGCACGTAGCGGTCGGGGGCGCCGCCCAGGATGGCAATGGTGAGCGGCAGGCCCAGCTTGCCGGTCCGCACCGCCGAAGCCGGCGTGCCGCCGATGCCTATCCAGACGGGAATTTTGGCCTGGGCCGGGCGCGGGTACACGCCCTGCGCCGCAATGCCGGGCCGGTGCTTGCCCTGCCAGGTCACAACTTCGCTTTCGTTGATTTTCAACAGCAACGACAGCTTTTCCACAAACAGCTCGTCGTAGTCGTCGAGGTCGTAGCCGAACAGGGGGTAGGACTCGATAAACGACCCGCGGCCTGCGATAATCTCGGCCCGGCCGCCGGAAATCAAGTCCACCGTGGCAAAATTCTGAAAGGTCCGCACCGGGTCGGCGGAGCTAAGCACGGTGACGGCGCTGCTCAGGCGAATGCGCCGGGTGACGGCCGCCGCGGCTGCCAGCACCACTTCGGGCGAGGAAATGATGAAGTCGGGCCGGTGGTGCTCGCCGAGGGCCAGCACGTCGAGGCCCACTTCGTCGGCGCGGCGGGCCAGGGCCAGGAGTTCCTGCATGCGCTGGGTGGCGGCGTGGTCCTGGCCAGCGAGGTGGGCGGGTGCCACTTCGCCAAAAGAGCTGATTCCTAATTCCATGGAATTTATTTTCGTTTGACTTTCGGCGTAGCCGCCGGTGGCAAGTGCGTCAGGTAGGGTTGGACGTACTTGTTTTGAGGAAACAGCTGGAGCGTTCGGTTGCCGTAGTAGCGGCACAGCCTGGCGTCGTGCAAGTGGTAGAAGCACTCGGTGAGGTAGGACAGCGCTTCCTCGTGAATGGGGCTGGTGGGCAAGGCGCCGAGTTGGTCCAGGCCCAGCAGCCCCCGGGAAATGTTGTCGACGGCGCTGGCCCATTCGGCCCGGTCCAGTTGCAGGGTTCCCAGCTTCCAGTACGCTTCCGGAAACCACAGGTCCACCACAACCACGCTGTCGTTTTCGCCGCCCTGCTTGGCCAGCGTGGCCATCAGGCGTTGGTAAACGGCGTAGCTGCGCGGTTTGGTTTCGTCGGTTTTGTAGAGGGCCCGGGCGTAGTGGTAGAGCAAAAACGGATTGTTGGGCTCGTGCGCCACGGCGTCTTCGAGGGCCGCGGCGGCTTGTGGAAAAAAGCCTTCATCATAGGCTTTTTTGGCTCCGGCCAGCACCAAATCGTAGCCTTCTGACTGCACCGCAGGCTCGGGCTGCAGCGTGGCAATCTGCTGGCCTTTTGCAATGGAGGCGCCCCGGGGCAGCTGCTCCACCACATCCACATGCGTGAAGAAGACGCTGTTCTTGCGCACTGGCAGCACGGCGTCGGGCGTGCGGTGATAGTACTGAGCAGCAACTGCTGTGGGAGACAATAGCCCTAATAAAAGCGTGGCAGCGGCCCCAATGCACGAGTAAAAAGCACGCATGGTGACTGGGGCTAGGCCTGGGGTTCGCTGGGGGGCGTCACGCCCATATTCGCGTAGCAGAAGCTCCACACGTCGGCCCACTCATCGATGAGCAGGGCGGTGCTTTTGCCGGCGCCGTGGCCGGCGTTCACGTCGATGCGAATGAGGGTGGGGGAGGGGCCGGCGGTGGCGGCCTGCAGGGCGGCGGCGTACTTGAAGGAGTGCGCGGGCACCACCCGGTCGTCGTGGTCGGCGGTGGTGATGAGCGTGGCGGGGTAGGCGGTGCCGGGCCGCAGGTTGTGCAGCGGCGAGAAAGCCAGTAGGTTATGGAATTGCGCCTCGTCGTCGGAGGTGCCGTACTCGGGCGCCCAGTTCCAGCCGATGGTGAACTTTTGGTAGCGCAGCATATCCATCACGCCAACGGCGGGCAGGGCCACGCGGCACAGGTCGGGGCGCTGGTTGGCCACGGCGCCCACCAGCAGGCCGCCGTTGGAGCCGCCCGCGATGGCGAGGTGCTGGGTGTCGGTGTAGCGGTTGGTTTTGAGGTATTCGGCGGCGGCAATGAAGTCGTCGAACACGTTTTGCTTGTGCGGGGTCATACCGGCCCGGTGCCAGTCCTCGCCGTATTCGCCGCCGCCGCGCAGGTTGGCCACGGCCAGGATGCCGCCGTTTTCCAGCCACAGCAGGCGCGCCACCGAGAAGGCGGGCGTCAGGCTCACGTTGAAGCCGCCGTAGGCGTAGAGGTAGGTGGGGTTCCGGCCGTTCAGCACCACGCCCTTTTTGTGCACGATGAACATCGGAATCCGCGTGCCGTCCTTGCTGGGGTAGAACACCTGCGTGGTTTCGTAGTCGGCCGGCTGCACGTCCACGGCCGGCGCCCGGAACACGGTGCTGGTGTTGCTGGCCAGGTCGTAGCGGTAAATGGTGGTGGGGTAGGTGAAGGACGTGAAGGCGTAGTACACCGCCGTGGCCTCGCGCCGCCCGCCAAAGCCGCTGGCCGTGCCCAGGGCCGGCAGCGCCACCTCGTGCCGAAACTCGCCCTGTTCCGAGTATACCTGCACCTGCGAGCTGGCATCGTGCAGGTAGCTGGCCAGCAGGCAGCCGCCCGCCTGGGTCACGCTTTCAAGCTTGTTGGCGGTTTCGGGCAGCACCTCGCGCCAGTGGGCTTCTTCGGGCTGCTGCGGGTCGATGCCGACCACGCGGTAGTTGGGGGCCTGGTAGTTGGTGTACACCAGCACCTCGCCGCCCACGTTGCCGATGACGGTGTTGTTGAATTCGTAGGAATCGAACAGCGTAGTCCAGGCGCTGGCCTGCGTGGCGTCGGTGAGGTCGCGCACCAGCAGGCGGTTGCCGTCCGAGACGCCATCGGTGAGGTAAAGGCACAGAAACCGCTCGTCTTCGGTGGCGCCGGCCATGCGGAAACCCAGGGGCATGGCGGGGTTTTCGTATACCAGCTCGTCTTCCGCCTGCGGCGTGTGCAGCCGGTGGAAATACACCTTGTGAAACTCATTTTTGCCCGACAGGTCGTTTTCGCCGGGCCGGGGCGCGTCGTAGCGCGAGTAGTAGAAGCCCGCCGAAGTCCACGACGTGCCCGAGACTTTCACCCAGTCCAGCTTGTCGGGCAGCAGCTCCTGGGTGCGCAGGTCCATCACGCGGACCTGGTGCCAGTCGGAGCCGCCGCTGCTGGTGGCATAAGCCAGGTAGCGGTGGTCGGGGCTGAACTCCATGCCGGCCAGGGCGGTGGTACCGTCGGCCGAGAATTTGTTGGGGTCGAGCAGCACGCGCGGCTCCTCATTGCCGCGCTGGCGGTACACCACGGCCTGGTTTTGCAGCCCGTCGTTCTTGGCATACACCAGCTCGTCGCCCACCTGTTCGGGCACGCCGTAGCGCTCGTAGTTCCAGAGCCGGGTGAGGCGCTCCCGGATGGCATCCCGAAACGGAATTTCGCTCAAATACCCGAACGTGACTTCGTTCTGGGCCGTCACCCAGGCGGCGGTTTCTTCCGAGTCAAGGTCTTCGAGCCAGCGGTAGGGGTCGGGCACTTGGGTGCCGAAATAGGTGTCGGTGGTGTCGGTTTTACGGCTGTTGGGGTACTTCACGGCGGGTGGTGTCGGGGAGTTCCAGGCCGGCTTTGCGGCTGGGCTCGGCGTTTTCGGGGGTGGTGACTTCGGTCAGGGGCTGGCGGCGCGGCAAGGTGTTGCGCGCGGGCGGCGCGGTGGCCCGGCAGGCAGGCAAAGCGGCCAGCAGCACAAGCAGGCGAAAGGCAGCTTTCATAGGAGAATTAGGAAGGAGGGGAGTGGGGGTACTCAAGCTGTCAGGTTGAGCGAAGCCGGGACATCCCGCGTGCTGAAGTAATGCCTTGTTATTGATTACCAACACACGCGAGATGTCTCGACAAGCTCGACATGACGGGTAGAGTAGCACGGCCGTAGTTGTAAAGCCGCTACTTAAAGTTAATCCATCTGCACGTTATCGGCCACCGGCCCGCTACGCCCGGCGCCTGCCGGCTCTGCCTGGGCAACTGGCGTTTCCTCCGGGGCGGCTGCGGCCGCGGGCGGCGCCACCGCGGCCGCTACCAGCTCCGGCAGGTTGGCGCGCAGCCAGCGCAGTTCCTCGTCCACGCGCTGGCTCACCAGGCGCTCCACTTCCAACCGCTGGGCGGGGCTGAGCTGGTCGAGGGCCGGCGTGGGGGCGGGCGCGGCGCCGGTTTCCGAGGCAGCCAGCACCAGCGCTTCGGCCCGTTTCACGCGGGCGATGGAGTCGGCCACGGCGGCGCTGGTTTCGGCAGCGGCCGTTTGCGCAGTCGTGGCGGCCTGCTTGGCCACCAGCGTTTCGCGGCGCTGCTGCCGGCGCCACTGCCCCAGCGTGATGCGCAGCATAACGTACAGCACCAAACTCAGAATGGCCAGAATGAGCGCCAGCGGCGCGGCAAAGCGGTAGAGCAGGCTGCCCGGCCCGGCCGCGGGCAACGCCGCGGCCGAAGCCGTGGCGGCGGCGTCGCGGTCGGCCGCAGCGGCCTGTTCGGCGGCTTCGGCCGGGCCCAGCGCGCCGGGGGCGGCCGTGGTGTCGGCCGTTTCGGGCGTCATGGCCGCCGATACGTCGCCGAGCGGGGTGCCGCTTTCCACGTAGTGGGTGAGGGCGGTTTCGAGGGCTTGCACCCGCGCCATGCGGGCGGGGTCTTTGCGGCGGGCCGGCGAGCCCTTGAGCTTGCTCACAATGGCTTTGGCGAGGGCCGCCAGCCGGGCGGGGTTGTCCTTTTTGCCCTGGTAAATGGCGCCCCGGCCCTCAATGGGCTGGTAGAGCAGCGAGTACACGCGCAGGCTGTCGGGCCGGATGCTGGCGGCCAGCGCGGCGAGGTTGCCGCCTTCGCAGCGCACGGTGCCTTTGAGGTTGGGGCGCCCGGCGTCGTCGTACACGAAGCGCACCGTGGCGCACCAGATTTGCACCTTCGATTCATCGAGCGAGGGCTGCCCGAGGGGCGTTTGGGCGCGGAGCGGGCCGGTGAGCAGCAACAGAGCCAGAGCGGCCAGAACGGGGCGGAAGGTCATAAGCAGCGCGGTTTTGGCCGAAAAGTACGGCGTGAGGCGCTATTTATTATAAGATGGGTACAAGCGCGACGCCTCTCAGGGCGCCCGCAAGGCGAGCCCCGGCTGCGCCGGATACCCGAGGTCCTGAGTAGATGCCACGCTGCCCCCGTCTCTGCGGGCGCGCTTATGCTCCCCAGGAATCCGGGCCGGATAGTACTTCGCCAAGACCTGCGGCCGCCGCCTGCTAGCAGCGGCACGCCGGCCAGGGTCGCGGCTGCCGCGCCGCCCGCGGGGCGGTGCCTGGGGCGCGGACTGCTACCGGCCGGCCCCAGGCGCTGAAGACAGCAAATGAGTGGCCGCCTGTTTTCTCCCTCATTTTGAAGGCAGAGCTCCATTGGCAGCGTGCCAACGGGGCTTCTTCTGATGGAAGCGAAAAGCGCAGCGGCGAGGGATATCATTTTATTTTTATAAAGTCAGGATTTTGCCGGGCTGGAGTTTATATTTCGACTGGCGGACTGCCGCCCGGTTGATTTTTTAATTGCTGGCCGCCCTTAAATGCGCAGCAACAGACGGACAGCCGTTACCCCTAAGCCACCGGCAAATATTACTTCTCCCCGATAGCCCGCTGCCTTAGCTCAACGGTAGCTTCCTGACTATCCACTCACTGCTTTTTCACCAACCTTATTACGCTCCACTTCTCCCTTTCCTTATGCCACAACCTCTACAAGAAAGACTGCCGCGGCAACCGCTTGTTTTCTCGTCCCGCTGGGGCCGCCTGCTGGCGGTGCTGGCCCTGCTGCTCACGGGCAGCGGCGCGGCCTGGGGGCAGAGCATAGCAAGCTATGCCACAACCCGCACCACGGGTGCTACTTACAGTTCAATCGCTAGCACGGGCAACAGCTTCACTGTCTGGCGCAATAGCACCTCTACCGACGATAACCTGAGTGGTCCCACCCCAATCGGCTTTACCTTCTATTACGATGGGACGGCTTACACGCAGTTCAGCGTTTCTACCAACGGCTTTCTGACCTTTAACACCGGCACTTCGGCTACCGGGAGCGGCACAGGGGTCTATGGCCGGACAAATACCAGGTTTTCTAATGCCACCGCCACGGCCAGTGCCCTGGCGGTGCTCTATTATGACCTTACGACCGCCACCAATGCTGCCACGGCGGCCGACTTAGCATCCTCGTTTAAGTACCTCACGACCGGCACGGCTGGCAGCCGGGTGCTCACGGCCGAATGGATTGGCCTGGTTGCCTTCGGCGCTACCGGCAGCCTCAATTACCAGATTCGCCTGTACGAGTCAGACGGCCACATCGAATACCAGTACGGCACGATGACGGCCGGCAATGGCAGCTATACTTATACCTTGGGCATCAACGGGCCAGGCGGTGGCACCGCCGCCTCGCAGCTGCTCACGCAGCAGACGGCCAACAGCAACAGCTTCAGCAACACGGCCTCGAATAGCCTGGCCACTATTCCGGCTACCGGCTCGAAGTACACGTTTACCCCGCCCCCGCCGACCGCCCCCACGAGCCTGACGTTTGCCAGCGTAACCAGCACCGGTCTGACCGTCGGCTTTACCGACAACTCGACGACGGAAAACAGGTTTCTGGTGCAATACTCCACCGACAACGTCACCTTTACGACGCCGACGGGGGGCAGCATCGCCAGCACCAGCGCCGCCACCACGGGCACTGCCTACTCGCTGGCGCTCACCGGCCTGACCCCCGCCACGACTTATTACTTCCGGGTGGTGGCCATTGCCGAAGTGCCCTCCAGTGCCCTCACCGGCTCGCAGGCCACCACGGCCGGCACGCCCCGCACCGTGAATACGCTGGCCTACACGCAGAACGGCGCCGCCACCTCCCGTGGCCAGACCAACCAGCAGGTAACGGGCCTGAACGTGAACACCGCGGGCAACAGCGGCGCCGCTCTCACGCTTACTAGCATCACCTTTGACCTAGGCAGCACCAGCGCGGCCGACATTGCCAACGCCCGGCTGTACAGCACGGGCACCAGCGCCACCTTTGCCACCACCACGCTGGTGGCCACCACCGGCACTATTGCCAGCACCTACACCCTGACGCTGACCACCCCGGCCGCCCTGCCCACCGGCGACAACTACTTCTGGCTGGCCTACGACATCAGCGCCACGGCCACGCCCGGCAACACCGTGGCCTCGGTGCCGACGGCCGTGAACGTGGCGGGCACCAGCTACACCGGCAGCACCACGCCGGCCATCACGCTGAGCGGCCCGGCCGCCACCCGCCTCATTGTGGGGCCGCTCAATGGCACCTACACCGTGGGCGTGGGCGGCAACTACACCACCCTCACGGCAGCCATTGCCGACCTGAACCTGCGCGGCGTGGACAACACCACGGCCGGGGCCACGGGCGTCACGTTCTCGCTTATCAACCCGGCGGCTACCACCTTTTACAACACCACCAACGGCGAAACCTTCCCCCTGACGGTGAACGTGCTGACCGGGGCCGACGCCACGCACCGCGTCACCATCAAGCCGGCGGCCGGCGTGACGGCCAGCATCAGCGGCAGCGCGGCCAACTCGGGCCTGCTCGTGCTGAATGGGGCCGACTACGTGACCATCGACGGCTCGAACACGGTGGGCGGCACCACCCGCGACCTGAACATTGCCAACACCAGCACCGGCACCTCGGCCGTGGTGTGGGTGAAAAGCCTGGGCACGGCGGCGGGCGCTACGTTCGACCAGCTGCTGAACCTGAACCTGCGGGCCGGCTCCAATACCGCGACGACGTTTGGGGTATTTGCGGGCGGCAGTGCTCTGAGCTTGACCAGCACCGGTACCGGGGCCGACAACGACAACCTGACCGTGCAAAACAATGCGCTGACCGGCTGCTACGTGGGCATCCTGGCGGCGGGCACGGCCACAACTTCAGCCGGGGGCCTCGACGGGCTGGTGATTAACGGAAACGTGGTGGGGCCCGCCACGGCTGCCACGGCCGACAACATCGGCTACGAAGGGCTCGATGTGAGCAATGCCGTGAACGCCGGCATTGCCGCCAATACCGTGCAGAACGTGCGGACCGGCAGCGACCTGGACCCCACGGGGATGTACCTGCACGCCATCGCCGGCCTGCAAGTGCGCAACAACACGGTGAATGGGATAGCCGTCACGACTACCTCGGGCACTTACCTGGCGTATGGACTGTACCTGAGCGCGGTTACGAACGCCGTGGTGAACGGCAACAACGTGACGGCCGTGTCGACGGTGGGCACCAGCACCACCTACACGCCCATCGGCGTCGGCATATACGTGGGGAGCGGCGGCGCGGCCGCCAACGTTACGCTCAGCAACAACTTTGTAAGTGCTATTACCGGGCGCTTTGGGCCGGTTGGCATCTACCTGAATGGGTCCACAACGGCGCAAAGCGGCATCAACCTGTATTACAATTCGGTAAACCTGCAAGGCAGCTACACCTCCTCGGCGAACGCAACCTCGGCCAGCCTGTACGTGACGGCCGGCAATACGGGCCTCGATGTTCGGAATAATATTTTCAGCAACACCCTGGCGGGGAGCAACGCCACCACCTACGGCTACGCCTTCCTGAGCTCCGTCGGCGGCAGCGCCTATGCTCCCATCGACTACAACGACTACTACGTCAGCGGCTCGCAAAACGTACTGGCTTACCTCAATGGCAGCGACCAGGCTTCGCTGGCGGCCCTGCGCACGGCTACCGGCCAGGATGCCAACTCGCTGAGCGTAGCGCCGCCTTTTGTGTCGGCCACCGACCTGCACCTCGACAACACGCAGGCCACCGCGGCGTCGTTTGATGGCAAAGCGGTAGTCATCAGCGGCCTGACGACTGACTATGACGGCGCGACCCGCAGCGCGACCACGCCCGACGTGGGCGCCGACGAATTCCTGCTGCCCAGCCAGGACGTGGGCATTACGGCGCTGCTGCAGCCGGCGGCCAGCAACTGCTACGCGGGGGCCCAGCCGGTGCAGGTCACCATCCGAAACTACGGCAGCACCGCCACCACCCAGGCCGTGCCGGTGGCCGTCACGGTTACCTTCCCCAATGCCACCACCCAAACGCTGACGGGCACCTACTCGGGCGCGGCCATCGCGGCGGGCGGCACCGCCAACTTCACGGTGGGCACCTACACCGTGAACGGCAGCGGCTCGTACGGCTTCGCGGCCACCACCACCTACAACCCCGACTCGAACCCCGGCAACGACGCACTGGCCCCGCAAACGGTGGCCGTGACCGTGCCCGATGCCATCACCATCACGCCCTCGACGTGCGGCGCCACCGTGTACGCCAACACGGCGGTGACGCTGACGGCCGGCAGCAGCACGGCCTACACCTACACCTGGGCCAGCACCGCCGGGGGCGGCCTGGCCACCAGCACCGGGGCCGCCGTGACCGCCACGCCCACCCAAACGGCTACCTACACCGTGACCGGCACCAGCGGCGCCTGCTCGATTACGCAAACCATCACGCTCCAGGTAATCGGGGCGACGGCCCCCACCCAGGCCCAGTGCGCCGGCGCGCCCTTCACGATAACGGCGGCGGTGCCCGTGCCCACCTACGCGGGCACGGCTGCGCCCGGCGCCGCCATTCCCGACAATAGCACGACGGGCGTATCGTCGACCATTGCCATCAGCGGGGCGCCGGCGGGCAGCGTCATCAGCAACAGCAGCGTGGTGAAAGTGACGCTCAACATCACTCACACCTTCGACGCCGACGTGCAGGTGTACTTGGTGGGACCCGGCAACGCGGGCACGCTGGAACTGACCACCGACAACGGCGGCAGCGGCGTCAACTATACCAACACGGTGCTGAGCACGGCGGCCGCTACATCCATTGCCGACGGCTCGGCCCCCTTCACGGGCACCTTCGCCCCCGAGGGCACCACGGCCGTCGGCTACGGCGGCACCACCTACGCCCTGCCTGCTGCGGCCCTCAACGGCGCCCCGCTGAACGGCACCTGGACGCTGCGGGTGTTCGACAACGCATCTGGCGACGTCGGAACGCTCAATAACTGGGCGCTGGAAGTGGGCAGCCCCACCGGCACCACCGCGCTCACGGGCCCGGCCGGGGCCACCATTGCCGGGCCCACGGGCAGCGGCGGCACGGCCACCTTCACGGTGAGCAACGCGCCAACCGGCAACAACACCTACACCCTGACCACCACCGACAACGCCACGAGCTGCGCCGCCACCACCAGCTTCGCGGTGAACACCACCGAAACCACCACCTGGACCGGGGCCGTGTCGGGCGCCTGGCTCACGAGCGGCAACTGGAGTGCCTGCGTGCCGAGCGCCACCATCAGCGCCCGCATCCCGGCCGGCCTGACGACTTACCCCACCATATCGGCCGCCAGCGTGACCAAAGACCTGGTGGTGGAGGCGGGGGCCACGGTGACCCACACCGGCGGCAACCTGCAGGTGTGGGGCGACCTCACCAACAACGGCACCTACGCGGCCACGGGCGGCACCATCGCCTTCCGCGGGGCCGCGCCGCAAATGGTGACGGGCCTGAGCACGTTCAACAACCTGACCGTGAACCAAGCCGTCACGGCCTCGACCGTGACCCTGATGAGCAACGCCACCGTCACCAACAACCTGACCCTGACCAGCGGCGTGCTCAACACCAACGGCAACACCCTGACGCTGGGCAACACGGCCAGCATTGTGAACGAAGACGACGCGGACTACGTGCTGGGCCGCGTGGCCACCACCCGCACGCTGGCCGCCGGCACTGCCCAAAATTTCGGCGGCCTGGGGCTGACGCTGACGCCCGACGCCGGCTCGACCGCCCCAGGCCTGACGGCGGTGGTACGCACCACTGGCACCACCCTCACCGGCCAGGGCACCAGCCAGAGCATTCAGCGCTACTTCGACATTCAGCCAGCCGTGAACACCGGCCTGAGCGTGACGATGGCCTTCAGCTACCTCGACCACGAGCGCAACGGCATTGCGGCGGCCAGCATGCGGCTGTTCAAGTCCACGGCCGGCACCAGCGGGCCCTGGCAGCCGCAGCCCGGCGCCTCCGTGAGCGGCAACACGGTGACCAAAACCGGCATCAGCGACTTCAGCATCTGGACGCTGGGCAATGGGGCCAACCCGCTGCCGGTAGAGCTGGCGAAGTTCGAGGCGAAGCGCCAGGGCCCGGACGCGCTGCTGAGCTGGGCCACGGCCAGTGAGCTCAACAACCGGGGCTTCGAGGTGCAGGTGAGCACCGATGGCAGCCGCTACCGCGCCCTGGGCTTCGTGGCCGGCGCGGGCAGTAGCGCCGGTGCCCACAGCTACCGCCTGCTCGACCAGGAAACCGGCAAGGCAGGCGTGCGCTACTACCGCCTACAGCAGCTTGATTTCAACGGGGCCAGCACGTTCTCGCCCGTGCGCACCGTGCTGTTCGACGCGCCGGCCGGCCAGCTGCTGGCCTGGCCCAACCCCAGCCCACAGGCCCCGCACCTGAGCCTGACCTTGCCCCAGGCGGCTGCCTCGGCCACCCTCACGCTCACCGATGCCCTGGGCCGCCAGGTGTGGCGCCAGGAACTGGGCGCGCTGCCCGCCGGTCCCAGCCAGCCCATGCTCGACGCGCCTGCCTTCAGCCGCTTGCCAACGGGCATCTACGTGCTGCGCCTGGCAACGCCCACCGGCACCCAGACGCTGAAGCTGGTGAAAGAGTAGGCAGCACCCGCGTAAGCAAAAAGGCCCCGGCATCCGCCGGGGCCTTTTTGTGGGTTAATTTCTGCTCTGGAACGAGGTAGAGACGCAATACTTTGCGTCTCGTCGTGCGCGCCGTATCAACGATTTCGTTCAACGACGAGACGCAAAGTATTGCGTCTCTACCTCAGCCAGCGCCCACAGCTGCTCAGCGGGCACACCCATTGATATTAACCGCCGCTGCCCAAAGAAACCACGCTGCCAGCAAGCACACCTGCGCTTTGCCGTGCAACTTGCCGCCACTCATCTTCCCCGCCTTCGCATGCGCCCCGCCCACACCCGCCACCGCGGCCCCCATCCCGCCGATGCCCACTTGTTTGCCCCCAAGTGGGTGCCGCTGCTGCAAAGCGCCGTGGCGGAGCTGTCGTGGCTGCTCACGCGCGGCTACCCGCCCGGCGCCACCCTCAAGCTGGTGGGCGACCGCTACGCCCTAACCGAGCGCCAGCGCTGGGCCGTGGGCCGCGCCGCCTGCACCGAGGCCCAACTCGCCCACCGCGCGGCCACGCAGCTCCCGCCCACCGACCTGGGCGGCCGGCCCGTGTCCATCGACGGTTTCAACCTGATTATCACCCTTGAAGCGGCCCTGAGCGGCGGCGTGGTGCTGCGGGGCCGCGACGGCGCCCTGCGCGACCTCTCCAGCATTCACGGCACCTACCGGGCCGTGCAGGAAACCGACCGCGCCATCTGGCTGGCCGCCGACGCGCTGCGGCCCCTCGGGCCTGGCCCCGTGCGCTGGTTGCTCGACCAGCCCGTGTCCAACAGCGGCCGCCTCGCCGCCCGCCTGCGCGAACTGGGCCCTGCCCTGGGCCTGCCCTGGACCGCCGAAGTGGTGATGAACCCCGACCGCGAGCTGGCCGAAACGACCGACATCGTCGTCACCGCCGATTCGGCCGTGCTCGACCGCGCCGCGGCCTGGCTCAACCTCGCCGCCCTGGCCCTAGAGCCCGAACCCCCGCGCTGGCTCCTCGATTTAAGCCAGGGCAGCACCGACACGCCGGCCGTTTAGCCCATGCGAAAGGCGAACGGAACGTTGCGCAGAATAATAAAGTAGCCCGTCATGCAGCGCGCAGCAAAAAAAGAACGTCATGCAGAGCGCAGCGAAGCATCTTTACCGCCACTACTAATCATTTACTGCTACAGAAAAGATACTTCGCTGCGCTCTGCATGACGGGCTGAATAATTGATGCGCTTAATCTCCTGACCATTTCTCAGTTATCAATAATATGCACTACAGAGAATACCGGCCGGGAGGTGCTTTGAGCAACTATGTGCAGTGCTATTTTACCTGTGCCACGGACGCGGCTTCGCTCACCGAGGACCGGGTATTTGCCAATGGCTGCGTCGAGATAATGTTCAACCTAGGCCCCCAAGGCCCGCAGCAGCTGATAAGCGCCGGACGGGTAAGCGCCCCGCGCATTCAATTGTGGGGGCAAACCATCGCGCCTCTGGTTTTTAGTTCGCTGGGCCGACATTCCATGCTGGGGGTTCGCTTTTTTACGCACACGGCGGCTTGCTTCTTTGAGGAGCCGATAGCGCTTTTCAACAACCAGGTGCTGGACTTCTACGACTTCGCTGGGAAGGAAATCCGGGAGCTGTACGCCCGGCTGCTGGAAACCACCGCGCCCGGCGACCAAATCAGCCTGCTGGAAGCCTTTCTGCTGGCCCGGCTGCTCCGGTTCCGGCCCCGGTTCACGAAATTGAAGCTGATGAACAGCCTCCTGCTGGCAGCCCGGCAACCGGACTTTCCGGAGCGGGTCAACACGATTGCCGCGCGCCATGGGGTGTCGTCCCGCTATGTGCAGAAGCTGTTTATCACGTACACCGGCCTGAGCCCAAACCTCTTCCTGAAGATTGCGCGTTTTCAAAAGAGCCTGCCGCTGCTGCTCGAAAAGCAGGCGCCCCTTACAGCCATTGCCTACCACTGCGGGTACTACGACCAGTCGCATTTCATCAAGGACTTTCGGGCTTTCACGGGCTTGGCCCCCTCGCATTTTCAACCCCTGCTTTCCAGCGACCTGTATTGGCCGCTGAATGGCTGAGTGTTCCGTTTTTTACAATTTACCGATTGCGGCCGCCGGTAGGTTTGCGGCCATGAAAGCAAAAACCACCTTCCTCCCGCTGGCCGGCACGGCCTTGTTCCTCGGCCTCGCGTCTTGCGCGGCAAATGCCCAAAATCTGCCTGCGCTCAAGGCCGAGCTGGCAGAGACGAACCGCCGGTACTTCGAGCTCTTTCAGCAGAAAGATGCCCACATTGTTGAGTTGTACACCGAGGACGCCTGCTTGATGTCGCCCAATGCCCCCGCAATCTGTGGCAAAACTGCGCTGACCAAAGATTTCACCGACACGTACGCGGCTGGCCAGGTGAGCGGGGTCAAGTTTCAGACCCAGCAGGTGTATGGAGCGGGAAAAGAGTACCTCACCGAACAAGGCACCTGGCAGGTGTTCAACGCCAATGGCCAGGTAATCGACGACGGAAAATACCTGAAGCTGTGGAAGAAGACCAGCGCGGGGTGGAAGATATTCCGGGACGTATTCAACAGCGACCATAAAAGCTGATGCCCCGAAAGCTGCTGGTCCGCAGCCGGGCGTCGGCGGGGCCCGGCCGTGGGTGATTTCGCTTTTCGATGGGTGGGTGTCCGGTCCGTGCTTATGGCCCCAGGGCTTTTGGGGCGGTTAGGCCCAGCGGCTTATCTTGCCCGCCCATGCTCGCCGCCTACCTCCGCCGCTTCCAGAAACTGCGCGTTGCGCGCACCGCCCGCCACGGCGAAGCGCCCTACAAGCCCGCCCTGCCGCTAGCCGTGCTCGACGGCATCGCCGACGGCAGCATCCGCGACAACCGCATCGAAATCACCCCCGAGCTCATCGCGGCCTTCACCGCCATCTGCACCGACCTGAGCACCGGCTCCCACTTCACGGCAACCCACGGCTCCCGCCCCCTGGCCAGAGAGGGGGCCGCTAAAAATTGCTGCACAGAGCTGCCAGGTGCGCCCCGGGCGGCATGAACGGCGCAGCCGGCGCTACCTTAGCAACATGGCTGCCGATGTGCCTGTGGGGCCGGCCACGCTGCCCCCGCCCCTTACCTGCGCCGTGCTCGACGATGAGCTGCTGCCGCGCCTGGCCGTGGTGAAAGCCCTGCGCCCTTATGCGGGCCTAACCTGCGTGGGCGCGTTTGCCAATGTGCCCGCCCTGCAAGCCGCGCTGCCCGTGCCGCCCGACGTACTGTTTCTGGATATTGAGGTGGGCCCTGACAGCGGGCTGGCGTACTACAAAAGCCTGCCCGCGCCGCCGCTGGCCGTGTTCATCACCTCGCACCCCGAATACGCGCTCGAAAGCATCGAAGCCGCGGCCTTCGACTACGTGCTGAAGCCGCTGACCGACGAGCGGTTTGCGCGGGTGGCTCAGCGCCTGCTCGACTACCAGGCCCTGCGCCACAAGGCGGCGCTGTTCGAACTGCACCTGGGGGCGGAGTTCCTGACCATTCGGGAGGGCTACGAACTGAGCCGGGTGCCGGTGTCCGATATTCTGTACCTGGAGGCGCTCGACAACTACACCAGGATTTACACCACCGAGCGGCGCTACCTGACGTTGGTAACGCTCAAAAGCCTGTGCGAGCAGCTGCCGGCCCACCGGTTTTTGCGCGTGCACCGCACCTACGCCGTGGCCGTGAGTAAAATAAGCCGCCTGAGCGGGGGCGAGCTGTTGCTGGCGGGCGGCCGGCCCCTGCCCGTGGGCCGCACCTACCGCCAGCGCGTGGCCGACACCCTGCGCCAAGCTTCCGCCCGCTCCTGACCTGACTGCTGCCGATGAGAACAGCGTGGCTTCTGACTCTGCTGCTGGCGGCGCTACTGCCCGCCCCGCGCCCGGCAGGGGCGCAACAACTGGTCGCCCGGCCCTTACCCGACTCGCTTAGCGTGCTTAAAAAGCGGGCTGACGACTTCGTGCACCGGCAGCAGTTCGACAGCCGGGGGCTGCCGCTGTTTGTGCACCTGGCCCGCTCGGCCCGGCGCGAGGGCCGCTACGGCATTGCCAGCGCCAACCGGTTTTATGCGGCCGTGAGCTACCTCCACCTGGGCCGCTCGGACAGCGCCGCCCGCTGGCTGCGCGGCAGCGTGGCCGATGCGCGGCGCGGGAACAAGCCCTATTGGGAGATTAAGGCGGAGAGCCGGCTGCTGGACGTGTATACCACCTTGGGCCTGCCCGACTCGACGCGGGCGGCGCTGGCCCGGCTGCAGGCCTTGCAGCAGCGCCTGCCGCCCGAGACGCCGGGCTACATCACCCTCTACGGGGCGCTGGCCAGCTACTACCAAAACGAAGCCCGCTACCCCGAAAGCATGCGCTACCGCCTGCTGGAAACCGCCTACCACCGCCAGCGCCGTGACACCGCCAACCTGGGCGTGGCCCTGTCCAACACGGGCGAGGTGCTCTACCTGATGGGCCAGTACCGCGAGGCGCTGCGCTACCGCTTCGAGGGCTTGCGCTGGGTGCGCCTCGATGCCAGCATGGCCGGCACCTTGCCCGAACTGCACGCCATGATTGCCAAAACCTACACCGAGCTGCACCTGCTCGACTCGGCCCGCTACCAGTACGAAACCAGCCTGCGCCTGCTGCAAGCCAACCCCGACCCCTACGGCGCGGCCTACGTGCACTCGGAGCTGAGCGGCGTGCTGGCCCGGCAGGGACGGCTGCCGCTGGCCCGCTACCACAGCCGCCTGGCGCTGGGCGTCATCAACCGCGAGGGCGACGTGGGCGACCGCGCCAAGGTGAATTATTACGCCGGCGACCTGGCCCTGCGCGACCACCGCCCCGCCCAGGCGCTGGCCTACCTGCGCCGGGCCTACGCGCTGGCCCGCCAAATCAAAAACAACGACTTCCTGGAACCCACCTCGCGGGCGCTGGCCCAGGCCGAAGCTGCCAACGGCCACTACGCCGAGGCCTACCGCCTGCGCGACCTCTCGGCCCGGCTGCTCGACTCGGCGCACGTGGCCAGCGGGCAGCGGGCCATGGCCGAGATGGAAGCCCGCTTCCAGAACCGCGACAAGCAGCAGCAGATAGCGGCGCTACACCGCGAAAACCAGCGGCGCGCGGCCGAGGCCGCGCGTGAGCGCCGCGCCACCCGGCAGGCGCTGGCCGCCGCCGGCGCGCTGCTGCTGCTGCTGGCTGCCATTGGCTACTTGCTGCGCCAGCGCCAGCGCACCGCCGCCCGCCTGGCCCGCCAAAACGCCGAGCTGGCCACCCTCAACCAGCGCCTGAACGGCAGCAACGCCCAGCTGACCGAAGCCAACCAAACCAAGGCCAAGCTTTTCTCCATTATCAGCCACGACCTGCGGGCCCCGGTAAGCAACCTGTTTCAGCTGGCCGAGCTGGCCGACACCGCCCCCGACCTGCTCGACGAGGCCACTCGCCGCCAGCAGTCGGGCCAGATTCGGCAAACGGCCCGCGACCTGCTCGACTCGATGGAGGAGCTGCTGGCCTGGTCGAAAGACCAACTCGACCGCCTCGACCCTGTGCCCGAAGACGTCGCGCTACTACCTGCCCTGGCCGAAATTCAGGCCCTGTACCAGCCCCTGGCCCAGCGCCAGCAGATAGCGCTGGCGGTGGCTTGCGACCCCGGCCTGCACTGCCACGCCGACCCAAACTTCCTGCGCGTGGTGCTGCGAAACCTGGTGCAAAATGCCATTAAGTTTACGCCCGCCGGCGGCCGGGTGCAGCTTTCGGCCGAGGCGGCCGGCCCCGCCGCCGTGCGCCTGCGCATCGCCGACACCGGCGCCGGCCTGGCGGCTGCCCGCCTCGCCCAATTACTGAGCGATACCGCCCCGCCGCCCACGCACGGCCTGGGCCTGCGCCTCACCCGCGAGTTCGTGCAAAAGCTGGGCGGCCGGCTGACGGCCCACTCCATACCCGGCCAGGGCACCACCTTCGAGGTGAAGCTGGCCGTAAATAAGGCCTTGCGATAGCAGCGGGGAATAAAATCACGCCAGGCCTGGTGTGATGACGGAAAATGGCAAAACGTAAGCAGGCAGCCAGCAGCCCTGTCGGCGGCTGCCGGGCGGCGGGCTAACGGAAGGTGTGCAGGTCGAACGTGCCGTTGGCAACGGTTGCAAACTCCGTAGGAGTAGGGTTGCTGGAAACCAGGCCAGCGGTGAAACTGAACGTGCCGCTGATTTGCTGCTTGGCTTTGTCGTACTTGGTCACCACGATGGTGCCGTTGCTGGCGTTGGGACCGTTTTGGGTATTGTAGTATTTGCTTGGGCTGGTCGCAGCCACGGTCAGGGTGCCCGCCGACACGCTGCCGGGGCTGCTGATTCTGGGCAACGTGTAGGTGCCCACGCCGTGGGCATCAATCCCCTCGATGCTCAGGTGGAGGGTGCTATTCTTGTCGACTGCCCCCGTGATGCCGATAGCCGTGCCATCGACCACGGCCCCCGAATACACGGTGCTGGTGTAGTTCTGGCCATTATACGTCCACGTGATGGTGCCATCGGAAGTGGAGGAGGGAGTTTCGTCGGCTTTCTTGGAGCATGCGGTGAGCAGTAGCACGGCCGTCAGCAAGGGCAGAAAGGCAGCATTTTTCATGGCAATCAGGGGAAAGCAGGGGTAAAAAATTTACGTTGCCAAAGCTCCCGCTTGTCCGGCCGGCTTCCGAAAAAAATGGGTCAACGGCCCGAACTAATACGCCAACGACCAGCGCCCCGGCCAGTACCGCTACTGCGATGCCCGGAAAAACCAGAAGCGGCAGGCCCTGATAGGGCAAGGGCAGCCGATTTCCACATGAATGGGGTAAAGTATGTGGAAAACTCTCGTCCCCGTCACCATTTCGGCACGTTCACGTCCGGTCACTCCCCATGCTGCTGCCCCCGCTCACCCAACTATCGGCGCTTCATTCCCCACAAGGCAGCTGCACGATGCTGAAGAAGTCCACCTTGGCCGGAGTAGCGTGGCGGGCCGGGGCGAAGCCCTGAATGGCAAACAAAGCCACGTAGCGGGGCTCGAAAGTGAAATCGCCCCGAGCCACCTCTTTGAAAGCAAAGCTTTCCAGCGAGCCGGCGGTGTAGAGAAAGCGGAAGTGCCGGCCCTTCTTTTCAATCTTCAGGGCCGACTTGCCCAGGTTGGCGGCCACGAGGCGGTCGCCGGGCTGCCGCAGGGCAAACAGCGGCACGTGCGCAAACTCTTCGGGCTTGCTGCGGCTGTCGGCCTCCGTCGAGCTGATGCCCTGCACCAGGATTTCGGCCGGCTGGGCGTAGCCGCCAAAGTAGTCGTTGTACGACAGCGACAAGCGCAGCATCTTCCCCGTAAACGCGTCGTTCTCCGCTAGCAGCAGGCCGGCCTGCTGCCAGTTGTGGGCGGGCACGAAGTCGCGAAAGTGGATTTCGGTCGAGAAGCAGTCGGCCGCCAGGGGCCGCACCAGCAGGTTGCGAATGGCCGCCGGCTGGTCGGGCGCCGGCCAGTTGTCGCCGGGCAGCGTGTAGAGCGTCAGCAGCCCGGGCTCGGTGGCGCGCCGCGTCCACCAGGCGGCATCGGGGTGTTGCACGGCCCAGCCCCGGGCGCGCAAGGAGTCGGCCGCCGTGCTGGCAAACGAGTCGGCAAAGTCAGCCAGCGCCGCAGGCGGCTGCCGGTGGCGCCAGTGCCACAGGCCCCCGGCCCCAATCAGGAGCAGCGCCAGGGCGGCCAGCCAGCGGATGCCGGGCCGCCCCGCCGGGCGCCCGGCCGGGGTGGGAGGCACCGCTTCGGCCACGGAAGCAGGCGCCGCCTCGGCCGCGGGGGGCGCCGCGAGTTGGCTGCGGTACTGAAACCAGTAGGGGTAATGGCTCTCGTGGTCCTTGCGCTGCGCCTCGTCGGTGCTGGGGGCGTGCAGCACAAAGCGCGCCAGCGTGTCGAGCGTCGCCACCGACGGATTTTCCCGCTTGCCCTCGGTCGGGTTGAGCACGTAGAGCGAGTAGTTCTTCAGGCTCTTGCCGCCCACCACCAGGCCGGTCTGCTCCAGGATGGCCGCGGCCAGCACCTTGCCGTCGGTTTCGGTGAGGGGAGCCGTGAGCGGGTAGCCCAGGCCTAGCTGGCAGGCTTCCCTAAACAGGGCCATAAAAGCCGCCTCGTTGCGCTCTTTGTGCATATACCGCATAATGGTACAACATTTCCGGGGCAATTCCCAAGGTTTCCGGCGCAATTCCGCGCTGCCGTTCGGCCCGCCGGCACCTTTGCCCCATGTCCAAACGAACCCCGGTAGCCCCGATACTGCTGCTGCTGAGTGCCTGCCTGCGGTGGGCGCCCGGCACCCAGGCGCAAAACCTGCAGCTGCACTACGACCTGCGCCACACCCTGCAGCCGGCCGCCAACAAGGCCAACTTCCCCACGTTCAGCTTCGAGTACTTCAAGAACACGGACTCCCTCAACCGGGGCTCGTTTCTGCTCAAGCTGCAGGCCGACCTCACCGGTCCGCGCTACAACGCCGGCCAGGTGTACCTGCAGCTCACCCAGACGCTCCGCTTCTGGCAGCCCAAGGTCTTTCTGGCCCTGAGCTACACCGGCGGCCTGGGGGCCACCCCCGACGGCTACGGCTACTACCTGTCCAACGCGCTGGGCACCGGCCTGGCCTACCCGTTCCAGTGGAAGGGGGGCTGGTTTTCGGCCAGTGTCCTGTACCGCTACAGTGCCTTCGCCGTGCCCAGCCACGACCCGCAGCTGATGTTTTACTTCGGCCGGGGCTTCTTTCACTACCGGCTGTTCGCGGCCGGCAGCCTGGTGGGCTGGACGGAAAACCGCAACCAGGGCACCGCCCCCACCGCCGACCTGAGCGGCAAAAAAGCCGCGTTTTTCGCCGACCCCCAACTCTGGCTTTCTGTGCGCAAAGGCTTCTCCGTGGGCACCCGGGTCAACGTCTTCTATCACCTGCTAACCACCGACAACACTGTGCAGCTATACCCCACGCTCGGCACAAAATACCAGTTCTGACGGGCGGCCCGGCCGCCAATGGCTTCGCTTCGGGCACCTGCCCCGGCCCGGAGCTGCTGCTCAGCGACTACCACTCCGTGCGCAGCTTCCGCCACCTGCGCGACGCGGTGACCTTCGCCGCCCCCATTGCCGACTTCTGGCTGCTGTCAGCGCCCGCTCATCAGGCCATCCTCACGCAGGCCCAGCCGCCGCTTCGCGAGCGGCCGGAGTGGTGGCCGGGATGGAAGAAGCTGAGGGCACAAAGGGGCGGTGACTTATCGTATACTTGAATTACCCTTTCGCTGAACCGCTGCTGGTCTACTTGGCACAGCTACGGCCCGAATACCTGCGGTCGCTTTTCCGGCACTTGTAGCCCACCTTCACTTGCTGAACGGACCATTGGCCGCGTTGGCTGACAAAGGTGAACACGCGGCGCACGGCATACATCTCCTCGTCGAGCACGCTTTCCTGTGTGGCAATTACTGTCACGACCCCGTTAAGGTGGTGCACTTCCTGGTAGGTAACGATACCCGACTTGCGGCTGGGTGGCCCGAGCAGATGTTCGGCAATGCGGCGGGGAGTGGTGGTCCAGGGCTGAGGTCTTCCTTGAATGACTTGCCGGAAATACGGCTCAAGGGGTTCTGTGCGAAAGCTCGCGGTTTCCTCGTCCCATTCGCACCCAGTGACTGCCCCATAGAGCAGCAGCGCAACGAGATAAATACGAATTGAACCCATGCAAGCAAAGTAACGCTCAGTTTACTGAACTACTGCCACGAGGGCAGAATAAGGAGCTAACAAGCTACCGGAGCACTTGGTGAGTTTACGAAACTCGTCTACGATTCAAAGTTTACGAAACGCACCGAGTAGATGAGTTTCGTAAACTTGGTAGCCTTTAGAAAATACTCGCATTGCAAAGGATTTTCCGAGGTGCTCAGAAGCCCTGCAGCAGCACAAAAGAAGCCCCGGCCGCACCAGCCGCCGGGGCTTCTTTCGCTGCTGCCCTTGCTTCCGGCCTCCCGGACGCGTAGGCTTTTAGCATTATCCCGGGTTTTCCGGCGGCGGGCCCTTCCGAGGCTCCTCCGAGCTCCCTTCGACCATCCTTCGACCGCCGGATACCGGCGGAGGCAGACCAGAAATAGGATTTTTTAGAGGGTTTGGGTGTTGGTCGTGACGTGGCCGGGGTTGTCGTACGCCGTCACCGTGATTTTGTCGCCGTCCAGGGTGGTGTTGCGGGCTGTGGCCGTGTAAAGCCACTGGTTGGGGTCGGCCTGCTGTTGGGCCGCGCCTTCCTCCACCAGGCTGCCGTCGCCGTTTTCAATCTTCACCCGCACGCCCTTCACGGCGTGGTCGTCGGTGGCGGTGATGGCGATAACGTCGTCCACCTTGCCCGTGTAGGCCGCAATGTTCACCTCCTGGATGTCGGGCGCGTGGAAGTAGTCGGACACCAGCACATTGCTAATGGTCTGGTTTCGGGCCTTGGCGTCGGCCGCGTACTCCGCCTGCACGGCCGGGTCCTGCGCCTGCCCGCGGGCGTAGATGATGGCCTGCTGGAACCGCTCGCGCTGGGCCGTCTGCGCCGCCGAGGGCGGGCCGCTGGGCGCCTGCGGGGCCACGCTCACCTCGGTGCCCCGGCTCGTTTGCCGGAACACCAGCTGGCCGCCGAGCGTGCCGCTCAGCCCCAGGGTCACGATGTTGTTTTTAACCTTTGCCATTGTGTTTGAGAATTGGGGGTTAGGGGTGGCTAAATGCCAGGCCGTCAAGCCTGACTGTCAGCGAGCCAACGCGGCACCGCCCGGCCTAGTATGCCCCGCAGCTATTTTGCAACCCCCAGGTTCTGACGGCCAACTATTCCACCCCGCTCCCTCCGCAACCCAACCAACAAACCGTGCGCCACCGTGGCTCCCCTCTCCCAAGGAGAGGGGCCCGCCCCGCAGGGGGCTCGTGAGGCGCCCGTCCGCGCCGCTTAGGCTCTTCTCTTAAAAGCCGATAACCCGGAAAAGAAGTACCTTAGCCGCTACGGGTGCGCTAGCTTTGCTTAGGTAATTCGCGCACACTCATTTTCCACCCTTTTTCCCTCTTCACCACCATGATAAACTATTTACGTTTCACGCCATCCTTCCGGTCGGGAAGGGGCTGGGCCGGCGCCCTGGCGCTGCTGGCCTGGCTGCTGCCGCACCTGGGCCAGGCCCAGGCCCGCGCCGATGCCTACGGCTTCACCCAAACCACGGGGACCTACACGCCCGTCACCGGCGGCACAGTCCTCAGCACCGACAATACCGACGATGACGTGGTGTACGCCGCCACCACGCTGCCCTTCACGTTCAACTTCGCGGGCACCGATTACACCACCCTGCGCGTCACCTCCAACGGCTTCATCACGTTCGGGGCTACCGCGCCCAGCAATACGCTCTACACGCCCATTTCATCGAGCACCGCCTACGCTGGCGCCATTGCCGTGTTTGCCCTCGACGGGGGCGGGCGCGCCAACCCGGGGGCGGCCGTGAGCACGGCCACCGTGGGCACGGCCCCGAACCGGGAGTTTGTGGTGCAATACACCAACTGGAGCGCCTTCGGCGACGTGGGCGGGAGCGCCAACTACCAGATTCGCCTGGCCGAAACCAGCAACGTCATCCGCCTGGTGTACGGCACTTTCACCGGCCTGGCGGCGGGCACCAACCCGCAGGTGGGCCTGCGCGGCGCGGCCAACACCGACTTCAACAACCGCGTAAGCACCGTGGGCTGGGACCAGACCAACACCGGCGCCGTGCCCGCCAACTCGGCCCGCGTGACGGTTAGCAGCACCCTGGTGCCGGCCTCGGGCCTCACCTTCACCTACACGCCTTCCACCACGGCGCAGCTGCCGGCCATCCGGCCGTCGGCCACGGCCGTGGCCATCGGCACTGGCACCGCCACCATCGGGTTTGTGGCCCCGGCCACGGCCACCACGGCCCCTACTTCCTACACCGCCACCGTGACGCCGGCCGTCGCCGGCAGCCCCTTCACGGTCACGGCTTCGCCCTTCACCCTCACGGGCCTGGCGCCCCTTACGCCTTACGCCGTGAGCATCGTGGCCAACTACGCCGCCGGCCCCTCGCTGCCCACCGAAACCCGGTTTGTGTCGGCCGCGGCCTGCGCCGCCCCCACGGCCCTGGCCGTCACTGGCATCACCACCACCACGGCCAACCTCACGTTTACCGCCCCCGCCTCGGGGGTGGCTAACTACACCGTGACCACCACGCCCGCCACCACCAGCTACACCGTGGCCAGCGCCACCACCGCCGCGCCGGTTGTGCTCACGGGCCTCACGGCGGGCACCACCTACACCGTGACCGTGGTGAGCAACTGCTCCGCGGGCGGGGTGGCCCCGGCCGCTACCACCACCTTCGTTTCGGGCTTTACCTGCGTGACGCCCACTTACGCCACGGTGCCCTACACCCAGACCTTTGAGAACACCTGGGTGAGCAACTGCGCCCTGCGCGACGTGCCGAGCCTGAACTGGAAGCTGACGGCCGGCAACGACCCGGACGCTTCGTTCCGCCGCTACGACGACGGCGCCGCGGCCGGTTGGACCAACAGCTTGTACGGCTACACGCCGGCCGGCAGCAACGCCGGCGGGGCGTCGTCCTCGTTCTCGGCCCGCTACCACTCGGGCAACGTGTCGCCCGCGACCGAATTTGCCACCTTCGACCTTTATGTAAACGCCGGCGCCACCACGGGCACGCCCACCCTCACGTTTGACTACATCAACGTCGACGGCTCGGACAAGCTGGAAGTGCTGCTGAGCACCGACGGCGGCACCACCTTCGGCGCGCCCCTGTTCACGCGGGTGCAGTCGGCCACCTGGGCCACCTACACCGTGCCGCTGACGGGCGCCACGGCTACCAGCGTCATCCGCTTCCGCGCCACCGGCGACAACGGCAGCTCCGACATCGGCCTCGACAACGTGGCCGTGAACTACGTGGCCTGCTCTATCGTGACGGGTCTGACCGTGGCCAACGTCACCGCTACCACGGCCAACGTGACCTTCACGGCGCCCACCGGCGGGGCCAGCTACACGGTGACCTACACGCCCGCCGCCGGCACAGCCACCACCGTCACGCCCAACCCCACGGCCTCGCCCGTGCCCCTGACGGGCCTCACGCCCAACACCGCTTACACCGTGACCGTGACCACCAATTGCGCCGGCAGTACCACTTCGGCCGCCGTAACCACCACCTTCACCACGGCCTGCGCCCCGGCTCCCTACGCCACGGTGCCCTACACCCAGACCTTTGAAACCACCTGGGTCGATGCCTGCGGTACCCGCGACATCCCGGACGTTAACTGGCGCTCTTCGCCCCTGACGGGCAACAACGCCTGGCGTCGCTTCGACGACGGCTCGGCCGCCGGCTGGAGCACCACCAACGGCGCCTACAGCCCCGCGGGCAGCAACGCCAACGGCGCCTCGTCGTCCTTCTCGGCCCGCTTCCACGCCTACAACGCCGCCGTGGGCAGCCAGGGCCTGCTCGACCTCTTCGCCAACGCAAGCAGCGGCACCGGCACGGCCACCCTCACGTTTGACTACATCAACACCAGCGGCGCGGACAAGCTGGAAGTACTGCTGAGCACCGACGGCGGGGCCACCTTCGGCGCGCCGTTGTTCACGCAGGTGCTGTCCCCGACCTGGACCACCTACACCGTGCCGCTGGCCGGCGCCACGGCCACGAGCATCATCCGCTTCCGCGCCACCGGCGACGACGGCCTCTCCGACATCGGCCTCGACAACGTGGCCATAAGCTACGTGGCCTGTGCTCCGGCGTCGGCCGTGGCCGTGCCCGCGGCCACCATCACCGCCACCACGGCCCAGGTGACGTTCACGCCCTCGCCCAGCGGCGTGACCAACTACACCGTGACCACCTCGCCGGCCACCACGCAGGCCAACGCCACGGCTTCGCCCATCACCCTGACGGGCCTCACGCCCGGCACCACCTACACCGTGACGCTGACCACCAACTGCTCCGGCACCAGCGGCAGCTCGACGGCCACCGCCCCGGTGACCTTCACCACGGCCTTCCTCTGCGTGACGCCGACCTACGCCACGGTGCCCTACACGCAGACTTTTGAGAACACCTGGGTAACCAATTGCGCCTTGCGCGACGTGCCCAGCCTGAACTGGAAGCTGACGCGCGGCAACGACCTCGACGCTTCGTTCCGCCGCTACGACGACGGCGCTGCGGCCGGTTGGTCTTCGACCAGCTACGGCTACACGCCGGCCGGCAGCAACGCCGGCGGGGCCTCGTCCTCGTTCTCGGCCCGCTACCACTCGGGCAACGTGTTTCCGGTGACCGAATTTGCTACGTTCGACCTCTACGCTAACCTAAGCGGCACTGGCGCGGCCGCGGCCGCGTTGAAGTTTGACTACATCAACGTCGACGGCTCGGACAAGCTGGAAGTGCTGCTGAGCACCGACGGCGGGGCCACCTTCGGCGCGCCGCTGTTCACGCAGGTGCTGTCCCCGACCTGGACCACCTACACCGTGCCGCTGACGGGCGGCACGGCCACGAGCGTCATCCGCTTCCGCGCCACCGGCGACAACGGCAGCTCCGACATCGGCCTCGACAACGTGGCCCTGAGCTTGGTGACGGCCACCCGCAACGAGGCCCTAGCCGCCCGGGTGAGCGTATATCCCAACCCTGCTCATGAGAGCTTCACGGTGCTGATGCCAGGCGTGGCCCACGCCACCAGCGTGCAGGTCGAGCTGCTCAACGCCCTGGGCCAAGTGGTGCGCACGCAGTCGGCGGCGTTGCCAGCGGCCGGTGCCAGCCTCCTGGTGCCCACCGCCGAGCTGGCCACCGGCGTGTATACCCTGCGCCTCCAGGCCGGGGATACGATGTTGACCAAGCGCGTGGTCATCAACTAGCTGGCCGGAGCCGGCCCTGCCTCGGGGCCGGCTCTCAAGCCCGCGTGATTGCCTGAAATAAAGAGCCCCGGCTGCGTGAGCAACCGGGGCTTTTTTGTGGCATGTCGACTGCGGTGATGGGCTAGCTGTAGTCGATTTCGGTGTTGTCGCCGATGTTGAGCGAGTGGTTCATGCCCCGGAACGAGGCGTCGGAGCCCACGATGCAGTCGTGCATCACGGCCGAGCGCAGCTCGGAGTAGGAACCGATGATGGAGTCGCTCAGGATGGTGTTCTGCACGATGGTTTTGTCGCCGATGGCCACGTTGGGGCCGATGATGGACTGCGAAATCTTGCAGCCCCGCCCGATGTATACCGGCGGAATAATCACCGAATCCGGAAACTCGGAGTAGTTCCGGTCTTCCAGAAATTCGGCCGTGTTGAGGAGGCGGGCGTTGGCTTCGAGCAGGGTTTCCTTGCGGCCGCAGTCGAACCAGTTGTCTACGGGGCAGGTGGTCATCACCTCGCCGTCCTCGATGAGGTGCATCAGCGCGTCGGTGAGCTGGAATTCGCCGTGGGTGCGCACGTCGGTTTCGCGCAGCCACTCCAGGGCCTGGGCCAACTTGTCGGGGTAGGCCAGCTTGTAGAGGCCCACCATGGCGAAGTTCGACTTCGGGATTTTGGGCTTTTCCACTACCTTGTTTACCCGGCCCTGGGCACCGGTTTCCACGATGCCGAAGCGGGTGGGGTCCTTCACTTCCTTCACGGCCAGCACCGAGCCGGGCGTGGCCAGCAGGGCCGGCAGGTCCACGTCCACGATGGTGTCGCCGAGCAGGATGAGCACGCCGTCCGGGTCGTGGCGGAATTCCTCGCGGGCCAGCCACAGCGCGTGGCCCAGGCCCTCGCGCGGCTCCTGCACCACAAAGGTGGCGTTGAGGTCGGGGTAGGTGCGGCGCACGTAGCGCACGATTTTATCGCCCAGGTAGCCCACGATGAACACAAACTCGGTGAGCCCGGCCCCGAGCAGGCGGTCGATGATGTGGCCCAGGATGGTGTTGCCGGCCACCGGCACCAGGCTTTTGGGCTGGGTGTGGGTGTGGGGGCGCAGGCGCGAGCCAATGCCGGCGACGGGAATGACGGCTTTCATTGTAATGAACCGAAGAAGAAGTCGATTAAGGAGGAGCTACCGCGGCCGGATGCCCCGGCTAGGCAGCAAGCTACAACTACTAGGGCCAAGCTACGTACTTTGCGCCAAGCCCGGAACCAAACCGGCGCGGCGGCCACAGGTTTCGCCGCCGCTTCCTACGTCCCGGGCATCTTTCACCTTCACCCCTTCTTTTTCACATGAAACGCTTTCTTCTGTATTTCGCGGGCCTGGCCCTGTTGCTCACCCAGTCGTCGTGCGGCTACAATGGCATGGTGCAGCGCGACCAGGCCGTGAAAGCCCAGGCCGGCAACGTGCAAAGCGCCTACCAGCGCCGCAACGACCTCATCGGCAACCTGGTGAACACCGTGAAGGGCGCCGCCAAGTTCGAGCAGGGCACCCTGACGTCGGTCATCGAAGCGCGGTCGAAAGCCAGCAGCGTACAGCTCAACGCCGCCGACCTCACCCCCGAAAACATCAAGCGCTTCCAGGAAGCGCAAAGCCAGCTCTCTACCGGCCTGAGCCGCCTGCTGGCCGTGTCGGAAGCCTACCCCGACCTGAAAGCCAACGCCAACTTCCAGGAGCTGCAGGCCCAGATTGAGGGCACCGAAAACCGCATCAACGTGGAGCGCAACAAGTTCAACGCCGTCACCAACGACTACAACACCTTCACCCGCTCCTTCCCCAACAACCTGTTTGCCGGCATGTTCGGCTTCCCACCCAAGCCTTATTTCGAGGCCGACCCGGCCGCGAGCAAGGCGCCGACGGTGCAGTTTTAGGTTTGGTTGGTAGAACGTCATGCCGAGCGCAGCGAAGCATCTTTACTGCGTAAGTAATTCTAAATAGTAGGATTAGTCGCGATAGTAAGATTAGTTGCGCGGTAAAGATGCTTGGCTGCGCTCGGCATGACGACCTTTTTTCCTCCTAAAACCCCGCCCATGACCTCACCTCTTACTCCCGCCCAGGACGCGGCCCTGGTGGCCGCCATCCGGCAGGCCGAAGTCACGACTTCGGGCGAAATCCGGGTGCATCTGGAAGACACCTGCCCCACGCCCGAACCGCTGGACCGCGCGGCCCAAGTGTTTGGCGAGCTGAACATGCACAAAACCGCCGCCCGCAACGGCGTGCTGTTTTACCTGGCCTGGCAAAGCCGGCAGTTTGCCGTCATCGGCGACTCGGCCATCAACGCCGCCGTGCCCGACGACTTCTGGGAAACCACCAAAGAAGCCGTGCTGGAGCAGTTTCGGCACGAAAACTACGTGCTGGGCCTGGAGCGCGGCATCAAGATGGTGGGCGAGCAGCTACAGCGCTACTTCCCCTACAACGCCAAAACCGACCAGAACGAGCTGGACGATTCCATTTCCTTCGGCGGCCCGAAGCCGTCTGCCAACGCATGAAGAATTCTGAGGCTGACGCCAGGGTAGGGGCGCCCCGCGCGCTGGTCGGTGGGGCGCACGCGCCGCGGGCGTGGCGCTGGCTGCTGGTGCTGCTGTGGGCCCTCTCGGCCCTGGGCGCGGCCGCCCAAAGCCTCCCGCCCCGGCCCAACCCGCCGCGCCTGGTGAATGACCTGGCGGGCCTGCTGCAGCCCGGCGAAGCCGACGCGCTGGAACGCAAGCTGGTGGCCTACGACGACAGCACCTCCTCGCAGATTGCCGTCG
Organism: Hymenobacter ruricola; assembly: GCF_015694525.1. Taxonomy (GTDB): domain Bacteria; phylum Bacteroidota; class Bacteroidia; order Cytophagales; family Hymenobacteraceae; genus Hymenobacter; species Hymenobacter ruricola. Next base: position 73,003 of record NZ_JADQDM010000008.1, on the reverse strand, counting down.
TCACCGTGCCCAACCTGGATGGCGACGACATTGCCGACTACGCCCAGAAGCTCTACGAAAGCTGGGGCATCGGCCGCAAAGGCAAGAACAACGGCATCCTGATACTGGTGGCCCAGCAGGAGCACCTGGCCCGCATCCAGACTGGCTATGGCCTGGAAGGCGCCGTGCCCGACGCCCTCGCCAAGCGCATCATCAGCAACACGCTGGTGCCGGCCTTCAAGCAAAACCAGTACGGCGCCGGCCTCGACCGCGCCACCGACCAGCTCATCGCCCTCGCCAAAGGCGAATACCAAGCCGACCCGGAAGACGCCCGGCCGCAGCGAAGCCGCGACCGTAGCGGCTCCGGTGTTCCGTTCGGGGCCATCATCATCGTGCTGATTGTCGTTTTCATCATGCTCCGCAACCGGGGCGGTGGCGGCGGGCGCGGCAACCGCGGCTTCGGCGGCGGGTTTATCCCGCCCATCATCTTCGGTGGGGGCTTCGGCGGCGGAGGTGGCGGCTGGGGCGGTGGCGGCGGTGGGGGCGGCGGCTTCGGCGGTTTCGGGGGCGGCAGCAGCGGCGGCGGCGGCGCCAGCGGCAGCTGGTAGCCGGTTGTTATTGCGAGCGCAACGAAGCAATCTGTCCTGTTCTCAGCGACTACTCTAATAAAGTAACAAATCCAATTGGAAGCCCCGGCACTGCGCAGTGCCGGGGCTTTCTGATTATAAGGTCATTGCGCGATGAGAGAATAAATTGCTTCGCTGCGCTCGCGATGTCAGCCGTTTCCTCAATGGGTGCTCTGCACGCCCACCGGGACGGCCACCGCCAAGCGGTTTTCCGCCGGCGGCACGGGGCAGGAATAGCCGTGGTTATAAGCGCACGAGGGATTATAGGCTTTGTTGAAATCGAGCTGCATCACCGTGGTGCCGGCCGGCGGAATGCGCAGGTCAATGTAGCGGCCCCCGCCGTAGCTGCCATGGCCGTTGGTCAGGTCCGTGAAGGGCAGGAACAGGTAGTCTTCCAGGCCGGGCCGCTTTATCAGTTCCTGGCTCTGGTACACGCTGAGCCGTTGCGGCTGGCCGTTTAGCACGAAGCGCAGCTCGCCGTATTTGCGGTAGGTGGGGCGCCGGACGGTGCTCGTGGCCATGGCGAAGGGCCGCGACGTGGAATCGCGCACAAACGTGGCCGTGACGTAATACCGGTACTGGGTGGGGTAGAAGGGCAGGCTGCTGAGGGCCTGCTGCTCGGCCGGCGTCAGCGGCGACTCCTTGGGGTTGCGGAACTCCGCATTAAGGGCCTGCTGAAAGGCCAGCACGCTGCGCTGGTGCGCCACGGAATCGAGGTGAATGGGCGCCGTCTGGGCCCGTGCCGGACCGCCGGGCAAGACGGCCAGCAGCAGGAAAGGAAGAAGCGGTTTCATGGCCCAAAGCTACTGCCCGACCCGAGCCAGGCTGCCAATACCAACCTTATTGGCAGAACCTAAGTATCAGGATTTATTCAGCGGTGCCAAGGCCGCGGACAACTTCTCTCATCCCCCTTCTTTTGTCAACGCCATGAATGCTTCCCGCCTTGCTCTCCTGTTCTTTTTCTTCGCGCTGGCCACCACGCTCACCGGCTGCGACGCCATTGCCGGCATCTTTAAAGCGGGCATGTACACGGCCGTTATTGGCATTTTTATAGTGGTAGCCCTGCTGTTCTTCATCGTGAACAAAATGCGCGGCCCGCGCTCCTGAGCCGGCCTTCCTACCAGAAACAAAAAGCGCGACTCCTGAGCAGGGGCCGCGCTTTTTGCTGAAAACGGAAGTCGGAAAGCTATTCGCTTTTCTTCGTGGGCATGGTGCCGATGATGTGGTCCCAGAGCGTGCTGCTCACGCCAAAGGCCACTTCGTCCTGTCGGTAGTGGTGCTGGCTGTGATGCGTCCACCACACTTTCAGGAAGTTCTTGGGCGGCGCGTAGGCATGGATGGCGTAGTGCACGAACAGGTACATGGCGTAGCCGAACGTGAAGCCCGACAGCAGCCCGAACGCATAAGAGCCAAAGCTGAAGCGGAAAATAAAGAACAGCAGCGAGGCCACAAACACCGTGATGATGGGCGGCATGGCCAGGCGCGTCTTGTCCTTGGGGTACTCGTGGTGCACGCCGTGCATGGTGTACTGGAACTTGGCCCGGCCCGGCGTGGTGGCCGGAATGTGGTACACGTAGCGATGCACCAAGTACTCCACCAGCGTAAACGCCAGCAGGCCCATCAGAAACAGCCCCAGCGCGCCCACCCCCGTCATGAAGCCGCGGGTGAGGCCATAATACATGCTCAGAATGCCGGTAACGGCGAAAATGCCCACCGGCAGAGCAATGTGCGTGTGCGAAAGCCGCTCCAGCACGGGATTCTGAAATAGCTGGGCGGAGCCTTTGTGCTTGGGCCGCACCGGGGCCGTTGCGGGCGCCGGGGTCGGCTTAACGTCTGGTTCTTCGGTGGATACGGATTGCATAAGGCTAACGAACGACGAACGAATGAAGAAACAAAATTACGAGGCCGGCGGCAAAGTGCCCGGCAGGGCAAAACCCGCGCCCGCCAGCTGGGCCACCACCGCCGGCAGTGTGCAGGCCGCCGAGCAGCGCAGCCGCGCCCGGGCATAAAACCGCTTCCGAGCCGCCAGGGTTTCGCGCAGCCAGGCCTCGGCCCCGCCCGCGGCAGCCATGAGGGGGCGCTTGGCCACTTCCTCGGGCGGCAGGCGGGCGGCCAGCACCTCCACCGGCACATCGAGCCAGAGCGTGGGGCCGGCGCTGTTGAGCAGCGTCATATTATCGTGGAAGCAGGGCGTGCCGCCGCCCGTGGCCAGCACCAGTGGCGCGCCGGAGTGGGCAAGGGCCCGGCGCAGCACCGCTGCTTCTATTTCCCGGAACGTGGCTTCGCCGTCGGTGGCAAACAGCTCGCGCACCGTGCGGCCGGTCTGCGCCTCAATGGCAATGTCGAGGTCGAGAAAGGGACGGTTGAAGTGGGCCGCGAGCTGGCGGCCCAGCGTGGTTTTGCCAGCGCCAGGCAGGCCCACGAGGCTCAGGTGGCCGGAGCCGCCGGGCGGAAATGGAGTGGTGGGGAGAGGCAACTTTCTGTCGTTTGTCATCCTGAGCGCAGCGAAGGACCTTCTCACGTCCCTGTCGTTCGTTTCCATTCCATTGAAGTACTGCAATTCGTTGGTCGGTGAGAAGGTCCTTCGCTGCGCTCAGGATGACCGACACGTCCGATAATGAAAACTACCCCAGCTTCACGCGCGGGTCCAGCACGGCATACAGCACATCGACCGCAATGTTGATAACCACGAACAGGGCCGCCACAAACAGCGTGGCGCCCATCACCACCGGGAAATCCAGGTTTTCTACGGCGCGCAGCGTCACGGTGCCCAGGCCTTTCCAGTTGAAGATGTATTCGATGAAAAACGCGCCGGCCATGAGCGAGGCCAGCCAACCCGACACGGCCGTTACCACGGGGTTGAGGGCGTTGCGCAGGGCGTGGTGCAGCACCGTGGCCGGGCGGCTCAGGCCCTTGGCGCGGGCCGTGCGGATGTAGTCCTGGCTCAGCACATCGAGCATGCTGGAGCGGGTGAGCTGCGTGATGATGGCCAGCGGCCGGATGCCCAGCGCCACGGCCGGCAGCAGCAGGTTGCGTAGCACCAGGTGCCGCGCGCCCGTGAACGGGTCCGTCTCGTACAGTTGCCCGGTGAGGCTCAGGCCGGTCCAGTGGCTCCAGTAAAAGCCGAACGTGACGGCAATGAGAATGGCCGCCACAAACGACGGCACCGAAATGCCCAGCACCGAGGTGCTCACCAGCACCCTGTCGAGCCACGACTGCGGCCGTAAGGCCGCCGCCGCCCCAAACGCCACGCCGCCCACGCTGGCAATGAGCATGGCCGCCAGCGCCAGCCACATGGTGCCCGGGAAATAATCGAGCAGGATGCGCAGCACGTCCTTGTTGCTCTGGAAGGAGCGGCGCAGGTAGGGCGTTTTCAGCACCAGGGCGCGCTCGCCCAGCGGCAGCACCGCCAGGCCGCCGTAGCGGGCGCGGCCGGCCGAGTCGGCGGGGTGCAGGCCCAGCGGCGAGACGTCGTTGAGGTAGCCCAACAGGCGCGCGGGCAGCGGCTGGTCGAGGCCGAGGTCGGCGGTGATGGCGGCTTTGGTGGCCAGGTCGGTGCGCTGGCCGGCCAGCAGGGCGGCGGGGTCGCCGGGCAGCACGTTAAACAGCAAAAACACCGTGCACGCCACGCCCACCAGCACAAGCAGGCCCTGGCCCAGGCGACGAAGAATGAAAGCAAGCATAGGAGGGGGCTACCGGCGCCGGGTTATTCTGCGGCCGGGCCCTTCATCAGCCGCTCCACCTCGTAAAGCTGCGGAAGGTCGTGGTAGTGGTACTTGGCCTTAATCACGCCGTCGCTGAGCACCATCAGGCCAGGGTTGGAGCGAATGATGGACTTCAGCACCGTGGCATCGGCGAAGTAGTAGGGGCCGGGCAGGTTCACGTCGTGGCGGAACGAGTCGAACTTGGCCGCGCTGGTGCTGGTGATGGTGAGGGCCGTGATGCCGCGGCGCGACTTGCTGGCCGCGTTCATCAGGGCGTTGATGGCGTCGAACCGGTCGCGGTCTGTCTTGTTGGTGTTTTGCACGATGAGCACCAGCTTGTTGCCTTTCAGCAGCTCCTGGGTGTAGGAGTTGCCGTCCACGTCACTCACCTCGAAATCGGTCACGGCCGGGGTCGACTCCTTGGGGTTCAGCGTGGTCATGGCCTGGTATTTCCAGGTGGTGTCGGTGGGGTACTGGTCAAACTCCTTGGTTTCGCCGTTGCGCGTCATCGTGTAGCGGTAGCGGGCGGGCTCGGCCGGCTTCATCAGCTTGTGGATGTCGGCGCCCTCCTTGTAGGGCAGGAAATCGAAGTAGGGGAGGTGGCCCAGCGCCCGCACCCCAATGCCGATGGCAATGGCCGAGGCAAACGTCATCACCATGATGCCGAAGGTGCCCTGCACGAAAGCGTGGCGCAAAAACCGCTGGTGGGTGAAGACCATGAACCACAGCGCCAGCAAAAACAGGTCTTTGAAAAACGACGTCCAGGGCGTGAGCTTGATGAAATCGCCGAAGCAGCCGCAGTCGGTCACCTTGTTGAAAGCCGCCGAGTAGAACGTGAGAAACGCGAAAAACGCCAGCAGCCCCAGCAGCGCCCACAGAATGATGCGCAGGTGCCAGCGCAGCAGCAGCGCCACGCCCAGAATCACCTCCAGCGAGCTGAGCGTGATGGACAGCGTGCGCGAAATGTTCTTGAACCACAGGAAGAAGCCGCCAATGGCGGGCAAGGACTCGGCAAACACCTCGAAGTATTCTTCGAGCTTGTAGGCCGTGCCCACGGGGTCGTTCAGCTTGACGAGGCCCGAAAAAATGAAAAGGGCCCCCAGCAAAAACCACGCAACGCGCGTGGCAGTGCGTAGCGCGTGAGGCGCCGGAGCGGTGGCGGGAGCGGAGCTAGTAATGGACATAAGACAAAGTAAGCCCGTGGCAAACGGCTGGGCAACGCGCAATGTTTGGGCAAAGGTCGGGCCGGTGGCCCAAACCCGCCGCATTGGCGTGGCGCTGGCGGGCTAGCGGCGGGTCAGCGCCTCGGCATAGCCGCTTTCGGCCAGGAAAGCTTTGGCGTCGTGCAGGGTGAGGATGTGGGCCAGGGCCTGCTTTTTGTCGGCGGTGCGGGCGTAGTAGGCCTGCACAATGCGGTAGCCCACGTAGTAGCCCAGGTCGCAGGGTTTTTCCGGCGTTTCCTGGCTGCCGTTGGCCATCCAGTTGGCGGCGTTGGTGCCGAGCATTTCCTGCTGGAAAGCGGCCCACAGTTCTTTCTCGTGGGCATTGCCGTAGGGGTGCAGGCGAGCATTGGTGAGGTGGCCGGTCACGAGCTCGGCCACAAAATCGGCCATGCCTTCGTTGAGGGCATAGTTGAGCAGGGTGCCGTCTTGGGGGCCCTGATTGCGGTGCACCAATTCGTGCACCATCAGCGAGGGCATTTCCGAAACCGGGGCGCAGCGGTTGCGCTGCACCAGGCTCAGCTCAGTGGTGTTCACGCCGGGGCCGTTGGCCACCTGGTCGGCCCCGATGAGCAGGCCGGCGTCCGACACGGTGCCGCCCGACACCCAGCCGCCCACCACGAAGTAGATAGGCTGAAAATGCACGGCCGGGTACAATTCCTGAAAGCGCCGAAATGCCGCCACAATCTTCGGCTTCTCGCCCGCAATGGCCTTCGTGGTGGCCTGAATGGACTGGTAATACTGTGGCCGCTGCAAAATGCGCTTCGTGAAAAAGGCGTCGCTTCCGATTTTCAGCGAGTAATAGTCCTGCAAGCCCACGGAAGCTTGGTCGAAATAGTCGCGCCGGAAAATGGCCCGCGCGTGGGCCGTGTCGCGGCGAGCGGCGGCGTAGGCGTTCCAAAAATGGTCGATGTCGGTGGTCACCAACTGCACGTCCTCGGGCCGCTTTATCTTCTGCCGGTCTTCCAGCCGGCGGGCGCGGGCCAGCAGCCGGGGCCACTGCTGGTCGGTGTGCAGCAGGTCGAGGTCGGAATCGACGGCCATGTGGCCGGCGTTCACATACCCCGCGTCGATGGCCCGGCGCAAATACATCCGGGCATTGGGTGCGTCGTGCAGCAAGCCGTAGTAGCAGGCGATGTTGTAGTAGCTCACGGCCTTGTAGCGTGGCTTGGCCGAGGGTTCCTGCACCACTTGCTGGTAGGCCGCAATGGCGGCGGGGTAGTCTTTACGTTTGCTAATGGCCTGAGCCTGGTTGATGAGCGAATCGGCCCGGGTCATGGTTTGGGCGGGCGCCGCCAGGGCCGTGCAAAGCAGCATAAGCAGCAATAGGAAAGGTCTCATATCGTAGAGAATTGATTGCACGCCAGATGCGCGGGGCTGCAGGCAGTTGCTTTCGCAGCCTACTGGCAGGTTACCGGACTTCCGCAACCGGCGCTACCGCTCCCCGCGCAAAATGAGCGCAAACACGGCGTAGTTGAGCATGTCGCGGTAGCTGCCTTCCACGCTCTCGCTCACCCAGGCGTCGCCGCCGATGTTTTCGAGCTGCTTCACGCGGTGCAGCTTCATCAGGATGAGGTCGGTGATGCTCGACACGCGCATCTGGCGCCAGGCCTCGCCGTAGTCGTGGTTTTTGGCCAGCAGCAGGCGGCGGTTTTCGGCGGCTTCCGCGTCGTAGGCGGCGGCCACGGCCTCGGGCGTCATGTCCAGCGGCGTGTCAGCGGGTAGGTGCAGCTGCATCAGGGCAATGAGGCAGTAGTTGACGATGGCCACGAACTCCTCGTTCACGTCGTCGGCCACCAGCTGCACGCCGGTTTCCTGAATGGTCCGGATGCGGTTGGCCTTGATAAAAAGCTGGTCCGTGACCGAGGGCAGCCGCAAAATGCGCCAGGCCGTGCCGTAGTCGTGGGTTTTGGCCAGAAACAGCGTGCGGCAGCGGGCCAGCAGCAGGTCGTAGTGCTCGGGGGTTGAAAGGTGGGACACGGAGTAGGGGCGGGGCTTGCCCCCGCCCGTCGTTGAACGGGTTAGATAATTTTTTTTGAGCCGGAGAGTACCTTTCGGGGCGTTCTACAAGCCGGGCGGGGGCGAGCCCCGCCCCTACATCGTGCAAGATACTTTGTTCTCCTTCCCTCATACCCTGCTCAGCCCCCACGGCCGCCTGCTCAGCCTGCGCCGCCCGCAGGTGATGGGCATCCTCAACCTCACGCCCGACTCCTTTTTTGCAGGCAGCCGCGTGGCTTCGGAAAAAGACCTGCTCACCCGCGCCGAAGCCATGCTGAAAGCCGGCGCCGCCGTGCTCGACCTCGGCGCCTACAGCACCCGCCCCGGCGCCGAGGATATTTCCGAAGCCGACGAAACCCAGCGCCTGCTGCCCGCCGTGGAAGCCCTGCGCCGCGAGTTTCCGCAGGCTTTCCTGTCCGCCGATACCTTCCGGGCCGCCGTGGCCGCCGCCGCCGTGGCCGCCGGCGCCGACCTCGTGAACGACGTGGGCGGCGGCACCCTCGATGCGCAGATGCTGGCCACCGTGGGCCGCCTGCGCGTGCCCTACGTGCTGATGCACCTGCGCGGCACGCCCCAAACCATGAGCAAGCTCACGCATTACGAAGACGACCTCGTGCTCACGCTGCTGCGCTACTTCCGCGACGGCGTGGCCGCCCTGCGCCAGGCCGGCGCCGTGGACATTGTCATTGACCCCGGCTTCGGCTTCGCCAAAACTGCCGCCCAGAGCCACGAGCTGCTGCGCCGCCTGCCCGAGCTGCGCGCCCTGGGCCTGCCCATCCTGGCCGGGCTGTCCCGCAAGCGCATGGTGTACGGCCCCCTCGGCCTCGGCCCCGATGCCGCCCTCAACGGCACCACGGCCCTGCACATGGTGGCCCTGCAGGGCGGCGCCCGGCTCCTGCGAGCCCACGACGTGGCCGAAGCCGCGCAAACCATAGAATTATTTGCCAATACCTTTCCATTGGCGGAATAAAGGCCGTAATTTGAGGGAAACAAAGGCCTGCTGTGCAACGGTGCCGCCCGCTCGTTGTCATCCTGAGCGCAGCGAAGGACCTTCTCACGTTTGAAGCAATAGCTACTGTATGCTGTAGAGCGGTGAAAAGGTCCTTCGCTTTACTCAGGATGACAGACGTTTCCTTATTCTCCATCCCCCAACCGCCATGTCCGGCCCGTTCCCCATCAATTTCCTGCGCTTCGGCTGGATTGACGCGGCCGACGTGCTCCTGGTGACGGTGCTGTTGTACCAGCTCTACAAGCTGCTGCGCGGCTCGGTGGCCCTGAACGTGGCGCTGGGGCTGGTGTCGTTCTACGTGCTGTACCTGCTGGTGAAAGCCACCGGCATGGAGCTGCTCACCAAGATATTGGGCCAGTTCATGAGCGTGGGCGTGCTGGCCAGCATCATTTTGTTTCAGCAGGAAATCCGGCGGTTTTTGCTGAACGTGGGCAAGGCTACGGCCCTGGAGCGCATGCGCGGCTGGAGCTGGGGCCGCACCCCCGACGCCGCCCCGCTGGCCGTCGGCCCCTTTGTGGAAGCCGCCAAAAGCCTCTCCAACAAGTACACCGGCGCCCTCATCTGCTTCGCCCAGGCCTCCGACCTCACCGCCTTTGCCGAGTCCGGCGACCGCCTCGACGCCGAAATCAGCAAGCGCCTGCTGCTGTCCATCTTCAACAAAACCTCGCCCCTGCACGATGGCGCCGTCATCATCGCCGGGGGCCGCATCCAGGCGGCGCGCTGCATCCTGCCGGTGAGCGAGAACCCCGACGTGCCCGCCTCGCTGGGCCTGCGCCACCGCGCGGCCATCGGGCTGAGCGAAATCACTGACGCGGTGGTGCTGGTGGTGAGCGAAGAAACCGGCGCCATGAGCCTGGTGCGCCACGGCGACGTGCACCGCAACCTGGCCACCGCCGAGCTGCGCGCCCGCCTCAACGAGTGGCTGCTCAGCGGCCCCGGCCCCGCCGCGGCGGCCCCGCTGCCCTCGGCCGAAGCCGCTGCCTGAGCCACCGCTTTGGGGCCGGGCTGGCGGGCTATTACCCAAGCGTGCCCGCGCCCAATACCCCCGGGACAGGGCGGTAGACCTGGCCTGGTGAAGGCAATAGCGCCCATGCCCGGGTAAGGGACATGCACAATAAGTGTATTCGCATATGCTGCTGCTAATCAAGAAGTAATTTGCTGTTGCTGAGGATTTTTAAAATAGGATATAACGCTTATGCTATTAGGTTTTAGGGCTTTTCGTTTTTAATTTTCTCGGAGCATTCAACTTCTGGCCTGCTGGGCCGCGGCGTTTTAACGTCTTTGGTTGAAGCTTTGTAAAACCGATGCCGGCTGCCTGACCGCCGCCGGAACCTTGCACTCTGCCACCCGTTGCCCCGTTCGCTTTATTCACCTTTTCCTTCTTTTCACCCACCGTATCCATTCACTTTTACCCTCGTTTCATGCGTAAAAATTTACTTCCCGAGCCGCAGCAGATGCGGTCCGGAATCCTGGCGGCGCGCAAGCGCCTGCTGGGCCTAGTGGGCGCGGGCGCCCTGCTGCTGAGTAGCGTGGCGGCCCAGGCCCAAACCCCCACCACGGTGTTCAGCGAAACGTTTGAAGGCGCCACCAACTCCTTCACCATCGTCAACGGCACTCAGGTCAACCAGTGGTACGTGGGCACGCCGGGCGGCAACGGCCCCACCACGCCGGGCACCAAAGCGGCCTATGTGTCGAACGATGCCGGGGTGACGAATGCGTACACCCTCACCTCGACGTCGACGGTGCACATGTACCGCGACGTGACCTTCCCGGCCGGGCTGGCCGCGGTGGAATTGTCGTTTGACTGGAAGGCCGTGGGCGAAAGCGTCGGCGCCAACATGTACGACTACATTCAGGTGTTTGTGGTGCCCACCACGGTGACGCCCGCCGCCGGCACGCAGCTGGTGAGCGGTACGGCCGGCGCGGTGCAGCTGGGCTACAACCTCAACCTGCAGGCCGCATTCGGCCGTACCACGTTTCAGGTGCCGGGCAACGTGGCCGGCACCACCCAGCGCCTGGTGTTCACTTGGCGCAACGACATCACGGGCGGCGCGCAGCCGCCGGCCACCATCGACAACATTACCGCGACGGCCGCGGCGGCCAACCCCATCAGCGGGGCCTACACCATCAACAGCGCGCAGCCCACGGCGGGCACCAACTTCGCCAGCTTCACCGATGCGGCCGCGCGGCTGAACCGCGACGGCATCAGCGGGCCGACCACGCTCACGGTGTCGGGCGGGCCCTACACCGAGCAGTTTTTGCTGGGCCAGGTGACGGGCACCAGCGCCACCAACACCCTGGTGGTGAACGGCGGCGGGCGCACCATTCAGTTTGCTTCCACCAACAGCGGCCAGCGGGCGGTGGTGCAGCTCAACGGCACCGACTACACCACCATCAACAACCTGAACATTGACGCCACGGGCGGCGCGGGCGCTTCGCCGGCGGCCACCTTCGGCTACGGCATTCTGCTCACCAACGCGGCCGACAACGACCGGATTAGCAACAACGTCATCAACGCCGACATTGCCACCACGTCGACCTCCTTTGCCGGCATTGCGGTGAACGGCTCGACGGCGGCCGCTTCGACCAGCGGCAATTCGGCCAACAGCCTCGTCATTGAAAACAACACGGTGAACGGCGGCTATTATGGCATCACCCTGTTTGGCAACAGCACCACCACGGCGTTTGCCACGGGCAACGTCATCCGCAACAACAACGTGCGGGATTTTTACACCTACGGCATCTACGTGGGCTACCAGGACGGCCTGCAGGTGATTGGCAACGAAGTGGCCCGCCCCCTGCGCACCAACGGCACCACGCTCTACGGCATCTACTTCAGTGGCGCCTCGCGCAGCCTAGCCGTGGAGAAAAACCGCGTCCACGACCCGTTCACGGGCAACCCGGCTTCGACCAGCAGTGCTTACCTGCTGTACATTACTACCGGCACCGGCGCCACCGCCGCCGCGCCCAACGACTTTGTGAACAACGTGTTTTACAACCTCAACGGCAACGGCACGCACTACATCATCTACAACTCAGGCGCGGCGTACAGCCGGATTTACAACAACACCATCAACGCCGACGACCAGGCGGGCAGCACGGCCACCACGTACGGCATCTACAGCACGGGCACGGGTGCCGACGTTAAGAACAACGTGGTGAGCATCACCCGCGCCGGCACCGGCACCAAGTACGGCTTGTACTACACGGTCGGCGCCACGCTCAGCAACAACAACGACGTGTATGTGCCCGCCGGCAACGTGGGCTACTACAACACGGCCTTCCCCACCCTGGCCGGCTTCCAGGGCGCCAACGGCGGCGCCTTCGACCAGAACAGCGTGTCAGTCGACCCCGCGTTCGTGAACGTCGGCACCGGCAACCTCACCCCGGCCAACGTGCTGCTCAACAACGCGGGCGCTCCCCTGGCCCGCGTGACCGACGACATCACCGGCGCGCCGCGCGGGGCCACCCCCGACATGGGCGCCTACGAGTTTACGCCCGTGGCCATCGACGTGGCCCCCGTGAGCCTGCTCACGCCCGCCGCCGGCACCAGCTGCTACAGCGCCGCCGAAGCCGTGAGCATTCAGATTCGCAACGCGGGCACGGCCACGCTGAACTTCGCCACCAACCCGGCCACCGCCACGGTGGTGGTGACGCCGCCCACCGGCCCGGCCCAAACCTTCAGCGGCACCCTGAGCACCGGCACGCTGGCCAGCGGCGCCACCCAAACGCTGACCCTGAACGGCACGCTGAACATGACGGCTCCGGGCGCCTACTCGTTTGCCATCACGGCCACGGCCACCGGCGACCTCAACCCCGGCAACAACGTGCTCGCGACCACGACCACGCGCACGGTGGTGGCCCCGGTGGCCGGCACGCTGTCGCCGACCACCGCCAGCCTCTGCGTGAGCGGCACGGCCGTGCTTTCCGTGGCGGGCTCGTCCAATGGTAACATTCAGTACCAGAGCAGTAGCAGCGCCACGGGGCCGTTCACGGACGTGGCGGGCGCTACCTCGGCCAGCTTCACCACGCCGGTGCTCACCGGCACCACCTACTACCGCGTGCGCACCACCTGCAACGCCAACACGGTGTACAGCAACGTGGCCGCCGTGGTGGTGAACAACCCGGTGATTTCGGCCGCTCCCTCGCCGGTGAGCACCTGCGCCGGCGCCACGGCCACGCTCTCGGCCACGGTGCCGGCGGGCATCTCGGTGCGCTACTTCACGGCGGCCACGGGCGGCACGCTGGTGGGCACGGGCAATCCCTTCACCACGCCCGTCCTCACGGCCAACACCACGTACTACGCCGAAGCCTTCTCGGGCGGCCGCGAAAACGTGGGCCCCACCACTAATTCGATTGGTGCGGGTGGTGGCACCAACCTGACCTACGCCCTGATTTTTGATGCGACCGCGCCCACGGTACTCACCGGCGTGTACGTATACCCCACGGCCGCTGGCGTGAGCAACATTCAGCTGCTGAGCGCCACCGGCACGGTGTTGCAAACCTACCAGGCCACGTTCACGGCCGCCGATTTGAACGCAAAAACCTTTGTGCCGCTGAACTTTAACGTGCCTGCGGGCACTGGCCTGCGGCTGGGACTCACATCCACGGGCTCGACGGCCAGCCTGTACCGCAACACCGCCGGCGCGTCGTACCCCTACACCTCGACCAGCGGCAACGTGAGCATCACGGGCAACACCTTCTCGGGCTACCCGCAGTACTACTATTATTTTTACGACTGGGTCATTGGTAATGACTGCATCAGCACCTCGCGCACGCCCATCCAGGTGAACGTGACGCCGGGCCTGGTGGCTTCGCTGCCCACGGCCGCCGCCACCATTTGCGGCAATACGCCCTACGTACTGACGGGCTCGATTGCGGGCACGGCCACGGGCGCGGTGTACACGACCAGCGGCACGGGCACGTTCTCGCCCAACGCCACCACGCTCAACGCGACTTACACGCCTTCGGCGGCCGACATCGCGGCCGGCACGGTCACGATTACGCTCACCCCCACCGGCCCGGCCGCGCCGTGCACCTCGACGGGCCGGGTGGTGCTGACCCTGGTGGCACCGGCGGCTTCGGGCTTCAGCTATCCGTCGGGCACGTACTGCACCAACTCGCCGGTAACGGTGGCGCCCATTCTGGCGCCGGGCGCGCAGGCCGGCACGTTCTCCGCCTCGGGCTTCGGCCTGCGCATCGACCCCGTAACGGGCGTCATCAACCTGGCCAACACCAACATCGACGGCACGTTCACCATCACCAACTCGGTGGCGGTTACCGGGGCTTGCAGCGGGGCCTCGGCTTCCACCACGACGTTCACGGTCATCTTCGGCATCGGGCAGCCCACGCTCACGGCCACGCCGCAAACGGGCGGTGCCGTGCTGCTGAGCACGCCGGCGCTGGCGGGCGCTACCTACCAGTTCTTCAACAGCAACGGCGCGGCCGTGGGCCCGCCCAGCGCTTCGAATACGCTGACGCTAAATGGCAACAACCAAAGCGGCAGCTACACCGTGGTGGCCATCTCCACCACGGGCTGCCGCTCCATTCCGTCGGCGGCGGTGACGGCCACGGTGCTGGGCACGCAGACGGCCACGCTCAACGGCGTGAGCCTGCGCGTGTACCCCAACCCCACGCCCTCGGGCCAGCTCACGGTGGAGCTGAGCGGCGTGAACGCCAAGGCCTCACGCCTGACGGTGCTCAACTCGCTGGGCCAGGTGGTGCACACCGGCTCGGTGGCCCCCGGTACCGCCTCGCTGGACCTGGCGCGCCTGGCCTCGGGCGTGTACACGCTGCGGGTGCAAACCACGGAAGGCGTGCTCACGCAGCGCATTGTGCGTGAGTAGTACCACACTTTCTTAAGTAACAAAAAGCCCCGCTGGCACCACGCCGGCGGGGCTTTTTTGCGTGGCCTGTGAGGAGGGAAAAGGCCTTGGTCCGGCCTGGTTTCCGGCAACGCCGTCGGCCGAAGCAACGCTTTGCCTTGCAGGCAGGATGACTGGTTATAGCAATTATTTTTCTGAATATTTTACGCTATATCAGGTGCTGTGGCGGGCTGCGGAAGAGTTTATAAAGGAGGCAACATTAGGATACTGCTTTTTTATCTATAATTTCGACAGTCTGGACGCTGCGAAAAGCTTGCTGCTTTTGGGATTTCAGATGGCGCCGTTGGCGCCCGCCCGGGCTTTCTGCCACCCGTTGCCCGGTTGCTTTCCGCTGCCTCTTTCCCTTTCTCACCCACCGTATTCACTCACCTTTACCTTCGTTTGTATGCAGAAAAATTTACTTCGCGAGCCGCAGCAGGTGCGGTTCGGAATCCTGGCGGCGCGCAAGCGCCTGCTGGGGCTGCTGGGCGCCGGCGCGCTGCTGCTCGGTAGCCTGAACGCCCAGGCGCAGCTCGCGGGCACCAAAGCCATTCCCGGCGACTACGCCAGCGTGGCGGCGGCCGTCACGGCCCTGAACGCGCAAGGCGTGGGCGCCGGCGGCGTCACCTTCAACATTGCGGCGGGCTATACCGAAACGGCGGCCAACGTGGTCGTCACCGCCAGCGGCACCGCCGCCAACCCCATCGTGTTTCAGAAAGCGGCCGGGGCGGGCGCCAACCCCGTCATCACGGCCGCGGCCGGGGTTTCGACCACGCTCGACGCCATTTTCACCCTGCAAGGGGCCGACTACGTCACCTTCGACGGCCTGACGCTGGTGGACCCCGCGGCCAACGCCACCACCACCACGCGCATGGAATGGGGCTTTGCCCTGCTCAAAACCAGCACGCCCGTGGACGGCTGCCAGAACGTGGTGATTCGGAACTGCGCCATCACGCTGCAGAAAGGCACGGCCACGTCGGGCATCTACTCCAACAACCACACGCCGGCCAGCACCAGCCAGCTCGTGCCCACCACGGCCGCCGGCACCAACTCCAACAACAAGTTCTACGGCAACACCATCAGCGGAGTCAACAACGGCGTGTACGTGAACGGCTACGCGGCCTCCAGCCCGTACCTGTACTACGACCAGAACAACGAGGTGGGCAGCGTGGTGAGCGGCACCGCGCCCACCGGCAACACCATCTCGGACTTCGGGACCACGAGCACGGCCTACGGCGTCTACTCCGTGTCGCAGAATGGCATGAAGGTGCAGGGCAACACCCTGAGTAGCACCACGGCGGCCACCACCACGGGCCCCACCAGCACGCTCTACGGCATCTACCTGGGCACCGGCGGCGGCGCCGACGCCCTGGGCAACACCCTGAACCTGAACAGCAACGCAACGGGCTCGTCGACCTACGGCATCTACAACGGCAGCGGTGCCAATGGCCTCAACGGCGCGGCCGCCACGGTGAACGTGGCTAATAACAGCTTGAGCGCAAGCTCGTTGCTTAACTCGTCGGGGTCGTTGTACGGCATCTACAACGGGTCTTCGGTGCCGACGCTGAACGTGTCCGGCAACACCATCAGCAACGTCAACCGCACGGGCTCCACGGCCTTCAATTACCTGGTATACATCAGCACCAGCCCCACCACCGCGCTGAACGTGTACAACAACACCATCAGCGACGTGGCGGTGACCGGCACCGGCAACTACGTCTACTGCTTCTACGGCTTCCCCAACTCCACGACGGCCGTCCAGTTCTACGGCAACACCATCCAGAACATTACCTGCGACGGCAGCAACCTCTACGGCGTGTACCTGAGCGGCGGCAGCACCGCCGACGTGTACCGCAACCGTGTGTCGGCCCTGACGGCCACGGGCACGTCGGCCACCATCTACGGCATCTACACCACCAGCACCACTTCCACGGTCACCAACAACCTCATCGGTGATTTGCGGGCGCCCAATGCTTCGAGCACCACGGCCATCACGGGCCTGTACCTGGCCGGCGGCACCACGGCCGATGCCCAATACAACAGCATCTACCTGAACGCCTCCAGCTCGGGCACCAACTTCGGCACGTCGGGCATCTACTTCACCTCCACGGCCACCACGCTCGTCACCCTGCGCAACAACATCGTGGTGAACACGTCGACGGCGGCGGGCACGGGCAGCACCGCGGCCCTGCGCCGCTCCGGCGGCACCACCGGCGTGACGCCGGCCAACCTCACCAACCTCACCAACAACAACCTGTACTACGCCGGCGCGCCGGCCACGACGGGCAACTACATTTACGCCGAAGGCACCACGCCCGCCACGCTGGCCAACACGGCCTCGACGCTGGCGGATTACAAGGCTTTCCTCGGCAACCGCGAAGGCAATTCGCTGACCGAAAACGTGCCCTTCGTGAGCACCTCGGGCACGGCGGCCACCTTCCTGCGGGTGAGCACCACCACGCCCACCCAGGTGGAGGGCAACGCCGCGCCCATCAGCGGCATCACCACCGACTACGCCAACGCCACCCGCAGCGCCACCGCGCCGGACCTCGGCGCCTACGAAGGCACCTACCAGTTGCTCGACCTGAGCGGCCCCGCCATTCTGAACGCCACCCTGAACAACACCACCAGCACCGCCAACCGCACGCTGACGGTGACCATCACGGACCCGGCGGGCGTGGCCACCGGCGCCAACGCCCCGCGCCTGTACTACCGCAAAGGCACCAGCGGCGCCTTCGTGTTCGTGAACGCCACCAGCGTGAGCGGCAGCAGCTACACCTTCACCCTGAACTACGCCCTGCTGCCCGGCGGCGGCGTGGCTTCCGGCGACGTGGTGCAGTATTACGTGGCCGCGCAGGACCTGTCGGCTACGCCCAACGTGAGCACGGCGCCCAGTGGCGGCACCGGCGCCACCCCGCCCGGCACCACGGCCCCGGCCACGCCCGGCTCGTTCCAGATTGTGACCACGCTGAGCGGCACCTACTACGTGGGCACCTCCACGCCCCCGGCCGGCACCGCCGCCGACCACATCTTCCCGACCCTGACGGCCGCGGCCAATGCCTACAACGCCAACGTGCTGAGCGGCGCCGTGACGTTCTACCTGCTCGACGCCACGTACTCGACGGCCGAGACGTTCCCCATTGTGTTCACCGCCAACCCCTCGGCTTCGGCCACCAACACGGCCCGCTTCAGCCCCTACACGGGCGTGACGAGCACCGTGTCGGGCTCGGCCAGCAGCCTGCTGACCTTCAACGCCACCACCTACCTCACGCTGGACGGCTCGAACGTGGCGGGCGGCACGCAGCGCAACCTCACCCTGACGAACGGCCAGAACACGGCCGCCGCGGTTATCACCGTGGGCAGCCAGGGCGTGGGCGCCGGCACTTCCAACCTGGCCCTGCGCAACCTGAACCTGCGCGGCGGCAGCAACACCAACACGACTTCGTTTGGCATTTTGGTGACGGCTACGCCCGTGGGCAGCCCCACCACCGGCACCGGCGCGGATAACGACAACCTGACCATTCAGAACAACTCGATTACGGGCGTGTACTACGGCATTTACGCCAATGGCAGCGCGGCCGTGAGCGCCGGCGGCCTCGACGGCCTGTCCATCACCAACAACCTGATTGGGCCGGCCACGGCCGCCGCGGCCGACAACATCGGCAACACCGGTCTGTACCTGGCCAATGCCGTGAGCCCGCTCATCAGCGGCAACTCGGTGCGCAACGTGTCGGCTTCGGCCACGACCTACGGCATGAACTTCCCGAACGGCGTGAACGGCGCCACGGTGAGCCAGAACGTCATCAGCGGCGTGACGACCAGCAGCACCAACGCCTACGGCATCGCCCTGGGCACGAACTTCATCAACGGCGTGGTGGACCGCAACCGCGTGGAAAACGTGTGGGGCGCCCCCACCGGCGGCTACGGCGGCAAGGGCATCGAGATTGCCACCGGCAACGCCACCAGCAACCTGCGCGTGAGCAACAACGTGGTGTCGGGCATGAACGGCTCGGGCTGGAGCTCGCTCACTACGGACGCCATCATCGGCATTCGCGTGGCCAGCGGCTCGGGCATCACGGTGGCCTACAACTCCGTGAACCTGTACGGCAACTACCTCACGGTTCCTACCAGCACTTACCTCTCGGCGGCGCTGTTTGTGAACTCGGGCTCGACCAACCTGACCGTGGCCAACAACGTGCTGGTGAACTCGCTCGTGACCGGCGGCACCACCGCCAGCGTGGCGTACTCGTTCTACACCTACGCCCCGGCCTCGGCCTACACCGTGCTCAATAGCAACGACTACTTCGTGGCCGGTGCCCAGGGCGTGCTTGCCAACGTGGGCGGCACGGGCGGCGTCTCGACCAGCACGGCCGTGGCCACCCTGGCCGCGCTGCAAGCCGCGACCGGCAAAGACGCCAGCTCGGTGAACGCCGACCCGGTGTTCAGCACCAACACCGACCTGCAGCCCATCAGCCCCCTGCTCAACAACGTGGGCACGCCGGTGGCCGGCATCACCACGGACTTCACCGGCGCCCCGCGCTCGGCCACGACGCCTGACATCGGCGCCTACGAGTACACGCCCCAGACCGTGGACATTGCTCCCATTGCCCTGGTTTCGCCCAACAACAGCAGCGCGGCCACGTGCTTCGGCGCCAATACGCCCGTAACCGTGACCGTGCGCAACAACGGCTCCTCGGCCCTGAACTTCGCCACCAACCCGCTCACAGTGTCGGTGGTCATCAGCGGCCCGGCCGGCTCCACGCAAACCCTGACCCCGCAGGTCATCAACACGGGCACGCTGGCGCCGACGGCGACGCAAAACGTCACCCTCACCAGCCAGGCCAACTTTACCCCGGTGGGCGCCTACACCTTTGCGGTGCGGGCCACCGTGACCGGCGACGGCAACACCGCCAACGACCTGCTGGTGCCCGCGCCCACCCTGAACGTGGCCGCTCCGGTGGCCGGCACGCTCTCGCCCGCTTCCTACTCCATCTGCGTGAGCGGCACGGCCACGCTGAGCCTGGCCGGCTTCTCGGGCGGCACCCTGCAGTACCAGAGCAGCGCCAGCGCCACCGGCCCGTTTAGCAACGTGGCCGGCGCTACGTCGGCCAGCTACACCACGCCGGTGCTCACCAGCACCACTTACTACCGCGTGCAAGCCAGCTGCGGCACCAACGTAACGAACAGCAACGTGGCCGTGGTGGTGGTGAACAACCCGGTGATTTCGGCCGCTCCCTCGCCGGTGAGCACCTGCGCCGGCGCCACCGCCACGCTCTCGGCCACGGTGCCGGCGGGCATCTCGGTGCGCTACTTTGCAGCCGCTACCGGCGGCACCGCCCTCGGCACCGGCAACCCCTACGTGACCCCGGCCCTCACGGCCAACACCACCTACTACGCCGAGGCCTTTGCGGGCAGCCAAGAGAACGTGGGCAAGCCCTCGACGACGGGCACCGACGGCTCCAACGGCACCGGTGGCATCAACTTCACCGCCACGGCCCCGACGTCCATCGTCAACGTGACCGTGTATCAGACCGCCAACGCCTCGGCCGGCACGGCCACCATTCAACTGCTGAACGGCAACAACCTGAACGGCACGGCCGCGGGCGGCATCGTGACGCAAACCACCGTGTCGATTCCGGCCAACACAACCAACGCTCTGCAAGCCCGCACCCTCACGCTCAACTTTGCCGTGCCGGCCGCCGGCCCGTACCAGTTGTTCTTGAGCGCTTCGAGCACCACCCTCGTGCGCGACTTCAGCAGCACGCCCCAGCCCGCCACGGCTTATCCCTACACTTCGCCGAGCGGCGTAGTCTCGCTCACGAGCGGTAGCCTGGGCATCGATTACTACTACTTCTTCTACAACTGGCAGGTGGGCTCGGAGTGCGTGGGCACCTCGCGCACGCCTATTCAGGTGAACGTGACGCCCGGCCTGGTGGCGACGCTGCCGGCTTCGGCGGCCAGCATCTGCGGCAGCACCCCGTACGTCCTCACCGGCGCCATTGCCGGCACGGCCACGGGCGGCTTGTATACCACGAGCGGCACGGGCACGTTCTCGCCCAACGCCACCACGCTCAACGCCACCTACACGCCCTCGGCGGCCGACATCGCGGCCGGCACGGTCACGATTACGCTCACCCCCACCGGCCCGGCCGCCCCCTGCACCTCGACGGCCCGGGTGGTGCTCAGCATCACGGCGCCGCCCGCTTCGGGCTTTAGCTACCCGGCGGGCACGTACTGCACCAACTCGCCGGTGACGGTGGCGCCCATTCTGGCGCCGGGCGCCCAGGCGGGCACGTTCACGGCGTCGGGCTTCGGCTTGCGCATCAACCCCACCACCGGGGTGATTACCCTGGCCAACACCAACATCGACGGCACCTTCACCATCACCAATACGGTGGTTGGCACGGGCGCTTGCAGCGGCGGGGCCTCGTCCACGGCCACGTTCACGGTCATCTTCGGGGTGGGCCAGCCCACGCTCACGGCCACCCCGCAGCCGGGCGGTGCCGTGGTGCTGAGCACGCCGGCCCTCACCGGCCTCACCTACCAGTTCTACCAGGGCACTACCCCCGTGGGCGCTCCCAACACGACCGGCACGCTGACGCTGAACGGCAACAACCAGAGCGGCAGCTACACCGTGGTGGCCACCTCGGCCAACGGTTGCTCGTCGATTCCTTCGGCGGCGGTATCGGCGGTGGTAACGGGCACGCAAACCGCCAGCCTGAACGGCGTGAGCCTGCGCGTGTTCCCCAACCCGACGGCCGACGGCCAACTGACGGTGGAACTGAGCGGCATCAACGCCAAAGCTTCGCGCCTGACGGTACTCAACTCGCTGGGCCAGGTGGTGCACACCGGCACGGTGGCCGCCGGTACGGGCCAGCTCAAGCTCAGCCAACTGGCTTCGGGCGTCTACACCTTCCGGGTGCTAACCGAGCAGGGCGTGCTCACGCAGCGCGTGGTGCGCGAGTAGTACTTCGCTTCGCGTAAGTGAAATAAAAAGGCCCCGCTGGCAATGCCAGCGGGGCCTTTTTGTGAAAAGCAACTTGCGAAAAAGCACAGGCTTGGTATCAGTAGCAAGATGAATATTAGAACATTTGCTTTATTATAATTATTAGTGATAATATAGCAGTATTATTGTGGCCAAGTGGTGTGTGGGAAGAAAATAGTAAGGCTCTTAACGTTCTACCTATGAAGAAACTATACTTTTTGGCAATTGGATGGTGCCTGTTGTGGCTGCCGCTCGCCAGCTATGGGCAAAATGCGGTGCGGATGGCGCATTCACTGCACGTTTTCTATTCCCGCTCCGATAGTCTGATTCGTGTTGGGACTGGGGCAGGGCAACAAGAAACCAAGCTACTAGAGGCCAGCCAGGGCTTTTTTCAGGTATTGGCCACCAATACGCCGACGGATTCGGGCGTGACCACCGTGGTGAAACTGCGAAAAGCTTATCAGAGAAATCCACTCTTGGCCACGGCCATGGACACAATGTTCAACCGGTGGGCGCGGGGGGTGCAGAATGGTAACCGCATTCGGCTGGCCCTTGAGGCAAAGGATGCGGAAAGCAAGGCGGCTGCCCAAGTGAGGGCCGCGCTGGAACGGGCCGCTGGGTTGGCCCTGCGCCCTGCCACCAACCGCGCCGATTCGGCCAGACGGGCCGCTGGCCTGTTCGGGGCTTACAAAGTGGCGTGTGCCCCCGCCGATACGGCGAAGCAGGCGCCCGAGCTGGTAAGAAGCGTGTTTTTGAGGCTGGCAAAAGAACAGTTGGAACGCGAGGTGCAACATTTCTGGGGTGAAAAGCCCGTGCTGCTGAAGCTGGGCGCCGATAGCCTGCTGCTGTGGAGCCGGTTTGTGGAAAACAAAGCGCTGGCGGCGGTTTTGCGCGACAAGGCGGCTCACGTGGCACAGCCCGACCGTCAGATTTCCTTTGATGTCCAAAATGCGCTGAATGCGCCGGTTTCGTTTTCTACGCCCGGCCTGGGGCTGCCCCCGCCCTCGCCGGTGGCCACGCAAGGCTCCAGCCGTCCGCGGCAGAGCACGGGTTCGCTGCAATCCGACATTGTGGTGGGCACCGCCGACTTCCTGGCCGACCGGCTGAAGCAGGAAGTGAATGCCGCGTTTTTTCAGCACTTCGCGGCCCTGCTGCACGACACCACCTACGTGGAACTGCAGCTGCTGTTTCCAAGCACGGCCCGCCTGCTCACCAGCGGCACGGCCGATTACGGCACGCTGGTGCAAACGCTGCGCGGCACGTTCGAGCACGACCTGCGGGAACTGCTCTTCAGCTACAGCGAAATGCTACGGACCCAAAAGTTTTACCAGCGCCAGTTGCGGGAGGCGTCCACGTCGGGGCAAGTGCTGCGCTATTCTTACGTGGCCACGCGCGCGGTGCATTACCTGGCCCACGGCACGCACCCGGCCGACCTGATTTCCTATCTGCAAAACGACGTGACCACGGCCTTCGCGGCGGAAATCAACGCCAGCAAATATCCCATTCAGGAGGCTTTGCAAGTGTCGAAAGTGTTGTCGGATGCGCTGCTGGATGATGGAAGCCTGACCCGAGCCTGGCAACTGCGCGCGACTCTGACGCCCCTGCTCACCGAGGCCCAAACGCAGCGTTTCTTCACCGGCCTGGTGTGGCAGCGCGTCAGCCGGCTGCCGTTTGTGGCCAGCCTTGGGCCGGTGCCCCTGCCCGCGCACCCTTACTTCAAGCTGATGCACGAACGAGGCGGCGAGAAGTTCCGGGAAGTAGCGCTGGGCTTCGTGAATTTGAGCACCGAACTGGAGCAGCAGGTGCAGCGGCTGAAGGCCCCCACCGACGCGGCCGGCGCCACCTCCCGGCTGCGCGCCGACGATTTTGTGCCGCTTTACCAGACCGTGCAGCAAAGCCTGGATTTCGTGGCCGGCAACATCCTGCCCGTTAGCAGCAAAACCCAGCAGTTTTTGGCCGTGCTGCCCACCCTCAACAAAGTGAGTCGGGCTCTGCTGGAAGGCTACGTGGCCGCTGACCGCGGCGATTACGGCGTCACCATCTCAAACTTTCTGGAAGTGGTGCTGCTCACGCTCTCACCCGTTTCGACGGCGCCCACCGCCGGCACCAAAACCACGGACCCCGCCGAACTCGTGGCACAGCTCTCGGCTACGCAAGCCGCGGATACCCGCCTGCGCAGCCTCCCGCAGATAGTCCGCTACGGGGGCTTCATGGCGGCGCTGGCCCAGGCTAAAAACCCCGACGACGTGCGTGCCGCCCTCGAAGCCGCGGCCCTGCCCGTGGGCAGCTCCAGCGTGAAGCGACGCAGCTTCAGCAGCCTTACCCTCAATGCGTTCGGCGGCGTAACGGGCGGGTTGGAACGCACTTCGGTCCCGGCCGATGCGGCAGCCGTGGTGCCGAGCACCCCGTGGCGGTCCAACGTGGGTTTCAGTGCCCCCATCGGGCTGGCGTTCAGCTGGGGCTGGCGCGGGGCAGCCCAACAAGCCCGCCTGAACGCCCTGCAGCACCCCACCTCGGGGCGGTACGCCAAGCGCCTCGGCCGGGTCGACCAGGCCTACCGCTACTACAACGCCACTGGCCAGGAAAGCTACCTCACGGGCTCGGCGTTCAGCTTGTTCGTGTCGGTGGTCGATTTGGGCGTCCCGGTACTCCTACGCCTCAAAGACTCGCAAACCAGCACCGTGCCGCAGAATGTTGATTTCCGGCACGTATTCGCGCCGGGCGTATTTGCCATCCACGGGTTCCGCAATACGCCCATTTCAGTGTTTGCCGGGGCCCAGTTCACGCCGCAACTGCGGCAGTTGGACACGACTGGGCTGAAAACGGCGGGCTCCGCTCCGTTCTTAAATTCCATGCGCTTCAACGCGGGAGTCACCATCGACATTCCCATTATCACCTTGTTCAACCGCACCGAATCGCGACAGCCAACTCCGGGTGCCCGGCGGGTGGAACGGCAGCAGCGCTACGACCGCCTCGAACTGGTGACGCTGGGCTACCTCATGGCCGTGCCCGACGAGCAGGCGCGCCTCCAGAAATTCATCAGCAGCGTGGAGGCACTAAAGGCGAAAGCCAAGGCGCTGCCCGTGGGCTACGGAGCATTGGGCACGCAGGTAATAACGTACCAGAAACGAGTAAAAGCCGTTCACGACCTACTGGACGAAGCCAGCAAGGCGGCTCAAAAGCAGGACTTTGCCCAAGCGGCTCACAAGCGCATGCAAGCCGAGAAAGCCCTGAACGAAGCTCTTCAGCCCCTAAACGAGGCTGCGGCCAGAATGAGAGGCACTTCCCCCGCCAAAATGAGCACGCCAACGCCGGAGCTGCCTGACATCATCAAAGAATTTGAGCAAGCCCCGAAATAATCGGGGCTTGCTCAAAAACGGCCGCTTTCAGCCTCACGGCGTGTTCGTCACCACCTGCCCGGCGCCGGACTGCGCCGCGCCCGGTTCCTTGAGCGTGCCCAGTTCCTTGCCCACTGCAATGAATGCGGCAATGGCCTTGTCGAGGTGGGCGCGGGTGTGGCCGGCCGAAAGCTGCACCCGGATGCGGGCCTGGCCCTGCGGCACCACCGGGTAGTAGAAACCCACCACGTAGATGCCCTTGTCGAGCATTTTGGCCGCGAATTCCTGGGCCAGCTTGGCGTCGTAGAGCATCACGGGCACGATGGGGTGCTGGCCGGGGCGGATGTCGAAGCCGGCGGCCGTCATCTTCTCGCGGAAGTACTGGGTGTTTTCCTCAAGCTGGTCGCGCAGCTTAGTGCTTTCCGTCAGCAGCTCCAGCACGCGCAGCGAGGCGCCCACGATGGCGGGCGCCAGCGTGTTGGAGAACAAATACGGGCGGCTGCGCTGGCGCAGCATGTCGATGATTTCCTTGCGGCCCGAAGTGAAGCCGCCCATGGCCCCGCCCAGCGCCTTGCCCAGCGTGCCGGTGATGATGTCGATGCGGCCCATCACGCCGCGCATTTCGTGGGTGCCGCGCCCGGTTTTGCCCAAAAAGCCAGAGGAGTGGCACTCGTCCACCATCACCAGGGCCTGGTATTTGTCGGCGAGGTCGCAGATTTTATCGAGCTGCGCGATGGTGCCGTCCATGGAGAACGAGCCGTCCGTCACGATGATGCGGTGGCGCGTGCCCTTGGCCTGGGCGTCCTGGAGCTGCTTTTCCAGGTCGGCCATGTCGTTGTGCTGGTAGCGGTAGCGCTGGGCCTTGCACAGGCGCACGCCGTCGATGATGCTGGCGTGGTTCAGGGCGTCGGAAATAATGGCGTCCTGCTCGTTAAACAGCGGCTCGAACACCCCGCCGTTGGCGTCGAAGGCGGCGGCGTAGAGAATGGTGTCCTCCGTGCCCAGAAACTCGGCCAGCTTGGCTTCCAGCTGCTTGTGAATGTCCTGCGTGCCGCAGATGAAGCGCACCGACGACATGCCGTAGCCGTGCGAGTCGATGGCTTCCTTGGCGGCCTTGATGACCTCGGGGTGCGAGCTCAGGCCCAGGTAGTTGTTGGCGCAGAAGTTCAGCACTTCGCCGGCTTCGTTGGTTTCAATCTCGGCGCCCTGGGGCGAGGTGATGATGCGCTCCTTCTTGAAAAGGCCGGCGTCTTTTATTTCCTGAAGCTGCTGGGTGAGGTCGGGCTGGAGGGTGGCGTACATAGGGTGGGCGGTGGGAAGTGGAAACCGGGAAGCCAAAGATACCGGCGGGCCGGGAGTTGTGGCGCCCGCCGGCAGCGGGGCTTGAGGCGGGCTTACTTAGTGGGCGCCGGCAGGGCGTAGAGCGCTTCCAGGTCGACGAGCCCAAAGGTGAGTTGGCCAAATTGCTTTTCGGTCAGGACCTGGTTGGGCATGTCCGCATTGGGGTCGCGCCGGTCGATGAACGTCTGCCCGAACTTGTGCAGCTGAATGCGGCCCGAGGCCGGCACGTATTTGAAGGTGACGTACTCGTTGA
This sequence comes from Hymenobacter ruricola, assembly GCF_015694525.1. Lineage (GTDB taxonomy): Bacteria > Bacteroidota > Bacteroidia > Cytophagales > Hymenobacteraceae > Hymenobacter > Hymenobacter ruricola. The sequence goes on along the minus strand of NZ_JADQDM010000008.1, from coordinate 46,686 downwards.
TAAAAAACCAGCCGCCGCAGTTTTGCTGCTCAATGGTGAAGAAATTGCCCTTGACCACCACCGTGCGGAACCCGTCGGCGGGGCAGTCGGTGCGGTCTTCGGCCTGCCGAATGAGGCGGTTGTTGCGAGCCACCACGCCGCCTTTCGCGTCGGTGATGACGGCGGCGTGGCCCCGCACGGTCAGGCGCAGGCCGTGGGGCAGGGCAAAGGCGGCCGGCGTTTGCGCGCGGGCGGTGGTCAGCCCGGCAAAGGCCAGCAGGAGCAAGAGGCAGCCGTTTCGCATGGTAACTTAAGGTAAGCCGGAGAAGCGCCGGCAAGTGCGCGCAAAGCTACACGGCACTTTTGGCCGCCCCTCATGCAACCCTGGCGCGGGCTTCTCGTTAGACTAAATAAGTTAGCTTTTATCTCCCAAAAAATTTAGTGTTATGAAAATCGCAGTTGACAAAGGCCAGGAAAAAGGCTTCCTGCCCGACGGCCGCCACACGGTCGAAATCACCGGCATCGAAGAAGGCGTGAGCGAGCACCAGAACGTGCCGTTTTTCGCCGCGCACATGGAAAACGAAGACGGATTTGTGACGCAGCGCTTCTACAATTCCGAAGCCGGCCACCCCATCATTCTCCAATTGTACTCGGCCGTGGGCATCAAGCCCGAAGCCGGCAAAGACCTCGACACCAAGCAACTGGTCGGCAAGCGCCTGTCGGTGGAAGTGGGCGACCATTCCTACGCCGACCCGGCCACCGGCAACGAGCGCAACATTCGCCAAGCTACGGGCTTCCGCACGGCGTAGTCAGATTTTGGCCGCGGTATGAAACGAAGGGGTGCAACGGCTTTAAGCCGTTGCACCCTTATTGTTTTAGTTGGCTGTTAGCTGGAAAAAGGGCTGAAAAACTTTTTGAACTTAGAATCCGTGGGCAACCATGCAAATCGTTGGTTGATGACTTCGGCTTTGACGGCTGGCAACACGGATAGCCAGTCAATTGCATCGCACAGCAACGAAGTCACCCGCAGTTCACGGGCATTCGTGAGGTAAAGAATTGCATAGCTATAGTCAGCACTCGCAGCCCGGGTTGCAGCGGGAGTACAACGAACAAATCGTTCGATTTCCGACACTGAAAAAGTGAAGTTGATTTCCCGATTGGTATAGGTTATTTCTCTTCTCGCCCGGTCGAAGCGAAGGAAAGCCCGGCCATCCCATTGCCAGTATGCCCACCACAAGCAAATAGCCGGAAAACAACGCCAAGCCACCAGCAAAAGCAACGTGTCTGCAATAAAAGTAAGTGGGTTGACTCCTGACTTGACCGCCGTGAAACCCGCTCCTACAAGCAACGCCAACCCGTAAAAAGTCTGCAACAACGTCCACCAGAAGCTCATGTCGCGCCAAGGTCTGTATACAAACCGAACGACTGGCTGGGCGAGCTTTTGATTGCGGAAATATTCACCGGTGCTCAGCAGCAGTGGCAGCACCACAACCAGCAGCAACAAAGCAGCAGTGCCTGCTCCTGTTTTTAAACTCATGAACGAAAGGAATCACTTTTCATGAGGGTGTTATCGTCGTCGCCGGCGCGTTGTTACACAATTATCTTCCTTCTTGCCGCGCCAGAAACGCCCGCACGCCCCTGCGTCCGCTGTCCATCAGCTGCTGCTTCTGCGCATCGGTCACGCGCTTGATTTTGGGGCTGAAGTTCAGGAAGTCGATGCTTACGGTGCGCACCCGGTCGGCGGGCTGCACGGGGTTGAGGTTTTCGAGGGCCACGGTGTAGAGCGCGGCCATGTAGGAGTTGAAATCCTGAATGTCGTAGGGCGCCAGCTGCTGACGGCCGGTGGGCGCCGCATCCAACGGAATCTGCTCGGCGCGGTCGAGGCGCAGGCCCAGGGTTTCGGAGTTGAAGACGTGGCCGCGCGCGTCGGGCGGCCCGGTGAAGCCGGCGGGCAGGTAGCGCGGGTAGTCGAACAAATCGATGGGATAGTTGGCCAGCAGGCCGCCGTCCACCAGCACCTGCACGGGCTGGCCGGGGGCGGGGTTGCCCGTCACCACGTTGCCATGGGCATCGAGCAGCACGGCCCGGAAATACAGCGGAATGCTCATGCTGATGCGCACGGCGTCGGCCACGCGCATGGCGGGGTTGGTTTCGTAGCTGAACACCTGCACGCGCTGCTGGGTGAGGTTGGTGCCGGTGGTGTAGAGGTCGCGGTAGCGGCCGGGCTCTTTTTGCGCCAGCTCGTGCAGTTCGGCCAGCGTGAGGTTGGGCCGCTGGGTTTTGCGGGCCACTAGCTCGCCGAAGTAGCGGGCAAACTCGTCGCCCCGGTACCAGCCGTACTGCGTGATGAGCCGGTGCGTGCCCCCGAAAAAGATGAACCGGCCGTCGTTGAGCCGTTGCACGGGCGTGGCGTTCACCACGTCGATGATTTCCTGCGCCGAATACCCCACGGCCAGCAGCGCCGCCTGAACGGCTCCGGCCGAGGTGCCGCCTACCCGCCGGATGCCCGCCAGCACCCCGCGCTGCTCCAGCTCCTGCAGCGCCCCGCCGTAGGCAATGCCCCGGATGCCGCCGCCCTCCATCACCAAGTTGCGGTAGGGCGGGGCGGGGGCCGTTTGGGCGCGGGCGGCCGGGCGGCCCAGCAGCGCGCTCAGCCCCAATACCAGGAAAAGCAGTCGGTTACTCATCGGGCCGAAGATACCGCCGGGCCCCGGCTGCGAGGCTGCCGCCTACGATTCGGCGGCGCGGTCCTGGGCGAAGCTGCGCAGCAACTGGCTCACTTCCTTGCACGGGCCGGCCGTGAGGCCGATGTCGGCGGGCAGGGGCACGCAACCGGCCACTTTTTCAATGAAAGCAGCTTCGACGAACTTGTAGGCCAGGGGCGCGAGCGGAAACGAGCGGGCCTCGATGGGCCCGTAGCTGAGCGTGCGCACGTCGTAGTGCCGCGGGTCGTCGTTGATGCGGGCGTACAAGTCGCTGAGGGCGGATTCAGGGCCTTCCAGCAGCTGCAAAAACTGCCCTTTGGCGAAGAGCAGCAGGCCGGTGATGCGGGCTTGCTGATTGTAGAGGCGGGCCTTGCGCAGCAGCGACGTCAGGGTGACTTCGTGCACGGCGCGGGAGGCCTGGCTGCGGTAAATCAGCGAGTAGAGGGGTGTGGGTTCGGGCATGGAAAGAACCGCCCCGGGGGAGGGGCACGGGCAACGTGGAAGATGCTACTACGTAGCCCGCCACGGTTGGGCTACGGCAAGGCCGGTATCTTTGCGCCCATTCCGGCTTCCCACCCCACTTATTCTCCCCATATGACCCCCACTTCCGGCGACCCCGCTACTACTGTTTTACCCGGCTCCGTGCTGGTCATTGGCGCCTGCGGCCAGCTGGGCCTGGAGCTGGTGGCGGCCCTGCGCCAGCGCTACGCCCCCCACTGCGTGGTGGCCGCCGACGTGCGCCCCCCCAAGAACCCCGAACTGCTGGCCGACGGCCCCTTCGAGCTGCTCGACGTGCTCGACCGCACCCGCCTTGACAAGCTCATTCGCCAGTACCGGCCCAAACAGATTTACCACCTCGCGGCTCTGCTCTCGGCCACGGCCGAGAAAAACCCGCTTTTCGGCTGGCAGCTGAACATGGACGGCCTGCTCATCGTGCTCGAAGCGGCCGTGGCCCACGGCGTGGCCCAAGTGTACTGGCCCAGCTCCATTGCCGTGTTCGGGCCCGACACGCCGCGCGAGCACACGCCGCAGGTCACCATCATGAACCCCAACACGGTGTACGGCATCAGCAAGCTGGCCGGCGAGCAGTGGTGCGAGTGGTACCACCGCAAGCACGGCCTGGACGTGCGCAGCCTGCGCTACCCCGGCCTCATCGGCTACAAGAGCCTGCCCGGCGGCGGCACCACCGACTACGCCGTGGACATCTACCACAAGGCCGTGGCCGGCTCAACCTACGAGTGCTTCCTCGAAGAAAACACGTATTTGCCCATGATGTACATGCCCGACGCCCTCAAGGCCACGCTGGACCTCATGCACGCCCCGGCCGAGCAAATCAAGGTGCGCACCAGCTACAACCTGGGCGCCATGAGCTTCTCGCCGGCCGAAATCACGGCCAGCATCCAGCAGCACCTGCCCGGCTTTGAAGTCACTTACAAGCCCGACGGCCGCCAGCAGATTGCCAACTCCTGGCCCGCCAGCATCGACGACTCCAAGGCCCGGCAGGACTGGGGCTGGCAGCCCGATTTTGACCTGGACAAGATGACGGCCGACATGCTGGAGCATTTGAGTTAAGAAGTGGCGGTTAAGGGCGCCTGTCATCCTGAGCGCAGCGAAGAACCTTCTCACGGCTAAACGATTAAGCAGTAATCATGTAAATACTGCAAGCTGTTCTACCGTGAGAAGGTTCTTCGCTGCGCTCAGAATGACAGGCGCCCCAATGCTTAACCCTTGGCTCCCCCCGGCCGCCGGGGCACGTTGAACAGCAGCGACGTGGCCCATGGCACCAGGAAGCAGGCCACCGTGAGCACGGTGAGGGCCACGTCGGCGGCTTCGCTTTCCAGGGCCTCGCTCACGGGGTGGCCGGGCAGGAAATGGCTCAGCAGCGACAGCAACAGCTTGAGCCCCAGCAGGGCGATGACCACGAAGGCGGCCGTTTCCAGAAACGGGTACTTGCCCATGAGCAGCACGAAGGCCTGCGCCACCAGCCGCATGGCCAGAATGCCGATGAACACGCCCGCGCAAATCAGAATCAGGTTGTCGGTGAAGGCCACCACGGCAAACACGTTGTCGATGGAAAAGGCCAAATCCATCAGCTCAATCAGGGCCACGGTGGCCCAGAACTTGCCGAACAAGCCGAGCGTGTTGCGATAAAACCAGCTTTTTTCCTTGACGATGACCTCCTCGTCGGGCGCGGGGCGGGCCTTGAAATGGCCGTACACCAGATACAGCAGGTAGAGCCCGCCCAGGGGTTTCAGAAACCAGAACTGGATGAGAAACGACGCAAACAAGATGCACAGCCCCCGGAAAATATACGCCCCAAAAATGCCGTAGCGCAGGGCTTTCTGGCGCTGTTCGCGGGGCAGGTCGCCCACCATGGTGGCCAGCACGGCGGCGTTGTCCACCGACAGCAGGCTTTCGATGATGACCAGATTGCCCACAATGGCCGCGGAAGCCATGGGGTTGTCAATGATTTGCTGGAGGTAGGGGTTCAAGGGCAAAGGCTGAATGTAGCGCCAACACGGTAGCTGGCGCGTTCCCGCGCCGTTGGCAGCGGTTCATAGGCCAAAGAACGTTAAACGGGCAATTAGTTCTGCCGGTGCGGGCCGCGCGCGCTATAAAGGCGGCACCAGGGCCGGCAGCAGCCCGCTCATTTCTTCCAGAATGGCCGGCCAGTTTTCCAGATACAGCATGTGGCCCTGCTGCGGCAGCAGCTGCACCGTGGCCCGGGGCAGCCGCCCGGCCACGTAAGGAATGTTGCCGGGCGCCCACACGCCGTCATCGGCGCCGTGCCAGAGGCGCACGGGCGCGTGCACGTCCTCAATGCGGAAGCCGGGCCGGCGGCACCAGGCTTGGGCATCGTCGTACACGCCGCGGCCGTGGTTGGCGAATCCCTGCACGGCGGCATCGCGCAGCAGGGCCCGGTAGCGGGCCGTGACGCGGGCTTCTTCTGCGCGCATGAGGCGAATAAACCAGTCGATGGCGGCATCGGGCCGGCGCGCCCACTGCCGGCTCAACCACAGGAAGGTGGTGCGGTTGGCCCACGGGAAGGCCGTCTGGCCCCAGCGCAGCAGTTTCCAGGTGCGGGAGAGGCGGCGGTAGGCGGCGGGCTCGCCCAGCGGCAGGCAGGTGCTGAGCAACTGCACCGCCGCCACCCGCGCCGGGTGCCGCGCCGCCAGCGCCAGCGCGTGCACGCCGCCCACGGACCAGCCCATCACGCCCACCGGCCCCGGAATGTCGAGCGCATCGAGCGCCGCCGCCACGTCATCGGCAAACGACGAAAACGTGAGCGGCCGATACACGCTGGACTGCCCCACGCCGGGCCGGTCGAAGGCCACAATCTGCAGCTGCCGGCGGGCCAGCAGGGCCGGCTCATCGGGCAGCTCCAGGCCGGAAGAGCCGAAGCCGTGGTGGAACACTACTGGCCGGTGCGCGGGGTTGCCGTAGCGCGTCAGGCCCAGGCGGCGGCCGTCGGGCAGGCGCAGGGCGAGGGGCGTGGGACGGCCGGCGGTGAACTCAGGCATGGCCGGGATACGGCGGGCGGGGCGGGTGGTTTATTCCACCACCAGCTTGCCGGTGGCCGCGCCGCAGCGCACAAAGTAGAGGCCGGGCGCCAGGGCCTGCACGTCGAGGGCGACCGAAGTGGCGCGAGCGGGCAGCAGCTGGCGGCGCACTTCGCGGCCCAGGTTGTCCAGCACCAGCACAGGGCGCGGGGCGGCCGTGGCTTCGGGCCAGCTCAGGCGCACCTGGGTAGCGGCGGGGTTGGGGGCGAGGGTGAAGACTTCGGCCGGGGCGGCGGCGCGGGCGGCCGTGACCAGGCCCGTGAGGTGGGCCACGTACGCCACCTGAATGCTGGGGCCACTGCCCGGCAGCGTGGTGCTGCCGAAGCGCGTGGCATTGCCCATGAAATAGCCCGAAACGGTGGCTTCGGAGCCATTCGTGGTCAGGGCGTAGGCGTAATCTTCCTCAGAGCCGCCGCCCTGCACGGCTTGCATCCACTGCCCGGCAGGGTTTAGGCGAGCCACGAAGACGTCGTTGCCCCCGGCGCTGGCCAGGCTGGTGGCGCCAAACGCGGTGCTGCCCCGAAACACGCCGGCCACGGTGGCCGTCCCCGCCGCGTCCACGGCCAGGGCCAGCGCTACGTCGTTGTTGGTGCCGCCGGCCCGCACGGCCTGCGTCCACTGCAAGGTGGGGCTGAGCCGGGCCACAAATACGTCGGGGCCGCCCGCGCTGGTTAGGGCAGTGGCCCCGAAAGCGGCACTGCCATTGAAATACCCCGCCAGCACGACATTGCCCGCCGCGTCAAGGCGCAGGGCCATGCCAAAGTCGTTGTCGGCGCCGCCGGCCCGCACGGCCTGCGTCCACTGCAGGGAGGGGTTGAGCCGGGCCACAAAGGCGTCGGGGCCGCCCGCACTGGTCAGGATGGTGGCCCCGAAATCGGCCGTGTTGAGGAAGTAGCCCGCCACGAAAGCGTTGCCGCCGGCATCCACGGCCAGGCCGTAGCAGTAGTCGCTGCTGCCGCCGCCCGCCCGCGCCGCCTGGCTCCAGGTGCCGCCCGGGGTGAGGCGGGCCACAAACACGTCGGACCCGCCCGCGCTGCTGAGCGGCAGCGAGCCGAACCCGGCGCTGCCTTCAAAATTGCCCGCAATCAGCAAATCGCTCGGGCCGCCGGGGGCCGCGCCGTAGGCGGCATCGGCCCCCGCGCCGCCGGCCCGCACGGCCTGCGTCCACTGGCCGCCCGTGCCCAGCCGGGCCACGAAGGCATCGGCCCCGCCCGCGCTGGTCAGGGCCAGCCCGCCAAAGCTGGCCGTGCCCGCAAACTCGCCCACCACCGCCACCGCGCCGCTGGCTTCGACCAGCAGGCCGTGGGGAAAATCGTTGCCCGCGCCCCCGGCCCGCGCCGCCTGGGTCCATTGCCCGGCCGCATCGAGGCGGGCCACGAAAATGTCGGCGTTGCCGGCGCTCACCAGCGTGGTGGCCCCCAGCGTGAGGGTGCCGTAAAAATTGCCGGTCACGACGGTGTTGCCGGCGGCATCGGTGGCCAGGGCCGTGGCATACGACTCGCTGGCCGAGCTACCGGCCAGCCCTTTGCTGGCCCATTGCCAGGTGGGCTGCGTCCAGGCCGGGGCGGCCCCGAGCAGCAACAGCAGAATCAACAGCGCCCGCAGGCGAAGGGTAAAAAGAGGCATAGGAAATGAAAGGGGAGAGGCGTAACGATATTGCTGTCGGGATGCGGGCGGTTTACTCCACCACGAGCCGGCCGGTGGCCGCGCCGCAGCGCACGAGGTAGAGGCCCGGGGCCAGTCCCTGCACCTCCAGCGTGGCCGCGGTGGCGCGGGCGGGCAACTCCTGGCGGCGCACTTCGCGGCCCAGGTTATCGAGCACGAGCACGGGGCGCGCGGTGGCGGCCGCTTCGGGCCAGGTCAGGCGCACGTTCGCGGTGGCGGGGTTGGGGGAGAGGGTAAACACCTCGGCCGGCGTGGCGGCCCGGGCGGCCGTGACCAGGCCCGCCAGCCGGGCCACAAATGGGGTGGTGTAGGGCCCCGCGTGGGTGAGGGTGAACGGGCCGAAAGTGGCGGTACCCGTGTAGTCGCCGCTGATGGTGGCGGTTCCGTCTGGGCTCAGGGCCAGCAAAAAGATGTCGTCGTCGAGCGGGCCGCCCACGGGCGCGGCTTGCAGCCACTGGCCCGCCGCGCTGAGCCGGCCCACGAACCCGTCGGACCCGCCGGTGCTGCTGATGGTGAGGCCGCCAAAGTCGGCCGTGCCTCCACTCGAAACCGGGCTGATGTCGATGCCAAAAATCCCGGCCACCACCACGTTGCCGGCTCCGTCCAGGGCCAGGTCGGTGAGGGCATCTATGTTCGGCCCTCCGGCCCGCACGGCCTGGGTCCAAGTGCCGGCGGCGTCGAGGCGCGCCACCACTGCATCGAGCTGCCCGGCGCTGGTGAGCGACAGGCTGCCAAAGGACGCGACGGTGCCGCCGGTGGCTGCGCCCCCGATGTAGCCGCCCACCACCGCGTTGCCGGCCCCGTCCACGGCCAGAGCTAGGGCGCTGTCGATGTCCGGCCCGCCGGCCCGCACGGCCTGCACCCATTGCCCGGCCGGGTTCAAGCGAGCCACAAAAATGTCGTCGCTGGCGGCCACCGCGCTGGCCAGGGGAGGGGTGGGGCCGAAACGGAACGTGCGATTAAAACTTCCCGCCACCACCAGGTTGCCCGCGGCGTCCACCGCGGCGGCTTTGGGGTAAGCGGACCCAATGGCGTTGGCGCCGGCCGCCTGCACGGCCTGCACCCATTGCCCGGCCGGAGTGAGCCGGGCCACGAACAGGTCGTACCCGTTGGCGGGGTTGACGAGCGTGCTGCTGCCGACCACCAGCGTGCCGGTGAACTGGCCCACCACAACGGCGTTGCCGGCCGCGTCGAGCACCAGCGGCCCGGGCGCTACGTACCCCGTCCCCGCGCTGGTCAGGCTCCGCGCCTGCGTCCAGACCCCCGCCGCGCTGAGCCGGGCCACGAACAAGTTGTAGTTTCCGGTTCCGGTGAGGGTGATGGCCCCGAAGGTGGCGGTGCCCGCGCCCGGCGTAGTGGAAGAACTGCCGAAGTTGCCCGAAATGGTCACGTTGCCGGCGGCGTCCACCACGGCGTTGCCCACTTCCAGCCCGTCCGAGGCGGTGGCCTTCACGGCTTGCAGCCATTGCCCGCCGGGGCTCAGGCGCGCCACGAAGACGTCGTTGTCATAGTCCACAGAGTTCCGCCGGGACACCAAAGTGGTGGTGCCGAGCGTGAGGCTGCCCTCAAAGTTGCCGACCACCACCGTGTTGCCGGCGCCATCCACGGCCGTGGCAACGACGCGGTAAGCGTCGTCCGGCCCGCCCGGCGTGACGCCCTGGGTGGCCCACTGCCAGGTGGGCTGGGCCCATGCCGGCCCGGCCCCGAGCAGCACCAACAGAAACAAGAGCGCCCGCAGGCGAGGGGTAAAAATATTCATAGACAGCGTTTTTATGCAAAGGTAACCCCCGGCCCGTTGCCTTGCGAGAGCTCTCGCAGGCCCTCCGGTCCAGTCCGGAGCCCTTCCGAGAGCTCTCTAAAGCATCCCGGCCGAGCCGGGAGGCCTTGCGAGAGCTCTCTAAACCGGTCCGGACCAGCCCGGAGCGCCTGCGAGAGCTCTCTAAAGCACCCCGGCGGAGTCGGGAGGGCTCGCGAGAGCTCTCTAAAAGGCTCCGGATTGGTCCGGACCGGTTTAGAGAGTAATTTTTACCGGTTCAGTGCAATTCAACCGGCCGGATGAGGGGCGGCGGGCAGGCTGGGCAGGTTGTCGTCGGTAGCCGCGCCGGTGGTATTGGGGAAGGGAAAGTAGGCGTAGGCCCGTTCGGGGTGTTCAAAGTGCGTGTGCAGCAGGCCGGCGTAGGCGCGGTAGAGGCCGGTGCACACGTTTAGCTCCTCGGCGTCGACGGCGGCGCTGCCCTCCCGGTGGTCGGCGTGGTCGGTGGTGCGGCCGGTGAGGGCTTCTTCCAGCTTCTTGTATTCGGCGGCCGCCTGGGCCGGGGGCACCTTGGTTTGGGCGCCGTAGGTGGTGCTGATGCGGTCGAGGTAGTACTTGGCGCGGCCCAGAACATTGCTTTGGTCGGCATGATAGAGCGCGTCCATGCCGCCGGGGAAGATGTCGATGCGCTCGGCCTGGGCGCGGTCCGGGAAGGCCGGAAACACCTTGGCGGTGTTGGTGAGCTTGGCCCAGGCCAGGAAGTTTTTCACGGCCGTGCGCAGCGTGGCGGCCGTGGCCGACTGGCCCTGCGGCCCGCGCTGCTCGTGGGCGGCGCGCAGCTTTTCCACCAGGGACTGGAGGTAGGCCATGTCCTCGGCGTGGGCCTGGGCGTCGCGCTCCAGGTTGAGGAGCACCGTGGTGGCAAAAGCCAGAAACTCGTCGTCGCTCAGGGCGGCGCACAGGGCCACGAAGAAATTCTGAAAGTAGGTTTTGTGGGTCATGCGTAGGGGTAAAAAGGTTGAAAAAAAGAGACTTAGCGGCAGGCAAGGTAAGGAAATAATGTGGGTTGGGGAGATGAGGAGAAAGGGTTGCTCCGGCCCGTCATGCCGAGCGCAGCGAAGCATCTTTACCGAGGAAGTAAGTTGATTTACTACTGCGGTAAAGATGCTTCGCTAGCGCTCTGCATGACGTTCTGTTCGTATTCATTATTCCCGCTCCCTTTCCTTCTTCCCTGCTCCCCTATTCCTTATCCCTTTTTCCTTACACCCCGCCCATGATAGTCAACTCCACGCCCGCCGGCTGGCAAATCATCTACCAGCAGGCCCACGCCCTGCTGGCCGCGCAGCTGGCCTGGCACTGGCCGCCCACCCTGCTGCCGCCCGACCGCTGGGTGGGCCTGCTAGCCGCCATTGCCCAGCACGACGACGAACAAGAAGCCTGGCGCGGCCGCGGCGGCCACCACGGCCTCACGGCCGCCGGCGCCCCGGCCAACTTCACCCAAAAGGCCTTTTCCTTGGAGCAGGCCGCCGGGGTGCTGGCCGCCGCCCGCTTCCAGGGGCGCTGGCGCAGCCTGCTCACCAGCCTGCACCTGAGCTGCCTCTACGAGGGCCTGCGGGGCCAGTCCGAAGAAATCACCTCCTTTCTCGACTACCTCAAGGCCCGGCAGCAGGAGTGGCGCCGCGGCCTCAAGCTCACCAAGGCCGAAGCCCAGCAGGCCTACGACCTGCTGCACTGGTGCGACCGCCTGTCGCTCATCCTCTGCCGCCACGAAATCCCGGAAATGGGCCGCGCCGTCGAAATCCACCACGGCCCCGACGGCCGCCGCTACGACTTGCGCCAGCCCCAGGGCCCCGGCGGTCCGGTGCTGGTGGAGCCCTGGCCCTTCGCCCAGCCCGAAATCGAAGTGAGCGTGGAAGCCAGCGTGCTCACGCAACTGCAGTTCCGCGACGATGCCGAGCTGGCCGCCGCCCTGCGGGCCGCCCCCATCGAAACGCTGCGCTGGACGCTGGCGAAGGGGTGAGTGTGGATGATGGTGGAGGGAAAAGAACGTCATGCAGAGCGCAGCGAAGCATCTTTACCTCGGAAGTAATTATTTACTCTCGCGGTAAAGATGCTTCGCTGCGCTCTGCATGACGTTCAGGAACGCCAAGCCAGCCAACGCCCCGCCGTACTAGCCGTACTACAAGCCGCGCAACCCACACCTTTCCCCACATGGCTTCCCACTACAAATTCTCCGACGTCATCGCCGTGCTCAAGTCCTCGGCTTCGGAGTTCAGCAACAACAACTCGTTTCGGCACGCGGCGGCGCTGTCGTACTACACCATCTTTTCGTTGCCGCCGCTGCTGCTCATCGTCATCACGGTGGCCAGCGCGGCGTTTGGGGGCGAGGCGCTCACGGGCCAGATTTACGGGCAGCTGAAGGGGCTGGTCGGGGCCGATTCGGCCAAGTTCCTGCAGGACAGCATCGCCAAGTTCACGGTGCAGCAGCGTGGGCCCATTGCCACCACCATCGGGGTGGCCACGCTCATTTTCGCGGCCACCACCTTCTTCGTCACCCTGCAGGAAAGCATCAACGACATCTGGAACCTAAAGGTGAAAACCGCCGGCATCGGCATCGGGGCCTTCATCAAGCAGCGGTTTCTCTCGTTTGGGCTCATTTTGAGCGTGGCCCTGCTACTGCTCATTTCCTTCGTGGTGAGCGCCGTGCTGAGCACCTTCACCGACTGGCTGCAGCGGCAGATTCCGGAAGTGGGCGTCATCGTCATCCACGTCGTCGACGTGGTGCTGTCGCTGGGCATCACCACGCTGCTCTTCGCCCTCATCTACCGTTTCCTGCCCGACGCCGTCATCCGGTGGCGCGACGTGGGCATCGGGGCCTTCATCACGGCCCTGCTCTTCGTCATTGGCAAGTACCTCATTGCTTTTTACATCGCCAAATCGAACCCCGGCTCGGCGTTTGGGGCGGCGGGCTCGGCCATTGTGCTGCTGCTGTGGGTCAACTACTCCTCGCTCATCATCTTCTTCGGGGCCGAGTTTACCCAGGAGTTTGCCGACGCCTTCGGCCAAAAGGTGCAGCCCAAAGCCCACGCCGTGCGCGTGCGCCTGGAGGAAATTGCACCCGGCGAAACCGACGAGGAAAAGGCCACCGGCCGCCCCCGCTCCACCGGCAGCTGGAAATCGTAGGGAGCGCGCCGGGCCGTGCAACCAGTTGCGGGCCGCCGTGCATCTTTGCGGCACCACCACTTCCTGTCGGCCATGCTGAGGTTCCCCGCTTGCGTTACGCTTTGCCTGCTGGCCGCCCCCTGGGCCGCGCTGCGCGCCCAAACCCCGGTGCCCGGCCCGGTGGCGCTGCCCTCGGCGCCCAGCGCGCCGGCCGGAGTACCCGCCGCTCCTGCCCCCGCCGCCCCGGCCCCGAGCTCCGGCACCGACGAAATCATCGGCCGCACCTACAGCGTGGAGCTGAAAGCGGGCACCGCCTTCGTGGGCGAGCTGCGCAGCGCCGGCCCCGAGGAACTCACGTTTGAAACCAAAGACCTGGGCTTGGTGCGCGTGCCGCGCGCCAACCTCAGCCGGCTGGCGCTGCTCTCGGCCGAGCAGGCCCGCCTCGGCTACGACGACGTGGGCAACGGCAACCGCCTGTTTTTTGCCCCCACGGCCCGCAACCTGCGCAAGGGCGAAGGCTACGTGCAAAACCTGGAGCTCTTCCTGCTGAGCGCGAACTACGGCGTGACCGACAACATTTCCATCGGCCTGATGGGCAGCATTATTCCCGAAGCCGGCGACGTCAATTTCATTGGCTTCACGCCCAAGGTGAGCTTCCCGGTGAGCGAAAACTTCCGGGTGGGAGCGGGCGGGCTGCTGCTCTTCAACCGCACCGGCGCCTTTGGCCTCACCTACGCCAACGCCACCTACGGCAGTGCCGACAACAACCTGACCCTGGGCGTGGGCTACGCCTACGATGGCTCCGCGGGGTTTTACGAAACGCCGGTGTTCGAACTCGGCGGGGCCACCCGCATCAGCCGCCGCGTGTCGCTGATGAACGAAACCTATTTCATTCGCAGCTCCGATGCCTACGGAACCGCCACCGGCGTCTTCGGCATTGCTGGGGCGCGCTACGCCGCCCAGCGCATCGGCGGCGGCTTGGGCCTGGCCTACGTCTACGGCAACTACGAGGACAACGGCAACGGCACCTTCCGCTTCGGCTATAACGACGGTACCGCGTTTCCCTTCGCCGAGCTCACGGTGCGCTTCGGCAAAATCAAGTAGCGCCTCAGCTGCGCAAAAAGGCCCGCCTGCTAGTCAGCAGGCGGGCCTTTTTTATTTAGAGTTTAGAGCGAAGTGGCCTGGGCTACGCCGCCTCGGCCTTTTCCTTCACCGCCAGCTGCCCGCAGGCGGCGTCGATGTCCTTGCCGCGCGAGCGGCGGATGTTGGTTTGCACGCCGCGGTCGGCCAAGAACTTGTGGAAGGCGGTGATTTTGTCGTCGGCCGCGTTCTGATAGCTCGCGTTGTCGATGGGGTTGTACTCAATCAGGTTCACCTTGCAGGGCAGCCATTTGCTGATTTTCAGCAGTTCGGCGGCGTCGTCCAGCCCGTCGTTGAAGCCGTCGAACACGATGTATTCGTAGGTGACTTTGCGGCCGGTTTTCTGGTGGTAGTACTGCAGGGCTTCCTTGAGCGCGGCCAGGGAGTTGGCCTCGTTGATGGGCATGATTTCGTTGCGCTTCCCGTCGGTGGGCGCGTGCAGCGAGAGGGCCAGGTTGGCCTTCACGTCGTCGTCGGCCAGCTTCTTAATCATCTTGGCAATGCCGGCCGTGCTGATGGTGATGCGGCGCGGGGCCATGTTCAGGCCGTCGGGCGCGGTGATGCGGCGCACGCTTTCCACCACGTTGGCGTAGTTGAGCAGCGGCTCGCCCATGCCCATGTACACGATGTTGGTGAGCGGCGTGCCGTACTGGGCCTCGCACTGCTCCCGGATGCGCACCACCTGGTCGTAAATCTCGGCCGCGTCGAGGTTGCGCTTGCGGTCCATGTAGCCCGTGGCGCAGAACTTACACGTCAGCGAGCAGCCCACTTGTGAGCTGATGCAGGCTGTCATGCGCGTGTCGTGCGGGATGAGCACGCCTTCCACCACGTTGCCGTCGTAGAGCTTGAAGGCCGATTTGATGGTGCCGTCGTTGCTGAGCTGCTTGTTCTGCACCGTCACGCCGTTGATGACGAAGTGGTTGGCCAGCAGCTCGCGCGTGGCCACCGAGATGTTGTTCATCTCCTCAAACGAGGAAGCGGTGTTTTTCCAGAGCCATTCCAGCACTTGCTTGGCGCGGAAAGGCTTCTCGCCGTGCTCCACCATAAAGGCCTTGAGCTCGTCGGGCGAGGTTTTGCGGATATCACGCTTTTTAATGACGGGGGCGAGGGGCAGTTCCAGCAGCATAGCACAAAGATACAAGCCGACAGGGCGTTGGGTTCCCGTTAGCGCTTAGCGCAGTTGTTGCCTCCTGCTTCACGATAAAAACGAACTTTTCGCCGACACCGCGGTATTTTGCAGAAGGAATTTCAATTGAGTCCCATGCGTAACGAAACATTGATTGCTGAAACTGGCCGCTTCTTGGCTTCGCTGTCCGAAGCTCAGGCTCAATCTGTGCGCGATTTCGCGGCCTTCTTGGCTCAGCAAACATGGGACAATTTGCCGATAGTGGCCGCCGAACTGGATGCTGACGAAACCGAAGCGGATTTTGCTGCCGATATGCGAATCATTCAGCAGCAAAGCCGGGCATACGACTTTCTAAACGAGGAAAAGTAACGGGCCCGGTATTTTCTGCGTCAGTGGGAGCATATGAAAAAGGGTGACATTCTTCAGGTACAGTTTCCGTTCACCAATCAACAAGGCTCCAAGCGGCGGCCGGCACTGGTTTTGGCTGTGGAGGCTCCGGATGTGACGGTAGCATTCATCATTGGCAATCTGGGCTTAGCTCAGCCTTATGATGTGGTGCTACAACCCACTGCGCTCAATCGGTTAGGCAAACCTTCATTGGTCCGGGTGCTAAAAATAGCCATGCTTGACCGCAGTCAGTTGCATGGTCGGGTCGGAGAACTAACTGACGCAGAACTTCAACAGGTAAACCAAGGCTTGCGGAAAGGATTTCAACTTTAGGCTACCCCACCCGCGCCGCCAGGTCCGGCGGCAGCAGGCGCAGCTTGCGCACGTTGTAGTCGAAGCAGAGCATGCCGGTTTTGGCGCGGGCTATTTCTTTGCCGGCCTGGTTGTGCACGTGGTACACCACGTCGAAGCCGTACTTGCTGGCGTCGGCGGCGGCCATGCGGAAGTGCAGCACGTCGCCGTGGAAGGCCTCGCCCTTGTACTCCACGGCCACGTCGACCATGATGAGGCCGAGCTTGCTCACGGGGTCGTAGTCGTTTTCCAGGCCCAGGGAGCGCAGAAACTGCACCCGCGCCTCGTGTAGCAGGCTCAGCAGCGCATCGTTGCCGAGGTGGCCGCCGTAGTTGAGGTCGGTGATGCGCACCGGAATTTCGGTGGCAAAGGGGAAGGCATCGGGCAGGGATACTTTTACGCGGGCCATGTGGGCAATGAGTGAATAGGTGAATCAGCGAATGAATCGGCAAATGGAAACCAATGACCAGCAGGCACCGGAAGCGCCAAAGGTAGAAGTGCGGCGCACGGCCGACGGCTCGGCCACGCTCTACGTGCCGGCGCTCGACGAGCATTACCACTCGCGGCACGGCGCGCGGCAGGAGTCGGAGCACGTGTTCATCGAGGCGGGGCTGCTGCCCCTGCTCGAAGCCGGCCTGGGCGGGCCCTGCGCCCGGCCGCTGCACCTGCTCGAAGTGGGCCTTGGCACCGGCCTCAACGCCCTGCTCACCCTGGGCCGCGTCCAAACCGCCGGCGCCGCTGTGGCCTACGACGCCCTCGAAACCGTGCCGCTGCCGCCCGAGGTAGTAGCCGAACTGGCCGCAAAATGGGCCACCGAAGCGCCCGAAACCGTGGCGCTGCTGCACCGGCTGCACGCCGCCCCTTGGACCGAAACGCACCCGCTGGCGCCCCATTTTTTCCTCAGCAAGCTGCCCGAGGCGCTGGAGCAGGCGGCTTTGCCCGCCGCGTACTACGACCTGATTTACTTCGACGCCTTCGCCCCCGAAAAGCAGCCCGAGCTGTGGACGGAAGCCATTTTTGCCAAGCTCTGCGCGGCCGCTGCCCCCGGCGCGGTGCTGGTGAGCTACTGCGCCCAGGGCCAGTTTCGGCGCAACCTGCGGGCCGCTGGCTGGCGCACCGAAAAGCTCCCCGGCCCGCCCGGCAAGCGCGAAATGACGCGGGCGCGGAAGGAATAGGGTAGGGAGGGTTGGGATTAGGAGGGAAAAGAGTTGGACGTCATGCCGAGCGTCAGCGAAGCATCTTTACCGCAGAAGTAAATAATTACTATTGCAGTAAAGATGCTTCGCTGACGCTCGGCATGACGTTCTTTGAACCCGCACCTCATCCCTTCATACCTTCCTGTCCTAAAAACCTTGTCCCGTAAATTTCTCGAAACCGAAAGCCCCGGCTGGGTCACCGACGGCCTCATCAGCGAAGCGCAGCGGCAACAGCTGCTGGCCCGCTACCCGGCCGAAGTGCCGGCCGTGGGCCTGCTGCCGCTGCTGGGCAGCGTGCTGGTGGGCCTGAGCGCCCTGAGCGTGGTGGCCGCCAACTGGCAGGGCCTGCCTGCCGTGCTGCGGCTGGCGCTGCTGCTGGGCAGCCTGCTGGGGGCCTACGGGGCGGGCACGTATTTCCTGCGGCGCGGCAATGCCGATTTGGGCCACGGCCTCATCGGGCTGGGGCTGCTGGTGTTTGGGGCCGCCATCATTCTCGTCAGCCAGCTCTACCAACTGGTGGGGTACGATGTGAGCGGGCTGCTGGCCTGGGTGGTGGCCGGCGTGGCCCTGAGCTACGTGTACGGCTCGCGGCTGCTGGTGCTGCTGACGGTGGTGATTGGGGCGGGCGTGCAAACGTATTGCGTGCAGGCGCTGGGCAGCTTCAGCTACGCCACGGCGGTGCTGGTGGCCGCGGGTCTGGGCTACTACTGGTGGCGCCGGCCCGAGGTGGTGAGCAGCACGGTGCTGTCCACCGGCCTGCTGTGGCAGGCGGGCTTGCTGGTGCTGGCGCTGCACGCCAAAATCACCTGGTTTTTTGTGCCGGCCATGGCCATTTACGCGGCCGGCGACTGGCAGGCGCGCGGCAACGGCGCCCGCGCCCTGCAGGGCCCGCCGCTGGTGGCGGCTTACTTGTTCATGTTCGGGCTGGCCACCTTTGGCGAAACCGATGCCTACGCCGACGTGCTGCGGCCGCCGCTGCTGCCGTATCTGGGGGCGCTGGGGGCGGTGTTTGCGCTGTCGGTGGCCGGCAAGCGGGCGCTCGGACGCCTCAACACGCTGCTGGACTGGCTGCTGCTGCTGCCGGGGTTCTACCTGCCGGGCGGGCTGCCGCTGGCGGTGGCCACGCTGGTGGTGCTGTACGCGCACGCCGGCTCGGTGCTGGCCCGGGCCCACCGCAACCAGGACTCCGACCAACTGACGGTGGGCGCGGTGCTGTTTGTGGCCGCCACGGCCGTGGCCTATTTCAAGCTGACCTGGGCGTTTCTGGACAAGTCCTTGTTCTTCCTGCTGGGCGGCGTGCTGCTGCTGAGCCTGAGCTGGTACCTGCGCCGCCGCAACGCCCAAACCCTGGCCGCTGCCCCGCCCGCGCCGCCCGTCGCCACGCCCGATGACGCCGCTCCAGAGCCCCCGGCCTCAACTCATAATTCATAATTTACAATTCATACTTAACCGAAATGGCCGACCTGCTGACCTGGGCTTCTGACCCCGCCCGTCGCCGGCCCTTGCTGCGCCTGCTGGTGGCCGCCCAGGTGCTCTACGTGCTGGGCGTGGCCGGCGCGGGCTACGCCACCACGGCGCTGGGCCAGCACATCGTGCTGGCCACCACGCCCGTCGACCCGCGCGACTTGCTCTACGGCGATTTTGTGCGCCTGCGCTACACCATCAGCGAAGCGCCCCTGCGCCAGTGGCACGGCGAGGCGCCACCGAAGCGCCGGCAGGGCGTGTTCCTGCTCCTGGCGCCCGGCCCCGACAGCCTCGCCACCGCCGTGGGCGTGTACCCCAATTCCCCCAAAGCCGGCCCCAACCAAGTGGTGCTGCGCGCCTGGGTCACGGACGTATACCGGCACTCGCTGGCCCTGCGCTTCAACCTGGAGCGCTACTACGTGCCCGAAGCCAGCGGCCTGCGCCTCGAAAAAGCTGGCCGGTTGCACCCCTTGCGCGTGCACGTCAGCATCGCGCCGTGGGGGCAGGCCCGCATTGCGCGGGTGGAAGAGGTAATGGTGAGGAAATAACTGGCTTTCCTGACAAAGGAAAAAAGCAAAACGTCAGGTCGAGCTTGTCGAGACATCTCGCATGCAGTAGTAACTCCTGATGATTGGATTACTACCACACGCGAGATGTCTCGACAAGCTCGACCTGACGTTTTGCTTTCCGGCAGACTAGGTATTGGCGCCGCTACTGAATTTTAAACGTGATGGGCACGGTAAACGACACGCTTACCTCGCGGCCGTTTTGCTTGCCGGGGATGAACTTAGGCAGGGTCTTCACCGCCCGAATCGTTTCCTCGTCCAGGCCGGAACCCAGGCCCTTTACCACTTTCACGTCCGAAACTTCGCCCAGGGTATTCACCGTGAAGCTCACGAAAATGCGGCCTTCAACTTGGTTGCGGAGGGCCAGCGACGGGTACTTGGTGGCTTTCTGGATGGCGGCTACGATGGCGGCGTTGCCGCCCCCGCCGGGCAGTTGGGGCATTTGCTCCACGTAGGTGTACACGGTGGGGGCCACCACGTCGCGGGTCACAGTTTCGTCGGTGCCGGGCCGCAGGTCCTCAAGGTTGTCGGTGTTGCCCGCGTTGGGGTCGCCCTCAATGGTGCGCACGCCGGGCGGGGTGTCGCGCAGGTCGTCCTGGTTGGGCACGTCGCTTTCGGCGGGCGCTTTTTTGTCGTCCACCACCACCGGCACAATGTCTTTTATGGTGGGCTGTTGCGGGGGCGCACTCGGCGGCGTGGCCGCGGGCGGCGGCGGGGGCGTCAGCACCTCGGGGGCCAGCGGCGGGGCCATCAGGATGTTGCCCTCGTCAATGACCCGGGGCGCTACGGGCATTTTGTCCTTCAGCCACTGCGCGGCAAGCGGAAACACCAGCAGCAGCGCAAAAACGGCCGTGGCAATGACCAGTGCCCGCGTCACGTGGCGCTGGTAGAGGGCGCGCAGCTGGTAGGCGCCGTAAGTGCGGTTGCGACCATCGAACACGATGTCGTCGAGGCTGGCCGTGGCCAGCTGGGCATTGGTCATCATAAGGTGGAAGTTTTAAGGAGGGTGAGGTCGTCGGGGGTGATTTTTACCAGCGCGTACTTTTTCTGGTTCGTGATGCTCATCTCGTCGAGAATGTCCACCATGTCCTGGTATTTGGAATCTTCGCTGGGCTTGATGAGCACCACCAGGCCGGGCGATTCCTGCCGTTTTTCCAGCAGCACTTTCCGGATGCCAGTGGCGGCAAACGTGGTGGTGCGCAGATGGGCTGGGCGCACGGTCTTGTCGTACGGCGCGTTCAGGCCGAAGAAATAATGCACTTGGTGGCCCTTGCCAAGGATGACGGTCAAGGCTTGCTTCATGGGCACGGAGGTCTCGCCTTTCACCGGCATCGTCAGTTCCAGGTTGAAGGGCTTGGCGAAGGTGGTGGTGAGCATGAAAAAGGTGAGCAGCAGAAACGCCAGGTCCACCATCGGCGTCATGTCAATGCGGGTCGACATCTTCTTGGCTCGTCGCTTGCCGGCTTTGTTCGGCCCGGCAGCCTGCGGTTGGATTTCGGCCATGGTTCTATCCGTTTGAAGTGAAAGATTACCCGGCCAACGCAAAGCGCTATTCCCTTATTGCGAGACTTTTATGCGTAAAATATAAATTTTTAAACGCATACCAGTTTCGGTGTTCTGGCGTTTTGCCAGGTTGTCCTGCCGGCAAGCGGCGGACCTAAAACCGCCACACCCGGCCCGGCGTGATGCAGGCCGTGAGGGGCACATCGGTGGGCAGCACGTCGGCAATGCGTTGCACGGGCGCCTCGTTCAGCACACTCAGCCCGATGAACTGCGTGCCCGGCCGGCACTGCGCCAAAAACCGGTCGTAGAAACCGCCGCCGTAGCCCACGCGCTGCCCCGTGCGGTCGGCGGCCAGCAGCGGCACCAGCACGGCATCCAGCGCGGCGGGCGCTACTTCCGGCGCGGCTGTGGGGTGGGGCACCGGCTCATCAATCCCCCAGCGGTTTTGGGTGAGCTGGGTGCCCGGCGTCAGCTCGTAGTGCTTCAGCGAAATGCCGTCGGCCTGCACCACGGGCACGGCCAGGCGCAGCGGCATTTCCTCGCCCCAAATCCAGCGGATTATCGCCCAGGTATCGGGCTCGTTTCGCTTTTGCAGCGGCAGAAACACGTGCAGCCAGCGCCACTGTGCCACCGGAAACTCACGGAACAGGTTCTCGCGCAGCTTGTCGCTGCGGCGGGCCACCTGGCCCGCGTCCAGGGCCAGGCGGCGGGCCAGGGCGGCGCGGCGCAGGTCGGCTTTGGAGGAAGCTAAATCCATTCAAAATCTACTTCATCCAAGTCCACGTCTGGAAAGCCGAAATGCGTAATTAATTCCTGGCGCGAAAACCGGCGGGCACTTGGGTCGAGAAGCCGGCATACCGTCTGCCTCACGGCGGCAAGCAGCGCGTGGTCGTAACTGTTTATAAACCGACGCGCAACCAAGATGACGTATTGAGCTTCCGCTGAGCTTGCTTCTAACCAACCACTGTTGAATTGCTGGAGTTGGTACTGCTCGTGCAATAACCGGAAGAGCTTTTGATAAAGCATTCGGTAGTGGAGGCCAGCCGCTGGACCAGGAGCACTAGCCAATACCCCCTGTTGATGCAGCAGCATTAGTTCGTTTTGTATAAACTGGTACAAATGAGGCGCTCGTCCGAACAAAAAAGTCCCGTTTTCCAACTCTCGTAATGCCAGTGGCAAGTCAAAAGCACGCAATAAGGCTTGTAAGCGCTGGTATCGGTAGAGGCGCGGTGGGTTCTTCTTAAAAGCCCGTTCCGACCACAGTTCTATTGCGTCGCCAGCAAAACTGCGCAATTCAAAGTACGCGTCCAATACTGCACCGGCGTCGAAAGAAGTAGCGCTATCCATTGATTACTCTTCCACCAGCACCGTAAACTCCAGGGCCAGCGGCTCAAACGCTTCCAGCAGCTGCCGGATGAAGCCGGGGTTGTTTATCAAAATGCTCAGCACGTTCTCGCTGCGTTCCTGCAGGCCGCCGCCCGGAAACAGCTTCTCCTTGAGCGCCGTGAGCTGGGCGTAGGCGGTTTCGTGCTTGGCTTCGGCGGCCTTGCTCAAGCGCTTTTCGAGGCCGGCGAGGCCGCCGGCAGCTTTCTGGGCTTCGGCGGCCACGGTTTTTACCAGGGTAGGGTCGAGGCGCTGGGCCAGGTCCTGCACCTGCTGAAAGGCGGCGGCCAGGGCCTGCTGCTGCTCCTTTAAGCTGATTTCTTCCTGGCCCAGGGCGGCGCCCACCTGCTTTTTCAACTCGGGCAGCGGCCGGAAAATCTCGCGCCAGTCCAGGCCCAGCTTTTTGAGCTTGCCCGCGTTGGCCCGGCTGATGTACTCGGCCGAGTTGCGGGGCAGCACGATGGGGTAGGGCACGCCAAACGCGGCAAACACGTCCTTCAGCTGAAACCAGTACGCCACCTCGGCCCCGCCGCCGACGTAGGCCAGGTTGGGCAGCAGCATTTCTTGGTACACCGGCCGCAGCACCACGTTGGGGCTGAACTGCTCGGGGTGCGTCTGGGCCAGTTCCAGCAGCTCGGCCTGGCTGTGGCACTTGGCCGTGTTGCGGATGGTGACTTCCACGCAGTCGGCGCCGCTGGCGTCGGGTTCCAGCCGCTCGCGTTTGCCCTCGTCGGTGATGAAAAACAGGTTGATGGGCCGCGAATACACCTGCGGCTTGTAGCCGGCCGCCGTGAGGCGGGCGTTGGTGGCCTGCACCGCCGCGTTGGACACCTGCTCCCGGATTTCCTGCTCCAGTACCGGCACCAGCGCCTGTTTCAGGGCCGGCCGGTCGGCGTCCAGCGTCACCAGCCCAAATTCGCCAAACAGTGAGTCGACCAGCTTGCGAGTGGCTTCGGCCAGGTTTTTCGACTCGGCGTAGGCCCTGTGAAAAGCCGCCGGCACCTCGGGCGGCAGTTGGCTCAGCAGCTGCTCGGCCAGGCCGTCGAGCGGCAGGCGGCCCACCGGCCCGCCAGTACCCGCCGCGTCCCACGAATAGGTTTTGCCGAACAGCGAGAAGTGGTTGATTTCGGCAAAATCATGGTCTTCCGTGGCCATCCAATACACCGGCACGAAATCGTACTGCGGGTATTTCGCCTTCAGCTCCCGGCTCAGCTTGATGGCCGACACGATTTTATAGATGAAATACAGCGGCCCGGTGAGTAGGTTGAGCTGGTGCCCGGTGGTCACAGTGAAAGTGGTGGGCTCGGCCAGCAGCATCAGGCTGTGCTCAATGGCCGGTTCGGGCTCGGGGGCCAGGCCGTACTGGTCGCGCAGGGCGGCCACCAGTCGTTTGCGGGCGTTGGGGGTGTAGCTGGCCTGCTTTTCTTCAATTTGCGCCGCGAAATTTTCCAGCGCCGGAAAGCGGTGGTAGAAGGGCGCCAGTTCCGGCTTCTGGGCCAGGTAATCGGTGAGGAGGCCGGAGAAGGCGCCGGTTTCGGCGTAGGGCAGGGTGCTACAGGTGGTGGGCATGGGAAAAGAGCGGGGCCGGGTTCAGCGCGAACCCTTGCCAATGGCAAAAGTCCGCACAAAACCCGGCCCCGGCCGAAAAGTTAATTTGTTGTCAGAACAATGCAGAGACGCAATATTTTGCGTCTCGTCGTCCGCGCCGCTTGGATGTCGTTCAACGATGTCCGTTCAAAGTCAATCGTTCAACGCCGAGACGCAACCTATTGCGTCTCTACACCAAATGGCCGTAGAGGTCGAAATCCGAGGCCGAGTCAATCTTCACGTTCGCGAAGTCGCCGAGGCGCACGAAGGTGTTTTTCTCCACCGGCACCAGCACTTCGTTGTCTACTTCGGGCGAGTCGAACTCGGTGCGGCCCACGAAATGGCCACTTTCCTTGCGGTCGAACAGCACCTTATAGGTCTGGCCCACGCGGGCCTCGTTCAGCTCCATCGAAATGCCCTGCTGCAGCTCCATGATGGCGTCGGCGCGCTCCTGCTTCAGCTCGGCCGGCACGTCGTCCACCAGCGTGTGCGAGTGCGTGTTTTCCTCGTGCGAGTAGGTGAAGATGCCCAGCCGCTCAAACCGCGTTTGCTCCACGAAATCATACATCTCGCGAAAGTCCTGCTCCGTTTCGCCGGGGTGCCCGCTGATGAGCGTGGTGCGCAGCGCAATGCCCGGTACGCGCTGCCGGATGGTGTCCACCAGCTCCACGGTGCGGCGCTTGGTGATGCCGCGGCGCATGGTCTTCAGCATGTTGTCCGAGCCGTGCTGCAAGGGCATGTCCAGGTACTTGCAGATGTTGTCCCGCTCGGCCATCACGTCCAGCGCCTCCAGCGGAAACTGCGAGGGATAGGCGTACTGCAGCCGAATCCAGTCGATGCCGTTCACGTCGGACAGGTGGCGCAGCAGGTCGGCCAACTTGCGCTCACCGTAGGCCTGCAGGCCGTAATAAGTCAGGTCCTGGGCAATGAGAATCAGCTCCTTGGTGCCCATGCCAGCCAGGCGCTTGGCTTCCTTCACCAGGTCCTCGATGGGCCGGTCCACGTGCTTGCCGCGCATCAGCGGGATGGCGCAGAACGAGCAGGGACGGTTGCAGCCCTCCGCAATTTTGAAGTAGGCGTAGTGCCGGGGCGTGGTAATCAGGCGCTCGCCGATGAGCTCGTGCTTGTAGTCGGCGTTGAGCACTTTCAGCATCTGCGGCAGCTCCAGGGTGCCGAAATAAGCGTCCACCTGCGGGATTTCTACTTCCAGCTCGTCCTTGTAGCGCTGCGAAAGGCAGCCCGTCACGTAGAGCTTTTCGAGGCGGCCCGCTTCCTTCTCGTCCGCGTAGCGCAGGATGGTGTCGATGCTCTCCTGCTTGGCGTTATCAATGAAGCCGCAGGTGTTGATGATGACGATGTTGGCATCGGATTTCTCGGCTTCGTGCGTCACGTCGAAGTCGTTGGCCTGCAGTTGGCCCATCAGCACTTCGCTGTCCACCACGTTTTTGGAGCAGCCCAGGGTGATGACGTTTACTTTATTGGTGGTTTGATTTCTAACCTTCATGAATCACGGTTTTGTCGAAATGCGCGCCGGAAAGGCAGATTTCGGAAGAGTAGCAGTCTGAGATAAATGCGTAAATGGAAATGCCCGGCAAGCAGGCAGTTCTCTTAGAATGACAAAATTACGACGGCGCGAGTGCCCGGCCGTCCTTCGCGTGGCGATGATGCCCGTCGGGAACCGTCCTACTTGACGCCGGAAGCAGCCTGAGCCCTTTGAGCGTCAATCAGCGCCTGCATCAGGGCCTGGCCCCGCGACACCACCGGCCCTCCTAACGGGTCCTGGGCCAGGGTGTTGAAGGGCGCTTCGCCAAAATACAGCCCGCTGGGCGTGAGGGCGTTGATGCGCACGTGGCCCACCGGCGGGGCCGCCCGCCGCGCTTCCAGCCAGGGCCCGATGACGTTGGCCATCTCCTGGCCCGCGGCCAGCAGGTGCTGAATGGGGCTGCCGGCCAAATCGGTGCCTGTTTCCCACACCACGCCCGCGCCGCTGTGGTTAAAATACCGGGCCGAAAGGTCGGCGTAGGCCACCACCAGGTCGAGGCCTTCGGGCAGCGTCACTTCCACCACCACGCCCAGCACGCGCCGGCCTTCGGCCAGGGGCGGTTCCACGCCCAGCATCCGCAGAAACTGCCACGCCTGCAGGTACTGGCGCGACTCCTGGCCCGGGGTGTCCAGCACCTGCTGCAGGGCCGCAATGGCCGCGGCGGTATCGCCGCTCTGGTAGGCGTCCTGAGCGGCTGCAAACGGCGCCCAGGGCGGCTCCAGGCGGTGCGGGGCGTCCGGCCGGGGCCATTCCAGCACCGGCACATCGCCGAACAGCACTTCGCGAATGGCCGGCGATGCCGGCGCAGCGGCCGGCTTCTTATTAAAAAAGGATAAGAAGCCCATAATCTGGCTGGTAAGCTTGGGGTGACGGTGAAATTACAGCGCCTCGAACTGCCGCAGGAAGCGCAAGTCGTTTTCTGTGAACAGGCGCAGGTCCTTAATCTGGTACTTGAGCATGGCAATGCGCTCGATGCCCATGCCCCAGGCATAGCCGGAGTATTTCTCGGGGTCAATCTTGGCGTTTTCGAGCACGGCCGGGTCCACCATCCCACAGCCGCCGATTTCGACCCAGCCCGAATATTTGCAGATGTTGCAGCCCGCGCCTTTGCAAATCAGGCAGGTGATGTCGATTTCGGCGCTGGGCTCGGTGAAAGGGAAGAAGCTGGGCCGGAAGCGGATGTTGATGTCCTGCCCGAAGAGCTCCTGCACAAAGTAGTACACCGTCTGCTTGAGGTCGGCGAAGCTCACGCCCTCGTCAATGAAAATGCCCTCTACCTGATGAAACATCATGTGCGCTCGCGCCGAAATGGCCTCGTTGCGGAACACGCGGCCCGGCATCACCCGGCGAATAGGCAGCGGCTCGGTTTCCATCACGCGCACCTGCACGGTGCTGGTGTGGGTGCGCAGCAGGTGAGGCTTGGGCGTTTCTGATTCGCTGGTAACTCCGCTACTAACCATTCCGCCACCTTCTCCCGCCACAAAAAACGTGTCCTGCATGTCGCGCGCCGGGTGGTTTTCGGGAAAGTTGAGGGCGGTGAAGTTGTGCCAGTCGTCCTCAATTTCGGGCCCCTCGGCCACGGCAAAGCCGATGCGGGCGAACACGCGCAGCATTTCTTCGCGCACCAGGCTCAGGGGGTGGCGGGTGCCCAGGGCGTGGGGCACCACGGGCAGGGTATAGTCGAAATCGGGGTTGGCGGGGGCGTTGTCGGCGGCGGCTTCGGCGGCCTGCTGGGCTTCGTCGAAACGGGCCTGGGCCTGCTGCTTCAGGGCGTTGAGCTGCTGGCCCACGGCGCGCTTCTCTTCGGCGGGCACCGTCTTCAGTTGGTCGAACAAGTCGGCCAGCCGACCCTTGCGGCCGAGGTAATTGATGCGAAAGGCATCGAGTTCGGCGGGATTATTCAGTTCGGCCTTCGTAATTTCGGCCGTGAGAGCGGCAATGGATTCCTGCATCATAGGCCGCAAAGTTACGGCAAGGGCCCGGCCCTCGCCGAACGATTCCCGAACACATTCAGTTACCCCGGTTCCGTATTCCCCTTACTTAAAGCTCATTCCATGAAACGTGCGCTATTTTTTCTCTTTATTTTCGGAGGATTAGCCTCTTCCGCCTCGGCCCAGAGCGGCTGGGATACCCCCGCCGCCGGCTGGGGCGACACCCCCAAAAAAGCCCCCGCTAAGAAAACCACCACGACCAAAACCGCCACCGCCGCGGGCCAGAAGGCCACCCAGAGCGCCGGTGCCACCGCGGGGCCCATCCCGGAAGCCGCTCCGGCCCCGGAAGAAACCGCTGCTGCCGCACCTGCTGCGGGTGCCGACAAAGGCTTTGGTGCCGCCGGCGGCGCCTCCTCGTCTTCCGGCGCGGCCAACATCGGCCAGGGCATTTCCGTGGCTCCCGGCTCGCCGGTGATGATGCGCGGCGGCCGCCACGTGATGGCCGACGACGCCATTGCCGCCCGCGAGCGTCGCCTCAACCGCAAGCCCCGCCGCGAAAAGCCCTGGCCGCCCCGTCCCGTAGACGCCACGCCCGCGCCCGCCCCGGC
The DNA here is from genome assembly GCF_015694525.1 of Hymenobacter ruricola. Lineage (GTDB taxonomy): Bacteria > Bacteroidota > Bacteroidia > Cytophagales > Hymenobacteraceae > Hymenobacter > Hymenobacter ruricola. Next base: position 19,077 of record NZ_JADQDM010000008.1, on the reverse strand, counting down.
CGCGGCTGCCGCTCCGGCTCCCGAAGCTGCCCCGGCCGCTGAGCCCGCCACCGCTACGGCGGGCACGGGAGCTACGGCCGCCAAAGGCGGCGCGGCCACCCCGGCCCCCAAAACGGCTCCTAAAGCTGCTGCGGCACCGGCCAAGGCCCCTGCTCCCAAGAAAAAAGCGCCCGAGCCGCTCGGCTGGTAAGCGCGCCCGGCTCTTCGCCGCATCTGTCCGCACGGCCCGGTTGTTTCCCTGAAAAGGGGAGCAGCCGGGCCGTTTGGCGTAGTGCCCATTCATAAAGCGGAGAATAAACGGGAGTAAACCCAGAAGTTTCGGGGGCTGCCGTACCGGGACGCGGCATTTCGCGTATGCCTACCGCAACCGTAGCGCGCCGAAACCTGCTGTTTTGGGGTTGTTGTGGTAGCCCCTTCTCTCACCCTTTCAGCATTCCTCTCATGGTTCGCACCCTTCTTTCCGTTGCGTTTGCGCTGGCCGTGGTGGCCGAAGCCGCGGCGCAGTCCGCGCCCGCCGGCACCACCAAAACCACCCAGACCACCCGCAAAACCACCCGGCCCGCCGCCAGGACCCAAGCCACCACCCGCGCAACCACCACGAAGCGCACGAACACCACGGCCGCCCCTGCCAACGGCGGCCGCGACGACATCGGCCCCGGCGGCAACGGCGCGGTGGGCTCCACCGAAAGCGCCGACGGCAAAGGCCAGAGCGTGTATGCCGCCCCCGGCATGCCCGTGAACGTGGACAACCCCAAGAAGGTAGAAGGCTACAACGGCCCCGCGCCGGCCCGCGCCAAAACCCCAACCACGCTCACCCCGCGATAAAACGCGGGAGTTTGTCGGGACAACGGCTCGGTTGGTATGCGTTTGCGCACCTTCCGGGCCTTTTTGGTGGGGCAAATGGAGGAGTTGGGAAAGTTGGCACGCCTTTGGAATATGTCCTTACAACCACGGTAAGCAACTTTTCTTCACTCACTCCTTCACTCCTTCAGCCATGTTTCGTTCATTCCTCACCCTCGCCCTGTCGATGTTCCTGCTGGCTGAAGCTAGCGCCCAAACCACCCCGGTGGCGTCGACCAAAAAAACCACTAAGGCCGCCAAAGTAGCCGCCCGCAAAGCCGCCAAAGCCCGCCGCGTCGCCGTGAAATCGGCCCCCGTCGCGCCCCTCAACGACGGCTGGCCGGCCATCGAAAGCACCCAAACCGCCGTGGCCTCGAACGACGGCTGGGGCTCGCCCGAATCGGTACTGCCCGCCAGCACTTCCCGCGGCGAAATCGATAATCAGAACATCTCGGCCGCGCCCGGCATGCCCGTGCACGTGCGCACCAGCAACGGTCTCGTACCGTACAGCGTGCGACCCGCCCGCAAGCCCGCCACCCAAACCACGCTCGGCAACTAAACCAGCCACGCCCAACAGCCGGCCCCGGATTCATCCCCGGGGCCGGCTGTTTGGTTTCCCGGAGTGCCGGCTGCCGGGCGGCGTCAGCATCCGGCCCGGGCCGTTGTTGCGTATGAAGCAGAACCGTTGGCTGCGGGCCCGGTGCTGGCCGTGGTGCCGCGGCGGCTTCCTTTTCATCTCCAATTCTTTATCTATGCTCCGTTACTTCTTCGCTTCGCTGCTGCTGCTGGCCTTCGCCGCCTCCGATGCCAGCGCCCAAACCACCACGCGTAAGGCCCGCAAGAAAATTGCGCCCTACTCATCGCGCGGCGCGCGCAAGGCCAAGCCCGCCGTGAAAATCAACCCGCATACCGGCAAGCCCTACGGCGCCGGCGTGCCCGAAGACATCAAGAACGGCTCCACCTCGTACCTGGCGCCGGCCATGCCCATGCGCAAGCAGGTGGGCTACACCGGCAACGGCGGCTACAACGACAACCGCACGCCCCGCCCGCGCTACACCAAGCCCGCCAACAGCTCCCTCAGCCGCGACAGCAACCTGCCGGTGGCCCCGGCCAAAACCAAAGTGAAGGCGAAAGCCAAGTAAGTCTAGGGTAAAAGGCCGTTATGCTGAACGCCGTGAAGCATCTCTACCGCGCAAGTAAGTAGGTTTACTGCTGCGGTAGAAATGCTTCACGGCGTTCAGCATGACCGTTCTGTTATTCTACGCCTGCTCCACGGCTTCGTAGTACAGCGTGCTGCAGTTCTCCGGCCGTAGCACCTCCTGCGCCGCGGCCCGCACGCTGGCCACCGTCACGGCCTGGATGCGGCCGCTTTCCTCGTTCACCAGGTTGGCGTCGCCCTGCAATTTGCTGTAGGCCAAGTTCAGGGCGCGGTTCAACAGGTCGATTTCGCCAAAAACCAGGCTGCTCTCGGCCTGGTTTTTTACTTTTTCGAGTTCCTGGGCATTCACGTCCTCGGCCAGGAACTCGGCCACCACGGCTTCCACCGCCGCATCGGCCGCTTTGAGGTCCACGCCCGCGTTCAGCTTGCCGCTGATGACGAGCAGGCCGGGGTCGAGCGAGCCGGTGAGCGAGGCCGAAATGTTGTTGAACAGCGCCTGCTCCTTCACCAGGCGCTGGTGCAGGCGCGCCGACTTGCCGTGGCCCAGCATGTCGCTGAGCAAGTCCACGGAATTGTAGCGGGCATCGGCGCGGGCGGGCATGTGGTAAGCTTTGTACAACGCCGAAAGCGGCACGGGCGCCGTGGCCGTGAGGTGCCGTGCCTCCTGCTGCGGGGGCTCCTGGGGCAGCTGGCGCTGGTAGGCCGGCCCGCCGGGAATGGGCCCGAACCACTTTTCGGCCAGGCGGCGCACCTCGGCGGCGCTGGCGGCGCCGGCCACCACCAGCACGGCGTTCTGCGGGGCGTAGTGCTTCTGGAAAAAGCCGCGCACGTCGTCCATTACCGCGTTTTCGATGTGCGCAATCTCCTTGCCGATGGTGTTCCACTGGTAGGGGTGGGTGTGGTAGGCGAGGGGCTTGAGCTTGAGCCAGACGTCGCCGTAGGGCTGGTTGAGATAGCTCTGCTTGAACTCCTCCACCACCACTTTGCGCTGCACTTCGAGGCCATTTTCGGAGAAAGCCAGGTTCAGCATCCGGTCGCTTTCGAGCCAGAAGCCGGTTTCGAGGTTAGCGGCTGGCAGCGAGAGGTAATAGTTGGTGACGTCGCTGGACGTGAAGGCGTTGTTCTCGCCGCCCACGCGCTGCAGCGGCTCGTCGTAGCTCGGAATGTTCACCGAGCCCGAAAACATGAGGTGCTCAAACAAGTGTGCGAAGCCAGTGTGGCCGGGGTCTTCATCGCGCGAGCCCACGTCGTACATCACGTTGAGCACGGCCATGGGCGTGCTGAAATCTTCGTGGACGATGCAGCGCAGCCCGTTGGCGAGGGTGAATTCTTCGAAATGAATCATGGAGTAAAAGTAGCGGTGTGGGCCGGTTCAGGCCAGGGGCTTCCATAACACCGGGCGGGGTAGCCGGGTTGGCGGCGGGGTGCTTTTAAAGAAAATTCAGTGGCTTCACTCACTATTAGATTTCTATACTACATATTTGAGAAGGCAAGCGCTTGACCAACGCAAGGCCCTTACCCTCACCTTTCTTTTACCCCTGCCCGCCGCGATGCACGCCGACAAATGCCAGAACCCTTTTCTGTTCATTGTGGCCACCCGGGGGCAATAGGGGCAACGACCGGATGGTCTGTTCCTCCCGCAGGCAGGCCCTGGCAATGACCGGTTACCTCCTTTTCTTATCCCCAGCCGGGCGCTGGTAAGTACCGCGCCCTTGCTTACCCCCTGGCGGGGGGGCCGGCAACACCCGGGGCCCTGCCCGCCCCGATTGGGCCCCTATGCCTTGAGTTCTTTATCCTTCATCCTTTTTCCCATTTCTGTATGAAAAAAACGATACTACTGGCTGGGCGGGTGGCCCGGCGGGCACTAGTGGCCGTGGGCCTGCTGGCTGGGCTGAGCGCCCGCGCCCAGGCCCCCGCCAACGACGACCCCTGCGGGGCCGTGGTGCTCACGCCCCAGGGGCCCGTGTGCACCACGCCCACGGCGAGCACCAACGCCAACGCCACCACCACCGTGCCCAACGGCTACTCTAACACCGGCAACCCCAAAGACGTGTGGTTTAAATTCACGACGGCGGCCACGGGGGCGGCCAGCTTTGGGGCCACCATCACCGTGACGGGTAACGCGGCCACGTTCGTGCAGCTGTTTTCGGGCACGGCGTGCGCGGGGCCGCTCACGCCGGTGGCCTATTCGGCCTCGAACCAAGCCAACACCACCGCCCCCCGCCTCATAACCGACCTGCTGCTCCCCAACTCGACTTACTACGTGCGGGTGGCGGGCAATGCTTCTTTTAATGACGTGCCGGGGGCATTCACCATTTGCGTGAGCGACGGACCGGGCACGGCCGGCTGCGGCGCACCCACGGTGGGGCCGTTTGTGAGCACGGGCCTTACCACGGGCACCATTGCCTTCACGCCGGGCATCAACAACGTGGCCCCGTTCGTCATCACCGTGCGCGACCTGACGTCCCAGACCACGCTGCCCACGTTCTCGGCCAGCGTCTCGCCGCAGCCGCTCACCGGCCTCACGCCGGGCCACAGCTACTCGGTGACGGTGGCGGCCAACTGCTCGGGCTCCGGGCAGTCGAGCGGGGTCTACGGCTTTGTGCTGCCCGTGCCCAACGACGAGCCCTGCGGGGCCATCGCCCTGCCGGTGAGCACCACCTCCGCCTGCGTGCCCACGGCTGCCGACAACACCAACGCCACGGCCTCGACCGTGACCACCAACGGCCCCGCCAACTGCGCCAACGTGGTGGGCTCGCACGACGTGTGGTTCACCTTTACCACCGCGGCCAGCGGCACGGGCAGCACCGGCGTCACGGTGCAAAACGCCGGCCAAAGCGGCGCGGGTACCCTGCGGGTGTACCGGGCCGCGAGCTGCGCGGGGCCATTCACGCAGCTGGGCTGTTCCACCAACAACTTTATCAGCGGCGGGGGCTCGGCCGGGCCGTTGGTGGTGAACGGGCTGGCGCCCAGCACCACGTACTACGTGCGGGCCGACGAGGGCGGCGCCTTCAACCGGAACACCCCCGGCGCGTTCACCATCTGCGTGGTGGGGGCGGTGGGCTGCGCCGCGCCCAGCAACTTTTATTCGGGCATTAAAACCGACACCACGGCCCCGCTCTACTTCACGCCCGGCAACAACAACCAGAACTACACCATCACCTACACCGCCCAGGGCGGCACCCCCCAAACGGTCACGGCTTCTGCCTCGCCCTACACCCTCACGGGCCTGCTGCCCGGCACCGCCTACACGGTGAGCCTGGTGGCCAACTGCGGCGGGGGCCAAACCTCCAGCCCGACCACCCTCACCTTCACCACGGCCATCGTCAACGACGAGCCCTGCGGCGCCATTGCCATCCCGCTGAATGCCAGCGGCACCTGCCAGGCCACGGCCTACGGCTCGGTGAACGGGGCCACGTCCACGGTGCCCTACGGCTACACCAGCACCGGCTGCGGCACTATTTCTTCGAATCCCTACGACGTGTGGTTTACGTTCACGACGCCCACCACCGGCACGGCCAGCACCGCGGTGAGCCTGGCCCTGAACGGCACCGGCAAGCAGGTGCGGGTGTTCAGCGCAGCCTCGTGCGCGGGGCCCTTCACCGAAATAGATTGCGCGGGCCTAAGCCCGGGGCAGCGCACGCTGCCGGTGCTCACGCTGCGCACCCTCACGCCGGGCACCACCTACTTCGTGCGGGTGGCCCAGACCGGCGCCAACAACGCGGCCACCGCCACCTTCACCCTTTGCCTCACGCCGGCGCCCAGCTGCGCCGCCCCCACGGGCCTGAGCGTGAGCACCACCTCGGCCACGGTGAGCAGCCTGGCCTTCGCGGCGGGCTTTGGCGCCAATGCCTACACCGTGACCTACCAAACGCCCGGCGGCGCGGTGCAAACCGTGACGCCGGCGCCCACGGCCTCGCCGGTGGCCCTCACCGGTCTGGTGGCCGGGCAGGCCTACACGGCCACCGTGGTGAGCAGCTGCGGGGCGGGGCAAACCTCGGCCCCGGCCACCATCACCTTCGTGGCGGGCGGCTGCGCCAGCCGCGCCTACGCGGCCCTGCCTTTCAGTGAAAGCTTTGAGGCCGAATGGCTGAGCGTGTGTGACGTGCGCGATGCTCCCAACGCCAGCTGGCGCACCACCCCCGCCACGGGCACCAACTCGTGGCGGCGCGAAGACGACGGCGAAGCTGCCCTCTGGACCGCCCCCGACCTGGGTCTGTACACGCCCACTGGGTCGCAGGGCTCGGCGCATTCGGCCCGCTTCCACAGCATGTACGCCGTGAACCTGCCCGCCGGCAACCTCGACTTGCTGGTGAACCTGAGCGCGGCCGGCAGCAAGCGCCTGACCTTTGATTATACTAACACGACCGGCAACGACTCGCTGAAAGTGCTGCTCTCGGTGGACGGCGGCACCACCTTCACCCGCTTGCTGCGGCTGGGGGTTCAGCCCACGTTCTCGGCGCAGGTGGTCGACTTTCCGGCCAGCTCGGCCACGGCCATCATTCGCTTCGTGGGGCAGCCCGGGCAGTCGGGCAACGTCAACAACACCGACATCGGGATTGACAACGTGCAGGTGCTGCTCTCGCCGGCCTGCGCCTCGCCCACCCTCAGCCTGCTGACCAGCACGGCCAACACGGCCAGCATCGGGCTGGCGGGCGGCAACGGCGCTACCACCTACACCGTCACCTACCAAGCCACCAACGGCTCCCTGCAAACCGTGAGCCCCGCGCCCAGCGCCTCGCCGGTGAGCCTGACGGCCCTGCTGCCCAGCACCACCTACACCGTGACGGCTGTGAGCAACTGCGCGGGCGGCACCACCAGCACGCCCCCGGCCACGCTCACCTTCACCACCCCGGCCGTGACGATAGGCAACGACGACTGTGGCTCGGCCACGCCACTTACCCTCGGGGTGGGGGGCTGCACGGCCGTTACCATCGCCAACAACGGCGCGGCCACGGCCTCGGCGCCGGTACCGGCCTGTGGCTCGGTGACGGCTGACGTGTGGTACCGCGTGACGGTGCCGGCCAACGGCGTGGTGGAAGCCACCACCAGCGCCGTGCCCGGCTCGCCGGTGAGCGATACCGTCCTGGAACTGCTCGCGGGCACCTGCGGCAGCCTCAGCAGCGTGGGGTGCAACGACGACGCCACGGGCTTTGGCAACTACTCGCACGTGCGGGCCACGGGCCTTACGCCGGGCGCCACGGTGTACGTCCGCATCTGGACGTATAACACCACCGCGCGGGGCGACATCGGCCTGTGCGTGCAAACCGACGCCGCCTGCCCGGCCGTGACCCAGCTGCTGGCCACCGCCACCGGTACCACGGCCAGCATCTCCTTCACCGGCCCGTCGGTGGCCAGCGGCGGCTACACCGTCACTTACACGCCCAATGGCGGCACCGCCACCACCGTTACCTCGGCCACTTCGCCGGTGAGCCTCACGAACCTGCTGCCCTTCACCACCTACACCGTGACGGTGACCAGCAACTGCGGCGGGGGCCTCACGTCGATTCCGGCCACGGTGAGCTTCAACACTAGCACCTACTGCACGGCCAACATCGGGGGCGGCTGCGGGGGCAACAACATCGTGGCCGTGGCCATTCCCACCACCACGCTCAACAATGCCGGCACTACCTGCACCACCGTGGCGGGCAATGCCTATTCCAGCTTCCCGGTGGCGGGCAACACCACGGCCAGCCTGGCGCAGGGCCGCACGTACCAATACAGCGTGACCACGGACGGCACCTCCGACATCACGGCCTGGATTGACTTCAACCAGGACGGGGTGTTTGCTGCTTCGGAAGGCACCCAAGTTGTCCTCAACGGTGCTGCCAACCTGCCTGGGCTGGCCAACTTCACGGTGCCGGCCGCGGCCGTGCTGGGCCGCACCGGCCTGCGCGTGCGCAGCCGCACGGCCGGCGCCGGCAACGGTCCGGCCGATGCCTGCTCCAGCTTTGCCTCGGGCGAAACCGAAGACTATGTCGTGACCATTGTGCTGCCGTCGGCCGCGCACGAAAGTGCCCTGGCTGCGCAGGTGGGTCTGTTTCCCAACCCGGCTTCCGGCGCCTTCACGGTGCAGCTGCCCGCCGAGCTTAGCCGCAAGCCCGTTGCGGCCGGCCTCTACAACGGCCTGGGCCAGCTGGTGCGCCAGCAGTCCGTGGCGGCCAGCTCCACCGGCACCGAAGCCCGCTTTGATGTGCGCGGCCTGGCCGCCGGCGTCTACTCGCTCCGGCTGGCCACGGCCGCCGGGCTGGTGGTGAAGCGGGTGGTGCTGGAATAAAGCCGCCCGGTCAATAACCCAAAGCCCCCAGCCACCATAGCGGCTGGGGGCTTTTTGCTGCGCGGCAAGTTCGGCCCGGCTGCCGCTCGTCATCACCTTGCCGGGCGCAAAAAGCGCGGCCGCCCATCTGCTACCTTTGTCCCATCAATCCCACCCGCTTGTTATGACGTTCGACCGCCTCGACCTCTCCAACGAAACCCTGTTGCACCTCTACCAGCACCTGCTGCGCCCGCGGCTGATTGAGGAAAAAATGCTGATTCTGCTGCGCCAGGGCAAGGTGAGCAAGTGGTTTTCGGGCATTGGGCAGGAAGCCATTTCGGTGGGCAGCACCCTGGCCCTGGAGGCCGACGAGTACATCTTGCCGCTGCACCGCAACCTGGGCGTGTTCACGGGCCGCGAGGTGCCGCTGGGGCGCCTGTTTGCGCAGTGGCAGGGCAAGCGCACGGGCTACACCAAGGGCCGCGACCGCAGCTTCCACTTCGGCACCAACGAGCACCACATCGTGGGCATGATTTCGCACCTGGGGCCGCAGCTGGCCGTGGCCGGCGGCATTGCCCTGGCCGATTTGCTGGACAAAAAGCCCAAGGTGACGCTGACCTACTCCGGCGATGGCGGCGCTTCGGAAGGCGACTTCCACGAGGCGCTGAACGTGGCCGCCGTGTGGCAGCTGCCGGTCATTTTCATGATTGAAAACAACGGCTACGGCCTCAGCACGCCCTCCAACGAACAGTTTCGCTTCAAGTCCTTCGTCGACAAAGGCCCCGCCTACGGCATGGAAGCCGTGCAAGTGGACGGCAACAACGTGCTGGAAGTGTACACCACCGTCAAAAAGCTGGCCGAAGACCTGCGCGAAAACCCGCGTCCGGTGTTGGTGGAAGCCCTCACCTTCCGCATGCGTGGCCACGAGGAAGCCAGCGGCACCAAGTACGTGCCCCAGAGCCTGATGGAAGAGTGGGCCCAGAAAGACCCGGTGGAAAACTACGAAAAGTGGCTGCTGGCCGAAGGTGTCCTCACCGAAACCGCCAAGCACGGCATCCGCGAGAAAATCAAGGCCGCCATCGAGGCCGGCTTGCAGGAAGCCGACGCCGTGCCCATGCCCACGGCCGACATTCAGGAGGAAGTTGCCGACATGTACCAGCCGTTCGAGGCGCCTGTGACGGACGCGCCGCAGGACGGGGCCGCGCCCGAAAAGCGTTTCATCGACGCCATTTCCGAGGGCCTGAAGCAAAGCATGGAGCGCTACCCCGACCTCGTGCTCATGGGCCAGGACATTGCTGACTACGGCGGCGTGTTCAAAATCACGGAAGGCTTCGTGGCCGCCTTTGGCAAGGCGCGGGTGCGCAACACGCCCTTGTGCGAGTCGGCCATCGTGGGGGTAGGGCTGGGCCTGAGCATCAAGAAGAAGAAAAGCATGGTGGAGATGCAGTTCGCCGATTTCGTGACCTGCGGCTTTAATCAAATTGTGAACAACTTGGCCAAGAGCCACTACCGCTGGGGCCAGAATGCCGACGTCGTTATCCGGATGCCCACCGGTGCGGGCTCGGCGGCCGGCCCTTTCCACTCGCAGAGCAACGAGGCCTGGTTCACGCACGTGCCCGGTCTGAAGGTGGTGTACCCCAGCAACCCGCACGACGCCAAGGGCCTGCTCTGCGCGGCCATTGAGGACCCCAACCCGGTTATGTATTTCGAGCACAAGATGCTCTACCGCAGCCTGAGCGGCCCGGTGCCGGCGGCATATTACACCACGCCCATCGGCCAGGCCGCGCTGGCGGCCGAAGGCGACGAGCTGAGCATCATCACCTACGGCATGGGCGTGCGCTGGGCCTTGGACGTGTGCCAGGACCTGGGCGTGTCGGCCGACATTCTGGACCTGCGCACCCTGCTGCCCTGGGACCAGGAAGCCGTGCGCCGCACCGTGCAGAAAAACGGCCGCGTGCTCATCCTGCACGAAGACACGCTGACCGGCGGCATCGGCGGCGAAATCGCGGCCTGGATTGGCGAAAACTGCTTTGAGCACCTCGACGCGCCCGTGCGCCGGGTGGCTTCGCTGGACACGGCCATCCCGTTTGCGCCGCCGCTGGAAGCCGCGTTTCTGCCGCAGCAGCGGCTGCGCGAGCAGGTGCAGGCCCTGCGGCAATACTAGGCGCCGAAGTTGGCGCGGTTTTCGCGCCCGTAAGCCTTACCTTTCGCGCCCTTCTTCCCTGACTTTGCCCGTTTTACGGTGACATCTCGTATACCTTCCGTTGTTCTTCGGTCCTTGCTGGGCGCGTGGCTGCTGAGCAACTGCACGCTCTATCACAAGGTGGTGCACCCCTACCGCCTGCCCACGCCCAAGCCCTCGCCCGAGTACAAAGCCCAGCTCGAAGCCAAGAAGAAAAAGGAAAAAGAAATGCTGGCGTTTCAGCACGACGCCGAAAAGAAAACCAAATCGGGCGACGGCACCGAAGAAGCCGCCACCGACGTCTCGACGCCCAGCGGCGGCACCCTGAACACCCCGGCCGCTACCACCACCGAGCCCCGCACCCTGCCCGAGCGCTCCACGGTGCGCTACGACAAAAGGGGCATGATGAAAAAGCCCAAGCTGAAGCGCCGCCAGGTGAACAAGCGGCACAAAGCTTTCCGTCCCGTGCAATCCATCAAGGACTTCTTCAAATATGGCCTCCACAAGAAACCCAACTACGACATCGACCACCGGGCGGCTCCCAAAGTACCGCAGGACGCCCCCACGCCCGATGCCGAGCCCGACGCTGGCAGCAAGCCGTAGCCGCCTGCTGCTGGGGCTGGCCGTGGCCCTGTGGCTGGGCAGCGGCACCGCGCACGCCCAAATCGTGCGCGAAAAGCCGGGCCAGGTGAAGGCCGCCAACCGCCGCGCCCTGCGCGAAGCCAAGCGCGCCGACGTGCCCTTCAAAGACAGCCACCTCGACGTGACGGCCGAGCAGCTCAAGCGCGGCAGAAGCACGCAGCCCCAGCCCGAGGTCAGCCGCGAGGTGAACTACAAAAACGGCACCGCTCCCAACGTGAAGCCGGCCGGATTTCTGGGCCTGCGCCGCGACAAAACCACCACCCTGGTGCGCAAAGAGCAGCGCCAGAAGCCCCGCAATGCCACCAGGGACAAGGACGATAAATAAAATTGCCCAACCTTCGGGGAATCAAGTGGCCCGCAAACGTTGTAGTGCTAGCGTGCCGGCCCGCCGCCGGGCCGCGTGCTTGTGGCGGGGCCGCGGCCGCCTTTCCTTCTTTTTAACTTTGTCCGATGTCCACTCCCTGGCTTCCCCTTACCCAACCCGACCAGCTCACCGAACTGGCGCAGGCCTCGCACGAGCAGCCGGTGCTCATTTTTAAGCACAGCACCACCTGCTCCATCAGCGCGGCGGCCAAGAGCAAGATTGAGCGCCAGTGGGCCGACAGTGGCCTCGACCTCCCGATTTATTACCTCGATTTGCTGCGCTACCGCCCCCTTTCGGCCCAGATAGCCGAGCAATTCGGCGTGCGCCACGAGTCGCCGCAGCTCCTGCTCATCCAGGACGGCGCCTGCACCTACGACGCCTCGCACATGGGCATCCGCCTGAGCGACGTGCAGGCCGTGGTGAAGTAGTCTCGCGGTTGGAAAAGAACGTCATGCCGAGCGCAGCGAAGCATCTTTACTGCGATGGTAAACCCTTTCGATTGGATTACTTCCGAGGTAAAGATGCTTCGCTACGCGCTGCATGACGGCCCAATTAAACTACCTTTCTACCGATACTCAAACACCACGTTCTGCCTGATGTCCGGGTGCAGGCTAAGGGTGACGGGGCAGGTGAGGGCAGCGCGCTCCAGCAGGGCCCGGTCGGCGGGCGCCAGGGCGGCGGGCAGCTGAAACGTGACGTCAATCTGGGCGATGCGGCGCGGCGCTTCGGCGCTCATGTGCTTTGTCACGGCCCAGGTGCTGCCCACGAGGTCCCAGGCGTGGCGCTCGGCCACGATGCCCATGATGGTCATCATGCACGAGCCCAGAGCGGCGCTCACCAAGTCGGTGGGCGAAAACGCTTCGCCCCGGCCGTGGTTGTCCACGGGAGCATCGGTTTGAATAACGGTGCCGGAGGCCACGTGCGTGGCTTCGGTGCGCAGGTGGCCGGCGTAGCGGGCGGTGGCGGTGTTCATCAAGTCAGGCAGTTACCTTTACCAAGTTGTTTCTTATTTCGCTAAATTACGTATTCCAACGCGCGCTGCGCCGGTGGCAGCCCGCCTGGTAATTTATTCGGTTGACCATGCTTTCTTTCATTTCTCGTTTCGGAGGGCTGCTGGCCCTCGGTTTGCTCGTCGCCGGCGGCGCCCGGGCCCAGGCGCCGCTGCGCGCGGCCGTGGTGCCCAGCGCGCCTTCCGATGAGCAGTCGTACAGCAAAGAGTTTGTGTACGGCGTCAATTTCAACACCCAGGGCGGCCTGCTGGGTGGCGTGTCGGTGCGCTCCACGCGCGTGCTCGACGACCGCCTGCTGCGTTTCTGGAGCATCGAGGGCGTGATGCTGAAAAATGCCAAAGAGCAGACCATCAACACCATTGTGGGCGGCAGCTACGTCGACCGCAAAACCAACTACGCCTTCGTGCTGCGGCCGTCCATTGGCATGCAGCGCATCCTGTTCCGCAAAGCCGCCGACGCCGGCGTGCAGGTGAACGGCCTGCTGAGCCTGGGCCCTTCAATAGGCCTGCTCATGCCTTACTACATCAGCTACGACTACACGGCGGCCCGCACGCAGGTCATCAACGTGGCCACCGACGACATCGTGAACGAGCAGTACGACCCCCTCAAGCACGTCGACCCGGGCGTCATCCTCGACCACGGCCCGCTCTTCAGCGGCATTGGCCAAACCAAAGTGGTGCCGGGCTTCCACGTGCGCGGCGGCCTCAGCTTCGAGTACGGCCGCTACCGCGACGCCGTGACGGGCCTGGAAGTGGGCGTGCTGGTGGAAGGCTTCACCAAGCGCATGGTCATCCTCAGCCCCGGCAACCTGGCCGAAACCGACGGCCTGAACCGGCAGTTTTTCCCCTCGGTGTACCTCACGCTGTATTTCGGGCACCGGAGCTAGGGGCAGTTATCAGTTAATAATGAGCAGTTGACAATTGGCCGTTGGCAAGGGCTGCCAACATAATAGAAGCCGGCCTTTGTGTGCGTAATTTTGGGAAGCATTTTCCTCGAACTGATTGGGTGGGAAAATGCTTTTACCAGAAGTTAACTGCTCACTGTTAACTATCAACTGTCAATTGAGATGATAGATTTGCCCGTTATCCAGCCCGAAACGGCTGCCCCCGCCCGCCCCCGCAAGCCCGACTGGTTGCGCGTGAAGCTGCCCGTGGGCCAGGAATACGCTGCTGTGCGCCGCCTCGTGGACGAGCACAAGCTGCACACCATCTGCGAAAGCGGCAACTGCCCCAACATGGGCGAGTGCTGGGGCGCGGGCACGGCCACCTTCATGATTCTGGGCAACATCTGCACCCGCTCGTGCTCGTTTTGCGCCGTGGCCACCGGCCGCCCCACCGAGTATGACCTCGACGAGCCCCGCCGCGTGGCCGAGGCCATTGCCCTCATGAAAGTGAAGCACGCCGTCATCACCAGCGTGAACCGCGACGAGCTCAAGGACCGTGGCGCCAGCGTGTGGCGCGAAACGGTGGTGCTCACTAAGCAGCTCTCGCCCGGCACCACCATCGAAACCCTGATTCCGGACGTGAAAGCCAACTGGGACGCGCTCGACGTGATGATTTCGGGCGGCCAGGAAGTGATTTCGCACAACATCGAAACCGTGGGCAGCCTCTACCGCCTCGTGCGCCCGCAGGCCCGCTACGACCGCAGCTTGGAGCAAATCCGCCGCACCAAGCTGGCCGGGCACCGCACCAAATCCGGCATCATGCTGGGCCTGGGCGAAAAGCCCGACGAGTTGTACCAGGCCATGGACGACCTCGTGGCCAACGGCCTCGACATCCTCACCCTTGGCCAGTACCTGCAGCCCACCAAGCGCCACCTCGACGTGGCCGAGTTCATCACCCCCGACCAGTTCGCGCACTATCGCGAAGAAGGCCTGCGCCGCGGCCTGAAGTACGTGGAAAGCGGCCCGCTGGTGCGCAGTTCCTACCACGCCGAGCGCCATGTGAACGTGCCGGTGTAACGTCGCTGTATATTGGGCCAAAAAATCAGATATGGCCTTTTTTACGGCGAACGGCCGGCTGCGGCGCCGGGACTATTTCTTCCGGGTGTTGGGGCTCAATGCCCTGGTATTCGGCATCTATGCCGTTCCGGGCTTGCTGTATAAAGCCGATGTGCCGCCCGGGGTGGCCCTGGCATCGTTGGCGGGAATAGCAGCGGTGCTGTATCTGACCGTGGTTCAATCCCTGCTACGGCTGCACGACTTGGACTTGCGCGGCTGGTGGTTTCTGGTCGCCTTTCTGCCCGTGGTGAGTTACGTATTGGGCGCCGGGATGCAACTGGTTCAGGGCACCATCGGCCCCAACCGCTTTGGCCTCGACCCCAAACGCCCGCTGTTGCTGCCAGCAGCCCCAATAGCTTCATTGCCTGATGCGCCGCTCTCGGAGGCGGAAGGAGATGAGCAATAACGAAAAAGCCCCGCTAGAACCAGCGGGGCTTTTTCGTTATTGCTGCCTGAAGCAGGACGGAGCCTTAGCGGCGGGCGTTGTTGTCCTGCGGCGGGTAGGTGCTCAGGATGCCGTTCACGATGCGGTGGGTTTCGGCTTCGTCGATGGTGTTCTGGTCGACCTGGGCCTGGCCGGTGCCGCGCCACGCCAGCTCCTTGCGGCGGGCATCGATGATGTCAATCACCACGGTGCCGGCTTTGTACTGCGTCACGGGCGAGTAGGCGCGGCCGTAGTAGCCATAGCCGTACCCGTAGGGGTAGCCCAAGCCATTGTAATACGGCGACACTTGCTGCTTGTCTTCCACGCGGGCGCTGTAGGCGACGTAAATGTCGGGGGCCGAAGTCACTTCGGTGAGGCCTTTGGCGGTCATTTCGGCGGCCACGGCGGCGCGCATGCGCTTGTCGAGGAAGGACTCGTAGCCTTTGGCGGGGCCGCCCTCGGCGTCCCTGGGCTGCTGCGGGTACCAGGCCCAGGTTTTGAAAGCACGGAAGTTGACGGCGTGGTCAAAATCGTTGGTGACGCCCACGCGGGCGGCGGTGGTGCAGCCGCTGGGGCCCAGCAGCAGCACCAGGCTGGCGGCCACGAGGGCCACCGGATGAGCCAGGAAACGGGTGATGCGGTTCATAAAATGGAGAAGAGTAGAGGGTAAAAGAAACGCGGGAACGGCGGTGGACAAAAGCCCACGGGCCTGTTTCGGAATCTATTAGCCTAACGAAAAACGGTACGCCGACGTTCATATTTTAGTCGGACAAAGTGCGGGGTTGGGCGAGGAATCATTGCTTGTCTATAATTGGGATAACGGGAATTTATCCTACCTTTCCCCGAAATTCCCACCTTCTTGTTCCTGACTTTGTCAATGAAACGTACTGCCTTGTTGGTTTTGGCTACTGCCGGTTTGCTCACGGCCTGCACTTCCGCCCGCGACGAGGCCCGGCGCCCGGCCCCCAACGCCGTGCCGGTGGCGCACAACACCATCGTGGACTGCCCGGTGTATGATGGCATGAAGAAAAATTCTACCGTACTCGTGCAAACCACCGCCGGCAACGAGGTACAGGTGCTCGACACCATCAACGCCTACTTCGTGCGCGTGCGCCTCGACAAAAACGGCCTGGTGCAAACCGGCTACATGGACCGCCGCTGCTTCGGCGAGCGCGGCACGAAGTAGGACGCGGGCAAAGCTGGGTGAGGAGAAAGGGGGCGGCATGGCCTAAACAGGTCATTGACCGCCGGTGCCGGGGCCGGCTACTTTTGCCCCATGCAAACGCCGCCCCTGGCCCTGGCCATCATCGAAGACCAAGCCCCCATCCGGGAGGCGTTGAACGAATACCTGTGCGCCCAGCCGGAGTTTCACTGCGTGCTGGTGGCCCGCTCCATGGAGGACTTCCTCAACCGCTTGCCCGGCGTGGCCACGCCGCCCGCGCTGGTGCTGAGCGACATTGGCCTGCCCGGCCGCTCGGGCATTGAGGGGCTGCCCGTGCTGCTAGAGCGGCTGCCGGCAGCGCAGGTGCTCATGCTGAGCGTGTTTACGGACGCCGAGCGGGTGTTTGAGGCCATTTGCGCGGGGGCGGCGGGCTACCTGGTGAAGTCGACGCCGCTGCCGCAGCTCAAGCAGCATTTGCTGGAAGTGGCGGCCGGCGGCTCGCCCATGAGCCCGGGCGTGGCGCGCTTCGTGCTGCAGGCGTTTCGGGCGCAGCCGCCGGTGCGGGTGGCGGCCGCGCCCGAGAACCGGCTCTCGCCGCGCGAGCAGGAGGTGGTGCAGGGCGTGGAGGAGGGGCTGGGCTACAAGGTCATTGCCGCCCGGCTGGGCATCAGCCCCGACACGGTGAACAACCACGTGCGCGCCATCTACCGCAAGCTGCAGGTAAACTCGAAAAGCGAGCTGCTGGCCCGCTCCCTGAAGCAGCGCGGGCCGGGCGGCGGCATGGCCTAAATAGGTCATTGCGCCGGGGGGCGGAAGGGGCGGAGCTTTGCCGGGCCCCGCCGGGCGGTTCCGGCCGGGGTGTTCACGCCCGCTTCCATGACGCACTTTTCCGCTCTCCTTCGCCGCCGGCTGCTCCTGACGGGGCTGGCCGGGGCCGCCCTCGCCACTGCCCAGGCCCAGGACCTGACCAATGCCGGGGCCACCATTACGGTGCAGCCCGGCGCCACGCTCTACGTGAGTGCCGGCCGCCTCACCAATCAGACGGGCAGCACCCTCACCAACGCCGGCACCCTGCGCGTGGACGGCCCCCTCACCAACGCCGGCACCCTCGACCTGAGCACCGGCACCCTGGAGGTGCGCGGCGACCTGGCCAACACCGGCACCCTGGCGCCCGGCACCAGCCTCGTCACCTTTAGCGGGGTGGCCGACCAGCTGCTGACCGCCGGCGGGGCCGCCCTCTACCAGCTCTTCGTGAACAAGCCCACGGCCGGGGCCAACACCCTGCGCCTGGCCGACGACCTCCGGGTGGGCAACCTGCTCAGCCTGACCAACGGCCTGGTGAGCACCCGCAACGGCGCTACCCTGAGCACCCTGCGCCTGCCCAACGGGGCCACGCTCAGCGGCGAAGCGCCGGGCCGCTACGTGCTGGGCCGGCTCGAAATCCTGCGCAACGGGGTGAGCGGCGCGGCGGTGGACTTTGGCCACGGGGCCGTGCTCGACCCCAAAACCAACAACCTGGGCACGGTGGCCATTACGCGCACGGCCGGCCTGCTCACCGACGACGTGAGCCGGGGCGTGAACTTCGCCAACGCCGCCTACAAGGGCATCGACCGCATCTGGGCGGTGGTGCCCGCCACCCAGCCCACCGCGCCCGTGCAGCTCACCCTGAGCTGGCTGCCCGACAACGACAACGGCCTGACCAGCTTCGCGCAGGCCCGCATGTGGCAGCAGGCCGCGGCCGGCCAGCCCTGGGCCCCCGTGGGGGCCGCGGCCGATGCCAGCGCCCGCAGCCTCAGCATGAGCCCGGCGGTGCTCAGCCGCTTCACGGTGAGCAACGCCGCCAACCCGCTGCCCGTGACGCTGCTCGACTTCACGGCGCAGGCCGAGGGGCCCGCCGCCGTGCGCCTGGCCTGGGCCACGGCCACGGAGGCCAACAACGCCGGCTTCACCGTGGAGCGCAGCCTCGATGCGCGCAGCTTCGCGGCCATTGGCACGGTGGCGGGGGCGGGCACCAGCACCACGCGCCACGACTACGCCCTGCTCGATGGCCAGCTGCCGGCCGGGGCCGCGCTGCTCTACTACCGCCTGCGCCAGACCGACCAGGGCGGCACAATCAGCTACTCGCCGGTGCGCACGGTGGCCTTCTCGGCCCGGGCGGCGGGCTTCGGGGTGTACCCCACGCGGGTGGCCGCCGGGCAGGCCGCCACTTACCTCTACACCGGCCCGGCGGGGGCGGGCACGCTCGACATCCTCAACGTGCTGGGGCAGGTGCTGGGCACGGTGGCCCTCGACGGGCGCCCCACCGGCGCGGTGCCGCTGGCCGGGCTGGCCACCGGGGCCTACTTCCTGCGCTACACCGGCCCGGCCGGCCGCTTCGTCACGCGCTGCGTGGTGGAGTAGGGGCGTGCCGTGGTTTTCTCAACGCATCATCTCATCTCATCTCATTTCCCCAGTTCTTGTTTATGAAACACGTTTCCATTCTTCGCCGGGGGCGGCTGCTGCTCGCCCTGCTCACCACTGGCTTCTTCACGGCCCACGCCCAGACGGGCGGCGTGCGCATTGGCACGGCCGGCGCCCCCGATGCCTCGGCCGTGCTCGACGTGGTGAGCACCACCCAGGGCTTTCTGCCCCCGCGCCTGACCAGCGCCCAGCGGGCGGCCATTGCCAGCCCCGCCGCCGGCCTCATGGTGTACCAAACCAACGGCACGCGGGGCATCTACTACTACGACGGCACGGCCTGGGTGAACCTGACCGATGGCAAGGTGCCCGATGCCAACGGCTTGACCGGGCCCCCGCCCCCCAACGGGGGCGTGGTGAGCACGCTGGCCGGCGCGGCGGGCCTCGATGGCAGCGCCGACGGCACGGGCGCCGCCGCCCGCTTCTACTACCCCGCCGGCGTGGCCGTGGACGCGGCGGGCACCGTGTACGTGGCCGACCAGTTCAACCGGACCATCCGCAAAACCACGGCGGCGGGGGTGGTGAGCACGCTGGCCGGCCTGGCCGGCGCCTCCGGCAGCGCCGACGGCACGGGCGCCGCCG
>NZ_JADQDM010000007.1 GCF_015694525.1 Hymenobacter ruricola | reverse complement strand
GGCAGCCAAAAAGCCCATTCGTCGTCGGTCACGTCGCTGGGATAGCCTCGGCGGGTAATTTCCATACCCGCTAATTTCGCTCACAGGTGCATAACACCGTCTTATTATACAATGTCTTTTTGCTTACTGACCATATGCTGTTATTAGCACGAAAAAATCTGTCAAGTGGGCATGATAAATAGGTTCTAATTATCCGAAGGCATAGCTGGCTTCTGAAATAGGGGCCCGGTATCAAGGTGGCGCACTGCAGACCAAGTGCCGCCTGTAGGCATGGCTTGAGTATTCCCCCAATTAGCCAGCAATGCCATGCCTTGGCCCACACGGGCGCGGAATTGGTGGGACGTAATTCCCAACTGTTGGGCGGCTTCTGCTACCGGCATAGCTCGAAAACAGTACAGTGCCAGGGGTATACGGATATCGGCATCCAGCCGTAGCACGAATTCAGTAGCGGCTATTACCAAAGCTTTGGCACAGTCCTCATCCTCGGTAGCGGGTAGTTCGTCCATCGTTTCTAACAGCGACAGTCCAAAGAAAGGGTTATCGCGAACACCCGGTTGGGTAATATGATTGGTCTTACGCCGGAGGTATTGGCAGTATAAATGCCAGCCAATCTGATTAACCCAAGATGCCACAGAGCCCGTACCGGCATACTTATGATGACGCAGGTCAGTCAGGACAGCAATCATGGTGTCCTGTACTAAATCATTTAATAGGTCCTTGTCACGCAGCCCCTTGTAGCACAGGAACTTTTCCAAGCGTGTACACAACTCGGTTAGCATCGGGCCCAGTAATGTGCTGTCGTTTGTTTCATAATAGGCACGCACTACCGCTTGGTGACGCGCATCCTGTTCGTCGCGGATGCTCATGCTAGCAAGAAGCGTACTTTATGGGTTTCAGTAGTTTTATAGTTATAAATGCCGGAGAGCATTTCCATGTACTGCTTGTGCGTAGCGCAACGCACAAGTGCTTTGGGGTTGTGCAACAGCTTGCGCATAAAAACTTTTGGGTCGAATCCTTTTACCGCCGTGATGCAATAGTACATGGATGCGACGAAGCGGGTGTCAAAAGCATATTTGAAGTTTGCTTCGGCTTTGATAAGCTCGGCCAGGTTTGCCACAGTCTCGGCATTATGAGCATCACAGGCATGATATAAGCCAGCTTTAAATTCCTCGGCATTCTTATCGGAGTTGGCGGCCAACATTGCTTTCGCATTCGAGAAGCTAATCATGGGATGTCGCTTCATAAAGTCTGTCAGTAGCTGGTAATCCTGCTTGCCTAATACCGTCCAGTGATGTAGATAATCAGTGCCTGCCAGTTTTTGCTGGTGGTATTCAGCGAAGCAATATGCTGGCCCCCGAGTTCTGATGAAACACGGTAGAAGATGGGTAAACCCAGCAGGCGGGCGGCGGCTAAGCGGTGCTGTCCATCAATAACCCCCAAATTGGCAGTTACATCAAGGGGTTTGATGTGAAGCAGATTTTCTTTGGCAATCTGCGCCACCAACTTGCGCACATGCCGTTGGTCAACCATGCGGTTTTCAGGCAATAGGTGAAATAAGGTGTATTCGGTGGTAGAATACACTTCACCAGGTTTCAGACTAGATGGAGTTGGCACCGGCAAATCAAGAGCCGTAACTGAGGCAGCTTGTCTAACCCTATGGCTTCCATCAGTGGGAATAGCTACCCCTAGTTCGAGGGCGAGGTCAGAGAAGCTGCGACCCGATGCTGGCGCAGCTAGACTTTCGATTGACATAATCACGCAGTGAATCAGTGAGCCACAAACCTACGGTCGCTCTATTTCCTACATGTATCGGCAATTTTATGTAATCTCAGACAAGTCAACCATTCTGGCATACATCGTCTTTATTGTATCACAGGTAGTTCATAAGACGGCCAAATCACCAGGCTCACGCTCGGCAACTCGTTTGTACTGCCCTGAAGGCTGGAACAACATGGGCCAGCCCCGTCGCTTTGAGTACCACCCGCTCAGTGAGTTTGGGTTTGTGGAGGTACAGCCCGGCTTTCTGCTGAAATACCGGGTATAGCGCGACTACGCTGCTTGCCCATCAGTTGCCTCCGCCGGACCCTCTGGCTCAACTGGCCACTGCAGCAGCGCCAGTAAGTCCTTTTCCACTCCGCTCCAGTGCTGGCCTAAGTCAATAGTCGCCACCTCTAGCCAGTCAGCCGTGCCGGTTAGCTTATACTGTAAGTATAGTGGCTGCTGTACCACCGGGTACAGTAGCATACCCCGCACGCGCCGCTTGGGCTTTTGGCGGCGGGCGTGCTCCACATAGGTATACAACTGGTACAGGTTGCTCGAAATCAGCTTCTCCTTGTTATAGTGCGGTTTCAGCGCCTTCCGGTAAAACTTGCAGTCGATAATGAGTTTTTCGTTTGCCGCCGTCAGCGATACGTCGGTCTTCATCTTAGGCAACACGGCCTTCGCCAGTGTTCCAATCGCCTCCACATCCCATTCCAATTGCTCGACTTGCACTTTAAAATTGCTCTCTTTTAACAGGTATTTATGCCGGTAAAAGTTGCGCACAAATTGCTCAAAAAGGGCGGCCATCCGCTTATCGCTGCCCGTGAAATCACGAAATAGATGGTCGCCAGCTTCCTGAGTGAGCAATACTTCCTCGTGCACCAGTCGGCAGATGCTCAGCAGCAGTCGGTAGTGCGCCGTGTGGCGGTGTAGCCGTGCTTGCTCATACTGGCGCACATCGGGCACCGGCACCAGCGTCACGTCGCCCAGGCGCACGTACAAGGCCCGCAGCTCCTGGCGTAGCGGGGAAGCCAGCTGGGGAGCCGTCAGCAGATAGTGAATGGCCGATTTGAGCAGTCGGTTTACCAGCACGTCATGGCTCAGCTCGTCGAAGGCGCACCAGGCCCGGGCCGTGGGCAGCGTTTGCTGGCGTATCGAGTCGGCCAGCAGCAGCTTGCCGCGCAGGCGGCCGGTCAGCTCCTGCTGGGGCAGGTAGTCGCGGGCCAACCCCCGCTTCAGCACGTGGGAGGTACCCTGCACCAGTACCCGGGCCAGCAGGTCGAGCAGCGTATCAGCGGACTCGGCCGTCACGCTTACCTGCTCCGCTTCTTCCAGCTGGTCCCAGGCGTAGGTAAGCAGATGGTAAAGGTTTTGAACCGGAATTTCCATTAGGCGGCCGGCGTCTGGCCCAGCAGAGCAGCTACGGCGCTGGCCGCCTTCTTGCCTTCCAGGTCGTCAAACCAGTATTCCCGTAGTAGCGGGGCCAGGTCGTGGGCCACAATGGCCTGCCACCAGGCCTCCGGCGCTTCGCCGCCCAAGGGCACGCAGAAGTAGCTGTGCCCAATCTGGAAACCCGCGCCCAGGTTCCGGTCTTTCATGATTTGCTGATTGAGCTTCTGCACCCGTTCGAGCGGCGTGCCGGCCAGCCCGGCAGGTACTCCGGCGTGCTGCAAATAGGCGGCCAGCTTGCCATCGAGGTGGGGCTCCAGCTCTACGAAGGTGAAGCGCCGGCGCAGCGCGTAGTCCACCAGCGCCAGCGAGCGGTCGGCCGTATTCATCGTGCCAATCACGAACAGGTTGGACGGCAGGTAGAACGGCGCTTCGCCCTCCTTGCGGTAGGTGAGGGGCATGGCGTACTGCAGGTCGCGCTTGTCGGCTTCCAGCAGCATCAGCAGCTCCCCAAAAATCTTGCTCAGGTTGCCCCGGTTAATTTCGTCGATGAGGAAGAAATAGTCGTGGGCCTGGTCGTGCTGCGCCCGGCGCACGAAATCCACAAACACGCCGTTGGCCAACTCAAACGCGCCCCCAGCTGTGGGCCGCCAGCCCCGGATAAAATCCTCATAGCTGTAGCTCTGGTGAAATTGCACCAACTGTATCCGGTTGTCGTCCTTTTCTTTCATTTGCAGCCAAGCCAGGCGGCGGGCCACGTAGGTCTTGCCTACGCCGGGCGGCCCCTGCACAATCAGGTTCTTCTTGCGTTTAAGGGCCGTTTGCAGGTTCTGTATCTCGTCGGTGCTCAGAAACAAGTCCTGTTCTGCGTCGGCCAGCGTGTAGGCAGGCAGGGGTGGGGCTTCAATTCGTTGTGCCCGCTTCTCAATGGCCTTGTATTCAATCTGGGTGAGCTTAAACAAGCTGCCCTGCGACCCTTTCAGCGGGGCAGCGTCGGCCAGTTCCAGCATTTCCTGCAGCTGCTTCAGCGTCAGTTCTTCCCGCACAAATTCCTTCACCCGCAGAATGATAAGCTCCTCGCCGTCTTCGGGCGTATGCAGTCCCTTTGTTATTTCCAGAATGGCCCGCACGCGCTTGGTAGGCGTGGTTTCGTAGCCAATCACCAGGTCGCCGGACTGCACTTTCTGGAAGTGGGCGTACACATTGCGCTTGTTGCCATTGTCGTTGTGGCTCGTATAGGTTTGTTCCTGGCCCACTTCAAAGTCAGTTACTTTCCAGAATTTCGGGTTGATGTTCAGCCACCAGTAGGCGACCGGCTCCGGCAAGTCTTCTGTTTCCTCGGGTTCGTCCTCGGCAGCGCCGGTCAGGTGGGGCTGGCCGGCCAGCACCGCTTCTAGCCGGGCCAGGTCGGCCGGAGCCACGTCGGCGTAGGCCGCGCGCACCGCGTCCTACTGCGTGGTGCGGTTCCAGAGGCTCTGGCCGGTGTTGAAGGGCGTGCCCGATAGCTCCACGGGCGTGGTGAGCAGCCACTCGGTGGGGCAGTAGGCCCCGGCCGCATCGGTCGCGAAGCGGCCTGTGAGCACGCCCACACCCAGCACCTGGCGGGGGCCGCGGGTTACTAGTACCACGTCGCCGGGCCGGGCCTGCGGCAATACCTTGCCACTGTCGCCGGTTTCGGTAGCAAACAGCTTCCCGAATAGCGGCCGAACCTCGCCCTGTTGCTGAAATCGTGGCCATACCTCTGAATCGGCTTCCACTTGCGTGGTCCAGTAGTGGCGGGCACGCTTCTCGTCCGGGTAGTGCCCCGCCAGCAGGGCGGCGCATTTGGCTTCGGCTCGCTGACGCATCTGTTCAAATTGCACCCCCGCGAACGGGTGCCCCACCCAGCCGGGCGTAGCGGCGGCGTGTGCCGCCACAGCCGCGTCGATGCCGGGCCGGGTAGCGTCGAGCAATTGGTCGAGCGCCGCCAGTAGGGCCGGAATATCGGGCAGGTCTTTGGCGGCCCGGTAAGTCAGTTCCAGCATTTTGTTGGCGGACGGGGCAGCCACCCATTGCACCCCGGCGGGCCAGTCCTGGCGCTGTAGCTCTCACACCAGGTCGCGGCTGGCAGCGGTGTTCGCGTGCCATTCGGTGCCGCCGTCGGCAGGCACTTCGCGGGGCACCAGCACTTCGGCGCTTAGCCGAAAGGTGTCGTCGGGAGCTAGCTTTATGAAGTAGCTGATAAGCTCCTGCGCCGCTCCCGGATACCCCAAGGGAACATGCCAGAGCGTAAAAGCAAAGTAGCGCGATTTGGCTGTGCCGGTAAAGAGGCCCTGGGCCGCGGTGGGCGTTTTGCCGAAGGCCCGCCGCAGCGAAAACCGGAAGGTGGGGTCCTGGGCGTGGCGGGCCAGTAGGTGCCGGTACACGGCCAACTGGGCTTCGAGGTAGAGGTTGGGCATACGATTTAAAAAGGGCGTCATCACCGGCGTTACCGGGCGGCGAAGTAACCACAAAAGTCGCGTAGCTTCGCTGCGTTACTTCCACGTTTCTTCTGCATTTCTCTACATGAATATTCGCTTCATTGGCCAGGGCTATAACCCGGCCATTTCTACCTCGCTGGCCCAGGAGCTGATGGAACAGCTCAATAACAAAGCTTACACGGAGTTTCGCTGCCTGGTGGCGTTTGCGAGTAGGTCTGGGGTTTCCCGGCTCACAAAGCACCTCAAGCAGGCCCGGAAAGCGCACCTTGAAACGGTGCAAATCGTGGTAGGCATCGACCAGGACAGCACGTCGAAAGAAGCGTTGGAAGAGCTGATTCGTTGGGAAGTGCCTTGCTATGTATATCATACCACTGCTCGTAATACTTTCCATCCGAAAGTTTACCTGTTTAGGGGCGCAGAAAAGACGCTTGTAATCGTTGGGTCGAATAACCTGACCAAGCTGGGGCTGGTGCAAAACGTCGAAAGCGCGCTGGCCATTGAGTTTGACAATGCGGAGGCGGCGGGAGCGGAGTTGCTAAGCCAGATTCAGACGTACTTCGCCGATATATTCTCGGCGGAAGATGCAAACCTGCGTCCGTTAGACCACGAATACATTGCTTGGCTGGTGGTCAACTACGGCTTGCTTACTGAAAAACAACAACGGGAGAAGTATAAAACCAAATTGCCGGGAGGCGGCATCATCGGGGCTCCGGTTGCGGGCGATGACACAAAAAAACCGTTTTCAGCCCCGAAATTGCAGGATGTGCCGGCCGGATTTGAGCCGGATGAACCGGAAACGGAAGAAGAAATAGAAGTGCCGGAAGTTGCGCAAGCTGCTGCGGCGGCCGTTGCTTCACCTGTTACGCCCAATTCTTTTTTGCTGGTAAATGCCCGTGCATTAGTAGCCGAAATACCCGGCACTCCCTGGGGCGGCCGGTGGGAGCAAGCAAACTTTGATGAAACGTCGTTTACCGATTTTTTTGGTGGAACTGTATGGGGAGAAGACCATTTTATCCATCTGGCGCATGTATTACCCGATTTATCAATTGTCGAAGAGCCCGCTAGAAAAACGATAACCACGGCAAGCCGCAATTTTAGAATAGAATTGGGCGCGGCAAAAGATAAAGATTACCCGACAACTACCAGGCCCATTGCCGCTTTCATTTCAAGTGGCGAAGGTGATTTTATCTATCATTTTTCAATGCCCGGCGATGATACTTATGCCGAATTGCGTGCCTACGTGGAGGCGTTTTATGAAGGACCCACAAACCAGATGCGGCGAGTGTCGCGTCGGGTAGCTCACCTTTATGAGCATTGCCCCACGCTGCCCTTCTGGCGCATGAGCTAGCCTCATTTCAAACGCCGCACGTCCTCAGCTACATAGCACCCGGCTGGCCCGCAACCCTTGCCCATTCCCGCAGATGGGGCTAACTTGCTAGGAAGTCGGCCGCGCCAAACAAGGGCGAGGCGGCATTAATCAGTTGTCTGTTTTGAATCCAATTTCTGCCCTGTCCGCCGCTTCGGCCGCACCGCCAAGTGCCCCCACTGCCCAAAGCTACGGCCTGGTGTGGGAAGACAAGCCGGAGGCGGCGGAAGAAACCCTGCGCCGGTTCCTGCCCGTGCTCGAGGAAGTGCCTGCCCGCGCCGTGCTCGCCGCCGACGCCGATGCGCCCCAGCACGCACTCATCGAGGGCGACAACCTGCACGCCCTCACCGTGCTCGGCTACACCCACGAGGCGAAGGTCGACGTTATCTACATCGACCCGCCCTACAATACCGGCAACCAGGATTTTAGCTACAACGACTCCTTCGTGGACCCCGACGACGGCTTTCGGCACAGCAAGTGGCTCTCGTTTATGAACCGCCGGCTGAAGCTGGCCAAAGCCCTGCTCAAGCCTACCGGCGTCATCTTCATCTCCATTGACGACCACGAGCAAGCCGCGCTGAAGCTGCTCTGCGACCAAGTGTTTGGCGAGCACAACTTCGTGGGCAACGTGTGCTGGTTCAAGAAGCGCAAAGGCTCGTTTCTGGCCAACGAACTGGTGTCATTGACGGAATACGTGCTGATTTACAAGAACAGCCAGCCTCTCAAGCTCTTCGGTGGCCTGCCCGATAACTCCGAGTCGCAGCCCATCATCAAGCGCACCAACACGGTCAAGCAGCTCACTTTTCCCGCCAACCTGGTGAAAACCAAGCTGCCCGATGGCACCTACGAGCCGGGCGTGTACGGCGACGGCACCAGTGCCAGCCGCCTGCTCACCGACATTCAGGTTCAGGGCGGCATCATCCGCAACAGCTTCGTGCTCGAAGCTCCCTTTGTCTGGTCGCAGGCCTACCTCGATGAGGAAATCCGCAACCACACCGAAGTCCTGATTAATACCCTCAACCTGCAGCCCCGCGTTATTCGCACCAACAACGAGTCCATCAAGGCCTTCCCGTCGTTCATCGACGGCCGCGAAATCGGGGCCACTAACGAGGATGCTTACGAGCTGCTGAAAAACATCTTCCACACCGACCGGCCCTTCAGCTACTCCAAGCCCGTCAACCTGCTGAAAATGCTCATTCAGGCGGCCAGCTACCAGCGGCCCGACGCGGTAGTGCTCGACTTCTTCGCCGGCTCCGGCACCGCCCTGCACGCCACCATGCAGCTGAATGCCGAAGACGGGGGCCGCCGCCGTTGCGTACTGGTGACCAACAACGAGAACAACATTGCCGAGGAAATCACCTACGAGCGCAACCGCCGCGTCATCCAGGGCTACACCTCCCTCAAAGGCGTGGCCGTGCCGGGCCTGACGAACAACAGCCTGCGCTACTTCCGCTGCGTGGCCCCGGTGCCGCGCACGCCCACCCTGCGCCACAAGCGCGAGCTGGTGCGCCGCGCCACCGACCTGCTCTGCCTCAAAGAAAACTGCTTTCAGGCCTTGCCCACGCCCGCTGGCGCCGATTTCCGGGCCTTCGCCGGCCCCACCGGCCACCTGGTTATCGTGTACGACGACCTGGCCGTGGAAGAAGCCGCCGCCTTCGTGGCCGCCCTGCCCGAACCAACTCTTCACGCTCAACGCTTAACGCTTAACTCCCCACCCTGCGCGGTCTACGTGTTTGCGGCTGCCTCCTACGCCTACGAAGACGAGTTTGCGGCCGTGGCCGCCCGCATCCGCCTCAGCGCCCTACCCGAAGCCCTCTACCGTGCCTGGCAGCATTTGCTTCCTGAGTTAAGAGTTGAGAGTGAAGAGTTAAGAGTTGCGGCCCCGGCTGCGGTGCCTCTGTTGCCCGCGCCCTTCGAAACCGCCGCCGACCCCGCGCCCGTTGCGGCGCCGCCCATCGTGCCGCGGCCGGAGCCGGCCCCCCATATCGTTGATAAGCGGGGCAACCTGATGCTTTTTTAACCGCCGCTTCCGGATTCCCTTGCTGCCTGGCGGCCCCGGTGGCCGCTTTCCTATTTATTCTCCTGCATGTCATTCCTGCCCGACGACCTTCGCGCCCGCCTGCTCGCCCACCCCGATTTTTCCGATACCGACCGCGCCGCCCTCGTGCAACTCCTCGACCAGCAGCGCCGCTACGGACTGGTGTGGGAGGACAAGCCGGAAGCGGTGGAAGAAACCCTGCGCCAGTTCCTGCCCGTGCTGGAGGAAGTGCCCGCCCGCGCCCTGCTCGCCGCCGCGGCCGACGCCCCGCAGCACACGCTCATCGAGGGCGACAACCTGCACGCCCTCACCGTGCTCAGCTACACCCACGAGGCGCAAGTGGATGTCATCTACATCGACCCGCCCTACAACACGGGCAACCGGGACTTCATCTACAACGACCGGTTCGTGGACCGCGAGGACGGCTACCGCCACTCCAAGTGGCTTTCCTTCATGGCCAAGCGCCTGAAGCTGGCCAAAACCCTGCTCAAGGAAACGGGGGTGATTTTTATTTCCATCGACGACAACGAGCAGGCGCAACTCAAGCTGCTTTGTGACGAGGTGTTTGGGGAGGAGAATTTCATTGGAAATGTTATTTGGCAGAAAGTTTATAGTCCAAGAATGGATGCAAAAAGCTTTAGTGTCAGTCACGATTATATTCTGTGTTATGGAAAAACAGAACAGACATCATTAATTAAACTCTCTTTTTCTCAATCAGATAAGCAATTTAAAAGTATAGATACTCAAACAGGAAAAGCGTATCGTAGCAGGTCGCTACGCAAGGAAGGGTCAAATTCCTTACGCTCTGACCGTCCCAAATTATTTTATCCACTTGCAGCGCCTGACGGTACGGATGTTTATCCAATTAAGCCTAATGGTGTAGAAAGCTGCTGGCGTTGGTCTTTAGATACTTACAATAAAAATGTTGCACTTGGAAATGTTGAATGGCTCAATAAAAATGGCAAGTGGGACGTATTTGTAAAGCAGTGGAAAGAAGATGACGCTTCAATGCCACCACCTACTTTATGGTTGAGCGAAGAAGTAGGGCATAATCATTCTGCAAAAGATGAGATAAAATCGTTTGGACTTAATTCTTCTTTTGATACTCCAAAGCCAGTTTCACTTTTAGAGCGAATATTAAGAATAGGCGGAAAATCTAACGCTACTGTCCTCGACTTCTTCGCCGGTTCCGGCACCACGTTGCACGCCACGATGGCGCTGAACGCCGAAGACGGCGGCACGCGCCGCTGCATCCTGGTCACCAACAACGAGAACAACATCTGCGAGCAGGTGACCTACGAGCGCAACCGCCGCGTCATCCGGGGCTACACCACGCCCAAAGGCGTGGCCGTACCGGGCCTGCTGCACAACAGCCTGCGCTACTTCCGCTGCGTGGCCCCGGTGCCGCGCACGCCCACCCTGCGCCACAAGCGCGAGCTGGTGCGCCGCGCCACCGACCTGCTCTGCCTCAAGGAAAACTGCTACACCCCGCTGCCCGGCCTGCCGGCCGATGGGTTGTTCCGGGCCTTCGGTAGCCCCACCGGCGCCACCGTCATCGTCTACGACGACCTGGCCGTGGAAGAAGCCGCCGCCTACGTAGCCGCCCTGCCCGTGCCGGCCCAGGCCCCGGCCGGCCGGCCCTGGTGCGCGGTCTACGTGTTTGCGGCCGCTTCCTATGCCTACGAAGACGAGTTTGCGCCCGTAGCTGCCCGCATCCGCCTCAGCGCCCTGCCCGAAGCCCTCTACCGCGCCTGGCAGCACCTGCTGCCGCCCGAAGGCAGCATGCGCCCCATCGAAGAAGCCCCCGCCGGGCCGCCGCCTGCCGAGGCCACCAATCCCAGCGCCCCGGCCCAACCAGCAGGCGAGCTAGCCGACCTGGCCGCCGCGCCCAAAACTGACAAACGCGGCAACCTGACCTTATTCTAGCCCACCCTCATGCCGCCCCCTGCGCTTCCCCTTCGCCCGTCTCCTCCTCTCCAGTTGAGAGGGGGCCGGGAGGTGAGGCGACCCCGGAGGGCGACTCCCCGCCATGATACAGTTACGAAACTACCAGTCCAAAGCCGTCGATAAGCTCCTCGACGAAACCTACGACCTGCTGGCCCGCGACCAGCGCCGCCAGAAGCTCGTGCTCAAAGCCCCCACCGGGGCCGGCAAAACCGTGGTGATGGCCGAGTTCCTCAGCCGCCTGGCCGAGGAGCTGCCCGACCGCGCCGAGCTGCCCGTGCGCCAGCTCGCCTTCATCTGGATTGCGCCCGGCCACCTGCACCTGCAGAGTTACGGCGCCCTGCGCCAGTATTTTCAGGACACCCGCGCCATTCACCCCGTCCAGTTCGACGACCTCACCGAAAACCACCTGCGCCCCAACGAGCTGCTCTTCCTGAACTGGCAAAGCATCAGCTCCGACAAAAACCTGCTCGTGAAGGATAACGAGCAGCAGCGCAACCTCAGGAGCCTCATTGCCCAAACCAGGCTCACCGGCACCGAAGTCGTCGTCATCCTCGACGAAGCCCACCTCTTCGCCAGCAAGGGCGACAAAGCCCAGAAGGTGCTCAACCAGCTCCAGGCCGTGGTCGAAGTCGACGTGTCGGCCACCCCGCTCTACAAGTCCGATGCCCAGGTCATCATCAAGCGCGGCGAGGTGGTGCAGGCCGAAATGATAAAGCGCGGCGTAGTGCTCAACCCCGACCTCGACGCCACCCTGCAGCAGGGCGATACCCTCAACATTGTGCTGCTCAAGCTGGCTCTCAAGCGCCGCCAGCAGCTGGCCGATTCCTACCGCGCCCTCGGCAAAGATATCAACCCATTGCTGCTTATTCAGCTGCCCAGCGACACGGCCAAGGAAAGCGTGCTCGACCGCACCGTGCGCGACACCATGCTGGCCCACCTCGAAACCGTAGAAGGCATCACCAAGGCCGATGGCCGCCTGGCCGTGTGGCTGGCTGGCGAGAAAACCAACCTCGACGGCATCGAGCGACCCAACAGCAAGGTAGAGGTGCTGTTGTTCAAGCAGGCTATTGCTCTCGGCTGGGACTGCCCCCGCGCCTCCGTCCTCCTCATTTTCCGCGAGCTGAAGCAGGAGTCCTTCACCATCCAGACCGTGGGCCGCATTCTGCGCATGCCCGAGCAGCAGCACTACCGGCTGGAAGAGCTCAACCTTGGCTACGTGTACACCGACCTGGCCAAGGACAACATCAAAATCGAGCCCGACTCGGCCGACTACCTCTCCCTCAACAAAGCCGACCGCCGCGCCGACTACGCCCCGCTGCTGCTCCAGGCCGAG
The DNA here is from genome assembly GCF_015694525.1 of Hymenobacter ruricola. Classification (GTDB taxonomy): domain Bacteria; phylum Bacteroidota; class Bacteroidia; order Cytophagales; family Hymenobacteraceae; genus Hymenobacter; species Hymenobacter ruricola. Next base: position 280,232 of record NZ_JADQDM010000007.1, on the reverse strand, counting down.
CATGTGGCCAACCAGCGCGACAAACGAAACCGCCTCAGCTCGCAGTTCCGGCGCATTCTGTACGAAGCCGCCGAGAAGCGCTGGGAAATCAGCCGCGACCTGCGCGCAGATGGTGAAACGCTGTATGCCTTTAATGAAGGGAAGCTTCAACAGCGCGGCATGGAAACCGACGTCGATAGTATCAGCATTGAAATCCCCAGCGACGTCATCATCCACGCCGAGGTCGGCCAGACCAACATCGATGCCAGCCACCGGCAAAAATTTGCCAAAACGGCCTTCGAGCGCCAGCAGCTGCTCCAGCACTTTTGCCGCAAGCGTTGCGGCATTTATGCCCCCGCCGACAGCACGCCCGTGCTGCGCATGGCCCTGCTCATGCTGCTCGAAGACTACCTGCAATGGGACGAAATCAAAGCCACCAAATTCCTGCTCTGCCCGCAAAACGAAATTGAGCTGGATGCCCTGATTGACACGGCTCTGACCGACCACGCCAACTACCTGCACCAGAAGCAGGGCGGCGTCCGCACCGTCGAAACCGTGACGTGGGACGTGCCCGTGTTTGAGTACTACAACGACCTCTACGAAGAGTACGCCTGCGCGCCCACGCACATCCTGCAGCCCAGCTACCTGCGCCGCCGCCCCGACGGCAACTTGGCCGACTCAAAAGAGGAAATGGATTTCATCCGTTTCCTGGAAGAGGCCCAGCATGCCCAGCACCTGCGCTGGTGGTACAAGAACGGCGCCGGCACCCGCACCGATTTCTCGGTTGCTTACCACCGCACCGAGCGCGGCGAAACCCGGCTGGCCCCCTTCTTCGTCGATTTCATCATCCAGTTTGCCAACGGCACCCTCGGCCTGTTCGACACCAAAACACTCGACTCCGACCCGCACCTTCGCGCCAAGCACAATGCCCTGCACGCCTGGATTGCCAAGCGCAACGCCCAGCAGCCTGGCTCTACTGTTGGCGGTGTCATTATCCGTGACCAGAAAACCAAGCTGTGGAAATACAGCCCCGACGTTCTGCCGGAAGCCTACAGCCTGGCCGGCTGGGAGGCGCTGAACCCGGCCCTGTTTGCCGCCGTGCCCGCCGCCGTATAACGCCCGCCGTCATGCTCCGCCGCCGTGTACTTTCTCCCACCCAATGGACTGCTACCGTTACCCATATGAATAAAGGACTCGACGCCACTTTTGTCCACTACGGCATCCGCAAAGACGACCTCGCCCTCATCCACCGCCTCGCCCACGAAGCCGGCCTGCCCGAAGAATGGCTCGATGGCGTGCTCAAGGCCTACCACGAAAAAAAGGTCCGCAACGAGCCACTGGAAGACAAGGACATCCAACGCCTGCTCAACGAGCAGCTGGACCGGATTTAGCCCTTAGATTTGAACCATGCTAAAACGCTTGCACGTCAAGAATTTCACCGTTTTCGCCGAGGCCAACTTCGAGTTCGGGCCGGGGCTAAACGTAGTGGTGGGTACCAACGGCACGGGCAAGAGCCACGTGCTGAAGTTGGGGTATGCGGTAGCCCGCACCAGTAATCGGCTTAAAAGCTCACGGATTGCGAAGCTGAATCTGTTGCTAGATAACGACCAAGCATTACCAAAAGATACTTGGCAGAGTCAACTGGCCGAAGACTTGCTTGGTGTTTTCCGGTCAGTAACAGTTGGCCGCTTGGCTAGTAGGCTCCAAGGAAATTCGCGTACAGAGGTAGAAGTTGATTTTGACAAAGAAAAGTCTGCGAAAATCAATTTCAGCTTTTCAACCAGAAGTAAAACGGAGGTAAGCCTTGAGGGGAATACGCCAACCAAGCTTTTGCCAGTGGCCCCAGTCTTCATTCCCACAAAGGAGTTACTCTCACTCTATCCTGGCTTGCAAAGTCTATATAATGATTACCAACTGTCAATTGACTTGACTTACCCTGACTTGTGCGACCGTTTGGCAAAACCGCTATTAAATGGGCCTAAGCTCACACAGGCTCGGGAAATGATTTCTTTGCTCGAAGAAATGATGAATGGAACCGTTAAAAATCAACAAGGACATTTCTATTTAATTGTAGATGGTGGACGGTTTGAAATTGATTTAGTAGCGGAAGGTATTCGCAAAATTGCTACGCTTGCCTACTTACTAAATAATGGTAGTCTGTCGAAAGGCACAACATTATTTTGGGACGAGCCCGAAGCCAACCTGAATCCCGCATTGCTCAAAAAAATGGCTGCTGTACTCACTGAGCTAGGGCGGCAGGGATTCCAGATTATTCTAGCTACGCATAGCTTGTTTCTGCTCAACGAATTACACATTCTGGCGCACAATATGAAATCAACCGTGCGCTATTTTGGCCTGTATCAATCTGACGCGGGTGACACCAAAGTGGAGCAAACTGACGATTTGGAAACACTGAATCACTTGGTTGCTTTGGACGAAGAAATAGCCCAAACTACCCGCTTTCAACGCGTACTCGATAACGAAGATACCCATGCAGAACATCCCTGAAGGCGACTTTGAATTTCAATTTCCGCAAGGGTATGCAGTGAAGTACGATGGCGAAAAGGACAAGCCTGTTTCCCGTAATTACTACTTACAGAATCTGGAATCGATTAACAGCATCAAAGCTGTAGATATTGTCGCTGTCCCAATGGCTACAATTCAGCGACTTATTCTGATAGAAGTAAAAGACTTCCGAGAAGACGACGCCGACTTGCAGAAGAAAATCGAAGAGGAACATTTTCCGCTAGAAGTTGTGCAGAAAACCCTGCATACATTGAGCGGCCTCTATCTGGGCGTGCGCGCCGGCGACCCAGAGTTGGTACTTTTTAGTAAGCAACTGCTTGACTTGCCCACGGAGTTAGAAGCGGTGCTTTTCTTGGAGCAAATCCCTGTAAAGCGTGGTCCCAACGACAAAGGCTACAAGTATGCGTTGAGTACACGTGCCACCCAGCGCCAGGGTATTGAGCGCCGACTAAAAAGTGCCCTTAAGCCCCTGGGGTTTCGCTGCTCCCTGGTCGATGCCAGCAGCGTGCCGCCTTCTGCCGGTTGGCAAGTAGTACATAAGCCCGCCTGAAACTTTCCCGAATCTATTGCTTATAAATTTCTACCCGCCCCATGCTCCTCAAACGCATCAAAGCCCAGCACTTCAAAACCTACCAAAACCTGGACCTGGACTTAACCGTGCCCGACGACCGGCCCATCATCCTCATCGGTGGGGCCAACGGCGGCGGCAAAACCACCCTGTTTGAGGCTATCTACGGCGGGCTGTACGGCCTGAAAATCAAGACTGCCCGCGACTTTGAGCAGCAGCTCAATGCCAGCGTCACCGACCGTGAGAAAACCCACATTGTGCTGGAGTTGCACTTCGCGGGCAAGGTGCTCCAGCAGGAGCAGCAGTACGTGCTCAAGCGCACCTACATGCTCAACCCCAGCCGCCAGCCGGTCGAGTCGGTTTCGCTGAACATGGACGGCACTATATTCACCTACGGCACCGCCATGGCCCCTAAGGACCGGGTCCGGGCCGAAGCCGAGGTCAACAAAATCATCAAAGCCAATCTGCCCCAGGAGCTTAGCCGCTACTTCCTGTTCGATGCCATGGAGTCGGGTAACCTGCTCAAGCAGGACCAGCTCAACCGCGTTATCAAGGATAACATCGAGAACGTGATGGGCTTCCAGAAGTACAACCAGCTGGCGCACGGGGCCGAGCTGCTGATGCAGCAACACACCGCCAACAGGTTGGAACTGGACAAGGAGAAGGACGAATACAAGCGCCTGACTACTGACAAGCTGACGCTGGAAGAAAAAATCAGCAAGCTCGACGACCGTCTGCTGCAAAACCGCCGCTACTCCGTCGAGCACCAGGAAACCTACCAGCAGCTGCAAAGCGGCCTCAACGCCGAGGAAACCCTCAACCAGAAAATTAAAACCATTCAGGGGCAGATGGCCAGCACGCTTGAACGCCAGCGCACCTACCGCGAGGGCGTGGAAAGCTTCGTGCGCAGCCTCGAAACCCATGTGGGTTTGCCACAGCTGCACCAAGCTTTTCGGGCCGAAATTGCCCTGGTCGTGCAGAGCCAACAGCAGCAGGACGACCAGCGCGGCCAGCAACTCGGCCCCGAGTTGCTTGACCGACTCGTGACGCAGGTACTGGCCTACCTGCAAGAGCAGCGCGCCTTGACCGAAGCCGCGCCCAATACCAGCGCCATTCTGCGCCATTTGCAAACCGCTCAGCCAACTCCATCCGCGCCCAATCCCTACGCCTTTCTCGACCCGGCCGAGGTGCGGGCCCTCACCACGCTGCTGCATTCCAGCTTTGCCAATCCGTTCCCGCCCCTGGCGGCCCAGCAGCCCGAGTTGCAGGAGGCGCTGGCGACGCTCAACCGCCAAGAAAGTCAGATTGAGGAATTCAAGGCCCAGATTTCCGGGCACGATTACACCGTGCTCAAGGCCTATGAGCAGAACGAAGCCGATATCAAGCACCAGGAGGGTGAGTTGAAAGAGTTGCGCGAAGCCCTGAAGCGCCTAGTCGACCGCATTCACCAATTCGATATTCAGGTCGAAAACGAGCCCGACCCCCGCTTCGATGCGCTGCAAAAGCTCCAGCCTTTCTTCCGCGAAGTAGCCAACACGCTGCTGCGCACCAAGAAAAAGCAGATTGAGTCCCAGATGCTGGCCGACCTCAACATGAACCTGGTAGCCTACGCCGGCGTGATTGAGCGCGTGGAGCTGTCGGAAGAGCTGCGCGACCTCACGTTCCGACTCTACCACACCGCCGGCAACGAAATCTACCTCGACCAACTCAACACGGCCTCGAAGCAAGTGGTGGTGCAGTGTCTGCTCAAAGCCCTGCACGAGTTCGGCGACTACGACCCGCCCGTGATGATTGACACCGTGATGGGCGTGCTCGACGAAAGCAGCCGGGCTACCATGCTCGAAAGCTATTTCCCCCGCGTGTCGCACCAAACCATTCTGCTCAGCTCCGACAGCGAAATCCGCTTGGGCGAAGACCTCAAGCGCATCCAGCCCTTCCTGGCCCGCACCTATACCCTGGCCCGCGACAAGCAAAACCAGTGCACCGACGTGCAGCCGGGCTACTTCGGTCAGTTCCCGGTGCTCGACTAACGCCTTTTTCTGCTATCCCGATGACGCAACCCGTTACCTCCGCGCCCATTCGCTTTCAGGCCATTCGGCAGGCCGAAGAAGTGAGCACGGCCACCGCCGCCCTGCGCACCCAACTGGAAGAGCGCCTGAACCTGCCTGATTACCGGGGCGATGCCAAGCCCGTGGTCGTCACGCTGAACCTGGTGCAGCGCCTGGCCCTGATGGCCAGCCTGAGCCAGCCCGGCCCCCGCAGTCTCGACGCGGTGAACCTGCCGCGCCTGCCCGGTCTGTTTCACGACACGGTTTTTTCCCGGGGCGACCACCAGGCGCTGTTTTCGGCCCTGCTGAAGCTGCGTTACCCCGCCGCGACTGATTGGGAAACTCCCGCCGTGCGCGACCGCCTCATCAACTACGAAATGCTGTGCGGCCTTGAATACCTGAGCCAACCCAGCCACCTGGATGCCTGGCTGCTGAATACTGCCACCGGCCTGCGCGCCGATGCTGCTGGCCAGGTGCCCGCCGTGAACCTGCACGTTGGCTCCTACGAGGGCGACATGCCGGCCACGCTGGCCCTGAACAGCACCGATGTTACGAATACCCAGATTCTGATTGCCGGCAGCACCGGCTCGGGCAAGAGCAACCTGTTGGCGGTATTGCTCCAGCAGCTGCGCGGGGCCACCGTCGAAACGGCTTTTCCCATCAACTTTCTGCTGTTCGATTACAAAGGCGAATTCTCCGACCCCGCCAATGCCGCCTGGCTCGACCAGTTCGAGGTAACCGATGAATGCCTGCTCGACCCCGTGCAGCACCCGTTGCCCTTCTCGCCCTTCAAAAACTTCGAGGGCAAACCCCAGAATGCCATCAACCTCTACGCTACCGAGCTAAGTGAAGCCTTTAAGGCCCTGGACCGCGCCAGCATCAGCGCCAACATGGCCAACAACCTCACCCAGGCCGTCATCACCGCCTACAAGCACACGGCCGGGCTACCCATCTCATTTCCCCTCATCGAGAAATACTACGCCGCCCAGCTGCCGCCCAAAGATGCCGCCAAAATCGATTCGGTGCGCTCCATTCTCCAGCAGCTCATCCGCAGCAAGCTTTTCCGCGATATCGACGACGTCGACCTCATCCACCGCAGCTTCATCGTCAAGATGGACGGCTTTCCGAAAGACGGGGCCGTGGCCAAGGCCATTGTATACTTCACCATTTCCAAGCTCAATAACCTCTACGAGGAACTACCCAAGCAGCGCGTGAGTGGGGGAGTAGTCGAGCTTCGCCACTTCACTATCATTGATGAGGCCCACTATATGCTCGACTTCGACAACCGCCCCCTGCGCAATCTCATTGCCGTAGGTCGTAACAAAGGATTGAGCATCATTCTGGCCACCCAGAACATGGAGAGCTTTAAGAGCGAGTATTTCGACTTCTACGCCAATGCCCAATACCCGCTGCTAATGAAGCAGCAGACCATCAATGACAAGATTGTAAAAGACTTGTTCGGGGTAGCATCCGGCAGCGAATTCAACGAAATCAAGCAGGCTATTTCCGATTTGAGTAAGGGCGAGCTACTCATTAAGAATGCCACGGCCGCCGCCCTGGGCATGGGCAAGAAGTACAAGAAAATCAAAGTCACGCACTTGATTTAGCAATGCGCTGGCTATGTCCGATTTAGCATTTTTGGTGCTTGAAAGCCCTTGGGAAGAGCCAACCAAGGGCAGCCGCCGCCTGACTGCGCGTCCTTTCTTCGAAGGTTTGGAGAAGATTCATCCCACCGTAGCCGTCTATTACGCCACCTTTTACGACGCATCCAGCCTGCGGGCCGCGCTGGATGACTTGCTGCAAGCCCGGGAAGCGCGGCAGGTAATTTACATTGGCTCGCACGGCAGTCGCGGGCGGGTGGGCGACATTCGCCAGGACGTTTTCCGTCGGCTACTCCTTGACAGAAAAGATAGCCTGAAACGCGTAGAAGGTCTTATTGTCAGTGCCTGCGATGTATTCTCTTCAAAGGAAAATGAGTTATTGAGCCTGTTAGAACAAACGGGCTTTCGGTGGGCCATGGGGTATAGCTGCACCATCGGCTGGTTTGATAGCATGATGCTTAAACTAGGAGGTGTTAACAGTGGTTGTTAATTTCGAGTATGGAACTGATGCTAACCGATGCCCAATGGGCGCGTCTGGCACCGTTGCTGCCGGGCCGGGAAGGCACGAGCGGCGGGCGCGGGCGCGACAACCGCCAATTTGTGGAAGCCGTGCTCTGGCTGGCGCGCAACGGGGCCCGGTGGCGGGCCCTGCCGAAAGAGCGGGGCAATTGGCACACGACGTACACGCGCTTCCAGCGCTGGGCGGCTTCGGGCGTGTGGCAACGCGTCTTCGAGGCCGTGCAGGACGAGGCCGCCCTGCACACGCTGCTGGTCGATTCGACCACCGCGCGGGCGCACCAGCACGCAAGCGGGGCGCGCAAAAAAACGGCCCGCAAGCCCTCGGACGCAGCCGCGGCGGGCTGACCACCAAGCTGCACGTGGCCGCCGATGCCCGCGGGCGGTTGCGCCGCTGCCGCCTCACGGCCGGCCAGCGCCACGACGCGCCGCAGGCGCTGCCGCTGCTCGAAGGACTGGCCCCGGCGTACCTGGTGGCCGACCGCGGCTACGATTCCGACCCGCTGGTGGCCGCCCTGGCCGCTCGCGGCGCCCAAGCCGTGAGTCCGCCCCGGCGCAAGCGCCGCCACCCGCGGGCCTACGATGCGGCCCGCTACGCCCAACGCCACCCCGTCGAACGCCTGTTCAGCCGTCTCAAGCCGTTTCGCCGCGTGGCCACGCGCTATGACAAGTCGGATGCCCATTTTTTAGCCTTCGTTCACTTGGCAGCAACCGTTCTCTGGCTGCGTGACTGTTAACAATTCCTAGTCCAGGTCGGCATCAGGGGCCAGCATGACCCCACCCGAATTGGCCGGCAGATTGACAAACACCGCCGCCGGAGCGCCGCCCAGGCTGGCAGAAGCCACCAGGTTTAATGCCGCTGCTGTTCCGGCCAGCCGGTAGCCGTCGATGAGGTCCGTGCGCAGGCTCATGGCAGTGCCGTAGAGCGTATTGATGCGCCCGATGTGGTCAGCCGCCGTTTCGCCTTGCGCCAGTACCGTTACCAGTCGCGCCACCAGAAAACGGGCCTGCCGGTCGGCTTTGGCCCGCGCGGCCAGAGCTTTCTTCATGCGCCGCTTGTATTGCAGCTGATAGCCAGTGAGTGCCATGGAAAAGGAGAGGAGTGAGGAAAGAAAAAACGGCCAGCCGGTAATGGCTGGCCGTTGCGTCATGCAGCAGTGGCTTAGGCCACGTACTCAATGGCCAACGGGTTCGTGCTGTTGTTGTTCAGCGGGTAGAACTTGCCATTGATTTGCTGATAGAAGTTGATGCCCACCACGCCCACCACTAGGTGCGCGTCCACCGGCGCGGCCGGGAAGGTGGCCACCACCGCCTGATTCACCAGCGGCGCGCTGGTCAGGGGCAGGATGCCCAACGGCGCGGCCACCACGCCGTTAGTGTAAGTCAGCGCCTCCATGTCCAAGTCCGACACCGCAAACACCACTTCAAAGTGGGTAGCACCCTGCGGAGCCGCAATGTCGCTTGCCGGGTTCAACGCCGGAATGCTCATCGTCACGTTCGACCCATTGCCAGCCACCTCATACTGGAAGTACATGGTTTGGCTGATGCCGGCTCCCGCGTTGAAGTTGAAGCCGAGCAGCGGGGCCAAGTTCGAGGCGTCGAACACGCGCTGGCCCCGGTCATTGGTGTCGTCGAGCCCGATGATGGCGCGCATCTTCTGCGTCAGGCGCGAGGTCACGCGGCTATCGCTGGCCGAGGCAATGGCCACCCGCAGCGAGTCGCGCAGCAGCTTGCTGTACTTGGCAGCCAGGCCAAATTCGGCCGCGTTTTCGCGGGTACGGGCCATGCTGGCCGAGCCGGCGAAAGCCGCTTTGTTGGAGGCCGGTTTCTGGCTCACCGAGCCGTCTTTGCGGAACACCAGGCCACCCACGGTGCCCTGAAGTCCCAAAATACCTGTTTGAGAAGCCATAAGAATTACAGAAAAAAGGTGAGAAAAGAGCTTCGGCCGATTGCGCTTACTCGGCGCTGCTACCAGGGACGGCCCACCCAGTAGCGCCGCTTATTTAGTCATGAAGTGAGGCGTCGCAACGGGCTGATATACCACCGCTTATGTGCGCCTCTTGCAAGTTAATTTACTGTTCAGGCCCCGAACCTACGGCCCGATTTCAGCCGTTGTATTTCCTTTAGCCCCATTGGCCCCAATTGCCCCCATTATGCCCCAGGTTTGCATCTATCCGAAGGACGCGGCCCAGCTCACCGGCACTCAGTACGGCACCGGCAAGCGGCTGCTCCAACGCATTCGCACCGCGCTGCACAAGCCCGCCCGGGCCTACGTCTCCGTGGCCGAGTTTTGCCAGTTTACCGGCTTGCCGGAAGCCGAAGTCAACGCCGCACTAAACAGCGCCCCAGCACTACCCCGCCAACGCCCGGCATAGCGCATAACTTTCCCCACCTCCGCCCATGGTTCAAGCATGGACGGAGTATAGAGAAAGCCTACACGCTGTATGCCGGTGGCCTACGCCGCCGCGTTGCTTCGGCTCACTTTCAGGCCACCGCCTTGCTCCGCTTCCGGCACCACTGCGCACACTTCTTCCGAGCGCACCGCCGACTTATCCGTCGGTCCGGTGCCAGCCCCTTCCCAAATCCGGCGCATGGTCTGGTGCTGCAGGTCTTCCACCACCTTGGCGTAAATCATGGTGGTTTGAATCTTAGAGTGCCCCAGCACCTTCTGCAGCACTTCCACGGGCATCCCGCGCAGCAGGCTCTGCGTGGCAAACGTGTGCCGGGCCGTGTGCATCGTCACCAGCTCCCACTTCGGCAGCGGCCGCTTCATCACCCGCCCGCCAATGGTTTCCACCACTTCTACCAGGGCTTCCACGCCTGCCAGCCGGCTGATGCGCTTCAAGTAACGGTTCATCACTTGGTTGGCCGTCGAGGGCAACAGCTTCTCCCGCGTCCCGGCGTACTTATCCAGTAGCGCGGCCGCCGGTGGCGTCAGATAGATGCTCACGCCCGTGCGCGTCTTGGTCTGCGTCAGCCGCAGAACGCGCCCGCCGTCCCATTCCTTCACGTTGCCTTCGTGCAGCGCCGCCAGGTCCGAATACCGCAGCCCCGTGTAGCAGCAGAACAAAAAGGCATCCCGCACGGCCACCAGGCTGGCCGGCAGCAAGGCCTTCTCCAACTGCCCGAGCTCGGCCGCCGTCAGCCATACCTTTTCCACGTCTTCCCATTCCACTTTCAGCTTGGCCGGTTCCACCGCCAGCTTCTGCCCCCGGTCGTCCCGCGCCCACGCCAGGAAAGGCTTGAGCTGTTTCACTACCCCGGCCACCGTATTCTGGGCCGACCCGCGCACATCGCGCAGGTGCCCCTGCAAGGCGTCGTGCATTCCCGCGTCATAGTTGGCAGTCGTCAGCCGCTCGGGCAGCGTTTCTCCAAATTCGAGTAGCGTGTTGTGCGCCGTTTTGTAGCCCTTCAGGGTGTGAAACCGGAAGCCCCGCGCCCGCAGCACCTCAATGTATTCCCCGAATAGGTCCGCCATCAGCGGCGCCGGTGGTAGGTCCGCCTCAGCCACTTTAGGCTTGAGCGCTTCCTTCAGTAGGGCAGGAGTAACCACCTTGCCCGCAGTGCGCAGCTCCCGGTTGGCCTTCGTAATGTCGGCGCCCAGCGCATCCAGCCGGTCATTGGCTTCCTGAAAACCGGCAAAAGATTTCCGGAACTTGCCTTTATCCTCGTTCCACTCGGAGGCGGTGCACCGTTCCCCGGTGCTCATGCGCAAGCGTTGTCCGTCAAAAGCAGCCCGTACATAAACAAGGCAGCGGCCCGCGGCGTCGGGCTGGTCAGTACGCCGTTCAAACGTAATGGTCATGGCAGTGGCGATTAGTGGCGAATACAGTGGCGCGCTTAGTGGCGTTTTTCCAGTAGTAAGTTGGTGTATCTCGCGTAGCAGACCGAAACGCAAGAACCCCCGAAAAGTGCCTTCACGACGTGAGAGACGGCTTTTCGGGGGTTCCCGTAGCAATGTAATGTACCCGGAGCCGGGGTAGCGTCCAGCCTCAAAAACGAAACGCTAACCTATTGATTGACTTCGAGTAACGCAATTATAAACTTTGGGCCTTAAAAGACAGGTGGCGTAGCAGGGCGCATAACCACCTGAACTGCCTTTTCCAGCCAGCGGCAGGTGAGAAGCTACCGCAGCTTCAACTGCTCCTCCGGCCGCGTTATTATCCGGTCCATCATTTCCATCAACCGGCCGCGCATGTCGGAGGAGTCCCGGGCCATTACTTCTAGTAGGCCCGCCACCCGCTCGAAAGCTTCTTCCTTGTTGGCCGGTACCCGGGTGGTCAGAATGCCTCGCACTTCCCAGATTTCCCAGATGGAGTCACGGGGAATAACATAGGGCGAGAAGTATGAATTGTCCGACAGCAGCTCCACTTCCTGGTCGCCGTTCTGAATCGGTTTGGGAATGCGCTTCACCATCAGCGTGTCGTCGGTCACCACCACGTAAACGTGGCGCGGCTTCACGAATCGCCAGTCGTCCACGCACCGTGCAATCACCACGTCGCTGGTCCATAGGGTCGGCTCCATGCTGGAGCCTTCCACCTCAAAGGCCCGGTGCGACTTGCCCGAAAACTGCGGCAGGGCCAGCAGGTCCAGGCCCATCTCAGTCAGTACCTGCGGCTTGTCCCGCGACAGTTGGTAGCCCGCCTGCGCCGGCGTTGGTACCAGCATAATGCCTTCTTGGCCGGCCATGTCCAGCGTAACGACCGCCGGAGAGTGCAATCCCCCATAGCGTTGCCCTACTGCCGCCTCAGCGGCTGATTTAGCTTTCGCGGGCGTCGGTTTGGCATCGGTGGGAATCTCCAGCATTTCGCCCTTCCCCAGCAGCAGCCAGCCAGGGTTCACTTCCGGATAGTTTTCCAGCACTTCCACCAGCGTGTCGAAGCCGGGTTTGAACTTATGTCCAATAAAGTTGTAAAGTTTCGTTGGTCGGTCATGTCCAAGTTTCTTTGCCGCCCCGTAAACAGAGTCGCCATAGTGCTCAATTATAGCGGATAACCGGTCGCCAATCTGCTTTTCCTGTTCCATTTTGTTTTACTTGGATGTTAAAACTTATTTGGTAGTTCAAACTTGTTGGCGTAAAATTGCCATGCCTCGGAAACAAAGTTAAACAATCGGCAAACAAAATGGAACACATAGCAAAGAAAATTTCAGAACAGCGCCACCTGTTTGGTAAGCGCAGCAACTACACCGCCCGCATCATTGCCAATTTAGAGGCTAAGGGTAAGGTGTTTACCCGCCAGCAGGTGTACAATGTCGTTTCCGGACGCTACTTCAACATGGATGTGGCCGAGGCCTTTTTTGAGGAGCTGGAAGCTGAAAAAAAGCGCCGTGCCGACCTCGAAACTCTTGCCAACGCCATTCAAACCCCTGCCTAAGTCATGCAAGTAGTCCTGCTAGTCCCCGAACAGGAGTGGCGGCAGCTGCTGGCCGACGTGCAGCGCCTCAAAGCCACCGAGGCCGACGCCGCCTGCCCCGCCTCAGCTCCGCCACCCCCGCCCGACCGCATCCATACCGTGCGTGAGGCGGCCCACTACATGCGCCTCAAACCCGAGGGCGTCCGCAACGCCCGCCGCGCTGGCCGGCTGGCCGGACTGCGCCTCAACGAAAAGGAGTGGGGCTTCCGCCAGTCGGAGCTCGACCGCTACCTGTCCCGCTACAACCGCCGGCCGCTCGACGGCCCCGAGCCCACGGCATCACCGGCCTTGAAAGCCGCCGCTTAATTCCTGCCCTCATGTCCCAGCTACTTCCCCTCGTCGGCCCCACGCGCCCCGACGACCACGAGGTTACGGCCTCTATCATCACCATCCAGAAGGCCAGAGTCAAGGACCAGCACCTGGCCTGCGAATTCACCGAACAGCGCACCCAGGACGCCCCGCCCCGCGCCTTCGCCCTCACCTGCGCCGAGCAAATCCACCCCGACCTGGCCCACGTCCTCAGCCGCCTGGTGCCGCACCTGTGCCTGCTCACCGAGCAGTTGACCGAAACGCCCGACTTCTGGCCCGATGTTGCCGAAGAGTTACCTGCCCGCTTCGAGCCCTTCACCGTCACCGGCTTCTCCATGGGGAAAGGGCAGGGCGGCGTTACGCTCGTGGGCCAGCGCACCCTGACGGGCAATAAGGTGCTCAACCTGACCAGCCCCTACGTCAGCTTCGCCGGTGAAACCGACGTTGCCTACCCGTACGCGCCCCTGCTCGAAACCGAATTAGCCGAAGCCTTGGTCGAAGTCGAAGCCGCCCTACGCGGCAAATGCACTGAGTACCGCCAGCTCGACCTGTTCGAGCAGGCCGGGGATACTAATGTCCTTTTGGTATCCACGTCCCCGCAGGCATGAAGCTCCCGGCTATCCAATTCTACCCCGGCGACTGGCACAAGGACCAGGGCGTCCAGGCCCTCGACCTCGCGCAGCGCGGGGCCTGGTTCGAACTGCTGTTGATGATGCATGACAGCGACGAGCGCGGCGTGCTCCTCGTCAACGGCCAGCCCATGCCCGACGCCGTCATCGCCCGCCGCCTGGGTTTGGATAACCAAAGTGCCAACCAAATCCTAACCACCCTGCTCGACTACGGCGTAGCCAGCCGCCGCGAGTCTGATGGCGCGCTTTACTGCCGACGCATGGTGAAAGACGAAAACCTGCGTCAGGTCCGCACCGCCGCTGGCAAAAAGGGTGGAAATCCGCTTTTGCTTAACCAAAGTGCCAACCAACCCCCCAAGCAAATTCCAACCACCGGGGTTAAGCAAAATTCAACCCCTTCATTTTCATCTTCAACTTCAATTACATCTTCAAAAGAAGAGAGGGGAGCGGCTAACGCCGCCGTGCCCGCCCGCTCCTCGAAAAAGTCAGCTGCCAAGCCGGCCAATGTCCCGAAGAAAGGGGCCCCGCTCCCCACGCTGGCTGAAGTGCAGGCTTACGCCGCCGAGCAGCACCCCAACAGCGCCGACGCCCAAACCGAAGCCGCCGCCTTCTGCGACCACTACGAAAGCAATGGCTGGCGCGTGAGCGGCAAAACCCCCATGGCCAACTGGCGCGCCGCCTTCCGCAACTGGATGCGCCGCCGCGCCCAGTTCCAGGCCGCCGGCCAGTCCCCGGCCCCGAGCCGGGCCCGCACCGCCCCCAAACCCACCGACCCCACCCGCTGGAGCTAACCAATTCCAATCCTCATGAACCCACGTCCCAATACCTCCGCTCCCCGCCAAATTCAACTCCCTCCGCAGGTGCTCGACCTCGAAGCCGCCGTACTCGGCGCGGCACTGCTCGAAGCCGACGCCCAGCGCACGATGCTGGCCACCCTTACTAACGAGGAGATTTTCTACTGCACCGCCCACCAGCAGATTTACCTGGCCATCCGCGATTTGGTGCAGGTTGGCGACCATGCCGACATCCTCACCGTCACCCAACAGCTGCGCCACCGCGGCACGCTGGCCCGCACCGGCGGTCCGGCCTTTGTGGCCGGCCTCACCAACAAAATCAATTCCGCCGCCCACCTCGAAACCCACTGTCGCGCCCTGCAGGAACAGCACGCTCGCCGCGTCATTATCAAGGCCGGCACCGAAATGGCCGCCTACGGCTATGACGATACCCGCGACCCCCTGCAGCTGCTGGCCGACGCCCAAACCCACCTCACCACCCTGCACCGCAGCCTCGAAACCCGCCCCGGCCAGACCGCCGCCGCCGCCGAGGAAGCCACTTTCGCCCACCTCGCCCAGGCCGTGGGCCAACACGGGCTCACCGGCGTCCCCACCGGCCTGGCCCAGCTCGACGGCCTCACCGGCGGCTGGCAGCCCTCCGACCTCATCATCCTGGCCGCCCGCCCCGCGATGGGCAAAACGGCGGCCATGCTGCACTTCGCCCGCACCGCTGCCCTCGACCACGGCCAGCACACCGCCATATTTAGTCTCGAAATGCCCATCCTGCAGCTCATGCAGCGCCTAGTGGCCAGCGAAGTCCCCGGCTACTCCAACTCCGACCTCCGCCGGGGCAACCTGCCCGGCGGCCTCGAGCAAGTGGCCCACATTCGCCAGCAGGCCCAGCGCCTGCGCACCCATGGCCACACCTTGCACCTCGACGACACGCCCGGTCTCACCATCCAGCAGCTGCGCGCCAAATGCACCCGCCTACACGCCCAGCACCCGCTGCGTTTAGTATTGGTCGACTACATCCAATTCATGCGCGGCGACACCAAAGGCAACCGCGAGCAGGAAGTCGGTAGCATTAGCCGAGGCCTCAAAGAGCTGGCCAAGGAACTAAACGCCCCCGTCATCGCCCTCAGCCAGCTCAGCCGCGACGTGGAGAAAAGGGGAGGGGAGAAGCGCCCGCTGCTGAGCGACCTACGCGAGTCCGGCAGCCTGGAGCAGGACGCTGACTGCATCGTTTTCCTCTGGCGCGGTGAATACTACAACATCGCCGAATATGAAGATGGCACCGCCACCGCTGACACGGTTCTATTCGACGTGGCCAAGCATCGCAATGGCGCTACCGACGAGGTCGTAGCCGCCTGCAACCTCCGCCGCGGTACTTTTCAGGACCTGACGGCAATACCCGTTGGCTTCTAAATGTACCTGCGAAGGCAGTAAAAATTCCGATACCAGTTCCGGAATTCAACACACGCTGAGTCAATAATTTACTACGTGATTTTAGGAAGTGATTCCGATAACTATTCCCGTCATCTGTCATGCCTGCCCCCATCGTCATCAGTTGCTTCGACCTCACCACTACGCTCGTGCAGCCGTGGGCCGACGCTGGTTACCTCTGTTACTGCGTCGACCTGCAGCACCCGCCCGGCGAAACCCGCGAGGGCAACATCATCCGCGTCGGCATCGACGTGCGCGAGTGGCTGCCGCCATACGGCCCTGTGGCCTTCGCCGCCTTCTTTCCGCCCTGCACCGATACTGCCATTTCCGGCCGCGCCCACTTCCGCCGCAAGGGCCTGAGCAGTGTCATCAAAGCCCTGCAGCTGTTCGAATGGTCCGCCCGCCTCGCCGCCTGGTGCCAGTGCCCCTACTTCATCGAGAACCCGGTGAGCACCGTCAGCACTTATTGGCGGCCCCCGGATTTTCGTTTTGACCCCTGCGACTACGCCGGCTACCTGCCTCCCGAGTGCCAGCTCAGCGAAGCCTACACCAAGCGCACCTGCTTTTGGACCGGCGGCGGCTTTCGGTTGCCCGAACCCAAGGCCGTGGTGCCCATCCTAGGCTCTAAAATGCACAACCTGCCCGATTCAAAGAACCGTGCCAACCTGCGTTCAGTCACCCCCGCCGGCTTTTCCCATGCCGTGTTCGAAGCTAATAGCCCCAAGCTGGAGACAACCTGAAAATGCTGATATCTGTGATGAGGTCAGTTTCTGCTAAGGCAATGAACTGCGAGAGGTTCAGACTGCATCAAAAGGTAAAACATTGTTTAATAGATAGTTTGTAAAGGAATGCGAGCGGTGACAGCTGCCAGACAAGGCAGATGTATTACTTTGGTTCGCCGTTCATCCATCACCGCCTGAAAGGCTCCTTATCCTACCAAAAATGAAGTCTTTTTTTAACACTAAACTCGGAAAGCTATATCTCAGCGAATCCGAAAGCTTGCTACGTGGCAGTGTAGGCAAAAAGTTAAAGGGCAAAGTGAATCTTATAATGACTTCACCGCCTTTTCCACTAAATCAGAAGAAGAGTTACGGCAACAAAAACGGCGATACATACAAAGATTGGTTTGTTAGCTTGGCTCCCGTATTCGCTGACCTATTAGCTCCAGACGGCTCTATTGTCATTGAAATAGGAAATGCTTGGGAATCTGAGCGGCCAGTTCAGTCGCTGCTACCCCTGCGGTGTCTACTCGATTTTGCCGAGCACCCTGATGCTGGCCTACGCCTCTGCCAAGAATCAGTCTGCTACAACCCCGCTCGCTTACCATCCCCCGCACAGTGGGTTACTATCAACCGGGTCCGCATGACGGATTCTTACACTCACGTTTGGTGGCTTGCTAAATCCGACAATCCCAAGGCTGATAACCGCCGCGCCCTGCGTCCCTACAGCGCCAGTATGGAGCGGCTGTTAAAACGCCAGTCCTACAACGCTGGTAAACGTCCATCAGAGCATGTTCTAAGCGAAACCAGCTTTCTGACTGACCACGGCGGGTCTATTGCCCAAAATCTGTTTGAAGTAGAACCTATTCATCCCGGTGATGAGCCCCGCTTACCCAATGCATTTCGCATTGCTAACACCCGCTCATCCGATGCCTTCTCTCAGGCATGCCGCCGCGAAGGGATTATACCACATCCAGCCCGGATGCCAGAAGGGCTAGTGTCATTCTATACCGAGCTTTTAACTGAGCCCGGTGATTTAATACTAGACCCCTTCGCGGGCAGTTGTACCACCGGTTCCGTCGCCGAGCGGTTGGGTCGCCGTTGGATAGGTATTGAAATCCAAGAAAGCTACGCCCAACAAGCGAAACTGCGATTTGAAGATACCCTTGCTTCTGCAAAAAAAACAACCACTAAATAATTCTACCTCCTTCCATTTTCCACATGACCACAGGGTTTACTTCTATCATTGCCAAATTGGCCAACATCGATTTATTCGAGCAAGACCAAACTACTCAAATGCCAAAAACAGGCGTTTTTGTCGGCAACCCATTTTACATTGACTATGATAAAGCCCGGTTGCTGGTAGCCGATGCTTGGAAAATGAAAGCCGGTGGTCTGCCCCAGGGCTCGTTCCTTCTGGCCTACTATGCTAACGCCAATGAAACTGACGTTCGCGAAGCCATCTTATTGCGTGTCCTTGGCCCTACTTCGCTTCCTACCGATTCAGATGTGGTGGCCTCGATGGTAGAGTTCTATAAAGAAGGGCTTTCCTCTGAGGGCCGCAAGGTTAATGTAGACGAGTTTACTCGCTACGAATTTTCGTTTTCTGGTATTGAGTGCCGTGTTCTCGGAACATTCTACGCTGACCAAAAAGCAGAAACCTGCTTTGGTGCTGACGTTGAAAATTTCATGAGTGCCCACCACTATAAAGTCATCAAGCCCAATGCGAAAGTATTGGAGAAGATTGTCAATTTTCGCAAGGGCGAGATTACCGGAGCCGCAACCGATATTGAGTTAGGCCACGTCCGCTACAGCTCAACTAGACGTTTCCAAGAAGCAGCCCTCAATGTGCCTGTTTACGTGACCCCAAAAGACTTTTTGGGAAAACGAACTGCCATGTTTGGCATGACGCGGACTGGCAAATCGAACACGGTAAAAGTTATGGTTGATGCAGCTGTGGGCATGAGTGGCTTAGCTACATCCATACTGCCAGCACGCCTCGCCGCCGGCACAACTGGTGATGGAGATTACTCTGATGCTGACCCTTTCACACTAGGAAAACCGAAGTATCCAGTTGGCCAGATAATTTTTGACATCAACGGTGAATATGCCAACCCCAACCTGCAGGACCAAGGGACTGCTGTTTTCGAGATTTTTAAAGACTTGACGGTTCGTTATAGCACTATTGAGAAAGGGCCGAGCTTCAAGGTGATGAAAGTCAATTTCTACAGAGAAGTAGAGGCAGGGTTTGGACTTATTCGTGAACATTTACGAACTCAGGGTAACTATATTGATAGCTTTCGGGCTGTAGACTTTACACCGCCTGTAAATAACGGAGATAAAGGATTGTATTTTTCTGCTAAAACCCGTTATGACCGCAAGGTTGCAGCTTATCGGTGTTGCTTATTCCGAGCAGGTTTTACCTTTCCCACTGGTGGGAAAATTAAGTTTGTTGGGCACGAAAAACTTAATCACGCTTTCGACCCAAAAGACGGAATCGGCGCCGAAGAAGCATGCCAATGGTTCGAATGGGTATGGGATAATTATGAAAAAAACGAATATTTAAAAAAGTATCTGAACGACGAAGGTCAGGAGTGGGCCGATGAAGACCTGAAAGCTCTGCTGACAATGCTTACGAAGAAGAAGCGTCCTGGTAAGGCAGTTGACAATGATGGGTTTATTCAGCTTCGCCCACTGAGTAGATTACACACGGCTGCCAGTGGGCAGCCCTTTGAGCAAGATGTTCTAAATGCGCTACGTAGTGGTAAAATCGTGATTGTGGACCTTTCGCAGGGTGACGAAGTAACACAACGTTTATACTCTGAACGACTTTGCCGTCGCATCTTCGATGATGCCATGGACCGCTTCACTAGCAACGAGCCCAACAACTTCATTCAGTTCTATTTCGAAGAAGCACATAACCTGTTTCCAAAAAAGGACGACAAAGACCTAGCGCAGATTTACAACCGCCTTGCCAAGGAAGGAGCGAAGCTTAATCTTGGAATGACATACGCTACCCAAGAAGTGTCATCGATTAGCTCAAATATCCTTAAAAACACCCAAAATTGGTTCATTGCACACCTCAACAACGAGGATGAAACCCGCGAGCTGCGTAAATATTACGATTTCGGTGATTTCACTGAGGGACTTGTCCGGTTCAGCGCCAGTAGCGACCAAGGCTTCGTACGAATGAAAACCTATTCCAATCCTTTCGTGGTACCAGTACAGGTAAAACTGTTTGGCAAAAAAGCCGAAGCATCCGCAACTGCTTTGCAGCCAGATGAGACCTCTGATACGCCCCCATCTGTCGACGATAACCAGACTCCAGCTGTCTAATGAGTTATTCTGCCGGCCGCCGCCCAATGGAAGGTGCTTCTAAGACCTCCCATCGTCATGTAATACAAGACGAAACTGTCAAGGATTACCTAAACAAAGTTGCACCTCGTGTCAAGCCTGGCGACATTGATATGTCCCAGCATACCCTGGTGGACTACCATGAGTGCTTAGAGAATCCAGTCAAAAGCTTCATGGCTTTCGACGGCGGGTATCAAGAAATCGTTGTTGAGCCAGGGCACCCATCGGCTGCCCTTTGTTTCTTTCAATTCGGTGCGCTCTACTTCCGGCGCGACGACTTATATACTTTGAAGACAACGCCATTCATCGACCCCGATGATATGGCGCGGCTCCGTCAAATGGAACGTTTGAAATTGGTCTTGCCCTTGCGAAACTATGTATTAGCTGCTGAGACTAGTATTACACACTCTATTCGCCGCACATTACAACTCTTCTTCGCGGCGCCCCGCGAAGGCGACGCAAAGACTATGCTTGACACGCTCCATTGGTTCGTGTTTCGGCAATACATGCCAGTTGCTCAGCAGCATTCCACTTACACTCTATCTCAGTGTCCACATTGCCAGGAGCGTGTTGACTTGGTCGCTTCCCAACTTCACCCCACCACGTTTGCAATGCCTTGTCCACTTTGTGGGGAGGAGTTGCTACTTATTGATGTATTACGATTGCACGAAGCTATTGATGATGAGCTTGGGGCTGGCCAGATAATGGGATACGTCACCACAGCAGTTGAACAACTGGTTCTAGTGCATTTTATCCGCATTATCCTCACCAATAGTCCATCGCTACTTAAAGAGATATTCTTTTTCAAAGACGGTCCACTCGGATTCTTCGGTCAGACAGCAAATATGCACAAGCCAATGCTTGATTTGGTTTCGTTCGTGCAGACGCAACACCATTCCTTGTTCTTGGTAGGACTTGAAAAAAGCGGCGCGTTTGTCGAACATGCCAAGGAGATTTCGGGCTTATTGAAACCAGGCCAAGTATTGCTGTTGGACAATGACTACATCTATAAGTACGTCACCCCTGGCAAAGCAAACAACACTCAGCCCTACGCATACACTTCGTACTATGGCCAGAAACTAATATTCAAGACGCCGGAAGAAGCAGTTTATGTAGTGACTGTACCTGTACCTGCCTTGGCCATCAAGCCAGTAGCTAGCTCAATCAAAGACCTTCAGATTCTTCTCACCAACGTAGCCAAACTGCGCTGTGATATGTATGATAATGCCATCATGCCGATTGCGCTGGCCAACAAACTAGTTTCGCTTTCAAACCGTCCTAGTGCTGGTATTTTACAAAAATTTGCCCAAGCAAGAGCCACAAAATAATAGTTGTTCAAATCCGCATCATAATTCTATCTGTCTTGTATGCCATTTAAATTCAATACAATAACTGAAGAAGACATACTTAAATCCCCAGGTGGATTAAATATGCTCAGTGCTATTAAATATAATGGCCCTCGCCATATGCTAGTTACTGGCCCCCCAGGTAGTGGTAAAACCACAGTAACATTGATGCGCGCTACACGCCAGTTGCTTAAAGAAAAGACAGTACGCTTACTAACGTATCAACATTTACTGCGATATAGTCTCATCAGCATCGCCGACCCAATACTGAAAGACCATATTCATACTATCTATGGTTGGCTTTATCACACATTTGAAATCAATTCCGAAGCCCATACTAAAGCTGAAATGGAAGCCCTTATGAAAAAATCAGGGTTGAAAGTTGATGAGATTCTTGTAGACGAAGGCCAAGACTTGCCAAAAACAATATTTGAAGCATTACCCACAATTGCTTCAAGGATAGCTGTTGGTGCGGACAGTGGCCAAATGTTCTATGAAAAAGGAACGAGGAGCGAAGTAATAGGCGAAATTTTGGAAGCTCATCTTGACCTGATGCCAATTCCGCTCCAATTTAATTATCGTAATTTTTTTGAGACTTATGATTTCGCGAGACAGTTCATGCCGCCAGATGCTCGTTCAACGGTTCTGCTTGAACATATGCCAAAAGGTAAAGGTGGAGCTGACCAGCGGCCAATAGTAATTCAAACAATCAATGATGAAAATACTCTTGAACGCATTATTGACTTAATGCTTGATAATGAATTTGTCAATGTTGCTGTTTTGTTTTACTATCCACATGAAGTAGATATCTGGCATCGCCGCATTCGTGACCGCTTAGCTCAAGATAGACCAGACCTATATATAAGCAAATTCCACAGTGATATGAGCGTTTATCAACGTGACCAAGAAGCTGAGAAAATGCAGAACTTTGTGGTAACTACTTACAAGTATATTAAGGGGTTAGAGTTTCAAGTTGTCATAATGCCTAGTATGCAGTATGCAATGAGTAAACCAAAAATTGAAACACCTCAACATTATTATGTTGCTTGTACTCGTGCTACTCAAAAGCTTTTTTTATTATATTCTACACCTGATAAGCCGTTATGGATGAAGGGATTTCGTCCAGAAACTTACGTTCACCAAGTTTATCGGCCTCTTTAAATTCTTTAGTAATTCCCGCCATGCCTGATTCATCATACGCACCATTTTCGGGCCCAAATCCCTTACAGCCAGAGTTAATTGCTTTGTGCCAAGAGCGCAATATTGATGCTTTTGATAAGAGGGGGAGACAACTGTCTAATTCAACTTTACAATCACGAATCAAAAAACACGAGATTGATAAATTTAATCGAGTGTCTGAGAAATCAGCTGAATTATTCCCCTTGTCTACTGTAGATGAGGAAAAGTTGCCTACAATACTTACAGATGATGATTCTGATGAAATAAAAGCATATGAACAAGAGAAGGAGATACCTCCACTGATGCCAACTGCCGATACAGTTTCAAGCGAACCAAGTGAAGTTACTGTTTCTGCAAGCGAGCATCGTGATTTGTCAAGTCCATCTACCGTAGACCCAGAAGACCATGGGCTTGCGGAACGTGATGATACGCTGACTTCGGGTGGACTTTTGGATTATATCACTGGCAATTTTGCCTTGGATAAACAAGAAAATCCAAATGATGCGCCACCAGTATATACTGGTCCATTCTATTTGCAGATGCAAGCGGTTAATTTAGGAACTTATTTGAGCCGTGGTGCGATATACCCGCTTGATTTAGAACCAGACCAAGAATATATATCCGTTAGGCCCGTTGATTTCCTGACTCAACATCGCAGCTATTTACCACTACTCACCGGGCACTTGACTGACTTCTCTGAGAAAGAAGCGCTTGTAGAGCTTTTACTACGGCCAAACGAAATAGAGCATCTACAAACTGTTGGTTCTGTCTATCGTTTTGGCGAAATTATACCTGTCTCTAGAATTAGGAGGGTACTATTTATTTCGACTGATGCTATTGACGAATTTCGTGTGAATGCGGAGCAGTTTAAAAATTATTTCTTCCCCAAATCCTTGGTTGGTGTCATAGGGGAAGACATCCCAAGTGTAAAAGTTGAATTTTTTGGTCCATCAGATTCTTCTGATTTAGACCCAATTGTATCACATCAGCTACGGCAATTTGACCGTCAGCTTGGAATGTTCGGTTATCTTAAACACGCCCCTTTATTACGGGCGAATACTGAACAATCTGTACAAGACTTTCCAGCCGAACTGCTTATTGGATTGCATGAGATTAATGCAGCCATTGCTGCCGAAGAAGGTAATGCTTGGGTGATGAACACGCTCCTGCGGAGGGGCCCACAAAAAGCAACTTCAGCAGGACAAAAGCTATTTGCTGCTATTGTGCAAGCTATTTACCAAGATGAAACGGCTTCTTATGAATGGGGCATTCGGCTATTGCAACAAGTAGAGTCTCAGTGTCGGCAACAGTCTGAAATTCCTCGTGACCTTCCCCAATTAAAGGTTGCGCAAGAGCAATTGGGTTACTTGCAGCAAGGGCAAGGCAATTTTTCAAAGGCATTGACTGCAATAGCCAGTAGCGACGGTATCAAACGCGACATACCGCCATTGCCATTCACAGCGTTAGTTTTACTATGCAATAAGCCAGGGCGTGCCCGTAGCTCTGAGGATAAACAGGCTGTTTTAATCAATCTTGCTCAGTATACAAACCGCGGTCTATTCAATGCTCCTATGCTGCTTGACCAGCTTTTAGCAGTACTAGGGCTATACTACGGCTATGCTCAATTCACTCGCCAAGACCCAAACTTAAAAATTGAGTCGCCTGAATTAGATAAAGCAGCCCAGCCGTTACATCGCTTGCGCTTTGATATAGCCCTAACCTCTGACCGTATAATTATCGAATCTGTTTTTCGATATTGCGTTGAGGGCCAACCAATCAATGATGCGCTAGCGTATCTGCGACCAAGCGAAACGAATGTTTCAGACCAAGTAGTTTTTCCGCAGCGTGCATTTCGCTTAGGAAAATCAACTGTAAGAGCAAATACAACTTATAATCAGCCTTCGAAAACAATCCGTGACCAGAAGCCTTCTGTATCTCGATTCCGTGATGCGGAAATAATTGACAATCAGTATCAACAGACAAATAGTGCAACGAGCCCAGCAGTTCTTGAGGAAATTATTCTTAAAATGACACGTTGGTTTTCTCCTGCGCACTTTGAGCAACAGCTTTTGTCTGGTTTTACTCCTGCAGAGCAAGAAGCGTTACGACTGCTGATACAATCTAGAAAAGCGCGGTAGAAACACTAAGTCATGAAACTAGTTGATTTCGTCCCGCTTTTTCAAGCTTGTACCACCCCTGATAAGTTAGATTCTGTCTTAGATAATTATGGTCAGGAATTAACAAAAGCCTTGTTTGCAGTAGATGTAGAGAATCCAGTAGGATTACTGGAAATCTCTCAATGTTTCTTCGCCTTCAAGCTGTGTCCTGCATTTGAGGAGTTAGAAAGTACAGAGCAGTTTCCTGCGGAGGTTACTCAAGCCCTGATTCTATTCGCTACTACATTTGAGCGAGCGGGTAGTTTTGCCTTGATAACGCCTATTAGAGCAATTCTACCGCCGAACGCATCTGTTAGCTTGCGCTTTCGTGCCCAAGAACTTATTCACGGATTGCTCGATATTCGTAGTGGCTATGCGACCATCTTCCCATTGGTCATGGACTTGCTACTCCAGGCTCAGTACGAAGAAGATGAAGATTATAGCTCATCCGTTGTTCAGGTCGCTTACAAATTCCTGAAAGAAGGGCGTAGCCAATTAAGGAAGTATAACTTTCTTACTGAGGAAATTGCCTTTACTGAACTGTTTTCACGTCCTAGTAATACTCATAGTTACCCTTTTCTAGCACATCCAGCCATTGAGTCATTGCTCATAGGCAAAGCATCTGGCTCTTTAACTATTGTTATCGAGCCAGATGATGTACCAACGCCCGTATTATTTCCAACAGAGGCGATACAGCGAATATTCCGCCAGTATATTACAATTCCAGTCGATACAGACCCTCGTACCCGTGGAAATGATTACCGTTTAGGGTACTCACACGCAGATATCCGTGAACGAATTCTGAACTACGGTCGGGCCGATTTTCGTGAGGCATGCCTTACCGTTAGGCCGGTTGCTCAGCCTGTTGACCGTGTGCTTTTATACTGCTTTTATAATCTGCGCAAACATTTTTTCACTACTCGCTATGTGTTCGGGCAGATTATTGATTCGCTGCCTGATATGCTGACGAATAAAGATGCACGTCCCGTTTTTGTTGACCTTGGCTGTGGACCGATGACTTCCGGTTTGGCCCTCGCCGACTTATACCAAGAAAGACATGGTCATCTGCTAACCGTAAACTATGTGGGTATTGATATAGCCCCAGCGATGATTGAAAAGGCCCAGGAGTTTGAACGTAGTGGCTTATTTGCTCCGAATAGCCAGTTCGCCTACTACGAGGCTTGGGCTGACGCCTTAGTTCCGATAATTGATGGCTTTGTACAGGTCACCAACCCGATTATCTTCAACGCTTCCTACCTTTTTGCCAGTGAGTCATTGAACGTCTCTGAGCTGGCTTTGTTTATCAATCAGCTGCGTGGTTTGTGCCCAGAGTCGAAAATGTACTTTGTCTTTCAGAATCCTAACCGTGCTGACCGAAATCAGAAATATGTGCAATGGAAAGAACAGGTTCGATTCACACGAAGTATAGTACAGTCAGTACGTGAGGTGCGTTATAAGAACAACCCAGCAAGCGTATATGAGCCAACCCCTGAAGAAGTAGCCTATGAACTTCTCGCTTTTCAACCCGACTGAGTGTGTTTTAACGCTCAACTCTGCAGAGCCAATCCCAGGTCTTCAGTATCTGTCCGATTATGTAGATTCTCGTCTTCAGGCCCGACTCCTTACGTGCATTGATGAGTCACCTTGGCAGGACGACCTCAAGCGCCGTGTCCAACATTACGGCTACCGCTACGATTACAAAAGCAGGCGTGTTGATAGGTCACAGTACCTTGGTCCCTTGCCTTCTTGGTGTGAATACTACGCCCAGCAGTTCTATGCAGCTGGATATTTTACTGATGCTCCTCCAGACCAGGTTATTGTTAACGAGTATGAGCCAGGTCAAGGTATTGCCCCCCATATTGACTGTACACCATGTTTTGATGATACAGTCGTTTCCATCAGTCTAGGTTCTGCTTGCATAATGAACCTGTCTCGTGCTGACGACTCAACTCAAACATTTGACCAAGTACTCATGCCAGGTAGTACACTTATCCTACAAGGAGAAGCACGTTTTAAATGGCGACATGGAATTCGCCCAGTTAAAGCAGATATTATCAAGGGACAACGTGTAGCACGCCAACGGCGGGTTTCATTAACATTCCGCAAAGTTCGCTTAACTTGATATAAAAACAATGTTTATAGTGGGTTGATAATCTGCGTATTTAGTACATTGGTTAGCTCTCTTCAATAGAATAGTGTGTCAATGCTAGATGCACTTGTTAAAATAAGCGGGAGCTTGTTAAAGCATATAGAGTGCTTTAACAAGCTCCCGCTTATTTTTGGCCATCTTTCTTTGTAATAGCTATGGTGCCTTTTCCTGACGTAAGTACTCTGCCTGACCTGAATCATCTCATCTACTTGCGAAACCGTCTCTGGGCGCGAAAGCCCATTGGCCGAGCAGCAGTAATGGTAGGAGCTGGTTTCAGCCTAAATGCTAAGTCTAAAATGGCGGGCGGAGCCACTTTTCCATTGTGGCGTGAAATTACTGGTTACATGCTTGACCGCTTGCAACCTATGCTCAAGCCAGATGAACGAAAAAAGGCTTTGGACCGTGCTGTTAGTGGCTCAGGTTCGCTCACTTTAGCCCTTGAATTTGAAGCTACTTTTGGCCGTTCAGCGCTCGATGATTTAATTGTCAGCATCGTACCCGACCATGACCATAGTCCTGGACCCTTGCATGAGGCATTGTTGTCGCTACCGTGGGCTGATGTATTTACTACCAACTACGATACGCTTCTTGAACGGACTCGCCCAGGCGAGCAGGGACGATATTATGATGTCGTAGTTCAGCCTTCTGACCTGCCGAACTCTACTCAGCCTCGCATCGTCAAGCTGCATGGTAGCCTACCGGTTACTAAGCCATTCATAATAACTGAAGAAGACTTTCGTCGTTACCCGCGCAATTTTGCGCCCTTCGTCAATACGGTGCAACAGTCCATGATGGAGAATGACTTTGTACTGCTTGGCTTTTCTGGCGATGACCCTAATTTCCTGTCTTGGTTGGGCTGGGTACGCGACGAATTGACTACGTTACGCCCCCGTGTCTATTTATGTGGTGTGCTCGATATATCCAGTGCTCAACGCTTGGTATTACGCGAAAGGGGAGTAACAGCTATTGATTTGGGGCCTCTATTCCCCGAAGAAAATTATCCAGACAACAAAAGTCAACGAAATCAAGATGCATTGGCGTGGCTACTATATTCCTTGGAAAATGGACAGGGCTTGGAGCTCCCCTTGCAGTGGCCCTATTTCCCAGAACCAGTTATTGCAAATAGAATAAAGCTACCCAAAGGAATAACTCCGCTTAATATTATCACTGTAGATTATGCTGCCGAAGAAAATTATGGATTAAAGAATCGGCGTAAGGTGGTCGAAGGAGTTCTAGAGCAAGGTTATTCTGAAGCTGCTCAGCAAGAACTCTACACTCAAATCGAAGGTTGGAAACTAACTCGCAAAGCCTATCCAGGCTGGCTGGTTTTACCACGCCGAAACCGTCCAAGTCTAATTAAACGAACTAAACCGTGGCATTACACCATCGTTGATTGGGCAGCTACACTGCCAGTTGATAAGCAATTGCTAGTACTGTCCGAGTTAGTCTGGCGTCTCGACCGTGGTATGCTTGTCGTTGAGCAAGAACCAGAAGAAGAGCTGTATAAAAAAATAATTGCTGACGTCCCGCTCCCAGAAAGCCCGGTTCAACAGGAGCAATGGGCTACCATTGCTTTCTATTTTCTCAAGCAGTTACGCCATAATTATAATCATCAAGCTTTCCATGAGTTATTAGATAAGATTGAGCCTCTTGCTCAAAAGCAACCCCGCTACGGAGCGTGGCGTTGCTGGCAAGCTGCCCTCGAACGTTTAGAGCATCTAGACAGAGAGGAAGCCCGCCGTTGGTTGAAGAAATGGCCAGATATGAGTAACGACCCTGTGTGGGATTTACGTCGGGCGGGATTATGGGCTGAAATCAATGAGTTAGATATGGCAGAACGATATGCTGATTCTGCTCTCGAAACAGCCCTGTTGCAACAGCCTAGAGGCACGATACGGATAGATATGCTATCCGTGGAAGAATCGGCTAGGCATCTGCTGACTGATATAAGGAGCGCAAAATGGTGGCAGGGCGACGATGAACCAATGAAGGAAGATATTTGGAATATAACCCGGGAAGAATTGGCTCGACACAAGCTTTATACGGACTATCGCTGCAATGCATATGCTGATATAGAGCAGGTAGAGGAATTACTGAAGGGGCCTGAACCAGAGTTCCAGCTATCAATTTACGAGAGTATCAACCCTTATACCGGCTCTCGCATTCGTACCCAAACTAGTGGTGGTGGAATAAATATATCTGCCTACCAGCCAGCTTTTGATATCCTCGATTCGCAAGAGCAACGCGGGCATCCATTTGCTATTCCAGGTAGTAGCAGAAAAGTAATAGGCCTAGCTAGCCGCTGGCTTTTTGGTCTACATTCTTCCCGAGCACTGGGGGCTATCCTGCGTAGTGGTAATGACGATTTGCTAGCACAATTGTTGGACAAAGCAATGTTAGCTGCTTACGATGCAGCAGAACTTTTGCCACTATTAGATAAAGCTTTAGCCTTACTTGAGCAAAATTTTCCTGCCGCTGGTTCCGGCTCGAAGCCGCATTTTACTGACCGTTACAAAACTCAGCAGATAGGCATCGCACTACGCTTAGTGGGGCGAGCTGCCTTCCGTCTTGATGAGCCTCTACGGCTAAGAGCAATCCAAATAGCATTAGGACTATGGGAAAACTGGCCAACTCAACTTTTAAAACGAGAAAATTTTTACATTAAACACGAACAATACTCAGATTTTACTGAAGGCATCACTTCGCTGATGAAGTCAGAAGAGGTAGCTCAGCACCTTGCACCTCTTGTCGGTGCTGCCGCTGAGCCTCAGTTTGCTTCAGGTGCTTTCGAAAGCATTCCTAAAATCTTATTGCCCGAAACTCGTCCGGGCGCTCCCGCCTTTACACGAGCAATTGCTGTTTGCTTAGAGCTACTAGCTTCCTCTGAACAAGATGAAAAACAAGCAGCACTTGGCCGGCTAATGGCATTACAGCAATTGGGTTGGTTAACAACTGGTGAGTTAGCTGAATTTGGTCAATTGCTATGGGATAAGGTTGAAGACCCTGATGGATTACCTTCATTCGACAATTGGCCTGCCTTGTGGACCGTCCTGCTGTTGCCCGCGCCACCCTCAATTGACCTTGTTGTTAGATTGAAGAAGCGGCTGATGACTCAAGCCGAGGCGTACCGGGAGCTCACCACTAAGCCTGCAGAGAAGCGCAATCATGGCAATCCAGCATTTGACCGATTACTTTTCAATGTAACGCATGCTACCCGTCCTGCCAGTGGAAAATTACTTGTTGGTAAATCATCGCCGCGTGAATGGATTGATTGGACAAAGGAAGAGGCTTGCGTATTATTTGAAACGCTAGAAAGGATGATAAGGCATCAAGAGTTGACGCTACGGGAAACTCTAAGGACCAAGCGCGGTGAAGCCTTTGGCTACCATCCTGACGAGGGATTTCACTACGCCGGTCAATTCCTCCGTGAGGTAGTCATTCCACATGTGAATGCTGATGACCAACAATTAGCTGCTCGCATCCACACATGCGTAACGGAACTAATAAGATATGAGCTGCCTGCTCGTAGTGCATTACCGTTTCTTACTCCGATTCTGGGCAATACGAGCTCCACCGCTACCAGTATTCGATTAGCTTTAGTTGCTCCAGCTAGCGCCGAATCTGTCCGTGATGGGGCCGAAGCCCTCTGCCGTTGGGCTTACGCCGCATTCCAGGATAAATTACCTGCTTTGCCCGAAGGATTACTTCAAGAATTCATTATTCGATTAGGCATGCCTGGACTGCCAGACTTACTGGCAATTGTTTATTGGGCCGCTGACTTAGTAATTGCTGCTCCGCGTATCTTCTGGCCGAATTATGCCATTCAGCTTGGAGATGCACTGCAAGCCCTAGCGGAATGTACTCAGGCACCTGGGTGGCGCGAAAGAAGTATGGCTCGGAGTCTTGTTGATAAGGAGAGACTTTTTCAACGTCCCCGCATTCGCGAACAAGCTGCACGCTTAGCAGGACAGCTGACTCGACTAAATCAGATAGAGCCTGTTTCAGAAATGCACAGTATTATAACAGTTTGGGAAGAAGTGGTTGAAGATGACTTACTCCCAGAAGTCCGCCGGGCTTGGCAGGAGGGCTTTTCAAATCCTGAACTAGTGTTAAACTGGCATGATAGCGAACCAACCCCATGAGCTAACTAGAATTATATTAAATCCCTATTCGCTAGGGAATAATGATTTCAGCTAAGTCCGCTGCACTGTAAAGTTCTCCACCCGTGGCCACCATGCCCGCACCTTTGGCAACCGTAGCTGCTGCCCATTGAAGCGCTGCACCCCATAGTCGTGTCCTCCTAGCTCTCCAAAGCCCTCGGCCATGCGCACCCTGTAGTCATCATCCACCCAGAACAGGTGTCGGTCAAAAGCTCGGTGCAGGTTTGGGCACAACGCCAGTCCATTGCCGATTGAGTCATCACGGCTCACCGACCACGGCACGATGTGGCACGCGTCGAGTAACGGTGCGGCTCCCGTGGTGCTCACCAGCTGCAACCCCGAAACGGCACAAGTCGACTGATAAGCCCGCAATACCTCTCGCACAAATACACCGCTGCGTTCGGCCACGGCTTCTTCATTGGCTATGTCCACCGAGCGGTTGTAAACAGCCGCCGGCTCTTCTAGCATCTGCCGGCCGAGCTCGTCTAGCCGTTCCAACCCCGCCCGTGGCCGGAAGTATTGTCGTGTCAACGGAAAGTAGCGTACCAGCAGCGCCTGCCTTATTTCTTCACGCGCCACTGGTTGCAATAGCAGTTCCCATAGGTCGGCATCCAATGAGGCGAAGGCAATAACATCGCGCAAGTGCCCGAAGCTTCGCACCGACTTCGAAGCCGTTAGCACCAGCTCTCGTCCCGGCCAGGCGTGTAGGTGCCAAAAACCGCTACTCCGCAAGTGAAAAAATGGCAGTTGAAATGGGCAAGCTCCATATTCTGGCCCCGGACTCAGTAGCTGGCAATAGGCTTTGAAGCCTGCAATTAGCTCCGGCGTAATGGCAATACGATTATCCTGAATGGCCTTTTCTTCAATGCCTTCAATCACGGCCAGCAGCAACGCCGGCTTATAAGGCGATTCCAAACGGACCCCCGCCACTGTGCGGACATCTACTTTCAATTTGGTCAGTCGGGCCAGGTAGGGGGGCAAGGCATTCAAAATAGGGGCAGAGTGAGTTGCCAGGCAAATGTACCCGCAACTGCCTTCATCACATCAATCCAGCTACTCGCTCCGCATTGCCACAAAGCTGTGTGACAAAATGAAACGTGTTATTGAAAATAATCGTTAAGTTTGTAACAAGGAACCAACCAACCCATATCCCGCCGTGAGGCGACATATCACATGACAACGCAAGCAACAGTCCCAGGGCTAGGTTCTAACATCAGAACGCTACGTGAGAACATGGGCCTAAGCCAGCAGCTATTGGCCGATTATCTCGGTGTATCCCGCGGGGAGGTATCCTATTTCGAAACAGAGGCCCGCAAACCTAACCTCACCATCCTGCGCAAGCTCTCTGACCTGTTCGGCGTCAGCCTAGCCGACCTGCTGTCCACTGAACCCACCATCCAAGCCCTTAATGCTGCCTTTGCATTCCGCTCGGCAGGCCCCATCAGCCTCGTCCACCTCGAACAAATTGCCTCTTTCCGCCGCATCGTATCCAACTATGTGCGCCTAGATAATCTCCTGAGCCGTGAAGATTAAAGATGTCGAAATTCAGCAGCTGGAGGCGAAAGTAGCCCGTTTCCGCCAGCAGCACGAGCTAGGCCGCGGTCGTCCCATCGACGTGGAAAAGCTGTTGCTACGCCTCGGTGTGCGCACCGTGTTCAAGCCCCTCGACGGGCTGTTCTCCGGCATGGCCATCCGTCACGATGGCAAGTCGTTCATGCTTGTCAATTCCGACCACTCCCGTGGCAAGCAGAATTTCACAATGGTGCACGAGCTGTACCACCTCTTTGTCCAGCCCAACTTCACGCCGCACCCTTCCCAAGCTGGCCGTTTTGGCTCCCAGACCGACCCCGAAGAGTTGTTTGCCGACTGGTTCGCTGCCCTGCTTCTGATGCCGGAGCCCCATATTCTGGTAGCGGCCGACGAAGCAGGTGAGATGGAGCCCACGCCCCATCTTACTTTAAAAACGGTGGTGAAGTTGGAGCAGGATTTTCAGTGTTCCCGCCAGGCCTTGCTGGTGCGCCTCGAAACAATGGGCCTGATTACCCGTGCCCTGCGGGAGGAGTGGGCCGCCAACCCGGCGGCCACCGCCCGCCAGTTTGGCGCGCCCACTGAGCTGTACCGCACTACTCCCTACCGGAAGTCAATCGGCGACTATGTGCCGCTGGCCTCCCAGGCCTATGAAGAAGACCTTATTACCGAAACGGACTACGCCAACATCCTGCGCGACTTTGGCCTGGACTTAAGCTATATCGGTACCGAAACTCCCGATTAACGCGCCATACTCTTTCCATGCCAGTCCGAACACCTTCTGCCACTCAACCCCGCATTCTGCTTGATGCCGATGTTCTAAGCCACTTTCTGAAAGGTGAGCGGGCTGGCCTGCTCAACGCCGTTTTCCCCGGCCGCCTGGTCATTCTGCGCGAGGTAATGGCCGAGTTGGAGCAGGTTACCCGCTTCGACCAGCCCCTCGAACGGCTGGTTAAACTCTCCAGCATTGCCATCATTGACTTCTCTTCCGACAATCAGGTGCTGCTCGAATTTGAAAACCTACTGGCCCGGCGTGGCCCCGGCGAAAGCGCCTGCATGGCTATGGCCCGCTACCACGGCGACTACATCGCCAGCAGCAACCTGCGCGACATCGTTGATTAC
Source organism: Hymenobacter ruricola (assembly GCF_015694525.1). Taxonomy (GTDB): domain Bacteria; phylum Bacteroidota; class Bacteroidia; order Cytophagales; family Hymenobacteraceae; genus Hymenobacter; species Hymenobacter ruricola. The sequence goes on along the minus strand of NZ_JADQDM010000007.1, from coordinate 246,714 downwards.
TGCACCACCCACCGCATCAAGTACTACACTACCCTCGATATTCTGCATTTTGCTATCCAGGACGGCCATCTGACCCCAACTGAGTGTGATGCCTTCCTGGCGCTGCTAAAAAAACGGAATAGCAAACCAGGCTTTACCACTTACCAGCAATACCTGAACGCTGGCCCTCGCAGCCGCTAACCGCAGCTGCTGTCAAACCATTTATCACTTCTGCCCGCTAATGACCTGATATTTTTACAACCTGCCCTAAAGGCAAAAACCGCCCGCCACGGGATGTGACGACCGGCTTCTTCTGCGCAACTGCAGCAAGCAAGAATTGCGACCTCTAACCTTGCTGCAACTGACCGGGACCGGAGGCTTAGCCACCTCCGTGACCCCTTCTTGGACAATTCCGTCCGCGAAAGTACTTGCTTTTTACGCAATTCCTAACCTCGCGTTCGGTTGTCTGGCTCGGTGTACCCTTCTGGCAAGGGTAACAAACCTTCAAAACCCGACAACTATCATGGGCAAAAACGTCCACGTCACCCCCCGCCCCAACGGCTTCGCCGTTATCTCAGCCGGCGCGCAGCGCGCCTCCGTCATCATGCCCACTCAGGCGCAGGCCATTGCCGTAGCGCGCCCCCAAGCCGCTCGCAACGGCAGTGAGCTGGTCATCCATCGCCCCAACGGGCAGATTCGGGCCAGCGACAGCCACGGCCGCGACCCCCGCAATATTCCGGGCTAATCTCATCAAGTGCAGCTCCGCTCCCTTTTGGAGCGGAGCTGCCTTCGTGCCCGCGTGCCCTGGCTGGTCGCGCCGGTACCTGCTGCCTCATTCTACCGGCCCAATCTCAAACCTATCTGGCATAAGTCGTCAGCTAACTAATTGTAATTTTTATGTACCCCACAGTTCAACCCACCATCACCGACCTCGTCCGCGTTTCGTCGACCATTCAAGAAGCTTTTGCCAACCCCGCTAAAATGGCTTGGAAAGGCTTCCGCTCCTTGAGCAAGGACAACCAAGTTCTCATCATTGCCCTTGCTTCAATCTTTGGGCTGCTCTATAGCATTCAGTATATCAGCAACAAGCGTTAAGCGCTTGTCACGCCGTTTTGTATGGGCCACCGGCATGAACTGGTGGTCCATAGGCTAATCTACTCACTTCAATTCTGCTTCCAAAAAAGTACTTCGTTGCTATGGCTAACTTTGATTACCTCACTCCCGCCGAAAGTCCTGCCCAGCGTGCAGCGCGCAAAAACGACTTGTTCGCACTCCTCGACCAGATAGGGAAGGAGTTAGAAATTCCCCCAGCCCGCTACCAGGAAGCGGAGAAACGCTACCATAGCGTCATCGCTCACTTGGACGGTTGCCCTACGCTCAGCCGGCTCAATCCTCATTCCTTTCCTCAAGGCTCGTTCGCGTTGGGAACCACTGTGAGGCCGCTTCACGGCGAGGAGTACGACCTCGATTTCATCTACTTGTTGCGCGGCGCGCACCCCCAACTTTACACCCAGCAGCAGATATACGACTTTCTTTTCCTGCGTCTGAAAGCCCACGCCACTTACGCGGGCATGGTGGAATTGAAAAAACGCTGCGTTCGTATCATTTACGCCAACGAGTTCCACCTGGACATCACGCCCGCCGTCAGCAACCCAACTTGCCCCAACGGTAGCATCTACGTACCCGACCGCAAGCTGAAAATCTGGAAGCCGTCCAATCCGGAAGGTTACGTCAACTGGTTTACTCCCATAGCAGCTTTGGTGCCCCGCACCAAGCAGTTTGACAAAGCCTTTTCGGAGGGCCGACACCTCGTTGCGCTTGGTACTACAGAACCCGTGCCCGCCCAGGACGCTCCCCGTGGCATCCTGCGTCGGGCGGTACAGTTCATGAAGCGTCACCGCGACGTATACCGGGAAAGCCACCCGCGTCTGGCCGACTTTGCGCCCATTTCCATCATCATCACTACGCTGGCGGCGCACGCTTACAAAACGGCTGTGGGACTCACCGAGTACGAATCAGCGTTTGACGTGATGAATGCCGTCATAGAGCTGATGCCGCAGTTTATTGGAGTAAGCCACGATTGGCAGGGAAAGCGCGTGTACAACGTGCCGAACCCTACCATCGACGGTGAGAACTTTGCCGATAAATGGCAAGGAGAAGAGTATTACAACACCTTCATGGCCTGGCACCGTGCTGTACAGCACGACCTATTGAAACTGAAGGATTTACGGGGCCGAGACGAGTTGCGCAAGTCATTGCAGCTTACCCTAGGAGGTACTGAAGTAACGCGCGTATTTTCTCGGGACGTACAAGCTATATCCCAGGCACGCACTGAGAACCGCTTGACCATACCGGCCCCTACTCGCATCATTACTTCAGCTGCTGCCGCCATGACGGTGCCTCGCAATAATTTCTTTGGCAAATAATCGAAGCCATGTTCCAAGGTATTAAGCGTGTGTCTGTGGCGCAGCAGTTGGCTTCCTTGCGTTGCGACTGGCCCGAGGGGCAGGGCCAGCTTACTAAGCAGGGCCTCACTTGGCTGGTGGCGCTACGCCCTACCTCGCTGAGCCGCACCTATGTCATTCGGCTTACCTACGCTTCGCCCAACACGTGGCCACAGGTGCATGTCGTTAGCCCGTCGCTACGCGAGCTGGCCGGCGACCGCACCATTCCTCATTTGTACTGCCAGCGTACCATCCGTCTGTGCCTGTTTACGCCTTGGTTGCGCGAATGGCAACCACATCAGCGGCTCTCTCGCACCCTCGTACCATGGGCGAAAACCTGGCTTTACTATTTTGAGGACTGGCTTACCACAAACGAATGGCAGGGTGGGGGCCTGCATCCTAACCCCACGCAAACCATTAAGGCCAGTCAAAAATCCTGGCAATACCTGAAATGAGTCCTTCGAAATCGTTAAAAGCAGCCGCCGACAAAACCACAGAACTGCCGGCTAAGAAAGCCCCGCAACGTAAGAAGCCCCGCGCTGAAGTGAAGCAGCTTCTCTATCTGCGGGCTGGTGGCCGGTGCCAGTTCTGCAACGATGACTTGAGTGAGTCGGCAGACTTTGGTCATTATTCACTCAATCGGGGTGAAATGGCCCATATTGTTGGTCAGAGCTTAGATGAGGCTTCTCCTCGCAGCAGCTATCCACTAGCCAAAGAGTTGCGGGATGAAGTCGACAATTTCATGCTGCTGTGCGCCACCCACCACCACAAAATTGACCATCCGGCTGCCCAACAAGATTTCCCAGTTGAATTATTGCGCCAAATCAAGCGGAAGCAAGAAGAGCACATTCGCTACGTTACGGGCCTGCCGCATAGCAACCATACGTGCATTGTGCGCTTGGTCGGGCGCATACGGGGCAACACGGTGCAACTCACCCGTGCCGAGTGCAACAGCGCAACCCTTCATCACACCCCGCCACGCTTCGCTGACTTTGCCCTCGATATTCACCGCCAGGGAACAGAAATTGACCTGACCCGTCTTGGGGAGCCGGAAGATGGCCCGGAGCTTTATTATCAAGGAGTTTGCAAACAAATCAACGACCAGTTGGCAACAGTTCGTCAAGGCGTTGAGGGAGGCCACATTGACCATCTATCAGTCTTTGGCTTTGCACGGATTCCCGTTCTCACTTACTTGGGTTTTAGCTTAGGCAATAAGGTTAGCGCTACTTTGTTTCAACGGCGGCGTGTTGACGAAAAGCATTGGCACTGGCTGCCAGAATCCACAGTTCAACAATTCGACTGGAAAGTATTGCAGGATGGCCCCGACCCGGCGCGGGTAGCCGTTATCCTCAATGTAAGCGGCTCCATTCACCGCCAAGAGCTGCCCGCTCATATCGATGAAACATACCACGTGTTTCTTATCCAACCTGTGAGCGCCGACCCTAACCCCGATGTAATACTCTCGGTGGTTTCCTTAGACGAGTTCCGCCAGTGTTACCGCCGTTGGCTGGCATATCTGGAAACCAAGCACAAATTTGCGGCTGCCATCCACATGTTTCCCGCTGTGCCATCTGCAGTGGCCATAGCGTGTGGCCTTGACTTAATGCCGCATTCGCAGCCTGCTCTGGTCGTCTACGACCGGATGCCCCACCAGTTTACTGCCGCTTTAATTATTAACTCAAAGGAGTAGGCAGCATAACACTTGGCGCAACTATCCATCGAAAAGTCCCAGTTGGTTGTTCTGCGTCGTCACGTACCGCACCACGTTTTCCTTCGCGTAGTGCAGGCCGCCTAGCCGGTCAATCTTCTGCTTCACCAGCCCGATGGCCCACGGCATTTCCTGCTCGATGTGCCGGGTGGTAAAGCGCAGCACATCCCAATCAGCTGCCGCAGCGATTTCATTGTTTCGCGCTTTGTCGTAAATCACCGCCTCCGGGCTCATGTGGTACGTGTCGCCGTCGCATTCCACGTCTACGTTGCCCTTCGCGCAATAAAAAACGAAGTCACACACCCAGTTCTTGCCGTTGGTTTGCAGCAGAACTTGCCGCTCAGCCGGTAGATTCTGCCGCCGCAACTCCTGCCAGAACACGTCCTCTAACGGGCTTTCGTGGAACAGGTCATTGACCTCTGTTGCCTGCGAAAACTTCGCCCAGGTCGTCGGCACAAATAATAGTCGCCGTCCTCGATAACTCACTATCGGCTGCGCCAGCTCCTGTAGCGGCCCAAACGAAATTTTGTGATACTTCTGCTCCGAGCGGCTGCTGGTAGTTTCTTCAGGAAACAACTCCGCCCGTGTCACTACTTCTACCTTCGTCACGGCCGCGTAGTACCGCACGCTATACTGCTGCTTCTTGAAAGCCCTCGGAAAGTAAAATGCTAGAAACCGCACCGTTCCCTGTCGCAGCGCGGCTGGTATTCGGCTGCTGGTCGGAATCCGGTACCACTGCTGGGTCTGCGCAATGTAGAAGTCACTCGGCTCCTTCGCCAGCACCACCAATACATCACTAACCGGGTAAGGACCACGCATCACAAACAGGGATTTTCAATAAGGGAATGGTGCTAATACAGCAGCAAACGAAGTAAAAGTAAGAAGTGGGCTACCCAGTACATACTTTGTCGTTAATGTAACTCACCACCCACCAGCTCGCTTCGCGCCAGGTCCGCCAGGTGCAAGGGTAGGGGCCGGTGAGTCCGGATACATTGCCCGGTAATACTCCGTCAGCTCCGTATCACTCATTCCCCAGGCCTTGCGCTCAAACTTGTCATCATACCGTGCCCGCTGGCCCATTTGATGCAGATACGAGTTGAACCTGCCCGCACGCAGAGACAAAGTAATGACCGTTTTGCCCTGCTGGTATTCGTGCGTGATGCGGTTGACATAAAACGCGGTAGACCCCGTCGCCGCTTCCAGAAATGGCAGTTCGATGCTCTCGCCAAACCGCGGGGTTACGGCCAGCCGACACCGGAACTCAATGTTCTCAAACCAGCCATCCACAAAAAATACGTGCTCCACGTCCGTAAACTGCAGCGCGTCCGTGTCGGCCTCAATCAAAGCCAGAAAGTCGGTGAATAGCGCATCGAGCCAACGCCGGTACAGCTTCCCGTCAATCTTCAGCTGCTTCTGCAGGGCGTTGGCCGTCGGTGGCTTTTCGGACCAGTTAAGCTCCAGTATCAGCCCTACCAGTGGCGCGTAGGCTTTCCCGGGCAGCGGCAGTCTGCGCAACGCCGTCTTCACCAGTATCAGGCTTTGCAGCATCTGCTTAGAGTCTCTTGGCTCTTTGTATTCTTCGACGGGCGTTTTCATTTCTCAACCGGTTAAGTCAGCAAGTGCTGGTTAGTAGGAATTATACGCCAGCCGCCTGCTCGAAAGGACTCACAATGGGCTCACCATGCCAGTCTGCCGCCAACTCCGCACCGCGAATTCTTGCCCGCAGCGTGTTTCAAAGCCATTTGCTTCCACTGTTGGCCAGTTTCGAAAGGACTCACAATGGGCTCATACCAGAAAGCTAGTTTGCTCAGGCCGCCTCTGCCAGTGCCGTGCGTACCAGCGCATAGATGGTTTCCCAGCCCAGCCGAATGCTTTCCGCCGGCATTTCCACCAGGTACTGCGTCGTCACAAAGTTGACCAGCTCCGTCAGCCGCTCGTCGTTATCTAAAGCTGCTGGCAGCGCCACCCGCCAAGCGTCCGTATTCGGCCGGGTGATTTCCACCGTCCGCTCGCCTTCCTGATGTTCCATAATCCGGACATTCATCAATACTCGTGCATTAGCCATTTATCGGTAGTTATTAAAGTGTGAGTATAATCTTCATTGCCAGTAACACCCGCCCCACAGTTTTCCACTTTATCGCAAACCCCAGGCTTACCGCATCCCGCTATATTCCCCGCCAATGGCACCACTTCTATTCGTGCTTCACCAAGTAAAATCACGTTTTTCATATAGTTGAGCCCTGTTCTAGTATGCAAGTATACGGTGCTGCTAATAATATTAGTTTCATAATTGTCAAAAATATTAGTAAAATGTGACTTAGTCTGTCAAATTACATTGCTCATGTGCAAAGTTTTTTCCTGATTCCGGCTCCGATTCAGGTTAGTCTTCCCGCATCCTATTTCTAAAAGATGTTATTTATAACAACTTTTAGAAATGAAACACCTTGCTGGCCTGCGTATCAATGCCAACGTTCTGCCAACCCGCTCGTCTTCTGTTGGCCCTAACCGACCAACCTGGCTTATAGCTGGCCTGAACTTGTGTGGGGCGACTAGGTTACGGGCACTGTTTTCGGTAACGGCCGCCACCTCATGGCCTCCTGCGCCCGTAACAATCCGCTTTTAACACTTACTCAACCGACAGAAAAATGATGAAATCCACTCTTCTCCTCACGGCCGCGCTGGCAGCCTACGCGGTGCAGGCCCCGGCCCAAACCGCCCCTACCGCAGCCACAACCATGCGCGCGGCCGCCGACCAGATTCCGACAACCAAAGGCCCGCTCACGGTGCAGCCCATCACGCACGGCAGCGTGGTGTTTACCTGGAACGGCAAAACCATTTACGTGGACCCCTACGGCGGGGCCGAAGCCTACGCCGGCCTGGCCGCGCCCGATGTTATCCTCATCACCGACATCCACGGCGACCACCTGGACCCCAAGACGCTGGCGGGCCTCTCGGTGGGCAAGGCCCTGATGGTGGTGCCCAAAGCCGTAGCGGAAAAGTTGCCGGCCGAGTATAAAGCGCAGGTCCGCATTCTTAGCAACGGCCAGAAGCTCGACACGTTGGGCCTGAGTGTTTCGGCCATTCCGATGTACAACCTGCCCGAAGCAGCCGACGCGCCGCATCCCGCAGGCCGCGGTAATGGCTACTTACTGAACCTGGGCGGCAAAAACGTGTACCTGTCCGGCGACACCGAGGACACGGCCGAAATGCGCGGCCTGAAGAACATCGACGTGGCCTTCGTGTGCATGAACCTGCCCTACACCATGGACGTGAACCAGGCCGCGCAGGGCGTGCTGGCTTTCAAGCCGGGGATTGTCTACCCGTACCACTACCGAGGCCAGGATGGCCTGAGTGACGTAGCTTCCTTCAAGAAGATGGTGAATGCGGGCAATAAGAAAATTGACGTTCGGCTGCGTAACTGGTACCCGGCTGCCAAGTAAGCAGGGCCTGATAAAACGAAACGAGCGGACCATCTGGCCCGCTCGTTTCATCTCCACCCTACACCTCAAAATGCGGTCGGTCCTTAAACCCTGGCCAGTCGCCGCCCCAATGCACCCGCGCATCGGCCGCCTTCATCAGCCGCGCAAACTTGCTCAGCAGCAGCCCCGACCAAGACACTGTCCCATCGGCCAGCAGAAACGCCACGTCCAGCGCCCGGCTCGGCAACATGTTGTGCTTCGACTCCCCACCGCGCTTGTAGGTCACCACCGGCCCCGGCGCACTCCGCCCGTGGGTGTACAGCTCATCCTGCGCCGCCGGCGACCGGTACCCTTCGCTCACGAAGGGCAGCCCCAGCGTCATCAACACCGGGTCACCCATCCAGCGCCGCAACGCCAGCTGATAGGCTTCCACCAGCTCCGTCCGTACCTGCGCCAGCCGCGTGGCCTGCCGCAGCCGCTGCGCCACGTTCAACCGCGGCGGCGGGAGCATTGGTAGCGCCGCTGCCTGGTTATTCAACTCCGTTGCCATTGCTCTTTTCACGTTGGGGAACAGCCTGTTCCACAGGTACCACTTCCACCGGCACCTTCACGACTTCCTCGGGCTTCTGCAGCGCCTTGCGCACCGTCGCCCAGATGGTGACCAGCGCCACCAGGGCCTGAATTATCAAGTGCCCGTAGTTCTCAATTTTCGACGGGTCGGGCGGCGTAAGGCCGCTGCTCACCACCTGACCCAGCAATGCCGTGGTCACAATGTGCGAGATATGTCCTGCTTTCGTGCTGCTAAACATAATGTTGAAAGGTTAAGTAAAATTTATTTGTACAAAGCTAGCTAATGTCAAACATATTTTACGAAAGCAGTACCACATTGGGTTTGTTATTTTTGCATTAAACGAAGTATTTCAATGATGTGGGGCTGCCCCCGGCCCTTCGCGCTGCTACTGGCCGGGGTCGGGCTGTCCAGGGGTGCGCTACGCTCCCGTGCTGTGCACCGCTCCCGTTGGTCGCGCCCTTACCATCCCTCAGCTCGACGGCCGTTTCAGCTGATTCTCCAGTGTCACCGCCCCACGCTGCCAGGCCGCGCCGGGCCTAGAAGAAGGCCCCACGCCACCCGTCCGCTACCGTAACCCACCGCCCGGCCCAGCCCCTGCGCTACGCCCTGCTGCACCAGCCCCCGCGTCACTGCGCTCCGGGCCCCGGCCTCAACCCACCGCACCGCTACTCCAGTCACCCGGGCCGACTTCCTGCGGGCGTCGGACCTGCTACCCCTGATACTTCCCAAACGCCCGCCCGCCGCACCCGCCGCCGCGCAGCCTGGCCAACCTTCCGCACCAATTAGCCCACGCCAGGCAGCGCGTCGTCCCCGCCCGTGCCAGCCGCCCCGGGGCCAGCCGTCGCTTCCATTCCCTGCACTCCCTACGCGACGCGGCGCTACGTTCATTCGTCGCTGCGCCTTGCTGCGCTCCTCATTCCCCACGCTTGCTGCGCTCCGGTCGCTCCGGTCATTGCAGCGCCGTCCCGGCCCTCTCCCCACCGCACCGATACTACCGGACCAACAGCCTCAAAAGCAACTCCCAAACGCCAGCCCGCCGCACCGCAGTCCCGCCGCGCAGGGCCAAAAAAAGGCCCCACGCCACGGGTCCGCACCCCCTAGCAGTGGCAGCAGGCCGCGGGCCTAAAAGCCCGCCACCCGCCAGTAAAGTCTGCGTTCAGGCCACGCAGGCAGAAGCAAGGCCCGCTTCGCGGAGGGTTTCATTGGGGAGTACCCCAAGCCCCCGCCATCATGCCCCGGCTAACGCCCGGTCATACTCCTCGGCTTCCGCAGCCTCCCGTTGGTCGGCCACTACCGCCTCACAAGGCCGGCTCCGCCGAGTATCCATTGGGGGCCTCAGCCCGCCCCCAAACCCCCAAGGCAAGGCATCCAGGGTGTTTGGTCTGGTGCCCGGCAGGGGGGGGCAGCTGGCCCGCCTGGTGCCAGCTCAGTCCAGGGGCAGCAGTTCCACCGGCCGGCCCAGCCGCCGGGCGGCCCGCAGTGTGCTCAGCGTCCCCTTGCTCTGGCCATCCCACACCACCAGCACCAGCGCGGCCCGCCTCACTATCTCGGCATTGCGCACATGGGTGGCGGCCGTCGGGCCGTGGGCGGCATAGTCGGGCCGCAGTTCCGTCAGCGGCACCCCGTGGGCTCGGGCCCAGCTGGCCGCCAGGGCATCCACGCCGGCCGCGCCCCCGCTCACTACTTCCGCCGGCTCCAGTTCGGCCAGCCGCTGCGTCAGCGCCGCGCAGCTTTTCACGCCTCGGCTACCCACCACCGCCACCGCCTTGTTTTTGTGTTTTTCCATACTACAATATACGACAAATAAAGTTGTTAAACAAGCATATTTATTTGTCAAATTAGTTGTCATTGTTCAAGTAAATTTGTATCTTTGGTTTGTAGTCAGGAAGGCCCTGGCTACTTGCCCACCCGGAGGCCTACGGCGCGGGCACCCCACGGCTAACTCTTACAGCCATGCAACCCAATCAACTTTTGCAGCTTGCCGCTGCCGCCTGGAAAGGCCCCGCCCTGTGCTCGTTCTCGGGCATCTACATTTCGCAGTCTGCCGCCACCTATGGCAAGGGTAGCACCTCGTGGCACGTCATGCTCAGCTTAGAGCAGCGGCCGGAGTGCCAGCCCTCGGGCGGCTTCGCCGGCTCATCGCCCTGCCCATTCGAGGCCTTGCGCCGGGCTTTCCGTGCCATGCGCGCCGCGCACCCCGGCTTTGCCTTTGCGGCCGTGTGGGAGGTTATCAAGGCCGAGGATGAGTTTGCCGGTGTTCCTGCCCGTGCCTAGCGTCGCCATTGCCCCAGCCGCGCCTGTTGTGTGTGCGGCTGGTGGCCAGGTCGCGGCCAAGTGGGCTGCCCTGCGCGCCACCCTGGCCAAGCTGGAGGCCAAGCAGCCACCTCGTCCCCAGGTAGTCCCGCCGCCCGCGCCCATCGACCCGGCTACTGTCGCCGCCCGCCATGCGCTGGCCCGTGCCCACTCCGCCTTTTTCGATGCCCGCGCCGCCAAGTATGCGCTGCGCGATGACTACCGCACCCAGCCCGGCCGCTTTGCCCAGCTGCGCGCCGCCATCCTCCGCTGCCGCGAGGTTCAGGCCACTTACCAAGCTGCCGCCGCCGCTTTCCACGCCAGCCCTGCCGGTGCCGCCTTGCAGGCCGCCCGCGCCAAGTATCCCCGCTTTTAGCCACCAGGCCCGCGCCCGCCCGGCGCGGGCCGCTAGGCACCATTTCAAGAAGTCACCAGGTGCCGCCAATCCGGGCGGCCCCACTAAACACGCCCCACCATGCCAAAAACCGCTACTCCCTACCAGCCCCATTTGCTCGACCCGGCCAGCGCCCAGCCGCAGCCGGTCAGCCCCGCCAACGGCCGCAGCTTCAAGCTGGCCGAATTGTACCAGCTGCTCGATTGCCAAACCGTCGACGTGGTGCGCGTCACCGAGGAGCTGATTCTCATCATCGACGACGAAGGCAAGTTCCGCAACCCCGCCTACCTCAACCTGCTGGCCACCTACGTCTGGCACCAGCACCAGCCCGCCGCCCGGGGCGTCGACTGCATTGTTGGCCGCGCCATTCTGTGCCACGACAAGCAATTCCGCTAACAAACCAACGGCGCAGGGGCTGGCCGCCAAAAGGCCCCACCTTTTTCATTTCCAACCTCAACCATTTTCCATATGTCCACCAAAGTAAAAGCCCAACGTACCGCCACCAGCGAAGCCGGTACCGCATCCACCACCGCCCCCGAGGCTTCCATGTTCGTGCTCAGCGGCCCCATTACAGCCGTGCCCGCTTACCTCATCGAGAAAACCGACGAGGCCACCGGCGAAGTCGTGCAGGTGTCGCGCTTTCGCTACCTGCCCGGCCACCCGCGCCAAGTGCGTTTCGACGCCAAAGCTGGCCAGTTCAACATCGGCGGCACCGTACCCCTTGGCAATTCGCTTTCCTTCATCCCGCTGGCCTGGCGCGTGTTCCAGGACGATATTCTGAACATGGGCCGCAAGCTGTGGGCCGAGCTGTTTTTTGCCGACGACAAGGGCGCTATCTGCGCCGTGCTCTTCCACGGTTACAGCGTCGAAAACCTGTACCGCCTCATCGAGCCGCTGTTTTACGACGACCTGACCCTGGCCGACGTGACGGTAAAAGTCACCGCCGAGAAGAAGCAGACCACCAAGGACGGCAAGACGGCTACCTACTACATCGCCCAATTCAGCTACGAAGCCGCCGACGCGGCCGAGGTAGCCGCCCGCCGCGATTTCGCCCGCGACTTTCCCATCTGGCGCGCCGAAACCTACACCGGCAACGCCGACATGCGCATCCAGCACGGCTACACCGTCCCCGTCGAGGACGACCCCACCAGCCCCGAGCCGGCCGCCGCTGAGCCTACGGCATTGCCGCTGGCCGCCTAATGCCCTGGCCCCCATGGTACCCGCCGTGGGGGCCACCCGGCTATACCTATCATCAAATGCCATTTCCGATGAACCACACCACCGAATTGCCCCAGCTGTCCCTTGAGCAGCCGGCCCGCGACGACGCCGAGGCCGCCTTGCTGGCCCAGTTGGCCAAGCTCTTAACCGCTGCCGACCTGTTGCCCGACTTGCGCGACTTCGCCCCGCAGGTGCGCCAACTCTTTCCTGAGCCCGCGTACCTGGTCGGCTGTGGCAGCGCCCATATCTGGTTGCACCGCGCCGCTGACCCCAACCGCCTGGCCTTTATCCGCTAACCCTCTTTTCTTAACCCTCATGTTTCACGCCCTTACGCATCACCCCGCCCTGACCCAGGCCCAGCACCGCGCCCTGCCCCAGGTTTCCAACACCGACTTGTCCGAGCTCAAAGCCGGCATCATGGGCCAGCTGCGCCGGCCCAACCCCGTGGCCCTGGCCTACGGCAGCCATTTTCATTCTGCCGTGCTGGAGCCGGCCACCTACGTTCGCACCGAGGAGCGCGGTATTAAGTGGACCGACCTGGAATTGCTGGCCCGCCAGGTACGCCGCCAACGCTACTGCCGCGACCTGCTTTATCGGGGCCAAGCCGAACAATCCTACACGGCCACCCACACGGCCACCGGGGTAGGAGTGAAGCTGCGCCCCGACCTATTGGTCCGCAGCCCCGCCGGCCGCCAGCTCACGCTCATCGACTTCAAAACTACCAGCAGCCCCGACCGGGCCCACTTCCTGACCACCATCGAGAAGTACGACTACGACCGTCAGGCTGCCCTATATCTGGACGTGCTCGGCGCCACGCGCTTTCTCATTATCGGTGTGCAGAAGAAAGCCCCAAACGAAGTGTGGCGCGTTGAGCTAACGGCCATGCCCGGACTCATCGAGCAGGGTCGCAAAAAGTATGCGGCCCTGCTGCGTCACCACGCCCGGCAAGCCCCCGGCTTGTCCATTCCATTTACCATGCCCGCGCCGTTGGCACTTGCCGCTTAACTTGCTGCTATTCATTTCACCAACTCTCTTTTAACTCCCGCTATGGCAACCTTCCAAATCTTCCACAGCAGCGGCCAGTACTGGTACCACCTGCGCGCCGGCAACGGCGAAATTGTCCAGTCCGGCGAAGGCTACACCACCAAGGCCAGCTGCCAGAACGGCATCCGGTCCGTCCAGGCCAATTGCCAGCCCCAACGCTTCGAACCCTTCTTCAACGCCGGCCAGTACGGCTTCAACCACGTTGCCGCCAACGGTGAAATTATCGGCCGCAGCGAGAAGTACACCACCGCCCAGTCCCGCGACGACGGCATCCAGGTCGTGCTGCAGGAAGCACCCACCGCCCGCATCGAAGACCTGAGCTAGTTGTTGTCGGTGCAGGTAGTCAAAGCCCCGTCAGCTACTGGCTGACGGGGCTTTGACTTGTTCGGAAATAACGGCAAGCAGGGTAAGCCGAGTTGTGTAGCACCTTGCTGCACAATTCAACATCTGTCCAGATTGGTTAAAAGTGCAACAGCTTGTTGCACAATTTAGGCCTGCCTCGACCAAGGACAATTTTGCAACAGCTTGTTGCAAAAATTACGGCACCCACTTACTGCGGTGCCAGTTCAAAAACGCGGGGTCCGGTAGAAACCGCCGCCGCAGTGGCAGCCGCAGCGCCTGCCCGTGGTACTGTCCCAGCAGTTCCCCCGCCGCCTGAGCGTCCGGCCGGTTATGCTGCCGCACGGTCGGCGCTACCTCAATCACGTAGTCATCGGGCCGGATGGTGAACAGCCCCAGCTCAAATGCCCGGTCGTGCAGCGCATTTAGCGCCAACCCATTGCGCGGATTCAGTCGGTTTGCTACGTCCACCGCCCAGGGCTTTATATGACCCGCTACCAGCAGCGCCGGCTGCCGCAGGCCCGTGATGCAGCAGGTATTGTCATACGCGGCCAGCACCGTGCGCCGGAAAAACTGCTGATTCACCCGCACGTTCACCAGTTGCTCCTTCACCCGGCCCACCGGTACCGGTGGCAGCGGCTCGTATTCCGCCGCCACGTCTTCAAGGGTGAGGTGCTGTGCATCGGCCAGCAGCCGCTCACTTTCCAGCGCCCGCCCCGCCCAATCGGCGTAAAATTCCTGCCATACCTGCCGGTCCAGGTGGCTGGCATTGCTCATGCCCGCCCGGTCCAGGCTCGGGTCGAGGCTTGCGAAGTTTACCAGCTTCAGCGCCACAGAGCTCGGCGTACGGCCAACCAGTCCCGCCAGCTCGATAATGGCCGGGTTGCCCTTGTGCAGCTGCCCGAAAGTGAGCTTGCAGTACAAGTTGATGGCTAGCAACAGCTCGTCGCGGGTCCAGAGTCGTTGGCCTTGCTTCATAGCCGCGAAACTACCCCAATTTCAACCATTGTAGACCAATTGACAGAATAGGTTAGTTACGTACCTGTGTTAGCTTTCAAGTGTTTGACAATAGTCCTTTAGCTTATTAACTTTCGTATTTCTGATTTGTGGCATTTATTTAAAATGTTAGGCCATGATACCTGAAATTACCCTCACCTTCACTGAAGACCAGAAAGCAGAGCTAGAGCAGGCAATCCAGCGCGAAATCGAGCACCAGGTGAGTACCATTCTGTCCCGGTTGCCGCTCCCCGAGGTAATGTTTTCCTTCCCGCAAGCCGCCAAACTGCTGGCGCTGCATCCCGAAACGCTGCGCGATTACACCAAGCTGCCCGCTCGCCACCCCCGCCGCCTGCGCTACGTGGATTGTACTGGTAGCCCCCGTGGCCACCGCATCACGGCCGCCGAGCTGCTCTCTTGGCAGCAGCGCAACCACCCCGACACTCAGTTGGAATCCTTTTTCATGAAAGTGGCCGAGCGCCGCGCCCGTCGAAACCGACAGTAAGCCCCAAGTTTATCAGCTTGTCACTTTGTCTCACAGAGGTGCTGGATGTCTCTCACAGTTCATCATTCCAGCGTGACCTGTCCACCGGCACCGGACCCAGTTCGTGGCCAAATAATCCGAGAACCTGATTGACCTTGTCCAGCTGCAGGGTAGCTTTCCCTTGTTCTAATTCCCGCACAAACCGCAGGCCCACGCCCGCTTTGGCGGCCATATCAGGTTGAGTAAGCCGGAGCATTTTCCGCCGCTGTTTTATGAACTATGCAATGCTTTCAGCCATATAAATAAGAGCCTTGGGATGAGGGTGGCATTGACCATAGATGTACCCGAACGGGTGTAAATATAGACTTCAGCAACATATTGTACCCGGTCGGGTATAAATAAAAAATACCAACCTCTGTAGACAGGGGTTGGTATTTTTCAGAAGTACCAGAGGTAGATGCGGTCGTTAAGCCTCAGTTGTTTCCGAGGCAGCAGGAATTGCATCCGGTACGAGCGCCGGTTTCGGGGCCACGACTTTGGCCCCTACCAGCATTGTCTGAGCCGGCGGAATAATTGGCGTACCCGTCATCAGTTCCCCAAACAGCGGGTTAGCCGGCAGCGGCTGCCCGCCGTTGGCGTCCGGCACCTGGTTGAAGATGATGGCCTCCTCGCCGGGCGTACTCTGTGCCAGGTGGTCTTCCAGCACTTCCTGCCCGCTGTTGGCGTGCAGCGCCTGCGTGAGCAGCGTGTAGGTGCTCACGTCCACGTTGTAGAGTTGGTTCAGCGCGTTCATCTGCATGGCCGCGTCCTCGGCCGCGCCGATGGCATCCGATAGCAGTTTGGTATAACGCCTAGCCTTCTGGTCGGCTTTAGCCCGCAGGCTGATGGCGCGCTTCATGCGACGCTTAAATTGCTGTTGATAAGCTGTAAGTGCCATAATGGAGAAAAGTTGAAAGTGAAAAGAAAGACTTAATCCAGGTCAGAATCGGGCGGCAGCATCGCCCCGCCCACGTTAGTCGCCAGGTTGACGAACACGGCCGCCGGTGCTCCACCTAGGCTGGCTGCTGCAACTTGGTTGAGCGCTGCCGCCGTGCCGGCCAGCCGGTAGCCGTCCACTAAATCGGTACGCAGGCTCATGTTTGTGCCGTACAGCGTGTTTATCCGCTCTATATGGTCGGCTGCCGTTTCGCCTAGTGCCAGCACCGTGGCCAACCGGGCTACTAGGAAACGCGCCTGCCGGTCGGCCTTGGCCCGTAACGCCAGCGCCTTTTTCATGCGTCGCTTGTATTGCAGCTGATAGCCGGTGAGTGCCATGGGAAGGAGAGGGGGGGAGGGAAGAAAAAACGGCCAGCCGGTAATGGCTGGCCGTTTATCCATGCAGCAGCGGCTTAGGCCACGTACTCAATCGCCAGCGGGTTAGTGCTGTTGTTGTTGAGCGGGTAGAACTTGCCGTTCACCTGCTGGTAGAAGTTGATGCCGACCACACCCACCACCAGGTTAGCCGCGGGCGGAGCAGCTGGGAAAGTGGCTACCACCGCCTGGTTGGCCAAGGCCACGCTGTTCACCGCCAGGATGCCCAGTGGCGCGGCCACCACAGCATTGGTGTAGGTCAGCGTCTCCATGTCCAACGACGAAGCGGCAAATACTACCTCAAAGTGCGTCGTGCCCTGCGGCGCGGCAATGTCCGAGGCCGGATTCAGCGCCGGAATCGTCATCGTCACGTCCGTGCCCGCGCCCGTCACCTCGTAGGGGAAGTACATCGTCTGCCCGATGCCAGCCCCTGCGTTGAAGTTGAAGCCGAGCAGCGGAGCCGAGTTGGTCGAGTCGAACACCCGTTGCCCACGGTCATTCGTGTCATCGAGGCCGATGACTTCGCGCATGGCCTTGGTCAGGCGCGAGGCCACGCGGCTATCGCTGGCCGAGGCAATGGCCACGCGCAACGAGTCGCGCAGCACCTTGCTGTAGCTGGCCGCCAGGCCAAATTCCGATGCGTTTTCACGAGTCCGCGCCATGCTGGCCGCGTTCATGAATTTAGCCTTGTTCGAGGCCGGCTTTTGCGCAACTGAGCCATCCTTTCGGAAGACCAGCCCGCCCACCGTCCCCTGCAGGCCCAAAATACCAGTTTGTTGTGCCATTGTGAAAAGTAAATTGTCGGAATGCGCCGATTTGCCAATAGCGGCCAGCACGCCAACCCGCATTCATAGCCAGGGCGCTGTTTGTGGAGTCGAAATACTTCAAGTAAATTTGACAATCCTAGTGCCGTGCCCCGTATAACCCGGTCAGTCCCCATACACCCCGCCCCATCGCCGTGACCCGCATCTGCCTTTACCCCAAAGACGTGGCGGCCCTCACCGGCCGCAGCTACGATTCCGCTAAGCGGCTCGTGCGCCGCGCCCGCCAGGCCGCCGGCAAACCCGCCGGAGCCCTTGTCACCGTGCAGGACTTTTGCCGCCTCACCGGCCTCGATGCCACCGAGGTCAGCGAAGCCCTGAACGCTCCCGTTTCTCGGTAGCTCGCACCGTACTCCAAGGCACTTCGAAGCGTACACGAAGCGTACACGCGCCCACTGCGGCCAGACCGCGCCGACCAAAAAAATCCCCGACCTAGAAGTGAATCCGGCCGGGGATTTTCGATTCAGGGCAGCCTGATTATTATGCCGCCATCACCGTGCAAACCGAACCATCCAGTGCGCTCACGGCCGGCACGGTGGCCGGCCCATCCCACGCCGCCCGCATGGCTTGGTGCTGCAGCTCCTCAACCACCTGTGCGTAGCGCATTGTATTCTGAATCTTGGCGTGGCCCATTACCCGCTGCAATACCGTCACCGGCATTCCTCGCAGTAGGCTTTGCACTGCAAACGTGTGGCGGGCCGTGTGCATCGTCACCAACTCGTACAGCGGTACGGCTTGTTTTACTACCTGTCCACCGGCCGTGCTTACCACTTCCACCGGCCGCGACAACCCCGCCAGCTGCGTGATTTTCTTCAAATACCGGTTCATCGGCTGGTTGGCCAGTACCGGCAGCAGCCGAGCCCCGTCAAATTGGCGTTCAGGGGTTGCGTATCGGTCCAATATCTCTGCCGCCACTCGGCTCAGGTAGATGCTTACTGTGGCCCGCGTCTTGGTCTGTATCAGCCGTAGCACCCGGTCACCGTCACCATTGGCGCCCAATAGATGCAGGTTGCCAGCGTGTAGCGCCGCCACGTCAGAGTAGCGCAAGCCCGTGTAGCAGCAAAACAAGAACACGTCCCGTGCCGGTTCCAGGGTCTTCGAGAGCTTTACCGCCACCAGCGCCGCGAGGTCGGCCCCGGTCAGATAAGTTTTGGCCTGGTCGGTATACTTCACTTCGAAGCGCTTCAAGTCCAGCCCTAGCGTTAGTCCCCGCTCATCCTGCGCATGGCGCAAAAAGGTTTTCAAGTCTTTCAGCAAGGTATATACCCCATTGGCCGACAAGCCGCAGCCTGTCCGCAAGTGGCTCACATAGTCGTCATGCACTGCTGAGGTATAGCCGGCCAGCAGCAGGCCTTTGCGCCGGGACTTTTCCAAAAATGTCTCCAAGTGGTTACACGCCGTTTTGTAGTGCCGCAACGTGTGAAAGGCATATCCGCGCCCGGCCAGCACTTCCCGAAACTCCGTGAAGCGAGCCACGAGTGTCGGCTCTTCCTTCACCACAACGGTCGCCGGATTCACTGCCTCGCGCATCAACGCCACGCTCGGTGCGATGTTCGCCGTTCGTAATTCCCGGTACTTGTCTTCCAGCCGCCGCACCAGGGCCGCAAGCCCCAGGTTGGCCGAGGTGAAGCCCGGAAACGAGCGCCGGAACTCTTGTTCCTTCTCGTTCCACTGCCGCGGCTCGCACCGCTCTTTGGTCGAGCAGCGCAGCCGCAGCCCGTCGAAATACGCCAATACATAGACCGGCACGGTGCCCGCCTTATCCTGTTTATCATGCCGCAGCTCAAACACAACTTTCATAAGATTTAGAAAAAAGAGGTGGCGTAGGAGGTGGCGTAAACCCATTGGTAAGTCCAGGTATTAGCTCTGGTAAATCCAATTTGGGCTGAACGCAAAAAAGCCTCAAAAACTGCATCTGCGAACAGATTTACAGCTTTTGAGGCTTGAATTTGGGGTGGTCGTTAGACCTTCCTAGTACCCGGAGCCGGAGTCGAACCGGCACACCTTGCGGTATTGGTGTTTGAGACCAACGCGTCTACCGGTTCCGCCATCCGGGCAGGATGAACCTTTTCAGAACAATTCCGCTCTGCCGGTATCAGGAGCGGGCTGCAAAGGTAGCTAGCTGCTGCTGGATGCGCAACAGATAGCGCTTTTTTAGGTAATAGGTGCGGATTTGCTGGAGCGCCGCCGGCCGGTGGTCGGCGGGGAGCTGCTCATAGCCAGCTAGTACCGGTTCGATGCCGGCGTCGAGGGTGTCGGCCAGCGCCTGGACTTCGGTGGCTACCTGGGTGCCGGTGGCGCCTGCGGGGTCCATTTCCAGCTCCATCAGCTGCTCGTTGAGGTCCATCATGTCCATCAGGAAATCGGGCGGGAGCTGTTCCTGCTTGCCTTCTTCGAGCAGGCCGTGCTGGCGCAGCAAGTAGGCCATGCGCTGGTCGGGGTCGGCGAGGGTGCGGTAGGCGTCGGTGTTGAGGGTGGCTTGGCGCAGCATGTCGGCCTGGTTTTCGGGCGAAGACGTGGCGTGAAAATCGGGGTGCGTTTCGCGGCTTTTGGCGTAGTAGAGGCGTCTGAGGGCGGCCTCATCGGGCCGGAAAGACTCGGGCAGGCCGTAGAAGGCGAAGTAGTCGGGCGTGTCGGGCATGGGGCGAAGGTAGCAGCGCAAGCGGGCGCGCGGTTGCTTTTACCCTCAAACCTGTTGTATGGTTTGGGCCCGGCGGCGGCACCCTTTCATTTTGACCAATCTCCCGACTTCTGCTACTTTATTGATGAACAGCTGGGTAATGCTGCGGCGTTACCGCTTGCTTTGTGCAGGCAGGGGGCCAGGAGGAGCCCGGTTTCACTCAACCACGGCAACTGACTCCGAGGAAAAAGCCACCGGCGGGGCGGCAAACAACTTTTTGGTGGCCGGCCACACTTCGCCGAAAAGCTCGGATTTGCGGTAGCCGTTGAGGGCAGCTTCGTCCTCCCAATGGCTGTAGGTGCAGTAGACGTTCGGGCTCGCCGCATCCTGCCACAGCTCCAGATGCCGGCAGCCGGGCTGCTGCCGGATGCGGTGCTTGGTGGCGTGAAAAAGGTTTAGAAATGCCGGCACTTGCTCCGGGGCAAACGTCATGCGGACAACGCGGATGAGCATCAGGTCAGGGGTTTTGGAAGCTGCGAAAGTAAAACGCCCCGGCTCCATTGCGGGGGCCGGGACGTTCAGTTAAAAGATGCTCAGCGGCGTCAGCGGCTATTCGCGCACCAGGCGCAGGCGCTGGCTCAGCCCGTCGGGGCCGCTGATGGTGAGCAGGTAAATGCCCGGCGCCGCGGTGCGGAGCGCGCGGCTGAGCTGCGCCTGGAGTTCGGTCCGGGGTGCCGGGGCCGGGGCCCACACCGTGCGGCCCAGCACATTGCTGAGCGTGAGGTGCAGCGGCGCGGCTTCCGCGGCGATGGGGCCGCCGAGCAGCTGCAGCGCTTCGCCCTGGCTGGGGTTGGGCACCACCACGTAGGGGCTGCCCGCGCCGGCCACGTAGGCCACGGCGCTGAAGTGGGCTTTGCCGTCGCCATCCAGTTGGCGCAGCCGGTAAAAAGCTGCAGCCGCGGCTTCCACGTCGTTGTAGCCGTAAGCAGCGGGCCGGTTGCCGCCTTGCGCCGCCACCAAAGCCAAGCGGCTGAATGCTTTGCCATCAGCGGATTTTTCTACCTCGAAACCGGCGTTGTCTTTCTCCTGCGCCGTATTCCACGCAATGCGGACGGTGCTCGGCCCCGTGCGCTGGGCGCCAAATTGCGTCAGCGTCACTGGCAGGGGCGTGTTGCTATTTCCCAGGGCAAACAGCGGGAAGGCACCTACCCGGTTGAGCGTGGCGCTAATGGGGCCCGTGCCGCTGCTGCTGGCCCGTCCCAACTCCGTCCAGACGCTGCCTGCGCTGCCCGCGTTGCCATACAGGCTGGCCTGGGCCGGCGCGAAGCCGGCGTTCTGGTCGGCGGCGTCGAACTGCACGCTCACGTCCACCACCGGGCCAGTGGCGAGGGCCGGAGTAGCCTCCCAGGTGCGGTTCACGAATTCGGCCTGCCGGGCATACGGCGCGCCGCTACGCCCATTAGCCCGCAGCCCGCTGAAAGTGCGCACCTGAAACGTGGTGCTGACGCCCGAATTGGCCAGCGTCAGGGGCGTGTAAGAGGCGGCCGTGCCCACGGGGAACGTGACCGGAACCCCGCCCGTGGGCACAGGCCGGGCCACGTAGCCGCCACTGGCCGCCACGTCGGGCGTTATCACGTAACGGCTGGCATCGGCCCCGGCAATGGTGGCGTTGCCGCTCAGCGTCAGCGGTTGGGTATCAACCACCAGATGGCCGGCAGTGAATGTCAGCGCGTCGTTCACACTCAGCGGGTTCAGCAGCCGCACGTTGGCGGCATTGCTGATGGTGAGCTTATTGATGGCCAGACCTGCGCTGCTGCCGGCGCTCAGCGTCTGCTCGGTGTTGCCGTTCAACTCCAATGTGCCGGGGCCGGTGATGGGACCGGCGGCCATCACGTTGCCGCTCACCTGCCAGGTGGTGCCGGCGGCCAGCGTGAGGCTGGCGCCGCTTTCCACGGTCAGATGATGGGCTGCCAGCGTGCCGCTGCCGAGCTGCGGAGCGAAGCTCGTGCCGGCCGGAATCAGTACGTCGGTGCTGGCGGTGGGCGGCACGCCGTTTTCCCAGTTGCGGCAATCGGTGGGGTCGGCCGAGGCGTCGTTGCTCGTCCAGATGGCTACTTGGTTGGTGGGCGGCGGGGCGGTGAGGGTGTTCACGGCGGCCGGGGCGGTGTAGCTTACCTGCACGTAGGCGCGCTGGCCGGGGTCGGCGGCGCTGGCGTTGTGGATTTTCAGGGCCAGCCAGCCGGTGGTGGCGGGGATGCAGGTGCCGCTGGCGGCGGCAGTGCCGGTGGCGCTGCTCAAGAGGTTGCCCCGCAAGTCGTACACCCCAACAACCAGGCTGCGCGTGTTGGTACTGGCGTCTTCCGGGTAGAGGGTGTAGGTGACGGGCTGGCCGGCCTGCGCGTAGATTTTGCCGGCCAAACGGGTGTTGGTGGAGTAGTCGGGCAGGGCGCCGCCCTGGCCCAGCCCGCTGCAGTTCAGGTCGCCGAGGTCGTTGGCCATTTCCCATTCCTGGGTGGTTAGGGCCGCGTGGGCGGGGGCGTAGGCGGAGTTGTCCTGGCCCACCGGCGCCCACACCGAGTAGCCGCGCCGGCCCAGCAGGGCCGTGCCGTTGCAGGGCGGCGTGCTGATGCGCACGCGCTGGTCGGCCGGCACGGTGTAGGTGGCGGTGCCGTTGGCGCCCGAATAGTCCTTGAGCACGGTGCCGGGCGCGAAGTCGGAATCCACGTAGGTTTCCTGCCAGTCGTTGTAGTGGTCGTTGATGCCGATAAGGGCCTTGCTGCTGCGCTCGATGACGAGGTGGTCGGGCGACTGGTACCGCACCCGGTAGGCGCCGTCCTTGAAATGCAGGTGCTGGTGGCACCAGAGCAGGTTCACGAGGTCGTCGCGGGTGGGCAGGTCGGCGGTGGAGACGGGCCGGTGGGTGTAGCGCTTGCCGGTGCCGCCGAGGTTGAACAGGTCTTCGAAGTAAAGGTGCGGGTTGCCGTCCACGGCGAAGGCAATGGCGTAAGCGGCCGACAGGCGCGCATCAAACGGGTCGATGTGGGCCGCCAGCTCGTCGCTGGAGTTCCAGCCGGTGTAGTTGCCGCTGGCGTCGAGCTGCGGCCGGAAGGTGTCGTGGTTGTTCACGAAGGGCGCCGTGCGGTGCACGTAGGTGTTCGAGTTGGCGTAGTAGGCCACCCGCTGGTCCTGCTGCTGCCCCGGAATCTGGCCCAAATCGTAGCCGCCGCCCCCGCTCACCATGTTGTAGATGGCGCCGCGCAGGCCAAAATCGAAGGTGCCCATCAGGAAATCCTGGCCGCCGTTCTGGCCCTGCACGTTGGTCACGTAGGCGTCCAAATCCGATTTGCCGCCCACGTATTCGCCCACGTTGTACATGGTTTCGCCGGCGCTGGCCCAGCCGGCGTTGTACTTCAGGTTGTAGCTCCAGTCTTGCTGGGCGTTGGCGCTGAAGTGCTTCACCGCGTCCCAGCGGAAGCCGTCGACGCCGGTCTGTTTCTTCATCCACACCAGCCAGTTGCGGGCCTGGGCCTGGCTGTAGCCCGGGGTTTGCACCGGGTTGAAGGCGCCGGGGTAGAGGGCCAGGTAGTTGGGGCTGAGGGGGCCGTAGCCGTCGCTGCCGCCGTCGTGGCCGTAGCAGAAATCGGGGCCGAAGTAGGGCGCGGTCAGGTCGGTGCCGGTGTCGTTGTGGCCCGGGTGCGGGTGGAAGTTGGCGTAGTTTCTCGGCCAGCGGCCCTGGCGGGCGGCGTAGGCGGCGCCGTTGTCGCCGGCTTCGGGCACGGGCGTGGCAAAGGAGCTGTAGCGGAAGGTTTTGTAGCCGCTGTTGGTGGCCATCGAGAGGGTGGGCTCGGGGTCCTGGCCAGCGGCGCCGGTGGCGGTGCCGGCGCCGTCGGTGTGGTTCAGCACCACGTCCTGGATTACCTCGATGCCGTTGGCGTGCAGCACGGCCACCATGCGCAGGAACTCGTCCTTCGAGCCGAAGCGGGTGCGCACGTCGCCCTTCTGGAATTTATCGCCCAGGTCGTAGGGGTCGAAAGGCGAGTAGCCGACGTCGCCAGTGGCGTTCTTGTTTTTGGGCGTGGGCGGAATCCAGACCGCGTCAACGCCCAGGCTTTTGAGGCGCGGGGCCAGCTCGGTGAGGTAGTCGGCCCACTTGAAGCGGTAGTTGCCGTTGTAGTAGTCCCACCAGAAAGCTTGCAGCACCACGCGCTTCACGGTGGTTTGGGCGGCGGCCGGGAACTGGCTTAGTACAGCCAGTAGCCACAGCGCCAACAAGGCGTAACGTTTTCTCATATATAAATCAGCGGGTTGGGCGGGAACACAAATTTACTGCGCCCCGCGCGGATGAGCAGCCGCAAAAACGTTGCTGCCACCCCCTCACAAAGGATTGTGGAACCCGGAAAGCGGTGATTACAAAGGGCCCCGGCCCACGACCTCGCAACCGGTTCACCAACTCTGGAGCTCAACCGGTCGTAGACGAAAGCAAATCCTTTCTTTCACATTAGCTCTTTTCCGGTTATGAAATTTTCCCTCTCCCGGCCCGCTGCCCTGGCGTGCCTGCTGACCTTGCCCGGCGCCCTGCTGCTGAGCAGCTGCAACAGCGAACCCAAAGCCACCGAAGCCGACAAAACCGCCACCGTCGTTCCCAGCGAAACGAATGCTTCCTCGGACAGCGCGGCCGTCACCGCCCGCCCCGACAGTTCCGCCATGGGCACCGATTCCACGATGGCCAAATAACGCAGCCATTCCGGCTCCTTATCAACCTCCCCGCTGCCATCACCCGGCGTGATGCAGCGGGGAGGTTTTTTATCCGGAATCGGGCCCGGGCCACGCCCGCGAAAAATTGGTGAGGCGCCAAGTCCTGTTGGGCCTGGCCCCACGTAATAAGCAGAACCAACACAACGCTTTCAATCCCCAACCATTCAAAAGAAGTTTCATGAATCACCTTGCCTACCGCTCATTGCCGCTGGCGCTGCTGCTGGCTTCGGCCCTCACGGGCAGCGCGCTGCTGAGCAGCTGCAACAGCAAAACCACCGAAAGCGAAACCACTACCGCCGCTGCCGGAGCCCCCGCCGACAGCGCCACCACCGGCACTAACGCCGACAGCACCGCCACGGCCAGCGCCCCCGGCACCGTGAAGCCCACGATGGCCAAGCCCGCCTGGGGCCCCAACCTCAAACCTGAGATGCAGGCCGTGATTGAGCAGCTCATGAGCTTCAAAAACAAGCCCTTGCCGGAGCTGACCGCCGCCCAGGCCCGCAAGCAGCCCAGCGCCGCCGATGCCGCCAAAAAACAAATGCGCTTGAGCAACATCCCCGCGCCGCCCCTGAACTGCGACACCGTCACCAAAACGCTTACGCCCGGCCTGAAAGCCCGCATCTACACGCCCAAAGGCGCGGCCGGGCCGTTTCCGGTCATCGTGTATTACCACGGCGGCGGCTGGGTCATTGCCACCAACGACACCTACGCCGCCTCGGCCCAGGCGCTGTGCGAGCAGGTGGGCGCCGTGGTGGTGTCGGTGGAATACCGCAAGGCGCCGGAGCACAAGTTTCCGGCCGCCCACGACGACGCCTTTGCTGCTTACCAATACGTGCTCAAGAATGCCGC
The DNA here is from genome assembly GCF_015694525.1 of Hymenobacter ruricola. GTDB lineage: Bacteria > Bacteroidota > Bacteroidia > Cytophagales > Hymenobacteraceae > Hymenobacter > Hymenobacter ruricola. The sequence continues at coordinate 221,431 of NZ_JADQDM010000007.1, read as the reverse complement.
TGGCATGAAAGGCGACCCCGCCAAAGTGGCCGTGGTGGGCGAAAGCGCCGGCGGCAACCTGGCTTGCAACGTGAGCATCATGGCGCGCGACAAAAAAGTGGCCCTGCCCAAGTACCAGGTGCTGGTGTACCCCATCGCCGGCTCCGACACCAACACGCCTTCTTACCAGGCCAATACCGAAACCGCGCCGCTCAATAAAGGCGGCATGGAGTGGTTTTTCAAGAACTACCAGCGCACCCCGGCCGATTTGAAGGACCCGCGCATCAACCTGGTGGCGGCCAATCTGAAAGGCCTGGAGCCCACCACCATCATCGGGGCCGACTACGACCCCTTGAAAAGCGAAGGCAAAACCCTGGCCGACAACCTCACCGCTGCCGGCGTGAAAACCAATTACAAGCTCTACGAAGGCACCACGCACGAATTCTTCGGCATGGCGGCCGTGGTGCCCGAAGCCAAAGACGCGCAGGGCGTGGTGGTGAGTGACTTGAAAGGCGCGCTGAAGTAAGCGCTTGCTTCCGTCTGAGCTGACTTAGAACGCCATAACGTCATGCTGAGCTTGTCGAAGCATCTCGCGTGCTCAAGTAATCAAAACCGTCTAACGATTGATTTACACTTGCACGCGAGATGCTTCGACAGGCTCAGCATGACGTTCTTTTTTGGCCTTGCTTTGGTCCTTGGGACGCTATTCCGCCGGAAAGCGCACGTCTACCTGCGAATCAAAATGCAGGCCCAGCAGCTCGGAGGCGTTGCCCTGGCAGATGCCCAGGCACAGGCAGTCCTGGCTGTTGAACACGGCCACGGCCTCGCCGGGTGGGGCGGCCGAGAAGTGCGGGTGCACCTCGCGCACCACGTCGCGGCCGAAGTGCACGGCGAAGGCGCGGCCGTGGCCCACGGCCTCTACCGCTGTGCGGGAAATGTTGGTAATCAGGTTGCCGTAGTGGTCCACGTGGGCCACGTGCCCGGTGATGCGGTGGTCCTGAATGCGCACCTGCCGGTTGTTGAGCTGATGAAACCCGGTGACGACGGGGCCCAGCGAAGTCAGCGCCTCGCCGTTGGCCAGGGCCACGGCGGCGGGCAGCAGCACGTCGCGGGTGGGGGAGGCCGTCACGGCGGCCGGCAGGGCCACCAGTTCCTCGGGCGCGCTGTTGGTGAGCAGGGCCAGGATGCCGTTGTCGCCGGCCACAAAATAGTGGCCCTGAAACCGCGCCACCTGCCAGCCGGGCTCGGGGCCGGCGCCGTGGTCGTCGACGCCGATGACGTGCACCGTGCCCGCGGGAAACTCCCGAAATACGGCTTGGAGAACGTGAACGGCGTGCGCGATGTTAAAGGGTTCGACGCCGTGGCTGATATCGACCACGGGCGTCGCCGGGGCCAATTGCAGAAGTCGCGCTTTCAGCGCCGCCACGTAATGGTCGCGGTAGCCAAAATCGGTCAGCAATGTAATCAAGCCCATGCCTGCGTTCCGTAGTTTTTCGTAGTATTGTTGGTCCGCCCGAACCGGGGCAAAAGTAGCCGGTTTGCGCGGAAAGGCTCGTTTCTTTTTTGGCTGTTCCCTCGCCTTCTTTCCCCCTCTCCCCGCACTTGGTCGAAAAAATCATCACCCTCGAAAACATGTCCTTGGTCGATTTCCTCGGCCCCGACAACCAGAATATCCGCCAGTTAGCCGCCGCTTTCCCGGGCTCTAAAATCATCAGCCGCGGCAACGAAATCAAGATTCAAGGCCAGCCGGCGGTCATCTCCCGCATCAACGATTTATTGTCGTCGCTCATCGAGCACTACCACCAATACGGCGCCATCACCGACAAAACGGTGAACCAATACCTCTCCGCCACCTCCGAAGAGGCCGAGGGCCGGGTGCTGGCCGCCTCGCCCGACGTCATTTTGTTCGGGGCCAAAGGCGGCGTCATCAAAGCCAAAACGCCCAACCAGCAAAAGCTGGTGGATACCGTGATGGCCCACGACCTCACCTTCACCCTGGGCCCCGCCGGCACCGGCAAAACCTACATTTCGGTGGCCCTGGCCGTGCGTGCGCTCAAAAACAAAGAGGTGAAGAAAATCATCATCTCGCGCCCCGTGGTGGAGGCCGGCGAAAGCCTCGGCTTCCTGCCCGGCGACATGAAGGAGAAGGTGGACCCGTATTTGCGCCCGATTTACGACGCCTTGGAAGACATGATTCCGGCCGAAAAGCTGAAATTCTACCAGGAAAACAAAATCATCGAAATCGCTCCGCTGGCTTACATGCGCGGCCGGACGCTGAACAATGCTTTCGTGCTCCTGGATGAAGCCCAGAACACCACGCCCTCTCAGTTGAAGATGTTTCTGACCCGCATGGGCCCCACCGCCAAGGTGATGGTGAACGGCGACCGCAGCCAGATTGACCTGCCCACCCGCCAGAAATCGGGCCTGATGCAGGCGCTGGACATCCTGAAAAACGTGCAGGGCATCGGCTACGTCGAAATGACCTCCGAAGACGTGGTGCGTCACCGCTTGGTGAAAGAAATTGTGGAAGCCTACGACAAGTACGACACCGACGAGCAAACCCGCCAGGGCCAGCAAAGCGCCGCCAACGGCCAGCGCCGCGACGAGCGCCACGAGCGCCGCCTGCGCGAGCAAGGCCTGCTCGTGGACAGCGCCCAGCCCGAACCAGAAGTGGAACTGCCCGTGAACCACGAGCAGGCACTGTAGCCGAAACTCACTTGTCATCCTGAGCGCAGCGAAGGACCTTCTCACGCATGAACGGAAAACGTTCCGCCGAGAGAAGGTCCTTCGCTGCGCTCAGGATGACAGCTTTTTAATCATTTCCCATGCCCGCCTCCGCCTACCGCATCACCGACCTGCGCGACCTCGACGCCGCCTTCACCATTCGCGAAAAAGTATTCCAGGAAGAGCAGGGCGTGCCCGCCGCCAAGGAGCACGACGTGCACGACCGCACCGATGCCCGCCACTACCTGGCCCGGGCCGCCGATGGCACCCCCGCCGGGGCCGCCCGCTGGCGCGAAACCGAAAACGGCGTGAAGCTGGAGCGTTTCGCCGTGCTGCCCGGGTTTCGGAACCAGGAAATCGGGGCCGCGCTGCTCCACGCCGTGCTGGCCGATGTGCAGGCCGAGCTGCCTGAAGCCGTAGTGTATTTGAATGCGCAGCTGCGGGCCGTGCCGTTTTACGAGCGCCACGGCTTCAAAACGGAAGGGGAGATGTTTGAGGAGGCCAATATCCAGCACTTCAAAATGGTGCGCTAGCTAGCACCCTGCCGAAGCGAGGCTGAGAGGATAGGAAATATGAGCACCGGGCGATTTCGGGGCAAAGGGCTACATTGCCAACTCAATACATCCTCTGCCTCTGCCGCCAATGATTACCTGGGCCACTTTTCCGTTCGTTCGCTACACCCCGGCGCTGATTGGAGGCATTGTGGCCTGCCTATACCTTGGGGAGGGTTGGCCGGAGCTGTGGCCGGCCGCGGCGGGCCTGGTGGTGGCCGCCATCGGGTTCATTAGCTGGGCCATCCGCCAGCGCCGGCCCTCGGCCGCCGACGCGGCCGGCATCGTGGCGTTGGTGGCGGTGGCGTTTTTTGGGGGGGCGCTCACCCAGCGCGCCACCGAAAGCCGCCGGGCCGACCACCTGTTCCGCTTCGCCGATAAAGTTGACTGCTACCAGGCGGTGGTGGACGAGGCCACCGTGGTGCGCGCGGCCACGTTTGCCACCACGCTGCGGGTGCGGGCCGTGCGGGTGGGCGGCCGCTGGCGCCGGGCCACGGGCGGCGTGCGGGTGTCGCTGCCGCGGGTGGCGGGCATTGCGCAGCCGCGCTACGGCGAGGTTTGGCTCATCCGCGGGCACCCCGACCCCAGCAAGCCGCCGCTCAACCCCGGCGAGTTCGACTACCGCCAGTACCTGGCCTACCGGCAGGTGTATCACCAGCAATACATTCACCCCGACCAGTACAAAGTGCTGCGCACGGACCCGCCGAATATCTTGGTGTTCTGGAGCATGTATGCAGCCGAAAAGCTCGACGGCGTTTTCCGTCACTATATCAAGGCCAAACGCGAGTATGCCATTGCCTCGGCGCTGGTGTTGGGCATTAAGGACGACGTCGACTCAGAAACCAAACTGGCCTACAGCAGCACGGGCACGTCGCACATCATGGCGGTGAGCGGCCTGCAGGTGGGGCTGTTGTTTTATGCGCTCACGGCGGTGCTGCAGTTCTTTTTCGCGCGGGTGCCGGGGTTCCGCCTGTGGTCGGCGCTGCTCGGGCTCACGGTTATCTGGAGCTACGCCTTCGTCACGGGGCTGTCGGCGTCGGTGCTGCGGGCCACGGTGATGTTTACGTTTCTCATCATCGGGAGGGCCTGGGGGCGGCAAAGCTCCATCTTTAACACGCTGGCGGTGGCGGCGTTTTTTCTGCTGCTCTGGAATCCGTTTCTGGTGGCCGATGTGGGGTTTCAGCTGTCGTTTCTGGCGGTGCTCAGCATCGTGTACATCCAGCCGCGCATCGCCCGCTGGCTCGATGTGGAAGGCTATTTCTACGCCCGGCGCCGGCCCTGGCACATAAAGCCGGTGCAGTGGGCCTGGAAAGGCAGCGGCTGGTTCCTGGACAAGGTCTGGCAGGCCGTGGCGTTGTCGCTGGCGGCGCAGGTGGCCACGTTTGCGCTGGGACTGTACTATTTCCACCAGTTTCCGTTCAGCTTTTTGTTCTCCAACCTCGTGGCGGTGCCCATTTCGAGTATGGCTGTGTACGTGGGGTTGGGACTGCTGGCGTTGAAGGGACTTGCCGCAGGGCTGGGAATGGTTTTGCCGGATGCCGCCGATTGGTGGCTCGATTTGCTGCCCCGTTTCTTCGCCTGGGTTTTTGAGTGGATGGTGTGGATGTTTAACGAATACATCTTTCTCATCAGTCGCTACTTCTCTGGCTGGGTGGTGCGCGACATCCACGTGTCGGCCCTGCAAACGGTCCTCATCTTCGGCCTCATCGGCACGTTTCTGGCCTGGCTCAACACCCGCCACCTGAGTTGGCTGCGCGGCATGGCGCTGCTGCTCCTGTGCTACGCCGGCAGCCGCGTGGCCGAGGCCCGCGCCGTGGCGCCCACCGAAGAATTCATTGTGTACAGCATTCCGCGGCGCTCGGCGGTGGGCTTCTGGCAGGGCGCCAGCGCCGAGTTCGTCACGCCCGATTCCGTGGCGCTCAACGAAACCGAGCGCACCTACCGCCTGCTGCCAGGCATCATCCGCAAGGCTGCCCGCCGCACCCACTACAGCGTGGGCTGGCGCGGCAGCACCGTCCCGGTGCGGCGGCTGGCCGATGCCGACAGCGCCCGCGAGCAGCTGTACTGGAAGCCTGGCCCGGTGCTGCTGGCCCAGTGGCGCGGCCTGCGCATTGGGTTTGTCTCCAACCATATTTCCTCGGCCACGCAACCCGCGCCGGTCGACGTGCTGGTGCTGCGCCGCAACGCCCGCGTGAAACCCGAAACTGTGGCCGCGGTGTTCGGGCCAACGACGCAGGTCGTTTTTGATTCGAGTTGCAAAATCTGGTACGTGGCCCGGCAGGATTCCTTGTTGCGCGCGCACGGCTTCCGCACCTGGGACGTCACGGCTCAGGGCGCTTTTCGGTGCGCGCCGCCGCTGTAGCCGCGCACCCATAAGGCCCCGGGCCGAGCGCAGGCAACCGCAATGCCGGCCGGGCCCGAGTTGATGGCAAAGCGCCATTAAACCACGCAGCCAGGCCGTTTAGTCGGCGTGCATGCCAGCTCAGTCGAGCGGAAGCCGACCATCTGCGCCTTTTTTTCGTTAATTGCTCACCAGGTGCCACCATTTCCCGGCGGTTGGCATCATGGGTACAACCATCCGTCCGCGCCGTTCCCGCTCCTTATGGAAAACTTGCTCACCCCCGAACTCGAAGCCCTTCGCTACATCCGCTACGAAGCCCAGGACCGCATTGGCTACATCACCCTCAACCGGCCCGACAAGCGCAACGCCCTGAACGCCGACGTGGTAACCGAGCTCAAGCAAGCTTTCGAGTTTGCCGAAAACGACGAAAACGCGAAAGTCATCGTGCTGCGCGCGGCCGGCGACGTGTTTTGCGCCGGCGCCGACTTGGCCTACATTCAGGACCTGCAAGGCTTCGGCTACACCGACAACCTGGAAGACTCGACGCACCTCATGCAGCTCTTCCACCAGATTTATACCCTCAAGAAGGTCGTCATCGGCCAAGTGCAGGGCCACGCGCTGGCCGGCGGCTGCGGCCTCGCCGCCATCTGCGACCTCACCTTTGCCGTGCCCGAAGCCAAGTTTGGCTACACCGAAGTGAAAATCGGCTTCCTGCCCGCCATCGTGAGCGTGTTTCTGGTGCGCAAAATCGGGGAGGCGCGCACCAAGCAATTGCTGCTTACCGGCGACGTAGTGCCGGCCCAGGCCGCCCTCGACATGGGCCTCATCACCTTCATGGTGCCCAAAGACGAGCTGGCCGAAACCGTGAAAATCTACGCCCAGCGCCTGTGCCGCGAAAACTCGGCCCAAAGCATGGAAGTGACCAAGGAAATGCTGGCCCGGCTGCCCGAAATGGACCTGGAAGAAGGCCTTCGCTACGCCGCCCAGCGCAATGCCGAAGCCCGCGGCTCGGAAGACTGCCGCCGCGGCATTGCCGCCTTTTTGAGCAAGGAGAAGATTGGCTGGTAACCGAAAAGTCGGTTGGCTGAAGTAAATTAGGAGTTCGAAACGCCGCTTGGTCCTCGGAATTAACGAAGACTGAGCGGCGTTTTGGCGTCATTTCCAAACATCCCTTTTCCCGTTCTGGTTACCTGCGCATGACAGCATTGGCCGCCCTCGGCATCACCCTCGCCACCTTCGGATTCATGGAATTCTGGGCGTGGTTCATGCACAAGTTTGTGCAGCATGGGCCGCTGTGGTTTTTGCACCGCTCGCACCACGTGCGGCACCCGCACCCGGTGGAGCGCAACGACCTGTTTTTCCTGATTTACGGCGGCATTTCGGCCGCTTTGTTCATCACCGGCGACAACGGCGGGCGCTGGTGGTTCTGGGTGGGCGTGGGCATCGCGGCCTACGGCACGGTGTATTTTTTCGTGCACGACGTGCTGATACACGGCCGCTTGCGCTTCTGGAAAAAATCGGACAACACCTACCTGCGGGCCCTCAACATGGCCCACAAAACCCACCACAAAACCCAGGGCCGCGATGGCTCGGCCGAGTTTGGCCTGCTCTGGGTGTCGCCCAAATACCTAGAGCTGGCCCGGAAGCGGCAATTAAAAATTAATAAGGAAAAAACTAAAAATGAGTAAAAAAGGTGTTGCTGTGCCGTTGCGCCTACGCTCAATTTTTAATTCATAATTCATAATTTTTAATTAACCACGTGGGCCAGTTCTCCATCAGCGACTTAGAGCAGCTTTCGGGCATCAAGGCGCACACCATTCGGATGTGGGAGCAGCGCTACGGCCTGTTGCGGCCGGTGCGCACGGCCACCAACATTCGCACCTACTGCGAAAGCGACCTGCGCCGCCTGCTCAACGTGACCACGCTGTGCAGCCGGGGCCAACGCATCTCGCAGGTGGCCCGCCTGAGCGACGCCGAAATTCAGGCCGCCGTGCTGGCCTGCTGCAACGACGTGCACGACTACCACCAGCAGGTCAATGCCTTGCTGGCCGCCATGCTCAGCTTCGACGAGCTGCGCCTCAACCTCTTGCTAACCGAGGCCAGCAGCAAGCTGGGCTTTGAAAAAATGATGCTGTTTGTGGCCTACCCGCTGCTGCAGCGCATTGGCCTGATGTGGCTGGCCGGCACCGTCAACCCAGCCCAGGAGCACCTGATTGCGCATTTGCTGCGCCAAAAGATTTTGGCTGCCACCGATGCGCTGCCCAGCGTGCCGGCCACGGCGCGGCGCTGGGTGCTGTTTTTGCCGGCCGATGAGCTGCACGAGCTGGCCTTGCTGTTCATGAACTACGTGCTGCGCGCCCGCGGCCAGCACACCCTGTACCTGGGCCAAAACTTGCCTTTGGAAGAGCTCAACGCGGTGTGCCGCACCTACCACCCCGACGCCGTGGCCACCGTGCTAACCACCCAGCCGGAGCGCGGCCGGGTGGGGGAGTTTGCCGAAGCCGTGGCGGCCTGCTGCCCCGATAAACTGGTGGTAATGTACGGCCAACTGGCCCGGCAGGAAGGGCTGGTGTTGCCCAAAAACTGTGTTTCGCCGGAGCTGATGACGGATTTTCTGGCCCTGGTGGGGGAGCACGCCGCCGAGCCGGTGGCGGCGTAAAAAGGCGGCCTGGAAAGCAAACCATGGGCTTGGTTTGGCGCGTAGTTGGTGGGCTGGGGTAGCCAGCCGGCTTCACAATTTGGTAATGGCAAAAGCAGGTCCGGCGCCGCGGCAATCCCCTGGCCGGGCGTACCTTGCCGCGCCTGCGAGAAAGTAGTAGGCGTGCCGAACGAAATTCTTTCGGCGGGGGCTGGCTGATTTTGCGGCGGGCTCGTATATTTGTTTAACAATCGGCCACGAAAAGCTAAACAGCATGACTTCGCTAGAATTCACCTCGCAAGTGCAGAAGATTTCGCTCACCCTCCGGCCCGCCGCCATGAATTTGACGCGAGACGCTGATGATGCCAAGGATTTGGTGCAGGAAACCCTCCTCAAGGCCCTGCTCAACAAAGACAAGTTTAAAGCCGGTACCAACCTGAAGGCGTGGTTGTATACCATCATGCGCAACACCTTCATCAACAACTACAACAAGATTACCAAGCGTAGCTCCAACATTGATTCGACGGAGTATTTCCAGTATTTCAACACCGACCAGAACTACATCACCCACAACGGTGCCACGTCGGATTTCGTGGTGCGTGACATCAACGAGGCCATTTCCAGCCTCGGCACCGACTACCGGACGCCGTTCATGATGTACTACATCGGCTACAAGTACATGGAGATTGCCGAGAAGCTGCAAATCCCCATTGGCACCGTCAAAAACCGCATTCACATTGCCCGCAAGGACTTGAAAGCGGCCTTGCAGGTGTATGCCCCCGTCGGCGCCTCGGCCGCCGATGCCACCGAAACCGTTGAAGACTAGGCGCCCGGCGTCGTTCCCTGGCCGCCGGCCTTGTTGCTGCAATCCGCGGCGCGGGGCCGGCGGCTTGTTTTAAGGGCAGGGGTATGATACCGCGCACCGTACATGGAACGTCTTGTCGAGCTTGTCGAGACATCTCGCGTGCTGAACTAATTAATTATCCCGAGCGAGATGTCTCGACAAGCTCGACAGGACGGTCTCCTTTATCCAGAATAGCAGTAACTCACCTTTGCAACCACCCTCTTCCAAACACGCCGTTGTAATCGGGGCCGGCTTTGCCGGGCTGGCGGCCGCCAGCACCTTGGCGCAGGCCGGCTGGCGCGTCACGGTGCTTGAAAAAAACGAAGGCCCCGGCGGCCGGGCCCGCGTGTTCCGCGCCCAGGGCTTCACCTTCGACATGGGCCCAAGCTGGTACTGGATGCCCGATGTGTTTGAGAAGTACTTCGCCCGCTTCGGCAAGAAAGTGGCTGACTACTACGAGCTGGAGCGGCTGGACCCTTCGTACCAGGTGGTTTTCCGCGGGCCGGAAGCCGTGGATATTCCGGCCCGGATGAGCGAGCTGCGGGCCTTGTTTGAGCGCTTCGAGCCGGGCAGTGCCGCGCGGCTTGATGAGTTCTTGAAGCAGGCCGCTTATAAGTACGAAGTTGGGATAAACCGCCTGGTGTACGCGCCGAGCCGGTCGGTATTTGAGTTTGCCGACCCCAAGCTGCTCGTGGACATGGTGCGCATGGACGTGCTGCAAAGCATGCACAAGCACGTGCGCCGCTTTTTTAAAGACCCGCGCCTGCTGGAGCTGGTGGAGTTTCCCATCCTGTTTCTGGGCGCTACTTCGGAGAACACGCCCGCGCTGTACTCGCTGATGAACTACGCCGATTTAGCGCTGGGCACCTGGTACCCCAAAGGCGGGATGCACAAGATTGTGGAAGGCATGGTGCGCCTGGCCGAAGAGCTGGGCGTGGAAATCCGTTACAACGAGGAAGTGCGCGAAATCGTGGTGGAAAACGGCCGCAGCACCGGCGTGCGCACCGCCAGCGGCTTCGTAGCCGCCGATGCCGTGGTGGCAGGGGCCGACTACCACCACATCGAGCAGGAGGTACTGGCACCCGAATACCGGCATTACGACGAAAAATACTGGAACTCCCGCGTGATGGCACCATCGAGCCTGCTGTTTTACCTCGGCGTGAACCGCAAGCTGGACAAATTGCGCCATCACAACCTGTTTTTTGACGAGGACCTCAACCAGCACGCCCGCGAGATATACGAGCAGCCGCAGTGGCCCACCCGGCCGCTCTACTACGCTTCGGTGCCCAGCAAAACCGACCCCGCGGTGGCGCCCGCGGGCCAGGAAAACCTGTTTCTGCTCATCCCGGTGGCGCCGGGGCTGACGGACGACGACGCCACCCGCGAGCGGTACTACGACCTGCTGATGGACCGGCTGGAAAAGCACTGCGGCCACCCCATCCGCGACGCGGTGGTGTTCAAGCGCAGCTACGCCCACCGCGACTTCGTGGCCGATTACCACAGCTTCAAGGGCAATGCCTACGGTTTAGCTAACACGCTGAAGCAGACGGCCATTCTGAAGCCTACGTTGAAGAGCAAAAAAGTCGGTAATTTGTATTTCACCGGCCAGCTTACCGTGCCCGGGCCGGGCGTGCCGCCCTCGCTGATTTCGGGCCAGGTGGTGGCGGGCGAAGTGCTTAAGGAGAACAAATAGCCCGTCATGCCGAGCGCCGCGAAGCATCTTTACCGCTTCGTTGCATCAGCTTTAATCACTACTGAGGTAAAGATGCTTCGCGGCGCTCGGCATGACGGGCTGACACAATAAAATGGACCACGTTAAACTCTTCACCGACACCAGCCTGGCGTGCAGCAAGCTCATCACCGGGCGCTACAGCACCTCGTTCACGCTGGGCATTCGCACGCTCGACGAGCGGCTGCACCTGCCCGTGTACGCCGTGTATGGGTTTGTGCGCTGGGCCGATGAAATTGTGGATACCTTTCATGAGCACGACAAGGCGGCGCTGCTGGCCGACTTCCGGCGCCAGACTTACGAGGCGCTCGATGCCGGCCTGAGTTTTAACCCGGTGCTGCACGCGTTCCAGCACGTGGTGCGGCGCTACGGCATCGACCGCGAGTTTATTGAGGCGTTTCTGCACAGCATGGCGCTCGATTTGGAAGACCAGAGCTACCACTCCGACCTGTACAATGAGTACATCTACGGCTCGGCCGAAGTGGTGGGGCTGATGTGTTTGCGCATTTTCTGCGACGGCGACCAGGCCTTGTTTGAGCGGCTGCGGGCGCCGGCCTGCCGGCTGGGGGCGGCGTTTCAGAAGGTGAATTTTCTGCGCGACATCCGTTCCGATTACGAGGAGCGGGGCCGCGTGTACTTCCCCGGCGTGGTGTACCAGCGGTTCAACGACGCCACCAAAAGCGAGATTGAGGCCGACATCAAAGCCGATTTTGAGGCGGCTTACGTGGGCATTCAGCAGCTGCCGCGCTCGGCCAAGCTGGGCGTGTACCTGGCGTATGTGTACTACCTGAAGCTGTTTTACAAAATCAAAAAGCTGCCCGCGGCGCGCATCTTGGGCGAGCGGGTGCGCGTGCCCGACAACACCAAAGTGCTGCTGCTGCTGGGCTCGTATTTCCGCTACCGACTGTCGCGCTTATAACGGGCCCGGTGGGCTGTTGGCGGCGGTTTGCCGTATGCCCGTAGCCAGCCCCGGTGAATTAGTTGCCGCTAAAACTAGTTTTGTACCCATGAAAAGTTTGTTTCAATGGCGGGTGGGCCTGTTTCTGCTGCCCGTAGCGTTGGGCGCCGCGCCGGCCACCGGGGCGAGTGCCGCAGCACCGTCTTCTTTTACTTTCTCTTTTTCCTTCGCCGCTTTGGATTCCCCTTTCCACCCCACCATCCTCCGCCGCCACTACGAGCAGGCCGCCGCCGACAAAGCCGCCGGCGAGAAATTCTACAAGCTGCTGGCCGACTACAAGGACCGCGACGCGCTGGTGCTGGGCTACAAAGGCGCGGCCGAGGCCATTCGGGCCCGCGACGCGTCGATGTTCAACAAGCTGACCTACGTGCAGGACGCCGCCCGCACCTTCGAGCAAGCCGTGAGCCTCGACCCCAACAACCCCGAAATCCGCTTCCTGCGCTTTTCGGTGGAAAGCAACCTGCCCGCCTTCCTCGGCCTGAGCAAGCACGTGGACGAAGACAAAGAGCTGCTGCTCAATGCCGCCTTGGCCCATCCCAAGTCGGGGCTGGACGCCGAAGCCTTTCGCACGGTGCGCCACTTTTTGGTGAACCGCGGCCACGTGAGCGACGAGCAGGCCCAGCGCCTGAACCGCGTGGCCGAGTAAACCAAAAACCGGTTTGCGCGGTTCTGACGTAGCTTTTGGCTGCTGCCGAAAACGTGACCGGCGGTCACAACCTTAACCGTGCTTTCGCGGTTTGTCCTGACGTATGCCCCACTTGCACCTCAGCGTCCGCATCGACCCCAACTCCGGCTTTTGCTTCGGCGTGATTTACGCCATTCAAATGGCCGAAGACCTGCTCGACGAGCAAGGCTACCTCTATTGCCTGGGCGACATCGTGCACAACGACGAAGAAGTGCAGCGCCTGGAAGCCCGCGGCCTGCGCATCATCTGCCACGAGCGGCTGGCCGAGCTGCGCAACGAGGCCGTGCTCATCCGGGCCCACGGCGAGCCCCCGGCCACCTACCAGATGGCCATGGAAAACAACCTCACGCTGATTGACGCCAGCTGCCCGGTGGTGCTCAAGCTGCAAAACCGCATCAAGGCCAGTTACGACCGCAAGGAGAAAATCTTCATCTACGGCAAGCACGGCCACGCCGAAGTGCTGGGCCTGCTGGGCCAGACCGGCGGCGACGCCGTGGTGTTTGAGAACCTCGACGAGCTGTTGCGCCACGAGCTGCCCGAAAACATCACCCTCTACAGCCAGACCACCAAGAGCACCAACAGCTTCTACAACATCAAGAACCAGCTGGAGGGGCGCGGCTACCAGGTGAACGCCAACGACACCATCTGCCGGCAGGTGAGCAACCGTGACAAGGACCTGCGGCGCTTCGCCGCGCAGTTCGACCAGATTGTGTTTGTCTCGGGCACCAAAAGCTCGAATGGCAAGGTGCTCTACCAGGTGTGCCTCGAAACCAACCCGCAAACGCATTTCATCTCGAACGTGGGCGAAATTCAGGCCGACTGGTTCCGGCCGGGCCAGTCGGTGGGCATTTGCGGGGCCACCAGCACGCCCATGTGGCTGATGGAGCAGGTGCGCGACCAGTTGCTGAGTCTATAGTTTCGCCGCCCTGGCTTAGGTCTATCTGCCCATGCAAACCGCTCTTCACCCGCCGGCTTCGCTTGCTTCCCGCCGGGTAGCGCCGGCGCCGCTGGGCCTGAAAGGGGTGGCAGTAGCGGCGGCGGTGGGGGCGGCCTGGGCCACGCTGCTGGGCTTTTTGCTGGCCGGGTACGCGCCCAACTGGCGCAGCCCTGCGCCCTACCTGCTGGTGCTGCTCCAAACGCACCTCTACACCGGCCTCTTCATCACGGCGCACGATGCCATGCACGGCCTCGTAAGCCCCAACAAGCGCCTCAACAACGCCATTGGCACCGTGGCGGCCGGTCTTTTTGCCTACAACTGGTTCCCGGGCCAGCTGCCCAAGCACCACGCCCACCACCGCCACGTGGGCACCCAGGACGACCCCGATTTTCATGACGGCCGCCACCCCGGCTTCCTGCCCTGGTTTCTGCGCTTCGCCTGGAACTACGTGACGTGGTGGCAGGTGCTGCTGATGGCCGCCACCTACAACGTGTTGAAGCTGTTTTTCTTGCAGGCCAACGTCATTGCTTTCTGGATGATACCCGCCATCCTGGCTACGTTCCAGCTGTTTTTTTTCGGCACCTATTTGCCCCACCGTGGCGAGCACGCGCCCGACAACCCCCACAAGTCGCGCAGCCAGTTCCGGCACCACTTATGGGCCTTCGTGAGCTGCTACTTCTTTGGGTACCACTACGAGCACCACGACCAGCCCTATCTGCCGTGGTGGCGGCTCTGGAAATCGAAATAAAAAGCCTGCTTCTGTTTGGAGCAGGCTTATTTATTTTAGGAAATAGGATGTTTAGTGCACCGCGTTGGTTTTCTTGCAGCAATCGGGCAGGCGGTTGTAGGCGCGGGCGTCGGCGGTCTGGTCGTCGGCATCGTAGCCGGTTTTTTGTACGGCGGTGCGCAGGGCGGCTGGCGTGGTTTTGTCGGCTTTATAGGTCACGGTGAGCACTTTGCTGGGCACGTCGAGCACGGCCGACTGCACGCCTTTCTCATAAGCCAGGCTCTTTTCAAGGCGCGCTTTGCACATATCGCAAACGGCCGACGTCTTGAACTGCGTGGTGACAACGTTGGCGGTTTTGGCCGAAGCCACGGGGCCGGTTTGGGCCTGGGCGGTAGGCGAGAAGCTCAGCAAGGCCAGCAACGGCAGCACGAGGAGGAATTTCATAGGAATGATGCTTGGGTGAGGCAGCGATAACAAAATTGCTGCCGAAAAAATCAAAAAAGACGGGCTTTGGCTACTCAATGCGGTAGCGCAGGCCCAGGTAAGTGAGCCGGCCATACACCGGCCCCCACGACATGGCCGCGTCGAAGTTGGGCCCGAAGGGGTTGGCCGCGCTGTCGATGGGATTGTCCTGGCGGTAATTGGTCAGGTTTTCCACGCCCGCGTACACGTCCAGCCGCTTGAAGCCGCGGGTGAGTTGGGCGTTGAGCAGGGCGTAGCGCGGCGACACTTCGGGCGAGTATTCCTGCCCGGCGCCGTGCGCGTGCGTGCTGCTGATGTGGGCCATCGGCCGCTGCCCAAACCACTGCACCGTCGCATCGGCCCGCCATTTATCGAAAGCGCTGGCGTAGCCCAGGTTCAGGAAGCCGCGGTGCTTGGGCGTGAGGGGCTTGGGCAGGAGCACGCCGTCGTAGGTGGTGCGCACGTCGAGGTATTTGTAGGCGCCCTTCACTTGTAGGCCCTTCAGGGGTTCCAGCTGCAGCTCGGCCTGCAGGCTGCGGGCGAAGGAGCGGCCGCCGGGCGCCAGGTTGTCGATGAGCACGTAGCGCGGCGCGGTGTAGGTGTCGGCCACCACTTGGTTGTCGAATTCGGTATGGTAGTAGTCGACCACCAGCGTGGCCGGCCGGCCCAGCGCGCTGAAGTACTGCGTGGCGCTGCCGCCCAGGTTCCAGGCGCGCTCGGGCCGCAGGGCGGGGCTGATGTTGAACTGCCGGGCGCTGGCCAGCAGGGCCGCGTTGTCGGCAATGGGGTTGGCCACGCGGAAGCCGCGGCCGGCGGCCAGGCGCAGCACCGTGTTTTTGGCGGCGTCGTACTTCAGGTTGAGGCGCGGCGTCACCTGCCAGCCGAACAGGTTGTGGCGGTCGGCGCGCAGGCCGGCCACTACCGTCAGGTTGCGGCTGTTCTGGTAGGTGTATTCGGCAAAGGCGCCGGGCACCAGTTCGCGCCGGGCAAAATTCTCCAAGGGCGCATCAAACAAATAGGTGCGCCCCGCGGTCAGCCGCTCCCGGTAGTCATCGTAGAGAAAGCTCAGCCCCGCCCGGTACACGTGCGCCGTGTTGCCGATGGCGCTCTGAAACAGCAGCGTGCCCAGGCCGGTGCGCTGCGTGCCGTCGTAGTCGCGCAGGGTGCGGGTGGTGGTCGCGACGGGCGGCAGGTTGGGCTCGTAGTCGTACGTATCGTAGCCGTAGGAGTAGCGCGAGGTAAAGTCGTGGCTGGTGCCGCTCAGCAGCAGGCCCAGGCTTTGGTAGGGACGGCTGGGCCAGGTGTAGGAGGTTTTGGCGTAGCCGGTGTAGCGCGTGGTGGCCTGGGTGGTGCCATAGTTAGCCAGGTAAGCGGCCTCGCCGCCGTCACGGAAGCCCATCTGGCCGCCCTGCCGGGTTTCGCGCAGGGCGCCCAGGCCTACTTCGCTCACCACGCCGTGCCCGGACTGGTACTTCCACTTGTTGAAGGCGTTGAACTGCGTGGCCAGCGGCAGGTCCAGAAAGCCGTCCTGGTTGCGGTCCACGCGGTTGCCCAGGTGGTCGGAGTGCAGCAGCAGCACCGTGCTCCATTTCGGGCTCAGGCGGGCCGACGTGTTCAGGTTGACGTCAAACTTGCCCAGGTCGTTGGCATAGGCGTTGAACAGCAGCTGGTCGGTTTTCTCGGGCTCCTTCAGCTTCACGTTCACCTGCCCCGAAATGGCTTCGTAGCCGTTCACCACCGAGCCCGTGCCCTTGATGATTTCGATGTTGTCAATCCAAGGGCCGGCCAGGTAGCCCAGCCGGTAGGGGGCGGCCAGGCCCCGCAGGGCCGGCTGGTTGTCCACCGTCAGCAGGGAGTAGCTGCCGTCCAGGCCCAGCAGCTGAATCTGCTTGGCCCCCGACACGGCGTCCGACGTCGTGACCTCCACCGAGGCGTTGGTTTCGAAGCTTTCGGCCAGGTTGCAGCAGGCCGATTTGGTGAGGTCGCGGCTCGAAATGACCTGCACGTTGGCCGGCGTCAGGGCCGAGTAGGAGAGGGTACGGGCCGTCACCGTCACCTCGCCCAACTCCTGGCCGGGGCGCAGGGCCACCCGCAAATAGGGTGCCCCGGTCGCGGCTACGGCCACTGTATCGGGGCGGTAGCCCAGGGCCTGCACCACGAGGCGGGAAGCGGCCCGCGCGGGCCGGGTTATCACGAAATGCCCCCCGGCATCCGCCGTGGCCGTGATGACCGGCGCGTTGGCATCGGGCGCGTCGGGGAGCCAGCGCAGCAGGGCGCCGGGCAGGGGAGTGGCCTTGCCGGCTTCAGTGATTTCGCCTCGCACCGGCGCAATGGTGGCCGTTTGGGCCCGCACCCATTGGGGGCGAAGCGCAAAAGCTCCGGTCAGAAAAGCGAAAAGCAGCGGGAAAGCCCCGCGGATAGGTTTCATAAGTTCTGTAAGTTAAGGCATTCTGAAAACTTCGGCCCGATTTGGCACGACGGGCCCAGCGCCTGCCCAAGGGAAGGCCCAGCTTTTCAGAACGCCTAAACCACCAGCTTACAAACCAGCACCAGCAGCCCGCGTCCGCCCTTGGGCGGGGGCGACGCATCGGCCGCAAACCAGCGAGGGGCGCTGGCACGCAGGCTGGGCCGTTCCACCGGCGCGGCCCAGGTAGAAACGGGCACCGGCACGGCCAGCAGCGGCGCCGGCACCAGAATTTTGGCCGCCAGCTCGTGGGCCGGCGCGGAAAGCTTGTGCAGCTGCTTGCTGAAATCGCAGCAGTTGTCTTTGGCCGTCGGGGTGGCCGGGGCCGCTTCGCCGGTGCAACCACGCAAGTCGGCGGGCCCCGCCACCGACACGGCCACGGTGCTCCGCCCGCTCATGCGGCAGGTGAGCCGCTGCACCGTGAGGCCCACCGAGGTGATGAGCACCAGCACGGCCAGCAGCAGGCAGAAGCAGCGACGAAGGCGGGAGGGTTGCACAATTGCAAAGGTACAAAAGCCGCCACGTTGGTGAGGGTACACAACCTTGGGTGTGAGTGTTCAACATTTCCGCATCATTCCCCAGGCTAGGGTTCGAGGCCAGTTCGTCGCCATCCATAGCCGCCCGGTCAGGGGCCAGCGCGGATGGAGTTGGGAGCACCTTTCACCAAATTGATTTCTTAGGTCAGCTTGTTGCTGTTGGCTCTTCGTCCCGCCGATGCAGGACTGACGTTTTGTCTTTACACCATTTTAGAAATCAGGCCGGACACTAATTAGCAGCCTTAAACTGAGTAAAAACCTTATTTAATTACTCACAGGCTTGTTTTTGCGTTGTGGTAGAAAGTGGTAAAATGTGGTTGAGTTCTCAGTTGCTTCCCGTACATTTGCCTATGTCGCCTTTTTCTTCCGGCGTCCATGCCTATGAACCTGCTGTCCGGCGAATACGAATGCAAGCTCGACCCCAAGGGGCGGCTCGTGTTGCCGGCCAAGGTGAAGAGCAACCTGCCCGAGCCGTCGGGCAACCAACTGGTGCTGGTGCGCGGCTTTGAGCCTTGCCTTGTGCTGTATCCGCAGGCGGCATGGCGGGTTATTCACGACAAGGTGATGGCCCTGGACGAGTTCAACGAGGAGTACCGGCAGTTTCAGCGCAATTTCTTTCGCGGGATGACCGAAGTAGAGCTTGACGCTATCGGTCGTTTTATGCTGCCACGCAGCATGTTGCGCTACGCCGGCATCGAGAAGGAAGCCATCATCGTGGGCCTGGGCAACCGGTGCGAAATCTGGGACCCCATTCGCTACGAAGAGTTCCTGATTAAGGACCAGCAAACCTTTAGCAAATTGGCCCAGAAGTTTTTATCCGTCGATACGCCGCTGCTTGGCGGCCCCACCGCATGAGCGACTATGCCAACGACAGCGCCTACCACCGTCCGGTGATGCTGGCCCAGTGCCTGGCTGCGCTCGACCTGCAGCCCGCTGGCCGCTACGTGGACGTGACCTTCGGTGGGGGAGGGCACTCGGCGCGCATCCTCGAAAAGCTGACCACCGGCCACCTCTACAGCTTCGACCAGGATGCCGACGCCGAGGCCGAAGCCGGGAAGCTGGCGCGGCCCCAGTTTACATTTGTAAAGGCCAACTTCCGGCAGTTATATGCTGAATTAGAAGCATATAAAGCTTTGCCGGTAGATGGCCTGCTGGCCGACCTGGGCGTGAGCTCCCACCAGTTCGACACGCCGGAGCGGGGGTTTTCTACCCGTTTCGATGGCCCGCTGGACATGCGCATGGACCCGGACGGTCCCCTGACGGCCGCCGACATTCTCAACGACTACAAGGAGGCTGACCTGCACCGCATCTTCGGCATGTACGGCGAAGTGACCAACGCCCGCACCCTTGCCCAGACCGTGGGCGCGGCCCGGCGCGGCCGCCGGCTCGAAACCATTGCGGAGCTGAAGCAGGCCATTCAGCCCTGCACGCCGCGCGGCAAGGAGAACAAGTACCTGGCCCAGGTTTTTCAGGCCCTGCGCATCGAAGTGAACCAGGAGATGCAGGCCCTGCAGGAAATGCTGCTGCAAACGGCCGACGTGCTGCGCCCGGGCGGGCGGCTGGTTGTGCTCAGCTACCATTCGCTGGAAGACCGGCTGGTGAAGAATTTTATAGCCAAAGGCAAGTTTTTCGGGAACGTGGAAAAAGACTTCTTCGGCAATGAGACTAAGCCTTTTGAGGCGCTCAACCGGAAGCCGGAAGAAGCCGACCCGGCCGAAGTAGCCCTGAACAGCCGCGCCAGAAGTGCTAAATTGCGGGTTGCCGTGAGGATGTAGAAATTGGAATGTAAAAACGATAAAGCAGTGTCAAAGTGGCTACCAACACGCTAAAACCCTCCGATAGCCCGCGCCGCGCCAACGTGCCGCGCGAAATGGCCCTGCCCGAGCCGGTGGCTCCGGCTGCCGTGGAGGAAGAGCTGCCGCCGGTGCCCGAGCCCCAGCCCGAGCCCGTGAAACGCCCCCGCAAGCCCGCGCCCGAAGCCCGGCCGCGCAGCTCGTGGAGCTTGTTTTCGCTGCTCGACCGGGTGACGAGCGTGGACGGGCTGTTCCGGGAGGGGCTGCCGGTGCGCTACCTGCCCAACCTGCTGTTCATCATGGCGCTGACGCTGCTTTACATCGGCAATACGCACTACGGCAACCGCATGAACCGCAACATCCAGCGCCTCAAGCAGGAAACCGAAGACCTGCGGGCCGATTACACCACGCTGAAATCGGACTATATGGAGGCCAGCAAGCAAAGCGAAGTGGCCCGGAAGGTGGCGGCTTTTGGCTTGGTGGAAAGCTCTTCGCCGCCGTTCCGCATTACGGTGCCCAGCGGCCACCTCGACGCGGCCGAACTGGAGCTAATGCCCGTGCTCACCGCCGATACCCTGGCGGCGCGGGCGGCCCGCGACTCGGCGGCCGCCCAACGGGCCGACGTGCTGGCGGGCCGCAAACGGGGCACCATCAGCGACGACGTGGACTCGGGCCCGGAAATCATCGCGCCGCCGCAGCCGCTGAGCGGCGACTCGATGGCCACGGAGATGCCGGCTGCGCCCGCGGCTTCGCACGTTGCCCCGCGACCCGCAAAACCGACGGCTGCCAAGGCACCAAAAGGCCGCAAGGCCAGCCACTCAACCAATAAGCCCGACCGTAAGACAAAGGCACAAACTGGTACAAGTCCGCACAAAAGCAAGGGTGCAGGAAAACAAACCGTTAGAAGCCATTCCCGATGAAAGGCAGCGTTAAAAAATCCATCGTCACGCGCGTGCGGCTGGCCTTTCTGGGCGTCGCCGTGTTTTCGTGCGCCATTTTTTGGAAGGCTACCAAAATTCAGTTTCAGGAAGGCAACAAGTGGCGGGCCCTGGAGCAGGAGCGGCGCATCAGCTACCTGCCGGTGCCGGCCACCCGGGGTACCATTTATGCGGGCGATGGCAAGAGTATTATGGCCACGTCGCTGCCGTTTTACCGGGTGGCGTGGGACCCGGGCGTGGTCGACGACGACTTGTTTAATGCCGGAATTGATTCGCTGGCGTGGCACCTGTCGCACTTTTTTGGCGACCGCAGCGTGCAGGAGTACAAGCGCCGCCTGAAAAATGCCCACGAAGGCAAGGCCCGCTACATCCGCCTCAACTCGCGCCAAATCAACTTTCAGGAGAAGAAGGCGCTGGCCAGCTGGCCCATTTTCCGGGCCAAGCGCAACCGCGGCGGGGCCATTTTTGAGAAGGTGGACAAGCGCTTCCGGCCCTTTGGCGGCCTGGCGCAACGCACCATCGGCTTCGTGAACGAGGAGCGCCACGGCGCGGGGCTGGAGTACACCTACGAGCAAAGCCTGGCCGGGAAGCCCGGCGAGGCTTTGTTTGAGCGGGTGCCGGGCGGCGTGAAACCGGTGTACGACGGCACCGAAATCAAGCCCCAGCCGGGCTACGACGTGCAAACCACGCTCGACATCAACCTGCAGGACGTGGCCGAAAACGCCCTCTACAAGTCGCTGGTCGACAACAACGCTCAGTACGGCTGCGTGATTCTGATGGAAGTGGCCACCGGCGAAATCAAGGCCGTGGCCAACCTGGGCAAGGCGTCCGACGACACCTATAAGGAAGACTACAACTACGCCTTTGCCGACCAGGGCCGCACCGAGCCGGGCTCCACGTTCAAGCTGGCCTCGATGATGGCCCTGTTTGAGGCCCGGCCCAACGTGACCCTCGACGACATGGTGGACACCGGCAACGGCCGCATGTACGTGGGCGGGGCCGTGAAGTCGGACTCGCACGGCTACGGCCGCATCACGGTGCAGCAGGTGTTTGAGAAGTCGAGCAACATCGGCGTGGCCAAGCTGGTGGACAAATACTTCGCTGGCAACCCCACCGAATACACCAATTACCTGAAGAAGTTTGGGCTGGACAAGCCGCTGGGCTTCCAGATGGCCGGCGAGGCCCGGCCCTACGTGAAAGACCCCACCGACCGCAGCTGGAGCCGCACCTCGCTCACCACCATGAGCATCGGCTACGAGCTGAAGCTGGCGCCGCTGCAAACCCTGGCCTTTTACAACGCCGTGGCCAACGGCGGCGTGAAAGTGCAGCCCATGATTGTGAAGGAAATCAAGGTGGCCGACCAGGTGATGCAACGCAACGAGCCCCGGGTGCTGAATCCCAAAATCTGCTCCGATGCCACGCTGGCCAAGGTGAAAGCCATGATGGAGGGCGTGGTGCTGGAAGGCACGGCCCGCAGCATCCGGCCCAAAGACTACAGCATTGCCGGCAAAACCGGCACGGCCTGGAAGTTCAAGAACGGCCAGTACACCAGGACGTATTCGACTAGCTTCTGCGGCTATTTCCCGGCCGACAAGCCCAAGTACAGCTGCATCGTGGTGGTCGACTCGCCCCGCAACGGCCGCATCTACGGCGCCGACGTGGCCGCCCCGGTCTTTCGCGAAGTGGCCGACAAGTGCATGGCCCGCGACCTGCTCAGCCAGCGCCCGCTGCTGGCCAAAGCGCGGCTCAACAAAAGCCACGTGCCGCTGGTGCGCGCCGGCATGCAGGACGAGCTGGCCCTGGTGTGCCAAAAGCTGGGCCTGGCCGGCAACACCCAGGCCACCGGCGGCGAGGAATGGGTGCGCGCCGCTTCCGACACGGCCTTCCACGCCCGCACCGTGGCATTGGTGGTGAACCCCGTGCGCACCGGGCGGGTGCCGCAAGTGCGCGGCCTCACGCTGCGCGACGCACTGTTCCTGCTCGAAAATAAGGGCTTGTACGTGCGCGCGGTGGGCACGGGCCGCGTGCGCGAGCAGTCGCTGGCCGTGGGCACGCCCATCAAGCGCGGCGACATTGTCACGCTCACGCTGGCCGAATCGGGCCCGCGCCTGGCCGCCCCGCAGGCCCTGCCCGAGCCGGAACACACCGAGCTGGCCGAAAACAAGCTGCTGGTGCCCGTCGAAACGGACCCGCAGGCCAAGGCTGCGGCCAAGCCCTTCGCCGCTTCGGCCAAAGCCAAAGTAGCGCCGGCCGCGACTCCAAAGAATAAGGTGGCCACGGCCAGGCCCGCGGCCGCCAAGCCAACGGCAAAGTCCGCCAGCAAAGCCGCTGCAAAAGCCAACGCCGACAAAGCCCCCACCAAAACCCCTAAAAAACCAGCTGCGTCCACCAAGCCGGCCATTCGCCGCGCCTGAAGAAGTTAAAAGTTGTGCGTCAGGAGCTGTGAGCGGAAGCCCCAACTCTTAACTCGTGACTTCTAATTCGTAACTCAAAACATGATTTCCCTTCCGCTCTTCTCTCTGCTCACCGATGTAGCCGTGCTCGCCCAGCACGGCCCCACCGACGTGCCCATCACCGCCCTTACCCTCGACTCGCGGGAGGCCGGGCCGGGCGTGGCCTTCTGCGCCCTGCGTGGCACCGCCACCGATGGACACAAGTTCATTGAGGGCGCGGTGGGAAAGGGGTTGGCCGCGGTGGTTTGCGAAGAGTTGCCCGCCATGCTCAACCCGGCCACGGCCTACGTGCTGGTAAAGGACTCGGCCGAAGCCCTGGGCCACATGGCGGCGGCGTTTCACGGGCACCCGTCGCGGCAACTTCAACTGATTGGCGTGACGGGCACCAACGGCAAAACCACCTGCGCCACGCTGCTGCACAAGCTGCTGCGCGAGTTGGGCTACCACGCCGGCCTGCTGAGCACGGTGCAGAACCAGATTGATGAGGAAGTCATCCCCAGCACTCACACCACCCCCGATGCCATCCGGCTGAACGCGCTGCTGGCCCGCATGGTGGCCGCCGGCTGCACCCACGCCTGCATGGAGGTGAGCAGCCACGCCGTGGCCCAGCACCGCATCACGGGCCTGCGCTTTGCGGGCGGCGTGTTCACCAACCTCACCCACGACCACCTCGACTACCACGGCACGTTTGACAACTACCTGAAGGCTAAAAAAGCCTTCTTCGACGGCTTGCCCAAAACCGCTTTCGCCCTCACCAACGCCGACGACAAGCGCGGCCCGGTGATGCTGCAAAATACCGCCGCCCGCCGCGAAACCTACTCCCTGCGCGGGGCCGCCACCTTCCGAGCCAAGCTGGTGGCCAACGAAGTGCACGGCCTGCACCTCGAAATCGACGGCCGCGAAATCCTGTTCCGCCTCATTGGCGTGTTCAACGCCTACAACCTGTTGGCCGTGTACGGCGCCGGCGTGCTGCTCGGCGAAGACCCTACCGAGGTGCTCACCATCCTCTCAGGCCTGACCACGGCGCCCGGCCGCTTCGAGCCGGTGGTGTCGCCCACGCAGGCCATCACGGGCATTGTCGACTACGCCCACACCCCCGACGCGCTGGAAAACGTGCTGCAAACCCTGCACGAAATCCGCCAGCCCAGCCAGCAAATCATCACTGTGGTGGGCTGCGGCGGCAACCGCGACGCGGCCAAGCGCCCCATCATGGCCAACCTCGCGGCCCGGCTGTCCAACCAGGTCGTGCTCACCTCCGACAACCCGCGCTTTGAGGACCCTCACGAGATTCTGGCCCAGATGCAGGCCGGCGTCACCGCGCCCGACTCGGCCAAAGTGCAGACCGTGGCCGACCGCCGCGCCGCCATCGAAACCGCCGTGCGCCTGGCTGGCCCGCGTGATATCGTGCTGGTGGCCGGCAAAGGCCACGAGAATTATCAGGAAATTCGCGGCGTCAAGTCGCCTTTCGATGACAAGCTGGTGCTCACCGAAATTTTTGCTCAATTGAATAAGTAGTCCGTTATGTACACTGTAACCCGTCTGTCATCCTGAGCGAAGCGAAGGACCTTATCACCGATGAACGAAAAATGTTCTAACGTGATAAGGTCCTTCGCTCCGCTCAGGATGACAGACGGGGCGCAGCCAACTAAACGCCTACCAGACTCCCCGAATGCTTTATTACCTTTTCCGTTACCTGCACGACCATTTCCACCTGCCCGGCACCGGGGTGTTTCAGTACACCACGTTCCGGGCCGGGCTGGCGGTGGTCATTTCCCTGCTCATTGCCCAGACGTTTGGGCACCGCCTCATCCGCTTGCTCCAGAAAAAGCAGGTGGGAGAGAGCATCCGCGACCTGGGCCTGCAGGGCCAGAACGAGAAGAAAGGCACCCCCACCATGGGTGGCCTCATCATCATCCTGGCCATTCTGGTGCCGGTGATTTTGCTGGCCCGCCTGCGCAACATCTACATCATCCTCATGATTCTGAGCACGGTGTGGCTCGGCTTGATTGGCTTTCTGGACGACTACATCAAGGTTTTTCGCAAGAACAAGGAAGGGCTGAGCGGCCGGTTTAAAGTGCTGGGCCAAGTGGGGCTGGGCATCACGGTGGGCTGGGTGCTATTTTACAGCAACGAAATCACGGTGCGCGAGTACCTGCTGCCCAACGGCCAGTATTCCGCCATCGAGGCCACTAAGTTCTTCAAAGACGTGCACCTGATGATTACCACGGTGCCGTTTATGAAGAACAATGAGCTGAATTACGGCGACTTATTCGCCACCGCCGGCTCGCTGTTCAACGGCCTCTACGGCCTGCTCTACATCCCCATCGTCATCTTCCTGATAACGGCCGTGAGCAACGGCGCCAACATCACCGACGGCCTCGACGGGCTCGCGGCGGGCACTTCGGCCATCATCGGCATCACGCTGGCCATCTTCGCTTTCGTGAGCGGCAACGCGCTACTGGCTGATTACCTGGACGTCATGTTTATTCCGGATTCCGGTGAGCTGGTCATTTTCTGCACGGCATTCGTGGGCGCCTGCATCGGGTTTCTGTGGTACAACAGCTACCCGGCGCAGGTGTTCATGGGCGACACGGGCTCGCTGGCGCTGGGCGGCATCATCGCCGTGCTGGCGCTCATCGTGCGCAAGGAGCTGCTGATTCCGATTCTCTGCGGTGTGTTTTTGATTGAAAATCTGTCGGTTATGGTGCAGGTGGGCTATTTTAAGTACACCCGCAAGAAATACGGCGAGGGCCGGCGCCTGCTGCGCATGTCGCCGCTGCACCACCACTACCAGAAGCTGGGCTACCACGAGTCCAAAATCGTGTCGCGCTTCTGGATTGTGGGCATCCTGCTGGCCGTCATTACCTTGGTTACGTTGAAGCTTCGGTAAAAAATGGCTGTCATCCTGAGCGGAGCGAAGGACCTTATCACGGTCGCTCTACTCAGTATAATAATCAACGTGGTAAGGTGCTTCGCGATGCTCAGCATGACAGACCGGAAGAATATAGTAATTCTAGGCGGCGCCGAAAGCGGCGTGGGCGCGGCCCTGCTGGCACAGGCGAAAGGCCACGCCGTGTTCGTGTCCGACCGCAGCCCGATTCAGGAGCAGTACAAAGCCAAACTCACGGCGGCCGGCATCGAATTTGAAGAAAACCAGCACACGCTGGAGCGCATTCTGCAGGCCGGGGAAGTCATCAAAAGCCCTGGCATTCCGGAGAAAGCGCCGGTTATTCAGGCCCTGCGGGAGCGGAACATTCCCATCATTTCGGAAATTGAGTTTGCCGGCCGCTACACCCGGTCCAAGTCCATCTGCATCACCGGCACCAACGGCAAAACCACCACCACGCTGCTCACCTACCACCTGCTGAAAAGCGCCGGCCTGAAGGTGAGCCTGGCCGGCAACGTGGGTTTCAGCCTGGCCGAGCAGGTGATTGCCGACGCGCACGACTATTATGTGGTGGAGCTCAGCAGCTTTCAACTCGACGACACGCACGACTTCCAGCCCTGGATTGCCGTGCTGCTCAACATCACCCCCGACCACCTCGACCGCTACGGCTACTCGCTCGAAAGCTACGCTCAGGCCAAGCTGCGCATCACCCGCAACCTGGACAGCAGCGGCGCCTTCGTCTACAATGCCGACGACGAGGTGACCGGCCAATACTTCCAGTCGGCTTTTCTGGAAACGCGCCAGCTGCCCTTCAGCCTGCACCACCGCCGCGACGTGCACCTGGCCGGCTACTACACCGCGGAGCACCAGCTGTGTACCAACCTCGCGCCCGGCTTCGATGAGGAAAGCGGCGTGGAAATCAGCACCGCCCATTCGCCGCTCATCGGCCAGCACAACCGCCAGAACACCCTGGCCGCCGTGCTCGCCGCCCGCGTGGCCGGCCTGGAGCCGGAGCAGATTGAAGCCGCCCTGGCCACCTTCCAGAACGCCGACCACCGCCTGCAGCTGGTGGGCGAAATCAACGGCGTGCGCTTCATCAACGACAGCAAGGCCACCAACGTGGAAGCCGCCTGGTACGCCCTCGACGGCATCCGCCAGCCCATCGTCTGGATTGCGGGCGGCACCGACAAGGGCAACGACTACAGCAGCCTGCTGGGCCTGGCCGAAAGCCGCGTGAAAGCCCTCATTTGCCTGGGCGTCGACAATAGCAAGCTCCGCGCCGCCTTCGGCAACGTGGTGCCGCACCTGGAAGAAACCCAACGCATGGCCGACGCCGTGGCCCGCGCCGCCGCTCTGGCTGCCCCCGGCGACGTGGTGCTGCTCTCGCCCTGCTGCGCCAGCTTCGATTTATTCAAAAATTACGAGGACCGGGGCCGGCAGTTTGCCGCCGCCGTGCAGGAACTGAGCCGCCGGCAAACGGCCGAACCCGCGTAATCAACGACTTCAGCTAAACATCGAAAATTATGAGAAACTGGCTGCAACGCAACCTCAAAGGCGACCCCATCCTGTGGGCCATCGTGCTGGTGCTTTCCTCCATCAGCATTGCCGTGGTGTACTCGGCCACGGGCACGCTGGCCTACCGAAAATCCAACGGCAACACGGAAGCCTTCCTGTTCAAGCATTCGGGCCTGATTTTGCTCGGTTTGGGCTTTATGTGGGCGGCTCACCGCATCGATTACCGGCATTATTCGCGCCTGTCGCTGTACGCGCTGCTGGTTTCGGTGCCGCTGCTGCTGTTCACGTACTTCATGGGCGGCACCACCTATAACGACGCTTCCCGCTGGCTCACCATTCCGGTCATCAACCAAACGTTTCAGCCTTCCGACCTGGCCAAGCTGGCCCTGATTTCGCACCTGGCCAGCATGCTCAGCCGGCGCCAGCAACACGTCAACGACTTCAGAACCACGCTGCTGCCGGTGATGCTGTGGGTGGGCGTCATTTGCGGGCTCATCATTCTGAGTAATGCTTCCACGGCGCTGCTGCTGTTTGCCACCTGCCTGCTGCTCATGTTCATTGGGCGGGTGCCGCTCAAGCACATGGCCGTGATGGTGTGCATCGGCGTGGTGCTGGGCGGCGCGGGCCTGGCGGCGGGCCAGCGCCTGGGCACGGTGGTGTCGCGCGTCACCAACTTCACCGACAAAACCAAGAAAACGCCGTTTCAGCTCGAACACAGCTTCATTGCCATTGCCACCGGCGGCATTGCGGGCAAAGGCCCCGGCAAAAGCACCGAGCGCAACATCCTGCCGCACCCGTATTCCGACTTCATCTACGCCATCATCATCGAAGAATACGGCCTGATGGGCGGTGCCGTGGTGCTGCTGCTCTACCTGGCCTTTCTGTATCGGGGGCTGAAAACGGTGATGAACAGCTACGGGGCGTTCGGTGGGCTGCTCTCGGCCGGGCTGAGTTTCAGCCTCGTTTTGCAGGCGCTGGTGAACATGGGCGTGGCCGTGGGCCTGGGCCCCATCACCGGCCTGCCGCTGCCGCTGCTGAGCATGGGCGGCACTTCGCTTATCTTCACCGGCCTCAGCATCGGCATCATCCTGGCCGTGAGCCGCGGCGAGCGCGAAGTGCGCCCCATGACCGGCGAGGACGACGACACCCCGCGCATTCCCAAACTAGGGCCGAGCTATTAAGTCCTTCCGCCCGACTGCCGACCGCCGGCCTGCCCGTCGCTTTGTGTACCAATGAGCAATACTCCTCTCCGTTTTATTATTTCCGGCGGCGGCACCGGCGGCCACATTTTCCCGGCCGTGGCCATTGCCAATGAGCTGCGCCGGCGCTTGCCCGATGCGGAAATCCTCTTCGTGGGCGCCAACGGCCGCATGGAAATGACCCGCGTGCCCGAAGCTGGCTACCACATCGTGGGCCTCGACATCACCGGCCTGCAGCGCCGCCTCACGCCCCAAAACCTGCTGTTTCCGGTGCGCGTGTTTCGCTCGGTGCGCAAGGCCGGCAAGCTGATTGAGGAATTTCGGCCCGATGCCGTGGTGGGGGTAGGAGGCTACGCCTCGGCGCCGGTGTTGCTGGCGGCCACCTCGCGCGCCATTCCCTCGCTCATTCAGGAGCAGAACTCCTACGCCGGCCTGGTGAACAAACTGCTGGCCAAGCGCGTGAATAAAATTTGCGTGGCCTACGACGGCATGGAAAAGTTCTTTCCCAAGGAGAAGCTCGTCCTCACCGGCAACCCCGTGCGCACCGAAATAGCCAGCGGCGACCGCGCCGAAGCCCTGAAATTCTTCGACCTCGACCCCGTCAAGAAAACCTTGCTGGTGATAGGAGGGAGCCTGGGCGCCCGCACCCTCAACCTGGCCACGGCCGCCGCCCTCTCGCGTCTGCGCGAGGCCGGCATCCAGCTGCTCTGGCAAACCGGCAAGCTCTACTTTCCCGAAGCCCGCCAGCAGGCCGACCAGCCCCACAACCTGCACGCCCTGGAGTTCATTCAGCGCATGGATTTGGCCTACGCCGCGGCCGATGTCGTCATCAGCCGCGCGGGGGCCTTGTCCGTCTCGGAGCTCTGCCTCACCGGCAAAGCCAGCATCCTGGTGCCCTCGCCCAACGTGGCCGAAGACCACCAAACCAAGAACGCCCTCGCCCTGATGAGCAAAGGCGCCGCTGTGCTCATCACCGACGAGCACGCCTCCACGCGCCTCTACGACGAAGCCCTGCGCCTGCTGGCCGACCCCGACCGCCAGCAGCAGCTCAGCGCCCGCGTGCGCGAGCTGGCCCGGCCCCACGCCACCGCCACCATTGTCGACGAGCTGTTGGGCTTGCTAAAGAAGTGATGCCGAATGCACTGAATACAACACGAGCGTCATGCAGAGCGGAGCGAAGCATCTCTACCGCAATAGCAATTAATGACATTGCGTAGTAAAAATGCTCCGCTCTGCATGACGTTCAAGAGACGCTAAATCCTACAAACTTGAACCAGTTTCCCTACGTTTTCTTTCTCGGCATTGGCGGCATCGGCATGTCGGCGCTGGCGCGCTGGTTCCGGGCCAACGGCCACCAGGTGAGCGGCTACGATAAAACCGAAACCCCGCTCACGCAGGCCTTGGCCGCCGAAGGCATCGCAGTGCACTACGCCGACGCCGTGGCCAACATCCCGGCCGCCGTGCGCGAAAACCGCAGCCAAACCCTCGTCGTGCTCACGCCCGCCATCCCGGCCGACAGCGCCGAGTGGGCCTGGCTGCGCACCGAAGGCTACGACATCCGCAAGCGCAGCCAGGTGCTGGGCGTGCTCACCCAGGGCCGCTACACCATCGCTGTGGCCGGCACCCACGGCAAAACCACCACCAGCAGCATGGTGGCCCACCTGCTTCACCACGCCGGCCTCGACGCCGGCGCCTTTCTCGGCGGCATCGCCGTGAACTTGGGCAGCAACCTGCTGCTGCCCGCCACGCCCGAAGCGCCCATTGTGGTGGAAGCCGACGAGTACGACCGCAGCTTCCTGACCCTGTTTCCGGACGTGGCCATCGTGACGAGCACCGACGCCGACCACCTCGACATCTACGGCGACAAGGAGTCGTTGGTGGAGTCGTTCCGGCAGTTCGTGAAGCAGATTAAGCCCGGCGGCACGCTCATCATCAACCACACCGCCGATGCCAGCGTGGCGGCTGCGGTGCCGGCCGGCGTGCGCGTCATTCGCTACGGCCTCAACGCTGAACAGGGGCCGGAGCTTTTTGCAGCCAATATTTCCGCCAAAGGCCACGAGTTTCACTTCGACCTGCACGGCCCCCAGGGCACCGTGGCCGGCCTGCAACTGGCCGTGCCCGGCTACCACAACGTGGAAAACATGCTGGCCGCCGCCAGCGTGGCCCAGTTGCAGGGCGTAGCGCCCGAAAAACTGCGCGCCGCCGTAGCTGCCTACCGCGGCGTGAAGCGGCGGTTTGAATTCGTGGTGACGGCCCCCGAAAACGTCTATCTGGACGACTACGCCCATCACCCGCGCGAAATCGAGGCCTTTTTGCGCTCGGTGCGGGCCCTGTATCCGGGCAAGCGTTTGCGCGTCATCTTCCAGCCTCATCTGTTCACCCGCACCCGCGACTTCGCCGAGGGCTTTTCCCAAAGCTTAAGTATTGCAGATGAGGTATTTTTGTTGGATATTTACCCAGCCCGCGAGCAGCCGCTGCCGGGCGTCACCTCTGGCATTCTACTGGCCAACATCACCGCGCCCACCAAAGCCATCCTGACCAAAGAACAAGTGCTGGCGGCGGCACAATCCGACGCCACGTTTGACGTTCTGGCCACGGTGGGCGCGGGCGACATCGACACGCTGGTGCCCCGCTTGAAAACCATCCTCACCGAACGCTGGAAGTAGTAAACAGACCTCCTGACGTTCAACTCATAATACTTCATTCCCTGACTCTTGGACCGCACCGTTCGAAACCTGCTTGTTGCCGCTGCTTGCCTCCTGGTGCTGGGCGGGCTGGGCGTTTTTGCCGCCATCCGCCAGGCCTCCCGGCCCGTGAGCGAAGTGCGCGTCAACATCGCCAACGAATTCGATAACTACTTCATCAGCGAGCGCGGCGTCACGGCCCTGCTCACCAAGGGCGGCGCCGAGCCCGTGCTGGGCACCGTGCCCGAAGGCCCGCGCCTGCGGGTGCTCGAAGCGCGCCTCAAGGCCCACCCCTTCGTGCGCGACGCCCAGGTGTACCGCGACCTGGCCGGCAACCTGCACGCCGACGTGCGCCAGAACCGGCCCATTGCCCGCCTCACCCACCCCGACACCCGCCTCGATGCCTACGTGGACGCCGAAGGGCACCTGCTGCCGCTTTCGCCCCTCTTCACGGCCCGTGTAGCCACCGTGGCCCGGCCCAACGGCGCCAACCTGCCAACTGCATTTTTCCAAGATAGTGTCGGGCGCCGTTACCTTGAGTTTTTGCGCTACGTAGACGAGCACGAGTTCTGGAAAGCCCAGGTTTCGGAGGTGTTCATTGAGCCGAGCGGCAAGCTTTCGTTTACCCAGCAAGTGGGCGACCAGCGCATTGAATTCGGGCTGCCCGAAAATATTTCCGAAAAATTCGCCAAGCTGATGGTATTTTACCGGCAAATTCCGTCAGTTTTGGGGTGGGACACCTACCACCGCGTAAACGTCGAATACCAAAATCAAATTATTTGCGAATAATAATTCGCTGAAACATAGGCCGTAAGGTCGAAAATCCCACCGTTCACAACTCTCGCGTTTTCACTGCTCGCCAGCACCGCTCCTATGCAACAAGACAAAATCGTCGTCGGGCTCGACATTGGTACCACAAAAATCTGCGCCCTGGTGGGCCGCAAAAACGAGTTTGGTAAACTCGAAATTCTGGGCATGGGCAAAGCCGTGTCGGAGGGGGTTTCGCGGGGCATCGTGCTCAACATCGACAAGACCGTAGACGCCATTAAACGGGCCATTCGGCAGGCCGAAGAACAGTCCGGAATTAGCATTGGAGTGGTAAACGTGGGCATTGCCGGGCAGCACATCAAGAGCCTGCAGCACAACGGTAGCATCACCCGCAACTCGCACGATACCATCGGTCCGGACGACGTGAACCGCCTCACGCAGGACATGTACCGGCTGGTGACCCAGCCCGGCTCGCAAATCATCCACGTGATGCCGCAGGACTACAAAGTGGACTACGAGGAAGGCATCGCCGACCCCGTGGGCTACGAAGGCGTGCGCTTGGAGGGCAACTTCCACATCATCACCGCCCAGAGCACGGCCATCAACAACATCAACAAGTGCGTGACCAAGGCCGGCCTCGAAATCGCCGACCTGATTCTGGAACCGCTGGCCAGCTCCATGTCCATCCTCTCGGAGGAGGAGAAGGAGGCCGGCGTGGCCCTGATTGACATCGGCGGCGGCACCACCGACCTGGCCGTGTTCAAAGATGGCATCATCCGCCACGCGGCGGTGCTGCCGTTTGGCGGCAACATCATCACGCAGGACATCAAAGCCGGCTGCAACGTGGCCCCCGGCCAGGCCGAGCAGCTGAAGGTGAAGTTCGGCAAAGCCATTGCCCAGGAAGCCAGCGACTACGAAATCGTGAGCATTCCCGGCTTGCCCAACCGTCCGCCCAAGGAGGTGTCGCTGAAAAACCTGGCGTACATCATCGAGGCCCGCATGTCGGAAATCATGGAGCTGGTGTATGCCGAAATCTACCGCATGGGCCTGCACGACAAGCTGTCGGCCGGCATCGTGCTGACGGGTGGCGGCTCGCAGCTGCAAAACCTGGAGCAGCTCACCGAGTACATCACCGGCCTGGACACCCGCATCGGCTACCCCAACCAGCACCTTGGCAAGAGCCGCATCGAGGCGGTAAAGTCGCCGATGTACGCCACCACGGTGGGTCTGGTGCTGTCGGGCTACCACTCGCTGGACGAGCGCAACCTGTCGCGCACGCCCTACGAGCAGGAGGAAATCCCGGTATCGCCGGCGTACTACGCGCCGCTGCCGGCTGCTACACCTGCACCGGCTCCCGCAGCGCCGGTTGAAACGCGCGCTACCGTGCCCGCCACTCCGGCCCCCGCGCCGCAGCCGGTGAAGCAGAAAGAGCCCGGCGCCGCCAGCCGCTTCTTCAAAGACATCATCACCCGCACCAAAGGGTTGCTGATTGACGATTACGACGATAAATCTTACTAAATCCGACTGTCATGCTGAGGAACGAAGCATCTTATCACGGCGGCGTTTATCAGAGTTACTACTAACCATTGCGGCGCGGGCGCGATAAGTTGTTTCGCTTCGCTCAACATGACAACTTTATTATGAATTACAAATTCGACATTCCAGCCCAGAACAAGTCCATCATCAAGGTGATTGGCGTCGGGGGCGGGGGCTCCAATGCCGTGAAGCACATGCACAAGCAGGGCATCAAGGACGTGGAGTTCATTATCTGCAACACCGACCACCAGGCGCTGCAAAGCTCCACGGTGCCCAACAAGCTCCAGATTGGAGTTGACCTGACCGAAGGCCTCGGGGCTGGCGCCAAGCCGGAGCGCGGCCGTCAGGCGGCTATTGAGAGCAAGGAGCAAATCCGCGACCTGCTCAATCAGGGCACCAAAATGCTGTTCATCACGGCCGGTATGGGCGGTGGCACGGGCACGGGTGCGGCCCCGGTCATTGCGCAGGTGGCGCAGGAACTGGGCATCCTCACGGTGGGCATCGTGACGGCGCCCTTCATGTTTGAAGGCAAGAAAAAGCGCCAGCAGGCCGAAGAGGGCATCAAAGCCCTCAGCGAGCACTGCGACACGGTGCTGGTGATTCTCAACGACAAGCTGCCGCAGATTTACGGCAACCTGACGATGGGCGCTGCCTTTGCCAAGGCTGATACGGTGCTGACCACGGCCGCCAAGTCCATCGCCGAAATCATCACGGTGACGGCCGATGTGAACGTCGACTTTGAAGACGTGAAAACGGTGATGAAAGACAGCGGGGCCGCCGTGATGGGCAGCAGCGTGACCGAAGGCGAAAATCGCGCCCGCCGCGCCGCCGAGGAAGCTCTGAACTCGCCGCTGCTCAACAACACCGACATCCACGGCGCGCAACGCATTCTGCTCTCCATCATGTCGGGCGCCGAGCACGAGTTGGAGATGGACGAGCTGACCGAAATCACGGAGTACATCCAGGAGAAAGCCGGGCAGGACGCCGAAATGATTTTTGGCCACGGCATCGACGAGTCGCTGGGCCAGAGCATCCGCGTGACGGTGATTGCTACGGGCTTTGCCCGCGACGCACATTCCATTACCACGCCCGCCATGGGCGGTGCGGCTGCGGCCGAGCCGGTTGCACCAGCGGCCACTCCGGTAGCTGAGGCTCCCCGGCCGGAGGCTACGGCCCCGGCTGCCACTTCGGGGGCGGCACCGTTCGTGCCCAGCTTTGGGGCGCC
Organism: Hymenobacter ruricola; assembly: GCF_015694525.1. Taxonomy (GTDB): domain Bacteria; phylum Bacteroidota; class Bacteroidia; order Cytophagales; family Hymenobacteraceae; genus Hymenobacter; species Hymenobacter ruricola. Next base: position 186,858 of record NZ_JADQDM010000007.1, on the reverse strand, counting down.
CGAGCCCGCCCGCGTCACGTTTGATTTGAACGGCCCTTCGGCGCACAATGCGCCGCCGCTGGCCGGCATTCCGGCTACGGCGCCCGGCGAGCCCGTACTGACTTCGAATGCGCCTGCTCCGGCGCCAGAGCCTGCGGCTTCCGGTCGTCCGCGCCCGGCGATGGACGCCCAGGCGTTGGAGCGCCGTCGGCGCCTGCAGGAGCTGAGCAATGGCCTGCCGCCCGAGGCTGTGAGCCAGTACGATACGCCCGCGTACCTGCGCCGGCAGGTGAAGCTGGAAAACGTGGAGCCCAGCTCGGCCCAGAACATCTCGCGGTTTAACCTCTCGGACGACAACGAACTGCTGGGCGACAACCGCTTCCTGCACGACAACGTCGACTAATCTTTTTCATTTCGTGGAAAAGCCGTCGCAGCCCCGCTGCGACGGCTTTTTTATAACCCTTTCTGGCAACTAGTGCTCAGCCACAAGCCGAACTTCGGAAACGAGCTCCACCGCCGGGCTTTTGCGTGGGGCACGGCGGGCGCGGTCATGTTGCTGCTGGTCTTGCTTTGGTACATGACGGGCAATGGGCTGCACACCACCAGCGACTCCCTTTATTACCTGGCGGCCGCCCGCAGCTGGGGGCAAACCGGGCGCCTGCTGCACCCCGATGGCAGCCTGTACCGCTACTGGGGCCCGTTGTATCCGCTGCTGCTGGCGGTGGGGCAAAGCACGGGGGCTACGCGCTGCCTGCACGGCCTGGGCTTGGCGGGAAACCTGTGGCTGTGGGCGCTGCTGGGAAGGCAACTGCTGGCCCCAAGCCGGGCCCGGGTACTGCCCTGGGCGCTGGCCCTGAGCACGGCCATGATGGTGCCCGCGGCGTTTGTGTGGTCCGAAACGGTGTTTGCGCTCCTGTTGGCGGCTTATTGCTACGCCCTGCTGCAATGGTGCCGTTCGGACCATCGTGGCTGGTTGGGGGTGGCCACGCTGGCGGCTTTCCTGATACCCTTGCAGCGCACGGCGGGCATGGCCTTGCTGGCGGGCGCGGGGTTGGGGCTGCTGTTCTACCCGGGCCGGCTGCGGCAGTGGCGGCTATTGCTGCTGCACTGGGTGGCTTCTGCAGCCGGTGGATTGGCCTGGAACTACTACGCCGAGCGAATAGCCGGCACGCGCCCCGACCGCGGTTTTGGCACGTGGACCAAATTGTGGGGCTCGTTTTCCGATTATGGCTTCGTGTTGCTGCGCTGGTTTTTGCCGCTGCCAGCCGCGTGGCGCAGTTTGGGCGAAGCTCTTTTTGCCGTGGCGCTGCCGGTTGGGCTGGCGCTGCTGTGGCGTGGCGCGGCTAAAAACGGCCGGGCCGAAAGCGAAACCAGCGCCGGGTTGCAGCTGCTGTGGATTACGGCGCTGGTGTATCTGTTGGGACTTTTGCTGGCCGTGAACATGACGCGCGGCGCAACGGGCCTCTACGATGCCGAGCGCTACGCCGCGGTGCTGAGCGGGCCGGTGCTGCTGCTGGCCCTGGCAGCCTGGCCCGCAGCCCACCGGCGCTGGGTCAAGTGGGCCCAACGGGTGGTCTTGGTGGCCTGGCTGGGATATTCGGCGGTGCGGGTGGGCCACAACGTGCAGGCCTTGCGGCTCAGGGTTGCTACCGACGTGTTTGCGTCCAGGCAGCAATAGCGGCTTAAGTGACTTGGGAAACAGGCTTGCTACCGGCAGGTGCAGACACGCACTACGCGCGCTCGTACTCCAGCTTGTTCTTCCAACGGTTGAGCGGCGCCTCCAGCCACACCCAGGAAGCCCAGGCCAGCCCGAAAACCAGCGGCAGAAGGAAAAAAGCCGTCGGCAAGGGCCCCAACCAGAAATGCCGCGCCTCGGCGGTGGGAAACACTTTATAAACGGCGCGCTGGTAAAATACCGGCAGCATCAGGTGGTATAAATAAATGCCGTAGCTGCGCTGGCCCACCCAACGCAGTAGCTCCAGAGCCCGGTTTTCGGAGGGCGGGCGCGTGGGCTGGTGCAGGGCCCAGTTGAGGGTGAGGGCAGCGGGCAGGCACCCGGCGGTGGGGTATAGCAGCGCCCACAGCTCGTGGGCATTGTTCAGATACAAGGCCAGCCAGACGGCCGCCCAGCCCAGCCAACCTACGGCCACCCAGCGGAAATGCGCCAGCCGCCGCACCCAGGGCTGCTGCTCGGCGTGGCGCAGCATGGCGCCGGCCGCAAACATATCGAGGCAGGAGGGCATAAGCGCCAGCACCAGCGGCGCCCCCGGCGCCACCCAGTAGCCCCACGCGTAGCGAAACGCCAGGCCGCTGAGCAGCACCAGGCTCAGCCAGCGCAGGCGCTTGGGCAGCACGGCCAGCGCCACGGGCCAGAGTAGGTAAAACTGCTCGTCGACGGCCATGGTCCAGTAGTGGCCCACGCCTTCGCCCCAATGGCCAAGGTGGTAGAAGAGCTGGTTGGAAACCGGCACAATGAACCACAGCGGGTACTCGTGCAGGGTGGCCAGGGGCAGGGCCGCCCCCACCAGCAGCGCCACGTAGTAGGGCGGCAGCGTGCGCGTGAGCCGGCGCAGATAGAAAATGCCCAGCCGGCGCCGCCAGCCGCCGGGCGCGCCCACGTACACCTGCTGCTTCCAGATGATGCCGGAAATGAAGTAGCCGCTGAGCACGAAAAACGTCATGCTGCCCATGTTGCTGATGGGGAACACGGGGTGCGTCCAGTGGCCCAGAATGACCAGCATAATGCCCACGGCCCGCACCGCGTCCAGGCCGGGGCGGTAGGCCAGAGGGTGCGGGCCCGCGCCCACCGCTGCCGTGGCCACTAGCCCATGGTGTGGTACACGGCCTGCACGTCCTCGTCTTCCTCGAATTTTTCGATGAGGGTGAGCACTTCTTCGGCCTGCTCGTCGCTCAGGGTCACGGTGGTGTTGGGCACGCGCTGCAGGTTGGCGCTCAGCACGTTCAGGCCCTTGGCTTCGAGGGCTTTCTGGAGCTGGCCGAAGTCGGTGAAGGCCGACTCGACCACGATGTACTTCTGCTCGGCACCGTGCTCGTCTTCCTCGGTGGTTTCGTACACGTCTTCGGCGCCGAAGTCAATCAGCTCCAGCTCCAGTTCGTCGCGGTCGAGGCCGGCGGCGTCGAGCTTGAACACGCCCTTGCGGGTGAAGGTGTAGTCGGAAGAGCCGGCGGTGCCCAGGGCGCCGTTGTTGCGGTTGAAGTACAGGCGCACGTTGCTCACGGTGCGGGTGGGGTTGTCGGTAGCGGTTTCCACCACAATGGCCACGCCGTGGGGGCCGTAGCCCTCGTACACCACTTCCTGGTAGTCTTTTTCGTCCTTGCCGGTGGCGCGCTTGATGGCCGCTTCCACCCGGTCCTTGGGCATGTTCACGCCTTTGGCGTTCTGCATGGCGGTGCGCAGGCGGGCGTTGGTGTCGGGGTTGGGGCCGGATTCTTTCACAGCCATCACGATTTCTTTGCCAATGCGGGTGAAGTCTTTCGACATCCGGTCCCACCGCTTCATTTTGCGGCCTTTACGAAATTCAAACGCGCGTCCCATAGGGGTCAGTTTTCAGTTAACGGTGAGCAGTGAACGGCTCCGCCGAAGCGCCCACGGGGCGCAATCGGTGAAACGGGCCGCAAGTTAGCCAGAATGGGCGGGGGCGGCCAAATGCCGGGCGCTTCGGGGGCTACTTGCGCCGGGCGGCCGCTTTGGGGCGGGGCTTCGGCACCTTGGTGGGCACCTTGGGCGCGGCCGCCACCAGGTCGTACACCCCGCGGTTGCCGGCCGGGTAGCCCTCGATGGTGATGCGCAGGCGCTGGGTGGCGGGGTCGAAGCGGAACGTGCCGCGCTGCACGTCGGCGCCTTTCAGGTCGGTGAACGCGAAGCGGATGCTGTCGCCGGCCAGCGCGTAGGTGCCGGTTTGGTTGAAATAGTGCGGGCTGCCCGCGGCCACGATGCTCAGGCGCTTCTCGTAGCGGCCGTCGGCGCGCAGCGTGAGGGTGCCGCCCACGCCGCTCACCCGCGTGGGCGGCTCGGCGCTGGTGGTGTCGTACACGGTGTAGGCTGTGTAGGTATAGGTGTTGTAGAAGGAGGGAAGCGGCGCCGAGGTTTGGGCCCGGCCGGCCAAGGGCAGCAGGAGCGCAGGCAGGGCGCCAAGGCAAAGGAGAATTCGCATATTTGAGGACAAAGGGCGAGGGAAACAACCGGTAAACTTCGGCAGGACCACGAAAAACGAAAGTAACGCCCCGCACGGCAGGAGGCGCGGTCCGGAGATTTTGCAAAAGCAATGCCGGGCCATTAATTTACGGGAATCAGCAAGAGCACAATTCTTTGCGCGCGTATGGAAATCAGCTTTACCCCAGAAATCAGGCGAGCCGGACTGGCCGGTGCCGGGGCCCGGCTCCTCGGCGTGGCGGCCGTGCTGGTGAGCTTGCTACTGCTGCTGGCGGCCGGCCCGCCCGCCGCTGCCGACACCACTCAGGTGCGGGCCCTGCTGCACCAGGGCCAGGACCTGCTGCGCGCCGGCCAGAACGATGCCGCCCGCCCGCTGCTGCTGCAAGCCCGTACCCTGGCGCAAAAAGTGCACTTCGAGGCCGGCGAAATCGAGGCCCTGCGCGTGCTGGGCAAGGCTGAGCTGGTGCACGGCAGCTTCGCCGAAGCCCGCGCCTTCCTCACGCAGGGCGTGGCCCTGGCGCGGCGCACCCCCGGCCAGCCCGGCCTGGCCGATGTCCTCCTCGCCCTGGGCCAGGTGGCCAACGAGCAGGACGACTACCCCGGCGCCCTGCGCGCCTGCGAGGAAGCTCTGCGTCTCTACCACGACCAAGGCAAGCTGCGCGACGAGGCCCGCACCCGCAACGGCCTGGGCATTATTTACAGCAGCCGCGGCGACTTCCCACGGGCGCTGGCCATGCTGCTGCCCGCCCTGCACCAAACCCAGCAATTGCGCGATAGTGCCCTGCAGGCCAACTGCCTCACCAACCTGGGCGGAGTCTATTTCCGAAATAATGATGCCCGCAAAGCCCTCTATTATTTCGGGCAGGCCCTGCCGCTGGTGCGCCGGCAGCCCGACCAGGGCGCCCTGGCCGATTGCCTGACCAACCTTGCGGTCGCGCATCAGCAGCTGGGCGAATTCCGGCAGGCCGAGCCTTTCTATCAGCAGGCCATTGCCGTGTCGGAGCGGGCCGGCGAGCAGGCCCAACTGGGCGTGGTGCTGAGCGACTACGCCCAGCTGCTCACCGACCTCAAGCGCCTGCCCGCCGCCCAAACCACGCTGGAGCGCGCCCGCGCCCTGCTGGAAAAATCCGGCGACGTGGGCACGCTGGCGGCCACGCTGGTGGCCCTGGGGCACTTGCACCAGCAGCTGGGCCACGGGGCCGAAGCCGAAACGCAGGCCCACCGCGCCCTGGCTCTGGCCACGCCCATCAAGGACTGGAGCGTGCAGGAGTCGGCGGGCGGCCTGCTGGCCAGCCTGCGCAAGCGGCGCGGCGATTATAAAGAGGCCCTGCGCTACACCGAGCTGGCCCAGGCGGCACACGACACCCTGTTCACGCAGTCCAAGGCCGAGGAAATGGGCCGCCTGCAGGGCGACTACCAGCTCAGCCAGGAGCGGGAGCGGGCGCAGGCGCTGGCCCGCACCGGCGAGCGGCAGCAGCAGCGGCTGCAGGCCCAGCAGCGCCAGCTCTGGGGCCTCGGCCTCGGGCTGGCCGCGGCGGCGCTGGCCGGGTTGGCCTTGTGGCGGCTGAACCGCCTGCTGGGCCGCAAAAACCAGCAGATTGAGAGGCAGCGGGCCGAGCTGACCGAGCTGAACGCCACCAAGGACCGGCTGTTTTCCATCATCGGGCACGATTTGCGCGGGCCGCTGCACTCGCTGCACGCTTTTGTGGAGCTGCTGGCCGGCCCGCCGCTGCCGCCCGACAAGCTGGCTCACTACACCCAGCGCCTCACCCACACCCTCGACCACACCCTGGCCCTGCTCGAAAACCTGCTGCACTGGGCCGCGCTGCAAATGGGCGCCGCCGGCCCGCCCCGGCCCGAAAACCTGGACCTGGCGGCGCTGGCCAATGAAAACATCGGCTTGCTGACCGCCGCGGCAGAAGCCGCACAGGTGAGTCTCGCGCATAGCCTGACGGGGGAGGAGCAGGCCTGGGCCGACCCCGCCGCCGTGCGCCTGGTGCTGCGCAACCTGCTGGCCAACGCCATCAAATTTACGCCCGCGGGCGGCACGGTGCAGGTGTCGGCCCGGCGCACGGGCGCCGTCTGGCAACTGGCGGTGGCCGACACCGGCCGGGGCCTGCCCGCGCCAACGCCTTTGCAGGAGCTGCGTCCGGAAACGCTGCCGCGCCGCGCCGGCGAGGGCGGCCAGGCGCGCAGCACCGGCCTGGGCCTGCAACTCAGCCGCGACGCGGCGGCCCGCAACGGCGGCCAGCTGCTGGTGGCCAGCGCCGGCCCCGGCCAGGGCACCACCTTCACCCTGAAGGTGCCGGTGGCCGAGACGGTGGAGGTGCCGGTTTAAGCGGGCCTGGAGGGGTGGCGGCTCAGCAGCCGCTGCTGCACCACCTGGGCCAGCACGGCGTCCCGAAACGTGAGGCCCAGCGGCACGTCCACGGTGCCCACGCGCACGTCCTGGCCGGTCACGGCCTCGATTTGGCCGGTGTTTACCAGAAAGGAGCGGTGCGTGCGCACGAACAGGGCGGGCGGCAGCTGGGCTTCCATCTGCTTGAGGCTGACCAGCGTGATGTGCACGGTTCCGTTGAGCAGATGCACTTTGGTGAAGTCGCGCATGGCTTCCACGTAGGCCACGTCGGCGTAGCGCAGCTTCACAAACTGCAGCTCGGTGCGGATGAAGAATGTATCGTTGGCATCGGGCGGGGCCGGGGCGGCTTCGAGGCGGCCGGCGGCTTCGGCGGCGCGGGCGCGCAGGTGCAGCAGGGCTTTGTCGATGGCCCGCAGAAAGCGCTCGAAGCGCAGGGGCTTCACCAGAAAATCGACGGCGTCGAGGTCGTAGGTGGGCAGGGCGTACTCGGGGTGCGAGGTCATGAAAATGACCAGCGGCGGCTCGCGCAGGGCCCGCACCAGTTCCAGGCCGCTGAGCTGCGGCAGCTCGATGTCGGTGATGAGAATGTCGACGGGCGCGCGGGCCAGGTGCTCGAAAGCCTGCAGGGCGTCGTCGTATTGCCCGGCCAGCGTCAGGGCCGGAATGCGCGCCACGAAGCTGCTGGCCAGGTCGCGCACCAGCAGGTCGTCGTCGAGCACGAGGCAGCTGAAAGGCGGAGAGGCGGCGGGGAGCATGAAAAAAGGAAGCGAAAAAAGGCCCGCCGGGAAGCGGCGCACGGGTTTCATCGACGGGGGCGCAGGTCCGTCGACTTCTCGGCGGGCTTGCTCGACTTCGTTGCCTGCGCAAGGTAGGGTGCCGCTAGTTTTCGCCTTGCAAACGGGCCCGAAATCGGCCCGGGGTTCCTGTTTTCACGGTTTTCCATTGAATACTCCCCATTTGCCGGCCACGGTGCCCACCGACGGGGAGATTGAATAGCCCGCCGCAGCCAGCGCATGCCCCAACGACCAGCGCGCCGGCCGCGATACCGGCGGTTTTTACTCACCTTACTCTTCGCTTCAGTATGAAAAAGCTGCGTTTACTTGCCACCGCGGCGGCCCTGACCGGTGCCGCCGCTGCCGGGTTCGGGCTGCTGGCCCGGCCGGCCGCCTCTGTCCCGGCCGACGCCAACCAGCCCGTGGCCGGCTCCGTGAAGGGCGGGCGGCCTCTAGGGCTATTTTTCATGACGAAGTACTGGATGGCCACGCATTCGCTGGAAAAAGCGACTTACTACTTTGCCCCCACGGGCCAGGTGTACGTAAACCCCACCGGCTTTTCGACGGCCCAGCTGGCGGCGCTGCCGGCCGGCTCGCGGGGCCGCTACGCGCTGGCCGGCAACAAGCTTACCGTGCGCTGGGCCGATGGCCAGACCCAGAGCTCCGAGGTGGAGCCCCAAACCGAAACCTTTGCCTGGGACATGGGCATTTTCCTGGCCGGGCGGCCTTTTGCCAGCCCCAGCCAGCTGGTAGGCGCTTTCGAGGGCGGCAACTCCATCAGCACGAGCAGCGGCAGCGCGGCGGCCGTGAGCGGACTCACGTTTCGGGCCAATGGCACCTACAGCGGGGGCAGCGCCAGCAGCTTCGGCGGGCGCAGCGAGGCCGGGGCCAAAACCTACTCGGCCGGCAGCAGCGGCAGCGCCGCGGGCCGCTGGACCCTCAGCGGCTGGATGCTCACCCTCACCGATGGGGCCGGCCGCAGCACGAGCGGCGTGGCTTATCCCATCGAAAAAGACGAAAAAACCGGGCAAGTGACGCGGTTTTACTTCAACAACGTGGCCTACAAGCGGCTGTAGCGCCGCTACAGTTGGCTCCATTCGTTTCATTCCTAATCCCGCTCAAGCTCATGCCCTCCATTTTCTTTCGCCTGGGCCTGTGCGCCCTGCTCACGGGCGGCCTAGCCACGCCCCGCGCCGACGCCCAGCTGGCCTACAGCGGCCCCACCGGCAGCGTGCTCATGCAAAAAGCGCGGCAGCAGCAAGCCGCCGGTGACCGTGCCGGGGCCGTCGCCACCTTTCAGCGGGCGTATCTGGCCTACACTTCGGTGGATGATTCCGACGGCATGACGGCGGCCCTGGCCGGAAAAAAAGCCGCTGAAAGCGGCGCAGGGGCAGCGTCGGCTGCGCGCTCAGTTGCGGCGGCACGGCCGGCGGTTGCGGGGAAGGCAGCCCCGGCGCCCGCGGGCGCGGCCCCGCTGGCCGGCCGCATGGAGGGCAACAAGCCCGTGGGCCTGTTTTTCGTCACGAAATCGGTGCTGGGCAACTTTTTCACCCTGAGCTACTACTTCGCGCCCAACGGCATGGCCTACGAGAACCCGCCCGGCCTAAGCGCGGCTGAGCTGGCCGCTACCCGCGCCTCCAACAAGGGCCGCTACTCGGTTTCGGGCAGCACACTTATCATTGCCTGGACCGGCAGCCCCAAGCCCGAAAGCGCCGAGATGCACCCTCTCAAAGGGGGCTTTAGCTGGAGCCTGGGTAGCATTTTTTCGGCGGTGGGGCCGTTTCGCGGCCCGGCGCAATTGGTGGGCTCGTTTGAGGGCGGCAGCAGCACGTACACGCCGATGGGCGGCGCCGTGGTGTCGAAGTCGCTCACGTTCCGGCCCGACGGCACCTACTCCAGCGGCGGGGTGGCCACCGTCACGTCCGTAACCGAGCGCAGCGTGGCCGAAACCGGTGGCTCCAGCCAGGCCGGCGGCCGCTGGAAGCTCGACGGCTGGTTCCTCACCCTCACCGACGCGCAGGGCCGCAGCGTGCGCGACATCGCCTACCCCGTGGGCACGGCGGCCAAGGTTGACCTCTTCAACTTTAATGGCACGGCCTACTCGCGGCACTAGGGTGCCGGAAAAATTCGTCGGTGGCGTTCCTTTGTGGCGAACCCTGCGCCCACCCACGCCATGCCTCATGCCCCCACCGAATTGGCTGCTCAGCCGCCGGCCGCCCCGCAATTTCTGCGCGAACTCATCCGGCCCGCCGCCGAACTGCCCGCCGCCGACGTGTGCCTCGTGGGCCTGCCCCTCGATTTCGGCACCGTGCTGGAGGGCGGCCGGGCCGGCGCCGCCGGCGCCGCCGATGCCGTGCGCCGCGAGCTGCGCCGCTACCACAAAACCTACAACCTGGAGCATAACGTCAGCCTCAAAGCCCTGCGCATTGCCGACGCTGGCAACCTCGACCTGCGCCATGCCGACCACGCCCGCAACCACGCCGAAATCCGGGAGCAGCTGGCCCAGCTACTGCGCCAGTACCCGCGCGTGGTGGTGCTGGGCGGCTCGCACGATGGCACGTATTCTACTGTGCGCGGCCTCTTTGATGCCACCGGCGGCCAGCCCATCGGCGGCATCAATTTCGACGCTCACGCCGACGTGAAGGACAAGCCCGGCCTCATCAGCAGCGGCACACCCTTTGGTAAGCTGCTGCGCGAAGGTTTTTTGCAGGGCGAGCGGTTCACTGAAATCGGTCTACATTCCAACCTCAATACCCTGGAAGATATCGAATTTCTGCACCAGCAGCAGGCCCACATCGTGCCATTGGCCCACGTGCAAAAGGACGGCATGGACCTCTACGCCGGCCGCGCCCTGAGCCGCGCCACCAACGCCGGCCCCGCCTTTGTGAGCTTTGACATTGACGGCTGCGCCGAGGCGTTTGCGCCCGCCGTATCGGCGCCCAGCGCCGACGGTTTTACGCCCCGACAGGCTGTGGAAGCCGCTTTCCTGGCGGGCCAATACGAGGCGGTCCGGCTGTTCGAAGTCGTGGAGTTCAATCCCCATTACGACCGCGACAACCAGACCGCGCGCTTGTGCGCCACCATCATCACGGCGTATTTAACCGGCGTGGCGAGTCAATTAAAATCGATTTAGTCGCCCACGCCGCCCCGGTACAGCGGCGGAATGGGCGGCGACTGGTAGTTGTCGGGATGTTGGTAGCCTTTCGGGCTAGCAGAGCCCGACTGGTAGTTGGTTGATTTATAAGCGGCCGGCTGGTAGTTGCCGGTCGATTTCTTCCCTTTGCGCCGCCCGCCGGTGAGCAGCCAGGCGGCCCCGGCCGCCAGCACGCCGGCCCCGATGAGGGCTGCCTGCATGGGCAGCTTGTCTTTGGGCGCGGGCGGCAGGTGCTCGACGCCGCTGGCGTCGGTGCGGGCGGGCTCGTGCACGTAGCGGCCGTGGCTGGGCACGGGGTAATTATCGGCCAGGGCGCGCAGGCCAGCCGCCGCTTCCGGCCCTTTGATGACCGGGCCGTGGCCGCAGCCAATGGCTTTGGGCGCCAAATCGGCCAGGGTCTGCACCGATTTTCGGGCGGCCTCCCAGTCATAGTTAAACGGGGTGCCGGCCCGGCTGATTTTGGGCAGGCCCAGCAGCACGGCGGGCACCGAGTCGTGGTGGCAGGTGGCGAAGGCGTCGGCGCCCAGCAGCACGCCGTCGGCTTCGCGGAAGAAAGCCAGCTGGCCGGGGGCGTGGCCGGGCACGTGCAGCCAGCGCCAGTTCATGAGGAAGGGCGTGGACGGGTCGTTGGCATCCAGGGCCTGCACGCGTTCTTCCAGGTTGGGCAGCTGCGTGGGGAAAAACCGGCTCATGAAGGCCAGCGAGCCGCCCACGGTGGGGTCGCGGGGCGGATAAAGCGCCTGGCCGGTCACGTAAGGCAGCTCCAGCGGGTGCACGATGACGGGCACCTTCCAGTGGTCGGCCAGCTCGCGGGCCGAGCCCAGGTGGTCGAGGTGGCCGTGGGTGAGCAGGATGGCCTCGGGCCGGGTGCCGGGGTAAAACAGCTGGTCGGCAGCGGCAATGATGGTTTTTTCGCTGCCGGGCAGGCCGGTGTCAATCAGCACCCACTCGCCGGGGGTGCCGGTTTCGACAAAATAGACATTAACGAAGCGCTGAATGCGCAGCTGGGTGACGCCGGCGGCTACAGTATCCATAGAAAAGGGTTTGGGAGAAGAAAAGAATGAGTTAAAGCATACGGCAAAGCCGGCAGAAAGTAGGTGAGCAGGGCGGAGCTTAAATAAAAATGCCGGACCCTGTAACGAATCCGACGTAGCCCGGTAATCGACCCAGAAGCCCTTGCCGGAAGCCCGTTGGCCGGGATTGGTTCGGCTTCGCGACTTCAACTCAGCCCTCACCTTATCACCCCAATCATTCCCATGAAAACCCTTCTTTCTGCATTCGCCCTGACCCTGGCCGCGCTTTCGGCCACCGCCCAAACCGCGGCCGAGCCGCAGTTCAAAACCAGCTGCGACGAAGGCAACTGGGGCCGCAACGACGGCGACAACAAGCGCTTCTGCGAAACCCGCGACCTGACCCTGAACGCCCCCGCCGGGCAGCCGCTCTCCATTGAGGGCGGGGCCAACGGCGGCATCACGGTGCACGGCTGGGCCGGCAGCAACGTGCGCGTACGGGCCAGGGTGACGAGCTGGGCCACCACCGAAGCCGAAGCGCAAAGCCGCGTGAAAGCCGTGAGCATTGCCAGCGCCAACAACACCCTGCGCGCCACTTCCACGGACAAAAGCGACCATTACAGCGTGAGCTACGAGGTGTTCGTGCCCCGCCAAACGGCCCTGGTGCTCAATACCACCAACGGCGGCATCAGCCTCGACAACCTGCTGGCCGACGTGAAATTTCACGCCACCAACGGCGGCGTGTCGCTCAGCAACATGGGCGGCCAGGTGACGGGCCAAACCGTGAACGGCGGCCTCACCATCAACCTCAGCGGCAAGCAGTGGGACGGCAAAGGCCTCGACGTGGAAACGACCAACGGCGGCATTCGCTGGCGCGTGCCGCAGGACTACTCGACCCAGCTGTTCACGAGCACCAACATGGGCAACATCCGGGCAAACATTCCGGTGACGAAAACCGGCTTCCTGCGCCGCGAGCTGGCCGCCAACCTGGGCAAAGGCGGCGCTCCGGTGAAAGCCGTGACCACCAACGGCGGCGTGAGCGTGGAGCAAGCCGGCCGCGACTAAGCACCGTAAAGAGCCGGTTTATAGGCCGTCATGCCGAGCGCAGCCGAGGCATCTCGCGTGCAGCAGTAAATCTTGTCTATGGGATTACTTAAGCACGCGAGATGCCTCGGTTGCGCTCGGCATGACGTTTTTTAAACTAGCAGCGTCAGCAGCCGCAGCTGAAATCCGGGTAGCCCGAGTAGCCCGGGGCCTGCTTGTCGTCGATGCGGATGAGGTGGTCGAGCCGGATTTCCTCGCCCGATTTCAGGCGCATGTACTCCACTTTGTCGCGGATAAACAGCGTGTCGATGATGCCGGAGCCGAGGCAGAGCTCGCGCAGGTCGTTGAAATATTGCAGCTCTACGCGGCGGCGCAGGGTGGCGGCGGCTTCCAGTTCGTCATAGAAATTGCAGTCGATGGGTTTGTAGTCGGGGCTCATGGCAGTGAGGGAATGGGAGGAATGATAACAAGTCACAAGCGAATATAGGTTTTAACGAGGCTGCTTGGCGGCACTTTCCTATCTTCGCCGGACCACCCAAACCCACCCCCGTTTCATGTCCTCATTCACCGCCGCCGAAACTTCGGCCCCCGAGCTCAATCTCGAAGCCAACTCCCTGTCCAGCGACCCCAGCACGCCCAAACCGAACGACGGCAAGCGCCCGATGTTCTACGAGTTCAAGCCCACGGAAACCGTGAAAGCGGCCCACGGCACCACCCTCCGCTGCAAAACCTGGGAGGCCGAAGCTGCCCTGCGGATGCTGGAAAACAACCTCGACCCCGCCGTTTCACTCGTTTACGATGAGCTGATTGTGTACGGCGGTGCCGGCCGCGCGGCCCGCAACTGGAAGGAGTACCAGACCATCGTCAAAACCCTGAAGCAGCTCGAAGCCGACGAAACCATGCTCGTGCAATCGGGCAAGGCCGTGGGCGTGCTCAAAACCTGGCCCCACGCCCCGCGCGTGCTCATCGCCAACAGCAACATCGTGCCCGCCTGGAGCACCCAGGAATACTTCGACGAGCTCGATAAAATGGGCCTGATGATGTACGGCCAGATGACGGCCGGCTCCTGGATTTACATCGCCACCCAGGGTATTTTGCAGGGCACTTATGAGACGTTTGCGGCCATGGCCGACAAGCACTTCGGTGGCAGCCTGCGCGGCACCATCACCGTCACGGCCGGCCTGGGCGGCATGAGCGGCGCCCAGCCCCTGGCCGTGACCATGAACGACGGCGTCTGCCTCGTCATCGAGCCGATTGACGAGCGAGTGAAGCAGAAAGTGCGCGAAGGCTACGTGGACGAGCAGGCCAATGACCTGACTCACGCCCTGGAGCTGTGCGAGCGCGCCAAAGCCGACGGCAAAGGCTGGTCGGTGGGCCTCACCGGCAACGCCGCCACCATCCTGCCGCGCCTGCTGGAGCTGGGCTTCCAGGCCGAAATCGTCACCGACCAAACTTCGGCCCACGACCTGATGGACTACATTCCCGAAGGCGAAATAGGGGAGGTGCTGGCCCTGCGTGAAGCTAATCCCGAGGAGTTCAAGCGCCAGGCGCTGGCCGCCATCGTGAAGCACGTGGAGGCCATTCTGGAGATGCAGCGCCGCGGCACCATCGCCGTGGACTATGGCAACAACCTGCGCGGCCAGGCCGAAAAAGGCGGCCTGAACGTGCGCGACGAAGCCGGCCAGTTCCTGTACCCCGGCTTCGTGCCCGGCTACATTCGCCCGCTGTTTTGCGAGGGCAAGGGGCCTTTCCGCTGGGCCGCCCTCAGCGGCGACCCGCAGGACATTCTGCGCATCGACCGCGCCCTGCTCGAAACCTTCCCCGACAACAAGCTCCTGGCGCGCTGGATTGAGAAGGCCCAGGCCAAAGTGCCCTTCATCGGCCTGCCGGCCCGCGTGTGCTGGCTGGGCTACGGCGAACGTGAGAAGTTCGGCCTCGTCATCAACGACCTCGTGGCGCGGGGCGAAGTTTCGGCCCCCATCGTCATCGGCCGTGACCACCTCGACTGCGGCTCGGTGGCCTCGCCCAACCGCGAAACCGAAGGCATGAAGGACGGCTCCGACGCCGTGGCCGACTGGCCCCTGCTCAACGCCCTGGCCAACTGCGCCAGCGGCGCCGACTGGGTGAGCCTGCACAACGGCGGCGGCGTGGGCATCGGCAACTCCACCCACTCCGGCATGGTGATAGTAGCCACCGGCACCCCCGAAAAAGCCGAGCGCCTGCGCCGCGTCCTCACCACCGACCCCGGCATGGGCATCTTCCGCCACGCCGACGCCGGCTACGAGCTGGCCCAGGACGTGGCCCGCGAGCGCGGCGCCAAGATTCCGGGGATGAAGCAAGTTTAAATCAACGACGTAGCAGGTAATGAAGCTCTCAGAATTGGTCGACCGACGGCAACGGTTCTTGGATACGCAGCGCGAAAATAAATTTGATTTCACAGCTTTTCTGGCCGATACCTATGCTGATGAATTTCATTATTTGTACGAATTGGTTCAAAATGCGGAGGATGCTGGCGCAACCAGGTTGGAACTAGAGCTTACGAACGACTGCTTCCGCTCCCGCCACAACGGACGAGTCTTTAGCGTACAGGATGTGGACGCCGTGACGGGCATCAGTAACCTGGATAATCATAAGAAACAGCAGGACAGCGGTGCCATTGGCCGCTTCGGTATTGGGTTCAAGTCGGTATTTAATATCACAGAACGGCCTCGCATTCGTTCCGGGCAGTTTGACTTTAGCATCGAATACCTGATTTTGCCGGTTATTCACAGCGAAACGGAGAACTTCGCTGACACGCTGCTTGAACTGCCGCTCAAACCCTTGTTGCAGGCATCGCCCGGGTGGGTGGCGCGTCTTCACAGTCGACTCGCTGGTTTTGAGGCCCACAACCTTTTATTCCTTCGAAGCCTTTCCGAGATACATGTCGCGTGGGGAGAAGGTCGTACCCGAACGCTGCGTAAAACGTCTGTTCCTGTAGCGGCTGCCCCGGATTTAGTCGCCGATGTGTGCATTAGCGCCGACGAAAGCGAGTTTCAGTATTTACTGTTCGGCGCCAGCGTGGCGCACCCGGATTTTTCCCACTTGTCCCATCGATTGATGTTGGCGTTCAGCCGCGGTCCCGAAGGGCGGTTGGTGCGCGCCGAGCGTAGCCAGGTATTCGTGTTTTTTCGCACCAATCACGAATCATACCTGAAGTTTCTGGTACATGCGCCGTTTCTGCCCACTCCCGACCGGGGTGATATCAAGGAGGTGCCGCTCAACGCAGCGCTGGCGGCCGAATTAGGCAGTTTGCTACGGGTAGTTCTGAGACATTTTCGGCAGCAAAACATGCTTACTGTGGAGTTGCTTGCCCTCCTGCCGGTGGAGCCTGAGGACAAAGCCCAAAACCAGTGGGTATATCGGCACCTATTTGCGGCTGCACGAACCGAACTGGCCTCACCCGAAGCGTATTTGCCGACGAACCGCCCCAACCGGTTGGCAGCGGCTGACCACGTGCTGTTGGCCCGCAGCACCGAGTTGACGGCACTGCTGGCCAACAAGGAGCAACTGCGGGCTTTGGATAATAACCGCACGCATTGGATTAGCGCAGACCTGTCGGAAGCCAAACACCCTGCGCTATATAAATACCTCAAAGAAGAGTTGAAGGTGCCCGAAATCAGCGCTGAGGACGGGGTGCGGCGACTGTTGCAAGCGGGCCTATTGAACAATGCCACCGCCGAATGGATGGGCCGATTTTATGCTTTTCTGCAAAATCTGGGTGCGCTGTGGCGGGTGGGAAGTCGGTATGAAAAGGCCGGTTTTTTGCGGACCGAACCCATCATTCGACTGGCGGGCACCCCAGCGCGCCACGTGGCCCCGTTCGATGCGCAGCAACAGCCGCAGGCGTTTCTGCCAGTGGAAGGCCCCGGAGCGGCGTTGTGGAATGAGCGGTGCGTAGCGCCCGACGTATTGGCCAATGAACGAGCCAAGACGTTCTTGGTTAGCCTGGGTTTGAAGCAACCGGATGTGTTCGACGAAATAGAGCGGCGCATCCTGCCCACCTATGCCGGGCCAACGCCGCCCGGCCCGGAACTGCACCGGCAGCACATGGCCCAACTTGTGCAGGTGTACACGCAAGGCACCGAGGACCAAAAACTCAAGCTAAGAAACTTGTTGCAGAAGGATTGGCCAAAATTCATACGTGCTATACCAGCAAACATTGCCGGGAAAGCAACTTATATGGCTTTGCCGAATGTGTATTTACCCACTGCTGAACTGAGGAATTTCTTTAGTATTGGACAAGCAGCGGTGTACTATGTAGACGAGGATTTCTACAATGCGGGCAATCATGGGCCATGGCGGGGACTATTAGATGGCTGCGGTATTAAAACTGACCGACCCCAAGTTTGGTCAATCTCTGATTTCAACGCGTTAAGTAGCGAGAAACGTGATAAACTGCGTGTGCAAAAGCAGGGAAACAACGCTTATTCAAATGAAATAAACCTGATAGATTATCGGATTGATGGCTTAGAAGATTTTTTGTTAAAAGGAGTTCCGCTAATAGAAGAAAAGTCGAAGTTACTGTGGGGTGTCTTGGGAAAAATTTCGTCGATTAACTGGTCGAATGGCAAATACAGATGGAAATACTACTCTGAATATGAAGCAACATTCGACAGCAGCGTTCGCAAGTTGCTCGAAACCACGCCTTGGCTGCTGGGCCCTGCCGGAGTAGATGGCACCCGGCGCTGGCAAACCGTGCCCGAAACCGTGTTTGCCGACTTGCCGGCAGAGTATGAGCAAGCTAGTGAGGGCGCCCGGCGCCTCGCCACCACCCTGCGCTGGAAGCCCTCAAATTGGGTCCAAGTAGAACAACTGCTTACTCCAGAGCAACGTCAGGACCTGGACTATGCGAAACGCATGCGGGAACTTGGAATAGATGTAGGCGAAGAGCTACGCAAACATGAACTAGCGCAACAGACCAAACTGCGCGCCGAAGAACTTCGGGTGGAGCAAGCCCCTGAAATAGGAACACAGCAGTTAGAAATACGCCCGTTTCAGCCGTATTTGGCCGGTTCCGTAGGGGCCGGGTCGCGGGTTGCGGGTGGCTCCATAAGCAGTGAGTCTACAACTGGGGTACAAGGTGCTTATACCCCGCCAAGTGCAGAGATGCGCCAGCGCATCGGGCAACGGGGCGAGGCGCTGGTATGGGCCGAACTGGGGCGGGAGTGGGCTGCCAAAGAAGATTTTCATTTAGAGGAAGAAACCGAAACCCGCCGGCGCTATCTTGACTCCGGCAGCGTGCGCTACGAAATAGAATGGGGCAATGATGCGCAGCGGACTTCTACAGGGTGCGATTTTGTGGTGCGACGCTGTCTGCCGAACGAAACGGTTTTTCACGACGTGCATTACCACGAGGTGAAAGCTAGTGAAGATGTTAGCAAAACTTGGTTTGATATAAGTGAACTGCAATGGCAGCTAGCCCGACAATTACATGAACAACAGAACGGCAAAAGTTTTGAACTGTGGCTGGTGCGTGGGGTTTTTCTGCCTCATGCTACTGTAATCCGCATTGCTAATCCTGTTGGTGAATGGCAAGCCGGCAGATTAAGGGCTAACCCGGTTCGGGTAGAGCTTTAAGGTTAAGAACCGACTAAGCACCAGTGCGATTTAAAGCAACGGGCAAAAGTCAACATATTGGACGCCAACATTTCGCTCACCACCGACCCCGGCATGGGCATCTTCCGCCACGCCGACGCCGGCTACGAGCTGGCCCAGGACGTGGCCCGCGAGCGCGGCGCCAAGATTCCGGGGATGAAGTAGCGGGGGAGGGGAGGAAAGCCCGCGCGTCATGCCGAGCGGAGCGAAGCATCTCTACCGCGCCGTCTGTCATCCTGAGCGTAGCGAAGGACCTTACCAAGTCAGAACATGCCGTTCGAACGTGATAAGATGCTTCGCTTTGCTCAGCCTGACAGACGGCGCGGTAAAGATGCTTCGCTCCGCTCGGCATGACGTTCCTTTTTCCCACTTTGCGCAATGCTTCCGCCGCTGCGGTTGTTGCCTGCGTATCTTTAGAATCTTCCTAACTACTTCCAGTCATGGCTCCTGTCCTCATCGAACCCCTCAGCGAAAAAGCTTACGAACTGCTCCAGCAGTTGGAAGCCCTGAATATTTTGCGGGTTGTGAAATCGGCTGATGCGGTGACGTCCACGCCAGTGCACAAGCCTTCAATTGCTGGCCTTGTTGGTTCGTTGTCGGACGAAACCGCCCAGCGGATGCGAACGGAAACCACTCAGATGCGCAACGAATGGGAGCGGGAGTTCTAATCGATACCAACGTTGTCATTGACTTTCAAAATGGCAGCCTGCCAGTGCCCAGCGCCCAATGGCTGATACAGCAGGTGGATAGCGGACACGGCTACCTATCGGTTATCAACCGCATTGAGCTACTGGTGCGGCCCGGTAATGCCGCGGAAGAGGCTGCCTTGCGGCAGTTCATTGCCAGTTGCGTCGAATTGCCGCTGAGCGAAAATGTCATCCAGCAAACCATCCGACTGCGCCAGCAGCACCGCGTGAAGCTGCCCGATGCCATCATTGCCGCCACGGCCCTTGCCCACGGCCTCCCGCTCCTGACGCGCAACACCAGCGACTTTCAGGCGCTTGCCGGCCTGGCGGTCCTCAACCTGCACGAAGCCGTGCCGTCGCCCTGATTGCCCCGCGCCTACCTGCCTATGAAACAACTGTCCTCGCTGCCCTCCTTCCTGCTGCTCTGCCTGGCCGCCTGCCAAAGCAACCCCAGCACCCCCGCCGCCACCGCTGCCACGCCCCCGGCGGCCGCCAAACCCACGCCACCCCGACCAGCCCCCGCCACCCCCGAGCACATCGAGGCGAGCATGGTCACAGTCAGCGGCCTGCCCGACGAGGAAGTGACCACCCAGCAGCTCATCCGCCAGCTGGGCCGCCCCGACCGCATCGCCAAAGGCGCCGTGGAGTGCGGCAGCCGGCTTTCCAGCCCCATCGACCGCCCCGATGGCGACCTCTGGTACTATGGCAAAACGGTGTATGAAGTGAGTGGCACCCAGGCCATCTTGAGCAGCTTTGACGTCACGTCGGGCAAGTTCCGGGGCAAGATTGGGAAGCTCGTGCTCGATAAAAACACCACGCTAGAAGACGTGCGCCGCTTCTTCCCGGCAGCCGCCAAGGAGGCCGACGAACCCGCCGGCCACGGCCGCCCGGGCGAAGTCATGAGCCTGCCGTTCTACGACAAGGGCGTGCCGATGGACGGCGCCCTGGAGCTGCAATTCCAGCACGGCCACCTGCAAGCGGTGGAGTTTTTCAGCCCCTGCTAGCCCCGCGCCCCCGCCCCCTAGCTGCTTCTTGAGAAACTTTGGTAGCTTAGTGCCGCAGCCTACTTCCGTTTTTCTATTTAATAACGCGGTTTTTTTAAATTAGATTAAACATTATGACTCGTGCCGAGGAGCTGTTAGCTGAATTATGTGAACGTTCCTTTTTGTCCCTATGGAGTTATCCAAGTCCATATAAAGACCAAGGGCGTAAATCATTATTAGCAGACGGTAAGGAATTATGTGACCTTCTAGTGATTTTTGATAATCATGTTGTTATATTCTCTAGTAAAGAATGTGCATATAAGTCGAATGACAATGCTATTCTTAATTGGACCAGATGGTATCGCAGTGCAGTTGCGGATAGTGTAAAGCAATTATACGGTGCTGAGCATTGGCTAAGAACACAGCCACATAAAGTGTATTTAGATAAAACGTGCCAGCATCGCTTACCTGTACCATTACCTACTGATGTTGACATGCGCGTTCATCGCATTGCGGTAGCACATGGCGCTTCACAAGCCTGTTATGACGCTCATGGTGGAACAGGTGCTTTGTTAATTGATTCACGAATTATTGGTAGCGCTCACTCTTCATCGGAAGCCGTGCCATTCGCAATTGGTCAAATCAACCCAGAAAAAGGCTTTGTCCATGTGTTAGATGATACCACATTATTTACAGTCTTACAAAGCTTAGATACAATCAGTGATTTTATAAATTATTTACATAAAAAAGAAGAGCTATTTCAGAGGCCCAATTTTGCTGTATTGGCATCGGGTGAAGATGATTTGCTTGCTTATTATTTGAGGAATATTGATAAGCAGATAGACCAACATTATTTCCCTGTAAAAGAGGGGAGCAAGGGACTGGGGCTTCGTAAAGGCTTTTGGGATGATTTTATTAATAGTCCACAGTTTCAGCGAAAGCGTGAAGCAGATAGAGTTAGCTACTCTTGGGATAAGCTTATTGAACATGTGTGGGAGAGAACCCGAAAAAAGCGAATGAAAATTCCACAGGAACAATGGCAAGAAGAAAGCATTCTTAGACTGCTTGCCAAGGAATCGAGGATAAACCGGAGGTTCCTGTCAAAAGCATTCATCGAGGTGATAAAGCGCTCAATGTATGAGCAGAGGTCAGTGCGAGTAATAGAGCCTATCCGTGACGATAGGAAAGCGTATGTCTTTATGCTACTAAGAGAACAAGACGACCTATCAGAGTCCTATTATAAAATAAGGCAGGAGATGTTACAGGCATACTGTCTAGTTGTGAAATATTTGTTTTATAATCAAGTGGATTACATTGTAGGAATCGCTGCTGAAGGAGGTGGTTATGATGTTATTACCACGTATGATTTTGTTGTTCGGTTTGGAGGAAGTTGGGAGGAAGGGGAAAAAGAGCAAGCTGAATACTTTCATCAAAATGGTTTCTTACAGGAAATGAGACGTACACATTGGGAAGAAAAGGAGTATCCTTCAGAATGATTTGATAGCATCAATTTACAAAAAAACGGCCCCGCTGCAACCGCAGCGGGGCCGTCCCTTTTCCATCCCAAACGCTACGCCTTCGCCGCCTCCCCGCCGCTGTGCTCCTGGCGCATGCGCTTGAGCAGCGTCGCCACGGTGTAGGTTTTGGCTTTTTTCGGATTGGTTTCCTTGTACATCAGCGCGCCCGTGCCCAGCACGTCCGCGATGTATTCCCAGAGGGCGTTGCCGGCCCGGATGTTCTCGTCGGTGAGTTCGACGGTGGCGTTTTGGTCGGTGTTCTGGGCGGTGTTGAGGGTGCTGAGCTTCTGCTGCGCGTCGGCGAAGGCCTTGGTGTCGGCCGCCGTGTGGCCCTGGGCCGCCAGGGCCTGCTGGTTGGCGGGCGCGGCCAGCAGCTTGAGCAGGTTGCTCAGGGCCCCGTCGAGGCCTTCCATGTCCTTGGTCGAGATTTCGCTGCGCACCTTGCCCAGCCCAAACGCCTCGACGCCCGCCGTGAGGCCGCCCTTTTTCGCGGCCCGGTTCAGCCGGATGTTCAGCCAGTTCAGCGGGTCGCGCAGGCTTTTGGCCACCTGGCCCATCGTTTTGGTCACTTCCTTGGAAGAGGCCCGCCGCGCGCCCGCCGGCACCAGCTTATCGAACGCCACCCGCCGGGCCTGCCAGTCGGTGAGGTAGTCCGCCGCCGCGTAGTCGGGCGAGGCCTTGCCGAAGTCGGCGCGGTCGGTGTTGAACATGGCCTGCACCATGTCGTCGAGGGGCCCGAGTTCGTCGAGCCGGGTCCGGAATTGCCGGGCCGGGTTGGGGGTAGTAGTTGCCATAATTCCACTGAGTGTTAGCGTCCGGGCCACCGTAGCCCGGCCGCGCCAAATGTAGCGAAAGCGCGGCAGTAAGCAAGCCCGCCGCCCCCGCCCGCCACCGAGGCCTTGCAAATCCCTGCAGAGGCGCTGCCAAACCGTTCGCAGGCCTTGCAAACCCGTACTTTGCCCTTGCAAAAACCCTCATAGACCCTGCAACACCGCGCATAGGCCTTGCAAAACCCCGCACATACCCTGCAAAACCGTGCGTAGGCCTTGCGAAACCGCCCATAGGCCTTGCAAACCCGTTCATAGGCCCTGTTTCGGCCCAAACACCCTGCGCAGGCCACATATAGGCTGCGCGGACGAAAAGAGTCTGCACCGGCAACGCGCCGCCCGTCGTAGCGCGGACTTTGTAGTCCGCGCTACAACCCGTAGTCCCTCCCAAACAAAGCGGCCCGCCGCGAGCGGCAAAGCAGGCCGAAACCCGTGACGACCCCGCCGCCCACGCCGCCGCTACTTCAGCGGCCCCTCCGTGATGGTTTGCACCAGGCCGTTGAGGTGCACTTCCAGGTTGTCGTAGCCGGTGCCCAAGTCGTGCTTGTTGCCGTTGGCGGCGTATTTCTCCCACCGCGCCCCGCTTTTCTGGCGCATGAGCGGGCGGTCACCGGGCGGCCCCTTTTCCTTTCGCAAATCATCCCGCCTGGACAGTGGCCGCGCGGGGCCCGTGGGACGCGGCCGTATATTGCCATGTTTTCAGGCGCAGGCCCTATTTACCACTGGCAGCGGGCGTAGCGGCGGTTGCGCGCGGGCCTGGCCCGGCCCCCCAACTGGTTTGCTTGCCGGCAGCCCACGGCTTGGCCACCCACCAACCCCTTCCGATGCCCGTTTCATGCCCCCGCCTTTTCGCCGCTTGCTGACCCGACCCGCCTGGGCCCTCCTGGCCCTGCTGGCCAGCGCCTGTTCCAGCAGCCACCCGCCCGCCTGGCAGGCTGCCGCCCCACCGCTCGCGGCGCCCGTCACCGCCGACAGCCTCCTCACCACCCGCCTCGAACTGTACGACGATGCCCGCCAGCGTGCCGTGCCGGTGGTGGTGTACCAGCCCGCTACCAGCAACCCCAACGCCCCGCGCAAAGTCGCCATCCTCAGCCACGGCTACGGCGGCAGCTGCACGGGCTATTCCTTCCTGGCCCGCTGCCTGGTGGCCCACGGCTACCTCGTGGCCAGCGTGCAGCACGAGCTGCCCACCGACGCCCCCATGCCCACCACGGGCGTGGTCAGCGTCGTGCGCCGGCCCAGCTGGGAGCGGGGCGTGCAAAACATTGAGTTTGCCCGGCAGCAGCTGCGGCAGCGCTACCCCCACCTCGATTTCAACCACCTGCTGCTGGCCGGCCACTCCAACGGCGGCGACGTGTCGGTGCTCTACGCCGCCCACTACCCGGACCGGGTGGAACGCGTGATTTCGCTCGACAACCGCCGGGTGCCGCTGCCGCGGGCCCGCCGCCCCCGCGTGCTCACGCTGCGCTCCAGCGACCAGGTGGCCGACCCCGGCGTGCTGCCCACCCCGGCCGAGCAGCGCCGGTTCGGCACCGTCATCGTGCCGCTGGCCCACACCATCCACAACGACATGTGGGACGGCGCCACCGAGGCCCAGAAACAGGAAATGAACGAAGCCGTAACGCAGTTTCTGGAGCACTAACCCCGGGCCGGCCGCCGCAGACCAGGCGTTTGGCTTCAGGCATGTGATATATTGGTTTCAATATATAAATTTGCGTAAAAAAAGTATCAATGTTTGCTTCTTCGGAGGATTCCAATAAACCCAGGCCGGTGGTGCTGGTGCCGCACCAGGCGAAGTGGGCCGGAGAATTTGCCGAAATAGCCCGCCGCATTCGGGCGGCGGCCGGCCCGGCCATCCTGCGCATCGACCACATCGGCTCCACCGCCGTCCCCGGCCTGAGCGCCCAAGACGTCATCGACCTGCAAGTGACCGTGGCCAGCCTCGACGACGTGGCCGAGCTCACGCACCCGCTGTGGCAGGCCGGCTTCCGGCAGGGCGCCTTCGAGTACGACCTCTACCCCGGCCTGCCGGCCCAGTCGGTGGAACTGCGCAAGCTCTACCTGCGCGAGCCCCTGGGCGGGCGCCGCACCCACATCCACGTGCGGGAAGCCGGCCGGTTCAACGCCCGCTTTGCCCTGCTGTGCCGCGACTACCTGCGCGCCCACCCGGTGGCCCGCGACGCCTACGAAATGGCCAAACGCCGCGCCAGCGAGGTATTTCCCGACAACATCGACGGCTACCTCCACCTGAAAGAACCGGTTTTTCACCTCCTCTACCAGGCCGCCGACCTGTGGGCCACCGCCACCCAGTGGCAGCCCGGGCCCGAAACCGCCCTGGGCGCCCCTAGCCGCTAACCGAAGCCGCCCCGAGCGCCGGGGCTCCGGCCGCGCTGCCCTCTACCACGGCGCGGGTGCGGGGCAGGCTGCCGGGGTATTCGCGCTGCAAAAAGGCCACCAGCTGCTCGCGCACGGCGCAGCGCAGCTCCCACACCGCGCTGGCGTTGGCGGCGCTCACCAGGCAGCGCAGCTCCAGGGTGCGCTCCTTGGCGTCGGTGACGTGCAGAGTGCACACCCGCGCGTCCCAATGCGGGTTGCCTTCCACGATGCGGCGCAGCTCGGCGCGCACGGCCTCCACGGGCACCGTGTAGTCGGTTTGCAGGTGCACCGTGCCCAGGATTTGGGAGCTGTTGCGGGTCCAGTTCTGGAAGGGCTTTTCGATGAAGTAGTTGAGCGGCAGCACCAGCCGGCGCTCGTCCCAGATGCTGAGCACGACGTAGGTGAAGGTGATTTCCTCCACGCGGCCCCACTCGCCCTCCACCACCAGCACGTCATCAATGCGAATAGGCTGGGTGAAGGCAATCTGGAAGCCTGCCAGCAGGTTGCCGATGGAGCGCTGGGCCGCAAAGCCGACGATGACGCTGGCAATGCCGGCCGAGGTGAGCAGGCCCGTGCCCAGCCGTCGCACCGTCTCAAAGCTCATCAGCACCAAACCCACGCCCACAAACACGATGAGCGAAGCCACCAGCTTCTTGATGAACTGTAGCTGCGTGAACAGCTTGCGCACGCGCAGGTTGTCGGGGCTGCTGAGCTGGTAGCGATGCTGCACCAGGTCCTGCAGCACGTCCAGCGTTTTGATGAGGCCCCAGGTGAAGGCGAGGATGAGCGCCATTTCCACCCCGCGGCGCAGCACTTCAAAAGGCTTCGGTGGCAGCTGCACCAGCGGCAGCAGGAAGGAAATGGCCAGCAGCGGCAGAAACCACGCGCTGGCCCTGCGCAGGTGCCGCACCACCGACCGGGCCCAGCCGGCGGCGTCGCGCCGGGCCACGGCCCGCACCACCCCAAACACCAGAAAATTCGCCACCAGCCCAATGAGGAACCCGCTCAGCACCACGCCCAGCGAAGCGAAAACGTCGGGGAATTGCGCCAGGTACTGCTTGAGTTCTTTCATGATGGCAACAGGGCAGGGGAGCCGCCGGACGAAGCGGGCGGCCCCCGGTGTACCCGCCGCCGCGCCGAAAGGTTGGCCCGGCGGGGCGGCCAGGCCGGTTCACGGCGGGCGTTGCGAGCGGCTGGACGGGCGGCGTGGAGCAGTCTTGCGCGTAGCGCGCCATGTGCTACAATAATATACCGGCATAGCAGCGTTGTGCGGCCAGCCGGGCACTGAAGCCCTGGGCGCCTCCTTCGGTATGAAAATAAGTGTTCTGGCCGTGCTGCTGCTGGCCGGCTTGCGGGGCTGCTTTGCCCAAAACGCCGCCTCTGACTCGGCTGCCGCCCCGGCGGCCCGGCCGGCGGAGCTGGCCGGCTACTCGGCGCCGGCCTACCGGGCCACGCTGCGGCGGCTGGCCGCGCGGCGGCAGCAGCTGGCCGGGCAGTACCGGCAGGCGGCCACCCCGGCGGCCCGCGCCCGCCGCCTGGAGCAGGCCCGCCGCCTGTTCCTCGCCACCCTCGATAGCACCGTGTTTCCGGCCTGGGAGGGCACGCCGTGGGCGTTTTACGGCACCAGCTGGGAGCCGCGGCACGGCAGCATCGCCTGCGGCTACTTCGTCACCACCTCGCTGCACGACGCCGGCCTGCACCTGCAACGCACTTTGCTGGCCAAGCAGGCCTCGGAAGTCATCATCAAAAACCTGACGTCGGAAGCGCACATCACGCGCTACTGGGGCGTGGAGCCCGCCGATTTTGTGCGGCAGGTGCAGGCGCTGGGGCCGGGCCTCTACGTGTTGGGGCTCGACTTTCACGTGGCCTTCCTGCGGGTGAGCGAGGGCGGGGCCGTGCAAATGGTGCATTCGTCGTACGTGGGCCCCGGCACGGTGGTGCGCGAAGCCGCCGCCACCAGCGACGCCCTGCCCTCGAAGTACCGCGTGGTGGGCAAAGTGTCGGAGGACGATGCCTTCATCCGGCGCTGGCTGCTGGGGCAGGCGCTGGCCGTGCACGGCGCCACCGTGAAAGAGTAGGGGTGGGGCGGCCCGGGGATTTCCGCAGTCGTGCCGCAGGCTGTTTTGCTCGCCGAGTCAGCCTGAATCGGCAAGCAAACAAGCGCCCTTTCGCGCGGCCAAAACTCCTGCAAATGGCCCGGGCTAACCCCGGAGGCGCGATTTTCGTTGAGGTTCATTTTAGTCTTTTCCTGATGAAGCTCATCCGTACCATTGCTCTTTCGGGCGCGTTGCTCGCCCCGGTCACCGCGGCCCTGGCCCAGGACCAGCCGGCGCCTTCGCCGTACCGCACCAACTTATATGTCGACGGGGGCATCACGGCCGGCCTGGCGGCCGTGAGCGTCACGGGCCTGTACCTGGTGCAGCAAAAGCACGGCCTCAGCGACGTGGAGCTGGCGGCGCTGCGCAAGGAAGACGTGCCCAAAATCGACCGGTTTTCGGCCGGCTACTACAGCGAAAGCGCCCAAACGGCCAGCGACTTCCTCTGCTACGGTTCCATGCTGGTGGCGCCGGGCCTGCTGGTGTTCAACCCCGCCGCCAAGGCCCGCTACGGCCAGGTGGCCGCCCTCTACCTCGAAACCGTGCTGGCCACCGACGCCACCTTCACCATGACCGTGGGCAACACGTACCGCTACCGCCCCTACCTCTACGGCACCGAAGGCGGCAGCGGGCGCAGCGGCAAAATTGCCACCAACTCGTTTTTTGCCGGCCACACGGCCCACAGCGCCACCGCCACCTTCTTCGCGGCCAAGGTTTTCCACGATTTCAACCCCGGCTCCCGGGCCGAGCCCTACGTGTGGGCCGCCGCCGCGGTGGTGCCCGCCGCCGTGGCCTACTACCGCATCCAGGCCGGCAAGCACTTCCTCACCGACAACCTGGTGGGCTACACGGTGGGCGCCACCATGGGCATCGTGGTGCCCCAACTGCACAAAACCAGCCGCCGCACCGGCCTGTCGGTGCTGCCCGTGCAGGGCCTGAACGTGAACGGCTACGCCTACAGCGGCTTGATGCTTAATAAAAAGCTGTAGCCGGGAAAAGAATCCGAAATCAGCTATTTCACCGGGGCCGAATTCACGGTACCGCTGGCTTTGTCGACCTCGAAGCGGGCGGCGTTGGGCATGCGGCGGGCCCAGTCGCGGCGCGGCACCAGCACCTGCCAGGTAACGCCGTTGTCGTTCACGCGGGCCGAGTCCGGCACGTATAGTTCGGCGTTGCGCTGGGTTTTGATATAGGCGGCTACGAGGGCGCGGGCGTCGGCCTCGGTTTTGCCCGGAGCGGTGGGCTGAGCGGCTTCGGGTTGGGCGGTGGCGGCGGGGGCCTGGGCGGGCTGGTCGGCGGGCGGGGTTTGCTGGCAGCTGGCCAGCGCCGCGGCGGCGCCGAGGAGCACGGCGGTGAGGGTACGGTTCATGGGGCAAAGCTAGGGCGCAACGGCAAGGAACGCATTATAGCCGATTGGCTTTGCGCGCGGGGGGTGCGGGTTGTACCTTGACCAAAATTTACCACCCGGTAGCCATTCAGTTCCCTCTTCACCCCCTTCAAGCCCGTTGCCCATGACCCAGTTTTACCCGCGTTTCTGCCTGTTGCTGCTCGCCTTGCTGGGCGGCGCGCGGGCGGCCCAGGCCCAGATTGAGCCCGCCGCCCAGTACACCACCCTCACCCCGGCCCAGCTCATGGCCTGGACGCCCACCGGCCCCACGGCCGTGCCGGCCAACATCAGCACCGTGCCGCTGGCCACCCGCCAAAACTCCCTGGCCCCGCAGCTCAACCCCGCCCAGAGCTTCAGCGCCAAGGTGAACTGGTGCCCCGACGGCATGAACAACTTCTCGGGCTACCTCAACGAGCAGCCCCAGTTCAACCTCTACAACTTCACCCACTGGCAGTATGTGGACGTGCTGACGTGGTTTGCCAGCCCCGTGGGCATTCCGTGCCGGCCCTGGGTGGAAACGGCCCACCGCAACGGCGTCAAAATCATCGGCACGGTGTTCACCGACCGGGCCGGCTTCGTGGCCCTCTGCCAGAAGGACGCCGCCGGCAACTACCTCGGCGCCCAGAAGCTGGTGGACGTGGCCAACTACTACGGCTTCGACGGCTGGTTTTTCAACGAGGAAGCGGCCCTTTCCCCGGCCGAAGCCACGGAGCTGATAAACCTGCTCAAGCAACTGCAAACCATCCGGCCGGCCGGCATGGAAATTCACTGGTACGACTCGATGCTGCCCAACGGGTCGGTGTCGTACCAAAACACGCTGAACGCGGCCAACGCCCCGCTGCTGCAAAGCGGCGCCACCCGCGTGAGCGACGCCATGTTCACCAACTATTTCTGGACCGGCGCGGCCACCTTCAACTCGGTGGTGAGCACGGCGGCCAGCCTGGGCCGCAGCCCGTTCGACATTTACACCGGGGCCGACATCTGGCCCGGCCGCAACCCGCAGCGGCTGTTCACGAACACGAGCTGGCTGAGCGACTACTACACCGGCGGCAGCCCCGCCCAGCCCCGCACCTCGCTGGCCGTGTTTGCCCCCAACATGACTTACAACGGCGGCCAGAACAACTTCAACACCAACCCCGCCGACTACGCCAACTTCTACCGCACCGAGCAGCGCCTCTTTTCCGGCGACGACCTGGACGTGACCACCGCCGACGCCACCGGCTGGCAGGGCTTTGGCAACTACCTGCCCGTGCGCAGCGTCATCAACACGCTGCCCTTCGACACGTATTTCTCGGTGGGGCAGGGGCAGGTGTTCGCCAACAACGGCGTGCAGGTGCGCAAAAGCTGGACCGACATGGCCAAGCAAAGCCTGATGCCCTCCTGGCAGTGGGCCAAAACCGGCACCGCGCCCATCACCGTGGGCTTCGACTTTGACCGCGCCTACTACGGCGGCACGTCCGTCAAGCTGGCCGGCAACCTCAACGGCACCACCAGCGCCAGCGTGAAGCTTTACCAGACCAAGCTGGCCATCACGGCCCCCACCCAGCTCGACATTACCTATAAGTCGGCCACGGCCGGGCCCACGGGCACCAAGCTGGCCCTGTATTTCAGCGACAACCTGGCCGCGCCCGCCCTGCTCGACCTGCCCGCCGTGACGGACACGCTGTGGCACACCACCACGTTACCGCTGGCCACCTATGCCAACCGCGAGCTGGCCATCATCGGCGTGCAAATGGGCAGCACCACCGTGCGCAACTACCGCGTCAACCTGGGCCGCCTGAGCCTCTACAACGGCGCGCTGGTGACCACCCGGCCCACGGCCAACTTTACGGCCGACGCCACCACCGTCACCACCAACCAGCCCATCACCTTCGCCAATTCCTCCACCAACGCCGCCAGCTACGTGTGGACTTTTGTGGGCGGCACCCCGGCCACCAGCACCGACGTGCACCCCGTGGTGAGCTTCGCCGCGCCGGGCACCTACGCCGTGAAGCTGCGCGCCCAGAACGCCGTGGGGCGCGACTCGCTCACCCGCACCAGTTACATCCGGGTGGTGTCGCCGCCGCCCGCGGGCAGCAACACGGCCCTGCTCTTCGACGGCGTGGGCAAGTACGTCGACGCCGGCGTCATCGCCCTCAACCCCCGCGATTTCAGCCTGGAATGCTGGGTGAAGGCGAATTCGTTTAAGGTGGGCTCGCCGTTCATTTCCAGCGTCATCGGCATGGAAGACGGCGGCTCGAACACGGCCCAAATCCGCCTCGGCGACGCCAACATCACCGGCGACCGGCCCCAGTTCGTGATGAACACCGGCTCGCTGTCGCGCAAAGTGACCTCGCCCACCGCCCTCACGGCCGGCACCTGGTACCACCTGGCTGCCACCTACGACGGCGCCGCCATGAAGCTCTACATCAACGGCGGGCTGAGCGCCTCGCTCACCGCCAACACCACGCCTTCGGTGACGGGCGCCTTCTCCTTCGGCCGCAACTACGCCAACTCCCGCTGCCTCGACGGCTCCATCGACGAGGTGCGGGTGTGGGACCGCGCCCTGAGCGCCGCCGAAATCGCGGCCAATTCCTGCACCGTGCCCACCACCGCCTCCGGCCTGCAAGCCTACTGGCGCCTGAACGAAGCCACCGGCCTCGTGGCCAACGACCTCACCGGCCACGGCCACACCGGCACCCTCATCGGCATGAACGCCGCCGACTGGTCGGCCGACGTGCCGACGGCCTGCGCCAACATCACGGCCACGCTGCCAGGTCGGGCCGCGGCCGAGCTGCAGGTGCTGGTGTATGGCAACCCCGTGCCCGGCGGCCGGGCCGAAGTGGAAATCCGCGGCCTGCGCAACCAGCCCCTCACCCTGCAGGTGAGCAACGCGCTGGGCGCCGTGGTGTGGCAGCAAACCGTGCCGAGTGCCGGCGCCGCCCTGCGCACCAGCGTGCCGCTGCCCGGCGCTTCGGGCTTCTACGTGCTGCGGGCCAGCACGCCGGCCGGCAGCACCACCGTGAAGCTGCTGAAGCAATAACTCTCTGGTTTCAAAAAAGCCGCTGTTTTTAAGTAGGCAGCGGCTTTTTTGAAGCCGGGTTATGCGCGTCCGCCTCGCTGGCTAAGCTTTGTGTCAATTCCTCAACCTTTTTACCCCTAACCTCCAACCCATTATGAAAAAACCGTACTCTTTCCCTCGTTTTGCGCGGCGGTCGGCGCTGGGCCTGCTGCTGGCCCTGGGCGGCACCCTCGGCGCGCACGCCCAAACCAACAGCTCCCTGCTGTTCAACGGCACCACGAAATACGTGCAGGCCAACACCGTGACGCTGAACACCAGCGCCCTCAGCATGGAAGGATGGGTGAAGGTAACGGCGTTTAAAACCGCCTTCCCGTATATCACCAGCGTCATGGGCATCGAGGACGGCAACGCCGCGGCCATGTTGCGCTTCGGCGACGCCACCGTGCCGGCCAACAAAATGCAGTTTGTGCTCACCGTGGGCACCACGCAATACAAAGTGACCTCGCTGGCCACCTTCAGCACCAACACCTGGTACCACGTGGCCGGCACCTTCGACGGCACGGCCATGAAGCTCTACGTCAACGGCGCGCTCGACAACACCACCAGCGTGACGGGCACGGCCGCCGCCACCGGCGCGTTTTCGCTGGGCCGCAACTACGAGGCCCTGCGCACCCTGAACGGCTCGCTCGACGAGCTGCGCGTGTGGACCCGGGCCCTGACCGTGGCCGAAATCGTGGCCAACGCCTGCTCCGTGAGCCCCACCGCCACGGGCCTGGAAGCCTACTGGCGCCTGAACGAAGGCACCGGCCTCACCACGCAGGACCTGACGGGCCACGGCCACACCGGCACCCTCACCGGCATGACGGCCACCGACTGGTCGACCAACGTGCCCACTCAGTGCTTCATCCCCACCGCCACGGTGCCCGGCGTGGCGCTGGCCCCCGGCCTGCAGGTGCAGGTGCTCGGCAACCCTGTGCTGGGCGGCCAGGCCGAAGTTGAAATCAGCGGCGCCCAGGGCCAGCCCGTGACGCTGAGCCTGTGCAACCTGCTGGGCGCCGTGATGTGGCAGCAGCGCGTGCCGGCCACCGGCGGCCGGGCCAGCGTGCCCGTGCCCAGCGCGGCGGGCCTCTACGTGCTACGGGCCAGCACGTCCGCCCGCACGGCTACGACCAAGCTGGTGAAGCCCTAGGCTGTTGCCACCGGCTTAGGCTGCGTTAAAAGCGGAGGGGTAGCAGGCAAAACCGATTCATCACGGTTTTGCCTGCTACCCCTCCGCTTTTGCTTTTCACTGAATATGTCCGCCGAAACCGCGCTGATTGCGAGGCAGGACTGCAGGTTAGGCGGTTTTTACGAAGCGAATGAGCTCCCGAACTTGGTTGAGAAAGCGGGCGTCTTCCGACAGCTTGGCAATTTCCTGGCTGGTTTGGCGGGCCAGGGCTTCGTGGTCGCGGGCGTTCTGGCGGGTCAGCTCTTCCAGCCGCGAATCGAGGCGGTCGAAGTGGCGCTGGTCGGTGGCCTGCTGCTGGGCCAGGGCGTGCGCCCACGAGTCGGTTTCGGTGGCGTCGAGCGTGGCGAGGACGGTGTGGAGCTGGGTTTCCAGCTCGCTCACGCGGGTGCGCAGCTCTAGCACGTCTTCGCGCGGGTAGTGCACCTGGTGCTGCATCAGGCGCAGGCGCTCGGCCAAGTGCTCGTAGGCCCGGGCGGCGGGGCGCGCAAAGGTGAGCGCCAGCGCCGCGACGGCAGCCGGGTAGCCCAGCGCCGTAACATGAAAATAAGCCAGCCCCGCCAGCACCGCCGCCGTGAGCACGTGCAGGCCTACTGCCAGCGTGCGAAACCGCGCGGCAATGCGGCGGGCATACGCCACGTGCTCTTCGTTCACGGCAATGCCCTTTTCGCGGGAAGCCTGGGCCTCTTGCACCACGCCGAGGGCGGCGAAATGCGCGTTCCACGGCAGGGTGGTCACCGTGGCCAGCCACCACACAATGCCGACCCCAATCAGCCAGTCGACCAGGCTGCCCACCGGCACGTGCAGCCAGTGCAGGCCGAAAAATACCACCAGCGCCCCAATGGCGAGGAAAAACAGCATGGACGCAAACGCTCGGAAGGGCATGGCAAGACGGAAAAAGGAATAGCGAAAAATTAAACCGCAAACAACTCGGTGCTGGCCCGCAGGCGCCCGCCGAGCTGGCGCAGGTCGTCCTGGGCCCGGGCCCAGCCCTCGGCCGAGATGGCGCGGGTGGCGTCGGTGAGCACGGTGGCGGCAAAGCCTTCGGCCAGGGCGTCTTTGGCGCTGAAGTACACGCAGTAGTCGGCGGCCAGGCCGGCGAGGTACACCTCCGTCACGCCGCGGCCGCGGAGGTAGTCGGCCAGGCCGGTGCTTTTGCGGTGGCCGTTGTCGAAGAACGCGCTGTAGCTGTCGATTTCCACCGACGTGCCTTTGCGGAAAATGGCCTCGATGCGCTCCGGGCGCAGGGCCGGGGCCAGGTCGGCGCCCGCGCTGGCCTGGGTGCAGTGGTCGGGCCAGAGCACCTGGGGCAGGTCGTGCAGGTCAATTTCCTCGAACTGCTGCCGGCCGGCGTGGCTGCTGGCAAAGCTCTGGTGGCCGGCCGGGTGCCAGTCCTGGGTGGCCACCACCAGCTCAAAGCGCGGCTGCAAGTCGTTCACCAGCGGGATGATGGCGTCGCCGTCGGGCACGGCCAGGCGGCCGCCGGGCAAAAAGTCGTTCTGAATGTCGATGAGAAGGAGGGCTTTCATGCAAACTAAAGTCAGGGTTACACCGGAATAAACCAAGCAGTACGCCGGGAGTTACGTTTACGAGCGAACCGCCGCCGTAATCTTCCCAAAATGCCTCGCCCCATGTCCCCCAACCTGCAGCAGCACATCATCCTCGTCACGGGCGCCACCTCCGGCCTCGGCAAAGCCACCGCCACCGCCCTGGCCAAAATGGGCGCGCACGTCGTCATCCTGGCCCGCAACGCCGAAAAAGCCGACGCCACCCAACGCGAAATCCGGGCTGCGGCGGGCCATGCCCGCGTCGACGTGCTGCTGGCCGACCTCGCCGACCTGGGCCAGGTGCGCCGGGCCGCGGCCGAGTTCAGCGCCCGTTACCCGCGCCTCGATGTGCTGGTGAACAACGCCGGCCTGCTTTTTGGCCCCCAGCGCCAGCTCTCGCCCGACGGCTACGAGCTGGGCGTGGCCACCAACCACCTGGGGCCCTTCCTGCTCACGGCGCTGCTGCTGGAGAAGCTGCGCGCCAGCCCGGCCGCCCGCGTGGTCAACCTGGCTTCGGCCGCCTACCGCGTGGCCCAGCCCAATCTGGCTGATTTTCAGTCGGAGAAAAGCTATAGCGCCATGCGGGTGTACGGCAACACCAAGCTCTACAACATCCTATTCACCCAGGAACTGGCCCGGCGCCTGCGGGCGCACGGCATCGCCAACGTCACGGCCAATGCGGTGCACCCCGGCGTGGTGGCCACTGGCTTCGGGGCCAGTGCCGGAGGCTGGGCCGGCGTGCTGCTGGCCCTGGGCCGGCCGTTCATGGTTTCGGTGGAGAAAGGCGCCGAAACCAGCATTTTCCTGGCTTCGGCGCCCGAAGTTGCGGCTACAAGCGGCGGCTTTTTTGCCAAGAAAAAACCGGAAGCCGTGAAGCATCCTTTCAACACGCCGGAGCACGCCCGCCAGCTATGGGAGCTGAGCGAGGCGCTGACGGGCGCCCGGTTTCTGGAGTAGCCGGGGCAGCGGGCTACTTGGCTGCCGGGTCGGCGGCGTGGAGCACGGTGGCCCAGGCGGCTTCGGTGCGGGGCTTTTGGGTAGCAGCCGCGGTTTTCAGGGCATCGGCCAGCGGCGGGGCGGCGTTTTGCAGGGATTTCAGCGTGAGCTTGACCGGGGTCAGCGCGCCTTCGGGCGCGCGAAGGTAGTACTCGGAGATGTCCTCGATTTCGTCGGTGGGCGCGCCGTTGCTGTACATTCCCTGAAAGCTTTCCTTCTTAATGTGCTTCTCGTGGTGCTTGAGCAGCGTGTAGCGGCCTTCGTGCAGCACCTCCACGTAGTCGCCCTGCCGGGCCGGGGGGCCTTCCAGAAAGCGCCGAAACAGCCGCTCGCGCCCCGGCCCCAGGGCCGAAGCCGGCTCCATGAGCACAAAGGAGGCCACCCGGTGGTCGTCCAGGGCCACGGAATCCTGCACGGGGGCCGGCCTGCGCATCACCAGGCCGTGTTCCAGCACGTTGTATTTCAGCAGGATGGGGGCCAGGGGCGCCGTGTTGGTCAGCGTGAGGCGGGCGGGCAGCCACCGGTCGTCGGCGTAGGGCGAGCCCACGGTGTTGGGGCGGCGCGTCAGCAGGTGGCTGGCGCCGTTGGTTAGCTCGGTCAGGCTCCCGTATTCGTTGCCGGTCACCTTGCTGTAGTCCCGCTGGGCCACGGGCAGGTTCTGGATGCCGGGGGCCTGCTGGGCCTGCGCGCCGGCGCTGATGAGCCCCAGGCCGAAGAGTAGGTGGTTGATTTTCATGGGAGTACAGGCGGGGAAGTGTAGGCCGGCAATTTACTCTTTTTTCTGAACGGCACCCTACTGCACTAGCCTGCCTGCAGCGCCCGCCACTCGTCTTCCAGAATGCCCATTTCCACCAGGCTCCAGTAGTCGTCGTCGTGGCGCACCACGTCGCGCAGGACGCCTTCCTGCTGAAAGCCGCACTTGAGGTAGCACTTGATGGCGGCCGTGTTGAAGTCGTAGACGCCCAGGCTGATGCGGTGCAGTTTCAGGTCCTCGAACCCAATGCGGAGCAGGGCCTTCACCATGCCCTGGCAGATGCCGCGGCGGCGTTCCGTGCTCTTGCCCACCAGCACGCGCGTGATGCGTCCGGCGCGGTCGCGCTGGCTGATGCCGCCGAGCGAAATGTGGCCCACGGTGACGCCGGTGGCCGTTTCCACGGCTTTGTAGATGAACACATCGGGGTCGTTCATGTCGTTGGCGCCTTCCACGTACCACGCCAGGCCGGACTGGGTGAGGGGGAAGGAAAACATTGAGCCGCTCCACTCTTTCATCAGCCGCTCGTCGTCGACCCATTCCATGAGTTGGGAGAAATCGTCGGCGGTGAAGGGTTCGAGAACAATCATAAACAAGAAGAGAAACGGGGCGTACTACCAGCACCGCGGCCCTGAACTGGGCCGGATGCGGCGCAATTTCGTCAACCAACGGCGCGCATTGCTTGTTAGCGCCGGTCTTTTCTTCCTGTTTGCTTCCATGAATCTCGCCACCAACACCCTTCTTCTCACCGGCGGCGCCTCGGGCATCGGCCTGGCGCTGGCCGTGCGCTTTTTGCGGGCCGGCAGCACCGTCATCGCCGTGGGCCGCCGGGCCGACAAGCTTGCCGAAGCCCAGCAACTGCACCCCGCCCTCATCACGCGGCAATGCGACGTGGCCGACGCCGCCGAACGCGCCGAGCTGGTGCGCTGGGCCACCGCCACTTACCCCGGCCTCAACGTGCTGGTCAACAACGCCGGCATCCAGAACCGCGTGCAACTGGCCGCGCCCGGGGCCGACTGGGACCACCTGCGCCAGGAAATCGTCATCAACGTGGAAGCGCCCATTCACTTGAGCACGCTGCTCATCCCGCACCTGCGCGAGCAGGCGAACGCGGCTATTATCAACGTGACGTCGGGGCTGTCGTTTGCGCCGGCCGCCTTTGCGCCCATCTACAGCGCCACCAAGGCGGCGCTGCATTCCTTCACGCTCTCGATGCGCCACCAGCTTCAGCCCACCGGCATTGCGGTGCTCGAAATCGTGCCCCCGGCCGTGAACACCGACCTGGGCGGGCCCGGCCTGCACACCTTCGGCGTGCCCGTCGATGACTTCGCCGATTCCGTCATGGCCCGGCTGGCGGCCGGGGAGGAGGAAGTGGGCTATGGCACGTCGGAGCAGGCACGGCTTGCCTCGCGAGCGGAGCTCGACGAGCGGTTCCGGCTGATGAACAAGCGGTAATTGAACGACAATACATAGAACGGTCATGTCGAGCTTGCCGAGACATCTCGCATGCCACCACTAATCCTGACGGTTGGATTAC
This sequence comes from Hymenobacter ruricola, assembly GCF_015694525.1. GTDB lineage: Bacteria > Bacteroidota > Bacteroidia > Cytophagales > Hymenobacteraceae > Hymenobacter > Hymenobacter ruricola. The sequence continues at coordinate 149,802 of NZ_JADQDM010000007.1, read as the reverse complement.
TGCGGCACGCGAGATGTCTCGACAAGCTCGACATGACCGTTCATTAATATACGTTTGCTTAGTTGCCTTACGCGTCCAGCTTCAGCGCCTGGTGGCTGCGCTCGCGCACTTCGGCCGTGAGGGCTGGGTCGTCGGCCAGGCGCTTGCCGAAAGATGGCACCAACTCCTTGAACCGCGCCTGCCATTCCGGGGACTTCGCCCGCTCGGGGAAGCATTTCTGTACCAAATCGAGCATGATGGCCACGGCGGTGCTGGCGCCGGGCGAGGCGCCCAGCAACGCGGCAATGGAGCCGTCGGCCGAAGTCACCATTTCGGTGCCGAATTCCAGCACGCCGCCTTGCTTTTTGTCTTTCTTGATGACCTGCACGCGCTGGCCGGCCACTTCCAGCTGCCAGTCGGCGGGGTTGGCCTCGGGGTAATACTCGCGCAGGGCGGCGGTGCGGTCTTCCGGCGACTGCAGCACCTGGCCGATAAGGTACTTGGTGAGGCCCAGGTTGCGGGCGCCGGCGTAGAGCAGCGGCCGGATGTTGCCCAGCTCAATAGAACGGAACAAATCGGTGTAAGAGCCCTTCTTCAAAAACTTGGTGCTGAAGCCCGCGTATGGCCCAAACAGCAGCTCTTTCTGCCCGTTTATCTGGCGCGAGTCGAGGTGGGGCATCGACATGGGCGGCGAGCCCACGGCCGGCTTGCCGTACACTTTGGCCTCGTGCCGGGCAATCACGGCGGGGTTGCGGCACTTCAGCCACTGCCCGCTCACGGGGAAACCGCCGAAGCCGTTGGCCTCCGGAATGCCCGACTTTTCGAGCAGCGGCAGCGAGCCCCCGCCGGCCCCGATGAACACGAAGCGCGCCCGCACCTTGCTGCTTTCGCCAGTGGCCAGGTCGCGGACTTTCACCCGCCAGATGCCGTCCGGCTTGTGCCGGAAATCTTCGACTTCATGGTTCAAGTTGAACTCGACGCCCGGCAGGCTCTTCACGTAGTTGGACAACGCGCGGGTGAGGGCGCCAAAGTTGACGTCGGTGCCGATGGTCATGCGCGTGGCGGCCACGGGCACGCTGCGGTCGCGGCCCTCCATCACCAGCGGAATCCACCGGGCAATCTGCTCGGGGTCTTCGCTGAATTCCATGCCTTGGAACAGGGGCGAGTGCAGCAGCGCGGTGTGGCGCTTGCGCAGGTACTCCACGTTTTCGGCGCCCCACACAAAGCTCATGTGCGGAATGGTGCGAATGAAGGACGCGGGGTCGGGCAGCATGCCTTCCAGAGCCAGCGAGGCCCAGAACTGCTTGCTTAGCTCAAACTGCTCGGCAATTTTGTCGGCCTTGCTGATGTCGATGGAGCCGTCGGGCCGCTCGGGGGTGTAGTTGAGCTCGCAGAAGGCCGAGTGGCCGGTGCCGGCGTTGTTCCAGGCGTCGGAGCTTTCGGCGGCCACGGCGTCGAGGCGCTCGTAGCCGGCGATGGTGAGGGTGGGGTCGAGGGCTTTGAGCAGCACGCAGAGGGTGGCGCTCATGATGCCCGCGCCAATAACGATGACGTCGGTGACGGGTTTATCGGGGTTTGAGGAATTGGGAGTCATAGCAAAACGAAAGGGGAGGACCTTCCGCCATACGGCAGATGCCCGCGCCGGGCTGCCCGCGGGCAAAAAAACCGGCGCGCCTACCTTGCACAGCAGAACGCCAACTCCCCTCCTTTTTGAAGGAGGGGATGTTCGAGCCGCAGGCTCGGACGGGGGTGGTTGCAGTCGTTGAACGATAGGCGAACGACTTGCGCTGGCGTAGTTCTGACATCGTTCAACGATTTTACCACCCCAGCTGGCGCTTTGCACCAGCGTCCCCTCCTTAAAAAAGGAGGGGAGTATGCCGTTCTTGCGTCTCCGTTATTCCCGCCCATGCCCGACCTCGACCTGCCCCTGCTGCCCCTGCCCACCCGCGCCGACGCCGCCGCGCCGCGCCTGCTCATCATCTACACCGGCGGCACGGTGGGCATGGCCCTGAACCGCAGCGGCGAGCTGGTGCCCATGCAGTTCGGCCGCCTCGACCGCAAGATGCCCGATTTGACCCGGCTGCCGTTCCGGCTGGAGATGCTGAGCCTGCCCGCGCCCATCGACAGCAGCAACGTGACGCCGGCCGACTGGCTGTTTCTGGCCCAGCTCATCGGCCGGCATTACGCCGATTTCGACGGCTTCGTGGTGCTGCACGGCACCGATACCATGGCCTACTCGGCCGCCGGGCTGAGCTACTTGCTGGAGCATCTGGGCAAGCCGGTGGTGTTCACCGGGGCGCAGGTGCCCGTGGGCGCCAACCGCTCCGACGCCCAGCGCAACCTCGTCACGGCCCTGGAAATTGCGGCGGCGCGCCACCCGCGCGCCCGCACCGTGCGGGTGCCGGAAGTGTGCGTGTTCTTCAACGACGTCCTCATCCGCGGCACGCGGGCCAAGAAGGTCGAAAGCCAGCAGTTTGCCGCCTTCAAAAGCGAAAACTACCCGCCGCTGGCCCGCGCCGGCATCAGCCTCGAGTTCGACGACAAAAGCATCCGCCTGCTGCCCGGCGCCCGCCTCAAAGTGCACCAAAACCTCGAAACCGGGGTGGCCGTGCTGCGGCTATTTCCGGGCATCACGGAGGCGGTGGTGGCGGCCATTCTGGGCGTGCCGGGCCTGCGCGGCTGCGTGCTCGAAACCTACGGCTCGGGCAATGCGCCCACGGCGCCGTGGTTTCTCGCTTGCCTGGCCGAGGCCCGCCAGCGCGGCGTGTGGCTGCTGAACGTGAGCCAGTGCGAAGAAGGCCGTGTGGTGCAGGGCAAGTACGAAACCAGCGCTGCCTTTACCGAAATGGGCATCGTGGGCGGCGACGACCTCACGACCGAGTCGGCCGTGACCAAGCTCATGTTCGTGCTCGGCCTGGGGCTGGGCGAGGAGCGCACCCGCCAGCTGCTGATGCAGGATTTAAGGGGCGAGATAACGCTTTGAAAATGAGTTAAGAGTTAGGAGTTAAGAGTTAGGAGTCCACAAAACATCAACTCTTAACTCTTAACTCCTAACTCCTAACTCAATTCCACCCCTATCTTTGCCCCATCAACCGCCAACCTTGAGAGGTGTCCGAGTGGTCGAAGGAGCACGCCTGGAAAGTGTGTATGGCTCAAAAGGTCATCGTGGGTTCGAATCCCATCCTCTCAGCGAAAAGCCCGTTTCCAAGCAGGAAACGGGCTTTTTCTTTTTATTGCAGGAGGCCGCAGCGGGCGTTTTCGGTCCCGCCCGCTGTGTGGCCTACGGCACCAGGTCGAAGACTTCGCCGCTGGCCAGCTCGTAGCGCAGCAGGCCGGCCCGCTGGTCCCAGAACGCGGCCCGCAGCTGGCTGCCGCGCAGGTAGATGGCGTTTTGCTCGTTGCGCAGCGCGTAAGCCTTCGGAAAGCTACGGCCGCCGGCCAACGTCAGGGGCGCGGGCAGCAGCTTGAAAACCGGGCCGCCGGGCACGTCGCTCTTGGTGCCGAGCAGCCCGGCCAGCATGAATAGCAGCGTAGCGGGGTGCTTGGGGGAGGTTTTCTCCACCAGCAGCGAGAAGCCGGGGTTGTCGGGGCCGCCGTAGTTGGTGGCCGATTGCAGCGCCAGCGTCGCGCGGAGGGGTTGGTACTTGCCGGCTTCCAGCTGGTTGCAGTTCTGGTTGTCGTGAAACTCGCGCAGGGCCTGGGCCGTGAGCACGTTGGTCGCGCCCCGGTTGCTGCGGAAGGTGATTTGCTGGCCGGGGTGGTACACCTCGACCCAGGTTCGCTCTTCGGCCGTTAGCTCCACGGGCACGCAGTCGCCGCAGGCCGCGGCGGTTGCCAGCAGCGGCGAGAGCAGGAGGGACAGCATTTTGTGCATGGCTGGGCACCGGCGGGAATGACAACCGCCGCCGGTATTTAACGGCCCGGGCCCTTCGGCGTTGGGTGATGGGCTGCACCAGGCCCGGGCCCTTCGTTGCTCTTCGGCCGCAAAAAAGGCCCGCCCCCAGTCCGGGACGGGCCTATTTTGCGGCCGAAGAGTGAGGCTACTTCACCACTTCCAGCCAGCCTTTCCGGGTCTGGCCGGCGGCGTCGCGCAGCTGGTAGAAGTACACGCCGGGGGCCACGCCGGCCCCGGGGCCCCAGCCGGTGGTGTAGTTATTCTGCTCGAAGACCTTGCGGCCCCAGCGGTCGAAGATTTGCAGGGCCGCGCCCTCGGCGGGCACGGGGGGGCGGAAGTCGTCGTTTTGCCCGTCGTTGTTGGGCGTGATGATGTTGGGCACGCGGTCGGGGGCCACCACGAGTTGCAGGACGGCCTTAATCGGGCAGCCGCCGCGCGAGTTGGCGTTCAGGCGCACGGTGTAGGTGCCGGGCGCGGCGTACACGTGGGTGGGCGTGAGGCCAGTGGCCGTTTGCCCGTCGCCGAAGTCCCACACGCGGTTGGTGAGCGGAAACACGCTCTGCAAAGTGTCAGCAAAAGCCACTGGCTGGCCCGCGATGGCCAGGGTGGGCGTGGCGTGCAGCACCACCACGTCCTGTCCCAGGCGGTTGACCACGATGCTGGCGCTGCCGGTGCAGCCGGCGGCCGTGGTCACCTGCACAGTGTAGGTGGTCGTGGCCGAAGGATTGGCCGTGACGGTGCGGCCGCTGGTGCCGCTCAGGCCGACGGCCGGGCTCCAGGCGTAGGTGGCGCCCGCGCCTGCATCGGTGGCGGTGAGGGTGGCCGAAGCGCCGGGGCACAGGGGCGGGGCCGGCGCAATGGCCACCGCAAGGGCACTGCGCACGTTCACCACCACGGTGTCGCGGCTGATGCAGCCGCTGCCAAACGTGGTGGCCGTCACGATGTACTGCGTGGTGGCCGTGGGCGTAGCGATGACGCGGGGGCCGCTGGTGGTGTTGAGGCCGGTGGCCGGACTCCAACTGTAAATAGCCGACTGCACCGGCGAGGCACCCGCCACCGTGAGCGTGGCCGAGGCGCCGGGGCACACGGTCTGGTCGGGGCCGAGGGCGGCGCGGGGCAGGCCGAACACGGTCACGGTATCGCGGCTGATGACGGCGGCCTGGCAGCTGGTCGAGTCGTAGGCAGTGAGGCTGATGGGGTAGCGGCCGGGGGCGTTGTAGGTCACGCTCACGTTGTTGGGCTGGGTCGAGGTCTGGCCGTTGCCGAAGGTCCAGGTAGTGCCGTTGTTCGACGGGTTGGCGCGGGTGAAAGTGACGGTGAGCGGCGCGCAGCCGGTGCGGGTGTTGGGCGCGCCGTTGGCGGCCGGCACGAAGCTGGCGTCGAGGCGCACGATGTCGAGCTTGAGGGCGGCGCTGGTGGTTTCGCCATTGCCCACCATGGTGCGGGCCACGGCGTTGGGCGTGGTGGTAATGGCCGGCGGCGGGTTGCCATTCGGCTGGGCGCGCACGCAGATGGCCTGGTAGATGATGCCGCGCTTGTCGAAGCGCGAGGTGCCGCCGTCGACGTGCGTGGTGCCGGTGCCGAAGTAGGTGCCGTACACCAGCCGCCGCGCGTTGGCCGAGAGCTGCATGATGTAGAGGTAGCCGTAGGTGTCCGTATTGGCATTGGCGGCCGAGCTGGCGGTGCTGTTGGTGGCCGTCAGGCGCAGGGCGTCGGGCGTGGTGGGCATGCCCGCGATGCTGGCCGCGCCGTAGCCCGAGAGCAGAATCTGCCCGCAGTTATCGACCAGAAATGCCGTGGGCGCGAGGTTGGACGGGTATGGATTGGCGGAGCTGCTGGTACCCGGCCCGTTGCCAATCACCGTCGAATACACCGAAGCCGACAGCCCGTAATTCATCTTCTGAATAAACTGGCGGCTGCCCGTGTTGCGGTAGGTGCCAGCCGTCACGGGGTAGGCGCCGTTGGTTTGGCCCAGCACGTACACCGCAGCCTTGCGGTCGAGCTGCACGAAGTAGGCCTGGTCGTAGCTGCTGGTGCCCAGGTAGGTGCTTTGCACCAGCGTGGTGCCGGTGGGCGAGAGGTGGGCCACGAAGCCATCGGCCGGGCCGCCGCCGGAGGTGGCGCGCAGGCCGCCCACCGTGCCGGGGAAGTCGGTGCTGGTGGTGCCGCCGGCCACAAACACGCCGTTCAGGCTATCGAGCTGGATGCTGTAGGCCGCGTCCTCCCGGGTGCCGCCCAGGTAGGTGCTCCAAATCATGCCCGTAAGGTTGGGGTTCAGCTTCACCACCACCGCGTCCTGGGTGCCGCGGCGGCTGGTTTGGTAGGCGCCGGCGCTGGTGGGGAACAGGCTCGACAGCGTGCCCGAGGTGAAGTAGATGTTGTTCTGGCGGTCGGTTATCACGTCGCCCCGGAAGTCGTCGCCGTAGTTGTTGTAAAGGTTGCTGCTGGTGGGCAGGCGGCCGTCGTCGGAGGTGCCGCCCATGTAGGTCGAGCCCAGCAGGCGGGTGCCGGTGGCGTCGAACTTGGCCAACACCAAATCGGTGCCGCCGGCAAGGGTGCGGCGGTAGGAGGCCGTGGTGACCGGGAAGTTGGTCGACTCCGTGCTGCCGAGCAGCACCAGCTCATTCGCCCGGTTCACCACCAGGCTGTGGGGGTACTCGTCGTCGGTGCCGCCCAGGTAGGTGGCGTACACCAGGCTGCTAGTGCCCACCGGCGCGGCGGGGTTGTACTTGCTGATGACAATGTCTTTGGCGCCGCGGTAGGTCAGGGCCCCCGTGGTGGTGGGGTAGCCGGCCGTGAAGTTGATGCCCGCCGCGTAGAGGTTGCCCAGCGTGTCGGGGCAGGCGGTGTAGCCCCAGTTGAAGCGCGCCGTAGCCCCGGAATACGTCGAGTACACCAGCACGGGGTCGATGACGAGCGGCTTGGAGTGGTCGTAGCCCTTGGGCAGGCCGAAGCTCACCGTGTGCCCCGGCCCCAGCACGTACTGGCAGGGCACGGCCACGCGCCGGCCCTCAATCAGTTGGTAGGCAACCGGCTTCTGCTCGGTCACGCGGCCCACGCTGGTGCCGATGTGCAGGGCGCCGTCCACCACCGTGAGCGACTCCTGGCCCTCGTAGCGCAGTTGGATGCGGCCGGCGTCGGCCCCGGCAGCCAGCTCAAAATCGTACTCCATCACCGGGCCGCGCGAGTAAAAGCGCAGGTCGGTGCCGGGGTAGAGCTGCTGGTAGCGCACGTCGGTGTAGGCCGGCACGCCGCTCACCCAGCGGCTTTGGTCGTTGCCGAGGAAGTAGTTGAACCGCTCACCCGTGGGCTGTTCGCCGCGCACCTCGGGCCGGGCGTTGGCCCCCACGAAGCTCACCGAATAGGCGTGCCCGCCGATGCGAACCGGTTGCCCCTTCCCGCGGGGCGTGTGGTGGGCGCGGTCTACGGCCGGGGCGTCGTAGCGGGCCACCAGCAGGCGGCCGCGCTCCAGAAAGAGGCGGCCGGCGGGCACGTCGGCGGCGAAAAGAATGGGCTGCTCCCACTGCCGCTGGTTGGGCACGAAGCGCAGGGGGTGGGCATCGGCCGGCAAGGGGGCCACCGGAGCGGGGCTGGCCACGGCCGGCAAACCAGAAAATAACGCACTGCCGAGGCAGAGCCAACGCGTAAGGATACGGCGCATGAAAAGGGGGGAAGAGAAGAAAAAAGAACCACAACCGGACACAGAAAGGCCCCGCTGGGGGCAGGGCCTAGCTTTCCGGGAGCAAAGTTCCGGCGAAATACCGGATATATCGCTCAGCTTCGTGATTTGATAACTTCTATTTCACCCGTCCGCGCCGGTTATTTGATGAACTGCGCCACCGCGGTTTTGAGCGCTTCGCCGCGCAGGTTCATGGCCACGATTTTGCCGGTGGGGTCCACCAGGAAGTTCTGCGGAATGGCGTCCACGTAGTAGCGGGCGGCTACTTTGCCGGTGGCGGCTTCCGAATCCAGCACCTGCGCCCAGGGCAGGTGGTCGTCGTTCACGGCTTTCAGCCACTTGGCGCGGGCCGTGGGCTGGTCGATGGACACGCCCAGCACGTCGAAGTTGCGGCCCTTAAATTCCTGGTACACCCGGGCCACGTTGGGGTTCTCGGCCCGGCAGGGCCCGCACCAGCTGGCCCAGAAATCGACCAGCACGTACTTGCCGCGGTAGCTGCGCAGGGCCACGGCCCGGCCGTCGGGCGTGGCCAGGGTGAAGTCCGGCGCCGGCATGCCGACGGTCAGCGCGTCGGGGGCTTGCACCTTGGCCGCTACTTTCTGGCCCAGCGCACTGGCGCGCAGCTCCGGCGAGAGCCCGGCCAGGAGTTGCTTGGCCAGCTGCTTGTCGGCCTTCGCATTGCTCATGAGGTCGACCTGGTACAGGCTGACCAGGGAGGCCGGGTGCGCCCGGACAAAGTCGGAATACAACGCGTTGCGGTCGCGGTCGATGGCGGCCCGGCGTTCCGCCCGCATATCCTGAAACGTATGCGACTTGCGTACCTCGGGCGTGGCGGCCCGGTCGTCGGCTTCCAGCTGCTTGAGGCGCTGCACAATGGGCTCGGTCGATTTTAGCAGCTGCTGCCATTCGGTGGTGAGGCGCGGCCCCGCGAGGCGCGCGTGCTTCAGCGAGTCGGGGCTGGTGAACGTGACGGTGCCTTCTTCGAGGTAAAACCCGTGTTTCAGGTCGGCCTCCCACACGTTTTGCGGGTGGCGGCCTTGCCGGTCCAGTATCAGGTAGGCGCGGTCCGGGCCGGGCGAGAGGCCCTTGATTTCAAACTGCCCACCCCGGACACCGGCCGAATCAGTGATTTCGCCGTTGCGGTACAAGTATACTTTGGCGGGCGGCTGGAGGCTGGGGTCGAGCTGGCCTTTCAGCACGAAAGCCACCGGGCCTTGCGCCGCGGCCGCGCCGGGCAGCAGCCACAGCAAGTGGGAGAGGAATTTGGTCATGGGCGGGAAGTGGGCTGGGGAGCAGAAGTCAGGAGCAAGCTACGCGCCTTCGGCCGATACTTTTAGCCAAGGCACCCCAAACGTCAGCCATTGGGCCGGATAATCAGCCGGTTTCGCCTATCTTCCGCCCATCTATCACCCAAACCGTTTTGCACCATGCCCATTGAGTACTCCCTGATTGAACGTGGCAATCCTGGCGACGCCAAGGCTCCCAAGAAATTCTACGCCCAAGCCAAAAGCACCGGCGAAACCACCGTACGCGGCCTGGCCAAGCGCATCAGCGACATTTCCACGGTGAGCACCGTGGACGTGATGGCCGTGCTCGAAGCCTTTTTCCAGGTGGTGCCCGCCGAATTGGCCGAGGGCCGCATCGTGCGCTTCGGCGACTTTGGCTCGTTTTCTACCTCCGTGCAGGGGACGGGGGCGCCCACGGAGAAGGAATTTACCCGGGCCCTCATCAACACCGTGAAGGTACAGTTCCGGCCCGGCAAGCTGTTTTCCCTGGCCATGCAAGGCGCCGAGCTGCGGCGCGCCGCCAAGTAAAAAGGCCGCCCGGCGCCCCAGCCCAACTCATCGGGACCTTTTGCCCAAAAGGTCCCGATGAGTTGGGCAAAAGGTCCCGATGTTTTGCCTCTGGCCCCGCAGGCCCGCCGAAACCCGGCGGGCCTGCTACTTTTGGGCCCACCGCGCCCCGCCTCCTTTCCCCTCGTGATGCCCGACAAAACCACCGCCCCGCCGCCCGCCTACTTCCTCTCCCTGAGCCTGGAAAACGTGCGCAGCTTCGGCGAGAAGCAAACCATTTCCTTCACCCGCCCCGATGGAAGACCCGCGCAGTGGACGATTATTCTCGGGGATAATGGGGTGGGGAAGACGACGGTGTTGAAGGCGTTGGCGGCGATGATGCCGGAATTTCAGCCACAATCAAAGTATGGGGCTGTGGGTTTGCTTTCCGATTTGAAATACAATTGGTATTTCGTTAGAAACACAGCGCATACTGATACACGCATTGATTGTGTTACAAAAACAGGGACACTATTATCAAACCCAGCAGACCCTTCGATTGAAGTTCTACACGAAACGTTTCTTTATCGTGCAAGTAGAGAAAATGCAAGGAGAGATGGAATAATCGGTAGCAGTTATGGAGGTACCGAAGAGTTAATTGGACTTGTATGCTATGGTTACGGTGCTGGCCGTACGACTGGTAATTCTGCTCTTGGAGACGCGTCTCATTCTTCTTACTCATGCGCTAGCCTTTTTGATGACCGAGCTGATTTGGTGAACCCTGAAGAGTGGTTTTTGCGAATGGAGTATAGTTCGCTTAAAGGTGATAAGCAAGCTGCAAAGTCACTAGAGCAAGTGCGGCAAACTTTATTAAAAGTTTTGCCGGATATAACAAATATCATCATCATCAGTGAAGGCCACCAACAGTTTGTAGAGGTAGAAACCCCCTACGGCTGGGTGCGCCTGCGCGACATGAGCCTGGGCTACCAAACCCTGGTGGTGTGGCTCACCGACTTCGCCAGCAAGCTCTTTATCCGTTACCCCGACAGCAAGAACCCGCTGGAAATGCCCGCCATTGTGCTCATCGATGAAATCGACCTGCACCTGCACCCCAGCTGGCAGCGCAAGCTCATCGGCTTCCTCAGCGGCATCTTCAAGAACACCCAGTTCATTGCCACGGCGCACAGCCCGCTGGTGGTGCAGGCGGCTACGGATGCCGATGCTAACGTGGTGCTTCTAAAGAGGGAAGGCGACCAGACGATAGTGCATCAGGGCCGCGACCTGCCCGACGTGCGCCACTGGCGCCTGGAGCAAATCCTGAGCAGCGAGCTATTCGACGACACGCCCCCGCTCTCGCCCCAAACCGAAGCCGACCTGAAGCGCCGCAACGAGCTGCTGCTGAAGAAGCGGCTAACGGCCAAGGAAAAGGAAGAACTGGCGGGCCTTAATGCCAGCGTCGCCGACCAGCCCGTGGGCACCACGCGCCCCGAGCGCCGGGCCGAGGACCTGCTGACCCAACTGGCCCGCAACCTGGGCAAAGCCGACATCCTGGAATAGCCGGCCATGATTCGGATTGCAAAGAGCCCGGCCGTGCCGGCGCCGTTGGGCACCCGCGGCGCCCGCCATTTGAAGAAGCTGCAGGAAACTCAGGAAGCCGACCCGGCGGCCTGTCGGGTAGCCGACAATAAATTGCTGGAGTCGCGGGACGGCATTTACAACGACAACCGGGTGAAGGAGCGGCTCCGGGCCGACCAGCACGACAAATGCTGCTACTGCGAATCGTATTTCAGCAGCACCAGCTACGGCGATGTGGAGCATTTCCGGCCCAAAGGAGGCTATCGGCAAGACGCGGCCGATGCCTTGCACAAGCCCGGCTATTACTGGCTGGCCTACAACTGGCATAACCTGTATTTCGCTTGCCAGCTGTGCAACCAGCGTTTCAAGGGCAACTATTTTCCTTTGCGAAACCCGGCCGACCGCGCCCAGTCGCACGCCGATTTCCTGAGCGATGAGCAGCCGCTGTTGCCCGACCCGGCCACGGAAGACCCCGCCGCCCATCTGTCCTTTGTCGATGATGCGGCGCAGGCGCTGGATGAGCGCGGGGCCGGCTGCATTTGGGTCTTTGGCCTCGACCGGCCCGAACTAATCAAGCGCCGGGCCGAACGCCTGAAGTCCATCAAACAGGCCCGCCTGCTGGCCGGGCTCGATATGAGCCGGCCGCTGGCGCCGGCCATTGCTGGCTTCTTTCGGGAGTTGAAACTAAGCTATGCGGATGCCGTGGAGATGGTAGCCGAAGCCCAACGCATCTGGGATACCGCGGCGCTCGATTCGGCCGAGTTTGCCGGTATGGCGCGTGCATATTTTCGGCGGGTGGCCCAACAATCCCAATAGCTGCCCGACGCCCGCCCAACCAGAACCCTAAAAACCCGTTACCTTCCCCGGCGCAATCCCCTTCACTCTTCGCGCGCCCCCTTATGACCCCAACCCCGACGCCTCTTGCCGCCGCTGGAGCGGTAGAAAAAGACAACAAGCGCATCACCACCGGCTGGACCTTCTACGACTGGGCCAACTCGGTGTACCCGCTGGTGATTACGAGCAGCATCTTCCCCATCTACTGGGGCGCCGTCACGGCCGACATCAACCCCGCCGAGGGCAACACCGTCGATTTCCTGGGTTTCCAGGTGCCGGGCTCGTCGCTGCTCACCTACGCCATCTCGTTTTCTTTCCTGCTCATTGCACTGGTCAGCCCGTTTCTGACTTCGCTGGCCGACTTCTCGGGCCGCAAGAAGCTGTTCCTGCAAATCTTCTGCTACATCGGGGCCATCAGTTGCGCGGGGCTGTTCTTCTTCACCAAGGGCACGCTCACGCTGTCCACGTTCGTGTTCATCGCGGCCACGGTGGGCTTTAGCGGCAGCATCGTGTTCTACAACTCGTATTTGCCCGATATCAGTTCGGAGGAGAAGTTCGATTCGCTCTCGGCCAAGGGCTTTTCGATGGGCTACATCGGCTCGGTTATCCTGTTGGTTATTTGCCTGGTGCTGGTCACCTTCAACAAGGAAATCGGCATTGAGAAGGGCTTTGCCACCCGCCTGAGCTTCCTGCTCACGGGCATCTGGTGGGCCGGTTTCGCGCAGATTCCCTTCTTCACCCTGCCGCCCGACACCGGCCGCCCCGCCGATGCCCCCGCCGCTGAAGGCGGCTGGGTGCTGAACGGCTTCCGCGAGCTGGGCAAGGTGTGGGACCAGCTCAGCCAGCTGCCCAACCTCAAGAAGTTTCTGCTGGCCTACTTCACCTACAACATGGGCGTGCAAACGGTGATGTACGTGGCCACCATCTTCGGCGACAAAGAATTGCACCTCGAAAGCACGGCCCTCATCGTGACCATTCTGCTGCTGCAAGTGGTGGCCATTCTGGGCGCCTACCTGTTTGCCAAGCTCTCCGAAGCCATCGGCAACACGCGGGCCCTGAGCTGGTCGGTGGCCATCTGGGGCTGCATTTGCGTGGCGGGCTACTTCGTGCAGGCCGGCTGGAGCTTCTACGCGCTGGCTTCGGTCATCGGCCTCACCATGGGCGGCATCCAGAGCCTGAGCCGCAGCACCTACTCGAAAATTATCCCGGAGAATACGCCCAACTCGGCCGCCTTCTTCAGCTTCTTCGACGTGACGGAGAAACTGAGCATCGTCATCGGCACGGCCGTGTTCGGCGTCATTGCCCAAATCACGGGCTCGATGCGCAACAGCATTCTCTCGCTCATTGTATTCTTCATCCTGGGCTTCATCTTCTTGCTCACGTTGCGCGGCAAGAAGCTGCGCGAAGACTCGCTGGGCCCGGTGGCCGTGCCGGCCCCGCCGCCCGCCTCGGCCGGGGCGGAAATGGGGGCGCCCGTGGCGCGGTAGCGCGGGCTTTTAGTCCGCGAGTTGGATTAAATGGAATAGCTTTGGCCCGCGGACTAAAAGTCCGCGCTACATCTTCTTATCCCACCTTTCATGTACACCTCTTCCATTCAGAAGAACATTCTCGCCGAGCTCAACCACGAGCTGGCCCAGACCCGCAAAACCATCGAGCGCGTGCCCTTTGAGCGGGCCGACTACAAGCCCCACCCCAAAAGTATGAGCCTGTGGCAGCTGGCCACTCACGTGGTGAACCTGCTGGCGTTCAAGACGCTGTTCGTTACTCACGACTCGCGCGACTTCCTCGACCCCAACGCGCCCAAGCCCGGCCCCACGCCCACCAGCCTGGATGAGCTGCTGGCCCGTTTCGACGAGTACAGCGCCACCCTGCGCCAGGCCCTGAGCGAAAGCGACGACGAAAAGCTGACCCACAACTTCAAACTGCACCGCGGCGAGCACGTGGTGTTCGACTACCCCAAAGGCACGGCCATCCGCATCATGGGCCTGAACCACAGCATTCACCACCGCGGCCAGCTCACGGTATACCTGCGGATGCTCGACATCCCGGTGCCTGGCCTGTATGGTCCCAGCGCTGACGAGAAATAAGGCTGGAACTGTCATTGCGAGGCCGCAGGCCGTGGCAATCCGTCCTGTTCTCAGCGACCAGTATTCTAGTGTGAAAAAGCCCCGACTCTGCTTAGAGCCGGGGCTTTTTCTGTTTCACAACAGGCTTCGTCACGCCTCAAGGCTGGTCGCGTTGGGAGGACGGATTGCCACGGCCTGCGGCCTCGCAATGACAGTTCCAGCCTTATTTCTTCTCAAACACCTTCTTTCCACCAATCCAAGTTTGCTGCACCTGGGCGCCGCGCAGCTTCTCGTTCGGGGCCGTCAAAAGGTCCGTATCCAGCACCACGAAATCGGCCAGCATGCCGGGCCGGATTTGGCCCTTGCGCTTCTCCTCGAAGGCGGCGTGGGCGGCCCAGGTGGTCATGCCGCGCAGGGCGTCGGGGCGCGAGATGGCGTTTTCCATCTGGAAGCCGGCTGCCGGGTAGTTCTTGGCATCCTGCCGGGCCACGGCAGCGTGAAAGCCGAACAGCGGGTTGATGTTTTCCACTGGAAAGTCGGAGCCCAGCGCCAGCTGGCCGTATTGCTTCAGCAGCCCTTGGTAGGCGTAAGCGGTTTTCAGGCGCTCGGCGCCCAGCCGCTCGCCGGCCCAGTACATATCGGAAGTGGCATGGGTGGGCTGCACCGAGGGCACGATGCCGAACTGCCGGAACTTGGGCATGTCGGCCGGGGTGATGACCTGGGCGTGCTCGATGCGCCAGCGGCGGTCCTGCTGGCCCTTCAAGGCTTCGCCGTAGATGTTGAGGATGATGCGGTTGGCCGAGTCGCCGATGGCGTGGGTGTTCATTTGGAATTTCGACGCGGCCAGTTCCTTCGCCAGGTCGCGGAACTGCTTCTCGGTAGAGAGCAGAAAGCCGGTTTCCTTGGGCTTGTCGGCATACGGCTTCACCAGGCAGGCCCCGCGCGAACCGAGCGCGCCGTCGGCGTACACTTTGAAGGAGCTCACGGTGAGCTGGTCGGTCAGCACCGGGCCATTTTTGAGGTAGTAGGCGCGGTTTTCGGGCGTGGGGGTGAGCATGGCGTAGAGCCGCAGCTTGAGCTTCTTTTGCTGCTGCAAGGCCGCCAGCTGGTCGATGTTGGCTTTGTCGAGGCCAGCGTCGGCAAGGCTGGTGAGGCCCACGGCCAGGCAGTTCTGCTGGCCTTGCAGCAGCAGTTGCGTGGCTTCGGCCTCCGACGGCTCGGCAATTTTATTGCCCACCAAGCGGGTGGCGTTGTCCACCAACAAGCCCGTGAGGCGGCCCTGGGCATCGCGGGCAATGGTGCCCCCGCTGATGGGCGTGCGGGCCGTAACCCCACCCAGGTCCAGGGCTTTCTGGTTGACAATGGCCGCGTGCCCGTCCACCCGAATCAGGGCCACCGGCACCTCCGGAAACAGTTGGTCCAGTTTGTCCTTGGTCGGAAATTGCTTGTCGGGCCAGTCGTTCTGGTCCCAGCCGCGGCCCAGCAGCCAGGCCGCTTGCGGATGCTGCCGACGGTGCTGCTGCAGCTTCTGCAGCACTTCTTCCCAGGAGGTGGTGCCCACCAAATCAGCGTAGCTTAGGCCGAGGGAGTAGCGATAGAAGTGGCAGTGCGCGTCGTAGAAACCGGGGTAAATGAATTTGCCGCCCGCATCCACCTCCTGCGTCGGCTGGTACTTGCCTTTGAGGTCAGCCGCCGAACCCACCGCCACAAACTTGCCGTCCTTCACCACAAAGGCCTCAGCTTTCGAAAAGGTCGAATCGACGGTGTAAACAGTGGCATTGGTCACCAGCAAATCCACGGCTTCGCGCTTGGCGCCGCAGCTGCTGAGCAGCGCCAGGGACAGGAGGGAAGCGGTAAGCTTTGGAAATAGCTGAGGGGAGATGTGGGCCATGCGGGAGAGAGGGGAAATGAAAATTGGAACCGGAAAAGCGTAAAATAGCACGTCATGCTGAGCGCAGCCGAAGCATCTTGCGTGCAATAGTAAACCCGATGATTGGATTACTACCGCAAGCGAGATGCTTCGGCTGCGCTCAGCATGACGTGCGGAGAGGATGCTCCGTCAGGACCTGCGAAATCCGTTAAATCCGCAGAATCTGCGGTCCTTACTCGAAGCGCATGTGCTTCACCGACTCGCCCGAGAACTGCAGCTCCTGCAGCGACTCGATGCCGATTTGCAGGTGCTGCTTCACGAAGTTGGTGGTCACCTTCGAGTCCGACTCGGACGTTTTCACGCCTTCGGGCGTCATCGGGTTGTCGCTCACCAGCAGCAGGGCGCCGTGGGGAATGTCGTTCATGAAGCCGCACACGAAAATGGTGGCCGTTTCCATGTCCACGGCCAGGGCGCGCACGCGGCGCAGGTAGTCCTTGAACTCTTGGTCGTGCTCCCACACGCGGCGGTTGGTGGTGTACACCGTGCCGGTGTAGTAGTCCAGCTCGTGCTTTTTAATCATCGATGACACGGCGCGCTGCAGGCGGAAGGAGGGCAGGGCCGGGATTTCCTTCGGCAGGTAGTCGTCGGAAGTGCCGTCGCCGCGGATGGCGGCGATGGGCAGCACCAGGTCGCCGAGCTTGGTTTTTTTCAGGCCGCCGCACTTGCCCAGAAACAGGGCCGCCTTGGGCTTGATGGCCGAGAGCAAGTCCATCACCGTGGCGGCCATGGGCGAGCCCATGCCGAAGTTGATGATGGTGATGCCGTGGGCCGTGGCCGTTTGCATGGGCTTGTCGAGGCCGCGCACTTCGGTGCCAAACTGCTCGGCAAACATGTACACGTAGTTGCTGAAGTTGGTGAGCAGGATGTACTGCCCAAACTCGTTCAGGGGCACGCCCGTGTAGCGCGGCAGCCAGTTATTA
The DNA here is from genome assembly GCF_015694525.1 of Hymenobacter ruricola. Taxonomy (GTDB): domain Bacteria; phylum Bacteroidota; class Bacteroidia; order Cytophagales; family Hymenobacteraceae; genus Hymenobacter; species Hymenobacter ruricola. The sequence continues at coordinate 133,152 of NZ_JADQDM010000007.1, read as the reverse complement.
ACAATTTCTTCTTTGGTCTTCATGGGTTGGTGCTTGGTTGTTGGTGCTTAGTGCTTGGCTGTGATGAAACAACAGCCTCCGTTCGCCGGTGCTTGGCTGCTGAAAAGCCCGCTTTGTCGTTCCCTTGGCACCAGGCGAAGAACACCAAGCACCAGGCACAAAGCACCAAGCACTATTTTTGGAGGTGATGCAAGCCCTGGACCTGCCGCCTTTCGAGGCCAAACTTACGCAATCGGCCACAAATCAGCCCCTCATCTGGGATGTGCTCCGGCGCAAGCACGTGGTGCTCACGCCCGAGGAGTGGGTGCGCCAGCACGTGGTGCACTATCTAATCAACGACCTGGGCTACCCGCGCGGCCTGCTGGCCCTGGAGCGCGGCCTGCGCTACAACCAGCGCCAGAAGCGCACCGACCTGCTGGCCCTCGACCCGGCCGGCCAGCCCCTGCTGCTGGTGGAATGCAAGGCGCCCAGCGTGGCCATCGACGCGGCCGTGGCCCGGCAGGCTGCCACCTACAACCAAACCATTGGCGCGCCGCTGCTGCTGCTTACGAATGGGCTGGTGCACTATTGCTGGCGGGTGAATTTTGCGACGCGCACAAACGAGCGGCTGGCGGAAATTCCAGCCTTTGCCGAGGCGACGCGCCATAAGGGGCCTTAATTTCGGCCGAAACCGGCCGTTCCGGTCGCTACTCGGGCAAAATCAGCTGAAACGTGGTGCCTTCGCCCGGCACGCTGCTCACTTCCACTTGCCCGCCGGCCTGGTGCACCAGGCGGTGCACTAAGTAGAGCCCCACGCCGGAGCCGGGCACGTCGGGGTGGAAGCGGCGAAACAACTGAAACAGCTCGGCCCCGTGGCGCGCCAGGTCGAGGCCGCGGCCGTTGTCTTGCACGCGCAGCACCGTGGCACCCGGCGCCCGTGCGGTTCTCACGGCAATGCGCGGGCGCCGGCCGGGCTGGGCGTATTTCAGGGCGTTGCTGAGCAGGTTGGCGAGCACGCTGTGCAGGGCGGTGCGGGCCATGCGCAGGGCGGGGGCCGCCGCAAAGTCCAGCGTGAAATGGGCTTCCTGGCCCCGGGGCTGCGGGGGCAGGCCGCGGATGATTTCCTCGGTGAGGGCCTGCAGGGCCGTGGTTTCGGTGGGCGCCGGCTCCGGCTGCCGCTGGCGCTGCACCACTTCCGTCAGCCCGTCGATGGTGCTGAGCATCTGCTGCAGGGCTTCGTCCACCATGCCCATCATGGCGGCCGCCGCGGGGTCGTTGAACGTGGCGGTGCGCCGGAGCTCCCCAAACAACCCGGCCAGGTTGTTGACGGGCTGCTTGAGGTCGTGCGAGGCCGTGTACACGAAATTGTCCAGGTCCTGGTTGGTGCGGGTCAGCTGCTCGTTCTGGAGGCGCAGCTGCTCGCGCTGGGCCTCGGCCTGCTCTTTGGCCCGCAGCAGGTCCTGCTCGTATTTGCGCCGCTCGGTGATGTCGAACAGGGTGATGCGCACCACCAAGGGCTCGCCGGCGGCGTCGCGCCGCAGCGTGGCGTTCAGCAGCACGGGCAGGATGCCGCCGTCGCGGCGGCGCAGGGAGTAGCTCATTTCGCGCACCTCGCCCTGCAGCAGCAGCAGCGGCGCGCAGTGGGTTTCGTAGTGCAGGCGGCCGCCCACCGTGAGCAGCTGGGACAGACTCTGGCGGGCCAGCAGCTCCTGGCGCGCATAGCCGAGCCAGCTGAGCAGCGTTTGGTTGATTCTGACCAGCGTGCCGTCGGGCAGGCAGGAGCAGTAGCCGCAGGGCGCGTGCTCATACAGGTCGTCCGGGTCTTCTTCGGTCAACCGCAGGTCTAGCCCCGGCAGCATGTCGTCGGCCTCGCTCATGGTCATGCTGTACGCACGGGCTTCAGAAAATGATTAATCGCGGCAATGGTGGCCTGCGGGGCGCTCAGGTGCGGGCAGTGGCCCGAGGTGTCGAGCACCACCAGCTGGCTGTCGGGCAGGTGGGCGTGCAGGTAGTCGCCCACGGCGCGGGGCGCCAGCGCGTCGTGGGCGCATTGCAGGATGAGGGCCGGCGCGCGCAGCCGCGGCAGGTCGGCCCGGTTGTCGGCCAGAAACGTGACCCGCGCAAAGTGCCGGGCAATGGCCGGGTCGGTGCTGCAAAAGCTGTTGTGCAGCTCCGCCATCAGCTCGGGGCGGTCGGGCTGGGCCATGATGACGGGCGCCATGACCGCCGACCACCCTAGGTAGTTGTTGTCCATGGTGTCGAGCAGGTCTTCGATGTCGGCCGGCTCGAAGCCGCCGGTGTAGCCCACGTCGTTGAGGAAGCGCGGCGAGGGCGCCACCAGCACCAGCCGGGCCACGCGCGCGGGCTCCCGAATGGCAGCCAGCAGCCCGATGGTGGCGCTCACCGAGTGGCCCACCAGCACGGCGTCGCGCAGGTCCAGGGCCTGCAGCACGGCCAGCACGTCGTCGGCGTGGGCTTCCAGGGTGCTGTAGCGGGCGGGGTCGTAGGCCGTCAGGTCCGACTGGCCGGCCCCCACCAAATCGAGCAGCACCACGCGGTACCGGTCCGCAAACGCCGGGGCCACCAGCCGCCACATGCGCTGGTTGCAGCCGAAGCCGTGCACAAAAACCAGGGCCCGGGGCCCGGAGCCCGAAACGGTGACGTTGAGGCGCTTTAAAATTTCCATAGCAACTAGCAGCGAGCGAATGTAAGAACAAACGCACGAGCTCATCCCGCAAAGGCATCAGCCCGCCGGCCCTGTCCGTGGCCAGGCGGAAGGTTTACTTATACAGCCGGTTGTCGAGCAGGCCATTCACGTAAAACTGCACGCAGGCGCGCAGCTCGTCGCCGTACTTCTTCACCAGCGCCGGGTCGGGGTAGGCCACGGGCGCCACGGGCATAAGGTGCGTTTGGTAAGGGTAGAGGCGCACCTGGTTGGTGTTGGTGAGCTCCGTCACAAAGTCGGCGTGCACCAGGTAGTACGAGTCGCCGTCGCGAAACAGCGCGCGGCCGGGGCTGGCCGCATCAAACACGGAGGAGCCAAACGGCAGCAGGCGCCCCTGCTCCTGCGCCAGTCCCAGCACGTCGAGCACCGACGCCGGCACGTCGGCCTGCTGGCTGATGCGGTGCGGGTTGGCGGGCGGCAGCGGCTGGCCGGGGCGCAGCAGGAGCAGGGGCGTTTTGTGGTAGCCCAACGTGTTCTGGTAGCTGGCCTGGTCCGATTGGGAGGTGTGGTCGGCCGTGAGCACAAACAGCGTGTGTGCAAACCACGGCTCCCGGCGCGCGGCCCGGAAGAAGTTGCGCAATGCCAAATCGGTGTAGGCAATGGTGGGGTGGATGGGCTGGGTGCCCGCCGGAAACCGCCCCTTGTACCGCGCCGGCACCGTGAAGGGGTCGTGGGCGCTGAGGGTGAAGAGCGTGGCAAAAAACGGCTGCCTGGTGGCCGTCAGCTGCCGGTTGAAATACTGCAGGTAGGGCTCGTCAAAAATGCCCCAGTGCCCGTCGAAATCGGGGCTGGCGGCCCCGCCGGGGTACTCGTTCAGGCCGTAGTAGCGCTGCATGCCCGCGATGCCGGCAAACATGTCGAAGCCCATGGTGCCGTTGGCGCCGGCGTGGTACATGGCCGTGGCGTAGCCGTGCCGCCCCAGAATTTCGCCCAGCCCGTGCAGCTCGGCCGTCTGGAAGCTGGAGGTGATGAAGGGCTCGTCCATGAGCGAAGGCAGGCCCGACAGCACGGCCGGCAGCGCCTCGATGGAGCGGCGGCCGTTGGCGTAGTTTTCGCGCATCAGCAACGAACCAGGTGCCGTGGCCAGCGAATCAAAAAAAGGCGTGTAGCCGCCCAGCCCGCCGTTGTCCACGCCCGTGTACTCCGAGCTGAAGCTTTCCAGCAGCAGAATTACCACATTGTCGGGGGTGGGCGGCGCGGCGCGGGCCGGCAGCGGCACCGCCCCCAGGCTGGGCCGCAGCGCCGCCGCCGAAGCAAAATAGCCCTTGCGCTCCACCGGCACTTCGTCAATGGATTTCAGCACCGTAAACGTGCTGTTGAGCGCCAGGTGCCCCAGCACGGCCGGCTGCAGCTCAAACGCCGTGCCCGTGCGCAAGGGCTTGAGCTGCCAGCCGCCGCGCAGGCCCAGCACCACCAATACCACCACCACGGCGGCCTCCGGCACGCGCAACACCCAGGCCCGGCGGCCGGGCCGAAACGCCGCCTCGGCCGCCGTGGGCATGGGGCACAGCCACCACAGCAGGTACACCAGCGCCGCCAGCGGAATGGCCAGATACCAGTAGTGCAGCCCGATTTGCCCGGCTTGCTGCGCAATGTCTTCCCCAATGGTGCTCCACTCATTGCTGAGCCTTCTGCCAATGAATTTAAAGTACTGCCAGTCAATGATGTTTAGCAGGAACCCCGGGAAGTTCAGCAGCACAAACAGCCCGCGCAGCCACTGCTGCCCCCGGCGCGCGCGCACCGGCACCAGCAGCGAGGGCAGCACCAGCGGCAGGTTCAGCCACAGCAGCGCGGCCACGTCGAACCGCAGCCCGTGCACAAACGCATTCAGCACACTGCCCGCGCCAATATTGCGAAAAGGACTGAAGTTCAGCGCGTAAAAGCCCAGTCGCAGCAACGTGTACACGCCCATGAGCAGGGCAAAGCGGCGCAGCAGCAGGCGAATGGCAGGAGAGGGAAACAAGGTCAGTTAACAGTTAAGGGTTAGAAGTCAAGAGTTAGAAAACAAGAGCAACAAAGCAAAGCCTTCCCAACGCACGGTCGGGAAGGCTCTTGACTTTTAACGCTTAACGCTTAACTCAAACGGTCGCGCCTTCCAGCACCGAGTCCACGCTCACTAAGGGCAGGCCCCAGGCTTCGGCCACGCCTTTGTACACCACTTCGCCGTGCACCACGTTCAGGCCGAGGCGCAGGGCCTCGTCGCGGCGGCAGGCTTCCTGCCAGCCCAGGTTGGCCAGTTTCACGGCGTAGGGCAGGGTGGCGTTGGTCAGGGCCAGGGTGCTGGTGTAGGGCACCGCGCCGGGCATGTTGGCCACGCAGTAGTGCACCACGTCGTCGATGATGAAAGTTGGGTTTTCGTGGGTGGTGGGGTGGCAGGTTTCGATGCAGCCGCCCTGGTCCACGGCCACGTCCACCACCACGGTGCCGGGGCGCATGGTCTTCAGCATGTCGCGCGTGATGAGGTGCGGGGCTTTGGCGCCCGGAATCAGCACCGCGCCCACAATCAGGTCCGAGGTCTTGATGGCTTCGCGGATGTTGTACTCGTTGGAGTACTGCGTAATCACGTTCTTGGGCATGAAGTCGTCGAGCTCGCGCAGGCGGTTCAGGCTGATGTCCATGATGGTGACCTGCGCGCCGAGGCCGGCGGCCACTTTCGCGGCCTGCGTGCCCACCACGCCGCCGCCCAGCACCAGCACGTTGGCCGGCTTCACGCCGGGCACGCCGCCCAGCAGAATGCCGCGGCCTTTCAGGGGTTTCTCCAGGTACTTGGCGCCTTCCTGCGGGGCCATGCGGCCGGCCACTTCGCTCATCGGGATGAGCAGGGGCAGGGCCCGGTTGCTGAGCTCCACCGTCTCGTAGGCGAGGCAGATGGCCTTGCGCTCAATCATGGCGTGGGTCAGCTCCTCGCCGCTGGCGAAGTGGAAGTAGGTGAACAGCAGCTGGTTCTCCTTAATGAGCGGGTATTCCTCCGCAATCGGCTCCTTTACTTTGATAATCATCTCGGCCTGCTCGTACACATCGGCGATGGTGGGGAGCAGGGTGGCGCCGGCCGTCTGGTACTCTTCGTCGGCAAAGCCCGAGCCTTCGCCGGCGGTGCTTTGCACCAGCAGGGTGTGGCCGTGCTTGCGCAACTCCGCGACGCCGGCGGGCGTGAGGCCCACGCGGTTTTCGTTGTTTTTGATTTCCTTGGGAACGCCGATTATCATAAAAGAGGAGGTGGGAGTGGAGGTGAAAGCAGGAGGTGAGTGTTCGAGACGCAAAGATAAGGCGCCCGGTTCCCTTCCTCATCGCAGGATTCCGGCCTTATTGCGGGGCTTCCGCCAGCAGCGCGTTCAGGTCGAGCGCGCGGGTGTACATCTGCACCTCGCCCGCCGCCGTCAGGGGCCATTGCTCGCGCGGCCGGTCCCAGTACAGCTCCACGCCGTTGCCGTCGGGGTCGTCGAGGTAAATGGCTTCCGACACGCCGTGGTCGGCCGAGCCGGTGATGGGGTACTTCGCCCGCGCCAGCTGCCGCAGCGCGCCCGCTAGCTCGGCCCACGTGGCGTACAGAATGGCCGTGTGGTAGAGCCCCGCGCCGTGCTTGCGCGCGGGCGGCCCGCCCAGGCTGTTCCAGGTATTGAGCCCAATATGGTGGTGGTAGCCGCCCGCCGAAATAAAGGCCGCCTGGTTACCAAACCGCAGCACCACCTGAAAACCCAGAATGTCGCGGTAGAAACTCAGGGATTTGTCGATATCCGTTACTTGCAAATGGACGTGGCCAATGCGCGTCTGCGCCGGCACTACGTAGGCGTCATTGGCGGCCGGGGAGCCGCTGGTTGTGGGATTTTCCATGCAACAAAGATACGCATGAATGATGTATGTACATTATTTTTTGACGCAAGCAAAAAAGAAGCCCTACCGCAATGGCAGGGCTTCTTAAATCAAATTCCACAAAATCCGACGAATCTGCTAAATCCGAAAAATCCGCGGTTCAGACTACTTAAACGGCACGGCCGTGGCGCTTTCCTTCACCATGCTGTTGCCGCTGAGGTCGCGCACGATGTTGGCTTTGAGCGTGATTTTGGCGTCGCCGCTCAAGTCGTTCGAGGCAATGGTCACCACGTCGCTCACCTGGCCGAGCTGGCGCTGGGTGTAAAGCAGCTCCACCACTTCGCTTTGGCCGGGGGCAATGGGCTTGGGCGTGGCCTTGTAGCCCACGCAGTAGCAGCCCGAGGTGAGGGCGCCGAGCACGAGCTCGGTTTTGCCGGTGTTTTTCACCACGAAGCGGGCCGAGGGCTGCTGGCCGGCTTCCATTTTGCCGAAGTCGTGGCTGCTCTGGTCCACCACCATATGGGGCGAGGCGGCGAGCTGGGCCGGGGTGAGCATGGGCTTAATCTGGTCCTTGGTCAGCACCGTGCCCTTGATGCTGAGCACCTTGCTGCCTTCGGCGGCGTTGCTGGTCACGGTCACCGTCTTGTTGAACACCCCGGGGCGGCCGGCGCTGCTGTACATGGCCTTGATGATGCCGGTTTTGCCGGGCAGCACGGGCGTTTTGGTCCAGTCGGGGGTGGTGCAGCCGCAGCTGGCCTGCACGTTGGCGATGACCACGGGCTGGTTGCCGGTGTTCTTGAACTTGAACTCGTGGGTGGCCATGGTGCCCTCGGGCACGTTGCCGAAGTCGTGGTTGTCGGTTTCGAACTGCATCACGCCCTGGGCGCGGGCCGCCACGGCAAAAGCCAGCAGGCAGAGGGTAAGAAGCTTTTTCATGGATGAAAAATAACGTGCGTACAACAAATAACGTCCGGTTGAGCTTCCTGAGGCATCCCGTTTTCGCTGAGCAATCAGTTACTTGCCGGGACGCGACGCTGCCGTAAACTCCGCTCAACGTTGTCACCCCAAATATACGGCCAAACGGCCCGCACCACCTAGCCGGCCCCGATTCCGTATTTTTGCCCACGGCTCCGGCCGCTCGCCCTTCCCTCCCGAATTCCCACCACTTGTTTAGTCGCCTATGTCCTCCGCCGAAACCGCCCTGCCTGCGCTAGCCACCACGCTTTCCAAGGCTGATTTTCTCACCGATTACCGCCTGGCCTGGGAAAGTCGGCACGCCTCGCTGGCCGGCCGCAAGGAAGTATTCATGGGCAAGGCCAAGTTTGGCATCTTCGGCGACGGCAAGGAAGTGCCGCAGCTGGCCATGGCCCGCGCCTTCCAGAACGGCGACTTCCGCGCCGGCTACTACCGCGACCAGACCTTCATGGTGGCCATCGGCCAGCTCACCTGGGAGCAGTACTTCGCCCAGCTCTACGCCAACCCCGACCCCGAAGCCGAACCTGCCACGGCCGGACGCGCCATGAACGGCCACTTCGCCACCCGCATGCTGGACGAAGACGGCAACCTGCGCGACCTCACCCAGACCAAGAATTCCTCGGCCGACATTTCGCCCACCGGCGGCCAGATGCCGCGCCTGCTGGGCCTGGCCTACGCCTCCAAGCTGTTCCGCCAAAACCCCGAGCTGCACCAGTTCCCGCAGCTTTCCAACAACGGCAACGAAGTAGCCTTCGGCACGATTGGCAACGCCAGTACGTCGGAAGGCATGTTTTTCGAGGCGCTGAATGCGGCCGGCGTACTGCAAGTCCCCATGCTGATGAGCGTGTGGGACGACCATTACGGCATCTCGGTGCCGGCCGAGTACCAGACCACCAAACAAAGCATTTCGGCCATCCTGATGGGCCTGCAGCGCGAGGGCGAAGGGGAGCCGGGCTTCGAGATTTACGTGGTGCGCGGCTGGGACTACGCCGCCCTGATGGACACCTACCAGCGCGCCGCCGCCGTGTGCCGCGAGCAGCACGTGCCCGTGCTCATCCACGTCACGGAGCTCACCCAGCCCCAGGGCCACAGCACCAGTGGCTCGCACGAGCGTTACAAGAGCAAGGACCGCCTGAGCTGGGAAGAAGCCCACGACTGCCTGCACAAGCTGCGCGAGTGGCTACTGGCCGAGGGCCACGCCACCGAGCTGGAGCTCGACGACATCGAGAAAACCGCCGCCGCCACCATCAAAGCGGCCCGCACCGCCGCCTGGACGGCCTTCTTCGACCCCATCAAGGCCGAGCGCGACGAGGCTGTGGCCTTGCTCGACAAGCTGGTGGCCGACCACGGCACCGAAAACACCATGCGCGAGCTGGTGGAGCAGCTGAAAGCCAACCCCACGCCCATCCGGGCCGACATTGTGCGGACCTTGCGCCGCGCCCTGCGCCAGGTGCGCCACGAGAAGCGCAGCGCCGGCCGCCGCGCCATCCAAAGCCACCTGGAGCAGCTGCTGGCTGAAAACGCCGACCGCTACAATTCCAACCTGTTCAGCCAGAGCGAGCTGGCGGTGGGCAATATCGAGGAAGTTCCGGCCACCTTCGCGCCCGGCGCAACCCAGGTAGACGGCCGCGAAGTGTTGCAGGCCTGCTTCGACGCCAATTTCCAGCGCGACCCCACCATTTTCGCCATTGGCGAAGACGTGGGCAAGATTGGCGACGTGAACCAGGCGTTTGCCGGCTTGCAGGAGAAATTCGGCGAGCTGCGCATCACCGACACCGGCATTCGCGAGTGCACCATCGTGGGGCAGGGCATTGGCGCAGCCCTGCGCGGCCTGCGGCCCATCACCGAAATCCAGTACCTGGACTACCTGCTCTACGCCATCCAGATTTTGAGCGACGACCTCGCCTGCCTGCAATACCGCACCAAAGGCGGACAGAAAGCCCCGCTGATTGTGCGCACTCGCGGCCACCGGCTGGAGGGCATCTGGCACTCGGGCTCGCCCATGCAGATGATATTGGGCAGCATCCGGGGCATGCACGTGTGCGTGCCGCGCAACATGACGCAGGCGGCGGGCTTCTACAACACGCTATTGCGCAGCGACGAACCCGCGCTGGTGATAGAGCCCTTGAACGGCTACCGCCTCAAGGAAACCATTCCCAGCAACGTGGGTGAGTTCACGCTGCCGCTGGGCCGCCCCGAGGTGCTGCAAACCGGCACCGACGTGACAGTGGTGACCTACGGCTCGATGTGCCGCATTGTGCTGGACGCCGCCCGGCAGCTGGCCGAAGTGGGCATTTTGGTGGAAGTCATCGACGTGCAGACCCTGCTGCCCTTCGACACCGACCACCTCATTGCCGACAGCCTGCGGAAAACCAACCGCGTGGTATTTGCCGACGAAGATGTGCCCGGTGGCGCCACGGCCTTCATGCTGCAGCACGTGCTGGACGAGCAGGGCGCCTACCGTTTCCTCGATTCGCAGCCGCGCTGCCTGGCAGCCCAGCCCCACCGCCCGGCCTACAGCTCCGACGGTGACTACTTCAGCAAGCCCAACGTGGAGGACGTCTTCGATACGGTGTACGAGCTGATGAGCGAAACCGCGCCGGAGAAATTCCCCGAAATTTATTAGGATAAAAAGAAAACGCTGGGCTATTGGCCCAGCGTTACTTCAGTAGTGGTGATGGTATTGCTTTGGTGCAGCGAGCGGTCGAGGATGCTGATTTCAAACCTCAGCACGTCGCCGGGGAAGAAGGGCGACCCATCGATGTTGATGGGCAGCTTGTAATTCAGCGTGCCTTTGAGAGGCGCGGGACGGGCGTCGGCCTCGTCGAGGCGCAGAAAGCGGCCGTCGTATTCGCCCTGCACGCCTCCAACGTTGATAAACTTCTCAAACTGCTTAGTGACTGGGTTCTTCTTGTATGGCTGAATGATGTAATTGTAGCTGTAGCCGCGCTTGTTGGGGCCGTCGGTGGTAGAATTCCAAGGGGCCACTTTGATGTCGTCGTCGGAAAGGCCCAGGTCGCCGTCGCCGTCGCGGAAATCGAGGGCGAATTTCAGCGTATCAATTTCTGTCTGGCCCGCCGGCTTGTTGCGCACCATCGTCAGCGACTTGAAGTCGATGGACGGCTCCACCGGGTATTCGGGGGCATTGAGGCAGCTGCTGAGGCTTAGGCCGGCCAGCGCCGCGGCCGCCATGGAAAAGGTACGAAACAGGTTCATAAAGGCAGGAAATAAAAAGACAGCAGCACAACGGCGAATGCGCCGCCAAAGTACGTTTTTCCCAACGAATGGCCGCGCCGGTTGGTTCGGCTTGCGTTGCTAACCACCAAGTTTGCCCATGAGTTTCCGCAATGATTTTCTGCGTCGCCTGCCGACGTTAAATGAGGACGAGTTTGAGGCGGCGGCCCTGGCCCTGTTCCGGCACCAGGCCGCGCACTGCCCGCCCTACGCCGAGTACTTGCAGCAGTTGGGACGCCGCCCCGCCGCCGTGGCCCGGCTGGCCGACATTCTGTTTCTGCCCATCGAGTTCTTCAAAACCCACGAAGTGCGCACCGAGCCCAACGGGTGGGCGCCGCAGGAGCTTTTCCTGAGCAGCGGCACCACCTTGCAGCAGCGCAGCCGCCACCTGGTGCGCGACCCGGCGCTGTACCGCGAAAACGCGGCGCGCATCTTTGAGCAGTATTACGGCCCGCTCCCGGGCTGGATTTTCCTGGCTCTGCTGCCCTCGTATCTGGAGCAGGGCAATTCCTCGCTGGTGGCCATGGTCGACCATTTCGCCCGGCAATCGGGCCAGGCCCAGCCGGCCTTTTTTCTGCACGACCATGCCGCCCTGCGCGCCGCCCTGGCCGCCGCCAAACAAGTGCCCAACCGCCGCGTCATGCTCCTCGGCGTGAGCTACGCGCTGCTGGATTTCGCCGCTGAAGCCGGCCCCGCGCCGGAACTGCAAGGCCTCACCGTGCTCGAAACCGGCGGCATGAAGGGCCGCCGCCGCGAGATGATTCGGGAAGAGCTGCACACCGAACTGCAGCAGGCATTCGGCCCGGCCGGCATTCACTCCGAGTACGGCATGACGGAGTTGCTGAGCCAGGCCTATTCGCTGGGCGACGGTCGTTTCCACTGCCCCGCGCCGCTGCGCGTGCTGCTGCGCGACCCGTCAGACCCGTTTTCAATTGGCGATAGAAAGGACGGGGCCATTAATGTCATTGACCTGGCTAATATTGATTCCTGCGCTTTCATCGAAACGAAGGACCTGGCCCGGATGCACGAGGAGGGTGGATTTGAGGTGCTGGGCCGGATGGATAATTCGGACGTGCGGGGGTGCAATCAAATGGTATAGGCGACATTGTAGCTCCTGCGCCAGTGCATAACCTGTGATTCAAATGCAGTTTGTATCCAACGAATGGATACCATTGATTTGTTAAAAAGAAGTGATACTTTAGCTGTATTCAAGAATTCAAAGAATGAAAAAGCTCTCTATTATAGGTTTATTAAGTCTTTTTTTAACCAGTTGTACACTGGAAGAATTGATGAGTAAAACCAATAAAATGACTGAGGTGATTCAAGCCAACTGTGACTGCGATGATGTTCGTCTATTAAGTTATGAGGATAATATGGGAGGAGAATCCACCGCTTATTTCGAAGTTGTAGGTGCGGAAGTTGTCAGACACGCCCTAATTGCTTCTGAAATAAACAAAGCACTTAAACAAAACATCAATAACTACTGTGACATTGATGAATTGACCTTAGACTTTATCAACAAAGGGAAACACAGTAGGATTTTAATTAGCAATTGTGAGATAAAAAAATAAAAAGCAGTTGCGCCAACCTTTACGTAGGGTTGGCGCAACTGCTTTTGATAAAATACCTGAAGATATTATTTCCCCGCAAACGCCTTCGCGTCATCTGCCGAAATCGTGTCGTCGCTCATAATCACGAGGCGCTCCACCACGTTGCGCAGCTCGCGGATGTTGCCGCGCCAGTCCAGGCCCTGCAAATATTCCAGCGCATCGGCGTCAATTTTCTTGGGCTTGGTGCCGTAGTCGGCGGCGATGTCGCTGAGGAACTTCTGAATCAGCTCGGGGATGTCTTCGCGGCGGTCGTTGAGGGCGGGGACCTGGATGAGGATGACCGAGAGGCGGTGGTAGAGGTCTTCGCGGAAATTGCGCTCGGCGATTTCCTGCATCAGGTTTTTGTTGGTGGCGGCGAGCACGCGCACGTTCACGGAAATCTCTTTTTCGCCGCCCACGCGGGTGATTTTGTTTTCCTGCAGCGCGCGCAGCACTTTGGCCTGGGCCGAGAGGCTCATGTCGCCAATTTCATCGAGGAAGAGCGTGCCGCCGTCGGCCTGCTCAAACTTGCCGATGCGCTGCTTCACGGCCGAGGTGAACGAGCCTTTTTCGTGGCCGAACAGCTCGCTTTCAATCAATTCGGACGGGATGGCGGCGCAGTTTACTTCCACCATCGGGCCCTGGTTGCGCTGGCTGAGCTCGTGCAGCTGGCGGGCCACCATTTCCTTGCCGGCGCCGTTGGGGCCGGTGATGAGCACGCGGGCATCGGTGGGGGCCACTTTTTCGATGGCTTTGCGCACGGTGGCCAGCGCGGCCGAGGAGCCCACCATTTCGGAGCCTTTCGTGACGGAGAGCTTCTTTTTGAGGGTTTTGGTTTCGCTCACCAGCTTGGTGCGGTCCAGGGCGTTGCGCACGGTCACGAGCAGGCGGTTGAGGTCGGGGGGCTTGGGCAGAAAGTCGTAGGCGCCTTTTTTGGTGGCTTCCACGGCCGTGTCGATGCTGCCGTGGGCCGACACCATGATGAAGGCGGCGTCGGTGCCCATGGCCTGGGCCCGGGTCAGCACTTCGAGGCCGTCCATCTTGGGCATGCGGATGTCGCAGAGCACCACGTCGTACTTCTGCTGAATGAGCAAATCGAGACCGGCGGGACCGTCTTCGGCCTGGTCGACGGTGTAGCTTTCAAATTCCAGAATCTCCTTCAGCGTGTTGCGGATGGCTTTTTCGTCGTCGATGATGAGAATGCGGGGCATAGGGGCGGGAACGGATATGGATGCAAACGGAGCGGCGCGAAGGTAACGAAAAGCGGCGCTAGGAGTTTAAGTAGCCATTGCCTCGACCAACGCGTTTTCGGTCGGCTGTCATCCTGAACGCAGCGAAGGACCATATCCCGTCAGAACAAGTTGTTGAAACGGAATAAGGTCCTTCGCTGCGCTCAGGATGACAGGTATCCAGGCACGACAGTCGTTTTTACCTTCGCCCCATCCAATCTCAATTTCCCACATGAACAACCAACTATCCCGCCCTTTCCTGCTGGCGGCCGCCCTGGTCGGCAGCCTGGGCCTCTACTCCCTCACCACCCGCCCGGCTGTGGTAGCCCCCGACGCGGACAACGCCGGTCTGAAGCTGCCGGCCGGCTTCGGCGCGCTGGTGGTGGCCGAAACCGGCGCCCGCGCCCGGCACCTCGCCGTGACGCCCCAGGGCACCATCTACGTGAAGCTGAACCGGCCCAAGGACGGCAAAGGCATCCTGGCGCTGAAGCCCGGCGCCGGCGGCAAGGCCACCGTGACGGGCGGCTTCGGCAGCTACGGCGGCACGGGCATTTATGCCAAGGGCGGCTACCTCTACGCCTCCTCGGATGAGGACGTGTACCGCTACCAGCTGGACGCGAAAGGGGAGGTGACCAACCCCGCGCAGCCCGAAAAAATCATCAGCGGCCTGCTGAACCGGGGCGAGCACGAAAGCAAATCCATCGTGCTCGACAACGCCGGCAACCTCTACGTGAACGTGGGCGCCTACTCCAACTCCTGCCAGGAGAAGGACCGGGAAAAAGGCTCGATGGGCCGGCCGGGCTGCCCGATTCTGGATTCGGCGGGCGGCATCTGGCAGTTCCGGGCCGACAAGGCGAACCAGACCTACGGCACCGGCACGCGCTTCGCCACCGGCCTGCGCAACGTGGTGGGCCTCGACTGGAACGCCCAGAACAACCAGCTCTTCGTGATGCAGCACGGCCGCGACCAGCTCCACGACATCTTCCCGGCCCTGTACGACACCAAGCAATCGGCCGAGCTGCCCGCCGAGTGCCTTTACGCCCTCACCAAAGGCGCCAACGCCGGCTGGCCCTACCTGTACTACGACCCGGTGAAGAAACAAAAAATCCTGGCCCCGGAGTACGGCGGCGACGGCAAGAAGCTGGCCGACGCCAAGTACCTCGACCCGGCCGTCGCCTACCCGGCCCACACCGCGCCCGACGGGCTGCTGTTCTACACCGGCACCATGTTTCCGGCCAAGTACCGCAACGGCGCCTTCATCGCCTTCCACGGCTCCTGGAACCGCGCGCCCGAGCCCCAGAAAGGCTATTACGTGGTGTTCCAGCCCTTCCAGAACGGCAAGCCCAGCGGCCCCTGGGAGGTGTTTGCCGACAATTTCGCCGGCTCGGCGGAGAAGGTGGCTTCGGGCCGCGCCGACCACAAGCCCTGCGGCCTGGCCCAGGGCCCCGACGGCTCCCTGTACGTGTCCGACGACAAGGCCGGCACCATCTACCGCATCGTCTACAACCAGAAATAAGTGTGTTTGTGAAGAAGCGTAGTGCCCTGCTGGTCCTGTTGCTGCTGAGCAGCGGGGCCGCTTTTGCCCAGAAAAAACCGGTTGCCAAAGCCCCGGCCAAGCAGCCTGCGGCCGGCGTTTCGGCCGCGGTGCTGGCCGCCGGTAAGGCCGTGTACACCCAGAATTGCCTGAGCTGCCACCAGGCCGACGGGGGCGGCGTGGACGGCCTGAACCCGCCGCTCAGCAAAACTGATTACGTGCTCGGCGACAAGCCCCGCCTGATAAACGTGCTGGTCAACGGCCTGCGCGGCGTCGACATCGACGGCGAGCCCTACCACAACGCCATGCCCGCCCAAACCCACCTCACCGACCAGCAAATGGCCGATGTCCTCACCTTCGTGCGCAACAGCTTCGGCAACAAGGCCAGCGCCGTGACCGTGGGCGAAGTGAAAGCCGTGCGGGCAGCGGGCAAGAAGTAGCCTTGGCCGGCAGGGACCCCTGTCGGTCAACCCCGGCTCCCGCTGAGCCAGCAGGGACCCCTGCCGCTCAACTCCGACTCCCTTTGGGGTGGCAGGGGTCCCTGCCGGCCAACCCGAAGCCGGAACCGGCCAGCAGGGACCCCTGCCGGGCCAAACCAACGAAAAAGGCCACTCCCGCGCGGGAGTGGCCTTTTTGATGTGAGGTGATGGGTCTGTAAGCCGGGTTTTGTGCGCGGCCGAAGCCGCGTCCCCACCATTTATCTAGGCCAGTCCTCGCGGAAAGGCTCCATCAACCTACCCGCTGGCGCCGGACGAGCCGCCCGGTGCCGAAGCGGCCGAAGCCGCGCCGGCGTGCCAGCTTATTTGGTCTTTCAACCCCTGAGGTTTACCCAGCCGGGACGGTCACCCGCCCGCTGGTGCGCTCTTACCGCACCTTTTCACCCTTACCTGATGGCGGATTGGTGGGGTGGTGAGTTGTCTGAACAACAATCCACCATTCCGCCACTCCACCTTCCGGCGGTAGTTTTCTGTGGCACTGGCTGTCCTGGTTCGCATTATACTGGCCAGTCCTTCCCGTTAGGAAGCAGGGTGCTCTGCGTTGCCCGGACTTTCCTCGTCGCCCGTCTTGCGTTGGGCGCCGCGGTGGGGCGACCCATCACTGCGGGCAAAGGTAGGACTCAATGCTTTCCTTTTTCGCCTTCTGTCCTAATTATGTGTTCCAGCACACTAGCCTTATCCCGATTTACCCCAAAATGAAAATCGGGAGCGCAGTTGAAGTTGAATGCTTGTCCATTTTTAAAACGAATCTTGTATGTAAAACCGCCTACGGATTCTACTTTGAATTCTTCATCTATGGATTTAATGAATTTTCCTCTGCCATTCTCGATAATAATATGGCTTCCATTAACCGAAACATAGTAGTTAAACCAGTATTGATACGCGGCAATAAGAAGCAAACTGATTGAGAATAATATGTCATGAATTGGCTCTGTTAAAATGCTGAAAGCGCTGACCATGATTACCAAGATTACAAAAAGCAACAGACAGGTTAAAGCAACATAAAGCCCCTGCTTTTTTGTCATCCAACTTATTTGAACTGGCCTGGACATCTACTTCCCCTCCCACGCATTGTCCTTCGGGTAGCTGTCGGGCACCAGCGTGCTGCCCAGCGTCGCGCGCGTCAGGGGTTGCTTGGTGGGCACGGGGATGGTGACCGTAGTAGCCCCGGTTTCCCAGACGGCGATGCTGCGGTGGAATTTTTGGGTCGAGTTGTCGGCAAAGGTGAGGGTGAGGTCGACGGGGACGGGCTTGCTGCCTTTGGCTTGCACGGTGAGGTCGTAGCCGGCGGCGGTTTTGGTGACGGCCGCAATGGCCAGGTCTGGGTAGCCGTCGTCGAAGAACCAGCGCCGCCAGAACCAGTTGAGGTTGCGGCCCGCCCCGGCGTTCATGCTGTTGAAGAAGTCGTAGGGCATGGGGTGCTTGCCGTTCCAGTTGCGGATGTAGGTGTGCAGGGTCTTGGTGAACAGCTCGTCGCCGAGCAGGTCCTTCACGTAGAGGTAGCCCATGCCGGGCTTGGGGTAGGAGTTGAGGAAGAATGCGCCGCCGTTTTGCTGGGTGCTGGGCGTGATGACGGGCAGGTCGCCTTCCTCGCCGGCGTGGTCGGCGTAGGGCTTGATGCCGTAGTCGTCGTCCAGCTTGGGGTCGATGAGGGACGAAATCAGCCACTCGCCGATGGTGGCCCAGCCCTCGTCCATCCAGCCGTACTTCGTCTCGTTGATGCCCATGTAGAAGGGGAACATCGTGTGGAAGATTTCGTGGTCCGTGAGCGTGATGGCGTCGTCGCGGGTGTCGGTGGGGTTGTCGTTCACCATCATCGGGTACTCCATCTGGTCCAGCCCGTCAAACACCGTTTCGTGGGCGTAGGGGAAGGGCCATTTCGGGAAGGTGTAGCTCATGGCTTCCACCGTTTTGCGGCTGAAGTCGATGACCTCGGCGTAGTCCTTGTGCTTGGGGTTATACACGGCGTCGACGCGGGTGCGGCGCTTGGTGGCGGGGTCCACCACCAGGCTGGTGCTCTGCCACACGTAGTGGTCACTGGTGGCAAACACGAAGTCCGTCACGTTGCGGGCCTCGAAGCGCCAGGTATTCTGCGGGCTTGGGGCGGTGATGTCGCGCCGCTGGGCGTCCTCGGCCGAGACGACGAAGGCCACGGCGTCCTGCTGCCCGGCGTCGCGCAGGCGCTGGGCGTACTTTTTGGTGAGCACCTGGTCGGCGTTCTGCAGGTCGCCGGTGGCCCACACCACAAAGTTTTTGGGCACGGTGATGGCGGCCTTGAAATTGCAGAAGTCGTTGTAGAACTCCTGGTCGCCGGTGTAGGGCACGCGGTTCCAGCCGTCGATGTCGTCGTACACGGCAATGCGCGGGAAGAAATAAGCCACGAATGCCGCGCCCGGCTCAATCTCGCCGGTGCGCTGGTGCGAGCCCTTGTTGAGGATGTAGGAGTACGCCACCCGCACCGTGGCTGCCCGGCGCGCCCCGATGGCCCGGCGCAGCGGCACGGCCAGGTTGGTGGCGTCAATGGCCAGCTTCTTCACGTCAAACACCTCCCCGTTGATGGTCAGGGCCGAGATTTTGACGCCCTCGCCAATGTCTTCCGGCGCGAAGCTCTTGTCGCGGGGCGCCCCCTTCCGGTACAGGTTGGGGTAGAGCTTGAACCAGACCTGCCGCAGCGAGTCGGGGCTGTTGTTCTGGTAGGTAATGTCGACGGTGCCGGCCACGCGGCGCGTGGCGGGGTCGAAGGTGACGGCCAGGTTGTAGTCGGCGGTGTTTTGCCAGTAGGTGGGGCCGGGCTGGCCGCTTTCGGCGCGGGTGCCGTTGGCGTAGGTGGCCTGCAGGTTGCGCGGCACGGGCAGCGGCTGCTGGGCCAGGGCCGGCAGGGCGAGGAGAAGGGGGAGGAAAGGAAGAAAACGCATGAAGTAGGGTGCGGGGCTGGCGGGGAGAGCCTGCAAAAGAACGACCGAAAGCCTGCCGAGGACAATGCACGGCGCCCCGTCTGTCATCCTGAGCACCGCGAAGGACCTTCTAACCGCTGAATAGCTGGAAGTAATTACCGCCTCCAACGTGAGAAGGTCCTTCGCGGCGCTCAGGATGACAGAAGGGCCGTACTGCGCAACCGCCCGCCCGACGCCCTACCCCGGCAGGCACGCCACCACCCCGAAGCCGTGGGCCTCGGGCTGCACCTCCAGCGTGCCGCCCACCGACGCGGCGCGCTGGCGCATGCTGCCCATGCCCTGGCCCCCGGCGCGGGCGGTCTGGGCCGGGCCCGGGGCGTTGTCGCGCACCGAAAGGCAGAGCTGGCCACGCAGCGCGGAAAGGCGGATGGTGACCCGGGTGGCTTCGGGCGCATGCTTCACCACGTTGTGCAGCGCCTCCTTGAAAATGAGGTACAGGTGCTGGCACACGGCCGCGCCGGGGCGCAGCGCGGCGGCCTCGTCGGTCACGGCGAAGTCGACGGCCAGGCCGGCGGGTTCGAGCACCTCGTGGGCGTGGTCGCGCATGTGCACCAGCACTTCGGGCAGCCCGGCCGCGGCGGTGTGCAGGCCCCACACCACGTCGGCCATCTGGCGGGCGGCGCGGCGGCTGGTTTCGCTCAGGCGGTTGAGGCGTTCCAGCGTTTGGGCGGGGGCGGCCGCGGTTTCGCTCAGCAGGTTGCTTTGCAGGCTGATTTGGGTCAGCAGCGCGCCCACGTCGTCGTGCAGGTCGGCGGCTAGGCGCTGGCGCAGCTCCTGGTCGCGCGCCAGCAGGCGGGCGGCCTGCCGCTGCCGGTAGCGCCAAAACAGCCAGCCGCCCAGGGCCCCCGCCAGCGCCACCAGCACCCCAATGCCCACCAACTGCTGCCGGCTGCGCAGCTGGGCCAGCTCCTGGGTTTGGGCCAGCACGCGGGCGCGGGCCGTGAGCAGGGCCACCTGCTGCTCGGCGCGGTCGGTTTCGAAGCGGGCGCGCTCCTGCTGCACCGTCTCTTCGCTTTGGCGCTTGAAGCTGGCCTCGTCGAGCTTGCGCAACTGGTGCTCGCGGCGCAGGGCCTCGCGGAAGTCGCCCCGGGCCTCGGCCACTTTCTCAAGCACGGCCACGGCGCGGCTGCCTTGCAGCCGCTTGGTGCCCTGGGCGGCCAGGCTGGCCTGGGCCCAGTGCTCGGCCTCGGCCAGGCGGTGCTGGTGCAGGTAGATGTAGGCCAGGGAACTCATCTCGATGGCCGCCTGGGTAGATTGGCCCAGCTGCTGGCACAGGCGCAGGGCCAGGGTCTGGTAATAAATGGCCGAGTCGCCCCGGCCCAGGTCCGAAAACGCCCCCGCAATGCTGCCGTAGCAGGGCGTCAGGTTGCCTTCCTGGTGCTGGCGGCGCAGGCGCCGGATGGTTTCGCGGTAGTAGGGCACGGCCTCGGCGGGGCGGTGGCGGGCCCAGGCAATGTTGCCCAGCGTCTGGTACACGGGGGCCTGGTTGTCTTCGTTGCCCAGGCGCTGCAGGGCGGCCAGGGCCTGGCGGGCGTAGCGGTCGGCTTCGGGCAGGCGGCCCATCTGGTGCAGCACGGTGGCCAGGCTGCCCAGGGTGTTGGCCTCGTCGTCGGCGCGGCCCAGGCGGTGCTGCTGGCGGGCGGCGCGCAGCAGCACGAAAGCCGCCGAGTCCGGCCGGCCCTGGTAGAGGTACACCACGGTGGCCGTGCCCGAGAGGTTGGCCTGCGCGGCCTGGTCGCTCAGGCGGCCGTACTCGGCGTAGGCGCGGCGCAGGTAGGCCAGGGCCGCGCCGGGCTGGTTGGTGTCGCCCAGCAGCCAGGCCAGGTAGTTGTGGTTGTCGGCACGCCAAGCCAGCCGCGCGGTGCGCAGCAGGGGCTCGGCCCGGTGCAACAGGGGGGCGGCGGCGGCCGGGCTGCCCTGCTGCACCAGCACGAAGCCGCGTAAGCTCAGGGTCCGGCCCACGGCGGCCGAGTCGGCCCGGCCCCGGGCCAGGGTTTCGGCCGCGTGGGCGTAGGCCGCCGTGCCGGCCGAGTCGATGGCGGTGGCGTAGGCGGCCGCGGCGCGCAGGTACAGCGCCAACCGGGCGGCCGGGGTGCGGGCGGTGGCCGCGGCCGGGCGCAGGCTGTCGGGCAGCGGCGGCAGGGGGCGGGCCGCCACGCGGGCAGGCACCAGCCCCGCGCCGGCCAGCAGCCCGGCCGGTAGCACCACACGCCGGATAAATGAAGGTATACGCACAGACACTGGTGTTAAGAAATGTCTCAACAAATAAACGTGCAAATTTACCCGGCGTATTCTCCCGAAAAACAAAGAACAGTCTATTTAAACCACTATTTGTTTTCTTGGCTACTGCCGGGCTTCGGTTAGCCCCTCCCGGGCCGGCAAGCAGAGCCGTTGGCAAGGCACTGGCCGCAGTCGGGGCCGGGCCTGCCTGCGCGCGGGCATTCGCCCGTTCGCGCCCAAGCGCCCGGGCAGGGGCAAGCCCCACCCCTACAACCTCACGAAGCTCCTAGCCGGGCAGGCAGGCCGTGAGCACAAAGCCGGCGGCCTCGGCGGCCACGTGCAGGGTGCCGCCCACGGCTTCGGCGCGGCGGCGCATGTTGGCCAGGCCGTGGCCGCCGGGGCGGGGGGCGGTAGTGGCCCCGGAGCCATCGTCGCGCACCGAAAGGCAGAGCTGCCCGGCGTCGCGGCTGAGCCGAATGGTGACCTGGCCGGCGCCGTGGGCGTGCTTCACGGCGTTGTGCAGCGCCTCTTTGAAGATGAGGTAGAGCGTCTGGCACACGGCCACGCTGGGGTGCAGGGCGGCGGCCTCATCGGTCACCGCAAAGTCGACCACCAGGCCGGCGGGGGGCAGCACCTCGTGGGCGTGGTCGCGCATGTGGGCCAGCACCTCGGGCAGCTCGG
Organism: Hymenobacter ruricola; assembly: GCF_015694525.1. Taxonomy (GTDB): domain Bacteria; phylum Bacteroidota; class Bacteroidia; order Cytophagales; family Hymenobacteraceae; genus Hymenobacter; species Hymenobacter ruricola. Next base: position 111,725 of record NZ_JADQDM010000007.1, on the reverse strand, counting down.
CCGAAGCCGTGTGCAGGTTCCACACCACGTCGGCCATGTGGCGGCTGGCGCGGCGGCTGGTGTCGCTCAGGCGTTCGAGCCGGGCCCGGGTGAGGTCGGGGGCGGCGGGCATCTCGCGCAGCAGGTCGCTTTGCAGACTGATTTGGGTGAGCAAGGAGCCCACGTCGTCGTGCAGGTCGGCGGCAATGCGCTGGCGCAGGGCCGCCTCGCGCTGGGCTTGGCGGTGGCGGGCGCGCCACACCAGGGCCGCGGCCACGCTGCCCACCAGCAGGGTGAGGCCGGCCAGCCCGCCAATAATGCGCTCGGCGCGGAGCTGGGCCAGCTCCTGGGTTTGGTGCTGCAGGCGGTTCTGCTGGGTGAGCAGCCGGATTTGGGCCTGCTGCTGCTGCCGCTCGTGGCCGAACTGCAGCAGGGCGGCGCGCCGCCGGATGTTGTCGCCGGCCAGGCTGTCGTGCGCGGCGTTGTACTGGCGCAGGGCGGCCAGGGCCGGGCCGTAGGCGCGCTGGCGGGCGTAGGCCTCGGCCAGCACGGCGCTGGCCTCGCTCACCCCCGCCAGCAGCGTGCGCTGGCTGCCCGCCAGGCCCTGGCGGCCGTAGGCAAGGGCGGGGCCCACCTGCCCGGCCCGCAGCGCCACGCGCGCCAGCAGGGCCTGGGCCAGCGGCACCAGCAGCGGCAGCCGGGCCGCCTGCAGCCGGGCCAGCACCCGCCGGCCTTCCCGGGCGGCGGCCGGGTCGTCGCCCTGGTCTTCCAGCAGCAGCGCCAGGCTGAGCTGCTTGGCCAGGGCGTAGGGAACGTCCTGAATTTGCTGGCTGATGGCGATGCTGCGCGTGAAATAGACGCGGGCCGCGGCCCACTGGCGCCGGCGGCGGCAGATTTCGCCCAGCTCGCCCAGGGCCTGGTTCATGCGGTCGGGGTAGGTGTAGCGGGCGGCGGCCCGCTGCGCTTCCAGCAGGTAGCGGCGGGCGGTGGCGTACTCGCCCACCCGGGCGTAGAGCGCGCCGAGCTGAATCTGGGCGTCGGTGTGGTAGCGGCGGGTGTTGCCGGTGGTGGCCAGCTCCAGCACCCGCTGGTGGTGGGCCAGGCTGGCGGCGTAGCGGCCCTGCTGCTCGGCAATGCGGCCCAGCCGGAGGAGGCAGCGCACCACGCCGCCCAGGTTGCGGTCGAGGCGAAACTGGCGCTCGGCGGCCGGCAGGTAGGTGGCGGCCGAGTCGTAGTGGGCCAGCTGGGTGTGGTAGTCGGCCATGTTCAGCAGCATCTCGGCCCGGACCTGGGGGAAGGGCAGCTGCAGGGCCAGGCGCAGCGCGGCCTGGCGCAGGGGGTAGGCCGCGCTCACGTCCTGGGCCGCCGTGGCGTCGGCCAGGCGGTCCACCAGCACCACATCGGCGAGGGTGGGGCGGGGGCGGGCCGGCACCAGGGCGCGCCAGTAGGCCCGGCTGCGCTCGTGGGCCCGGGGCTGGCGCCGGATTTCGCGCAGCCAGGGCGTGTCGTCGGCGTCGACCCAGCGGGTGGTGTCGGCGGGCGGGCCGGCCCAGGCCCGGACGCTCAGCAACAGCCCCAGCCCCAGCAGCGCACGAAAGAAAAAAGCAGACACAAAAGCAGCGGGTAAAAAAGAACGCCCGGCCGGGCCGGACAACTCCGAAAGATAAGCCCGGCGGTGGACCGCCCACTAAAAAGGCGGCCCCGCGGGGGCCGCCTTTTGAAGCACCGAAGCCGCAAGGCCCGTCCGAAAGAACTATGCGTGGCTGCCGCCCGGCACCAGCAGGCTGTAGGTGGCGCCCTGGCTGCCCACCACCACGTTTTTCCGCAGGTAGTAGGCGTAGTAGTCGCGCTGCTCGGCCACGGCGGGGTCCACGTTGGGGCGGTTGTCATAATAGGGCAGGTGCGTGACGGTGGTCAGGCGGGTAAATTCCTTCTCGCCGGTGCGGCAGCCCCAGATTTCCACGGCGTCGAACCCCTTCTTCAGGCAGCCAACGCTGGGGTGCACGCCTTCCATCTTCACCTTGAGCACGGGGGCCTCGGCGGCCACGCGCTCGGTGGGCTTGGCCGGGGTGGTGCTCACTTCCAGCAGGTCGAGCACCTCCGGCGGCACGTTCATGGTGTTTTTGATTTGCTTCACGCCGGCCCGCACGGCGGTCGAGGTCAGCGTTTCCTGGGCCACGAGGTTGCGCTGGGCCGTGTCGAAGGCCTTTTGGGCGGCATCGCGCAAGCCAAACAGGTCCAGCTCGGCCTGGGCCGCGTCGGCGGCTTCCTGGTAAGTGCCGGCGGGCTGCTTGAGCAGGGTGGTGGCGTCGGCAATGTTGTCGACGAAATTTTGGAGAAACAGCCGGCGCTCGGCTTCGCGGCGGGGGTACCAGTCAATGGGCATGGTGAGCTACAATTAAAAAAGTGAGAAAATGAATTACCCGAAGGCTACCCCAAAACTAGGGGGCCGCCCCGCCCATTGATACCCGTATAATCCCCTGGTTTATACAGGGGTTTCTACCTGATTTGCGGAGCCAACGCCGCTGCCTGGGCGCTGCGGGCCGCGCAAAACGACGCCCGGCCCGGCCGCCACCGCCGCAGCCCGGGCACCACTAGTGCCTCGACATTGCGCCAGCGTGCGCTCTCCTTCAGCAAGAGTGCGCTCCCCGCAATCGGGGGTGTGCTCTCCGCGCGCGGCGATGCGCTTCCTATTCGTGACGGTGCGCTCCCCGTAACCGTCGGTGCACTCCCCGCAATCGGGGGTGCGCTCTTCGCGCGCAACGGTGCACTCTCCGTGCACGGCGGTGCGCTCCCCATTCACGGCGGTGCGCTTCCCGTTCACGATGGTGCGCTCTCCGTGACTGGCGGTGCGCTTGCCGCAGCCAGCGCGAAGCCAAACGACTGTCCAGTCGGTGGCATCGGCTTGGTTTATCTACCTGCGCCTTGGCTTAGCGCACCACCCGGGCGCCCGGGTGCTACGCAAAAAGCCCCCGGCCACTAGCCGGAGGCTTTTCAACGGGTTTGCCGTAACATTTAAAACGGCGACAAACCACACTCGGGGTGTCTACTCCACCACTAACCGGATAGCCTGGCTGCCGGCGTGCACCACGTAGACACCCGCTGGCTGCGCGGCCGGCAGCGCCAGCGCGGCCGTGCCCGCCGCGTCAGCAGTAGCAGTGGCCACGGGGCGGCCCAGCGCGTCGTACACCGTCACCCGTGTGCCGGGGGCCGCGCCGGTGAGCGTGGCCGCCCCGCCACGGGCCGGGTTGGGGAATAAGGAATGCCCGGCTGCCAGGCCGGTCAGGGCCACCGTGCGCACCGGCGAGTAGCTGAAGGCGCCGTCGGCGTCCACCTGCTTCAAGCGGTAGTAAAACAGGGCCGCGTCGGTGGGCAGCTTGCCGTCCACCAAGCCGTAGGCGCGGGCGCTGGTGCTGCTGCTGGCCGCGGCCACCGTGCCAATGGGCGCGAATGTCTCGCCGTTCAAGCTGCGCTCGACCTCGAAGGCGGCGCTGTTCTTTTCCGTGGCCGTGGCCCAGGCCAAGCGCACGGCGGCCGGGCCGGCCGCCACGGCCGTAAACTGCGTGAGCTCCACGGGCAGCGGGGTGCTGGCCCCGGTGAGGTAGAATTCAGAGAAGTGGTCGGCCACGGCCAGCTCGGCCGTGAACCAGTCGGCCCCGCTCAGGACGGTGGCGGGCGCGGGCAGCAGGCGGCGCTGGCCGGCGGGGCTGTTGTCGGCCAGGGCGCAGTTCACGTTGGCGCCGTCGTACTGCGAGGCGTTGAGCGTGGCGGCCGTGGCGGCCGGGTCGGCGGCCGTCAGGCGGGCCAGCTCACTCGTCAGCCCGTACAGGCGCACGCGCACGGTCTGGCCGGTAAAGCTGGCGTTGGTGGCCGTGAGGTAGAAGTTGCGGTCGAGGTAGCGGCGGTTGGCCCGGCCGTCGGCCCGCACGGCGCTGCTGGTGCCGGTGCCCAGGGCCAGCACGCCCGCCGTCACGGTGCCCAGGTTGCGGGTGTCCTCAATGGCGGCCACCACGGCCCCGCCCGTGCCGGGCAGGCGCAGGTAGCGCCACACGCCCGCGCCGCCCGTGCCGCTCACCGTCAGGCTGGCGGTGGCCAGGCAGCCGCTGGCCGTGGCCGTGCGGTACACCTGCAACACCTCGAAGGCTGGGCTGCTGCCGGCCGCACTGCTCACGTCGTAGCTGCCCACCGTGAGGACGCTGCTGCCGGGGGTGGCCCCCACCGGCACCACGGCCGTGAGCTGCGTAGCCGATACATAGCTGACGCTGGCCGCCGCCACCCCGCCGAAGCGCACGGTGCTGCCCGCCACGAAGCCCGTGCCGGTGAGCGTGACGGCCTGCCCGGGCAGCTCGGCCGCCCGGCTCAGGGCCGTGAGGGTGGGCACCGGGGCCTGCTCGTAGCGTAGCCCGTTGCCGTACTCATTGCCCACCAGCAGGTCCAGCAGCCCGTCGCCGTCCACGTCCGTTACGGCCGGGGCGGCAAAGGTGCCCACGTTCAGCGGTGCGCTGCCGTTGGTCGTCAGGTAGCCCTGGCCGGCAAACATGTCCCCGCCCGCCGCCGTCTGCTCGTAGCGCCACATGTCGCCTTGGGCGTCGCCCACCAGCAGGTCCAGCAGCCCGTCGCCATCCAGGTCGCTCACGGTGGGGCGGGAATATTGAATCACTTTCACCGCCGTGCTGCCATTGGTCGTCAGGCTGCCCACCGGCGCAAACACGCCCCCGTTGGCCGCTGTCTGCTCGTAGCGCAGCACGGTGCCGGGATTGTTGCCCACCAGCAGGTCCAGCAGCCCGTCGCCGTCCACGTCCGTCACGGTGGGGGCAGAGTAGGTGCCCACATTCAAGGTGGTAGTGCCGTCGGTGGTCAGGTTGCCCACCGGCGCAAACACGCCCCCGTTGGCCGCCGTCTGCTCGTAGCGCAGCACGTTGCCGTCTATGTTGCCCACCAGCAGGTCGAGCAGCCCGTCGCCGTCCACGTCCGTCACGGTGGGGGTGGCAAATTGCCCTACGTCCAGCGCCGTGCTGCCATCGGTCGTCAGGTTGCCCACCAGCGCAAACACGCCCCCGTTGGCCGCCGTCTGCTCGTAGCGCAGCACCCTGCCGGGATTGTTGCCCACCAGCAGGTCGAGCAGGCCGTCGCCGTCCAGGTCCGTTACGGCCAGGGCCGCATAGGTGCCCGCGTTGAGGGCAGCGGTGCCGTCGGTGGTCAGGTTGCCCAGGGCCGGCAGCACCAGGCTCGGGCTGGGGCGCGTGACCTGGAAGGCGGCCGCGCTCAGGCCCATGCCGATGGCGTTGCTCACCCGCACCCGCTGGCTCACGGCCTGGCGGGGCACCACGGCCGTGGCCTGGGTGGCGCTCTGCGGGGTGAAGGCGGCCGGCACCCCGCCCACCAGCACGCTGCTCAGGCCCGTCAGGTTGGTGCCGGTGAGGGTGAGGGTGGTGCCCAGCGGGCCGCTGGCGGGGCTGATGCCCGTGATGACGGGCGGCGGCAGCTGCTCATAGCGCAGCACGTTGCCAGCGGCGTTGTTCAGTAGCAGGTCGAGTATGCCGTCGCCGTCCAGGTCCGTCACGGTGGGAAGGGCGGCAGTATTCGCAGCCACGGCGGTGACGCCGTCGGTGGTCAGGTTGCCCATCGGTGCAAATACTGCCCCGTTGGTCGCCGTCTGCTCGAAGCGCAGCACGTTGCCGGCGTCGTTGCCCACCAGCAGGTCCAGCAGGCCGTCGCCGTCCAGGTCCGTCACCGTCGGGGCGGCGCTGGCGCCCGCGTCCAAGGTGGTGGTGCCGTCGGTGGTCAGGTTGCCCACCACGGCAAATACCGCCCCGTTGGCCGCCGTCTGCTCGTAGCGGCGCACGTTACCGGCGGTGTTGCCCACCAGCAGGTCCAGCAGGCCGTCGCCGTCCAGGTCCGTCACCGTCGGGGTGGCGCTGGCGCCCACGTCCAGGCCGATGTTGCCGTTGTAGGTGACGAGGCCCCGCGAGGTGAAGGTGTCGCCGTTGGCCGCCGTCTGCTCGAAGCGTTGCACGTTGCCGTGGCTTTCGCCCACCAGCAGGTCGAGCAGGCCGTCGCCGTCCACGTCCGTCACCGTCGGGGCGGCGCTGGCGCCCGATTCCAGGACGGTGGTACCGTCGGTGGTCAGGGTGCCCACCAGGGCAAAGACTACCCCGTTGGCCGCCGTCTGCTCGTAGCGGCGCACGTAGCTGCGGTCGCCGGTGTTATAGTCAGAGTAGGCGTGGACCACCAACAGGTCGAGCAGGCCATCGCCGTCCAGGTCCGTCACGGCGGAAGCAGCGTTGTCGTTCAAGGCAGTGGCAGGGTCGGTGGTCAGCCTGCTCAGCGGCGCGAAGGTGGCCCCGTTGGCGGCCGTCTGCTCGTAGCGCTGCACGCTGCCTTCGTTGTAGCCCACCAGCAGGTCCAGCCGGCCGTCGCCATCCAGGTCCGTCACGGCGGGGCTGGCGTGTCCCAGGGGATTGCTGCCGTTGGTGACGAGGTCGCCCACCTGCGCGAATACTGCCCCGTTGGTCGCCGTCTGCTCGTAGCACTGCACGGTGCCGTCTATGTTGCCCACCAGCAGGTCCAGCCGGCCGTCGCCGTCCACGTCCGTCACCGTGGGGGCAGCAAAGTAGCCCACATCCAGGGCGGTGGTGCCGTCGGTGGTCAGGTTGCCCACCAGGGCGAACACGCCCCCGTTGGTCGCCGTCTGCTCGTAGCGCACGACGGTGCCGGCGTCGTTGCCCACCAGCAGGTCGAGCCGGCCATCGCCGTCCACGTCCGTCACCGTGGGGGTGGCAAAGTAGCTCACATCCAGGTCGGTGGTGCTGTCGGTGGTGAGGTAGCGCACCTGCGCGAATACTGCCCCGTTGGTCGCCGTCTGCTCGTAGCGCACGACGTTGCCTTGGTAGTTGCCCACCAGCAGGTCGAGCAGCCCGTCGCCGTCCACATCCGTTACGGCGGGGGCGGCCGCGCCGGTGACCACGCTTAGGGCGGTGGTGCCGTTGGTGGTCAGGTTGCCTAGCAGCGTGAAGGTGGTCGCGTTGGCCGCCGTCTGCTCGTAGCGCACGACGTTGCCATAATAGGTGCCCACCAGCAGGTCGAGCAGCCCGTCGCCGTCCACGTCCGTTACGGCGGGGGCGGCGTCGGAGACCACGCTCAGGGTATTGGTGAGCACGTTGCCCTGGGCCGGCAGCACGGTGCTGGCGCTGGGCCGCGTCACCTGGAAGGTGGCCGCGCTCAGGCCCGTACCACCGGCGCTGCTCACCCGCACCCGCTGGCTCACGGCCTGGCGCGGCACGGTAAAGGTGAGCTGCGCGGCGCTGCCCGGCGCAAAGGCGGCCGGCACCCCGCCCACCAGCACGCTCGTGGCGCCGCCCAGGTTGCTGCCGGCCAGCGTGACGGTGGTGCCCAGCGGCCCGCTGCCGGGGCTGAGGCTACTGATGGTGGGCGCCTGGGCCGCCACGGCGGCGGGCAGTAGCAGCGCGGCCAGCAACCCAGCCAGCGGGCGATAAGTGGCGGGGCGGGGCCGGCAGCCCGGCAGGTGGCGGAAGACGTGTAGCATGGGATAGGGGGTTGGCTATAGCTCACTCAAAGCTCCGGCCGTCGGCCGCGCTTGGCAAGTCGACCGCATCCCCCATTCGGGGGAGGCGCGGGTAATCGGCTGAGAGGGTGAAGCCCCCTTCCGCCCGCCGGGCCGGTAGCCAATGCTGGGAGCTGCCGACCGTCCCTACTCCACGGTCAGCTTCACGGCCCGGGTCCCGGTCCGCACCACGTACACGCCCGCCGGCAGCCCGGCTGGCAGCGCCAGCGCGGCCGTGCCGGTGGCATCGGCTGTAGCGGTGGCTACCGGGCGGCCCAGCGCGTCGGTCACCGTCACGGTGGCGCCGGGGGCCGCGCCCCGTAGCGTGGCCGCGCCGCTGGGTGCGGGGTTGGGGAATAAGCCGGGCGCCTGCTCGGCGCCGGCCACAAAGCGCACCGGCGAGTAGCCAACGGTGCCATCCTGGTCGGTCTGGGCCAGGCGGTAATAGGCGGCGGCGGTTTCGGGCACGGTGTAGGCGTAGTTACGGGCGCCGCTGCGGCTGCCCGCGCCGTCCACAAAGCCCCGGCGGGCCCAGCGCTCCCCGTCGGTGCTTACTTCTACGCCGAAGCCGGCATTGGCGGTTTCGCTGGCCGTGGCCCAGGCCAGGGCCACGGCGGCGGGGCCGGTGCGGCGGGCCGTGAAAGCCACCAGCTCCACGGGCAGGGGCTTGCCGTCGGTATCACCCGTGCGGGTGTACACGAGGCTGCGGGTGCTGCTGCCGTCGCCGAGCTGGCCAACGTCGTTCAGGCCGGTGGAGAAGAAATTGTAGCCGTTGGCGGCGCGGGCCAGCGAGTGGTTGCCGCCGCCCGCCACCACCAGCCAGGCGGTGCCGCCGCTGGCTTCCTGGGTGGGTACCAGGCGGTCGGTGGTGGTGTTGTCGCCGAGCTGGCCGTCGGCGTTGCGCCCCCAGGCCCAGAGCGTGCCGTCGGCGCGCCGGGCCAGGCTGTGGGTGGCGCCGGCGGCCGGCTGGGTATAGCGGCCGCCACCGCTCACGGCCACGGGCAGCGCGCGGTTGGTGGTGGAGTTGTCGCCGAGCTGGCCGTCGGTGTTGAGGCCCCAGGCCCAGAGGGTGCCGTCGGCCTGCAGGGCCAGGCTGTGGTTGAAGCCGCCCTCCACGGCCAGCCAGCTGCTGCCGCTGCCCACTTGGCCGGGGGTGTTGCGGTCGGTGGTGGTGCCGTCGCCGATTTGGCCGAAGTCGTTGTTGCCCCAGGTCCAGAGGGTGCCGTCGGCCCGCACGGCCAGCGTGTGGTAGTCGCTGGTGGCCACGCTGCGCCAGCGCTGGCCCCCCACCACCAGCGTGGGGCTGTTGCGGTTGGTGAAGGAGTTGTCGCCGAGCTGGCCGTAGGCGTTGTAGCCCCAGGCCCAGAGGGTGCCGTCGGCGGCCAGGGCCACGCTGTGGAACCGGCCGACCCACACCTGCCGCCACAGCCGGGCGCTGCCCACCTGCACGGGGGTGCTGCGGCTGGAGTTGGTGCCGTCGCCGATTTGGCCCCGGTCGTTGCGGCCCCAGGCCCAGAGCGTGCCGTCGGCGCGCACGGCCAGCGTGTGGTAGGTGCCCCCGGCCACCTGCACCCAGCTGGTGGCGGCACCCAGCAGCCTAGGCGTGCTGCGGTCGCTGGAGCTGCCATCGCCGAGCTGGTTGAAGCTGTTGAGGCCCCACATCAGCAGCTGACCGGTGAGCCGGATGCCGCCGCTGTACTGGTCACCGCCGGCCAGGCCGCGGGTGGGCAGCCCCAGCGGGCCGAACACCCGCTGGGGCGCGGGGCGGTTGGTGGTGCTGCCGTCGCCGAGCTGGCCGTTGCCGTTGCGCCCCCAGGCCCAGAGGCTGCCGTTGGCCTGCAGGGCCAGGCCGTGGTAGCCGCCGAGCCCCAGGCTTACCCAACTGGTAGCGCTGCCTACCTGGGCGGGACTGCTGCGGCTGGTGGTGGTGCCGTCGCCGAGCTGGTTGTAGGTGTTGTCGCCCCAGGTCCAGAGGGTGCCATCGGCGGCCAGGGCGGCGCTGTAGGCCCGGCCGCCGGCTGCCTGCCGCCACAGTTGGGCGCTGCCCACCTGCACCGGGCTGGGCCGGTCGGTGGTGCTGCCGTCGCCGACTTGGCCGAGGGCGTTATCGCCCCAGGCCCAGAGGGTGCCGTCGGTACGCACGGCCAGCGTGTGGGCGGTGCCGCAGGCCACGCTCAGCCAGGTGCTGCCGGGGGCCACTTGGGTGGGGGTGTTGCGGCCGGTGGTGGTGCCGTCGCCGAGCTGGCCGTCGTCGTTGCGGCCCCAGGCCCAGAGGGTGCCGTCGGCGCGCACGGCCAGCGTGTAGTTTTCGCCGCAGGCCACGCTCAGCCAGGTGCTGCCGGCGGCCACCGGCACCGGTGCGGGGCGGTTGGTGGTGCTGCCGTCGCCGAGCTGGCCGTAAACGTTGTAGCCCCAGGCCCAGAGGGTGCCGTCGGCGGCCAAGGCCACGGTGTGCCGAAAGCCCGCCGCCACCTGCCGCCAGCTGGTGCCCGTGGCCACCGGCACGGGGCTGGTGCGGTCGGTGGTGCTGCCGTCGCCCAACTGGCCGTAAGTGTTGAGGCCCCAGGCCCAGAGCGTGCCGTCGGCCCGGATGCCCAGGGCATGGTAGTCGCCGCTGGCCACCTGGGCGTAGGTGGTGGCGGTGCCCACCGGGGCGGGTGCCGGGTGGTTGGTGGTGGTGCCATCGCCAAGCTGGCCGTAGGCGTTGCCGCCCCAGGCTTGCAGGCGGCCGTCGGCCGTCAGCAGCAGGCTGCTGGTCTGGCCGGCGGCCAAGGTGCCGGGCAGTATCTGGGCCGCCAGGGCGAGGGGCAGCAGCAAGGGGAGCAGCAGCGCCAGCAGTGCCCGGCGCCCGTAAAGAGTAATAGTCATGGGGAGAATAGCCGCCCCCAGCCCTCCGTGGACTGGCCAGCGAGTGGCGGCGGGCAACAAAAATAGCGGGGCCGAAGGCCATCGGATGCCCACGGCGTGTACCCTAATCAGGGTACACGATGGCGCCGGCCAGGGCCGGGAACCCGGCCCCTGCTAACGCGCAAGCCGCCGCTGCCCCCGGCGGGACAACGGCGGCTTTAGTGGCAGGAAAGAAGTTCTACTCTACCGTCAGCTTCACGGCCTTCGCGCCGGCGCGCACCACGTACGCGCCCGCCGGCAGCCCGGCCGCCAGCGCCGCCGTGCCGGTGGCGTCGGCCGTGGCCGTGGCCACCGTGCGGCCCAGCGCGTCGGTCACCGTCACCACCGTACCGGGTGCTACGCCCGTGAGGGTGGCCGCGCCGTGGGCGGGGTTGGGGTACAGGGCCAGCCCTTCGGCCGCGCCCGTCAGGGCCACGGCGCGCACGGGCGAGTGGCGGAAGCTGCCGTCCGCGTCCACCTGCTTCAAGCGGTAGTAGAGCAGGGCCGCGTCGGCGGGCAGCTTCGCGTCCAGCAGCTCGTAGCGGCGGGCGCTGCTGCTACTGCCGGCCGCGGCCACCGTGCCGAGGCGGCCGAACGTGCGCCCGTCGGTACTACGCTCCACTTCAAAGGCAGCGCTGTTCTTCTCGCTGGCCGTGGCCCAGGCCAGGCGCACGGCGCTGTTGCCCTGAGCCGTGGCCGTGAACGTAGTCAGCTCCACGGGCAGCGGGGTGGCCTGGCTTACCACGTTGGAGTAGGCGCCCTGGTCGGGCTGAGCCAGGGCGCTATTGAGGGCCCGCACGCGGTAGAAGTAGGGGCTGCTGGCATTCAGGCCCGTCAGGGCGTAGCTCGTGGCCGTGGTGGCGAAGGGTGAGCCGGCAATGGGGGCCGTGAAGTCGGCCGTGGTCGACACGTCGAGCAGGTAGCTCGTCGCGGTGCCGTAAGCCGGAGCCGTCCAGTTCACCGTGAAGCCGGTAGCGCTGCGGGCGGTGGACGTGGTGGCCACCGGCACCACCAGGGCATAGCTCTGCACGTAGTTGCTGGCGGTGTTGCCGCTGGCCAGGGCGAAGTTTGTGAGCATGGCGGGGGTACCGTTGGCCAGGTCGTAGAGCGTGGTCAGGCCGGCGTTGGCACCGGTGCTGGGCGTGGCGGGCGTGCCCTGGTCCAGGTTGTAATGGAGTACCAGGCTGGCGGGCACGGCGGCGTTCGGGCTGGTCATGTCGGCCCGCAGCTGGGCCGGGGTCAGGGCCACTGAGTACACGCGCACCTCGTCGATGCTGCCGGGGAAGTACTCGTAGTTGGCCCCCGAGCCGGGGTTGTTGGTGCTGCCGATGCGCAGGTTGCGGGCGTCGGGCACGGTGTGGCCGCCCGGCTGGTCGCTGCCCACGGCCGCCCCGTCGAGGTAGATGGTGCGGGTGGTGCCGTCGAAGGTGGCGGCCACGTGGTGCCAGCGCCCGCTCAGGTCGGGCGTGTTCACGATGAGATCGGGGCCCCACCAGTAGTTGATGATGCCGGTGGGGCTCAGGCGCAGGGCGTTCACCTGGTTGCTCGTGCCGTAGGTGCCCCAGCCGATGATGCCGTACACGCCCATCTGGTTGGGCTTAATCCAGGCCTCGATGGTGTAGGCGCTGTTGCCCACCGGCACGGGCGTGCTCAGGGGCAGGGCCAGGTGGTCGTCCACCCCGTCAAACGCCAGCGCGTTGCCGGGAGGAGGCATTACCGCAAACGCTGCGCTGGCCGTGCCAGTGGCCGTGGTGATAACGACGTTGCCGGTCGGCGCCGCCGTGGCGGGCACGCGCACCACCAGGCTGGTGCCGGTGTTGCTGAGGATGCCCGCCAAGGCGTTGGCTCCGTTGATGGTGAGGGCCGTGGGGCTGCCCAAGCTGGTGCCGGTGAGGGTGATGGCCTGGCCCAGCCCGCCGGGGGTGGGGGCCACGGCCGTGAGCGTGGGCGCGGACGGCGGCGGCGGCGCGTAGAAGCCCACGCGGCTCAGCTGCTTGCTGCCGTCGCCCACGGTCGTGAACGCGCCCCCCGCCACCAGCTGACTGCCGGCCACCGCCAGCGCCTGCACCGTGCTGCTGAGGCCGGTGCCCAGCCCGTTCCAGGCGGTGCCGTCCCAGCGGGCCACGCAGCGCAACGACTGCGCGATGGCGGTGGTGTAGGCGCCCGTAAACTGCCCGCCCACATAGAGGTCGGTGCCCGACACGGCCAGCGCGTTCACGGTGCTGCTCACCCCGTTGTTGGCGGTGATGGCCGGCGCGGTGCCGTTGCCCAGCCCGTTCCAGGCCGTGCCGTCCCAGCGGGCCACGCGGTTGAGCGGCTGCGTGCCGGCCCCGGCGTAGACGGTAGTGAAGCTGCCGCCCATGTAGAGGTCGGGGCCCCGCACGGCCAGTGCGTACACGTTGCTGCTCACCCCGTTGTTGGCGGTGTTGGCGGCGGCGGTGCCGTTGCCCAGCCCGTTCCAGGCCGTGCCGTCCCAGCGGGCCACGCAGCGCAACGACTGCGCGATGGCGGTGGTGTAGGCGCCCGTAAATTGCCCGCCCACATAGAGGTCGGTGCCCGACACGGCCAGCGCGTACACGATGTTGTTCACCCCGTTGTTGGTACTGGTGGCGGCGGCGGCGCCGTTGCCCAGCCCCTTCCACGCCGTGCCGTCCCAGCGGGCCACGCGGGTGAGCGCCTGCCCACCAGCCGTGGTGTTGGCGGTGGTGAAGTTGCCGCCCACGTAGAGGTCGGTGGCCGACGCGGCCAGCGCGTACACGATGTTGTTCACCCCGTTGTTGGTACTGGTGGCGGCGGCGCCATTGCCCAGCCCGTTCCACGCGGTGCCGTCCCAGCGGGCCACGAAGCGCAGCAACTGCTGGCCGGCCGGGGTGTAGGTGGCGCCAAACTGCCCGCCCACGTAGAGGTCGGTGCCCCGCACGGCCAGCGCGTATACCGGGGCGCTCACCCCGTTGTTGGTGGCGGTGGGCGCGGCGGTGCCGTTGCCCAGCCCACTCCACGCGGTGCCGTCCCAGCGGGCCACGTTGTTGGCCACCACCAGCCCCACGCTCGTGAAGGTGCCGCCCACGTACACGTCGCCGTTGGCGGCCACGGCCACGGCGTTCACCGTGCCGCTGGCCCCGTTTTGCAGGGGGCCTACCTTGTTCCAGGCGCTGCCGTCCCAGCGGGCCAGGCGGTTGAGCGGCGGCTGGCCGGCGGCCGCATAGGTGGAGCTAAACTGCCCGCCCACGTACACGTCGGTGCCCGACACGGCCAGCGCGTTCACGGTGCTGCTCACCCCGTTGTTGGTGTTGGTGGCCGGCGCGGCGCCGTTGCCCAGCCCGTTCCAGGCGGTGCCGTCCCAGCGGGCCACGCGGGTGAGCACCGACGAACTGGCGGTGGTGTAGGCCAGGGTGAACTGCCCGCCTACGTAGAGGTCGGTGCCCAGCACGGCCAGCGCCTGCACGATGTAGTTTGCCCCGTTGTTGGTGGTGGTAGCGGGGGTGGCGCCGTTGCCCAGCCCATTCCAGGCGGTGCCGTCCCAGCGGGCCACGTAGTTGAGCAGCTGCGTGCCGGCCGGGCTGTTGGTGCTCGTGAACTGCCCCCCCACGAACACGTCGGTGCCCCGCACGGCCAGCGCCTGCACGGGGGCGCTGGTGCCGTTGTTGGTGGTGGCGGCGGGGGTGGCGCCGTTGCCCAGCCCGTTCCACGCCGTGCCGTCCCAGCGGGCCACGCGGCTCAGGGGCTGCTGTCCGGCCACGGTGTTGGCGACCGTAAAGCTGCCGCCCACGTACGCGTCGGTGGCCGATGCGGCCAGCGCGTACACGTTGCTGCTCACCCCGTTGTTGGTGGTGGTGGCGGGGGTGGTGCCGTTGCCCAACCCATTCCAGGCCGTGCCGTCCCAGCGGGCCACGCGGCTCAGGGGCTGCGCGCCGGCCGCGCTGTTGGCGGCGCTAAACTGCCCGCCCACGTACACGTCGGTGCCTTGCACGGCCAGCGCAAATACGACGTCATTGGTGCCGTTGTTGGTGGTGGCGGCCGGCGCGGTGCCGTTGCCCAGCCCGTTCCACGCCGTGCCGTCCCAACGGACCACGTAGCGCAGCGACTGCTGGCCGGCCGGGGTAATGGTGCCCGTGAAGGAGCCGCCCACGTAGAGGTCGGTGCCCAGCACGGCCAGCGCAAACACGGAGTTGTTGGTGCCGTTGTTGCCGGCGGTGGCGGGGGTAGTGCCATTGCCCAGGGCCTGCCAGGTGCTGCCGTTCCAGCGGGCGATGTTGTTGGCCAGCACGGCCCCCACGGCCGTGAACTGCCCGCCCACGTACACGTCGCCGTTGGCCGCCACGGCCACGGCGCTGAGCGTGCTGTTGGGGCCGTTCAGGGCGAAGTTGTCCGACCAGTTCTCGTCGCCGGCCCCGGTGGTGCGAAACACCGGGCCGCCGGTTTTGGGGTCCAGCGTCATGCGATAGCCTTTGGCATCGAACGAACCAGCCTGGCCGCGGCGCAGGGTACCGTCGGGGTTGAGGGCCGCGCCCACCGAAGGCGCCGCGCCGGCGGCCGGGGCCTGGGCGCGGGCGGCGCGGCCGGCCAGCAGCAGGGCCAGCAAGGCCAGCAGCAACGCGAGGGGCCGCACGCGGCCGGGGTGCCCGAAGGCGGGGAAGAGGTTTTTCATGAAAACAAGCGTGGATTGAAGCATGTGGAAGGCCGGCGGCGCCTACGCCAGCCCACCGCGGGCCGGGCGCTAAAAGCCGGCCCCCGGCAATTCCACAAAGGTCCCCGCGTCGGCAACACGGCGGTATGACATGAATATGTCATTTTGCAGCCCCCGTGCCCCCGGCGTGAGCGCAGCAAAAAGCCCCCGCGCCGGGGGCACGGGGGCTATTGGCTCTGCGCAGGAACTGGCGCTTACTCCACCGTGAGCCGGACGGCGCGGCTGCCGGCGCGCACCACGTACACGCCCGCCGGGGTGCTGGCCGGCAGCACCAGCGCCGCCGTGCCCGTGGCGTCGGCCGTGGCGGTAGCTACCGGGCGGCCCAGGGCGTCGGTCACCGTCACCACCGTCCCGGGTCCTGCGCCCGTGAGGGTGGCCGCGCCATCGGGGGCGGGGTTGGGGTAGAGAAATAAACCCCGGGCCGCTTCCAAGGCCGCCGGATAAGCGGCCGAAACGACGGTGGAAGGAAAGATGAGCAGCGGAACCGCGGTATTGATGAGCAGGCCTGACTGGCCGCTGCTATTGCTGCCCCAGGCCCAGAGGGTACCACTGGGGCGGAGGCCCAGGCTATGCGCGCCACCCGCGCTCAAGCTTTGCCAGGTAGTGGCCACGCCAACTGGCACCGGGGCGAAGCGGTCGGTGGTAGTGCCGTCGCCGAGCTGGCCGCTGGCATTGCCGCCCCAAGCCCAAAGGGTGCCGTTGGTGCGCCGGGCCAGACTATGGGCGCCCCCCGCGCTTACGTCCTGCCAGGTGGTGGCCGTGCCGATTTGCACCGGCGCATTGCGGTCGGTGGTGGTGCCGTCGCCGAGCTCACCATTGGCGTTGATACCCCAAGCCCAGAGCGTGCCATTGGTGCGCACGGCTAGGCTGTGCAGGTCGCCGGCATCCATGCTTTGCCAGTCAGTGGCCGCGCCCACTTGCGTCGGGATGATGCGCTGGGCGATGGTACCGTCGCCGAGCTGGCCGTTGGCGTTGGTGCCCCAGGCCCAGAGGGTGCCGTCGGCCTTCAAGGCCAGGCTGTAGCGCTCACCCGCGCTCACCCTGCGCCAAGTGGTGCCTGCACCGATTTGCACCGGGGCGAGGCGGTCAATGATAGTGCCATTGCCCACTTGGCCGTTCTGGTTGAAACCCCAGGCCCAAAGAGTGCCATCGGTACGCACGGCCAGACTGTGGAAACTTCCCGCGCTTACGTCCTGCCAGGTGGTAGCCGTGCCGATTTGCGTTGGGGTATAGCGGTCGGCGGTGGTGCCGTCGCCCAACTGGCCATTGGCGTTGGTGCCCCAGGCCCACAAGGTCCCATCCGTCCTCACGGCCAGGCTGAAGTAGCTGCCTGCGCTCACACCGCGCCAAGTGGTGGCCGCGCCGATTCGTACCGGCGTATAGCGGTCGTTGGTGGTGCCGTCGCCGAGTTGGCCATACAGATTGCGCCCCCAGGCCCAGAGGGTGCCGTCGGCCTGCAGAGCCAGGCTGTGCGCGTCGCCCGCGCTTATGCTTTGCCAGGTGGTAGCTGTTCCGACCTGCACCGAAACGAGATTTAGTACGCTGCTGACCAAAGCGCTGCCCACTTGGCCAAAGGTATTGCTGCCCCAGGCCCAGAGCGTGCCGTCGGTGCGTGCGGCCAGGGTGTGCTCGTCCCCCGCGCTCGCGCTCTGCCAGGTGGTGAGTGCGCCGATTTGCGCCGGCGCATTGCGCTGGGGGGCGGTGGTGCCGTCGCCGAGTTGTCCTTCGAAATTTTCGCCCCAGGTCCAGAGTGTGCCGTCGGTGCGCACGGCCACGCTGTGCACGTCTCCCGCGCTCACGCTCTGCCAGGTGGTGGCCGTGCCGATTTGCACCGGGGCGGGGCGGTTGGCGGAGGTGCCGTCGCCCACTTGGCCGAACAGATTGTTGCCCCAGGCCCAGAGCGAACCATCGGTGCGCAGGGCCAGGGTGTGCCCACGACCGGTGCTTACGCTACGCCAGGTAGTGGCCGTACCAACTTGCACCGGGGTGTAGCGGTTGGTGGTGGTGCCGTCGCCGAGTTCGCCGCTGCTGTTGATTCCCCAAGCCCACAGGGTGCCGTCGGTGCGCACGGCCAAGCTGTGACTGTTCCCCGCGCTCACGCTCTGCCAGGTAGTGGCCGTGCCAACTTGCGCCGGGGCGTTGCGTCTGGTGGTGGAGCCGTCGCCGAGCTGGCCGTAGTTATTCTCACCCCAGGCCCAAAGCGTGCCGTCCGCCTTCACGGCCAAACTGTGGTAGCTGCCTGCGCTCACGCTCTGCCAAGTAGTGGCCGTGCCGACTTGCGTCGGCGCATTGCGCTGGGTGTTGGTTCCGTCGCCAAGCTGGCCGTAGAAGTTATCGCCCCAAGCCCAAAGCGTGCCATCATTCTTAATACCAAAGCTGAACAGGGTGCCCGCGCTCACGCTTTGCCAGGTGGTGGCCATGCCAATTTGTACTGGGAGGGCGCGCTGGGGGGCGGTGGTGCCGTCGCCCAGCTGGCCGTACTGGTTGCGGCCCCAGGCCCAGAGCGTGCCGTCGGGGTGAATGCTCAACGAGTGGTTCCGGCCGGCATCAACAATAATGGTGGCGGCGGCCAGCAACGGCAGCCAGGCCAGCAGCAGGGCGGCCAGCAGCAGCCGGCCAAGAGAGAAGATGTGTTTCATCGAGTGAAGGACACTACAAAAAAGAGATGGAGCCAATAAGACAGAAGGGGGGAATCCCAGTAAAAGTACGGCGCCCCGCGCCCTGTCCTAATATGCCGTGGGGCGTAGCTGTAGCGGCGCCAGATGCAGCGGCCCTACTCCACCGTGAGCCGGACGGCGCGGGTGCCGGCGCGCACCACGTACACGCCCGCCGGGGTACTGGCCGGCAACGCCAGCGCCGCCGTGCCGGTGGCGTCGGCCGTGGCGGTAGCTACCGGGCGGCCCAGGGCGTCGGTCACCGTCACCACCATCCCGGGTGCTACGCCCGTGAGGGTGGCCGTGCCGCCGGGGGCGGGGTTGGGGTAGAGGGCCAGGCCCGCGTCGGCGCCCGTGAGGGCCACCGTGCGCACGGGCGAGTAGCGGAACGTGCCGTCGGCGTCCACTTGCTTGAGGCGGTAGTAGAGCACGGCGGCGCCAGCAGGCAGGTGCTCATCGAGCAGGCCGTAGCGGCGGGCCGCGCTGCTGCTGCCGGCGGCGGCCACCGTGCCGATGGCGGCAAACGCGTGGCCGTCCGGGCTGCGTTGCACCTCAAAGGCGGCGCTGTGCTGTTCCGAAGCGGTGACCCAGGCCAGGCGCACGGCGGCTGGGCCAGCGGGCGTGGCCGTGAACTGCGTCAGCACTACCGGCAGGGGCTGGGTGGCCAGCACGGCCAGGCGGGTCAGGCTTTCGCAGGCGCCCACGGTTTGGGAGGCGTAGTAGGTGGTGCCGTCCGTGAGCGGGGCGGTGGTGGGCAGGGGCGCGCCGCCGCCGGGCGTGGCGTACCACTGCACGGCTGTGCCGGCGGCCACCAGGCTGGCCACCGTGGCCCCGGCCGCGACGCTCTGACTGGCCGCCCCGGTGGGCGCGGCCGGCGGCCCCACCCCGATGACGACTTTGTTTTCGTAGGGCACCCCGCCCACCAGCACGCCGGCGGGGACGTTTTTGGCAATGACCAGGGTGTACCCCAGGCCGGACCGGCTCCCGACAATGCTGCTGCACCCGCTGACGGGGCCCACCAGGGCCCCCGTTCCGCTGCCTAGCACCAGGGCCCCGGCCCGGGTGGTCGCCCCGTTTTTCCAATCCAGGTCATTCACCACGTAGTTGCCATTGGCCAGCGGGCTGATGGTGTTATCGCGGCCCAGCTGCTCGTTGGTGGTGCTGCCCACCAGGGAGTTGGCCGCGCTCACCGGGCCCGTGGTGCCGGTGCTGCCGTTGCCCCAGGTGATGGCCCCGGCGCTGGTGGCCGCGCTGTTGGCCCAGTTGGGGGTGCCCGCCACGTAGTGGCCGTTGGCCAGCGCCACCACGGTGCTGCCCACCTGGTCGCCGGGGTTGGTGCCCACCAGCGAGTTGGCCGTGCTCACGGGCCCCACAATGCCGGCCGTGCCGCTGCCCCAGGTCACGGCTCCGGCATTGGTCACCGCGCCGTTGGCCCAGTTCGGGCTAATGGCCACGTAGTTGCCATTAGCCAGCGCCGCGGCGCCGTAGCCGTAGCCCACCTGGTCGTTGCTTTTGGTGCCCACCAGGGAGTTGGCGGCGCTTACGGCGCCCACAATGCCGGCCGTGCCGCTGCTCCAGGTCACGGCCCCGGCGTCGGTGGCCGTCCCATTGTCCCAGGTGCTGCTGCTCACCACGTAGTTGCCGTTAGTGAGGGCGGTCACGCGGCCTATCTGGTCGTTGGCGGTGGTGCCCACCAGGGAGTTGGCCGCGCTCACCGGGCCCGCGATGCCGGCCGTGCCGCTGCCCCAGGTCACGGCCCCGGCCAGGGCGCTGCCGCCGTTTTTCCACTCCCAGCTGCTCACCACGTAGTTGCCATTGGCCAGGGCCGTCACGCCGTAGTAGCCCACTTTGTCGTTGGCGTTGGTGCCCACCAGCGAGTTGGCGGCGCTCACCAATCCGCTGATGCCCGTCGTGCCGTTGCCCCAGGTCACGGCCCCGGCGCTGGCGCTCGACCCGTTTCTCCAGCTGGCGCTCAGCACCACGTAGTTGCCGTTGGGGAGGGGCGTCACCCCTTCGTTGGCAATCCGGTCGTTGGCGCTGCCGCCCACCAGGGAGTTGGCCGCGCTCACCGGGCCCGCGATGCCGGTAGTGCCGCTGCCCCAGGTCGCGGCCCCCACGCTGTTGCCCGCCGCGTTTCGCCAGTAGTGGCTGCTCACCACGTAGTGGCCGTTGGGGAGGGGTGTCACGCCGTCGTAGCCCACCTGGTCGTTGCTTTTGGTGCCCACCAGGGAGTTGGCCGCGCTCACCACGCCGCTGATGCCGCTGGTGCCATTGCCCCAGGTCACGGCCCCGGCGTCGGTGGCCGTGGTTCCGTTGTCCCAGCTGCTGCTGCTCACCACGTAGTTGCCGTTGGCCAGCGCCGCGATGGTGGTTTTGTTGAACTGGTAAAGGCCCACCTGGTCGTAGGCGGCGGTGCCCACCAGGGAGTTGGCGGTGCTCACCGGGCCCGTGGTGCCAGTGGCGCCGTTGGCCCAGGTCACGGCCCCGGCGCTGGTCACCGCGCCGTTGGACCAGTTGTAGCTGTTCACCACGTAGTTGCCGTTGGTGAGGGCCGTCACGCCGCCCCGGCCCACCCCGTCGCCAGTGCTGGTGCCCACCAGGGAGTTGGCCGCGCTCACCGCCCCTCTGACGCCGGCCGTGCCGCTGCCCCAGGTCACGGCCCCGGCATTGTACGCGGTTCCGTTGGTCCAGCTGCTGGTAGATACCACGTAGTTGCCGTTGGCCAGCACCGTGATGGTGCCCACCCCGTCGCCGGTGCTGGTGCCTACCAGGGAGTTGGCCGCGCTTACCATGCCGCTTACGCCCGTCGTGCCGCTGCCCCAGGTCACGGCCCCGGCATACATGCTCGTGCCGTTGGCCCAAAATCCGCTGCTCACCAGGTAGTTGCCGCCGGGCAGTGCCACGATGGAGCTGCCCACCTTGTCCTGGGCCTGGGAGCCGGTGAGGGTGCTGATGAGGGCGAAGGTGCTGCCGTTGTAGAGGTGCACGGCCCCCACGTTCTGAATGGCGCCGTCGTCGTAGCCGGGGTCGGCCACCACGTAATTGCCGTTGGGCAATACCATGACGGTGCTACCGAACAGGCCGGAGCCGGCGGGGCCCGTGAGGGTGACGGGCTGGGCCGTGCCCGGCAGCCCGGCCAGCAACACCAGCCCGCCGGCCAGCCCGCCCAAACGGCCAACCGCGCCCGCGCGCCCGGCAAGGCCGGAGAACAGAGTAAAAAGAAGCATACGTGCCGGAAAAAGCGAGCATGCCAGCTTCCCTGCCGGGCCGGGGGCCGGTGAACCCGGCAGCCAGGGGCGCTGCGCGCGGCCCCGCGCGGCCCCGCGCCACCCGGCGAAGAAAGAAGGAAGACTCATGAAAATGCGTAAGTCCGCAAAGAACCGGCCGCCGTCGGCCCGCGCCAAGCCGGCCGTGTACCCTAAACAGGGTACACGGGCCGGTGCCGCCGGCTTCGGCAGCCGCCTTACCACGCGCTCAGCTGCCGGGCGGGGCCCCGCTTTTCGCGCGGCACACGCCCGGGGCCAGCCGGGCCCGTCGGCGGCGGGCCCAGCAGTCAACCGGTGACTCAGCGCGTTTAGCCGGCCCATGAGAGGGCTCGGAGCGGGACCGGCGGGGGTGGCGGCGCCGGCGGGAGGGGGGCGCCGCCGTGCACGCGGCGCTAGTGGGGCCGGCGTTTAAGGGCGTGGGCCATCAGCTCGCCCTTGGAGTTGACTTGCAGCTTGCGGTACACCGCCCGAATGTGGTTGCGCACGGTGTCGAGGCTGATGTGGTGGCGCTCGGCGATGAGTTTGTAGCTGAGGCCGTCTTCGATGCCGCGAACGATTTCCATCTCCCGCGAGGTGAGGGTTTCCGGCAGCAGGCTTTCCAGCGGCAGCATGGGCGGGGGCACGGGGTGCCCGGCAAAGGCCTGCACCACGTAGCGCGCCACGCCGGGGCTCATGGGCGAGCCGCCGGCCGCCACCTGCAGCAGGTGTTCCTTGAGCTGGGCCAGGGGCGTGTTCTTGAGCAGGTAGCCCACCGCGCCGGCCCGCAGCGCCTGGAACACGCGCTCGGCGTCGGCGTACACGCTCAGCATGAGTATCTGGGCCTCGGGCAGGCGCTCCTGAATGAGGGGCAGGCCCTGAATGCCGGTGAGGCCGGGCAGGCCGATGTCGGAGAGGATGAGCTGCGGCGGCCGCGCAGCCGCGGGCAGCGCGTGCAAAAAGCCCTCCACGGAGTCCGCCGTCAGCACGCACTGAAACTCGGGCTGCGCGCAGAGGTATTCGTTCAGGGTTTCCCGGATGGGGGCCTGGTCTTCGATAATGGCCAGGGCCATGGGGAATGTCATGGGGCAAAGTTCCGCCGCAAACCAACACGGCGCCATGACATAAAGATGTTGTTTTTGCACCGGCAAGCCCGCGCCGGGCTAGGCGCGCACCAGCCCCTCGGGCGTGAGGGCCGGCTCGCCCTGCCAGCGGTAGCCCACCAGCTCGCCGCCCTTGGCCACGCTGTAGTCGAGGCACACGGAGTGCGGCGTGAGAATCCGGGGCTCGCCGCGCAGCCAGTAGTGGCCGAAGAACACCGGCGTCTCGTCCTGGTAGTAGCTGGCGTCGGGCAGGGCGGCCGCGTCCACCGGCTGGTCGGCCAGGGCCTCAATGCGTTCGAGGAAGTAGTCGTGGTAGGTGGAGGCGGCCGGGTCGCGCCACCAGGCCGTGCGCACGCGGGTGCGGCGGTGGCCGTCCTTGTCGAAGAAATGACGGCCGTCGGGCAGGTCGGTTTCCTGGCCTTTCAGCGTGATTTCGATGGCCCTGAACTCCTCGGAGCCCGCGCGGCTGGCCCGCAGCAGAAAGTCGGGCGTGAGGCGGGCATCGGGCAGCTCCCGGCGCAGGTAGGCAATGTAGCGGGCGTCCCAGCAGGCGTGCACCACGCGCAGCCCCGGCAGCTCCAGAAACAGCGGCAGCCGCATGAACCACGCCAGGTAGTCCCGCCACTCGGCAAACAGCTCCTTGGTGCTGAAGGCCTTGATGGTTTCGAGGTGCTGCAGAATGTGGTGGGGCAAGTGCGGCCGCAGGTGCCCGCCGGTGGGGTCGAAGGCCCAAAAGGCGAGGGCGTTGTACTCGTGGTTGCCCATCACGGCCAGGGCGGTGCCGGCGTCCACCATGCCGCGCACCACTTGCAGCGTCTCGCGGATGGCCGGCCCGCGGTCAATGAAATCCCCGAGAAAGATGACCTGCCGGCCCGCCGGGTGGCGGTAGATGCCGGCTGCGTTGGGCACGTAGCCGAGCTTCTGCAGCAGCTGGTGGAGCTCGGGGGCGTGGCCGTGGATGTCGCCGATGAGGTCGTACATGGGAGAAACAGAGAAGAAAAGTGTAACTACGCAACGCGGCACGCCCTCGGCGGCGCCTGCCCGCAATACTACCACCACACCGCTGCATTACCTGCGCGCGGCTCACGGGCGGCAGGTCGCACCATGACTGCCGCGTGGGGCCGGGCCGGGGTCGAAGGGCTGGATAGCTGCGAAAGCACGCAGGACGTAGCAGCAGGGACAGCGTCGGCGCGGTCCGGCAGGAGTGGCGCTTGCCATTAAAAGTCAGCAGCGCAATATAAAATTTGAATGCCACGTTTTGGCGGCTCATGCCCAGAGCGGGAGCCCTATCCACGGCCCCGCATTCCGCAGGCTAACCCCTACATTTAGCGGCGCTTCACCAGCAGCGCCTCCGCTCCTCATGGAAGACTTGCCGCCCCCCTCCGCCGACCCCACGCTGCCGGACACGCCCGAGGCGCGGGCGGCCTACATCAAAGCAGCGCAGGCGAAGCCCGATTTTGCCGGGCTGGCGCGGCTGTTTGAGGCCGAGTTGCTGGCGCTGCCCGCGTTCGCGGAAGCCATGACGCCGTACTTGGCCCAGAGCCCGCCGCTCGTGGCCCGCATGTACGCCAACGCCAAAGCCGGCGCCTACCTCAAAGGGCCCATGCTGCTGAAGCAGGCGGGGGCGCGGTTCGTGGAAATCCGCGAGGCGGCGGCCCACGCCCTGTGGGAAATTCAGCAGAAGAAGCTCTTCGACCTGCAATGCCGCTGGCGGGCCGAACAAATTACGCTGCCCGGCGTGCGCCACACCCAGGAGTTTCGGCAGTGGGAGAATTACATTGAGTATTGCCCGTGGCTGCCGCCCGTCACGGCCGATGAGGTGGCCCTCTACGAAGCCTACCTGCGCTCCGACGACTACGAGCCCGAGCGCAACTGGGCGTGGCAGAACTACGAGGCCTTCCGGCGCACCGCCGAAGGTGGCGAGGACGACGCGGAAGCCACGGACAACGCGGACGAGGGCTACCAAGCTGCTGAGCGCCGGGCGTACTCCGTGCCGCCGGCCTGGTACGGGTTCCACGACGCGGCCACCGGCGGGGGCTCCCCGCTGGCGCTGCCCGACGTGCGCGGCGAGAAAGAGGCGTACTACATCGGCCTCACCGAAGCCGACAAAGCGGAAAAGCTGGCCGCCCAGCGCGCCCGCGGCGACATGGCCGCCAGCTTGCCGTGGCACCCGCTCATTTTGAACCACGATGATTTTGCCGCGTATTTCCGGCAGTTTGAGGACCCGGCCGAGCTGCCGCGCCTGCTGCGCTGGTACGAGGCCGACCGCGCCGACGGGGAGCGCCGCCGCGGCTACCTGTTCGATGCCATTAACTGGATGGAACGCGCGCTGGAACACCAGGCGGCACCGTGGCCCATCGCCGCCCATGCCGACTGGCGCCATGCCGTAATAGCGGCCGGGAAACGCGCGTGGGGGCACCAGTTGGCCGACGTGCTGGCCGAGGTCTGGCAAGAGCAGGAGCAAAACCGCGCCCTGGGCTTGTCCGTCACGGGCCCAAAGGTGTACGGCGACCGCAAGCCCTTTGAGGAGCTGAACTGGGCCGAGGAAGAAACCTACCAGCCCAAGTTCATCCTGCGCGGCCGCGAGCTGGCCGGCGAACCGCGCGACTTCAATTTCTGACCAGTACCGGCCGCAGAGGTCCGTTTCGGCGGCAACTGGTGCCGCCTGGTGGCGAGGAGTGTTGGGGAAGGAAACAACAAAACAAGAACGTCATGCAGAGCGTGAGCGAAGCATCTCTACCGCGCAGGTAATTTGATTTACTGCTACGGTAAAGATGCTTCGCTCACGCTCTGCATGACTTACTGTCTGTCTCTCTGCAAATGTGCCAACCAGCTACTTCAGCCGCACCAGCGTGGCGCCGAAGCCGAACTTCTCCTTGCGGGCGTCCTCGAAGAACTTGATGTCCTTGTTGCGGCTCAGCTGGCGGTGAATTTCCTTGCGCAGCACCCCGTTGCCCATGCCGTGGATGAAGACAATCTCGTGCATGTTGGTGGCCAGCGCCCGGCTCAGCGCGTCCTCAAACGCATCAAGCTGCAGGCGCAGAATGGCGGTGTTGGAAAGGTCTTCCTTATTGTCGGGTCGCAGGGCTTCCAAGTGCAGGTCGACTTCGTGGGGCGGGGCCACCACGGGCGCGGCCGGCGCCGGGGCTGCCGCAGCAGCTACCGCAGCGGGCTTGGCCGGCGCGTCGCCGCTGAGCTGGGCTTTCAGGGCAGCGGCATCCACGCCGGCGGGTTTGGCGGGCGCAGCAGCGGGCGCCGGGGTTTCCTGGGCCAACTGCTCGGGCGCGATGGCGGCGGCCGCTTTTTCGTCCAGCTGGAAGAGGTAGGCGTCTTTGCCAATCACGGGCGCCGGGCGCTGGCTGCTGTAGAACGTGCTGGCCTTGAAGGCCTGGCGCTTAGTGAGCAGCTCGTAAGCAGCATCGCCGTTGGGCTTGGTGGGCAGGAGCTGGAATACCACGGCCGGCCAGGTTTCAAAGTCCTTGAGGTGCAGGAAGGAGAGGGGCTTGGTGCTGGACTTGGGACCCAGCTTGTCGGCGGCCAGGGCGCGGTAGGGGCGGGCGCTGGTTTCCTCGCCGTAGGTATACAGCACGTCGGCCTCGGTGTTGTTGATGAGCGTGACGCCCAGCAGCTCGGGCGACTGGTGCACCAGGGCCAGGAAAAGGCCTTTGGCCGCGGCGGGTTGCTTGGCACCAGATGCACCGGGCACGATGCCGGCCGGTTTGGCCATGCCCGCGCCGCTGGATGCCGCCGCGGCCAGGGCTTCCTGCAACGACGGCTGGGGCGGGCGGGGCGGGCCGGCCGGCGCCTGGCCGGGGCGCTTGCTTTTGTCTTTCTTGCTGGCGTTGGCGTTGCGGCCGGGGACCTGGCCGGGGCCCAGGTCGGGGGCGGCGCGGTCGAAGGACTTGCCTTCTTCCTGGGCCACTACCACTACTTCGCGCCGCAGCACGGGAATGGTGAAATCGTTGTCGATGGCTACTTCCACCAACTCGCTGTCGAGCAGGCGGGTAACGATTCCTTCTTCGGTGCCGGTGAGCAGCCGGACTCTATCTCCTACGTTCATAATATCAGGTTTTTGCCTACGCGGGGCTAGTTATGCTGGCTATAGATAACAGCAGCCCGGGCCGGGTGGGTTCGTCAAAAGTACGGGCGGCGAGGGCCGAACGGGTTGCCGCGTCGGATTTTAGCTGGCCGCGCCCTACAAATAGAGCGCGTGGAAGCCGAAACCGTTGCGTCCGTTGTATTCCAGGGCCGGCGCGGGCAAGTGAAAGATGCTCAGGGTGTAGAGTACGCGTTTGAGCATAAGGCTGCGGGTCGGGATGCGCCGCAAATCCACGTCGAGCGACAGGTAGAACTGGCGGTAAGGGCGCAGGCCGGCCGCGGCATTGGTGCCGTCGTCGTTGTACACCATGTCTTCGCCGCCGTAGCCCACGGCGGGCTGCAGCCAGCGCGGCCAGCGGTTGCCGGGCTTCAGGAAAGCGCCCACGTCGGTGCAGAGCCAGTAGGTCTGGCCGTTGTAGTCCTTGAGCCAGCGCTCGGGCACGTTGCTGCCCAGCACGTTGGGGCGGCGCTGAGCGTAGCCGGTGAGGTGAAACGACCATTTGGGCATGATGCGGATGTCGTGCCAGGCCAGCTGCTGGGCCAGCAGGGCCGACGAGCCCAGGAAGTTGGCGGCCAAGTCGGTGGCCGAGGCGCCGTATTCCGGGTCGCGGCCGTCCAGCAATTCCAGCGGGCTTTGAATGGCGAAACCCACGAAGGAGCCGTACCACAGCGCGTTCTTTTCGCTCAGGCCGGCCCAGTGCAGCATGTCGACGGCGGCGCGGCTTTCTTGAAACGAGCCCCAGAAGTGGCCGGCCTTGTCGAGCTGCTGCCACTCGGGCAAGTCGTTGAACCAGTGCAGGGGCACTTTTTCGCCGGTGTACCAGGCGGTGGTGAGGCCCGTGTAGATGACGCCGTAGCCCACCGCCGAGCCGCCCACCAGCCAGCGCAGGCGCCGCCGGCGCTCGGCCACGGAATCGCGCAACAGCGGGGCGCCGGGCAGCCGGGGCGGAGCGGGCCGTCCGGCGCTGTCGGCGCGGGTGCGGGTTTGTGCCTGGGCCGCGGGCCCCTGGCCCAGCCCGCACCCTGCCAGTAGCCCCAACAGCAGCCAGCGGCGCAGGGCAACAAAAAAGCGGGGAATAAACGTCATGCGGGCCTAAAGTGGCCGTAAAGGTAGGCGGTTTTGCCTCACTTTAAGGCGCTAAGACGTATCTTGCGCTAACGATTGCGCAGGGTCTCGCTCAGCCCTGGTTGTTCCTTCTTCCAACCATCCAAAAATTCCCCCAATGCCAACACTTACCCGCATTACCATCCTGCTCTGCAGCCTGCTGGCCTGGACGGCCCAGGCCCAGGTCGTTACCACCACGCCGGTGTTTTTCACCGACACCACGCCCGTCACCATCAACTTCGACGCCAGCCAGGGCAACGGCGCGCTGAACAACTTCCCGGGCAACGTCTACATCTGGACCGGCACCGTCACCAACCTGAGTTCCAGCAACACCAACTGGCGCAACGTGCACAGTCCCAGCTTCAACGCCGCCGACCCCACGGCGCTGATGACGCGCGACGCCAGCAACCCCAACCTCTACCACATTACCATCACCCCGCGCACGTACTACCCGATTCCGGCTGGCGAAACGCTGCTGCGCCTGGGCATGATTTTCAAGAATGCCGACGGCTCCGTGGTAGGCCGCGCGGCGGGCGGCGGCGACATTTTTGTGGACGCGGCGCAGGCGGCGCTTTCGGCCCGCATCACCAGTCCCACGGCCGGTGCCAACGGCAACCCGCTGTTTGTTAACCTTAACTCGCAGGTGAGCGTGACCGGCACGGCTTCGGCTGCGGCCAACCTGGCGTTTAGCCTCAACGGCACGCAAGTGGCCCAGCAGGCCGGTGCTACCACGCTCACTTCCAACATCACCATCTCGCAAACCGGCCGCAACGTGGTGCGCTTCACGGCCACCAGCGGCGCTTCGCAGGCCATCGATTCGTTGGTGCTGGTGGTGCGGCCCCAGGTGGTGACGGCGGCCCTGCCGGCCGGCGCCAAGGACGGCATCACGTATTTGAACGGGGGCACGTCGGTGATTCTGAACCTGACGGCGCCAAATAAGCAGTTCGTGTACGCCATCGGCGAGTTCAACAACTGGCAGACGCTCAACTCGGCGTTCATGAACCGCACGCCCGACGGCAACAACTGGTGGGTGCAAATCAACGGCCTCACGCCGGGCGTGGAATACGCCTACCAGTACCTCGTGGACGGCGCCCTGCGCGTGGCCGACCCGTACTGCGAGAAAATACTGGACCCGAACGATGACCGATTCATCCCGGCCGCGACGTATCCGAACCTGAAGGCCTACCCCACGGGCCTGACCACGGGCATCGTGTCGGTGCTGCAAACCAACCAGGCGCCGTTTGTGTGGACGACGCCCAACTTCCAGCGCCCCAGCCGCGCCGACTTGGTGATTTACGAGCTGCACCTGCGCGATTTCCTGGCTTACCACGACTACCAGACCCTGCGCGACACGCTCAACTACCTCTCTCGCCTCGGGGTGAACGCCATCGAGTTGATGCCCATCAACGAGTTCGACGGCAACGACAACTGGGGCTACAGCCCCGATTTCTACTTCGCGCCCGACAAGTATTACGGCACCAAGACGGCCTTGAAGCAGTTCATCGACGAGGCCCACCGCCGCGGCATTGCCATCATTCTCGACGTGGTGCTGAACCACTCCACCGGCCAGAGCCCGATGGTGCAGCTGTACGCCGACGCCAACGGCGCGCCCGCGGCCAACAACCCCTGGTTCAACCAAACGGCCCCGCACCCTTACAGCGTTTACAACGACCTCAACCACGAAAGCGTCTTCACGAAGTACTTCTCGAAGCAGGTGATGTCGTTCTGGGTGCAGGAGTACAAGGTGGACGGCTACCGGTTTGACCTGGCCGGCGGCTTCAGCCAGAAACCCACCACCCAGAGCACCTACCCCAACTACGACCAGTCGCGCATCAACATCTGGATGGACTACTACCAGCACCTGATGAGCGTGGACCCCGGCATGTACCCCATCCTGGAGCACTTCCCCGACAATTCCGAGGGCACCGTGCTGGCCAACAACGGCTTTATGCTCTGGGGCAATGCCAACTACAACTACAACGAGGCCACCATGGGCTACATCCCGGGCTCCAACTTCAGCTACGGCTACTACGGCAGCACCGCCCAGGGCGGCCGCGGCTGGAACCAGCCCAACCTGATTACCTACATGGAAAGCCACGACGAGGAGCGGCTGATGTACAAAAACCTGGCCTTCGGCAACGCCGCGGGCGGCTACGACACCAAAAACCTCAACACCGCCCTGGCCCGCCAGGAGTTGGCCGCGGCCTTCTTCTTCACCGTGCCGGGCCCCAAAATGGTGTGGCAGTTCGGCGAGCTGGGCTACGACCGGTCCATCTTCATCTGCTCCAACGGCACGCTGCCCTTGCCCTACGGCAACGACCAGTGCAAGCTCAGCGCCAAGCCCGCCGTGTGGCCCTACTACCAGAACGCCAACCGCCGCCAGCTCTACGACGTGTACCGGGCCCTCATCGCGCTCAAAAAGAAGGAGCCCGTGTTTGAAAACCCCACCAGCTACACGCAGTCGCTGGCCGACGCTGGCAAAACCATTCACCTGAGCGACGCCACCACCAACGTCACCATCGTCGGCAACTTCGGCGTGACGGCCACCACCCTCGACCCGGCTTTCCAGAACGCCGGCAAGTGGTACAACTACCTCAGCGGCGATAGCATCACCGTCGCCAACCCCAACGCCCTGCTCACCCTGCAGCCCGGCCAGTACGCCATCTACACCTCGCGCCGCATCCGGAAAGCCACGCTGCTGCCCACCCGCGCCCAGGCCGCCGCGGCCGTGCTGCGCCTCACGGCCGCGCCCAACCCCAGCAGCAGCACCGCCCAGTTGCAATACGAGCTGCCGGCGCCCGCTGCCGTCACCCTCACCGTGCAAAACCTGCTGGGCGCCACCGTGCGCACCCTGAGCGCCGCCGCGCCGCAAGCCGCCGGCTCGCACAGCCTGAGCCTGCCCGTGCAAGGGCTGGCGGCGGGGGTGTACCTCGTGCGCCTCAGCACCCCGCAGCTCAGCCAGACCATCCGGCTGGTCGTGCAACACTAGCGGCAGAAATTCCGCCCAACAAAAAGGCCGCTTCCCATCAGGGAGCGGCCTTTTTGTTGGGCAATACTAGCAGCCCGTCCTGCTGAGCTTGTCGAAGCATCTTGCTTGGGGCAGTAATTCATTTGCCATTCACGCGAGATGCTTCGACAAGCTCAGCATGACCATACTTTTTCTGTTGTTGTTTGAGTCGAAGTCAACCTGTTTACAAGTCTTCTTCGTGGTAGGCCACGAGGTCGTCGATGGGGGAGCGGATGATTTTGCCGACTTCCATGCCGTGGCTTTTGGCCACCTGCGTCAGCACGTCGCGGAAATTGTAGCCCACCGAACCCACGCAGTTGAAGCTGTAGTCCTGGTAGCGCGGGTAGTGCAGCACCAGGTTCTGGAAGAAGGTTTCGAAGCCTTCGTGCACGATGTCGCGGCAGTAGGGCACGTTGTTGTGGTCGTAGGCAAATTTGGCGAAGCTGGCCAGGAAGCGGTTGGGCAGCGGCTGGTTGTAGAGGCGGTCGAGAATTTCGTTGCGCGTGCCCAGCTTGTATTCTTCCTTCAGCTTTTCCTGCAGGCCGTCGGGCAGCAGGCCGCGCAGGTAGTCGCGCAGCAGCCGCTTGCCGAAGAACGAGCCCGAACCCTCATCACCCAGGAAATAACCCAGCGAATCCACGTTGTAGGTGATTTTCTCACCGTCGTACAGGCACGAGTTGGTGCCCGTGCCCAGGATGGCCGCAAAGCCCGGCTTGCGCCCCAGCACCGCGCGGGCGGCCGCCAGCAGGTCTTCCGTCACGTGGGCCGTGGTGTTGGGAAACAGCTGGCGCAGGGCGCTGGCAATGACTTCCGCCTTTTCCGGCGACGAAACGCCGGCCCCGTAGAAATACACGTCGCGCACCTGGTCGCGCGGCAGCGTGGCGGGCAGGTGCTGGTTCAGCGAGGCCACGATGCCGGCCGTGTCGATAAAATCGGGGTTGTAGCCTTCGGTGTTGAAATACACGCGGTTGCGCGCGTCGTCGAGCTGGCACCAGCTGCATTTGGTGGAGCCGCCATCGGCAATTAAAATCATAGAGTCAAAGGGGTGTTAGGAGGAAGGGCGAAAGTAGCAAGCAGCGTGCGAAGCGGCCTTGACCGTAGCCGGCCATGCTCGCCGCGGCACGGCGCAGTTGGCCGGCCGTTCAACCAAAAGGCCCCTGCCAGATTGCTCCAACAGGGGCCAGGGCCGTTAGGCTGCTGCCAGGTTGTAACCCGTTGTGCTATTGGGTCAGCGTGTAGGTCAGGGCGTTCAAGTCCAGCGAGATGGTGTAAGTGCCCGTCGTGGGCACGGCGATGTTGTTGCCCCCCGAGGCCAGCGCTGCCGAGCCGCTGCCCGAACGCGGCACGTTCGAGCCGTAATTAACGCCCCAGTCGTTGTTTTTGCGGAATTTGAATTCGCCGGCGTTCAGGGTGCGGGTCACTTTGTAGGTGCGCGTGTCGCAGTCGTAGGTCAGCGGCACGTCGGTGTTCCAGTCCACGCCGGCCGGGCCGATGATGGACCACGTGTCCGAGTTCGGCGCAATGCACACTTTATACGGCGTCACGGTCAGGTCGACGGGGGCGGAGTGAAAGGCTTGCTTGTCGGCGCCCACAACAGCCGCCAGCCGAACTTGCACCTTGGTGGCCACCCCGGGGGCCAGCGCCAGGCTGGTCAGGGCGGCGTTGAGGGCTTCCACCGTTACGACCGTGGTGGGGCCGGCACCGGCCGGAATGGAGGCGGGGCCAGCGAAGCCCCCTTCCGG
The DNA here is from genome assembly GCF_015694525.1 of Hymenobacter ruricola. Classification (GTDB taxonomy): domain Bacteria; phylum Bacteroidota; class Bacteroidia; order Cytophagales; family Hymenobacteraceae; genus Hymenobacter; species Hymenobacter ruricola. Next base: position 79,658 of record NZ_JADQDM010000007.1, on the reverse strand, counting down.
CGTCGAAACCTGTAACTGGTAGGTCACCGAAGGGGCGTAGGAGGAGTTCGTATTGCTCCAGGCCAGCGATTTAACGGGCGTCCAGGTGAAGGTGACGGCCGGTTGCCCGCTGTTGGGTTGGGTCAGCACCACCGCCGAGGTCGAGGCGCTGAGCATGGGCGCGTTAGACGGCGTGAGGGTGGCCTTTACTTCGTCTTTTTCGCAAGACGCGAGAGCAGCCACAGCGAACAAGGCCGCTGCCGCTTGGGTAAGCCAATTTTTCATGGGAATGGGGATGATGAGGTGGGAATCAGAAGGCAGGGCTTCTCCGCGCCAGGCGAGCGCCGGCGCGGAGAAGCGGCGGCCGCTTAGTAGCCTTGGTTTTGCACGAGGTTGGGGTTCACGCTCAGGTCGGCCACGGGCAACGGAAACAGGTTGCGGGTGGCCGCCACGCTCGTGCCGTTGAAGGACCCGCCTTTCCACTGCCACAGGTAGTCGGCCGTCGTGAAGCGGTTGTAGCGGATGAGGTCGGTGCGGCGGGTGCCTTCCCAGAACAGCTCGCGGGCGCGCTCGTTCAGGATGAAGTCCAGCGTGAGGTCGGCGGCGCCGATGTTGCCGGCCGCCGTGTTCTTGAAGGCCCGCGTGCGCACCAGGTTCACGTAGGTCAGCGCCAAGGTTTTGTCGCCATTGCCGCGCAGGGCGGCTTCGGCGTACGTCAGGTACATGTCGGCCAGGCGGAACATGGGAAAGTCGGTGTCGACAAACGTGGGGTCCTGCCCCGGGGCGCCCGTCGAGCTCACGTTCTTGAACTTGATGGGCACGTAGCCGTTGTTGAAGTTCGTGAGCGAGGTCACGTCGCGGGTTTGGCCGCCGGTCACGAATTTGCCGCGGTTGTCGGCCGCCGTGTCCGGAAACAGTTGGAACAGGCTGGGCGTGGTGCGAATGCCGCCCCAGCCCCCGTCGATGCCGTAGCGGGCGGGGTTCCAGTTGGCATCGGCCGTGCCCGCCACCGAGGCGTGCACCAGGAAGGTGGTGCCGCCGTAGCCCTGGGTTTTCTTGCCGTCGAAGGCTATCGGGAAAATGATTTCCGGGTTGGTGTTATTGTCCGTCCGGAACAGGTTGCGGTACTGCGGGGTGAGGCTGTAGCCCGCGTCGATGACCTTTTTGGCGTACGTGGCGCAGTCGGTGTAGCGGGCCGTGCCCGTGTACACCTCAGCGTTGAGGTAAAGCTTGGCCAGCAGGGCCCAGGCCGCGGCTTTGTCGGCGCGGGCGTACTCGTTCTGGCGGGGCGCCACCAGGTCGGCGTCGATGACTTTGAGTTCTCCCTCGATGTACGAAAACAGCTCGGCGCGCTTGATTTGCCGGGGCGGAGTGGTGCCGCCAATCTCGTCTTTTTCCGTGGCGAAGGGCACGTTGCCGTACAAGTCCATGGCGTGGTAATACGCCAGTGCCCGCAGGAAGCGCACCTCGGCCCGCAGCGCGCGCACCGTGGCCGCGTCGGCCCCGCTGATGCCGCGGGCGCTGAGCTTGTCGTCGGTGGCTTCGGCCAGGAAGCTGTTGCACACGGTCACTTCGTACAGAATGCGGCTGTAGAGCCCGCGGATGAGGATGCCGCTGGAGGTCCAGTTCATCAGGTGCCAGTCCTGAATGCCGGGGTCGCCCCACTGCACCACGGCTTCGTCGGTGGTCAGCTCCTGGGCGCTCCACAGCTGGCGAATGTAGTCCGACGTGCCTTCGTCGATGCCTTTGATGTCGCCGGTGTTGGTGCCCGACGGGCCTTGCGAGCCGGTGAGGGCGAAGCCGGCGTAAGCCTTGGCCGCCACGGACCGGTAGCCGGCCACGTCCTTGTACACCGACTCGGTGTTCAGGTCGTATTTGGGGAGGCGGTCGAGGTCCTTGGTGCAGGAAGGAGCAATGGCCAGGGCGGAAGCGGCCACGGCCAGCACCGCCACGGGGCGAAGAATATTCTTTTTCATATAGCAGAGAAGCAAAAATTAAAGGCTCAGGTTCAAGCCAAAGGTGAACGTGCGCGGGCGCGGGTACACGTTGTTGTCGATGCCGGTGAAAACCTCGGGGTCCAGGCCGGTGTATTTCGTCACCAGGAACACGTTCTGAACGGCGGCGGTGAGGCGAAGATTCCCCTGGCTGTTAAAGACTTTGCCCACGTTATACCCCAGCGTGATGTTCTCCATCCGCAGGAAGGAAGCGTTCTGGATGTAGTAGTCCGAGGAGAAGCGCTGCTGGGCCGTGGCGGTGAACATGGTGTAGTTGGCGTCCTTGGTCACGTTCGACACAAAGTTGCTCGAGGCCAGGATGCCCTGGTAGTTGCCGTTGTTCGAGTTGATGTTGTTGTACACGTAGTTGCCCAGCTGGCTGCGTAGCGTGAAGGCCAGGCTCAGGCGGTCGTAGCTCAGGTTGGAGCTGAAGCCGAGAATGACTTTCGGGGCCGCCTGCTTGTAGAGGTACCGGTCGTTGGTGTCCACCACCTTGTCGCCGTTGAGGTCGGCGTACACGCCGTCAATCGGCTTGCCATCCGGGGCGTAGGCCTGCTTATACACGTAGAAGGCCGAGGACGACCCGCCCACGGTGTACACGCCGATGGTGGTGCCGGTGCCGCCGCTGATGGTGCCGGCGTTCGGGTTTACGTCGATGCCCACAAAGCCGGGTGCCTGCGGTCCGAGCGAGAGGATTTTGTTTTCGTTGTAGGTGGCGTTGGCGTTCAGGGTCCACTGGAAATGCTCGCCCTGCACGGGGTTGGCGTTGAGGTTAAACTCGATGCCCTTGTTTTCGAGCGAGCCCACGTTCGACACCAGCTGGTTGGTGAAGTTGATGAGGCCCGGCACAGGAATAACCGCCAGCAAGTCCTTGGTCTTGCGGTAGTACACGTCCACCGACCCGTTCAGGCGCCCGCCCAGGAAGCCCAAGTCCAAGCCCGCGTTGTAGGTGGTGGTTTGCTCCCACTTCAGGTTGCGGTTGTAGCCCTGCGGCGAGTAAGGCACCAAAAAGTTAGGGCCGAAGGGGTACAGCGCCGTGGGCGTGTTGATGACGAAGCGCTGCAGGTACGGGTAGTCGCCCGAGATGCCGGCCACGTCCTGCTGGCCCGTGATGCCGTAGCCCACGCGCAGCTTCAGGTCCGAAACCGCCGCCACGTCCTTCAGAAACGACTCTTCCTTGACGCGCCAGGCCACCGAGGCGGCCGGGAACAGCGCGTGGCGGTTGGTGGTGGGGAAACGCGACGAGGCGTCGTCGCGCAGCGTGCCCGTAAACACGTATCGGTCCTTAATGGTCAGGTTGGCCCGGCCGTAGAAGGACAGAATGGTGTACTGGGTGAAGTACGGCGTGGCCGCCTCTTTCGACACGGTGCCGTCGGCCAGAAAGGTCTTGTAAGCCGGCGCGTCCACAGTAAAGTCCTGGTAGGAGTAGCCGCCCAGCAGCTCCAGGCGGTTGTTGCCCCCAAACTGTTTGGTGTAGTTCAGGTAAGTTTCCAGCAGCTTGTTGTCGCGGTTCTGCGAATAGGGCCCAAACGAGCCGCCGCGCGAGGTGGTGTTGGTCGGGTCGAGCGGGCTGTTGAAGTACGAGCCCGCCGAGCGCGCGTCAATCAGCTTGTAGCCGTTGCTGCGCGTCACGTCGTAGCCCAGGTTCACGTTGGCGTGCAGGTCACGGAGAAACGGCAGCGCGTAATCCAGCTGGATGTTGCCGATGCTGCGTTTCACCGAGCTACGGTCGCGGGTCAGCCGGAGCTGGGCCACCGGGTTGACGGGCACGTTTTTTTGCGGCGTGCCGTTGCCTTGCAGGTACTCAAAGTAGCCGCCGTAGCCGGCGAAGGCCGATTCGTTGCTTGTTACCGGTTGCGTCGGGTCGAAGGCCGCCGCCGAGCCAATGGCGCCGTTGTCGGCGAAGTTGTTATCAACCCACGAGCCTTTCAGGTTCAGGTTGATGCGCAGCGTGTTGTCGAACAGCACCGGGTTCAGGCTCAGCGAGCCCGTGTTGCGGATGAGGCGGTTGGTGATGAGGATGCCTTCCTGCGACAGGTTGCCGTAGGAGGCGCGGAACGGCAGCTTGCCCACCGCGCCGCTCAGGCTCACGGTGTTGTCGTACGTCATCGCGTTTTGAAACACCTCGTCCTGCCAGTTGGTGTTGGCCGTGCCCAGCAGCTTCACCTGGGAAGGGGCCACCCGGGCCACGGTGGCGCGGTACTCGCCGGCCGACAGCACCGGCACCGAGTTATAGCGGCGCGAGAGCGAGGTTTGGGAGTTCAGCGTGACGGTGAACTTTTCGCCCGCCAGGCCTTTCTTGGTGGTGATGAGAATAACGCCGTTGGAAGCGCGCGAGCCGTAGATGGCCGTGGCCGAGGCGTCTTTCAGCACCGTGTAGGTGTCGATGTCGTTCGGGTTGATGAGGCTCAGCGCGTTGGAGGCCCCGGTTATGCCCGTGTTGTCCACGGGCACGCCGTCAATCACGATGAGCGGGTCGTTGCTTGCGTTCAGCGACGAGCCCCCGCGGATGCGAATGGTGGTGGCCGCGCCCGGAGCGCCGCCGCCGGTCGTAATCTGCACGCCGGCCACTTTGCCCTGAATCAGCTGCTCGGGGTTGGTTATTTGGCCTTGCACGAAATCTTTGGACGACACCGTGGTCAGCGACCCCGTCACGTCCTGCCGGCGCTGCGTGCCGTAGCCCACCACCACCGCTTCGGACAATTGGGTGGTGTTTTCGGACAGCGAGGCACTTACTTCGGCGGTTTGGCCGGCCGCCACCGTCACCGGGCGGCGCACGGAGTTGTAGCCCACAAACGAAATCACGACGGTTTGATTGCCCGCCGGCACGTTCGCAATGGTGTAGCTGCCGTCGACGCCCGACGAGCTGCCGACGGAAGTGCCCTCAATCAGCACCGTGGCGCCGGGAATGGCTTCGTTCTTGCCGTCCGTCACCCGGCCGCTGACGGTGCCGGTCTGGGCCTGGGCGATTGTGGGCAAGCCGAAGGCCGCGAACAGTAGCAGAAACAGTAGTTTCGCTAGATAGGGGTGTTTCATGGAAACAGGGATTTGGTGGGAAAAAGTGAGCGGGTTGGTAAGTGTATAAAAAGTAAGCTTTGGGAAGTGAAATCGTTTTGGCTGAAAACGGGGGTGTATTTTATCCTAAAAATCGCATTAACGCCTATGTATGACAGCTTTGTGAGCCCAATATTGCGGGAAGCTGCCGGTTTCGGAAAAATGTGCAAAAGCGCGAATAGAAGCCGGCTTTATTGTAGGCAAGAATCTGATTATGAAAAATTTATAGATAATGCGAATGATTTTGACACGAGCCTCATTTCGTGGACCGAAATTACTTCATAGCAAACGATTGCACAAGGGCTGGAAAAGTAATTTTTTTTGCTGAAAAAAGTGAAAGCCGCGCCAGAAAATTCACGTAGATTTCAGCTGAAAAATTGAAAGGCAGCACCGGCCACATCCGCGCCTCGGGACCGGGGCCTTTTTCAGGAGCGGCCGGGGAATGCGTTCCGTTTGCTAACTTGGCCTTCCCGGGCCGGGCTGCCGGTCAAATTGAATTCTGGCGGCGGTTGGCGCGGGCCGCAGGGGCGGTACCGGGCCGCCAGCGGCCTTGCAACACCACGCCCTCCTCGTTACTTTTGGCTTTTCCTTAGAAAATGAAAAAGCACCTTCTGCTCGTGGCCCTGCTACTGCTGGCTTCCGGACTCGACGCCGCAGCGCAATCGCGCCCCGGCTCCCGCAAGCCCGTGCCCAAAGGCAAAAGCAAGCAGCCGGCCGGCACCAAGGGGGCGCCCAAGCCGCCGCCCGTGTATTCGCCCATCCAGACCGGGGCCGGCGGCGACGACGAACCCGCCGCCCTGCCCACGGTGGTGAGCAAGGTGAAACTCAAAAAACCGGTGCTGGTGTACTACGAAGAGCCCGCGCCCGGCAAATCGGTGCAGCAGCTCATCATGTCCGAAGAAAACCTGGGCCTGCTCAAAACCCTGGATTTGGAGCACCTCATGATGCGGCGCGAGGTGTTTGTGGACGGCCTGGGCAACATGGCCCTGCCGGGCAGCGACGTGAACAAGTACCGCCTGCTGGGCACCAGTGCCGTGGCCGAGGACACGCGCCGCCCCGTGGGCGACGGCCGCAACTTCTACTCGCGGCTGAAGGTGCCCTCGTCGGGCTTTCTGTACGTGGTGCTCGAATCGGCCGAAGAATACCGCCATTTCATCAAAGGGCCGCAGAAAAAAGGCTCGTTTCTTGACTTTCAGGCCAATGGCCTGCCCGGGGTCGACTCGGTGCGGGCCGTGTACACGTTGCGCAAAATGGAAGCGGCCGAGCGCGGCGCCGGCTCGGGCGAAACCATTCGCTGAGTTCGCGTGCGTGCATCCCTCTACGGCCTGGCCTGCGCGGCGGCGCTGCTGGCCCGCCCGGCCGCGGCCCAGAGCGTGCTGAAAATCACGCGCGTGCCCGCCGACACGCCGCCGGCCGACACCCTTTTCGTGGCGGGCAGCTTCAATGGCTGGAACCCCCACAGCGCCGCGCACGCCCTGACCCGCGCCGCCGACGGCAGCTACCAAATCAGCCTGCCGGCCACCCTGGGACTTGTTGAGTACAAGTTTACCCGCGGCAGCTGGGCCACCGGCGAGGCGGGCGCCAACCAGCAGCCCCTGGCCAACCGCCGGGCCGACCTGGCCCAAACGCCCCTGGTCCTGCACCAGGTGGCGGCCTGGAGCGCGCCGGCCGCCCCCCGCAAGCACACCGCCTCGGCCCAGGTGCGGGTGCTGAGCCAGGCCTTCGCCATGCCCGAGCTCGGGCGCACGCGCCGGGTGCTGGTGTATCTGCCCGCCGACTATGCCCGGCAGCCGCAGCGCCGGTACCCCGTGCTATACCTGCACGACGGCCAGAACGTGTTCGACGAAGCCACCAGCTTCAGCGGCGAGTGGGGCGTAGACGAAACCCTGGACCGGCTGCGGCAAACCGGCCAGGATGCCAGCGGCAGCATCGTGGTGGCCATCGATAACGACAGCCAGCACCGCGCCGACGAGTACATTCCCTGGCGCAACGCCGAGGTTAAAGGCGGGGGCCAGGGCGGCCAGTACGTCGATTTCCTGGCCAAAACCCTCAAGCCCTACGTCGACGCTCACTACCGGACCCGACCCGACGCGGCGCACACCGGCATCGCCGGCTCCAGCCTGGGCGGCCTGATTTCGGTGTACGCAGCCCTGAAGTACCCGAGGGTGTTTGGGCGAGTCGGCGCGTTTTCGCCGGCTTTCTGGGTGTGCAATGACTCGCTGCGGGCTTACGCCAAAACCCACCCGGCGGCCCGCACGGCGCGCTTCTACTTCGTGTGCGGCCCCAAAGAGTCGGAAACCATGCTGCCGCTGATGACGCAGTGGCGCGACGAGCTGCGGGCCGAAGGCGTGCCCGCGGCCAACCTGGCGTTCTCGGCCCCGGCCAACGGCGAGCACCGCGAATGGTTCTGGCGGCGCGAGTTTCCGGCGGCTTACCGTTTCCTGTTCGGCCTCAAAGCGTTGCCGGATTCGCCAGGTGTCCACCAGCGGTAATGTAAGTGAAGAAATCAGGCTAGGCTATTTGCGGAAATGTCGATGCTAAAACTTTTTATCCACGACAATTGTATAAAATGCGCCAGTAAATTGCTGCTGTTTCAATAATGGCCGCGTATCTTTGCGGCGTGCTTTCACAAAGCGCATAGTTCACATGACTTTTCAGCATACTTCTCAGGCTTGGTGGTGGCAGTTCCGAAACCTCGGTCCGGCCTGCCTGCGTGCCTGGTGAAGTCCTCAGGACTTCCCCTCTGAACGCGAAAGCCCGGCCGTCCGCCGGGCTTTTTTCATTTACTCCGAGGCACTAATGGCCTCGTTTCCGCTTCGTTTCCGTGCCTCATCAACTCCGTACCCGCCACCGCCGCCTGCTGGCCGACACCGTGACGCCGGTGGGCCTGTACCTGCGCCTGCGCGACCAGTACCCCAACTGCCTGCTGCTGGAAAGCGCCGACTACCACGGCCAGCAAAACGCCTTCAGCTACCTGGCCTGCGAGCCGCTGGCCACCTTCGAGTTGCGCCGAGCCGGCGAGCTGCGGCAGGCCTTGCCAGGCCAGCCGCCCGCCACGCTGCAGCTCAGCCAGCCGCGCCAGGCCCTGGCCGAGCTGCGCAATTTTGCCGCAGCCTTCGTGCCCGACCCTACAGCGGCCCATATGCCGTTTATCAGCACGGGCCTGTTTGGCTACATGGGCTACGAGGCGGTACAAATCTTTGAAGACGTGAGTTTTGACCCGGCCAAGGTGCCGGCCGGCGATGTACCGCTCATTCGCTACGGCGTGTACCGCTACGTCATCGCTTTCAACCATTTCCGCCAGGAGCTGCACCTGTTCGAGCACGGCGTGGCGGGCGAAGAAACCAATGAAACCGACGGCCTTGACCGCCTCGAAAACCTGGTGCGCCACCCCAGCGTGCCGGTTTTTGGGTTTGCCACGGTGGGCGAGGAGGCCAGCAATCAGACCGACGACGAGTTTCTGGCGCGGCTGGCGCAGGGGCAGGCCCACTGCCGCCGCGGCGACGTGTTTCAGATTGTGCTCTCGCGGCGCTTCCAGCAGGGGTTTTCGGGCGACGAGTTCAACGTGTACCGCGCCCTGCGCTCCATCAACCCCTCGCCCTATCTGTTTTACTTCGACTACGGCGACTACAAAATCTTCGGCTCTTCGCCCGAGGCCCAGGTGCGGGTGCAGGGCCGCGAAGCCAGCCTCTACCCCATAGCGGGCACCTACCGCCGCACCGGCGACGACGCGGCCGATGCCGCCGCCGCCCAGCGCCTGGCCGCCGACCCCAAGGAAAACGCCGAGCACGTGATGCTGGTGGACTTGGCCCGCAACGACTTGGCCCGCCACGGCAGCCAGGTGCAGGTGCGCACGCTGCGCGAAATCCAGTTTTATTCCCATGTCATTCACCTGGTGAGCCACGTCACGGCCCAACTCGATGCCGGCACCGACACCCTGCAAGTAGTGGCCGATACCTTTCCGGCCGGCACCCTCTCGGGCGCGCCCAAGCACCGTGCCCTGCAGCTCATCGACGGTCTCGAACCCACCGCCCGCGGCTACTACGGCGGCTGCATCGGCCACTTGGGCTTTGATGGTGATTTCAACCACGCCATCATGATTCGCTCGTTTTTGAGCACCGGCAACCAGCTCTATTTCCAGGCCGGTGCGGGGGTGGTGGCGGCCTCCAGCGTGCAGTCGGAGCTGGAAGAGGTGCACCACAAGCTGGGCGCGCTGCGGGCGGCCTTGCGCGCGGCGGAGGGAAAGGAACTGTCATCCTGAGCGCAGCGAAGGACCTTCTCACCACTGAACGACTGGCAGTAACTACTTGCAACTGTAGCCATGAGAAGGTCCTCCGCTGCGCTCAGGATGACGAATGTCTACAAGATAAATTACCCATGAAAATCCTCGTTCTCGACAACTACGATTCCTTCACCTACAACCTCGTGCACCTGCTGCGCGAGCTGGGCCACGGCCCCAACCTGACGGTGACGCGCAACGACCATCTGGCCCTCGAAGCCGTGGCCGAATACGATGCCATTCTACTTTCGCCCGGCCCCGGCGTGCCGGCCGAAGCGGGCCTGATGCCGCAAATCATCAATGCCTACGCGCCCACCAAGCGCATCCTGGGCGTGTGCCTGGGCCACCAGGGCCTGGCCGAAAGCTTTGGGGCCACGCTCTACAACCTGCCCGCCGTGCTGCACGGCGTGGCCAACGAAGCTGAGGTGACGGCGCCCGACGAGCGGCTGTTCGCCGGCTTGCCGCCGCGCTTTCAGGTGGGGCGCTACCACTCCTGGGCCGTGCGCCCCGAAACCATGCCCGCCGCGCTGGAAACCACTGCCCGCGACGCCCGCGGCGAAGTGCTGGCCTTCCGCCACCGGCAGTTTGACGTGCGCGGCGTGCAGTTTCACCCCGAAAGCATTCTGACCGAGCACGGCGCCCGCATGCTGGAAAACTGGTTGAGCTAGTTGCGCCGGGGCATAGAAATAAAATAAAGGCGGTCATGTCGAGCGCAGCTGAGACATCTCGCTCGGGGCAACTAATTAGTTTTTGCACGCGAGATGTCTCGACAGGCTCGACATGACGGTCTGGAAATAGGTAAACATGAAACAGATTCTCACCAAGCTTTTCGACCACCAGCCCCTGACCCACGCCGAGGCCCACGCCGCCATGCGCCAGCTGGGCGAAGGCGGCGCCAACCCGGCCGAAACGGCGGCCTTCCTGGCCGTGTACCGCATGCGGCCCATTACCGTAGCCGAGCTGGCCGGCTTCCGGCAGGCGCTGCTGGACCTGAGCCGCGACCCGGAACTGGGCACCCGCGACGTGCTGGACATTGTGGGCACCGGCGGCGACGGCAAAAACACGCTCAACATCTCCACGCTGGCGTGTTTTGTGGTGGCTGGCGCCGGCGTGAAAGTGGCCAAGCACGGCAACTTTGGCGTGTCGTCGGTGTCGGGCGCCTCCAATGTGCTGGCGCATTTTGGCTACGATTTTGAGGTTTCCTCTGACCAGTTGCGCCGGCAACTGGACCGGGCCAACATCTGCTTTCTGCACGCGCCGGCTTTTCATCCGGCCATGCGGCACGCCGGGCCCGTGCGGCGGGAGCTTGGTTTGCGCACGTTTTTCAACATCCTGGGCCCGCTGGTGAACCCCGCCCGGCCCGCGGCCCAGCTCCTGGGCGTGTTCAGCCTCGAATTGCAGCGCGTGTACCACTACCTGATGCAGGCCACCGGCACGCGCTACGCCGTGGTGCACGCCCTGGACGGCTACGACGAACTGGCCCTCACCGGGCCCGCCAAAGTGGTTTCCTCCTTCGAAGGCGAACGCCTGCTGACCGCCGAAGCCCTGGGCCTGGCCGCCTGCGCCGCCCACGACCTGGCCGGCGGCAGCACCGTGGCCGAGGCGGCCGAATTGTTCAAACACGTGCTGGACGGCGCGGGCCGCCCCGCCCACCGCAACGTGGTGACGGCCAACGCCGCGCTGGCCTTGCAGTGCGCCGGCCCCGGCCTGAGCTGGGACGACGCCCTGGCTCACAGCCGCGAATCGTTGGATTCGGGCGCCGCCCGCCGGGCCTTTGAGGTCATGCTTTCAATCAATTAAGGAGAAGGCGTCGGCACTTCTTTCCCATCTCACTTTCAAAAAATGTCCACCATCCTGCAAACCATCGTCGCGCACAAGCGGAAAGAAGTGGCCACGCGCCGCGAGCTGGTGCCTGTGAAGCTGCTCGAAAACAGCCTGTATTTTCAGGCCAAGCCGCTGTCGCTGCGCCAGTACCTGCTGCGCGAAAATGGCAGTGGCCTCATTTCCGAGTTCAAGCGCAAGTCGCCCTCTCGGGGCTGGATAAACCAGTACGCGCCCGTGGAACGCACCACGCTGGGCTACATGCAGGCCGGGGCGGCGGCGCTGTCGGTGCTCACCGACGCCGAGTTTTTCGGCGGCAAAAACGAGGACCTGACCACCGCCCGCCGCTTCAACTTCTGCCCCATTCTGCGCAAAGATTTCGTGGTGGATGAGTACCAGATTATCGAAGCCAAAAGCATCGGCGCCGATGCCGTGCTGCTGATTGCCGCTGTGCTCACGCCTGCCGAAATCACGGCGCTGGGCACGCTGGCCCGCTCCCTGGGCCTGGAAGTGCTGCTCGAAGTGCACGACGCCGAAGAGCTGGCCCGCGCCGCCACTGCCGACGCCGTCGACCTCATCGGCGTCAACAACCGCAACCTGCACGACTTCAGCCTTAGCCTCGACACCTCGCTGAGCCTGGCCGCCGCCATTCCGGATGACTTCGTTAAAGTCTCGGAAAGCGGTATTTCCGGCGCGGCCGCCATTCTGCAGCTGCGGGAAGCGGGCTACCGCGGCTTCCTGCTGGGCGAAGCCTTCATGCGGCACGCCCGGCCCGAGCGCGCTTGCGCGGCGCTGGTGCAGGCGCTGGCCGAAACCCCGCGTACGCAGGTCGCCGTTGGAAGCTAAATTTCAACAGTTCAGCCCCATGACTTCTCAGGTTTCTTCTAAATCGTTGCTTATTAAAGTGTGTGGCATGCGCGAATCCGCCAATATCGCCGCCGTGGCCGATTTGGAGCCTGATTTCCTGGGGTTCATTTTTTATCCGCCTTCCTCGCGCTACGCCGGCGCCACGCTGCGGCCCGAGCTGCTGCGGGCGCTGCCGGCCAGCGTGCGCACCATCGGCGTGTTCGTGGATGAGCCCATAGGCCGCGTGCTGGCCACGCTGGCCAGCTTCGGGCTCGACGGCGCCCAGCTCCACGGGCAGGAAACGCCCGCGCAGTGCGCCCAGCTGCGCGCGGCCGGCTATCTGGTCATCAAAAGCTTCTCGGTGGGCAAGGTGCTGGAGCTCGAAAGCCTGCGCCCCTACGAGGGTTCCTGCGACTATTTTCTCTTCGACACGCACGGTCCCGCGCGGGGCGGCAACGGGCTCACCTTCGATTGGGAGCTGCTGCGCAACTACACCCTAACCACGCCCTACCTACTGGCCGGCGGCCTGGGCCCCGAGCACGCCGTCGAACTAACTGAGCTGCACCTGCCCGGCCTGGTGGGCGTGGACCTGAACAGCCGCTTCGAAACCGCCCCCGGCCTCAAAGACCCGCAGCGGCTCCGCACGGCGCTGGCCCGGCTGCGGCAGGGCCGTAGCGGGCGCAACAGCCGGCAGGCCGTGTAAGCCTTTTTATATAATCTCCTGATTTATGACTTCTTATCAAATCCCCACCGCGCGCGGCTACTACGGCGAATTCGGCGGCGCCTTCGTCCCCGAAATGCTTTACCCCAACGTGGAAGAGCTGCGCACCCGCTACCTGGATATCCTGGCCGACCCCGGCTTTCGGGCCGAGCTGCAGCTGTTGCTGCGCGACTACGTGGGCCGGCCCACGCCGCTGTTTGAGGCCCGGCGGCTGTCGGCGCGCTACGGCACGCGCGTGTTCCTGAAGCGCGAGGACCTGTGCCACACCGGCGCCCACAAAATCAACAACACCGTGGGGCAAATTCTGCTGGCCCAGCGGCTGGGCAAGAAGCGCATCATTGCCGAAACCGGCGCCGGGCAGCACGGCGTGGCCACGGCCACCGTGTGCGCCCTCATGGGCCTGCCCTGCGTGGTGTACATGGGCGCCGTCGACATCGAGCGGCAGGCGCCCAACGTGGCCCGCATGCGCCTGCTCGGGGCCGAGGTGCGCCGCGCCGAAAGTGGTAGCCAAACCCTGAAAGACGCCACCAACGAGGCCATCCGCGACTGGATTGCCAACCCCGTAGATACGCACTACATCATCGGCTCGGTGGTGGGCCCGCACCCGTACCCGGATTTGGTGGCGCGCCTGCAGGCCGTCATCAGCGAAGAAATGCGGGCGCAATTGCTGGAAAAAACCGGCTCGGAGCTGCCCAATTACGTGGTGGCCTGCGTGGGCGGCGGCTCCAACGCGGCGGGGGCTTTTTATCATTTCTTGGATGAGCCCACGGTGCGGCTGGTGGCCGTGGAGGCGGCCGGCCACGGTATCCACTCCGGGCATTCGGCGGCCACGTCGGTGCTGGGCACGCCGGGCATCATCCACGGCAGCCGCACGCTGCTGATGCAGGACGAGCACGGCCAGATTACGGAGCCGTACTCGCTGAGCGCGGGGCTGGATTATCCGGGCATTGGGCCGTTGCACGCGCACCTGGGGGCCTCGGGCCGGGCCGAATTCATCGGCATCACCGACGACGAAGCCCTGGCCGCTGTTTCGGAACTGAGCCGGCTCGAAGGCATCATCCCGGCCCTGGAAACGGCGCACGCTCTGGCCGCCCTGGGCCAGCTGGGCACCGGGCCCGACGACGTGGTGGTGGTGAACCTCTCGGGCCGCGGCGACAAGGACCTGGAAACTTACCTCAAGAACCTGGATAAGCTGATTTAAAATTTTAGCCCGCAGAGGGCGCAGAAGCATTCGCAGAGGACGCAGAACGTTCTGCGACTTCAGCGAAAACCTTCTGCGCCCTCTGCGGGAACCTTCGTATGGACCGAATTGCCCAAGCCTTCCAGAGCAGAAAAAACCTGCTCAATATGTACTTCACCGCCGGCTACCCTGGCCTGCACGACACCCTGCCGCTGGCCAAAGCCCTGGTGGCCGCCGGGGCCGACATCCTCGAAATCGGCATGCCGTTTTCGGACCCGCTGGCCGATGGGCCGGTCATTCAGCGCAGCAGCGCCGCCGCCCTGGCCAATGGCATGAACCTGCCGGTGCTGTTTGGGCAGCTGGAGCGCCTGCGCGCCGAAGTGCCCGAAACGCCGGTGCTGCTCATGGGCTACCTCAACCCGGTGCTGCAGTTCGGCATGGAGAATTTCCTGCGAAAAGCTGCTGCCGTGGGCGTCGACGGCCTGATTCTGCCCGATTTGCCGCTGGACGAATACGAGGAGCAGTACCACGCGCTGTTCCGGCAATACGGGCTGAAAGCGGTGTTTCTCATCACGCCGCAAACCTCGGAGGACCGCATTCGTCGGCTCGATTCTCTGTCGGAAGCTTTTCTGTACCTGGTTTCGGGTCCCGGCACCACCGGCGGCACCACCTTGCCCGACGCCGACGCTCAGCAAGCCTACTTCGAGCGAATCGAAAGTATGAACCTGAAAACGCCGCGCCTCATCGGGTTCGGCATCGCCGATAAGGCCGGTTTCGACCGTGCCTGCGGCCATGCGCAGGGCGCCATCATCGGCTCCGCGCTCATTCGCGCGCTGCAAGACGCCGACGGCGATGCCTCCGGCACGGCCGTCCGGTTTGTACGGGGCATCAAGGTTGATTCTTACAAATAATACCGTCATGCCGAGCGCAGCGAAGCATCTTTACCTCGATGCTAGTTAAATTACTTGCGCGGTAAAGATGCTTCGCTGCGCGCTGCATGACGTGCTGAATCCCATTTCCGAACAACACAGTGATAATTCAACTCGAAAAAAACGCCGCGGTGCCGCCCATCACCGAGCACCTGAAGCAGCAGGGCTACAAAGCCACCGAAGTCACGACCCAGCACGCGCACTACCTGGTGGCCATTGGGAAGGCGGACTTTGACATCCGCACCATCGGCCAGCTGCCCGGCGTGCGCGACGTGCACCGCGTGAGCGACGACTACAAGCTGGTGAGCCGCAAGTGGCGCGTGCAGCCCACCGTGCTCGACCTCGGCGACGGCGTGACAATAGGCGAGGGCACCCTGGCCTTGTGCGCCGGCCCGTGCAGCATCGAGAGCGAGGCGCAGATGGAAAAGGTGATGACGCACCTGCTGGAAAACGGCGTGCAACTCATGCGCGGCGGCGTGTTCAAGCCCCGCTCGTCGCCCTACGCTTTCCGCGGGCTGGGCATGGAGGGGCTGAAGGATTTCCACCGGATGGCCCGGGCGCGCGGCATCAAAATTGTGACCGAAGTCATGCAGGTGTCGCAGGTGGAGGAAATGCACGACTTCGTGGACGTGTTTCAGGTGGGCGCCCGCAACACCCAGAATTTCAACCTGCTCGACGCCCTGGGCGGTGTGGACAAGCCGGTGCTGCTGAAGCGCGGCATTTCGGGCACCATTGAGGAGCTGCTGTCGTCGGCCGAGTACGTGTTTTCGGGCGGTAACGAGAAGCTGATTTTGTGCGAGCGGGGCATTCGCACGTTCGAGACGGCCAGCCGCAATACGTTGGATTTGAACGCGGTGCCCATCCTGAAAGAGAAAAGCCACCTACCAGTCATCGTGGACCCGTCGCATGGCATCGGCATCCGCGACCACGTGCCGCCCATGGCGCTGGCCGCCGTGCTGGCCGGCGCCGACGGCATCGTGTACGAAACCCACGAAACGCCTGAAACGGCCGCCTCGGACGGGCAGCAGACGCTCAATTTCGACGAGTCGGCCAAGCTCATTCGCAACCTGCGGCGCGTGTATAAGCTCCGCGGTGAGCTGGAGAAGTAAAAAAATAATGCCCCGATTGACTTGTTTTCTAAAAATCAAGCCTTACATTCGTTTCCATCATGCGTCACCAACTCGTCAATTTTAGCACCCTGTATACTTGCCCCAAACCGGGCGGGCACGGGCTGCCATTGGCGAAAAGGAAGAACAAGGCATGAAACCCGCTCTTCACTAGAAACCTCCAAAAGCCCGAATCCGTCAGGATATCGGGCTTTTTTTTGACCCGTTGCTATGTTCACCAAACGCCCCATCGCCGCCACTGCCAGCCAGGACCAACTGGTGTGGAAAATCCTGTTTGACCGCCAAACTGCGTTGCTGCACAAGCGCGCCGCCCCGGCCTTCGGCCAGGGCCTGGCCCGGTTGGGAATGCGCCGCGACGCCCTTCCCGACATTGCCGCGCTCAGCGCTACCGTGCAGGCGCACACGGGCTGGCGCCTGGCCCCGGTGGGCCGGCCCTTCGAGCCCAACCACTTTTTCGAGCTCCTGGCCGAACGGCAGTTTCCGATTGTGACGCGCATCCGGCCCATGCACGCCTTCGACTTCAGCCCGCAGCCCGACCTGTTCCACGACTTGTTTGGGCACGTGCCCATGCTGCTGGACGAGGGCCTGGCCGATTTTCTGCACGGGCTGGGGCAGGCTTACTGCGCGCAGCCCGAGGGCTCGCCGGCGCGCGAGCAGCTGTGGGCGCTGTACTTCTTCACGGCCGAATTTGGCCTGGTGCAGCACGAGGGCCAGCCGCTGCTTTACGGCGCGGGCCTGCTGTCGTCGGCCGGCGAAATCCACCACTGCGTGAACGAGAACACGCCCCGGCCGGTGTTCGACCTGGCCACCGTGCTGCGCACGCCCGTCACCGGCGCCCGCTACCAAAACCAGTATTTTGTGCTGCCCGCCTGGGAGCAGCTCAACGACTGCGTGGCCGAGCTGGCGGGCCTGCTGGCCACCGCGTAGCAAGCGCTGGCCTTCAGGGCAATGCGGACGGCGGCGGTGCGTAGCTTCGCGCCGTGTTCTTCGATTTCAACGCTTACAGCGGGTTGCTGCTGCCTTTTGTGGTGCCGGGCACGGCGCTGGCTGCGCACTTATTCGTGCGGGCCGCGCGCCAAAGCTCGTTGCCCGACGGCCTGCTGGCGGTGCTGCTGCTGCTGAACGTGCTGCCCGTGGCGCAGTGGATGCTGGGCTACGCCGGGTGGTACGACAGCCACGACGGCTATTCCACCACCATGTTCTACGTGCCGTGGCAGCCCTGGCTGGCCTGGGGGCCAACGTTCTACCTGTACTTCCGCAGCCTGACCAACCGGGAGTTTGCCTTGCGCAAGCATTGGCTGCACCTGTTGCCGGGGCTGCTGTATGCGGGGCTCTATGCCGGGGCGGCCCTCTATGATTTGGGCTGGAGCCGCGCCCTGCACGGGCAGGCGTTGCCGCATCACTACGGTACCAAGGGCGAAGCCGCCAACTTCCTCGATATGCTGGGGGCACCCGCCGGCTGGCTCGGCTACGCCCTTATGCTGGGCTACGGGCTGGCCACGCTCCGGCTCTTCCGCCGCTACCGCCGCTACCTCGACGACAACTTTTCCGACACGGCGCGGCTGCGGTTTCGGGGGCTGCGCGATTTGCTGGTGGTTGCCTTGCTTGGCCTGGTGCTGTGGCTGAGCTTTGAGGTGGTGAACCGGGCCATTGGCCCGCTGGGCTACGGCGACTATTGGTACGCCTATTTCGCCAACGGCGCGCTCATCTACTACCTGAGCATTGTGGGCCTGCAGGCCAATTTTGCCGCCGTCACGCCGCTCCGCTTCGAGCCCGAAACCGCCGAAGCGCTGCCGCTGCCCCCGGATGCTGCCGGCCCCGAAGCTGCCCCGGCCGCTACTCCCGCGCCTGCCCTTGCAGCGGCCGAAACAACCCCTGCCGAAGCGCCGTCCCCGTTGCCCGGCGCGCCGCCGGAGTCGCCGGCAGCCGCTTCCAGCCCCGTCGCGCCCGCTGCTTCGCTGGCGCCCGAGCTTCATGCGTGGCGCGACAAGCTGCTGGCCCTGATGGCCGACGACCAACCCTGGCTGGAGCCCGAACTAACCCTGGCCGAGCTGGCCCACCGCCTGCGTACCAACACTTCGCTGCTCTCGCACGTCATCAATACCGGCTGCGGGCAGAACTTCAACGACTTCGTGAACAGCTACCGCGTGGCCGAGGCCGAGCGCAAGCTGCAAGACCCGCGGCTGGCGCATTACTCGCTGGTTGGCATTGCGTTAGAGTCGGGGTTTAACTCGAAATCCACCTTCAACCGGGTGTTCAAAAAGCTGACAGGGCGCACCCCGGGAGAAATTGCGCGGCCCAAATAATGGGCTGGAGCGCAGCCCGCCGGACGACAGGAGAAACGTGGCCCTTCGTTTTACTGCTTGGGCGCCTGGCTCCTGAAACGGGCCATCCCTGGGTTGTGCCTCAATACCCCCAGCCCAGCCGGCGGTACACAAAGTGCAGCAGCCACAGCGGGCCGATGAGCAGGAACTGCAGGTCCTTGAGGAAGCTGGGCTTTTTGCCCTCCACCTTGTGCCCCCAGAACTGCCCCACCCACGCCAGGGCGAAAATGATGAGGCAAATGGTCCACAGCGGCAGGGCCGCGTAGCTGACCACCAGGCTCAGCGCGGCTGCCATGGCCACCCACACCAGCACCATGCCCAGCGCAAGGCGCGGGCTCAGGCGCACGTAGTACACCAAGGCCAGCAGCATCACCAGGTTGCCCCAGTTGAACAAGTGGCTGATGCCGCGCACGGGCATCGGCACCGGAATGGACCACAGCAAGCCGATGAGCGAGAACATAATCAGCGGCACGCACACCCAGTGCACCAGCTTGTTGGCGGGGTTTTGGTGGCTTTCGCCGTACTCGGCGAGGAGGGAAGCAAGGGCGGCGGCCATGGCGGGTGGGATGAAGAGCATCGGGCCCACAATTTAGCAAAAAAGCCTTCCTCGCAGGAGGAAGGCTTTTTCTGTGACCGAACAGCGGTGGCCCGCACGGCCGGCGGGGCTAGGCTTTCACCTTGAACTTGCCGCGCAGGTAGGCCAGGGCCTGGCCGTGGGCTTTGGCGGCGTATTCCTTGTTGAATTTGGGGTTCGACGGGTTGGCGAAGGCGTGGTCGGCGTCGTAGCTCTCGATGGTTACTTTTTTGCCGGCGGCAGCCATGTCTTTCTGGAACTGGCCCACCACTTCGGGGTTAATCCACTTGTCCTGCGCCGCGAAGATGCCCAACACGTCGGTGTTCAGGGTTTTGAGTTTGGCCACGTCCTTCTCGGGCATGCCGTAGTACATCACGCAACCCACCGTCTGCTTGCCACCCAGCAGGGCCTCCTGCAGGCTCCAGCCCCCGCCGAAGCACCAGCCGATGCTGGCCAGCTGCGCCTTGGGCCCGGCGTACATTTGCGCGCCTTTGAGGATGGCCGCGGCGCGCTCGGTTTTCACTTCGCCCATGTATTTGCCAGCGTCTTCGGGCGTGGTGGCCACTTTGCCGTCGTAGAGGTCCACGGCGATGACGTTGACGCCCGGCATTTCGCTGGCGAAGGTGGCGGCTTCCTTCTTGATGTAGTCGTTCAGGCCCCACCACTCGTGAATCACGAACAAGTACTTGGTGCTGGGCGTAGCGCTCTTGATTTCGTAGCCGCGGCCGGTCTGCCCGTCGGGGGTTTTAAACGTAATGGCCTTGCCTTCGCCTTCAAACGTGAAGGGCAGGGGCGCGTCGTGCCCGCCCGAAAAATCTTTGTCGGCCGCCAGCATGGCGAAGGCTTCGGTGGCCGAGGCCGAGAGGTTGCCGGCGGGCCGGGCGCAGCAGCTGGCCATTTTTTGGGCCGACGCGGAAAAAGTCAGGCTCAGCAGCGCGGCGCCGAGGGTAAGGAGTTTTTTCATGGAAGTTGTGAGGATTGAAACGAATGAGCAACCTCAACAGCTAATCCGGCAAAACTTCCCGCAATACGTTGCGAAGTTTCGGCAGCTCGCGGGCGGCCCGGCCGTGCAGCGCGGCCGAGCGGGTGGTGCTCAACAGGTTTTCGCTGGCCGTCAGCACCTCCTGCACCAGCTCGGGGTAGGGTGCGGCCAGCCGGGCCGCCGCGCTCATGGCATAAGCCTTGGTGGCCACCGGCTCGGTAGCGTTGGTGAGCATTCCCAGGCAGGTGTCGAAGGCGAGGGCCTGCCAGTCTTCGGGCACGGGCACGAACTGCAGCACCCGCGCCACGGCCCGCCGAATGGCCGGGTGCTGGCCCTGGCCCGGCTGCCCGGCGGCGAGCAGGCCCGGCAGGTGCGGCAGCAGCCATTTCGGCTTGCGCTGGCCGGCCCAGCCCAGCACGTCGGCGGCCAGCTGGCGCTCGCGCGGCGTGCCGTACCAAAACAGCTGCAGCAGCTCCGCCAGCTGAGCCGGGTGCGCGCAGGCATAGTCGGTGAGCCGCCGGGTCTGGCGGGCCGAATGTTCACGCAGTAATTCCTCGCGGAGGTTCATCATGGCCGAGCTCCATCCGAAACTAACTCGTTGACGGTGCCCGCAAAAACCACTGCGCCATCCTGTTGGTCAACAATGGCATAGAAGAAGGGCGAATCAACTTTGACTTCTACGCGTCGTTTGGGCGTCGGCGGGGCCCCGCCGGCCATCATCAGAACCGCGGTGGCGGCCGCCGCCTCGGTCCCTTCCTCGTCAACTTCCAGAAAAGTTTTGTGCAGCACCGCCGAGACAAAGCCCCCGCCGTCTTCGGCGCGAAAGCCCATGGGAGCAAAATCAGCGCCGCGGGCGAAGGCCGCGCGCAGGCCCATTGCATCTAGCACGGGCACCAAATCAGCTTCCCACTCCACGCGAAAGCGCGGCAGGGTCAGGTCGACCTCCAACTCATCGCGCTCAGAAAAGGAGGGGAGCCACTGGGCCCAGGTTGTGGCGTTGAGGGCGGTGAGAAAAGCGGGCAAGCCGCTGGGCGCATGGGGCACGAAAACCAGCATCGCAAACCGGGACGGATACCCGAAATACGGCAGCGAAACCGCCTGCCAGCCCTGGCCCGCCAGGTAGCCAAAGTGCGCGCTGACCTGGTGCATGAGCTGGGCTTCCTGCTGGCGGCCATCGGCCAGGCGGAACGGGCCTGGCCGCGTGTTCCCTTCATAAAATGGGCTGTCCCATTTCGCCCGGAAGTACACGGCGTTGAGGAGCAGCACCGCTGGCGGGGCATTCATCAGCGCCTGGGCCTCCACCATGGTCGGAATGCGGCCCTGCGTGTGCTCCCGAACCCAGTTGTTGATGGTGGAAGCGGCTTCAGCCGTGGTGAAATCGAGCGTGCCCGCTTCGGCCTCGTACAAGGCGTGGGCTTGTTCGATAAACGCAGGCGCAAGGGTAAAGTGCTGGTTGGCCCACAAGCTCGTGGCCAGCGTCAGCTCGGCGCTTTCGCGTGCATCTTTCGTAAGCAGTTGCCGAAGCCAGGCCGCAACGGCGGCAACGGCCCCCGAAGCATCGCCTAGCGAGCCAAATAGCACGTTCCCAAATTCCTGGTGGGTGGTTCCGCCGGCCCCGTTCATGGCCAAGGAGAGGGCTGCCAGCACGCCCAGCGGCGATACCGTGAAATTGCCGGAACCATGCTGCGCAACTTCCCTAACTAAGTTCAGGTCAAATCGATGCTGGGCTGTGGGAAGGGCTGACGGGATATCCTTGGGGCGGAAGTAGGAAAAGAGGGACACGGGCGGGCGGTTTTAGAAGGCCGCCCTAAGTTAGGCCGCGGGCTGCGTCTGCACTGCTGCTTTTAGCTCGGTCAGCAGCGCAAACAGCCCCACGTAGGTCCGGTTGAGGTAAATGAAGTGCTCGGAGCCGCGCGGCTCGCGCTGCTTGCGCAGCTCGGGGTCGGCCATCAGGTCGTCGCCCAGCGCGTAGAGGGCCGCCATGTAGGCCGGGTCGCCGAAATCGAACGTGGGCTGGCGGAAGGGCCGGCCCACCAGCTCCAGCGACGCGTGCATGGTGCGCAGGTAGAGCGCCCGCATGGCCGGTGCATCGGTGGGGCGCAGCACGCCGCCCTGGGTGAGCAGGGCCGTCAGGCGGGCTTCGTCGGCCAGGGTTTCCGAAGCCAGCAGGGCTGTGAAGAGCTGGTACACGTCGGCCGGCACTTCCTTCACGCAGCCGAAATCAAGCACGCCCAGGGTGCCGCCGTGGTCGGCGCGCAGCAGGAAGTTGCCGGGGTGTGGGTCGGCGTGCAGGCGGTGCAGGGTATTAAATTGAAATTGGTAGAAGTCCCACAGCGCCTGGCCGATTTGGTTGCGCACTTCCTGGGGCGGGTTGGTAGCGAGGAACTCCTTCAGGTGCTGGCCCGGCAGCCAGTCCATGGTCAGGATGCGGGCGGTGGAATATTCTGGGTAATAAGCCGGGAATTCCAAATGGGCCAATCCGGCGCACTGAGCCGCTATTTCCTGGCCGCGGCGCAGCTCTAGCTTGTAGTCGGTTTCTTCGAGCAGGCGCGTTTCCACTTCCTCCAGGTAGGGGCGCACCTGAGCTTCGTTGAGGCCCATCACGCGCAGGGCAATGGGCTTGACCAGGCGGATGTCGGACTTGATACTGTCGGCCACGCCGGGGTACTGCACCTTCACAGCCAGCGCTTTGCCAGCCTGACGGGCAAAATGCACCTGTCCGATGCTGGCCGCCTGCCGCGCCTCGGGCTCAAACTCGTCAAACAGCTGAAACGGCGACTGGCCAAACGCATCGCGAAACGCCTTCACCACCAGCGGGCCGGAGAGCGGCGGCGTGGAGTACTGGGCCTGGGCAAACTGCTCGGCGTAGGCCGTGGGCAGCATGTTTTTCTCCATGGCCAGCATCTGGGCCACTTTCAGCACGGAGCCCTTCATCTCGCTCAGCGTGCCGTAGAGCTCGGCGGCGTTGGCGGCGTGCAGGTCTTCGGTGGTCGAGTCGGCACCCACGGCCTTCCGGGCGTAGTGCTTGATGTAGTTGGCGCCCACGTTGAGGCCGGTTTTGGCGAAGCGGGCGGCACGGGCCACCTTGGTGGTCGGCAGCGAAGTTTGGGGTTCGTCGGACATAAGGGGTAGGGGCGGGGCATGCCCCCGCCCGTCAGTGAACGGTACTTTGGAAATGGCGCGACTTTCCGGGCGGGGGCAAGCCCCGCCCCTACATCTATTTCCTGACCAGAAACCGCACAAAATCCACGGCCGAATCGAGCGAGTTGCGGCCCACCAAATCGAAGCTGAGCGTGACGGCTTTTTCCACGGCGGCGTCGGTGCGCTCGAAGTTCACGGTGTCGTCTTTGGCGAAGTAGCCGAGCACGAACAGGGCCTGCTGCCAGAAGAAGCGCGGGTAGCCGTCCTGCACCAGCGGGCGGTTGGCGATTTCGCCGCTCACGCGGCCCTCGGCCAGAATATCGGTCACGAAAACCTCGAAATCCTGCCGGAAATCATCCAGTACGCGCGGCGAGAGGGCCGGGATGCGGTGCAGCGAGCGGCGCAAACTCATCAGGGCATAAGACCGGTTTTGCTTCAGAATTTCCAGCAAGGTGTAATAAAAAGCCAGCAGCTTTTCGCGGCTGCCGTAGCCTTCCCACACCGGCTCGGCGGCCGCGGTGCTGCGCGCCTGCCGGCCAAAATCGGCCCACAATTCCCGGTCGATGGCCTCAAAATTGGGGTAGTGCCGGTAAAATTCCTCCTCGGCCAGGCCCAACTGCTGCGTGAGCTTGAACACCGATTGCGGCGGGTGGCCTTCGCCGAGCACGAAGCTGAGGTAGGCTTGTTTGATGCGGTCCTTTTCCATAGCTGTACAACCGCCTGTGTGCACGGTAGGTTCGAGCCGTAGCGTGGACTCTGCGAGTCCGCGTGTTGATAAAACGTTCACTCCGGCGCGGACTCGCAGAGTCCACGCTACGACGCGGCAATGCGGGCGGCCCGAATGGCCGCCACGGCGCGGTCGCGGGCAAATTTGTGGTCGACGATGGGCGCCGGGTACCGGTTGGTGCCGACTTCGGGCACCCAGCGCTTCACGTATTTCAGCTCGGGGTCGACTTGCGCGAGCTGGCTTTCGGGGCTGTAGACCCGAAACCAGGGGGCGGCCACGGCGCCGGTGCCGGCCATCCACTGCCAGTTGCCCACGTTATTGGCCAGCTCGTAGTCGAGCAGCTTGTCGGCAAAATATTTTTCGCCCCAGCGCCAGTCGATGAACAGGTGCTTCACCAGAAAGCCCGCCACGGTCATGCGCACGCGGTTGGGCAGGTAGCCGGTGGCGTTGAGCTCGCGCATGCCGGCATCGACCAGCGGGTAGCCGGTGCGGCCCTCGCACCAGGCCCGGAATTCGTCCTCCTGGTTGCGGTAGGGCACGTGGCGCATCTTGGGGTCGTAGGCCTCGGTGGCGGTGTTGGGGTAGTGCCAAAGCAGCATCATGAAGAAGTCGCGCCAGATGATTTCGGCCAGCAGCTTGGGGTTTAGGGCTTTGGCCTGGCGCATCACCTGCCGCACGCTCAGGGTGCCGAAACGCAGCTGCACCGAGATGCGCGTGGTGCCGTTTTGCAGGGCGGGCGTGTTGCGGGTGTGGTGGTAGTTGCGCACCACGGCGTCGGCCGGCAGGTCGGCCGTGGGCACGTACTGCGCCAACCGCTCAAACCCCATGTCGGCCAGTGTGGGGCGCGGGCCGGCTTGCGCGGCGGAAATCCGGTGCAGGTTGTCGGCTTTGAAACCATCCGCCGATGGGTAGGGCAGGAGCAACTCGTCCGTCAGCCTGGCCAGGTAGCTTTTGTGGTAAGCCCCAAATACTTTGGGCACGGTGCCCGATTTCGTCATGATATCGTCTTTGGCGAAGATGACCTGGTCTTTATAGAGGAAAAAATCCACGCCGTGCGCGGCCAGCATTTCGCCCACAGCCGTGTCGCGCTCGCGGGCGTAAGGCTCGTAGTCCTCGTTAGTGTGCACGGCAGCCACCTCAAATTCCTGCACCAGTTGCTCCAGCACCGCCCGCGGCTGGCCGTAGCGCGCCAGGAAAGTGCCGCCGGCCGCTGCGGTTTGTTCCGCCAGCCGCTCTACCGCATCGAAAATGTAGGTGAGCCGGGCGTCCGCTTTGCTGGGCAGATAATCCAGAATGTCCTGGTCGTAAATAAACAGCGGCACCACCGGCAGGCCACTGGCCAGCGCCGCCGCCAGGCCCGCGTTGTCGTGAATGCGCAGGTCGCGCCGGTGCCAGAAGAGGCAGATTTTCATGGGGTCAAAAGAGGTAATTCCAGATGAAACGTCATGCAGCGCGCAGCGAAGCCTCTCGCGTGCTAATGCTAATTACCGGTGCCGGGCAAGATGCTTCGCTGCGCGCTGCATGACGGGCTGCTGCTATTTCAGTTTGCCCATGCCGCCGTCCACGGCCAACACTTGGCCCGTTACGAACGAACTGTGGTCCGACAGCAGAAACGACGCCGTGTACGCCAAATCTTCGGGCTGGCCGATGCGCTGCAAGGGGTGGCGCTTGCCGCCGGCCTCCACCTTCTCCGGCGAGTTGAGCAGCGCCGCCGCCAGTGGCGTGTTGGTGAGCGAGGGCGCGATGCAGTTCACGCGCACGCCGCTGGCGGCGTATTCGGCCGCCAGCGCCCGCGCGAGGCCTTCCACGGCCGCCTTGGCGGTGGCAATGCTGGCGTGGAAGCTCATGCCCGTGTCGGCCGCCACGGTGCTGAACAGCACGACCGAGGCGCCGCCTTCGGCTTTTTTCAGGCGCTTGATGGTGGCTTGCAGCACCCGCACCGCCCCCAGCACGTTGAGGTCGAAATCGGCTTGAAAATCCTCGGTGGGGATGCGCTCGAAGGGCCGCAGCTTGATGCTGCCGGGGAAGTAGGCCACGCCGTGCAGCACCTCGGGCAGGGCCTCGAAGGCGGCGCCCACGGGCTGGGTGGCGTCGTAGGCCACGTGGGTGGTGCCCAACCCGGCCAGCTCCGGCGAGAGGTGGCGCGAGGCGGTGAACAGGTGGGCCCCGAGGCCGCTGAGCAGCCGGGCCGTGGCCAGCCCAATGCCCGAGGAGGCGCCCACGAGGAGAATGTTCTTGTCGGTAAAATTCATGCGAAAGAGTGCTGAAACGAAGAAATGTCTTTGCACAACGCCCACACTCCCCGAAGGTTTGGCCGTTTCATGGCTGGCCTTTGCAAATAGCCTGGCCGACGTTGCCGGCAGCTAATCAGCGGGCAATGAGCGGGCTGCTGCGCTGGCCACTTGCGCAAAAGAATCAAAAAATAGCGTTCTAGCAGCCTTTCGCGTAGTTTCGCCGTAAGCGCGCTCATCCCACCATTCGCATCTATGAACATAACTAAACTCCTGGTCGCCAACCGCGGCGAAATCGCCATTCGCGTCATGCGCGCCGCCACCGAGCTCAACATCCCCACGGTGGCGGTGTACACCTATGAGGACCGGTACTCGCTGCACCGCTACAAGGCCGACGAAGCCTACCAAATCGGCCGCGACGACGACCCGCTCAAGCCCTACCTCGACATCGAGGGCATTCTGCGCGTGGCCAAGGAAAACGGCGCCAACGCCATTCACCCCGGCTACGGCTTCCTGTCCGAAAACGCCACGCTTTCGCGCCGCTGCGCCGAAGAAGGCATCATTTTCATCGGCCCGCGCCCCGAGGTGATGGAAGCCCTCGGCGACAAGGTGCGCGCCAAGGAAGTGGCCATGCAATGCCAGGTGCCCCAAATCGAGAGCAGCGAGGCTGATTTGGTCGACTTCGAAACCGCCAAAACCGAGGCCCAGCGCATTGGCTATCCCGTGATGCTGAAAGCGGCGGCGGGCGGCGGCGGGCGTGGCATGCGCGTCATCCGCGACGACGAGCAGCTGGAAAAAGGCTTTTTCGAAGCCCGCAACGAAGCGCTGAACGCCTTCGGCGACGACACCGTGTTCCTGGAGAAATTCGTGGAGCGGCCCAAACACATCGAAGTGCAGCTCGTGGGCGACCACCACGGCAACCTCGTGCACCTCTACGAGCGCGACTGCTCAGTGCAGCGCCGCTTCCAGAAAGTGGTGGAAGTAGCGCCCGCTCTCAACCTGCCCGACCACCAGCGCCACCTCCTGTACGAGTACGCCCTGCGCATCGGCCGGGCCGTGGGCTACGACAACGTGGGCACCGTCGAATTCCTGGTGAACCCCGAGCAGGACCGCATTTACTTCATCGAAGTGAACCCCCGCATCCAGGTAGAACACACCGTAACGGAGATGATTACGGGCGTCGACCTGATTAAAACCCAGATTTACATCGCCGCCAACTACCAGCTCAGCGACCCCGAAATCGGCCTCGGGCCCGACGTAAAGCCGCTGCGTGCCGGCTTTGCCATGCAGTGCCGCGTGACGACCGAAAACCCCGAAAACGACTTCAAGCCCGACTACGGCACCATCGTGGCCTACCGGGCGGCCGGCGGTTTCGGCATCCGCCTCGATGAGGGCTCGGTGTACCAGGGCGTGGTGGTGTCGCCGTTTTTCGACTCGATGCTGGTGAAGGTGTCGGCTCACGCGCCTACGCTCTATGGCGCGGCCCAGAAAATGCTGCGGGCGCTGGACGAATTCCGGGTGCGCGGCGTGAAAACCAACATTCAGTTCCTCAAGAACATCGTTGGCAACGAGGAATTTCAGCAGGGCAAAGCCACCGTTGATTTCATTAAGGACCACCCGGAGCTGTTCAAGTTCGAAACCCGGCAGGACCGGGCCACGCGCCTGCTCGGCTTCATCGGCGAGGTGGTGGTGAACGGCAACCCCGACGTGCGCAACCAGCTCGACCCGCGCGCCAACCCGCGCCGGCCGCACATTCCGCACTCCGACCACACGGCCCCCGCGCCCGGCACCAAGCAGAAGCTCGACAAGCTGGGCCCCAAGAAATTTGCCCAGTGGCTGCGCAACGAGCCCCTGGTGCACTACACCGATACCACCCTGCGCGACGCCCACCAGAGCCTGCTGGCCACCCGCATGCGCTCCTGGGACATGCTGAAAGTGGCCCGTGCCTACGCCCAGCAGCACCCCCAAACCTTCAGCATGGAGGTGTGGGGCGGCGCCACCTTCGACGTGGCCCTGCGCTTCCTGCACGAAGACCCCTGGGAGCGCCTGGCCAAGCTGCGCGAAGCCATCCCGAACATCCTGCTGCAAATGCTCATCCGCGGGGCCAACGGCGTGGGCTACAAGGCTTACCCGGATAACCTCACCGAGCGGTTTGTGCAGCAGGCCGCCGAAACCGGCATCGACGTCTTCCGCATTTTCGACTCGCTGAACTGGTTGAAAGGTATGGAGTCCTGCATCGGGTTCGTGCGCAACAAAACCGACCGGCTGGCCGAAGCCTGCATCTGCTACACGGGCGACATTATGGACCCCAACCGCACCAAATATACCCTCGACTACTACCTGCGCCTGGCCAAGCAGCTGGAAGATGCCGGTGCCCACATTCTCTGCATCAAGGACATGGCTGGCCTGCTCAAACCCTACGCCGCCACCGAACTCATCCAGGGCCTGCGCGACACGGTGAAGCTGCCCATCCACCTGCACACCCACGACACGTCGTCGCTACAGCCCGCCACCTACGCCAAAGCGGTGGAAGCCGGCGTGAATGTTATCGACGTGGCCATTGGCTCGCTCTCGGGCCTCACCTCGCAGCCCAACTTCAACTCGGTGGTGGAAATGTTCCGGGGCACGCCGCGCCACCGCGAGTTCGACCAGCACTCGCTCAACGAGTTCAGCAATTACTGGGAAGCCGTGCGCGAGATGTACTACCCGTTTGAGTCGGGCCTGAAAGCGGGCACTTCGGAGGTATTTCAGCACGAGATTCCGGGCGGGCAGTACTCCAACCTGCGCCCGCAGGCGGCTTCGCTGGGCTTGCTCGACAAGTTTGAGGAAGTGAAGGAGCGTTTTGCCGACGTGAACCAGATGTTTGGCGACATCGTGAAAGTGACGCCCAGCAGCAAAGTGGTGGGCGACATGGCCCTGTTCATGGTTAGCAACGGCCTCACGCCGCAGGACGTGATGGAAAAGGGCGAAGGCCTGAACTTCCCGGAATCGGTGCGCGAGCTGTTCCGCGGCGACATTGGCCAGCCCGAAGGCGGCTGGCCCGCCGAGCTGCAAAAGCTCATTCTGAAAAACGAAACGCCCTTCACTGACCGGCCCAACGACCACCTTGCACCCATCGACTTCGACAAGGAATGGGCGGGCTTTCAGGAGAAATTCCCCGGCGCAAAGTTCACCGACATGCTTTCCTCACTGCTCTATCCCAAAGTGTTTGAGGAATATTGGGCGCACCGCGAGAAGTACGGCAACGTGAGCAAGGTGCCCACGTCCGTCTTCTTCTACGGCCTGAAACCGGGCGAGGAAACCATCATCGAAATCGCGCGCGGCAAGTCGGTGATTGTGCGCCTGGAATCGGTGGGCCCGCTGAACGAGGAGGGCTGCCGCACCATCTTCTTCAGCCTGAACGGCCAGACCCGCAACCTGCAGGTGCGCGACCAGTCGGTGGAAGTCACCAAAGTGAGCAACGCCAAAATTGACAAAGCCAACCCGCGCCAGATGGGCGCGCCGCTGCAGGGCATGCTCAGCAAAGTGCTAGTGAAGCCCGGCCAGGCCGCGCCCAAAAACACGCCGCTCTTCGTCATCGAGGCCATGAAGATGGAAACCACCATCACCGCCCCGCAGGACCTGACCGTGGCCGACATCAACCTGCCCGAAGGCACCCGCGTGCAAGCCGACGACCTGGTGCTGACCCTGAGCTAAGCCAACCCGTAGCGCGGACTTGTAGTCCGCGTCCCCGCACTGTCAGCCAGACGTTCGGAGACGCGGACTACAAGTCCGCGCTATTTTTAGCCCCACAATCTTCTTTAACGCACATGAAGTCATTCTTGCTCCTGGGCTGCGTACTGGCCGCTTTGCCCGTTGCCGCCCAGAAAAAAGCCGCCAAACCCGCCCCCAAGCCGGCCGCCAAAGTGGCCGCCGTTTCCAGCGCCACCGTGAAGCGGGTGGTGCAAACCCTGGCCGCCGACGACATGCAGGGCCGCGGCACCGGCCAGCCCGGCGGCCAGCGCGCCGCCGATTTCCTGGCCGGCGAGTTCAAGCGCATTGGCTTGAAGCCGCTACCGGGCCAGACCGGTTTCGAGCAAAAGCTTACTGTCTATCAAACCCTGACCAGCCCGGTGGCTGCTACCATCAACGGCCAGACCCAGGCCCCGGCCCAAGTCGTGGCCGTTTCCGGCCAGCCCAATCTGAACTGGTCGAGCGAAGACGCTCAGGCGCCGGCCGTGGCCGTCATCGGCCCCGACCCGGCCGAGCGCCGCAAGCTATTTGGCTACGCCAACCCCACGGCCAACACGCTGGTGTTCGTCGATACGGCCCAAACCAAAGCCTTCCGCCAACTGGCGGGCTACCTGGGCCGTGGCACCACCAGCCCCGAGCCGCCCAAGCCGTTCGCCACGGTGTTTGTGCTGGGCGCCCGCCCGGCCACGCTGACCTACCGCATCAGCACCAGCACCGTGGTGGCGCCCGTGGAGCTGCGCAACATCGTGGGCCAGCTGCCGGGCCGCGACCCCAAGCGGGCCAAGGAAAACGTCGTTTTTGCGGGCCACTACGACCACCTGGGCTACCTCAAGTCCGTGTCCGGCGATTCCATTGCCAACGGGGCCGACGACGACGCCAGCGGCACCACCGCCGTGGTGGCCCTGGCCGAGTACTTCAAGAAGCGCAACGACAACGCCCGGCCGCTTATTTTCGTGGCCTTCGCGGCCGAGGAAATCGGCGGGTTCGGCTCGCAGTATTTTTCCAAACAGCTCGACCCGCAGCAGGTGGCGGCCATGTTCAACATCGAGATGATTGGCAAGGAAGCCAAGTTTGGCCCGAACACCGCCTTCATCACCGGCTACGACAAATCCGATTTCGGCCAGCTGCTGCAAGCCAGCCTAGCCGGCAGCAAGTTTCGCTTCGAGCCCGACCCGTACCCCGAGCAAAACCTGTTTTACCGCTCCGACAACGCCACCCTGGCCCGCCTCGGCGTGCCCGCCCACACCATTAGCACCGACCAGATTCCCACCGATGGCCTCTACCATTCGGTGGACGACGAAGTGGAAACCCTCGATTTGAACAACATGACGGCCGTTATCCAGGCCATTGCCCAAAGCGCTACCGGCATCGTCTCCGGCAAGCAAACCCCCAAGCGCATTCCACCCCTCACCGACGACAAAAGATAGATTGTGCCCGCTGGTGCTCACCAGCGACTGGCAACGGTCATGCTGAGCGCAGTCGAAGCATCTCTACCGCAATAGTAAATGATACTTGCGCGGTAGAGATGCTTCGACTGCGCTCAGCATGACCGTTTAAATGGGTTCCTAGCCCACCCATACCGTTGCTTACGAATGCGGGTTGGCTTTTTGCCAGCCCGCAATCAGGGCCAATAAGTCGTAGAACGATAAATCCATGACCTGCTGGCCAAATTCGGTGGCCATGTCGGGCAGCTCCGCCTGAAATTGACCGAACCGGGCCGTGAGCCGGTTGCCCCCGGGCAGCAGGTCGCCGTCGATTTTAGTGGTCAGCCAGTTGCGAATGGCCAGAATCAGTTGGCTAACCGCGCGGTCGCGGGCTTCGGCCGTGGCCGCCATGCCCGGCCAGTGGTGCGCCTTGATGTCTTGCCCCGCCAAATCGGAAATAAACCGCTGATAGCGGTGCGGCTCCACATCAAACACCAGATAGTTTTTGCGCTTCTGCTGTCCGTGGCCGAAGCGTTGCGCGCCGATGAACAAGCCCAACTCCAGGGGCATGTTGAACCGGGGAAGCAGTTCGGTGGTGCCGTCGCGTTTGGCCGATGGGGTTGATTCGGTGCGGGAAATGTCGTGAATGCCGTAGCCGCACTGCTCAATGATGTCCAGGATTTTGAGGATGCGGATGTCGCCGGAATCCTCTGCTTCCAGCGCGCACCGCGGAATGAAGCCGCAATCGGCCACGGCAAAGGCAATGGCGTTGAATAAAAGGCGGTAATCGGCGTCGAAAGGGCAATTGATGAAGACGCTGCGGAAGTAAGGGGCAGACGCAGAAACGGCCATCGTTGCTCGCTCAGGCCGCGCGCCGCTTCATTACCAACGCCACCGCTTTTTGGGCTTTGAGCAGCGTTTCCGGCGGAATGTTGGGGTTCAGCCGCGCGGCCAGCTTCTCTTTGGTAACCCCTTTGAAGGGCGTGCCGTCTTTTTTGACGGCCTCAAACCGTCCGGTGTCGGCGTCCCGTTTGATGTACTGCCCGGTGCTGGGGTTAAACGTCTGGGTTTTGCCCCGGACGGCTCCTACGCGGTGGCCTTTTCCAGTGTTTGTTGCCATGGTTAGCTAAAGGTAGAAGAATTTCATTTGGTTCAGTGCAAGTACACCGCTTCCAGCCGGGCCAGCGGCGCATCGGCGGCGTCGAAAAGCCGCAGCGTGTCGCCGCTGATGCGGTAGCGGCTGCTCTGGGCCAGCACGCGGGTAAATCCGTTCTCGGTGTCCAGGGCCGGGCAGGCCATGCGGGTGCTCATCAGGGGGCTAAAGCGCAGCTCGCCGGGCTTTTCGCTGAAAAAGCTGCCCCGGAAGCGGTTGCAGCTGCCGTTGCCCTCGGCCTGGCCCTCGGCGCGCAAGGTCAGAAAGGCCTCCGCGGTATTGGCCGGCACGCTCACGGCCTGGGTGCCCAGCTGGCGCAACACCCAGCGGGTTTCGCGCAGAGGAGCATCGGGCACGGTGCGGGCGGGCGGGGCCGTGGTGGCCGTTTCCGGCGCCGGCCGGGTTTGGCAGCTGGCGGCCAGCAAGCAAAAAAGCACAAGGGAAGCGCGCATGTATTTCTGGGTGAAAAGCTCTTGCTAACGACAAAAAGCCTGCGTGAAGTACGCAGGCTTTTTGCTAAGTGTTGCTGAACCGTAGGCGCGCGGCGCGGGCTAGCGGCCCACTTTGAACGTGAGGCCGGCGCCCACGGTGCTGGTGCCGGCGGCCAGGCCGCCCAGCACCTGCCCGGCCGTTACGTCGACGCGCACGGCGGGCACGGGGCGGAGGTAGAGGCCCGCCGTGGTGCCGGTGTTGAGGCCGGCGCGGCCGTAGCCGTAGGCTTCCACGAAGAAGCCGGCTTTCTGGCTCAGCGGGCCGTTCAGGGCCAGCGTGCCCAGGAACTGGCCTTTGCTGATGTCGGCGGTGGTGATGCCGGGCTGGCTGAACCCGAAGTTGGCTTCGAGGCCGAACCGCTCGCCGAGCTGCTCGCTCACGAGCAGGCGGCCGGCGGGGGCCCAGGTGGTGGCGCGCAGGGCGGCGCTGCCCGTGCCGGGCACGGCCGACTCGACCAGGAGGGCCACCTGGGTGCGGGTGTCGTAGTTGGGCGACAGCATCAGCTTGGTGCCGATGACGGCCGGCGCGTAGCCCCGGGCCTGCACGGCGCCGGTTTCGGTGAGCGCCGTGGGGCCGTTGTGCGCGTAGCCCTGCGTCACGCGCAGCTCCATGCTGTTGAAGAAGCCGATGCGCAGGGTGGCGGCGGTTAGGCTCTGGGCGAAGTCGGGGCCGCCGGAGCGGCGCTGAAACCCGGTTTCGAGCTGAATGCGGCCGGGCTGCAGGACCTGGGCGGTGATGGTTTGGCCGGGACGGTCGGCGCGAATGTTCCGCACGAAGGGGGCGTCCACGTTGGGGTTGTTTTCCTCGGCGGTGTTTTGGGCCAGGGTGAGGCCGGGGCTGCCCAGCAGGGCGGCGGCGGCCAGCAGAGTGGTCTTTCGCATGCTACCCAGACCCCGGCGGCTACGGCATGGTTCACTTTAGGTTACAAATCGGGGTAAATTCGCCGAATAATTCTACTTCACTGTCATATTGTGCCAGCGTTTGGCCAGTAAGCGAAACGTTGCGTACAATTGCCCAGCTTATGAAAAAGACCCTCTTCCTCGGCCTTCTGGCCCTCGCCGCTTCGCCGGCTTTCCGCGTGCAGGCCCAACAAACCTTCCCGCTCTACACCGGCACCATCCCGGATTCCAAGCCCAGCCAGGTGCAGGAAACCAGCCTCACGCTGGCCAACGGCGGCGTGCGCGTCTCCAACGTGGTGCAGCCCAACCTCACGGCCTTCCTGCCGCCGGCCGGCACGGCCAACGGCACGGCCGTCATCATTTGCCCCGGCGGCGGCTACACGCGCCTGTCCATCGACCACGAGGGCTACGACGTGGCCAAGCAGCTGAACGAGATGGGCATCACGGCCTTCGTGCTGAAATACCGCCTGCCCAACGACCAAACCCAGCCCGACAAGTCCATCGCGCCGCTGCTCGACGCCCAGCAGGCCCTGCGCCTGGTGCGCCGGCAAGCGGCCAAGTACAATCTCAACCCCGAACGCATTGGCCTGATGGGTTTTTCGGCCGGCGGGCACCTGGCGGCGTGGGCGGGCACCCAGTTTGCGCGGCCGGTGGGGGAGAAGGCTGGCCCGGAGTCGGTGCGGCCCGCGTTTCTGGTGCTGCTCTACCCGGTCATCAGCTTCAGCGACACGCTCAAGCACGGCGGCTCGCGGGATAATCTGCTGGGCAAAAACCCCACGCCGGCCCAAATCCGGCAGTATTCCAACGAGCTGCAGGTGACGGCCCAGACGCCGCCCACCTTTCTGGTGCACGCCCAGGACGACAAAACGGTGCCCGTGAACAACAGCATCGTGTTTTACCAGGCCTGCCTGCGCCACGGCGTGTCCGCCGAACTGCACCTCTACCCCAAAGGCGGCCACGGCTTCGGCCTGAACAACAAAACCACCAAAGACGTGTGGACCGACCGCCTGCGCAATTGGCTGGATGCCAACGGCTGGCTGAGTAAATAAGGGAATGCCAGAAGGCAGCAGGCCCCGCCGGAACCGTTCCGGCGGGGCCTGTTTGGGGGTAGAGACGCGTATTCGCGCCTTGGCGTTGAACGATGACGCCGAACGGCGCGGGGACGCGGACTACAAAGTCCGCGCTACAACCTAATAGCTCTCCTTGCGGAAGCCCCAGGCGCGCAACTCGGCTTCGAACGTGTCGGGGTAGTTGGCCTTCAGGGCGTATACCACGGCTTGCAGCACCTTGCGCAGCTCCTGCTTCGCGGTGTCTTTCTGGCTCACCGACTTGCTGACTTTGCCGGCCAGGCCGTCGGCTTTGCCCAGTAGGTCCGCGTATTCCGCGAAGCGGGTTTGCCAGTAGGCGGTGCCGAATTCGCGGGCGGCGAAGGGCGCGGCGGCCACGGCGGGCAGCAGCAGGTCGCGCAGGGCCTTGAGGCGCTCGTCGCGGTCGCGGCTCAGATTAAAACCGCCGTTTTTATTGGCCAGCAGGCCGAACCCGGGCAGGCGGGCATCGGTGCGGGCCTTGTCGTAGCCGCTGTCTTCGTTGATGTACTTCTTCAGAATGCGCAGGCCCTCGTCAAACTGGTCGTCCAATTCCTGCAGGCGTTGGCTTTGCGGGGTGCGGGCCGTGGCCGCGCTGCGTTTCTCGGTGATGCTGGCAGAAAACTCCAACACCAGCTTGGCGAAATCGGCCTGCGTTTTCCAGCGCAGCGCAAACCAGGTTTCCTTGCCCCAGGCCTCGGCCACGAGCCGCGCTACCTCGGCCAATGGGCCGTCTTTTTTGGGGATGAGCAGTTTGGGGTTCACCACCGCGTCGGCGGCGGGCGTGGGGGTAGGAGCGCCGGCCGTAGCGGGCGTGGTAGCTTGGTCTGCCATGAGGTAAACAAGTAAGAATGAGGGTTGGAAAGCACCGTAGGACTACGGCCCGGCTAAGGTGCGTAAAATTTTGGGAAGGCCTCGTATTTCGACGCCGGGCCGGGGTGCCGCAGCCGTTGGCCGGGCGGAGTCCCCACCGGCTCCGGCCCGGTGCGCCGGAGGCTCCGGGGGCTCCCCGCTGCCCCTGGCACCTCGGTTTCGCGGCCCCGGGGGCTCCCCGCGGCTTCCGTCATCCCGTGCCGACGGCCCCGGGGACTCCGCACTGCTCCCGGCACCCGGTGACCAGGGCAGTGGGGGATTTTCCGAGCCGGGTGGCGCGGCCGGCTATCTTCGCCGCACGCGTAGGTAGTCCCCGGCCAGCGGTTGCCCCTAAAAAGGCGAACCCCCGGCGTTTGCGACACACCGAGGGTTCATGAAGCGGGGTTTATAGGAACCCTTACTTCAGTCCAAATGAAAAGGGAACGCGCGAAAAAGCTACTGCAAGTGCTGGGTAACCCGCTCTTGCTGGAGTTCTTGAAAGGTGTGGCAAAAGGCTTGGGCCTGCTGCTCATCTCGCAACTACTCCGGTAGCTTTGGTAAGGGGTTGGGCCGAGTGCCCGGCCCCTTATTTTTTCGGGTATGGCAAATATACACGCCGGGGCGGCGAAAAGTTGCGGGGGCCACAGTGGGCTTCAGCTAAGCTTTCTCCCGATAAAACTCAAGCCTTCCTCTAGTGTATCAAAAAAGATAGGTTCCCGAGAGGTATTCCCCTCATTTAACACTGTTATGATGGTCTTTATACTTTCATCCAATCCGCAAAAAACAGTATGACTGTCCTTATTCATCGATTTGTCTTGTAGTATGCACAATTCGGCTCCCATACTGTCAACCCATTTCCATTCTTTGCAATTAATTAGAAAGTGACGCACGGTTTTGATAACGTCACTATGATAGAAATCGAAAACTACCCCGATATCCTCAGTGCTGTATCCTTCGCTAATGCTAACAATTGCTAAACCCCCATTGATTTCTATTCGCGTACTCATGATTTATTGATTTAAAGGCAAATTAATTTAGAAAATAACTCACACCTCCACCACTTCCCCCGTCCCGAAATAATAAATAAGGCCCTTCACCTCCGCGTACCCCAGTTGCTCAAACAGCGTGGCGTAATTCCGCAGCAGGCGCCGGTGTTTCTCTTGCGGCGGGGGCAGGCGGAAATCGAGCAGCGTGACCCGGCCGCCGAGGCGGTGGTGTTCTTCCAGGGAGGGTTCGAGCACGATGCGGTCGGGCTTGTAGTCGCGCAGCTTCACGCCGCCCACCAGGATTTCGCGCTCCGTTTCCACGCTCAGGTGCGGGGCGAAGTAGGGGGCCAGGCGCGGGTCGAGCACCAGCCGTTCGAGGCTGTCGACGAGGCGGGGCCGCTCGCGGGCGCTGAGGATGCCCTCGGCCACGAGTTGGCTGGCCACGCGGCCCACGTCGGCGGCCGTGAGCAGGCGGCGCAGGCCGAAGTGCAGCTTGCGGTTCCACTCGCTCAGCTCCTTTTGCTCGTCAAAATCGAAGAGCGTGGTGGCGTGCCGGCGCAGCTTGAGGCGGTCTTCCCAGGGCGCGGCGGCGAGGTTCGTTAGCTCATAATTCTGAGCTCTAGGCTCTACGTTCTGAGCTCTACCCTTAGCCTGGGAGCCTTGGGAGAGGACGAAGGAGATTTGTTCCTCCTGCCACTGGCCCTGGCCCAGGAGGTAGCCGTGCAGCAGGTCGGCCACGGAGCGGGCGGCGGCCGTGGGGGCGGCGGGGTCCAGCTCGTCGGCGGGTTTGGCGGCCTTCTTGTCGTCGGGCTTTTTGCTGATGACGTAGAGGCGGTGGCGCGGCCGGGTGAAGGCCACGTACAGCGTGTTGAGCCCTTCGAGGAAGGTTTTCTCGCGCTCCTCGTCGTATTGGGCCGCCAGCGCCGTCTGCTGAATGCCTTTTTGCAGGCTCACCACGGCCACTTCCGGCATGTTTTCGAGGGGCTTTTCGCCGGCTTCCAGGTGGCCCCAGAGCAGGGTGCCCCGGTGCGGCTCCAGGCTCCAGTCGGCAAAGGGCACGATGACCACGCCGTAGGCCAACCCCTTGGCCTTGTGCACCGTGGTGATGGTGATGGCCGCCCGCCCGCCCGGCGCGTTGATGCTGATGCGCCCCTTGCGCTCCTCCCAATAGGTGAGGAAGTTGCCCAGGTTGTTGCCGAAGCGCAGGCTGTATTCCAGCGTCAAATCGAGGAAGCGGAACAGGTAGTCGCTCTCCCCGTTGCGCCCCAGCAGGCCGAAGAGGTTCAGCAGCCGCTCGGCTAGCTCGTAGAGGCCCAGGTTGCCGGTTTCCTGCTCGCGCACGTCGTAGCCCAGCGCCCGCAGCTCGTCGAAAAACGAGTGGCCGCCGGCCGTGTTGGCCACCTCGGCAATGTGCCGGGCGCGCGCCGGCGTGGGGGCCAGCCCGCGCACTACCTTGTCGACGAGCAGCAGGGCCTCGGCCCGCGCCAGGGTATCGGCCGGCTGGTGCAGCACCCTGAGGATGCTCACCAGCAGGTTCACCACCTCGGCAAATTCCAGCGCCAGCGAGTCGGCCGAGATGATGGCGTAGCCCCGCTCTTTCAGGAACTTGGCAATGATTTTACTGGCGTAGCGGGTGCGGCACAGCACGGCAATGTCTTCCAATGCGTAGCCCTCGGCCAGCGCCTGCTCTATTAATTGAAGCGTGAGGTAGCAGGTGCTTTCGTCGTAGCCCAGCACCGCCTCGGGCAGGTGGCCGGGGAGGGCCTCGGCCGTGTAGGCGCCGGTGGCCGCGTCGTAACGCAGGGCCGGCGCGTCTTTTTGGGTGAAAAGGAGTTCGACGTGGCCGGAAGGAGTTAAGAGTGAAGAGTTAGGAGTTAAGAGTTGTGAATTATCGCCTGTATTAACTCTTAACTCTTCACTCTTAACTCCCCCCGGCACCTGCTGCCCAAAATGCGCATCAAATATCCCCGCCACCAGCCCCAGCGTGGCGTGCCGGTCGCTCACCGCCTTGAAAAACGCGTTGTTGAAATCCACGATTTCGCGGGCCGAGCGGTAGTTCACCTGCAGGGCTTTGGGTTCGAGCACGGGGTCGAGGGTTTCGTAGCGCAGCCGCAGCAGCTCGCGCATCTCGGGTTCGCGGGCCCGCGCCACCAGGGCGGCCGTGTTGTTCTGGTGCAGGCGCAGAATCTGCTCCATCTCGCCCCCCCGCCAGCGGTAGATGGCCTGCTTGGCATCGCCCACGGCCAAGCTGCTGTGCCCGTTGGCCAGCGTGTTTTCCACCAGCGGCAGCAGGTTGTTCCACTGCAGCACCGAGGTGTCCTGAAACTCGTCAATCAAAATGTGCTCGTACCGCTCGCCCAGCCGCTCGTACAAAAACGGCACCGGCTCGGTGAGCACGATGCTGGCAATGCGCCGGTTAAATTCCGAAATCAGCACCACGTTGCGCTCCCGGCTGATTTGCTCCACCACCTTGTTCAGCTCGCTCAGCAGCGAGGCGTGAAACAAGTAGGGCTGCATGGCCGCCAGCAGCACGTAGCTCGACAAATACGCCGCCCGCAGCTGCCCCACGGCCGCCACCACGGCCCGCAGCGGCTCCTTCACCGCGTCGATGCGCTCCCGGTCGGCAGCCGTCTTGATTTTGCCGCTGTACCACTTATCGTCGCTGAGCGTGGCGGTCACGTAGCTGTTCGGCCCGGCCTCCGGGGCCAGCAAGTCCACGCCCTTCTGCACGTAGCCAAAAATGCCGCGCTTGCCCTGGAAAAAGTCGCCCTCCGTGGCGCCCGCCTGCTCCAGCACCGCCAGCGCCGCCTCCCGCGTCTGGGCAAAGGCCGCCTCAATCTCCGCCCGCTTCGCCCGAATCTGCTTATCCAGCCGCCGGAAATCGGCCAGCGTCAGCCGGCCCAGCTGCGTCACCGCCTCCTGCACCGTTTCGTTGAACAGCGCCCGCCCGAAGCCCGCCAGCTCCTCGGGCAGCCGGCTCCAGCTCTTGCCTTCGTCGGCCTGCCCCAGCGCGTATTCCGCCAGCGTCTGGGAGAGCAGCTTGCTGTTCGGGTCGCGGTTCACCTTGTCAAGCAGCGCGGCCACGGCGCTTTGCAACACCGCATCCGTGTCCAGCTCCACCTCAAACGTGGCCGGCAAGCCCAGCTCCCGGGTAAACGCCGTCACAATCCGCTGCACAAACGAGTCAATCGTGCTCACCCCAAAATCGGCGTAGTGGTACAGCACCAGTCGAAACGTCTCCGCCGCCCGCCGCCGCACTTCCGTGTCCGGCAGGTGCAACTCGGCTGCGATTTCGGCCAGCAGCCCGTCGGTCTTCCCGCTTTCCGGGTACGCAAACCGCCGCAACGCCCCCACAATGCGCTCCTTCATTTCCCCCGCCGCGTCGTTGGTAAACGTAATGGCCAGCACGCGCTTGAAATACGCCGGGTCGTCGGCGCCCAGCGCCAGCAGCAGGTATTCTTTCGTTAATTGGTACGTCTTGCCCGAGCCGGCGGAGGAGGAGTAGATGCGGAAGGAGGGAGGCATTGAGTAGAATTTATAAGCAAGAATCAGTTAAGAATACCATCAACTTTATCTGCTTGTGCCATTACTTTCTTCATTTGGCGTTTAGCAATTTTTTCCTCTTTATCATAGCTTGGAAGTTTTGCTAAGATGGATTCAAATACTTTTTGGGATTTATTGTCGAGCACAACATTCTCTTTCTGAAGCCGCAGCTTCAAATTAAGCCCCATAAAATAGCCAACTGTATGCACCCAACCTATACATCCATATAGATGGTAGAATGCAGTTTCATCTTTGTAATTTGTCTGCAGCACTTGCAAAGCCCTTTCCCAATCCTTGTTATCCAGTAAGAAATTAAAGACATAAATTCTTACTGCCGCTGACGGATGGTTCGCTAAAGACATCATTTCTTGCAGAGACGATATTCTTCGCAGTGAGTCAAAACGGATATACTGTTGTGGTGTGAAAGCTATTCTTGATACATATTGACCTTTAACCGTTCCATCCTTTGCTATTTGGCTAACTAAGGTGTCTTGGGTAGCAGTAAGGGGGTATGCCTCGCTTGACTTCTGGCCAGTCGCTTCAGTAATACTGATGCAGCCGACAAGAATTAATAGGAGAAGTATTCTATTAGTCATTGTGCTGTGCTTTTTTATTGGTATTAAAAATAATTCAGTGGTATCAAGGCTTCAGCCACTCCACCATCTCCGCCGTCACGCGCACGGGCCGGCCGCTCTTGGGGTCGAGCAGCACCCAAGTGGTTTCGGCCTCGCACAGCAGCACGCCATCGGCGGCGCGGGTGAGGCGGGTGTAGCGCAGCGACGTGGCCCCACTGGTTTCGCCCACCCAGGTGGTGGCCCGCAGCGTCTCACCCGCGAAGGCCGATTGCAGGTAGCGGATGCGGTGCTCGCGCACCACCCAAATGTACCGGTCCTGCGCCTCAGCCGGGCAGATGGTTTGCCAGTGCGCCCCGGCCACGTCCTGCACCCAGCGCACGTATTCCACGTTGTTGGCGTGCCCCAGCGCATCAATGGCGCCGGCCGGCACTTGAAATTCGTGCGAAAAAGCGTGGGCGGGCGCGTGGGGCATACTGAATAGAGAGGAGGGGGGCGCACAAAGGTCGGCAGCCATCCGAAAGAACGTCATACCACTAGAACGTCATGCCGAGCGCAGCGAAGCATCTTTACTGCAGTAGTGACTCAATCGATTGGATTGCGTTGCGCGGTAAAGATGCTTCGCTGCGCTCGGCATGACGTTCCACTTAGGCTCAGACGTCGTCATTCAAAAAAATACCTATCGACTTGGTCAATTGGAAATTCTGCTTATCTTTGACGCAACCTAAGAAACCAAGCCACGGTGGCCCAAACGCTTAGGGAAACTCCACAACCAACCACCATGCCCACCGGAACGGTAAAATTCTTTAATGACACCAAAGGTTTTGGTTTCATCAAAAACGACGAAACTGGCGAAGACATCTTCGTTCACATCAGCGACCTCCAGGTTAGCTCGATTCGCGAAAACGACAAAGTTCAATACGAAGTAGCCCAAGGCAAAAAAGGCCCGAACGCAGTAAAAGTATCGTTGGTTTAGTCCAACCGCAGCTTTGCAACTCTAAGAAAGCCCGCCTTTGGTGGGCTTTTTTTTGTGGTTGGTGGAAGGTTTGTCAAAGCTTCTTTGAACGTCATGTCGAGCGCAGTCGAGACATCTCGCGTGCCATTACTAATCCAATCACTTGAGTTAGAGCGTGTGGACAGTAAGCAGTAGTTTTGGCCCATGCGCCGCCACGAATTAAGTGAACCTGAATGGAAAGCCGTCGAACCCCACACGTTGGGCCGGCTGAGTCGAGGGCGCGACAACCGCTTGTTTGTCAACGCGGTGCTCTACCGCGTTCGAACCGGCAT
This sequence comes from Hymenobacter ruricola, assembly GCF_015694525.1. GTDB lineage: Bacteria > Bacteroidota > Bacteroidia > Cytophagales > Hymenobacteraceae > Hymenobacter > Hymenobacter ruricola. Next base: position 37,724 of record NZ_JADQDM010000007.1, on the reverse strand, counting down.
TTCCTGGCGCGACTTGCCCGAGCGGTTCGGCCCGTGGAACACGGTGGCCCGGCGCTTTCGGCGCTGGGCACAAGCCGGGGTGTGGGAGGCCTTGTTTCAGGCCGTGCAAGAGCCCGACTACGCCTGGGTGCTGGTCGATTCGACCACGGCAAAGGCCCACAAAGCGGCGGCCGGGCAAAAAAAAGCACGCCGGGCGCCGAAAGCTTAGGCCGCAGCCGGGGCGGCTTTTCCACCAAACTGCACGCCGTGGTCGACGCGTTGGGCAACGGCTTGCACCTGGTGCTCACGCCGGGCCACTGGGCCGATTGCACCCAGTTGCCGGGGTTGTTGGCGGCCTTGCGCCACGCGCCCGGGGCCGTCGTGGCCGACAAAGCCTACGACACCAACGCGGTGCTCGCGGCCATTGCCGGCCGTCACGCCGAGCCCGTTATTCCGCCCAAATCCAGCCGCAACGAGCGCCGCGCCTACGACCAAAACCTCTACGCCGACCGCAACAAAGCCGAACGCTTCTTTGGGCGGCTCAAGGAAGCCAGGGGCTTGGCCACGCGCTACGACAAGACGGCCGTATCCTTCTTGGCTGCGGCGCACCTTCTCGCCGCACTTGATTGGCTACGCTAACTGTCCACACACTCTAGTACTGCACGCGAGATGTCTCGGCTGCGCTCGACATGACGTTCTTGCTTACCACGTTCTTTTTGCCTCATCCTAGCTTTCCCGAAATAAAATCCGTACCTTTGCACCCGCATTTGAGGACGGCCCTAAGTCCGCGCTAGCCCAATAGAGGCATAAGGCATTGGCCGCATAGTTTTTTGGTTGTTTTTCCCGCCTGATTGTGACAAGGTAGAAGGAGGGGAAACGTCGCTGAGTACGGCTGTTTTCGGAGCGAGTCTCTTACCCCCTTACCAATTCCACATTCATGGAAGCTGAAAAAATTGTAGTTCGCTTTGACGAGCTAAACCTTTCCGAAGAAGTACAACGCGCCATCACCGAGATGGGCTACGAGGAAGCCTCGGCCATTCAGGCCGCTGCTATTCCCGTGCTGCTTGCCGGCAAAGACGTTATCGGCCAGGCCCAGACGGGCACTGGCAAAACCGCCGCCTTCTCCATTCCCGCCATCGACAACATCGATACCGAGAGCAAAGACGTGCAGGTATTGGTGCTCTGCCCCACCCGCGAACTCGCGGTGCAGGTGTCGGGCGAAATCCAGAAGCTGGGCAAGTATAAGCGCGGCCTGATGGTGGTGCCCATCTACGGCGGTAGCCCTTACGACCGTCAGCTGCGCGCCCTGGAGCGCGGCGTGCAGATTGTGATTGGCACGCCCGGCCGGGTGATGGACCACATCGAGCGCGGCACCCTGCGCCTCGATAAAACTACGAAAATCATCCTCGATGAAGCCGACGAAATGCTCGACATGGGCTTCCGCGACGACATTGAGTTCATCCTGACCAAGATGCCTGAGGACCGCCAGACGGTGTTCTTCTCGGCCACGATGAGCAAGCCCATCATGGAGCTCACCAAAAAATATCAGCGCGAGCCGCAGATTGTGAAGGTGAACCACCAGACCATGACGGTGACCAACATCGAGCAGAGCTACTACGAGGTGCGCGGCCCTCAGAAAAAGGACGTGCTGACCCGTTTGCTCGACATGTACAACCTGAAGTCGACTATCGTTTTCGCCAACACCAAGCGCATGGTGGACGAAATCGTGGCCGACCTGCAAGCCAAAGGCTATTTTGCTGAAGGCCTGCACGGCGACATGGGCCAGCAGCAGCGCCAGAACACGCTGGACAAGTTCCGCAAGTCGACGCTGGAAGTGCTGGTGGCCACCGACGTAGCCGCCCGCGGCATCGACGTGGACAACGTGGAGGCCGTGGTGAACTACGACCTGCCCGCCGACGAGGAGTACTACGTGCACCGCATTGGCCGCACGGGCCGAGCCGGCAAGTCGGGTAAGGCGTTCACGTTTGTGAGCGGCCGCGACATTTATAAGCTGCGCGACATCATGCGCTTCACCAAGGCGCAGATTAAACTGGAGCAGGTGCCGTCGTTTGCCGACGTGTCGGAGGTGAAAACCACGCTGTTCCTGAACCAAATTAAGGAAATCATCGAGAAGGGCAACCTCGACAAGTACGTGGGCCGCGTGCAGCGCCTGCTCGACCAGGGCGACGAAATCACCTCGCTCGACATCGCCGCCGCGCTGCTGAAGATGACGATGAAGGAGGACAAGAGCGCCCAGCAGAGCCTCGACGCCAGCAAGGCGGCCGGCTCGGCCCGCCCCGGCTACACGCGCTTGTTCGTGACCATGGGTAAAAAGGACCGGATTCATCCCCGCGACATTGTGGACTTAATTTCGGAGTCGACCAACCTGACCGGTGCCAAAGTGGGCGACATCGCCCTCTACGATAAGTTCAGCTTCGTGGAAGTGCCGTCGGAATTTGCCGATGAGATTGTGAGCAAGCTGGGCCGCACCAGCATCCAGGGCTCGCCGGTGAGCTTCAGCATTGCCACGCCGGTGCAGGAGGGCGAGGCCAAGCAGGAAGGCTTCAGCCGCAGCGGCGGTGGCCCGGGCGGCTTCGGCGGCGACCGGGAGCGTCGTCCCTTCAGCGGCGGCGAGCGGCGCGAGGGCGGCTATAAAGGTGGCAACCGCGGTGGCAGCAGCTACGGCGGGGGCGAGCGCCGCGAAGGCGGCTACGGCGGGGGCTACAAAGGCAACCGCGACGGCGGCAGCGGCTATGGCAACCGTCCCAGCTACGGCAACCGTGAAGGCGGCAGCGGCTACGGCAACAAGCCCAGCTACGGCAACAAAGGCGGCTACGGCGACAAGCCCAGCTATGGCAACAAGCCTAGCTACGGCACCCCGCGCGAGTACGAAACGCCCCGCACGCCCCGCGCCCCGCGCAACGAGAGCTTCGACGAATAGCCGATTACCGGTTGGTTAACTGGGCTATCCAGATTAGGTGACGATTTTACGTGTGTTAATTTAGAAGAAGGTTAGAAGACAAAAAAGCCGCCCATTGGGCGGCTTTTTTGTTGCCTTAACAAGTCAGAAAGAAGAACTTACTTCGAAGAATCACGCAGACCTTTGATGGTATTGTGCGCTTCTTGGACGCCCTGGTACTGCTTTTCAATCACCGATTTGAGGGCGGAAGGCAGGTCCTGAGCTTTCAGGGCAGTTTGATATGCTTTCACGGCGTAGTCTTCGCCGCGCTCGCACTCGTTGAGGACGGCTTTGTTGTCTTTGCTGGTGAGGGCCGATTTCAGGTCAATCCAGGCGCGGTGCACGGTGCCGGTTACCGAGGCGCTTTCGTCGGGCTTGAGGTCCAGCTTGAACATCTGGTCCTCGATTTCGGTGATGTAGCTGGCGCGCTGGGCGGCGTATTTCTTGAACGTGTCTTTCAGGCTGCTGTCCTCCACGTCGGTCATGGCGTCGGCGTAGCCTTTCTGGCCATCTTTGAGGGTTTCAACCAATTCGTTGAGGAGGGCGGTGGTGGCTTTGGCTTCCATTGGGGAAAGAGAAATGTAAGTTGGAAAGTATGTTCTCTTTACTGCCTGAGTTGTGGGAAGGTTACAGACGTCGGCGGCTGGACTATGAACGGAGCCGGAGAACAGAAGAACGTCATGCTGAGCGCAGCCGAAGCATCTCTACCGCGCAACTATTCCTCGCAATTGGTAGAGCTACAGCGGTAGAGATGCTTCGACTGCGCGCAGCATGACGTTCTGTTTTATTCCAGATTCCTAAGCGCCATGGCCTGGCCCGCCAGAAAGCCGGTGGTCCAGGCTGCCTGGAAGTTGAAGCCGCCGGTGATGCCATCGATATCAAGCACTTCGCCGGCAAAGTACAGGCCCGGCACGCGCCGGCTTTGCATGGTTTTGAGGTCCACTTCGCTTAGCACGACGCCGCCGCAGGTCACAAACTCTTCTTTGTAGGTCGTTTTGCCGCGCACCGCCAGGGGCGAGCGCAGCAGCAGTTCCAACAAGCGGTTTTGGGCTTTGGCGGGCAGGTCGCTCCACCGGGTCTCGGGGCCGATGCCGGCTTGTTCGGTCAGGTTGCGCCACAGGCGTTGGGGCAGGCCAAACTGGGGGTTGGAGGCCACCGTTTTCTTGCCGTTCTCCTGCCGAAACTGTTGCAGCCAGGGCCGCAAAGTTTCCTCGGTATGGGCCGGAATCCAGTTGATGAGCGCCGTTCCCACGTAGCCTAACTCGCTGAGCCGGCGGGCGCCCCAGGCCGAAAGTTTCAGCACGGCCGGCCCACTCACGCCCCAGTGAGTCACCAGCAATGGGCCTTCGTATTGCAGCTTTTCGCCGGCCAGCACCACGCGGGCGTAGGGTACGCTCACGCCCATCAGCTCACTCAGCGGCGACTCCGGCACGTTGAAGGTGAAAAGGGAAGGCACGGGCTCAGCAATGGCGTGGCCCAGGGCGCGCAGCCACTCATAGTTGGCACTTTTGGGGTTGCCACCGGTGGCAATGAGCACGCTCTGAGCTAGCAAAGGGCCATGCAACGGAGCATTGGCACCGCTTAGTTTTAAGCTAAAGCCACCGCGTTCCTCGGCTTGAATTTCGTCAACGCTGGCATTGGTGAGGATGCGCACGCCCGCCTGCCGAGCGGCGTCTTCCAGGGCGCGGGCAATAGTTTCGCTGGAATCGGTGGTGGGAAACATGCGGCCGTCGGCCTCGGTCTTCAGCGTCACGCCACGCCGGGCAAACCACGCAATGGTATCGGCCACGCCAAACTGCTGGAAGGCATTTTTCAGCTGCTTGCTGCCGCGTGGGTAGTGGGCCACCAACTGGGCGGGGCTTTCGCAGGCATGGGTCACGTTGCAGCGCCCGCCGCCCGACACGCGCACTTTGCTGAGCAGCTTGCCCGTTTTTTCCAGCAGCAACACTTGCAAATCGGGGTTGGCTTCGGCGCAGGCAATGGCACCAAAGAAGCCAGCCGCCCCGCCGCCAATCACGGCCACCAGGGGTTTGGACGCGTCAATATTCACGGCGCAAAGGTACGGCCGGCGTCTTTGCCAGGCCCTCAGTTAGCAGTGCTCCAATGCAGCCAGCACATCGTCGTGCTGGAATTTATACGGCAGCACCGAGCGCACCAGGCTGCTGTCGATGGTTTTGCCGCTGGTGCCGGTTTCGTCCTTGAACGTGGGCGGCTCCAATTTAAGGTAGCGGGCAGCGGCCGGATAAAAGTCGCGCCGCAGCGGGTGCTGCACCGCGCACACGTTGAACGTGTGTCCCCAGGCCCCGTGCTTGATGATGGCCGACAACACGCCCACGGCATCGGTCAGGTGCACGAGGTTGACGGGGGCGTTGCCCTGGCCCAGGTCGCGGCGCCCGGCCAGGAAGCGCCCGGGTGCCCGGTCGGGCCCGATGAGGCCGCCCAGGCGCACCACGGTGCTTTTCCATTGCCCGTAGCGCGGCACGAAGTGGCCCTCGGCCCGCAGCACGTCCGACGCCGCATCGCGGGTGCTTAGGGCGTCGGTTTCGTGCATCACGCGCGGCTCGTCGGGATACACGCTGGTCGAGCTCACGAACAGCACGTGGCGCGTGCCGGCCGCGGCCACCGCCCGGTGCACGGGGCGCAGCAGCGTGGGATAAGCGCCGGCCGCCGCTGCGCGCGGCGGCACGTTCAGCACCAGCACGTCGGCGGATTGGAGCAGGCGCAGCAGAAGCGCTTCGGCTGGGGCGCCAAAATCGGACCCCAGGCGCAACAGATGCGGCTCGATGCCAGCCTGCTGCATGATGGCGATGCTCTCGGGCGTGGTGGTGGTGCCCAGCACCTGGTGGCCGTCGGCGGCCAGAGAGCGGGCCAGAGCCAGGCCCAGCCACCCACAGCCCATCACCAATACTTTGGGGAGTTCCGCTCCCGATGTCGTGCTCGCGGAGCCCCCGGAAATGGAACTTGTCATCTTGTCCTCAACCACTAATTCGGCTTACAAAGCACGAAGGTCAGCAAAAAATGCCGAAATACTATATTCGGCAACCGAAATGAGCCGCTTCCGTCCCGCCATGTGGCCCGTCGAGCCAGCTTCTAGTACCTTCGGGCGGCGGCCGGAGCCGCGCTTCGCACCCACATTGTTACCTCCGCATGAACACTCCCTACACCCAGCCCATGCTGCGCGACAACGCGCTGGCCGGCAAAACCATCATCGTGACCGGCGGCGGCACCGGCCTGGGCCGGGCCATGACCACCTATTTCCTGCAGCTGGGGGCCAACGTCACCATCAGCAGCCGCAAGCTCGACGTGCTGGAAAAAACCGCCGAAGAGCTGCGCCAGCAAACCGGCGGCAAGGTGCTGGCCATTGCCTGCGACGTGCGCAAGTACGACGAGGTAGAAGCCATGCTGGAACGCACCGTTCAGGAGTTTGGCGGGGTAGATGTGCTGCTCAACAACGCGGCCGGTAACTTCATCAGCCCCACGGAACGCCTGTCGCACAAGGCTTTTGATGTGATTGTGGACATCGTGCTGCGCGGCACCTACAACTGCACGCTGGCCGTGGGCAAGCGCTGGATTGCCGACAAAAAGCCCGGCACCATCCTCAACATTGTCACCACCTACGCCTCGGTGGGTTCGGCGTTCGTGGTGCCGTCGGCGGCGGCCAAGGCGGGCGTGCTGGCCATCACCCGCTCGCTGGCCGTGGAGTGGGCCAAGTATGGCATCCGCTCCAACGCCATTGCGCCCGGCCCGTTCCCGACGGAGGGCGCCTGGAGCCGCTTGTTTCCCGAGCCGCTGGCCAGCAAGCTCGACCCGGCCGCCAGCGTACCGCTCAAGCGCGTGGGCCAATATCAGGAGCTGGCCAACCTGGCGGCGTACCTGGTGTCGGATTTTTCGGCTTACGTCAATGGCGAAGTCGTCACCATCGATGGCGGCGAGTGGCTGAACGGCGCCGGCGAGTTCAACAAGCTGGAAATGCTGACCCCGGACATGTGGGAACAAATCGAAAAAACGATGCGGAGATAACTCCTCCTGTCATCCTGAGCGCAGCGAAGGACCTTCTCTCGGCGGAACGTTTTCCGTTCATGCGTGAGAAGGTCCTTCGCTGTGCTCAGGATGACGGGGCTGTACGCTACAGCTTGTAGTCCTTATAGTCCTTGGTAAACTCCTCCAGGGGAATGGGCTGGTTGGGCACGACGTCCAGGAACTCGAATTTTTCAAACAGGCCTTTGTCGTCGTTCACCTGCACCATGGTGGGCAGGTAGGTTTTGGGGTCCACGCACAGCACCGTGCGCCGGCCGTAGGCGTTGGGCACCTGCAGCACTTTTCCTTCGGGGATTTTTTCGCCGATGGTCAGGCCGTTGCGCTCCACCACGCGGTAGGTGCCGCAGCCAAACCGCTCGGCCACGGTTTCAATGGTTTCGTTTTTGCCGGCTTTGTAGGTCACGTAGCGGAATTGCGGGAAATCGGAGCGCAGCACGTGGCTGGTGCGGCCCTGAACGGTGGTGTCGCCGGCGTAGCGAAACGACTTGCTGTAGGCATTGTCCTGGCGCAGGCCGGTGGTGCGCAGCAGGTCCGCAATGGTGCCAAAACCGGCTTGCAAAGCCGTGTGGTGTTGGTTGCTGCGCATCAGCTTGCCGTTGGGGTCCAGGCTGAGCGTGACGTAGGGAAAGCTGGCCGGGTACACCCAGGCATCGCCGTCGTTTTGGCCCTGCAGCCAGAGCACTTCCACGCCTTTCTGGTTTTTAATGTAGATGCGCAACGGCTTATACGTCAGCTTCATGATGCTGCGCGCCTGGTTGATGTTGCCGCCAATGCGCTCCTGTGCCTTCACCGTGCAGCGCAAATACTTCAGGCCCTCGATGGCCGCGCTCATCCGGCTCGTAAGCTGCTCGGTGGTAATGGCCGGGGGAGGGGGCGGGCTTATGAACGCCGCCGTGATGGCCGTCAGCGCCGCGCCGGCACCAGCCAGCCGGAGAGAGGAGAAGCCAGATACTAAAGTGCCCATAATGAATAAACGAGGCCCCGAACGTGCGGGGCCGCTCCGTAATTAATTTAAGCTGATGTGAGGAAAGCGCGAGGCGGTGCTGTCGAAGATGAACAGCTCGTCAATTTCCACGCCCTGCAAAAAATGGTAAAGCGGAAACTGCTCGACCACCGCCTGCACGGCCGCGGCGTCGTCCCCGTTCATGGTCACCCAGCCGCGGCTGCGGTCGCTGCTGATGGCGTACACTTCCACAATTTTTTCGCTCAGCAGGTGGTTGATGAAAGCCCGGTGGCTCGGTATCAGGGAAATAAATTCCTCATCGAAGGTTTCCGGCAAACGAATGGAAACGACGAACGTGGGCATAGAAAACGGTTAGGCTAAAAGGCCGGTGTGGCAACGCCGGCCAGGGCCGGAAAGTTAAGCATGCAAACGAAGAAGCCGGGCGCCATTCGGCGTTACGAGTGCCCCAACTCGGCCACGCTGGGCAGGGCGGCATCGCCCCGGGCGGGCCGAGCGGCTGCATCGGGGCCCGAAAACGAGCCTTCGATGCCAAGCGCACGTCCGCGGCCGGTTTCTTCCCACTCGCGAAACCTGGTGATTTCCACCTGGAATTTGCCTACAAACCAGCTCACCAGACTCAGGTCGTCGAGAAAGCCCAATACCGGGATAAAATCGGGCACCAGGTCGATGGGCGACAGCACGTAGAGCAGCACCGCCAGCCCCGAGACGATGGTGCTGCTGGAAATCTCGCGGTAATCGCCGCTGATGTAGCTACGCACCAGCCGCACCAGCGTGCGGGCTACCTCAAAAAGCTGGCGGAACTTATTGTCCTTGCTTTCTTTGTCGGCGAGCTTGTCGGCGGCTTCGTTGAGCACCGTAACCACCTTGAACGGGCGGCCGAGCAGCTTGGTGGCGCGGCCGATAAACACGTTGAACAGCGCGTTCTTGGAGAGCTTGAGGCCTTTTTCGGAGAGGGAAGACATGAATGGCGGGGACAAGTGGTGAGGTTGCGCTTTACGCGCAAGCTTTGCCGGGCGTTGTTCGGCCCCCTTTCAAATGGCGTGCCCGGTTGGGCTAGCGCTCGAAAAGCGGCGTGGTGCCGCCCACCCAGTCTTTGTCTTTGTTGAAGTCGACCCCAATCATTTCGCCCCGGCTCAGCCGGCTCAGGCCCGTTAATAATTGCGGCCGGGCTTCGCCCTTGGGCCAGATGTAGAGCAGGCGAATCTCGCATTTCACCAGGCCGTCGGGCGACTGCACCACGGGCTCGTAACTCACTTTGCGCTGCAATAAATAATGCTGCTTGTCCGGCAATGCGTCCAGCTCCGCGGCCGTGACGTGCAGCCGCACGCCGGCGCCGGCAAAGGAAAACAGCGGCTTCAGCACGTAATTTTCCAGGTCGCTCGGGTACTGCGCCAGCTCGTGCAGGAAATAGCTGGGCGGCACAAACGGTCCCTGCAACAGCGGCAGCGTGAACTTGCTGATGCGGAAAAACCAGTTGGGGTGGCCCACCCACGTCACGTCAACGTCATCAGTGAGCTGAAATTCGGTGTTTAATTCCGGGTAGCGGGCCAACTCATCAAATATGATGCGGTTATAAATGCGCCTTATTGGAATTTCGCGGCCATCCTTTTGGTAGAACAATTGACGGCCGCGCTTCCGGATGTCGGTGATGCAAACGGCTTCAATGCCCCAGAGCTTTTTGCTTAGCGCAAAGTCGACGCGCGTTTTTTGCTTTTCCGGAAATAGCTCCAGCAGAATGACGTTTTCGGCGGGTTCGCCGGCCAGAATAAAGGCCCGCATCCGTTCCTGATAAGAATCAAAATCTGGAACGCCCAGAAACGGCGTCACCGAATCAGGGACTGGGAAATGCCGGGCAAACACGCCGGGCAGCCAGGACTGAAACGCATACAGCGAAGGAAACCCTTGCATCTCAATGAGCTGCGGTTCCAGCTCGCCGTGGGCATCGCGGCACACGGCAAAGTCGAACGTCAGAAACTCGGGCCGCGCATCTTCGTTGGGCACGCGCTGGTGGGGCGGAATCGAGGCCTCGGTTAGCTGCTTGAAATTTGGCTGCTCGATGACCCGGATGATGCTTTCGCCGGCTGCAATCAACTTGTCGCGCAGCACCGCCGGCACAAAAACCGGCGTTTCGGCCACCCGAAAATCGAGTTGGCCGGGCAGCTGCTGGTCGATGTCGGCCAGCATTTCCTGGTAGCGGGCGGGGGTGAAGGCGGCGTTGAACGCGCGGCGGGGTTCCGGAATCATGGGCAGGGCGGCGTGGAGCAGGCAGTGGGTTAAGCAGTGGCGAACTGGCCCAGCTCGGCCAGTGCCCGGCGCAGGAAAGTAGGCACGACCACCGATTCGGTGTGCTCGATGGTGGTGGGGTCGGCCAGCAGGCGCACCATTTCGTGGTATTTAGTTTCGCCGTAGGCCGTGATGACCTGCTGCTTGCGCTCATCCGTGAGCATGTAGCGGAGCATGCCTTCGCCGTCGGCCTCGGGGTGAAACTGCGTGCCGATGACCTCGGGCGTGAAGCGAATGGCCATCACGGCGCGCTCCAGGGGCACGTGGGGGCGCTCTTTCTCCAGGCACAGCACCTGCGCGCCGTAGGCATTCAGGCGGTCCAGGTCGAGGTTGGTGAGCTGGAAATCGCGCGAGTCCACAATGTAGAACGGCTCGGGGAGGCCCTGCAACACTGGCTCGGCCAAGCCGGCGGGGGTGAGGTGCACCGGCAGCACCCCAAACGAAGTGGACTTGCGTCGGCTCACGGTGCCCAGGCCCAGGTGCCGGCTCACCAACTGAAACGAGTGGCAAATGAGCAGCAGGTGCTTCTTGTTGTCCTGGGTCTGGTTGTGGGCCAGCAGCGCATCAATGAAATCGAAGTATTGCCGCTCCCAGGGCTCGTCGGACGGGAGCGGGCTGCCGGGCCCGCCGCTGGAAATGTAGATGTCGTAGTCCAGCCCGGGCACCACGTTTTCGGCCCGCACATTGAAGGTGTCAACGTCGAAAGCCGCGCCGTTTTCGGCCGCGCTGCGGGCCAGCAGCTGCCGAATGCAGCGCATGCCTTCGTTGCGCGCGTTGTCGTACATGTCCAGAATGGCGATGCGAATAGCCTCCATAAGTATCAAATAAAGCGGGATAAACGGGGGAGGTCAGCAAAGCGAAAAGCCTGGCGTTGAACCCCGTGAAAAAAGAAGCAACGCCAACCGGGCGGCTGGCGTTGCAACGGCAAAGATACTGGTTTAGTAAAGCCCGTGGGTAGTTTCGGCTAAGATGTAGTCCACCACTTTGCTCAGGTCGCCGGTTTCGCGAAACACCTGGAGCTGGCGGTCGGCGCCGGTGCCCATTTTCATCATCTTCAATACGTATTCTACTTCGTGGCGGCTGCCGAGGTCGTCCACCACGTCGTCGATAAAATCGAGCAGTTCCAGGATGAGCTTGCGGGTGGGCACTTCTTCCTGCTTGCCGAAGTCAATCATTTGCCCATCAATGCCGTAGCGGGCGGCGCGCCATTTGTTTTCCTTGATGAGGGCGCTGCGGTAGATGCGGAAATTGAGGTTCTGGGCCTTGAGCTTGTAGATTTTGGCCACCAGCGCCTGCATGATGGCGGCCACGGCAATGGTTTCGTCGGCGCGCATCATCATGTCGCAGATGCGGTACTCGATGGTGTCGAAAAACGGGTGGAGGCGAATATCCCACCAGATTTTCTTGCCGTTGTCGATGCAGCCGGTTTTGATGAGCTGCTCGATGAACTCGTCGTAGTCGCTGGCGCTGTGGAAGAAGCCCGGGATGCCCGTGCGCGGAAACCGCTCGAATACCTTAGTGCGGAACGACTTGTAGCCCGTTTCGCGGCCCTCCCAAAACGGCGAGTTGGTGCTGAGCGCGAACAAGTGCGGCAGGAAATACCGCAGCGTGTTCATCATGTATACGCCGATTTCGCGGTTTTCGATGCCCACGTGCACGTGCATGCCAAAAACCAGGTTGGAGCGGGCGGCTTCCTGCAGCTCCTCCACGATTTTGTCGTAGCGGGCGTCGGGCGTGATGGGCTGCTCCTGCCAGCGCGAAAACGGGTGCGTGCCGGCGGCGCCAATCTTTAGCCCCTGCTTGTCGGCCAGCTCAATCACCTGGCGGCGCAGGTGCAGGACTTCGGTGCGGGCCTCGTCAATGTTGTGGCAGATGTTGGTGCCAACTTCCACCACGGCCTGGTGCATTTCGGCCTTCACCTGCTCCTGCAGGATGACTTTGCCGCCCTCCACAATCTGCGAAAGGTGGGAGCGGAGCTCCCGGGTTTCGGGGTCAATGGTCTGAAATTCTTCCTCGATGCCGAGGGTAAACGTGGGCATGGCCATGAAGGAGCGAAAGAAAAATAGAGGAAGGAAACCGCAGGGTCCGGCGCCCCGATGGCGCGCCGGACCGGGTTTAATGGCTTAAACGCCCGTTATGCTTTCTTAGGCGCGGGTTTCTTGGCGGCGGGGGCGGCTTTGGCCGCGGCCGGTTTCTTGGCCGGCGCCGCGGCTTTCTTGGCCGACTGCTCGCTGGACGACACTTCACCGGTGGGCGGCTCGGGCTTGGGGGCGCTGGCCGATTTTTTGGGCGCCGCCTTTTTGGCCGTAGCGGAGGGGGCGCCGGTGGCGCCCAGGTCGTTGGTTTCGCGCACGGCCTGGCCCATCTGCACGTTGGAGCCGATGGTAGGCGAGCCCTTGGGGGCGGCGCGCACGGAGTCCTGCACGAAGGTGCCCCAGGTCAGGTTGGTGCGGCCGGCCCGGCTGGCCTGGGCCCGCTCGATGGCCAGCAGCGCGGCGTGCTCCACCACCCATTCAAAGTTCTCGGCGCCCACGGAATTGACGTCGGCGTCGGGGGCGGGGTTGCCGAAGTCGATGGCGATGGGCACGCCGCCGCGCACGGCAAATTCCACCGTGTTGAAGTCGTAGCCCAGGCCCTGGCACAGGCGCAGGGTGTAGTCCTTGATGGTGTCAAGCAGCTTTTGGCCGGCCTCGCCCTCCGTTTTCATCGTGGTCTGGTACCGTTCGTGGGGGGCGTTGCGGGGCTCGTAGGGCATGATGAGCACGTGCTTGCCGCCCAGGCAGTAGCAGCGGAAGTAGTCCTCGAACTCGATGGCTTCTTGGTAGAGCATCACCAACTGGCCGGTTTCGTCGTAGGCGCGCCAGGCTTGCTCGGGGTTGTCTACCTTATACACACTCTTCCAGCCGCCGCCGGCGTGGGGCTTCATAAACGCCGGGAAGCCGATGTGCGCGAAGGCCTTATCCCAGTCGAACAAGGCCAGGTTGCGGAACGATTGCTCGGTGGTGTCGTCGGGGCGGTGCTTGCTGGGGAGCAGCAGCGTTTTGGGCACCGGCACGCCCAACTGCACGGCCAGCGCGTTGTTGAAGAACTTCTCGTCGGCGCTCCACCAGAAGGCGTTGTTAATCACGGCCGTGCCGGTGAGGGCGGCGTTTTTGAGGTAGGCGCGGTAGAAGGGCACGTCCTGCGAAATGCGGTCGATGATGACGTCGTAGCCGCAGGGCACGGCCTGCTCTACTTGCTCAATCTTCACGAACTCCGCGGTGATGCCGTCCACGGCTTTCTGATTCACGCGGTCCACAAAGGCCTGCGGGAAGGTGTTTTCTTGTCCGAAAAGGATGCCGATTTTTTTCATGGCGGGGTGATTGGTTGCCGTTAGGCGGGTGTGAAAGTTTGTTGGTGAGGAGAAGAAAAAGGGAGATGCTTAACCAATAGTGCTCAGGTACTGCGGAAACATTTCGCGCCACACGGGCCAGTCGTGGTTGCCAAAGGGCTTCACGTCCAGCGTGTAATGGATGCCTTTCTCGCTGAGAATGCGCGCCATCTCAAAGGTGGAATCCTTGCAGAAGTCGTGCTCGGCAGTGCCCAAGATGATGTTCATCCACTGAAAATGCTCGCTCTGGGCGCCGGGCATGAACTCGGGCGGGTTGTTGAAATACACGTTGTCGTCGTGGTAGCCGTTCACGAACTGGCGAATATCGAACGCCGCGCCCATCGTGAAGAGGTGGGCCACCTGGTTGGGGTGGCGAAAGGCAAAATTGAGTGCGTGGAAGCCGCCGAAGCTGCACCCGGCCACCCCAATCTTGTCCACGTTGCATTCCTGCTGGAGCATGGGCACCAGTTCCTCGCTCAGAAACTGGTCGTAAAACACGTGGTTCTGCACCCGGATGCGCGGCTCCAAGTGCTTGGCGTACCAGGAGTGCTGGTCGATGCTGTCGATGCAGAAGATTTTGACCCGGCCGGCTTCAATCAGCGGGCGGGCCGCCTCGATGAGCTTAAAGTCGCGCGCTTCGTTGTCGTGGCCTCCCGAAGTAGGAAAAACGACCACCGGGTAGCCCCAGGTGCCGAAAACCAGCATGTCGATGTCTTGGCCGAGGTGGTGCGAGTAAAAGCGGCGGTGTTGTTCCTGCACGGCGGGTGGCGTAAAAGGGTGGGGTGGAAGGCGAAAGTTTTTAAGCTGTACGGCAAACTAGTCATAAATAATTGCCCTGCCATATTTGATTGGATTTTTCAACTTTCCAACTCAACTCCGGCGGGCTGCGTTACTTTGTTTTATGCTTCCCGACACCCTCAGCCCGCCTACGTCTCCAGCCAGCATCCGAATTGTTCGGGAAGTATTGGCGTCCAGCTTCTTGGAGCGCGACGTAGAAATCACCATTGCCCTGCCGCCACAAGGCGCCGAAGCCGGCGAAAACTACCCGGTATTATATTTAAATGACGGGCAGGATTTCGAGCGCCTGAACCTGGCAGCCACCCTGAATGGCCTTTACGCCCGCCAGGCCGTCCGGCCCTTCCTAATCGTAGCGCCGCACGCCAACGAACTGCGCACCCAGGAATACGGCACGGCCGCGTCTGCCGATTTCAACGGCCGCGGCAGCCGGGCCGGCGCTTACACTGATTTCGTGCTGCAGGAGCTACTGCCCTTTGCCCAGGCCACGTTCCAGGCGTCGCCCAATCCGCTGGAAGCGGTGATGGCGGGTTTTTCGCTCGGCGGGCTGTCGGCTTTCGACATGGTGTGGCACCACCCGGAAGCGCTGGCGCGGGCGGGCGTGTTTTCGGGCTCGTTTTGGTGGCGGCAGCGGGCCGTGGGCGCCGGCTACACGCCCGCCGACCGCATCATGCACGGCTTGGTGCGGGCCGGGCAGCTGCACCCCAGCCACCGGTTCTGGCTGCAAACCGGCACCCTCGACGAGCGCAACGACCGCAACGAAAACGGCGTCATCGACTCGGTCGAAGACTGCCTCGACCTCATCGAAGAGCTCGTTAAAAAGGGGCTCGATACGCAACGCGCCCTGCGTTACGTGCAGTTGGAAGGCGGCCGCCACCACCAAAACACCTGGGGCCACATCATGCCCGATTTCCTGGTGTGGGCCTTCGGGCAGCCGCAGGCCAGCGCCGCGCTGCCGGCCCCGCTGCCCGTGGTGCGGCTGCAACTCGACCCGGAACTGGCGCCGGCCCTGGTGCTGCCGGATGCCCCGCCCGTGGCCGAGCCCGTGGCCCTGGTGCTGCCGGCAGACGCGGCCCCCGATGCGCAACCCGAGTCCGCCATTGCCGACTTTATTGCTCACCTGCCCGAATTCGCCATGCCTACCACGCGCCCCGCCGAGGGAGATTTTATACCTTATTTCGGCACCTACATCAATATGGTGCCCGAGGGCACGGACCCACTAGCCGCACTGCGCAGCCAGCCGCAGGAAATCCACGCCGTATTTGCCGGCCTGAGCGAAGCGCAAACCGAACAGGGGTACGCGCCCGGCAAATGGACCCTCAAGGAAATGCTCCTGCACCAGATTGATACCGAGCGCATCTTCACCTACCGGGCCTTGCGCTTTGCCCGCGGCGACAGCCAGAACCTGACCGGTTTTGAGCAGGACGACTATGTGCCCTATAGCGGCGCCAACGCCCGCCCCCTCGCCAGCCTGCTGGCCGAATACGACGCCGTGCGCGCCGCCACCGTGGCCCTGGCCGAAAGCTTCACCGAGGAACAGCTGAACCGCCGCGGCACGGCCAACAACGGCCCGGTCACCGTGCGCGCTTTGCTCTTCATTACGGCCGGGCACGAGCTGCATCACCTCCGCATCATTCGCGAGCGGTATCTGCCTTCTCTACAAGGTTGAGGCAAAGTTTATACCTTCGCCCGCCACAACACGCCGGCCCGGCCGCGCGTTGAATTACCCGAAATCAACCCCTCACTTAACTTCTTTTCAATCATGGCCAAAGCCCAGGACGCCCGCAAAGAAAAAAAGAAAGAACCCACCAAATCGATGAAGGAGAAAAAAGCGGAGAAGGAGGAAAAGAAAGTCGCCCGCGCCCGCAAGCAGGAGTAACGCCTTTTATTAATCCAATAATCCAAAAAAACGGATGCCTTCAGCATTGTGCTGAAGGCATCCGTTTTTTATAGCTTGATTGTAATGAAAATAAGACTTGCTGATACTGAAACAGAAGGGCTGCTCTATGACTTGTGTGTGAAACTGGGTTTTTGCTTGCCGGTGCCATTGCAGAAGCGGATTGTAAATAACCCACCCATGACGGTTGAAAAGTTTGCTGAAGCTGTGTATAGGGGCGAAGGGTTAGACCCTTTGTTGAATAGCGCACTCTATCAGCAAGTATATGAAATGGTGGCAAAAGCGTTTGAACGGCACCAAGAAGATAATCAGAGCGTGTAGTAGGGCTCCTTTTCCTTGTCGTGGTGGCGGATGTAGCCGTGCAGCACCAGCTTTATCAGCGTCTGGAAAGCGCGGCGCTTGCCGAAGTTCACCAACTTCATGAACTGGGCCAGGTTGATGCGGGGGTGGATTTTGAGGTAGTCGATGACGGCCAGCTCCTGCTTGTTGAGGGGCAGGTGTTCGAAGCGGGCTTCGGGCTGCTGGCGCTCCAATAGTTTCTCGGTGAGGCCGCTGGTTTGCACGCTGGAGTCGCGCACGCGCACGTAGCCGCGCCAGTCGTCGGGGGCCACCTGGGCACGGTGGGGCTTGTTAAGGCTTTCGGGCACGGTCACGACGAGGACGGTGCGGCCGTCTTCCTCGATTTCGCGGAATTGCAACCCCGTCAGGGGTGGGTCCACGTAGTGCGTGGCGGCTTCGAGCAGCACAAATACTTCTTCCTGCGCGTCGCGCACGCCCAGGATTCGTCCGGCGTCATCCACACCCACCAGCACCAGCCCGCCGCGGGTGTTGGCCAGTGAAGCCAGGGTGCGCGAAATGCGGTGCGGGTGCGTGGTTTTCTGCTTGAATTCCAGCTCTTCGCCTTCGCCCCGCTTAATCAGTTCGTGTAAATCCATACCCTATTCAAACGAAAAGCGGGCACAAAAAATGCCGCACCTGAAGCTCAGGTACGGCATTTCTACGAAGTTTCAGCTGCTAATGCAACCGAGCCGTTGGCTCGTTGAACTGACCTTAGAAAGGCAAGTCGTTGTCGTCGTCGCTGGCGATGGGGGCCGCCGAGGGCTGGGCGCGCAGCGTGGGGTTCTGGTTTTGCGCAGCGGGGCGGGGAGCGGCTTGCTGGCCACCGCCGTAGCTGTTGCCGGCATTGCCACCTGCCGAGGCGGGCTCAATCTTCCAGGCTTCCAGGTTGGTGAAGTACAGCATCTGGCCGTTCTTGTTGAAGCCGCGGCCGCGGAGGTTGAACGTCACCTTCACTTCGTCGCCCATTTTGAACGGGTCGATGAGGCTGGTTTTGTCCTGAACCATCTGGAACTTAATATGCTCGGGATACTGGCCATCCTGGACTTCCAGCACGAACTCGCGCTTGCGAAATTTCTCGCTTACCTGCTGTTCGTCAAAGATTTCGTGCAGCCGGCCGGTTACGTCGTATGCCATAAAAGTGGGGGTGTTTTGGTAGTAATAAACTTGAACATCAAACCTACGAAAAAAAACACTAGCAGCCCACTAGCCGTTCCCTCCGGCTACCTTTGCAACCGCTTTTCGCCGCTTATTTCCCATAAAAAATGTTTGCACTCGCCATTCACGGCGGGGCCGGCACCATTGCCCGTGCCTCCCTCACTCCCGATGCTGAACGCGAGTACCGCGCGGCCCTCGAAACGGCCCTGAACACCGGCTACGCCGTTCTGCAAGGGGGCGGCGCGGCCCTCGACGCCGTGGAAGCCGCCGTGCGCCACCTCGAAGACTGCCCGCTGTTCAACGCCGGCCGCGGGGCCGTGTTCACCCACGAGGGCCACCACGAGATGGATGCGGCCATCATGCAGGGACACACCAAGTTGGCAGGGGCCGTGGCCGGCGTGCGGCAGGTGCAAAACCCCATTCGCGCCGCCCGCCTTGTGATGGAGCAGACCGAACACGTGCTGCTGGCCTACCCCGGTGCCGACGAGCTGGCCCGCGAGCACGGCCTGCCGCTGCAGCCGCCCGAATATTTTTTCACCCAGCACCGCTTCAACCAACTGCAGGAAGCCCTGCGCGAAGGCCGCATGCGCCTCGACCACAGCCAGGCCCGCGCCGCTGCCCCCGCGTTGCCCGCCACTGCCCCGCTCGACGAGCCCGTTAAATTCGTGGACGGCGCCGACCCCAACTGGAAAAAAGGCACCGTGGGCGCCGTGGCCCGCGACCAGCACGGCCACCTGGCCGCCGCCACCAGCACCGGCGGCATGACCAACAAGCGCTACGCCCGCATCGGCGACACGCCCCTCATCGGGGCCGGCACCTGGGCCGACGAGCGCTGCGCCATCAGCTGCACCGGGCACGGCGAATATTTTATCCGCGCCGTGGCGGCCTACGACATCGCCTGCCTGATGGAATACAAAGGCCTGAGCCTGGAAGAAGCCTGCCGCGTGGTGGTGCACGACAAGCTGGCGCCGGCCGGCGGCGAGGGGGGGCTCATCGCCGTGGACGCGGCCGGGAATGTGACTTTGCCCTTTAATTCCGAAGGCATGTACCGCGCCAGCCGCACCGAAGGCGGCGAGGCACTGGTGGCTATATATAAGGAGTAAGTTTGGAGGCCGTGGCAAAAAAGAACGTCATGCTGAGCGCAGCGAAGCATCTTTACCGCAGCAGTAACTCCTGATGATTGGATTACTTGCTGCGGGCAAGATGCTTCGCTGCGCTCTGCATGACGTTCTGTTCTTTATGACGATTTCTTAACTTACCAACTATAATGCACTAGCGGCTTGATGCGGCGGTCATAGATATCCCGCACCGTCTGCATTTGCTCGGCGGTTAAGGGCGGAAGCTCGGCGGCCTGCAGGTTTTGCAGGACCTGCTCGGGGCGGGAGGCGCCGGGAATTATGCAGCTTACTTCGTCAAACATCAGAATCCAGCGCAGGGCAATGTCGGCCAGCGGCTGGTCGGGGAAAGCCTGCTTCAATTCTTCCACGGCGGCGAGGCCAGTGGCGTAGTCGACGCCGGAGAAGGTTTCGCCCTTGTCGAAGGCCTCGCCGTGGCGGTTGAAGTTGCGGTGGTCGTCGGGCGCGAAGGCCGTTTGGGGCGAGAACTTGCCGGTGAGCAGGCCGCTGGCCAGCGGCACGCGCACAATGAGGCCGATGTCGCGCCGGGCGGCCTCTTTGAACAGCAATTCCGGCGGGCGCTGCCGAAACATGTTGAAGATGAGCTGCAGGGTGGTGACGTTCGGGAATTCAATGGCTTTCAACCCTTCCTCCACTTTCTCAACGCTCACGCCGAGGTGCTGGATTTTGCCTTCTTCGCGCAGCCGGTCAAAAAGCTCAAAAATCTCGGGGCGGTAATATACTTCCGTGGGCGGGCAGTGCAGCTGGATGAGGTCGAGGGTTTCGAGCTGCATGTTGCGCAGGCTGTCTTCCACGAAGCGGCGGAGGGCGGCGGGCTGGTAGGCCTCGGCCGTGTGGGGCTGCAGGCGGCGCCCGCATTTGGTGGCCACGAAAATGCGCTCGGAGCGGGCGCGGACGAGCCGGCCCACGGCTTTTTCGCTTTCGCCGTCGCCGTACACGTCGGCCGTGTCGATGAAGTTGATGCCCGCGTCCACGGCGGCGTTCAGAATCTGGTCGGCGTTGGCGTGGCTAAAGGGCTCGCCCCACTTGCCCCCGACTTGCCAGGTGCCCAGGCTGATTTCGGAAACGGAAAGGCCGGTTTTGCCCAGCTTGCGTTGGTTCATATCAAAAATGCTGATGGAGGAAAGAAAAGCGTTGAATGGCTTGAGCGGCAAGCCTGATAGCCATACGTAAGCTACCGGGCATGGGCAATTTAGATAGTAAAAAGCCCACTCCTTATTAGTAAGGAATGGGCTTCTCAAAACTGCCAAACCAGACGCTAGCCAGCCGTGGTCGCCGAGACAGACTTAACGGCCGTCGTGGCTGGAATGGGCAGCGCGTCTTTGCTGACGTAAAATTTGCGCTCGCGCATGTCGTACACGTTGCCTTTGGCCAGCACGTGCATGGTCACGTTTTCGATGGAAAGCACCGTGCCTTTTTTGGCCGCGGCGGCATTGTTGTGCTGGATTTCGTGCCCATCGAGGATGATAACGAGGTTGGAGCCAATGGTTTCCACCCAGTTGCCCTGGGTGATGAGCACGCCGGTATCTTCGCCCAGCCCGATGCCGATGAGCTTGGGATGCAGGGCCACCGACTCAATCAGGCGCCCAAACCGGCCGCGCTTCACAAAGTGCGAGTCGACAATGGCCGCCGGCAGCAGGCCCAGGCCGGTGCCCATTTTCACGGCGCCTTTCAGCAGTGCGTCGGGCACCGAGCCGCCGCGAATCATGTGCTGCGACATGGCCATGGCGCCGGCGCTGGTGCCCGCAATCACGAAATGGGGCTCGGCGTAGTAGCGCTGCATCATGCGGTCGAGGAAGTCGGTTTCGCCGAACATCTCGCGCAGGCGCGACTGGTTGCCGCCCGAAAACATGATGACGTCGGCGGCCAGCAGGCGCTCCAGGTACTCGGGCTGGCGGGCGTCTTCGGGCGTGCGAATGTCCATGATGCCCACGTTCAGGCAGTTGAGCATGGCGAAGGAACCCGTGTAAATCGGGCCCACTTCCTCCGGAATCATGGAAGCCGTGGTGACGACTTCGATGCGCGGGTCCGTTTTGCCGGTTTCGAGCACGATGCGCTTGAGGATGCCCAACTCGAAAAAGTTGAGGTAGTACTTGCGGCGGGTTCGGGGGTTGGGGTACGTGCCCTTGTCCTCGTTGCCACCCACGGCGATGAGCTTACCGAGCGGAATGATGGATTTCAATGGATATCTTATTTAATATAGCTGGAAAATGCAAAACAGCCGCTGCCACGAGAGGTTTCAGGCAATCTGCTGCAAAGTTGGGGCCGCGCGGGCTTATGTGCGCTCGGTCAGCAGTGCATCAAGCGTGCCAGTGGTCACGGAGTGGTAGTTGGGCCGGGCCTGCGCATAAATTTGGCGGGCGCGTTTCGGGCCATGCGGCGTGGCCAGCAAGGCCCGGTACAGCGGCACCAGAAACTTGCGCCGGCCCACGTGCCGCAGAAAATTTTCCAGCGCCGCCTCGGCCGGCGCGTATTCGGCCCGCAACGTGTGCGGAAACCAGGCCGCCAGAATTTCAGCGTTGCCAGAATCGGTGAAGTGAAACGCCGCGTCGAGCTCCGCCAGCTGCTCCGCCGAAAGCGAGGTCGGGAGCCCATGCAGGAAGTGCACCCATTCGTGGCTGCTCCAGTCGGCCGTGGCCGGCAGGAGGGAAGCCGGCGCGGCCCCGCCACTCAGGCGCCCCAGCCCCTGGTCCACTGCCTCGAAGCGCCGGGAGGCGGGGACCGGCGCGTTGCCGGGCAGGCCGGGGCCTTCCACCCAGGCCGCCAGGTTCAGGCGGGCCTCCAGGCCCGGCTCCGGGTCCAGCAGCTCGGCCCGGAGGTAGTGCAGGAAGGTGGCGGTGTCCATTGCCTGAAAGCTGAAGCGAGCGAAGTACTCCGTAATAAAGGCGTCGAGTCGCGGCCGGCCCACCAGCGACTCTAGGGTCAGAAGCAGGGCGCAGCCTTTTTCATAGGCGATTTCGGTAAGGCCCTCGTCGGGGTCGCGGCCAGTCAGGTCCAGGTGCAAATGCGTGTCGGGGCTGGCCACGCCGATTTCCTCGATGGTGTGGTGCAGGGCGGCGCGGCCCAGTACCTGCAGCATGTCGGCGTATTCGGCCCCATACAAATGTTCCATGATGCGCCGCTCGAAATAGACTGTAAAGCCTTCGTTCAGCCAGAAATCATTCCACGTTGCATTTGTAACCAGATTGCCCGACCAAGAGTGCGCGAGCTCATGCGCCACCAAACTTGTCAGGCTGCGGTCGCCAGCCAGAATGGTAGGTGTTACAAATGTTAATCGGGGGTTTTCCATCCCGCCGAAGGGGAAGCTGGGTGGGAGCACCAGCAAATCGTACCGCTCCCAGCGGTAGGGGCCGTACAGTTCCTCGGCGGCTGCCACCATTTTCTCCAGGTCGGCAAACTCGTGCTTAGCCACGGGTAGGGTAGCGGGCTCGGCATAAACGCCGGTGCGCTCGCTCAGCGGCGCAAAGCGCAGGTCGCCCACCGCCAGGGCCATCAGGTAAGCCGGAATGGGCTGGGCCATCCGAAAGTGGTACTCGCCATTGGGGTCGAGCTGCTGGGGGTTGCCGGCGCTCATCAGTGCCAGCAGGTGGGCGGGAACCCGCACCGTGGCGTCGTAGGTGAACCGGATGCCGGGCGAGTCCTGGCACGGCAGCCAGGTGCGCGCCAGAATGGCTTGCGACTGCGTGAAGAGGAACGGCTGGCTGCCGGCGGTCTGGGCGGGCGCCAGCCACTGCAGGGCCGCCGCAGTGGCCGCCGTGCGGTAGCGAATGCGGACGGCCAAAATTCCGGGGGCCAGGGCCACGCGCAGGGCCTGGCCCAGCACCGCATCAGCCGGGCCAAGGTCAAAGGCCGCTGGCGTGGCGTTACCGGCCGCGTCGAGGCCTTCTACGGTTTCAATGGTCAGGTCCCGGGCGTCCAGCACCACATCGGCTGCCGCTGTGGCGTCGGCCAACTGCCAGGTGACCGTGCCGGCCAGGGTACGGGTAGCAAAATCTACCTCCAGGTCGAGGTCCAGATGACGGACCCGCGCGAGGCCGGTGCCGGCGTAGCTATGCGGGTCGGCGGGCAAGGCGGCAGTCGTAAAAAGGGAAGAAGCCATAAGCAAGCGAGTAAGCAGAACAGTATTCGAAAGAAAGGTTGAAAACAGAAATCCCGGCGGCGAAGCACTGGAAAACAAGGCTTCTGCCAAGTGTATTTGCTGCCGGACAGAAGGGTTTGGTTAATTCAGCAGGCCAATCCGACGGCTCGGCCTTTGAGCATGAGTTCGACTGAGGGCTTTGAAGGCAAGGGGTTTAGCCGGCACGTTCTCCTCATGTGGTGTTTCATCCGGCCTTCCCGGGTACGAATGTGGCACGATTTCGGGCACGGCGGCAGCGGGCCATCCCTCGCCGGGGCGTAATTTGCAGCCGGACGGCCAGCGGCCGCTTCGGCGCAACTTCCCCTTCCGCTTGGCAGTACAACGCCCGGCTTCCGGCAGTTGCGCGGGGCCTTTGTTTCGTTCGCCTCATCCCTCTCAATGACATTCTTCCTTCGTTTTTCTTCGCTGCTTTGGGTGCTGCTCACTGCCGCCATTGGGGGCACCGCCCTGCAGGGCTGCGGTTCCGATAGCGGCCAGTCGGCTGGCACCAGCGCGGCGTCTGCGGCTGTGCGCGAGCTAGGCCCCCAGCCCCTCATCGACAGCACCTACGTCATCAACGCCTTTCGGGCCGAGCCGCGGTTCAAGGCCCAACTGCTGCAGGCCCGCCGCTTTTACCGGGAGCGACAATTCCGTTTGGGCTGGTTCAAAGACCATCAGCCCGTTTCGCAGGTGCAAACCTTGCAAAACATTATTGCTAAAGCTACAGATGAAGGCCTGGACCCTAAAGACTATAAAATTAAGGATTTTAAGTCGCTGTTTGGTGAGCTGGAAAAGGCCCGTACTGACTCCGTCAAACGCACGGCGTTGGAGCGCGAAATTGACGTGGCGCTGACTGGTACCTACATGAAATGGGCCTCGGATTACTACCGGGGCGTGGCCAACCCGCGCGACAAGAAGAGCACGACGTGGCAGGTAAAACCCAATAAAATCAAGCTCAACAAAGCCCTGATGACCTTTCTGGGCGAGCGCAAAAGCCGTTACAACTACTACGAATTTGCCCCGCTACACCCCGAGTACGACCAGCTGAAAAAGGCGCTGGCCACCTACCGCGACCGAGAGCGGGCCGGTGGCTGGCCCGCCTTGCCGGCCGGGCTGAAGCTCAAGCCGGGGCAGTCGTCGCCGGCCGTGGCGGCTCTGCGCAAGCGCCTGCTGGATAGCTCCGGCGGCGAGGCGGCCAGCACCCCGCCGGCCGATTCGGCCCGCGTGGGCACCGCCCCGGCGGCCTACACCTACGACCCCGAGCTGGTGGCCGCCGTCAAGCTTTTTCAGCAGGATGCCGGCCTGAGACCCGACGGCGTGGTGGGCGGCGAAACCCTGCGCCAGCTCAACGTGCCCATCGGCACGCGCATCGACCAGCTCATCCTGAACATGGAGCGCTGGCGCTGGCTGCCCAAACGCTTCGAGCCGAGCTACCTGCTGGTGAACATTCCGGAGTACACACTGCACGTGGTGGAGAACGACAAAGAGGCCTTTTCCATGCCTGTCATCGTGGGCAAGGTGCTACACGAAACACCCATCTTTAGCGACAAGATGGAGTACGTGGTGCTCGCGCCGTACTGGAACGTGCCCTTCAGCATCATCCAGAACGAACTGCGCGGCAAGCTCACGGCCGACCCCGTCGGCACCCTCGACCGCCTCGATATGGAGGTGGTGAAGGGCGTTGGCCGCAAGGCCAAGGTCATTGACCCGACCTCAGTCGACTGGGCCAACGTGACGCAGGAAACCTTTAAATACACTCTGCGCCGCCGGCCCGGGCCCGATAATGACCTGGGCGACGTGAAGTTTATTTTCCCAAACTCGAATGACATCTACCTGCACGACACGCCCCACGACGCGCTGTTTTCGCAGAGTGCGCGCAGCTTCAGCCATGGCTGCGTGCGGGTGAAAGAACCCATCAAGCTGGCCACTTACCTGTTGAAAAACAAGCCCGGCTGGGACCAGCAAACCATCCTTGACACCATTGCCACGCACCGCGAGAAGTACATTTCGATGAAGGAAAAGCTGCCCGTTTACCTGGTGTATTTCACCGCGTGGGCCGATGCCGCCGGGCACCCGCACTTCCGCGACGACATCTACGGCCACGACAAGGCCCTCGCTAAGGAGTATTTTGATTAGCGGTTAACTCGGCTGGTAGCCACCTTTACGCTCCGCGCGCGACAGGTTACCGAAAACCAAAACAGGAAAGCCCGTTTGCCATGGCAGACGGGCTTTCTGCTATTATTTGAATCGGGATACAGGCATTAATGCTGACGTTACAAATGTTTTGCAATGAGGATGAATGGACAAATTCCAATGCTTTGTTTACTATTGTTATAAATTCCTTATATACCTGTTGTTTCTTTATGTAAACATGCTTGTTTAGGTTGGGCAAGCAAGTACCGTTGTGTTTTGCTACATTTGTAATTAAAAACAATGCAAATAGTCGAGCGCATCAGGCAGCTACTGGAAGTCCGGCAACTTTCCCCCACTCAGTTTGCCGATGCCATTGGCGTCGCGCGCCCTATTGTCAGCCATATCCTGTCGGGCCGCAACAAGCCCAGCCTGGAGGTGGTCCAGCGCATCCTGGCTGCCATGCCGGACTTGTCCATGCCCTGGCTCCTGTTCGGCACAGGCCCTATGCTGGCCGCCTCGGCTGCCGCTCCGACCGTTCCGCTACAGGAGCCTGCCCCGCCAGCTGCCGAACTGCCCACCACCAGCCCGCAAATGGTTGCAAAGCAAGCCGAAAGCGCCGCAACTAGCGGCAAACCTGCCGTCGCAGAGCGAAGTGAACCGCGTAAGGCCAGTTCGTTCAGTAACATTCCTGCTCTCAAGCGCTTCACTCCCAAGCACACTACTCCGGTTGGCCATGGCGCTGCTCCTGCGCCGGAGATGGATAAAGAAGCAACCGCACGGCCACCTGGGCCGGCTGCATTGCTCACTGCTGAGGTTACCGACGCGCCGAGTAATCCCCCCGAATCCGGTACTGCCGCGCAACTGCTGGCTGGTTCTGAAAAGCCGATTCGCCGCATCGTCATTTTCTATCGGGACGGGTCTTTCGCCGATTACCAGCCCGAGTAAGTTTTGCCAACCGCATGAGTTCGTTGTCAGCGATGTGAGGTCGAGCATTGCCGCCGCGTGGCTGGCTTATACATAGCAGAAAGCCGCGTCTAGCCAAGACATGGGTACCATGGATTGTGGGCTTGCCGTAGGGCTAAGCCGTACGTACTGCGTGACTACTGATGGCAAATCGTGGCCCTAAAATCGGGGCGGCAATGCAGTCCAGTGCTTACTTCTTCAGGGGGGAGCTTATCCTGCTGAAGCATGCGCACGAGGTCTGAGGCATGCGCACGAGGTGGTTGAGCGCTATTATTGTAAAGTTCAATTTGGCAGTGATTCCTAATGTTCAATTAATGGCCCTGTAGTTCGGGTTGCCAGATGCTAATTAATATCAAAATGAGCTCTATATTCATTTCTCTCCTATGCTAATTCCTGTAGAAACATTAAACGTGATTGTAAGGCAGGTGAATTTTAAATTTATAATGCTTTTTATCAAGGATTTAAATGATACTAACCAAACAATGGAATTAAGGTTTAAGTGAGGGCTTGTCATCATTAGGCTACCGTTTTTTATCTGCTTCTTTCCTGGGTTTTCAGGAATTCGCAAAGTAGCTGAAGCCTGCGTTTGTAGCTGAGCCTTGCTAATTGGGTTGACACCGCACGCTGTTTGAATAGTGATAACCTTGAAAAGTGTAGGATTGGTGCCATGCTAAGCATCTGAGCGCGTTTGAGCACAGCCAAAGGCCGGTTAACGGAAGCGCCTTCTATATTAAACGGGTTGCTTTGCAGTTAGGATGAAGCATTGCCTTAGCCCTGAGGCGAAGACTATAGCTTCGGGTTGGGCCTGCTGGCATGGCAAGCATAAAAGGGGTGCATTGTCAAATGTAAATGGCGGTTGTTAGCCTCGTTTCCAGTGAAAGATTTACGTTTCCGCCTGGTGCGCGGCCTGGATTTATTCGGACACCAGAGAAGAGACCCGGCAATCGATAGGCCGGGCGGTTGTTCATTTGGCGGCGCTGGGCTACCTTCGCAGCATGAAACTGACCCGCGCAACTATCTGGTTGGCCGCTGTAGCGGCTTTGTCCTTGACGGCTTCCTGCTCACACGCCCCCGACGCTGAAAAAGACCCTTCTGCCGACGCCGCCTACAAGCGCGAGCATCGCGCCGAGGGCTACCGGGAAGCTCAGCGTTCCAACGTCACCCGTAACTAAGCATCGGCTGGACTCGATGAGAGTCCGGCCTACAACGAACCTCCCAACAGCCCAAACAGCAAAAGTCCCCGCCAATCAGTTGGCGGGGACTTTTGCTGTTTGGGCTGCTATCGCTGGCTTAATGGGCCACGGCCGGCTCGGGAGTAAGCACAGGCGCGGGAACTGCGAAGCCCGGCAATTCGATGCCATCCAGTAGGTCGCGCTCCAGTAAGTCGGCCCAGGTGCGGAGGTAAAGCACCACGTCGTCGCGCTGGTTGTGGCGGAGGGCGTTGCGGCGCTCAAACGGAATTGCCGCCCGAATGGCGGGGTCCGAAATTTTTTCCAAGTGGGTGAGGTCGGCGCGGGAGAAGCCGAGGGCCAGCATCTCGTCGATGGTTTGGTCGATGGGCAGGCCGCTGGTGGGGCAGTAGTCGATGAGCTGCCGCTCCCAGTCGCCGTAGCGCTGCATGGCGCGGGCGTGAATCTCGGCTTTGGTGAGGCGCGTGACGGTTTGGGCGAGGTGGCCGCAGTTGCAGCTGCCCATGTGGCCCCATTGATAGGGCGCTTGGGTGGTGAGGCGTTGGGCCGTGGCGCGCAGGGCCTGGATGACGGGAAGCGTGGGCTGAGCCATAAGAAGCAAAAATTATTCGCGATGCGAGCAAGTAATCAGGTTAAAAAGCCAGAGGCCCCGAAAAAAGTTTTCCGGGGCCTCTTCTTGTTTGTATACTTTCCAACGAAACGTCTTGTCGCGGGCAGCAGGATGTTCCGTTGGCTATCTAAACCTGCTTAAAACGAGCCGCGCCGCGAGCCGCCCGCGTCGCCGCGCCGACGGCCGCCCAGGTCGCCGCCTTCGCGGTTGCCGCCCACGCTCACGCGGGCGCCGCCGCTGCCAAAGCGACGAGCCGTATCCGACTGGCCGTTGCCGGCCGGAGCCGCCGGCCGGCTGCGCTCGCCGCCGGAACGGCCATTGGCGTTGCGGTCGCCGCTGGGACGGCCGCCACCCTGGCCGCCGCCCGAGCGACCGCCGCCTTGGCCGCCGCCGGAACGGCCGCCACCGCCCTGGCCGCCCTCGCGGGGGCCGGACCGGGCCGGACGACCCGCCGGGCCTTTGGGCCGGATGATGCGCTCGTTGCCGTGCAGCATCACCGGCTTAATGCGGCCCGACACGAACGGATGCTCGGTTTCCACGTCAATCTGGCGGCTGATGAGCTTTTGAATGTCTTGCAGGTAGGCGCGCTCCTCTTCTTCAACGAAGGAAAACGCAGTGCCGAAGGCCCCGGCCCGGCCGGTGCGGCCAATGCGGTGCACGTAGGTTTCGGGCTCGTTCGGGATTTCGTAGTTGATGACGTGGGTCAGCTCGTCCACGTCGATGCCGCGGGCGGCGATGTCGGTGGCCACCAGCACGCGGGTGCTGCCGGCTTTGAAGTTGGACAGGGCGCGCTGGCGGTGGTTCTGGCTCTTGTTGCCGTGGATGGCTTCGGCCGGAATGGCGTTGGCGGCCAGGGCTTTCACCACTTTGTCGGCGCCGTGCTTGGTGCGGGTGAACACGAGCACGCGCTTGATGTCCTTGTCCTGCAGAATGTGGCGGAGCAGGGCCGGCTTGTCGTTGTTTTCCACCAGGTACACCGACTGCGTCACCGTGTCGGCGGTGCTGCTGACGGGCGTCACGGCCACGCGCACGGGGTTGGGGCGCAGGATGGTGCTGGCCAGTTCCTGAATCTGGCCGGGCATGGTGGCCGAGAAAAACAGGGTCTGGCGCTTGGTGGGCAGCTTGGGCAGGATGCGCTTGATGTCGTTGATGAAGCCCATGTCGAGCATGCGGTCGGCTTCGTCAAGCACAAACACTTCGACCTGTCGCAGGTCCACGAAGCCCTGGTTCATGAGGTCGAGCAGGCGGCCGGGGGTGGCGATGAGCACTTCCACGCCGCGCTTGAGGGCCGCTACCTGCGAGCCCTGGCTCACGCCGCCGAAGATGACGGTGTGGCGAATCTGGCTCAGATGGCGGCCGTAGGCGCCGAAGCTTTCGTTGATTTGGATGGCCAGCTCGCGGGTGGGCGTGAGCACGAGGCAGCGAATGGCGCGCTGCGCGTGGTTGGAAACCTGGGCCGTGCGGTGCAGCACTTGCAGGATGGGCACGGTGAAGGCCGCCGTTTTGCCGGTGCCGGTCTGGGCCACGCCGAGGAGGTCTTTGCCTTCCAGCACGTGCGGAATGGCTTGCTCCTGGATGGGGGTGGGGGTGGTATACCCTTCCTCTTTGAGGGCTTTAAGGATGGGGTCAATCAGGTTTAAATCGTCAAACGTCATAGGTGGGGGTGTGGTACTCGAAAGTTTGGTACGGTGCTGGCAGCCAATGGGCTGTGCAGAAATTGGTTGAGCCTGCGGTGTGGCACAGGCGGGCATGGCCACGCCGGACGGGGCCGGGCGTGGGCGGGGTTGGGCGGCTCGTCGGAGGCCGTCCGATTCCCTGAACGAAGAGAAATTGGGGTGAGGTGCGCTTACTTGCGGAGGCAGCCGAGGCGCGGGGCTTTGCCCGACGCGGCCGGGCAGCGGGCTGCTCCGACGGCGGCCCTGGTTTCACAAAGATACTACACAACCCTTCCGCTATGCAGATAGTGCAACGCAGCCGCGTTTTCGACGGCCACTACAAAGTCAACCAGCTCATCGTGCAGGACGGCGAGCACCAACTCAAGCGCGAGCAGTTCGCGCCCGGCAAGGCCGTGGCCGCCCTGGTGTACGACACGGCCCGGCAGGTGTACGTCCTCACCCGCCAGTTCCGCATCGGCCCCGAAGCGGAAATCACCGAGATAGCCGCCGGCATGATTGACGGCAACGAAGCCCCCGAAACGGCCGTGCGCCGCGAGATTCACGAGGAGCTGGGCTACGAGGTGGACCAGTTGGAGGAAATCGTGCAGATGTGGCCCTCGCCGGGCAACAGCGCGGAGGCCATCACCGTGTATTACGCCGAAGTGAGCCGCAAAACCGGCCAGGGCGGCGGACTGGCCGAAGAAAACGAGAACATCGAAATGCTGGACTTCACCTGGGACGCGCTGCTGGCCGAGCCGCTGCAGGACGCCAAGACGGTGCTGGCCGTGCAGTGGGCGCGGCTCCGGAAATAATCGACTAAAAAACGGGCGGCACCCGCAACTGCGAATGCCGCCCCGCTCGGACGAAGGTAGCCGCAAGGAATTGCTTACTCAGCAGTTGCCCGCGGCAGCGTCAGGATGTAGTCAAACGTCTGGTAGAGCTTGGCGTCGCGGATGCTGACGGTCAGCTCCTGCGGGTCCATTTTGGGGAAGGGGATGAGGCGTTGGGCCTGGTAGAGGTCGCGGCCCATGAAGCGGCCGGTGCCGGGCGCCAGGGTTTGGGCGAAGACTTCCTTGCCGGCTTTGTCGGTGACGGTGAGCGTGAGGTTGGCCAGCTGCACGCCCGTGGGGCCCTGGCGATGCACGGTGACCAGCAGCGCCCCCCCGGGCGGAATGGCGGCCAGGCGGCGCTGGTAGGTGGTATCGGCCCAGTCCTTGAGCTTGCGCAGGGCTTCGATTTCGGTGAGCATGTCGGCGTAGGAGCGGTAGCCGAGGCGGGTGAAAGAGCCGTCGACGTCCTGCTCCTCGTCGGTGTTTTTGGTCACGTTTTGCACGTAGGGCGACACGGCGTCCTTTTGGGCGAAGGTGTAGCGCTTGCGGCCCTTGGCGGCTTTGCCCGTGGGCTGGGCCGCGGCGCCGAAGGCACACAAACCAAAGAAAACCAGCGGCAGAAAACGACGGAGCGAGTGAGAAAAAGTGGGCATAAAGGGGGAGTGCAAATAGAACTAAGGAAAAGAAAATTACTGCTGAATCTCAGATACTTGAATCAACAAATAAACAGCACGCGCGGCCATTCTTCCCAAACAAAAGAATGCAGTACCCAACGCGCCGCTGCGCCCGGCAAGGCTTGATTTAAGCGTAACCAGGCGGTAATCAGGGCTTCACAGTATTGGCCGAACTTTGAGAGCAGGATTTTCACGCCTTCAATTGTCCTGCCATGTACTTTCCGGCTTTGATTTCGGGGCTGCGCCGTTTGGGGCGCTGGCTCGTGTACGAGTTGTTTCAGGTGGCGCTGTGGGCGGCGTATGCGCTGCGCACGCTGGGCAGCCTGCGCTCGGCCTTTGGGGGCGCCACCAGCCGCCGGCCCGGGCCGGCCGTGCGGCCCCGGCGCAGTGCGGGCCCGGCCCGCGGCAGCCGCTTCACCCCGTCGGCGGCATGAGCAAGGCTACCACCAAAATGCCCGGGCCGGGCCAAATTCCTGTAGAAGTGCCAGCAAAATCGAAACTCCGCCGCAAGCGCCGGGTGCAGGTGGCCGTGATTAGCGACGTGCACCTGGGCACCTACGGCTGTCACGCCGCGGAGCTGCTGCGCTACCTTAAGAGCATCCGGCCGCAGGTGCTGGTGCTGAACGGCGACATCGTGGACATCTGGCAGTTCAGCAAAAACTACTGGCCGCCGGCCCACATGCGGGTGGTGCGCTACCTGGCGGGCCTGGCGGCCAAGGGCGTCCGAATCCATTACCTCACCGGCAACCACGACGAGCTGCTGCGCAAGTTTGCCGGGCTGAAGCTGGGCCATTTTCGGCTGGACAACAAGCTGGTGCTCGACCTGCCGCACGGCCGCACCTGGCTGTTTCACGGCGACGTGTTCGACCTGACCATGCGGCACTCGCGCTGGCTGGCCCGGCTGGGCGGGCAGGGCTACGACCTGCTGATTCTGCTTAACCGCTTCGTCAACTACTTGCTGGCTAAGCTGGGCCGGCCCCGCGTGGCGCTGAGCAAGCGGGTGAAGGAGCGGGTGAAAACCGCCGTGGCCGCCGTGAGCAACTTTGAGGAAACCGCCGCCGCCATTGCCGCCGACGAAGGCTACCGCTACGTGGCCTGCGGACACATTCACCAGCCCGAAATCAAAACCCTCGCCACCGAAAAAGGGGAGGTGGTCTACCTCAATTCCGGCGACTGGGTTGAGAACCTGACCGCCCTGGAGTACACCCCTGAAGCCGGCTGGCAACTCTATTATTATAATGAAGACCCGGCCGTGCAGCAAATGGCCGAAACCGAGGTGGCCGATGCCGCCGAAGTGCTGGCCAATGCCAATCCGGCAGCGTTGCTAGAGGGGCTGCTGGCAGAGTTTAAGATTAAGGCGTAACGTACCTGACAATAAATTGAAAGAGCGTCCTGCTCAGCGCAGCCGCAGCAGCTTTACCGCAGCAGTAACTATTTGCTCTCCCGGTAGAGATGCTTCGACTGCGCTCAGCAGGACGTGCTAAAATAGAAGCAATGTCCCGAATTCTTTACGCCATCCAGGGCACCGGCAACGGCCACCTCAGCCGGGCCCTCGACGTAGTGCCGCTGCTGCAGGCCCGCTGCGAGCAGCTCGACGTGCTGGTGAGCGGCCCGCCGGCCGATTTGCCCCTGCCGTTTGAGGTGAAGCACCGGGCCCAGGGCATGGGCTTTTTGTTTGGCAAAAAGGGCGGCATCAACTTCGTAAAAACGTTCTGGCAATTCAAGTCGGCCACGTTTCTGCACGAGGTGCGCCACCTGCCGGTGGAAAGCTACGATTTGGTCATCAGCGACTTTGAGCCGGTGAGCAGCTGGGCCTGCAAGCTGCGCGAGGTGCCCTGCGTGGCCCTCAGCCACCAAAGCGCCGTGCTAAACCCGGCCGCGCCGCGGCCCGACAAAGAGGACCCGGCCGGGCGGGCTGTGCTCAGGCACTACGCGCCGAGCACGGCGCAGTACGGCTTTCATTTTCAGGCGTATGCGCCGGGGGTTTTCACGCCCGTCATTCGGCAGCAGGTGCGCGAGCTGAACCCCGTGAACCAAGGGCACTACACGGTGTATTTGCCGGCTTATGAGGAGGCCATTTTGGTGGAGCGCCTGCAATACCTGAGCCGCAGCGTGCGCTGGGAGGTGTTTAGCAAGCACAGCCAGCGGCCCGCCACTCATGGCAACGTGCGCGTGTGGCCGGTGAGCGGCGCGGCTTTTCTCGACAGCCTGGCCCGGGCGGCCGGCGTGCTGTGCGGCGCGGGTTTTGAAACCCCGGCCGAAGCCTTGTTTCTGGGCAAGAAGCTGCTGGTGATGCCCATGAAGCAGCAATACGAGCAGCAGTGCAACGCCGCGGCCCTCGCCACGATGGGCGTGCCCGTCATTAAAAACTTTAAAGACAAAAACCTCGACAAAATAGACCAGTGGCTGCACCAGAACGAGGCAATTCCCGTTGACTACCCCGACCAGACCGCGGCGGTGCTCGACCAGCTGCTCCGCGAGCAACTGCCCCGCCCGGAAACACGAGCGGCCGGTCGTGAAATGAATTTCTCCGTTTGACCTTCCGCGCCCCGCGCATGATGAAGCTGACCCCCTGCTACGACGAGCCGCTGCCCCCGGCGTTTTTTCCGTCCACCGCGCCGCTGCCGTTTTCCCGGCTCGACTTCGGCCCCGGTTTCCAATGGGGTGCCTCCGCGGCGGCTTACCAGACCGAGGGCGCCTGGCAGCACCAGGGCAAGGGCCCCAGCATCTGGGACGATTTTACGCGGCGCAAGGGGGCCATCCGGCGCGGCGAGCACGGCCGCGTGGCCGCCGATTTCTACAGCCGCTACGAGACCGACCTGGACCTGGCCAGCGCTCTGGGCCTGACCGATTTTCGCTTTTCGGCCGCGTGGGCGCGGGTGCTGCCCGAAGGCACCGGCGCCGTGAACCGCCGCGGCCTTGACTTCTACGACCGGTTGGTGGACGCGTGCCTGGAGCGCGACCTGCGCCCCCTGCTCACGCTCTACCACTGGGACCTGCCTAGCGCCCTGCAAGCCAAAGGCGGCTGGACCAACCGCAGCATCGTGGGCTGGTTTTCGGAGTATGCCCAGCTCATGGCCCGCCGCCTCGGCGACCGGGTGCCGCAGTGGGCCGTGCTCAACGAGCCCATGGTGTTTGTGGGCGCCGGGCACCTGCTGGGCATCCACGCGCCGGGGCGGCGGCACCTGGGGGCGTTTCTGGCGGCGGCCCACCACGCCACGCTGGCCCAGGCCGAGGGCGGCCGCGCCTTGCGCGCCCTGCTGCCGGATTCGGCCCGCATCGGCACCACGTTTTCGTGCTCTTACCTCACGCCGCATCGGCCCGGCACGGCCGACGAAGCCGCCACCCGCCGCGCCGATGCCATTTTGAACCGTTTTTTTGTGGAGCCAACCCTGGGCCTGGGCTACCCCACGGCCGAGCTGCCCGCCCTGCGCTGGCTGCTGGAACGCTACCAGAAACCCGGCGACGAGCAGCGCATGGCCTTCGATTTCGACTTCTGGGGCATCCAGAACTACACCCGCGAAGTGGTGAAGTTTTCGCCCTGGCTGCCGCTGCAGTGGGCCGCGCTGGTGCCCGCCCGGCAACGCGGCGTGCCCTATACCGACATGGGTTGGGAGGTCTATCCGGAGTCGATTTACCACATACTGAAGCAGTTTTCGGCCTACAAAAAGGCGCCCCAGCTGCTGATAACCGAAAGCGGCTCGGCCTTTCCCGATGCCGTGGCCAACGGCCGCGTGCAGGACCCCGCCCGACGCGCCTATTTGCAGGCCGCCATCGGCCAGGTGCTGCGGGCCCGGCGCGAGGGCGTGGACGTGGGCGGCTACTTCGCCTGGAGCCTGACCGACAACTTTGAATGGGCCGAGGGCTACGGCCCGCGTTTCGGCCTCATTCACGTCGACTACGAAACCCAGGAGCGCACCATGAAAGACTCGGGCCGCTGGTACCAGCAGTTTCTGGGCGGCGGTGTGCTGGAGGACGGGCGGGTTCAGGCGGCTGTTACGCGTCAGCAATAGGCGGCCTACGTGATGATGAGGCCGGTCATGTCGAGCGCAGCCGAGACATGACCGGCCTTTTGCCCCGAACGTATTGCTTAAAGAGCTTTGAGCATGTCGCGGCAGCTCATAAACCGTTCAATAACTAGTTCTGGACGCTGCTCGTCGAATTCCTCAAAGCCGAGCACGAAGGAAGGGGAGGGCTGCACGAATTTGATGGCTTCGTTCACCGCGTCGTGGTACCAGCCGAGGCGCTCCCGGTCGTCAGTTGCGGCCGATACTTCGGCGTCCCAGCGCAGGGCGGCCGGGTCTTTACGCACCAAAAACGGCAGCACGAAGGGGATGTACTGGCTGAAAACCGGGTTTTCGGCGTGGGTAAGGCGCGTGTCGGGCCACACGTGGTACTCGGCAAACGAGGCCGGCGGCGTCACCACGAACCGGGCGTGCTCCAGGGTCATTTCGCCGAACATCTCGATGCGGTTGGGCTGGGCGTAGAACTGGGCGTAGGCCGCGTACCACACCGTCACCCCGGCCGGGTTCACCAGCTGGTAGGGGTGAAAAGAGCTGGCGATGCTAAAGCCCCCGTGCGCCCCGATGACCAGGTTGTACAGCTCGCCAAACTTCTCCGCATCCGTGGATTGTTGGTAGGGGTTGTTGGTGAGGCCGTAGAGGTAAAAGCTGGCGAAATCGTTCAGGGAAGGCCCGGTGGGGCCGGCAGGGGCAACGGAATCAGGCACGAGGAAACAGCGCTGGTAAAGGAGGAGCGGAAACGGCTTTTCGGTCCGCAAAACTACTGCGCATCCCCGGTTAGGAAAGCCCCAAGGCCCTTCCGCAACTGTTGTGTCCTCAGTAATTCCGCGTTTCCACGCGCTGCAGCTCCTGCCAGTCGAGGCGGCCGGCGTCGAGGGGCGTGTGGCTGCCGTATACGTTGCCCTGCCGGTCTTTGTAGACGTGGGCGTACTGGTCGGTGGTTTGGGTGCGCTGGCCGGTGGTGGGGTCGTCGAACTTGCCCTCGTTGCCCAGCGCGTCGCGGAAGGCTTCGTTGCGCTGGTCGGTGGAGCGGTTGCGGTCGCGGGTCACCTCGTCGTTCACGCGCCGCTGATTTTCGCGGTAGTCGCGGTTCTGCTCGGCGGTGCGGCGGGTGATTTCGTCGTTGGCGCGGTATCCGTTGCGGGCCAGCTGCGCGGTTTGCTGCAGCCAGGCCGGGTT
The DNA here is from genome assembly GCF_015694525.1 of Hymenobacter ruricola. GTDB lineage: Bacteria > Bacteroidota > Bacteroidia > Cytophagales > Hymenobacteraceae > Hymenobacter > Hymenobacter ruricola. Next base: position 1,436 of record NZ_JADQDM010000007.1, on the reverse strand, counting down.
TAGCACGATAGAGTTGAGAGCAAGCTTTGTATAAGCGTAGCAGGCGGCCAAATCGCGGGCGCTGAGCGTGACCGTGGGCGACACTTCCCAGGTGGTGTAGGTTTCGCCGTTCATGTTGGTGGTGCTGTAGCTGATGCCGCAGGCCACCCGCGCCTTCTGGCCGCTGGGCAGCACGCCATCCACGTAGGCCCCGGCCGTCGACTTGCCGGGCCCAGTGGCTTTCGGCGGCTCGGCGTGCTCGCCGGTGGGCCGGAACTGCAGGCCGCGCTGGGCCAGCTGCGGCAGCAACGCCTGCTTGATGTAGGCCAGCGGCGGCACGGGCGCCGCCTCGCCGGGGTTGCTGGGCTGCTGCAGGCCCATCGAGAGGCTGGTTTGGCGCAGGCTGCGGCTGGTGGGGCCGTCGTTGAAGTGGTAGATGCTGGAGGGCAGCGACTCGAACATCTCGCGGCCATCAGGCGAAGTCAGCCGAAAATACACCTGGTTGACGGGCGCCGAGCCGTTCCACAGGCGCGTGAACGACTGCTGTATTTTCCAGGCCCACGGCGCTTTGAAGGCAAAGGCCACCATGTTGTTGAGGCCGGGGTCGAGCACGCCGTGCACCTCGTAGGCCGGCGTTTTGGGCGCGGCGGGCGCGGCCGCGCGCCGCGCGGCTGGGGCGGCTGCGGGCGCTTTGGCGGGCGGGGTGGATTTGGTGGGCTGGGCCTCGCAAGCCGTAGCCAGGCCCAATACTAGCAGGAAGATGGTGCGGGAAAAGAGCTTCATAGCAGCGTATGGAGAAAGGAAAAGGTGCTGAGTAAATATAGCGCTGCGCGAATGTAAATGGCGTTATTGGTAGAATTATTTTCAATAATATTGGAAAGTCGGTTCTTCAAGCGGCGTCACTTAAACATCGCCTGAGTGTGTTGCTTCGCAGCACGGCCTGCGACAAGCCACCACGGTTGTGGTGTAGCTTTAGGCGCTTATTTGCACCTAATCCATGCTCCTCACCATCTCCACCACCTACCGGCCCGCCACCGACCTCGGCTACCTGCTGCACAAGAACCCCGCGCGCCTGCAAAGCATCGAAGTAGCTGGCGGCCAGGCTCACGTCTTCTACCCCGAAGCCACCGCCGAGCGCTGCACCGCCGCCCTGCTACTCGACCTCGACCCGGTGGGCCTCGTGCGCGGCAAGGGCGGCGCATCCGGCGAGGGCTTTGCCCTGGAGCAGTACGTGAACGACCGGCCCTACGTGGCCTCGTCCTTCTTGAGCGCGGCCCTGAGCAAAGCCTACGGCACGGCCATGAACGGCACCTGCAAAGACAAGCCCGACCTGCCCGCCCAGGCCCTGCCGCTAGCCGTGAAAGTGGCCGTAGTGTCAGCGCCCGGCCCCGACTGGCCGCGCCGCCTCTTCGAGCCACTGGGCTACGAAGTGGACATCGAAACCACCCCGCTCGACC
>NZ_JADQDM010000006.1 GCF_015694525.1 Hymenobacter ruricola | reverse complement strand
CGCGCGGCCGGGCCGGGGCCGGCACCGCGGGCGGCGCTCCCAGCTGGCGCGGGCCGTCGTCCTGGGCCTGCGCCGCCCGGCCACCGAGCAGCACCGCGAGCAACGCGGGATAAAAAATGGGAATTCTCATCATACTGAGGGGCAAGTGAAGGGCAAGGCCAGTGGCCACGGAGCCGAACAAAGTAACGCGGCCCGGCCAACATTCTCAACCGGGCCCCGCCCTGGCGCAAACCGCCGGCCGCCGGCACAAATTCCGCCCGTCGGCCATGAAGGCCCCGTGAACGCCCAGGTGGCAGCCCCTGGGTTAATTCAGCAGCTTTTCCAGCAGGCTCAGGCTGTCGGAAAGGTCGGTGCCGGTTTCAAAGTCGAGGGGCTTGAGAATGTAGCCGCTCACGCCCAGCCGCTCGGTATTGAGGCGGTCCACGTCCATGCTGGAGGTGGTGGTGATGAACACCGGAATGTGCTGGAACTCCGGGTTGGCGCGCAACTCGGTCAGGAATTCGATGCCGTTCATTCGCGGCATGTTCAGGTCGAGCAGGATAACCTCGGGCAGCGGGCGCAGGGCCTCGGCGCCGTTGCGGCCCAGCAGCAGGTCCAGGGCCTCTTCGCCGTTGAAGGCCGTGCGCAGCTGGTGCGGCACGTTGAACTTGGCGAAGGACTTCTCCGCCGTCATGGTATCAAAAATGTCGTCTTCGACGAGTAAAACAGAACGCATGGAAATTATTTAATGAATTGGGGACGTTTGTCATCCTGAGCGCAGCGAAGGACCTTTTCACCGCTGAACAACAGTCGTTCAAGCTGGATAAGGTCCTTCGTTGCGCTCAGGATGACAAACGTCGGTCGTCGTGTATCGTTCACTGCCGGCTACTTGGGCCAGGTAAAAATAAATCCCGCGCCCTGGCCCGGGGCCGATTCGACCCGGATGCTGCCTTTGTGCTCGTCGATGATTTTCTGCACAATGCTCAGGCCAATGCCCGTGCTTTCGGCCGTGTGCCGGTCGCGCAGGGTCTGGAACAGCAGAAAGATTTTCTGGTGGTACTCCGGCGCGATGCCCGGCCCGTCGTCCTGCACCCGAAACTCGTAGCAGCGCCCGATGTCGCGGCTGCTCACTTCCAGGCGGCCGGCGCCGCGGTGGTGGTACTTCACGGCATTCGAGAGAAGGTTGGTGAACACCTGCTGCAGGCCCAGCCGGTCGGTGACCAGCGTGGGCAGGTCGGGGCCGAGGCGCAGCGTGAAATCGGGCGGCACCACCAGCTCGGCCACTTCGGTCAGCAGCTGCTGCACGTCGACCGGGGCCGGCTCCTGGGCGGTGCGGCCCACGCGGGCATAGGCCAGCAGGCCGTTTATCAGGTCTTCGAGGCGGCTGAGGCGGCCCTTCATCTGGTCGAGGTAGGTGCGCAGTTGCGGCGAAAGCTCGGCCGCCAGCTCGTCCTCAATCCACTTCACAATGGTGGTCACGCCGCGCAGGGGCGCCTTCAGGTCGTGCGAGGCCACGTAGGCGAACTGGTCGAGCTCCTGGTTGCGCTTTTCCAGGGCGCCGAAGCTTTCGTCCAGCGTCTGGGTCATGCGGTTGAGCGACACGGCCAGCCCGCCGAGGTTGTCCTGTTCCGAATCGGTGATTTTGACGGTGTAGTCGCCCTGCACCACCTGCTCGGCCAGCTCCCGAATCTGGGCAATGCGCCGGCTGACTTCCGCGTTGATAGTGGCCAGCTCGTCCTGCAGGCGGCGGTTGTCGGCCAGCTCGCGCACTATTTTCAGCACCAGCCACACCACAATCAGCACCGCCAGCACCGCCGACACCAGCACCACAATGGGCGTGGCCCGCTCAAAAATGTCCTGCAGCTTGCTGCGCTGGGCCAGCAGGGCCATTTCGTTGTTTTTGATGCGGGCATACAGCATGCGCACCTGGCGCAGGGTCTGGCGGTCGGTGTCGAGCAGGGTTTGCATGGCCGACTGGCTCATGGCCTTTTTTATCTCGGTGAGGGGCCGCAGAATGCGAAATTCCTGCTCCACCAGCTGCTGCAGCGAATCGAGCCGGGCGCGTTGGGCGGGGTTGTCCACGGTGAGGGCGTGCATGCGGTCCAGCGCCGCCGGCAGCTGGCCCGTGGCCATGCTGTAGGGCCGCAGGTAGGCCGTGTCGCCGGTGAGGAGGTAGCCGCGGGTGCCGGCCTGGGCGTCTTTGAGCACCGCCGTAATGGTTTCGGCTTCCTGCAGCACCTGGTAGGTGTGCTCCACGCGCTCGGTCTGCACTTTCAGCCCCCGGATGCTCCAGAACGAGGCCGCCGCCGTGAGCAGCAGCACGCCCACGGCCAGGGCCAGCCCGACGATGATTTTGGGGTCGATTTTCGATTTCATTGGCCGCGAAGGTAATGGCCCGCCCTACGCTTGGGGCGCCGCCAGGGTTGAGGCCGCCGCGCGGGCGGGTATCTTTGCGCCCATGCCCTTTGCCCCCTCCGACCGCCTCAGCAGCCCCCAAAACCCGCGCATCAAGCAGTTGCTCAAGCTGCAGCAGAAGTCGGCCGAGCGCCGCGCCCTCGGCCTCACCCTGGTCGAAGGCCTGCGCGAGCTTACCATTGCCGTGGAGGCCGGCGTGGCCGTGGCCACCCTCTATACGTGCCCCGAACTGACCGGCCAAAGCGGGCTGGTGGAGCTGGAAAGCTTGTTTGTGGGCAAAAAACACGCGCCCGAGTGGTTTGAAGTCACGCGCCCGGTCTTCGAGAAAGTGGCCTACCGCGAAGGCTCCGACGGCCTGCTGGCCGTGCTGCGCACCCCCGCCCGCACCCTCGCCGACCTGCGCCTCCCGCCCAATCCGCTCGTCATCGTGCTCGAAGCCGTGGAGAAGCCCGGCAACCTCGGCGCCATTCTTCGCACCGCCGACGCCGCTCCCGTCGACGCCGTGCTCATCGGCGACCCGCGCACCGACTTGTTCAACCCCAACGTCATCCGGGCCAGCATCGGCTGCGTGTTCACGGTGCCCACCGTGGCCGCGCCGGTGGCCGATATCCTGGCTTTCCTCAAAGAAAAAGGCATCCGCACCCACGCCGCCGCCCTGGCGCCCGAGTCCAGAAACTACACCGAATACGACTTTCGCGGCCCTACCGCGCTGGTCATGGGCACCGAAGCCGACGGCCTCACCCCGCAAATGCGCGCCGCCTGCGACGAAACCATCATCATCCCCATGCGCGGCCGCATCGACTCGCTCAACGTGAGCGTGGCCACGGCCGTGCTCACGTTCGAGGCCGTGCGCCAGCGCGGGTAGGTCTTGGGCTAATAAACCGTGATGTTAAAACCCAGTTTTTTCGCTAGACGACGGGCTTCTTCAGCTTGTGCATCGTCCACGATACCCAGCGGATAGGAGTCGCTGTCCAACGTGAATAACACGAGCGCCAAGCCTTTTACTTCCAAAGCATCCTGCAGTGCATCAAGGGCTTCCGCGTTGCGGTTGCGGCCACCCGGCAGCGTACTGGTTGGCAAAGCATAGCCGCGTTGCTGCCGCGTCAGAATTTCGTTGAGACCTTCTGCCATTTCGGCGGCGTCTTCCTTCCAATCATTTTCCCAGGCCAAATCCTCTATCGATAGCGCATCAATGAGGGCAATGTCGCGCAGTTCCTGCTCGGGCAGTGCGGTCAAAATGCCGCGTTCCTCTAGTTCCTCTGCAAACTGCGTCTGGTAAGCCGTCGGGTCGCGCAACGCCAGAGCCAGCCGTTTGCCCACGCGCTGGGTAGCGGCGTCATCACCCAGCGTAAAAAGCCGCACGAACTGCGTCAAAATTTCTTGATTCATAAAACAGATTTCTTCAAAAACTAAACGAGGTCAAAAGAAAAAGGGCGCGACCAAAGCCGCGCCCTCTTCAACTTACTTCGCAGAAAACGGTGAATTAGTCGGCCTGCTTGGCGTAGCGCAGGCGCTCGTTCTCGTCCAGCAGAATCTTGCGCATCCGAATCGACTTCGGCGTCACTTCCAGGTACTCATCCTTCTGGATGTATTCCATGGCTTCTTCCAGCGAAAACTGGCGCTTGGGCACAATCTTGGCGTTGTCGTCGGAGCCCGAAGCGCGCATGTTGGTCAGCTTCTTGCCTTTCTGGATGTTGATGGTCAGGTCATTCGGGCGGGTGTGCTCGCCGATAACCTGGCCGGCGTACACTTCCTCGCCCGGGTCTACGAAGAACGCGCCGCGGTCCTGCATCTTGTCGATGGTGTAGGCGGTGCCGGGGCCGGTTTCCAGCGAAATCAGCGAGCCGGCGATGCGGCCCGGAATGACGCCCTTGTACTCCTCGAAATCGATGAAGCGGTGGTTCATGATGGCCTCCCCGCCGGTAGCCGTCAGCACGTTGTTGCGCAGGCCAATCAGGCCGCGGCTCGGAATGCGGAATTCCAGGTGCTGCAAGTCGCCCTTGGGCTCCATGATGGTCATTTCGCCTTTGCGCATGCTCACCAGCTCAATCACCTTGCCAGCGGTTTCCTCGGGCACGTCCACCACGAGCAATTCCATGGGCTCCAGGCGCTTGCCGTTGTCGTCTTCTTTGTAGATTACCTGCGGCTGGCCTACTTGCAGCTCGTAGCCCTCGCGGCGCATCGTTTCGATGAGCACCGACAAGTGCAGAATGCCGCGGCCGAACACGAGGAAGGTATCTTCCTTGTCGGTCACCTGCACGCGCAGCGCCAGGTTTTTCTCGGTTTCCTTGAACAGACGGTCGCGCAGGTGACGCGAAGTCACAAACTTGCCTTCCTTGCCGAAAAACGGCGAGTTGTTGATGGTGAACAGCATGTTCATCGTCGGCTCGTCGATGCTGATGCGCTCCAGCGCCTCCGGGTTCTCGAAGTCGGCCAGCGTGTCACCAATGTCAAAGCCTTCAATACCCGACACGGCGCAGATTTCGCCGCTGTTCACTTCGTCCACTTTCACGCGGCCAAGGCCTTCAAACACGTGCAGCTCGCGAATTTTCACCTTTTTGATGGTGCCGTCGGCCTTCATCAGGCTCATGTTGGCGCCTTCTTTCAGGGTGCCGCGGTGCACGCGGCCGATGGCGATACGACCCACGAACGACGAATAGTCGAGCGAGGTAATCTGCATCTGGGGCGTGCCTTCCAACGTCGGTGCCGGCGGAATCGAGGCCAGCACGGCGTCGAGCAGCGGGGTGATGTTGTCGGTTTTAACTTTCCAGTCCGTGCTCATCCAGCCCTGCTTCGAGGAGCCGTACAGCGTCACGAAATCCAGCTGGTCTTCCGATGCGCCAAGGTTGAACATGAGGTCGAACACCTGCTCGTGCACCTCGTCGGGGCGGCAGTTTTCCTTGTCCACTTTGTTCACCACCACGATGGGCTTCAGACCCAAATCGATGGCTTTGCCGAGCACGAAACGGGTCTGCGGCATGGCGCCTTCAAAGGCGTCGACGAGCAGCAGCACGCCGTCGGCCAGCTTCAGCACGCGCTCTACCTCACCGCCGAAGTCGGCGTGACCAGGGGTGTCGATGATGTTGATTTTTACACCGTTGTAGCGAACCGATACGTTTTTGGAAACGATGGTAATGCCGCGCTCGCGCTCCAGGTCGTTGTTGTCGAGGATGAGGTCGTCGAAGTGCTGGTGCGCGTCAAAAATTTTGGATGCGTGGATAATCTTATCCACCAGGGTGGTCTTGCCGTGGTCAACGTGAGCGATGATGGCAATATTCCGAATGTTCTGGGCCATGTGTTGTGTTTTTGCGGGTGCAAAGGTACGGATAAATTAGCGCAAAGCCTTGTGGTACTCAACTATTAACAAGAAGCTAACCACGGCGGCCGGCCGCACCCCGCGCCGCGCCGCCAAGCGTGTCGCCCTAAATGGCTTAGCCGCACCGTAAGGTTCCCGCCGGGTTTGCGTCTACCGCTCAGTCCGAACTGTCATTCGGCGCCGTATGTTGACCACCCATCATCCAAGCCCCTCCCCAACCATGCGTTTCTCCCTGTTGGTATTACTGGTTTCAATATTTTCCCTCAACACCGCCTGCTCCCAGAAGCGCGACGTGGCCGCCAACACCGCGCCGCCCGCCCGCACCGCGGCCGGCAAAACCTATTTCCAGCCCAAGCCCGTCACCGGCAAGCCCGACGAGTTCCCGGTGCGCCACCCCGAGGCCGAATGGAAAAAGCTGCTCACGCCCGACCAGTACTACATCCTGCGCGAAAAGGGCACCGAGCGCGCCTTCACCGGCAAATACCACGACAACCACGCCGCCGGCACCTACTACTGCGCCGCCGACCACAACCTGCTGTTCACCTCCGACACCAAGTTTGATTCCGGCACCGGCTGGCCCAGCTTCTACGCCCCGGCCACCGACAACAGCGTGAAAGTGGCGTCCGACAACACCTTCGGCATGAGCCGCGACGAAATCGTGTGCGCCAAGTGCGGCGGCCACCTCGGCCACGTCTTCGACGACGGCCCCAAGCCCACCGGCCAACGCTACTGCATGGATGGCAATGCGTTAGTATTTGAGAAGAAAAAGTAGACGTGCCTGCATTATTCTAGGAAAATTAACAAATGGGAGACCCTGCGAGAACCGCTCGCAGGGTCTTTTTCGTTGGTATAATAAGTGCACGGCCTTTCCCCGCGTGTGCTTCAGGAGTAAGCCTCCTGAAAAAGTCACACTTTGCCCTTTCTTGCTATGGAAGCTGCCTCCGACCCCATCGATTTTCTCCAGCAAGAAGTAGGCCCTGCGCGCCGCTTGCTGCTCAACAACGGCCTGTACCGCAGCATCCGGAATCTGGCCGATTTGCGGCAATTCATGGAGCACCACGTGTACGCCGTGTGGGATTTCATGTCCTTGCTCAAGGCGCTGCAAAAGGGCCTTACGTGCGTGCAGGTGCCGTGGGTGCCCACCGCCCACCCCGCCATGCGGCGCCTCATCAACGAAATTGTACTGGAAGAGGAGTCCCACGTGGACCCGGCGGGCCAGCCCATCAGCCAGTTTGAGCTCTACGTGCGCGCCATGGAGGAGTGCGGCGCCGACACTGGACCCGTCCGGCGGCTGGTGGCCGCAGTGGCCGACGGCTGCACCATCGACCGCGCGCTGGATGCCGCGAAGGCGCCCGACTCGGTGCGCGAATTCGTACTCACCACGTTTGACATCATTCGGGTTGGCCGGCCGCACGCCGTGGCCGCCGCCTTCACGTTTGGCCGCGAAAACCTGATGCCGGACATGTTTCGCCACCGGGTGGCCGACCTGCGGGCCCGCTTCCCCGGCCAGCTCGAAACGTTTTCCTACTACCTCACCCGCCGCCAGCCCGTGGAGGACGCGCGGGCCCCGCTGGCGCAGAAAATGGTGCGCGAGCTATGCGCCGACGACCCCGAGCGCTGGCTGGAAGCCCAGCAAGTGGCCACGCGCTGCCTCGAAGCCCGCATGGCCCTCTGGGACGGCGTGAAGCTGGGCCCGGTGCGTGCGGCGCTGGCCGCCTAGCGCCGCCGAACCACCGGGGCCCCCGCCGCGTTTGAAGCACGCAGCCAACTCAGGTTGTGTTATTCAGGCGTTGGCCATGTTGAATTTTTGGATATTGCCGGGCCGCCCGGCCCTGGCCGCGTGCCTGGCTTTGGCGCTGACTTCCTGCACCGCCACCGAGCAAACGGCCGAAACCGCCACGCCGTCGTCGGGCCCCGTCCAGGTAAATTCCGACGCCGACCGCCGGGCCATTTACAATGGCAATGGCACCGGTTCGCCCAGCTCGGCCGTGCCCGACGCCACGCCCAACCGCGTGCGCCTCGGCGAGCAGGCCGCCGACATCAACCGGCAGAAGCGCATCGAAAACGTGAACACCAACGACCCCAACAACGCCCCGCCCGAAACCCGCATGCAGCGCCTCAACTACCCCGCGCCCGTGGACTCTACGCGGCGGCCGTAGCCCGGGCCGCCTGCTGCAGCTCGCACAAAAAAGCCCGTCCCGAGATTCGGAACGGGCTTTTTCTCCTGATAAGTAAAAAGCCATTACGCGCTGATTTCGCCGGTGCTGGGGCTGTCGGCCGAGTTCATGACGTCGTTTGCCTCGGGTTCAGCAGCGGCCTGGGCGCGGGGCTTGGGGCCACGGCGGGCGCCGGTAGCGGGCGTGCCGGGCTTGGGGCCGCGGCGGGCTGGGGCTGGGGTGGTGGCTGCTGCGGGCTTGCGGCCCCGCTGGGCGCCGGCAGCGGGGGCCGCCGGAGCGTCATCCGCGTCGGCAGTAGCAGGGGCGTCGGCCCGGGCGGCGCGGGGCTTGCGGGGCGAGCCGTCTTTGTTCAGCGTCTGGGCTTTTTTGCGGCGGCGGCCCGATTTATCGGCTTTTGCCGCGGATGCGCTGCCCGCTCCGTCGCTGCCATTGCCGGCGCCTGCCACGGAGTCATAATGCCGCACAATGGTGTGCAGGGCTTCTTCAAACATGCGCTCCGTGTCGCCGTCGAGGCGGCGCGTGGCTTCCTTCACCACTTCCTTCAGCTTGGCTTTCGTTTCTTTGCGGATGCGAGCCACCACCTCACTCATGCGGTTGTTCAATTCTTTTTGCAATTGCTTGGCGGCCGATTTGAGCGATTTTTTCTGGCTGGCTTTGTTGCTGGCCCGGTCGTCGTTCAGGTCCGAGGCTGCGCGTCCGGCGCCTTTGGCGGCATTGCGGGCCGCTTTTTCTTCGGGCGTGCGTTTGGCGCGTTTTTCCGTTTTGGTCGGAGAAGCAGGTTTTTTCATGTGAAAAAATTGATTGATAAAAGGTGAAAAAGGCGAGGGTAGAAATGCTTATTTGTACAACGCTTTTAAATAGGCGCGGTCAAATATAAAATGAATTATGTATCAAACGGTTTCGCTGGTTTTTAGGTTAGTTTATTGCCGGCCTTTTTTAATTGTTTCGCTGGGGTTGACGGTAGTTGCCAGCGGTTTTTAATAATTGCGCGCTGCCGCCGCTTTACTTTTTTCTGTTTTGTATGTCTTTTCTTCCTAAACGCTACACCGTTACCGCCGCATTGCCCTACGCCAACGGCCCGGTGCACATTGGCCACCTGGCGGGGGTTTATTTGCCGGCTGATATTTATGTGCGCTACCTGCGGTCGGCGGGTCGCGACGTAAAATTTATTTGCGGTTCCGACGAGCACGGCGTCCCCATCACCATTCGCGCCCAGAAAGAAGGCGTTACGCCGCAGCAAGTGGTGGACAAATACCACGCGCTGATTCGGGATTCCTTTCGCGATTTCAACGTGTCGTTCGATGTGTATTCGCGCACGTCGTCGGCCACGCACGCCGAAGTTTCCAGCGGCTTTTTCACCAAGCTGAATAACGACGGAAAATTCATCGAACAAACCACGCAGCAATATTTCGACGAGTCGGCCCAGCAGTTTCTCGCCGACCGCTACATCGTGGGCACCTGCCCCAATTGCGGCAACGAGAACGCCTACGGCGACCAGTGCGAGCGTTGCGGCACCTCACTCAGTCCCACGGAATTAATTAATCCGCGCAGCATGCTCAGCGGCGCGCAGCCCGTGCTGCGCGACACCAAGCACTGGTTTTTGCCCCTCGACCAATACGAGCCCTGGCTGCGCGAATGGATAGTGGAAGGCCACAAAAACGACTGGAAAACCAACGTATACGGCCAGTGCAAATCTTGGATTGACCAGGGCCTGCACCCGCGCGCCGTCACGCGCGACCTGGACTGGGGCGTGCCCGTGCCGGTGCCCGGCGCCGAGGGCAAAGTGCTGTACGTATGGTTTGACGCCCCCATTGGCTACATCTCGGCCACCAAAGAGGCTTTTCCCGATGAGTGGGAAACCTATTGGAAAGACCAGGATACCAAATTGGTGCACTTTATTGGCAAGGATAACATCGTTTTTCACTGCATTATTTTTCCGGTAATGCTGAAGGCGCACGGCGACTACGTGTTGCCCGACAACGTGCCCGCCAACGAATTTCTGAATCTGGAAGGCGATAAAATCAGCACTTCGCGCAATTGGGCGGTGTGGCTGCATGAATACCTGGCCGATTTTCCTGGGCAGGCCGATGTGTTGCGCTACGTGCTGTGCGCCAACGCGCCTGAAACCAAGGACAACGATTTCACCTGGAAGGATTTTCAGGCGCGCAACAACAATGAATTAGTCGCCACGCTCGGCAATTTTGTGAACCGCGCGGCCGTGCTCACGCACAAATTCTTTGAAGGCAAAGTGCCGGAAGCGGGCGAATTATTGCCAATTGACGAAGACGCGTTGGCACAGCTGGCCGAATTTCCGGCTAAAATTGGGGAATTGATTGAGAATTACCGTTTCCGCGACGCGCTGGCCGAAGTGCTGAACCTAGCACGTTTGGGCAATAAGTATTTGGCCGAAACCCAGCCCTGGCACCTCATCAAAACCGACGCGGCCCGCACCGGCACGGTGCTGCACGTGGCCCTGCAAATTGCCGCCGCGCTGGCTCCGCTGTTGGAACCGTTCTTGCCCGAGTCGGCGCAGAAACTGGCCACCATGCTCAACCTGGAACTGGGCAATTGGGCCAGCGCGGGCCGGCGCAATGCCCTGGCCGCTGGCCACCAGCTGCGCGAGGCAGCCTTGCTATTTGCCAAAATCGAAGACGCCGTGGTTGAAACGCAGGTGCAAAAGCTGCTCGACACCAAAAAGGAAAACCAATTGGCCAACGCGCCCATCACGCCTGCTAAAGAGGACGTGTCGTTCGATGATTTTGGCGCCATGGATTTGCGCGTGGGAACCATCGTGGCCGCCGAGAAAGTGGCCAAAACCAAAAAACTGCTCAAACTCACCGTCGATTTGGGCTTGGAGCAGCGCACCATCGTCAGCGGCATTGCCGAGCACTTTATTCCCGAAGCACTGGTGGGCCAGCAGGTGCAGGTAATGCTCAACCTGGCCCCGCGCGAAATAAAAGGCATCAAAAGCCAAGGCATGCTGCTAATGGCCGAAAATGCCGACGGCAGCCTCGCGCTGATGCAGCCCAGCAAGCCCGTGCGCAACGGCAGCGGCGTAGCGTAGCCTTTGCTGTTATAAACCAAAAAGGGCCGGCTGCACATCGCAGTCGGCCCTTTTTGGTTGTCCGGTAAGCTCGGTCACTTCACATTTACAATATTCATGGCGCGCTCCAAACCCAGCGCGCCAAAGGCTAGCACGGCATCAGCGGCTTTCTCAATGCGCGTGGGCAGCTCAATTAATTCATCAGCCGAAAATGAATTCAATACATAATCCACCTGCCGGCCTTTCGGAAAATTAGCGTCCACGCCGAAGCGCAGGCGGGCGTACACATCCGTGCCCAGTGTGGCCTGAATATCCTTGAGGCCGTTGTGGCCGCCGGCCGAACCCTGGCCTTTCAGCCGCAACTTGCCGAAAGGCAGGGCCAGGTCGTCGGTGACCACCAGCATATTTTCGACCGGAATTTTCAGCGTGGCCAGCCAGTGCGCGGCTGCTTTGCCGCTCAGGTTCATGTAGGTGGTGGGTTTCACCAGCGAGTAGGTGTGGCCTTTGTGTTTGATTTCGGTGGTGAAGGCGTGGCGGCCGATTTCAAAACGCGGCGCGTCAAATTTGGCCGCCAGAAAATCGGCCACCATGAAGCCGATGTTGTGGCGCGTGTCGGCATATTCGGGGCCAATGTTGCCCAGGCAGAGAACCAGAAACTTCATCTGAACCGCAGATTTAACGGATTGAACGGATTTCACAGATTCCGGAGTCGTTTCTCAGAAACTGCTGCTACTTAGCGTAGCAAAGCGCGATGCTTTCGCGCCCAAATAAAAAGCCGCCCCAAAATTGGAGCGGCTTTTTGGGCGAAACGCAAATTAGCGGATAAAAAGAATCGGCGAAATCCGTTCAATCCGTTAAATCTGCGGTTCAGAATTACTTGCCAGCGGCCATTTCGCCTTTCAGGGCGCGCGGGATGGCGATGGTCGCAATCGGGGCGGCGGCGTTGGTCAGGATGGTGTAGTTTTTCGGCTCCACGGCGCCCACTTTGATGGACTTGCCGAGCTCGAGGCCGCTGATGTTCACCTCCACGTAGTCGGGCAGGTTGTCGGCGGTGGCGCGCACTTTCACTTTGCGCAGCTTGCTCACCAGCTTGCCACCGGCCAGCACGCCCGGCGATACGCCGATGTACTTCACGGGGATGTCCATTTTCACCTCTTTGCCTTCTTCCAGCTCCAGGAAGTCAACGTGGAGGAGCATTTCGTTCACGGGATGGAACTGGGCTTCCTGCACGATGGCGCGGTACTGGGTGCCTTCCACGTTCAGGTCCACGATGTGAGCCTCCGGTGTGTACAACAATTCGCGGAACAGGATGGCGGGCACGGAGAAGTGCACGGTGTCCTTGCCGCCATACAACACGCACGGTACTTGAGCGTCGAGGCGCAATGCCTTGGCGTCCGTTTTACCGAGATTCGCTCTTTTAAACCCTACAATCTCGAGGCTTTTCATAAAGAAGTGGTTTTGGGATAATAAAATGGCCCGTTTGCCGCCGGAGTTGGGGCAAACGGGCCGCAAAGGTAGGGGCTTTTCTCCTGAAAAACCAGTTCTTTACGAAGAATAACCTAATGGGTCGGTACGCTTTTCAACTGCTCCTGCACCACGTTTTGCGCCACCAGCCGGTCGTTGAGCACGCGCAGGTAGGACTTGGCCTGGCCGTTGTTGCAGGTGAAAGCCGACTTTTTGGCCCACTCGATGGCGCCCGGCAAGTCACCGCGCACCTCGCTGGCCACGGCCAGGTTGTAAAAGGCGCGGCCGGCAATTTTGGGGTGCAGGTTGCGGGCGGCCTGCTGCCAGATGGTTTCGGCCCCGGCCCAGTCGCCGGCTTCGGCGCGCGTGGCGGCTTGCTTCATCAAGGCGTCTTTTTTGGCAGTGGTGAAAAAGTTGCGGTTCAGGTCGACATAAGAAGGGGCAATGCGGCGGGCGTAGCCGTCGCCGGCCCGCTGGGCCACCCGCCGGATGCACACTTCGGGCGGCGGCAGCTGGCGCAGGGCGGCGCCGTACGTGTCGCCTTCGCCCGAAAAAGCCAGCTGTTCTTCCTGCCGCGCTTGGTCGAGCACGAAGCCCTGGGCCGCGCCGTAGGTGCGGAAGCCGGTCACCACCTTCATCACCATGTCCACCCGCACGGTCGGGATTTGGTGCTCCTTGCCTTCCTTGTCCTTCACGGTGCGGGTGCCGTTGGTGCGGCTCAGGGCCATGTCCGAATCGAACGCTTCGAGCACCACGAGGCCATCTACCTGCGTGCGGCGGCACAGCGACTGAATGTAGCGCGGCTCCAGCGGCGGCAGGAAAAACTCGCGCCCGCGGCCCTGTAGCTGCAATTGCGCCTGCGTCACCTTGAAGCGGTAGCTGTTGTTGGCCAGGGCCTGGCCCACCACGTTCACGCACTCGTCGGCCCCGGCGCGGTCCACGCCCGGGCCTTCGCCGGTGAAGGCGCCTTCCAGCACATCAAAAAACTTCTCGCGGCGTGAGTTGGGAATAATTCGGTTGGCGGTGGCCACGCTTTGCAGGTTGGCCGGCATGGGGACCGCCGCGGGCGCCAGCGCCCGAATGTGCACCGACGACGCACAGGAAGCCAGCAGCAACGCCGCAAAAAGGAAAAGGACGGAAGGGTAAAGCTTGTGCATCACGTTTGCAGAAAAAGGTTCCAGTTGGAAGGGCTGTTCTACAAAATTGTGCCAAAGTTCTGGCTTGTCATTGCGAGCGTAGCGAAGCAATCCGTCCCCTCTTAGCGACCAGCCTTGAGTTGTGATAAGGCTTTTTCGCGTAAAAAGCCCCGGCACCATTGCGGTGCCGGGGCTTTCTGGCAAGAGGGCGTGTCTGGCGTTGACAGAACGGATTGCTTCGCTTCACTCGCAATGACAGGCGATTGCCTTACACAAACAGCGAGCTGATGCTCTCGTGCGTCACCACGTTGCGAATGGCCTGGGCAAACAGCGGGGCCAGCGTGATGACGTGAATCTTATCGTTTTCCTCGCGCAACGGGATGGTGTCGGTCGTAATGAGCTCGGTGAGCACGCTGTTGCGAATGCGGTCGTGGGCCGGGCCGCTCAGCAGCGGGTGCGTCACCACGGCGCGCACCGATTTGGCCCCGCGGTCCATCACCAGCTCGGCGGCTTTGCAGATGGTGCCGGCCGTGTCCACCATGTCGTCCACAAACACCACGTCCATGCCCTTCACGTCGCCAATCACCTGCATCGAGGCAATTTCATTGGCCCGGATGCGCATCTTGTCGCAGACCACAATCTCGGCCCCGAATTTCTTGGCGAAAGCCCGCGTGCGCACCACGCCGCCCACGTCGGGCGAAGCAAAAATCAGGTTTTCCAGGTTCAGCGACTTGATGTAGGGCGCCGTCACGGTGGCGCCGTCGAGGTGGTCGACCGGAATGTCGAAGAAGCCCTGAATCTGGCCGGCGTGCAGGTCGCAGGTCATCAGCCGGTCGGTGCCCACGCTCTGAATGATGTTGGCCACCACTTTGGCGCCGATGCTCACGCGGGGCTTGTCCTTGCGGTCCTGGCGGGCGTAGCCCATGTAGGGCATCAGGATGTTCACTTTGTGGGCCGAGGCGCGCTTGGCGGCGTCCACCATCAGCATGAGCTCCATGAGGTGCTCGGCGGGCGGCGGCGTGCTTTGCACCAGAAACACCTCGCAGCCCCGCACGCTCTCGTTGAAGCTGGGTCCCATCTCGGTGTCGGCGAAGCGCTGCAGGGTGAGGTCGCCGAGCTGGGTGCCGTAGGCGGCAGCAATATTTTCGGCGAGGACCTGGGAGGCGCTGCCGGCGAATATTTTGACCTGTTTCATTGGGGAAGGTGCTGAATGTGTTGCGGGTGAGGCGGCCGGCCCGGGCGGGCCGGCCACGAATGCGTGCCGGGGAGAAAAGCGAAAGGCGCTGACCACTCCGAAAGTTGGAGAAGCCAGCGCCTTGCGTTTACTCGAGCTTTGTCGTTGTCCGACCAGGGCTCGAACCTGGACTTTCTTGAATCAAAATCAAGCGTGTTGCCAGTTACACCATCGGACAGTTTCCCATCGGGCTACGTGCCGTTTGGGACTGCAAATGTACTACCGGAAAAATTCGGGGCAAGGGGTGAAGCAAAAATTTTCTGAAGAAATTCGCTCCGCAAACGGATGCAAAACGCCCTGACGCGCCTTGTGGCTTGATTTTCACGCCGTAAAGGGCGCGGCCGCCGCCGCCGGACAAGGGCCGAGTCTTATACGCCACGGGGTTGGAAAAGCCGCGCTTCTGCCGTAATTTTGCGGCCTGAAAACTGCAACATCTTCACTATAAATACATCGCACATGGCGAATACCGGCAAAATCACCCAAGTTATCGGCCCCGTAGTGGACGTGAGCTTCATGGGTGAAAACACGAAGCTGCCCAACATCCTCGACGCGCTCGAAGTCACGAAAGACAACGGCCAGGTGGTGATTCTGGAATGCCAGCAGCACTTGGGCGAGGACCGGGTTCGGACCATTGCCATGGACTCGACCGAAGGCCTGACCCGCGGCGCTGAAGTGCGCGACCTGGGTGCTCCTATGTCGATGCCGACCGGCGAAGGCGTGAAAGGCCGCTTGTTCAACGTTATCGGCCAGGCTATCGACGGCATTCCCCAGCCGAAATCGGACGGTCCGCTGCCCATTCACCGCCTGCCCCCGGCGTTTGAGGACCTGGCGACGTCGTCGGAAATCCTCTACACCGGTATTAAAGTTATCGACTTGCTGGCTCCTTATGTAAAGGGCGGCAAAATTGGTTTGTTCGGCGGGGCCGGCGTGGGCAAAACCGTGCTCATCATGGAACTGGTGAACAACGTGGCCAAGGCCTACGAAGGCCTGTCGGTGTTTGCCGGCGTGGGCGAGCGTACCCGCGAGGGCAACGACTTGCTGCGTGAATTCATCGAATCCAACATCATTCTCTACGGCGAGGCCTTCAAGCACTCGATGGAAGCCGGCGGCTGGGACCTGAGCAAAGTGGACCAGAACGAGCTGCTGAAGTCGCAGGCTACCCTGGTGTTCGGCCAGATGAACGAGCCCCCCGGAGCCCGCGCCCGCGTGGCTTTGTCGGGTCTGACCATTGCCGAAAGCTTCCGCGATGGCGACGGCACCGGTGCCGGCCGCGACATCCTGTTCTTCATCGACAACATCTTCCGCTTCACGCAGGCGGGTTCGGAAGTATCGGCTCTGCTGGGCCGGATGCCTTCGGCCGTGGGGTACCAGCCCACGCTGGCTACTGAGATGGGTGCCATGCAGGAGCGCATCACCTCCACCAAGCGCGGTTCCATCACCTCGGTGCAGGCCGTGTATGTGCCGGCCGATGACTTGACCGACCCGGCCCCGGCCAACACCTTCGCTCACTTGGACGCCACGACGGTACTGAGCCGCAAAATCGCCGAGTTGGGCATTTATCCGGCCGTGGACCCCCTGGACTCGACCTCGCGCATCCTGTCGGCCGACGTAATCGGCAACGAGCACTACAACACCGCCCAGCGCGTGAAGGAGATTCTGCAGCGCTACAAGGAACTGCAGGACATCATCGCCATCCTGGGCATGGACGAACTTTCGGAAGAGGATAAGCAGGTGGTAAACCGCGCCCGTCGCGTGCAGCGCTTCCTGTCGCAGCCCTTCTTCGTGGCCGAGCAGTTCACCGGCTTGGCCGGCGTGCTGGTTGACATCAAGGACACCATTCGCGGCTTCAACGAAATCATCGACGGCAAGTACGACCACCTGCCCGAAGCCGCCTTCAACCTGGTGGGCACCATCGAGGATGCCGTGGCCAAAGGCGAGCGCCTGATTGCCGAAGCCAAGTAAGTTAAGAGTTAGGAGTTAAGAGTTAAGAGTTGCCGAATGCAGCTTCTAACCCTTAACTCCTAACCCTTAACTCTTAACTAACAAGAGTTATGCATTTAGAAATTATCACCCCCGACCGCAAGGTGTTCGAAGGCGAAGTGACGTCGGCCCAGTTTCCGGGTGCCGACGGCTCGTTTGAAGTGCTGAACAACCACGCCCCGCTGATTGCCGCGTTGCGCGCCGGCGAGGTAACGCTGACCAGCGCTACCGGCCGCGAAGCCATTCGCATCGAGGGCGGCGTGGTGGAAGTGCTGCGCAACAACGTGATTGTGCTGGCCGAAGGCGCCATGGCGTAGGGATGGCCCACGCTTTTGCGAAATAAGAAAGCCGCTTCTGTTTGCCAGGAGCGGCTTTTTCGTGCCTTGGTTATTGGCAAAAACGCTAGTTATTCGTATGCCGGAAACCGTTGTACGGCCCGGCGCCCTGCTTATGAAAAACCCGCTAAGCGACCCCTTCATTGCGGTCCAGAATATTTACACGCCACGCCAGCGCTATGTGCTGCTGGTGGCTTCCATTCTGGCGCTCGCCGGGCTCATGCTTTTTGGGCTGGCGCAGTACCTGACGGCGTTTTTGGCGGCCGGCATCCTGTTTGTGGTGTTCCGGCCGTGGTGGGTGGGCTTGGTGCACAAAAGAAAATGGAACCGGCGGCTCGTGACCGTGCTGATACTGCTGGTGACGGTGGTGGTGCTCGTGATTCCGTTTTATGCGCTCAGCTCGCTGCTGCTCGACCGGCTGGTGCAGTTTGCGCAGAACCCGGAGCAGATTCTGGAGGTGGTGCACAAGGTGGAGAAGGCTGTGGGCTTCAAAATCACCGAGCAGTTCAACGTGCGGCAGGTGCTGCTGCAAGGCGGCGCCAAGGTGAGCGGCTGGCTGCCCACGCTGGCCAGCAGCGCGCTCAACTTCCTGGTCATCGTGGGGCTGATGCTGTTCACGATGTACTACATGTTTATGCAGGAAACGTACTTTCTGCTGGGGCTGCACCGCTACCTGCCGTTCCGCAACGAAACGCTGCAGGAGCTGGGCGAGTCGCTGAAAAACAATGTGAACGCCAACGTGCTGGGGCAGGTGGTGGTGGCCCTGGTGCAGAGCATTCTCACGGGCGCGACGCTGTGGATATTTGGCGTGCCCGACGCGCTGTTTTGGGGCGTGGTGGCATTTTTTATGGCTTTTTTGCCGGTGCTGGGCACGCCGCTGGTGTGGGGCCCGGCGGCGCTGTACCAGTTTTCGCAGGGGCACAACGGGCAGGCCATCGGCATTCTGCTGGTAGGCTTTATCGTGATTATCAACGTGGACAACCTCTTGCGTATCCTGCTGGCCAAGCGCATGGGCGACATTCACCCGCTGGTGACGTTGGTGGGGCTGGTGCTGGGCGTGGAGATTTTTGGGCTGATTGGATTGGTGGTGGGGCCGCTGCTGGTGTCTTACTTCCTGGTGCTGATGGAAGTGTTTCGGCGCGAAAACCGCGACGCCCGGCCCGCCGCCAAGGAGTAATGGCCCGGCTGCTATCTTGCCGCCGAACTTCTATTTATCAGGCGAGATGAGCAAAAAATACACGGTGGTAGTGCTGGTGCTGGCCGCGCTGCTGAGCGCCTTTGGGCCAGCCGATGGCTTCCGGGAGCGGTTTCGGGCGGCAGTGCAGGCCAACAAGCCGGCGGCCGTGGAGCAGACCCTGAAGGACTGGGAGAAGGCCGCGCCGCGCGACCCCGACCTGTACGTGGCCCAGTTCAACTGGCTGCTGAAAAAGGCCGAGCGGGTGCTGGTGCAGCCGGGCCCGGCGAAGGGAAAAGGCATCGAATTCGAGGACAAAAAAGGCCAGACGGTGGGCAACCTGAGCTCGGGCTACGACCCTGAACTGGTGAAGCAGGCGGCCGCGGCGCTGGGCAAGGGCCTGGGTTTCGCCCCCGACCGGCTCGACATGCACTTCGGCCTAGCCAAGCTGTATGAAATGACGGGCCAGCCCGCGCCGCAACTGCTCGCGCTGCGCACGGCGCTGGCGGCGCACCCGGCGAACGGGCAGCCCTGGCGCTGGCGCGACGGCGGCGCGCTGCCCGGGCCCGAAGCGCAGTTTGTGCCGGCCACGCTGGAGGAATATGCTTCCTATTACTGGCGCCAGGACAGAGACCACGCCCTGGAGGACGGCCGGGCCATTGCCGACCTCATTGAAAAATATTACCCCAAAAGCTCGCTCGGGCCCTTCAACGTGGGCATGTACTACGCCTTCAAGAAGCAGCCGGCCCAGGCGTATGCCAAGCTGCAGCAGGCCGATGCCCTGGCCCCCAACGACCCCTCCACCGTTGGCAACCTGGCCCGGCTGGCCATTGAGCTGAAACGCAAGGACGAGGCCGCCCGCTACCTGGCCCAGATGCGCAAGATGCCCGGCTACGAGGCCGACGCCAACGAGCTGACCAAGGAGCTGAAGCAGCTGTGAGCGGGCCGCGGCGCTGCCGGGCGGGCTTACCTTTGGGGCTCCCGGGGCCGGCCGTGCGCAACGCACCGAACCGGCGCCCGGCGCTGCCATGACCCAGATTACGCCCAAAATCACGCCCATCTACCAGACGTCGGTCTTCAAGTTTGAAGACCTCGACGCGGTGCAGCAGTACTTTGACGAGCCGGGCAGCCGCTACCTGTACTCGCGCAACGGTAACCCCAACTCTGACGAGCTGGCCGAAGCCGTGAACCGCTGGGAAAGCGGCGCGGGCGCCGTGGCCACGGGCTCGGGCATGGCCGCCATTTTTGCGGCACTACTGACTTACTGCCAGGCCGGCGACCACGTGCTGTGCGCGGCCGACATCTACGGCGGCTCGGCGGCGCTGCTGAACCTGGAGCTGGCGCGGCTGGGCATCACGGCCAGCTACGTGCCGTTTGAGGCGCTGTATGGCCTCAGGCCCTACCTGCAAAGCACTACCCGGCTGCTGCTTTGCGAAACGATGAGCAACCCGCTGCTGCGCGTGGTGGACCTGGGCGCCGCCGCCCGGGAGTGCCACCGCCACGGCCTGAAGCTAGTGGTGGACAACACCTTTGCGACGCCCGCCCTGACGCAGCCGCTGGCCTACGGCGCCGACCTTGTGCTGCACAGCGTGACCAAATACCTGGCCGGCCACTCCGACGTGACGGCCGGCGCCGTGGTGGCCCGCGCGGCCGAGGACGCCGCCCGCCTGCGCCAAATCGGCACCGTGTTTGGCCTTACCCTGAGCCCGATGGAAAGCTGGCTGAGCGTGCGCGGCCTGAAAACCCTGCGCCTGCGCGTGGCCGCCCACTGTGAAAACGCCTGGCTGGTGGCGGAGTTTCTGGACGAGCACCCGGCGGTGGCGGCGGTGTATTACCCCGGCCTGCCCACGCACCCGCAGCACGCGCTGGCGCTGGCGCAGGGCGGCGGCCGGTACGGCGGCATGCTCTCGTTTCGGCTGGCCGATGACGCGGCGGCGGTCAACCGCTTCATGCAGCACAGCGAGCGGTTTCCGTTTGCGCCCTCGCTGGCGGGGGTGGACTCTTCGTGCTCGCACCCGCTTACCACTTCGCACCGCGCCCTCACCGATGCGCAGCGCGCCGAGCTGGGCATCACCGTGGGCCTGGTGCGGCTGAGCGTGGGCATTGAGCCCGTGGAAGAGCTGCTGGCCGACCTGGCGCAGGCGCTGGAGTAGGGAAATTGTAGTCAAATAAGACCGTCATGCAGCGCGCAGCGAAGCATCTTTACCGCAATGCTAGATAATTAGTGCTGCGGTAAAGATGCTTCGCTGCGCGCTGCATGACGGACAAGCTATAGAGACGCGAATACGCGTCTCTATAGCTTGTCCGACACCGAGTCGGAAATCTGGCGGCCGGTGCGCAGGGCCTGGTACTCGGCCTGCTGCGAGCGGATGGTGAGTTTGTCGTCGAAGGTGTAGCTGCTGCGCAGCTGCTCGTAGCGCCCGTTGAGGCTGCTGAGCACGGCCGAGGCGGTGGCCCAGTCGGCGGCTTTCCAGGAGTGGCGGTCGGCGCGCACCCGGTCCATGAAGCGGTTGTAGGCGTCGAGCAGGCCGGCGGTGGTGAGGGTGGAAACGGTGGTTTTCTTGCGCAGGAAGGTGGTCACCTGGGCATCGGTGGCGGCGGAGGCAGCCACGTCGGAATCGGTGGTGGTGGGCGCCGTGGTTTTGGAGGTGGTAGAGGACGGCGGGGTGCCGGCCGGCACGTAGATGGTGCGGGTGGTGCGCCGGATGACCTTGCCCGTGGCGGGGTCCAGGTCTTCGGTTACTTCGGTTTGGGGCTGCATGCCGGGCGGCACGGCGGCGGGGGAGGTGCCGGCTGGGGCGGGCGTGGTCGTGGTTTTGGTGGTGGGGCTCGGGGTGGTTTGGGCCGCGGCGGCGAGCGGCAGGGCCAGCAGCAGGGCGGCGAAAACAGACAGGTTTTTCATGAGCAGGGAAGAATGGATGGGCCTTTAACGGAGAAACGGGGCGCGGCGGCCGGGCCGGGGGGCGCGTGCGGGGCCTCAAGGCAAGCTTCGCGCCACAACAAACCGGGCGTTTGCCAAATAAGTCGTACTCTTACGGATGTGCTGAAGGTCGGCGCAACGCCGGCTGGCCGGCCCTGTTTTTTTTCTTCTTTTTTACCCCTATGCCCAACCCGTACTTCACCTACTTCGACAACCTTTTTCTGAACCTGCGCATGGACCGGCCGGCCTACAAGGCCCAGGCCGCGTACAGCCTGCGCGCCGTGCGCGAGGCCGCCCCGGGGGCCGCCTTCACGCCGCTGCTGGCCGCGCTGGAAACGGCCCTCACCAGCTTCGACGAAAACCTGGCCGACCGCAACCAGTCCACGGCCGGCGGCACCGCGGCCTTTCGCGAAGCCCGCAAAAAGTGGCTGGCCTTCGTGGACGACACCATGAAGGACTACGTGACGCCCAAGCTGCGCAAGCTGCCCATCTACGCCGACTTCACGAAGTACGGCAAGGGCAAGCTCGCCAAGCTCAAGCAACCCAAGCTGCTCACCGAATCCGCGGTACTGCTCCAGCTCTACCACGACCACCAGGGCGCCCTCTACCCCGACCTGGGCCAGGACGCGCAGGCGCTCTACGACGCCCTCGACGCCGCCGACGAAACCCGCGACACCCAGGACAGCACCATCGACGACGCCCGCCTCGACCTGGCCGACGACCGCCAGGCCATTGCCCGCGCCCAGCACCGCCTCAAGGCCCAGCTGGAACTCACCTTCGACAGCGCGGAAAAGGTGTACAGCTTCTTCGATTTCTCGGCGGCTCGCGGCAATAAGAAAGACGCCAAAGGTATCTAAACCGACCGTACCGAGGTACGGCTGACTCCCGGAAGTTCTGAAGCCGACCGTACTGAGGTACGGTCGGCTTTTGCGTGTTCAAAAACGCATCGTACCTCGGTACGGTCGGCTTCTGGACTTCCGGAAATGGCGTGTACCGAGGTACGATGCGTTTCGGGCATTGCGGAAGTGAGCCGTACTTTGGTACGGTGGGCTTCCGGCATTTCGGAAAGTGAGGCGTACCTCGGTACGGCCTGTCTTCGTCGGCCCAGCCAAGGGGGCATCCGGCCGGCGGGGCCAATGCGGGAGCATGCTGAAAAGAAACCACCGTTTGAGTGAACTTACATTCGTACCGTAGCAAGCGCCCCTCCACTTTTCCTGTCCTGATACCCTTTACCCCATGCCCATGGAGCCGATGCATTTTCCGGATATGCTGTACGTGATGGACTTCTCCCTTACGCACCGCGTCTTGCTGCTCCGAATGACGGAAATCGTGGGGACGTCGCACCAAAATACAGACTTGCTGTTTGGCAGCACCTTTTATGTGGAACTGCCCGTGAACCTGTACGGCGCCACCCTCTCGCCCGGCACGGACGAGGATGTAGCGTACGTTCGCAGCCGGTGCAACGAAGAAATCAGCGTTTGGATTGAGCCCCGGGAAATATTCGTCTTGATGGCCTTTGACCGTAAACACTACATTGGCGCCGGCACATTGCAGGTGTTGCACAACACATACCTTGGCGGGGAAACCAGCATTGGCGCAAAGCGAACCAGTTAGGTAGATAACGCTGCTTTTCGTGAACAAACAAAGCCAGCCCAATACATTGTGGCCAACTGGCCTCTAAAGCTCAGGGCCGGTCTACGAAACTCGTCTACGACTCAACCTTCACGAAATGGCCAGCCGGGATGAGTTTCGTGAACTCCAAAACACAGCCACCCGCTGCATCGAAAGAGTGCCAGCGGGCGGCGCCGAATGCTACCCCAACGCCTCCACCAGGGCCTCCCGCACCCGCCGCAGCTCGCCTTCGCCCATGGCCGTGCCGCTGGGCAGGCACAGGCCGCGGGCAAACAGGTCGGCGCACACCGCGCCGCCGTACACGGGCGCGTCGGCAAACAGCGGCTGCAGGTGCAGGGGCTTCCACAGCGGCCGGCTCTCGATGTTGCGGGTTTCGAGGTGCTGGCGCAGGGTTTCGGGGGTGGCGGTGGGCGGGGTGTCGGCGTCTTCGGGGCTGAGCAGGATGGTGGTCAGCCAGCGGTTGGAGCGGCTGCCGGCCGGCTCCGCGGCCGGGGCCACCACGAGGCCGGGCAGGCCGGCGAGGTGCTCGCGGTACCACTCGAAAATCTGGCGGCGGCGTTTCACCCGCTCCTCCAGCAGCTCCATCTGGCCGCGGCCGATGCCGGCCAGGATGTTGCTGAGGCGGTAGTTGTAGCCCAGCTGCGAGTGCTGGTAGTAGGGCGCGTCGTCTTTGGCCTGGGTGGCCAGGAAGCGGGCCCGCTCGGCCAGGGCGCGGTCGTAGGTCACGAGGGCGCCGCCGCCGCTGGTGGTCAGAATCTTGTTGCCATTGAAGGAAAACACGCCCACCCGCCCGAAGCCGCCCAGCGGCTGCTGCTGCCACTCCGAGCCCAGAGCTTCGGCCGCGTCTTCGAGAACGGGAATGTCGAATTCCTGCGCCAGGGCCAGGATTTCCGGGAGCTTCGCGGGCATGCCATACAGGTGCACCACGATGAGAGCCTTGGGCTTCTTGCCCTTGCCGATGCGGTCCAGAATGGCTTCGCGCAGGCGCTCGGGGCACAGGTTCCAGGTGTCGGCCTCGCTGTCGATGAACACCGGCGTGGCCCCCAGGTACACCACCGGGTTGGCCGTGGCCACGAAGGTGAACGAGGGGCACAGCACCTCATCGCCCGGCCCCACGCCCAGCAAAATCAGCCCCAGGTGAATGGCCGCCGTGCCCGAGCTCAGGGCCACGCAATACGGCACGCCCACCGCCGCGCAGATGTCGGCCTCGAACCCCGCCAGGTTGGGTCCGGCCGGCGCCACCCAGTTGTCCTCAAAGGCCTTGTGCACGTAGTTCAGTTCGTGCCGGCCCAGGTGGGGCGGGGAAAGGTAAAGGCGGTCGTAATCCTGGCTGCGCATGCTATCGGGTAAGAGAAATTGGTTGGGGAGTCTGGGGTTTAAGGAGGTCGTTTGTCATCCTGAGTGCAGCGAAGGACCTTTTCACGTTTCCAGCAATCTGAAGGGCTGTCAATTGTTTAGCCGTGAGAAGGTCCTTCGCTGCGCTCAGGATGACAGGCGTTTTCAACTTTTAACTCTTAACTCCCTGGCCGGCACGCCCACGGCCGTCACGTTCGCCGGCAAGTCACGCACCACCACTGCGCCCGCGCCCACGATGCTGCCCTCGCCCACGCGCACACCCTGAATCACGGTGGCGTTGGTGCCCAGGTAGCAGCCCGCTGCCAGCCGGGCGGCGCCGCTCACGTTGGCGTGCGGCATCAGGGAGCAGAAATCTTCCAGCACGGCGTCGTGGCCCACGGTGCAGCCCAGGTTGAGCAGCACGAAGCGGCCCAGCGAAATGTCGCAGGTCAGCAGGCAGCCCTGCTGGATGATGCAGCCCTCGCCCAGCGCGATGCGCTGCTGCGGGCCCAGGGCCACGTGCGGGTGCACCAGCGCCGGGAAAGTGAGCTTGTCCGACGTGAGCCGGGCCACCACGGCGGCGCGGCTGGCCGAGCTGCCCACGGCCACGGCCACGGCCAGCGGCGTGGGGGTAGCGTTGAGGTCGGCGGCGGTGCCCAGGTAGGGCAGGCCGGCCACGGTGGGCGTGGCGGGGGCCGCGTCGTCGTAGAAGCCGCGCACGTCCCAGGTGGGGTGGGTGGCGTTGAGCTGCCGAAGGAGCAGCAGCACCTCGCGGCCCAGCCCGCCCGCCCCGAAAATGACGAGCGGCGTACCGGTTTCGCCGGCTTCGTAGTCTGAGAAAAACAAGGTGGTCATGCCCGCAATCTACGGGGAAACGGGCGGCGGGGGCGTGCCCCGAAACGCCTCGGTGGTGGCCTGGCCGGGGGCGGTGATGCCGCTGCCGCGCAGCACGCGCCCGGCGGTGCGCCACA
Source organism: Hymenobacter ruricola (assembly GCF_015694525.1). Classification (GTDB taxonomy): domain Bacteria; phylum Bacteroidota; class Bacteroidia; order Cytophagales; family Hymenobacteraceae; genus Hymenobacter; species Hymenobacter ruricola. Next base: position 294,600 of record NZ_JADQDM010000006.1, on the reverse strand, counting down.
AAATGGTCATATCCAGGCGCCACGAAAGGTGGTCGACGTACCACACGTCGTAGGCAAACTTTTCCTCCCAGCCAATGGCGTTGCGGCCGTTCACCTGGGCCCAGCCGGTGAGGCCGGGCCGCACGGCGTGGCGCCGGGCCTGGGCGGGCGTGTAGAGCGGCAGGTACTCGGCCAGCAGCGGGCGCGGGCCCACCAGGCTCAGGTCGCCGCGCAGGATGTTCCAGAGCTGGGGCAGCTCATCGAGCGAGGTGGCGCGCAGCCAGCGGCCCACGGCGGGCAGGCGCGCGGCGTCGGGCAGCAAGTGGCCAGCGGCGTCGCGCGCGTCGGTCATGGTCTGGAGCTTGTAGAGCGTGAACAGCCGCCCGCGCCAGCCCGGCCGCACCTGCCGAAACAGCCAGCGCCCCCGGTTCTGAGCGGCCGCCAGCGCCGCCGCGCCCGCCAGCAGCGGCAGCGCGAGCAGCAGCAGGGGCAGGGCAATGGCCACGTCGAGCCAGCGCTTGCCGTGGCGGGCGTAGAAGGAAGCGGGAGCGGGCAAGGAGTGAAGAAGTGTGTTTGTCAACAAAAGAACGTCATGCTGAACGCAGTAGCCCGTCATGCAGAGCGCAGCGAAGCATCTTTACTGCTCAACCAAACCCAATCAAAAGAATTACTATCGAGGTAAAGATGCTTCGCTGCGCTCTGCATGACGTTCTTTTGTCTGTCCGATACTGCTGCTTTCTTCAAATGCTCATTTTCCCCAACGCCAAGCTCAACCTCGGCCTCTACGTCACCCAGCGCCGCGCCGATGGCTTCCACAGCCTCGAATCGGTGTTTTTGCCCTTGCCGTGGACCGATGCGCTGGAAATCCTGCCCGCCGCGCCCGGCCAGCCCACCAGCATCACGCTCACCGGCCGCCCCATCCCCGGCGACCCGGCCACCAACCTCTGCGTGCGGGCTTATGAACTACTCCAGGCCGATTTTCCGCAGCTGCCGCCCGCGCAGCTGTATCTGCACAAAATCGTGCCCATCGGCGCGGGCCTGGGCGGCGGTTCTGCCGATGCGGCCTTTACGCTGAAGGCCACCAACGAGCTATTCGGGTTGGGCCTTTCAACCGAAAGCCTGGAAAGCTACGCCCGCCGCCTGGGCTCCGACTGCGCTTTTTTCATCCGCAACCAACCCGTGCTGGCCGTGGAAAAAGGCGATGTATTCGAGGAAATCGAGTTGAGCCTGGCCGGCACAACCTGCGTGGTGGTGTACCCCAACCTGCACATCAGCACCGCCGAAGCCTACGCCCGCATCACGCCGAAGAAGCCGGCGCAGCCGCTCCGCGAGGCGCTGGCCCAACCCATGGCTGCCTGGCGCGACACCATCAGCAACGATTTCGAGACGGCCCTGACGCCAGCCTACCCGGTGCTGGCCGAAATCAAGCAGCAGCTCTACGCTGCCGGCGCCACTTACGCCAGCTTGTCGGGCTCGGGCTCAGCGGTGTACGGGCTGTGGGCCGACAGTCAGCCCGGCCCGATGAGCTGGCCGGCGGAGTACACCGTGTGGCAGGGCACGCTGTAAGCAGAGCTGCGGGGGTACAGCTACACCGGCACAGCCGGCTCCAAATCGGGCCTTTTGTCCTTCATCAGCCGCGCCACCAGCGGGTGAATGAGTACGCTGAGCACAATGAGCAGCGTCCCCACGTAGAAACCGGTGCTCATGCGCTCCCCGTTGAATTGCGGCGCGTGCAGCAGGCCCTTCCTGTGCAGCCAATAAATGGCCGCTGCCATGGCGATGCCATACACCGGCTCCAGGTTGATGGTCAGGTTCACGGCGAAAGGGGAGAGGCGCTTCATCAGCTCCACCGAAGTAGAGAAGGCGTACACCGTGCACACGCCCGCCAGCAGGCCCAGCCAGAGCCAGTCGTAGCCGTGCCAGGTCAGGTGCAGCTGCTGGTCTTGGGCGAAGTAGTGGCTGTAAATGGGGAAGAACAGCACGATGCTCAGGCAGGCTCCCAGCATCTCGTAAAACGTGAGTCGCAGCGGCGGATGCTGCCTAATTAGCTTGGAATTCAACACGCTAAACAGCGCCGACAGGCCCGCCGACAGCACCGCCACGCCCAGGCCCAGCAACTGGTCCAGCTCGGCCTGGCTCACCAGGTACAGGCCCACCATCGTGATGAGCCCCAGGCCCACCTCGTAGCCGCGCACCCGGCGCCAGAGCAGCAGCGGCTCCAGCAGCGAGGTCCACAGCGCCAGCGTGGCCAGGCCCGCCAAACACACGCTCACCGACGAGAGCCGCGCTGCCAGAAAAAAGGTAATCCAGTGCGTGGCCACCAGCGCGCCCACCGCCAGCAGCCGCAGTGCCTGCCCCGCTGGCACGCGCCACGGCTGCCGCCGCGCGCCCAGCAGCACCGCCAGCCCCGTGGCCGCCAGCAGCGTGCGCCAAAACACCAGCTCCACCGACGGCAGCGCAATCAGCTTGCCCAAGATGGCCGTGAAGCCCCACAGGAGCACAATAAAATGAAGCTTGAGGTAGTCGCGGAGCAAGGCGGATAACTATCAGAACGTCATGCAGAGCGCAGCGAAGCATCTTTCCCGCTTCGTTGTCTCGATTGAAATACCATTGCGGGCAAGATGCTTCGCTGCGCTCTGCATGACCGCCAACACCTTACCCTCTTGCCCTAAATTATTTTGGCACGAAGCGGTAGAGCGCCAGCCCGATGACGCTGAACACCGTGGTGGGCACCCAGGCCGCCACCAGCGGCGAGAGGCTGCCCACCTGCGCCAGGTTGCGGCTCAGCATCACGAAAATGATGAAGACGAAGGCCAGCACGAACCCCAGCGCAATTTGCCCGCCCACGCCGGCCCGCGATTTTCGGGCGCTCAGAATCACGCCAATCAGCGTGAGCACCACGATGGCAAACGGGTAGGAATACCGCTCGTATTTGTCGCTCAGGTAAATCTGGGTGTCGTCGGCGCCGCGCTCGATTTTCGTGCGGATGAAGGCGTTCAGCTCCGGCAGCGTTAGGGTTTCGGCAATTTTGTAGTTGCTGGCGAAATCCTTCGGGTACAGGTTCAGGGTGGTGTCGCGGGCCGGGAAGGTCTGCAGGGTTTCGTCCTGCGCCCCGCGAAAGGTGCGCACCAGTTGCGGCGACAAGTGCCACACGTGCTTGGTCGAGTCCCAGTTGATGGCGTCGGCCGTCATGCGGCGGCGCAGGATGGTGCCCTCCACGGTTTCGAGCGCGAAGTGAAAGCCCACGTTGTTCGTGTTGTCGTAGCTTTCCATGTAGGCGTAGCTCTTCGGCCCAATCTTGATGTGCACGTTGCGTCCCTGAAACTTGTAGGGCAGCTTGATGTAGGCCCGCTCAAACGCCACGCGCGACTTGCTGCCCACCGGCAGCACCCAGCCAATGAGCCCGAATATCAGCAGCCCCACCACCGAGCCGCCCAGCGCGTAGGGCAGCATTAGCCGTTTAAAGCTCACGCCGCTGGCCAGAATGGCCACAATTTCGGTGCGGGCCGCCAACTGCGCCGTCACAAACACGACGGCAATAAATATGGTAATTGGCGAAAGCAGGTTGGCGAAATAAGGGAATAAATAAATGTAATAGCCGAAAATAATTTTCCCCATCGACAAATTATGCTGGATAAAGTCGTCGTTTTTCTCCGTGAAATCAATCACGCAAATCACCGACACGAGTATCACCACCGAGAAGAAAAACGCGGCCAGAAACTTCTTTATGATGTATTTATCGAGGATATTCACTTTAGGGAAATTATGAGTTTTGAATTAGGAATTAGGAATTAGGAAGAGGGCACTGCAGCTAGAACGCCAACTCATAATTCATAATTTATAATTCATAATTAAGCTGGCTACAGCCGTGTCATCACCTGCTTCACCATGCGGTCTTTCCAGGGCCCAAACGTGCCGGCGAGGATTTCCTTGCGGGCTTCCTTCACCAGCCACAGGTAAAAGGCCAGGTTGTGGGCCGAGGCAATCTGCGGGCCCAGCATTTCCTTGCACTGAAACAGGTGGCGCACGTAGGAGCGCGAGTAGAACGTGCTGGCGTGCCCGCCCAGTTCGGGGTCGAGGGGCGAGAAGTCGGTTTCCCACTTCTTGTTGGTGATGTTCACGATGCCCTGCGTGGTGAACAGCATGCCGTTGCGGGCGTTGCGGGTCGGCATCACGCAGTCGAACATGTCCACGCCCAGCGCAATGTTTTCCAGGATGTTGGCCGGCGTGCCCACGCCCATCAGGTAGCGCGGCTTGTCCTTGGGCAGAATGTCGCACACCAGCTCGGTCATCTCGTACATCAGCTCGGCCGGTTCGCCCACGCTCAGCCCGCCAATGGCGTTGCCCGCGCGTCCCTGCGCCGCGATGAATTCGGCCGACTTGATGCGCAAATCCTTGAACGTGCTGCCCTGCACGATGGGGAAAAGCGCCTGCTCGTAGCCGTAGAGGCCTTCGGTGCTGTCGAAACGCTGGATGCAGCGCCGGAGCCAGCGGTGCGTCATGTCGAGGGAGCGGGCGGCGTAGTCGTATTCGCAGGGCCAGGGCGTGCACTCGTCAAACGCCATCATGATGTCGGCCCCGATGACGCGCTGAATGTCCATCACGCCCTCGGGCGAGAACAAATGCTGGCTGCCGTCCACGTGTGAACGGAATTTCACGCCCTCTTCCTTGATTTTACGCGTGTTGCTCAGCGAATACACCTGGTAGCCGCCGGAGTCCGTCAGAATGGGACGGTCCCAGCCGTTGAACTTGTGCAGGCCACCGGCCGCGCGCAGCACCTCCAGCCCCGGCCGCAGGTAGAGGTGGTAAGTGTTGCCGAGAATAATCTGGGCGTTGATGTCTTCCTTGAGCGTGCTTTGCGACACCGCTTTCACGGTGCCGGCCGTGCCCACGGGCATAAAAATGGGCGTTTCGATGGCGCCGTGGGCCGTTTGGAGGCGGCCGGCGCGGGCTTTGGTGGCGGGGTCCTGGGCGAGAAGGTCAAAAGTCATTCGGGAGAAGGCGTAGCACAGTAGCGCGGACGTTGCAGTCCGCGGCCCCGTGCCGTTCGGGGCGTTCGGGTATCCGCCGGAGACGCGGACTACAACGTCCGCGCTACTATCGCGCTACTTTCCGCAAAGATATCCCGGCCGCCCGGCGTCCCGTACTTTTGCCGGCCCCTTCACGCCGTAGTCCCGTTGCTGATACCCGTTCCCACTTCCCCGTTTTTCTGGCTGCTCGTGGCGTGCGTAGTGGTGCAGCTGTTCTACGCCGCGTATTTCTTCTGGCCTTTCGCCCAGCGTCCGGCCGAAGCCCCGGCCAACGAGCCGGGCCCCGATTCCGAACCGGTTTCCATCGTCGTCTGCGCCCACAACGAGCTCGACAACCTGCGCCGCCTGCTGCCGCTCTTGCTCCAACAGGACTACCCCGCCGGCTTCGAAATCGTCCTCATCGACGACCGCAGCGACGACGACACCTACTTATACGCCCAGCAACTCACGCAGTATTATCACGAGAAAGTACGCCTCGTAAGCGTGGCGCGCACGCCGCGCGGCTTCGCGCCCAAAAAATACGCCCTTACTCTCGGCGTCAAAACCACGCGCTACGCCCGGCTGCTCTTCACCGACGCCGACTGCATTCCGGCCACCAACCAGTGGCTGCGCCTCATGCAGCGCGGCTTCGCGCACGGCGGCGGGGCCGACGTAGTGCTCGGCTTCTCAGCCTACGCCGAGGCGCCCGGCTTCCTCAACCACCTCGTCCGTTACGAAACGCTACTCACGGCGGCGCAGTACCTCAGCTTTGCCTGGCGCGGCTGGCCCTACATGGGCGTGGGCCGCAACTTGGCCTACACGCGGGCCTGCTTCAACGCCACCAAGGGCTACGCCTCGCACATGCGCCTGCTTTCCGGCGACGACGACCTGCTGGTGCAGGACGCCGTGCGCTACGGCCAGCGCGTGACCGTAGTGGCCGACCCCGGCGCCCACACCCTGAGCGAACCCGCGCCCACCTGGCGCGCGTGGTGGCACCAGAAGCGTCGGCACTTGTCGGCCGGGCGGGCCTATCGGCTGGCCGATAGGTTTCGGGTGGGCACGTTCGTGCTGGCGAACTTGTTGTCCTACTTCGTCACGGCCGGGCTAGCATTTTCTTCAAACAATTGGGTACCTTTGGCGGTGGTATACGTTCTCCGAACTTTGTTTGTGAGCGGCGTGTATGCCCGTCTCAGTCGCCGCCTTGGCCAGCCCGTAATCGTCGGGTTGCTACCCGTGCTCGACGTGGTTTATTTTTTCCAATACCTGGCCCTGGGAATCTCGCTATTCCTCAACCGCACCCTTCGATGGAAGTAAACAATCAAGATATTCAAAAGCAGTTTTCCGCCAAAGCCAAGCACGACTTCAAACTGATTCGGGCGGCCGTGGACAACGGCGACGAAAAGGCCTACGCCGAATTGATGCACATCTACAAAAAGCCCGTTTACCACGTGGTGCTCAAGATGGTGCGCAACCAGGACGATGCCGAGGACCTTACCATCGAAGCCTTTGCCAAGGCTTTCCGCAACCTGCACAAGTTCAACCCGGAGTATGCGTTCAGCACCTGGCTGTTCCGCATCGCCACCAACAACTGCATCGACTTTATTCGCAAGAATAAAATCAAAACCATGTCGATTGACTCGGCCATTAAGGTGGATAACGGCGACGAAATCACCATCGATTTCCGCGACAACGACCTGAACCCGGCCGAGCACGCCGTGCGCAACCAGAAAATCGAAATCATGCGCCACGTCGTGTCGCGCCTGCCCGATAAATACCAGCGCCTCGTGAGCCTGCGCTATTTCGACGAGCTCAGCTACGAAGAAATTGCCACCGAGCTCAAAGCGCCGCTCGGCACCGTGAAAGCCCAGCTGCACCGCGCCCGCGAGCTGCTCTATGACATGGTGAAGCACACCAAGCAGATTATTTAATTTCCTTTTGTCATCCTGAACGCCGTGAAGGACCTTATTACGCCGGAACCAATTGGTCTGGCGTGGTAAGGTCCTTCACTGCGTTCAGGATGACCACTAGCTTTGTGCCCATGGACCTTTTGCCGCATTATTTCCCCGCGCTCACCCCGCAGCAGCTCCGGCTGTTTCGGCAGCTCGAAACCGAATTCCGGGCCACCAACGAAGCCATCAACTTGGTGTCGCGCACCGACATGGACAACTTCGTGGAGCGGCACGTGCTGCACTCGCTGGGCATTGCCAAGGTCGTCCAGTTTCTCAAAGGCAGCGCCGTGCTCGACGTGGGCACCGGCGGCGGCCTGCCCGGCCTGCCGCTGGCCATCATGTTCCCGGAAGTACACTTCCATCTGGTCGACAGCATCGGCAAAAAAATCCGGGCCGTGCAGTTCATGGCCGCCGCCCTGGGCCTCAGCAACGTGACGGCCGAGCAAACCCGCGCCGAGCAGCTGCGCACCAAGTACGACTACGTGGTGAGCCGGGCCGTGGCGCGCCTCGCCACCTTCCATCCCTGGATTGCGCACCGCTTCAAGCCGCAGGGCGTACCCGGCTCGGGCCTCTATTATCTAAAAGGCGGCGACCTGACCGAAGAAATTGCCGAATCTGGCCTCAAAGTCAAAGTGACCGATTTGAGCGACTTTTTTGGAGAGGAGTTCTTTGAAACGAAGAAGGTGGTTTTCGTGGCCGCCAAGTAGAAAGTATTACCTGTCATCCTGAGCGTAGCGAAGGACCTTCTCACGCCTGAACGACTTATTCAAACGCGAGAAGGTCCTTCGCTACGCTCAGGATGACAGGCGTTTTTTGGTCTACGCCGGCACTTCGGCCGTGAGAAACTCCACCGCGCGCCGCTCCGAATAATATTCGCCATTGCTTTCGGCGAAACCCACGTGCCCGCCGTTCGGCGGCGTTTCCAGAAACACGAACGGCGACTGCGCGGCCACGTCCCGCGGAAAGCACGAGGCCGGCAGAAACGGGTCGTTTTGCGCGTTCACCAGCAGCGTGGGCACCCGGATGCCGCTCAGGTAGCGCCCGGAACTGGCGTGCTGGTAATAGGCATCGGCCGAGTCAAAGCCGTGCATGGGCGCCGTGTATTTGTCGTCGAACTGCGGAAAATTGCGCAGTGCTTCCAGCCCTTCCAGGTCAATTTCTCCGGGTAGCAGGGCCGCCTTGTCGCGAATTTTTTGGCGCAGCGACTTCAGAAAGCGCCGCATGTACACTTGGTTCTGAGGCCGGCCAATGTGCTCCGAGCTGGCCCGCAAATCGGTCGGCACCGAGAATACAGCGGCCCGCTTCACCTCCGCCGGCACGCGGCCAGCGTTTTCGCCCAGGTATTTCAGCGTCACGTTGCCGCCCGCGCTGAAACCCAGCAGGTAGGCCCGCCGGTAGCGGCCGGTGGCCAACGCGTGGCGCAGCACCGCGTCCAAATCTTCCGTGTCGCCGAGGTGGTAGGAGCGGAGCAGGCGGTTCATCTCGCCGCCGCAACTGCGGTAGTTCCAGGCCAGGGCGTCGAGGCCGGCGCGGTTGAGGGCGCGCACCATGCCGCGCACGTAGGGCCGGGAGGCGTCGCCTTCGAGGCCGTGCGAAACGATGGCGAGGCCGTTGGTGGGGCGCATTTCGGGCAGGCGGCTCCAGTCCAGGTTCAGGAAGTCGCCGTCGGGCAGCTCCAGGCGCTCGCGTTGGTAGGCCACGCCGGACACAGTGCGCCACAGGCTGGGCACGATGGTTTGCAGGTGGCCATTGAACTGGTAGAATGGCGGCTGATAGCGGGATTGGGCAACAAGGGGCATGGCGCGGGATAAATTAGCGTGGATGAGCGGCGCGCGGGTCGGAATGGGATAGCAGGTAAAGTTCGCACTTAATCGGCATGCATACCAATTTAGCGCCGCAAAATGAGTAGGCGATGAATACTGGGGTAGAGTTGAAGCACTTCCGGCGGCGTGCTGATTCCGGCTGCGCTGGGCGCCGCAGCCGCGCTACGGGACCTGAAAAGGCTTGGCCTCAATATTTTTGGCGGCATCGTTTGAAATTGTCAGGCGGCTTCGTACCTTTGCCCTCCCAAACACAGAACTCAAGCATAACGCTCCTATATATTTCCTGCTCATGGCAAACCATAAGTCGGCCCTCAAACGCATCCGCAGCAACGAAGCCAAGCGCGTGTTGAACCGTTACCAGCACAAATCCACCCGCACGGCCATCAAAAAGCTGCGCACGACGACCGACAAAACGGCTGCTCAGGAGCTGCTGAAAAAGGTGACGTCGATGCTGGACCGTTTGGCCAAAAAGAACATCATCCACAAAAACAAAGCTGCTAACAACAAAAGCAAGCTGACAAAGCTCGTCAACGCGCTTTAGTGCGAGACGAGTTTAGCGAGGCCAGACTGCGCCGCCCCAAGGTCTGGTCTCGCGCTCATCACAGAAGCCCCGCTCGGAACCGTGCGGGGCTTCTTGCGTTTAGCCGGGCCGGCGCTTGGTAAAGTGGTCAGAAGCCGTACCTTACGACGGTCTTCCACATCCAGCTGCTCCTGCATGAAACACGCCTACCATTTACTGCAGCCGCTGCTGGCCGCGTCGTTAGTTTTTATGGGGTTGAGCGCATCGGCGCAGCAGCCGTGGCGTCCGTTTCGGCCAGGGTTGATTTACGCTTACAGAGAGGTTTCGGGCTTAAATGCTAACCTCACCTATACGCTTCGCGTCGACTCGGCGTACGCCACCGCCACTGGCGATTCCGTGTACACTTTCAACCGGCGGCTACGCTCATCCTCGGGCATTACCCCTTCCGGAGGCTCCGTGAAAAGCCGCAATAACCTGTTTGGCGCACTCATGCGCTGGCGACCCGGACAGGCCGGCTACACTTTGGAAGCCTTGGCTCAACCCAACGTGCAAGCCGCCGTCAGCCTGGAACTGTTCCCACGGGCAGCCGTGGGCAGCACCTGGAACGCCAGCACGCTACCCCTGCGAACGGCTACCCTGGTGAGCCGTAGCTGGCAAACCATCGCGGCGGGGGTGCAGGACTCTGTGGCGGTTATCAACATCAATGCCGCCGGGGTCACCACCACACTGCGCCTGAGCCGGCTCAACGGGCTGCTCAACGGCCCTCAGTGGCTGGGTGGGGCAGCCGGAAGCGCCTTGGAAACAGCCCTACTCCCAGCCCGTTTCGAACAGTCGCTCTACAACCCATTGCGTTTTTTCGACGTGCAGCCCGGCGATGAGTTTGGCTACGAAGAAATCGATATTGGCATGACGCCCATTCGCTGCTTCGACAACAAAATGCTGCGCCGCGTATTAGCGCGTCGGCTCACGGCGGATAGTTTGATTATCACTTACCAAATGCAGGGCCGCAACGAAAGCTTCGGCTTTGCCGGCCCCTGTTCGGCCCCTGCTCAGGTTACCTATTCCCCCGTTACCGTGAGTCGGTGGGCGGTGGCACGCGCGGGCAACCGTTGGCAACCGTCGGGCCCAATGCTGCAGTTAGGAGCCTTGCGCCTGCTAACCGGAGAATACGTGGCGGGCGCGAGTTCAACCCCTTACTTACTGGTCGGCATGCCCATTGCCAGCGTCAGCAGTTGTGGTTCCCTCACAGAACGCATTAATTACACGCCGTACTACCCGCAAATCCAATCGCCGTCTAATGCCGTGCCCGTTTACGGACCTGGCCTTGATTACGCGGCCTGGCAATATGGTTTCGCTCCCGGCCTCGCCACCACGATAGAGTTTTGGAATGGTCAGGTTTATTCCCGGAAACTGAGGAACGGAACCGTCCAAGTCTGTGGCTCTCCCCAAGGCTTCGCCACGCTACTGCCCACGCGCGCCGCCCAGGCCGCCACCCTGGCCACGCTGGCGCCCAACCCGGCCACCGAAAGCGCCACGCTCACGCTGGCCCAGCCCGCCCGCGCCGGCCACATGCTGCGCCTGACCGATGCGCTGGGCCGCACCGTGTGGAGCACGCCCGTGCCAGCCGGGCAAACGACCGTGCCCGTGCCGCTGGCTGGGCAGCCCGCCGGCCTGTACTTGATGCACCTCAACTGGCCCGACGCGTCGGCTACCTGGAAGCTCATGCACGAATAAGCTGAATTGGCCTAGCTCGTGTTTTCTGTCAAGCAGCTTGTTTTAACCCATTTTACTTTGCTATGAAACACACTTACCACTGGGGGCGGCCGCTGCTGGCCGCGTTATTGCTTTTTTGCGGCTTGGGTGCCCGCGCGCAACAAGCGTGGCGTCCGTTTCGGCCGGGGCTGATTTATAGCTATGAGGTTCCGGGTGCAACAAGCAGCGGCCACTTCGCCACCTTGGGCGTTTACACCCTGCGGCTCGATTCTGCTTACGTGACGGCTTCGGGCGATTCGGTGTGGGCTTTTAATCGGGTAATGCGCGATGTTTCTGGCCATACTCCAGGCAACTCGAATGCCTCTCGCTTTCGCAAAAGCCGGAATAATTTATTTGGCCAGCGGTTGCTGTGGCAGCCGGGCTCGTGGGAGTACACGCTGGAAACCGTAACCGAAGGCACAGCCCAAGTCGGAACGGCCCTGCGCCTGCGTCCAAGAGCGGCCGTAGCCAGTTCCTGGGTAGCCAATGCCTCGCTTGGCCTCAACGCCACCCTCACCAGTCGGGGTTTGCAAACGGTGAATGGGCAGTTGGATACGGTGGCCACCATCACGTTCAGCACGGGGCCGGTGGTGCGCCTGAGCCGGCGTTTTGGCCTGTTGGAAGGCCCGCAGTGGCTGGCGCTCAGCGGCACCCCGCAGCAGTGGGTCGCCACGCAACTGCCCGCTCCGCTCAGCCAAACCCTGTATAGCCCGTTGCGCTTGGTTGATTTGCAACCGGGCGACGAGCTTGGCTACCGTTTCGACGGAAGCATCGTCATGCAGGTGCCTTGCTCATGGTCCCGGTCATTGAGCCGAATTTTGACCCGAAGGCAAACGAATGATTCGCTTGTCTACACCTATATGGTGCAAAGTCGAAATGAAAACTCGGGGGCGCCCGGTTGCGGCACGCCCGCGGGCGTTACCTACTCCTCCATTGGCACCGGGCGCTGGGCTTTCTCCCTGACAACCGGCCGGTCCAACCAATTTCCTGACTTGCCCATGTTGACGGGAGAATACAGGCTAAGCGGCGCAGGCTCGGTTAGCATGAGCCGAGGCATTGTTCAGCTTCAGCCGGGAGGGAGCGGCTGCGGTGGAAATCAACTGCTGGCTTACGAGCAACTTTTTAGTGTTGGTCCTCAAAATGGAAATGGAGTATTTGGCCCCATTGTCGACCTTTTTGCCCAGACGTATTTTTCTGCCTCGCTCGGCCTTGGCGTCGATTTAAGGGGAGAAACCTATTTGGCTTACTATCGCCGCACGCGCAACGGAACGACGACCACCTGTGGCAGCCCGTTGGCTTTTGTCAACCTGCTGCCCACCCGCGCTGCCCAAGGTGCCGCTGTTGCCGCGCTGCACCCCAACCCGGCTACCGAAAGCGCCACGCTCACGCTGGCCCAGCCCGCCCGCGCCGGCCATACGTTGCGCCTGACCGATGCGCTGGGCCGCACCGTGTGGAGCGCGCCCGTGCCGGCCGGCCAAACCGCCGTGGCCGTGCCGCTGGCCGGGCAGCCCGCCGGCCTCTACCTGCTGCACTTGAGCGGTGCGGAAGCTTCGGGAACCTGGAAGCTTGTCCACGAATAAGCGCCTCTTCAAGCAATAAAAAAGGGCCCGCTGCACGTGCAGCGGGCCCTTTTTTATTGCTTGAAGAGGCGGGTTTACGCCACGCTCACTTTCACCATGTTGGCTTTGCCCCGCTCCTGAATGGGCATCGAGCCGGTGTTGATGAACACGTCGCCGGTGGCGAGGTGGCCGGTGGTGGTGAGGACGTAGCGGAGGTCCTGAATGGTGCTGTCGGTGCTGATGAGGCGGTCGTAATAAAAGCTGCGCACGCCCCACACCAGGCTCAGGGCCGTGAGCAGGTTGCGGTTATCGGTGAAGATGAAGATGTTGGCTTTGGGACGGTACTTGGCCAGCTGAAAGGCCGTGTAGCCGTGGTGCGTCATGCCGGTAATGGCTTTCGAGCCCGTGTTCTTGGCCAGGTGGCACGATGCCGACAACACGCTGTCGGCCATGAAGTTGGGGCCGTTCGGGTCGATGGGCCACCACTTGTGAAAGAGCTGCGGGCTGCGGCTTTCCACGCTCAGGATGGTGCCCACCATCGAGCGGATGACTTCGGCCGGGTAGGCGCCCACGGCGGTTTCGGCCGAGAGCATCACGGCGTCGGCGCCGTCGAGCACGGCGTTGGCCACGTCGCTGGTTTCGGCGCGGGTGGGGCGGGGCGCCGTAATCATCGATTCCATCATCTGCGTGGCCACGATGACGGGCTTGCCGGCCGCATTGCACTTGGCAATAATCATTTTCTGGGCCATGGGCACCTCCTCCATCTTCACCTCCACGCCGAGGTCGCCGCGGGCCACCATCACGGCGTCGGTGATGGCAATGATTTCGTCGATGTTGCGCAGGCCGTCGGGCGTTTCAATTTTGGCCACCACGCGGGTAGTTTTGCCGGCGTCGGCGATGATTTTTTTGATGAAACGAATGTCGTCGGCCTTACGGGCGAAGCTCAGCGCCACCCAGTCCACGTCGTGCGCGAGGCCAAACTGCAGGTCCTCGATGTCCTTCTCGGTCATGCTCGGGGCCGATACTTCCGAGTCGGGCAGGTTGATGCCTTTGCGGGGCTTCACCAGGCCGCCATACACCACTTCCACGTCCACCTCGGTCTCGCGGTCGGTGGCCAGCACCTTCAGCTCAATCTTGCCATCGTCAATGAGAATCATGTCGCCGGCCTTCACGTCGCGCGCCAAGCCCATGTAAATGGTGCTCAGCCGCGTGGCCGTGCTGATTTCCTTTTCGCCGCACACCAGCTTCAGCTTATCACCGGCCTTGATTTCAACGCCGCCGCCTTCCACTTCGCCCAAGCGAATCTTCGGGCCCTGCAGGTCCTGCAGCAAGCCCACAGAAGTGCGCATGTCCTTGTTCAGGCGGCGCACGGTATTGATAACGCTGAGGTGGTCCTCATAGGAGCCATGCGAAAAGTTGAGCCGAAACACGTCCACGCCCTCGCGAATGAGAATGCCCAGGCGCTCGTAGGTATTAGAAGCGGGGCCCACAGTGGCCACAATTTTGGTCTTATTGAAAATGGGAGGGTTATCCATGCGAGGTGCGGAAGTGTCAGTACAAAAAAACTCCCCACCTGAAGAAGGAGGGGACAAGTTGCCTACGGTAATTTAGGGAAATTGGTAGGCGTTGAAAAATGCGAGCCCCGGTTTTCTAAAGGCCTCTGTAGAGCAAAAGTCGTTTAATTAAATCGAAATGCCTATTGCTTACGGGGCAATTGCCGTTAAGAAGTCATTATGGTTGCAAAATGGGGCTAGTTCTCCGCACGATGCCGGGAGCTATGGTCGACGAATGCGCTATTGGCTTACGCGTACTGGCTCACAGTATCAGGTTCTCCTTGTACTTAAGCGTATTCGGGTCAAACTGACACACATACTGCACCGCGTCCAGGGCCGCCAGTTGCTCCATGAGCTGCTCGTCGGCGAGGGCGCCGGTGCCGTTGGTCACGGCCAGCAGGTAGTCGTACTCCTTGATGTCGGGCGCCAAAAAAGGCTTTTTGAGCGTAGACGGCGCCACCGAGCGGTTGCGCAGCAGCCGGAACGTGAGGGCCTCGGTGGCGTGCAGGTAGTGCGTGAACACCAGCCGGCCGCGGCTGAGCAGGTTCAGCAGCAGCTCGGGTTGCTTCACCAGGCGCAGGCGCAGGGCCCGGTTCAGCGTCCAGGCCAGGGTGTAGTCGCGGGTGCTGCTCACGAGCCCAAACAGGGCAAAGTCGCACTCGTAGTCAACGTCGAGGGTGAAGGTCTTCATAAGGGCCGCAAAAAGGGCACCCGCGGGCGGGCAGGGCAAAGCTACGGCCTGTGGGGGGCGCTTGCGAGCCGCGCGGCCATAATGTTGTACCCCCAAATGAAAAGCGCGGCCGTGGGTTCATTGGGAAATCTCTCGTTACTTTGTGCCGTAGTTTTCCTTAAACCCCCACGGAAATGTCTGAAATCGCAGAAAAAGTAAAGGCCATTATTATTGATAAACTGGGCGTTGAAGCCTCCGAGGTTACCCCCGAAGCAAGCTTCACCAACGACCTGGGTGCTGACTCGCTGGATACCGTTGAGCTCATCATGGAGTTCGAAAAGGAGTTCAACGTGAGCATCCCCGACGACCAGGCCGAGAACATCGGCACCGTGGGCCAAGCCATTAGCTACCTCGAAGAGCACGCCAAGTAGTATTCCGTTTTCGCCGAAGCAACACGAGCAATTTGAGTTGTAGCCTTTACCCCGGTTCCTCGTTTCGCCTGGCGTGACACCCCTGTTCTGCGCATACCGGCCGGCTAGCCGCCGGCCGGTTTTGCTGCTTTATCCCGCTTCATCATTCGCGCCAGTGGCGCTTGCTTATGACGTCCATCCGACGGGTTGTCGTTACCGGCCTCGGGGCCATCACGCCCCTGGGCAACACCGCCCCCGCTTACTGGGAAGGCCTGCGCACGGGCACCAGCGGCGCGGCCACCATCACCCGCTTCGCCCCTGCCAAGTTCAAAACCCGCTTTGCCTGCGAGGTGAAGGGCTATCAACCCGACGACTTCTTTGACCGCAAAGAGGGCCGCAAAATGGACTTGTTCACGCAGTTCGGCGTGGTGGCTTCCGATGAGGCCATTGCCGACTCGGGCCTGCTGGAAAGCGGCGTGAACAAGGACCGCGTGGGCGTGATTTGGGGCTCCGGCATCGGTGGCCTGAAGTCCTTACAGGAAGAATGCTTCCAGTTTGAGCGGGGCGACGGCACGCCGCGCTACTCGCCCTTCTTCATCCCGCGCATGATTGCCGACTCCGCGTCGGGCAACATCAGCATCAAAAACGGCTTCCGGGGCCCGAATTTCGTGACCACGTCGGCCTGCGCCTCGTCGAACGACTCCATCATCGCGGCCTTCAATAACATCCGCCTCGGCCTGGCCGACGTGATGATTACCGGCGGCTCCGAAGCGGCCATCACCGAATCGGGTGTGGGCGGCTTCAATGCCCTCAAGGCCATGAGCGAGCGGAACGACGACCCGGCTTCGGCCTCGCGGCCCTACGACAAGGACCGCGACGGCTTCGTGCTGGGCGAAGGCGCCGGCGCGCTGGTGCTCGAAGAGTACGAGCACGCCAAGGCCCGCGGCGCCAAGATGTACGCCGAACTCATCGGTGGCGGCATGTCGTCGGACGCCTACCACATCACGGCGCCCGACCCTACGGGCAGCGGCGTGGTGCTGGTGATGCAAAACGCCCTGCGCGACGCCGGCATTTCGGCCGCGGAGGTGGACTACATCAACACCCACGGCACGAGCACGCCGCTGGGCGACGGCGCCGAAATCAAAGCCATTGAGCAGGTGTTTGGCGAGCACGCCGAAAAGCTGAACATTTCCTCCACCAAGAGCATGACCGGCCACTTGCTGGGCGGCGCTGGTGGCGTGGAAGCGGTGGCTTGCCTGCTGGCCATGCAGCACGGCATGGTGCCGCCCACCATCAACCTGCACACGCCCGACCCGGAAATTAATCAGGCGCTGAACTTCACGCCGAATACGGCGCAGGCGCGCGACGTGCGCGTGGCCATGAGCAACACCTTCGGGTTTGGCGGGCACAACACGTCGGTGATTTTCCGCAAGTTGTAGGCGTATTTCACGTCGATAGATACACAGCCCGTCATGCAGAGCGCAGCGAAGCATCTTTACCGCGCAAGTAATTCATTTTACTATTGCGGTAAAGATGCTTCGCTGCGCTCTGCATGACGGGCTTTTTTGCTGCTTCTTTTCTGCCGAAATCTAAATTCCTTTCCCTTGCTCGGCTTCGTTTCCCGCTTTTTTGCTTCCGATAAGTCTTTCCGGCAGGCTGTGGCGACCGTCACGGGGCAGACGCCTAAGAATGCCCAACTGTACCGGCTGGCGTTTACGCACTCCTCGGCGGTGCGGCAGCAGCCGGCCATCGGGCGCCACCAAACCAACGAGCGACTGGAGTTTCTTGGCGATGCCGTGCTGGGCACGGTGGTGGCCGAGTACCTGTTCAAAAAGTACCCCTACGAGCAGGAGGGCTTCCTCACGGAGGTGCGCTCCCGCATCGTGAACCGCGAGAGCCTGAACAACATTGCCCTCAAGCTGGGCCTTGACAAGCTGGTGCAGTTGGACGCCGCACAGGGCCGCGCCGCCCGCTCGCGCTCCGTGAATGGCAACGCCCTGGAGGCCCTGGTGGGGGCAGTGTACCTCGATTTGGGCTACAAAGCAGCCAGAAAATTCATTTTGACCCGTCTGGTGAAAGGCTTCGTGGACGTGCACACGCTCACCACCACCACGGCTAATTTCAAGAGCAAGCTGGTGGAATGGGCGCAGCGCCAGGGCAAAACCGTGCGCTACGACATCACCGGCGAAGCCCGGCCCGGCGGCATGATGGAATTCACGGCCAACGTGGTGCTGGATGAGGAAGTCATTGCCACCGGCATGGGCCTGAGCAAAAAGCAGGCGGAGCAGCTGGCCGCCGAGCGCGCGCTGACGGAGCTGGGCGTTTAAACGGCAAGGCGTTTTTGTTGGAAACGGAGTTGCGAGGGTCACTGGTAAGAGTATATTTGCAGCTGTATTAGTGTAATAATACACTGTGCAATTACTTGCTTAAAGCAGATGCGGGGGACGTTGAATTTTAAAAAACCATTACTGGGCGCTTTGCTAGTGGTGGTGGCGTATGTGGCGGGTGGGGTTGGGCTTATTGCCTGCGGGATTATCGACAAGCTGTATTTAGCGCCTGGGTGGTCCATTAAAGGACCGAACGCGAAGAAAGATAAGTCCGGCTTTGCGGCCGATGGGCCAGTGGTTTTTTATCACCACGGCTCACTGGTAAGCAAGCGCATCGCGCCCGTCCACGGGAACCTGCTGGTGGTAGTTGACACGCTGCGGCCCGCGGACACGCTGACCTGCTTCGTGGCCGAAACGAAGCAGGAGTTTCGGGTGCCGTTGCACAGCGTGGGCGCTGTGCCGGACGCGGTGTACCCCGTGGCAGAGAAGCTGGTGGCGATTTCGGACATTGAAGGCAACTTCAAGGGCTTGCAACAACTGCTGCGGGGCGCAGGGGTGGTGAACGAGCGGCTGGCGTGGCAGTTTGGCCGGGGGCACTTGGTGCTGGTGGGTGATTTTTTTGACCGGGGCCTGAACGTGACGGAGTGCCTTTGGCTGCTGTATAAGCTGGAACAGGAAGCAGAGCGGGCGGGTGGCCGGGTGCATTTCATCATGGGCAACCACGAGCGCATGAACCTGACCGGCCACTTGCGCTACCTACGGCGCAAATACCGGGTGAGCGCCGACACGCTGAAAGTGCCCTATCAGAACTGGTACGACCGTAACGCGCTGCTGGGCCAATGGCTGCGTACCAAAAATGTAGTGGAACGCATTGGCCCGACCTTGTTTGTGCACGGCGGCATCAGCCCGGGCCTGGCCGCGCGGGCCCTGCCCCTGGAGCGCCTCAACGAACTGGCCCGCAAAAGCCTCGACACGCCGCTGAGCCAGCTAACGCCGCTGGAAAAGCAGGTGACGCAGCATCCCGAAAGCCCGGATTGGTACCGGGGCCTGGTGCTGGAGGAGCCCACGGAAGCCCAGGTTGCCACGGTGCTAACCGCGTATGCGGCCACCGCCATGGTGGTGGGCCATACGCCCGTGGAACGCCCCCGCATGCTGTACCACGGGAAAATTGTAGCCATTGATTCGCCCCACCAGCAGCGCACGGATGCTGGCGAACCGTTGGAAGCTTTGGGGATGGAAAACGGCAGTATGCACCTGATAGACAGCAAAGGCCGGAAAAGCGCGCTGTAGCTGGCGCCGTTTTGGGTGGCCGGAGGTGAGCCGTTGGTAACCCAATAGCGCAAAAAGGAGTTGATTTGTGTCCACTTCACGCCGAACCCATGCGCATTGCCGGAGCCGCCCTCAACCAGATTCCCATTGACTGGGAAAACAACCTTCGCAACATCAAAACGGCCATTGAGCTGGCGAAAGAAAGCGGCGTGCAGCTGCTGTGCCTGCCCGAGCTGTGCCTGACCGGCTACGCCTGCGAAGACCTGTTTTTGAGCGACTGGATGCCCGAGGCGGCGCTGACGCACCTGCAGCAGGTGCGCCCCTGGACCGAGGGCATTTGCGTGGTGGTGGGCCTGCCGGTGCGCCTCAACCACCGCACGTACAACACGGCCGCGGTGCTGCGCGATGGCCAGATTCTGGGCTTGGCGGCCAAGCAGTTTCTGGCCAACGACGGGGTGCACTATGAGACGCGCTTCTTCGTGCCCTGGCTGGCCGGTGAGCAAACAACCGTGAGCTGCGACGGCGAAACCTGGCCGCTGGGCGACCTCACGTTTGAGCACGAGGGCGTGCGTTTTGGCTTTGAAATTTGTGAGGACGCCTGGCGGCCCGACAACGTGCGGCCCGCCTGCCGGCTCATGGGCAAGGTCGATTTGATAGTGAACCCTTCGGCCAGCCACTTTGCGATGAGCAAAACCGACGTGCGCTACCAGCTGGTGATGAAGGCCTCGCGCACGTTCAACTGCACGTATCTGTACGCCAACCTGCTGGGCAACGAGGCCGGCCGCATCATCTTCGACGGCGAAATTCTGGTGGCGCGCAAGGGCCACCTGCTGAAGCGCAATCAGTTGCTAAGCTTCAAGGAAGTGGATTTGGAATGGGTGGACGTGAACTTTGCCGAAGACGTGCCGGCGGCCGAAGAAATTGTGCCCCTGCCCACGCCCGATGAGTATAAAGAGCTCAACCAGGCCATGAGCCTGGCCTTGTTCGACTACCTGCGTAAGGCGCGCAGCCGCGGCTTTGTGCTGAGTTTGAGCGGCGGGGCCGACTCCTGCTTCTGCGCCGTGGGCGTGGCCGAAATGGTGCGGCTGGGCGTGGAAGAACTGGGGCTGGAGGAGTTCAAGCGACGCAGCGGCTGCTTCCCGGCCGCGACCGAAACCGTGAAGCAGGAAGGAGCCGGCGGCAAAGCGGCGCAGGTGGTGGAAACCCCAGCGCCAGCAACTGCCCTCAACGACAACCAGCAGCTGGTGCAACAGCTGCTGACCTGCGCCTACCAGGGCACCGTCAATTCCTCCGACGATACCTTCAATTCCGCGAAAGAGTTGGCCGACAGCCTGGGGGCGCGCTTCCACAGCTGGACAATTGACGACGAGGTGACCGGCTACGTGGGCAAAATCCAGGGCGCGCTGGGCCGGGAACTGACGTGGCAAACCGACGACCTGGCCCTGCAAAACATTCAGGCGCGGGTGCGGGCCCCGGCCATCTGGCTGCTGGCCAACGTGCAGAACTGCCTGCTCATCACCACGTCCAACCGCTCCGAAGCCAGCGTGGGCTACTGCACCATGGACGGCGACACGGCCGGCAGCATCTCGCCCATTGCGGGCGTCGACAAGGACTTCGTGAAAAAATGGCTGCGCTGGGCCGAAACCGAGCTGGGCTACACGGCCCTGCGCCACGTGAACGCCCTGCAGCCCACCGCCGAGCTGCGCCCGCTGGAAGAAAAGCAGACCGACGAGCGCGACCTCATGCCCTACGCCCTGCTCAACCGCATCGAGCGGCTGGCGTTCTACGACCGGCTCAGCCCCCGGCAGGTGCTGGCCATGCTGGAAGGCGAGGGCACGGGCTTCGACGAAGAGCAACTAAAAACCTACGTGCGCCGCTTCTACAACCTCTGGAGCCGCAACCAATGGAAACGTGAGCGCTACGCCCCCAGCTTCCACCTCGACGACTACAACGTGGACCCGCGCTCCTGGCTGCGCTTCCCCATCCTCAGCGGCGGTTTTGCCGAAGAGCTGGCCGGACTGTAAGCCCGCGTTTTGGGACGGTGTGGCCTTGAAAAATAAAAAATCGGAAGCTGCGCGCAAGTTTGTTGGGCAACTGGGGCCTAAGGTGCTGTAGCCCGGTTAATCCGACGCCGGGACGACTTTTACGGACCTCTCAACTTCTTTTTGTGGCTTACGCTCTTCCGCTGCTGCTGGCCGATGACCCGCCGACTTTGGCCCCTGACCCAGCTGCCGAAGTCGAGGCTGAGCTGGTGGCGCAGCTGCAGCTGGGAAACGAGGCCGCCTTTCGGACGTTGGTGGAGCGGTACCAGGACCGCATCTACCGGCTGACGCTTTCGCTGCTGCGCTCCCCGGAGGAAGCCGAGGACGTGGCCCAGGAAGTATTCGTGGAGGTGTACCAGACCATTGGCCGTTTTCGGGGCGAGGCGGCTTTGAGCACCTGGCTGTACCGCTTGGCCACGTCGCGGGCCTTGAAAAACCTTAGGCGGGCCCGGGCCAAAAAGCGTTTTGCCTACTTCACCAGCTTGCTGGGTTTTGGCAACGACGTGCTGCACGAAGTGCCCCACCACGCCCACCCCCTGGCGCTGCTCGAAGGCCAGCAGCAGCTGGGGCTGTTGCTGCACCACATTGCCCGGCTGCCCGAGCCGCAGCAGGTCGCCTTCACGCTGCGCCACGAGCAGGAGCTGCGCTACGAGGAAATTGCGGCCGTGCTCAACACGACCGTGCCCGCTGTGGAATCACTGCTGTTCCGCGCCCGCAAAACCCTTCGCAAACACCTGCAACCCCACTTTCGCCATGTCTGATTCCACGGTTCGCTCCGAGGCCGACGAGGCCTGGGACGACTTGCTGCGCCAGCTGCGCAGCCAGCCCAAGGCCCGGCCCCGACCCTTTTTCTACGGCCGGGTGCATGCCCGTCTCACGGCCCCGGCGGCCCGGCCAACGCTGCTCGCCTGGCTGCGCCGGCCCGCCTATGCGGCCCTGCTGGCGGCGCTGGTGCTGAGCCTGAGCGGCGATGGCTCGGGGCTGCGTCCGGACGCCGCCGTCACTGCGCGCGGAGCGGCTTCCGACTACCCGCCGCCGCGCTAACCCCCGGGCGCACATTTTCCGGCCCAACGGCTGCCGGCCGGGCTTGCCCCCACTGCCTTGCTAAAAGCCCGGCGGCGTTCGCAGGACTGCGAGCCCGACCGGCGGAGTACCTTTGAACCCATCTTTCATTCTTGCCACGCATGCTGCCTTTTCTCGCCGCCATCACCTGGAACGTCGACCCCATCATTCATTCCTTCGGGCCCTGGACCGTGTTTGGCCACGAGCTGGGCCCGATAGTGCTGCGCTGGTACGGGCTGTTTTTCATGCTGCCCTTTGTGCTGGGCACGTTCATTCTCACGCACATCTACCGCTCCGAGCGGGTATCGCCGCAATGGGTTGACGTGATTACGATTTACATGCTGATTGGCACCATCGTGGGCGCGCGGCTGGGGCACGTCTTGTTTTATGAGCCCGAAATTCTCAAGGAGCAGGGGTTTTTGGAGCTGTTCAAGGTATGGCACGGCGGGCTGGCCAGTCACGGCGCTACCATCGGCATCTTGCTGGCCTGCTGGCTGTTTGCGCGCAAAAATAAGTTCGATTACCTGTGGGTGCTCGACCGCATTGTGATTGTGGTGGCGCTGGGCGGCGCCTGCATTCGGACCGGCAACTTGATGAACTCGGAAATCGTGGGCCGGCCCACGGACGTGCCGTGGGCGTTCATTTTCCCGCGCGACACCGAGCACCTCATTGCGGGCACCGCCGTGCCGCGCCACCCCACCCAGATTTACGAGGCGCTGTTCTGCATTTTTCTACTCGTGCTGCTCTACTCCATGTGGAACCGCACCAAGGACCGCACGCCGCGTGGGCAACTGTTCGGCCTGTTTGTGGTGCTGCTGTTTATCCAGCGGTTTTTGGGCGAATTTCTGAAAGAAAACCAGGTGGCCTTCGAAAACGGCAATTTGCTGAACCAGGGACAGAAGCTCAGCATTCCGCTCATCCTCATTGGCATCTGGGTGCTGTGGCGGGCCGGCAAAGACCCGAAGAACCCCTACGGCTACGCCCCGCGCGACCTGGGCAAGGAAGGCGACCCGCAGCCGCTGCCCGACGCCAGCGCTGCTTCGTCACGCCCGTAAAACGGCCCGGCTTTGCTTCGCACAAGGGCATTCAAAGCAAAAGCGGGGGCGCAAGGTTTGATTCAATAGCAACCTTGCGCCCCCGCTTTTGCTTTCTAAAAATGGACGCGCCTACGGCAACGTAAACTCAAACAGCCCGCCTTGCTCGGTGCTGATGAGCAAAGTGTTGTCGTCTTTGAACACGGCGCCTTCGGTTTGGCCGGCGCCGGTGAGGGCCACCTGGCGGGGCGGGGCCTTGAGGATGTCGGCCCAGGAGTTGCCGTCGAGAATAAACAGCTCGCCGCGGGCCAGCAGCACCAGCCGGCGGCCGTCGGCGCGCAGGGCGGCGTCGGTCACCTGGCCGGGGATGGCCAGGGAGGTGACCTTTTTGGCCGTGTAGTCGCCGGGCTGGTCGGGCACGGTGTAGACGTTGCTGGTGCTGGACTGGCCCCGGTCTTTGGTGAAAAGCCACACCTGGCCGTCGTGCCAGAGGCTGGCTTCGCAGTCGAAGTTGCGTTGCTTTTTCTTGGGCGGAAACTCGTTCTGGTCGGGGTAGCGGAAGGCAATGGTGCCCGCCTGCGCCGGCGCGTCGGGCCGGAACTTGTAGATGCTCAGGTCGCGGCGCGTGCTCTCGTTGTTGCCGCAGTTGCCGATGTAGTAGTTGCCCTGGCCGTCGCGGCTCAGGCTTTCCCAGTCGTTGTTGTCGGCGGGCACGTCGAGGCGGCGCACCAGCTCGCCGGTCCCCGTGATTTCGTAGAGAATGGGGCGGTTGCCGTCGTCGCCGAAGCTGTAGTAATTGCCGGCGGTGGGGGCCGGGGCCAGCCCCGAGCTTTCGGGCACCACGCCTTTCAGCGAGCCAATTTTGCGCAGGCCGGGGACTTCGGAGGCCGCGTTTTTGTCTTTGCGGCGGTCGCCGCCTTTGGGCAGACCGGTTTCGGCTTTGGTTTTGCCAGCTTTTTCAGATTGGGCCTGTGAGCACGAAGCGGTAAGCAGAAGGGCCAGCGGGGCCAGCAGGAGGGAAGCAAAACGCATCAAATGGAATTCAAACGGTGAACTCCTCCTATACGCAGGCCCGGGGCTAGGGTACGGGGTCGTAGCCGTAGCCGCCCCAGGGGTGGCAGCTGGCAATGCGCCGCAGGGCCAGGCGCCCGCCCCGCCAGGGCCCGTACTTCGTGATGGCCTCGGCCGCGTAGGCCGAGCAGGTGGGCGTGTAGCGGCAGCTCGCGGGCGTGAGCGGCGAAATGAAGTGGCGGTAAAACCATACCAAACCCAGGAAAAGCGCGCGGAAAAGCCGGGACAGCATGAGGCAAAGGTACGGGCGGGAACGGGGCCGCCCGGGCGCAACAGGCAGCCCGCCGCCACCGGCATGGTGCAAAAGCGCAGCGGTGCGTTTTCTTTACCCGGAAATAACCGCCGAACTACCGCATAATGCACGAACTACTAGCCGACATCCGCCAGCGCCTGGCCAACAAGGAATACCACAACGAGGAGCACGTGCGGCTGTCGCTGGTGGCGCGGGTGGTGCAGGCGCTGGGCTGGGACATCTGGAACCCCACGGAAGTCTACACCGAATTCAAAGCCACCAAAAAGGAGGACAACACCCGCGTGGACGTGGCCTTGTTCACCCACGATTTTGAAGGCACGGCCGTTTTCATCGAATGCAAAGCCGTGGGGGCTTTCGCCGCTGATTTGGCAGCGGTGGAAAAGCAGCTGCGCGACTACAACCGCGACCACACCGCCCTGTTCACAGTCATCACCGACGGGCGGCACTGGCGGTTCTACTTCTCCTTCACCAGCGGCGAGTTCAAGGACAAGCTGTTTTGCAAGTTCGATGTGCAGCAGGACGGGCTGGAAGAGGTAGCGGGCTATCTGGAAACGTTCCTGCACCGCGACAACATCCTGAACCACACGGCCCGCCACAAGGCCGAAGCGTATTTGATGCTGGGCAAGAAGGAGCGGGCCATGCAGGACGTGCTGCCCGATGCCCAGAAGCTGGTGTCGCTGCCGCCGTTTCCGTCGTTGCCTC
Source organism: Hymenobacter ruricola (assembly GCF_015694525.1). GTDB lineage: Bacteria > Bacteroidota > Bacteroidia > Cytophagales > Hymenobacteraceae > Hymenobacter > Hymenobacter ruricola. Next base: position 269,616 of record NZ_JADQDM010000006.1, on the reverse strand, counting down.
AGGCCATGGTGCAGCTGCTGGCCGCCAAAGTTCTAACCATCACCCCGGCCGAGGCGCAGGCGTTTTTGATGGGTGGTACGATGATGCCCGGAACTGGCGCGGGCCCCGAATTGCCGGCGGGCGGGCCAGCGAAGACAACAGCCAAACCGGTTGCCGTAGCCAAACTGGCCTCCTCGCCAAATCAGGTTCCGCCGGCTGCGGCTGCGGCCCCGGCGCTGCGGGCCGCGGCGGCTTCGGTAGAATTTGTGCTGGTGCTGAACCGGCTGGGCATCCGGGCCACGGCCGACTGGGACCCCGCCACCCGGCAGCTGCGGGTGCGGGCCGGCTCTACGGCCATGCCGGAAGACCGTGGAAGCATAGGCTTGGCCAGCGCCGCACTGCGCAAAAGGCTGTTGCAACAGCAGATTCTGGTGCGGCACGTCGACCGGTTGGAATTTCAGCAGGACTATTTATTCGGAAGCATCAAGCAAGCTGCCGAAGTCGTCTGCGGGTATTCGGTGAATGGCAAGCAGGCCTGGCGCGATGCCGCAGACAAGCCGCTTGCTGATTACCTGAATTAGTCAGTCGCCCTACTTCGGTAGCGCATTCAGCTCGGCTTTCCAGTGCTCCCAGTCGGGCAGCAGGCGGGTTTGCAGGTCGTAGAAGGCCTTGGAATGGTCGCCCACCAGCAGGTGGCAGCACTCGTGCAGCAGCACGTAGTCGAGGCACTCGGGGCGGGCCCGCACCAGCTCCGGCGAGAGGCGAATGCGGGCCGTGCGCGGCGTGCAGCTGCCCCAGCGCGTGCGCATCTGGCGCACCGCAAGGGTGGGGCGGGTGAGGTTGAACTCGGCAAAGCGCGGCCATACCCGGGCCAGCGACTCGGCGAAGAGCGGCCCGGCCTGGCGGGCGTACCAGGCGTGCAGCAAGGCTTCGGTTTGGGCGGCGGTTAGCGGGGCAGGCGCGGCGATAAGCAGCTCGTCGGCTTGCAGCGTGATGCGGGGCTTGGCTGCTTCCGCGAAGCGCAAGGCGTAGGGCCGGCCCTGGTAAAAATGCGAGCTGCCGGCCTCGTAGCGGCGGCTGGGCACGGGCGCCGGGCGGCTGGCAAACGCCTCCTGGTGCTTGAGAATCCAGTCGGCTTTTTTGAGCACCTGCTGGGCCACCCACTCGGGCGAAGTACCGGCGGGCGCGCTGATGTGCACGCTGCCGTCGGGCCGCACGGCGAAGCCTATGGTGCGCCGGGAGCGAAAAACCAGGGTGTAGTGGAGGGGGTGGTTGCGGTAAAGAAGCGTTTCGCGGCGCGGCGCGGCAGAGAAGGGGCGGGGCATAAGGCGGCAAGTTCGGCAGGGCGCCGGATTGCATAACCGGTTAGGGGCCGAAAATAATTTCGAAAGCTAGCCCCGCCAATTGGCGGCAAGGTGCTACCTTCCCGTCATGCAACACTGTTTACCCCGTTATCTTTCAATTATTGGGTTCTTTTCGCTGTCTTTGGCCGGGCACTCCGCGGCGGCGCAGGGCAACGGGCCCGGCGTGCGCGGGGCCCGCGCGGCCGGCCTCAGCAACGCCTCGGTGGCCCTGTCGGGCGAGGTGTGGAGCATGGGCAACAACGTGGCCGGCATCAGCGAAATCCAGCAGCCCACGGTGGGCTTTTACGCCGAAAACCGCTATTTCAGCGCGGCCCTGAACGTGGGCGCGCTCACGGTGGCCCTGCCGCTAGGCCGGCAGCCCAGCGCCGCCCCGCCCGCCGACGGCACGGCCGCGCCCCAGGTGGTGGCCCCGGCCGCGCGCACCTGGGCCCGGCACGGCGTGGTGGCGTTTGAGGCGCAGCGCTTCGGCGGCACGCTCTACAACGAAACCCGCGCGGGCGTGGGCTACGGCTACCGCTTCGGCCAAATCAGCCTGGGCGCCCGCGTCGACATGCTGCAGGTGAGCATCGAGGGGCTGGGCAGCCGGCGGGTGGCGCTGGGCACGCTGGGCGGCCAGATTGAGATTCTGCCCAACCGCCTCACGTTCGGGGCTTCGCTCTATAACCTCAGCCAAACCAAGCTGGCCAGCTACCAGGACGAGCGGGTGCCCACCGTGCTCAAAGCCGGCCTGGCCTACCGCCCCAACGCCCAGGTGACGCTGCTGGTGGAAACCGAGAAAGACGTGGAGCGCGACGCCAATTTCAAGGCCGGCCTGGAGTACCGGCCGGTGCCGGTGCTGGCGGCCCGCCTGGGCCTGGCCACCCTCACCGAGCAGGCCAGCGCGGGCATCGGCGTGGCGGCCGGGGCGTTTCAGATTGACTACGCGGCGGCATTTCAGCAGGCGCTGGGTTTCAGCCAGCACCTGAGCGTGAGCAAATCGTGGGGCGGAAGGCAATGAGAAAACATCTACGCTTCACCGCTTCGGGAAAAATGCGAAACGGGCTGGCCGGCCTGGTGGTTGGCAGCGCCTTGCTGCTGGCGCACTCCGCGCACGCGCAGGATTACGTGCGCCGCCCGCCCGATTTGGACCGGCTCACGCAGGAGCTGTTTGCCGAAATTCAGTCGGACGAGGTGCCGTACGAGGACCTCTACGAAACGCTGCTGCAATACTACCAGACGCCCATCAACCTCAACACGGCCACCCGCGAAGACCTGCGCGGCCTGCTGCTGCTCAACGAAAACCAGATAACCACGCTGCTGCGCCACCGCGAGGTGAATGGTGACTTGATAAGCGTGTATGAGCTGCAAAGCATTGAGGGCTACGACCTGCGCACCATCGGCCGCATCCTGCCCTTCGTGAGCGTGCTCAGCAGCAACGCCAATTCCAGCCGCGGCACGCTGTGGCAGCGCATCGCCAAGGAAGACAACAACGCCCTCTACCTGCGCTACGAGCGGGTGCTGCAGCAGCGCCAGGGCTACACCCCGCCCACGCTCTACCAGGGCAAGGAAACGACGCGCTACCTCGGCTCGCCCGATAAGATGCTCATTCGCTACCGCGTGAGCCACACCAAGGACTTCAGCCTGGGCTTTTCGATGGAAAAGGACGCCGGCGAGCAGCTGGTGTGGAACCCGAAGAACGGGCAGTTTGGGGCCGATTACGTGTCGGCGCACTTCGTGATTCAGGAACGCGGCCGGCTGAAAACCCTGGCGCTGGGCGACTACCAGCTGCAGTTCGGGCAGGGGTTGCTGCTGTCGTCGGGGCTAGGCGTGGGCAAGGGTGCCGAGACGATTACCACGCTGCGGCGCTCGTCGCTGGGCGTGCGGGCGTACTCGTCGCTGCTCGAAAACACGTTTTTCCGGGGCGGGGCGGCCACCGTGCAGGTGGCGCCCACGGTGCAGGCCACGGCGTTTGTGTCGCACAAGAACGTGGACGCCAACCTGCAGCAGAGCCTCGATTCGCTGGCGCAGTACGACGAGTTTACCTCGGGGCTGCTCTACACGGGCTTCCACCGCACGGCTTCGGAACTGGCCAACCGGCACCAGCTGCAGGAAACCGTGGGCGGCGGCAACGTGGGCTACACCAGCCGCAACGGCAACCTGGCCATCGGGGCCACGGGCGTGTTCACGCACTACGGCACGGCCATCCTCAAGCGCCCCGAAGTGTACAACCGCTTCGAGTTCAGCGGCAAGGAAAACCTGGCCCTGAGCGTCAACTACAGCTACGTGTACCGCAACTTCCTGCTGTTTGGCGAAACGGCGCGCAGCACCGGCGGCGGCCTGGGCACCGTGAACGGCCTGCTGGCCAGCCTCGGCTCCAGCGTGGACGCGGCCCTGCTGGTGCGGCACTACGACCCGAATTTTCACACCCTCTACGGCAACGCCTTCAGCGAAAACACCCGCAACATCAACGAAACCGGCGTCTACATCGGCCTGAAAGTGCGGCCCATTGCCCAGTGGGAAATCTCGGCCTACTACGACCAGTACCGCTTCCCGTGGCTGCGCTACCGGGCCAGCGCCCCCACCGACGGCCACGACGCCCTGGTGCGCGTGGCCTACTCGCCCACCAAAACCAGCCTGCTCTACGTGCAGGCCCGCCAGCGCCTCAAGCCCCGCGACCTGGCCACCGCCGACCTCCTCAACCTGGACCCGAGCCGCGTGCTGCCGCTGCCCGGCGAGCAGCTGCGCCAAAGCCTGCTGGTGTACTACAACACCGACATCAGCACGGCGCTGAGCCTGCGCACCCGCCTGCAAACCTCGCGCCTGCGCGACGACACCAACCTGGCTTGGCGCAGCGGCTACGCCCTGGCCCAGGACGCGAGCTACCAGCTCAACCGCTACCTCAAGCTCACGGCCCGCTACTCGCTCTTCGACGCCGACGACTATGACACCCGCCAGTACGTGTATGAGCAGGACGTGCTGCTGGCCGTGTCGGTGCCCGCGCTCTACGGCCAGGGCACGCGCATGTACGGCATCGCCGAAATCCGCCTCAACCGCGCCATGACCTTGTGGCTGCGCTACGCTGAAACCCGCTACCGCCACCAGAACGTCATCGGCAGCGGCCTGGAAAGCATCCAGGGCTCGCTGCGCAACGAGGTGAAGGCCCAGCTGCGGGTGAAGTTTTAGGGGTTAGGTCTTCGGTTTTAGGCGTTGGGTTTTAGGGAGGTAGTACGGCGGTAGGTTATCAGGTTATTGAGCATCCGCATGCCATCGGCTAATAATTGAAGAAGCTCATTGGCTTCCTGCTCAGATAGCAGGTGCCGCTTCTGAGCGCGTTTCACCCATAGGCAGGTTTCTCGGGCAGACCCACGCGCAATGATAAAAAAGTGTAGGGCGTCGGCTTTGCTATACCGGCCATCTCCTTCCACTAAATTGGCCCCAACGCTGTCGGCAGAGCGAATGACTTGTTTGCCAATCGTGTCCTGCGCTAATGGCCGCCACTTCTGCACCATGTTCCAAATGCGGCCTGTCGCTTCCTCAAAGCGGGCAAAGACCACCAATTCTTCTATTGGTTGATGCATGTTGCACAGAAATTATTATACCCAATACCCAATACCCAATACCCAATACCCAATACCCAATACCCAATACCCAATACCCTTATTTTAACTCTCCGTTTTCAGCAAAACCACCTGCGCTTTATCCGCTACGCTGATTTTGCGACGGAAATCGAGGTAGCCGGTGTAAGCCGAAGCCGGCAGCTGCCCGCGTTTCAGCTCCAGGCGGCGGATGTACTGCACGCTGCCGTCGGGTAGGTTCTGGTACTGGCTGGAGTAGCTGCCGTAGGCCGTGCTGAGCTGCACCGGGGCGGGCAGGGTTTCGGGCCGGAAGCCGGCGGGCAGGTGCAGGCGCACGGTGTCGGCGTGCAGGTAGGCGTCGGAAAGCCACACGGGGGTGTGGCGCTCGCCCACCTGGGCCGGCAGCGCGGGCAGGCGGCTCAGCAGGTTGGCGTTGACGAACACGCGCTTGCCGCTGGGCATGGCAAAGCCCGGCAGGGCCAGCCCCAGCGTTTCCACGATGGCGGGCGCGGCCTTGGCGGGTGCGGCGGCCAGGGTGAACTTGGTGAGGGTGAAGGTAGGCAGCTTGAGGCGGTCGGTCACGTATTTGCGCTGCTCCACGGGCCCGAGCTGGTGCAGCAGCTGGGCGTACAGGTCCTGTTCCTGGCCAGTGCGCAGGGTGCGGGCCGTGGCCGTGGCGCCGCCCACCGCGTCCAGGGTCAGGTCGATGCGGCGGGTCTGGCGGTTTTCGGCGGCGCCGTAGCGGGGCGTGGCCACCAGCTTGCCGCCCTCGGGCGTCACGAGCAGCGCGTGGCGGTTGCCCGTGAAGCTGCCCATGTAGCCGAAGGCCTCGGTCTGGCTGGTGCACTCCAGCCACAGCGTGTCGGGGCGGCCGGCCGGGGCCATCGGCACGCACACAATGGCGTGGTTGAACTGCGAGCTGGGGAAGTCGGCGCGCAGGTCGGGCCGGTCGTCGCCGGCGCCCACCAGGGCCACGTAGGCGGGCACGCCGGCGGCGGCCAGCAGGGCCATGGTGTAGTTGCTCAGGGCTTTGCAGTCGCCGTAGCCGTTGCTGGCCACCGAGCTGGCCGGGAAGGTTTGCCAGCCGCCCAGGCCCAGCTGCACCGAAATGTAGCGCGTGCTGCCCTGCAGCATTTCGTAGATGCGCTGCGCTTTGGTGCGGGCGTCGGGGGCGTCTTTCACCAAAGCCTGCACCTTGGCCACGGTGGCGGGCGGCAGCTGGTCGCGGCCGGCGTTCAGGGCGTAGCTCCACTGCCCCAGGCCTTTCCACGACGCCGCCGTGCCCTTGTGGCCCTGCACCTCAAAGTCGCCGGGGGCCAGCACCACGGCCGGCGTGGTGTAGGCCAGGGGCGGGGCGGCCGTTTCTTCTTCCACCGCCGGCAGCGCGCTCAGCTGCCACTCGTAGGTTTCGCGGCCGCCGTCGGCGGTGTGCGCCACGGCGGCGCCTTTGGGCCACTGCCGCTCCTGGTAGCGCAGGGGCAGCTCGGTGGGCGTGGTCACCTTAAACGTGGCGTCTTGCACGGCCAGGCCTTCTTCTTCCTGGGGCTGCCAGCCGGGGTAAAACAGGGCGTTGTCCGACACCACTTCGTAGTCGAACTCCACCGTGTAGGGCACCTGGGGCTGGCGCAGGTCGGCGTAGCGCACGCGCACGTCGGTCATGAAGCTGCCGCCGGCGTCGCCCACCCCCTGGTCGTGGATTTCGGCCGGCCGCAGCTGGTGCAGCAGGCGGCCGTTTTCGTCGTACACGGCGCCGCGCAGGTAAGCCAGCGAGTTGAGGGCGTCGTAGCTCACCGTGTGGCGGCCAAAGTCGTCGCCGGCCGCGTCGAGCACCGTGATGACGCGGTGCACGGTGTGCACCAGGCGGCCGGCGCTTTTCACGGTCACCACCTCGTTGTCGGCGCGCAGCACGGCGTGGGCGCCTTCGCGCAGCGCGGCCGGAATGTCGGCCACCGCGTACTTGGGCGCCGGCGCGGCCGGGCGCAGCAAAAAGCCGCTCAGCGGCAGCGCCGCCAACAGGGAGAGTAATGCTTTCACAGAGAGCAAGGAAAAGGCCGAAAAAAGGACGTAATGGGCCGTTAAACTTTCTTTTTGATGACGAGCTTCTCGCCCTGCTTTTCCAGCATGAGGCGGTAGAACTCGCGCAGCTGTGCGTATTCTTCGGCCGCGTACACGGGCTTGCGCAGGGTGAGGCGGCTGGTGAGCTGCACCACGCCGGGGGCGGTGCTGGCCACGTTGTAGAGGAAGCGGCCGCCGTTGTCGGGCAGGTCCACCACGGCGGGCTTGGGCAGCTCGGCCACTTCGTAGCCGGCGGGCAGCGTCAGGGTGATGGTCTGGGTTTCGTCGCGGGGCGCGCCAAAGTCCACCGGAAACAGCCGGTCGTCGTGCCGGAAGGGGTTCTGGTCGCTGTTGAACTCGCGCAAGGGGCTCAGGTACAGGGTGCCGGGCGTGCTGTTGTCGTCGGCCGGCTGGGTAAACTCGTAGTCCAGGGCCAGGGGCTTGCTCACGTTTTCGCGCTCGGCCACGGCAAATTTGGGCACCGTCCAGCCGCTGTGGGGGCGGGCCAGCTCGGTCAGGTACTTTTTCTCGCCCAGGCTCACCAGCTCTTTGCGGGCCTGCGCCCCGGCGTAGCCGGCGTGTTCCTCGTGCACTTTGCCGCTGAGGCCGCCCTGGGTGTCCAGGGTCAGGGCCACCTGCTGGTAGTGCACGTAGCGTTGGCTGGGGGCCAGGTTCACCCAGCGGCCCTCGCCCGCTTTGGGCATAATCAGGCGGCCGCTTTGGTTGAGGCAGCGTTCGGGCAGCACGCCGCAGGGCAGCAAGGGGTCGGTGGCGTCCACCAGCAGGTCTTGGCTGCCGGCCAGCGGCACCAGCGCCACCACGTAGTTGAACCGGTCCAGCAGGGGCTGTGCCTCGTTCACGCGGCCGTGGCTGCGGGTGCTCAGCAGCACGGGGTGGGCCTCAAGGCCGGCGTCGCGCAGGGCGGCAATGAGCAGCAGGTTTACGTCGGCCGAGCTGCCCAGGTGGGCATCGAAGGCCTTGCGCAGCGAGCCCGAAGTGGAATAGCGGTTGGTGCCGTCGTAACGCACGGCGCCCATCACCACCTGGCGCACGGCAGCGGCGCGGGCGCTCAGGTCGGGGTGCAGCAAGGCCAGCGCTTTCATCTGGTCCTTCAGGAAGTTGCCGCGGTCGAGCTGCTGGCCGAAGTTTTCATCGGCCAGCAGCTCCATGTCAATCTTGTTCCAGGTGCCGGCCACGTTCTGGTAGCCCTGGCCCGGGAACTGCAGGCCGGCCAGCTGAAAATTGATGCGGTCCACGTAGTCTTCCGACGTGGTCATGTACGGCTCGTCGCGGAAAGCCGGCACGTCCTTCATGGCCCAGCGGTAGCTGGTGAGGCGGCTCGTCGTCACGCTGGAGCTGGGGCCTTCGCGGGTGGGACCGTTGCCCGAAAAGCTGCCGCCGGTTTGCGTGGTGAACTGGGCCGAGCCCTCGGTTTGGGTTTGCACGGCCAGGGCGTGGTAGCCCTGCATCAGCATCTTATAGTGAAAATACTCCGGTATCGCCGCCCGAAACTCGCTCCAGCGCACCGGGATTTCGCGCTGAAACGTCCAGTCCTGAAAGTTGAAAAAGAAGTCCGACGTCACCGAGTAGCTGTACTCAATCACGGAGCCCTCGCGCACATCAGGCAGGGTAAACTTCCGGATGCGCACGTTGGGCGTGCGCTCCTCCGTGAAGGCGTTGGCCGCGTCGAGCTTGCTGGGCACCAGCTTGTTGCTCACCATGTTGTAGGTGGTGCCGCGCAGGCCCGATATTTTCTCGGTGCGCGAGTCGTGGTGATAGAGCGGTACTTCCACCGTGGCCGCGTCGAAGCCGGCCTTTTTCAGGATTTTGATACGCGTCACCCGCTCCGACACCAGTTGGAAGTCGTTGTTGGTGTACACGAAGCTGGTGGTGCCAAAGTCGCAGAGCACCACGGCCGTGGCGGCGCTGTCCTTCACAAAAGAAGCGGCGAGGAAATCGGCCGGGTCGGGCTTGCCAAATTTGATAGGTGCCGTCTGGGCCTGCGCCGCTACGGCGCCGAACAAGGCAACGCCTACCGCCGCAGTTAGCAGTAGAGAATGTTTCATGCAGGAAATGAATTAAAATACGGACGGTTAAATTGCCAAAAGATACGAGGAAAACACTTGGAATTAAGGACCAAAAGCCGGCCCACACGACCTAGCCGCCGGCTTTTTTCTGGATGACGAGCTTCTCGCCCTGGTGCGCCAGCAGCTGGCCGTAGAGCTCGCGCAGGCTGGCGTATTCTTCGGCCGCGTACACGGGCTTGCGCAGGGTGAGGCGGCTGGTGAGCTGCACCACGCCGGGGGCGGTGCTGGCCACGTTGTAGAGGAAGCGGCCGCCGTTGTCGGGCAGGTCCACCACGGCGGGCTTGGGCACGCTGGCCAGTTCGTAGCCGGCGGGCAGCGTCAGGGTCACCAGCAGGGTTTCTTCCTGCATCATGCCGAAGTCGACGGCAAAAGCCCGGTCTTCGTGCCGAAACGGGTTCTGGCCGGCGCCGAACTCGCTCAGCGGGCTCAGGTAGAGGGTGCCGGCCGCGGCGTTGTCGCCGGCCGGCTGCGTAAACTCGTAGTCCAGGCTCAAGGGCTTGTCCACGGTTTCGGCGGCGCCCACGGTCAGCTTGGGCACGGCCCAGCCTTCGTGGCGCCGCAGCAGCCCGGCCAGGTATTTCTTCTCGCCCTGGTCGGCCAGCTCGGCCCGGGCGTGGGCGGCCGCGTAGCCGCCGCGCTCGTCGTGCACCTTGCCGCTGAGGCCGCCCTGGGCGTCCAGGGTCAGGGCCACCTGCTGGAAGCGCACCTGGCGCTGGGCCGGCGTGAGGTCGACCCAGCGGCCGTCGGCCTCCTGTTTTGTCACCAGCCGGGCCACGCGGTTGAGGCAGCGCTCGGGCAGCACGCCGCAGGGCAGCAGCGGCTCGGTGGCGTCCACCAGCAGGTCCTGGCCGCCAGCCAGCGCCACCAGCGCCACCACGTAGTTGAACCGGTCCAGCAGCGGAAACTCCTTGTTGACGTGGCCGTGGTCGCGGGTGCTCAGTATCAGGGGCTGGGCGTCGATACCGGCGTCGCGTAGGGCGGCGATGAGCAACAGGTTCACGTCGGCCGAACTGCCGCGGTGGGCGTCGTAGGCTTTGCGTAGCGGTTCTTGGGCAAAGCAGTGGTCCTTGCCGTCGTAGCGCACGGCGGCCATCACCAGCTGGCGCACGGCAGCGGCGCGGGCCGTTACGGTGGGGTGCAGCACGGCCAGGGCCTGCGCCGGTTCCTTCAGCGGGCCCGAGCGGCCCAGGCGCCCGCCAAAGTCCTCGTCGGCCAGCAGGGTGCTGTTGATTTTGCCCCAGGTGCCGGTCAGGTCGCGGAAGTCGGTGGCCGACCACTGCTCGGCGGTGAGCTCAAAGTCGAGGCGCGCCAGGTAATCGCGGGCCGTGGTCATGTAGGGCTCCTCGCGAAAGGCGGGCACATTTTTCAGCACCCACTGGTGCTCTTCGGTGGGAGCCGTGATGCCCAATGTGCCCGTGGAGGTACCCGCCGAAAGGCCCGCGCCGGCCGGGATGCGGTCGTCGAGGACGAGTCCCACGGTGCCGGCGTGAGACTCGTTCACGTCGAAGGGCCGGCTGCCCTGGTAAATAATCTTGTACTTGTAAAACACCGGCAGGCTGACGCGGTACTCGCTCCAGCGCACGGGAATGTCCTGCTGAAACGTCCAGTCCTGGAAGTTGAACAGGAAGTCCGAGCGCAGCGTGTAGGCGTACTCAATCACGGCGCCTTCGCGCACGTTGGGCAGCGTGAACTTCTGGATGTTGGTGGTCGGGGTGCGCTTTTCGATAAACGCGCCGCTGGCTTCGAGCTTGGTTTTTTCCACCACGCCGTTCACCAGGTTGTAGGTGAAGCCGCGCAAGCCCGACACTTTTTCCTGGTCGTCGTCGCGGTGGTAAAGCGGGATTTCCACGGTGGCGTAGTCAAAGCCAGCTTTTCGGAGGATTTTGACGCGCGTCACCCGCTCAAACACCACTTGCAGGCCGGCGCCTTTGCCTTCCATGCGCGAACGGCCGAAATCGCAGAGCACCACGGCCGCGGCGGCGCTGTCCTGCGCGAAGGGCTCGGCCGTGAGGTCTTTCTTGTCGACCTGGCCAAACTTAATGGGTTCGGGCTGGGCCAGGGCCGGCCAGCTCAGCAGCAGGCAGAATGCGGCCGCCAGCCAGCGCCCGCGCCCGAAAAACAGGGAAATAATCATGTAAAGCTTAAATCGAATAAGAGCCGGAGTTTAGTGTAGAAGCAAAAGAAAAATGGAAGCCCGGGGCCGGGGCACTCACCCCACTTTCCTGATAACCAGTCGCTCGGCCTGCTTCTCCAGCATCTGGCGAAACAGCTCGCGCAGGCCGGCATACTCGGCGGCGGTGTAAATGGGCTTGCGCAGGAGCAGCCGGCTGGTGAGCTGCACAGCCGTGCCGTTGGCCGTGGTGCTGCACGCAAAGCGGCCGCCGTTGTCGGGCAGGTCGAGGGCTTTCGATTTGGGCGTTTCGGCCAGCGCGTAGCCCGCGGGCAGCGTCAGGCTCACGGTGATGGTTTCTTCGCGCAGGTAGCCAAAATCAACCGGAAACTGCCGGGTTTCGGCGCGGAAGGGGTTGCGCTCGGGGCCGAAATAGTGCAGCGGCGCCAGGTAGAACGTGCCGACCGGGACGCCTTCGGGCGCGGGAGTGGGCTGCGCTACGGCGTAGTCCAGCACCAAGGGCTTCAGCACGCTGTCGCGGTTGGCCACGGCAAAGGCCGACACGGACCAGCCGGGCAGGGCTTGGCCCACGCTGGCCGCAAATTTCTTGTCGCCGTCGTGCTGCAGGTTGTCGCGGTATTCGGCGCCGGCGTAGCCGCCAAACTCCTCGTGCACCTGCCCGCTCAGGGCGCCGTCGGGGGCCAGGCACAGCTGCACCTGCTGCAGGTGCGTGCGGCGGTAGCGGGGCTTGAGCTCAACCCAGCGGGACGTGCCGGCCGAGCTGCCCACCACCCGGCCCTGCTGGTTGAGGCAGCGCTCGGGCAGCATGTCGTAGGGCAGCAGCGGGTCGGTGGCGTCGAGCACCAGCTCCTGGCCGTCGGCCAGCGCCACGTGCGCCGCCACGTAGTTGAACTGGCTGGTTTCGGGCATGGTGGCCCGCACCCGGCCGTGGGCGCGGGTGCTCAGCAGCACGGGGCTGGCCGCGAAGCCGGCGCCGCGCAAGGCCGCGATGAGCAGGAAATTGACCTCGGCTGTGTTGCCCTGGTGCGTTTCCAGGTAAATTTTGCGCAGCGGCACCCGGGTGTGCATGCTGAACTCGCCGGTGCAGCGCACGGCCTTCAGCACCAGGGCCCGCACGGCGGCCAGGCGCAGCAGGGCATTGTCGGGGGTGGGCGCGGGCAGTTGGGCCAGGTCCGCCTTCAGAAAGTTGAAGTGGTCGAGCTGCTGGCCCAGCTCCCACTCGTGCAGCAGGAACTGGTCAATCTTTTCCCAGGAGCGGCTGATGTCCTGGCTGCCATAGTTGGCCAGCTCGAACGAAATCTTGTCCACGTAGTCGGCCGCGGTGGTCATGAAGGGCTCCGGGCGCAGGGCGGGCACGTCGCGCATGGCCCAGCGGTAGGTCGTCAGCAGCGCCGTGGGGCTGGCCGGCTCGTCCACGGCCAGGGGCTGCTTGGTTTGCAGCCGCATCTTGTAGTTGAACTGGTGCGGAATGCTGGCCCAGTACTCGCTCCAGCGCACGGGCACGCTGTGCTGAAATTCCCAGCCCCGGAAGCCGGACAGGTAGTTGGAATAGAGCGTGTAGCGAAACTCGATGACGGAGCCCACCCGCACGTTGGGCAGGGCAAATTTCTGCAGCGAACACTGCTCGTTTTTCTTCAGCAACAGGCTGGTGGCCGGGGCCAGCGCGCTTTGTTCGGCCTGGCCATTCACCAGGTTGTAAGTGAAGCCCTGCAGGTTGGTCAGGCGCTCGGCGTAGCCGGGGCGGTCGTGGTGGAGCAGCACGGCTACGTTGGCCCATTCCAGCCCCGCCGGCTTCAGAATCTTGATGCGCGTCACCCGGTCGAAGCGCAGCTCGCCGCCGTTGGGCACGCTGGTGCTGCCGAAGTCGCAGAGCACCACGGCCGCGGCCGCGCTGTCCTGCGCAAAGGGCTCGGCCGTGAGGTCTTTCTGGTCGATTTGGCCGAACTTGATGGGTTCGGGCTGGGCCTGGACCGCGCCGGCCAGCAGCCAGCCGCCCAGCAGCAGGGGCATTAGGGCCCGCAGGCAGCGCCGCAGTACAGAAGCCGGCATCAATAAAAAGGAAAGGAGTAAACAGTATTTGAAAACCTAAAAATAGTTGAATCTATCGGGTTTTCATCGGCTGTTCATCTTTCTTTTTCCGCCCCTTACACTACTTCTTCGGGCGATGGCTCGGGGCTGGGTTCCGAGTAGCCCGGCGTCGCCACCGGCCCGGTGTCCTGGATGCGCAGCAGGTAAGCCACGGCCGCCAGCACGCACAGCAGGCTCAGGCCGTGCACGTAGGGCAGGCGGCCGGGCTGGTTGGCAAATATCCAGCCCGCCAGCAGCGCGCCCAGCCCGATGCCGATTTCGAGGGCGATGTACATGGTGGCCACGCCCCGGCCGCGGTGCTCGGGGTGGCTCAGGTCGATGGTCCAGGCGTAGAGCGTGGGCGAGTTCAGGCCCGTGCCCAGCCCAAACACCACCGCCCCGGCCAGAAACACGGGCACCGACGGCGACCACACCAGCAGCCCCAGCCCCGCCGCCAGCAGGCCCGCCGACCAGCGCAGCACCGGCACCCGACCGTAAGTGTCCGACGACTTGCCCGCCACCAGCCGCACCGCCAGCGAGGCGGCCGTGTAGCAGATGTAGAACAGCCCCTTGGTGGAGCCCACCAGCCCCAGCAGCCGGCTTTGGTCGGGTATCACCGTCAGCACCGCGCCGTAGGGAAACAAACACAGCGCCGTGACCAGCGCCGGGGCCAGCACGCGCGGCTCCAGCACTTCGGTGCGCCAGTTCAACTTCAGCAAGGCCGGGCTGAAGCGCCGCCGTTGGGCCTGCGGCAGGGTTTCCGTCAGGGTGCCCTGCACCAGCACCGAGAGCAGGGCCGCCCCGCTGGAGCAGTAAAACATGGCGTTGAGCGAGTGGTGCGTGGCCACCCACGAGCCGAAGGCCGGCCCGAAGGCCATGCCCAGCGCGCCAGTCACGCCCAGCAGGCCCATGGCCTCGCCGCGCCGGGCCACGGGCACGATGTCGGCCACGTAGGCGGCCGTGCCCGTGGGCTTAAAGCCGGTGCTAAACCCGTGCAGCAGCCGCAGCGTGAGAAACCCCGACACGGTGAGGGCCCAGGGGTAGAAAAACCCGCACACAAAGCACACCAGCGAGCCAAACACCATCACGGGGATGCGCCCCACGGTGTCGGCCAGCTTGCCCGAAAACGGCCGTGAAATGGCCGCCGTGAGCGTAAACAGCGAAATGATGAAGCCCTTGTACTCGGCCCCGCCCAGCCGCGAGAGGTGCTCGGGCAGCTCGGGCAGCAGCAGGTTGAAGCTGGCAAAAAACAGGAAGGACGACAAACACATCAGCCAGAAGCCGAGCGTGTAGGTGCGGGAAGAGGAAGCGGCCATAAGAAGCCGCAAAGGTCGGGGGGAATGGCTGGCGCTGCCAACCTGCGGTAGCATCGCTGCATTTTCCGGCTTGCTTTTTTGAGGCCGGCTTTCACGTCTATATGCTTACCCCTTTCTTTTGTCTAGCGCATTTCGGACAAGCACATAGAGCAGAACCAGACCCAAAATGCCGGCGCCCAGCGCCACGGCATGGCTGAGAATAAATTCTGCCAAAATGAAGGCTCCAAAAAGCCCGAACATCCGAAAAAATATCAGGCCGGGCAGCAGAATAGCCACGGCTATCAAGACTCTTCTTACCAGGCGGTGCTCTCCGGGGAATTCTTCTTTGTCGGGCTCCATCGGGTGGGTAGGAGGGGAAGATGAGCAGCCGGCTGGCCCAGAAGCCACTCCCGCCTAGCCCGGCGCTGATGCTTGAACCAGGCTATTGCGCCGGGCCAAACAAGTAGGTGAGGGAGCCTTGAAAGGCCCGGTTGTAATAGGCCGGCGTGCTGACGGGAACGCCGTTGTAGTGGTAGCTGGGCGACAGGTTGCGCAGGCCCACGCTGTAGGCCAGCTGGAGCATCCAGGCGCGGTAGCGGTAGCCCACGCCCGCCTGCAGCCCGGCATCGAAGCGCCGGGTGTAGCCGCGGTCCAGGTCAGGGACCTCGTTGCCGGTGGGCGTAATGGAGCCGCTGTCGGAAGTCGGGGCCCCACTCTGGGGCACGGCTTTGGTTTCGTAGCGCCCGCCCAGCAGCAGGCCCACGTAAGGCCCGGCAAACACCTGCGCCCCCTGGCCATCATTGCCTTGGGTGAAGGCCACGGACAAGGGCACGGTCAGGTAATCGAGCCGGTTGCTGGTTTCCACCTCGGCGGGAATGCCCGGAAGATTTGGGGCCGTGCGGAGTTCGACGGTGTAGTGCTGCGCAAAGCCTTTTTGGGAATAAAGCGCGGCCGCCTGCACCGCGAAGTGGCCCCGGCCCCAGGCGCCGGCCACCCCCGCCTCCAGGCCCGCGCGGTAGCCCGGCGTGCCTACCGGCGTCTTTTCCGGGTAGTGGTAGGTGGCCAGGTTCAGCCCCAGGCGCGGGCCAATGGCGAGCGAGTGCTGGGCGCGGACCACCGGGGCGCACAGCAACAGGCCACCCGCGAATACCAGCGTAGAAGTAAACCGTCGAAACATAGAAAGAAGGGAAGAGGGTCGATGATGGCCTCGCGCCGGCAGCCGGTGCCCGGGTTTTCTCAGCGGTTGAGGTAGGCCCGCACATCGGCCACGAGCGGGCCCACGGCCAGCACGGCGTTGCGCAGCCGGGTTTCGGTGCAGTTCAGGGTTTGGCACCAGTAGTTCACGTCGATGGAAGACTGGACGTTGATGCGGGCAGGGTCGGCGGGCGGGCGCAAGGCGGGAGGCAGAAAAAGTGGAGGCGGTGGACAAGGCGCCCATTCAATCCCGAAAGATAAATAGGCGCTGCTGCCCCGCCGCTACAGCTCGCGCCCCCGCCGGCCGCCGGGGCCGGAATGCGTAAGTAAGCGTGGCTCAATAATGACCCGTACTAGTTGTTCCTAATCCAGCACCGGCCCCAGCGCCTCGCGCAACGACACGGCCCGGCGCAGCGAGCGGCGGCAGCAGTCTTCGCGCAGCAGGCACGCCACGAGGCATTCGGTGAGCTCAATGGCCCGGGCCAGCGACACCCGGCAGCGGCACTGCACCGAGTGCTGCACCCGGTCCCAGAGTTGCTCCAGGCGCTGTTGCACGGGCTCCTGCTGGTCGGCCAGCAGCTCGTCGCAGTTGTGGGTGAGCAGCAGGCGCACCAAATAATAAACTTGCGTGGGCAGCGGCTGGGTTAGCCGCTGGTGGCAGCACGAGAGGGGAGGGCACATGGCATAAAAGCGGGAAAAAAGCGTGGAAAGAAGTGCCTTGGGAGGCGGGTTGCCGGCCCTATTGTCATAACTATACCAAGATGCCGCTCACGGCCGGGGTTGCGGAAAATATATTTTTCGTTCCCAAAACGTCACTTTTTTTAGCGCGGTGTTTTCGCTGCCTCTGGGCGGCGCAATGAAAACGTCAGGCCCCGGAAAGTCATGACTGGATATAGCAGGAGGCTTATATTTGGGGCGGTGGGTGCGGCTTGTGCCGCGGCCACGTTTTCTTCTTTTCCACTGTTCCACCAGTTTTAGCTTCGCTCCATGAAAACGATTCTTCTCGCCGTGCTCAGCAGCTGGGCAATTTCTCACGCGGGCCTGGCCCAAACGCTGGCCGCGCTGCCCAGCCCCCCGGTGGCGGCCCCGGCGGCCAAGGCGCCCGCCCCCGCCGCCGACGAGTTTCACCAGCTGCTGGCGCGGGCCAGCGGTACCTGGACGGGGCAGGCCACCATGACGTTTTCGCCCACCGCCTCGCCCCTCACCAGCACGTCGTCGCTCACCAACCGCATGGTGATGGGCGACCTCTTTCAGCTCTCCGAAGTCGTGTACAACATCAACGGCCAGCAAATCCGCGGGGTGCGGGTGACGGGCTACGACGCCAAAAAGAAGATATTCACCCGCGCCATGATTCAGGACGGCGGCAACGGCGTGGCCATGGAAGGCCCCTACGACCCGGCCACCAAATCGACGACCATGCGCTACCAGCAGCGCAACGGCGCGGGCCAGTATACCGACATGAAGGAAGTCTACACCTTCGTCGACGAGAACACCGAGCTGCTGGAAATCTACCGCCTCGACGCGAAAACCAACCAGGAATTCAAAATCCTGAACGTGAAGTGGACCCGCAACCGCTAACCGGAGCGCCCCCGCAACCCTGCCAACCCGCCCGAAAAGCCCCGACTGCGCCCGCAGCCGGGGCTTTTCAGCACCAGGGCCCCGGCCGATGCAGGAGAAACTGCCCGGCAACTTAAGGCACCGTGTGCCGGCCATTGAAGAGGCTCCTCCGGGCCCAGCCCCCCGGGCTGCTTGCCCGGCACGTGCCTTTTTAGTAATAAATAGTGAAAGTTAAATATTCGTCTTTAACTTTGGTTATGCGGGCTGTAGCCTCGGGACTTCCAGTGGAGCCGGGGCTAGCCGAGCGAGTGTTGCGACGCAAGCTATTGAAACGAAATAGGTTGTGCATTGGCGGCATCTTGCAATTGGCTTCTTTCCTAAACGTCTCCCCGGGCTATGATTTCATTCAGTATGCTCAGAATAACGGTGGCCGGCTGCCTGATGCTCCTGGCCCCGCTGGCCGCCAGGGCCCAGTTCAAAGGCGGCATCGACGACGGCACCCACGTGGGCCAGGCCAGCAACCGGCCCTTCGGCCGCAACATCTTCCTGGGCGGCGACGACGACGGCTGGGCCATGGCCCGGAAAGGCGAGCCCACCACGCCGCTGCCCGTCACGCTCACCGAATTCGGCGGGCGCTGGCAGCAGCGCGCCGCCCTGCTGTTTTGGAAAACCGCCACCGAAACCAACGCCTTGCACTTCGAACTGGAACGCAGCTTCGACAGCCGCACCTTCGCCAAGATTCAGCGCATTGCCGCGGCCGGCCACAGCAGCAGCCCCCGCAGCTACGAATACCCCGACGCCAACGTGGCCCAGCTGCTGCCCGCGGGCAGCGCCTACGTGTACTACCGCCTGCGCACGGTCGACAACGACGGCACGGCCCTCAGCATCGGCGTCGACCAGAAGGCGGGCTCTTTTGACGTGAAAGTGTTTGCCCTGGAAATGGTTTATATTCCGCAGGGGCCCTTCTGGGCCGGCTACAACAACGTAGTCGGGGCCGATAACTACGGTGACGGCAGCAGCCTGGCGCCTCTGCAAATCACCAGCGCCTTCCCGCCCACCATGGGCAACGGCGCGGGCCAGCTCTGGGACCCCCGCGGCACCGGCACTATCAATTCCAGCTTTCCCACTGGCTACAACGCTTACTATATGATGAAGTACGAACTGTCGCAGGCCGGCTACCGCGATTTTCTGAACTCCATCAGCTACAACAACTCCGACTTCCTGCCCGAGCGCTCCGACCTCACCACGGCCAACCACGCCACCGCGGGCACCAAGCTCTTCCTCACCGGCGTGCGCAACAACCTGGAAGTGCGCAGCAGCAGCATGACCACCGGCTACGTGGGCGCCGATGCCAACAACAACGGCACCTACAACGAAGCCGCCGACGGCGAATGGACGGCCTGCGGCTCCCTGCTCTGGAGCGACGCCGCCGCGTTCCTGGACTGGGCCTGCCTGCGCCCGATGACCGAGCTGGAGTACGAGAAAGCCGCCAACGGGCCCGAGCCCCAGCCGTACCCGCGCTTTGCCACCGGCACCTACATCATCCCGCCCACCGGCGGCCTTGCCAACGCCAACACCAGCGCCGAAAAACAGGTCCGCACTTCACTCTCTACCAACTACATCAACACCTCCGACGGCACCATCGACGCGCCGCTGCGCAGCGGCTACGCCGCCGATGCCACTTCCGACCGCAAGCTCTCCGGCGGCAGCTACTACGGCGTAATGGACCTGAGCGGCAACCTCTGGGAGCCCTGCGTGACCACCGCCAACGCCGCCGGCCGCAGCTTCAAAGGCAACGTGGGCGACGGCATCTTGTCCGTCACCGAAGGCCGCGCCAACCAGAACAGCTGGCCGGGGGTGAAAAACACCGAAAACACGGCCAACGCTGCCGGCGAAGTGCTCAAAGACTACACCGTCGGCATTGGCATGAAGGGCGGGAGCTTCGTGGAAGACTACACGGCCGCCATTACTTCGGCGTTGCAAGACCCCAACTACCCCACCACCCGGGCTAATGCCAAAGGCTACGGCTGCCGCGGGGTGCGCCAGCCGTAGCCCCCGACTGGTGCCAGGATGGAAACTAAAAAGCCCCGACTCAAGCCGAGTCGGGGCTTTTCGGTGGCCGGGCGGGCGGCTCATGGGCCGGAAATATGGACGCCGCCGCGGCCCAGGTTTCCGCCGGGCCGTGACAGCCAGCCGCCCCAGCCGCTGGTGGGGCCGGGGCGGCTGAAAGATACTCCGCTGAATGAATGATGACCCCATCGGCATCGCATCGCAA
This sequence comes from Hymenobacter ruricola, assembly GCF_015694525.1. Taxonomy (GTDB): domain Bacteria; phylum Bacteroidota; class Bacteroidia; order Cytophagales; family Hymenobacteraceae; genus Hymenobacter; species Hymenobacter ruricola. The sequence goes on along the minus strand of NZ_JADQDM010000006.1, from coordinate 250,058 downwards.
ATGCCCCAGCGGGGGCCTTCGTTGGTAAGTGCTTTGAACGGCTTTGCCTTTCAGAAAACCGCCCTTTGGCTGAACATCCAGTACATTCGGTCGCCCGTGTCTTCCCGTCATTCCTCACCTATCCAGAAGGGCCTGGCCGCCCTGCCTTCGCTCTGTCGTGAACCGTCGCCCGTTTTTTCTCTCCCTCAACTGCCTGGGCCTGGGCTTCGCGGCCCTGCTCACCACGGGGCACGCCGGGGCCCAAACACCGCGCGCGTCGGCTCCCCACCGCCGGGCGTCCACGTTCACGCCCCCCGTCCTGCCCACGGCACCCGCTGCGCCGGCGCCCTCCTCCGCCCAGGCCCGGCGGGCGGCCTATCACCGGGCCCACGTGGCGCCCGCCTTCCAGCGGCTGCGCCAGCAAGTGGCGGCCGTGCTCTCGGCCCAGGACCGCGAATTGGTGGACTCGGTCCAGGCCCAGATGCGGGACATTCGCCGCCGGGCGGCCCCCTTACAGGACGCCGTGCCCGCCGGCCGCCCGGTGCCCTTGACGGACAGCGGCCGTCAAGCCTTGGCCCAACTCGGCGCCGAACACCGGCAGGCAATGGCCCGGCTGGCCCCGCTCGCGGCGAAGCACGCCCGCTTTCTGGCCGCCCTGGTCGAGGAACTGGCGCCGCAACGGGCGCGCTGGCTGCAGGATTTGGCCGCTATCCCGCGGCCCGAACTGGCCACCGACCCCACCCTGGTGAGCGACCAGCAGTTGATTGACCAACAACTGCGCCCCGAAGTGCTGCTCATTGGTGTGGCCGAGGTGCCCGCAACGGTGCAACGGCCGGCGCCCAGGTAGCGCTTGCCGTGCATGAATGGCCAACCGGTGCGGGCCAGACCGCTTGCCGCCGATTGCGAGAGTTCAGGTTTGCCTGAATGCTCCTTTTGGTAACAAACCCACCCCACCAACTCAGACCTGGGCCTCGACCACCCCGGCCGAAACCCCGCCTAGTTAAGCCGCAAGGCCCGCCGTCCTATGACACCCCTCCTTAGCTGCCTGTTAGCCTTCAACCTGCTGTGTTTCCTGCTCTTCGCCCTGGACAAGCGCAAAGCCCAACGGGGCCAGCGGCGCATTGCCGAAAAAACGCTGCACCTCGCTACGCTACCCGGCGCTGCCCCTGGCGCGTGGGCCGCCATTTTGCTGCTGCACCACAAAAACCGCAAAGCCGCTTTCTGGAGCGTTACGCTGGCGCTAACGCTGCTGCAAGGGGCGCTGCTCTATTTCACGTGGCCCTATTTGCCGGCAGCGCTTTAACCGGACCAAACGCCTGCCCCGGCCGCGGCAGCAGGCGGTATATTGGAACCCAGCGAAGAGGCGCCGGGGTAAAACGCCGAAGCCGCGTGGCCCGTTATACCCCGAAACTCCCGCATAACCCTTTCCCATGCCGGCCCACCTTGGCACCCTGCGCACTGGCACCAGCGGCATCGTCGTGCCCGGCCCCAAGGCCACCTTTCCGGAGGCCTACCAGGCCACGAGCCGCCTCACCTACTATGCCACGCTGTTCAACTCGGTGGAGATTAACAGCACCTTCTACCGCATCCCTCAGCCCAAAACATTTGCGGCCTGGGCCGCGGAAACCGGCCCGGCGTTTGACTTTACCATCAAGCTGTGGCGCGATATCACGCACACCAAGACGCTGGCCGAGGACCTCTCCGGCCTTGCCCGCTTTCTGGATGCCGCCCGGGAATTGGGCCCCAAAAAGGGCTGCCTGCTCATTCAGTTTCCGCCCAGCAACACCATTCGTCAGCTAAAGGCGGTCAATACCCTCTTAATTGCACTTGTGGCGGCAGACTCCGCCCACGAGTGGCGCAAAGCGGTGGAGTTTCGCCACCCCAGCTGGTATACCGATGATGCGTTTGACATGCTGGACGACCACGGCGCCAGCCTCGTGCTGCACGACAAAGGCCCCGCCCGAAATGCCCAACTCAACGAGGGGGCTGACTTTGTGTATATGCGCTTCCACGGCCCTAAAGGCAACTACCGCGAATCCTACGAGCGCGACTTTCTGCACGACACGGCCGAGCAGATACACGACTACCTCCAGGAGGGCAAAGACGTGTATGCCTACTTCAACAACACCATGGGCGCCGCGTTTGAAAATGCCCAAGACCTGTACCGGCTGGTAGCGGAGCGGGCGTGAGCCGTACCACTCGTAGCACGGCCCGGCCGTGGCTTCCGGTGGGCTGTGACATGCAGAAGCCCCAGCCGCTGGTGTGGCTGGGGCTGCCGGGCAATAGTATTTACTTGGTTGAGTTTAGCCAATTGCCTCGGCTCCAACTTTGCCAGCTGGCCGAAGTCTTTACCCCGCCGCGTCGAACACTTCGCTCCATTCCACGGCCAGCCCGGGCAGCACCGTGACGGGCATGGGGCCGGGGGCGGCGTACTCGCCGGCCACCTCGTAGCGGCCGTGCGCGTCCAGCACGTAGGCCAGCACCGTCTGCTCCCCAGGGAACACCACCCAGTACTCGCGCACCCCGTTTTCCTCGTAGAGGTCGAACTTGGTTTTGGTGTCGTGTTTGAGGTTGCCGGGCGACACGATTTCGATAATCCAGTCCGGGGCCCCCACGCAGCCGCGCTTATCAATCTTCGTCAGGTCGCAGACCACGCAAATATCCGGCTGCACCACGGTCTGAATCTGGGCATCGTCGCTGCCCGTGCTGCGTGTGAGGCGCACGTCGAACGGCGCGGCGTACACCCGGCAGGGCTTGCGTTTCAGAAACTGCCGGATTTCCGTGGTCAGGTTGACGGAAACCTGCTGGTGCATGGGCACCGGGGCCGACATCGGCCGCCGCACCTTGCCCTTTATCAGCTCCACAAACTCATCAAACCGCCACGTCAGGTAATCGGCGTAGGTATACACGCCGTTGGGGTCGAGCTGCGAAAGGGAGGTGATGGGGGCCATAGCGAAGTGCGGTTGAAGGGTTTTGCGGGGCTCAAACAAAGATACAGCGGCTGGCGAAGGTCGCCAGCAAGGCACTGAGTCCCGCCGGCCGGCCCCGCCAGCAGCCCCAGCCGCTGGCGGGGCTGGGGCTTCTTAAGCTACTTTGTTGGATGAGTGAGGACGCCTCGCAGACGTGCGGTTGCGGGGAGCCTTTTCTCAGGGAGTAATTTGAGCGTCTTCACCTTTCAAAAGCCTAACGTTAGAGTAAACTTCTCGTCACTGTTACAAAGTCACTGGATAAGGAAGGGAGGGGCTCTGCTCTACTGGTAAAGTAGGCTTTTGCGACCCGCAAGAAGCAGGGCAAGGCGGCATTCTCCAGTAGAAAAAGGTAGAGGTTTCGCAACCACTCGTCTTTTTTCAATTCCAAGGTCAGCATTTTTAAGCGTGAATCGGCCTGGAACAGCAGGGCCGTCGCGTCTTCCATCAACACCTCATACGGAAGGTTCGCTTGAAAAGGCAGCAGTAAGTTCATCTGCTGCGGCGATGCCTCTAGGTTCGCTTGTTCTTCTGGGCTGATAGAATAAGTGGCCGGTTGCCAATGCTGCTGAAGAGGAAATTTCTTTAACAAGAGTCGTTGCGCGGCTTCGACATCAAACAGGGGCTCACCGGCAGGGGAGCGCAGGGTCTTGGAAAGGTATTTCCGACAGTCCTTCGGCGCGCGCAGATTGAGGCAGAAGACTTGTATGTTGGTGTTAGTGTCCATAGCAGTGGTAAATCAAAAATACCCTCCTTTGGGTAAACTACTAGCAGGGCCTCAAAACCAAGCGGCCATCAAGATACCCTAATAATCCACCCCACGCCCCCTGCCAAAACGGCCGCCCCCCAAACCCGGCCCCAACCTTGCCCACGCCCCGGCAATGTTTGACTTCCTGAAATCCATCTCCGCCAAGAACCCCAACGCCGGGCGCGGCCCCGAAAAGCCCGCCGTGAGCGTGCGCGAGCGGGTATCGGCCCTGCGCCACCTGCCCGCCTTCCTGAAACTCATCTGGGCCACCAGCCCCGCGCTGGCCTCCGCCAACCTCGTGCTGCGCCTGCTGCGCGCGTTTCTGCCGCTGGCCACGCTCTACGTCGGCCGCCTGATTATCGACGACGTGGTGGCCCTCACCAAGCTGCCCGCCGCCGCCCGCCAGCTCACGCCCGTGCTCACCCTCGTGGGCCTCGAGTTCGGCCTCGTGCTGCTCGCCGATGCCCTGGGCCGCGGCGTGGCCCTGCTCGATTCGCTGCTCGGCGACCTCTTCGCCAACCAGTCCTCCATCCGCCTCATGGAGCACGCCGCCCGCCTCGACCTCGACCAGTTCGAAGACAGCACCTTCTACGACAAGCTCGAGCGCGCCCGCCGCCAAACCCTCTCCCGCACCGTGCTCATGAGCCAAGTGCTCAGCCAGGGCCAGGATGTCATCACCCTCGTGCTCCTCGCCGGCGGCCTCGTCGCCTTCCAGCCCTGGCTGCTGGGGCTGCTGCTGCTGGCCGTGGTGCCCGCCTTCCTCGGCGAGTCGCACTTCAACGAGCGCAGCTACTCCCTCTCGCACTCCTGGACGCCCGAGCGCCGCGAGCTCGATTACCTCCGCCAAACCGGCGCCTCCGACGAAACCGCCAAGGAAGTCAAGATTTTCGGCCTCTCCGATTTCCTCATCGGCCGCTTCCGCACCCTCTCCGACGACTTCTACCGCCAAAACAAATCCCTCGTGCTGCGCCGCGCCGGCTGGGGCACGCTCTTCGCCGCCATCGGCGCCGCCGGCTACTACGGCGCCTACGTCTACATCATCGCCCGCACCGTGGCCGGCAGCATCTCGCTCGGCCAGCTCACCTTCCTGGCCGGCTCCTTCGCCCGCCTGCGCGCCCTGCTCGAAGGCATCCTCAGCCGCTTCAGCTCCGTGGCCGACGGCGCCTTGTATCTCCAGGATTTCTTCGACTTCTTTGCGCTGCGGCCGCGCATCGTCACTCAGCCGCTCTACGGCGAGCGGCCCATTCCTTTCCCCCGGCCCATTCAGCAGGGTTTTCAGTTTGAAAACGTCGGTTTCCAGTACAAGAATGGTACAAAATGGGCCATTCGCAACCTGAGCTTTACTCTAAAGTCGGGCGAAAAGCTGGCCCTCGTGGGCGAAAACGGTGCCGGCAAAACCACCCTCGTCAAGCTCCTGGCCCGCCTCTACGACCCCACCGAAGGCCGCATCCTGCTCGACGGCCACGACCTGCGCGAATACGACCCCGCCGAGCTGCGCCAGGAAATCGGCGTCATCTTCCAGGATTTTGTGCGCTTCCAGCTCCCCGCCGGCCAGAACCTCGCCGTCGGCCGCATCGACGAGCGCCACAACCAACCCCGCATCGAAACCGCCGCCCAGCAAAGCCTCGCCGACACCGTCATCGCCAAGCTCCCCCACGGCTACGACCAGATGATTGGCCGCCGCTTCAACGGCGGCGTGGACCTGAGCGGCGGCGAGTGGCAGAAAATCGCCCTCGGCCGCGCCTACATGCGCGACGCCCAGCTCCTCATCCTCGACGAGCCTACCGCCGCCCTCGACGCCCGCGCCGAGTACGAAGTCTTCCAGCGCTTCAAGGAGCTCACCCAGGGCAAAACCGCCGTCCTCATCAGCCACCGCTTCAGCACCGTCCGCATGGCCGACCGCATCCTCGTCATCGAAAACGGCCAATTCGTGGAAATCGGCAGCCACGAGGAGCTGCTGGCCCGCGGCGGGCGCTACGCCGAGCTGTTTCAGCTGCAGGCGGCTGGGTACCGGTAGGGGCGGGCCCGGCTATGCCTCATTGAACGTCATGCAGAGCGCAGCGAAGCATCTTTACCGCCACCAGCAATCAGATTTACTATTGAGGTAAAGATGCTTCGCTACGCTCTGCATGACCGTCCCCGAGGACCTGCGGGCTTGCCGCGGGCGCTGTGCCGAATTAATTACGTTTCAAGCTGCCGGCTAGCGCTAGGGCCGAGAATAGAGCCTTTAAATTACAAAGTTCACAATTTTGTAGCCCCACCCCGAACGCTAAGTGCCTTAGGTTTCGTACATTGGTAATCCCTAACCAGATTCCCATTCCACGCATGAAACCTACGATTACGCTACTGCTGCTAACCGTGCTGGCCCTGGCGGGCTGCATGACCACCCGCGAAGCCCGGGTTGATTCCGACTACAGCTACCGGGGCAACTTCCGTCACTACCGCACCTACGATTTCGTGACCGGCACCGGTCTCACCTCCGACAGCAGCCGCCTGGGCCAGTCGCTGCGCGAGGCCATTCAGCAACGCTTCATGGCCCAGGGCTACAAGCTGGCCCGCCGCCGCCCCGACATGCTGGTGAATTTCCGGGTGTACGAGGGCGACATGAACTTCCACGGCTTCCAGCAGGAAGACCTCAGCCAGTGGATTAAGCGCAACATCGAGGAAAACGACGACACCCCCAAGGAAGAGCGCCAGGGCTACCAGCCCGTGCGCCTGCTGCTGGCCGAAGGCACCCTGCTCGTCACCCTCATCGACGTGAAAACCAACCGCGCCGTCTGGAACGGCTACGCTTCCGGCGTGACCGTGCCCGAAGGCCCCATGGGCGAAATCGTGCTCAAACGTTCCGTGCGCTCCATTCTGGACCGTTACCGCGTTTTCACCGAAGAATTTGCCAAGGGTAACACCCCCTCTGCCGACAGCGACACGGAACGGTAAAGACGCTTGATGCGGCCGGAGGGATTGTCATTGCGAGCGTAGCGAAGCAATCCGTCCTGGTTCAGCGACAAGCTCTAAGTTGTGATAAAGCTCAAATAGAAGCCCCGGCACTGTAGTGGTACCGGAGCTTTGTGGTAAAAGGACGTATCTGGTTTTCACAGGACGGATTGCTTCGCTGTGCTCGCAATGACAGTGCCTCATTCTTCGCCCAGCGCTGCCTCCCGCCGCACCCGAACCAACTCCGCCGCGATGCTGATGGCAATTTCCTCCGGCGTCTGGCTGTGAATGGGCAGGCCGATGGGGCCGCGCAGGCGCGCAATTTCTGCGGCCGAAAAGCCTTCTTCCCGCAGCCCGCGCCGCAGCTCGGCCACCTTGGCCACGCTGCCCATCACACCGAGGTAGCGGAAGGGGCGGCCCAGCAACTGGCGCAGCACCACGGCGTCGGTGCGGTAGCCCACGGTCATCACCACCACGTAGCGGTGCGCGCCGCCGGGGATTTCGGCGGCCACCTGCTCGTAATCAACAACGCGGCGCTGATGGGCCGCGTTGTTGGCATCCAGCGTGGGCAAGTCGGTGCGGTCGTCGAGCACGGTCAGCTCAAAATCGAGCGTGGCCAACACGCGCGAAAGTGCCAGGCTGACGTGGCCGCCGCCCACAATGGTGAGCTGGTCGCGGAAGCCCAGCCGCTCGCGGTACTGCCATTCGGGGCCCGGCTGGTATTCGTAAAACGGCGCTTCTGCCGTTTCCTTCGCTGATTCAGCTGCCGGTGTTTCCGCCGGAAGAATTTGCAGGCCCCGCGTCGGGCTCAAGCTTAAAAAGCCGCCCGCGCCGCCTTGCAGGCGGTTGGCAATGGCTTCTACCGCCGCCAAGTCAGCCGCCGCCAGGGGCCACAGCAGCACGTCCTGCTCGCCCGAGCACATCATGCCGGAGCGGTCGGCCGGGGCCTCGCGCCGATGAATCTGGGGTCGCAGCAGAGGCGTGGCCTCGGGGCCGTGCAGGCGCTGGCGGGCCAGTTCCACCCACTTGTGCTCCATGATGCCCCCGCCGATGGAGCCGGCCACCACCTCCGGCGTTACGGCCATTTTGAAGCCCTGGCGGCCGGGGCTGCTGCCTTCGCTGCGCACCACGCACAGCAGCGCCACGGGCGTGCCGGCCCGCAGGCTGGCCGCCGCCAGGGCCCAAACGGGCAGGTCGCGGGGCGTGGCTGCCATGTTCTACTTATTTTTAGCGCCCTGATTAATCCAGCAGGCAATGAGGTCGCGCTCCTCCTGGGTAATCTGGGTTTTGTTGTTCTGCGGCATCGTTTTGGTCACCACCACGCGCTGCATGATTTTATCTCTCAGACGAATGATGTCTTCGGGTGTGTCATATACCACGCCATTCGGTGGCGACTTAAACACGTCGTCGGTGGGGTGGGAGGAGTGGCACTGAATGCAGCGCTTCTGCACAATCATATTCACCTGGCTCATGGGAATTTCCTGGGCGCAGGCGTTGGCGGCGCCCGCCGTGGCGCTGCCGCCCGACTGGGCCGGCGGCGCGGTCACGAACACCACGGCCAGCAGCACGCCCACGGCGGCGGGCAGCACCCACACGGCCGTGTCGGTCTGGTGCTTTTCGCGCAGGTTCAGCCAGTGCTTCACGCCGGCCGTGCCCAGCGTGATGGCCGCCAGAATGGCCCACGGATAGGAGTGCCCGAAGGTGCTGGGGAAGTGGTTGCTGACCATCACAAACAGCACCGGCAAGGTGAAGTAGTTGTTGTGCAGCGAGCGGGCCAGCGCGTTTTTGCCCAGCGTGGGGTCCAGCGGCGTGCCTTCGGTGGCGGCCTTCACCATGGCCTTTTGGGCCGGGATGATGGTGAAGAAAACGTTGCCCACCATCAGCGTGCCCAGCATGGCCCCGAAGTGGATATAGGCCGCCCGGGCGCTGAACACCTGCGCGTAGAAAAACGCAAAGCCCGTAGCGATAATGAAGCCCACCACCTTAAACCAGGGGCTGCGCACAAACTCGGTGCGGCACAGCCCGTCATACACCAGCCAAGCCGCCACGAACGAGCCCACCCCGATGCCCACGCCCGCCAGCGGCGAAATATCCAGCACGCGCGGGTCAATCAGCATAGAGCTAGCGTTGAAATAATACACCACGAACAGCAGGCTGAACCCCGAAAGCCAGGTGAAATACGCCTCGTACTTAAACCAGTGCAGGCTTTTGGGAATCTGCTTCGGCGCCGTTTTATACTTCTCCAGGTAGTAAAAGCCGCCGCCGTGCACGGCCCAGAGGTTGCCGGCCAGCTCCTCGCGCACGTTGTCGGTGCGGTTGAGGGCGTTTTCGAGGAACACGAAGTAGAACGAGGCCCCAATCCAGGCAATGCCGAAGGTGATGTGCATGAGGCGCACCACGATGTTGAGCCATTCCATGATGTGGCCCGACCAGGGCGAGTCGCGCGCCAGCACGTAGCCAATGCCCACCGCCGCGATGACGGCCAGCAGAATCAGCGTGTAGGAATAGCCTTCGAGCGTGAAGCCGCTCTCGCCCACCACGCCACCGTTGGGCCGCGTTTTGGCCACGCGCTGCAAGGCGAAAATGACGCCCAGCAGCAGCAGAAACGCCAGTATCAGGGCAAGGAGGGTAACGTATTGGAGCATGTGGGAAAGCGGGTGGGAAGCAGGAAGGGGCGTAGTCGGGAGTGAGCCGTGGCCGTCATGCCGAGCGCAGCGAAGCATCTTTACCGCTTCGTTGCAGAGAGGAAATTACTTGCGGCGGGCAAGATGCTTCGCTGCGGTCGGCATGACCGTTCAGCGGGACAGAACCGAAGTTCTGATTTTCAGCCTGCCAATTAATTAAACCGGGAAAAAGCCCCCAATTTAGCGCCAAATTCCCTACCCATGTCAACTCTTGCCTTGCGCAGCCAGCGCGTTGTGGCGCCCGACGGCGTGCGCGCCGCCACCCTTCTCCTCGAAAACGGCCGCATCAGCGCCCTGCTGCCGCCCGATGCCGACGTGGCCGGTGCTCGCCTCCTCGACGTGGGCAACCACGCCGTGCTGCCCGGCGTGATTGACCCGCACGTGCACATCAACGAGCCCGGCCGCACCGACTGGGAAGGCTTCGACACGGCCACCCGCGCCGCCCTGGCCGGCGGCCTCACCACGCTGGTCGACATGCCGCTGAACTCGGCGCCCGTCACCACCTCGGTAACCAATCTGGAAATCAAGCGCGCCGCCACCCGGGGCCAGCTGCACTGCAACGTGGGCTTCTGGGGCGGCGTGGTGCCCGGCAACGCGGCCGAAATAGAGCCGCTGATTGCGGCCGGCGTGCTGGGCTTCAAGGCTTTCTTAACGCACTCGGGGATTGATGATTTTCCGAACGCGACGGAGGAAGACTTGCGGCGGGTGATGCCCGTGCTGGCCCGCCACAACTTGCCGCTGCTGGTGCACTGCGAATTATCCGAAGACAGCGACGCCTGGAAGCAGAATGACCACCGCTCGTATGTCAACTACCTGGCTTCGCGGCCCAAAGCGTGGGAAGATGAGGCTGTGGCCCTGATGATTCGGCTGTGCGAGGAATTCAATTGTTGGGTGCACATCGTGCATCTGTCGTCGGCCAATTCCATCGCGCCCATCGCCGCCGCCAAAGCCAAAGGCCTGCCCCTGACCGTGGAAACCGGCCAGCACTACCTCTACTTCAACGCCGAGGACATTGCCGACGGCCAGACGCAGTTCAAGTGCGCGCCGCCCATCCGCGAAAAGGCCAACAACGACCAGCTCTGGGCCGCTTTGCAGGCCGGCATCATCGACTTTGTGGCCACCGACCACTCGCCCGCGCCGCCCGACCTCAAGCAGCTGGCCAGCGGCGACTTCACCACGGCCTGGGGCGGCATTGCCTCGCTGCAGCTGGCCCTGCCGGTGCTTTGGACGGCCGCGCGCCGCCGCGGCGCCACCCTGCCTGACCTGGTGCGCTGGCTGAGTGAAAACCCCGCCAAGCTGGCCGGCCAAAGCCAGCGCAAGGGCCAAATCGCCGTGGGCTTCGACGCCGATTTGCTGGTGCTGGACCCCGAAAAGACCTTTGAAGTCACCGAAAGCCTGATTCAGCACAAACACAAAGTGTCGCCTTACATTTGCCAGGAATTGGCGGGCGTGGTGGAATTAACGTTTCTGGGCGGCGAACAGGTTTACCAGCGCCCGGATTTCACCCGCCTCGGCCAAGGCCAACTTTTAACCCGGTAGCTGGATGCAGCAAGAGTACCTAGCGCGCGCCGAGCGCATCATGCAGCGCATTCAGCAGCTCGCGGCCATCAGCGAGGACGCCGACGGCGTGACGCGCACCTTTGGCACGCCCGCCTTTCTGGCTGGCCGCGCGCTGGTGCAACGCTGGCTGGCAGCCGCCGGCCTGCCCACCCGCACCGACGGCATCGGCAACCTGCGCGCCCGGCTGCAGTCCGCCAACCCCGCCGCCAAAACCTTCGTGCTGGCCTCGCACATCGACACGGTGGTGAACGCCGGCAAGTTCGACGGCCCGCTGGGCGTGCTCATGGGGCTGGATTTGCTGGAAAACCTGCTGGTACAGAAGGCCGAACTGCCGTTTCACTTCGAGCTCATTGCCTTCAGCGACGAGGAAGGCGTGCGCTTTCACACCACGTATCTGGGCAGCAAAGTGGTGGCCGGCTCCTTCGACCAGGCCCTGCTCGCGCGGCCCGACGCCGCCGGCGTGACCCTGGCCCAGGCCCTGGAAACCATGGGCGCCGACGCCGCGCAGATTGCCGCGGATGCCATTCCGGCCGCCGACTGGCTGGGCTATTTCGAAATGCACATCGAGCAGGGCCCGGTGCTCTGGGAGCGCAACGTGCCGGTGGCGCTGGTGACGGCCATTGCCGGCCAGCAGCGCGTGGAGCTGACTTTTCGGGGCATGGCCGGCCACGCCGGCACCGTGCCCATGGCCATGCGCCAGGACGCGCTGTGCGCCGCCGCCGAGTTTGTGCTCACGGCCGAGCAGTTTGCCCAGGTGCACGGCCGCGGGCTGGTGGCCACGGTGGGCAAGCTGGCCGTGAGCCACGCGGCCAGCAACGTCATCCCCGGCGAAGTAACGTGCAGCCTCGACCTGCGCAGCCCCGACGAGCAGCCGCTCGCCCAAGCCTACGACTACCTGCGCAGCCACGCCGAGGCCGTGGCGGGCCACCGCAACGTGACCCTGGACTGGCAGCTGGTTCAGTACACGGCGCCCGTGGCGTGCAGCCAGCCGCTGAACGAACTGCTGGCCCAAGCCATTGCCGAATCGGGCTACGAAACCATCCCGCTGGTGAGCGGTGCCGGTCACGACGCCGTGCCCATCTCCTTCGTAGCGCCGGCTACGATGATGTTTGTCCGCTGTTACAAGGGCATCAGCCACAACCCGTTGGAGAACGTGGAGCTGAGCGATTTGGCAGCGGCCGTGGCCGTGGCCGACCGGTTTATTCATCTCCTCCACACCCAAAATCCCACCCGCTAACCATGGAAATGTCTGCCCTGACCCGCTCGGTCGTGAAGCGCAACCACGCCATCATCGCTCCCGACGGCTACATCAACAGCAACGTACCCGGCTGGACCGGCTGCACCGTCAACGTCATCATCAACGAGCAGATGGGCGCCCGCCTCTGCCAAACGCTCATCACTCTCACCGACGCCGGCCGGCTGGTGGGGGAGACGCAGGCCTCGCAAATTTTCTTCTACGTGGTGCAGGGCCAGGTGCAGGCAGCCGTGGGCGGCGAAACCCGCACGCTGAAAGTGGGCCAGTACGTGTACATCCCGGTGGGCCAGGGCTATGAGTTCAGCCAGCCGGAAGCCGGTACGCAGCTGCTCACCTTCCACAAGGTGTATGAGCCGCTGGCCGGCCACGCCACGCCGGGCGTGTTTTTCGGCGAGCGGGACTACAGCAAGGCGCCGGTTTACATGAACGACGAGGCCCTGCGCATTCAGGAACTGCTGCCGAACGAGCCGGGCTTCGACATGGCCGTGAACATCTTCACCTACGGCCTCGGCGGCAACCTGCCGATGGTGGAAACCCACATCATGGAGCACGGCCTGATGTACCTCGAAGGCCAGGCCATTTACATGCTCGACCAGTGCTGGTACCCGGTGAAAAAAGGCGATTCCATCTGGATGGCGCCGTATTGCCAGCAGTGGGCCACGGCCATGGGCCAGGAACCGTCGGTGTACATTTATTACAAGAACGTGAACCGGTTTCCGACGGTGGTGTAGCGCAAGGCTGCAAAAAACCTAGAACGTCATGTCGAGCGCAGCCGAGACATCTCGCGTGTGGTAGTAATTCAACGCTATTGCAACGACGCGAGCGAGATGTCTCGGCTGCGCTCGACATAACGTTCGATACAATTTCCAGATGACCCTCTCTGAACTCAACAACCTTCCCAAGCCCATCCTTGCCGAAGCCCTGCAGAAATGCTGTGGCGCCACGGCCTGGGTCGAAAATATGGTGGCGCAATTCCCGGTAGCCAATGCCGAAACGCTAATGCATCAGGCCACTGCTCAGTGGAACAAGCTGACCGAAGCCGACTGGCGCGAAGCCTTCACGCACCACCCCAAAATCGGCGGCGACGTGGCCGCGCTACGCGAGAAATTTGCCAGCACCAGCATCTGGGCCGAAGGCGAACAAGCATCCGTAAAACAAGCTTCCCAGGCTACTTTAGAAGCTTTGGCGGCGGGCAATACGGAATACGAGCGCAAATTCGGCTACATCTTCATCGTCTGCGCCACGGGGAAAACGGCGGAGGAGATGCTGGCCTTGCTGCAAGCACGAATGCCGAATAAGTCCGAAGATGAAATAAAAGTTGCTGCGGATGAGCAGGATAAAATCACCCGCATTCGCCTCGAAAAACTATTAGCCGCATGAGCCAGATAACCACGCACATTCTCGACACCACCAAGGGCAAGCCGGCCGCAAATGTCACCATTGCGCTGCTGCAGCAAGTGGGTGATAATTGGCGAGAAATAGCCCGCGGCGTGACGAATTCCGACGGCCGAATTGCGGATTTATTACTTAAGGAAACGCAAATGGAATTCGGCGTTTACAAAATGAAATTTTTCACGCAGGAATATTTCACGCAGGACGGCACGGCAAATTTTTATCCGTTTGTGGAAATCATTTTTGAGGTGGCTACCACTGAGCATTACCACGTGCCGCTGCTGCTGAATCCCTTTGGATATGCTACTTACAGAGGTTCGTGAATGAGGTAGAGATGCAATATTTTGCGTCTTAGCGTCAGCGCCGTCTGCATACCGACTGAACGTCCAACGACGAGACGCAAAGTATTGCGTCTCTACATCGCAATTAAATTCCCACCATGAAACTCAGCTTACCAGATTCCGCCAAAACTGCCCTGCTCGACGAGCTGGGCGTGGCCAACCGCCATTTCCAGCAGGTGTACCCCGGCGACAAGCCCGACCGCCAGCCCGTGCACACCGTGTACGGCGGTGCCAACCTCTTCAAAGCCGACACCTGCAAGCGCATGGGCGACATCGCCCTCAACAACCTGCAGACCTACGCGCCCAACTTCGTGGAGCTGGCCCGCGTGCTACAACTCAAAAACCACGAGCACCTGCCCACGCTGGCGCGCGACATCGCCGACCTCACCGCCCGCCTCGACGCCATGACGCCCCAGGAGCGCAAGCAGGAGCCGGCCTGGCTGGCCTACTCCGTCTACAACAAAATTGTGCAGAAGCTCCAACGCGAAGCCGTGGAGGATTTCCGCGTGGACTTTGAAGACGGCTTCGGCAACCGGCCCGATGCCGAGGAGGACGAAACCGCCGTGCGCGCCGCCCATGAAGTAGCCAAAGGAATGCAGCAGGGCACGCTCTCGCCGTTTATCGGCATCCGCATCAAGCCCTTCACCGAAGATTTGAAGGCCCGCGGCGTGCGCACGCTCGATATTTTCCTGACCACGCTGTTGGCCGAAACCGGCGGCAAGCTGCCCGACAATTTTGTGGTGATGCTGCCCAAAGTGACCATTCCGGAGCAGATGGCGACGATGGTGCGCCTGTTTGAGCTGTTGGAGCAGGCCAACCACCTGGCCCCCGGCACCCTGCGGATGGAAACCATGGTGGAAGCCACCCAGATTGTGATAGACGAGGAGGGCCGCAACCCGCTCATGCGCATCATCCGGGCCAGCGAGGGGCGCTGCGTGGCCGCGCACTTTGGCACCTACGACTACACCGCCAGCTGCGGCATCACGGCCAAGTACCAGACCATGGCGCACCCCGTGTGCGATTTCGCCCACCACATGACCAAAGTGGCGCTCGGCGGTACCGGCATTTTCCTCTCCGACGGCGCCACCAACGTGATGCCCATTGGCCCGCACCGCGGCGACAACCTGAGCTACGCCCAGCTGCGCGAAAACCAGGAATCGGTGCACAACGCCTGGCGCCAGGCCTACCACCACACCACCCACTCGCTCATCAACGGCCTGTACCAGGGCTGGGATTTGAACCCCGCGCAACTGCCTATGCGCTACGCCGCCACCTACAACTTCTTCCTGAGCAGCTACGACGACGCCGTGCACCGCCTGAAAACCTTCGTGGAGCGCGCCGCCATTTCCACCCTCACCGGCGACATTTTCGACGACGCCGCCACCGGTCAGGGCCTGCTCAACTTCTTCCTGAAAGCGCTGAACTGCGGCGCCATCTCCGAAGAAGAAATCGAAGCCACCGGCCTCACGCGCGACGAAATCAACACCCGCTCGTTCTACCGCATTCTGGAAGGCCGCCGCAAACAGACCGTGTAGGTTTGACTTCCTTATAAAAGCATAGAATTTTATAATTATCTAAGAAAAACCTTTTATATTTCGTTGGGCTAAGCACGGTTTTGCTGCCCAACAAAGTATAAAAGGTTTTTCTTTAGAAGTTTGCTATGAGGGTTTTGTTAGCAGCTGCCGCCATCGTCGGGCTGGCCGGTTCGGTCCGGGCGCAAAGCAGCGCCCCGCCGGATATCATCCTCACCGGCGGCAAAATATTCACGGCCGAACTTACCCAGCCCTACGCCCAGGCCTTGGCCGTGCGCGGCGAACGGGTTGTAGCCGTGGGCACTACGGCCCAGATAACCCGATTGGCCGGGCCCGCCACGCGCCGCATCGACCTGCGCGGCCGCACCGTGGTGCCCGGCTTCAACGACGCCCACACGCACCTGCCGCCGGGCCACCTGCCGGGGCATTTTTTCGACTTTCCCCAGGCCGACATGATACCCGGCCCCCGCACCGCCCAGGTGCTGGACACCGTGGCCGCCCTGGCCGGCCGGGAGCCGGCCGGCACGTGGCTGATAGGCGAAATCGGGCGCGATGCGTTGGTGGACCCGCAGTTGCGCCGCGCCGACCTCGACCTGGTGGCGCCCCGGCACCCCGTGCTGCTGCGCACGCCCTGGGGCCACGGCAGCATCGTGAACACGGCCGCCCTGCGCCTGCTCGAAATTGAAGATTCCGACGTGGCCCCGCTGGGCGGCACCTACGGCCGGCTGCCCGACGTGGGCCAGCTCAACGGCCTGCTGAGCGAGTACGGCGACTGGGCCCCGCGCCGCGCCTTTAGCGGCAAAATCGCCGATTCGGCCTGGGTGCGCCCCCTGAAAGCCTACGGCGCCGAAGCCCTGCGCTTCGGCATCACCAGCGCGCAGAACATGGCCGACGCCCTGCCGCCCGACCAGACCCTGCGGGTGGTGAAAGCCGCCCAACTGCCCCTGCGGCTGCGCATCATCCCGTTTCCGATGACTTCCAAATGGGGCATCAATCGCCGCGAATGGGCCGGCGTGGAGCGCCACCCCGCGCCGCTCGCCCGCGTCGACGGCGTGAAGTACATCCTCGACGCCACGCCGCTGGAAGGCGGCGCCCTCATGCGCCGGCCCTATCCCGGCCAGCCGGGCTGGTACGGCAAGTTGAATTTTCCCGTCGACACGGTGCGCCAGCTGCTGCGCACCGCCCTCGCCGGCCCGGAGCCGCTGATGCTGCACATTTCCGGCGACAGCACGGCCAGCCTGGTGCTCCGCCTCATGAGCCAGCTGGGCGACGACGCCACCTGGCGCCGCAAGCGCGTGCGTTTCGAGCACGGCGACGGCCTGACCGCCGATTTGCAGCCCCGGGCCCGGGCGCTGGGCATTGTGGTGGTGCAAAACCCGTCGCACTTCACCAACGCGGCCCTGGACAAGCAGCACGGTGCGCCGCCGGAGTTGCACGGCTCATTCCGCTCGCTGCTGGAAAGCGGCGTGCCCTTCGCGCTCGGCTCCGACGGCCCGTCCAATCCTTACCTGAACATCCTGCTTGCCGTGACCCTGGCCGACCCCAAAGAGGCCCTGACGCGCGAGCAGGCCGTGCGCGCCTACACGGCCGGCTCGGCCTATGCCGAGTTTCAGGAGCAGGAAAAAGGCACGCTCGCGCCCGGCAAGCTGGCCGATTTGGCGGTGCTGTCGCAGGACATTTTCACAGCGCCGCTGCCCGCCCTGCCCGGCACCGTGAGCGAGCTGACCATGGTGGGCGGCCAAGTCGTGTACGAAGCAAAAAGCGGCGCGGCCCTGGGGCAGGTGCCTAAAAAAGTCCCCGCTGCCAGCCCAACTAAGCCGAAGTAGTTTTAGAATTTCTTTTGGAGGAGGTAACCGACAACAACGGAAGATATCGTTGCGCTCAACAATGCTGTTGGAGGCAGTTGAAGTTTTGTGTGCAAAAGCTAATTGTTATGCTTAATCAGACAATAATTTCAATTCCACACAGTCCGATTGAAGTGCTATGTCTGTGGGCTCTTGTATCCGTTGGACATGTCATTTCAATTCCACACAGTCCGATTGAAGTGTAGTTGTCGCCGGTGACGGTTGTTTGAGTCGTGGTATTTCAATTCCACACAGTCCGATTGAAGTCGCGCACGTCGGCCGTGACCTTGGAAACGGCCCCTTTATTTCAATTCCACACAGTCCGATTGAAGTCCCATCCGGCCCTCCCGGCACCGGGCGCAGTACGATATTTCAATTCCACACAGTCCGATTGAAGTCATGCGCTTATAGGCAATTTCAGCTTGCCCGTAGATATTTCAATTCCACACAGTCCGATTGAAGTGCGGCTGCTGAAGGAGCGGCGCCGGCATTGTAGGATATTTCAATTCCACACAGTCCGATTGAAGTTCGTACTGTTCCACGTACAGGCTAAAGCCAACCGCAATTTCAATTCCACACAGTCCGATTGAAGTCGTTGAAGCGTTCTTGCGAGAGCTGCGCTTTTAACTATTTCAATTCCACACAGTCCGATTGAAGTGGCATAGCGAGGCCAGGCCCGCGCGCGGGCAACTTTATTTCAATTCCACACAGTCCGATTGAAGTGTCTGGGTGCGGGTTTCCATCAATTCCTCCACAATCATTTCAATTCTACACAGTCCGATTGAAGTTCGGCCGTAATCTTGCCGGCCTTAAACGCCGCGTTCAATTTCAATTCCACACAGTCCGATTGAAGTGGGTGTACGCGGCCGCGCTCGCTGCTTACATACCATATTTCAATTCCACACAGTCCGATTGAAGTCCGCAACGACCGCGAGGCGGCCCCGCCCACCGCGAGTTATTTCAATTCCACACAGTCCGATTGAAGTGAAGGCGTCACCCGCCGGCACTTGCACTACACCCCCATTTCAATTCCACACAGTCCGATTGAAGTCCGTGCGTCCGACGTGCCAGCCCCCGCGATAGTCGAATTTCAATTCCACACAGTCCGATTGAAGTCCCTATCGCGCGCGGCCTGGTACACGTCGTCGAGCAATTTCAATTCCACACAGTCCGATTGAAGTCCTATTTCAATGAAATTGCCCGCCTTTCAATTCTATCATTTCAATTCCACACAGTCCGATTGAAGTGGGGCGAGGCCCGGGGTTAGTGGGCGGTTAAGTGTTATTTCAATTCCACACAGTCCGATTGAAGTATTCCGGGCCCAAATGGACCCAACCGGCAACGGCTAATTTCAATTCCACACAGTCCGATTGAAGTACAGCGGCCTGCGCAACACAGGACACGCGTTTCTCATTTCAATTCCACACAGTCCGATTGAAGTCCACAACCGCCGGCAACGCCCGCCACCCCCACCATCAATTTCAATTCCACACAGTCCGATTGAAGTAACCGCGCCGCGGCAGTTGCCGGACGAGCTCCCGGATTTCAATTCCACACAGTCCGATTGAAGTCCAAAGCCGAAGCCCGCGCTCTGGCCGGCGCCAAAGGATTTCAATTCCACACAGTCCGATTGAAGTGCTTGAGGCGGCGGAGCGGTTTCTGGCGCATTTATTTCAATTCCACACAGTCCGATTGAAGTTCACGCACCCCTGCTTTACCTGCCAGCCCAACACCAATTTCAATTCCACACAGTCCGATTGAAGTGGAGTGCAGAAGTTGCGGGCGGCGGCGATAAATGAAATTTCAATTCCACACAGTCCGATTGAAGTCTGGGCGTCGGCCTTCTCAGGCTTGGCCTTTTCCGTATTTCAATTCCACACAGTCCGATTGAAGTCATGCGCTTATAGGCAATTTCAGCTTGCCCGTAGATATTTCAATTCCACACAGTCCGATTGAAGTCCTGCTTTTCCAGCAGGGCATCCAAGTCCTTGTTATATTTCAATTCCACACAGTCCGATTGAAGTCATCGCGGCGGCTGGCTTGTTGGTGGGCGCCTTCAATTTCAATTCCACACAGTCCGATTGAAGTTGCTGGCTGCCCGCGGCCACAAGTCGTTCACCGTCGAATTTCAATTCCACACAGTCCGATTGAAGTTTGACGGACCGGGCCGATGCCCAGCGCCTTCCACAATTTCAATTCCACACAGTCCGATTGAAGTGTGGGCCGAACGGCACTTTCACGCGCGGCGCCTCATATTTCAATTCCACACAGTCCGATTGAAGTCCGACGTCTCCATCGCGCAAGGTTTTTCCTCACTCAAATTTCAATTCCACACAGTCCGATTGAAGTCCTGCGCAACCGGCAAAAAGAACTAGCGGCCAAGAAAATTTCAATTCCACACAGTCCGATTGAAGTCCGGTGCCGGCATCTGGCGCAGGGCTGCGTAGGCTTATTTCAATTCCACACAGTCCGATTGAAGTGCTCGCGGTTGGCATCGGCCAGCCGGCGCACTTCGTATTTCAATTCCACACAGTCCGATTGAAGTGGCCGCCTTACTGGCCTTTTTGCCCAACAGCTAGGGCATTTCAATTCCACACAGTCCGATTGAAGTGGGGTGAATGGGTCGTCAAAGTCGCGGCTTTGCCAATATTTCAATTCCACACAGTCCGATTGAAGTGTGGGTTTGGGCACGCAGATGGGTTTGAGCCGATAATTTCAATTCCACACAGTCCGATTGAAGTTGTGACGGGCACGCGCTACCGCTTCAAGGTCAGCAAATTTCAATTCCACACAGTCCGATTGAAGTCAACCCGCCGGAAGGCACCTACACCCCGCTCACGCATTTCAATTCCACACAGTCCGATTGAAGTGCGGCTACCGTAGGAGCAGCTACCAGGGCAGCGGCATTTCAATTCCACACAGTCCGATTGAAGTGTCAGTGTAGCGCAGCACGTACCGGCCCGCCTCCCATTTCAATTCCACACAGTCCGATTGAAGTAAACCGCCCGCGCCGCCGGCTCCACCCTGGACCTAAATTTCAATTCCACACAGTCCGATTGAAGTTTACCTCTCTCAACACAACGAGGCCGGTGTTCCTTAATTTCAATTCCACACAGTCCGATTGAAGTCAGATGAAGCGCATCTCCCGGGAATTGGGCCTGTCCATTTCAATTCCACACAGTCCGATTGAAGTGCATAGCCAGGCCAGCCCCGCGCGCGGGCAACTTTATTTCAATTCCACACAGTCCGATTGAAGTCCCGTTTTTTGGCTTTGTTATCGCGTGGCCGTCCCGATTTCAATTCCACACAGTCCGATTGAAGTGCGGGTGGCGGCGTCCGGCGAGAGCGAAGCGGTGGCGTCATTTCAATTCCACACAGTCCGATTGAAGTCCGGCACCGGTGGCCGCGGCCCCGCCACCGGTGTTCAATTTCAATTCCACACAGTCCGATTGAAGTTGCCCAGCCCGACCCAAAAAAGAACACCCAGTTGCTATTTCAATTCCACACAGTCCGATTGAAGTGCGCCGAATCCGATGCTTCGGAAGCGGAACCACCTCATTTCAATTCCACACAGTCCGATTGAAGTCCGAACGGCGGCCGTGTCACCGTTACCCTGGACCTAATTTCAATTCCACACAGTCCGATTGAAGTTGCCCCCCCGGCGCAACGGCGGCACCACCTCCACCGATTTCAATTCCACACAGTCCGATTGAAGTTTCTGCCTGTTCGTGTACTTTCTGCCTTCTCTCATCATTTCAATTCCACACAGTCCGATTGAAGTTCCAGCTCTTTGGCCTGTTTTCTGACAGTCTTTTTCAATTTCAATTCCACACAGTCCGATTGAAGTAGCTCGTCGGTGAGCAGCTTCAGGTCCAGGGTGGTGATTTCAATTCCACACAGTCCGATTGAAGTGCCGGCGACAGCATCCAAACGGCCGCCGCGAAGCTCCATTTCAATTCCACACAGTCCGATTGAAGTGGCCAGCATAACGGTCGGTCCGTTCTTTGGATTGATATTTCAATTCCACACAGTCCGATTGAAGTTGGGCTTGCCGCTGGGCGGGTTGCTCAGGTATTTCATCAGCCAATTTCAATTCCACACAGTCCGATTGAAGTTAGATGCTGAAATCGGCTAGCTTTTCTTCGGTTTCGAATTTCAATTCCACACAGTCCGATTGAAGTCACACCCGCACCGGCACCAAATACGAAGCCCCCGAAATTTCAATTCCACACAGTCCGATTGAAGTCCATCCGGCCCTCCCGGCACCGGGCGCAGTAGGATGATTTCAATTCCACACAGTCCGATTGAAGTCTCGGCTTCGTCGTGGTAGCGGTGGAAGATGCCGTTATTTCAATTCCACACAGTCCGATTGAAGTTCAAGGTCAAGTTCAGGATTCTGCCGAAAGCTGACATTTCAATTCCACACAGTCCGATTGAAGTCACCGCCGTAGCTGCGTCGGTGCGCTCAATGCTGATATTTCAATTCCACACAGTCCGATTGAAGTCAGGTTAGTGGTGAGGTAGGGCATGTCCGTAATCAATTTCAATTCCACACAGTCCGATTGAAGTGCTAGCCGCCTGCCTGCTGGAAGGACGCCATGCCGTATTTCAATTCCACACAGTCCGATTGAAGTGCGGGGGCTTCTTGGGGAGTGGGGGCGGCGGGCAGCATTTCAATTCCACACAGTCCGATTGAAGTCATTGCCAGCACAGAGCGAAATATCTGCGCTTCACGCATTTCAATTCCACACAGTCCGATTGAAGTGGCGGCGTTCTGCTGCTGTTGCAGGGCGGCAATGCCATTTCAATTCCACACAGTCCGATTGAAGTGGACATGGGTCGTGGGGGTTAGGCGGTTTCTTCGCTATTTCAATTCCACACAGTCCGATTGAAGTCCCCAGCAAGTCGTCCATTTTCCCGGTTTTGTCGTCATTTCAATTCCACACAGTCCGATTGAAGTTGTGGTTTTGGAACAACGGCGTGGCGACGTGGATACCATTTCAATTCCACACAGTCCGATTGAAGTCATCCGAGCGGCGCGTGGTGCTGGGGCTTCTTCTCATTTCAATTCCACACAGTCCGATTGAAGTCGTCGTCGTTGGGGTTCAGGCCCGCTTTGGTCAGCAATTTCAATTCCACACAGTCCGATTGAAGTTCTGAGCGATAGCCGCGTCCAGGGTTGCCAGGCCCTATTTCAATTCCACACAGTCCGATTGAAGTGACGTCCGCCGTGAATTTCAGGCCGCCCAGGTAAACATTTCAATTCCACACAGTCCGATTGAAGTCGCTGGGCTTCGCCGATATGCAAACCGACTATACCTATTTCAATTCCACACAGTCCGATTGAAGTCAGTCGGACCTGCGCGAAATGAAGGCCGAAGCCCTATTTCAATTCCACACAGTCCGATTGAAGTGACGACGAAGTACGAACAGGAGCAAGCCCGTTCCGCATTTCAATTCCACACAGTCCGATTGAAGTGCTGACGCCCTGGTCGTAATAGTGATACTTTACGGTATTTCAATTCCACACAGTCCGATTGAAGTCGGTCGGGCTGTTTTCGCGCATCTGCCTGGCGCTATTTCAATTCCACACAGTCCGATTGAAGTGCCCGCCGTTCAGGAATGCCGAAAACCCTACGCCGTATTTCAATTCCACACAGTCCGATTGAAGTAAGAGCGCGCCCGCGGCGACTAAGGCTTTTACTGTCATTTCAATTCCACACAGTCCGATTGAAGTGAAAATACGGGTCGTTTTTTAAGCCCGTAGGTAGCATTTCAATTCCACACAGTCCGATTGAAGTTTCGCCTTGCAGACGCCCGCCAACTTTGCCCTGACTTACAAATTTCAATTCCACACAGTCCGATTGAAGTGTTTGAAGTTTGCCGAGTTGCCCAGGTAGGTCGACAATTTCAATTCCACACAGTCCGATTGAAGTCTAAAAATAGCCTTCATTTCGGCAGCGAATTCAGTTATTTCAATTCCACACAGTCCGATTGAAGTGGCGGTGCGGGTCAACGGAGGCCCGCGCCTGGAAGCATTTCAATTCCACACAGTCCGATTGAAGTGCCCCGACTTGCACAAAGAAGTCCGCTTCATGACCCATTTCAATTCCACACAGTCCGATTGAAGTGTCCAGGTCCTGGACCTTTCCTTTTGCCGTTACCCAATTTCAATTCCACACAGTCCGATTGAAGTTCTCGGCGCGGTTCGCCAGGGTGCGGTCGGTGAACGATTTCAATTCCACACAGTCCGATTGAAGTGGACGCGCCGAGTCGTTCCAGCCACTGGGCGGCCCTATTTCAATTCCACACAGTCCGATTGAAGTAAGGCTCGAAGGGGGCCTTCCACATCGGCTACGAGTATTTCAATTCCACACAGTCCGATTGAAGTTTCTTCGGGGACAGGGCTCTATCCACTTGAGCTACCCATTTCAATTCCACACAGTCCGATTGAAGTCCGATGCCTATACGGACAAAAATAGCCCTTAGCGCTTTAAAAACACAGGTCGCAGGGCCCAAAAAAGAGTAGAAAAGTCGTCGGTCAGCGGTAGCGGGAAAAGGGTAGGGGAGCGACGACTCAGGTAATGAGTGGTTTAACTTAAGCGTAACCCTGGTAGGGCCAAACGGTTTTCCAGCAAAGCAGCGGGCGACGACTAGTTGGGCTTATAAAAAATCGCCTAATCGGCTGCGTTCCTGGCCGAGAACTTCCTTTTCCAGCCATTGCTGGCTGCGGCTTTTGAAAACGAGGACGCTGTCCTCATTCAAATCCAAAAACGACTCTGCCTTCAGCAGCAGTTCCTTCAGTTTCACCTCGGAAATTTCACCTTCAAACACGGAGTTTTGAATCCAGTTCAGGTAGCGCCGGCAAAGCTTCAGCATCTTGCCCACGCGCTTTTCGCGGATGTCATATACCAGCAGAACGTACATACGCTTACCACCAGGACTTAAAGGGTTGATATTCTTCGATGCCCATCAGATGCTTGGTTAGCTTGTAGCATTCGAGCTTGATGAGGTGCTGGTAGGTGATGATGCGGTCGAGGCGGCGGTGACGGAAGGTTTCTTTGAGGCGCTGGGCGAAGACTTCGACGAAGATTTTGCGGCCCGATTCCTTGAGCAGGCAGCCGTCGAGTTCGCGCACGAAGTGCTGGGGCTGAATTTCCTTCTTGTTGAGGACGCGGAAGATGGTGCGGTCCACGAGCAGCGGCTTAAAGATTTCGGCCAGGTCGAGGGCCAGAGAGAAGCGGCGGTGGCCGGGCTCGTGCAGGAAGCTGATGGTGGGGTTGAGCTGGGTGTGGTAAATCTGCGACAGGCAGGCGGCGTAGCACAGCATGTTGCCGAAGCTCAGCAGGGCATTGAGCTCGTTTTGGGGCGGCTGGGTGCTGCGCTGGCCGAAGGTGAAGCCCGGCACGCTCACCAGCCGCTCGAAGCAGCGGTAGTAGGTCTGGCGGATGTTGCCCTCGTAGCCCATCAGCTCCTGGATGCTGGTGGCGTGGGGCAGCGCGGCCACATAAAGCTCAATCTGCGCGATTTCGGCGGCTACCTCGCGGCCTCGGCTCTGGTAGTAGCGCAGGTTTTTGAGCAAGTTGAAGGCCGAGCCTTCCACGAACTTGCGGGCCAGGGCCTGCCGCTTTTTGCCGGAGGTGTAATGACTGGTCTGGGCTACCTGCAGCTTACCGGCCAGCAGGTACTCCTTGGCCAGAAAGGAGCCGGTGTAGTGCTCGTAATAATCGAAGAAATGCACCGAGATGCCCTTCTTGCCCAGGAAATTGTACAGGGCGCTGTTGGCGTCGAGCGAGCCGAAAACGTAGAAGTCGGCCACGTCTTCCACGGGCAGGAAGCGGGTCTGGCCTTCGCCGCCGTCCTCGGTGTAAGCGGTGTATTTGAGGGTGTTGTTGTCGCGGCTCAGGCGGCCGGGGTTGAAGAGGTAGTAGGTTTTCTTCATCGCGAAGGCCGAGGTTACAGGTGGTCGCGGGAAAGCGGGGGCAAGTCCAGCTCCACGCCGG
This sequence comes from Hymenobacter ruricola, assembly GCF_015694525.1. Taxonomy (GTDB): domain Bacteria; phylum Bacteroidota; class Bacteroidia; order Cytophagales; family Hymenobacteraceae; genus Hymenobacter; species Hymenobacter ruricola. The sequence goes on along the minus strand of NZ_JADQDM010000006.1, from coordinate 224,820 downwards.
CTTCACTCACGTAGCAGAAGTCGTAGTAGCTGCAATTTTTGCAGAAGGGCTTGTTGATGGTGGGCGGGCAGGTGGGCTGCTCCACCAGTTGCTCGATGGCCGCTTCCCACTGCGCGATGGCGGCGCGGTCGGCCTCGGTGAGCACCACGGTTTCGGTGCGGCGAATCTTGGGGTATTCCAGCAGGCCGGTGGGGTTTTCCACGCCGTGGCGCTCCAGCACCAGCAGGTAGTATTGCAGCTGGGCAATGCTGGCCTGCTCCATCTTGTTGCTGCGCTTGATTTCGTGCACCACCCGGTCGTGCGGGTCATAAAAATCAATCTTGATGCCCTCAATCTGAATCTCGCGGTAGCGCTTGGCCCGTTGCGGGTAGGCCGTTTCGTGCAGCAGCGTGCCATCGGCCACGTTCTCGTGCGTCTGCTGGAAGCTGATGCCGCTGTGAAACAGCCACAGCTTGCGGCGGCAGATGTGGTAGTAATTGACGTGCTTGCCGGTGATGCGCATGGCGAATGGGAGAGGGCACCAAAGCAAAACGGGCTGCTTCGCCAGGAAACAGCCCGTTTTGAGGCCTTGGCTAAGCGGGCACGTCCTGGTTTTCGTAGTCGAAGGCCCGCAAGCGGGTCAGCACTTCCTGCTCGGCTTGGTCGAGGGCGTCGGCCGCCCCATAAGCCCCGGCAATGTATCCGCCGGCCGACAATGCCGTGTAAAGCTTTGCCCCGGCGGTTTCGTCCAGCACGGGCTTGGCCGTGGGGCGCTCGGTGTCTTCGCGCAGCTGCCCGCGAATGGCGCCCGCCAAGTGGTTCGCATTGTCGCTGATGGCCACGGCCAGCGTCTCCATCAGGCTAAAGGTGCGGGCCTGGTTGCTGGTAATGCGCCAGTTGACCAAGGCGTGCGCCAGGGCCGGCATGTACTTTTCCCGCTGCTCACGCGGGGCCAGCAGACACGGACCAAATGCGTTGCGGCTTTCGGTCCAGCCCTGGACTTTTAGGTCAGCGACTTTGCTCGGATGCAATTCCGGCTCCAGGGTGTTGACGGATACGCAAAATAGCGTCCGTAAATCCACGGCCACGTCGTACACAAACAGGCCGGAGGCGCGGCTGTGGTCGGGTATCCAGATGCGGTTGGGCAGGTTGCGCTTGGTGCTGAGCAGCAAAGCGTCTACCTCGTCTTTGGACAGTTCTTTGCCGCTCTCATCGCGCACCCGCACGGGGTGGTGCGAGGGATGCGACGTGCGGTCAAACGTCAGGTTTTCCCGTTGTTGCTCCAAGCCGCCCAGCAGCGGATGCAGCGGGCGCATGGCTGAAATCGACAGCGGCGAGCGGCGCTTGATGGTAAACTCGCCGGTTTCGGCCCGCATGTAGCCGCCCAGCAGCTGGTCGACGTGCGTGGGGTCGCAGGGCGACCACGGCTCCTTCTGCTCAAACTGCACCTCTTCGGCCTTCTTGCCCTTTTTCACCTGCCAGTTGAAGGTGATGGGCGCGGGCGGCACGTTCAGGCCGGTGGTCAGCGCATCCATGATGCTGCGCTTCACCTGCTGCCCGCTCGAATACGCCTGGTTGGTGCCAAACTGCGGGTCGCGGTAGTATTTCTGGCCGTCCTGAACCGAGAAAACGGTGTGCTCGGCGTGGCGCAGGCCCCGCAAATAGATGTAAGGAGATTTCATGCTATGCGTTGAAAAGAGTGGGTTGTTGCGTGGATGAAGCCGGAGCAATAGAGGCGTCGCTCTGCCGGGCGATGTAGCGGAAGCGCACCAGAATGATGAACAACGGGAAGTTGTCGACCGGCATCAGCATCACTTGCCGCACGGCTTCGTCAAAGGCATCCCGAAAAGCGGCGGCGTTACTGCCGGCCTCGGCCAGCATATCGGCCAGCCGTTCGATGAAAGCTGGCCGGCTTTTTTTCTCAAACACCTGTTCTACCTGGCGGTCCAGGTTTTTCTTTCCCCGGCCGCTGTCGCGGTGGTCGTCGCGGCGGGCAAAATCGTGGAGCGTGGCCGCCAGTCGGTCGGCGGCGTTGTAGAGTTCCTGGTTGTTGAGCATGGCGAGAATCCAGAGTTGATAAATGTCAAATTGAAAGCGGTCGGCGTCGGTGTTGAGATTGATTTTCTTGTCATTGCCGGGCAAATAATCCTGGAGCTTCGCCGGCTCAATGGCCGCCAGGCCGATGCTGCCCAACTGGCAGGCGCGCGCAAAGCCCAGGTGCGTTTCGTAGAGGCTCGTCACCTTCTGCCAGTCGCGGATGTCGGGCGACAATTGGAAAAGCTGCTGCGAAAGCTGGTGCATATCCTCGACCGCGCCCAACTCCAGCGGCACGAAGCCGATGGTGCGGTTGGTTTGAGCCAGGCTGTACACGTAGGCCGTAATGCGCTGCTTATAAGCAGTGGCCAACGCGAAAAGCACCTTCACCCAGGCTTGCGTGCGCAGGGCGCTGCTGCCGTCTTTGGTGTCCAGGACCTTGTCAAAATTGAAGCCTGCCAGCGGCTGGCGTGGATTGAAATCCGGGTCGAAGGCGTGCGTGAGCCAGCGGCCGTTCCAGGTATCAATCTGGTTGCCTTTCAGGCCGTCACGCTGGCTGAGCATGGTGCGGTACCGGGCCCAGCCTTCGTAGAGCGTCCATAGCACCTCGTCCTGGTCAATGAGAAGGGTGAGGCCGCCGCTCACACCTACGCCCAGCGCCCCGCCAATCCAGGAGCAATAGATGTCGTCTACATCCACTTTCGGCCCTACCCCTGACACTTGCCCCGAAGTGGTGCCCTCTACTCCAGCTGCTGGAAAGCCGATGACGAAGCTGGCATCGGGACCAAGAGTGCCATTGATTTTCTCGTGTAGCTTACTGAGTTTTATTTCGTAGGGGTTTGCTCCAAGTGCTACGCGGGCTTTCTCATCTTTATTCAAATCCTGCGCAAATGGTGAACTGGGTACCCATTGCAGGTATTTGCTAGAATTATAGAACAGAGGAAAGATTTCCTCGTCAAAAAACTGCCGGGCCGCCAAGTCGCGGCCGGTGCGCGCGTTCCACAGCGTCAGAAAGCGGCGGCCGATGTAGCTGGTGTACATATCAGGTGAGGTTAGAGAAAGGAATCGGGCTCCAGCAACTGCAGGCCCAGCCGGCGGTAGTCGGCCAACGGTTGCGGCACCACAAACGGGGCCGCGCCAAAGTCCAGCCGCTCGTAATGCTGTCGGTTCTTATTGAATTGAATCGTGCGCCAACTGATGGGGATTTCCAACTCGATGCGGCGCTCCCAGAACGTCTTTTCGGCTACATATTCAGCGCGGTCGTCGGCCAGAATGCAGGCTGCCGTTTCGATTTCCAGCGCCTCCACCAGCACCGAGCGGCAGCGGTTGGTCAGCGCGCCTTCTATCAGCTCGCCGTTGTCCCATATCAGGTGCGTGTTGATGTTGGCCAGCGCCAAGTCGGGGTACACGGCATCGAGGCAGCGTTGCAGGTCGCGCTCCGGCAGCAGAGCCGCGTCGGGCAGCTGGGCGTAGCTGCGCAGCACTACTTCGCGGTTGTAAGGCAGCGTTTTCCGGTCCGGCTCGATGACGTGGACGGGCTTTAGCTGGCCAATGGTTTCCGGGCTGCGCCGCCGGTTTACCCGGCCAAACCGCTGCACCAGCGCATCGAGCGGGGCGGCCTCGGTTATCATCCGGTCGAAGCTGATATCCAGGCTCACTTCCACCACCTGCGTCGATACCACGAAGCAAGGGCCCGGCTGCCCGTCAAATTCTGCGGTCAGCTTTTTCTCTAAATCCGCCCGGTCCAGGCGCCGAAACCGGCTGTGCAACAGCATAGCTTTCACGGCCGGAAAAGACTGCGTTAACCGCTCAAACTCGGCCTGCGCCCCCACAACGGTGTTGCAGATAATCAGAACCTTTTCGTTGTCTGTAAAGGCTTGGCGCAGCAGCGCGTCTACTGTCGTCGCCAACGCTTCGGGGCGCTTCTGGTCGCGGGCTATTTTGTGCACCTCGTGGCGGTTGAACTCGTCCAGCACCTCGTCGGACAGGCGCACTTCATACACGGCCTCGGGGCCGCCCAGCCGGCGGCGCACCTCGTCGTAGAGAGCCGTGGGCATGGTGGCCGTACCCACGTGCAGCCGGCAGTTGGCCAGCACCAGCACGTCCACAATGGCCAGCACCATGGCCTGCGCCTTATCGGAATAAGTATGAATCTCATCCAGAATGACATCGCAGCCGCGCACGTCGAGCAGCACCGCCTCGTAGCCGGGTAGCCCGAAAGCCACGGCCGCCAGCTGGTGCGGCGTCAGGATTTTGACCGACGCGCCCACTTTGTCCTGCAAGAGCTTCTCGGCCACATCGCGCCCCGTGCGGCCCTCTACCAGTTTCGACATGGCGTGGCGCAGCCGCACGTGGCCGCCCGTGTCGGCCTGGCGCACGCGCTCAAACATGGCGTTGATGGAAGCTTGAAACGGCAACGTGTAAAACACCCGCCCCCGGCAGCGCCGAAACAGGTAGTCCGTTTTGCCCGCGCCCGTCGGAGCCACCACCAGTGTGTGGGGCCGCTCATCGGCGGCGCTCGTCTGCGAAAGCGGGTAGAGCGCATCGCCGGCGCGGTTTTGAAAAAACGCCAGATTTGGCTTGTCAAACAACCCCGCCAACTGCTTGTCCGTGTCGTGCTGCAAAGCCGAAGCAAAATGGTCGGCCGCCATCAGCACGCCGCGCCAGGCCGACCACTCGGGGCTGCGCAGCTGCGCCCGGCAGTGCTCCACGGCATAGCGCAGGGCGGCTTCTGCCTCTTGCAGCGTCACCTTTCGCAGCGTTACGGGTACTTGCAAAGCGGCCAGCACGGCCAGCCCGTCGCCCGACCAGTCTTCCCAGTTCAGCAAGTGGTTGGCTATCCACGGGCCGCCCTGCCGTTGCAAATCCAGGATGCCCCGCTCCCGCGCGTCCTGCCTGATGGATTTATGGTGCGCCACCACCATGTCGACCAGCGCCGGCCAGTCGGCCCGGTCGAACAGCGGCAGAAACCCCAGCGACGACAGCTCGTGCCGGTGCGGAAACTGCTCGTGCAAGGGCAGTTCTTCACCGTAAATCTTGGCCTGAAAATGGGGGTGCGCCTTGCCCAAATCGTGCAAGGCCGCGCCCAGCCCCGCTAGCCGCACGTCGTAGCCCAACTGAGCCGCAATGGCTTCTGCTGCTGCTTTTACCTGCTGCGTGTGGTTGAGCAACGTGAGCGGGGAATTGCCGCGCTGGGCGCTCTTGGCGAGAATCGGGCGGGTTGTTTTCATCGTTCCAGCACGGGTTTGGCGGTGGGGTTGCCGGTAATCTCCAATCGGCCGTACATGGCCGCGCCGTCCGCAAAGCGGTTGTAACCCACCAAAAAAGCGCCATCACTCGGCCCCTCGGTAAAGCGCAATTCGAAGCCCGGCAGTGCCGCAAACGCTGCTTCGCTTATCATCTGTGGCTCAGCAGGCAACAAAATATCTTCGTTGCGGCACAGGCACAGGTGCTGGGTTGCCGCCAGCTTGGCGTCATCCGCGCTGGCAAAAGCCAGATGCAGCGTCGGGGACAGCATTACCCCCCGCACCAGAATGGCGCGGGGGCGCGTCAGTTGCTGCTTTTTCTTCTCGTGTATCCAGCCGCGCGGGTGCGTTTGCTCCTGCTGCATGCTCAGCCCGGCATAAGCAAGCTTGTGCCGCAGAATCTGCGAAACCTCCAGCTTCTGCCGCATTCCCTCAATAACGGAAGGCGTGAGAAACTGCTGGGAATATGTTTCCCCGTCTCGAACGGCCGTCCAAGGCTTGAGGTAACCAAATGGGCCGGTGTACTCTACTACGTAAAGCATTATATAAACTCAGTAAAGAATACAGAAAACCTACACCAGCGCCCCGCAGCCAATCCCCGTAGAATCACCCACGCCCACTTCCCAAGCGAACTGAATCTGCTCGGCGCTCCCGCTCACCAGCACCGGGCAGATGCTGCCGCGGCACTGCACCTGCTTGTAGCGGAACAGCTTGGTTTTGGCGGTGGCGAGGTGGGCGGGGTCGAAGCGCACGGCGGCGGCGGTGTCGTCGAGGCCGGCCTGGCGGAGCTTGCGCCGCAGGGTGGCGGTGAGCAGCTCGTCGGCCAGGGGGTGACCGGGGAGGAGGTGGTCGGCGGGGGCGCCGAGCTGGGCCCCGGGCGGGAGGTGCTTGATAAAGACCGGGCTGGCCACGCGGAAAGGCTGCTCGCCGGCCGTGAATTCGGGGGCGCGCTGCATCCGCACGTCGCGCACCCGCAGGCCCAGGCCGAGGTCGGGCTCGCGCACCACGCCGCTCACGAGCTGGTGAATCAGGTCGGAGTCTGGGGCCGAGATAAACCAACTGGCGCCTTCCCGGAAATGAATGCCGCCGCGCCCGGCCTGCCCGCCGCGCAGCCAGGCCAGGGAATAGAGGGAAAGGCCGTCGTGCCGGCGGGCGTCGTGGCCGGCCCAGCGATTGAAGGCGCCCACCAGCGTGGGCAGGTAATCGAAAGGAACCCGCTCAGGGGATTCCAGGTAGAGGTGTAAGCGCATGGGTGCCGGGTAGATAGCTGAAGGAACAGCAAGCCTGATTCCGGCGGTAAATACGTCAGTTATTTCTGAATATTGCTAATTTTATTTTCATGTCAAACCAATTATTTTAGTAATTGTTTGGCTGTAAACAACTTAATTTTTTGCATTATCGAAATAACACTTTGGACAAATTGAAAGTAGAATTAGTTGCCGAGAACTCCGGATACAAGCTCACCAGCGTCTTTTCCGGCGTCATCGGGGCCGAGAAGGGGAGGGCCGTGTGCGGCTGGAAAGCCCGCACCGCGTCGCGCAGGGCGAAGTAGGTGCCGATGCCGTACATCAGCGGCGGCTCGCCCACGGCTTTGGAGCGCAGGATGGCCTTGGGGTGGCCCGGCGTGTCGAGGAAGTGCACGTCGAGCACCTTGGGCGCGGCGTAGATGTCGGGGATTTTGTAGCTGTTGAGCGAGTTGCTGAGCAGGCGGCCTTCGTCGTTGTAGGCCACTTCCTCCATGGTCATCCAGCCGATGCCCTGCACCGCGCCGCCCTCAATCTGGCCACGGTCGATGACTTCGTTGAAGCTCTGGCCGAAGTCGTGGGCAATGCGCAGGGCGTCCACGGTGTAGGTGCCGCGCAGGCAGTCGACGGTGACGGTGGTCAGGGCCGTGCCGTAGACGTGGTAGGCGAAGGGGTGGCCCGTGTTGGTGGCGGGGTCGAAATGCAGGTCGGGCGTGGCGTAGTGGGCGTTTTCGGTGAGGGCCACGCGCTTCCAGAAGGCCGACGACACCAGCTTGTCCCAGGTGGTTTCGGTGGGCATGCCGGCGGCCAGCACCTCTTCGTTGCGGATTTCGATGCCTTCGTAATTGAGCGTGTATTCCACTTCGGCGTGGCGCAGCAGGCGCTCGCGCAGGGCGGCGCAGGCCATTTCGGTGGCCTTGCCGTTGAGGTCGGCGGTGGCGCTGGCGGCGCTGGGGGAGGTGTTGGCCACGCGGGTGGTGTTGGTGGTTTCGATTTTGATGCGATTAATCGAAATGCCCAGCGTGCGGGCCGCCACCTGGGCAATTTTGGTGTTCACGCCCTGGCCCATTTCCACCGCGCCCGTGCTGATGCCCACTGAGCCGTCGGAGTAGATGTGCACCAGCGCCCGCGTCTGGTTCATGGGCGTTTTGGTGAAGCTGATGCCGAAGCAGATGGGCATCACCGCAAAGCCCTTTTTCTGCAGCTTGTTCGTTTGGTTGAACCGCTCAACTTCGGCCCGGATGCCCGCCAAATCGAATTCTTTGGCGGCCGTGTCCCAGGCCTGTTCGGCGTGGCACATTTCGGCCGGCTGGCGGTAGGAGAACAGGTCGCCTTCGCGCAGCAGGTTGCGGCGCTGCAACTCGCAGGTGGGCACCCCAAGCTCTTCGGCCGCTTTGGCCAGGGCCGACTCAATCACGAACATGCCCTGCGGCCCGCCAAAGCCCCGGAAAGCGGTGTTCGGGGGCAAATTGGTGCGGCAGCTGTAGGCGGTGGCCGTCACGTTGGGCACGAAATAGGCGTTGGTGGCGTGGAAGAGCGTGCGCTCCATCACGGCCGGCGAAAGGTCGGCGGCGGCGCCGGCGTTTTGGTAGAATTCTACCTCGTAAGCCACGATTTTCAGGTCCGCGTCGAAGCCGATTTTGAAGTCCGACGAGTAGGGGTGGCGCTTGCCGGTCATGCGCATGTCGGCCATGCGGTCGAGCACCAGCTTCACTGGCTTCTTGGCGCAGTAGGCGCCCAGCGCGGCCAGGGCGCCCCAGGGCGTGGCCTGGTCTTCCTTGCCGCCAAAACCGCCGCCCAGGCGCGTCACGTCCACTTCTACCTGGTGCATGCCCAGGCCCAGCACGTGCGCCGTGTGGCGCTGCACGGCCGTGGGGCCCTGCGTGGAGGAGATGATGCGCACGCCGCCCATCTCGGTCGGGAAAGCGTAGGCGCCCTGCGTTTCGATGTACAAATGCTCCTGCCCGCCGCTCTCGGCCACGCCCTCAAACACGTGGGCACAGCTCGCCCAGGCGGCTTGAGAATCCCCGATTTTGAAGGTGCGCGGCGGCACAATGAACTCGCCCTGCGCCGCGGCCACGCGCGGGTCGGTGATGATGGGCAGCGGCTCAATCTCGGCTTTAATCAGCTTGAGCGCGGCGTGGGCCTGGTGCTCGTGGCGGGCCAGCACCAGCGCCACTGGTTGCCCCCGGAAGTGCACGTGCCCCTCGGCCAGCAGCGGCTCGTCGGGCACGATGCCGCCGATTTGGTTGTCGCCCGGAATGTCGTCGGCCGTGAGGATGCGCACCACGCCCGGCGCGGCCAGCGCGGCGCTCAAATCCAGACTTTTGAGCACGCCGTGGGCCAGCGGGCTTTCAAATACGGCCGCGAACAGCGTGCCCTGCTGCACGGGCACGTCGTCGAGGTACTGCGATTCGCCGCGCACGTGGCGGTTGGGGTCGAGATGATTCATGGATTGGGTGCTCGCTGCAGCGACTAACGAAGTGGCTGAGGATGATGGGTGGCAGATTGGAAAATGATTTCCTGGTAAACCTTAAGCGTAAAAGTTACCGTCAATTCTTCAACTGCTTCGGAAATAGCATTGAAATCTTCCCAAGCAACTCCTTGTGAATAATTTGAAATTAGAAAATGGTCAACAATTTCGGCTTCATTTCCAACCAAAGAAACTGCAGCACCGAAAGGCAATTTCAGATGCGAGGAATTTATAAAGTTGAAGCGAAGCTGCCCAGCTTGCTCATCGTGCCAGAGGTAATAAATAAGGTCGGTTTTAAGGTCGCTGTTTTGTAGTTGTGCCTGCCGGTTGGACCTAACCCTTTTTAAAAAATCAATGAGTTCGTCGGATTCAATTTGTAGCCCAGCGGGAACAGAAAGCTGAATACAGTTTGCCTGTATTTCCTCCTTAAGCTGGTCGGCTCTATCGGTCAGAAATAAAGAAGAATGCTCTATTTCCTTGAAAATATCGAAAAAATGCTGCTTGTTGGACATTAAAAAATCTGCCGTAAAAGTTGATGACCAACTGTTAATTGACAAATTCCAGCTCCGGCGCAAACTTCAGGAAATGCGCCCACAGCAACTGCCGCATCAACAGCCGCTTGTAGTCGCTGGTGCCGCGCACGTCCGAAATCGGGCTGATTTCCGATTGCATCACCTCATTGGCCGCTGCCAGCGTTTCGCCTGATAGTTCGCGGCCTTCCAGAAATGCACTGGTACGCGCCAGGTACAGCGGCACTGGCCCCACGCCGCCGGCCGATACCCGGGCGCCGGTGATAATACCGTCGTTCACCCGCAGCCAGACCGCCGAATTCACGCTGGCAATGTCCAGGTGAGTGCGTTTGGAAACCTTCTCAAAATGGAAGAAATCGCCAGACAGGGGAGCGGGGAAGCTGATTTCGGTGACTTGCTCCTCGGGCGCTTTCGCCAGCTTCTTGTAGCCGAGGTAGAGGTCGGGCAACGCCAGTTCGCGCGTGGTGCCGGCCGGGTCGGCCAGGGTGATGTAGGCCCCGAGCGCCAGGAACATAATGGTTAAATCGCCAATCGGGGAGCCGTTGATGAAGTTGCCGGCCACCGTGCCCATGTTGCGGATGGGCGTGCTCGATACCAGTTTCAGGTACTGCGGCAACTGCGGAATCAGGCCGCGCATGAGGTCCGATTCCAGCAAATGGCTGGCCGTGGTGGCGGCGCCCAGCACCACGCGGCCCGCCGCTTCCTGCCGGATGCCGCGCCGGCCGGCCTGGTCAAATATCAGGCGCACGGGCTGCTCCCGCAACTCCTCAAGGCGCTGCACCAGCAAATCGGTGCCGCCGCCGAGGAGCGGGTGAGCGAAGGCGTGACTGGGCGAGTGACTATGGCCGTTCTGGCTTTGGGCGTGGCCGCTGGGCGAGGTCGAAACCGCGCCGCCGTTGGCATGAGCCGTGGCGGAAGCTGCTGTTGCCGCTGATGAAGCTTCGGTGGCGTTGGTTTCGGCGGGGCGCAGCTTGCCGAGCCTGGCCGGGATTCCGGCGAAGTAGCCGGGCACGTACTGCTTCTCACTGAGCCAGGCCAGGGCGTTTTCCGCGGGTCGCTGCTCCAACTCAGCCGTGAGCTTGGCCGCGGCGCGCTCCAGCGACTTGTAGCCCGTGCAGCGGCAAATGTTGCCGTCGATGGCGGCGACGGTGCTTTTTTCGGTGGCCGGCTTGTCGCCCAGGCTGTGGCCGGTGAGCGACATCACAAAGCCCACCGTGCAGAAGCCGCACTGCGAGCCGCCTTCGTCCACGATGGCCTGCTGCACGGGCGTGAGCTGCCCGCTGGCTTGGTTGATGCCTTCCACCGTCACCACGTGCTTGCCCTGCACGTTGCCCAGCGGCGTGAGGCAGCTGGTCATGCTTTGGTAATTCACGGTCTGGCCGTCGGGGGCCAGCTCGCCCACCAGCACGGTGCAGGCGCCGCAGTCGCCCTCGCGGCAGCCGATTTTGGTGCCCTTCAGGTGCTCGTGGTAGCGCACGAAATCGAGCAGGGCGCTGGCCTGCGGCTCGTCGGTGCGAATGGGCTGGTCGTTGAGGTAAAAATCTATCATCTGGTTGATATTGAATACGTCTGTCATCCTGAGCGCAGCGAAGGACCTTATGACGCCTGCGTTAACTACTGCAAACTGTTGTAACATGATAAGGTCCTTCGCTGCGCTCAGGATGACAGGCTTCCTTCCATTTTCCTAATACTCCGTTTTGCCCTCCTTCCGTTCCCAGGCCTGAAAACCGGCCAGGGCTTCCTCGCGCAGCAGCTGCGTCATGGGCAGGCGGCGGGCATCCATGGGGCGGTCCAGCTCTTCGTAAATGAACTGGTCGTCGAAGCCGATGGCGGCGGCGTCGGCCTTGGTGTTGCCGAAGAACACGCGGGCGGGGCGGGCCCAGTAGATGGCGCCCAGGCACATGGGGCAGGGCTCGCAGCTGGTGTAGAGGTCGCAGCCGTCGAGCTGAAAGGTGCCGAGCTCCTTACAGGCTTTGCGGATGGCATCGACCTCGGCGTGGCAGGTGGGGTCGTGGGTAGTGGTGACCTGGTTGAAGCCGCGGGCAATGATTTTTCCGTCCTTCACCACCACCGCGCCGAAGGGGCCGCCGTGCCCGGCCTGCATTTTTTCGATGGACAGGCGAATGGCTTCGCGCATGAATTCGGGGTTGGGAGCTTCCATAGAGCGGATGGGTGGGTTGGCGGAGTGGTGGATTTGCGGATTTCAGGGAAAGGTTTCCGCAAGTGGGCAACAAATAACGCGACTGGCTGCCACTTGCGTAGGCCACCGCACCATGCCACCAAGCCACTACCCCACCAATCCGCTACTTGAACAGGTTGGGCAGGCGCAGCTGGACGCCGAGCGAGGGCACCACCGTCAGGCCGCTCAGGGAAGTGCTTTTGCCATTCAGCAGGGCATAGTCGCCATAATTCTGGTAGAACAGCGACACGGCGGGGATGACGTAGAAGTAGCGGTAACCCAGCTTGAGGTTGGCGAAGCCGCCGAACGAGGAAAAGTCGCGTTTCTGCAGCGGCAGCTCGGGCACCTGCGCCGAGCCGTTGAAAATTTTGGTGGGCGCGAAGCCGTAGCTCACCCAGCTGTGGGCGTACACCACGCCGTAGCTGATGGCGCCAAACTCTTCTTCCTGCCCAAACGAGTTGCTGAACGTGAGCGGGATGAGCAGGTCGTTGCGCGTGGCCCGGAAGTTCAGCAGCGAGTTGATGTCCGACAGAAACGACAGGCCCGGCAGCTTGGCGCGCTGGGTGGCAAACTGCAGGCCCAGGCTGGCGTAGGTGGTGCCCGTGGCGGCGCCGGCGCCGGGGTCTTCGGGCGTGCCGGTGGGGCCCAGCAACTGGTACTGCGCATCGAAAACGTGCGAACCGAAGGCGTATTTATAGCCGGCGTCGAGGCGCGGCACGATGCCGTAGCGGAAATTCAGGTCGGCGGTGGGCTGCACGGGGTCCAGCACGTAGGCCAGGGCGGCGGCCTGCAGCTCGGTGGTGGCGTCGGTGTAGTCCACTTTTTGCTGGGTCAGGGCCTGGGCGGCAGCTTCTTTCACGGCGCTGCCCACCTTGCTGAGCGAGGCCGTGGCCACGTTGAAACCCTGGTTGTAGCCCACCCGGAACTCGCCCTGCGGCGTGACTTTGCCGGTGGCTACAATGGCGCGCGGCGCGGTGCAGGACGTGGCCAGCAACAGGGCCGCGGCGGCCACTAAGCCGGCCGGGCGCCCGAAAGCGAAGAGGGAAGAGGAGATTTTCATAGAAGTCGTAGTTAGCAAAAACGGGGTAAAAACGAAAATCAAGCCGAAAACGCCGGAACCCGGCGCCGGCCGGGCGTGTCTGTTCAGCACCTCGGGCCCAACGCGGGCCGTTGTATCTTCGCGTATGCCGCTGCTGTACTTACTGCTCAGTTATTTAACGTTGTTGGTTTCGGGGCCGGCGCCGCAGGCCACGGTCTACGTTTTTCTGGCCGATACCTGCCCCATCAGCCAGGCGGCAACGCTGCCGCTGCGCGAGCTGCACGGGCAATACGCGGCCCAAGGCGTGCGGTTCGTGGGCGTATTTCCGGCCGCCGATGCCACGCCGGCCGCCCTGGCCGCCTTTGCCAAAACCTACCAAGTGCCTTTCCCACTGCAAGCCGACCCCGGCCACCGGCTCACCAAACAGCTGCAGGCCCGCGTGACGCCCGAAGTGGTGGTGCTGGGGCCCGACGGCCGCACCGCCCTCTACCGCGGCCGGCTCAACGACGCCTACGCCGGCCTGGGCCAGCACCGCCCCACCACGCGCCACCACGAGCTAGCCGATGCCCTGGCCGATGTGGTGGCGGGCCGGCCCGTGGCCGTGCCGCGCACCGAGCCGGTGGGTTGTTTTATTGAGTAAATTTGAAGTTGATGCAAGAAAGCCCGTCATGTCGAGCGAAGCCGAGACATCTCGCTCGATAAACTAATTAGTTGAAGCACGCGAGATGTCTCGGCTTCGCTCGACATGACGGGCTGATAACATGACCGCCTACGATTCGTGAATAACATGAAACAATTCTTCTCCCTCAGTTTCCTGCTGGCCGCTTTGCTGGCCGCCCCCCGCGCCCAGGCCCAAACCGGCGCCCAGGTCACCTTCAGCCAGCACATTGCGCCGCTGGTGTACCAGCACTGCACGCCCTGCCACCGCACGGGCGAAGTGGCGCCGTTTCCGCTCACCAACTACACCGAGGTGGCCAGCCACGGCACCACCATTAAATACGTGACGGGCACCAAGTACATGCCGCCGTGGAAGCCCGACGCCAACTACCGCCACTACCTCGACGAAAACACGCTCAGCACCACCGAAATCCAGCAAATCCGGGATTGGGTCGATAATGGCATGCCGCAGGGCAACCCGGCCCAGACGCCGCCGACGCCCACGTTCCCCAGCGGCTCGCAGCTGGGCACGCCCGATTTGGTGGTGCCCATGCGCCAGGCCTTCACCCACCAGGGCAACGGCCAGGACATGTACCGCATTTTTGTGCTGCCCGTGAACCTGCCCGCCGACCGCGACATTGCCGCCATCGAATTCCGGGCCGGCAACAAGCGCATCGTGCACCACGTCATCATCGGCATGGACACCACCCAGCAGGCCCAGGCCCTCGACGCAGCCGACCCCGGCTACGGCTACACCCGCTTCGGCGGCTTCGGCTTCAGCCCGCTGGAGGAGGTGTTTGGGGCCTGGGTGCCGGGCATGCAGGCCCGCTTTTACCCCACGGGCATGGGCAAAAAGCTATACCGCCGCGCCTCGCTGCTGCTCCAGATTCACTACGGCCCCAACTTCGTGACGCAAACCGACTCGTCGGTGGTCAACATCTTTTTTGCCCGCCAGCCCGTCACCCGCTTCGTCCAGACGCTGCCGGCCATCTCGCCCCAGGTCCTCACCAACGGGCCGTTCGTGATTCCGGCCAACCAAACCAAAACCTTCCGCGCCCAGCTCGTGGTGCCCGCTGAGGCCACCGTGCTCAGCGTGTCGCCCCACGCCCATTTGCTCAGCAAAAGCTGGAAAGTGTGGGCCGTGAAGCCGAATGGCGACACCATCCGGCTGGTGAAAATCAACGACTGGGACTTCCGCTGGCAGGGCACCTACCGCTTCACCGGCTTGCAGCGCATCCCTTTCGGCTCGCGCCTGATGGCCGAGGCCACCTACGACAACACCGCTAACAACCCGCGCAACCCCAACAACCCGCCGCAAAACGTGCAGTGGGGCGAAAGCACCACCGCCGAAATGCTGCTCACCTACTTCGAGCTTTTGCCCTACCAGGCCGGCGACGAAAACATTGTGCTCAGCACCCTGCCCGGCGTGGCCACCACCCCCGGCACCGTGCAAATGGCCGTGTTCCCGAACCCCAGCAGCGGCAGCGCCGCCGTCAGCTTTCAACTGGGCAAGCCGGGCCCCGTCAGCGTGACGCTGCTCGATGCCACCGGCCGCGTGGTGCGCACGCTGGCGCGCGAAAAGGCCTTTCCTGCCGGCCCGCAGCAGCTCCCGCTGCCGCTCGACGGCGTGGCCGCCGGCATCTATTTCGTGAAACTGGAATCGAACGAAGGCAGCCGCAACGAGAAGCTGGTGGTGAAGTAAAACCTGTCATTGCGAGGCCGCAGGCCGTGGCAATCCGTCCTGTTCTCAGCGACTCACCTAATATTGTAATAAGCCTCGGCATTGTGCATTGCCGGGGCTTTTCGTTTCATGGAAGTGTCTGGAGTTGACAGGACGGATTGCCACGGCCTGCGGCCTCGCAATGACAGACAATTTTCTATAAATTCAACTAATGAACATCTTATACGGAGTGCCCGGCGAGGGCCTGGGCCACGCCACCCGCAGCAAAGTCGTCATCGGCCACCTGCTGGCCCGCGGGCACCAGGTGTGCGTGGTGAGCAGCAGCCGCGCCTACAAAATGCTGGCCGCCGCCTTCCCGGGGCGGGTGCACGAAATCCGGGGCTTTCACCTGGCCTACAATGGCCTGGCGGTGAGCAAGCTGCGCACGGCGGCCCTCACGCTGCGCACCGCGCCCGAGGACCTGCGCATCAACTTCGCCAAGTACCGCGAGCTGCTCTGCGATTTTGAGCCCGAGGTGGTGGTGTCGGATTTCGAGTCCTTCACCTACCTTTTCGCCAAGCTGCACCGGTTGCCCGTGGTCAGCATCGACAACATGCAGATTATCAGCCGGGCCAAGCTGAACGTGGCGGTGCCCAAAGCCGAGCGCGGCAACTACAGCCTGGCCAAAAGCATCGTGCGGGCCAAGCTGCCGCACAGCCGCCACTACTTCGTCACCACCTTCTTCGACCTGCCCCTGCAAAAGGAGCGCACCACGCTGGTGCCGCCCATCATCCGGCCCGAAATCCTGGCCGCCCAGCCCAGCCAGGGCCAGCACGTGCTGGTGTACCAGTCGGCCACTACGCAGCAAAACCTGGTGGCGCTGCTCCAGCAGCTGCCCGACCAGGAATTCCGCCTCTACGGCTTTAACAAGCAGGAAAGCCACGGCAACGTGCAGCTCTGCGCTTTCTCCGAAGCCGGCTTCATTGCCGACCTGGCCAGCGCCCGCGCCATCGTCACCAACGGCGGCTTTTCATTGATTTCGGAGGCCGTGTTTCTGCACAAGCCCATTTGCGCCATTCCCATTCCGGCGCAGTTTGAGCAGTGGCTGAACGCGGCCGAAGTGGAGAAAATGGGCTATGGCCGCCACTTCGAGGCCATCACGGCCGACAACATGCGGGCCTTCCTCTACGGCCTAGCCAATTTTGAAAAAGCCCTGTCCGGCTACCAGCAGGAGGGAAACGAGGTGCTGTTTGCCCGGCTCGATGAGGAGCTGAAGGAAATCGGCAGCCGCCACCTGCCGGCCGAGCCCGCACCGCAAGAGGCCTCGTGGGGCGGGGAATAGGTGTGAGTTAAGAGTTGAAAATTAGGAGTTAAGAGTTGGAACAGCCGTATCTGTTGAATCAACTCTTAACTCCTAACTTTTAACTCTTAACTAAGAGCAAAGCTCTCCCTGCTACATTTATCCCATGCCCCACCGTTCCCTTCGCTTCTGGCCGCTGCTGTTGCTGGCGGCTGCCTGCGCCCGCACGCCCCGGCCCAGCACCGGCCTCGCCAATAAGTACCACGACGCCACCATCCGGCAAATCGGCGCGGCGCAGGACGAGCGCAACACCGCTGCGCTGCTGCCTTTCCTGAGCAACGCCAACCCCACCTACCGCCGCGAGGCTGCACTGGCCTTCGCCTCGGTGCAGGCGCCGGCCGCCGTGCCCGGCCTGCTGCCACTGCTGCGCGATGCAGCCCCCGATGTGCGACGCGCCGCCGCCTATGCCCTGGGGCAAATCGGCGATAGCACGGCCGTGGACAGCCTGCGCGTGCGCGTCCTGAAAGAAAACGACGACCAGGTGCGCCGCTACGTGCACGAGGCGCTGGGCCGCACCGTCACGCGCCGCAACCTGCCCGAGCTCTGGCGCGTGGAAACCCTGAACGACACCGCCCGCAACGCCGCCTTGGCTTTGGGCCTGAGCCGCGCCGCGCTACGCGGGCTGGTTTCGCCGGAAACCATCCGGCGCACGGTGCTACTGCTCAATTCGCCCAAGCTGCCGGTCCGGGCGCGGGTGCAGGCCGCCGTGGGCCTGTCCCGCACCCGCGGGCTCGATGCTGATTTGAAACGGCTGGCGGAAACCACGCTGGTGCGGGTGGCTCAAAAAGACCGGTCGTATGCCGTGCGTGCGGCTGCGGCCTCTGCGTTGGGCAAAATAGCGAACAACCCGGCCAAGTCAGCAGAAGCAGCCAAGACAGGCGAAGTAACCTTCTACGATGGCCATTCAACCGCGCCCCGCCCCGCCACCACGCTGGCGCGGCTTGCCACCAAAGACCGTGACTACCGCGTGCGGCTGAGCGCCATTCGCGCCTTGCCGTTTGGTCAGGAGGATTACGCCGCCAGCCGCAAAGCCTTGTTTTACGTGTTAGCCAACGACCAGCCGGCTGTGGCCCTCACGGCCGCCGAGTGGCTGCTGGCCCACGCCAAAGGCGAGTCGGGCGCCGCGTTGGCGGCGCTGGCCGATGGCAACAAGCAGGCTTCGCCACGGGTGCGGGCGGCCTTGCTGCAAGCTGCCGTGCATCACGCCAGCCCGGCGGCCCGTCCCAGCTTGGTTGAGACTATTGAGAAACGCTACCCGACGGCGCCTACGGTGTACGAGAAGGGATTCCTGCTGCAAGCATTGGGCGAAGACCCCGCCGCGTTCGATTTCGTGCGGACCGAAGCGTTTGCGGCCGGCCAGTCGCCCGTGGTGGCGGGCTATGCGCTGACGGCTTTGCTGGCCATGCGCCGCAACGTCGATTTCCCGGCGGCCAAGCAGGCCGATTTTGCCGCCGCCATGCGCCAGGCCCTGGCCGGCGGCGACGTGGCCCAGCTCGGCGTGGCCGCCGAAGCCCTGGCCGATGCCAAGCTCTACCCCGAACCCCAGGCGGCCGACCTCACGGCGCTGCGCCAAGCCCAGGCCAAGCTGCAATTGCCGCGCGAAATTGAGGCTTGGCAGAGCTTGCAGCAGGCGTTGGACAAGCTGGAAAAGAAGGCCAAACCGACGCCATCGCCCATTGCCACGGCCCAGCAGCACCCCATAGATTGGGTGGTGTTGCAGGGCGTGCCGCTGGGCCAGCAGGTGCGGCTGCGCACCAGCAAGGGCATCATTTTGCTTGAATTGAAGCCCAACGAAGCGCCCGGCGCGGTGGCCAGCTTTGTCACGCTCATTGGCCAGCACTTTTATGATAGCCTGTATTTCCACCGCGTGGTGCCCAATTTTGTGGCCCAGGGCGGCGACCCGCGCGGCGACGGCAACGGCAGTGCTCCCTACAACCTGCGCTCCGAATTCGGCGACCTGCGCTACCAAGAAGGCAGCTTGGGCCTGGCCTCGGCCGGCAAAGACACCGAGAGCTGCCAGTTTTTCATCACCCACACGCCCACGC
This sequence comes from Hymenobacter ruricola, assembly GCF_015694525.1. Lineage (GTDB taxonomy): Bacteria > Bacteroidota > Bacteroidia > Cytophagales > Hymenobacteraceae > Hymenobacter > Hymenobacter ruricola. The sequence continues at coordinate 206,375 of NZ_JADQDM010000006.1, read as the reverse complement.
CGCACCTGGACGGGCGATACCCCATTTTCGCCCAGGTGGTGGGCGGCATGGACGTGGTGCACAAGCTCGACATCGGCGACCGGATTCTGGGCGTGGAGCTGGTGACGGTGAAATAGGCGCGGCGCCAACCCAATTGGCTTTTACTTTTACGGCGGGTGGACAGCGCCCGCGGGCGCGGCAAAGGGCGCCCCAGAAGCAGCAATTGCCATGATTGAAGTCGACCTTGTTACCAAACACGGAAAAAAGGCCTTGGGCATCGAAGAAAACCACGCGGCGCCGAAAGGCTGGCGGCACCGGCTGCCCGAAATCCTGCTCGAAATCGGCATCATCGTGTTTGCCATTACGCTCTCCATCCAGCTGCACGCCTGGCACGAGCACTCGGTGGAGCGGGCCGAGGAGCGCCAGTTCCTCACCGGCCTGCGCGCCGACCTCACCAGCGACCTGGCCGAGCTGCGCAACGACTCGCTGACCTACACGCAGGTGCTGCAGGGCTACCGGTATTTCCGGACCCTGAACGCCCGCACCAACAACGTGGACAGCATGCACCGCTACCAGTGGGTACTGGGCAACGCCACCACCCTGCTGCCCAACTCGTCGCGGTTCGAGGGGTTTAAGTCGGCCGGCAAGCTGGGCATCATCGAAAACGACGAGCTGCTAAGCGACATTCTGGACTATTACCAGGAGCAGGTGCCCGGCCTGGTGCACCAGACGCAGGAGTTCAGCGCCTACAAAATGGGCACCATCACTCGGTACCTCGACGAGCACCTGCACCGTTCCGAAGACAATTTCATCGAGGTGATGCAGGCCGACCAGATGTACAACTACCTGAACAAGCAGCCTGCCGTCGAAGGCATCGTGGCGCGCTACCACCGGGTGCTGCAGCACACCCGCCAGATTATCCGCGAAATCGACGCCCACCAGGCGCACGACTAGCAGCTAGCGTTTCGGCCATTTCCGCTACTTCTTTCCTCCTCTCCCCGCCATGAACCAAGTCGCTACCTACGCCCAGCAGCTTCAAACCTTAGTTATCCTCTATCTGCCCCGCGTGCTCATGGCTGGGGTGGCGCTGGTGGTGGGCTGGTGGATTATTGGGCGGGTGAGCCGGCTGATTGGCACGGCCACCTCGCGGCTCGACGTGTCGCTCAGCTCGTTTCTGCGCAGCCTGGTCAACATCGTACTCAAGGTGATGCTGCTCATCACGGTAGCGGGCATGGTGGGCTTCGAAACCACGTCGTTTGTGGCGGTGCTGGGGGCGGCGGGCCTGGCGGTGGGGCTGGCCCTGCAGGGCACGCTGGCCAACTTTGCGGGCGGCGTGCTGATTCTCATTTTCAAGCCCTACGTGGTGGGCGACACCATTGAGTCGCAGGGCAAGTCGGGCGAGGTGAAGGAAATTCAGATTTTCAACACCATCCTTGTCACCTCGCAGGGCGACACCATCATCCTGCCCAACGGCGCCACTTCCAACAACGTCATCGTGAACAAAACGGCCCAGAACAAGGCCCTGGTGGAGATTGTGGCCGAAGTCGACAACGCCACCAACCTCGACGACCTGCGCGGCTGGGCCATTCCGCTGATGCAGGCCGACGAGCAGGTGCTGGCCGCGCCCGCGCCGCAGGTGGTCGTCACGGGCCTCAAGCCTGGCGGCATGACCGTGGCTTTCCGGGCCTACACCGCCGCCGGCCACAACGGCGGCGCCCAGGGCCGGCTCATCGAGCAGCTGCAGCGCGACCTGGCCCGGCAGGGCGTGGGCAGCCCGGTGCCGGTGCAGCACAGCTACGTGCGCACGCTGCCCGAGTAGGCCCCGGCCCGAGGAGGCAAAACCGAGCACCGCGGTGGCGGAGCATCTCGTTACTTTAATTCTGCGTAGGACTTTATTTAAGCGCAACCTTGCCCTGGCGCGCAGCAGCACCCGGCCCTGTGCAAGCAGGCACCGCGGCACCTGCCCTGCCGAGCGGCAACGAGCAAAGCCATTGGCCATGACCCGAGCCGAGCTAGAACATGCGCTGGCGCAGCAGCAAGCCGAAAACGCCGCCCTGCGGCGGGCGCTGGCGCAGGCGCAACCCGTGGCCCCGGTTTTGCCCCAGCAGGCGCACCTGCTGCAACTGATGCAGGAGCTTTACACCGCCGTGCTGCTCACCGGTACCGACGGCCGCGTGGCGTGGGTCAACAAAGGTTTCACCACGCTCTGCGGCCTGGAAACGCACGACGTGCTGGGCAAGTACCCCAGCAGTTTTTTGCGGCCAGGCCTCAACGATGAGAACGTCCGGCAGTACATCGAGGACAGCCTGCGGGCCCAGGTGCCGTTTCAATACGACGTGCAAAACCCCCGCGCCGATGCCGCGAACTGCTGGATTCGCGTGAAGGTGCAGCCCATTCACAACGAGCGCGGGGAAGTGGTGATGGCCGGCCTGCTGGAAGACATCACGGAGTGGAAAAACGCCCAGTCGACTCTGGCCGAGAGCGAGCACCGCTTCCAAGCGCTGGCCGAAAACGTGCCCGGCGTGCTCTACGAGTGGCACGAAAGCGCCAGCGGAACCAGCCGGCCCCTGTACGCCAGCCCCAAGCTGTACGAGCTATTCGGCATTTCGCCTTCGGAGGCCGGCCGGGTAATGGATTTTGTGCATCCCGACGACCTGGCCGCCTTGCGCGAAGCCACGGCCCGCTCCAACCGCACCAAAATGCCGTGGTTTTACGAAGGGCGGCTGGTGGTGCCAGGCCAGCCGGTGCGCTGGTTTCGCGGCAGCTCCGTGGTAACCGCCGCCGACGCCGACGGCATCACCTACAGCGGCATTTTGCAAGACATCACGCCTCTGAAACAGGCCCAAACGGCCCTGCGCGAAAGCGAGCTGCGCTGGCGTTTGGCCGTGGAAGGCTTCGGCGATGGCACCTGGGAGCTCGACCTGGACAATAACACTGCCTTCTTTTCGGCCGACTACCGGGCCATGCTGGGCTACGCCGAAGACGAGTTTCCGAACCACTACAGCAGCTGGCACTCGCGCGTACACGCCGAAGACCTGGAAGAAGCCTTGCGCAGCATTGCCACCTACCTGCGGGGCGATTCGCCGGTGATGACGGCCGAATTTCGGGTACTCTGCAAAGACGGCACCTACAAGTGGGTGCTGAGCCGGGGGCTGGTCACCAAGCGCGCGCCCGACGGCCGGCCGCTCATCCTCACCGGCACCCACACCGACATTTCCGAGCTTAAGCAGGCCAAAGAAGCCCTCGACACGGCAAACCGCCGCCTCACCACCGTCATCGCCAACTTCCACGAAGGCGTGGTGCTGGAAGACGAAAGCCGGCGCATTGTGCTCACCAACGACGCGTTTTGCCGCTTGCTGGACGTGCCCATCACCCCGGAGCAACTCGTGGGCAAGGACGGCGCCTGGCTGGCCGAAGGCTCGCGGGGCTCGCTGCACTACCCCAATCAGTACGTGGCCCGCATCACGGCCTTGCTGCGCCGCCGCCAGCCCGTGGTGGGCGACGTGCTGAGCCTGCGCGACGGCCGCATTCTGCAGCGCGACTTCGCCCCGATTTTCGACCAGAACCGCTACATCGGCCACCTCTGGAAGTATGAGGACGTGACGGCCCGCACCCGCGCCGAGGAAGACCTCAAGCGCCGCGAGGAAAAGTACCGCGGCATCATCGAAAACATGTCGTTGGGCCTGGTAGAGGCCGATTTGGACGACCACCTGCTCTACGCCAACCAGAGCTTTTGCGACATGACCGGCTTTTGCACCGACGAGCTGCACGGCCACAAGCTCTCGCCGCTGCTGCTCACCGGCGACGATTTGGAGCTGGTGGAAAGCAAGCTCGAAGCGCGCCAGCGCGGCGTGGCCGACTCCTACGAAATTGCCGTGACCACCAAGGGCGGCGACGTGAAATGGCTGCTGGTGAGCGGTGCCCCGCTCTACGACGACGACCAGCAGCTGGTCGGCTCCATCGGCATTTACCTCGACGTGACGCCCCAGAAGCGCCTCGAAGCCAGCCTGCGCGAAGCCAAGGCGCTGGCCGAAATCAGCACCCGCGCCAAGCAGGACTTCCTGGCCAACATGAGCCACGAAATCCGCACGCCCATGAACGCCATCCTGGGCATGAGCCAGCTGCTGGCCAAAACCGAACTCAGTGCCCCGCAGGCCAGCTATTTGCACGCCATCACGGCCTCGGCCGAGAACCTGCTGGTCATCATCAACGACATCCTGGACCTGTCAAAAATCGAAGCCGGTCGCATGGCCGTCGAAAAAATCGGGTTCAGCGTGTGCGGGATGTGCGCCCAGGTCGAAAAAACCCTGCTGTACAAAGCCGAGGAAAAAGGCCTGAGCTTCGTGACCACCTGCGACCCCGCCGTGCCCGCCGTGCTGCTCGGCGACCCCTACCGCATCACCCAGGTGCTCCTCAACCTGGCCGGCAACTCCGTTAAGTTCACCGAGCGGGGCACGGTGCGCCTCTCGTGCGCGCTGCTGGGCACCACGCCCGCGGGCGAGGCCGTGGTCGAATTCACGGTGCAGGACACCGGCATCGGCATCGAGGCCGAGTACCTGGCCCGGGTGTTCGACGATTTCAGCCAGGAAGATTCGTCGGTGACGCGCAAATTTGGGGGCACCGGCCTGGGCCTGGGCATCAGCAAGAAGCTGGTGGAGCTGCTGGGCGGCGAACTGCACATCGAAAGCCAGAAAAACCACGGCACCACCAGCCGCTTCACCCTGCACCTGCCGGTGGGCACCGAGCACGACGTGCCCCAAAAGGAGGGCGCCGACGTGAGCGGCCTGCAGCACGACCTGCGGGGCAAGCGCGTGCTATTGGTCGAAGACAACGTGTTCAACCGCATGCTGGCCAGCATCTTTCTCGTCAACGCCGAGCTGACCGTGACCGAAGCCGGCAACGGCCAGGTGGCCGTCGACCTGCTGCGCGAGCACGCCTACGACCTGATTCTGATGGACGTGCAAATGCCCGTCATGAACGGCTACGAGGCCACGGCCATCGCCCGGCAGGAGCTGGGCCTCACCGTGCCCATCATCGCCCTCACCGCCAATGCCGTGGAGGGCGAGCGCGCCAAATGCCTCGCCGCCGGCATGAACGACTACCTCACCAAGCCCTTCCAAGAAGCCTCGCTGGTAAAAATGGTATACGACTGGGTGCTGGGGCCGCTGGTGCCCAAAAACACGCCGTGAGCAGTAGGTCGAAAACACCGAAACGTCATGTCGAGCTTGTCGAGACATCTCGCGTGCAGTGGTAATCAGTTACTACTGCACGCGAGATGTCTCGACAAGCTCGACATGACGTTCTGCTTTCTAGCTGCGTCTACTTCTCCTCGCGGCCGTGCACCTGGGCCGGCGGCGAAGTGGCTTCCACGGCCGTGAAGCTTTCCAGAATCTTGTAGGTGTGCTCGGCGTCTTTGGGCACCACCCACGAGTTGCCGGGCTCGAGCAGCACCATCTGGCCGGCCAGGTGGAATTCGGCGCGGCCGCTGAGCACGTAGCCCACCGTTTCGTAGGGGCGCGCCACGGCCTCTTTGGGCTTGCCGGGCTGCTCGTTTTCCCACATGCGCATGGCCACTTGCTTGCCCGAGGCCAGGTATTTTTCGCCGTCAGCGCCCTTGGGCGAATATTCCGAATCGACTTTGATGATGGTGGTGTCAGCCATAAGGTGTTGGATTAAGAAAGGGGAGGAGTATCTTTTGGCCGGCGGCGCACGGCCGGCGGCTAGGGGCTAACGGCCGAACCGGCTGCGCTGTTGCTGCGCCGCGCCAAAACCTTCGTTGGGCCGGGCGGTTAGTTTGCCCGGCTTTGTCCTCACCTTTTTCTGTTCCCGTGCTTCCCGAATCTTTCGCTGCCGAGCTGGCCCTGGCCCACGCTTCCGTGCCCGATGCGCTGCCCGGCAAGGCCTTTTGTGCCCTCGCCGATGGCCTGCTGGGCTTGCTGTTCCCGTACCGGGCCGAGCGGCCCCTGCCCAACGCCGACGTGGTGGCCGCCGAGCTCTACCATTTCCGCTCCGAGTTGGCTGTGTTGCTGGCCAAAGTGCCCAGCCTGCCCGCCCCCGCCGCCGCCCTGGCCGACGAGTTTACGGCCCAACTGCCGGCGTTGCGCGCGGCCCTGCTGCGCGACGCCACCGCCATCCTGGCCAGCGACCCCGCCGCCCAGGGCCTGGCCGAAATCATTGGCTCTTACCCGGGTTTTTACGCCACGGCCCTCTACCGCATTGCGCACGCGCTGCACCAGCGCGGGCTGCCGCGCCTGCCGCGCCTGCTCAGCGAGCACGCCCACCAGTGCACCGGCGTCGACATTCACCCCGGCGCGCACATCGGCCCGGCGTTCTGCATCGACCACGGCACGGGCCTCGTCATCGGCGAAACGGCCGTTATTGGGGCCAACGTGCAGATATACCAGGGCGTGACCCTGGGCGCCATGAGCGTGACCAAAGGCCTGCAGGGCCAGAAGCGCCACCCCACCATCGAAGACCACGTGGTGATTTACGCCGGGGCCACCATCCTGGGCGGCAGCACGGTGGTGGGCGCGCACAGCGTCATCGGCGGCAACGTGTGGCTGACCGAGAGCGTACCCTCGCACTCGCGCGTGTACCACCGCGCCCACATCAACATTTCGCGCTCCGTAGACCCCGCCGCGGAGCTGGTTTTTTCGATATAATGCATAACTGCCTGTCATCCTGAGCGCAGCGAAGGACCTTCTCACGCCAGCGCAAGTAACTACTGCAAGCCGTTCCTCGGTGGGAAGGTCCTTCGCTGCGCTCAGGATGACAGGCGTTTTTCTAAGTTCCCAAGACCCTAAGACCCCAAGACCCTATCATATGAAAGCCAATACCATTCTCGAAACCATCGGCAACACGCCGCTGGTGCGCCTCAACCGCCTGTTCGCCCAGGTTCGCCCCGACGTGGAAGTGTGGGTGAAGCTGGAGCGCGCCAACCCTGGCGGCTCCATCAAGGACCGCATTGCCCTGAGCATGATTGAGCAAGCCGAACGCGACGGCCTGCTCACCAAAGACAGCCTGATTGTGGAGCCCACCTCCGGCAACACCGGCGTGGGCCTGGCCCTGGTGGCCGCCGTGAAAGGCTACAAGCTCACGCTGGTGATGCCCGAGAGCATGAGCATCGAGCGCCGCCGCCTCATGGCCGCCTACGGCGCCAACCTGGAACTCACACCCCGCGAGAAGGGCATGAAGGGCGCCATCGAAAAAGCCCAGGAAATTGTGGCCAGCACGCCCGGCGCCTGGCTGCCCATGCAGTTCTCGAACCCCGCCAACCCAAAAATCCACGCCGAAACCACGGCCCAGGAAATCCTGCGCGACGCCCCCGAAGGCTTCGACTTTCACATCACGGGCGTGGGCACCGGCGGCCACATCTCGGCCGTGACCGAAGTGCTCAAGCCCCACTTCCCTGGCATGAAAACCTTTGCCGTGGAGCCCGAAGCCTCGCCCGTCATCAGCGGCGGGGCGCCCGGGCCGCACCCCATTCAGGGCATCGGCGCGGGCTTCATTCCGGAGAACCTGCACGTGAACGTGCTCGACGGGGCCATTCAGGTTTCGCAGCAGGAAGCGTACGAGATGACGCGGCGCGCGGCGCGCGAGGAAGGCTTGTTCGTGGGCGTGTCGTCGGGCGCGTCGCTGGCAGCCATCGCCAAAAAGCTGCCCGACATGCCCCAGGGCAGCCGCGTGCTCACCTTCTGCTACGACACCGGCGAGCGGTACCTGTCGGTGGAAGGGTTGTTCGTGTAGTGCGCACCCCAAAGCTGCGCTTCGGCTTGGGTGAGCTCGAATTGCTCCGCTAGGCCGATGCGCAGCTTCGGGGTATGCTTTCTGGCCAGCCCAACACCGGCCATAATGAAAAAGGCCCGACCAATCACTTGGTCGGGCCTTTTTCATTCACTTCACATTTTTGGTGGAGAATATCGGAGTCGAACCGATGACCTCTTGCATGCCATGCAAGCGCTCTAGCCAGCTGAGCTAATCCCCCAAATTTGTGCCTTACCGCCGCGCCTATTGCGTTTTGGTTCGACAAAAGTACGGGACGTTTTGGAATGGGCAAGAGCCAGCGCCAACATTATTCGCAAGTGCCGCGGAATCAGGCCAAAAAAAATGGGCAGGGAATCATTCTCTGCCCATTTCTGGCAATTTTTAGTCCGGCTGGCTACTAGTTGAAGCTGTAGCGCACGCCCAACTGGCCCTGCCACCGCGAGAAGAACGGCGCGAAGTCGTAGGGACGGTTGGTGGTGGCAAACGAAGCCGGGAAGGTGAAGGTCGGCTGCACGCCGGGGGCCGAGGTGCCCACCACCTGGAGCAGTTCGGTGGCGTTGTTGGCCACGGTGTACTGACGGCCCCAGTCGTTGTTGAGCAGGTTGCCCAGGTTCTGGATGTCAAACGTCACCTGGATGGTGTTTTTCTTGCCACCGGCCAGGAAGTTGAAGTCTTGGGCCACGCGCAGGTCAATCTGGTGCGTCCAGGGCAAACGAGCGGCGAAGCGCTCGGCCACCTGGCCGCGGTGCGTGCGCAGGTAGGGGTCGTTTTCGATGAAGGCATCCAGCTGCTGCTGAATCTGTTCCTTGGTGCGGGTATCGCCCGAGCCGGGAGCCAGCTTGATTTGGCTTTCGTCGTACACGTTGGTCGGGATGTAGAGCAGGTCGTTGCCGGTGTTGCCGTCGCGGTTCACGTCCGTGTTCTGGCCGTAGATGTAGGTCAGCGGCTGGCCCGAGCGGCCTTCGTAGAACATGGTGATGCTGGTGGCGTAGGCGTCGTTGCCGTACTTGAAGGTGTAGCCGGCGCTGGCGATGACGCGGTGGCGCTGGTCGTTGCGCGAGTAGCCCAGCTCGGGGTTGTTGGGGTCGTACTGAATCTGGTTAAAGCCAAAGTTCGACGAGGCCGTGCTGCTCGAGCCGCTGTTCACTTCTTTCGACTCGCCGTAGGTGTAGGCGGCGGTCGTGTTCAGGCCGTTCACGAAGCGCTTCTGCAGCTGGAAGGTTCCGTTGTAGCGGTAGCCCTTGCTGGTGTTGGCCAGCAGGTACACGTTGGTGTAGCGGGCGTCGATGCGGCGGTCGGCAGTGCTGGCGCCGTATACCGGGCGCTGGTCGGGGCCGGCCAGGCGGCCTACGGGAGCCGTCAGGTTGATGTCCTGGTAGTAGATGTCGTTGATGGTCTTGGAGTAGATGCCTTCCAGCGTGGCCACGATGTCACCGGGCAGGCGGAAGTCTACGGCTAGGTTCGAGCGCCACACCTGCGGCAGCTTGAAGTCGTTGCGCACCAGGTTAATCTGGCTGGTCTGCACCGAGCTGTACTTGCTGGCGATGTCGCTCGGCGACAGGTAGATGGTGGGCAACACCGGCGACGACACCGTGCCCAGCACGGCCGGGTTGCCGTTGGCCGCCGGAGTGAAGGGAATGGCGGCCGTACCGGTCTGGTCCACTGAGCCCTGAATCACGCCGCTGTTGGTGTAGGAGTTGGAAATCCACACGAAGGGCACGCGGCCCGAGAAGATGCCCGTGCCGCCGCGCAGCTGCACTTTGGCGTCGTTGTTCACGTCCCAGTTGAAGCCCAGGCGGGGCGACCACAGCAGCTGGCCGTTGGGGGTGTTGGTGGTTTTGTAGTCGGTGCTGAAGCCGGGGCGGTTGGCCGCCACCGAGGTGTTGAAGGCCGTGTTGTCGCCGGGCTTGTCAATGAACAGGGGCACGTCGAGGCGCAGGCCGTAGGTGATGCGCAGGCTTTCGATGGGCGTGTATTCGTCCTGCACGTAGAAGCCGAGCTGAGCGGCTTTGAACTTGGCTTCGCCGTTGTCGGCGGTGGGGTAGGAGGCCTGAATGCGGGTCGAGCGGCCCAATTCGAAGTTCTGGATGCCGGTGTAGGCCGGCACGGCGGCCACCGCGTTGGTGGTGGCAGTGGCGGGCACGGCGGTAATAGCCGGCGTGGCGCCGAACAGGTAATAGCCCGCGCCGTTGTTCAGGAACAGGTTGCGGAACTTGAAGCCTTCGTTGTGCGTGCCCACGGTGATGGTGTGCTTGCCGAAAGCCTTGGTCAGGTTGTCGGTTACCTCCACGATGTCCTGGTCGAGCTGGTTGGCCACCGAGCTGCGCTCCTGGCCCAGCGAGTAGGTGTTGCCGTTGTCGCTGATTTGGTAGGCCGGGCCGGGCTGGCCGAGCACGTCGCGCGAGTCGCGGATGGCGGTGTAAGTCAGGATGAGCTTGTTGGAGAAGCCGCCCGAGAAGCGCGAGTTCAGTTCGGCCACCGTGCTGTTGGTGATGTTGCTGAACTTGTAGGCGTTGTTGCTGAAGCGCACGTTGTTGGCCGCGCGGGTGATGTTGTCGTCAAACGCCTTCACGAAGTTGTGGCGCAGCGTCAGGGTGTTGTTTTCCGACAAGTTGAAGTCCAGGCGGGCAAAAATCTTGTTGCTCTCGGTGCGGGCCGTGATGTCGCCGTAGGAGCCCGGGTCGTAGCCGCCGTAGATGAGCTGGCCGGCGCGGGGGCCCGTGGTGTACACGGCGTTGAGCGAGGCGTTGCGGATGCGGTCCAGGTCGGCGGTGGTCACGCGTGACTCGCTGGCGCCGGGCAGGAAGCCCAGCGGCGTGTTCACGCGGGCAATTTCGCCGTTCAGGAAGAAAAATACCTTGTCTTTCACCACGGCGCCGCCCACGCGGAAGCCGGTCGTGTAGTTCGAAAACTTGTCGGCTTTTACGCGGGGTTCGGTCACGCTTTTGCCAATCGTGTTCTGGTTGCGGCCGAAGCCGTAGATGGAAGCCGAAATGTCGTTGGTGCCCGAGCGGGTGATGGCGTTCACGCCGGCGCCCGTGAAGTTGCCGAGGGTCACGTCGTAGGGGGCCAGCACCACCTGAATCTGGTCGATGGCGTCGAGGGCAATGGGGTTGGTGTTGGCTTGGCCGCCGGGCGTGCCCGAACCGGCCAGGCCGAACACGTCGTTGTTCACGGCGCCGTCGATGGTGATGTTGTTGTAGCGGTTGTTGGCGCCGCCGAACGAGGAGCTGCCGCCGCCCGCGGCCTGCGGGGTGAGGCGGGTGAAGTCGTTGAGGTTGCGGCTCAGGGTGGGCAGCTGGCTGATTTGCTCGCGGCTGATGTTGGTTTCGGCCCCGGTGCGGCCGGCGTTGATGACCGGGTCGCGGCGGCCGCTCACGGTCACTTCCGTCAGCTCAGTAGTAGAGGTGCTCAGGGGCACGTCGAGGCGCAGGTTCTGGCCCAGGGCCAGGAAAATGTCGTTGCGGGTCACGTCTTGGTAGCCCACGAAGGTAATTTTCACCGTGTAGGGACCACCCACGCGCATGCCCTGGATGTTGAAGCGGCCGTCGGCGTTGGTGGGGGCCACGTACTGCGTGTTGGTGGGGGTGTGCACGGCAATCACCGTGGCGCCGGGCAGGCCCGTGCCGTCCTTGTCGGAAACCACCCCGCTCATGGCCGCGGTGGTGGCGCCCTGGCTCCAGCCTAGGTGGGCCGTGAGCAGCATCAGCGCCACGAGGAATAAATGGCGTAAACCTGAATTATTCATACAAAAAAGAGTTGGTGAAACAGTGGGAGTAGTGAAATTCTGGTGAGGATAAATTGCAATACAAAGGTAGTGTTACTGCGAAAGAGCTAATATTACCGCAGTTTTACCATTAAGCCAACCGGACATAGTCGACCATTACCACCACAAAGGTAGCGGCGGAATATTACAAATGAGGCCGCACGGCCCGAATAAACCGGCTCAGGTAGTAATCGGACTCCAGGCTATTTTCCACCACGCCCAGCGAGGTGGAGGCGTGGATGAAATCGACGCCTTCTTCGTCGGCCACGGTCACCAGCCCGACGTGGGTGATGGTGCGGCTGCCGGGCGAGGCCCCGAAGAAAACCAGGTCGCCGGGCTGCAGGTCGGTGCTTTTGATGGGCTCGCCCCACACGGCCTGCTCGTTGGACGAGCGCGGGATGCTCACGCCCGCCGCCCCGAAGGACAATTGCAGCAGCCCCGAGCAGTCGAGGCCCAGGCGCGTGGTGCCGCCGTAGAGGTAGGGCGTGCCCTGGTAGGAGCGGGCCGCTTCGATGACCGAGGCCAGCGTGCCGGTGGCGCTGCCCACGCGGGCCGGGCGCTTCACCACTACCTTGTTTTTGCCGCCGCTGGGCGTGGCGCCCACCACTTTCACTTTGCTGCCGGGCCGGGCGGGGGCCCCGCGCCCGCCTTTTTTCAGCCGGACCATCTCGCGGGCCGAGCGGTACTGGCCGTCGCGGTAGTTGAGCTTGCGGTGGCAGCCGGCCAGGGCCAGCAAAGCCAGCAGCAGCAGCGGTAGTATCTTCGTTGTTACCCTCCCCATTGGCCGCAAAGATAGTTTGTGCGGTTTGTTCAGCTTCCCCATCCATGCCCTTCAACGCCCTTACCCCCGAATTATTGGTCGCCTTTGAGGCCATCGTCGGGCCCGCGCACGTGCTCACGGCCCAGCGCGCCGAAGCCGCCGCCACCGCCGATGCCTACGCCGACTACGGCCGCGACCACACCGAAGACTTCCACTTTGCGCCCGACGTGGTGCTGCGCCCCGGCTCGGCCGAGGAAATCGGCCAGATTATGCGCCTGTGCCACGAAAACCGCCTGCCGGTGACGCCCCGCGGGGCCGGCACCGGCCTGAGCGGCGGGGCCCTGCCCATTCACCACGGCGTGGTGCTGAGCACCGAGCGGCTCAATAAAATCCTGGAAATTGACGAGCGCAACCTGCAGGCCACCGTGGAGCCCGGCGTGATAAACGAGGCGTTTCAGAACGCGGTGCGGGAGGTGGGGCTGTTCTACCCGCCCGACCCGGCCAGCAAGGGCAGCTGCTCGCTCGGCGGCAACCTGGCCCACAGCAGCGGCGGCCCCAAGGCCGTGAAATACGGCACCACCAAAGACTACGTGCTGAACCTGCAAGTGGTGCTGCCCACTGGCGACGTCATCTGGACGGCCGCCAACACCCTCAAAAATTCTACCGGCTACAACCTCACCCAGCTCCTGGTGGGCTCCGAGGGCACGCTGGGCATCATCACTAAAGTGGTGTTCCGGCTGCTGCCCTTCCCGCAGCACAACATCCTCATGCTGGTGCCCTTCCGCAAAGAGGAAGAAGCGGCCGACGCCGTTTCGGCCGTGTTTCGGGCTGGCATCATTCCCTCGGGCATGGAATTTATGGAGCGCGAGGCCATTGCCTGGTCTTCTGATTATTTGAAAATCCCGCTCACGCTGCCCGAAGACATCAAAGCCCACCTGCTGATTGAGCTGGACGGGCAGGATTTGGACCAGCTTTACAAGGAAGCCGAGCAGGTGTATGGCGTGCTGGAACGCTACGACGTGGGCGAAATCCTGCTGGCCGACAACGCCACGCAGAAAGACGAGCTCTGGAAGATTCGGCGCAACATCGGCAATTCGGTGCGCTACAACTCCGTGTATAAGGAGGAAGACACCGTGGTGCCCCGCGCCGCATTGCCCACCTTGCTGAAAGGAGTGAAGGAAATAGGGGCCCGCTACGGGTTCAGGAGCGTGTGCTACGGCCACGCCGGCGACGGCAACCTGCACGTCAACATCATCCGCGGCGAGCTCTCCGACGAGATGTGGAACGTGGGCCTGCGCCAGCCCATCACTGAAATTTTCGAACTCTGCGTGCAGCTGGGCGGCACCATCTCGGGCGAGCACGGCATCGGGCTGGTGCAGAAAGGCTACATCGGCATTGCCCTGCAAGAGGCCAACCTAAACCTCATGCGCGGCATCAAGCAGGTATTTGACCCGCACGGCATCCTGAACCCGGGCAAGATTTTCTAGCCAGCGGTCCATCTAAACGCCGGGAAGGCAAGGTTTGACACCCAAAGTCGCCTTTTAAACCGCGGGGCGGCATCTTTAACGCCAAAACTCGCCTTCCAAACTGCGGGAAGCCATCTTTAAGACCAAAACTCGGCTTCCAAACCGCGGGATGGCCTCTTTAACGCCAAATCCAGCCATCCAAACCGCGGGACGGCATCTTTAACGCCAAATCCAGCCATCCAAACCGCGGGGTGACATCTTTGGCCTTAAAACCTGCTTCCCGCGGTTTGGAAGCTAAGGTTTGGCGCCAAAGATGCCGCCCCGCGGTTTGGGGTTCCTCACTTTACCGTGGGCAGAAACTTCGGCGCCGCGCGGTGCCGGGTGGCCTGCTCAAAGGCGTAGCCCAGCCCCAGCAAAAGCCCTTCCTGGTACGCCGAGCCCACAAACGACAGCCCCACGGGCAGCCCGCGCACCTGCCCCATGGGCACTGTGAGGTGCGGGTAGCCGGCCATGGCGGCCGGCGAGGAAAAATCGACGCCCGTGGAGTAGTCGCCGTTCACCCAGTCGATGCACCAGGCCGGGCCCGTGGTGACGCCCACGATGGCCGTGAGCTGGTTCGCTTTCAGCAACCCATCAATGGCCTGACGGGCGCCCGTCACGGTTTTCTGCACGGCGGCTTTATAGGTAGCGGTGCCCAGCCCGTCGGTGGCTTCGGCCCGAATGAGGGTTTCCTGGCCGAAGAGGGGCATGGCCTCGGCGGCGTGGGCGCGGTTGTAGGCGATGACGTCGGCCAGGGTTTTCACGGGGGCATTGGCGCTGGCCAGGTACCGGTTCACGCCTTCCTTGAACTCGTAGAGCAGCACGTCGAATTCGGCCTCACCCAGCGGGTTGGCCAGCTTGTTGAGCTCGATTTCAACCACCGTGGCGCCCTGGGCTTGCAACGCGGCCACGGCTTCTTTCAGGAGCTTGGCCACGGCGGGCGGGCCGTTGAGGTGGGCTTTTTCCACGCCCAGGCGCTGGCCCCGGAGGGCGTCGGCCTTGAGAAATGTGGTATAATCGCTGGGCGTGGCGGCCGGGATGGGCAGCCGGGCCGGGTCCGTCGGGTCGGGGCCTTGCAGGGCGGCCAGCAGCAGGGCGGCGTCGCGCACGGTGCGGGCCATGGGGCCGGCCGTGTCCTGCGTGCTCGAAATCGGGATGATGCCGCCGCGGCTCAGCAAGCCCACCGTGGGCTTGAGCCCCACCACGCCGTTGCACGACGACGGCGACACCACCGAGCCGTCCGTTTCGGTACCAATGGCCAGGGCGCACAAATTAGCCGCCACCGCCGCCCCCGAGCCGGAGCTGCTGCCGCTGGTGCTGCGGTCCAGCGCGTAGGGGTTGCGGCTCTGCTGCCCGCGGCTGCTCCAGCCGCTGATGGAGTGCGAGGAGCGAAAATTGGCCCATTCGCTCAGGTTGGTTTTGCCCAGCAGCACCGCGCCGGCCGCCCGCAGCTTCTGCACGATAAAAGCATCCTGCCTGGCCTTATGCCCGATGAGCGCCGAGGCGCCGGCCGTGGTCATCATCTGGTCGCCGCTGTCAATGTTGTCCTTAATGAGCACCGGAATGCCGTGCAGCGGCCCGCGCAGCTTGCCGGCCTTGCGCTCCCGGTCCAGCCCGTCGGCAATGCCCAAGGCGTCGGGGTTGGTTTCGATAACGGCGCGCAGCATGGGCCCGGCCTCGTTCAGGGCCTTGATGCGGGCCAGGTATTTTTCCGTCAGGCTGCGGGCGGTTTCGGTGCCTTTGGCCATGCGGTCCTGCAAGTCGGCCACGGTGGCTTCGTGCAGGGCAAAGGGCTCCGTTTCGGCAGGCGGGCCGGCCGTTTCGGCGGCTTCGGCGGTCATCTTTTTATCGGTGGCCGACTGGCAGGCCACGGCGGGCAGCAGGGCCGCCGTGAGGGCCACGCGGCTGCTTTGATTCAGGAAAAGGCGGCGGTTCATACGGGCAAAAGCAAGGTAGAAGAGGAGGGGAGCAAAGCTGCTCCGAACAGCAATAATATGCGTAAAAACGGGTAGGGTGCAGGGCCAGCCCCGCCCGTCGTTGAAGGAGCCATTAGCAAGCTTTTCAACGACGGACGGGAGCCAGCCCCGCACCCTACCCAATTTATAGATACAAGGCAGCGCCCCGAAGGCTACTCCTGCTCGCCTTTCAGCTTGTCCTCGCCGCCATACGGCGCGCCGCCGGTGATGTCGCCCCGCAGCCCGCCTTGCGTGCTTTGGCCGGGGCCGTGGTCGGGCTGGCGCGAAATGGTGGTGTTTTCGGTGTCGGCTTCGGGCCGCCCGACGGGCGCGCCGGTCGCGCCGTCCGTCGGTACTGCGTTGGTGGGCGAGTCCGCGCCGAGTCCGGCTATTTCCGTGGCGCGGGCCACGTAGCGGCGCTTGGCTTCCTCCTCGGGCACGCCCTTGAACTGGTTCCACGAGTCCCACTGGGCCTGCGAGAGGCCGGCGGGGCCGTTGGCCTGGTCGGCGGCGTTGGCGTCTACTTCGCCGGGCTGCATGTTCACGTCGCCCTCGGTGGCCTGCTTGTAGAGGCCGTACAGTTCGGTCATGTGCGCGGCGGCCTGGTCGCCGGGCAGGTTGTTTACTCGTTGGGCCGCGGCTTGAAATTGTTCGTCAAGGTTCATGGGAAAGCGAATAGAAAAGTGAAAAGAAGATGACCCGCAAGGGCAAAACGGCTTGGAAAAGGCCAGAAGCGGGGTTTCACGCCGCTGCCGAAGGGTGGCGCCGTCCACAAAATCCGGGTAATCCGAAGAATCCGCCCGAATCCGTGGTTCAGACAATACCCCGGCGTTCGCCTTTAGGTTGCCGGGTCGTACTTTTGCGCGCTACTATGTGCGGAATAACCGGAGTATTTGCCTTTACCGAAACGGGTCGCCAGTCGTTGGCCAACCTGCAGGCGTCCACCGACGCCATCATTCGCCGCGGCCCCGATTCGGAGGGGCATTTTGTGTACGACCAGTGCGGACTGGGCTTTCGGCGCCTGGCCATCCTCGACCTCTCGGCCGACGGCAACCAGCCGATGACCGACGCCGCCAACCGCTACACCATCGTGTTCAACGGCGAGATTTTCAACTTCCGCGAGCTGCGCGAAAAGCTCATCAAGCGCGGCTGCGTGTTTCACTCGCAGACCGATACGGAAGTCATTCTTCAGCTTTACATCACCGAAGGCCGCAGCTTCATCAAGAAGCTCAACGGCTTTTTCGGCCTGGCCATTTTCGACAAAGAGGAAAACTCCCTGTTCATCGCCCGCGACCGGTTCGGTGTGAAGCCGCTGCTGATTTACCGCGACGAGGACAAGCTGTTTTTCGCCTCCGAAATGAAATCGATGATGGCGCTGGGCGTGCCCCGCAAGCTCGACTACGTGGCCCTGAGCCAGTACCTGCAGCTCAACTACATACCCGGCCCGGCCAGCATTTTCAAGGGCGTAAAGAAGCTGCTGCCCGGCCACTACCTGTATATAAAGGATGGGAAAGTGGTGGGCAAAGCCTGGTATAAAATTCCCTACGACCCCAAAAAGGTCGCCAAAAACAAGCTCAGCTACGAGCAGCAGCAAAAGAAGCTGGTCGAGCTGATGGACGGCGCCGTGCAGCGCCGCCTCGTGGCCGACGTGCCCCTGGGCTGCTTCCTGAGCGGCGGCATCGACTCCTCCGTCATCGCCGCGCTGGCCGCCCGCCACACCCCGCACCTGAGCACGTTCAGCA
The DNA here is from genome assembly GCF_015694525.1 of Hymenobacter ruricola. Classification (GTDB taxonomy): domain Bacteria; phylum Bacteroidota; class Bacteroidia; order Cytophagales; family Hymenobacteraceae; genus Hymenobacter; species Hymenobacter ruricola. The sequence goes on along the minus strand of NZ_JADQDM010000006.1, from coordinate 188,904 downwards.
TCGGCTTCAAAGACGAGCCCTTCTTCGACGAAACCAAGTACGCCAACCTCGTCGCGGCCCGCCACAACACCAACCACACGGTGTTCTCGCTCACCAACGACGACCTCTACGAGCACATCCACGACATGCTCTCGTATCTGGATGAGCCCTTCGCCGACTCCTCGGCCCTGGCCGTGTACATCCTCAGCCAGCGCACCCGCCAGAAGGTGACCGTGGCCCTGAGCGGCGACGGCGCCGACGAAATGTTCGGGGGCTACAACAAGCACATGGGCGAGTTCAAGGTGCGCCAGGGCGGCGCCAAGGCCGAAGCCGTGACGGCCCTCGGCTTCGTGTGGGACGCCCTGCCCAAGTCGCGCAACAGCTTCCTGGGCAACCGCGTCCGCCAGCTCCAGCGCTTTGCGCGCGGCATGACGGCCGGCGTGAAAGACCGGTACTGGGACTGGGCCAGCTTTGCCTCGCCCGACGACGCCCGCAACCTGCTCAGTGCCGCCAGCCGCCGCAAGGTGGGCAAAAAAGCCGCCACCAAGCGCCGCAAGGACATCTTGGAAAACCTGCACGCAGACGGCGACCTCAACGAGGTGCTGCTCACCGACATGCAGTTGGTGCTGCCCTACGACATGCTCACGAAAGTGGACCTGATGAGCATGGCCAACTCGCTGGAAGTGCGCACCCCGTTCCTGGACTACAAGGTGGTCAACTTCGCCTTCTCGCTGCCCGTGAGCAGCAAGGTAGACGCCACCATGAAGAAAAAAATCGTGCAGGACGCCTTCCGCTCCGAGCTGCCCGCCGAGCTTTACGACCGGCCCAAGCACGGCTTCGAGGTGCCGCTGCTGAAGTGGATGCGCGGCGAGCTGCGCGGCCTCATCGAAAACGACCTGCTGCGCGACGAGTTCATTGAAGCGCAGGGCGTGTTCGACGTGGACGCCATCCGGGCGCTGAAAGTGCAGCTGTTCTCGCGCAACCCCGGCGACGTGCACGCCCGCATCTGGGGCCTCATCGTGTTTCAAACGTGGTGGAAGCAGTACATGGCCAGCTGATTGCCATTTGATGCAGCAAACCACTTGCCCGCGGCCTTACCTTTGCGTGGCTAAAATCAAATACTTCCCAATACATTCTTTATGAAAATCGCAATTGTAGGCACGGGTTACGTGGGCCTGGTGACGGGCACGTGCTTTGCCGAAGTGGGCATCGACGTAACGTGCATCGACATCGACCAGAAAAAAATCGATAACCTGCACCAAGGCATCTTGCCGATTTACGAGCCGGGCCTCGAAGAAATGGTCAGCCGCAACGTGGAAAAAGGGCGCTTGCATTTTTCTACCAACATCGGCGAAGCCATCAAGGATTGCGACGTGGCCTTCATCGCCGTGGGCACGCCTCCCGGCGAAGACGGCTCGGCCGACCTGAAGTACGTGCTGGCCGTGGCCCGCAGCATCGGCGAGAACATGAACAGCTACGGCGTCATCGTGACCAAGAGCACGGTGCCCGTGGGCACGGCCGCCAAAGTGCGCGCCGAAATCGAAAAAGCCCTCGAAAAGCGCGGCGAAACCATTGAGTTCGACGTGGCTTCCAACCCTGAGTTCCTGAAAGAAGGCGCCGCCATCGACGACTTCCTCAAGCCCGACCGCATTGTGGTGGGCGTGTCGTCGGAGCGCGCCGAGGAGGTGATGCGCCGCCTCTACAAGCCCTTCCTGCTGAACGGCCACCCCATCATCTTCATGGACATTCCGTCGGCGGAGATGACGAAATACGCCGCCAACTCGATGCTGGCCACCAAAATCAGCTTCATGAACGACGTGGCCAACCTGTGCGAAATCATGGGCGCCGACGTGAACAAAGTGCGCCAAGGCATCGGCTCCGACGCCCGCATTGGCACCAAGTTCATTTACCCCGGCATCGGCTACGGCGGCTCCTGCTTCCCCAAAGACGTGAAAGCCCTCATCAAAACGGCCGAGGAAAACGGCTACAAGATGCAGGTGCTCAAGGCCGTGGAAAGCGTGAACGAGGACCAGAAATCGGTGCTCTTCAACAAAGTAAGCCGCCACTTCGGCGGCAACCTCAAAGGCCTGAAAATTGCCCTGTGGGGCCTGTCCTTCAAGCCCAAAACCGATGACATGCGCGAGGCTCCCTCGCTGGTTATCATCGAGAAGCTGCTGGCTGCCGGCTGCACCGTGACGGCCTACGACCCCGTGGCCATGCCCGAGGCGCAGCACATGATTGGCGACAGCATTACCTACGCCAAGGACGAATTTGCGGCCCTCATCGACGCCGACGCCCTGCTGGTGGTGACCGAATGGCCCGATTTCCGCTCGCCCAACTTCGACGTGGTGGCCCGCCTGATGAAGCAGAAAGTCATTTTCGATGGCCGCAACATCTACGAAGCCAGCGAGCTAAAAGCCCTCGGCTTCGCCTACCACTGCATCGGCGTGCGCACCGACCACCAGGAGCCGGTAAAGGCGTAATTGGATTAACGTCTGTCATCCTGAGCGCAGCGAAGGACCTTATCACGGCTGCATTCATTCAGGATTACTTTTTTATTGGAGCGTCGCGGAGGTGATAAGGTCCTTCGCTGCGCTCAGGATGACAAAACATATATGTCAGAAGAAAAAAAACGCGTCCTGATTACCGGCGGAGCTGGTTTTCTGGGCTCCCACCTGTGCGACCGGTTCCTGAAAGAGGGCTACCACGTGGTGGCCATGGACAACCTGATTACGGGTTCGCTCCAGAACATTGAGCACCTGTTTGGCCGGCCCGACTTCGAGTTCCACCAGGCCGACGTGAGCAAGTTCGTGTTCGTGCCCGGCAAGCTGGACTACATCCTGCACTTCGCCTCGCCGGCCTCGCCCATCGACTACCTCAAGATTCCGATTCAAACCCTGAAAGTGGGCTCGCTCGGCACGCACAACCTGCTGGGCCTGGCCCGCGTGAAAGGCGCCCGCATGCTGATTGCCAGCACCTCCGAAGTATACGGCGACCCGGAAATTCACCCCCAGGTGGAAGAGTATTTCGGCAACGTGAACCCCGTGGGGCCCCGCGGCTGCTACGACGAAGCCAAGCGTTTCCAGGAGGCCATCACCATGGCCTACCACAACCACCACGGCCTGGAAACCCGCATCATCCGCATCTTCAATACCTACGGCCCGCGCATGCGCTTGGACGACGGCCGCGTGTTGCCGGCGTTCCTCTCGCAGGCCCTGCGCGGCGAGAACCTGACTGTGTTCGGCGACGGCTCGCAAACCCGCTCGTTCTGCTACGTGGACGACCTGGTGGAAGGCATTTACCGCCTGCTGCTCAGCGACTACCACTTGCCCGTGAACATCGGCAACCCCTCGGAAATCACCATCAAGGAGTTTGGCGAAGAAATTGCCCGCCTCACCGGTGTCGAGTTCAAGCCGACCTACCAGGCCCTGCCCGAGAACGACCCGATGAAGCGCCGTCCGGACATCACCAAGGCCAAGGAAATCCTGGGCTGGGAGCCCAAGGTAGACCGCGCCGAAGGCCTGCGCCGCACGTTGGAGTATTTCAAGGAGCACGTCAAGTAATTGACGCGCAGCCTCAAAAAAGCAATTGGCACGACTGGTTTTCGAAACCGGCCGTGCCAATTGCTTTTTTGGCCTTTCATCCCCGACTTTTGCTTGCATGGCTGATTATCCTGCGCCGCATCTTATTGAATTTCCGAAGCTGGGCGCGCCCGATATCGGCTACATTTCGGTGGGCGAAAACATGGCCAGTTCTTTGCCCTTTGCCGTGCAGCGGGTGTTCTGGACGTACTACACCCCGGAAAGCATTGTGCGGGGCCGGCACGCCCACCAACGCACCGAGCAGGTGCTGATTGCGGCGGCGGGCCGCCTCATCGTCACCACGGAGCTGGCCGACGGCGACATCCAGATTTACCGCCTTGAAACCCCCTGCGTGGGGCTCTACATTCCGCCCTGTGCGTGGCACACTATTCAGTATTCGCACTCGGCGGTGCAGCTGGCGCTGGCGTCGCAGCCCTACAGCGAGGACGACTACATTCGCGACTACGACACTTTCCGGCAGCAATGGAGCCGCAAAGCGTAGCCGGCCTGGTGGCGGCGCGGGCAGCAGCGCTGGGGTTTTATTCGCCTTATTACTTTTTGCGGCAGCTGCCCCTGGAGCGGCAGCAGGAGCTTTTCGGCACCGGGGCCGCCGCGCGCTGGGGCTCGCGCCAGGGCGAAGAAACGTACGCCCCGCCCACGGCGGGCGGCCCGGTGCATTGGCTGTGGCAGCAACTGCCGTGGGATTCTGCCCACTTTGGCACCCCGATGGTGCGCCTGTTCACGGGCCTGTTTGGGGCCGCCATGACGCCTGAGGAGCTAACGCGGGCCGCCGTGGCCCTGCGCGCGCACCTGGCGGAGCAGCACGGCGCTTTCTATGCGTTTGGCCTGGTGCCGGCCGAAGACGGGCAACTGCTGCAGGCGCTCACGGCGGCCGGGTGGCGGCTGGTGGAAACCCGGCTCACGTTTTACCGCGACCATTTGGCCGATTTTGACTTTCCGGCCTCCGCCGTGCGGGCCGCGGCGTCGGCGGAGGCCGCCCACATTGGCCGGATTGCCGCGGCGGCCCGCAACCCCTACGACCGGTTTCATGCCGACCCGTGGTTTGGGCCGGCCCGGGCCGACGCCTACCTGGCCCGTTACGCCGAAAACACGGTGAGCGCGGGCCTGGCCGCCACCGTGCTGGTGCCCAACGAGCCCGCCCTGCCCGTGGATTCTTTCCTGGCCATCAGCGACCTGAGCGCCGACGCGGCGGCGCTGGGCACGCGGCTGTCGCGGGTGCTGCTGACGGCCGTGGGGCCGGCCAACCGGGGCTGGCACCTCAAGCTGGTGGCCGAAACGCTGCGCCGGGCCCGGAAGCACGGCCACGGCGCCGTGCTGATGACCACCCAGGCCACCAACCACGCCGTGTTTCGGACGGCCGAGAAGCTGGGTTTCCGGCTCGGGGCCACCAGCCATGCGTTGGCGTGCGACAGCCCTTAACTTTGGCGCGCTAATGCGCTGCCGCCGGCGAATTGTTTTCGCCCCGCCCGGCCCCTTGCCGCCCGTTTTATGCCCAAGCTTTCCGTCATCATTCCCTGCTATTACAACGAGGAGAATATTCCGGTGACGACGCGGGAGTTGATGGCCAACGAGGCAAATTTCCCTCCGGAGGTAACGTTTGAGTACATTTTCGTCAACGACGGGTCCGGCGACGATACGCTGGGGGCCCTGCGCCGCGTGCAGGAGCAGTTTCCCGGCCGCATCCGGGTGGTGGACCTGGCCGGCAACGTGGGCTCTTACAACGCCATTGTGGCCGGCATGGCCCACGCCACCGGCGACTGCCAGGCCGTCATCACAGCCGACCTGCAGGACCCGCCCGAGCTGATGGCCCGCATGTATGGGCACTGGCAGCAAGGGTTTAAGCTGGTCATCGGCAACCGGCAGGACCGCGAAGAAACCGGCTTCTCGTATACCCTGGCCAAGCTGTTTCATTGGCTGATGAAGAACCTGGCGCTGCGCAACATCCCCGACGGCGGCTTCGATTTTGTGTTTTTCGACCGGCAGGTGGCCACCGAAGTGCTCAAGCTGCACGAGCGCAACTCCAACGTGTTCTACCTGATGGTGTGGCTGGGGTTTGCCTACGTCAACATCCCGTACACGCGGCGCAGGCGCCAGATTGGCACCTCGCGCTGGACACTTTCCAAGAAAATCAAGCTGTTCATCGATTCGCTGATGGCCTTCTCCTTTGTGCCCATCCGCGCCATTTCGGGGCTGGGCCTGGGGCTGGGCCTCGTCGCGCTGGTTTACGGGATGTACGTCATTGCCCTCAAAATTCTGCATCCCAACGAGCCCGCGGGCTGGACCACCCTCATGGTGGTGCTGCTGGTGGTGTCGGCTTTTCAGATGATAGCCCTGGGCGTGATAGGTGAATACGTGTGGCGCGGGCTGGACGCGGCCCGGCAGCGCCCCCTCTACGTGGTGCGCGACGTGTATGAGTAGCCGCCAACCCAGTTCGGGACCGTCCCTTAAGAGAGTGAAAAGATGATGTTGATAAGTGTGCAGCTGCTGGCGGCGGCGGCGGGCGGCCTGGGGCTGAGCTACGGCCTGGGCGCAGTGCTCGTGCGGTGGCTGCGCCCGGCGGCCGACGAAGCTTTTTTTGCCATTTTCCTGCGGTTGCTTAGCGGGCTGGCCCTGCTGGCGGGCGGCTACGCCATTCTCCAGACGCGTGGCGCCACCACCTTGCTGCCGGTGCTGCTGCTGGTGCTGGGCGTGCTGCACGCCCTGCGCGAAACAGCGGGCCCGGGGCCGGTTTCCACGTTCGCTTTTCCTTGGCGGCGGTACCTGGGCTGGGGGCTGGGCATGGGGCTGCTGGTGTTTGCCGGGCAGTTTTTGCTGGTGTACGAGCCGGGCGCGGCGTTTCTGCAAACGCCGTTTCACGACTACGTGTACTACAGCCGCCTCACGCTGCCGCTCAACCATTTGGGCATCGAAACCAATTCGCTGGAGGTGCTGTACCCGCAGTTTCAAACCGCGCAGCCCTACCATTATTTCGGCTTGTGGCTCAATGCCCTGGCCGTGCGCGTCACGGGACTGCCCTCCGTCTGGGTCTGCTTCGTGAGCGTGGCCAGCGTGCTGCTCACGGTGAGTGCGGTGGGCTTTGCGGCCATTTACGCGCACGGTGGGCTGCGGCCCGGGTGGGCGGCGGTGCTGGGGCTGGCCACGCTCACCGTCACGGGCACCTGCTGGCCGTACCTGACGCGGTTTCCGGCGGTGGTTCACGGCTCTCTGCTGGCGCACCTGCCGCTGGTGCTGAACCCGAAGCTGGGCTCCATTTACTTATTTGAGCTGCTGAGCGTGCTGCTGCTGCTGCGCCAGCGCTACCGGGCAACCGGACTGGCCCTGGCCACCGTGACGCTGGCGTTCATTTCCACAGCGGCGGCCATCGGCATCGGGGCGGTGGGCCTGGCGCTGTACCTGCGGGCCACCGGGCGGGCGTCGTGGCGCGAGGCAGCGGCGCTAGTGCTGCCCACGGCGGGGGCGGGGCTCTTGCTGGGACTGTTTTACCTGCTACGCCCCGAGCCGTTTCAGTTTCCGGGGGCGGAGCGGGCCGTGGCGCTGGCCACCATCGTGCCGCCGCTCAGCGAAGCGCGGCTGGTGCTCAACATTGCCATCGGCGCGTTGCTCACGTACGCGCTTTACTACGCGGGCTACGCCGGGCTGGTGGCGGCGCTGGGCTACCGGCAAGGCCCCCACGCCCTGGACCCCGCCCACCGGCCGCTGCTGGCCTGGGCCGCGGCCACCGTGCTGGGTGCGGCCCTGATGCGCGCCATCGGCCACCACTACCTCGACGGGTTTCAGTTTTTTTCCAACCCCATTCTGCCCCTCTCGGCGGCCGTGCTGGCCGTGCTGCTGGGCCGTGCGGTGCGGGGCCCCGGCGCCACGCGGCCCCTGCTGGCCCTGGCCGGCCTGGCCGGGTTGGCCCTGCTCAACGCCCGCACCGACAGCGCCGGCAACGGCCGCTTTTCCGACCAGTTTTTGCGGCAGGTGGGGCCAGTGCTGCGCAGCCTGCCCAACCGCGGCGGGTACCTGTTGGCCGATGCCGACTACGAAAACGCTTATATGCTGTGGGCTGATTCCTACACGGCGGGCACCTACGTGTCCAATTTTAAAAACGACTACCAGCTGCTGTCGCTGTCGGCGCTGGTGCCCGACAGCCTGGACACCGACCCGCGCTTTGCGCGCAGCGCCATTGAAGCGCGGCAAGCCCAGCGCAACACCACGCTCTACCGGCTGGGGCAGTTCGAGCGCCTGGCAGGCCGCCCAGTGCCGCCCGACAGCCTGCCGGTGGCAATGGTGCGGCGAGCCGGACTGGCGTTCATTTGCGCCTCGCGCCGGGCCGTGCTGCCACTTTCGCTGCGCCCGCTGGTGCGCACGAGCTACCATGACGCTACCTCGGGCGAAGTGCTGTACGTGCTGAAGCCAGCGGCCCCGCCGACCATGCAACAACCCAATACTGCTGAGCTAATTGAGGCAGGCCAAAAATGAATAACGCGGCTCAGAATCGATAATCTGTAAAATGGAATCGAACGGGCGAAAAGCGCGAGTAACCCTATTTAGCGCTACCGAAAGCAGCCCAGCCACAAGAAGATGCCGCCGCTGATGCCGGGTCGGGTAGGACCCTGCTATCTTTGCAGTCCATAATTCTGCTTCTCCGGCCTCGTTCATGACCATTCCATTTCTCTCTTTTGCCCCGCAGCACGACCCCATCCGCTCCGAAATGCTGGCCGCCATGGCCGACGTCTACGACAGGCAGTGGTACGTGCTGGGCGAGCAGGTAAAGGCTTTCGAATCTGAATACAGCACGTTCAATAAGGTGGCTCACACCATCGGCGTAGCCAACGGCCTCGACGCGCTGCACCTGGCGCTGGAGGCCCTGGGGGTGCAGCCCGGCGACGAAGTCATCGTGCCCAGCAATACTTACATCGCCACTTGGCTGGCCATCTCATTCGTTGGCGGCGTGCCGGTACCCGTCGAGCCCAACCCGCGCACCTACAACCTCGACCCCGCCCGCCTCGAAGCCGCCATCACACCGCGCACCAAGGGCATCATGCCGGTGCACCTCTACGGCCAGGCCTGCGAGATGGGCCCCATCCAGGAAGTGGCCCGGCGCCACGGCCTGTGGGTGGTCGAAGACAACGCCCAATCGCAGGGCGCTACCTGGCAGGGCGGCCTCACCGGCAGCTTCGGCCAGGTGAACGGCACCAGCTTTTACCCCGGCAAGAACCTGGGCGCCCTTGGCGACGCCGGCGCCGTGACCACCAACGACGAAGCCCTGGGCACCAAAATCCGCACGCTGCGCAACTACGGCTCGCAGCAGAAGTACTACAACGAAGTCATCGGCCACAACTCCCGCCTCGACGAGCTGCAAGCTGCCGTGCTGCGCGTGAAACTGCCGCAGTTGCCCAGCTGGACTGCCCAGCGCCAAGGCGTGGCCGCCCTCTACGACCAGCACCTCGCCGGCATCGAAGGGCTGCAGCTGCCGGCCGTGGCCGACGGGGCCACCCACGTCTACCATCTCTACGTGGTGCGCACCAACCAGCGCGACGCTCTGCAAACCCACCTCACCGAGGCCGGCATCGGCACCCTCATTCACTACCCCGTGCCGCCGCACCGCCAGCAGGCCTACGCCCACCTCAACATTCCGGCCGGCACCTACCCCATAGCTGAAGAACTGGCCGCGACCAGCCTGAGCCTGCCCATGTGGCCCGGCATGACGGAGGAACACGTAGTAGCCGTGGCCGCTGCCGTGCGCGAGTTCTTCGGCCGCTAGCTGTTGACTGCTTTTTTACGCTATACTCCTCCCATGTCGGTTCCTCGTCTGATTGAGTTTTCCAAAATAGGCTCTCCCGCCCTGGGGTATATCACGGTGGGCGAAAACAGCACCTTGCCATTCATCGTGCAACGGGTGTACTGGACGTACTTCACCCCCGATTCCGTGATTCGGGGACACCATGCCCACCACGATTTAGAACAGTTAATTTTTGCCACCAGCGGCCGGATTGAGTTCGTGCTCGAAGGGCTGGACGGCAAGTCCGAAACCTTCGTGCTCGATTCTCCCAACCTCGGCCTCTACATTCCCAAGCTGTACTGGCGCACCATCAAGTTTTCACACAACGCGGTGCTCATGTGCTTGGCTTCGATGGAGTACAGCGAAGACGACTACATCCGCGAATACAACCATTTTAAAGCGCTGGCTGCTACGACCAATGCCTGATTCCACACCCACCGACCGCCCTTATTACTGCCACCCCCAGGCCCTGGTGGAAAGTACGGCCATTGGCGCCGGCACTCGGGTATGGGCCTTTGCGCACGTGTTGCCGGGCGCCACAATAGGCACCGGCTGCAACATCTGCGACCATTGCTTTGTCGAAAACAAGGTCACCATCGGCAACGACGTAACCCTGAAGTGTGGCGTGTATCTCTGGGACGGCATCGTGCTGGAAAACAATGTTTTCGTGGGGCCTAATGTGGTGTTCACCAACGACGTACGTCCACGCAGTAAAAACGCCGCATATGCTTTGCTGCCCACGGTGGTGCAGCACGGTGCGTCGCTGGGGGCCAACTCCACTATTCTCGCTGGCATCACCATTGGCCGGTACGCCCTGACGGGCATCGGCGCCGTGGTCACCCGCGACGTGCCCGCCTACGCGCTGGTGTACGGCAACCCCGCTCGCCAGCACGGCTGGGTTGATGAACAAGGCGATAAGTTGCTGCCAGTGCCCAATCAGCCTGGCCACTGGCACGCAGCCGCAACCGGCGCCCGGTACCACGAAACGCCCGCCGGCCTGGAGCCCGTGGCGAACACCGTGGCAGCCATATGAGCCCTGCTGCTTCCGCGCTAGGAACTGGGCCATTGGTCAGCATCGGCGTCGCTTCGTATAACAACGCGGCTTATATCGTCGAAACGCTGGAAAGCATTCGGAATCAGACGTATCCGCATTGGGAATTGGTGGTGGTCGATGACGGTTCTAAAGACGACTCCGCCGAATTGATTGCGGATTGGCTTAAAACCCATTCCGAAGTGAAAGGGCAATTGTTGGTGAACAACCCCAACCGAGGCGTGTGCCATACCTTCAACCGGTTTCTGAACGCTGCCAAAGGAAAATACATCTCCATTATCGGTTCCGATGACCTTTTCCTGCCCGAGAAACTCACCGCTCAGGTGGCGCTGCTTGAAGCTGCCTCTGCCAAAGTGGGATTGGTGTACAGCGACGTAAGCAAAATTGACCCGGCTGGCAAGGTCATCGTTCCGTCGGTATATGAGACGGGCCAAATTACGCCTTTCTCGGGTAATGTGTGGTTGGAAATGCTGAAAACCAATTTCCTGGGCGCCATGACCGTGCTCATCCGCCGCGAGTGCTTCGACCAAGTGGGACCCTTCGATGAAAATTTGGCCTATGAGGACTGGGACATGTGGCTGCGCATATCCCGCGAGTTTGATTTTCTGTACCAGCCCGAAGTCACCTGTCACTACCGCATTCACGGCGCTTCGGCCCTGCACAAGCGCCGCGCCCAGATTATCGAAACCAACCTCCGCCTGCTGCAAAAGCACGTGGGCGTGAGTCCGGAAGGCGATGCCATCATCGCCCGCCACCTGCGCGAGTTCTCGGAGCAGCTCTACCTGCTGGGTAGCCCCGACAGCGTGAAGTGGCTGCGCCGGAGCTGGCAGCAGCACCGGCACGCACGCGGTCTGGCCTTGCTGCTGGCTGCCCACCTGGGCGTGCCCGCTACCGCGGTGGCTAGCGCTTTCGGAACCCTCAAGCGGGTGACGGGCAAAGGCGGCACGAACGTGGCGGCCGGTCATTAAATTATTTACGCAGTTCCCAGAAGCACATCATGCCTACAATTCGCGGCATTCGTTTCCGCTTGGCCCAAGCGTTGCGCCAAACGGCCGACCGGCTATTCGCGCCTCTCGGCGGTGGGTCCATCCGCGACATTGGGCTGGGCAAGCTGGGGCCGGCGGCGCCCCGCGCGCTGGTGGTTTATGTGATGCACGCCATGCCATACTACGTGGCCGGCAAGCTCGAAAGCGCGCCCATGCTCAACGAGCATTCCATGTACTGGGAGATTGCCGAGATGGTGCGCCAGCTGAACGAGCGCGGCTACGTGGTCGATTTCTATGACGTGTTCTGCCCCGAGCCCATCGACTGGCCGCGCTACGCCGCCGCTTTTGTGCAGAGCGACCGACTAGCCGAATGCCCCCCCGAACTGCCGGTCAAAAAAGTTTTCTACTGCACCGAAAACCACTGGGCCTTTCAGAACCTGGCCGAGATGATGCGCATCAAAGCGTTTCGGGACCGCACCGGCATTTGGGTGCGGCCCGAGCGCCAGACCCGCATCAGCTTCTCCGATGAGTACGCCGATTACATCACCCTGCTGGGCACGCCCTTCCAGGGCCTGCTCTACAACGCGCGCCCCGAGCGACATCAGCTCGATATTTCCGTGGCCGAGGTGCCGGCGCACGTGCCCAAAAACGTGCCCGCCGCCCGCACCAACTTTCTGTGGCTAGGCAGCGGCGGCGCGGTGCTCAAAGGGCTGGACCTGGCCGTGGAAGCATTTCGCGAACTGCCGGAAGCTCACCTCTACATCGCGGGCGGCATCGAACGGGAGCCGCGCCTCTGGCAGTGGCTCAAGCCGCTGCTCGACGCGCACCCCAACCTGCACTACCTGGGCTGGGTCGACGTGGCCAAGCCGGCCTTCGCCAAAATCGCCAACAACTGCATCGGCGCCGTGTATCCTAGTGCTTCGGAGGGCGGGGGAGGGGCGGTGGCCCAGCTGCTGCATTTCGGCCTCATCCCCCTTGTGACGCAGACCGCCACGGTGCGGGCCGCCCACTTGGGCTTTGAAATTGCCAGCCAGGAGCCCGACGCCATCATTGCCGCCATGCGCGAGCACGTGCAAACAATGCTGGCCTGGCCCGAAGCCGAGTTGGCCCGACGCTCGGCGGCGGTGCAAGCCTTTGCGGCGGCCCACCACACCCGCCCCGCTTACGCGGCCAGCTTCGCTGCCCTGCTCGACCGCATGGCTTTGTAAAGCCATAGCGTGTTACACGCGCTAAGCTGACGTACCTTTGCCTCGGCCAACCGGAACAGGGATGGCTCACCAGGATTCTTTTTGTTGCCCCACTTTATGTCAAAGACCTACGTAGTCATCACCTCTATTTTCGCTCCTACTAAAGCAGTTACCAAGATTGCGGCCATGCCCGAATACCAGCTCGTGGTGGCCGGCGACAAAAAATCGCCCGCCGACTGGCAGGCCGACGGCGTGAAATACCTGTCGGTGGCTGCTCAGGAAGCCCAAGGGTTCCGCATGAGCGAAAAGCTGCCGTTCAACCACTACGGCCGCAAGATGTTGGGCTACCTGCACGCCATTCAGGCCGGTGCCACGGTCATTGTGGACACCGATGACGACAACATTCCCTATGATGGCTGGGTATTTCCGGCCTTTGAAGGCCAGTTTGACACCGCGCCGGCCGATAAAGGCTTCGTGAACATCTACAAGAACTTCACCAGCCACCACATCTGGCCCCGCGGCTATCCGCTGGACCTGATTTTGAACGACGACCACAACCTGAAAGAGGCCGACCTGACGGCCGAAACGGCTAAAATCGGTTTCTGGCAGGGCTTGGCCGATTCCGACCCGGACGTGGATGCCATCTACCGCTTGGTCGACAACACCGAGATTTTCTTCGACAAGCGTGCCCCCATCGTCCTGCCCGAAGGTACGCTCTGCCCCTTCAACTCGCAGAACACGGCCGTGCGCCAGGAGCTTTTCCCGCTGCTCTACCTGCCGGCCTACGTTACGTTCCGCTTCACCGACATTCTGCGCGGTCTGGTGGCCCAGCCCATCATGTGGGCACACGGCTACCGCCTGGGCTTCACCGAAGCCACGGTGCTGCAGGAGCGCAACCCGCACGATTACGTGAAGGATTTTGAGTCGGAAATTCCCTGCTACCTGCACCCCAACCGCGTGATTGCGGCCGTGAAGCGCGCCATCGACCCGGCCAACACCGTGAGCGAAAACCTGCGCCGCGCCTACGCCGAGCTGGCCAAGGAAAACATTGTGACGGCCCAGGAAATCGAACTATTGGATTTGTGGCTGGCCGACGTGGCCGCGTTGACCAAGTAAGCTTTCCCGATGCAGGAGTTTCCTTCCCTTTCCATCGTCATCCCGTCCTGGAACCAAGGCCGGTTCATCGACCGTACGCTGCTCAGCATCCTGAAGCAAGATTACCCCGGTGCGGTGGAAATCATCGTGTCGGACGGCGGCTCGACCGATGAAACCGTCGACGTACTGAAGAAGTATGGCGACCGCCTCATCTGGTGGTCGGCGCGCGACAAAGGCTTCGTCGACGCCGTGACCAAGGGCGTGGCCCGCGCCACCGGCGAGATTCTGGCCATTCAGAGCTCCGACGATTACTACCTGCCCGGCGCGTTTCGGGCCATGGCGGCGGCGTTTCAGCATTACCCCAAAGCCAGCTTTATTTCGGGTGGCGAATACGCCATCGACTTGCAAGGCAACATCGTGAGCAGCAGCAGCCCTACTGGGGACATTACGCCGCGTTCCATTCTGTTTCAATCCATTCCGCCGCAGCACGCCACTTTCGTCAAGCGCAAGTTCTTTGAGGAAACCGGCGGTATGCGCCGCGAGGTGGACATGTGTGCCGACATCGACCAGTGGTATCGGGTAGCCCACCTGGCGCCCGGCCGCTACATCTCCGACATGCTGGCCGTGTACCAACTGCACCCCGACCAGCGCACCACCACCAGCGATAAGTGGTACCCGAATCTGGTGAAAATGGTGGAGCTGTGCGAGCAGGAGCCCCGCTACGGCCAGAAGTTTCGGCTCAGCGACGACGAGCGCCGCAACCTCTACACCTACTGGGAAATCAACTGGACTGGCAAGCGCGACATGAGCGCCGCCCGGCCCATTGCTTTCCGCAAGCTACCCGGCCTGTTAAGCTATAGCCCTCGCACCCAACGCATGATTCTGGGGGCCAGTGTAAATCCGATTATCAAAAAGCTTTTGCCGAATGCTATATTCCGGCAGCCTGCGGCCGGAAGCATAGCTACTACGACTCCTGTGGAACTGGACTGGTGGAAAGAAACTGAAAAATAACCTGTTTATAGCAAACTAGCGTGGTTAGGCGGCGATGCTCGGACGAACATCGGCAAGACCTGATAAGAACTGTGATGGAAAAAGATGCAAAGATTTACATAGCAGGCCACCGTGGAATGGTGGGTTCGGCTATGGTGCGCCGGCTGCAACAGGCCGGCTACACCAATTTAGTGACGCGAACATCCGCTGAGCTTGACTTGCGCGACCAAGCCGCCGTGGCTCGATTTTTTGCCGAGGAGAAACCTGCGTATGTAGTGTTGGCTGCCGCCAAGGTTGGCGGTATCAAGGCCAATAATACTTACCGGGCAGATTTTCTGTATGAAAATCTTATGATTGAGGCCAACGTCATTCACCAGAGCTACGTGCAGGGGGTGAAAAAGCTGTTGTTCCTGGGGTCGTCCTGCATCTACCCCAAAATGGCTCCGCAACCCCTGCAGGAAGATGCGCTGCTCACGGGCAAGCTGGAAAATACCAACGAGCCGTATGCAGTGGCTAAAATTACCGGCATCAAGCTCTGCGACGCCTACCGTAGCCAATACGGGTGCAACTTCATCTCGGCTATGCCGACCAATTTGTACGGGCCGCACGACAACTACGACTTAGATAACTCGCACGTCCTGCCGGCGCTGCTGCGCAAATTTCACGAAGCCAAGCTGGCCGGGGCACCCGAGGTGGAAGTCTGGGGCACGGGCATGCCGCGCCGCGAGTTTTTGCACGTCGACGACTTGGCCGATGCCTGCTACTGGCTGCTGGAAAACTACAACGAGCCCGGCTTGGTGAACGTGGGCACTGGAACTGATTTGAGTATCAGTGAGCTAGCCGATTTGGTGCGCGATGTTGTGGGCTACGCCGGCAGCATCCGTTTCAATACCAGCTACCCGGATGGTACTCCGCGCAAGCTGTTGGATGTGAGCAAGCTAGCCCAGGTGGGCTGGCGTTACCGCATTGAACTGCCCGAAGGCATTCGGGGCGTATACGCCGATTTTGTGCAATCAGCGCAGCTCGCATAATTCGATTTGATTTAGTAATAACACCTAGTTTATGAAAAAAGCGTTAGTGACCGGTATCACCGGCCAAGACGGTGCCTACTTGGCTGAATTGCTGCTGAGTAAGGGCTACGAAGTACACGGCATCAAACGCCGTTCGTCGCTATTCAACACCGACCGGATTGACCACCTCTATCAGGACCCGCACGAGTCCAACGTGCGCTTCAAGCTGCATTACGGTGACTTGTCGGATTCGACAAACCTGATTCGCATCATCCAGGAGGTGCAGCCCGACGAGATTTACAACCTCGGCGCGATGTCGCACGTGAAGGTGTCGTTCGACACGCCCGAGTACACAGCTAACGCCGACGGCATTGGCACCTTGCGCATCCTGGAAGCCGTGCGCCTGCTCGGTCTTACGCAGAAAACCCGCATCTACCAAGCCAGCACATCGGAGCTCTACGGGCTGGTGCAGGCCGTGCCGCAATCCGAAACGACGCCCTTCTACCCGCGTTCGCCTTACGCAGTGGCCAAGCTCTACGCCTACTGGATTACGGTGAACTACCGCGAGGCTTATGGCATGTATGCCTGCAACGGCATTTTATTCAACCATGAGAGCCCGTTGCGGGGCGAAACGTTTGTGACCCGCAAAATCACGCGCGGCACTGCCCGCATTGCAATGGGCCTGCAGCAGAAAATATACCTTGGTAATCTGGATGCCCAGCGCGACTGGGGCCACGCCAAGGACTACGTGGAAGCCATGTGGCGCATCTTGCAGCAGGATGAGCCCGAAGATTACGTCATCGCTACCGGCGTGACCACCACCGTGCGCGACTTCGTGCGGATGGCATTTGCCGAGGTAGGCGTTGAACTGGCCTTTGAAGGCGAAGGAGCCGAAGAAAAAGCCCGGGTAGTGCATTGCGCCAATCCCGATTTCACGGTAGCCGAGGGGCAGGTAGTGGTCGAAGTGGACCCCAAATACTTCCGCCCTACGGAAGTCGAACTCCTCATTGGCGACCCCACCAAATCGAAGAGCAAGCTGGGTTGGGTGCCCGAGTACGACCTGCAGGCATTGGTAAAGGATATGATGCATGCCGACGTGGAATTGTTCCGTCGGGACGCCTATCTGCTAAAAGGCGGCCACAAAGTGTACAACTACCACGAGTAGTAGCTGGCTGCGCACTGGCTTGGCATGGACATCGTCGTCAAATCATTCAATCGCCCTTTTTATCTGGAGCGATGCCTGCGTAGCATTGAGCGTTACGTAACGGGGACGTATACCGTCCGGATTCTCGACGATGGTACTCCGGCCCAGTACCTGCGTCGGATTCAGGAATTATTTCCGCACGTCAAAATTGCGCATTCGCCCCGCTATGAGCAGAAGGCAGCAGCCCTGCACCGGCACGTAGCGGGCGAAGGCCAATTCGACGAGCGGATTATTCCCATTTCCTTCTGGAAGGCTCAAATTGAGGAGTGCACAGATATTTTTCTGCTGCTTGAAGACGATATATGGCTCATAGAGCCACTGGACCTGGATTTTATGGCCCAACAGATGCGGCAACATCGGCTGGCTACCATAAAGTTGAGTTGGTTGGGAAACCCGCGTCTGGTGCCGGGCAGGCGGCTGCCGTTGGCTGAAAATCTCGAAGAACTGGTGCCCGAAATTCCACTCGCTACCCGGCTGGTGTTTCTCAACGAGTTGCGAGTGCGCTCGGTCTTGTTCCGGCTTGGGCTGCTGCGATTTTTTAAGCCCGACCTGGAATATCAACTCCCGCTCTATGCGTTGTATTCGGTGGCTTCGGCTTTCTTCGATAAGTCGTACTGGTTGCACCTGTGGGAAGACTCGCAGGTGTCCATTGATGAGGCGCAGCAGCTGCGGCGGGCAGTGCAATGGCAGCGGCAACACCGGCCCCGGTTCGCCAAAAGCCAGCGGGAAGTGACGAAGACCTCGTTTATTACTTCCGCCACCAACATGTTCGCAGGCGTCGACTTCGACGTTTTTCGCTTTAGCTACCACCTCAACCAAGCGTGGCTGCGGGGCGAATTGGACGCAATGCGTGGCTTCCCTCGCGACTTGCCCGAAGATTACCTGCGCACTTTCTTGGAAGCGGCCCACGACCCTCGCACGACTTATTCTGAGTGGACACGCTGGACCGGCTGCTTTAAAGCACAGTACCAGCGCTTGGGTTGCCAGACCGAATAGGCGCCTTGCCTGTTTTATTTAGTTGAATGCCGCCGACCAGTTACGCGTCGGGTTCGGATGAATTTGCCCCTATTTTGTATCAACGTCTGACCACTGCGCTTCGACAAAACTTGACGGCTTTACGGCAGCCGGGCTCGTTTGCGCAGAATTTCTTAGTGTCAATGTCGGGGTCGGCCATCGTCACGGCCCTTGGCTTCCTGGTTACGCCAATACTATCGCGCATTTATTCACCCGCTGCCTACGGCCAATTTGCCGTGTTCAACTCGGTGGTGAACAACCTGAATGTGTTGGCTACGTTGGCTTACACCAGCGCCATCCCGCTGCCGCGTGCCAAGCGCGATGCCTTGGCCGTAGTGCAGCTCAACGTGGTGCTGACGCTGGGCATGTTCGGGGTGGTAATCGTGGCGCTGGGGTTGCTAGGGGCCCACTTGGTGCGCTGGCTCGATTTGCAGTCGCTGGGGGCGTGGATATACCTGATTCCCGTGCTGATGTTGCTCTACAACTTTGGCCTGACAATGAGCAGCTGGTATATCCGGACCAAGTCCTTTCGCACCCGCTCTACCGCCGACGTAACCATGTCGGTGGTGGGCCGGGGATTCACGCTGGGTTATGGCTGGTTGTCCGGTGGCTATAGCGCGGGGCTTATTCTCGGCGACGCGTTCGGCAAAGTGACTTTGTTTGTGGGCTTGCTGCGCAGCGGCTTTCAACAGGAGTTGGGGGCTTTGTGGCGCACGTTTTCCTGGCGCCGCATTTGGCGGGCGGCCTACAAGTACCGCGAGTTTCCGTTGTACGTGCTGCCAGCCGGCTACGTGCGCACGTTGTCCATTCAACTGCCCGTTTTGCTGCTGTCAAGCAGCTTTGGCGCCACAATAGCAGGGTCCTATTCTTTTGCTGCAGCGCTACTGGATATCCCACTGGCCCTGATAGGCGCGGGCATTGCTCCGGTGTTTTATCAGAAGGCTGCCGAAGTGCAGAACACCGAGCCCGAGCGTCTGAAGGATATCACCCTTAATATTTACAACAAGCTGCTGTACTTAGGGCTGCTCCCACTAGGATTCATCACCATTTTCGGTGACTGGATATTTAAATACATTTTCGGTCCGAAGTGGGAAATGTCCGGGGTCTTCACGGGTTATCTGGGCTACTACTATATTTTCCAGCTAACTTCTCATGCCACTAGCATGATATATAACGTGCTGGGGAAGCAGAACCACGGGCTTATTACCAGCGGGGCACTATTGGGAGCCAGGGCGTTGGCGTTGTCTATCGGCATCTATTATCACGACGCCAATTTGGCAATGCTTTTATTTGGTCTTAGCAGCTTGCTGGTTACCTTTTTGATTGACATGCAAGTGATGCATTTCTTGCGTCTGCCCGTTTTCCGCATTGCTATGCGCACCGTTGGAATGATGCTAATTACGCTTGGCTTTTTGAAAGGACTTCGTTACGGCATCGAACATTTCTTTCCCAATCTCTGAGCCAACACATTACCATCATCGGCTACTTAGGACATCAAAACAGAACCTCGTAATGCAAGTCCCCATTTTTAATACCTACATTCACCCCAGTGCTCAACAGCGCGTGAGCGAAGTGCTTGCCACTACTTTTCTGAGCGAAGGCAAACTGGTCAAAGAATTTGAGGCCGGGTTGTCATCCGAACTGGGCATGGTGAACCCGGCGGCGCTCAACAGCGGCACCAGTGCCTTGCACCTGGCAATGATACTGGCAGGGATTGGGCCCGGCGATGAGGTCATCCTATCGCCGCAAACGTTCGTTGCGTCGGCCCTGGTGGTGTCGCAGCAAGGCGCTACGCCCGTGTTTGCCGACATTCAATACGAAACGGGCAACATTGACCCCGCCGATATCGAAAAGCGAATCACCGAGCGCACAAAGGCCATCATGGCGGTGCATTGGGGCGGGTATCCGTGCGACATGGACGAAATCCAGGCAATTGCTCGTAAGCACAACCTGTTGGTTATTGAAGACGCTGCGCACGCGCCCGGGGCTACTTACAAAGGCCGGGCAATTGGCGCCATTTCGCCCATTACCTGCTTCTCTTTTCAGGCAATTAAGCACCTCACGACTGGTGATGGAGGCGCCATCTGCTGTCTCGACCCCGCCATGGCGCAGGAAGCCCTGAAGCGGCGGTGGTTTGGCATCGACCGCGCCAATTCTCCCATGTCGGAGTTGGGCGAACGGGAATACGACATCTCGGCCGTGGGGTTCAAGTACCATTTGAACGACTATTCCGCCGCACTGGGTTTGGCCAACCTGACGGGTTTTCACGACCGAATGGCGCGCCGCCGCGCCTTGGCAAAACGCTACCGCCAGGAACTCGTCAACGTGCCCGGCATTACGTTGTTGCAAGACGCCGCCGACCGCGAAAGTGCTTACTGGCTGTTCGGTATGCACGTAGAAAACCGGTTGGCGTTCATTCGGGCGCTCAAAGCGAAGGGCATCACGGCTTCGGTGGTGCACGACGGCATTGACCATAACTCACTGTTCGGGGGGACGCGCGAAGAATTGACGAATCAATTGCGTTTCAATGCGACGCAAATTCATATTCCTATCCACGATGCCCTGACCGAAGAGGAACTGGAGTACGTGGTGACCACCATTAAGCAGGGCTGGTAAGATGAAAGTAGTTTTGTTTGGAGCCACGGGCTTCGTAGGCCGCAACGTGGCGGAGGTGCTGCGGGAAATGGGCGTCAATCCGGTCGAAAGCTCCCTGAGCTTGGGGCTGGACCTTGGCGATACCGAAGCAGTAACCGACTTTTTGCGGTTGCACCGCCCCAATTTTATCATCAACTGCGCGGCTCACGTCGGAAGCCTGAACTACGTAACTGAGCAGGCGGCCCGCGTGATAGCCGACAACTCCCGGATGATTCTGGGCATGTACGAAGCCATCGCCCTGGCATGTCCGCGCGCCATTGTCATCAATCCGATTGCCAATTGTGCGTATCCGGCCACTTCCAACGTATTCAAGGAAGAAGCGTGGTGGGACGGGCACTTGCACCGGTCGGTGCTGAGCTACGGAGCCACCCGCCGCCTGCTTTGGGCCGTGGGCGAATGCTTCATGATGCAACACGCCGTACGCAGCATTAATTTGCTGGTGCCCAACATGTATGGTCCGCATGACTCGACCGACCCCAACAAGGCGCACGCACTCAATGCGCTGATTTCCAAGTTTGTAAAAGCTGAAAAGATAAATCAGCAGGAATTGCCGATTTGGGGCACCGGGGTAGCCGTTCGGGAGTGGCTCTACGCCAAAGATTTCGGTCGTTTGGTGTGGCAGGTGCTGCTGCACCCGGAACGGCCGGGCTTGGAACAGCCGCTGAACATTGCGCAGAATTCGGGCCTGAGCGTGAAAGAATTGGTGGATATCATCCAGCAGAACTTTCACTACAAAGGCCGCATTACCTGGGACCACAGCAAGCCCGACGGCGCCCCGCGCAAAGTGATGGACGATGGGCTCTTCCGGCAAGTATTCCCCGATTTTGAGTTTACTGACTTTCAGCAAGGCATTAAGCAAACGACAGCCGACTACGAAAGCCGGTTTCCTTACTAGTAAAAATCTGATTTTCTTTTTCCAGTAAGTTGTTCGCTTTATGAAAATTGCTCTGCTCGGTCATACGGGGTTTTTAGGTAAAAATGTGGCTAATGCACTCCAGCAAGCTTCGGTAGAATACGTTGGGGCATCCCTGAGCACGGGGGTAGACATTCGGGACCAAAAGCAAGTCGAACGTTTTTTTGCTGAAGTCCAGCCGGATGTTGTGATGCATTGCGCAGCGCACGTGGGAAGCTTCAATTACGTGACCGAGCACGCCTCACGCGTTTTTACCGACAATACAGCGATGCTGCTGTCAGTATATAACGCAATGGTTGCTGTTTGCCCCAAGGCGGTCATTATCCATCCGTTGGCCAATTGTGTGTTTCCGGCCAAAGCCGAGCATTTGGTGGATACGGACTGGGAAGACGGGCCTTTGCACCCGACCGTGTTGCCGTTTGCCGCCACCAAGCGCCTTGTGTGGGCAGCCGGGGAAAGCTTCCGGCTCAGCCATGCGGTGCGCAGCGTTTACTTGTTGGTGCCCAACATGTACGGCCCCGAAGATTCCACCGACCCCAACCAGACAGCGGTTTTGGATGCGCTGGTTTCAAAGTTTGTGCACGCACAGCGTACCAACCAGAAGGAAGTAAGTATTTGGGGCACCGGCAACGTCATTCGCGAATGGATTTACGCGCCCGATTTGGCGCGGCTGATGCTGGAAATTGCGCATGACCCGTACCGACCGGAGTTGGATACCCCAATAAGTGTTGCGCAAAACGAAGGACTCAGCGTTCGCGAGCTGGCCCGCATCATCCAACAAGCAGTTGGGTTTGACGGCGCTATACAATACGACTTAACCAAACCCGATGGGGTGCCAAAAAAAGTGATGAGTAATGTAAAATTCCGAGCAGCCTTTCCGGACTTTTCCTTTACTGATTTTCAGGCGGGACTTGCCGCCACCATTCGTTATTATCAGTCAGTTCTTTAAACTACATGAATCAACCTGTCGTGAAACGCAACGTGGTGTATATGGGCGGAAGAGCCCTTGGCTTTCGCTGTTTGGAAGTGATGGCGCGCTATCGTGAACACTTCAATGTGCATTTCGTCATGGGCCTGCGGCAAGACGGAACTCCCGATTCTGACTGGAATCCATCGGTGCTCATGGAAGCGCAACGCCTGGGATTCGAAATACTCGACGTCCCGTCTTTGAAAAAGACAGAGATTGTCGAGCTTTTCAAAAAGCGTCAGATAGACACCATTTTGAATGTCTTCTGCGACCGAATCATCCCGAAAGAATTGATTGAACTGCCGGGAATGGAAATTATTAATTTTCACTACGGTCATCTGCCGCAATACCAGGGAAGATTCGTGGTCACGCATATCATCCTTAACGGGGAGACGAAAACCTGCGTAACTACTCATTACATAGACGAAGGCATCGATACGGGCGACATCATTTTTGAAGACTGGATACCCGTATTGCCAACCGACACCGCCCGTACGCTGTACATGCGGTGTGTAGAGGCGGGAGTGGGCTCTTTCGAGCGCACGCTGCAATATTTTGTTCGGGAAGAACCATTGCCCCGGAAGCCGCAAGAAGGCCTGGGCGCTTACTACAAGTTTGAGGAGCCGAATGGCCTGCAGGTTCAGCTTGACTGGGACCAGGAAAAAATTGAGCGGTTCATTCGGGCTACTACGTTTGAACCCATATCCAAGCCGTGGCTGCAGATTGGCGAACGACGCTATGATGTCGTTGCGCAAGCCCAACACGAACAACAATAATTATTGCTTCCAGCCATGGCTACTTACAGAATATCTTATATTGTAACTACTTATAATAAGCTTGCTTATTTGCAGCAGGTGCTGGGCCGGTTAATTCAGGCTCGGCGGGCAGACGAGGAGATAGTAGTTGCCGATGGCGGTAGCAGCGATGGAACTACGGCCTATTTGCGACAATTATTTGAGGAAGGAAGGATTCAGCAATTTATTTCTGAGCGCGACAAGGGGGAGGCGCACGGATTTAATAAAGGCATGATGATGGCGCGGGGCGAAGTGGTGAAAATTGTTACCGACGACGACGCCTATCATTATCCAACCATCCGGCGGGCGTTGGAATTTATGGAAGCCAATCCTGACGTTGACGTAGTGCTGGGCAATTGCGCCAAGACAGCGTTGCACGACTTAACGCAGGGGCGCGTACCCTACGAACCGGCTCAGAAATACCAGGAATGGCTGCAGAACCGCACGCCTTTTTGGATGATTGCCCTGCCCATGATGGTGCGGAGAAAGTCGCTGGCGCTGACGGGCCTTTTCGCCACTGGCATCGTGCTGATTGATTTGGAGTTTATCTATCGCATCACCAGCCTGAAAACCAATATTGCCTGGTGCTCCGGCGTGTTGAGTATGCATTTGGATAACGCGGACGGCAATTTCAATCGCATGAAACCCGAAGCCATCAAACTCGAACACGACAAGGCTCGTTTCGCTTATGCCCGGGTTGCGCCGCCCACGGCAAGCACGCGGTTGCAGTCCGCGTTTGAAGCTGTTAAGCGGCCCATTCGGCCGGCCAAACGACTTTTGTTTGCCCGATTGGGATTAAGACAGATAGAACCTGCGCCTGAAGCTGAGGTAATCGCAACCAATTATCAACCTGCTGCTGGCGAGGGGCAATTGGAAGCGGCGTACCGCGTCTGCGACGAGTTTATGGAACACTACAACCAAACGCACCCTATAGAATTTGTCTACAAGGCCGGCGGCATCGACAAAGTGTTGCAGAAAGGGTAGCCGAGGCGTCGGGCTGCCACTTTTTTAAGTAGGGATTTCTATACTATTGCCATCAAAGTGGTGGCCCGGGCGGGCAGCAGAAGTAGATACTTCTCGCTGCCCGCTTTTGGCTGGTTTACCTCTTTACCACACCTTTGCCTGAGGAAGCGCTGCCGGATTTAGTCTAATTGTTTAGAATGCCCGACTACAACTTATCTTATGTATTAACTACTTACAATAAGCTGCCCTATCTTCGGCAGGCGGCCGCGCGGCTGATAGCAGCGCGGCAGGCCGACGAAGAAATCGTGGTGGTAGACGGCGGCAGCACAGATGGCACCCGCGAATACTTGCAGGAATTATTTGAAGCCGGCCACATTCAGCAGTTTGTGTCGGAGCGCGACAAAGGGGAGGGGCACGGATTTAACAAGGCCATGCTGCGGGCGCGGGGCGAATTGCTTAAGCTCATCACCGACGATGATGCGTTTTATTATCCTGCCATCCGAGAGGCCAAAGCTTTTCTGCTGGGCCATCCCGAAGTGGATGTGCTCACCGGCAACTCTGCCCTCATGCACCTGGAACAACTGAACATGGCCACGCTGTACGACGACGTGGCCGATAATTTTCAGCGGTGGCTGGCGCAGGAAGAAGTGGTGTGGCTGATTGGTTTGCCCTTGCTGATACGGCGCAGCTCGCTAGCCTTGACAGGGCTGTTCTACACGGGGGTGGTGCAGGTCGATACCGAATTTACTTACCGCATCACCAGCTTAAACGTGAACCTGGCTTGGAGCACGGCTATGCTGAGCGTACGGCTTGAAAATCCGCAGAGTAACTTTCGGGTAATGAACCGGGGCAAGGCTAGCCGCGCAAGCATCGAAGAGGCCAATCGAATGCGGTTTTATTACGACCAGCGCATTGGCCACACTTTTTTCGATTTTGTGCGCTACCAGTCAGGATGGCTCGAACTGCTCAAAAAACCGTTTCGCCCTGCCAAGCGCGCGTTGTTTCAGTGGCTGAACTGGCCCCAATACCAAGGCAACACCGCCATACCCACCGGCTATGTCCCCGCTCTGGCTCCGGCCGATGAAACCGCTCAATTATCTGCCGCATTTGAGGTGGCCGAGCACCTGATGGCCACTTACAACGCTACGCATCCCACCGAATTTCTGTTCAGAAACAATCAATTAACCAAAGCCCTGCGGTAAGTCACATTGGTTGTGCTGTAACCGGGTATCGTCCTCGAAACCGTCTCACCAAGGGCTGGCATCAGCACCGTTATGGGCCAAAACCGTTTATGCCTGGCGTGCGGTGGCGCCTTGCGGCGGCAGCCCTCCCTCCACTAATGGCCAACTTTGTTTCCCCATTTGCAAACGCCGGGCGGTTCCTGACCAACCCCGTTTTTCGCAAGGCGGTGATTGGCTTCTCGGGGTCGGCGGCCATTACGGCGGCGGGCATGCTGCTCTCGCCAGTCATTTCCCGGCTCTACCGGCCCGCCGACTACGGCGAATATGCGGTGTTCAGCATCTTACTGGGCAACTTGTCCATCGTGGCAAGCCTCAATTACCTCGGGGCCCTGCTGCTGCCCAGGCGCATCGAGCGGTTTGCGGCCCTGGCTCAGCTCACGCTGTGGCTCAGCACGTTGGTGTCAATTGGTTTTCTGGGCTTGCTGTGGCTGTTTGAAGACCACCTTTTGTCGTTTTTTGACATTCATCGCATTGGGGGCATGACGTATTGGATTCCCTTTCTGCTGGTGCTGTCGGTGCTGGCTTCGTGCCTGCAATCCTTGTGCATTCGCGAGAACAAGTACTCGGTGCGGGCCGTGTCCGACGTGAGCGCCAACCTATCGGGCAAGGGCTACACCATTGCGCACGCGCTGTGGTTTGGGCCGTCGCCCGGCGGGTTCATTCTCGGCGATGTGCTCAACCGGCTGGTGGCGGTGGGGGTGGTGCTGGCGCGCCTGCCGCGGCGCCTGCTGCAGCCACTGGTGGTGCCCGCCTCGTTGCGGCGGCTGTTCAAAACGGTGTACTTCTTTCGCCGCTTTCCCACGCAGGTGCTGCCGTCTACCTACCTCAACATTGTGTCGTCGCAATTGCCCGTCTTATTGTTTAAGAAGTTTAGCACTTCGGCCGAAGTAGGGGCCTTTGCCTTTGCCTCCAGTATGTTGGAGCTGCCGGTGGCGCTGATTGGCGGCGCCCTGTCGCCAGTGGTCATGCGCGAGGCGGTGCAAGTTTTTCACGAAGGTGGCGTGGACCGGCTGGGCCAGTTTTGCGGCAGCTATTTCCGGAAAATATTCCTGGCGCTGGCCATTCCCTTTGCGGCAGGTGCCATTTTGGGCGACCTCATTTTTCCCGCTGTTTTCGGCGCGCAGTGGCAAACGGCGGGAGCCGTGGCCTGCCTGCTGGCCAGCTATTACGCTTTTCGCGTCAACTACTACATCTTCGTGTCGGTCTACACCATCGTGCACAAGCAGCTTTACGACCTTTTTTTCAACGCTGTGCTGCTGCTGGCCCGGTTCGTCGCCGTTTATTTAGTGGTGCAAAGCCACGGGTTTCTGGCCGCCGTGGGCGCGTACAGCGCGGTGAGCCTGGTGCTCACGGCCCTGAATTCTTACGTATTGCTGGCCGCTTTAAGGGTGCGTGCGTGGCGCGTGGCCATCGAGCAGGTGGCGTACTTTGCCGGCCTGCTGGCCGTGCTGCATTTTGGGCGCCTGGGACTTCAGCATTTCATTGCGAAAGGATGAACGCGCGAATCTACTGGCTTGCCAAACACTTATCCGACCGTGCCATTCGCGGCATCGGCCGGGTGCGCGGCAACTGGACCAGCGCCGAAGTCCCGGCGCTGCTGCCCGCTGTGCCGGCTCGGCCCGTGCCGCTGCCGCACAATGCCGACCAACTGCCCGCGGCCTTTCGCGCCTTGTTTGGCCACGGCATTGCTTTGCCAGCGCGGCGCGTGCACCGGCTGCGCAACGTGGCCGTGTCGTGGCACGGCGTGGTGTTTCGGCGGCTGCGGCTGTTTCTGCCCAGCGTGTGGGCCACGCCCCGCCTGCCGCCCGAGTTTAACGGGACTTTTTTGCTACGCCAGTGGTGGGGGAGGAGGCAGACCATGGCGGACGAAGTCATCGGTCTGGCGCACGGCCCCTGGGCCGCCGGCAACTACTATCACTGGATGGTGGACACCCTGCCGCGCCTGCTGCTGCTGCAACGCAGCCAGCCGGGCTGTCCGCTGCTGCTGCCCGCACCCGTTCCGGCCTACGTGCGCCAAACGGCGGCCCTGTTCGGGTTTGAGCGCCTGGTGCCGCTGCCACCAGAAACCGTGGCGGAGGTACCCGAACTGGCCATGCCCGATTATCCGGCGCCTTCCGGTTTTCAGGATGCAGCGCTTACCCTGGCCGTGCGCAACCGAGTGCTGGAATCGTTCGGAATCAGTGCGTTCTCCGGCCAGCGGCGCGTGTTTGCTTCGCGGAGCCGCCAGCGCCTCCGCCGCCTTCTCAACGAGTACGCCATTGAGCCCTTGCTGCGGCAATACGGTTTCGAAATGCTTTGCCTGGAAGAATTCAGCCTGGAGCAGCAGGTGTGCATCATGGCCGAAACCACCGCGCTGGTGGGCGTGCACGGCGCCAACCTCGTCAATATGCTGTTTATGCGACCCAACGCTACCGTGGTGGAACTGCTGAACAACAGCACCCACAAGGCGGTGTTCAACCCTTGTTATTATTACCTGGCCAATGCTTTGCAACTAAGGTACTACTGCCTGCCGTGCCAGGGCCAGAGTGCCGCCGAATCCTGGGAAGCCAACGATGCCGATTTGGAAGTAGACCCCGCCGCCTTGCAGCGCATTTTCGCGGACTTATTTCCTGACGGATGATTCCGATGAAGCCAAACCTCATTCTCAGCATCAGCGACAACTACAATTACTTTCATCTGTCGCGGTTCTTCAAGTCGTTGTTTAAAAGCGGCTTTCAAGCGCGAGTGTGCTTGTTTGCGGGGCCCCATACCGGCCCGCACACCGTGCGCAAGCTGCGCAGCCTGGGGGTGGAAGTATTGCCTTACCAAACCCGTTTTCCCTACATCGACCACCCGCACCCCGACAACTTTAAGCAGCTGCCGGACCCCGTTCATCTCTACAACTTCCGGCATTTTCTGTACTACGATTACCTGCTCAAGCGCGGGCAGGAGTTCGAAAACGTGCTGCTGACCGACGTGCGCGACGTGGTGTTTCAGCGCGACCCGTTCGATTTTCCCATCGAGCAGGCCTTGTACGTGGCCATGGAAAGCCGCGAAAAAACCATTGGCTCCTGCGATTACAACTCACGATGGGTGCTGGCTGGCTACGGCCCGAAAAAGCTAGCCGAGTTGGCCGGCCAAATTGTGAGCTGCGCGGGCACCACGCTCGGCCCGCTGGCGCAGGTGAAGCGCTATCTGCACACCTTGCTCACGGCCATTCTGGACCTGAAGGACGCATATGGCTGCGCCGACCAGGCCGTGCACAACGACTTGCTGCACGCCGGCGCGTTGTGGCCAGTGCGCCAGCTGTTCAACGAAAGCTCACCCATTCTGACAATGGGCCACGAGTATGACTTTCAACTCGATGCGCAGGGCTACCTGCTTGATGGCCAGGGCCGGCGGGCCAACACCGTGCACCAGTACGACCGCCACCCCGCGCTAATGCGCATCATCGACCAGCAGGTATTTGCCAGCCCGCTGGAACTGTATTATTTAAAAATGCGGTACAAGCTGCTGCCGTAACCCGCCCTCATGACGACGACTCCTTACTTTAGCATTGTCATTCCCACTTACAACCGGGCCGGCCTCATCGGCGCCACCCTGGATTCGGTGCTGGCCCAAGATTTTCCGGAATTTGAAGTGCTGGTGGTCGACGACGGCAGCACCGACCACACCGCTGCCGTGGTGCAAGCCTACACCGACTCGCGCCTGCACTATTTGCCGAAGGCCAACGCCGAGCGCGGCGCGGCGCGCAACTACGGTCTGGCGCGCGCCCAGGGCGAATACGTTCTATTCCTCGATTCCGACGACCGGTTGCACTCCAACCACCTCAGCACCCTGCACCGCAACATTCGGACGCTAGGCCAGCCTAACTTCATTGCCACCAAGTACGATTTCGACCGCGATGGTGCGCGGGTGCCCAGCGACATGGCCCCATTGCCCGAAGGCTGGCTCGGCCTCGACACGTTTGTGGGCGGCAACGCGCTGGCCTGCAACATCTGCGTGCGCCGCCAGAACCCGAAGCTGCACCCATTTGAAGAGGACCGCCGCTACGCCGCCGTAGAGGACTGGATGTTCATGCTCGAAAACACGCAGGACGACCGAGTGTACCTCGTGGATGCCGTGACGCTGACCATGACCGACCACGACCAACGCTCCATGCGCGCCGACAACACGGGCCTGATACGCCGGTTGCAGCTTGCCCTGGCGTGGATGCTGGAGCGCGTGGCCTTGTCGCCGGCCCAGCGCCGCGTGCTCACGGGCCGGGTCTACTACCTTTGCGCCATCCATTCCTACGCCGACGAGCACCGCGCCGAGGCATTTGCCTTTGCGCGCCGCGCCGCGCCGTTTCTACCCACCCGGCAGGCCATTATTTTACTGGTTCGCTGCCTGGTGGGGCAGGGGGCGGTGGGCTGGCTGAAAAAGCTACGGACCTGACTACGCTTTCGGTCGCGCATTTTGTTTTGATTATCCTTATGCGAATCCTGTTTTTGAGTTATTGGGGGCTGAATGATGGCCTCACGTCGTCCACGGTGTTCCCGCACCTGCGCCTGCTGCAGGAGCGCCCCGACGTTGCGGCCATTCGGCTCGTGACGGTGGAGCGCGGCGCCGATGTCCAGGCCGAACTGCCCTTCAATCCCGGTTTCGCTCCCGATAAAATCACCTTCGAGCCCCTGCGCTCCCGCCCCAGCCGCAACGTCATTCTCAACAAGATTGAGGATTTTACGCGCTTTCCGGGCGAGCTGGTGCGGCAGGTGGAGGAGTTTAAGCCCGATTTTGTTCTGGCCCGCGGCGCGCCGGCTGGGGCGCTGGCCTACCTGGTGTGGCAAAAAACGAAGATGCCGTTCTACGTCGAGTCCTTCGAGCCCCACGCCGATTACATGCGTGAGTCGGGCGTGTGGCGGGCCTACGACCCCCGCTACCTCTTTCAGCGGCACTGGGAAAAGCGTCAGAAGCAGCTGGCCCTGGGCCTGATGCCCGTGGCCGAAAACTACCGGCAGCAACTCATCAAAGAAGGCGTGCGGCCCGAGCGCATCGTCACGGTGCCGTGCTCGGTCAATGCCGCAGCTTTCGCCCCCAACGCCGAGTCCGGCACCCGCGTGCGCCAGCGCCTGGGCTACGCGGCTCCCGATGCCATGGTGGGCATCTACGTGGGCAAGTTTGGCGACATCTACTACGACCAGGAGGCCTTCGACTTGTTCCGGTCCGCGGCCGACCATTTTGGTCCCGGTTTCCGGCTCATCATCCTCACGCCCAATGCTGAAGCCGACGTGCGCCGCAAGCTGGCCGCCGTGGGGCTGGGCCCGGAGCGGGTGTTCGTGACCAAAGCGCCGCACCACGAGGTGCCCGACTACCTGTCGGCCGCCGACTTTGCTTTTGCGCCCATTCGCCCGGCGCCCTGCCGGCTGTTCTGCTCGGCCATCAAAATCGGTGAATACTGGGCCAGCGGCCTGCCCGTGCTGGTGACCACCGGCGTCGGCGACGATTCGGCCATCATGGAAGCCGAAGGCGGCGGGGCCGTGTTCGACCTGAGCCAGCCCGGCAGCGTGCCCGCTGCCCTTACGCGCCTCACCGCCCTACTGCGCGAGCCCAACTACCGGGCACGTATTCAGGAGCTGGCCGTGCGTCACCGCAGCATCAACCGCGCCCGTGAGGCCTATGCCACGCTGTTGCCCGTGGGAAAAATCGCCAAGCCCGCCGTGGCGTAGCGTGCGCTACGTTGGCTTGGCGCCTAAATTTTAGGCAGAAAGGCTTCACTTTTGTTTGCATCCACCGGCCCCATGCCCACTTCTTCTGCTTCGATGCCCGCCCTGCCCGGCGCCCTGGTTATCTCCCTCGATTTTGAAATCAACTGGGGCGTGCGCGACCAGCAGACCCTGGCCCAGTACGGCGCCAACCTGCTGGGCGTGCGCCAGGCCATCCCGGCCATGCTGGCCCTCTTTGCCGAGTTTGGCTTGCACGCGACCTGGGCCACGGTGGGCCTGCTCTTTTTTGAAACCAAGGCTGAAATGCTGGCCCACCTGCCCGCCGTGCGCCCCCACTACGCCGACCCTAACCTTTCGCCTTACCTCGTGCTCGACCAGGTAGGGGAGGACGAAGCCCACGACCCCTACCATTTCGGCCGCTCGCTCATCAACCAGATTCGCGCTACGCCGGGTCAGGAAATGGCCTCGCACACTTTCTGCCACTACTATTGCCTGGAGCGCGGCCAAACCGTAGAAACCTTCCGGCACGACATCGAAACGGCCGTGCGCGTGGGCGCCGGGCAAGGCATGACGCTGCGCAGCCTGGTTTTCCCGCGCAACCAGTACAACGCCGAATACCTGGAAACCTGCCGCGCGGCCGGCATCACCAGCTACCGCGGCAACGAGCAGTCGTGGATATATAAGGAGCGCAGCGAGGAGCAGCAGGCGCTCTACAAGCGCGGCGCGCGGCTGCTCGATGCCTACGTCAACCTCTCGGGCCAGCACACCGCGCGCTGGGCCGCCATGGCCCGCAGCTTCCCGTACAACGTGCCCGCCAGTCGTTTTTTGCGGCCGTGGTCGGGCCGGCTCAAAGCGCTGGAAGGCCTGCGCCTGCGCCGCATTCTGGCGGGCATGGAGCACGCTGCCCGGCACGGCGAAGTGTTCCACCTGTGGTGGCACCCGCATAATTTTGGCGTAAACCTGGCCGAAAACATGGCCGTGCTGCGGGCCATTGCCGAGCATTTCCGGCGCTTACAGGCGCGCTATGGCTTCGAAAGCCTGAGCATGGGCGAAGTAGCCGACCGCCTTCAATCGTATTCCAACCCTTCTGCTGCATGAGCGCTGTCCCAGAATTTGCCGGCAAAAAAATCGTGATGCTGGCCGGCCCCGGCGAGTCCACCAATATCCTGTTTCACGCCCTTGACGCCGAATTTGGTGTGCACCGCATCATCGTCGAAACGCCCGTGAGCCAAAAGCAGTTACTCAAGCGCCGGGCCGAAAAGCTGGGCTGGGCCACCGTGCTGGGCCAGATTGCCTTCAAGCTGGCCGTGGCCGGGCCGCTGGGCCGTGGCTCCCAGGCACGCCTTGCCGCTCTTAAGAAGGCCAATCAGCTTGATGACCGGTCCTTGCCCGAAGACCGCACCATCCGGGTGCCCTCGGTGAACGACCCGGCCTGCATTGCCCGGCTACAGGCCCTGAGCCCCGACGTGGTAGTAGTAAACGGCACGCGCATCATCGCCAAGCGCGTGCTCACCAGCGTGCCCTGCCCGTTTCTGAACACCCACGCCGGCATCACGCCGCTCTACCGGGGCGTGCACGGCGGCTACTGGGCCTTGGCCAACAACGACGCGGCGCACTGCGGCGTGTCGGTGCACTTAGTGGATGCCGGCATCGACACGGGCGGCATCATTGCCCAGGCCCTTATTCAACCTGGCCCGGAAGACAATTTTGCTACCTACCCGCTGCACCAGCTCATCGCCGGCCTGCCCTTGCTGAAAGATGCCGTGCGGGCCGCTTTGGGCGGCAACATTCAATTGCGGCCCGCGCCGGAAGGCACATCACGGCTGTGGTCGCACCCCACGCTGGCAGAATATTGGGCCAATCGGCGGCGCACCGGCGTGCGCTAAGCCGGCACCAGGCGCCCACCGGCGCGCTGGGCCACGGCGGCCGACTTGCGGCGGGGCACGCTCATGCTCTGCGTGATGTACAAGCCCGCCACGTAGAAGGGAATCATCGGGATTTTGTAGCGCACGAGGGTTCCAAAGTTATTGGAAACCACGCCCACCGTGCCCGAAAATGACAAGGCAAACAGAAAGCACAGCGTCAGCGAAGGGGTACTGATGATGAGCGCTAACGTCTTGAAAAGTCCGGAACGAATGATGATGCGCAGGGTAAAAATCAAAAACACTAATGCCTCGATTGCCGACAGTAGCATGATAGGGTTTTTTACTTCCCACAGAAACGGTCGGTATAAGGACACCACGATAGCCTGCGGCACGAGCTTGACCATGCCCCCCAGGGTTCCATCTTGTTCGCCCAAGGTATAAGCCGAGCCATTCTGCTTTACGCTGGTTTGATACAGGTATTCTGACACGATTTTGCTGCGTGCGCCAATTTTATCGACGTCGTATTTTTCATCACCTTTTGTCAGGTTCGTGGCAGCAAAAAATGCCAGCGCGCCCCCAAAACCTATAAGTACCGGCTTCGCTAATAACCGCACCAAAGGACTTTTAATGCGGGAACTGTTTTCATTGAAAATCCACAACAAAGCGGCTGGTAAAAAACACAGCAGAATGTATACCTTCACCAATACGATGAAATAGGCGGAAAGAAAACCTACTACCGCGCAGAAAAATAGATTTCGCTTTTGAATGGTGCCTTTATAAAAAGCGTAAAAAACCCAACCTAGTGCCCCCAGACACAGCGAATCTTTCATCAGCCCCGAGCCCCAGAAAAACACGGAAGGAATAAAAAGCGTAGCAATAGCTAACTCCTTATACAGCTGAGGCCGAATTTTGATAAATGTAAGATACATTGCCCAAACCCCGCTAAAACTTACAAAAGCAAAAAAAAGCGCGATTACGGTGTAAGTATTAAAGCACAGTAATCCAAAGAATGCAGTGATGCGTGATATTAGGTATTCAGCAGAATTGGGTCCATACCAGAACATTAATCGGGTATACTTTATTGTTTCAGGGTCGCTGGTTCCATCACTGTTTGTTATCAGTTTTAAACCTGCCTGAAACGAATCGCTGAAAGCACTTTGGATGATTGTACCGTGGTTGAAATAGCCAGATGTGTCCCCCCCGCCGTAGTAGAATTCGTAAATTAGCCCCAGCGAAATAGCTCCGATGAACTTGAGCGTAAGAGCCCTGATAAAATAAGGTCGAGTGTAAACGTTGGTAAACTTGTCCCGCAGTGAATAAGCAATTAGGTAGAAAATACCTAAATAGATAGGAGTAAGAAATAGGTCTTTAAAATTAAGCATATTACGCCTTCCCGTTCTTTTTTAGCCACGCTTTGGCCTCCTTGTACTGTTCCGACTTCTTGTCGGCTTTATCCACCACCACAGCGTAATAACGTTTTGCCGCAACGACGTCTTTTTCGCGCACCGCCAGCCGGGCCAGATTCGTATTGGCAAACAGGTAAAAGCCGCCGGACGTGTCGCCGGTGCTTTCGGCAAACACGATGCAGCGCTGGTAGTAGTCCTTGGCTTTGGCCAGGTCGCGGTAGCGGTTCTGCATCAGGTAGCCCAGGAAATAGCTGGCGTAGCGCCCGCTGATGCCCTCGTAGCCGGGCATGCCCTTGTTGATTTTGTCCAGGATTTCGCGGCTCACCCGCTCGCAGTCGGCAAATTCGCCCTGGTCGTAAGCCAGCAGGGCGTAGAAGCGCTGGAAATAGCCGTTGTCGGGGAAGGTGGTGGCCAGGTAGCGGGCCACGGGGATGGCTTCTTCGGCGTTGTTTTCCTCGTTTTTGAGGATACCCATCAAAAAGACGCGGGCCTCGTTGGCGGTGTAAAAGCCGTTGTTGGCCACGCTGCGCAGCTGCTCCATGCCCAGCTTCTTGTCGCCCTTCGGGAAGAACAGGAGCACGGGCTTCAGCAGCGGGTAATTTTCCGGAATCCAGACGGCGTAGTAGTTGAACAGCGCTTGGCCGAACTGAAATTCGGGGCTCAGGT
This sequence comes from Hymenobacter ruricola, assembly GCF_015694525.1. Taxonomy (GTDB): domain Bacteria; phylum Bacteroidota; class Bacteroidia; order Cytophagales; family Hymenobacteraceae; genus Hymenobacter; species Hymenobacter ruricola. The sequence goes on along the minus strand of NZ_JADQDM010000006.1, from coordinate 153,865 downwards.
CGTTGGCTTCCTGGCTTTTCTTCAGGAAGTTGAGCGAGCGGCGGGCGCCCACGGTGGCTTTGCGCCAGTCGTGGCGCTCGGCGTGCAGGCGGGCATCGAACCCGTAGGCGGCCGAGAGGAAAAAGCTGGCTTCGTAGTTTTTGTTGTCGGCGTCGTAAAGGCGCTGGGCCTTGGTCACGGCCGTGTCCATGTAAGCGAAAAAGGTCTTGTCGTACTGATACGTCTGAAAATTGGTCGGCCGGATTTTCCACCACGTGCTCAGTCCCAGCAGAAAGTAGGGCATGGGGTGGTTGGGGTAGCGCCGCCGCAGGGAGCGGAACTGCTTTTCGGCCCGGTCGTACTTGAAATTGTAGATGTTGTGCACCGCGCCGTCGAGCTCCAGCTGGATGTCTTTGTCGAGCAGCAGCCAGCCCTTGGTGTCGATGGCCGACGGCAGCACGCCCACCGTGTCCAGGGCCACCGTTTGGATGGGGGGCGGGGTGCGGATTGTATCGGGCTTCTGGGCTCTGGCCAGCAATGGCGCCAAAAGTAGCCCCAGGCAGATACAAAACAGCGAGCGCAGCATAGAAAGCGAGTAGAAAGCGGACCTGAGCCGCGACCCGGCCAAAAGCGGGCGGGCGGAAACGGGCCTGCTAAAGTACGGAGTTTGGCCTAGCTTTGGGCGTATTTCCCCGCGCCCATGCAATTGTTGCACTCCCTTTGCCGCATTCAGGCTCCTTCTGGCCACGAAACGGCCCTCACGCATTTTGTGCTCGACTACGTGCGCCAGCACCAGGCTACCTGGCAGCACCAGCCCCAGGTGCTGGCCGACGAACGGTTTCAGGACTGCATTCTGCTGGTGTTTGGCCAGCCGCGCACGGCCGTGTTTGCCCACCTCGACAGCATCGGCTTCACCGTGCGCTACGGCCGGCAACTGGTGCGCATTGGCGGCCCGCGAGCCGAAGCTGGCTACCGCCTGGTAGGAGAGGATTCGCAAGGACTGATAGATTGTACCCTAACTATAGACGAGGAAACCGGCGAATTGGGCTATGCGTTCCACCGCGACATCGACCGCGGCACCGAGCTCACCTTCTACTGCGACTTCCGCGAAACCGATACCACCGTCCAGAGCTGCTACCTCGACAACCGCCTCGGCGTGTGGAACGCCCTGCGCCTGTGCGAGACGCTGGAGCACGGCATCGTGGCTTTTTCCTGTTGGGAAGAGCACGGCGGCGGTTCGGTGGCCTACCTGGCCAGGTACATCTACGAAACCTACGGCGTGCGCCAGGCCCTGATTTCGGACATTACCTGGGTGACGGAGGGCGTGCACGCCGGGCAGGGCTGCGCCGTTTCGCTGCGCGACTCGCTCATTCCGCGCCGGGCGTACGTGGACCGCATCCGGGCCATTGCCGCCGCCTCGGGCATTCCGCACCAGCTCGAAGTAGAAGGCAGCGGCGGCTCCGACGCCAAGGAACTGCAGCACGCCGCCGCGCCCTGGGACTGGTGCTTCGTGGGTGCACCCGAAGACCACGTGCACTCGCCCGATGAGCTGGTGGACAAGCGCGATATTACCAGCATGTTGGCCCTGTACCAAGTGCTCATGAAACACCTGTAACGGGTGTGCATAGTCCAAACCGGTGTCGTCTTGTTGCGATGTACAGGGTTTGGCAAAAAATGTACTCCTGACCTGAGCGCGATTAGTGTGAGCCCGTAGCCAGCGGAGCAGAGGCGTTAGCCCTAAGAAAAGGGGCGCTCCACTGTGCTAGTTCGTGGCTTAAGCAAGTAGCACCCAATTCGTTAAGATGGTCGCCGTCCTGCCAGAGCTTAGCATGGTGCATTAGAATTGGTGGTGTATGGGCCGCCACGTTTAAATAAGGCACGTGCTGCGTACGCAGCAAAGAATCGATAGAACGGGCAGCCGTTGCGGCGTAAGAATGCGGAGATAAGTAGGGTGAAGTAAAGCATAGCAGCTTTACTTGGTTGCTCTTACATCTTTTTATAAAAGATTCCAAATGACGCAGGTTTGCGCGATGAACCCGCGGATTTACGGGGCTTGGTGCAGGCATCCTAAACGTAGCGGTATCGCCCAGCACCGGCGGCGATTTTTGGTATCCATTGCCCGCATAAGAGTAATTAATCGACTGTAAATAATTTTTAAGCGTGTTAATGGTGCGGCCATTGTACCGATAAAATTGAAAAAGATATTTGACCCTTTCGTATTTCGAGATGCCGTTTATTTCGCTGGTGATGGACGGGACTTTGTGGTAATAATAACGCAGGTTGCCAACGTCTTCGGTGTTGTCGGCATCCATGTACTCTTCAAAGTCGACGTGCAGCAGGATGGCCGGAGGCAGCTTTTTGTGTAGCCGCAGCACGTCGAGCAGGCCTGTTTGGAAAACCTGGCCCATGCCTGCGTGGCACAGGCTATACGTGGGCACCACAAAACTATCGGGGTCGACCTGGTAGCGGGCCCGCGAATTGCCCATAATCAGCATGGCCGGCGTTTGGGGCATGGCCAAATACTGATTAATCTCACCTCCGGTTTGCCCGGTCCGAACCCGAACGTAGAGGGCGTCGAAAAGCTTCGTGAGCGCAAAATCAGCCCCTGCCACCAAGATAGCCAATAGGCTCATAAACAAAACAAAACGCCGCATCAGATACAGGGAGCTCGTAAAAAACGAATCAAAACTGGAAATAAATAAACTGGTCGCCACCGCTCACGCCAAACCCCACGATGAGGAAAATGAGCGCCATGGAAAAGGCCAACGGCCACTTCCACGAATAGGCTGGCGTGATTTCGGCGAGGCGCCGCTTGCGCAGGTACACGTATTCGAAGAGCAGCAGGAGCACAACGCCCAAGCTCATCGACGCGAAGATGCCCGTGTCTTGGATGCGCAAATTCCAGAAATTGACCGGATTGAAAATGTGGGTGATGATGTAGAAAGCCTGCGAGAAAGACGTGGCCCGGAAGAACACCCACGTGAAGCAAATGAGGTGGAAGGTGATAAAAATGCGCAGCAGCTTGTAGGGCCAGCTGTAATGACTACCACTCTTCACGTCGACGCCAAACATTTTTTCCAAGCTGAGATACGCGCCGTTCAAAAAGCCCCAAATCACAAAGTTCCAGGAGGCGCCGTGCCACAAGCCGCCGAGCAGCATGGTTATCATCAGGTTGCGGTAGGTTTTGACTACGCCTTTGCGGTTGCCACCCAGCGAGATGTATAAGTAGTCGCGCAGCCAGGAGGAAAGCGAAATGTGCCAGCGCCGCCAGAACTCGGTCACGCTTTTGGAGAAGTACGGCAAATTGAAATTTTCCATGAGCTTAAAGCCCATGACCTGGGCCGAGCCCAGGGCAATGTCGGAATACCCGGAAAAGTCGCAGTAAATCTGAAAGGCAAACCCGTACGTGGCCACGAGCAGGGTCAGGCCCGTGTTGGCTTCGTGGTGATTATAAATAGAATTGACATAAATACTCAGCAAGTCGCTGACGACGACCTTTTTAAATAGCCCCCACAACATTCGCTCCAGGCCCAGCACCACGCGCTCGAATTCAAAGTGCTTCTCCTCGTAAAACTGGTGCAAAATGGCTTGGGGACGTTCGATGGGCCCTGCTACCAGTTGCGGGTAGAACATGACGTACAGCGCGTAGATGCCGAAATTGCGCTCTGCGGGTACATTCCTTCGGTACACCTCAATGGTGTAGCTCATGGCCTGAAACGTGTGAAACGACAAGCCAATGGGCAGCGCTATTCGTAAATAGGCCAAGCCGTTGGCCGTGATGTGCGACTGCTGCAACAGGAAATTGATGTTGTCAATAAAGAAGTTGTAGTACTTGAATACCGCCAGCACTCCAATGTTGGCCACCAAACTCAGTATCAAAAAGGACTTGCGACGCGCGCCTTCAGCCTTTTCGATTTGAATGCCCGCGATGTAGTCGATGATAATGGTTCCGAATAGGATAACCAGGTAGATGGGGATGAAGGCCGCGTAGAAAACGCAACTGGCCACCAACAGCAAAAACCAGCGGAATCGGTGGGGAATTAAAAAGTAAGTTGTTGTAACAACAACAAAAAAAATCAGAAACTGAATAGAATTAAACAGCATTCACCAGAATTTAGCTTTACCAACGGGGCAGGTACTCAGGCACAAATTTACGACAAGAACATTGGAAAGCGGGCTTGGTCTTGGGCCGGTTGTGGTTCAGAAAGCCGCTGTTTAGCAATTGCAGTAGAGGATAAGCTAGCTGGCCAACCAGCCGTACGCAAAGCTTTCCGGCTTTTGGCGTCCTCACACTTCGGCACCGTAAGCAAGTCGAGCATGCCTCCCGGCAGAAGCAGGTGCGGTCGCGCTTCTGGGCCTTGCAGGAACACTCGGCGCGGAAGTATTTAGAACAACAGTGGTTTTCCTGGCAATTTCCGCTATTTTGCGGCCCGAACACCTCATACCTTCTCTTTTTCAGCTCTTTCCCACTTTTATGACTCCATACCTTTACGCAGTGCCCGCGTTGGGCATTTTTGCCTTGCTCTATACCTGGCTGCGTGCCGGCTGGGTAGCCAAGCAAGACGCCGGTGACGCCCGCATGACCACCATAGCTGGCTACATCGCCGATGGGGCCATTGCCTTCCTCAAAGCCGAATACAAAGTGCTGGCCCTGTTTGGCTTGATTGCCGGGGCTTTTCTGTTTTACCTGGGCAACACCAGCGGGAATTCCAGCCCGGTCATCGTCATTGCTTTCCTGATTGGCGCCGTATTCTCGGCCCTGGCTGGTTTTATCGGGATGAAAATTGCCACCAAAGCCAACGTGCGCACCGCCCAGGCCGCCAAGACCAGCCTCAGCACCGCGCTAAACGTGTCGTTTTCGGGCGGCTCGGTGATGGGAATGGGCGTGGCCGGCCTGGCCGTGCTGGGCTTGGGCGCGCTGTTTATTGTGTTTTATAAGATGTTCGTGCCCAGCGGCATTGCCAACGGCGCGGAGATGGAAAAAGCCCTCGAAGTCCTCACCGGCTTCTCGCTCGGGGCCGAAAGCATTGCCCTGTTTGCCCGCGTGGGCGGCGGCATCTACACCAAAGCGGCCGACGTGGGCGCCGACCTCGTGGGTAAAGTGGAAGCCGGCATTCCCGAAGACGACCCCCGCAACCCCGCCACCATCGCCGACAACGTGGGCGACAACGTGGGCGACGTGGCCGGCATGGGCGCCGACTTGTTCGGCTCCTACGTGGCCACCATCCTGGCCACCATGGTGCTGGGCCGCGAAGTGACCGTGACCGGCGACCAGTTCGGCGGCCTCTCGCCCATCTTCCTGCCGATGGCCATTGCGGGCATGGGCATCGTCGCCTCGCTCATCGGCATCCTGTTTGTGCGGGTGAAGGAGGGCGGCAGCGTGCAGGGCGCCCTCAACACGGGCAACTACATTTCAGTGGGCGTTTCTGCCATCGCCTCTTACTTTCTCATTACGTGGATTCTGCCCGCGGGCACGTTCACCATTCGCGGCATCACCTTCGATGCCCTGCACGTGTTCTACGCCGTGGTGGTGGGCCTGATTGTGGGCACGCTGATGAGCATCATCACCGAGTATTACACGGCCATGGGCAAGCGCCCCGTGAACAGCATCGTGCAGCAAAGCAGCACCGGCCACGCCACCACCGTCATCGGCGGTTTGGCCGTGGGCATGGAGTCCACGGTGCTGCCCATTCTGGTGCTGGCGGCCGGCATCGTGCTTAGCTACGAAGCGGCCGGCCTCTACGGCGTGGCCATTGCGGCGGCCGGCATGATGGCCACCACCGCCATGCAGCTGGCCATTGACGCCTTCGGCCCCATTGCCGACAACGCCGGCGGCATCGCCGAAATGTGCGAGCTGCCGAAAGAAGTGCGCGAGCGCACTGACATCCTCGACGCCGTGGGCAACACCACCGCTGCCACCGGCAAAGGTTTCGCCATTGCCTCGGCCGCCCTCACTTCGCTGGCCTTGTTTGCCGCCTTCATGGGCACGGCCAACATTTCGTCCATCGACATCAGCAAAGCGCCCGTGCTGGCCGGCGTGTTCATCGGCGCCATGATTCCGTTCATTTTCTCCTCGCTGGCCATTGCGGCCGTGGGGCGCGCGGCCATGGCCATGGTGCAGGAAGTGCGCCGCCAGTTCCGCGAGATTCCCGGCATCATGGAAGGCACGGGCCGGCCGGAGTACGAAAAATGCGTGGCCATCAGCACCCAGGCCGCCATCCGGGAGATGATTCTGCCCGGCGCCATTGCCCTGCTCACGCCCATCATCGTGGGCTTTGGGTGCCGTGGGCTGTTTTCCAGCGCGTCCTCGCCCGAAGTGCTGGGCGGCCTGCTGGCCGGCGTCACGGTAAGCGGCGTGCTCATGGCAATGTTCCAGAGCAACGCCGGCGGCGCCTGGGACAATGCTAAGAAGTCCTTCGAGAAGGGCGTGCTGGTGAATGGCGTGATGCAGTACAAAGGCTCCGACGCCCACAAAGCTTCCGTGACGGGCGACACCGTGGGCGACCCGTTCAAGGACACCTCCGGCCCGAGCATGAACATCCTCATCAAGCTGATGAGCATCGTGTCGCTGGTTATCGCGCCCCACATCGCCGAGAAAGGCGGCGAGCGCGGCATGGCCCCCGTGCGGCTGGAAAACGAGCGCACCGAAACCGCTGCCCACCCCCACGTGCGCTACGCCGAAACGCTGGCTCCCAAAGCTTTCCGGGTGATTTACACGGCCCTGCGCGAGGTGAGATAGTCTGAACCGCGGACTTGTCGGATTTATCGGATTCCACGGATTTTGTGGACGATTTGTAAAAGGCCGCTTCTAGGAGCGGCCTTTTCTTTTTCGCCTGATGGTGTTTGACTTTAATGATTAACTGTGAATTTATGATTGTTTATCAATGTGTTAAATAGGAATATGGCTTGTCGCTCCCCGTCATCCACAAAATCTGATAAATCCGACCAATCCGATAAATCCGTGGTTCAGACAACGGGCAGTAGCTTTGTTGCCTCATCAGTCCTTCACGTGCCGCATGGGCCATTCCCACATCACCATCCACCACAAAGCCTTCCGGCCCTACTTATCGGCCGCAGAGCTGGATGAAGCCGTGAGCAGCCTCGCCGCCCGCCTCAGCGCCGACTACGCCGGCCGCCGCCCCTTGTTTGTGGTGGTGCTCACCGGCGGCTTCATGTTTGCCGCCGATTTGCTGAAGAAGTACACCGGCGAGTGCGAAATCGTCTTCATTCGGGTGGCCTCCTACGAGGGCACGGCCAGCAGCGGCACGGTGCAGGAAATACTGGGCCTGCGCGAAGAAGTACAGGACCGCGACCTGATTATCGTGGAAGACATCGTGGACACCGGCACCACCATGCACCACCTGCTGCCCACGCTGCAAACCAAAGGTCCGGCTTCGGTCGAAATCGCCGCGCTGTTTTTCAAGCCGGCCAGCCTGCAGCACGAGCTCACGGTGCGCTACGTGGCCCGCGAGATTCCCAACGATTTCGTGGTGGGCTACGGGCTGGACTACGACGGCCTGGGCCGCAACCTGCCCGATGTGTACGTGGCCGTGTAGCCCGCGATTATTGGCGCTGATTGATTAACTTGCCTGAACCCACCATACCCTTTCCTAGCGAAACGCTACTTACTACATGCTGAATATCGTGCTGTTTGGCCCTCCCGGTGCCGGCAAAGGAACCCAAAGCCAGAAACTCATTTCCAAGTACAACCTCGTGCACCTGAGCACCGGCGATTTGCTGCGCGCCCAGATTACGCAAGGCACCGAGCTCGGCCTCAAAGCCAAGAAGCTGATGGACGAAGGCCTGCTGGTGCCCGATGAGGTGGTCATCGGCATGATTGACCACGCCCTGCAAGCCAATAAAGCCACCGCCGGCGGCTTTATCTTCGACGGGTTTCCGCGCACCGTGCCCCAGGCCGAGCGCCTCGACCAGCTGATGCTGGTGCACGACAGCGGCATCAACTGCATGGTGGCCCTGGAAGTGGCCGAGGAAGAACTGGTGACCCGCCTGCTGGAGCGCGGCAAAACCAGCGGCCGCCCCGACGACCAGGACGAAAGCAAAATCCGCCGCCGCGTGACGGTGTACAACACCGAAACCGCCCAGGTGGCCGGCTACTACGCCGCCCAGAAGAAATTCCACGCCCTGAACGGCATCGGCGCCATCGACAGCATCTTCGACCAGATTTGCGCCATCATCGACCAGCACAAACCCGTGGTGGCGGAGGCACCGGCTGAGGCCACCAAAGAAGTAAAGGCGTAACTTTACGTTTTTAACACGACCGTCATCTTTTAGATACGACTGTCATCCTGAGCGCAGCGAAGGACCTTCTCACGTTAGAAAAACCGGTTTTTGAACGCCAGTTCAGCCGTCATTCTTAACCTGATAAGGTCCTTCGCTGCGCTCAGGATGACAGTTTGTTTACAATCAATACCGAATACCTGTGGCTTCCAACAACTTCATCGACTACGTCAAACTCATCTGCCGCTCGGGCAAAGGCGGCGCGGGCTCGCGCCACTACTTCCGGGCCAAGGGCCTGCCCAACGGCGGCCCCGACGGCGGCGACGGCGGCCGCGGCGGCCACATCCTCCTCGAAGGCAACTCGCAGCTCTGGACGTTGCTACACCTGCAATACCAGAAGCACGTTTTCGCCAAAGATGGCGAGGGCGGGGGCGAAAACCTGCGCTCCGGCGCCCAGGGCGAAGACATCGTGCTGCAAGTGCCCCTGGGTACGGTGGCGCGCGATGCCGAAACCGGTGAGGTAGTGCTCGAAATCACCGAGCACGGCCAGCGCGCCATCCTCGTGCCCGGCGGCCGTGGCGGCTGGGGCAACGACCATTTCAAGAACTCCATCAACCAGGCGCCCGAATACGCCCAGCCCGGCGAGCCGGCGGTGGAAGCCACCATCATCCTGGAGCTGAAGCTGCTGGCCGACGTGGGCCTCGTGGGCTTCCCCAACGCGGGCAAGAGCACATTGCTGTCGGTGGTATCGGCGGCCAAGCCCAAGATTGCCGATTACGCCTTCACTACGCTGGTGCCCAACCTGGGCGTGGTGGCCTACCGCGACTACAAATCCTTCGTGATGGCCGACATTCCCGGCATCATTGAGGGTGCGGCCGAGGGCAAGGGCCTGGGCACCCGCTTCCTGCGCCACATCGAGCGCAATTCCATGCTGCTCTTCATGATAAGCTGCGACTCTCCCGACATCGCTGCCGAATACCAGGTGCTGGTGAATGAGCTAGAGCAGTTCAACCCCGAGCTGCTAGATAAGAAGCGCCTGCTGGCCATCACCAAGTCCGACATGATTGACGAGGAACTGGAGGCCGAGATTCGGCAGACGCTGCCGGAGGAAGTGCCGTCCATTTTCATTTCCAGCCTCACGAATAAGAACATCGTGCCGCTGAAGGACATGATTTGGAAGGCGCTGCACGAGTAGCGAATATGTCAAAACTGCTGGCCAACCGCTTGCACTGATAAGCAAACTGGGCATGTGAAAACATAAAAGCTTGCTGCATCATGCCACCACATCTTGGCGTTTGGTGGCGGTTCAGCGCACAAAGTATCGTCGTCCAACTGCCCAATGAATATCATTGGCTTCCCACAGCATTCGGGTACTTCCTCGCTTTGTATCCAAATAGGTACTCTATAGTTTTTTATTTCTTCTTCGCTGGCCTTACGAATCGCTTTTAGATTAATTCCATCATTTAGAGTTTGAAATATCATAAGCTCAAATTCGTTTACCCAACTTATTGACTGATTAAAATCGGTTACCCTCGCTATCCCACGTCCGTTTTTCTCGGAGAGAATCTCTGCTTCAGCTGTAGCGAAGGGACCGCCAAGCCTTTCTGGTTTAAGAGGGATAAGGATTTGACGCATTGAAGAGCTTGTGTCCATCAAAGTAAGGCAAATTAAGGTTTGACAAAACTACGTCACTATGGCAGCCCGCGCCCCTTTGGCAAGTTCCTTGCGCCCGCAGGGTGACTAACCGGCTAAGCCCGTGAAAAACCCTTTCCGACGAATATTCCCTAAAATGGCTGACGAGAATAACCTGCCCCAGGACGACAACCTGACCGCCGACCCCAATCACGTAGCTGGCGAAATGACCGATGTTGACGGCGGCAGCACCGACCCCAACCTGACGGCCACCGGCGCCCCCGCGGCCGAAGGCACCCGCACCGACGCCGAGTTGGCTGACCTCAAAGACAAGTACCTGCGCCTGGCCGCCGAGTTCGAGAACTACAAGCGCCGCACTACCAAAGAGCGCATCGAGTTGTTCAAAACTGCCAACCAGGAGTTGATGACGGCCCTATTGCCTGTGCTCGACGACTTCGAGCGGGCCCGCAACGCCACCGCCGCCACCGAAGACGCCAACGCCGTGCGCGAGAGCATCGACATCATTCAGAACAAGTTGAACAAAACGCTGCAGCAAAAGGGTTTGACCGCCATGGAAGCCAAGGGCGGCGACTTCGATGCCGAGCTGCACGAGGCCATCACCCAGATTCCCGCGCCCAGCGACGACCTGAAAGGCAAAATCGTGGACGTGGTGGAGCAAGGCTACTATTTAGGTGACAAAGTGATTCGCCACGCCAAAGTGGTGCTTGGGCAGTAAATTTGAGGTTTGAGGTTGAAAGAATAAAAGAACGTCATGCAGAGCGCAGCGAAGCATCTCGCCCGCGCAACGCAATCAATTAGAATTGATGACTGCGGGCAAGATGCTTCGCTGCGCTCTGCATGACGTTCAAACACATAAACGATGGCTACGAAGCGCGATTATTACGAGATATTAGGTATCGCCAAAAATGCGGCGGGCGACGAAATCAAGTCGGCCTACCGCAAGATGGCCATCAAGTACCACCCCGATAAAAACCCCGACGACCCCACGGCCGAAGACAAGTTCAAGGAAGCCGCCGAGGCCTACGAGGTGCTCAGCAACGCCGACAAGCGCGCGCGCTACGACCGCTACGGCCACCAAGGCATGGGTGGCAACGGGGGCGGCCCGCAGAACATGGACGACATCTTCTCCCAGTTCGGCGACATCTTCGGCGGCGGGGGCTTCGAGGGCTTCTTTGGGGGCGGGCGCCAGGGCGGCCGGCGCCAGCGCAAGGGCTCAAACCTGCGCATCAAGCTGAAGCTCGACCTGGAAGAAATTGCCAACGGCGTGGAGAAGAAAATCAAGGTGAAGCGCTACGTGGCCTGCCAGCCCTGCAGCGGCACCGGCGCCAAAAACGGCACCGAGCTCAAGACCTGCCAAACCTGCCAGGGCTCCGGCCAAACCAAGCGCGTGGTCAACACCATGCTCGGCCAGATGGTGAGCAGCAGCACCTGCCCCACCTGCAACGGCGAAGGCAAAACCGTGACCGCCACCTGCGACGTGTGCAAAGGCGAAGGCCGGCAGCTGCACGAGGAAGTGATTCCCATCAACATCCCCGCCGGCGTGGCCAACGACATGCAACTGAGCATGAATGGCAAAGGCAACTTCCCCGAGCGCGGCGGCGTGCCCGGCGACCTGCTCATTCAGATTGAGGAGGAGCCGCACGAGTTCCTGAAGCGCGACGGCAACAACATCATGTTCGAGCAGTACATCTCCTTCGTAGATGCCGCGCTGGGTGCCAACCTGGAAGTGCCGACCATCGAAGGCAAGGTGAAAATCAAGGTGGACCCGGGCACCCAACCCGGCAAAATCCTGCGCCTGCGCGGCAAAGGCATCAAGGACATCAACGGCTACGGCCGCGGCGACCAACTCATTCACCTCAACGTGTGGACGCCCAAAAACGTGAGCAGCCAGGAGCGCGAGCTGCTGGAGAAGCTGCGCGACTCGGATAACTTCACGCCGCACCCGGGCAAGAACGAGAAAGGCTTCTTCGAGAAAGTGAAGGAGTATTTCCAGTAGGCCGCCAGTTAGCGAGACTGTGCACACTGCGAGTGGCCCGTCAGCGTTTGCTAACGGGCCACTTTGCTTTTGAAAGCAACCAAATGTAAACTGCTATTGTATATTTGTTCGCATTACGAACATAATAAAAATGAGGGGTCAGGCGCTGGGCCCAACCCCTCACCAACTACCGAAGTAGCTGCGTGAGCAAGAATAAGCCAATGGCTTTTCCCACTCCGCTCGCCACTCCTAACAAAACAGCTTTTCCAACTGATTGCAGTAGTTTTTTCACGCGGTCCCTATTCATGTTCCAGAAGAAGTAAAGGGTTCCACTAAAACCCCCACACTTCTGAAGCCCCGGTCTGTTCGAGCAGCCGGGGCTTCCTCTTTTCAGAGGACCCGGTTCGGCTGGGGGACATACCCAACGCGCTTAATCCAAAGGTATGGTGTGATTCTAAGGTTACTCATTGGTCGGATTCAATCATCTGAATTGCAGGGGGAAAATATTTTATTCAACCCATGTAATGCTACGCCATTGGTTGCGATTCACTTCCCGAAACCACTACCCCCAATGCCTGCCGCCGCGCCGTCCGCCGATTTTGTTGCCGCGCTGAACGAGTACCAGCCGCTGCTGCGCCGCGTGGCCCGGCTGTATTGCCAGGACGCCGATGACCGGCAGGACCTGTTTCAGGAAATAATATTGCAGCTGTGGCGGGCGTGGCCGCGCTACGTGCCGCAGCCCAACGCCAAGCTCAGCACCTGGCTCTACCGCATTGCCCTGAACGTGGCCATCTCGAACCTGCGCCAGCGCACCCGCCGCCCGGCTCCGAGCGAGCTGGACGCCGAAGCGCTGGCCGTGGCCCAGGCCCCGGAAACCGGCTACGACGCCGATGACCGCGCTCAGCTCTACCGCGCCATCGGTCGGCTGTCGGAAGTCGACAAGGCCTTCATTCTGCTTTACCTCGAAGACCGGTCGTACGAAGAAATGGCCGACATTCTGGGCATCACCCAAAACAACGTGCGCGTGAAAATGCACCGCGTGCAGGAAAAACTTCGCTCGCTTTTAGCCCCCGCCGCCTGATGGAACTCGATGACCTCCGCCGCCAGTGGCAGCAGCCCGCGCCGGCCGAAACGCTGCCGCCGCTCGACGATTCGGCCCTGGCGGCCCTGCTCACCCAGGGTTCGCGCAGCCCCGTGGCCAAGATGCGCCGCAACGCCTGGCTCGAAATTGGGGTGGTGGCGGTGTGCTTGCTGGGGTGCTTTGTGGCCGCGGCCACCACCCACGACGGCTATTACCTAGCCATGGCGGCCTGGCTGGCGCTTATTTGCTTGCTCAGCGGCTTCTATTTTCGGCGGAAGCTGGCCGTGCTTCGGCAGCTGGGCGATGCCAGCGGCGGGGCGGTGCGCGAGCACATGAAGCGGCAGCTGCAGAGCCTGCGGGGCCTGGTGCAGCTGTATTTCCGGGCCACGATGTGGTCGGTGCCGGGGTCGTTTAGCGTCGGGCTGCTGTTTCTGGGCGGGCGCATTGCGCAGCAGTTTTCGGGGCAAAAACTGCTGCTGAGCCTGGGCATCCTGGGAGCGGCGTACGCGGTGGTGGGCGTGGGGGCGTATTTTGGCATGCGCGGGTTCACCCGCTGGTATTTGCAGCGCCTCTACGGTCAGCACCTGGACCGGCTCGAAGCCAACCTGCGCGAGCTCGGCGACGAGCCGGCTCCCGCCCTTGCGGAATGAACCCGTCGCCATTCATCCCGCTTATTTGCCGCTTAGGGCCCGGTTGCGGCCGCTTGGCTCCCAACGGCTGGCAAATGGCCAGGGCCTCCGATACATTTGCCCCGCGTCATTTCTCCTACATTTAACCCGCCAACCAACTTCTTTTTCTGTGAAACCAATCCTGGAAGCCATCGACGTGCGCAAGGCCTACGCCAACCACGTCGCCCTCAGCGGGGTGAGCCTCGCCATTCCCGAGGGCAGCATCTTCGGCCTGCTGGGCCCCAACGGCGCGGGCAAAACTTCGCTCATCCGCATCATCACCCAGATTACGGGCGCTGATGAAGGCGAAATCCGCTTCCGCGGCGAGCGGCTCAACCCCGGCCACATTGCCCAAATCGGCTACCTGCCCGAGGAGCGCGGCCTCTATAAAAAGATGAAAGTGGGCGAGCAGCTGCTCTACCTGGCCCAGTTGCGCGGCCTGAGCCGCGCCGACGCCACGGCGCGCATCAAGCAGTGGCTGAACCGTTTCGAAATAAAGGAATGGGCCGGCAAAAACGTGGAGGACCTCAGCAAGGGCATGCAGCAGAAGGTGCAGTTCATTGCCACGGTGCTGCACGAGCCCAGCCTCATCATTCTGGACGAGCCTTTTTCCGGCTTCGACCCGATAAACGCCAACTTGATTAAGGACGAAATTCTGCGCCTGAAGCAGGAGGGCGCCACCATCATTTTCTCCACGCACCGCATGGAATCGGTGGAGGAGATGTGCGACAACATTGCCCTGATAAACCGCTCGCGCAAGGTACTCGACGGGCCCATCGGCGTGATTCGCGACCAGTTCAAAACCAACACCTACGAGGTGGAAGGCCGCGGCAAGCTGCTGGTGGTGCACCCCGATTTTGAAGTGGTGGAGCAAAAGGAGCGCGAAAACGGCCACTTCTACGCCCGGGTGCAGCTGCACGCCGGCGTGCGGCCCAACGACTTGCTGCGCTACCTCATCGGGGCGGTGGAGGTGGAAGCCTTCCGCGAGAAAATCCCGAGCATCAACGAGATTTTCATCCGGCGCGTGCGCGAAACCATGCCCGAAACCCTGGTTGAAGAAACTACCTAAACCGTTTGTCCTGCTGACGCAGGAAGCATCTTATCACGGCGGCTTTCGTCGGCAGTCAACTTCCAGCAGCGCGGGCGTGATAAGGTCCTTCGCTGCGCTCAGGATGACAAAATAATTACCATCATGGCTTCCAAATTTTTACTCGTTGCCCAGCGCGAATACCTGACCCGGGTGCGCAAACGGGCCTTCATCGTTCTCACCCTCGCCGTGCCGCTGCTGCTGGCCGGGTTCGGGGTGTTCATCGCCAAAATTGCCAGCTCCGACAACGAATCCACCGACGTGGTGGAAGTGCGCGACGACTCCGGCCTGAACGTGGCCAGCCGCCTCGTGAGCACGCCGCAACTGCGCTTTGAGCCCGCCACCGGCACGCTGGCCGAAGCCAAAAAGGGCTTTCAGAAAGCTAAGCATGACGGCTTGATATACCTGCCTTCAGGTCTTGACGTGGAAAATCCAGTCGGGGTGCAATTCTTCGGCAAGGGCAACATCAGCCTTAAAAAACAAGGAGCTGTAGAAAATGCGCTCAACAAAGCCTTTTCCGACTTGAAAATGCAGAAGTCCGGTCTGTCACAAGAACAACTTGACCGACTGCGCTCCAAAGTGGACCTGCAAGCCATCAGCCTCGATGAAACCGGCAAGGAAGCGGACAGCAATGCCCTTGCCACTTCAGGCACGGCGTACGCATTAGCCTTGGCCATTTACCTGTTCATCTTCATATACGGCGTGCAAATCATGCGCGGGGTGGGAGAGGAGAAGTCGAGCCGCATCATGGAAGTGATGCTGTCGTCGGTGAAGCCATTTGACTTGATGATGGGCAAAATCATGGGCATTGCGGCGGTGGGGCTCACCCAGTTCCTGCTTTGGGGGCTGCTGTCGTTTGGGGCGTCTTCGGTGCTGGTACCCTTGTTGGCGGGCCGCGATAAGGCAAAAACCGAAATGGCTACCGCCACCCCATCTGCTACAAGTGCCTCCCCCGATGTCTCGCAATCGACCAGCACGAAGATGGACCAAGCAATGAGCGGCACTTCAAAGCAGGGCGCTACAGTGATGACAGGCCGCTTCAAGGCGTTTGAAATTCTTGCCAACCTGCCCATCGGCACCATTCTGTTCGGCTTCATCATCTACTTCCTGGGCGGCTACCTGCTCTACGGGGCGCTGTTTGGGGCTGTGGGCGCGGCCGTCGACGACCAGACCGATACCCAGCAGTTCATGTTCCCGATTACCATGCCGCTCATTCTGAGCTACATCGTGGGCGTGTCGGTCATTCTGCGCAACCCCGACGGGCCGGTGGCCTTCTGGATGTCGATGATACCGTTTACCTCGCCCATTGCCATGGTCATCCGCCTGCCATTTGGCGTGCCCATGTGGCAGCTGGCCCTGTCCATCTTCCTGCTCATTCTCGGCTTCATCGGCACGGTGTGGGTGGCGGCCCGCATCTACCGCGTGGGTGTGCTGATGTACGGCAAGAAAGTGACCTACAAAGAGCTAGGCAAGTGGATGTTTTACAAGGGATAAGTTATAATTAAAGCGCTTCCAGTGGTGAGGCAAGGGTGAGCAGTTCTAAGTCCATGCGTTATTATTGTACTCCCTTATTGAGGGCTGCCCCCATGCTTAAATTTAAAAAATGAAAATTTTTGTGATTAATCTAGCACGCTCAACAGAACGGCGTGCCTTTATGGAGAAACAACTGGGCGACCAGAATTTGACCGCAGAATTTGTTGCTGCGGTTGATGGCCGCACATTAACGGCGACTGACCTCGCTACTGTATGCGACGAGGAAGCCCTGCGGCCTCACCCCTATTGGCGTACTCCGGGCATGGTTGGGTGCGTGTTAAGCCATCATGCCATTTGTCAGCGTATGGTGGCTGATAATATCCCGGTGGCGCTCGTACTGGAAGATGACGCGAAATTGTCTCCCCAATTAGCAGTTGCTCTGCCTATGTTGGTTGATAAACTAGTGTCCGGAGAGATTCAACTTCTTTTCGCTCAGGCGAACAACGAGGTTCTGCTCCGTCCCGAAGCAAAGCTAAAAGGAACCAGTAGTCAACTGTGCAGCCCCAATGACTACGGCCCATTGCACTCTTCCCTGGGATATATTATATCACTTGAGGCGGCTAAACTTTTATCTGAAAAACGCTTGCCCATGCGAGTGGGCGCTGATTCGTGGGCCGCGCTACAAGCCGATACCGGCTTAGCCCAACTGCGGTTGACGTACCCTTTTCTGGTGGAACCAGCCAATTTTAAAAGTCAAATCGACTATCTTCCACAAACGTCGTTGGTTGGGCGAATATCAGAATGGGTAGAGCGCTACAGGGTATTCCCTTTGCACAATATGTTGATGTGGAGAAGAAAATTGCTGTCGAAGCAGCGGCAAAATTTTCAGCTAGTAAAATGAAGGACTGCACTGGTTGTGCCTCTTAATGTATAAGCTTTGTACGCTTTTGCTACTGCTATCCTTTTCGGAGCAATATCCTTAACCTCATTCACCGCCGACCGGCCGGCCTACCGCCTGTTCACGGCCAGCGGCCGGCCGGCCGATTTCGACCAGATGATGCAGGAACTGGGGCAGGCCGACGTGGTGCTCTTCGGCGAGCAGCACAACGACGTGCTGGCCCACTGGCTGGAGCTGCAAGTAGCCAAAGACCTGTTGAAGCTCAAAAAGCCCGGCCAGCTGGTGCTGGGCCTGGAAATGTTTGAGCGCGACGTGCAGCCACTGGTGGCCCAATACGCCGCCGGTACCCTGGCCGATTCGGCGTTTGAGCGCCAGGCCCGCCCCTGGCCCAATTACGCCACCGATTACCGGCCGCTGCTGCAATTCGCACGCGACCAGCATATTGCAGTCGTTGGCACCAATGCGCCGAGGCCTTTCGTGAGCGCCGTGGCGCGCGGCAGCCTCAAGGTGCTCGACAAGCTACCGGCCGTAGACCGCGCCCTGCTGGCCCCGCTGCCCCTGAAAGTGGATTACGACCTGCCCGGCTACAAAAACATGGCTGCCATGTTCGGCGGCGATAGTAAAACCCACGGTGCAGGTGCGCAGAACATTATTCAGGCCCAGGCGCTGCGAGATGCCACCATGGCCTATTTCATCAATGCCAACCGCCAAGAGGGCCAAACGCTGCTGCACTTCAACGGCAGCTACCACTCTGACCACCACGACGGCACCGGGGCCTACCTGCGCCAGTACGCTCCCACGCTGCGCGTAAAAACGCTCAGCGTGGTGACGCAGGAACAACTTCAGCAACTCGACAAGGAGCAGTTGAACGTGGCTGACTACGTGATTGTAGTGCCGGACGATGCGGGCAAATCGTATTGACCATGTCTTTGGAGCATACCATTCCCCTTGCCTACATGCTGCTTCGCGAAGCCCAGGTTGCGGACATTCCAGCTTATATGGAAGTCCGGTTTGCCGTGAAAGAAAACGTGCTCAACAACCGCAGTCTGGTGACCCACGCCGATAACGTGGACTACCTCACGCGCCGGGGCAAGGGCTGGGTGGCCGAAGCAGACGGCCGCATCGTGGGCTTCGCCATTGCCGATTTGCAGGACCACAGCATCTGGGCGCTGTTTGTACACCCCGACTACGACCGCCAAGGCATCGGCCGGGCTTTGCACGACACCATGCTGAACTGGTATTTCAGCCAAACCCAGGAGCCCGTGTGGCTGGGCACCGCGCCGGGCACCCGGGCCGAGGCGTTTTACCGGAAAGCCGGGTGGTGGGATTTGGGGTTGCGACCGAATGGCGAGGTAAAGTTTGAGATGACGGCGGCGGCCTGGCGAAAGCACTAAAGCCAACTTAAGCCAGCGGAGAACCCACGTGGCCCTTGCAACCGATGGCACGGCAAAGGGTTCCGCCCATCGGGGGCGGCACCCGGCTATGCAACTTGGCTTTCGCTAAATTGCAGCCCCAATTTTGGTCGAATACCCTTCAAGGTAATTTCATGCCCACCCCCGACTCCCAGAAACAAGGCCTTTTCCAGCAAGTGGCCGCGCAGTTGCAACAGCAAGGTTTCACCATTGCCCAGCAAGACCCCACGCGGCCCTGGGGCGGCTTTTTCGTGATTGACGAAAGCCAGGCCCAGCAATTTGCTGACATCTATTTCGATGGCTTGTCCGTCGACCATCTGCGCATTTCGGGCAAGCTGAGCCCCAAGGTGCTACTAGTGGCACCGCAGCAGCGGCTGAGCTGGCAGTACCACCACCGCCGCGCCGAAATCTGGCAGGTGGTGCAGGGCCCGGTGGGCGTGGCCACCAGCGAAACCGACGAGCAGGGCGAAGTGAAAACCCATCAGGTAGGCGAGCGCATCGTGCTGCGGCAAGGCGAGCGCCACCGCCTGGTGGGCCTCAAGGAATGGGGCGTGCTGGCCGAAATCTGGCAGCACACCGACGCCGACCACCCTTCGGACGAGGACGACATCGTGCGCGTGCAGGACGACTTCGGCCGCTAACAGTCGATGTTCTTTTGAAAAGAAAACCGGTCATGCTGAGCGCAGCCGAAGCATCTCTGCTGCTCAATTAATCTGCTTTAGTGTTGCGGTAGAGATGCTTCGGCTGCGCTCAGCATAACCGGTTAATTTTATTCGATTTCTCCGCTCGGCTTGGCTTTTTTCAGGGCGTCGGCCAGCGACTGCTGCAGCTTGGCGCCGGAGTCGGCGGGGGCTTGTTCGGTGATATTGTACTGCTTTTGCAGCCGTTCCCATTCGTCGAGGGGAATGAAAACGCCGGTTATTTTGCCTTTGTCGTCGGAGAGATATTTAATGTCCATGGCGGTTCGGGGTGAGATGAGAAAGCAACGAGAAAAAACTACTCGCCCGGATGATACGTTTTTTCGGCGTGGGCCTTCACATCTTCCGGGTAAAAGCGCACTTCTTTGAAGTGACCGTTGCCGTACAAACCGGCCTGGTCGGTGAAGTGCGGCGTGCCCGGCCGGCTGCTCTGCCCGCCCGTCACCACGGAGCGCGCCGAGAGGCGCGGCCCAAATTCCACCACCGCCACGAAGCTGTTGCCCACGTTGCCGTAGCGCTTTTTGGTGCCGGGGTAGGCCCGCGCCCCAAACGCGGCCAGCGAGCCCCAGGCCGATGACGTGAAGGCCACCGGCAGGCTGGGCTGCTGGTCGTCATAGGTTTCCTGCACCTTGCCGGTCAGGCGCTGGAAGCGGTTGATGTCGCCCCAGGGCGTTTTCCAAGTGCCAAAATCGCGGGTCAGGTCGTCCAGGGATTCGGTGAGGGCGGCCAGCTTTTCCGCGGGGCTGGTTTCGGCCAGCGCAAATTTGGTGAAGCTGATGTAGTCGAGCTGCGGCTGGGCGGCGGGCACGTGGGCGCGGGCCTTGGCCAGCAGCCGCTCGGCCCAGTAGGTGGCCACGGTCTGGGCCACGGAGGTTTGGCTGTAGTTGCGGTTCCAAGCGCGCAGCACCTGCACAGCTTCATCCAAAGCCGGCGCGGCAGCTTTTTCGGCCGAGGTGGGCTGGTAGGCCGTGAGCAGCGGCGGCAGCAGGTCGTCGAAGGCCGTGAGGTGCGGGTCGTCGGCGGCGGCAATCAGGGTGTCGAGATTGAAAACGGCTTTGCCGCTGAGCACGCGCACGGCATTGAGGCCGCGGTAGTTTTCGGCGTCGGGCGCCATGTACTTCGGGTATTTGGCGGCGGCCGGGCTGCTGCCGGGGCCCGAAACCGTAAACGGCGTCGAGTTGCAGTTCTGGATGAAGCCGCTGGCGGGGTTGTGCACCTGCACCAGCTCATTCACGGCGTGGAAGCCTTTCCACTCGGTGGCCGGGTTGCTGCCGTCCACGGGCTGGCTCCAGTCGAATGTGGGGTCGCGCCGGGGCATAAAGTTGCCGTGCCAGTAGGCAATGCTGCCCTTGCTGTCGGCAAAAACGGTGTTGTTCGAGGCGTTGCCGTTCAGCTTCATTACCTCCTGAAAGCCTGCGTAGTCGGTGGCCTTGGTGCGCAGGTACGACTGTTGCAGGGCGGCCAGCGGCTCGTTCATCATGCGCAGGGCCACCCATTGCTGGTCGGTTTTCTGGCCCACGATGGGGCCGTGGTGGGTGCGGTAAATGATGAATTCCCGGCGCAGCATCCGGTCGCCGTCGCGGTAGGACAACGACACTTTTTCCACCTGCACGGGCCGCAGCTTGCCGCCGTATTTGTAGAAAAACGCCCCGTTCTTCTTCTCAATGGCTTCCAGGTATTCGTCCATCGAGTCGGCTTGGCTGGAAGTGTGCATCCAGCCGCAGTGCTCATTAAAGCCCTGGTACACAAAAAACTGGCCCCAGGTCACGGCGCCGTAGGCATTTAGGCCCTGCTGGCTCACCATCTGCACCTCGGAGCGGAAGTAAAACGAGGTGTGCGGGTTGATGAGCAGCAGGGCGTGCCCGTTGGCCGTTTTGGCGGGCGCAATGGCAAAACCGTTGGAGCCGGTGGGCTCCCGGTCCTTCTTCTCGAAATCGGTATCAATCCACGAACTCGATTTCTTCTGGCTATAAAAAGCCTTCAGCCGCTCCGTGCTCACCACGCTGATGTTGCCGCCAATGCTCCCTTCGCTGAACATCAGCGGCATCCAGGGCTGGAAGCGGCGCAGCAGCTTGGGCCGCACGGTGGGGTGGGCGGCGAGGTAGTAGTTGGTGCCCGCCGCGAAGGCGTCGAGCAGCTTCTTCATCTCGGGCGGGGTTTTGCGGTAGATGGCCAGCGCCTGGGTGCTGTCCATGAACAAGCGGGCCCGCAAATCGTGGTAGAGCGCCGCTTCGCCGTCCACTTCGGCCTGGCGGCCAATGGCGTCGAGGTAATTGGCCTCTACGCGCTCAAAGTCGTCTTCGCACTGAGTGTAGAGCAGGCCAAACACGGCATCGGCGTCGGTTTTGCCATAGATGTGTGGCACGCCCCAGGTGTCGCGCGTGATGCTCACCTGCTGGGCCTGCTGCTTCCAGCGGGCCAGCTCCGGGGCCGTGAATTTCTGGGCCTGGGCGGCGCCGGCGGCCAGCAACGCCGGCAGGACTAGGGAATGGCAAAAGGAGAAAAAGCGCATGGCACGAAAGTAAATGGAAAAGCCCCGGCTGGTGGGCCGGGGCTTTTACAATAAACGTCATGCTTCGACTGCGCTCAGCATGACGTTCTAATCCGATGGTGTTCCCTATGCCGAGAACGACGAGCCGCAGCCGCAGGTGCTCTTGGCCTGGGGGTTGTTGAAGACGAAGCCGCGGGCGTTGAGGCCGTCCTGGAAGTCGACTTCCATGCCCAGCACGTACATAGCGTGCTTCTTATCCATGATGAGCTTGAGGCCGTCGAGGTCGTAGGTTTCGTCGGCGTCTTTTGCTTTGTCGAAACCCAACAGATAGCTCATGCCCGAGCAGCCGCCGCCCTGCACACCAATGCGCAGGCCGTAATCGGCCGGGACGTTCTTTTCCTGAATGATGTTTTTCACTTCGACCAGGGCGCGGTCGGTGAGGCTAATGGGGGCGAGGGTGGCAACAGCAGCCATGTGAAAGTCGATTTAAAGAGAGATGGATAGCAAAGATACGGCAGCCGGTCGTGGGTTGTGCGCGGTTGCTTCGGGGGGTAAACAGCAGTTGGGGGCCGGCGGTTCACGGCGTAAGTTTGCGGCCCAACGTGCAATCAGCCCGTCATGCAGAGCGCAGCGAAGCATCTTTACTGCTTCGTTGGTTCGTTATGAATTAGTAGTAGCAGGCAAGATGCTTCGCTGCGCTCTGCATGATGGACTAAGTATTTAAAATTATGGATTCGACCACCTATTTCTACGACCTACTCAAGATTATTCTGCCCGCCCTCATCGTGGCCGGCGCCATCTATTTTCTCTTCAAGGAGTTTCTGGAAAAAGAGCAGCAGCGTCGCCTCATCGAGCTGCGGCTCGAAAGCAATAAAACCACGCTGCCCCTGCGCCTGCAGGCCTACGAGCGCGCCATCCTGTTTCTGGAGCGCATCTCGCCCAATAATATTCTGGTGCGCCTGAGCAGCGCCGGCTCCACCGCGCCGGAGTTTCACCGGCTGCTGCAGCAGGAAATCCGCGCCGAGTACGAGCATAACCTTTCGCAGCAGCTCTACATCTCGGCCGATGCCTGGACGCTGGTGAAGGAGGCCAAAGAAAACGTACTCACGATGGTCAACCGCGCCTTTCACGGCATCCAGAACCCCGCCCAGGCCCGCGGCACCGAGCTGGCCAAACGCATTCTGGAAGGCCTGATGATGGACGGGGCTGAGCCCACGGCGCAGGCCATTGCAGTGGTGAAGAACGAGGCGGCGAGTTTGTTCTAGCGCTTGCGGCCTGCCCGTCATTGCGAGCGCAGCGCGGCAATCCTTCCCGTTCTCAGCGACAATTCCAATAATATAAAAAACCCCGACTCTGCGTAGAGCCGGGGCTTTTCAGTTTGTTGCATCTCAGGGTTGGTCGCACAGAGAGGAAGGATTTCCGCGCTGCGCTCGCAATGACCGACGAGGCAGACGTTTGCTACACTGCCGCGCTCACGGCCTCAATGGCGCGCTGGTAGCACTCCTCATAGCGCGGCACAATGTTCTCCACGGCAAACTCCTCGGCCCGGGCGCGGGCAGCCGCTTTGAAGCGCGGCAGGTTTTCGTCGTCGAGCACGTAGAGGGCGTTTTTGACCATGTCGGGCACTTCGCCGATGTCGCTAATCATGCCCGTCACGCCGTGCACGTTCAGCTCGGGAATGCCGCCGGCGTTGGTGCTCACCACGGGTACTTCGCAGGCCATGGCTTCGAGCGCGGCGAGGCCGAAGCTTTCGTTTTCGGAGGGCATCAGGAACAGGTCGCCCACGCTGAGGACTTCCTCTACGGCTTCGAGCTTGCCTAGGAAACGCAGGTCGCGGTGCACGTCGAGGTCGCGGGCCAGCTTTTCCATGCGGTTGCGGTCGGGACCGTCGCCCACCAGCAGCAGCTTGGCCGGAATCTGTTCGCGCACGCCCACGAAGATGCGCAGCACGTCTTCGACCCGCTTTACGGTGCGGAAGTTGCTGGTGTGGATGAGCAGCTTCTCGCCCTCGGGCGCAATGGCGGCCCGGAAATGGCTTTTTTCCTGCTTCCGGAAGCGGTGCAGGTCAATGAAGTTGGGGATGACGGTAATGTCTTTCTCAACCGCAAAGTACTGGTAGGTTTCGCGCCGCAAGTCATCGGATACCGACGTCACGCCGTCGCTCTGGTTGATGCTGAACGTGACCACCGGCTCGAAGCTGGAATCTTTGCCCACAAGGGTGATGTCGGTGCCGTGCAGCGTGGTCACCACCGGAATGTTGATGCCCCGCGAACGCAGAATCTGCTTGGCCATGTAGGCCGCCGAAGCGTGCGGAATGGCGTAGTGCACGTGCAGCACGTCGAGCTTTTCATTCTGCACGATGTCGACCATCTTGCTGGTCAGGGCCAACTCGTAGGGCGGGAACTGGAACAGGGGATAGGCCGGCACATACACCTCGTGGTAGAAGAGGTTTTCGTTGAAGAAGTCGAGCCGCACCGGCTGGCTGTAGGTGATGAAGTGGACGCGGTGGCCGCGCTGGGCCAAGGCCTTGCCCAGTTCCGTGGCCACCACGCCCGAGCCGCCAAACGTGGGATAACAAACGATGCCGATGTTCATAGAGGAGCTAACGCGAAAATGAGCTTCGCGTTTTGCCTAACCGGGAAAGGACCGAGATGTTAATGCGCACGCCAAACCGTGTGCAAATACAACATTCCGCTCGAATCGTCGCGGTTAACGGCCGCTGTCGGCCACCACCTTCGTGCCCGCCGCCATCGACTTGTAAATCACCTCGTGAATGCGCGTGCGGATGTTGTACTGGCGCAGCTTGTTGTTGCCGGCATCGGGGTACACGCGGTTGGAGAGGAAGACGTAGAGGATGTTGTTATCCGGGTCCATCCACACGCAGGTGCCCGTGAAGCCGGTGTGGCCGAAGGTGCTGGCCGGCGAAAGGTTGCTGGTGGGGCCTTCGGGTTTGCTGGGGTCGCCGTGGTCCCAGCCCAGGCCGCGGCGGCCGCCGTTCTGGGGCCGGGCAAACTCCGTCACCACCGGGTTCTGGAAGTAGCGGGTGCCGCCGTAATTGCCGTTTTGCAGGTTCATCTGCATGAGCACGGCCAGGTCGTTGGCGGTGGCGAAAAGGCCGGCGTGGCCGCCCACGCCGCCCACCAGGGCCGCGGTTTGGTCGTGCACGGTGCCCTGCAGCTGCTCGCGGCGGTAGTAGGTGTCCTTCTCGGTGGGCGCAATGCAGCTCTTGGGGAAGCGCTGCAGGGGGTTGTAGGTCATGCTGCCCAGGCCCAGCGGCCGGTAGAAGTTGTCCTGCAGGAAGTTCTCAATGGGCTGCTTCAGAATCTTCTCGCACACCCGCTTCATCACAATAAAGCTCAGGTCCGAGTACTCCGTGGGGTACTTCCCTTTCACCTTGGGCAGCAGGCCCGAGCGCATGGTCCAGGCCCAGACGGAGTCGTCGGCGGCTTTGGTACTGTACTCGCCGGGCGCCACTTCGTTGGGAAAGTCGTCGGAGCGGATGCTGGCGTAGAAGGTCGGCTTGAGCTGGCCGTCGCGCATGGTGCGCTCCCAGGTCGGGATGCCCGGCTTGAGGCCGGCTTGGTGCAGCAGCACGTCGCGCACGGTCATGTCGCGCTTGTTGGTGCGCGCCAGCTCGGGCAGGTAGGTGGCCACTTTTTCTTCAATATTCAGCTTGCCTTGGTCCTTGAGGTACATCACGGCCTGCAGCGTGCCGGCCACTTTCGTCACCGAGGCCAGGTCGTACAAGGTGCTGCTGGTCACGGGCTGAGACTGGTCGTAGGTGCAGTAGCCGTAGCTCTGGTCAAACACCACCGTGCCGTTTTTGGCCACCAGCACCTGGCAGCCGGGGGCGGCGGCGTAGGTCTGGCTTTCGAGGGCAATGTTGTCAATCTGGGCCAGTACGCGGGAGCTCAGGCCCTGGCTTTCGGGGGCGGCGTAGCGCAGGCGGTGCAGGTCGGGGGTGGCAAGGCCGGTGGTTACGCGCATGGTGGGCGACACCGTGACGGGCAGCTTGCCCCGCGCCGGCAGCGCGCCAAACAGCACCTGCGGCACCACCAGCTGCGCGGCGTAGTGGTCTTCGTAGCCGCACACCAGCGTGCGGGCGTCTTCCAGAAATTTCAGCGAATAAGCGTTGCCCATGGCCACCACCACGGTCTTGAAGCCCTTATTGGCTTCGAGCTGCTTGATAAATTTTAATGCCCCGTCGCCGATGCCGTAGCTGTGGCTGGGCGTGTTGTTCATCTGGTGCAGGCTCACCACCACCACGTTGTAGCCCGTGAGGCGGCTCGCAATGCGGGCAAAGGTGCTGTCCGGGGCGTAGCGGTCGGGCACAGCGTACACCGGGCCGGGCTGGTACTTGTTGAAAATGGTGGCATACGGCCCTTCGGCCTGCGTGCCGATGGTGATGGCCGCAATGCGCAAGGTGTCGAGCCGTTGGAAGGGGAGGAGCTTGTCGTCATTCTTCACCACCGTCACGGCGTGCTCGAAAATATTCTGGGCCAGCACTTTGGTGTATGGCTGGTTCAGGCTGTCGCGCAGCGTGGTGAGGCGCGCCGGCTTGTAGTTGGCCAGGCCGGCCCAGTACTTGGCGCGCAAAATCTTTTTGATGCGCAGGTCCAAATCTTCCTGTTTCAAGGCGCCATTGGCCGCTGCCTCCTGAATGCGCTTGAGCGCGGCCGGCACATCTTCCGAAAACAGCAGCACGTCGTTGCCGGCGGCCAGGGCCATGGCGTCCAGCTCGCCGTCTTTGTAGAGCTTGCTCACGCTCTTCATGTTGAGCGCGTCGGTGAAAACCAGGCCCTTAAAGCCCATCTTGTCCTTGAGCAAGTCCGTCACCAGGGCCCGCGACAGCGTGGTGGTTTTGGCGTTGGTCGTGTCGAAGAGCGGCATGTAGAGGTGGGCCACCATCACGCCCATCACGCCGGCCTCAAACGACTGCTGAAACGGCACCAGGTCGACTTTTTGCAGCCGGGCCAGGTCGGTGTTGATGACTGGCAGCGACACGTGCGAGTCGGTGTCGGTGTCGCCGTGGCCGGGAAAGTGCTTGGCCACGGCCATGACGCCGGTTTCCTGCAAGCCCTTGATGTACTGAATGCCCAGTGCGCCCACCCGGTTCTGGTCTTCGCCAAACGAGCGGTTGCCGATGACGGGGTTGCCGGGGTTGGAGTTCACGTCAATCACCGGCGCGAAGTCGATGTGCACGCCCAGGGCGCGCATCTTGCGGGCAATGTCGCGGCCCATTTGGTACACCAGTTTGGGGTCGTCCATGGCGCCCAGCGTCATTTGCTTGGCGTAGTGGGCCGAGGAGTCGAGGCGCATGTCGAGACCCCATTCGGCGTCCATGGCAATGAGCAGGGGCACCTTGGCGGCGGCCTGCAGGCGGTTGGTCATCAGGGCCTGGCGCTTGGGGCCGCCCTGCAGAAACATCACGCCGCCAATGTTTTGGTTGCGCACCAGGCGCTCGATGCGCTCCACGTGGCTGCGGTCCTTGTTGGAGTAGGCGGCCACCATGAAGAGCTGGCCCAGGCGCTGCTCGGGCGTGAGCGAGTTGAACACGCTGTCGACCCAGGCCATCTCCTTGGGCGACGCCGGCAGCGGGTCGGCGGGCAGCTTTTTTACTTCCGAAAACGACAGCAGAAGGCCCGCGGCCAGCAGCAAAGCGGCCAGGCTCAGCTGAAGGGGGATGCGCAGGAGCCCCATGGAGTGATTGGGTTGGTTCAAGAGGCAAACGGGCCGCGGGGGCCGTACTTTTGTCGTGGGTAGCAGCGGAACCCGCCGGCCGGGTTTGGAGGTTCCAAACGAAGCCGGCTGCGGCTTGAAATACCCCCGGCACTGCCGGAAAATTTCAAGCTGGAACTCCGCTATTTAGCCGCGAAGGTACGCAGAAAACCCCGTCGAGGGTTTACAACGTGTTCGGTTTCCGGTTATTGCCGGGCACGTTTTCGCTTGTCTGCGTGCCCGTTAGCGCAGCTACGCTCTTTTCTCTCTACCCGCCATCTGACTTTCGAAATGCCCGATATCATCCACCTGCTTCCCGAGTACCTCGCCAACCAGATTGCGGCCGGCGAAGTGGTGCAGCGCCCTGCCTCGGTGGTGAAGGAGCTGCTGGAAAACGCCGTCGACGCCGGTGCCACCCAGGTGCAACTCATTGTGAAAGAAGCCGGCAAGCAGCTCGTGCAGGTCGTCGACAACGGCGCCGGCATGAGCCCGACCGACGCCCGCATGAGCCTGGAGCGCCACGCCACCAGCAAAATCCGCTCGACCGAAGACCTGTTCAAAATCCGCACGCTGGGCTTCCGGGGCGAGGCCCTGGCCAGCATCGCGGCCGTGGCGCAGGTCGAAATCCGTACCAAGCAGCGCGACCAGGACACCGGCACGCTGCTGCTGGTGGAAGGCTCGCAGGTGACCAGCCAGCAGCCCACCGCCTGCCCCGACGGCACCAGCATTGCGGTCAAAAACCTGTTTTTCAACGTGCCGGCCCGGCGCAACTTCCTCAAGAGCAATGCCGTGGAAATGCGGCACATTCTGGATGAGTTTCAGCACGTGGCGCTGGCCAACCCGCAGATTGCCTTCTCGCTCTACCAAAATGAGCTGGAGGTATTTGGGCTGCCGGCCGGCAAGCTCAGCCAGCGCATCGTGGCCTTGCTCGGCAACGGCTACAAGGAGCAGTTGGCGGCCTGCGAGGAGGTGACGCACTCCATTTCGGTGCGCGGCTTCGTGGGCAAGCCTGAGTCTAGCAAGAAAAGCCGGGGCGACCAGTTCTTCTTTGTCAACAACCGCTTCATTCGCTCCGCCTACCTCAACCACGCCGTGCTGGCGGCTTACGAGGGCCTGCTGGCCCGCGACACGCACCCGTTTTACGTGCTGTTTCTGGAGCTCGACCCCAAGGCCATCGACATCAACGTGCACCCCACGAAGACGGAAATAAAGTTTGAGGACGAGAAAACCGTCTACGCCGTGGTGCGCGCCGCCGTGAAACAAAGCCTGGGCATCCACAACATCGCGCCGTCGCTGGACTTCGACGGCGACGTGAATTTTGCGCCCATCCGGCCGCTGCGGGCCGGCAAAGGCACCGGCGACGTGCCCACCACCACCGACGACCACCTGCCGGCCGCTACGCCCGCCGCCCGGGCCGCCGCCCGGGCCGCCGCCAGCCCCGACGCCTACCGCCCCGATGCCCTGGCCGCCGCAGCTTCCGCCGCCACCCGCAGTCCCGCCGCCAACAGTTCCGGCTTCTCCAACTTCTCGCCCGAAGTGCGGCGCGACGGCTACGAGCGTGGCCTGCCGCCCCGCCCCACCGAGCAGGCCCGGCGCGAGCTGGAAGCCTTTTAC
Source organism: Hymenobacter ruricola (assembly GCF_015694525.1). Classification (GTDB taxonomy): domain Bacteria; phylum Bacteroidota; class Bacteroidia; order Cytophagales; family Hymenobacteraceae; genus Hymenobacter; species Hymenobacter ruricola. The sequence continues at coordinate 124,880 of NZ_JADQDM010000006.1, read as the reverse complement.
CGCGAACTGGGCCAGCCCGTGCGCGACGACCAAACGGTGGGCGCCGACAACCCCATCGCGCGCAGCTTCGAGGCCGATGTGCCAGCGGAGGCAGCGGCTGCGGCCCCGGCGGCCGGCACCAACGATTTTACGCTCGGGCTCAGCATGCCCGAAGCCTCGCCCGCCACGCCGGCGCCGGCCCGCGAAGGCGGCCCGGGCAGCCGCGCCGTGCAGGTGCAGCAGCGCTTTGTGCTGGTGCCCGTGAAGTCGGGCGTGCTGCTGATTGACCAGGAAGCCGCCCGCGAGCGGATTCTGTACGAGCAATACCGGCAGGAGCTGAGCCGCGCCGTGGGCACCTCCCAGACGCTGCTGTTTCCGCGCACGGTCACGTTTTCGCCGGCCGACTTTGCCGTGCTGCGCGAGCTCACCGAGCCACTGCACGCGCTGGGCTTCATCTTCGTCGAGTTTGGGCCCAACGCCATTGCCGTGGAAGCCATCCCGGCCGGCATGCCGCCCCAGAACGAGAAGGAGCTGCTGGAAAGCCTGATTGAGCAGTTCCGCACCGCCGCCGGGCCGCTCAAGCTCGACCAAAGCGAAAGCCTGGCCCGCGCCCTGGCCCGGCGCGTGGCCGCCAGCACGGCCGCCACGCGCTTGCCCGAGGCCGAGCTCCAAGCCCTCGCCGACCGCCTGTTCGCCTGCCAGACCCCCGGCTACACCCCGGACGGCCGCAAAACCCTGGTGCTGCTCGACGGGCAGCAGCTGGCCGATTTTTTCCGTAAGTGAGCCCCGGCCGCGCGGCTTGCGCGACACCCCATCTTCCCTACATGTTCAACCTGACCCCCACCGTTCGTAACCTGCTGATTGCGAACATCGCGTTTCTGCTGGCCCAGATGAGCCTGCTGCCGCTCCTCACCCAAATTGGCAGCTTGTACCCTATCGGCTCGCCGTATTTTTTTCCCTGGCAGTTCTTCACTTACATGTTCCTGCACGCCGGCTGGGGGCACTTGTTTTCCAATATGTTCGGCTTGATTTCGTTCGGGCCGCTGCTGGAGCAGCGCTGGGGGCCGTCGCGCTTCCTCACGTTCTGGCTGATTTGCGGGGTGGGCGCGGGCCTGCTCTACGAAGGCGTGCGCGGCTACGAGATGTACAAAATGGAACAGGCACGACAGGAATTTCACCAAGCGCCTTCCGGGCCTGAATTTGCCAATTTCTTCCGTTCCTATTTCCCCGATGCCACCGGCTACGAGACCCTGGCCGGCGCCCTGCAGCGCAACCCGCAAAACCAGGAATATATCAGCGCCGCCACCAGCGCCATTGATGGCGCGGTGGAGGAAACCCGCAATTCGCGCGGCGGCGGCATGGTAGGAGCCTCGGGCGCGCTGTTCGGTTTGCTGTTCGCCTTCGCCTACCTCTTTCCGAACACCGAGCTCATGCTGCTGTTCTTTCCCTTTCCCATCAAAGCCAAGTACTTCGTGGGTCTCTACGCCCTGTACGAACTCTACAGTGGCGTGCACCGCGTGCCCGGCGACAACGTGGCCCACTTTGCGCACCTCGGCGGCTTGCTGATTGGCTTTCTGGTGGTGAAATTCTGGGAAGGCGGCCGCGAGCGGTTTTATTAGCCGCGGGCTGAAAAATCGGTCTTTTCATTGTCACTATCTGCCGGCGAAATCCGTTGCAGCTGTATAATTCCCGACTCGTGCCATGAGCATTGTTCAAGACATCCGTAATGCCTTTAGCCGCCGCGACAACGCGCTTATGCAGCTTATTCTGCTGAATGTGATTGTGTTTGCCGCGCTCATCGTGCTGCGGGCCATTCTCACGCTAAGCAGCGCCGCCGGGTATTACCCCGTGGTGATGCGGCAGCTGGAGCTGTCGTCGTCGCTGCCCGTGCTGCTGCGCCACCCCTGGACGCTGCTGACCTACGCCTTCTGCCACCAGGAATTCTTCCACATCCTGTTCAACCTGCTGAACCTCTACTGGTTTGGGCAGCTGGTGCGCGAGTACCTCGGCGACCGGCGCCTGGTGAGCATCTACGTGCTGGGCGCCCTGGCCGGAGCCGCCGTCTTTCTGCTGAGTTTCAATTTGCTGCCCGTGTTTCAGCCGGGCGTGGGCACGCCCATGATTGGGGCTTCGGCGGCCGTCACGGCCATCATCGTGGCCGGCGCCACGCTGCTGCCCGACTACACCTTCATGCTCATCCTCATCGGCCCGGTCAAGATTAAGTGGATTGCGGCCGTGGTGGTGCTCATTTCGCTGGCCGGCGTGAACGGTGGCAACCCCGGCGGCGAAATTGCCCACCTGGGCGGCGCCCTGCTGGGCTTCGTGTTCATCAAGCAGCTGCAGGCCGGCCGCGACCTGGGCCGCCCGGTGCAGGCCGTGGGCAATTTCTTTAGCAACCTCACCCACCGCCAGCCGGCCATGCGCGTGAGCACCCCGCGCCGCGCCGAGCCGGTGGCCGCCACCTCCGCCAGCGGCGGCAAAAAGCCCGCCGCGGCCAACCAGCCGCTGCAAGACGAAATCGACCTGATTCTGGACAAGATTTCGCGCTCGGGCTACGAAAGCCTCTCGAAGGAAGAGAAGCAGAAGCTATTCCGGGCCAGCCAGCAGTAGGGTCTTCCTAATCTAAAAGATTCAAAGTCCGCATCCCGTTTAGAAACTACGCTCGTAGCTAATGGCGGGCAGAATGGGAAACAAGCTCAGCTGGTACAGCTGCTTTTGCTGGGCCGCGTCGAGGCTGTAGTAGATGTAGTACGGGTTGTTGCGGCTGTACGCGTTGTAGGCCCCCACGCGCCAGATGCGCTCCCCGTGCCGGACGGTCTTGGTGAAGGTGGCTCCGATGTCGAGGCGATGATAGGCGCGCATGCGGAAACTGTTTTTGGCGCCGTACAATTCTGCTTCCTGGTAAAAATACCGGTCTTTGGCCACGTTGGAAGGCAGCTCCTGCCCGTAGCTCTGCTCCACCACGTTGTAGTTGGCTTCGGCCAGCGTCAGGGCGTTGCCGGTGCCGTACACCCACGTGGCCGACAGGGTGATGCGCGGGCGCAACTGGTAGATGAGCACCACCGACGCGTCGTGGCGGCGGTCGAACTTGTAGGGGTACCACTGGCCGCCGTTCAGTTGGTTGAACTGCCGTTCGTTGCGGGCCAGGGTGTAGCCCACCCAGCCCGTGAGGCGGCCCGTTTTCTTTTGCACCAGCAGCTCAAGGCCTTGCACCTGCCCGCGGCCCCCGGTCACCACTTTGTCCTGCCAGTCCTGGGAGCTGTTGTAAAACGTGGCGTCCTCCCGAAACTCAATCAGGTCGCGCAACGATTTCTGAAAGGCTTCGACACTGATTTCTACACCCCAGGCGGCCACGGTGTGGGCCACGCCCACCGCTACCTGCCGGGCGCGCTCCGGCGCAATGCGCGCCGTGGCCGGCACCCACAGGTCGGTGGGCAGCCCGGCCCCATTGTTAGACAACAGGTGCAGGTACTGCTGCATGGTTGAGAACGAAGCCTTTAGCGCGGTGTGCTCGCCCACCAGATAGGTGGCCAGCACGCGGGGCTGCACCCCGCCGAAGGTCTGGCCGTTTACCGAATACGCCACGGCCCGCAGGCCCACGTTGGCAGAAAGCCGCGTCGTGAGCCGGATTTCGTCTTCGGCGTACACCACGCCTTCGCGCGCGGCCACGCGCCGGCTGCCGAAGGCGGTGTCCACGGCGGCCGTATTGCTACTGGTGGTAAAGGAGTTGACGCCGGGCGTGAACACGTGGTGCACGGCCGTGGCCCCAAACCGAATCTGGTGCGCCGGGCTGGGGTAGTAGTCAAAATCAGCTTTCACTTGCACGTCCTGCACCCCAGAGGCAAACAGGGCTTCGCTGTCTTCGCTGCGCTGCGCCGGCGAATCGTCCTCGGAATGGTAGGACTGACCATTTTCGTACCGAAACCGCGTAGCAGCCAGCGTTACGTTGCCGAACAGCCGGGGCGAAAACTGCCGGTTCCAGCGCACCGACCCCAGGGCGTTGCCGTAGCGCAGGTTGCTCTCGCCCTGGTACCGAAAATCGCCCTTGGGGTTGGCAATGGTTTGCGGCTTTTGGGTGAGAAAAAGCCGGTCGCCGCCCAGGTACACGGCCGCAAACACCTGGTCGCGGGCCGTGAGCTGGTGGCTGACTTTCAGGCTGGCGTCGTAGAAGGAGTAACCCACCACGCTGTTGCCGCCCGACGAAAGCCGGCTCGCCACCCGCGAAAACAAGTCCAGATTGCCGCGCCGCGCCGACACGAGAAACGTGGTTTTGCCGTTCGGCAGCGGGCCTTCCAGCGAGAAGTGCGTGGCCAGCACGCCCAGGCCCGCGTTGCCGCTCAGGCGTTGCTTGTTGCCTTCCTTGAGACGCACGTCGAGCACCGAAGACAGCCGCCCGCCGTAGCGCGCCGGAAAACCGCCCTTCAGCAGCCGCACGTCGCTGATGGCGTTGGCGTCGAACATCGACAGAAAGCCGCCGATGTGGCTCACGTAGTAAATGGGCACGTCGTCGAGCAAGGTCAGGTTCTGGTCGGGCGAGCCGCCACGCACGTACAGAGCCCCACTGCCCTCGCGGCCCGACTGCACGCCGGGCATCAGCTGGAAGGCGCGCAGCACGTCGGGCTCGCCGAGAAGGGCCGGCAGCTGGCGCAGCTGGCTCACCGGAATCTGCAGGGTGCTCATTTCCACGCGGCGTTCCAGCGGGGCGTCCACCTGGCCGGTCACCTGCACGTCCTGCAACTGGTTGTCGGCCGTTAGGGCGAAGGACTGCGCCGTGGTCTGGCGCCCGGCCAGGGTCACGGTGGCCCGTTGGTAGCCCAGGTAGCTGGCCGTAAGGGTCAGGGAATCCTGGGGCGCCAGGGTCAGGGAATAAAACCCGGCGGCATTGGTGGCGGTGCCGGTTTGGCCGCCGGCCACGTACACGGCCGCGCCCAGGAGCTTTTCACCCGTGCGGGCGTCCTGCACAAAGCCACTGACCGTGACCCGCGCGGCCTTTTGGCCCCGGGCCGCTGGCGCAATAAAACACAAGGCCGCGGGTAGCAGCAAAAACCAGTTGTTGCGGGACGCCGTGGCCATGTTAGCGCAAAGGGAGGGTCACCGACCGGGAAGCGTAGCCCACCACCACCCCGTAGCCCCCGTTCACGTTGGAATACATGGCGCTGGGGTCGCCCAGAAAAAGCAGTTGGTTCAAATCGTAGGTGTCGCCTTTGCCGCCTTGGTTGAAGAGGTGCCGCGTCCAGCTTTTGCGGTACTGGTAATAGGCGCGGCTGACCGCCCGCAGCACGAGGCGCGGGGGACGCGTGAAGGGAACCCCGTTGCTTGTTCCGCCATTCGTTGGGTGAAAGGAAGCCCGTAGCTCGAACGGCATGCCGTTGAACAGCTTATCCGAAAACACCAGCGACTTGGGGTTGAGCTCACTGTCGTCCTCGGCCGTGATGGCCGCATTGCCGCGTGGGTCCAGCGTAATGAACTGGCTTTCCTGATACCCGCTGATTTCGTAATAGTTGGCGGTCGCGGCCGGGTCATCGAACCGCACCACCACGGTTCCCAGCAGCTCCCGGTTGCGGTCGGTACCGGTAGGAAACGAGAACCAGGCGTCTCGGATGGGCACCGCCACCGGCACCGTGTCCGTGATATGCCGCATAAAAAAGTTAAGTGCCCTTGTTGAAGGGCAAACCAATTCGTTTTTTTAAAACAGCGGCCCCGCTGTTGCAATACATTTCCCAAAGCAAACGGGCCGCCCTGCGCAATGCAAGGCGGCCCGAAAGCGGCAACTGCCGAAACCTTGGTGGCTTTACGCCGGCTGGGCGCTGCCCATCTTGTCCAGCGCGTCCATCACCTCTTTCACGTGGCCGCGCGAGGTTTCCAGCAGTGCTTTCTCTTCGTCGTTGAGCTGCAATTCAATCACGCGCTCCACGCCGTTTTTGCCCAGAATAACGGGGGCGCCCAGGTACACGCCGTTGATGCCGTACTCGCCCTGCAGCTGCAGGCACACGGGGAACACGCGGCGCTGGTCGCGCACGATGGCTTCCACCATTTGGGCCGCGGCCGCACCGGGCGCGTACCAGGCCGAGGTGCCCATGAGCTTCACCAGCTCGCCGCCGCCCACGGCGGTGCGCTGCACAATGGCGTCAAGCTCGGCCTTGCCAATGAGTTCCGTAACGGGGATGCCGCCCACGGTGGTGTAGCGGGGCAGGGGTACCATGGTATCGCCGTGGCCGCCCATCAGCACGGCCTGGATGTCTTTGGGGCTCACGTTCAGGGCCTCGGCCAAGAAAGCGCGGTAGCGGGCCGTGTCGAGAATGCCGGCCATGCCGAACACCTTTTCGCGGGGCAGCTTCGAGGTGAGGTGGGCCTGGTAGGTCATCACGTCGAGCGGGTTGCTCACCACGATGATGATGGCGTTGGGGGAGTGGGCCACCACCTGCTCGGTCACCGATTTCACGATGCCGGCGTTGATGCCAATCAGGTCGTCGCGGCTCATGCCGGGCTTGCGGGGCAGGCCCGAGGTAATCACCACCACTTCCGAGCCGGCCGTGCGGGCGTAGTCGTTGGTCACGCCCACGGTGCGCGAGTCGTAGCCGATAATCGGGGCTTTCTGCCAGATGTCGAGGGCTTTGCCTTCGGCGATGCCTTCCTTGATGTCAACCAGAATTACTTCGTTGGCAATTTCACGGGTGGCGAGCACATCGGCGCAGGTTGCGCCCACGTTGCCGGCTCCGACTACGGTAACTTTCATAAGAGGGGGATTGGGAGGGTTGGAGTTTCGCGGGTAAAAGTACGGCCCCGGCTGAAACTACCGAACCTGTAGCGTGGACTCTGCGCGTCTGTACTTGAAATTAATCGGCCACGCGACGCGCGGACTCGCAGAGTCCACGCTACATCCGCTGCACGGTCAGGACCCGCTCGGTGGCGTCTTCCACTTTAAACCGGTCGTCGACGCGCCAGCCCACCACCCAGCAGATTTTGCCGTCGGCCGAGGTCAGCACCCGCACGTCGTCTTTCAGGTTCAGCGGCACTTTCTGGTCGATGAGAAAGTCGCTGAGCAGCTTTTTGCCTTTCATGCCCAGCGGCATAAACCAGTCGCCTTCCTGCCACTTGCGCAGCGTGAGCGGGAATTTTAGCTTATCGGCATCGAGGGCCGCCGTGCTTTTGGAGCGCGGAATGATGAAGTGCCGGGCGTCGTCGTGCAGTTCGGCTTTCAGGCGCATGCCGTCGGCCAGCAAGTCCGTTTGCCCGGCTGCCAGCTGGAACGTGCCGAACTGCGACGTGCGCCGCGGCGTGATGACCAGATGCTCCCGGTCCTTCACCAGCCGGTGCGTGGGCGAGTCGAACCGCCGGCCTGACTCGCCGGGAAAAGCCGCCACAATGTCCTTCACCACCAGCCACGAAAAACCGAATGGGCGCAGGATTTCGTGCAGCACCAGCGCGGTGGCGGCCGTTTTTTGCAGCGTGACGATGTTTAAATACGTCACTTCGGCCTCGTCGCGGCGGGCCTGGGCGGCGATGTCTGCCACGTAGCGGCGCACGATTTCCTCGGCCCCGCCCACGCGCTCGGCGGTGCCGGCTATGGTTTCGTCCAGGTTGGGGTTGATTTCGCGCAGTACGGGCAGCACTTCGTGGCGCAGCAGGTTGCGCTGGTACACGGGGCTGTCGTTGCTGTCGTCTTCGCGCCAACGCAGGCCGCGCTCCACCAGGTAGTCGTGCAGGTCGTCGCGGCCCACGCCCAGCAGCGGGCGCACCACGTGGCCGTTTTTCACCTGAATGCCGTGCAGGCCGGCCAAGCCGGTGCCGTGCGTCAGGTTCAAAATCATGGTTTCGGCCTGGTCGCGCTGGTGGTGGGCGGTGGCCACGTAGGCCAGGTCCTGCGCTTGGCGCACCTGCTCAAACCAGCGGTAGCGCAGCAGGCGGGCCGCCATCTGGGTCGAAATGCCTTCCTGCCCGGCAAAGGCTTTGGTCTGGAAAAACTCGGCGAAGTAGGGGAGGCCGTACTGCTTGGCCAGCTTGCGCACAAACTGCTCGTCGGCGTCGGCGTCTTCGCCCCGCAGCCCGAAATGGCAGTGCGCCACCGCCACCTGAACCCGCAGCCGATGCAAAATGTCTAGCAATACCACCGAATCCAGCCCGCCGCTGACGGCCACGAGGATGGGGTCGTTCTCAATCGAAAACAGGTTGTGCTCCTCAATGAAGCGGCGAACGGTATCGAGCATGGGTAGCAATAATGAGTAAAAAGGCGGTCATGCTGAGCGCAGCCGAAGCATCTCTACCGCGCAACGCAATTATTTACTGCTGCGGTAGAGATGCTTCGGCTGCGCTCAGCATGACGTTCTGAATAATGAAGTCCAGCAGCATGCCCTACGGACACTACCACGCAAAGATGGCCGTTAGCGCGGGCCCCGTCCGTACCTTTACCCCCTGAATGTTTCCTTCTCGCGTCTTTTTTCTTCTGCTGTTGCTGTTGCCGCTGCTTGGGCAGGCCCAGCGTCCCACCCCGCCGCCCGGCCCCGGCGCGCCCATCCCGGTTACCAGCGGCTCCACGGCGGCCCCGAAGCCGGGCGCTCAGGGCTCGCCCATCAAGCTCCTGACCACCGAGCAGCTGGTGGGCGGCATTTTTAACGGCGTGAAAATTCGCAAGCTGCTGGGCAACGTCAGCTTTCAGCAGGACGACGTGTTTCTGTACTGCGATTCGGCCTATCAATACATCGAGAAAAACCAGGTCGAAGCCTTTAGCAACGTGCGCGTGGTGCAGAGCGACACCATGACCATCACCGGCGACCACGGCTTCTACGACGGCACCAAACGCACGGCCCGCATGACCGGCAACGTGGTGATGCGCGACACGCGCATGACCCTCACCACCCCGACCCTCGACTACGACCTAAACCGCAAAACGGCTTCCTACACCGAAACCGGCCACCTCACCGACCCGCAAAATACCCTCGACAGCCAGCAGGGATTCTATGACACCAACACCAAGGTGTTCGTGTTCAAGCGCAACGTGCACCTCGTCACGCCCGACTCGGAGCTGAACAACGACACGCTGCGCTACAACACCATCAGCAAAATCGCCTACTTCAACGGCCCCACCCGCATCAAGGGCAAGCAGGGCAACCTCTACGCCGAGGGCGGCACCTACAACACCATCACCCGCGTCTCAAACTTCAAGAAAAACGCCAAAATCGACACGCCCAACTACCTGCTGGGCGGCGACCAGCTGGTGTACGACGAGGTGAAGCAGTACGGCGTGGCGAAAGGCCACGTCTCGCTCATTTCCAAAAAAGACAACCTGACCCTGCGCGGCGACCAGGGCAAGTACTGGCGCGCCCTGGGCCGCACCAAGCTCTACGGCGGCCGGCCGGTGGTGCGCAACATTGGCAGCCAGAAGGATACCTTGTACATGGCCGCCGACACGCTCATCAGCATTGAGGCCCGGCCCGGCCAAACCACCACGCGCACCGTGCTCTACGCCTACCCGAAGGTGCAGATTTTCCGCGGCAACATGCAGGGCATCTGCGACTCGCTGACGTACGACCGGCAGGACAGCATCATCTACCTCAACCAGGACCCGGTGCTGTGGCAGGCCAAAAACCAGCTCACCTCCGACTCGATGCAAATCCGCTCGAAGCGCGGCAAAGTGGACGAGATGCGCCTCTACGGCAACGCCTTCGCCGTGAACCAGGACACGCTGCTGAACTTCAACCAGACCAAGGGCCGCACCATGATGGCCTACTTCCGCGACAACCAGCTGCGGCGCGTGGACGTGCTCGGCAACGCCGAAAGCATCTTTTATGCCCTGGACAACGACACCGCCACCACCGGCATGAACCGCGTGCTCTCGGCCAACATGCGGCTGCTGTTTCTGGCCAGCAAGCTCAACAAAATCACTGTCCTCGCCAACCCCGAAGCCAGGTTCATTCCGCCTCACGAGCTCAAGCCCGACGACGAGCGCCTGAAGGGCTACAAATGGCGCCTTTCGGAACGCCCCACCCGCCGCCAGGTGTTGGGCAAGCAGTTCGATGACCGGCCGGTGAAGCGCAAGCCCGCCACGAGAAAGGCAAAAACCACCAAGCGCGCTCCGGCCAGTAAGAATAAGTCGACGCCGAAAAAAACATCTCCTAAGCCGTCCGCCCCACCCAAAGCCCCGGCGCCGGCCGCCGCCAAAGCACCCGTGGCGGCGCCCGCCGCGCGGCGCTAGCTGCAACCATTGGCCCGGGCCCGGCACTCTTGCTGCGGGCGGGCCAGCCGGAGTGGGCGCCGCGTTTGCCTTCGCCGGCTCAATTCGTTACCTTTGCACCCCTTATGCCGATTTCCCGCCTCACGGTTCTGTTTCTGCTCGTTAGCACGCTCGTTCTGGGTTCCTGCGCCAGCGGCTACCAAAAGTTGCTGAAAAGCACCGACGTCAACAAAAAGTACGAAGCCGCCGTGCAGTACTACGACAAGGGTGACTTTTTCCGGGCCGGCACGCTGCTCGAAGACCTCATCCCGCTGCTGAAAGGCCGCCCCGAGGCCGAAAAAGCGCAGTTTTACTTCGCCAACACCAACTACAAGCAGCGCAACTACGTGCTGAGCGCGTTCTATTTCAAGCAGTTCATCGACACGTATCCGAACTCGGACTACGCCGAAGAAGCCACTTTCCTGAACGCCAAGTCGCTGTTTCTGGACTCGCCGGGCTACGAGCTCGACCAGACCAACACGGTGTCGGCCCTCGAATCCATCCAGGATTTCCTGAACCGCTACCCCGAAAGCAAGTTCAAGGCCGAAACCGAGAGCATGTCGCAGGAGCTGCAGAAAAAGCTGGAGAACAAGGCGTTTGAAAGCGCCCGGCTCTACTTCCAGCTGCGCTACAACCAAGCGGCGGTGGTGGCCCTCACCAATTTTCAGCTGCAATATCCGGCTTCGGCCTTCGCCGAGCAGGCCGCCTTCCTGCGCCTCAACGCCCAGTTTGCCTGGGCCCAGGAAAGCATCGAATCCAAGCAGCGCGAGCGGTACCTGGAAGCGGTAAGCTTCTACCAGCAGTTCATCGACGCCTATCCCAAAAGCAAGAACCTTAAGGCCGCCCAGGACATGTTCGATGTCAGCCAGGCCCAGATTGCCCGGCTCAAGCCCACGCCCACCGCGGCCGCCAATTAATTCGTAATCCATTCAGCCCATGAAACCCAATCCCAACACCCCGTCGAGCTCCATCGTGACGCGCAACATCGCCGACATCACCGGCGACAACGGCAACGTGTACGAGGCCATCGCCGTGATTTCCAAGCGCGCCAACCAACTGTCGGTGAAGCTGAAAGAAGAGCTGAACGACCGCCTGGCCGAGTTCGCTTCCACGGTCGACAACCTGGAAGAAGTGTTCGAGAACCGCGAGCAAATCGAGGTTTCCAAGCAGTACGAGCGCATGCCCAAGCCCACCAGCCTCGCCATTGAGGAGTTCTTGCAGGGAAAAATCGCCTACACCACGCCCGAGCCGGAAGAAGTGCCGATTCCCCGCGAGCTGTTCTAAGCGACTCCTGAGCAGAGCCTGAACGTCCAGACAAAGAACGTCATGCGGAACGCCGCCGAAGCAGCTCTGCCGCGCCGCTTGTCATGTTGAGCGCAGCGAAACATCTTATCAGGTCAGAACTCATGCGTTCGACGGTGAGAAGATGCTTCCTTCGTCAGCATGACAAGCGGCGCGGCAGAACTGCTTCGGCGGCGTTCCATATCACGTTCTTTTGCTAAAAAACTGCCCATGCCCGAACCCGCCGCAAACAGCCCCCTCCACGGCCGCCGCGTCCTGCTGGGCGTGAGCGGCAGCATCGCCGCCTACAAAGCCGCGCCGCTCACCCGCCTGCTCGTGAAGGCCGGGGCCGAAGTGCAGGTGGTGCTCACCGAAGCTGCGGCTGCGTTTGTGACGCCGCTCACGCTGGGCACCCTTTCCAAAAAGCCCGTCCTAACGGGCTTTTTGCGTGATGCGGCCGCTGGCGAGTGGCACAACCACGTGGAGCTGGGCCTCTGGGCCGATGCGCTGCTGATTGCGCCCTCCAGCGCCAACACCATCGGCCAGCTGGCCAATGGCTTGTGCCCCAACCTGCTGTGCGCGGTATACTTGTCGGCCCGCTGCCCGGTGTTTTTGGCCCCGGCCATGGACGTGGACATGTTTGCCCACCCGGCCGTGACGCAGAACCTGGCCCGGCTGCGCAGCTTTGGCAACCACGTCTTCGACTCGCCCAGCGGCGAACTGGCCAGCGGCCTCAGCGGCCACGGCCGCATGCTGGAACCGGAAGACATTGTGGCGGAGCTGGAACGCTTTTTTGGCGATTTGCAGGCCAAGTAAAACCATAACGAACGTCATGTCGAGCTGGTCGAGGCATCTCGCATGTGGTAGTAATTCTTTTCTTGCGATTGGATTGCCACTGCACGCGAGATGCTTCGACCAGCTCGACATGACGTTCTTTGATTTTCTCTAAGAACAAACATGCGCGTCCTCCTCACCGCCGGCCCCACCTACGAACCCCTCGACCCCGTGCGCTTCCTCGGCAACCGCTCGACGGGCAAAATGGGCTACGCGCTGGCCGAGGCTTTTGCTGCGCAGGGTGCGCAGGTGGTGCTCATCAGCGGGCCCAGCACCTTGCCCGACCCGGTCGATGAACGCATTGAAACGGTGCGGGTTGAAACGGCTGCCGAAATGTTTGCGGCGGCAGCGGCAGCGGCCGAAACCGCTGATATCTGGGTATTTGCCGCGGCTGTGGCCGACTACCGCCCGGCCCGGGTGGCGGCCGAGAAGATTAAAAAATCGGGCGATACGCTCACGCTGGAACTGGTGAAAAACGTCGACATCGCCGCCACGCTCGGCCAGCGCAAGCGGGCTGAACAATTTGCGGTCGGTTTTGCGTTGGAGACTACGAACGAGTTGGCTCACGCCCGGGACAAGTTGCACCGCAAAAACTTCGACCTCGTCGTGCTGAATTCGTTGCGCGACGCGGGCGCCGGTTTTGGCCACGACACCAACAAGGTGACCGTGCTGGATGCCGCCGGCCAAATCGTTAATTTTGAGTTGCAGTCCAAAGCCGACGTGGCCCGCGGACTGGTAAGCCTGATTCTGGCCCGCCGGGCCGCCACCCATTGATGACCATGTTGCGAAAATTCCTCGCCGTCCTGCCGATACTCGTTTTGCTGCTGGCCGGCCCCGCGGCCCGCGCCCAGGAGCTGCTGGCCGAAGTGACGGTGAGCGCCGAAAACGTGACCATTTCGGACCCCACCCTCATCACGCAGATGCAGAAGGACATCCGCGAGTTCCTCAACAACCGCGCCTGGACCACCCAGCCCTACGCCGACAACGAGCGCATTCGCCTGCGCATGTTCATCGGCATCACCACCATTCCGCAGAACGGCACCTACAACTGCATCATGCGCCTGGTGTCGACGCGGCCGGTGTACGGCACGGGTTACGAAACCAACGTGGTCAGCATCAACGACAAAGGCTTTAACTTTAATTACTCGCCGCAGATGTCGCTGCGCTTTTCGCCCAACAGCTTCGACTCCAACCTGGCGTCGTTGCTGGGATACTACGCCTACCTCGTCATCGGCATGGACCACGACACGTTCAGCAAGCTCGGCGGCACGCCGTACTACGAGCTGGCCCGCAACATCGTCAACTACTCGGCCAACCAAACCAATACCAATGAGCCCGACGAAGGATGGCGCGGCACGGGTTCGCGCGAGCGACACGTCTTGCTCGACAACCTGACCGACCCGCAGTTTGAACCCCTGCGTACGGGCTTGTATAATTATTACCGCCAGGGCATGGATGTGTTCATCGAAAAGCCCGAGGAAGCCCGTACCTCGATAATGACCGCCCTCACCGGCATTCAAAAAGTTGCCATCACGCGGACCGGGGCATTCATTTTCCGAGCCTTCTTCGATGCCAAAGCCGAGGAGATTTCCAATATTTTCCGCACCAGTCAGGACCAGGCCCAAAAGCAGCAGCTCGTGGCCATGCTCACCGAAGTAGACCCCGGCAATTCGGCCAAATACCAATTGGTGCTGAAATAAGGGCTGAAATTCAGAATAATCCGAATAAAAAAACGTCTTGCTGAGCTTGCTGAGGCATCTCTACTGTGAGAGTAAAATCAATTCCACTGCGGTGGAGATGCTTCGCCAAGCTCAGTGTGACAATTAGCTATCAGACGACTCTTTTTGGTTATGCTTGTCGATTTACGAATTAAGAATTATGCGCTGATTGAGCAGCTGGAGCTGCGCCCTTCCCCGCTGCTGAACATCATTACGGGCGAAACCGGGGCCGGCAAATCCATCATGCTCGGCGCCATTGGTCTGCTGCTGGGCAACCGCGCCGACTCGCGTATGCTGTTCGATACCGAGCGCAAATGTGTGATTGAAGGCCAGTTTGACATTGCCAATTACCAGCTGCAGGACATCTTCGAGTCCGAAGATTTGGACTATGACACGCACTGCATTCTGCGGCGCGAAATCAGCCCGAATGGCAAGTCGCGCGCCTTTGTAAACGACACGCCGGTGACGCTGGAAGCCCTACGGAAAATTGGCGCCAACCTGATGGACATTCACTCGCAGCACGACACGCTGCTGCTGGGCGATGGCGTCTTTCAGCTCAACCTGCTGGATTTATACGCCGGACTGGTACCGCAGCGCACCATGTACAGCAGCGCCTTCCGAACCTACCGCAAGCTGGAAGTTGACCTGCAGGCTTTGGAAAGCCAGGCCGCCCAGGCAAGCAAGGAGCTGGATTACAACAGCTTCTTGCTGAACGAGCTCGAAGAAGCGCGCCTCGACAACGAAGACCAGGACGCCCTGGAGCAGGAAGTGAAGCAGCTGGAGCACGCCGAGGAAATCAAGTACAAGCTCAGCCAGGCGCTGCACGGCCTGCGCGACAGCGAAAGTTGTGCCACCGGCACCATGAAGGAAGCCTCCGTGCTGCTGGGCCAGGTGGCCAGCTACGCCGACAACTTCAAGGAGCTGCGCGAGCGCCTGGAAAGCTGCCTGATTGAGCTGCACGACATCGCCGACGAGGTGGAAACCGCCGAGCGCCGCACCGAGGGCGACCCCGCCCGCGCCGAAGAATTGCAGGACCGCCTCAACGTGCTCTACACCTTGCAGCGCAAGCACCAGGCCCGCGACCTGCCCGCCCTGATGGCCGTGCGCGACGCGCTGCGCCAGAAAGTGAGCTCGGTGCTGAACCTGGACAAGGAAATCAGCCGCCTGCGCAAAGACTCGGACGCGGCCCTGGCGGCCGTGACCAAGCAGGGCGCCAAGCTGTCGGAAAGCCGCCGCAAGTCGTTCCCGAACTTTGAGAAGCAGCTTGGGTTGCTGCTGGCCGACTTGGGCATGCCGCACGCGCGCATTGTGGTGCAGCACAGCACCGGCGCGCCGGCCGCCAGCGGCATCGACGTGGTCAGCATCCTCTTCACCGCCAACAAGGGCGCTCAGCCGCAGACGCTGAGCAAGGCCGCGTCGGGCGGCGAATTTTCGCGCTTGATGTTGTGCATCAAGTACATGCTGGCCGACAAGACGGCTTTGCCCACGATAGTATTCGACGAAATTGACACCGGCATCAGCGGTGAAATTGCCGTGAAGGTGGGCCGCATGATGCAGCAGATGGCGCAGAAGCACCAGCTGGTGGCCATTTCGCACCTGCCGCAGATGGCCGCGGCCGGCGACGTGCACTACTTCGTGTACAAAGAAGACCGCGCCGACCGCACCGTGAGCCGCATCCGCGAGCTGAACCAGGAGGACCGCATCAAGGAAATTGCGCACATGATTGCGGGCGCCAAGCCCAGCCAAAATGCCTTCCAGAGCGCCCGCGAGTTGCTGGCGCTGCGGGGCGAAGTGGCGGCGTAGCATCTGTCGTTGCGAGCATTCCGCGCATCAAGCGGCGACGAAGCAATCCGTCCTGTTCTCAGCGACTAGCCTTGTGTTGTGATAAACCAATTGGGCTAAGCCCGCTAACTTGCCGGCTCAAATCCAACGGGTGGGTTTGTTAAATCTTAGAGCTAATCGCTGAGAACAGGACGGATTGCTTCGTCGCCGCTTGATGCGCGGAATGCTCGCAATGACAGGCGTTTCCATTACACCATTTAAAAATCATGGCTAACAACCTCCTCGCCGGCAAAGTCGGCATCATTTCCGGCGCCCTCAACGACCAATCCATTGCCTGGAAAGTGGCCCAGCGCGCTCACGCCGAGGGCGCCCGATTTGTGCTCACCAACGCGCCGCTGGCCATGCGCATGGGCGAAATCAACAAGCTGAGCGAGGAGTGTAACGCCCCGATTATTCCGGCCGATGCCACGTCGACGGAGGAGCTGGAGGCGCTATTTTCGGGCGCGCAGGAGCAGCTGGGCGGCAAGATTGACTTCGTGCTGCACAGTATTGGCATGAGCGCCAACATCCGCAAAAAGAAGCACTACGGCGAGCTGGACTACAAATTCTTCCAGCAAACGATTGACGTGTCGGCCATGTCGTTTCACAAGATGATGGCCGTGGCCGAGAAGCAGGACGCCATGAACGAGTGGGGCAGCATTGTGGCCCTGAGCTACATCGCCGCCCAGCGCGCCTTCCTCGACTACACCGACATGACCCAGGCCAAGGCCATGCTCGAAAGCATTGCCCGCAGCTACGGCCAGCGCTTCGGCAAGCTCAAGAAAGTGCGCGTGAACACGGTGTCGCAGTCGCCCACCAAAACCACGGCCGGCACCGGCATCACCGGCTTTGATGCGTTTTACAATTTCGCCGACATGATGTCGCCGCTGGGAAATGCCCCGGCCGAGGCCTGCGCCGACTACTGCATCTCGCTCTTTTCGGACCTGACGCGCTACGTGACCATGCAAAACCTGATGCACGACGGCGGCTTCAGCACCACCGGCATCTCGGCCGAGATTGTGGACGTGCTGACCAAAGTGTCGGGCATGCAGGAGTAAACTTGCCTCGTTCAAAACGCAACAAGCCCGGCCGGTTGGTCGGGCTTGTTGCGTTTTGAACTGAGTAGTCCTGTCTGAAGCCCGGTATTTAAAGAAAGGAGCGACTCAGCGAAACAGAAATTTCGTGGTAGCTACGCAAGTAGTTCAGCAACAGGGAAGCACTCAGGCCAGCGGGTAAGTCCCGGTGCAAGCCACCCTGCCATTGCCAGGCATTGGCCCAGCGCGTGGCTTGGGCAGAGGCATAGAAGCTGAGTGGCAGCTTGTGGCCGAGCCCCAGAGCATAATTGGCCCCGTGCTGCTGGCAAAACCATCAGGCGAGAAGGTGTGCAGCCGGCCAACCCCAATGCCGCCGTACACGGCAGGCCGGTGGTCATTCCGGGAGTGTATGCCTACCAGCACCCCGGCGCTTTCAAAGGAAATAGTGGCGGAGGGTATAGATGATTTGGCGTACGAAACGCTTTCGGAAAAGCTAGTGCGCCGGTACCGGTGAATGGAGGGAAGGCCCATTGACACTCCCCACACGTAGTTGCGCGAGAAATCGGTTCGGTAGCTCGCAGTGGTCGAAAGTTGACTACCCAGTATGCGCGGATGCGTGAGCGTCAGGCTACCGCCGACCGGCGTGTAGCGCAGGCCGCTGATAAGCCTCACTCCGAACCTGCTGTACACCGGAAGGTCGCAGAATTGGTCAGAAGCCAGCACGAGCCGGAAAAGCAAATTGCCGCCGGGTGCCACCACGCGCTGCACGGTTGCATAGCCAACGCTGGAAACCGTGAGCGCTACACTATCGGGCTGTCCGGCAACGGTGAGCGTGAAATAGCCCGTCGCGCCGGTAGAAACGCCGTTGGTGGTGCCGGTTTGCAGCACCGTGACGCCGGGCAGGCCGACACCGGATTTGGCATCCAGCACCCGGCCGGAAACGGTGGTTTGGGCAAAGGCAAAGGCGGGAAGCAGGCAGGAGCAGAGCAGTAAGAGCAGGCGCATCGGGAACGTTGGAGGTGGTAGCTGGCTGATGCCGCCAGCGGCCCGAGTGCACACCCGCGAAGAAAGCCCGAACCGGCAGTCGGCAACGATTACGCAGAAAAACGGCGGTTTTGGACGCGGCGCCTGCTAGGTTTGTGGCTTCCTTATCTACATTTCCATGAAGCATTTGTTGTTGCTTGTGCTGCTGAGCGGCCTTGCGCTGGGCCGGGCTTTCGGCTACGATTTTGTGGTGGCCCAGGATGGCAGCGGCCAGTACCGTACCGTGCAGGAGGCCTTCAACGCCGTGCCCGATTTCCGGAAGAAGGTCACGACCATCTTCATTAAAAAAGGCACTTACAAGGAGAAACTGGTGCTGGCCGGTTCGAAGCAGCTGGTGAAGCTCATCGGCGAAGACCGGGACCGCACCATTCTGACCTACGACGACTACAATCAGAAGAAGAACATTTTTGGGGAGGAGAAAGGCACATCCGGCTCAGCGAGCTGCTACGTCTACGGCTCCGGGTTCTCGGCCGAAAACCTGACGTTTCAGAACTCATCGGGGCCGGTGGGGCAGGCCGTGGCCGTGTGGGTCGACGGCGATAAGGCTTCGTTTGTGAACTGCCGGTTTCTGGGGTTTCAGGACACGCTGTACACGTATGGGCGCGGCAGCCGGCAGTTTTACAAGAGTTGCTACATCGAAGGCACGGTCGATTTCATCTTCGGCTCCAGCACGGCGTGGTTTGAGGACTGCGAGATTTTCTGCAAAAAAAGCGGCTACGTCACAGCCGCCAGCACGCCCGACACGGCGCGGTTTGGCTACGTGTTCAGCCGCTGCCGCATTGCGGGCGATGCCCCGGCGGGCAGCTTCGGGCTGGGCCGGCCCTGGCGGCCCTACGCCAAAACCGTGTACCTCAACTGTGAGCTCAGCGCCGTAATTCGGCCCGAAGGCTGGGACCCCTGGGGGCAGGAATCGAACAAAAAAACGGCTTATTACGCCGAGTATAAATCGACGGGTCCCGGCGCCGCGCCCACCCGGCGCGCGCCATGGTCGCACCAGCTCACCGAGGCCGAAGTCAGCACTTACACGCGCGAAAACGTGCTGCACGGCTGGAACCCGGAAGCGAAATAACGTAGCGTGGACTCTGCGAGTCCGCGCCTGAACAACAATGACAACTGCCACGCGCGGACTCGCAGAGTCCACGCTGCATTTCTTTCCCAAATGAAATTCCTGACCCTGGCCGCCTTCCTGCTGGCCTGCGCCGCCCACGCCCAGACCACTCCCAAAGCCGGCCCCATCACCGTGGCGCAGGACGGCACCGGCACCTACCGCACCGTGCAGGAAGCCGTGGACGCCGTGCCCAACCAGTCGCAGCAACCGGTCACCATCCGCATCAAGCCAGGCACCTACCGCGAAAAGCTGGTGGTGCCCACGCTCAAAACGCACATCCGTCTGGTAGGCGAAAGCGCGGACAATACCGTTCTCACCTTCAACGACCACACCGGCGACGCCGCGGGGCACAACACCTACACTTCGCACTCGGTGCTGGTGCAGGGCAACGACTTCGCGGCCGAAAACCTGACCTTTGAAAACAACGCCGGCTACACCGCCGGCCAAGCCGTGGCCCTGCACGTGGAAGCCGACCGCTGCACCTTCGCCAACTGCCGCATGGTGGGCAACCAGGACGTGCTGTTCCTGGCCACCGACCACACCCGCCAGTATTTCAAGAGCTGCTACATCGAGGGCACCACGGATTTTATTTTCGGCGCCAGCACGGCCGTCTTCGACCATTGCACCATCAAGAGCAAGAAAAACTCCTTCATCACCGCCGCTTCCACGCCGGCGCAGCAGGCGTTTGGGTTCGTGTTTATGGATTGCACCCTAATGGCCGACACCGCCCTGGCCAAAAAGGTATACCTCGGCCGGCCCTGGCGCCCCAACGCCCGCGTGGTGTACCTGCGCACGGAAATGGGCCGCCACATCACCCCCGTCGGTTGGGAAAATTGGAAGAACCCGGAAAACGAGAAGACGGCCTATTTCGCCGAGTATGAGTCGGCCGGGCCGGGCGCCAACCCGGCGGGGCGCGTGGGCTGGTCGCACCAACTTACGAGCAAAGAGGCCAAGCAATACACGTTGAAGGCCATTTTTGCGGCCAGTGAGCCGTGGCTGCCGGGGCGGTAACGTCCGTCATGTCGAGCTTGTCGAGACATCTCGCGTGGCGAAGTAACCCAATCGCCGGAATCAATTAAAGCACGCGAGATGTCTCGACAAGCTCGACATGACGGGCTTGTGAGCACCGTGCCGTCCCACCTAATACCCCCGGCTCAGCTCCACCAGATTCTCCAGTGGCTGGCCGTTGCGGAGCAGCTCCAGGTTGTGGAGCAGCACGTCGACTTTGCTTTCGTCTTCGAGGGCCTGGCCGCCGCCGGTGTGCTGGGTGAGCAGCACGTTGGGCAAGGCCCAGAGTGGGTTGTCGGCGGGCAGGGGCTCGATGGCCGTCACGTCGAGCACGGCACCGCCGAGGTGGCCAGATTGGAGCCGCTTGATGAGCGCGGGCTCGTCGGTGGTGTTGCCGCGGCCCACGCTGGCGTAGATGCTGCCGGGCCGCATGGCTTCCACCAAATCGGCCGAGAAAAAGCCCACGGCGCTGCCGGGCAGGGTGTTTATTACGATGTCGGTATCGGGCAGGGCGGCTTTCAGCTCTTCTTTGGTGTGGAGCTGGGCCGAGGGGTCGGTGCGGGCCAGCAGCTGCACCTGGCACTCGAAGCCGCTGAGCTGCTGGCGCACGGCCACGCCGATGGCGCCGGCGCCCAGCACCACCACGCGCTTGCCGCGCAGCAGGCCCGCGCGGTTGCGCACGAACGCGCCGCCCACCCATTTCTTCTGCGACTGCAGTACAGCCAGCTCCGGCAGGTGGCGGTAGAGGGCCAGCAGGCCGCCCACCATGGTTTCGGCGCAGGGCCAGGCGAAAAAGTCGCCCATGTTGGCTACCGGAATGGACAGGTGTACTGCGCGGTAGCGTTCGAAGCCGGCCGAGTCGATTTGCCAGAACTGCAGCAGGGGCGGGGCACCGGCCGTGAACCAGGCCGGCGGCGGGTTGCCCATCAAAAAATCGGCTTCCTGGAAGGCGGGAAACTGCTGCTCGGTGGGCAGGTCATTGCAAAAAATGATTTCCAGCCCGGCCGGCGCCAGCTTTTGCAAGTGTGCGCGGGCCGAGGCGCTGAGGGGAGAATAAACGAAAAGGCGCATGAGCGAGGGGCCGGGGTGACGGCAAAAAACAGACGGGTGGTGGGCAATACGCGAGTTTCAGCAAAGGTGCGGCGCTGAAAGCGCATTTCGGGTGAAGGAATTGGTCTTTAAACAAAACGTCATGCGGAGCACAGCCGAAGCATCTCGCTCGGGACGGTAAACCTTTCGTTGTGACGATTGAATTACTGTCCCGGGCGAGATGCTTCGGCTGTGCTCCGCATGACGTCTACGGGAAATGTGACCGACTTAAACGGCCTGCTGCCGTTAGCGGGCGCTTTCGTCGCCGTCGACGGGCTCGCTCTGCTTGTGCACTTGCGCAGCCACCAGCGGGTCGGGCATTACTTTGCTGAAGCCTACCTGCACGTTGTTCATGACGCCGGCAATGATGCGGCTTTCACCTTTCATCAGGGCTTTGTAGCCTTCTTTGGCCACGTCAGCGGGTTCCATGCCCTGGCCTTCGGCCACGTTTTTGGCCTGCGTCATGTGGGCTTTGTTGAAGAAGTCCGTTTTGGTGAGGCCCGGCAGCAGGTTGGTGATGGTCACGCTCGAGTCCTTGTTTTCTTCCTGGATGGATTCGACAAAGGAGTTTACGAAAGCTTTGGTGCCGTGGTACACGGCTTGCAGCGGGCCGGGCAGCTCGCCGGCAATGCTGCCCACAAACAGGATTTTGCCCTCGTTGCGGGCCTTGAATTCCTGCAGGTAGAGCTTAGCAAAAACCACGTAGGCCCCGATGTTGAGCTGAATGATGTCGAGCTCCCGGTTGATGTCGGTGGTGTCGAAGGTGCCGTACTGGCCCTGGCCGGCGTCGTTCACCAGCGCGTCAATCTGAATGCCTTGCAGCTTCACTTCGTTGTAGACCTCGAAGGGTGCGTCGCGCTTGAACAGGTCTTTGCTGATGGTCAGGACCTCCACGCCGTACTGCTGCCGGATTTCGGCGGCGGTTTGGTCGAGCTCCTGCTGGTCGCGGGCCACGATGACGAGGTTGTACTGGTCCTGCGCGAAGCAGTTGGCCAACTCGCGGCCTATGCCGCTGGTGGCGCCGGTGATGAGGGCGGTTTGGGTTGCCATAAAAGGAAGGAATGTGTGGAAAGTGGAAGCTTTCCTAACGTAGCCAAACAGCCCCTGGTTATGCTTTAGAGGCATAAAGTGCTGGCCCGGCGGCGGCCGGGCAGTAGCCTGAACGGTAGCAGTGCGGAGGGCAGTCTATTTTTTGGTTAGCGCGATGGTGCGCTCCTGCACCACGAGGGTGTCGCCGGCGGTGAGTTGGTTGAGTACGGCGGTGTTGAACACGTTCCAGGCGCCGCCCGCCGCGCGGCCGCAGGTGCCGGCCAGCGGCTGGCCGGATTGGGCCAGCCAGCCCAGCTGCGGGATGGCCAGCTGGCCCGCGTCGATTTTGAGGAGGCGAATGGGGCGGAATTTGCATTGCTGCGAAAACCCCGTGGCGATGGGCACGGCCACGCAACGCTTCACGGGCAGCTCTTTTTCCATTTGCCCGGCCAGCAGGGCGCAACGGCTCACGGCGGTGGACGACGAGGTGGTGAGCGTGGACACAGAATCGCGCCCGGCAAGGACGGCGTAGGCGCTGTTCTGGGCCGTGAGGTCGTGCTTGATGGTGTCGCGGCGCCCGGACGCGGTTTTGGTGCTGATGAGGTAGACCTGGTTATTGGGCCGGATGAGGACGGTGAGGGTGTTGGTCGGGGAAATGGGGGCGTCGGTGCGCGAGAAGGTGGACGCGGCCCAGGGCTGCCGGGCCAGGTAGCGGTCGACCACCGCGGGGGTGGTCACGGGGCCGTTTTGGGTGTAGAGGGTGATGGGGCCGGCGGCGAGGGTGGCGCCGGCCTGGTAGTCGCCCGTCAGCACCATGCGGTCGGCTTCGGGCGCGTCTTTGTTACAGGCGGCTAATAGGAACAGGCCGGAAGCCAGGGGGTAAAAAAGGTGCTTCATCAGGAAAAAAGAAGGGCGAGATGCCACAAATGTAGGCGCGGCAGCATGCTGCGCTATATTTAGCCGCGCGGCCAAGTGCTATTTCTGGCGGCTCAGTTCCTATGCTTTTCGAGAACCTGGACGAGTTTACCCGCAATTCCAAGTACCTGCCCGATTTGGCGCCCGACGTGGCGTTCCTGATAAAGCCGGACTTTTTCTACGGCAACTTCAACAAGCCCGAGCCGAATGATATGCGCGACAAAGTGGTGAAGCTTTACCAGCCCCGCCAGACGCGCAGCGGCCACCTGGTGCTCAGCGCCGCCGCGCTGGGCCACGAAAACGAGTTGGCGCGCTACTACACCTCCGTGGTGCAGGCGGCGGCCAAGCACCGCAAGCAGCTGCGCGAGCTGGATTTTTACTTCTGGATGCGGCCCGTGCTGCTGAGCCGCGGCGAGGTGCGGCTCACGTTTCCGTGGTACGACTCGTACCCCGAAAGCGCCGGCCTGCTTCAAAGCCTGCTTGACCCCCTGCCGGAAGGCCTCCTCAACACCGACATGGACCAGGGCTGGCGCTTCGGCGCCTACGCCACCGCCGACAAAGTGTATTTCCTGCAAGGCGGCGAAACCGGCAAGCCCCACACCGCCATCCACACCGACCGCGCCCGGCTGCAGCAGGCCGCTACCCTCGCGCTGGCCCGCATCCGGCAGGTGATGGAGGCGCTGGTGAAGCAGGTGGGGGAGGACTATTGGCGGTTTCGGCCAAAAACGCCGAAATGGTGAAACCCAGCCAATACGCGAAACAGCAGGTTTGGGCCCGCGCAGCCTATAGGGGCCTGCGCAGGGTGTTTGGGCAGAAACAAGGCCTATGTACCGATTTGCAGGGCCTATGCGCGGGTTTGCAGGGCCTATGAACGGTTGCGCGGGGTGTTGCGGCGGTTTGCAGGCACTATGAACGGGTTTGCGGGGTGCTACCGGCGGTTTGCGGGGCCTACGAACGGTTTTGCGGGGTGTGACTACGGTTTCGCAGCGTCTTACGGAGCGAGTAGCAACTGCTTGCCGGACTTTTCGAGCGGGTAGTGGGCGATGATGTCGCGCAGGATGAGCATGTCCTGGGGGCAGGCGGCGGCGAAGGCTTGCCAGTGCGTCAGCACCACCACGTCCGGCATTTCGACCACGGCGACGATGGCATCCCAGAAGGCGTCCCAGCTCACGCCGTACCAGTCGGGGAAGTGCAGCTCGCGCTTCATCAGCATATGAAAGGCGGCTTTGGTGTCGATGTGGGTAAGGTCGATGGTCATGCGAGCAGGATACCGACAGCTTCCGCCGGCAGATAGGTTGGCAGCGAGCCCGTGCGAAAATCTTTCGCATTGCGGGTTACAATGGCTTCGACCAGCGGCATCGAGCGGGCCGAGAAATACTGCAAGCCGTCTTCAAAGTCGCGAAATTCACCACTGAGCGCTGCCCGAACGGTTGGGCCATCCACGGCGACAACCTGCACCAGCCGTTCCAATTGCGCCACTAAGGCGAGCGCCTGTTCGTGCGACCGACCTTGCCGGACCAGGTAGTAAACCGTAGCAAACGACAGGCTGGCGGCGTACAGTACCACCCGTTGCTGCCGACCCAACTCAAACAACGCCGCCGCCTCCAACGCAAACGGCTGCCGGTTGATGAGAAAATCGACCAGCACGTTGGTATCGAGAAACCAGTGTTTCATGGCAAGTATTTGTTGGCCAAATACGCTTGGCGCGCCTGCTCCCAATCCATCCCTTCGGGCAGCGTCACGGAGCCTTGCAGCGCCAGGATATCGGGCGAAATAACAAGGGCTGGCTTGCTCTTTTCGGCCGCCAGCTGCCCAATGTATTCCTGAATCAACTCGGCCAGGCTGCGGCCTTTTGCCCGGGCGGAGGCTTCGGCGCGGGTTAGCGCTTCGTCGTCAAGCGGAATGGTGAGGGTCGTAAGCATGGTGAGAGGAGAATGGGCGGGGCAACGAGGTCTTTATGCTACTTTTTCAGCCAGTCGTGCATGGTTTGCGCGGTCCAGCCTTGCTGCTCCCAGGCGTGGTCGGCCAGCTTGGTGAGGCGCTGGGCGAAGTACTGGCCAATCAGCGTGCGGATGTTGAGCAGGTCCGTTTCGCTGACTTGCTGGGCGTACAGTTTCAGGAGTTCCTGTTGCAGGTTGGTGAGCGGTTGGTTCGGGGACATAGCCAGCGAATTTACAAACCTGCCCGCACATGCAGGGGCGGGGCGATGAACGAGGCGGTGGTGCCGGGCAGGGCATCGGGCGAGGTGCCGAGGTACATTTTGCCGCCCACGCTGAAGCACAGGTGCACGCCCCATTTCAGGTCCTCGGTGGTGCCGGGCAGGCGCAGGCAAAGGGCTTGCAGGGCTTCGATGGTCATCGAAAAGGAATTGTTAATGCTGCTTGCCCTTTGACCTAGGAGCTTTCTTCTTATTTATCTCTTTTACAATTTTCTCAGTCTCCTTAGTCTTCGTGCTGAAGATTTCAGTTAGTGAATGTTCTAAAATGTCATATGCATCTATTATGTCTTTCTTTTCAATTGGTGATGTATGACTTCCAGCGTTACCAATCCATTTAATTGCTAGTAGTGCATTCGTGATTTTGGGATACTTGAGTCCGAATTTTATAATTCTCGCATGAAGAGATAAGCCAATTCTTTTTCCTTTATTTATTCTGGAGGATGGAATTTTAAACTCATTCATTAATAACTCAATTGCAATCCTTATTTTGTTTGCGCAAGAATGAGCATCTAAGAAAAACAGAGAGAATGATTTATTTATCTCATCCTGGATAATTTTTGGACACGCACTTTCAATAGTAAAGTAGTTCAAATGTGGAGTGAAAAATTCTGGCCTGAATGAATCATAGTACTCACTATACCAATCGTTGTCTGTTTCTATGTAACCTTCTTCTACAGAGCCCCACCCAGAAGTAACAACTACATCGGCACACTTTGCATTATCGCATTTCAATGACGCGCTGAATTTGTAACTTATCCAGTATGCTTCCCAATCTGGGTCATCGCGGTGTTGAATAGAATCCCTTGTTTCGGTTGAATAGACATTAGCAGGTGCAACGGTAAGTTTACCTGTTTTGCAGGTTGGGCAGTTCCATTCAGGACAAGCTGTTTTTGTAAAAGAGGCATTGAGCCAAAGGTCTCGGTTAGATGACATTATTTTGTGTTTAAGATGTTTAATACGGCCAAATATACTATAACTCACGAAGCCGTATCCAGCACTTCGTCCCCGTCATCAGCCATCGTCTTCGCCAGCTTCTCAATATTTAAACTCCGGGCGGAGGCGTCGAAAATTTCGCGGTAGGTGCCGTGGCGGGCGTAGAGCTCGTCGTGGGTGCCGCTTTCCACGAGGCGGCCTTTTTTCATGACGTGGATGCAGTCCGAATCCACGATTTGGGCGAGGCTGTGGGAGATGATGACCACCGTGCGGCCCTGCTTGATGGCGTCGAGCGAGTTTTTGATTTGCTCGGTGGCGATGGCGTCGAGGCTGGCGGTGGGCTCGTCGAGGAAGATGATGGGCGGGTTTTTGAGGAAGAGCCGGGCGATGGCGATGCGCTGCTGCTGGCCGCCGCTGAGCTGCTGGGCATCGGACTGGTACTGGCGGGGCAGGTCCAGAATCTGGTCGTGCAGGTAGGCTTGCCGGGCGGCGGCTTCGATTTGGGCCTGCGTGGAGGTGAAGTCGCCGTAGCGGATGTTTTCTTCGATGGTGCCCTTGAAAATGTGGTTTTTCTGGAGCACCAGGCCGATGCGCTGGCGCAGGGCGTGGGTGTCGTAGTCGGCCAGGGGGCGGCCGTCGAGGAGCATTTTGCCGGAATCGGGGGCGTAGAACTTGCAGAGCAGGTTGATGATGGTGCTTTTGCCGGCGCCGCTGAGGCCCACGAGGGCGGTGGTTTTGCCTTCTTCGATGGTGAGGCAGACGTCGTGCAGGGCCTGGGTGCCGCTGGGGTAGGTGAAATCGACGTTGCAGATGTCGAAGGTGCCGCGCACCTGGGCGGGCTGCAGGGGGCCGGTTTCCTCGATGGCCGCGTCGGCGTCGAGGATGGCGAAGAAGCCTTCGGAGTAGGTGAGGGCCTCGTTCATCTCGTCGTAGATGCGGTGGAGCTGCCGGATGGGCGCCGACACGTTGTTGAAGAGCAGGATGTGGAACATGATGGCGCCGATGGAAATCTGGCGGCCGAGCACGAGGTAGGCCGTGAGGACGATGATGACGACCACGCCAATCTGCTCGACGAAGGTTTTGAGGCCGTCGTAGCGGAAGTTGGTTTTGCGCGTCACCAGCTGGGCGTTCACCAGCTTGGCTTGGGTGTCGGCCTGCTTTTTGGCTTCAAACTCTTCGCGCACAAAGCTTTTGATGACCACAATCGAGTCGATGATGCTGATGATGCCGTGGTTTTTCTCCTCGCGCAGCTTTTGCAGGCCGCGGCGCACGCCCTGCAGGCGGTCGGCCTGCCGGAAGCTCAGCCAGAAGTACACCGGCAGGATGGCCAGCGCCACCAGCCCCACCCATTTGTTGGCTACGAACATGACCACCAGGGCCACAAGGGCGTTGGCAAACAGCGGCAGGATGTCGATGAAGAAGTTTTGGACCAGCTTCATGAGGCTCTCCACGCCGCGGTCGATGCGGGTCTGGAGCTTGCCGGTCTGGTTGCCCTCGTCGGAGAAAAAGCCCAGCTCGTAGCTCAGAATCCGGCTCACGGCCTGCTGCGAGAGGGTGCTGCTCACGTTAATGCGAATTTTCTCGCCGTAGTACTTCTGCCCGAAGGTGATGAAGGTGTTGATGATTTCCTTGCCCAGCAGGATGCCACTCACCCAAGCCAGCAGGTTCCAGCCCTCGGCCAGGGCCTGGTGCCGGTCGAGCAGGCCCTGCACGGTGTCCACGGTGTAGCGCAGCACGAAGGGGTTGACCTGCGCGGCCAGCGAGCCCACCAGCGTGAGCAGCAGCGTGGCAATGACGAGAGGACGGTAGGGCCGCACGAAGGGCAGCAGGCGTTTAATAATTTGCCAGAGACTCATCTAAGCGGGGAAGGAGTGGAGCCGGTTAGACGCGGGGAGCGGGGGCGGGGTTGTTTGGGCTACTCTACTTTTCCTACGTCCCAGCCATCATATAATTCAACGCCGCAATGAGCGGCTAATTCATTAAACGCAAGATTGCGCCTGTGAAGTTTTTCGGGAGTGAGAGTATCTATTTTAGAAACTTGAAGTACCCAATCGCCAGCATCCGCCTGATGCAGTTCTTCAATCTTGTATTGACTGTCTTCTAATTCAGAGAATACATCTAGCAGTTTATCCTTGTCTTTGTCAAAAAAGAAAAAGCCCCATTTTAAAGCAGAATTTATATCCCATCCGTTCGCTTCCATTTTGCGAAACATATCTACCACAGACTCTAAAGAAGCATTCATATTAATTATTTATTGATTTGCTCCGCTCAGCCTTCCACCCCCGAAACCGCTGGTCCAAACGCTTACTGAGAATATCGTAGTTTTCCCAGGTGTCTTCAACGTGGTAGATGCTGGGTAATTCCTCGGCGAGGGCAGCTATGTAATCTTCGAAATAAGTGGGGCCGCTGCCCGTCGTGACGTAATACTGCTGCGTGAAAGCCAATCCTTCCGCGTTCAGGTTGCTTTCCCAAAACTTTTCATCGCAGGCTTGAAATAAAAAGTCGCGGCCCGTTATTTCCCGGTTTCTGACTTGCGCCAGCAGCTGCTCCGAATCTTCGTCCTCGTGGTGAATTTCACCTTCCAGCTGGTTATTAATTACCCAGGCGAGGTACATGCCGATGTGGGTGCCCCCGTTTTCATCCGGAAGGCCTGACGGAAAATCCCCGCCGTGGTGCCAGTCTGCGCGGTCAATAGCCATTTGCGTTGCTGTGGTGGGTGGTTAACTGTATTGCTGAATTGGTGCAAGCTACGCGGCGCTACACCCGCGCCAGCAGTTCGGCCAGGGCAGCGGCTTCGGTTTCATAAGCTTCAGCTTGCAGGCGGAGCAGGTGGTACTGGGCGGCGTGGCTGGGCTTGAAGCGGCGGGCGAAACTTGGTAGCCACCGGCGAATGCTGGCGCCCAGGTCCTGTTCTTCCGGCACGGGCGGCAGGAGGGCAGCCGCGGCTTCGAGGTCGGCCAGGATGGTGGGCAGGGCCTGCTGCCAGCGGCTGGCGTACACGGCCCGCGCCGTGAGCTTGCCAAGTTCGAGGCGAAGCCCGGCGGCCCGGTGCAGGCAGAGCTTGCGGCGAAATTCCAGCGGGGCGGCCTCCGGGGCGGGCGCCGTGGCGGGCAGCGGCTCGGTGTCGGGCGGCAGGAGCGGCGGGGCGGGCAGGTGGCGGGCCAGGGGAAACAGCCGGACGTGCAGGGCGGAGGTGAGGTCGCGGCGGCCGGCTTCAATGTGGCCGATGAGGGCCTTGCTCACGTCCAGAATCATAGACAGTTCCTGCTGGCTGAGGCCAAAATGACGGCGCACGGCCCCAATGAGGGTTTCGGTGGAAATACGTTGGCGGGGCATGAGGACGAAGAATAGAAGTATACTTTTTCCAGAAATGTACGCATAAGCCTACACAGTTGTAGACTTATGCGTACATTTCTGGAAAAAGTATACCGTTCGGCTGGCCCTTTCATGTTTTTTCGCTTCCCTCCACCCGCCGTTTCAGCCCAAGATTCATCTTTTCTCGCCAGCAAAACGGAATTTTTTGCCAAGCTTAAAGTGGAGTCTAAGGCGGGCAAGCGCACGGTTTTCCTGACCGCGCACACCGTTATTTTGGTGAACCAGGGGGTGAAGCTGCTGCACTTTTCGGGGCATACGCTGGAAGTGGGGCCGAGCCAAGCGGTGCTGCTGAAAAAGGGCATCTACGTGATGGCCGAGTACCTTGAAGAGGGGGTGGGCTTTGAAGCGCTGCTGCTGTTTCTGCCCGTCCGGCTCTTAAAAGCCCTGCCGCTGCCCACGGGGTGCAAGCGCCCGCCAGCCGATGCGCCGCCTTATCTGCTTTTGCCCGCCGACGAGTTGGTGCAGGGCTTCAAGGCGCAGCTGCGGCGCTACTTCGACCACCCGCCGCTGGCCCTGGACCACCTCATGCCCCTGAAGCAGCAGGAGCTGCTGCTGCTGCTCGGCGCCGGCCACCACCGGCAGCAGGTGGCCGATTTTGTGGCCGAAGCCCTGAGCACGGCGCCCGGCGACCTCGACTTCCTCGTGCGCGCCCACTTGCTGCAGCCCGTCACGGTGGCCGACCTGGCACAGCTCTCGAACCGGAGCCTGGCTTCGTTTAAGCGGGATTTCCAGCGCCAGTACCAGTGCCCGCCCCGGCAGTGGCTGAACCAGCAGCGCCTGGCCCACGCCCGGCTGCTGCTGCAGAACGGGCACCGGCGGGTGGCCGAGGTCGCCGAAGAATGTGGCTTCGAAAACACCTCCTATTTCATCCGGATTTTTAAGAGGCAGTACGGCCACACCCCGCAGGACCTGCGAGCCAAAACGACGATAGATTGAGCCGTTTGGGCTATTCGGGCCGTGGCGGGGCCAGATACTTTTGCTGGCTCAACCACAAAAGTATTTCGCATGAAAATCTTACTCATTGGCGGCCACGGCACCATCGGCCGGCGCGTGGCCGCGGCCTTCGCTGACGGGCACGAACTCATCACGGCCGGCCGCAGCAGCGGCGACGTTCGGGTGGACCTGGCCTCGGAAGCTTCCATCGAAACCATGTTTCAGCAGCTCGGGACCGTGGATGCCTGCATCTGCACGGCCGGTACCGGGCACTACGGCGACTTTCACGCCATGCGCCAGGCCGACATGATGGCCGGCGTTGCGGGCAAGCTGTTCGGGCAGGTCAATCTGGTACTCATTGGGCAGCGCTACCTCACGGCCGGCGGCTCCTTTACTCTCACTTCCGGCATCGCGGCCGAGCACCCGGCCCGCAACGGCGCCTGCGTGGCCATGCTCAACGGGGCCGTGAACAGCTTTGTGCTGGCCGCCGCGCAGGAGCTGCGGCACGGCCAGCGCATCAACGCGGTGAGCCCCGGCTTGGTGGAAGACAGCCGGGAGCGGTACGGCGACCGGTTTCCGGGCTACAACCTAGTGCCCATGCCCAAATTGGTGAACGCCTACCTCCTCAGCGTGCTGGGCGCCGTAACCGGCAAGGTGCTGAAGGTGTATTCCTGACGGGATGCCTTTCGTCCTCATTGCTTGCTGAGTTTCCCATTGCACCTTATGGCCATTGTTATTACCCGCATCTGGCACGGCATCACGCGCGCCGAACACGCCGAAACTTACCTGCGCTACCTGGAAAAATCCGGCCTGGCCGACTACAAACGCACCGCTGGCAACCTCGGCGTGCAAGTGCTGCGCCGCCTTGAGGGCGACCGGTGCCACTTCTGGACGGTGACGCGCTGGGACAGCTACGAGAGCATCAAAGGCTTCGCGGGCGAGCAGTACGAGCAAGCCCGTTATTATCCCGAAGACGCCCGGTACCTGCTGGACTTCGAGCCCACCGTGTTGCACTGCGAAACGTTCGAGTATTAAGGCGCGGCGTTAGGCTAGCGGCCGGTCGGGCCGGCAGCCTGTTGTTGCTCCCATTCGCGCAGCTGCCGTTGCGAAGCCAGGCCGCGCCAGCCGGTTTCCAGCACCTCGCGCAACACCCGTGGGCGGTAGTGTTGCAGCCACAGGGCCACGTAGGGGTATTTTCGGAAGTGCTCGGGCAGGTGAAACGTCTCCGGGTAGGTTTCCAGAAAATAGTCGCGGCGCTCAAACCCCACGTGAATCGGGATGAACTCGCCGCTCTCGTGCAGCCGGCACAGCAGCTTGCCCCGCACCTTGATGCTGGGCGTGGCGTTGTGCGACAGGCTGTCCTCGGTGCCGGGAAAGGCCAGCGCGGCCCGGCGAATGGGCTCAAAAAGGGCGTGGTCAAACATAGCGGCACCTATTGATGCTCACAAGGTAGTCGCTTTGCCCACCAGCTCCAACAGCCGGGCGCGGGTCACGGTCTGATTATGCCAGAGCAGCGGGTCTTCCGATTCCAGCAGCGCCAGACTCAGGTCCGACTGCTGGGCCAGCCAAGCCGTGAAATCGTTTTTGTCGACAAAAACCCGCTCGGGCTCCAGCCCACCTTCCCACACGCGGCCGTAGCGGAAGCGGCCGTCCACGAGGTCGAAACCCATGCCGCAGTAAGCCGGGTGGCCGTAGTTGAACCAATGGCCCTGCGCCAGCGCCTCAGCCACTTGGGCAGCCAGCGCGGGGCCGTAGGGAGCGGGCGAGAGGGTTTGGCGCAGGTGCTTGCGGTGCTGCTGGTTGTGCTGGGCCCGGGCGGCAGCTTCGGCAGCGGCGCCCTGCGCTTCTTCGGCCACGGTGGTGGAATGGTAGGCAAAAAGGGGCCGGCGCAGGTCCACTTGAATGGTGAGGAAGCCGATGCCGCCGGGGGTTTCGTCGGCGTATTGGCGCAGCAGCGTTTGTAGCAGGGCCTGCTGAGGCAAGGTGAATGGGTAAACGACAATGTCTTTGCCGCTTTGGTGGTGGCCCCGGGCATCGTAGCGTACCTCCCCGGGGGTGGCTTCCATTCGAAAATACCCGCCCCAGCACTCCGAGTCGGTGAAAAGCTGCGTCAGCGCGTCGTTGAGGCGGGCCTGGGTGGGGGTGAAGCTTGGCTGGTTCATCGCACAAATTCTTCGAGCCGCGCCCGGGTAATGGTTTGGTTGTCCCAGTACCAGGGGTCGGTTTCTTCCACCCGCGAGAGGCTGTGGTCCGACTGCCGCGCCAGCCACTGCACAAAGGCGTCGCGGGTGGCCAGTGCGGCTTTGGGGGCCTCCACGTAGTAGCCGTCCCACACTTCGCCGTAGTAAAATTCGTGGTTGCGGTATTCGAGCCCCATGCCGCAGTAGTCGCGGTGGGCATGGGCCAGGCGCGCGCCGCGCAGCAGGACGTCGGCCACCTGCCCGGCCAGCTCGGGGCCGTAGGGCGTGCGGGAGCGGCGGCGGTTTCGTTTGGCGCGCAGCTCCCGGTCCTGCTCCGCCGAAACGAGGGCGGCCTGCTGGGTTTCGGTGGTGAGCTGGTAGGTGCAGCGGCTGGTGGGCACGTCCACCTCCACGGCGAGGCCAGCGGTGCCGGGCGGATAGCCGGCTTCGAGGTAGTCGGCCACGAGGCGATTGAAAATTCGGTCCTCAAAGTCCCAGAAGAGCATGGACTTGCCGTCGGCCCGCTCGCCGCTGAGGCTGAACTGGGCCGCCGCACCGCTCACCACAAAGCGGCCGCGCACGCACCCGGCCGCGCGCAGGCGGGCCACCAGCAAATCGTTTATCGGGCGTTGGGCTTCGGCAAGAGTAGCCACGGCAAAGGCAGGAAGTTGAGCGGCAGCAAAAAACGGTGTTTTTTACCCAGCAATGCTGGCACTACCGTTTGGCAAATCCCTGCGTCGTGAGTTTCAGCTGGTTGAAATCGATGCCGTAGCTGGTGCGAAAGCTCTGGCCGACGGTATTCTGATAAGCCGCCAGAGTGTTTTGCTTCACGGCCGCCTGCCAGCCGGCTTGCAAGATGACCGATTGCAGCTTCAGCTCCTCGCCGAAGCGGGCGGCGGCCACCGGGTCGTCGGGCTTGAGGCTGGGGTTTTGGGCCAGAATGCCCGCCACCTGTGCGCGCACGCCCTGCGCCAGGGATGGGCCGATGGCTTTATCGTCCTGAACGTTGTGCACGATGGCGTAGCCCATCAGCAGGTAGCAGGCCAGGGCATCGGCGGCATCGGTGGCGCGCAGGCCCGTCCCCTTGATGATGTCGGCGTAGGTCTGCTCGTAGTCGTTCTTGCCGGGCCCAAAAACCGACGCCAGCGCGCTGGCTCCGGCGGGATTGGTCGGTTTCAGTTTCTCCACGGCGCGCGCCACCGTTTGCTCGCGCATGGCCGGCGAAGGGCGGTAGGCATAGCTGGGGGCGGCCGTTTTGGTGGCGGTGCGGCCACCCTTGGCGGCGGCCGCGCGTTTTTCCAGGTCGTAGTGCATGGCCGCGTTGCCGGTCCAGCCAGCCATCAGCGACATGTCGAGGGCCGGGCCGATGTCCTGGCTGCGGCCTTGGGAAACGGCACTCAGCACCAACGCGGCACTGAGCACGAGCGGAAGCATTTTCATACGGCAAGTAGCCCTAAGGCCGGTGTTGGTGAACACCTTGCCTACGGTCCGGGCATTTATTAAGTTGAATGGCCCAGAAAATAAAAGCCCTCCGGCGAACAGCCGGTTTGCTGCCTGCCGGAGGGCTTTTACGAAGGATTTACCGACCCGCTTACTTGCCGTACACGCCCGCCAGGTAGGTTTTCAAATCCGTGGGCCGGCGGCCCAGCAACTGCTCAAACGTGGGGCTGGCGGCGTTGAACTCACCGTTTTTCATGGCTTGGTTCATGCCCAGCAGCAGGTTGATGAAGGGCTCGGGCACCTGGTGCTGGCGCATGGCAGCCGCAATGTCTTCGCCCGAAACGGGCACGTAAGCCACCGGCTGTCCGGTCACCTCGCCCAGCGTGGCGGCCAAATCCTGGAAGGAATAGGCCGGGGCGGGGGCGAGGTCGTACGTCTGGTTTTCGTGGCCTTCCGTGCTCAGCACGTTCGCCAGAATCTCGCCCATTTCGGCGCGCAGGCCGAAGCTTACCCGGCCATCGCCGGCTGAGGAATACAGCTGCCCGCTGGGCAGCGTGCCTTCGCCCACCAGCATCGGCACAATGTCGAGGTAGAGCGTATTGCGCAGCATGGTGTAGGCCAGGCCCGAGGCCCGCAGGTATTCCTCGGTGGCAAAGTGGCTGGGCGAGGCGCTGAAGGGCGAGTCCGGCGACGGATTGACCACGCTCGTGTACACCAGGCGGCGCACGCCGGCTTGCCGGGCGGCGTCGATTACGTTTTCGTGCTCGCGCTTCCGGGCTTCGTATTCCAGTTCGCTGGAGGAGATGAGCACGGCCGTTTCGACGCCCTGGAAGGCGGCGAACAGCGCGGCCGGGTCGTGGTAGTCGCCGATGCGGACGGTGACGCCCTGCGGGAGGGTGCTGGCGGCTTTTTGCGGGTCGCGCACCACGGCCACGATTTCGGAAGCGGGTACTTTGCCCAGCAGGGCCTGGATAGTGGCGCGGCCGAGGTGGCCGGTGGCGCCGGTAATGGCAATCATGGAGTTGGAGGTTAAAGGGCCTATGGTTACTTTTGGTAACTCAAAGGTATTTGGCCCTTTTGCCCCGGCGCAAGAAGGCATTTAATTCTGCCCAAGGCACATGGAAGTAACCACTGCTGACACTCAGGCCACAGAAATTCGCGAAGCGGCCAAAAAAATTATCACCGTGCCGCCCGACAGCTTCGCCCTCTGCCCCGTGCGCGACATCCTGGACCGCATCGGCGACAAATGGTCCTTGCTTTCCATTCTGCACCTGGGCAGCACCGACAGCCTGCGCTTCAACGAGTTGCGCAAGCGCATCACCGGCATTTCGCAGCGCATGCTCACCGTCACGCTCCGGGCTCTGGAAACCGACGGGCTGGTGGCGCGCACCGTGTACGCTGAGGTGCCGCCCCGCGTGGAATACGCCCTCACCGGGCTGGGCCAAAGCCTGCTGGCCGCCGTGATTGAGCTGGGCAACTGGGCCGCCGCCCACGCGCCCGCCATTGCCGAGGCCCGTGAGCGGATGGGCCGAGTCGCCGCGTAATTGGCTGATGTTAGCCCTGGTAGGGGCCGCCGGGCTCGCCCCAGCCCCAGCGCGGCATGGGCGCGTCGGGCGCCACGCCGGTTTCGGCGGTGGTGTTGGAGTTGAGGACGGCAATGCGGGTGCCCCATTCGAGGTAGGCCACGAAGGCCGAGCGGAATTCGGGGTCGTCGGGCAGTTGTAGCTCGTCGGCCGTTTCCAGCAGCAGGTGCACCCAGCGCCGCCGGTGCTGCTCGGTGAGGTGCCGCGAAAAGTGCTTCTGAATCATCTGGAAGTGGCTGCCCTCGTGGGCGCTGTACTGCGCCGGCCCGCCAAACACTTCGGCCAGAAAATGCGCCACGTGCACTGAATGGCTGGGCGCCATGTGCCGGAAAATGGGCTCCAGCAGCTCGTCCCGCAACACTTTTTGGTAGAACGCGGCCGTCAGGTTTTCAAAAGCGGGCATGCCGCCGGCCCATTCGTAAAGCGTGGGCACGGGTTTGGGGTCGGAGGAGGCAGGATTCATGGCGGCCAAGCGGTTGGGATTGGTGGCTAAATCTAGTGAGGAAGCCGCGCTTTGCCTGGCGCGCCCCGCGTGTCGGCCACCCGGCGCCGGCGAAACGTCGGCCTCTGACCATCGTACAGCCACAGCCAGACTCCCTTCGGCCTGACTACCATGGAAAATCCCGTACTCCCAATTTCCGCCACCGGCGCCCCGCTGAGCCGCGTGGACGGCCGCCTGAAAGTGACGGGCCAGGCCCGCTACGCCGCCGAGCACTCCGTGAAAGACTGCGTGCACGGCGTGCTGGTAACCAGCGCCGTGGCCCGTGGCCGCATCAAGCGGCTCGACGTGGCCGCGGCCGAGCAGGCCCCCGGCGTGCTCAGCATCGTCTCGCACCTGAACGCGCCCAAAGTGCCCGGCTACCAGGACGCCAAAGCCAGCCAAAACCCGCGCGTGGAAGGCCAGGAAATAAAGGTTTTCTACGACGACCAGCTGCATTTCAGCAACCAGCCCGTGGCGCTGGCCGTGGCCGCAACCCTGGAGCAGGCGCGCTACGCCGCCTCCCTGGTGCGGGTGGAATACGAGGCCGCACCGCCCCAAACCGACCTGGCCGCGAACCTTGGGAGAAGCGAGGCGCCGAAGAAAGAAAAAGACCACCTGCGCGGCCAGCCCGACGCCTACAAAACCGCGCCGGTGCGCATTGAAGCCGAATACCGTACCCCCATGCAGGTGCACAACCCCCTGGAAATGCATGCCGTGATTGCAAGTTGGGAAGGCGAAAAACTGACGGTGTACACCAAAACCCAGGGCCCGAAACTGGCCCAGCAGGATTTGATGCGGATGTTTCAGCTGCCGGCCGAGAGCGTGCGGGTGCATTCGCAGTTCGTGGGTGGGGCCTTTGGGGGCTCGTCGCGCATCTGGCCGCCGGAAGTGGCGGCCATACTAGGCGCCAAAAAGGTGGGCCGGCCGGTGAAGCTCATGAACCGGCGCGAGCACGAATTCAACCTAGTGGGCTACCGGCCGCTTTCCATTCAGCAAATGGGCCTGGGCGCCACCCCCGATGGCACGCTGGTGGGCATCACGCACCGGGCCTACGGCAATACCTCGCGCTACGAGCAGTTTGCCGAGCGCATCGTGCACCCCACCAAATCGGCGTACAAAACGCCCAACCTGAACACGAATTACCGCCTCGTGCCGCTCGACCTGAGCACGCCCGCCTGGACGCGTGGCCCCGGCGAAACCAGCGGTTCCTTCGCCCTGGAGTCGGCGATGGACGAACTGGCCGTGGCCTTGAATATGGACCCGCTGGCCCTGCGCCTGAAAAACTACGCCGACCGCGACCCCGAAACCGACAAGCCCTGGAGCAGCAAAGGCCTGGGCAAATGCTACGAGCGCGGCGCCGCCCTCTTCGGCTGGAGCAAGCGCCCGCCCGCGCCGCGCTCCATGAAACACGGCGAGTGGCTGCTGGGCTGGGGCATGAGCACCGGCATCTACAAAGCCGAGCGCCAAGCCGCCACCGCCCGCGCCCGCCTGCTGCCCGACGGCTCCCTCGTCATCCAAAGCGCCACCGCCGACACGGGGCCCGGCACCGCCACCATCATGACCCAGTTGGCGGCCGACGCCAGCGGCGTGGCCCCGGCCAACATCCGCTTCGACCTGGGCGACGCGGCTTACCCGGAAGCGCCCTTGCAGGCCGGCTCGCACACGGCGGCCTCGGTGGGCTCGGCGGTGCACGAGGCGTGCGCGGCGCTGAAAAAGCAGCTGCTGGATTTGGCCGCCAGCGTGCCCAGCAAAGCCTTAGGCAGTGTTAAGCCCGAGGAGTTGACCGCGGAAAATGGCTTCGTAATTTCGAATAAGCAGAGCGGGCGCCGCCTGAGTTTTGGTGAGGTGCTGAAGCAGCACGGGCTGCCGGCGCTGGAAGTGACGCAAAAAGCCGAGAAGGTGCCCGAGATGGAGAGCTATTCGGGCAAGTCGTTTTGCGCCAACTTCGTGGAAGTGCAGGTGCACCCACTCACCTGCGAGGTGCGGGTGAGCCGGGTGGTGTCGGTAGTAGACGCCGGCCGGGTGCTCAACGCCAAAACGGCCCGCAGCCAGGTGCTGGGCTCGGTGGTGTGGGGCATCGGGCTGGCCCTGATGGAAGAAGCCCGCCTCGACCACCGCTACGGCCGCGTGGTGAACCACGACCTGGCCGACTACCACGTGCCCGTGAACGCCGACATTCCCAGCATCGAAGTTGAATTTATCAACGAGCCGGACCTGCTGCTCGACCCCATCGGCGCCAAAGGCCTGGGCGAAATCGGCCTGGTTGGCTTTGCGGCGGCCGTGGCCAACGCCGTGTACCACGCCACCGGCAAGCGCGTGCGCGAGCTGCCCATCACGCCCGATAAGCTGCTGCCCGCTGCCACGAAAGCGTGATTTTAGATAAATTTCGGCCATGAACGTGCAAACCGCCTACAATTCCTGGTCCGATACCTACGATACCGTCCCCAACAAAACCCGCGACCTCGAAGCCGTGGCCATCCGCCAACTGCTGGCCGATATTCCGCTAGGTAACGTCATCGAACTGGGTTGCGGCACGGGCAAAAACACCGAATGGCTGGCCGCGAAAGCCACTCAGGTCACGGCCGTGGACTTTTCGGCCGAAATGCTGGCCCGCGCCCAGGCCAAGCTGGCCGGCGGCTCCGTGCGCTTTCGGCAGGCCGACATCACCCAGCCCTGGAGTTGGACCCGGCAGCCGGCCGACGTGGTGGCCTGCAGCCTGATGCTGGAGCACATCGAGGACCTGGGTTTTGTGTTCGGGCAAGGCCACGCGGCCCTCAAGCCCAACGGATTTTTCTACCTGGGCGAGCTGCACCCCTTCAAGCAGTACCTCGGCAGCAAGGCCCGGTTTGAAACCGGCACCGGCGTGGTGGAGCTGCCCTGCTTCACGCACCACGTGTCCGACTACCTGGCCGCCGCCCGGCAGCACGGTTTCCGCTGCGTGGAGCTGCGCGAGTGGTTCGATGACGACGACAAAACCACCGTGCCGCGCATTCTGGGGCTGTTATTTCAGAAGCAGCTATAGGGAACTTGATTTATTTAGCTAACCAAAAAAGCCCCACTCAAACCGAGCGGGGCTTTTTTGGTGGCAGGCGTGCGGAATGACTTAGTTATCGGCTTTCACTTTCAACTTGCCGTCCTTGTCTTCGGATTTGGCGGATTTCAGCTTGAGCTTGTCGTCTTTCATTTTGACTTTATCGCCGCCGTCGGCCTTGGCTTTCATCTTTTCGATGCCGGGACCGTCCATGCCCCGGCCACCGCCGCGGTTCATGCGCTCGGCCTGCATGGCGGTGTATTTGGTGTACTGCTCCGGGGTCAGCACTTCTTTAAACTGGCCGTCGTACTTCTCGCGGTTGGCCTGCATTTGGGTGCGCATGGCTTCGCGGTCGCCGCCCTGGCCCTGGCCGCGCATGGCCTGCATTTCCTGGCCGCGGGCAATCATGATTTGCTGCACTTTAGCGGCCTGGTCGGCGCTGAGGCCCAGCTCCTGGGTCATGCGCTCGGTCTGGCGCTTGGCCATTTCTTCGGGCGAGCCTTGCATGCGGCCGTAGCCGCGGCCCGGGCCTTGCATGCCGGCCGCATCGGTGCCGGTGGGGGTGGTTTGGGCGGCGGCGGTGCCTACGGTGAAGGCAAACGCGGCGAACAGGGGCAACAGGTACTTTTTCATTGAAGGGGAAATTGGGGGTGAGGGATTGGAAAAAAGTGGGACTTTGGGTTTACTCGCGAAAAAGCCCCGTTCCAACGAATAGAACGGGACTTTAACGTCGGGGTTAGGCTAGCGCGGGCTTAGCGGCGGCTGTACTGGCGGTGGGAAGCTTCCCAGCGGGCGCGCTCCTGGGCTTCGCGCTGGGCCCGAATTTGGGCTTCCCGCTGGGCACGTTCCTGGGCTTCGCGCTGGGCGCGCTGCTGGGCTTCCCAGCGGGCCCGCTCCGGGGCCGTCACGCGGTGGTTGCGGTCGAAGCCGTAGTTGGTGTTGCGGTCGAAGTGGTCGTCGTCGCGGCGGTCGTCGTTGCGGTGGGCGGCTTCCCAGCGGGCTTTTTCGGCATTCGTGACGCGGTGGTTACGGTCGTAGCCGTAGTTGAAGTCTTTGCTGTTGCGGTCGTCGCGGCCATCGTAGCGGCGGTCGAAAGGCCCTTCGGCGGCGAAGGAAACGGTGGAAGTGAACAGGGCCGCGGCGGCGAGCAGGGAAAACAAGGAAGCTTTCATGATTTCTGAGCGAAGGAGGTGAGGAATGGAGGTGAAAAAGGCTGGGCTCGGTTGCTGCAGGCAGCGGGCTCCGGATTGGGAATCGACTCTTCCTGCCAGGGTATTTGCAAACCACCGGCCGAAACGCGGCCAAAAACCCCGGGCTGGACCGGCAGGCGCCGGGCACCGACCAACCGGCCCAATTGCCAGACCGAGCCGCGCAAAGCATCGCCGGCCATTCGCCGAAAAGCCGTTTTCCAACGGCATTTTGGTCCAATACCCACGCCCAGGCCCGCCCTATTTGGCTTACCTTAGGCAGCGAAAACTCCCCAAACGCTCTTTGCCATGAACAAACTTGTGCTCCTGACCCTGGCCGGCACGTTGGCCGGTGCAGCGCCCGCCGCGGCCCAAACCACCGAAAAGCTCGACGCGGCGGCCCTGGCCAAAATCCGCGATGAAGGCCTGAACCGCTCCAAGGTGATGGAAACCGCCTTCTACCTCACCGACGTGAACGGCCCGCGCCTCGCCAACTCCGACGGCCTGAAGCGCGCCAACGAATGGACCAAAGCCCAACTCACCAAATTTGGCCTCGCGAACGCCAACATCGAAGCCTGGGGCGACTTCGGCCGCGGCTGGGACATCGAGAAATCCTACGTGGCCATGACGGCGCCCTACTACCACGCCCTCGTGGGCATTCCCAAAGCCTGGACGCCCAGCACGCCCGGCCTCGTGCGCAAGCAGATAGTAGTAGTGAAAGCCAACACCGAAGCCGACCTGGCGAAGTACAAAGGCCAGCTGCGCGACAAAATTGTGGTGATGAGCGTAGCCGCGTCCCTCAAGCCCGCTACCGAAGGCGCCATCCGCCGCTACTCCGACGAGGACCTGAAAAAGCTGGCCGCGCCCGTACCGCCCCCGCCCCCCGGCACCGCCGTAGCGCAGGACGGCCGCAAAATCCTGGCCGCCCTGCGCGCCGCCATGACCGATATGCTGGTAAGCGAAGGCGCCGCCGGCGTGCTTAGCGCCCGCGGCGGCATCTACGGCACCTTCAACACCAGCAACGGCGCCCCCTACGCCGCCGATGCCAAGCCCGCGCTCCCCGAAATCGAAACCGCGCCCGAAGACCAGCTGCGCCTCATTCGGCTGGTGGAAGCCGGCGTGCCCGTGGAAGTGGAAATGGAAACCAAAACCCGCTTCCAAACCCAGGATTTGAAGGGCTACAACGTGGTAGCCGAAATCCCGGGCACTGATAAAAAGCTCAAAAGCGAGGTGGTGATGCTCGGCGGCCACCTCGATTCGTGGCACGCCGCCACCGGCGCCACGGACAACGCCGCCGGCTGCGCCGTGATGATGGAAGCCGTCCGCATCCTCAAAGCCACCGGCCTGAAACCGCGCCGCACCATCCGCATTGCGCTCTGGGGCGAGGAGGAAGAGGGCCTGTACGGCTCGCGCGGCTACGTGAAAAACCACTTTGCCGACCCCGCCACCATGCAGCTCAAGCCCGAGCACGAGAAGCTGGCCGCCTACTTCAACCTCGACAACGGGGCCGGCAAAATCCGCGGCATCTACGCGCAGGGCAACGAAACCGCGGCGCCCATTTTCCAGCAGTGGCTCGCGCCCTTTGCCGACCTCGGGGCCAGCACCGTGACGCTGCGCAACACCGGCAGCACCGACCACATCGCCTTCGACGCCGTGGGCATGCCCGGCTTCCAGTTCATTCAGGACGGCCTCGACTATTTCCCCACCACCCACCACACCAACCAGGACACCTACGACCGCCTCATCGCCGACGACCTGAAACAGGCTTCCGTGGTGGTGGCCAGCTTTGTGTACGACGCCGCCATGCGCGACCAGAAGCTGCCCCGCAAGCCCCTGCCCGCGCCGGCTAAGCCGCAGTAGGGCGCGCCTATTAAAATCAACAAACGGTCATGTCGAGCTTGTCAAGACATCTCGCTCGGAGCAGTAACTACTTGATGAGTAGCGGCACGCGAGATGTCTCGACAAGCTCGACATGACCGTTTATTCTTACTCCACCAGCCCCAGCGTGCGCGTCAGCCCGTTTCTGGGAATGCTGAGCCGCACGTTCTGGTCGCCGGTTTCCGAGCGTTTGCGGCGCCGGTCCATGATGTCCTCCACCTTGCTCTTGCCCTCGGGGTTGCGCGAAAACAGCGCCGCCGCCACGTCCGTCACCAGCGACACGGCGCGCGGCACGGGCACCGTCACCTGCTCATAGTCAGGGTCGGGCGCTGGCGGCCGGGCCGGCGTGGGCTGGCTTTGGGCCAAGCTGCTGGTGGCTTTAAAAGCCAGCGCAACCAAAAGAAGAGGTAGCTTCTTGCGCGACATCGGTGCGGGGACGATACCGCAAAGATGCCGCTAAAAACGGCGCGGTTGCCCGGCTACCCCAGTTTCTCCCGGAATAGTTTCAGGGTGCGGTCCCAGGCCAGCTTGGCGGCTTCGGCGTTGTAGCGGGCCGGCGAGGTGTTGTTGTTGAAGGCGTGGTTGGCGCCCTCGTACACGAACAGCTCGTACCTGGTGCCGGCCGTCTTCAGCGCCGCCTCATAGGCCGGAATGCCGGCGTTGATTCGCTGGTCGAGCCCGCCGTAGTGCAGCAGCAGGGCGGCTTTGATGTTGGGCACGTCCTCGGCCTTGGGCTGGGCGCCGTAGTAGGCCACGCCGGCG
The DNA here is from genome assembly GCF_015694525.1 of Hymenobacter ruricola. Taxonomy (GTDB): domain Bacteria; phylum Bacteroidota; class Bacteroidia; order Cytophagales; family Hymenobacteraceae; genus Hymenobacter; species Hymenobacter ruricola. The sequence continues at coordinate 81,809 of NZ_JADQDM010000006.1, read as the reverse complement.
TCGAGTTTGGGGTCGTGCACCGCCAGCTGGTTCACCAGCCCGCCGCCCCAGCAGAAACCCACGGCGCCGGTGCGGCCGTTGCAGTCGGGCCGGGCGCGCAGGTAAGTGAGGGCGGCCAAGTAGTTGTTCAGGTTCTTCAGCGGGTCGAGCTGCCCAATGAGCTCCCGGCCCTTGTCCTCATCAGCCGGGGTGCCGCCCACCACGCTCAGCGCGTCCACGCCCAGGGCCAGGTAGCCGGCCTGGGCCACCCGCCGGGTCACGTCCTTGATGTGGGGCGTCAGGCCGCGGTTTTCGTGAATGACCACCACGGCGCCGCGCTTCTTTTTGCCCTTGGGGTGCACCAGGTAGCCGCGCACAGTGGCCCCGTCGCCGGGCCAGCTCACGTCTTCGGTTTCGAGGTCATCGGCTTCCGGCGCCACCGTGGCGGCGGCCGCGTAGCCCGGTTCCAGCACCGAGAGCGCCGAAAACGCCAGGGCCGTACCGCCGGCCAGTTTCACCAGCCGCTCCATGAAGTCCTTGCGGGACAGCGGGGCGTGGGTGTATTCGTCGAAAAGGTCGATGATGCGTTGGTCCATGAGACGAAAGGTACTGGTGCAGTGAGAAATGCGGCGGTTATTCGGCCTCGCGGTTCACCGTGTCGGGGCTGAACGCCGGCACGCATATCGACCAGTACTCGCACTCCTCCTCAAACGGGTTGGAGTAGCGCACCCGCGCGCCGCCCTTTATCAGCAGCGCCTGCCCGGCCTGCAGCTCTACCACATCACCGTCGATTTCAAACCGCTTCCGGCCCCGCACCACAATAGTAATTTCGTCGAAGCTGGGCGTCTGGTGGGGCTCGCTCCAGTGCGGCGGGGCCACCATGTGGGCCAGGCTGTAGGCCGCGGTGCCGGTGCTGGCCCCGCCCACGTGCTCTTCGATGAGCTTGCCGTCGGTGGTGGGTACGATGAAAGGGGTGGGGTTGAGGATGTAGCGTTTTTCGGACATGTCTGCATAGTTGGTGATAAGGAAAACAGGTAATAGCACGGTCATGTCGAGCCTGTCGAGACATCTCGCGTGAAATACTAATCCACTCGTAAGATTTACTACCTCACGCGAGATGTCTCGACAGGCTCGACATGACCGTGCTATTACGGTCGAAGCTTCTCCAGTAGCTCAAAAGCACGCGAATTATACTTCCACACAAAGAAATACGGCGTCTGCACCGCCCCAAACTGCACCCGGATGCGCTCCACCGCCGGCAGCATGCTCCCTTCAAAATCAAAGCAAGCCAGCCCCAGTACCTCGCTGGCGTAGCGAATGGCCTCCCAAATCAGCAGAATGCCCGCGCCGCTGTCGCGCAGCGCCGGGTCGTCGCCGGAGAGGTGATAATACGCGGCCTGCTGGTCCCAGATTAGATACGCGGCCGAATGAATGCGCGCCTGCGCGTCCACGGCGAAGAACAGCTGCCGGGCGCCGTTGGCCGCCAGCGCCGCATCGTGCCGCTGAAACTGCGCCCAGGAGTAGGGCATGGGCAAGCCCTGCCGGTCGAAGCTCATTTTATTCACCTCGTAAAACCGCTCGGGCCCCAAGTGGTGCACTACCGTCACCTGCTCCCGCGCCTTGTGCAGGTTGCGCCGGATGTTGCGATTAATGCCTGCCTCCACCTGCGCTAGGTTGTGCAGCCCGTTGAGGCGGTAGGTATAATAGGTGGTCTGGCGGAATTTCTGCCAGTAAAACGGCAGCCAGTTGGTGCTGCTGGGGTAGAAGTTCTGCTTGAAAGCGGCCAGCGGCGGCAATTGCTTAATCAGCTCCTCCAGCAGCAAATGCTCCTTCTTCAGCACGCCCCGAAACTCGGGCAGCACGTAAGGCCCCAGCCACTTCACAAACGGCGGCATGGTCGCGTAGCGAAACGGCCCCTTTTGCTTGTAGAAATACGGCAGCGCCGCCACCACGCGGCCATTTTCTTCGGCCAGCGCTACGTCCCAGGCGCCGCCTTCGCGGCACGCGTCCAGATACCACGGCTGCGCAAACACCGGCACGTCGGGCGCGGTGCGGCAGAAGTCGCGGTAACGGTCTTGGGCAGGTTGCAACGCGGGACGGGTGGTTATTTGGCCGGTGCCCCCGGGCAGGGGCCTTTGGTGAAGGTGCGCACGCCGGCGTTGCCGGCCACGCAGGCGTTGGAGTAGGTTTTGCCGTCGCAGCCGCACACGGGGTCATACTGCATGGTGCAGATGCCCTCGGGCTTCACCTTGCTGGGGTCGATGCACGCCTCGGCGGCGCTTTTGGGCGGGGTGGCGCGCTGGCAGGCGGCAGCCAGCAGCAGGGCAGCGTACAGAAACAGGGCGTTTTTCATCGGGCCGGGCAGGGGAGGGGGCGAATCTACGCCGGCCGGGCCGAAACCGTCAATACGTCCGGTTCAGAGGCACTTTTCCGCCGTGTCGGGGTGGAAAAATTTAGCGGCAAGCTCAACCCCTAGCGTTGGCCTTCGTATAGGCAGCCAGACCATTCGCGGCCCTAAAACAAAATATACCGTTTTGTGTTCGGGCCCGCGGTTCCACTGGCCTATCTTTCACCCCATCACCCTTCATTACCCATTACCATGTCGTACCACGAAGAAGACAACAACGCCGGTAAAGTACTTTTAGCCGCCCTCGCTGGTGCCGGCGCTGGCATCATCGCCGGTATGCTGCTGGCCCCGGACAAAGGCTCGGCCACCCGCGAAAACTGGAAAGGCGTTGCCTCCAAATACAGCGGCCAGCTCGGCGAGCAAGCCTCAAAGCTGGGCTCCGACCTCGAAGCTAAATTCAAAGAATACGCCGGCAAGCTCGAAGACCTCGGCGTGACCCTGCCCGGCAGCAGCCTCAAAATCAAAGGCAACTGGGACGAGGCCAAAGGCAAGCTGAAATCGCAGTACGCTCAGCTCACCGACGAAGACCTGACCTACGCCGAAGGCGAAGGCGACCAGCTGGTGGGCCGCCTGCAAGAGAAGCTCGGCAAAGGCAAAGCCGAAATCACCAAAATGCTGAACGACCTGTAAGTCGCCCCGGCCACTTGCTACAAAAGCCCCGCGCCGCCAGGTGCGGGGCTTTTTGTTGCCCCAACCAGTGGGCTGGTTTTCCCGTTAGGCCATCAATAGTTATTTCTCTTTTCCTGCAAAATCATGAAAGACGACAAAGGCAAAGTCATTCTCTCGCTGCTGGCCGGCGCCACCGCCGGCATCGTGGCCGGCCTGCTGCTGGCTCCCGAAACCGGCGACGCCGCCCGTTCCAATCTGCGTGAATCGGCGAAAAAGTGGGGCGGGGATCTCAGCAAGCTCCTCAAAAGCACCCTCGCCAAAGCGCAGGGTGGCGAAGCCGCCGGCCACACCAACCCCAATGCCCGCGTGAGCGAAGACAAGCAAGCCGCCGACCGCCTCCTGCAAGGCTTGGACGCCGGGGCCGAAGACGCCGCCGTGCAGCCCGGCGACCTCTCTACTCTGGCCACCGGCAACGGCAGTTCCGTGGGTGGCAACACCGATGCCCGCGAACACCTGACCGAACAGTAGGTCCGGCTGGGTAACATAATTATGGCAATTTCGGGCTTGGCGTAACCTGCTGGTAACTGTCCCGTAAAATCCCTCACAACCGACTTGAAAGAAGGCCGAAACGTAGTATCAGTAAAATTGCCGGTCGTAGGAGCTTCTGCTGAAATTGGTCAAACAACTCAGCAGTAAAATCAGACGAATCCATCGCAAGCTTCTGATGAAAACAGCGGTTTGAAGGGTAAGAAGGTTGTAAAAAAGAAAGGCCCCGCACGACATTTCGTGTGGGGCCTTTCGACTTTCAGGGCATCGTATCAAGCATAATGAGAACGTCATGCAGAGCACAGCGAAGCATCTTTACCGCGTAAGTAATTCATTTACTATTGCGGTAAAGATGCTTCGCTGGCGCTCGGCATGACGTTCTACTCCTTTTCCGGCTTCTCTTTCTGCACTGCTTCCGGCTTCATCTGCGGGAAAAACAGCACGTCCTGAATGGAGTGCGAGTTGGTCATAATCATGCTCAGGCGGTCGATGCCGATGCCCAGGCCGGCCGTGGGCGGCATGCCGTACTCCAGGGCGCGCAGGAAATCTTCGTCGAGCACCATGGCTTCGGTGTCGCCGCGCTTGCCCAGCTCCAACTGGTCCTCGAAGCGCTTGCGCTGGTCGATGGGGTCGTTGAGTTCGGAGAAAGCGTTGCAGATTTCCTTGCCGTTGCAAATAGCCTCGAACCGCTCCACCATGCCGGGCCGGTCGCGGTGCTTCTTGGCCAGCGGCGACATTTCCACCGGGTAATCGGTGATGAACGTGGGCTGGATGAGTTTGGGCTCCACGTGCTCACCGAAAATTTCATCGATGATTTTGGCCTTGCCCATGCTGGGGTTGAGGTGTACGTTCAGCTTCTCGGCGGTTTCGCGCAGAGCAGCCTCGTCCATCTCGCCAATGGCCACGCCGGTGTACTTCTCAATGGCCTCGAACATGGTGTAGCGCTGCCAGGGCCGCTGGAAGTTGATGCGGTTTTCGCCCACCTGCACTTCCGTCTGGCCGTGCAGGGCCAGTGCCACGCGCTCCACCATTTCTTCCACCAGGTCCATCATCCAGGCGTAGTCCTTGTAGGCCACGTAGAGCTCCATCTGCGTGAACTCGGGGTTGTGGAACCGGCTCATGCCTTCGTTGCGGAAGTCCTTGCTGAACTCGTACACGCCATCGAAGCCGCCCACAATCAGACGCTTCAGGTACAGCTCGTTGGCAATGCGCAGGTACAGCGTCATGTCCAGCGTGTTGTGGTGCGTGGTGAAGGGACGCGCCGCCGCGCCACCGTACAACGGCTGCAGAATCGGAGTTTCCACCTCCAGGTAGCCTTTGTCGTTGAGGAAATTCCGCATCGACTGCACCAGCTGCGTGCGCTTGATGAAGGTGTCGCGCACCTGCGGGTTGACGGCCAGGTCCACGTAGCGCTGGCGGTAGCGCTGCTCGGGGTCGGTGAAGGCGTCGTAGGTCACCTTCTCGCCGGTGGCCTCATCTACCTTTTCTTTCACCACGGGCAGCGGGCGCAGGGCTTTCGCGAGCAGCTTCAGCTCCGTGACGTGGATGGACGTTTCGCCCACCTGCGTCTTGAACACGCGGCCTTTCACCCCAATAAAGTCGCCCAAATCGAGCAGCTTCTTGAATACGGTGTTGTACAACTCCTTGTCTTCGCTGGGACAGATTTCATCCCGGTTCACGTACAGCTGAATGCGGCCCGAAGTGTCCATCAGCTCCGCAAACGAGGCCTTGCCCATCACGCGCTGCGACATCAGCCGGCCCGCCAGCGCCACTTCCTGGAAGTTGTTCAGCTCGGGGTGGTAGTTATCGTGAATCTCCTTTGCGTAAAACGTCACGTCGAACAGTTCCGACGGGTACGCTTCGATGCCCAGCTTTTCCAATTCTTCGAGTTTGTGGCGGCGCTGTAGTTCCTGTTCGCTGAGGTGCTGCATAGTTGTCTGAACCACGGATTCGTGCGGATTTCTCGGATTCCACGGATTTCGTGGACGTTTGATTCAGCCGAAAGAATCGTGCACTTGCCAAAACAAGCGCAACGCGGTAAGTGAGAAGTGAACCGCAAAAGTACGGCACGAAAAAAGCCGCTCCGAAACCGGAGCGGCTTTCCGCAACTATTTACGTTCACAAAATCCGTGGAATCCGAAAAATCCGCACGAATCCGTGGTTCAGATTAGGCGGCCAAGCGGAACTGCTGGCCTTCGGCGGCAATGGCCGGGGCCGTGGGTGGCGTGGGCGCCAGCACCGGTTCGACGCGGGTGCGCAGCCGCTCCTGCACGAAGCCCGACTGCAAGTGCACCGGCAGCTCGGCCACTAGTTGGCGGTAGCGCTCCAGGCCCAGGGCCTTGGCCACGTAAGTCTCGTGGATGCCGTTGAGGTAGCTCACAATGTTCAGCAGCGAGGCGTGGAACAAGCTGAAGTCAATGTCGGCCTCCACGTAGCGCTCAATCTCGCGCGTGCTCTCCGAGATGCGCAGGCGGCCCAGCAAATCGAAAATGGTGGTGTAGCCCAGGCGCCAGGTAATTTGCTGCCAGTGCGCCGCCGTCCACTTATCAAGCGGGCGGCCCGTTTTCTGGCTGCGGATGGCCGTGTTGGGGTTGGCTTGCACCTGCGCGCGGGTCCACTGCGCCTTCATCTTGCGCGTGGTGCGCAGAAACTGGCCAATCTGGGCCTGGGCGTCAATCTCTTTGCTGGCAATGTGCAGCCCGGCCTTGTAGCCCGCCAACGGCAAGCGGTGAATGCTGAAGTCGCCATAGGCACCGGCCGCGTAGAACGACACCGGCCGCGGGTAGGCATTCTTCACCACCAGCCGCCCCACCTCGCGGCGGATGAGCTGGCCGTTGTTCGAGCGCACCCCCGTGGTGTACAGGAAAGCCTGCAAGCCCGACAGGATGGCGTGGTAAGCCTGCGGGAACGTCCAGTGCAGGGCGTTGCGCAGGAAGTTCTCGTCGCCCAGCTCCGCGGTGGCGCGCAGGGCGTATTCCGTGCTCCAGCTGGTGTGCAGCAGCTTGGTGAGCGTCGCTACGTCGGCGTCGTTCAGCTCCGCCGTGTGGCTGCGGAAGAAAGGCAGGTTCTGGATGCCGCCGAGCACGTCGTCGTTCTCCTGAATGTGGTAGTTGATGGCAAAGAAGTAGTTGAGAAAAACCTGCGCTGGAATTGATTTACGCCAGTTTTCATCAGCCAACTTTTGCTGTTGCTCATCCACGGCAGCGTCTACTTGGTCTACCTGGGGAATGAGCGGAATGATGCGGGTTTCCTCTTGAGTCTTCATGTCAGGTAAACAGCAGGAGCCACCTTTTTAGTTGCCTTTTTACTAATTTAATTAGGTGGATTTACTAAAAGTATTCGCTTATAAAACAATGAGTTACACAACTGATGTGAAAAATCTTGCTGCAAACATTCATTGGCTGTTTGCTAAGGAGGTTAACAACCCCCGTAATTGCCAAAAAAGCCCCCGCGCCAGCAGGCACGGGGGCTTTTACTAAGTGGACTGGTTTGATGAACCGGACTTACTTCAATTCATCCTGAATCACGGCCACGGCCTCAGCGATGGTGATGTCCTTTTTCAGGCCTTTGGTGAAACGGGCGGCGCGGTTCACCTTCACAGTGTCGCCGCCCACGGCCCGCACATCGGCTGCCAGAGGCGAGAAGGCCAGGGCAGTGGTGGTTTTTTGCGCAGCCTCGTAGCGGTCCGAAATCAGCTTCGATTCCTGCTGCTCGGCGCGGAAGTTGCTCAGCTTGAGCGAAACCACGCTTTCATCCTTGCGCTTGCGCATGCTCTTCACCATGTCGTCCATCACCTTGAAGCTGGGGTTGGTGGCCACGCGGGCTTTGCTGTTGGCGCGCAGCTTCTCCAGGTTAGGCGAGTCGCCCCAGGGCTTGTAGCGGGCGGGCTGAATTTCGTCCCACTTCAGCGGGTAGTCCGACTCTTTTTCGCCCTGGTCAAGGTAAGAGTACAGGTCGGGCACCACAATGTCCGACACCACGCCTTTGAACTGGGTTGAGCCACCGTTCACGCGGTAAAATTTCTGGGTCGTGAGCTTGAGCGAGCCGATGGGCTTCACGCTGTTCAACTCCGCCGGCAAAGCTTCATCCAAGTCGAAAATGCGTTGCACCGTGCCCTTGCCGTACGTGCTGGTTGAGCCCATGATGACGCCACGGTGGTAGTCCTGAATGGCGGCCGCCAGAATTTCGGAGGCCGAAGCGCTGTACTTGTTCACCAGTATCACGAGCGGGCCGCTGTACTGCACGCGCGGGTCGTTGTCGGTGAGCACCTGCGTGCGGCCCTGGCCGTCGCGCACCTGCACCATGGGGCCGCTGTCCATAAAAAGGCCAGCCATCGACACGGCATCGGTGAGCGAGCCGCCGCCGTTGAAGCGCAGGTCCATCACCACGCCCTTCACTCCCTCGGCGTTGAGCTTGGCCAGCTCCTTCTTCACGTCGTCGGACGAGCTCCGGCCGCCGTTGTCGTTGAAGTCGGCGTAGAAGCCCGGCAGGCGCAGGTAACCGATTTTCTGGCCCTTATCGGTGATGACCGACGACTGCGCGTACTTATCATCCACCACCACTACGTCGCGAATGATGGGAATAATCTTGGTGCTGCCGTCGGGCTTGCGCACCGTCAGGCGCACTTCTGAACCTTTTTTGCCCCGAATCAATGTCACGGCCTTCGCCGTGCGCCAGCCTTCAATGCTCACCGGCTCAGCGGCGCCCTGGGCCACGCGCAGTAGGGCATCGCCCTTTTTCAAGTCGCCCTGCCGGGCCGAGGCCGAGCCGGGGATGATTTCGTCCACGTAAATCAGGCCGTCCTTCTCGCGCAGCGTGGCGCCGATGCCCTCAAAGCGGCCGGTCATTTCGTAGTCGAAATCTTCCTTGGCCTTCGGAGCAAAGTATTCGGTATGGGGGTCGTAGGTATTGGCAATGGTGTTGGCGTACTCGGCCAGGCGCTCGTTGCCGTCCATGTCGGCGAGGTCCTCAAACTGCTCGTCGTAGGATTTCAGCACGCGCTTGCGGGCTTCGGCCTCCATTTGGGCGGGCGTGCGCACGGGCTCGGCGGCGGTAGGGGCGTCGGCATCAGCGGCTTTGGGCGCGGCAGTGGCGCCGCTGGGTTTGGCTTCTTTGGCCTTTTCCTGGGCGTCCATCATTTCCGATACCCGGCTGAGGGTTTCGTACTTCAGCAGCTTGCGCCATAACTCGCGCTGGGCAGCTTTGTCGGCGGGGAAGCTGGCTTTGTCGAAGTCGGTTTGCAGGGTTTCATCCGCCGAGAAATCGAAGGGCTTGGCCAGGATTTCGCGGTAGAGGGCCTGCATTTCTTTGGTGCGCTCGGTCATGAGCTTGGTGCTCAGGTCCAGGAACTCGTGCGTGCCGCGCTTCACCTCATCGTCAATCTGGGTCTGGTAGCGGCGCAGCTGTTCTACGTCGGTGGCCAGCAGGAACTGCTTGCGGTTGTCGAGGTGCTTGAGATATAAATCGAACACCCGCTTCGAGAACACGTCGTCGATTTTCTCGGGCTGGTAATGCTGCGAGTTCAGCCCACTCAGCATAAGGCCAATGAGCACTTGGTCCTTGCTCGGCACTGCCGAGTCGGCCCGGCGGAACAACCGGTATGATGCCAGAACAAACACGGCCGCGACCAAAAAGGCGTACAGCCCGACCTTCAAGCGGGAAAAAGACATTTGCAGCGAAATAAAGCGGGGTTGAAACTCAAATATACGGCCGGTGCTATGCAACTACGGGCCTCTTATTCTTACGGCAAAAACGCTGCCGGGGGTGTAATAAGTGCCCGCGGCCGCAGTGGCCAGTTGCACACTCGATAAGAACTTGGGCCGGGGGGCGAAGGTTGCAACAAAAAAGCCTTTCCCAGACGGGAAAGGCTTTTTTCAGGACGAGCAGGCCGGAACCTGCGACGTACTTAGTACTTGTAAATCTTGTCGCCGTTGTTGCGGCGGAATTCCTCTTCGAAGTACTGAGCGTCTTCGGCGTTGCGGGGCTTCACGCCCATCACAATGCCGCCGTTCTTCACGCCTTCTTCGTACTCGGCGGCGTGCTCTTCGGGAATGCCCGAGCCCACCAGGGCGCCCACCAGACCACCCGTGAGGCCACCGGCACCGGCACCAGCCAGCGCAGCGGCCAGCGGGCCGGCAATAATCAGGCCCAGGCCGGGCAGAGCTACCGACGTACCAATGGCCGCGATGGCGCCAATGATGGCACCGGCCGTGCCGCCGATGGCCGAGCCCACGCCCGCGCCTTCCATGGCTTTGTCGCCAAGGTCGGTGTGGGCGGTGTCTTCACCGAAGTGGGTTTTGCGGGTTTCATCCGACATCAGCAGGTTCACGTCGTCTTTGCCGTAGCCGCGCGACGAAAGCGACTGGTAGGCCTTCTCAGCGCTGCTGCGGTCGCGGAACATGCCGGTCAGGTTCGAGCTGGGAGTGTCGTCGTAGGGACGGCCGGTCACGGCGTGAGCCGCTTCGTCGGCCGTGTTCTGCACGCCGTCGATGGCGCGGCCTACCACGGCGCCGGCGGTGCCCGCTACGGCGGCACCCTTAGCGGTGGCGCTGAAGTCGTCGCCGTCGGTGGTGTTATTGGTATTGCCCAGCGAAGCGCCGGAAGTGCTCGACGTGCCGGTACCGGAAGTAGAGCCCGTGCCAGCGTTGTAGCTGGTGCCTTCGTTGCTCAGACCGGTGCTGTTGCCCGTGCCGGTGCCCGTGTTCTGGGTGCCGTAGTTGGAGCCTGCGCCGGTGCCGGTGTTTTGCGGGTTGTTCGAATCGTTGGTATTCATGCTAGGAGGGAATTGAAAATGTGGAAAAGAAAACTAACCTACCCGGCTAGTTGGGGACCTTAACGGGACCACCGCAGTAGAGGTTACATCCCGCTAGTTTTCCAACTTTTCCCATCTTCCGGCCACTACGCTCCAGTCTTTAATCTGCGGCCGCGCCCTGCGCAAACTGCTGAAAGTTGGCTTCGTTGCGCCAGAACTCGCGGCAGTCTTTGATGAGATTTTTCAGGAATTCTTCGTCCTGTTTCAGGCTGCGCCACTCGCCCATGCCCATCTTTTCACACAGCTTGTAGAAGTTATCGCCTTGGCCCTTCGAGCCTTGCACTTTCACCAGGCAACTCAGCGGCGGGCGGCCGGCTTCGTGCTCCGTGAGGGAGATTTCGGCCAGCATTTCATTAAGCCGGGATTTTTCGTGAGAAATTTCCAGATTTAGCCCCAATTCGGCTTCCTGCACCAGCGTGAGGTAGCTCACGGTGCCGGTTTGCAGCCGGGAATAGCGAATCAAATACGTGCGAATACGACCAATCATGGCAAGGTATAAGATGAACAAAAAACCGTTTTGGGGGCTGAAAATTAGTAATTTTTAACTGCGCGGCATCGTATTTCTGCAATGCTGCCATTACTAATTTCCAGCCCTGCGGCGGCTGCCCATACCACAATCGTTCCTAAAATTTACGGTCGACCTTATAAATACCCGCTGCAGCCCATTTCAGAGCAGTAATTGTATAAAATCCGGGCTTCGGTCGTACATAATTATTGCCCTTTGCGGCGCCGGATTTCCTTTTGAATTAGTAGAAATTCGCGGCTGCTCTGGCCCGCGATGGCCGTGTTCTCGTCGGCCCGGCGCAGCAGGTAAGGCATCACGGCGGCCACGGGGCCGTAGGGCAGATACTTGGCGGTGTTGTAGCCAGCGTTGGCCAGGTTATAGGTGAGGTTGTCGCTCATGCCGTAGAGCTGGGCAAACCAGACGCGCGGGTCGTTGGGCGCCAGGCCGGCCTGCTGCATGAGCTGGGTGAGCAGCAGCGAACTGGCCTCGTTGTGCGTGCCGGCACAAATACTGATGCGGTCGACGTGTTCGATGCAATAACGCAATGCCTCGTCGTAGAGCGCGTCGGTGGCGTTTTTGGTGGGGTTGATGGGGTTTTGGTAGCCGCGCTGCTTGGCCACGCGGGCTTCCTTTTCCATGTAGGCGCCGCGCACCAGCTTGGCCCCGATGTAGTAGCCCGCTTCGGCCGCGGTGTCGTGGGCGGCTTTGAGGGCGTCGAGGCGGTCGTGGCGGTAGAGCTGGTAGGTGTTCCAGACGATGGCCGTTTCGCGGTTGTACTTGGCCATCATGTCGTAGGTCAGCAGGTCGATGGTGTGCTGAAACCAGCTTTCCTCGGCGTCGACGAACAGGCGCACGCCGTGCTGATGAGCACGGGCGCACAGGGCCTCCACACGGGCCACGGCGCGGGTGTGGGCGGCTTCCTCATCGGGCGTGAGCAGCTTGCCGGCCTGCAGTTTCTCCAGAATGGCCACGTTGGCCACGCCGGTTACTTTAAACACCGAGAAGGGAATGTGGCGGGAGCGGTGGGCCTCGTCGATGGTGGCCAGGATTTCGTCGCGGGTGCGGTCGTAGCTGGCGTCGCTGCCTTCGCCCTCCACCGAGTAGTCGAGGATGGTGCCGATGTTGTACTTGCCCAGCTCGGCCGTGACGGGGCGGCATTCGGCAATGGTTTCGCCGCCGCAAAACTGCTCAAAAATGCTGTGTTTGATGAGGAACTTGGTGCCGGGCAGGCCCCATTTCAGGGCCGTTTTCATGAGGCCGCTGCCGGTTTTGACCAGCGTGCCGTTGTTCATGGCCGCAAACAGGGCGTAGACTTTGCGCAGCTGGGCATCGGACTTCGAGGCGAAGGCCACGCGGGTGTCTTCAAAGGAAATCGGCGGGGCTTGGGTGGGGGCGTCTGGCGACATGGCAGTGGGAGTCAAGTGGTGGGAATTGGGAAGGAAAGGACAAGGGCGGGCGAAGGTAAACGCTAAACAACGTTCCGGGGAAACGAGTTACGTTTGTTGGGTTTTACAACGCCCGGCCGGCTTTCGGCTTTCATTTGGCCCCCTTCCGATGCCCCCCACTCCTAATACGTTCTTCACCCGCTTGTTGGCCCAAAAAGGCCAGCCCATTCTCATTGCCGGCCCGTGCTCGGCCGAAACCGAGGCGCAGGTGATGGCCACGGCGCACGGCCTCCAGGCATTGGGCAAAATCGACCTGTTCCGGGCCGGCATCTGGAAGCCGCGCACCCGGCCGGGCTCGTTTGAGGGCATGGGCAGCGTGGCGCTGCCCTGGCTGCAGCGCGTGAAGGCCGAAACCGGCATCCCCACGGCCATTGAGGTGGCCACCCCGCGCCACGTGGAAGAAGCCCTGGCCCACGGCATCGACGTGCTGTGGGTGGGCGCCCGCACCACCGTCAACCCCTTCGCGGTGCAGGAACTGGCCGACGCGCTGGCCGGCACCGGCGTGCCCGTGATGGTGAAAAACCCCGTGAACCCCGACGTGGCCCTCTGGGCCGGCGCGCTGGAGCGCATGGAGCGGGCCGGCATCACCGATTTGGCGGCCATCCACCGGGGGTTCAGCACGTTTGCGCCCAGCCGCTACCGCAACGCGCCCACCTGGATTTTGCCCATCGAGCTGAAAACCCGCTTCCCGCACATCCCGCTGATTTGCGACCCCAGCCACATTGGCGGGCGGCGCGACTTGCTGCTGCCCATCGCCCAAAAAGCCCTGGACCTGGACTACGACGGGCTCATCATCGAAACCCACCCCGACCCGGACCACGCCCTGAGCGACGCCGAGCAGCAGGTGACGCCCGCGCGCCTGGGCGAAATCCTCAACGAGCTAAAATACCGCTACCGCTCTTCCAACAACGCCGAATACCTCAACAAAGCCGAAGAGCTGCGCCTGAAAATGGACGTGGCCGACCGCGAAATCGTGGAGGCCTTGGCCCGCCGCATGGCCCTGGTGGAGGAATTGGCCGAGTATAAGAAGGAAAACGACGTAAAAATCCTGCAATTCGACCGCTGGCAGGAGATTTTTAGCACCCGCCAGCATTGGGCCGGCAAGCTCAACGTGAACGAAAAATTTGTGGCCGAACTCTACAAGCTCATTCACCTCGAAAGCATCCGCAAGCAAACCGAGGTGCTCAACGGCCGCCCGCAGGTGGACGGCACGCAGCACCTCGGGCCCGGGCTGTAGCTCTATAGCTGGGCTTGAATGCGTTGGTAAGTTTTGCGCGGCACATCGCACGGCAGACCGTAGTCCAGCACCAGCGTATTGCTCTGAAGCGAAACCTGGGCGTCGTGCTGGTAAGCAGGCGTGGGCAGCTTGTCGATGAAGCGCAGGCCGGGCGTGGCAGAGTTGCCGATGCCGCAGGTGTTGACCGCGGCCACGCTGGTGTAAGTGCCCTGGGCCGTCAGGTGGCCGTTGGTGGAAACGGAAAAGGTGCTGTCCGTGAACACGGCCGTTTCGTTGGGGACGCCGGGCAGGCACTCGCATTCCATTTTCACCAGCTGCCAGGTGCCGGCCATGCCCGTGCCTACAATGGCGGGCTCGGCATCGCCGGATTTGGCGCAGCCCAGCAGGCCAGCGCTGGCCAGGGCTGCGAGAAGCAGGGGATTTAAGGCAAATCTTTTCATAATCAGTTTAGATTGAAGCTAGAGTGGGATTACAAACGGCGTGTGTAGTAGTAGCCGCGGCCGTCGGCGTAGTCTTCCACGATGACCAATTGAGTGGCGGTCACGCGCTCGATGAACTCCTTTTCCGAGCCGGTCCGGGCGCCGTACGCCACGAAGGTTTGGGGCCGGCGGTTGACGTAGGAGTTGGCCTGGAAAAGCGAGTAAGTGGTTTTGCCCGTCACTGCGCCGTTGAGCAGGAACGTGACCTGCTTATCGGCCGCGAAGACGACCTCCTGGCGGTGAGCCGGGTCGGCCGGCATCACGCGGCCCGACAAGCCGCCGTCGGTTTGGGCGAGTACCCAGTGGCCCACCAGCAAGTCGGCCTGCGCCTCCTGGGGCGAAACCGAGCCCTTGGAGCAGCCAGCCAGCACGCCGACGAGCAGCAAAAAGGCCAGCCAGTTAGTGTGAGAAATTCGTTTCATAGCAAAACAGCAGAAAGGTGAGAGAAGCAAAAAGCCGGGACCGAGGGAAGAACGGGTTGACCACTGCTCCCGCTTTTGCCCTTCTGACCGGCCCATGCGCCGAATGGTTGCTCCGCGCCGGTCAAATTCCCTGAATAATTTATTCTGACTTTTGCCCCATGGATAGTTCCGTCATCATCGGGCCCGCCGCCCTGCCGGCTTTGGCCGAGTTTCTGTACCGGCCGGCCGTGAGCCGGGTGTTTGTGCTGGCCGACAGTAACACGGCTCGGCTGTGCCTGCCGCTGCTCGAACCGCACTTGCCAGCCAATTATTGCCTCATCGAAATGCCGGCCGGCGAAGAATACAAAACTCTGGGCAGCTGCGATGCCGTGTGGGGACAGCTCACCGCCCAGCGTGCCGACCGACACGCCGTGCTGGTGAACCTGGGCGGCGGCGTAGTCACGGATTTGGGCGGCTTCGCGGCGGCGCTCTACAAGCGCGGCATCCGGTTTGTGCAGGTACCCACCACCTTGCTGGCGCAGGTAGACGCCAGCGTAGGCGGCAAAACCGGCGTCGACTTTCAAGGCTTCAAAAACCAATTAGGCGTCTTTCAGGCCCCGTCGGCCGTGTTTGTTGAGCCCCGTTTTCTGCAAACCCTCGACCCGCGCCAACTGAAATCCGGCTACGCCGAAGTCATCAAGCACTGGCTCATTGCCGATGCGGACGCTTTCAATAAACACCGCCGCCTGGGCTGGCTCACGGAAGACTGGACCGATATTATTCAGGAATCGGTGGCGCTCAAGCAGCGCATCGTGGCCCAGGACCCCCTGGAAGCCGGCCCGCGCAAGCTGCTCAACTTCGGCCACACCGTGGGCCATGCCCTGGAAAGCTACCTGCTGCTGCAGCCCGGCCGCGAGGCCCTGCACGGCGAGGCCGTGGCCGCCGGCCTGGTGTGCGAAAGCTGGCTCTCGGTGCAGCGCGGCCTGCTGAGTCCCGAAGAGCTGGACAAAATCGAAACCTTCGTGTTCTCAATCTATGACAAGCTGAATTTCGTGCTGATGGAAACGACGGCCATCGCCGAGTTTGCGCTGCAGGACAAGAAGAATTCCGGCGCCACCATCAATTGCACCTTGCTCAATGGCATCGGAAACGGCGTGTTCGACCAGTCAGTGACGGTGGCGGAAATTGCCGAGTCGTTGCGCTATTACCACCGGTTGTAGTCGTAGCAGTTGCCGCTTTTTCGGCCATTACCTTTCAGAACCAACAGCGCAGGCACGGCCTGCGCGCCCAATATGCACCTATCCTGGCCCGGCGGCCCGCTGCGCGGCACCGCTCACCTCCCGGCTTCCAAAAGCGAAGCCAACCGCGCCCTCATCCTGCGGGCCCTGGCTGGCGGCGGCACCATCAGCAACCTCTCCGACGCCCACGACACGCAGCTCATGAACCGCCTGCTGGCTGCCGCGCCTGGCGCCGACATGCTCGACGCCGAGGATGCCGGCACCGTCATGCGTTTCCTCACGGCTTACCTGGCGGTTACCAATTGGCGCGGCACCCTAACGGGCACGGCACGCATGCAGGAGCGGCCCATCGGCGTGCTCGTGGAGGCTCTGCGGCAGGCGGGCGCCCGCATTTCCTATCTAAACCAAGAGGGCTACCCGCCGTTGGACATAAGCGGTTTTGCGGCCGCCGAAGCCACCCAACCCACGGAGTTGACCGTGCGCGGCGACATCAGCAGCCAGTACATTTCGGCCTTGCTCATGGTGGGGCCGTGCCTGCCCGGTGGCTTGCGCCTGCGCCTCACGGGCCACGTGGGCTCACGGCCCTACATCCACATGACCGTGGCCCTGATGCGGCTTTTTGGGGCCGACTGCGCCATTGATGGCGAGGTGCTGACCGTGCAGCCCGGCGCATACCGGCCCACCGACTACGTGGTGGAAGCCGATTGGTCGGCCGCCAGTTACTGGTATGCACTGGTGGCGCTGGCCCCGGCTGGCTCCGAAATCACGCTGCTGGGCTTGCGGCAACAGTCGTTCCAAGGTGACCAAGCCATTGCGGGCATCATGGCACATTTTGGGGTGAAAACGACTTTTTTGTCCGACGGAGTTCAGTTGCAACAACAGCCGCTCGCGCCGCAACAGGATGCCCTCACGCTGGATTTTACCGACTGTCCCGACCTGGCCCAGACGGTAGCGGTGGTAGCCGCCGCCTTAAACCGGCCCGTCGACCTTACCGGTCTGGAAAGCCTGCGCATTAAGGAAACCGACCGCATTACAGCCTTGCAAACAGAACTAGCCAAATTTGGGGGCAGCTTACGTGACCTCGGTGCCGGCCGCTTCCGGTCCGAATCTAACGGTTTTTCGGTAGCCCATCAATCGGTGGCTACCTACCACGACCACCGCATGGCTATGGCCTTCGCGCCGCTGGCCCTGCGCGGCCCGCTGCGGATAGAATCGCCTGCGGTGGTAAAAAAATCGTATCCGCAATTCTGGAAAGAATTGGCGCAAATCGGCTTTGTGATTAACGAAGCTGACTGAAATAAGCCGCCGATTTCCGGAGCCGGCTGCCATACCAGCTAAATAATTCGCCGTCGACTATTTCAATTTTAGCGTTGGGACATATGGCTTGGAATTCAGCGACGTGCTTTTCGCCAAACGGGTAGGGCTCAGAGGAAAGCAAGATGCGTTGCGGGGCTGCGGCGGCCAATTGGTCGGCGTTTATTTCCAGGTAGCGGGTTTGGTCGGCGAAGACGTTGCGGAAGCCCGCCCGATGCAACATGCCATCGATGAAAGTGCCCGACGCGGCCACCATGTACGGCTTGCGCCAAATGAAATAAGCAGCGGAAACGGGTACCTTGGTGGCAGTAGTTGGCGCAGTTTCCAGGGCTGCAAAAGAGGCGGCTATTTCGCTGGCCAGCGCATCGGCTTTTTCCTTGGCGCCGGTGATTAACCCAACGCGACGAATCATGTCCAGCGCTTCCGGCAAGCTGCTGATGTCACTCAACCACACCGGATAATTGGCGGCTAATTGTTCGATGCCCGCCTGATAGTTCTCTTCCTTATTTCCAATAATTACCTCTGGTTTTAAAGCCGCTATTTTTTCGAAATCAAAATTCTTAGTGCCGCCAATTACCGTGGCGTTGGTGCGCGCCTCGGCCGGGTGAATGCAGAATTTTGTTACACCCACTACTTTGTCGCCCAAGCCCAAATCAAATAATAATTCCGTTTGCGAAGGCACCAGCGACACAATGCGGCGCGGCGGAAACGGCACGGCCACGCGCCGGCTCATTTGGTCGGTAACGTTGAGCGGAAGCGAAGGGATTTTGGGCAGTTCCATAAATAAAAAAAAGTCATCCTGAGCGCAGCGAAGGACCTTCTCACATCAAAATGTTTTTTGGTGAGAAGGTCCTCTGCTACGCTCAGGATGACAAACGATTCTAGTTTTCTACTTAATTGAAATACCGGAAATCGTGCCCGTCCTCAATGCGCAGGAGCGTCTCGTAAATCAGGTGCGTCACGCTTTCCACGTCGTCTTTGTGCACCGTTTCCACGGTCGTGTGCATATATTTTAAGGGCAGCGAAATCAGGGCCGAAGCGACGCCGGAACCGGAATAAGCAAAAGCATCGGTATCGGTGCCGGTGGCGCGGGTGGCGGCGGCGCGCTGAAAGGGAATATCGGCCTGCTTGGCCGTCTCAATGATGAGGTCGCGCAGGTTGTTTTGCACGGCCGGGCCGTAGGTAATCACCGGGCCTTTGCCGCAGGAAATGTCGCCGGCCGTCTTTTTCTCGTACATCGGCGACTGGCTGTCGTGCGTCACGTCCGTGATGATGGCCACGTCGGGATTGATGCGATGGGCCACCATTTCGGCGCCGCGCAATCCTATTTCTTCCTGCACCGCGTTGACGATGTAGAGGCCGAAGGGCAGCTTTTTGTCGTTTTCTTTCAGCATGCGCGCCACCTCGGCAATCATGAACCCGCCCACGCGGTTGTCGAGTGCGCGGCCTACGTAAAACTTGTCGTTGAGCACCGTGAATTCGTCCTCAAACGTCACCACCGAGCCCACGTGCACGCCCATTTCCTCCACTTCTTCCTTGGAAGTAGCGCCACAGTCCAGAAACACGGTTTCGATGGTCGGGGCCTTGTCCTGCTCCACCTTGCGCACGTGAATAGCCGGCCAGCCAAACACGGCTTTCACGATGCCTTTCTCGCCGAAAATATTCACGCGCTTGCTTGGAGCTACCAACGGGTCGGAGCCACCGTTGCGGCGCAGATACAGGTAGCCTTCCTTCGTGATGTAGTTCACGAAATATGAAATTTCATCGGCGTGCGCTTCGATGACAACTTTGTATTTCGCTTCGGGATTAATTACGCCTACCACCGTGCCATAGGTATCCACGAAATACTCGTCGATAAACGGCTTGATGTATTCCAGCCACAGCTTCTGGCCTTCTTTCTCAAAGCCGGTGGGGGAGGGATTGTTGAGGTAGGTCTGGAGGAATTCGAACGATTCGGAACGCATGGGTACTGTCATTCTGAGCGCAGCGAAGAATCTTGTCACGTCCGCGCGGCTGGGTAGAAAAGGTGACGAAGGCAGCCGTGATAAGATGCTTCCTGCGTCAGCATGACAAACGAATTACAGCGGAATGTTGCCGTGCTTCTTACGCGGCATGGTGTCCACTTTGTTTTCCAGCATCTTGAAGGCGCGAATCAATTTCTGCCGGGTTTGCGAGGGCAAAATCACTTCATCCACAAAGCCGCGGTGCGCGGCGCGGTAGGGCGTGGCAAATTTTTCCTGGTACTCGTCCACCTTTTCCTGTAGCTTGGCTTCAGGGTTTTCGGCCGCCGCAATTTCGCGCTTGAAAATGATTTCGGCCGCGCCCTTGGCGCCCATCACGGCAATTTCGGCGGTGGGCCAGGCGTAGTTCATATCGGCGCCGATGTGCTTGGAGTTCATCACGTCATACGCCCCACCATAAGCCTTGCGGGTGATGACGGTGATGCGCGGCACGGTGGCTTCGCAGAAAGCGTAGAGCAGCTTGGCGCCGTTGGTGATGATGCCGCGCCACTCCTGGTCGGTGCCGGGCAGGAAGCCGGGCACGTCCTCCAGCACTAGGAGCGGGATGTTGAACGAGTCGCAGAAGCGCACGAAGCGCGCGGCTTTGGTGCTGGCGTTGATGTCGAGCACGCCGGCCAGCACGGCCGGCTGGTTGCCCACGATGCCGATGCTGCGGCCGGCCAGGCGGGCAAAGCCTACCACAATGTTCTCCGCAAAATTCTGGTGCACTTCGAGGAAGGAGTTTTCATCGATAATGCCCTCAATTACCTCGCGGATGTCGTAGGGCTGGTTGGCGTTTTCGGGCACGATGCCGTCGAGCACCGGGCGGCTTTCGTCGCCGGCGGCTTCGTAGGACTGCGCGGGCGCGGTTTCCTCACAGTTCTGCGGCATGTAACTCAGCAGCTGCTTGAGGTGGTTGATGCACACCACTTCGTTGGCGCAGCTGAAGTGCGTGACGCCGCTCTTGGCCGAGTGCGTGCTGGCGCCCCCCAGTTCTTCGCTGGTCACGTTTTCGTGGGTCACGGTCTTCACCACGTTGGGGCCGGTCACGAACATGTAGCTCGTGTTTTCCACCATCAAAATGAAGTCGGTAATGGCCGGCGAATACACCGCGCCGCCCGCGCACGGCCCCATAATGGCCGAAAGCTGCGGCACCACGCCCGAGGCGAGGGTGTTCTTGTAGAAAATGTCGGCGTAGCCGCCGAGGCTCACCACGCCTTCCTGAATGCGCGCGCCGCCCGAGTCGTTGAGGCCGATGACGGGCGCGCCGTTCTTCATGGCCAGGTCCATGATTTTGACGATTTTCTCGGCGTGGGTTTCGCTCAGCGAGCCGCCAAACACCGTGAAATCCTGCGAAAAAACGTACACCAGGCGGCCGTTCACGGTGCCGTAGCCCGTCACCACGCCGTCGCCGAGGTAGTATTCTTTGTCGAGGCCAAAGTCTTTGGACCGGTGCATCACAAACTTGCCAATCTCTTCAAACGAGCCCTCGTCCATCAGCAAATCGATGCGCTCACGAGCGCTAAGCTTGCCTTTTTTGTGCTGGGCGTCGAGGCGGGCCTGGCCACCGCCAAGCAGGGCTTCTTCGTTTTTTCGGGCCAGCAGTTCGGTTTTCGAGAGATGGGCGTGGGCGTGCGGGTCGGGCATGAGTGAGGCTAAGCGCGCGGGTGGGAAGGGTGCGCGGGAACGGGATGCCAAAGGTAGGTTACGGGCAGATTACGACAGGCAGAAAGTAGAACGTCATGCTGAGCGCAGCCGAAGCATGACGTTCTACTTTCTTTACCGTCTCTATAAATTCTTCCCCAGTAGCATCAGCATAAAGGCGTACTGTCGGGCCGTGTCGTCAATCGACTTGAAACGGCCCGACGCGCCACCGTGGCCAGCAGCCATATCGGTGTGCAACAGCAGCAGGTTTTTGTCGGTTTTCATGGCGCGCAGCTTGGCCACCCACTTGGCGGGCTCGTAGTACTGCACCTGCGAGTCGTGCAGGCCGGTGGTGACCAGCATGTTGGGGTAAGCCTGATTTTTCACGTTGTCGTAGGGCGAGTACGACAGCATGTACCTGAACTCGTCCTCGTTAGCCGGGTTGCCCCACTGGTCGTACTCGCTGGTGGTGAGCGGAATGCTGGGGTCCGACATGGTCGTGACCACGTCTACGAACGGCACGGCTGCGATGACGCCTTTGTATAGGTCGGGCCGCATGTTCACCACGGCGCCCATTAGCAGGCCGCCGGCGCTGCCGCCCATCGCAAACAGCGTGGCCGGCGAAGTAAACTGCTGCTTCAGTTTGGTGGCGCCCACCTGCACCTCGCGCGGCTTGGTGAGGTATTCGGAGCAGTCGATGAAGTCGTTGAAGCTGTTGAGTTTGTGTGCCATCCGGCCGTCCTCAAACCATTGCCGGCCCATTTCCTGCCCGCCGCGGATGTTGCACAGCGCATACACAAAACCGCGGTTGAGCAGGCTTAGCCGGGCCGCGCTGAAGGTGGGGTCCTGCGAGTAGCCGTAAGAGCCGTAGGCGTATTGCAGCAGCGGCGCGCTCCCGTCCAGCTTCGTGCCTTTCTTGTACACGATGGACATGGGAATGAACTTGTTGTCGCGCGACTTCACGAATACGCGCTCCGTCGCGTAGTCGAATTTGTTGTAGTTGCCCAGCACGGGCTGCTCTTTCAGCAGCGTGCCGCTGCGCGTGCTCATGTCGTATTCAAAAATGGACGGCGGCGTAGTGAGCGAGGTGTAATTGTAGCGCAGCAGGGGCGTATCAATTTCGCGATTTATGCCAACGGTGGCAGTGTAGGCGGCTTCGTCGAAGGGTATATAATGCTCCTGCTTGTCCTTAAGGCTCACCACTCGCAACTGGCGCAGGCCGCCTTTGCGCTCGTTCAGTACGAGGTATTCCTTGAAAACTTCGAAGTTGTCGAGGAAAATGACGGGGTTGCGGGGCAGGGCGTCGGTCCAGGTAGCCTTGCTGGTCGTGGCCACGGGCGTCACCATCAGGCGGTAGTTCGGAGCCTGCCAGTTGGTGCGGACGTAGAACTTATCGCCCAAGTGCTCCACTTGGTAGAGGTGGTCGGGCTCACGCTTCTGAAACACCTTGGGCTGCGCCGTGGGTGCGTTAGCTTCCAGATAGCGGTACTCGGACGAAAGCGAGCTGTGCAGCTCAATGCCGATGTATTTCCGCGACTTCGACCGGTTGATGGCCACGTTGAAAGTGTTGTCCTTCTCCTCGTACACAAAGGAGTCAGACTTGGGGTCGGTGCCCAGCGTGTGCCGGTACACCTGGTAAGGCAGGAGCGTTTTCACGTCCTTGCGCACGTAAAACACAGTCTTATTGTCAGCTGCCCACACCACTTCGCCGCTGGTATTGGCGATGCGTTCGGGGTAGTCTTTGCCCGTGGCCAGGTTCTTGAACCGCAACGTGTAGAGGCGCCGGCTCACGGTATCGACCGAGAAGGCCAGTAGCTGGTTGTTGTCGCTCACGGCCCAGTCGCCAATCTGAAAGTAGGGCCGGCCGGTGCCCATTTCGTCGCCGTTCAGCAGCACTTCTTCGGTGGCAATCAGGCTGCCTTTTTTGCGGCAGTAAATGGGGTATTCCGACGCGAATTCATAGCGTGTGTAATAATAGTAATCGTTATCGCGGTAAGGTTCGGAAGAGTCTTCCTGCTTGATGCGGTTTTTGATTTCCTGGGCCAGCTTTTTCTGGTTTTCCTTGGCGCCGGCCATCTGCTGGTCGTAATAGGCGTTTTCGGCGTTCAGGTATTTAATCACCGCTGGGTCGGTGGGCTGATTGAGCCAATAGTAGTTGTCGGTGCGCGTGAGGCCAAAATCGGTGAACACCTTAGGCTTGATGGGCGCCACGGGAGCCGATTGCGCCAGGGCCGCACCGGTGATTGCCGCGCCAGCGCCGGTTAGCGCCGCTCTGCGTAGAAAATTCATAATAAGAGAAATAAGAGTGCAATAAATGGCTAAAGCAGTCAAAATCAACGTCGAATATAGAGGCGCAGGAATAAAAAAAGCCGGCCCCGTTGCTGGGGCCGGCTTCTTCTAATTGGCACAGGCTAGAACCTATGCTACGTGCTTACTTCTTCTTGTCGTCAGCATCGGGCGCTTCCGGCGTTTCGGCCGGGCGCTCGTCGCTGGCAAGGTTCTGGGCTTCGCCGCTCTTGCTTACGCTGAAGATGAGTTCGTCCTTACCGTCCTCGTAGTCGGCGGTAATCACGTCGCCGTGCACCACCTGGGCCTTGAGGATTTCCTCGGCAATCGGGTCTTCGATGTACTTCTGGATGGCGCGGTTCAACGGACGGGCACCGTACTTGGGGTCATATCCTTTGTCGGCCACGAAGTCCTTGGCGGCTTCGGTCAGCTCGACACGGTAGCCCAGGGCCTGCACCCGCGAGAGGAGCTTGCTAAGGCTGATGTCGATGATTTTGTGGATGTCTTTTTTCTCCAGCGAGTTGAAGACAATCACGTCGTCCAAGCGGTTCAGGAACTCGGGCGAGAAGGTCTTCTTCAGGGCGTTGGTGATGGTGCCCTTCGTAATCTCGTCCATGTTCTCCTGACGGGCCTTCGTGCCGAAGCCGATGCCGGCGCCGAAGTCCTGCAGGTCACGCGCCCCGATGTTCGAGGTCATGATGATGATGGTGTTCCGGAAGTCCACCTTGCGGCCGAGGCCGTCGGTCAGAATGCCGTCGTCCAGCACCTGCAGGAGCAGGTTGTACACGTCCGGGTGCGCCTTCTCAATCTCGTCGAGCAGGATAACCGAGTACGGCTTGCGGCGGATTTTCTCCGTCAGCTGGCCACCCTCTTCGTAGCCCACGTAGCCGGGAGGCGCGCCCACCAAGCGCGATACGCTGAATTTCTCCATGTATTCCGACATGTCGACGCGCACCAGCGCATCTTCCTTGTCGAAGAGGTAAGTAGCGAGCACCTTGGCCAGCTCCGTCTTACCCACGCCCGTCGGGCCGAGGAATACGAACGAACCAATGGGCTTCTTGGGGTCCTTCAAACCAACGCGGGTGCGCTGGATGGCTTTCACTAGCTGCTTAATGGCTTTGTCCTGGCCAATCACTTTGCCTTGTAGCTCCTCGTTCATGTTGAGGAGTTTCTGGCTTTCGTTCTGGGCCACGCGCGAAACGGGGATGCCGGTCATCATAGCGATAACCTCGGCCACGTTTTCCTCTTTCACCGTGTAGCGCTTCTTCTTGGTCTCCTCTTCCCAGCTCTTTTTAGCGCCTTCAAGTTGGTCGAGCAGTTTCTTCTCCGTGTCGCGGAGCTTGGCGGCTTCCTCGTATTTCTGCGATTTCACCACGCGGTTTTTCTCGCCCTTGATGTTCTCAATCTGCTCTTCGAGCGAGAGAATATCTTCGGGCACCACGATGTTGTTGATGTGTACGCGAGCACCGGCTTCGTCGAGAATGTCGATGGCCTTGTCCGGCAGGAAACGGTCCGACATGTAACGGTCGCTCAGCATCACGCACTGCTCAATGGCCTTGTCGGTGTACACCACGTGGTGGTGGTCCTGGTACTTGTCCTTGATGTTGTGCAGGATTTCGATGGTCTCCTCGGGCGTGGTGGGGTCCACCATCACCATCTGGAAACGACGGGCCAACGCGCCGTCCTTTTCGATGTACTGACGGTACTCATCCAGCGTGGTGGCGCCGATGCATTGAATCTCGCCGCGGGCCAAGGCCGGCTTGAACATGTTGGAAGCGTCGAGCGAGCCCGAAGCACCGCCAGCGCCCACGATGGTGTGCAACTCGTCAATGAACAGAATCACGTCGGGCGACTTCTCCAGCTCGTTCATCACGGCCTTCATGCGCTCTTCAAACTGGCCGCGGTACTTGGTGCCGGCCACCAGCGAAGCCAGGTCGAGGGTCACGACGCGCTTATTAAACAGCACGCGCGATACTTTTTTCTGGATGATGCGCAGGGCGAGGCCTTCGGCGATGGCGGTTTTGCCCACGCCGGGCTCACCGATGAGAATCGGGTTGTTTTTCTTGCGGCGGCTCAGGATTTGGGCCACGCGCTCAATTTCTTTTTCACGACCCACGATGGGGTCGAGCTTGTCTTCCTCAGCGAGCTTGGTGAGGTCGCGGCCGAAGTTGTCGAGCACCGGGGTGCGCGATTTTTCGCCCGGCTTCTTGGCCGCTGCGCTGCCCGAACCGCCCCGGCCGCCGGGGCCCGACGAGCCAAACAGTTTGTCGTTGTCGTCGTCGTCGGTGTCGGGCGTACGGTTTTGCGGAGCAGAGCCGGCATTACCGTGGTAATCCAGCGAGTCGCGCACAGTTTCGTAGTTCACGTTAAACTTGGAAAGAATTTGGGAAGATATGTTGTCTTCGTCCCGCAGGATAGACAACAGAAGGTGTTCGGTACCGATGATTTCGGACTTGAAGATTTTGGCCTCCAAGTAGGTTATTTTCAACACCTTCTCGGTCTGCTTGGTGAGCGGAATCGAGCCGGTAATGCTGGTGCCCTGCGTGGCGGTGTTGCGGGTGGCCTGCTCCAGCGAGAACTTGAGCTCGTCGATGCTCACGCCCAGCTTGCGCAGCAGCCCGAGGGCCGTGCCTTCGGCTTCGCGAATCATGCCCAGGAGCAGGTGTTCGGTACCGATATAGTCGTGGCCGAGACGGATGGCCTCTTCCCGACTAAGGGAAATAACCTCTTTGACGCGGTTTGAGAATTTAGCTTCCATGCCAATAAACGTAGTGAAAAATCAGACAGCCCCGCGTCGGGCAAATACACGAATAACGGGTTGGGCCGATGTAGCTTGAAAACAAGCCGGTTCGGGCGAAGGTTCGGACCGGAGCCGGCCCGCAAGCATTAATCTTAACGTCGGGGGAAATTTACAGGTTGCCGCCTTTCGCAACAACTTATTGTAAAAAACCACCGGCGGCCGGGCCCTGCGAAAACAGGAGGTCCAGCACACTCAAGCCCGGCTCAAAACCTGGGCCAAACACCTGCGGATAGGGCCGCACCAGGGTGTGGGCTGCCGGTCTGTCAGGTTCGGGGGGCCGGGAGGCCGCTTTGGGTGTCAGCCAGTCGCGCCGGTCGGTGATGACGGCGGCGGACGGGCCATTTACAAGACCAAAATGTTCGGAAGAAGGTTGCGCGGAGTAGTAGGCGTGGTATTCGGCGGTGAGGTGGAGGGGCAGGGTCAGTCGAAAGCAGCGCAACAGAAGCTGCAGAAATTGCAGGTTCAGGTCGAAAAGCAAGATAGGCTTACGTACGTAAATATCATGCAGGTAGTCGGTGTAATACTCAAAATACGGACTATTCCCGTACGCAGTTTGCAGGGTGCGCGAGTGTCGGTGAATCCAGTTCTGCCGGTAATCGATTTCGATTTCTGACACGCTCACTTTCTCGGCCCGATTGCCGTCAATTACCGGCACCGTGAGCGGCTGCACGCCCTGCGCCGTGCGGATGAGGCAGCGGTTGCGGAAGGTTTGCTTGCGGTAGTGCTCGTGGGCTTCGATGAGTAGGCCGTCGGCCCGCTGCAACTCAGCAAAGAGGGCAGCCGGCGGGAAGTAGTGCAGTTCGGTGAGCAGAATCATGGGGCGGGGTGAGGGCAGTCAGCGGGCTACTTTTGCATCAAATCTGGCTCATTTTACCGAACCGCCACCATGGACGAAGCAACCAAGTACTTATTCGATGAGGTCCGAAACGCCGTGTGGTCGGGCTTTTATACCAAAGAAGAGGTAGCGGAAATGCTGGAAGAGTGGGTAGAAGATGCTGAAGGCGAGCCTGACGAAGCGGCATTAGCAGCAGCCTTGCAGAAAGAGTTTGCTGATAAAAAAGCCGCAGAGTCCACTTGGCCGCAAGTGACCGACTGCGACCAGCTCGACCAGGCTTTTGGCGGCTTGTGGGCTCAGGGCATCATTGCGCTGCAAAACGCTGGCTACACCATGTCCGATGGATTGGACGATGTATCCGAAGTGCGGGCGAACAGCGGAGCCGAAGGCATTCGCGGCTACTGCTTCTACCACGGGCAGGACCTGGCGCGGGCGGTAAGTGGCCAAGGTTTGATGCTGGCCTTTGGTAGTTTCGACGACGAAGCCACGCACAAAATTGCCGTGGGTGAAACGGTTCGGGCAGCGTTTCAGGAAGTTGGTTTAGTTGTTGAATGGAACGGCGACCCGGAAACCCGTCTTCGCCTGCCGCTGCTTGATTGGAAGCGGCGTGGTGTGGCGTAACTTTTCACATCTTGGATTCTAAAGATTATGCGTTTTCTGCTCTTTCTGCTGCTTTCCTTCTCAGCCGCCTTTTCAGTTCAGGCCGGCCCGCCGCAGCTTTTGCTCGATGTCGCGCGCTTCCGCAATATTGACAAGGTGCAGAAAGGCGCCGAAGTCGAAATCTACGTGACGGTGCCCACGCAGTCGCTGACGTATCGGCAGCGCGCGCCACGCTCGTTTCAGTCGTCGGCGGTCGTCACGCTAGATGTGCTGAAAGCTGACGGTTCGTCAGCCTACCACGAAGTTGTGACCTTAAAACCGCCAGTGCTTAACGATACCACTATTGCCATCAAAAACCCGCAAAGCTTTTTGAAAAGAATTTACCTGCCCGATGGCAAATACACCCTGCGCGGCACCGTGAAAGACCAATACCGAACCGCAGGCGGTGAAACCACCCTGGAGAAGCCATTGGTGCTGGAAGCGCCGGCGGGCCCTTTCCTGTCCGATGTGGTGCTGCTATCGCGCCCGGCCGCCAAGAGTGGGGGAGACGACAATTTTGCTCGGGGCGGCTACCGCCTTGCCCGCAGCCCCGGCGGTACCTACGGCCGGGGCGCCGATAACATCTTTTTCTACACCGAACTGCACAACGCGCCGGTGGGCCAGCCGCTGCGCGTGCACTACCACCTTACCACGCCCGACGGCTCGGCTGCTGATGCCGACGCGACGCTCACGCCACAGGGTGGCCGGCCCACACCTATTGCGGGCCAACTGCCGCTGGGGCCGCTGCCGGATGGTCCGTTCACGCTCTTCATCGAAGTGTACGGCGGACCCGGCAACAAGAAGCTGCTGGCCGGCCACCGCGCCATTGGCGAACGGGCTTCGGCTGAATTTGCGCCCGGCGGGGCCGCAGTGCCCCGCTAAGCATGGCGACCAAAGGCACCATTGCCAATTCTGCACGGCCTTATGCCTGGTACTTCGAGCCGCTGCGCTGGCTGCTGCTCGGCTTAGCGCACCTGCCGCTGCCCGTGCTTTACGTGTTGGCTGAGGGCATTTATGGACTGCTGGCCTACGTGGTGCGCTACCGCTGGCGCGTGGTGACGGAAAACCTGCGCAACTCATTTCCCGAAAAAAGCTCCGCTGGTATTGAGCGCACGGGCAAGGACTTTTACCGGCACTTCTCGCAAGTGGTGGTGGAGATTCTGAAGCTAGCGGCCATTTCGCCCGAAGAACTGGCCCAGCGCATGCGCTTCACCAACCCCGAACTGATGACGCGCCACTTTGCCGAGAAGCGGCTGGTGCTGTCGCTGGGCTCGCACATGGGCAACTGGGAGTGGATACTCAGCGGCGCGGCGCTGGAGTTTCCAGGCCGGGCGGCGGGCGTGTATAAGCCGCTGAACAATTTGTTTTTCGAAAGCTTCATGCGGCGCCTACGCACCCGCCTGGGTGCCGATGCGGTGCCGATGCTGGCGACGCTGCGGTATCTGGTAGCTCACAAGGGGCAGGGTCATACGCTGAGCCTGTTGACCGACCAGGCGGCCGGGCCCGAAGACCGACCCTACTGGACCGAGTTCCTGAATCAGGACACCAGCTTCTACACCAGCGCCGACCGGCTGGCCGTGCAGCTTGATTGCGCCGTGCTGTACGTGGGCATCCGGCGGGTGCGGCGTGGGTATTACGAAGTCACGTTCACGGAACTGCCCGATGGGCGGGAAGCTGCAAAGGAAGTAGCGGGCACGTTTCCGGTCACGGAGGCATTTGCGCGGCAGTTGGAAAAGGACATGCGGGCGTCGCCGGAGCAGTATCTGTGGACGCACCGACGCTGGAAACACAAGCGGAGTTAAAGCAAAAAAGCCATTCTGCGAGCAGAACGGCCTTTTTGCTTGGGAAAGCAGCTTCTTACAAATACTGCTCGATGTCGCCGGCGCCTTCGCGCACGATTTCGAACTCGTCGTTCACGCAGTCGACGATGGTGCTGGGGGTATTGCCGCCAAAACCGCCGTCGATGACCAGGTCCACGAGCAGGCGGTACTTTTCGTAAATCAGGTCGGGGTCAGTGACGTACTCTTCCAGCGTTTCCTCGCTTTCGCGCACCGAGGTGCTCACGATGGGGTTACCCAGTTCTTTCACCAGCTGGCGAATAATTTGATTGTCCGGCACGCGGATGCCGACGGTTTTGCGCTTCACGCCGCCGAAACGGGGGGCGTTGGCGCTGGCTTCGAAGAGGAAGGTGAAGGGGCCGGGGAGGGCCTTCTTGATGACTTTGTAGGTGGCCGTGCTGATGCCGTGGGCGTAGTCGGAGATGTGCGACAGGTCGTAGCAGATGAAGCTCAGGTTGGCCTTTTCGGGGTGAATGCCTTTGATGCGGCACACGCGTTCCACGGCTTTGGCATTGGTTACGTCGCAGCCGATGCCGTACACGGTATCGGTGGGGTAAATAATGACTCCCCCTTTGCGCAGTACCTCAACGGCTTGCTGGATACGGCTTTGCGGCGGATTTTCGGGGTGAATGCGAAGAAGGGTGGCGGGCATGAGGTATGGTGGGGGAATGAAGGCGTGAAGGCCAGCCGCGGCCGGCGATGGACAGCCCCGGGCGGCGGCGCAGAGCCGGCCAAGCCGAAGGGGCGGGCAAGGTACTACGCCCGGCCGAAACGAAACAACTACGCGCGGCCCGCGCGTTCGGGTTGCCGGCTTTCGTACTTTTGGCGCCGCCCCCTCGAAATCCTACGCCCGCCCCATGTCCCAGCCTGCCAAAAAGACGGCCCTCGAATACCGCAACCAAGCCCTGAAGCGCCGCCGCCGCTGGGGCGTCGTCAGCATCGTTTTCACGCTGGCACTGGTGTGCTTTTCGTATTATTTCTACCAGGTGTTTTTCACCGCCAACATCGAAACCAAGGGAAAGCCGACCTACGTGGTAATCCCGCGCGGCGCCGACTGGAAGACGGCCCTGGGCGCCATCGACAAAACCGGCGCCGTGGTGGACAAGCTCTCGCTGCACTTCGTGGCCCGGCTCATGAAGTACGACCAGCCCGGCGCCGTGAAGCCCGGCAACTACGAATTGAAGGACGGCTTCACCAACCGCCAGCTCATCAACGTGCTCAAAAGCGGCTCGCAGTCGCCGGTGAAGCTCACCTTCAACACCGTGCGCCTGCGCAACGAGCTGGTGACCAAGCTGGCCGCCCAGGTCGACGTGCCCGCCGCCCGGCTCGACTCGCTGCTGCGCGACCCGGCCTACACCAAGAGCCTGGGCTTCGACACCACCACGGTGCTCACCATGTTCATCCCCAATACCTATGACACGTACTGGAACACTTCGGCCAAGCGCCTGATGCAGCGCATGAAAACCGCCTACGAGCAGTTCTGGACGCCCGAGCGCGACGCCCAGCGCGAAAAGCTCAAGCTGACCCGCGCCCAGGTGAGCACCCTGGCCAGCATTGTGGAAGCCGAGCAGCAGCAGCACGCCGACGAACGGCCCCGCATTGCGGGCGTGTACCTCAACCGCCTCAAGCGCGGCATGAAGCTGCAGGCCGACCCCACCGTGGTGTACGCCAACCGCGACTTCACCATCAAGCGCGTGCTCAACGTACACCTGCAGAAAGACTCGCCCTACAACACCTATAAGTATGGCGGCCTGCCGCCTGGTCCCATCAACCTGCCCAGCATTGCCAGCATCGACGCAGTGCTGCAACCGGAGAGCAACAACTACCTGTACTTCTGCGCCAAAGAAGATTTCAGCGGCTACCACGCCTTCGCCACCAACGAAACCGAGCACATTGCCAACGCGCGGCGATATCAAGCAGCGTTGAATAGAGCTGGAATTAAATAGGCCTAGTTGAGCCGTGATGAACAGCTTGAATGCGAAAGCATTGCGCCTAAGCCGATGGTCCATATGGGCGCTTATTGTCACGGATGTGGCAATAGTTTGGTTTTGCTTCTTTCAGAATGCCCAATATCATGGCGATGGTTTCGGTAATCTGCCTATGGATGCGCCTCAGTGGATGCATTTGCTGAAAGAAGCTATGGGCTGGGTGGTGTTCTTTGGTACGTCGGTTATCCCAGTGGCTATATTGGTTGGCGTTACATTCAGTGCGGCTCACTGGCGGCCGATTAAAAGGATGGTGCCTTTGGCATTGCTAACGCTTATAAGTACAAGCATTCTTTGGTTTTTCGGGGCATACATCTTTTGGTAAATCACTTTAAAACAGCAGCTTGTACTCTTTCGACATCCAAATTCGCGTGCGCTACGCCGAAACCGACCAGATGGGCTACGTCTATCACGGCAACTACGCGGCCTACTTCGAGGTGGCGCGCACCGAGGCGTTCCGCAGGCTCGGCATCAGCTATAAGGAGCTGGAGGCCGATGGCGTGGGCATGCCGGTAGGGGAGCTGCGCACCCGTTTCCGCCGCCCGGCGCGCTACGACGACCTGCTGACCGTGCGCCTGCTGCTGCGCCAGCCGCCTGAAGGCGCGCGGGTGCTGTTTGAGTATGAGATTTACAACGAAGCCAATCAGCTGCTCACCGAAGGCCACACGCTGATGGTGTTTGTGGCCACCAGCACCGGCCGGCCGGTGCCCATGCCCGCCCGCATTCAGGAGCGGCTGGCGCCGTATTTTAGCGAAGACGAAGTCGACAGCCCCGTGCTGCCCGTGCCCGGCGCCATTCCGCCGGACGCGCCCGCGCCGGCGGCCTTTCGGAAGTAAACCGCCCATGAAAGCCCCCGCCGCCATCAGCCGAGCCCGCTTCCCGGATGTGCGCCGCCAGCGCACCTACCGGCGGCTGATTGTGGGGTTGAAGCGGCTGCGGCTGCCCGGCGGGCAGGCTTCGGTGTATGACATTCTCGACCGCATCCTGCACGAGCTGCGGCTCGACTCGCTGGAGAAGCGCGCCGCCTACATGGCCTTCAACCTCACGGTGGCGCTGTTTCCGACCATTATTTTCCTGTTCACGCTCATTCCGTACATCCCCGTGCCGAACCTGAACGTGGACATCCTGCAGTTCCTGGCCGACTTCATGCCCCGCGAGCTGTACGCCGCCACGGCTTCCACCATCGAGGACATCGTGAACATTCCGCACGGGGGCCTGCTCTCGTTCGGTTTCGGCACGGCGCTGGTGCTCAGCTCCAACGGCATCATGGCGCTGCTCGATGCCTTCGAGAAGAAGTATCCCTGGTTTAAGCACCGCAGCTACCTGCGCAAGCGCATGATTGCCACGGTCCTTACCTTCGTGCTGTCCCTCATTCTGGTGCTGGCCATTGCGGGCATCTTCTTCGGTACTTATTTGATTGACGGGCTGGTGTTCTATGAAATTGTGCCCGAACGGTTCACCGATTTGGTACTTACGCTCATTCGCTACGGCTCGCTGGTGGGCCTGTTTTTGAGCACCACCTGCGTCATTTATTACTTCGTGCCGCCCGTGCACGACAAGTGGCCGCTGCTCTCGGCCGGGGCCGTGGTGGCCACGCTGCTCATCTTTCTGGTGTCGTTTCTGTTCACGCTCTACGTGCGCATCTTCAACTCTTACAACACGTTCTACGGCTCCATCGGCGCGCTGGTGGGCTTCATGGTGTGGCTGGAATTTGTGTGCATGACGCTCATTATCGGCTTTGAAGTGAACGTGAGCATGGACGCCATCACCGGCCGCCGCCGGCAAATGATGCGCGAGCAGCTGCGCCTGAAAAACGAGCGGTGAGAAGTTGATTGTGAAGGCGATAAAAAAAACTGCGAGAAAATTTTTTCATTCCGCGTTTTTCATTCCTCATTCTTTTCTACTTTTGCACTCCCCAATCACTCGGGGAGCCTGTTAGAGAGGTGGCAGAGTGGTCGAATGCGACGGTTTCGAAAACCGTTATACCGGCAACGGTATCGGGGGTTCGAATCCCCCCTTCTCTACTAAAAGGCTTTTTCTGCGCTGGGAAAAGCCTTTTTTGTTAAGCGGATACCCAACAGCGCGTAGCATAACTGACTCAGAGAGCTGGCAGAGTGGTCGATTGCGGCGGTCTTGAAAACCGTTGAGGGTTAAACCTCCGGGGGTTCGAATCCCTCGCTCTCTACTGAAAAGCCCCATTTCCAATCTGGAAATGGGGCTTTTTTGGGGGCCCTCCCAGGGCTGCGACCCGGTCAGCCAGCTAGTGGCAAAAGCCCTACTCCTGCAGGCCCTGGCCTTGAAGCATGCGCGGCCGCCACGTGGCTACGCGGGCGGCCTGGGGACTGGCCTGTTTGGGGGCGAAAAAAGCGTGAAGTAGCGGGATAAATCGTGGCGTTTCTATCTTTGGCCACACTTCATAATAAGCTACATATGGCTCTCAACTTTGATGAATTCCAAAAAGTCGTGGAAACGGCGCAGCAAGCCGACGCGGTAAAAGCCGATTTGAAACGCGCTTTGCGCAAGGTGACCACCACCTTGGGCGCCCTGCAAGCTGCTCTGGGCGAGATGGAAACCGTGCTGGCCGAGGACTACGTGTCGGCGCCGCGCACCCGCAAGCCGCGCACGCCGCGGGCTCCCGGCGAGCCCGGTGCCAAGAAGCCCGGCCGGCCCAAGAAAAACGCGTAAGGCCCCAATGCCTGATTAAAAAGGGCGCTTCTCCGTGGGGAAGCGCCCTTTTTGTAGGGCACGGTCGCCGGCAAAACTGCCATTCCATGAACCGCTTACGCTCGCAGAATCCGTTTGTGCTGGGGCTGCTCACGGTGAGCGTGCTGGGCCTGCTTTCCTGGCTGCAGCCCGCCCACGCGCCCACCGTAGCCGGGGTGCCGCTGCGCCCGGTGCGCCTGCTGGCCGATGTGCTGCGGCCCCCCGTCCAGCCGGTGGGCCGCACGCACGGACTGGCCCTGCCGCCCCCCAACGGAACGCCAGCGCCACCCCGGCCGCCGGCCGCCGACACGCTCCCGGGCCGACGCGCCGTGCTGGCGGCCGCGGTGCCATCCCCGGCTGCGGCGGCCGCTCCCACAGCGCCGGCAGTGGCCAACGTGCCCGGCCTGAGCCACTTTGTGGCGGCCCTGCGGCAGGCCCAGGCCAGGGGCGGCAAGGTCCGCGTGGCCTACTTTGGTGATTCCATGATTGAGGGCGACCTGCTCACGGGCGACTTGCGCAACCTGCTGCAAGCCGACTTTGGGGGCGCGGGCGTGGGATTTGTGCCCATCAATTCGCTCACGGCCGACTTTCGGGAAACCATTCGGCAAACGTTTTCGGCTGATTGGTACGAGTACAACCTCATGTCGGACCACCTGCCCGCTACTTGTCCGCTGGGTGTGTCGGGGCACGCGTTTTTGCCGCGCGTGGTGTCGAATGCCGACAGCACGGGCATCGTGGCCGACACCAGCTGGGTGGCGTTTCGGCCGGGGCAGCGTTTTGGGCCCACGCGGCGCTTTGCGCAGGCGCGGCTGTTTTATGGTCCCGGCAGCCGGCGCGACCAAGTGCTGGTGACCACCGACGGCCACCGCGAAACCCGGCCGCTGAATGGCGCGGAGGCGCTGAACGAGTTGGCGCTGCCGTTTCCACGGGGCGGGCGGGCGTTGCGGCTGGCTTTTGCCACCCACGGCCCGCGCCCGGTGTACGGCGTCAGCTTCGAGGGCGCGCAGGGCATTACGCTGGATAATTTTTCTTTTCGCAGCAACAGCGGCGTGCTGCTGCAGCGGCTGCCGGCCGCGCAGCTGGCCGCCTTTGGGCGGGCGTTGCGCTACCAGCTCATCATCCTGCACTACGGCGTGAACGTGCCGCGCGACCGCACCTACGCGTCGTACGAGCAGGCCATGGCCCGCGTGGTGGGGCAAATGAAGCAGGCGTTTCCCGAGGCCAGCATCCTACTGGTGGGCATGAGCGACAAAAGCACCCGCCTGGACGGCGAATTCGTGACCGACCCGCAGGTACCGCTCCTGCTGGCGGCCCAGCAGCGCGTGGCCCTGCGCACCCACGTGGCTTTCTGGAACCTGTTTGCGGCCATGGGCGGCGAAAACACGATGACCCGCTGGGTGGAGCAGGCCCCGCCGCTGGCCCATAACGACTACACCCACGTCAACGCCCTGGGCGGGCGGCGCATGGCCGAGCTGCTGCACGCCTATTTGCTGAGCGAGTATCAGCGAGCCGGCAAAACGGGAGCTACGGAACCAGCCGCGGCAACGGCAGCAGCCCGATAAGCGGCCATGCCCGGAACCTGGCCTTTTGTTCGTTTGTGCTCGGTGGGAGCATTGCTGCTCGGGCCGGGCCTGCCGGCGCCGGCCCAGGCGCCTTCCCGCCTCGACAGCCTGCAGGCGGCGTACCCGTTTCTGCACACCTCGGCCAACCGGATTGAGCAGGCCCGGGAGGGATTGCCGCGCTTTTACCAGCGGCTGGCCGGGGTGCCGTCAGGACCGGCGCGGGTGAGCGTGTTGCACCTAGGCGACTCGCACGTGCAGGCCGACCTATTTCCGGGCCAGGTGCGGCAGGAGCTGCAGCGCGCTTACGGCCATGCCGGCCGGGGCCTCGTGTTTCCCTACCGGCTGGCCCGCACCGTCGGCGCGGGCGCGGTGCGCACGCGGGAACTGGCCGGCCACTGGCGGGCGCGCAGCCTGCGGGCCGCGCCAGACCCCACGCTGCCCATCGGCCTGAGCGGCTTCGCCCTGGCCACCGCCGACACGGCGGCCCGGTTTGGGCTGACAGTACGACCGCCGGACGGCTTTTCCAAAATAACGCTGATACGCAGCGCCGGGCCCCGCGCCTTCGACTGGCAGGTGCTGACCCGCCAGGACCGGCTGCTGGGTATTGTGCCCGGTAACGGCAGCCCGACGCTGACGCTCGATTCAGTGCGTAGCGCGGTGGAGCTGCGGGCCGCCCGCACCAGCCCAGGCCAGACCCGCGCCGTGCTCCACGGCCTGCTGCTCGACAACGGCCAACCCGGCGTGGTGTACCACACCAGCGGCGTGAACGGCGCCGCGGTGCGCGACTACCTCCAGGCGCCGCTGTTTTTTGCCCAGCTGCCGCTGTTGGAGCCCGACCTGATTATCGTCTCGCTGGGCACCAATGACGCTTATAAGCCCGGCTTTCACCCCGCGCTTTTTATCCGGCAGCTTGACACCCTGGTGAGCCGGCTGCGGCGCCGCTGCACCGGGGCCGACGTGCTGCTGACGGCGCCGCCGGAGTCGTTGCGGGCCCACGGCGCGGCCAACCCCGACCTGCCCCGGCTGCGCGCGGCCCTGCGGGCGTATTGCCAGGCCAATAAGCTGGCGTACTGGGATTTTGCGGCGGTGCAGGGCGGCGCGAGGGCCATGCGCGCCTGGCAGGCCCACGGCCTGGCCCAGCCCGACGGGGTGCACTTCACGGCCGCCGGCTACCGGGTGCAGGGTCTTTTGCTTTACCTTGCCTTGCAGGATGGATTTGCTAGCCAACGTTTTTAATAGACTGGACCCGGCGCGGCTGCTGGACCAGTTCGTGTACCACCCCCGCAGCCCGCTGATTTTCAACACGGGGTTCTTTTTGCTGCTGTTTCTGGCGTTTCTGGGCGGCTACGAGCTGCTGCGCCACCGGCACCGGGCGCGGCTGCTGTACGTGACGGCGTTCTCGCTGTTTTTCTACTACAAGTCCAGCGGCTGGTATTTCCTGCTGCTCGTGTTTTCGACGGTGGTCGAGTACCACTTTGCCCGCTGGATTGCCGATTCCGGCAGTCCGGCGCGCCGCAAGCAGCTACTGCTGCTCAGCCTGGCCGTGAACCTGGGCATGCTGTTTTATTTCAAGTACACCAACTTCTTTCTGGCGGGCTACCAGGCCCTTACCGGCAACGCCGTTCCGGTGCTGTACGTGCTGCTGCCGGTGGGCATTTCCTTCTACACCTTCCAAACCCTGAGCTACACCATCGACGTGTACCGGGGCCAGATAAAGCCCCTGCGCAACATCGGCGACTTCGCGTTTTTCGTCACGTTTTTTCCGCAGCTCGTGGCCGGGCCCATCGTGCGGGCTTCGGTTTTTCTGCCGCAGATTGAGAACGAGCCATTCCTTTCGCGCCAGGACCTGGGCCGGGCCGTGGTGCTCATTGCGGCTGGCTTGTTCAAGAAGGCCGTCATTTCCGACTACATCAGCCTGAACTACGTCGAGCGCATCTTCGACAACCCGACGCTCTACAGTGGCATCGAAAACCTGCTGGGCGTGTACGGCTACGCCCTGCAGATTTACTGCGACTTTTCGGGCTATTCCGACATTGCCATCGGCATTGCGCTGCTGCTGGGCTACCGGCTGCCCATCAACTTTTTGTCTCCCTACCAAAGCACAAGCATCACCGAATTCTGGCGGCGCTGGCACATTTCGCTGTCATCTTGGCTGCGCGACTACCTCTACATTCCGCTGGGCGGCAACCGCAAGGGCGCAGTGCGGCAGTATATCAATCTGTTCCTGACCATGCTGCTGGGCGGGCTGTGGCACGGGGCGGCGCTCACCTTTGTGGCCTGGGGCGCGCTGCACGGCCTGGGCCTGGCCGTGGATAAGCTGTTTCAACAAGTAGTTAAGCCGCGCGCTACCGGGCTGAACAAGCTGCTGGGCTGGCTCATTACCTTTCATTTTGTGTGCTTCGGCTGGGTGTTTTTCCGGGCCGGCTCGTTTGAAGTGGCCCGGCAGGTGCTGCACCAGATTACCCACAACCTGCGGCCCGATTTGCTGGTCCCGGTGGTGGGCAGTTTCCGGCCGGTGTTCGGGCTGGTGGCGCTGGGCTACGCGCTGCATTTCCTGCCCGACGGGCTCACCCTGCGGGTGGAGGGCGCGGTGGCGCGGCGCTCGGTGCTGGCGCAGGCCGTGCTGCTGGCCGCCGTCATCTGGCTGGTGATTCAAGTGAAATCGGCCGAGATTCAGCCCTTTATTTACTTTCAGTTTTAACGCCGACGGGGCCCGGTTTCTGAGGGCATTGGGGCCGCGCGGGTGGTACCTTTGGCGCCTACTTTCTTGCCGCTTATGAGCGACCTTACCTCTTTCGACAAAGCCCGCACGGGGTTGTGGACCAGCCTGCAGAAACACCTGGCCACGGTGTATGCCGCCGAAACGGCCTTTGCCCGGGCCGTGGCTTTTGCCGACGGTGCCTTCCCATTCGCCGCCTCGGCGGCCACCGCCGAGCAGCTCGACGACTACGGGCGGCAGCGCCGGGCCCTGCGCGACTTGTTTACCGACGAAACCAACCAGCTTGACACCCTCACCAAAGCCATTCGGGTGAAGGGCTACGCCGAAGACGAGAAAAAGCAGCTCTACCTGCTGCTACTCGGCTACATCGACATCGCCGCCACCGTGTTTGCCCGCCTGCACACCGACGTGCCCACGGCCCTGCCGCCTGACGAGGAACTGGCCGAAACCACAGCCCGCTTCGCGCGGGTGCAGAAGTTCGCCCGGCTGAACGTGAAGGGCCTGGCCGGCCTGCTTTAGCATAAATATTAACACGCCGTGACGCCGTCGCTTCAGCTGGGGCTTGTGGTTCTGCTCCTGGGGGCGGGCATGGCCTACGCGGCCCGGGCGGGCAAGCTCACCACCGCTGGCGTGTGGCTGGGCGGGGCTCTCGGCCTGGCCATTTACTGGGGCGCGGGGTGGGCCGGGCTGGGGCTGCTGGCGTTGTTTTTCGCGCTGGGCTCGGCCGCGTCTTCCTGGCGGGTGGCCGACAAGCGCCGCCTGGGCCTGGCCGAGGAAAACAAAGGCCGCCGCACGGCCGGGCAAGTGCTGGCCAATGCCGGCGTGGCCGCCGCGCTGGGTTTGCTGAGCGCGGGCTTCCCCACCTTTGCCCCGCTGGGCGGGCTGATGCTGGCGGGCAGCTTCGCGGCGGCCACCGCCGACACGCTGGCCTCGGAGCTGGGCAACGTGTACGGCCGGCGCTACTACAACATCCTCACCTTCCG
This sequence comes from Hymenobacter ruricola, assembly GCF_015694525.1. Lineage (GTDB taxonomy): Bacteria > Bacteroidota > Bacteroidia > Cytophagales > Hymenobacteraceae > Hymenobacter > Hymenobacter ruricola. Next base: position 42,844 of record NZ_JADQDM010000006.1, on the reverse strand, counting down.
GCCCGACGTGCGGGGCGAAAACGGCGTGGTGAGCGCCGAGGGCACCTTGCTGGGCCTGGCGGGCAGCGCCGTGGTGGCGGCGGCCTATTGCTTGGGCCACGGCTGGGGCCCGGCGTTTGGGTGGCTGCTGGTGGCCGGCACCGTGGGCAACGTGGTGGACTCGGTGCTGGGGGCCACGCTGGAGCGGCGCGGGGTGCTTTCCAACAACGCCGTGAACCTGCTCAACACGCTGGCCGGGGCCCTGGCCGCGGCGGGGTGCAGCGGGCTGGGGTAGGGGCCGCGCCGGGCGAGGCAACGGCGCGGGGCCGTTTGTCGTTGCAAGCGCCTAACGTTGCGCTTAACTTTTCTCCATGCCCCGCTTTACTTTTCTGCTGCTGGCCGCGTTGCTGGCCTTTGCGGCCCGCCCGGCGGCGGGCTATGCCGTGCTCACCCACGAAGCCAACATCGACTCGACCTGGGAGCGCTGCCTGGTGCCGGCCATTCTGAAGCGCTACCCCACCACCACGCCCGAGGAACTGATTGCGGCCAAGGCCTACGCCTACGGCGGGGCCATCATTCAGGACATGGGCTACTATCCCTTTGGCTCGGTGCTGTTTACCAACCTGACGCACTACGTGCGCTCCGGCGATTTCGTGCGCAACCTGCTGATGGAAGCACGGGACCGCAACGACTACGCCTTTGCCCTGGGCGCGCTGGCCCACTACGCGGCCGACCTCAACGGCCACTCCGAAGGCACCAACCGCGCCGTGCCCCTGGTGTACCCCGACCTCAAGGCCAAGTACGGCGACGTGGTGACCTACGAGCAGGGCAAGGTGCAGCACGGGCAGCTGGAGTTTTCCTTTGACGTGGTGCAGCTGGCCAGCGGCAAGTACCACAGCCAGGACTACCACCAGAAAATCGGCTTCCAGGTGAGCAAGGCGCCTCTGGAGCGGGCTTTTCTGAAAACTTACGGCCTGGAGCTGGGCCAGGTCATCGTGAACGTGGACCTGAGCATTGCCAGCTTCCGCTTTGCCGTGAGCCAGCTCATTCCGCAGGCGGCGCGGGCGGCCTGGCACTACAAGCGCAAGGACATCATGAAGCTGAGCCCCGGCGCCCGGCGCCGCGACTACATGGCCCGCAACCACCCCAAGGCGTTTCGCAAGGAATACGGCAACGACTACGAGAAGCCCGGCTTCGGCGCGCGCATCCTGTCGTATTTCATTCGGGTGCTGCCCAAAATCGGGCCGCTCAAGCCCTTTGCCTTCAAGCTGCCCACGCCCGAGGCCGAAAAGCTCTTCCGGGCCAGCTTCCGCAAAACCATGGCCAGCTACTGCGCCAACATTGCCCGCCAGCCCGCCGACACGGCCGCCGCGCCCCTCACCCTGGCCAACGCCGACTTCGACACCGGCCACCCCACCCGCGCCGGCGAGTACGGCCTGGCCGACGAAACCTACGGCGACTGGCTGCGCAAGCTGGCCCGGAACAAGTTTGACGGCCTGAGCCCCGTGGCGCGCCAAAACATCCTGGCGTTCTACGGCACGGTGCCCAAAAGCCCGGCTTCCAAAGAAGAGAAGGAAGGCGACAAGCAAAAAGAAACCCAGGAAGCGCTGGCCCAACTGCGGGAACTGCGCTGACCCATGCGGAGCGCAGCACGGAAAAGGTGCGCATCGAAGAAAACAAATGCGGGTTTTGGGATTGTCGGAACACTGACGCCCCGATTGGTTGAGGTATAGCTATATCCAGCAGATTTATTCGTAGGTTTGATAGGTGCTCAGCCCGCCTTGGGCGGCCATGTTTGCCGGTAATAGAAAGATAAAACGTGGAATAGTACTACAGGTACTAGCTTTGCGCAGTCCTTACCGGCATTCGTGCCCCTGAGTTTTCTTGCTTTTTTCCACGGTTACAGGTTTCTGTTTCTCATCTCTCATTCCCGCGTTTTATGAAACAATCAATTACTGTGCAGCAGCCAGCTTTTGGAGCCCGGCTGCTTTTGTTTTTGCTGCTTTGGGGCCCTTTAGGCGCCTGGGCCCAAACGCAGACGCCTACCACCATTGCGCCCATCAGCTTGGGAGCTGCGGCCTACACGCAGAACTTCAATACGTTGGCTGCTAGCAGCACCAGCTCGACGGTGCCCGCTGGTTTTGGCTTTTCGGAAACCAACGTGGGCACGGGCACCAGCGCCAACAACACCTACACCGCGGTGACCGTCACGGCCAGCAGCAGCCCCAGCACCGGCGACACCTATAGCTTCGGTTTTGGCAGCACCACCACCACAGACCGGGCTTTTGGCTCCGTGCGCAGCGGCTCGCTGGCCGCCCAATTCGGCTTTGCTTTTACCAACAACACTGGCAGCACCATCACCAGCCTGAGCGTGGGCTACACGGGCGAGCTGTATCGCTTAGCGGGTTCCTCGACGCCGCGCAATGCCTCCGACCGACTGGACTTTCAGTATAGCCTCAACGCTACCTCCCTGAACGCAGGCACGTTCGTCGATGTGGATGCCCTGGACTACGTGGGGCCCGTGAATACCAACACCAGCAGCACCGGCTACGACGGCAACGCCACGGCGAACCGCGCGGCCATTTCCGGCACCATCACCGGCCTGAACATTGCCGATGGCGCTACTTTCTACATTCGCTGGAACGACTTCGATGCCCCGGGGGCCGACGACGCCCTCGCCATTGATGACTTTACGATAACGGCCACCACGGCCGCCCCCTGCAACGCGCCCACGGGCCTGGGCACGGCCAACATCACCTCCACCACGGCCGACGTCACCTTCACCGGCAGCGCGTCGGCCACCGGCGGCTACACCGTGACGACTTCGCCGGCTTCGGCTACGCAAACCGGGGCGGCCGGCGCTACGTCGGTGGGCTTGAGCGGGCTGACGCCGAATACGGCCTACACCGCGAGCATCGTGAGCAATTGCGCCGGCGGCGCAGTTTCCAGCGCGGCCACCGTCACCTTCACCACGTCGGCGGCCAGCACGCCCTGCGACGCGCCCACGGCCCTTGGCGTCAGCGCCGTCACCAACAGCACCGCCACGGTCTCGTTTACGGGCAGTGCCACCGCCACCGGCGGCTACACCCTGACGACCACGCCAGCTACTTCGTCGCAGACTCTGCCGGCCGGTGCCACGTTGGCCAACCTGACCGGCCTGACGGCGGGCACGGCCTACACGGTGAACATTGTGAGCAACTGCGGCGCCGGTGGTGCATCCAGTCCGGCCACGGCTACTTTTACCACCACTTCGGTGTGCGCCGCGCCCACGGGGCTGGCGGCGGCAAACGTGACGACGACGAGTGCAGACGTAACGTTCACGGGCAGCGGCTCGGCTACCGGCTACACCGTGACGACTTCGCCGACGACCACCACGCAAACGCTGCCGGCCAATGCGACCAGCGTGAGCTTCGTGAGCCTGACGCCCGGCACGGCCTACACCGTAAGCATCGTGAGCAATTGCGCCGGCGGTGCCACGGCCACGGCGGCCACCACCACTTTCACCACCGCTACTCCGCCGGTGCCGTCCATTAGCATTGCGGCGGTCAATACGGCCTACAGCGAGAACTTCAACACCCTGGCCACGGCTGGCAGTGCCAACGCTATCGGCACGCTGCCGCTGGGTTGGACTTTTGATGAAGCAGATACCAACGCCAACACAAACTACCGGGCCGATGACGGCGGTTCTGCCACGGGCGACACCTTCAGCTACGGCACGGGCACCACTACGGACCGGGCGTTGGGTACACTAGCTAGCGGCAGCCTGCAGTCCACCATCGGCGCGGCTTACACCAACAACACCGGCGTGCCCATTACCTCGCTGCTCATCAATTACACCGGCGAGCTTTGGCGCTTGGCCGTCCTGAGCGGACGGCTCGACCGGCTCGACTTTAGCTACAGCACGGGTGGCGGCACATTCACCACGGCTACTTACACGCCTTTTTCGGCCCTCAACTTTTCGACGCCTGCAACGGCCGACCTGACTGCGGCGGTCGGGGCGCGAAACGGAAACGCTGCCGCGAACCAAACGGCGGTTACGGGCACCATTTCGGGCCTGAACATTGCGCCTGGCGCCACCTTCTTCATCCGCTGGGTTGACCCGGATATCACCGGCAACGACGACGGCTTGGCCATCGATAACTTCTCACTGACCGCCAACCCCGTGGTGCCGTGCGGCGCGCCCACCATTGCCGGCGTCAGCACCGCGCCCACCACGGCCAGCGTGACCCTCACCCCCGGCCCCGACGGCGGCACCACCTTCACGGTGACGGCCACGCCCGCCGGAGGGGGCACGCCCGTTACCGCTACGGGCACCTCGCCGGTGAGCCTGACGGGCCTCACGCCCGGCACCAGCTATTCGGTGACGGCTACTTCGACCTGCAACGCGGGCTTCAGCAGCCCCAGCGCGACTTCGGCCGCTACCCCGCTCACCACGCCTGCAGCGCCCACGGCCAGCTTGTTTGTGCGCCGAAACAACGTCGGCTACCCCAATAATGGTGCTGCCTACGATTTTGGCAACCAGACGCTGGCTACCAGCAGCGCGCCGGTTAGCTTCACGTTGGCCAACAATGGCACCGGGGCGCTCACCATCAGCAGCATTACCACCACCGGCAACTTTGCGGTGAGCGGCCCGCCCCCCACCACCGTAGCGGCCGGCGACACGGCCGTGGTAAGTGTGACGTTTACGCCCACGGCGTTGGGCGCCCGCACCGGCACCCTGGTCATCAATTCCAACGCCAGCAACGCCGCCGCCTACACGGTGAACCTGACGGGCACCGGCACGGCCGTCCCAACGCCGGAAATTGACGTGCAGCAAACCAGCACCGGCACCAGCTACGCCAGCGGCAGCACGTTCAGCGGCTTCCCCACTACCACGGTGGGCAGCTTCAGCCCGGTTGCCTTCACGGTGCTGAACACGGGCACGGCGCCGCTGACCATTAGCAGCACCGTTCCGTCCGGCGATTTCAGCATTGCGTCCAGTGGCAATCCGCCTTATGTGATTCCGGGGGGCGGCTCCTTGGCGCTCAGCTTTATTTTCGGCCCGACGGCACCCGGCACGCGCACCGGCTCGGTGACGCTCACCAACAACGACGCCGACGAAGCTACCTACGTCATCAACCTGAGCGGCAACGCCACGGCGGCAACGCTGCCCAACTTGACGGTGACCACGGGCACTCCGCTGGCACCCACGCCCATTGCGGGCAATTACAACGACGTGACCATCGCGCCCGGCGGCTACGCCGCGCTGGCCGGCCCGCTCACGGTGGCCGGTACGCTCACCATCCAGAATGGGGGCGGCCTGGCCCAAGGCGGCCTGGGCCAGGCCTGCCAACCGCTGACCGGCACCGGCAGCTTCGTGCTGCAGGCCGACGGCACCCTGGCCATCTGCGACCCGCTCGGCATTTCGCCCACGGGCGTGCCCACGGGCGCCGTGTTGCTGACGGGCACCCGCACGTATAGCCCCCTGGCCAACTACATCTACACCGGGAACGCAGCGCAGGTCACGGGTACGGGCCTGCCCTCGACGGTGCAGGCGTTGGGCGTGCAAAACGTTGCCGGCGTGACCCTGAGCCAGGCCCTGAGCCTGACGCAGGGCCTGAACCTGGGCCTGGGCAACCTGATTACCAACGGCCGGACGTTCACGCTGCTGTCGTCGGCGGCCGGCACTGCCGGCGTGGTGAATGGCGGCGGCGTGGTAGTGGGCACGGCCACGGTGCAGCGCTACATCAACAGCGCCAATGCCATCGGCTACCGCCATTATTCGGCTCCGGTGAGCAACACGACGTTCGGTGATTTGGCCACCACGGGCTTCTCGCCGGTGTTTAACGTTATCTATAACAGCAGCCCCACGCCGAGCACGTTGACGACCTTCCCCACGGTATTTGGCTACGACCAGAGCCGGATTGCCACGGTTAACTCCAACTACGGCAGCTTCGACAAAGGTTGGTTCTCGCCCAGCGGCCCCACCGATGCCATGGTGGTGGGCAAAGGCTACACGGTGAATGCCCCCAACACGGCCCTGGTCGATTTCGTGGGCACGCTGAACAACGGGGCGCAGAACTCCGGCGTCCTGGCCCGCGGCACCGATGCCGCTGCTGGCTGGCACCTGCTGGGCAACCCCTACCCGAGCCCCCTCGACTGGAACACCGTGACGCCGGCCCAGCGCCCCGGCATGGACGCCGCCATCTACGTGTTTGAAAGCGCCGGCCAGTACGGCGGCTCGTACCGCGCCAGCGTGAACGGCGTGGGCGGCAACGCCAACAGCTCGCAGCCGATTGTGGTGGCGGGCCAGGGGTACTTTGTGCGGGTTAGCGCGGGCCAGACCAGCGGCCAGGTAAACCTCACCAATTTGAACCGGGTAAACACATTTGGCCCGCAGCCCAGCTTCGGCCGCGGCACCACCGACATCCGGCCCCAAGTGGCCCTGACGCTGCAAGGCGCCTCGGTGGCCGATGCCGCGTACGTGTACTTCGAGGCTGGCGCCACGGCCGGTAAGGACGTGGAGTTTGACGCCACCAAGCTGCCCAACTCCCACGGCCTGAACCTCTCCTCGCTGGCCGGCGGCGAAGCGCTGGCCATCAACGGCTTGCCCGCCCTGGGTGCCGCCACGGTGCTGGTGCCCCTGCACGTAGCCGCTCCCCAGGCCGGCAGCTACTCGCTCACGGCTAGCTCCGTGGCCAATTTCACCGGCACCGTGACGCTGATTGACGGCCTCACCGGCACGCGCACGGCGCTGAGCACGGGCAGCCGCTACGCCTTCGCGCTGGCCAGCCCCACGGCCGCGGGCCGCTTCACGCTGGAGGTTGGCCCCGCCGCGGCCCCGTTGGCTACCGCCGCGCAGGTGCTGGCCGCGCAGGTGCAGCTGTTCCCCAACCCGGCCAGCGGCGCCTTCCGCCTGCAACTGCCGGTGCTGAGCAGCAAAGTTGCCGTGCCGGCGACGCTGGTGAATGCCCTGGGCCAGACCGTGCGGAGCCGCACGCTCAGCGCCCCGGCCGGTCAGGCCCTTGATGCGGAGTTTGACGTGCGCGGCCTGGCGGCCGGCGTTTATACCCTGCGCCTGAGCCTCGACGGCACGCCCGTGGTGCGCAAGGTGGTGGTGCAATAAGCTCTCTGCCAACTGCAATTAAAAAGGCCGGTCCCGCAGGGACCGGCTTTCTTTGTTTGGAAGGACCTGCGTTTTCAAGTGGAATTGGCAGTATTGGTGACCATGCAGCGCCTATTAGCGCGACAGTAACGCGACAGAAAGCTTCTGAGAAGCTTTTGGCAACGTTCCCGGCATCGATTGCGGAGATATAAAAGACTAAAGATGTTGGGGTGGATAGGCGAGGAGTGTACCTTTCTTAGGTAAAAATTTCTTTGCCTTTTTTAGAACTCCCACTCAATTTTTTATTCATGCTCCCACTTTTTACGCTTCGAGCTGGTCTGGCCAGCTTGCTCACGCTGCTGCTACTGGTGCTAAGCCCACAGTTGCACGCCTACGACCTGACCGTGGCCAAAGACGGCAGCGGCAACTACACCACCGTGCAGGCCGCCATCGACGCGGCCCCGACCGGCCGGACCAGCGTGTACACCATTTTTATCAAAAACGGCAAGTACAAAGAAGTCGTGACCGTGCCTTCCAACAAGCCGTTCATCCAGTTGGTGGGCGAGAGCGTGGGCAACACCGTCATCACCTACAACAACTCGGCCGGCACGCTGGTGGGCGGCGTGGCCCTGGGCACCCAGAACTCGGCCTCGGTCACCATCAACGCCACCGACTTTTCGGCGGTGAACATCACGTTTGAAAACTCGTTTGGCGAAGCTTCCTCCAACGGTCAGGCGGTGGCCGTGCTGGTGAACAACGACCGGGCCGCCTTCCGCAACTGCCGTTTCCTGGGCAACCAGGACACGCTCTACGTGAAGGGCTCGGGCACGCCGCGCCACTACTTCCTCAACTGCTACATCGAGGGCAACACGGACTTCATTTTCGGCAGCTCCATTGCCCTGTTTGAGCAGTGCAACCTCTACGCCAAGGTGAAAGCCACGGCCACCACGTCCTACATCGCGGTGCCCAACACGCCGGCCGGACAGGCTTTTGGGCTGGTGTTTAAGAACTGCAACGTGACCGGCAACCCCGTGGCCAACGGCACGAACACCCGCTACGACCTCGGCCGGCCCTGGCAGGCCAACCCCAAGGCCGCCTTCCTGAACTGCAACCTCTCGACGCCCCTGATTCTGGACGAAGGTTGGTCGCCGACCAGCTCGGCCGGCACGGCCACCATCGCCGATTCCTACTTTGTGGAGTACCAGAACACCCACTTCAACGGCAAGCCCATCAACACCGCCAGCCGGGTGCTGTCGGGCCAGAACCTGACGCCCGCGCAGCCGTCGTCGCAGCTCACGGCCACCGAAGCCGCCACCTATACCAAAGCCAACATCCTGAGCGGCTGGGACCCCTGCACGCTGATTGACTGCGCCACGCCCTTCACCAAAACCGTCATCGTGAACAACTTCAAGGGCGTGAAAGGCACGGCCTCGCCCGCGGTGCCCACGGCTTTTACCTGGAACACGAGCTGGCCCAATGCCGGCGACGTGCTGAGCGTGTACCGCGCCACGGCCACGCCGCCCGCCGCCCTCGGCGCCTTCGCCGTGGTGGGCAGCCAAACCGAGCCCAGCGACACGATTTTCAACTACACTTTCTCGGATGCGGTGCCCACCTCGGGCAGCCTCTCCAAGTACTTCGTGCGCGGCAGCGCTACGCCGGCCCAGATTTCCTCGGATACGGTGACCATCAGCAGCGCGCCCACTATTGTGGTGACGGGTACCTTGGGGGGCTTCACGCAGCAACTGGGCTCGCCTTCGTCGGCGCAGAGCGTGACGGTTTCGGGCACCGACCTGACCTCGGCGGTGAGCGTGACTGCACCGGCCAACTACGAAGTGTCGCTGACTTCGGGCGGCACGTACAGCAGCAGCGTGAGCCTGGCGCCCACCGGCGGCACGCTGGCCGGCACGCCGGTTTACATTCGCCTGAACGCGGCCACGGCCAACAGCTATGCCGGCAACGTGACCCTGGCCAGCACCAATGCCACGTCGGTAATATTGGCCGTGAGTGGCACGGCCATCGTGGCGCCCACCACGTTCTCGGTGGTGCTGCAGCAGTGGCCCCTGCGCGCCAACAGCGCCGACAGCACCTTCGCCCGCAACGCCCGTCTGGCGGCCACGGTGCCCACGCTCAAGCGCCTGTACCTTTCCAACGGCACCACGCTGCCCTCCGTGCCAGCCTATTCTAACTTGTTCGGCCAGGCCTTCGGGCCTACGGCCAACGGCGACGGCACCTGGACCGTGGTGGGCGGCACCCTGAACCGCAAATACTACGAGCAGTTCACGATGACCGTGGCCGCGGGCTCGACCGTGCGCGTGGACTCGCTGCTGTTCAACTCGGCATTCTACAACACCAGTTCGAACACGAAAATGGCCGTGGTGTACTCGCTGAACGGCTTTGCCGCCCCCGCCGACTCCACGGAAATCACCGGCGGCCGCGGGCCCAGCGGTGCGCTGGCTTTCTCGGCCAGCGGCAATTTCAATAATTCCTTCCCGCTGCTGAACCAGACGGCCGCCACCACCGCCCTCTACCGCGTGGCCCTGAGCGGCCCCAGCGCCGGCAACCCCACCGGCGGCGTGACCGTGGCGGGCGGCCAGACTCTGACGGTGCGCCTGTACTTCGCTTGCGGCAGCACCGGCACGCCGCGCTACGGCATGCTGAAAAACTTCCGCATCAAAGGCGACGCCCAGGCCGCTACCGTGGGCGACGTGACCATCACCGACGGCCGCACCCTCACCGGTGCCTACAACACCGTGACCGTGGCCAGCGGCGCCCAGGCCACCCTGATGCTGCCCGTGACCGTGAACACCGCCCTGACCACCGCCACCGGCGCCATGCTCAACACCAACGCCCAGGCCCTGCTTGGGGGCGGCAGCGTGACCATAGCCGCGGGCAGCGAACTGCGCATTGCCGATGCGGCCGGCATTTCGGCCAGCGGTGCCACGGGTGCCGTGCGCAACACCGGAGCCCGCACGTTCAGCCCCGATGCCAGCTACACTTACAACGGCACCGTGGCCCAAACCAGCGGCAACGGCCTGCCCGCCACCGTGCGCAACCTGACCGTTAACAACACCGCCCCCCTGGCCGCCGACCGCACCCTGACACTGAGCCGGGCCGTGGGCGTGGCCCAGCTGGCCCGTCTGCAAAGCGGCAACCTGCTCACCAACGGCAACGCATTCACGCTGTTGTCGGTGGCTGGCCAGGGCACGGCCCTGCTTGACAACACCGGCGGCGTGGTGAACGGTACCGGCACCCTGCAGCGCGCCATCGACGTGAGCACGGCCGCCAACATCGGCTACCACCACTACTCGGCGCCGGTGAGCAACACCACCGTGGCCGATTTGGCTGCCCCCGGCTTCACGCCGGTGGTGAATTCGGTTTATAACTCGGCCAGGCTGGCCAAGCAGGTGAACCCCTTCCCCACGGTGTATGGCTACAACGAAGCCCGCGTGACCGCCGGCACCGGCGCCAGCAGCATCGCCACCGACCTCATCGACTTCGACAAAGGCTGGTTTTCTCCCAACGACCTGACCGACCCCATGAGCGTGGGCAAAGGCTACACCGTGAATGCCCCCAATGCCACGCTGGTGGATTTTGTGGGCACGTTCAACAACGGCGGCTACAACATCAACAACCTGACCCGCGGCACCGATGCCGCCGCCGGCTGGCAGCTGGTGGGCAACCCGTACCCGGCCCCGCTCGACTGGAGCACGGTGACCACCGCGCAGCTCACCAACCTCGACGCGGCCATGTACATCTACCATTCTTCGGGCCAGTACGTGGGTTCCTACACCACCTACCTGCCCAACGGGACGGGCACGGGCGGCAGCGGCACCGGCAGCCCCATCATCGATGCGGGCGCGGGCTTCTTCGTGCGGGTGAGCACTCCCGGCACCGGCGCCTTCACCCTGAGCAACGCCAACCGCGTGAAAACTTTCGGCACTCAGCCGGCCTTTGGGCGGGCGGCGGCCAGCACCCGCCCGCTGCTGCGCCTGCAGCTGGCCGGCGCCGGCTTCGCCGATGATGCTTTCCTGTACTTTGATAACCAAGCCACCAGCGGCGTCGATGCTGCCTTCGACGCCACCAAGCTGACCAATCCCAACGGCCTGAACCTGGCCTCGCTGACCGGTACCGAAATGCTGGCCATCGACGGCCGCCCGCTGCCCACGGTGGCCACAATGGTGCCGTTGTTCGTGGGCGTGCCCGCGGCGGGTACTTACACCCTCACGGTGCCGACCCTCGACAACTTTGGTTCGATGACGGCTACCCTGCACGACGCCCTCACCGGCACGCGCACGGCGCTGAGCACGGGCAGCCGCTACGCCTTCACGCTGGCCAGCACCACGGCCGCGGGCCGCTTCACCCTGGAGTTTGGCCCGGCCGCGGCCCCGCTGGCTACCGCCGCGCAGGTGCTGGCCGCGCAGGTGCAGCTGTTCCCCAACCCGGCCAGCGGCGCCTTCCGCCTGCAACTGCCGGTGCTGAGCAGCAAAGTTGCCGTGCCGGCGACGCTGGTGAATGCCCTGGGCCAGACCGTGCGGAGCCGCACGCTCAGCGCCCCGGCCGGTCAGGCCCTTGATGCGGAGTTTGACGTGCGCGGCCTGGCGGCCGGCGTTTATACCCTGCGCCTGAGCCTCAACGGTACGCCTGTGGTGCGTAAGGTGGTGGTGCAATAAGCTCTCTGCCAACTTCAAGTAAAAAGGCTGGTCCCGCTGCGGGGCCGGCCTTTTTTGCTTTTGGACTGAAGCTACTGGGCTGAAATCAGCAGGAAAACCGGAAGCAGTCGGAGCGGGGTGTCTCTGTCAGGTTCGGCAGCTCATACCAAGCGTTTCAGGTGAATTGCGCGATAACTGCGGCCAGAGCCGGGAGCTCTGCGGTTAGCCGGGCCCGGTCGGCCAGCTCAAAATCAGCAAAATCGAAGCCGGGGGCCACCGTGCAGCTGACCAGTGAAAAGCCGGTTCCGGCCTTAACCCGGGCCCCGAACCACGTATGGGCCGGCACAACGGCTTGGGGCAACTCGCCCTGCGCCACGTCCTGGCCCAGGGTAATGGTGGTGAGGCCCCCGTCTTGCAACAGCAGCAGCTCCAGGGGCTGCCCCTGATGAAAAAACCACAGCTCATCCGATTGTATCCGGTGGAAATGCGAGCGGTTGTCGTTTTCCAGCAGGTAGTAGATGGCCGTGCTTGCGTTGCGCCGCGCGCCGCTCTCGGCGGTTGTCTGGAGGCCGGCCCGGTAAGTTTCGCGGTAGAAGCCGCCTTCGGGGTGGGGCTGCAGGTGCAGCTGCTGAATAAGGTCCTGGGCGGTGGTCATGGAGTCGAAAGTAAACAGAAGGCTGCGCCGGCCCGCACGTGGCCCGCGCTGGCTGATGGCGTGGCGGCCAGGCGTGGCGTGCAGCGAGCATTTAATGCCGGGACAGCATGCCGGACGACGCAAAGTAGCTTTACTGCCTTAATATTAACACTGGAACAAAAGACCGGGGTGGCCATCCCGGCACAACCGCTGGTTCTGGCCTGACTTCGCGCTGTCTATGAAAAAAACACTTTCCATTGGGTTTGTTGCCCTGATGGCCTTCGCCTTCGTCGGGGCGGTGCCAAACCGGGTGGCGCAGCAGGCGCCGGCTCCCGGCAGCAGCATCGCGCTGCTGGTCCTCAACCAGCCGCCCTGCACGGTGCCCACCTCTCAATCCGTTTTCAAAGCCAAGGTGGCTTACGTCATTGCCGCGCAGGAGCAGTCGGACTATGGCTTCGAGGTTTCCATTAAATTTCAGAGCACCGACCCGCGCATGACGTTTTCCAGCGGCATGCAGGGCGTCATTCCGGTCACCAGCCGCCACGATACCCTCACGGTGGAATATCCGCTGGCCAAAATATGGGCCAACCCGCGGCTAAAGCGCCCGCTCACCTGCTACTTCTACCTGCACCGCAACACGGCGCCCGGCCGCAGCACGGTCATCGCCCGAACGCCGCCGATTGTGTTTCGGGAGTGCCTGTAGGCGCCGCCCCAGGCGCGGTGGTGGGAGGAAGGGGGAGGGCGTAAAATCCGGGCGCGGGCTTAAACCCTGGGCCACTGGCCACGTCTATGCAACAGCTCTTGACCCTCCACCACTTATTCCGAAATCTTATGAAAAGAAACGCACTAAAGGCCGCGGGCTTGGCGCTCCTGCTGGCGCTGGCCGCCAGCGGGGCAGGCCTGGCCCAGCCCCAGCACCCGCGCGACGGCCGCCCCGGCCACGCCGAAATGAAGGCCTACGCCCAAGCCAATGTGCTGCCCGTGCTGCGGCAGCAGCGCCAGAAGCTGGAGCCCCAGCTCGCTGCCGAAGACCGCACCCAGCTGGCCGCCTACCGCACCCAGCTCAAGGTGCTTGAGGCCAAAGGCAAGGCCCTGCGCCAAAGTTTCCGCCCTGCCGGCACGTCGGCGCCGGGCCAGCGCCCCGAACTCACCGAAGCCCAGCGCGAGCAGTTGCACCAACTGCGCAGCGAAAGCCGCAGCATCATGCTGAAAGTGGCTGAAATGGCCCAGAAATACGACGGCGCCATCGCAAAGCTGGCCGAGGAAGTGCAGCCCCAGCGAGAAAAATGGACCACCGACCTGCGCGCCATTGCGGTTAAAAACGCCGCGCCCGGGCAGCCGGAGCAGATGGCCCGCTTCGCCGGGCGCGAGGGGCGCGGCCACCGCGGCGGCAGGCACCACGGCTTCTTTCGGCCTGCCAAGTTTTTGCTGATGGACCCCAACGCCACGGCCGCCCCCGCCGAGCCCGCGCTGGGCGCCACCAGCTTCTACCCCAACCCGGCCGCGGCCACCACCCAAATGGAGTACGACGTGCGCAAAGCCGGCCCCGTGACCGTTGACTTGCTCGACAAAAACGGCAACAAGCTGCGCACGCTCTTCAGCGAAGCCCAGGCTTCAACAGGCGCGCACACCCAGCAGCTCGATTTGCACGACTTGCCCGCCGGCACGTATTTCTACAAAATCACCACCAAATCAGGCAGCGAAAACAAGCGGTTTGTGAAGGAGTAGCGGGTGGTTGTACGGCGCCAAAAAAGGCCGTCATGCTTAGCATGACGGCCTTTTTTGGCATTGACCGAAGATTGGTCAACTGCCGGCCTGCACCAGGTCGCCGCTCAAGCGACGGAGCTGGGTTTCGGCCTGCTTGGCCGAGTAGCGGATGTCCAGCAGGCGCGTTTCGGCGTCGAGCTGGTTGCGCTGGGCTTCGCGCAGGGCCAGGGGCGTGAGCAGGCCCAGCCGGTAGCGCTCCAGGGCAATGTCCACGTTTTGGCGGGCCAGCTGGATATTGGTTTCTTCGAGCTCCAGCAGCTGCAGGAAGTTCTGGTATTGGGCAAAGGCCGTGGACGCGTCAGCATCGAGCTGCAGGGCCGTTTGGGCCAGGCTGAGCTTGCTTTGCTCTTCCACCACGCGGGCGTTCTGTTCCTGGCGGCGCAGGTTGAATCCATCGAAAATGGGCACCGAAGCCGTGATGCCGTAGTTCAGGCCCTGCACCTGGTTGGTGCTGCTGGTGAGGACGGTGCCGGCAAACGCGGCGTTGTTGATGTTGCGGGTGAGGCCGTAGCCCGACACCAGCCCAATCTGGGGGAAGCGCGAGGCCCGCACCAGGCGGCGGTCGTAGGTGGCCACTTCGGTGCCCAGGCGGGCCTGCGCCAGCCGCGGGTTCCGCGTTTTGATGCCTTCGGTAACGGCGTCCTCGCGCAAATCGCGTGTCACTACCAGGCTGTCGCTCGGCTCAAAGTCCACCTTGGGGGTGCGGCCCAGCAGGTTGTTGAGCGTGATTTTGGCGGCGGCCAGGGCCTGCTGCTGCTGCAGAAACAGGCTGCGGTCGGCGTTGTAGTCCACCCGGGCCGTCAGCACTTCCACTTTGGCGCTCACGCCCACGTCCACCTGCGCCTGGGTGAGGTCGATGCGGGCCTGGCCGATTTTCAGGGCTTCTTCCAGCGAGGTGATTTTGCCGGCCTGCCGCACCACGTCGTAGTAGGCGTTGGTCACGGCTTCCACGGTTTCCTCCACGTTGGCGCGCGTGATTTGCTGCTGCTGCTGGCGCAGGGTTTTCAGCCGGTCGTAGGCGATGAACATGCCGAAACCGTCAAAAATCGTCCAGCCCAGCGTCACGTTGGCATTCAAGGCGTTGGAAGTAGCCCCGTTCACGATGCGCGGGTCGGCCTCGCCAAAGCGCTGATTAATGTTGTTGTTGTTGAACGTCCGGGTGAAATTGCCGGTGAGGCTGGGCAGCTGGCCGGCGTTGCCGCGCGTCACGTTGTTCTGCGCAATCTGCTCGTCCTGCCGCGCCAACAGAATGCCGTAGTTGTGCTGCAAGGCCTCCGCAATGGCCTGCTGCAGCGACAGCGGCGGGGCCGTGGCCACCGATGCCGGCCGCTTCAGCTGGTTTGGGCGCGCCTTGGGCACCTGCTGCGCCAGCGCGGCGAAGGGGAGGAGGGCAAGGAAAAAGAGAATCGGGAATTTCATGGAAGGAATTCAGAACATCAAACTCCCCTCCTTTTTTAAGGAGGGGACGTTGCCGCGCCTGCGACAACTGGGGCGGTGAATGTCGTTGAACGATGAATTACTGCGTAGTGCCATTATCGTTCAACGACTCAACCACCCCCGTTCGAGCCTGCGGCTCGAACATCCCTCCTTAAAAAAGGAGGGGAGTTGGTCGTTCAACTTTAAGCCGTCACCGCTTCGGGTTTCTTCTCAGCCGTTTTGGGTTTGTGGTTCTTGGCCGTGGCGAAGTAGGAATACATCACCGGCACTACGTACAGCGTGAGGCCCGTGGCAAACAGCAGGCCGCCCACCACGCCAATGCCCATGGCCCGGCGGCCCAGCGCGCCCGCGCCCTGCGCCATGGCAATGGGCAAAATGCCCAGCACGGCGCACAGGCTCGTCATCAGAATGGGGCGGAAGCGGGCCGTGGCGCCCTCAATCAGGCCGGTCATGTAATCAGCGCCTTTCTCCACGCTCTGGTTGGCGAATTCCACGATGAGAATGCCGTTTTTCGTCACCAGGCCCACCAGCATGATGATGCCGATTTGCGAAAACAGGTTCATGGTCTGGTTGAAATACCAGAGGCTGAACAAGGCGCCCGACAAAGCCAGCGGCACCGTCACCATGATGATGCCGGGGTCGCGGAAGCTCTCAAACTGCGCCGCCAGAATCAGATAAATCAGCACCAGCGCCAGGCCGAAGGCGAAGAGCACCGACGAAGAGCTTTCGGCAAAGTCGCGCGACTGCCCCGTGAGGGCCGTGGAAAATGATTCGTCAAGCTGCTTGTCGGCAATGGCCTGCATGGCCGCAATGCCTTCGCCCAGGGTTTTGCCCTTGGCCAATGAGGCCGAGAACGTGGCCGCGTTGTAGCGGTTGAAGCGGTAGAGCTGGGGCGGCGTGCTTTTTTCTTCGAGGCGAATCACGTTGTCGAGCTGCACGAGTTTGCCGTCGCGGCTTTTTACGTTCA
This sequence comes from Hymenobacter ruricola, assembly GCF_015694525.1. Taxonomy (GTDB): domain Bacteria; phylum Bacteroidota; class Bacteroidia; order Cytophagales; family Hymenobacteraceae; genus Hymenobacter; species Hymenobacter ruricola. The sequence continues at coordinate 26,327 of NZ_JADQDM010000006.1, read as the reverse complement.
GGGTGCGCACGTCGAGCGGCTGGTTGCGGTCTTCGCGGGCCACCTGGCCGATAATCTGGTACTGCTTGCCGTTGCGGATGAAGTAGCCGTAGCGCTGCCCGCTGAGGCCCGCCTGCAGGGTCTGGCTGATGTCCTGCACGCTCACGCCGAGACTCTGCGCCTTTTCGCGGTCAATCACCACGCGCAATTCGGGCTTGTTGAACTTCAGGTTCACGTCCACAAAGCTGAAAGTTTTGTCGGCCAGCGCGGCTTCCAGAAACTTCGGCACGGCGGCGGTCAGCTTCTCAAAATCCTGGGTTTGCACCACAAAGCCCACCGGCAAGCTACCGCCCCGGCCGCCCCCCCCGCCGGAGCTAATGCTCTGGTCCTGCGACACCGACACGCGGGCGCCGGTGTATTTTTTCACGGCCGCCGTCAGAATATCAGCCAGCTGTTGCTGCGTGTGGGGGCGCTGGTCGGGGTCTTTGAGCAATACGCGGGCAATGGCCGAGTTGGCCGCGCCGCCGCTGCTGCCGCCGCCGGGCGAGGTCACTGTCAGGATGTTATCCGCATCGCGGGCCGAGCTGTCGGTCAGCACCTTGGTCAGCTGGTTCATGTAGTCGTCCATGTATTCGAACGACGCGCCTTCTGGAGCGGTGGCATTGATGCTGAGGCGGTTGCGGTCTTCCACGGGCGCCAGCTCCGAGGGTAGCGTTTTCATGAAAAACCAGATGCCCACGCCCGTCAGGGCCACCAGGCCCCAGGCCATCCAGCGGCGGCCGAGGAAAGTTTCGAGCGAGCTGCGGTACGCGTTGGTGATGTATTGGAAGAAGGGCTCGGTCTTGCGGTAAAACCAGTTGTGGGTTTCCTCCCGCTTGAGCAGCTTCGAGCACATCATCGGCGTGAGCGTGAGCGACACGAAGGCCGAAATCAGCACCGAGCCGGCCAGCACGATGCCGAACTCCCGGAAGAGCTTGCCCGTGATGCCCGACAGGAAAACCACCGGCAGAAACACCGCCGCCAGCACAATGGTGGTCGAAACCACGGCCATCAGGATTTCCTGCGAGCCGTTTTTGGCCGCTTCGAGCGGGGTTTCTCCTTCCTCGATGCGGCTGTAAATATTTTCCAGCACCACAATGGCATCGTCCACCACCAGGCTGATGGCCAGCACGATGGCCAGCAGCGTCAGCACGTTGATGGTGAAGCCCATGAGGTCCATCACGAAGAAAATGCCAATCAGCGACACCGGAATGGCCACCACCGGAATGATGGTGGAGCGCCAGTCGCGCAGAAACAGAAAAATCACGACCACCACCAGCACAAAGGCTTCGAGGATGGTGTCTTCCACCTCCGCAATCGACGCCCGGATAAACACCGAGTTATCAAAACCTGTGCTGACTTTCAAATCCTTGGGCAAGTCGTTCTGGTATTGCTTCATCCGCTTGTTAAACTCATCGGTGATGGCAATCTGGTTGGTGCCCGGCTGCGGAATGGCCATGATGCCCACCATCGGAATGCCGTTGCGGCGCAGGATGGTCTGGTCGTTTTCGGGGTACAGCTCGGCGTAGCCCACGTCCGTCAGGCGCACCAGCGAGGCGGGGTCGTTGCGGATAATCAGGTTGTTGAAGTCGTCGACGGTGGCCAGGCGGCCCATGGTGCGCAGCGAGAGCTGGGTGCTCTGGCCCTGCACGGCGCCGCTGGGCAGCTCCACATTTTCGCGGGCCAGGGCCTGCTGCACGTCCACGGGCGAGATGCCGAGGGCGGCCATCTTCACCGGGTCGAGCCAAAGGCGCATCGAGTACTTACGTTCGCCCCACACCCGGATTTCGCTTACGCCCGGAATGGTCTGCAGGCGCTCTTTGAGCACGTTGTTGGCGTAGTCGGTGAGCTCCAAGAGCGTGCGCGACGAACTGCTCAGGTAGCTCAGGATGATGGGGGAGGAGTCGGCGTTGGCCTTGCTCACGGTGGGCGGGTCCACGTCGCGCGGCAGGCGGCCCTGGGCACTCGACACTTTGTCGCGCACGTCGTTGGCCGCCGCTTCCAGGTCCACATCCAGGTCAAACTCAACCGTAATCGTAGAAGCCCCGTCGCGGCTGGTCGACGACAGGTTTTTGATGCCCGCGATGCCGTTGATGCCTTCTTCGAGCGGCTCGGTGATTTGCGACTGAATCACGTCGGCCGAGGCGCCGGTGTAGCTGGTTTGTACCGTGATGATGGGCGGGTCGACGCTCGGGTACTCGCGGATGGCGAGCGAGCGGAACCCAATGGCCCCAAATATCACAATGAGCAAGCTCATCACGATAGCGAGGACCGGCCGGTTGATGCTGACGGAGGAAAGGCTCATGTTTTAGGTTAGGCTACTGGTAGAAAATCTTTTTTCGGCTGTCATCCTGAGCACAGCGAAGGACCTTCTCACCGAAGAACGTTTTTCAGTAATTCATTGCTGTCAAAACGGTGAGAAGGTCCTTCGCTGTGCTCAGGATGACAGATGGCAACCAAAGGATATTACTTCTGAATGCTCACCCGGTCGCCGGCTTTCACCTGCAAAATGCCCGTGCGGATAACCGTGTCGCCCACGGCCAGGCCCTTGGTAATCTGAATGACTTTGTCCGAGCGCACGCCGATGTTTACCGGCTGCACGGCGGCTTTGCCTTTTTTCACGGTGAAGACGGTGTAGCCGCTGGCCACGGGCACCACCGCTTCGGTGGGGATTTGCAGGGCCTCGTCGGTTTCGCCCAGCACCAGGTTCACGCGCACGAAGCCGCCGGGGCGCAGCTCCATGTTGGCGTTGTTGTAAATGGCGCGCACCGGCAGCGTGCGCGAAGCCGGGTCAATCTGCGGGTTGATGGCGTAGACTTTGGCCTGGAATTTCTTGGTCGTGGCCTCGTCGGTCACGGCCACGGGGTCGCCGACGCGCACGGCCTGCGCAAAGCGGCTCGGCACGTTGAAATCAATCTTCACCGGCTTCACCCGCGAGAGCGTGGTGATGGCCGTGCCCGGCGACACGTAGGCGCCCACCGACGTGTTGCGCAGCCCCAGAATGCCGTCGAACGGCGCCCGCACGTAGGCTTTGGCCAGGTTCACGCGCAGGGCCTGCAAGTCGGCCTGCGCCGTGAGCAAGGCGTTTTGGGACTGCTCGTATTCCTGGCGGCTGATGTACTCTTTCTCCAGTAGGGTGCGCTGGCGCTTTTCCTGGTCTTGGTAAAGCTTGATGTTGTACTCCTGCTTTTGCAGCTGGGCCTGCACGTCGGCCGCGTTGATAGTAAATAGCAGTTGGCCCTTGCGCACCGGCTGGCCTTCCTGGATGTTAAGGCTGGTGATTTTGCCCGAGATTTCGCTTTGAATCGTCACCGACTCATCGGCCATCACCGAGCCGGTGGAAGCCACTTCGTCGGACAGCTTGGTGGCGGCCACCACGTAAACCTGCACCGGGACTTTAGCGCCGGGCCCACCCGCGCCGCCGGGGCCGCCTTTGCCGCCCGGGGCACCTTTGCCCCCGCCGGCCGCGCCGCCTTTGCCGCCTTTTTCGCCGGCCGTGGGGCTCGGGAAATAATGCATTTTAGCCCAGGCCATGCCGCCGATTACCAGGGCCGCGATGACCCAGCCCAGCCAGCCGCGCTTGCGCTTGGGGGGCGTGTCGGGGGTGGGGCCGGCCGGGGGCGGCGGGGCCACCGTGGGCGCGGGAGTAGTGGTGGTGTCCCAGGTCTGGGGTGGGGCAGTGGTGGTGTTTTCCAAGGGCATAGGAGGGAAGAACGCACAAGCGCCGGCCGATGTTCGGTGCGCCGGCCGTCGCTGGTGGAATACGGTAGAGGAAACAGTGTTTGGGGACCCGTATAGTGCAAAATTCGCCAAAAGGGTTGCCCCAAATTGCCGAAAATAGACGTAGAAGGGCATCCGCCTGACCGAGACTACCTTCGCCCCGATGAAGCCGACCAACCAAAACCCACCCGAGCCGCGCAATTTTTTCCAGGACGTGCACGAAGTGGCCCGCCTCATTCCGCGGGGCCGCGTGAGCACCTACGGCGCCATTGCCCACTACCTGGGGGCCCGCCACGGCGCCCGCACCGTGGGTTACGCCATGATGGCCGCCCACACCGCCGACCAGTACGTGCCCGCCCACCGCGTGGTAAACCGCCTGGGCCACCTCACCGGCCGCCTGCACTACGCCACGCCCTTCGCCATGCAGGAAGCCCTCGAAGCCGAAGGCATCCGGGTGGAGGAAGACCGGGTGGTGGATTTTCAGAAGCTGTTCTGGGACCCCGGCACCGAGCTGGCGTAAGCCACCGGCATTAGCGGGCGCGCTGCTTTTCCAGGGCGTCCACTTCGGCCTCGCCCTGGCGGGCGGGCATCCACTGCCAGGGGCTGAGGGGGGCGTTGGGCACAAGGCGCACGTAGTTGGCCGCCGTGGTGCTGGGCGCCAGCAGCACCGTGGGGCCGCCGGGCGTGCCCACGCTCAGGCGCATGGGCCGCCCAAAATGGGGCCACATCAATTCCAGGTACTGGCCCGGCTGCAGCTGCCCCACTTCGTGGTCGTTGAGCAGCAGGCGCTGGGCCTCGCGCGGCCCGCCCAGGGGGCGGTACACGTACACAAAGGCCGTGTCGTGGCGCGGCGGCAGGCCGGGCCCCAGCATCGGGCTGGCCAGTCCGGTGCGCCAGTCGAGCCCGTACACCACGGGCTGGCCGGTGGTGCCGAGCCCGGCCCCGGAAAAGAGCGCCCCGCCAAGGGCCCCGCCTCCGCCAAAGCCCTGGTTTTCGGCGAACCGCTTGGCCTGCTGGTTCATGGCGTCCACGTCGACGGGCGCGGCCCCGACGAAGGTGAAGAATTCTGCCTGCCTGGTCAGGGGCCGGTACAGGTTTACCTGGCGCATGTAGGCCTGCCGGCCGTCCGAAAAGCCCCACACGTTGTTCTTGTTCACCCGGTCGCCGCCGGCGGTGCGCACCTGCGCCTTCAGCAGCAAGGTGCCTTCCCAGTCCGCGGCGGTGTTGGAGAAAGAGCCGGCCCGCACCGTGTCGAGCTGCAGCACGGCCGTGGTATCGGGTCGGTTGGCCAGGAAATCTTCGACTGTGAAATAAACGCCCGCCCGTGGCGCGACGGCCCGCACAATGGCCGGGCGCCCGGCCTGCGGGCGGTCAATGGGGAGCTGGGCCAGCGTGCGGGCGGGGCGCCGGGCGGCCGCCTCCCAGTTGGCGGCGCTGGCTTGCGCCAGGCACCGTTCCAGCAAGCTCGCCAAGTGGCGAATGTGGTCGTAGTCCGCGTTCACGCCCCGGGTGCTGATGCGGTCGGCCACGTTGCACACAAAATGGTAGCCGTCGGGCTGGCGCTCGTACACGTCGGCCACCAGGTCGGCCGTGGCCATGGCTTTGGTGCCTAACCCCTTAAGGGTAATGGCTTCGCCCACCCGCAACTGGCGCACGCACAGGGCCACGGGGTGGTCGGTGGGCCGCGGGGGCATTTGCTGCTGAAGCCAGGCTGTAAGTTCCGGCTCCAGGCCGTTGCGGAAGAGCACGGCGGCCGGTTTATTATTGAGCCCGTGGTTTATCAGCCCGATGGCAGTCTGGCCGCCGCGCCCGTCGATTACTTTCTCCACGTAAAAAAGCCGTTTGGGCGTGGAAATGCCCTCGGCGCTCAGGTCGAGGTAGAAGGGCTTGCCCTGCGGCGACAAGGGCGACTGCGCTGCTAGGTGGCGGGTGCCACCGGCCAGCAGTACCGTGAGCACGAAGCGGGCGACAAGGGCAGAGCAACTCAGAAGGCGCGAGGGGGCCATGATTCAAGCAGGTAATTCAGGTCGTTAATTAGGAAAGGGCGCTATTTAGCGGCTTTGGCCAGCCGCTGAATGCGGCGCAGCTCAAACAGGCCTTCTTTGGCCGACACCGGCCGCAGGGTGGGGGCCCCGCCGCCCGACGGCACCACGCACTCCAGATAAGTAGGCTGGCTGAAATCGGGCACAAACGCCTGGCAGCTCTCGGGCCCCGCGCCCGCTTGCACGCACAGCCGGAGCTCCTGGCGACGGTCCTGCCAGGTGAGGGCCGTCCACTGCCGGGCCTGGAGCGTCAGGGCCGGCTTGCCCGTCGCGTTAAAAGTCACCGATTCCTTATTGGAATCGGGGCGGCGGTACACGTATATCTTGGCCGTATCGGGCGCGGTAGCAAAGCCGTCGGCGTCGGTCTGGCCGGCGTTTTGGGCCGCCACCACGCGGCCGCTGGCCAGGTGCAGCTCGTAGGGCGCCATGGGGCCGGCGCCGCCCCCCACCGCGCCGGCAAGGGCGCCGCCCACCAGCCCACCGGCCACGGCCGCGTTGGTGGCGGCTTTCTCGTCGTACACTGGCGGGCCGATAAAGGTGTAGGTGCGCCCATCGGCGGCGGGCAGCAGCTTATAGAAGCGGCTGCGGTAAGCAATCAGCATTTCGCGGCCGTCGCTCAGGCCCCAGAGGTTGCCGGGGTACAGGGGCCGGTTGGGGTGGTCCACGTCGGTGCCGAGGTAACTAACCTGGATTTCGTCGGTGCCGGCCCAGCGCTTGCCCGTGTGCGGCACGTGCGCGATGGCAAACGGATAGTCGGCCTCGCTGGGCCGGTTGTCGAGAAACTCCTGATAGTTGCGGTAGAAGCCGCGCACGGGCTCGGCTGCGCCCTGAATGGCGAAGCGCTGCGTCATGGCGCCGCCCCGGCCCGCCAGGGCATCGGCCTGGCTGAGGGTTTCGGGCATTTGGCTGGAAGCCGGCACCGCCGCCAGCCGGCGCAGGGCCTGCTGCAGCACCAGGGCCAGGTTGGCGGGGTGCAGTTTGGTGACGTCGAGCCCGCCGCGCCGGTTGGTTTCGCCCACGGCCAGCACTACCTGAAACGTGCTGTCGGGCTGCGGCGCCAGAAAATCGGCGATGAGCTCGGCTTCGGCGTGCTCGGAGTTGGCGCGCAGGTCTTCGGCCAGGGCCAGCGTGAACACGCGCATCACCACGGGCCGGGCTCCGGGCTGGGCCGGCACCCGGGTACGTAGCAGCTGCAGCACTTCGGCCGAAAGGGGCTGCGTGAAATCGGCCGAGGCCATCTCATTGCCCAGGCCCCGGCGCACGGCGCCCAGCCGGCTGCGGTCGGCGCGCAGGTCCAGCACGCGCGTCACCTGCCAGGGGCCGGGGGGCACGTCCAGCTTTTCGGCCTGCAAGGTGAAGCGGTAGGGCTGGGACTGCGAGTGGCCGGAAAAGGAAAAAAGCAAAAGCCCGCCCAGCAGGGCGTAGCAGGGCAACGAACGGTTCATATGCCAAAGCTACTGACTGCCAACCCGCCAAAAAAGGGGAAAAACGGTTCTGGTAGTCGGGCCGGGTGCAACGGGCGCCAATACAGAGCGGCAGCCGCCGGTAACATTTTCACAATTTCTTTTCGGTGCGCGCGGCCCTTGCCGGCCCCGGCTGTGGCGTATATTTGTTGTCCCCGGAGTGTGCCGGCGGTATTTTATATTGGTATGAAGCACTTTGTTACTGCTCTTTTTGCCGTGTTGCTTTCCCTGCCGGCGCTGGCCCAAACCACGTTTTCCATCCGCGGGCGCGTGCTGGACAAGGTGACGGGCGAGACCCTGCCCGGCGCCACCGTTCAGGTTTCGGGCAACGGCCAGAACACCGGCAGCGGCGCCGACGCCGACGGCGGCTACAAAATCCCGAACCTGCCCGCCGGCACCTACACCGTGCAGGCCAGCTTCATTGGCTACAAGCCGCTGACCCAGACCGTGAAAATCACCACCCAAAGCGTGGTGGCCACTTTCACGCTGAACTCCGACAACGCGAGCCTGGAGGAAGTGACGGTGGTGGCCGCCCAGGCCCAGGAGCGCTCCACGCCGGTGGCCTTTTCGGCCGTGAACGAGGTGAAGCTGCGCGAAACCCTCTCCAACCGCGACCTGCCGATGATTCTCAACGAAACGCCCGGCGTGTACGCCACCCAGGGCGGCGGCGGCACCGGCGACTCGCGCATCAACGTGCGCGGCTTCGACCAGCGCAACGTGGCCGTGCTCATCAACGGCGTGCCCGTGAACGACATGGAAACCGGCCAGGTGTATTGGTCCAACTGGGACCTCGGCGACGTCACCAAGTCGCTGCAGGTGCAGCGGGGCCTGTCGGCGGCCAAAATCTCGGTGCCCTCCGTGGGTGGCTCCATCAACGTGCTCACCCGCGGCTTCGACGACAAGAAGGCCGCGCTGGCCCGCGTCGAAACCGGCTCCAACAACTATTTCAAGTCGTCGCTCATGCTCAGCACGGGCCAGATGAAGGGCGACTGGGCCGTGACCGTGTTCGGCTCGCGCCGCCGCCAGGACGGCTGGGTGGACAAGACTTTTGACGATGCCTGGACGTATTTCGGCAACATCAGCAAGCGCATCGGGCACCACAGCTTTTCGCTCACCGCCCTGGGCTCGCCCCAAAGCCACGGGCAGCGCACCTTTGCCAGCCGCGTGGGCATTTACTCCAACGAAAAGGCCGCCGAGCTGGGCGCCATCCCCATCGCCAACGGCAACCTGGGCTTCCGCTACAACCCCAACTGGGGCGTGCTGAACCGCTACACCCTCGACGGCAACGGCCAGCGGCAGTACAAAGGCGAGGAAGTGGTGAACGAGCGCGTGAACTACTACAACAAGCCCCAAATCAGCCTCAACCACGTCTGGAACGCCTCCGACAAACTGTTCATCTCCACGGTGCTGTACGGCTCGCGCGGCGAGGGCGGCGGCAGCGGCACGGCGGGCTCGTCGGGCACCTTGCCGGTGAACACCGCCACCCAGCAGCAGGATTTCCAGCGGGTGTTCGACAACAACTTCGCCAACGTGAAGGCCAACGGCGAGCGGCTGTCTTCGCAGTACCTGGTCAACAGCGTGAACAGCCACCGCTGGTACGGCTTCATCACCGGCGCCGACTACCTGCTCACGCCCCAGCTCACGCTCTCGGCCGGCCTGGACGGCCGCAGCTACTACGGCCTGCACTACCGCGAAATCCGCGACCTGCTGGGCGGCACCTACACCACCTCCACCGCCGACCGCAATGCCAACCCCAACACCCTGCTGCGCGAAGGCGACAAGATTGGGTACAACTACGACGGCAAAACCCAGTGGCTGGGCGGCTACGGCCAGCTGGAGTACAAGACCCCGCTGCTGTCGGCCGTGCTCAGCGGCACCGTTTCCCAGATTCGCTACAAGCGCATCGACTACTTCCAGCCCAAGCTCATCGGCCAGGCCGGCAACTTTGACTGGAACGACCACGTGGTGAAGCCCGCGGATAAGTTTTTGGAAACCGAATGGGCCGATTTCACTGGCTACAGCGTGAAAGCCGGCGCCAACTACAATTTCACCGAGCACGACAACCTGTTTGCCAACATCGGCTACAACAGCAAGGTCCCCTTCTTCAACTCGGTGTACGACCCTTCGGGCATTCGCTACCGCGACGTGAAGAACGAAGGCATCAGCTCGTTTGAGGTGGGCTACGGCATCAACTACCCGGGCCTGAAGGCCACCCTGAACGCCTACTATACCTACTGGTCCAACAAAAGCAGCAACAGCACCGGCCGCGACCCCGACGGCAACCTGGTGTACAACAACGTGCGCAACGTGGACGCCCGCCACGTGGGCGTGGAGCTGGCCGTGGCCCAGGAAATCAGCCGCTCGCTGCAACTGAACGCCGCCATCAGCATCGGCGACTGGCGCTGGGCCGGCAAGGGCCTGCTCACCCAGGTGAACGAGAGCAACCAGGTGGTGGGCGACAACCTGGACGTGCCGATTTACCTCAGCGGCGTGCACGTGGGCGACGCCGCCCAAAACCAGTTCCAGCTGGGCCTGCGCTACGAGCCCGTCCGCGGCTTGTACGTGCGGCCTTCGTTCCTGCTCTTTACCAAGTACTACGCCGGCTTCGACCCCCTGAGCCTGCGCGAACAGGTCAGCAGCTTCGATTCCTACCGCGTGCCCACTTCGCGCAACCTCGACCTGCACCTGGGCTACGACCTGCCGAACCGTTTCTTCAACGATAAGGTGAAGCTCGGCGTGAAAGGCTCCCTGCTCAACGTGCTGAACGAGTTCTACATCACCGACGTCCCCGCCCGTTCCGGCGTGAACTACACCAATCCCGGCCTGCTCGAAGCGTTCTACAACCGCGGCCGCACTTTCACCGTGGGCCTATCAGCCACCCTCTAAGTGCCACAGATTTACTCACAAAAAAGCCCCGGCTGCGTGCAGCCGAGGCTTTTTTGTGAGCAATGATACCGGGGCGAAGCAAGCCCTCACACGGAGGCGGGCTTACCGCTGCCCCGCGGCGGCGGCAGCCAGCACGGCGCTGCGCATTTCCTCGGGCGAGGTGTTTTTCACGAGGTAGCTGTGGGCGCCTTCGGCCAGCACGGTGGTCACCAGCGAAGGGTCGTCGTGCATGGAAATGATGACCACGCGCACGTTGGGAAACTGCGTGCGCAGCAGACGCGTGGTTTGCAGGCCGTCGAGAATGGGCATTTGCATGTCCATCAGTATCACGTTGGGTCGGCTGCCCTGGTCGAGGAGTTCGAGGAGCTCCTGGCCGTTGCCGGCTTCGCACACCACCTCAATGCCCGCGTAGCCGCTGAGCAGGGCCCGCAGCCCTTTGCGGAACAGAATGTGGTCGTCGACGATGGCCAGGCGCACGGGTACAGCCGCGGCCGCAGAGGCGGAAGGAGAGGTCATGAATTGAGCGTGAAAGTGGGAGTAGGCGTGCCCACGGGCAACAGCGTAACGGGCAAAATGGCTTCGACGCGGGTGCCCGCGCCGGGCTGGGACTGGTAATGCAGCTGGCCGCCCAGCACGGCCACCCGGCTGCGCAGGTTGATGAGGCCCATGCCAACGGGCTGGCCGTGCGGGCCGGGGGGCGGCAGCTCCTCCAGCGCGGCCAGGTCGAAGCCCTGGCCGTCGTCGGAATAGGTGAGGGTGAGCAGGCCGGGCTGTTGCACGCCCAGGCGCAGCACGATGTGCGGCGCCTGGGCGTGCAACAGCCCGTTGGTAAGCAGCTCCTGGGCAATGCGGTACACCATGAGCTCGTGCGGCGGAATGAGCCGGCCCAGGGTACCTTCCTGTTCCAGGCGCACCTCCGGGCCGTGGTCGGCGGGCACGGCCTGCACCAGCGCCCGCAGCGCCTGCGTCAGGCCCAGCTGCTGCAGCGTGGCCGGCTGCAGGTTGCGCGAAATGCGCCGCACCTCGGCCACGGCCTGGTCAATGAGGGCGCTGGCTTCGGGCGAGGGCGGGCTGCCCGGCGCAAACAGGTGCAGCTTGGCCAGGGCCAGAATGGTGCCCACACCGTCGTGCAGCTCGGCGGCAATGCGCTGCCGCTCGTCTTCCTGCGCCACCAGGGCGGCGGCCAGGGCCTGCTGCTGGGCGGCCTCCTGCAGCTGCGCCAGCTCCTGCTGCTGGCGCAATTGTCCCCGTTGGTAGCGTACCACAAACCACACCAGCCCAAGCACAAGCAGGAGCAATGTCGGCGTGAGGAGAAACAACGGCAGGAGGTTATTCACATGAGGGCCCCCGACGGGCGGGCGGCGCAAAGAAGTAGAAAAAAAGCCGGTTCATCGCCGGGTAGCTTCAGGGCATTGGCGTTGTAGCGCAGGCGGCGCGGCGCGGGTTGCCGGCCGCAAGTGGGAAAGGTGAATTGCAAGGGTGAACCCGGTCGCCGGGCCGGTCAAATCAGCGTAGGAGTAGCCAGGTGGGAAGGGACCGGAGCCGGCGGTGCGGGCGCAACCTTTTGCTGCTTCGCCCGCAGGAAGGCCAGCGTCAGAAACCAGTTGAACGCCAGGCCCGCGCAGGCCACCATCACGTACTTCCAGCTCTTGTCGTAGATGGTAATCGACAGGTAGTCCTGGCTGAAGGCCGTGACGGTGCCCGCCGAATACACCAGCTGGCCCACGCTCACCAGCCACAGCGGGTCGTGGAAGGCCCGTTGCGTCGGCGGCCCGTTCAGGGTTTGTTCCATGTAAGCCATGGCGAAAGCCGCCAGCACGGCGCACTGCATAATGCGGCAGTAGGCAATGCCCAGCTGGTCATCGTACCAATACACGCCGATGATGCTGACCAGGGCCGCCACCGTCGCAATGTCCAGCACCCGGCGCGTTTGCCCCGATTGCAGCACTTTGTTGTAGACCGCCCAGAACAAGATGATTTTGCAGAAGTTGAACCCGGCCAGAAACCAGATGTTGCTCGGCAGATAGGCCGGGTACAAAATCCACGCGGCCACCACGAAAATAGCCGAGAGGTACACGTAATTGCTCAGCAGCTTGACGGCCGGCGAAAAATGACGTTTTCGGCGCCAAATCACAACCAGCATCGGTACCACGATGCTGGCCTGCATGATGGCCACCATCCAGCTGCTGATTACGTGGAGTTGCTCTTTGGATATCATCGGGCGGGGCGGCGAGGGCCGGTTAGCTGTTCAGGAAATTTTGACGGCCGGAGCGGGGCGGGCCCAGCATGCCGTCGTCGGCAATGAGAAAGCCTTCGCCCAACTGGTCGTTTTCGTTTTCGTCGGCGCCCACCACTACCAGGTGCGGCGTGCCGCCGTTGAGGCCGTAGTAAAACCGGAGCCCTTTGCCGCCCTGGTTCAGCAGGTTCTGCAAAATGGTGCGTCCGAAGAAGCAGGAAATAATCTGGCCGGGGTTGGCCTCGCGGTATGCCGCCGTGAGCTCTGCTGCCTGGGAATCGGAAATGGCCGTGCCTTCGCTGCCGTCAAATGCCATAAACTTTGTGGAAAAAATTGAATAAAAAGAAGTTTGGGTTGGATGTGTGAGCCAAATATAGGACGCACTAGTGGTAAACGATATCCAGATTAAAAAATCTTTACCACGCCCGGCCGGGGCCGCCGGCCAGGTGGTCGTGTTCGTCGTCGTCGTCGTCGTCCTCATTCTCGGCGTCTTCGTCGCCAAGCTCTTCTTCGTCAGCGGTTTCGTCAGCTTCGTCTTCGGTGTCCAGCGTGTCGAACACGCGGTCGAGCGACGCCTCGGCGTGGCGCAGCTTGTGGCGGCACAGCCGGATAAGCTCGGCCGACCGCTCGACGCGGGCCGTGAGGTCGTCGACGTCTACGGCATCGGTTTCGAGGGCACGTAATATGGTTTCTAGTTCTTCGATGGCTTCGCGGTAAGTCATGGGGCAGGGGAGGGGTTCGTAATGGTGGGGGGGGCGGGGCGGGCAGTGAGGTATTCCGACACGGCCGCGGCGCGGGCCAGGCGCAGCTCGGCGCGGTGCAGGTGCCGCTCCAGGGCCAGCTGCAGCCGGAAGCGGCGGCGCAGCACGTCTTCGCGCCGCCGCCGGTGGTGGCGAATGAAACGGCTGAGCAGGGCCCGGCCGCGCTGGCGCAGGCCGCGCTGCTCGCGGGCCAGCCGCCGGCGCGCCGCCCGTGGCAGCTGGTGCCGGAAGCGCGCCAGACTCGTGCCTAGCTGCCGCAGCTGCTCGCGCGGGCCTAGGGTGGCTTGGCGGGCGCGCTCGCGCAGGGCATCGCGGGCCGCGTCGAGTTGGCGGTGGGCCGCGTAGCGGCTGCGCCCGCCGAGGTGGTCGAGGCGGGCGTGGCGCTGGCTGAGCTGGTGCCGGGCCAGCGCCACCACCTGCTCGCCGTAGCCCAGCAGCGCGGCTTCGAGGCGGGCCAGGCGGTCTACCAGGAAGGCGGCCACGGCGGTGGGCGTTTTCAGGGCGCGGTGGGCGGCGAGGTCCGCCACGGCTTCGTCGCGCTCGTGGCCAATGCCCGTGAGCACCGGCAGCGGAAACGCGCCAATGGCCGCCGCCAGGCCGTATTCGTCAAAGGCCAGCAAATCTGTCCGGCTGCCGCCGCCCCGGATGATGACCACAGCGTCGAACTGGCCGCGCCGCGCCCGCACCCCGTCCAGCGCCGCCCGGATGCTGGCCGGGGCCTCGTCGCCCTGCATGGCGGCCGGGAACAGGGTGAGGGCAAAATCGTAAGGTGCTTCCCGCAGCTGCTGCACAAAGTCCTGAAAGCCGGCAGCGGTGGGCGAGGAGATGACCGCCAGCCGCTGCGGCGCCAGGGGCAGTGCCAGCAGTTTCTGGCGCTCCAGCAGGCCTTTTTCCTCCAGCTGGCGCAGGGTTTTCAGGCGCAGCAGGGCCAGCTCGCCCACGGTGTAGCTCGGGTCGATGGCCACCACGTCGAGGCTGAGGCCGTACTGCTCGTGAAAGCGCACCTGCACCCGCAGCAGCAGCTTGAGGCCGGGCCGCAGGGGCTGGCCGGTGGCGCGCTCGAAGGCGGGCGCCAGCTGCTGGTAGCGCTGGCTCCAGAGCGTGGCGCGGGCCTGGGCCTTCAGGGGTGTGCCGCGGCCGTCGGTGGTTTGCTCGGTGAGGGTGAGGTAGCAGTGCGCGCCCACGAAGCGCGGCGCGGTGAGCTCGGCCACTTCGGCCACCACCCAGTACGAGTCGGCCAGCTGCTGCTGCAGGGCCTGCCGCACCCGGGCCAGCAAATCGGCCAGCCCCAGCGGGGGCGGGGGCAAAATGGGCGGAAGTTCGGGGCGGCGGTTGTAGAGCGGCATGGGCGCAAGTTACGGGGCCCCGGGGCCCCAAATGCGAAAGCAGCCGGCTTTTCCGGGTTAATCAGCGGTTCCGGCGGGCCGCCCCGCGGAACCCGGAACAAAATCCGGCGTGTTGAGGCAACCCAGCTAACGCTTGCCAGTCTTTACCTTCACGGCATCATTCCCATTCCAATCTTTTTTTCATGATTTCAACTTCGATTGCACGCCGGCTTGGCCTGGCCGTGCTCGGACTCGGCGGCCTGGCTGCCGCCGTGGCCGCTGGCCCGCCCACCACGCCGCCCCAGAAAGGCGTCGGCATCAACATCGCCAACATCGACCCGTCGGTGAAGCCCTGCGAGGACTTCTTTCACTACGCTTCGGGCAACTGGCTGAAAAACAATCCCATTCCGCCGGCCGAAACGCGCTGGGGCTCGTTCCAGGAGCTGGCCAACAACAACAACGCCACCCTGCGCACCATCCTCAACGATGCGGCCAAAAACGCGGCGAAGGCCCCCAAAGGCTCGAACCTGCAGAAAGTGGGCGACTTCTACGCCTCGGCCATGGACTCGGCGGCCATCGAAGCGGCTGGCCTCAAGTACCTGCAGCCCCACCTCAACCGCATTGCGGCCATCAAGGACCTGGGCGAAATGCAGCGCTTTCTGGCCGACCCCAAAGCCCACGCGGGCGGCGTGTGGTACGGCTCGTACGTGGGGCCAGACGAAAAAATCAGCTCGCAGTACGCCGTGCAGTTTGGCCAGGGCGGCCTCACCCTCGCCGACCGCGACTACTACCTGAAGGACGACTCGCGCTCGAAAACCATTCGGGCGGCGTACCAGACCTACATGGTGAACATCTTTAAGATGCTGGGCGACAACGAGGCCACGGCCAAAGCCAACGCCGCCGCCGTGCAGCGCATCGAAACGCGCCTGGCCAAGGCCAGCAAAAGCCGCGTGGACCTGCGCGACCCCTACGCCAACTACAACAAGATGACCGTGGCGCAGGCCGACGCCGCCTACCCCAGCCTGGCCCTGCCCCTCACGCTGAAAGAGAATGGCCTGGGCGCCGCCAAGGAAGTCATCGTGGGCCAGCCGGACTTCATGAAAGAAGTGAGCGCCATGCTGAAGGAGGAGCCCATCGCCGACCAGAAGCAGTACCTGCGCTGGCACCTCGTCTCGTCGGTTACCTCGGCCCTGCCCAAAGCGTATGGCGACGAAGCCTTCAAGTTTTCGCAGGTGACCAGCGGCGCCAAGAAGCAGCAGCCGCGCTGGAAGCGCATGCTGGGCTCGACGGACCGCGCCCTGGGCGAAGCCTTCGGCCAGCTGTATGTGGACAAAGCCTTCTCGGCCGCTTCCAAAGCCAAGGTGAAGCAGATGATTGAAAACCTGCGCGTGGCCTACGCCGAACGCATCAAGGCCACCGACTGGATGAGCGCCGCCACCAAAGCCGAGGCCCTGAAAAAGCTCAACGCCTTCACCGTGAAAATCGGCTACCCCGACAAGTGGAAGGACTATTCGGCCCTGAGCATCTCGCGCGAGAGCTACCTGAACAACCTGTTTGCCGCCCAGGAGTGGGCCAACAAAGAGGAAGTGAGCCACTTCGGCAAGCCGATTGACCGCAACGAGTGGGGCATGACGCCGCCCACGGTGAACGCCTACTACAACCCGCCGATGAACGAGATTGTGTTCCCGGCCGGCATTCTGCAGCCGCCGTTCTACGACCCCAAGGCCGACGACGCGGTGAACTACGGCGGCGTGGGCGCCGTGATTGGCCACGAAATGACCCACGGCTTCGACGACCAGGGCCGGCAGTACAACGCCGAAGGCAACCTGAAAGACTGGTGGACCAAGGAAGACGCCGACAAATTCAACGCCAAAGCCGACATCGTGGGCAAGCAGTTCGACGCCTTCTCGCCCCTGGACTCGGTGCACGTGAACGGCAAGCTCACGATGGGCGAGAATCTGGCCGACCTCGGCGGGCTCACCATCGCCTACCAGGCCTTCGAAAAAACCCCGCAGGCCAAGGCCCAGGCCAAGATTGACGGCTTCACGCCGGAGCAGCGCTTTTTCTTGGCCTACGCCCAAATCTGGCGCACCAACACCCGCGACGAGTACATCCGCCAGCAGGTGCAGACCGACCCGCACTCGCCGGCCATGTACCGCACCAACGGCCCGCTGATGAACATGCCGGAGTTCTACAAGGCCTTCGGCTGCCAGGACGGCAACAAGATGATGCGCCCCGCCGCCGAACGCTCCAAAATCTGGTAATCGGTTAAGGCGTAAGCCAGCAGTTTAAAAAAGGGCCGTCATGCTTCGACTTCGTTCGGCATGGCGGCCCTTTTTGGTAGAAGACGTCATTGCCAATCCTTTACCTGTTGTTTTAATTTTTTGAATTTTTCAACGCCAGGCCGCCTTCATACCTTGCACTTTCTAACGTTTTGCCCAAAAATTTTCAACATGACTCATTTCTCTTTATTGCGACGCGCGGCCGTTTCCGCGGCGGTGCTGGGACTGGCGGCCGGCGCCGTTCAGGCCCAGGACACCAAGATTAAAACCAAGTCCGGCGCGGGCAAGGTGAAAACGACTGTGCCCGCTGGCACGGCCCAAGGCGGCACCGGCATCTCGCTGGCCAGCCTGGACCGCTCGGTGGCGCCCTGCACCGACTTCTTCCAATTCGCGTCGGGCTCCTGGCTGAAAAACAACCCCATTCCGCCGGCTGAAACCCGCTGGGGTGCCTTCAACCAGCTCATCAACCACAACCAGGACGTGGAGCGCCGCATTCTGGAGAAAGCCGCCGCCGACCGTTCGGCCAAGCCCGGCTCGAACCTGCAGAAAGTGGGCGACTTCTACGCCGCTTCCATGGACAGCGTGGCCATCGAGAAAGCCGGCCTCAAGTACCTGCAGCCGCGCCTCGACCGCATTGCCGCCATCAAAGACCTGGGCGAAATGCAGCAGTACCTGGCCGACCCCAAGTCGTTTGCCACGGGCTGGTACGGCTTCGGCGTGAGCCAGGACCCCAAAAACAGCACGCAGTACGTGGTGCGCATGGGCCAGGGCGGCCTTTCGCTGTCGGACCGCGACTACTATCTGAAGGACGACGCCCGCTCGAAAACCATTCGGGCCGCCTACCAGACCTACCAGGTGAACCTGTTTAAGATGCTGGGCGACGACCTGGCCACGGCCGAGAAAAACGCCGCCACCGTCACGCGCATCGAAACGCGCCTGGCCAAAGCCAGCCGCAGCCGCGTGGACCTGCGCGACCGCGAGAAAAACTACAACAAGATGACCGTGACGCAAGCCGCGGCCGACTACCCCAACCTGAACCTGCCGCTGGTGCTCAAGGCCGGCGGCTTGGGCGCGGCCAAGGAAGTCATCGTGGGCCAGCCCGAATTCCTGAAGGAAGTGAGCACCATGTTCAAGGAAGAGCCGCTGGCCGACCAGAAGCAGTACCTGCGCTGGCACCTGGTGTCGGCCGTAACCTCGGCCCTGCCCAAGGCCTACGGCGACGAAGCCTTCAAATTCTCGCAGGTGACCAGTGGCGCCAAGCAGCAGCAGCCCCGCTGGAAGCGCGCCCTGCGCGCCACCGACGGCGCCCTGGGCGAAGCCTTTGGCCAGCTGTACGTGGACGAGGCTTTCTCGCCCGAAGCCAAGGCCCGCGCCAAGGTGATGGTGGAAAACCTGCGCCAGGCCTACGCCGAGCGCATTCAGGCCACCGACTGGATGAGCGCCGCCACCAAGGCCGAGGCCACCAAGAAGCTGAACGCCTTCACCGTGAAAATTGGCTACCCCGACAAGTGGAAGGATTATTCGGACCTGAAAATCAGCCGCGAAAGCGCGCTGAACAACTTGTTTGCCACGGCCGAATGGGAATCGAAGGACAACCTGAGCCGGTTCGGCAAGCCCATTGACCGGGGCGAGTGGGGCATGACGCCGCCCACGGTGAACGCCTACTACAATTCGAGCCTGAACGAGATTGTGTTCCCGGCCGGCATTCTGCAGCCGCCGTTCTACGACCCCAAGGCCGACGACGCGGTGAACTACGGCGGCATCGGCGCCGTGATTGGCCACGAAATGACCCACGGCTTCGACGACCAGGGCCGCAAATCGGACTCACAGGGCAACCTGCGCGACTGGTGGACCAAGGAAGATGCTGAGAAGTTCACGCAGCGCGCCGCGGTGGTGGGCAAGCAGTTCGACGCCTTCTCGCCCCTGGATTCGGTGCACGTGAACGGCGCCCTGACCATGGGCGAAAACCTGGCCGACCTCGGCGGTCTTACCATTGCCTACCAGGCCTTTATGAAAACGCCGCAGGCCAAGGCCGGCAAGTCGATTGACGGCTTCACGCCCCAGCAGCGCTTTTTCTTGGGCTACGCCCAAATCTGGCGCGGCCACAAGCGCCCAGAGGCGTTGCGCCAGCAAATCCAGACCGACCCGCACTCGCCCGAGCAGTACCGCACCAACGGCCCGCTGCAAAACATGCCGGAGTTTCACCAGGCCTTTGGCTGCAAGGACGGCGACGCCATGGTGCGCCCCGCGGCCGTGCGCGCCAAAATTTGGTAAGCTCTTTGCAAAGGTGTTCCTGAACCGAGAGTGAGAAACTGTTCTCCCTCCCGATACGAGAAGGTCCGCTCCCGCTGGGGGCGGGCCTTTTTATTTGGATATGTTGAGCTTACCAGGCCGTCATGTCGAGCTTGTCGAGACATCTCGCGTGCAGCAGTAATAAACACTCCCCCACGCGAGAATCCTCGACAAGCTCGACATGACGGGCTTTATTGCCCGATTGCAACGGCCCCTTACTTCACCACTTCCACCTTCATCGGAATGTCCGTCACCGGCCATTTATCCGACTCCACGGGCTCGTTGGCAATTTTATCCACCACGTCCTGGCCTTCGATGACTTCGCCGAAAACCGTGTACTTGCCATCGAGCGAGGGCACGCCGCCCACGGTGGCGTAGGCGTTTACCTGCGCGGGCGTGAGCTTGCGGCCGGCCATGGCCTGCGACTGAAACGGCGCCATTTTTTCGCCCACCACGAAGTAGAAGTCAGTGTTGGAAGACAGGTGGCCGGGGTTCTGCTCGTCGTCGTAGCGGGCCATGCCCAGGGCGCCTTTGCGGTGGAAATGCTCTGCCCGAAACTCGGGCGGCAGGCGGTAGCGCTTCAGCCGGATGGTGCGGGCGTTATAGGTCTGGCCGCCCTGCACGGCAAAGTCCTTCACCACGCGGTTGAACATGGTTTCGTCGAACACGCCCTTGCGGGCCAGCAGCAGGAAGTTGGCCTTGTGAATGGGCGTGTCGTCGTAGAGCTTCACCCGAATGTTGCCCAGGCGCGTCTTAATCAGCACTTCGGAGCCGGGGTACTGCTTGCCATAAGCCAGTAGCGCGGCCGGCGCGGTGCTGTCGGCCAGGGTGGCCAGGTCGGGGCCGGGGATGACGGGCTTGGCTTTGGGCGCGGCCGTGGGAGGCGGCGTCTGGTTGCAGGCGGCCAGCAGCACCAGCCCGGCGAAAAGGAAGCGGTTCATGGCACAAAATAAGCCCGGCCACGCGCAATGGCGGAGCCGGGCTGAAACGGAGTAGAGACGCAACATTTTGCGTCTCTACTCCGCGCCGTTGGGGAAGTGCGGTGCAGGCGGGGTCGTTCAACGATGAGACGCAACATATTGCGTCTCTACGACGGCCGGTACGATTGCAGGTCTTTGCCCAGGCCCAGCTTCTTGGCGATGTCGGCAAACATCTCGGGGTCGAAGTTGTCCTCGCCGGGCGAGTTGAGCTGCGGCTCTTCTTCGAGTACGGGGTAGGGGACGCCTTTTTTCGCGCCCTGAATGACTTGCAGCTCGGAGCCGTCCTCGGGGTGCTTGCCGTTCCAAATCACGCCGGCTTCCATGTAAGCATTCGGCGAGAAGGTGTACAGTTCGCGGTGCAAGCCGTGCTTCATGAACTCGCGGGCCTCCGGGAACATCTTGTTCGAGAGGTTGGGCACGGGCATGAGCTTCTTCACGTCCACGCCGGTGAGCTTTTCCAGGGCCAGGGCGTAGGCGTACACGTGCAGGCCGCCGCGCACCAGCAGGTAGCCCACCATAGTGCGGGCGCAGGGGTCCGATACCATTTCGTATACCCGCATCTTGTTGGCGCGGGCGCCGCATTCCAGGAAAAAGTTGTGCAGCAAGTCCAGGCGCAGGTTGCCAGAGCTGAACACGTTGTCGCCGGTCCAGGGGCGGCCCAGCGAGTCTTGCGGCAGGGCGGCCTGGCCGCTGGCAATGAAGTGGTGGGTGTTGCGGGCGTCGGCGGCGCCGGCCAGCGGGGCCGACACCGGGTCGGGGTTGCGCTTGCTCACGCCGGTCAGCAGCAGGTTGATGGCGTAGCTCACGGCTTCGATGTGCGAGTACTCTTCGGCCGCAATGGCCGCCGTGAGGGAGTAAAACGGCCGAAGCCGGTCGCGCCCCCGGAAGTTGAACGACTGGAACGTGTAGTTCATCAGGGTGCTCATTTCGCCAAACTTGCCGCCCAGCAGTTCCTGCACCGCGGCGGCGTCGTTGGCGGAGGGGTTTTTGGGCTTCGGCAGGTCGAGGGCCAGCTCATCGAGGCGCAGTATCATAAGCAGTACTAAAAAGTGGTGGAAAGGAAAAAGCCGACCCCGCGGCGTGCGGAATCGGCTTTAAGTACGGCCGCTTTTTAAGGAAAGCCAAGCTCTTTTTTATTGCCTGAACCGTAGCAAAAGGCCTTTTTGGCCCCAACTGCCAAGCGCCTTGCCTACTTGGGCGCGTCGCCCTTCAGCTTAACTTTTTCGCTGCCATCCTTGTCCTTGGTCTTGATTTTCACCTTGTCGGTGGCGGGCGCGGCGGCCGGGGCCGCCACCGGAGTTTCGGGGGCCGGGGCGGCGTCGGTGGCGGCCGGGTCGGCCATTTCCTTGGCCGACTTGATTTCGTCGGCGGCTTCCACCCGTTTCACTTTTTGCTGGGCCAGCAGGAGCTGGTCCTGGGCCAGGGTATTTTTTTTCCAGGCCGCCAGCTCGGTGTTCAGCTTTTCTTTTTCTTCCTTGGTGGGCTTGCTGGGCGTCATCAGGGCGTTGAGGTCGGGCTTGCCGGCATCCTGCCAGGCCGTGAGCCAGAGCGACGACACCAGCGTGGGCGCGCCCTTGAGGCGGTAGTCCACCATGCCGCCCACTTCCTTCTCGTAGGCATCGGCGAAGGCGTCGGAGTAGCGGCGCGAGGTTTTGCCGTAGCGGTGCGAGAACGTGAAGCGCACCTCCGGCTTCATCGTTTTCTCAATCTTGGTAGCCCGGTCGAAGGTTTCGCCCAGGAAGCCGTAGCTCTGCTGCAGCACCTCCCAGATGGCGGCCAGCGGGTCTTTCACGTACTTGGCCGGCTGCCCGTCCAGCTTGTAGTCGTTGATGAACCGCTCCGGCAATTGGCTTTCCCAGAGGCCGTGCAGGCCTTTCTGGTCGGTGAGCTGGCCGTCGTAGTTGATGGTGGTGTGCAGCGGCACAAAGGCGTCGGCCACGTAGTGGCTCAGCTCGGCCGAGTACTTGATGATGCCCAGCGTGTCGCGCTGCCGGAAGGCCTCGGTGAGGTTGTCCTTGGTTTCCATCACCACCCACGGCACGGTGCCGTACTTCTTGAGCGTGTCGGCCGTGAATTTTTCCGTGGCCTTGTCGTACTGCCGGGGCATTTTGCCGAAGGGGTTGTCTTCCGAAAAATGGTCCAGGTCGATGAAGTGCTTGGGCGCCTCGGTGGGGTCGTCGTTGCGGCGCTCGTCGGGGGCGGTGCTCTGGCGCACCAGTTCGGCCATGTGCCGGAAGTAAAAGGCCTGCAGCGACGACGGCACCTCGTAGACCGCCACCTGCGTGATGGTGCGGTGACCAAAGAAACCCCAGGCGCCGGCAGTGCCGTGGGCGAGCAGAAGGGCCGCAAGCAGCAGCGGCAAGATGGTTTTTTTCATGGAAAAGGGAAAGATGTCGGCACCGGGCATCCGGGCCCCGCCCAAAGTTCGGCAATACCCGGCACATTTGCAGCAAGGCCCCTTTAAGCCGGGTTTTCTACCGCTGGAGAAGCCTGCCAGGCGGCAGCAGCGGCGTCTCAAACGATTGCGGCCGCGCAGGCCCGGGGCCCCGGGCCGGGAACCCGGGCCTGCGCAGCCGTGTATCTTTGGCTTCTTCAGTGGCTGCTTTTTCGTTCGTTTATGCAATCTATTCGTTGGTCGTTGGTCGTGTGGGGGGCGCTTTTGGCGGGGCCGGCCGGGGCGCAGGTGTTCAGCATTCAGCCGGGGGCCTACCGCACGGCCGCCGCTTTCCACCGCCGCGTGGCCCAGCCCGCAGGCGTTGATGCCTTCTACCCCGACAAGCACGGCATGGTGGTGGTAGTGGTGCCGCGCGGCCCCCAAACCGTGAAGCTGCGCGTGGACCCCGACAGCCTGTGGGGTTACGTGTCGAGCAAGGGCCGCACCCGCCGGCTGTACCAAGGAGGGGAATATCAACTCGAAGCCGCCGACACCCTGGCCATCTACACCAGCAGCACCTTGCCGGGTGGTGGGGGCGGAGGCAATGGCCCAGCGGCGCTCACGCCCGGGGCCAATGCCCTGGGGCCGTACTCGGCCCCGCGCTATTTTTTCAGCCGGGGCCTCACCGGGCTTATCTTTCCGCTCACGCCGCGCTACCTGCGCGAAGCCTACGCGGCCAGCAACCCCGTTTTTGTGTCGTCTTTGAGCAAGCTGCGCGCCGACCAAAGCCTGACCGATTTCGACCGCAAAACCGGGCTTTTCCGCATCACTACGCTCTACCGCGCGGCGGGCGGGCGCTAAGCGGCCTTCTGGCCGGGGCGCGTGGTGCTGGGCTGGGCCGCCACGGCCCCAATCTGCCGGCGCTCCAGTAGCTCCAGCAGCTTGGCGTAGATGAGGGCGGCTGCTTGCTGGCGAAGCTCGTCGGAGGTGCCCGTGAGTTCGGCGCGGTACTCGTGGGCGTGGCCGTCGAGCAGTATCGTCACGAAGGTGGTGCCCACCGGCTTGTCGGGGGTGGCCGAGGCGCCGGGGCCGCACAGGCCCGTCACGGCCACGTACACGTCGGCGCCGGGCAGGTGCTTTTGCAGGCCCAGGGCCATTTCGTTGGTGGTTTGCTGGCTTTCGGCCGAGTAGGTGGCCAGGGTTTCCTTTTTCACGCCCAGCAGCTTCTGCTTGGCGTCGGTGTGGTAGGTGACCACCGAGCCCAGCAGCACCTCGCTCACGCCGGTGGCCGGGGCCAGCTGCGCGGCGGCCAGCCCGCAGGTGCAGCTTTCGGCCAGGGCCAGGGTGAGCTTGTGTTTCAGAAACTCCTGCACGAGGGCTTCGACATTGGGTTTTTTCATGGCGTGGAAAGGGGAGAAGGGGGGCTCCGCATACGCCGCGGCCCGCGGCCGGGGTTGCGGCCGAGCTTACTTCCGCAGCGCCTGGCCAGGAAGCAGGAACCGTCATGCCGAGCGCAGCGAAGCATCTTTACCGCAATAGTGAAATTGATTACTGCTGCGGTAAAGCTGCTTCGCTGCGCTCGGCATGACGTTCTTTGCATCGTTCTGACCATTTCACCAACCCACCACTCCACCAACCCACCACACATGACCACGCAAGAAGAATTCGAGGCCGCCAGCCAGCGCGCCCAGCAGCTGCCCGCCAAGCCCTCCAACATGGTGCTGCTCCAGCTCTACGCCCTCTACAAGCAAGCCACCGAAGGCGACCTCAGCGGCGACCGCCCCGGCGGCTTCGATTTCAAAGCCATTGCCAAGTACGACGCCTGGAACGGCCTGAAGGGCACCAGCAAAGACGCCGCCCGCCAGCAGTACGTGGAGCTGGTGAACGAGCTGGCGGGGTAAGGACAGGTGTAAAGAAGACCGTCATGCCGAGCGCAGCGAAGCATCTTTACCTCGATACTAACTCAATCGTCAAGAAAAAGAATTGCTACTGCGGTAAAGATGCTTCGCTCCGCTCTGCATGACGTTCTTTTTTCTCAGTTTACTCAGCCACTCGTGCCATGGACATCTCCCGCAAAAAGCCCGCCTACCCGCTCACGCCGGCCCTGCGCGAGTACCTGCGCGCCTACGACCGCGCCGTGGACCTGCCCGTGGCCTACGCCGACCTGCGCCGCTACAGCAACGCCTTTCCGCTGATTGACCGCACCGGCAAGGACACCCTCTGGCAAACCGTCTACTTCGAGGGCCCCGAGATGCAGGAGCTCGGCACGGGCCTCACGGAGGTGTACGCGCAGCTGAAAACGGCCGGGGACTTGTCGTTTACGAAGCACCTGGTGGCCGACCGCATCGACTACTGCGAGTTCGGCAACTCGCAGCCGTTTCGGGTGCGCATCGTCAACCGCTTCAACGACAACTACGACTACTTCTACGTGAAGCAGGCCGATGCCTCGCGCCTCTACGGGCTGGAGCTGGAGCACCTGCTGTCGCCGAATTCCATCAACTTTCTGGTGAGCGGCGACACGCTCATTGAGGAGCACATCGTGGGCATTCCCGGCGACGATTTCATTGCCCGGCACCTCACCCGGCCGCACCTGAATCAGGTGCGCATTGCCAAGGAGTTCGTGAAGTTCAACGAGCGCTGCTTCGTGCGGCTGCTCGGCGACATGCGCGCCTACAACTACGTCATCGCCGTCACGCCCGACTTCGAGGACGAGCAGTACCGCGTCCGGGCCATCGACTTCGACCAGCAGAGCTACGAGGGCCGCCGCAGCATGTACCTGCCCCGCTCCTTCAAGGACAACGCCCCGGTGGTGGAGATGTGCGCCCACCTGCTCAAGCCCGAAACCGTGCGCCAGTACCAAACCGAGGAGCGCGCCCTCATGGCCGGCCGCGCCCGCGCCGAGCGCCACCGCCTCAAGGCCCTGCTCGACGTGATGCGCGCCCACGAGCTGGCCCCGCCCGACAAGGTGGCGCAGCTCAAAGCCGAGCTCAACCGCTACCACCACACCCGGGCCTTCGACGGCTGCGACTCGATGGGCGACCTCGTGCGCCTGCACCTGTGGGTGATGCTGGCTCCCGGCGCCCAGCCCACGGCCGGGTAGGGGCGGGGGCAGCGCCGGCCGTATTCCCGTTTCTTTTAAAAAAAACGCCCCGGCCGCGCAAGGCAGTCGGGGCGTTTTGGCGCGCAGGGCCGCTGCTTTAGCTGGCCAGCGTGTCGGCGTGGGTTTCGATGGCTGCGACCAGGGCCGTGGCCTCGGTGTTGGTTTGGCGGGCCATTTCGAGCTTGAATTCGAGCACGATTTTGTCGTCGCCGCCGTGGGTTTCGCTCTGCCCTACCAGCTGGTTGCGGCGGCGCAGGTAGCTGGCCATCTCGTTTTCGGAGTCGCGCTTTTCCTTGCCTTCGGGCAGGGTGCCCAGGTCGGCCTGCACGGCGGTGAGCTTGGCGTTGAGGCGGGTGATTTCGGCCTTGCGGGCGGCGGGGTCGCCGTAGGTTTGCAGGGCGAAGGCGAGGGCGCTGGTTTCGGCGGCGGCTTCGTCGCGGCGCAGGCGCAGCGGGGTGAGGGCCGCGGCACAGTCGGCCTTGGTTTCGAGGGCGGTGAGGGAGTAGGTTCCGGCCATAATCGTAAGAAAAAGTGGGGTTGACTAGTGAGCCGGCAAGGTATGAGATTATTACTAATAAACGCGTTCGTCGGTAATTTTTGCAAGCTCAACGGTCAATGCTTCAATTTCGACCAATAAACCGGCCAGTCGGGCCCGGAGCAGCGCCAGGGGAACGGGGCCGCTGCGCTCGTCCCATTCGGCGCGGGCGTGGTGGAGCAGCAGCGTGAGCTGGCCCCGCTGGTCTTCGCGGGCGCGGGGCGGCAGGGGCGCTTCGGTATCGGCGGCGGCCAGGGCGGCGGGCAGGGCCTGGGCGGCCCCCAGCCGGGCGCGGGCGGCGGCGGCGCGGGGC
>NZ_JADQDM010000005.1 GCF_015694525.1 Hymenobacter ruricola | reverse complement strand
GGCCCGGCCCGATGGCACTGGCGCTGCCCCTGGCACCCCCGGCGAAGCCCGGCCCGAAGGCGGCAACCGCAACCGCCGGCCCGCGGGTGAGGGCGGCGAACCCCGGCCCCGCCGCGAAGGCACCGAGCCCCGCGCCGAGGGCGGCGAGCGCCGTGAAGGAGGCACTGAGCGTCGCGAAGGGCGGGGCGGCCGCAATCGCCGCGGCGGCCGGGGCCCGGCGGGCGAAGGCGGCGCGCCGGCCAGTCCGGCGCCGACGCCGGCCGGCTCGTAATTCCTGCTTGTTTACCGAATGCCAGCTATTTGCATGACTCAACGCTTTGCTTTTCGTGCGGCCATTGTGGCCGCGCTTCTGTGCGCGCTCACGGGCTGCGACCCCAACCGGGTGTTTGAGCAGAACATTGACTTCGCCAACTACTCCTGGGACGTGCAGCAGAAGCCCGCTTTCACGTTTGCCATCCAGGACACGGCGGCGCGCTATGATGTGTATTTCAACGTGCGGCATGCCTCGGCCTACGGCTACTACAACCTGTACGTGAAGCACACACTGGTGGGCCCGGCTGGCCCCGTGGGCAAGCCGCTGCTGCACCAAATGCTGCTGATGGACCCCAAAACCGGCGAGCCCAAAGGCAGTGGCACCGGCGATATCTACGACATTCAACTCCTGGCCCTGCCCAACCAGCATTTTGCCAAAGCCGGCAACTACACCCTCACCCTGGAGCAGTACATGCGCCAGGACCAGCTGCCGGGCCTCATGGCCGTGGGCGTGCGCGTGGCCAAGCACGAGGCGAAGAAGTAAAATGGGCGAAGGCACGCAGGCCTAAAAGCCAGAACGTCATGCCAAGCGCCAGCGAAGCATCTTTACCGCAATAGTAATTAAGAGTTACTGCTACAGTAAAAATGCTTCGCTGGCGCTCGGCATGACGTTCTTTTTTGCCAAGCGACTCGGCTTTTCTCGGCTTACACTATGCGGGTGACTTCCACCGCGTTCGGGCCTTTTTTGCCGGCTTTGATATCGAACTGGACCCGGTCGCCTTCCTGGATTTCGTGGATGAGGCCGGTTTGATGGACGAAGATTTCTTCCTGGTTGTCGTCGGCGACGATGAAGCCGAAGCCTTTGGTGTCGTCGAAAAATTTAACGGTGCCGGTGAGCATGAGCGGGTGAATGGGGGGTAAATGACTTGCCGGGCATAACGTGCGGCGCCGGGTGCGAGTTGGCAGCCCGCGGCGCCGGAAGGCTCGCGGCGCCGCAAAGGTAAAATTGCCGGACCGAACGCTTTGCCGGTCTGAAATTGACTCCGGCCGGGGAAGGCGCCCGGAAAACAACGGGTTGACCGGCGCGTATAGACGAGCAGTTTATTCTTCACCGAATTCTGGCCCCGTCCTCATGGAAAACGAACCGCTCAACCTCAACACCGAAGACAACGACATTGCGGGCAACCGCATCGACGGGCCCATTGGCAACACGGCCGCCCGGCCCACCGCGCCCAATGCCGGCGTGGGCATCCCTGGCGGCCCGCCCACCACGGGCACGCCCGACGTTGACAGCCCCGAAGCGCCCGCGTCGAGCGAGTCGTTGGCCGACGCCGAAACCGGCGCGGGCCAGGGCGCGGTGGAAGCCAAT
Source organism: Hymenobacter ruricola (assembly GCF_015694525.1). GTDB lineage: Bacteria > Bacteroidota > Bacteroidia > Cytophagales > Hymenobacteraceae > Hymenobacter > Hymenobacter ruricola. The sequence goes on along the minus strand of NZ_JADQDM010000005.1, from coordinate 329,687 downwards.
CCTGCCCAGCAGGAAAACAAAGAAGCCGACCCCGCCGACCTCACGCCCGGCGACACCTACGGCGGCAATTTCAGCAACAGCACCCAGGACAGCTACCGCGACCAGGCCCGCCGCGACAACCAGGACAGCGACCCCAACCGCGGCGAATTTGGCGCGCAGGACCTGGCAGGCACCACCCACGGCGGCTTCGGCAACCAAAACCGCGTAGTGGAATACCAGCCCCATCACTCGGCCGAAGACCAGTATTACGGCGGCGCCGGCCGCCCCGGCGTGCAGGACAACGCCTACCGCCAGTACGACGGCCGCGACGAGCGCCCCGATACCGGCAGTGGCTACGGCTTTGAGCGCGGGCCCGTGCTGGTCAGCGCCCCCGGCGGCCCGGCCACGGGCGCCAGCACCGCGCGCGGCGGCGAGTTTGCAGGCCCCAACGGCGACAACCGCAACCAACCCGACCGCGCCGACGTCAACAGCGCCCGGCAGGTCGACAACGGCTCGGCCAAAAGCCCGACCGATACTGGCTTTGCCCCCGATTACGGCCACACTTCCCTGTGGGGCGCCGCTGAAACCAACGCTGGCCAGCCTACCGGCGAACACCGCAACCAGACCGAAGATTACCTGCCCACGCCCGGCGGCTCTGACAAGCAGGGCCGCCCCGATGCCAACGACCCAACCTACGCCGCCGATGCTCCCGCGGCCAGCGACGAGCGCGGCGAGCGTCCCGCCAGCAGCACGGGCTACGGCGACCGGGGCCGCGAACAGCCCCGCCAAACCCCGGATTTTGGCACCGGCGACGACCGCAACGGCTACGTGCAGCCGCAGGCTAATAACGGCGACTCGGGCCAGGGCGTGGGCTCGCGCGGCGGCTCCTACAACGATGCCTACGACGACAGCCAGCCCGGCAGCAAGGCCGGCTCGCCCGCCCAGGGCGAGCAGCGCAGCGAAGACCGCGCCCAGAACTACGGCCAGGAAGCCCGCCAGGAAAACCGCTCCGGCCAGGGTGATGACGAAGCCGCCGACCACGGCGCGCCGCGCCGCAACGCCGGCCGCGACGGCGAAGCCGACGAATAGTTTTTAGGGCAGGAGGCAAATAAAATCAGAACGTCATGCTGAGCGCAGTGAAGCATCTTTACCGCACAAGTAATTCATTTACTCTCTGCGGTAAAGATGCTTCGGCTGCACTCGGCATGACCTTTTCTTGGTTATCCTCAAACGCACTCTACCGGTGCACCTTTACCTTGATATCGTATTGATAGCGAGGCGGGCCGCCCAGCGGAATGGCGAAGAAGGGCAGCGCCGTGTCGTACTGGTCGGTCACATACATCACCATGTCGTTGGGGGCTGGCTTGGTGGAGGTGAGGCGGAAGTCGAGGCTGAGGCCGTGCTCTTTCTCCGCAATGGGCAGCGTGCTGCTGACCCATTCGCCGTCGCCGCTCATGGCACCGGGCTGGCCGTTTTTGGCAATGCTGAACACATTCAGGGTGGCCGCGTTGTCCACGTCGAAATTGCTTTGCTTGATGCTTACCACCTTGTCGTTCACAAAAGGGTAGAGGTGCACGGTGGTTTTGCTGGCGGTGGCGGGCAGCCGGAAGCAGTACTCGTAGGTGAAGGCATTGCCACCTTCCACCGACACGTTTTCGGTGGGGCTGGTGCTGAAAAAATAGCGGTACAGGTTGCCGTCGTTGCCGCTGAGGCCGCGCGCTACCAGCTTGAACACGTGGCCTTTGAATTCGTCGACCTGCTCGCCTTCCAGCGGGTTCAGCGGGCCAAAGGTGTACCACTTGCCGTCGTACTTGGCGTCTTGCCCGAAGGTGACGCTCTTGAGCAGGCGGCCGGTGGGGGTGGGGTTGGTGGGGCGCGGGTCGCGCGCCTGCGGGCCGCTGAAGGTGCCTGGGCCGCCGTAGAGGCTGAACGAGGTGGTGGTGTTGGCGGGGCCCTTGAGGTCGTCGTTTTTGCCGCCGCAGTCGGGGTCCCACACCCGGATGTAGACGGGGGTGCGCTGGTTTTCAGGGACGAGGAAGAAGAAGGTCTGGCTGAAGTCGTCGTCGCCCCACTGCTTGTCCGACTGCGCGCCGAAGGTGACCAAGCTTTCCACCCGCTCGCCGGGGTTGGGCACGGCCTGGGCGCGGGCCGGCACGGCGGGCAGGGCCAGCAGGCTCAGAAGTGCACTAGTTCCTAAAATCCGGTGTTGAAGCATGCAGCCAAGATACCGAGCGGCAACCAATTGCCGGGTTTGTGGGCCACCGCCTGCGGGAAAACTGTTCGGAATCAGTTGCTAAATTGTATGTTTACGGCTTGTTAACTCCCGCGCCCATGCCCGCTGTCGTTCGCGCCACCTCCGACTTTTTTGACCAACTCACCAACGACCTGCTGGTATTGCGGGTAGTGGCGCAACAGCGCTTCCGGCCCCTGAGCGCCGAGGAACTGAACCGCCGCCCCAGCCCCAGCCGCTGGAGCGCCGGCCAGTGCCTGGAGCACCTCAACATCGTGGGCGGGTACTACTTGCCCAGCATCGCGGCGCGCATTGCCAAGGCCCAGGCCCGCGGCTCGAAGCCGGCGGCCACCGTGAAGCAGGGCTACTTCGGGCGCAAGTTTATCGAGGCCATGCGCACGCCGGCCAGCGTCAAAACCTACGAGTCGCCCCAGCGCTACGCGCCCACCGGCACCCGCCTGCCGCGCACCGTGGCCGAGGTGTTTAGCCGCCAGATTGATGAATTGCTGCGCCTGGTGCTGCTGGCCCGGCAGGTGAACGCCAACGCCATCCGCATTCCGAACGCCATTTTTCCGCTGCTCTTGTTCCGCCTCACCGACCAGCTCGAATACATGGTGGTGCACATTCAGCGGCATATTGCCCAAGCCGAGGCCGTGCTGCTGGGCAACGGCGTGACCAGCGGCGCTAACGCGGCCTGAGGCGCCGCGGCATTCGCTTTTCGACCCAAAAAAGCCCGCCCCGGAGAGTCCGGGGCGGGCTTTTTAGCAACAGCGCCGCAGTGGGTTATTTGCCGCCGAAGAAATAGTTGGCCGACAGCTGAACCACGCGGTTGTAGCTTTTGGCGCCGGTGTCGTTGCCGTCGGGGTCATTAGGCGCGAAGTTCACGAGGCCCAGGCCGTAGCCCAGCTGCGCCTGAAACGGCCCGAAGCGGTAGCCCACGCCGGCGTTGAGGCCGGCGTCGAAGCTGCGCACCGTGAGGGTGGCCGTGGGCGTGCCGGAGGTGCCGGGGTTGTTGTTGGCGTTGTCGTTCTGCTTGTCGCCAAACTCTACTTTGAGCTTAATCGGAATTGACCCCGTGACGCCCAGGGCCAAGAGGTCGGGGTCGTTGGTGTCGATTTTGGCACTGGCCGAGCCGCTGCCGCTCACGCCGAGTGCCGCGTACGGACCGGCAAACACCTGAAAGCCGTCGTGCCCGCCAAAGGTGTACACGAAGTTCAGCGGCAGTTCCAGGTAGCCGACTTTGGGCGTGGCGCTGACGTTGATGGCGGTGTGGTAGGAAGGGTTGCTGCCGGGAAAGTCGGTGCTGCCGGTGTACTCGGCGCCTTTGCTGGAATAAATGAGCGAGGGCTGGAACGAAAAATTCTCGTTGATGCCCACGTTCAGGGTGGCGCCCACCTGCACGCCCGTAATGGACTTGATTTGCTCGTTGAAGCCGGAGTCGGGCGCGCCGCTCTCCTTCACCGTGGAAACGTTCAGGCCCAGCCGGGGGCCGAACTCAACCGAAGACTGGGCTTGGGCGGTGCCAGCGGCTCCGGCAAGGCCCGCCGTGAGGAAAAGGGCAGAGAAAAAGTTTTTCATAACTGGGAACTGAAGAAAGGGGATAAGGGGAAAAATGCCGGCCTTTTGGCCTGGCTGTGAAAGACAAAGGTACGGGGCCGGCCCGAATGGCCCGCCAACGCACTGGACCCGGAAATTCGTCTGTGGCGTGTGCAATAAAATTGCGACGGGCATCTTTAAGGGCGCAATCACCCTGGTGCGTTTCCCCTTGCCTATGCGTTTTCTCCTGTTTTTTGGCCTTATGCTAACCGCTTTTTTTGCCGCCGACTCGGCCGAGCCCACGCCCCCCGGCCCCTACGCTGCCCGCTGGAAGAAAATAGATGCCCTGCTGGCCAAAAGCCAAACCGCCTCGGCGGTCCCGCTGGTCGAGTCCATCTACCAGCAGGCCAAAAAGGAAGGCAACAGCCCGGCTTACGTGCGGGCGCTGCTCTACAAAATCCGGCTGCTGGAAGCAAAAGAGGAAGACGCCGAAGAAAAGGGCATTGCCCTGCTGGAGAAGGACGTGCAGACGGCGCAGTTCCCGGCCCGGCCCATCCTGCACTCGCTGCTGGCCGAGCTTTACACCCAGTACCTCAATGAGAACCGCTACCGCCTCTACCAGCGCACCGCCGGCGCCAAACCCACCGCCGACGACCAGCAGACCACCGACGCCGGCACCGGCCTGGCCACCTGGGACATGGGCCGGCTGGGCGCGGCCATCGTGCGGCACTACTATCAGTCGGTAAAAGACGAGCCCCAACGGCAGCTGAAAACCACCCTGGCCGACCTCGGCGACCTGGCCGTAGGCGGCGATGCCGAAGGCCGCGCCCTGCGCCCCACTTTGTACGATTTGCTGGCCCAGCGCGCCATCGAGGGCCTGAAGAATCAGGAGCTATACGTCACCAAGCCCGAGCAGCAGTTCCAGCTTACAGAGCCTAAGCTGTTTGGCCCGGCCGCCGAGTTTGCGGCCCTGCGCCTGCTCGCGCCGGAGGGCGACTCGCTCAACGGCCAGCTGCACGCACTGCACTTGTTGCAGCGCCTCACCGCTTCGCGCCAGCAGCTGGCCCCCGAGAACCTGGCCGCGCTGGCCGATGTGGACTTGCAACGGCTCGACTACCTGCACGGCATCACCCAGGGCACAGATTTGGCCGCGCAGTATGAGCCGGCACTGGCGCGCCTGGCCGAGACGTACAAGACGTTGCCCATCAGCACGGAGTTTATGGCGCGGCGGGCCGAGGCCGTGCACGAAGCGGGCGACAACGTGGCGGCGCTGGCCCTGGCCAAAGAGGCCGAAGCCCGGTTTCCGAAGTCGCGCGGCGCGGCGCGGGCCCGGCAGCTCCGCGAGCAGATTGAGCGGCCGGAGCTGGCATTTTCGGCGGCCGATATCCTCATGCCCAACCAGCCCTGGCGGCTGGACCTGACGGCCCGCAACGTGACCGAACTGCACGCTTGGGCCTACCGCATTTCGCTGAAGGAGTGGGAGAAATCGGGCGAATACGACGAGAAAAGCCGCACCGTGGCCCAGCGCTACGCCCGGGCCCTGCGTGCCAGGCCGGCCGCGACCTGGGCCGTGCCGGTGCCCGCGCACCCGCAGGACTACAAGGAGCAGAAGCTGGCGGCGGCGGGTGCCGCGCTGCCCATTGGGTATTATCTGGTCATCATCAGCAACCAGGCCGCGAAGCCAACCGAGCAACGGCCGGGCGCGGTGACGAGCTACGGCTTTGTGGGCGCCAGCGAGTTGAGCGCGGTGAACCGGCGCGACCCGGACACGGGCGCTATGCGCCTGCTGGTGCTGCAGCGCCAGAGCGGCGCGGCGCTGGCCGGGGTGCAGGCCCAGGGCACGTACCAATATTACGACAGCAAGAAAGGCAGATGGCTGACCCGCACCGGCAACGTGACGCAGACCACGGCTACCGGCGAAGCCCGCCTGCTCACGCCCGAAAACACCGCGGCCGATGCCCTCGACTACAACAGCCGCATCACGGGCGTGCACCTCTGGCGCGACCAGGATACGCTGCTCCTAAACAACGTGGGCGGCTACTACCGCCCCGACCGCCCGCAGCCCGAACAGGCCCGGCGCCGCACCTTTCTCTTCTCCGACCGTGCCATTTACCGGCCCGGCCAGACGCTGTATTTCAAAGGCATCCTGACCGAAACGCTGCGCGCCAAAAGCAGCCTCGTCACCGGCCAGTCGGTGAGCGTGCGGCTGGTGGACGTGAACGGCCAGACCGTGCAGACATTGCCCTTCACCACCTCCGAATTCGGCTCCTTCAACGGTTCCATCGTGCTGCCGGCGGGCTTGCTCAACGGCGAGTTCCAGCTGCAAACCGACCACGGCAGCCTCAGCTTCGCGGTGGAGGACTACAAGCGGCCCACCTTCCTCGTGACCATTGACTCGGTGCCCGGCCGGCCGCAGCTGGGCCAGCCGCTCACCCTCAGCGGCCGGGCCCGGGCCTACGCCGGCCAGGCCACCGACGGCGCCACCGTGAGCTACCGCGTCACACGCCGCGCGCTGTGGCCACTGTTCGACTACGGCTACGGCGGGCGGGGCCGCTTCGTGCCCGGCGGCAACCAGGGCACCCAGGAAATTGCCCACGGCAGCACCACCACCGACGCCGAGGGCCGCTTCAGCCTCACCTTCACGCCGCCGCTGTTGCCCCAAGCGCCGGGCGGGCGGCGCGGCTGGGAGCCGGGCTACCTGTTTGAAATAACCGCCGACGTGACCGACGCGGCCGGCGAAACCCGCACCGGCACCCGCAGCGTGCCCATTGGCCGCAACCCGCTCAGCCTGCGCCTGGTGGGACCCGAGGTGGCCGACAAAGCCCACCTGCCCACTTACACGCTGCTGAGCACCAACGCCACCGGCGAGCCGCTGCCCGCCGCCGGCACCCTGCGCCTGCTGGCCCGCCGCTTCCGCCCCAACCCGCCCGGCGTGCCCGGCCCGGCCCCCGAAACGCCCGAAAACGAGGCCGCGCCGGAGCTGGTCCGCACCCTGGCTTTTGACACCAAAGCCAGCGCCGTGCTCGACCTGCCGGCCGCGCTGGCTGCCCTGCCCACTGGCCGCTACCGCCTCGAAGCGCTGGCCGCCGAAACCGATACGGCGCGGCTCGACTTTACGCTCTACGACTCGCGGGCAGCCACCGTGCCCTTCGCGACGCCCGACTGGTTTGTGGCCCTGGCCGATACCGTGGCGCCCGGCCAGCCGGCCAGCGTGTTGCTGGGCAGCAGCGAAGCCGGTGCCCGCATCCTGCTGGAAGTGGAGCGCGAGGGCAAGCTCCTGCGCTCGGAATGGCTAACGCTGCGCGCCAACGAGCAGCGCCGCCTCAGCATCGAAAGTGGCCCCGCTACGGCTCTGGGCCCGCTCTACGTTCACACCACGCAGGTGCGCGACAACCGCCTCTACCGCCACGACGCCACCGTGCAAGTCGCGGAGAAGCCGCAGCCGCTCCGGCTGGCCATTGCCACGTTCCGCGACAAGCTCCAGCCCGGCCAGAAGGAAACCTGGCGCGTCACCATCCGCCAGGCCAACGGCAAGGCCGCCGACGCCGAGCTGCTGGCCACGCTGTATGACCAGAGCCTGGACATTTTCCGCCCGCACAGCTTCATGGGACTGGAACTGGGCCCCGGGTATTACCCGGCGCAGCTTGGCTGGCAGGGCAGATTTGGGGAGCTTACCTCAAATGAACTATTCGAGGTAAGAGACCTGGAAGGTCCGAAACAATTAGAATATCCGGAGTTAAATAATTGGGATGGGTATGAATATGCTGAAAGAGGAGGCTTTGGTCGCCTATTCGAGCGTCGAATTCAGAACCCCAAATTCTCATCATCCGGGGGGAGAGCTGGCGGGGTCCAATTAAATGAAGTGGTAGTAGCCGATAAGGCAATGGCCGCGCCCGCGCCAAGGGCTTCGGCCGCAATGGCGAACGCTGCACCGGGAACGAGCACCCAGATTACGCTTCGTGGCAGTAGCGTCGGGGCTCCACCGCCTCCGCCACCCGCCGAAAAGCCCGCCGCCCCCGACCTCGCTGCCGTACCCGCCCGCGCCGACTTCCGCGAAACGGCTTTCTGGCAGCCGGCTCTGCACACCGACAAAAACGGCGACGTGGTGCTCGAATTTCAGATGCCCGAGGCCGTGACGCGCTGGCAGCTGCTGGCCCTGGCCCACGACCGCACCCTGCGCAGCGGCCAGCTCGCCCGGCAGCTCGTCACGCAGAAGGAAATCCAGATTACGCCCAACGCGCCGCGCTTTTTCCGGCAGGGCGACACCTTTACCTTCGCCGCCAAGTTCTCGAACCTGACCGACCACGCCACCCGCGGCACCGCCCAGCTGTTCCTGCTGGATGCCGCCACCGGCCAGGACCTCACCGCCCAGCTGCTGAAAGGCCCGGCGCAGCAAGCCGTGTCGGCCGCCGCGCACCAGAGCGCCGCGCTGGGCTGGGAAATCAGCCTGCCCGGTGATTTTGCACCGGCGGCGGTGACCTACCGGGTAGTGGTTTCGAGCTCCGGAGAGCCGGTTCCGGACCTTAAAGGAGCGAAATCGAAGCGCAAAGGGTCGAAATCGGACCTTAGAGAAGCAAAATTGGACCTCGAAGGGTCGAAACCGGGTCTTTTACTGCCAAAACCGGACCTCGGAGGGGGGATTATGGCAGAAAAAGGGTCGAAATCGAAGCAAAAAGGGTCGGAATCGGACAATATGACAGGTGTTTTTTACTCCGATGGGGAGGAAAGCACCCTGCCCGTGCTCCCCAACCGCATTTTGCTCACCGAGAGCCTGCCGCTGCCCATCGTGGGGCCCGGCACGCGCACGTTTGAGCTGAGCAAGCTCACCAGCACCAGCAGCCCCACACGCCGCAACTACCGCCTCACGCTGGAAATGACGGCCAACCCCGCCTGGTACGCCGTGCAGAGCCTGCCCTACCTCATGGAGTACCCCTACGAGTGCTCCGAGCAGGTGTTCAGCCGCCTATACGCCAACCTGCTGGCTGCCCAAATTCTCCGGTCCAACCCGCGCTTCAAAACCGTGCTGGCCGAGTGGACGCGCCAGGCCCAAAACGGCACCGCCGCCCAGAAAAATGCCCTCGAAAGCAAGCTGGCCCAGAACCAGGAGCTCAAGAACCTGCTGCTGCAGGAAACGCCCTGGGTGCGCGACGCCCAGGGCGAAAACGCCCGCCTGGCCCGCCTCACCGAGCTGTTCGATGAAACCCGCCTGAAGGGCGAAACCAGCCGGGCCCTGCTCAAGCTGCAGCGCATGCAGCTGCCGGGCGGCGGCTTCCCGTGGTTCGAGAAGATGCCGGATGACCGCTACATCACCCAGCTCATCGTGGCCGGCTTCGGCAAGCTGAAAAAGCTGGGCGCCTTCGATGCCAGCCAGGACGCCACCGCGCAGGCCATCCTGCAACCGGCCCTGCGCTACCTCGACGCCGAACTGGCCGACGACTACACTCAGCTGCGCAAAATCAAAGGTGTGAAGCTGGCCGACAACCACCTCGGCGACCAGCAAATCCAGGCCCTGTACGCCCGCAGCTTCTGGCCGAAGCAAGCGGAGGCCGCCGCGTCAAAATCGGCCTTCGCGTACTACCGCGAGCAGACCGCCAACTACTGGCCCGCCCAGACGCGCTATCTGCAGGCCCTGGGCGCCCTGGCCCTGTTTCGCCACGACGCGAAGGCCCCGGCCGCCGCCGAAATCATGCGGGCACTGGCCGAAAACGCCCTGCACTCGCCCGAGCTGGGCATGTACTGGAAGGAAGTGCGCGGCGGCTACTACTGGCGCGAAGCCCCCACCGAAACCCAGGCCACGCTCATCGAAGCCTTCGATGAGGTTCAACACGACCAGAAAGCCGTGGACGAAATGAAGCTGTGGCTGCTCAAGCAGAAGCAAACCCACAGCTGGGAAAGCACCCGCGCCACCGCCGATGCCTGCTACGCCCTGCTGCTACGCGGCTCCGACTGGCTGGCCCCTTCGCAGCCACTGCAAGTTGCGGTGGGCGGCCAGGCCATCAGGCCCGAGGCCGCGCAGGCCGGCACCGGCTACTTCAAAACCAGCTGGCCCGCCGCCGAAATTCAGCCCGCCCAGGGCAAAGTCACCCTCACCAAGCCCGACGCGGGCGTGGCCTGGGGCGCGCTTTATTGGCAGTACTTCGAGGACATCGACAAGGTGACGCCCGCCGCCACGCCGCTCAGCCTGGAGCGCGAGCTGTACCGCGAAACCCGCACCAGCGGCGGCCCGGTGCTGGAAAAGCTCACCCCGGCAGCGCCCCTGAGAATTGGGGATGCGCTGGTGGTGCGCCTCGTGCTGCGCACCGACCGCGAGCTGGAATACGTGCACTTGAAAGACCAGCGGGCGGCGGGGCTGGAGCCCATCAGCCAGACGAGCGGGTACCGCTACCAGAACGGGCTGGGGTATTATGAGTCGCCGCGCGACGCGGCCACCAACTTCTTTTTGGGCCGCGTGCCGCGGGGCTCGCACGTGTTCGAGTACCGGCTGCGGGTGAGCCAGGCGGGCGACTTTTCGGGCGGCCTCAGCCAGGTGCAGTGCCTGTACGCGCCGGAGTTTGGGGCGCATTCGGCCGGGGTGCGCGTTCGGATAGCACCGGCGGCGGTTCAGGGGGAGAAATAGGCCCTTGGGCCGCGGAAAGGGTCTTTGCAGCGTGTAAAACCGCTTTGGGCTTGCATTTAAACGGGGTAGCCTGTAGATTTGTCTTCCGTTGGTTACACAGTATTCGTTTATGAAGCACCTATTTGTCTTCCTTTCGCTGCTGCTCGCGTGGAGCGGCGCCCAAGCCCAAAACGGCGTGCAAACCCCCGTTACGAAGCTTCCCGGCGAAGAAAACCTGAGCTTGCGCGAGCGCGCCGAACGGGACTTTCTGATGCCGGTGCGCCGGAAGAAAATAGTGGCCGAGGCCCCCAAGCCCGCCGCCGACGAAAGCACCGCTTCGCCCGAAACCGACGCCACGGCCCACAACGAAGAAGCCACCGGCGAAGAAGCTGCGCTGACTTCCCGCACGGCCCGCAGCTACGAGGTGCGCCACGCCGAAGCCATGGCCGCCCGCCGGGCTGCCGCCCGCCGCGAAGAAGCCCGCGAAGAAGCCCGGGCCGAGGCGCGCGCCGAAGCCCGCCGTGCCGCCCGCCACGCTTCCTCGCGCAGCCACAGCAGCAAGTCGAAGTCGCACAAGTCGTCATCGCACAGCAGCAAGTCGAAAGCTCACAAGTCTTCTTCGGGCAGCAAAAGCAAATCGAGCAAGGCCAAGCACAAGTCGAAATCGGAGTCCAGCAAATCGAAGGCGAAGAGCAAGAGCAGCAAAAGCAAAGCCTCTTCCAAAAAGAGCTCTTCGCATAAGTCTTCCAAGAGCACGCCTTCAAAGTCGAAGAGCAAATCGAAGAAGCACCGCCGCTAATAGCAACTTGATTGAATCAAAAACAGCAACGCCCGATACTGATGTGTCGGGCGTTGCTGTTTTTACGCGTGGTGTAGAGACGCAACATGTTGCGTCTCGTCGTTGAACGGCCGCAACTGCGCATAACCGCGCAGAGCTAACAACATCAGCAACGACGAGACGCAAAGTATTGCGTCTCTACCTCGTTCTAACAAAGAGGCCCGGCTGTCCTTATAGACGACCGGGCCTTTTTGTTCCGGGGAAACCAGCTTACCGCTTGTTGCGGATAATCAAATTATTGAAGGTGGCCACGTTGCCTTCAGCGCCCTGGGCTACGAGGGCCACGCGCACGCCCCGGTCCCAGGGCGGGAGGTAGGTGCCATTGAGGCTGAAGCTTTCGGTGGGCAGGGGCTGCCAGGTGGCGCCGTCGGTGCTGTAGGCGAAGCGGTAGCGCTGGCCGCCCCACACTTCGAGGCGGAGCGAGAGCGTGTCGCAGGGCGCGTCGAGGAAGACCTGGGCGAGGCACTGCTGCAGGCCGCTTTTCACGTGCCAGATTTGGACCTGGCCGTTGCCGGCCATGAGGGCGAGGGCGTTGTAGGGGTCGCCGACGGCTGCGATGCCGGCGTAAGTGTCGGCGGGCAGGGCGGCGAAGTCGAGGGTGGTGGCGGCTTTGTAGGTGGCCACGTGGGTGCGGCGGGCCACCAGGTTGCCGAGGCGCGAGGCGCCAGCGGCGAGGTGCAGCTGGCCGGCGCGCAGCTCGGTGGCGGGCTTGGGCGCGCTGATGGGCCACTGCCATTCGAGGCCGAGCTGGTCGCCTTCGAACTCGTCGGCCACGTTGAGGCGGGACACGTCGGCGAGGGGGGCGGCCTGGGGGCTGCGGTTCACGAACTCGGGCCACTCCTGCTCGTTCCAGGTGAACTCGGAAAGGAGGCCCTGGCGGCCCACGAACTCGTGGCTATCGGCGAGGTAGGCGTGGTGGAGCAGGAACCAGCGGCCGTCCATTTCGGTCACGGTGCCGTGGCCGGGGCATTTCCACACGTCGTTGCGGTCGAGGATGGGGTTTTGCTGGTGCTTTTCCCAAGGACCCAGCAGGGTGCGGGAGCGGGCCACGCCGGTGGCGTAGTTGCAGCCTTTGCCGCAGCAGGAGTTGCCGGCGAAGAAGTGGTAGAACCAGCCGTTGTGCCGCACCAGGGCCGAGCCTTCCACGAGGGGGCCTTCCCACTTGGCGTCGTTGGTGAACAGCTCGGTGGCTTCGCCGACGAGGGCGGTGCGGTCATCGTTCAGGCGCTGGGCCCAGATGGGGGTTTCCTGCTGGCAGGAGTTGCCGTCTTCTTTCCAGACGAGGTAGAGGTCGCCGTTTTCATCGGGCATCGCAAAGCCGTCGATGGAGCCGGCTTCCTGGCCCACGAGGGGGCCGTGGTCGCGGTAGGGGCCTTCGGGGCGGTCGGCGCTGGCCACGGCCACGCACAGCATGCCGCCCTTTTTGCTGCGGGCGGTGTAGTACAGGTAGGTGCGGCCGTTTTCGTGGTGAAATTCGGGCGCCCAGAAATTGGAACTGGCCCAGTCGGGCTGCTTGTCGGGGAAAACGTGGCCGACCAACTCCCAATCCAGGAGATTATGGGAGCGGAAAAGAGGGAAGATGGCGCCCCACTCGGCGGTGGTGGCGCTGGCCCAGTAGGTGTCGCCAATTTTGGTGACGGTGGGGTCGGGGAAGTCGCCGGGCAGCACGACGTGGTCGTAGGCGGTGCGGGCCGGAAACGTTTGGGGGGCGGCGCCGACGGCAACGGGGGCCAGGGGGGCGGTGAATTCTAGTTCGATGGACACGGTGGGAGGGTGCAAAGAGGATAGAAAAGAAAGCCGGCCGCGTAGGGTTCAGCTTTTCATGCTAGCAAGGTAGGGGTTTGAGTCGAAACCTGCGCTCGAAATGGGATTTTTTAGGATGAGCCCCTGGAAAGAATCGGCGAATAAATGATTTCGCCAAGCGAATTATTTGCGGGTAAACACGTAGGGAATTGGCTGCCGGGTGGGCCTGGGTAATCGGGAGGGGCAATGGATGGCTGGCCCCGGCTGAGAAGTACGTATGCAGATTTGAGGCCAGGCTGGTGACAAGAGCAGCCTTGGGGCCAGGAGGAATTAAACTTTACGAAGAATGCGGATGCTGCTTGCTCCAGGGTTGGGCTTTTGCGGCAGGGGGCAAGGAATAAAAAGTGACGGTTTTATCGGACAGGCGGTGCTGTTGGAAGGGGGAGGCGCTTCAAAACTGGTGGTTTGCGGCGCCCGGGGGGGGGAGGAGTGGCCGGGAGGTGTTGGGGAGGTGCCGGGGGGTGTTTTGGCGAAGTCGGCGGCTGTTTGGACCCGTCCGGACGGTGTTTTGGAAAGGCTGGGGGGTATTTTGGGCGGGGCGGGGCGTGTTTGGGGGCAGCCGGGGGGTGTTTTGGGGAGGACCGGGGGTGTTTGGGCGATGTCGGAAGGTGTTTTGGAAAGGTCGGAGAGTGTTTTGGAATAGTTGGGGGGTGTTTCTGGATTCCGGAGGGTGTTTCCGAATGCCGGAAGGTGTTTTCGAATTCCGGAGGGTGTTCTGGAATGCCGAAGGGTGTTTGGGGTGGCCGGCAGGGGGTGGCGGGCAGGCAGTGTTTGTGCTTAATTCCCTGTACATTGGCGGCCGCAAGGGGTGGCTTGCAACGCTGGGTGGAGCGACTCTACCAACTACTTTACCCCCAAGAGATGGAGCAGTACAAAGAAGACCAACTGGTGATGGTGGGCCGCACGGTGGCCTACCTGACCGAAAACGAGGCGTCGATTGCGGAAAGCGAGGTGGCCGACGCGCAGGCCAAGGACGTGGTGGCGCTCTACACCAAGGTGGCGGGGGCGCGGGGCGGCACGGCCAAGCGCACCAAAAAGCTGACCGAGGCGGCCCTGGCGGCGCGCGCCACGGTGCTGGACCTGCTGCCGGGCCTGCTGGGGCCGCTGGGCCGGGTGGCGGCACGGCTGGACGACACGGACCTGCAGGCGTCGGTGACGCTGAGCAACAAGCAGCTGCGGAAGCTGCGGCCGCTGGCGTTTCAGGGGGAGGTGGGGGCGGTGCTGGGCAGCGCGGCCCGCGCCGACGTAGTGCCGGAACTGGCCAAGCAGGGCCTGCAGGCCAAGCACCTGAAGCCGCTGGCGGCTGCGCTGGATGCTTTCCGGACGGCGCTGCCGGCCGCGCGCAAGAGCATCGACGAGCGGGTGCTGTCGGGGGCGGCGCTGGAGGACCTGCTCGCGGACCTGATGGAGGAGGTGCGCACCCTGGACGAGGACATGAAGGCGTTTAAGCTGATTGACCGGCCGCTTTATGACGGGTACGTGCAGATGCGGATGATACTCGACTCCGGGGGCGGGAAGGCGAAGGAGGAGAAGCCGAAGGTGGCTTAGTTGCTGGGTAGGGCTGGAAATGAGGCCGCCCGCTTCCGGTTGGGGAGCGGGCGGTTTTTTTGTTTTAAAATGGAGTTTGGAATGCTACTTATTGTCGGTTGTTGCGCCGACAATAAGTAGCGTGTTTTGAGGGTGCGGAAACAAACACTAAAAGCATTTGGGCAGGAGGTACGCCACTGGCGTATCGGGCAGCATCTTTCGCAGGAGGAATTGGCTAGCCGCTGCGGTTTTCACCGGACGTACATTGGCCAGATTGAGCGCGGGGAACGTAACCCGTCGTTGCTTAATGTTCTGACCTTGTGCCAGACGCTGGGGGTTTCGTTGCCGGAATTTTTCACCCGTTACGAAGCAGCTCTTGATACGGCCCTTTAATACATCTGGCGGCGGTGCCAATACGAACCGCAACGGGTTGGAATTTGAACGCAGCACGGAACTGCGCGATGCTTTTTTGGAGCATCCGCGCTACGCGCTGCACGGCGACACGGTGGTGGACCGGGCCACCACGCTGCCGGTGGGGGTACTGTTCGAGAAAAACAAGCTGTATAAAAACCTGCTGGCAGCCCGGGGCGTCGATTATACCCAGTTGGTGAGCAAGCGGCTGCTCCCCGATGGGGCCGTATTGGTCGGCGGCACGCTGTACATCATCGAGAAGAAATTTCAGGCCGGCTCGGGCTCGGTGGACGAGAAGCTGCAGACCTGCCACTTCAAGAAGCGGCAATACGAAAAGCTGGTGGCGCCGTTGGGCCTACGTGTGCAATTTTATTACTTGCTGAACGACTGGTTCCGGGACCCGTCTTACCGGGACGTGTTGGAATACATTGAGGAAGTGGGTTGCCGCTATTTCTTCAAAGAGATTCCTTTGGAAAAATTGGGCTTGTAAGCCGTTGCTACTGGTGCATCAAGCGAACTGGGCTTCCGGCGTGGGTGCGTAGTTGCTAATCAATAGTTCACTGATTTTGCCTCGGCCTTTGGCTTTCGAGTTGATGTGCCGTTTGGCCTGGACGCGTCGAATAGTGAAGGCGGCGTATAAGTCATCGAAATACGAGTCGGCAGCATCCGTGTTTTGTGGGTCGGAGTTGCTCAAAAGCCATTGGTGGCCCCTCGCATCTAACCCGTGGCAGAAAGCGGCTAGCCGCTCCTGGGAGGCGGCATCGAAGGTTTCGGTGGCGTAGGCGTTGAAGGCTGCGGTTTTGCTTAAGGGCTTGTAGGGCGGGTCGAGGTAAAAAAAGCTATTGGCGGGCGTATGGTTTAGCACCTGCGCAAAATCGCCTTGCAGGATGGTGACGCGGCTCAAGAGCTTGCTATTGGCCAGAATGGTTTGCGGATGGCAGATGACGGGCTGGTCGTAGCGGCCAAACGGGACGTTAAACCCTCCTTTGCTATTGACGCGGTAGAGGCCATTGAAACACGTCCGGTTCAGGAACATGAGCACGGCGGTGTTGCGCACAGCTTCCAAGGGGCGGGTGTTGAATTCGGTGCGTACATCCTCGAAGTAAGCGCGGCGAGCGGCTTCGGAAGGCAAGAGGCGGTAAGCTTCCTGAATGGCCGAGAGTGCTTTGATTAATGCTTGCGGGCGCTGCTGAATCACCTGATAAGCCGTGGTCAGGTCGGGGTTGACATCGTTGATGATGGCCTGCCTGATATTTGGGTAAGCCTGGAGCATCCAGAACAGGACTGCCCCGCCACCAATAAATGGCTCTACATAAGTGAGGTTGCGCGCATGGCGCAGGCTGTCCGGCAACGCTGATTGAATGGCTGGAATCAACTGCCGTTTCCCCCCTGCCCACTTCAGAAATGGCTTAGCCCCCTGCATTTCTTCAAACAAGTCCATAGCTCAAAGATATAAAGGAAGTAGGCTATTGACAGACAATAAGTATCTTTTTTTGCTGAATGATACGATAAGAAACCAGGATTTTCCGTCAACTGCATCCTTATCACAAATATTGGCAAGCTGCCTTTTTCCACTGTTGCTGCCCCAGAAACGGCGGCGGGCGGGGCGGGCCGTTGGGGGCGGTGGGTGGCGGCGTCAGGCGGCCGTGTCCAGGAGGCGGCGGTGGTAGTTGATTTGGCCGAGGTGGTAGGCCAAGTGGGTGGCGAGGTGCACCAGAAAGTGCCCCGTGGAGGTTTTCGCTTCGAACACCAGCAGGGGGTACTCGGCGTCGAGCTGGGCGTCGGAGAGGCGGGCCAGGGCGGCATCGACCACGGCACGGGTGTCGGCAATTTTGTGGAGCAGCTCGGCGCGGGGGACGTCGCGCAGGGAGAATTCCAGGTCGCGGTGCCGCACGTAGCCGGTGCGGCCCAGCTCGGCGCCGATGTAGGTGTTGAGGTTGCCCACCAGGTGCAGGCACAGGTTGCCGGCCGGGTTGCTGATGCCCGGGGCGGTGCGCCACAGGGCTTCTTCGGTTGGATAGGCTTCGATTTCCTGGTGCAGCTTGTTCAGGTCGCGGGCGAAGAGGGTGCGGAGGGTGGCGATGAGCATGATGAGCGGAAGGGTTTGAGGGTTACGCAAAAGCCACCAGCCGGCCTTCGAGGACGATGCGGGCCTGGCTGGTGAGCAAGACCTTGTCGGCGTGCAGCTCGACCTGCATGGCGCCGGTGCGGGCCGATGATTGGAAGGCCTGCATCACGGATTTGTGGAGGCGGGTGGCCCAGTACTTGGCGAGGAAGGTTTGGACGCCGCCCGTGACGGGGTCTTCGTTGGTGCCGGCCCAGGGCCAGAAGTAGCGGTAGTGGTAGTCGTAGTCGTAGGCGGGGGTGCGGCCGGGGGCCGTCACGAGCACGCCGTTGATGCCGGTGTGGGACTGGAGCAGGGCGGCGAAATCGGGCCGGAGGGCGGCCAGCTGCTGGTCGTCGGCGATTTCGAGGAGGACAATCTTGTTCTTTGGGCTGTAGGCGGTATTCGTTACCGCGGGCAGGCCCAGGGCGGCCAGCAGGGCCGGCGGCGCGGCGACGGGCACGGTGTCGTACACCGGGAAAGTCATGGTGATGTCGTCGGCGCGGCGGCTGATGGGCAGGTCGACCTGCTCGTGGGTGAGGAAGTGGATTTCCGTGTGCAGGGTTTGGCTGAACAGCACTTTGGCCGCGGCCAGGGTGGCGTGGCCGCACAGCGGAATCTCCTGCTTGGGCGAGAAATACCGGATGGCGTAGACGCCGGCGGCGCTGGTTTCGCGCACAAAAGCTGTTTCGGAAAGCCCGAACTCCTGGGCTATTTTCAGCATGGCCTCGGCGCCGATTTCCTGCTGAGGGAAGCACACCCCGGCCGGGTTGCCCTTGAATGGTTCTGTGGTGAAGGAGTCGACGATATAGGTTTCCATCGGCGGTTTCGGTGGGAAGCAACAGCGGCGGTGCTGCGGCGGCGGCAAAGGTAGCTGCCGCCTTATGCCGTCAGAAAAGCCTTCAAATTGCCCGGCCGCCCGCGCCACGGCGGCTACCCGCCGGCCCGCAAGCTACTCAACTCCGGCGGCGGGGGCGGCCAGGAGAAACCGGCCGTGGCGTACGTTTCGGCAGGGTTGGAAAGGAAGCCGCCCGCTTCCGGTGGGGGAGCGGGCGGGTTTTGGTTGAATTTCCCGTGGGCATGGTATCCACAGTTTATAGCAAAATAAAATCATGAAGGTTTATCTTCAATTTTTGCATTCGAGGCATTTCCATTGATTTGCATATCCGCATTAGTGGAGGGGGCAGGATGAATAAAGGTGACCACTCCAGCACAAAGCATACTGGTCAGGGCCAAGCCAAATGATAAACCTGAAAGGATAAAACAAATAAAAGACGTTCTGTATAGGTCCACATTGTCTGGGCACGGTACGTAGATGGCTTGGTTAAAGCATGCCGCAAGAAATGCCAGCCCTGTTCCTGTTAAAACGATGCTTAGCAGAAGCAATATCCAGCAAACAATTAACAAGGATTTACCCCACCAAGATGTTGTGCTATAATTAACGATTTTCTCAGAAAAAGTAATAGACGCAACAAAAGAGGCAACCAATATCGTAAGGAAAGACTTGCCCAAATCCTTTAGCTCAGTATATTCTGTCGCAACAAAATTTTGGTTAAACCTACTTACAAATTGCCCTTCGTAATTTCCGTTTATGTAGCAGTATGGGTGGAAATAATCCACAATTAAATAGGCTATAAACCCAGAGCCTAAGAATATCACCAATATTGTAAGTATTAGAAGTAAAGTGCGTTTCATGGTTTGAGGATGACGCACCAGCCTTGCTTAAAAGGGATGCTGCCTATAGGTTAAAAGAATGATGGCGGCAATTTACTTTGAAAAATTGGTATAATTAAATGTTTTAACGAGTGTTAAGAGGCTTGCTGTTTTACAGGAGTTTCGTGCCTAACGCCAGCCGCCCTTCGCCCTTTCCCGCTGCCCCAGAAACCCCAGCGCCCGCCGCTGCCCGCTGAGCCGGCCCCAGGGTGGGGGCCAAAATGAAGCCGCCCGCTTCCATTGAGGAGCGGGCTGCTTTACTTTCGTACTAGCCCGTGCCGAAACGGCTTGGGCGGGTGAACCCCGACGTTTTAACGCTTCCGGATATGAGCAGCACGAACCCCGCAGTTGATTTTTATTTCAGCAAAAACAAGCAGTGGCTGGCGGAGCTGGAGCACCTGCGGACCTACGTGCTGGCCTGCGGGCTGACCGAGGAATTGAAGTGGGGCGTGCCGTGCTACACGTTTGAGAAGCGAAACATCGGGTTGCTCCACGTTTTTAAGGACTACTGCGCGTTTCTGTTCGTGAAGGGCGCCTTGCTGAAAGATGCCGAGGGGCTGCTGGTGCAGCAAACGCAGAATACCCAGGCGCATCGCCAGCTGCGGTTCACCACGCTTGGGGAGGTGAAGGCGCGGGAGGCGGTGCTGAAATCCTACATCCGGGAGGCCATTGCGGTAGAAAAGTCGGGGTTGAAAGTGGCGTTCAAGCCGAGCGCGGAATACGACGTGCCGGAAGAGTTTCAGCAAAAGCTTGCCGAAACCCCGGCCCTGCAAACGGCTTTCGCGGCCCTCACGCCGGGGCGGCAACGGACTTATCTGCTGCACTTTGCCGCCGCCAAGCAGCCCGCCACCCGGGCGGCGCGGGTGGCAAAATGCACGCCGCTCATTCTTGCCGGCAAGGGGCTGAATGATTAATCCCCCGGCTACGTAGGGCTAACCCGAGGCAGGGCAGCGGAATTACCTTCGCTACGCCCGGCGGCTGAAGTACCGGCTGCACCCGTTGCGGGCTATTCCTTCGTTTTGAACGCTACCTGGTAGGGAACCAGGGGGTGGCCATCGAGGGACTTGAAACCGCTTTCCAGGACGAAGCCGTAGGCGTGGCCGGGCCGCAGGTCGACTTTGTAGGTGTAGGATTTTTGGTCGGCGGAAAAGCCGACGCGGCCGGTGACGGGAAATTGCTCCCGGCCGCCGGGGCCGAGGCCGGTGCCCGTGTTGGGGCTCATGGGGGCAGAAAAGGTGAAGCGCAACTCCTTCACGGAGGCGTCGAGGAAGCCGTCGGGCGAGGGGGCGGGCGTCATGCTCACCACCACGGGGTTGTGGGCGGCGTAGGCGCGCAGCAGCTGGGCTTTGTCGAGGGGCCCGGGGTAGTAATGGGTTTCGCGCAGGAAGGCTTCGACGGCAGCGTCGTTGCCGTAGTCGAGCTCGATGAGGCGCTTGAGGGCGGCGGGCTTGTCTTTGGCTTGCCCGTAGTAGGCTTTGCCGATGGCGTAGCCCAGGTAGTAGCCCAGGTCGGAGACGTGGGCGGGGTCGTCGGGGGCTGGGTTGTAGAACCAGTTGCTGATGGCGGGCGTGAACATCTCGGCCTTGAATTGCTCCTTAAGCTGGGCTTCGTGGGCGGGGCCGTAGGTCATGTAAGGCTGGGCCGGCACGCGGCCGGTTACCAGCTCGGCTATCATGTCGCAGGTGCCTTCGTAGAGGGCCAGGCTCAAGAGCATGTCGCCGGGCTCTTTTTCCTGGGTGTGCACGTATTCGTGCACGCCGGTGAGCACGGCTTTGGCCACGGGGGCGCCCTGGTAGCTGCGGGCGCGGGCGGCGCGGACGGCGGGCGGGAATTCAGACAGGTCGAGGCCCGGCCCGCCCAGGGTCAGCTCGCTGCCGATGAGCACGGCGCCGTCTTTGATGGTGCCGCCGGAGCGAAACAGCCCCACGGTGAAGTAGATGGGCGCCGGGCGCAGGGCGGGATAGAGCTGCTTGAGCTTCTTTAGGTAGGGTTCGAGGCCGGCGGCCACCTCCGGGGCGCGCCGCGTGAAGGGCCGGAGGGAATTCCAGAACTTGGGGTAGCGCCGGATGGCGTGGACGTATTCGGGGGCCGTGTAGCCGCGGACTTCCACCATGCTCTTCAAGCCCGGGGTGGCTTTGGCGATGTAGAGCCGCTGCAGGTACCCGAGCTGCCGGAGGCTGTCGGGGGCGGTGCGGATGCTGTCGTAGGCCACCCAGAAGTTGTCGAGGTCGGAGAAGAAAACCTGGGGCTTCTGGGCGGGCTGCTGGGCGAAGGCCGGGAACAGGCTCAGGAGGGATAGAAGGGTCAGGTAGCAGGTTCTCCGAATGGACATTGGACGTGACCGGGGAAGTGAGGAAGTAGGCTAAAGGTAGCGCGGGGCTGCTTAGGTGGGGCGCCGGGCGGGGGCGCCGGCCGCTTTCGGTTGGGGACCGCCGGGGTTTTGTTGGGATAAAATTCCGGCGGCCCCAACCGTTACGGAGGGAAGCTGTTTAGAAAGCGCTGGCCCAAGCCGGCAGCGCTGAACCGTAAAACCAGAGGCTGTGAGTATTCCATTTGTGACTGAGCACGTGTATGCTGCTTCACTTGAAAAAGTATGGCGGGCGCTGACCGAGAAGGACAAAATACAGGAATGGTATTTCCCTCAGGTCCGAAAATTCGAGCCGGTAGTCGGGTTTCGGTTTGAATTCACCGATGACGGCTCGCCCTACGGGAAAGAATGGGTGGTGACGGAGGTGGTAGACGGGCGGAAACTAGCGCACACCTGGGCTTACAGGAACTATCCCGGCAGCTCGGAAGTGACCTTTGAATTAATAGAACAGGGAGACAAAACCAAGCTTGCGCTTACCCATACAGGCCTGGAGAGCTTCCCGGACGACCCCCACTTTGCAAGAAGTAGGTTCGAGAATGGCTGGGCCCAGATTCTGGGCAGCAACCTGAAGGACTACCTGGAAAGGAAGGGCTGATGAGCTTGTTGGAAAGAAGGCCGCGCCTCTGCAACGGCTACTGCATACCCGCCAGATTACGAACTTAGCAGCCGGCGCCCACTGGCTCGGGGCGAGCCGGAGCGGGGCGGGCAAGCGCGGCTGCGGCCCTGCTTTTGGGCTTGAGCCCGAACAGGATGCGCAGCACTGCAAACCGCTCAATTATCAGGTAGAGGAGCAGGCAGCCGCCGAACGTGCCCAGGGCGATAACCACGAATTTGGCGGCGTTGGTGGCGGGCCACTGCAACACATAGTAGCCCAGCGCGATGAGGACGGTTTGGTGCAGGATGTAGAAGGGAAACACGGCCTCGTTGGCGCGTTGAAGCAGAGACGAGTTGCGGTTGAGGTAGCGCCGGCCGAATCCTGCGCACACCAGTATCCAGCACCAGCAGTTGACGCCCTGCACGGCGCGCTTGATGGCCCCGCCGAGGAGGGCGTAGTAGTAGTCATCGCCCCAGTAATAGAAGCTGAACGCGGCCAGGCCCAGCGCCAGCAACAGGTAGCGCTGCCGCTCGGCGGCCTGCCAGAAGCCCGCCAGCGGCCCCAGCAGGAAGCCGTAGAGGAACAGCGTGAGGTAGAAAGCGAAGTTGAACCAGTCGGAAACCAGGTTGCGGGTATCGGGCCAGTAGGGGCGCAGCGTGAGCTGGATGAGCACGAGCGGCAGGGCAAAAAGCAGCACGGTGCCGTTGCGGCCCAGCCACCGGTTCAGCCCGGCCAGAAAGGGCTGGGCGCCGGGCTTGCGGAGCTGCACAAACAGCGGCAGGCCGAGCAGCGAAAACGGCAGCAGGTAGGCAATAAACCAGAGGTGATTCCAGGTGAAATTGCCCTTCGGCGCGGTGCCGTTGAAGTAGTGCGGGTAAAAGTCGAGCAGGGAAGTGTAGTGCGCACCCTCGGACAGGCGCTGGTAGTACACCTGCGGCACCACTACCACGCACATGCCGAATATGAGCGGCAGTAGCAGGCGCTGCACCCGCTCGGCGGCAAACTGGCCGGCGGTGCGGCGCCCCAGCGCGAAGGTGACGCCAACCCCGGATATCACAAACAGCAGCGGCATGCGCCACTGGTTCAGAAACTCCATGGGCAGCTTCAGGGCGGGGCTGCTGGTCTTGCTCGTGATGTGGAATTCCCAGCCCACGAACACCAGGCCGGTGTGATAGAGGATGAGCAGCCCGAAGGCCAGGACCCGGAGCCAGTCGAGGTCGTAGCGGCGGGCGGCGGGGGCGGGAAATGCAGTGGTGGGGCTCATGGCCAGCGGGGGGTAGGTGAATCGATGCTCAAACCTACCGGAGGCCCTCCCCGCGCCACGACACGCCTCGCAAACCAGGCGTACTACCTTACGAATCCGGACGCGGGGAATCTGCTAACGTGTTGAAATCATTGCGCTAAAGAATTTTTGCGAAACTGCGAGGGCGTGGTGTCGGTGTTCTTTTTAAAAGCCGCGTTGAAGGCCGATTTGGAGTTGAAGCCGGCGGCAAAACCGATTTCCTCCAGCTTGAGGTGGCTGGTTTCGGGCAGTTGGAGTTGCCGTTTTACCTCCTCGATGCGGTAAGTGTTAATGAAGTCGAAGAAGTTTTGTTGACACTGCTCGTTGATGACCTGGGAGAGGTGGTGCGTGGGCACGCGGAGCTGGCCCGCCAGCTCGGTCAACGACAGGTCGGGGTTACGGTAGGGCTGGCCGGCGACCATCAGCGTGCGCAGCCGGCTCAGGATTTCGGTAGAAGCTTCGGGGCTCAGCGCGGTTTTTTCATATTTCCTGCGGGGCGCAGCGGCCTCGGCCGGGGCCTCTTCGGGGGTGGACAGGGCCAGCAGGCTGGACTGCCGGATGGCGTTGCCACTCATGCCGTAGAATAGCAGGGAAATGAGCGCACCCACGTACACGTCGCCGGCATCGTTGACGTCGCCGGTCTGGCGGCGGTAGTAGGTGGTAGCGCCCACGTACACGAGCAGTAGCAGGCCAAAGGACACACCCAGGCCATTGAGCCAGCTAAGCGCCGGGGCCTGGCCGGTGGGCCGTGCGGCGCGGTGCCGGCGGTAGCGCCGCAAGGTGTGCAGCTGCAGGCCCACATACAGCAAAAGGTAGGCACCCAGCACCAGGTGGAAAACCGGGTAAAACTGTTTGTAGGTGGCGAACCACCAGAAGTTGCGCATGGCTTCCGGAGCGGCCGGATGCGGCTGATGAAACGACTCCGCCACGGTGCGCAGCTTCCAGGCGTTGCTTTGGGCAAAAAAGGGAATCAGGTAGATGGCGTGGGCCACGGCGGGCAACCCCAGCAGCCAATAGCGCGGCCGCCACCGAAACGCGGGCTCGGTGAGGCTGCGCGCATACAGCAGCAGCAGGGGCGACACCACAAAGGTCAGTGGCTCGGTGAGGCTCACGAAAAACGGCGCGTACCGGATGTAGCCGGAGTAGCAGAGCAGAATCTCCGTAGTGAGCAGGGCCAGGCTGAACGTGATGGCACCCAGCAGGCGGTTGCTGAGGCGCGCGCCCTGCGTGGAAAAGAGGAAGGTACCGCTCAAAAAGAACCCCTGCGCCGCCCCCAGCAGCATCCACACCGACCATAGATTGAGAAAGGGCTGCATGGGTAGGTGAAGGATTTTTGGTCTCGGCAGTAAGGGTGTTTTGGGTAAATATAGGGGGGTATGGTAGGCGGCTGGCTGTTGGTTTTGGCGTCACTGAGTACGCAGTGGCAGTTTAGCGGCCGGATTACTTCGCCTTGCTAAGGCTACGCAGGCCCGCATAATCCTCAACTCCGGCGGCGTAAGTTTCGATAGAATTGAAAATGAAGTCGCCCGATTTTGGTTGAGTAGCGGGCGGTTTTGTTGTTCGAATGTATGATTACTACAGTTCTGGCGTTCGAGAGCTATTGGCCTAACTTACAATAAGTATCAGTATGCTAAAAATAGTCTTGGCGCTTTGTGCCTTCCTACAAACTCTTTGCGCTTGCGGGCAGTCCGTGACTTTTAATAAGCACGGGTTTTATGTACCGCAGAATTTGACCGAAGCGGACGAGCAATTAGACAAAACGCTGACCGCAAAGGCAAAGACGAAGTTTAAGGCGCTTAGTGAAAGCGACCTGGAGAATGTGAGCGGGGTATTCGTTGTGGAAGAATGGGACGAGGCAGGCAGCCAATTTGTAAAGTTCTTTAGCCAGTATGTAAACCCAAAGCAGGATGCTTGGGGCTATTTGGATTGGCAGGTGCGCAATCGCCTCACTTACTTATCCTATCTGCGCCATCTTAATCATCAGCCGTTCGATTTGGCAAAAGAAGCCCGTAGGATTAATGCCCAGGCGGACTCTGTGGCACGGGCGGATGAACGGAGAAGGCAGCGCAATATTCTGGCAGATTCTATCAATGGGGTATATATCCCCCGAAACCTAAAAGACAGTTTCAGGCGCCTCGATGAATTGCTTTCGGATACGCTGAAGCAAAAGCTCCGGCACCCTCACCCTGAATACGGGTTGGCAGAATTCCACTTCGGCCTTGGGCTCTGGATGCGGAACAGTTGGCAGCTATGGGGCGGGTCCAGGCTGCAGCAGTATTTCGAGGGGCTGGGCGTGCATCACCCCGACGACATGTCGGGCATTATTTTGCGCACTTATAGCGAGCACCTAAACGGAAAAATACTGGATGAGGCGTCTATTAAACCGCTCACCGTGCCTGCGCCCGCCGATGAGCAAGTGCCTGCGGAACCAGTGATTTCCCCGGAAGCACAGGATGATGGCAAATCGTATACGAAAGAGTATAGACGGTTCTTGCGCAAGCGGCGAATAGATGATTTTCAAAGTTTGCCACCAGAGGCCTACGCGGAGTAGTTACCCCATGGCCGCGCCGGTAACGGCTGCGCCAACCGCGGCCGTGGGGCTACAGTGGCTCCCACGTTCCTTTTTTAAAATACATGTTGCCGAATTTGGGAGAGTTAAACACCAGGAAGAAGCTCCACACGTCGCGGTAGACGGTAGGGTCGGTGGTTAGAATGTGATGCGTCGGCGCGGGCATGTGGATAATCAAACGAGCGGAGCCATAGGGTGCGGAAGAAGAAATATACCCTTTATACACGGTTGTCGGCCCATCCTTGGGAGTTGAGTAGAAATGGATGGAGTTGTCGGGATTGATGGTGAAATGGAAATTGTTGTATTGCCAGTCCGCTTGTTTGCCAGGGAAATAGCGGCGGTCAATGACATACTCACCGTAGTAGTCTTCCTGCGTAAGCACCTTCTTCTCGGACAGGGGCCGGGCAACCATTGAAAAGGCACCAAGCGCAATAATGGAAAGCCAGATGATACCCAGTGCTTTGCCAAAAATTGCCTTTTGGGTTAGCGCCCAAATGACCAGCAGAATCAGGGTCAGGGGTATTAGAAATAATCCAAAAAGCATATTGAAACCGAAGCCCGTTGGTATGTTTGATTACGCGGGTTGCTATGATGGCGCTGCCTGCTTCCGCATTGGCCATGCTCCGTTACAAGCACCAGCGTCCCGCCCTGCGCCACGTTCTGCTGCGCCAGCCGCTGCCCGTTGAGCGTGGCCAGAGCGTCAAAACAAGCCTGCTTTAGAAACGCTGTGGAGCGTTGCAAGAATAGTATAGATTAGGCAGCAGCCTAGGAGATTAAAAATAATAAAGCCCGTTCTGTTTCTATTTGTTCTTATGAAATAAAAAACCGAGAATAGTAAATTTAAACTGATTTGGATAGCAAAAAATCTATTGTCCAAGCGCTTTACGCATTCTCCGCCAGCAAAACCTTCAGTGCACATGAATGAAGCAGCTATCATAAATGAAAGCATGAAAAATGCATTGATGGCTAGTATCTGACGGAGTGAGATTCCCTTTAATTTATCGGTCAGCATGTGCGGTTCAGTGTAGGCTGCTGTTAAGTAGGCCTATTCTTTATGCTAGGATTGAAAGAAATGCGCGATAGCGAATTGTTAAATTATTTGGTTTTAACTGGTTTTGCTCCCATCACAAACACCAGCGTGCCGCCCTTCGCCACATCCGCCTGCGCCAGAAACGGCTGCGCCAGCCGCTGCCCGTTGAGCGTGACCGACTGCACGTAGACGTTTTTGGGGCTTTGATTTTTGACCTGGATGGTGAACTCCTTGCCGTTTTCGAGGTGCAGTACTGCCCCGTTCACGAGCGGGCTGCCCAGCGCGTACTGGCCCGACGACGGGGCCACCGGGTAGAAGCCCAGGGCCGAGAAGATGTACCAGGCGCTCATCTGGCCGCAGTCGTCGTTGCCGCCGAGGCCGTCGGGGGTGGGGTGGTACTGGCGGGCGAGGATGTTGCGGACCTGGGCCTGGGTTTTCCAGGGCTGGTCGGTGTAGTCGTAGAGGTAGGCGGCGTGGTGGGCGGGCTCGTTGCCGTGCACGTAGCCCCCGATGATGCCCTCGCGGGTGATGTCCTCGGTTTCGGCGAAGAAGCTGTCGGGCAGGTGCATGGTGAAGAGCGAATCGAGGTGGGGCACGAAGCGGCGGTTGCCGCCCATGCGCGCAATCAGGCCGGCGGGGTCGTGGGGCACGGCGAGGGTGTAGTTCCAGGCGTTGCCCTCGATGAAGCCCTGGCCGTTAGTGCTCAGCACGTCGAAGGTGGGGCGGAAGCTGCCGTCGGCCAGGCGCGGGCGCATGGCGTTCACGTGCGGGTCGAATACGTTTTGCCAGTTGCCGGCGCGCTTGCTGAACTCCTGGTAGATGTCCTGGTGGCCGAGCTTTTGGGCGAGCTGGGCAATGCACCAGTCATCGAAGGCAAACTCCAGTGTGTTAGAAACGGAGGTGCCGCTGCGCTCGCTGGGCACGTAGCCGCGGCTGATGTAGCTGTCGAGGCCGTCGTACCAGCCGTGGCGGGCGGTGGCCACGCAGGCGGCCAGGGCGCGCTCGGCCTGGGCGGGCGGCACGGCGCCATTCAGCACGGCATCGGCCACTACGGATACGCTGTGGTAGCCGCTCATGCACCAGTTTTCGTTGGCGTGGTGGCTCCACACGGGCAGCATGTGCTCGGGGCTCTGGTCGTAGTGGGCCAGCATGGATTGCACCATGTCGGCATTGCGGCTGGGCTGGAGGAGGTTGAAGAGCGGGTGCAGGGCCCGGAAGGTGTCCCAGAGCGAGAAGGTGGTGTAGTTCACGAAGCCTTCGGCGCGGTGGGTTTGCTGGTCGAGGCCGCGGTACTGGCCGTCGGCGTCCTGGTACACGGTGGGGCTGAGGCAGGCGTGGTAGAGGGCCGTGTAGAAGTTCTCCTTGTCGGCCCGGTTGGGCGTCTGGATGCTGACTTTGGCCAGCTCCTGCTGCCAGAGCTGCTGGCCGGCGCGGCGGGTCTGGTCGAAGTTCCAGCCGGGCAGCTCGGTGCGCATGTTGGCCACGGCGCCGGCCGCACTCACGGGCGAGAGGGCGAACTTGACCTTGATTTGTTCGCCCGCCACGGTGGCGAAATCGAAGTAGAGGCGCAGCTGGCGGCCGGCCTGCTCGGGCCAGTTCTTCGTCTGGTCGAAGCGGCCCCAGAAGCCGCGGTAGGTTTCCTTGGCGTCGTACTTGCGCGCGCCGTAGCTCCTGAACGGTTTTGAGAACTGCATGGCGAAGTACTCGGTGCGGGTGCGGCCCCAGCCGGTGGTTTGGCGGTAGCCGGTCACGAGCGAGTCGTTTTCGATGCGCACGTAGCTCCACACGTTCTTGTCGGGGTAGTTGTAGATGCCAGCCATCATATCGAGGATGACATGCGCCGGCTCGGTACCCGGAAACGTGTACTGGTGGAAGCCCACGCGGGTAGTGGCCGTGAGCTCGGCGAGGATGTTGTGGTCGTCGAGCTTCACCCGGTAATAAGCCGGCTCGGCCACTTCGTTCTGATGCGAGAAGGCGGAGCGGTAGCCGCGCTCGGGGTGGTCGGCGGTGCCGGGGTTAAGCTGCAGCGGGCCGGTGGTGGGCATGAGCAGGAAGTCGCCCAAATCAGAGTGCCCCGTGCCGCTGAAGTGGGTGTGGCTGAAGCCCACGATGGTTCGGTCGTCGTAGTTGTAGCCCGCGCAGTACTTGTAGATGTCGGGGTTATACTTGCCGTTCTGCTCGTAGCTCAGCGTGTCGGTATCGGGCGAGAGCTGCACCATGCCGAAGGGCACGGTGGCGCCGGGGTAGGTGTGGCCCATCTTCTGGGTGCCCACCATGGGGTGCGCGTACTGCACGAGGTTTTCTGGGGCGATGGGGGCTTTTTGGGCGAATGTGGGGAGGGCAACGGCCGCGAGTAGCGCCAGGAGAGCTTGCTTCATGCAGCAAGTTAAGCGGAGGCGTCATGGCACGAACCCCCTAAGCTATTCTCCGGTGGCAATGGGGCGCTGCGTGCGCGACCATTCGCTCCAGGAGCCCACGTACAGGTTGGCAATGGGCAGGCCCGCTTGGGCAAAGGCCAGTAGCGTGTGGCAGGCCGTGACGCCCGAACCGCAATGCACAATCACTTCCGACGCAGGACGAGGGCCCAGCACTGCCGTGTATTTCTCCTGCAGCAGCTCCGGCGCCAGATAAGTCCCATCGGCGGCTAGGTTGCTGCCGAAGGGCACGTTGATGGCCGTGGGAATGTGCCCGGCCACCAAATCAATGGGTTCGGTTTCGCCATGGTAGCGGGCGGGCTCGCGCACGTCGATAATCAGGTGCGAGCCGGTTTGAGTCGCACGTTCTACGTCCTCAATCGTGACGGTTGGCAGGCGCCAGCCCGTGGCGCGGTAAGGCGGGGCCGGCGCGGGCACCTCTGCTCCGGCGCTGGTGGGATAGCCGGCCGCGAGGGCCGCCGGGAGGCCCCCATCGAGCACCTGCACCGCTGTGTGGCCCACCGCCGTGAGCATCCACCAGAAGCGCGCGGCGGCGTTGGCGCCCGACTTGTCATCGTAGACCACGACGTGCGAACCAGGCCCGATGCCTAATTGCCCGAGCACATGCGCGAAACCTTCGAGGGAGGGAAGGGGGTGGCGTCCGCCCACGGCCGCATCGGCGGCGGGCGCCGCTAAGTCCCGGTTCAAATCGACGTGACGCGCCCCTTGCAGGTGTTGCGCCTGAAAGTGGTCGTAGGCAGTGCTCCCGCTACGGGCGTCGACGAGCACGAGCGGCTGGGTGGAAACCAGGGCAAGAAGGTCGGCGGGCGTGATGAGGGGCTGCGTTGTCATAAAGCGGCAAAATCCATGACACTGTTATAAAATAAGGCTGCCTTCGAACTCGAAAACAGCCTTATTTTGCAAGCAAATACAAGTAGCCGCGACGGGAATCGAACCCATATCAAGCGTTTAGGAAACGCCTATTCTATCCGTTGAACTACGCAGCCGTAGCGCAAAGGTAAGAACGGGCGCCGCCACCTACGACTTATACAGCAGCGCGATGCCGAACGACAGCGCCGTGAGAATAAGCCCGACCATGAAAATGGTGTAGCTGGTGCGCAGCAGGCCGTACTTGCGGTTCAGCACCTCGCCCAGGTAATAAATGTCGGTGACCATGTTGGTATAAAGGCCTTCTTTTTGGCGCATCAGCTCGCGCATGCCGCCCTGGAAGTTGTCGAGGCTGAGCTTGGTGAACTGCCCGAAAAACAGGAGGTTGACGCGCCGGTTGGTGGCAATTTCCGGGCTTTTCTTTAGCCACTTGAAGGCCGTAACGTCGGGCTGGGCCGAGAGAATGGCCGTGGTAACCGAGCCCAGGGCCGTAATCAATAGGATGGTGATGGGAATGGTGAGCACCGGGTTGCCGCGCAGCAGCGGGCTGAAGGCGGCGGCCTTGCCCATGTTGGCCCCCAGGTAGGTGATGATGACCGAAATAAGCACGGCGTTGAGCTGAATCATCATGCTGGCCTTTTTGTCGGCCATGTCGCTCAGCTTCATGTGGTTCGAGTACATGGTGCGGAACATCGTCTCGATGCCGCGCTTGGGTTCGGCAAAGGTTTCGCTTTGTTCCTTGTGCTTCTTCTTCTGCTTTTTCTCGCTCTTTTTGAGGGCTTCGCGCTGGGCGTCGAGGTTTTCCTTGAAAGCTTTTTTGTAGCGCTCTTTGCCCGCGTCCGACTCGTACTTGTGCTCCAGCATGAAGTTGAGCTGCAGCTCGGCCCATTCCGGGTTGGTGTAGGTTTTGCCCAGCACCAGCTCCCACTCGGTGCGCAGCAGCTCGGCGCTGCTGCGGAAGTCGTCGCGGGCCAGGTTGCTCATGTCGGCGTCGGTGAGCAGCTTTTTCAGCTCCGTGTCCGATTCCTCGTCGCGGTGCGTGGCCTTTATCAGGTCTTTCACCAGCTGCACGCGGCCGGCTTCCACGCCGTGCTCGGCCAGCCAGGCGCCGGCCCGCTCCATGCTGCGGAACTCGTGGCCGTCGTACACGTCGAGGTAGCCGGCGTCGTGAAACCACGCCGCCAACAGCAGAGCCTCGGCGTCGTCGGGGGTGAGGCCGGCGGCGGCGGCCAGCACGCGGCATTCCTTCACCACGGCCTCGGTGTGGCGCAGCGAATGGTAGCTGAGTTGGGCGGGCAGCTCCCGGGCAAACAGGTCGGTGACGTAGGCCTGGGCTTCCTTCACCAGGGGCGAGGCTTTGGCTTTGGGCGGCTTGTCGGCGGCGTCCGCGTCGGGGGCCGGGGCGGGGCTGGCCGGGGCCGCGGCACTGGGCAGGGCAACGGCGGCGGGGGTACTTTCTTTCATGGTGGGCGAAGCTACGGCCGGCTCATCCGGCCGGGGCGCCGGCTTTCAACGCGAAGCGCCGGGCGGAAGTTAAAAAGCCCGGCCTAACCGCACTGCTGCGCTTTGCGTAACGGGCCCTATCCGGCCGGTTCGCAACGGCCGGCTGCTTCCTTATAACGCCGGGCGTTTTGCTTCGGTGCCCCGCCTCGTACCTCATTACATGCACCTACTTCGCCGCCTCACTTTTCTGCTTGCCTGCTGCTTGCCCCTGGCCGCCACGGCCCAGGCCCCCAAGCCGCCCAAACCGCCCAAGGAAACCCAGAAGGAAATTCCTTCGCCCGGCGAGTCGGACCAGAACCCGCACCGCAGCCGCCCCAACTACCGCAAAACCGGCGTGAACTGGGAGCGCAACCTGCCGCCCGACTCGACCCGCATTCGCTACCGCGTGTTCCTCATCGGCGACGTGGGCAACCCCATTCTGCCCGAAAAAGGCGGCGAGCCCAGCCTCAACTTCCTGCGCCAGGAAATCCTGAAAGCCGGCAAAAACAGCACAACCATTTACCTGGGCGACAACATCTACAACTACGGCATGCCGCCGGAAGGCTCCTACGACCGCAAAATTGCGGAAAAGCGCCTCACCACCCAGCTCGACATCTTCAAGGGCTACCCCGGCGAAAAGTACATGACGCCCGGCAACCACGACTGGATTCAGGGCAACCCCGGCGGCCTGGAGCAGGTGAACCGCGAGCAGGCGTTCGTGGAGCAGTACATGATGAAGGACTCGACGGCGTTTTCTTACACCGGCGACTTTTTTGTGCCGCGCGACGGCTGCCCCGGCCCGTTTGAGGTGCGCGTGCAGGACGACCTGGTGCTCATTGCCCTGAACTCGCAGTGGTTTGTGACGCCGCCCGCCAACCGCCCCTCGGGCCGCGACGGCGGCTGCGGCGCCGAAAACGAAGACGACGTGTACGCCGCCCTCGAAGAGGTGATTACCCGCAACAAGGACAAGCACATCATGGTGTTTGCCCACCACCCGCTGTTCTCCGATGGCATTCACGGCGGCTACTTCACCCTGGCCGACCACATTTTCCCGCTCAGCATCGTTTTCAAGTACGCCTTTCTGCCGCTGCCCATCATCGGGTCCATCTACCCGTTTGCGCGCAAGTACGGCGGCATCAACCAGGACATTCCGCACCCGGCCTACCAGGCCTATCGCAAGAACTTGCTGGAAATTTTCGGGCGTCACCCCAACGTGGTGTACGCGGCCGGGCACGAGCACAACCTGCAGTACTACAAGGAAGGCAGCACCCACTTCATCGTGAGCGGCTCGGGCTGCAAAACCCAGCACGTGAAGCCTGGCGACGGCGGCGGGGCCATTTTTTCAGACAAAGAGAAGGGCTGGGCCGAGGTGAACTACTACGACGACGGCCAGGTGTGGACCGAGTACTTCATTCCGCAGGGCAACGGCACCACGGCCCGCCGGGTGTTCCGCACGCCGCTCTACGCCAAAACCACGGGTGCCATTGCCACCAACCCCGCCCAAGCGCCCTCGGAAACCGCGCTGACCACCACCACCGGCGAACCCAACGGCAAGAAGCTGCCCGAAACCGAAGAGGCCCTCAAGCAGGAGAAAAAGGACAAGAAGAAAAAGCGGGAAAAAACCGCCGAGGCCATTGCCAAGGCCCCCATTCCCACCAAGCGGCCCGACTTCAAGGACAGCACCGTGACCGTGGCCATCAACCCGAACTACGACCGGCACGGCGGCTTCCACAACTGGCTGCTGGGCGACCATTACCGCAAGGAGTGGGCCACGCCCGTGAAGTTCCGCACCCTGGACCTGGCCAACGACAAAGGCGGCCTGATGCCCTACAAAACCGGCGGCGGCAAGCAAACGGCCTCCCTCAAAGTGCGCAACGACGCCGGCTACAACTACACGCTGCGCGGCATCGACAAAGACCCCGCCGCCGTGCTACCCGAGCAGCTGCGCACCGGCCTGGCCAAGGCCGTGCTGCAGGACCAGATTTCGGCCCAGCACCCCTATGCCTCGTTTGTGCTGCCGCCGCTGGGCACGGCCGCCGGCATTCTGCACACCAACCCCGTGCCGGTCTACATTCCGCAGGACCCGCTGCTGGGCCAGTACTACGCGCAGTTTGCCAACCTGCCCGCCGCCCTGGAAGAAGACGCCAAAGACAGCCAGGACAACGTGGCCAGCCTCGACTTCGCCACCAAGCTGGTGAGCACCGATAAGATGCTGACCCGCCTGCTCGACGACAACGACAACCAGGTGGAGCAGGTGGCCTTTGCCCGCTCGCGCCTCTTCGATATGTGGATTGGCGACTGGGACCGGCACGAGGACCAGTGGCGCTGGAGCGAAACCAAGCAGAAGGACGGCGACCGCCGCTACACCGCCGTGCCCGAAGACCGCGACATTGCCTTCTTCAAGGGCGATGGGGTGCTGCCCTACCTGATTTCGCGCAAGTTTGCGGTGCGCAACTTCCAGAACTTCGGCTACGACTACGCCGACTACAAGGGCCTGAACCAGACCGGCCTGAGCAACGACCGGGTGTTCATGAGCGGCGTGACGCGCGAGCAGTGGATTGCCCAGGCCGACTACATGAAAAGCCACCTCACCGACGAGGTGATTGAAAAGGCCTTCCGCGACAAGTGGCCCAAGGAAATCTACGACCTGCACGGCAAGGAAATCATCGCCAAGCTGAAAAGCCGCCGCGACCTGCTGCCCGACCTGGCCGGCAAGTACGCCGACGTGCTGGCCGAAATCGTGGAAGTGCGCGGCTCGAAAAAGAACGAGAAGTTCACCGTGGAACGCCTGCCCGGCGACAAAACCCACGTGGTGATGCGCAAAATTAACAAAGAGGGCAAGCTGACCAAGGTGCTCTACGACCGCACCTTCGACAACAAAGTGACCGACGAGGTGCGCCTCTACGGCATTGCCGGCAAGGACGTGTACGACGTGCGCGGCGACGTGAAAAAGGGCCTGAAGCTGCGCATCATCGCCGGCACCGGGCGCGATTCCATCACCACGCGCGACCACGTGGGCGGCCTGCTCCACAAAACCCAGATTTACGACGCCGACACCGGCAACGTGGTCAACGCCAGCGCCGAAGCCCGCCTGCGCCTGGAGCCCGGCTACGAAGTGAGCCGCTACGACTACCCCCACCGTTTCGACCTCAAAGACTACCGCCTCGACTACTTTGGCCCGGCCCTGTACTTTGGCTACAACATCGACGACGGCGTGCTGGTGGGCGGGGGCGTCACCTACCGCCACTACGGCTTCCGCCGCGAGCCCTACTCCTGGGAGCAAACCATCACGGCCAACTTCGCGCCGGCCCGCGAGGCCTACAACTTCCGCTACACAGGCCAGTTTACGCGCATTTTCAAGAAAACAGACCTGCACATCGCGGCCCAGTACTACGGCCCGCAGCTGCTCTATAACTTCTTCGGCATCGGCAACAACACCGTGAACCTGGCCGCCGAAGACGCCGAACGCGGCGTGGTGACCAACCGCACCGTGAACAACTCCTACCGGGTGCGCTTCCAGCGCTTCACCATCGCGCCCACCTTCGAACGCAAGCTGTTCACGTTCCTCAAGTTCGGCATCGGCCCGCAGTACGACCAGTTCCGCATCGAGCGGGACCCCATCGGCACGGCCATCAAGGACAGCCTGACGCAAGGCGGCGCGACCACCTACGAAAACCGCCGCTTCGGCGTGCGCGCCTCCGATTTTCAGACCAACCAGTACCTCGGCGGGCTGCTGTACCTGAACCTCGACGCCAGCTCCTCGGCCAAGAACCCGCGCATCGGCCTGCGCTGGTACAACGAGTTTCAGTACAACTGGCAGCTCAACCAGGAAAGCCTAAGCTTCGGGCGCCTCAGCACCGAGTTCCGGGCCTACCTCACGCCCAACTTCCCCTTCCACCTCACCTACGCCGGCCGCATCGGTTACCAGCACAACTACGGCGACTACCGCTTCTACCAGGCCAACACCCTGGGCGGCACCACTAACCTGCGCGGCTACCGGCGCACGCGCTTTGCGGGCCGCACGGCCATTTACGCCAACTTCGAGCCCCGCCTCGAAATCCTGTCCTTCAACGCCTACCTCTTCCCCGGCAAGCTCGGCATCATGGGCCTGGCCGACGTGGGTAGGGTGTATTCCGACAACGACACCGGCACCTACACCGGCCTCAACGCCTTCCACAGCGGCTTTGGCGGCGGCGTGTACGTCGACATCCTCAAGCAGGCCGTCATCAACGCCACGTATTCGGTGGGGGAAGAAAAGCTGGTTTTTGTCGGCTTCGACTTCCTGTTCTAAGGCGCGCCTCCCAAGCCTGTCACCCAAAAGCAACGGCCACGCTTCATCATTTGATGAAGCGTGGCCGTTGCTTTTACGCCCTGAAAAAATAGGAAATGAATACCCAATCGATTGTGGAAAATGAATGATTGGTGAATTATTGGGTTATTGTAATAAAAATTAATAAAATAATAGAATAATTAACAAAAATTATTTTAAAGCCCTGAATTTTATTGCTGGAAATGCGAAATTATCAATAGCTTGCCGACGTAATTCTTCACATCCCTAAACAAAATTTTCCACATGAAGAAAAATGTTTACGCAGTAGCCCTGAGTTGCTTAGGGCTGGCATTGGCCGCTGCCCCGGCCCACGCCCAAACCCCCACCCACCGCACCTGCGCCTCGCAGGAAGTGCTGGAAGCCCAGCTGGCCGCCGACCCCGGCCTGGCTCAGCGCATGGCCGCCATCAACAACCAGGCGCTGCAGTTTGCCGCCAACAAGGCCGGCGCCGCGCAGCAGCGCACCTCAGCCGTCACGGTCACCATTCCGGTGGTGGTGCACGTGGTGTACGGCACAACGTCGGAGAACATCTCCGACGCCCAGATTCAGTCGCAGATTGACGTGCTGAACGAGGACTACCACAAGCTGAACGCCGACTACACCAAAACCCCCAGCGCCTTTGCCGGGCTGGTGGCCGACGTGGGCATCCAGTTCACGCTGGCCAAGCGCGACCCCAACGGCAACGCCACCACCGGCATCGAGCGCAAAAGCCAGGCCGCCCCGAGCGGCGGCTGGGGCACGGCCGACAAAATCAAGAAAACCACCTACGGCGGCCTGGCCGCCTGGCCCTCCGGCCAGTACCTGAACCTGTGGGTGGGCACCATCGGAGGCGGCATTCTCGGCTACGCGCAGTTTCCGGGCGGCGCGGCGGCCACCGACGGCGTGGTGATTTCGCCCGTGTACTTTGGCCGCACCGGCACCGTGACGGCGCCTTACAACCTGGGCCGCACCGCCAGCCACGAAGTGGGCCACTGGCTGAACCTGAACCACATCTGGGGCGACGACGGCACGGCCTGCACCGGCACCGACAACGTGAGCGACACGCCCAACCAAGCCGATGAAAACTACGGCAAGCCCGTGTTCCCGCA
The DNA here is from genome assembly GCF_015694525.1 of Hymenobacter ruricola. Lineage (GTDB taxonomy): Bacteria > Bacteroidota > Bacteroidia > Cytophagales > Hymenobacteraceae > Hymenobacter > Hymenobacter ruricola. The sequence goes on along the minus strand of NZ_JADQDM010000005.1, from coordinate 292,905 downwards.
GGTGTCGTGCTCGAACGGCCCCAACGGCGACATGTTCATGAACTACATGGACTACGTGGACGATGCCGCCATGTTCATGTTCTCCACCGGCCAAAGCTCGCGCATGAACGCCCTGTTTGCCAGCGGTGGCGCCCGCGCCAGCTTGCTCACTTCGCAGGGCGGCGTGGCCCCCGGCGGCACCACTACGCCGCCCACCACCGTCACCTATTGCGCCAGCAAGGGCAGCAGCGTGGCCTATGAGTACCTCGACCTCGTGCAGTTGGGCAGCATCAACCGCGCCTCGGGCGCCGATGGCGGCTACTACAACGGCACGGCCCTGAGCACCAGCGTGGCCGCCGGCTCTACCCAGACCATCAGCTTCTCCACGGGCTTTGCCACGTCCTCCACCTACACCGAGTACGTGAAAGTGTACGCCGACTGGAACCAGAACGGCGTGTTCACTGACGCCGGCGAGCTGCTGGTGAGCGCCGCCGGCAGCACCAGCGCGGCCACCCGCACGGGTTCCTTCGCGGTGCCGGCCACGGCCATAAGCGGCAACACCCGCCTGCGCGTGACGCTGAGCGACAACTCCGGCACCACCAGCTGCGGCAGCTACAGCTACGGCGAAACCGAAGACTACACCCTCGTGGTGACCGGCGGCACGGCCCGCACCAGCGGCAGCACCGCCCGCCAGGCCGGCGGCAACGGCGCCGCCGACCGCTACACCCTGTACCCGAACCCGGCCACCGAGGTGCTGAGCATTGCCCGGCCGCTGGGCGCCGACCCGGAGCAGGCCTTCACGGTGCGCGTGTACGACCTGCGCGGTAGCGAAATCCAGGGCCTGGCCTTGGACAACGGCCAGCTGAACGTATCGGCGCTGCGGGCGGGCATCTACCTGCTCAGCGTGAGCGACGCCAACGGCACCACGCACCAGCGGTTTGTAAAAGAATAGCCTAAACCAGCGTGGCGGCCCGCAGCTGCGGCGCTACTAGCAACAGGCAAAAAGAAGGCCCTGACCATCTGGTCGGGGCCTTCTTTTTTGGGCTAAATGGGTCGGGTAGTGAGTTGTGGATAGCAACCATTTAGGAGCACTGGACGAGTTGCGGGAGGCGGAAGATGAAGAAATCAGTAAGAAAATTCATCTAAGCCATAATTGTGTTCGTCTTGAGGGATTAATAAAAAATTCAGAGATGAACAGGCGGATTTTCTCAAAATGAAGAAAATTTTAAGAATATGCTAGCTCAAAAACCAAGCAGGGCGATTATTAAAATTAGATTAAAAGGCGTCATTATTGTCATTTTGCTAAAAATGATGTAACTATGGTGATTGGTTTTGTAATATTTATAAAGGTCCTTCTTTCTATCTGCCGCTCATTTTTCATCACCCATTTTTCTTTTATGAGAACAGCTACTTGGCTAAAAACTTTTACGCAAACGGCGAGCCGACCGCTTTCCCGCGTCAGCGGGCTGGCGGCGGGCCTGCTCCTGATGGGCACCACGGCTTTTGCGCAGCTGGCCGGCACCTACACCATCAACAAAAACCTGCCCACGGCGGGCACCAACTTCGCCAGCTTCACGGCGGCGGCGGCGGCGCTGAATGCGGCGGGCATTTCGGCCCCGGTGCGCTTTAATGTGCTGAACGGGCCCTACACCGAGCAGTTTTCGCTGGGCCAGGTGGCGGGCGTGAGCGCCACCGACACCATTGTGGTGGACGGCGGCGCCAGCAAGCAAACCCTGAGCTACACCGGCGTGGCTGCGCAGCCAGCCGCCGTGTTGCTGAACGGCACGGATTACGTGACCATTCAGAACATGACCATTGACGTGTCGGCGGGCGCCACCTACGGGGTGGGCGTGCTGCTGGTGGGCCAGGCCAACAACAACCGCGTGGCCAACTGTGTGGTGATGGGCACCACGGGCGCTACTTCCACCACCGCCAACGCGGCCATTGCGGCCAGCGGCGGCGTGGCGTCGGGCACCTCGGCCGGCGACGCCAACAACCTGCGCATCGAGAACAATGTGCTCAGCGGCGGCTACTACTGCGTGATTCTGACGGGCACCAGCACCACGGCCCGCACCACGGGCATCCGCGTGACGGGCAATGAAATCCGGGATTTCTACCTCTACGGGCTGGATTTGGAGAATACCAGCGGCATTCAGGCCACCGGCAACGACATCCACCGCAGCACCCGGACCAACGTGAGCACCTTTTACGGGGTGTACCTGATTGGCGCGGTGGGCGCGGCCATTGAGCGCAACCGCATCCACGACACCTTTACGGGCAACCCGGCCAGCACCTCGACGGAGTACGGGATGTACTTCTCGACCGACGGCACGGCCGGCGCCGAGAACGACGTGGTGAACAACGTGCTCTACAACTTCAACGGCTCGGGCACGGAGTACGGCTTCTACAACGTGGGCTCGGACTACGCCCGCTACTACCACAACACGATTTCGCTGGACAATGCCTCGGGCGGCGCCACCCAAACCACCTACGGCTTCTACCAGACCACGGCGGCCACGGGCATCGACTTCCGCAACAACATCGTGAGCGTGACACGCACCGGCGGCACGGGCGAGAAGAAAGCCCTGGGTTTCAACACCACGACGTCGACCATTGCCTCGAACTACAACGACCTGTACGTGCGCACCGGGGCCACCTACTACACCGGCGCCTACGGCACGGCCGACTACGCCACGCTGGCCAACTGGCGCACCGCCAACGGCGGGGCCTACGACCAGAACAGCCTGCAGGCGGAGCCCCAGTTTGTGAACCCGGCCAGCAACCTGCAGCCCACGGCCAACGCCCTGAACGGCGCGGCCCAGCCGCTGGCCCGCGTGCCGCGGGACTTCACCAACGCCGTGCGCAGCACTACCGCCCCCGATTTGGGCGCCTACGAGTTTACGCCGGCCAGCAACGACGTGGCGCTGGAAAGCATTGACGCGCCCACCGCGCCGGCCGTGCCTGGTGCCCGCACCGTCACGGTCACCATTCGCAACAGCGGCCTGGCGCCGCTGACCTCCGTGACCCTGGCCTACACCCTCAACGGCGGCACGCCGGTAACCCAGACCCTGACGCTGACCCCGGCGCTGGCCACCGGCGCCACCCGCGCCGTGTCGTTCAGCACCCAGGCCACCATCGTGGCGGGGGCCAACGTGCTGACCGTGACGGCCAGCCTGCCCAACGGCACCGCCGACGCCAACCCCGGCAACAACACCCAAACCGTGACCCTGTTCACGGCCCTGGCCGGCACGTACACCATCAACAAAAACCAGCCCACGGGCAACGCCAACTTCGCCAGCTTCGCGGAGGCGGCGAGCGCGCTGAACACGAGCGGCATTTCGGGCAGTGTGCGTTTTAATGTGCTGAACGGGCCTTACACCGAGCAATTTGCGCTGGGCCAGGTGGCCGGTGTGAGCGCCACCGACACCATTGTGGTGGACGGCGGCACCGCCAAGCAAACCCTGAGCTACACCGGCACCTCCACCCAGCCAGCCGCCGTGCTGCTGAACGGCACCGACTACCTCACCCTTCAGAATCTGACCATCGATGCCTCGGCGGGCGCTACCTACGGGGTGGGCGTGCTGCTGGTGGGCGCGGCCAACAACAACCGCGTGGCCAACTGCGTGGTGATGGGCCCCGCGGCGGCCACGTCGAGCACGGCCGACGCCGCCATTGCGGCCAGCGGCGGCGTGACGTCGGCTACCTCGGCCGGCGACGCGCGCAACCTGCGCATCGAGAACAACGTGCTCAGCGGCGGCTATTACGGCGTCATTGTCACGGGGACCAGCATTACCAACCGCGCCACCGGCCTGCGCGTGACCGGCAACGAAGTGCGCGACTTCTACTTCTACGGCATCGACGTGGAGAACCAGACCGGCGCGCAGGTGCTGGGCAACAACGTGCACCGCAGCACCCGCGCCGACGTGAGCACCTTCTACGGCGTGTACCTGGTGGGCTCCGTGGGTTCGGCCATTGAGCGCAACCGCATCCACGACCCGTTCACGGGCAGCCCCAGCGACACGGGCATAGCCTACGGCATCTACTTCACGACCTCAGACGGCGCGGTAGGTACCGAGAACGATGCGGTGAACAACCTGCTCTACAACTTCACCGGCGCGGGCACCCAGTACGGCATCTACAACGGCGGTTCGGACTTTGCCCGCTACTACCACAACACGATTTCGCTGGACAATGCCTCGGGCGGCGCCACCCAAACCACCTACGGCTTCTACCAAACCACCCTGGCCACGGGCATTGAGTTTCGCAACAACCTGGTGAGCGTGACGCGCACCGGCGGCACGGGCAGCAAGTACGCCCTGTACTTCGTGACCGCCACCTCGGCCATCGCCTCCAACAACAACGACTTGTTCATTGGCACGGGCCCGCTTTACTTCACGGGGCGCTACACCACCATCAACTACACCGACCTGGCCAGCTGGCGCACCGCCAACAGCGGGGCCTACGACCAAAACAGCGTGCAGGCCGACCCCCGCTTCGCCAACGCCGCCCAGGCCAACTTCCAGCCCACCACGGCCCCGCTCAACGGCGCTGGCGTGGTGCTGGCCCGCGTGCCGCGCGACATTGCCGGCGTGCTGCGCTCGACCCCGCCCGACCTGGGCGCCTACGAGTTTGCGCCCGTGACCGACGACGTGGCGCTGCTCAGCATCGACTCGCCCAACACCACGGCCACGCCCGGCGTGAACGTGCTGCGCGTGACCATTCGCAACAACGGCGTGGGCCCGCTCACGTCCGTCACGCTGACCTACGTGCTGAACAACGGCACGCCGGTGGCCCAAACCTTCACGGGACTCGCCTTGTCCCCGGGCGCCAGCCAGCCGCTCACCTTTTCGCCCGGCGTGAACGTGCCCCAGCCCGGCACCAATACCCTGACCGTGACGGCCAGCCTGCCCAACGGCAACCCCGACGGCAACGCCTCCAACAACAGCCAGACCATCACCTTCGACCAGCCCACGCCGCCCAACGACGAGCCCTGCGCCGCCGTGCCGCTGTCCTTCGGGGCGCCGGCCATCACCTCCTCGAACCTCGGCGCCAGCACCAGCGTGCAGAACGGCATCAACACGCCCGCGGCCTGCGGCGGCGGCAACCTGCCCCGCGACGTGTGGTTCACCTTCACGGCCTCGCCCAGTACGTACCTGTCGCTGACCGGTACCCCCGCCGGCACGGTGCGTGTGTTCAGCAGCCCCAACTGCTCGGCGGGGCCGTTTACGCAGGTGGTGTGCCAGGGCAGCGGCGCGGCCAACACCAGCGTGGGCGACATCGTCTTGACCGGCCAGAACCTGACGCCGGGCCAGACCTACTACGTGGCCGTGAGCGGCTTCGGGGCTTCCGACACGCCGGGGCCCTTCACCATCCGGCTGGCGGTGGTGTTGGGCACGCGCAGCAGCGCCAGCACCGCCCTGTCGGTGTATCCCAACCCCAGCGCCACGGGTGCCCTCACGCTGCGCCTGGCCACGGGCACGGCCGGCACCGGCACCGTAGAATTGCTCAACGCCCTGGGCCAGGTGGTGAAACACCAGGCCCTGGCCGGCACCGGCGAGCAGCAGCTTGCCACCCGCGGCCTGGCCGCCGGCCTCTACACGCTGCGCGTGCGGGCGGGCGCCGAAGTGCTGACCCGCAAGGTGGTGCTGCAATAAGCGGCGCGCCTGCAATGGCATGAGAAGCCCCGGCCGGTTGGCCGGGGCTTTTTTATGGGGTGGCGCGGGCGACTGCTGAGAACGTCGTGCCGGGCGTAGCAGGGCTGCTTGCATGCAGCGGGCTTAAGTGTCGTTTTCGTTGGGCTGAGTCCGGCGGTTGGAGACCTGCGCCTTGCGTCCGGCAACGATGCCGGCATCGTTTGCATAACTTTATCGGGGCCCTGCTATTTATAAATGCTCATTTGCTGACGCTTAGCCGGTAGGTTTGTGTAACTCTATTCCCTCACTGGCTTCGGCCGCACCCACCCCCAATACTTCCTCTATGAAGCACTTGCTTTCTTTACTCTTGCTGTTGCTATTGCCGCTGGCCATGCGGGCCCAGGCGCTCACCATAGTGGAATCGGCCGGCTGGCAGGAGTCGGCCTACGTGCGGTGGCAGCCGCTGGCCACGGCGCAGAGCTACAACGTGTACTACACCGGCGCCGGCGTGGTCAACCAGAAGCTCGACGACCAGCTCATTCGCAACTACGGCTCCTTTTACCGGGCTGATGCCCTGGGCCTGGCGCCCGGTTCTTACACCCTTAAAGTGGCGCCCGTCAGCGGCGGGGTAGAAGGCGCCGCCACGGTGACCGGCTCGCTGACGGTGCAGGCCCAGGACCGCACCGGGTTTGCCTTCAGCAACGGCCGGGTGCCGGGCGCCTACAACGCCAACGGCACCGTAAAGAGCAATGCCGTGATTCTCTATATCACCCAAAACAGCAAAAACACCGTTTCGCTCAACGTGACCGGGGCCACCACCAACCCCTGCGTGGGCCTGCAAACCATCCTGGACGGCTTCAAAAAGGGCCGCGATGCCCGCCCGCTGATTGTTCGGTTCATCGGGCAAATCACCGACCTGAGCTACATGCTGAACGGCGACCTTGTGGTGGAGAACAACAATTTTGCTTCCAGCTACATCACCATGGAAGGCGTGGGCAACGATGCCGTGGCCGACGGCTGGGGCATTCGCATAAAAGGCGCTTCCAACGTGGAAATCCGCAACATCGGCACGATGAACTGCGACAGCGACGAGGGCGACAACGTGGGCCTGCAGCAGGACAACGACTACATCTGGGTGCACAACTGCGATTTCTTCTACGGCCACGCCGGCAGTGCCGCCGACCAGGTGAAGGGCGACGGCGCGCTGGACTGCAAAAAGTCAACCTACGTCACGTTCTCCTACAACCACTTCTGGGATTCTGGCAAGTGCAACCTGCTGGGCCTGAGCGAGAATACGACGCAGGGCTTGTACATCACCTACCACCACAACTGGTACGACCACTCCGATTCGCGCCACCCCCGGGTGCGGTTCTACTCGGCGCACGTGTACAACAACTACTACGACGGCAACGCCAAGTACGGGGCCGGCTCCACGGAAGGCTCCTCGGTGTTCATGGAAAGCAACTACTTCCGCAACTGCAAGTACCCGATGCTGACCTCGATGCAGGGCACGGACGTGTACAACCCCACCACGCAGCGCAACGACTACAACACCATGCCCATCTTCTCGAACGAGGACGGCGGCACCATCAAGGCGTTCGACAACTACATGGCCGGCCAGCAGCGCTTCGTGCCCTACGGCGCCACCGGCTTCCCCAACTCCACGGTTGACTTCGATGCGTACGTGGTGACTTCCCGGACGCAAACCGTGCCCAACACCGTTCATTCGGCTTACGGCAACAACACCTACAACAACTTCGACACCAACCCGGCCGTGATGTACACCTACACGCCGGAGGCCCCCGCCGCGGCCCAGGCCACCGTAATGCTGTATTCGGGGCGCGTGAAAGGCGGCGATTTCCAGTGGACCTTCAATAACTCGGTCGATGACGCCTCTTCGGCCGTCAACGTGCCCTTGCAGAATGCGCTGGTAAACTACCGCACCGGCCTGGTTTCGGTGCAGGGCGATGCGCCAACTCCCGGCGGCGGGGGCGGCACGGGCGGCGGCGGCACCGGTGGCGGCGGCACGGGCGGTGGCACGAGCACGGCCGGCATGGTGCACAACTTCACCTTGTCGGGCACCAGCAGCACGTTCTACACCATCAGCGGCAACCTGTCCACTTCGCAGGGTTCGGTGACGTACAACAGCCTGAACCTGACGCAGTGCCTGAAACTGGAGTCGGCGACGCTGATTTCCTTCACCACCACCGCCACTGCCACCCTCACGCTGGTGTTCAACACCGGTTTCAGCGGCACGGTGAAAATTGACAACGTCAACCAAACCGTTAGCGGTGGCTTGTTCACGATGAGCCTCCCAGCCGGCGCCCACCAAATTGCCAAAGGCACCACCGCCAACCTGTACTACATGAGCACGGTCTACACCGGCGCCCTGGCCACGCTGAAGCCGCAGGCCGAGCTGTCGTTGCAGGTGTCGCCCAACCCGGCCGCCGACGAAATGGTGGTGGGCTGGAAGAGCAAGCGGGCGTTTTCGCTCTACACCGTCACGGGCAGCCTGCTGAAAACCGGCTTCACTAACCAAACCGTTGACCTGAAAGACGTGAAACCGGGCATGTACCTCATCCTGATTCGGGACGAAGAAGGCTACGTGCGGACGGGCCGCCTACTCAAGCAATAGAGGATAAGCACTTATAGCAGCCCGTCATGCAGAGGGGCGCGAAGCATTTTTACCGCAGTAGTAATTAGTTACTATCGCGGTAAAGATGCTTCGCGCCGCTCTGCATGACGGGCTGCATTGGTTTCAGTGCAAAAGCCGTCCGATTTCCTGGCGCACGGCCTGGCCCAGAAAAATCTCGTGGCCCAGGCCGGGCAGCTCAACCACCGTGGCCGGGATGCCTCGCTGCCGCAGCTGCTGGTAATACTCCTGCGTCAGGGCCCGCGGAGCCGTGGAGTCGGCGGCGCCCACCAGCAGCGTCACCCGCGTGCGGGCCGGCACGCGGGCCACCACCTGTTCCGGCGACACGCTGGCTACGGGCTGGTCCCAAATGGCCCCGCCCACGCGGCGCTTCATGTGGGCGCGCCAGGTGGCCACGTTGCAGGGGCAGGAGGCCAGCAGGGCCGCATCGGCCAGGCCGGGGTGGCGGCCCAGCAGGTCGGCGGCGATGGCGGCCCCGCCCGAGTGCCCGGCCACCACCACCCGCCCCGCGTGGTAGCGGGCCCGGAGCGTGGTGAGCGCGCCCGCCACGGCGTCGATAACGGCCGGGGTGTAGTTGTCGCCGGTGGCTTCGCCGCGCTCGCCGTCCGACTGGTGGCCGGCAGGGTCGGTATAGCCGGGGCGCAACAGGCCCACGGCTACCACGTCGGGGTTGGCCCGGGCCACCTCGCGGGCCAGGGTGTACTGGTAGTCGGGCTTGTTGAAGGGGGCATCGCCGTGCAGCACCAGCAGCAGGGTGGGGTGGGGGCTGAGGGTGGCGCTGCGGTAGATTTCGGCACGCAGGCGCTGCTCGCCGGTGCCCACCCACTGGCCGGTTTCGGTGACTTCCGGGGCCTGGGTGGCTTTTGGTGCCGACGGCTGGCAGCTGCTGAGCAGAAGAGCCAGCAGTCCGCCGCTGCTGCTCAGGAAGTTTGGGTAAGTGCGCATGACACAAATAAAAGCCGTCGAACGCAGGCAGGAACAATGGGCTGCTAAACGACCTGCCGCAAACGGCAAACCGACCGGCCGCAACTGCCGCCGGAATACGCTCCATCCCAAGCCAGGCAAAGAGAATCCTAAGCCGCTGCGGTAGCCGGTGCTGCAGTGGCCGGCCAAATGAAAGGCTACTTTTTAGCCGGCGCTTTTCTGGCTGCCGGCCTTTTAGGAGCCGGAGCATCAGCAGTGGGCTTTTTAGGCGCCGAAGCCTTGGAACTCGTCTTTTTGGCGGCGGTGGCTTCGCTTTTGCGCTTGGCAATGGCCCGGCGCCGGGCAATGGCGGCGGCCGTGAGGGGCGGGGCGGGTTCTGGAGTAGCTGCCGTTGCTGCGGCTTTGGGCTTCCTGGCGGCAGCGGCGGGCTTGGCGGCAGCGGGCTTGGCAGGTTTCAGGTTCAGCAGCTTGCTGATTTTCTCGCACAGGCGCACCATCTCCTTGTCGCGCTGCGAGGGCGTGAGGTCGGCCAGCGGCTTGTCGGGCTTGTTGAAGGCCTGCAGCTTGCCCAGCGGCGAGCCTTTGAAGGTGCAATGCCCCACGATGACCGGGAGCAGCGTCACGCCTTCTTCCTTGGCCGCGGCCAGCAGGGGCGGCAGCTCATCGGAATGAATGAAGTCGGAAGCCATGAAGTGGCGGCTCACCAGCAGAATGCCCACCTTGGCCGTGGCCAGCTCCTCCCGGATGCGGGCCAGCCAGGGCTCGCCCTCGTTCAGGTTCTGGTCGCTCCAGATGCGCAGGTTCTCGTAGTGGCGCTTCAGCGGCGCGAAGTGGGTTTCCAGGAGCTTGCGCCACTTTTCATCGGCGTGGCTGTAGCTGATGAAGACGCTGGTTCGGGCAGATGCGGGCATGAGGCGAAAGTACGGCACTCGCCCCATCGAAACCAGCCGGTGCAGCCCGGCCGCACCGGCCGCTTTTGCCGGCCCAATCATTGGTGCCCACCAGGTTTCGGTAAATGGTTGGCTCGGGGCCGAAATAGCCGGTGCGGCCGGCCAGAATGCCCTCGCCGGCTGCCGCTGGCTAAGCCGTTGCGGCTTCTCCGGCGGCGGCCTGCTGGTCATTCAGGCGCTGCTGGTGCTGGGTGCCCCAGGCTTTCAGCACCTCAATCACGGGGTCGAGGGTGCGGGCGTAGGGCAGCACGTGGTAGTCCACCACCACGGGCGGGCCCGGGTGCACCGTGCGCTCGATGAACTGATGCGCCTCCAGCTCCTTCAGCTCCTTGGCCAGCACTTTGGTGGAAATGCCCGGCACGCTGCGCTCCAGCCCGCGAAAATGCCGGGTGCCAGTGCTCAGGGCCACAATGATTTGCAGCTTCCACTTGCCGTTCACCACCAGCAGGGCATTGCGCAGGGCCTGCATGGTGGGGGCGCATTGGGAATGGTCGTCGGGGCGTTTCGTCATGGCAGCAGAAGGGGAGTGGTGAAGGGCGAAGCATGCCTGATTACCAGCAGGTAATCAGGCTACCGCCACGTAATCTGAAGTGGCGGCAAGGTACAAACAAACGGCAACCTGATTACTTGAGGTAACCAGAGTGACGGGCGCAACCAGCCCGGTTGCTTCGCGGGCAAGCCCTTGTCATTGGCCGGTGGGCCAAGGGGCTGGCGCGCAGTTTATCACCTTTTTTCACCCCTTTTGTTTTATGCAGATTCTGCAAGTCATTTCCAGTATTCAGGGCGCCAAGTCGTACAGCACGCGCCTCAGCCAGGGCATCATCGACAAGCTCCTGGCCGCGCACCCGGGTAGCACGGTGGTCGTGCGCGACCTGGCCCGGCACCCGTTCCCCCACCTCGAAGAAGCGCACCTGAATGCCTACTTCACGCCCGCCGAAAGCCGCTCGCCCGAGCAGCAGGAGGCCGTGCGGCACTCCGATGAGGCCATTGCCGAAGTGATGGCGTCCGATGTGCTCGTCATCGGGTCGCCGTTCTACAACTTTAGCATCACCTCGGCGCTCAAGTCCTGGCTCGACCACCTCACCCGGGCCAACATCACGTTCCGCTACACGCCCAGCGGGCCGGAAGGGCTCATCAAGGGCAAAAAAGTGTACGTGGCCATTGCCAGCGGGGGTATTTACTCTGAGGGCCCCATGCAGCCCTACGATTTCGCCGCGCCCTATCTGCGCCAGATGCTTGGCTTTCTGGGCATGCGCGACGTGACGGTGGCCCGTGCCGAAGGCCTGAAGCTGCCCGAATTTGAGCCCACCGCCCTGCAAAAAGGAATTGACAGCGTAGCCGTATAAAAGCCGCTGGGCTTGGCCGGATAGGGCGGCGGCGGAGTAGTCCCGGCGGTGGTTTCCTAGTGTGGAAGCCACCGCCGGGACTATTCTTTGGCTTTGCGGCGCGCCACGCAAGGCCCGGCGGCACCCACGGCGCGCCCATAACCTTTTCCTAACGCCCGGGGTAAGCCAAACGCCGTTAGCTTCGCCCCATGAAAACGCTTTACCTCCTTCGCCACGCCAAATCCAGCTGGAGCTTCGACGAGCTCAGCGACCAGGAACGTCCCCTCAACGACCGGGGCCGCGACGATGCCCCCCTCATGGGCAAGGCCCTGGCCAAGCGCCGCATCTGCCCCGATTTGGTGGTGAGCTCGCCGGCCGTGCGCGCCATGAGCACGGCCGTGCTGGTGGCCCGCGAAATGCAGTACCCGCACGACAAAATCGTGGTGGAGCCCGGCATCTACGGCAGCGACGTGGATGGCCTGCTGGCCATCATTCGGGCTCTGCCCGACACGGCCGCTTCGGTGCTGCTGGTGGGCCACAACCCCACCATCACCGAAACGGCCAACGAGCTGTCGCCCTCGCCCTTCAACGAGATGCCCACCGCCGCCGTGGCCTGCCTGCGCTTCGACACCGATAAGTGGGAGGAAGTGAGCAAGGCCAATGCCGAGTTTTACTTCTACGACTACCCGCGCAACGCGAGCTGAGGAGGCGCTCGCAATGATAAAACCCCTTCTATGAAAGTCCTTTCCCGCGACCTGAGCTGGCTGCGTTTCAACGCCCGCGTGCTGCAAGAAGCCCAAAGCCCGGCCGTGCCGCTGCTGGAGCGGCTCAAGTTTCTGGCCATTTTCAGCAGCAACCTCGACGAGTTTTTCAAGGTGCGGGTGGCCACGCTGCGCCGCCTCACCAAGCTCAAGAAGAAAACCCGCGCCAAGCTCGGCGAGCGGCCCAAGCGCGTGCTGAAGGAGGTGCTGGCCGAAGTGGCCCGGCAGCAGCAGGAGTTCGGGGCCACGTTCCGGGAGCAGCTGCTGCCCGAGCTCAACGCCCACCACATTCACCTGCTGAGCGAAGCCCAGCTCGCCGACAAGCAGCGCGCGTGGGCGGCCCGCTACTTCCGCGACCACGTGCGCGACCTGCTCTCGCCCGTGGCGCTGGATGAAACCCTGCACCACCTGTTTCTGAAGGACCAGGCCGTGTACCTGACCTTCTTCCTGAGCCAGCCGCGCGACCCCAAGGCCAAAGCGGAAGCCGAGCGCGTGCTGGTAATGGAACTGCCCACCAAGCGCCACGGCGGCCGCTTCGTGCGCCTGCCCGATGAGGGCGAAGAGCGGTTCGTGTTGTTTCTGGACGATGTTATTCGGGTGGGCGCGGCCGAGCTGTTTCCGGCCTATGCGCAGGTGGAAGTCAACGCCATCAAGCTCTCGCGCGACGCCGAGCTGGACATCGAGGAAGAGGTATCGGGCGATTTGATGGAGAAAATTCGCAGCAGCCTGGCCAAGCGCGCCACCGGCTTCCCCGCCCGCCTGCTCTACGACCCGCAGATGCCCGCCGAAGCCCTGCGCGCCCTCAAGCAGAAAACCGGCATCACCGCCGAAGAACTGGTGGAAGGCAGCCGCTACCACAATTTTCGCGACTTTTTCGGCTTTCCGGACTTTGGCGAAACCAGCTTTCACTACCCCGAGTGGCCGGCGCTGGCCCACCCCACGCTGCCGCGCACCGGCAGCCTGCTCGATGCCATTGGGCAGCGCGACCACCTGCTGCACCCGCCCTACCAGAGCTTCGACTACGTGACGCGCCTACTGCGCGAAGCCGCCACCGACCCGCGCGTGTCGGCCATCAGCATCACGCTCTACCGCGTGGCCAGCAAAAGCACCGTGGTGAAAGCCCTGCTCAAAGCCGCCAAAAACGGCAAGCAGGTCACGGCCGTGGTGGAGCTGAAAGCGCGGTTTGACGAGGAGTCCAACCTGTTTTGGGCCGACAAGCTGAAGCGGGCCGGCGCCCACGTCGTCTTCACGCCGCCCGAGTTGAAGTGCCACAGCAAGCTGCTGCTCGTCGCGCGCCGCGAAGCCGACGAAACCACCCGCCGCTACGGCTACTTCAGCACCGGAAACTTCAACGAAAGCACCGCCGGCCTCTACACCGACCACGGCCTGTTCACGGCCGACGAGCGCCTTACCCGCGAGTCGGCCGCCGTGTTTCAGTACCTGCTCGACCCCACGGCCGCACCGCCCAAGCTGGAGCACCTGCTGGTGGCGCCCTTCGGCCTGCGCCCCGGCCTCAACGCCTTAATTGACCACGAAATCAAGCAGGCCAAAAAAGGCAAGGACGCTTCTATTATTCTCAAAGTCAATGCCATTGAGGACGAGGGCATGATAGCCAGACTCTACGAAGCCAGCAAGGCCGGCGTGCGCATCGAGCTCATTGTGCGCGGCATCGGCCGCCTGCTGCCCGGCCTGCCCGATTGCAGCGGCAACATCCGGCAGCGCGGCCTCGTGGACCGCTACCTGGAACACAGCCGCGTCTACGTCTTCGCCCACGGCGGCGAGGAAAAAGTCTACGTCTCCTCCGCCGATTGGATGACCCGCAACCTTGACCGGCGCGTGGAAGTGGCCTTCCCCATCCTCGACAACGGCCTGCGCGCCGAAGTGCGCCAGCTGCTCGATTTCCAGCGCCACGACAATGTGAAAGCCCGCGATTTCGACAACCAGTTCATCGCAGCCGCAGAGGGTGAAAAGCCACTGCGGGCGCAGGAGGCCACGTACGCGTGGCTCAAGGGCCTGAAGCGGCGGCAGCGGAAAGCGTAACTTCTAAAACGTCATGCCGAGCGCCAGCGAAGCATCTTTACTGCGATAGTAATTATTTACTTCTGCGGTAAAGATGCTTCGCTGGCGCTCGGCATGACGTTCTTTTTTATCGTCGGCAGGGCTCTGTGCTGCTCCCCTTTACCGCCGCACGCCCGACTTCTCCAGCAGCTTGCGCGGCGGGGTGATGAACAGCTCCAAACTCGCATAAGGCGCGCCATTCAGCTGCGAGTCGATGATTTTTTCGCGGTCGGCGTTGGTGCGGTCAAAGGCGTCGAAGGCGTAGTTGTAGCGGTAGCCGCCCTCGGCGCCCAGCCACAAGAAGCTCAGCAGCTCCCGCTCCCAGCGCAGGCGGAATTTTACTTCGGTTTCGCGCAGCTCCAGCGTGCTAAGGGTGGCCTTGCTGAGGTCGGGCGAGCCGTCGGCGTTCTTGCGGGTGAGGGGCGCACGGCTCAGGTTTACGATGTAGTTGTAGCCGTCCACGGTGTAGCCGGCGTAGAGGATGGAGCTGGGGTTCACGTTGTAGCGCAGCGTGATGCGGGCCGGGGCCAACGCCTCCACGCCCCAGCGGCTGTTGAAGGTGCGGTTGTACACCAGCGCGGGGTAGATGCTGAGCCGCCCGAACGTGTAGCCGTACTGGAAGCCCACGCCCCATGAGAAATTCGGGCTGCGCTTCCAGCCGTAAATGGCCTCGGCCGTGAAGCGCGAATAGTCCGATTTGGTGAGCTCGTCGGAGGTGTAGTCGCCGCTCAATTCGCCCTTCACGCGGGCCAGGTACCAGTGCACGGCGTCCACGGGCCGGATGATGGCAATCTGGGCGGCGGTGCTTTTCAGGCCTTTGTTTTCGATGTTGTCGTAGAGCTCGTAGCTCGTCGGGAGTTGCGCAAACTGGAATTCCTCGCGCTCGTAGCTCAGCCCCACGATGACCTTGAGGTGCGGGTGGTTCCAGGCCGGAATGTAGCCCTTGATGGACAGGCGGGCGTTTTTGGTGGCCTCGGTGCTGAAGTCGTTCAGGCCCTGCACCTGCGCCGACGACGACACCCCGAAGCGCGGCATCCGCTCGTAGCGCACTATCAGGCCCTTGCTCGGGCCCATGCCCAGCACCGAAGGGTTGGCAAACTGCTGCTTGTCCTCGGTGCTGTCGCCGGCCGCGGCCGTGGCCGGCGGGTACACCCGCTCCTGCACCTGGGCGCGCGCCGCGCCGGCCGCCCCCCCAACCACGGCCGCAAGCAGCCCAACCCGAAGAATAAAAGGAGATGACATGGCACGTACCGGGCCCTTATGGCTCGGTTCGGTCCCTTACGCGAAAACTGCCGTTGCGGCTAACGGCCGGGGTTATCAAATGAAGAATAAATGAACCCCAAAACCACCCGAGCAGAAAACCAAAGGGCCCGTTTGCTGGCAAACGGGCCCCTGGGGCAGCGCATGGCGGCCGGCTTACTGCTGCTCGTAGTCGGCGTTTTGGTAGGGGTAGCGCTGCTGGTGCAGGGCGGCCACGCGCTTGCTCAGCAGCTCGCGCAGCTCTTCCAGGTTGGTGCGCTCCTGGGCCGACACGAACACCACCGGGTCGTGCAGCTTGGCCATGTAGGTGGCCTGCAGCTGCTCCAGCGGCGGGCGCGGCGCGGCGGATTCTTCGTCTTCCGCCTCGTGCACTTCGCCAAAAGGGTCTTTTTCGGCCTCGTCGGGCCTGTACTGGTCTATCTTGTTGAACACCAGCAATACCGGCTTATCAGCCGCGCCGATGTCGGCCAGCGTGTCATTCACCACCTGAATCTGCTCCTCGAAGCCGGGGTGCGAAATGTCGACCACGTGCAGCAGCAGGTCGGCTTCCCGGATTTCATCGAGCGTGCTCTTAAAGCTCTCAATCAGCTTGGTGGGCAGCTTGCGGATGAACCCGACCGTGTCGGAGAGCAGGAACGGGCGGTTGTCGAGCACCACCTTGCGCGTGGTGGCGTCTACGGTGGCGAACAGCTTGTTTTCGGCAAACACGTCGGCCTTGCCCAGCACGTTCATCAGGGTGCTTTTGCCCACGTTGGTGTAGCCCACCAGCGCCACCCGAATGCTGCCGCCGCGGGTTTTGCGCTGGGTGTGGGCCTGTTTGTCGAGGTCTTCGAGCTTCTCTTTCAGGAAGGCGATGCGGTCGCGCACGATGCGGCGGTCGGTTTCGATTTCCGTTTCGCCCGGGCCCTTCATGCCCACGCCGCCGCGCTGCTTGTCCAGGTGGGTCCAGAGGCCAGTGAGGCGGGGCAGCAGGTACTGGTACTGCGCCAGCTCCACCTGCGTGCGCGAGGTGGCCGACTTGGCCCGCAGTGCGAAAATGTCCAGAATCAGCAGCGAGCGGTCCACAATTTTCACCAGCAGCTCGGCCTCCAGGTTGCGCAGCTGCGAAGGGGAAAGGTCGTCGTCAAAAACGACCATGCTGCTGCCCTCGTGCTGCACGTAGGCCTTGATTTCGGCCAGCTTGCCCTCGCCCACGTAGGTGCGGATGTCGGGCTTTTCGAGGCGCTGCACGAAGCGCTTGGTGGCAGTGGCGCCGGCCGTTTCAATCAGAAACGCCAGCTCGTCCAGATATTCCTGGGTTTGGGCTTCGGACTGCCGGCGGGGCGGCACCGATACCAGCACGGCGGTTTCCTGCTCCTTGGCGGTTTCGTAGGTGCCATTGTCGGCGGCTTTGGCGAGAATGCGGCCGGCGCGCCCCTTCACGTTATCGGTCGCGCCGATGTGGCGGGTGCTGTTGCTGTGTTTTCTGCCGCCGGATTGGGTGGTTGCCATGGGAAGTTGTCGGAATTGGAAAGGAGTGGCTAAAGCCGTAAACGCAAATTCAGCCAAAAGGAACGTCATGCAGCGCGCAGCGAAGCACCTTTACCGCAGCAGTAATCTAGTCAATTGAGTCACTACAGCAGTAAAGATGCTTCGCTGCGCGCTGCATGACGGGCGTGCCCCGCGCCCCTGCTACTTCAGCGTGAGCGAATACGCCACCACCTGCTGCACCTGCTCGGGCGTGAGCATTTTGCCGAAGGCCGGCATCTTGCCCATGCCGTTGGTCACCAGGTAGGTGCGCCCAAAGGCGTTGAGGTTGCTCTTGGTGAGGTCGTGGGCGCCGTTGGCGCCTTTCTTGCCGTTGGCGCCGTGGCAGCGCACGCAGTTTTTTTGGAAGAGGGCCTGGCCGGGCAGCACCTGCGGCGGTCCCGCCAGCGCCGGTTGCGGCAACAGGAACAGCAGCGTCAAAAGTCGAACATTCATACCGGGGCTAACACAAAATCAGGCCGCAAAGTACCGGAATATTGAGGGAATGAGGGTAGGAGGGGATGGGGGTGGGAGGGAAGGCAGGAGGCGTGGGCGCCCAGACACTAGTTGTAAACGCGCCGTAGGCCCGACCTTTGCCCCCTCATACCCGCCTACCCCCGTACCCCCTTACCCCAAAAAAGTGCGCGTCGCCCTCGTCATCAACACCAGCTGGAACATCTGGAATTTTCGCGCCAGCCTCGTGCGGGCCCTGCAGGCCGCCGGCCACGAAGTGCTGGCCATTGCCCCGCCCGATGACTACTCGCAGCGCCTCGAAACCGAGCTCGGCTGCCGCTACGTGCCCATTCTGATGGAAAACAAGGGCACCAACCCCGTGAAGGACGCCGCCCTCACGCGCCGCTTCTACCAGATTTACAAGCGCGAAAAGCCCGACGTGGTGCTGCACTACACCATCAAGCCCAATATCTACGGCAGCATCGCGGCCCGGCTGGCCGGCATTCCCAGCATCAACAACGTGAGCGGGCTGGGCACGGTGTTCATCGTGAAAAACTTCGTGAGCAAGGTGGCGCTGGCGCTCTACCGCTTCGCCTTCCGCTTCCCGGCCAAAATCTTCTTCCAGAACGGCGACGACCGGCAGCTGTTCCTCGAAAACGGCCTGGTGCGCCGCGAAATCACCGACCTGCTGCCCGGCTCCGGCGTCGACACCGACCGGTTCCGGCCGGCCGCGCAGTTCGTGCGCCAAACCCCGTTCGTGTTTCTGATGGTGGCGCGAGTGCTCTACGAGAAAGGCGTGGTGGAGTATTTCGAAGCCGCCAAAATCGTTCGGGCGGCCGTGCCGGGCACCCGCATCCAGCTGCTGGGCGGGCTCGACGAGGCGGGCGGCGTGGGCGTGCCGCGCGCCACGTTTGAGGAGTGGCTGAAGAGCGGCGACATCGAGTACCTGGGCCGCTCCGACGACGTGGCCGCCCACCTGCACCGCGCCGACTGCGTGGTGCTGCCCAGCTACCGCGAAGGCACACCCAAAACCCTGCTCGAAGCCGCCGCCGTGGGCAAGCCCCTGGTAACCACCGACGTGCCCGGCTGCCGCGAAACCGTGGTGGACGGCCGCAACGGCTTCCTCTGCCAGGTGCGCAGCGGCCCCGACCTGGCCGCCAAAATGCTGCAAGTGCTGCGCCTGAACGACGCCGACCTGCGCGGCATGGGCCAGAACAGCCGCTACCTGGCCGAAACCAAATTCGACGAAAAGCTGGTGCTCGACAAATACGTTTCGGCCGTGGCCGAGGTAAAGAAATGACCCCGCCGGAGGCCCGGGCCCGTCCTACCTTTGCCTCAATGCAAGCTAAACCCCACGCCCTGCCCGGACTCATCGAATTTATTCCCCGCCTCTTCGGCGACCCGCGGGGCGTGTTCTACGAAACCTACAGCGCCCGTCAGATGCAGGCGCTGGGCTTGCCGTCGGAAATTAACTGGGTGCAGGACAACCAGTCGAAGTCGCAGCCGGGCGTGGTGCGCGGGCTGCACTTCCAGCGCCCGCCCCACGCGCAGGCCAAACTCGTGCGGGTGGCCCAGGGCCGCGTGCGCGATGTGGTGGTGGACCTGCGCCGCACCTCGCCCACCTACGGCCGGCACTCCCAGGTGGAGCTCAGCGCCGCCGTGGGCAACATCCTGTTCATTCCCGCCGGCTTTGCCCACGGCTTCATGGCCCTGGAAGACGACACGCTCTTCCTCTACAAATGCTCGGACTACTACGCCCCCGCCAGCGAAGGCGGCCTGCGCTGGAACGACCCCGCCCTGGGCATCGACTGGGGCATCACCGACGCCCTGGTGTCGCCCAAAGACGCCACCCTGCCCACCCTGGCCGAGTTCGAGAGCCCCTTTTAGTAGTGGGTTGGTGAAATGGTGCGGTAGAACGTCATGTCGAGCTTGTCGAGACATCTCGCCGCGGAAAACTAATTACTGGCAGCACGCGAGATGTCTCGGCTGCGCTCGACATGACGTTCTACCGCCGCGCCAACCCACCATCACAGCAGCGGCAGCAGCGTTTCCAGGCCCATGCCGCGCGAGCCTTTGAGCAGGATTTGGCGGCCCGTGAGGGGCTGGCGTCGGAGCCAGTCCACGGCGGCTTCTTTGGTGTGGAAGTGCAGGGTGTTGGCCGGGGCGCACTTGTTCCAGGCCTGCGCCATTTCGGGGCCGATGAGGATGGCGCCGCCCAGCCCCAGGCCAAGAAGCAGCTTGCCCAAAGCGCGGTGCTCGGCGCGGCTGGCGTCGCCCAGCTCGAACATGTCGCCCAGAATCACCAGCTTGTCGGCCGGGGCGCCGGGGCGAGCGGCGAAGCTGCGCAGGGCCGCCGCCATGCTGCTGGGGTTGGCGTTGTAGGCGTCGAGGATGAGGTCGTTGCCGCGCGCGGTGCGCAGCAACTGAGAGCGGTTATTCTGGGGGTTGTACTGGGCCAGCGCGGCGGCCACACGCTCCGGCGCCACGCCGAAGTGCAGGCCCACGGCGGCGGCGGCGGCCAGGTTGGGGAAGTTGTAGTCGCCGGTGAGCTGGGCGGCCACGTCGGTGCCGTCGGCCAGGCGCAGAGCCACGGCGGGCGCGGCCGCAAGCAGCGTGGCCGGATAGGTATCTGCGGGGCCGGGGTAGGTGAGGCGGGTGGGCACGGCCGCGGCCAGGCCGGGCAGGCGGGCGTCCAGCGTGTTCACAAAGGCCGTGCCGCCGGTGCGGGCCAGGTAGTCGAACAACTCGCCCTTGCCCAGGGCCACGCCCTCGGGCCCGCCGAAGCCTTCGAGGTGGGCCAGGCCGATGTTGGTGATGAGGCCGTGGGTGGGCCGGGCCCACTGGCAGTAGTCGGCGATTTCGCCCCGGTGGTTGGCGCCCATTTCCACCACCGCAAAGTCGTGCTCCTCCAGCCGCAGGCGCAGCAGCGTGAGCGGCACGCCGATGTGGTTGTTGAGGTTGCCTATCGTGGCCAGCACCTTGAACTGCTGGGCCAGCACGGCCGTGAGCAGCTCTTTGGTGGTGGTTTTGCCGTTGGAGCCCGTCACGGCCAGCACGGGGTGCTGGAACTGCGCGCGGTGCTCCCGGGCCAGCTCCTGCAGCGCCCGCAGCGGGTCGGGGGCGAAGGTGTAGCGGGCCGGGTCGGTGGCGGCCAGGGCTTCGTCGTCCACCACGGCGTGGCGGGCGCCCTGCGCCAGGGCCTGGGGCGCGAAGGCCGCGCCGCGGAAGCTGGGCCCGTTCAGGGCAAAAAACAGGGTGCCGGGCTGGGGCTGGCGCGAGTCGGTGCTGACGAGGCCACCGGCGGCCAGATAATGGGAGTAAAGCGGGCTGGGCATGAACGGAAACGGGTTGCCGGGTGTAACTTGCTGCAAAGGTGGGCGTGATTTTTGTACTGCGCCGGGCAGTCCTTCTTTCCTTACGTCCGCTCTTGCTGCTTATGCTTCGTTCCTACGTTTTTTTGCTGGCGCTGCTGGCTTTTTCTTTCGCGGCGCGCGCCCAAAGCAACCGCTTTGGATTTGAGTACCGCGCCGCGGCCAAGGTGGTGCACGGCACCGACACCCTGGCCAACGCCTGGGCCGGCGGCCTCAATTCGCCCCAGTTCAGCACCATCGACCTCGACAACGACGGCCAGCAGGACCTCTACGCCTTCGACCACGAAACCAGCCGCAGCTACACGTTCCTGAACGTGGCCGCGCCGGGCACGCCCGCCGACCGCCGCTGGCTCTACGCGCCGCAGTACGAGTCCATTTTCCCGGACAGCCTGCGCGGCTGGGTGCTGCTGCGCGACTACGACTGCGACGGCCGCCCCGACATCTTCACCTTCTACCAGGGCGGCAACATCGTGGTGCTGCGCAACGTGCTGGTGAACGGGCAGGTGCAGTTCCAGGTGGCCAGCCGGCAGCTGCGGTACTCGGGCCCTTTCAGCGGCACGGCCAACCTGCAGATAGGCGGCTATAACCTGCCCGCCATTCAGGACGTCAACGGCGATGGCAAGCTCGACATCATGACGTATGATTTCATCAACTCCATCTTCATCGAGCAGTACATCAACACCAGCCCCGGCACCTGCGGCGGCGCCCTCACCTTCGAGCAAACCGCCACCAACTGGGGCGGCATCCGGGCCGCCTGCGCCTCCTGCGCCGCCTACCAGTTCAACAACCAGACCTGCTTCACGGCCAACAAGACCACGCACACCGGCGGCCATAGCCTGCTGCTGATAGACCTGGACGGCGACGGCGACCAGGACCTGCTCGACGGGCGCGACAACTGCCCCGAGCTTGCGCGCCTGCTCAACCAGGGCACCACGGCGGCGCCGCTGCTCACCCAGGCCGGCATCAGCGCCAGCTTTCCGTCGGCGGCCGCGCCGGCGCGGGTGCCGGTGTTTCCGTCCGGGTATTCCTTCGATGCCAACTTCGATGGCCGCCCCGACCTGGTGGTGGCGCCGAATATGGTGAGCAACACGTCGGACTTGGTGAGCATGCGCAACCACATCCAGCTCTTCACCAACTCGGCCGCCAGCGGCGCGCCCGCGTACGCCTTTCAGCCCAACGGCTTTTTGCAGAACACGATGATTGACGTGAGCGAAGGCGCCGCGCCGGCCTTCGGCGACATCGACGGCGACGGCCTGACCGACCTGCTGGTGGCCAACCACGCCGACCGCGTCAACGGTGCGTACCGCGCCACCATTGCGTACTACCGCAACGTGGGCACCCGCACCCGGCCCGTATTCAAGCTGATAACCGACGACTACCTGGGCTTCAGTGCCCGGCAGCTGCTGGGCATCAAGCCCGCGCTGGTGGACCTGAACCGCGACGGCGCCCTCGACCTGGCGTTTGCCTCCTGGGACCGGGCCACCAACGTGATTGCCTACGTGCTGAACACCGCGCCCGCCGGCGCCCCGGTCGCCTTCAACCAAGCGGCGTCCGTCATTTTCCAGCCGCAAGGCCCGGCCACCTCCACCAAGCCCACCAACCCGGCCCCCACCGACGGCGTGCTGCCCTACGAGCGGGAAGACACGCCTTATTTCACTGATGTGGACAACGACGGCTTCGTCGATATGCTCATCGGCACCAACGAAGCCCGCGAGCCGGGCATGGCCCTGCGCTACTTCCGCAACCGCGGCCGCGGGCCCCTCGACAGCGCCTTTGTGCTGGTGGATAACGACTTTGGCCACATCCGCACCGCCGACGGCTCCCGGCCCGAGAACCTGGCCCCCACCGTGGCCGACTTCGACGGTGACGGCCTGCCCGACCTGCTCACGGCCGACGCCACGGGCTACCTGCGCTTCTTCAGCAACTACCGCACGCAGGTCGGCATCTTCCTGGAACGCACCGATTTGCTGTATAACACTCGCACCAATGCCTACGAGCCCACCCGCCTGGGCCTCGACTCCTACGCCTTCTACGGCCTGGCCGCCGCCGACCTCAACGCCGACGGCGCCCCCGAGCTGCTGGTGGGCACCCAGTCCGGCGGGCTGCTGAGCTTCGCCACCCGCAACCGCACCATCACGGCCACCCGCACCGAAGCCGCGGCCGCCCTGGCCCTGAGCGTGTACCCCAACCCCGCCACGGCCACCGCCACCGTCGAAACCGCCCGCCCCACCCGCCTCACCCTGCTGGACCTGACCGGCCGCGTGGTGCGCACCCTCGACGAGGCCCAGCGCCGCCACGCCCTCAACCTGAGTGGTCTGGCCGCCGGCGTATATCTGGTGCGCGCCGTGGGGCCCGATGGCGCCACCGCCGTGCAGCGGCTGGCCGTGCAGTAAGGCGAAAGGCAGCAGGGTGTGTCATTGCGAGCGCAGCGAAGCAATCCGTTCTGTTCTCAGCGACCCGCCTATCAATGTGACAAAGCCCCTTTGCTAGGCAATAACGAAAGCCCCGACACTGCACAGTGCCGGGGCTTTTTGGTGAAAGGAAGAGTCTGGTGTTGAGGAAGGATTGCTTCGCTGCGCTCGCAATGACAAACGCCCCGCCCCCTACGTGCGCAGCTCAAAAGCGTCCCCATCGTTCAGCGCCGCGAACCGGGCCCGGAAGCCGTCCAGCTCGGCCCGGCGCAGGGCGTGGGTGAAGATGCCGGCCTGGTCATGGGCCTCCACGAGGTAGTTGCCCTGAGCGTCGAGCAGGGCCGAGTCGCCGCTGTAGACGTGGCCTGGGCCGTCGTGGCCGATGCGGTTCACGCCCAGGGCGCAGGCCACGTTCTCGATGGCGCGGGCGCGCAGCAGGGTGGTCCAGGCGGTGCGGCGCACGGCGGGCCAGTTGGCCACATACAGGAGCAGGTCGTAGGGCGCGGCGGGCTGGTTGCGGCTCCACACGGGGAAGCGCAGGTCGTAGCACACCAGCGGGCAGATGCGCCAGCCGCGCCATTCCTCCACCAGGCGGGTGCGGCCCGGGGTGTAGGTGTGCTGCTCGCCGGCCAGCGTGAAGAGGTGGCGTTTGTTGTAGTAGCTCAGGCTGCCGTCGGGCCGCACCCACAGCAGGCGGTTGTAGTAGGCCCCGCCTTCTTCGATGATGACGCTGCCGGTGACCACGGCGTTGTGAGCGGCGGCGTGGGCGCGCAGCCAGGCCACGGTGGGCCCGTCCATGGGCTCGGCCAGGGTGGCAGCGTCCATGCTGAAGCCGGTGGTGAACATCTCGGGCAGCACGATGAGGTCCGTCGGGGCATCCAGGCGGGCCAGGGCCAGGTCGAGGCTGGCGCGGTTAGCGGCGGCGTCCTGCCAGTGCAGCTCGGTTTGGAGGAAGGAAACGGTGAGGTCAGACATGGGAGGAGGTTGTAGCGTGGACTCTGCGAGTCCGCGCCCGGGCGAACGTTCTGGTAATGCGCGGACTCGCAGAGTCCACGCTACAGCTACCGCAGCCGCGCCGCCGCGGCCTCCAGCGTGGTGGCTTCTTTGGCGAAGCAGAACCGAATCAGGCCCTCATCGAACCCGTTGTGGTAAAAGGCCGAAACCGGAATCACAGCCACGCCTTTTTCGCGGGCCAGGTGCTGGGCAAAGGCCAGGTCGGAAGCCGGGGAGAAGGCGTCGTAGCGGGCCAGCTGGAAGTAGCCGCCGGGCACGGGCAGCAGGTCCCAGCCGCCGGCCGTGAGCAGGGCCCGGAACCGGTCGCGCTTTTCCTGGTAAAACGGGGCCAGGCCGCGGGCGTGGGCGTCGGTGGGGTCGGCTTCGAGGGCGTCGGCGAGGGCGTGCTGGGTAGGCGTGCTCACGGCGAAGGTGAGGAACTGGTGCACCCGGCGCACCTCGGTGGTGAAGGCCGGCGGGGCCAGGCAGTAGCCCACCTTCCAGCCGGTGGCGTGGTAGGTTTTGCCGAAGGACGAGAGCACGAAGCTGCGCTCGCGCAACTCCGCGTGCTGGCGGGCGCTGCGGTGCGGGGTGCCATCAAACACCAGGTGCTCGTACACCTCATCGCTGAGCACCAGCGCGTTGGTGCCGGCCAGCAGCTTGGCCAGCGCGTCCCAGTCCTCGGCCCCGAACATGGCGCCGCTGGGGTTGTGGGGCGTGTTGACGATGACCAGCCGGGTGCGGGCCGACACCACGCGGCGCACGGCGTCCCAGTCGGGCCGGAAGTGCGGGGCGGGCAGGCGCACGTAGCGCGGCACGCCGCCCTGCAGCCGGATGGCCGGGCCGTACAAATCATAGGCCGGCTCGAACACCAGCACCTCGTCGCCGGGGCGCACCACGGCGGCCAGCACCGCGTACAGCGCCTCGGTGGCCCCGGCCGTGATGGTGATTTCGGTGGCCGGGTCGGGCGCGGGGGCGTCGGGCTGCAGGCGGGCCACCTGGGCCGCAATGGCCTCGCGCAGCCGCGGCAGCCCGGGCATGGGCGCGTACTGGTGGTGGCCGGGGGTGCGGGCGTGGCGGGCCAGGGCCTCCAGCAGGGCCTGCGGCGGGTCGTAGTTGGGAAAGCCCTGGGCGAGGTTGATGGCGCCGGTTTCCTGGGCCAGCAAGGTCATTTGGGTGAAGATGCTGACGCCGACGTCGGGGAGTTTGGAGGGAAGCAACATGGCAGGGGTTGAAGGCAGGCCACCGGCCGCCGGAGGGTGGTGCAAAGTAAGGGATGGCGAGGCGCCGCCCAAGCCGGGCCAGGCCCGTTGAAAAACACGCGAATCCCGCTGCAGGTTGGGGGGGCCTCCCCCAACGTTGGGCAACCCTCCCCCAAGGCTTGGATTGGGTCCCCTAACGTTGGGGGAGGGCCCCCCAATGTTAGGGGAGGGTCGCCTAATGTTAGGGGAGGCCCCCCCAACGTTAGGGGAGGGTCGCCTAACGTAGGGGGAGGGTCCCCCAACGTTAGGCGACCCTATCCAAGCCATGGAGGAGAAACTCTTTTACAAGTACATGTGGAAGGTGGTGCCCTCGTCCACGGCGCTGCTCACTTCCAGCCGCCCGCCGTGGATTTGCACAATGCGGTTAACCAGGTACAGGCCCATGCCGGTGCCTTCCACGTGGGTGTGGAAGCGCCGGAACAGCTGGAAGAGCTGCGTGCCGTAGCGCTCCATGTCGATGCCCAGGCCGTTGTCCTGCACCGTGAGGATGGGGCGGCCGCTCACCGCGTCGGGGGTGCAGCTGAGGCGGATGAGGGGCACGCGGCCGGGCGCGGCGTACTTCAGCGAGTTGCTGAGGAGGTTGAAGAGCAGGCTTTGCAGGTTGGGCCGCACAAACTGCACGGTGGGGCAGGTGTCAAAATCGAGCTCGAAGCGGGCACCGGCCTGCTTCACCTGGTCCTGCAGGCTGTTGATGATTTCGGCCACCAGCGGCGCGAGCGATACGGGCTCGGCGGGCACTTCCTGCTGCTGGCGCTGCCCGCGCACGATGGCGCTCAGGTCGTCGATGGTACCAAAAATCTGGGCCAGCGCCCGCTCAAAATAGGTGATGAGCTTGATGGCGTCGGGGTCGCGGAAGTAGGCCGTGCGGGTCAACTCCTCAAAGATGCCGGCCATGTTGTTGATGGGCTGCTTGAGGTCGTGGCTGGCCGTGTACACAAAGTTGTCCAGGTCCTCGTTGGTGCGCAGCAGGCGGGCGTTCTGGGCCTCCAGCTGCTGCTGCACCTGCTTGAACTCGTGCACGTCGGTGTTGGCGCCCACCCACACGGCCACCGCGCCGGCCTTGTCCCGGATGGCTTCGGCGCGGGCCAGAAACCAGCGGTACTCGCCCTGCAGGTCGCGCCAGCGGTGCTCGGCCTCGAAAGGTTCGCCGCTGGCCAGGCTGTGCTGCCAGCGCCGCAGCGTGCCGGGCAGGTCGTCGGGGTGAATGAACCGCTCCCAGCCCCAGTCCTGCAGCTCCTCAAGTGTGCCGCCCGTGAAGTCGTACCAGCGCTGGTTGTAGTAGCTCACGCTGCCGTCGGGGCGCGAGGTCCAAGCCATCTGGGGCAGGGTTTCGAGCAGCTGCTGGAAGCGGTTTTGGCTGGCCAGCACCTGCTCCTGCAACTGGCGCTGCTGGTGCACGTCGGTGCTGGTGCCGTACCACTTCAGCACCTGGCCGCCGGGCGCGCGCCGGGCCTGGGCCTGCCCCAGAAACCAGCGGTACTGCCCGTCGTAGCGGCGCAGCCGGAACTCGGCCTCGTAGTAGCGCTGCGAGGCAATGGCCTGCTCCCAGCGCGCCTGCATGTGGGCGCGGTCGTCGGGGTGCACAAACTCCAGCCAGTGGGCGGCGCCGTTTTTCTCCATGGCCACGCCCACGTAGGCCGCAGTGCGGTGGTTGTAGAAGTCCACCGTGCCGTCGGGCTGGGCCGTCCACACCTGCTGCGGAATGCTTTCGGCCTGAATGCGCAATTCTTCTTCGCCCTCGGCCAGGCGCTCCTGCAGCTGGCGCAGCTCCGTCACGTCGGTGTTAGTGCCAAACCAGCGCAGCACCGCGCCGGTGGCCGCGTCCCGGATGGGCCGCGCCCGGCTCAAAAACCAGCGGTACTCGCCGTCGTGCCGGCGCAGCGGGAAGGTATCCTCCCACGGCTCGCCCGCCGCCACGCTGGCCAGGTAGCGCGCGTTGATGCCCTCCACCAGGGCCGGGTCGTGCACCTGCTTCCAGCCCCAGCCCTGCATGGTGGCCAGGTCAGAGCCGGTGTAGTCGTACCACTGCTTATTGTACCAAAAAATACGGCCCGTGGGGTCGGCCATCCAGGCCAGCTGGGCGATGTTGTCGGCCAGGGCGGCAAAGTCGAGGCGGCTGCGCGTCAGCTCCTCGGTGCGCTCCTGCAGCTCGTGGATTTCCACCGTGGCCGCGCTGAAGCCCGCCAGCTGGCCGGCTGCGTCGGGGTAAGGCTGGGCCTTGGTTTGAAACCAGCGCAGCTCGCCGTCGCGCCGCCGCACCCGGAACGTGGCCTGCCAGGCCTCGCCCCGCGCCATGGCGGCCTGGGCCACGGCTCCCACCCGGGCGCGGTCGTCGTCGGCCAGCACCCGCCAGGCGTCGTCGGGCGCGCCGGCGGGGTCCAGGCCGGTGTACTCGTAGAAGTACGGGTTGGTGTAGGTGATGCCGCCGGCGGGGTCAAAGTTGAAGATGAACACCGGCACCGACGCCGTGAGGGCGCGCAGCTGCTCGTCGCGCCGGTTCATCTCCAGGGCCAGGCGCTCGGCCTGCTGGCGGGCGCGCACCCGCTCGGTCACGTCCACGGCAAAGCCCAGCACCCCGGTCACCCGCCCGGCCGCGTCGCGCATGGGCTGGTAGGTGAAGTCGAGGTAGTACTGGGTGAGGGGGAGCCCGCCGTCCGGTCCGGCCAGCGCCAGCGGCACTTCCTGGCCCTCAAAGTTTTTGCCCGTGTGGTACACGTAATCAAGCAGGCTGACGAGGCCCTGCTCCACCACTTCGGGAAAGCACTCGGCCAGCGGGCGGCCCAGCTGGGCGCGCTGGTGCGTGAAGGCGTCGTAGCCCGGGTTGGCAAAGGCAAAGCGGTGCTCGGGGCCCTCCACGGTCACAATGAGCCCCGGCGTCTGGCTCAGAATGGGCCCGAGTTGCTGGTTTTCCGCTTCGAGGCGCTCCTGCGTCTCGTGCAGCTCGTGAATGTCCAGGTCCGAGCCGAACCACTGGCG
This sequence comes from Hymenobacter ruricola, assembly GCF_015694525.1. GTDB lineage: Bacteria > Bacteroidota > Bacteroidia > Cytophagales > Hymenobacteraceae > Hymenobacter > Hymenobacter ruricola. The sequence continues at coordinate 264,390 of NZ_JADQDM010000005.1, read as the reverse complement.
CGGCCGGCCGGCGGCGCGGGCGTCTTCCAGCGGCTCGGGCACGCCCTGGCTCACAAACCAGCGGTACTGCCCGTCGTACCGGCGCAGGCGCAGTTCGTAGCGCCAGGGCGTGCCGGCGGCCAGGGCGGCGGCGTAGGCGGCGGCCACGCGCGGCCGGTCGTCGGGGTGCAGGCTTTCGCGCCACGCCCGGTCGAGGTCGTCGTCCGGGCCGGTGCCGGTGTAGGCGTACCACTGCGGGCTGATGTAGAGCACCTGCTCCTCCTGGTCGCTGATGAAGGTGATGCTCGGCAGGCTCTCGGTCACGCGGCGCAGGCGCTGGTCGGCGGCCCGGGCTTCGGCCTGCAGGGCTTCGCTGCGCTGGCGGGCCAGCACTTTGTCGGTCACGTCCAAGCCGTAGGCCAGCACGCCGGCGCCGGACTCGGCGCGCAGGGGCAGGTAGCCGTAGTCGTAGTAGCGCGGCTCCACAAGGCCCGTGGCCGGGTCCGGCAGCTCGGTGCGCTCCTCGATGCCGTACCGGGGCTGGCCGCTGTCGCGCACCTGGTTCAGCAGCTGCAGGTAGCCTTGCGCGGTGGCCTCGGGCAGGCTCTCGGCCACGGTGCGGCCCACCACGGCCCGGGGGCCCATGGTTTCGCGGGCTTTGGCCGAGAGGAAGCTGAACGCCAGCTCCGCCCCCTCCATGGTGCTGATGGTGAGCGGCAGCTGGTCAAGAATGCGCTGCATGAACCGCTGCTGGCTTTCGAGCTGCAGCTGGGCGCGGTGCTGGGCGTCCACGTCGGTGCAGGCCCCGAACCAGCGCCGCACCTGCCCGTCGGCGTCGTGCTGCGCCATCACGTGCGACAGAAACCAGCGGTATTCGCCGTCGGTCCCGCGCAGCCGGAATTCTACCTCAAAGGGCTGGCCCGTGCCCAGGGCCGTGCCCCAGCGCGCGTACATGCTGGGCAGGTCGTCGGGGTGGATGATGTTGCTCCACAAAGCGGCGCGCGCGGCTTCGTCGAGCTGCAGCACGTCGTGCCCCGTGTAGTCGATGAAGCGCTGGTTGGTGAATTCGGGCTCGCCGTCGGCCCCCGTGGCCCACACCAGCTGGGGCAGGCTTTCGGCCAAAAAGAGAAACTGCCCGGCCTCCTGCTCGGCGGCGAGCTGCTGCCGCAGTTGCGCGGTCACGTCCAGCAGGCGCACCAGCAGGTAGCGCGGGTGCTCCTGGGGCACGGGCTGCAGCGTGGCCTGCCAGTAGCCCACGGGCTGAGGCCCGGCGGCTTGCAGGGCGGGCGTCAGGGTGTGGGGGGCGCCGGCTTGGGCGGCGGCCAGGCCAGCGGCCCAGGCGGCGGCATCGGCCAGCCGGGCCCCGCCGGCTTCGGCGGCGGCGCAGAGCGCGGGCAGGGGCTGGCCGGGCAGGCCGGTGGCCGCGCCGGGCAGCAGCAGGTGGGTCAGGGCCGCGTTCAGGCCCAGCACGGTGCCGTCGGGGCTCAGCACGGCGTGCGGGGCGGGCAGCATCTCAAAGAGCAGCTCGAAATCCGGAGCGGGCAAAACGGCAGAAACGGGCATAACGGGCAGGCTCAGCAGCAGCAGCCGATAATGTGCCGCTTCCGTTTCCAAAGATAGGCCCGCGCGGGCGGAGGCGGCCCGCGCCCAAAAAAGCCCCGACCGGAGCGGTCAGGGCTTTTTTGAATGAGCAGTGGGGCCCGGCCCTACAGCGGGTTCTTCAGGTCTTTGGGAAAGGCTTTCTGCACGTGCTCCACCTTGGCGGCCGACACGTGGCCGATGTAAGGGTTCTCGGGGTGCAGGCGGTAGTAGCCCTGGTGGTAGTCTTCGGCGGGCCAGAACTTCTGAAACGGCACCACTTGGGTCACGATTTTGCCGCTGTACTCCTTGGAAGCATTCACGCGGGCAATGGTCGTTTCGAGGATTTGCTTTTCCTCCGGCGTGCGGTAGAATGCGGCCGAGCGGTACTCGGGGCCGGCGTCGGGGCCCTGGCGGTTGAGCTGGGTGGGGTCGTGCGAGGCGGTGAAGAAGATGTCGGCCAGCTTCTGGTAGCTCACCACTTTGGGGTCGTAGTAAATCTGCACGGTTTCGGTGTGGCCGGTGGTTTGCTGGGCCACTTGCTCGTAGGTGGGGTTGGCCACGGTGCCGCCGGCGTAGCCGCTCACCACCTGCTTCACGCCCTTTATCTGCTCAAAGGCTTCTTCCTGGGCCCAGAAGCAGCCGCCGGCGAAGGTGGCCATGGCCAGGCCCGTGAGGTTGGCGGGCGCGAAGCCGGCCGTGGAGCGCGGCGGGTTCTGGGCCTCGGCGGCGGGGTGCGAGCCGCAGGCAAAGGCAAACGCCAGCACGCTCAGACTTGTCAGGGATTTCAAACGGTTTTTCATGGCTTGGGAAGTGAGAAACGGCGGCCGGGCGGGCCGGCTTGCGGACAGGTAGACGCGCCCGCGGCCCGGGCCTTACAGCCGGAACGGCCGGTGGCTCAGCTATACGAAATCGGTCCCCGTCCGGCTTGCCCACAAGCTAAACCAACCGGCGAAAGTTCGCTTTGAAAAGCAGGCATTTTGCGGACGGGCGGAAAGGCGGCTGCCGCGGGGAAGCCGGCGCTATAGTACGTATTTATCCAAGCGCCTAAAGTCCGCCTGTAGGCGTTCAATTAAGGGTCGCGGTTAAATTTGCCCGGTTGCGTATCCCTGCCTACGTATTTACCGTAGCAAAGAAACCTGCCCTTCCTTTTCCGCTATGGCCCTACAAACGCTACTTGAAGAACCTCACATCACCATTTTCTACGACCACCTGAACGAATGGCTGCTGGCCGACTGGCACGGCAACCAGGACCTGACCACCGTGCAGCACGGGTGCCAGCAGATGCTGCGCCTGCTGGCCCAGCAGCGCTGCCGCAAAGTGCTGAACGACAACACCCGCGTGACCAGCATGTGGAGCGAAGCCGCCGAGTGGGGCGGGCGGGTGTGGTTTCCGGCCATGCAGGAGGCGGGCCTGCAGTACTTCGCCTGGGTGTATTCGCCCAACGTGTACAGCCGCCTTTCCACCGACCTCACCCTGCAGTTCACGGCCGGCCACTCCGTCGTCGCCACCTTCGACGACCTCGACACCGCCAAAGCTTGGCTCAAGCAGTTGTAGTGGCGCCGGCGCGCAAGCTGAACCTATTTGCCGTATTTTTGCCTGAAAGCCCAGGCCGGCTGCATTTAGCCGCGCCTGTTTTTCAGCTCTTTCGTATGGCTTCAGCCCCTACCGCTTTCACCCTGGTCACGGCCACCGAGCCGCACCGCGTGCGCACCCGCCAAATCATCAAGGCCCACCCCGAGGTGAAGCAGCTGATGACGCGCAACCCCACCACCTTCCTCATCGGCCTGGGCTGCGTGGTGGCGCAAGTGGCGCTGGCCTGGTTGCTGCGCGACAAGGCGTGGTACTGGACCATCCCGGTGGCCTACCTGGTGGGCGCGTTTTTCTCGCACACGCTGTTTGTGGTCATTCACGAAGCGGCCCACAACCTGGTGTTCAAGAAGCTGTGGCAGAACGTGGCCACCGGCATCTTGGCCAATTTTCCGTCGGTGTTTCCCACAGCCATCAGCTTCAAGAATTTCCACATCAAGCACCACGTCTTTCAAGGCGTGCACGAGCTGGACGCCGACCTGCCCGACTGGTACGAGGCCAAGCTGATTCACAACTACAGCATCGGCAAGGCCATCTGGCTGTTTTTCTTTCCGCTGTTTCAGGTTATTCGCACGGCGCGCTGCCGCGAGGTGGCCACCATCGACAAGTACGTGGCGGCCAACATTGTGGCGCAAGTGGCTTTCGATGTCGCCATTGTTTATTTCTTCGGCTGGACCGCCCTGCTGTACCTGTTCCTGAGCTTCTGGTTTTCGGTGGGCCTGCACCCGCTGGGCGCCCGCTGGATTCAGGAGCACTACCTCACCCTCAGCCCCGAGCAGGAAACCTATTCCTACTACGGCCGCTTGAACGGCATCAACATGAACGTGGGCTACCACAACGAGCACCACGACATGCCCAGCATTCCGTGGAACAACCTGCCCAAAATCAAAGCCTTGGCGCCCGAGTTCTACGAGCCGCTGCTGGCGCACACCAGCTACACCAAGCTGTTTTTCCGCTTCCTGTTCGACCAGGAAATCAGCCTCTACTCGCGCATCACGCGCAAGGAGCGCGGCAATGCGACGCTGAAGGACCAGAGCGTGCCGGACAAGGAACTGCTGTCGGTGTAAGGCTGAGTATCAATGCAAGAGCGGCTGCTTCGGGTGAAGCAGCCGCTTTTTTTATGTAGCGTGGACTCTGCGAGTCCGCGCCTGGGCGAACATCCCCACAATGCGCGGACTCGCAGAGTCCACGCTACAGCACCTACGCCTGCTTGGCGAACTGCACGTTGGCAATCAGCTTCACGTCGTCGCCCAGCACGATGGCGCCGGCTTCGGTGATGCCGCCCCAGGTGAGGCCGAATTCCTTGCGGTTGATTTTGCCGCTAACTTCGAAGCCGGCCTTGTGGTTGCCGTAGAAATCGACGGCCGAGCCGCCGTATTCGGCTTCCAGCGTCACGGGCTTGGTCACGTCTTTCATCGTGAGGTTGCCGGTCACTTTATAGGCGTCGCCGTCTTTCACGAAGGCCGTCGACACGAATTTGATGGTCGGGAATTTGGCTACGTCGAAGAACTCCTCGCCCTTGAGGTGGCCGTCGCGCATTTCCTGGTTGGTGTCGATGCTGTCCACGTCGAGCGAAAATTCGAGTTGGGCGTTTTCAAAGTTGTCGTCGCCCGGGCTTTCCATGGTGCCTTGGAACGACTTGAACGAGCCCGTAACGGTAGAGATAACCAGGTGCTTGATTTTGAACTGCACTTCGGAGTGAGTGGGGTCGAGGACCCATTTGGTGGCCGTGGCGGCGGTGGCGGTTTCAGACATGGCGTTTGAAGTTGGTTGGGTGAATAATGAATGCAAAGATAATCAGTGTTGCTACATTTGATGTCGATACATCAATTATTTTTTAGAAGTTCATTTTGACTTGGCTTAAGGCCTGTTGGCAACGGTGCAAACGCTGGCGTACCGTTCTTTAAGGCGCGTTTTCTGCTGACCCGTTTCCCTATGCGTCGTTTGCTCTTGCTGGGGCTGCTGAGTGGTTTGGCCACTCCGCTGGCTTTGGCCCAAAGCCTGCCCGTTCTCTCTCAAAACCCGCCCGGCTTGCGCTGGCACACCGTGCGCACCCCGCATTTCCGGGTGCTGTACGCCGACGGGCTCGACTCGGCCGCGCAGCGCACCGCCGCCCGGCTGGAGCGCTTGCACGACCCCGACGTGGCCACGCTGGGCGTGAGCCCGCGGCCCATTTCGGTGGTGATGCAGAGCCAAACCACCGTCAGCAACGGTTTCGTGACGTTTTTGCCCCGGCACGCCGAGTTTTTCACCACGCCGCAGCAGGGCCTGGGCCTGGGCACCGTGGACTGGCTCGACGGGCTGGTGGTGCACGAGTTCCGGCACGTGGGGCAGTTCGAGAAAGCCCGGCAGGGCATCGGCCGCGTGCTGGGCCCGCTGCTGGGCGACGGCGCCCTGGGCGTGGCCGCCGTGGGCGTGCCGCAGTGGTTTTTCGAGGGCGACGCCGTGGGTACCGAAACGGCCCTCACGCGCAGCGGGCGCGGGCGCATCCCCAATTTCGGCGTGGGCCTGCGCGCCAACCTGCTGGCCGGCCGCCGCTACTCCTACCAGAAAGCCGTGAACGGCTCCCTGCGCGACCACGTGCCCGACTGGTACGTGCTGGGCTATTTCATGACGTCGTACCTGAAAACCCACTACGGCCCGAACATCTGGGCCAAGGCGCTGGACGAATACTACAAGTTTCCCTTCTACCCGTTCTCGTTTTCCAACGGCATCAAGCGCACCACCGGCCTGACGGTGGAGCAGGTCTACGCCCGCGCCATGACGGAGCTGGACTCGACCTGGCGCGCCCAGCAAGCCGCGCAGCCTGCGCCCACGCCGGCGCGCGAGCTGCGGGTAGAAGCTACCGAGCGGGTGTTCACGCAATACGAATACCCGCAATATCTAACCGACAGCACGGTTTTGGCCCTAAAAACCGGCCTCGACTACATCCCGCAACTGGTGCAGCTCAGCCGCCACGGCGCCGAGCAAAAGGTGTTCACGCCGGGCCAACTGAACCTTCCGGAAATGCTGTCGGTGAACGGCGGCAAGGCGGTGTGGCCCGAGTTCCAGCAGCACGCCCGCTGGGGTCAGCGCATTGCTTTGGAACTGAAGGTGTTAGACTTGAAAACCGGCCGGCTCACGCGCATCGGGCGGAGTGGGCGCTACTCGGCTGCGGCCCTCTCGCCCGATGGCACCCGCCTGGTGGCCGCCCGTACCGATGCCAGCTACCACCACGCCCTCTTCATCCTCGATGCTACAACCGGCGCCGAGCTGCAAACCCTGCCCAACCCCGCCAACGACCTATACCTGCAGCCCCGCTGGCACCCCGACGGCCGCCGCCTCGTGGCCGTGACGCTGAGCGCCGCCGGCAAAACCGTCGTCCTCCTCGACCCGAGCACCGGCGCCGCCCGCCCGCTGCTGCCCGTGGCCAACGTGAACCTGGCCAATCCCCAGCCCTGGCAGGGCTTTGTGCTCTATAATTCCGCGCAGTCGGGCATCGACAACATTTACGCGGTGAGTGCCCGCACCGGCCGCACCTTCCGCGTCACGGCCCGGCCGCTGGGCGCCTACCATGCCGCCGTGGCGCCGGACGGCCGCACGCTGGCCTTCCACGACTACCGCGCCACCGGCGCTCGCGTGGTAGAAATGCCCCTCGACAGCACCAGTTGGGCGCCCGTGCCGGTGGCAACTTCTGACGCCCTCGGTCCCTACGCCGATGCCCTTACGGCGCAGGAGCCGGCCGGCCGCGAAGTGGCCCGCCTGCTGGCCCGGCCCGACTCGGCGGCGCCGCGCTACGGGGTGCGCCGCTACTCGCCGCTGGCGCACGCCTTCAACCTGTTCAGCTACGGCGTGGTGCAGAGCCCGGCCGGCAATGCCGTGGCCGTGGGCCTGCGCTCGCAGGATTTGCTGAGCACCACGCAGGTGTTCGCCGGCTTGGGCTACGACCAGACGGAGCGCACGTTCAGCGCCATTGGGGCGCTGAGCTACCAGGGCCGCTTCCCGGTGCTGGACGTGGACGTGACCTACGGCGGGCGCGACGCGGCCGTCATCTCCCAGGGCCGCAGCTACCGCGACCAGTGGCAGTACACCCGCCTCACGGCCGGCTTGCGCCTGCCGCTCAACCTCACGCATTCCAAGTATTTGCAGGCGCTGACGGTGGGCACCTATTTCCTGCATGAGGATGTGCGCAACTACGACCTGCCCACCCGCAAAGTCTCTGAGCCCGCGCCCAACGCCTCGCTCAACGCCATCCAGACCACGCTCAGCTACGCCACGCAGCTCAAGCGCAGCGCACGGAGCGTGGCCCCGAAGTGGGGCGGCACCCTGCTGGGCACCTGGCGCACCACGCCCTTCGGCCAGGGGCTGGAAGCCACGCAGCTGGCGGCGCAGGGCAGCGTGTTTCTGCCGGGCTTGTCGCGCAACCACGCCGTGCGCCTGCGGGCCGGCTACCAGTGGCAGGACCAGTCGGGCGGGCCGCGGCTGTACCAGTTTGCGGCGGCCGTTTCCTTCCCACGCGGCGAGGGCTACACCAGCTTCGACCGGCTGCGCGCGGCCAGCTTCGATTATTACCTGCCGTTGGCCTTCACGCATTGGGAGCTGGGCCGCTGGCTCTACGTGCAGCGCCTGCGGGCCACGCTGTTTGGCGACTTAGCGCAGGGTGACGCCATCCGGGGGCTCGATTTTAAGGTCAATTACCAGAACGTGGGCGTGGATGCGCTGGTGCAGTTCAACGTGCTGCGGCTGCGCACGCCCATTGAGGGCGGGGTGCGGGTGGTATATAGCTCGCAGCTGCGGCAGTGGCTGGTGCAGCCGCTGGCGTTCGATATCCGGATTTGAAGCGGCCATCTGTCATTGCGAGGCCGCAGGCCGTGGCAATCCGTCCTCTCAACACGACCAGCCCCGAATGGTGAAAAAGCCAATTAAAAAGCCCCGGCACCACTGCGGTACCGGGGCTCTCTGATAAAAGGGTGCGTCTGGTGTTGACAGGACGGATTGCTTCGCTACGCTCGCAATGACACGACCCCTACGCCCGAATAACCTGCGGCTTGAGCGTCGTGAGGTCGCCAATCTTCACGGGCTTGCCCGTGTCGATGCTGTGGCGGGCGGCAATGCCGACCAGGCAGGACATGGCCCCGTCGCGGGTGCCGGCCGACTGGCGGTAGGGGTCGGCGCCGGGCTGGAAGATTTGCTTGCGCAGGCGCACGTCGCCGCCGCCGTGGCCTTCCTCGTTGTTAGGCACGCGGATGAGCTCGCGCTTGCCGAAGTTGGGCGTGAACTGGATTTCATCGAAGGGCTCCTCGTCCCAGGTCTGGCGCTCCTTAATCCAGGCTTCGAGGCGGCCCTTGGTGCCGTTGAAGGCAATGCGGTAGCCCTCGTAGGGCGAGTAGGTGGTGAGGCTGTAGCTCACCTGCACCTGGTTGGCGTACTTGATTTGCACGGCCATCTTGTCGAAGATGTCGATGTCTTCCTTCCACACGCAGCCGTCGCGCAGGTAGCCGTCGTACTGCTCGTTGTCGACGTAAATCTTGGTCAGGCGCGCGTCCTTGGTCACGTCCCAGTAGAACTGGCACTTGTCTTTGTGCGGGCAGGGGCGGCAGTGGGTGTGCCGGAACGAGTTGTTTTTGCCGTAGAAATTGAGCTGCCCGTAGGCGTACACTTCCTCGGGGTCGGAGTCGAGCCACCAGTTCAGCAGGTCGAAGTGGTGGGTGGCTTTGTGCACCAGCAGCGAGCCGCTGTTCTGGCGCAGGCGGTGCCAGCGGCGGAAGTAGTCGGCGCCGTGGTGCACATCCAGGTACCAGTGGAAATCGGCCGAGGTGATGTTGCCGATGACGCCCGAGCGCAACATCTCGAACAGCTTCTGGCGGTGCGGCGAGTAGCGGTAGTTGAAGGTGACTTTCACCTTCTTGCCGGTGCGCTTTTCGGCGTCGATGATTTCCTGGCACTTTTTCTCGTCGGTCGTCATCGGCTTTTCGGTCACGATGTTGGCGCCGTATTCCATGCCGCGTACGATGAACTGGTTGTGCGTGGCGTCCACGGTAGTCACGATGAGGACGTCGGGCTTCACCTGCTTCATCATCTTATCGAAGTCGGTGAAGGTGGGGCAGCTCACGCCCAGCATCTTCTTGCCGGTTTCCACGCGGCCGGGGTTGATGTCGCACAGGCCCACGAACTCCATTTTGTCGCCGTGCTCCTTTAGCACCTCCACGCCCCACATGCCCAGGCCGCGGTGGCCGGTGCCCACCATGGCCACGCGGGTTTTGCGGGCGGGCGCCAGGGCCGAGGCCAGCGCATTATTGGTGAGCAGCGAGCCGGCCAGGGCGCTGCCGGTGAGTTGGGTGAAAGTGCGGCGTTCCATGAGGTGCGGTGGGAATGATTGTTGAGGTGAATTTGCCGGTCTTTCCGCGGAAAAGCACCATGCGCGGGCGGGAATAATTGCGCAATCGTTCCCGACGGCGGGCACGAAAAAGCCCCCGCTGCTGGGCGGGGGCTTTTTCGTGGGGTCAGGCCGTAAGGCGGTCAAGCGGTAAGGCCGTCATGTCGAGCTTGTCGAGACATCTCGCGTGGAATAGTAATCAATCAAATAAAAGAATTACTCTAGCACGCGAGATGTCTCGACAGGCTCGACATGACGGTTCTTGGGCTTTTCTCGCCCTTACCGCAGGCGGGTTTCCTGGTGCAGGAAGTGGTCGACGGCGGAGAGGGTTTCCTGGGGGGCGCTGAGGTGGGGGCAGTGGCCGCTGGTTTCCACCACCTTCATGCGGCTGTCGGCCAGCTGCTCGTTGATGTAGTGCCCCACGGCCAAGGGCGCGATGATGTCGTGCGCCGACTGCACGATGAGCGTGGGGATGGTGAGGAAGCCCAGTTCGGCGCGGGTGTCGGAGAAGAAGGTGACGCGGGCGAAGTGCTTGGCAATCTCAGGGTTGGTGCGCACGAAGCTGTTGGTGAGCTCCATCACCAACTCGGGGCTTTCCTTCTGGCCCATCATCACGGGGGCGAAGCCGTGGGCCCAGCCGGTGTAGTCGCCTTCCATGGCGGCCAGCAGCTCGTTGATGTCTTTTTGCTCGAAGCCGCCGGCGTAGCCTTTCTCGTTGATGAAGCGGGGCGAGGGCGACACCAGCACCATTTTGGCAAACCGCTCGGGCTCGCGCACGGCCGCAATCACGCCAATCATGCAGGCCACCGAGTGGCCCACAAACACCACGTCGTGCAGGGCCAGGGCGCTGAGCACTTGCAGCAGGTCGTCGGCGTGGCCGGCCAGGGTGCTGTGCTTGGCGTTGGGCTCGTACGCCTTTTGGTCCGACTTGCCGGCCCCAATCAGGTCGAGCAGCACCACCTGGTAATCTTTTTCGAAGTGGGGTACCACGAGGCGCCAGTCGCTTTGGTCGCCGCCGAGGCCGTGCAGAAACACGATGGTTTGGGTGTTGGGGCCTTTGGCACCGGAGATGGTGACGTGGCTGCGCTCAAGGACGGAAGTAGCAGTTGTTGTCATGCTAAAACAGAAAAAGGGTGAACAATTGGGGATGCAACATACGCCGGTTCCGCACAATATGGATTTCGGGGATGTGAAATATCACAAAAGCACAGCTGTAGGTATAGCATTTGTTGGTTTTTTACCAACGGGAATTCAGTTGCTTAGCCGGAGTCACGGTTGGGCTGCGAGCAGCAGACTATTTTCCGGGCTGGCGGTTACTGCTTTGTGGTGCCGGCTAAAATGGCCTTGCCGGGGCTGTCAGGCAATAAACTGAGCCATAACCTTTGGCTCGGCGGCCAGGTAAGCTAGCCTGTCCATTGCCTTCCACTTTCATCCTTCCTCCTCATGAAATATTCTCTTTGCTGGGTGGCCCTGCTGCTCGGGTGGCTCAGCGCCTGCGCGCCGGCCGTGAACGTTGAGCAGCGCGCCAACGTCGACTTCAACAACTACCGCACCTATGCCTGGGCCGAAACCGAGGTGAAAACCCCGGGCGACCAAAACCCGCTGCTGCGCAGCCCCATCGCGCAGGCCAACATCCAGCAGGCCATCGAGAGCGAGCTGGGCAAGCGCGGCCTGCGCCGGGTGGAGCGCAACCCCGATTTCCTGGTGACCACCCACCTGTTTGTGGAGCAGGCCGAGCGCACCGTGATGAACCCCACGCCTCCGCCATCGGCCTTTGCCTACCCTTACCTGGTGCGCTACCGCGGCGCCCTGCTGCCCGTCAACTACGGTTACTATTACTCGCCGGCCTACTACCAGGGCACCCACACCGAGCAATACCGCGAGGGCACGCTGGTGCTCGACTTCATCGACGCGCGCACCAACAATCTGGTGTGGCGCGGCTCAATGGCCGACCCCGTGAACGACCCCGCCCGCCTGGGCTCGCAGTTTGCCGACGCGGCCAAGGACATTCTGGAGAAATTCCCGAAAGGCAAAACCGGCGGTTCCTGAGCCGGCCCGCCCCGAATGACAACGCCCGACCATTCCTGGCCGGGCGTTGTCATTCGGGGCAGGGCCGAAGACGGGGATAGCGCTAGCGGTTGCCGCCGATACCGGTGCAGCTGGTGGCCGACAGGTTGCTGAGCACCAGGTGCGGCACTTGCAGCCGCGTGCCGATGGCGGGGCAGGGGCGCAACGGGTATTGCTGGTTGGGGTCGTTGCGATAAAAGAAAAACACGCGCTGGCCCACGCGGTTGAGGCTGCCAAAGTCGGGCACGTTGACGGCGGCCACCACATTGGCGCCGAGGCTGCCGGCCGCCTGGCCGATGGGCGTGGCGGCGTCCACGTCAATCAGCACGCCGTCGGGGCAGGCGTCGCCGACGATGACGCCGGAATAGCACCGGGGCGCAGGGAAGCAGGTGGTGGGTTGCGGGGCGGGGTCCTCGCATTTGCGGTGGTGGCAGCCGAGCGTGGCCAGGGAGCCAAGGGCGAGGGCAAGCGTAACGAGTGGGCGCATGGCGGGAGCGGGGGTAAAGGGCTGAAATTCGGTTTCAGGGGCTTGACCGGCCGCGGGGCTGCAAGGTTGCACGGGCGCCGGAGAAGAGGTAGAGCGCGCCATTCGGCCGTCATGTCGAGCGCCGTTTGGCCGTCATGTCGAGCTTGCCGAGACATCTCGCGTGAGATAGTACGTGAGATAGTAACTCAATCGAAAGAAAAGGATTACTATCACGTGCGAGATGTCTTGACAAGCTCGACATGACGGCCAAACGGCGCTCGACATGACGGCTGACCGGGCCGCGCTAGGCTGGCTTGGCGCTGCGGGCGGCGGTGGCGTTGGGCTTGCGCGCCGACTGGAAGGCGGCGAACAGGGTGGGCTGCCGGGTTTCGTAGCGGGCCAGCTGGCGGTCGATTTGGTCGCGGAGCAGGGCCTGGGCTTCGCGGTAGGTGCGGGCGAGGTCTTTGGTGTCGGCGGCGCCTTCGGCCCGGGCGGCGCGGGGGGCGGCCTGCTCGGCCTTGAACTGGGTGAGGGCGTCGCGCAGCTCGATGAGGTCGGCGGGGGCCACGTCGAGGTCGAGCAGGGCCTGGGCGTGCTCGGTGCCTTTGGCGTGGATGAGGGCGCCGAGGCGCACGAGCTCGGCGTCGGGCTTGCGTTCGAGGGTGCGCTGGGAGTAGTCGACGGCGGCTTGCAGGGCCAAGTCTTCGTGGGCGGGGTCGGCGGCGAAGGCGAAGAGGGCGGCGCCGATGTTGTGGGCCGCGGCGGCCACGCGCTGGCGGGTTTTCTTCTTGACGAGGGTGAGGCCGCCCGACTCGGGCCGCTGGGCCTGGTGCTCGGGGTCGAGGATGTTGACCTCGGTTTCGAAGGTGGCCACGGCGGCGGTGAGGGCTTTGTTGCCGGCGTAGTCGGCGGCGTGGTCTTTCAGCACGCGCAGGGTGGTTTGGAACATGGCCAGTTTGGCCCGCTGCTTATCATTCATGGGGAGAATTGGAAAAAGGGTGAACGTGAAAAAACAGCGGAAGCCCCGGCCGCACCAAACGCGGCGGAACTGACAACGATGCCTGCCGCGGCCGCGACGATGGCGGCCGGGCTGGCAAGCCTGCCGGCCAAGCCGACAAGCATAGGTGCGGAGGTGACAAGGGTAGCAGCGGTGACGTCATGTCATGCTGCCGAGGCGTCAAGCATATTTACCATGACGTCATGTCATGTTGCCGGGCTGGCTATCGTGGTGGCCGGGTTGGCAAGCACGGTAGCGGTGCCGGCGAGTGGCGCGGCCGGGGAATGGGGCATCCCGGCGGCGGTTGGTAGCGTGGGGGTTAGGGGTGAGAGCGTGGGGGTAAGCGGTGCGGGAAGGTAGGGAGGATTTGGGAGAATGCAAGTTCCGCCGCGGACTACTTCGACCTACCGCCTTACTTTGTGGAAAACCCTGCTCATTATGCCCACCCCCGCCCAGGCTTCTCCGGCCGTGCCCCGCCTCACCTACCTGCGCATCAAAAACTACCGCGCCCTGCGCGACGTGGAGTTTCGCGACCTCACACCCCTCACGGTGCTCATCGGCCCGAACGGTAGCGGGAAGTCCACGGTGCTGGATGCGCTGGATTTTCTGGCCGAGGCGGTGCGGGGGAATCTGGTGGGGGCGTGGGAAAAGCGGAACCGGTTCCAGGGAATGCGGACGCGGGGGAGTGAGGGGAATATTGAGTTTGAGGTTCACTGTATTGTAGAAGAGGGCAGTATTATATATAATCTATCAGTTGGCGGAGAAGAGGAAACGATTAATGTGGTCAATGAAGTGCTATCCCTAAATAATGGAAAGGACATTCAGCGCATATTCTACTCCGTGCGCGATAAGGCCAAGAAACGCGACTCTACAAGCCACAGAAACGAGTATAGTTCTGATGTGGAAAAATCATACCGCGCAGGCGTACGGGGCGATTTATTAAATCTTTTCATACTTCCAAAGTCACATTGGGAGGTTATTGAGTCTAATACTGACCTAATGGTTAGCGCTATTACTTCCTACCGCTACGTCCACCTCACCGACGACCACCTAAAGGGCTATTCCGACGCCGGCCCGCGCGAAAAACTTTCGCCCAACGGCGACAACCTGCCCAACGTCCTCTACTACCTGCACACCAGGCACCCGGAAACCCTCGCCAACATCACGGCGCAAATGCGGCGCTGGGTGCCGGGCCTGGCCGACATCGTGCCAGAAATCACCTCCGATGAGCGGCTGCTGCTGCGCTTCAAGGACGCGCCGTTTGAAAAGCCGCTGCCGGCGCAATACATGTCGGACGGCACCATGCGGCTGGCCGCGCTGCTCACGCTGCTCTACGAGCCGGATGCGTCCGGGCTGCTGGGCATTGAGGAGCCGGAAAACGAGCTACACCCGCGCTTGCTGACGCGACTAGCAGAGGAGTTAATGAAAGCTTCCGAACAGCGACAGTTGCTGGTGGCTACCCATTCGCCCTTTCTGCTGGATTCATTCGAGCCCGAAGACGTGTGGATTTTGGACCGGGGCCCCGATGGCTACACCAAGGCCACGCGCACGGCCGACATCCCCAACGTGAAGCAAATGGTGGAGGACGGTTCGCCGCTGGGATACTTGTGGACTAGCAATTTCTTCACCGTGGGCGACCCGCTGGCATCCCCCCGTAACGCGGCTCCCGATGCACGTTGAATTTTTGCTGGAAGAGCCTTCAGCCGAAGCGGCGCTGCATCAGTTATTACCTCGCCTGCTGCCACCCGGCGACACGTGGCGCTGTGTGCCGCATCGGGGCAAAGACGCCCTGTTGCTCCGGCTGCCATCCCTGCTGAAAACCTACGCCAGCCGGATTCCGCACGAGCCCGAATTGCGCGTGGTGATATTGATGGACGCAGACTCAGATTGTCGCAAAGTAAAAAAGAAGCTCGAAGACCTAGTGGGCGCGGCGCATCTGCTTACCAAAACAACCGCCGGGCCCAATCAACCTTTTCGGGTGCTGACCAGATTGGCCGTTGCAGAACTGGAAGCATGGTTTCTAGGCGACCGGCAGGCTATTCAAACGGCTTATTCGCGGGTGCGTTCGCATCACTTCAAAGGACTGAACCGTGACCCGGACGCGATAGTAGACACATGGGAAACCCTGCACAAAGTGTTGAGAGAAGGGGGTTATTACGTCAATAAATACCTCAAAATAGAAGTAGCCGAACGAATTGCGGAACAGCTAAGCACCGACTTGGCCCGCAATACCTCCGCCAGCTTCCGCTACTTCTGCGAGGGTTTGGAAGCCCTGCGCTAGCCTCACACTATCGCCTTGCCCTCCACGTCCGCTTCTACCAGCGGGGCCCGGGTCTTGCCGATGATGTAGCGCAGGCCCTTGTCGTAGCTGAAGTAGCTCCAGGTCCACTGCAAGAGCACCATCAGGCGGTTGCGGAAGCCGATGAGCGACACCACGTGCACCACGCTCCAGGCCAGCCAAGCCAGGAAGCCGTCGAGGTGGTATTCCTTGCCGAAGAGCTTGATGTCGGCCACGGCGTGGTTGCGGCCGATGGTGGCCATGGCACCCTTGTCGTCGTAGTGAAAGGGCTCCATGAGGCGGTGGGTGAGCACGCGGTGCAGGTTTTCGCCCAGCCGGCGGCCCTGTTGCAGGGCGGGCTGGGCCACCATGGGGTGGCCGTCGGGGTACTCGGGCGTTTTCATCAGGGCAATGTCGCCGACGGCGAAGACGTTTTCGTAGCCCTGCACGCGGTTGTACACGTCCACGGCGTAGCGGTTGCCGGGCAGCAGGCAGCCCGCGTCGAGGCCCTTGATGGGCGCCCCCGTGACGCCGGCCGCCCAGATGAGGGTGCGCGCCACCAGCTGCTGGCCGGTGTTGAGCGTGGCCGTGTAGCCGTCGTAGGACTTCACCCGCGCATCGAGCCACACCTGCACCCCAAACTTCTGCAAGGACTTCAGGGCCTGCTCCGAGGCGTTGGCCGACATGCCCTTGAGCAGCACCGGCCCGCTTTGCACCAGGTGAATGTCCATCTCCTTGAAGTCGATTTCGCGGTAGTCCTTCGGAAACACGTGGGTGCGCAGCTCGCTCAGGGCCCCGGCAATCTCGACGCCGGTGGGGCCGCCGCCCACAATCACGAAGTCGAGCAGGCTGTTGAGCTGCTCCATGTCGCCGAGCTGCAGGGCCTGCTCGAAGTTGGACAGGACGGTGTTGCGCAGCTCCAGGGCGTCTTCCACGCTCTTGATGGCGATGGCGTTTTTTTCCATCTGCGCGTCGCCGAAGTAGTTGGTGGTGGCGCCGGTGGCCAGCACCAGGTAGTCGTAGCGCACGCAGCCGATGCTGGTTTCCACAATCTGGGCCTGGGCATCCACGGACAGCACCTCGGCCAGCCGGAAGTAGAAGTTGTCCTGCTCGTTCAGGATTTTGCGAAACGGCGACACGATGTCGCCTTCATCCAGCCCCGCCGAAGCCACCTGGTAGAGCAGCGGCTGAAACGTGTGGTAGTTCTGCTTGTCAATCAGCACCACCTGCACCGGGGCGTGGGCCAGCGCCTTGGCCAGCTCCAGCCCGCCGAAGCCGCCGCCCACAATCACCACGCGCGGCTTGCCGAGGTCGTCAATTTTCGTTAACCCTTCCATTGCCATAAAGCTGCGGGCCGGATGGCGGCCGCATGGGGTGGCTTTACCCCGTTTGGGGGAATGGGGTTGTGTTGCGGGGCCGTTCTATGCCCGGGCCAAGGCAACACGTCGCCCGTCATGTCGAGCTTGTCGAGACATCTCGCCCGCTTCGTTGCGCGCTAATCATTCTTAGCCGGCTTTGCAAAGCTTCGCCGCTGATTTCCGTCCCGCCATCCCACGTTTCCAACTCAATGGCCGCCCACGTCGGGTTGAGGCTTTCAACAAGCGCCTCTTTCTTCGCCCTTTCCCACTTCTTGAGTTGCTTTTCCCGCGCAATGGCCTGGTTTGCATCGGGCAATAATTCTGCATACACCAGCAGATTGCATTGGTAATGGCCGGTGAATTTGCCCGTTTCTCCCAACCCGCTGCTATGCTCATCCAATCGCCGGGGCAGGTCATTGGTCACGCCAATGTACAGAACCGTGCGCTTGGGATTGGTGAGGATGTAGACGTACATCGTGCAAGCTTCGTGATTTGCCAGTTCGCCGGCCCATCAGTCATGTCGAGCTTGTCGAGACATCTCGCGTGCCACGACTAATTCCTGATGATTGGATTACTCTCCCACGCGAGATGTCTCGACAAGCTCGACATGACGTTCTTTTTTGTTCTGAACCGCTAATCCGCAGCGCCTACTTCCCGGCCCGGTGAAACACCAGCCGCGGGGCGGCCTTTTCCTTGTCAAACAACCGCAGCTCCTCGCCGCTGATTTCGTAGCGCGCCGTCAGGGCCAGGTTGGTTAGGTAGTGGTTTTCCAGGTCCTGCACCGGGCACGGCACGCGGGTGGGGATGGGCGCCGAAAGCGCCAGCTGCTGCCCGCCGCCGAGCGTGAAACGGCCGCTGAAGTTGTTGCACGGCCCCAGGCCCACGGTGCAGGTGCCCAGCCCCACAAACTCCAGGTAGGAGCCGGCGGTGCCGGAGTAGCTGGCGGCCGCCACCGGAAAGTCGTCGACCTGCGCCAGCATCCAGCGGGCGTCGAGCAGCGTGGCGGCGGTGGGAGAGCCCAGCTCCTCCTTTTCGCAGCTGCTGAGGGCAAGAGTGGCCAGCAAGGCCAGGGGCAAAAGGCGGCGCGAAGGCGTCATCGGAAAAGCAGGCGAAAGAGCGAAGGAGAAATGCAATAATAACAAAAAACCGGCGGCGCGCCCGCGCATTTCGGCATACGGCACCAAGGCAAAACCAGTTGTTTCCGAACTCTTTGCGTAAGCACGGGTGTTGCCGGCCTACTTCCACTGATATTCTTTCCGCTTATGACCGTATTGCCCCTTGCCTCGCTGCTGCTGAGCGGTTTGCTCCTGACCGCGGCCGCCCCCGCGCCCGCCGAGCCCCAGTCCGTGACGGTCACCGTCACGTCCCTGGTATCGACCACGGCGGCCGTCCGGCTGTATTTCTACAACACCCGCGAAGGTTTTTTGAAAAGCGGCAAGTGGGCGTTTTCCAAATCCGTAAAGCCGGCCGGCAAGAGCGAATTCACGCTGCCCGTGGAGCTGCCCCGGGGCGAGTGGGCCGTGGCCATTACCCAGGATTTGAACAACAACGACAAAATCGACAAGAACTTCCTCGGCATCCCCACCGAGCCGTATGCTTTTTCCAACAATGTGCGCCCCACTGTGGCCGCGCCCGGTTTCGATGAGTGCAAATTCATGGTCGACGGGCCCGGCAAGGTCGTCAGTATCGTGTTGAAAGACTAAACGGCATCCCAGTTGCCATAATCCATTCCAAAGTGCCCCCGAAAAGCCGCTTAGCGCCCCCGCGCTGGCGGCTTTTTTGTGCATGGTATTTCTGGCAATAATAATATTTACTCGTCTATGAGTGGGAAGGCTGTGCTATCATTTGTCAAATAATCAGAACTTTAACTGATGCTACGCTTGTACGGAAATGGGAATGGCCTTTAATTTTGCGCAAACATTGCTGTATTCACCTAAATACCAAATCCTATGATGCAAGCCTTTACCCTCCTTCGTGCGTTAGTCGTGGGGAAGTTGGTGCTCTTCTGCGGAGCAGTGGCCTTGGTTGGCATGACCGGTGAAGCGCACGCCCAGTGCACCACCTGCAACATTACCATCACCGCCGCCAATGCCGGCAACAACTTCAGCCCCAGCAACGGCACCATCTGCATTGGAGCAGGCGTCAACTTCACGGGCACCATCAACGTGGCCGGCGACAACGTCACCATTTGCAACAGCGGCACCATGAACGGCACGGTGAAGGTGCCGAACAACACCGCCAACACCATCATTTACAACGGCACTGCCGCAGGCTCGGGCGCGGTCTGGAACTCGTACGTGGGCAATAACTTCAAGGACCCGGTCGTCATCAACAACTATGGCACCTGGAACGGCAGCATTCAGCCCCTGGCCGCCGGCAGCACCGTCAACAACAAGGCCGGCACGACCTGGGCGGTATACACGACCTACGCCGGCAACGTAACCGTGGTGAACGACGGCACCTGGTCAGGCAGCTTGCAGCCGTCGAACGGCGTGGCGTCCGCGATGTCCATCACCAACACGGGCACCTGGTCGGGGTACATCGAGCCGAAGGGTACCATTATTCTCAACAATAGCGGCACGTGGAACGCCACGAGCGTTAACTACACGGGCAGCCTCACCGTTAATCACACGGCCGGCGCCTGGAGCACGGGCCTGACGCCCAGTGGCTCCAGCTCCATCGCGGTCAGCAACAGCGCCAACTGGACGCAGGGCTTCAACTTCCCCAGCCCGGGCCCGAGCCAGTTCACGAACGCCGCCGGGGCCACGGCCACGTTTGGCAGCTACCTCGGCATCGCGGCTTCGACCACCCTCGTCAATAACGGCACCATGAACCTGAATGGCGGTATGGCGGCCATTACCAGCAACTCCAGCCTCACCAACAGCAGCGGCAGTACGTTCAGCGTTACCGGCGGAATCGTGAACAACGGCACCATTACTAACGCCAGCACCATTTCCGCCAGCGGCAATTTTAACAATAACGCCGGTGGCAGCCTCACCAACAGCAGCGGCAGCGCGTTCAGCGTGGGCGGTGAAACCGTTAACAGCGGCACCATTGCCAACGCCGGAACCCTCGCCGTGAGCGCCAATTTTACCAACAGCGCCAGCGGCGTTGTCACGGGCCCGGCGGCGCCCCAGCGCGGCACCATCACGGCCGGCGGCTACACGCAGAACAGCGGCGCTTTCGGCGTGACCGGGCGGCTGAATTTCTGCGACGCCGGCAGCCCCTCCAACGGCTTCGACGCGGCCGGCGGCACCATTGGCAGCGCCACCATCTTCTGCTCGGCCGCGCCGCTGCCGGTGGTGCTCACCTATTTCTCGGCCCAGGCCAGCAAAGGCACCGTGCAACTGCGCTGGGCCACCGCCACGGAGCATAACAGCAAAGCCTTTGTGATAGAGCGCAGCGCCGACGGCGAGGTCTTCGCCGCCGTGGCCGAAACCAAAGCACAAGGCAGCTCGACGCGAGCCATGGAGTACGCCGCCGTGGATGCCAAACCCCTGCCGGGCACCAGCTACTACCGCCTGCGCCAGGTAGACGTGGACGGCACCACCACCTACTCCAAAGCGGCCACCGTGAGCGTAGCCGTCCCCAACCAGCCCGTTGATTTCTACCCCAACCCCGCCGCCGACCGCCTCACCCTGGACCTGAGCACGGCTCCCGCCACGCCCTGCGAAGTGCGCCTCGTGCGCCTCACCGGCCAGCTGTGGCTGCGCGCCAGCCTAACTGGCGGCCGGGCGCAGGAACTGCCGCTTGCAGGCGTGCCCGCCGGCCTGTACCTGCTGCACGTGCGCACGGCGCAGGGCAGCACCGTGCAGCGTCTGGAGAAGCAGTAAGCCCTAAAATCAATCGCCCCGAAAGGGGTGCAGGCCCCGCGCCAGTCGTTCCGTGAGTGTCACGGCGCGGCGGGCGCGGGTTTCTTTTTGCTTGGCCTCATCCACCCAGCGGGCCATGGCGCGGCGGTGGGCACCGCTGTAGTTGTGGAAAGCCGTTTCGGCCTCGGGCCAGGCGGCCAGGGCTTCGGCCAGCTCCGGGGGCAGGTCTACGTGGTCGGGGTTGGGGTCCGGGGTAATGTCGATGTCGAGCCACTGGCCCAGCTCGATGCCCACGGCGCGGCACACGTCCTTGTTCAGCATGAGGTAGCGCCCGCCGCCTTCCAACGGCAGCAGCCCCAGCCGCAACGCGTGCCCCCGAATGCTGACAATGACGCGCTTGGCCGCCTTGCCGCCCAAGGCTACCAGCACCTCGGCCGGCACCACAATGGTTTGAGTGGGCATAAAGCTGGGGCCGCCCGGCTCCAACTGGGCCCGGAAATGGATGGGTTCGGTCATGGCGTATGAATGTTGAGCTGGCCGGTGCGGCCAAAGCTAGCAGCGGCGCTGGTTTTTGCACGCCTTCTTGTCTTCGCGCGCCAAAGCGTTGTCCGCAAACGCCACCAGTTGGCTGGCCAATGGGCGCCGGGTAGTTTTGCCAAAAACGCCATGCCCCCTTCTCCGCAGCAGCAACTTGCGCTTTCCCTGTTTGCCTACGCGGCCCAGCGCGGCACGGCGCCGGCCCGCCTGGAGCAGCTGGCCGGCGTTAGCCCAACGGCGCTGCTGAACGAGCCGGCTGGCCCGCTTTCGGCCAAGCAATGGCACGACCTCTGGCTCAACGCCGCCCACCTGACCGACGACCCCCTGTTTGGCCTGCATTTTGGCGAGGCTGCCACGCCCATGGCCCTGGGCGTGGTGAGCCAGCTGGTGCAAAGCAGCCGCACCGTGGGCGAGGCCCTGACCCAGGCGGTCCCGCTGCTACCCCTGTTTACCGACCAGATTGGGCTGGCAATAACCCATTCGGGGCAACGCTTCTCGCTGCGGTTTCACTTTTTGCCCGGGGCGTCATCGGCGGTGCCAGAAGCGTTGGGCCACCTCATGGAATTCTTTTTGGCGTTTGTGCTACACGAACTGGACGGGCTGGTGCTGGAGCGCATCCGGCCGGACGCGGTCTGGTTTCCGCCCGCCGCGCGCCGGCTGCCCGACCACGCCCGGGCCTTGCGGGCCGCCGCAATTGCCGACGGCCAACCGGGCGAGTACGTGCTGGAAATCGACAACTGCTATTGGGACTTGTCCATCCTCACCGGCAGCTACGAAATGCAGGCGCTGCTGCTCAAAAAAGTGGCGGCGCTGACGGCGGAAAAGCCCGCGGCCGCGCAGCTAAAGGACCGAATAAGCGGGCACCTGCTGGCCAACGCCTATCTGGGGCTGCCGTCGCTGGAAGCGCTGGCGGCCAACTTCTGCCTCAGCCCGCGCAGCCTGCAACGCAAGCTGCAGGACGAAGGCACCACCTACCAGGAAGTAGCCGACGCCGTGCGCAAAACCTTGGCCCTTCACTACCTGCAGGCCGGCCACCACCCGCTGAAAGAAGTGTCCTACCTGCTGGGCTACAACGAGGTGAGCGCCTTTAGCCGGGCCTTTAAGCGCTGGACCGGGCAAAACCCCGGCAACTACCGGGCGGCATAGCAGCAGGCCGCAAACACGGGTTTGATAAGGTGACGCAAACTGGTAACGGGTTGGCGGAAAAAGGTACGGAGCAGGCGGGCTCGGGAGCGAAAATTTGCAACCATGAAACAGCGCTTGCTTCCCCTGCTGGCCATTGGCTTACAGCCGCTTTCGATGGCCGCACCGGTGGGTTTGCCCCCGGCCCAAACCACTTCTCTTTCACCAGCCACCGTCTCATTTTTCACCCCTTTTCCAACACTCCGTTTTATGGAAACCCAACCCCAACAAGTCGTTCACGACTTCCTGACCGCCGTGCAGCACGGCCAATTCGACAAAGTAGGCGCAGCCCTGCACCCCCAGGTGCAGTGGAGCCAGCCCGGCCGCAACCGCCTCTCCGGCCTCAAGCACTCGCGCGAGGAGGTGTTTGGCATGGTGGGCCAAATGCAGGAGCTCACCGCCGGCTCGCTGGTGCTCACCGCCGCCGACCTGATGAGCGTGAACGGCAACCGCGTGGCCTGCCGCGTGCACTGGAAAGCCGCCCAGCCGCCCGGCGCCGTGCTCAACGTCGACAACATCGACGTGTACACGGTTGAAAATGGCCTGATTACGCAAGTACAGGTTTTCTCGGCCGACGCTGCCCAGGAAGACGCCTTCTGGGGCCAATAGCCGGCACGTTTGCCGCTTGGGCTATGGGTGACGCTCCTGAAGCGGCAACCAGCAAACGGACCTGCTTCGCTGAGCTAATGCCAGCCCAGCGGAGCAGGTCCGTTTTTTATGGCTCAATGGAGTTGCTACGCTGCGGCCGGCGCCAGCTCCCGCAGCTGCTTGTTGATGAAGTCTACTTCCTCAAACGTGAGTTCAAAGTCCATGGCGCGGGCGTTTTGCACGGCCTGCTCGGGGTTGCGGGCGCCCACCAGCGCCACCGAAATGCCGGGCTGCGCCAGCGTCCAGCGCAGCACGAGCTGGCCGAGGGTGGCGTTTTTGGTTTCGGCCAGCGGGCGGATTTTGTTGAGCACGGCGTTCACGCGCGTCACGTTTTCGGGCGTAAAAAGACGATGGCCCCGGCGCAGGTCGCCTTCGCCAAACTCCTGGCCGGGCTTCATCTTGCCCGTCAGCAACCCCAGCTGCAGCGGGCTATACACCAGAATAGCCTTGTGGTTTTCGATGCAGTACGGCACCACGTCCTGCTCAATGTCGCGGCGCACCATGCTGTAAGGCACTTGGTTGGAGGCCAGCTGCACCGTCTTTTCGGCTTCCTGCATCTGGGTCACCGAGTAGTTGCTCACGCCGGCGGCGCGCACCTTGCCCTGCTCGATGAGCCGGCTCACGGCTTCCATGGTTTCGTCAATCGGCGTGGTCACATCGGGCCAGTGCTGTTGGTAGAGGTCAATGTAGTCGGTGCCGAGGCGGCGCAGGCTGTCCTCGCATTCCTTGATGATGCTGTCGCGGCCGGCGTACTTGTACACGTCGAGGTCGCGGCCGTCGTTGTCCTTGGTTTTCATGGCGAAGTCGCCCTGAGCCAGGTCCCAGCGCATGCCGAACTTGGTGAGGATTTGGACCTTGTCGCGCGGCAGGCTTTTGATGGCTTCGCCCACAATTTGCTCGCTGAAGCCCATGCCGTACACCGGCGCCGTGTCGATGCTGGTCACGTCGAGGTCATAGCTGGCCTGGATGGCGCCCACGGCGTCGTTTTGCTCGGTGCCGCCCCACATCCAGCCGCCGGCTGCCCAGCTGCCGAAGGTGATGCGCGAAACCGAAACGCCGGAGCTGCCTAATTCTTGAAATTCCATGAGGGGTAAGGGTAAAGTGAAGGCCGGGCCGCAAAGCCGCGCCCAGCGCCAGGGGTGCTAACTGCGCCGCGCGACCGAATGTTGCGCCCCGTGCGCAGCCCCATGAGGTCTGGGTGCCCGGCACCGGTAATTATTTACTCTTGCGGTAAAGATGCTTCGCTCCACGTTCTTGTGCTTACTGCGAAGAAACCAAACCTTTCTGGTGCTTATAATTGTTGTACCTACATCAATTTATTAGGCTATTCCATCATGAAAGTTGAAATCTGTTCCGACGTCGTTTGCCCGTTCTGCTACATCGGCAAGCGCAAGTTTGAGAACGCGCTGAAAGACTTCGCGCACCGCGACGAAGTGGAAGTCGTCTGGCACAGCTTCCAGCTCGACCCCAATTTCCAGCCCACGCCGGGCGAGAGCACCCACGAGGCGCTGGCCAAAAAGAAAGGCGTTTCTACGGACGAAGCCCGCAACATGGGCGCTTACGTGACCAAGGCCGCCGCGGAAGTGGGCCTGCATTACGATTTCGACCGCACCATACCGGCCAATACTTTTCTGGCGCACCAGCTCATCCACCTCGGTGCCCACCACGGCCGGCAAGACGCCACCAAGGAGCGCCTGATGGCCGCCTACTACCTCGAAGGCCAGAACGTGGGCGACCTGGAGACGCTGGTGAAGCTGGGCGCCGAAGTGGGCCTGGACGCCACCGAAATTCGTGAAGCCCTCAAAGCTGGGATGTATGCCAACGCCGTGCGCCTTGACGAGTACCAGGCTCAGCAAATCAACGTGCGCGGCGTGCCGTTCTTCGTGTTTGAAGACAAATATGCGGTGTCGGGCGCGCAGCCCAGCGAACTGTTTGCCGAAGTGCTGGAGAAGGTGTACGACGAGTTCAAGCCCGCGAAGCCGGCGCCGGTGCTGGTGGCCGACGGGCCGGCCTGCGGCCCGGAAGGCTGCGATTAAACATTTTTTAAGTTTGGAACGTCATGCTGAGCTTGTCGAAGCATCTCGCGTGCGGTAGTAAATGATTTACTATTGCACGCGAGATGCTTCGACAAGCTCAGCATGACGTTTCTTTTTGTTTCAATTTCAACGTCGTGTTGAGTCGCGCTCAGCCGCGCCGCATGGGGATGTGCGGGATGCCATCCTCCACGTACATCGGGCCGCACTGCTCGTAGCCGAAGCCGTTGTAGAACGCCTCCAGGTGCTGTTGCGCGCCGATTTTATTGGGTTGCGGGCCGAACAAGGCGTCGGAATGCAACAGGGCCTGGCGCATGAGCTCGCGGCCCAGGCCGAAGCTGCGGTAGGGCTGGGCTACGATAACGCGCCCGATGCTGGCCTCGTCGTAGCACTTGCCGGCGCCGAAGAGGCGGGCGTAGGCCACCAGCTCACCGGCTTCATTGTAGCCCAGCAGGTGGTAGGCGTCAAGGTCCTGGCGGTCAATGTCCTGATACGGGCAGTTTTGCTCCACCACAAACACCTCGGAACGGAGGCGCAGCACGTCGTAGAGAATGAGGGGCGGAAACGAGTCGAAGGCGATGCAGTGCCAGCGGATGGTCATTGAGCGAGGGTTAGTCTTTGGGCATTTGGGCAACTTCCGGCAGCGTCACCACGCGGTAGGCAATGCCGAGGATGGCGGCATTTTGCTCCAAGGTGGTGGTGAAACCGGCCTGGCGGCGGCGCGCGTTCACGCCTGCCGGGTCTTTGATGGGCCAGATGAACGGCGGCTGGGCCTCGCGGCGGCCGGTGGCGGGGTTGGTGTGGCTGTAGCTCATGCCCTGGGTGCCGTAGCGCTGAGGCTTGCCGGCCCGCATGAGTTGGCGGTCCAGCATCTGGGCGTAGAGGCGGAAGGGCAATTCGCCTTTGGCGGCGGCTTTTTTGATGAGGGGCAGGTACTGGCTGATGGCGTCGGAATGCTGGACGACGTTCCAGACGGTTTCGTTCGTGGGCTCGCCCACCAGGCTCTTGCCGGGGTAGCCGTACTGCTTCACAATGGCGCGCACCCGCACCAGGTTGGATGAGTCGGTTTGCAGCATTCGCCGGATGGCGTAGGGCTGCAGCTGGTCCTTCGGCACGCCCAGGGCAGCCGCCAGCGAGTCGGGGCGCCGGCTGAGGCGGCGGTCGAACAGCAGCAGGCGCCAGCGCTGGTCGGCGGCGTAGAGGCTGTCCAACTCGCGTTTCAGCGCGGGGTTCGGCTTCGTTTGGGCCCGCACCGAGCCCGCCGCCGACAGCAGCAACAGCACCAACACAACAACTTTCATACGCGGCGGCAAAGGCAGGAGCGCAAGATAAGAACCGGCCCGAAAAAAGCCCGGCCCGTTGCGCAAACAACGGGCCGGGCCCAACGATTAATTCCAGCCGTTTATTTCTTCGCGCCCGGCTTGTCCTTCTGGGTTTTGGAGAGCGACTCGATGTTGCCGCTGCCCGTGCCCACGCCCTGGTTGGCCGACTTGGTGGTGGAGCTGGACCGCGACGCCCGCGTGGCGCCCGTGGCCGGCGCTGTGTTGATTTTCTTGCCCGTGCGCTGCCCGTTGCCGGCCGACACGTTGGGCGCCGAAACAGTGGGCGAGGGCGCGGACGCATCGGAGGTGCTGCTGGAGGCGCGCTGCGCCGCCGACCCGGACTTGCCCTGGGAAGTGGGCGTTTGGGCCGAAGCCGTGGTGATGCTGGCGGCCAAAGCAGCCAGGATGAGAAGATTTTTCATGAGTGGGAAGGAAGTTGAAATGCGGAAAGGATTATGAACAAGGGATACGGCTTTGGGGCCGCGACTGTTGGTTTAAAAACTACTGTTGCGTTTACCCGGCGCTTTAATAGCTGGCGGCATTAGCGGCATTCACGCGGGCCCCTTTTTATGGCTGCGCGCCTGCCTGAACGGATGCCGGGCTAAGACCGTAGGATGATGACCTTTCCACTCGTAGTCACTGCCTGGTTATGAAATTTTCGCTCAAAACTGCTGCCTATAGCGCGCTGACTGCGGGCTTGCTGTTGGCCGCCGCGCCCGCGGCCCGCGCCCAGGATGCGCCCGTCATGTTTGAAGGGCTGGCGGGCCAGCTGGCCATAAACAACATGCTTTTTGAGAATACCGTGGGCCGCAGCCTGCGGGAAAACGCCACCAACAGCAAGCCCGCCGCCCCGAAAACAACGGTTGCCGCCCTGACTTACACCTCTACGCCCGCGCTCCGGCAAAAAGCTGTGGCCAGCTACGCCACCCAGCTCGCGCGCACCAATCCAACGGCGGCCCAAGGCGTCCGCGAGGGTTTTGGGCCCGGCAAAACCGACTACGGACAAGTGTATGCCAACATCGTGCGCGGCACCGGCCTGCGCGAAAACTCCGCCGCTGATGCCCTGGCGGGCTTCTTGGCGCTCGGCACCCTGATTGCGAACAACGGCCAGGACCGAGCGGCCATCACGCCGGCCATGGCCGGCAGCGTGCGGCGCCAGGCCCAGGTCGTGCTTACGCAAACCCCCACGCTGAGCGCGCCCGGCGCCGCAGCCGAGTTCGGCGAGGCGCTCAAGCTGCAAACCGTGATGCTGGAAGCCGGCTGGCTGGGCGCCTCCCAAAACAACACGCTACCCGCTTACCAGCAAACCATCGCGGCCTTCCTCAAAAAGCAGTATGGTTTTGACGTGAGCCAGCTGACCGTCACCGACCAGGGCCTCACGAAGAAATAATAGGGCCACCGCGCCGCCATCATTCACCATGAAACAACTGCCGCTGCTGGCGCTCCTGCTGGCCACCCAAACCGGCCACGCCCAACCCCGCGTGACGAAGCTGACCGCCACGGGCATTCCCAAAAGCATTGCCTACGCCGGCCACGTGGTGGACGCCGCCCGCTGGACCGACACCCAGGGTGACCACCTCGTAATTGCCACCGAAACCGGCGCCACCGCCAGCAAAAGCCCCGAGGCTGAAGGCGCGCGCGACGCGGCCCTTTACGCCAGCCACTACCTGCTGCAAGGCGCCGCCTGGCAGCCAACCTGGAAAGTGACCGACTTCGTGAAGGAGTGCCCGCTGGACATTGAAGCCAACTTTGTCCCGCATTCCTTCGCCGTGACCGACCTGGACCGCAACGGCCAAGCCGAAGTGTGGCTGATGTACCAAACCGCCTGCCAGGGCGGCGTGGACCCGAACAGCCTGAAAATCATCATGTACGAGGCCGGCCGGAAGTACGCCGTGCGGGGCACTACTCACATCAAGGTATCGGCCACCACTTACGATGGCGGGCAATTTACCTTTGATGAGGCGTTTGGCAAAGGCCCGGCCGCCTTCCGCTCCTACGCCGCTCAGCTCTGGACCAAGTACCGCGGCAACGCCGGCAAATAGCCCCGCCTACGCTGCTACCGCTTCCTCGCTGCCCAGCTCGCTGAGCACCCGCTTGGCCTGCTGAATGGAGCGCACCTCGTCAAACGTCACAATGAGCTGCTCCTTGTGCTCTTTCAGCTTGGCCGTGCGCGGGTGCGTCTGCACGTAGTTCAGGATGGTGCCGAACTGCTCGCCCTGGAAGTAAGCCTTGTGGTCGTCATCAGCGGCTAAGTAGCCTTTCAACGTGTCGCGCTTGAGCGTGATTTTGGTGAAGCCCACCTTGCAGGCCTGCCAGCGCAGCCGCACGATGTCGGCCAGCTGCTCCACCTCGGATGGCAGCGGCCCGAACCGGTCCGTCATGCTGGTGAGCAGCTTTTGCAGCTCCTCCGGCTTCTGGGCGCGGTCGAGCTTGGCATAGAGCTGCAGGCGCTCCGACACGTTGCTCACGTACTTTTCCGGGATGAGGACCTGCTGGTCCGTCTCCACGTTGCACTCGCGCGAGCGGCCCGCGCCGGCCGCCGCTTGCAGCCGCTGGTTGGAGTCGCCCAGGAAAAGGTCCCGGAATTCGGTTTCTTTGAGCTCCGTCACGGCCTCGTCCAAAATCCGGTGGTAGGTTTCGTAGCCCAGGTCGTTGATGAAACCCGACTGCTCGCCGCCCAGCAAATTGCCGGCACCGCGAATGTCGAGGTCGCGCATGGCCACGTTGAAACCCGCCCCCAGGTCCGAAAATTCCTCCAGCGTGCTCAGCCGCTTGCGCGCATCCGAGGGCAGGTTGGCCACCGGCGGCGTGAGCAAGTAGCAGTAAGCTTTGCGGTTGGAGCGACCCACGCGGCCGCGCATCTGGTGCAAGTCGCTCAGCCCGTGCAGGTGGGCGCGGTTGATGATGATGGTGTTGGCGTTGGGAATATCGAGGCCCGACTCAATCAGGTTGGTGCTCACCAGCACGTCGTACTCGCCCTCCACGAACTTCATCATCCGCTTTTCGAGCTGGTCGCCCTCCATCTGCCCGTGAATGGTGGTGATGCGGGCATCGGGCACCATGCGCAGTATCATGGCGGCCTGCTCGTCGAGGTCCTTCACGCGGTTGTGCACGAAAAACACCTGCCCGCCACGCTTCAATTCCCGCGCCACCGCGTCGCGAATCAGAATCTCATCGAACACGTGCAGCTCGGTTTGCACCGGCTGTCGGTTAGGCGGCGGCGTCGCAATCACGCTCAGGTCGCGGGCGCCCATCAGCGAGAAGTGCAGCGTGCGCGGAATGGGCGTGGCCGAGAGTGTGAGCGTGTCCACGTTCACCTTCAGCTCCTTGAGCTTGTCTTTGGTTTTCACGCCGAACTTCTGTTCCTCGTCAATCACCAGCAAGCCCAGGTCCTTGAACTTGATGTCCTTGTTGGTCAGCCGGTGCGTGCCAATCAGAATATCGGTTTTGCCCTCGGCCACGCGGGCCAGCGTCTCCTTGATTTGCTTGGTCGACTTGAAGCGGTTGATGTACTCCACCGTCACGGGCAGCGTGGCCAGCCGGTCGCGGAAGGTCTTATAGTGCTGCATGGCCAGGATGGTAGTGGGCACCAGCACAGCGGCCTGCTTGCCATCGGCCACGGCCTTGAAAGCCGCCCGAATGGCCACTTCGGTCTTGCCAAAGCCCACGTCGCCGCATACCAGCCGGTCCATGGGGTGGGGCTGCTGCATGTCGTTTTTCACGTCTTCGGTGGCCTTGGCCTGGTCGGGCGTGTCCTCGTAAATGAAGCTCGATTCCAGCTCGGCCTGCATGAAGCCATCGGGTGAAAAGGCAAAGCCCGGCGCGGTCTTGCGCTTGGCGTACAGCCGGATAAGGTCGGCGGCAATGTCCTTCACCTTCTTCTTCACCGACTTCTTCTTGTTTTCCCACTCCGGCGAGCCCAGCTTGCTCATCGTCGGCGGCGAGCCCTCCTGGCCACTGTACTTCGCAATCTTGTGCAGCGCGTGGATGCTCACCGTCAGCACGTCGTCGTCGCGGTACACCAGTCGAATGGCCTCCTGAATCTGCCCGTTGATGTCGACCTGCGTCAGGCCTGCGAAGCGCGCAATGCCGTAGTCCTGGTGCGTCACGTAGTCGCCGGGTTGCAGCGTCTTCAACTCGCGCAGCGTCAGCGCCTTTTTCTTCGAGAATTTCTTGGTTTCCTGGGCCCGGTAGTAGCGCTCAAACAGCTGGTGGTCGGTGTACACGGCCAGCTCCAGCTGCTCGTCCACGTAGCCCTCGCGCAACGCCAGCAGCAGGTGCTGAAACTGCACGTTGTTGTCCAGTTCATCAAAAATCGTGCGCAGCCGGTCGGCCTGGCGCACGGTGTCGGCAGCAATAATGGTGGTGAAGTTGCGCAGTTGGTTTTCGCGCAGGTTCTTGGCCATGCGCTCAAATTCCTTGTTAAAGCTGGGCTGCGGCTTGGCCGTAAACTGAAACGTCTCGGCGTTCTTGAAGTGGAAGCGCTTGCCAAACTCCACCACCGCAAACTCATCGAGCAGCTTCTTGAAGTTCTTGCCCGACTCGAACAAATCGGCCGGTTTGCTCACTATTTGCATGCCGTGCGCCTCGCTCAGCATCTGCTCGAAGTTGGCTTCGGCCTTCTCGTACAGCTCGCTCACCACGTCCAGCGTCTGCCGCACGTCTTTTAGCCAAATGCAGGCCGTGCGCGGCAGAAAATCAAAGAAGGCCTCCCGCGTCTCGTGCAGCATTTTGGTCTGCACGTTGGGGATAATGCTGATGCTGGGCCGTGGCTCCACCGACAGTTGCGTTTCGGGATTAAACGTCCGAATACTCTCAATCTCATCGCCGAACAATTCCAATCGAAACGGCAGCTCATTCGCGTAGCTGAACACGTCCACGATGCCGCCGCGCACCGCGTATTGCCCCGCCTCGTACACGAAATCCGTCTTCTCGAAGTCGTACTCGCCCAGCAGCTCACCCAGGAAATTCACGTCCAGCTTGTCGCCCACCTTCGCGTTGAAGGTGTTCTTCACCAGACTCTGCCGGTTGATTACCTTCTCCGTCAGCGCCTCCGGGTACGTCACGATGAACACGCTGTTGCCGGCCGCGGCCACGCGCGTCGTGTTCACCCGGTTCAGCACTTCGGCGCGCATCAGCACGTTGGCGTTTTCCGTTTCGTCGAACTGGTACGCCCGCTTGTAGGAGCTCGGAAACAACAGCGCCTCCGGCCCTTCCGGCAGCAGGTGCTGCAAGTCGGACAGAAAGTAGGCCGCCTCGTCCTTGTCGTGCAGCACAAACACGTGCGGGTGCTGGCCGTGGGCCACGGCGGCGGCCACCACGGCATCCTGGCTGCCCACGAGGCCGCGCAGGTGCAGGCGCACGCCGCTGGGGTCGGGTTTGGCGGCGCCGCGCAGGCGCGCGGCCAGGGTTTGCAGCTCGGGCGAAAGGCGATAGAGGCGGAGAAAGTCGGCTACTTGCACAGAAAAGTGGGCTAGGCGGGCAAATGAACTAGCCCGGCCAGAGAAATTTCCGGTCGGGCTGCGGGGGTAAATACACCGGAGCGGCGGCGAAGGTTTCCGGGGCTGCCCGTAGCTTCGCAGCCCCCGTTCGTCATCCTGAGTGTAGCGAAGGATGACGAACGGGGGCGTGTTCCACAGCAAACATACATTACCCTATAAATGCGCGGCTCTTCTCACCTGGCCATCGGCCTCATCACCGGCGTGGCCATTGCGGGGCTGGTGCCGGGCCTGCCGTTTTCGGTGCCGGGCATTGCCCTGGCCGGCTTTTCCAGCCTCGCCCCCGACCTCGACCACCCCGAAAGCCGCCTCAGCAAGCGCCTCGGTTTCACGCAGAACTACGTGCGCTGGGCCTTTGCCGCCGGCGCCCTGGCCATTGCGGCCTACGCCTACCTGCAGCTCGCGCCCGGCGCCGAACAGCGGCTCTATTACACGGTGGCGTTGGCGTTTGGGCTCATTGGGGTGGGCATGCAAGGCGGCTCGGCGCGGCGGCTGGCGCTGCTGTTCACGGGCCTGGCCACGGTGGTGGCGGGGCTCTACACCGAGCAGCTGTGGCTGAGCTTGCTGGGCACGTTTGTGGCGCTGGCGCCCTTCACCTCGCACCGCTCCTGGACGCACACCATCTGGGCCACGGCCCTCTGGACCTACATCGGCCACTTGGCCAACCAGCACCTGGGCTGGCACGGCGTGGCGCTGTTTGCCGGGGGCGGCTACGCCTCGCACCTCCTGGCCGATACCCTCACCAAAGCGGGCGTGCGGTGGTTTCTGCCGGTTTTCGACTATTCCTTTAAAATTCCGCTCATCAGCACGGGCTCGGCGTCCGGCAACATGCTGGAGGTGGCCATTTGCACCGGCTACGGGCTGCTGGTATTAGGCCTGGTCATAGGCCGAATGGGGTTTTAGCCGGTGAGTAAGCCCAACGCTGGGCGAGCCTAATCGCCAGACCGCGCAACGGCTCGGTTCGGCCCGGCCGGCTTACTGTTGCATAAGTCAGCCAAGACCATTAGCTTCGCAGCAGATATACCGACAAATTACGGCCGTGTTCGCCATGAGACGTGCTATTATCCAGCGTTTTCAATCGATTTCGGACCTTGTCATTCTTTTAGCTACCAATTAACCTAAACCCTTCGAGCAACCGGCCCCTATCCTTAGGCCGCACCCCGCTCTTCAAGTAGTATTACCCTGGCTGGCAAGACGGACAATGGCCTTTTAACGCCGTATCATCGCTGGCTTTTCTACTTCATTCACAATAACTTGTCCCACTCAAAGCACTTTTTCTAACTTTACCCCATTCCATACTCATGAACCAGATGAACAGCCCTTTGATTCGGGTTGGTGTCTTCTATGACGGCAACTATTTTCTAAAAATCAGCGACTATTATTATTTCCAGCACGAGCGCAAGGCCCGCATTAGCCTCGAAGGACTGCACGAATACATCCGCCACCAGGTAGCCGAAGAAGAAGACGTCGACGTGCGCCTCGCCCAAATCACCGACGCCCATTTCTTCCGCGGCCGCCTTTCCGCCACCGAAGCCCGCGACAAAGACCGGCTGTTTCACGACCGCCTGCTCGACGACATTCTGATGAACCTGGGCGTGCAAACGCACTACATGGCCCTCAAAACCCGCGACGGCCGCCTGCAGGAAAAAGGCATCGACGTGTGGCTGTCGCTCGAAGCCCTAGAGCTGGCCCTGCACAAAACCCTCGACGTGGTCGTCCTCATCGCCGGCGACTCCGACTACGTGCCCCTCATCCGCAAACTCAACACCGTGGGCACCCGCGTGATGCTGCTGAACTGGGACTTCAAATACGAAGACTTCAAAGGCGAAACCCGCGTCACGCGCGCCTCGCAGCAGCTTCTGGAGCAGGTGACTTACCCGGTGGCCATGCACGACGTGATTGACCGCGGCCTCGCGCAGCAGGACGAAGTGGTGGAAGCCCTGTTTGTGAACCAGACCGAGCCCGCCGCCTTCGCGCCCAGCACCGCCGCCGCGCCCAAGCTGGCCCGCCCCACCGGCCCCACCGCCGCCGGCCCCGTGGGCACGCTCGGCATGAGCACCATCAAAAACCTGAAAAATGGCTTCGGCTTCGTGGTAATGCCGCCGAACAACCTGTTTTTCAGCTACGCCGACCTCACCGAAGGCGATTTCAACGACCTGCGCGAGGGCGACTGGGTAGAGTTCACGGTGGGCCGCAACCACCGCGACGAGGATTGCGCCCGCAACGTGCGCAAAGTGCCAGCCCCTCAGATGACCGACGGCGACGACGAGTACGAGCCCGTGGGCGTGCACGCCTCAGCCGAACTGTAGGAATCCCCTGTCATTGCGAGCACAGCGAAGCAATCTGTCCTGTTCTCAGCGACTAACTTTTTAATGTGAAAAGCCCCTACACTGCACAGCGTAGGGGCTTTTTTGCGGTTGGTAAAGGCTACATCGCTTAGTCAAGGCTTGTTGCATTGAGAGGACGGATTGCCACGGGCTGCGCCCTCGCAATGACAGGTGGCCCGTCACTCCATCACCAGCTTGGCGAAGTCGCGCTTGTTGGCGGGGTAGCGGTTGAAAGTGCCCAGGCCGCGCGCCACGGCTACGTCTTCCTCGCCTTCTTTTACTCGGTAAATAACGCAGCTACTCACCACCAGCGAGTTGCCGGCGTGGTCGACCACACCGCGGGCCACCAATTTGTCGTGCAGGTGCACGGCGTGCAGGTAGTTTATCTTGAACTCGACGGTGGACACGAATTCCAGCCTGGTGAAGGCCAGGGAAAGGGCCGCCGCGCCCAGGGCCGCGTCCATCAGGCCGGCCAGCACGCCGCCGTGGCAGGTGTTGGGGGAGGAGAGGTGCTCGTCGAGCACGGTCATGCGGTAGTCGGCGCGGCCGGGCCCGGGCACGCTCAGGGCCATGCCGTTGGCGCGGCCGTAGTGGTTCATCTGGTTGTAGGCGGCTATCATGGCGGCCAGCTCGGGCGCGGGACGGGGCGAATGGGGTTCGGACACGACGGGAAAACGAGGGTTGGTTTCGGTTGGCAAGTTTGGTGAAAAATCCGGGGCATTTGCCGAACTTGAGCGAGTTGTTGTTGGCTTGCCGCTCGTGTCACCTCTTGTATTCCTGTTCTATGTCCGCTTTGCCGCTCACTTTCGCCGAGTTTTACCCACGCTACCTGCGCGAGCACAGCCAGCGCGGCACCCGGATTCTGCATTTCGTGGGCACTACGCTGTTGCTTCTTTGCCTGGTGATGCTGTGCGCGAGCGGGCGCTGGGGATGGCTGGTAGCAGGCATTGTGGCGGCTTATGGCTTCGCCTGGGTGGGTCACTTTTTCGTGGAGCATAACCGGCCCGCCACGTTCCAGCACCCGTGGTTCTCGCTGTTGGGCGATTTTAAGATGTACGCGGACTTGTGGCGCGGCCGCGAGAAATTCGGCAGCAGCTAAGTTGCCTGAAACCACAGTGGGTTAGCAATGAGAAGCAACTATAACTGCTTGCGCATCAGAAAATGCGGAATGACGCCGAAGAGCAGGTGCGATGGCTCTACCACCGCGTAGCCCAGCTTTTCATAAAAGCCCACGGCGGATTCCCGCGAGTGTAGCACCACTTCGACAAGCCCTGCCGCGCGGGCTTGCGCCTCCAGATAGGCCACCACCTGGCGGCCCAGGCCGGCGCCGGCGGCCTCGGGGGCTACGGCCATAAAACGGATTTGGCCCTGCCTCTGGCCGGTGGGTTGGAGCATGCCCACGGCCAGCGCGGCAGCGGCGTCATCAGCCAGAATGAGGGCGTGCAAGGTGCCCGGCTCGTCGTCGGCGGGCACGCGCTCGGAGCCGGGGGGCTGCTGCCAGGGCTGGCGCAGCACTTCGTAGCGCAAGCGGTAATAGGCGGCCCACTCGGCGGGCGTGCGGGGCGGGCGAACGGCGGGGGAGGAGGGCATGAGGAAAGAATGAAATCCGGCGCAACTCCGGCCCGTGCGGGGCGTTACCTTTACGCCCCGGCCGCGGCCGGCTTTTCTTCCCAAAACTACTTCTCTTCCCGCTATGGCCTCCTTCGACATCGTGAGCAAAGTGGACCCGCAAACCTTGGAAAACGCGGTGAACACGGCCCAGAAAGAACTCCAGACCCGCTACGACCTGCGCGACACCAAGGGCGGCATCGAGCTCAACAAAAAGGAAAACACCATCCTGCTGTCGTCCGAAAATTCCATGCGCGTGAAGGCGCTGGAAGACATCCTGCTGGGCCGTGTGGTGAAACAGGGCATCGACGGCACCAGCCTCGATTTTACGGCCGATGAGCAGCCCAGCGGCCAGCTCATCAAGAAAACCATCAAGGTGCGCGCCGGCGTGGACAAGGACACGGGTCGCAAAATCATCAAGGCCATCAAGGACGCTAAGGTGAAGGTGGAAGCCCAGATGCAGGACGACCAGGTGCGCGTGACGTCCAAGAAAATCGACGATTTGCAGGCCGCCATCGCCGTGCTGCGCAAGGCCGACATCGGCCTGCCCCTGCAATTTGTGAACATGAAAAGCTGATTTGCTGATTGGGCAATGTGCTGATGTGCTGTGGTGAATGGTCGGGTCTGGCCGACGGTTTTACCCCGCAGCGTTGGCTCATCAACCAAAAAGCACATCCGCACATCATTCAATTAGCAAATCAACATAGTGTACGATTTCGGCGCTTTTGCCCACCCGGCCACCTGGGTTAGCTTGTTGACCCTCACGTTTATGGAAATCGTGTTGGGCATCGACAACATCATTTTCATTTCCATCGTCGTCAACCGCCTGCCGCAGGAGCAGCAGGCGCGGGGCCGCACCACCGGCCTGCTGCTGGCGCTCCTGTTTCGCATCGGCCTGCTGCTGAGCATCTCCTGGATTGTGAGCCTGCGCAATCCGTTGTTCAACCTGCCCGATTTTCCGTGGCTGGACCAGCCCTTTGGCGTGACCGGGCGCGACCTGATTCTGCTGGCCGGAGGCTTGTTTTTGATGTACAAGAGCACCACCGAAATCCACACCAAGCTGCAGGGCGAGGAAGAGGACGAAGCCGGCAGCGGCCCCAAAGCCACGATGATAAGCGTGATTCTGCAAATCATCGTCATCGACATCGTGTTCAGCTTCGACTCCATTCTCACCGCCGTAGGCCTCGTCGACAACGTGCTGGTGATGATTGCGGCCGTGATTTGCGCCATGGGCATCATGCTGGCCTTCAGCGGCGCCGTGGCCAATTTTGTGAACAACAACCCCACCATCAAGATGCTGGCGCTGTCGTTCCTCATCATGATTGGCTTCATGCTGGTGATGGAAGCCGCCCACAAGGAAGTGGAAAAAGGCTACCTCTATTTCGCCATGGCCTTCTCGCTGGTAGTGGAACTGCTGAACCTGCGCCTGCGCAAAAAGACCAAGCCCGTAAAGCTGCGCGACTCGCAGTACGACTAAGCGCCGCCCTCAGGCCAGCAATTGCACCAGCGTGGTGAACAGAAACGCGGCGCCCAAAAGGCAGATGGAGAGCCGGCCTTCAGTGCCTAAGCCCGGCAGCAGGCCCAGGGCCGCGCAAGCCAGCAAGCCTAGCCAAAAGAAGTTGCGCGCCCCCTCGTAGATGGACGCTAGCTCATCAGGCGAATCCGTGGCGGAAAATGCGATGGACAGCGGTGTGCGTAGCAACGGCGTCCGACGAACCCAGGCCGTGGTACCCACCGGGTAGGCGTCGCGCAGTTTCAAAGTGCCGCGGTTCGTTCGGTGAGAGGTCGTTTCGTAGGAGCTGCTTCGGGTATAATGAACTGTTGTTTCGCGCGCCAGCACCTGCTCCACCTGCGTCGAAGCCAGCGCAAAATCGACGGCTAATGTGCCGCACAAAAGCAGCGAGGCCACGAGCAGCGGCCGGGCCAGGCGAAAAAAACGGGCGTATTCCTCCGCATACTTCTCGGCAAGCGGCACCGCACGAGGCCGGGGCGAGCGCCGTCTGGCCGCTTGCCGCGCGGCATCCCGGGCCCGGCCAGGCGAGGAGGGAATGAAAGCCGGCTGTTCTTGAAAACTGGTGTCATAAGCCTGTCGGCGGGCCGGGTCGCTCAGCACCTCATACGCGGCGTTGATGGCCAGGTAGCGGGCGTGGGCGGCCGGGTCGGGGGTGCGGTCGGGGTGGGTGAGGAGCACGAGGCGGCGGTAGGCGCGGCGGACATCGGCGGCCGGGGCATCGGTGGGCAGCTCCAGAGCTTGGTAGTGCGTCATTCGTTCGGGTCCTATGCCACTACCGCGTGGGGCTGCCGCCCACCAGCGCCACCACCTGCAGGACTTGGTCGAGCACGCGGCGCTGGGCCAGCTCCAGCAGGCGCCGGTTAAGCTCTGCCCGGTGGGCGCGGTAGAAAGCATATTCTTCGGCGGTGAACAGGCCGGTTATCAGGCCCGCCACGGTGTAGCGTAGCTTGGTGTTGCGGGCCAGCAGCTCGGCCAGCTGACGCTGCTGGTCGGTGGGGCCGGCCGTCGCCAGGGGCATGTGGTGGTCGAGCACAAAATCGGCCACCACGCTCAGCAGCAGGTCGTTTTGCAGCTTCAGTACGGGGCGAAGCGTGACGTGCAGGAACTCTCCCACCGTGCCTGGCTCCGGCAGGCCAGCAGTGACGGTGGGAATAGACGGCCGCAGGCCAAGCAGTGCCGCTGTCCGGCTATCGCGGCCGGCATCATCAGTGAGAAGAGGATTCATAAATTACTGAGAGGAATAGATGCGAGATGATGAAGAAACTACAACAAAAAAGCGGGCCCGACGCTTCCGCCGGGCCCGCTTCTCAAGCGCTAAGCTAAACCGTTAGTGTTTCACCTGCACTTTGGTGGTGAAAATGCCTTCCGACGTGGTGAGGCGCACCACGTAGAGGCCAGCGGCCAGGCCGCTGGTGTTCAGCTCCACACCGCGTTGCACGGCCGTCACGTTGGTGGTGGTCGAGATAACGGCCTGGCCCACCAGGTTCACCACGCTCAGCTGCACGTCCGACGTGCTGGCCAGCTGGGCCTGTACGGTCAGCACGTTCTGGGCCGGGTTGGGGTAAGCTGATACCATGCTGCCGTTGATGGCGTTGGCGCTTTGGGTGCCCAGCGGCATCGTGGTCGGGTTCAGCAGGCCCACCGGGCGCACGCCGGTCGGCATGTTGAAGGCCGAAGTGATGCCCGTGAGGCCAGGCAGGCCGCCGGGGTAGCCGGTCACCGTCACGCGGGGGCCAGCGTTGGCGCTGTAGCCCATGCCGCGACGGGCAAACACCGTCCAGATAAGGGCCGAGTTGGCGTGGTTGTTTACTATCGAGTCGGCACGCAGAATGGCGTCGCGGGCATCGAGGAAGCTCGGGTTGCACACCTGCAGCTTGCAGCCTTCCAGCACCAGCTTCAGGAACTTGTTGTTGCCGCCGGTTTGCGCCAGGAAGTCGGGGTTGAAGCCATAGCGGTAGATGAACTGCCAGTTCAGGTCCCACAGCGCGGTGGCCCACACTTCGCCAATGTTATGGGTTTCGGTGTAAGCGCCGGTGCCTACTACGCCATAGTCGTAGTTGTTCACGGACAGGTCGTCGGAGTAGGTTTTGATGCGGATGCCGGCGCCGGTGGTGGGCTGGCCTTCTACGTACGAGCCCATGCTGCGGGGCGTGCGGCCCACGTCGCCGACGCGGGTGGTCATCCACAGGGCAAAGAAGTCGCTCCAGCCTTCGCCCATGCCTTGGGTAGTGGCGGTGGTGGTGCTGCCGTTGGGGGTGTATTGTGAAGTCACGCAGTTCGAGTTGGCCGGGCCGCCGGTGAGGCGGGTGCTGATGCCGTGGCCAAATTCGTGGGATACAATGCTGTTGTCCACGGAACCGTCAAAGTCCTGTGCCGCCGCGGCGCAGCCCGTAACCACGGTGCCGGCCCGCAGGGCCTGGAGAACGGTTGCCCCGTCAACCCCGGTGAGGAAGATGGACGGGATGCGAATGCCCACCGTGTCCGTGCCCGTCATGTTCGAGAGCACGGTGGTTGTGGCCACCGAGTCGATGATGATGGCCATGATGGCCCCGTTTTGCTGAGCGCGGCGCACTTTGCCGGCAAAAGAGCTGGGCGTGCGAACGCCGTTGGCGAGTTGGGCGCAGCCGCCGCGCATAATCAAGGCAATCTTGCCGTTCACGTCGCGGGTGTTCACGTAAGGCGTGGCGCAGCCGTGCAGGCCGCCATTGCCCGAAACCCCATCGTTAACAGCCACAACCTGGCCGCACACGCCGTTGGGGTAGGCCGTCAGGGGGCGGCCAAAGTCGGCCGTGCCGAAGGTGAGGGAGCCGGCCAGGGCCGCTGGCGCGGTGATGGTAAAGCTGGGACGCAGGGGGTTGTCAAACAGATACATCTGCATGCGGCCCGACTGACCGTCCACTGGCGTCGAGAAGTTGGCGTTGTTGCGGCCGCTGCCGTCCTGGGCTTCGGCGCGCACGTAGTCGCCGCCCAGGCCCTGCGTAGTAGCGTTCTTGTACTGGAAGTTGCCGGATGCTTCGTCAAAGCCTTTGCTCTGCATCACGTCGTGGAGCATGTTGTTCCAGTAGAACAGGTCCGTGATGGCGGCCGGCTCGTTCGACTTGGCGCTGTTGCCCTGCACGAAGGGAAAATCGAAGTTCAGCGTGGACCCGCCGTCGGGCGAGTTGGTGTTCGAAAGAATGTTGCCGGGGCCGCTGGTCGTGGTCGGGCTGTCGTCGTAGGCCACCACGTTGTTGCCGCGGGTCAGGTACACACCGGCGCCGAGGCGGCTGTAGTTGTTCGGGAAGATGCTGCCGTTGGAAGTGGTGGGGTCAGCAGCGCGGGAGTCCGAAACGTGCCAGCCGTAGGGCGAGAACGCGGCGTGCGGGCTGCTGGCGCCGGGGAAGGTAACGAGGGCACGCGGACCAAACGTGGGGGCTTCGAGCGGCACGGGCCATACGTTCATGGTGTTAGGCGCCCCGAGGGTGCCGCGGCTGGCGGCCGCCTTGGTGGCCGGGGCCGAAACGGCTGCTGGGCGCGAACCCAGGGCGCGGGCCGTGATTTCGCGGAACGAAATTTCTTCGCTCACCACAAAGTCCGACTTGTCGAGCATCTGACCGGTGTGGGCGTCTACGCGCACGGTCCAGTGGTGCTGCTGGTCGAGCTGGGCAATGTTGACGTCCCACACCAGCTTCAATTGGCCGTTGATGGGCAGGTACATCAGGCGCACCGGAATGTCGTACTCCGAGATGCCACCGTTGTTGAACAGGATGCCGTCGGCGGCGCGGGCGTCGCGCACCAGCGTCAGGCCCACCGGCTTGGGCAGGTGCAGCGCGGCGGCGGCGGCATTCACAGCCCCCTCGGCCGTGAGGCTAGGCACGGGCGAAGGCGCCAGGTGGGCGGCGTCTACCACGAAGCCCTGGTGCATGAACAGGGGCTTGCCGTTGCGGTCGCTGTGCACGTCGCCCACGGCGCCGTACACGTCCAGGCCGTTCACGCGCTGGCGCAGGTAGGTGTGGGTGAGGCCGGTGCTCGCGTCAACATACGAGCTGGTGACCGACGGATTGGCGGCGTCGCCGCCGTGCAGGCCCTGCCGCTCGGCTTGCGAGGAGAAATAAGCCAGGGCCTGCGCCGAAGGCGCCCCCGACTGGGCCATGGATACCCCGGGGGCCGCCAGCGTCAGCGCCAGCAACAACCCGCCATGGGATTTGGTAAAGGAAAATGCCATAGTTAAAAAAAGAGAGTGAAGAGGAATTTACAACGTCAAACCGCCCAGGAGTCAGGACAGCACTGCCAAATTTAATATAATCTTTTCACTTGGAACGCATAAGGGAGACAGTATCTCGCTGAAAGTTGCACGCGGCTTACACCACGCCCAGCTTCACCAGCGCGTCCCAGAGCACCACCCCGGCTGCCACGCCCACGTTGAGCGAGTGCTTGGTGCCAAACTGGGGGATTTCCACGGCCAAATCGCACAAGGCGAGCACGGCGTCGTCTACGCCGAACACTTCGTTGCCCAACACCAGGGCCAGGGGCCGCCCCGGCACGGGTTGGAATTTCGGCAACGCCACGCTGCCCGTGGTTTGTTCCACGGCTATGACTTGATAATCAGATTTTTTTAGCTCGGCCACGGCCGCCACCGTTTCCACCCGGTATTCCCAGGCCATCGATTCTTCGCTGCCCAGCGCGGTTTTGGTGATTTCGCGGTGCGGCGGCCGCGGCGTGATGCCGCAGAGGTAGATTTTTTGGAGCGCAAACGCGTCGGCGGTGCGGAAGATGGCGCCCACGTTGTGCATGCTCCGCACGTTGTCGAGCACCAAAGCCACCGGGCTTTTGGGCGTACTTTTGAAGTCAGCCACCGGCAGGCGGTTTAGCTCGGCCATCGTGAGTTTTCGCATGGTCAATTGCGCGAACTTTGTGGCTCGCATCATCGGTTTAAACGTTGCTGATTGATTGGTTTGAGCCGTTTCCCTGCTCCGTGGCGCGGGTTGCCCGGGCCCGACTAAGCCTTTGATATCTTCTCAAAACGCGGACTACAAAGTTCGCGC
The DNA here is from genome assembly GCF_015694525.1 of Hymenobacter ruricola. GTDB lineage: Bacteria > Bacteroidota > Bacteroidia > Cytophagales > Hymenobacteraceae > Hymenobacter > Hymenobacter ruricola. The sequence goes on along the minus strand of NZ_JADQDM010000005.1, from coordinate 222,218 downwards.
TACTTTGCTACTTGCCTTGTCTGCACCCAAAAAACAGTTCGTCATCAAGTCCGTCGGTCCCGACCACATCACGCCCGGCTCGCCCGTCGACACGCCCCTGATGAAGCAGTACTACCTGCTCAAGCAGCAGCACCCCGGCGCGGTGCTCCTGTTCCGGGTGGGCGACTTTTATGAGACGTTTGGGGAGGACGCCGTGACGGCCGCGCGCATCCTCGACATCACGCTCACCAAGCGCGGCGGCGGCACGCCCAACGAGATTCCGCTGGCCGGCTTCCCGCACCACGCCCTCGACAATTACCTGCCCAAGCTGGTGCGCGCCGGCCAGCGCGTGGCCATCTGCGACCAGCTCGAAGACCCCAAGCTGGCGAAGGGCCTGGTGAAGCGCGGCATCACAGAGCTGGTGACGCCCGGCGTGAGCATGCACGACAACGTGCTGGAGCGCCGCGCCAACAACTATTTGGCCGCCATTCACTTCGGCAAGGCCGAAGCCGGTATTTCGTTTCTCGACATCAGCACCGGGGAATTTCTGGTGGCGCAGGGCACCCTGGACTACCTCGGCAAGCTGCTGCAGAATTTCAGCCCCGCCGAGGTGCTGTTCTGCAAGAAAAGCCGCGGCGAGTTCGAGCAAACCTTCGGCCCCGATTATTGCACCTACGCGCTGGACGAATGGGTTTTCGGCCCCGACTACGCCCACGACACCCTCACGCGCCACTTCCGCACCACTTCGCTGAAAGGCTTTGGCGTGGACGGTTTAAAAGAGGGCGTCATTGCCGCTGGCTGCATCCTGCACTACCTGGCCGAAACCAAGCACACCGACATCCAACACATCGCCAGCCTCGGCCGTCTGGAAGAAGACAAGTACGTGTGGCTTGACCGCTTCACGGTGCGCAACCTGGAACTGGTGCACGCCCAGCACCCCGGCGGCGTGCCCCTCATCGACGTGCTCGACCAGACCCTGACGCCCATGGGCGCGCGCCTGCTGCGCAAGTGGATAGTATTGCCGCTCAAAGAAGTAAGTCAGATTCAGCGGCGCCTGGACACGGTGGCCGCCCTGGTGGCCGACGACGAGCTGCTGGCCGACCTCACCCAGCACCTGCGCCAGATAAACGACTTGGAGCGCCTGATTTCCAAAGTGGCCGTGCGCCGCGTGAACCCGCGCGAACTGCTCCAATTGGCCCGCGCCCTAGAAGCCGTGGCGCCCATGCGCGAGCGGCTGGCCGCCTCCGGCGTGAAGGCGCTGGTGAAGCTGGCCGACCAGCTCAATCCCTGTGCCACGCTGCGCCAAGACATTCTTACCAAAATCAAACCCGACGCGCCCATCCTCACTAACCAGGGCGGCGTGCTCAACTCGGGCATTGATGCCGAGCTGGACGAGCTGCGGGCGCTGGCGTTTTCGGGCAAGGACTACCTATTGCAGCTGCAGCAGCGCGAGCAGCGCAACACCGGCATCTCGTCGCTGAAAGTGGCTTACAACAAAGTATTCGGCTATTACCTCGAAGTAACTAATGCTCACAAGGACAAGGTGCCAAGCTCTTGGATTCGCAAGCAAACGCTGGTAAACGCCGAGCGCTACGTGACCGAGGAGCTGAAAACCTACGAAGAGAAAATTCTCAACGCTGAAGAGCGCCTGTTCGTCATCGAGCAGAATATTTATAACGAGCTGGTACTGGCGGCGTTGGATTTCGTGCCCCAGATTCAGCAAAACGCCCGCGCCATTGGCGTGATGGACTGCCTGGCCAGCTTTGCCCTCACGGCGCGGCAGCAGCGCTACGTGCAGCCCGTGGTGAACGACGGCACCGTGCTCGACATCAAAGCCGGCCGCCACCCCGTCATCGAGCGCCAGCTGCCGCCCGGCGAAAGCTACATTCCGAACGACATCTGCCTCGACCAGGACGAGCAGCAGATTGTGGTGATAACCGGCCCCAATATGGCTGGCAAATCGGCCCTGTTGCGCCAGACGGCCCTTATTGTGCTGTTGGCCCAAATCGGCTCTTTCGTGCCGGCCGAGGCGGCCACTGTGGGCATTATTGATAAAATTTTTACCCGCGTGGGCGCCTCCGACAACCTAAGCAAGGGCGAAAGCACCTTCATGGTGGAGATGACCGAAACGGCCTCCATTCTGAATAATTTATCAGATAGAAGCCTGGTGCTGATGGACGAAATCGGGCGCGGCACCAGCACCTACGACGGAATCAGCATTGCCTGGGCCATTGTGGAGCACCTGCATAACAACCCCAAAGCCAAGGCCAAGACCCTTTTCGCCACCCACTACCACGAGCTCAACCAGCTGGCCGACGACTGCCCGCGGGTGCGCAACTACAACGTGGCCGTGAAGGAGGCCGATGGCCGCATCCTGTTCCTGCGCAAGCTGCAGCCCGGCGGCTCCGAGCACAGCTTTGGCATCCATGTGGCGCGGCTGGCGGGCATGCCCACCTCGGTGGTGCTGCGGGCCAACGAAATCATGCACCACCTGGAAGTGGAGCGCACCAGCGGTGCGGTAGAAAGCGACGTGCCGACGGATTTTGACGACGTGCTGGCCGGTATTGAGGCCGGTGGGGGCCGTCAGGCCCTGGCGGTGCCGCCGGCGCAGCTACCCGCCGCGCCCAAGCCCCGCACCACGGCGGCCGTGGCCACGGCGCCGCGCGCCCAGCTCAGCATTTTCGAGCCCAGCGACCCGGCCCTGGAGCGCATCCGGGAGCTGCTGCAGCACCTCGACGTGAACACGCTCACGCCCATTGAGGCGCTGATGAAACTGAACGAACTGAAGCTGACGTTAGGGAAAGGGTAATTTTTTTGACCTGAAAATGAAGCTCAAAGGCCGCCGGAGAGAGAAATTCCACTTTCAGCGCTTGCGTCGCCAAAAAAACGCCTTACCTTTGTCGCACCATTCAGCGCTACGCAAGTAGTTCTGAACCTCCCGCGAGAGTAGCTCAGTTGGTAGAGCGCGACCTTGCCAAGGTCGAGGTCGCGAGTTCGAACCTCGTCTCCCGCTCCAAAATAAAAAAACGCTGTCTTCGGGCAGCGTTTTTTATTTATCCGCTTCCGACATGGCCGCTGCGCGCAAATGCCTTAGCTCCGATGACGAATTTCGGCGGGCCGTGGCCGAGAGCTTGTCGGTGCGGCAGGTGTTGGGCCGCATCGGACTGGTGCCAGCCGGCGGCAACTACAAAACGGTACACAGCCGCATTGCCAAGCTTGGGCTTGACACCAGCCATTTCACCGGCGCGGCCTGGAATCAAGGGGGGCGATACCGTAGTTTCGGTCGCAAGGCCACTTTGGCAGAAATACTTGTTGAGAACTCTCCTTATGCATTTACCCACGGCTTACGTGGTCGACTGCTCAAAGAAGGGTGGAAGAAGCACGAATGCGAGGAGTGTGGGCTAAGCAAGTGGCGTGATAAGCCGATTCCGTTGGAGCTTCATCATTTGAACGGAAAGCCGAATGACCATCGAATAGAAAACTTGCAGTTACTTTGTCCTAATTGTCATGCATGCACCAGTAATTACAGAGGTAGAAACAACCTAAGTCGTTGAGCCAGAGTGGTGTAATGGTAGCCACGAGGGACTTAAAATCCCTTGTCTTCACGGACGTACGGGTTCGAGTCCCGTCTCTGGTACTTAAAAGGCCCTTCATTGCAACGTGAAGGGCCTTTTGCTTTGCAGATGCGACGGGCCATGTGTCCAGGCTTGCCTTGCCGCTTCCGCCAGGAAACCGGACCTTTGCCGGCCTGGGTAGTCCTAGAAGGCGCTCAGTTTTAGCCACTGGAAATCGTATGAGCGCATTGTTCGGCCGTTGGGCCTTGGTGGGGCTGGGGGCCCTTGCTTTCTCCTTGCCCGCGCGGCCGGCCCTGGCCCAGGCGCGCCAGGAATACCTGCTTACTACCGACTGGAAATTCAGCAAAGGCGACGTGCCCGACGCTGCCAAGCCCGAGTTTAAAGATGCCAAGTGGCAAACGGTGAGCGTCCCGCACGACTGGGCTATTTATGGCCCGTTCGATGGGAACAACGACTTGCAAAAGGTCAAGATTGAGCAGAACAACGAGCAAACGGCCACCCTGAAAGCCGGGCGCACGGGCGGCCTGCCCTTCATCGGCACGGGCTGGTACCGGCGGCGGCTGGCGGTGCCGGGCTTTAGGGCGGGCAAGCGGGCGGTGCTGCTGTTCGACGGGGCCATGAGCAACGCCCAGGTTTTCGTGAATGGGCGAGAGGTGGGCCGCTGGCCCTACGGCTACAACTCGTTTTCCTTCGACATCACCGCTTTTCTGAAAGCCGGGGCCGACAACACGCTGGCCGTGCGCCTGCAGAATCAGCCCGAAGCTTCGCGCTGGTACCCCGGCGCGGGCCTCTACCGCAACGTGCACCTCCTCCTCACCGACGACGTGCACATTCCCGTGTGGGGTACCTACCTCACCACATCCGACATCACGGCCCAAACAGCCCGGGTGAAGCTGCGCACGCAGGTAGAAGCGCCCACCGGTGCCCGGCCGGCCCTGCGCCTCGTGACCGAAATCCGCGACGCGGCTGGCAAAGTGGTGGCCACGAGCACCAGCAGCCTCGCGGCGGCCGCTAAGCCGGATTTTGAGCAAAACCTGGAAGTGCCGCAGCCGAAACTGTGGTCGCCCGAGACGCCGGTTTTGTACACGGCTTCCTCCCGGCTCTACGCCGGGCAAACGCTGAAAGACGAGTACCGCACGCGCTTCGGCATTCGCTCGTTCAAGTTTGAGGCGGGCAAAGGCTTCTCGCTGAACGGGCAGCCGCGCAAGTTCAAGGGCGTGTGCAACCACCACGACCTGGGCCCGCTGGGTGCGGCCGTGAACCCGGCGGCCCTGCGCCGGCAGCTGGCCTTGCTAAAGGACATGGGCTGCGACGCCATCCGGACTTCGCACAACATGCCCGCGCCCGAGCTGGTGAGCCTGGCCGATGAGATGGGCTTTATGCTGATGGTGGAAGCCTTCGACGAGTGGAAATCGCCGAAAGTGAAAAACGGCTACAGCCAGTACTTCGACCAGTGGGCCGAAAAGGACCTGGTGAACATGGTGCGCCGCGACCGCAACCACCCGTCCGTCATCATGTGGAGCATCGGCAACGAGGTGCCCGACCAAAGCAACCCCAACGGCCCCGTGCTGGCCAAGCGCCTGCAGGACATCGTGCGCCGCGAAGACCCCACGCGGCCCATTGCCGCCGGCATGGACCGGTTCGACGACGATTTCAAGTACGGCTTGGCGCCGGTGGTCGAAATTCCCGGCTTCAACTACAAGCCCCACCGCTACGCCGAGGCGCTGAGCAAGCTGCCCCAAGGCTTCCTGCTGGGCTCCGAAACGGCCTCCACGGTGAGCTCGCGTGGGGTGTACAAGTTTCCGGTGGTGATGGCCAAGGAAAAGAAATACGACGACAACCAGTGTTCGTCTTACGACCTGGAGGCGTGCAGCTGGTCGCAGACGCCGGACGAGGAATTTGCCGCGCAGGACGACCTGCCCAACGTCATCGGCGAGTTCGTCTGGACCGGGTTTGACTACCTCGGCGAGCCCACGCCTTACGACGAGAAGTGGCCTTCGCACAGTTCCATGTTCGGCATGCTGGACCTGGCCGGCCTGCCCAAAGACCGGTACTACCTCTACCGCGCCCGCTGGAACACGGCCCAGCCCACCCTGCACCTGCTGCCGCACTGGACCTGGCCCGGCCGGGAAGGACAGACCACGCCGGTGTTTTGCTACACCAGTTACCCCTCGGCCGAGCTGTTCGTGAACGGTGTGAGCCAGGGACGCCAAACCAAAGCGAAATCCGACCGGCCCCAAACCCGCTACCGCCTGATGTGGAACGACGTGAAATACGCGCCCGGGGCCATCAAAGTGGTGGCCTACGACGCCCAGGGCAAGGCCGTGGCCGAAGAAACCGTGCGCACCGCCGGCCCGCCCCACCACATCAAACTATCCGCCGACCACACAGCCCTCGCCGCCGACGGCCAGGACCTGGCCTACGTCACGGTGCGCGTGGAAGACGCCGAAGGCAACCTCTGCCCCGATGCCGCCGACCTGCTGCAAGTGGCGGTGAGCGGGGCCGGCCGCTTCCGCGCCATGGCCAACGGCGACCCCACCAGCCTGGAGCCATTCCACCAGCCACAGATGCACGCCTTTCACGGCCAGGTGGTGGCCATCATCCAAGCCTCCAACCAAGCCGGCGCGGTGCAGCTCAACGTGAGTGGCGCGGGCCTGCAGGTCGGTGCTATGCAGTTAAAAACGGCCATTAAGTAAAAACTTTGGCCACAAAAAAGCCGGCTGCTTGAGTAAGCAGCCGGCTTTTTTGTGGCCAATTAAGATTCAACCCAAGCTATTCGCGCACGATACGGCGAATTTCGAGGCTGTTGGCGGTACGCACTTGCAGCAGGTAGATGCCGGCACCGCAGCCGTTCAGGCTCAACTCCTGGGCAGTGCCCTGCGGGTTGGGGACAGGTACGGCGGTTTGCGTCACCTGGCGGCCCAGGGCGTCGAAGACGGTGAGCGTGACGGGCTGGGCGTAGCCGGTCAGGGCCACGCGCAGGCGGCCGTCGGGGGTGGGGTTGGGGGCCACGGCCAGGCTCGTGCCCGGCAGCGCCCGCACAGCCGACAGCACCGTCAGCGCCGCCGACATGGGCGAAGTACAGTTAACGCCCCCCGTCGTAACAGTGGCCGTGACGGCGTAGGCTCCATTTGTGGTAATCGCAAGGCTTTGGCCAGTAGCCCCCACCAGAGATTGACCATCACGGAACCATTGGTTACCGATGGCGTAGCTGCTGGTCAGGGTGTTGCCGTTGCGCGTCACAACGGGGGCCGTCACGGCTGGCAGCACGCGCACGACCACCGAAGCCGTGTCGGCGCAGCCGGTGGCCGGGTTGCCCGAAGCCGTTACGCGGTAGCGGGTCGTCACCAGCGGGCTCACCGTGGGGTTGGCCTTGGTTTGGTCGGCGGTGGCCAGGCCCGGGGCCGCGTCAAAACGGAAGGTGTACGTATCGGGGATGCCCGAAGTCGTGGCCGTGGCCGAGAGCACCACCGGAGTGCCGGGGCAGGAGAACTGCGACGCGGCGGTCACGCGCACGGTGGGCGGCGGCGTCACGGTCACCTGCACGGTGTTGGTGGCCGAGCAGCCGTAGGGCGAAGCCCCGGTGGCGGTCACGGTGTAGGTATTCACGCCCACGGTGGTGGGGCGCACGGTTAGGGTCGCCCCGGTGGTGTTGGCCGGGATGCCCGGGCCCGACCAGCGGTAGGTGTACACGTCATTCACGCCAGTGGGGGCATTGGGAATGGATGCCGTCGCGACCAGGTTCACGGCCGCGCCGGCGCACACCTGCGGCAGGCTCCGCGTGATGGCCACCACCGGCGGGCCCACCACGCGCACCAAGATGGACGTCGTGTCGCCGCAGGAGCCTTGGGCGAAGCCCAGGGTCGGCGCAATGGCCAAGCGGTAGCGGGTCGTCACGGTGGGGTTCACGGTGATGTTTTGCGTGTTGGTCACGGCCGGCAAGCCGCTACCCCCCGGAGCCACCGTCCACTGGAAGAAATATTGCTGCGCCTGCGTGGTGTTGGTGGCAATGCGGCGAATGGAGTCCGGGCGTTGCACGTTGCCTTGCAGCGTGAGCGAGCCGCCCGCGCAGATGGCGGGCAGCGTGGCGCCGCCAATTCCCGTGGCGGCGGCGGTGGCCGCGTTTCCTTTCACAATGCGAATCACCACCACGCGGTTCTGGATTCCCTTAATAGGGCAGGCGTCGTCCTCGACGCGGATGTTGAGGCGGATGATGCGGCCCACGGTGGTGGGTGAGGGCTGGAAGAAGAACACGCCCCGGGGATTGGTCGAACCGTTGCCATTCAGGCTGAAGGTACCCACGTCGCCCGAGTCGAGCAGGTTGGGGTCGGTATTGATGTTGGCCGGCAGCGTCACGGTCAGGTGCTGGTTGCGGCTGGGTGTGCGCAGGTTGTCGGGGTCGGTGAAGTTGAGTTCCACGCGCGAGTAGTTGCACGAGCGCACGTCGATGCGGGTCGTATCGGCCGTGTTCACCGTCGTGGTCGTGGAGTTCACGGTCACCGGATTGGACTGCACGGGGTTCGGGGTGCTGTTGGTGCCGCAGTCGATGACGATGATGTTGGCCTCGCGGCGCACCGTGCCAATGACGCGGCGCACGCCGTTGATGCGGCGGTACTCGGTAATGAGCATGGCAATCTGGTACTTATTGGCGCCAGAGTTCGGCTGGGCCGTGGCGTCGAATATGCCGGGCGTAAATGTTAGCGTGCGCGCCTGCTGGTTGAAGCGAACCGTACGCGCCACCTTTGTTTTTAAAGGACAGGTGCCCACCGTATCGAAGCCCAGCTGGATGGGGTGGGTGGGGCTATAAGTGCCGCCCGGAACTCCGGGATAGTTTAAGAAACATGGAGCCGGATTACCGGGAATGGACCCGATGGAGGGGAAGCGGTCAGGAACGGGAAGGGCATTGTACGTCACCGGGGCACCGCAGCCCTGCAGCGGGGCGGCCAGTTGGTACACGAGCGAGTCGCCGTCGGGCTCGGTGGCGGAGTAGGTGATGGTAGTGGGCTGCTTCCAGCACACGTACTGAATCGGAATGTCCTGCGGGTCGAACTGGGGCGAGTTGTTGGCCACGGCCGTCGTGCCCTGGTTGCGGTTGTCGAGCGTGGCTTCCACGTACAGGTCACCAGCCACCACATTGGCCAGGGTGGGGCGGGCGTTGGAGAAGGTACTCAGCGTCCAGTTGCCGGGGGGCAGCGTCACGGTGGTCAGGAAGTTGTACACGTCGTAGTTGGGCAGGCCGGTCGGGCCCTGGCAGGGGCCGGCCGAGGCGGCCGCGCAGAAGGGGTTGCCCGCTTCCACGGCCCCCTGCTGCACGAACGTGGCCGTAACCGAGGCCGTCACGTTGCAAAAAGGAGGCGCGGTGTTGCCGCCGTTGCGGCAGGCCAGCACGAAGTCGCCGGGGGTGGGCAGGATGCCCGTGCAGTCGCGGTAGAGGCGGAACTTGACCCGGTACTGGTTGTTGCCCAGCGACACGTAGGTCATGTCGCCCCCCAGCAAGTGGGAAGCGCGCGCCTCCTGCGCGCTGCCCAGCAGCAAGCTGCCCAGAACCAGTAGAAAGGAGAGAAACGGTAAACGGTTTTTCATAAATGGGAAAAGAAAAAGTGAAAAGAATAAGCGTAAAATCATGGTCAGGCACCGTCTGTGGCCGGGGCGCAGAGCAAAAACAGCCTGGGTATTACCGACCACAGCTTGCCGCAATTGCGTTTCATGCACTTTGCTGCCAACCTGTAGTTGGGTTGGCAGGCTGAATTAATGCGTTGGAAGACAGAGGTAAAAAGGTTTGTGTAGTAGCGCAAGGTTCGGGGCTATAGAGTGACAAGGCACTCTTTTGCCCCCGATAAGAGCATGGACCAGTAAGTGATAATATGCCCATCCTTTTGTATTTAATTAATCCGCAATTTTGGTTCCATAATTCGCCAGTTTGTTTCCGCGTATGACTCTCCCACTACCCGAGCCCGGTGCTCACCTCCTCATTTTCGCCCGCGAGCCCGCGCTGGGCCGCGTCAAAACCCGCCTTGCGGCCGACATCGGCCCGGAGGGGGCGCTGGCGGTGTACCGGGAACTGCTGGGCGTCACGGCCGCTGCGGTGCAGGCTGCCCGGGTGCCGGCCACCGTCTGGCTGGCCGAAGCCCCTGCTCCGGCCGCCGATGCCGCCCGGCCCCGGCCCGAGTGGCCCGGCCTGCCCTGGCGCGTGCAGCCCGCCGCCGGGGACCTGGGCGAGCGCATGAGCCACGCCTTCAGCGAGGCGTTTGCCAGCGGGGCCTCCCGGGCCGTCGTCATCGGCACCGACTGCCCGGGCCTGACACCGGAGCTACTGCTGGCAGCTTTCGACGCCCTGGCTGCCCACGACGTGGTGCTGGGCCCGGCCGACGACGGCGGGTACTACCTACTGGGAATGCGGGAGTTACAGCCAGCGCTTTTTGCCAACAAAAACTGGAGCACGGCCACCGTACTGCCCGATACGCTGGCCGATGCCGCCCGCCTGGGGCTCAGCGTGGCGCAGCTGCCGGTGCTGCACGACGTGGATTCGGGCCGGGATTTGGCGAAGTGGCGGGGTACGGCGAACCAATAAGAACGGTCATGTCGAGCGTGGAGAACGGTCATGTCGAGCTTGTCGAGACATCTCGCGTGAGGAAGTAATTATTTACTCCGGCACGCGAGATGTCTCGACAGGTTCGACCTGACCGTTCCTAATTGTTCGCTAAATCAACAGATGGCCCTTACGCTACGGTGCCGCCGCAACTGGAGCCGCTGCCGGCCGTGCAGCCGTAGCAGTGCTGGTTGATGACGATGGGGCGCTGGGCCAGGGCCGCGGCATCGAAGTCGCGGATGTGCTGCACGGTGCTGGCCACGTGCAGGTCCAGCATCTGGTTGAAGTCGCAGTCGTAGAGGCCGCCGTCCCAGCCCACCGAAATGGTGTTGCGGCACATCACGCCGGCCGCCGCCACGGGGTTGAAGGCGTTGACCAGCTTTTCCATGTAGCCCGCGTAGTTGCCGGACTCAATCAAATAGTCCAGGTAGCGGCTCACCGGAATGTTGGTGATGGCGAACAACTCGTTGAACACGATGCCGTGGTTTTTCAGCAGCGCCTTCTTGAACTGGTCCTGCAGGCCCTTCTGCGAGCCTGGCAGGAAGGCCCCGGCGGGGTTGTACACCAGGTTCAGGACCAGGCCGGAGCCGGGCTGGCCGTAGCCCACAGCGTTTAGCATTTTCAGGGCCTTGATGGAGTCCTCGAACACGCCGTCGCCGCGCTGGCTGTCGGTTTTGGAGGCGCTGTAGAAGGGCAGGGAACTCACCACTTCCACGCCGTGCTTCTTGAAGAACTCGGGCAGGTCGTGGTATTTCTTGTTGGCCACGATGATGGTGAGGTTGCAGCGCACCAGCACCTTGCGGCCCAGCTTGCTGATTTCCTCTACAAACCACCGAAAATCGGGGTTCATCTCGGGCGCGCCGCCGGTGAGGTCCACCGTCGGGATGTCGGTTTGGGCCAGCGCGTCGAGGCAGTACTGCATCGTGTCGCGGGTCATGATTTCCTTGCGGTCGGGGCCGGCGTCCACGTGGCAGTGCTTGCACACCTGGTTGCACATCTTGCCCACGTTGATTTGGAGCACGGCCGGGGCCACGGGCAGCAGCGGAAACAGCGCCGCCTCGCGCAGCTTCTCATGAAACAGCGGCAGGTGCAGCGTCTCGGCCACCTCGCGGCGCAGCACGGTGAGCTGGAAAGCAGAATCAGCCAGTTGATTGCCAGTGGCTTTGAGTGACTTAATCATTCGACTTAAGAAAGAACACGCGGATGGCGACGAAAACCCAACCGTAAGAATAAAAGCAAGTTAATGGACGGAGCCGCCCGCTGAACCTTACGAGAAAGCGGAAGCCCGCAGATTTAACAACCCCGTCATTCGTAGAAATGTCGCATTCGGCGCATGGTAGTCCGCACCACCCAGTCGCCGAGCCGCGGGAAGTAGGTGTGCACCAGCACAATCAACTGCCCCAGGGCCGAAATGACGGTGCGCTGCCGCCGCCGCCGAATGTGCTCCAGGATGATGGCCGCCACCTCGGCCTGGCTTTTCTGCCAGCGCGGCGGGCGGTGAGCTATGGGCACCGGCTGCCCGTCGGCGGCCAGCACGCGCTTCTCGGGGTCGTTTTGGGTGAAGCCGATGTGCACCACCCCGAAATGCACCCCCGTACCGGCCAGCTCCAGCCGCAGGGTGTGGGCCAAGTTGGCCACGGCCGCCTTGCCCGCGCAGTAGGCCGAGCCGCTGGGCATGCCATTGAGGGCCGAAATGGAGGAAATAAACGTGACGCTGCCCCGCGACTTCAGCAGCTGCGGCAGCGCGGCCTTGAGCGGAAACACCGAGCCGTACACGTTGCTGTCGAGCACCTGCTTGAAGACTTCCGGCTGCATGTCGGCGAAATAAGCGCGCTGCGAAATGCTGGCATTGGTGACCAGAATGTCAAGCCGGCCGAAAGCCTCAACGGTCGTTTTGACCAATTGCTCGCAAGCCGCGTAGTCGGTGACGTCGGCCACGCAACTGGCCACGGCAAAGCCGGCCTCAGCCAGCGTGCGGCGGGTGTGCTCCAGCCGTTCGGCGTTGCGGCCGTTGAGCACCACGGCAGCGCCCTGCGCGCAAAGCAGGCGCGCCGTTTCGCGCCCAATGCCCGATTCGGACCCCGTGACAATGGCCACCCGGCCGGCAAACGGGCCCGGCCGGGCATCAGACGTAGCGGTGGGCTTTAAACCAGGCGAAGGATTCGGCAACGGCTTGGGCAATGGGGGTTTGGGGCAGGGCCAGCTCGGCGCGGGCTTTCTGAGCGGTAAAGTAATGGCCGTCGTTGGCCACGGCGGCCATGGCGGCGTTCAGCGGCGCCGGGCGGCCGGTCAGCTTAGCCTTTACGTCGCAGAGCTGGCCATAGATTGTGGCCAGGCCCGCCGGAATGGGCCAGCGCGGCGTTTTTACACCCAAACAACCGGCTATCAACGCAAAAGCTTCGCGGTAACTCAGGTTTTCGTTGCCCAAAATGTATGACTCGCCCACCCGGCCCATCGTCAGGGCGTTGATGGTGGCCGTGGCCACGTCGCGCACGTGCACGTAGTTTTTGCCGCCGGGCGGGTAGCCGGGCAAGCGGCCGTGGTACAGCTCCAGCAGCAGGGCGTTGGAGGTCGGCTTCGCGTCGCCGGGCCCGAGCATGAACGTGGGATGCACCAGCACCGCCGGCAGCTGCCAGCCAGAAACGGCGCGACGTACTAATTCAGCAGCAGCTACTTTGCTGTCCATGTAGTCGAGGCCGTAGCGCTGGCCGGCGTAGGGCCGGGTTTCGTCGCCGGGGCTGCTTCTGGAGCCAAAGCCGAAAACGTTGGCCGTGCCCACGTACACGAAACGGCCCACGCCAGCTTCGCGGGCCATACGCAGGGCATTTTCGGTGCCGCCGATGTTTGCCAGCAGCACGTCGGGGTTGCGCGCCGGGTTCACCTGGGCCAGGGCCGCCGCGTGAATGATGGATTCGCAGCCCCTGACTAGGGTAACCAGAGTGGCCATGTCGATGGGGCGCGCCAGGTCCTCTTCGCAATATTCCACTGCCCACTCCGCCGGGAAAGGCGGCGCGGTGCCGGGCCGCAGCAGCGCCCGCACAATGTAGCCGCGCTGCACCAGTTCCTGCACCACGTGGCGGCCCAGGAAGCCATTGGCGCCGGTAACGAGTGCGCGGCCGGCCATTAGCGGTAGTTGAGGAGGGCCTTGTAGGTGCGCGCGATGCGGGGCGGCGACACGTTGAGAAAGAACATGGCGAAGGCCGTGAGATTGGCCAACTGCACGCGGAGCCAACTGTTGGTTTCGTACTTGCGGGCCGACACCACCACGTCCTGCGGCACGATGTAGAACGAGGCTACCCGCCGAATGTGCCGGATGATTTCGAAGTCTTCCATGATGACGAACCGCTCGTTGAACCCGCCCAGCCGCTGAAACAACTCTTTGGTAATGAATAAGGTCTGGTCGCCACCCCGGCTCATGATGCCCTTAAAGCGCGTGCCGTAGCTGTTGATTCGCAGCAGCGGGTGCCGCGAATCGAAGCGGAAGCGGTAGCAGCCGGCTTCGTGGCCCGCCGCCACGGCCTGTCGGATGGTGGCCACGTAATCGGGGTGAATGCCGACGTCGGCGTGCACAAAGTAGAGAATGTCGCCGGTGGCGTGGGCAGCGCCGAGGTTCATTTGAGCGGCGCGGCCGGGCCGCGGGCTGAGCAGCACGGTGGCACCGGCCCGGCGGGCCAGTTCGGCGGTGCCGTCGGGGCTGTGGGCGTCCACCACCAGTATTTCCGCCTCGCCGCCGGGGGCGTGCCGGCGCAGGTCGGCCACGAGGCGGGCAATGCCGGCGGCTTCGTTGAAGGTGGGAATGATGACGGTGAAGGACATAGGCGGAAAGAAAGCGCAACTTCCGGATTTTTTCAAACCCGAAAGCCCCGTTGACGCCCCGCTTACGCAAACGCGGCCGCAGAGAGTTGGGCCGCTGCCAATCTTTGCGACCAACCGCCGCCGTATATTCCAGTCAACAACCCGAATTTATGAGAAAAAACCTCTTTCTGATGTTGGCCGCAGCCGCCTTCGCTGCCGCGCCGGCTGCCGGGGCCGCGCCGGGGCCGGTGGCTGCGCCCGCCGCAATGCCCGCTCCGGCCGCCGTCGACCATTCGGCTTTCGACAAGCTGCTGAAAAAGCACGTCAGCGCCAAGGGATTGGTGGACTACAAGGGCTTCAAAGCCGACCAGGCCGCCTTCAACCAGTACCTCGACCTGCTCAGCAAAAACGCCCCGGCCGCCAGCTGGAGCAAACAGGAGCAAATGGCCTATTGGATAAACGCTTACAATGCGTACACCATCCGCCTCATCCTCGACCACTACCCGGTGCAGAGCATCAAGGACATTGGCTCGAAAATCAAGATTCCGTTCGTGACCACGCCTTGGGCCATCAAGTTTTTCAGCATCGGCGGCGAGAAGATGAGCCTGGATAACATTGAGCACGGCACGCTGCGCAAGAAGTACGACGACCCGCGCATTCACTTCGCGCTGGTGTGTGCTTCCATGAGCTGCCCGCGCCTACGCAACGAGGCCTACACCGCCGCCAAGCTCGACAGCCAGCTTGATGACCAGGGCCGTGATTTTCTGAACAATCCGGCCAAAAACAAGATTGGCAAAGGCAGCGCCCAGCTCTCGAAATACTTTGATTGGTACAAGGGCGACTGGACCAAAAACGGCCAGTCGGTGGCGAAGTGGGTCAACAAGTATTCGACCACCAAAATTGACGACAAGACGCCCATTTCCTACCTCGACTACAACTGGAGCCTGAACCAGCAGTAGAAGAGCGTCATGCCGAGCGCAGCGAAGCATCTTTATCGCAATAGTAAACCTGATTGCTGCTGCGGTAAAGATGCTTCGCTGCGCTCTGCATGACGTTCAGAATTCAATCGAAACTCTAACATAGCCCTTAATTCTTCTAATGAGTTACCTCGAAACCACTGCCGACGTGTACCGCCAGGCGGCCCAGGAGCCCCAGGTGGGCCTGTGCTGCACCACCAACCCCGTGTGGCAACTGCCCGGCCTCAGCATCCCCAAACGCATGCTGGCCATGAACTATGGCTGCGGCAGCACCGTAAACCCGCGCGACCTCACCAACAGCCCCACCGTGCTCTACGTGGGCGTGGGCGGCGGCATGGAGCTGCTCCAGTTTGCCTATTTCAGCCGCCGCCCGGGGGCCGTCATCGGCGTGGATGTGGTGGACGAGATGCTGGAAGCCTCGCGCCAGAACATGGAAACGGCCGAGCAGGAAAACGACTGGTTCAAGCGCGAATTCATCGACCTGCGGGCCGGCGACGCCCTCAGCCTGCCCGTGGCCGACGAAAGCGTGGACGTGGCCGCCCAAAACTGCCTCTTCAACATTTTCAAGGCCGACGACCTCCGGCGTGCCCTACAGGAAACCTACCGCGTGCTCAAGCCCCACGGCCGCCTCGTGATGTCGGACCCTACCTGCGAGCAGCCCATGTCGGCCGAACTGCGCGCCGACGAGCGCCTGCGCGCCCTCTGCCTCACCGGCTCGCTGCCGCTGCAGGAATACTTGCACATGATTACGGAAGTCGGTTTCGGCACCGTGGAGGTGCGCGCCAAGCGGGCCTACCGCGTGCTGGCCCCCGGCCACTACGCCACCGATGAGCTCATTTACATCGAAAGCGTGGAGGTGTGCGCCATCAAAGACCCGATGCCGGCCGATGGGCCGTGCATTTTCACGGGGCGCACCGCCATTTACTACGGCGGCGAAGAACTGTTCGACGACCAGAAAGGCCACGTGCTGATGGCCAACCAGCCCCTGGCCGTGTGCGACAAAACCGCTGGCGCCCTGCTCGCCCTCGGCCGCGACGACATTTTCGTCTCGCCGTCGACCTACCACTACGACGGCGGCGGTTGCTGCTAGGCAACAGCGCCGGTCAATAGTCGCTTACCCGAACGTCATGTCGAGCCTGTCGAGACATCTCGCGTGCCGAAGTAATCCCTACGTTTGGGTTACTACCCCACGCGAGATGTCTCGACAAGCTCGACATGACGTTCTTTTTTCTCTTCCATTTTTGACAGCGGCTCGCCCTCTACTTCATAGGTTCTTGCTCGCAGTGCTTTGGCTTTGCGCGCTGCCCGTGGCTGCCCACGCCCAGGCCGCCAAACCCGCGGTGGCCGAAACCCGCCGCTACGCCATCGAAGTGGCCGGCATTCAGGTGGGCACCATGACGGCCACGCGCCAGCCACCCGTGGGCCCGGAGCAAGTGTACACGCTGGTGAGCGACGTGAAAGTGAACTTCCTGTTCTACCACCTGAAGATTTACTATCAGGTAATGAACCGCTTCCGCAACGGCCAGCTGTTGCTTTCGACCGTAGAGGCGCACACCAACCAGGGCGATTTTGCGTCGCGCACCGAGTGGAAAGGTGACCATTACACCATCCTCGCCGACCAGTACAAGCACCACTACGAAGCGACCCAAGCCCAGCCCATCCGCTACACCGTCACCGATTTATTTTTTGCCGAGCCCGCCGGGCAGCCGCGCGCTTTCGGGGAGTATTTTGGTGATTATTTCGCCCTGAGCCGAGCCAAAGACGGCACTACCCGCGCCCTGCGCGACGGCCGCGAAGACGAGTACCAGTACGCCAACGGCCAGCTGGTCACCATCATCAAGAAAAACCCGCTCAAAAACTTCATCATCCGGCTGCTGCCGTGAAGGGCCGGGCTACCGGGCCGCGAACGTTTCGCCGGCCCGCACCATGCGGCGCAGCAGCGGGCTGGCGCGGTACCGGTCCTCGTGGTACTCGTCGTACAGGCCATCGAGCGTGGCCAGCACCTGCGGCAAGCCCAGCTCATCGGCCCAGGCCAGCAGGCCTTTGGGGTAGTTCACGCCCTTGGTCATGGCCAGCTCCAGGTCCGTTTTGGATGCCACGTTGAGGGCCAGCGCATCCACGGCTTCGTTGATAAGCATGGCCAGCACGCGGGTCAGAATCTGCTGGCCCAGCTGCTCGTCGCGCGTCGGTTCGGGCGGCGTGGCGTCGGTGGCGTAGCTGTAGAAGCCGCGGCCCGACTTGCGGCCGTAGTAGCCGGCTTCAAACAGGCGCTTCTGGGTGAAAGAAGGCTTGAAGCGCGGGTCGAAAAAGAAAGCGGTGAAGACTGATTCCGTGACGCGGTAGTTCACGTCGTGGCCGATGAAATCCATGAGTGCGAACGGGCCCATGCGGAAACCGCCCAACTCGGTCAGGGCCCAGTCGATGGTCGCCATGTCGGCCACGCCTTCTTCCAGCAGCCGGATGGCCTCGCCGTAGAAGGGCCGCGCCACGCGGTTCACGATGAAGCCGGGCGTGTCCTTGGTCAGCACCGGCAGCTTGCCCCAGCTCTGCACCAGGCGGCGAATTTCCTCGGCCAAGCCTTCGCGCGTTTGCACGGCCGGGATGATTTCGACCAGCGCCATGAGCGGGGCTGGATTGAAAAAGTGGATGCCAATAAACCGCTCCGGCCGCTGACAGGCCGCCGCAATGGAGGCGATGGACAGCGACGAGGTATTGCTGGCCAGCACGCATTCGGCCGAAACCACGGCCTCGACTTGCCGAAATACCTGCTGCTTCACCGCCAGCTCTTCCACAATGGCTTCGAGCACCAGCCCGCAGCCGGCAAAGTCCTGCATGTCGGTGGTGGGGCGCAGCCGGGCCACGGCGGCCTCGGCGGCTTCGGTGCCCATTTTGCCTTTCTCAGCCAGCTTGCGCAGGGCGCTGCCGATGCCAGCCGTGGCTTTTTCCAGCGCCGTGGCGCTTTGGTCCAGCAGGTACACGTCGTGCCCGGCCACGGCCACCACTTGCGCAATGCCCGCGCCCATGGCCCCGCTGCCGATGATTCCAATAGTCATGCTTTCAGGCTAGTTGTGGCATTTGAAGTAGTCGAAGGGCTCCAGGCAATCGTCGCACTGGTAGTGCGCCTTGCAGGCCGTGGAGCCAAACTGGCTCACCAAATGCGTGTGCGTCGACTTGCAAACGGGGCAGCGCACGGCCGTGTCTTTTCCAAAAAGGTTGAGTACGTGGCCGGTAGCCGTGCCGTCCACGGGCGGGGCAATGCCGTAGGCTTCCAGCTTCTCGCGGCCGGCCTGGCTCATCCAGTCCGTCGTCCAGGCCGGG
Organism: Hymenobacter ruricola; assembly: GCF_015694525.1. Lineage (GTDB taxonomy): Bacteria > Bacteroidota > Bacteroidia > Cytophagales > Hymenobacteraceae > Hymenobacter > Hymenobacter ruricola. The sequence continues at coordinate 203,985 of NZ_JADQDM010000005.1, read as the reverse complement.
CTGAGTTGGTTGTGAATCACCACGTTCGGGTAGCCCTCGGCCAGCAGGCGCAGCCGGATTTCGGTGGCAATGACGTTCATGGCCGGGCAGCCCGAATAGGTGGGCGTGATGGTCACGGTAATCTGCTCGCCCGCTATGGTCACTCCGCGCACGATGCCCAAATCCAGGATGCTGAGCACCGGCACTTCGGGGTCGCTCACTTCTTCCAGCAGTTGCCAGATGTGGGCTTCGGTAGGAGCAACGGCGTTTACCACGTCAGGCCGGGGTAAGTGCGCTGCATGTATTGCAGCTCCGACAATAAATAGCCCAGATGCTCGGTGTGGCGCCCGTTTTTGCCGCCCTGCTGCGCAAACACCTGGGTCGGCAGCGGCAGCGTGGCTTCGGCAAAAACGTACTCAGTGTGGGCTTGCATGGCCGGCTTCAGCGCCGCGTAGTCGGGCAGCACGCCCACTTCCTGCAGGGCCTTTTCCATAGCCGTGGGCGTAGTCAATTCCTCGCCAAAGCGCCAGAGCGTAGCAATGGCTTTGTCCAGCCGCTGCCGGCTTTCGGGGGTGCCATCGCCGAGGCGAATGACCCATTCCGAGCTCCACTTGAGGTGGTAAGAAGCCTCTTTCACCGACTTCTCCGCAATGGCGGCCAGCTGCGCGTCGGGGCAGGTCAGCAGCGCCTTTAGCAGGTGGTAGTGGAAATTATCGAACAAAAACTGCCGCAGAATGGTGTGCGCAAAGTCGTGGTTGGGCTGCTCCACCAGCAGCGGGTTGCGGTATTCCACGGCGCTGCGCAGGTAGGCGAGGTCGTCTTCGGTGCGGCCCTGGCCCTCCAGCTCGGCGGCGTATTGGTAGTAGCTGCGCGCCTCGCCCAGCAGGTCGAGCGCAATGTTGGCCATGGCCAAATCCTGCTCCAGCACGGGGCCGTGCCCGCACCATTCCGAAAGGCGGTGCGCCAGAATCAGGCTGGTGTCGGCCAGCTGCAGCACGAAGGGAAACAACGGCGCGGTGGCCGGAGCAGCATCAGCAGCGCTGAAATGGTTTTGCGGCAGCATGGCGGTTACATGTGTTTGATGGAATTCGGCACCTCGTAGAAGGTAGGGTGGCGGTACACTTTGTCGGCGGCTGGGTCGAAGAAGGCCTCCGAGTCGTCGGGGTTGGAGGCGTGGATGTGCTTCGACTCTACCACCCAGATGCTCACGCCTTCGAGGCGGCGCGTGTACACGTCGCGGGCGTTTTGCACGGCCATGGTGGCGTCGGCGGCGTGCAGGCTGCCCACGTGCTTGTGGTCAAGCCCCTGCTTGCTGCGGATGAAAACCTCCCAGAGAGGCCATTCAGACTGGTTCATTTTGATTGATTCGACAATTTTTTCTGTCATCCTGAGCGCAGCGAAGGACCTTCTCACGCCGGGATAGTTTGGAGCATTATGATTTGCGCAAACGCGAGAAGGTCCTTCGCTGCGCTCAGGATGACCGACGTTGTGGTTTACGCCACCACCGCTTCCCGTGCGGCGCGCTTGGCCGCGTGGGCATTGGCCGCCTCGCGCACCCAGGCGCCTTCCTCATGGGCTTGCACGCGGGCCTGCAGGCGCTCGTGGTTGCAGAGGCCGTTGCCCTTCACCACGGCCCAAAACTCGTCCCAGTTCACTTCACCGAAGTCGTAGGCTTGGCGCTCCTCGTTCCATTTCACCAGCGGGTCGGGCACGGTCAGGCCCAGAAATTCGGCCTGGGGCACCATCATGTCCACGAATTTCTGGCGCAACTCGTCGTTGGTGAAGCGCTTGATGCGCCAGTTCATGCTCTGGGCCGTGTTGGGCGAGTCGGCGTCTTTCGGGCCGAACATCATCAGCGTGGGCCACCACCAGCGGTTGAGGGCTTCCTGGGCCATTTCCTTCTGCACCGGCGCGCCTTCGCACAGCGTCTGCATCACCTCGAAGCCCTGGCGCTGGTGGAAGCTTTCTTCCTTGCACACCCGCACCATGGCCCGGGCGTAGGGGCCGTAGCTGGTGCGGCACAGCGGCACCTGGTTCAGGATGGCGGCGCCGTCCACCAGCCAGCCCACGCAGCCCATGTCGGCCCAGCTCAGGGTGGGGTAGTTGAAAATGCTGCTGTACTTGGCCTTGCCGGAGTGCAGGTCGGCCAGCATCTGGTCGCGGGTGGTGCCCAGCGTTTCGGCGGCGCTGTAGAGGTAGAGGCCGTGGCCGGCTTCGTCCTGCACCTTGGCCAGCAAAATGGATTTGCGCTTGAGCGAAGGCGCCCGCGTAATCCAGTTGCCTTCGGGCAGCATGCCCACCAACTCGGAGTGCGCGTGCTGCGAAATCTGCCGAATCAAGGTTTTGCGGTAAGCGTCCGGCATCCAGTCCTTGGGCTCGATGCGGATGTCCGCGTCGATGCGGGCCTGAAACTGTTCTTCCGGGGTGAGGACTTTTTCGAGCGTTTCCATGGGACTGGGTGGGGTTTAGAGTGGAAGGATGGACAGTGGAGTACTAATTCAGAACGTCATGTCGAGCTTGTCGAGACATCTCGCTCGGAGTAGTAATTCAATCGTTTCAATCGTTGAAAACGAATTAGTAACACCACGCGAGATGTCTCGACAAGCTCGACATGACGTTCCTTACTGCTTGCTACTGGTCGAAGTCAACCGTGACTTCTGGCGTGGTAGGCCGGGCCTGGCAGGTAAGTACGTAACCTTTGGCCAATTCGGTGTCCGACAGCGAGTAGTTTACGTCCATCTCGGCCGTGCCGGCCGTGACGCGGGCGCGGCAGGTACTACACATGCCGTTTTTGCAGGAATAGGGCGCATCCACGCCAATGGCCAGCAGGGCATCGAGCACCGTGTCGCCGTAGTACGACATGGCCAGCGGGTAAGCGCGGCCGTCGAGGCGCACCGTTACCTGACTTTTTTGGTCGTCGTCGCCTACCGGGCGCGGCGCGGTAGCTTTGGCATTGGCCGGGCTGCTGGTGGAAGCAAACAGCTCAAAATGAATTTTTTCCGGGGCCACGCCGGCCTCGGCCAAGGCCTGCTTCACGCCGTGAATCATCTCCTCCGGGCCGCAGATGTAGGCTTCGTCGAGTTGCGTGGCGGGCACAATCTTTTGCAGCAGCTCCGTGGCCTTGGCGTAGTCGAGGCGGCCGAAAAACAACTCGCTGTCGCCCTGCTCGCGGCTCAGCACGTGGTACACGCTCAGCCGGTTCAGGAATTTGTTTTTCAGGCCCTCAATGGCTTCCTTGAAGATAATAGAGTTGCGGCCCCGGTTGCCGTACACCAGATACACGTGGCTGCCAGGCTCGGTCAGAAGTACTGTTTTGGCAATGCTCAGAATGGGCGTGATGCCGCTGCCGGCCGCAAACAGCACGTAGCGCTTGGCCTGCGTGGGGTGCAGGCTGGGCGAGAAGCGGCCCTGCGGCGGCATCACCTCCAGGGTGTCGCCGGCGTGCAGGCCGTCCACGGCCAGGGTCGAAAACCGGCCTTCGGGCACTTTCTTGATGGCCACGCGCCATTCGTCATCGAGCGGGCTGCTGCAGATGGAGTAGGAGCGCCGCAATTCCTCGCCCTGGTGCTCGCGGCGCAGCGTCAGGTACTGGCCGGGGGTGTAGCGAAAGGTTTCGCGCAGCTCGGCCGGCACGTCGAACGCCAGCGAAACGCAGTCGGGCGTTTCGCGGCGAATGTTTTTGATTTTGAGTTTGTGAAACCGGCTCATGGGTGGGAAGGGGATGAGCTGCGTAATTGACTGGCTAGTCGGGTACTGGCCAGTGTTTGCAAGCAGAAAAAGAACCTTCTGACTGCACTGCAAAGGTAATCAAATAACTGGAAAAGCTAACGAGTGTTTGTTTTGTGGTAATAAGGAAAAATGGATAGCCGGCCAGCTTTTGCCCGCTTCAATTCTGCGCCCGGGCCCCAAAGCCGGAGCGCAGCAGCACGTAGAGGCCGGCCACGGGCAAGGGGCTCACCACAAAATCCAGTAGCTGCCGGCTGAGCCGGTACGCCCAAGCCACGTCGCCGCCCAACTTGCCAAACGCCACCAGCGCCACGTACACCGCCAGCGTGCCTGCATACAGCCACAGCACAAGGCGCCACTGCGCGGGCGACGGCAGCAACAGCCGCAGCAGCAACAAGCAAACGCCCAGATAAACAACCGCATACGTGGCCACGGCGGGCAGCAGCCGTTTCACCACGCTTCCGCTGATGCCCTGCTGCAGGGTTTCGACCTGCTGGCGCAGGCCCACGGCGGCTAGCGCCCACAGCCACCATTTGGTGAGGAAGGCCAGCACCGGCACGTCGTAGACGCCAAGCAGGAGCAACGCGGCCAGCAGCGCGCCCACCAGCGCCCAGCGCACGGGCGCGCTCAGCGAAGGCCCCGGCCGCAGCACCGCGTCAGGCACGGGCGCGGCTGGTTGAAGGTGCTACCGCCAAGCGACGGGCCCACAGCATCCAGAGACCGAAAATGCAGCCGTACACCACGAAATTGAAGGTGTAGTGGTGGTTGAATTCGACGGTTTGGTGGGAGTAGTGGTGGTTGAGGGCCAGGGCCGCCACGCGCAGCACGTTCAGGCCCCAGATGACGGCCACCCCCACCGGCACAAACCACGCTTTCCGCCGCCACGGTCCCGGAAACGCCAGCACAAAGCCCGCAAACAAGGCATACAAAACCAAGCCGTTGCAGGGCGGGTACACGATGACCGAAGGCTGTCCATTCATCAGCACCAGTTGGTCGTAGGTCGGGCCCACGGCCGCATCAAAGCCCAGCGCTTGCAGCAGGCCCACGCTGGCGCGGGTAATCTGGGCACACAGCACCGCATCGAGGCGCCCATCGGGCCCCAGCCACTGCTGGTAGCCAAAAAACCACGCCAGGTACAGGGCCACGGCCACCAGCAAAAAGCGGAACAGCAGCCGGTTGTCGGGCAGGGCGCCGGTGGTGGGAGCAGAAGGAGTCATAAGGCCGGCAAGATACAGGGCGGGCAGCAAAAAAAGACGGCCCTCCCCATTGGGAAGGCCGTCGGAGGGCGCGGGCGTGCCGCAACCGCAATGCTACGCCTTCTTGCGGCGGTCGCGCAGGCGCTTGAGACCGTAGGCCACGCCGCCGGCCAACAGCAGCGAAGCGCCACCGTCGAGCGGCACGTCGGTGGCGGCGGGGGTGCCGGGGGCCGGGCCACCGGTGACGGGGCCTTGAGCCAGAACAGTTTCAGCAAATGCCACAAGCATAACGCATACCGGTAGCAAACGAGTTAGGAAAAATGATTTCATGCGAAATGCTGTAAAGGTGAACGAGGTAAGTGAAATGTCGGCAGTGGTAAATCAGCAAGAGTAAATGTAAAGCAATGTTTTGGAATACAAACCCAGTCCGCACAGGTTATTTGAATTAGCATTCCAAATTCATCCTATTATTATTCAATAACAGTACATTCGATGAGGGCTGGCATGGGAAGAGCATGTATACGCCATCGGCTGCAATCGGGTGTTAAAATTTGCGGTAGCGTCGGATAAAACCTGGAATCTAACGAGATAGGCTTTCCTCTTGGCGGCCGCAACATTGGTACAGGCGTTCGTAATAGTCGCAAATCCATCGATTGCTGCCAGCGTAGAGGCTACTGGTGCTGCTAAGTACGGCAAGGTCCCTGGCCCGCTGAATTGGTCGATAGTGACGTGAAAGAACGCATAAGGCAAAAACAGCCCGTAGCGGAGGCCCCGAAGCTATTCCTTTAGGAGCTTTAAGGGACTTCAATGAGTTAAGGTACCGCTTTCTACAATGGAAAGCTACGTTTCCGCGAAAGGCTCGTCCCCAACAATGTGATTGTAATAACTCGCTGGTAAATAGTTGAAGCAAGTAAGCCATAACATGATGCGTTCTGCACTGGCGGATATTTCTCGGGATAGTTCATATTTATGAAGTAATAATATTTTCTCTTCTCACAGCTGGCAGCTCAACCGGTGCGTGGTGGAGCGGCAAAGGCCAAACCCCAATGGGAACCTACCTTGCGGCTCCTTTTCAGTTCGTTATTTCGTTATGCTCCCTGCTTCCGATACCTCCATTCCAGTGGCTTCCCCCGCCGATTATCACCCCCTCATCCGCCAGGTATTTGCCGAGATGGGCAAGGTGGTGGTGGGCCAGCAGCCGCTGCTCACACGTCTGCTCATTGGCTTGTTCACGGGCGGGCACATCCTGCTCGAAGGCGTGCCCGGACTGGCCAAAACCCTCACCATCTCTACATTGGCCAAGGTGCTGCACCTGCACTTCCAGCGCGTGCAGTTCACGCCCGATTTGCTGCCTTCTGACCTAGTGGGCACCATGATTTACAACCAGAACCAGTCCATCTTCGAAGTGAAGAAAGGACCGATTTTCGCCAACCTTGTGCTGGCCGACGAAATCAACCGCTCGCCGGCCAAGGTGCAGAGCGCTCTGCTCGAAGCCATGCAGGAAAAGCAGGTCACCATCGGCGATACCACTTACCCGCTCGATTTGCCCTTTCTGGTGCTGGCCACCCAAAACCCCGTGGAGCAGGAAGGCACCTACCCGTTGCCCGAGGCCCAGGTCGACCGCTTCATGCTGAAAGTGCACGTCGACTATCTCAAGAAGGCCGACGAGCTGGAGGTGATGCGCCGCATGGCCAACCTCAGCTTCGTGGAAGACGTGCAGCCCGTGCTCACCCAGGCCGACATCTTCGGCATCCGCCAGCAAATCAACCAGGTGCAGATTTCTGACACGCTGGAGAAATACCTCATCGAGTTGGTGTTTGCCACGCGCCGCCCGGCCGATTATGAGCTGCCCGAGTTTGCTCAGGCCGTGCAGTTTGGCGCCAGCCCGCGGGCCAGCATTGCCCTGCACCGCGCCTCCAAGGCCGTGGCCTACCTCGAAGGCCGCGACTACGTACTGCCCGAGGACATCAAGGAAGTGGCCGCCGACGTGCTCAACCACCGCATCCTGCTCACCTACGAAGCCGAGGCCGACGGCATTCGCACCCAGGATTTGATTGAAGCCATCCTGCGCAAGGTGCCCATCAGCTAGCCGCCGCGAAACACTAGGGCATAAAAAAAGGGCTGACCATGCGGTCAGCCCTTTTTTGTGCGAAGTGCGGCAGGTTATTCAACCACCACGCGCTTCACCACGAGGTCGTTGCCCGACTTCAGCTGCAGCGAGTACACGCCAGCGGCGAGGCGGCTCACGTCGAAGTCGGCCGTACCACCAGCCGCCGGCAGGGCCAGCTGCTTGGTCAGCACGGTCTGGCCGAGCGCGTTGGTGAGGGTAGCCGTGGCGGCGTGCAGGCTGCCGGCGGGCACTGCCACTGTGAAGCGCTGGTGCGCCGGGTTGGGGTACAGGCCCACGGTAGCAGCCAAGGCTTCGTTGCGGCTGGCCGTAATGATGCTCACGCGCACGTTGTCGATGCCCATGTCGTCGTTGCCGAAATCGGAAGTGGCCTGGAAGCGAATCACCGCCGTAGCCGAGGTGCTGGGGATAACCACCGATTTGGCCGTAAAGGTCGTGTTGGTGGTGGCCGTCAGCAGGGGCGTGGTGGTGAACGTTGCGCCACCATCGGTGCTGTAGAAAACGTCCACTTTGTCCGTGCCGCTGGGGTTGATGAAGTCAAACGTCAGCGTGCGGCTGCCGGCGCCACCGCTCAGGTTGGCGTAGAGGTCAAACTTGCCCTGGGCACCGATGGCCGAACCGAAGGTGTGGAAACGAGCCGAGTGGCTGCCGGTGCTCGAACGCGTCACGTAGGGAGGGGGGTTGCCGGTCGGAGGGGTTTCGTAGGCTTCGTACTGCCAGCCAGCCGAAGCAAAGCCGTCGTCTTCGCGGCGCCAGGAGTTGTCGCCCGTGGCGGGCGTGTTGCGCCAGGAGTTGCTCGGCACGTCGCGGGTGCCGCCCACGTTAATCCAGGTGCCCTCAAAGCCTTCCGAGATGGGCAGCGCGGCAAAGGTGGCGGGGGGCAGCAGGGTGGTGAAGGTGGTCGTCACCGGGATGGAGTTGGCACCGGCCGAGCAGGAAGTAACCACGCTCACGGTGTAGGTAGTGCCCGAAGCCAGGCCCGACAGCACGATGGGCGAGCCCGTGGGGGCCGGCGTGATGGTGACGGGCGTGCCGTTAGCGGCGGTGTAGGTCACCACGTAGCCGGTGGTGCCGGTGGGCGCCGTGAAGGTGATGGTGGCACCGTTCTGCGTAACGGCGGTCGAGGCGATGCCGGTAATCGGGTTACAAGCCGGGGCGCTGGTCGAAGCGGTCACGGCTTCCAGCATGAAGCGGTAGTCGCGGGTAGCCGCGGTCACGGTGGTTACGTCGGTTGGGGCAGCGGCCGTGATGGCCGAAGCGGTGTAGTAGCGGCCAGCCTGGGTGAATACTTCGGCCTGGGTACCGATGGGGAAGTACTGCAGGGTCTGACCCGTCTGATAGGTCTGGGCCAGGCCCACCAGGAAGTCGCCGGCGGGCAGGGCCACGGGCGTGTTCAGCGTGAAGGTGGTGTAGGTGTCGACGTTGGCGGCGGCTACCACCAGGTCGGCCGAGCGGCCCAGAATGGCGCCTGTGGTGGGGTTCATCACCACGGCATATACCGTTTTGCCGATGGTGGGGCTGGGAGCGCCGGCAAAGTTCACCAGGTAAGCGCGCACCTGGGTCACGTTTATCGACGTGTTGGCCGTGTATTTCACCAGGAAGGCGTTCGTCGAAGTCGTGCTGGCGCCAAAGCCACGAGCCGAAGTTGGCGTGGTGCCGTCAGCGAACGAGTAATCCGAGGTGTTAACAACCTGGGTCACGCTCGAAGAGTTGTTGCCCGTGTTGTCATCGGCGGGCACCGAAACCGTGACGGTGTTATTGCCGGCGGTGGTGGGCACGTACGGGTCAAAGGTTACCGTGGTGCTGGCGCCTACGGCCAGCGAGGCCACCGTCCGCGTGCTGGTGAAAGTGTTGGCACCCGTCACGTTCAGGGTTACCACAATGTTCGTCTGGGCGGTGGTGCCGGTGTTGGTAACGTAGGCGCTCACGGTGTGCGGCGCGCCTTGCGGAATGGGCAGTTTGGTGAGAGCGTACACCATGCGCACGGCTGCGTCGTTGGGCGCGGGCGTGGTGGCGCAAATGTTAAACCGGCCAGCGTCCGTGCCGGGGTAGGTGAACACCCGAACGTAAAGCGTCGAGCCTGGGGCCCGGCCCGTTACAGTCGCGCTCGAAAACTCGTTGGAGGCAGAAATGGCGTCGCTGCAACCAACTTCGGTGAGGGCGCTGCACGTACCGGAGTAGATGAGGATGCCGGTGTCGTCCACGGTAGAACCCGTGAGGGCGCTGGTGGTGACGGTAACTGTGCCGGTGGCGGGCACTACCACGGTGTACCACACGTCGTTGCCGATGGTCAGGGCGGGGTTGAAGCAACCGGTGGAGGTGAGGGCCGGAGCACCCGTCGAAGCCGTAGCTAGGCTGTTGTCAACCACGACGTTGGTGCAGGACGACCCCACCGTCAGCGCGGCGGCGCCAGCGCAGTTGTCGTTGGCCGGGGCCGTGATGGTGCCCGGCGCGAAGCGGTAGGTAACGCCGGCCGTCGGGGGCACGGCATTGCGGATGTTGAGGGTGTTGAGCGTGGTGCCGGAAATGGCATTAGCAAACGTGGCCGTGTTCCAGGCGGCGGCCGACTGCTTGAGGGCCTGCACAAATTGCCCGTTGGCGAAGCCGGAGCCTTTCATGCCGACCTGGGTGAAGCGCAGGGTCGAAGCCGCAGTGCTGGCCGTGGCCGCGCTGTACACGAATTCCACCACGTTGGTGGTTTCGTACAGCTTCACCTGAAAGCTCATGTTGGCGTACTGGGTGGGGTTGGTGGCGGCTTTGTCGCTCACGTTGGTCCACTGAATGGTCGTCACGCGGTTGGGCGCGGTGCCGGTGGTGGCCACCTGGTAGCCCGCGCCGCCGGCGCCGTTGCCCGCCGTCAGGTCAATATTGAACGGAGCGACGATGTTGACGTCGGCCGCGTTGGGGCTTTGGAAGGGGTCAATAATGGTGGAGCCCACCGGCTCGGCGATGAACATGGCCGTGGCCGAAGGGGCCGTGGTGCCGAGCTTCAGGAAGCCGTTGGTGTTGAGCACGAAGTCCGTAAACGTTTGGCCGTTGAAGCTAAACGTGAAGCCGATGGGCGTAGCAGCCGAGTTGGCGTCGTCCGTGCTGGTGGTGGTAATGGCCGTGCCGGTGGTGGCAATGCTGGTGAAGGTGCCGTTCACCACCGTCGCGCTGCTCGCAGGATAGTTGAGGCTCTGAGCATTTGCCGCGACTGGCAGCAGGGGCAAAACCGCCACCGGCAACCACCGACTAGCGGCTTTTAGCCGGGTCTGTAGGTTTGTAAACATGAAAAAGGGGAAAAGTGGGTAATATGAAAATGGAGAAATTAGGCAGTGTGGGTACTGGGAAGTGAGGCAGTGGGCTGATACGATAAACGCCAACCTGCGCCCAAATTACGCATTAGCGGCCAAACCCGTGGGGGCAGCCGGCATTCTAGGGATGGAGAGCCGAAATTAATCGACCGAGCTTACGTAGCGCGCACCAAAGTAGCTGCATTGGCGGCGGGGTTGCAGCCGGCCACGGGCACGAAGGTGCGGGCCGGCTCGCCGGGGCGTTGGGCCAGGCCGTAGGTATAGGTCTTGTCGTAATAATCGAGCACCAACTCCACCATGCGGGCAAAGTCGCCGGCTTCCACGGCGGCCAGGGCCTGCTGGGTGGCCAGGCCGCCCAGGCGCTTGCGCAGCCGCTCGATGGCCGCCGCCAGTTCCGCAGGGTTTTCGGCACCGTACTCGGCGGCCAGCTTGGCCACGCGGGCGGCGCGGGGCACTTCCAGCACGTAGCGCGGGGCGGTGCGCAGCTGCTCAAACAGGGCGGGCGGGATGGTGAGGCGGCCAATCTGACGGCTTTCGTCCTCCACCCACACCGGCGCGTCGGGAGGCAAATCGACCAGGGCGGCGGCCAGGTTGTTTTCGAACTGCTCCTGTGTGGGCTGGGCCGGCTGGCCGATGGCCCCGAAGGCCGAGCCCTTGTGGTGGGCCAGGCCCTCCAGGTCGAGCACGGGCTGCTGGTGCGGCGCGGCGGCCAGGGCGTGCAACACATCGGTTTTGCCGCTGCCGGTGAGGCCGCCCAGCACGCGCCACAACCGGGGCTCGGCAAACGAAGCCAGCACGGCGCGGCGGTAGTCTTTGTAGCCTTTATCTAATAAATGCACCTTAAAGCCGGCCAGCTCCAGCAGCCACAGCACGGCGCCGCTGCGCATGCCGCCGCGCCAGCAGTGCAGGCGCACTTCCTTGCCGGGCGCCAGCTTTTTGGCCTGCTTCACCATCGTCGACATCTTCGGCCCGAAAAACTCCAGGCCCAAATGCACGGCCCGCTCCTGGCTCACCTGCTTATACGTAGTGCCGATGCGGGCCCGCTCCTCGTCCGTGAACAAGGGCAGGTTGAGCGCGCCCGGCACGTGGCCCTGGGCAAACTCAATCGGAGCCCGCACGTCCAGAATGGGGTAGGGCAGGGCCTGGAAGTCGGCAAGGGAATGGCGGGGCATGGGCGGGAAGGTGGAAGGAGATGCCGGCAAAAGTAACGGCCCGGCCCGGCGGAGAAGCCACCGACAGAAACAAGTGAGGCCGCAGCCACAAGTAGCCCAAACGAGACCGGGCAGCGCTGCCCGGTGCCTCTCACCTCCTTAAGAAGCGTCCGGCAGCGCTGCCAAACGCCTCTTACCCTCTTAAGAACAGCCAGGCAGCGCTGCCCGGCCTATTTTACCCCCTTCAGACAGGCCCGGCAGCGCTGCCCGGTGCCTCTTAAGGGGGTAAGAGGCACCGGGCAGCGCTGTCCGGCCCTTCCTACCCCCCTAAGAAGCACCTGGCGCCGACGTTCGGTGCATTCTACCCCCCCCTTAAGAAGCACCAGACGCGCGCGTCCGGCCCTTCCTGCCCACCTAAATTGTGGCCGGACGCGCGCGGCCGGTGCCTCTCAAGCTCTCCGGAGGAACCAGACGCGCGCGTCCGGCCTACCGCAGCTGCCGCCGGTACAGCTGCACCGTGTTTTCGAGGCCTAAGTACAAGGCGTCGCACACCAGGGCGTGGCCGATGCTCACTTCGGCCAGCTCGGGCAGCTGCTGGTGCAGCCAGGCCAGGTTGTCGAGGTCGAGGTCGTGGCCGGCGTTCACGCCCAGGCCCAGCTGGCCGGCGCGGGCGGCGGCGGCGCGGTAGGGGGCCACGGCGGCTTCGCGGTCGTGGGAGTACTGCACCGCATACGCTTCGGTGTAGAGCTCGATGCGGTCGGTGCCGGTGGCCACGGCGGCTTCCACCAGGGCCAGGTCGGGGTCGAGGAAGATGCTGACGCGGGCGCCCTGGCTTTTCAGCTCCGCCACCACGTCCTGTAAAAAGCTGCGGTGCGTAATCACGTCCCAGCCCGCGTTAGAAGTGATGGCGTCGGGGGCGTCGGGCACCAGCGTCACCTGCTCGGGGCGCACTTCGCGGCACAGGCCCAGAAAATCCGGCGTGGGGTTGCCTTCCACGTTGAGCTCGGTGGTGACGATGGACTTGAGGTCGCGCACGTCCTGGTAGCGGATGTGGCGCTCGTCGGGCCGCGGGTGCACTGTGATGCCCTCGGCCCCGAAGCGCTCGATGTCGCGGGCGGCCTGCAGGATGTCGGGGCGGTTGTGGCCCCGGGCGTTGCGCAGGGTGGCCAGTTTGTTGATGTTGACGCTGAGCTTGGTCACGGGTGTTGGGGGAATGAGAGCAGGAGGGCGTGAGGGTAAGAATTGTTGGGAAAGGCTGTCATCCTGAGCGCAGCGAAGGACCTTCTCACGTTTGCTTTGGCTGATTGGTGCTACTCCTTCTGCGTTGGTAAGGTCCTTCGCTGCGCTCAGGATGACAAGCGGGGCCGTAGCTTCGGGCCAAATTTACGCCTCCCTTTCCCCGCAGCCTCTCTCCCTCCGGCCTGCTTACCCTCATTCCTTCATACCCCAGATAACGCCATGCTCAAAGACACCATCGACGCCGCCATCAAGCAAGCCATGCTGGCCAAAGACAAAGTGCGCCTCACCGCCCTGCGCAGCATCAAATCGCAAATCATGCTGGCCGAAACCGCCGAGGGCGCCCACGGCGCCGCCCTCACCCCCGACGCCGAGCTCAAGCTCCTCAACAAAGCCGCCAAGCAGCGCCGCGACGCCGCCGCCATTTACAAGGAGCAATTCCGCTCCGAACTCGAAGCCAACGAGCTGGCCGAGCTGGCCATCATCGAAGAGTTCCTGCCCGCCCAGCTCTCCGAGGCCGACCTCGTGGAGCGCCTCGTGCACATCATCCAGCGCGTGGGCGCCACCGGCCCCTCAGATTTGGGCAAGGTGATGGGCGTGGCCGCCCGCGAGCTGTCCGGCCAGGCCGACGGCAAGCGCATCTCCGACGTGTTGGGCCACTTGCTGAACAACACCAATCTTTGATTTGCTAATCGACTGATGTGCTGATGTGCTGCGGCAAACCGGAAAACAAGACGCATCAACACATCAGCACATCAAATAATCAGCGAATCAACCAATGACGGCCCTGGACATTTTGCTGCTCTTGCCGCTGGGCATCGGGGCCGTGAAGGGCTACCGGCGCGGGCTGGTGCTGGAAGTGGTATCGCTGCTGGCCTTCGTGCTGGCCGTGGTGGGGGGGCTGAGCCTGCTGTCGGCGGCCGTGCCGCTGGTGCGGCAGTACGTGGGCAACGCGTTTGGCCTGTTGCCGCTGGTGTCGTTTGCGCTGGTATTTGTGGGCATCATGTGGGGCGTGCACCTGCTGGGCGGCCTGCTCAAAACCGCCGTGCACCTCACCCCGCTGGGCGTGCTCGACAACCTGCTCGGCGGCGTGGCCGGCGTGCTCAAGTGGATAGTTGGCCTGAGCCTGCTGCTGCATGGCACCCGGCTGGCGGGCCTGCCGCTGCTCTCACCCGGCCTCGTGGCGGGCTCGCAGGTGCTGCCCATCGTGCAGCAAGCCACCCCGCTGGCTCTGCAAATCACGGGCTACGTGCTGCCCTTCGCCCAGGATTTGCTGGTGCGCATGCGCACGGCGTTTGTGAAGGGGTAGCCCGAACGGAGCCAGAACAGTCATGTCGAGCTTGCCGAGACATCTCGCGTGCCACCACTAAATCTTGGGGTAAGAGTTAGGTAAAGCATGCGAGATTTTTTGGCAAGCTCGACATGACGGGCTTTTGCCTCATTCTAAAAGTCTTCATTCAACCCATGCGCCTGCTGCTGCTCGACAACTTCGATTCCTTCACCTTCACTTTGGCCGACTACCTGCGCCAGCTGAACGCCGAAGTCACGGTCCGGCGCAACGATGTGCCGCTGGCCGAACTGCAGAAGCTGCCCTTCGATGCCATCGTTCTCTCGCCCGGCCCCGGCACACCCGCCCAGGCCGGCGTCATGCCCGCCGTCATCGAGCGCTACCACCAGCAGGTGCCCATGCTCGGGGTGTGCCTCGGCCACCAGGCCCTGGGCGAGTTCTTCGGTGGCACTGTGGCCCGGGCGGCGCGGCCAGTGCACGGCAAGGTGTCGGAAATGCGGTGCGAGCCCGATGAGGCGCTTTTTGCGGGCCTGCTGGCCATCCAGCCGGTCACGCGTTACCACTCGCTGCTGCTGCGCGAGCCCCTGCCGCCGGCCCTCGTGCCGCTGGCCCGCACCACCGGCCCGGTGCCCGAGCTCATGGCCCTGCGCCACCGCACGCTGCCGCTCTACGGCGTCCAGTTCCACCCCGAAGCCCTGCTCACTCCGCACGGACTGGCCATTTTGGCCAATTGGCTCCGCTGTTGTATCATTGCCAAAACCGCCGGCAACTGACGAGAAACGAGATGGAATTGCGCCACCAGCACCAACACGGGTACGAGTACGTGGACGAAGGCCAGGGCCCCGTGCTGCTGCTGCTGCACGGCCTCTTTGGTGCCCTCAGCAACTGGCAGGGCGTGGTGCAGGAGTTTGCGCCCGACTACCGCGTCATCATCCCGCTGCTGCCGGTCTACGACATGCCCCTGACCCAGGCCGGCGTGCCGGGCCTGGTGGCCTACGTCGAAGGTTTTGTGAAAGCCCTGGCCCTGCCGCCCACGTTCACCGTGCTGGGCAACTCGCTCGGCGGCCACATTGCCCTGGTTTATACCTTGAATAACGCTGCCCGCGTCAGCCGCCTGGTGCTCACGGGGAGCAGCGGCCTGTTCGAGGACAGCATGGGCGGCTCCTTCCCCAAGCGCGGCAACTACGCCTACGTGCAGGAGCGGGTCGGCTACACGTTTTACGACCCCGGCGTGGCCACCCAGGAGCTGGTCGATGAAGTCTTCAACGTCACCAATTCCAACGCCAAGTGCCTGCGCATTATCGCCATCGCGCGGTCGGCCCAGCGGCATAATTTGAGTAAGGAGTTGACGAAAATCACCGTGCCGACGTTGTTGGTCTGGGGCCTGAACGACACCATTACCCCGCCGCCCGTAGCCCACGAGTTTGCCCGCCTGCTGCCCCACGCCGAGCTTCGCTTCCTCGACCACTGCTGCCACGCCCCCATGATGGAACGCCCTGCCGGCTTCAACGCCTACCTGCGCCGGTTTTTGCGTACTACCGAAGCAGCCATCGCCGTTGCTGCCTAAACGGCGGTTATCTTTTGGCCGGCTCGATTGTTGTTCTTGCCTATTGCCGCCTTTCACCTGCCAATACCCAAGGCATCCACCCGCATTTTCCTATCCCTTTCACCCACTTCATAAGTTATAATTCAACATTCATCATTACTGAGAATTATGCCTGCCCTGCTCGCCGAGGACTTACTCAACGAAATGATTCCGCCCCTGAAAGGCACCGATTCGGCGGGCAAAGCAGCTCGCTGGCTCGATGAATTCCACGTGGCCCAGTTGCCCGTGCTCGACAACCGCCACTACCGCGGCCTCGTCACCGAGTCCGACCTTGCCGATTTCGACGACCCCGAAACCCTGCTCTCCGAACTGCCCCTGGGTTTCGCCGAGGCTTACGTGCGCCCCGACCAGCACTTCTACCGCGTGATGGAGTTGGCCATTGAAAATAAAATTCAGTTGGTGCCTGTGGTCGATGAGCGGCACGAGTACGCCGGCGTCGTCACCATCGCCGACGCGCTGGCCGCGTTCGGCCAGCAGCCGGCCGGCGGCCAGGGCGGCATCATCGTCCTCACGATGGAGGAGCGGGACTATTCGCTCACCCAAATCAGCCGCTACGTTGAGGAAAACAACGCCAAAGTCATCAGCGCGTTGGTGGCGCAGGATGAAGTCGACCCCCAGCGCATTCGCCTCACCCTCAAGCTCAACACCGACAACCTGACCCGCATCACGGCCACGCTGGAGCGGTTTGGCTACGTCGTCACGGCCCAGTTCAGCGGCACCGCTGCCCCCAACGAAGACGAGCAGGAGCGCTACGATGCCCTCCTGCGGTACCTGAGCGTCTAACCACGGGTGCTCGGAGTTATCTTACTGTTTTTCCGGACGCTGCTCTGCCAGGCCCCCGGCCTGGCACCCGTCGATACGCTGCCCCATGCTTTGCGGCCCACCGTGGCGCCCGCCGATACGCTGGTGCGCGTGCTGCCCTGCCCCGGCGTGCAGCGCGCGGCGGTGGGTACCATCCTGTTTCTGGGCAATGCCGTTACCAAGGAGCGCATCCTGCGAGTTGAGCTTGATTTCCGCGAAGGCGACACCCTGGTCGTGGCCGATTTGGCCGCCCGCCTCGAAGCCAACCGCAGCCGGCTGTTCAACCTGCAGCTGTTCCACGCCGTGGTGGTGCAGGCCAGCTGCGCCAGCGGCAAGTGGCTCATCGTGTTTGGCGTGCAGGAGCGGTGGTACCTGTTTCCCGTCCCCATCCTTTCGCTGGCCGACCGCAACCTGCGCTCCTGGCTCGACCGCTCCGACCGCTGGCAGCGCCTCGATTACGGCGTGCACGTGGTGCGCAGCAACTTTCGCGGCCGCAACGAGCAGGTAATGGCCAACCTGCAGCTCGGCTTCAACCGCAAGTATGAGCTGTTCTACGAAGCTCCCGGTCTGGGCCGCCGCCGCCGGCTGGGCTTCGGCGTCGGCGCCTCCTACTACCAAAGCCATTCTTTGGACTACATCACCCGGGCCGACCGCCTCGTGCCCTTCCGGGCCGATGAAAACTTTCCCATTCAGCGGTTTTACGTCATGGGCGGCCTGCGCTTTCGGCACACCGTGCAGTTCCTCACCGCCTTCGACGTTTCTTATCACCGCGAGCAAATCAGCGACTCCATTAATTACCACAACCCAGACTACTACCTGGGGCGCACCCAGCGCGAATACCTAGACTTTACCCTCACCAGCACCCGCAACCAGCGCAACACCTTCGCTTACCCACTCACCGGCCAGTATGCGCAAGTCAGCCTTTCGCACCGGGTTTTCCTCCATGGCGCGGCACCGGGCCTCACCACGCTCCACGCCACCTACTCGCGCTACCTCGCGCTGGGGCATCGGTTCTACTATAGCCTCGGCTTGAGTGGCCAGGCCCGCCTCACCCAGCGGCAGGCCTACGCCGATGTGCGGGCGCTGGGCTACACCGATTTGGTGCGCGGCTACGACGAGTACGTCATCGACGGCCGCCACTACGGGCTGGTGCAGCAGGGCGTTTCTTACCAGCTGCTGCAGCCCCGCGTCATTCAGCTGGGAGCCGTCGACAACCCCAAAATCAACGCCATTCCCATCGCGGTTTACCTTAATATCTTTACCGACGCCGGCTACGTTGTCGCGCCCCATCCATTGCCCCAAAACCGCCTTCCCAATCACCTGCTCAGCGCCGTTGGCCTCGGCTTACATTTAGTTACCTACTACGACCGGGTATTCACCGTGGAATATACGCTGAACGGCTTGGGCCAAACCGGCTATTTTTTCCGGGCCGAATTCCCTATTTAATGGGTTCGTCTCGCCGGTTAGGTTATTTATTTGTTGTGAATCTTCCGGCGGAAACGCGCCCGTTCTTGCGCAATCCATCCGCTGCTCCCGCATGAAAATCGCCATCCTTGGCAAGCCCTTCGACGACGAAGCTGCCCCCGCCATTCAGGCGCTGCTCGATGACTTGGCCGCCCGCCGGGCCGAAGTGCGCATCGGCGAAGCCTTTCGCACCTTCCTCGACAACCGCCTGCGCCTGCCCCCCGGCACCACCGAGTTCCGGCGCGGCGACTCGCTGCGCGGCGTGCAGTTCGTGCTCAGCATCGGTGGCGACGGCACCTTGCTCGACACCGTCACCTACGTGGGCAGCCTGCAAATCCCCATTCTCGGCATCCACACCGGCCGGCTCGGCTTTCTGGCCACCATCACCCCCGACCGCATTGCCCAAGCCATCGATGCCCTCTACAAAGGCCACTTCAACATTGAAGAGCGCAGCCTGATTCGCGTCGATACCGACCCCGATGTGTTTGGCAGCCTCAATTTCGGCCTCAACGAGTTCAGCGTCCTCAAGCGCGACACCTCGTCCATGATTGTCGTGCACACCTACATCGACGGCGAATACCTCAATTCCTACTGGGCCGATGGCTTGGTAGTGGCCACACCCACCGGCTCCACGGGGTACTCGCTCAGTTGCGGCGGCCCTGTTATGCTGCCCCAGACAAACAATTTTATTATTGCTCCCGTATGCCCCCACAATTTGAACGTGCGCCCACTCGTGGTGTCGGACCAAAGCGTGATTTCCTTCGAAATCGAAGGCCGTAGCACCAGCTACATGCTGGCGCTCGATTCTCGCTCCCTGCCCGTCGAAGCCTCCGTTCAAATTGCCGTTCGCCGCGAAACTTTCAACGCCCGCCTAGTAAAGCTCAACCACGTTAACTTCCTTAGTACTTTGCGCAGCAAGCTCAATTGGGGCCTCGACCGCCGCAATCCAGCAGGAATTTAAATAGAAACGGATAGCCTTTTTTGGGAAAAAATCGTTGAAAGTTTTTTTAGTTCCCGATTACGCCTACTTTTGTCACCGTCTGAAACTGTGCATTCACTGCATTGCCCTCAACACCCTGAAACCCGCTTCATCATTTTCGTTGCCTTATGAAAAATATTTTCACTTATTCTTCGGCACTTGTGCTGGGCTTGGCCTTGGTGGCGACGCCTGATGCAGATGCTCAGCAGTTCAGCAAGCGGAAGCAATACAACTCGATTGGCTTCAGCCTGAACGCCATGAACTATTTCGGCGACGTTACGCCGGTAACCAACTTCACGAGCTTGCGCCTGGGCGCTACCCGCGTGGGGGCTGGCGTTTCCATTACCCGCCGTTTTTATCCGCGTATCTCCGGCCGCTTTGGTGTTTCCTACGGCCGCATCAGCGGCGATGACTCGCAGGCTGCTAACTCCAGCGACCCGGATGCTCGTTTCCGCTACAACCGGAACATGACCTTCCGGAACGACATTCTGGAAGCTTCAGCTGTGGCCATCATCGACCTGATTGAGAACCGCAACAACTACCTGAAGCGCCCGGACTTTGTGCCGTATGTGTTCGTGGGCGTGGCTGGCTTCTACCATAATCCCAAAGGCCTCGTAGGCCCCGGTGCTCCCAGCAACCTCACGCAAGGTGAATACGTGGCTCTGGCTGACCTGAAAACGGAAGGCCAGTCGAGCGCCTACGGCCAGACGCAGTTCTCCATTCCCTTCGGCGGTGGTATCCGTTACCGCATCAACCGTAACTTTGACGCCAGCCTGGAAATCGGATGGCGCAAAACCTTCACCGACTACCTGGATGACGTAGGAGGCAAATACGCCGACTTGTCTACCGGCACGCCTGCTCAGCAATACTTCGGTGGCGGCATCACGCGCAGCATCTCGCAGCCGAATGCTGACTTCAACCCCACAAAATTCCCGGGTTTTAACACGCCGGGCGTTGCGCAGCGCGGCGACACGGGCAATAAAACCGACTGGTACATCGTTACCGGCGTAACGTTGAACTACATCTTGACGCCCCGCATCAAGAACCCGAAATTCCGCTAGCCAGCGGCGGCTGGCTGAAACGGTACTTTCCTAGCCAGCAACATACTTTAGATGACAAAGTCAGTTTTCCAAAGTGCACTCCTCGTTTGCCTCGTGCAAGCGGGGAGTGCACTTTTTTGTGCCTCGGCCAATGCCCAGAACACCAGCGAGCTTGGCATCGGCCTGGGTGCGACCAACTACCGCGGCGAAATCTCTCCTGATTATCAGTTGCAGAACAACCGGCCGGCTTTCACGGTCTTCTACCGCAAAGACGTTTCGGTGCCCGTCACGCTCCGGGGCGGCTTCACGGCGGGCTTTCTGCGGGCCGATGATGGCAACGTGACCGGCACGAATGGCGGCGTTCCGCCGCTATTGGCGTACCGGCAGGCCAACACTAAGGGCAGCATCCTGGAAGCTTCGGCCGTGGTGGAGTACAACTTTATGGACTACCATTACCGGAACGATAAAATCCATTTTACTCCCTACCTGTTCGCCGGCGTAGCGGCCTTTTATGCCAGCACTTCCACGGTTAGCAATAGCCTCGGCGGCGATTTCAACCAGGATGGCTCGATGCTGGGCTTCTCCATTCCGGCGGGCGTTGGCTTCAAGTATGCCTTGTCGCAGCACATCAACCTGGGCCTTGAGGTAGGAGTGCGCAAAGCATTCACGGACGAGCTTGACCATTTATCGAAGCAGGACCCATTGCTGGTGAACTCCCACGACCAGGACTGGTACTATTACAGCGGACTCAGCCTGTCGTATACTTTCTATAAAATACCTTGTCCTCCCCAGTACAAGAAGAATAAAAGGCTGCTGAAGTAGCCTCAAACTTGTATTTGGGCATTCTGCCCCGCGGGCCCAAGAACCAGCAGAATAGGCAGGCCGCACCGTGGACGGCGGCTTAATGCAACCATTTCCGTAACTTGCGGGCTCTTTTAGCGAAACCGCAAAGATGACCGGCAAAGCCGAAATTGATACTCAAAATATTCCCGCCCACGTGGCTGTTATCATGGACGGTAACGGGCGCTGGGCGAAGCAGCGGGGCGGCCTGCGCGTGTTTGGGCACCAAAGCGCCATTACGGCTGTTCGCGAAACCGTGGAGGAGGCGGCGGAACTTGGCGTGCGCTACCTCACGCTGTACGCTTTCTCAACCGAAAACTGGAACCGTCCGGCCCTGGAGGTGATGGCCCTCATGCAGTTGCTGGTGCACACCATTCGGCAGGAGACGGCCACACTGCTCAAAAACAGCATCCGCCTCGAAGCCATTGGCGACATCAGCACGCTGCCCAAGAACTGCCAGCGGGAATTGAGCGAAGCCATGGAACTAACCAAAGCGGGCAGCCGCATGACCTTGGTGCTGGCCCTGAGCTACAGCGGCCGCTGGGACCTGACCCAAGCGGCTAGGCGCCTGGCCGCCGATGTAGCTAGTGGCAAGCTGCAGCCCGCCGACGTGAGCGAAACGACCGTGGCGGGCTATCTGGCCACGGCGGGCATGCCCGACCCGGAGTTGCTTATTCGCACCAGCGGCGAGCAGCGCATCAGCAACTTTTTGCTTTGGCAGTTGGCTTACACGGAGTTATACATCACTGATTTGCTGTGGCCGGATTTTCGGAGGGAGCACTTTCAGGAGGCCATACGGTCTTATCAGCGCCGGGAACGGCGGTTTGGCAAAACGAGCGAGCAACTCGCTGTCTCTTAAATTCTTGTAATGTTTCTTGTGCGTAATTTAGTTGTAAAGTTATTCCTGGCCCTGGTGGTTGTGGCGAGTGCGGTGAGCAGTCCGGTGCGGGCGCAGCAAGTGGACCTGGGCGGGACCGATGAGCCGAAAAAATACGAGCTGGGCGGCATCACGGTAAGTGGCGCCCGCTACCTCGACCCCAACACCCTCATCAGCCTGACGGGCCTGCGGGTGGGCGACCCTATTTCGGTGCCGGGCGAGGAAATTGGCAAGTCCATTCGGAAGCTGTGGGCGCAAGGCATTCTGGGCGATGTGAGCGTGACCATTGCGCGCATCGAAGGCACGAAAATCTTTCTGGACTACAACCTGAAGGAGCGCCCGCGCTTGTCGAAATTCACCTTCACGGGCATTCGCAAAGGGCAGACCGAGGACCTGACCAAAAAAATTACCTTGATTCGGGGGAAGGTGGTGACCGATGCGTTGCTGAACAATACCCGGACGCAGGTGCGCAAGTTCTTCGTTACCAAAGGCTACCTGGATGCCAAGGTGAACGTGGTGCAGGTGGCCGACTCGGCGCTGGCCAACAGCGTGGCCTTGCGCATTGACGTGGACAAGGGCTCGAAAGTGCGCATCCACGACATTGCGTTTGAAGGCAACAAGGCTTTCTCGGACCGCAAGCTGAAAGGCAAGCTGAAGAAAACCAAGGAGCGCAAACCCTACAAGTTCTTGACCGCCGGCAAGTTTCAGCGCAGTGAGTACGAAGAAGACAAGAAGAAGCTGCTGGAGTTTTACAACGCTGAGGGCTACCGCGATGCGGCCATCGTGCGCGATACGCTGACGCGGGACGCCCAGGGGCTGGCACTGCGCATCACCGTGGACGAGGGCCCCAAGTACTATTTCCGCCACATCACGTGGAGCGGCAATTACCTCTACGACGACAAGACGCTGGCCAACATCCTCGGCATCAAGCCGGGCAGCCCGTACAGCAAAGAGGTGCTGGACAAGCGCCTGAACTACAACCCCACCGGCCAAGACATTTCTTCGCTGTACCTGAACGACGGCTACTTGTTTTTCACCGTTGACCCGGTGGAAACGAAAGTGGAGGGCGACTCCATCGACATCGAAATGCGCTTGAGCGAGGGCGTGCAGGCGCACATCAAAGACATCAACATATCGGGCAACACCAAAACCAGCGACCATGTGCTGCGCCGCACCCTGCGCACGCTGCCCGGCGACAAATTCAACCGCGAGCTGCTCATTCGCTCGCAACGCGAGATTGCCACGCTCGGCTACTTCGACCCGGAGAAAATCGGCATCAACCCCATCCCCAACCAGGCCGATGGCACGGTGGACATCAACTACACCGTGGTGGAAAAGCCTTCCGACCAAGTGACGCTTTCGGGCGGCTGGGGTGGCTATGCCGGCTTCATTGGCACAGTGGGGTTGGTGTTCAACAACTTCTCGTTGCGCAAAGCCGGGACGCTGCGCAACTGGACGCCGGTGCCCGCCGGCGACGGCCAGCGCCTGGCGCTCAACGTGCAGGCCAACGGCGTGCAATACCAGGCCTATTCGCTTTCGTTCACGGAGCCTTGGCTGGGTGGCCGCCGGCCCAATTCGTTCTCGTTCAGCCTCAACCACAGCGTGCAGCGGGCCGGGGCGGCTTTGGATGCCTCCAACGACCAATTCATTAAAGTGAACAGCGCCACGGTGGGCCTGGGCCGTCAGCTGCGCGTGCCAGATGACTACTTTACGCTCAGTAATTCGCTGTCGTACAGCCAGTACCAGACGCAGAACTACGTAAATATTGCCGGTGCTACCACGGGTACGTTCAACAACATTACGCTGAACACTACCCTGGCCCGCAACAGCATCGACAATCCCACCTACACCCGCCGGGGCTCGTCGTTGAGCCTGAGCCTGAGCCTGACGCCGCCTTACTCGCTGCTTAACCAGAACCACATTAGTAACCAGTGGATTGAGTTTCACAAATGGATGTTCGACGCCTCGTGGTTTACGCCCATTGTGGGCAAGCTGGTGCTTAATACCCGCGCCCACTTCGGCTTCCTGGGCACTTACAACTCGAACCGCGAGATTGGGCCGTTCGAGCGCTTCAAGATGGGCGGCGCGGGCCTGGGCTACAACGGCGGCGGCAACTTTCTGGTGGGCACCGACTACGTGGGCCTGCGCGGCTACGACGACCCCGGCGCCACCTATGCCATTCCGACCGCGCAGAACTCGCAGGCCGGCGGCATTGCCTTCAACAAGTATGTGGTGGAAATGCGCTACCCTGTCAGCCTCAACCCCGCCGCCACGGTGTACGTGCTGGCTTTTGCCGAGGCCGGCAACTCGTATGATTCTTACAAAAACTATAACCCCTACAAGCTGTACCGTTCGGCCGGGGTAGGGGCCCGCATCTTCATGTCGGCATTCGGTTTGCTGGGCTTCGACTTCGGCCACGGCTTCGACAGTGTGATTCCGAGCCTGCCCGACAACTCCAAGCAGGACCCCAACCACTTCCACTTCATCATCGGTCAGCAAATTCGATAGCCGGGCACTAGCGGGCCGCATTTCACGTTTCCTCCAGTATGAAGAACATCGGTGGCCTGCTACTGGCCTTATTGTTGCTGCTTGCCGCTCCGGGCGCCCGGGCGCAGAAGTTCGGCTGGGTTGATTCGGAGTTTATTATGGGCAAGATGCCCGAGTACGCCAAGGCCCAAGTGGAACTCAACGCGCTGTCGGACACTTGGCAGAAGGAGCTCGAAGCCCAGAAAAAGGACCTCGACAAGCTCTACCGCACCTACCAGGCCGAAGAAGTGGTGCTCACCGAGCCCATGAAAAAGAAGCGCCAGGATGAAATCCTGAAAAAGGAGCAAGACATCAAGGCATATCAAAACAAGCAGTTTGGCTACGAAGGCCAGATTTTCAAGAAGCGCCAGGAATTGAACAAGCCGGTGCAGGACAAGATTTTTGAAGCCTGCGAAAAGGTAGCCAAGAAGAAGGCGCTGGCCGTGCTGTTCGATAAATCGGGCGACATGACCATGCTCTACACCAACCCGGCGCACGACTACACCGAGTTTGTGCTGGAAGAACTCGGCCTCGGCGCCGAAGACCGCAACCAACCCGCCAAAAAAGGCCCGGTGACCACCGTGGCCCCGCCCAAAACCCCCATTGACCCCAATTTTGAGACAGATTCCGGCGCGCCCGAGCCAGCGGCCGGCACCAAGGCTCCGCCCAAAACCACTCGGCCCGTGAAGAAGGGCGCGAAGTAATTACCTTTGTCCCAACATTTTTCTGACCCTTTTTCTTTTTGATGAACCTCGTGAAAATTTTTCGTCTGACGCTCGCCGCCGCTCTGCTGACCGCCGGAACCCTGGCCGCCACTTCCGCGCAGGCCCAGGCCCCCCTGAAGATTGGGTACACCGACGTGCAGTACGTGCTGGCCCAGATGCCCGAAAGCAAGCAAATTGAATCGCAGCTGAAAACGTACAACGACCAGCTGGCTGCTCAGCTCAAAAGCAAAACAACTGAGTTTGAAACGAAGGTGAAGGATTACCAGCAGAAATCTGGTACCATGACCGACATTGTGAAAGCCGATACGGAGAAGGGCTTGCAGAGTCTGCAGCAGTCCATCCAGGAATTCCAGCAAAGCGCCCAGCAGTCGCTGCAGCAGAAGCAGCAGACCCTGCTGAAGCCGGCCCTCGACAAGCTCCAGAAGAACATCGACGACGTGGCCACTGAAAACGGCTTCACCTACGTGTTCAACTCCGACGGCGGCGGCAGCCCGCTCTTGCTACACGCCCCCAAAGAAGGCGACATCTCGGACCTTGTGCTGAAGAAGATGGGCATCACGCCCGGCGCCGCGCCGGCTCCCGTCATCAAGACGCCGAGCACCACGCCGACGCCCGCGCCGGCTCCCGGCAAGACCAAAACCAAGACCAAGAATTAAGCAGCACCCGCTGCCCACCCGCCAGAAAGCCGGAGCGTTTGCTCCGGCTTTTTTCGTGTAGCAATCCGCCGATGATACCCAACGACTTAGCAGCAGACGACGACCTCGACGCCGGTGGCGCGGACGGCGACGACCTGTATGAACACCACCGCATTGTGGTAGACCGTGGCCAGGAGCTGCTGCGCATCGATAAGTTTTTGCACGGCCGCTTGCGCAACACCTCGCGCAACAAGGTGCAGGAAGCCATTCGCGCCTCGGCCGTGGAAGTGAACGGCACGCCCGTGAAACCCAACTACCGGGTGAAGCCGCAGGACACCATCACCGTGACCCTGCCCGAGCCGCCGCGCGACGACCGGGTGGTGCCCGAGGAAATGGCGCTGGATATCCGCTATGAAGACGCGGATTTGCTCATTGTGAACAAGCCGGCGGGCCTGGTGGTGCATCCAGCCTACGGGCACTGGCAGGGCACGCTGGTGAACGGCCTGGCGCATCATTTGGCCAACCTGCCCACCGGCCGCAACGGCGAAATCCGGCCCGGCTTGGTGCACCGCATCGATAAGGACACTTCGGGCCTGCTGGTCATCGGCAAAACGGATTTTGCCATGACGCACCTTTCTAACCAGTTTTTTCACCACACCATTCAGCGCAGTTACCTAGCGCTGGTGTGGGGCACGCCGCCTGGGCCTACGGGCACCATTCGGGGGAACATTGGGCGTAGCGTGCGTGACCGCAAGGTGCAGGCCGTGTACCCCAATGGCGAGCAGGGCAAAGCTGCCGTGACGCACTACGAAATTCTGGAGAGCTTTGGCCCCGTCACCTTGCTGCGCTGTGTGCTGGAAACGGGCCGCACGCATCAGATTCGGGCGCACATGCAGTACCTGGGTCACCCACTCTTCTCAGACGCCACCTACGGCGGCGACCGCATTCGGGTGGGGCAGAACACCGGCGCCTACCGCGACTTTGTGGAACGTGCCTTTCAACTCATGCCCCGGCAGGCCCTGCATGCCCGCTCCCTGGGCTTTGTGCATCCAACTTCCGGCGAGCACCTGTTTTTTGAAGCCGAATTGCCCGAAGACTTCGCCGCAGTGCTGGAAAAATGGCGCGCCTGGGCCACTACCTGAGCTAGTTCATCGTGCATACAAAAAGCCCCGACAAATCAATGTCGGGGCTTTTTGTATGCAACCTAAAAATTAGTCAGCTATTTTTTCTTGACCGTGGTGGTCGTTTTCGTAGCCGTCTTCGTGGCGGGCTTCGTCGTCCGGGCAGGGGCTTTCAGAATTTTGATATTGTCCTGAGCGCCTTTGTTGGTGGGGTCGACGGTGAGAACCTGCTCAAAGTACTGGATAGCACCGGCCTTGTCGTTGGCCGTGGCGCTGTACACGCCGAGTTGGCCGTACGACTCAATGACGCCGGATTTGAATTTAGCCGGGTCAGCGCCTTCGGCTTTCGACAGCTCAATGTACTTCTCATAGAAAGGCTTGGCTAGACCTTTCTTGCCCTCCGGGTCGAGGTTGTTATTGACGCGGGCCCGCTCCAGCCAGCCCGGGGCGTAGGTGGGCTTTGCGGTCAGGATGATGTTGTACACGCTGTCGGCACGGGTGTATTGCTTGTCGGCCGAAAGGGCAGTGGCAAGGCGAAATTGGTCCGTGAGGTCGCCTTTGCAGCTAATCAGCTTGTACTGATACACGCTGATGGCGCCTTTGTAATCCTTCTTGTTGGCATAGATGGTCGCCAGGTCGTTCTGGAAGTCGCAGGCCTTTGAAGGGTCTTTGGCGATGATGTTTTTAATGAGCGCCAAAGCTTCGTCGCCCCGGCCCGTTTTGCTCAGGATTTTTGCCTGGTAGATGTAGTCCTCCGAGATAATCTTGTCGGCAGGCGTCACCTTCATGTACGTCTCCATGGCTGCACCAGCACCGGTATAGTCACCGGTTTCGTACAGCAGATAGGCTTTCAGGCGGTTCATCGTGGTGTTCTTGGGGTCAGAAACCAACACTTTGTTCACCTCCGTCAGCGCTTCCGGGTACTTCTTGGTCAGGTACAGGAACGAGGCGTACTGAGCGTCCGTGGCGGGCGAGTTTTCAGCCAGGTCTTTGTACTTCTGAAAGCTGCTCAGCGCGAGGTCGTACTGGCCGGCGTAGTAGTACATGTCGGCCAGCTCGCGGTAAGCCGGCGCGTAGCTGGGGTCCAGCTCAGTGGCTTTGGTCAGGGCCGTGCGGGCTTCGTTGAAGTTGCGCGAGCGCACGTTCAGCACGCCTTTCTTGTAGTAAGCCTGCGCGTAGCTGGGGTTGGCCGCAATGGCGCGGTCGAAGCTGGTCATGGCTTCGCCACCGCCCTGGTCGGAGTGCAGGTAAATATCGCCACGGGCCACCATCAGGGCCGGGTCGTCTTTCTTGAAAGCCGTTTGAGCGGCTGTAAGGTAAGTCTGCGATTTGCCGGCGTCCTTGATGTCGGCTTCCCCGTAGGCCTGCGCAATCATGGTCAGAACCTTGGTGTCTTTGTTTTTGGTGGCTTTGGCTGCCGCGTCAAACTGGGCTTCGGCCGGGCCAAGCTGGCCTTTAGCCAGTAGCGCACGGCCGGCAGCTACCTGGCCGAAGGGCGAAGAGCCGGCGGCCTTGTTGAAAAAGAAAGCAGCCGAATCCGGCATGTCGCGCATCTGATACAACCGGCCCAGCTCGAAAGCTGATTCGGGCGAGGAGCCGGGGCGCAGCATGGCGCGGGCTTCGTTGTAGCGACCCAGCTCGATGGCGCGTTGGGCTTTCTGAACGTCTTGGGCGGTGGCCGCCGTGGTGCCTGCCGCCACAAGCAGGGCGGCGAGCAGCGGCTGTTTCCAGGGCTTGAAACTCATAGGATGGAGAAAAGATGAAAAAGCGTGAGTGAAAAGGGGTACGCGCGAAGGGCGCTTACAGTTTAGGCGTGGTCACGATACGGGCCTGCATTTGGGCGGGCAATAAGCCCGACTTTTGAAATATCAGCTGCCCGTTCTTGCCGGCTATGAAAGATGCAAACCCCGTGCCCAACCCCGCGCGCGCTTCCCGACTGATGACGTAAAGGTTGCGCCGCAGCGGGTAATTCTGCAACTCCGGGTGCTCGGCGATTTGTTCCGGCGTCTTCTCGGCCAGATACACTTGGTAAGGCTGAATGTAGTCGTCGGGGGTGGGGTTGGGGCGGGCCGTGATGCTGGCCACCCGCACCTTGTTGGCAAATTTCATGGCCGCCGGGTCGTCGCGGTCCGAAATCCAGTTCACGCCCACCACCCCGATGGCACTGGGGTGCGTGGCCACGTAGTCGAGCAGGGACGGGTTGGAAGCGGCGGCAAACACTCGCTTCGTCAGGGCGGCGCCGTGGGTCACGGAGTCGCGCACAAATCGCGCCGTGCTGCTGCGGTTGGCGTCAAACACCACGTTGATGGCGTCTAGGCCCTTCTTGCCGCTCACTTGGTTCCAGGTGCTGGTTTTCCCCGTGAAAATGTCGGCCAGCTGCGCCACCGTAAACAGAGAATCCGGATTGGCGCGATTCAGCACGATGGCTAAGCCGTCGATGCCAATACGGGTGATGCGCGGGGTGATTTTCTGCTTTTCAAAGTCGGCCTTTTCCTCGGCATTCAACTCCCGCGACACCACGGCCAGCTTAATCTGGTCATTAATCAAGTCGACCATCACTTTTTCCTCCGGCTGGAAGCTCATCTTGACGTGGGCGTTCGGGTACAGCTTGCCAAATGTGTCAATCTGGGCTTGCAGGATGGGCGCAAACGTTTCGTCCACGCCCACGGCCACCGTGCCGCTGGTGGGCGTGTCCTGCGCGCCCGGCGAGCCCGGCCCGTTGCAGGACAATACGGTAACGGCTCCGGCCAGCACGGCCAGGGCACTGCCAGTCAGCAAGTGCGTGCGCTTAATCATGGTCATCAGAAAGAGGTTTTTTGCGGAAATAGGTCTGGTAGCCGCGGAAAAACCGCAACAGGCCGTAGAGAACGAACACCGAGCCGAGCACCCGGCGGGCGGTTGGGCTCAGGCTGATGATGCCCCCACCAGTAGCCGTGTCGGCCGTCCACCAAAGCCAGACGCCCAGGCCCAGATACACCAGGGCCATGACGAGCACAAAGTAACGCACCAGCCGCTGGGGCGACTTTCCCAGGCGTTCTTCAGTAGTGGGAAGGTTAAGCATAATGAAAAGAATGCAGGAATGAAGATGTATAAACCCGCAAAATGCCGCTAAAGGTTCGGTTAAAAGCCAAAGCGGTACGGCAACCAGCCCACAAAAAAGCCGAAAATTAGCCGCTTTTCATAGCTGCGGCTAATTTTCGGTTTCCGCCCGGCAAATGCAATCAGTGGCTCCGTACCGAAGCTATTATTCAAATTGAAACGTGATGGGCAGGGTAAAGCGCACGGGCACGGGGTGGTTGTTTTGCAAGCCGGGCGTCCAGGCCGGCATCTCGCGCACTACCCGAGCCGCCGCTTCCTCTGTGCCGAAGCCCAAGCCCTTGAGCACCGTTACCTCGCCAATGCTGCCGTCCGTCTGCACCACAAACGAGACGAATACCTTGCCGGAAGCTTGCGCGGCCATGGCGGCGGCCGGGTAGCGCAGGTGCTTTTGCAAGTAGCGCATTAGTGCCGTCCGGCCACCCACGAAATCCGGCATCACTTCCGGCGCCAGCATCGGCGCCACGGGCGCGGCAACAGCCGGGGCTGCCGAGTCCGGCGCCGTGGAAGCCGTACTCTTACCACCGGTACTCCCCGTAGGGTTCTCCACCCCATCCTTGGCTGGGCCTGCAGGTCCAATGTCCGGCGGCAGCGTGGACTCCACCGTGGGCTTCACTTGGTCGTCGGGCGCCACCCGCGTTCTAATAACGTCGTGTGGCGTTACCTTCACTTCGGGCTGGGAAGCCGCGGGCGGTGGAGTCATTGGCTTCACTTTTTCAAGCTCATAGTATCTCGGTTGGGTCGGCTGCAGAACGTCAACAATGGGCGGTGCCTCCACCACATCCGGCCACAGCAGGTTCACTGCCACTGGCAGCAAAAACAGCAGTGTACAAGCCGTCAGGGCAATCAGCAACGCCGACCCTAAGTGGCGCTGGTAAGAGCGGCGTTGCTGATAGGCGCCGTAGGCCTGGTTGCGGCCCTCGAAAACGATGTCATCGAGCGAGCCGGTGAGGGAAGTGAGCGTGGACATGGCAATAGTGGGTTGAAGTGAATGAATCGAACCCAAGCCACGCGGGCGGGGGCCCACCGCCACTGGCTTGCCCTTCCTCAACGTCCAACATATTGGTAATAGTATGCTAGCCTACAATATTTTTTCAAATCAAAAAGACATGCAAACGAAAAACCCCGGACCAAGCCGTGAGGCTCAATCCGGGGTTTCTGTTGCTACGGCCCGAAGGCCATTCGCGGGAGTTATTGAATCTTGAAGGTAATCGGCACCGTGAACGATACGCTAACCGCGCGGCCGTTTTGCTTGCCGGGGATAAACTTGGGCAATGTTTTCACTGCCCGAATCGTCTCCTCGTCCAGGCCGGAGCCCAGGCCTTTCACCACTTTCACGTCCGAAACGTCGCCTTGGGCATTCACCGTGAAGCTCACGAAAATACGGCCTTCGACTTGGTTGCGGAGCGCCAAGGGCGGGTACTTGGTGGCTTTCTGGATGGCGGCTACGATGGCGGCGTTGCCGCCGCCGCCGGGCAGGGTCGGCATCTGCTCCACGTAGGTGTAGACTTTGTTTTCTACAACCTCTTCCACCACTTTGTCGCCTTCACCCGAGAGTTCGGTCAGGTCCACAGCGTCGGTGTTGCCTTTTACGGTCACGGTGGCTACGGTCTTGTCCTTTAGCTCTTCCTGGTCCGGCACCTCCTCCTTTTTCACTTCCTCATCCTTTTTCACCACCGGGGGGGTGAACTTGATGGTGGTAAGCTTGGGCGGCGGGGGCGGCGGAGCCTCGGGCGGCGGGGGAGGGGGTGGCGGTTTGGTTTCGTCCAGGGGAGGAGCGTCCATCAGCACGTTCTCCTGCAGGTTTTTCTTGGGCTCCTTCGGCATCTTATCTTTTAGATACTGCGCGATGAGCGGAAAGAAAACCAACAGCGCGAACACAGCCGTGGCGATGATGAGTGCCCGCGTGACGTGCCGCTGGTACAAGCGGCGCAACACGTAGGCCCCATACGCCTTGTTGCGGCCCTCAAAAACGATGTCGTTTAAGCTGGCCTTGGCGATTTGCGCGTTATCCATCATAAGCCAGATTCTTTAATAAGTTCTAGGTCGTCTTTGGGAGCTTTCACCAAGGCGTACTTCTTCTGGTTCGTGATGTTCATCTCGTCCAGAATGTCTACCATGTTCTTGTACTTGCCATCATCGGTCGGCTTGATGAGGATGATGGGCTCAGGGCGCTGGCGCTGGCGCTCCAACAGCACCTGCCGGATGCCATTCGGGCCGAAATTGGTCACCTTCAATTCGGGCTTGGCAACGCTCTTGTCATTTGGCGTGTTCAGGCCGAAGTAGTAGTACGCCTTGTTGTCTTTGCCGAGGAGGATGGTCATGGCCTGCGAGGCCTTGATTTTGGTGTCCTCCACGTCGTCGGTCTTCTTCACCGGCATCGTGAGCTGCATCACGTTGGGCTTGGCGAAGGTGGTGGTCAGCATGAAGAAGGTGAGCAGGAGGAAGGCCAAGTCCACCATTGGGGTCATGTCGATTTTGGTCGACATTTTCTTGGCCCGCTTCTTCCCACCTTTTCCACCGGAATCGGCTTTGCCTTGAATTTCTGCCATGGGATTTAAGTGAGTGAGGGAAAGGAATTCAGCTCGGTAAACTGCTTATTTGGCAGCCACCGGCTTATTTTCCATGTCCGTAATGAGGTTGAAGCGGTTGATGTCCTTCTCCTGGAGCACCTTGATAACTTGCTGCACCGTGGGCACATCCGCGTCGCCGTCGCCTTTAATGGCGATGTAAGTCGGCTTGTGGAAGATGGCTTGGTTGGCGCGGCGCGACTCCAGCACCCAGTCAACCAGCTGGTTGTTGAGCGAATCGAGGGGCACGCCGGGCTGCTGCTTATTCACCTGCTTGCGAGCTTCCTTGTCCATGTTGAGGTAGGAGCCAAGCTGGTTGATGGGCAGGCCGAAGTTGGGCAGGTCACCGAATTCCTTGGCTTGCTGCGCGGTGAAGTTCACGCCGTACTTGGCGCCAACCCGCTGCAGGGCCTGGATTTTGGTTTGCTTGGCGTCGACGCCAAAAAAGACGCGCTTGTTTTTGTCGACGGTCAGCGTAATCACGTTGTTTTCGGGCAATTTCAGCTCCGAGATGGACGACGGCGTGTCCACCACCACGGATTCCTCGGGGGCAAACTTGGTGGTGAGCATGAAGAATGTCACCAGCAAGAAAGCCAGGTCCACCATCGGCGTCATATCAAGCGACGGCGAGGTACGGTGCGGTTTTACTTTAGGCATTGCGAGGTGGGGTTTAAAACGGGGAGACTCGTTGGCTAGAACGAACCTCCCCGCGTTTTAGTGCATCAGCAAAGGCGCTGACCACACAGAAAATTAAACCGTGCGGGCCGGAGCCGTGGCCGTGCTGCCGTGCTGGCCAGCGAAGGTCTGGATGATGCTGAAACCGGCCTCGTCGATGCTGTAGGTCAGCTCGTCAATTTTGCTGGTGAAGTAGTTGTAGGCAATGATGGCCAGGGCCGAGGTACCGATGCCCAGAGCCGTGTTAATCAGAGCTTCCGAGATACCGTTGGCGAGTGCCACAGCGTCAGGAGTACCGGCCTGCGCCAGAGCGGCGAAGGCGCGAATCATGCCGAATACCGTGCCGAGCAGACCGGTCAGCGTGGCGATGGAGGCGATGGTCGAGATGATAACCAGGTTTTTCTCCAGCATGGGCAGCTCCAGCGCGGTGCTTTCCTCGATTTCCTTCTGGATGGCGAGGACCTTCTGGTCGGTGGTCATGTTGTTCTCGCGAATCATCTCGTTGTACTTGAGCAGGCCGGCTTTCACCACGTTAGCCACCGAGCCTTTCTGCTGGTCGCACACGGCCAGGGCGCCGTTGATGTCGTTGGCGTTCAGCTTCTGGCGCACCGAGCGCACGAAGCTTTCGATGCCTTTCGAGCCTTTGGCTTTGGCGATGGTGAGCATGCGCTCAATGGAGAAGGTGATAACGCAGAGGAACATGGTGAGCAGGAACGGCACGATGAAGCCGCCTTTGTACACCACGCCGAGGTAATCGCCGGGGTTGGGGTTGTTTTCGTTGTTGCCGCCTTGGAAGTGGCTGGCGTCGCCGAACACGAATTTGTAAACGCAGTAGCTAACGACGAAGGCTAGGATAATAACCAGGACGGAGAACAGCGAGGCTCCACCGCTGCTTTGGGCTTCGGCTTTGGCGGCCGTAGCGGCGGGCCGGGGGCTCGTATTCATGGCATTTTTCTGTTCCATTGTTCCGGAGTGTTTGGGGTTGTTGTGTGAAGTAGGTTGAATTGAGTGGGTAAAGAAAAAGCAAAAAGTTGGTTAGAAGCGCAGCAAGCGGCAAAGAACCTTGTCAATCCCGCAATGAAAGTGGACTAGAATAGCACTTACCAAAGTCCGAACTGCTCCAGTGCCGTCTTAGCTGGGCAAACCTAACCAAAAAGCACGGCCCGACCAAAGAAAACTTGGCCGGAGCCAATTGAAGTATAGCGTGAGCGCGGTAGAAATAGGCCAACGCTAATTGGCGCCCTTGGGTTGGGCCAGACGCCGTTTTGCCTCTTCCCAGTACCCGTCCATTTCCGCCAACGTGAGGTCGGCCAGCCGCTGGCCGTTGGCCGAAGCCGCACCTTCCAGGTACTGAAAGCGGCTGATAAACTTGCGGTTGGTGCGCTCCAGGGCTTCTTCGGGGTTAATGCCGGCGAAGCGCGCAAAGTTCACAAGCGAAAACAACAGGTCGCCGAACTCATCGGCGGCGCGCTCGGCCTGCATTTGCCCAGGGTTGCCGTGGCCGTACTCTTCGCCAAATTCTCCTAATTCTTCCTGCACTTTTTGCCACACTTGCTCGGGCTGCTCCCAGTCGAAGCCGGCGCCGCGGGCTTTTTCCTGGATGCGCATGGCCTTTACCAAGGCCGGGAGGGAGGTGGGCACGCCGCTCAGTACCCCTTTGTTGCCTTTTTCCTGGAGCTTGAGCTGCTCCCAGTTGCGCTTCACGGCGTCTTCGTCGTCGGCTTGCACGTCGCCGTAGATGTGCGGATGGCGCGAAATGAGTTTCTCACACTGGGCGTTTAGCACGTCGGCGATGTCGAAAGCGCCTTTTTCGGCGGCGATGCGGGCGTAGAAAAGCAGGTGGAGCATGACGTCGCCCAATTCTTTTTTCAAATCGGGCAGGTCGTCGCGCAAGATGGCGTCACTTATTTCGTACGTCTCCTCGATGGTAAGATGACGCAGGCTGTGCAGGGTTTGCTTTTTGTCCCAGGGGCACTCGGTGCGCAAGCGGTCGAGGACGTCGAGCAGGCGGCCGAAAGCTGCGAGCTGGGCCGGACGGCGAGCGTTGGTAAGCAGGGCCGTAGGGTCGGATGCGGAATTTTCCATTGTTCCAAAGATAAATCCGGCGTCGGCAACCGCCCGATAATGCCTAATTTTGGTCTTTCAAAAAATCTACTGCGTGACTCTCATTAAATCAATATCCGGCATTCGCGGCACCATTGGCGGGCCGGTTGGGCAAGGCCTGACTCCGCTCGACGTGGTGAAGTATGCCGCCGCTTATGGCACGTGGGTGAAATCCCAGGCCACCGCCAGCAAGCTCATCGTCATTGGCCGCGATGCCCGCCTCTCGGGCGACATGGTGAGCCGCCTCGTGGCCGCCACGCTGCAAGGCCTTGGCCTCGACGTGTGCGACCTCGGCCTGAGCACCACGCCCACCGTGGAAATGGCCGTGCCCGCCAAGAACGCGGCCGGTGGCATTATCCTTACTGCCTCGCACAACCCCAAGCAGTGGAACGCGCTGAAGCTGCTGAACGCCAAGGGCGAGTTCATTTCGGACACCGACGGGCAGCAGGTGCTGGCGTCGGCCGAAAGCGAAGACTTTGACTTTGCGCCGGTGACCAAACTGGGCCAGTACACCACCGACAATACCTTCCTCAAAAAGCACATCAAGGCCATTCTGGCGCTGCCGCTGGTGGACGTGGAGGCCATCAGGGCCCGCAATTTCCGGGTGGTGGTGGACGCGGTGAATTCCTCGGGCGGCATTGCGGTGCCGCTGCTGCTGGAGGCGCTGGGCGTGACCACCATTGAGAAGCTGCACTGCGAGCCCACCGGCGACTTCGCCCACAACCCCGAGCCGCTGCCCGAGCACCTGCGCGACATCGCCAAAATCCTGGAAAAGGGCGGTTTCGACCTCGGCATCGTGGTGGACCCCGACGTGGACCGCCTGGCCCTGGTGAGCGAAAACGGCCAGATGTTTGGCGAAGAATACACGTTGGTGGCCGTGGCCGACTACGTGCTCAAAACCCTGGGCGGCGGCAACACCGTGAGCAACTTGAGCAGCACCCGCGCCCTGCGCGACGTGACCGAGAAAGCCGGCGGCCACTACGCCGCTGCTGCCGTGGGCGAGGTGAACGTGGTGACCAAAATGAAGGAAACCAACGCCGTGATTGGCGGCGAGGGCAACGGCGGCATCATCTACCCGGAGCTGCACTACGGCCGCGACGCCCTGGTGGGCATCGCCCTTTTCCTGTCGCACCTGGCCAAAACAGGCCTCACCATGAGCCGGCTGCGCAACTCTTACCCCAGCTACTTCATCTCGAAAAACAAGATTGAGCTGACGCCCGAAATCGACACCGACCAGGTGCTGGTGCAGATGGAAAAGCGCTACGCCAAGCAGCCGGTGAACACCATCGACGGCGTGAAAATTGAGTTCGACAAGGAGTGGGTGCACCTGCGCAAGTCCAACACCGAGCCCATCATCCGCATCTACGCCGAGTCCGATTCCAACGCCACGGCCGACTACCTGGCCCAGAAAATCATCGGCGACATCAAGGAAATCATTGCTGTAAAGGCGTAATCGAGCAGCAAAAAGCTTGTAAAGGCTTCGCAAGGGTCTTTTGCGCACACAAAACCGGTTTGCGAAGCTTCGCAAGCCACTCTGGAACCAACAAAAATGCCTTGCGAAGCTTCGCAAGGCATTTTTGCGTGAATAAAACAGGGTAGCGAAGCTTTGCTAAGCTGTTTTGTGCGTGCAAAAGACCCTTGCGAGGTTGTGGGTGCCTCCGGAGCCGCCCTCGCGTCTGCGTTTTACCTTTGCGGCATGGCCCTCACCACCCCCCCCGCCCCCGCCTTCGTTTACTTCGACAACGCCGCCACCACGCCCCTCGACCCGGAGGTGCTGGAGGCCATGCTGCCCTTCCTGCAGCACCACTACGGCAACCCGAGCAGCCTGCACGGCCCCGGCCGGCAGGTGCGCGCCGCCATCGAGAACGCCCGCAAGACGGTGGCCCACCTGCTGAACGCCGCGCCGGCCGAAATCATTTTCACCAGCGGCGGCACCGAGGCCGACAACTACGCCGCCTTTGGCAGCATTCGCACGCTGGGGCTGAAGCACGCCATCACCTCCAAGTTGGAGCATCACGCCGTGCTGCACCCGCTGCAAGCGCTGGCCAAGACGGGCGAAATCGAGCTGCACTACCTGAAGCACGACGCCCAGGGGGCCTTGGATTTGGGCCATCTGGAAGAGCTGCTGGCCGGGCAGTCGCGCACCTTCGTGAGTTTGATGCACGCCAACAACGAGATTGGCAACCTGAACGATATTGAGGCTATCGGCGAAATTTGTGCCCGCTACGATGCCGTGTTCCACACCGACACGGTGCAGACCATGGGGCACTACCGGCACGACGTGCAGCAGCTGAAAAACCACTTCCTGGTGGGTTCGGCCCACAAGTTTCACGGGCCGAAGGGCGTGGGCTTCATTTACACGCGCAGCGGCCTGCGGGTGAGCCCGCTCATCCACGGCGGCTCGCAGGAGCGCAACGTGCGCTCCGGCACCGAGAATGTGTACGGCATCGTGGGCCTGGCCAAGGCGCTGGAAATTGCGGTGCGCGACCTGGCCGACCACCAGGCCCACGTGCAGGGCCTGAAAACCCGCTTCATCGAAAAGCTGCGGGCCGAGATTGACGACGTGCAGTTCAACGGCCTCTCCGAGCACGCCAACCAAAGCCTCTACACGGTGCTGAGCGTGAGCTTGCCGCCGTCGGCCATCAGCGAAATGCTGCTGTTTAACCTGGACATCAGTAAGGTGGCGGCGTCGGGCGGTTCGGCCTGTACCAGCGGGGCGCAGGCCGGTTCGCACGTGCTGGAAGCCTTGGGCTGCGACCCCGACCGCGCCACCGTGCGCTTCTCGATGAGCAAAATGAACACCGCAGCCGAGGTGGACTACGCCGTGGAGGCGCTGGCCAAGCTCTACCGCCAAGTGGCGGTGTAGGGGAAATTTATCGGGTTTAAATACAGTTTCTGGCCGACGCTTAATTTAATGCTGCCCTAAACTCGGCATCAATAAGTTGAACTGGGTGCCGGGACGAGGTTATTCGAGGGAAGCGTTGGGCTTAGGAGGGGGGCAAAAGACTGGCCCGGTCTAACGCCCGGGCACGTTTGGGCGTAGGAAGGACTGATTTTATCAACTTCCTGTTTTCAAGCGCCAATACTAATGGACCCAACGACCACCTCCCCCGAAGCCACCCCGACTTCTGCCATCAACGACGGAAACGACAACGCCACGCCCAACGGCACGGCCGATACCAACGCCAGCGGCGGCAGTGCCGCCGGCGATTTGCTGGCCAAAGCCCAGCCTTTGCTGGATAAAGCCCAGCAGTGGCTCAAAGACGGCAACGCCAAGGAATTGCTGAACAAGGTGCCGGCTTCGCTGAAGAACGTGGGCACCAGCGCCACCACCGGCTTTAATAAGCTGAGCACGACCCAAAAAGTAGTGGGCGGCGCCCTGCTCGTAGCCGGGGCCACCTACTTGGCGCGCCGTGGCAAAGGCAAGCGCGCCCAGGCCACCACCGTCAACGAGCTGCTGTACTTCGTGAATGACCGCATCGAGGGCTACCGCCGCGCCGCCGACGAAAGCCAGGACGGTCAGCACCGCAGCTTCTACCTGCAGCTGGTGAGCCAGAGCCAGCAGTTCGCCAACCAGCTGAATGCCTACCTCGACCAGGAAGGCCGGGGCCGCCAAAACAGTACCACGCTCAAAGGCAAGCTCTACCGCGCCTTCATGGATGCCAAAGCCGCCGTGACGGGCCGCGACGAGAAGTCCATCATTGGCTCGAACATCTACGGCGAGGAGTGGGCCATCAAAGCTTACGAAGATGCCCTGGACAGCAACACGCTCACCGGCCCCATCCGCCGAGCCGTGGAGCACCAGTTCGCGCAGTCGAAGAAAACCTACAACGACCTGAAGCGCATGGACACCGGCAACCGGTAAGCGGCGTCCAACTTGCGAGTATGTGAAATCCGGCCGTGCGTTGCGCGGCCGGATTTTTTTGTGGAGCATAGACGCGCCAGCCAAGCGGCCGGGGCAGCCGGAAAAAACCGCTCCGGTACATTAGCGTACAGGGAGGGAGATTTTTATTTTCTGCTTCAGCATGGCTGATATCAACATTCAACGCAAAAAGGCCTCGCCGAGCCCCTGGCTGCTGGTGCTGCTGGCCGCGGTAGCGCTGGCGGTGGCTGCATACTTCTTCCTGCGCCCCGACCCCGCCGACGAGCCCACGCCGCCGGCCAGCGCCGCCGGGGCCGCCGCCGACACCGCCGTGAGCACCACGGCGGCCGACACCCTGCCCCGGCAGCCGCTGGGTTCGGACACCGCCGCGCGCACCTTCGGCCAGTCGCACAACCCCGCCGGCCCCGGCGGCACCCCCGACGCCGACGCCGCCAGCACCGAAACCGCCGCCTCGCTGGCCGCCCAGGCCGCTTCCAACCCGGCCGCGCCCGACTACGCCCGCAACGGCCTGCAAAAGCTGACCGGCGTCCTCGTCTCGCTCACCGACCGCGACGACCTGCGCGACGCCGCCATCGCGGAGCAGCGCGACAACCTCACCAGCGCCACCAGCCGGCTGGGCGAGCCCAACATCAGCCTGCGGCCCGGATTTGTGGCGGCGGCCAGCCTCATTCGGGCCATGCAGCAGAAGGCCTACCCCAACCTGGAAAGCCAGGCCAACGAGCTGACGCAGCTGGCCGACCAGCTCTCGGGCCGCAGCGCCACCGCCGCCGACCAGCAGCAAAACAAACGGTTTCTGACCCAAGCCGCCGCGGCCGTGCAGGTGCTCAGCGAGCCGGCCTCCACTTCGTTGAATTAAATAAATCCGAGCTATGGAAACTCCCGTGCTGCGCCGCCTGCGCGACTTAACCGATTTTGAAGTGGCCGACGACAACCCCGACGTGCGCGGCTGGACCGTGCGCGGCGCCGACGGCCAGGCCCTGGGCACCGTGCACGAGCTGATAGTGGAGCCCGAAGCCCTGAAAGTGCGCTACCTCGACGTGGAGCTGGACTCGCGCTTCCACATCAACGAGCACGAAAACCACATCCTGTTGCCCATTGGCGTCGCCGCCATTGATGCCGATGACGACAACGTCTTCGTGCCCGCCCTCAACGCCGAGTCGGTGCTGAACTACCCGCCCTACATCGAAATTCAGATAACCCGCGAGTACGAAGAAGCCATGCTGCGCGCCCTGGGCCAGGAGCCGGCGGCCAATAACCCCCGCTTCTACGAGCAGGAATCTTTCAGCGACGAGAGCTTCTACAGCCGCCGCAAGGCTTCGTAGGGCAGCCCCGCGAAGCTAGTAGAACGTCATGCAGAGCGCAGCGAAGCATCTTTACCGCGTAAGTAATTCCAAATAGCAGGATTAGTTGCGCAGTAAAGATGCTTCGCTGCGCTCGGCATGACGGGCTTGATTAGTGCCACTCGCCTTATTCGCCCAAGTGCTAATTCCGCCGAATCATGTCGGCGACGGCTTCCACCCAGATGGGTTCTGAGTTCAGCGACGGCACCAACTGCCAGTGCTTGCCGCCGGCGGCCTCGAACAACTCCTTGAATTCCTCGCCCACTTCGATGGTGGTTTCCAGGCAATCGGCTACGAAGGCGGGACTGAACGCCAGCACATTGTGGATGCCTTTGGCGGGGAATTCCTTAATGACTTCGTCGGTGTAGGGCTGGAGCCAGGGGTCGCGCAGGCGGCTTTGCAGGCGGCTCTGGAACGTGACGGTGTATTGG
The DNA here is from genome assembly GCF_015694525.1 of Hymenobacter ruricola. GTDB lineage: Bacteria > Bacteroidota > Bacteroidia > Cytophagales > Hymenobacteraceae > Hymenobacter > Hymenobacter ruricola. Next base: position 163,273 of record NZ_JADQDM010000005.1, on the reverse strand, counting down.
TCGTCGCGCAGGCCCAGGGCTTTGGCCAGCAGGCGCGAGGTGGCAAAACATTGCGCCCGGTAGCAGTAGCGGTTGTTCTTGTTGTAGCTAGCGCAGCAGGTGCCCAGCTTGCAGTAGCCCTTGAAGCTGCCCTTGAGCACGTGCCGCTCCGGAATGCCGTGGTAGCTGAACACGATGTGGTCGTAGTCATGCCGGGCCATCTCGGCCTTGCCCCGCGCCGCAAAGCTGCTGATAAAGCCCTCGTCGTCGGCAAAGGTGCTGATGAAGCTGATGCTGGGCACCACCCACCAGTCCTTCACGATGTCCATCACTTTCTCCTGCACCGAGCCCGTGCTGGCTGCCGCGTACTGCGGAAACAGCGGCAGCACGATGATGCGGTCCACGGCCGCGTCGCGCAGCTCCTCCAGCGCCTTCTCAATACTGGGTTTCTGATAGCGCATCCCGAAGGCCACCACGTACTCCGGGCCCAGCGCGTCCTTTAGTCGGGCCTGCAAATCGAGCCCGTGGAAAAGTAGGGGCGAGCCCCGTTCGGTGTCCCAGAGCTGCTGGTAGATTTTGGCCGATTTCGGGGCCCGCAACGGCACCACGAGGCCCTGAAAAAGCGGGTAGCGCACGGCGGCCGGCATGTCAATCACGCGGCCGTCGGTGAGAAATTCGTTCAGGTAGCGGCGCACGTCGGGCGTGCTGGGCGAGTCGGGCGTGCCGAGGTTGACGAGGAGGACGCCGATGCGGCGCGAAGAAGTAGCAGGGGAATTCATTAAGGCAAAGTTCGGAACTGTAGCGTGGACTCTTCGGGTCCGCGCCTGGGCGGACGTTCTCGCAACGCGCGGACTCGCAGAGTCCACGCTACAGGCGCTTGCTCTGCAAACAGCCAGTGGCAGTCTTGGTTCGGAGCCGAAGCCGTAATTGCGCCCGGATTTGCCGCCCAACCCATGACGCCGCCCGATACCCTCGCCGCCTCCTCTCTGAACCTGCTGCTGTGGGTGGCCGGCCAGCACGGCGCCGACGTGCCCGCCCTCAGCCAAGCCATCGGCTTCGACCCCGCCGCCACGGCTGGGCCCGATGCCCGCGTGCCCATTGCCACCATTCAGCGCCTCTGGCCGCTGGTGATGGCCGCCACCCACGACCCGTATTTCGACCTGCACATCGGCGGCCACATCAACTTTGCCACGGCCGGCACGCTGGCCTATGTGCTGATGCACGCACCCACGGCGGGGGCCGCCATCACGCAGCTCTGCCGCTACCAGGACATTGCCTGCCAGGGCGTGCGCACCTTTCAGACGCCCGCCGCCGAGTGGCCCGGCGGCATCTGGCTGAACCTGGAGCTGACCAGCCCCGCCATCGTGCACCCGCGCTACGTGCTGAATTCGGAGCTGTCGATTTACCTGGCCGCCTTTGCCACGCTCACCGGGCAGCCTGTGGTGCCCAAAGCCGTGCGCCTGGCTTACCCACGTCCTGCCGATATCCGGGAACACGAGCAAACCCTCGGGACGACTAATCTGGTGTTCGATGCGCCATTCACGCAGGTTGCCTTTGATGCGGCCACGCTGGCGCTGCCCATCCCGCACGCCAACCCGGCGCTGTTTCCGCTATTCGAGCAGCACGCGGCGGCCCTGCTGGCCCAGCTGCCCACCCAGCAGCCGCTAACGTTGGCCGAGCGGGTGCGCGCCGAAATTGTGCGCCTGCTGAAAGGCGAAGCGCCCACCCTAGCCGCCGTGGCCGACTGCCTGCACCTGGGCGTGCGTACGCTCCAGCTCAAGCTGAAAGAAGCCGGCCACACCTACCAGCAACTGCTCGATGCCGTGCGGAACGACTTGGCCCAGCGCCACCTGCGCGAGCCTCACCTCAGCATCACCGACGTGGCCTTTCTGCTGGGCTTTTCCGAGCCGAGCGTGTTCGTCCGCTCCTTTAAGAAATGGACGGGGCAGACGCCGGGCGCGTTTCGGCGGTAGCTTCCCGGTTGCGGTCGACCCAATAACCCAGCAGCACCGTCAGCCACATGAGTTGCGCGCCCCAGCCAATGAAGGCGACCGAAGTCGGCGGCGGGCTGAAGATGCTGGCCAGGTGCGACACCACCAGAAAAGCCACCAGCCCCAGCAGGCCGTAGCGCCCCACGCCGTTGCGGGCCCGCGTGCGCCGCACATACAGCCCCAGCCCCAGCCCCAGCAGCGCAAATTCGACCACCTGCGTAAGGGCCAGATGATTCCATAGCCCCAGCCCCAGCAGCGGCGAGTGCCCGGGATACAGCGGCAAGTCGGGTTGGTGCACCACCAAGTCGAGCAGCCAGTGGCTGGGCACCAGCAGGCCTACCAGCACCGCGCCCGGCACATTGCGCCGCACCACCCAATAAATCAGGCCCAACAGCAGGCCGCCCACCAGCTCGGCCAGCAAGCTGTGCGTGAACGGATAGTGCACGAAGTCCAGCGCATTGGCCGCCGTGGCGTGCGGCACGATGTTCACGCGCTCCACGCCCAGCAGCAGCAGCGTGGGCCACACCAAATCGGCCAGCTGCGCGGCCAGAAACAGAGTGCCCAGCGACACGCGGGGCTGTTGCGTCTTGGCGCCGAAGGCGACGCCGAAATGTCCGAGAAACATACAATTGCGGGGTTGAAGGTGGATGAGTTGGAGAACAAGACAAAGGTCCGACCCCACCCAAAGGCGCTTGCTGACGCTTTCCGCAAATCGAATTGACCAAAAGCGAAAATCTTCGGCTTTAATGAGCAAACGGGAACGTTAGGCTAAGCTTGTCGAAGCATCTCGCAGGCCACCACCAATTCTCTTTCTGGTCCTTGAATTACTACCTCAGGAGAAATACCTCGGCTGCGCTGGGCACGACGTTCGGTGCGGCTACTTCAGGGCCACCGTAGCTTTTCCGCTCCGAAGGCCGTACCTTTGCGGCCCTGATTATCAAACCCATCCCTCGTGAACCCCGAACCCAAACCCCACCGCGCCGGCTTTGTGAGCATCATTGGCAAGCCCAACGTGGGCAAGTCCACGCTGATGAACGCGCTGGTGGGCGAGCGGCTGAGCATCGTCACGAGCAAGGCCCAGACCACGCGCCACCGCATCCTGGGCATCCTCAACGGCGAGGATTTTCAGCTGATTTATTCCGACACGCCCGGCATCATCCAGCCCAAGTACGAGCTGCACAACGCCATGATGTCGTTCGTGTACTCGTCGCTGGAAGACGCCGACGTGGTCCTTTTCGTGACGGACATCTACGAAAAGCACGACGAGGAACCCGTAGTAGAGCGCCTGCGCAAAATGGTAGATACGCCCATCATCCTGCTGGTCAATAAAATTGACCAGGCCGAGCAGGCCGACGTGGAAGCCAAGCTGGCCTACTGGAAAGAGCAGCTGCCCAACGCCACCGAGGTGCTGCCTATCTCGGCTCTCAATGCCTTCGGCACCGACAACGTGCTGCGCCTCGTGCTCGACCGCCTGCCTCTGCACCCGCCCTACTACCCCAAAGACGAGCTAACCGACAAGCCCGAGCGCTTCTTCGCCGCCGAAATGGTGCGCGAGAAAATCTTCAAGCTCTACAAAAAGGAGATTCCCTACAGCTGCGAAGTGGTCATCGAGGAGTTTAAGGAGGAAGAAACCATCATCCGCATCCGCGGCATTATTTACGTGGAGCGTAGCTCGCAGAAAGGCATCATCATCGGCCAGGGCGGCGAGGCGCTGAAGAAAGTAGGCACCTGGGCGCGCGAGGAAATGGAGAAGTTTTTCCTTAAAAAGGTGTTCCTGGAGCTGCACGTGAAAGTGAACGAGAACTGGCGCACCGACCCGAAAGCGCTGAGCCGGTTCGGGTATCAATAAACAACTGCGTCTGTCATCCTGAGCGCAGCGAAGGACCTTCTCACCGAGGAACGTATCATTCTAACGTGAGAAGGTCCTTCGCTGCGCTCAGGATGACAGAAAAGAATTTCCGGCCATCCATAATTAAATAACCCCGGGCACTGCCGAATCTAGGTCGGGTCGGCGGCTGGGGCAACCAACATGTCAAAGCAAAACACCATCGCCATCGTGGGGCGGCCCAACGTGGGCAAATCCACGCTATTCAACCGCCTCGTGGGCCAGCGCAAGGCCATCATGGACAACGAGAGCGGCGTGACCCGCGACCGTCACTACGGCTACGGCGACTGGATTGGCAAGAACTTCACCGTCATCGACACGGGCGGGTACGTGCACAATTCGGAAGATATTTTCGAGGGCGAAATCAACAAGCAGGTGAAGCTGGCCATTGAAGAAGCCGACGTGGTGCTCTTCATGGTGGACGCTGACGCCGGCGTGCACGGCCTGGACGAGGAGTTTGCGCACGTGCTGCGCCGCTACATCGGCAAAAAGCCCATTTACCTGGTGGCCAACAAGGCCGACACCAACCTGCGCGCCAACGGCGTGGGCGAGTTCTACTCGCTCGGCCTCGGCGACGGCGAAATCTTCGCCATCAGCAGCGCCAACGGCCACGGCACCGGCGAGCTGCTGGATGCCGTGGTGAGCCATTTTGAAGACCCCGGCGTGGAGGAGCCCGAGTCGGAAATCCCGCGCATTGCCGTGGTGGGCCGCCCCAACGTGGGCAAGTCCAGCCTGGTAAACCTGCTGCTGGGTGAAGACCGCAGCATCGTGACGGACATTGCCGGCACCACGCGCGACTCCATTTCGGCCCGCTACAATGCCTTCGGCAACGAGTTTATTCTGGTGGACACGGCCGGCCTGCGCCGCAAAGCCAAGGTGAGCGAAGACGTGGAATTTTACGCCAACATGCGCAGCCTGCGCGCCTTGGAAGAGTCCGACGTCTGCATCGTGATGCTCGACGCCAGCCGCGGCATCGAGGCGCAGGACGTGAACATCATCACCCTGGCCGACAAGAACCGCAAAGGCATCGTCATTTTGGTGAACAAGTGGGACCTGGTGGAGGACAAGCAGACCAACACCGCCAAGGAGTTTGAGGCGAAAATCATGGAAAAGCTGGCCCCCATTGCCTACCCGCCCGTCATTTTCATTTCGGTGCTGAACAAGCAGCGGGTGCACAAGGCCATCGAAACGGCCATTGAAGTGTACCAGAACAAGCGCCGCAAAATCCCGACTTCGCAGCTGAACGACGTGATGCTGAAGGAGATTGAGAAGTACGGCCCGCCGGCCGTGAAGGGCAAGATGATACGCATCAAGTACGTGACGCAGCTGCCCACGCACAACCCGGTGTTTGCCTTCTTCTGCAACCTGCCGCAGTACCTGACGCCGAGCTACACGCGCTACCTTGAGAACCGGATGCGCGAACATTTCGACTTCAAGGGCGTGCCCATCGGCATTGTGTTCCGCAAGAAGTAGCGTCCGTAGATTGAGGAAAATAGCTCGTTCATAAATTCTTCACAAATTTTTGAACGAGTGGGTTACCTAAACAAAGCTGAGGTATAAAGCCCCGAATTTGAAGGTTTGCCTGGTGCAGGGCTTCAGAAGTTGCTTCGTATCTCACCCCACATTTAACCCCAACCCAAGATGAAAAAAGTATTGTTCCTCGCCCTGGCCGCTGCCTCGTTCTCGTTCACCGCTTGCGAAAGCAAGAAAGAAGAGGCCACCGAGCAGGCTGCCGACAACGTAGAAAACGCTGGCGAAGCCAAAGCCGACGCCATGGAAAACCAGGCTGACGCCGTGCGTGACTCGGCCGATGCCAAAGCCGACAAAATGGAGGATGCTGCCGACAAGATGGCTCCGGCTACCGAAACCCCCGCCGAAGAAGTTAAGAAGTAATTCTTGACCTTAACGCCTAAAAAAGCCCCACCGGCAACGGTGGGGCTTTTTTTGTGAAATTACAATTCCGTTTCCGGGGCGCCCAGGCGGCGGTTCAGCACGTTGTCGACCACCTCGAACAAGCGGCGCGGCTCGTAGGTGCGCCAGGGCAGGTCGTCGAGCTGCCCACCGAAGTTGATGTAGTTGTCCACGTTGTACTGCTTCATTTCGCGCTGCACGTGCTCTAGGAAGTTCACGCCCGCAATCCAGCCGTTCTCCACGTCTTCATACCACTCCTCGTAGTACTCGTCGTCGGAACCGTGGAAGTTGAACACGTTTTCGCCCACCAGAATGAACTTGCGAATGCCCTCGTGCACCAGCACATCGATGATGTTGCGCTTGAGTTCCATGATGTCGTTCTCGATGGCGTCATTCCACTCGCCAATGAATTCGAGGATGGCAATGCCGTCTTCGTAATCGGCAAACAGGATTTTGAAGAACAGCGTGTCGGAGCCCAGGCTGTCCCACTGCGGGTGGATGTAATACCCGTAAATGGTGTTGGTGTAGGCTTCCAGGCTGTTTTCGGCCTCGAAGAGGGGCGAGCGGGGGTCTTCGGAAGCAGAATACTGGTCAATCCAGTTGTAGTGCGGCTCGATGGTGTGCATGCGGCGAGAGGGAGCAACGGTTGGTTTGCTCATTCCTAGAAACGACGCACGGCCCGAATCGTTCGGCGGGAAAACTAAGCGGGTGAGGCACAGGCGGTATTTTCAGCTACGCCCGGGCGTCCAGCGCCGCCCGCACGCTGCCGTGCTGCTTCAGCAGCCGCGCCGCTTCGGCTTCTTCGATGCCTAGCTCGTCCATCAGCATCTGCTCGCCGCGGTGCACCAGCTTTTCGTTGGAAAGCTGCATATCGACCATTTTATTGCCTTTCACGCGGCCCAAGCGAATGAACGTGGCCGTGGTAAGCATGTTCAGCACCAGCTTTTGGGCCGTGCCGGCCTTGAGACGCGTGCTGCCCGTGAGGAACTCCGGTCCCGTCACCACTTCCACCGGAAACTCGGCGGCGGCCGCCACGCCGGAATTGGCGTTGCACACCACGCAGCCGGTGGCCAGGCCCGCGGCGCGCGCCCGGTTCAGCCCGCCGATGACGTAGGGCGTGCGCCCCGAAGCCGCAATGCCCACCAGCACGTCGTTGGCGTTGATGTTGTGTTGCTGCAAGTCGGTCCAGGCTTGTTCGGCATCGTCCTCGGCGCCTTCCACGGCTTGCCGGATGGCGCCGTCGCCGCCTGCCATGATGCCCACCACCAGCCCGGCCGGCACGCCAAACGTGGGCGGACACTCCGAGGCATCCACCACGCCCAGGCGCCCGCTGGTGCCCGCACCGATGTAGAATAAGCGCCCGCCATTGCCCAGCCGGGCCACAATGGCTTCTACCAGCCGCTCAATCTGGGGCAGGGCTTGGGCCACCGTTTCGGGCACCGTGCGGTCGAGCTGGTTCATGCCCGCCAGCAGCTCAGCGGTGGAGAGGGTTTCGAGGTTATTGTACTCGGAAGGCGATTCGGTGGTCATGCAGCGGGGTTAAATCAGAAGCCCAATGACGGGAAAGTTATCGAAAACGTTGGCCGTGTGCGGCGCGTCTTTCTCGAGCTCGGCGGTGAGGTCCTGGCCGGCCCAGTGCTCGTAGTGGTTGCCGCGGCGCCACAGCCGCGAGCGACTCACGTCGTAAATCCGGCCCTGGTACGCCACCCAGATTTCGTCGCGGTCCTGGCCGTTGCGCAGGGCCAGCTGGCGGCGGGTGTACGTGGGAAGAGAGTTCATAAGCGAAGCGAGGCGCAAAAAAACGTCATGTCGAGCTTGTCGAGACATCTCGCGTGCTTTCACTAATTAGTTACCCCAGGCGAGATGTCTCGACAAGCTCGACATGACGTTTTTTTTGGTGCCTTATCAGTGCAGCAGTACTAGCTCAGCAGCGCCTGCAGCCGAATCCAGCGTTGCGGCAAGTCGCCTTGTGAGGCGTTCAGGTAGTCTTCATAGGTGCAGGGCACCACGCGCTTCACCGCGTTGTCGCCGAGGCGTTCCACCTCCATCCACCACTTGTCGGCGCGGCGCGATTTGTAGAACACCAGCTTGTCGGGGTTGCCGGGCAGCACCACGGTGTAGGTGAGGAAGCGGAAGGTGCCGAAGCCGGTTTCGGGCCGGCGGTGGTAGAAGCCCTCCACAAAATACCAGAGCATGGTGGCCAGCGTGGCAGCGGCCATGCCGTTGGTGTCCTGGTCGGTGCGGTAGCCATAGAGGCCGAAGGAACTGAGCTGCTCGTTGTGCCCGGCGTACCAGCACAGTTGCGTAGCTTCTTCATTGCCGAGGCCAAACGGGTAGGCCGGGTAGTAGCCCGGCGCGTCCTGCCAGCGAATGGCGGCAATGTCGACGCTTATAAAATCGGCCTGGCGCACCAGCGGCTCGGCCATGCGGCGGTCGGCCCGCACCTCGCCCACGCTCATGGTTTCAAAGTGCATTTTCTCCAGCGCCACCAGTACTTCGGGCGGCGTGAGGTACTGCTGGTGCCCCAAATGGGCCAGGCTGAATACGAAATTGGGCTCGTGCACCAGCATGCGGCGCAGGTGGCTGTCTTCGGGCGGCGTGCCGGGGCCGGGCTCGGCCATGTCGGGCCGCGAGTCGACCAGGGCGAAGCTGATGGCGCGGTTCTGGGTTTCGTAGGCCAGAAACTGGCCGTAGTCGAGGTCGTGGCTGCCGCCGAGCAGGATGGGCACCGTGTTTTCCTCAATCAGGGCGGCTACGATTTCGCGCAGGCGCTGGTAGGTGTCTTCCAGCGTGAGGCCGGGGCGCAGGTTGCCCAGGTCGACGAGACGCAGAGCGCCGCTGCCTTTCTGCAGGCTGTAGAAGCGGTGGCGCACCTCGTTGGCGCCGTGGCGGCTGGGGTGGCCGGTGGCGCTGCCGCGCCATTCGTCCAGCCCGATGAGGGCCAGGTCGGCGGCGCGCCAGTCCGGAAACGTTTCGGTGAAGCGGGTGGCGTAGGCGGCCAGCGTGGTGGGCGCGGGCGCGGCGGCGGTCAGCGTTTCCGGCAGCGGGTCAAAAAACAGGGCCAGGTTCATTCGGGGCGGAAAAGCAAGCGGCCCAAAATTACACAGGAAAAGGGCGCGCCGGCGGTTTTTTGACCGTTTTTGCGGCTCAATTGGTTTTTACCCGTAAGCGCAACGCTGCCCCTGTGCTCCACGGCCGTAGCTTGCCCGCGAAAAAAGCTTTTTATTTAAGGTGAATTTCATTCGCCTGCATTAGTCAATCCCACCCAATGGACGTTCGTCGCGCCTTCGATATCCTCCCGCATCAAGTAGCCAACGCGCCCAAATCGGACGCCCTGGCCTCCAAAATAGATGGCCAGTGGGTGCCCCTCAGCAGTCAGCAGCTGCTCGACCAGGCCAACCTCGTCAGCCTCGGCCTCGTGTCGCTCGGCCTCAAGCGCGGCGACAAGGTGGCCATCATCAGCATGAACCGCCCCGAGTGGATGCTGGCCGACTTCGGCATCTCCCAAATCGGCGCCACCAGCGTACCGATGTACCCCAGCATCACCGTTGAAGACTACAAATACATCTTCACCGATGCCGGCGTGCGCGCCGTGTTCGTGGCCGACCACAAGCTGTTCGACAAGGTAAAAGAAGCCACCCAGGGCCTTGACATTCCCGCCGAAAACGTGTTCACGTTTGATAAAATCGACGGCGCCCGCCATTTTAGCGAGCTGCTGGAAATGGGCAAAAAAGGCAACGCCGCCGACCTGGAGCCGCTGAAAGCCGCCGTGGAGCCCGACGACCTGCTCACGCTCATCTACACCAGCGGCACCACCGGCAGCCCCAAAGGCGTCATGCTCACGCACGACAACATCCTGAGCAACTGCCGCAACTCGCAGCGTTTCGTGCCGGTGAACAAGAACGACAAAGCCCTGAGCTTCCTGCCGCTCTGCCACATTTTCGAGCGCATGGTGACTTACCTGTACATGATTAACAGCGTGAGCATCTACTACGCCGAAAGCATGGACGTCATCGCCGACAACCTGCGCGAGGTGAAACCGCAGATTTTCACCACCGTGCCCCGCTTGCTGGAGAAGGTGTATGACAAAATCGTAGCCAAGGGCCACGAGCAGGAAGGCATCAAGAAAAGCCTGTTTTTCTGGGCCCTGGATTTGGGCCTGAAGTTCGACACCCAAAAAGACCAGGGTTTCCTCTACAACACCCAACTCGCGCTGGCCAACAAAATCATTTTCAACAAGTGGCGCGAGGCGCTGGGCGGCAACCTGCGCTGCATCGTGAGTGGCGGCGGCGCCTTGCAGCCGCGGCTGGCACGGGTGTTCTGGGCCGCCGGCATCCGGGTGATGGAAGGCTATGGCCTCACGGAAACCTCGCCCGTAATCGCCGTGGGCGGCTACGAGCCCGAGAATAACATGATTGGCACGGTGGGCCCGCTCATCGACAACATGGACGTGAAAATTGCCGAGGACGGCGAGATTCTAACCAAGTCGGCCTCCGTGATGAAAGGCTACTACAACAAGCCCGACCTCACGGCTGAGGTGTTCGACAAGGAAGGCTGGTTCCACACCGGCGACATTGGCGAACTGGTGAACGGCAAGTTCTTGAAAATCACCGACCGCAAGAAGGAGATGTTCAAGACCTCGGGCGGCAAGTACATCGCCCCGCAGGTCATCGAAGGCAAGCTGAAGGAAGACCCGCTCATCGAGCAGGCCATGGTGGTGGGCGCCGACCAGAAATTCCCCTCCGCACTGGTCATCCCGGCTTTCTCCGACCTCAAAGGCTGGTGCAAGCGCAACAACGTGAACTGCGACTGCTCCAATGAGGAACTCGTTAAAAAAGAGCAAGTCGTGGACCTGTACGAAGGCTTGGTGAAGAAATACAACCAAAGCTTCGCGCAGTGGGAACAGGTGAAGCGCATCGTGCTGCTACCCGAGCTGTGGAGCGTGGAAAGCGGCGAAATGACCCCGACCATGAAGGTGAAGCGCAAGGTAATAACCGAGAAAAATAAGGACCTCATCGACAGCCTGTATATGCAGGCTGAGAAGCGGTAGGGGCCGCTGGTTGCATTGAGAACGTCGTGCTGAGCGCAGCCGAAACATCTCTACCGCGAGACCAACTCTTGCATGAGGTAAAGATGCTTTGGCTGCGCTCAGCATGACGTTCTGCTTTATCGACATCGTCTCGTTAGACATCCTCTTTACAAAAGATATAGTATGCAAGCCTAACAAATTTTTCGTAAGTTTACCGCACTTACCGCCCGCCCATGAAACCCGAAGAAACCGTCGATTACAACATCAAAGTGGCCTGGCACGCGATTTCGCGCATGTACAACACCCAGGCGGCCCAGAACGACATCACGACCAGTATCGGCTTCGTGCTGCTGAACATCGACCAGGAGAAGGGCACGCCGGCCACCAAAATTGCGCCGCTGCTCGGCCTCGAAACCCGCAGCCTGACGCGCATTTTACGCAGCATGGAGGAAAAAGGCCTCATCTACAAGCAGGCCGACTCGGTGGACAAACGCTCGGTGCGCATCTTCCTCACGCCGCTGGGCCTGGAGAAAAAAGAGGTGTCACGCCAGACCGTGCGCCACTTCAATCTGAAAATCCGGGAGAAAATCCCGCAGAGCCAGCTGGATAACTTCTTCAAAGTAGCGGCCCAGATTACGGGCATGATTGAGGGCAAAACCCTCTTTGAGGACTTCGTGCTGAAACCTTTGCGGCAGGAAACCTCCGCTTCGTAAAAACGAAATCATTGTCATGCTGGCGAAGGAAGCATCTTATCACGGCGGCTTTCGTCAGATTACTCACTCACTTGCGCGGCGGGCGTGATAAGGTCCTTCGCTGCGCTCAGAATGACAGTTTAAAACCACCTTATGAAACGAACCATCAAGAAAGTTGCCGTGCTCGGTTCCGGCGTCATGGGCTCGCGCATTGCCTGCCACTTCGCCAACATCGGCGTGCAGGTGCTGCTACTCGACATTGCGCCCAAGGAACTGCTGCCGGATGAAGAGAAAAAAGGCCTGAAGCTGGATGCGCCCGCCGTGCGCAACCGCATTGTGAATGCCGCCTTGCAGGCCGCCATCACGGCCAACCCGTCGCCGCTCTACCGCAAGGCCGACGCGGCCAAAATCAAAACCGGCAACCTCGACGACAACCTGAAAGACATTGCCGGCTGCGACTGGACCATTGAAGTGGTGGTGGAGCGCCTCGACATCAAAAAAAGCCTCTACGAGCGGGTGGAGCAGTTCCGCAAGCCAGGCACGCTCATTACGAGCAACACCTCGGGCATTCCGATTCACCTGCTGGCCGAAGGGCGTTCCGAGGATTTCAAGAAGCATTTCGCGGGCACGCACTTTTTCAATCCGCCGCGCTATTTGAAGCTGTTGGAAATCATTCCGACGCCGGATACTGACGCGGAGGTGCTGGATTTCCTGCAGCACTACGGCGACCTGTACTTGGGCAAGACTGTCGTGCTAGCCAAGGACACGCCCGGCTTTATTGCCAACCGCGTGGGCGTGTTCGCCCTGCTCGATGCCATGCAGACCATGCAGAAGCTGGGCCTGACCGTGGAAGAAACCGACAAGCTGACCGGCCCGGTAATTGGCCACGCGAAGTCGGCCACGCTGCGCACTTCCGACGTGGTGGGCCTCGATACGACCATCAACGTGGCCAACGGCCTGGCCCAGGGCCTGCCGAACGACGAGGCCAAAGACGTATTCGTGCTGCCCGACTTCGTGAAGAAGATGGGCGAGAGCAAATGGCTGGGCGACAAAACCGGTCAGGGCTTCTACAAGAAAGTGAAGGGTGAAGGCGGCAAGTCGGAAATCCACGCGCTGGATTTGAACACGCTGGAATACAAGCCGAGCCAGAAGGTGAAGTTTGCCACCTTGGAAATGACCAAGAGCATCGACAAGCTGGCTGACCGATTTAAAGTGTTGGTAGGCGGCAAGGACAAAGCCGGCGAGTTTTACCGCCTGAGCTTCGGCAGCCTGTTTGCCTACGTGAGCAACCGCGTGCCGGAAATTTCCGACCAACTCTACAAGATTGATGACGCCCTGCGCGCCGGCTTCGGCTGGGAAATGGGTCCGTTCGAAACCTGGGACGCGCTGGGCCTGCAAGCCGGCACTGACCTGGCCAAAGCGGCTGGCCGCAACGTGGCGCCGTGGATAGAGGAAATGCTGGCCGCTGGCAACACGACCTTTTATAAGGTAGACGCCAGCGGCGCGCGCCAGTTCTACGACCTTGAAAGCAAGAGCTACCAGGCCATTCCGGGCGTGGAGAATTTTATTATTCTCGACAACCTGCGGGCCAGCGGCAAGGTGCTCTGGAAAAACTCCGGCGCCTCGGTGGTCGACCTCGGCGACGGCATCCTTAACGTGGAGTTCCATTCCAAGATGAACGCGCTGGGCCAGGACGTCATCGAAGGCTTGTTGCGCGGCGTGGACATGGCCGAAAAAGGCTACCGCGGCCTCGTGGTGGGCAACGACGCCCCGCAGTTCTCGGCCGGCGCCAACCTGGGCCTTGTGTACATGCAGGCCCTGGAGCAGGAGTTCGACGAGCTGAACCTGATGATTTCGCAGTTCCAGAACGCCATGATGCGGATGCGCTACAGCAGCATCCCGGTGGTGGGCGCCCCGCACAGCCTCACGCTGGGCGGCGGCTGCGAGCTGAACCTGCACTGCGACCGCGTGGTGGCCGCGGCCGAGTCCTACATCGGCCTCGTGGAGTTCGGTGTGGGCCTGATTCCCGGCGGCGGCGGCACCAAGGAAATGACCCTGCGCACGGCCGCCAAGTACGAAGAAGGCGAGCCCGAATTCAACCTGCTGCGCAACACCTACATGACCATCAGCACGGCCAAAGTGTCGACCTCGGCCGCCGAGGCCATGGACTTGGGCTTCCTGCGCCGGGGCGACGAAATCGTGGTGAACTCGAACCGCGTTATCGCCCAGGCCAAAGCCGCCGCGCTGGAGCTGGCCGACGCCGGCTACACCCAGCCCACCCAGAAAACCAACATCAAGGTGCACGGCAAGGGTGCGCTGGCTATGTTCAAGACTGGCGTGTACGCCATGCAGCAAGGCAATTACATCTCCACTCACGACCAGCTCATTGCCGACAAGCTGGCCTACGTGATGTGCGGCGGCGACCTGTCGGCGCCCACCGAAGTGAGCGAGCAGTACCTGCTGGATTTGGAGCGCGAAGCCTTCCTGTCGCTGTGCGGCGAGCGCAAGACGCTGGAGCGGATTCAGTCGATTTTGACGACAGGTAAGCCGTTGCGTAACTAACGGAGTAGGGGCGGGGCTTGCCCCCGCCCGGACGTTCATATCATAAAAAAGAAGTCGTTCAACGACGGGCGGGGTCAAGCCCCGCCCCTACATCACTTATCATGTCTCAACAAGCATATATCGTAGCCGGCTACCGCACGGCCGTGGGCAAAGCCCCGCGCGGCGGCTTCCGCTTCACCCGGCCCGACGACCTCGCCGCCGCTGTCATCAAATACCTCGTGGCCGAAGTGCCCGCCCTCGACCCCACGCGCATCGACGACGTCATCGTCGGCAACGCCGTGCCGGAGGCCGAGCAGGGCCTGCAAATGGGCCGCCTGATTTCGCTGCTGGCCCTGCCCATCAACGTGCCCGGCCTCATCGTGAACCGCTACTGCGGCTCCGGCGTCGAAACCATTGCCATGGCCGTGGGCAAAATCTCGGCCGGCATGGCCGACTGCATCATCGCGGGCGGCACCGAGAGTATGAGCATGGTGCCCACCGTGGGCTGGAAAACCGTGCCCAACTACCAGTTGGCCATGCAGCACCCTGACTATTACATGGGCATGGGCCTCACCGCCGAAGCCGTGGCCAACGACTACAAAATCAGCCGCCAGGACCAGGACGAATTCTCCTACAACTCGCACCAGAAGGCCATCAAAGCCATCGAAGGCGGCAAATTCAAGAAGCAAATCGTGCCCGTGACCGTGGAGGAAACCTACCTCGACCAGGCTACCGGCAAGAAGAAAAACCGCTCCTACGTAGTAGACACCGACGAAGGCCCCCGCGCCGACACCTCGGTGGAAGCCCTCGCCAAGCTGCGCCCCGTGTTTGCTGCCAATGGCACCGTGACCGCCGGCAATTCCTCCCAAACTTCCGACGGCGCCGCCTTCGTGCTGGTAATGTCGGAGCGCATGGTGAAAGAGCTGAACCTGGAGCCCGTGGCCCGCATGGTGAACTATGCTTCCGAAGGCGTCGACCCGCGCATCATGGGCATGGGCCCCATCAAAGCCGTGCCGAAAGTGCTCAAGCAAGCCGGCCTCAAGCTCGACGACATCGACCTGATTGAGCTGAACGAAGCCTTCGCCTCGCAGTCCATCGCCGTGGTGCGCGAGCTCGGCATCGACCCCGAGAAGCTGAACGTGAACGGCGGCGCCATCGCCCTGGGCCACCCGCTGGGCTGCTCCGGCGCCAAGCTCAGCATCCAGCTCTTCGACGAGCTGCGCGAGCGCGGCAAGAAGTACGGCATGGTCACGGCCTGCGTGGGCGGCGGCCAGGGCGTGGCCGGCATCTACGAGCTGCTGAAGTAACCGTCGAATGGTTGGGTGAAGCGCCGAATGGAATTCATCCGACCATTTTCGCTGAACATTAAGAATTGAATAAAGATGGCAACTAATATAGCAGTGGAAAACTCCGTTTTTGACCTTCTTAATGATATCAGAAAGCGTCCAGCAATGTATTTGGGGAAGCCTTCAATACATCATCTGCGATGTTTTCTAGGCGGCTGGTTCTACGGCAAACACCATGAGATTCAAGATGCGGCATTGTTTGATGAATTCGCTTCTTGGATAGAAAAGAAATACGAAGTCAATCAACACAAGGATGGGCAAAGATTATTGAGTTTTTGAGCACTGATGAGATTGATGCTTTAAAGCAATTCTTTGTTCTTCTAGATGAATTTCACGCTTCTCAGGAGAAGTAGTCTACACAAAATAAAAACCCCGCGCAACCGGGGTTTTCTTTCACCGATATAGTAGGCACGCCTAACATTTTTTCTTACCTTGCAACACTAAAACCGCTGGCCCGTTGTTTCTCAAAATAGTAGGCGTGCCTAACACTTTTAACATTCAATATCCAACTCAACCGTCATGGAAGTAACGCAGAATGCCAGCCTGAAAGGCGGCGAGTTCATCATCAAGCCGACGGATGCGCAGAGCGTCTTCACACCGGCTGACTTTACCGAAGAGCAGAACATGATGTACCAGACCTGTCTGGACTTCGTGCAAACGGAAGTGCACCCGCTGCTGGAGCGCCTCGACAACCACGAGGAAGGCCTTATGCGCGGCCTGATGGAGAAGGCCGGCCAGCTGGGCTTGTTCGGCGTGAGCATTCCGGAGCAGTACGGCGGGCTCGATATGGACTTCCCCACGGCCCTGCGCGTGACCGAGGGCGTGGGCGGCGGTCACTCGTTCCCGGTGGCGTTTGCGGCCCACACGGGCATCGCCATGCTGCCTATTCTGTACTTCGGCAACGACGAGCAGAAGGCCAAGTACCTGCCCGGCCTCACCAGCGGCGAGCTGATGGGCGCCTACTGCCTCACCGAGCCCGGCTCCGGCTCCGACGCCCTGGGCGCTAAAACCAAAGCCGTGCTGAACGCCGAAGGCACGCACTACGTGCTAAATGGCCAGAAAATGTGGATTACGAACGCCGGCTTTGCTGATGTGTTCATTGTGTTTGCCAAGATTGACGGCGAGCAGTTCACGGGCTTCATCGTGGAAAAAAACACGCCCGGCCTGAGCCTTGGCAACGAGGAGCACAAGATGGGTATTAAGGGCTCCTCGACGCGTCAGGTGTTTTTGACCGATGCGCTGGTACCCAAGGAAAACGTGCTGGGCGAGATTGGCAAAGGCCACCTCATTGCCTTCAACGTGCTGAATATCGGCCGCATCAAGCTGGCCGCGGCCTGCCTGGGCGCCACCAAAATGGCCGCTTCGTTGAGCGTGAAATACGCCAACGAGCGGGTGCAATTCAAGCTGCCGATTTCGAAGTTTGGCGCCATCCGCGCCAAGCTGGCGCAGCAGGCCATCCGCATTTTCGCCGTGGAATCGGCCATCTACCGCGCCGGCGACGACATCTACCGCATGGAGCAGAAGCTGATGGCCGAAGGCAAAGGCTCGAACGAGGCCCTGCTGGGCGCCGCCCGCGAGTTTGCCGTGGAGTGCGCCATTCTGAAAGTAGAAGGCTCGGAAGTGCTTGACTACGTGGTGGACGAAGGTGTGCAGATTTACGGCGGCTACGGCTTCTCGGCTGACTACCCGATGGACCGCGCCTACCGCGACTCGCGCATCAACCGCATTTTTGAGGGCACCAACGAAATCAACCGCCTGCTGGCCGTTGACATGATTCTGAAGAAGGGCCTGAAGGGCGAAATCGACCTGATGGGCCCGGCGCAGGCCGTGCAGCAGGAGTTGCTGAGCATCCCGAGCCTGAGCCAGGACGAGGAAACCGGCCTGTTTAGCAAGGAATACAAGACCATTGCCAACCTGAAAAAGGCGGTGCTGATGGTGGCCGGCTCGGCCGTGCAGAAGTTCACCGCCACCCTGGCCAAGGAGCAGGAGCTGCTGATGAACATCGCCGACATGGCCATCAAAACCTACATCGCCGAAAGCACCTTGCTCCGCGTGGAGAAGGAAGCGTCGATGAAAGGGGAGGAGGCCGTGGCCGCGCAAATGGACATGGCCCGCGTGTACCTCGCCGACGCCGTGGACATCGTGGAGAAGGCCGCCAAAGACGCCATCGGCAGCATGGCCGAAGGCGATGAGCAGCGCCTGCTGCTCATGGGCCTCAAGCGCTTCACCAAAACCGAGCTGCTGAACGTGAAGGAAGCCCGCCGCCGCGTGGCCGCCAAGCTGATTGAGGCGAACGAATTCGTGTTCTAGGCTGCGTGACACGCAGGTAGTCAGACCATCGTGCAGAGCGCAGCGAAGCATCTTTACTGCCACGAGTAAATGAATGGATTGCGCGGTAAAGATGCTTCGCTCTGCATGACGGGCTAGATTATTATTAAAAAAAGCCGCTCCTGATTTCAGGAGTGGCTTTTTTTATGGCGAAATGACAAGTATTGATGAAATTATATAAAAATGTGGGATAGGTAAGAAGCCTTTGGCAAGCTTGGTTGGTCTGGGAGAAAGAGCAGGGCACGGTGCCGGGCTTGCGTTTCTTTCACACTTTCCTTTTACGGTTTATGAAAAGCTTTACTTTCCTTCTGGTATTGCTGGTGGCAGCGCTGAGCTGGCTGGCCCCCGGCGCGCAGGCGCAAACGTGCGCAGCACCTACTAACGTCAGCGTGACCAGTTCCTCCGACTCGACGGTGGTGGTGACCTTCACGCCCTCGCCCAATGCGGTGAGCTACACGGTGCGCTATTACTGGACCGGCGACAGCACCGCCACCGGCATCCGGACGGTCACCACGACCACGTCGCCGATGACGCTCTGGGGGCTGCACGTGGGCAGCTACTACGTGGTGAGCGTAGTGAGCAACTGCGCTGGCGGAGGCACCGCCGCCAGCCCCACGCAGGTTGTGTTGATAACCGGCACCACGACCACCGTGTGCGCTGCTCCCAGTGCGGTGACGGCCACGGCCACCGGCACCACGACGGCATCGGTGAGCTTCGCAGCGGTGGCCGGGGCCAACGGCTACCAGGTACAGTATTATCCGTTGGGCACGGCCCTGACGACGACCGTTAACACCATTGCATCGCCGGTGGCGCTGAGCGGGCTGCAGCCGAATACGCAATACGGCATTCGCGTCATCACCAATTGCGGCAGCGGGGCTCAGTCGGCGCCGGCTACCGCTACGGTGCGCACCAACGCGCCGGCTGCTCCCTGCGCCACGGTGGGCAACATCAGCACTTCAACCACGACCAGCACGGCAACCCTGAACTTCACGCCGGTTTCGGGCGCTTCGAGCTATACCGTGCAGTACTACGCGGTGGGCGACAGCGTCAACACGCATACGATTGTGGTTTCCGGCTCGCCGGTTACGCTCGCCGGCTTGCTGCCCAACACCAGCTACGTGGTGCGCGTCTTCACCAACTGCACTGCTACCAGCACTTCGGGCCCGAGAATGGTAATTGTGCACACCGCGGCGGTGCCGGTGCCCTGCGGCGCGGTGTCGAACATCGTAGTAACGGGCACCAGCGCCACCAGCGCCACCGTGAGCTTCACGCCGGGCCAGAACAACACCAGCTTCCGGGTTTCTTATTACACCGGCACCGATTCGGCGCGCTGGGTGCTATCCACTTCGTCGCCGGTGGTGCTCACCGGCCTAGTGCCCGGCCAAACCTACACCATCACCGTTTCGAGTGCCTGCGGCACGGGCGGCACGGTGGTCTTCACGGCCGGGGCACCGGTTACGTATTCCTTCCGCGGGGTGTTGGCCCGCCGCAACGCGCTGGATACTGGCAGCGTGAGCGTGTTTCCGAACCCGGCGCATCAGGCGGCCACGCTGGTGCTGCCCGCCGCGGCCGGCAATGCCCAGGCCCGCCTGCTTTTGCTGAATGCCATGGGCCAGCAAGTGCGCACCCTGGCCGTGCCGCTGGGCGCTACCGAAACCCGCACCCAACTCGACCTGGCCGGCCTGGCGCCGGGCCTATATACCGTGCAGGTGCGGGTGGGCAGCCAGACCGCCAGCCAGCATCTGGCAGTAGAATAGCTCCTCGATTGATATTATAAAAAAGGCCGCTCCTGGATTCAGGAGCGGCCTTTTTTCAGTAGGTGGTTTCGGTACTATTCGCGCACCAGCTTTACCTGTTGCGGGCGGCCGTCCAGCGTAAGGTGCAGCAGGTAGAGGCCCGCGGGCAAGCCGCTGAGGCCGCTCACGGTGAGCTGTGCGCTCCCAGCGGGCACGGTCAATTCCTGCGTGCGCACAGTCCGGCCCAGCGCGTCGGTGAGGCGCAGGGTGGTGCGGGCGCTGGCGTTGGCCTGGGTGGTGAGGGCAACGGCATCGCTGTGGAAGGGGTTGGGCGAGACCTGCAGTGCGGTGGCGGTTCCACCGTCAAACAGCACGCTTCTCAGGGAAGAGTAGGTTGTGGTGCCGTCTTTGTCGACCTGCCGGAGGCGGTAGTAGCGCAGGCCTTTTTTGCCTTCTTCCGTATCCAAAAACTGATAAGTGTGAGCGGTTTGGCCATTGCCGGCACCGGCCAGCCGGCCGATGGAGCGGAACTGGGTTTGGGTGCCCGTGGCTACTTCCACCTCAAAGGCCTCGTTATTTATTTCGGTGGCCGTAGTCCACTTGAGGGCCGCGGCGCCGCCCTGGCGGGTGGCCGTGAAGCTGGTGAGCGTGACGGGCAACGGCGTGACGATGGACTGGCCGATGGTGTACACGTCTTTCAGCAAAGCATAGCGGCCATTGGAGCTGCTGCCGGTAGAAAAATACACCCGCACGGTGAGGCTGTCGCCGGGGTGCAGCGCCACGCCCGCTGCCGGCGCGGCGCCCGGGGTGTTCAGGGCAAAGCGGTACGCTTGGTTGGGGCCCGTGTTCTGGTTGGCCAGCGCAACCGGCGCGGCAAAGGCCCCGCTGGCCGAGCCCGGCAGCGCGCCGCTAGGGCCTTTGCCCCCCGCCACATCCACCGAGTCGAGCGCGCCGCCGGGAGTGCTGGGCTTGAAGCCGGTTTTGGAATAAACCACCGCCATTTTGCCGGTCGTATTGTACATGGCTGCCCACAAAACGAGCGAGTCGACCCGCACCGAACCCATGCCGGGCTTGATGACGAACTGCCGGTAGATGGTTCGGTTGGGGTTGCTGCCGGGGCCGCCAACGGCGGTGGTCCACAGGCCGTCGGCCGTCGGCGCAAACGCCTGGCCGTAGCGCGCCGACCGGGCCGGATAAGCGGCCACGGTGGTGCCGTTGGACGGCACCAGCTGCCGCATCGTCGAAATGCTCGCGGCCACCGCCGCCGACCGAATGCCCGCGCTATCGGCGTCCGATACCTTCAGCGACCATTGCTGCAGGAAATTGGGAATAAGGGTGGTGAACGTAAGCGTCTGCACAGCGCTGAGCTGGCCGTTGCTGCAAGTGCTCTGCAGCGTCACGGTGTACGCCGTATTGCCCGTCAGGCCGGTCAGGGCCACGGGCGAAGCGGTGGGTGCCGGGGCCACGGTGATGGCCGAAGCCGGCGTGCTGGTCGGGTAATAAGTCACGACGTAGCTGGCATTGCTGGCGCCCGGCACGAAGCTCAGGCTGGCCGAAGTGGCGGTGATGCTGCCCACGGCCGCGCCTGTAGGGGCGTCGCAGGCCGAAGGGGCCAGGGTCGTGAAGGTTCTGGTAATTACCGTGCCGGAACTGCCGTTGCTGCAGGTGCTTTGCAGCGTCACGGTGTAAGCCGTGTTGGCCGTCAGGCTCGTGAGCGCCACCGGCGACGCCGTGGGTGCGGGCGAAACCGTGACAACCGCCGCGGGCGTGGCCGTGGGGTAATAGGCAACGGTGTAGCTGGTATTGCTCGCCCCCGGCGTGAAACTCAGACTGGCCGAGCTATTCGTAATGCTGCCCACGGCCACACTGGTCGGGTCGGCGCAGGCCACACTTGGCGTAGAAAAATTGCGGTTGATGCCCGTGCTGGTGCCGCCGTTGACGCAATTGCTCTTGATGTTTAGCAGATAAGAGGTGTTGGGCGTCAGGCCCACGAGGTCGATGGGCGTGGTGGACGAGGTGACCGTTACCGTGGCCCCGGGGTTGCCCGACGGATAATACGTCACCGCGTAGCTGACATTATTCGTGCCGGCCACAATATCTACCCGGGCCGTGGTGCCGGTAACGTTCGTGATGGCCGTGGCGCTGTTGGGGTTAGAGCAGCTAAGCGAGGCGGTGGTGAAAGTGGTGGTTTGCACCGAGGTACTGGCGCCGTTGCTGCAGATGCTTTGCAGGGTCACGGTATAGGGCGTGCCAGCCGTCAGGCCCGTGAGCGCTACCGGCGAGGCCGTGGGCGCAGGCGAAACCGTGATGGCCGAAGCCGGGGTGCTGGTCGGGTAATAAGTCACGACATAGCTGGCATTGCCCGCCCCCGGCGTAAAGCCCACGCTGGCCGAAGTGCTGGTAGCACCGCTGACGGCCAGGCCCGAGGGGTCGGCGCAGGCCACGGCCGTGGTGGTAAACGTTTGGGTGGACGTAGCGCTGATGCCGCCGTTGCTGCAAGCGCTTTGCAGCGTCACGGTGTAAGCCGTGCCGGCCGTGAGGCCCGTGAGCGCCACCGGCGAGGCCGTGGGGGCCGGGCTAACCGTGATAGCCGAGGCAGGCGTGCTGGTCGGGTAGTACGTTAGGGTGTAACTGACATTGCTGGCGCCCGGCGTGAAGCTAACGCTGGCCGTTGAAGTCGTGATGCTGCCCACGGCCAGGCCGGTAGCGGCGGCGCACGGCTGGGACGACGACTGCGTCGTGAAAGACGCACTGGTAATGGTCGTGGTGGTGGGAGCGGCCGAGCGCGTGCCCACCACCGTGGCCGTATACGCGGTAGCGGGCGCTAAGCCAGAGAGGTCATAGGTTGCCGTGTAGCCATTGGCGCTGCTGGGCGCAGTTGCCAGCGTGGCGGTGCCGCCCGCCGGCGTCGTGCTGATGGCGTAGGTGTAGCCGCTGGCCGCTGCAAAAGTCGCACTGGCGGTAGTGGCGCCCACCGAGCCAATGGTAATGGACTGACCTTTCACCGAGAAGCTCCGCAGCAGCGCATAGCGGCCGGTGTTGCTGGTTGACACGCCGTAGTAAAGCCGAAAGGCCACCGTGCTGCCGGCTGCCAGCTTCAGGCCGGTGCTGCCGCTCAGCGCCAAGCGCACCACCGTGTACGCGTCGGTAGCGGCCGTCACGTTGTTGGTGGCGTTCAGGCTGGCGCCGTTGCTGACCAGGCCGCTGCTCAACGAACCCGATAAGTAAGTGGTATTCGCGAAGCCATCGATGGAATAGCTCACGCCGACCCGTCCGTTGCTGCCCCCGGAAAGCGCCGTCGAGAACACCAGCGAATCGAGCCGGGCGGCGTAGCCCGGCGCCACAGTGTAAGTAAACTCCTCGTAGCGCGTGGGGGGCGAGGCCGTGCTATTGCCCCAGCTACCTCCATCAGCAGCCGGAGCAAGTGCTTGGCCCAGGCCCGAATACGCCGCCACAGCCGGCACCGTCGTCCCGTTGGCCGTGGTCAGGTTGTTGGTCGGCAGCGGGGCGGCGGCTCCCGTGGTCAGCGTGGGCACCGTGGCCACGGTGCCGGCCGATGCCAGCGTGGCGCTGTTGTTCGCCGTCAGCGCCCACTGCTCCAACACTACTGATTGTGCCCGTCCCGCCCGGGGCAGCACCCCCATCAGCAAGAGCAAAAAGAGGGAAACACGAAGAGTACGCGGGTGTGCTGCAGCCCTGCGGCAAAGAAGTAAAAAGTGAGACATAAAAGGCAAAAAGGGGTGGGATAGGGCATTCCTGGTAAGAATGCATCCGGCAAGGTCTCTTATAAAAGGCCTGTCTTCCCCTCTTTATGCCAGCTTTATTTCCGCAATCGATGTCGGGAACGTTGTCGGAACTTGATTATCCGATTTTCGGAATGTTTACATTCTTCAAAAGCTATTCCCGCGGGTTTATCTCGCCACAATCTTCTCCAGCTGCAACGCCGCCGATTTCTTGCTCGGCCGGCTCACGCCGACGATGGTTTTCTCGTTCAGCCACGTCGTGAAATCCTTCACGTAGGCCAGCTGCTGGTCGTCGGCCACGTTCAGCTTGAGGCGCTCGGGGGCGCCCACCACGCCGGTTTGGGTGTTCACGCGGCGCAGGTAGAGGTCCGATTTCTTGTTGAGGTTTTCCAACGTGAGCAGCTGCAAGGTGTTGCCGAACACGGCGGCCCGGAAACCGATGCCCGTGTAGGCGTCCACGGCCGGGGCCACCTGGTCTTTGGCCACGAGGCTGTGCCAGGTGGGCGCGCCAAACTCATTATATCCAAACAGGTGCAGCTCCCGCGCGTGCACCGGCGACTCGCTGCCGCCTTCCTCAAAATGCTTTTCGGCGATGACTACCAGTTGCTTGTCGGCGTTCAGCAGCATGTCGGCCAGGTACACGTCTTCCAGGCGCTTCACGTCGAGGCCGCTGGCCTTGCTCACTTCGGCCAGGTAGGCTGGCGTAAACCGAAATTCGGGCGAGAACTTCATGTCGCCGCCGCTGAAATCGTATTTCACCACTTTCAGGCTGTAATACTCGCCGGTGGCGTAGTCGGCGCAAAGGGCGGCCGCGTACAGGCTGCCGTCGCTCAGCACCGTGAATTTGGTGTCGCGCACGGTCACGGTGCGCCCGCCAAACACGCCGCCCACGGGCACGCCCAGCACCTTCACTTCGCCCGTGGGGCCGGCCGGGTAGCGGCGCACGGTCAGCTTTTTCATGCCGTCGCTCACCAGCGTCACGTACTGCGTGCCGTCATTGGCCACGTGCACGGCGGGCGAAAAAAAGTCGCCCAATTCGCGGAAATCGTAGGTCTTTTCCTCTAGTTTCAGCAATTCCTGGTCGAAGAGCGTGGCCGCGATGCTCTTCACCTGCTGGCCGTAGGTGAGGTAGCGGAAGGCCAGCAGCCGGCTGCCATCGGGCGAGATGGACACGCCCGGGCGGCGGTCGCGCGGCGCCACGTTCATCACCACTTTGGCGGGGCTGCGCTGGCCGGTTTGCAGGTTCACGCCCACCACGGCCAGGTTTTGGCCGGCGTCGTCTTTGTGGTGCAGCACCACCAGCGCCTGCTTCGAGCCGCGCCCGAAGGCTTCCAGGGTTTCGTCGGGCGTGACGGGAATGGCGGTGCTCCAAAGCTTTTTCAGGTCGGCGTCGTAGCGCTCCACGGCGTAGCCGCCGGCGCTTTGGTGCGCCAGGATGACGAAGCCCGAGCCGTCGGTCAGGGCCAGGGTCTTGCGCGGCACGCGCATGTCGTAGCGGTCGGCGCCCTGCTCGGGCAGGTAGCTAAATGGAGCCGACTTCACTTTCTGGGCCGCGGCCTGCTGCTGGGAGAGGGCCCCGCCCAACGCGCCCAGGAGCCACGCCCGGCGCAGGATATAATTTAAACGCACTCGAATCATAAGAAGAAATTTGAGCCCCTATAGGCCTTCAAAAGTAGCCATTCTACCGTTCGTAATGGCATTTTTCTGGCTTCTCCCCGCAAAGGCAAGGCACTCGTAAAAAAAAGTTATCCCAACCATAACCTGTTTGCAACGCCTCCGTACAGGGAACCCGTTTCCTTTGTAGGGGCAAAAAGCTCACGCAAAATGCCCGCCTCACTCATGGTTTCCTCAGCCCCGCTCACGGCGTAGCTCTTCAGCCCGGACTTGACAAACTCCAGGTTATGAGTTACCTTTGACCCCGCTGTTATATATAGTTATTATGAAATCCCTGCTTAAGTTCTCTCTTTTATCAGCCCTCATCATCGGGGGTAAGTTTGCCAAAACGACCCTCCCGGCCACTGTAGCGCAACCCAATGCCGTTCAAACCCGGCCCGATACCTCTTCCGTTGTCCTGGTGCATCAGGTGCTCACTTCCGAGCCCGTGAAGCCGGCCCGACAGCAAAACCCACCGCAGCAGAGCGGCAGCGGCTTCATAACGGAAATGTTTTAGCGATATTTTTCAACGACTTGTAACAAGGTCGTTTTTTTTTTGCCCGGTTCCCCGGCCGCCGCCCACGGCCGCCTCTTCAGCTGATTCGGCTCCAGTTCACGGCCGTGGCCGGCAGGCTTTCGATGTGCCGCCGAATGTTGGCGTTTTCGGGCTGCATCAGGTTGGGGTCTTCCGTGAGCAGGGCCTGCGCCGCCGCCCGGCTTTCGCTCAGAATACGGCCGTCCTTGGCCAGGTCGGCAATCAGCAGGTCGAGCACGCCGCTTTGCTGGGTGCCCATGAGGTCGCCGGGGCCGCGCAGCTTGAGGTCGATGTCGGCAATTTCGAAGCCGTTGTTGGTGCGCACCATCGTTTCGAGGCGGGTGCGGGCGTCTTTGCTCAGCTTGAAGCCCGTCATCAGGATGCAGTAGCTCTGGTCGGCACCGCGGCCCACGCGCCCGCGCAGCTGGTGCAGCTGCGACAGCCCGAACCGCTCGGCACTTTCAATCACCATCACCGAGGCATTGGGCACGTTTACGCCTACCTCAATCACGGTGGTGGCCACCATAATCTGGGTTTCGCGCTTGATGAAGCGCTGCATTTCGAAGTCCTTTTCCTCGGCCTTCATGCGCCCGTGTACGATGCTGATTTGGAACTCGGGAAAGGCCCGGCTAACGCTCTCGTAGCCGTCGGTCAGGTCCTTGTAGTCCATCGTTTCCGATTCCTCAATCAGCGGATACACGATGTACACCTGCCGTCCCAGCTTCACCTGGTCCCGAATGAACTCAAACACCTTCAAGCGGTTGGCGTCGTAGCGGTGCACCGTCACAATGGGCTTGCGGCCGGCCGGCAGCTCGTCAATCACGCTCACGTCCAGGTCGCCGTACAGCGTCATGGCCAGCGTGCGCGGGATGGGCGTGGCCGTCATCACCAGCACGTGCGGGATGACGTGCGGGTTTTTCTGCCACAGCTTGGAGCGTTGCGCCACCCCAAAGCGGTGCTGCTCGTCCATGATGGTCAAACCCAGGTTGCGGAACTGCACCACGTCTTCGAGTAAGGCGTGGGTGCCCACCAGCATGTGCATGGTGCCGTTGCGCAGCTCCTCGTGCAGCACGCGGCGCTCGCGGGTGGGCGTGCTGCCCGTCAGCTTGCCCAGCTTGATGCCCAGGGCGTCGGCGTACACTTTCAGGCCCACGTAGTGCTGGTCGGCCAGGATTTCGGTGGGCGCCATCATGCAGCTTTGGGCCCCATTGTCGGCCGCCATCAGCATGGCAATGAAGGCCACGATGGTTTTGCCCGAGCCCACGTCGCCCTGCAGCAGCCGGTTCATCTGCTGCCCGGCGCAAAAATCTTTGTAGATGTCGTGGATGACGCGCTTTTGCGCCCCGGTCAAATCAAACGTGAGGTGGTTTTTATAAAAGTCCACCAGCGTCGGCACCTGGTTGAAAATCTGCCCGGCCAGCGTCACCTTGCGCTGGTCGCGCTGCCGCAGCAACTTCAGTTGCACGTAGAACAATTCCTCAAACTTCAGCCGGAACTTGGCCGCCGCCAGCAGTTCCGGGCTCTGCGGGAAGTGAATCTGCTGCAGCGCCTGCGCCTTGGGCATCAGCCCGTAGTGCTGAATCAGGGCCGGCGACAACGACTCCGTGATGTGCGACTGCGCCAGCTTCAGCAACTCCGCCACCATGCGCATGATGGCCTTGCTGTCAACCCGATGATAATTTTTGAGCTTCTCCGAGGTGTTGTACACCGGCTGCAAAAAGCTCTGGCCCGGTTTGTTCTCGCTCACCTCCTCCAGTTCCGGGTGCGCCATCTGCGGGCGGCCGTTGAACATGGTAGGCTTGCCGAAAACGATGTATTCCTGGTTGTTTTTGGCAACCTGCTGCACCCATTTAATGCCCTTGAACCACACCAAATCCAACTCGCCGGTGCCATCGCCCACCTTGGCGGTCAGGCGTTGCTTGGGGCCTTCGCCCACCAGCTCTTTGCCGCGCAGCATGCCCTTCACCTGCACGTAGGGCAAGTCTTCGTTGAGGTCGGCCACCTTATACACCTGCGTCCGGTCGAGGTAGCGAAACGGGTAGCGCTGAATCAGGTCACCGTAGGTGAACAGGCCCAACTCTTTGCCCAGCAGCTGCGCCCGCTGGGTGCTGCCCACCGTGCGCAAAAACTCCAGCCGGGTGTTGAAGAAGTTACTCATTGGTTAGCTATTAGCTGCGAGCCATTAGCCGTTAGCCTGCTAATTATAGATGAACGAAAAGGCCATAAGCTAACAGCCAATAGCTCTCAGCTTAGTTCTTATACTTAAGCGTGTTAAGCATGCGCACCATGTCCGTCTTCACGTACTCAATCACGGGCGCCAGCGAGTCGTTGGCCGTGGCCGTTTTGAAGTACAGGGCGCCCCGCAGAAAGTGGTGCGTGCTGTCGGTGGTGTAAAACTGGAACTGGCTCGGCACCTCGCCCTGCAGCTCAAACACCGAGGCGCGCATGCCGCTCGGCGTCTTCAGAATGCGCTCATCAATGGCCGTGGCCTTGATTTCGTGCTTGCCGGTGAGCTTGCGGGCGTCCTCCATCATCTTGTTATAGAGGCGGCGGTCACGCTGCACGTCCATGTAGGTAATCTGCACGTTGGCGTGCAACCGCGGGTAGTACACGTTTAGCCAGTGCGGCTGCGCCATGTAGGAAGAGTCGCGCTTGATTACGGCTTCCTTCGAGTACTCAAACGAATACGGGTGCCCGGCCGGCAGCTCCTGGTAGCGGTGCGGCGGCAAATCGATGCGGTTGTAGCCCTTGGGCTTGGGCGTGAAGTCCGGCGCCGACGAGCAGGCCGCCAGCAGCGCCAGCGCCAGCAGCCCCGGAAGTTTTTTCAGGTTCGACACCACGTAGAGTAGGTTGATAAGATGGCGGCGCCCGGCCTGCGCCCGCGTCCCAAGCCTCAAAGGTAACCGTTGGCTTGTGCCGAAGGCAACGAAAAAAGCCCCGGGCTAGTGCCGGGGCTTTTCCTGAAAATTGCGAGCCAATTGGAAGAATAAGGCCTAGAAAGGCAACTGGTCCAGCTCCGGCTCTTGGCGAAAGGTTTGCTGGGCTTCGGCCGCACCGGCGCCGCTGGCTTCTCCGGCCGCGCCGGCGGAACCTTGAGGCCGGCCGCCCAGCATCGAAATCTCGTCGGCGATGATTTCGGTGATGTAGCGCGTCTGCTGGTCCTTGTCCTGGTATTGGCGGGTGCGCAGCTTGCCCTCGATGTAGACTTGCTGGCCCTTTTTGAGGTATTTATCGGCCATGTCGGCCAAGCCGCGCCACGCCGAGATGTTGTGCCACTCGGTCCGCTCCACGCGGTTGCCTTGCTTGTCTTTGTAATAGTCGTTGGTAGCGAGGGTGAAGTGAGCCACGCTCACGCCGCCTTCCAAATGCCGCACCTCGGGGTCTTTGCCCAGGTTGCCTACCAAAATCACTTTGTTCACTCCGGCCATATTATTGCACGTTAGGAAATACAGAATCGAAAGGGCCACCCGGCCCTTTCTTGCCTTAAAGTTAAGAACTAAAATGCGAGTCTCCTAATATTTTGCCAAAAATAAAGGCACAAATTTCTAACCGGAATAGCAATTGTGCCCTTACAAGTTCTGGCTGCAATAATTAGCAATCAGCTTGGGCTTAGGCAACGCCTCAATTTCAGCGGCAGAATAGGCGCGCAGGCCTAGGTCGCGCAACGTGGCTTCCGGCAGCGGCTTGGTAAGCGCCAGGGGGTGGAACCTAGCCTCCAGCTTTTGGTGGCTTAGCACGTGGCGGTAAGCCGCGGTAGGCTCGGCGGCCTGGCTGGTGTCGAGGTCGGCGCCTAGCGCATCCAAGTGGCGCACTAGCTCGGCCGGCGCCAGCTCGGGCACAGTAGTTTCGGCCAGCGCGAAGTCGTACAAGCCCTGCCAGATATCTTTCTCGCGACGCTCTCTTAAATAAGTCTGTTCGCCGTGGCGAAGCACGAAATAATGGAAGTAGCGCGTCCGCGCGGCTTTGGCCTTGCTCTTGACGGGCAACAGCGCCACTTGCCCGTGGTTGAAAGCCCAGCACTGGCTTTGCAACGGGCAAAACAGGCAGTCCGGCTTGGCCGGCGTGCACTGAATGGCCCCAAACTCCATAATGGCCTGGTTGAAGTCGGCCGGCGCGGTGGCGGGAATGTGCTGGTCGGCCACGGCCTGAAACTCCTTGCGCGAACTCGGCGCCGCGATATCCGAATGCAGCCCGAAAATGCGGGCCAGCACCCGGTACACGTTGCCATCGAGCACGGCCACGGCTTCATCAAAGGCAAAGGAGGCAATGGCCGCCGCCGTGTAGGGGCCAATGCCGCGCAGTTTCAACAGTTCGGCATAGGTGTTTGGAAATTTGCCCCCGTGCTCGGCCACCACTTGTTGGGCCGTGCGGTGCATGTTGCGGGCCCGGGAGTAGTAGCCCAGGCCCTGCCAGTAGCGCAGCACTTCGGCCTCGGGTGCGGCGGCCATTTCCTGCACCGTAGGGTAGGCCGCCAAGAAGGTTTCGTAGTAGGGGAGGCCCTGAGCCACACGCGTTTGCTGCAAAATCACTTCCGACAGCCAGATAGCGTACGGGTCGCGGGTGTGGCGCCAGGGCAGGTCGCGGTGGTGCCGCGGGTACCATGCCAGCAGGGCGGAGGCCAGAAAGGAAGGGCGGGGGACAGTTTTGGTCAAAATTTTGAAAGAGAATAATTTGGGCCCACCCTTTGTTTAGGAGGGGTGATTGGTAAAACAAAAAAATGGGGTTACCTTTGTGGCCCCAATTCGAGGGCGAACCGCCTACGAGGCAAAGGCTTACGCTGGAATTCGGGACTTTTTTGCCTAAAAACGTAATTTTTTCAACCACCTAAGTACCATACCAACGTGACTAAAGCTGAGGTAATCGCCGAAATCTCCACCAAGACCGGCATCGAGAAAGCAGATGTATTGATGACTGTTGAAGCTTTCTTCAAAGTCGTGAAAGATTCCATGACGGAAGGCAACAACATCTATGTGCGCGGCTTCGGCTCGTTTGTGAACAAAAAGCGCGCCCGGAAAGTGGCCCGCAACATCTCGAAAAATACGTCGCTCATCATCGAGGAGCACTACATCCCGAGCTTCAAGCCGTCGAAAACCTTCGTGGCCAAAATCAAAAACAGCAAGAAGGTAAAAGCCACCGCGGCCAAAGCCTAGTTATCTTAGCGGTTAGCGGTTAGTGGTCAACGGTTAGTGATAATTATTTTAACCACTGGCCATTAACTGCTAACCACTGTAGAATTGCCGGCCGCGCCGCCGGTGTCTTTTCCGCAAGGGAAAGCCCGGCGGCCGGCTTTTTTCAGCCCATGGCTACTACCCGTTCAGCTTCTCATCAATTGGTCGTCCTCGCCGCCGCGCTTGCGCTGGTGGGAGGGCTTTTTGTGTTGCCGAAGGGCATCGTGAAGCCCAAGGAAAGCCGTTCGGAGTTGAGCAAGGACGCTGCCGCCACGGCCAACCGCGACGGCGGCGGACCCGCTACTAACGGTTCCAAAACGGAGGCATCCTCGGGGCCCGTGCCGGCCACGGCCACGGGAAACAACGGCCCGAACGCCGCCGCGCCGCACACCACGGCCACCGCCACCCAGCGGCAGGAACTCAACCGCCTGCTGAAGGAATACGCGGCCGCCACGCCCGCTACCAAAGCCGCGGTGGCCACCACCCTGGCCCGCCGGTACAACGGCGTGGAGCGGTTTGACAGTGCCGGCTATTATCTGGAACAAGTGGCGCTGGCCAAGCCCACGGCTGCCAACTGGCAGCAGGCAGCCGATGCTTACTACCAGGCCTATAGCTTTGCCACCACCGACGAGCGGGTGAAACTGCTCGGCGGCAAGACGCGGGAACTCTACGCCAAGGTGCTGGAAAAAGAGCCCGGCAACCTCGACGCCAAAACCAACCTCGGCATGGCCTACATGGCCTCCGAGAACCCCGTGCAGGGCATTTCGTACCTGCGCGAAGTGCTGGAAGCCGACCCCCGCAATGAGAAAGCCCTCTACAACATGGGCATTCTGGCGGTGCAAAGCAACCAGTACGACAAAGCCGTCCAGCGTTTTAAGGATTTGGTGAAAGTCAATCCGAAAAACGTGAACGGCCAGTTTTACCTCGGCGTAACTTTGGCCCGCACCGGCGCCAAGGACGAAGCCAAACAAGCTTTCCTCGCTGCCAAAAGCCTGAGCAACGACCCCGCCCTGGCCGCTTCGGTCGACGAGGAAATTGCTAAGCTGAAATAGATACCACACAAACAATCACCAACTTAACCCCAAGCATCATGCCCTGCGGTAAAAAAAGAAAGCGTCATAAGATTGCCACCCACAAGCGCAAGAAGCGCCTGCGCAAGAACCGCCACAAGAAGAAGTAAGCCTCACGGGGCGTAGCGGCGGCCGGCAGTTTTCCTAACGGGAAAGGAGCCAGCCGTCTATCTCTCACGTAGCCTCCGACGGAGGCCGCGCAGGTGCTTTTCCCGTGGCTCGCGAGGGAAGCCAGAACTTATGGTTCTGGCTTCCCTTTGCCGGTTTCGGGGTAGGGGTTTGGCGGCATCGTCGGCGGGTTACTTTAACTAAACCAAGGCTTTGAGTAATGAATTAGTCATTAATTCTACTCAGGAAGGCGAGCGGATTGCGTTGCTGCAAGACAAGCGGCTGATTGAATACCATTTCGACCGCAACGACACCAACTATTCGGTTGGCGATATCTTCCTGGGCACCGTGAAAAAGGTGATGCCCGGCCTGAACGCTGCTTTCGTAGACATCGGCTACGAAAAAGACGCGTTTTTGCACTACGGCGACCTCGGCGAGCAGTACAACTCCTTCACGAAGTGGGCGCGCACCGTCCAGAGCGGCCGGGCGCCTAGCGCCGGGCTGGAAAAATTCACGTTTGAGCCCCCGCTGGACAAAGTGGGCAAGGCCGAAAGCGTATTTAAGAAAGGGCAGCAAATCGTCGTCCAAATCATCAAGGAGCCGATTTCGACCAAAGGCCCCCGCGTGAGCACCGACATTTCGATGGCCGGGCGTTATCTCGTGCTGATGCCGTTTTCGAACACCATCAGCGTGAGTAAAAAGATAGTGAGCAAGGCCGAGCGCGACCGTCTCAAACGGCTCATTGCCAGTATTAAGCCGGAGAACTTCGGCGTCATCATCCGCACGGTGGCGGAGGGGCGTGAAGTGGCCGAACTGGACAAGGACATGCAGGACATGGTGGCCAAGTGGGAGCAGATGTACACCACGCTGCGCACTGCCAAGCCCAATGATAAGGTGCTGGGCGAGCTCGGCCGCACCTCTTCCATGCTCCGCGACATGCTGAACGAGTCCTTCGACAGCATCATGGTCGACGCGCCGGCCATGTACGAGGAGATGCGCGACTATATCCAGAAAATCGCGCCCGACAAGCTCGGCCTGCTGAAGCTGCACAACTCGAAAATCAAAATATTCGAGCAAACCGGCATCGAGAAACAGCTCAAAACGTTGTTTGGTAAGACGGTAACCGTGCCCGGCGGCGGCTACCTCGTGATTGAGCACACCGAGGCCCTACACGTCATCGACGTGAACTCGGGCAGCAAGAGCAATCAGGAGAACGACCAGGAGGCGACCGCGCTGATGATTAACATGCTGGCGGCCAAAGAGGTGGCCCGGCAGTTGCGCCTGCGCGACATGGGCGGCATCATCGTGGTCGACTTCATCGACATGCGGTCGGCGGAAAGCCGCAAGAAGGTGGAAGACGCCGTGCGCGACGTGATGAAGCACGACAAGGCCAAGTTCACGGTGCTGCCCATCACCAAGTTTGGCCTGCTGCAAATCACGCGGCAGCGCGTGCGGCCGGCCGAAAACATCGTGACCGGCGAGGTGTGCCCCACCTGCGGCGGCACAGGCAAGATTTCGGCCTCCATCCAGGTTACGGACGACATCGACAACAGCATCGACGACCTGCTGGTGAACCAGAACCAGTCGGGCATTACGCTGTCGGTGCACCCGTTCCTGCACGCGTACTACACCAAAGGGCTGGTTTCGCGTCAGATGAAGTGGTACCTCAAGTACTACAAATGGGTGAAGGTGGTGAAAGACAGCAGCCTGGGCCTCACCGACTACCGCATCGAGGACGAGCGGGGCGAGGAAATCCAGCTGCGTTCGTCGGCCGCCGCCATGAGCCGTTTGCAGGACCGCGAGGTGGAAATTGTGGACTAGCTTTGGCCGGTTTGCAAACAGCTTGAGACAACCAAAAAAGCCCCAGCTTCTCCGGAGGCTGGGGCTTTTTGCTGGGTAATGCAGCGTTAAAACTTGATGCCCACGTCGAGGCCGAAGGAGCTGTTTTTGATGGTGACGTCCTTGAAGCCCCGGTTGCTCTCAAAGTAGTGGTCGATGTCGACTAAGCCGCGGTGGTAGCTGAGGCCGGCGAAAAGCTTCGTGCTTTTGCCTAACTGGTATTCGACCCCGGCGCCGGCCATGATGTCGGCATCGATGAAGTAGATGTATTCGCTGGCCTTGTTTTCTTTGCCGGTAGCGGGGTCGGTGAAAAACTTGTCGCCGTTGATGCGCGTGCCAATGGGCACGTTCAGCGTGGGGCCAACCTGGAAATACAGGCGCGTGGCGGGGGCAATTTCGTTGGTGAAAAGCTTGATGGTAACCGGCAGCTCCAGGTATTGGGTGCTGATTTTGGGCTTTACCGCCAGCGGCGTGTTGCCGGAAATGTCCGTGTAGGAAATGGTGCCGCCTTTGCCGGTGAGCCACAGGCCGGTGCTGAAGGCGTAGTTTTCGCCAAAGAAATAATCGACTACCAGGCCCCCGCCGAAACCGAGCTGGCTGCCGTCGCTCTTGAAAGAGTTGGCCGAGGTAGATTCGGCCCGCAGGCTGGTGATGGATGGCGAGACTTTAAGGCCGATTTCGACCTGGGCGGAGGCCGTGCCAACGGAGGCAAAGAGGGCCAGTGCGGCGAGTACTATTTTTTTCATGCGTACAGATACGGCTACTCTGATGGAAACTACCGACTGCCGGTAGGTTTTTGGCTAATTTTACTCCAAAGTAACGAGCGTGGATACGAATAATTTTGCCTGGCGGCGCTGGCTGCCCCTGTTTTTAGTAGGAAGCCTGGGCCTTGCCGCCTGCAAAAAGGGCCCGGCGGAAAGCTGCCGGGTCGACGCAGCGGCCGATGCGCCGACGGTGCCTGTGAAGGTGCAGCGCCTCGAACAGGCATTTTTTGCTATCAAGGCGCCCGCGGATGCCCAGCAGTTTATGGCGGCGCATCCGGCCTTTGCGCGGTACTACCTGCAGCGCCAGCCGGCCAACGGAAAGGAGCTGGAAAGCAGTTTGACGCAGCTGGCCACCAATGCCGCCTTGCAGCAGCTGGGGCGCGAAACGGCCGCAGCATTTCCAGACAGCGCGGCCCTGCGGCACGACTTGAGCGAGGTATTCCGGCGGGTGCACTACTACTTTCCTGATTTTCGGGTGCCCCCGGCCAATACTTATGTAAGTGGTTTTCTGGCGAAAGATATTTATGTGAACGACAGCTTGTTGGTAATGAGTTTGGACTGGTTTGTGGGGCCTAAAGCCAGCAAGCGGCCCGACCTGCCCCAGTACATGCTGCGGCGCTACACGCCGGCCGGTCTGATGCCGCTGCTGGCGCACAACGTGTCGAGTAAATACAACCGCCACGAGCTGACCGCCAACACCATGCTCGACGCCATGGTGCACGAAGGCAAGGCCCTCTACTTCGCCAGCCAGATGCTGCCCTGCACCCCCGATTCGCTGCTCATGGGCTACACCCGGCGCGAAATGGCTGGCCTGGAAGCCAACGAACCGCGGGTTTGGGGCCATTTTCTGGAGAAAAACCTGCTGTACTCGACCACGCCTTTCCTGCTGCAGAAATACGTAGGCGAGCGGCCCAACGTGCCCGAAATCGATAAAACCTGCCCCGGCCGGGTGGGCCAGTGGGTGGGGCTGCAAATTGTGCGTAAATACATGTCGCTGCACCCCAACGTGCCCCTGGGCCGCCTGATGGCCGAAAAAAATGCCCAGCGCATCCTGAACGAGTCGCACTACCGGCCCATGCACGAGTAACGGCAATCCAGTAATGCCCCAGCTGTCATCCTCATCTGGCGTCCGCGCAGCGAAGGATGATGGCCCCTCGTCATACTCATGCATATTGCCGTTTTCAGCCAGTACCACACCAGTCCCGACTGCCCGGCCACCAGCCGGCACTACACGCTGCTGGCGCATATTGCCAAAACGCACCGGGTAACGCTGCTGACTACGCCCGCCTGGAAAGGCCAGCAGCTCACCCATGAGTTTCCGTGGGTGCCGGCCGGCGTGGAAATCCGCGAAGCCCGCATTCCTTACGACAACAAAATGGGCCCGGCCCGGCGTGCCCTGGCTTTTGCCCAATACGCGGCCTGGGCCGTGCGCGAAGGGCTGCGCATCGACCAGCCGGACGTGATTTGGGGCATCAGTACGCCGCTGACGGCGGCCTGGGCGGCGGCGCAGGTGGCGCGGTGGCGGCGGGTACCGTGGGTGTTTGAGGTACAGGATTTGTGGCCGTCGTTTCCCATTGCCATGGGTGCAGTGCCCACTGCGCTGGCCCGACAGCAGCTTTTTCGGCTGGAAAAACGGCTGTACCAAAGTGCCCAACGGGTGCTGCCGCTCTCGCCAGATATGACGCGGTACGTGACTGATTTGGGCATCGCGCCCGGGAAAGTGGCGACGGTGCTCAACGGGACGGACCTGGATTTGGCGGCCCGGGCCACGCCGGCAGCGGTTGAGGAGCTACGGCGGCGGCAGGGGCTGGTGGGCAAGCAGGTGATTCTGTACGCCGGGACTTTTGGCCGCGCCAATGACATTCCCACGCTGGTAGCGGCGGCCGAAGCCATGGCTGAACAAGGCGGCGAGGTGGTGTGGCTGTTTCTGGGCCACGGGTTTCATGAGCCGCTGATTGCGGCGGCGGCGCGGCGTTGGCCAGCGCATATTCGCTTGGTGGGCGGGCAGGCGCGGCATCAGGTTTTCAGCTGGTTTGCGCTGGCTGAAATTTCGGTGGTGTCGTTTCTCGATTTGCCGGTGCTGGATGCCAATTCGCCCGCCAAGCTGTACGATTCGCTGGCCGTGGGCACGCCGGTTATCGTCACCAACCGGGGCTGGACCAAAGCGCTGGTGGAGCAACACCGCTGCGGTTGGTATGTGCCCGCTGGCAATGCCGACGCACTGGCTGCGAAGCTACGCGAGGTGCTAGCGCAGCCCGGGGCACTGGCTTATGCTGGTGAGCAAGGCCACCGTCTGGCCGCGCAGCAATTTGACCGGCAGCAACTGGCCATAACCGTGCAAACGATGCTGGAGAAAGCTGCTCGATAAATTTTGTACTAAAGCAAAGGAGGTTTGTGCTCCGTTGTGCTGCAAATTGAACTTTGTGTGCTGAAAACCGACGTGGTAGCCGTCAAAACTGACCGATTGAGGCCAGTTAAGCTATTTTCCGGAAATCGGTACATAAGCTGCCGCTTTCCCAAAGTGCTTTTCAAAATAGGCGCAGCTGGGCGCCAGCGGGCAAATGCTGCACTTCGGCGAGCGCGCCACGCAGATGTAGCGACCGTGCAAAATGAGCCAGTGGTGAGCCTTGGGAATTACTTCTTCGGGGATATACCTCACCAAGCCTTTCTCAACGGCCAGTGGCGTGGTGGCCGTTTTCGGCACGAGGCCGATGCGGTGCGATACCCGGAAAACGTGCGTATCCACCGCCATGGTGGGCTGGTTGTAAATGACGGACGCCACCACGTTGGCGGTTTTGCGGCCCACGCCCGGCAGGCGCTGCAACTCATCAAGCTGGCTGGGCACTTCGCCGCCGAAATCTTCGGTGAGCATGCGGCCCAGGCCGGCCAGGTGCTTGGCCTTGTTGTTGGGGTAGGAGATGCTGCTGATGAAGGGCAGAATTTCCTCAGCCGAGGCGGCACCCAGGTGCGCGGCGGTGGGAAACTGGGCCAGCAGCGGGGGCATCACCAGGTTCACGCGCTTGTCGGTGCACTGCGCGCTGAGCACCACAGCCACTATCAACTCGTACGGGTTGCCGTATACCAGTTCCGTTTTGGGCTCCGGGAAGTTGGTGGTGAAGTAGTCGATGAAGTACTGAAAGCGGTCGGCGCGGCGCATGCGGAAGGGAGGCTAGAGCGGGCAAAAATAGAACGGTCATGCGGAACGCAGGGAAGCATCTTTACCGCGCAAGTAATCCGGTTATTCGGGTTTTACTAGTGCGGTAGAGATGCTTCCCTGCGTTCCGCATGACCGTTCTATTGCGGGCGGCTGAAACAGCTGTTTCCTTCAACTCTTGTGCTTGCGGCTCCAGCGGCGGGGCTGCAGCGGCTGCCACAAAAAGTTGAACGGACTCAGGATTTGGCTAAAAAAGTGCGCGAGTAGCGCAAAATGGCCTCGGAGGTGTGGGCCCGCGGCTCGCGGCGAACGCCGTCGAGTGCCCGCTGGGCCAAAAGGAGGTCGGCGCACGTGGCTGCCAGTTCCGGGTCGTGCTGCAACGCCTCCTCTACCTCGCGCTGCCTTTCAGGAGGCAATTCGTTGTACACATACTGGAGCAGTGTCGAATGGGGTAAGGTTTGAATCATAATGATGCAGGGAATTCGCGGTCATTTTCTTCCGCAGGTTTATCAGCGCGTAGCGCATCCGGCCCAGGGCCGTGTTGATGCTCACGCCGGTTGCGTCGGCAATTTCCTGGAAGCTCATGTCGCCGTAGTGGCGCATCAGCAACACCTCCTTTTGGGCGGCGGGCAGTTCCTGGATTAACGCCCGAAGGCGGGTATGGGTTTCCTCGCGGGCCAGGAGGTCGTCCGGGCCGTCGTCGGCAAGGGTGAGGGTGTTGGCCAGCCGGTCGTTGTCGCTGAGGCTGACGTGGGGCGTCCGCTTGCCGCGGCGGAACGAGTCGATGGCTAGGTTGTGGGCGATGCGGCAAATCCAGGGGGCAAACTTGCCCTCTTCGTTGTAGCGCCCGCCTTTCATGGTGTGAATGGCCTTGATGAAGGTGTCCTGCAACAGGTCCTCGGCCACGTCCTCGTCGCGCACGATGAGGAGAATGGTCGTGAACACACGACTGCGGTGCCGCTCCAGCAGGATGGCGAAGGCGGATTCCTGGCCAGCCAGGTAGAGCGAGATGAGCGCGGAGTCGCTCGGTTGCAAGAGGTCCATAAAGGGCTACGGAATAAGGGAACGTAGAGCTTTAGGCCATAGTATGCAGTTACCGAGAAAATTTTTTGGGAGCGACCGGGAGTCGGGTGTTTTACCCGCTAGAATCGTTCCAAATGTAGAGTGATGAAATGCACTTGCGCAAGAGGTGAAAAATAAAAAATGACAAAATTCTGTAGCTTTATCGGAGCAACCTTCCTCAAAACTTCATCTACGCTATACTGGCGCAGAATTGCGCTATAAAAATTCTGAAAAAAGTTTCAAAAATATTTTTTCTTTTTCAACGCCGACGTCGGGCCCACTCGCTTAGCCAGTTACCGATGCGCCCAAGCGGCTGCTGACCTACTGCCCCAGCCACTGGTAAGCGGCCGCTTCTTCGGTAAACAAGGCGGTGAGGTAGCCCTGGCCGGGGCGGGCCGTGGCACTGAGAGCGGCCACTGAGCTGACCGACTGCTGCTGCTGGGCCCGCAGCGGCGAAATCAGAAACGCAATGCGCACCGGCACCGGGTAGCGGCCCGGAAGCTTGGGGAAAAATTCCGTGTTCATCCAAACCGTGAGCTCGGGCGTGGCCAGCTCGTCGCGGCGGCGCAGGTCGAGCAGCCAGCGCCAGCAGCCGAGGGCATCGGCGGCGGCGAGGATGGCGAAGTAGCCGGCTTGCAGCTCGGGCGCGGTGATTTCGCGCTGCCAGCGGGCCACGATGGCCGGCAGGTCGGGGCGGGGCGTTATTTCCAGGCCAAAATCGGGCATGAGCGGGCAGCGGGCAGGCAGTGAATACCAGCCAACAAGATAGGCCAAACGGGCGGGCGGCGCCACGGGCCGGCCGCGGGCCGGCTACCTTTGCCACTGGTTCGCCGTACAGGCGTTTTTCTGAGTGATATGCTGCCTTCCGCTGATTCGGCCCCGGCCCACGACCCCTACGCGGCCCTGCGCGTGCCCGATTTTCGCCGGCTGGTGTCGGCCCGCACCCTGCTCACGGTGGCCACGCGGGTGCAAGGCCTGGTGGTGAGCTGGCAGATTTACCACCTC
Source organism: Hymenobacter ruricola (assembly GCF_015694525.1). Classification (GTDB taxonomy): domain Bacteria; phylum Bacteroidota; class Bacteroidia; order Cytophagales; family Hymenobacteraceae; genus Hymenobacter; species Hymenobacter ruricola. The sequence continues at coordinate 123,734 of NZ_JADQDM010000005.1, read as the reverse complement.
ACCGGCGACCCGCTGGCGCTGGGGTTGATTGGGTTGTCGGAGGCCATTCCGAGCATTGTGGTGTCGCTCTATGCCGGGTACGTGGCCGACACGGTGCGGCGCAAAAACATTGTGGTGCTGGCCCTGGCGGTGCTGGTGCTGTGCGCGGCGGCCCTCACGGCGCTGGCCAGCCCCTACGGCATCGGGCTGCTGGCCAAGGGCGCGCTCTACACGCTGCCGCTGTACGTGGTGATTTTTGTGAGCGGGCTGGCGCGGGGTTTTATGGGGCCGGCGCTGTTTTCGTTTATGCCGCAGCTGCTGCCCGACCGCGCCCTGCTGCCCAACGCCATCACCTGGAACAGCACCACCTACCAGGCTTCGGCGGTGCTGGGGCCGGCGCTGGGCGGCTTTCTCATCGAGCCGCTGGGCGTGGCCAGGTCCTACGCGGTGGGGCTGGCCCTGCTGGTGCTGGCGCTGCTGCAGTTCGTGCGCATTGCCGACCGGCCGCTGCCGCCCATGGAAGGCGAGCGGCTCAACCTGAAAGACAGCGTGCTGAGCGGCCTGCGGTTCATTTTTGGCAACCAGCTGGTGCTGGCGGCGCTGTCGCTCGATATGTTCGCGGTGCTGTTTGGCGGGGCGGTGGCGCTGCTGCCGGTGTTCGCGTCGGACATTCTGAAAGTGGGGGCACGGGGCTTTGGCCAGATGGAGGCAGCGCCCGCCATTGGCTCGGTGCTGATGGCCATTTTCCTGACGTATTACCCCCTGAAGCGCCGGGCTGGGCTGAAGCTGCTGGGGGCCGTGGCAGGCTTTGGGCTGGCCACCGTTTTCTTCGCGCTGTCGAAAAACTTCTATCTGTCGCTGTTCCTGCTGTTCCTCACGGGCGTGTTCGATTCGGTGTCGGTGATTGTGCGCTCCACGCTCATCCACGTCTACACCCCGGAGTACATGAAGGGCCGGGTGTCGGCGGTGAACAACATTTTCATCGGCTCCAGCAACGAGATTGGGGCCTTCGAGAGCGGCGCGGTGGCGCGGGTGCTGGGCACGGTGCGCTCGGTGGTGTTTGGGGGGCTGATGACGCTGCTGGTGGTGGCCATCACCGCCTGGCGGGCCGACAAGCTGCGCAAGCTGGAATCGGGCACGAAGTAGCACCCCCCGGGGCACTGCTCCCGGACCAGCGCGCCGGAGGCTTTGCCCGATGGGCAGAGCAGTGGGAATAAAAAACCGGAGGCTCCGCCCACTGGGCAGGGGCCTGGAAATATGAATCCAAGTGCTCTGCCCATCGGGCGGTGGCCTTGGCGCGTTGGTCCGGGCGCTCTGCCCCTTTGCCTGGCCACCCGCTATAAATCGGGCTCCCGCAGCAGCGCCGCGTATTGTGCGGGCGTGTCCACATCGAGCAGGCCGGCTGGAAAATCCACGCGTTCCACTGCCGGCCCGTGGCTGGCAATGAGCCGGCCCGCGCCCGCTTGGCCCTGCAGCTTCAGCAACTCCGGAAACACGGTTTCGGTGAACACGGCGGGCACGCCCAGCGTGTCGCCATACGCGGCGGCCACGATGGGCGCCTGGGTTTGCCGTTGTTGCTGCACCAGTTGCCGCAGCAATTCCGGCGTCAGCAGCGGCTGGTCGCTGAGCATGATGACGACGGCCGCCGGCTTCGCGGCCTGCACCGCCGCCAGGCCCGCGCGGATGGAGGAGGCCATGCCCGTTTCCCAGTCCGGATTGTGCACGGTTCGGATAGGTAGGCCAGCTACCTCGGTTGCCAAAGCTTCATTTAGAGCGCCCGTTACTAGCACAATGGGGCCGCAGCCGCTGGCCACGGCCGTTTCGGCGGCGTGGCGGAGCAGGGTACGGCCGCGGTAGGGCAGGAGCTGCTTGGGCCGGCCCATGCGGGTGGAGGCGCCGGCGGCCAGGAGGAGGAGGGCGGTGGGGGTAGGCATTGAAAATGGAACTGTCATTCTGAGTGCAGCGAAGGACCTTCTCACGTTGAAACGACTTGTTCAACCGCGATAAGGTCCTTCGCTGCACTCAGGATGACAGCCGGATAAACCGACAGGTGGGTAAACTTACACTGCCTTAGTGCCCAGAATTTTATCTGGCGTGATGGGCAAGTCGCGCACGCGCTTGCCGGTGGCGTGAAACACGGCGTTGGCCACGGCGGCCGACACGCCCACCATCGAAATCTCGCCGATGCCCTTCACGCCCATGGCGTTGATGTAGGGGTCGTGCTCGTCGATGAATTCCACGGTCATGTCCGGGATGTCGGCGTTCACGGGAATGTGGTAGTCGCCGAGGTCGGCGTTGGTGTAGCGGGCGTAATGCGGGTCGCGGGCGGTGGCCTCCATCAGGGCCGCGCCGATGCCGAAGATGCTGCCCCCAATAATCTGACTGCGGGCCGTTTTGGCGTTTAGAATGCGGCCGGCGCCGTGCACGCTCACCCAGCGCGTGACGCGCACGGTACCCAAATCGGGGTCCACCTGCACTTCGCAGAAGTGCGCGCCGAAGGAGTGCATCGAGTGCTTGGCTTCCGATTCGGTGTTGTTCTGGGGGCCGGCGGGGTTGCTGGGGCGGCCGGTTTCGTAGCCCGCGCCGTACTTGCCCTGGCCGGTGCCCTCCACGTCGTCCAGGCCGGCACGCTTCATCAGGGCCATGAAATCTTCGCCCTTGGAAGCATTTTTCTTTAATTGCAAACGGCCTTTTTCCACCGCCACGTCTTCGGCTTTGGCCTGGAAAAGCGGCGATTTGGGGTCTTTGATGGCCATTTTGGTGAGGCGCTCCCACACGTCTTGCGCGGCCATGTAGACGGACGACGACACCGTGCCCGCCGCCACCGAGCCACCCGAGTTGGGCGCCGTGGGCAGCTTGGTATCGCCCAGCTCGAAGCGGATTTTGTCGGGCGCCAAGCCTAGCGAGTCGGCTGCCACCTGCGTCATCACGGTGTAGGTGCCGGTTCCGAGGTCGGTGGCGCCCGCCTGCACCACGGCGTGGCCGTCGGCGTAGAGGCGCACGCGGGCGGTGCCTTGGGAATTGTGCACCGGGTAGCTGGCCGTGGCCATGCCGTAGCCCACCAGCAGGCGGCCGTTGCGGGTGGCGCCGGCTTTGGGGTTGCGCTTGCTCCAGCCGAACAGCTCGGCGCCGCGGGCGTAGCACTGGCGCAGGCTTTTGCTGCTCCAGGGCTGGCCGGTGCTGGGGTCTTTTTCGGCGTAGTTCCGCAGCCGGATTTCAAGGGGGTCAATGCCGAGCTGGTAAGCCAAATCATCCATCGAGCACTCGATGGCGAACGAGCCCGGCGCCTCGCCGGGGGCGCGGGTGAAGGTGGACGTCATCACGTTGGCTCGGCCCAGCTGGTAGTGCGACTCGAACGTGGGGCAGTCGTACAGCAGGTTGATGATTTTGCTGTTGGCCTCGGCGTAGTTGTCCCAGGGCGAGGTGGTGGAAGTTTTCTCGTGGATGAGGGCCAGCAGCTTGCCTTCCTTGCTCGCACCCAAGGTTAGGGTCTGGGTCTGGTCTTCGCGGTGGCCCATGCTCGTGAATTGCTGCTTGCGCGAGAGCACCAGCTTCACCGGCCGGCCCACGGCTTTGGCGGCCTGCACTGTGAGTACGGTGTGCGGCCAGCACGAGCCCTTGCAGCCAAACCCGCCGCCCAGAAACTTGGTAATGACGCGCACCTGGTCCTGCGGCAAACCCAGGTAGGCCGACAGCGACTTCTGCGTGCGCGTCACGCCCTGGGTCGACTCATACACCGTCACGCGGTCGGGCGCTTCCCAAATGGCAGTGGTGGAACCGGGCTCCATGGGGTTGTGGTGGTTGATGGCGTGGGTGTACACGGCCGTCATCTTGATGGGCGCGCTGGCCAGGGCGGCCCGGGCGTCGCCGCGGCGGGTGTAGCCGTCAGCCTTGCCGTCCTGAATTTTCTCGGGGTTGAACAGCTCGGCCCGCTTGTCGGTGTAGGCCGCAATGGGCGCCTCGGCGGCATAGCTCACGCGCACCAGGGCGGCGGCCTGGGTGGCGCGCTCAAAGGTGTCGGCCACAATTAGCGCCACCGGCTGGCCGGCATAATGAATGACGTCCGACGTCATCGGCAGGAAGCCCATGGGCGCGCCAATGGCCTTTTTGCCCTCGGGGTCGTTGGGCGTTTTCGCCAGTTTGGGCAGGTTGAGGTGGGTGAGAATCTGGACCACGCCGGGTTCCTTCAGCGCCAGGCTGGTATCGATGCTTTGGATGCGGCCTTTGGCAATGTCGCTGGTTTTGAGCACGCCGTACACCAGGCCTGGCAGTGGGTATTCAGCGGAATATTTGGCCTTGCCCATCACCTTGTCGCGGCCGTCCACGCGGTTCAGCGGCTGGCCCACCACGCCGGGCGTGGGGGAGGTTTCAAAAAAAGCGGGTTCGTTTTCCATGACCGTTTGATATTGGTTAGAACGACCCGGCAGGCCGTCATGCAGAGCGCAGCGAAGCATCTTTACCGCTTCGTTGTCTCGATTGATTTACTTCCGAGGTAGAGATGCTTCGCTGCGCTCTGCATGACGACCTGAGGGAACCGTTCAGCCTACGCCGCCGACAATTCCAGCAGCGCCCGCACCAGCGTGTTCTGGGCCAACTCTACTTTGAAACGGTTTTGCTCGCGCGGCTGGGCATCGCGCACGGCCGCGGCGGCCGCGGCCCGGAAGGTGGCTTCGGTAGCCGGGGCACCGGTCAGAATTTTCTCGGCCGCCACCGAGCGCCAGGGCTTGGTGCCCACACCGCCCAGCGCCACCCGCGCCGAGCGAATCTGTCCGCCCTGCACATCCAGCCCCACCGCCGCCGAAGCCAGCGCGAAGGCATACGAGGCCCGGTCGCGCACCTTCAAGTACATCGACTTGCGGGCGTGCGCGGCCGCCGGTATCGTCACGGATACAATCAGCTCGCCGGGCTCCAGCACCGTTTCGCGCTGGGGCGTGGTGCCGGGTACCACGTGAAAATCGACCAGCGGCACGCGGCGTTGCTTGCCTTTGGCGTTTTCCAGCAGCAGCACTGCATCGAGGGCCGCGAGGGCCACGCTGAGGTCGCCGGGATGGGTGGCAATGCAGGCTTTGCTGCCGCCGAGGATGGCCAAGTTACGGTTTTCGCCGTCCTGGGCCGGGCAGCCCGAGCCGGGGTTGCGCTTGTTGCACGGAAACGCCACGTCGCGGAAGTAGCCGCAGCGGGTGCGTTGCAGCAAATTGCCGCCGATGCTGGCCATGTTGCGCAGCTGTGGCGAGGCGGCTTGCAGCAGCGACTGCGACACAGCCGGATAGTTCTGCACCACCAGCGGGTGTTCGCCCACGTCGCTCATGCGCTCCAGCGCGCCGATGCGCAGGCCGTCGGCCGTCTGCTCAATGCCCTTGAAGGGTACCAGGTTGATGTCGACCAGCTGGCTGTGGTTTTCCACGTTCAGCTTCATCAAATCGAGTAGCGTGGTGCCGCCGGCGATGAAGGCGGCGCCTTTAGTGCCGGTCACGGCGGCCGTGGCGTCTTTGGCCTGCGCGGTCTGGAGGTAGGAGAAGTTGTTCATAACTCGCTTCTGATTACAGAAAAAACGTCATGTCGAGCGCAGTCGAGACATCTCGCGTGCATCGTCTGACGATTGATTTACTCTGGCACGCGAGATGTCTCGGCTGCGCTCGACATGACGGGCTAATACACACCCTATTACTACCCCTTAAACCCGCTCTTTTCCACCTCGCGAATGGCGGCCACAATGTTGGGATAAGCGCCGCAGCGGCAGAGGTTGCCGCTCAGCCATTCGCGCACGTCGCCGTCGGTTTTGGCGTGGCCTTCCTTGAGGCAGGCCACGCCCGACATGAGCTGGCCCGGCGTGCAGTACCCGCACTGGAAGCCGTCGTGGTCGAGAAACGCTTGCTGCAGCGGGTGCAGTTCTTCGCCTTTGGCCAGACCCTCCACGGTCGTAATTTCCTTGCCCTGCGCCATCACGGCCAGCGTGAGGCAGCTGTTCACGCGGCGGCCGTCCACCAGCACGGTGCAGGCGCCGCACTGGCCGTGGTCGCAACCTTTTTTGGAGCCGGTCAGGTCGAGGTGTTCGCGCAGCGCATCGAGCAAACTCACCCGCGGCTCGGCCTTGATGGTGCGCACGGCACCGTTCACCTTGAGGCGCATCTCGCTCACGCCTTCCACCTTTTTGGACATGGCCGTGAGGCGCTCGGCCTGGCCCATCAGCGGCGGCGCCAGGGCCAGCCCCAGCAGCCCCGAGGCCTGTTTCATGAACGTGCGGCGGCCGTCGTTAGACGGAAGCTCGTCGGAACCCGTGGGGGAGGGGGTTAAATCGTCAGTCATAGCGCTGGGGAGTTGGCTGGACTGATACTACTTGATTCGGGCAGGAATTGTTGGCAGAAGGCCTCAGCTTATTTGCCGGATAACGAATGGATTAAATAGCGAACTATGGTGAGGCTCCAATATTTCAGACCACAGCTGAAGCACCCGGTGCTTCCTCATTTCAACAGCAACCTTGCAGCGGGATTAAAGCACTACGCAACCCGGCTGGCAAGCCTTAGCGCTAAATCCGAAGCCTATTCAAAGCGTAGATAAGGCCGCATCTTCTCAATGTCCGCCGGCTTCAGAACCGGGACCTGCTTCAAATCCTCCACCGTCTTAAAGGGCCCGTGCTGTTGCCGGTAGGCCACAATCAGGCGCGCCCGCGGCTTGCCGATGTAGGGCTGCAAATACATTTCATCGAAGGTGGCCGTGTTCACGTTCAGCGTTTTGGGGGCAAAGCTGGGCGAAACAAACGTGTATTTCTTGAGGCTGTCGCGCAGGTCGGGCGCATCGCGCAGCACAAATACTTCGTCGAGCTGGTCTTTCCGCAGGTAGCCGCCCAACTGGTTACGGTACTTCACCACCCACCGGGCCCGGCCTGCGCCAATGCCGCGAATCTGCATCAGCTGGGTGGTGTCGGCCTGGTTCAGGTCGAAGGGCTGGAGGTTGCGGGGCTTGCGTGGAAACTTGCTGGCCGTGGCGTCGCCTGCGGCAAATGGCGGGAACTTGCCGTCCGGTCCCGGCTGGTTGGCGGCGTAGTCGCGCCTGGGCGCTTCGTCGGGCAGCTGCATGAACGGGGCCAGCCGCTGGTACACGGAGTCTTCCAGCCCGTACATTTTCTTCACCTGCGCCTTGGCCTTGAAGCCGCCGGCGGCCTGGCCGTATTTCACCATGCGGGCCGCCACAAAGTGCGGCACACCGCGCGCCTCCCAGCCTTCGGCCGTCAATTGGTTGGGGTCGAAGGGCGCCAGTTTTACCTGCGCCACCACCGGGTAGCGCGGGCCACGGCGCTCAAATTTCTGGTACTCGCGTTTGGGGTAGCGGGAGGCAAAGCCCTGCTCCATCGTGCGGTGGTCTTTGAGCTGCGCGGCCATTTCGTTCACGCCTTTCTGGTCGGCTGCGGGCAGGTACACGGGCAGCTCGGGCCGCAGCACAACGGGTGCCACAATGGTCAGCAGCATCAGCGCCAGCAGGCCGGCCAGCCCCTTGGCCTCGCCGCGCGAGTAGCCGAAGGAGCGGCGCACCCAGCGCATGGGGCGCGAGTCGGCCCAGGACCAGCGGGGGCGGGGAGGGGAGGGAACTGCCATGCGCGGGCGGGGCCGGCGGGCGGCTCCAGGGGGGTAGAAGGAGAGCAGAAAGCCAGTTCTTTAGGCTGGCACTGCGCAATGATAGGAATAAATCTATCAGTTCTGCTACCCCGCAGTTCGGCTACCCCGGCGGGGGCGCGCTGCCCCGGGCCTAGCTGCGCGTGCGGTTGGTGCTGGGCGTGCGGTTCACCTTGCGGGCGGGGCCGGGGCGCTTCACCGTGACGGGCACGGGACCGCCCGGCAGCCTGGTTTCCGAAGATATCCAGCCGTATACCAGCTTTAACGCCTCGGGAGAGAAGACGGCCTGCGGGGCCGCGTTCACCAGCGGCCACTGGGCCGGCGGGGCCTGAAACAGGTGGTTCACGCCGTTGAGCTTGTAGGAAGTGGCCGTGCGCTTGGCGTGGCGCAGGGCCTTGTAGAGCGGCGCCATGTTGCGCCGAACCGACACCTGCAAGTCGGCGGTGCCGTTGAGCAGCAGCACCGAGCACTGCACCTTGTCGAGCTTGGCCTGCGGGTCAAAGTCGAAGAAATAGCGGGCCCAGGGCGAGGTGAGCTGCACGGCGCGGGCGCGGGCCATGCTGCCGTCGAGGCCCATGTTGGCGCCGGCCAGCAGCGCGGCCACCTTGGTGCGGGCCGCGGCATTGTCGGGCGTCTGGCGGATGACGTTCACCGTGCGCTGGTACACGTCCTGCGCGGCTTTCACCTGGGCCGGGTCGGCGCCGATGAGGCGCATGATTTCGCCCTGCTGGCGCAGCAGCACGTCGTAGCCCGTTTGGCCGTAGCCCGCCAGCGACACCACAAACGCCGGGGCCCGGCCCGGCCCGGCCGCGGCCAGCAGGGCCACGTTGGCGCCCTCGCCGTGGCCCAGCAAGCCCACGCGGTGCGCCGACACCAGCGGGCTGGTGCGCAGGTACGCCAGCGCCGCCTGGGCATCGGTCACCAGGTCGGCGGTGGTGGCGTTGGCGTAGGTGCCGCCCGACTTGCCCACGCCGCGGTCGTCGAAGCGCAGCACGGCCACGCCGTGGCGGGTGAGGTAGTCGGCCAGCTGGCCAAACATGCGATAGCCGGGCACTTCTACCTCGCGGCTCTGCGGGCCCGAGTCGGAGAGCAGCACCACGCCCGCGAAGGGGCCTTCGCCGGCCGGCACCGTGAGCGTGCCAGCCAGGCGCTGCTTGGTGGCGGGGTTGGTGAAGGTGATGTCGGTTTGGCGGTAGGGCGGCGCGGCTTTGAATTTGGTGGCGGCCTGCGCCGATGCCATGGCCCGCTTCAGCACCATGGGCGCCGTCACGCCGGGTTGCTTCCAGGTGCCGCTGAGGGTGGCGCCCTCGTCCTGAATTTTCCCCACGAAGCTGCTTCCCGCCTGCTCAATGCGCAAGGTGAGGTTGTCGTCTTTCACTTCCACATCCACCGGCATGCGGCTGATGCGCTGCTGGGGGGCGTCGAGGGCCGCGTAGTAAGTGCCGTTGGTGAGCGGCACAATGGTAATAACGATGGTGATTTCGCCCCCCAGCAGCTTCAAGGGGCCTCGCCACTGGCCGTTGAGCGGGGCCGGGACCGGCGGAGCCGCCAGTGCCCCGGAGAACGGGATAATCGAAACCAGCAAAAACAACGCGGCTTGTATAAATCGTATCATGGAATCAGACAATAAAACGGAGGCTGAATAGCTTATTAAAGCAAAGCTAAACTGAAAAGTACAACAAAGATTAGGGCGAATGCCTAACGAAGAACTTTAATTCAGCCGGTTTTGAAATAAAAAAGGCCGCTCAAGCGGAGCAGCCTTCAGGGGCAAATTCCAGACTTAGCCCTCGGCTACTTCCTGGTGTGTTGCGCTATCCAGTCGCCGATAAGCCGGAGGGCTGCCGGCGAAAAAGTCTCTTCGATAGTGCCGTACTCATCCGGCCCGCCGGTGTTGGCCGTTTGAAAAAGATGATTCAGGCCGGGCAATTCCTTCGCCGTCACGTCGCGGTTGCCGCCGGCTTTTAAGGCCGCTGCCGTGGCGGCCAGGTTGGGGGTGGCGGGCACCTGCACGTCCTTGCTGCCGCCCAACGCCAGCACCGGGCAGTGCACCTTGGGCAGGGTTTGGGCCGGGCGGTCGGCCAGCAAGTGGCGGTAGAAGGGCGAAGTGGCCACATCGATTTGCGCCTCTACCTGGGCCAGAAAAGCAGGGTCGGTGGAGTTGCCATGATTGAGGAGTGGGCGCAGCTTGGCGCGGGCCTGGGCGTTGTCGGGGTTCTGCTCCACAACTTGTATGACTTGCCGCTGGGCCTTTTCCACGGACAGTAATTGCACGGCGTCGACCCCGCTCAGCTTGGCCAGCCCCAGCACCTGCTGCACTATCAGCTCATCGCCGGCAATGCCGGGCGCCGCCAGCAGCACCAGAAAATCGGGCCCGGCCGGCTGAATGGCAGCCCCAATGGCCGCCGTGCCGCCTTCGCTGTGGCCCAGCGCGCCCACCTGGTTTTTGCGAATGCCTGGCTGGGCGCGCAGCCAAGTCAGGGCGGCCTGGGCGTCGGTGGTGTAGTCGGCGCTGGTCAGGCCTTGTTGGGTGCCGCCGCTCTGGCCCACGCCGCGGTCATCGAAGCGCAGCACGGCCACGCCGTGGCGGGTGAGGTAGTCGGCCAGCACCGCGAAAGGCTGGTGGCCGAAGATGGTTTCGTTGCGGTCTTCGGGGCCCGAACCGGTGAGGAGCACCACAGCGGGAAAAGGACCTTTGTCGGCCGGTACGGTGTAGGTGCCGGCCAGGGTCACGCCGGCTTTTTCGTTGCGGAAGGTGACGTCGGCCGACTGGTAGGGGAAGGGCGGCTGCGGCGTTTGGGGGCGGCGCGCCGCCGGTTTGGCCGCTCCTCCGCGGGTGAGGGTGAGCGGAAATGCCCGCAGGCCCTGCTGCCACTCGCCCACCAGCTGCTGGCCATCGGCCGAGCGGCGGCCGGCGAACTGAGCGGTGGGCTGGGCCAGGCGCAGGTACACGCTGTCGTCCGGCGCGGTGAACTGAATGGGCAGGCCTTTCGCACCTTGCGCCGGGATGTCGAGCGTGGCCGTGCGTGGGCCGGTGGCCGGGTCGGTGAGGTGCAGGATGAAATCGATGGGTCCGACTGCGCCTGTCCAGTCGCCGGTGAGGCTGGGCCGGGCCGTTTGGGCGCAGGCACCGAAGCTGCTGAGCAGCGCGGCAGCGGCGGCAAGGCAAAGGCGAAGGAGCGTGGACATAGGGGAAGATGAGTTATGATGCCAAGACGCTTCGATGAATTTTAAATTGCTCTAAAAGCTCACGGCGAGGCTCACTTTTTTTTGATTTGCTGGCAACTGCGACAACGCATAAAGTGCATTGGCAACGCAATCGGCTGCGCTATAATGAGTGCCAATAAAAACGGACTGTCCATTATAAGAGGCGAGGGTGCTCGAACCCTTTTCTGGTTTTGTGTTAGAAATGAGAAAACGTTTTTTGCCAGCTTTGTCTGGCAATGGAAGGTGAAGGTTCGGATTAGTAGCCAGCACCAAGCAACATACCTCAAGTAGTATGTCCTTCCAAGTAAAAACAGAATTGATATTGCCGTTAGGAAGCCTGAGCTTCTCAGGTTTTTGGCCAGGCTTAAGTGAGGGCAGATGTAGCTGGGCTAAATCGGTGAAGTCATCATTACGATTCTTCTTTAAAACTGCAATACGTGCTTGCTGCGCCTGAGCAACGTCTTTAGTAGATACTAAGGCTGATGAATTACTTTTAGCAGGTCCGCTCGAAACTGTGGTTATACCATGTCCGCTTTGGGCTGCGTCGAGCCATTGTATGAGTTGCAAAGCACAGTAAATGGTGTCGTCTTCGAGCAAGTTGAAGTGAAAGTCGGAAGCAGAATGGCCGGGTTTAAACTCGCGGTAGAAGTGCCAATTAATGCCGTCAGACAGAACGACTTTTAACACGTCGAATCCAAAAGCATAACTCAATAATTGTTGTACAACAGCGAATTTCTCTAGGTTTGAACCTAAGCATTTGGCCTCTAATAAGAGGTCAATTTTGCCAGCAGAGTTGTTTAGAGCATAATCTGCTCTCCAAGCTGTGTTAATGGTTTTTTCTGGCTCAACCATTTGCACGTTTTCGGTATCCCAGCCCAATGCACGTAAGACGGGTTCGATGAGTGCAGCACGAGTGGCAGCTTCACTTTTACGCAGCATTTCAGCATGGACCTGAGCCGAGGCGCGAACAGTTAATAGAACCTGATGTAGCCCGGCAAGTGGGCTTGTAATGGACATGAATTGGCTGAACCTGATTGAATGAAAAGATGCGAACCGTAATGTTAAGGAAAGGAACCCGTATTTGATTGAGTTGCCCCTCTCGCCAAAGCCGTACCTTCGCAACCCCAGCAATTGCCCGCGGCCGAAACCTTCCGGCCCCTCCGCGCTGTTAGTTCGTTTATGCCCAAAAAAGACGCTTTGCAAGTTTCGGCGCCGTCCGACAACGCCATTGACCACCTCGACCCACGCGAATTCATCCTCATCAAAAACGCCCGGGTTCACAACCTCAAAAACCTCAGCGTGGCCCTGCCGCGCAACCAGTTCATCGTCGTGACGGGTCTCTCGGGCTCGGGCAAATCCAGTCTGGCCTTCGATACCTTGTATGCGGAGGGCCAGCGCATGTACGTGGAAAGCCTGAGCAGCTACGCCCGCCAGTTTCTGGGCCGCATGGACAAGCCCGACGTGGACTACATCCGCGGCATCTCGCCGGCCATTGCCATCGAGCAGAAGGTCAGCATTAAGAACAACCGCTCGACGGTGGGCACCAGCACCGAGATTTACGACTACCTCAAGCTGCTGTTTGCGCGGGTGGGCAAGACGTTTTCGCCCGAAAGCGGCGAGCAGGTGCGCAAAGACAACGTGGCCGATGTGGTGGATTTTATGGCCGGCTTGCCCGACGGGACCAAGGCCATGATTCTGGCCCCGCTGCACCGCGCCGACAAAACCCGGCCCATGAGCAAGGAGCTGGATTTGCTGCTGCAAAAGGGCTACAGCCGTGTGGTGGTGGACGGGGTGACTTCGCAAATCGAAGACCTGATAGGGGAGGGACAGCCTGAAGTAAAGGGCGACGTCTACATCATGATTGACCGGGCCGTGCTGCGCCCGAACGACGAGGACCTGCTCTTTCGCCTGTCCGACTCGGTGCAAACGGCGTTTTTTGAGGGCCACGGCACCTGCGTGCTGCGCCTGAACGAGGACGAGTCGCGGACCTTCTCCGACAAGTTCGAGCTCGACGGCCTCACCTTCGAGGAACCCAGCGTCAACTTCTTCTCCTTCAACAACCCCTACGGCGCCTGCCAGACCTGCGAGGGCTTCGGCTCGGTGCTGGGCATTGACGAGGACTTGGTGATTCCGGACAAGAGCCTGACGGTGTACGAAGGCGCCATCGCGCCGTGGCGCACCGAAAAGCAGGGCGAGTGGCTGAAGCCCCTGCTGAAAAACGGCATCCGCTTCGACTTCCCCATTCACCGCCCCTACAACGAGCTCAGCGAAGCCGAGCAGCGCCTGCTCTGGACCGGCAACAAGTTCTTCCAGGGCCTGAACGCCTACTTCAAGTGGGTGAGCGAGCAAACCCACAAAATCCAGTACCGCGTGCTGCAAAGCCGCTACCGGGGCCGCACCACCTGCCCCGACTGCCGCGGCACCCGCTTGCGCAAAGACGCGCAATACGTGAAAATCGACGGCCGCAACATCGCCGACATCGTGCTGCTGCCCATCTCGGAGGCGCTGGCGTTTTTCGAAAACATGAGCCTGAGCGAGCACGACGCCAAAGTGGCCGAGCGCCTCGTGACGGAAATCACCAACCGCCTCGGCTACCTCAACCGCGTGGGGCTGGGCTATTTGACGTTGAACCGCCTGAGCAACACGCTGAGCGGCGGCGAAAGCCAGCGCATCTCGCTGGCCACCTCGCTGGGCTCGGCCCTGGTGGGCTCGATGTATGTGCTTGATGAGCCCAGCATCGGCCTGCACCCCAAGGATGCCGAGCAGCTCATCGGCGTGCTGCGCTCGCTGCAGCAACTCGGCAACACCGTGGTGGTGGTGGAGCACGAAGAAAAGATGATGGAAGCCGCCGACCAGATTATCGACATCGGCCCCGAAGCCGGCAGCGGGGGCGGCAACCTCATGTTTCAGGGCACCATGGCGCAGCTGCTGCAGGACACCGAAACCTACACCGGCCAGTACCTGAGCGGCAAAATGGAGGTGCCCGTGCCCAAGGTGCGCCGCCCCTGGCGCAACGCCCTGGAACTGACCGGTGCCCGCGAAAATAACCTCAAAAACGTGAGCGTGAAGGTGCCGCTGGGCGTGATGACCGTGGTAACCGGCGTGTCCGGCTCGGGCAAGTCCACGCTCATCAAGCGCATTTTGGCGCCGGCCCTGATGAAGCAACTGGGGGGCGGCGCGGGCGAAAGCACCGGCAAGTTCGACCGCCTGACGGGCGTGAACGGGCAGGTCACGCACGTCGAGTTCGTAGACCAGAACCCCATTGGCAAATCGTCGCGCTCCAATCCGGTGACCTACGTGAAGGCCTACGACCAGATTCGGACGCTCTTCTCGGAGCAGCCACTGGCCAAGGCACGGGGCCTCAAGCCCTCGCACTTCAGCTTTAACGTGGACGGTGGGCGCTGCGAAGTGTGTCAGGGCGAGGGCCAGGTGAAAATCGAGATGCAGTTCATGGCCGACATTTACCTGACCTGCGAAGGCTGCGGCGGCCACAAATTCAAGCAGGACATTCTGGAAATAAAATTTCAGGAAAAGGGCATCGACGACGTGCTGGAAATGACCGTGACCGACGCCGTGGAGTTCTTCAAAAGCCAGCCCAAAGTAGCCGAGCGCCTCAAGCCGCTCGAAGACGTGGGCCTGGGCTACATCCGGCTGGGGCAGTCGGCCAACACGTTGAGCGGCGGCGAAGCCCAGCGCGTGAAGCTGGCTTCGTTCCTCACCAAAGGCGCTACCCTTCAGCAAGATAAAATTTTGTTTATCTTCGACGAGCCCAGCACCGGCCTGCACTTCCACGACATCAGCAAGCTGCTGACGGCCCTGAACGCGCTGGTGGAGCAGGGCAATTCAGTGCTCATCATCGAGCACAACGTTGACATTATTAAGTGCGCCGACTGGCTCATCGACCTCGGCCCCGAAGGCGGCCTCAACGGCGGGCACCTGCTGTTTGAAGGCACGCCGGAAGAGCTGGTAAAGCTGAAGGATACCAATCATACTGCGCGGTTTTTGGCCGAGAAAGTGTAACGTTGTGGTCCCAAGCGGCTACCCGTAAGCAACGGAGCGGCGGGGGCATCCGGTTTATGTCCGGATGCCCCCGAGGCTTACGGCGGGCCGGTTGGGCAGCCCCGCGCCTAATCCGCCTTGCCGATAGGTACGTAGATACTTGATTCCCACCCCTGTCTTCGTATGCCCGCCACCGTCACCGCTCCCGACCATTACGCCGCGCCAAACCTCACGACCACCGGCCGGGCCTGGCGCTGGCTGACTGCCCTGGCCATCTGGGGCACCATTTTCCTGAACTATTACGCCAACACCCACCCCTTCAACGGCCAGACCATGGGGCAGGTGTCGGCCAAGTACCCCACGCTGCTCACGCCGGCGGGCTATGCGTTCGGCATCTGGGGGCTGATTTTCCTGGGTTTGCTGGTGTATTCGGTGTGGCAGTTGCTGCCGGCCCAGCAGAAGCTGTCGCTGCCCGACGCCGTGGCCCGGCCGCTCGTCCTGGCCTGCGTGGCCACCAGCGCCTGGGTGGTGCTGTTTGCCTACGAAATGATTTTGCCCAGCGTGGGCGTGATGTTGCTGTTGCTGGGTTGCCTCATTGTGACCTATGGCCGGGCCCGCCGCCGCATTTTTGCCGACGCGGCCCCGGTGTTGGTGGGCGTGCCTTTTTCGCTTTTTTTGGGCTGGATATCGGTGGCTTCGGCCATCAACATCACCGTCGGGATGCGATACTTGGGCTGGCAAACCGCTGAGGGTCTTTCCGTGGTGCTGGTTATGATGCTGTTTTTCGTGCTGGTGGCGCTGGCCTTGCTGATGAGCCGCATTTTCCGCGACCTGGTGTTCCCGTTGGTGGTGGCCTGGGCGCTGGTGGCCATTTGGGTGGTGCGGCTGCGCGAGGTGCCGGAACTGGGCTGGGCCGCCCTGGCGGCGGCCACGGTGGTAGCCATTGCCGGCGTGGTGCTCTCGCGCCTGGGCGGGCGCAAAACGCCCTGGCAGCTGCGCGACGAGGCCGCCGCCGCCATCGAAGCCGAGATTGCCGCCCGCAAAGCCGCGCGCAACGACTAGCCCATACCCCGAAGCGCGGCTTCGGCTTACCCGGCCAATTTATTCCCACAGGCGTATGCGCCGCTTCGGGGTGCTTGGCTTGGCGTAGCTTTGCGGGCACATCCCACCACATTCGCCCCGCTTAGTATGCGCCAAAACCTCGTTGCCGGCAACTGGAAAATGAATCTGACCTACCCCGAGGCCCAGGCCCTGGTGCAGGAAATCGTTAGCCTGGCCGGCGCCAATGCCGCCGGAGCCAACGGCCCCGAAATCGTGATTTGCCCGCCCTTCCCGCTGCTGCACGGCGTGGGCCAGGCCTTGCCGCAGGGCAGCAAATTTCACCTGGGCGCGCAAAACTGCCACCAGAAAGAAAGCGGCGCCTTCACCGGCGAAGTCTCGGCCAAGCTACTGGCGTCGGTGGGCTGCGAGTACGTGATTCTGGGCCACTCCGAGCGCCGCCAGTACTTCCGGGAAGACGATGAGCTGCTGAGCCAGAAGCTGAAAGCCGCGCTGGCCGCCGGGCTGAAGCCCATTTTCTGCGTGGGCGAGTCGCTGGACACCCGCGAGGCCGACGAAACCTTCGACTTCATCGGCAAGCAGCTTGCCGACGGCCTGTTCCACCTCTCCAACGAGGAGTTTGACCAGGTCACCGTTGCCTACGAGCCCATCTGGGCCATTGGCACGGGCCGCACCGCCACCAGCGCCCAGGCGCAGGAAGTGCACGCCTTCATCCGCGAGCGCATTGCCCGGGCCTACGACGCCCAGGCCGCCCTCGACACCACCATTCTCTACGGCGGCTCGGCCAATGCCCAGAACGCGCGGGAGCTTTTTGCCCAGCCCGACGTTGACGGCGGACTGATTGGCGGCGCGGCCCTGAAAGCGGCCGACTTCACGACCATCATTCAGTCGTTCTAATCGTGGCGCGATAGTAGCGTGCGCGCTATCGTTGGCGCTACTGTCGGCGCTGCTTATTCCTGCTGCTATGTTCTTTTCTTTTCTCCTGACCGCCGTTTTGGCGCTGGGCCCAGCCCAGCCGGCGGTCCTGGCTTCGCCCGCGGTGGCCCGCGTGCGGGCCGCCGGTCCGCTGGAGCCCTGCAAGATATTCGGCTCGGTGTACCTCGAAACCGACCCCAGCCGCCGCGGCTACTGCCACGGCACGGTGTACGTGGAGCCCGAAGAAGCCTTCGCCGATGTGCTCGTGTTCAAAGAAAACAACAAGCTTTTTGCCGACAAAGCCGGCCTCTGGGCCGACGCGCCCGCCCGCGACTTTGCCGACTATGTGCTGCTGGTGGTCACGGACCGCAGCCGGGCCGATTTTAGCATTCACTACACCAAAGTGCGCTCCTTTGCCGGCTGCAAGACTAATTGAGTTGAGAGTTAGGAGTTAAGAGTTGAAATCCCAACTGCGGGTTTCCAATTCCTAACTCTTAACTCCTAACTCTTAATTCAACCCAAATGGATTTTATTGAACTGACCGTGGAAGCCCCGCGCGAGCTGGCCGACATTCTCGTGGCCGAACTGGCCGAAGTGGGTTTTGACACCTTTGAGGACAACGACGCGGGCTTCTGCGCCTACACCACCGAAGACGCCTTCAACCCCGACGCGGTGGAGGAAATAATGGCCCGCTACTCCGGCATCGGCGACTTAAACCACTCGCACCGCGTCATCACGCGTCGGAACTGGAACGCCGAGTGGGAGAAGAACTTCCAGCCGCTCGTCATCGCGGAGCGGGTGTCGGTGCGGGCGCCGTTTCACCCCGAGCCGGCGGGTGTCGATTACGACATCGTGATTATGCCGCGTATGTCCTTTGGCACGGGCCACCACGAAACCACGGCTTTGATGATTGAAAACCAGCTCGATGTGGACCACAAAGGCCTGCGCGTGCTGGACATGGGCACCGGCACCGGCATCCTGGCCATCATGGCCGAAATGCTGGGCGCCCGCCAGGTGCTGGCCGTGGACACCGAGCCCTGGACCGTGGAAAACGCTCGCGACAACGCCGCCGAAAACCAGTGCCACAACATCGAGTGCCGCCTGGGCGGCGTGGAAACGCTGGCCCAGGAAGCGCCCTTCGACCTGATTCTGGCCAACATCAACCGCAACGTGTTGCTGGAAGACATGCACGAGTACGCCCGCCTGCTGCCCGGCGGCCGGCCCATCCTGTTCAGTGGCTTTTACGAAGAGGACCTGCCCAAAATCACGGCCGAGGCCGAAAAGCACGGCCTGCGCTACCAGCGCCACCGCACCTTGCGCAGCTGGGTGTCGGCCATTTTTGAGAAAGAGTAGCATGAGGGTTCGGTGAAGGGTGCAAAATGGCATCGTTCCCGGCATCGATTGCGCGAATAAAATCCCATTCGGCGGGGCAATAGGGGAGGGGAGGGGCGTAAGTTTAAGTGGGAATCGGCGGGCGGCTGTGGCGTTTTGGCGCTTGCACAGCCCGCTAGTTCTCGCTCAGACTCCCAACCCCTTCGCAATGATTTCTTTTTCCGCAACTCCTTTTTCTCGTTTCTCGCGGGCTCGTCTTGGCGTGGCCGTGCTGGCTGCGCTGGGCGGCCTGGCCACCGCGCCCGCGCAGGCGCAGCAACTATCTTTTCCGGGCGTGGAAGGCGCGGGCCGCTTTGTGAGCGGCGGCCGGGGCAAGGCGGCCGTGCCCACCACGGTGTATGAGGTGACGAGCCTGGCCGACACCAACACGCCGGGCACCCTGCGCTACGCCCTCAGCCAGTCGGCCACGGTGGCGCCCTACCGCACCGTCGTGTTTCGGGTGTGCGGCACCATTCACCTCACGGCCCGGCTGAACATTCCGGCCAACACCACCGTGGCGGGCCAGACCGCGCCCGGCGACGGCATCTGCGTGGCCGACCGGCAGGTGACGGTGAACGGCAGCAACGTCATCGTCCGCTTTGTGCGCTTCCGCACCGGCGACCGGTACCCGCAGCAAACCGGCATCGGCATGACCAACGGCAACGGCGACGAGGACGCCCTGAGCAGCCAGGAACGCAAAAACATCGTGATTGACCACTGCACCATGAGCTGGAGCATGGACGAAGCCTTCACCTTCTACGGCGCGGCCACCGACTCGATGACCTTGCAGTGGAACCTGATTTCGGAGCCGCTGAACTACTCCTACCACTTCGAAACCGGCGACGCCGACTACGAGCGCCACGGCTACGGCGGCATCTGGGGCGGCCGGCGGGCCTCGTTCCACCACAACCTGTTTGCCCACTGTAGCAGCCGCACCCCGCGCTGGAACGGCACCCGCTACGGCGCCACCATCGGCTCCGAGAACTGCGACTTCCGCAACAACGTCATCTACAACTGGGGCACCGGCGCCAACGCCTACGGCGGCGAAGGCGGGAACTACAACATGGTGAACAACTACTACAAGTACGGCCCCAACAGCGGCACCAGCACCAGCGGCCGCTCCCGCGTCTTCAACCCCTATAAGCAAACCACCGCCCCGGTGCTGCCCTACGCGCAGGTGTACCTGGCCGGCAACTACGTGGACGGCAACCCCACCGTGACCAACCGCAACTGGCTGGGCGTGACCATGCAAGGCGGCAGCCTGGCCGATACTGTGCAATCGAAGGTGAGCACGCCCTTCCCCATTGCGCCCCTCAACACCCAGACGGCCACCGCGGCCTACGCCGCCGTGCTGCAGGGCGTGGGCTGTGTGCTGCCCGCCCGCGACGCCGTGGACCAGCGCATCATCCAGGACGTGCAGAACCGTACCGGGGCCATCATCGACGTGCAGGGTGGCTACCCGCACGGCACGCCCATCAGCACTTCGGAAGGGGCCTGGCCCGTACTCAACTGCGGCCCCGCGCCCGCCGACTCGGACCACGACGGCATGCCCGACGCCTACGAAGCCGCCAACGGCCTGAACCCCAACAACGCCGCCGACCGCCAAACCCTGGCCGCCAATGGCTACACCAACCTCGAAAACTACCTCAACGGCATTGTGGCCGTGATTTCGGGCACCCGGCCCACCGGTGCCACCGTCGAGCCGTTGCACCTGTTCCCGAATCCCGCCGCCGCGCAGCTCACCGTGGAGCACCCCCGCGCCAGCGCCACCGCCCGCCTCACGGTCTACAACTTCGTGGGCCAGCGCGTGGCCTCGTTCGCGCCCGCCGCGGGCGGCCTGAATACGCCCGTCGACCTCGGCGCCCTGGCCAAAGGCAACTACCTGGTGGTGTACACCGACGCCGCCGTGCGCCTGACGGCCAAGTGCACCCACGAATAGGCGAAACGGATACTAACCAGCAAGGCCCCGAAGATGCTCTTTGAGTATTTTCGGGGCCTTTGCTATTTGTGGCCAGACGGGCCTGCTAACTAAGGCTTACGCGCTGCAACAGCGTGCGTGCCAAAAGTAAATTATGCCTACTTTGCTGCGCACCCTGCCGGCCGGGCAGGACAGCTACCGTTTCGTAGTGGATGGCAAACCCCAGGCCCCGCATCATTTCATCGTGCAATGAACCTGTCCATGAACACGAGCCGGGGACGCTCTGCAGGCCCCGGCTCGTACCATTTTCGATGCCTCAGATTAGCCGGCTGGCTGCTGTTGCTGCTGTGCGGCCTGCGTGGGCATGCCCAGCGCATTACGCGGGAAAAAATTGTTAACCGCAGCAGTACACTTCCGTACGTTGGCGCTTTGTACACGCCG
This sequence comes from Hymenobacter ruricola, assembly GCF_015694525.1. Lineage (GTDB taxonomy): Bacteria > Bacteroidota > Bacteroidia > Cytophagales > Hymenobacteraceae > Hymenobacter > Hymenobacter ruricola. Next base: position 103,238 of record NZ_JADQDM010000005.1, on the reverse strand, counting down.
GCGGGCGCGCTGCTGCTCACCCACGCCACGTCGCGTCCGGTGCCCACCATCTTCGGACACTATTTTCAGCTGGTATCACGGCAATTAGATTCTTTGGGCAGTGGTCCCGTGGTACCCAATTCCGAATGGCAATCACGGGCCACCGTGCTTGCGCCCACGAGCGGCTACGCGGTGGCCACTACTTTGGCGAGCCCCAACTGGCCGGCCGAGCGAACAGACCTGGCGTTTTACCGTTATGGCAACCCTCTGGCTTTGCCGCGCCTGAGCCGCATTCAGGACCTGGACGGGGGCAGCAACGACTACAGCACCGACATTCTGGCGGCCCCGAATGGCTATTTCATCAGTGCCCAGGTGGGAAACCGGGCCATTCGAAAACTTTTCCGATTGCTCCGAACCGATACGGCCGGGGCCATCCTTTGGCAACGGAATTACGGGGTGGGCGTCAATGATTTTATCACCGGCATGCGCTACACGGCCGACGGCAACTTAGTGCTGGCCGGGCAAAGCTCGGCGGGCCCCAACAACGACCTGCGCCTGCGGCTGCTGTTGGTTAATCAGCAAGGCGACTCGTTGGCCGGCTTGCAGTACGCCTACCCGCCGTCCGCCCCCACTGGTAACGTGCGAGCCAATGGAGCATTTGAAGACCGGCTCCTGGCCCTGCGAAACGGCCATTTTGCTTTGCTGGCCGAATTCGACACGACCGGGGCCACGTATTCGATGCTGCTGAACGTGGACCGTCGCCTGCAGCCGCGGTGGCAGTACATTTTCCGCGCCCCGCCCTTGTTTGGCGTGAGCCGCCGCATGTTTTTTGCCGGGGCCTGCGAGCTGCGCGACAGCTCGGTGCTGGTGCTGGCCACCAACCAAAATAGCTCGGGCCACAACAACCCCTTCTACCTGCTGCGGCTGGACGGGGCCACGGGGCAGCTGCGCAACACTTACCCGCTGCTGAGCAACCTCTGCGCCCAGTTTCACGCCACCAAAATGCTGCCCGACGGCGACAGTGCCCTCTTTGTGCTGGGCACCTGCGTGGGGGGCACGGGTGGGGGCACCTACGCGGCCCACATCAGCCTGCGGGGGCTGCCGGGCGTGGTGCCGCCGCCGGCCGTGCTCGCCCAGCGGCCCGCCCTACGGCCGCAGCTGGAAACCCTCTACCCCAATCCCGCCGATGCCTCCGCCACGCTTACCTATCGCTGCCCGCCGGGCCTGACCGGCGCGGGCACCCTGCGGGTACGCGACGTGCTAGGCCGTGAGGTGCAGCGCCTGCCCGTGCCCGCCCGCCCCACCGGCATGCTGCCGCTGCCGCTGGCCACCCTAGCCAGTGGGCTCTACCTGTGCGAGTTGAGCTGGCCCGGCCAGCCGCCCGCCACCCGCAAGCTGCTGGTGCGGCACTAGCTGCGCCGCGGCATCTCTTCCTTTTCACGATAACCCAATCATGGCCATGCCCTCTGCTACTCTTTCCCGCGTTGCCCTTGCCTTGCTGCTATGGGCCGTAAGGCTTGCGCCCGCCACGGCCCAGGCGCCTCTGAACGATGACCCCTGCGGCGCCATCGTGCTGACCCGTAGCGGCAACCTGTGCACCAGCCCCACGGTGGGCACCAACGCCGGCGCCACCACCACGGTGGTCAGCGGCCACGCCAACCCCACGCCGGGCTGTGGCGGCGGGCCACAACCCCGCGACGTGTGGTACGCGTTTCAGACGGCCGCCACTGGCCTGGCCAGCTTCGGGGCCACCCTCACCGTGACGGGCCACCCCGCCGGGCAGCTGCGCCTCTACGCCGCCCCCAACTGCACGGGGCCCTTCACGTTGGTGGAATGCAGCGCCGCTACTACCTCCAACACCGCTGCCCCGCGCCTAGTGACGGGCGCGCTGCAAGCCAATCGCTACTACTACGTGGCCGTGAACGGCTACGCCGATGCCGACCAGCCCGGCGCCTTCACCATTTGCCTCACCGACGGCCCCGGCGCCCCAGTGTGCGGCGCCCCGTATTTCCTGGGCTCGGGCTCGGTGAATGCCACTTCGGCCCAGATTGGGTTTCAGCCGGGTGCCAACGGCGCCGGGCCCTACCAGGCGGTGCTCACGGGCGGCGGCACCACCCAAACCGTGTCGGTGGCCGCTTCACCGCTGCAGCTTACCGGCCTGTTGCCCGCCACTACCTACCAACTCACCCTCACCGGCCAATGCGCCAGCGGCGGTGCCACACCCAGCGTCGGCTTTTCCTTCACCACCCCCACGGCTTATTGCCTGGCGGGGCTGGGCGGCAGTTGCAGCGGCAACTACATCACCGGCTTTGCCCTCCTCAACACCTCGCTCAACAACTCGACGCAGCTTATGCCCTGCGAGGACGGACGCGGCGCGGGCACACCCACGCTGCCGGCCTACACGTACTACGCCCCGGCCAGCCGGCCCTCCTACACCGCCACGCTGCTGGCCGGTGCTACTTACCAAACCGCAGTGAGCGCCGACGGCAACAGCAGCGTCTCGGCCTGGCTGGACAGCAACCAGGACGGCGCCTTTGATGCCTCCGAGTGGACCCAACTGGCGGTGTCTACTCAAAACGGACAGCCCACCATTGCCACACTCATCGTGCCCGCTACGGCGCTGCCCGGCCCCACGGGCCTGCGCATCCGCAGCCGAACGGCCGGCAGCCCGAACACGGCCGGAGCACCGTGCGCAAATTTTAATTCCGGCGAAGTCGAGGATTATACGGTAACGGTTGCCCTGCCCACTGCCACCCGGCCCGTCGGCGCTGTGCCCGCGCCGCTGCACCTCTACCCCAACCCCGCCGCCGGACAGTTGACCGTGGAACACCCCCGCGCCAGTGCCGCCGCCCGCCTCACGGTCTACAACTTCGTGGGCCGGCGCGTGGCCTCGTTCACGCCCGCCGCGGGCGGCCTGAATACGCCGGTTGACCTCGGGCCATTGGCCAAAGGCAACTACCTGGTGGTGTACACCGACGCCGCCGTGCGCCTGACGGCCAAGTGCACCCACGAGTAGGCTGAGTTTTCTGGGATAGAAAAGCCAGTCATGCAGAGCGCCAGCGAAGCATCTTTACCGCAAGGGTAATTTGATTTACTGCTGCGGTAAAGATGCTTCGCTGGCGCTCTGCATGACGGGCTGATATTCTTATTACTACACCGCCAGCTTCGGCACGGCCGCCGACGACTCGCGCACCACCAGCGTGGTGGGCAGCTTCATGGTGCTCGGGCCGGTGCTTTTGTGCTTGCGCTCGATGAGCTCGATGAGCCGCTCGGCGGCGAGCTGGCCGATTTCCTGGGCCGGCTGGGTCACGGTGCTCAGGGGAGGGTTAAGCAGGTGCGCCGACTGCGAGTTGGTGAAGCTGAGCAGCGACACCTGGCCGGGCACGTCGATGCCGCGCTGGCGCAGCGCGGCCAGGCAGCCCAGGGCCAGCCGGTCGCTGGCCGTAAAAAACGCGTCCGGGGGCGGGGAGAGGGCCAGCAGCTCGTCCACCAGCGGCAGGGCCTCGTCGGGGCCGAAGGTGCCGTAGCGCACCAGGCTTTCATCGAAGGGCACGCCGTATTGTTCCAGAGCGGCGCGGTAGCCGGCCAGCCGTTCCTGCGTGATGCTCAGGTAGGGCGGAATGGTGAGGTGGGCAATGCGCCGCCGCCCCGTCTGGAGCAGGTGCGACGTGGCCGCGTAGGCCCCGCCAAAGTTGTCGGCCACCACCTGCGTCACGTCCAGCTCGGGCGCCACGCGGTCGAACAGCACCAGCGGCATGCCTTGGTCAATCAGGGCTTTGAGGTGCTTCACGTCGGAAGTTTCGCTGCTCAGCGAGAGCAGCAGGCCGTCTACGCGGCGCGACACGGCCTGCTGCACGTTGGCCACTTCGCGCTCGTAGCTTTCGTGGGTTTGGAAGATGATGACGTGGTAGCCGCGGTTGTAGGCAATGGCCTCGATGCCATTAATGGCCTGCGAAAAGAAGTTGTTCGCAATCTGGGGCACTATCACGGCCAGGGCCTTGCTGCTGCTGCCCTTCAGGCTGAGGGCAATGGGGTTAGGGCGGTAGTTGAGGCGCTCGGCGTACTCCATCACCAGCCGCTTGGTTTCGGGGCTGATTTCGTAGCTGTCGCGCAAGGCCCGGGACACCGTCGACGTCGACAGGTTGAGGGCGTGCGCAATGTCCTTGATGGTGACCGGGTCCAAGCGCTTGGGGGTTGGGAGTGAAAATATCGGCAACGGCCCGCGACGCCCGCTGGCCCAAGACTGGACCGAAGCAGCGCCCCGAATGGTTCCGGCCGCCGCGCCCCCGGCCCCAATCCGCACCACGAACCGGGCTGCCGGGGCCGCTGTTTGCCCTTTTGGAAGCCGTAACCGGCCCAAATCTATTACAAGAGTAACGAAAATCCGACTAGGAAGCCGCCCATTGTCGCCCCGGGGCCGCCAGAGCCCGCCAAAAAAGCGGCCGGGCGCTGGCCCGAACCGCGGCTTGCTTCACGGCATCACCATCTTTGTGTTATAATCTCGCGGCGGGCCCTGGCAACGGTCCCGCTCTTTCCCGACCGAAAACAATCATGAAAATAGCGCGTGTGCAAAAAGGAGTAGCGGCCGCCGTATTCGCCGCCGGCGTGGCCCTGACGGCCTTTCGCCCCCGGCCCACCGACGAAACCCTGCTGCAGCGAATTGCCCGGCAGGTGGCCGAATACTACACCGCTGCCCGGGGCGAAAAAGCCTACCTGCACCTCGACCGGCCCGTATACGCCACCGGCGAAACCATTTGGTTCAGCGCCTACGTGGTGGACGCCTCGCAGCACCGGCTCGACTCGCTTAGCCAGGTGCTGCACGTCGATTTGGTGTCGCCGCAGCACCAGGTGGTGGCCCGGCGCACGTTGCAGCTGCGCGGCGGCCGCGCCACCGGCGACCTCGACATTGCCGACTCGCTGGCCGCCGGCACCTACGTGCTGCGCGCCTACACCAACTGGATGCGCAACGCCGGCGACCAGTTCATCTACAGCCGCCGCCTGAGCGTGTGGCCCGCCTCGCCCCTGAGCCCGCCCGACGTGCCCCAGGGCACTCCCGCCACCGGCAGCAAAAGCAAGCCCCTGGCCAGCGCCAGCCGGCCCGACGTTCAATTTTTTCCGGAAGGCGGCTACCTGGTGGAAGGCTTGCCCGCTGTGGTGGCTTGCAAAGCCACCGACGCCAGCGGCCGGGGCCTCGACGTGCGCGGCCAGATACTGGACGCCCAGAACAAGGTGGTGGTGTCGGCTTTCAGTAGCCGGCACGGCGGCATGGGGCGCTTTCCCATGGTGCCCGGCGCCGGCCAGCGCTACCACGCCCACATCGCGCTGCCCAACGGCAGCACCGCCGACTACCCGCTGCCGGCCGTGCAGGCCAGCGGGTACACCCTGCACGTGGTGGAAAACGCCACCGATTTTCTGGTGGAGGCGCGCTACCGCGGCGCTGCCGGGGCCCCCGCGCCCGGCCCCGTTCAGCTGATGACGCAGGTGCGCGGCGTGGTGGCCTACCCCGGCCCGCGTCCCGTGAGCGCCGAGGCGCCGGCCACCTGGCGCATGCCCAAGAAAAACTACCCCACCGGCATCGTGCACTTCACGCTGTTCGACGCGCAGGGCGCGCCGCGGTGCGAGCGGCTGGCCTTTGTGCAGAACGGGGCGCCGGGCCTGCGCATCAGCCTCACGCCCGACCAGGCCAGCTACGGGCCGCACGCTCCGGTGCAGCTCAGCGTGCGCGTGACCGATGCCGCCGGGCAGCCCGTGGCCGCCAATTTCTCGGTGGCCGTGAGCGACGCCGCCCTGGCCGGCCTCGACCCCAACGCCGAAACCATTGCCTCCAACCTGCTGCTGACGTCCGACCTGGTGGGCTACGTGGAAAACCCGGGCTACTACTTCCGCAACCAGTCGGCCGCCACCGCCCAAGCCCTCGACGACCTGCTGCTGACCCAGGGCTGGCGCCGGTTTGTGTGGAAAGAAGTGCTGGCCGGCCAGGCGCCGCCCGTCACGTTTTCGCCCGAGCAAAGCATATCCCTCACGGGGCAAATAGTGAGTGCCAACGGTAACCGGCCCATTCCCAACAGCCAGCTGACTTTCCTGCAAACCCGGCCCGAGAAAAACCTCACCACCGCCACCACCGACGGGCAGGGCCGGTTCAGCTTCGTGGGCATTCCGGTGCGCGACACGGCCATCATTACCCTGCAGGCGCGCCGGGCGCAGGGCGGTTCCAACGTCCTCATCAAGCCCGATACCGGCCCGCCCGTGGGCAGCGACCCACTGCCGCAACTGCCGCAGCTATCGGCAGCTCCGGCCGGGGTGGCGGCCTTCGTGCGCCGCAGCCGCCAGGCCCAGGCCGCTGAGCTGGACCTGCACCCCGAAAAGGCCGTTCGCAACATCAACCTCGGCAACGTGTCCGTGACGGCCAAGCGCGAGGCTGTGCCTCGCGACGACCCGCGCCGCCTATATGGCGCCTCCGGCGGCACCGTCGTCGACTTCGCCAATGACCCCTCGGCTAATTCTGGTATAAATATTCTTCAGTTTCTGCAAGGCCGCGTGGCTGGGCTCGTCATCAGCGGCAACGGGCCCGACATGTCGGTCCAGATTCGGGGCAGCGGCACGCCGCAGTTCATTCTGGACGGCATGAAAGTGGATGTGGACGTCATTACCAACCTGAGCGTGTCCGACGTGGAAGCGGTGGAAGTATTTAAAGGGGCACAAGCGGCCATTTTTGGCGGTAACGGCGGCGCCATTGCCGTGTACACCAAGCGGGCCAACCCCAACTACAAAGGCGCCGACCGGCCCCCGGCCCCCGGCATTGCCACCGTGAAGCTGCCCGGGTTCTACCCCGCCCGTGAGTTTTACCAGCCGCGCTACAACGCCCTGCTCACCAACCCGCCGGCCGACCCGCGCACCAGCACCCTCTACTGGAACCCCACCGTGCGCACCAACGCCAGCGGCCAGGCCGAGTTGCATTTCTTCACCGCCGACGGCGGCGGCACCTTCCAGGCCGTGGCCGAAGGCCTGAGCCAGGGGGGCATCCCGGCGCAGGGCTCCTCCGGCCCCATGGTGGTGCGGGGCAAGTAATTTAGCCTGATTTACCAACTAAGAGGCCCCGCTGACAATGCCAGCGGGGCCTCTTTGAGTAAGTAAACGTAACCCTGGCTGTGCTATTCGCGCACCAGCCGTTGGGTGAGCGTTGCGTCAGCGTTGGCGACGCGCAGCAGGTACACGCCTTTGGCCAGGTGGCTCACGTCGAGCAGCACGGGTGCGCCGGTGCCGGCCAGCGGCTGTTGCTGCACTACCTGGCCCAGCGCGTTGAGCACGGTGAGCGTGGCCGCTTGCCGGAAGCCTGCCAGCTCTACGGTAGCTTTGCCAGCCGTGGGGTTGGGGTACACACTGAGGCTCATGCCATTCCGGGCCGCGCGCGAAGCCGAAATCAGTCCGCTCTGGCCCTTGAGCACCACGTCTTTCAGCAGAGCGTAGCGGCCCGAGCTGGAGCTGGCGCAGGCGAAATACAGGCGCACCGTCAGGGTTTGGCCAGGGCTCAGCGTGGTGCCCGAGGCGTTGTTCAGGGCGAAGCGGTAGGTTTGGTTGGGGCTGGTGTTCTGGTTGGCCAGCGCAATGGGCGTGGCGAAGGCGCCGTTGGCGGTGCCGGGCAGCACGCCCGCCGGGCCCCGGCCCCCGGTCACGTCCGTCGAGTCGCTCACAAAATTGCTCTTGGAGTACGCCACGGCCAGCTTGCCCGTGGTGTTGTAGAAAGCCGACCACAACAACACCGAATCAACCCGCACCCCCGCGGTGGGCGGCGCCGTGATGGTGAACTGCTCGTAGTGGCGGCGGCTCACGCTGCTACCGGGGCCGTTGGTGGGAGCAGCGGTGCCCCACAAGCCGTCGGCGGTGGGCGCAAAGGCCTGGCCGTAGCGCGTGGAGCGGGCCGGGTAAGCCGTCGCGGTAGTGCCATTGGAGAGCACAAAGCGCCGGAACGTGGGCGCGCTGGCCGGCGTGCCCGCTGCCCGAATGGCGGCGCTGTCCTGGTCACTTACTTTCAACGACCACCATTTCACCGGGTCCGACACGGGCGCCGGAGTATTCACTTTCGAACCGGTCACGGCCACGTTTTGCGGGGCGGCCGCCGTGCTGGTGTGCACAATGTTGCCGGCGTAGAGGCCCGCCGTTGCCGCGTTCAGCCGCACGCTGATGGTGGTGGCCGCCACCGTGTTGGCCGTGGGCGCGAGCACCAGCGGGCTGGCGCTGCCGAACCAGGTGGTGCCGCCGTTGGCCGATATTTCGTAGCCCGCGGGGGGCGTCACGGTCAGGTTGGCCGTGAGGTTGGTGGCCGACAACGAGTACGTCTGCACCGCCGAGGTGCCGGTCTGGTATTGTGCAAAAGCGCCCAGCGCCGCCGTATTCGTCACAATAGTGGCCACGCTCGACACGGTGGCCGGCAGCGTGGTGTGGGTGGCCAGGCCTGCCTTCGACGCCTGCACTTTGTAGTAGTACACGTTGCCGGGCGTGGGCAGCACGTCGGTCATCTGGAAGTTGTAGGTCGAATCGTTGGTGGCCGTTACCGTGTTAATCGGCGTGTAGGTCACGTTGTCCGTCGAGCGCAGCAGGTCGTAGCGAATGCCCGCCATGGCCCAGCTGATGTTCCAGTCCAGGGTGGTTTGGGTGGCGCCCTTGGTGGCGCGGAAGTTCGACACGGCAATGTCCGGCGTGAAGGCCGTGCACACGTTGCTGGCCACGGCGCAGGGGTTCCAGGTGCCGAATACGGTGCTGGTTTGGTACTGGGCCGTGTCGGCCACGGCCAGCTGGCGCGACCACGCCACGCGCGGCGTGGTGTTCACGTTGCGGCCGCTGAAGTACTTGGGCCGAAACTCGCCGTAGGTAATCAGGCTCACGTCGGTGCCGGCGTCCCAGGTGGTCCAGCCCGCGGGCTGAATCTGGTTGAAGCCCAGCGTCGGCTTGATGAGCACCACCTTGTTCTGGGCCAGGGGCGCGCTGCCAGTCGAGTTCTGCCAGGGGCGGCCCAGGTAGTACAGCGTCGCGCCGGTGTTGGCGGGCAGCTTAGCATCATGAAAAATAAAGCCATAGGCCTGGCCCGGCGGCGTGTTGGCGGCCGTGATGTAGGAGGCGCCGGCCGCCGCGCGCGACTTGGCGTACACCACGCAGCGGTCGAACACGTCCACCGAACTGCCGAAGATGAAGTCCACGTTGCCGTCAATGTAGCAGTCGCGGAAGTAGTGCATCGGCGTGCCGCTGCCCTTCACGTAGAGCGTGTCCTGGTTGCCCAGGAAGCGGCAGTTCTTGAACACGGCGTGGTCGGCATTCAGCAGCACCGCCACCGCCTGGGAGCCATCGCCGAAAGCATTTTCGAAGGTGATGTTGAGCGCCGAAAAATCGGGCGCGTTCACGCTGAAACTGGCCGAGTTCTGGGTGCCCAGGGCGACGCCGCCCACGAGGGTACTGGCGCCGTCGTCATACGTCAGAATGGTGTTGGCCACGCTCTCGCCCACCAGCTGCAGAAACGGTTTGTTGGCCGGAATGTTGATTTTTTCGCGGTAACGGCCATTTTTGATGAAGATGGTGTACACCGTCGTGCGGCCCGTAGGCGCCGCGTTGATGGCGGCCTGCACCGTGGTGAAGTTGCCGGTGCCGTCCTGGGCCACGGTCACGTCGAAGGCAAAGGCCTGCGAGCCAACGGCTAGCAGGAGAAAAGCCAACAAGGCCCAGAAGCGGGCCGCGGGGCGGGGCCAGGTGAACTGGGTGCGGTAAGAGTGTCTCATATAAAAACGAGGGGGTGTTAGATGGGAATTCAATTGATATTAGACCAGTAAGCGCGCAAAGCGCGTTGGATTCAATGGCTCAATTGGAAAATCATTGCCGAAAGCGTTGTCGCCCTGCGGCCCAACGGATTATCCAAGAAAGCAACCTCTGAAACCAGCCCGCGCTGCTTTAGAAGCCGCGCCAAGCCCAGGGATTAGCCCGTTGCTTTTCAAGTAAAAAAGCGCCTCCGGATGGTCCAGAGGCGCTTTTTTATTTAGTAGGCAACCAAGACCGTCTATTCCTTCACGATGCGGGCGCTGCTGCGCTGCAGGCCGTCGGCGTACTCCACCAGGTAGAGGCCTTTGGTCAGGCTGCTCAGGTTGAGGGCGGTTTCGGTGCTGCCGGGCTGCGCGGCAAAGGCCGCCACTTTGGCGCCCGTCACGCTGAACACGGTTACGCGGGCGTCGCGGCTGGCGGCGGCGTGGGGCACGGTCAACTGGCTCTGGGCCGGGTTGGGGTACACGCCCAGGTTGGTGGACACCATCGAGCGGGCCGCGAGGATGTTGGCCACGTAGGCCTGACGGCTCTTAAACGTCACGTTGCGCAGCAGCACGTAGCGGCCAGCGGTGTTGCTGCCAATGGCCGGGTACAGGCGCACCGTCAAGGTTTGGCCGGCGGCCAGGGTCAGGCCGGTGGCGCTGTTGTTGAAAGCAAAGTGGAAGTCGTCCTTGGGGTTCAAGGCGTTGTCCTGCGGCAAGTAGGCGTAGTTCAGGGCTGCGCTCGTGCTCGAAGTGACGGCGCCGAAAGTGCCGTTGTGAGCCGTCGGCAGGGTGCCGCCGGGCGTAGCCGGCACGCTCGTGCTGCTGCCCGGGTTGGTGGTGGGGCCTTTGGCATAGCTGAACTCGGTGGAGTCGCTGGTGAACCCGTTCAAGGACCACAGCAGCGCCAGACGGCCGTTGGTCGTTTGGGTGGTGCGGATGTTGAAACCGAGTGAATCGACCCGCAGCGCTGCCGTGGCCGTGATGGAAAATTGCTCGTAATAAGCGCCTTTGGGCGAGCTGGCCAGGGTGCTGAACCCGCTGCCGTCGGGTGCCGCGCCGAATGCTTGCCCTTTGGAAGAATAAGCAGGCACCGAGCCGCCAGCAGTGCCGCCATCGGACAGCACCAGTTTGAGCGAGGTGTTATTCGAGGTATGGAGCAGGGGAGTACCGGCTGTCACGCCCGCCGAGCGCACCGCCGAGTTGTCGCTGTTGTTGGCGGTCAAGGGATACTGCACAAAGACAGCAGTTTGGGCGTGCGCCGCTTGCACAAAGCCCAGGCCTCCGGCTACCAGTAGCGTCGTAAGTAGATGATTTTTCATCGGTTTTAAAAATAAAAATGAAACAAAAAGAAGAAATTTAGTGATTTTAGGCGCCCCTGATATGATTAAAGAAGGCTTTACCTCTGCAATCTGGGATTTTATACGTCAAAAGGCAAGCTTGCATTCACTTTTAATTGCGCAATCGTTGCCGGGAACGATGTCAGAAGGCCATTTTTATGGGGTGAGTTTCCTCGCCAACAGAGCCGGATAAAGTCAGGACTTCCTCACCGGTGAGACATCAGAAGTAGGGCGTAATGGGTGTGGCTAAGACGGACGCGACCGGGCAATGCGAGAACGTTCCCGGCAACGATTGCGCAATTAAAAGCGGTTTTTAAGCCAATTGCAAGGGCTTATCGGTTCGGAACGGGCCTAATATTGCTAGGGCAATACCGCTCTTTTTTCTTTTCAACGGCTTGCCCTGGCGCGTGCAGGCCCTTCCCAATCGTTTCTATATGAAATCAACCTTGATGGTGCTGCTCGGCGGGGCCACGGCCTGCCTCACGGTAGCTTTCCGGCCCGCGGCCGGGCCCTCCGCGCAGCCTTTGCCAACCGGAAGCTCCGCCGCGGCCGACCTCCCCAACCTGCCGCCGGTGCTGCAGGCCTCTTTTCCCAAAGACACCTTTAACCTGACCAAATACGGCGCCGTGGCCGACGGCCAGACCCTGAACACCGAGGCGTTTCGCAAAGCCATTGAGGCCTGCGCCGCGAGCGGCGGCACCGTGCTGGTGCCCCGCGGCCTGTGGCTGACCGGCCCCATCACCTTGAAAAACAACGTGAACCTGCACCTGGCTGCCGGCGCGCTGGTGCAGTTCACGGCCGACCGCAGCCAGTACCCGCTCATCAAAACCAGCTGGGAAGGAGAGGACGCCATCCGCAGCCAGGCCCCAATTTCGGGCGTGGACCTGACCAACATTGGCATCACCGGCAAGGGCACTTTTGACGGGGCCGGCGACGCCTGGCGGCCGGTGAAGAAGAGCAAGCTCAACGAGACGCAGTGGCAGAAGCTGGTGGCTTCGGGCGGCGTGCTGTCGGAGAAAAAGGATGCGTGGTACCCGTCGGCTGCCTCGCTGAAAGGCAACCAGCTGGCGGCGGCCGGCACGCCCCGCAAGAGCCTCAATCCGGCCGACTTCGCCGACATTCGCGATTTCCTGCGGCCCAATATGCTCAGCCTCACGCGCTGCAAGCAGATTTTGCTGGAAGACTTCACTATTCAGAACTCGCCGGCCTGGACCATTCACCCGCTGCTGTGCGAAAACATCACGCTGCGCCGCGTGACGGCCAAAAACCCCTGGTACGGCCAGAACACCGACGCCTTGGACCTGGAATCGTGCCGCAACGGCCTGGTGGAGGGCTGCACGTTTGACGTGGGCGACGACGGCATCTGCATCAAGAGCGGCCGCGATGAGCAGGGCCGCAAGCGCGGCGTGCCCACCGAAAACTTCATCGTGCGCGACACCAAAGTGTACCACGCCCACGGCGGCTTCGTGATTGGCTCCGAAATGTCGGGCGGTGCCCGCAACATCTACGTCAGCAACTGCACCTTCATGGGCACCGACGTGGGCCTGCGCTTCAAAACGGCCCGCGGCCGCGGCGGCGTGGTCGAGAACATCTTCGTGGACGGCGTGGACATGACCGACATCGCCGGCGAGGCCATCCTGTTCGACATGTACTACGCCGCCAAGGACCCCGTGCCGCTGCTGGGCGAAAGCACCGCGCCGCTCGTCATTGCCCCGCAGCCGCTGAACGAGGGCACGCCGCAGTTCAAAGGTTTCCGCATCAAAAACGTGACCTGCAAGGGCGCCACCACCGGCATTCTGGTGCGCGGCCTGCCCGAAATGAGCATCAAGGACATCAGCATTGAGAACGCCGTGCTGGAAAGCAAAAAAGGCCTCGTGTGCCAGGAAGCGGAGAACATTCGCCTGAAAAACGTGGCCCTGATTTCGACTGACACCGCGCCGGTGATGGAAGTGCAAAACAGCCACAACATTGCGCTGGACGGCATTCGCTACACCAGCGGGGCCGAGTTGCTGCTGCGCGTGACCGGCGACCGCAGCCAGGACATCCGCATCACCAACACCAACACCAAGCTGGCCAAAAAAGACGTGCAACTGGGTGACAAACTGGCCAAGAAAACGGTGCTGATGTCGCAGAAATAGCCCCGCGTAAATTAATTCGCCTGGCGTAGCCCGGCCATGGCTTGCTTCACGAAGCGGGCCGTGGCCGGGCTACTTTTTGCTTCATGCGTTTTTCATAAAGCCGGTGAGTGGTGATTCACCTACCGGCCGGGCTGCCGGGAACGTTCCCGGCATCGTATGCGCAAATAAAAAGGGGTTGTCGGGCCTGAAAATGAGGTTGTGCCTATAGGAGTAGCCTAATATTGGTTAGTCCATCGGTGGGCAAAAGTGCTGAGTGCCACCGAGGAGAAACGTATTGCTCACCTCATTTCCCTTTACTGCAATGGCACAACCTCTACTTCGATTGTTCATGCTGGCGCTGCTCCTCGGCAGTGCCCTGCTGAGCCAGGCCCAGGCCGGCCGCCAGCTAAAAGGCCGGGTGCTCGACAAGAGCTCGGGCACGGGCCTGCCGGGCGCGGCCGTGGTGGTCGAAAACACCAACAACGGCACCAGCACCGATGCTGATGGCGGCTTTACGCTCCAGGTGCCCGGCGCCGGCCCGGTGCGGCTGGTGGTGAGCTACGTGGGCTACGTGGCCCAAACCGTGACGGCCACCGACGGCGCAGCGCTCGACGTGGCGCTGTCGGCGGACCAAAAATCCCTCAATGAAGTGGTGGTCATCGGCTACGGCACCCAAAAGCGGAGCGACGTGACCGGTTCCATCATCTCGGTGAAAGAGGAAGACTTGAAAAAGGTGCCGGCGGCCAACGTGATGGAATCGTTGCAGGGCCGCCTGCCGGGCGTGGACATCACCCGCAGCAGCGGCGCCTCGAACTCGGGCGTGAACATTACCGTGCGCGGCAACCGCTCGCTCACCGCCAACAATGGCCCGCTGTTCATCGTGGACGGTATCCAGTACACGTCCATTCAGGATATCAACCCGAACGACATCGCCTCGATGGAGGTGCTGAAAGACGCGGCGTCGACAGCCATTTACGGCTCGCGCGGGGCCAACGGCGTTATCATCGTGACCACCAAAAAGGGCGCTTCGGGCAAAACCACCGTCACGGTGAACTCCTACGCGGGCGTGACCGACGTGGCGCTCTACCCGCTGGTGAACGACGCGGCCGGCTACATTGCCCAGCGCCGCGAGGCCTACCGCACCACCGGCCAATGGAACAGCCCGGCCGACGACTCGAAAATCTTCTCCACGTTTCAGCAAAAGTCCATCGCCGACGGCGTGTCGACGAGCTGGCCCAAGGAGTTTTTGAAGCAGGGCATGCAGCAGGAGCACCAGGTGGGCCTGGCCGGGGGCGGCGACCACACCAAGTTCTACCTCTCGCTGGATTACTACAACGAGAAAGGCAACCTGCGGCTCGACAACCTCGACCGCTACTCGGGCCGCATCAACCTGGAGCACGCCGTGTCGCCCAAGTTCAAGGTGGGCACCCAAAGCCAGCTCACTTACTTCAACCAAAACAACCGCCGCGACCCGCTCAACATCGCCAACAAAGTGGACCCTTTGGCCGCGCCCTACGATGCCAGCGGCAACCTGGCCGTTTACCCCAACAGCGGCAGCTTCATCAACCCGCTGTCGGACGAAGTGAACGGCAACTACGAGAACAACATCCGCACGATGCGCACCTTCATCACGGCCTACGCCGACTGGCAGGTGCTGCCGGACCTGAATTTCCGCTCCAACGTGGGCCTGACGCTGGGCAACGCCCGCACCGGTCAGTTTCAGGGTTCCAACACGGTGGACCGCAACGGCTCGGTGCCGCTGTCGTCCTACGCCACGCAGTTTGACACGAACTGGAGCTGGGAAAACATCCTGAACTACAACAAAACCTTCGGCGACCATTCGCTGACGCTGACCGGGGTGACGTCGCTGCTCACGTTCAACACCGAATCGAGCCGCGCCCAGGGCGCCAACCAGCTGCTGGGCTACCAGCTCTACTACGCGCTGGGCAACGCCAACCAGCAGCTCAACATCAACAGCGGCTACTCCAACAGCAAGCTGATTTCGTTCTCGGGCCGCGCGCAGTACAACTACAAGAGCCGCTATTTGCTGACCCTGACGGGCCGCTCGGACGGTTCTTCCAAGCTGGCGAAGGGCAACAAGTGGGCCTTCTTTCCCTCGGCCGCCGCGGCCTGGCGCATTTCGGAAGAGAATTTCCTGAAAGACCAGACCCTGATTAGCGACCTGAAGCTGCGCGTGAGCTACGGCCTGGCCGGCAACTACGACATTCCGCCCTACTCGTCGCAGTCGCTGCTCACGCGCATTCCGTTTGCCTACGGCGAGACGTCGGCCCCCGGCTACGCCTTCAGCAACCGCATCGGCAACCCCGACTTGAAGTGGGAATTGTCGACCACGGCCAACGTGGGCCTAGACTTCGGCCTGCTGAAAAACCGCCTCACGGGCTCGGTGGACGTGTACGAAACCAACACCCGCGACCTGCTGCTCGACCGCGTGCTGCCCTACACTTCCGGCGTGAGCGTCATTACCCAGAACGTGGGCAAAACCCGCAACCGCGGCGTGGAGCTGGGCCTGAACGCACTGGTGATGCAGCGCGGCGATTTCCGCTGGAACGTGGCCGCCACGTGGTACAAGAACGTGGAAGAAATCGTGGCCCTGAGCACCGACGCCAACGACATTGCCAACGGCTGGTTCATCGGCTCGCCCACCCGGGTGTTCTACGACTACGAGAAAATCGGCATCTGGCAAACCGGCGACGACAAGCCCGCCGGTGTGAAAGCCGGGCAGATTAAGGTGAAGGACCAGGACGCCAGCGGCACCATCACGGCCGCGGCCGACCGCAAGGTGCTGGGCTCGGCCCTGCCCAAGTGGAGCAGCAGCCTGAGCACCGACGTGAGCTACAAAGGCTTTAGCCTCGGCGCCCAGATTTTCGCCCGCTACGGCCAGATGATTAACTACGAGTACGACCAGCTGTTCGACCCCCAAGGCACCGAAAACAGCTCGCGCCAGGACTACTGGACCCCCGAAAATCCCACCAACAGCTTCCCGCGCCCCGACGCCAGCCTGTCGAAAACGACCCTGCAAAAAAGTCTCTACGGCACCACGCTGGCCTACCGCGACGGCTCCTACGTGAAGCTGCGCGCCGCCACGCTGGCCTACAACCTGCCCGCCGGCCTGCTGAGCAAAGTGGGCGTGGCCTCGGCCCGCGTGTACGTGCAGGGCAAAAACCTGCTCACCCTGAGCCACATCCCCAACTACGACCCCGAGCGCGCCGCCTCGGCCGCCGCTTCCTCGGCTGAGCGCACGGTTACGACCTCGGACACCAGCACCAGCAACGGCGTGGGCCTGGCCCCGCTCTCCAACCCCATTCCGCGGGTTATCATCGTGGGCATCAACCTCGGCTTTTAACTCCCACCCACCTTTTTAGTCGATTTCATCCGATGAAATACACTGCTTCCATTCTAAAAAAAGCGCTGGTGGCCGGAGTGCTGCTGAGCGTGCTGCCGGGCTGCGAAAAACAGCTCGAAGAATACAACCCTTCCGGCGTGACGCCCGAGGCGGCCTACGCCACCCCCGCCGGCTTCGAAAGCCTGGTGAACTCGGCCTACTCCTACAACCGCTGGTGGTACGGCAAAGAAGACGGCTACAGCATGTCGGAAATGGGCACCGACCTGTGGCACCGCGGCGCCGGCGACGTGAACCCCGACCTGACCGACTACGCCACCCTGCAGTCGAGCTCGGTGGCCGTTGAAAGCCTGTGGGGCAAGCTCTACGCCGCCATCAACATCTGCAACGCAGGGGTGGAAAATGTGGGGAAATCGGGCTTGCCGGCCGCTACGCAGAAAATCCGCGAGGGCGAACTGCGCTTCCTGCGCGCGTTCTACTACTGGCACATCGTCGAGACCTGGGGCGGGGTGCACTTCACCACGCAGTCGACCACCGGCGTGCAAACCACCGCCAACCGCACTCCCGTCGAGGTGTTCTACAAGCAGATTATTGACGACCTGACCATCGCCATTGCCAACCTGCCCAACACCACCACCGACTACGGCCGGGCCACCAAGCCCGCCGCCGAAACCTTCCTGGCCCGCGTGTACCTCACCCGCGGCAACAACCAGGACGCCGCCACGCTGGCCCAGCGCGTCATCACCGCCTACAGCTTTCAGCTGCAGCCGCGCTTTGCCGACCTCTGGAACATGGCCAACGAGCAAAACCGCGAGGTGATATGGGCCGTGAACTACGCCAAAGACCTTAGCCTGAACGACCTGGCCGATGCCACGGCGTACCCGAACGGCCACCCGCGCGGCAGCAACAACGGCCACCTGATGTTCTTGATGAAGTACGACGACCAGCCCGGCATGGTGCGCGACATCGCCAACGGCCGGCCCTTCAACCGCTACATGCCCTCGCTGTTCCTGCTCAACCTGTTCGACGAAAGCAAGGACTCGCGCTACCTCGCCACCTTCAAAACCGCCTGGATTGCCAACGTGGCCGTGCCCGGCAGCCTGGCCGTGGGCGACACCGCCATCCTGGCCACCAAGCGCGTGGTGTCGGCGGCCCAGAAAGCCGCCAAAAAGTACCGCACCTGGGACCAGAGCGCCGTGTACCGCGCCAACGGCACCGTGGGCGGCGACCGCCTGCATTACGTGTGCCTCAAGAAGTTCGACGACCCCACCCGCCCCACGCTCAACGAGGCCCAGAGCGCCCGCGACGTGTTTGTTTTCCGCCTGGCCGACGTGTACCTGATGGCGGCCGAAGCCAACTTTAAGCTGGGCAAGCTCACCGATGCCGCCACCCAGATTAACGCCGTGCGCGTCCGGGCCGCCATTCCCGGCAAGGAAGCCCAGATGCGAATCGCCGAATCCGACATCACGCTCGACTTCATCCTGGACGAGCGCGCCCGCGAGCTGGCCGGCGAGCAAATCCGCTGGTTCGACCTCAAGCGCACCGGCAAGCTGGTCGACCGCGTGCGGCGCTTCAACCCGGAGTCGGGCCCCAATATCCAGTCTTACCACGAGGTGCGGCCCATTCCGCAGCGCCAGCTCGATGCCATCACCAACAAAAGCGAATTTATTCAAAACCCCAGCTACCGCTAGTTCTTAGCGGCGTAGCAAAAAGCCGTCTGGATAATTCCGGACGGCTTTTTGTCTGTAATCTTAAAAGCAGCGCGAACTTTGCAGCGCGCGTTCCTGTGTCGCTGTGGTTTCGTGGCGAGGCACCGGCCGTAGCATCCGCGCGGTTTCGCGCCACCGCCCCATTCATTTCCCCGCATCCAATTTCCTCCTATGAACCCTCGCTTGCTTGGCGGCTTACTGCTGCTAACCGCTTCCCACTCCTTGTGTGCGCAAACGGCGCCGGTGGCCACGCCCATGTCGCAGCGCATGGCCGACGCGTTCATTTCCTGGCACCCCGATTCCATCGTCATCGGCAAAAACAAAACCGCCCGCTGGGACTACGAGCAAGGCCTGATGATGCGCGCCTTGGAGCGCGTGTGGCAGCGCACCGGCGATGCCAAGTATTTCGCCTACATCCAAAAAGACCTCGACCAGTTTGTGCAGAAGGACGGCAGCATCCGCACCTACAAGCAAGAGGATTACAACCTCGACAACATGACCACCGGCCACGCCCTGTTGCTGCTGGCCCAAACGTCGGTGCCGGGCAGCGACAAGTACGTGAAGGCCGCGCAGTACCTACGCAAGCAACTCGACGGGCAGCCGCGCACCAAGGAGGGCGGCTTCTGGCACAAGAAGGTGTACCCCAATCAGATGTGGCTCGACGGCCTCTACATGGCCGAGCCCTTCTATGCCGAGTACAGCCAGGTGTTCAACCAGCCGGCCGGGTTCGACGATGTGGCCAAGCAGTTCGCGCTGATTGAGAAGCACTTGGTGGACCCCAAAACCGGCCTGCTCTACCACGGCTACGACGAAAGCAAGGAGCAGGCCTGGGCCAACAAAGCCACCGGCCAGAGCCCCAACTTCTGGGACCGGGGCATTGGCTGGTACAGCATGGCGCTGGTCGACGTGCTCGACTACTTCCCCCAGAACCACCCGCAGCGCCCGGAGCTCATCAAAGCCATTCAGCGCCTGGCGCCGGTGCTGGCCAAGTACCAGAACCCCAAAACCGGCACCTGGAGCCTGGTAATGGGCCAGGAAGGCCGCCAGGGCAACTACGCCGAAGCCTCGGGCAGCAGCATGTTCGTGTACGCGCTGGCCAAGGGAGTGCGCAAGGGCTACCTCGATAAAAAGTACGCCGAAGTGGCCAAAAAAGGTTATTTCGGGGCGATAACGGCCTTCGTGGAAACCCAGCCCACCGGCGCGCTGGCCTTCAACGGCACCGTGAGCGTGGGCGGCCTGGGCGGCAAGCCCTACCGCGACGGCTCCTACGAGTACTACCTCTCCGAGCCGCTACGCAAAAACGACCTCAAGGGCGTGGGCCCGTTCATCCTGGCCAGCACGGAAATGGAAATTGCCGCCGAAAACGCCATCGGCCAGGGCAAAACCGTGGGCCTGGACTACTACTTCAACCACGAGATGCGCAAAAGCCCCGTGACGGGCGAGCCGGAGCAGTGGCACTACACCTGGGAGGAGCGCCAGCACGGCGGCTTCTGGCTGTGGGGCAACCAGTTCCGCGAGCTGGGCGCCAAAACGGTGGCCGTGCCCGCCGCGCCCACGGCTGCCAGCCTCAAGCCGCTGAGCGTTTATATCATCGTCGACCCGGACTCGCGCAAGGAGTCGCCCAAGCCCAACTACGTGCAGCCCGCCGACAGCAAGGTCATCACGGAATGGGTGAAGGGCGGCGGCACCCTCGTGCTCCTGGCCAACGACACGGCCAACTGCGAAACCAAGCATTTCAACGAGCTGGCCAAAAACTTCGGCGTGCAGTTCACCGACCAGAGCGTGAACATGGTGCAGGGCACCCAGTTTGAGCAGGGCAAAGTGGACTTGACTTCGGGCAAAACCGTGTTCAAAAATGCCAATACCGCCTACGTGAAAGAATTGTCGGTGCTGTCGGTGGCCAATCCGGCCAAACCGCTGGTCACCAACAACGGCAAGGTCATCATGGCCACGGCCGCGCTGGGCAAGGGCCGCGTGTTCGTCCTCGGCGACCCGTGGCTGTACAACGAGTACACCGACGGGCGCAAGATTCCGGCCTCGTTCCAGAACTTTCAGGCCGGCAAAGACTTGGCCACCTGGCTGCTGAGCAAGTGAACCCGGAAATACAGTTACAAAACAAAGCCGGCCGGGAGTTTCCCGGCCGGCTTTGTTTTGTGGCTTTGGCAAGTGGGGACTCACTGCCCCGGCACCTATCGGCATCGGTTGCGAGAACGATTACGCAAGTAAAACCAAGATTTTCCTTTCAGAAGCCGTTTTTTTACCGCAACATTACCTTTCCATAGCTTCGCCAGCCTTGCGCCCGTCGGCGCGGGAGGCGGCGCCACCTTCATTTCCTCTCTTCTTTCAATGAACAAGCACGCCCTCGATACGATAGACTACATCGTATTCTTCGTCTACTTTCTCATCGTATCCGGCTACGGCGTCTGGGTGTACCGGCGCAAAACCGGCCACGACGGCACCCTGGAGGGCGATTCCAAAGATTACTTCTTGGCCGAGGGCTCGCTCACCTGGTGGGCCATCGGCTCTTCGCTCATCGCCTCCAACATCTCGGCCGAGCAGTTTGTGGGCATGTCGGGCTCGGGCTTCAAGATGGGCCTGGCCATTGCCACCTACGAGTGGATGGCGGCCATCACGCTGGTCATCGTGGCCGTGTTCTTCATTCCGGTGTATCTGAAGAACCACATTTTCACCATGCCGCAGTTCCTCAACCAGCGGTACAACGGCACGGTGGCCATGATTATGGCCATTTTCTGGCTGGCCCTCTACGTGGTGGTCAACCTAACGTCCATTCTCTACCTCGGCGCCATTGCCATCAGCAGCATCGCGGGGCTCAACCTCGATTTTTGCCTGTATGCGCTGGCCGCGTTTGCCGTCATCATCACGTTGGGCGGCATGAAGGTGATTGGCTTTACGGACGTTATTCAGGTCTTCTTCCTCATTCTGGGCGGCCTGGCCACTACCTATTTGGCCCTGAACCTGGTGGCCGAGCACTACCACCAGTCGGGCGTCATCAACGGCTTCCACCTGATGACGCAGAACGCCGGCGACCATTTCCAGATGATTTTCAAGAAAGACAACCCCAACTACCTCGACCTGCCCGGCCTTACGGTGCTGCTCGGCGGCATGTGGATTGTGAACCTTAACTACTGGGGCTGCAACCAGTACATCACGCAGCGCGCGCTGGGCGCCGACCTGCCCACGGCCCGCGGCGGCATCCTGTTCGCGGCCTTCCTCAAACTGCTGATGCCCGTGATTGTAGTGCTGCCCGGCATTGCGGCCTACGTGCTGTATAAGCAGGACGTGTTCGGCGCGGCCGAATTTGGCGCCGGCGCCGACCTGAACCCCGACCGCGCCTACCCGGTGCTGCTCAACATCCTGCCCATCGGCCTGAAAGGCTTGTCCTTCGCCGCCCTCACGGCCGCCGTGGTGGCCTCGCTGGCCGGCAAGGCCAATTCCATTGCCACCATCTTCACCCTCGACGTCTACAAGAAGGTCCTCAACCCCAACGCCTCGGAAAAGACGCTGGTGGCCACCGGCAAAATCACCGTCGTGGTGGCCATGATTCTGGGCGTGCTGATTGCGCCGCACCTGGGCATCGACAAAAAAGGCGGTTTTCAGTTCATTCAGGAGTACACCGGCTTCGTGTCACCCGGCATTTTTGCGATGTTCATCTTGGGCTTCTTCTGGAAAAAAACCACCTCCAGCGCTGCCCTGTTTGCTACCATTGGAGGTTTTGCCGCATCGGTTTTCTTAAAGGTGCTGCCGCTGCAACTGCACGCAGATTTGTCTTGGCTGGCGCCGTTCGGTTTCGCGTCGGTTAGCCAAGACCCCAAAGAGCACGGGGCGTATGTGATTCCTTTCCTTGACCGCATGGGTTTCGTGTTCGTCTTCTGTGTGATTGGCATGGTGCTCATCAGCCTGTTTGAAGCCAGCCGCGGCGTAAAAACCAAGGGCCTGGAAGTGGACCGCAGCATGTTTGTGCCGCAGCGCAGCTTCGCCATCGGCGCCATGACCATCGTGGTTATTCTCACCACGCTCTACACCATTTACTGGTAAGCCGGCAACTCTTCCGGGAGTGGCTGTTGCGGCCCGCTGGCACCTGCCGGCGGGCCGCTTTGCTTTGGGCGGCTGTGCCGGGGCTAAAGTAAAAATACAAGATGTCAGATGTTGCTATCAGGCATGAAGCCGGCTGGCCGGTGAAGTGAATAAAGTGGATGAAGCGCGGGATGAATTGGTTTATTTTGTAGTGAAAGGGCCCTGTCGCTTAATTGAGCTGTTATTAATTTGGACTGTCTCGGAATATTCGCTTAAATTCGCACTACCCACAGAAGCGGCTCGCTCCTGAATTATTCTCCCCACCCACCCCTTTCCCATGTCCAAAGTTCTACTCTTCCTGCTCTTGCTGACCAGCCTCTCCGGCTGGGCCCAAACCAAAACCGTGGTGGTGGCCCAGGACGGTTCCGGCAACTTCCGCACCGTGCAGGCCGCCCTCGACGCTGTGCCGCTCAACAACAAAACGCCCATCGTCATTTTCATCCGCAAGGGCATTTACAAGGAAAAGCTGAACCTGGCCAAGAAGCAAACCTTCGTGAAGCTGATGGGGGAGGACCTCAACACCACCATCCTCACCTACGACGACTACAACGGCCGCACCCCCGCCAACGGCGAGCCCCTCGGCACGTCGGAAGCCTCCACGTTCCGGGTGTTTGGCAACGACTTCTCGGCCGAAAACATCACCTTTGAAAACACGGCCGGCACCGTGGGCCAGGGCCCCGCCATGTGGGTGTACGGCGACCGCGCCAAGTTCGTGAACTGCCGCTTCCTGGGCTTCCGCGACACGCTGTACGTGTACGGCTACGGCAGCCGGCAGTACTACAAGAACTGCTACATCGAAGGCACCACCGATTACATTCTGGGCTCGTCGACGGCGTTTTTTGAGGAGTGCACGCTGTTCTGCAAAACGGGCGGTACCGTCATCATCGCCGCGTCCACCCCCGACACCATTCGCTACGGCATCGTGATGCAGCGCTGCAAGATTGGCGGCGAAGCGCCGGCCGAGTCCTATTTCATTGCCCGCCCCTGGAAGCCCTTCGGCAAAACCGTGCTGCTGAACTGCGAGCTGAGCAACATCATCAAGCCCAAGGGCTGGGACCACTGGGGCAAGGAAAGCAACAAGCAGGACGCCTTTTTTGCCGAATTCAAGTCGACCGGCGACGGCGCGGCCCCCAAAGCCCGCATCCTGTGGTCGCGCCAGCTCTCGCCCCAGCAGGCGGCCTTCTACACCCGCGAAACCGTGCTGGGCAACTGGAACCCCCTGGCCACGGACTAAGCGCGCGGCAGCAACCCCCGAACGGCACCTGGTAGCAATCAGCGCCGTCGCGCAACCAGCAAACACGCCCAGGAGGCCGAAGGAAGGAGATTCGGCGCGAGTAAGCAATGGAAAAAATTCCGACGCGCTTGCCCAGTGAATAAAGTATTTATAAGACCAGATTTATTGGTATAGTACAATAATGGTTGCCATATCAGCAGAAGAGGAGAGGAGCGTTTAAGAATAAGGTTTTGCGGCCCTGCAGCCGCTTTTTCGCGGAATACGGCGGGTGGTTCAGCCTATGGCATCGTTCCCGGCAACGATTGCACAAAAATAGATTGTCCAACTCTTGCTTTTGGCTGGCCCGCTATGAAATCTTTATGAAGCAGGACCGGCCCCAATAGCATTGGCCCGCCGAATCCGGCCGCTTATTCTTCTCCGCATTGTCCCTTTTATGACTGCATTCTCTTCTGCGTTCAGCCTGGCTGGTAAGCGTGCCCTCGTCACGGGGTGCGACCGTGGTATCGGCCAAGCCATTGCCCTGGGCCTGGCCGAAGCCGGCGCCGACATCATCGGCGTATCCATTCACATGCCCGCTGGCGGCGAAACCGAGCTGGCCGTGCAGGCCCTGGGCCGCGAGTACAAGGGCTACCAGGCCGATTTTGGCAAGCTGGATGAGCTGCAGGGCTTCATTAAGCAAGTGCAGGCCGACTTTCCGGTCATCGACATTCTCTTCAACAACGCCGGCATCATCAAGCGCGCCCCCGCCGCCGAGCACTCCGACGAGGACTGGGACGCCGTGCTCAGCATCAACCTCGACGCGCCCTTCCGCCTGGCCCGCGCCATCGGCGGGCAGATGCTGCAAAACGGCTCTGGCAAAATCGTGTTCACGGCCTCGTTGCTCACCTTTCAGGGCGGCATCAACGTGCCCAGCTACGCGGCCAGCAAGGGCGGCGTGGGCAGCCTGGTGAAGGCGCTGGCCAACGAGTGGGCCGGCCGCGGCGTGAACGTGAACGCCATCGCGCCCGGCTACGTGGCCACCGACAACACCGCCGCCCTGCGCCAGGACGAGGAGCGCAGCGCCGCCATCCTCTCCCGCATTCCGGCCGGCCGCTGGGCCCTGCCCTCCGACTACGCCGGCCCGGCCGTGTTCCTGGCCTCGGCGGCCTCGGACTACGTGCACGGCACCATCCTCACCGTCGACGGCGGCTGGATGGGACGGTAGTTTAATTATGAATTAGGAATTATGAATGAGGAATTCATGGTTCTTCAAAAGGCTTAATTAACTACTTGTTCCTAGGCCGATTGACTCAATTCATAATTCATAATTAACCATTCATAATTCCCCATGACTCAGCGCTTTGCCATCGGCCCCCGCGAAACGGCCACGCTCAACACGAGCGGTATCCGCGAACATTTCCTGATTGAGAACATCTTCGCGGCCGGCGAAATCGAGCTGACCTACACGCACTACGACCGCATGATTGTGGGCGGCGCCCAACCGGCCGAGGCCGCGCTGTCGCTGCCCTGCCCGGAGTCGCTCAAAGCCACCTTTTTCCTGGAGCGCCGCGAGCTGGGCGCCCTCAACGTGGGCGGCGCGGGCACTATCACGGTCGATGGCACGGTGTACGCGTTGGGCAACCAAGACTGCCTTTATGTAGGAATGGGCGCCAAGGAAGTGGCGTTTGCCAGCGCCGACGCGGCCCAGCCGGCCAAGTTCTACCTGCTGTCGGCCCCGGCCCACGCGGCGCACCCCACCACCTTGCGCACGCAAGCCGAAGCCACGCCCGTGGAAATGGGCGCTAAGGAAACGGCCAACGAGCGCACCATCTACAAATACATCTACGCCGAGGGCATCCAAAGCTGCCAGCTGGTGATGGGCCTCACGCAGCTCCGGCCCGGCAACGTGTGGAACACCATGCCCAGCCACACCCACGACCGGCGAATGGAGGCCTACCTCTACTTCAACCTGCCCGAAGGGCAGCGCGTGCTGCACCTGCTGGGCGAGCCCCAGGAAACCCGCCCGCTGTGGGTGAGCAACGAGCAGGCCATTCTCTCGCCGCCGTGGAGCATCCACACCGGCTGCGGCACGGCCGCCTACGCCTTCATCTGGGGCATGGCCGGCGAAAACCGCGAATACACCGACATGGACGCTGTGCCCCTCCCAGCACTGCGCTAAGAATTTTAAAAAACTCCCACCCATCTTTTTCCACTCATGAAAAAACATTTTCTACTGGTCTGGCTCCTGTTTTTCGGGAGCATCGGGCTGGCAATGGCCCAGAATCGTCAGATTCAGGGCGTCGTCAAATCGGCGGAAGGCGAAGCCCTGCCGGGCGTAACGGTGCTGGTAGAAGGCACCACCAACGGCGCCTCTACGGGGGTGAATGGTGACTACAGCCTCACGCTGCCCGCCGCCAGCGCGGCCACGGCCAAGCTGCGCTTCAGCTTCGTGGGCTTTGTGTCGAAGGAAGTGACGGTGGGCGACCAGTCCACCATCAACGTGACCCTGGCTTCGGACAGCAAGCAGCTGGAAGACGTGGTGGTGATTGGCTACCAGGAGGTGCAGCGCCGCGACGTGACCGGCTCGGTGGCCTCGGTGAGCGCCCAGCAGCTGAAAGACATTCCGGTGAACTCGGCCGCTGAAGCCCTGTCGGGCCGTTTGGCCGGCGTGCAGGTGACTTCTTCGGAAGGCCAGCCGGGCTCGCAGGTGCAGATTCGGGTGCGCGGCGGCGGCTCGATTACCCAGGACAACTCGCCGCTGTACGTGGTGGACGGCGTGCAGGTGGAAAACGCGCTGAGCGTAATTTCGCCCCAGGACATTGCCTCGGTCGACGTGCTGAAAGACGCTTCGGCCACCGCCATCTACGGCGCCCGCGGGGCCAACGGCGTGGTCATCATCACCACCAAAGGCGGCCGCGAAGGCCGCACCAACGTGAACTACACGGGCTTTGCCGGCTTCCGCCACATCGCCAAAACGCTGCCGGTGCTGCAGTCGGCCGACTACGTGGACTACGCCTATGAGAAGTCGCGCATTTCGGGCGGCACAGCCCTGAGCAGCTTCAAGAGCCGCTTCGGCACTACCAATTTCCGCAGCGATACGCTGAACAACTTGCGCAACTCCGAATTCCTCGACTGGCAGGAGAAGGTGTTTGGCCGCAATGCCTTCCAGCAAACCCATAACCTGTCGATTTCGGGCGGCAACAAGGGCACGACGTACGCGCTGAGCCTCACGCGCAACGACGAAAACGGCATCCAGATGGCTTCGGGCTTCACCCGCAACCTCGTGAACTTCCGCTTCGACCACAAGGCCAGCGACAAGTTCCGGGTGGGCTTCTCGACCCGCCTCACCGACCAGGTGATTACCGGCACGGGCACCTCGCCTTCGTCGAACGGCAGCAACAGCACCACCAGCACCCGCCTGCGCAACGCGCTGATTTACCAGCCCATCCTGACGCCCAACCAGAGCAACTCCGGCGTGCCAGTGGAAGATTTTTCGGATGATGAATTCTTTCAGAACTCGAACTCGCTCTCGAACCCGGTGCTGACCATCAACAACGAGTTCCGCAAAAACCGGAGCCGGGTGTTCAACTTCGGCGTCAACGCCACTTATAGCTTCACCAAAAACCTGTCGTTCCGCACCACGGTGGGCTTCGACAACACGAACCTGCGCCTGGAGGATTTCTACGGCCAGTTCTCGCCGGCCATCCGCACGGTGAGCAACCTGCCCTACCTCAACCTCAACACGGGCCAGGCCCTCACGCTCAACAACTCGAACGTGCTGAGCTATTCGCTGAAGTTCGGCAAGCACAGCTTCGACGGCGTGCTGGGCGAGGAAACTTACCAGCGCCGCAGCACCTACGTGAACATCACGAGCCAGTTCTTGCCCAAGACGATTTCGTTTGAGCGGGCCGTCGACAACATCGCCCAGCGCGACCCCAACGCCCCCAACACGCCCCAGCCCGCGCCGCAGTCGGGCGTGAACGAAGACTCGCGTCTGCTCTCGGGCTTTGCCCGCCTGAACTACAACTACGACGGCAAGTACCTGTTCACGGCCACGTTGCGCGCCGACGGCTCGTCCAAGTTCAAGGGCAGCAACAAGGTGGGTTACTTCCCGGCTGCTTCGGCCGCCTGGCGCTTCTCGCAGGAAAACTTCATGCAAGGTGTGTCGTCTACGCTCAACGACGCCAAGCTGCGCCTGAGCTACGGTCTGTCGGGCAACAACCGCATCAACGACTTCCTGTATGACCCCTTGTTCGGCATCGGCCTGACGCAGAGCAGCAACCCGACAAACACCTATTACGCGCTGAATGACGTGCCCTTCCCCGGCGTGGCCGCTGTGTCGCTGGCCAACCCCAAGCTGAAGTGGGAAACCACGGCTTCGAGCAACGTGGGCCTGGACCTGGCTTTCTTCAACAACCGCCTGCAGTTCACTGCCGATGTGTACTACAACCGCACGTCGGACCTGCTGCTGAACCTGGCCATCAACCCCACCAGCGGCTACCTCACGCAGCTCATCAACGTGGGCGCCACTTCCAACCGCGGCCTCGAACTGCAACTGAGCGGCACGGTGATTCAGACCCCGGACTTCAACTGGACGGCCAACACCAACTTCTCCTTCAACCGCAACCGCGTGGAAGACCTCGGCGGCGGCAACGCCCTGCCCCTGCAGTACTCGGGCTGGGCCGGCACCGGCACGGGCCTGAGCAGCGGCGACTACCTGGTGCAAGTGGGCCAGCCCGTGGGCCTGATGTACGGCTACGTGACCGACGGCTTCTACACCGCCGATGATTTCAGCGGCTACAACACGTCTACCGGGCAGTGGGTGCTCAAGGGCGACCGGGTGAGCGACCGGGGCATCACGGGTTTCAGCAACGTGGGCCAGGAAGTGACGCCCGGCACCATCAAGCTGAAAGACGTGAACAAAGACGGCCAGATTACGGCCGACGACCGCCAGGTTATCGGCAATGCCAACCCCAAATTCACGGGTGGCCTGAACCAGCAGTTTTCCTATAAAGGTTTCGATGCCAGCTTGTTCCTGAACTGGGTGGTGGGCAATGACATCTACAACGCCAATAAAATCGACCTGACGTCTTACCCGGCCAACAGCAACTTGGCCAACGGCCTGGCCATCATGAAGGACCGGTACCGCCAGATTGACGAAAACGGCGCCATCATCACCGACTTGGCTACTTCGGCCCGCGTGAACCAGAACGCCACCATCTGGTCGCCCACCCGCACCACCTTCCTGCACTCGTGGGCCATCGAAGACGGCTCGTTCCTGCGCATCAACAACCTGACCGTGGGCTACACCCTGCCCAAGTCGATTTCGTCGTTGGCAAAGCTGCAATCGGCCCGCTTCTACGTGACGCTCAACAACCTGTATACGTTCACCAAATACACCGGCTACGACCCCGAGGTCAACACCCGCCGCGCCACGTCGCTCACCCCGGGTGTCGACTACGCGGCTTACCCGCGCAGCCGCGCTTACCTGTTTGGCATGAACCTGAATTTCTAATAGCTATCCGTCATGACTGCAATAAAACATATATTCCGCCCCGCCCTCGTGGCTTTGGGCCTCGCTGGAATGGCCAGCCTGGTGTCGTGCAAAGACTACCTGAACGTGGAAGCCACGGCCGTTGATACCTCCGAAGCCGTGTTCAGCACCACCAGCGGCGCCTACAGTGCCGTGATTGGGGCCTACGCGCCGCTGGCCGGCGACGTAGCCTACGGCAGCCGCATCAGCACCTACTTCCCCTACGATTCGGAAGACTTCCTGAACTCGCCCACTGGCATCGACGCCGGCGACGGCCGCCGCGGCATTGCCCGCTACGGCTCTATCACAAGCAACGTGGAAGTGCGCAACCCCTGGAATGCCCTGTACCGCGGCATCGAGCGCGCCAACATTTGCATCAAGTACATCCCGGGCATGGACCAGTACAAGGGCGGCAGCGACCAGGCTGCCGTGCAGCGCCTATACGGCGAAGCCCTGACCCTGCGCGCCCAGTACTACTTCGAGCTGGTGCGCAACTGGGGCGACGTGCCCGCGCCCTACGAGCCCACCGTGACCGGCGCCGACCTGAACCTGCCGCGCACCAAGCGCAACGACATCCTCGACCGGATGATTGCGGACCTCGACCTGGCCGCGCCGCTGGTGCCGTGGCGTTCGGCCGCTACCAACGACGAGCGCATCACCAAAGGCGCCGTGAAGGCCCTGCGCGCCCGCCTGGCGCTGTACCGTGCCAGCTACTACTTCGACCCGGTGAGTGCCAAGATGGAGCAGGCCGCCGACCGACAGAAGTACTACGAAATCGTGCGCACCGAGTGCCGCGACCTGATGAACAACCGCTCGGAGCATGACCTGAACGCCAGCTTCGAAGAGCCGTTCCGCAGCATCTGCGAGTACCGCCGCGACCTCAAGAACGAAATCATGTTCCAGGTGGCCATGGGCGGCACCGCCAACGGCAGCTCGACGGACAGCAAGCTGGGCTACGCCAATGGCCCGCGCGTAACGGCCACTTCGGCGGCTTTCGGGGCCACCACGCAGGGCTCGCTGGTGGCCGTGCCCACCTACTTCTACGCCTTCGACTCGACCGATACCCGCCGCGACGTGACGCTGGCGCCGTATAGCATCGACGCCGGCCCCAAGCGCCTGCACACCAACTCGGTGACCATCTACGACGGCAAGTTCCGCCGCGAGTGGAGCAGCAACGCCACCCTGCGCGCCAGCGCGGCCCAGGGCCTGGGCTACAACTGGCCCCTCATCCGCTTCTCCGACGTGCTGCTGATGTTTGCCGAAGCGCAAAATGAGCTGGCTGGTGGCCCCGACATTGCCTTCAACGGCGTGACGGCCCGCCAGGCCCTGATGGAAGTGCGCCTGCGCGGCTTCGGCGGCAACGCCACCCGGGCCGGCGTGGTATCGGGCAGCAAAGCCGGCTTCTTTGAGGCGGTGGCTACCGAGCGTAACCTGGAGTTTGGCGGCGAAGGCATTCGCAAGTACGACCTGATTCGGTGGAACCGCCTGGGCTCAACCTTCCAGACCATCAAAGCCACGCTGAACGCCTGGACGGCCCCCGGCGCCCTGAACACGCGCTACCCGCAGTACATCTACTACACCACACCCACCACGCTGGGGCCGCTGCAAATCCTGAACTCGTACTACAAGCCCTCGGCCACCGTGTCCGCTCCCGCGCTCACCACCCGCGTGGACTGGATTACGGTGAACGCGACCAATACCTCGGGCATCACCACCACCCGCATCAACGACATCGCCTCGGCCTACACCGAAGCGCACCAGTTGCTGCCCATCCCGGCCGAGTCCATCAACCTCAATCCCAAGCTGACGCAAAACCCTGGCTACTAAGCCAGACGTGCGCAGGTTGACGAAAAGGGATTGTTAACTAAAGGCAAATTGCGGGCTTGCGGCCCGATGCTGTTATGAGAATGAAGTTGCAGATGCTTTTCCTGGTGGGCGGGCTGACGGGGACGGCTTTGGGTTCGGCCTGCGCCCGCAAGGAAGTAGTGACGGAAGACGCCGGCAAGGCGTCGGTCAGTGCGTCCACGGCCAGCGCATCCAATCCGCAAGCCCCCGTGCTGCTGGACAGCACCGCCGAAAAAATGCTGGTCTTCCAGCGTGCCATCGGCGGCTGGCCCAAAGCGGTGGGCACCGCGAAGGTGGACTATAAGCACCCGCTGAGCGCCGCCGACCGTGCCCGCACCCTGGCCGACAAAAACCGCAACGACGCCACGATTGACAACAACGCGACGAGCCGCGAAATCATTTACCTGGCCCAGGCCTACCAAAAAACCAACAACCCGGCCTACCGTCAGGGCGCCGAAAACGGCCTCCGCTTCCTGCTGAAAATGCAGTACCCCAACGGCGGCTTCCCGCAGTACTATCCCGATTTCAGCAACTACCGCCACCAGATTACCTACAACGACAACGCCATGGTGCGCTGCCTGGAGGTGCTGCGCGCGGTGGCCCAGCAAAAAGCTCCCTACAACGGGCTCGATGCCAGCCTGGTAGCACCGGCAAAGGACGCCGTGGAGCGCGGCGTGGACTGCATTCTGAAAACGCAGTACGTGCGCCAGGGCCAGCCCACGGCGTGGTGCGCGCAGTACGACGAGAAAACCCTGCAGCCGGCCAAGGCCCGCGCCTTCGAGCTGGCTTCGCTGAGCGGGGATGAGTCGGTGGAAATCGTGCGCTTTCTGATGGGGGTGGAGAAGCCCTCGCCGGCCGTGCGCAAGGCCATCGACAGCGCCATGGCCTGGTTCCAGAAAGTGAAGCTGACCGGCTACACCATGAAGGAAATTGCCGCCCCCGGTGAGAAGACCGGCCGCGACCGGGTCATCGTGCCCGAAGCCGGCGCCACCATCTGGGCCCGGTTTTACGAGCTCGATACCGACCGGCCCATTTACGTGGGGCGCGACAGCCAGGTGCATTATCAGTTGTCCGAGATTGAAAACGAGCGCCGCGCCGGCTACCTCTACGCCGGCACCTGGCCCGCCAAGCTGCTCGAAAAAGAATACCCCGCCTGGCAGAAGCGGGTAGGTACGGGAGAGAAGCCCTAACGTGCTACCCTAGCTTCGTTGCGCACTAGTTATTTACTCCGTCTTACTTCCACCCCGATGGACACTTTGAATCAACCGCTGGCCTTGGCCGCTCCAGCCGCGGGCAGCGCCGCCTCCGTGGCCTGGCCCGCCCAAGCCCTGTTTGACCTGCCCGAAAAGGTTCTCCAGTTCGGCACGGGCGTGCTGCTGCGCGGCCTGCCCGATTTTATGATTGACGAGGCCAACCGCCAGGGCGTGTTCAACGGCCGCGTGGTGGTGGTGAAAAGCACCGACGGCGGCGACGCCACCGCCTTCGAGCGCCAGAACGGCCTGTACACCGTGTGCGTGCGCGGCGTGGAAGACGGCAAGCCCGTGGAAGAAAACGTGGTGTGCGCCAGCATCAGCCGCGTGCTGTCGGCCAAAAGCCAGTGGGCTGAAGTGCTCGAATTTGCCGCTAGCCCCGACCTGCAAGTGGTGATTTCCAACACCACCGAAGTCGGCATTCAGCTGGTGAACGAGGACATTCACCTCACGCCGCCCACGTCGTTTCCGGGCAAGCTGCTGGCTGTGCTCTACGCCCGTTTCCAGGCCTTCAAGGGCGACGTGAACTGCGGGCTGGTGATTGTGCCCACCGAGCTGATTCCGGACAACGGCCGCAAGCTCGAAGCCATTGTGCTGGAGCTGGCCCACCGCAACGACCTCGGCAGCGCCTTCATCGACTGGCTCGAATCGGCCAACCACTTCTGCAATACGCTGGTCGACCGCATCGTGCCCGGCCGCCCCGAGCCCGCCCTGTACGCCCAGCTGCAAACCGAGCTCGGCTACAAAGACGAGTTGCTCACCATGAGCGAAGCCTACGCCCTGTGGGCCATTGAGGGCGGCGAGAAGGTGCGGGAGGTGCTCTCGTTCCACGCCGTGGCCAAGGGCGTGGTGGTGCGGCCCGACATCACGCTGTTCCGCGAGCTGAAGCTGCGCTTGCTCAATGGCACGCACACGCTGAGCTACGCCCTGGCCCACCTCGTGGGCTGCGCCACCGTGCGCGAAGCCCTGGAAAACGAAGACCTGGCGCGCTTCATCCACAACCTGATGCTGGCCGATTTGCTGCCCGGCATCCCGTACCAGGTGGACGAGAAGGTGGGACAGCGCTTCGGCATGCAGGTGCTTGACCGGTTCCGTAACCCCTTCCTGGAGCACCGCTGGCTGGCCATTGCCATGCAGGGCACCGCCAAGATGCAGATGCGCAACGTGCCCACGCTGCTGCACTACTACCAGACGCACAACGCCGTGCCGCACTACATGGCCCTGGGCTTTGCGGCCTACCTGCTGTTCATGCGCAACACGGCCTCGGCGCCGGGTGTGGGCCAGGGCGAAGCCAACGGCGAGCCCTACACCATCATCGACGACCGCGCCAGCTACTTTGCCGACCTGTGGGCCCGTCTCTCGCCCGAGGAGCTGACCACTACCGCCCTGCGCAACACAGTGCTGTGGGGCCAGGACCTGACCCGCCTGCCCGGCTTTGCCAATGCCGTGACCAACTACCTGACCCAGCTGCTGGAGGAGGACCCGGCGGGCACCCTGGCGGCTTTTTTCACCAAAAAAACAGCTTTGGCTAATTAGTTGCGGCCGTTTTCTGTTTGAATACTATGAAACATCAAGTTGCTCGCATTCACCCCGCCGACAACGTATTGGTTGCCCTCGTCGACCTGCCCATCGGCACCGAGGTGCCCTGGGAAGGCGGCTACGTGACCACCACCGAAGCCATTCCGGCCAAGCACAAGCTCACGCCGCTGGGCCTGAGCGTGGGTCAATCCGTGACGATGTACGGCGTGCTGGTGGGCAAAGCCAAAGAAGCCATTCGCCCCGGCGGCCGCCTCACCACGGCCAACATGCAGCACGCCACCAACAGCTACGACGAAAACGCCCACCAGCGCGCCGCCTGGCAGGCCCCCGACGTGTCGGGCTGGCAAAACCGCACCTTCCTGGGCTACCACCGCGCCGATGGCCGCGTGGGCACCGCCAACTACTGGCTGGTGATTCCGCTGGTGTTCTGCGAAAATCGTAATATCCAGGTGCTGAAAGACGCCCTGATTACCGACCTCGGCTACGAGCGCCGCAAGAACTACCAGCCCGAAACCCGTAAATTGCTTAGCCTGCTGCAAGCCGGTAAGTCGGTGGAGGAAATCCTCAGTGCCGATTTGGCCGCCGGGGAGGACGTGGCCCAGAACCAGCGCCCGTTCCCGAACGTGGACGGCATCCGTTTCCTCTCGCACGAGGGGGGCTGCGGCGGCATTCGTCAGGATGCCCAGACGCTGTGCGGCCTGCTGGCCGGCTACATCACGCATCCCAACGTGGCTGGCGCCACCGTGCTCAGCCTCGGCTGCCAGAACGCGCAGGCCAGCATGCTGCAGGAGGAAATCGCCAAGCGCGACCCCCATTTCAGCAAGCCCCTCTACATCCTCGACCAGCAAAAGCTGGGCACCGAGGAAGCCCTCATCAGCACGGCGCTGCGCCAAACTTTTGCCGGCCTGATGATTGCCAACCAGGCGCGCCGCGAGCCCGCACCGCTGAAGGCCCTGAACATCGGCCTAGAGTGCGGCGGCTCCGATGGGTTCTCCGGCATCTCGGCCAACCCGGCTTTGGGTCATGTTTCGGACATGCTGGTGGCGTTGGGCGGCTCGGTTATCTTGGCCGAATTCCCGGAGCTGTGCGGCGTGGAGCAGGAACTCGTGGACCGCAGCGTGGAGCCCGCCGTGGCCGAGCGGTTCAGCAGCCTGATGAAGGCCTACGGCGACAGCGCCGTGGCCGTGGGCTCGGGCTTCGATATGAACCCCTCGCCGGGCAATATCCGTGACGGTTTGATTACGGACGCCATGAAATCGGCCGGCGCGGCCCGCAAGGGCGGCTCGTCGCCGGTGGTGGCCGTGCTCGATTACCCCGAGCCCGTGACCAAGCCCGGTTTGAACCTGCTCTGTACGCCCGGCAACGACGTGGAATCGACCACGGCCGAAGTGGGCTCAGGCGCCAACATCGTCCTGTTCACCACGGGCCTGGGCACGCCCACCGGCAACCCCATTGCCCCGGTTATTAAGGTGGCCAGCAACACGGCCCTCGCCAAGCGCATGCCCGACATCATCGACGTGAACACCGGAACGGTGATTGACGGCGAAGAAACCATCGAGCAGGCCGGCGAGCGCATTCTGGACTACGTCATCCGGGTGGCCAGCGGCGAGGAAGTGGCCGCCGTGCGCCACGACCAGACCGATTTCATCCCGTGGAAGCGCGGGGTGAGTTTGTAACATTTCCCGTCTGTCATCCTGAGCGCAGCGAAGGACCTTACCGCGCCAGCTTCGGCTGAATTACCATAAGTTGTTTCTGTGTGAGAAGGTCCTTCGCTGCGCTCAGGATGACAGACGAGTTGATTTATTTACGCAACCGTTTTCGCTAATTAAATCCCGCTTTGTGAAGGATACGGCCCCCGCGGCGGCCTACCTTCGGTTCTCGAAGCAGCCGCACTAACCGGGTTCCCACCCATCCCAACCTAGTTGCTTATGAAGCCTTTTCTCTCCGACGATTTCCTGCTGCAAACGGCCACGGCCAGCACGCTCTACCACGAGTATGCCAAGCAGATGCCCATCATCGACTATCATAACCACCTGCTGCCCGACCAGATAGCCGAGGACAAGCAGTTTGAAAACATCACCCAAATCTGGCTCTACGGCGACCACTACAAGTGGCGCGCCATGCGGGCCAACGGCGTGCCCGAGCGCTACATCACCGGTGATGCCTCGGACTGGGAGAAGTTTGAGAAATGGGCCGAAACCGTGCCCTACACCCTGCGCAACCCCCTCTACCACTGGACGCACCTGGAGCTGCGCCGCTACTTCGGCATCACCGAGCTGCTGAACAAGGACAGCGCCCGCCGCATCTACGACGAGTGCAGTGCCAAGCTGCAAACGGCCGAGTACTCGGTGCAAAACCTGCTGAAAATGATGCAGGTGGAAACCCTCTGCACCACCGACGACCCGGCCGATTCGCTGGAGCACCACCAGGCACTGGCCGCCTCGGGCTTTGCCGTAAACGTGCTGCCTACCTTCCGCGCCGACAAGGCGATGGCCCCGGAATCGGCCGCGGCCTACAACCAGTACCTCGACAAGCTGGCCGTTGCCGCTGAGCTCGACATCCGCACCTTTGCCGACCTGGAAAAGGCCCTCCGCCGCCGCCATGATTTCTTCGCCAGCGTGGGCTGCCGTCTGTCGGACCACGGCCTGGAGCAGATTTATGCCTCTGAATACACCGACGCGGAAATTGACGCCATCTTCTCGAAAGTGCGCGGCGGCGCCGAGCTGACCGCCGACGAGGTGTTGAAGTTCAAATCGGCCATGCTGGTGCTGCTGGCCGTGCTAGATTGGGAAAAGGGCTGGACGCAGCAGTACCACATCGGCGCGCTGCGCAACAACAACTCGCGCATGCTGCGCGAACTGGGCCCCGACACGGGCTGGGATTCCATTGGCGATTTCCCGCAGGGCCGCGCGTTGTCGGCTTTCCTCGACCGCCTCGACGGGCAGGACAAGCTGGCTAAAACCATCATCTACAACCTCAACCCGGCCGACAACGAACTCATTGCCACAATGATTGGCAACTTCAACGACGGTTCGGTGGCGGGCAAAATCCAGTTCGGCTCCGGCTGGTGGTTTCTCGACCAGAAGGACGGCATGGAAAAGCAAATCAACGCTCTGAGTAACATGGGCTTGTTGTCGCGCTTCGTGGGCATGCTCACCGACTCGCGCAGCTTCCTCTCGTACCCGCGCCACGAGTATTTCCGCCGCGTGCTCTGCAACCTACTCGGCAACGACGTGGAAAACGGCGAGCTGCCGGCCGACATGGACCTGCTGGGCCGCACGGTGCAAAACATCTGCTACGGCAATGCCAGGGAGTATTTCGGCTTCGGCAAAGTGGTAGAAGCCGCGGCCGTAACGGCGTAAATACTGGAAAAACCGAACGTCATGCAGAGCGCAGCGAAGCATCTTTACTGCAAGAGTAACTAGTTGCGTTGTGCAGTAAAGATGCTTCGCTGCGCTCTGCATGACGTTCTACCAATTCCCTCAGCCCTTAAGTACCCAATTCCTTACTAAATGAAGCAAGTTGTCACGTTCGGCGAAATCATGATGCGGCTGTCGCCGCCGTTGAATTATCGGTTCGCCCAAACGCAAAGCCTCGAAATCACCTACGGCGGCGGCGACGCCAACGTGGGCGCTTCCCTGGCCGGTTTTGGAGTGCCCGCCGCGCACGTTACTTGCTTTCCGGCCAACGACTTAGGCCGCGCCGCGGCTCAGCAGTTCCGCGCCCTGGGCGTGAACATGGACGCCACCATTTATCAGGGCGACCGCCTCGGGCTGTATTTTCTGGAAGTGGGGGCGGGGATGCGGCCCAGCAAAGTGGTGTACGACCGCGCCAATTCGGCCTTCGCCAACCTCGACCCGGCGGCCTTCAACTGGGATGAAATCCTGAAGAATGCCGGCTGGCTGCACTGGACGGGCATCACGCCCGCCATTTCGGCCAGCACGGCCGAGGCCACGCGCCAGGCCATTGCCGCCGCCCGCCGCCTGGGCATCACCGTTTCGGCCGATGTGAACTACCGCCGCAACCTGTGGCAGTACGGCCAGACGGCCCAGTCCGTGATGTCGGAACTGGTGGAAGGTTGCGACGTGGTGGTGTGCTCCGAAAACGACGCCGAGGACCTGTTCGGCATCAAGCCGCAGCCCGGCACCGACAGCAAGTTTGTATCGGTGGCCCAGCAGGTGATGGCGCGGTTTCCGCAAATCAAGCAGGTTGTCACCACGCGCCGCAAAACGCACAGTGCCTCGCACAACGGCTTGAAAGGCATCTATTACGACGGCCAACAGTTTCTCGAAACCGTTACCTACGACATCAACCCCATCGTCGACCGCATTGGTGGGGGCGACGCCTTCATGGCCGGCTTCATCTACGGCTCGCTGGCGTACGACAACCCCCAGCAGGCGCTTACCTTCGGAGTAGCGGCCTCGGCCCTGAAGCACACCGTGCACGGCGACGTGAATCTGGTAACAGTGGCCGAGGTGGAAGAAATTATGAAAGGCAACACCAGCGGCCGGTTACTGCGCTAAATTAAGTTATTAGCTGATGGCGG
This sequence comes from Hymenobacter ruricola, assembly GCF_015694525.1. Taxonomy (GTDB): domain Bacteria; phylum Bacteroidota; class Bacteroidia; order Cytophagales; family Hymenobacteraceae; genus Hymenobacter; species Hymenobacter ruricola. Next base: position 64,926 of record NZ_JADQDM010000005.1, on the reverse strand, counting down.
TTAGCTATTAGCTTTTTAAATCCTGAAAATCAGCTAACGGCTAGCAGCTAATAGCTAACAGCTCAAACTATGCCCCGACACTCCGCCGAAGAAACCCTCGCCGCGCTGCTCCGCTACCCGGTGGTGCCCGTGTTCTACCACGCCGACGTGGCGTACGCCCAGCGCATTTTGCAGGCGTGCTACACCGGCGGCATTCGCGTGTTCGAGTTTGTGAACCGGGGCGAGCAGGCGCTGGAGGTGTTCACGCAGCTGCAGGCTTTCGTGGCCGGGCAGTGCCCGGATATGATTCTGGGTATCGGCACCATTTACCAGGCCGAAGACGCGGCTAAGTTCATTGCCGCGGGGGCTGAGTTTGTGGTGCAGCCCTGCGCCACGGCCGAGGTGGCCGACGTGTGCCGCAGCCGCAACATTCCGTGGCTGCCCGGTGCCATGACGCCCACCGAGATTTACCACGCCAGCCAGTTTGGCGCGGCCGTGGTAAAGATTTTCCCCGGCAACGTGGTGGGGCCCGACTATGTAAAAGCCCTGCGCGGCCCTATGCCTCACATCAAGCTGATGGTGACGGGAGGTGTGGAGCCGACCGAAGAAAGTGTGAGCGCTTGGTTTGGCGCGGGCGTGAATGCGGTGGGCATGGGCTCGCAGCTCTTCAAAAATGCCGACGATACCGATGCGCTTTCCGCCAGCATCAGCCAGCTGATGCAGTTTGTTGAAACACTGAAAAAATAGTTTCTGATGGCACGCCCGGCGTGCCATTGGCTGGTTGCCGAGTATTGCCCTGGTTTCAAATTCCCGAACTCGATGAAAACAACTTCCGCCCAGGCGCCGCCTGATTCCCCGCTGACCACTGCCAATGCCGCGATGGGCAAATACCGCTGGACCATTTGCGCCCTCGTGTTTTTTGCCACCACCATCAACTACCTCGACCGGGCGGTTATTTCGCTGCTGAAGCCCAATCTGGAAAAGGTGTTCAGCTGGACGGCGGCCGACTACGCCAACATCGAGATTACCTTTAAGCTAGCCTATGCCGTTGGCATGGTGGGCGTGGGGCGCATCATCGACAGGTTGGGAACCAAGCTTGGGTATGGCTTGGCCACGGCGCTGTGGAGCCTGTCGGCCATGGGGCACGCCTTTGTGAGCAGCACGCTGGGCTTTGGCGTCGCCCGCGGGTTTCTGGGCATCACGGAAGCCGGCAACTTCCCGGCCGCCATCAAAACCGTGGCCGAGTGGTTTCCGCAGCGGGAGCGGGCCCTGGCCACCGGCATTTTCAACTCGGGTTCCAACGTGGGCGCCATCATCGCGCCGTCGGTTCTCTACATTGCCGCCACAGGGCCCAATGGCTGGAAATGGGCCTTTATCATTACCGGTGCGCTGGGCTTTATTTGGCTGATGCTGTGGTATTTAATATACGAAACACCGGCTAACAGCAAACGGCTGAGCAAAGCCGAATTTGATTACATCAATGCCGACATTCCGGTGGGCCTGCCGGCCGAAGGGGTGGTAGAAGAAAAACCCAAAGCCTCGTGGGCCACGCTGTTGGGCTTCCGCCAAACCTGGGCCTTCGTGCTGGGCAAGTTCCTGACCGACCCCATCTGGTGGTTCTACCTGTTTTGGTTGCCCGACTTTTTGGGCAAGCAGTACCACCTCAAGGGCACGGACGTGGCCCTGCCGGTGGCAGCGGTATACATTTTGTCGAGCATCGGCAGCGTTGGCGGCGGCTATTTGCCGCTGGGCTTCATCAAGCGCGGAATGCCCGCGTTTCAGGCCCGCAAAACGGCTATGCTGATTATTGCTTTCTGCGTGCTCCCCATCGTGGCCGCACAGTGGCTGGGCAGCCTGAACATGTGGCTGGCGGTGCTGGTCATTGGCATTGCGGCGGCGGCCCACCAGGCCTGGAGCGCCAACATCTTCACCACGGTATCGGACATGTTTCCGAAGCGCGCGGTGGGCTCCGTCACGGGCATCGGCGGCATGGCCGGCGGCCTGGGCGGCATCGCCCTCACGGCGCTGGTGCAGAAGCGCATGTTTGTGCACTTCGAGAGCATTGGCCAAATCGACAAGGCGTACTACATCATGTTTTTTATCTGCGGCGCGGCCTATCTGCTGGCCTGGGTGCTGATGTTCACGCTGGTGCCCCGCATGGAGCCCATCCAGCTCGAAGACGAATAAAACCCTTCAAACGGCGCGGTTTTCAACGGAGGCCGCGCCGTTTTGCTTTCCTTCCAAACCCCTTTCCGGATATGAAAACGCGGCCCCTGCTGCTGGCGCTGTTGCTGGCTTTGCCTTTGTTCGCCCTCGCCCAGGCGCCTAATCAGAAAAGTATGGCCACTGTTAAGGAAGTTGAAGCCCTGGAGCGGCAGCGCTTTGAGGCGCAGGTAAAAAAGGACTACGCGTTTCTGGAAAAGGTTTTCGCCGATGACCTGGTGTACACGCACGGCAGCGGCCTGCAAAACACCAAGTCGGAATACATCCAGAGCATTAAGGACGGCAAAAGCCAGTACGGCAAGATTGACGTGGACGCCCTGAACGTGCGCCTGTACAACGACGACAAAACGGCCGTCGTGAACGGCACCATCCGCATCACCTCGCCGCCCCAGCCCGACGGCAGCACCAGCGTGGCCCGCATCAAGTACGTGGTGACGCAAATCAAAGACAAGAAAAAAGGCTGGCAGGTGGTGCTGTGGCAGGCCCAGAAGCAAGCCAGCTAAAACCGTAGCGTGGACTCGGCGAGTCCGCGCGCCACCCTCACGTCAGAACCAATCTATGCGCGGACTCGCCGAGTCCGCGCCACAAGTCTCCCCCATGTCTCAAGCCCAAGCCACCGAAAACACCCTGGCCACCCCCGTTGGCACCACGCTGGAACGCTACATCAAGCGCAAAGAATCTGAATTTGCCTACGCCACCGGCGAGCTGAGCCAGCTACTGCGCGACATTGCCCTGGCCGGCAAAATCGTGAACCGCGAGGTGAACCGGGCGGGCCTTTCGCGCATCACCGGGGCCATGGGCGAAAGAAACGTGCAGGGCGAGCACCAGCAAAAGCTCGACGTAGAAGCCAACATCCGCTTCATCCGGGCGCTGACGAACGGGGGCGAGGCCTGCGCCGTGCTGTCGGAAGAAGACGAGCACATCATCGAAACCGGCAACACCCACGGCAAGTACGTGGTGGCCATCGACCCGCTCGACGGCTCCTCCAACATCGACGTGAACGTGAGCATCGGCACCATTTTCAGCATCTACCGCCGCGTGTCGCGCATTGGCGGGCCGGCGCGCAAGGAAGACTTTTTGCAGGGCGGCCGCTCGCAGGTGGCTGCGGGCTACATTCTCTACGGCTCCAGCACCATGCTGGTGTACACCACCGGGCACGGCGTGGCGGGCTTCACCTACGAAAACTCGCTGGGCGAATTCTTCCTCTCGCACCCCGACATCAAGATTCCGCGCCAGGGACCAATTTTTTCCTGCAACGAAGGCAACTGGTTCGACTACCCGGAGTTTGTGCGCACCTTCCTCACCACCTGCAAGGAGCGCCGCCTCACGGCCCGCTACGTGGGTTCGCTGGTGGCCGACTACCACCGCAACCTCTTCACGGGCGGCATTTACCTCTACCCGCCCACCACGGACAAGCCGGCCGGCAAGCTGCGCCTGCTCTACGAAGGCTACCCGTTGGCCTTCCTCATCGAGCAGGCTGGCGGCATGGCCGTGACCGGGGCCGATGTGGTGCTCGACGTGCACCCCACCGCCGACCTGCACCAGCGCGCGCCACTGTTTGTGGGCTCCGCCGATTTGGTGCAGGAACTGCAGGCCGTGGCGGCCCAATAAGCCCGCTTGGGGCAAGAAGCCGACTTTTTAGGGTTTCTTAAAGCTCCAATCAGCGGGGGCTTCCAGCAGCTCGTTTTGCCAAAGCAATTGCTCGTTGGTGATGGGGTAGGGGGCGCCGTCGCGAATGGTTTGCTGCACGGCATCGAACAGCCCGAGGTAGTTGCCGGGCGCGGCCGGGTCCGGCTGGGTCGTTAGCGCTCCGTCCGGGCCGGCCAGCGTCAGGCGGCCTTCTTGGCCGGGTTTTTCGCGGCCGTACTCCAGGGCCAGGGGCGACATTCCCGCCAGCAGCTGAGGTTCCTGCGGGTCGGTGCGGCCTTTCTGGTAGCTGCCCTGCGTGCCGTGCAGCACGTAGGCCGGGCCGGGGTCGGCGATGAGCAGGCCGGAGGTCAGCCACACGTTCAGGCCTTGCGGGTAGCGCAGGTGCAGCGAAAAGTAGTCGTCGACCTGGGTGCCGACGCGGTAGTGCCCCGCGGTTTTGTGGTAGCTCAGCGGCTGGCCAAACAGGCTGAGCGCTTGGTCGCTGAGGTGCGGGCCGAGGTCGTAGAGCAGGCCGCTGCCGGGCAGCACTTCCTCTTTGAATTTCTTGGGGTTCAACGCGGTCTTGTAGCGGTCGAAGCGAAAATGCACTTCGATGAGCTGGCCCAGCTGCCCGCTTTCCACCACCCGGCGCACGGCGCCGAAGTCGGTGTCCCAGCGCCGGTTGTGGTAGGCCAGCAGGTGGCGGCCGGCCGCTTGGGCAAGGGCGAGAAGCTTCTGAAACTGCGCTGCCGACGTGGCCACGGGCTTTTCGAGCAGCACGTGCTTGCCGGCGCGCAGGGCCTGGCTGGCCAGGTCGAAGTGGGTGTTGCTGGGCGTGTTCACCACCACGAGCTCGATGCCGGGGTCGGCCAGTAGCTCGGCCACGCTGGGGTAGCTGCGGATGCCGGGGTAGTCGCGGTGCATGCGCTGCTCGGTGCGCTCGGCCACGCCCACGAGGTCGAACCCGGCGTGCGCCGAGAGAAAAGGAGCCTGAAAAAGCTTGCCCGACATGCCGTAGGCGAGCAGGGCGGTGCGAATGGGAGCGGCGGAGGTGGTCATGGCGCCAAATGTAAACCGCGGCCGCGGCAACGCGCCGGGGACGGAACGGTGCAAGGCCAGCCGGTGACCTTTGGAAAAGTGAACTATGGCAAGGACAGAAACCGGATGATGGCCAGAATAATGCTGATAATCAACAGGTATTGCCTGTCGGGAATATTGATTAGTAGATTGATTTTTTGATTTTGCCTAACTTGTACCGGGTTTTTTAGCGCAACGCTGGGCACTATCCTTCGTGCCAGGTGTTTGCGTTCAAAAAAGCAGCCCGTGGGGTGGAGGCCGCGTCGTTGGCGGCGGCGGCCGCAAATTCCAGGGGTTGAGAGAGGTAACATGCGATGCTTTGCGAAGCGGCCCGGGCTTGCGCAACGGCCCACAAGGATTGAAAACTGACTTTATGAAGCCATATATTATTCTGACGGCGTGGTTGAGCCTGATGCTGGGCAGCCATTCGGCGGCGCAGGCCCAGACGAAGGCGGCCACCCCGAGCACCGCGCCGCCCGCCGCCCCGCGCTACCGCGTGGGCACCCTGGCCACCGACCCGCTCCAGTACATTGCCGACGTGCAGAGCATGATGGCCGCCACCAAAAACGCCGGCGCCATGGCCACCGCCGCCCGGCTCAAGGAGCTGTGGGGCACCAACCGGCTCACCTCGTCGCAGCAGGCGCGCATCGTGGCGCTGTCGCAGGTGATGCTGACCCAGCACTTCCGGCCCCGGCCGCATTTCGAGAGTCTGTTCGGCGCCATCCTCGGCGGGGTGAACACGGCCAAGCTCAGCGACGCGCAGATGGACCAGTTTCTGGAAGTGCTGAGCCAGACGCTGGCCAAGGAGCAGCCCACCGAAACCGAGAAATTCATCAACACCACCAACCGCTTTCTCAACGGCGGCTACCTCTACAAAACCGGTTACAACACCTTGCGGGCCGTGGGCGGCACCGTGTCGTTTGCGTATTCCCCCATCGCCGCGCCCGTTTCCAACCTGGATTTTGGCACCGCTGCGCCGGCGCCCAAAGAGGAGCCGCTGCCCGCCGCGCCCAAGCCCGCCGCCAAGAAAGCGGCGCCCAAACCCGTGGCCAAAGCCGCACCCAAGCCTGCACCCAAGAAAAAAGCCAGCAGCAGTGGCTGGGACACCGCCGACTTGTGGTCGTCGCCGTCGGGTGGCGGCTGGGGCGATGCCGACGACGGCTGGGGCGCGCCCGTGAAAAAGAAGGCACCGGCCAAAAAGCCTGTAGCCAAAGCCACCCCGGCCGCTGCCAAAGCCAGCCCGGCCGCCAAGCCTACGGCCGCCGAGCTGGCTGCCAAAGCCGCCGATTTTGAGACGCCCACGGCCAGCTTCACGCCCTCGGCGCTGCCCTACGAAGAATATCTGGCGCCGCCCGCCCGCGGGGCCGTGCTCGTTATTAAAGATGCCGACCTGTTCATGGCTTCGGCCGGCGACTCGGTTTTTCTGAAGAAGGTGAGCGGCACGGCCGTGCCCAATACCAACCGCTTCATTGCCACCGGCGGGCAGTTCACGTGGTCCATCAAAACCAATCTGGTGACGGCCGATTTGGCGGGGTTCGACTTCGACATGGCCAAGCCCGAGTTCACGGCCCAGCCCGTGACGCTGACCTACCCGGCCGTGCTGGAAGCCCCCGTGAAAGGCGCCCTCAGCTACAAGGCCGTGCGCCGCAAGCCCGGCCAGACCGACAACGGCTACCCGCGCTTCATCTCGCTCACCAACGACGCCCGCATCAAGAGCTTGGGCGACAACATCTCCTACCGCGGCGGCCTGTCGATGGCGGGCAGCAAGGTGCTGAGCGCGGCCCTCGACGGCTCGCTCTCCAACCTCACGGTGAGCCTCGACGGCAAGCCCAAGTTCAAGGCCGCGTCGCGGGCCTACGTGCTCGGCGACTCGCTGATTACGGCCAGCCGGGCGGCCATCACCATCTACCAGGGCGCGAAGGACTCGGTGACGCACCCCGGCGCCCAGCTCAAGTATTCCAAAGCCAAGCAGCAGCTCAAGCTCTCGCGCGAGGAAGGCCTGTACAAGAACACGCCCTACAGCGACTCCTACCACCAGATGGAAATCCGGACGCAGGCCCTGACCTGGAACCTGCGCCAGCCCACGGTCGACTTCGAAGTATTGTCGTCGAAAAACCAGCAGTCGGCGGACTTCGAGAGCAAGGAGTTCTTCACCAACAACCGCTACCAGCAGCTCAAGAGCATCAACCGGCTGCACCCGCTCCAGATGCTGGTGGGCTACAGCCAGGCCCACGGCAACGTGAAAACCATCAACGTGAGCGACCTGGCCCGCGACCTGCAAACCTCGGAAGACAACATGCGCAGCGCGGCTTCGGGCCTCACCCGCGACGGCTACGTGGGCTGGAACGCCCAGACCGGCGAGGTCACCATTCTGCCCAAGGGCTTCCACTACGTGGCCTCGGCACGCGATAAGAAGGACTACGACCACATCGCCATCAAGTCCTTGTCGGGCTCGGGCCGCAACGCCACGCTCAACCTGAACACCAACGAGCTGCTGGTGCGCGGCGTGGACCGGTTCAACTTTTCCGACGACTCGGCCACGGTGTTCGTGAAGCCGGACAGCGCCATCATCCGCATCCAGAAAAACCGGAACATCGATTTCAGCGGCACGGTGGTGGCGTCGGCCATGCGCTTCAAGGGCCGCGAATTCAAGTTTGACTACGACGGCTTCTACGTCGACATGGCCAAGATTGACTCCATCGTCATTCGCAGCGAGGCCAAGGACGCCAAGGGCAAGCCCACCGGCAAAAGGGCCGACTTCGCCCTCACCAACAAGGGCAAGACCTCCAGCGGCCGGCTGTTCCTCAACGACCCCAAAAACAAATCGGGCCGCAAGAAAAAGCCGAATTATCCGTCGTTCGATTCCAAAACCGGGTCCAACGTGTACTTCGGCAAGCAGGACGTGCTGGGCGGCGCCTACGACTCCACGATGGTGTTCGACATTCCGCCGTTCAAGCTCGACTCGCTGAATGGCATCGGCAAGGCAGCTTCCGGGTTCGACGGTACCTTCCGCAGCGGCGGCATTCTGCCCGACCTCAAAACCAAGCTCACCGTGCAGCCCGACGGCTCGCTGGGCTTCACCTACGACGTGCCCAAGGACGGCTTCCCGCTCTACAAGGGCCGCGGCCGGGTGTTCAACAAGGTGAAGATGGACGGCAAGGGCCTGCAGGCCGACGGCACCGTGACCTACCAGTCGGGCACGTTCACTTCCAACAGCTTCGTATTTTACCGCGACTCGGTGGTGGCCGTGGGCAAAACCGGCGCCATCGCGGCCAAGAAAACCGCCACCGCCGACATTCCCAAGATGAGCCTGCCCGCCGGCTACCTCATGAACTGGAACGTGCGCCAGGACTCGATGTACCTGACCACGCCGGCCAGCGGCGAGGCCATTCGCCTCTACTCCGGCCCCGCAGACCCCAAAACCAAGACGGCCTCGGGCTACAACTTCAAAGGCACCGCGCTGCTGACGCCCCGCAACGCCGGCGGCGCCGGCCGCCTCGACGGCCCGCAGACCTTCATCAAGTCGCCGGAATTCACGTTCAAGTCGGACAGCTACTCCGGCCGCAAGGCGGCGCTGAGCGTGAAATCGGCCGAAGCCAACAAGCCGGCCCTCACCGCCAACGACGTGGCGTTTGAGTACAACATGCAGAAAGGCTACGCCGACTTCAAGCGCGAAGACGGCAGCAAGGCCAGCATCGACCTGCCGTATTCGAAGTTTAAAACCACGCTGAGCGACGGCCACTGGGACTTCAAGAAAAAGCAGGTGAAGCTGCGCGTGGCCGCCAACGCCGACTCCACCCGGTCGTACTTCTACTCCACCAACCCCGACCAGCAGGGCCTGAAGTTCAAGGCCGCTACTGCCACCTACGACCTGGCCAAGTACCAGATGAAGGTGGGCGGCGTGCCCTACATCGCCGCCGCCGACGCCTGGGTGATGCCCGACTCCGGCAAGGTGAACATCGGGGCCAACGGCAAGATTGGGCGCTTCAAAAACGCCACGGTGCTGCTCGACTCGCTGGCTAAGTTCCACCGCCTCAGCAAGGGCAGCATCGACGTGCTGTCGAAGGCGGCCTTCAGCGGCACGGCCGAGTACACCTTCAAAACCGCGCGCGACTCGGTGGCCTTGCGCTTCTCCAACTTCGAGCCCGACCCCGGCGCCCTGCTCGCCAGCACCGACAAGGGCAAGAAGGGCGGCCTGCTGGGCAGCCGCAAGCGCGAGTCGGACCTGGGCGACGCCCCCGGCCCGGCCACCCTGGCCACCGCCGTGGTGGCCACCAACGGCAAGTTTCAGCTCACGCCCCGCATCGGCTACCGTGGCAACGTGCAGCTGAACTCGCAGCGCCGCGGCTTCGCCTTCGACGGGCAGGTGCAGCTGCAGTTCGGCAAAACCCGCACCGCGGCCGAGTGGATTGCGGTGAAAGACTCCATCGACCCCAAAAACTTTAGCCTCAACCTGAAGGACATCAAGGCCGAGGACGGCACGCCGCTCGTGACCGGCCTGTTCTTGTCGGACCAGAGCAACAAGCTGTACCCGCTGTACGCGGCCACCGTGCCCAACCCCACCGACGTGGCCCTGTTCAAGGTGGACGGCAAGCTGCGCTACGACGACAAGAAGGGCGTGTACAGCATCTCGCGCCGCGACCTCGACGACGTGAACGCCTACGAAGGCGCGGCCCTCACCTACACCGACGAAACCAACTCGCTCAGCTTCCGCGGGCCCATGTCGTTCATCGGTGCCAGCAAGGACTACAAGATGGTGGCCGCCGGCGTGGGCACCGCCAACCCCGACAGCGCCCGCTACTCGGTGGACGCGCTGCTGGGCATCGACATCACCATGCCCCCAAAGGCCGTGGACGTGATGGGCGCCGAGCTGGTGCGCGTCACCAAAGGCTCGGCCGAGGCGCAGGACGGCTCCAGCAACGAGTTGTACAAGCTGGGCCAGTTCATCGGCGACAAGGGCGTGGAAGGCTACTCGTCGCACCGCGGCGCCGCCGACCCGCTCATCAAGCTCTCGCCCAAGCTGGCCCACACCCTGCTGCTGAGCAAGGTGAACCTGCGCTGGAACGACAAGAAGCGCGCCTGGTACTCTGTGGGCGAAATCGGGGTGGCCGGCGTGGGCAAAACGCCCCTCAACGCCCTGATGAACGGCTACGTGGAAATCCGCCGCGAAAACTCGACCGACGTGGTGGAGGTGTACCTCGAGCCCGAGCCCCAGACCTGGTACTACCTCAAGTACGCCAACAACCTGCTCAAGGCGAAATCATCCAGCGAGAGCTTCGACGCCGAAATCGGGGGCAAGCAGAAGGGCGACTACGAAACGGCCAGCAGCTACGGCGTCTTCCTCGGCGACTTTGGCGACGTGGACGGCTTCCGCGCGCACTTCCAGAAGGACTACCTGGGCAAAACCGGCAAGCTGGCCGCCCGCCCCGCCGCCCCCACGCCCACCGGCAACTTCGACGTGTTTGAGGACAAGAAGAAAAAGAAGAAGAGCAAGGACGAGGACGCCTTCGGCGCTGACCCCAACGCCAACCCCGGCAGTGCCCCGGCCGAAGCGCCCGTTTCGACCAAGAAAAAGAAGAAGAAGGACAACGACCCCTTCGGCGACGGCACCGTGGACGAGCCGGCTGCCGCACCCGAGCCTAAAAAGGAAAAAGCCAAGGACAAAGACAAGGCCGCCGACGCCCCCGCCGCTGAGCCGGAGCCCAAAAAGGAGAAAGCTAAGGACAAGGAAAAAGCCGCCGAACCCGCCGCCGACGCCCCCGCCGCCGAACCCGACGCCGCCCAGACCAAGAAGGAAGCCGAGCGCCAGGCCAAGGAAGCTGAAAAGCTGAAAAAGGAGGAGGAGAAAAAGAAGAAGGAGGAAGAGAAGAAGAAAAAGAAAGCCGCCGACGACCCGTTCGGGGATAGTTAAGGCCAATCAAACGGTTGCTTGGCTCGTAACAGAACGTCATGTCGAGCGTAGCCGAGACATCTCGCGTGGGGTAGTAACTCAATCGTCCAACGAAAGAATTGCTACCCCACGCGAGATGTCTCGGCTGCGCTCGACATGACGTTCTGCTTTATGCGTTGCCTTCATAATGACGCATTCCCCTACATTTATCCCCGCATGAATTACCTCTACATCGCCCTCGCCCTCCTCACGGCCTATCTGCTCGGCTCCATTCCCACGGCCCTGTGGGTGGGCCGGCGCTTCTTCGGCCTGGCCGATATCCGCGAGCACGGCTCCGGCAACGCCGGCGCCACCAACACCTTCCGGGTGCTGGGCCCCAAAGCCGGCTCGGCCGTGCTGCTCGTGGATGCGCTGAAGGGCTTTGTGGCCGCCTATTTCCTGCCGCGGCTGCTGGTGACGCACGGTGCCATCGCGCCGGAGCACGAGTTGTATTTCAAGCTGGCCTGCGGGGTGCTGGCCGTGGTGGGGCATATCTACCCGGTGTTTGCGCAGTTTCGGGGCGGCAAGGGCGTGGCCACCATCCTGGGCATGATGCTGGGCGTGGCCCCGGCCACGGTGGGCGTGTGCCTGGGCGTCTTCGTGGTGATGCTGCTGCTGTTCCGCTACGTGTCGTTGGCCAGCATGACGGCGGGCGTCAGCTTCGCGCTGCTGCAACTGCTGCCCCAGTTTCGGCCGCAACAGTCGTTCATGGTCTACGTCGGCTTCGTGCTAGCGGCGCTGCTCATCTACACCCACCGGGCCAATATCGGGCGGCTAAGGAACGGCACCGAGAGTAGGGTGCCGCTGTTTGGGCGAAGAAGTAGAAAGGGGCACAAAAACGACAACTGCCATGAGCTATAAATGTCATTGCTGCGGTGAGATTCATCAAGACTTGCCGGATATCGGAATAGATAAGCCTTTTCTAGCCACTGAAATTTTGGAGGAAGACTGGCCTGGGCGCGTCGAGCTCACCGCCGACACCTGTATCATCGATGGCAAGGATTTTTTTATTCGCGGTGTCCTTATTATTCCGGTCCATGAGGATGAGAACGGATTAGGTTTCGGCGTTTGGGTAAGTCAGAAAAAAGAGAACTTTCAGACCTATGTTGAAAATTCTGATAGTGCTGAAATTGGTCCTTATTTCGGCTGGTTCGCGAACGAACTGGGACCCTATGCTCCTACTCTCAGCTTAAAGACAATGGCCCATTTTCAGGGTAATAACCAACGCCCACTAATAGAATTAGAGCCAACAGACCATCCGCTTTCCATCGATTATCAAAACGGCATCAGCATAGAGCGGGCTTGGGAAATTGTTCATGAATACATGCCAGCTTAGCTGGTGCGCGTCTGCGACGCGCTGCCCACTGGTTTCGCGTCTCTGACGCGGGCCGTGCGCCGTTTCCCAGTCGTTCCAATGCCCGCGCCAGAGGCTCGCCGCCAGTCGGCACGCGTCAGAGACGCGCGCCAGCGGGTGTGCCGGCAGTCCCCAACTTACCGCCCGGCGCCCCCAAAACCCCGGAAATAGCGCCGATAAATGCATTGGCCGTGCCGGGAAGAGCATAGAGGATGCCGGGAAGTGCATAGAAGCCGCCGGCCGGAGCATCGGGGAGGCCGGCGGAATCATCGAGGCGGGCGGGAGGCGCGTTGGTCAAGCCGGGCAGTGCGTCGGGGGCGGCGGGAGGTGCTTGGGAGGGGGCGGGGCCACGGGGCAGCAACGGCGCCCTACCTTAGCGAAGGCGGCTGCCAGCGTGGCAGTTGCGCGTTCATCCTTACCCCATTTCCCATGCTTGACAAAGCGCCGTTGCCCGAGTACCCTTCTACCCAAGCCGCCCTCTGGGAGCGCTGCCTGGCCCTGAGCCCCACCGCCCACCGCGACGCCGCCGAGCTGGCCAAGCGCGGCATCACGGCGGCCATGCTCACCAAGTTCGACGCCGACACCGCCGCCTTTGGCGCGATGGACCCCGACACCGTGCTGGTGCAGGAAGGCAAGGTGGTGACGGATGAAAAAGACACCACCGAAACGGCGCTCGAAACCGCCATTCAGGCCGTGATGGACTGCGTGGCCCTGAAAGACGACCCCCGCACGGCCGCCTACAAGCGCTTTGGCGTGAGCGACGTGAGCGGCCTGAGCCAGGCCAAGCTGCACCTGGCCGCCACCATGGCCGTGAAGCAGGGCCGCAAATACCTGGCGGAGTACGCCGACAAAGGCCTCACCCAGGCATTGCTTGATGAGGTGGCCCGGCAGGACGGGCTGTTTGTGGACCAGATGACCGACCGGCACGAGGCCGTGAGCACCCGCGCCGGGGCCACCCGTGCCCGCATCGTGTTTGCCAACGGCCTCTACCGGCAGCTGGTGGCCATCGCCAACGCCGGGCAGGCCGCCTGGCGCCTCACCGATGCCCAAAAAGCCCACGAGTACGTGGTTGACCCGGCCGGCGACACGGGCCCGGCCAAGCAGCCGTAGCGCGGACTTTGTAGTCCGCGTCCCCGCGCCGTTAGAGTCATCCAAACAGCGCGGGGACGCGGACCACAAAGTCCGCGCTACGGTGCCGCGGCCACCTTACTAACACACCCCGGCCCCGCCATCGTATAGCCAAGCTCCACCAATCATGCTTCATCCTATGATACGTCCCGCCCTGTTTGCCGTGTGCAGCCTGTTGCTGATGCGCCCGGCCGCTGCCCAAACCTCGCCTCCGCCCACTGCCGGCCGCACGGTGGCCGCGCCCGTGGGCTACAACTGGCAACTGCTGCCCGAAGTAAACGCCGCCGTGCTCAAGCCCTTCACCTGGAACTACAAGGCCGAAGCCAGCCGCGACGCGCAGGCCTACTTCGTCACCCGCGAAAAAATACTGCCCGGCAAGCAGTTCCAAACCGGCCTTTCCCTGAACGTGGTGCGGCAGATGAGCGCCAAATCCAAGCAGCCGGCCGACGCCTACGCCCAGGCCTTCACGGCCAAAAGCGGGCGCGGGGCCGGGCAGCAGGTGCTGGGCCAGGAGCGCAAAGCCCAAGGCCCGCTGCGCCTCTACGGCGTGCGCTACCGCGTGGCCAACAGCGGGCCCGACGCCAAAATCATCCAGCAATGGGCCATTGCCAATACCACAACGGACACGTTTTACCTGCTACTCTTTGAGAGCCCCGAGAAGGACTGGCCGTTGGCCTGGAAGTTTGGCGAGGAGATGATACGGCAAATCCGGCTCGATGGCAAGGTGTAGTGGGTGGCAATGGCTCCTCTGGCCCGTCATGCAGCGCGCAGCGAAGCATCTTTACCGCCACCACTAATCCTATTGGTTGAATTACCGTTGCAGTAAAGATGCTTCGCTGCGCGCTGCATGACGTTCTTATGTCTCTATGCTCCGTTTCCTCCTAATTTGGGCCTTGCTGCTTGCGGCCTGCGCCCGGCCCGCTGCCGCCCAGAAATACAACGTGCCGCTGGGTGCAGCGCCCGCTGGTTTCGCCTGGCAGGCGCTGCCCGAAATAAAAGCGGCCATGCCCTTGCCGGCCGGCTGGTACTTCAAGACTGCCGGCGAAAAGGGCGCGCCCACCTACTACCTCACCCAAGAAGAAATGGGCGAAAGCGAGGAGTTCCAAACCGGCCTGTCGCTGCAGGTGGTGCGCAAGGCCAAAGCCAAAACCGGCCGCCCCGCCGCCGACTACGCCGAATTGCTGATGATGCGCACCGGCTTTGGCCCGAGCCAGAAACAGCTGGAAAAAACCGCCACGGTGGAGGGCGCCTTCTACAAGCGCACCGTGCGCTACCGCGACGCCCCGCCCGAAGCCGACCCCCGCGTGGTGTACCAACTGGCCCTGGCCAACGCCAAAACCGACACCCTCTACCTGCTCACTTTTGAGAGTCCCGAAAAGGACTGGGCCGCCGCCTGGAAGCTGGGCGAGGCGATGGTGAGCGGCTGGGTGCTGGACGCGAAACAGTAGCCAGCCGGTGTGCAAAACTGCCCGCGAAGACATCGCCGTCTTACTAATCGCCACCCGGGCGGTCATTCAAAACTTCACCGTTTGAAAACGAAACTGCTGTGGCTGCTGGCCACCTGCCTGCTGGGCGCTGCCCCCAAAACCCCGTTGCTGGCCCAAGCCATGGAAGACCACCTGCTGCCCTCCCAGGGATACTTTGCCAGTTACGCGCACGAGCGCCCCTACTACCCCAAAGTGCAGGAGGCGCTGTGCGCCGGCCTGAGTGACACGCCCCTGGCGCGGGTGGTGGTGCTGCCGTCATTCTCGCCCGAATATGCCCTCTCGCTGGAGGAAAAAGCCCACAAGTACTACCTCACGTATCGGGTGTGCCTGACCAGTGCGTGGGGCGCGCTGCAGCGCAAGGAAACCAAGCCGGTGGCCGTGAGCACCGTCACGGTAGAGCTGGGCGCTCCGGCCGCAGTCGCCGTAGCCAGTGCGTTCAACAAGGCCATTTTGCAAACAAAATACCCCGCGCCCACCGAGGGCTTTAGCGTGAGACTGGACGGCACGACGTACGCATTTATTACGTTTCAGCGGGGCGTGGGCTTGCAAAGCGGCGAAACCTGGTCGCCCGTCGCGGGCACGAAGATGGGCAAGCTGGTGGCCATCGTGGAAACTTTGAAGAAAGTGACGATTACGCCGGCCGACCAGCCGCTGCAAGCCGAGCTGCTGCAACAGGCCCGGCAGCTACTCGCCACACTGGAAGCTGAATAGGCCGTAAGTCGCCCGGCGGGCCGTTCTTTCGGCACCGCCGGCCTGATACCTTTGCGCTTCACGGTATTCCTCCTCACCGCCGTCGCCATGGGAAAACAATTCACCGACATCGACGCCGCCCGGCAGGCGTTTATTGAGCAGCAGCCGTTGTTTTTTGTGGGCACCGCCGCGGCCGATGGCCGCGTGAACGTGTCGCCCAAAGGCCTGGACACCCTGCGCGTGCTGGGCCCCAACCAGGTGGTGTGGCTCAACCTGACCGGCAGCGGCAACGAAACCGCCGCCCACCTGCGCGAGCTCAACCGCATCACGCTCATGTTTTGCGCCTTCGAGGGCAAGCCTAACATCATGCGGCTCTACGGCACGGCCGCCGTGCTGCACCCGCGCGACGCTGGCTGGGACGAGCTGATTGGCTTGTTTCCGGACTTGCCCGGCGCCCGCCAGCTGGTGGTGGTCGACGTGGATTTAGTCACGACGGCCTGCGGCTTTGCCGTGCCCTTGCTCGACTACCAGGGCGAGCGCCAGGAACTGAACCGCTCGATGGAAAAGAAAGGCCCCGACGGCGTGCGCGACTACTGGCAGCAGCGCAACCAGCTCAGCCTCGACGGCCGGCCCACGGGCATTTAGGGCGCGGCGCATCTTGCCGGGCTGCCTACTTTTACTCCACCATTCCCAACCCCAATTTTGCTCCGCATGGCCTCTTACCTCGCCGATAATCAAACCCGCTTCCTCGATGAGCTGCTGGACTGGCTCCGCATCCCGTCCGTTTCGGCCGACCCCAAGTTCCACGCCGACGTGCTGCGCGCCGCCGACTACCTCAAAACCCGCCTTGAAGAAGCCGGCGTGCAAAACGTGGAAATCTGCCCCACGGCCGGCAACCCCATTGTGTACGGCGAATATCTGGTGAGCCCGGAAGCCAAAACCGTGCTGGTGTATGGCCACTACGACGTGCAGCCCGCCGACCCTTACGAGCTGTGGACCTCACCGCCGTTCGAGCCGGTGATTAAGGACGAGAAAATCTACGCCCGCGGCGCCTGCGACGACAAAGGCCAGGTGTACATGCACGTGAAGGCCTTCGAGATGATGATGCGCGACGGCCAGGGCGGCGTGCCGTGCAACATCAAGTTCATGTTTGAGGGCGAAGAGGAAATTGGCTCCAACAACCTCGAAATCTTCGTGAAGGCCAACAAGGAGAAGCTAAAAGCCGACGTCATCCTCATCTCCGACACCGGCATTCTGGCCAACGACGTGCCCAGCATCGAAGTGGGCCTGCGCGGCCTGAGCTACCACGAAGTGACCGTGACCGGCCCCAACCGCGACCTGCACTCCGGCCTCTACGGCGGGGCCGTGCAAAACCCCATCAACGCCCTGTGCGAGATGATTGCCAGCCTGCACGACGCCAACGGCCACATCACCATCCCCGGCTTCTACGACAACGTGGACGAGCTCAGCGCCGACGAGCGCGCCGAAATGGCCAAAGCCCCGTTCTCCGAAGAAGAATTCAAGCAGAGCATCGGCCTGCCCGACAGCTACGGCGAGAAAGGCTACAGCAGCATGGAGCGCACCAGCATCCGTCCCACGCTCGACGTGAACGGCATTTGGGGCGGCTACACCGGCGAGGGCGCCAAAACCGTCATTGCCTCGCAGGCCCACGCCAAAATCTCGATGCGCCTGGTTCCCCACCAGACCTCGGCCGAAATCACCGAGAAATTCCAGCGGCACTTCGAGAGCATCGCGCCGCAGGGCGTGACGGTGGAAGTGCGCCCCCACCACGGCGGCGAGCCCGTGGTGACGCCCACCAACTCCGTGGCCTATAAAGCCGCCGCCGACGCCATGGAAACCACCTTCGGCAAACGCCCGGTGCCCACGCGCGGCGGCGGCTCCATCCCCATCGTGGCTATGTTCAAGTCGGAGCTGGGCCTCGACACGGTGCTGCTGGGCTTTGGCCTCGACTCGGACGCCATTCACTCGCCCAACGAGCATTTCGGGGTGTTCAACTTCCTGAAAGGTATCGAAACTATTCCCCACTTCTACCGCAACTACGCGGCGGCGGAGTAGCCGTTGGGGAGAAAACCTGTGCAAGTAAGAACGTCATGCAGAGCGCCAGCGAAGCATCTCGCGTGTGCTAGTAATTAGTTACAGCATGCGAGATGCTTCGCTGGCGCTCTGCATGACGTTTTGGTTGGCTCAGACCCAACTACCCGCCGAACGAATACGTCAGGTACAGCTGAAAAGCGCTGTTGCGGATGCGGTTTTGCACGGTGGTGTTGCCGGCCGTCACTTCTTTGGGCAGGTTGGTGAAGGCGCCGTTGTAGCGCAGGCCAATGCCGGGACCGGTTTTGCGCTGGTAGCCCAGGCCGAACAGGTAGCCGAAATCGACGGCGTTGGTGGCGTCCTTCACGTCGACGGATGTGTTGCCGAATTTGTATTTGGCCGCTAGCAGGAAGCCCACTTGCGGGCCGGCCTCGAAGAAGAGCCCGTCGGCGTTGACGTGGAACGCCAGCGGCACGTCCAGATAGTCAACGCGCGAGCTCACGTCGGTGGCATCTTTCACCTTGGAGCCTTTCTGCGAATACAGGATTTCAGGCTGGAAGGCGAACATCTTAGTAAGGCCGATGTTGGCAAACCCGCCGGCGTGGAAGCCGAACACGCCGGACTGCTCGCCGGCGTCTTTGCCCACAAATGAGGCGTAGGAAGCGCCGGCCTTCAGGCCCAGCGACACATTGCGTTGGGCCTGCGCCGCGCCGCTCAGGCCGGCAATGAGTAGAAAAGAAAGCGCGATTTTTTTCATGTCTCGTCGGGATAGATGGAGCCACGAAGGTACAAGCACCGCCGCGCCGGGCCGGTAAATGGAGCGTCAAATGCCAAAATTCCCGGTTTCGGCCCACCGAAACCGGGAATTTCACAGGCCCGCAGCCACTACTCATTAGCCCCTAGCCGCCGAAGGAGTAGGCCAGCACCAGCCACACGGCGCTCGTCTTGAACTTGCCGGCGCCCAGCACCGTGGCGGTGTTGCTCTTGAACACGTTGCTGGCGCCGCCGTCGTAGCGCACGCCCAACGACGGGCCTTTGCCGAACCGGTAGCCCACGCCGGCCACGTAGTTCAGCACCACGCTGTTGAGCTCGTCCTTCACGTTGTCGGCGTCTTCGTTCACGGCTTTGATGGGAAAGCCCACTTCCGGCCCGGCCTCGAAAAATAGGCCGCCTACGCGGTAGCGCGCCAGCAGCGGCACGTCGATGGACGTGACGTCGCGGTTGAGGTCTTCGTCGTTGGAGGTGTCGAAATACCGCATGCTGTACAGCACTTCCGGGTGAAACGACAGGTTATCCGACAAGCCAAAGTCGGCGGTCAGGCCGGCTTGGTACGCTGAATGGCTCACCGAAGTGTACTGGTTGTTGCTCAAAATCCGGTCGCGGCCGTAGGCCGCCGTGAGGCCAAAGGAAGGCGCGTGCTGAGCCTGCGCCGCGCCCGCGGCGCCCAGCAGCAAAGCGAGGGTGGTGAGGGTTTTCTTCATGACAATTGCAGCAAGATGAAGGTTAAATGAAGTTGATTATGTGTTAGTTATGAATAACACAAGCGTATACTGCCTGCTGCTGCAATTGGTTGTAGCTGGCCGCTGCGCCGGCTAGCCGGCACAAAAAAGCCCGGCGCTGCACGTGGCGTCGGGCGAAGCCATTGGGCACAAAAAAACCGGCCTTTTAAGCAAGGCCGGTTTTTTGAGTGCTGCTCGGGGAAGCTTATTTGCCGCCGAACATGTAGCCCACGTACAGCTGGAACGCGTTGTTACGAATCTTCGCGGCGGTGGTGCCGGACTCTTCCTTGTCGATGCTGGTGATGCCGCCGTTGTAGCGCAGGCCAATCATCGGGCCCGACTCCAGTTTGTAGCCCAAGCCCACGGCGTAGCCGAAGTCAATCGTGTTGAGGCCGTCCTTGACGTCGATGTCGGTAGAGCCGTCCGTGGCTTTGGCCGATGCCAGGATGCCCAGCTGCGGGCCAGCTTCGAAGAACAGGCCGTCGGCGTTGTACTGCAACATCACCGGAATGTCGATGTAGTTGAAGTTGTATTTTACTTTGGTGTTATCCGACAAAGCGGCGCCCTTCATCGAGAACAGCACTTCCGGCTGCAGCGAAAGGGCATCGCCGAAGCCCAGGTTAGCCACTACGCCAGCGTTGAGGCCTACCTTGTTAGAAAAACCGGAAGCATCAGCACCGCCGAGGGTGGTGAGCGAAGCACCGGCTTTCACGCCGAAAGAAGCTTGCGCCGAAGCCGTAGCGGAAACGCCAGCAGCCAGCGCAAGGGATAGAATAACTTTTTTCATGATTGTAGAAAAAAAGTGAAATGATGAAATTTGGCACAAAGCTACGCGCAAACTTCATCTCAATCTTCCCGAGAGTCTATATTAATCTTTGACCCGAACGGCTGGGATAAAAAAAAGCCCGGCGTCCATGCGGACGCCGGGCTTTTTACTTGATGGGATGGGGCAATTACTTACCGCCGAACATGTAACCCAGCTGCACCGAGAACACGCGGTTGCGCTGCTGGTCGTTCACGTCGTCGTCCTTGCCCACGCTGTTGATGTCGCCGTTGAAGCGGCCTTCGATGCTCAGGCCCGAGGGAAGCTGGTAGCCCACGGCGGCCACGTAGCCCAGCGCGATGTTCTGGTAAGCGTCGTTGTCCAGGTCAATATTGTTGCCGTCGCCGTCAGAAAGCTTCACTTTGGCCAGGTAGCCAATTTGCGGGCCGGCCTGCAGGAAGGGGCCTTTGCCGTCGCTCAGCGTGTAGCGGAACATGATGGGCAACTCAATGTAGTTCAGCTTGAAGTTGAAGTCAGTGCCCTTGATTTCAGCGCCTTTTTGCGAGTAGAGCAGCTCGGTCTGGAGCGACAGCGACTCGGAGAAACCGAAGTTGGCCGCGAGGCCGCCCACCGCGCCGAACTTGTACTTGGCGTTCTCCACGCCGTCGCCGGAGAAGGTGGTGTAGTTAACGCCGGCTTTCACGCCAAAGCGGGTGGTGGTTTGCGCGTTGGCCACGGCAACGGTGCCAGCCAGTAGCGCCACGGATAGCAATACTTTTTTCATGAGTTAGAAAAAATAGAAGGGATAAGGCGGGGAGCTGCAGAAATTACTTCCCCAAACCGAGGCGTATACTTATGGGCGGCAGGCTGAGTTGTCGGGCGGGGCAAGTATTTTTTGTTGTGCCAGCCCGGTGGTCTTTTTGCCGGGTATAACGTGCTTGCTGAAAGAGGAATGTGTTCTTGCTGGAAGAGCCAAAAAAAGCCCCGCCGGGCGAGGCAGGCGAACAGGGTAGGGCCGAATGGGGGAGTGCATAGGACGGCAAGGGGTTGAGCAGCAAGCCCGGGCGCGTCCTAGAAAATGCAGCACAACAGCGTTTGGAAAGCGGCATTTGTACCAGCTTTATGCAGCTAGCAGCTACCCGAAAGGGAAATATTTTTCGACATAAACTGCTGTCAACGCTACTGTTGGGCTGTATTTTTGGGGCTATTCCTGAGCTTGGTGTATGGGGCTACGTGCGTTACTTCAGGTGCTGTTTAGCGCCTTACAATTTTTGCTGCTGACCCTGGCCGCGCGCCCGGCCGCGGCGCAGCTTGATTCCGCAAACGCTTTGGTGGCCGCGCCGCGCATGCCGCTGGTAGTGGGGGCCTACGCGCAGGGCAGCATCATCATGGCGCACACCTACGCCATCCGGCACCTGGTGGCCTCGCACCCCACGGGCTTCGAAATCAACTTGCAGCGCCAAACCACCGGCGCCGCGCCCTGGCACGGCTGGTACAAGTTTCCGAAGGTGGGCCTGGCCCTCACGTACTACGATTTTCACAACCCCGTGCTGGGCTACGCCTTTGCGGCCAGCCCCTACATCAGCAAGTCGTTTTCGCGCGGCGAAAAGCACGATTTCGCCTTCCGGCTGGGCGCCGGGCTGGCCTACCTCACCAACCCGTATAACCAGGAAACCAACCACAAGAACACCATCGCCAGCTCGGCCCTGAACGCCACGCTGCAACTGCGGTTTGAGTACGACTACGCCCTCACGCCACACCTGGGCCTGCTGGCCGGCCTCGGGCTGAACCACTACTCCAACGGCGCCACCACCAAGCCCAACTTCGGGGTAAACCTGCCTTCGGTGGTGTTGGGCCTGAACTACCACGAGCAGCGCCACCCCACGCAGGTGAACCCCTACGCGCCCGCCCCCGAAGACGTAGGCCGCGTGTTCTACAACGTGAGCACCAGCCTGGGCTTCAAGCAGCGCACCGAAGGCGACAAGCAGAAGTACCTCGTGAACTCGGTGACGCTGGCCGTGGGCCGCCGCATGAACCGCAAGTCCAACCTGCTGCTGGGCGTGGAAGGCTTCAACGACCGCAGCCTGAAAGCCACCCTCGACGACACCACCCGTGCCGGCCTCAAGCAGCCCGACGTGAAGAAAGCGGGCGTTTTCATCGGCCACGAGCTGTTGTTTGGCCGCCTGGCGTTCGATTCGCACCTGGGCTTCTACGTGTACGCGCCCTACAAATCGAGCACACCCTACTACGAACGACTGGGCCTGAAATACCACTTCACCAACCTGCTCTTCGGCGCGGTGGACCTGAAAATCCACCGCGGCGCGGCCGATGTCATTGAGTTCAAAGTAGGAGCGAAGCTATAGAGGCGCGTATTCGCGTCTCGTCGTCCGGGCCGTTCGGGCGGTATCGTTCAACGACGCGACGCGAATACGCGTCTCTACATCGTTCTATCGGGGCGGGAAGACGATTCGGGCGCTGAATCAGGCGTTTGGGTCAGCTTTTTCAGGTTTGCCGGAAGCGGCCTGCCATCTTTCGGTCGCGGTTCAACCAAACCCGCGCCGAACTCATGGAAACCTTCTTTCAGGCCAACCGCTTCCTGCACATCTCCGCCGGATTTATTGGGTTTTTTGTGGCACCCGTGGCCCTGGCCGTGCGCAAAGGCGGCCCGGCGCACCGCCGCTGGGGCAAGGTGTTTTTCTGGGCGATGGCCGTGGCAGGCACCACGGCGCTGGTGGGCTCGCAGCACATTCACAGCACATTTTTGCTGCTCACGGCGGTTTTCAGCCTCTACATGGCCTGCTTCGGCTACCGCTCGCTCTACCTCAAGCACCTGGCCTGGGACGCCGAAGTGGCCGCCTTTGACTGGGCCGTGGCCGGCGTGGGGCTGCTGGTGTTTCTGGGCACGGTGAGCTATGCGTTCGTGGCCCGCAACATTCCCGTGGGCGTGTTCGGCACGCTGGGAGCCCTGACGGCGGCCCGCCAGCTGCGCGGCTACGCCAACGCCGGGCACTGGACCAAAAACCAGTGGCTGCGCAACCACATTTCGGGCTTTATGGCTTCGTACATCGCGGCGGTGTCGGCATTTTCGGTCACCAGCCTGCACTTCATCCCGTTCCCTTATAATTTTCTGTGGCCTACCGCGCTGGGCGTGCCCGTCATTGCGTGGTGGCAGCGCCGGGTGAGTGCGAAGAAGGTTGCGCTGGCACCAGGCTCCGGTTTATCCGGCTCACCAGTGCCGGGCCTTCGTAAATAAAGCCGGTATACAGCTGAATCAGCGAGGCGCCCGCAGCCAGCTTTTCCTGCGCATCGGCTGCCGAGTGGATGCCGCCGGCCCCGATGATGGGCAATGCCCCCTCGCTCCGCCGGTGGAGGTAGCGGATGACCTCCGTGGCCCGCGCCCGCAACGGCCGCCCGCTGAGCCCGCCCGCGCCCAGCGAGGCCACGTACTGGCTTTCGGTACCCAGGTTATCGCGGCTGATGGTGGTGTTCGTCGCTACCAGGCCGCTCAACTGCGTTTCGCGGGCTATTTCCAGGATGTCATCGAGCTGCGAATCGGAGAGGTCGGGCGCGATTTTCAGCAGCAGCGGACGCGGTACCGGGCGGCCCAGGTTGCGGGCCTGCACCTGCTGCAGGAGTTCAATAAGCGGCTTTTTCTCTTGCAGCTGCCGCAAGTTGGGTGTGTTCGGCGACGACACGTTGACCACGAAATAATCGACTACCTCGGCCAGCGCCTCGAAACCGGCCACGTAGTCCTCGGCCGCGCGCTCGTTGGGCGTGTCCTTGTTCTTGCCAATGTTGCCGCCGATGATGAGTTGCCGGTTGCGGCGCCGGGCCAGCCGCGCCGCCACGGCCGTCGCGCCTTCGTTGTTGAAGCCCATGCGGTTGATGAGGGCCTCGTCCTGCGGCAGGCGAAACAGGCGCGGCGCCGGGTTGCCGGGCTGCGGCCGGGGCGTCACCGTGCCGATTTCCACGAAGCCAAAGCCCAGGGTGCCCAGCTCGTCGGTGAGGGCCGCGTTTTTATCAAAGCCCGCCGCCAAGCCCACGGGGTTGGGAAACTTCAGCCCGAAAACTTCTCGCTCTAACCCAGGGTGCTGAAAGTCGTAGAGCCCGCGCAACAGGGCCTGGGTGCCCGGCACGCGGGCGGCGCGGCGCAGGTTGTCGAAAACCAGGTGGTGGGCGCGCTCGGCGTCAAGGTTGAATAGGAGGGGTTTGACGAGCGCCTTGTACATAAGAAATTAGCCGGCCCAGCCCTCGCGGTCGAGGCTGCGGTACTGAATGGCTTCGGCCAGGTGTTGAATCTGAATGTCATCGGTGCCGGCGAGGTCGGCAATGGTGCGGGCCACTTTCAAAATCCGGTCGTAGGCCCGGGCCGAGAGGCCGAGGCGCTCCATGGCCGTTTTCAGCAGCGTGCGGCCTTCCTCGCTGATGGCGCAAATGTCTTTCACCATCTGCGGCGGCATCATGGCGTTGGAATGAATGTCGGCGTAGTCCTGAAAGCGGGTTTCCTGCACGGCGCGGGCCTTGTCCACGCGCGGCTGAATGTCGGCGCTGGTTTCGGCTTTGCGCGTTTCCGTCATCTGGTCGAAGGTCACGGGCGTCACTTCCACGTGCAGGTCGATGCGGTCGAGCAGCGGGCCGGATACCTTATTCAGGTACTTCTGCACCACGCCGGGGCCGCACACGCATTCCTTCTCAGGATGATTATAATAGCCGCACGGGCAGGGGTTCATGCTGGCAATGAGCATGAAATTGGCCGGAAACTCAGTGCTGACCTTAGCCCTTGAAATGGTGACGCGGCGCTCTTCCAGCGGCTGGCGCATCACCTCCAGCACCGTACGCTTGAACTCCGGCAGCTCATCGAGAAACAGCACGCCGTTGTGGGCCAGGGAGATTTCGCCGGGCTGCGGGTTGCCGCCCCCTGTGAATTTCCATGGTAAATACGACCATTTTCGGACACGTCGGTAACGAGCGCCAGAGTTACTGCGTCTTAGTACCATAGAAGATGCGAACCCATTGGCTTTTCGCCAAAGATACTGCGACTCTTTTATGCAAATACCCACCCGAAAGATTGGAATTGGTTACAGTGGCTCCCTGCGTGGAGCTCTTCCTTCCTCGAAAGCCGACCATGTAGTTCGCGTCGAGTCCGCGCTTGAACGCAGTTTGTGCTTACTGCTGGAGTTTGACCCCCGCGTTCGCTACTTCTGCGAGCAACCCGTCACCATTCCCTATCATCCCCCGGGCGGTTCCCGGGGTGTGCGACACTACACACCGGACTTTCTTATTCAATACGAAGACGAAGTGCAAGCTGTCCTGGCGGAGGTGAAATACCAGTCGGAACTTGACGCCAAGGCCGCCGAACTGGCGCCCAAATTCGATGCTGCCCGGCACTACGCCGCAGAGCAAGGCTGGGCCTTTCGGGTATTCACCGAAGCGGATATTCTCGCAACTCCCTTACTGGGCAACGCCCGGCTGTTGCTCCGTTTCCGCACCGCGCCCGTGCCGTCCTGCCATACCACCGCCTTGCTGGACCTGCTCACTCGGGCCCAAAAGTCTACACCTCAAGACCTGATTACCGCTGGTGCTTACTTCACCGGAGCGCAACCGGAGGAGCTATTGCCGCATTGCTGGCACCTGCTCAGTTGCGGCCGCATCGGCGGAGACCTGACCGCCGCGCCCTTGGCAATGAACACCCCTCTCTGGTCGCTCTAACTAATTTTTGATTCGGATTATGGACCAATCACTCCGATTGGTCCCGGGGGAGCGTTGCCGCTACCAAGGGGCCGTCGTGCGCGTTCGTCGCGTGCAAGACCTGCAACACGTGCTTGTTGAATACGAAGCCACCGGGGCCGTAGTCCCAGCGCTTATCGCCGAATTGCGGCCGTTAACCGAAGGGGAGGCCCCTTCGGAAGGAGCACCTGTGGATACTGTTCTTCACCTGCCCGAGGCCACCCTGCAAAAAGCCCGGACCAAATTGGCTATCCTCGCGCCGTTGCTGGAGGGACCCCGTACCCAGCAACGGGTAGAAGCCGTGGCTCGCCAACACGGGCGGCACCCTGCTACCCTATACCGGTGGCTTCATGCTTACTCAGAAACCGGTTCGGTTGTCTCCCTCGTGGAAGGTATCCGGGGCGGCAAAGGTCAGCAGCGTTTGCCTTCTCCCATCGAAACCCTGGTCCAGGACGCCATCGACGCCCATTACCTAACGAACCAGCGCAAGTCGATAGCCAAGGTCATTCTGGCCGTTCGGCAGCAGTGCCACCGGGCCGGACTTGTTCCTCCAGGAGATAACACCATCCGGCGCCGCATCCGCGCCCGTCCCGCCGAAGAGAAGGTGCGGCATCGGGGTAGCCCCAAGCAAGCACGAGAGCAGTTCACTCCGTTGCGCGGTAGCTTCCCAGGAGCCGATTTCCCCCTGGCTATGGTGCAGATTGACCACACCCTGGTGGACCTGATTCTGGTGGACGAACAGTACCGACGCCCCGTGGGGCGCCCCTGGCTTACGGTTGCTCTGGATGTGTTTTCCCGCATGGTGGTCGGGTTTTATTTGTCCTTCGATTCACCTGGCGCCGTAGGAACGGGCTTGTGCTTGGCCCATGCCATTCTTCCCAAAGAAGTCTGGCTAAGCAAGCTGGATGTGGCTGGGGAGTGGCCCTGCTGGGGCGTGATGAGCACTATTCACGCCGACAACGCCAAGGAGTTTCGCGGGGTGACGCTGCAACGGGCCTGCGAGAAGTACGGCATCAACTTGGAGTGGCGGCCAGTGGGCAAACCCCATTGGGGTGGGCACATCGAGCGCCTGATGGGCACCTTCATGCAGGAGGTCCATAGCTTACCGGGAACCACTTTTTCCAACGTGCGCGAGCGGAAGGATTACGACAGCGAAAAAAAGGCGGCCCTGACACTCCCCGAGTTCGAGCAATGGCTGACTACGTTCATCGTGCAGGTGTACCACAAGCGGGTCCACCAGGGCATTCAGCAAGCGCCCTATGACCGGTACCAGGAAGGCATTTTGGGCAGTGTCCGACAAGTCGGAACGGGGTTGCCGGCCCGGCTCACCGACGAACTGCAAGTACGGGTGGATTTCATGCCGGCCGAAGAGCGCACCATCCAAGAGTATGGGGTCGTCATCGACCACGTGTTTTACTACGCCGACGTGCTGCGGCAATACGTCAACGCCCCAGACCCCGACGCACCGGCAAAATCCCCTCGGAAACGCCGTTTTGTGTTCAAGCGGGACCCTCGGGACATCAGCTTTCTCTACTTCCTGGACCCGGCTACCCAGCAATACCACCGCATTCCATACCGGGACACTTCCCATCCAGCCATGTCCGTCTGGGAGTTCCGCCAAGCACGAGACTTAGCCGTCGCTCAACTGGGCGATGCCGTGAACGAACGGGCCATTTTCGAGGCGTACGACCGGATGCGGGCCGTGGAATTAGCAGCCGTACAGCAGACTAAACAGGTCACCAAGGCCCGCAACCGGCTCCTAAGTGGAGCGCCTCGCACAGAAGCAGACCGCCTGCTGGATGCCCGAACGCCCCGTCCCACTCCGACACCTTCGGAGGAAACAACCCCTCCGGCTTCTACCTCTCTTCAACCTTTTGACGACTTGTTTGATGACGCCTCATTTGCATCCTAACGTACTCCGGTTATTGGAGCTGCCGGATGCGGAGCGGCAACGCGCAATCCTGGCGGAGAAGTGGATTCCGTACACCCGGGCCCAGCAAGCACTCGCCAAAATGGAGGCTTTGCTGCAACACCCCACATCCCACAGGATGCCAAACCTGCTCCTGGTGGAGGACACTAACAACGGAAAAACGGCCATTTTACGCCGCTTTTGCCACGCGCACCAGCCGCAACCCTTGGAAGACGATGGCCGGCTTCAATGGCCGGTGCTGTACGTGCAGGCTCCTCCAGAGCCCGACGAGAAGCGATTTTATAACATCGTGCTCGACCGAGTGAATGCTCCGCACCGAATCAACGACCATGTGGGCAAGAAACAGCTCCAGGTTATCCACGTGTTGCGGCAATTAGGGGTTAAACTGCTTGTCATCGACGAGATTCAGCACATTCTGGCTGGGAATCAGGGAAAGCAGCGGCAGTTTCTAAATGTAATCAAGTACTTGTCCAACGAGTTGATGGTCCCCCTTGTGTGTGCGGGCATCCGCACGGCTTTTAGTGCTGTGCAAAGCGACGAGCAATTAGCCAACCGATTCGAGCCAGTTCCCTTGCCCAAGTGGGTCATCGGCGATGATTACTTGCGCCTACTGCTCAGTTTCGAGCGGCTGTTACCCTTGCGGGAGCCGTCTAACTTGGCCGACGAAAGCATTGCATTGAAGCTGCTGAGCATGAGCGAAGGAACCATTGGCGAAATCTCCAAAATTCTCAAGCTCGCGGCCGTTTTAGCGATTGATTCTAAGAAGGAACGCATCACGGCGGCTGTGCTGAACAAGGTCGATTATACCACCCCCTCGGACCGAATGAAGTTTCACAAGCTCATCTAGACAGCTATGCACTCCACCACCCAATTACCCTGCGCAATGCGCCCCCGCCCGGATGAGTTGTTGTCCAGCTGGCTGGTTCGGCTGGCCCATGCCCACCTTATTAAGGTGTACACCTTTGGTAGGTTAATCTTTCCCACCCCCAACATCTGGAATCGGGACGCGGATAAAATTGCCCACCCCGAGGTATTGGCCATTTTGGCGGCCCGAACCCCAGCGTCGCTTGAGCAGGTATTCGCCACGACGTTGAAAAGTTACGAGGGGCGATTGTACTTGCGGCACAACGTGAACGGCAATACGCCATGGATTCTACCCTTGGGCGTCTACCACCGGACCCGCCGGCGCAATGGGCTGTTGTTTTGCCCGTCGTGCTTGCGGAAGGACGGCGATACGCCCTATTTTCGCAAGCAATGGCGGTTAGCACTGTCCGTAGCGTGCCCAGTCTGTGAAATGCGGCTGGAGGACCAATGTCCGCAATGCGGTGAGCCAGTGGCGTTTTTTCGTGCGGAGTTAGGACAAAAATCAACTTTGCCAGGTCGTTCCTTCACGATATGCCACCGTTGCTTGTTTGATTGGTGCAATACTCCGGCGGTTCCAGCACCGGCTGCCTTGGTACAATGGCAAAGGGAGTGTGACCGAATATTGGCCGAAGGGTGGCGAGCGGAGGTTTTCCATCCGCATCTCTACTTTCAGGTTCTACACCACTTGGTGCGGATACTATTCAGCAGCCAACACCGTACGGAAGCTTTGCAGCAGTGCGTGGTTGAACAAGCAGGTGTTGAGTTGCCTCCCTCGTATTTCCAACTGCCCAAGGGCCGTCTTCCGTTTGAAATGTTGCCTTTGGAACTGCGAGCTGCTTTGTTGCAGCAAGCTGGTTGGCTGCTGGAAGAGTGGCCTCATCGGTTTATCGAACGAGCGAGCAAAGGCAAACTCACCAGTACTCCTTTGCTGCGAGACATGGAAGAGGCTCCTTTCTGGTATCATACGGTCGTGATGGACAACTTCTACGTGTCCAACCTGAACAGAAAATTTAACGCGCACTATCAAGGCCCTTACTAGAGACTGGAGCACTTCAAACTTCCTTTTCAATGCCCTCGAATAGCTCACCCAGCGTGATATGGTAGTGGGCGCAAAGTGTTATCAGCGTCTTTACCGTCATGTTTTGCCGGTTGGACTCCACGCGTGCGGCATTGACGTTGGTGGTGTCTAATACTTCCATCAGAGTGAGATGCCGGGCTTCCCGTAGGGCTTTCAGGCGCCGCGCTAATGCGACCAGTACGGGGTGAGTCTCTTTGCCTGCCATCCAGTAGCAAAGTGCGACCCCATTCGCGCTATTGACAATAACATAAAAGTTATTGTAAAAACAGTTTTGACTACTTTTGAATACGATTTTTCCTCTTCACCTTTTCTCTTTTTATGAAACCCTTCGCGTTACTGTTACTGAGTGGAAGCCTGTTGCTGGCCGACTGCTCAAAGAAATCTGCTGACCCAACGCCCCCTGTGGTTGATAAGCCTGCATTGCTCACCGCGCACGATTGGCGCATCACCGCTTACACGCTGGACGTGCGTGGCCAAACGACTGATGTGTATTCCGTGATGACGTGCGGTACAGATGACTACTACCATTTTGACACCAACGGGACGTGGCGGTACGACGATGGTGCTGTGAAGTGCAGCCCAACAAGTCCCCAAACAAGGTACTTCGGTACCTGGCGGTATGATGCCCGGCAGGACTACCTCTTTATGACCGGCATGCCTTTCTTGATGAACAACAGCAGAACCCGGGAGGACTACTTGGACCCCTTCACAGTATCGGCTAACGAGTTGAAGATTGTCTTCAACTGGAACGACAACGGTGCCCAGACGAAGGAGACCATCACAATGGTACCAAAGTAGCTCTGAGTGTTCATTATAAATGTATAACCCCCAGCCCTCTCAAAAGGCTGGGGGTTATACATTTAGTGCCACATGCCCCCTTAAGGGTCTACATGCTTGACAATCCTACAGATTCGCAAAAGCCTCTCCCTGATTTTAGTTCTAATCGATTTGGGCACCGCAGCCTCTACGCCTTCCAACGTGACTACCATCTGGGAATGAGGATACATGCACTCATTTGGCACGTGAGCAATAGTTACATGAAATTGGCGCAAGTCTTTGGGCTCATCCAGTTCATAGATAGCCGTAAAATCAGCGTGCGCAAATTCTGCTACACCCCATTTAGCAAAATAATGCGTGTTATTCTCTTTTGTTTCGTCGTATAGCACATCCTCGTGGTGGCGGCAGAACAGGCCCCGATTATAAGAATCATCACGCAATGGGAAAGCACTTGCGCTGACTGTTTTTCCATCAGGTGAAGCTAACGGCTCTTTTTCAAACCGTCGGTACATTATCTCGTCTGGCGAAAAATAGTCAATAACTGGCCTGCCGTCCCTATGGAGATGCTCTGGCACCGTTTCATTACTACACATTCGTTCGTTATGCGGCAGTAGCGTCGTGTATAGAACGAATTTTCCCGTAAATATCTTCCGGGCTAATGTCGTAGGCTAAGGCATTAGAGTCACCTTGTCTGCTCAAGTAGACAATGTCTCCATCGTCGAATACTTCCAGCGAAAAATAGGAGTCTTTGTGAAATAACTCAAATAGAATACTGTCATCAGCAGTGAAATAGGTTTTCACTCCTTCAATGCCAAAAGCATCAAAAGCCGAAGCTGCTTTGAAACATATATCTCTAATGCCCAAGGGAGCCATGGCAGTTTCGTTGAAAATAGCGCTGAGGTCTTTGTAAGTGAGCGATTCTGATTCAGATGAATTAACTACAGACTCATCTATAGTCCCGTGTGCAGCTACTTTGTCCCCCCATGAAGTCATAGAATTCAGGAAGACAAATTCGTTGCCCAGATAACTGTATCCTTCGTCAAGCGAAGTGGACGTAGGATTTGCCTCATTATTCAAGTCGTTGAATGGCGATTTCGGCAGCGTAGGGCTGGTAGCCGCCGCTGCCCATTCAGTGATTTGAGCCACTTGGCTTATCGTTGCATAGCCTTGGGGAGTAACAAAAGTATTGTACTCTGTTGAAGCACATACTGGTGGTAAAGCCAGACACAAAATAAGTGTACCGTGTTGCAA
This sequence comes from Hymenobacter ruricola, assembly GCF_015694525.1. Taxonomy (GTDB): domain Bacteria; phylum Bacteroidota; class Bacteroidia; order Cytophagales; family Hymenobacteraceae; genus Hymenobacter; species Hymenobacter ruricola. Next base: position 33,489 of record NZ_JADQDM010000005.1, on the reverse strand, counting down.
CAAGGTGCCACGTTTTTGTTTGATGTAAGGGGTAGTAGAACCAGTCGTAACAGCAAAATCATGCCATCTTTTGTGAATGTCCTGTTCCAATTCTGGTTGAGTTGCTGCAAAGGAAAACGTTTCGGTTGAACAAGTCTGCATGGCTTTTTCTTTTATGGTAGAACAAAAGGTAAATTATATTCACGCAGAGAGTATAGATATTAAAGACGGTTGCAGTGACCAAATGAAAATATTATAGATAGCATCGTTTATTAAATTGAAATTAGATTTTATTTCTTCGATGGAGGAATGAGTCGAGCTATTGAAAAGGTCTATATCCAAAAGCAGGTGGCTAGAATCAGGCTCAAAATCCTGTTTAGGTAATAAGCCATATACTATGTTAAGCGTGTTGTCACCCTCGACAAAACGAGAGTTTGTTATTGATGTCAAAAGGTGCTCCGCAGCAGGCATATTAAATACTGACGTAAGGAGGTCATTATTAAAAACTCCTTTAATCATTTCCTTTGCCTTAGGCGAAACGACTTTTGAACGAGCTGATACGAGATTGATTTTGCGTATTGCTACACGCGAAAAGGTTTTGATTTGAAGTAATTCAGTAACTGCGTATATCGACGCGTTGAGGTCATTCTGTACTTGTCTAAAATTGGTATAAGCAGCTCCAGAGATAGTCAACGACAAAGTGTCATTTGAAACATTAAAAATCTTTTGGCGAGAAGTATCATGAAATTCCATTGTTCCTGGTACCCCCTCAGCTGGCGTTATCACAGGTGTGCCCGAATCAAGCGTTATCTGGAAGGTTTGCTCATCTGTTGCCGCAACAAAAAACGTCGACTTAACCGCATCTTGTATCTCTGACTGCCTTGCAGCGAAATTCTCAATTGTGGGAAACTTGACCTGAAAGACAACAGTCCTTAGGAAGTTGCGCACAAATTTGAAATTTTCGTCCTTTTGTTGAACCGGGAATCCGAACATTCTTCGACAAGTATGATTGCTGGGTATGCTGAGTTATGGTGTGGTTTTAGTGCGTTCAGGAACTTACTAAATCAGTGCTTTACTAAGTATCATAGAAAATACCAAAAAAACTGGTATTACTAGGAGGAAAAATGATGAAATTCTAATTTAATGCAAACGAAACTAGCAATGGTACAAATGTATTCATTCTAACGCGCGGATACAACTTTCAGTTGCCAGCTACTTCCATCCGTGAATGGTATTTCCACAGTAGCCTAGAATTTATCGACAGGCTCTTACAACTCTTCCGGAAGCTGGACATACGCCGCGTAGTCCCCCAGTGGGTCCGAACTGGTGAAGCTTTTCAACTGGGTAATCTCCTTGAGGTGGGTGTCGTAGTACAGCTCCACGAATATCCCCCCGGGAAGCCAGTAGAGGTTCACCCAGTCCTCTTCCTCCCAACGGGTCGCCACTTTGTGACCTGCATCGAACACGGCCACCAGTTGCCGGTCGTAAGGGAGTAGGTTGAACTTGTAGAGAGTCATAAAATGACCGAAGAGGCGTCAAAGCAATAAAGGAGTGGGAAGTTATTTATCACTGGTGATAAATAACGAAAAAGTTATCCACATTTCGTGCTTTAAACTACCACCGAAACTACTACCTGTACATATGTACAGGTTGAATTAAAGCGCTGAATTAGATAGCGTTAATTGTAAATGCCCGCTGTCAAACTGGAAGCAGGCTTCTTTTTGGTCTTGCGGTATTGGCCAAAAAGCTGCCTACCTTTACCCCATCGCAGGGTTTGTCACCCCGCCAAAGCGTTACCTGTAAAAAGGTGAAGCCCCGGCGTCGGCACAACGCTAGGGCTTCAAGAAGGCGGGTGTTTTTCGCACCACATCTTCCGTCTAATGAAAGAGGAACCTGCGAAATCAAAACCGAAGGCCCGACTACGGCTGGACCTTCAACTATCTGATGAGCTAGTCAAATGGCTCATCATCCTTGCAGCGGCAGCAACTGGCGTTTTATCAACGGCAGTTCTACGTCAGCTGTAAGACTCAAATCGAGGCCGGCCCCCTGGGGTTCGGCCTCTTTTTGTATCGTACGTTACAAAGATATTGAATTCAAATTTAATTCAACGGATAAATCGGCCGTAGATTCAACGTTCGTTGACCGAATGGTCGAAACAGTAGGGCAAGGTGCCGTTCGTAGGTAGGTGTGTGTGCCCCACACACAACCAAATTTCTTTTTTAGTTCACGTAGGGGGGTACGCCATCAAGTTTAGCGTGCCGTATGGGCCAAAAAAAGCCCTATTTGGCTCCGGCGAATTGAGTGTATGAAACGGTGACTGTGCTGCCAATAGCTCGATTGACCGTTATCGTGGCTCTCAATAGCCTGAAAAGCCAAAAAATGTGTGTGCAGGTGTCGCCGACCGGCAACAAGCAGTGTGCCACCCCCCACCACCGGCATCGTTAACTGTCGGTGGGGACCGACATCGGTTGAAATCAAAAAGCTCCCACCGGTTGGTGGGAGCAGTGGGTTTTGTTTGGTCAAGAGAGCCGGCTTTAGGCTAGTAGTTGTCCGTTGCCAGCGAGTAAGTAGAAAGCAAGTGTCGAGCCATATACTCGGCTTCCTGTTGCCCGAATGTTCTGAACCGCCTTTCTGTCGCGGCTTGGCTGTCGTAGGACTCGGTCATCCACGTTTCGCCTGTCAGGTACTTGCGAGGGGTGAAATAACCCGTAATTCGCAACCGGATGTTTCCAGTATCAAAGTCGTTTTCGTACTTGATTTCCAGGTTTCCCTCTTCGACAGAGAATGACTTGCTGGTGATGAACTTGTCAAACGGCTCTGGTTGACCCGCCTCTTCGCGCACCATTTTCCTAACAAATTCCCACGGATAGAGCGTGCCGTCATAGTTCACCCCAGCGCCGTCCTCAAATTGCCAAGTATTCTGCAATGACCGGTAAAAGGCGGCCCAGGTGGAATATGGAGAAGGAGGAGCTGTCACGTTAATCAAGTCAGGAAATGAATTTATGCCCAAACTACGAAGTCCCAGCTTTATAAAGCTGGGACTTCGGGTCGTAAAAGCGCTTACTTCTGTTGAATCTGTGGCCGTGGCGGTGCAACTGGCGGAGGCGTCAGCTCTCTGATTTCCCTTTGCGGCGGAGGCGGTGGGGGCGGTGGGGTCGGTTTGCTCATTTGCTGGGCTTAGGCAGGGGTTGGGGGAGGGGCTGGGTTGGCCGTGGAAGGTCTAGTATTTGCCGCTCCATCGGTGGCGGCGGCGGCAAAGGGGATGTGGTCTCACTCATGGCGTTTGCTGAATTAGGGAGGATGGTAACTTGATACGTCGGGTCCGGCTTTCTTAATTGGTTAGTCAAGAAGCCAGGCATGGTCAAGAGCAACCCCAATAGTGCGCCCATTATGGGGCCCTTCGACTTCTGAATGTTAATCGTGCGGTCGTCGTTGTTGACCACATTCACGGTGATTTGGTCCGCCAGCAATTCTACGAAATATTCCTTAAATTTTTGCACACCGTCTGATGCCGGGTCGTGCTCTTTGTAATGAGCAACCAGGTTGTCCATGTGCCGACGGAGAAGGGCAGCGTCCGGAATGTTCTTGTACACACCTTTTTTCACCACCGCGTAGGACCTATACACAAAAACAGCAGAACGAAAAGCATAGCCAAGCGCGACCGCTAAGGGTATCAGAAAAAACAGCAAGTAGTATAAGCTGCTGTGTTTATAATCGAATTGGGTTATGAGTAAGTAAGACAAGCCGAACACCCCAGTCAGGAGTGTAATCGGCGTCGTCACTACGTTTTCGAGTGTATATCGGCGGTCATACTCAGTCTCATGCCATTTCGACAAAAAGGCTAGCCAATCCCAGTCTTCTTTAGGGTCTTCCATCACAAGTCAAGCTATGCAATTAAGCGATGCGGCGCATTTGGCTCAGGTGCTCCATTAACCATTGCTCCTGATAGCCAGGCTTAGCTAAATCCATCATGCGGATAGGGCGCTGAACAGTGGCTCCTCCAAAATGAGTTGAGATGACAAGAGGTAATTCATTTGACCAGGTAAGTTGATGTTGCCACCCTTGAGGGGCAGTTGGGCCACGTAATCCCCAGCTAATCCCATTGATAACGAACGCATTCCACACATTGCCAATAGGTTTTAGGAAGCCGTATCGTTGCAAATCAGACAGAAATCGAGTGACCGAATCGGTTTGCATCTGCTGGCCAGTCTGGGCCAGTACCTGTTGAGCAAATTGCTCCATAAAGGCTGTTGTATTAGAGGTGGGAGGCAAGCCCAGCCCGTCATCTTGCAAGATGGAGAGAAGCTCTTGGTCAAAATTTGCCTTTACGTGGCGTCCACCCGGAATTTCAAAGGTCATCGTCGTTAGAAAAAAGTTAGTTTCTTGGTCGCTACGCTGATTCTCTACCCCAGCCCACCAGTCGCTAGCAATGTGGGAGCTTGTTTGAGGAGCTCAAAAACGGCATGCCCAGCCGTTGCTCCGGCACTGTCCGCTGCAAGCTCCTGTAGCGAGTCGAAGGCCCGTTTGAGGATGCTTTTTTTGGGTTCAGGCTTTTGCAACTGCAAATCAATGCTTTGAACTTGGTGGTCTATCTCTTCCCGGTGAGAATCAAAAGCTGGGTCCTGTTGAAAAGCCTGCTTGATTTGCTCGACCAATTCGGGCAAGGAAGCAACTTGCCCTGATGCAATGGATTGAGAAATAGCTTCACCGCTGGCCACATTGAACTGCGCAGCATCACCGGTATTCGCGGCTTGTACGGACCCATCACCATGGGAGACATTCACGATGCCACCAGCAGTGACGGTAATTGAGTGGAGGGCTTTGCTCACGGTGTCGTCGATGAGTTGTTTCTGTTGTAGGGATTGCAAAGAGACGTCGTCCCATTCGCTTAGTTCTAACAATAAATCTAGCAGGGTAGCACGGACAGTAAACAAAACCCCCTTGAAGAACGGTGCTGAGAGAGGTTGCCAGGCTTTATAAAGAATCCACTCGCTCCTCTTGCTTCTGTACAGTTTGTGGTTGAGAAAGCTCCGCTGCGCATTGGATAATTCATGTAACCCTCCCTGTTCAGAAAGGGCCCATTCTTCGATTTCAGTTATACTCATCGAAAGATTCCTTTCGCCAACGTTTGCTCGTTCTTCTTCTGTGAGATACTCCATTGGCACCAGTACATCGTTCTGACGAGCGCCATTATAGGAAAAGTTTACATGTAGTAATGTAGCGTATACTGGTATGTAAGTCTTCCTGTATGAAGGGACCTCGCTTCCATCATCGTAACCCTTAAGCTCGAAGTTTACCCATTCCTTCAATTGCTGGTTTTTGATTAAAAAAGCAATTGTTTTGACCTTAAGTAAGGCTGTAGATAATGCGGCTGTACCGTGCAATTCATCTATTGCAGCATTAATGAGTTCGGACGCTTTCATCGAAGTCGACTGATATTGCACAAAAAAACGGGCCAAGCCCCTTGTGGAACCTGGCCCGCCGAGACAGGAGTACTAGTTCTTCCGTACGCGCTCCTTCTCCGTGGTTTTAGGATGCTTCTCAGCATACTCCTTTTTGACGATTCGACCACTCTCCGAATCACGGTAAATGGTCTTCTTGGGTTCCGGTGCTTTTGGCATAACGGGTATGGTTTTGGTTAGAAGAAGCATAAAGATAAAAAGTTGCTTCTAACAATCCTAGTATTTGGTACTAATATATGTAGCATGTCAAAAAGAAAAAGCCCCACCGGTGAAGAGGGGCTTTCTTTGGTCGAAACGTAGTATCCTGTTAACTGCTGTAAGGCGAACGGATTTTCACGTATCGAATGATGAATACCAAAACAAGGGTGCTGAACACGAGGCTCCGGCCGGTAACGGGTCCTACCATCCAGCTTTGAAACACCGGAAGTAATCCGACAGTGTATTCCAAGACGAGGTACAGACCCGAGAAGACCATCACAAACGTAGCGACCAGCGACACCCAATGGTGTATGATTCTCATGCTATCAAAACACCGTTTAGTCGTTGGAAAGTTCACGTTATCAGATGTCTAAATCTTGTTGAGATGGGGGCAAGGTTGGCAGTGTGGAGCTATTTGGTGGCAAAGGTGGAGTGGGAGGCGAGGAAGCAGTAGAAGGGTTGGACGGCGATGAAGGGGCCACTCCGCTCAGCCTAAGTACGAGGTCAGCTGCGACGTTGGCATCCATTGCGTCAAGTTTTTTCTCAAGAATCGTATTGATGGCTTTGCGCTTTGTATTCGCCATTGCAAAATCCATCACGGCCCTAAGTAGCCCGTTGCTTCCGATGGTGATGCCCCCGAGCTTTGCCGCGACTGCGTGGCCGCCTGCGAGCGCCACTATGGCCAGTGAGCCAAGAAAAGCGGACAGCACTTGGTTGTGGCTGATGAACTCCACCATCCCCGGAGACTGGACGTTGGTCCTAATTTCAATTCGGTTGCCAGCCGCACGCATACCGGCTTCTTCGCGGAACTCCTGACACAACTCCAACAAGTAGTTGCCCATCGCAAAGTAGTCTTCTCCGTCAATTCCTCCTTTGGTTTGGATGTCCAATCGCACATGGGTTTCTTCGCCCTTCGTATAGATGGCGTATATCTCTCTGTCCAAGTAGTCTCCGAACCGGGTGATTGACGTCAGCGCCTGGGTGGCCGCGAAAGCCCCATACAGATTTGAGTCGAGTTCTCCCCATCCTTTTTCTGCGAGCCAGTTTACACTACGCCGTTTTCTATATACAACATCTTCATCCGTTGTACTTGTTTCTACTTCAAAGGGAGCACCTGTCGTAACTTCTCCAAACGCAAGTTTATTGGAGCCGGCACTGGGCATAACGACAATGTCGCCAGGTGCCATGTCAACCAAAAAGCGCCATATTAAGCCCGTTGCCTTGCCGATGTTTTCATCCTTGTACTTGGCATAAACCGCGGCTTGCAACTGCGAATAAGAGTCGGATTTATCGGCGAATGCTTTATTGACAGCCGCCAGCGTGACCAGATTGTAGCCGATGCCAACGCTTCTGGTCTTCCAGAAGTCGTCATAAAAAGCACCGCCGTTGGTGCGGATGAACCAGTACTGACGCTCGGGATTAATAACGGGAATGCGCGCAACGGCTTCGTCGAGAGCTAGCAGTAAATTTTGGTCCATTTAGAAACTGATGAAAAATATTTTTGCGCTTTAAAGGCAACGAAAGTAAAGCGAATTGTTGGAACGATATGCAGCTAGCAAAGAACAAGTTGAACTATCCCAGTTTGGGAATGCTTCCATATTGTGGAATGACAAGTATGTTGTGATAGGGATGTAACGTAAGTCAATGACTTACAATGTTACTCGCAAAAAGTATAGCGGATTCGCGTCAACTATGGCAGATTCTCATTTAGTAGGGAATTTCACACCCCCGCCCACCAGCGCCACGTCCGAAATGGTGTGGTGCGGGCTCCGGAACGGCCGCGTGCTGAGCAGGCCGCCCCCGCCCAGCTTGCCAGCCACCGAGTGGATTTTGGTGGTTTCCAGTGCTTCCTGCATGCTCAGCGGCGGCAGGATGCTGGGCAGGCGCTTGGCCAGCATGGTTTTGCCGGCGCCGGGCGGGCCTATCATAATCACGTTATGACCGCCGGCCGCGGCTATTTCCAGCGCCCGCTTGATGTTTTCCTGGCCCTGCACGTCGGCAAAATCGGCCGTGTATTTATTGACGGAATGCTGGAATAGGTCGCGCGTGTCCACCTTCGTGGGCGCAATTTCGTGGCGGCCTTCAAAGAAGTCGATGGCCTCCTGCATGCTGCCTACCGGAATCACGTCGAGGTTGTTGACGATGGCGGCTTCCTCGGCGTTTTCCTTCGGCAGAATAATGCCCCTGAAGCCTTCCTTGCGCGCCTGAATGGCAATGGGCAGCACGCCCTTAATGGGCCGCAGCTCGCCATCAAGCGCCATTTCGCCCATGATGATGTATTCCGGCAGCCGTTCCGTGTTCAGCTGCTGCGAGGCGTGCAGGATGCCCAGCGCAATGGGCAAATCATAGGCCGCGCCCTCTTTGCGAATGTCCGCGGGGGCCATATTCACCACGGTTTTGGTGCGCGGCATGCGGTAGCCGCGAAACTTCAGTGCCGCCTCAATCCGCTGCTGGCTTTCCTTGATGGCATTATCGGGCAAGCCCACCACGTTGAACCCCGTTCCGGCCGAAACTACCACTTCGATGATGATGGTGTAGGCGTTGACGCCCTGCACGGCCGAGCCGAAGGTTTTGGTGAGCATGGTAGAGGGGGAGGTGGGACGTTGAGAGGTGAGAAATGAGACAATTATGCCCAGAGGCTCTTAAGCCCTTTCACAAACCTACTACGCAACTGTCTGATATCTCACCTCTCAAATCTTAGCGTTTCACTTCTCATGTCTCCTCGTCTCGCCGCTCAAATCACCAGCTTCTCAATCAACAGAATCAGGATGTGAATCACCTTGATGTGAATTTCCTGAATCCTGTCCGCGTAGCCAAAATGCGGCACGCGAATCTCCACGTCGCTGAGGCCGGCCAGCTGGCCGCCGTCCTTGCCGGTGAGGGAAACCACCCGCATCCCGGCTTCTTTGGCGGCTTCGGCGGCGCGCAGGATGTTGGGCGAGTTGCCGCTGGTACTGATGGCGAGCAGCACGTCGCCGGGGTGGCCGAGGGCCTGCACGAAGCGCGAAAACACGAATTCAAAGCCGTAGTCGTTGGCCACGCAGGTCATGTGCGAGGCCTCGGTGAGGGCGATGGCGGCCAGCGCCCGGCGGTCGTTGCGGTAGCGCCCGCTCAGCTCTTCGGCAAAGTGCTGGGCATCGCAGAGGCTGCCGCCGTTGCCGCAGGTCAGGGCCTTGCCGCCGGCGCGCAGGCTGGTAGCGAATACGTCGGCGGCTTCGGCGATGCGGGCCAGATTGGCCGGCTCGGCCAGAAAGCCGTCGAGCACGGCGCGGGCTTCGCTGAGCTCGGCGTGGATAAGGTTGGTTAGGGCGGAATCGGGCACTTGGGACAAGTATGGTTAGAAAAATCTTCTGTCATCCTGAGCAGAGCGAAGGACCTTCTCACGTGAGAACCTTTTGGCGCGACAAGGTCCTTCGCTGTGCTCAGGATGACAGCTAAGCGGTTAGGCCAGCGGTGGGCGCTCGGCGGGCGGCGTGTTGGTCAGGCTGGGGTCGCTTTGCGGGAAGGTGGGCTGGGGCAGGTGGTCGGTGGTGCGGTTTTCGGTCGCGCTCACCGTGCCGGCGGCCTGGCTTTGGGTGAGGTGCGCCGTGGGCACGGGCTCGGCTGCTACCCGGCCGTCGACGGTGCGGGCAGTGGGCACGCCCACCGGCGGGGTGGCGCGTTGCTGCTGGTCGTAGAGCTTGGCCTTGAGCTCATTAATTTTATTTTCGTGCTGGCTCACCGAGCGGCGCAGCATCACGCTGTCCAGGTTTTCGGTAATCAGGTGCAGGGCCAGAATGCCAGCCCCAATCAGGAACATGGTGTAGTAGAAACTGCGCTCCTGCTCCAGCGCCGACAGGCCGGTGCCCATGCCCATGACGGAGGCGCGCACGGCCGGCGCGAGGACGAACAGCAGCGCCAGCAACAGGTAAACCATTACTGCGACGGTAACAATGCGTTTGAGAGCGAGCATGAGCGGGGGCGTAAAGTGAGGAAAAGAGGTAGTAAAAACGGCTACCCCGGAAAAACGGCTAAAAATAGTCCGAGTAAGCGGCCGGTGAGTAAACCGGCTATTTTACCACGGCCGCAGTGTCGGCGGCCAAGATGGACGAATCGGCCACGACGACGGTGGCGCCACGAGCGCGCTGGTCGTCTTGGTCGGCTTCAATCGAGTCACTGAGCGCCTGCACGCGGGCTTTGATATCGGTCAGTTTCGTTTCGTATTCGGGCCGTTGCTGGCTGCGGTAGTATTTGTATCCAACCCGCAACACGAGCAGAAGCAGAATGAGCGAGCCAAGCCAGTAGGAGGTTTTTTGATTGAGCATCGGGCAAAGGGTTCTGTCTCTTGGCCTACACCAAAGCGGCGTTGGTTTGCATCGAGCTCAGGCGCTGGTACACGCCGCCTTCGCGCCGAATGAGCTCTTCGTGGGTGCCGCGCTCCACGATGCGGCCGTGCTGCAGCACCACGATTTCGTCGGCGTGCTGCACCGTGCTCAGGCGGTGGGCGATGACGAGCGAGGTGCGGTTTTGCATCAGGCGCTGCAGGGCTTCCTGCACCAGCTTCTCGCTTTCGGTGTCGAGGGCCGAGGTGGCTTCGTCGAGAATGAGGATGGGCGGGTTGCGCAGGATGGCGCGCGCGATGCTCAGGCGCTGCCGCTGCCCGCCCGAGAGGCGCGAGCCCCGGTCGCCGATGACGGTTTGGTAGCCGTCGGGGCTGGCCACGATGAACTCGTGGGCATTGGCGATGCGGGCAGCTTCCATCACCTCGGCCTCGGTGGCGGCGGTGTTGAAGCGGATGTTGTTGAAAATGGTGTCGTTGAACAGGATGCTTTCCTGGGTCACGATGCCCATCTGGTCGCGCACCGAGTGCAGGGTGCAGGCGCGCAGGTCGTGGCCATCGATGAGAATCTGGCCGGCGCTGGGGTCGTAGAAGCGGGGCAACAGGTCGGCCAGGGTGCTTTTGCCGCCGCCGCTGCCGCCCACCAAGGCCACCGTCTGGCCTTTTTTGATGGTCAGGTTGATGTCGTAGAGCACCGGCGTCTCGCCGTAGCTGAAGTTGAGGTCGTGAAACTCAATTTCGCGTTCAAAGGGCGGTAGCACCGCCGCGTCGGGCCGGTCGCGGATGGCCGGCTCCGTGTCGATGATGCTCAGCACCCGCTCGCCGGCCACCAGCCCGCGCTGGATATTGCCGAAGGAGGCCGACAGCGCCTTGGCCGGCGTGAGCACCTGCGAAAACAGAATCACGTAGCCAATGAACGTTTCGCCATTCAGGTCCGAACCGCCGCCCAGAATCAGCGTGCCGCCGAAATAGAGCAGCCCGGCCACCACCGACACCCCCGCAAACTCGGAAAACGGCGACGCCAAATCCCGGGTGTTGTCGATGCGGCGCGAGGTGCGGGCGTACTGGTCGTTTTGCTCGGCAAACTTGCCCTTGATGTATTCCTGGGCATTAAAGGCCTTCACTACCCGGATACCGCCCAGCGTCTCATCAATCACCGATAGCATCGAGCCCAGTGTTTTCTGGCTTTGCTTGGCCTGGGTGCGCAGGCGTTTGGCCACGCCGGCGATGATGCCACCCGAAATGGGCAGCAAAATGAGCGTGAACAACGTGAGCGGCACCGAGATGTGAAACAGCACCGCGAAGTAGGCAATGATGGTGAGCGGCTCTTTGATAACGGCCGTCATGGTGTTCACCACCGAAGTTTCCACTTCCTGCACGTCGGCCGTGAAGCGCGACATCAAATCGCCCTTGCGCTCGCCCGCAAAAAAGCCCAGCTGCAGGCTCAGGATGCGGTGGTACAAATCGCGCCGCAGGGTCTGGATGACGCGGGCGCGCACTTTGGCCAGCAGGCGCAAGCTCAGGTAGCGAAACACGTTGCTGAGCAGCACCGACACCACTACCACGCCGCACACGAAGGCCAGCGCCCCCAGCTTGCCATGCCCGGCCAGCACATCGGCAAAAAAGTAGTTGAACGTGTCGGTGACCCACTGAATGGTGGGCTGGAAATCGGGCAGCCGAGCCGGGGCCGTCAGCTTCACGGTGTTGGTTTTGTCGAACAACACCTTCAGCAGCGGAATGATGAGGGTGAAATTGGCAATGCTGAAAATGATGGTCAGCACCGTGTAGAGCAGGTACTGCGGCAAAAACAGCGCCCAGGGACGGGCATATTGCAGGATTCTTAAGTAGGTCTTCACGAAGTCATTTAACAATTATCATTTAACATTTATCAGGTATTGAAGCCGCGCGAGTTAAATAGAATTGCGCAGTTGGCGCGTGGAGCGAATAGTTGTGAACAGCATTTTGCCTAGCTCATCAGCATCAGCAAACATGCTTTCGAACAGTTTAGGCGTAATAAAATCGGTGTCATGAAGAAGTTGAAGCCAGTATTTGGTTTCAAGACACTCCTTGATAAGCAATTGAAATTTTAGCAGACAAATCGGAGTCTGAAATGGCTCCATTGGCTTCGGTCACATTGGCGCCGATGCTGGTGCCACAACGCAGCAGTTGTTTCGACAAAACGTACTCGCGTTTTTCAGTAGAAAGAAACTGGTACGCCTTCACCACCCGCACCGCAAAGGCATACGACTTCTCATAAAGCACATTGCTCTTGCCGCCTATCATTTCAGAACTACTGTTAAATGTTAAATGATAATTGTTAAATGATTAAAACTCGTGGAGGCGCTGGGCGATGTTCCAGCGCACGGCCACCGAGGCGTAGGTTTCGTTGCCGTTGAGGCTGGGGGTGAGGCTGTAGGTCTGGTGCCGGGCGATGAGCTTGGCGTCGAGAAACAGGTTGAGACGAGGCTGGTAGGTGGCCGTGAAATCGGCGTGCAGCAGGCGGCTTTTGTTGCCCTGGCCGGTTTTGTTGCCGTACTCGCCCACGCGGGTGTTGTAGGACTTGAGCACGTTGCCGCCGTAGTTGGCGCCGTTCGCGTCGTCATTGATGACGTCCAGGCCCTGCTCCGAATAGAAGGCTTTGCCCACCAGCATCAGGCGGGGCAGCGGCTGGTAGCTGAGCACGCCCAGCAGCTCGGTCAGGTTGGCGCCCATGGGGTGGGCCAGGGGCTGCTGGTAATGCTCGTAGCTGGTGTAAATGTCCTCGTGCTGGTAAGTATAGGGCCGGACGTAGTTGAATTCCACCTGCAGGTCGAGGTTGCGCAGGCCGGCCACGTCAATGTACTTGCCGCCCAGTTGGAAGGCCTGCTTGTTGCCCCACCAGCCGTTGCCGGCGCGCACCTCGCTGATTTTGAACTCGTCGAGCACCAGCTGCCCGTAGAGCTGCGCCGTGTGCGCAAGGTTCCACTTGAAATCCAGCCCCAGAATGGCGTTGTCGGCCGAACCCACCTGCTGCTCCACGGCGCGGTAGAAGATGACCGGGTTCAGGTACTGCAGCTCAAAGCCCTTGCGCTGGCGCACAATTTTGCCGTTTACGACGGTGCTGTCCACGCCGCGCCCGCCCAGAATCGTGCTTTCAAACACGCCGATGTTAAAGTTCGGCGTCACATCGAAGCTGAGGTGGTGCAGCGCCATGTACTTTTTGGGGTACACCTGGTCGTCCCGCTCTTTCTGGGCCGTGAGCTCGGCAAACAAGTTCTGGTAGTTGAATTTCCAGACCCGGGTGTTGATTTTCAGGAAGAAATACGGCGTGCTGTAATCCGAAAGAATGAGCGAGCGGTAGCCGTTGCCGATGAAGTTGCGGTCGTGGGCCAGCTGCAGGTTGATGTGCTTGCTGGCGGCGTAGGTGATGCCGCCCCGCGCCGTGAAGAAGTCGTACTGGTCGGGCTTGTTCTTGTAGTACTTCCAAAAGCCCTCGTGCGGCACAATCTGGTCGCGTTGAATGCGCGTCTGCACGTAGGCCGGCACGGCTTCCTGGTTGTCGGCCAGAAAGGTGTAGAAGCCCAGCTTCTGGTCGATGGTGCCTTCCAGCTGCACGCCGCGCGTGTTCACGTAGCGCAGGCCGTCGCTCTGGTTGTCCTTGCCGCCCTCCAGCAGCAGCACCGGGTTCACGCGCAGCGTGAAGTCTTCGGTCTGTACGCTGTAGAGGTCGGTCTGGTCGCGGTAGAAGTAGGTCAGCACCGGCTGGGCGCTCTGGTTGAGGGCCGCGCCGCGGGCACTGTTGGCCCAGTTGTCTTTCAGCAGGTATTGGGCGTTGAAGCGGTCGGCGCGCGAGAGGCTGCCCCCCGCGCGGGTGATGCTGTCGCCGGACAGCAGGCGCTCGCCCAGGCGGGCCACGGCGGCGCGGGTGTAGGGCCGCACGCTGGTATGCGGGTCGTTCAAGGAGTCAGGCCCGAACTTGATGGCGTACCGGTCAATCAGCCGGTAGGTGTTCACGTCGAGCGGCACGTAGTTGGCGCCCTGGGTGGTTTTGCTGGGTTTGCGGGGCGGCGTATCGGTGGCGGGCACGGGCTGGTCGAACACCAGCCACGGCGATTTGGCTTCCGGGGCCGCCGTGGCGGCCGGCACTGGGGGCGCGGGTTCGGTTTGGGCGGCCACGGGGCCCGCTAATAGCGCCAATCCGGCGCAGGGCAGCAGATATTTATGCATAAATAGGGATAGGTCTCCGAAAGAGCGAAGCGGCGTGCCTGGGCAGCCGCTCCGGGCGGTAATTTCTCAACAAACCTACGCAGCAAGGCGTTGGCAAAGTTCGGCCGGCCCACCCGGCGGGCCCGCCGGTAGCGCCGGAAGCCCGCAGACCCACGAGACGAATTCCGGCGTCATTTCTTGCCCGCCGCCACTTTTTGTGCCAACTTCGGGGCCCCGGCCGGGTGCTGTTGCCCCGCGCTGCTCTCCAATCCCTTTCCGCATGGCCACCACTCCGCTCCCCACTTCCGCCGCCGTCCCGCAGGGCACCGATGCCGCCGAGGCCCAGGCCAACATTCACGTGGTGTGCGCCGAGCCCAGCATCGCCAACCACTTCCTGGCCGAGCTGCGCGACAAAGAAATCCAAAAGGACAGCCTGCGCTTCCGCCGCAACCTGCAGCGCCTGGGCGAAATCATCGCCTACCGCATCAGCGCCCACCTCAGCTACACCGAGCAGTCCATCCAGACGCCCCTGGCCGAAACCCGCGGCAAGCTCCTGCACGACTTCCCCATTCTGGCCACCGTGCTGCGCGCCGGCCTGCCGTTTCACCAGGGCTTTCTGAATTATTTCGACCAGTCGCCCAGCGCCTTCGTGGCCGCGTATCGCATCGAGGGCACGGCCCAGGTGCAGGTGCAGGTCGACTACCTTTCGGCGCCCAGCCTCGATGAGCGGGTGCTGATTCTGGCCGACCCCATGCTGGCCACCGGCAAAAGCCTTGTGCAAACCTACCGGGCCATGCTGCGCTTCGGCATGCCGCGCCAGGTGCACATCGCGGCCGTCATCGCCTCGCCGGAGGGCCTGGCCTACGTGGCCCGCGAAATCCCGGAGGCCACCCTGTGGGTGGCGGCCATCGACGAAGGCCTGAACGAGCACGCCTACATCATGCCCGGCCTCGGCGACGCCGGCGACCTGAGCTACGGCAGCAAGCTGTAGCGCCGGCAGCGGCTCAAAATCCTTAACATGGGGTTGAGCCCTTGCACTCGGAAATGGGTATCTTTGCCACGCGCCCACCCCGCGTTCGTTGCCCTCTTTCCACCGCCTGCTTTCCGCCCCCCAGTGCTGCACCCCGCTGTTAAATGCGCGTCCGTGTTCTTGTTGAGCACGGTCAAGTTTTTGGGCGGCCCGTTGGCCGGCACGTCCATGGGGCTGCACTTCTGGCCCACGCTGGCGCTCACCGTGGCCGGCATGATGACCAGCGTGTTCGTGTTCTCGGGCGTGGGCCGCGCCTGGATGCAGCACCGCCAGAAGCAGCGCCGCCTGCGCCGCGAGCCCATTTTCACGAAACGCTCGCGCAACATCATCAAGGTGTTTCGCAAGTTCGGGATGGGCGGCATTGCCTTCCTCACGCCCATTCTGCTGTCGCCCATCGGCGGCACGGTCATCGCCACGCTGCTGGGGGTGCCGCGGCAGCGCATCCTGCTGCACATGTTTCTGAGCGCGGTGTTCTGGGGTTCGGCCCTCACCTTTGCCAGTATGCATTTCGGGCATTTGCTGCATCACGGCAAATAATTGCCTGGTACCGGCCGTATTGCTTACGTGTTCAAGCTACGGGCATGTGCAAAACGGGCGCATCAGGCATTGACCCAGCATTAGCATTCCCACCCAGACCGTTTTGTGATGAAAGCAATTATACTAGCTTTAATCTGTTTTGCGTATAGCCTGCATGCTTTAGGGCAAAAGACCCCGCCAGAAATTGCTGCCGAAGGCAAACTGCTTTACCGGTCGGAAGCAGCTTCCTGGCACGGGACGGATATCTTCTTGGCAAAGCTGAAAAGCAAAAGGCAGTACTCGGGCGGCTACCTTTCTTATCCCACCGCCACCGGCGGCCGGTGCATTTTCTTCTCAAGGGGCGACGAGCCGGAAACCCTTGCTGTCATCACGTTTGATAGCACCTTCAGTACCCAAGCGGCGCAAATTGACAGTGTGCCCCGGCCGCTCGATGCGCATGAAAAGGACTTGTTTGCCATCAGGCGAAAAGCACTTGATGTCGTTAGCAAAGACACGCTGTTCAGGCATTTTAAGAATACCAATCTCAATCTCATCCCCCTCATCACGAAGGATGGTCGGAAGGTATATGCGCTGACTGGGCCCCAAGTGTCGGGCGTAGTCGTTTTTGGCAATGACTATCGAATTGATTTCGATAAGAACAATAACATCGCTGGCATGACTCGCCTGCACCAGAATATCATTCCCATTAATTACGGCAAGAGCGAAACGCAAACGTCGGCCATGCACAGCCATTTGCCTTCAACGGGAGACTACATCACCGCAACTGATATCTGCACGCTGATGCTTTACGAGAAATTTCCCGGTTGGAATCAATACTACGTGATTTCCAAAGACTACATTTCCATCTGGGATTGTACGAAGGATGAACTAGTTGTAATAACCAAAAAGGCCTGGGAACGAATAAGCAAAGACCAAAAGAAGCGCCATCCCCAGCTATTTAAAGAGTAGCCCGTTTTACCGCCCGCGCCGCTTCAGCGCCTTCACGCCCGGGTTCGAGCCGCCCTTCTTGCCCACAAAGGCCTTCGAGCCTTTGGTGCTTTTTTTCTGGCCTTCTACAAAGGGCTTGCCGGTGCGCTTGTCAATCGTCACGCCGGGCTTAATCCACTCCTTGCGCTCGTGGAAGGCGCCTTTGAACTCCGGGTCCAGCTTTTTGCGGCGGTCGTCGAGCTCGCGGCTCATCTTCTGCTTTTCCTCAAACGGGGTTTCTTCGATTTTCACTTCCTCGGGCAGCGGCAGCCGCTCAATCTGCTGGTCGATGAGCTGTTCAATCTCGCCAATGTGCACCATCTCGGCCTCGTTGGCGAAGGTGATGGCCGCGCCAATGTGCTGGGCCCGGCCCGTGCGCCCGATGCGGTGCACGTAGTCGTCGTGCACGATGGGCACGTCGAAATTGATGACGTGCGTCACCTGCGGCACGTCGATGCCGCGCGCGGCCACGTCGGTGGCCACCATATACCGCACCTCGCCGGCCCGGAACGAGTCCATGCTGTTGATGCGGGCGTTCTGGCCCTTGTTGCCGTGAATCACGCGGACTTCGCCCACCGGCGCCTTGCGCTCCAGGAAGTGGGCCACTTGGTCGGCGTGCTCTTTGGTGCGGCAGAACAGCAGCACGCGCGTCATGGTGTCGGCGTCGCGGTGGAGCAGGAAGTGCAGCAGGTTGATTTTGGTGAGCAGGTTGGGCGCTTCGTACAGCACCTGGCTCACGGTGGAGGCCGTTTTGGCCGGCGGGCTCACCTCCACCCGCATCGGAAATTCCAGGAACTCCTCGCTCAGCGTGGTCACGCGCTCCGGCATGGTGGCCGAAAACAGCGCGTTCTGCCGCTTGCGCGGAATGATTTCCAGAATGCGCCGAATCTGGGGCATGAAGCCCATGTCCATCATCTTGTCGGCCTCGTCCATCACGAAGGTTTTCAGGTCGGTCAGCCGCACCGCGCCCTTCAGGTAAATTTCCATCAATCGGCCCGGCGTGGCCACCAGCACGTCGATGCCCTGGGCAATGGTTTCAATCTGCGTTTTTGGCCCCAGCCCGCCGTAAATGGCGAAAATGCGCAGGTCCGTGTTCACCGCCATCGCCTTCAAATGCGTCTCGATTTGCATGGCCAGCTCGCGGGTAGGGGCCAGCACCAAAGCCCGGGGATTCAGGCCCTGGGCATATTTCGCCTTCATGAGCAGGGGCAGGCCGAAGGCGGCGGTTTTGCCGGTGCCGGTTTGGGCGATGCCCAGCACGTCGTGCCCCGCCAGCAGCAGCGGGATGGTTTGCTGCTGCACCGGCGTGGGCTCGGTGAAGCCGGCGGCGGCCACGGCGGAAAGAAGTTGTTTGTTGAGCTTGAAATCGTTGAACGACGGGGCAGTAGTGGGTTCCATTCCGCAAAGGTCGGCTTTTTGAAACGGAGAGAGTTTACCTCGGCGCAAAAAGGCGGTCATGCAGAGCGAAGCGAAGCATCTTTACCGCTTCGTTGAGCCGACCAGTTACTGTTGCAGTAAAGATGCTTCGCTACGCTCTGCATGACGGTTCAACTGAAAAACGTTTCTGCCGAATACCTCCTGCAAGAACTTTTTTTGCTCCATCCCGCTTCTTTTTCTATCTTTGCCCCACCAAAACCAACACGGTAGATATAGCTCAGCTGGTTAGAGCGTCGGATTGTGATTCCGAAGGTCGTGGGTTCGAGCCCCATTATTTACCCACCAAAAAATGAGTCCCCGGAGAATTATCCGGGGACTTTTTTGTTGCTTGCTTTAATACCGTTTTAATCCGGTGTTAATTTCGACCGTTTTTACCCACCACAATCCACAGTACATGAGTCTTCTCGTCATCGGCAGCGTTGCGTTCGACGCCATCGAAACGCCCTTCGGCAAAACCGACAAAATCATCGGCGGTGCCGCCACCTTCATCAGCCTGTCGGCTTCCTACTCGCTGAAGCCCGTGAAACTGGTGGCCGTGGTGGGCGAAGACTTCCCGCAGGCCGACATCATGCTCCTCGAAGAGCACGGCGTGGACGTGGAAGGCCTGCAAATCAAGGAAGGCGAAAAGTCGTTTTTCTGGTCGGGCAAGTACTCGAAAGACCTGAACTCGCGCGAAACGCTGGTGACCGAGCTCAACGTGCTGGCCGATTTCGACCCCATCATCCCGGACGCTTACCAGGACTGCAAATACCTCATGCTGGGCAACCTGGCCCCGCAGGTGCAGCGCCTCGTCATCCAGCGCCTCGTGAACCGGCCCAAGCTGATTGTGATGGACACGATGAACTTCTGGATGGACATTGCCCTGGAAGACCTCATCGCCACCATCGAAATGGTGGACGTGCTGAGCATCAACGACGAAGAAGCCCGCCAACTGTCCGGCGAGTACTCGCTGGTGAAGGCCGCCAAGAAAATTCTGGCCATGGGCCCGAAATTCCTCATCATCAAGAAAGGCGAGCACGGCGCGTTGCTCTTCCACAAGAACAAGGTGTTCTACGCCCCGGCGCTGCCGCTGGAAGAAGTGTTTGACCCGACTGGTGCCGGCGACACCTTCGCGGGCGGCTTCATCGGCCACTTGGCCGCTACCGACGACATCAGCTTCGAAAACATGAAGCGCGCCGTGATTCACGGCTCGGCCATGGCCTCATTCTGCGTCGAGAAATTCGGCACCGAGCGGCTGCTGAACCTGAGCACCGAGGAAGTGGAAGCCCGTGAGGCGCAGTTTGCCGAATTGGTGAAGGTGGTGCCCGCTGCGGCAGTAGCCAACGTGGCCTGAGCCGCGGGCCGCAACGGCTCAGCTTAGCCGGGAATTTGCAAAAGGGTTTTGGACGGGAAGTAGATATATTAGAAATAATATACTATTTTCACCCAAAACCCTTTTGCTTTTCCGCCATGCGTTACCTCTCGTTTCCCTTGCTAACCATTGCTTTGGGGGCAATGGCCTGCGGCAATGCCGCGACCACCACCGAGGTTGCCGACGCCAGCGGCCGGGGTGCAGACCGGCCCGCAAGCCCAACCGAAGCCCCGGCCGACGCCGCTGCCAACGCGCCGACGCAAGCCAGGCCCCAGCCCAAAACCGACCAGTACCGCCTGCTGGGCGTGCTCGACCCGGATTTTAAAAACATGGTGGCCTTCGCCCTGAAAATGCCCCGCGGCTGGCAGGCCAGCCAGTCATTTAAGCGGGCCTGGGACGGGGCCGTGCCCACGCCGCAGATTTACATCAGCTTCCGCTCGCCGGACGCCACGCAGCGCATCGACTACCTGCCCTCGACGGGGTATGTGTACAGCGACGGGCCCAATTCGCAGGCGCTGCGGGCGCAGAAGCAGCAGTTGGGCATGCAGGACGTGCGCATTTCCGCCAACGAGCTGGCGCCCATGCCGGCGCTGGCTTACCTCAAGAAGTTTTTATTGCCCCAGCTGGCGCAGCAGGGCGTGCAGCTCCGCAACGTGGGCAACGAGCGCAGCACGCCGCCGCACCCATCCAAGGACAGCCCGGGGCGCACGGAGTCGAGCGCTTCGGTGGATGGCGTGCTGGCCAACGGCCGCAAGGTGCGGGTGGAGGCGCGCCTGGGCCTGAGCCAGACGCCGATGAACGGCGACACGTTTTATAGCTGGTCGGTGGTGCCGTCGCTCACCCAAACCAGCGGCGACCTGGCGGCCACCTACGCCCACACCAAGGCGGCCCAGGAGTCCATCACCGTGAACCCGGCGTGGCTGCAGAAAAACAAGGAGCTAGTGGCCAAAGGCCAGCAAGCCAATTTGGAAGCCAGCCGCCGCAATCACGAAGCCGTTATGGGCAACATTGCCGCCAACACGGCCGCCAGCACCGCCGCCCACAACCAGCGCATGCGCGACATTGCCGCCGTGGGCGCTGCCAACACGGCCCGGTACAACGACCGCATGAATACGATGGACCAGAACATGGCCACCTACAAAGCCAACGAGGCCCGCAAAGACGGCCAGCACGAGATGTACGTGGACAACGTCATTCGCAACGAAACCAAATACGCCGACCCCGGCACCGGCGAGCGGGTGAAGCTCGACAACCGCTACGAGCACGCTTACACCGATGGCAAGGGCAATTATTACCAGAGCAACACGCCCATTCGGGCCAGCGACGTGAACTGGCAGGAACTGGGCAAGGTGTCGGCCAACGACTACTAAGGGCGGGGTGAAGCCGGCTGGGCGGGAGCTGCGGCCGGGCCGCACAACTCTTTCGCCCCAGCGCGGGTACAAGGAATATCCATCCACTTTTCCTTCCCACGCCATGGCCACCAAAAAAGAGTCTGACCTGACCAACGAGCAAACCTCGGTCAACCCGTTCGCCAATACCAAAACCGGCGGCACAATGAACCAGAACCCCAACCAGAGCGACCTGACCCAACAGGGCAACCAAACCAAAGGCAGCACGCCCGGCGGCAACTTCAACGAAATCCGCCACACCCAGGCCAACAAGCCCCGCAGCAACCCGCAAGGCAACTCGCCGATGTCCGTCGACACGAACAGCGGTAAAAAAGGCCCGGGTAAAAAGGCCAACTAGATTTTCTGAGCAGAAAAAAGCCCCGCTGAATTCATTCGGCGGGGCTTTTTTGCTTTAAAGTTTTATCCGCATGTAGCGGTTGGCAATGATAAAGTCTTCACAAAAAAGCAACGTCTTGTCGTTTTCCCACCGTGGACCGAAAGCGGATATCCCCGGTTGCATGGAGTTGCTAATGCGCTGCCAGCGTAGTTTAGGCGGCGAACCCAACGGCTTTACCCATAGCTGAATGCCTGCTAAGTCATAGCCCGTAGGACTGGAGTTGGCGCAAGCAAAGTGTTGGCGGTCTGGTGAGATAACCGGGTAGCTGATTAAGTCCGTTCGCTTGCCTGTTTGCTGGTCAATAAGCAAATAATATCGGCCTTCCCATTTGCCAACTTCGACCAGCCATTGCTCGATTGGGTCGAGGCGGTCAAGAAACCTGTACCCTTCATAACTGTCTTCGGCATCCTGATAAGTCGGCCCGTTCTTCAGCTTTATTATCGTGCCCTGCTGAGTTTTGAAGAAAAGCGTATCAGCCTTGCGCCACACGCGCCCTGCTGCCGTTTGGAGGTAAGCCGCCTCGGTTGCTACCGCAGCGGTTGAATCGGCCGGAAAGCCTTTCTCTTTGCCTGGATTCACCGCCTTATCGTATTGGGTTTCAGAGATTTTTTCCATTCGGAAAATCCGGCCGGTATTCACTCGGAAAGTATCGGCAGCAGTCGCTAATATGGCTAGACTATCACGCACAGTTTCCGCTTTGGAAGAATCAATTGCCGAAGTAGCCGGAACTATCTTCTCCTGAACCGTGGATTTTGATGAAGTGCGAGAATTGCACCCCAACACGAACAGCGCATTCGCGCCAATTAAGAGTAGGCACCTGTGCCTCCGTGAGCGTGTCATAGTTAAAATTTAAAATTCCCAGCCCAGCCACTGCTGAAACCCGCGCTGCTGCGCCGCCTCGGCCGTTTCCAGCGGGCTCACGGCGTAGCGCTGTCCGAAGCCGACGCCCGGCACGGCCGCCAGCGGCACCGTCAGCAGCCGGTTTTGGCGGAACACGCTTACCTCATAAGCCGCTTCCTCGCTGCTGAGCAGGCTTTGCAGGTTCATGTCCACGCGACGGCCGTTCACGGCCACGATTTCGTCGTCTACGGTGAGCGCCGCGGCGGCCGGCGAGTTGGGCCAGATGGCCGTTACCTCGGTCCGCTCGTTTTTCACCACCGTCCGGAAGCCGAACGTGCCCTCCGATGCGGAGGCGTTTTCGCCCACCAGCAGCTGGCAGCCCACGGTGCGCAACACCCGGTCCAGCGGTTCCTGCAGCGGCGCAGTGCCGTAGATAAATTTGTCGAAATAGGCGTGCATGTCGCGCCCCGCTACTTCGTTCACAATGCGCACGTAGTCGGCTTCGGTGTAGCCAACGCCCGTTTTGCCGAACTCCTCGTACAGCCGCCGCATCACGTCATCGAGGCTGCGGGCGTGGCCGGAAAGCTGCCGCAGCGTGAGGTCCAGAATGAGCGCCACCAGCGCGCCCTTGTGGTACACCGATACTTTGCGGTCGGGCACACCGGACTTGTAGCCGTCCAGCCACAGGTCCATGCTGGCGTCGGCCAGCGAGAGGTTGTCGCCGCCGGCATCGTCGTAGTGCTTGCGCAGCACCGTGTTCAGTTCCTCAAAATACTGCGCCGGCGTGCGCACGTGGCTGCGGGCCAGCAGGTATTCGCCGTAGTAAGTGGTGATGCCCTCGGCGATGAAGCAGGTGCGGAAGTAGTTCTCGCGGCTGTAGTCGTAGGGCTGCATCTCGGCCGGCCGAATGCTCTTGATGTTCCAAGTATGAAACAACTCGTGGCAGCTCACGCCCAGCAATTCCTTGTACAGGCCCTCGCTCATAATGAGTTCCGCCGGCCCCAGCGTGATGACCGTGGAGTTGTGGTGCTCCACGCCGTGGTAGTGCTTATAAGGCAGAAACTGGTTCAAAAAATGGTAATCGGCCACCGGAAAGCCGCCAAACATCGCCAGTTGCACTTCTGAGAAAGCCTTGAAATCGGCCAGAATTTGCGGCCAGTTCAGTTCCGCCTCGCCCTGCACCCAGATGTGAAAGGGCAGCCCGCCGGCTTCGTACTCCTGATGCGTGAGCGCAGGGCTGGCGATGAGCGGCGAGTCGGCCAGTTGGTCGAAGTTCTGCGCGGAAAGCACATTTGGTGCGGTTTGGGGCAGGCCGCAGGCTATTTGCCAGCCTTCCGGAATGGCCAGTGTCAGCTCGCACTCCTCCTGCTGGCGGCCTGCCGCATACATCAGCGCCTGCACGGGGTTCAGGTACAGCTGTGTCTCGTCGAGCCAGGAGCCGCCGGCGTCCATCTGGTGGGCGTAGAAATTGTAGCGCACTTGCACGGTGCGGCCGGCGGCGTTGGCCACTTCCCACCGGTCTTTGGTGAGCTTGCGGTAGGGGAGGGGCTGGCCGGTGGCTGCGTCAAAAACCTCAACCTTCTGAATCTTCTGGGCAAAGTTTTGCAGCTCGTAGCGGCCCGGGCGCCAGGCCGGCAGTTGCAGCTCCAGCGGCGCGGTGGCATCGGCGGCCACGTCCAGCGTCAGCTCAATTTGCAGGTAAAACGTGAGGGGATTTTCGTAGGAAACGCGGTAGTGAATCATCGCCAAAACGGGTTAGAGGGGCTTAAAGCTACTGCCCGCTAACGTGCCCGGCGTAAAAGTGACTAAGGCCCTTGCCTTTTCCAGGCACAACCCGTACCTTTGCCGGCCCAACTCGAAACTCGTCTTTTTAAGATTCCTTGATATGAAACGTACCTTCCAACCTTCGAAGCGCAAGCGCGTCAACAAGCACGGCTTCCGCAGCCGCATGGAAACCGCCAACGGCCGTAACGTATTGGCCCGTCGTCGCGCCAAAGGCCGCAAGCGCCTCACCGTATCCGACGAAGGCAAGCACAAGCGCTAGTCTTTTTAGCCGTTAGCTGAGAGCGGGGCCTTCATTCGGCCCTTAGCTGTTGGTTAGCAGATTGCCGCATTGCTGAGACAGTATATCCCTGTCGCCGCAATGCGGCTTCGCTATTTTTGGGCTTCTCAGAGTGGTTATGCGGTAAGCGCGACAGCCAACAAGTACGCATCGTGAACGAGCTAGCAGCTAACAGCTCTCAGCTAACAGCTAAGAGAAAATACACCTTCCCGAAAGAGGAACACCTGTGCCGCAAGAAGCTCATCGAAGAGCTTTTTGGGAAGCAGGGTTCCTCTTTTGGCGTCTACCCCCTGCGCATCGTGTGGGTGAAAGCCGGTGCGCCCACCACGGCCCCGCCGCAGGTGCTCATCAGCGTGAGCAAACGCAACTTCAAGCGAGCTGTCGACCGCAACCGGCTCAAACGGCTCATCCGGGAGGCGTATCGGCTCAATAAATATCGGCTAACAGAGCAACCAAACGGGCACCAAGTCGCTCTGCTGGGTATTATCTTCACGGGGAAGGAAAAAAGTCCACTCGCGTTGGTGGAAAAAAAATTAATTTCCGCCATCCATCGTTTGATGGGCACGACTATTGACGCATCCGCGCCAGCGTCGGCCCCGTAGATTCGCCTAGCCGCTATCCGCACCGTATGACTATCCGCAAAAAGCTACTCGCTACCCTGGCTCTGAGCACGCTGGGTTTGGTTTCCTTCCGGGCTGCTTCTGACAACGAACGGTACTTCGAAATCGCGAAGAACCTGGACATTTTTGCCACGCTCTTCAAGGAGGTCAACACCTATTACGTCGACGAAATCACGCCCGCCAAGCTGGTAAAAACCGGCATTGACGCCATGCTGCGCTCGCTCGACCCCTACACCAACTATATCCCGGAAGACGACATCGAGGATTTCCGCACCATGACCACCGGGCAGTACGGCGGCATCGGGGCCTCGGTGGTGAAGCGCAACGGCAAAACCGTGGTGCAAAGCGCCTACGAAGGCTACCCGGCTCAGAAAGCCGGCTTGCTCCCCGGCGACGAAATCCTCGACATCAACGGCGTGGTGGTGGACAAAAAGTCGAACGCCGACATCAGCAAGCTTCTCAAGGGCCAGGCCAACTCGATGGTGAAGCTCATGGTGACGCGCTACGGCCAGGACAAGCCCATCGAAATCGACATCACCCGCGATAAAATTCAGGTCGACAACGTGCCGTATACCGGCATGATTTCCGGCGACGTGGGCTACTTCCAGCTCGGCGGCTTCACGGTGGATGCGGGCAAGGAAGTGCGCGCGGCCGTGACGAAGCTCAAGGAGCAGGGCGCGAAGAAAATCGTGTTCGACATTCGCGACAACCCCGGCGGCTTGCTGAATGAGGCGGTGAACATCTCCAACCTCTTCATCGATAAAGGCCTCGACGTGGTGAGCACCAAGGGCAAGGTGACGGAGTGGAACAAGACCTACAAGGCCCTCGACGTGCCGCTCGATACCCAGATTCCGATTGCCATCATCACGAGCAACCGCTCGGCTTCGGCCTCGGAAATCGTGTCGGGCGTTCTGCAGGATTACGACCGCGCCGTGCTGGTGGGCGAGCGCACCTTCGGCAAAGGCCTCGTGCAGGCCACGCGCCCCCTCAGCTACAACTCGCAGCTGAAGGTGACGACCGCCAAATACTACATCCCGAGCGGCCGCTGCATCCAGGAAATCGATTACGCGCACCGCGCCGAGGACGGCACGCTGGGCAAATTCCCCGATTCGCTGCGCACGGCTTTCAAAACCACCGCCGGCCGCACCGTATACGACGGCGGCGGCGTAGCCCCCGACATTGAGGTGCAAGACCGCGAAATTGCGGACATCACCCGCATCCTGCTCCAGAAAAGCTACCTCTTCGACTACGCCACCCGCTACCGCGCCGAGCACGCCACCATCGCGCCGTCCCGGCAGTTCAAGCTCACGGATGCGGAGTATCAGAAGTTCGTGGCCTACCTGCAAGGCAAGAACATTAGCTACAGCACCGACGCCGAAAAAGCCCTCACCGACCTCAGCAAGAAGGTAAAAGAGGAAAAGCACTACGACGATGTGAAGCTGGAACTCGAAGCCATCCGCAAGAAAGTGACCGTGAACAAGGCCAACGACCTGCAACGCTTCAAGCCCGAAATTAAGGAATTGCTGGAGCAGGAGATTGTGTCGCGCTACTACTTTGAGAAGGGCCGTACCGAAGCTGGCTTTGACGACGACCCCAACATCATCGCCGCCGTGTCCGTGCTGAACGACCCGAACCGCTACGCTGCGCTGCTGAAACCCACGGGCCAGGCCGCCAGCGCCCGCAAGTCGGCCGGGACGAAGTAATTTTGAGCTGCGTTACATTGAAAAAGCAGGCGCTGAAAGGTGCCTGCTTTTTTGTGGTCTGTATCGAAAGAGAAATGTCAATTAAAGAACTTATCAAGCGGCCAAGCATTCTGGCAGAGGTTATCAATTCACCTACAGAACTAGAAAATGTTGGTGTGTCAAGTGAATTGCGGTCAGAACTTGCGCAGCGGTTAGAATTTCTAGAAACTGAAGCTTCAAAAAGTAGAGCAGCTTTCATTCAGAGTCAAGACGCTGAGAATTTTAACCAAAACCGGGAATTATGGGGAATACCTAACTTCTCAGAAGAGCTAGTTGAAATTGACGATTTTAAGGATGGGTTCCTGTGGAGATTTCGAGCACACAGCACTTCTTGGGGTGATAATCAGTATGCCGATGAATGGTTTTACACTTCTCTAGAAGCCAGAAGTGTCATACGATATGAGTTTTGGGATTGCGACGAGGGCCCGGAAAAAGCCGACGTGGTTTTCACAGGCACTTATAAAGCCATTTTGCAGCAGCTTCTCGCTGACCACGTTCATGAAGTTCTAATTAGTCCGGTGTTTTCGACGGATGAACTGAATGAATACATTGACAATTTCTCTGAGGATGAAGAAGACTATTTGTTGGAGGATGTGATAGAGGATTACATCAGCCGCAATCCAAACTACAGTGTCCAATAATTACCAATGCTCCTCCTCTCCCTCGAAACCTCTTCCCCCGTCTGCTCGGTTGCCCTGCACCGGCTCGAAGACGGCGCCCTCATCGGCCAGTCGGAGTTGCGGCTGGATAAGTCGCACTCTACCCACCTCACCGTGCTCATCGAGCAACTGTTGGCCAACACTGGCCACGCGCTGGCTGACCTCGCTGCCGTGGCCGTGAGCGACGGGCCCGGTTCCTATACCGGCCTGCGCATTGGCGGGGCCGCGGCCAAGGGCCTGTGCTTCGCGTTGGATATTCCGCTGGTGGTCGTGAGCACGCTCAAAGCCTTGGCGGCGCAGGTTGCAGCGGGCACCGCGCGGAACGAAAGCTGGCTCTACTGCCCTATGCTGGACGCCCGGCGCACGGAAGTATACGCCGCCCTCTACACCCACGAGGGGCAGGAGGTGCTGGCGCCCACGCCGCTGCTGCTTGACGCCGATACGCTGGCCGAACAATTGGGGCACCGTTCTGTGTTATTCTTCGGTCACGGCGCAGCCAAGTTTCAGGCGGTGCTGGGGGAGCATTCCAACGCCGGTTTTCTGGCGGGGATTGAGCCTTCGGCGATTTCGGTAGGGCAGCTGGGCGTGGCGGCATTTCACCGGCAGGAATTTCAGGACGTGGCGTACTACGAGCCGTTTTACTTGAAAGAAGTGTACACCACCACGCCGAAAGCGAAGTAGTGCGGACGTAGCGCGGACTCTGCGAGTCCGCGCCCTCGCGCCGGCCGAATTATTCACCAATCAATACGCGGACTCGCGGAGTCCACGCTACAGTATATGGAACCCCTCTTCGTCAACCGCGTTGCCAACTCCGGCCTCGTCACCCTCAACCTTGAAGAAATGCTCCACCCCGGCGAGCGGGTGGTGTACGACATCAGGGACAACCTCTTTCACGGCCTGATGCTGCGTGAAAAGGACTTCCGCGAGTTCGTGAAAACCCACGACTGGACGCAATACGACGGCAAAAACGTCGCCATCATCTGCTCGGCCGATGCCATTGTGCCCACCTGGGCCTACATGCTGCTCGCCACCAAACTGCAGGGCCACGCCCACCGCTACGTCTTCGGCAACCTCGACGCCCTGGAGCAGTCGCTGTTTGAAGAAGCCATTGCCTCTATTAATACCGAAGAGTACCGCGACGCCAAAGTGGTGGTGAAGGGATGCGGCGACAAGCCCGTGCCCACTTTTGCCTACGTGGCCATCATGCAAAAGCTGCTGCCCGTCACGAGCAGCATCATGTACGGCGAGCCGTGCAGCACCGTGCCGCTCTATAAAAAGCCGAAGGCTGTGAGTGCCTAAAAACGAGTTCCGACGCGTCTTCCCGAGCTGTAGTTGGTTCTTCCCGTCTTCTAGTTACCGCTTCCCGCCTCGTAGTTGGGGGTTCCCGCCGACGAAACCCCCCAACTACGAGGCGGGAACTTGCTTTTAAGGCTCGGGAACCGACAACTAAGTGGCGGGAAGAGCCAACTACCGGTCGGGAAGACTCATCAGAATGCCGGGAACGGGCAGCGGAAGCCGACGGCCGTACTTTTGGGCTTTCGTTGCTTCCTTCATGCCCGATACGTCGCCCACCAGCCCTTATAAAATCACCTTTCTCACCGGCGCGGCCATTGTGGTGGCCAACATGGTGGGCACGGGCGTCTTCACCAGCCTCGGGTTTCAGGTGCTGGGTATTGAGAGCGGCTTTGCGCTGCTGATGTTGTGGCTGGTGGGCGGCCTCATCGCCCTCTGCGGGGCCGTGAGCTACGCCGAGTTGGCGGCGGCCATGCCGCGCTCAGGTGGCGAATACCATTACCTGAGCCAGATTTATCACCCGGCGCTGGGGTTTTTGTCGGGCTGGGTGTCGGCCACGGTGGGCTTTGCGGCGCCCACGGCACTGGCCGCGCTGGCCCTCGGCCAATACGCCAAAAGCGTGTGGCCGGCACTGGAACCGCAGTGGCTATCGGTGGCGGTGGTGCTGGCCCTGACCCTGGTGCACGGCAGCAGCACGCGGGCGGGCAGCCGCCTGCAGGTCATCGTGACGGCCCTGAAAGTGGTGGTGCTGGTGGTGTTCATCGGGGCCGGGCTGGTGGTGGGGGAGGGACAGCCCATCCGTTTTCTGCCCGATGCCGCCGGGTGGCGGGCGCTGCTCAGCCCGGCTTTTGCCGTGAGTCTGGTGTATGTGAGCTACGCTTACTCCGGCTGGAACGCGGCCGTGTATGTGACGGGCGAGATTGAAAACCCCAAGCGAAACCTGTCGCGCATTCTGCTGCTGGGCACGGCCGTGGTGCTCCTTTTATATGTGGGACTGAATTATGTATTCCTGCGCTCCACGCCGCTGGCGGGGCTAAAAGGGCAATTGGAAGTGGGGTTTGTAGCGGCCACCTCGCTTTTCGGCCCCGTAGGTGGGCGGCTGATGGGCGGTATTATCGCCGGGTTGCTGGTTTCTACCATCAGTTCGATGGTTTTCGCCGGGCCGCGCATTGTCCAAACCATGGGCGAAGACATTTCTGCCCTGCGCTTCCTTGCCCCCAAAAGCCGGGCTGGCATCCCCGTGCGGGCCCTGGCGCTGCAAACCGTCATCACCCTGGCCTTTATTCTTAAGCCGAGTTTCCAGGGCGTGCTGGTGTACGCGGGCTTTATTTTAAATTTATTCACCTTTCTAACGGTGCTGGGGCTGTTTATCCTGCGTTGGCGCCGGCCCGAGTTGCCGCGGCCGTACCGGGCCTGGGGCTACCCGTTCACGCCGCTGCTGTTTCTGGGCCTGAGCGGCTGGACGCTCGCCTTCATCCTGCGCGACAAGCCCTGGGAGTCGTTTTATGGGCTGGTCACCCTGGCCGTGGGGGGGCTGGTTTACTTCCTGACCACCGCCCTGCCCAAGCCGCGCCCCGCCGCCAGCTAAAGCGTTGCCGTAACTTGCGGGCTCATTGAGGGCCTGGCATGGCCGGGCCCGTTTTTACGCATACTATATATAATGTACCTCCGCACCGCTGCACTTCGGCTGTTGCCGGCCGCTCTGCTCTGGCTCACCGCCTGCTCCGAGTCGAATACGAATACCAAAGCCGGTTCCGTCAAGGAAGAAACGATGGCCTCAACCGCCGATGCCATCGACAAAACCAAGCCGGCGCCCGCCACCGCGGCTCCTGCCGCTGCTTCAGGCACCGCCACTCGCCCCGACCGGATTGCCGCGCCCGACACCGCCTATGCCCAGGACGTGGCCATGTTCCTCGGCGGCCTGCAGCCCAGCCAGCACAGCAACCTCACTGCTCTGGCCGCCACGCCCGCCTGGCAAGCCTTCGCCAAAGACCAGGACAAAAGCTGGGATAAATACCGCGCCACCCACACCACGCGCATGACCAAGTGGGCCAGCACCGAGCTCGATTCGGTGCACGCCAGCAGCCCCACCATCTTCTACCCTTTCAGCGGCCCCGATTTCCTGAACGTCTTCACGATGTTCCCCACCAGCCAAACCTACGTGCTGATGGGCCTCGAACCCGTGGGCAGCATCCCGGCCCGCACTTCCCTCGAAAACCCCAAACTGCTGCCCGCCGTCAAAACCTCGCTCTGGTCGGTGCTTAACTTCAGCTTCTTCCGCACCAACGACATGGCCGTGGACCTGAAATCCGTCGAGCTCGACGGCGCTCTCCCGCTCATGATGCTCTTTGCCGCCCGCACTGGCAACCAAATCACCGGCATCCGCCCCGTGCAGCTCGACGCGGCCGGCCAGTTGCAAGATGCTCCCAAAGACAGCATTCAAACCCCAGACCCGAAAGCCATTCCCGGCGTCGAAATGAAGCTCCGCGGCCCCGACGGCCAGCCTAAAACCGTCTACTACTTTTCCGCCGACCTCAGCGACTGGAAACTCACCGCCAAAAGTGCCCCGCTGGAGTTCGTACGTCACCTTGGCCCCCTCACCACCTACGTAAAGTCGGCCACCTACCTCATGCACAAATCGTACTTCAATAAAGTGCGCCGCACCGTGCTGCGCCGCAGCCGCTACATCCTGCAAGACGATTCCGGCATTGCCATGAAGTACTTCCAGAAAGGCGCCTGGCAGTTCAACTACTACGGCACCTACCGCCGTCCCATCAACCTCTTCGCCAAGCAGTATCAGCCCGAACTCACCGCCGCCTACCACGACACCGTTAATAAGCCCAAGCCCCTCCCGTTCGGCACCGGCTACAACTGGCGCCAAACCGATTCCAACCTCCTCCTCGCCAAGCGTCTGATTCCCCTGGCCGACTAATCCCCGCATAAACTCAGCCCACAGGGCCGTGGTGGCAACATCACGGCCCTTTTTATTTCGATATCCTATGAAAATATATTCTCAATCCCGTCCCACCCTTTATTATATAACGGGAGCCGCACTTCTATTGACGATGACTACCTGGGCCGTAAGCGTCCGTCTGGCGCCCCCTTTTTCGGGGAGAGGGTTGCGGGAAGTGAGACTAGCTTCAGAAGATTCTCCACTACTGGATTCCATAGTAAAAGCCAACCCGCAATTATCCAGGGTTGCCACCAACCCCAAATACGAGTTCCAAATCATCTACACCCAAATCAACCGCGACGCCCAGAATCGCCCCTCGTTCGTTCCCCACACCTACCACCTCAACCCCCGCCAATACTTCAACCCCGCCAGCCTCGTCAAGCTTCCCGTCGTCCTCCTCTCCCTCGAAAAGCTCAACGACCTCCACAACCCCACTGTCACCCGCCGCACCATTATGGCCACCGGTACCGCCTGGCGCTGCCAAACCCCCGTTCCCTTCGCCGCCCCTGCCGATTCCGACCGCACCGCCACCATCGGCAACTACATCAAACGGATGCTCTTGGTCAGCGACAACATCGCCTACAACCGCCTCTACGAATTTCTCGGCCAGCGCCCGCTCAACCAACGCCTCCAGGAATTAGGCTACCCCAACGCCCGCATCACCCGCCGCTTCGCCCCCTGCGACACCGCCGCCAACCGCCACACCAACCCCATCAGCTTCCACACCCCCACCGGCGACACTCTATATAGGCAGCCCGCCCAATACAACCCCACGCCCTACCAAAGCCCCCTCGGCCGCGTCCTCAAAGGCCGCGCCCACCAGGCCGGCCGCCGCCTCATTCCCGAACCCTATGATTTTACCACCGCCAACCACCTCCCACTCCCGGACATCACCGCCCTCCTCCAAAGCATCCTCTTCCCCGAATCGGTTTCTGCCCCCCAGCGCCCCCACCTCACCGCCACCGATTACGCCTTCCTCCGTCGCTACCTCCACGCCACCCCCCACGAATCCGGCTTCCACCAATACGCCCCTGCCCGCTACTTCGACGCTTACAAAAAATACCTCTACTACGGCCGAAACCCCGACCTCCCTCAACAATCCACCCTCCGCATCTACAACATCGTCGGCATGTCGCACGGCTACCTCTCCGATGTTGCCTACTTCGCCGACTCCCTCCACCAGTCCGAATTCCTCCTCAGCGCCGTCCTCTACGTCAATCAAGACGGCATCATCAATGACGGCGCCTACGAGTACGACACCATCGGCCTGCCCTTTCTCGCCCAACTAGGCCGCCAAATCCAGCAATACGAAGCACAACGCCCCCGCCAGTACCACCCCAACCTCACCGAATTCTTCGCCCCCGAGCCCATTCGCTAGAAAAACCGAAATTTATTCACCCCGCTAAGTCGCTGATTCCTAACCAAGATTTATCCAAAATTGCTCTCACGAACGCCAGAGCAAGTAAAAATCTTTGCGCCACTCCTTGCATTCTCAAAAAGCCCCACTACTTTTGCAGTCCCAAATCGTCAAACGGACAGCGGGTCTTCAAAAGCAAAAGCTCTCGAAGAAATTTTGAAAGCTACGGAACTTCACGAAGAGCAAGAGTGTCTTACTTCCCGTGCTGCCTAAGCAAAGTCCTAGAAAGAATATTTTTCGAAAGGCTTGCAAAAGCCGAAAAAAGCCCCGTATCTTTGCACCCCGCTTCGATAGGAAGCGAAAAGATTTGAAAAGCGAAAAGAAAGAAAATTAAATTTTTTCTCAAAAAAGCTTGACAAATCAAAAAGTCTTCTTACCTTTGCACTCCCAAATCGAAAGAAGGGAAACAAAACGAAGAAAGATGCCGGCCGAAACGCCACACTGTTACCTCAATTGGAAGTGACAAAAGTTCTTTGAATGACTGGAAAAGACAAATGGTAAGGTTTGTTTTTACGCAAGTAAAACAAACCGACAACAAACGTAACATTGATTTGAACTCGTCAAATACGAGTCGGATTAGCACTCGACATCAGCCATGGTTCGCTATGGTGTAGGAATATTTTACAATGGAGAGTTTGATCTTGGCTCAGGATGA
>NZ_JADQDM010000004.1 GCF_015694525.1 Hymenobacter ruricola | reverse complement strand
TTACCTCGCCCCCAACCACTTCGAATCCCAACTCAAAACCACGTACCAGTTCTGTCCGGCTTAGCTAGACCACCTCAACCCCCAAGCAGGACAAGAGATAATATGGGTTTCACCGGCACGGCGGGGTTCACCGTTTGCTAATTGTACCCCGCGCCCTTCTTGGCCTTCACATCGGCCACGAACTCCTTCACGCGCTGCTCCTCGCTGCGCTTGCAGATGAGCAGCACGTTGTCGTACTCGGCCACGATGTAGTCTTCCAGGCCCTGCACCACCACCAGCCGCTCCGAGGGCGTTTTGATGACGCAGCCGGTGGTGTCGTAGAGCAGCACGTCGCCGCTCACCATGTTGCCGTGCTCGTCGTGCTCGCCGATGCGGTGCAGCGAATCCCAGGTGCCCACGTCGCTCCAGCCGAAGTCGGCGGGCAGCACGTACACATTATCAGCCTTTTCCATCACCCCGTAGTCGATGCTGATGTTGCGGCAGCGCGAATACGCTTCGCTGATAAAGCTTTCTTCCTCAGCCGTACCCAACTGCGTAGCGCCTTCGTCGAACACTTCGGCGATGTCGCTTAAATACTGGTGGAAGGCGTTGATGATGACGTCGGCGCGCCACACAAATAGTCCCGAATTCCAAAGGAAGTCGCCGCTCTCCACGAACATCTTCGCAATTTCCAGATTGGGCTTCTCGGTGAAGGTTTTCACCTTGTGCAGCTCGCCGCCGGGCAGGCTCTGCTCGTCCATGTATTGGATGTAGCCGTAGCCGGTATCGGGCCGGGAGGGCTGAATGCCGAGCGTAATGAGCACGTCGCTGGCTCGCGCGGCGGCCACCGCCTTGCCAATGAGCCGGCGAAACTCGTCTTCGCGCAGCACGGCGTGGTCGGCGGGCGTCACGATGATGGTGGCCTGCGGGTCGCGCTGGGCAATGCGGTAGCTAGCGTAGGCAATGCACGGTGCCGTGTTGCGGCCAATGGGCTCGCCCAGAATCTGGTCGGCGGGCAGGTCGGGCAGGTGTTCCTGCACCAGCTGGGTGTAGTCGCGGTTCGTGACGACGAAGACGTTTTCGCGGGGGCACACGCCGGCAAACCGGTCCACGGTCAGCTGGAGCATGGAGCGTCCCACGCCGAGTACGTCGTGGAACTGCTTGGGGTGGTGGGTGCGACTAAACGGCCAGAAGCGGCTGCCAATGCCGCCCGCCATGACGATGAGGTAAGTAGAATTCATTGGGGCAAAGGTAAGGCCCAGCCAGAACGTGTAGGGAAGTCGCCGCCCGGTTCCTTCAGAACGTCACGCCGAGCGCACTACACCAGCCCCTCGCGCAGCAAGTCGTGCAAGTGAATGAAGCCGGCAAACTGCCCGGCCTCCGTCACCACCAGCTGCGTGATGTTGCGCTGCTGCATACGCGCCAGCGCTTCCGCCGCGAAATCCTCAATGTCAATCGTGGCCGGGCGCGGCGTGAGAATGTCGCGCGCCCGCAGGCTTTCCAGGTCCGAAAAGCTGCCCAGCATGCGCCGCAGGTCGCCGTCGGTGATGATGCCGGCGAGTTGCCCGGCGGCATCCAGCACGGCCGTGGCCCCGAGGCGCTTGCCCGAAATTTCAAGCAATACTTCCTTTAGCGGGGCTTCTTCGGTCACCTGCGGGCGCTGGTTCTGGCGGCTGAGGTCGCCCACTTTCAGGTAAAGGCGCTTGCCGAGGGTGCCGCCGGGGTGCAGGCGGGCAAAGTCGGCGGCGGTGAACTGCCGGCTTTCAAGCAGGCACACGGCCAGGGCGTCGCCCAGGGCCAGGGCGGCGGTGGTGCTGGTGGTGGGCGCCAGGTTATTCGTGCAGGCTTCTTTGGCCACCGGAGCGTGCAGAATGTAAGTGGCCTGCTGGCCGAGATAAGAATCGGCGTTGCTCACCAGGGCGGCCAGGGGCACGCCTTTGCGGCGCAGCAGCGGCACCAGCACCTTGATTTCGGGCGTGTCGCCGCTCTTGCTGATGGCAATGACGAAGTCCTCGGGCTGAATCATGCCCAGGTCGCCGTGAATGGCGTCGGCGGCGTGCATGAACAGGGCCGGTGTGCCCGTGCTGTTGAGCGTGGCCACGATTTTGCCGGCCACGTGGGCGCTTTTGCCAATGCCCGTGACCACCACGCGGCCCTTGAGCTGCAGAATGGCCTGCACGCAAGCCACGAAATCGGGGGTGGCGGCCAGGGCCTCGGCCACGTCGAGCAGGGCGGCGGCTTCTTCGTGCAGCACCTGCCGGGCAATGGTCAGCATGTCGGCGGGCGACGGGGCGGTCGCGGCGGCCGAGGGAGCAAGTTCAGAGGAAGCGGGCATGGGCAAAGCGGAAAGTGCAGTGCAAAAATCGGGGATAGAAACTAAGCCGGCGGCCGCCGGGAGCCGACCCCGCTGGCACAACAGCGGTGCGGGGCACATTCGTTTTCGGCCGACAAAAGCCCATTGCTCGCAGCGGCTGGCAAATCGGCTGTTCATCTGGCCGTTGCTTTTTGCGGAGCGCGGCGGCCGGAATTTGGCGTTACCAAATTGTTTTCCACAATTCAAGAAAAACACCATTTTTCACGTTAAAAACCAATCGGTGTGCTTATCTTCGTTAAGAACCACGCTTCTAATACGCTCCCATTTGAGCCTTCGAACTATGTCCACCGTTGCTCTGCAAGAATTCCCGGTCCTGACGGCCGATTTGAAACATACGCTTAAGAAAGTATTCGGCTACGGCCAGTTTCGGGGAACCCAGGAAGCTGTTATTCAAAACATTTTGGCGGGGCGCAACACCTTTGTCATCATGCCCACCGGCGCGGGCAAAAGCCTGTGCTACCAGCTGCCGGCCTTGGTGTTGCCGGGCACGGCCATCGTGATTTCGCCCCTCATCGCCCTGATGAAAAACCAGGTCGACCAGCTCGGCGCCTTCGGCGTCAATGCGCAGGTGTACAATTCGACGCTGACCAAAACGGAGATGAACCGGGTGAAAAAGGACGTGATGAGCGGCGAGGTGCGCCTGCTCTACGTGGCCCCGGAAAGCCTGACCAAGGACGACACCATTGAGTTTCTGCTGAAAAGCACCATTAGCTTCGTGGCGATTGACGAGGCCCACTGCATTTCGGAATGGGGCCACGACTTCCGACCCGAGTACCGCAAGATTCGCGGCATCATCGACAACCTGGGCGGCAACGTGCCCATCATTGCCCTCACGGCCACGGCCACGCCCAAAGTGCAGCTGGATATCCAGAAGAACCTGCAGATGGACGACGCTTCGGTGTTCAAAACCAGCTTCAACCGCACCAACCTTTACTACGAGGTGCGCGCCAAGCACAACACCAAGAAGCAGCTGATTCAGTACGTGAAGCAGCACAAGGGCAAGGCCGGCATCATTTACTGCCTGAGCCGCAAGAAGGTGGAGGAAATTGCCGAGCTGCTGCGCGTGAACGACGTGCGCGCCCGCCCCTACCACGCCGGCCTCGACCAGCAAACCCGCATCGACAACCAGGACGCTTTCCTCAACGAGGAGTGCGACGTCATCGTGGCCACCATCGCCTTCGGCATGGGCATCGACAAGCCCGACGTGCGCTTCGTGGTGCACTACGACGCGCCCAAATCCATTGAAGGCTACTACCAGGAAACCGGCCGCGGCGGCCGCGACGGCCTGGAAGGCGACTGCCTGATGTTCTACAGCTACGACGACATTCTGAAGCTGGAGAAGTTCAGCAAGGACAAGCCGGTGACCGAGCGCGACAACGCCCACCAGCTGCTGGCCGAGATGACGAACTACGCCGAGTCGTCGGTGTGCCGGCGGCGGCAGTTGCTGCACTATTTTGGCGAGCAGCTGGACAAGGACTGCGGCTTCTGCGACAACTGCAAGCACCCCAAGGAGCGGTTTGAGGGCGAAGCGGCCGTGGGCCTGGCCCTGCGCGCCGTGGTGCAAACGGAAGCCCGATTCAACCTGAACCACATCGGCCAGGTGCTGCTGGGCCTGAACAACCCGCACATCGAGAGCTACGCGCACAACGCGCTGCCGGTGTACGGCCAGGGCAAGGAGCTGGGCGACGCCCAATTCTGGCACTCGGTGCTGCGCCAGTGCCTGCTGAACGGCTTTTTGGAGAAGGACATCGACAGCCTGGGCCTGGTGCGCATCACCGACAAGGGCATGGACTTCATCGAGAATCCGTACGCCATCACGCTCACGCGCGACCACAACTTCGACGCCGAGCAGAAGGCCGACGAGGAAAAAGAGGAAGTGCAGCACGCCGCCGGGCACGACGAAGCCCTGTTTGCCCAGCTCAAAGAGCTGCGCAAGCAGGTGGCCAAGCAGAAAAACCTGCCGCCCTACGTCCTGTTCCAGGACCCGAGCCTGAAGGAGATGGCCACCACCTACCCCACCACGCTGCACGACCTCACGCACGTGTCGGGCGTGGGCCAGGGCAAGGCCCAGAAGTTTGGCGCGCCGTTCGTGGCGGCCATCAAGAAGTACGTGGAAGACAACGACATCGAAACCGCGGAAGACGTGGTGGTGAAGTCGGCCGTGAACCGCTCAAAAATCAAAATTTACATCATCCAGCAAATCGACAAGAAGATGATGCTGGAGGACATTGCGTCCTCGAAAGGCATTTCGATGACCGAGCTGATGGAGGAAATTGAGCACATCTGCTACTCCGGCACCCGCCTGAACATCGACTATTTCCTGGACGAAATGGTGGAGCCCGAGGTACAGGACGAGATTTACGACTACTTCATGTCGGCCAGCACCGACAACATTGCCGTGGCCATGAAAGAGCTGGGCAACGACTTTACCGAGGAAGAGCTGCGCTTGGTGCGCGTGAAATTCCTGAGCGAGGTGGCCAATTAATCCCGGCCGTTACCCACTGTGCATTTGCCCCAACGAAGCCACCTCGCGCAAGAAGTGGTTTCGTTGGGATTTCTTTTTTCCACTTGTCATCCTGAGCGTAGCGAAGGACCTTCTCACGTTTGAACACCGTCGCTCAAACGTGAGAAGGTCCTTCGCTACGCTCAGGATGACAAGTGGAAAAACGGTTTACCGAAACCGACCGCCTGTTAACTTGCCTGACTTTTCAACTTTTCTGCTTTAAAGTATGACTTCTTCTTTTTCCCGCCGGGCGGTTTTGCGCGGCGCATTGGCGTTGCTTTCCGTGACCACGCTGGAAGCCAACGCCGCCGGGCCGCCTACCACGACCGCCCCGAAAGCCGCGGCCAACCCGCTAATGCCCGCTTTCAACCAGCCCATTGCCTTCAGCAAAGCCACCAAGGCCGACGTGCAACAAGCCACCGACCGGGCCATTGCCAACACCAAAACGGCCCTGACGGCCATCTACAACGTGCCGGCGGCCAAGCGCACGTTTGCCAACACCATGCTGCCGCTCGATGCGCTGAACGACAACTTCGGCAGCGCGTACGGGCCCATCAGCATCCTGTTTAATGCCAGTCCCGACTCAACGGTGCGCAACCAGGCGGAGCGCAGCATTGCCCTGCTCAGCAAGTACAGCAACGAGCTGGAACTGGACGAAAAGCTGTACCGGGCGGTGAAGGACTATTCGAAAACCAAGGAAGCCCTGGCCCTGACCGGCCCGCACAAGAAGTTTCTCACCGAAACGGTGGACGAGTATGAGCGCAACGGCTTTGCCCTGAGCCCGGAGAAGCGGCAGGAGCTGCAAAAGCTGAACGACAAAATAGCCGACCTGAGCCTGGCCTTTGGGGCCAACATTGCCAAGGACAAGAGCTTTATGCTGGTGAATGAGGCCGATTTGAAGGGCCTACCGGACGACTACATCAAGAGCCGTCCGCGCGAGGGCGCGGCCTACCGCATCAACGTGGACGGCCCGGCCTACACCACGTTCATGAAGTACGCGGAGTCGGAGCCGCTGCGCAAAAAGCTCTACACGCTGTATAACAACCGCGCCGCCGAGGCCAACCTGCCGGTGCTAAAGCAGTTGCTTATCGAGCGCCAGAAAAAAGCCCAGTTGCTGGGTTACAAAACCTACGCGGCCTACCAAACCAGCAGCCGCATGGTGAAAAACCCCGAAACCGTGTGGGCCTTCGAAACCAAGCTGGTGGACCGGGTGAAGGTGAAAAGCCAGCAGGACCTGGCCGAGTTGCTGGCCGTGAAGCGCGCCTACCTCAAAGACGTGAGCGCGCAAAGCATCGCGCCCTGGGAAACCGGTTTCTACAACAACCTGCTGATGCAGAACAAGTACCAGCTCGACGGCGAGAAGGTGAAGGAGTATTTCGAGGTGAACCATGTGGTAGACGGCCTGTTCCAGACCACGCAGCAGCTGTTTGCCCTGAAATTCAACGAGGTGAAAAATCCGTCGGTGTGGCACCCGGACGCGCGCATGTTTGAGGTGCAGCGCGACGGCAAGCTCATCGGGCGCTTCTACATCGACCTGTTTCCGCGCGACAACAAGTATACCCACGCGGCCTGCTTCGGGGTGCAGTCGGGCCGGGCCACGGCCCAGGGCTACCAGCTGCCCACCGCCGTGCTGCTCTGCAACTTCAACGCGCCCACGCCCGGCAAGCCGGCCCTGATGAACCACAGCCAGGTGGTGACCTTCTTCCACGAGTTCGGCCACGTGATGCACAACCTGCTGACCACGGCCGAATTATCAAGCCAGGCCGGCACCAGCGTGAAGCGCGACTTCGTAGAAGCGCCCTCGCAGATTCTGGAAAACTGGGCCTGGAACTATGACGCCCTCAAGACCTTCGCCAAGCACTACCAGACCGGCGAAGTGCTGCCCAAGCCGCTCTACGACAAGATGTGGGCCGCCCGCAACGTGGGCTCGGGCCTGGCCGCGTCGCAGCAGATTCTGTACGGCACCCTGGACATGACCCTGCACGACCGGTTCGACCCGAACGGCACCGAAACCACCACCGATGTGCTCAAGAAGCTGCAAAACCAGATTACGCCCTTCGCCTACCTCGACGGCACCAACATGCAGGCCGCTTTCGGCCACCTCACCGGCTACGGCGCGGGCTACTACGGCTACATGTGGTCGAAGGTGTACGCCGAGGACATGTTCTCGGTGTTCGAGAAAAATGGCATCATGGACAGCAAAACCGGCCTGCGCTACCGCGACCTGATTCTGGCCAAAGGCGGCACCGACGAGGAATACAACCTGGTGAAAAACTTCCTGGGCCGCGAGCCCAACCAGGAAGCCTTCTTCAAGTCACTGGGATTGTAGGCATTAGTCACCAACCTAAATATTCCTCAGTCCAACAAAAAGGCCGCTTTGAATGAAGCGGCCTTTTTGTTGGTTGTCCGGTTCCGAAGCAACTGGTTTCAACTCTGCCGCTTGGGCAGCGTATTGACAAGTACGCTTAGCAGGCTGCTTGGCAAATACTTACCGAGTTATATATGTGGGTTATTTTGGCGTTGATGGCCGCTTTGGTGTCGGCTACCGTGGTTACGTTGTCGAAGGCGGGCATCAAAAACGTGCCGCCCAGCCTGGCTTTTGCCATTCAGGCGGTGCTCATCATCATCGTGTCGTGGGGCACGGTGCTGTGGCAAAACCTGCTGCCCGACCTCGGCAAGATTGAGCGCAAAAGCTGGATTTTTCTCATTGCGGCGGGCATTCTTACGGCCGCATCCTCGCTGCTTTCCTTCCGGGCGCTGTCCATTGGCGATGCCTCGCGGGTGTCGCCGCTCACCAACGTGGCCCTGGTGTTTTCCGTCACGTTGGCCGCCATTTTCCTCAAGGAGAAACTCACCTGGCAGGTAATGCTGGGCGCTGGGCTCATGGCCAGCGGCGCCTTGCTCATCGCCTTCGCCAAACCGGTCGAAAAGCCCGAGGATGCCGGCAAAAAGAACGGCCGCCCCGAAACCGGCACGACCATCTACGAATCCAAGTCTGCGGCGTAAGCAGCCATCAGGAAATTACAGAGACGCAATATTTTGCGTCTCGTCGTTTGCACGGTTTGGGTTGCGTTTGCACGTTATTGTTCGGGTGCAAGTCGTTCAACGACGAGACGCAAAATATTGCGTCTCTACCGCAAGGCACCTTCAACTAAGGTCATTTTGCGGCCGGCGTCAGCAGCGTTTCGGCTTCCAGTAGCAGCGAGGCGCCCATCAGCAAATCGTGCAGAAGGAAAACTTCTTCCAGATTGAATACAAAGTTTTGGGAGGCCACTGGGCCGGGCAACACCACGCACCGGGCCTGCGGGGCGGGCACGCGGCTAGCGTGGCGCTCGTAAAGCTCAGCCACCACCGCGCGCCACTCGGGTAGCTCCGGCCGCTTGAGGCACAGGGCCACGTTGCCAAAGTACAGGTGCACGCAGCAGCCCGTGGGGCAGCGCGAAATGCAGCCCAAGTCGTTGTGATGCAGGTAGCGACACATTGTAGGAGAGGGAAAACGGTGAGTCAGTCGCAAAGGTATTGGCCGGTTTTCTGCCCGCAAGCTTATTTAGAAATATTCTAAATAATTTTTTGAGAGGTCACAAACGCCCTTACATTTGCCCTTGATTAGAATGATTCTAAATAACACCTCAATGAAAACCCGACTTTTTCACGTCCTCTTTTTTATTCTTGCGCTGTGCGCGGTGCCTGCCTGGGCGCAACAAACGGGTAGCATTGCCGGCCGCGTAACCACTACCGATGGCGACGCCGCCGAATCGGTGAGCGTGGGGGTGCAGGGCCAGCCGCTGGGCGGCATCACCGACGGCGAGGGGCGCTACTACATCAACTCGGTGCCGGCGGGTACTTACACGGTGGTGGTATCCTTCGTGGGCCTGAAGCCGGCGCAGCAACAGGTGACGGTGGAAGCCGGCCAGCGGGCGAAGGTGGATTTCCGGCTGGCCGAAAGCACGGCCGAGCTGCAGGAAGTCATCGTGCAGGGCGCGCGCACCAATAAGTTTAACCGCTCCAACAGCGTCGACGTGGCCAAAATGCCGCTCAAAAACCTCGAAAATCCGCAGGTGTACGCCACCGTGGGCAAGGAATTGCTGACCGAGCAGGTTGTTTTTTCGGTGGAGGATGCGACGCGCAACGTGCCGGGCCTGCAGAAAATGTGGGACGCCACCGGCCGTGGCGGCGACGGTGGCGCGTTCTACGCCAGCCGGGGCTTTGTGGTGTCGAGCCAGCTGCGCAACGGCGTGGCCGGCAACGTGACCAACACCATCGACGCGGTGAACCTAGAGAAGCTCGAAGTTATCAAAGGACCGTCGGCCACGCTGTACGGCAGCGCGCTGACGTCGTACGGGGGCTTGCTCAACCGCGTGACCAAGAAGCCGTTCGAAACGTTTGGGGGCGAAGTGTCCGTATCGGGTGGCAGCTACGGCTTCCACCGGGTGAGCGCCGACGTGAACACGCCGCTCAACGCCGCCAAAACGCTGGCTTTCCGCCTGAACACGGCCTACAACTACGAAGACAATTTCCAGAACGTGGGCTACGCCGGCTACGCGAAAAATCTGGCCATTGCGCCCAGCCTGCAGTTCAGCCCCACCGACCGCCTGACCATTAACCTGGACGCGGAAATCTATCG
Organism: Hymenobacter ruricola; assembly: GCF_015694525.1. Classification (GTDB taxonomy): domain Bacteria; phylum Bacteroidota; class Bacteroidia; order Cytophagales; family Hymenobacteraceae; genus Hymenobacter; species Hymenobacter ruricola. The sequence goes on along the minus strand of NZ_JADQDM010000004.1, from coordinate 373,257 downwards.
GGGCAGCAACATTGGCAAGCAGCTCATTTACTTCAACTACCGTGAAAACACCCAGTACCTAGGCTTTTCGCGGGCCGATGAAGCGCCGCTCGACTACCGGCAGTCGTACCAGGGGCCGGGCCTGACGCAGGACTCGCGCAGCACCAACCTGTTTGCGCAGGTGCGCTACCGCATTTCGCCCAGCTTCACCTCCACCACCTACCTCACGTCGAGCCGCAGCTACTCGCAGGGCAAAGGCCCATACTTCTACCTGATATCGAACACGAGATACGCCCTGGACTCGCTGGAAGCCGCGAATCCCCAGGCAGGGATTCCCCCGGGCTTTGCGCGCCGGCCCGGCGTCCATCACCTGGACCGGGCCGACCAGTCGACGCAAAACAGCCACAGCGATACCTACGAGGTGCAGCAGCTTTTCAATGGGGATTTTCAACTGGGCGGGCTGCGCAATCGCGTGGTGCTGGGGCTTGATTTCCTGCGCATTGATTCCGGCCTGGACTTTTTTGGCGGGACCATTGACATGGTGCCGGTGGGCGTGGCGGGCTACGACTACCGCACCTTCAATGGCGCCGCCGTGGATGCGGCCTACGCCGCCGCCGCGCCGCCGCACTACCCGGTCACGACCAAGGTGAACACCTACAGCGCCTTCGCTTCCGACGTGCTCAACCTGACCGACCAGCTGAGCGTGCTGGCGGCTGTGCGCGTCGACCGCTACGACAATAACGGTGGGCTGGTCTACTTCCCAGTAGAATCGTACAAGCAAACGGCGGTTTCGCCAAAGTTCGGGTTGGTGTATCAGCCCGTAAAAGACCGGGTGGCGCTGTTTGCCAACTACCAGAACAGCTTCCGCAACCTGAATACCACCTACCAGGATGCAGGTAACCAGCCGCGCATCACCACCCCCGAGCGGGCCAACCAGGTGGAAGCCGGCGTGAAGCTGGACGCGGCCGGTGGCCGGGTGAGCGCCACCGTGAGCTACTACGACATCCGGGTGCAGAACATCCTGCGCACCCTCACGGCCACCACCAGCGCCCAGGACGGCAGCCAGTGGAGCCGCGGCGCCGAGCTAAACCTGACGGCCAACCCGCTGCCGGGCCTGAACCTCGTGGGCGGCTTCGCCTATAATTACTCCCTGGTGGTGGATACCAACGAGGACTTGAACGGCCGCCGGCCCGCCACGGCCTCGTCGCCCTACCTAGCCAATGCCTGGGTGAGCTACCGCCAGCCCGAGGGCCGGCTTAAGGGCCTCGGCGCGGGCATCGGGGGCAACTACGCCAGCGACAACAAAATTTTGAACAGCGTCTCGCAGGGCGTCTTCACGCTGCCGGCCTACACGGTGCTCACCGCCAGTATTTTCTACGACCAGTCCAAGTTCCGCGTCTCGGCCAAAGTCGACAACCTCACCGACCAGAAGTATTGGCTTGGCTACACTACCCTGACTCCGCAAAAGCTGCGCAGCATCGTGGGCTCAGTGGCGTATAAGTTTTAGGGTTGCTGTAATTGAACGGACGAGAACGGTCATGCAGCGCGGAGCGAAGCATCTTTACCGCGCAACGCATTCCAATCGCAATGGTTTACTGTTGCGGTAAAGATGCTTCGCTGCGCTCTGCATGACGTTCTGTTTCAACTTTCAATCCCCACCATGACTTTCAAAAAAGCCATCGGCAAACTGCACCTCTGGCTGGGGCTGGGCTCCGGGCTGGTGGTGTTCATTGTGAGTTTGACGGGCGCCATTTTCACGTTTCAGGACGAAATCCGGGACCTGACCGAGCCCGGCCGCAAGGTGGAAGCGCAGGCTACGGCCATGCTGCTGCCCTCGCGCCTGCAAGCCGTGGCGCTGGCCGGGCACCCCGATGTGCCGGCCTCCACGACCTGGACGACCTACTTCGGCCCCGAGCGCGCCGCCACGGTGTTTTTTACGGATTCAGGCAGCCAACCCATCATGGTGTCGTTGAACCCGTACACCGGCCAGGTGCTGAACGAGCAAAACCTGCGCTACCACTTCTTCAGCATCGTGCAGGCCATTCACATGACCTTGCTGCTGCCCGAAGCGGTGGCCAAATGGGTGGTGGGCGGCAGCGTCGTCGTCTTCGTGGTGATGCTGGTCACGGGGCTGGTGCTGTGGTGGCCCAAGCGCAAGCAGGAACGCCGACAGCGCTTCACCATCAAGTGGGGGGCTCGCTGGCGGCGCATAAACTACGATTTGCACAACGTGCTGGGCTTCTACGCCGCCAGCATTGCCGGGCTGCTGGCCCTCACGGGCTTGTTCATGATTTTTCCGGCTTTGCTCGACTCGGCCATGCTGGTGGCCAATGGCGGCCGTGAGTATCCGCAGGAAAAAGCGGTGGCCAAAGTAGATACGCTGCAAGTCGTGACGGCCGCTGCCCAGTTGTTGCCTGATGTCATTTACCGCACGGTGCGGCGCCGCTCGCCAGGCGCTGAAATGGTCCTCATTGGGCCAACCGGTGCTGGCAAAGAGCCGGCGCAGTGCTGGGCCTACCAGCGGGCGCTGCACTACTACCACCGCGACGAATACGCCTTTCACCCCGTATCGGGCCAGCTGCTGCAAGCCCGTTTTCACACCAGCAAGAGCAACGGCGCCAAGCTCTCCGACATGAACTACGACCTGCACACCGGGCAGATTATGGGCCTTGGCGGCAAAATCGTGGCCTTTCTGGCCAGCTTGATTTCGGCCAGTCTGCCCGTGACGGGCACCGTGCTTTGGTGGGGGCGTCGCCACAAAAAAGCCAAGCCGAAGACGCAGAAAGCCGCAGCGCTCAGCGCCTGAGTTTCTCAATTGCAAGTCAGCAAAAAAGGCCCGTCGGTTCACGACGGGCCTTTTTTATGGAAGCATGCTTTTGCTTAGCAATACTCTTCGAACGCGCCTTGCAGGTTGTTGACGATGCGCATGGCGTCGGAGCCTTCGATGTGGTAGCGCTCAATCATGTGCACCAGCTCGCCGTCTTTGAACAGGGCGATGCAGGGCGACGAGGGAGGGTACGGGAGCAGGTGCTCGCGCATTTTGGCCACGGCGTCGGTTTCCATGCCGGCGAAAACGGTGACCAGCTTGCCGGGCTTTTTGTCGGCGCTGGCGAGGGCCATTTTCAGGGCGGGGCGGGCCTTGGCGGCGGCGCAGCCGCACACCGAGTTCACGGCCACCAGCACGGTGCCTTCTTTGTCGGCCAGGGCCGATTCCACTGCTTCGGGCGTCATTAATTGCTCAAAGCCAACCTCGGTGAGGTCCTGGCGGATGGGCGCCACCATGTATTCGGGATAAACTGCCATTGTCGTAATGATTTATTAAAAAGCGGCGCGGCCGCATGAGGATGCAAAAATACGCATGCTTAAAGCAACGAGGGCCGCGGAAAGTTTCGGGGCGGGAGTTGGTAAATAACAGCACGTCATGCTGAGCTTGTCGAAGCATCTCTACCGCAGCACTAACTCAAATTAGTTGCGCGGTAAAGATGCTTCGACAAGCTCAGCATGACGTGCTGTTGTTTCTCAGCGTCAACCGACCTTACGGCACTATCGTCTCAATGCCGCCATCGGCGCGGCGCTTCAGCTCGGTCACTTTGATGTTGCGCAGCCAGGTTTTGCCCGAGAGTTGGGTGTCGTGATAGAAAATGTACCACTTGCCGTCTTTCTCGATGATGGAGTGGTGGGTGGTCCAGCCCTGCACGGGCTGCATGATGACGCCCTGGTAGGTGAAGGGGCCGGTGGGCGTGGCGCTGGTGGCGTACACCAGCAGGTGCGTGTCGCCGGTGGAGTAGGAAAAGTAATACTTGCCCTGGTACTTGTGCATCCAGCCGCCTTCGAAGAAGCGCCGCTTGGTATCGCTGGCCAGCAGCGGCTTGCCGGCTTCGTCCAGGATTTTAATTTCCTGCACCGGGCCGTCGAAGTGCTTCATGTCGGCCGAGAGCTTGCCCACGCGGGCGTTGAGGGCGGGCACGTCGGTGCTGGGTTCTTTTTCGGGGGCGTTGGCGTCGTAGGCGCCTTTTTGCCAGCGCTGCAGCTGGCCGCCCCACAAGCCGCCGAAGTACATATAGGAGTTGCCATCGGTGTCCTGGAACACGGCCGGGTCGATGCTGAAGCTGCCGGCGATGGGCGTGGCCTCCGCCTTGAAGGGGCCGGCGGGCGTTTTGCTGGTGGCCACGCCGATGCGGAAGACGTCCTGCTTGTCCTTCACGGGGAAGTAGAGGTAGTAGGTGCCGTTTTTGAAGGCGGCATCGGGCGCCCAAAGCTGGCGACCGGCCCAGGGAATGTCCTTGATGTCGAGCCCCACGCCGTGGTCCGTCACCTTGCCGTTGATGCTGTCCATCGACAGGATGTGGTAGTCGCGCATGGCAAAATGGTCGCCCTTGTCGTTTTCCGGAATGCCGGCTTCGATGTCGTGCGAGGGGTAGATGTAAATCTTGCCCTCGAAGAGGTGGGCCGACGGGTCGGCGGTGTAGATATTGCTGATGAGAGGCTGCGACAGCGGCGGCTTCGCGGCTGGGGCCGCGGCCGTGGTGTCGGCTTTGGGGGCCTCGGTGGTGGCGGTGGTTTCCTGGGTGGTGGGGTTGCTTTGGCAGGCACCGAGCAGGGCCAGCGAAGCCGCTAGCACGGGCGCCAGGCGCTGCGTTTTGGAGGAGGTGAGCATGGGGAATTTTGGGGTGTAAGCAGGTTTGCGAAGGCTGCCGAAAACAGTTTGGTCGCCGTGAACAACCTGGCGTTTGCAGCGAATGGCGCGTAAATATAGAAGCACAAACCACGCCTGCAACAAGCTGATTGATAACGCTTTTTAAGACAAAACTACCGAAACCGTTTGTGATAGGTCAGCAAAACTCAATGGTCCCTGGCGCGTTTAGCGGAGGCGGGCGCATAACTATTTTGACGCCCAACGCTTTTACCAAACGGCCACCGAGCGCCGGCTTTTCCTCCCGCTTTTTTCGCTTCTACTTCTTATGGACACCACGCAGGACACCACCTTCCGCCGCATCTTCCAGGTCATCGACGGCAACCGCAAAGCCGTGGGCGACGGCTTCCAGGTGACGAGCCCCATGCCGGGGCCGCGCATCCGCCAGCTCAGCCCCTTCCTGCTCATCGACCACATCGGGCCCATGCCCATTGCGCCCAGCGAAAAGCCGCTGGGCTCGCCGCCCCACCCCCACCGCGGCTTCGAAACCGTGACTGTGATGTACCAGGGCGTGCTGGCCCACCGCGACACGGCCGGGCACACCGGCAACATCGGCCCCGGCGACGTGCAGTGGATGACGGCCGGCGCCGGCCTCATGCACGAGGAGCTGTACGAGAAAGAGTTCACCCGCCGCGGCGGCACGCTGGAAGTAGTGCAGCTGTGGGTGAACATGCCCAAAAAGGACAAAATGGCCCCGGCCAACTATCAGGACATTCCCTCCTCCGAAATCAAGACCCTGCCCACCCCGGACGGCCAGGGCACCGTCCGCGTCATCGCCGGGGAATACGAGGGCGTGCGCGGCCCGGCCAGCACCTTCTCGCCCCTGACCATGCTGGACGTGCACCTGCCCAAAGGCAGCGAGTTCACCCTGAAGCTACCGCAAGACTACAACGTGGGCCTCTACATTGTGAAGGGCGACGTGTTGCTGCACGGCAACCGCCCCGCCGCCACTAAGCAACTCGTGGTGCTGGGCTGGGATTCCGAAGAAGCGCACATTGCCGCCACCGAGGACAGCATCATCCTGGTGCTGGCCGGCGAGCCCATCGAAGAGCCGCTGGCTACTTACGGGCCGTTTGTGATGAACACGAACAAGGAACTGGTGCAGGCCATTGCCGACTATGAGAGCGGCGCGATGGGCAAGTTCGAGGACGAGGAGTAAGCCTGTCCCGTCATCCTGAGCGCAGCGAAGGACCTTGTCACGTCAGCTACAAGCAGCCTGATGTGACAAGGTCCTTCGCTGCGCTCAGGATGACAGAGTTTCTGATATGACTGGATATTTGGCATCTACCGCTTACCGTAGCGCGCCCCGAAAAAGTCGCCCTTGTTCCAGGTGGGGCGCGCGGGGTTCTGGGCCACTTGGTAGCCGATGAGGAAGCAGAGCTGCACGTATTTCTTGGCCGCGTCGAAGTCGAATTGGCCGTTGATGTCGTCCTGCGGCTTGTGGTAGGTCACGGCGCGCCACTTCTGCACTTCCTCGCTGAGGTTGTTCTTGCCGTCGGCCGTTTTGTTGCCGTATTTGATGTGCAGGGCCGGGATGCCGGCCGTCACGAAGCTGTACTGGTCGCTGCGGATGAAGCGGTTTTGCTCGGGCTCGGGGTCCTGCTCCAGCGCGACGTTCATGTAGGCCGCGGCGCTTTTCACGGGCTCGATGAGGCTGGAATGCGGGGCACCCAGCGCCACCACGCTCAGCAGCGGGGCAATGAGCGTGGGCATGTCCATGTTCACATCGGCCACAATTTTGGCCTTGGGCACGGTGGGATTGGCGGCAAAGGCGGCCGAGCCCAGCAGGCCCAGCTCCTCGCCGGTCATGAACACGAAGAGCATGCTGCGCTTGGGCTTCTCCTTGAGCTTGGAGTAGATTTTGGCGATTTCGAGCACGCACGACACGCCCGAGGCGTTGTCGTGGGCGCCGTTGTTGATGGAGTCGCCCTTCACCGGCGCGGTGATGCCCAGGTGGTCCAAGTGGGCCGAATGCACCACGTACTCGTCCTTCAGCTTGGCATCGGAGCCCACGAATTTGCCCACCACGTTGTAGCTCTCGATGTCCTGATAAGTCGACTGCGCGCTGGCCGTGACGGTGGTTTTCAGCGCGGCCGAAGCCGGTTTGCCGCTTTTGAGGGAGGCGAAAACCTGGGCCGTGTCGAGGGCTGCAGTTTGCATCAGCCGCTGCAGGGTGGCGGCGCTCACGGCCCCGTAAAACTGCTGCTTGCTGCCGGCGGCGAAGGTGCGCGACACGGCCACGTCGCCGGTGGGGCCCAGCACGCTGTAGGTGCCGGCTTTCAGGCTAGGCAAGGGGCCGGCGTGGGCCGAGGCCAGCAGCAAGCCCACGGCGCCGTGCTGCACGGCCGCCTTCAGCAGCCCCGCCAAATCCTGGCTGGCCGAGGCCACGGTGGAGGCAAACGTGCGCGGCGCGCCACGCACAATCACCACGATTTTGCCTTTCACGTCGAGGCCCTTGTAGTCGTCGTAGCCCAGCTCGGGCGCGCTGATGCCGTAGCCGGCGAAGGCCAGCGGCACGTTCGTGACGCTGGTGGCCGGCAGCTTGGGGCTGGGGTACACCACGTAGTCCTGGCCGGCCACGAGGGGCAGGGCCACGCCCTGGGCATCGCGAGCGGCAAAAGTGGCGTCGCCCTTGAGGAAAGCCCGGCGCAGGCGCACTTTCTGGATGTAGGTGCCGTCGTCGCCGGCGGGCTGGGCGCCCAGTTCCTTTAGTTGCCGGGTCACGTAGTCGACGGCCAGCTGATAGCCGGGGGTGCCGGCCTTGCGGCCCTGCAGGCGGTCGTCGGCCAGGTAGGCGATGTGGGCTTTGATGTCGGCGGGCTGCACTTGCTCAAGGGCTTGCTTGACGGGCGCGGGCACGGTGAGCGGGGCTTGCGCATGGGCGGCGCCGCTGAGCAGCATACTGGCGAAAGCAAGGGTTGCTAGATTCAATTTCATTGGGAAAACGTAAAATCGTGTTGGCCCATTGCTGGGATTCCGGCGGCGTGGCGCGGCGCAAAGTAGCGCGAACTTTGTAGTTCGCGTACCTACGCCATTCGGGTGGGACCGTACGCCGTTCGGGTGTCGTTCTGGCACGCGAACTACAAAGTTCGCGCTACTTTGCGCCATGCCCGACCTTTCCGCGCCCGTCATCCGGGTTTCTGGCCTTACCAAGCACTTTGGCGCCCACGCCGTGGTGCGCGACGTGTCCTTCGCGCTGGCCGCGGGCGAAACCCTGGTGCTGCTGGGCCCCAGCGGCTGCGGCAAAACCACGCTGCTCAAAATGCTCAACCGCCTGATTGAGCCCGACGGCGGCACCGTGGAAATCAACGGCCGGAACGTGCGGGCCCAGCGCCCGGAGGAGCTGCGGCGCGGCATGGGCTACGTCATTCAGCAGGTGGGGCTGCTGCCGCACTACACCGTGGCCGAGAACATTGCGGTGGTGCCGCGCCTGCTGGGGCACGCGCCGGCCGCCATTGCGGCGCGCACCACGGCCCTGCTCACGCGCCTGCACCTGCCGCCCGCGCGCTACGCCGGCCAGTTTCCGCACCAGCTTTCGGGCGGGCAGCAGCAGCGCGTGGGCCTGGCCCGCGCCCTGGCCGCCGACCCGCCCATTGTGCTGCTGGACGAGCCCTTCGGCGCCCTCGACCCCATCACGCGGGCCAGCATTCGGCGCGAGTTTCGGGAGCTGGAGGAGCTGCGCCGCAAAACGGTCGTCCTCGTCACCCACGACGTGACGGAGGCTTTCGAACTGGCCGACCGCATTCTGCTGCTCGATGCCGGGCAGGTGCAGCAGCTGGGCACGCCCCGCGAGCTGCTGTTCCGGCCCGCTAATGACTTTGTGCGCCGCTTTTTCGCGGCCGAGCGGCTGGCGTTGCAGTTGCGCATCCTCACGCTGGGCGATGTTTTCATTGAAACAACTGCCGCTACGCCTGATGTCGACAGTGATAGGCCTGGTATTGACAGCGAAAAGCCTACTATTAACAGTGGTAAGCCTGGTATTGACAGGGATAAGCCTGATATAGGTAGTGATAAGCCTGATATTGAAAACAATAAGCCTTATGATAACAATGTAATGCCAAGTTTCAAGCATGATATGCTTGATATTAAGAATACAATGCCTGGTATCGGGTCAACTACGCCTGCCATCATCAATTGGATGCCTGGTATCGACACCGATGAGCCTGATACGGGCGCACCGCCGCCGTCTTTCACGGCTGCAACCACGGTGAATGAAGCTCTGGAAGCCCTCACCAGTGGCCCGGCGGACCAGGCCGCGCCTTTCACGGTGGCGCAACTCATGGCCGCCTTTGGCGCCGCCCTGCAACGAGAGGAGGACGCATGGAAACGCTAACGGCCCTTTTCACCTTCTGGCGGGAGCAGGCCGGCAAGCTGGGCGAGCAAACCCTGCAGCACATCGGCCTCACGGCGGGCTCCTTGCTGCTGGGGGTGCTGCTGGGCGTGCCGCTGGGGCTGTGGCTGTCGCGCCGGCCGCGCTGGGCGCCGGCGGTGCTGGGCGTGGCCGGCGTGCTCCAGACGGTGCCCAGCATTGCCCTGCTTGGCTTTCTGATTCCGCTGCTGGGCATTGGGCCGGCGCCGGCCATTTTCGCGCTGTTTCTGTACTCGCTGCTGCCCATCATCCGCAACACGCTGGCCGGCATTCGGGGGGTGCCGCCGGCCGTGGCGGAGGCCGCCCGCGGCCTGGGCCTCACCGATGGGCAGGTGCTGCGCCACGTGGAGCTGCCGCTGGCGCTGCCGGTGCTCATGGCCGGCATTCGCACGGCGGCGGTGATAAATGTGGGCGTGGCCACGCTGGCCGCCTACGTGGCGGCCGGCGGCCTGGGCGAGTTCATCTTCGGCGGCATTGCCCTGAACAACCCCGCCATGATACTGGCCGGCGCCCTGCCCGCCGCCGGGCTGGCCCTGGCGTTTGATGCGCTGCTGGGCGGCGTGCAGCGGCTGAGCTCCCGGCGCCTGGGCCAGGTGGGCGCGGGGCTGCTGGTGGCGCTGCCGCTGCTGGGGGCGTTGTACCTGCTGCCGCGCGCCACCGGCAAGCTGCTGGCCGGCTTCAGCCCGGAGTTTGTGGGCCGGGCCGACGGCCTGCCCAGCCTGCGCAAAACCTACGGCCTCACGCGCCTGCCCAGCGTGGTGCTGGCCCCCGCGCTGGTGTACGAAGCCGCCCGCAACGCCCACGTGGACGTCATCGACGGCTACAGCACCGACGGCCGCATCCGGGCCTACCACCTGCGCGTGCTGCGCGACGACCGCCACACGTTTCCGCCCTACTACGCGGCGCCGGTGGTGCGCCCGGCCCTGCTGCGCGCGCACCCGGAGCTGACGCCGGTGCTGGCCCAGCTCGAAGGGCAGATTTCTGATTCGGTGATGACCAACCTGAACTACCGGGCCGACTACCTGCACCAGGACCCCAAAGCCATTGCCGAAGCTTTTCTGCGGCGGCGCGGGCTGTGGCACGACGCCCGCCCGGCGGTGGCCGGCGCGCCGGTGGTGCGCCTGGGCTCCAAGATTTTTGCCGAGCAGTACATCTTGGCCGAGCTATACGCGGCCCTCATTCGGGGCAATACCGACCTGGCGGTGCAAACCAAAACCGGCCTCGGCGGCACCACCATCTGCTTCGAGGCCCTGCGCAGCGGCGCCATCGATATGTACCCGGAATACACCGGTACGGGGCTGCTGGTGCTGCTACAGCCCCGTCCCGCCGTGGTCGACTCGCTGGGCGGGCAGCCGGCGGCGGTGCTGCGCTACGTGCGGCAGGAATTTCGGCGGCGCTACCAGCTGGAATGGCTGGCGCCGTTGGGCTTCAACAACACCTACGCCCTGCTGATGCGCGAGCAGCAGGCCCGGCAGCTGGGCGTGGCGAGCGTGTCGGAATTAGGGGCGTTTCTGCGCGAGTAGCGGGCGCACGTCTGTCATCCTGAGCCCAGCGAAGGACCTTATCACCGCTGAATAGTTAGCAATAACTTAACTGCTGCGAGCGTGACAAGGTCCTTCGCTGCGCTCAGGATGACAGACGAAGAGGCGCTACTTTCGCGCCATGCTGCTTGCCTTTGCTACCTCCGCTGATATTCCCCGCCTGACCGCCCTTGTGAACCGCGCCTACCGCGGCGACGCCTCCCGCCAAGGGTGGACCACCGAAGCCCACCTGCTCGACGGCCAGCGCATCGACGCGGCCGGAATGGCCGAGATGCTGGCCGTGCCCGGCGCCGCCATGCTCCTGTGCCTGGCCGAAAACGGCGAGCTGCTGGGCAGTTTCTACGCCCACGCCACGGGCCCGCAAGTCTACCTCGGCATGCTGGCCGTCGACCCCGAGAAGCAAGCACGCGGCGTGGGCAAATTCCTCCTCAAAGCGGCCGAAGACTACGGCCGGCAGCACGGCTGCACCACGAGCAAGATGACCGTGATTTCGGTGCGAACCGAGCTGCTGGCCTACTACGAGCGCCAGGGCTACCGCCGCACCGGCGCCACCGAGCCCTTCCCCACCGACCCGCGCTACGGCATTCCGCGGCAGCCGCTCACGCTGCTGGTACTGGAAAAACCACTGGCCCTGCCGCAGTAGAGACGCAATATGTTGCGTCTTGTCGTCCACGTCGTTCGGGTATCGTTCAACTGCGAGTCGTTCAACGACGAGACGCAACATGTTGCGTCTCTACTTGCCAATCGGCTTTTCAGTTGAAATCTAGGGATACGTCGCCCCCGACGGGGTAGCCGGTGCAGGTGAGCACCAGGCCGCGGGCCAGCTCGCGGTCGGTGAGGACTTCGTTGGTGCTCATCCAGACGCGGCCGGCGGTGCAGCGCACGGCGCAATTGCCGCACTGGCCGGCCTCGCAGCTGTAGGGCAGGCGCAGGCCCGCCTGCCGCGCGGCCTGCAAAATGGTGCGCGGGTACTGCACCGGAAAGCGGTGCAACTGGCCGCGCAGGGCAATGCTGACCTCGTGCGGCTCCGTATCGGGCGGCAGCAGCGGGGCCGCGCCCGCCAGGCCCGTCTGGAATAGCTCGCGTCGGATGTGGGCCAGCGGCAGGCCGGCGTCGTGCAGGCCGTAGGTGGCCATGCGCATGTAGTTCAGCGGCCCGCAGAGGTAGGCCAGGGTGCGGGCGGGGCTGGCCGGCGCGTGCCGGGCCACCAGCTGTTCCAGCAGCTCTTTGTGCAGGTGGGCGCGGTAGAGCACGGGGTCGTTGCTGAAAAACAGCTCCAGGTGCAGCCGCTGCGAAAACTGCTGCGCCAGTGCCCGCAGCTCGGCCAGAAACAGCGCGTCGTCGGCCGCATGGCTGCTGTAGAGCAGCAGCACATTCAGGTGCGGGTGGCCGTGCAAAGCCGTTTTCAGCAACGAAAACAGCGGAGTGATGCCGCTGCCGGCCGCCACAAAAATCAGTTGCTCGTATGCCTCTGCATCCGGCGGCAGGGTGAAGAATCCGCCCACGCCGCTGCTGCGCAGCACCTCGCCCACGCGCACCTGGTCCACGAGCCAACGCGAAAACAAGCCGTTTTCCACCCGCTGCACCGTGATGGCGGGCAGCTCATCCAGCCCCGGCGCCGAGCTAAAGGAATACGAACGGCGCACTTCCGTGCCGCGCTGCTCGCGCACCAGGGTCAGGTATTGGCCGGCTTCGTAGGCCAGGGCCTCGCCGGGCTGGGGGCGCAACACCAGCGTCCGGGCCTCGGGGCCGTGCGGCCGAATGGCTTCAACGGTGAGCAGCTGGTAAGCGTCGGGCACGGCGTTGCGGCAGCTGTTAGCTTTTGGTCGGCCCGGTGTTTTCGCCCGGCGCTTTGTCCGCCTCTTCCGTCGGATTTTGGCTGTTCATGCCGATGCGTTGCGCGGTTTCTGGGTCGGGCTGCGGGTAGTTGCCGCCGCCGTAGCCGCCGGCAAAGGGGTTAGCGCCGGTGTCGGTTTGCCGGTCCGAGAGGTCTTCGCGCCCGCCGGCCGAGCCCAGGCCGCCGCGGATACCGCTTTGGTCGTAGCCGCGGTCTTCGTCGCCGTTGTCGGCGTGGCCCATGCCCTGGCCGCGGCCCACGTCGCCGGTGGGGTCGTTGGTGCCGGCAGCGCCCGCGCGCCGGGCGCGGTCAAAGTCGGAGCCGGCGCCGGTGGCCGGGCCGTCGCCGCCCAGCTCGGGGCCGTGGGGGCCGGCGCCGCCCCGGTTATCGTCGGCCCCGGCCATCACCGTCGACATGTCGCGGGAGTCTTCCTCGGGCGAGTTGCCGGGGCCTTGGTCGGCGCCCAGCTGGGCCGAGTCGGGGTGGCTGGTCAGTTCGTTGTCGTCGGGCTGTGAGGTCGTCGTCATGGTCAGGCTAAAATGGGGAAGGAAAAGGCTCCTGCGTTTTTACTTTCCCGGCGCCGAAAGGTTATGCGGCGGGGCCCTCCTTCCCGGCCCTCAAGACTTGGGCCCGGCCACCAGTTTCTCGGCCCGAAACAGGTCGTCGGCGGCTTGCAGCAGCTTGGCACGCAACTGGGGGTTGTAGCCGTGGTGGGCCCGCAAAAAGGCCCGCACCGTGGCCGCCGCGCTGGCCGACTGGTAGCTGCCCAGCGTGGCCTGCAGCCAGGAGTACGGAAAGAAAATATCGCCCGTGAGTTGAATTTCTTCCAGCAAATCGAGGCTGGCCGGCAGGTATTTCTCCGACGTGGCCTGGCGCAGCGGGTGGTGCAGGTAGCCCAGCGCCGCCGTCACCCAGGCTTCTTTTTCGCGGCCTTTCTCGTCTTTCAGGCTCGCAAAAAAGGCGTCGCGCGTGGCCACGTTGGGCGAGAGGGCCGGCATCAGGAATTCCAGCCGCTGGCGGCGGTCCACGTTCTTGATGCGAGCCAGCTGCTGCGGCAGGATGGGCTGCGGCGCGGGATAGTCGCGCACGGCCAGTGCCAGGGCCAGGGCGGTGTAGTCGTCTTCGGTCAGCTTCACGCCGACGGGCGCTTTTTCAGTTTGCCAAATGCGATAGAGGCGGGCCTGCGCCGCCTTGGTCAGCGTCACCGATTGGTAGACTTTGAACAGCTGCTTTTTGGAATTTGCGGCCGGATTTTTCAGCATAGCAGCCCACACGTCGGCCTCCAAACCGGGCCCCACGGCCTGCCGCTGGGCCGGGCTGAGAAATTGCCAGAATATGGCGCTGGCCTGCCCCGTGAGCAGCTTCAGGTTCAGCTCTTCGGGCTCCAGGGCGAGGGCCTGGCGGTAGGCCGTGAGCAGTTTCAGCGGCGCGATGGCCGCCTCGCCGCGGAGCATGTTTTCGTAGAGGTTGACGTAGGTGGCGGCGCGGGCTACCGGGCTTTTGAGCTGCGTCACGGTGCCCAGCACCTCTGGGGCCACCGGAAACACGCCGTAGCCCAGCCCCGTGACGTTGAACACGACGCGCTTCGGCAGAAAAGGAATCCGGACACCTTTCTCCTGGCCGTCCATTTTCACGGTCAGCTGCTGCTGTTCGCCGCTCGCCGACTCAATCAGAACGTCGAACTCCTGCGGCCAGAGGCGGTCGGAGCCGTCCTCGGCCGTTTGCGTCACATACAGGCCGTAGCGCTGGTCGTGGCCGCCGCTGATGCGGTAGCTGAACACCGGCCGGCCGGGCTGGTTCACCCACACCTGGTTCCAGGCCTGCAGGTCGGCGGGGGTGCGGGCGTCGAGGATGTTGATGAGGTCGGGCCAGGTGGCGTTGCCGCGGGCGTAGGTGCGCAGGTACTCCTGCAAGCCGGCCCGGAAGGCTTCGGGGCCCATCAGGCGCTCCAGCTGGCGCATCATGATGGGCGCTTTGTGGTAGATGATGTTGCCGTAGAGCGAGCCCGCGTCCTGCAGGTTGGCCAGCGGCTGCCGAATGGGGTTGGCGCCGGCCGTGCGGTCGACGCCGTAGGCGGCGGGATAATGGTCGACGACGAACTTGAGGTCATAGCTCGCGTTTTTGACCGCCACCTGGGTGATTTTATCGGCCATAAAATTGGCAAACACCTCCTTCATCCACACGTCGTTGAACCAGCGCATCGTCACGAGGTCGCCAAACCACATGTGGGCCGTTTCGTGCGCCACCAGATTGGCGCGGGCCAGCACCTGGTCCTGGGTAGCGCCCTCGTCCAGAAACAAGGTCGAAGCCTTGTAGTCGATGGCCCCGACGTGCTCCATGCCGCCATACTGGAAGTCGGGAATCGCCACGAAGTCAAACTTCTGAAACGGGTACTTGATGTTCGTGTACTGCTCCATAAAGCTCAGCGCATCGGCGTGCAGCTGGGAAATGGGGCCGAGACTCAGGCGCAGCTTGGCCGGGTCGGTTTCGCGGTGCAACAGGTTCATCGGCCGGCCATTCAACGTGCGGCTTTCCCGCGCAAACTTGCCGGCTGCGAAGGAAAACAGGTAGGTGCTAATGCTGTCGGAGGGCGCGAAGAAATAGGTTTTCCGGCCCGGCAACAAGCCGTCAGCGGTGTGCGCCGTGGAGTCGGCCAGCGGGGCATTGGCCACGGCCTGCCAGGTGCGGGGCAGGGTGAGGGCCAGCGTGAAGACGGCCTTCAGGTCGGGCTGGTCGAACACCGGAAACACGGTGCGGGCACGGTCGGGCACCAGCAGCGTGTAGAGGTAGTCGGCGCTGCGGTTCAGCGACTGCTCGCCGGCCGTGAGGCGGATTTCGGCCACGTTCGCCCCCGCTTTGAGGGCGGCGGCGGGCAGCACGAGGTGCTCGTGGCGGTGGTCGACGGGCACGGGCTGGCCATTTACCTCCACGCTGTGCAGGTTGGCCGTGGGCGCTTTGAAATCAAGCAGCACCGGGGCGCCGGCGTCGCGCAGGGTGAAGGCCACGGTTTCTTCCACGGCAATGGGCGCCGACTGCTGGGCCGGAATGCTGAAACTGAGCTGGTAGGCTACCCGGCTGAGGTTGTGCTTGCGGGCCACGGCCAGGGTTTCGGCCACGCCTTTTTCGACGGGCGGCGTCGGGCGCGCCGGGCCCTGGGACGCAGCGTCAGGCGATGCAATTACGGTTTGGGCAATGGGCTGCCGCTGGCAGGCCGCCGCCAGCAGGGCCAGCAGCACGGCCACGGCCCGGTTATTAATACGCAAGCGGAGCTTCATGCCAGAGAATCAAAACGAAGTGCCCGAAAGTAACCGCTGGCCCGTGTATCTTGGACGCCACTTATTCACTTCCGGCTCCTTCCCAACATTATTACGATGAAACAACTTCTACTACTCTTCGCCCTCTTGGGGCTGGCAGGTTCGGCCGCAGCCCAGGCCAACCTCGTGCACGTGCTTTCGCTAGGCACCCGGCTGGGCGTGAACGCCGCCGTGGCGGGCGGCCGCAAACGCCAAGACGCCAACTCCGGCCGCTACGTGACCACGGCCACCTACCGCGGCGAGTCTTATTACCAAAAACGCACGCCCGCGGGCAAGCTCAAGGGTCCCAGCTACTCCCAGATAGCCTACCAGGAATCGGTGCTGCAGCAGTGCCAGGCGGCCCTGCTGGCCGATTCCACCCGCGCCCTGGGCACCGCCGAAACCTGGGCCATGCTGCAAAGCTCGCTCGACCTCATCGCCCGTGACCGCCCCGACTGGAGCACGGACGCCTACGCCGACGAAGCCGCTTTCTACCGCAGCGAAACCGCCCGGCGGCAGCGCCTCGCGGCCAAACCACGCCCCTAGCCGCCGAAGCCATCCCGCAGGATTTTTGTCCAATCACCGCTATGACCCCCACCGTTACCGAACCCGCCGCCCCCGGCCTCACCAGCCCCGACCTGGCGCCCGTGGCGCCCGCCGAGCGCACCTGGGGCACCGGCAACTACGCCGCGCTCTGGATTAGCATGAGCTTGTGCATCCCCACCTACATGCTGGCCAGCTCGCTCATCGAGGGCGGCATGAACTGGTGGCAGGCGCTGCTCACCATCTTCCTGGGCAACACCATTGTGCTGGTGCCCATGCTGCTCAACGGCCGGGCCGGCACGCAGTACGGCATCCCGTTTCCGGTGTTTGCGCGGGCCAGCTTCGGCGTGCGCGGGGCCAACGTGCCGGCCCTGCTGCGGGCCATCATCGCTTGCGGCTGGTTCGGCATTCAGACGTGGATTGGCGGCTACGCCTTGTACCAGATGGCGGTGCTGTGGATGCCCTCGCTGGCCACGCTGCCGGCCGTGTTTCCGGCCAGTTGGGGGCTGGCCACGGGGCCGGCCATCTTGTTCTTCCTGTTTTGGCTGTTGAACATGTACGTGGTGTACCTCGGCGTCGACAGCATTCGGAAGCTGCTGGTGTTCAAGGCGTTTTTCCTGCCGGTGGCGGCGGCGGCGCTGCTGTGGTGGGCCATTTCGGCCGGCAACGGGCTGGGGCCCATTTTGGCGCAGCCGAGCAAGTTTACGAGCAGCGCGCAGTTCTGGGCCTTCTTTTTCCCCTCGCTCACGGGCATGGTGGGCTTCTGGGCCACGCTCTCGCTCAACATTCCGGACTTCACGCGCTACGCCACCAGCCAGCGCGCCCAGCAGATGGGCCAGGCCATCGGCCTGCCCACGTCCATGACGCTGTTTTCGTTCGTGGGCGTGGTCGTGACCTCGGCCACTTTCGTCATCTACGGCCACACCATCTGGGACCCGGTGGTGCTGGCCGGCAAGTTCGACAGCAAGCTGCTGGTGAGCTTCGCCATGCTGGCCGTGGCCCTGAGCACGCTGGCCACCAACATCGCGGCCAACATCGTGAGCCCGGCCAACGACTTCGCCAACTTTTCGCCCGAGCGCATCAGCTTCAAAACGGGTGGCTACATCACCGGCGTCATCGGCCTGCTCATCTTCCCCTGGAAGCTCATCGCCGACCCTTCGGGCTTCATCTTTACCTGGCTGGTGGGCTACTCGGGGCTGCTGGGCCCCATCGGCGGCATCATGATTGTGGATTACTACCTCGTGCGCCGGCAGCGGCTCGACCTGCCCGACCTGTACCAGTACCACGGCCGCTACGCCTACCGCAACGGCGTGAACCGGGCCGCTATGCTGGCCCTCGTGGTGGGCATTTTGCCCAACATTCCGGGCTTCCTCACCGCCATCGGCGTGCTCGATAAAGGAACGGTGTGGCCCGCGCTGGTGGCGGTGTACAATTACGCCTGGTTCGTGGGCTTCCTGGTATCGGGCGGCGTATACTTGCTGCTGATGCGGACCCAAACGGCTGGCCAGCCGCTGCCGTACGCAGGGGAGCCTTCTGCTGCGCTGGCGCAGTAAAGCGGAAGGCCGGGTCATGTTACGTTGGAAAGACGTTCTCACCTTCGCCAAATACGGCAACCCCGAGCCGCCCCGCCGCGTGGACCATTCCGAAGCCGAATGGGCCGCCCGGCTGCCGCCCGAGCGGTTCCGGGTGCTGCGCGAAGCCGCCACCGAGCCGCCCTACCGCAACGCCTACTGCCGCGCCTACGAGCCCGGCTGCTACGCCTGCGCCGGCTGCGGCAGCCTGTTGTTTGAGGCCCAAGAGAAGTACCATGCCATTTCGGGCTGGCCCAGCTTCCGGCAGCCGGCGGCTCGCAACGCCATTGCGTATTTCTTTGATGAGAGCCACCACATGCAACGCATCGAGGCGCGCTGCAATGTGTGCGGCGGCCACCTGGGCCACGTTTTCCCGGACGGACCCGAGCCCAGCGGCCTGCGCTACTGCATCAACTCGGCTAGCCTGGTGCAGCTGGCGCCGCCTGTCTCCGGCATTTAGGGCGTGTTTTTATAGGTTGGCGTATAGCCAGCACGGCTTGGCGCCATCTTTATAGCACGCTACGCCGTGCTGCTTTTAATAGCAAAAAGGCCCTCCCCAGTAATCTGGAGAGGGCCTTTTGACATTTGCCGAAACCCGGCAGCGCTTACTCCTTGATGAGGCGCTGGGTCAGATTCAAGCCATTGCCGCGCACCTGCACGAGGTACACCCCGGAGGATAGCGCCTGCACGGGCAATTCCTTGTTCACGCCGCCCACCACGGAGTAGGTGGCCACCAGCCGGCCGGTGGCGTCGAGCACCGTGGCCTGGTAGGCGCCCTGGGGCAGGGTGCTCAGGTCGAGGGTCACGGTGCTGGCTTGGGCCGGAGCGGGGTTGGGGTACACACTCAGGGCGATGGCGGGCTCGGCGGGAGCGTTATCGAAGCGCACCGTGCGCACCGGCGAGTAGGTGGCCTTGCCGTCGGCATCTACCTGCTTGAGGCGGTAGTAGAGCATGCTGCCCAGCTTGGCCGCGTTGGCGTCGGTGAAGGCGTAGGCGGTGAGGCTGGTTTTGCTGCCCTGGCCCTTCACCTCCCCAATCTTCACGAAGTCCGTGCCAGTGAGGCTGCGCTCCACGTCGAAATGGTCGTTGTTTTTCTCGCTGGCCGTGGCCCAATCGAGCTGGCTGCTGGTGTTGCGCACGGCCTTGGCCGTGAAGGTCGTCAGCTCCACCGGCAGCGGGAAGGCGCCCAGGGAGAAGGTTTCCACCACCGTGGTCACGCCCCCGTTCAGGTCGGTGGTGATGATGGACACGGTGGTCGTGATGCCTGCTAGGGGCAGCAGGGTGCGGTCGGACACGTAGAGCTGGCCGGTGTTGGGGTTCAGGGCCACGCCGGGCGGCAGCGTGCCGGCGGCCAGCATCGAGCTGCTGCTGCTGGTCGGGTCGAGGCCGTTGGCTGCCCCGCTTTGCAGCACGCCGCTGGTGTTGTACACCAGGCCCGCCGAGTTGTAGCGCGCGCCGTTGGGGTCGATGATGTAGGTGATGACGTCGCCGTTCTGGTACTGGCTGGCGCCGCCGCGCACCGGCGTGGCCATGTAGATGGCGTCGCGGTCGACGCCCACGAGCACCGTGTAGCTGGCCGGGGTCGACTGGTTGCCCGCGTCATCGGTGGCCAGGTAGGAGAACGTGGCATTGCCCACGTAGCCCGCGGCAGGCATGAAGCGCAGCGTGGTGGCCTGTACCGTGGTCAGCGGCTGGCCGGGTGCCACGGCGGCGTAGCCCGAGCCTGTGTTGTAGAAGAGCGTGCCCTGGCTGGTGATGGGCACCGTCAGGACGGTGTAGGGCGCGGTGCTACTGAGGGCACCTTCGGGGTCGGAAGCCGCTAGCGACGAGATGAGCAGGCCGTACACGTTGGTGGGGCTGCTGCCGGCCGTGCTACCCACGGGGGTTTGCAGGGCGTTGATAACCGCGGCGGCCGTGGGCGGCTGGTTGGTGGCCGCAGTGGCGAAGGTCGTGCTGTTGTCGGCCGCATTGGCTTCGCCGGCTACCACCGAAGTGGCGCTCAAGCTGAGGCCGCTCGCCGGCAGCAGCACCGAGAAGCTGTTCGATACCGCGCCCGACTGGCCGGGCACCTGCCCGGCGGGCACCGTCCAGGTGATGGTGTTGGTGCCGGGGTTGTACGAGCCACCGCCCGTGATGCTGCCCGCCACCGGCGCGAGGCCGGCGGGCAAAGTCACCGTCTGGGTAGCGGCCGCGTTCGTAGCCGAGGTACCGTTGTTGAGCGTGCTGATGGTATAAGTCGCAGCGCTGCCCGGCAGCGTCGTGGCCGGGCCGGCCAGGCTCACCATCGTGTCGAATACCGGGTTGATGGTCACGCTGGCGCTGGCCACGTTGTTGAACGAGTTGGCGGGCTCCTTCGTGCTGGACTTAGCCACGGCGACGGCCGTGAGGGGGCCGCTGGCCGGGGCGGCGGGCAGGTCCACGGTGTAGGTCTGCACATTGCCGCTGGGCTGGTTGGGCAGTGTGGGCCAGGTCACCACGCCGGTGGCGGGGTTGTAGCTGCCGCCGTTGCTCACGGTCACGCCGGCCAGGCCGGTGGGCAGGCTCAGGGTGGGCACTACGAAGGTGGCCGCATCCGGGCCGGCGTTGGTGAAGGTAGCCGTGAAGCTCACCGGCGCGCCGGCCGCCACCGCAGCGGCCGAGGGCGTCACAGTCGCCTGCAGGTCGGCGGTGGTGGTCGTGGCGGGCGCGAGGCTGGTGGCCACGCTGCTGCCGTTGTTGCCGGGCGTGTAGTCGGCCACGGCCGAGGTGGCCGAAGCTACGCCCGTCACCTGCCCCGTGTTCGGCATGATGAATGTGGCCTGGTTCAACACGCTGATGCCGTTAGGCAGGCTGGCGGTGGTGCCCAAAATAAGCAGGCCCGAAGTCGGGTTGTAGCTGGAGCCGTCGGTGTAGGTCACATTACCGCCGGTGAGGGTGCCGGTCAGGCCATTCACGCGCAGCGTAGTAGCGGTGAGGCCGATGGGCAGTGCCAGGGTGGGCACCACCGTGGTAGCAGTCGAAGGGCCGTTATTCGTAGTGGCCAGCGAGTACGTTACGGGCGCACCGAGCGGCGCCGTGGCCGGGCCCGATACGGTGGTCACCAAATCGGCGGCTCCCGTGACGGTGGTAGCCGCGCTGGCGCTGTTGTTGGTGGCGGTGCCGTCGGGCGCGGCAGTGGCGGCGTTGGCTGTCACCGCAAAGTTGTGGGCCGGAGCTGGGAAGCTGACGTTGTACACCTGCGTGTTGCCGGCCATGCTGCTGAGCAGGATAGGAAAGCTGACGAGGCCGGTAGCTGCGTTGTAGCTGGCCCCGGATACCACGGCTCCGTTGGCGTCGGTGATGGTGACGCCCGTCAGGCCCACCGGCAGCTGGGCCGTTTCGATGATGCCGCTGCCCAGGGTGCCGCCCGTGTTGGCGCCGGCCGATTCCAGCGGGCCATTGTGCACGAAGGAGGCCGTGTAGGTAACGGGGCTGCCCGCCGGGGCCGAGGTCGGGCCCACCAGCGTGGTTTGAATGTCCGCCGTTTTGATGATGCCCACCGCCGTCGCCGCCAGGTTGTTGGAGGGCACGGGGTCGGCATTGCCTTCGGTCACGGCAGCCGACAGCATCAGGTTGCCGCCGCTGGCCGGAGCCAGGAAGGCAATGCTGTGGCTCACGCTACTGCCGCTGGCCGGCACAATGGCTGGGAACGTCACCATGCCCGTAGTCGAGCTATAGGTAGCGCCGCTGGCAAAGCTCAGCCCACCGGCCACCGCCGTACCGGCCTGGCCGTCAATCTGCATCGCCGTGAGGCCGGGCACTACTTGCACCGTCTGTACCACGCTGGCCGCCGTGAGGGCGGGGCCGTTGTTGCCCGTGGTCACGGTCAGGGTCACGCCGCTGCCGGCCGCTACCGTGGACGCCGAAGCCGTCAGGCGGGTGAACACATCCGAAGGGTTGCCGGTGGCCGGCGTGGGGCTGAGCGTGGCCGCCGGGGCGGCGCTGTTGGCGGCGCCGTTGAGGTAGGCGGTGTTGTTGGCCGGGCTGGTTTCGGTGCCATCGGCGGCGCTGGTGGCCGTGGGCACGAAGCCGGCGGCCGGCATCACAAAGCTCACGGTGTTGGCCAGGGTCTGGCCGGCAGGCAAGGTGCTCACGGGCGGGTAGATGACGCCGCCGGCCGGCACCGTGTAAGTAATACCAGCATAGGTGACGCTGATGGGCGAAGTGCTGCTGTTGTAAGTACCGCCGTTGCTCACGTACACGGCGCTGAGGCCGGTGGGCAGCTGGGCGGTTTGCACCGTGTTGGGCGCGGCGCTGGGGCCAGCGTTGGTGGTGGTAATGCTCAGCGTAATCAGGTTGCCGGGCACCGCATTGAGCGGGCCGCTCAGAGTAGTGCGCAGGTCGAAAGCCGGCGTGAGGGCCTGGCTGGCGCTGGCGCGGTCGTTGGCCATTTGGCCCGCCTGGCTGCTGGTGGTCGTGATGCCGGCCGTGCCCACTACCGGCCCGTTCACGGGCGTGTCGTAGGTGATGGTCGAGGACGAGCTAGCACCGCTGGCCAGCGTCGTCAGGCTGGCATAGCTCACCACGCCGGTGGCTTGGTTGTAGATGCCACCGTTGGAAGCCACCACGTTGGTGAGTCCGGCCGGCAGCTGCACGGTGGCCACCACGCCCTGGGCCGCGGTGGGGCCGCTGTTGCTGAAAGTAGCCACGAAGCTGCCCGCGCCCGGCGTAGCGGCCACCGCCGTGGGGCCCGCCGTGATGGCGGCCGCGACGTTGGCCACCGCCGGCACCGCGGCCGTGATGGTCGAGTTGTCGGGGGCCAGGGCCGGGCCTTGGTTGCTGCTGGTGCCTACCGCGCTGCTGATGTTCAGCGGGCCCGTGGCATTCGCTGCCGGCGTGAAGCTGAACGTGAAGCTGCTCACCTCGCCGCTGGCCAGTGAAGTAGCCGTGCCGAAGTCGATGGTGTTGGCCGTGGTGGGCGTGTAGGGCGCGCCATTCACCAGAATGTTGGTGGCGCCGGCCGGCAGCGTCACCTGGCGGGTCACGCTCAGGGCGGCCTGCGGGCCTTCGTTGAGGAAAGTAGCGGTGTAGGTGCCCGAAGGCTGACCCGGCGTGAGCGTGGACGGGCCCGTCAGGACCGTCGTCACATCAGCTCCCACCAGCAAGCACTCGCTACCCGAGGCGCTGCCCGCGATGCTCGTGCTGATTTGCAGGTTGCTCACCCCGGCCAGGCCGGGCGCCGCGCCGAAAGCCGCCGGCGTGCCCTGCGTGGTGCCGCTGGCGCCGGCCGCGGCCGAGGCGCTGGCTACTGCCGCATTGGCCAGCACTACGCCGCCGCCGCCGCCGCCGCCCGGGCCGTGGGGGCCGCTGCTGCCGCCGGTGTTGGTGCCGCCCGTGCCGCCGTTGGCCGAGAGGGTGATGCTGCTCAGGCCGGCCGGGTTGGTGGCCGTGACCAGGATGCTGCCGCCGGCCCCGCCCCCGCCGCTGCCGTCGTCGGCCACCGTCGAGTTGGCGTTGCCGCCGTTGGCGTTGATGGCGCCCGTGCCGCTGATGCTGCCGGTGCGCAGCATCACGATGCCGCCGCCGGGAGCCCCGCTGCTGGCCTGGCCGTTGGTGGGCGTGCCGGTGTTGTTGTTGGTGGTGCCGGCGCCGCCGCCGCCGCCGAGCAATAAGCGCCGGCTGCTGGCCTGGGCCACGTAAGCGCCGGGCTCGCCACCAATGGGCTGGTTCGAAGCGAAGTTGTTGCCGCCCCGGCCGCCGTTGCCGCCGTTGGCGCCGCCGCCGCCGCCGGCGTTGTCAATGTTGTTGTTACCGCCGCCGCCAGCGTTGCCGGGGGCACCGCGGCCGCTGCTGCCGCCGGGGTAGTTGTCCGCGCCGGTGTCCACGGTGGTATTGGTGGCGGAGTTGGTGGGCGTGGTGGGCTGGTTCACGAAGCGCGGCGTGCCGGCCAGGCCTTCGCCCTTCTGGGCGTTCACGTCGGTAGCCGCCGAAATGAAGGCGTTCACGTAGTCCGTCGAGTTGCCGTTGGCCACGGTCTGCGTGCGGCCGCCGCCGCCCCGGAAGCCCCGGGCCGAAGCCGTCATATTAAAGCCCGCAAAATTGGTTTGCGTCGATACGTCAACGGCCAGCACGCCGCCTACGCTGCCATTCCACGGCAGGGCCGTAATGGTGGCGCCCAGCGTGAGGTTGGTGAACTGCGGAATGCGAATAACCTGAAAGCGGCGCGGGCCAGCCGAGCTTGTAGCGGCGGCACTGGCGTAGCTATTCAGCAGCGGCGCGCTCAGCGTGATGGTGCCCCCGCCGGTGGCCACGATGGCCGTGGGAGCGGCCACCTTCACATACTCATAAGTACCCGCTGCGAAGTTGGTGCTCTGGATGCCGCTGGCCCCGCCGCCGGCCACGCCGTTGCCGTAGCTGTCGGAATTGCTGTAGTCGATGTCCGCGCCCTGCATCTGCATCACCAGCAGCAGGTCGCCGGGCAGAATGCCAGTGGGCACGCCCGCCGCGCCGCCGGCCGTGCCTGCGCCCACCGTGAGGGTGCTGGTGCCGGCCGCGGCCGACAACGTGCCCGGGTAGTAAGTATCGGGGTTGAGGCTGATGGTGAAGGCGCCGTCCTTGCCGGGCGTGGCGCAGGCGGCGGGGATGCCGCTGCCGCCCGTGGCCAGCACCGGAATGGTGTAGGTAGCGGTGTTGCTCACCACGCCCACGTCGTCGGTGGCGGTATAGGAGAAGCCCGCGTTGCCGCTAAAGCCCGCGGCCGGGGCGAAGCTGAGCTGCGCGGCCTGCGTTGGCGTCAGCACCAGGCCGGGGAAGTTGGCGGCTGTCAGCTGCACGCCGTTCACGTAATAAATGCCCTGGCTGGCCGAAGGCAGCGCCGTGATGGTATAGGAAGTAATAGTGCCATCGGCCAGGGCCGACAACGCGGCCGTGCCGGTAGCGCCCTGGCCGCTGGGCTGGGCCGGGCTGGTGATGTTGCTGGCCACGGGCGCCTGGCGGCACCAGGTCATCTGGTCGATGCCGATGAGTTGGTTGCCCGGGTCGGCCGCGCCGGTGTTGTTGCTGTAGGTAATGGTCAGGCTGTTGATGGCGCTCGGGAAGAAGGCCGTCACGGTGCCGTCGGTGGTGTTGTCGGTATTGGCCAGGCCCGTGGCGGTGTTGCCGCTGATGCTCACCACGCCCGCGCCGGGGTTCACGGCCGTGAGCACCGGCGTGACCGGTGTACCGCCGTTGCTGCCCACAAATACCACGTTATCAATAAAATCACCCGCGGCATCAATATCCTGCACCCGCACCGCGAAGTTTGTCACTGCCCGGTTGAAGGTGAAGGTCACCGTGGAGGTGCGGCCCGAACCGGTGTAGTCGTTGTTCCAGTTCAGGCTGTTCACGCCGTTCACCGTCCCAACCTGCAGCACCTGCGGGTTGGCCGCGCTGGCTGAATAGCCGCCTGAGCTGATGGTGGTCAGCGTGCTGGTGGCGGGCACGGCCAGCGCCGCGTGGCTTTTCCAGTCCTCGCCGGCCGGCCGGCCCGAGAAGTTCAGCGTCGTGGTCGTGGCGCAGGGGGTCACTGACACCAGCGGAATGGTGTAGGTGGCCGCGTTGGCCGAGGTCAGGCCCGCATCGTCCGTCACCTTGAAGGTGAAGGTGGCGGTGGCGCCGGCGAAAGCCGGGTTGGCGGTGTAGCGCAGGCTGGCGGCCTGGGCCGCGGTCAGGCTCTGGTTCAGGGCCACGGCGGCGTAGGTGGTGCCCGTGGTGTTGTAGAACAAGGTGCCGTTGGCGGGCAGCGAGGTTACGGTGTACGAGGCCACGGCCCCATCCACGGCGCTGGCCAGGCCGCTGATGCTGGCCTGCACGCTGGTGGTCAGCACCGGCGTCGAGGTCACGTTGGTGGCCAGCGGGGCTTGGCGGCACCACGTCATCTGGTCGATGCCGATGGACTGGAGGGCCGGGTCGGCCGCATTGGTGTTGTTGTTATAAGTCAGCTGCAGGCTGGTGATGGCGCTGGGGAAATAAGCCGTTACGGTGCCGTCCTGGTTGTTGTCGGTGTTGGCCAGGCCGGTGGCCGCGTTGCCGCTGATGCTCACCACGCCCGCGCCGGGGTTCACGGCCGTGAGCACCGGCGTCACCGGGGCACCGGCATTGAAGCCGTTGAAGACCACATTGTCAATGAAATTGCCCGAAGCATCGATGTCCTGCACCCGCACGGTGAAATTCGTCACCGGCCGATTAAACGTGAACGTCACCGTGGAGGTGCGGCCCGTGCTGGAGTAGTCGTTGGTCCAGTTCAGGGTGTTCACCGCGTTCAACTGCCCGATTTGCAGGGTCGACGTCGTGGCCGTGCTCACCGCGTAGGCACTGGAGGTAATGGTGGTCACGTTGCTGGTGGTTGGCACAGCCAATGCGGCGTGCGCCTTCCAGTCCTCGCTAGCGGGCCGCCCCGCAAAGTTGAGTGTGTTAGTGGTGGTGGCGCAGGGCGCGAAGTACTGCAGCGGAATGGTGTACGTGGCCGTGTTCGACACCAGGTTGGCGTCGTCCTTCACTTGGTAAGTAAAAGTGGTGTTGGGGCCGGTATAGGCCGGGTCGGGCGTGTAGCGCAGGCTGGCGGCCTGGGCCGCAGTCAGGGCCTGGTTCAGGGACACGGGCACGTAGGTGGTGCCCGTGGAGTTGTAAGACAGCGTGCCGTTGGCCGGCAGCGAGGTCACGACAAACGACGGCGTGCCGTCGGCGTAGCCGCTCAGGCTGCTGATGCCCGTGGTGCCCCCCGAGCTGGGCACGGTGCTGGTTGTCAAACTATTGGCCACTGGCGCCACGCGGCACCAGCTCAGCTGGTCGATGCCAATCGACTGGTTATTGAGCGTGCCGGCGGAGGTGATGTTGCGGTATTGAATGGTAATGGACGTCACGGCGCTGCCGTAGGTGGCAATCACCGTGGCATTGTTGGCGCTGGTGTTGTCGCCAGCCGCGTCGTTGGCCGTGGCCACGTTGCCGGCAATGGTGAAGAATGCCGAGCTGGCATTCTGCTTCGTCAGGGTCGGCGTCACGCCGGAGCCGCCGTTCGCGCCCGTGAACGTTACCTCGTCCCGGAAGCCATTGGACAGCGCCCCGAGTATTCCGTTGTTAAACACCGCGTCCACGTCCTGCACCCGCACCACCAGGTTCGATACCGCCCGGCTGAAAGTGTAGGTTACCGACGAAGAGTTGGCCGCGCTGGAGGTGTAGTCGGCCGACCAGCTCAGCGTTTGCACCCCGTTTAGGGTAGCCGTTTGCAGGGTCGTGTTGCCCGCGGCCGAAGTCGACGTGTAGGCAGTGCCCACCTGCGTGTAGGAGTTCGGGCCGGGCACCGGGGCCGTGGCCCGGTTTTTCCAGTTCTCACCAGCGGCCCGGGCGTTGTAGCTCAGCGCGACCGTGGCCGTGGCGCAGGTTTGGGCGGCGGCCGGTGCCAGACCGCCCCACAGCCCCGCTCCCAGCAACACCAGCAGCCGGGCAAAAAACGGGGCTTCCATCACCGAGCGCCGCGGCCGTACCAGCCGGGCCGTTGGCAATTTTTTTGCACTCCTCTCATCTTTCCCAAGGAAAAATGGCGCCGAAAAAGATTGTACATTTTCTCTCATAGTAAAAATAAAAAAAGAGGTGCACTCTGCATTAGCAGTATTAATTAGCTGTAAAACCAGCTATAAAATTACTGCCACTCAGTTTTCATAGTACTATTTTTCGTATTTTATCGGATTTTTACTATATTAAGCTACAATTTCATAATTTTTGTTTAAAATCAATAATTTATAATTTATTTAAGCCTGTTCCAAAAAAAGGAATGATTTCCAAAAAACGGAATAATCATAATTTTTGGGCTCAATTAATGATTCGCTAAAAAACCAAAGTGTAGTTCTGATGAAGAACCGCATTAGCTTCCTTTTTTGGGAATCGCAGAAAAAAATGAAAATATTTTTCTTTCCCGTTCTCGCGCTTAGCTGAATTGAGCTGCTGGCCCCGATGGCCGGGCATGGGTGGGAACGGCTGGTAAGCCGATAGTACCCCATGCGGAACTCCGGCCGCGCCGCAATAACCGTTTGCAAATGCCGGCCGTTAGCCCCACAGTTCGGCATCTGTCCGGGCCCGCTTCCCAGGCGGCCCGGCCAGATGCCACCGCTCGCCAGCAACGGCTGGCGAAACTTCTCCTTGTGACATTCAGCAAATGAAAAACAAGCTTTCTGCGGCCAATGAAGGCGGTTTCACCGGCTTCGTGCGCGTGCGTGGTGCCCGCGAGCACAACCTCAAGAATGTCGACGTCGACATTCCGCGCGATGCCTTGGTGGTGTTCACCGGCGTGTCGGGCTCGGGCAAGTCGAGCCTAGCGTTTGGCACGCTTTACGCCGAAGCCCAGCGGCGTTACCTGGAGTCGGTGTCGCCCTACGCGCGGCGGCTGTTCCACCAGATGGCGGTGCCCGAGGTGACGGCCATCGACGGGCTGCCGCCGGCCGTGGCCTTGCAGCAGCAGCGCGGCGCGCCCAGCACCCGCTCGTCGGTGGGCTCGGTCACCACGCTCTCGAATTTGCTGCGGATGCTGTATTCGCGGGCCGGCGACTACCCGACCGGCCAGGGCATCATCTACGCCGAAGCCTTTTCGCCCAACACCGCCGAGGGCGCCTGCCCCACCTGCCACGGCCTGGGCCGCGTGTACGAGGTGACCGAGCAAAGCATGGTGCCCGACCCCACGCTCACCATCCGGGAGCGGGCCATTGCGGCCTGGCCCCAGGCCTGGGGCGGCCAGAACCAGCGCGACATATTGGTGAGCATGGGCTACGACGTGGACACGCCCTGGCAGGACCTGCCCCAAAAGGACCGGGACTGGATACTCTTCACCGAGGAGCAGCCGGTGCTGCCCGTGTACCCCGGTTACTCACCCGAGCAGACGCAAAGAGCCATCAAGCGCCGCGAGCCGCCGAACTACATGGGCACCTTCACAGGCGTGAAAAAGTACGTGCTGCACACCTTCGCCACCACCCAAAGCGCGCTGATGAAGAAGCGCGTGGCCCAGTACATGCTGGGCTCCGACTGCCCCACCTGCCACGGCAAGCGCCTGCGGGTGGAGTCGCTGAGCGTGAAGTTTGCGGGGCTGGACATTGCCGAGATGTCGCGGCTGCCGCTCAAGCGGCTGGCGGCGCTGCTGCAGCCCTTCGCCGCGGGCAAAACCGCCGGCCACCTCGCGCACCCGGAGCAGGCCATCGTGGCCCGGCGCATTGCCGAGGACCTGGCGGCGCGCCTCACGGTGCTGCTCGATTTGGGTTTGGGCTATTTATCGCTGGAGCGCGGCACGCCCACGCTCTCGCCCGGCGAGCTGCAGCGCCTGCGGCTGGCCACGCAGCTGTATTCCAACCTGTTCGGCGTGGTGTACGTGCTCGATGAGCCCTCCGCCGGCCTGCACCCGGCCGATACCGAGGCGCTGCTGAAGGCGCTGGCCGGCTTGAAAAGCGCGGGCAATTCGTTGTTTGTGGTGGAGCACGATTTGGACGTCATCCGCCAGGCCGACTGGCTGGTGGACGTGGGCCCGGCCGCTGGCGAGAAGGGCGGCGAAATCCTCTACAGCGGCCCGCCGGAGGGCCTAAATAAGGTAGCCGCTTCCCAGACGCGGCAGTTTCTGTTCGATGCGCCCGCGCTGCCCGACCAGCCGCCGCGCACGCCCACGGGCTGGCTGAAGCTGGCCGGCGTGACGCGCAACAACCTCGCCCGGCTCGACGTGCAGTTTCCGCTGGGCGTGTTCACGACCGTCACGGGCGTGTCGGGCTCGGGCAAGTCCAGCCTCGTGAGCCAGGTGCTGGTGGAGTTGGTGGCCGAAAGCCTGGGCCAGGAAATCAGCCCCGAAGAAGAGGAAACCGACCCGCTGGCCCCGCCCG
Source organism: Hymenobacter ruricola (assembly GCF_015694525.1). Classification (GTDB taxonomy): domain Bacteria; phylum Bacteroidota; class Bacteroidia; order Cytophagales; family Hymenobacteraceae; genus Hymenobacter; species Hymenobacter ruricola. Next base: position 343,585 of record NZ_JADQDM010000004.1, on the reverse strand, counting down.
CGCCAGCTACGCTCGGCGGCCAGATTACGGCCGGTTTGGAAGGCATCAAGCGGCTGGTGCGCGTCGACCAGAAGCCCATTGGCCGCACGCCGCGCTCCAACATGGCCACTTACACGGGTTTGTTCGACCACGTGCGCAAGCTGTTCGCCGCCACGCCCGATGCCAAAAAGCGCCGCTACGACGCCGGCCGCTTCTCCTTCAACGTGGCCAAGGGGCGCTGCGAAAACTGTTCCGGCGAAGGCTTCGTGATGGTGGAATTGCTGTTTCTGCCCAGCGTGTACGCGCCCTGCCCGGTGTGTCACGGCGCCCGCTACAATGCCAAAACCCTCGAAATCCAGTACCGCGGCCGCAACATCGCCGAAGTGCTGGGCCTGACCGTGGACGATGCCTGGGAGTTCTTCGCCGACGAGCCGGCCATCTTCCGCGCCCTCACGGTGCTGCGCGAAGTGGGCCTGGGCTACCTGCGCCTCGGCCAGCCCGCCACCGAGCTCAGCGGCGGCGAGGCCCAGCGCATCAAGCTCGCCACCGAGCTGCAGCGCATCGGGCGCGGCAATACGCTCTACGTGCTCGACGAGCCCACCACCGGCCTGCACCCCTCCGACGTGGAAAAGCTGATGATGCAGCTCGAAGGCCTGGTGGCCGCCGGCAACACCGTCATTGTGGTGGAGCACGACATGCGCGTGGTGGCCGGCTCCGACTGGGTGCTGGACATTGGCCCCGGCGCGGGCGAGGAAGGCGGGCGCGTGGTGGCCGCCGGCCCGCCAGCCGAGGTAGCGAAGGTGCGCGAGAGCCGCACGGCGCCCTACCTGCGGCAGTTTTTGAAATCGGCTCGGTAAAGGGTCGAAATAAAGCTAGCCGTCATGTCGAGCTGGTCGAGACATCTCGCGTGCCACCACTAATCCTTTGATTACTGCCCCGAGCGAGATGTCTCGACCAGTTCGACATGACCGTTCTCTTATTCCCTCTACTTCCCACATGGACCCCAACGACGACCTTCCCGCCAACCTCTTCCGCCGCCAGGATGAAACGCCCGACGCGGAATTTTATCACCACCCGCGCTTCGTGACGCATATCGACGCGCCCGCCGTTGCAGCCGTTACGCAGCTCTACCGCGAATACTTTCTGCCCGATACCGCCCTGCTCGACCTGATGAGCAGCTGGGTGAGCCACCTGCCGCCCGAGGTGCCCTACCGCCGGGTGGTGGGCCTGGGCATGAACGTGGCCGAGCTAAAAGCCAACCCGCGCCTGGCCAGCTTCGTGGTGCAAGACCTTAACCAGCAGTCCATCCTACCTTTTTCCGCTGCCGAATTCGACGGGGCGGCCATCTGCGTGTCCGTCGATTACCTCACCCAACCCGTGGCGGTGCTGCGCGAGCTGGCCCGCGTGCTGCGGCCCGACGCGCCGCTGGTCATCACCTTCTCCAACCGCTGCTTTCCCAGCAAGGCCATTGCTGCGTGGCACGCCCTCGACGACCACGGCCACCTCGCGCTGGTGCGCCAATACCTCACCGCGGCCGGCGGCTGGCACGCCATCGAACTGCTCGACCGCAGCCCGCAGCCACCCGGCCGCTCCGACCCGCTATTTGCGGTGGTAGCCCGAAGAATTTCCGCCTGACAGCCCCTCAACCTCCCCAGCATTTCCAGCAGCAGGCCCACTGGCAAGGGCTCATAAGCCCCTCACAGCCAGAACCAGAAAATACCGCCCGGCCAGGATTCCCGGTTAGGATTATAGCAATGCGTCGTTCTACCTTTGGTTCGACCAATTGCCTTCTTTTCCGAAATCTTAGTTTCCGGCGTCTTTATGCGTCTCTTTATTTTGCTGGCCCTGGTGGGCGGCATGTTGGCTACCCCGGCCCTGGCGCAGCAGGCGCCCTACCTGCCCTACTACTCGCCGGACACCGTGCGGGTGCACGAGATGGCCGTGGCCCACCGCGCGGCCGTGCAGAAATACCTGGTAACGCCCAAATCGGTGAGCGGCGAGTACAAGGACCACTACAAGCGCATTGCTCAGGAAGCGTGCGCCGACGTGTACAACACGGTGCGCTACTCGGCCCTCGTCGACCCCGTGCTGAACCCCTACGCGCAGCGCGTGTTCGAGCAAATCCGGAAGGCCAACCCCCAGCTGCCGGCCGTGCAGCTGGTGCTCAGCCGCAACCCCGAGCCCAACGCCCACGCCGTGGGCAACAGCACCGTGATGCTGAACGTGGGCCTGCTGGCCCGCCTCGAAAACGAAAGCCAGCTGGCCTACGTGCTCTGCCACGAGCTGGCCCACATCCAGTACGGGCACATGGAGCGCGGCCTGCGCGAGCAGCTCACCAAAATCCACAGCAAGCAGGTGCGCAAGGAAGTGAAGCGCATCGTGGCCGACGAGTACAACATCAGTTCGAAGCTGAAGGCGCTGGCCCTGGGCCTGTCGCTGAACAGCACGTTCCACCACCGCAAATACGAAAAGCAGGCCGACTCGCTGGGCTACGCCCTGCTCCGGCGCACCAGCTTCGACCCGAAGCAGGCCTACCGCGTGCTGCAGCTGCTCGACAAAATCGACCAGCCGCTCTCGCCCGAGCCCCTGCCGCTGGGCCAGACGTTTGGCTGCGCCACTTCGCCCTACCCGCTGCCCGAGGCGCCGGCCAAGTCCAAATCCATCTTCACGGTGGCCGCGCCCGTCCAAACGGTGCTCGAAACCACCGACACCCTCAAGTCGCACCCCGACTGCGCCAAGCGCATGCGCTACCTCAGCGAGCTGGCCCACGGCGAGATAGCCGACGCCCCGGCCGCCCCGGCGCCGGAGTTTGCCCGCATCGTGGCCATGAGCCGGCTGGAGTCGGTGCAAAGCTGGTTCGACTACGATTGCTACGACCACGCCCTGTTCGAGGCCCTGCAGCTGCTGCGCGAGGAGCCCCAGAACGCCTACCTGCGCTCGGTGGTGACGCTGAGCCTGTACGAGCTGCGCGAGCACCTGCTGAAGCACGATTTCTACGAAGTGGTGGGCAACGTGTCGAAGCATCACCCCGAAAATTTCAACCAACTACTCACCACGCTCTACGCCTGGAAGGCCGACGACTACAAGGGCCTGCTGGCCTGCTTTGCCCAAAACGGCAGCCCTGCGGCCCCCACCAACGAGTACGCCCTGGCGGCCAACTACGCGGCTTCGGCCCTGGCCGGCGAGCCCGGCGCGGCCACCCTGAAACAGCAGTACCTGGCCAACTACCACGACGGCAAGTTTGCGAAGCTGCTGTTTCCGAAGCCGGCCGCGCCCACCAAGAAATCCATTCATTAATCATTCCGCTTATTTCTCACCCCTACTTCCCCCTTCATGTTTGTTAAACAAACCCTGCTGGCTGCTACGGTGGCGCTGGCGGTTCCGGCGGCGCTGCACGCCCAAACCCAAACCCTGGACAACATCTCGCGCGTCTACCGCACGGCCATCGAGCCGGTGTATGCCGGCAACGAGGTGAAAGGCTACGTGACCTACACCAAAGGCGACAAGGCCGACAAGAAAAACGACAACTTCCTGCTCGATTTCTACGACCAGGACCTCAACAAGGTGTCCAACATCACCTTGCAGAAGCCGGCCGGCAAGTATTTCCTGCTGCGCAACGCCTTCAACGGCTCGGCGTTTGCGATGTACTACTACAACTCGAAGGAGAAAACGCTGGAGCTGGAAACCTACGACACCAGCCTCAAAAAGCTGGGCTTTAAAGCCATTGGCGACCTGAACCGGGGCGACATGATGGCCACCCAGCAGTCGTTTATGACGCAGGGCAACGACGGCGAAGGCGGCGGGGGCCTGATGGGCGGCATGACCCTGTTTCCGGTGCCCAACTTCGGCTTCGTGCGCAACAGCTACGAGGGCATGATGAAGGGCTACAACCTGCAGATGTACGACGACAAGCTGACCCCGCGCTGGCGCCTGAGCTCCGACCCGAAGTCGAAATTCTACGAAACGGTGAGCCTGACCCAGGCCGTGGACAAGTACATTCTGGCCACCGTGCTGCGGCGCGACGGCATGATGTCGAAGAAAATCAACGCCTTCATGGTGGCCATCGAGTCGGCCACGGGCAAGAAGGTGTTCGACGTGCCGGTGGAAACCACCAACACCGAGCAGCTTTCGCTCAGCTCGTTCACCTTCGACCCCGTGAAGCGCGAGTTCGTGGCCGTGGGCGAGTTCTACAAGCTCAACGACAAGCCGTTTGTAAACAAAAGCCAGGGCTTTTTCATCAAGCGCTTCAGCGAAGCCGGCAAGCCGGTGGCCGTGAAAAACTACGGCTGGCACAACGAAGTGGCCGCCCTGATGCCCGCCGAAGCCCGCCCCAGCCAGGAAGACGGCTTCGTGAACTACACGCAGTCCATCGTGCGCGGCTCCAACGGCAAGACCTACATCGTGGCCGAGCAGTACAAAGTGGTGGGCGACGGCCTCGGCATTGCCCTCACCGCGCTGGGCGGCGGGGCCTCGGTGTCGAAGGGCAAAATCGCCAACATGCTGGTGTTTGCCCTCGACCCCGACTACAAGCTCACCGACATCAAGTTTTACCCCAAAGACCCCTCCGTGGCCTACGTGCCGCCCGGAGCCGGCCTGATGGGCACCGGCCTGCTGGGCATGTACTTCCGGCAGTCGGGCCAGTTCGACTACCAGTTCACCCAGAAAAACGACGCCAACTCGCAGTTCAACGTGGTGTACATCAACTACGACAAGGAGAAGGGCGAGGCCACCAAAAAGGTCATCGGCAACGTGGCGTTTGGCGACAACGGCCAGTTCAAGGTCGACAAGATTGACGGCACCAGCAACGCCACGGCCTCGTTCCTGTACCCGGCCAAGCCCGGCTACGTGATGCTGGTGGACTACCTCAAGAAGGAAAAGAAAATGGGCATGAAGCTCGTGAAGCTGAACATCTAAGCGGCGGTGGTTCCGTTTGAGAAGAAAGGCCCGGCAGATGCCGGGCCTTTTTGCGTTTTTACCGCGGCGGTTTGCTGAATGGCTGGCTTGTGAGCCCGGGCCCCATAACCCGCTGCTGCCCCCGGCGGTATTACCCCCAACGCCGGGGCCCGGAAAGCCGCGGCGGCCTGTCCCCTCACCCTTACACTTCCCCCGCGTGACCAAACGGGATTTTGACGCCGTCGTGGTTGGTTCGGGCCCGAACGGGCTGGCCGCCGCCATCACGCTGCAGCAGCAGGGCCTGTCGGTGCTGCTGCTGGAGGGCAAGGACACGGTGGGCGGCGGCCTGCGCACGGCCGAGCTTACCCTGCCCGGCTTCCGGCACGACGTGTGCTCGGCGGTGCATCCGCTGGCGGCCGGGTCGCCGTTTTTCCGCACGCTGCCGCTGGCGGCCCACGGCCTGGAGTTTCTGTACCCGCCCGTGGCCGCGGCCCACCCGTTTGCCAACGGCACGGCCGCCGCGCTGCACCCCTCTCTGGACGAAACTGCCGCCCGGCTCGGGGCCGACGCCGCCGCGTACCGGCAGCTGGTGGGGCCCGTGGCGGCGGACTGGCCGCAACTGGCGCCGGCCATTCTGGGCCCGCTCCGGCTGCCGGCGCACCCGCTGGCCCTGGCGCGGTTTGGCCTCAAGGGCCTGCTGCCGGCCCAGCGGCTGGCCCGCCACTTTGCCACGCCCGAAGCGCGGGGGCTGTGGGCGGGCATGGCGGCCCACGCGCAGCTGCCGCTGGGCCACATGGCCACCTCGGCCATTGGGCTGGTGCTGCTGGCGCTGGGGCACGCGGGCGGCTGGCCGGTGCCCAAAGGCGGCTCGCAGCAAATTGCGGCGGCCCTCGCGTCGTACTTCACCTCGCTGGGCGGCCGGATAGAAACGGGCTTCTACGTGAAGTCTTTGCGCCAGCTGCCCTCCGCGCACGCGGTGCTGCTGGACGTGACGCCCCGGCAGCTGCTGGCCATCGCGGGGCAGCAGCTTTCGGCGCTGTATAAGTGGCAGCTGGGGCGCTACCGCTACGGCATGGGCGTGTTCAAAGTCGACTGGGCGTTGGCCGAGCCCATTCCGTTTGCGGCGCCGGAGTGCCGCCGCGCGGGCACCGTGCACCTGGGCAACACGCTGGAGGAAATAGCGCACGCCGAGCACCTCACCTGGCACGGCCACCACCCGGAGCGGCCCTTCGTGCTGCTGGCCCAGCAAAGCCTGTTTGACCCGACGCGGGCCCCGGCGGGCCAGCACACGGCCTGGGCCTACTGCCACGTGCCGCACGGCTCGCCGCGCGACATGACGGCCGCCATCGAGCAGCAAGTGGAACGGTTTGCGCCGGGCTTTCGGGAGCGCATCCTGGCCCGCCACACCATGGGGCCGGCCCAGCTGGAAGCCCACAACCCCAACTACGTGGGCGGCGACATCAACGGCGGCGTGCTCGACATTGGGCAGCTGTTCACGCGGCCGGTGCTGCGCCTGTCGCCCTACCGCACCTCCGCCAAAGGGCTGTACCTCTGCTCGTCGTCGACGCCGCCCGGCGGGGGCGTGCACGGCATGTGCGGCTACCACGCGGCGCGCCGGGCCTTGCGCGACGTGTTCGGCCGGTAGTTGCGGTGCTTTCGCTGAGGAATAAATTCAGGTCGGCGGCCGCCACGCTGCTGGAGTAGTTTCCCACCGGCAGGTTGCTGGTTCAGGCCACCCTTGTTCCCAGCCGTGGTGCGCACCGTGGTCAGCACCGTTTCGCTGGGTCGGCAAGCGGTGGTTGGTGGGGTTGAAGGTGACGGTGCGGCCCGCCACAACGGCCGGCCCTGCCTTGTGCCCGCATGGCGGCCGAACACCAGCCCGGCAAAGCCCGGAGCGGAAACCGGCCAGCCGTCGCGAAGCAGATGGAGTGAAAAGGTGCACGGCATCAGGGGGAGAAGAGTGGCTAAGCAGGCGCCCGACGCAGAAGCAGCTGTTGCCGAGCGGCGAAAAGCCCGCCACGGGCCAGGCAAGCCGGTTGGGGTGGCCGGGTGGCCCGGCGGCCGGCGTGGCGCTCAAGCCGTTGCGGGCATTCGTCAACCGGGGCCGGGCGCTGGTCAAGTGGGCCTTGGGGGCCGGCCAGGCAGCCGGGTATGTTTGGCTCGCCGCTGCTGCAAAGGCACTGCCGGCTGGCCCGGCGCTCCCCTCCACCTTCTATGCTTTTTGCCCATGAAAGTCTTCCTGCTCTTGTTGCTTTTGCTGCTGGCCCGGCTGTTTGGCCACCCGGCCGCCGCGCAGAACCATGCCGCGGCGGCCGTCGATTCGGTGACGGCCACGGTGGCGGCCCAAACCACTTATCTGGCCGATGCCCTGCGGCTGAGTGCCCACCAGCGCCAGCGTGTGGCCGTGCTGCTGCGGCGGCAGCTGCGCTGGCCGGCCCGGCCCGTGCCGCCCGCGGCGTGGCTGCGGGTGCTCACGCTGAACCAGTACCAGGCCTGGCAGCACGCCAGCACTTTTTCGCCCGGGCTGTGCCGGGTGCGCCTGCCGGCCCCCGCGCCGCCCACCGCCGCGCTGCTGGCCGGCGGGACCTACTGAGCTTTTTATCAATTCACCCTTCTTCCCTTGCCCCTTCTCTCTTTGCCATGGACACCAAGAAAATACTGCTTCCCGAATCTGAAATCCCCCGCCAGTGGTACAACATTGTGGCCGACATGCCCACCAAGCCGCTGCCGCCGCTGCACCCCGGCACCCACGAGCCCATCGGGCCCGACATGCTGGCCCCGCTGTTTCCGCCGGCGCTCATCGAGCAGGAAGTCAGCCAGGAACGCTGGATTGACATTCCCGAGGAGGTGCGCGACATCTACCGCATCTGGCGGCCCACGCCCCTGATTCGGGCCACCGGCCTGGAAAAGCTGCTCGACACCCCGGCCCGCATCTACTACAAGTACGAGGGCGTGAGCCCGGCGGGCTCGCACAAGCCCAACACAGCCGTGCCCCAGGCCTACTACAACAAGCTGGCCGGCACCACCAAAATCACCACCGAAACCGGCGCCGGGCAGTGGGGCTCGGCCCTGAGCTTCGCCTGCCAGCACTTCGGCCTGGCCTGCGAGGTGTACATGGTGCGGGCCAGCTACGACGGCAAGCCCTACCGCAAAATCATGATGAACACCTGGGGCGCCGACGTGTACCCCTCGCCCTCTATCCGCACCGCCGCCGGCCGCGGCATCCTGGCCGCGCACCCCAACTCGCCGGGCAGCCTGGGCATGGCCATTTCGGAAGCGGTGGAAATGGCCGTGCACGAGGAGCACACCAAGTACGCGCTGGGCTCGGTGCTCAACCACGTGCTGCTGCACCAGACCATCATCGGGCTGGAAACGGAAAAGCAGCTGGAAATGGCCGGCCACTTTCCCGATGTCATCGTGGCCCCGTTCGGCGGCGGCTCCAACTTTGCGGGGCTGGGCTTCCCGTTTCTGCGGCATCATCTCGCCGAGGGGAAAAAAGTCCGCTGCATTGCCGCCGAGCCTACTTCCTGCCCCAAGCTCACCCGCGGCGTGTTCCGCTACGACCTCGGCGACGCCGTGGGCATGACGCCGCTGCTGCCCATGTACACGCTGGGCCACAACTTTGTGCCGGCGCCCATTCACGCCGGCGGGCTGCGCTACCACGGCGCGGGCGCCATCGTGAGCCAGCTGTTGCACGACGGCCTGATTGAGGCCCAGGCCCACGACCAACTCACCTGCTTCGCGGCGGGCGTGCAGTTTGCCCGCGCCGAAGGCATCATTCCCGCGCCCGAGGCCAACCACGCCATTGCCACCGTCATCAAGGAAGCCCAGCGCTGCAAAGAGGAGGGCCGGGCCGAAACCATCGTCTTCAACCTCTGCGGCCATGGCCACTTCGACATGGCCGCCTACGAGCAGTACCTGGCCGGCAACCTGGTCGAGCACGAGGTCACGCAGCGAGAAATCAACCAGTCGCTGGCCCTGCTCACCACCCCGCTGATTAACGGTTGAGGCGGCTCCCTCGATTTGCTGGTGGAGGAATGCGACGACCTCGCCGTCAAGGTGCTGCTGCGCCAGCATGCCCGCCACGCCGGCATTCCGCTCCTGATGGACACCAGCGACCGGGGCATGCTCGACGTGGAACGCTTCGACCTGGACCCCGACTACCCCCTGCTGCACGGCCGCCTGCCGGAGGACGTCGGCTACGAGCACCTGGCCGGCCTGCGCACGGCCGCCGAAAAGCTGCCCTACGTGCTGCGCCTGCTCGACTATGACCACTTGTCGGACCGGCTGAAAAACTCGCTGGCGGAAATTGGCCGCACCATCACCACCTGGCCCCAGCTCGGCACCGACGTGATGCTGGGCGGGGCCGTGGCGGCGGGCACGGCCCGCCGCATCCTGCTGGGCGAGCCCATTGGCTCGGGCCGGCACTATTTCGACCCGGGCCGCCAGCTGTGCCCGGCAACCCCGTTGCCCATCGCCGCCTGATACTACCCGGCACCGGCCGCGGCCCGTTTGCGGCCCGCCCTTCACCTTCATTCCTGCTTTCTGATGAACCCTGACTATCATCTCACCGCTTTTTGGGCCATCGACGAACCTGCCGAAGCCCTGGCCTTCTACCACGGCCACCAGCGCGTGCTGCAACGCCACGGCCTGGAAGCCGTGGGTAGCGGCGGCCCCGACTGGCTCGGCGACCCCAACGTGTTGGTGGTGCTGGCCCGCGACGCCGAGGGCAACCCGGCCGGCGGCATCCGCCTGCATCGCTCCCGGCCCGGCCGGCCCCTGCCGCTGGTAGCCGCGCTGGCTGCCGCGCACCCCGACATTCTGCCCGTGCTGGCCCCGGCGCTGCTGCTGGGCGCGGCCGAATCCTGCGGCCTGTGGGTAGCGGCCTGGCACGGCCGGCGGGGCCTGCCCCAGCTGCTGGTGCGCTATTCCGTGGCCCTGGCCCCCGGGTGGCGCCCTGCCTGTACGGCCTGGCCGCCCCGCACACCATGGCCATGTCCCGGACCCTGGGCTTCGAGCCGGTTCGCCACTTTGGCCAGCAGGGCAGTGTGGCGTACCCTACGCCAAAGTACCAATCCACGCTGATGGAGTGGCGCCCCGGCACTGCCTTTTCCCTGGCCGATGCCGGGCAGCTGGCCCGCATCTGCAGCCTGCAGGCGCAGCCCGCCCAGCTGTGCTGCGAGCAGGCGGGCGGCCAGCAAGTGTGGGTGCGCTATATGTCTGCCTTTGAAAGACGCTTCATAGAAGCCGGCGTTTCTGCAGGACAATACCTGCAGCAGGCCGCCTGATTTTGCCAGCCCGGGCCCGCCCTGCATTCTCTCGCCTTTGCGCCGTTCGGGCAGCTGCCTTCCACGCTAATATGTTACTGTATATGAAAACTTTACTCTCTTGCCTTGCGCTGGCCGCGCAGCTGCTCCCGCGTCCCGCCGCCGCTCAGATGCTGGCCAACAACGGCCTGCTGCAGGTGCAGCCCGGCACCCGGCTCTACGTGGCCGGCAGCGTGCTCAACACCGCCGGCGGCACCCTCGCCAACGACGGCACGGTGGAAACGACCGGCGACCTGACCAGCACCGGCGGCCTGGGCGGCAGCGGCCAGCTGCGCTTCAGCGGCAGCCAGGACCAAACCCTGACGGCCCCCGCCGGCACCACCCTGGCCAGCGTGACGGTAGACAATGCCGGCGCGGCCGGCAGCAACCGCCTGCTCGTTCCGCAAAGCCTGACCATCGGCAGTGCCCTCACGCTCGTGGCCGGCCTGGTGCGCACCGCCGCCAGTGCCACCATCAGCCTGCCCGATGGCGCGGTGCTGGCGGGCGAAGCCCCCGGCCGCTACGTGCAGGGCCACCTGAAAATAACCCGCAACGCCGTGCCCGGCCTGGTGGACTTCGGCCACGGGGTGCGGCTCGACGGCACGGGCCAGGCCCTGGGCGCGGTGAGCGTGACCCGCAGCGCGGGCCTGCTGGCGGCGGGCCAGAGCCACGGCACCAACCTGGGCGGCACCACCAAAGGCATCGACCGCATTTGGACCGTGGTGCCCACCAACCCGCCCAGCAGCCCCGTGCCCGTTAGCCTGAGCTGGCTCCCCGACGACGACAACGGCCTTGCGGGCTTCGCCCAGGCCCGCCTCTGGCAAGCCGCCACCAACGCCGGCCCCTGGGTTTCGGCCAGTGCGGGCACCAACGCGGCGGGCCGCGCCCTCACCCAGAGCGTGGCCTCGCTCGGCACGTTCACCATCAGCAACGCGGCCAACCCGCTGCCCGTGGAGCTGACCAGCTTCGACGCCCAAGCCCTCAACGCCGATGCCCAACTCACCTGGACCACGGCTTCGGAGAAAAACAACGACCGGTTTGAAGTAGAAGCCAGCGCCGACGGCCGCGCTTTTCGGCGCATTGGCACGGTGGCCGGCCAGGGCAGCCCCGCCCAGCCCCGCACCTACCGCCTGCTGGATGAAAACATTGCCCGCTACGCCGCCCAGCTGGTGTACTACCGCCTGCGCCAGGTGGATGCCGATGGCGCGGCCCACCTCTCGCCGGTGCGCACCGTGCAGGTGGCCGCCACGGCGCCGCTGCACGCCGCCGCCTGGCCCAACCCGTTCGCGGGCGCGGGCACCAGCCTCACGGTGCACCCGGCGGCGGCTGGTGCGGCGGAGCTCACGCTGCACGATGCCCAGGGCCGGGTCGTCCTCAGCCGCCGCCAGGACCTGGCCGCTGGCAGCAGCACCCTGGCTTTGCCCGAACTGGGCCGGCTTCCCAGCGGCGTGTATGTGCTCACCGTTCAGCAAAGCGGCGGCGTAGTCCGCCTGAAAGTGGTGCGCGAATAAGGCTGGAAAACGGGCCAGCGGCCGCTTCGCCGTTGGCTTGCCAGGAGCTAGCCTAAGCGGTAAAATGGCGCTGAATCCCTTGGCAAACGCCTCCGGTCCTGAGTGGCCGGGGGCGTTTGCCGGTTTTGCCGGGGCTGGGCTGCCGGAAGCTGCCGCGTTGGGTGTGCTCCGACGGCGTGGCTCGGGCCGGGCAATGTAGCCACACAGCCACCCGCCTGCCCTTAAGCGAATGCCTTCATTCATCAACTCATTCCGGGCATTGCTCAATCCGCTATTTCCGTGGTTGGGAGGTGCCGGTAGCTTTGACTCATCGACAACGGAAAACGCTGCGCAGTAGCCGCTTCCGGCCATCTTATGCTTTCTGGCACCATGCTTTTTTCTGTTTCACCCTCCATCCCCAGCATTATGAAAACCCTATACTCCCGCCTGGCACCGGCCGCCCTGTTGCTGCTGCTGGCCGGTGCCGCCCCGGCGCAGGCCCAGGTGGGCATCGGCACGGCCACACCCGATGCCTCGGCCCTGCTCGAGGTGGCGAGCACGGCCAAGGGCCTGCTGGTGCCGCGCATGAGCGAGGCGCAGCGGCAAGGCATTGCCGCGCCGGCCAAGGCCCTGCTCGTGTTTCAAACCGACGGCGCCCAGCCCGGCTTCTGGTACAACGCCGGCACGTCCGGCGCCCCGGCCTGGGCCTTCTTCAACCCCGGCGCCGACAACCTGGGCAACCACCTCGCCACCCAGGAACTGCGGCTGCAGGCCAACGCCCTCACCGGCAGCGGGGCCAGCATTGGCGCGAGCGTGGGCCTGGGCGTGCGCGCCGACGGCGGCCTGAACCTGGGCCAGAACACGGCCGGCAACAACGTGTACGTGGGCTTCCGGGCCGGGCACGCCACCACCACCGGCGTTGGCAACCAGTTTGTGGGCTACCAGAGCGGCCGCAGCACGACCACGGGCAGCAACAACCAGTTTGATGGCTACCAAAGCGGCTTCGGCAACCAGGACGGGGGCGAAAACCTGTTTGTGGGCTACCAAAGCGGCATGAACAACACCGCCGGCAGCGAAAACCAGTTCATCGGCTACCTGAGCGGCAAGACCAACACCCTCGGCAACCAGAACATGTTTCTGGGCTCGCTCAGTGGCTACAGCAACGTGGACGGCAACGCCAACCTGTTCCTGGGCTACCGCAGCGGGCTGGAAAACACCTCGGGCAGCATCAACCAATTCATCGGCTACGAGGCGGGCAACAGCAACACCGAGGGCACGCGAAACCAGTTCAGCGGCTACCAAAGCGGCTTCCACAACGTGGGGGGCACCGACAACTACTTCAGCGGCTACCAAAGCGGCTTTTCCAACATCACCGCTTCCTACAACCAGTTTATGGGGCACGAGAGTGGCTACGCCAACCTGCTGGGCGATGCCAACGTGTTCAGCGGCTACCAAAGCGGCCGGCTTCACTTCATGGGCAGCGAAAACGTATTTTATGGCTACCAGAGCGGCGTCAGCGACGTCAGCGGTGCGCACAACTCCTTTTTTGGCTCCCGCAGCGGCGATTTTAACGGCGCGGGCACCGACAACACGGCCCTGGGCTACAAAGCCGGGCCCACGGCCAGCGACCGGGTGAACACCACCGCCATCGGCGCCAACGCCAAGGTGAGCGTGGACAATGCAATGGTGCTGGGCGGCACCGGCGCCAACGCCGTGAAAGTGGGCATCGGCATGACCAACCCCGCCACCACCCTCGACGTGCTGGGCGCGCTGACGCTGCGCGACAGCGGCAACGCGGTGTTTCTTTCGGCCGACGAGCAGGCCGTGGCCGTGGGCGACCGGTCTTACCTCCGCCTTTCGTCGAACGCACCCACCGGCACCGCCCGCACCGTCCGCCTGGGCAATGGCCTGCAGCGCGGCCAGGTTCTGATGATTGAAAGCATCAGTTCCGGCGCCAATGAATTCGAAATCGGCCAGAGCAGCAACGTCAACACGTCCGGCACGCGCACCCTCAACCCCGATGACACGATTCTGTTGCTTTGGAACGGCACGCAGTGGCTCGAAATGAGCTATTCGTCGAACTAGCGCCGCCGAAGCCGCTCGGCCGCTTCGCATGAGCCATTCAGTGAAGCGGCCGAACGGCTTCAACAAGCTCAACACGACGTCTTAGCGACTTCCCTCCCACCTTCCAGGGCGTGTGGACAATTACAGGAGCCAGACGAAAGTAGCGGCGCAGTGGGCGAAGGCCAGAAACGAGGAAGCGGTTTTCTCGTAGCGGGTGGCCAGGCGGCGGTACCGCTTGAGGCGGTTAAAGAGGCGTTCGACCTTGTTGCGGTCGGCGTACAGGTTGCAGTCAAGTTGGCGGTGCGCTGGCTGCGTCTGCTGGGCACGATGACAACGGCCACGGCCCCACCGCCAAGCCCGCCAACAAGTCGGCGGCGACGGTGCCGTCGGCCTGCTGGCCGGGCGTGAGCACCAGCCGCAACGGGTTGCCCAGCGCGTCTACGACGACGTGGAACTTGCTGGTGAAGCCGCCCCGCGAACGGCCGAGGGCTTCGGCCGGGGCACTGCTTTTTCTGCCCGGCCGCCTGCTGGTGGGCCCGCACGCTGGTGGAATCGAGCATGGCCCAGTCCAGGTCCAGGTCTTGCACGGCCTCAAACACGCGCTGCCAGACGCCTTTTTGCGCCCAGCGGCGGAAGCGCCGGCACGTTGAATTCCACGGCCCGAACCGCTCGGGCAAGTCGCGCCACGGCGCGCCGCTGCGCACTATCCAGAGCACCGCGTTTAAAAACGAGTGGTTATCGGCAGCCGAGCGGCCCGCGTCGCCGGCTTTGCCCGGCAACAAGGGCGCTCATCGCGCCCAATCGGCATCTTTGAGTTCATAGCGTCACACTACCCAAAGGTCGGCGATTATCCACGCACCTTAGAGGGCTCGTCAGGAAATCTCTCGTTTTGTTTGTCGGACCGTTTTGCTGGCCGGCCAATGGACTGGCCGATGGCCTAAACTGTTTGGGAATGTACTGTAAATGGGAGTGGCCCGCTTGCCAGACCATGGCAAGCGGACTTCCCTTATTCTACCTGAACGTCCGGCCTGGCCAGTACCTCCGGCTCTCTATCGTCTTCTGCCGATTTTCCGGTGACGAAACGGGCCTTAAAACGGGCATATAGCGCATTCATGCCCAGCAGCAGCAGCCCCATGAATATGAAGACGAAGGCCCGTGTGATGGTGCCGCTGCGGCTCAGGTCGAAAAACACCAGCCGGAGCAGCGAGCCCAGCATGCCGGCCAGGGCGAGATAGCGCAAATCCTGACGCCGCAGCAGCAGGCTGGTGCTAAAGACGGCCACCACTTCCAGCATGAGCAACACGGTGAGCACCGAGTGGTCGAACGACTGCACGAGCAGCAGCGTGAACGCCAGGAAAGCCGGATAGAGCAGCCAGGCTTCGAGCACGCGGCGCGGCGGGTGAATTAGCCGCTCCCAGGCGGGCGAGAGGCCGGCAGGAGGATTGACCGCTTGCAGCGCCAGGGCCATGTAGGCAAACAGCAAGGCCACCGCCGCCGAAATTCCCCACCAATCGAAGCTCAGAAGCTGCTCCGGAGTGATGTAGCGCAGGCTGGCCAGGCTGGCCGTGCCGGCGGCCAGCCAATAGTAGAGCCGGCCGTACGCGGCCAATCGGCGGAAGCGCGTTGGGATTCTGGAAGCCACTAGCGTCAGCGCCAGCGCGCCGGTTGCCCACAGCAGCGGCAGCCAGGGCGTGCGCACGTGGTGGCCCAGCGTGGCAGTGCCAAAGAGCAGCGCCGCCTCGGGTAGCCAGGGATGCAGCCGGCGCCAGGTGTTGTACACCGGGCCCGTAGCGGGCGGGGCCGCCAACGCCAGGGCCGTCAGCGTGGCGAAGAGCAGCGCCGCCGTCACGTATTCGGCGGGCTGGCCGAAGAACCGCTCATCGAGCGCGAGGAGGTACCCGTGCGTGAGCAGGCCCGCCAGCAGTAGCCCGTAGCTGAGGTGCAGCAGGTAGCGGTCGGGCAGGCCGGCCTGCCACACGGCCGTCTCGTCGGGCAAGCGGCGGCGCCACACCCGGGCCGCGGCGAAGGCCGCCCCCGCCAGTCCGGTAAAGCCCAGCGCGAGGTAAGCCACGTGGCCCGCTGGCACGGCGGCCACCAGCGCCACCACCAGGTGCAGCCCCAGCAGGTACACCCACGGGCCGCGCACGAACCGTTGGGCCGGCGCCCACCACGACACCCAGGTGCCCACCAGCGGCACGGCCAGCGTGGGCAGCAGGTAGAGCAGCACGGCCCCCGCGCTGGCCAGCTGCCCGGCCGCCGGCCGCAGCGCGTAGCTCCACTGCAAGCCCAGGTAGCCCACGGCCGCCAGCAGCAGCCCGGCCCAAAGGCCCGGCACCGCCACCCGGTGCCGTAGGTAGAGCAGCCCGCTCAGCAAGCCCACCATGGCCCACGCGGCCCAGACTTGGTCGTACATCAGCGCGCCGCCACTGAGCAGTAGCCAGCCCACGGCCAGCCCCAGCACCGGCAACCGCAAGGTGCCACTGAGCGGCAGCACCGCATACTCTTCGCTTGCCGCCGACCACAACTGGTGCCGTAGCTGGTAGCCCACCGTGAGCAGGGCCGCCCCCACGAGCAAGGCCGCCCGCACCTCCGCCCCGAAGGCTCCCGGTGACGTGTGGCGTACCAACAGGGGCAACAGGGCTGCCAGCAGCACCAGCAGATATGTCTGCAAGTGCAACAGGTCATCTTCGTCGCGGCCACGCAGCAGCAGCGCGGCCAGCAGATTCTCAGCATACAGAACCAGTAGGACGCCGGGCCAGCTCAGGCCTGCCTCGTGCAAGCCCAATGCGGCCAGCACGGCAAATGCCTGTCCCAACACCAGCTGCTGGCGCCGCACCCAACGAGGCAGCAAGCACTGGGCGTGCACCCAAGCCGCCAGGCCCAGCGCAATGCCCCCCATGCCCACAAGCGCCCCCAGCAGCCAGGCCACCGGCGCGCCGGGTGCGCTGAACAGCGCCCGGCCCAGCAGCAGCCCGGTGCCGGCCTGCAGCAAGCCCGCCAGCCCCACAATGCCGCCCAACAGGTCACGGTCGGTTTGCGCATCATGCGGCCCGTCGGCTTGCTGTGCAGGCAGTAGTTGGCGGTGGGTGAAATCAACCAAGATGAGTCCAGCCCAGCCAGCCAACGCCAGTACCAGGGCGTCGCGGTACAGCGTAGGCAGCAGACTGTGGTCGGCGTTGCCTATGGCCAGTAGCAGCAAACCTATTCCTGCGGAACAGGCGCCGGCCAGGGCAACCCGGTAGATGAAGACCTCCCGCTTCCGGGCGGCGAGCAGGACCACCGCCATGTTTTCGGCAAAAAGCAGGCCCAGCACCACGGGCCAGCTCAGCCCTAACTCGTGCAATCCCGACACCGTGAGCAGGGCGAATACCTGAGCCAGCAACAGCTGCAGCGGCCGTACCCAGGCGGGCAGCCGGGGCTCGGCACGCACCCAGGCGGCCAATCCCAGCGCTACGCCGCCCATTACCAGCAGCGCTGCCAACAACGCCACTACCGGCGCCGGCTGCCAGCCAAATAGCACGCGTGCCAGCAGCAGGCCCGTGCTGGCTTGCAGCAAAGCGCCCAGCCCCGCAAAGCCACTAAGCAAGCGTTGGTTCGTGTCGGATAGTTCTGATGAGCCGGAAGCCGACAGCTGCCGGTAAGCCCAGCGAAGGAATGCCAGACTCAGCCAGCCGGTCAGGGCCAGCACCAGGGCGTCGCGGTACAGTTCACGGGGCAGGGCGTGGTTTACCTTCGCCCAGGCAGTCAGCAACAAGCTGCCACCGGCCAGAAAGGCCCCGGCCTGGGCAATATGGTACAGCAGCGGCTCGCGCCGCCGGACAGCCAGCAAGGCCACGGTCACATTCTCGGCGTAGAGACTGCCCAGTACCACCGCCCAGCTCAGGCTTAACTCGT
Source organism: Hymenobacter ruricola (assembly GCF_015694525.1). Taxonomy (GTDB): domain Bacteria; phylum Bacteroidota; class Bacteroidia; order Cytophagales; family Hymenobacteraceae; genus Hymenobacter; species Hymenobacter ruricola. The sequence goes on along the minus strand of NZ_JADQDM010000004.1, from coordinate 325,959 downwards.
GCAGGCCTAGACCGGCCAGCACCGCGAAGCCCTGCGCCAGTACTAGTTGCTGCTGCCGCACCCAGGTCGGGATTTGGGGAGCGGTGCGTGCCCAGGCCGCCAGGGCCAAGGCGCCGGTACTCAGAACCAGCAGAGCACCGAGCAGCAACGCAACGGGCGCGTGGTCCCAGCCAAACAGCACCCGGGTCAGCAGCAGTCCGGACCCCGCCTGCAACAAGCCGGCCAGCCCTGCAAAGCCCGCCAATAGGTTGCGAGCCGACTTGGCGGGGGAAGTAGCCCCCACCCATGCCTTTGTGTCGGGCCCATCAGCTTGCAGCAGCGCCTGCTTGTACATCAGCTGGGTAAACGCCAGGCCCGCCCAGCCCGCCAGGGCCAGCAAGAAAGCATTGCGATACAACACCTGGAGCAGGCTGGAATCGGCGTTGAGGGCGGCGAAGAACAGCAGGCCACCGCCCGCCAGGCACGCGGCGGACAGCGCCACGCGGTACACCAGCGCTTCGCGTTGCCGGGCCATTACCAGCGCCACCAGCAGCGTTTCGAGCAGCATAAACACCAGGATAACCGTGGGAGTAGCGTGCCAGCCCTGCAGCGACAGGGCCGTGGCCAGCGCCAGAATAAGCGAGATGATGGTATCGGTCTGGAACAGCCAGCCGATGCCGAGCTTCTTGGCTTGACGCCCGGCCCAGAAGGTGAGCAGCGCGCCCAGGCCCAACGGAATGGTTTTCCAGACGGAACCCGTGCTGTACAGGTACAGGTTGATACCCAGACAGGTCCAGTTGAGCAGGTGGGCGGTAAAAAGCAAGGGTTCAAACCGCCGCTGGGCGTACACGCGGCGGTACTGCACCACGGCGGCGGCCAGGCCCACCAGCGCCACCAGGGCCATGGCTATCAGGCGCAGGGAGTTGGGGATGTCCGTCAGCTGCCGGTGCCAGTAGAGGTGGAAGGCGAAGAAGCTGACGATGCCGAGCAGCAGCTGGTACTTCCACCGCTGGCGGTAAGTGATGGCGATGGTGAACGCCGTAACCGCCGCCGCCGTGCCCAGCGTGAGGGCCGTAGGCGGCAGCACCGCCAGGGCCACCAGGCTCAGCACGCCGTGCAGCGTGGCTACTTCCTCGCGGCTGGCGCGCCAGGCCAGGAGCAGGTTGGCCCCCACGCCGGTGAGGAGCAGCAGGTAGTCCCAGGGCGCGGTGACCCAGCGCAGGCCCTCAATGCTCACGGCGGCCACGCAGGCAAACAGGAAAATGGCCGCCGCGCTGCTCAGTAGCCAGCCGTTGAGTTGCCGCGCGAAGCTTTTCTGGCGGAGTGCCCACCGCACGCCCAACAGGCCCGCCGCGAACGCGCAAATCAGCAGAAACCGCAACGGCGGACTCACCCGCAACGCCGCGTAGATGCCCAGGAAGCCGACACCCGTAACCAGCACCACGGCCCCGAGGATGCCAGTCCAGTTTTCGAGGATAAGGGTGGCGGCCCGTTCCCACCAGGTGGGCCCGGTGGGCTCGGGTGGGGGCGGCGGGCGCCGCAGCGGCCGGGGCGGCGCTGGCGGGACGGGTGGCACAGGCGGTGGAGCCGGGGCCGCTACTTCATTGGGGATGACAATAGGCTCAGAAACAGGAATGACAACCGGCTCAGAAACAGGCGCAGCTACCGGGGGCGCGGGCACTACCGGCACGGATACCGGAACTGCTGGAACCAGGACCAGTGGAACCGATTCCAGTGAAACCGACGCCGGCGCGGGCGCGGGTGTCGGTGCTGCCGGAACCACCGGTGGCTCTGGCAAGCGCGGTGATTCCACCGGCTCCACTGGCTCTAGCGGCACAGCTGGCAGCATGACGACGGGCTCCACTTCTGCCGGCTTATCCGGAACGGGTGCTGGGGCAATGGGCAGGGCCGCCGGCGGCACCGGCACAACCGGCTCGCGGACTGGCGAACTAGCCGGAGGGGCTCCCGATTTTGGAGCACCGACTGGCACGAAAGCCGCCGTTGCAGCGGTGCTTGGCCGAACCAGGGGCACGGCCGTGGGGGCTGCTGTGGGTGGCGTCCCCGCTTCGAGCAGACCGGCCACTTGTTCGCGCAGGCGCAGCAGCTCCGCTTGCATCTCAGCCTGCCGCTTGCTGAACTCAGCCTGGCGATTTCTCACCTCAGCCTGCAACTCCAGAAAGCGCTTGGGTAGGCCCCATACCCGCCAGGCCACCACAACAGCAATGATTAAAATGACAACGAAAGCATCCATTCCAGAAGACAAAAAATAAACGGTTGATTTTCAGGCGATGCTTCGCCCTTGGTTACCTGCCTGCCAGCTTCTCTGCTTGCCGAAGCTGCTGGCGAAGGCGGTACACGTGCCGAAATTCCCGGGGCAACTGCCGGAGGCGGGCTTTGCTGCGCTCGTCGTTTTCCCAGCGCACGGGCACTTCCAGGATGCAGAACCCCAAGGCGCGGGTGCGGGCCAGCACCTCCAGGTCGAACGACCAGCCGTCTACAGTACAGGCTCCGAAAATGCGCTCGGCCGCCGCGGCCGTAAAGGCCTTGAAGCCGCAGTGCGTGTCGGCCACGCCGGGCAGCAGCACGCGCTGCACCACCCGGTTCGCGAGGCGGCTCCAGGCCCGGCGGAACCAGGGCTGGGGCCGCGTGACCCGCGACGCCGCCAGGTAGCGCGAGCCGATGGCAACGTCGGCCCCCTCGGCCAGCGCTTGGAGCAGCGGGTCCAGCTCGTCGATGGGGGTAGAGCCGTCGGCGTCGGAAAACAGGCGGATGCGACCAGCGGCCGCCCGCATGCCCAGGCGCACCGCGTGGCCTTTGCCCCGGTTGGCCGGGGAGCACAGCACGCGCACGCCGGGCAGCTCGGCGGCCAGCGCCGTGACCAGCGCCACGGTGTCGTCGGTCGAGCCGTCGTCGACCACCAGGATTTCAAAGCGCGCGGGCCGGGCGGCCAGAAACCGATGCGCGCGCCGTAGCGTGGGCCCGATGCGTTGCGCTTCGTTGAAGGCCGGGATGATGAGGCTCAGTTCCATCAGGCTTGAGCACTTTTTTGGCTCCGGAAGCCATCGAGCCGGCTGCCCAGGTGGGCGTAGGCAATGGGGCAGCGGGCCGAGCACGCTTTACCGCAGTCGAACTGGGCGCGGATGTCTGCGACAGAGTACTCCGCCAGGGGCTTGGCGGGCGAGCCGGTTTTGGGCTGGCACAGGTGCACCAAGCCGGCACCGTCAACTTCGAAGTGGCGCGCCCCGGCCCGGCATTTCCAGGGCTTGCTTTTGCCACGGGCCAGGGGCAGCTGGAAGTTATCGTTGAGGATTTGGGGCAGGCGGCCTTTCATGGCCCGAATGCGCAGGTAGGCCTGCAGGGCTGCCTCGCTCAGGGGGAGGGCCTGCCCGGCGTTGTCGCGCATCAGCGAGCACTGGAACCCGAAGCTGAAACCCACCACCACCTTGGCCACTTCCTCCATCTCGGCCGGGTTGCCGGAACCCAGCACCCCATTTATCCGCACCATAAACCGGGCGTGCTCACGCAGGAGCTCCAGTTTGGGGCGCAGCCGGCGCATGCTTTTCTCGGTCACCTCATTGTCTTCCAGGCTGTCGCAGCTGAGCTGCATGCCGAACAGGCCGGCCTCGTTCAGGCTTTTGATGAGCGGAGCCTTCAGCACGTGGCCGTTGGTGTTTATCATCGGCACCATACCGGCTTCCGCGATGTAGCGAACCAGCTCGGCGATGTGCGGATGCAGCAGGGGCTCGCCGCCGTTGAGCGTCACAAACACGGCTTTTAGCTTGCGCAGTGTGTCGACGCGGGCTTTCAGCTCTTGCAGGGGGACGGGCTTCGATACCTTGTCGTATTCGTAGCAATAGCCGCAAGCCAGGTTGCAGCGGCGCGTTACCACGATTTGCACCAGCACCGGCTGGTCCTTGTCCAGGGCGGCTTTGGTTAGTTTCCACAACACCCGGGTTCGGGAAATGCGCAAGGGTTTGGCGAAAGAGGGCAGTTTCATGCGGTACGGGTGGGGGTTGACGGTGACAAAAAGGGAATGCAGCGCCCGGCTGCGGATAGCATGGCACAATACTCCCCCGCGTTGAGCCCGTCCGAAAGTGCTTTCTGCCGAAGGCGGATTCCGGGTCAATGAATCGGGATAGAAGCCAGGTGAATTGGCCGACCAAATGCCGCTTTTCGCCGGGCAACCTGGTAATTTTGCCTTGTTGCTCCGGGGTGGTACTCAGGCCCCCAAGGCCCCGAATAGGGCCATTGCCTCCACTTTCTTCTTTCCGCGACCCTCGCCCTGGCGCAAGTCGTCGCCTCAACCCGACCCCATGATTCGAAAAATAGCCTTGGCGGTGCTGGCCGCCACTGCGGTCTTCCACATGGCGGTGTTCATCCAGTATGGCACCTTGTGGGTGGGGGCGCTGGCCAGCTACAAGCTGCTGCTGCTGCTGTTTGCCTTTCTGCTGGCCACCTTTTGGGTTCACGTGCCCATTGCCCGTCTCTTCGGTCCCGACCGCCTGACCACGCTGCCCGCTTCGGCCAAGGCCCTGTTGGAAGGGCAGAGCGTGGTGCTGGTCAGCGTGGCTTTCTGGTTGGGGTTCTTCACCCTTCCGCAGCACTTCCTGGTGCCCACTGCGGAAATATCGCCCCGGACGCTGCGTTTTTCGCTGGCCATCAGCGCGGTGCTGTCTTTGTTCTTCTACTACTTTGTGGAGCGCGAACACGTCCGCAAAAACCTGGAGCAGGAGCTGTATCGGGTGGCACAGCTGCAAAAAGAGACCTTTCAGGCGCAGCTCGAAGCGCTGAAAAACCAAGTCGACCCCCATTTCCTGTTCAATAGCCTCAACGTGCTCGGCTCGCTGATTCACCTCGACCCGGACCGGGCCGTGCAATTCCTTGGGCAGCTGTCGGACGTCTACCGCGCCCTGCTCGATACCGGGGCGCAACCGTTGGTGCCGCTGCACCGCGAAATGGCGCTGGTGCGCGCCTACGCCAGTTTGATGGAAACCCGCTTCGGCGAGGCCCTGCGCGTGGAATGGGACGTGGCTCCGGCCTGGGAGCAGGCCCTGGTGCCGCCCACCGCCGTGCAGATGCTGCTGGAAAATGCCATCAAGCACAACGGCTCCACCGCCCGCAAGCCCCTGCGCATCAAAATAACGGCCGCTGATGGCTTGCTGGTGGTGGAGAACAACCGGCAGCCCCGCACCGACGCCGTGGCGTCCACCCAACTAGGCTTGCAGAACATCCAACGCCGCTACCACTACCTCACCGACCGCCCCGTGGAAATTGTGCCCACGGCGGCGTCCTTCGTCGTCCGCCTCCCGCTCCTAACCGCCCCCGCCGCATGAACGTCGTACTCATCGAAGACGAGCCGTTGGCTGCCCAGGCACTGGCCGCCTTGCTCACCCGCCTGCGGCCTGCGGCGCGCATCCTGGCGTCGCTGGGCTCGGTGGAAGAAGCGGTGGAGTGGCTGCGCGAACAGCCGGCCCCCGACCTGCTCTTCTGCGACATCCACCTCTCGGACGGCAACAGCTTCGACATCTTCCGGCAGGTGATGGTGGACGTGCCGGTCATTTTCACTACTGCTTACGACACGTACGCCATCCAGGCCTTTCAGGTAAACAGCGTGGACTACCTGCTCAAACCCTTGCAAGCCGCGGAGGTGGAACGGGCCCTGCAGAAGTACGAAACCCGGCACCCCGCTACGCTGTCGGCCGCCGTCGCGAACGTGCAACGCCTGGTGCGCACCACGCCCCGCTCGCGCTTCCTCGTAAAATCCGGGCTGGCCCTGAAAGCCGTGCTGGTGGACGACGTAGCGTATTTTCTGGCCGAAGAGGGTGTGGTGTTCCTCGTCACCCACCAAGGCAAGCGGCACATCATTGCCGACACGCTCGACCAGCTCGAAGGCCAGTTAGATGCCCAGAATTTCTTTCGCATCAACCGGCAATTCATCCTGAGCATTGGCGCGGTGCAGGAAATCCGGCCGTATTTCAAGGGCCGGCTGGTGCTGCAGGTGGCGCCGCCGGTGGCAGAGGAGTCCTTGGTCGTGAGCGCCGGGCGCGCGCCGGCTTTTAAGCAATGGCTAGACCACTAATCCCTCCTTTTGCCGGATTGACCGTTTGGCTGAACGGCCTTAGCTTGTGGAATGACGAGAATCTACTCTGCCTGGTTTGTACTGCTAACGAGCTGCAGTGCCTGCACGCCGACGGCTGACCCAGCGACCGACACCTGGCCTTTGCAGGGCGTGTGGGAGGGAGAACGCTGCGTGAGCCTGGAAACCAACGCCTTGGGGCGGCGCGTGTTTGCCCGAACGGACGTATACCGCGCCGGGCAGGTAGTATGCGCGTTTACCCCCACCGAAGTGCGCCATTACCACGGCAGGCGCGTGCAGGTGTGGGCCCGCTATACGCGCACGCGGGCCGGGTTCCGCCTAGGGGAAGGGCACGGGCCGGGCGCGCTGCGCATCCCCGGCAACAGCGGCGACGTGGCCATTAACTCGCTGACACGCACGCGCTTGGTGGTTCGGCAGGTAATCCCTTCGTCCGACACCACCACGCTCACCAGCATCATTACGTATTCCCGGCGCGCACATTTCCCTCCCCCAGAGTAGTAGGAACCCTCTTCAAGTGGTTCGGACCGTTTTCCTGAATGTCTACTGCCCGACAACGCCTGTAGCAAGGGCTACCACAAGCTTTCGGCGGAAAAGGCGGCAAAGCTGGACCAGAGCACTAAGCCGAGGGCACCCGCCAACAACGCGTGCGGCTGGCTTCGCCGCAGGCAATCGCGGTACCCGGGTTTAATGGAGCTTCTTCGACGACTGAAGACCTCGGACTGGCATTGCTACTAGCCCCTTCGTTGTGGGCGTCCCCGCGGGCATCTGCTGCGTCGCGTGGCGCCTCGTCCTATTTCCAAGAAAAGTGAGCCATGGGGGTTTCCTATGGACCCTGCCTGTATTTTGAAAGCGCCCAACTGGGCCAGGCGGGTAGGGTGGGCCAGAGCGGCGGAAGCCACCCTATCTGGCGGAAAAGGGACAGCCTCCACGCCGCGTGCTGCCAGCAGCACTGCGCTCAAATGCGCAATCGGTCAAAAGACACAACGTCCCGCTCATCTGGCGTATGCGCAGCCGAAGCCCCCAATCAACCCGCCACAATCAAGGCGTGTACCCCACCCGTACCCCTGGAAAGAAAAAGGCCGTTTTCCCTTTGGAAAACGGCCTTTTTACTAGGTAGCGGGGACTGGACTCGAACCAGTGACCTTTGGGTTATGAGCCCAACGAGCTACCAACTGCTCCACCCCGCACTGTTTGGTTCTGCAAAAGTACGGGAGTTTTAGAAAGCAGGCAACCATTCGCTGGCAAAAACTTGCTGCTGCCGGGTAACCCCTTCGCTACTAATGAGTAATTTTTAGGCGCGAGGCGCGTCAGGCCCGGTCGCCGGTGGCTTTTACCAGGTTGATGCCGGCAAAAAAGAAGATGAGGCCCACGATGAAGGGCACGACGGAGTTCATCTTGCTGAGGCCGATGCCGCCGACGCCCAGGAAAGCCAGGGCGCCGATGATGATGCCCACGATGCCCAAAACGGTGAGGATGCTGCCAAAGGTGCGTTTCTGATTCATGGCTAGGAGTTCAAGTGAAGAAGGTCGAAAGAAAAAGCCGACTGCACGGCCGTGCGCCTCATACGCCAACGGCCGACAAATGGATAGCGCCCGCTCCCAAATACCGTAGCATACGGCCTGGCCAAACCGGTACGGCCGACGTACTAAAGCAAGCAGATATCAGCATAATCCCCCATCTTTGCTAGCGTATTTAGCAATTTGTGTTATGCCGTCGCAACGCTCGCCTGCCCTGGGGTTCATTTTCGTCACGCTGCTGATTGACGTCAGCGGGCTCGGCATCATCATTCCGGTGGTGCCCACGCTCATCCGGCAGCTCACGGGCGAGGGGCTGAGCCAGGCGGCGGTGTATTCGGGCTGGCTCACGTTTGCCTACGCCGGGGCCCAGTTTTGCTTTGCGCCGGTGATGGGCGGGCTCAGCGACAAGCTGGGGCGGCGGCCGGTGCTGCTGGCCGCGCTGCTGGGCCTGGGGCTCGACTACATTTTCTTGAGCTTTGCCCCCACCCTGGCCTGGCTGTTTGTGGGCCGCGTGATTGCGGGCATGACCGGGGCCAGCTTCACCACGGCCACGGCCTACATCGCCGACATCAGCACGCCCGAAAACCGGGCCCAGAACTTCGGCATGGTGGGCGCGGCGTTTGGCATCGGGTTCATCATCGGGCCGGCGCTGGGCGGGCTGCTGGCCGACTACGGCTCGCGGGTGCCGTTTATGGTGGCGGCGGGCCTGAGTTTGTGCAACTTCCTGTACGGCCTGCTGGTGCTGCCCGAGTCGCTGGCGCCGGAAAAGCGGCGGCCGTTTGAGTGGGCGCGGGCCAACCCGCTGGCCTCGCTGCTGCGGCTGGGGCGCTACCCGGCCATGCTGGGCCTGGTGGCCTCGCTGCTGCTGATTTACCTGGCGGGCTCGTCGGTGCAGTCGGTGTGGACATTTTACACGGAGCTGAAGTTTGGCTGGACCGAGCGCATGGTGGGCATCTCGCTGGGCGTGGTGGGCTTGTTTTCGGGGCTGGTGCAGGGCGGGCTGGTGCGCGTGGCCATCCCGAAGCTGGGCGTGGCCCGGGCCATTACGGCGGGCCTGCTGTGCTACACGCTGGGCCTGGTGCTGTTTGCCTTCGCCCCCAGCGGCTGGCTGATGCTGGCGTTTCTGGCGCCCTACTGCCTGGGCGGCATCGCGGGGCCGGCGCTGCAAAGCGCCGTGTCGGGCCAGGTGCCGGCCAACGAGCAGGGCGAGCTGCAGGGCGCCCTCACCAGCCTGATGAGCGCCACCGGCGTGGTGGGCCCGCTGCTGATGACCGGCCTGTTCCGGTTTTTCACCAAGGAAGGCGGGCCGGTGCACTTTCCGGGGGCGCCGTTTTTGCTGGGGGCGCTGCTGGCGCTGGCCAGTGCGCTGCTGGCGGCGCGTTCCCTGCGCCGGCACCCGCCAGTGGAGGCTCCACGGCCTGCCTCCGAGGCCATGCCGGCTCATTAGTCGCTAGTTCGAGCCAAATAAGGGCCGCTTGCGTACTTTGCCAACCGCTGCCTTTTATTGCCTATGACCTCGGAAATACCCACGCCACTTATCGAATTTCTGTACCGCGACGACCTCGACATCTTGGTGGGGCGCTGGGGCTACCAGCCCGACCCGCGCGAGCTGCCGGCCGTGTACCAGCAAATGACCGACCAAGCGCTGGCCAAAAATGCCCGTTTCTGGCTGCAGGACATTCGCCGCCGCACCGTGAACGACCCGTCGACGACGGAATGGCTGCTCACCAAGTTTTTCCCCGACATGGCGCAGCGGCTGGGCGGGCGGCTCTACATCGCCTACCTGGTGGGCCCGGCGCTGCACGAGTCCATCGTGAAACAGCCCGGCTACGTGCCCGCCGAGGCCTACGACGGCAAGCCCTTCGCCACGTCCTTTTTCGGCGACGAAGGCGCGGCCATTCGCTGGCTCCAGATTCAGCAGACAGACAAGGTGCATTAGCCGCCGCGGCAGCTTCGGCCTGGGGTGCGGCGGCTATTTTTTCAGCAATTAAAGCCTTTCCAGTTCGTGGAGAGGCTTTTTTGTTTCTACCACAACAATTTTCTACCCAGCCCGTTTGGGAATTACGAAAAATTCGTAGATTTACGACATCATCGTATAACCAAACTATGGAACGCCTTACCCAACCCGAAGAAGACGCCCTGCGCGTGCTGTGGCCGCTGCCCGGTGGCGGCTTTGTGAAAGACGTGCTCGACCAGTTGCCCGAACCGCGGCCGCCCTACACGACGCTGGCCAGCACCCTGCGCAATTTGGAGCGCAAGGGCTACGTGCGCGCCGAAAAGCTGGGCAACTCTTACCGCTTCGTGCCCGTGGTGACGGCCGACGACTACCAGCGCCGCTCCCTGGGCACGCTGGTGAAGCAGCACTTCCAGAATTCCTATAAGGAGTTGGTGTCGTTTTTCGCGCAGGAAAACAAGGTCAGCGCGGAGGATTTGCAAGAGATTATTAAGCTCATCGAAAGCAAAAAGCCCGAATAGCCATGCCGCTCTCGCCCACGTTGCTGTATCTGCTAAAGGCCAACGGCGCGCTGCTGCTGTTTGCGCTGGCGTATTTCGGGCTGCTGCGCCGGCTCACATTTTTCACGCTGAATCGGGTTTATCTGGTGTTTGCGCTGCTGTTTTCGGCGGTGTACCCGGCGCTGCCGGTGCCGGCGCTGCTGCCACCGCTGGAGGCGCCGGCCGTGGCCACCGCGGTGGCGGTGCTGCTGCCGCAAACTACGGCCGGGGCCGGGACGCCGCAGGCAGGTCCGACCGCCGTAGCAGCCCCGGCCGAAACGCCCATCGACTGGAGCGCGGTGGTGCTGGCCGTGTACGCGGCGGGGGCCGCGGTGGGGCTGCTGCGGCTGCTGGTGCAGCTGCTGTCGCTGGGGCGGCTGCGGCGCACCTCGCGGCCGGCCGTGGTGGGCGGGGTGCCGGTGCGGGCGCTGCCGGGCGAGGTGAGCCCGTTTTCCTTCGGCTCGACCATTTACCTGAACCCGGCCCGGCACCCGGCGGCCGAGCTGGCGGCCGTGCTGCGCCACGAGCAGGTGCACGTGCGCCAGTGGCACACCCTGGACGTGCTGCTGGCCCAGGTGGCGCAGGCGGCGGCGTGGTGCAACCCGGCGGCCTGGCTGCTGCGCCGCGCCCTGCTCGACAACCTCGAATACCTGGCCGACCACGCCGTGCTCGCCGCCGGCCTCGACCGGCGCGCCTACCAATACAGCCTGCTGCGCCTGAGCCAGGGCGCGGCGGGGCCGGCTTTAGTATCGCATTTCACTTTTCTCACCCTCAAAAACCGTGTTGCCATGATGAACCAACCGCATTCTTCGACCGGACAGCTGGCCCGCTATTTCGTGGCCGGGCCGCTGGTGCTGGCCCTGGCGTTGGGCTACTCCGGGGCCCGGGCCCAGGGCGCCCGCCCGGCCGCCTCGTCCCAACGCAAAACGGCCGCGCCCACCCTGCCAGATACCCGGCCTGAGCCCGTCACGCACTACATCGACGGCAAGGTGAGCACCGTGGCGGAGGTAATTAAACTGGGCGCGGACAACGTGGCATTTATCACGCCACTGAAAGGCGATAACGCCCGAAAATTCTCCGGCAACCCGCAGGACGAATACGTGATGGCCATCACCACGAAGCAGAACCAGAACCGCGCCGATGTGAAGGCTTTCAACGCGCGGGTAGAGGCGGCAGACACCGAAACGGAGGCCGAAGTGAACGTGCTCACGCCCGCGGCGTTGGCCTTTATCACTAAAAACTACCCCAACTCGCGCATTATCGAAGTCACCAAGCTGAACCACCCGCCCACGGGCTTGGGGGTGACGTACAAGGTGCATTTGGCCGAAGGCCGCCGGCCGCACTATGCCTACTTCGACGACAAAGGGAATGCGGTAAAGCTGTAAAGCAGCAGCGCCATGCGTTGCGCCGCCGTACCAAGTTGCATCCAGAGAACAAAAAAGCCGCTGCCAATTTCGGAAGCGGCTTTTTTGTTCCCCGGATGCAGCTTGCGCGGCCGCGTGGCTTCTTTGTTGCTCTTTTGTGTGAACGCAACGCTTCGTTTTTATGAACAACTTCTCCTCCCGCCCCTGGCTGGCGGCGGCCCTGGCACTGGCCAGTTGCGCCGGCACCAAGCCCGCCGCTGTGGCCACCACCACTCCCACCGCGGCGCCCGTGGTGGCCGCGTCCTCCGCGCCCAACGACCCGAAAGGCGTGGGGCTGGACATGGCTGATATTGACCGCTCGGTGAATCCCTGCGACGACTTCTTTCAGTTTTCGGGCGGCAACTGGCTGCGGAGTAACCCCGTGCCGAGCTACGCCAGCAGCTGGGGGCCGCGCAACCTGCTCGGCAACCGCACGCAGGACTTGCTGCGCAAAATTCTGGAAGACGCGGCGGCCAACCGCAACGCCACGCCCGGCTCGAACCTGCAGAAAGTGGGCGACTTCTACGCCGCGGCCATGGACACGGCGGCCATCGACCGGGCCGGCCTGGCGCCGCTGAAGCCGGAGCTGGACCGCGTGGCCGCCGTGCGCGACGCGGCCACCCTGCGCGCCGAAATCATTCACTTGCAGGAGTTGGGCCTGGGCGTGTTTTTCCGCATTGGGGTGGACGTGGACGAGAAAAACACGTCGCAGTACGCCGTGCAGATGAACCAGGGCGGCCTCACGCTGCCCAACCGGGAGTTCTACTTCAAGACCGACGCGCGCACCGAGAAGGTGAAAACGGCCTATCGCACCTACGTGAAGCAGCTGTTTGAGCTGCAGGGTGCCGCCCCGGTGGTGGCCCAGCTCGACGCGGCCACCGTGGAGCGCATCGAAACGCGGCTGGCCAAGGCCTCGCGCACGCCCGTGGAGTTGCGCGACCCGCAGGCCAACTACAACAAGCTGACCGTGGCCGCCGCCCAGAAGCGCTACCCGACGCTCGACCCCAAGGGCCTGCTGGCGGGCTTGCAGATGGGCAAAGCGCAGGAAATCATCATCGGCCAGCCGGCGTTTTTCGACGAGGTGAACGCCGTGCTGAAGACCGAGAGCGTGCCCGACCTCAAGGCCTACCTGCGCTGGCACTTGCTGCGCAGCTCCGCCGCGGCCCTGCCCACGCCCTACGCCGAGGCCGCCTTCCGCTACAACCAGGCCCTGACCGGCGCCAAGCAGCAGGCCACCCGCTGGAAACGCATGCAAGCCGTGACCGACCAGACCCTGGGCGAGGCCTTCGGGCAGTTGTACGTGGACCAGGCCTTCCCGCCCGCGGCCAAGGCCAAGGCCCTGGAAATGGTGAACAACATCAAGGCCAGCATGGCCGAGCACATCCAGACCAACACCTGGATGAGCGCGCCCACCAAGGCCGAGGCCCTGAAAAAGCTGAACGCCCTGCGCGTGAAAATCGGCTACCCCGACGTGTGGAAAGATTATTCGACCCTGAAAATCACCCGCGAAAGCTACCTGAGGAACGTGCTGGCGGCGCGGCAGTGGGAGCGCCGCCGCGAGGCCGCCCACCTGGGCCAGCCCATCGACCGCAACGAGTGGGGCATGACGCCGCCCACCATCAACGCCTACTACAACCCGCCGATGAACGAAATCGTGTTTCCGGCCGGCTACCTGCAGCCGCCCTTCTTCGACCCCAAGGCCGACGACGCCATCAACTACGGCGCCATTGGCGGGGTGATGGGCCACGAAATGACCCACGGCTTCGACGACCAGGGCCGGCAGTACGACGCCGAGGGCAACCTGCGCGACTGGTGGACGCCGCAGGACGCGGCCGAGTTTACGAAGCGCGCCGCCGTGGTGGGCCGGCAGTACGACGCTTTTTCGCCCCTGGACTCGGTGCACGTGAACGGGCAGCTGACGATGGGCGAAAACCTGGCCGATTTCGCCGGCCTCACGGTGGTGTACGGCGCCCTGCAGAAGCAACTCCAGCAGCGCTACGGCAGCGGCCCGCGCCCGAAGTTCGACGGCTTCACGCCCGAGCAGCGCTACTTTCTGAGCTGGGCGCAGTTGCGCCGCCAGAACATCCGGCCCGAGGCCCTGCGCCAGCAAATCGCCACCGACCCGCACTCGCCCGGCCAGTACCGCACCATCGGCCCGCTGATGAACATGCCGCAGTTTCAGCAGGCGTTTGGGTGCCAGGAGGGCGACAAGATGATTCGGAAGCCGGCCGATAGGGCCGTGATTTGGTAGCTGCTTCCGTTGCTTTAATGGCTTAATCCTTGCCGCAAGAGGCCCCGATGCTCCGCGTCGGGGCCTCTTCTTTTTCCTTTCCAAAGCACGTTGGGATGAAACACCTTTCCGCACTCGCCCGCGGCCGGCACCTGGCCGGCCTGCTGTTGTTATTGCTGCTGGCCAACGCCGCGGCTTTTGCCCAGGCGCCGGCCTGGCAAATGGCGCTGTCGGCGGCCCCGGCCGATTACAGCCCTCACTACAAAGTGGCCACCACCGTGACGGATGCGGCGGGCAATGTTTACCTAACGGGGCGGTTTGTGGGAACCGCCCGCTTTGGCGCCACCACCCTCACGAGTGCCGCCGGCAACCCGGAGCTGTTTGTGGCCAAGTGGAGCCCGGCCAGCAACGGGTTTGTGTGGGCGCAACGCGCGGGCGGTAGCAGCTACAACTTCGTCACGGCCATTGCGGTGAGCGGCTCGAATGTGTACATCGCCGGGAGCGTAACCGGTAATGCCACGTTTGGCCTGCCCGTTTCCGCGGCCTTCGCCGACGGCGGCTTCATTGCCAAGCTTGCTGATATGGGCAACCGGGCGGACTTTGCGTGGATAGAGCGCACCGATTTTGGCATAGCGGCGCTGGCGGCGGCTGGCACCAGCTTGTATGCCACGGGGTCTTTCTACCCCACGGCGCACTTCGGCAGCATCACGCTGACCAACGCGGGCCAGCTGGGCGGCAGCTTCGTCAGCCGTCTTACCGACACCGGCCCGGGGGTTGCCTACAATTGGGCCCGGCAGTTCGGAGGCCCGGCAGAATTCAACAGCTGGCCTACGGCGCTGGCCGTTCAGGGGGCGGCAGTTTACGTCACCGGGCGCTTTGAGAGTGCTAGTATGACATTCGGCTCGACTACCTTAACCAACCCCAACACTACCCTGGGCAGAAATACCGCCGATTTGTACGTGGCGAAACTAACGGATGCCGGCACCAGCGCCACTTTCACCTGGGTGCAGCAGGCGGGGGGCATGGCCCACGAGATACCGATGGACATGGCCGTGAGCGGCTCAAGCATTTACCTGGCGGGGGTTTTTGGAACCTATAGCGGCAGCAGCTCGGCGATGCCGGCCAACACGCCCTCCACCTTTGGCAGCACCGCGCTGGTGAGCACCGGCGAGTACGACGCGTTTGTGGCCAAGCTCACGGATGCGGGCCCCGCCGGCCGCTTCGAGTGGGCCCAACGGGCCGGGGGCGTCGGCAACGACTCGGCCACGGCCATCACCGTGCGCGGCGACCAGCTATACGTGGCGGGCACCTTCCTCAGCCCGCAGGCCGGTTTTGGCAGCAGCACCCTCGGCAACGTCAGCACGCCCAACACCTTTTATAGCGCGGACATTTTCGTGGCCCGCCTCACCGACCTGGGCAGCAGCAGCCGCTTCGACTGGGCCCAGCAAGCCGGCGGCCCCGGCCGCGACTTTGCCAACGGCATCTCTAGCAGCGGCACCTCCGTGTATGTGAGTGGCGGCGCCGGGGGTGATGCCAGCTTTGGCAGTCAAGCTATCAATCCTGGCCTTCTGTCGCCGCTATACGTCACCAGCTTCCTGGCCTCCCTCCCAGACGCCGGCTTGGTCACGGCCGCTACCTCGGCCCTGCGCGGTACCGCGTTCGGCCTCTTCCCCAACCCGGCCCGCGTCACCACCGCCGTGAGCTTGCCGGCCGTGCCCGGCGCCGCCACGGCCACCCTCACGTTGCTCGACGCGCTGGGCCGGCAAGTGCGCACCGAAACCGTGCCCCTGCCCGCCGCCGGCCGGCGCCACGAGTTGAACCTCACCGGCCTGGCCCCCGGCCTCTACGCCCTGCGCGTGCGCGCCGGCGCCGAAACCGCCACCCGCCCGCTGGTGGTGGAGTAGGCCGGCTTGTTTGCCTTGCCCAGAGAAGCCCCGGCGCGCGCGCCGGGGCTTCTTGTTGCGCCTATCTTTGGGCCGGGCTTGCCATTGGTGGCGGGCTTTTCTTTTTGCTTAGTGAAGCACGTCTACTTTTTACGCAACATGCACCGCTGGCCCGCAACCGGGCTGCTCCTGATTCTTTCGTGGCTGGCCGGGCCGGCAGCGCGGGCGCAGGCCCCGGCCTGGCAGCTGGCCGTGGCCACCACCGGCAGCGCCGACCTTTCGCAGGTTTATGGCAGCGCGGCCGACGCCGCCGGCAATGTGTACATCGGCGGTAGCTTCCGGGGCACCGTCGCATTTGGCGGCACCACGCTCACCAGCGTCGGCAATTATGATTTGTTTGTGGCCAAGTACAATCCGGTCAGCCGGGCCTTCGAGTGGGCGGTGCGCACCGGCGGCACCTCCAACGACCAAGTGAATGCCGTGGCCGTGAGCAGCGCGGGCATCTACATCGCCGGTTTCACCCAGAGCGCGCTCATCAACTTTGGCCCCAGCACCCTGAGCGCCAGCGGCGGCGCCGATGCCTTCGTGGCGAAGCTCACGCCGGCCGGGGGCTTTGTGTGGGCGCTGCCCGTCAGCGGCGATGGCTTCGATGAAGCGCTGGCCCTGGCCGCCAATGGCCCAAGCGTGTACGTGGGCGGGCATTTCAGCAGCAATTCGGCCAGCTTCGATGCCCTGCGCCTGCCGAACACCGGCACCGTCAACGCCGGCTACGACGATGGGTTTGTGGCCAAAATCACCGATGCGGGGACCACGGCGGGCTTTGCCTGGGCCCAGGGCCTGGGCGGCACCAACCACGACAAGGTGACGGCCCTGGCCGTGACCGGCGCCGATGTGCTGGTGGCTGGCAGTTTCCGCGTCACCAGCACGTTTGGGCCTTTCACGCTGACCAGCGCCGGCTTTCAGGACGTGTTCGTGGGCAAGCTGCTCGACACCGGTAGCAGCCGCAGCTTTGCGTGGGTGCAGCGGGCCGGCGGCAGCACCGGCGACGACGTGGCCCAGGGCGTGGCCGGGCGCGGCAACCGGGTGTACGTGGCGGGCTATTTCGACAGCAACACGGCCAGCTTCGGGCCCACCGCCCTGGCGCGCGCCGGCGATTACGACGTGTTTGTGGCCCAACTCACCGATGCGGGCAGCAGCGGCAGCTTTGGCTGGGCCCAGCGCGCCGGTGGCACCAACGACGACCGGGCCTACGGCATAGCGGCCACGGCCGATGGCGTGTGCGTGGCCGGGTACTCGCGCAGCGCCACGGCCACTTACGGCGGCACGACACTGGCCAACTACGGCAGCAACGGCGGCGCCGACGTCTTCGTGACCCGCTTGGTCGATACCGGCAACAGCGGCAGCTTTGCCTGGGCCCAGCGCGCCGGCGGCACGAGCTCAGACCAGGCGTATGCATTGACGCTTGCCGGTCCGGCCCTGTACGTGGCCGGCGCGGTTTCGCCCCAGGCCATTTTTGCCCCGCTCACCATCAACGTTCCCACAAACACATCCATACCTTTCCTGGCCGCCCTCGCCGACCCCACCATTACCGCCACTCCCGCGGCCAAAGGCTCCCTAAGCTTCGGCCTCTTTCCCAACCCCGCCCGCACCGCCGCCACCGTGCAGCTGCCCGCCGTGCCCGGCGCCGCCACGGCCACTCTCGTCCTGCTCGACGCGCTGGGCCGCCAAGTGCGCACCCAAACCGCTGCCTCCAACGCCCGCGTCGACCTCGACCTGCGCGGCCTGGCCCCCGGCCTCTACGCCCTGCGCGTGACGGCCGGAGCTGAAACCGCCACCCGCCGGCTGGTGGTAGAGTAGCCGCCCAACTTGCTGCCCCAGAAGCCCCGGTGCCCGCGCATCGGGGCTTTGCTGTGCGGCTATCTTTAGGCGGGCATTCTACCATCGGCGTGCCGCTACTCTCTTTTTTATGAAGCACGTTTCCTCCTTGATGCGCCGCGGGCCCGTGGCCGCGCTGCTCCTGATTCTTTCGTGGCTGGCCGGGCCGGCAGCGCGGGCGCAGGCCCCGGCCTGGCAGGCAGCTACGGCCTTTGCCCCCACCAACGCGGCCACCTACTCTTCGCTGGTGAAGGCCACGGCCACCGACGCGGCCGGCAACGTGTACATGGCCGGCTACTTCACGGGCACGGCCACCTTCGGCGCGGTCACGCTCACCAGCGCGGGCAATACCGATGTGTTCATTGCCAAGTGGAACCCCCGCACCGCCGCCCTAGCGTGGGTGCAACGGGCCGGTGGCCCCGGCGTCGATGGTGTGTCGGGCATCGCCGTGAGCGGCAGCAGCGTGTATGTGGCGGGCTACTTCACGGGCACGGCCGGCTTCGGGGGCACCACACTCACGTCGATGGGCGGCGGCAACTCCGATGCCTTCGTGGCCAAGCTCGCCGACGCGGGCAGCGCCAGCACCTGGGCGTGGGTGCAGCCCATAGGCAGCACCGCCGCCGACCAGGCCACCGCCGTGGCCGTGAGCGGCAGCAGCGTGTACGCAACGGGTTATTTCGCGGGCACGGTGGCCTTTGGAGGCACCACACTCACGTCGGCGCCCGGCAGCGCCGCCGACGCCTTCGTGGCCAAGCTCACCGACGCGGGCTCCAGCGCGAGCTTTGCCTGGGCCCAGCGCGGCAGCACCGGCCTCACCTACGGCTTCATCTACGGCGTGGCCGTGCGCGGCGGCAGCGTGTACCTCACCGGGTATTTCACCGGCACCGCGTCGTTCGGCCCCGTCGGCCTGGCCTCGGCCGGCAGCGGCGATGTGTTCGTGGTCAAGCTCACCGACGCAGGCGCCACCAGCAGCTTCACCTGGGGCTTGGCGGCCGGGGGCATCAGCAACGATTACGCGTTTACGGTGGTGCCAGGGGCTGGCAGCAGCCTCTACATCGTGGGCCGCTTCGACAGCCCTACGGCCGGCTTCGGGGCCACTACGCTCACTAACGTCACCGCCGCCAGCCCCACCATGCCCGATGTATTCGTGGCCAAAATCACCGATGCCGGGCCCACGGGAGCGTTCACCTGGGCCCAGGCCGCCGGGGGCCCTGGCGTTGATATCGGCGTGGGGCTGGCTGTGAGCGGGCCCAATGTGTACGTCGTGGGCCATTTCCAGGGCACGGCCGCCTTCGGCGGCGCCGCGCTCACCTCGGTGAGTACCAGCAACAGCGACGTGTTCGTGACAAAGCTCGTGGACGCGGGCCCCACCAGTGCCTTCGCCTGGACGCAATCGGGCGGCGGCTCCGGCGCCGATTTTGGCTACGCCCTGGCCCTGGCTGGCAGCAGCGTGTATGCGGTGGGCAGCTTCGTGGCGCCGGCCACCTTTGGGTCCATCGCCGTCACGGGTAGCTTCGGCGGGTCGGTAGCCTACCTCGCCTCCCTCACCGACCCCACCCTCCTCGCCACCACCGCAGCCCAGGGCTCTCTAAGCTTCTCCCTGGCGCCCAACCCGGCCCACACCACGGCCACCGTCACGCTGCCCGCCTTGCCCGGCGCCCCCACCGCCACCCTCGCCCTGCTCGACGCGCTGGGCCGGGCGGTGTTCGTGCAAACCGTGCCGCTGCCCGCTGCCGGCCTGCGCCATGAGCTCGACCTGCGCGGCCTGGCCCCCGGCCTCTACGCCCTGCGCGTGACGACCGGAGCTGAAACCGCCACCCGCCGGCTGGTGGTGGAGTAGGAAAGCCGGCCGTCCGGCCGCAGCAGCTTCAACAGTTACCTTTTTAAAGGGCTTCCGCCGTGGCGGAAGCCCTTTTTCATTGTGCCGACGCACGACGCGGCGGACGCCTAAAAAGATTTTGGCCTGTGCCGCCTATCGCAAACGGTTGTATAACTATCACAATCGTTGCCGCTCAAAAACATAGTTATTCAGCAGAAAAACAGGTATTTATTCAGGAGAGAAGGAGGCTATTTTTAAAGCAAGGCCAGGGTTTGCAGGAGCTACCACGGCTGATTCTTTATCCACTTATCCCACCCAAACCCGTCTTCCTATGAAGAAACTTCAACGCGTTTTTCTCACGCTCGCGGCCGCTTTCAGCGGCCACTTCACCCTCTCGGCCCAGAATGCGCCGGTGCCTTTCGAGGCCGAAACCGGCACTTCGGCCGGGGCCCCCATCAGCGGTGCGGCGCAGGGCGACTGGGCCTTCCGCACGGCGGGCACCCCGGCCGTGACGTATGCCACCAGCCTCACCGACGTGTCGGGCTACACGGCCCCGGGCTCGCCGGGCGGCGGGGTGGGCGCCACGGCCCCGGCCACGGCCGGCCGCGTGCTGAGCTACACGGTCACGTTTCCCGGGCCGGGCACCTACGACTTGTACGCCCGCATCCGCATCGGGGCCAACGGCGCCAACGACGACAGCTTTTTTGAGCCGGCCGGCTTCGGGGCCAAAAGCCCCACCACGCCCGCCGACTGGGTGAGCAGCAACAACATCTTCAACATCGGCTACACCGGCGCCACGCAGGTGGTGGACGGCGGCGGCGGGGCCGGCACCGGCGTGTGGAAGTGGGTCAACTTCTCGAAATACAGCTTCGGCGGGGCGCCGCTGGTCACTTACACCGTACCGGCCGGCGCCCTCACCCAGACTTTCCAGATTGGCGCCCGCGAAGACGGAATGGACTTCGATAAGTTCGTGTTCGGGCAGAGCGGGCTGTATTTCACGGTGGCGAATCTGGATGCGGGCGCGCAGGGCTCGGCCACGCCGCCGGTCACGTTCACGCCCACCGGCCCGCCGCTGGCCACCGGCAAGCCCAAGTACCTGGGCTGCGCCTACAGCGCGCAGCAGGCGCCCTTTTTCGGCAATTATTGGGACGCGGTGACGCCCGAAAACGGCGGCAAGTGGGGCAGCGTGGAAGGCACCCGCGGCGTGTTCAACTGGGCCGACGCCGACGCGGCCTACGCCCAGGCCGTGGCCACCGGCGGCCCGTTTCGCTTCCACACCCTCATCTGGGGCACCCAGCAGCCCACCTGGATGGCCGGCCTTTCGCCCGCCGACCAGCTCGTGGAAATCAATAACTGGTACGCGGCCGTGGCGGCGCATTTCGCGGGTAAGCGCATCGACTTTATCGACGTGGTGAACGAGCCCACCCACCAGCCGCCCACCGGCGCTTCGGGCCCCGATGGCGGCGGCTACCTCAACGCGCTGGGCGGCAGCGGCACCACCGGCTGGGACTGGGTCATCACCTCTTTCCAGCTGGCCCGCCAGTATTTCCCCAACGCCAAGCTGATGCTGAACGAGTACAGCGTGGAAAACGAGCCGGCGCGGGCGGCCACGTACGTGACCATTGTGAACCTGCTGAAAGCGCGCGGGCTGATTGACGCCATTGGCATTCAGGGGCACTCGTTCTCGCTGGCGTCTACTTCCACGGCGTCCATTCAGGCCAACATGGCCACGCTGGCCGCTACCAATTTGCCGCTCTACATCACCGAGTTTGACCTCGATGGCCTGGCCGATGCCGACCAGCTGGCCAACTACCAGCGCGTGTTTCCGCTGTTTTGGGAAAACCCGGCCGTGCGCGGCATCACCGTGTGGGGCTACCGCGTGGGCCACTGGCGCACCGCCCAGGGCGCCAACCTGGCCAACGCCGACAACACCGAGCGCGCGGCGCTGGTGTGGCTGCGCGGCTACGTGGCCGGCGCCTACACCGGCCCCCTGTGGACCGGCAACACCAGCAGCGCCTGGGGCACCGCCAGCAACTGGATAACCAACAACGGCGCCCCGGCCAACTCCGTCGTGTCATCGGCCTCGGCCTACGCCCTGCCCCTGGCCACCGATGACGCCTTTTTCCCGAGCTACGCCGCCAACCAGCCCAGCGTGAGCGGCGCGCAGGCCATTCGCAGCGTCACGCTCTCGGGCAGCGGCGCCACCCTCACCACCCCGGCCGGCAGCACCCTCACCCTCACCGGCAACCTGACCAACAACGGCGGCGCCCTAGCGGGCAGCGGCAACGGCACCATCGTGCTGGCCGGCACTGCGGCCCAAACCATTGGCGGCAGCAGCGCGTCGACCTTCCAGAACCTGACCGTGGGCGCGGCCGGGGCCAGCCTGGCTGCCCCGGCCGGCGTGCGCCAGCTCCTGAGCCTGACCGGCAACCTCACCACCAACGGGCGCGCCTTCACGCTGCTTTCCGACGCCGCGGGCACGGCCATGGTGCTGAACACCAGCGGCGCCGTGGTGGGCAACGCCACCGTGCAGCGCTACATTGCCTCCACCAACACTGGCCTGGGCTACCGCCACTACGCGCCGCCCGTGAGCGGCAGCACGGTGGCTGATTTGGCTACCAGCACCTTCACGCCGGTAGTGAATTCGCAATACAACACGGTGGGCAACACCGTGACGACTTTCCCCACGGTATTCGCCTACAACTCCTCGCGTCTGTTCGCGTCGGCCGCACCCACAACCAGCGCGTTCGACTACGGCTGGGAATCGCCCGCAACTCTCGGTGACGCGTTGAATCCCGGCCAGGGCTATTCGGTGAACCTGAGCGGCACGCAGCTCGTGGATTTTGTGGGCCCGCTCAACAACGGCAGCATCAGCCGCACCGGCCTCACGCGCAGCGCGCAGCCGGAATCGGGCTGGCAGCTGCTCGGCAACCCCTACCCGGCCCCGCTGGATTGGGAAGCCGTGAGCACCACCGGCCTCGATGCGGCCGTGTACGTTTTCCGCTCCAGCGGCCCCTATGCAGGCACCTACGCCAGCTACGTGCGCGGCGGCGCCAGCACCAACGGCGGCACCAACCTGCTGCCGGTGGCGCAGGGCTTCTTCGTGCGCACCACCTCGGCCGCCACGCCTGGGGCCATCAACTTCGCCAATTCGGCCCGCGCCACCACCTACGCCAGCCCGGTGTTCCAGCGCAGCACCGCCGCCACCGACCCGCTGGTGCGCCTGGAGCTGCGCGCCGCCACCGGCCCCGCCGATGAAGCCGTCGTTACCTTCGCCAGCGGCGCGACGGCCGGCTTCGACCCCGCCGCCGATGCCTACAAGCTCACCGCCGGCAACGCCCCTGTGCTGGCCAGCGAAGTAAGTGCCACCGAGCTGCTGTCCATCAACGCGCTGCCCGCCCTGGGCACCGCCGACGTGGCCGTGGCCCTGCGCCTGACGGCCCCGCAAGCCGGCGCCTATACCCTGCGTGCCACCGAGCTCCTAAACCTGCCGGCTGGCCGCTATGCCTACTTGCGCGACGCACTCACCGGCACTTTGTTCGACCTCAGCCAGCCCACCGGCTACACCGTGAACCTGGCCGCCGGCCCGGCCGCAGCCGGACGCTTTGCGCTTATCATCAGCCAAAACCGCGTGCTGGCCACTGCCCCAGCCGCTCTCAGCCAGCAAGTGGCCCTCTACCCTAACCCGGCCCACGGCAGCGTCTCGCTAAGCCTGCCCGCCGCGCTGAGCACGCACGCCGTGGAGGTGTCGTTGCTGAATGCCCTGGGCCAAACCGTGCTACACCAGCCCCTGCCCGCCAGCGCCGACCTGCTGCACCCCCTCACGCTGCCCGGCCTGGCCCCAGGCATCTACACGGTGCGCCTGCAAACGGCCGCCGGCACCCTCAGCAAGCGCCTGACCATCAACTAAATTCTTGCCTTCAAAGCCTCCGGCTGCCGTGGACGGCCGGGGGCTTCTACCGGGCCGGCATGGTCATTTCTCCCATATTTTGTATCCCATTTTCTCATGAACAAACCTAACAACATCTGGCGCCTGACGCTGGCGGCCGCCGTGTTCTGGCTGGCAGCGGGGGCCGCTTCGCAGGCGCTGGCGCAGGGCCCCAGCACCGGCGGTCCCGCTCCCGGCACGCCCGCCGCCACCGATGTGCCGCTTGATGGCGGCGCTTCACTGCTGCTGGCCGCGGGCGTCGGCTTTGGCCTGAAGCGTTTGCGCGGCCGTCGCAAGGAGTAATTATTCCTTGCACAGCATAAAAAACTCGCCTCACTGCGCGTGAAGCGAGTTTTTTATATACTATTAGTATAAAACGCGCACAAGACGCTATTTTGTGTGCCTACATCCCGCAGAATGCGGGGCTGTCCGGCGCTAGCCCTCCATCACTTTGTTCTGGCGGTTGACGGACTCTAAATGTACGGCGGCAAAGTACTGCTCCACAAACTCGCGCGTTAGCCCCACCGAGGCGCCCTGGCGGAAGGCCCGGTCCAGCACCTCATTGAAACGGTTGGTTTGCAGGATGGTGATGTCGTTTTCCTTTTTGTACTGACCAATTTTCTCGGCCACGGCCATGCGGCGGCCCAGCAGCTGCATTATCTCGGCGTCGAGTTGGTTGATTTGCTCGCGGAAGCTGGCCAGCGCCGTGAGAAACTCGCGCTGGTCGGTGGTTTCGTGGCGCCACACCAGCGCCTCAATCAGGTCGCGCAGCACTTCGGGGGTGATTTGCTGCCGGGCGTCGCTCCAGGCGCTATCGGGGTCGATGTGGCTTTCCAGCATGTTGCCGTCGAAGCCCAGGTTGAGAGCCTGCTGGGCCACGGCCGCCAGCGTGTCGCGCCGGCCGCAAATGTGGCTGGGGTCGCAGAGCAGCGGCAGCCCGGGCAAGCGGCGCTTCATCTCAATGGGCAGGTGCCACATCGGCGCGTTGCGAAAATCGGTGTTGCCATAGCTCGAAAAGCCGCGGTGAATGAGGCCCACGTGCTGCAAACCGGCTTTTTGCAGGCGCTCCACGGCGCCGGCCCACAGCTCCAGCTCGGGGTGAATGGGGTTTTTCACCAGCACCGGCACGTCCACGCCGCGCAGGGCGTTGGCGATTTCCTGCACCGAAAACGGGTTGCCGGTGGTGCGGGCGCCCACCCACAAAATGTCGATGCCGAAGGCCAGGCAGTCTTCCACGTGCTTGGCGGTGGCCACTTCCACGGCGGTGGGCAGGCCCATTAGCTCGCCTGCTTTCTTGAGCCAGGGCAGGCCCCGGGTGCCCACGCCCTCGAAGCCGCCGGGCTTGGTGCGCGGCTTCCAGATGCCGGCGCGCAGGGCCTGCACCTTGCCGGTGGCGGCCAGGCGCCGGCTGGTTTCGAGCACCTGCGCCTCGGTTTCGGCCGAGCACGGCCCGGCAATGAGAAAGGGCTTGTCGTCGGGCTGGCGGTTGAACAGGGCCGATTTCATGGCAGGAATGGTGAGTGAATTCATGGGAATAGGTTGGTTTTTATTTTATTTCAGACGGTCATGCTGAGCGCAGTCGAAGCATCTTGCTTGGGTCACTGAGTCAATCGATTGGATTACTGCCCCACGCGAGATGTCTCGACAAGCTCGACATGACGTGCTGTTTTGGCCCTTAGGGCAGGATTTTGCGAATGTGATTGGCTTGCTCAATCTGCTGGGTCAGGCTGCCGTAATCCTCCCGCGCCAGCAGCTTGCGCAGGTGCTGCAGCTGGTGCAAATGCTCATCGAGCACGTCGAGCACGTTCAGGCGGTTTTGGCGGAGGATGGGCACCCACATGGCCGGCGAGCTCTTGGCCAGCCGCACCGTGGAGGCAAAGCCGCCGCTGGCCAAATCGAAGATGCGCTGCTCCTCTTTTTCCTTTTCCAGCACCGTGAGGGCCAGCGCAAACGAGGTGATGTGCGAGATGTGCGACACGTAGGCCGTGTGCAGGTCGTGGGCCGCGGCATCGAGGCAGAGCAGGCGCATCGCCAGCGCGCCAAACAGCTTTTCCACCAGCTGCACAGCGTCGGGGTCGCTTTGCTCGGCATCGCACAGCACCACGGTTTTGCCATCGAAAAGGCCCGGCACGGCCGCCTCCGGCCCCGAATGCTCGGTGCCGGCCATGGGGTGCGCGGCCACAAACCGGCCGCGGCGCGGGTGCCTGGCCACGGCGGCCAGCAACGCCTGCTTGGTCGAGCCCACGTCGATGACGACCTGGGGCGGGGCCACGGCATCGAGCACGGCGGGCAGCACCGCGAGCATGGCGTCCATGGGCACCGCCACCACAATGAAATCGGCTTGGCGTACGGCCGTGGAAAGGTCGGTTTCGATTTCATCAACCAAGCCCAGCTCCAGGGCGCGGCGCGCGTGGGCTAGGCTGGCCTCCACGCCCACGAAATGCCGGGCCAAGCCCTGCTGGCGCAGGCTAAGCGCCAATGAGCCGCCGATGAGGCCGAGGCCGATGATGGTGATAGTCATGTGGTTGTATTGTAGCATAGTGGATTAGTGGATTGGCGGATTGGTGCAGTCGGCTGTCATCCTGAGCGCAGCGAAGGACCTTGTCACGTCAGCGCGGCAGTTGTTCAGGCGTGAGAAGGTCCTTCGCTGCGCTCAGAATGACAGCCGGCTGCACCCGGTCCAGGGCCTCGCGCAGCACGCCCTCGGGCTGGCAGAGGCTGGCCCGCACGTAGCCCCGCCCGTTGCTGCCGAAAATGCCGCCCGGCGTGAGAAACACCCGCGCTTCGGCCAGCACGGCATCGCTCAGGGCGTAACCGTCGGCGTACTCGGGCGGCACGGCGGCCCACACGAACAGGCCCACCTGGCCCGGCGCCGGTGCGCAGCCCAGGGCGCGCAGCAGCGCCCGCACCAGCTCGCGGCGGGCGCGGTAGGTGGCATTTAGCTCCGCAAACCACTCGGGGCCCAGCGCCAGGGCCGCCACGGCCGCCTGCTGCACCGGCAAAAACATGCCCGAATCCATGTTGCTTTTGAAGCGCAGCACCTCGCCAATAAGGTCGGCGCGGCCGCACAGCATGCCCACGCGCCAGCCGGCCAAGTTGTGCGACTTGCTGAGCGAATTCAGCTCCAGCGCCACCTCACGGGCGCCGGGCACGGCCAGCAGGCTCAGCGGCGGCGTTTCGTTCAGGATGAAGCCGTAGGGGTTGTCGTGCACCAGCAGGATGTGGTGCCGCCGGGCAAAGGCCACCAATTGGGTCAGAAAGGCCTCGTCGGCCGCGGCACCGGTGGGCATGTGCGGGTAGTTCACCAGCATGAGCTTCACCCGCGAAAGGTCGGTTCGGGCCAGGGCTTCCAAATCGGGCAGCCAGCCGGCCGCGGCGCACAGGTCGTACTCGCGCACTTCGGCCCCGCTGATTTCGGCCACGGCGCGGTAGGTGGGGTAGCCGGGGTTGGGGATGAGCACCGCGTCGCCGGCTTCCAGAAAGGTCATGGCGATGTGCATGAGGCCTTCTTTGGAGCCCAGCAGCGGCAGGATTTCACCGGCGGGGTCCAGCGTCACGCCGTAGTGCCGCTGGTAGAATTCGGCCAGGGCACCGCGCAGGGCCGGCGTGCCCTGGTAGCCCTGGTAGCCGTGGGCGCCGGGCTGGGTGGCGCCGGCCGCCAGGGCCGCCACCACACTGGGGTGCGGCGGCAAATCGGGGCTGCCGATGCCGAGGTTAATGATGCTGGCGCCGGCCGCGTTCAGGGCGGCCAGCTCGCGCAGCTTGCGCGAGAAGTAGTATTCGCCGGTATGGGCCAGGCGGCGGGCCACGGAAATATGCATGGGAATAGGCAATAAAAAAGGCCTCCGAAATGCGGGGGCCCTGGGGTTGTTGGCGGTGAGTTGGAGGGATTAACTCGGGCAACAGCGGGCCGGCTTCTTCGGGCAGAAGGAGTAATAGCCGTAATAAGAAAGAGCCTGCGGCGAGGGTAGCATGAGTGAATCGGGCATTAAAAAAGCGCCTCCCGATGAACGAGCGGCGCTGGAGAAGTCTGCGGGTTAGCTACAAACGACGGCTCACTCTACGCGGGGGCGTAGAGGTAATAATAGCCGAAAAAGGTGCGCGTCTGGAGCATGAGCGGGTTGGTTGCGGCGGCAAGATAGGCACGCCCGCCAGAAATCCAAACGGCCCGAGGCCGCCGCTACAGCATGATGCGCTCCGTCAGCGGCTCGCGGGTGGCAGTGTTCAGGCCCTTGAATTCGATGTACTTCACGTTGGGCACCCAAAACGTGCCGCCTTCGATGCGCAGAAACACACGCTCCAGCTGCAGCTGCTTGCCGCCGAGCGTGGCAAACACGTGAAAACTCTTGTCGATGAGCGACTTTTGCAGGAAGAAACGAACCTTGTTGTAGGCCGCAAACTTCAGCTCGTACCTGTCGGCGGCCAGCTTTTCGGCGGTGAGGCCGTAGGCAAACTTGCGCTGAATGAAGTTCAGCTCCTTGCGCTCGCCGTGCTCGTCGTAGCGAATCCAGAAGGCGTTCACGGGCTCGTCCTCGTCGAGGCGGCCGGCGCGGTCCACGTTCAGCTGGTAAATCACCGTGTTGGTGTTGGGGTCGCGCTGCAGGTAGAATAGCTGGCGGGCCACGCCGCTGGGCACCGGAAACACGAGGGCTGGTGGCGGGGCCTGCGCCGGGACAAAAAGCAGGGTAAAGAACAGCAGAAAGACCGTTGCCGACATTTTTTCGGGCCAATACGAGGAGGCCACAAAGGTACGGTCCCGGCCACCGGCCGTGGCTGTCCGCGGTGCCCAGTTTCGATGTTACAGTGGCCGTTTATCGGGCTGCCGATAACCCGGACGGCCAAAAGTGGGTTAAGGCAGCTTGGTTGCTGACCTCACTCTTTGCCCTTTATGATTAAGCTATTTGAACCCCTGGCCCTGCGCGGCGTCACCCTCAAAAACCGCATCGTGGTGTCGCCCATGTGCCAATACAGCGCTCAGGACGGCTTTGCCAACGACTGGCACCTCGTGCACCTGGGCAGCCGCGCCGTGGGCGGCGCCGGCCTCATCATCCAGGAAGCCACGGCCGTGTCGCCGGAAGGCCGCATCAGCCCCGAAGACCTCGGCATCTGGAAAGACGAGCACCTGCCCATGCTGCGTCGCATCAACGAGTTCATCACGGCCCAGGGCAGCGTGCCGGGCATCCAGCTGGCCCACGCCGGCCGCAAGGCCAGCACCTACGCCCTGTGGCGGGGCGAGGGCACCGTGCCCGAAAGCGAAGGCGGCTGGCCAGTGGTGGGCCCCAGCGACGTTCCTTTTGCTCCCAACTACCCCCAGCCCCAGGCCCTCGACGCCCAAGGCATTCAGAAAGTCATTGCCGACTTCCGGGCTGCTGCCCAGCGCTGCCTTGCCGCGGGCTACCGGGTGATTGAGCTGCACGGCGCCCACGGCTACCTGCTGCACCAGTTTCTGTCGCCGCTGAGCAACCAGCGCACCGACGAGTACGGCGGCTCTTTTGAAAACCGCGTCCGGCTGCTGCTGGAAGTAGTGGCCGCCACCCGCGAGGTGTGGCCCGAGGAGTTGCCGCTCATCGTGCGCATTTCGGCCACCGACTGGACGGAAGGCGGCTGGAACGCCGACGACGCCGTGCAGCTGGCCGCCCTGCTCAAAACCCGCGGCGTGGACCTAATAGACTGCTCCACCGGCGGCAACGTGCCCAAGGCGCCCATTCCCGTGGGCCCCGGCTATCAGGTGCCCTTTGCCGAGCGCATCAAGCAGGAAGCCGGCATTCGGACGGGCGCGGTGGGCCTCATCACCAACCCCGCCGAGGCCGAAGCCATCCTGGCCAACGGCCAGGCCGACCTGGTGCTGCTGGCCCGCGAGTTTCTGCGCGAGCCCTACTTTCCGCTGTTTGCGGCGCACGAGCTGGGCGTGGAAGTGCCCTGGCCGCCGCAGTACGAACGCGCGAAGCCGCGCGTGCACGCCGTGGCGGGCCAACGGTAATAACAGAACGTCATGCAGCGCGCCGCGAAGCATCTCTACCGTGCAACGCAAACCAATTACTTGCGCGGTAGAGATGCTTCGCGGCGCGCTGCATGACGTTTTTTCATTCGCTTCAAACCAAGCTCAAGCTGCGCACCCACTTGGCCGTTACCAGCAGCTGGCCGAGGTGGCGCGTGGTGTGTTCGGCGGCGTGGGTCAGGATGCCGATGACGGTGGACGGCACCTGGGCCCGGCCCACGCCGCGCCCCTCCGCGAGGGTGGCCACGTCGGTGGTTTGCAGCTGGGCCAGCGCCGCGTCGACTTCCTGGCTGAAACGCGCCACCAGCCGCTGCACCGCTTCGGGCTCGATGGGCAGCGGCGGCACTTCGGCGTGAAAATCGGCGAACTGGCTGTCGGTCAAGGCTTCGGCGCGGGCGTAGGTTAGCAGGCGGTTGAGCACGCCGGCCAGGTGCTGGAGGTGGAAGCCCACGGAGGCCACGCCCGCGGGCCGCTCGTTGAGCAGCGCGGGCGGAAAGTCGTGCAGGGCGGCGGTTAGTTCTTCGCGGGCCTGCAGCAGGGCGTGGGCCACGGGCTGGAGCAGGGCCGGCACGCCGGGCAGCGGGCCGCGCAGCCAGACTTCGAGAGGTTGAGGAGCAGGCATTGGAAACGAGATGAGGACAAAACAGGGGAATTAAGCAGCAAGAAAGAACGTCATGCAGAGCGCGGCGCAGCATCTTTACCGCGTAACGCAATCAAACTACTTGCTGCGGTAAAGATGCTGCGCCGCGCTCTGCATGACGTTCGTTGGGTTGAAACGGCCCATTCAACGACTCTTCCAAGTCGTACTTTTGTAATTATGTCGAATATCAACGAGGCGCTGCGCGCCGCCGCCGAGCAGTTCGGCACCCCGCTTTACGTTTACAACGCCGCCGCCATCACGCGGCAGTATGAGAAGCTGACCACCGCTTTCAAGGGGCACAAAACGCGCTTTTTCTACGCCTGCAAAGCCTTGAGCAACGTGGCCGTGCTACGCCGCATCCACGGGCTGGGCTCGGGGCTCGACTGCGTGAGCATCAACGAAGTTAAGCTGGGCCTGCACGTCGGCTTCGCGCCAGATGACATTCTGTTCACGCCCAACTCGGTAACGTTTGAGGAGTTGGTGGAAGCCAAAAACCTGGGCGTCAACCTCAACATCGACAACATCTCGCTGCTGGAGCGCTTCGGGGCCACGTTTGGGGGCTCGTACCCGGTGTGCGTACGCCTGAACCCGCACATCGAGGCCGGCGGCAACTACAAGATTCAAACCGGCCACATCGACTCCAAATTCGGCATCAGCATCCACCAGATGCGGCACCTGGAGCGCGTGGTGAAGGGCACCGGCCTGCACGTGCGCGGCCTGCACATGCACACGGGCTCCGAAATCAAGGACGTGGGCGTGTTCATGCGGGCCCTGGACATTCTGTTCGACGCCGCCACGCGCTTCCCCGATTTGGAGTTTCTGGACCTGGGCTCGGGCTTCAAGGTGCCCTACAAGCCCGGCGACCCCGAAACCGACGTGAACGCGCTGGGCACGCAGGTGGCGCAGGCCTTCAAAGCCTTCGAGAAAGAATACGGCCGCGCGCTGGAATGCTGGTTTGAGCCGGGTAAGTACCTGGTGAGCGAATCCGGCTTCCTGCTGGTGAACGTGGCCGTGGTGAAGCAAACCACCGCCACGGTGTTTGCGGGCGTGAACTCGGGCTTCAACCACCTGATTCGGCCCATGTTCTACGACAGCTACCACCACATCAGCAACCTGACCAACCCCAAGGGCACCGAGCGCCTCTACACCGTGGTGGGCAACATCTGCGAAACCGACACCTTCGCCTGGGACCGGCTGCTGCCCGAAATCCGCGAAAACGACCTGCTGGCTTTCCACAACGCGGGCGCCTACGGCTTCGAGATGAGCAGCAGCTTCAACTCGCGCCCCCGCCCGGCCGAAGTGCTGCTGGACGAAAGCGGCGAGCTGCGCCTCATCCGCCGCCGCCAGACGTTTGAGGACCTGCTGGCCGGGCAGGTGGACGTGGAGTTGGCGGCAGGGGTTAAGGGGTAAGAAAAACGGCTGTCATCCTGAGCGCAGCGAAGGACCTTTTCACGTTGGAATGCTATATTCTGACGTGAAAAGGTCCTTCGCTGCGCTCAGGATGACAGCCGTTTTTCTAACTCCCTACCGACTCCAGCCACTCAGTCGCCTCGGCTTCGTTCTCGAAGGTGCGGTACACGTGCGCCAGGCCGCGGTTGGCCATCACCAGCTGGTTCATGGCGAGGCGGGCGAATACGTCGTGCGCCACCAGGGCGGCGCCGTGGCGGTAGCCGCAGTCGCGCACGGCGCCGGGCAGCCACTCGTTGGTCATCCAGTCGAGCTCGGCGGGGGTGTAGGGCGCCATGGCGCGCTGGTCAATCAGCGCCTTCGACCACTGGCGCCGCAGCAGGGCCTGCGCCAGATGCGTGAGCAGGGCCCGAAACTGCACCATTTCGCGCGCGCCGGGCCGGTATTCCAGCCGTACGTAGCCCTGGGGCTCTTCCCAGATTCGGCCAATGCTGTTTTCGAAATAAAGGGTGCGGGGCGAAGGTTTGAGCATTAACAACATGAAGACAAAAGCAAAGCCGGCAACTGGCCCGCAGGCGCGAATTGCGCTGGCTGCACGCCTCAACCATCAACGCGCGGTTGAGGTTATGCGGCGGCGCGGCTTTTCGTTAAACTAGCCTTTCCAGGCGCCGAAAGCCCCGCTTTGGTAGTCGCGGTAGGCTTGCTGAATCTCGGCCTCGGTGTTCATCACAAACGGCCCGTAGGACACCACCGGTTCATTAAACGGCAGCGCGTGGCCCAGCAGCAGCACGGCATCGGCCAGGGCCGCAATGGCCAGCTCGTCGCCGTCGTGGTTGAACTCGACCAGCTGGCGGGCTTGGGCTTCGGCGCCGCTCACCTGCACCGCGCCGCGCACCACGTAGAAGAAAACGGTGCGCGCCGCCGCCACGGGCAGCACCACGCGGCTGCCAGCCGGCAACTCCAGCCAGGCCAGGGCCACGTCGGCCAGCGGCTGCACGGCCCCGGCGGTGCCGGCCCACTCGCCCGACACGGCGTGCACGACCACCCCGCCATCCAGCGTCACGGCCGGAATCTCGTCTTTTTGCAGCCCGATGTAGCGCGGCGCCACCATTTTGTCTTTGGCCGGCAGGTTCACCCAGAGTTGCAGGATTTCGAGCGGCCCGCCCGTTTGCTTGAACGCTTCGGAGGAAACTTCGGCGTGAATCAGGCCGCTGCCGGCCGTCATCCACTGAATGCCGCCGGCGTTTATCACGCTTTCGTGCCCGCCGGTGTCCTTGTGCAGGATGTCGCCTTCCAGAATAAAGGTCACCGTCTCGAACCCGCGGTGTGGGTGCGGGCCGAAGGGCAGGCCCTTGTTGCTGGGCCGGTACACCTGCGGGCCGTGGTGGTTCAGAAACAGAAACGGGTCGAGGTACTCCACCGAGCTAGTGGGCAGCGCCCGGTAAGTCACGAGGTCGGCAATGGGGGCATTAACGGCCCGGTGCAACTGCTTGATGGTGCGCATGGTGGTGGGAATTTTAGGAAAATAAAGATGAACGCTCATGTCGAGCGGTGAGAACGGTCATGTCGAGCTTGTCGAGACATCTCGCGTGCCGCCACTAATCCATTGATTACTGCCCCGAGCGAGATGTCTCGACAAGCTCGACATGACCATCGTGTTTGGCTCTGCTCCTCAAGCCTCTTCCTCCTGCGGCGGCGAACCCCGGAAAGCATCAATCTTGGCCACGGCCGGCAGCTTCACCGGCTTGTTTTCCTTGGCCGATTGGTAGATGGCTTCCATGATGCGCTGGTCCTGCAGGCCCTCTTCGCCGGGCGTGAAGGGGGTTTTATTGTTGCGCACGCAGTCGGCCATGTGGTCCAGCTCCAGCGCAAATTGGTCTTTCTGCGGGTCGTTGGGCGTCTCCTTCAGTTGCTTGCCTTTGGGGGCGTGCACGCGCTCCTGGTGCAGGCCCTGGTAGGTGAAGGCCGGGTCCATTTTGATGGTGCCTTCCTCACAGTGCACCATGTAGCTCTTGTTGTTGAACGTGCCGTAGCCGGTCATGCACTGCGAAATCACGCCGCTGGGGAAGCGCATCGTAAACGTCACGTTCTCTTCCACTTCCTTAAACCGGTCGTCGCCGGGCGTGGTGTATATCTGGGCCGAAACCTCGGTGGGCTCCTCGCCCAGCAAGTAGCGCGTGGTGTTGAGGCAGTACAGGCCCACGTCGGGCAGCGAGCCGCCGCCGGCCAGGGCTTTTTTGTGGCGCCACTGCTGGTCATGGGCCTGGTTCTGGTTGTTCACCATCTGGATGAGCTTGGGCTTGCCGTAGGTTTTGTCGCGCACCGCTTGCTGGGCCATGCGGTTCAGCGGCTCGTACTGAATGCGGTAGGCAATCATGAGCTTTTTGCCGGCTTTTTTGCAGGCCGCAATCATTTCCTCGCACTCTTTAGAGGACACGGCCATGGGCTTTTCGCAGAGAATGTGCTTGCCGGCCTTCGCGCCGCGGATGGTGAATTCGTGGTGCATGGAGTTGGGCAGCACGATGTAAATCACCTCCACTTCGGGGTTGTCCTTGAGTTGGTCGTAGGTCTGGTAGGAGTAGCAGCTGCTGGCCTTGATGCCGTATTGCTGGGCCACTTTGCGCATTTTTTCGGGGTCACCGCTCACCAGGGCCACCGGTTTGGCGTGCTTGCTCTGGCCGAAAGCGGGCAGAATCTCGTTCAGCGTGAGGTGGCCCAGGCCCACGATGGCGTAGCCCACGCGGCGCTCGGGCGCGTCGGGGTTGAAGGGCTGGGCGCCCTTGGGGTCGGTGGGCGCTTCCAGGGCGGGCAGCTTGATGTCGAGCGGGCCACTGACGGGCGGCGCGGCGGCATCAGCCGAGGCCGCAGCGGCTTCGGCGGCGGCCACGGGCAGGGCGCTGGCCACGCCCACGGCCAGCAGGCCGCGCCCGGCGTGGTGGATGAACTGGCGGCGCGATTCGTCGTGGCCGGGCTCCGCATCGGCAGTGGCGGGCAGGGCGGGCGTAGTTTCTTGAAACATGGGGAGGGACGTGAAAAAGTGGAAAAGGGGCTGCCCTGCTTACGTGCCGGGCCCGCTGCTTAGTTGCCACAGCATTTGGGCATTGCACTTATCCGCCGGATTTGGGGTTCGGCCAGCACGACTGCCCAAACCCCAGTACATTTACAGCCCCGAATTGGGGTTATTTCAATTTTCAACTGCATGATGAAGTTTTTTACCGGCTCGATTGGGGCTGTTTTCACGGCGCTGCTAGCGGCCGGCACGGCCCCGGCGCAGGCCCAGACGGTCACGCCCATCGGCACCATCCAAACCAGCGGCGTGCTGGCCACGGCCGGTACCTACACCATCGAGGGCATCGTGACAGCCGTGTATTCGGGCCTGAGCCCGGCCGGCTTCTACGTGCAGAACGAAACCGCCGGCGCCGACGGCGACCCCGCCACTTCCGACGCCCTCTACGTGGTGCAAACCAACCCCACGGTGGCGCCCGGCACGCGGGTGCGCATCACCGGCGCCGTGCAGGAAACCCCCACCACGCCCTCCAACGGCCAGGCCGTGCTCACCGGCCCCAGCATCACGGTGCTGGCCACGGCCCAGGCCCTGCCGCCCTTCGCCACCATCAACAACGCCACCTTTGCCGTCTCGGCCGATGCCGAGCCCCTGGAAGGCATGCTGGTGCAGTTTTCGGCCCCGGTCACGGTGTCCGACGTGGCCACGGTCAAAACTCAGGGCGTGCTCAACCTCTCCACCCAGGGCCTCGTGTACCAGCCCACCCAGTTCGTGGACCCCAACGACGACCCCGCCACCGGCACCAGCAGCACCGGCACCACCAACGTGGCCGCCGTGAACGCCTACCAGGCCGCCAACGTGCAGAAGTCGCTGCTGCTCGACGACGGCCGCGTCACCGTCAACCCCACGCCCATCCCCTACCTCGACGCCGCCACCCAAACCGTGCGCGTGGGCAGCACCATTGCCAGCCTGCGCGGCATCATGGGCTACAGCTCCAGCAAATGGCGCATTCAGCCCCTGCCCGGCGCCAACGCCCCAGTGGTGACCACCGTGCGCCCGCCCGTGCCCACGTTCGGGCCCATTGACGTGAAAGTTGCCAGCATGAACGTGCTCAATTTCTTCAACGGCGACGGCGCGGGCGGCGGCTTCCCCACCGCGCGCGGCGCCAACACGCAAGCTGATTTTGAAAGGCAGCGCAGCAAAATTCTCGCCGCCCTCGCGCAGATGAACGCCGACGTGTTTGGCCTGATGGAAATTGAAAACGACGGCACCGGCGCCACTTCCGCCGTGCAGGACCTCGTCAATGGCCTGAATCAGGCCGTGGGCGCGGGCACCTACGCCTTCATCAACGACGGCGGCGCCAGCCGCCAGCTCAACAACACCGACCTCATTCACTGCGCCATCATTTACAAGCCCGCCGCCCTCACGCCCTACGGCCCCGCGCTGCTGGCCACCGTCACGGGCACCTTCGAGCGGCCGCCGCTGGCCCAGCTTTTCATCACCAACCGCGCTACGGCCCCGCGCGACACGTTTGCGCTGGTGGTGAACCACCTCAAGTCGAAAGCCAGCGGCAGCGGCGCCAACGCCGACCAGGGCGACGGCCAGGGCGGCAGCAACCTGCGCCGCAAGCAGCAGGCCACGGCCCTGGTCCAGTTTATTAATGCCGTGGTGAAGCCCGCCGGCACGCGCTACGTGGTGAGCGTGGGCGACTACAACGCCAACTACGAAGAAGACCCGATGGACATTCTGCGGGCGGCCGGCTTCGTGCTGGGCAGCCCGGCCAGCAGCGCCTCCTACGTCTTCGACGGTATGAGCGGCTCCCTCGACCACGCCGTGCTCACGCCCAACCTGGTGGGCCACGCCGCCGTGGAAAAGTGGCACATCAACGCCGCCGAGCCCGAGTTTTTGGAGTACGACGTGGCCGGTGCCAACACCGACATCACCAGCCCCTTCCGCTCTTCCGACCACGACCCCGTGCTCATCGGCCTGAACTTTACCGGCGTGGTGACGGCCGCCACCAAACCGGCCGCGGGCGTACAGTTTGAGGCTTTCCCGAACCCGACTTCGGGCGCTTTCAACCTGCGCCTCAGCGCGTCGTTGGGCACGCAGCCGCTCACGCTGGAGGTGCTCTCGTCGCTGGGCCAGCGGGTGCTGGCGCTGCACGGCTCAGCCGCCGAGCTGCAGGCGGAAATCGGCCGCCGCACGGCCGGGCTGGCGCCGGGCGCCTACTTGCTGCGCCTGCGCGGCGAAGGCTTCAGCCAGGCGTTGCGCGTGGTGAAGCTGTAGCGGCTTTTAGTAGAAAAAGAAAAGGAACGTCATGCCGAGCGCCAGCGAAGCATGACGTTCTTCGTAGCTGCAAACCTGTCTCAGCTACTTATGAAACCCGCCCGCCG
The DNA here is from genome assembly GCF_015694525.1 of Hymenobacter ruricola. Taxonomy (GTDB): domain Bacteria; phylum Bacteroidota; class Bacteroidia; order Cytophagales; family Hymenobacteraceae; genus Hymenobacter; species Hymenobacter ruricola. Next base: position 289,293 of record NZ_JADQDM010000004.1, on the reverse strand, counting down.
CAAGCCCGCTGCCCTGCGCAAACCCGACCATTTCCCTGGTGACAATGTGGCCGTGGGCTGGGACGCCCGGCACCTGTTGGGCCACGCCGAGTTCGACGAGTTCCGCTTTGTGAACTGCGATTTCAGCGGCGCCGATTTCAGCCGGCTGCGCTTCAGCGAGTGCCTGTTTGAGCACTGCAACCTGGCAACGGTGCGGCTGGCGGGCACGGCCCTGCAAAACGTGGCCTTTGCCGACTGCAAGCTGCTGGGCCTGCAGTTCACGGCCTGCCGCGACATGCTGTTTGGCGTGCATTTCGACCAGTGCCAGCTGCGCTACGCCTCCTTCGCGGGCCGCACCATGCCTGGCACCCGCTTCGTGGGCTGCGGGCTGGAAGAAGCCGATTTTGCCGACGCCGACCTGACCGGCGCCGTGTTTCAGGACTGCGCGCTGGCCGGCGCGGTGTTTCAGAACACCAGGCTGGCCGGGGCCGATTTCACTTCCGCCACCGGCTTCATCATCGACCCCGAAACCAACCCGCTGCTCGGGGCCAAATTCACCTTGCAAGGCCTGGTGGGCGTGGTGGCCAAGTTTGGGCTGGTGATAGAATAAAAGCCGGGGCGGGGCCGTTGGGGCCGGGAAGCTTCGGATAAGTCCGACGGTGCCGAAGGCGGGAAATATGGCGGGCCCCGGCCCGGATTCATCTGCGGCTAGTAGATTGCGGCCGAATTCCCATCTATACCCGGAAGGAGCGCCCCTTGTCACGGCGCTCATCAGCTTTCGGTAACTTGTCAGCACCCCGCGCGGGCCCGGCGCTGGGCGAAAGCAGCTCGTGCTTTCGGCCGCACCCGGGCCCGCGACTCCGGCACATGCGCCGGGTTCGGGTATTTTTTCACTTCGCTACAACGAACAGATGGCCAATCGCCGCGCCTCCATCACTGACCTGGCCAAGACGCTGGGGCTTTCTCCCTCCACCATTTCGCGGGCCCTGAGCGACCACGACGACGTGAGCGAGGCCACCAAGGCCCGCGTGCGCCAGTTGGCCGAAGAGCTGCACTACCAGCCCAACCAGTTGGCCGCCGCCCTGCGCCGGGGCCGCAGCAACACGCTGGGCGTGCTGGTGCCGCACATCACGGGCCACTTTTTCCCGCAGGTGGTGCACGGCATCGCCACCGAAGCCGCCAAGCTGGGCTTCAACGTGATGATTTGCCAGAGCAACGAAGATGCGCGCCAGGAGCAGAAAAACATCGACCTGCTGATGAACTCGCAGGTGGAAGGCATCCTGGTGTCGCTGGCCAACACCACGCAGAGCTTCGGCCACTTCGAGGCCGTGCGCCAGCAGAACATCCCGCTGGTGTTTTTCGACCGCGTGGTGGAAGATTTCAGCGGCAGCAACGTGAGCGCCGTGATGATTGACGACTACCAAGGCGCCTACCAGGTGGTGACGCACCTCATCGAGCAGGGCTGCACCCGCATTGCCCACTTCACCGGCCCGCTGCACCTCAACATTCACAAAAACCGCCACCAGGGCTACCGCGACGCCCTTGCCGCCCACGGCCTGCCCCTGGACGAGGAGCTGATTATGTTCTGCGAGATGAGCCAGAAGGGCGGCACCCAGGCCATGCGCCAGCTTCTGAAGCTGCCCCGGCGCCCCGACGCCGTGTTTTCGAGCAACGACCTGGCGGCCATCGGCGCCATTCAGGCGGTGAAAAGCGCCCGCCTGCGCGTGCCCAAAGACGTGGCCGTGGTGGGCTTCAGCAACGAGATGTTCACCATGCTCACCGAGCCCATGCTGAGCAGCGTGGACCAGCGCTGCGAGCAAATGGGCAAAACGGCGGTGCAATTGCTGCAAAAAATGCTGAAAAGCGGCCCCAACCGCCAGGGTCCGCCCAAGCCCATCGTGCTCAAGCCCCGGCTGCTGGTGCGGGAGTCGTCGCAGCGCCGGTAAGAGAACTAATTGCCTGTCATCCTGAGCGCAGCGAAGGACCTTCTCACGTCGAAACAACTTGTTCATTGGTGAGAAGGTCCTTCGCTGCGCTCAGGATGACAGGCAAAGCCTTTTGTATCCTTTAGCCGTAGGAAGCCATTCGCCCCGTCCGCTTGTTGATGAGGGTAGAAACCTGCTGCCGATGACGCCCACTGCCCCTCCTGCCCCGCCCAAAGCCACGCTGCTCACGCCGTTTACCTACTCCCTTTTCCGGGCCATCTGGATTGCGGGCCTGGTCTCGAACGTGGGCACCTGGATGCAGAACGTGGCCGGCGTGTGGCTCGTGACCACGCTCACCACCTCGGCCCTGCTCGTGGCCATGATGCAGGCCGCCACCAGCTTGCCGTCGTTTTTGCTGAGCATGCCCGCCGGCGCCATGGCCGACATGGTGGACCGCCGCAAGCTGCTGCTCTTCACGCAGGGGTTCATGGCGGTGGTGGCTGCCATTCTGGGCACGCTCACGCTCATGGGCCAGATTTCGGCCTATGGCGTGCTAGGGTTCACGTTTTTGCTGGGCATGGGCGCGGCCCTGAACGCGCCCATCTGGCAGGCCGTGACCAACGAGCTGGTGCCGCGCCAAGCGCTGTCGTTTGCCATTACCCTGAACGGGGTCAGCAACAACATTGCGCGGGCCATCGGGCCGGCCATCGGCGGGGCCATCATTGCCTACTACTCGGCGGGCTGGGTGTTTGTGCTGAACGGGGTGTCGTTTCTGGGCACCTGGGCGGTGGTGTATTTCTGGAAGCGCGAGCACACGCTGACCAGCGGCCCGGCCGAAAACTTCCTGGGGGCGCTGCGGGCGGGGCTGCGCTACGTGCAGTATTCGCCGGCCATTTACGGGGTGCTGGTGCGCACGTTTGCGTTTTCGTTTGGGGCGGCGGCCCTGTGGGGGCTGGTGTCGGTGGTGGTGGCGCGCAAGCTGCACCTCAGCTCCGGGCACTACGGCGTGATGCTGTCGTGGCTGGGCGCGGGGGCCGTCACGGGCGCTTTTCTGATGGGCCGGGCCGGCGAGCGGCTGAATTTCAACCAGCGGGTGCTGCTGGGCGTGCTCATGTTCGGCGTTACCAACCTGTCGCTGGCGCTCATCACCCAGATTTACATTCTCTATGCGGTGATGTTCCTGTCCGGCATTGCCTGGCTGATGGTGATGACCAGCTTCAGCACCACCGTGCAGCTGAGCGTGCCGAAATGGGTGCAGGCGCGCGTCATCAGCGTGTATATGCTGGTGTTTCAGGCGGGCTTGTCGCTGGGCAGCCTGGTGTGGGGCGAGCTGGCCGACCACCTCACTCTGGAAATCTCGCTGCTCATTGCCGCGGGCTGGATGCTGGCGAGCGCGCTGCTGGCCATTCCCTTCCCGATGCGCTCGGCCGAAGGCCTGAACCTGGACCCCGCCGAGCACTGGCCCGACCCCGAAACCGAAGGCCACATCGACCCCGACGACGGCCCCGTCGTCATCATGATAGAATACCGCGTGGAGCCGGCCGACTGGCCCGCCTTCCGCACGGCGGCCGAGCAGCTCAAGCGCCTGCGCCTGCGCGACGGCGCCCTGCGCGCCGGCGTGTTTGCCGACGTGGCCCACCCCACGCGCCTTACCGAGTTCTACTACGTAGCCACCTGGGGCGAGCACCAGCGCCAGCACCACCGCTTCACCAAGGAAGACCAGGCCGTGGAAGCCCAGGTACGCCGCCTGCACAGCGGGCCGGAGGCGCCGCGCGTGTCGCACTTCGTGGCCTTCCCCAACACCTCGAACGTGGAGCCGGCCACGCCCATGCAAACGCTGGAAAGCCAACGGTAGCAGGCAATGGCCGGAATAACCAGAACGTCAGTACAACCAGCGGACGGTCATGCAGAGCGCAGCGAAGCATCTTTACCGTGGAAGTAAATAATTGCGTTGCGCGGTAAAGATGCTTCGCTGCGCTCTGCATGACAAGCGGGGCGGCTTCTCACTCCTACTTATCCCCGCGCCGCTTCTCGTCAAGCCAGGCATTGGCGGCGCCTTCGTCGATGAAGCGGGCGTACTGAAACGACGCGTTGGGCGAAGGTTCTTTTTCCGCCATTTCCGGGTCGGCTTCTACTTCGCGCAAGTGGTTGGGCAGCACCAGAAAGGCCACGTAGAGCGGGGCGCCCATTTCCTGCTGCACCTGGGGCAGGAAGTTGGTCACCACCCATTCGGGGCCGTTTTGGCGGCGGTCGGTGCGGCGGCGGGCGTCCATCAGCCAGTGGCGGCACTCGTGCTGCTGGGCGGCGCGGCGCATGGTTTGGTAGCCCTCGCGCAACTGCGCCTCGTTGATGGAACACAGCCAGCGGCCGATGAGCAGGCACGAATCGGGCCGGAAGGCCACGTGCAGAAAAGCCGTCGAAGCAAGGTCCTGGTACATGGGAGGTGGCGGCTTTATTTCCGGCAGCTGGCCGGCGGCAAGGGCGCCAAAGCTACGCATCTATTCCGGCTTAAAACCGCTCATTTCGGCAAGCGCAGCCAGCTGGTTTTGCGCCGGGCCGCGGGCTCGGGGCCGGGGCTGGCCGGCGCGGGGTTGCGCTCCCAGAGCTGCTTGAGAAACTCCTGCTCGGCCAGCCACTGGCTTTGGCGGCTCAGCATCCACTCTTCAGAATTCTGGTCTTCTTGGGTGGGCGGGGTGCGGTCGAGGGGCTTGAGGCGCTCGGCGGCGAAGGCCAAGCAGGCCCGGATGTCTTCGGCTTCGAGCTCGGGGTGCCCGGCGAGGATTTCGGCTTCGGTGGTGCCGCTGGCCAGCCACTCCAGCACCTGCCACACCGGGTAGCGCAGCCCCCGCACGGTGGGCTGCCCGCCGCAGATGGACGGATGGATGGTAATGCGGGAAAAAACCGGAAAATTCATGCCACCAAAGTACGAAATGTGGCCTTTTTTACCACATGCTTCGTGAGGCGGAGGGCTAATCGAAGTAAACAAAGCAGCCCGTCATGCCGAGCGCAGCGCAGCATTATCTTTACTGCGCAACGCCATCAATTAGTGGTGGCGGTAAAGATGCTGCGCTGCGCTCGGCATGACTGTTCTGACGAGGGCTTTCTGACGCGTTTCAGAGCAGCTTTTTCAGGTCGGCCAATTGGCTGATGCGCGTTGGGGCTTCGGCCTCGCTCAGCGTTCCGAAGCCGTAGGTGGCGAAGATGAACGGCACGCCCGCGCCCTGGCTGGCGGCAAGGTCGCCGGGCGTGTCGCCCACGTACACCGGCGCTTGCAGGCCGTACTGCGCCACTACTTCCCGGATGTTTTCGGCTTTGGCCAGCAGCTTGGTGCCGAAGCACTGGTGGCCTTCAAAGAACTCGCCCAGCCCGCTGTGCTGGAAAAACGCCTCCACGTAGCCCAGCTGGCAGTTGCTGACGATGAACAGCCGGTAGCCACGGCCGCGCAGGTAGCGCAGGGCGTCTTCGAGGCCCGGGTAAGGCGCGCCGCCGTGCTCCACGGCCGCGGCCAGCTCGTGGCGGGCGCAGAGGGCGCGGTACTCGTCCAGCTTGTCGGCGGGCAGCTTCGGGAACAGGCGCTCGTACACCACGGTGTAGGGTTGGCCGGTCACGGCCTGCACCTGGGCCAGCGTCACGTCGTTTTCGATGTAGTCGACGCTGTTTTTGGCCGCCTGAAAGGCGCGCGTGATGGCCGCCGAGGCATCCCAAAGCGTGCCGTCGAGGTCAAAGATTACGCTGTCGAATGGAGTCAGCATGAGTTGATTTTAGTTAGCGAAAAGAACGTCATGCCGAGCGTAGCGAAGCATCTTTACCTCGATACTGACTCAATCGTCGGAATCAGTAATGGCGGGCAAGATGCTTTGCTGCGCTCGGCATGACGTTTTATTACTCGTACAAATCCTGTGGATCGGCGGCGGCCAGCTCCACCAGAAACCGGCCGATGTTGGTGGTCACGGCTTCCAGGAAAGCGGCGCCTTTTTCGGCGGTGGCGGCGGCGGGGTTGCCCACGCCGGTGTCGGCCGATACCTGGCTCCACTCGCGTTGGGCCCAGGCCCAGCCCTGGCGCAGGGCCGCGATGCGGAACTGCTTGGCGGCGCCGTCGCCGGCTTCGACCAGCGGGCGCACCAACTCGGGCGCAATGTGCTGCATGACGCTGGTTTCCAGTTCGTCGGCGTGGTCGCCGGGCGCGCCGAAATACTGGTTGCGGTCGGCGGCCCGGAACCAGTTGAGCGTACTCAGAAACACCGTGGGAAATTCGGCTTGCAGTTCGCGCAGGATTTGGCGGAAGTCGTTGCCGCCGTGCCCGTTCAGGATGACCAGCTTGGGGATGCCCTGGCGGGCCAGCACCTGCACCACGTCGCGCAGCAGCGCCAGCTGGGTGCTGGGGCTCATGTTGATGTCGAGCGTGATGTCGAGCTGGCCGGTGTTCACGCCGAAGGGCACGCAGGGCAGCACCACCACTTTGGCGCCCTGCTCCCAGGCCCGGCGCGCGGCCTCGGCGGCCACGTAGTCCGACTGGTAGTTGTCGGTGGCGTAGGGCAGGTGGTAGTTGTGGGCCTCGGTGGCGCCCCAGGGCAGTACTACTACCTGGTAGGCGTTTTCCTGCACCGTTTTCCAGGTGGTTTCGGCGAGAATGTATGGACGGGTGGGCATGAGCAACGGCGCTTGGTTGGGGCAAAGTAAAAGCCGGCAGTCGGCTCAGCCCGCGCAGGTGGTTTGCAGCAGCCGGGCCGGCGGCGGAACCAACATTGGCCAAAAACGTTTACTTTTGCCTTAACCAAATGGTTAGTTGATGCCCAACCTGGATGCTTCCACCCGCGACCGAATCCTGGCCATTGCCAGCACCGTGTTCTACCAAAAAGGGCTGAGCGGCGCCCGCATGCAGGAAATCGCCGATTTGGCTGGTATCAACAAAGCCATGCTCCACTACTACTTCAAGAGCAAAGAGCAGCTCTTCGACACCGTGTTTCGGGGGGCGCTGGGGCAGTTTCTGGGGGGCATTGCCCCGGTATTGAACGGCGAGGCCCCGCTGCCCGAGAAAATAGCGCAGTACGTGGCGTACACCACCGACGCCTTGGCCGAAAACCCGGCCCTCGCCGCGTTCATCGTGCACGAGCTGCAGCAGCACCCGGAGCGCCTCACCGCGCAGTTTGGCCAGCAGGCGTTGGTCGATTGGCCGGCCTTCCGGCAGCAGCTGGCCGCCACCGGCCACCCCCGGCACCAGGCGCCCAACGCCGCCGAGCACCTGTTTGCCAACATAGTGGCGCTGTGTGTGTATCCGGTGCTGGCCCAGCCCCTGCTCCGCCGCATCATGCACAAGACGGAAGCTCAGTACCGCAGCTTTCTAAAAGAACGCCAGCTTCTTATCACACAAATGCTGTTGCAACAACTCTAGCTTTTTTTGCTCACTAATTAACCAACTGGTTAGTTTAGCATTTCATTTTATGACAATTTCTAACACAACGCAATGGGCCAGCTTTGCCGGCGCAGTGGCTTTTTTGGTGGTGGCCATGGCCGCGGGCTACCGCGCCATTGGGCTGCCGCCGGTGCTGATAGTGGGCGGCTCGGGGCTGGTGGCGCTGGTGCTGTGGCGCCGCACCTACCTGGCCCGCCCCACCGACCCGGCCCTCATTCTGCCGCTGTTTCTGCTGACGGTGGCCGCGCTCGAAATTCACATGACGGAAGAATACCTCACCGGCTTTGGGCCGGCCATGAGCCGCTTGTTCAACATCAGCTGGACGGAGCGCGGCTTTCTGCTGGTGTTCGCGTTTTTCGGGCCGACGCTTTACGCCCTCACCGCGCTGGGCTTGTACTACCGCGTGCCGCTGGCGGGCTTTCTGGCGTGGTTCATCTTCATCGGGCCGGGCGTGGCGGAGTTCACGCACTTCATTTTCCCGGTTCTTAAGCCTGCCATTGCGCCGGAGCTGGCCCGGGCCGTTTCGGCGGTGGTGGCCAACGGCCGCCTGGTGGCCAACATGCCCAATTATTACTTCCACACCACCGGGCGCTACTATTTTGCCGGGATGTGGACGGCGGCCCTGCCCATGCTGCCCGGCATCTACGCCATCATTCGGCTGCTGCAGGCGCACCGGCGGGCGCCCGCGGCCTAGGCGGGCTGTCCGGGCCGCTCCAGCAGCACGATGGGCTGCTCGTGGTAGGTGGTGCGGGCGTATTCGCGGTAGCCAAACTTGGCCGCCACTTTCAACGAGGGCACGTTGTCGGGGTGGATGATGCAGACGGTGCGCACCGGCCCAAAATGCTGCTCGCCCCAGGCCAGGGCGGCCGCCACGCCTTCGGTGGCGTAGCCCAGGCCGTGGATGGCGGGGTCGAGCACCCAGCCGATTTCCGGGGCCTCGCCCAGGGGCGGGTCGAGGGCGCGCTTGAGGTTGAGGAAGCCGATGCCGCCCACGAAGCGCCCGCTGGCCTTTTCCTCCACCGCCCAGAAGCCGTAGCCCATCACGGCCCAGTGGCCGGCGCTGCGCAGCAGCAGCTTCCACACTTCCTCGGCGGGCATGGGCTCGGGCGTGAAGTAGCGGTGATAGTCAATTGACCGGCTCATGGCGAACCAGTTATCAAAGTCATCGGCGCGGAAGCCGCGCAGGCGCAGGCGGCTGGTTTCGAGCACCGGCACGGCCAGCAGGGAAGTATTTTCAGGCATGGAAAACAACGGGCTCATCGGCCCGGAAAAGGATGTGCAGCGCGTGCGGCCCTACGCCGGCAGCGCGAAGTGCGGGTTTTGGATGACCCCCAGCAGGTTGCCAAACGGGTCGAGCACGGTGCCCACCAGAATGCCGCTGCCTACATCGTGCACGGCTTCGTGGGGTTGCGCGCCCAGCGCCAGCAGACGCGTGTGGGCCGCGGCGGCATCGGGCACGCCCCAGTAGGTGGTGGCGCCGACGGGCCCGTCGGGGGTGCCATCGGGCACCAGGCCCAGCTCGTAGCCGCCCACGTTGAAGCCTACGTAAAATGGCTCGTTGAAATACGGCCCCTGTTCCAGAACGCGGCTGTACCAGGCCGTAGCCTCTGCCAAATCCCCCGCCGGATACACCACCGTGCGCAAACCTTGAAACATCGCCGAAAAAGTGAAGGTGAATACGGCCGAAAGGTATAGCGCTTTGCCGATTTACTTATTTACTGCGCGCCTCCCTGACATTCTCAGTCGGCGGTTTTTGCATAAAAAAGCCCTAACGCACTTTGCATTGGGGCTTTTTTGAGTGTTACAAGCAATGCCAGCTACTTACCACGAGCCGCTGTTATCGTTGCCGCTGTCGAAGCCGCCCCCGCCGGTGTCGCCGGAAGAGTTGTCGTCGTAGGAGGAATTATCGTCGGAGGAGAAGTAGTCCGACGAGTTATCGGAGGCCGTGTTGGCGTCGGAAAAATAGTCGGGGGCGGAAGAATTGTCGGCCGCGCCGCCGTCGCGGTTTGCGAAGTAGTCGCTGCCTGCACCAGCGGCGCCCAGGCCGGCAGCACCCGCCCCGGCAGCGCCCGTGTTGAAACTGGTATTGTTGCCGTCGCCGGCGTAGTTATTGCCCGACGTGTCGTGGCCCGACGCCATGCGGTTGCCGAGGTAGGCGCCCGCGGCGGCGGCGGCACCGGTAGCCAGCATGCCGCCCACGCCCATGCCCCCTCCGCCCTGGTTGGGCGCGCCGTAGCCCGGGCCGTAGCCGCCGCCCTGGTTGTAGTTGCCGGCCGGGCCGCGGTTCGGCAGGAAGTCGGGCGCGGAGCCCGACGGGCCGTTGCTGGCCGCATTGGCGGCGCTGCGGCCGCGGAACATCTTCACCAAAAACCACAGCACGCCGCCAATGACCAGTGCCCCAATGAGCAGCGTGCCCATGCCGGGGCCCGAGGAAGCCGGCTCGGCCGGCGGCGCGGCCAGCACGGGGTCGGCGACCGGCGCCGGGGCGGGGTCCTGCGAGAGGTTGCTTTGGGTGGTTAGGTCGGGGCTGGTGGCAGCGGGGCTGGTGGCAGCGGGACTGGTGGCGGCGCTGCCGGCCTGCTGACGGGTGGCGGCGTTGGGGTCGGCGGCGGCCATCAGGGTATTCAGGCCGGTGCGGAGGCCGGCAAAATAGTTACCCTGCTTGAAGCTGGGGCCCATCTGGCCGATAACCTGCTGGGTAACCTGCGGCGTGATAATGCTTTGCAGGCCGCTGCCGGGCTGGATGCTGACTTTGCGGTCCTGCGAGCTGATGAGGACCACCACGCCGTTGTTTTTGTCGCGCTGGCCCACGCCCCAGGCCGTGCCGATGGCCCGGGCGTAGTCGGCCACGTCGCGCCCGCCGAGGGAGGGCACGGTCACGACGACGACCTGGGTGCCGTTGTTGTCGGCGTAGCGACGCAGGCCGTTGTCCAGCTTTTTGGCATCGGCGGGAGCCATGAGGTTGGCCTCGTCGTTGATGAAATGGAAGGGCTTGGGCCGCGGGGGCACGTCGGCGGTGCCGGTTTGCGCGGCCGCGGGCAGGCCCAGCCCGGCCGACACAAATAAGAAGACGAGAAACAGCAGTTTGGTCATAGCAGAGCGGAGAAGAGAAGTGGAAGAAGGGAATCTTGCGCCTTGTACGGCCCCGGTACTGGTTTGGCTATGGCCCGGCCCCGGGAGCGTTTGGCGCGCCCGGCGGCTTGGGGATAAACTTGCCCGCGGCCGGGCGCGTATCACCGAGCCTAACCATTGACAAGCTTTATGAACAAGTCCCTCATTGTGTTGAGCGCCGCGCTGCTTGGCCTGGCCGGCTGCGGCCAGAAACCGGCCGACGAAACCACCGCACCCGTGGCCTCGGCACCCGCCACCGCGCCGGCCCCCGCGGCCACGGCCCCGGCCGAAACCGGCGTGACCCGGGCCGAAACCGCCCCCGCCGCGCCCACCAAGCCCGCCCTCGACACCCAGCCTGGCCCCAAGGGCACGCAGGTGGCCCTCACGAAGGCCTTGGTGCGCGGCGACATCCTGACTGTGGAGTTGCAGTACAGCCTCAACCCGGGCATCGACAACACGCCGACGCTCTACGAAAAGATTGACCAGATTAATTACATCGACGACGCCACTTCCAAGAAATACGGCGTGCTGAAAGACCAGGAAGGCAGCTACATGGCCACGCCGCTCTACTCCAACACCAAAGAGCTGCGAATTGAACTCAGTCAAAACAGTCCGTCCATCGCCACCGTGAAGTTTCCGGCGCCGCCCGCCACCAGCCAAACCATCTCGCTGACGATTCCGGAAGTGGGCTCTTTCGACGGCGTGGCCGTGCAGCGATGAACCGCCCACGCCACGCCGCTGGCCTGTTGCTGGCATTGTTAGCCGCCGCCTGCTCCGAACAGCAGCCTACATCGCAAACGCCTGACGCCGGCCAGCACCTCAGCAGCGCCACCGGCCGGCCGGCCGCGCCGCCGCAAGCCCCAGGCACGGCCGCACCCACCGCGGCGCGGCCGCCGCTCGACCAGGGCCAGCGACTCACCGGCTCGGTGAGCGACCTCAACGGCCTCATCAGCGACCTGGGCGGCAAGCAGACGGCGGCGGGCCTGGTCATCAATTTCAGCGCCGACGTGCTGTTCGATTTCGACAAAGCCGACCTGAAGCCGGAGGCCCAGCCCACACTGGAGAAGCTGGCCCAGGTGGTGCAGCAAGCCGCTAAAAGCCGGGTGCTCATCAACGGCTACACCGACGCCAAGGGCGACGACGCCTACAACCTGAAGCTGTCGGAGCAGCGCGCCCAGGCCATTGCCGACTGGCTCAGCACCCACACGCCCGGCGCCGCCGGTCAAACCCAGGTCAAAGGCTACGGCGAAGCCAACCCCGTGGCCCCCAACACCCAGCCCGACGGCCACGACAACCCCGAAGGCCGCCAGCAGAACCGGCGGGTCGAGGTTATTATTTCTTAGAGTGGGTGGGCGAACAGAACGGTCATGCAGAGCGTCAGCGAAGCATCTTTACCACGAGAGTAATCAATTACTTCCTCGGTAAAGATGCTTCGCTGACGCTCTGCATGACCGTTCTGGTTTGTTCTACTCTGGCTTCAGCCACCAAGCGGCGCGCCTATTGCGCCACGCGCACCTTTACCACCACCTTCTTGTCTCGGTCGACGCCTTCGGCCTTGATGTTGGGCCGGTGCACGTCTTGCGGGAAGAAGATGAAGATGGTGCCGGGCCGGGCTTCGTACTGCGGGCCCTCGGCCGAGTAGTTGGCCACGTCGCGGGCGTCGTCGTAGGGCTTGGTGACGGTGGCTTGGTCGATGGGCACCTGGCCCATTTTCTCGGCGCCGCGCACCACGCACTGCATGTCGATGAACTTGCGGTGCGACTCCCACTTGGTGTCGGCGTATTCCTTGGTGGGGTTGTCCGTCACGGCGGCAGTCACGTTGTCGGCGTCAATCGGGTACTTGCCCACGGGCAGCTCCTCCAAATTGGTGTCGCGGAAGTAGGCAAAGGCTTTGTCCCAGGCCGCTTTGTTGGCGGTGTACTGCTTGGCAAATTCGACTTTGTTCACCGATTCCTGCACGTTCAGCTTCAGCCCATTGGCCCACACGCGGCTCCGAAACCACTTGTCGGCTTTCTGGGGCGTCCAGGTTGCGGCGGGGGCCTGGGTGGCGGCGGGGCTGCTGGTTTTGCAGCCCAGCGGGGCCAGCAGCAGCGCGAAGAAACCGTATTTCAGCAAAGCTTTTTTCATGGAAGCGCGGAGCAATTCAGGGCCAGGGATGCGGCAAATGTAGGCCACGGCCGCTAGCGTTCCAGGGGGGCCGGGGCCTCATTTTCGGCCACCAGCGGCTCCACGGCCCGCTCGAAGCGCAGGCGGCCGTCGTCGGCCGTGCCGGCGGCCACGAAGCCGTTGCGCAGCAACACCTCCTGCGAGCCCGCGTTGCCGGGCTCGGTGTGGGCCACCAGCTGGCGCACCATGCCCGTGGCCGCGGCCTGCGCCACCAGGCCGCCCACCAACTCGGTGGCCAGGCCCTGCCGGCGCCAGTCGCTGGAAATGGAGTAGCCGATTTCCGCCGTGCCCGCCGCGTCGGGCGGGCCCATGAAGCCACCGCTGCCGATGAGGGTGCGGGGCGTGTCGCCCTCGGCTTTGCGCAGGGCGTACCAGCCGTACCAGCCGGCGGCGGTGCGTCCGCCAGCCGTGAGTTGCTCCAGAAAGAACTCCATGGCCGGGCGGTCGTACTCGCCGGGGGGCCAGTCTTCGGGCAGGGCGGCGCCGAGGAGCACCGGGAAATAATGCGGTTTGTGGAGCTCGGCCGTGAGCAGGGCCCGGCTGGCGGCCAGGATGAGCAGGCGCGGCGTGTGGGTGATTAAGGGAATCATAGCCCGATTATACGGCGGTAATGCCCGGCAAGGGCAAGCACCACTGCCACTGCGGACCCAACCGTAGTGCCGTTTCAGCCGCGTTTCCAGGCCGAGAGCGTGGCTGCAGAGGCGTTCTGCCCGCGGTTCGGTGCTTGACCGCCACCTGAATAGAAGGTGGGGAAATTTTAGTGGCTTGAGCGCATCTGGGGGTACCTTTGTGCCAATGAACCACGTGGCTTCGCCAGTACTTTTTGAAAACGCGGCGGGCCGCCTGCTCGCCGACCCGGTGGGCTTTCTGCGCGCCACCTGGAGCCCGGGCCCGCGCACCCTGGCCGATACCCAGGCCCTGTTTGAGCAGATGCTGCGCGGCCTGCAACAGCAGCGCTGGAGCCGCATCCTGATTAACCAGCTGGCCATGCCTCCCTTTTCGCCTGCCGAGCAGCAGTGGATTGCGCGCACCTGGCTGCCGCGCGCCGTGGCGGAAGGTGGCTACCGGCACGGTGCCGTGGTGGTGTCGCCGGACGTGCTGGTGCGCCTGGCCACCGCCTTCGTGACCACCACCGTGCAGGGCCTGCCGCTGGTGTATCGCTCCTTCGATACCGAGGCGGCCGCGGCCGCCTGGCTGGCGCAGCAGCCGGGCTAGCAAATGGCGGGACCTTTGTCGTTTGCCCAAATAGCATTCGGCAGAACTTATTTTACCGCCGCTTTTCTACCCTGATTCTCCTGCATGTCCGAGTTTTCCGCCGCCCGCATTCTGGCTCTTCGCAAAAGCAAAGGCTTGTCGCAAGAAGTATTGGCGGAGCAATCGGGGGTGAGCCTGCGCACCATTCAGCGGGTGGAACAGGGCGCCACGGTGCCGCGCGGCCACACCGTGCAGGCCTTGGCCGCCGCCCTGAGCGTGCCACTCGAAGCTTTGCACGCCGAGCCAGAGCCGCCGCGGCCCGAGCCGGCAGTTGCCGTGGCTGAGCTGGCCGCGGCCACCTCTGCCCTGCGCTCCGACCCTGACTTTTTGCAGCTGCTCAACCTGAGCGCCCTGAGCTTCCTGGTGCTGCCCCTGCTGAACTTGGTGGTGCCCTGGCTGCTGTGGCGCGCCCGGCGCCACAGCACCGCCCACGTGGCCGAGCTGGGCCGCCGGGTGCTGGGCTTTCAGGCGCTGTGGCAGGTGGGCACGTTCTTCCTGATGCTGCTGGCGCTGGCGGGGCAACTGGTGGTGTACCGGCACTACCACGTGGCCCTGCCCGAGCTCTGGCTGAGCGCCCTGATTGGCACCTACGCGGCCAACGTGTGCACGGTCGTTTACTACGGCGCGCAGCTGCGCCGGGGCAATTTCGACGTGTACCGCTTCCGACTGTAGGCGCCGCCTCCTAAACCATTCGGGTTAATAATCAGCATCTTGTCCGAAGTGGCGGCAAAATGACGCCCTAATGGCGCCCGGTTTCGGCAGCAGCGCCAAGCACTTTTGATGCAGTCAAGCCACTCACCTTTTCTGCATCATGAAACCCGTTTTCAAAGTCCTGCTTTCCGTGCTTGCGCTGCTTGCGTTGAGCAGCATCGGCGGCTATTTCTACTTCCGCCGGCAGTTTATGCCGCCGCCTAATCAGCTGGTGGTTTCGGGGCTGCCGGCCACTTGCGCCTTTGCCTGGCTGGCCGATACGGCCGGGGGCCGGGCCATGCCGCACGCCGCCGTGCTGGTGCCCGTGCGGCTGCCCAACTGCCCGCGCACCTGCTACCTGCAGTTCGACACCGGCGCGCCCTACTCCTTGTTTTACGCCCGGCCGCTGGCGGCACTGCAAGCGCGCTATCCCGCCCTGCGCCCGGCCCTGGCGCTGCACCACGACACCCTGCGCGACTTCCGCTTCAGCATTGGCCAGGGCCTGGTGCGGGCGCGCTGGGTGAGGGCCCGCGACCTGGGCGCACGCACGCTGCCCGCCGACAGCCTCGAACCCTTCATCATCGGCACGCTCGGGGGCGACGTGCTGGAGGGCCGGGCGCTGGTGCTCGACTACGCCCGCCAGCGCTTCAGCCTGCTGCCCGAGGTGCCCGACAGCGTGGCCCAGCGCACCGATTTCGTGCCCCTGGCGTTCGAAAGCCGGCGGCCGGTGTTCACGGCGGGCCTGCAGGGCCAGCCGCGGCAATTGTTTTTCGACACGGGCGCCAGCGCCTTTGCCCTGCTCACCAACGAGGGCGAGTGGCACCAACTGGCCCGGCCCGGCGCGCCCGTACGCACCACGGTGGTCAATTCCTGGGGCCGGCCCCTCACCTCCTACACGGCGCCCACGGCCGAGGCCGTGCAGATGGGCCCGGCCGCGCTGCCGCTGGGCACCGTCAGCCACATGACGGGCACCAGCTTCAGCCAAAACCTGATGATGCGCTTTTCGGGCATGGCCGGCATGCTGGGCAACGAGCCGTTCGCGGCGCGCACCATCGTGCTGGACGTAAAAGGTGGCCGTTTCGGGCTGGTGCGCCCCTAGCGGCGGCTGAGGTAGGCGTTGGCCTCCACCAGCTGGTAGGCGGGGTCATCGCGGAAAATGCCGTGCAGCGAACCCACGTGCCGCAGGCCCATGATGAGCAGCTGGCGGCGCTGGCGGGTGGCCAGCTGCGTGGTCACGATGTTGGAATACACCTTCAGGTCGCGGTTGTAGAACACCGAAATGAACTCGGCGCCCACGTAGCGCGGGTTGATGAAGGCCGCGTCCACCATGGGGTCGGGCTTGAGCGTGCCGTCGGTGACGCGGGCCGGCGTGCGGTACACCAGCGTGTGCAGGCGCTGCACGGTGGCGGGCTCGTTCATGGCCCGGTAGTACTGGCTCATGGTGATGGTGCCGGCCAGCAGCGGCTGGTCGAGGCCGGGGATGAACTCGCGCCACTCCTTGGTGGCCTGCTCATAGAGCTCGATGTTTTTGCCCGCGTTCAGGATGCTTTGGGAGGTGCCGCCGGGCGAGTTCACGCAGTGCACGCCGGGCAGGCCGAGGCGCTTGGCCAGCACAAACCCCACCTGGTACACTTCACTGCGCCCACCGGGCATGGTGTTCAGGTCCAGCCGGTCTTGCCGGTAGAGGCGGAAAAGGCTGTCGAGGCGGCCCTGGTTTTCGGGCAGCTCTTCCACCAAGATGCCGTCGGGGCGGTAGCGCTGCAGCTGCTCGCACAAGGCCACCATCTCGGCCTGGCGGCGGGGCGTGAGCACGTCGGAATTGGGGTTATTGGCCTTGTAAAGCTGTGATAAATGATTGGAGCCCAGCAGCAAAATTGAAGTGGGCTCGGTGGCGCCCGCGCCGGCAGTGGCGGCGGGCGCTTTGGAGGCGGTGCAGGCCGCCAGGCCCAGCCACAGGCCGGAAAGAAGGGCAAAAGCGAGTCGGTCGGGGCGGCCGAAGAAATTCATGCGAAGCGCAAAAAGAAGTGGCAGAAGTGACCAAAGGTAGCCCGCTGGGCTAAAAAACTGCGGCGTTGATTGCCGGACGGCTTCGGCTCCCGTACACCCCGGCTCAGCCCATGAATTTTTGCGGCTGCTCCGGCTACTTCGGGCGTCCGTATGGCCGCTGGTAATATCTTTAGCGCCCTTTCCACCTTCTTTTAGTTCTATAAATGCGCGGTAAGCTCGTCCTTTTCGCAGGGTTTTTATTGGGCGTCGGCGCGGCTGGTGCCACCCCCATTGGCACCATTCAGGGCACCGGCGCCAGCGCCAAAGCCGGCACCTACACCATTGAAGCCGTGGTGACGGGCGTGTACGCGGGCCTGAACCCGGCCGGCTTCTACGTGCAGGACGATAAGGCCACCGCCGACGGCAACCCGGCCACTTCCGATGCTTTGTTCGTGGCGGCGCCCGCGCCCACGGTCAGCATCGGCGACCGGGTGCGCGTCAGCGGCACGGTGCGCGAAGACGCCGGCGCGCCCTCCTTCAACCAAGCCGTGCTCACCGAGCCCACCATCACGGTGCTGGCCTCAGGCCAGGCGCTGCCGGCCTTTGTCACCCTCAACAACGCCGACTTCTCGGCGGCCGATGCCGAGCGTTACGAAGGCATGCGGGTGCAGTTTTCGGGCCCGATGACGGTAGTTGACAATTACAGCCTCCGGCAGCGCGGCGAGCTCACGCTCTCGGCCCAGGGCCTGGCCTACCAGCCCACCCAGTTCATCGACCCCAACGACGAGCCCGCCACCGGCACCCGCAGCAGCGGCAGCAGCAACGTGGCCGCCGTGAACGCCTACCAGAAAGCCAACGAAAACAAGTGCCTGGTGCTCGACGACGGCAGCTCGGCCAACAACCCCTCGCCCACCCCCTACCTCGACCCCAAAACCGGCACCGTGCGCGTGGGCAGCACGCTGCTGGGCCTGCGCGGCATCCTGGGCTACGGCTTTGGCAAGTGGCGCGTGCAGCCGCTGCCGGGCGAAGCGGCGCCGGTGGTGCGCACCGTGCGCCCCAAGGGCCCGCCGGTGTTTGGCAAGCTTGATTTGAAGCTGGCCAGCTTCAACGTGCTCAACTACTTCAACGGCGACGGCGAGGGCAGCGGCTTTCCCACGCCGCGCGGGGCCAAAACCGCCGAGGATTTTGCCCGGCAGCGCGCCAAAATCATTCTGGCCATCAGCCAGATGAACGCCGACGTGGTGGGCCTCACCGAGATTGAGAACGACGGCAACGGCTCCACTTCGGCCATTCAGAACCTGGTGGACGGCCTGAACGAGGTGATGGGCAAGGGCACCTACATTTTCGTGAACGACGGCGACGCCAACCACCAGCCCAACAACACCGACCTCATTCACTGCGCCATTCTCTACAAGCCGGCGGTGCTGGCGCCGCTGGGACCACCGCTGCTCTTCACCACGCCGGGCATATTTGAGCGCCCGCCGCTGGCCCAGGTATTCGTCACCAAGCGCAAGGAGCGGCCCGATACGCTGGGCTTCGTCATCAACCACTTCAAGAGCAAGGGCAGCGGCAAGGGCCCCGACGCCGACCAGAACGACGGCCAGGGCGGCTCCAACGCCCGCCGCAAGGCCCAGGCCGCGGCGCTGGTGCAGTTCATCACCAAAACCGTGGTGCCGGCCGGGGCCGCCCGCGTGGTGAGCGCCGGCGACTACAACGCTAATTACGAGGAAGACCCCATCGACATCATGCGCGCCGCCGGGCTGGTGCCGGCCACGCCGCCCACCAGCGCGTCCTACGTGTTCAAGGGCCTCACGGGCTCGCTCGACCACGCCGTGGTGACGCCCAACCTGGTGGGCTTCATTGATGTGCAGAAGTGGCACATCAACTCGGGCGAGCCCAGCGTGCTGGAGTATTCCAACGCCGGCGCGGCCACCGACATCGCCACGCCCTTCCGGTCGTCGGACCACGACCCGGTGCTCATCGGGGTCAACTTCGCAGGCATCAGCAACGCGGCCACGTCGCGGCCCACCTCGCGCCTGTTCGTGTACCCGAGCCCGCCCGCCGGCGAGGTGCCCTTCAGCCTGGCCGACGTGCCCGCCCGCGCCGGCCGCCTGTCCCTCGATTTTTCGTTGCCGCAGGGCCCCCGCCTGCTCTCACTGCAAGGCACGCCCGCGGCCCTGCAAAGCCAGCTGCGCGACTACACGGCCCACCTGGCGCCCGGCATCTACGTGCTGAAGCTGCGCGGCACCAACTTCCAGCAAACCCGCCGGGTGATGAAGGAATAGCGCGGCGCTACTTTGGAGGCGCAGCGGGCGTCGGGGCTTTGCCGGCGGCTTTGCGGGCGTTGGCGGCGTCGACGTAGGCCTTGAACAGCTCACGCCAGTTGCGGCCGTGGGTGTTGAGGTAGTCCTCGTTTTTGGTTTTGTAGATTTCAAACACGGCGGAAATTTCCTTCATGGTTTTGAAATCCACGGCTTGTTCGCGGGCCTGCTTCAGGTTGGCAAGGATGACGGCTTCTTCGGTGGCCGTCAGGTTGGGTACGATGGCCTTGTAGCCGTTCAGGGTGAAGGCCACTTTGCCGATGGTGTACTGGTCGAGCACGGCCTCCACCTGCGCGGGCGTGAGGTGCTGGCGCAGGCCGGCCAGCAGGTTGTCGTGAATGGCGTTGGGCATGGCCGACACGGCAATGAGCTGCCGGTCCAGCGTGCTCAGCGCCTTGCCGGTGGCGGGGTTGATGCCGGCCGGCGTTTCGGTGTAGGGGTGCGCGTCGTGGTACTCCCCAATGGCTTGCAAATGAGCAGCAATTACCTCCAGCACCGCGGCTTCCTTCCGGGCGTCCTTCAGCTGAAGCGCGGCAACCCAGGCGGCGGCTTTCTGGTCGGCCTCCCGGGTGATTTTGGCGCGGGCGTCGGCGCTGGTGGCGGGCGACTGGGCGGTCTGGGCGGGTGCCGCCGGGGCCGCCAGCAGACCCAGGCCGGCCGCCAGGGCGGCAGTTATGACACGCTTTTTCATGGGTGCAGCTTTTGGTGCCCGAAGCTACGATGAGCCTTCGACAAGGCGCCCCGGGCAGCGGGCGCCACGGGCCACGCCTGGCCGGACCAGCCTGCGCACACAATGCCGCCCGTTTCTGCCATCTTGCAGCTCCACCAGCAACCACCTCTCCAATGGCAGCACAACCCACCGAACCCACCCCGGCGCCCTCCGCCAACGACCTGACGCCCAAAGTGACGGGCATTGGCGGGATTTTCTTTTTTTCAGACAACCCCAAGGCAACCAATGCCTGGTATGCCAAAAACCTCGGGCTGGAAACCACCGACTGGGGCTCCACTTTTGAAAGCAGAAACGTGGACAACCCCGACGAGCTAAACCAGCTCCAATGGAGCCCTTTCCAGCGGGGAAGCGACTACTTCGCCCCTTCCGCAAAGGAATTCATGATTAACTACCGCGTCCAGAACATTGAAGGGCTGGTGAGCAAGCTCCGGGAAAACGGGGTCACCATCCTGGACGACATCGTGCGCCACGACTACGGCAAATTTGTCCACATCATGGACGCCGACGGCAACAAGCTTGAGCTGTGGGAGCCTGCTTGAGCGGGCAGAACCCACTTGTGCGCCACGCTCAAAAAATTCGCCAGCACAGGCACCGCCACGAGGTGCACCAGCGGGCGCCCTTACGGATGGGTGCTCGTGGGCCAAGCGGATGAGGGCTTTACTGTTTTGCTTTGCTGTATTGCGTCAACTGTTGGTTTACCCACGGCGGAAGTGCGTGGGTGCTCTCGTATCGGCGCAATATTTTCTTTTCGCTTCGGGGGGTATAACGAGCGTAGCGCTCTAGCAAAGCCGAAAGCCCGACGGTGCCTGCAACGATGCCCATCGTTGGCAATGCGACGTCAGAGGAGGTAGACCGTTGGCCAAACGCGCTCTTGGTTACCTGACTGACAGCAGTGGCTTTTACCAAAGCAAAGGTTAAGCCCAGCACCACAGGAGTAGCGGCTAGAAATAGTGGGCTGGATTTTCGCTTTGCCTTAAATAGTTCGTGCAGGGCGGCTATCGTATCGGCCCGGGATAACATGGGCGGGCCGCCAACCAAGGCCGGGGTAGTGGCCTGTTGGGCACAGCAGGGAACATTCCACTTCAGACAGCAAAAAACCAGCAACACCAGCAGGTAGAACTTGCGCATGACAATTGGGAATACATAGAATTATTGCATCGAATCTACCTTTTGACAGTGCTGTCCGAAAATAAAAATCATTGAACATCGGACTTTACTACACAGGGCTTACCCCCTTAAACCGCCATAAACCTCTAGTTGTCAGAATTAAGCCTGGAATAATATCTGACTTTACAAGTTCTTAATAAAACTACTTACTGCCCCATTGCCACCAGGCCTGAACAGGCCCTACGCCTCACACGCCTCGCAGGCAACTGGGTTGCCCAGGAGCAGGCCGTGCTGGGTTGCTTTTGCTTCACCGGCCCGAGTGGCTACGGAGCGGCGGATTGCCTTGCCACTTCCAGAATAATTGTTTGTGCTGAGGCAGCCGGCCGTCCTGCTCCGGTCGAAAACCGCCCGCCAATTAATTCATTCCGGGCGCGCTACTATCCTTATGCGTGCAGTAGCGTGCGTCCGTTTTTATCTTTTTCACTTTCTTTTTTCCATGAATAAAGTTGTACGTATTCTGGCATTTGCACTGATGATTGGCGGAGCCCTGACCACCGCTTCTTGCGGCGACAAAGGTTCGGACCCGCAGGCCCAGCCGCAAACCGCCGCCATCAGCGGGCAGATTTCTCCGGCCGGTTCCGTCACGACCGTGACGGCCACCGACGCCAGCGGCAAAACCACTACCGCCACGCCCGGCAGCACCGGCGCCTATTCCTTCCCGGGACTGGCGCCGGGGGCCTACACCCTCACCTTTGCACCGGCTGCCGGCTACACTGCCCCCGCCTCGCTCCCCGTGACGCTGGCCGCGGCGGGCACCACCGCACCTGCCGTGACGGTTGCCGTGGCACCGGCCTCGGCCTCGTTCAGTGCCAATGGCGTCCCGGTGACGCCCGCTTACATCTTCTCTCAGGTGTTTTTTGGCGACCGTACCCTCACCTTCTCCGTGAGCCCCGGCGGTGCTCCCGGCCCCACCGTCAGCATCGACCTCGACGGGGTGACGCCGGCCGTCGGCACCTATTCGCTGACCGGCTCGCTCACCGACTACGAAGCCACCTACAACGACGCCAACTACCAGAGCTACTTCACCCTCGGCAACAACAACGGGGCCACCCGCAGCGGCACGTTGGTCATCACCAACGTCAACGCCTCGCTCCGCCGTTTTTCGGGTACGTTCGAATTCGTGGGCTTTGGCACCAACAACGCCGGCGTCTACGTTTCGGCCCGCATTACCAACGGCGTATTCACCAACCTGTCTTACTAAGCAGCGGTCCGATTGCAGCAGGGGGTCCACGCCACCAGCGGCGTAGCAGAGCACATTGTCTGATTCTGCTACCGCGCTCTGCGGCTTTCGCGAGCTCGATAGTCCGGCTCGAACCATATAAAAAGTCCCCGGCTGTTTGTACCGCCGGGGACTTTTTATATGGTTCTGGCGCGCTACGTAACTCCAACGTCCCAGTTGGCGAGTGCGCCGCTGAAGCGCGCGCGCACTGAGGGGGCAGCTTGGCACCTTAGGCAGCCAGCGGCAGGTGGGTGGCGATGGCAATGCGGTTCCAGGCGTTGATGGTGACGGCCATCATGATGGCCTGCGCCACCTGCTGCTCTCCCAGCACCGCCACGGCCCGCTGGTAGGTGGCGTCCGACACGCCGTGGTTGATGAAGGTGACTTCTTCGGTGAGGGCCAGCAGGGCTTCTTCTTCGGGCGTGAAGAGGGTGGTTTCGCGCCAGGCGCTGAGCACGTAGAGGCGCTGCTCGGTTTCGCCGTGCTGCCGGGCCTCGCGGGTGTGCATGTCGAGGCAGAAGGCGCAGCCGTTGAGCTGGGAGGCGCGGATGGATATCAGGTCAAGCTGCGTGCGGCTGAGCGTGGAGTGACCCATATACTTCACGAGGGCGTACATGGCCTTGTAGGCTTCGGGCTCGGTTTTTTCCAGGTTGAGGCGGGGGTTCATACGAGGTTGTTAGGGGGTTGATGATGAGGCAAAGTTCTGCCCCGCTCCTGCCCGCTCTCCTTAACCTAGATTAAGAAATTCAGCCTTTTGCAGCGGTCCCGGGCCCGGCATCTCCCAGGGTGGTTTTGGCCCGAACCTTACTCAGGAATTCCGGGGTGCAGCCCAGGTACGAGGCCAGCAGGTACTGCGGCACCCGCTGCACGAACCCCGGAAAGGAAGCGCTAAAAAACCGGTACCGCTCTTCCAGCGACTCGCCGTAGAAGTGCACCCAGCGCATCTGGTTGGCGGCGGCCACCCGCTGCAGCAGCAGCCGGAAGTAGCGCTCCAGCGCGGGCACCCGCGCCAGCAGCGCCTCCTGCCGCGGGTAGTCGAGCACGGCCACTACCGTCGGCTCCACGGCCTGGATGTAGCACCGCGACGGCTGCCCGCTCAGCAGGCTGCTGTAGTCGGCCAGCCACCAGTTTTCGAGGGCAAACTGCGTGGTTTGTTCCGTGCCTTTTTCGGTGATGAAATACAGCCGCAGGCAGCCTTGCAGCACAAAATAGCTGGCCGAGCCGGGCTGCCCGGCTTCGAGCAGGTGGGCCTTGCGCGGCACGGGTTGGCAGGTGAAATGGTCGGCCACCAGCTCCGCTTCGGCCGGTGTCAGGGTCACGTAGCGGGCAATGTGGGCGAGCAGGGCGGCGTACATAAGCGAAAACGAGTGGCGAACTGGGCGGCAAGCTAGCCTCCAAACCACTCCCGCGGCGCCCGCGGCTAGGGCTCCCGCGGCGTCACCCGCAGCCGGAGGTATTGCTGCAGCCACATCGGGTACACGTTGTACCCCAGGTTCAGCAGCAGGAGCAGCCCGCACCAGCCCGCCTGCCCCCGCGCGGCGGCGTAGCCACTGACCAGCCCAAAAAACAGGAACCCCAGCAAGTGAAACCGCTCCTGGTGGTAGCTGGTGCGCACCAGGGCCGCCAGCGCAGCCCTGGTGCGCACGTGGCGGTAGGCCGGGTAGCGGCGCCGGAGGAGGCGGTTCACCAAGTCGCCGTTTTGGGTGAGGCGGTTGAGCAGGGCCACGCCCAGCCGGCGGTACCGGGCTGGCCGGCGGCTCAGCTGCCAGCGGCCAAACCACGCCGTGGGCACCGCGTAGGCCAGCAGGCCAACCGCCAGGAAACCGTAGAGCCACGGCCGCGCCATGTACCGGTAGCAGTACACGCTAAGGGGCAGCAGCGCCAGCAACGACCACAGCACGTTCGGGACGGCGTTGGCCAGGGCCAGCAGCGCGGGGGATGGCAACGCCGTTTTCTGCTCAGACCGTGGCATGGGCGCGGGGGCGGCCGGCTACCTGGGGCAGGCCGACTGCCAAGATACCAGAACTTTCCACTTTACCCAGCCGCTTCCAGGGTGAAGCTGAAGCAACTGGAACAATACCGCAGCCTGGAGCTGCCTCAAGGCTTTACGAACACGTAGCTCACTACTTCAACCGAAGTATTTCCTGCGCCACTAGCAGCAGTAGCCTGAAGTGCATACCCCTCCTCATAGAGCTTGGCAAAAAGTGCCTGCAACTGTTCGGCATTGGCCACATTGTTCTTTGAAGCAGGTGATAGGGTCGGTATAGTTTCCGTTTTGCCGGCGCCGCGTGTGACGGTGATTGTGCGCTCGAAGTAATGAAACTGCACCAGCACCACGCTCGGTGGGGTGGCAAAAGCCGGCAAAGAAAGCATCACCGCAAAAACGGCACTTAGCAGAAATCCACGCATTGGAAAGGGGCTAAAGGGGGCAAAACCCAAAGGTATACGATACCCCAAAACCACTCCAGCCACCTCTGGGAGCGGCAGCGGCCGAACGATACTGCGCTGCCCGCGGCCGCCGGGTAGCGCAACTGCTACTCGCACCCCCTCCGGCGAATGTCTTCCTAATTGACCGGGCGCGGGTGAAAGCCAGGCCGTTGCAAATACGCTCGCCACGCGGCGTCTAGGTCGTCGGGAGCAAGCCCCGTCGCGGCGGCGGCCTGCGCCAGCCCGCCGCGCCACAGCGTGCGCACGGCTTGGATGCCGTAGGTGTCGTGCACGAACTGCACCACGCTCCCGCTTTGCAGGTAAGCGACCACGTCGTTCACGGCGTAAAAGTTGGCGGCCAATTGCCGCAGCGGCACGGCTTTTTTCTCGCGCAGCAAGCTGGCGGCCGCCTCGTGCAGGGTATACCGCTCGCAATGGCCCGCGCCGAACGTGCTGAGCGGTAGCCGCATCAAGGAGTAACAAAGTCCCCAAAACCACCCCGCCGCACCCGGCGCGGCAGCAGCCGGCGGGCCCCCCGAAGCAACACCGCTGTCTGAACCCAGGCGAAGCATTCGGGCCGAGCAACGCATCCGCGAGCCGCTACGGTTTCACTCGTACATAACGTTCGATATTGACTCGGTTCACGCCGGCGCTTTCCACCTTCTCCACCCCGCTCTGCGTGAGCGTGTCGTTGTGCAGCGTAACGGTGAAGGCAAAATCATTATCCTCCCATTTTCGGGCGCTGCAATACTCCAGATGCTCGCTGTACAGGCTGTCTTTGAGCAAGTACCTTCCACCCCCGGCCACGAATACGGCAGCCGAATCCTTGCCTTTTTTCACATCGTGCTGCAAAAAGGCAAAGTGGCTGTCATTAATGACCTTGATAAAGGATTCCTTGGGGTTGCTGGCGGTGGTCACCGTGTCTCCTTTTTCAATAACCGTTCTGCTCACGAGTTGCCAGGTACCCGCAATCGGTATTTTACTGGCTTTGGCGACTTTCTCCGTTTCGGATGCGCATGACAGCACGCCACCAAGTGCCAATGCGAGGACGGTTACCGTTCGTATTCTCATTTCCTTCTGTACAAGCCCGGAAAGGTTGCGCTGCAGTATTGCCCGGCTCCGAGCTTTTCTACAACCAGAGCAACTAGCTGCGGCTAAGGTAGCAACCTATCCTAGGTAGTTGTGCGATGAGCGTAAGTGGCACCCCGCCTGTCCCTCCCGAATTCAGATGTTAGGCATACCGGCGAGGGGCGAAGAGTTTCCAGGCTCCCCTAACCCCGCCCCCGCCGCCCCCGGCGCCCCCGCGGCTGAGCGATGCTTAGAGCTTCTCGCAATACCGCGCGAGCTTCCCCCACCCCCACCCCACCCGCCCCCGGCGCCCCAGCGGCTGAACGATGCTTCGCGTTTCTCGCCATGCCGCGCGTGCGTCCTCAAAACCAAACCAGCCGCTCCCGGGGCCGCAGCGGCAACGGAAACCCTAGTATCTTCACCACATGGAATCCTTGCAACAGCGCATCACCACCAACCCGCGCCAATGCGGCGGCCGGCCCTGCATTCGGGGTATGCGCATCCGCGTGGCCGACGTGCTCCAACTCTTCGCCGCCGGCCTCAACGCCGAGCAGATACTGGCCGAGATGCCCGACCTCGAAGCCGCCGACCTGCAAGCCGCCCTGCAATACGCCGCCAATCAGATTGACCATCCGCGCCTGGCCGCATGACCATCTGGATTGACGCGCACCTCTCGCCCCTCATTGCGGCGTGGATAAAGTGGAAATTCCCCGTAGATGCTGTGCCCCTCCGCACGCTGGGCCTGCGTGATGCCGAAGACGAAGAAATATTCCAGGCGGCCAAAGCCGCCGGGGCCGTCGTGCTCACCAAAGACGCCGACTTCCGGCAATTACTCGACCGTTTCGGCCCGCCGCCGCAGGTCATCTGGCTCACGTGTGGCAATACGTCCAACGAGCGGCTGCAAGAAGTGCTGCTGGTCACCCTGCCCGCCGCAATAGAATTACTGGAAGCTGGGGAGCCCTTTGTGGAAATCGGCAACGTCCTGCCTTAGCGCCCCCCAACCACCCCCGGCGCGCCAGCGGCTGGGCGATGCTTAGTGTTTCTCGCAATGCCGCGCAAGCTACCCCAAAAACAACCCAGCCGCTCCCGGGGCGAAAGCGGCTGGTGAAGCTTAAGTTATTATTAGCCCGCTCAACTGTCAAGTGCTGGCCCATTTGCTGGTGATGTAGCAATGATTAAAACTTCAAAATCGTACTCTTTAGCAAGCACATGGATATGATTAATAAAGCGTCTAACCAAGTCTTCGAACGGAACCTTGATAGTGATTCTCACAGTGTCCTCACTAGCGGATTCTATATTTAAAAAATAGCCCTGATTTTGAAGCCTTTCATACACTAAGCTCAAATTGTTTTGTGCATTGTCTTTGACCCTCAATACACACATAATCGAATGCACTTTATCTTGTCTATCATTGCTTTGCATTTGCACATTCTTTCCAACATACTTCACTTCATCAAGAATAGGCTGGTTTACAACTCTTTTTCTAAATTCATAAGAGTATTTCAGAAAATTAAATGTTGAGTATATATAGAAGCTCTGTTCTGTGCTCTTCTTGAACTCCCTAATAAGCTCCGGTAGAGGCCCTATCGTCTTTCCAGAATTCTTTAAAATCCAATCCTCTTTTTCATCATCACTAATAAATAATACAGGCTTATTTTCGGCTCTGGCTTTATCAATTATTTGTTTCCATATAATAAAGTCGCCATATCTATTAGGCTCTGGCTTGCTAGAGTCCTTATACCCAGGAGGAATATTTAATTTAAATCTCTCTGACGCTTCTTTATACAATATGACTAGGGCTTCAGGTGTGTAAGGCGAGCCAACGTGACCTTCGAATAAGCTAGCAACCATTTTTGCTGTTTCATCCTTAGTCATGAGCTTTGACAAAGCAGTCTCTTGCTCCGAGAATTCACCATTAATCTTTTCAACTATACTTTCAAACAGTTCCAAAGAATCTTCCGAGATAAATGGATGCCCCTTCCGATTCATCAGAAGCGTCTTCACTTTATTCAAATCCTTGTTTACCTCAGCATAATTTTTAAGCTGCTCATTTATTACTGTGAGACGTTCTTCAAAAAACTCATGCCCAACTTGGTTAGGAATCCATACTCTATTCCCATAAAACTGAATTGTCTCACGTAGCTCAGCAGAACTCGCTTGAGAGTACCTGTAAAAATTGAGTAAAACATTTGTATCAAATACAAATACACAATTCTCCCAAAGGTGTTCAAAATCTGCCGATTCGAGAGCTATATACTCGCTGAATAAATTTTTCATTGGTATTTCAATTCGAACTGCCGAATATCACTCAAAAATGAAGCAACGTCTTTCTCAGTTCGTGCCTCTCTCATTATGCGATTAATGTCTTTCCGAATTTCGCTCTTGTTCACTACCACAGAATCATAGGGAATATTCAGGAGCACGAGCCAGAGTATATAAAAATTCTGAAAGCTTCTGAGCTTAGAAATCGCAAATACGCTGTCTAACTCAAACCGTAGCTCTTCTTCGTTTTCGTCCTCTTCCGAATCCGAAACCAACGCTTTAACTTTTTTTATAAAATTCCGCTCAAGATTTTCGCAGCTCTCCAAGAACTTAGATTTCTCTTCGGGGTTGTCAAGTACTTGCGTTATTTCGCTACGCGCCTTTAAGCGAATATTTATCTTGTTTGCTTTGTATATGTAAAATATTTCAGGAGCTTCCCGACGTCCCTCTTGCTGCTTTGTGCTGTATTCAAGAAAAGCCAAATAGGTTAGAAGGCCCTCATTGTCCATGCGCCTATTATCCCTCCTTACAAAGAACCATCCTTTGTGAGAAGTATACATTTCCTTTATCTTATCGATTATATCTCTATCGACGTAAGAATTCCACATCTCAAAAGTGTTTTCGAGTATTGGAAATGGTTTATAATTGAGACGTATGAATAAATCAATAGGGTCGAAATCAGGATTATTTTTCTCGCTTATTTCAATTATCCACAGGTCGAAGTCAAGAATACGGTCTTGATAGCTGGAAGGGAGGTCAGCGAATTTCTTGCCCTCAAGTGTTTCCTTGAGAATATTCAACCGCCTTAAAGAATAATTATTCTTTAAGGATTTTACTGTCCGCTTAGATTCATCAAGGAAGCCTCGGCCTAAGTAGCCAAGGATAGACAGCAGCCGTTGCTGTCCATCTAAAACTTCTGCAACACCATCGTTTCTCTTGTAAAGAAAAATAGGTGGCAGTTTAATTCCCAAAAGAATGCTTTCTATGATTGCGGAAGACTTGAACCTGTCGATTACTTCATTCCTTTGATAAGACGGACGAAGTAAGAACCGTTCCTTCGCCATACGCGTGCATATGTCATCAATGGCGTTAGATGATGCGTCTGGTTTATTCAGCCGTAATGATTCAAACTTAGATAGTGTCGAAGTATCGGTTGTAGGTTGGGCCTGCGACAACAACCTGTTTTGCTCTTTGAATGCACTGCCGCTCGACAAGTATACGTCAAAGTCAAGATTCGCAATGTCATGGAAAAGTTGAGCGGTTTTATCATACCGTTCAATAACCTGTGTATACAAGTTGCTGTCTTGAACTTTAAAGCTCTCTGCGTGAATGGAGAAAAAATCCACCACTCGATTTTTCACTTTTTCTTCAAGTAAGAACCCCCATGATATGGACTCTGCATCCATAATAGATACCGCCCAAAAGAGACATTCAAAAATTAATCTATTTGTTGCAATGCCTCGGGTAACAAATAGATTTTTTATTTCTTTTAAGTAATTGAGCTTTTTTGAAAAGTTTACATAGACATCCTCAGCATCACCAGCGTTGGTAGATAGATGCTCAAAAAAACGTTCTATGATTTCTTGCTTAGCACTCGTATTCGCATAATACTTTATGGGAATGCTTGGAAGCACTAGTTGTTGCCTGATTTTTTTCAGGGCTTTTTCAATGTCTAAAGGTTGCTCAAAGTGAAATACGTCAGCAATATCCTTTTGCGCATTCTTGCTGTTGGTAATTCTCTTTTTAAAGAAAGAGACTATGTCGTTGTTTTGGTATTTTGCTTTGTCAATTTCTACTGATTTTAGTGGTGTAATACCGGAGTTATATCGTTTAAAAATTTCCTTTTTAACGATTTCTTCCTTTTCTGGACTCGACAAAGACTGGTCCCTGAAGCTAAACTCAATAATTCTGAGTTTTGTATCCCAAAATGTATCTCTTAAATCCCCTAAGTCGTCAAAGTCTTTATTTTTCAAGTCTCGTAACTTAAGCAAGCCCTTCTTCTTAAGCTTAAAACTTTTATCAATGAAGCGCTTGATAGTCTCGTAACGCTGCCTACCGTCAATCACCTCGATTTTTTCTTCTGAACTAAAGAAAATTATCGGAGGAATTTCCGTTCCCAACAATATGCTTTCTATAAAATAAGTGGCTTTATCATCGTCCCATACATAATTCCTTTGATAAGAGGGTTTGTAATCTGTTTTTCTAGTCCGACGCTCATTGGCAAATAGAGTCTCTATAGCCATTACCTTGGCTTCAATTTTCAAGTCCGTTTTAAAGACCTCTTGGATGTCCACCGTTTGCGTGAGTTTCGTATTCATAAAACAATTTTTATTACAAAGCCTAGACTATTATAGCCTAGGCTTTGTAAATTAATCATAAATAAGTTTTTTTCCTTACGACCCACACGCCTCGCAGGCGTCCGGGTTATCCAGGGAGCAGGCCATGTCGGACTGGTTTTGCTCCACCAGGGCCAGGGGCTCCAGGGTTTCGGCGGCTTGCTTTTCCACCGTGAACTTGATGGCGTCGGCGGCGGCTTTGGTGCGCAGGTAGTACATGCCGGTTTTCAGGCCGCGCTTCCAGGCGTGGAAGTGCATGCTGGTGAGCTTGCCGAAGTTCACGTTTTGCACGTGCAGGTTCAGGCTCTGGCTCTGGCAGATGTAGGCGCCGCGGTCGGCGGCCTGGTCGATGATGCGGCGCTGCGAAATCTCCCACACCGTCTTGTACAGGTCCTTGATGTGCTGCGGAATGCGCTGGATGTTCTGCACCGAGCCGTTGGCCGCGATGATTTCCTGCTTCATCGCGTCGTTCCACAGGCCCAGGGCCACCAGGTCCTTCAGCAGGTGCTTGTTCACCACCATAAACTCGCCGCTGAGCACGCGCCGCACATAAATGTTGCTCGTGTAGGGCTCAAACGACTCGTTGTTGCCCAGAATCTGAGCGGTGCTGGCCGTGGGCATCGGCGCCACCAGCAGCGAGTTGCGGGCGCCGTGCTTCACCACCTCGGCGCGCAGGCTCTCCCAGTCCCAGCGGCCCGAGTCGGGCGTCACGCCCCACAGGTCGAACTGGAACTTGCCCTGGCTCAGGGGCGAGCCGGGGAAGGTTTCGTAGGGCCCGTCCTTGATGGCGAGGTCCTTCGAAGCCGTCATGGCCGCGAAGTAGATGGTTTCGAAAATGTCCTTGTTCAGGCCCGAGGCTTCGTCGCTCTCGAAGGGCATGCGCAGGGCAATGAACGTATCGGCCAGGCCCTGCACGCCCAGCCCGATGGGCCGGTGGCGGAAGTTCGACTTCTGCGTTTCGGGCACCGGGTAGTAGTTCACGTCAATCACCTTGTTCAGGTTCAGGGTGGCCTGGTAGGTCACCTCGTACAGCTTCTGGTGGTCGAAGGTGGTGTTGCCTGCTGCGTCGGTCACGAGGTAGCGGGGCAGCGCCAGCGAGGCCAGGTTGCACACGGCAATCTCGTCGGCGTCGGTGTACTCAATAATCTCGGTGCACAGGTTCGAGCTCTTAATCGTGCCCAGGTTTTGCTGGTTCGACTTGCCGTTGGCCGCGTCCTTGAACAGCATGTAGGGCGTGCCCGTCTCCGTCTGGCTTTCCAGAATGGCAAACCACAGCTCCTGCGCCTTGATGGTGCGGCGGCCGCGACCCTCCTTCTCGTACTTGGCGTAGAGGCGCTCGAACTCCGGGCCCCAGGTGGTGTCGAGGCCGGGGCACTCGTGGGGGCACATCAGCGTCCAGTCGCCGTTCTGCTCCACGCGCTTCATGAACAAGTCGGGCGTCCAGAGGGCGTAAAACAGGTCGCGGGCGCGCATTTCCTCCTTGCCGTGGTTCTTCTTCAGGTCCAGGAATTCGAAAATGTCGGCGTGCCAGGGCTCCAGGTAAATGGCGAACGCGCCCTTGCGCTTGCCGCCGCCCTGGTCCACGTAGCGGGCCGTGTCGTTGAACACCTTCAGCATGGGCACCAGCCCGTTCGAGTTGCCATTGGTCCCCTTGATGTAGGAGCCCGTGGCCCGCACATTGCTCACCGACAGCCCGATGCCACCGGCCGACTGCGAAATCAGCGCGCAGTTCTTCAGCGTGTCGTAAATGCCATCAATGGAGTCGTCCTTCATCGTCAGCAGGAAGCAGCTGCTCATCTGCGGCTTCGGCGTACCCGCGTTGAACAGCGTGGGCGTGGCGTGCGTAAACCACCGCTCGCTCAGCAGGTTGTAGGTCTTGATAACCGAATCAATGTCCTCCTTGTGGATGCCCACCGCCACGCGCATCAGCATGTGCTGGGGCCGCTCCACCACCTTGCCCTCCAGGCGCAGCAGGTAGCTCCGCTCCAGCGTCTTGAAGCCGAAGAAGTCGTAGTTGTAGTCCCGGTCGTAAATAATGGCCGAGTCCAGCGTAGCGGCATTCTTATGAATCACCTCCCACACGTCGGTGGCCAGCAGCGAGGCATTGTCGCCGTTCTTGGGGTCCTCGTAAGTATACAGCCGCTTCATCGTGGACGAGAAGGACTTGGAAGTCACCTTGTGCAGGTTGCTCACCGCAATGCGGGCCGCCAGAATGGCGTAGTCTGGGTGGCGGGTGGTGAGCGAGGCGGCCGTCTCGGCAGCCAGGTTGTCCAGCTCAATGGTGCTCACGCCATCGTAGATGCCGTCAATCACCTTCTTGGCCACCTCAATCGGCGAGATGAAATCCTGATTCAAGCCGTAGCAAAGCTTCTCGATACGGGCCGTGACTTTGTCAAACTTCACGGATTCGCGGCGGCCGTCGCGTTTAATTACTAGCATACCAGTGGTGTTTGGTTGGGGATTTTTGCTTATATACTGAAGGAGCCGGCGCGGCACCGTGCCGGCGGCAAGTCGTTGAGGCAGTTGTGAAAGCGTAGTACCGACGGTTGGGGTAGCGGTAGTCGGTCAGATATTCAATCCCGGAAATTACCTCTTCTGTTTTCCAAGGACAAGGAAAAGTTCCGGAAGTTTTCCACATAGGACCTGAACGGGGACGCTGGGGCCGTTTTTTGGAAAACGGCTCACTTTCTCTTCGCCCTATTCATATATTCACTCACCTTGCAGCGGCATTCGGCGGCCCCCGTTAGGTATCCATTTCCGGTACGATTCGCCATCGTAGGTCTGGTTGCAAGTGCAGTCAGCCTTCACGGGCAGGTTGGGGAAAAGCTGGTGGTAGAAGACGGCTTGGCTGTCTATTGAGGTAACCAGCACCTTCCATCGCACATCCCGGTAACCTACCAATAACGGATTGGCCTCTCTTACGCCTGGTTTATCATAGTTCATACCGCCGCGGCTCCAGAGGCTGACATTTACCAACGGGTCATGCAAGGGCGGGCGCCAGCCATCGTACTCGCCCATGTAGTTGTGGTATTTGAACAGCGTGCCGGCCAACCGTTCGGCCATGTATGTTCGCGGCACTACCTTGACCAGTGTAGCGGGCAAGCGTCGCTGCTCCTGAGGCAGCTGTGCCACCGCCGCCTCTACCGCTCGGTACTGTTGTTCGGCCCAGGCTTGCGCCAGCAGCAAAGGCACGATTCCCAAAACAAAAACCACGCGTGCACCCGGCAGTTCACTCCGCCACGCTCGTCGCAGCGCCTGTCCCGCAAATACCACCGGTACCCAAGCCAGTACCGGCAGCAGAAAAAAGAAAAACAGCACTCCAAATAGCAGAGAACCCGGCCCCATGAATGCGTAGCAGTAGACACAAATGGGCACCAAGGCACCCTGCAGAAACAGCGCCACGTAGCGCACCGCTTTGGGCTGGCCATTAAGCCACGGCCAGGCCAGGAAGGCTCCCACACTTCCCAAGAGGACCCACGCCGCCCACTCCACCGGCTGGCAAAATGCCTGCGTCACATATTGGTTGGCGCCATAAGCCGCCGCAGCCAGCCCAATATTCAGATAAGGCATCCGCGGCCGCAGCCACTCCAAGAAGCGTCGAAGTTTCGT
This sequence comes from Hymenobacter ruricola, assembly GCF_015694525.1. GTDB lineage: Bacteria > Bacteroidota > Bacteroidia > Cytophagales > Hymenobacteraceae > Hymenobacter > Hymenobacter ruricola. The sequence goes on along the minus strand of NZ_JADQDM010000004.1, from coordinate 255,630 downwards.
CATGCCTGCTGCAACGGCGGGCGTCAGCTCTTTCGTGCTTGGCGCAGAAAAAAGCCCGCTACTGCTGGCATAGCTAAGAGGAGGTTCTAACTGAAAAGTCTTGCCGCTGTCCCCCGCTAACCGGACAAACACGCCGCGAATTCGGCACCAAACGTAGGCAAACCGCGCAACTACAAAGTCAGTTAACTTTTTATTATCAAGCTCCAATTCAAATACTTACAGCAAAATCACGCAGTTTTTAAAGTCCCAAAAATCAGAAAATGAGTTCGGTATTCCGTGTGTGGCCCGCGTATTTCGCCTCGGCTTCCCAGCAAACTCAGTACCCGCTGCTGGCGCACTCCTTCACTTCACCGACCCTACTCATGCCCACCGCCTCCGCTTCCCGCCTGCCGCTTTGGCTCAAACTCGTGGTTACCGCTTTCGTCGGCGTACTGGTGCCGGTGTACTACGTCAACTACGGCCCCACCAACTTCCTCTACTTCTGCGACGTGGCCCTGCTGCTCTGCCTCATCAGCCTCTGGACCGAGCACGCCCGGCCGGCCTCCATGGCCGCCGTGGGCATCCTGCTGCCGCAGGTGCTGTGGTGCGCCGATTTTCTGGGCGAGCTGTTCGGCGTGCACCTCGTCGGGCTCACGTCCTACATGTTCGACCCCAACCGCTCGTTGTTTCTGCGCGGGCTCTCCTTTTTCCACGGCTGGCTGCCCTTCCTGCTGCTGTTCCTGGTAAAGCGCCTGGGCTATGACCGCCGCGCCCTCTGGTCGTGGACGGCCCTGGGCTGGGGGCTGTGCCTGGTGGCCTTCTTCCTGCTGCCCCCCGCCGGCGCCGTCATGCCCGACCCCAAGATTCCCGTCAATATCAACTACGTCTTCGGCTTCGACGACGCCAAGGCCCAGACCTGGCTGCCCGCGCCGCTCTATCTGCTGGGCTGGATGGCCACGCTGCTGCTCGTGGTGTACGTGCCCACGCATCTGCTGTTGCGCAAGGTATTCGCGGCTGCCCCGGCGGCTCCGGCAGCCGTCGCTCCTGCCCTGGCCCCGGCCTACCGCTAGCCGGTCGTTTGCCGGTAGTTCATCACAAAAAAGCCCGCCTTGCGTCAGCAGTGGCGGGCTTTTGTTTTACGATAACGCGGCGCTACTTGGCAATGCTGGCCGTGGCGGCCGTCGCGGGCTGGCAGGTCATTATCACGCTCACGTCGATGCTCTTGGCGATGTTGTTGCGCACCAATGCCGGGATTTTAATCTTGTAATCAGCCGGAGCCACGGCAAACTTGGAGGTTACCACCAGGTCGTTGTCGCGCAGGTGCAGGGTGCCGGGCACCCGCACTTTGCGCTTCACCCCGTGAATGGTGAGCACGCCCTGCACGTACACCGGCTGCGGGCCGCTGCGTAGCGTCACCTCGTCGGGCATGTTTACCAGCGTGCCGGTGAAGCGCGCCCGCGGGTACTTCTCGCTCTCGGCGTAGTTTTCGTTGAAGTGCTCCTGCATCAGCGTGTTCTTGAACTGGAAGTCGCGCATCAGCATGGAGAAAGCCAGCTGCCCGGTGCCCAGCTCAAATACGGCCGCCACCTTCGAGTTCAGCGCCTCAATGTCTTCCAGCGGCGCCGTGGAGAAGAAGGTGATGAGGCCCGTGGCCGTGCTGTAGCGCGGCAGCTTAGAAGACGCTTGAACGGCGGTTGCGGCCGGCGCGGGAGCCGTTTGGGCCTGCGCCAGGGGCGCGGCCAGCATCAGGCCCAAAAAGTAGAGTAAGCCGTGTTTCATTGGATGAGTAATCTGGGACGAGAATAGAGGTTCCGTCGGGCCGTTGGCCCGCACGCTTGCTACTCGTAGCCGAGAAGCCAAGGGTTGCCTGCGGTTCCAACTTTCACGTTGCCCAATCCTACAAAATTATCATCTCAGGTCCCTACTCCGGCAAGGGTCACGGCTTTTTTGGCGTGTAGTCCAGCCCAAAGCGCTTGGCGTAGGCGGCCAGCGGCTCCAGCCCTACGGCGCTGCGGCGCTCGTCCACGTGCGCTTCGTCTTCAATGGGTGAAAACTCGGTCTTGCCCGTGTTGGGGTCGGTGTGCAGCTGGCTGCCGTAAATCTGGGGCTTGCCCAAGCCTATCAGCACCCGGTCTTCCAGCAGGGCCAGGTTGCCTTTCGACAGCTCGCCTTTGGCGACGGCTTCGCGCATCATGGGCAAGTACTTGCGCTGCACCGTAGGCTCCGAGTGTTGGATGACCAGAAACGCCGTGGTGCTGCCCATGCGACCCACCAGGCTTTTGCCCGGCCAGCCGTACTGGTCGATAATTTCGGTGACGCGCCTGGTGTTGCGCTCGTCGATGCCGCGCATCTCTTTCATCAGCGCGTCCCACTGCGCCGACTTCATCCCGAAGTTCTTTTGCACCGAGTCTATTTTACCTCGCACGCCTTGGTCGGAGGCGTAAATGACTTCCAGCTCCTTTTTCAGCGGTTGGTTCAGGCCGGCTTCGGCTTTGGCCACGGTGGCTTCCAGCTTTTGCAGCATCAGCGGCCAGCGCTTGTCGGCGCGCAGGTTCCTCAGGTCGGTGTCCTGCTTCACGTGGGCCACGTTGTCCCAGCCCGCTACGGTGGCTTGGTCGAGGTAGGCGAAGGCTTTTTTGGCGTCGCCGGCCAGGGCCCAGGTGCAGGCGGCGTTGTAGTAGTCGGTACTCGTCGGCTTGGCCGCTTTGTCTTTAAACGCCTGGTCGAAAAGCTTGCCCGACTCCGGGTAGTTCTTGGCGTTGTAGGCGCTCATGGCCTCGTTGTTGAGCCTGGCGAAAGTGGCCTGCGCGTGGGCCAAACCATTGCAAACCAGTACCAGAACCGCGAGAAGTAACAGCTTTTTCATAATCGAAGGAATTTTTAGCCAGACGAACGCCGAATAGATGACGTAGCGCATCAGGAAGTTGCACCCTGGTGGCGTACTCCTGGGTCTGTTCCGAAAACTAGATTCACTAAAAAGCCCTGACTCCGGCCGGAATCAGGGCTTTTTAATATGCGTTGAAATTACAACGCTCGCCTGCGCGGACTCGCAGAGTCCGCGCTTCAATTGCTTAGAAATCCTCGTCGAGCGAAAACACGTTGTCGTTGCGCTCGCTCATCACGCCGGCTTTCTGGTACTCGGCCACCCGCTTTTCGAAGAAGTTGGTTTTGCCCTGCACCGAAATCATTTCCATGAAGTCGAAGGGGTTGGTGGCGTTGTAAATCTTGCCGCAGCCCAGGGCCACCAACAGGCGGTCGGCCACAAACTCGATGTATTGCGACATGGCCTTGGCGTTCATGCCGATGAGGCTCACCGGCAGGGCGTCGGTCACGAACTCCTGCTCAATCGTCACCGCGTCGCGGATGATGCTTTGCACGCGGGCCGGGTCCAGCTTGTTTTGCAAGTAGCTGTAGAGCAGGCAGGCGAAGTCGCAGTGCAGCCCTTCATCGCGCGAAATCAGCTCGTTGGAGAACGTGAGGCCGGGCATCAGGCCGCGCTTCTTCAGCCAGAAAATCGAGCAGAACGAGCCCGAGAAGAAGATGCCCTCCACGGCCGCGAAGGCAATGAGGCGCTCAGCAAAGTTCTCGGAGTTAATCCATTTCAGGGCCCACTCACCTTTTTTCTGCACGGCGGGCACCGTTTCGAGGGCGTTGAAGAGGTAGTCCTTTTCCTTGGGGTCTTTGATGTAGGTGTCAATCAGCAGCGAATAGGTCTCGCTGTGAATGTTTTCCATCATAATCTGGAAGCCGTAGAAGCAACGGGCCTCGGGCATCTGCACTTCCTGCATAAAGTTCACGGCCAGGTTCTCGTTCACAATGCCATCAGAAGCGGCAAAGAAGGCCAGCACGTGCTTGATGAAATGCTTCTCGTTGTCGTTGAGGCTGTTCCAATCCTTTTGGTCCTGCGAGAGGTCGATTTCTTCGGCCGTCCAGAAGGAGGCCTGCGACTTCTTGTAGTACTGCCACACCTCATCGTTCTGGATGGGGAAGAGCACAAAGCGGTTGGGGTTTTCGGCGAGGAGCGGCTCCATAATTTCTGGGGGTCTTGATGGCGGGTTTCGTCGAGGAAGGCGGCAACTCAACCGTAGTTCTTCGGCAGATGTTTGGCCGAAACGCGGGAAATGCGGTCGACCTTCCTGGTTCAAATATAGGCCCGGCCGGGAGGCGAACGGGCACCGATTTGGGCTTTTTTCTTCGTTAATTTTTCGCTAAGAACCGACTTTTCAGAAAAAATTTAGCTCCGTGTTTTTCCACAAACGCAACGGCTGCGAGAAGAAAATCGCCCTCAAAATCAGCCGGTTCACGCCGACTTGTCCACATTTCCTCTGTGGATAAACCTACTTGTCCCCAAAATCGAGTACAATACGTACGTATCCGCGTGATTCCCTCACGCTGGGGCAACGCAGCCGTAACCGGGCTCAGGGCAGTATCAGCAGCGTTTTGGCGGCTTCTGCCCCGGCCAGCCAATGATGATTAAGAACTTAGGCTTGGAAATCCCAAACCAAAGCCGTACTTTTGCCTTCCCATTTCAGAAAAACCCGCGAAAGCTGATGTACGCAATTGTTAACATAGCTGGCCAGCAGACCAAGGTTGAGGCCAACAAATTCGTTTACGCTCACAAACTGGCCGGCAATGTTGGCGACACCGTGACGCTGGGCAACGCCCTGCTGACCGACGACAACGGCACCATCACCGTGGGCGCGCCCGAGCTGAACGTCGCCGTAACCGGCACCATCCTCGCTCACGTGAAGGGTGACAAAGTTCTCGTCTTCAAGAAGAAGCGCCGCAAGGGCTACCAGAAGATGAACGGCCACCGCCAGCAGTTCACCAAAGTAATGATTAACAGCATCGGCTAGTTTCCAGCCTTTAGCTGCTATCTAATTCTCTATTAAACCAGCCGCTTCCGGCCATTTGCCGGCAGCATTAGCTTCAATACCATGGCTCACAAGAAAGGCGTCGGCTCGTCAAACAACGGCCGCGAATCGCATTCCAAACGTCTCGGCATCAAGATTTTCGGGGGCCAGGCCCTCGTTGCCGGCAACATCATCGTGCGTCAGCGCGGCACCAAGCACCACGCCGGCGAGAACGTAGGCATGGGCAAGGACCACACCCTGTTCGCCCTCGTCGATGGCGAAGTTCAGTTCAAGAAGGGCCGCAAAGACCGTTCGTTCGTGACGGTGCTGCCCCGCGAAGTGATGTCGATGCCGGCTTAATTGCCAGCACCTTAGCATAGAAAAGGGCTGCTCCCATCGGGGCAGCCCTTTTCGCGTTGAGCAGAAGGTCCGGCCGGCGCTAGCGGCCGAAATAGATGCCGAGGTTGAACTGCGTGGCGATGGTGCCGGCGGAAGTGTTGTAGCCCGTGGTGGCAGACCGGTTGGGGCCGTAGCCCACCCCGGCGTTGAAATCAACCAAAAAGTTGCGCCCGAGGCGCCGCTGCATGCCCCACAAGGCGTTGAGACTGGGGCCGGTGCGGAGGGAGCTGCCGTAGCGCTCCAGCTCGGTGTGCAGTTCCAGGCCCAGGTAATTGCCGACGAAAAGGCCGTGGGCGCGGTTGTTTCGGGCGCGGCCGACCTGGTTGTAATAATACCGGCCGCCCACCCCAATGGCTCCGGAAGAAACCAGCGGCATCGTGTTCCCGTCGAGTGACCGCCGGCGCAATACGTCGATGTCGGTGTCGAGCTGACCGTAGAGGGTGAACCTGGGGCTGAGGGCGTATTCTGCCGCAAGGGAAACCGGCGTTCGCCCAGACCAGCCGGCGTAGCCGCTCCAGCGAACCGAGCGGCCGGCGTTCAGGCCCACCTTCAGGAGCAGCTTGTGGGCGTCGTCGGGGGCAAGCGGCGTGGCAACGTCCTCGGGCGTGGTGGGGGCGACCGGGGCGGTTTGCCCGTGGCTGGTGGCGGTGGCAGCCAGAATGAGCAGGCCGGGTAATACGGTACGGAAAAGGCGCATAAGCGGTGGCTGGTGAGAAATGGAAGTGTACTGGCTAGATGCCGCCACTGTCATTTCCGTTGCACCCGCCTTTGGCGCAGGTTTATGCTTGGGCACTCAGGCGATACAGCACCGGCTTGCTGGGGCTGGCATCGAGCTCAAGGCTAGTAATTTGGATGTTAAGAAGGTAGAGGCCGTCAGCTACTTCGTCGGGCACAAAAATCAGCTCGGTGATGGTGGCGGCGTAGCGCGGCTGCGCGGGGTATTGCCAGAACGCGTGGTGGGCCAGGAGCTGGCCGGCGTCCTCCTCGCGGTCCACGCTGGGCAGGTCGAGCAGGAAATGCTGGACGCCGTGCTCCACCAGGAATTCGGCCAGCGCGGGCTCGATGTAAGTGGGGTTGGTGCCGGAGTATTGGCGGTGGCGCTTGGCGGGGTCGTTGGGCAGGGTGCGCAGGATGAAGGCCTCGGGCAAGGACCGGTCCGGTTGCGCGGCCAGGGCAGCTTGCACGTCGGCCAGCAGCACCACGAGGTCGCCGTTGGGCTGGGGGCGCGGGGCCACGCTCACCAGCCGGGCCACGAACAGGAAGCGGCGCAGGCACTGGTTGAGCGTCACGGCCGGGTCGGGCGAGATGTGGCCGTAGCATTCGGTGTGGGTGCCGTTGCCGTGGGGCGTGAGGTGCACGCGCTGGTAGTTGGTGCTGCCGCCCAGGGCCACGCTGCCCACGAAGCTGCCCACCCGGATGGTGTCGAACTGCACGGGCTCGGCCCAAAAGCAGTTCACCTGATTTTCGCCGGGGGCCAGCGGCAGGGAAATGTCGATGGGTGCGGCAGGGTCGAAGGCGTAGGTACGGCCGGCGTAGGGATAAGTAGGGAGCATGGGGAAGGCAGGGTACGGTGGTTACGTTAACGCTGTTTGCAGCACCTCATAGGCCCAGCTGAGTTCATTGAGGGTGTCGTTGTTCAGGGCTGAGTCATGTAGGACATGGTACTCAAGCTGCTGGGCCAACTGCTGCGGCACGGCGGCTTCGTTCAGCCAAGCCGCAACGGCGGTATTGATGTGGGGCTCGGAAAAAGGATTCAGCAGTTGGAGGCCCACACGGCCAAATTGGATTTCGCGCAGTAAAAAGTCTTTGGTGTGCAAAGCGCTGCTTTGGCTGCGGGCGGCGGCCCAGGCAGCCAGCAGCTGAGCGAGGTCGAAATGACCCAGCCCAAACATGATAAGTAGTTCGGTGAGCGAGGCGCCGCCTGGCAAGGGGTACTCTCCGAGGCACTGCACGAAAAACACTTCCGCGAAGGTTTGCAACAGGGTTCGCTCCGGGTCAGTCCACTGAGCGGCACGGTGCAGTTCGAGCCGGCTGAAGGTTATTTCCGTGGAGTGCATCGGAAAGTCGAACTGCGCTACCAGTTCCAGCAACCGGGGCAGGAAGTGCTTCAACTCCCAATGCTCGCGTTCGGAGCCGGAGCGGGCCGAGCTAAAGAAGCCCGCGTCCAGCACGGCGGCCGACACCGTCCGCAGCGGGGTGCGCAGCAACTCCTGCTCCTCGGCGTCGGTCACGCAGCAGGCCTTGCACACGTCGAGCGTGGAACCCAGCATGTAAGGCGCAAACAACTGGTACGCCGCGTCAATAATTTCGTGAAGCCCCGGAGCCATGCGAACCGCAAAAGAGAATGTTAATTTGATACGGCCCCTTAGCGTGCAGAAGCTGCCGTTCGGAACGAGTGCGGACAAAAGAAGCACATGCCCGGAAAAGCAACGCCGCGGCACGGAAGGGTCAGGTAGTTTCCGTTGCTCCGAGTTGATTGAGAATCCGGCTGATTTCGTCCGCGCGGCTGACGATGATGAAGTGGCCGCCGGGCAGCCGGTAGGTGCTGTGCGCCGCGCCGGCCGGCAGCAGCCGGTCGGCAGTGCCGTGGATGCGCGCCACGGGCGCCGGGGCGCCGCCCGGCCACTGCACGAGTTGGGCAATGGCCCAGCGCACGAAGCCCGGCTCGGTATCGCGGATGATGCGCTTTAACAATTCGTATTCGGCCCCGTTTCCAACGCTGAAAAACCACTGCGCTACCCGCGGCAGCAGCGCCAACAGCTGCGGCACCAGCAGCCGGTGCAAGCCCGTGGCCCGCGCCAGCCCCGCCACCCAAGGCAGCTCCTCCGGGCTGGCGAAGCTCGAAACCAGCACCACGCGCGCCCGGGGGCGCAACCGCCCTACTTCCTGCGCCAGCACGCCCCCGAAAGAAACCCCAACCAGCCAGCAAGCCTGCCCCGCGGGCACGGCCGCCGCGAGCCGGGCGGCGTAGTGCGGCAGCGGCTCCTTGGCGTTTTCGGGCGCCAGCCAGCGCAGCACGTGCACCTCGCCCTGCAAGCGCAGGAACCGAAACACCCGCTCGTCGGCGCCCAGCCCGGGAATGAGGTAGAAGACCGGCGTCGCCGCCATCCGCTTACGTATCGAGGCGCACGAACACGCCTTCGAGGTAGAAGATGTTGTGGGGCTGCGGGTCGTCGGGGCCTTCTTCGTCCCCGGTCTCGTCGTCTTCCAGCGCCGGGTAAGTCACGGAGAGCTTGAGGGCCACGCTGGGCAGCGGCACGGGCGGGCTGTCGTCGGAATTGTATTCGAGCAGCGCGGGCCACTCCTGGGCGGCCAGGGCGTCGGCCACTTCTTCCTGCAAGGCGTCGGCGCGGTCGTGAGCCAGGCTCAGGAGCGTGTCGAGGGCCTTGAAGGGCAGGGCGAGGTGGAAGAAATGCGTGTCGTTGTCGAAAAACGTGGTGGCCCACACGGTCACGTCGTCGGTGTTGTCAAAGACAATGGCCACCACGTGTACCTGCTCCACAAAGAAGTCGGCGTCGTCGGCAATGCTGTCGCTCAGGAGTCTCATGGGACCGCAGATTTAACGAATTTTAACTAAAAAACCGGCTTGCGACGGTTCTGACGGGGAGCCACGCAGGTTTCGACCGGAACCGCAAATACTCCGTTTCATCTGCTAAAATCCGTTAAATCTGCGGTCTGGAACAGCTCCAGCGTGATGTGGTCGGCCAGGAGCTTGCCCGCGTCGGTCAAAGTAAGCACTTCGTGTTGGATGCGGGCCCAGCCGTTGGCTTGCAGCTCGGCGAGGTAGGCGGCGTGGGCGGCCTGCACATCGAAGCCGAGACGGGTACGCAGGTAAGCCAGGTCGCAGCCGCGGGCCGTGCGCAGGGTGGTGAGCAGGTACTCGTTGGCGCGGTCGGTGGCGGTGAGGACGTCCAGCGTCACGGGCACTTCGCCGCGCTCCAGCACGGCGGCCACGTACTGCGGGTTGTTGGCGAGGGTGAACTGGCGGTTCTGGCCGTCGTAGCTGTGGGCGCTGGGGCCGAGGCCGAGATAGGGCACCCCGCGCCAGTAGTTGCCGTTGTGCCGGCTCTCGCGGCCGGGCTGGCAGAAATTGCTGATTTCGTACTGCTCGTAGCCGTGGGCGCGCATGGCCGCCAGCAGCATTTCAAACTGGGTGGCCACGAACTCATCGGGCGCCGCCTTGAACGTGCCCTTTTGCAGGCGGTGCCCGAAAGCGGTGCCCGGCTCGATGGTGAGGGCGTAGGCCGACACGTGCGGCACACCCAGCGCGAAGGCGTTGGCGAGGTCGGCCTCCCAGATGTGGTGGCCCGGCGCGGGCACGCCGTAAATCAAGTCAATGGAAATGTTCTCGAAGCCCGCGTCCTGCGCCCGGCGCACGGCCGTGGTCGATTCCCCGGCGGTGTGGGCGCGGTTCATCAGGCGCAGATGGGGCTCGTAGAAGCTTTGCAGGCCGATGCTGAGGCGGTTGACGCCGGCCGCGGCCAGTTCGTGCAGCTTGGCGGCGCTGAGGTCGTCGGGGTTGGCTTCGAGGGTGATTTCGGCCTGCGGGGCCACCGCGAAATGGCGGCGAATGGCGGTGAAAATCTGGTTTAGCTCCGGGGCGCTGAGCAATGAGGGCGTACCGCCGCCGAAGTAAATGGTTTCCAGCTCAGTAGTAGCACCGAGGTAATCGCGGCGCAGCTCCAGCTCCCGCACAATGGCTTCGACCAAGCGGCTTTTCAAGCCCAGCGATGTGCTGAAATGGAAGTCGCAATAGTGGCAAGCCTGCTTGCAGAAAGGAATGTGGAGGTAAAGGCCAGCCATAAAAGCGCGATGTGAGGCGTAGGGCTAAACGGGCCGCGGCCCCGCATTAATTCCGCCAACAAAGGTAGAAACCGCGGGCGCGGCGGGCAGTTCGCGCCGTGGCCCCGCTCATAGCGCGCCTCCACTCGGACCGTCGGGCCCGGCAATTGCCTCCCTCATTGCTTTGAGCACGGCCGGAAAAACGCCCTACCTTCGCTTTCCGTCCGTTTTTACCGCCCCGCTTCGTGAATATTCCGCAGTATTACTCGTCCGGTCGTCTTTCGCAATACCTGTTGTGGCTGGCCTGCGTGGCGGGCGTGGTGGGGCTGCTGGCAGCGCGCTTTCTGGTGGCGCTGGCGCCTGTGGTGGGCGTGCTGGCCGTGCTGGCCAACCCCGACTTGCGCCGCGACCTGCCCCGCTACTTCCGCAACGGCGCGGCCCTGCGGGCGGCGGCTATCGTGGTGTTTTTGCTGCTCAGCAGCGTGTACACCAGCGAATGGGCCGTGTGGCGGCACGAGGTGTTTCGCAGCCTGCCGTGGGTGGGCGTGCCGCTGGCGTTTGCGGCGGCCGTGCCGCTGGCCAGCGGGCAGCGGCTGGCCGTGGGGGCGCTGTTTGTGCTGGGCACCGCCGCCGTGGGCCTGCTCACCCTGGGCCAGTACCTGCTGCACCCCGAAGCGGCCAACGAAGCCATTCGCATCGGCCAGAACATGCAGGCCGTCACGCGCGTGTTTCACATCTCGTTTGGGCTGATGCTGGCGCAGGCCTTTTTCTGGGGCCTGCTACTGCGGCGCCACGCGCTGGCCGGGCCGTGGCTGCGGCGGGCACTGCTGGCCGCGGCCGTGGTGGCCGTGGTGGTGCTGCACGTGCTGGCCTACCGCACGGGCCTGCTGGTGCTGTATGCGGGCTTGCTGGCGTACGCGGGCTGGCTGCTCACGCGCCGCAACCTGGCGCTGGGCCTCGGGCTGGTGCTGGTGCTGGGCGCGGCGCCGTGGCTGGCGTACCAGGCGCTGCCCTCGGTGCAAAAGCGGGTGGGCGCCACCGTGTGGGACGTGCAGCAGTTCCAACTCAAGCACGACATCAACAACTATTCGCTGGCCCGGCGCCTGGCTGCCATCGAAACCGCCGGCCACGTCATCAGCGAAAACTGGCTGGTGGGCGTGGGCCCCGCCGACACCCACGCCGCCATGCTGCGCCAGTACGCCTGGCACGACTACGGCCTGCAGCTCAAAAACCGCGTGGAAGTGCACAATCAGTACCTCGAAGCCCTGATGGGCGGCGGGCTGATTGGGCTGGGCCTGTGGCTGGCGGTGCTGCTGTGGCCCCTCACCCGGGCCTGGGGGCGGCGCAACCCGGCCATCTGCTTTTTCATCCTGACGCAGGCCACCGTGATGATGGTGGTCGACACGCTGAGCCTGCAAATAGGCCTGAACCTGTTCGTGTTCGGCTACGGCTTTCTGGTGGTAGCCGGCGAAGAAGCCGCCAAAAGGGGACTGGCTGAAACCAACGAAGCAACAGCGGCCGGGTCGGTACCCCGAAGCTTCGCGCCAGCCCGCGAGAACGGCTAGCGCAACCACCGAAGTCCGGCTTAGCTACGCTGACCTTCGGTTCGGGGTACCGGGTATCTTCGGGAAATTAAATGGCGGCTTTCGCGTTACTGCCCCGAATGGTTATCCGGCTACTACTGCGCTGCGTGGGAATACTGGTGGTGAGCGGCCTGCTCAGCAGCCCCCATGCCCGCGCCCAAATGCCCAGCCTCAACCCCGCCGCGCCCAACCAGCCCGGCCTGGCCACCCCGCCCCTGCCGCCGCGCGATGCGCCGCCCCCGGCGCCCGCGCCGCGCCAGCTGCTGGGCCGCCCGCGGGTGCTGCAGCTCGAAACCGAAGCGGCCGACCGGCCCATCGTGCGGCGCTACAAACTGCCCGCCACCGTGCCCGATTCGCTGAGCGCGCTGCGCGAAGTGCGCGACCTGGTGGTGGCCCTGCAGGGCGACGCCTACCTCACGGCCTCGGCCGACGAGCTGCGCTGGGGCCGCGACACGGTGCGTGTGCGCCTCTACGTGGGCGAGCAGTTTCGCTGGGCCTACCTGCGCAACGGCAACCTCGGCGACGGCCTGCTGACGCGCGCTGGCTACCGCGAAAAATTGTTTCGCCAAACGCCCTTTCTGCCCGGCGACTGGGCCCGGCTGCAGGAGCGCATCCTCACCGAAGCCGAAAACCAGGGCTTCCCCTTCGCCACCGTGGGCCTCGATTCGGTGCAGCTCAGCGGGCGCGCCATTGCCGGGCGCGTGGTGCTCAAGCGCGGCCCGGCGGTGGTGTTCGACTCGCTGCAGATAGTGGGCAACACCAAAACTAAAAAGCGGTTCATCACCAAGTATTTGCAGATATTTCCGGGCCAGCCCTTCAGCCAGCAGCGGGTGGTGGGCGCGGCCCAACTGCTGCGCCAGCTGCCCTACCTCAAGCTGCGCGCCGAGCCCGAAATCCGGTTTGCCGGCGGCAAGGCCCGCGTGTATTTGCTGCTCGATGACCGGCCCAGCAACCAGTTCGACGCCATTGTGGGCATTTTGCCGAACTCCAACGCCGACCAAAGCGGGGTGCAGTTCACCGGCGACGTCACCATCAACCTGCGCAACATCAAGGGCGGCGGCAAGCAGCTCGGCCTGCAATGGCGCAAAACCGATGCGCTCTCGCAGCTGCTCGATGCGCAGTATGTGCACCCCAACTTCTTTGGCTCACCGCTGGAGCTTTCCGGCACCTTCAACCTCTACCAGCAAACCAACGATTTCACCACCATTCAGCCGCGCCTGCAGGTGACGTACCCCACCGTGCGAGCCGGCCGCATCAGCTTTTTTGCCGAGCAGCGGGGCTCGTTTCTCGACGAGTTGAAGGACACCACCGTGCTGCCCGCCAACCTAGACTCGCAGTACAACTCCTACGGCCTGGCCTACGCCTGGGCCAGCCTCGACGACCTGTTTTTCCCGCACCGCGGCGCTTTGGTGAATTTGCAATCGGCCGTGGGCACCAAAACCATCAGCCAGAACGCCCAGCTCCGCGCCGAACTTTACAAGGACATCCCGATGCGCTCTACCCAGTACACCTTTGCCCTGCGCGCCGAGCGCTACTTCCCGGTGAAGCGCGCCGGCGTGCTGCTGCTGCGCCTGCGCGGCGAAGGCTTGCTCAGCCCGCGCCTGTTCACCAACGACCTGCTGCGGCTGGGCGGACTGAACTCCCTGCGCGGCTTCAACGAAAACCAGTTCTACACCAGCTCTTTCGCCGTGGCCACGGCCGAATTTCGCCAGTTCATCGGCGCCGATTCCTACGTGTTTTTGTTTGCCGACCAAGCCTACCTGCGGCACGACGTGACCGACGACCGGTTCAGCGACCAGCCCACCGGCGTGGGCGCGGGCCTGAGCTTCCGCACGCCGGCCGGCTTGTTTCAGTTCGTGTACTCGGCGGGCCAGGCCACGTCCATTGGCCAGCAGTTCGGCCTGAGCAACTCGAAGATTCACTTCGGCCTCACCAGCCGGTTTTGATGCCATTTCGTCGGCTTTTCCGGGGGTAAAACCGCGTTTGCTGCCAGCGTGGCCGCAATGGTAAAAATGCGCCTAAAATTTCCGCCAATTCGGCTGATTTTCAGGCGTAGTAAGTACTGATTGAGATTGGTACATCATTTGTCATAGCAAGCCCGAAGCCGCCCCTAAAACCGGCTCCTTGCCATGAAATTCATCAGCCCGAAATTTATCCGTACCATCGCCCCGCAGCTTGACCTGCTCAACACCATCGGCGGTGGCGTGGCCCAGCCCCAACTGCGCGTCGACCAGCGCCCCAAAGGCGTGATTCTGCGCGTGGCCATGCCCACCGTGCCGGCCGAAAGCTTCCGCGTGGTGCTCAACCAGCAGCGCCTCACCGTGTTCGGCGAGTACCGCCACGAGCCGGAAGCGCAGCTGGCCGCTCCCCTCTTCGTCCAGACCCTCGACCTGCCGAACAACCTCGACCTGTCGCGCATCGATGCCGTGCACGAAGGCCAGGAGCTGCAAGTCCGCATTCCTTTCCTGAACCCGACGGACCAGCAGCGCGAAATCGACATTCGCCACAATTAATTCCGGCCCTTGCCGCGAATTAATCTTCCTGACTATCTGTTAATTAATTATAACGCCGGGACCGACCGGCACCGCAGTCCATCCATAACGCCGGGGCCGACCGGCTGCTTTCTGAGTCTTTCCGGTTTCACATTGAGCCACCGCCCACAGCGGTGGTTTTGTTTTTTAGGGCATTTTGGATTAGAACGTCATGCTGAGCGCAGCGAAGCATCTTTACCGCAACAGTTCCTCCTTTTAATCGGATTACCACAGCGGTAAAGATGCTTCGCTGCGCTCGGCATGACGTTCTTTTTACAACAGTCCCTACCCAAACAGCGGAATCAGGAGCACGAAGCTCATCAGCAGCGCCAGGTAAAACCAGCCCATCACCTGCCCCCGGTAGTGGCGCGGCAGCTGATTGCTGAGCACCAGCATGGCCAGGATGACCAGGATGAGGTGCGCCACAAAAAACACCATCGTCTTGAGCCAGTTGCTCACAATGGTGTTTTCGGGCTGCATCTGGTTCGATTCGCCCAGGCCGGAAGTGAGGTATTGCAGGGCGTAGAAAGCCACCGTCTCGAAGGCCACGAACAGCAGCAGGCCCACGAACAGCGACGCGGCGGAGGATTTGGGAGAGACGTCGGCCATGGCGGTTAGGGGCGCGGGCGGCCCTGCACTTCGGCCGAGCGGGCCTTGATGTAGAGCTGCTCCACTTTGGCGCGGGCCCAGGGCGTGCGCCGCAAAAACGTGAGGCTGGATTTGACGCTGGGGTTGTCGGCGAAGCAGTTCATGCGCAGGCGCGCGTCGAGTTCGGGCCAGCCGTAGGCGGCCACGAGGTATTCCAGAATGGCGGCGAGCGTGACGCCGTGCAACTCGCTGATGAGGTGGCCCGATTCGTCGCGGGCATCGGCGGCGCGGAGGAAAGACATAGCAGGGACGGATGGCTGGAAGCGCAAAGTTGGCGAAAAGCCGCCGGCCGAGGCACGATGCCGCCGGGGCCGTCGTTATTTTTGAGCCGCCCCGCCATGCCCCAGCCTTCGCCCACCCGCCGCGCCACCCCTCCCGCCCCGCCCCGCGCGCCCCGGCGGGCCTGGCGGCGCGCCGTGCTGGCCGGGTTGCTGCTGGCGCTGCTGGCCGGCGCCGTGTACTACCAGCGCCACCAGGTGCAGCTCAACCGCTACGCCCGCCGGGCCTGGGCCACCTTCACCAAAAACGGCCTCACGGGCCGCGAAAAAACGCCGCTGCTGGCCGGCTACTCGGTGCATGGCATCGACGTGTCGGCCTACCAGGGCCGCATCGACTGGCCCGAGGTGGCGCGCAACAAGGTGCGGTTTGCCTTCATCAAGGCCAGCGAGGGGGCCACGTTGCGCGACCCGCGCTTTGCCCGCAACTGGAAGGAAGCCCGCAAGGCCGGCGTGCTCTGCGGCGCCTACCACTATTTTCAGCCCAACCGCGACGGGCAGATTCAGGCCGACCTTTTTGCCCGCACCGTGCCCCTGGCGCCCGGCGACCTGCCGCCGGTGCTCGACGTGGAAGCGCCCAATTTTCACGACGTGGCCGTGCTGCGGCGCGAGGTGGCCCGCTGGCTGCGCCTCACCGAGGCGCACTACGGCGTGCGGCCCATTCTCTATTCCAACCACAGCTTCTACCGGCGCCACCTGGCCGGGCACTTCGACGACTACCCGCTCTGGCTGGCCCACTACGAGGTGAAAAAGCCCGCCATGCCCCGCAGCAAGTGGATAATCTGGCAACACTCCGATGAGGCCTACGTGCCCGGCATCCGCGGCGTGGTCGACTTCAACGTATTCCAGGGCAACTTTGAGGCGTTGCAGGCCTTGCGCGTGCCCGCGCCGAAACCCAAACCCGAAGCGACAACGAAGCCCGCCAAAACGCAGCCGGGCAAAAAAACCGCCCGGCCCACCGGCCCCAAAGCGGGGCGGCAAGCGGGGCGGCAAGCCGGGCGGTAGGGGCCAATGGCCGATGGACTACATTTTGTCCTTCGCCATCGCTTTGCCGTCCTTCTTCACCATCTTGCCGTCTTTCTTGGCCATCTTGTCCGACGCCATCTTGCCGTCCTTCTTCATCATCTTGCCTTCCGTCTTGGCTTCTTTTTTCGCCATCTTGTCGTCGCCCTGCTGCGCGTGAGCGGCCAGGAAGGTGCACGAGAGAGCCAGGGCCGAAGCCAGTTTCAACAGGTTTTTCATGGGGTTGAAAGTTGTTTGGGGTGAGAAATATGGCCGAAAGGTGGCCGCCAATTATAAAGTTTAGATGAAGCACTACCTCAAGGCCAAATTTCTGTACCTCCGCCCCTTCGGGCCGCTACGGTGGGCGCTGCCGGCCCTGCTGCTGGCCACCTCCTGCGGGGGCAGCCGCAATGCGTTCACGCAGTCGGGCCAGGGCTCGTACTACGCCGATAAGTTCGCCGGCCGGCCCACCACCAGCGGCGCGCCTTACCGGCCCGGCAAAATGACGGCCGCCCACAACACCCTGCCCTTCGGCACCCGCATCAAAGTCACGAACGTGCGCAACGGCAAGTCGGTGAAAGTGACCGTGAACGACCGGGGCCCGCACGTGAAAGGCCGCATCGTGGACGTTTCGCGCAAAGCCGCCCAGAAGCTGGATTTGGTGGATGCCGGGGTGGTGCCCGTGCAGCTCAAAGTCATCAAAGCTGCGCCCAAAAAATAAGGTTAGCACCGACTACCGGGCATCTTTTCCGAATATTGCGCCATGAACATCCGCAAAAAAGTCCGCTGGGCCCTGCCGCCCGGCACCAACCGCTACGCCGCCCTCGACCTCTGGGTGCCCGCCGCCGAAGACGAAGGCTGGTCCGACGACGAAATTCAGTACGTCATCAACGAGGTGGTGGAAGCTGACGACGACCAGGCCGGCCTGGAAGTACTGAACTGGTACACTTACAAGTAGAGACGCAGCATCTTGCGTCCGTTATGACGATGACGCCTGAGTAACGCCCCAGCGGCGCGGTGCCAGCCGTTCAACGACGAGACGCAACTATGCGTCTCTACCATCGTCAGGCGGCGGGATTTACCGGGCGCACCGCCAGGCGCAACCAAGCGCCGGCCAGCCCCGCCAGGCCACCGGCCAGCCCGGCTACCAGGCCCGCCACCAGCACCAGCACCGGCACCGAACCGCCCAGTGGCAGCAGCTGCGCCATGCGGTGGGCCAGCAGGCCCTCGTTCTGGTAAGCCAGCCAAGCGGCAGGGAGTATCCAACTCAAGGCGGCGCCACTAAAGCCCGCCCAAAACGCCACGCGGCCGGTGGGCGCAATGGCCAAGCCCACTACAAAGGCGACCACGGCCAGGCTCCACCACGGCAAGTCCAGCTGCACGGCCGAAGCCAGCACGAGAATGAGAATCGGTAAAAGCCAGGGGTTGCGCCAGTTCATGCGGGCAAAGTAACGCTTTGCTTCATGAAGTATGAAAAACCCGTCTGTCATCCTGAGCGGAGCGCAGGATGACAGACGGGTTTTCCCTCGCTCAGCGAAGTGTCAAGCTGCCGCCAGCACTTCGGGGTCGTTGTTGGCCGGCGAGTTCACGCGCTTGCTGATGACGTATTCCTGCATGGCCGCGGCGTCGTAGGGCACCAGCAGCTCCTGGTGCGCCTTCAGGCCCAGGCCGTCGTCGAGCCAGGCTTGCTCGGCGGCGCGGGTGGGCAGGATGACGGGCATCCGGTTGTGGATGTTGGCCATCAGTTCGTTGGGCTCGGTGGTGATGATGGTGAAGGTGGGGTGCAGCTCGCCGGTGCCGCGGTCCACCCACTCGTCCCAGAGGCCGGCGAAGGCGAAGGGCTGCTCGTTGCGCAACAGGATGCGGTGCGGCACTTTGCCACCGGGCGTGGCTTGCCACTCGAAGAAGCTGTCGGCCAGCACCAGGCAGCGCTTGCGGCCCAGCAACTGCCGAAACGAGGGCTTCTCGGCCAGCGTCTCGGCGCGGGCGTTGATGGGCTTGGGGCCGGCGGCGGGGTCCTTGCTCCAGCTGGGCACGAGGCCCCAGTTCAGGAGCTGAATCTGGCCGGGCGCGGCGTTGGTGATGATGGGCAGGCGCTGCGAGGGCGCGGCGTTGTAGGTAGTCGGGGCGGGCTCGGCGAACGTGGCGTCGAAACGCTGCTCAGCCGTGGGAGCCGGGGCGATGAAGGTGTAGCGACCACACATGGCGGATAAGGCAGGGAAGAGAAATGGAAAGGATAATATTGTCGGTCATCCTGAACGCAGTGAAGGACCTTACCACGTTCGGACGAGTCGTTTATACGACAATCGTTCCGACATGATAAGGTCCTTCACTGCGTTCAGGATGACAGATGAAACCTACTGCTCCTTCCGTCTCGCTTACGCTTTGTACAGCAGCTCGTAGTACTCACGGGCCATACGGCCCGACTCGAACTCCGGCTCCACGTCCTTCATGGCGGTTTTTACCACTTTCAGGAAGTTCTTGGGCTGGTCGTAATACATGGGCAGCACGGTGTTTTCCAGCACGTCGAGCAGGGCGGTGGCTTCCTGGTCGTCCTTCACGTTTTCGGGCAGGGTTTCGTCGGAATGCGCGATGACGAAGCCGTTTTCGCCGTCGCGGATGAACTCCGGAATCCAGCCGTCGGCGATGCTCAGGTTCACGCTGGCGTTCATGGCGGCGGTCATGCCGCTGGTGCCGCTGGCTTCGCGCGGGAAGCGGGGCGTATTCAGCCAGATGTCGGAGCCTTTTTTGAGGGCGGCCGACAGGCCCAGCTCGTAGCCGGTGAGCACGGCGCAGTTCGGCAGGCTGGCCGTGCGCTTCATGATGTCGTTGAACAAGGCCACCGCACCGAAGTCTTTCGGGTAGGGCTTGCCGGCCCAAATCACCTGAATGGGGCGCTGGGTGTTGCTGGCCAACTCCACGAAGCGCTCGAAGTGGCGCAGAATCAGGTCGGCGCGCTTGTAGCCGGCGAAGCGGCGGGCCCATACCACGGTGAGCACGCTGGAGTCGAAGACGTTGCCGGTCTGGTCGGCCACGATTTTAAACAGCTCTTTTTTCAGCTCCTGCTTGCGGGCGAGCAGGGCCGCATCGTCCTTGCTTTTGTTGGCGGCGGCCAGTTGCGGGTCGCGCCAGTAGGTGCCGTTCTGGCTGTTGGTGATGGGGATGATGGGGCAGATGCCCTCGTAGTGGCCCCACATTTCGTTGGCCACGCGGCCGTGCACCTTGCTCACGGCGTTGGCTTTGCGCGAAAAGCGCAGGGCGGTGAGGGTGTAGTTCAGGGCATCGCCGGTGCCGATGCGGGCTTCGCGGCGCACTTCCTCCTCGGTCATGGTGCCGAAGAAGGTCATGTCAGTGAGCAGCTTCATGGGGCGCTCCTCGTTGCCGGCCAGCTCGGGCGTGTGGGTGGTGAACACGAGGCGCTTCTGCACTTCGGCCAGGTCGCGGCCGTGTTTTTCGTAGAGGTAAAACGCCAGCGGCAGGCCGTGGCCCTCGTTAAGGTGGTACACGTCGGTTTTGCGGCCGAGCACGTCGAGCAGCTTGCCGCCGCCCACGCCCAGCAGGATGCTCTGGGCCACGCGGGCCGCGGCGTCCGGGTCGTAGAGGTGGTGCGAGATGGTGCGCGAGATGTAGTCGTTTTCCGCGATGTCGGTGGTCAGGAAGAACATGGGCACGGTGCCGAACACCTCCGGGGCCAGGTACAGGGCCTTCACGTGCACGTCGGCGCCGTGAATGGTGATGGGGAACACCAGGCCCGTGTCCTGCAGAAACGAGTAGTGCTTCTGGCGGAACTCGGCGCGCATGGTCTGGTCTTCGGCGCGGCCCTGGTCGTAGTAGCCAAAGCTCCACAGGATGCTGATGCCCACCAGGTTCTGCTTCAGCTCGAAGCCCGAGCGCATGTGCGAGCCGGCCAAAAAGCCCAGGCCGCCGGAGTAGGTTTTGAGGGCTTGGTCGACGGCGAATTCCATCGAGAAGTACGCCGCAGCGGTTTTGTATTTGGCCGCGGGCGCGTAAGGTTTGAACGTGAAAGCCATAAGGAAATATGACACCAGCCAAGGCTGGCATTAAAAGAAAGGCGGGTTAAAATGAAGGTGAAGCTAAGCCAGGCGACTTAACAAGACGAAGCCGCAATGTGCAAACGTTTCGACAAATAAAGTAGAAGCCCAATATTAAGCTTGTGGTGCAGACGCGCAATGACGCCACTCAGGAAGCGCTTTCCCAAGCCGCATTGTGCGCCAAAATAGCTGGCCGGGCCTACCCCACACTGGCGATGCCTTTCAGCTGCTGGAGCTTGCGCAGGGTTTCCTGCGAGGTCTGGTGCTGGCGCTCCACGGCCTGGCGGGCGGCGCCGGTGAGCTCCGACGATTCCAGGGCTTCGGCGTAGGCTTTGATGGCCCACTCTTCGCCGTAAATGTTGGAATCCAGGATGCTGGCTTCGCTGCGGTTGGTGACGAGGGCCTTGGCGTCCATGAAGCCGCGGTAGAACTTGCCCTTGAGCGTGGTGCTGCTTTCGGCGTCGCCGCCGGCGGCCTTGGCGAAGCCGTTCAGCTCGCTCACGAACTGCTCGCTTTGCTGCACCAGCTGCTGGTAATAGGCTTGGTTCTGCGGGTCTTTGGTTTCGTGGGCGGCGGTTTTGTAGCCCTCGATGCGGTCGTTGACGAACAGGGTCAGTTCGTTGAGAGTATCAGCTAGTTTAGAGTTTTCAGCCATTGGAAAGGTCGGTTGAAGCAAAAGGTGGTACGCCGAAGCAGGCCGTTGGGCCGGCGCCGGCAAGGCTTCCTAACGACGGCAGGGAAGGCCGAGTTGGGAATAACCAGCTACTCATTTGATAAATACCAAATCTGGTTCACCATCCGGTAGTCTCAGCAACGAGTTGAACGGAGCACCTGCACAACTCAGCCGGGGTTTCGGAGCTGCCGCAACTGCATAGTTTGTTGGCATTCTTCTGAGGGCTCACATTGCCAAAATCGTACTTTTGTTGCGCAAACGTTTCCACTAGCTGCTCCGTCTCATGAAAACCTCTCATCTGCTTTTAGCCGCGGTGTATGCGTTGGCCGCCATTTCCCCCACTTCAGCCAAAACGACTGCGCCGCCCGCCGCCACCGCCACAGCCGCAGCCGGCGTCCGCATCGACCCGACGTACTGGTGGGTGGGCATGAAAAACCCCAGGCTGCAGTTGCTGGTGCACGCACCCGGCATCGGCTCAAAAAGGTTGGTAGCCATCGGCCCGGCATCTCCAAAGGCAGCACCTTATGCCGGGGCCCGAATCGAGAGCGTCCAACCAGTCGAGAATCCGAATTATTTGATAGTCAATTTAATCATTGCATCAGATGCCAAGCCAGGCACAATGCAACTGTTCTTCAATACCGACCCCGAGGGCGGGAAAATCAAGGCCAAGACTATAACCTACACCTACGAGTTGCGCGCCCGCAACACCGACCCGCAGCGCACGCAGGGCCTCACGCAGGCCGACTTCATCTACATGCTGATGCCCGACCGGTTTGCCAACGGCGACCCGAAGAACGACGTGGTGAAGGGCACCCGCGCCCCGCGCGTGGCCCGCGACACCATGTATGCCCGCCACGGCGGCGACCTCAAGGGCATTGCCAACCACTTCGACTACTTTAAGCAGCTGGGCGCCACGGCAATCTGGCCCACGCCGCTGGTGGAAAACGACATGCCCAAGGCCAGCTACCACGGCTACGCCGTGACGGACTGCTACAAAATCGACCCGCGCTACGGCACCAACGCCGAATACCAGCAGTTTGTGAAGGATGCGCACGCCCAGGGCCTGAAAGTGGTGCAGGACATCGTGCTCAACCACTGGGGCAGCTACCACCATCTGTTCCTTGACCAGCCGGCAGCCGACTGGTTCCACGCCTTTCCCACGTTCACGCGCAGCAACTACAACGCCTATGCCCTGAACGACCCCTACGGCTCGAAGCGCGACTACCAGTTGTTCAACAACGGCTGGTTTGACACCACCATGCCCGACGTGAACCAGAGCAACCCGCTGGTGGCCACGTACCTGATTCAGAACTTCTTGTGGTGGGTGGAATCGACGGGGCTGGACGGGTATCGAATTGATACCTACCCGTATTCTGACCCGCAGTTCCTGATGCAGTGGGGCAAAGCCATTCAGGAAGAATACCCCAGGCTGGCCATGTTTGGTGAAGCCTGGGAGGGCACTGAGGCCGAGCAGGCTTTCTTCGCCCAGAATATTTTTCCGCCGGTAAACGGCTTTAAGTCGAACCTGCCGGGCGTGCTGGATTTTCAGGTCTGCTTCAGCATTTTGGATGCCCTGAAGACGGAAAACGGCGACCTGAGCAAGCTCTACCACGCCCTGCAGGGCGACTGGCTGTACGTGGACGCTACGCGCAACGTGCCGTTTCTGGACAACCACGACATGAGCCGCTTCTACTCGGTGGTGGGCGAGGATTTTGGCAAGTTCAAAACCGGCATTGCCTGGCTGCTGACCTTGCGCGGCACACCGCAGCTCTACTACGGCACCGAGGTGCTGATGAAGAACTTCTCGAACCCCGACGGCAAGGTGCGCGAGGACTTTCCCGGCGGCTTTGCGGGCGATAAGGTGAACTACTTTGCCTCACGGCCCGGGCAGGCCGGCGAGGCCTTCGACTACGTGAGCAAGCTGGCCAACTACCGCAAAACGCACCCCGTTCTGAGCTCGGGCAGGCTGATGCAATTCATCCCGCAGGACGGCGTGTACACGTATTTCCGGTACTCGGATACGGAGTGCGTGATGGTGATTGCCAACAACACCAAGGAAGAAAAGAAGGTAGACGGCAGCCGCTTCGCCGAGCGCACGGACGGGTTTTCCTCCGGCGTGGAGGTGACGAGCGGGGCGGTGATTTCGGATTTGAAAACGCTGACCGTGCCGGCCCACACGGCCTGGGTGGTGGAATTGCGGAAATAGTGTCGTTCTTGGGTTTTTTAGCCCGCAGAAGACGCAGAGGTTTACGCAGATGACGCAGAAGCACGAGAACGACGTTTCCTACTTGGTGAGGAAGGCGGCTTACACCATTCACCAAGCCCTCGGACCAGGGCTGCTGGAATCGGTGTACGAAACCCTGCTAAGCCACGAGCTGCGAAAGCTGGGACTGCACGTGCAAACCCAGGTGGCTTTGCCCATGCTGTACGACGGCCTGCGGCTGGAAAATGGGTTTTGGATGGACCTGGTGGTGGAGCACAAAGTGGTGATTGAGCTAAAATCCGTAGAAGTTCTGCTCGAGGTTCACCACCTGCAGTTGCTCACGTACTTAAAGCTCTCGGGCCATAAACTTGGTTTGCTCATTAACTTCAACGTGCCCTACATCAAAAGCGGCATCTTTAGAAAAGTGAACGGCCTGGAAGAACCATCTGCGTCTTCTGCGCAAACTTCAGCGCCCTCTGCGGGCTAAAAACCCGAGAACATGACCGACCTCACCGACCAAGTAGCCATCGTGTCCGGCGCCAGCCGCGGCATCGGCCGGGCCATTGCGCTGCTGCTGGCCCTGCAAGGCGCCAAAGTGGTGGCCGTGGCCCGCAGCCAGGCAGAGCTCAACGAGCTGACGCACAAAACCCAGGGCCTGGGCATCGTGGCCGACATTGCCGATGAGGAGGACGCCCGGCACGTAGTGGCCGAAACCCTGCGCCAGTTCGGCCGGCTCGACATCTTGGTGTGCAACGCCG
Source organism: Hymenobacter ruricola (assembly GCF_015694525.1). Lineage (GTDB taxonomy): Bacteria > Bacteroidota > Bacteroidia > Cytophagales > Hymenobacteraceae > Hymenobacter > Hymenobacter ruricola. The sequence continues at coordinate 231,892 of NZ_JADQDM010000004.1, read as the reverse complement.
GGGTGGGCTCTTTCAATGAGCTGGAGCATTTCAGCGCCGCCGAGTGGGACCGGATGTTCGACACCAACGTGAAAGGCACATTTCTGCTTTGCAAAGCCGCCGTGCCGCATTTCAAGGCCCGGAAGCGCGGCCACATCGTGGGCATTGCCTCCGACGTGGCCCGGCGCACCTTCGCCCACGGCACGGCCTACGGCGCCAGCAAATTTGCCCAGGACGCCGTGCTGGCCAGCCTTCGCAAGGAAGTGCGCCCGCACGGCATCAAGGTGAGCACCATTTATCCGGGTTTGGTTGATACGTACTTCAACGACACCACGCCCGGCAGCGCGGAGGCCGAGAAAACCCACCTGCGCCCCGCCGACGTGGCCCAGGCCGTGCGCTACGTGCTGGAAGCCCCCGCCCACGTGGTGGTGGACGAGCTGATGCTGCACCCGCTCACGCAGGAATGGTAAGATGGCAAATGAGGAATACCAGGAACGTCATGAAGCAAAGCGCTATCTTGCCGCATCATGAAACAACTGTTGCTGGCTGGCAGCCTCCTCACCCTGGCTGCATTCGCTTTGCCCAACCCGCCCGTGGACAAAAAACGCCCCGCCCCGGACCCCAACACCACCGCGGAAGTGCCCCAGGACAACAAGCTGGTCATTTACCAAGTGATGACGCGCCTGTTCGGCAACAAAGTGGCCCTCAACAAGCCCTACGGCACCATCACGGAGAACGGCTGCGGCAAGTTCAACGACATCACCGACAAAGCCTTAGAGGAAATCAAGAAGCTGGGCGTGAGCCACGTGTGGTACACCGGCGTGCTCGAACACGCCACCATGACGGACTACACGAGCCAGGGCATTCCGGCCGACGACGCCGACGTGGTGAAGGGCCGCGCCGGCTCGCCCTACGCCATCAAGGACTACTACGACGTGGCCCCGGACCTGGCGGTGGTGGTGAAAAACCGCATGCCCGAGTACGAGGCCCTTATCAAGCGCACCCACGACCACGGCCTGAAGGTTCTCATGGACTTCATTCCGAACCACGTGGCCCGCTCCTACAAGTCAGATGCCAAGCCGCAGGGCGTGGTGGATTTGGGCGCCACGGACGACAAAACCAAGGCCTTCGCGCCCACCAACAACTTCTACTACCTGCCCGGCAAGAGCTTTGTGGTGCCGCCCGACTACAACCCGCTCGGCCCCGGCAAAGGCCCGCGCGAAGACGGCAAATACCTCGAAACGCCCGCCCGCGCCACCGGCAACGACGTTTTCTCGGAAGCGCCCAGCGTGAACGACTGGTTTGAGACCATCAAGCTGAACTACGGCGTGGACTACCCGAACGGCCGCAAGCCCTACTTCACGCCCGTGCCCGACACGTGGAAGAAGATGCGCGATATCCTCGTGTTCTGGGCCGGCAAAAACGTGGACGGCTTTCGCTGCGACATGGCCGAAATGGTGCCCGTGGAGTTTTGGGCCTGGGTTATTCCCGAAGTAAAAAAGGTGAAGCCCGGCATCGTCTTCATCGCCGAAGCCTACAACGCCAAGGAATACAAAACCTACTTGGACAAAGGGAAATTCGACTTTCTCTACGACAAAGTGGGCCTCTACGACGGCCTGCGCAAGCTGATGACCGGCACCGGCACCACCGAGGACATCACCCGCGTGTGGAAGGAGGAAAGCAACGGCTTTTCGTCGCGCATGCTGCGCTTCCTGGAAAACCACGACGAGCAACGCATTGCCTCCAAGGACTTTGCCACCGACCCCAAGCGCGCCATCCCGGCCATGACCGTGACGGCTACCCTGGCCAGCGGCCCCGTGATGCTCTACTTCGGGCAGGAAGTGGGCGAGCCCGCCCGCGGCGCCGAAGGCTTCAGCAGCGACGACGGCCGCACCAGCATCTTCGACTACTGGGGCGTGCCCGAGCACCAGAAGTGGCTGAACCAGGGCAAGTTCGACGGTGCCCGGCTCAGCCCCGAGCAGAAAAGCCTGCGCGAGTTCTACGCCCGCCTCCTCACCGTCACGGGCCAGAACGAGGCCCTGCGCAAAGGCCGCTTCTACGAACTGCAGGACGCCAACAACCTAGGCAAGGAGTATGACCAGCGCTATGTCTATTCCTACCTGCGCTACACCGCTACCCAGCAACTACTGGTGGTGGTCAACTTCTCGGCCGACAAAACCTACCGGCCCACCATCACCATCCCGGCCGAGGCCATGACGGCCATGGGCCTGAGCAGCAAAAAATTCTACACCTACACCGACCTTCTCGACACCGACGAGCCCCGCACCGCCCTCAACCTGACGCTGGCGCCGCTGTCGGCCTACATCTTCGAGATTAAGCCGCGCTAACGTTTGCGCTGTGCAACGTAAATCCCTAAATTTGAAGGCTGCGGTGCCCCGGTTTCGGGCGTGTCGCAGCCTTCACCCTTTCTTCTCCCCTCATGGCCGCTCCCACCGCCGCACCCACCACCAGCACCAGCGCCAAGCCGCGCCTCAGCTTCTGGCAAATCTGGAACATGAGCTTTGGCTTTCTCGGCATTCAATTTGGCTTTGCCCTGCAAAACGGCAACATGAGCCGCATTTTCGAAACCATGGGGGCCAAGCAGGACGAGCTGGCGTTCCTGTGGCTGGCGGCGCCGGCCACGGGCTTGCTAGTGCAGCCCATCATCGGCTACTTGTCGGACCGCACCTGGAGCCCGCGCTGGGGGCGTCGGCGGCCGTTTTTCCTCGTGGGGGCCATTTGCGCTTCGCTGGCCTTGGTGGTGATGCCCAACGTTTCGGCCCTCTGGATGGCCGCCGGCATGCTCTGGGTGATGGATTCGAGCATCAACATTTCGATGGAGCCCTTCCGGGCCCTGGTGGGCGACTTGCTGCCCAGCGAGCAGCGCACGACAGGCTTCGGTGCACAAACGTTTTTCATCGGCATTGGGGCCGTGGTGGGGTCCTTGCTGCCCTACATGTACACCAAGTGGGCCCACTTTTCCAACGTAGCGCCCGCCGGCCAGATTTCGCCTTCGCTGAAATACGCCTTTTACACCGGCGGGGCCGTGTATTTCCTGGCCGTGCTCTGGACCGTGCTGAGCACGCGCGAATACCCGCCCGCGGACCTGGCGGCTTTTGAAGAGGAGAAACGCCGCACGGCCGGCTTCTGGCACGGCGTCCGCGAGTCGTTTGCGGGCGTGGTGGGCATGCCCCGGACCATGCGCCAACTGGCCGTGGTGCAGTTCTTTAGCTGGCTGGCGCTGTTTTCGATGTGGATTTACGCCACCCCCGCCATCACCAGCCACATTTACCACACCCACGACACCACTTCTAAGCTGTACAACGAAGGCGCCGACTGGGTCAACGTCTGTTTCTCGGTTTATAACGGGGTTTCGGCCCTGGCGGCGCTGGCCCTGCCGCTGGTGGCCCGCGCCACCAGCCGGCGCTTCACGCACATGCTGTGCTTGGCGCTGGGCGGCCTGGGGCTGATTTCCATCTACTTCATCGGCGACATCCCCATCGAGCAAACCACGACCCTTAATCTGTTCGGCGCCCACAGCTTCCGGGTGGCCGAGCTGGCCCTGCTGGTGCCCATGCTGGGCGTGGGCGTGGCGTGGGCTTCCATCCTCTCGGTGCCCTACGCCATGCTGGCCGGGTCGTTGCCCAGCAACAAAATGGGGTACTACATGGGCGTTTTCAACTTTTTCATTGTGCTGCCGCAGATGGTAGCGGGCGTCACGCTGGGCTTTTTCACCAAGCACGTCTTCAGCGACAACGCGGCCCTCACCCTCGTGCTCGGCGGCGTGTCGATGATACTCTCGGGCCTGCTCACCTTGCGCGTGCACGACGCCGACGACGTGCGCCTGCCGGCCCAGGAATCCGCCGAAACCCTCGGCTACGACGCTCTGGCCCCGGCCAACCCGGAAGTGTAATTGCGTAGTTCCGCTGCGTATTTGTACTGGCTGCCAGTAGCAAAACCCGCATTTACCCCGGCAACGGCCGCTAGCAGCTTCCGCGTATTCCAGGAATCTACCATTCCGGTTTCGCATGCTGCTGGCGGCTGTCTTCTTTGGGGTCTTTTTTGGAATATGTGCGGGCGTGCTGTGCCTGCTACCGCACCGCCGCGTGCGGCGCCGGGCCGGGCGGCCGTTTCGGCCCCGCGTCAGCATCCTGGTGGCGGCCCGCAACGAGGAAGCCCAGATTGAGCGCTGCCTGCGCTCGCTGGCCCGCCTGAACTACCCCAGCGGCCGCCTCGAAATCCTCATCGCCGATGACGGCTCGACCGACGAAACGGCCGCCATCGTTGCGGCTTTTATTAAAGACAAGCCGCAGTTCCGGCTGCTGCACATCGCCAAGCCGTTGGGCACCGCCCGGGGCAAAGCCAACGCGCTGGCCCACCTCTGCCGCGCCGCCACCACTGACTACTTCCTGTTCACCGACGCCGACATGGCTCTGGCGCCCGACTGGGTGGCGGGCATGCTGGCCGCGCTGGCGCCCGGCGTGGGCGTCGTCACAGGCATCACCACGGCTTGCGGCGGGCTTTTTGGGCGCTTGCAGGGGCTCGACTGGCTGTTTGGCCTCAACCTCATCCGGCTGCTGGCCGACCGCGGCCTGCCCGCCACCGCCGTGGGCAACAACATGCTGGTGACCCGCGCCGCCTACGAAGCCACCGGCGGTTTCGAGGCCCTGCACTTCCGCGTGAGCGAAGACTTGCAGCTGTTCCAGGCCGTGGTGGCGCGGGGCTACGGCTTCCGCAACCTGTGCGAGCCGCGCGTGCTGGGCGTGTCCTTGCCCCAGCCCACGGTGCGGGCGCTGCTGGAGCAGCGCAAGCGCTGGATGAGCGGCGCGGGCACCCTGCCGTGTTACCTGGCCGGGCTGTTCTGGCTCTACGGCGCGTTTTACATGGTGCTGTTCTGGCCCGGTTTTCTGCCCCTGGAATGGGTGGCGGGCGTTTATTTCCTGAAAATCGGGCTGCAAACCGCTTTTCTCTCGGTCACGCTGCGGCAGGCCGGGCGGCGCGAAAGCCTGAGCACGCTGCTGCTCTACGAACCCTACCTGTGCTTCATGTCGGTGCTGGTGCTGGGCTACGTGCTCTGGCCCCGACCGGTGGAGTGGAAAGCGCGCCGCTACGTGTGGGCTGAGGCCTAGAAGCTACTGCGCAATCAGCATTTCCGCCACTTCGCGGCCGGTGGCCAGCGCGGCGTTGAGCGACGGGTACGCGGCCCAGTCGCCGCAGCGGTACAAGCCCTCGGCCAGCTTCAGGGGCTGGCGCACGGGCTGGCCGGCCAGGTACACCGGCAGCGCCGCCGCAATGCGGTAGCTGCGCAGGTGTTCCCACTGCCGCGCCGCCGGCCCAAACCACGCCACCAACTCTTCGCGCACGCCGGCCGTTACTTCGGCCTCGGAAAGGCTGCGCTCGCCGTGCGTGCTGACGGAAACCAGCGCCCGGCCGGCCGGGGCGTAAGCGCCGCTCACGTCGGCCGGGAAGGCCACGTTGTGGGCCAGCGCGCGGGATGACGCATTGAGACGCAGCAGCTTGTCGTTGCGGCCCGGCGAGTGGCCGCCATTGGTGGCGAAGTAGTTACAAGTGGTGATGCGCGCTGCTGTGGGGAAACTTGCGGCTTCGGCGCTCGCGGCGTCGGCGCGGCTGCCGCTGCGGCCGGCCAGCAGGCGCAGGCTCGTCAGGCCATCGGTGGCCAGCACGATGCCGCTGGCATCCAACACCTTGCCCGACGTAAGCCGCACCTGCGTGCCGTCGACAATGGCGGCCACGGGCGCGTTGAGCTGCACTGTGCCCGCAGGCAGCCGCGCCGCCAGCTGCTCGGGCAGCTGCTGAATGCCCAGGGCCGGCACGGCCGCTTCGCCGGTCACGAACTGCTGGAACACGAACTCGAAAAAGTTGCTGGCCGTGGTCAGCTCCCGGTCCAGGTACACGCCGCCGAAAAAGGGCTTGAAAAACGAATTTATCATCTGCTCGCTCCAGCCGTAGCGCTGCAGGAACGTGAGCGTGTCGGTGGCCGGGCGGGCCAGCAGTTCCTCCGGCGTGCACTTCAGCACGTGGCGCACCAAGCTGAGGATGCGCAGCTTATCGGGCAGCGTGCCAATGGGCGATGCCAGGGCCGAAAACGCCGCCAGTGGCCGCTGCAACGGGTTTTCCAGCGTGGTTTCGTGGCCATCGGGCATGCGGATGACGGCGCCCGAGCGAAAAGCCTTCAGCTGCAGCGCGCCGTAGTCGAAGATGCGCCGGGCCTCGGGGTAATTGGTTTGCAGCACCTGAAAGCCGCGGTCGAGCCGAAAGCCTTCGGGCGTCACATCCGTGCGCACGCGGCCGCCCACGGCGTCGGAGGCTTCGAGCAGCAGCACGGGCCGGCCGGCGCGGTGCAGCCAGGTGGCGCAGGCCAGCCCGGCCATGCCGGCCCCGATGATGATGGTAGGTGTGGGGTGCTGCATAGCTTCAAACAGTTACTTCGTTGTTTTAGGCATTACGTCGGGCGGGAGCGGAAAGGCCACATTGGCTTGCAGGCTGCTTTGTAGTTGGCTGCTATACATTTTCAAGATAATACGCACCTGGCCAGGCACTGGCCGGCCGTTTACGGTGGCCGGGTGCCAGGCCCCCAGCTCGCGCATAATCGAAGCAAAAGCATTGCTCAGCCCCCCCGACTCGGACGTGAAATTGTGGAGCTGGCCTTGCGCATCCACCTCGGCTGTGACCACCGTGCTCTGGCCGTCGGTGCGGGGCATCCACTGGGTGAGGTTGTTGAACCTCGACAAGCGCATGAGGATTTCGCGCTGGTAGGTGCTGGGGTCGCGGGGCGGCGTGGGCTGCACCATTATCATCGCAGCGTAGGCCGCCCGGCTGGCCGCGGCTGCGGCCGCCAGTTGCGCCCGTTCCTCACAGCTTTTGCCCAGATGAAACGGCTCAATTGAAGCGGAAACGTCGGCAACGCGGGGCCCCAGCAACGACTGGGTCTGGTACTTTTTAGGTTTTCCGACCACACCGATGTACTGCCGGCCTTCCTGCAAACGCCCGCCGCGGTAGTCTTCGGCGGTCAGCACCTGCTTATCGAGCAGGCTGCGGCGCTCCCAGGTGCCTTCCATCAGCCCCGCGGCCACCCGCCCGCCGGTGCGCGTGGGGAGCGTGCCGCCGGTGCTCTCCTGCCAGGTGCCCGCCCCGGCGCTCACCCGCTGCTGCCCCGTCGAGTCCCAATACGCCACTATGCGCAACGGCCCCTCCGCGGTCAGCTCCAGCGTTTGCCAGGGCCGGCCGTTGGCGTACCAGTACTTCCAGGTACCCACCGGCTGGCCCTGCGCAAATTGTCCGCTCACGGCCAGCTGCTGGTTTCGATAGTGCTGCTCGTAGGGGCCCATTCGCTGGCCGGCAGCATACTGAACTTTGGTCAGCAGACTGTTATCGGGTAGGGCGTAGTCCCGCACCTCGCCCAGAAAAGTGCCGGAGGTGGCGTCCATTCGGCTTTCGCGCCGGATAGCGGCACAGGTGGGCGGCGTTAGCGCGTACTGCGCATCAAAAAACATGTGCACGCTGTCGGGCCGAATCAGCTTCACGCATTCGGCCACGGTCAGCGGTTTTTCACTCGTTTGCGCCTCCGCCACCGATACCGAGGCCACGGCAATGCTCAACAGGCCGCCAGCTGCCGCCCGCGGAACAGAAATCAGGGTAAGCATCGCGCTACGAGAATTTAACTGGAAAAGCTGATTGATGGTGAAAGTACTCCTCAAAACAGCTTGGGCAGCTTGTGCTCCTTCCATTTTTTGCGCGTTTTCATGGTCCAGAATTCGGCCACGCCGTCGCGGCGCAGGCTGAGCTGCCAGGCGCCCACGGGCTGGCCCAGGCGGTAGCCGGTGGCCTGGTCCTGCGGAAACTGCTTTTTGAGGAAGGCGTAATCGGCGGGTGCGATGTCCGGGCCCACCTCGCCGTGGCAGCGCAGACATAGCGTATTGTTGAGCACAATGGGCTGCTGGTAGAAAAACACTTCCTGCGACTCGCGCCGGATGGTGCGGGTGGTGTCCGGCGTCATTTCCGCCGCCGGCAGCACGCCCTGGTTCGCAGGGTTGCGCGGCCGCTCGCTCACGCGCCGGGCCGTGGCCTTGAGCACACGGGCCAGGGAATCGACCGCGCCGTAGGTTTCGGGACGGCAGAAGGCGGCGGCCCGGGCCACGCCGCCCGCCGCCAGCTCGCGGGCCAGCGTGCGGCGCAGCAGCGTGTCGGCCGTGGCCGTGAGCGAGTCGCCGGCCCAGCGCGTGGCGCGCAGCAGGTCTTTGGGCAGAATGCGTTTCACCTCCCAGTTTTCAGCCTCGATGCCGATGCGCTTGCTGTCCTTGAGGTGCTCCACCTGGTCGGGGCGGCAGGCGGCGACGCTTAGCAGCACCGCAAAAAAGAGGAGGTTGGGCAGCAGGTTTTTCACGCGCAAGGGCAGGGGTAGTTGAAAAGCGGTGCAAAAGTAGCCGCCGTTAAAAAACGGCCACGCCGGGCGTTACTACAGCAAAAAGGCTTTCAGCGCTTCGAAGTCAACCGCCAGGGGCACGCTTCGTTTGGCGCGGCCCTGCAGGGCCTGCACCACCTCGGGCAATTGCACGGCGTGGCCGAGAATGGGCTCTACTACGTTGGGGAACTTCACCGGGTGAGCCGTGGCCAGTATCATGCCCCCGGTCTCGCCGTGTTCGGCCTGGTAGCGGCGCAGCGCCGTGTAGGCCACGGCCCCGTGCGGGTCGAGCAGGTAGCCGTGCTCGTTCCACACCTGCCGAATGGCGGCCACCGTGTCGGCGTCGCTCACGGTATCGGCGCCCAGGGCCGCCCGCATCTTGGTCAGGTCGTTGTCAAAAAGCTCCAGAATGCGCACGAAATTGCTGGGGTTGCCCACGTCCATGGCGTTGGAAAACGTGGGCACGGCCGCCCGCGGCGTGAAGGTGCCGGTGCGCAGGTAAGCAGGCACCGGCTCATTGGCGTTGCAGGCCGCAATGAAATGGCCCAGCGGCAGCCCCGAGGCCCGCGCCAGCAGCCCGGCGCAAATGTTGCCGAAGTTGCCGCTGGGCACCACCACCACCGGCGGCGCGGCGCCTTCGGGCCACTGCTGCGCGGCAAAGCAGTAGTAGAGCTGTTGCGGCAGCCACCGCGCCACGTTGATGCTGTTGGCCGAAGTGAGGAAGCGCCGCTTGGCCAAGTCCGCGTCCTGAAAGGCCTGCTTCACCAGCGCTTGGCAGTCGTCGAACGTGCCCTGCACTTCCAGCGCCGTAATGTTCTGGCCCAGCGTGGTGAGCTGCTGCTCCTGCACCGGGCTCACCTTGCCGGAGGGGTAAAGAATGACGACTTCCACGCCCGCCACGCCCAAAAAGCCGCTGGCCACGGCCCCGCCGGTGTCGCCCGACGTGGCCACCAGCACGGTCACGGGCGGCGTGTCGCCACGCTGGGCGAAGTAGCCCAGGCAGCGGCTCATAAACCGCGCCCCCACGTCTTTAAACGCCAGCGTGGGGCCGTGGAACAGCTCCAGCGCCGCCACGCCCGCCGCCACGGGCACCAGCGGAAACTCAAAATCCACCGCCTCGGCGCAGATGCCGTGCAAATCGGCCGCCGGGATGGCATTGCCCACGTAGGGTTGCATTACGTTCAGGGCCACGGTGGCCTTGCTCAGGGTGCGCAGCTCGCGCAGGAAGCCGGGCAGAAGCTTCGGAAGGGTTTCGGGGAAATACAGGCCGCCGTCCGGCGCCTGGCCGGTGACGGTGGCCGTGCGAAAATCAACCCGCGGCGACTGGTGGCGGAGGCTGTAGTATTTCATTTTATTGTTTGTGTCCGCTCTTCATAATGTTCTGTCATCCTGAGCACAGCGAAGGACCTTCTCACGCGCCAATCATCAAGACCAATTACTCCGATTTGATAAAGTCCCTCGCTGCGCTCAGGATGACAGAGCGTTTTAGCTATTCCGCCGAAACCACCCGCGCCCCTTCCGTGGCCACCGGCCCTACGTAGACGTTGAATTCAATGCCAAGTTCGGCAAAGACCGGGCCCATGGCCGCACCCACCGCCTGCGCCGTGGCCTCGGTCCGGTTTAGCATGAAAATAGACGGCCCCGAGCCCGAAATGCCGCCCCCAATGGCCCCCGCGGCCAGCGCCCGCTGGCGGGCCTCAGCCAAACCCGGAATGAGCGGCAACCGCGCCGGCTCCACAATGTAGTCGTCCAGCGAACGACCTATCAGCTCATAGTCAGCGGTTAAAAAGCCCGCCACCAGCCCGGCCACGTTGGCCCACTGGCGCGTGGCCAAGCCCAGCGATACTTCCCGGGGCAGCACTTTACGCGAGTCGCTGGTTTTTACCTCAATCTGCGGATGCACCACGGCCACCCACAGCGGCGGGGCTGTCAGGGCCACGATGTCGATGGCCGGCTGCAGGGCCCGCACCACCGTGAAACCGCCAAAAACGGCCGGCGCAATGTTGTCGGCGTGCCGCGCGCCGGAAGCCACGGCCTCCCCTTCCATCGCGAAATCGACCACTTGCATCTGGCTGAAGCGGTTGCCCAGCAGCGCATTGGCGCCCACCACGGCGCCCACGGCGCTGGCCGCGCTGCTGCCCACGCCACTGCCCGGCTTGATGCCTTTGGTGATTTCCAGGTCGAAGCCAATGGCGTCGGGCGCGGCTTTCAGCAAAGCCAGCAGCGCCACACCAGCCACGTTTTGGGCCGGGTCGGTGGGCAGATTATAAGGGTCAAGATGCTGAATGCGCACGCCGGGCGTGGCACTGCGCGTGACGCGCACGGCATCATAAGGCGCTTCGAGGGCGAGGCCGAGCACATCGAAGCCGCAGCCGAGGTTAGAAAGCGTGGCGGGGGAATGAACGAGGACGGAATCAGGCATAAAAAGCAGTAGCGCGAACTTTGTAGTTCGCGTGGCAGAACATCAATCGTTTCGGTGGCGTGGGGACGCGAACTACAAAGTTCGCGCTACAACCTAGCGGCCCTAATAATATCCGCGAACACGCCCGAAGCCGTGACCTCCGCGCCGGCTCCCGCCCCCTTCACCACCAGCGGCTGCTCCACGTAGCGGTCGGTATAAAAGAGCACCACGTTGTCTTTGCCGCGCAGGTCGTATAAATCATGCCCTGGCGCCACGGCTTGCAGGCCCACGCCGGCACGGCCCTCGGCGTAGCGCGCCACAAATTTCAGGCGCTGCCCGGCCGCGGTGGCTTCGTCATACAAGGCGCGGAAGTGGGTTTCGTGCGCGGCCATTTGGGCGTAAAAGGCCTCCACGTCGCCTTCCAGACACGCTGGCGGCAGGAAGCCTTTGATTTCGATATCTGCCATTTCCATCACCTGCCCGGCTTCGCGGGCCAGGATGAGAATTTTGCGGGCCACGTCGGCGCCGCTCAGGTCGAGGCGCGGGTCGGGCTCGGTGTAGCCTTCGGCCTGGGCCTGGCGCACCACTTCGGCGAAGGGCCGGGTGCCGTCGTAGTGGTTGAACACAAAATTGAGCGTGCCCGAGAGCACGGCTTCCATGCGCCGCACCACGTCGCCGCTGCGCGTGAGGTCGTTGAGCGTGCCGATGACGGGCAGGCCCGCGCCCACGTTGGTTTCAAAAAGGTAGCTGGCGTTGAATTCCTTGGACAGGCTTTTCAGGCGGGCGTAGTGGGCGTATTCCGACGAGGCCGCCACCTTGTTGCAGGCCACCACGGCCACGCTTTTCTCCAGCAAGCCGGCGTAGATGCCGGCCGCCGCCGGGTTGGCCGTCACGTCCACAAAAATGGAATTGCGCAGGTTGCGGCCGATGATGAATTGGGTAAATTCTTCCAGCGACTGCGCCGGCGCTTGGGCCAATTCCGCCGGCCAGGCGGCCAGGTCGAGGCCGTTTTCGTTTACCAGGCAGTGGCGGCTGTTGGCAATGGCCACCACGCGCACCTGCAGGCCCAGCTTTTCGAGCAGGTAGGGCTGCTGCCGAGCCAGCTGTTCGAGCAGCTTGCTGCCCACGTTGCCGGGACCCAGGATGAACAGGTTCACCTGCTTCTTGGTGGCCTCGAAAAAAGCCTCGTGCAGCACGTTGATGGCTTTGCGCACGTCGGCAGCGCGGATTACCGTCGAGATATTCTTCTCCGAAGCGCCCTGCGCGATGGCTCGGATGTTCACCCCGTTTTGCCCCAGCGCCCCAAACAGCTTGCCGCTGATGCCGGGGTGGTCCTTCATGTTCTCGCCCACCAGCGCCACGATGGCCAGGTCGGTTTCGGGCCGCAAGGGCTCGATGCGGCCGGCCGCAATTTCCGTGGCAAACTCCTCGTCCACGGCTATTTTGGCTAAGCCGGCATCCTGCGCGTTTACGCCCACGCAGATGGAATGCTCCGAGGAGCTTTGGGTGATGAGAATCACGTTGATGCGCTCGCGGGCCAGGGCTTCAAACAGCCGCTTCGAGAAGCCGGGGATGCCCACCATGCCGCTGCCTTCGAGGTTGAGCAAAGTCAGGTTGCCGATGCTGGAAATGCCCTGCACCACGGCCGGCGTGCGCGGCGGCGCCACTTCCACCAGGGTGCCGTAGTCGTCGGGCGCGAAGGTGTTTTTAATCCAAAGCGGGATGCCGCGCTGCATCACGGGCTGAATGGTGGGCGGGTAGAGCACCTTGGCGCCAAAATGCGACAGCTCCATGGCTTCCTGGTAGCTGATGCGGGCAATGGGCCGGGCGCTGCGCACCAGGCGCGGGTCGGCCGTCATCATCCCGCTCACGTCGGTCCATATTTCCAGCTTCTCGGCATCCAGCGCGGCGGCCAGCAGGGCGGCGGTGTAATCGGAGCCGCCGCGGCCCAGTGTGGTGGTCGTGCCGTGGGCATCGGCGGCGATGAAGCCGGGCACTACCCAGATGTTGGCGTTGGTTTTGGCTTTGAAGTCAGCTACTTGCTTTTCGGTCGCCGCCATGTCCACCTCGGCCGTGCCGAAGCGGGAATTGGTGCGAATAAGCTGGCGGGCGTCGGCCCACACGGCACCAAGCCCGTGCGCCTGGGCGGCGCTGGCAATCAGCCGCGACGACAGCAGCTCGCCGTAGCTCATGAGCCGGTCGAGGGTGCGGTTCGACAGCTCGCCGAGGGCAAAAATGCCGTTGCAGAGCTGCTGCAAGCCATCAAATTCATTCTGAATCAACGCAATGGCAGAGTGCTCGGCATCGGCGCCCAACAGCTCGTGGGCGGCGCTTACGTGCCGCTCTTCCAGCTGTTGCAGCGCCTCGCGGAAAGCCTCATCGCCCAGCGCCGCGGCGCGGCCGGCGCCAATCAACGCATCCGTCGTGCCGCTCAACGCCGACACCACCGTCACCACCGGACCTTGCTCCGCCGCCTTCGCCACAATGGCCAGCGACTTCCGGATATTCTCGGCGGAGGCCACCGACGTGCCTCCGAATTTTAACACTTGCATAAACTCAGGCCGCCGCGCGGCTGTTGGGTTACGATGCTGAAGGAACGCCCCGCCGACATAGCGGTGTTTAGATTCAGTATCTTTGCAAACTACTGACTAAATACCGAACACCCGATGCTGGATAAATTAGAAGCCATCAATCAGCGTTACGAAAACGTGAACGAGGAATTGATGCAGCCCGACGTGATGTCGGACTTGAAACGCTATAAGGCCCTGAACAAGGAATACAAGGAACTGGGCAAGATTGTGGCCGAATACCGCAACTACCAGCAGGTGCTCAGCAACATCGAAAACGCCCGCGAAGTCATCGCCACCGAGAAAGACCAGGACTTCCGCGAAATGGCCAAGCTGGAGCTCGACGAGCTGCAGCCCGAGCAGGAGCGCCTCGAAGAAGTTATCAAAGACCTATTGCTGCCCAAAGACCCCAACGATTCCAAGGACGTCATCATGGAAATCCGGGCCGGCGCGGGCGGCGACGAAGCCGCCATTTTTGCCGGCGACCTGCAGCGCATGTACATGCGCTTCGCCGAAAAGCAGGGCTGGAAAATGGAGTTGATTGACGCCATGGAAGGCACCGCTGGCGGCTACAAGGAAATCATCGTGGGCGTGCGCGGCGAGGACGTGTACGGCAAGCTCAAGTTTGAATCGGGCGTGCACCGCGTGCAGCGCGTGCCGGCCACCGAGACCCAGGGCCGCATCCATACCAGCGTGGCCTCGGTGGTGGTCATTCCGGAAGCTGAGGAATTCGACATCGAGCTCAACATGAGCGACATCCGCAAGGACTACTTCTGCTCCAGCGGCCCCGGCGGCCAGTCCGTGAACACGACCTACTCGGCCGTGCGCCTCACCCACCTGCCCACCGGCCTCGTGGCCCAGTGCCAGGACCAGAAGTCGCAGCTCAAAAACTTCGACAAAGCCCTGGCCGTGCTCCGCTCCCGCGTGTACGAAATGGAGCTGGCCAAGAAGAACGAAGCCGACGGCGCCGTGCGAAAAAGCATGATTGGCGGCGGCGACCGCTCGGATAAAATCCGCACTTACAACTACCCGCAGGGCCGCGTGACCGACCACCGCATCGGCTACACGGTGTATAACCTGGCCAGCGTGATGGAAGGCAACGTGGACGACTTCGTGGAACAGCTCCGCCTGGCCGAAAGCGCTGAGCGCCTGCAGGAAGGCGTGACCAAGTAAAAAAGCCAACCGAAACGAAAGCGCCGGCAATTGCCGGCGCTTTTGCAATTTTTTCCGGTTTCATCGTTTGGTAGCGGCCCCTGCCCGCAAACCTGTTATCCCTCATGCGCCACCTCTTCCCGCTGTTTATTTTTCTGAGCTGCCTGCTCACCTTCCTGCCCGGCTGCGAGCCCAAGGAAGACCTGATTCAAACCTCGGGCAGCCTGGAGATGGGGCAGGACACGGTGCTGTTCGACACGGTGTTCACCACCATCAAAACCGTGACCAAGCGGCTGTGGGTGTACAACCGCAACAGCGGCGCCGTGAAAACGGACGTGAGCCTGGCGGGCCTGGCGGGCAATACCTACTCGCTGATTATCAACGGCGACGCCGGCCCAGCGGTGAGTGGCATCACCATTCGCGGCAACGACAGCCTGCAGGTGCTGGTGCGCGCCACGCTGGGCGATAACGGGCAGGCCACCGCGGCCAAGCAGTTTTTGGTAACCGATGAAGTGCATTTCCGCACCAATGGCAACGACCAGAACGTGAAACTGGTGGCCTATGGCCAGAACGCGTATTTCCATCGCGCCGATATCATCCGGGTAGACACGACCTGGCCCGCCGACAAGCCTCACGTCATCATCAACAGCCTTTACAAGCAGACGGCTCCTAATCCGGATGTGATGGTGGGCGTGTACGTAGAAGCAGGCGCCACGCTCCGGATTGCGCCAGGCGCCAAAATCTATTGCCACGCAGGCGCTACCATTCAGGTGAACGGCACGCTGAAAATCAATGCTGCCATAACGCCCGCACCGGGCGACACCACGGCCGCCAAACAAGCCACCGTGCGCTTCCAGGGCGACCGGCTGGAAGCGGGCTATTCGGACATTCCCGGCCAGTGGGGCGGCATTTTTTTCACCTCGACCAGCCATGACAACGTCATTCGCTACACCGAAATCAAGAACGCCAATTTTGGCGTGTCGCTGCTGAACGTAGAAAACCGCAGCCGGCAGCCCAACCTGCTGCTGGAAAATGTGGTGCTGCGCAACATCTCCGGCGACAACCCCAACTACGTGGGCACGGGCCTGCCGCCGGGCGGCATCGTGGGCGTGCTGAGCAACATCACCGCCACCAACTGCCTGCTCACCAACTGTGGCGAGTACGCCGTGTTGGGCTACGGCGGCCGTTTCAACTTCAATTTCTGCACCTTCGCCAACTACACGCCCGCTTTCCGCCGCGAAACCTCCGCACTTACCTTCTCCAACGCCCTGGAGGACGCCGACGGCAATACCCAGAAGTTCCAGACGGATATCACCCTGACCAACAGCATTGTGTGGGGCTCGTACGAAGACGAACTGTTTCTACAGAACAGCTCCGACCCGACCTACCGCCTCAACATCACCAACAACCTGCTGCGCACCACCGAGTACCAGGCCGCCACCAACGCCACCAACAAGCCCGGGCTGGGCGCCCCTGGCCTGGGCAACCTCGTCGCCGTGCAGGACCCGCTGTTCAAGCGCACCCCCATCAGCAGCGGCAAGCCCGACTATCGGCTGCAGGACACTTCGCCGGCCAAGAATCGTGCTACGGGCAGCAAACCCGCTGTCGACCTTTCGAACCTGCAACGCTCCCGGGCCACCACCAGTTGGGGCGCCTACGACTAACACTGGGCTTCACGCCTCGGAAGGTTACTGCACCTGCCCGGCCGCCGAGTAGCGCAACGTATCAAACAGCACCAGCTTTTGGGTGCCTTGCACTTCGTAGCTGCGCAGCTGGCCGTTTTCGAGCCGGAATCGCAACTGCTTCTCCGCCGAAAACAACGGGTTATTCTGCACGATGGTGGCGGCCACTTCCTGGGGCATCGCGCCCTGCTGCACCACCGTCAGGCGGGCCACCGGGGCATTGGGCTGGCCGGGGCGGCGGGTGTAGGTGCGCCGGAGCCCGCCCCCGGGCAGCGCCACCGAATCCACGGCGTAGGCGCCGCGCAGGGCGGCTTTGTTGATGTCGGCCTGGAACAGAATCTGCAGCTCGTCGTTCCATTTCACGGCGGGCACGCGCACGGTTTCCGTGGCCCCGCCGCGCAGGCTCACGCGCTTGGTCACGGCCGCGTGGCGCTGGTCCAGCTGCTCTACCTGCCGGGTCAGCAGGCCTTTCACGTCGAAATACAGTGGGCGCCGGGCGGCGGGGGCGGCCGGGCCCGCGTCGCTGCAGCCCGCCAGCAGGCCCAGGCCGCTCAGCACCAACGCCCCAACCCAACCACGACCGCCCTTACGCATTCGACACTGCGGGACGAAGGATGCTCTGGCCCGTCATTTCCAGGGGTTTGGGCACGCCCATCAGCTCCAGAATGGTGGGCGCTAGGTCGCCAAGCTTGCCGTCGGCCAGGGCGCCGCGGTAGTCATCGTCGACCAGGATGCAGGGCACCAGGTTGGTGGTGTGCGCGGTGTTGGGCGAGCCGTCGGCGTTGCGCATGTACTCGGCGTTGCCGTGGTCGGCGATGATGATGCTGGCGTAACCGGCGGCCCGGGCGGCTTCCACCACGGCGCGGGCGCAGGCATCGGTGGTTTCCACGGCCTTCACCACGGCCTCAAACACGCCGGTGTGGCCCACCATGTCGGGGTTGGCAAAGTTCAGGACCACAAAATCGGCCGAGCGGGCCTGCAGCTCCGGTATCAGGGCGTCGCGCAGGTCGGCGGCGCTCATTTCGGGCTGCAGGTCGTAGGTCGCCACTTTGGGCGAAGGCCGCAGGATGCGCTTTTCGCCCTCGAACTCGTTTTCGCGGCCACCCGAAAAGAAGAACGTGACGTGCGGGTACTTCTCCGTTTCGGCAATGCGAATCTGGGTTTTGCCATGCGCGGCCAGCACCTCGCCCAGCGTGTTGTTGAGGTTGTCTTTCTCGAACACCGGCGTCACGCCCGTAAAGGTGTCGTCGTAGTTGGTCAGCGTGAGGTAGTGGAGGTTGAGGCGGTGCATCTGGAAGGCGTTCATGTCCTGCTGGGTCAGCACCTCCGTGATTTCGCGGCCGCGGTCGGTGCGGAAGTTGAAACACAGCACCACGTCGCCGTCCTGAATGGTGGCCAGCGGCTGGCCGTCGGCGCCGGTTTTCACGATGGGCTTCAGGAATTCATCCGTCACGCCGTCCTTGTACTGCTCCTGCACGCTCTGAATGAGGTTTTGCGAGGGCGTGCCCACGCCGTTCACCAGCAGGTCGTAGGCCACTTTTACCCGTTCCCAGCGGCGGTCGCGGTCCATGGCGTAGTAACGGCCCACCACCGAGGCGATTTTGGCGCCGTTGCGCTCGTTGTGCTGCTCCAGGTCGTTGATGAAGCGCACGCCGGATTTGGGGTCGGTGTCGCGGCCGTCGGTGAAGGCGTGCACGAACACGCGGCGCACTCCGGCTTCGTGGGCAATGGTGCAGAGGGCCTTCACGTGGTCGATGTGCGAGTGCACGCCGCCGTCGCTCAGCAAGCCAATGAGGTGCAGGGGCTTGTCGTTGGCCGTGGCGTACTCAAACGCTTTCACCAGCGCGGGCATCTGCCCCAGCTTGCGCTCCCGGATGCTCTTGCCGATGCGCACCAGCTCCTGGTCGACCACCCGGCCGGCCCCGATGTTCATGTGCCCCACTTCGGAGTTGCCCATCTGGCCCTCGGGCAAGCCCACGGCCTCGCCCGAGGCCTGCAAAGTGCTGTGCGGATACTGCTGCAACAGCGCGTGGTAGAACGGCGTATTAGCGGCGTCCACTGCCGAAACGGCCGTATTAGGGGCAATGCCCCACCCGTCCAAAATCACCAACAAAACCTGCTTATTCATGGCGCGAAGATACGGCCGGCCCGCCCATGGGTTGGAATTATCTACCTTCGCAGTTGCTTGCCCTTGTTTTTCTTTCCATTAAGTTTACGAGCAAACTTTCCGGGCCCAATGCGGGGTTCGTTTTCTATCCTGGCACCATTTTCGCTTGAAATCAGTCGCGTATGA
Organism: Hymenobacter ruricola; assembly: GCF_015694525.1. GTDB lineage: Bacteria > Bacteroidota > Bacteroidia > Cytophagales > Hymenobacteraceae > Hymenobacter > Hymenobacter ruricola. The sequence goes on along the minus strand of NZ_JADQDM010000004.1, from coordinate 213,396 downwards.
CGCATTTATTACCCCGATAATGAAACGCTATTTGTTTAGAACGTTATTCTTAAGCTGGATATTCCTCTTGGGCATGGGCGCGGCTCATGCGCAGGCTGATAACCTGGCGGCCGTGCGCGCCGCGTTGCGCAACGGTTCCTCCCGCGAGTTGTCGCAGTACTTTGCCCCCACCGTAGACATTGGTTTTGACGGTCAGCACCAGAGTTATAATTCGACCCAGGCCGAGATTGTGATGAAGGACATCTTCGCCAAGAACGCGCCCAGCACGTTTGAGTTTATCCACCAGGGCCAGAGCGGCGAAGGCATTCAGTACGCCATCGGGCGCTACACCGGCAAGAGCGGCACCTACCGCCTGTACGTGAAGCTCAAGCCCTCCCGCGGCGCTCCGCTGATTGATACGCTGGATTTCACCAAAGAAAAAGAATAAGAAAAGCCCCGACCTGATTAGGCCGGGGCTTTTTCGTGGGTTCGGTGGGCAGGCCCGCCCGGGAAAGAACGGTCAGGTCGAGCGCTGTCGGGACCTGACGTTTGCTATATCATTCTTGCATCCTGCCCCGGTTTCATTGGCAAAGGCAAGGGCCGTACCTTTGCGCCGTGCAAACCTTTTCCGCTCCCTACCTCACGCCCGAGGCCCTGTCCACTTTCATCCGCACGGCCCTGGCCGAGGACGTGGGCGACGGCGACCATTCCGCGCTGGCGTCCATTCCGGCCGAGGCCCGCAACCGCGCCCACCTGCTGGTGAAAGGTGAAGGCCTGCTGGCCGGCATGCAGCTGGCCCCGATGATTTTCGCGGCCGTCGACCCGGCCCTGGCAATAACCCCGCTGCTGGCCGACGGCGCCCGCGTGAAGCACGGCGACATTGCCTTCAGGGTGGAAGGCCCGGCGCGCAGCATCCTCACCGCCGAGCGGCTGGTGCTCAACTGCATGCAGCGCATGAGCGGCATTGCCACCTACACGGCCCACCTCAACAACCTGATTGCCGGGACGCGCGCCAAGCTCCTCGACACCCGCAAAACCACGCCCAACTTCCGCCTCTGTGAGAAGTGGGCCGTGCTCATCGGCGGCGGCGTGAACCACCGCTACGGGCTGTTCGACATGATTATTCTGAAGGACAACCACGTGGACTACGCCGGCGGCATTGCCCAGGCCATTGCCGCCACGCACGCCTACCTTGCAACAACCGGCCGGCAACTGCCCATCGAAATCGAAACCCGCTCCTTGGACGAAGTGCAGCAGGCGCTAGACGCCGGCGGCATCACGCGCATTATGCTGGACAACATGCGGCCCGAGCTGCTGCGCGAGGCCGTGGCCCTGGTGGCCGGCCGTTATCCCACCGAGGCCAGCGGCGGCATCACGGAGCAAACCATTGCCGAAGTGGCCCAAACCGGCGTCGACTACATCTCCGTGGGGGCCCTCACCCACTCGGTTAAAAGCCTGGACTTGAGTCTTAAAGCGTATTAATGTGTTGATTATTGATTTGCTGATGTGCTGCGTGTGCGCCAGTGAATCAACCGAAAGTTTCATTCCTTGTCAGCACATCAGCAAATTAACAATCACCCCATCAATCAGTGAACCAACCCAACCAACGGGGCGGAGGCGGCGGCTTCCGCCAGGCCCAGCAGGCTTCGCCGCTGGCCATTCGCACCAAAAAATCGCAGCTTACCACCGACACCTACACCAAAATGGTGATGGGCGAAGTGTGGAAAAAAGACTGGCCGTACGCCCTGATTCCGTTTGTGCTGGGGCTGCTGCCGGCGCTGTTTGTGCACTCGTGGTGGTGGCTGGCCCTGTCGGTGGTGCTCACCATCTTGTTCGTGCTGTTCCGCTCGGCGCAGGTGACGGGCGTGACCCAGATGGAGCAGAGCAAGCCGCTGTTTGAGCGCATGGCGTTTGAGATGGACAACAAGCAGTTGCTGCTGCGCGTGGGCCCCGACAAGGAAGGCAAGGCCATGCAGTTGAACTGGGACATGATAGACCGCGCCCGCCGCGACGCCGACGCCTACCTGCTGTACCTGAAGCCCGGCACCCCGCCCGCAGGCTTGGCCGCCTGGCGCCTGTGGCTGGCCCGCACGTTCGACGTGCCGGTGTTTTTGCACCTGCCGTTCAAAATCTTCAACGCCGATAACGACCGCAAGCTGTTTGAGGCTTTGCTGCGCCGCAAAAACCTGCTGCCCGCCGAAGCCGGCGCCACAACCGTTTAATTCCGGCGGCAGTATTGGGACGAGGCCCGTGCCCCGCCGCTTGCTTTCGACATCATTCCCCCGCTAATTTTACCCCGATGAAACTGACCCCCACCTTGCTGCTGGCCGTGGCCGCCGCTTCTTTGGCCCTCACCTCCTGCAGCAGCGAGCCCTCCGACTGGCGCCCCGACGACAAAGTATCCGTCGACATGGTTGCGCCGGGCACCCGCACTTCCGACAACTTCGACCAGAACACGGCCTACGCCCCCAACCAGGCCAAGGGCGGCGCCATCACCAAGCCCATCAGCTCATCGGCTGACCTGGACGTGCGCCCCATGCCGGCGGTCGAGTCGACCATTTCGGCCAATGCCGAGGAAGGCATGCGCAAGCGCGGCAAGATGAACGACGCCGGCAAATCGAGCCAGGCTGACACCGCCGAAAACGGGCACGAGATTCAGCGCTAAGCCGCTGCCGTTGCATCGTTTTTAACTGCATAGTTGGGTGGCAGCCCGGCCCGCCGACCGACGGCCGGGCTGCTGCTGTTTTTGAATGGAAAACGAGGAATGAGGAACGAAGAATTGGCGGGTGCCGGTTTTTCGTTCCTCATTCCTTATTTTTCATTTGTTATTGATTATCATGGGGTTTGCTATCTTTTTGCTGCTACTGACGGTGCTGGGCGCGGGCGCGGCGGCGGCCTGGGTGCCGGTGGCGCAGGGCAGCCGCTGGCTGAAGCCGTTGCTGGCCTTCAGCGGGGCCTACCTGTTCACGCTCACGGTCACACACATTTTGCCGGAGGCCCTGCAGCTGCTGCCCGAGCAGCCCACGCGGGTGGGCTACTGGGTGCTGGCGGGCTTTTTTGGGCAGTTGTTGCTCGAAGTGCTGTCGCAGGGCGTGGAACACGGGCACGTGCACCACGAGCCGGCGCACGGCGCGCACGCGGGCGTGAGCCGGGTGCCGTTTCTGCTGCTGGCGGCGCTGGTGGTGCATTCCTTTCTGGAAGGCAGCATTTTGGTGCATACGCCGGAAGTGGGCCAGATAAGTCAAAATTTCTACGCCATTGTGGTAGGCGTGGCCTTGCACCACGTGCCGGCAGCGTTTGCGCTGGCCACGCTGCTGCGGCTGCGGCTGGGCAGCTTCCGGCGGGTGTGGCCGGGGCTGCTGGTGTTTGCGCTGGCTTCGCCCGTGGGCATCGTGTTCAGCAACTACGTGGTGCTGAGCAAGCTGCTGAGCAGCGGGCTGTACGCATCTTTGCTGGGGCTGGTGGCCGGCAATTTCCTGCACGTGTCCACCACCATTCTTTTCGAAACCAGCCCGGAACACCGGCTCAACTGGCCCAAGCTGGGCGCTACGCTGGCCGGGCTGCTGCTGGCGCTGGCCGTGGCGTAGCAGACGCTCCGCAGGTAGTAGAACTCCTATTTTGACACAATAAGTGGGCTGTGTAAGAAGGCTTTGGGAGGCCGCCTTTCCGGCGCCGGCCTCCCCGTCCCCGTTGAACAACCGATAAACGGCGAGTCCCTCTTCGTCATTTCACGTAAAAGCAGGGCGTTTTCCGCTCGTTTACTTTCGGGCGTTTATCGCCTATAAGAGCTGTTTTTAAGAATTTTAGCTAGCAGCAAGTCCGTAAAGACGCCACCGTTGCGATGGCCGGGGCACTTATTTCTTCGCTTGGTATTCTTCTCGAATCCAGCGAATGGCGCGCGGTACTACTTCGGCTGGCCTGAGCGGCTCGTCGGGGGCTATGGAGCGGCCATACCGTACCAGGCGGCGGTCGGCGAACACGGCGGTTGACAGCAAGAGAACGGACCCATCGGACAAATAAAAGCGGCTTCTGCTGGTAGATACCCCGCACGTGCCCGCCCCAAAGCTTCGGGTGTGCTGTCGGGCTTTGAAGGCGACCGCAACGGCCTCGCCCGAACTGGCCGTTAGGGTATCGGTCAGCACGGCCACTACCGGGTTGGCGGACTTGAGGGTATAATAATTGGCGGCTTCGGCCTGGATTTCGCCGTCCAGCAAGGCCTTGCCCTTTTCATACCGCCACGCGGTTTTGGTCTTATTCGAGTCAAAGAGATAGCCGAGCGTGTCTTCTCCCAACACCGGCCCTACCCCCACAAGCATCGGCCACATATTCCCGCCCATATTTCCTCTTAAATCCACGAGCCAGCCTTTTAATGCTGGCTTATCCCGCGCCTTGATTTGGGCTTGCACACTGGTTATGTACGCGTCCAGCTTTTCCGGACTGCCGACAACCCAGGGAATTCGGATGTAGCCGATGTCCCCGGGAACCGGCTCGTCGGGGTATAGCGGGGGCTGCGTGGCAGTGGGCAGTTTGGACTCCTTCACCAGACGGGCGGGCGCAAACATGCTGTGTTTATCGCCCAGGGCAACGACAGCCGATGCAACCGCTGGATAGGCCTGCTCAATGGTGCTGGCGCCACTTGCTTCCGCCAGCAGATGCTACTTGAAAGCTACCCAGTTGATGGCCGCGCGATTAACGAAATTGGCTTGCATAACACCGACTACCTCCTCCAAATATTTCCGCACCGCCGGGGAAGGGGGCCTACGTTCTGCACCACAAGTGGCAAACACGAAGAATAAAAGGCAGAGCTTGACCCTCATGTCTGCGCGGCTAAAACAAAGCCCAATATGCAAAGCTCGTCCCAGAAAAATACTGCATTCTACCAGCGGGACGACGGTGGCCGAAACCAACCATTTTTCTCGGAGGCGTCGGATAAAACTTGTTAGGTAAAACCTCTATTCCGGAAAAGACCGTTTGCGTGAACTTGTGCCTTTAGCGCGGTAGCGCTGCTCCAGGCAGCACAACGGTGAATGTTGTGCCCACATTGGGCGTGCTCGCGACGGTCAATGTTCCTCCGCGCTGTTGGATTAGCGTGCGAATCAGGTGCAGCCCCAGGCCCGCGCCTTCTCCCTCCCCGGTCAGCCGCGTGAAGGGCTGGAAAAGCCGCTCGTGGTCGCGGGGCAGGTCGATGCCCCGGCCGTTGTCGGCTACCGTGAGCACCACCGCCTGCCCGTCTCGGCGGGTTTGGATGCGCACTACCGGCGGGCGGTGGGGGGAGCGGTACTTAAGGGCGTTGTGCACCAGATTCTTCAGAATACTGGCCGCGTAGGCCGGCGGGTAGTGCACCCGCGGGGCCGCGGCAAAGTCCGTGACCACCGTGCCGTGCTGCTGCCGCAGGTATTCCGCCAGTTCCGCGTGCACCCCGGCGTAGAGGTCGGCCCAGGCCGCCACTTCCGCTTCGGCCACCGGGGCCTCGTACTGCGCCCGCAGCACCTGCAACAGCCCTTGCACGGTGTCTGAGAGGCGCCCTGCTTCGTGTCTTACCAAGGCCACCAAGTGCTCGCGGGCGGGGCCAGGCTCCTCGTCGGCGTAAGCGTCCGCCAGGCCCCGCAGGTTCGTGACGGGTCCCCGCAGGTCGTGGGCCACGATGTGGACGAAAGAGTCGAGCGAGGCATTCATCTCGCGCAGGGCTTGGGTGAGGCGCCGGTCCTCGGCCGCGGCCTGGGCGCGCGCCAACGCCCGGCCCGCGTAGTCGGCCACCAAGCTCAGAAAAGACCGGTAGGCTTCGTTGAGCGGGAGGCGGGCGCTCAGGCCCACCACCAGCACGGCGGATTCCGGGCTGCCTTCGCCCAGGGACACGGGCAAGAGCAACGCCTGTTGCGGCGGCACGGGCCAGTCGCCGGCCGGCAGGGCTCCCAACCGCTCGGCAATGGACGGCACCAGCAGGGGCTCGGCCTGGCGCAGGGCGTCGGCCACGGGCCACGCCTGGTGAAGGGGCGACGCCGCGGCGAGGGCTGCCGGGGCGGCGGGCTCGCCCGCTGGCACGCCAAACCAGGCCCGCAGGTGGGCGTGTTCGGCGCGGAGCTCATGGGTGTAGAGCAACGCAAAGGGAATGTCGTGCGGGTTGGTGGCCAGCGCGCCAATGAGGTGCTGGGCGGTTTCGGCCGGCGACGTCGCCAGCGCCGTTTGAGCGGTGAGGTGGCTGAGCAAAGCCAGGCGCCGCTGCTGCAGCACGGAAGCCGTGGTTTCCAGGGCCGTCACGAAGATGCCAGCCACGGCTCCCTTCTCGTCGTACAGCGGGCTGTGAGAGAATGTAAAGTACGTTTCTTCCACGAAGCCTTGCCGGTTGGGCAGCACCAGCCCGTTCTCAAAGTAGGTGGTTTGCCCGGCCAGCACGGGCTCGAAAATGGTGAGCAAAAACGGCCACATTTCCGCCCACCACGGCGCGGCGGGCTGGCCCAGGGCACCGGGGTGTTTGGTGTGCAGAATGGTGGCGTAGCCGTCGTTGTAGAAATGCACCAGCTCCGGGCCCCAGTGCACCATCATTGGGATGCGCGAGCCCAGCATGACGGCCACGGCTGTGCGCAGGCTCTGGGGCCAGCCGTGCACCGGCCCCAGCTGCGTGGCCGACCAGTCCAGCTGCCGGATGCGCGCGCCCATTTCGCCCCCGTTGGGAAATAGCCGGCAGAGGAATTCTGCTTCCGACAGGGACGCTTCGGGAACATCAAAAGCAGGCATGAAGCTGTAAATAGGGGCCAGGAGGGATTCGGACAACCTAAAGTAAGGCTATTGTGGGATACTGGCGCGTCGACGGGGAAGTTTGGCCCCAGTTAGCGCAGCGGTTGCCAAGCCCACCAGCGGCAGGCTTCCTCTCTAAACGACGGCCAGAAACCCACTACCGGGCGGCCTGCCCGAGGCTGGAACAGTGAGTGAACACAGGGGATTCTTCAAGCAGCAAAGCTTTTTGAAGTCATTATTAGAGCACTTTTCTCGCCACAGCACACCCGCACTGATTCCGGAAGTCGCTTAGCAACAATTGTGGCGTTGTCAGGAATTCTTCGCCTGCTATTTTACCGGCATTACGCTAATGGTGGGCTCAACGGAAATTTAGGCAGCCGAAACAAATATTTCGCAGCCGTTTTCCGTGCTGTCAGGTGCTCACAACTCTTCCACTGCGCCGTTGCCGCGCAGGAAGTCTTCCAATTGCCGGGCGCGGGCCGTTTCGTGGGCCAGCAGGGCCTGCAGGCGCACCAGCCGCTGGCGCATGGCCAATATCACGTCCAGCGCCTCCGGGGCCAGGCCTAGCTCGTGGTAGAGGCGGGCCAGGCGGGGCAGGTCGTCGGGCTCGTCCACGATGACGGTTTCGGGCGCGGGGGCCGCGCGCAGCAAGCCAGCCTGCAGAAACTCGTGCAGCTCGGCGGGCGCCAGGCCGTAGCGGACGCGGCACTCCTGAAAAGTGAGGGTGATGAGGTGCGTTTCCATAGCATCGAAACGGTGGTGGGTTAGGCTTCGGGCCGCAGGGCGGCGAGTTGCTTGATGAGGTCTTTTTCCTGGTCGGTGAGGCGTTCGGGCAGCGTCAGGTTGAGGCGCAGGTAGAGGTCGCCGAACTGGCCCTCCTTGCGGTACACGGGGAAGCCTTTGCCGCGCAGGCGCAGGCGGGTGCCGTTTTGGGTTTCGGGCTTTAGCTTGATTTTGACGGGGCCGCTGAGGGTTTCCACGGTTTGCTCGCCGCCGAGCAGCGCTTTGTACACGCTCACGGGCACGTCCTGGGTGAGGTCATCGCCGGTGCGGGCGTAGCGGGCATCGGGCCGGATGCGGAAGGTGATGAGCAGCGAGCCATTGGGGCCGCCGTTGCGGCCGGGGCCGCCCTGGTCGCGCAGCCGGATGGTTTGGCCATCGGCCACGCCGGGCTGGATGGTGAGGCGCAGGTTTTTGCCGTTCACCGTGATGGTGCGCGGGCCGCCGTGGTAGGCTTCTTCCAGGCTCAGCTCCAGCTCGGCCTGGTAGTCTTGGCCGGCGCCGGGGCGGGTGCTGCGGCCACCTCCGCCGCCCATGCCGCCAAACAGGGAGCCAAAGAAAGCGGAAAAATCCTCGCCCTCGCCAAAGGGGCTGCCCTGGCCGCCGAAGCCGCCGCCCCCGCCTTGGGTGTACTGGCTCCAGTCGAAGCCGCCGGGCTGGCCGGCCCCGCCACCGGGCTGCTGCTGGTAGCGCTGCCAGTCGGCCCCGAACTGGTCGTACTTCTTCCGCTTCTCGGGGTCGCTGAGGACTTCGTTGGCCTCGTTGACTTCCTTGAATTTCTGCTCGGCCGTTTTGTCGTTGGGGTTGACGTCGGGGTGATGCTGGCGGGCCAGCTTGCGGTAGGCTTTCTTGATTTGCTCGGGCGTGGCCGTTTTATCGAGGCCCAGCGTCTTGTAATAGTCTTTGTAATCCATTGCCAAAGGGGGTTGGGGGTGGCCAAATGCGGGGGCGGCTGGCAAGTTATCGGCTCCGGCGCATTGTGCGCTTCGTGAGGGTAGCAGCGTCGCGGGCGTTAGCCGAAAAGCAGCCGCTCATCATCGGCACGGCCGGCGAAACAGCGGTGAAAATAACCACGAGCCAGCACGTGCCGAAAGGCCGAACACCGCCGCCATTCACAAAGAGGCACCAAAATTGAATAACTCGTTTTTGAACGGAGAATTTCGCCCAAAAGTTGGTTTTTTGTCTTCAGCGAAACCCTTTGCCTTTTTGCACTCGTACATTAAGGCTAGATGAAGATGAATGCCAAAAAAGGTATAACTTGCATCCTATTAGACATTCAACTCGCGTTTATTTTATTCTAATTTTAATTTTTCCATGAAATTCCCACAACTCATCTGCGGCCTTTTGGTCCTGCTGCTTCTGAACGGCGTCGCGGCGCAGGCCCAAACCAAACTGCCGCCCCGCCGGCCGGGCGGCGCGGTGCCCGCCCGGGCCAAACTGGCCGCCAACGGCGAGGGCATCAAAGACGGCCTGACCATGCAGAAGGGCCGCATCATCCTGACCGAATTTGGTGTGACCAACCCCCTCACGGCCGACAAACAGCTGCTGAACGGCACCACCATCAGCACCACGGGCCTGGTGACGGCCAAAGACGGCACCACCACCCAAATCAACGAAGGCGACCACGTGTCGCTGAGCGGCCGCGTGACCTCGCGCCGGGCCATGATTGAGGCCGACAGCATCGCCAAAATCACGTCGTTTGACGCCCTGCACCCCGGCAAGCGCAAGAAGATGGAAGAAGAGCGCGCCAAGAAAGAAAAGGCCAAGCTCAAGCGCGAAGAAGAAAAAATCAAAGCAAAAGAGAAGGCCGCCAAGCGGAAAAAATAAGGCCCCGCTTTTCATGCCCGGCCGCGCGCCGCTTTGCCTTCGGGCAGAGCGGCGCGTTTGTTTTGGAGCCACCACGGCGTTTTGTGTTGCAGAAGCGCGGGTTTGTATAACCGCGGCAGTAGCAGGCGGTTGGAGCTTTGCACCAACTTACCGCTCCTCGCTCATGCCCCTTACTGATTTTCGTACCCTGGGCCGCTCCGGCCTGGTGGTGAGCCCGCTCGCTTTGGGCACCATGACCTTTGGCACCCCGCGTTGGGGCTCGGCCGAGGATGTTTCCCAGCACGTTTTCGACGCTTACGTAGCGGCCGGCGGCAATTTTATCGACACGGCCGACGTGTACGCCGGGGGCCGCAGCGAAGAAATGGTGGGCCGCTTCGTGGCCGAGCGCCGCTTGCGCGACCAGCTGGTGCTGGCCACCAAATTTGCTTTCAACCCCCAGCCCGGCAACCCCAACGCGGGCGGCAACGGCCGCAAAAACATTTACCGCGCCCTGGAGGGCTCCCTGCGCCGCCTCCAAACCGACTACGTGGACCTGTACTGGCTGCACGCCTGGGACACGGTGACGCCCGCCGAGGAAGTGCTGCAAACCCTGGGCGACCTGGTGCGGGCAGGCACCATTCGCTACTTTGGCTTTTCGAACGTGCCGGCCTGGTACGCCACCCAGGCGGCCACGCTGGCCGCCGCGCACGGCGTGCCGGGGCCCATTGCGCTGCAACAGGAATATTCGCTGGTGGCGCGCGGCATTGAGACCGAACACGTGCCCGCCGCCCTGCATCTGGGCCTGGGCATCACGCCGTGGAGTCCGCTGGCCGCGGGATTTTTGGCCGGCAAGTACGAGCGCGCCGGGGCCGGCGCCAGCGGCGAAGGCCGGCTCAGCGGCCCCAACCCGTTCGGCAACCTGAAATTCACGGACCACAACTGGCGCGTGCTGGAAGCCCTGCGGCCGGTGGCGGCGCAGCTGGAGCGGCCGCTGGCGCAGGTGGCGCTGGCGTGGGCGACGGCGCAGCCGGGCATCAGCTCGCTCATCATCGGCGCCAGCCGCACGGAGCAGTTGCGCGACAACCTGGCTTCGCTGGAAGTGCGCCTGAGCGCGGAGCATTTGCAGACGTTGGACGATGCCAGCATCGTGGACCCCGTGGGCGGGCGCCTGTGGCCGGTGATAAAGCGCGCCGTATTTGGCGGCGCGGAGGTGCGGGGCTGGTAGGCGCCGCGATTTGTGTTGCAGAAGTAGGGGTTTGTATAACGCGCCGGGCAGGCCGGGGCCGGACCTTTGCCTTACTCAATCACCTCTTTTAAAACACTTACGATGAGCACCATTAAAACAGTAGCCCTGGGCAGCCAGGGCCTGCACGTACCCGTGGAAGGACTGGGCTGCATGGGCATGACGGCCGGCGTGAACGGCATGAGCGTGTACGGCGAGGCCGACGAAGCCGAGAGCGTGGCCACCATTCACCGGGCCCTGGAACTGGGCGTGAACCTGCTGGATACGGCCGACCTCTACGGCCCCGCCCTGAATGAGCGGCTGGTGGGCCGGGCCATTGCCGGCCGCCGCGCCGAGGTAATATTGGCCACTAAGTTCGGCTTTGAAGTCGACGATAACGAAACCTGGACCGGCGGCTACAACGGCCGGCCCGAGTACGTGCGCAAGTCCATCGAACGCTCGTTGCGCAACCTGGGCACCGACTACGTGGACCTCTACTACCTGCACCGCGTGGACCCCGCCACGCCCATCGAAGAAACCGTGGGCGCCATGAGCCGGCTGGTGGAAGAAGGCAAAGTGCGCTTCCTGGGTTTGAGCGAAGTGTCGGCCGACGTGCTGCGTCGGGGGCACGCCGTGCACCCCATCACGGCGCTGCAAACCGAGTACTCGCTCTTTGACCGGGGCGTGGAGGAAAACGGCGTGCTGCAAGCCACGCGCGAGATGGGCATCGGCTTCGTGGGCTATTCGCCGCTGGGCCGGGGCTTTTTGTCGGGCGACATCAAGACGCCGGACGACTTCGAGCCCAACGACTCGCGCCGCTTTTTCCCGCGCTACCAGGGCGAGAATTTCTACAAAAACCTGGCTTTGGTGGAGAAGCTGCAAGCCATGGCCCAGGCCAAAGGCGTGACGGCCGCGCAGCTAGCGCTGGCCTGGGTGCTGGCGCAGGGCGTGGTGGCCATTCCGGGCACCAAGCGCCGCAAGTACCTGGAGGCCAACGTGGCCGCTGCTACCATGGCACTGAGTGCAGCCGAGCTGGCAGAGCTGGAGACTATTATGCCGGTGGGCAGCCAGGCCGGTGCCGCGTATCCGGAAGGGTTTTAAGGAACCAAGCACAGCCAGCCCGCCATTGCGCCGCCGGCCTATTAGAACGTCATGCTGAGCTTGTCGAAGCATCTCGCGTGCAGTGGTAATTCATTTACTCTTGCACGCGAGATGCTTCGACAAGCTCAGCATGACGTTCTAATAGGCTTTGCTAGCTTTTCAAACCATTTTCTTCTGAGCGGCTTACCTTCAATCAATTCCCATGAAACCAGCCAGCAAAGAGTTTCGGGTGCTGCACACCGTCACGGACTACACCCGCTTTTGCGGGAAGCCGGCCCCGGCACACCCCCTGCTCACCATCATCGACCTGAGCGAGGCGCGCGGGCAGGCGCCTCCCAAGGGCCTTACGCCGGTGGTGCCGCAGCTCTACAGCATCTGGCTGAAAAAGGGCTTGAAGGGCACCATCTACTACGGCCGGCAGTCCTACGATTTCGGCGAGGGCGTGCTGGGGTTTCAGGCGCCGGGCCAAGTGTTTGCCATTGATGAAACGCTGGATTTGTCGGAAATCAGCGGCTGGATGCTGGTGTTTCATCCCGACTTGCTGGCGAAGTACCCACTGGCCAAAAAGATATTGAGCTACAGCTTTTTCTCCTACGACGTGCACGAGGCGCTGCACCTCTCGGCCAAAGAAGAAGCGGTGCTTGATGGCCTGTTGCGCAACATGAAACTGGAGTACGAGCAGCCCATCGACGCCTTCAGTCAGGACGTACTCATCTCGCAGCTCGAAGTGCTGCTGAGCTACGCCAACCGCTTCTACCACCGCCAGTTCCTCACCCGGCGCACGCCCGAGCACGACCTGCTCAGCCGCTTCGAGGCCTTGGTCACGGAGTATTTTGCGCCCGACGGCGAGCAGCCGCTGCCCACCGTGCAGCATTTTGCAGACGCTCTGCACGTGTCGCCGGCCTACCTCAGCGACATGCTCCGCAGCCTCACCGGCCAGAATACCCAGCAGCACCTGCACCACGCCCTCATTGAGAAGGCTAAACGCCTGCTGCTGACCACTTCGTTCACCATCAACGAGACGGCGTTTCAGCTAGGGTTTGAGTACCCGCAGTACTTCACGCGGCTGTTTAAAAGCAAGACGGGCCTGACGCCGGCGGCCTTCCGGTTTTCGGCGCAGTAGCGCATTAGCCGGGGCAAGGCGCATTAGGAAGCCGCTGCCTACCTTCGCCGGCCTAACTGCTTTCGGCCCATGCTCTTTTATACTGTGATGAAGCCGTTGGTGCAGGTAGCGCTGCGGGTGTTTTTCCGGCGCATGGAAGTCCGGCACCGCGAACGGCTCAACCTGCCCGGCCCGCTGCTCTTCGCCGCCAACCACCCCAACACGCTCATGGACCCGCTGCTCACGGCCATCCACACGCGGCAGCCGGTGGCGTTTCTGGCCAAAAGCACGTTTTTCAAGAACCCTATCAGCCGGGCCATCATGGAGTCGGGCAACTCCATCCCCATCTACCGGCGTCAGGACGCCGAAAGCGGCGCCGCCCCCGCCACGCCCGAGCAGCTGGCCGCCCAGAACGAGGCCAGCTTCGGCCGCTGCTACGACTACCTTGACAAGGGCGGCACCATCATGATTTTTCCCGAGGGCACCAGCATCACCGAGCGCCGCCTGCGCCCCCTCAAAACCGGCGCCGCCCGCATTGCGCTGGGCGCCGAGGCTCGCCACGGTTTCCAGCTGGGCCTGATGGTGATACCCATTGCCAACAACTATTTCGACCCCGCCCGCTTCCGCTCCGACGTGCTGCTGAACGTGGCCCCGCCCATCATCGTGGCCGACTACGCCGCCGCCTACGCCCAGGACCCCGAAGCAGCGGCCGACCAGCTCACCGACGCCATTCGCGAGGCGCTGGAGAAGCGCCTGGTCATCACGCGCGACGCGGCCGAGGACGAATTTGTGCAGCAGGTGGAGCGCACCTTCGGCGACCACCTCAACCCCGACGACAACCCCGACACGCTCTACGACAACTTTCAGCTCAGCCAGACGCTGCTGCAGGCGCTGGCCTGGTTCGAGCAGCACGCGCCCACGCGGCTGGTATCCATGCGCATCCAGTTCCAAACTTACCTGAGCGAGCTGCAGCGCCACGGCCTCACCGACGAGGCCGTGGAAGGCCAAAGCCGCGGCACCGTGGCCGGCCTGCTGAACCTGGTGCTGGGCGCGCCGGTGTGGCTGTACGGGCTCATCAACAATTACCTGCCCTACATTTTGCCGTCGATGGTGGCCAAACGCGCCACCGACGACATTTCCTTTGTGGCGCCCATCATGTTGGTGGTGGGCATGTTCACGTTTCCGCTGGCCTACGCCCTGCAAGCCGCCGCCGTGCAACACTGGCTCACCCACGACTGGCGCCTCACGGCCCTCTACGTGCTCAGCCTGCCCCTCACCGGCTTCTACGCCCTGAGCTACTGGAACAAGCTGGCCCCGCGGCTGGAGCGGCTGCGCGCCCTGCGCCTGTTCCGCAGCATGCCCGCCGTGGGCCAGGACCTGCTGAACCGCCGGGCCGACCTGCTGCGGCAGCTGGAAGAGGCCCGGGCGGAGTATCTGGCCCGGCGGGTGGAGGCGTAAACCATTCTGTCATTGCGAGCGCAGCGCGGCAATCCGTCCTGTCAAGACCAGACACGTCCTTTTATCAGAAAGCCCCGACACTGCAAAGTGCCGGGGCTTTTTCAGAACTTTGTCACGTCTTTGTGCTGGTCGCTGAGAACAGGACGGATTGCCGCGCTGCGCTCGCAATGACAGGCAACACCTCCCCTACTCTAGCGGCATCTGGCCGAACCACATGGTTTTGCCGCTACGGTTTTCGCCGAAGTACACGATGCTGTTTTTGCCGCCCATGGGCAGTTGCGGCATCGAGTTGTTGAGGAAATACTGCTCGTTGCCGAACTTGGTGAAGTTGCTGAGCTTGGCCGAAGCCAGGTCGATTTTGGCCACGGCCGGGTAGTAAAGCACTTTGGCCGTGCCCGATTCCATGCCGCCCATTTCGCGCACGCCCGTGATTTCGCCTATCATCCAGTACACGCTGCGGCCATCTTGCCCCAGGTAGGTGTGCTGCTCGTTGGGGTTTTGCTCGCTGAATTTGTTGTTTTCCTGGCGGCGCACGCCGTATTGGGCGCGCAGCTGGCCCTGCGGGTCGAAGTGGAACATCATCACGTCGCGGTAGTCTTTCAGGTTTTCGGTGCTGCTCATGGTGGTGCCGCCTTTGCCGGCCAGGCTCATCAGCCCCCCGGCCAGCCCGCCGCCGCTCGACGCCGTTTTCTGGGCGCCCAGCCCCAGGCCCTTGCGCTCGAACTTGAAGGCCTGGCCCTGAATCAGCAGGTCGCCGTTGGGCAGGATGCTGCCGCCCGTCACCTTAAAGCGCTTGCCGGTGTACTCGGGCGTGCGCTTCTGGGTGGGCGGGGTTTGCAGCTTCTTCTCGAAATCATCAATCGGCGTGCTGGTGAGGTAGCGCACCGCGCCGCCTTTTATCTGGGCCAGCTGGAAGTTTTTGGCTTTGAAATTTTCTTCTTCCGGCTCGCGGGTGCCGCCGTTGGCCGCCTGCGAAGGGATGTATTTGGCGAAGTACTCGTCGGCCTTGTCGTTGGCCGGGCCAAAGAGGGAGAGCGTGCCGTCGGCGCTTTGGGCCATGCCGTTCACCACCCAGGCGCCGTTGGGCGAGGCCAGGGCCACCCGCTCGCGCTCCTTGGTGTCGGCCCCCACGCGCACGAAGGCGTAGCTGGTGGGCGCGTCGCTCACTTTCTTGCCACCCACCGGCGAGGGCGCAAACACGAAGCCGAGGTCGTATTCCGGGTCGGCGCTGTCGTCGGCGTCTTCGTCGCGGTCGCCCTGCGGGTCCAGCTTTTTGGCTTCCACCACGCTCATTGGTTTGTCAAAAGTCAGCGGCGAGTCGCTCACCAGCTCCAGGTCTTTGTTGAATTTAAGGACGTGGAACTCCTTGTACATCTTCAGGGGGTCCATGCCCTTGCCCAGCTTGTCCTTCACCGAGGTGAGGACCACCACGGTGCCGGTCTGGTCGTAGTCGGCGTGGGTGAGGTACTGGTAGTAGGCGCCGTTGTCGCCGCGGGGCTTCACTTTTTCCAGGATTTCGACCTTCTTGTTGTAGCCGCCCCACACCCAATCCCACTTGTAGTGCACCTGCTTGCGGCGCAGCACCAGCGTGCCCATCATGTTGGGCTCCACGGTCACGCCCAGCACGTCGTAGAGGTCGCCCTTGTAGCGCTTCACCTTTTCCACGGGCTCCTCGCTCTCGTCCATGCCCTTGAAGTTGAATTGCTTATCAAAGTGATAGGTTTCAAACTTCACCTTGCGGTTGTTGGCCTTGGTGCAAAAGGTCAGGTCCACTTTGTTGGCCGACTCGTCTACTTTCACGTCGTCGAGAAAGCCGCGCTTGGCTTTGCCCGATACGTCGTGGGTTTTCTCAATGACCAGTTTCTGGGCCAGCAGCGGGGCCGGGAGCAGCGCGGCCGCCACGGCAGCAGCCGGCAGCCAGCGCCCAAAGGCGAGGGTATTCATGGGGTCGAACAGAAAAACGGTGAAGGACACGGCCAACGCATTGGCCTTCACAAAGGACCCGCTCTCAACTGTCCCGGTCAATCCGTGCTGGCGGGCATATTTCCGTCCGTGCTGGCACGGAGTCGCTTGCTGCAGAAAGTCAGAATTTGTCTGTCATTGCGAGCGCAGCGAAGCAATCTGTCCTGTTAAGACCAGACACGTCCTTTCACCAAAAAGCCCCCGGCAATGCACAATGCCGGGGGCTTTGTAATAAGTGCTTCACAACTTAGGGCTGGTCGCTGAGAACAGGACGGATTGCTTCGCTGCGCTCGCAATGACAGGTTGATTCTGCCTCCCCCTCCTATCCCAGCACCGCTCCCGCCAGCAGCGCCACGGCGATAATGGCCACGCTCGGCACCTTTTCCCAGAGCAGCAGCAGAAACGTGGTGCCCACCAGCAGCGGGTTCAGCGGCAGCGAATCAATGGGCCCGAGGTGAAAAGGCAAATCCAGCAGCCGGTACGGCAGTGGGTGGTACAATAGAAACGTGGCCGCGCACACCAGCCCGGCGCTCACGGCATTGATGCCTTCCAGCGAGGCCTGCACCACGCGGTACTGCCGCAGCCGGTCCCAGAAGCGAATGACGAAAAAGATGAGGAAAGTGCCCGGCAGAAAGATGCCCGCCACGCCCACCAGCGCGCCCAGCAACTGCATGTGAGTGCCGCCCGCCGGCCGCATGGCCAGCGCCCCGATGTAGGCCGCAATGGAAAAATTAGGCCCCGGCATGGCCTGCACCAGCCCCAGGCCCGACAGAAATTCCGGTGCCGTGAGGTAGTGCTTAAACTCCACGAACTCAGCATAAAGCAGCGGGGCCAGCACCTGCCCGCCCCCGAATACCAGGGAGCCGTTGCGGTAAAAGTTCTCAAACAGCCGCACCGGCAGCAGGCGCGTGTAGTGCCCCAGCAGGGCCGCCCCCACCAGAATGCCAAACCATAGAAAAAAGTTGGCCCATTCCACCCTGAGGGGCTTTTTCTCCTGAATGATGGCGTGCTTGCGGTAGCGCACCGTGGTGACGGCGCCGCCGGCCAGCAGCAGCAGCGGCAGCATCCAGGGCAGCTGGAAAAAGTAGGCCAGCATGGCGGCGGCCACCATCAGCCCCACGGCGGTTTTGGTGTGGATGACTTTCTCCGAGATTTTATAAGCCGAGAAGGCCACGAAGCCCACGGCTACCGGCTGCACAAACTGCACCAGCGCCGCCACCCGGGCGGGGTCGAGGTGACTGAGGGTGAGGCCGGCCACGGTCATGAGGGCCACGGCGGGCGCCATCCAGACCAGCAAAGTGAGGTAGGCCAGGTTGGGCCCGCCCAGCCGGAAGCCGATGACGGTAATGGTTTGGGTGGAGGTGGGACCCGGCAGCAGCGCGCACAGCGCCTGCAATTCCAGCAGCTCGGCCGCGCTGATGTAGCGGCGCTTCTCCACCAGCAGCCGGAAAAACATGGCCAGGTGTGCCTGCGGCCCGCCAAAAGCGGTGAGCGCCAGCACGGCCACGTCTTTAAGGAAAATGATGCCCCGTACCCGGCGCGTGCGCTTGCCAGAGCGCCGGGGCGGCGGCGCAAGCGAAACGGTAGACGCGGGAGTTGCTTGGGTTTGCACAGTGGGCAGTTTCCTATATATACCGAAGATAGGGCAAACAGCTCGGTACACGCATCTTGGCGCGTTTTTTTAACAGCTTTTCAATGGCAGCAGCCAACGGCCTGCCCAGCCTGGGCTTGCCCGCTTTGCTGGCGGCCGCTGCTAGGCCGTAAAAAAGCGGCCCGCCTGGAATAAGGCGGGCCGCTTCTGGGAGGCAAAACCGAAATTACTTCTTTTTCAGGCCCAGCTCAATCAGGCGCTCGTTCAGGAATTCGCCGGCCGTGATGTCGGCCTCCTTCTTGGGGTTGTCGGGCGTGATGCAGTGCTCCAGCGCGGCCAGGCTCATTTCCGAGCGCGGGTGCATGAAGAACGGAATGCTGTAGCGCGAGGTGTTCATTTTCTCGCGGGCCGGGTTCACCACGCGGTGGATGGTGCTTTTCAGCACGCCGTTGGTGAGGCGCTGGAGCATGTCGCCCACGTTCACCACAATCTGGTCGGGCAGGGCCGTGATGGGAATCCACTTGCCGTCGCGGCGCTTCACCTGCAGGCCGTCGGCGCTGGCGCCCATCAGCAAGGTAATCAGGTTGATGTCGCCGTGTTCGGCGGCGCGCACGGCGTCGGCGGGCACCGCGTCGGGGTCTTCGATGGGGAAGTAGTGAATGGGGCGCAGGATGCTGTTGCCGTGCTTCACCTTGTCGTCGAAGTAGTTTTCGGGCAAGTGCAGGTACAGCGCAATGGCGCGCAGCACGTCCTGGCCGGCGCTTTCCAGCGTGCGGTAGGCGCGGAAGGTGCTTTCTTTAAAGGAGGGCACCTCGCTGGGCCAGATGTTTTCGGGGTACTCGTTTTTGATGGGGTCTTCGGTTTCCACTTCCTGGCCCACGTGGTAGAATTCCTTGAGGTCGCCGGTGTTGCGGCCCTTGGCGTGCTCCTTGCCCTTGCTGATGTAGCCGCGCTGGCCGGCTAGCTCCGGGTTTTCGTAGCGCTGCTTGGCGTCGTCGGGCAGCTGGAAAAACGCCTGCACGTCGGCGTACAATTGTTTGGTTTGCTCGTCGTTGAGGCCGTGGTTTTTGAGGGCCACGAAACCGATGTTTTGGTAGGCCTCGCCGAGCTGTTGCACGAAGCGGGCCTTGCGCTCGGGGTCGCCCGAACGGAAGTCGGCGAGGTCGAGCGAGGGAATTTGGTCGAGAAGTTGGTCTTGCATGGGAAAATTAGGTTTACTTTGGGGCTTGTAAGCCCCACGGTGGGCAACGCCGCAAGTTAATCAAAACCTTCCACCGGGGACGGTTCGTAAGCGGCACGCTCTATACGAACTCTTTGAGAAAATTACTACCAAACATTTTTGCGTTTTTTACCCCCTATGAAAACTCCCTACTGGCTGCTGAGCAGCACCCTAACCCTGGCCGTACTCGCAAGCTGCGAAACCAGCAAGCCGGCGACCGACGTGAGCGCCTCGGCCGGTAGCGGCACCGCGGCCGCGGCCCGCCCCGGCGGCAGCGGCGAAAGCATGGAGTCCAACGGCATCCGCCTGACGCCCTTCAACGACTCGCCCCGGTTCCCGGAAGCGCAAATGCAGCTGCGCGCCCCCATCGCCAACTCCACGGTGCCCAGCGGCGAAGTGCCCTTCAACTACCAAATCACCAACTTCCAGCTCACCAAAATGAGCGGCGGCCCGCACATGGCCGAAATGGCGAATTCGATGAAGGGCCAGCACATCCACAACATCGTGGACAACGAGCCCTACACCGCCCACTACGAAACCACCTTCAGCAAAGCCATCCCCGACGGCCAGCACGTGGTGCTCTCGTTCCTGTCGCGCTCCTACCACGAAAGCCTCAAGCACCGCGGCGCCTACGACCTGCGCATCATCAACGTGGGCAACGGCGCGGCGCCCGCCACGCCCATCATCAACGTGAACGGGCCCAACCTGTTCTACAGCCGCCCGAAAGACACCTACTCCGGCGCCGATGCCAAGCGCATCATGCTGGACTTTTACCTCGTGAACACCACGCTGGAGCCCGGCGGCAACCGCGTGCGCGCCACCATCAACGGCACTGAGTTCATGATTGACCGCTGGCAGCCCTACATGATGGAAGGCCTGCCCGCCGGCGAAAACACCGTGAAGCTGGAGCTCGTTGACAGCAGCGGCACGCTCATCCCCGGCCCGTACAATTCGGTGACGCGCAAGTTCACGGTGGCCCCGTAGTACTGCGTAGCCGGTCCCGCAGGTCTGTTAAAACGTTTTTAGAACGTCATGCAGAGCGGAGCGAAGCATCTCTACCGCAGCAGTAATCTGATTACTCTTGCGGTAGAGATGCTTCGCTCCGCTCTGCATGACGTTCTTTATTAAAGGCCGTTCCCCGCCGTTTGTTGTTCCGGTCCTACATTGCCCACCATGCCCGCCGCTTCGCCCGAATCTGCTGCCGCCCACGCGCCCTCGCTGCTCACCCGCGAGCAGGTGCTGCGCGCCCTGCGCCAGGTGGCGCGCGAGGGCCGGCCCCTGCCGCCCGGCACCGTGTACGAGCTGGTGTACCGGGGCCGGCGCTACCCGCCCCGCGCCGTGGCCGAACTGGCCTATCGCCTGGCCACCGGCAATCCCGCCGCCCAATGGCCCCGCGCCGCCGGCGCCCCCACCAACGCCTTGCTGGAAAGCCTGGACTTCACCATCAGCACGAAGCGGCCGGTGCTCACGTCCGGCTCCGGCCCCGACGGCGAGGAAACGGCCCGGCAGCAAGCCGAAGATTTGTACACCGGCCTGCCCAAGGATGGGCCGGAAACTTTTCTTTCTCACGCGGCCCCTTCCACGCTCGCCGCCGAGCCGGCCGCGCCTTACGCACCGCCCGCCTACACCCGCGCCGATGCGTTGGCCGAGCTATTCATGGATGAAGCCGCGCTGGATGCGGCTGTAGCGGGCCTTATGCGCCGGCGTAACCTGCTGCTGCAAGGCCCGCCCGGCACCGGCAAAACGTTTCTGGCGCGGCGGCTGGCCTGGCTGCTGCTCGGCGCGCAGGACGAGCGCCGCCTGGAATTGGTGCAGTTTCATCCCAGCTACGGCTACGAGGATTTCATGCTGGGCTTCCGGCCCGATGCCGACGGCCGCTTTCACCTCGTGCCCGGCGTGCTGCCCCTGCTCTGCCAGCGCGCCGCCGCCGACCCCGGGCGGGCGTATTTTTTGCTCATTGACGAGGTGAACCGCGGCAACGTGCCGCGCATTTTCGGCGAGCTGCTGCTGTTGCTCGAAGCCGATAAGCGCGGCCCGGCCCACGCCCTGCGGCTGCCCTACGCGCCGCCCGACCTGCCGCGCTTCTTCGTGCCCGATAACCTCTACGTCATCGGCACGCTAAATCTGGCTGACCGTTCGCTCAGCCCGCTGGATTATGCCCTGCGTCGGCGCTTTGCCTTTGTGCAGTTGGAGCCGCAGTTTGGTGCGCCGTTGCAAGGCTACCTGGCTGCCAAAGGCGTGCCCGTGCCCCTCATCGAGCGTTTGTGCACCCGCATGCTGGCGTTGAACCAAACCATTGCCGACGACCCCGAGCTGGGGCCCGACTTTGAAATTGGCCACAGCTATTTTTGCCAGCCGCCGACGCAGCCGGAGCAAGCCGAGGCTTGGCTCCGGCTGGTGCTGGAGCAGGAAATAGGCCCGCTGCTGGCCGACTATTGGCGCGAGCAGCCGGCCACGGCCGCCGCTCAGTTGCGCAAGTTGTTGGCGTAAAAAAACATACGCTCGATTAAGAAGCAGCACTTCCATGCACAACTTTCGCCAAGGATGCATTTTGCTGCTTAATCTGGCGGTTGGTGCATGGCTGGTAGAGGTCGGCCTGCTCGACGAAAGCAGTGACGCAGTCGGACTTTTTACCTTGGTCACCCTATGCTTACTCGGCGTTTACGATGGGTATGCCTGGGTCTTATATCAGTGGTTCAAGCCTCAAAAACCGGGTTCATACGCTACTGAAACGCAATTCGTGCTGTTTCTCGTTTTGCCCTTTGTTCTGCTCTGGGGGCTGACGTCTTAAAAAAGACGTGTGCACAAATGGCTCGTTTGGCCGTCACAAAAGCATTGCCTGACAGATAAAACCGCGTTGCGCCCGTGATTCCGCTTCCCACCCTCTACTACTTCCTGTGCTACGCCTGGAACCGGCTGCCCGAGCCCGCCGTGCTGCAAGCCAGCGAAGCCGCGCCGTTTCATCGGCCGTGGGGGCTGCTGGCGCAGGTGCTGCTGCACGGCACCCGGCGCCTGCTGAAACAAGGCCTGCCGCGCACCTTTGAAAACCAGGAAGCCGAGCTCACCAGCCTGCGCGGCCGCGTCGAGCTGGCGCCCAGCCTGGGCCGGGGCCTGCTGGCGCGGGGCCGGGCCATCTGCACGTTCGATGAATTGGGCGCCGCCTCGCCTCTGCTGCGCCTGCTGGCCCAAACGCTGGACCAGTTAGCCACCGCGTCGGACCTGCCCCTGGCCTTGCGCCGCGAGTTGAGCCACTTGCGGCAGCGCCTGCCCGGTGGGGCGGTGGCAGTGCCCCGGCCCACGGCTGCTACCTTTCGGGAGCTGCGCCGCCAGCGGCCCGACGGCCAACTGGCGTTCCTGCTGCACGTGTGCGAACTGGTCTGGCTCACGGCGCTGCCCGAGCCCACGGCCGGCGGCCGCAGCCGCTTCGCCGATTTCCGCCGCGATGAGGCGCTGATGGCCCGCTTGTTTGAGCAATTTACCCGCAACTTCTTCCGCCGCGAGCAGCGCCGCTACCGCGTGTATGCCGAAACCATTGCCTGGCAGGCCGAAGCCCAGCAGCCCGACGACCTGGCCCTGCTGCCCACCATGCTCACGGACACCACCCTCGAAGCGCCCGAGCGTAAAATCATCCTCGATACCAAGTACTACACCGCGGCCCTGCGCCCGCGCTACGACCGGCAGCGCCTCATTTCCCCGCACCTCTACCAGCTCTACGCCTACCTGCAAAACCAGCAGCCTGCGCCGGGCCAGGCCTTGGAGGGCATCCTGCTCTACCCCGCCGCCACCCAGGCCGTGGACGTGCGCTACACTCTGGGCGGGCACCCGGTGCGCGTGGTCACCCTCAACCTGCACCAGCCCTGGGCCGGCATTGCCCGCGACTTGTTGAGCTTGATTGCCTGAACAGTAGCAGCAGCGCCAAACGCAAAAAAGCCCGGACCTCCCAATGGGAAATCCGGGCTTTTCAACTACGCGAGCGTAAGTGGTGAGCCGGCCAGCGCCGGCAGTCAACTACTTAGGAGCTTCGGTGGTCGTGGTCGTGGTGGTCGAACCAGCGGTGGTAGCACCTTCGGTCGTGGCGCCAGCAGCGGGAGCAGCAGCGTCGGTGGTGGTGCCAGCAGCAGGAGCCGTAGCGTCAGCAGCGGGAGCCATGGCGGTGGTGTCAGTGGTGGTAGTGGTCGAAGTCTCGGTGCCAGCGGCAGGAGTCTCAACGGTGGTCGACTCGGTCGACTTCGACTCGCAAGAGGTCAGACCAGCGGTGAGGGCCAGGCCCAGGGCAGCAACTTTAAACAGGTTGTTCATTTTGGGGGTAATTTTGAAAGTGGGTTAACTTAAAAACGCCCTTTATCCCGCCTTCCTGAAAAGGTAACCCGGGCCAGAAAAATATTTTTTCGTCGGGTTACTTGCTGCCCGCGGCCGTATTAACAATCAAAGTGAATGAGCAGGGGCACTCCAACTTCCTCTTCTTTGACTCCTACCGACGATGCGCTGATTGCCGCCATTCGCTCCGGCGATGAGCGGGCGCTGGCCCACCTCTACCGGCTGCACTGGCCCATGGTGTCGCACTTCGTGCTGCAAAACAGCGGCTCCGAAGACGACGCCCAGGACGTGTACCAGGAAGGCGTGATGGTGTTTTATGAGAAGGTCCGCGACGGCTCCTTGGAGCTGAGCTGCCAGATTAAAACCTACCTCTACGCCGTGTGCCGCCGCCTGTGGCTGAAGCGCCTGACGAGCAAAAGCCGCTTCGGCGTGCGCCTGCTCGACGACGAGGAGCACGGCCCCTACCTCAACACGGGGGCCGAGGAAGATGTGCTGGCCGCTGAGGAACAGGACCGCCGCTTCAACACCATGAGCGAGGCCCTGAACCACCTGGGGGAGCCCTGTCGTTCGCTGTTGGAAGGCTTCTACCTGCTCGATAAATCGATGCAGGATTTGACAACTGAATTCGGCTACACCAACGCCGATAATGCTAAAAATCAAAAGTATAAGTGCCTGGTGCGCTTGAAAAAACTATTCTTTGCCAACTATAAAGAAGCGCCTATTTAACTACCGCTAGCTGCGGGCAAACCGTTCGCAGAACCCTCAATTCGCTTACCGCCGCCGTTCCCACCGGCGGGCTTACCCATGATGACTGAAGCAGACTATTACGCCTTATTTGAAGCCTACGCCGACGGCGAATTGGCCGGGCCCGCCCGCGCCAACCTCGAAGCGCGCATGGCGGCCGACCCGGACTTTGCCCTGCGCTACGCCGACTTTACGGAACTGACCGGCACCTTGCGCGCCTACCGCCAGCGCCAGCAGACGCGCGAGCAGTTGCGCGGCATTCACGGTGCCATGCTGGCCGCCGAATCCCCCGAAGTTGCGCCCGCCGCTGAGCAACCCGCCAAGCTCACCCACACCGTGAACCCGATGCTGCGCATTTCGCGCACCGAGCGCAAGCTGCGCGAGTTCTGGAGCGGGCACCGCGCCACCGTGGGCGTGGCCGCCTCGGTGGCCGTGATGGCGGTATTTGCCACGCTGCTGGGCCTAGACATTTGGCGCACCAACCACTTGCCCATTCCGGCGGGCTACCAGGCCTTGCGCCGCGAGATAAACAACCTCAAACAAAACCAGAAGGTGCTGAATAACACCATTCAGCGCATCGACGGCAGCGTGACACCCTTGGTGCCGGTGAGCAAGTTCAGCGGGACGGGCTTTGCGCTTACCTCGGAAGGCTACATCGTGACCAGCTACCACGTGATTCAGGGAGCGGACTCGGTGCTAGTGGAAGGCCGCGACAAGCAGCGCTTCCACGCCGAACCGGTGTATTCCGACACCAAGCACGACCTGGCCATCCTGCGCATTACGGACCGGAAATTCACCGGCTTCGGCCGCCTGCCTTACGCCATCAAAGCTGGTCAGGCGGACCTGGGCGAACGGGTATTCACGCTGGGCTACCCGCGCGAGGACGTGGTGTACGGTGAAGGCTCGCTGAGCGCCCGCTCGGGTTTTGAGGGAGATACCGCTTTTTATCAGGTTAGCATTCCGGTGAACCCAGGCAACTCGGGCGGCCCGCTGCTGGACGAGCGTGGCAACCTGATTGGCGTGGTGAGCGGCCGGCAGAACGACGCGCAAAGTGCCGCCTTCGCTACTAAGTCGTCGTACCTGGTGCGGCTGGTCGACTCCTTAGCTGCTAACGCCAAGGCTACCGCGCCCTACCATCTGCCTCGCTACGGCCAGTTGGCCGGCACCGGCCGCCCACAGCAGCTGAAAAAGCTTCAGGACTATGTGTTTGTGGTCAAGGTGTACGAGAAAGATTAAGGCGTCCACCAAGCGCGTTTGCCTGGCAACTTCAAGCAGCCCTGTTTCTTTCGCGGAACAGGGCTGTTTTTTTGGCCTGAGCAATAATTATAAAATTCATATTTATACATGCAACCACCGCGCCGGTTGCGGCCTCTGCTTAAGTGCCGAGCTTGGTTTCGATAACCTTGAATGGGCAAATTCAGTATTCAGGCCCAGATAAACTCCGTTTGTCTCATTCCCTTTTGTCTTTCCTAACTCCGCATACCGTGGCTCAAAATCAACAAACCCCGCCCACCGGCAACGACGTGGCCGGTTCGGCCTTTTTCAAGAAATTCCTCAGCACCGCCGAAGGTTACATCAAGCAGCCCACGCGCATGAAAACGCTGCTGACGGACGCTTACAAAAAAGCCAGCCAGAAAAACGAAGTCGGCACGCTGGCCCACGAGGCCTGGGAAACGCTCCAAACCATGTTCCGGCTTATTAAAGCCTCCATGTCGGGCGAATACACGGGTGTGCCCACCAGCACGGTGGCGGCAGCCGTGGCCGTGCTCGTTTATTTCCTGAGCCCCATTGACTTGATTCCGGATTTCATTCCGGTGCTGGGCCTGCTCGACGACGTGGCCTTGGTGGCCTGGTTCTCGACCACGCTCAAGCACGAGATGGACAAGTTCCACGAGTGGGAGCTGACGCGCCCCGCGCTGGCTGCCGCTGGCGACAACAGCCACAAATCCGCTGCTGAGCAAGCTGCGGCTTCTATGGCGGGCTCCGGCTCGGCCCCGGCCGGCGCCGATGCTGACCGCCTGCAGCCCGAGCGCGAGTCGGCTAAGCAGCACGGCACGCATTCAGATTCCGCTACTAATTCCCCGCAGCGCGAATCCAATACCGATTCCGGTCTGGGCTCACCCGAGAGCAGCAGCCCGCGCCCGGTGCACGAAGCCGGCGACGACGCCCAGCCCACCGGCGCCACCAACGGCCCTACCGTGAGCACCTGGGAAGGCAGCCGCAATGGCAACGATGCCAGCGCCCTCGACGCGGGCGGCAACGTGCGCTAGCTTCGCCTCAAGGCAAACGAAAAAGGCCCCGGAACTTGCGTTTCGGGGCCTTTTGAATTTATAGCAACTATAGCAATGATATCTCAGTCACCACTAAGCGGCAGCGGCGTGCTCGCGCACGTAGCGCACGAAGTCGCCCACGGTGTAGAGCGGCACTTCGTCGGGGATGGTGATGCTGAAGTTGCGCTCCAGCTCTAAGATGATGTCGACGACGTCGACGGTGTCGAAGCGCAGGTCGCGGGCGAGGCTCGCGGTCTTGCGCACGCGGCTGGCCCGAATGGCTTTGCGCTTGCTGATGATGCGGAATACTTGCTGCTCGATGGTGGGCGTGTGGGCGAGGCTAGTGGTGGATACGTACATAATAGTTGCGAAAAAAATGGTGAGGCGAAGGCGACCAGCGCAGTTGCGGTTGGTGCCCGTCGGGGTGGGATGAAGTGGTTAGTGCTGCAACAAAAACCGGCCGACGGGCACCTGAAACGCAGAAAACGTTAGGCTAGTACAGGCGGCCGGGCCGCCTGTACCTCTTCAGAGTCCACCTCCTGCTGAATGGTTGCAACGTTATCCGGATTTTTTCCGGAAATTTTTCCCTTCAGCGTTTCGCTCAGCAAATACATCACCGGCACCACCAGCAGGGTGATGCCCGTGGCGAACACCAGACCGAAAATGATGGTCCAGGCCAAGGGGCCCCAGAACGTCACCGACTCGCCGCCGATGAAGAAGTGCGGGTTGCCGGAGGCGAAAAGTTCGTAGAAGTCGATGTTCAGGCCGATGGCCAGCGGGATGAGGCCCAGCGTGGCGGCGGTGGCCGTCAGAATCACGGGGTTGAGGCGGGTGCGGCCGGCCAGCACAATGGCCTCGCGCAGCGGCATGCCCTGGGCCCGCAGGATGTCGGTGAATTCAACGAGTAGAATGCCGTTTTTCACCACGATGCCGGCCAGGGCGATGATGCCCACGCCCGTCATCACGATGCTGACGTTCTGGCCTGTGATGGCCAGGCCCCAGAACACGCCCGCAATCGAAAACAGCACTTCGGAGAGGATGATGACCGGCTTGCTGAACGAGTTGAACTGCGTGACGAGGATGAGGAAGATGAGGGCCAGGGCCCCGATGCCGGCCAGCGGCAGGAAGTCGCTGGTTTCTTTCTGGTTTTCCTGGGCGCCGCCCATGTTGATGGTGTAGCCGGGCGGCAGCGGGAACGACTTGAGGGCCGTCTGGATGTTGCGCACCACGTCGGGGCCGGTGTAGCCGCCGAGCACGTTCGAGGAAATCGTGATGACGCGCTTGGTGTCTTTGCGCTTGATGCCGCCGTAGGTAGAGCCGTAGGTCACGTCGGCCACCGAGGAAATGGGCACCTGGCGGATGGCGCCGGTGGCGTCGCGGAAGGTGAGCGGGGCGTTCACCACAGCGTCCACGTCTTCGCGGTAGGGCTTGGCGTAGCGCACCTGGATGGGGTATTCGTCGTCCGGGGTCTTGAATTTGCTGGCCTCGCTGCCGTAGATGGCGGTGCGCACTTCCAGACCAATCTGACCGGTGCTGATGCCCTCGCGGTTGGCGCGGGTGCGGTTGATGTTGACGGCGATTTCCGGGTTGCGGTCTTCGAGGTTGGAGCGCAATTGCTCCACGCCGCCGATTTTCAGCGAGTCGACGTAGCGAATGACTTTCTTCGACAGAGCCGCCAGTTTGGGGTAGTCGTCGCCGGCTACTTCGATGGCGATTTCCTTGCCGGTGGGCGGGCCGCTGGCTTCCTGGTCCACCGAGACTTCGGCGCCAGGGATGCCTTTCACCACCTCGCGGATTTTATCCATGTAGATGTGGGTGGCCTGGCCTTTGCGCTCGCTGAGTTCTTTGAAGGCCACGCCCACTTTGCCCATGTGCGACTGCGACACGCCCTGGGCCGTGGCTTCGCCGGGGTCGCCGGCGCCGATGGCCACGTTGGTAATCACCGATTCCACGTCGGGGTTGTGGCGGCCGATGACGCCGTAGATGCGGTTTTCGAGCACGTTCGTAATCGAGTCCGTTACTTCTACGCGGGTGCCCACGGGCATCTTCAGGTAGGTGTAGATGAACTTGGGGTCGCCTTTGGGGAAGAACTGAATGGCCGGCTTGCGGATGCCCACGGCCACGAACGAGCCGAAGAAGAGCAGCACGACGCCCACCATCACCAACGTGGGGTGGCTGATGGCCCAGCGCACGAGGCTGGCGTAGCCGTTCTGGAAGCGCGGCAGGGCGCGGGTCTGGAACCAGGCAATCATCTTCACGAGAATGAAGCGGTCGAGGGCGATGAAGGCGGCCAGGGCCAAGCAGACGTTGCCGAGGAAGTGGCCCATCAGGCCGCTCACTTCGCCTTCGGGCGACACGTCGGGCTTGGCGCCCAGGGCCATCAGGTTGAACAGCACGCCCAGGCCAATGAGCACGCCCATGGTGATAAGGAAGCCGCGCGTGACTTTGGGTTTGCTGTGCAGGTCTTCTTCAAAATGCTCTTCGCGCTGCATGAAGCTCACGGCAAACACCGGGTTCATGATGAAGGCCACCACCAGCGACGACATGAGCGTGATAATCAGGGTCACGGGCAGGTAGTACATGAACGAGCCCACGATGCCGGGCCAGAACATGAGCGGCACAAACGGCGCCACCGTAGTGAGCGTGCCGGCCAATACCGGCACGAATACCTCGCCGGCGGCAAACTTGGCCGCTTTCTGGGTGCTCAGGTCGGGGTGCTCGTGCAGTAGGCGGTGGGTGTTTTCGATGACCACAATGGCGTCGTCGACCACGATGCCCAGCGCCAGCAGGAAGGCGAAGAGCACAATCATGTTCAGCGTGAAATCGAAGCCCGGGATAATGAGGAAGGCCAGGAACATCGAAATCGGCACGGACAAGCCCACGAACATGGCGTTGGTGGTGCCCATGAAGAACATCAGGATGAACGTCACGAGCAGGAAGCCGATGACGATGGTGTTGATGAGGTCGTGCAGCGTCACGCGCGTATCGTTCGAGGTGTCGCCGGTCACGGTGATGGTCAACTCCTTGGGCAGGCTGGCCTTCGACTCCTTGATGACGGCCTTGATTTTGTCGGAGGCGTCAATCAGGTTCTCGCCCTGGCGCTTCACCACGTTCAGCGTGATGGCGGGCTTGCCGTCGAGGCGGGCGTAGCTTTCGCGGTCCTTGAAGCCGTCGGTGACGGTGGCAATGTCGCCGAGGCGCACCGGCGAGCCGTTCAGGTTTTTCACCTGGATGTCGGCAATATCTTCGGCGCGCACGTACTGGCCGGCCACGCGCACGGCGCGCTTCTGGCCGCCCACGTCGATGCTGCCACCCGACACGGTCACGTTCTCGCCGCCGATGGCGCGCGAAATGTCGGTAAAGCTCAGGCGCGAGGCGCGCAGCTTGTTGAGGTCCACGTCCACGTTCACCTGCTGGTCCAGGGCGCCGATGATGTCGACGCGGGTGATTTCGGGCAGGGCCTCAATCTTGTCCTGGAAGTCGTCGGCGAACTTTTTGAGCTGGGCGGCGGGCAGGTTGCCGGCCAGGTTGACGTACATGATGGGCTGCTCGGAAATGTTGATTTCCTTCACTGTGGGAGCCGTGGGCAGGTCGTTGGGCAGCTCGGTGCTGGCCTTGTCCACGGCGTCTTTGATGAGCTGCTTGGCGTACTGCACGTCGATGCCGGAGTTGAACTCCACGTCCACGATGCAATAGTCCTGGTTGGAGGTGGAGTTGATGTGCTTCACCCCGTTCACGCTCTTAATCTCCTTTTCGAGCTGGCGCGTCACCAGGTTTTCGATGTCCGTGGGCGACGTGCCGGGGTACACCGTGGCCACGATGATGCGCGGAATCACGATGTCGGGGAATTTCTCCTTGCCCAGCTTCACGTAGGCGAAAATGCCCGCCACGCACAGCAGCACCGTGATGATGTAGATGCTGGTTTTGTTGTTGATGGACCAACTGGTTGGGCCGAATTCTTTTTCTAAATCCTGCATAGGAAGGGTGCCGCGAGGGCGTTAAACGTGCAGCGTTGACTTTATTACAATAAATCGACTCTTGCGAGGGCGTTTCTTGCAGATTTTATTGGTAACCTACCCCGCTGATTGTCAAGCTTGGCAGGAATATTCTTTGGCGACCCTCGCCGAACGTTCGGCGAGGGTCGCCGAAGGTTTGGCCCGTCCCTCCGAAAGTTGTGCGGGGGTCGCCGAAGGTTCGGCGAGGCAAGTTGAAGTGTTGGCGCTCCCCGCCGAAGACTCGGCACGGGTCGCCAAACGTTGGGCTACCCTTGCACGGCGATGGATTGGCCTTCGTTGAGGTTCTGGTAGCCGGCCGAAATCACCTGGTCGTTGGCGGTGAGGCCGCTGGTGACTTCCACTTTGCCGTTGTAGGTGTTGCCGGTTTTGATGACGCGCTTCTTGGCTACTTTCTTGTTGCCTTCCTGGCCCACCACGTACACGTAGCTGTTTTCTTCGTCTTTCTGCACCAGGTCCACGGGGATGACCGTGGCGTTCTGGCGGGCGTAGTTCTGGATGCGGACGGTGGCCACCATGTTGGGGCGCAGGTCGGCGGCTTTGTTGCCTTTCAGGCGAACCTCCACCGTGAAGGTGCGGCTGGTGGCGTTGATGGTGCGGCTCACCACGCGCACCGTGGCGGGCAGCTCCTCCCCGCCCAGGTCCGGGATGGTCACCACGGCGTTGTCGCCGGCCTTGATGCTGTTGCCGTAGGCTTCGCTCACGTCGGCCAGGATTTTGCCGCCCGTGCCGCCGGCCAGGCGCACCACCGGCGCGCCGGGCGACGTGATTTCGCCCAGCTTGGGCAGCACCTCGTCCACGGTGCCCGAGAACGGGGCCACCACGTTATACAAGGAGCGTTGCTGGTTGAGCGTGGCCAGGTTACGCTGCAGCGCCTCGTAGTTGTTCTTGGCCTGCAGGTACTGGATTTCGGTGCCAATCTGCTGCTTCCAGAGGCCGGCTTGCTTTTCGTACACCGTCTTGGCCAGGTCCATGCGGGTGCGCAGCTCGGCGGCGTTGGCGTCGAGGATGCTGGCATCCACGGTGGCCAATACCTGGCCTTTGCTCACGCGGTCGCCGCGCTGCACGCGGATGCTGGTGAGCGAGCCAGCGGCGCGGGCACCCACGGTGGCGTTCTGGTCGAAGTCGACGCGGCCCTGCACTTCCAGGAAGCTCTTGAAGTTCTCGGGCTGCACGTTCATTACCGCCACCGAGGTGGGGGCCACGGTGGCGGGGCCGCCGGTTTTGGCTTCTAGCTCGGCGATTTTGGCCTGGTTGGCGGCCTGCTCGCTTTTGAGCTTGGCCAGCTCGGCCTTGGGGTCTTTGTTGCCGCCGCCGCAGGAAGCGAGCAAGGTGCCAGCTAAGAGAAGGGCCGCGGGTTGAATGGAGTTGAAACGCATGGGAAACGGGTATTTTAGATTATCGGAGAATCGGCTGTCATCCTGAGCGGAGCGAAGGACCTTGTCACGCCTGAAGCAATTCGTTCTGACCTGAGAAGGTCCTTCGCTGCGCTCAGGATGACAGACAACACCGTTGTTATTTCTTTACCTGGTTGTACAGTTCGCCGGTGGCCTTGTCGCGGTCCACTTTGGCCACCAGCACATCGTACACGGCGCCGTAGTAGTTCGTTTGGGCCGAGCGCAGGTCGGTTTCGGCCGTGATGACCTCCAGGTTGGAGCCCACGCCGGCGTTGAACTTGATGCGCGTCACGCGGGCCACGTCGGTGGCGAGGTCGAGGTTGGCTTTCTGGTTGTCGAGCACGTCCAGGGCGTTGATGAGCGTGGTGCGGCTCTGGGCGTCCTGCAAGTCAATGCTCTGCTTCAGCGTCTCGAAACCTTTCTCAATGGTTTGCTGCTGAATGCGGCTCTGCTGCACCAGATACTTGCGGCGGAACCCGTCGAACACCGGCACCTGCAAGGTCAAGCCCACGTTGCCGAAGCCGAACCAGTTCTGGTTGGGGAAGCCGTTGCCGGCCCGCGAGTCGGGCCCGCGGAAGGCAAACAAGTCGCCCATCGTCTTGGCCGAGCCGGTGAAGCCGTAGGCGCCGGTCAGCAGCAGGCGCGGGTAGGCGCCGGCCTGCCGGTTGCGCAGGTCGAGGCCAGCCAGGGCCTGCTGCGTTTCCAGCGTCGTAAACTCGATGCGGTTGTTGTAGTTAAGGGCGCCCAGCGCGGCCGGGGCCAGGCCGCCCGCCAGGGCGGTTTGCTGGTCGAGGCGGTTTTGGGTGGCCTGGTCGGTGCCCGTGACGGGCGCGGGGGCCGTGGGCACGTTGCCTTCGCCGGCGCCGCCGGTGTTCAGGCTGGCCACGCCGAGGCGCTGGCGCAGGGCGCCGGCATCCACCACGGCCGCGCCGAGCGAGTCGGTGAGCTGGACGTTTTGCTGCTGCGGCAGGCCCATCTGAAACTTCAGCAAGGCCACGCTCAGCTCGGTGAGGCGCTGGGCTTTCTGCTGCTCCACCACCAGGTTGTTACGCTGCACGCGCAGGCGGTCTACGTCGAGCTTCTCGGCGAAACCGGCCTTAAACGTCTGGTTGGTTTGGTAGAGCACCGTGTCGAGGCGCTGCACGTTGCGGGCCAGCAGGGCGAGGCGCGAGCGGGCCACCAGCGTGCTGTAATAGGCCTTGCTCACCTGCTCCACCACGTCGATTTCGGCCTGCTGGGTCTGCTTCTTGGCCAGCTCGGTGTACACCTTAGCCGCCTTCAAGCCAATCAGGTACGCGCCGTCGAACAGCAGCTGCGACACCGAGGCGCTGGCGTTGCCGGCGTACTGCAGGCCGAAGGCGAAGGCCTGCGGCGGCACTGGCTCGGAGGGCAGCGAGATGGGCTTGATGTTCACCGTCTGCCCGGCCTGCGCAGCCGCAATATCGGCCGCCGTGAGCGGCGTGGCCGACGAGCCGCCGCCCAGCGCCCCAAAGTCAACCAGCGACTTTTGCAGCTTGAGGTTGTCGGTGGCCGTGGCTGCCACGTTCACCTGCGGCAGGCCGGCGCTCTTGATTTCGCCCACCCGCGCGGCGGCCGTGGCCTCGCCCAGGCGGGTGGCCAGCAACGTGGGCTTGTTCTGGATGGCGTAGCTCACGGCCTGCTGCAGGCTCAGGGGCATGGTGCCGGCCGTGGGGGTAGATGCCAGCGCCGGGTTGGGCCGGGTTTGGGCAAGCAGCCCGTGCGGCGCGGCCGCACTCAGCGCCGCCAGCAGCAGGACTCTGGGTTGAAACATCTTCATAACAGCAAAAAGGGTAACGGGTATGCGGAAAAAAGGCGAGAGTTGCTATTCGTTTTCAGTCACCTGGCGGTAGTCGTTGATGAGCTTGTGGCCCTTGAGCGTGGCCACGCCCAGCAGAAAATGCTCGTCGAACACCCGGTTGACGCGCATTGGGCTGAACTGCGCCGGGGGATAAAGTGTGGGGTCAAAAGCCAGCTCAATCTGGGCCAGGTTGAGGCGGGCCAGCACGTCCACGTCGAGGTCGGGGCGGAACAGGCCCTCGGCCATGCCGCGGCGCAGGTTCCGGGTGATTTGCTCCAGAATGAACGAGTTTTTGTGCCGGCCAAACAGCTCCCAGGCCACGGGGTGATACTTCTTCAGGTCGTTGAAAATACTGGGGTGCACGTTGCTGAACTGTTCATCGGCCCAGCGCGAAATGGTCAGCATCTCCTCGATGGCGTTGGCGGCGGGGCCGGCTACGGCGGCGCACTCGCCCTGCACCTGGTTGAGGTGGCGGTTCATGGTGGCCAATACAATCTGGTCCTTGTTCTCGAACCACTTGTAGAGGGTCTTTTTCGACATGGCCATGTCGGCCGCGATGTCGTCCATGCTCACGCTTTTGATGCCGTTGCGCATAAAAAGCGCCTGGGCGTGGTTCAGGATTCGGTCTTTGATTTCCATAACTAACGCCGCAAAGATACAACGGAAACTTTTATCGTGCCCAAAGTTTCCAGCTGTTTTTTTGCGGCCAGCTATCGGTATCAGCGCTTTTGCCTCGAAGAGGGACGGATGAGCGGACGGGATATTTTGACCATAACGGAAATTTTTCGTGGTGCCCTCGACATGCAACTAATTACAGTAGCAATACAAAGCTAATAAATTTAGTTTAATAGCATCGTATAATCCGATTATTATTTTGTTAACACGCCCAAAATGTTGGCGTAGCGCGGGCAGCGGGCGCCGGGTACTTTTGCAGCGGCGCTTTGAAGCCCGACATTCCTCCGACCTTATGAAAATTCGCACCGGCTTCGGCTACGACGTTCACCAATTGCAGGAAGGCCTGCCGTTCTGGCTTGGCGGCATTCAGGTGCCGCACACCCACGGCGCCCTTGGCCACTCCGACGCCGACGTGCTCATCCACGTCATCTGCGACGCGCTGCTGGGCGCCGCCAACCTGCGCGACATTGGCTTTCACTTCCCCGACACCGACCCGCAGTACAAGGGAATCGACTCGAAGCGCCTGCTGAGCGAGGTGCTGCGCCTGCTGCGCGCGAAAGGCTACGAAGTCGGCAACATCGACTCGACCATCTGCCTGGAACGGCCCAAAGTGAACCCGCACATCGCCGAAATGCAGCGCGTGCTGGCCGCCGTGATGGGAATTGATGCCGATGATATCTCTATTAAAGCAACCACCACCGAGAAACTGGGGTTTGTGGGGCGGCAGGAAGGCGTGGCGGCGTATGCCACCGTGCTTATCCAAAAAATGTAGGGGCGGGGCTTGCCCCCGTCCGGTGTTCCCGCCAATTTATCGAATTTGTTCAACGACGGGCGGGGGCAAGCCCCGCCCCTACCTTACTACTCCCACCATTTCCTTTTCTGATGACGAATAAAACGTTGCTGCTTGCCCTGCTGGCTTTGGCCAGCGCCTCCTCGGCCCACGCCCAGGGCAAAATCAAAGTCAAGACCAAAGGCAACGTGACGGCGCCCGCGGCCAAAACCAAAATGAAAGAGGGCCAGGCCGCGCCGGCCACCCAGCCCGTGGCACCGGTCGCAGAAGACTGGAGCGTGAAATACGCCGACCTGGTGAACGCCGAGCGCCTGCGCGCGCACCTGTCGGTGCTGGCCTCGGACGAGTACGAGGGCCGCGAAACGGGCATGAAAGGCCAGCACATGGCCGCGGCCTACGTGGCCACGCAGTTCAAAAACGCCGGCCTGACTGGGCCCGTGACCACGGGTTCCGACCCCTACCAGCAGCATTTCAACGTGGAGCAGGTGACCTGGGCCGACGGCGCCAGCCTGAAAGTGGGCAAAACCAGCTACCAGTGGCTGGTGGATTTCTACGGCATGGGCGACTCGCCTTTTGCCACGGTAACGACGGTGACGCCGGTGTTTGTGGGCTACGGCATTGAGCAGCCGGGCTACTCCGATTACGCCGGCGTGGACGTGAAGGGCAAGGACGTGCTGATTATGCTGGGCGAGCCCACCGGCGACGGCGGCAAAGCCCTGCTCAGCGCCGACGGCGCGCCCACGAAATGGGGCAACGACTACCGCGCCAAAGCCCAGCTGGCCGCCCAGAAAGGCGCCCGCACGGCCATTTTCGTGAGCTTCAACCCCAACGACAACTTTGCCAAGCTGGCCGCCCGGATGGCGCCCTACATCTCGCGCCCTTCGACGGTGCTGCCGACCACCGAAAAGCCGAGCCGGGTGCCGTCGTTCTTCGTGTCGCCGGCCGTGGGCATGGCGGTGCTGGGCACCAAGGAGGCCGCCATGCAGGCCTACCTGGCCAAAATTAACGCCACGAAGCAGCCCGTGAAACCGGCCTTCAAAGTGGTGCCGATGCAGATTAAGGCCGAGCGCAAGCGCACGCCGCTGGACACGGAAAACGCGCTGGGCTTCATCGAAGGCACGGATAAGAAGGAAGACATCATTGTGATTTCGGCCCACCACGACCACTTGGGCATTCAGGAGGGCAAGGTGTTCAACGGGGCCGATGACGACGGCTCGGGCACTTCGGGCATCATTGCCATTGCGGAGGCGTTTGCCAAGGCCAAGGCCGAGGGCCACGGGCCGCGCCGCAGCCTGCTGTTCCTGAGCGTGACGGGCGAGGAAAAGGGCCTGTTTGGCTCGGAGTACTACTCCAAGCACCCCATTTTCCCGCTGGCCCAGACGGAGGCAGATTTGAACGTGGACATGATTGGGCGCACCGACGTGGAGCACGAAGGCAAGCCGGACTACGTGTACGTCATCGGCTCCGACAAGCTGGCGTCGCAGCTGAAGGTGATTCAGGAAGAACAGAACCAGAAGTACACCCACCTCGACCTGGACTACCGCTTCGACGACCCCGCCGACCCGAACCGCTTCTACTACCGTTCGGACCACTATAACTTCGCGGTGAACAAGGTGCCGGTGGCCTTCTTCTTCAACGGCGTGCACGCCGACTACCACAAGGAAACCGACGAAATTGACAAAATCGAGTTTCCGAAAATGGAGAAGCGCGCCCAGCTGGTGTTCCACCTGGCTTGGGAGCTGGCCAACCGCGACGGCCGCATCGCCGTTGACTCGAACAAGCCGTAAAGCTAAATAAGTAGCCAAAAGCCACGAACGTCATGTCGAGCTGGTCGAGACATCTCGCGTGGGGGCAGTAACTCACTTGAATGGATTACTGCCCCAGGCGAGATGTCTCGACCAGCTCGACATGACGTTCTGTTTATTGCGTGTTATACTTTCCTGCGCTCTTCTTTTCATGAAGCCACTACTACTTTTCGGGCAACTCACCTTAATCACCGGCTTGCCCGCCGCGGCTCAGCAAGCACCTACCAAGGTCAAAATCAAGACCAAAGCCGCCGCGCCCAGCGCCACGCCCGCTCCCACCGACTGGGCCCGCACTTACGCCGCTACCATCCTTCCCGACGAGCTGCGCCAGAACCTGACCGTGGTGGCTTCCGATGCCTTTCAGGGTCGCGAGGCGGGCCAGCCGGGCCAGAAGCTGGCGGCCGAGTTTCTGGTGAAGCAGTTTGCGGCGCTGGGCCTGCAGGGGCCCGTGACGGGCGGCGACAGTCCGTATTTGCAGCACTTCCCGCTGACCCGGGGCACGCCCGCGCCGGGCGGCTACGTGCAGGTGAACGGCCAGCGCTACGAGTGGCTGAATGACTTTTTCAGCTACGGGCCCATGCCTTCGCCGTTTCTCGTTCCTACGGCGGCCCAGCCGGTGTTTGTGGGTTTTGGGGTGGAGCAGGGGCCGTATTCCGATTACGCCGGGCTGGATGTGACGGGCAAGGACGTGGTGGCCCTGATGGGCGCGCCGCAGGACGAGCGGGGCCGCCAGCTGCTGAAGCCCTACGGCCGCAAGGCGGACTACTGGGAATCGGGCCTGCGGAAGGCGGCGCTGGCGAAGGCCAAGGGCGCGCGCAGCATTTTCCTGGTCACGTTTGCGCCCACGGCGGCGTTTCGGCAGGAAGGCCAGCAGTTTGGCGCGTCGCTGAGCGAGCTGGCCTTTTCGCTGCCCGACCCCGGCCCGGCCATCGTCGACACGGTGAGCGAGAGCATTCCGCCGGGCATTGGCGTGTACTTGACCTCGCAGGAGCTGGGCCTGCAGCTGGCCGGCGCCACCATGCCCGAGCTGCTGGGCTACGTGCAGGCGCTGGGCCAGGCCGCCGGGCAGTCGGTACGGCCGGCGTTTCGGGCCCCTTCGGCCACCTTTTATTTGCCGCAGGCGCAGGAGCAGCTGACCACCGAAAACGTGCTGGGCTTCCTGGAAGGCAGCGACAAGAAGGACGAGGTGCTGGTGATTTCGGCCCACTACGACCATTTGGGCGTGAAACACGACACCATTTACAACGGGGCCGACGACGACGGCTCCGGCACGGTGGCGGTGCTGCAGCTGGCAAAGGCGTTTGCCCAGGCCAAAAAAGAAGGCCACGGGCCGCGGCGCAGCATCCTGTTCATTACCATGACGGCCGAGGAGGAAGGCCTCTTCGGCTCCGAATACTACACGGCCCACCCGGTGCTGCCGCTGGCCCAGACCATTGCCGACTTGAACATTGACATGGTGGGCCGCACCGACCGCAAACACAGCCCCAAGAAGCATTTCGTGTGCATTGTGGGTTCGGATAAATTGTCGTCGGACCTGCACCGCATCAACGAGGCGGCCAACCGCGACTACACGCACTTGGAGCTGGACTACCGCTTCAATATCCCCGGCGAGCCGGAGCACATCTACTACCGCTCGGACCACTACAACTTTGCGCGGCGCAAAATCCCGGTCATTTTCTACACCACCGGCGAGCACGCCGACTACCACAAGGCCACCGACGACGTGGAGAAAATCGAGTTCGATAAATTAGCGGAGCGCGCCCAGCTGGTGTTCCACACGGCCTGGGAGCTGGCGAACCGCGAGCAGCGCATCGTGGTTGATTCCAACAAGCCATGACCAACGCCCCCAAAGCCAAAGCCGAGCAGTTTCAGCTCGACGCCGAAACCAAAGCCTTCGACCGCGAGCACCGCCGCAAAATCCGGTTCAACATCGGCAAGTACGACGCGGCCGTGAGCGCCGGCCTCAAGCTCTACGACCAGCACGAGCTGGCCCGCGACCGCGGCGCCTACCTCAAAGCCACCGTGCTGGAAAAGCTGGACGAGCACCTGCTGCAGTTCGAAGCTGCCTTCACGGCCCGCGGCGGCCGGGTGATTTGGGCGCGCGACGCCGCCGAAGCGCTGGCCGAAATCGGCAAGCTGACGGCGGCGCGCAACACCAAAACGGTGGTGAAAGCCAAGAGCATGACCACCGAAGAAATCCACCTCAACAAGTACCTGGCCACGCAGGGCATCGAGTCGGTGGAGACGGACCTGGGCGAATACATCGTGCAGCTGAACGGCGAGCGGCCTTACCACATTGTGACGCCGGCCATGCACCTGAGCAAGGCCGACATCGCCGCCATTTTCGTGAAGCACCTGGGCATCGAGCACACCGACGACGCCCAGCAGCTGGTGCTCACGGCCCGGCACCTGCTGCGGAACAAGTACACCAGCGCCGAGGTGGGCGTGACCGGCGGCAACTTCCTCATTGCCAAAGAAGGCGCCATCGCCGTGACTGAGAACGAAGGCAATGCCCGGCTATCGGCCACCTTCCCCAAGCTGCACATTGCCATTGTGGGCATTGAGAAAGTGATTCCGCAGCTCACCGATTTGGACTTGTTCTGGCCCCTGCTCAGCACTAGCGGCACCGGCCAGCAAGTGACGGTGTACAACACAGTGTACTTTGGCCCGCGCCAAGCGAGTGAAGCGGACGGCCCGGAGGAAATGGTGGTCATCCTGCTCGACAACGGCCGCACCAACCTGCTGGCCCAGCCCGACAAGCGCGCCGCCCTGCGCTGCATCCGCTGCGGCGCTTGCCTGAACGTGTGCCCCGTGTACAAAAACATCGGCGGGCACACCTACGAAACCACCTACTCCGGCCCCATCGGCTCGGTCATCAGCCCGCACCTGAGCGGCCTGCCCGAGCACAAGCACCTGAGCTACGCCAGCAGCCTGTGCGGCGCCTGCACCACGGTGTGCCCGGTCCGCATTCCGCTGCACAACCTGCTCTTGCTCAACCGCAAGCAGAGCGTGGAGGAAGGCCACGCGCCGACGGAGGAAAAAATAGCCATTGGCCTGTGGAAGTGGAGCATGCAGCACCGCTGGGCCCTGGATGTGCTGCCCGCCCGGGTGAAGGACTGGAGCCTCGGCCGCTTGCTGGGCCAGGTGGGCTGGAGCAAGCGGCGCGCGGCGCTGGCCATTGCACCGCAGTCGTTCCGCGAGCTGTGGAAAGCGCGGCAGGCCCCGCGCTAATTTTGCTAATTCGTTGGGCGGCCGGCGGTTTGTGGCGGTTGCCCGTATCAGGGCTTTTGCCTGCGTATGTCGGATTTTCTGTTTGTGGCTTTGCGCATCGTGACTGGCTTGGGCGGCGTCATGCTCGTCGTCACCACGCTGTCGGCCGCCATTCGCTCGTTTGTGCTGCCGCGCAACGAGGTGGTGCGGCTGAACGTGTGGGTGTTCATGGGCATCCGCGTCGTGTTCGACTTCGCCGCGAAGCTGGCCAACTCTTACGAGCGGCGCGACCGCATTATGGCGCACTACGCGCCCGTGGCGCTGGTGGCGCTGCCCGTGGCCTGGGAGTTTCTGGTTGGGGTGGGCTACACCGGCCTGTACTGGGCGCTGGGTGAAGGCAGCTGGCTGCGTTGCTACGAACTGAGCAGCAGCTCCCTCACCACGCTGGGCACCACCGATACCCGCCACGTTTTCATCGCGGCCTTCACCTACTCCGAAGCGGCGCTGGGGCTGCTGCTGCTCACGCTGCTGCTCTCGTACCTGCCCACCATCTACCAGGCATTTGCGCGGCGCGAAACCACGGTGGCCCTGCTGGAGCTGCGCGCCGGCACCCCGCCCACCGCCGCCTGCCTGCTGGGCTGGCTCAACCACGACGGCTCGGTGCAGAACGACGACGCGCAGTGGGCGGCCTGGGAGCAGTGGTTTGTCGAGATTGAGGAAAGCCACACCTCGCTGCCCATTCTCTCGTTCTTCCGCTCGCCGCAGCCGGGGCGCTCCTGGGTCACGGCCGGCGGGCTGATTCTGGACGCGGCCGCCCTGCTGTTTGCCGCCGTGGATGGCCCGCGGCCCCGCCAGGCCGAAATCACCTTCAAGGCCGGCTGCCTGGCCCTGAACCGCGTGTACCGCTTTTTCAACACTAAAGCCGGCGCCGAGCCCAGCGCCCTGCTGCCCGACGAAGGCCCGGAAGACCCCGGCCGGGCCGACTTCGACGACGCCTGCCAGTTTCTGGCCGAACAGGGCCTGGCCCTGTGCCCCGACCGCGGCGCGGCGTTTGCGCAATACCGCGAGTTGCGCGGCCGCTACACGTCGGCCCTGCACTTTCTGGCCCGGCTGACCATGGCCCCCAACGCGAAGGCCGATATATAGCCCACGCCGGCGCGCGGGCTTCGGGCTTTCGTCATAAGCATTCGCCGGGCAATGATAGATGGTGGAAAACTTTGATTTGCGCTCATCAAAGTGTGACCTTTGAAATTCGGCCCGGTATGCCTGCGGCAGAAACTTGTTGGTGAAGGGCTTTTCAGTTCCTGGTCAGCGCTGCATTTCGTTTTCCTCATCTTTTTTCTATGCAACACTTTTTACGTTCTCTTTCACGGGTTTTTGGCAGTCGGCGCGCGTTCCGGCGGCCGCTGCTGGGCTTGCTGCTGGCGGCCCTGGTGCTGCTGCCGGCCGCGCGGGCCTGGGCCAACACCGGGGTTTTCGAAGGCTACGTGGTGCTCCATTTTGGCAACCCGGCCAACCAAACCTATTACCGCCTGAACCCGCAGACGGTGTCGCCCAACATCCCGTTCAACGGCACCAACCTGGGCACCCTGGCGCTGGCCACCAACGGCGGCGTGCTGAATTTCAGCGGGGGCCAGCTCAAGACCTTCAAAAACAGCACCTGCCCCGGCAACGGCACCAACGTGACGGGCAGCAAGATTAACTACGTGGTGTACCCTACCGGGGCCCGGCCCGCCACGCCCAGCTTCGCGCAGGTGACGCTGAACTACGACGGGGAGCTCAACAACCCCACCAACGGCGACCAGCAGTGGACCAACCAGGGCAACACCGCCAACGTGCTGACCGGCCTGGCCGCCGGCAACTACACCCTGGAGGTGTATGCCGAGTCCTACTACGATGGCTGCGGCTCGGGCACCAACTTCTTCAGCAACAACAGCTTCAACTACACGGCCACGTTCTCCGTCAGCAGCCTGTGCGGCTCGGTGTACACCATCGACAGTACGCTGCCGGCCTCGGCCACCAACTTTGTTTCCTTCTCCGCTGCCGCCACGGCCCTGAACAACTTTGGCGTGACCTGCGCCACCACCTTCGTGGTGAAGGACGGCACCACCTACACCGAGAAAATGGTGCTCAACGCCATTGCCGGCGCCAGTGCTACCAACCGCGTCACGTTCATCCGCTCGAATACCGGCAGCACGGCTCCGAAAATCATTGCGCCGGCGGGCCCTACCAGCACTACGGTTGACGCCATTGTGGCCTTGAACGGCACCGATTTCGTGACCTTCGACGGCATTGACCTAAACGACCCCGCCTCGAACGGCACGCAGGCATTGCAGATGGAAATGGGGTACGCCCTGTTCCGGACGGGTGCGGGCGCCACCGCCGACGGGTGCCAGAACAACATCATCCGCAACTGCAATATTGTGTTGCAGAAACCGAAAGCCATCGCCAACAACACCACGGGCATTTACGGGGCCAACTCAACGAACGCCAGCCTGACCGCCGTAGCGGCGACCGGGGCCACTGTGGCGGCCCAGAACTCCGGCAACGCGTTCACCAACAACACCATTGAGAACTGCAACCAGGGCATTTCGCTGCTGGGGCTGGTTGACGCCGCGCCTTACGCCAATTACGACCAGGACAACAACATCGGCGGCAGCACTGCCGGCACGCCCGGCGTGGGCGGCACGGGTTCCGGCAACCTGCTTCGCAACCTCAACGCGTTTGCGGGGGGCCAGGACGTGGCGGGCATTCGGGGAAGCTACCAGAACAACCTGACCGTGAAGTATAACACGGTGGACAACGCGGCTGGCGGCAGCCCCGCCATTCGGTTGTTGCGCGGCATTAGTTTTGATAACGGGACCGCAGGCATTATCACCGCGAGCAACAATACCCTGACGCTGAACAACTCCGGCTCGAATACCGAAATTCGGGGCATTCAGGCTTCCGCCAATGGGCTGACGCTCACCACGAGCAACAACACGTTCACCATAGAAGCCACCCTGAGTTCTTCGGCCCCGGTGCAGTGCTTTCTGATTGATGGGTCGCTGAATACCTGGACGGCCAACGCCAACACCTGGGATAACTCGAACAAGACCCTTGCCACCTCCGGCAGCGCGTATTTCGCGAACGTCGCCGCTTCGACGCCCACGGCCACCATCACGTTCACCAACAACACGGTAACGAATGTGACCAAAGCCGCCGGCGCCACTTTTTATGGGTATAGCAACACGGGCAACGCGCCGGCTACCACCCCGATTGTGCACACCATTACCGGCAACACCGTTAGCAACATCACGCTCACGGGAGCCACGGTATTCTATGGCATCAGGCAGGTAGTGGGCGTGCTGAACGGCCCCCAGGGCATCATCAACGGCAACACCATTACCAATATCACCGGCGGCACCAGCTCGCTTTTCGGCATCAACTTCAACTACGGGGATACGAGCGGCGCCACCGCCAACATTTCCACCGTGAACGGCAACACCATTTATGGCCTGACAGGCACGGTGGCCAGCAGCACCGGCACAGGGATTTACGGCATCTTCGTGGGTGCTGCCTTAGGCGCCAGCCAAAACGCGAAGTACGTCAGCATCAATTCGAACAACATCGGCACGCTGGCCAGCCCCCTGAACAACGCAGGGCCCAGCCCGGTGGCGGGCGTTGCGCTCAACGCCAGTTCCTCGCTGGAAGCCACCGTAGCAACCAATAATATTCTGGGTCTGTCAAGCTCCAGCTCGGGCAACACGGTGGTTTACGGGGTTTTGATTCAGGGCGGCTCGGCTGTTACGGTTGACCAAAACACCATTACCGGGCTTCGCGGCGGCAGCGCCTCCACCGGGCAGCTGTTCGGCATCCGCTTCAATAGTGGCACTACCCTCACGGCCTCGCGCAACACCATTGCCAGCCTTAGCCACGGCAATGGCACCACGGGCAGCGTAAGCGGCATCAGTGTGACCGATGGCACGACGGTGAACG
Organism: Hymenobacter ruricola; assembly: GCF_015694525.1. Taxonomy (GTDB): domain Bacteria; phylum Bacteroidota; class Bacteroidia; order Cytophagales; family Hymenobacteraceae; genus Hymenobacter; species Hymenobacter ruricola. The sequence continues at coordinate 169,423 of NZ_JADQDM010000004.1, read as the reverse complement.
TGGCGCGCAACAGCGTTTACGACCTCAGCACCAGTGCTTCCGGGTCTACTCTCAGCGGCATTAGTCTTTCGGCTTTATCTGCTGCCGTTTTCAATGTCAGCAACAACCGCATTGCCGACCTGCGGGCGCCGGCGGCCACCAGCAGCACTGGCGTTACCGGCCTGGGCCTGAACGCTACTGCCACGTACAACATTTACTACAACTCGATTCGCCTCACGGCCAGCAGCACGGCGGGCGCTTTCGGCAGCACAGGCATTGCGTACCCAGCAAGCGGATTGGTTGATTTGCGCAACAACATCGTCATCAACAAATCGGTGGCCGGCGCCACGGGCAGCACCGTGGCGCTGCGCCGGGCTTCGGGCACGGCCGGCACCGTGCCAGCCACCACCAACCTGGCCGGCACCACCAACAACAACATCTACTTCGTGAGCGGCACCAACGCTTACGTGTACGGCGAAAGCGCCGCGGCCACCCCCACCAACGCGCAGGCTACCGTGGGCGCCTACAAAACCTTTATCCAGGCCGGCGGGGCCAACACCCGCGAGTCGAACTCGCAGGCCGAGGACGTAGAATTTGTGAGCACCGACGGCACCAGCGCCGACTTTCTGCGGGTGAAAGCCGTGCCCGCTTCGGGCCTGGGCACCCGCGTGGAAAGCGGCGGCGTGGCCATCGGCGGCCTCACCGACGACTTTGAAACCAATAACGTGCGCACCGGCTACCCGCTGGCCGGCCAAGCCAACGGTGGCGGCACCGGCCCCGACATCGGCGCCGACGAAGGCGACTTCGCGCCGCCCTCCTTCGACGTCAGCCTCACGGCCCTGACGGCCCCGCTCACCACCCAAACCTGCTTCAGCGCCACCCAAACGGTGACCGTGACCCTGAAAAACGAGGCTGCCACCGACATTTATTTCGGCGCCAACCCCGTGACCCTGACCGGAACCGTGACCGGGCCAAACGGCACCACGACCCTCGCGCCGGTGGTGGTGAGCACGGGCACCTTGGCACCCAACGCCACCCGGGCGGTGAGCTTCGTGACGACGGCGGACCTGACCGCGCCGGGCACTTACACCATCAGCCTCACGGCCGCGGCCACCCGCGACACCAACCCGGCCAACAACACGCTGGCCCCGGTCATCATCACCGTGAGTGGCACCACCACCTACACCGGCGCAGCCCCCGGCGACGCCACCAACTGGTTTAACGCCGCCAACTGGACCAACTGCGTACCCACCAGCCTGCTGGATGCCGTGATTCCGGCCGGCCTCGGGGCCAACTACCCCAGCATTGCGGCGGGCAGCGCCAGGGTGCGCACCCTCACCCTGGCCAGCGGTGCCCGCCTCGCCCAAAGCGGCGGCACTCTGAGCATCTACGGCGACCTGGTCAGCAGCACGCCCGCCGCCAACCTGAGTTTGACGGGAGGCATGGTGAGCTTCCGCGGCGCGGCGCCCAGCAGCACCGGCGTGGCCGCTTTCTACGGCCTCACGGTGAACCTGAGCAGCGCCACCGCCACCCTCACGCTGGCCAACGACCTGACGGTGAACAATACCCTGACCATGACCCAGGGCGTGCTCAGCACCGGCGCCAACACCCTCACCCTGCCCACTACCGCCGCCCTCTCGCCGGCCGAAACCGACCTGAGCTACGTGTTGGGCCGGGTGGCCGTGCCCGGCCGCGACCTGAGCACCGCCACCGCCGAAACCTTCGGCAACATCGGCCTGACGCTGACGCCTGATGCGGCTTCCGCTGCTTTCCCCGGTCTGACCACGGTGGTGCGCACCACGGGCGCCGTCCTCACGGGCGTGGGCGCCAGCGTGAGCATCAAGCGCAACTTCGACATTCAGCCCACCACCAACGCGGGCCTGAGCGTGGCCATGGATTTTGCCTACCTCGACCACGAGCTCAACGGCATTCCGGCCGCCAACCTGGCCTTGTTCAAGTCGGTGAGCGGCCCGGCCGGCCCCTGGGCCAACCAGCGCCCCATCACCGCGGCCGGCAACGTGATAAGCAAAACCGGCATCACCGATTTCTCCATCTGGACGCTGGGCAACGAGCTTGCCCCCCTGCCCGTGGAGCTCACCGCTTTCGAAGCCACCCGCCAGGGCGACCGCGCGGCCCTGACCTGGACCACCGCCACCGAGCGCCACAATCGCGGCTTCGGGGTGCAGGTGAGCACCGACGGCCGCACCTTCCGGGAGTTGGCCTTCGTGGCCGGCGCGGGGTCGAGCAGCACCGCGCACCGCTACGCTTACCTCGACGACGAAGCCGGCAAAGCCGGCCGCCGCTACTACCGCCTGCGCCAGCAGGACCAGGACGGCACCACCACCTACTCGGCCGTGCGCGAGCTGGAATTTGCTGGGGCCGCGGCGGCACTCAGCGCGGCGCCCGTGCCGTTTGGGGCCGCGCTCACTTTCACGGTGCGGGCCCGCACCGCCCAGCCGGCCACGGCGCTCACCTTCACCGACGCCACGGGCCGGGTGGTGCGCGCGCTGCGCCTAGACGTGCCGGCCGGCACCAGCCAGCTGCCCGTGACCGACCTGGCGGCCCTGCCCGCGGGCTTGTACCTGGTGCAGGCCGTGCTGGATGGCCAGCTGGTGCGCATCAAGGTTATTAAGGAGTAGCCGGCCGCGTGCTACGTTAGTAAAAAGGCCTCCGATGCACTGTCGGAGGCCTTTTTTAAGGTTTTGAGTATTCCTTTATATGAAGTTCTTCGCTTCATATAACTGAAACACCTTGAAATAATGACTAATTTACGCCGCTATTCTCTGCTGAGATAGTTGGTTCTCACTACTATTTGCCCTCTTTTTTCATTTTTCCTACTTTTTCCCCCACTCTTTTTCAACCCTTTATGCACACACCCTTACTTGCTAACCGGCTGAGCCGGTGGCTGGTCGTGACGCTTCTGGCGCTGCTGAGCACTTCGGCGGCCTGGGCGCAAAGCACAGCCAACTATGCCTTCACCACGAGCAGCACCGGCTCGTTGGTGGATATGTCGACGGGCACGACCAACGCATTGGCCACCGGCGTTTACCGCGACGACGACGCTTCGACGGTGCAACCCATCGGGTTCACGTTCGGCTTCATGGGCACGGCCTACACCCAATTCAGCGTGAACTCCAACGGGCAGCTGCGCCTGGGCGCCACCGTCATTTCGGGCACCAACGCAACGCCGGCTTCGGGCGCGGCCATTCTGGGCGCGTTCGGGGGCGACAACGCCATGCAGGCTGCGGGCCGCGTGGTGTATAAAGTGGTGCCCGGCACCAACCGCACCCTGGTGGTGGAATGGACGGGCTTGCGCATCCCCTACGCGGGCGACCCGGCTGCGGGCACCCCCACGCAGGTGCAGGTGGTGCTCGAAGAAAACACCGGCAGGATTGAGTACCGCTACGGCACCGCCTACAACAACAGCACGAGCGTAACGCGCGCCATCTTCATCTCGTCCGGCACCAGCGCCAGCCAGATTGGCGTGGTGAAAACCTTCAACACGACGCCGACCTACGACGCCACGGTGACGTCGGCCACGACCACTTCGCTGGCCGACAACGCCGCAATTGGGGTGTTGAACTCGGCAGCTGACGGCTCGCGCACGGTGTTCGCGTTCACGCCGCCCTCGGGCACGCCCGTGGCTCCGGCCGTGGCCGCCACCACCGTGGGGCAAACCAACGCCACCCTGACCATCACGGACAACTCGACGAACGAGGGCTACTTTGTCATTTCCCGCTCCACGGATAACGTCACCTTCGCTGCGGTGGGCACCCTCCTCACCACGGGCAGCGCGGCCACGGGCGGCGCGCTCACCTTTTCGCAAACCGGCCTGACGCCGGGCACGGCCTACTACTACCGCGTGACGGCCAACAACGAAGCGGCCGGCGTGTCGGGCCCCGCCAACGTTACCGCTACGACGCTGCCGGCCGTGCCGGTTTGCGGCACCAAAACCGTGGGCCCCGGCGCCGACTACGCGACGCTGACTGCTGCTTTCACGGCCCTCAACGTCAACGGCCTGTGCGGGCCGCTGGTGCTGGAGCTGCAAAGCGGCTACGTGAGCAGCACCGAAACTTTCCCGATAATCTACAACTACACGGGCGCCACGGCCACCAACACCGTGACGGTGCGGCCGGCGGCCGGCGCCACGGGCCTGAGCATTACGGGTACGGGCGCCACGGCGGTGATGAGCATCGCCGGGGGCAAATACCTCATTATTGACGGCCGCCCCGGCGGCTCGGGCGCCACGGTGAGCGGCGCGGCCGCGGCCACCGACCTGACCATCAGCAGCACGAGCACCAGCGGCATCCCGCTGCAGTTCACCAGCGACGCCACCTTCAACACGGTGCAGCACGTGCAAATCAAAGGCGTGGGCACCAGCGACTCGGGTTCGCCCGACGTGAACTTCACCGGCACGGTGACCACCACCGGCAACAGCGACAACACGGTGCAGTACTGCAACATCGGCGACGGCGCCACCACGCCCGTGACGCTGATTTACGGCGGCAACGCGCTGAACGCCCGCAACAGCATTTTGAACAACAACCTGTTCAACAACTACAGCACGGCCAGCACCTACGGCATCTACCTCAACCAAACCGGTGCGGGCTGGATTATCAGCGGCAACAGCTTTTACCAGACGGCCAGCCGCGCCAGCGTGAGTGGCACGATGTACGGCATTTTTATCAACGCCAACAACGGCCACACCGTGTCGGGTAACTTCCTGGGCGGCTCGGCCCCGAGCCTGGGCGGCACGCCGCTCACCACCACCGGCACGTCGGCTTACCGCTACGCGGGCATTTACCTGGCCACCACCACCGGCACGGCCACCAGCGTGCAGGGAAACAGCGTGGGCAACATCGCCTGGACGAGCAGTAGCACCGCCAGCACTACCTACGGCATCCTGTCGGGCATTTACGTGAGCAGCGGTGACGTGAACATCGGCACCACCGCCGGCAACACCATCGGCGGGGCCGCGGCCCCCATTACGGTGACCGGTACCTCCACCGGCGGCTACGCCTTCGGCATCTCGTCGGCTTCGTCGGGCGCCATCACTATTTCCGGCAACACCATCAGCAACATCACCGGCGCGGGCACCGCCACGGTGGCCGTGAACGTGGCCGGCATTCTGTCGTCGACGGGCTCGCCCACCATCAGCCGCAACAAAATCTACAACCTGGCCGGCGGCAGCGCCGCAGCCGGCACGGTGGCCACTCTCAGCACGGGCATCTGGCTGACGGGCGGCACCACGACCACCGTGACGAACAACCTGATTGGGGACCTGCGCGCGGCGACGTCGACCAGCCTGCTGGGCGTCACCGGCCTGCTGGTGAGCGGCGGCACCACCGTCAACGCCTACTACAACACCATCAACCTGGCCGCCACCAGCACCGGCGCCACGTTCGGCTCGTCGGGCATCTACCTGAACTCGACCAGCGCCGTGCTGGACCTACGCAACAACATTGTGGTGAACAAAAGCACGGCCGTGGGCACAGGCGGCTACACCGTGGCCCTGCGCCGCGTGAGCGGCACCGCGGGCACGGCCCCGGCCAACCTGGCCGCCACCACCAACAACAACCTCTACTACGCCGGCACGCCGTCGGCCACGAACCTGATTTACGTGGAAGGCACCACCACGGCCACCAACGCCCAGCAAACGCTGGCCGCCTACAAAGCCTTCCTGGTGAACCGCGAGCAATTGGCGGTGACGGAAGATGTGGCCTTCTTGAGCACGACGGGCACGGCGGCCACCTTCCTGCACATCAACCCCACCACGCCCACCCAGGTAGAAAGCAGCGCGCAGGCCGTGAGCGGCATCACCGTCGACTTTGACGGCGACGTGCGCAACGCCAGCACGCCCGATATCGGCGCCGACGAAGGCACCTTCACCCCGCTTGACCTGACCGGCCCGGCCATTTCGTTTACGGCCCTCAACAGCACCGCCAGCACGGCCAACCGGACCCTGGCCGTGACCATCACCGACTTCAGCGGCGTTTCGACCACCACGCCGCCGCGCTTGTTCTACCGCAAAGGCACCACCGGCGCTTTCACGTCGGCCCTGGCCACGGCCGTGAGCGGCAGCACTTACACGTTCACGTTCGACTACTCCGCCCTGGGCGGGGTGGCCGCCAACGACGTCATTCAGTACTACGTGGCCGCGCAGGACGTGCCCGGCAACACGTCGACCAGCCCGGTCGGCGGCACCTTCACCACCACCCCCGCCACGGTGAATCAATTCACCATCTTGAGCGCGCTGAGCGGGGTGTACTACGTGGGCACCAGCACCTCGCCCGACCCCACCCGCACGTACGCCACCCTCACGGCGGCGGCCAATGCGTATAGCAGCAGCGGCATGAGCGGCGCGGTGACCTTCCTGCTCCTCGACAACGCCTACTCGACGGCAACGGGCGAAACCTTCCCCGTCATTTTCTTCAACAACCCCGATGCCAGCGCCACCAACACGCTGCTCATCAAGCCCAACGCGGGGGCTACCCCGGTAGTGACAGCGGCGGGCAGCGTGCTGGCCCTGGCCAGCACCCGCTACGTGACCATCGACGGCTCGAACACGGCGGGCGGCACCACGCGCAACCTGACGCTGACCAACACGACGCTCACGGCCAGCACCTACGGGCTGGGCCTGCTTACGCAAAGCGGCCTGGCGCAGTCCAACCTGTTTGCCACGGTTCGCAACGTGAACGTGGTGGGCGGCGGCGTTACGGCCAACGCCACCATCGGCATCGCGCTGGGCGGCGCCGACAACGACAACGTGACGCTGCAAAACAACAGCGTGCAGGGCGTGACGACCGGCATTCAGGCGTTTGGCAGCACCAACACGTCGGTGGGCGGCCTCGACAACCTGGTTATTACGGGCAACGTGGTGGGACCGGCCACGGCCACGACCGGTGCCAACATCAACCAGTACGGCATTGTGGTGGCCAGCGCCCTGAGCCCCGTGGTGAGCCGCAACGAGGTGCAAAACATCGTGAACCCCACGGCCACGTTCGCTTCGAACATGACCGGCATCCTGCTCCAGGACGTGCAAACGGCTAGCGTGACCCGCAACTCGGTGCACAACCTGGCCTACACGGGCACGAGCACGGCGAAGCTCTACGGCATCTCGACTCAGCTGTCGACCAGCACCTTCAACACGGCAGCCAACGCCTCGGTCAACCGCTTCGACAACAACCTGGTGTACGCCCTGAACTCGACGGCCACCAGCGCTTCGTGGAACACCAGCGGCATCAACAACAACGGCGGCTACGGCGACCAGTACTACTACAACGCGGTGTACCTGACCGGGCAGCTGAGCAACGGCACGGCCGGCTCGGCGGCCTTCAGCAACGGCAACGGCATCACCAGCACGGCCGCAGCCAACATCGATGTGCGGAATAACATTTTCAGCATCATCGGCGGCACGGGCCTGGCGACTACGCCCCTCTACGCGCACTACACCACGCTGGCCAACTACACGGGCAGCACCCTGAACTACAACGACCTGTACGTGACGGTGGGCGCCACCGGCGTGGCCCGCATCGGCCGCGTCAACAGCGCCGACGCCACCACGCTGGCCGATTGGCGCACGGCCACCGGCCAGGAAGCCAACTCGCTGAGCCTCGACCCGCAATTCGTGCAAACCACCGCGGTGCCCTACGATTTGACGCCCGCCAACGTGGCCCTCAACAACATGGGTACGCCCATTACCGGCGTCACGGTGGACTACACCGGCGCCACGCGCGGCACGGTGCCCGACATCGGTGCCTATGAATTCACGCCCCTCACCAACGACCTGGCCCCGGCGGCCTTGGTGGCTCCGGCCACAACCAGCACCTGCTACGGCACGGCCGAGCCGGTGAGCGTGAGCATTCGCAACGCGGGCACGGCTTCGTTGAACTTCGCCACCAGCCCCGCCACCATCAGCGTGGTGGTGACGCTGCCCGGCGGCACCACCACGGCTCCCCTCACGGCCACGGTGAACACCGGCACGCTGGCCGCTGGCGCTACCCAGACCGTGGTGCTGCCCGGCACGCTCAACATGAGCACCGTGGGTACCTACTCGTTTGCCATCACGGCCACGGTGGCCGGCGACGGCAACACCGCCAACGACGTGCTGACGCCGGCGCCCACCCGCACGGTGCTGGCTCCGGTGGCCGGCACGCTGGCTCCGGCTGCTTCGAACATCTGCGTGAGCGGCACGGCCACGCTCACCCTGACGGGAGCCGCCAACGGCAGCATCCAGTACCAGCGCAGCCCGGACAACGTGACGTTCACGGACATTGCCGGCGCCACCAGCGCCGCGTACACCACGCCGGTGCTCACCAGCACCACGTATTTCCGCGCCCAGGTGCGCTGCAACACGGGCACGGCCACTTCCAACGTGAGCACCATCACGGTGAATAACCCGACGGTGGCTTCGACCAACACGCCGGTTAGCATTTGCGCGGGCAACACGGCCACGCTCACGGCTGCGGCTTCGGCCGGGGCTTCGGTGCGCTTCTTCAGCGCCGCCACCGGCGGCACGGCCCTGGCCACCCCCACGGCCGGCAGCTACACCACGCCGGCGCTCACGGCCAGCACGACCTACTATGCCGAGGCCTACACGGGAGGAACCGAGGCCACCGGCATGCCGGCGCCCAACGCGACCGACGGCAGTACCATCTTCACCCAGTCGGGGGTATTGTTCACGGTGGCGGCCAGTTCCGCTACGCTGGTTTCCACCACCATCTATCCGGTGGGCACGGGCACGATAAACATTGCGCTCTACGACAATACCGGGACGCAGGTAACGATAGGCGGCGTACCGCAGGAAACGGGCAACGTGAACGTAACCGGCACGGGGGTGAGCACCCCGGTGGTGGTGCCGCTGAACTTCGCCAACATTCCGAACGGCACCAACTACCGCCTGCTGGTGAAGGCCTACACCGGCATCGCGCTGATACGGGGCACGGCCAGCGCCGCCAACTACTCGACGCCCAGCGGCTCGGTAACGACGGTGAATGGCACCCTGACCCCGCCCAGCACGAGCACCTCTTACTACTTCTTCTACAACCTGCAGTTTAGCAACGAGTGCGTGGGCAGCGCTGCCCGCACGGCCATCCAGGTGAACGTGACGCAGCCGGCCACGGCCAGCTTCCCGGCCGCTACGGCCAGCACCTGCGGCACCTCGGCCTACACGCTGGCCGGCACGGTGGGCGGCTCGGCCACCACCGGCACCTACACCACCAGCGGCACGGGCACGTTCTCGCCCAACGCGACCACGCTGGGGGCCACCTACACGCCTTCGGCCGCTGACGTGGCCGCCGGCTCGGTGACCATCACGCTGACGTCGGCGGCTTCGGGCCCCTGCGCAGGCGCCACGGCCACGCTGGCCCTGGGCATCAGCCCCGCGCCGGTAGCCACGTTCAGCTACCCCACGGCCACGACCTATTGCGCTGGCAGCACCAGCACCGTGACGCCCACCCTGGGCACGGGCGCTACCGCCGGCACGTTCAGCTCGACCACGGGCCTGAGCATTGACCCGTTTAGCGGTATCATCAGCCTGGCTAACTCGACGGCCGGCACCTACACCGTGACGAACACCATCGCGGCTTCGGGCGCTTGCGCCGCGGCCACGGCCACCAGCACGGTCACCATCACACCGGCCACGTCGGCCACGTTCGCCTATGCGGGCGGCACGTTCTGCGTGAGCGGCACCAACCCCACGGCCACCGTGACGGGCACCACCGGCGGCGTATTCAGCTCGACCACCGGCCTGAGCCTGAACGCCAGCACCGGCGCCATCAACCTGAGCGCTTCGACGCCCGGCACCTACACCGTGACCTACACGGTGGCCGGCGCCTGCGGCAGCAGCAGCACCCAGTCGGTGACCATCACCACGGCGCCGTTGGCCACGTTCAGCTACGGCACCAGCCCCACCTACTGCGTGAGCGGCACCACCAACCCGGCCCCCAGCTTCGGCGCGGGTGCCAGCGGCGGCGTGTTTAGTTCGACCACGGGCCTGACCATCAACGCCACCACCGGCGTGATTACACTCAGCTCGTCGACGCCCGGCACGTACACTGTGACCAACACCATCGCGGCCAGCGGCGGCTGCGCGGCGGCTACGGCCACGGCTCAGGTGACCATCACGGCGGCCCCGGTGGCCACGTTCAGCTACGCCAACGCCAATGCTTGCGCCGGCTCGGCCACGCTGCTCACGCCCACGCTGGGCACGGGTGCCACGGCGGGTACGTTCAGCTCGACCGCGGGCCTGACCATCAACGCCACGACGGGCGCGGTGAACCCGGCTACCTCGACGGCTGGCACGTACACCGTGACCAACACGGTAGCCGCCGCCAGCGGCTGCGCGGCGGCCACGAGCACCGCGACGGTGACCATCAACGCGCTGCCCGCTACGCCGACGTATACCTACACCTACCCCACGCGTAGCACAGTGCTCTTCACCAGCAGCGCAGCGCCGGCTGGCACCACCTACCAGTGGTACCTGACCACGGGCACGACCACCACGGCTATTGCTGGGGCCACGGGCCAGACGTACACGGCCGACGGCGCCACGGCGCCGGGTGCCTACACGGTGCGGTTCATCAACTCGACCACGGGTTGCCAGTCGGCGCCATCGACGGCGCTCCCGGTGACGGCCACGGCCCAGCCGCTGGCTGGCTCGTCACTGACCTTGTTCCCGAACCCCACCGCCGATGGCAAGGTGACCCTGCAGCTCACCGGCTACGCCAAAGCCGTGCAGCTGACGGTTATCGACGCGCTGGGCCGTGTGGTGCTGACGCAGAAAGTGGCCGCCGGTCAGACGCAAGCCCAGCTGGACCTGTCGGGTTCGGCCTCGGGCGTGTACCTGCTGCGCGCCACCACCGAAGGCGGCACCGACCTGCGCCGCATCGTGCGCGAATAGCGTTTCGCAGCTTCATTGAAAAGCCCCGCTGGCAGTGCCGGCGGGGCTTTTTTGCGTTTTGGCCACCTGCGGGCAGCTCACCAGTACGGGTAAGTCAGTTGATAAACTGAATACCTTCTTTTAATTCTCCTTGCGGTCTTATATCATCTCAACAAACTGCATCTAAGGGTCGAAGGGCGTTGAAACCACCGGCATACATGGAATACCAAGCCTGCCGGCTAGCGCTTTATAGAAGAAAAAGCAGATAAAATCTGTCCTTAATTCCTTTCGTTTCATGTAAGTATCATAATAATTCCTATTTTACATCCCATTCGGGCCAACGGGCTCCTGCCCTGCTTTCTCTGCCGCTGTTTCCTTCACTTTTTCCCTCACCAAATTTCTCACACTTATGCACACAACTTTACATTCTCCCGACTCCGGCTGGAGCCGGACCCGGCGGCGCTGGGCCCGTTCAATGATGGCCCTGGCTTTGCCCTTGCTGGGCGCGGTGGGCGCCCAGGCGCAGAGCGTGGCCAACTACACGTTCGCGGCCAGTACGGGGACGTTCACGGCCCTGAGCGGCGCCACGGTGGCTACGGTCCCCTCCACCGACGACGACGTGACGGCCGTGCTGCCCATTGGGTTCACGTTTGTGTACAACGGTGTGGCTTACACTTCATTCTCGGCCAGCACCAACGGCTTCATTGGCCTCGGCGGCCAGGTGACGGCCAACGCGAGCAACAATCTGGCGACCGGCACGGGTGTGCGGCCTTTCATTGCGCCGCTGTGGGACGACCTCGAACTTTCCACCACCTCCGACATCTCGTACCTGACCACCGGCACCGCCGGCAGCCGGGTGCTGACCGTGGAGTGGGTGAATGTCTATTGGCGCTATACGGCCGCGACGCCCGGCATCTCGTTCCAGGCCAAGCTGTACGAAGCCGACGGCCACATCGAATACGTGTACCGGCAGGAAACCGGCGCCCTCGACACGCCCAGCGCTTCCATCGGCCTCTCGGCCGTGGCCACGGGGGCCGGCAACTACCTGTCGTTGAGCGATGCCACGGCAACGCCCACAGCCAGCTCCGCCGCCGAAACCACTTCCATTGCCACCAAGCCGGCTTCGGGCCAGGTGTACACCTTCACCCCGGCCGGGGCGGCGGTGCTGGCGCCTTCCACCCCCGTCATCAGCGCCATCACCACGACGGGCGGCACGGTCACGTTCACGGATAACTCGACCAACGAGTTCGGCTTTGCCGTGACCGTCACGCCCACGGCGGGGGGCTCCTCCTTCACCAACAACGTGCCCTCGACGACGACGGCCGGCACGGGCACTTCGTACTCTACGACGTTCACCGGGCTCTCGGCCAACACGGCCTACACCGTGCGGGTGCTGGCGCTGGGCCAGGGCCGGGCCAGCACCGCCGCGACGGGTACGTTCACCACGGCGTCGGGGGCCACGCTCAGCGGCGTCTATTACGTGGGCACCGGCACCTCGCCCCAGCCCACGCGCACCTACGCCACCCTGACCGCCGCCGCCAGTGCCTACAACACCGCCACGCTGGCGGGCGCGGTCACGTTTGTGCTGCTGGACAACTCCTACGGCACCGCCGAAACCTTCCCCATCCGGTTTGGCTCGGTGAGCACGGCCTCGGCCACCAATACGCTTACCATCAAGCCCAACACGGGCGTGACGGCCAGCATTTCGGGCAGCGTGGCCACCGGGGCGGTGCTCATGCTGAATGGCGCGGACTACGTGACCATTGACGGCTCGAACAACGGCACGACGTCGCAGAACCTGACCATTGAGAACACCAGCGCCACGGGCTCGGGCAATACGGTGCTGTGGGTAGCGGCGGCTTCGGCTACGGACGGCGCCACGTTCAACACGGTGAAGAACACCGTCATTCGCGGCAACTCGAACACCGGCTTTCCGCAGTTCACGGTATTCTTGGGCGGCGGCGCGGGAGTGGCCACGCCAACACCGCCGACGGCTGCCACCCCCGCAGCGGCCAACTCCAACAACGTTTTCATCAACAACGTCATCTCGAAAGGCTTCTACGGCTTGTTCGTGTTTGGCGGGTCGACCACGACCCTGGACCAGAACAATTCCTTCACTGACAACAAGATTGGGCAGGCGGCCGCCGGCGAAGGCTTTGGCCAGGAAGCCGTGCGGGTGGTGTACCAGCAGGGCCTGACGCTGCGCAACAACGACATTCAAAACCTGACCAGCAGCACCGCCGCTTCCAACCTGTACGGCATTTTCCTGGCCGACTGCAAGGGCGCCGTCGTCAGCCGCAACGTCGTGCACGGCCTCAGCTACACGGGCACCTCCACCACCAAGGTGTGGGCCATCAACAGCGCCTCGGCCACGTTCAACACCGCCGCCAACGCCAGTGCCAACCGATTCGACAACAACCTGGTGTACGGTATCAACTCGACGGCCGCCAGCGCCACCTGGAACACGGTGGGCCTGAACCTGGGCGGCGGCTATGGCGACCAGTTCTATTACAACACGGTGTACCTGACCGGGCAGCTGAGCGCGGCCGGCGGCACGGCCGGCTCGGCCGCCTTTGCCAACGGCAACCCCAGCGTGACGACTTCGGCCACCAACATCGACGTGCGCAACAACATCTTCAGCATCATCGGCGGCACGGGCGGCACGGCCACCACGCCGCTGTACGCGCACTACGAGCAGGGCACCAACGTGACGGGCAGCACCTTGAACTACAACGACCTGTACGTGAGCGTGGGCGCCACGGGCGCGGCCCGCATCGGCCGCCTCAACAACGCCGACGCTGCCACGCTGGCCGCCTGGCAAACCGCCACCGGCCAGGAAGCCAACTCGCTGAGCGTGGACCCGCAGTTTGTGCAAACCACCGCGTTGCCCTACAACCTGACGCCCACCAACGTGGCCCTCAACAACACCGGCACGCCCATTACCGGCGTCACGGTGGACTACACCGGCGCCGCGCGCGGCACCACGCCCGACATCGGTGCCTATGAATTCACCGTGGTGGCCGTCGACATCGCGGCCGCTGGCCTGGTGGCTCCGGCCGCACCGGGCACCTCGGGCGCGTGCTACGGCTCGGCCGAAGCCGTGACGGTGAGCATCCGCAACGCCGGCACCGCCGCGCTCAACTTTGCCACCACGCCCGCCACCATCTCGGTGGTCGTGACCGGCCCCACCGGCGTGGCCACCCAAACGCTGAGCTTCACCCTGAACACCGGCACGCTGGCCGGTGGCGCCACCCTGAGTGTGCCGCTGACCGGCGCGGGCACCACCGTAAACCTCTCGACCGTGGGCACCTATTCGTTTGCCATCACGGCCTCGGTGACCGGCGACGCCAACACGGCCAACAACACCCTCACGCCCAGCCCCACCATCACGGTGGCAGCGCCGGTGGCGGGCACGCTGGCGGCCACGTCGACGTCGCTGTGTAACTCGGGCACCACGGTGCTCAACCTGAGCGGCTTCCTCAACGGCAACATCCAGTTGCAGTCGAGCACGAGCGCCACGGGCCCCTTTGCCAACGTCACGGGCGCCACGTCGGCCAGCTACACCACGGCGGTTATCAACAGCACCACTTACTACCGCGCCCAGGTAACCTGCGGCTCGACCACGGTGACATCGAACGTCGTGGCGGTGACGGTGAACAACCCGCAACTGACCGGCACGCCGGCGCCGGTATCCGTTTGTACTGGCAGCACGGCCACCCTCACGGCCAATGCGCCGACCGGCACCAAAGTGCAGTTCTTTAGCACCGCCACGGGCGGCACGGTCCTGACGGGGGCCACCACAACGGGTACTACTACCACCGTGGTGACGCCGGCCGTTGCCGCTACCACCACGTACTACGCCGAGGCATATGTGGAGAGTGCCGAGACGGTGGGACTAACCGCGCCCGGCGCTTCGGGCTCGGTGACGGGCACCGCCAACGTGCCTTCGGGCCTGCAGTTCAGCACCACCGGCCCCACCACCTTCAACTCGGCCGTCATCTACCCGGCGGGCACGGGCACGGTGGTGGTGTCCATCCTGAACGGCTTGAGCGGCACAGAAGTAGCGGCCACGGCCCCTATTTCTGTCACGGGCACTGGTTTGGCCACCCCCGTGACCATTCCGATTAACCTCAGCCTGCCGGCCGCCGTCACGGGCTACGTCGTTCAAATCAAAGCCATTACCGGCCTGACCGGCCTGGTCCGCGACAACCCGCTGCCGGCCGGCGTGACGTTCCCCTTCGCCACTTCGCCCGGGGGCTTCACCATCACGACGGGGGTGAACGTGGGTTCGGCCCTGGCCGCCTACTACTTCCTGTACAACATCCAGATAAGCACCCCCTGCGCGGCGGCCACCCGCACGCCCATCCAAGTGACGGCCATCCCGCTGCCGGCCACGCCCACCGTGACGGTGGCCTACCCGACGAGCGGCACGGCCGTGTTCACGAGCAGCGCGGCCCCGGCCGGCACCACCTACCAGTGGTACCAGGGCACAACGCCCATCACCGGCGCCACCAACCAGACCTACACGGCTGTGGGCACCACCACCCCGAGCACCTACTCGGTGCGCTTCATCGCCACGGCGAGCGGCTGCCAGTCGGCGCCCTCGACGGCGGTGACCGTGACGGCGACGACGCAGCCGCTGGCCGGCTCGGCGCTGCACCTGTTCCCGAACCCCACCACCACGGGCCTGCTCACGCTGCAGTTCAAAGGCTACTCCAAAGCCGTGCAACTGAGCGTGTATGATGCCATGGGCCGCGTGGTGCTCACCCAGCAGGTGGCCGCCGGCCAGACGCAAACGCAACTGAACCTGTCGGCCGCGGCCTCGGGCGTGTACACGCTGCGCGTGACCACCGAAGGCGGTACCGACATCCGCCGCATCGTGCGCGAATAGCGCTTTCGGCGCTTAACAAAAAAGCCCCGCTGGCAATGCCGGCGGGGCTTTTTTGTTAAGGATTAAAAGAGAAGTTCAGAAATGCTTAACTCTTAACTGATTTACTCGTCGTCGGGCAGGATGTTCACGTCCTGTACTAGCACCATTTTCTCTATTTCTTTGCCACGCTTGGTGGCGGCCAGGCCACCGAGGGCGGTTTCCTTGTAGCGGGTTTCCATGGCCTGGCCCACTTCGCCCAGCGCCGCCACGCACTGGTCGACGGGAATCACCGGGTCGATGCCGGCGATGGCAATCTGGGCCGAGGAGAAGGCAATGGCCGCTGCCGAGGCATTGCGCACCACGCAGGGCACTTCCACCAGGCCGGCCACAGGGTCGCACACCAGCCCGAGCATGCACTGAATGGTGACGGCCACGGCGGCAAACACCTGCTCCACGGGCCCGCCCAGGCAGTACACGATGGCGCCGCTGCCCATGGCCGCGGCCGAGCCGGTTTCGGCCTGGCAGCCGCCCACGGCCCCGGCCAGCGAGGCATTTTGCTCGATGATGAGGGCAATGCCGGCCGCTACCAGCAGGCCTTCCAGAATTTGCCGGTCGGAAAGCTTGTGGATGTCCTGTATGGTGACCAGCACGCCGGGCAGGATGCCGGAAGCGCCGGCCGTGGGCGCGGCCACCACACGGCCCATGCAGGAATTTACTTCCTTGGCGCCCAGCGCGCGGGTCACGAGCTGCTTGAATTCGGGCGAGAGAACGGTGACGGGCGAGGCGGCAATCTTCTTGGCGCCGTTGTTTATCATGCCCGAGCGGGAGGTCATGTCGCCGGTCAGGCCCTCGTGCACGGCGTCGCGCATCACGTCGTAGGCGCGCTGCAGGCCGGTCCAGATTTCGTCTTCGGTGCGGCCCTTTTGCTCGACCTCGTAGGCCAGCACGGGTTGGTAAAGGGGCTCGCCGGTGGCGGCGCAGTGCGCTTGCCAGGAAGCAAAATCGGTGAAGAGCAAAGACATGGCGGGTGGGATGGAGTGGGATTAGAACCGTAACGCAAAGCCCCGGCCGAAGGTGTCTTCAACCGGGGCTTAAAAGTAGGGGGCGCGGGAGGAATTGGCTTTTGCCGGGAAAGCGCGTTGCGAAGGCGGTTCGGCTTTGTTCGAGGCTTCTTCGAGGTCGCTTCGAGGATTGTTCGAACTGGCTCCGTTGTCAGAAATTGTCTCTTTCCGGGATGTGGGCTTGCGAAACTTATGCCGGCTGACCTTCGCCCTGCACCAGCTTGATGCTGGCCGAGTTGATGCACAGGCGCAGGCCGCTGGGCGCCGGCCCATCGGGGAACACGTGGCCCTGGTGGGCGTCGCACACGTTGCAGAGCACCTCCACGCGGGTCATGCCGTAGCTGGTGTCTTTCTTGTAGCGAATGGCGCTTTCGTCGACGGGCTGCGTGAACGAGGGCCAGCCGGTGCCCGACTCGAACTTGGTGCGCGAGTCGTAGAGCGGGGTGCCGCAGCACACGCAGGCGTAGAGGCCGGCTTCGTGGGCTTCGCAGTACTCGCCAGTGAAGGCGCGCTCGGTGCCGTGCTCGCGCGTGACGTGGAACTGCTCGGCCGTGAGCTGGGCGCGCCATTCGGCGGGCGTTTTCTCGACGCGGCGCGGCGAGGGGATGGGGTTATTGGCGAGGCGGATGACGTCGTTCCAGGTTTGCATATCGAAAGAATAAGGGAAAGTTGCGGGCTAAAAAAGGTAAACGCAGCTGTGGCCGGGATGTTTGCCCTTGCTCCGGGTCAGACGTGGCGGCGCAGTTTTCCTTACAGCCACGCGCGCAGCAGCGCCAGCCCGGCCGGCCACTCGCCGTGGCCGCTGGCCGCGTTGACGTGGCCGGCCTCGCCAATGTCCACCAGCTCGCTGCCCCAGGCCTTGGCAAACTGCCGGGCGCGGTCCGGCGTCACCCATTCGTCGTTTTGGCTAAATACCACTTTGCTCGGAAAAGGCAGCCGGGCCAGCGGCATGGGCGCGAAGCCGGTGGTGGGAAACGCGGCGTAGTGGGCGGTTTCCACGTCGCTCGGGGCTACCAGCAGCGCGCCTTTTATGCGGTGGCCGTACTTCGCGGCCCAGTGCGCAATGGTGGCACAGCCCAAGCTGTGGGCCACCAGCACCACTTCGCTCAGGTCCTGGCCGTTGAGGGCATCTTCGAGCCGCTCGACCCATTCGGCACGGTCGGGCACGTCCCACTCGCGCTGCTCAATGCGCGTACAATCGGGCAGTGCGCGCTCGAAACAGGTTTGCCAATGCTCAGGGCCCGAACTGCCAAGGCCCGGCACAATAAAGACTTGAGTGGTTTCCTGCATGCCCAAAAGTAGGTTTGCCATTCTTTACCAGACCGAGACTTAACCGTACGTACTTTCATGAAAATCCTGACTGCTACCCAAACCCGCCAGCTTGACCAGGCTACCATCCAGGAACAAGGCATCACTTCGGCTCAGTTGATGGAGCGGGCTGCCGGTGCTTTTGTCGAATGGTTTTTCAGGCAATTTGACCAGGACGAAGCCGGCGAAATCCTGCTGCTCTGCGGCCCCGGCAACAACGGCGGCGACGGTCTCGCGGCGGCCCGCATGCTGCACCAGGCCGGCTACCGGCCGCGCGTGGCTCTGCTGCCCGCCGAAAAGCAGTCGACCGACTGGCAGCACAACCGCCAGCTGCTGCCCGAAGCCGTGCCCGTGGCCGAAATCAGCGCAGAAAGTCTGCCGGAAATTCCAGCCGGCGCCGTTGTCGTTGACGCGCTTTTTGGTACCGGCCTCAGCCGGCCGCTTGTGGGCCTAGCGGCCCAGCTGGTGCAGCACCTCAACCAGGCCCAGGCCCGCGTAGTGGCCATCGACTTGCCCAGCGGCCTCTTCGCCGACGCGCCCCAGCCGGCCGACAGCCCCGTGGTGCGGGCCCGGCACACCGTCGCTTTCGGCCTGCCCAAGCTGGCTTTCCTGCTGCCGCAGAATGCAGATTTTGTGGGCGAATGGCAAGTGAAAGACATTGGGCTGAGCGAAAGATTCATCAACGAAACGGCCACGCCCTGGCACTATACCGATGCTGCTGCCGTGGCCGGCGCGCTGCCTGCGCGCCCCAAATTCAGCCACAAGGGCACCTTCGGCCACGCTTTGCTGCTGGCCAGCAGCCGGGGCAAGATGGGCGCGGCCGTGCTGGCGGCGGGCGCCTGCCTGCGCGGCGGCGTGGGGCTGCTCACGGCCCACGTTCCCGGCTGCGGCTACGACATCTTCCAAATCAGCCAGCCCGAAGCCATGTGCCTGACCGACGCACAGGCCGATTTCATTAGCGAATTGCCGGACTTGAAACCGTACCAAGCCGTGGGCATGGGCCCTGGCCTGGGCCAGGCCGAAGCGGGCGTGGCAGTGCTGCGCCAGTTGCTGGAAGCCGCGGGCAAACCCACCGATAAGCGCCCCACTCCCCTGCCGCTCGTCATCGACGCCGACGCGCTGAACCTGCTAGGCGCGCACCGCGAACTACTGGACCTGCTGCCCGAAAACGCCGTGCTCACCCCCCACCCCAAGGAATTTGAACGCCTCACCGAGCCGGCGCGCGACGACTACCACCGCCTGGACCTGCTGCGCGACTTTGCTCAAAAGCACAAGTGCCTGGTGGTACTGAAAGGGGCCTACACCTGCCTGGCCACGCCCACCGGCGAGCTGCACTTCAACAGCACCGGCAACGCCGGCATGGCCACCGGCGGCAGCGGCGACGTGCTCACGGGCCTGATGTTGGCCCTGCGCGCCCACGCGCAACTGCCGCCGTTTGAGGCCGTGCGGCTGGCGGTGTACGCCCACGGCCGGGCCGGCGATGTGGCCGCGGCCGCAACCGGGCAGGCCGGGCTGGTGGCCGGCGACATCGTGCGCCACATCGGCCCGGCGCTGGCGGAACTTACGCAGGCCTGAGGATTGGTTTCAGCTCAGGAAATACAGCACGGGCGGCACCAGCAGCACGCCATCGGCCAGCAGGGCAAAGAAGTAGTCGTCGCGCCGCTCATCGGCCAGCACAATGACCACGGCCGCCAGCAGCCCCGTGAGCAGCAAGCCCAGCGTGGGCAGCCCCCACGCCACGCCCAGGCCCATGGCCGCGCCCAGAAAGGCCAGCGCCACGGCTTTGGCGCCCCGCAGCCCCAGCACCACCGGAAACGTGGGCGTGCCCGCGGCCCGGTCGCGGCTCAGGTCCCGGATGTCGAACACGATGGCCAGGGCCAGCACCAGGCAAAAGCGCAGCGCCAGCAGGCCCGCCACCGCCGCCACCGGGTGGCGCAGCAACAGCGCCGGCAGCCCCACCGTGACCAGTGACCACACCCCCGCAATGAGAAACACCTTCAGCAGGGGCACTTCGCGCAGGGCCCGGCGCTGCCCGCGCCAGCGCAGCAGCGGCCACGAGTACAGCAGCGCCAGCGCCGCCAGCGGCAGCAGTTGGGGCAGGTAGCGCCACCAGCCATCGGCCAGAAACAACCCGCCCGACACCAGCGCCGCCCCGGCCGCCAGCAGGGCCAGCCCGCGGCGGTGGCGCTGCTGCCAGGCCTTGCGCCCCGAGGTGCCCGCCGGCTGCCGGTGCTTGAAAGGCAGCGCCGCGTCAAGATTATACACCAACAACGTGGCCGCGAACACCAGCAGCACCAGGCGGTAGCCGGCCGCGTGGAGCGGGGGCCACAGGTGCAGGCTGTACGCCGTTTGGGCCGCCGCGGCGGCCGACAGCCACACGCTGCTGAACAGCACGGCGTCGAGCCCCCGCCGGGGCCACGACAAACGAGAAGCAGGAACCGACGGCGTGGGCACGGCCGAAATTAGCGCCGGAGCGCCACTGGGCCGCACCTAGTCCCCGGTTTCGCTGTACGGGGCGTCCACGGGCTTGCTCTGGGGCGAGCCGTGCTGCCGCAGGAAGATGCTGAGCCCGACCACGCTCACGATGCTGAGAAACTCGCTCTGCCAGTTCTGCAACGACTCGAACCAGAACCGCGAGGTGGCCATGTATTCCAGCGTGTCGACGGGCGGCTTGCCGTCGTGCACCTGCTCGATGCTGTAAACTTCGGCCCCGCCCTTGGCGTGCAGCCAGAACGAGGCAAAAAACAGCAGAAAGAAGGCGATGCTCAGCGAGTTCTTGTACAGCGCCAGCACCCAGCCGCCCTGCTTCACGGGCCAGGGCGCGTCCTTTTTAGTGGGGTCGGGTTCGGCGTCCACTTCTTCCTCTTCGTAGAGTTTTTTCGATTCCGAAGAGCCTTTTTGGCGCAGCCACACAGTTAGCAGCACGTAGAGGCCCATTTGCAGAAACTCGCTTTCCCAGTTCTCAAACGTGGCTTCGAGGAAATGGCCCGACGTGAAGTACTGCCCGGCCGACAGCTGGGCCAGGCCCATTTCCTGCAGCTCGTCGTTGTAGTCGTGCCAGCCGGTGAGGAACTGGCCGCCCAAGGTCAGCACTACCATGGCGGTAATCACCAGTAGCAGACTGTTTTCGTAGATAAAACGCCAAAAAGGCGAAGCAGGACGCTGAATGGTCATGCTTCGCCTTTACGAAAAAACGCTGCTAAGGTCGGGCTTGGGCTATTTTTCTGCCAGCACCGCCTTTTGCTCGCCGAAGGTGGTATTATAGAGCGTGATGCTGTCGTTGATGATGCGGTAGGCGTCTTCCTTGCCCATGAAGCGCTCCACCACCACGTGCTTGTTGTGCTCCAGAGCTTTGTAATCCTCGAAGAAGCGCTGCATTTCGAGCAGCGTGTGCGGGGGCAGGTCGGAAATGTCGTTGTAGTGATTGACGGAAATGTCGTGGGCGGCCACGGCGATGATTTTGTCGTCCTCCTCGTCCTGGTCCACCATCTGCATCACGCCGATGACTTTGGCCTCCACCAGGCACATGGGCACGATGTCGACCGAGCACAGCACCAGGATGTCGAGCGGGTCCTTGTCGTCGCAATACGTTTGGGGGATGAAGCCGTAGGCGGCCGGGTAGTGCACGGCCGAGAACAGCACGCGGTCCAGCTTCAGCAGGCCGCTTTCTTTGTCGAGCTCGTATTTGCCCTTGCTGCCTTTGGGGATTTCGATGATGGATTGCACGATGGTGGGCGTCTCGTCGCCGCGCGACACGTCGTGCCAGGGATTAAAATGGGCCATTCTTTGGATTTGCTGATTACTTGATGTGCTGATGTGCTGCGTGGCTGCGGAGCAAAAGGCCGCCTGAAAGCCGAAGCGAAAGTTATGTTTGAAGTATAATTTGTTGATTCTTAAAAGCTCTGCCGTGGCAATTCCTGAAACCGACAACCTGATTGTTCGGCTGACTTTTGAATTTTCGCTGTTGATTATTGACTACACCGAGCGCCTGGAAGCGTAGCGGCGCTACGTCATGGCAAAACAGCTGATAAGGAGCGGCACGGCGATTGGTGCGAACGTTCGGGAGGCGCAAAGTTCCGAAAGCCGCGCCGACTTTGTGCACAAATGTAAAATTGCGGCCAAAGAAGCCGAAGAAACCGACTACTGGCTGCTGCTCTGCCACCACGCCCCGTCCTACGAAAGCCCCGGCGAGCTGCTGCCGCGCCTGCTGAGCATTCGCAAGATTTTGTCGAAAATCATTTCCTCTGCCCGCGCTGGCAGCCCCACTCCCACGGAGGATAAAGCACATCAACACATCGGGTAACCAGCAAATCAACGCAGCACCTCCACCAAAGGAACCCCCGAACAACCGCTAGGTTCCTGGATGTGGAGGAAGCGCGCGATGGTGGGCGCGATGTCCACGATGCGCACCGCGGCGGCCGACTCGCCGTGCTTCACGCCCCAGCCCCAGAACAGCAGCGGCACGTGCGTGTCGTAGGCGCCGCTCGAGCCGTGGGTGGTGCCCTTCACCACCGGGTAGGCATACGCTTCGAGCCAGCCGGGGGCCAGCACGGTGAGCACGTCGCCGGAGCGCGGGGCGAAAAAGCCGTTTTCCTGGTACATGCCCAGGCCCTCGCTCCAATGGGCGCGCTGCAAATCCAGCGCCGTGAGGGCCTGCGTGACGCCGGGCAGCGTGAGCAGCGCGGCGGCCACGTCCTGCTGGGCCTTGGCCAGGTCGATGTTCTTCTTGCGCAGCAGCTGGCGGTTGAGGTAGACCTGCTGGTTTTCGTAGCTGAGCACCCATTGGCCGGGGCCGTACTGGCGCGTGAGGGCGCGCTGCACCGAGTCGCGCATCACGCTGGGGCCCACGCCGCCGCCGGGCAGCCGGTGGGCCTGGTTGAAGCCCACGGCGTGGGCCGCGGCGTGGTCGGCGGTCAGGAAGACGAGGGCCTGGCCCTTGCCCACCTGCTGGTCCAGCGCGTCGAGGAGGCGGGCCAGCTCGCGGTCGAGGCGCAGGTAGGTGTCTTCGGCTTCGATGGAA
This sequence comes from Hymenobacter ruricola, assembly GCF_015694525.1. GTDB lineage: Bacteria > Bacteroidota > Bacteroidia > Cytophagales > Hymenobacteraceae > Hymenobacter > Hymenobacter ruricola. The sequence continues at coordinate 146,306 of NZ_JADQDM010000004.1, read as the reverse complement.
TTGGGGCCGAACTGGTGGCCCACGTAGTCGGTGCTGCTGAAGCTGATGGCCAGGAAGTCGGTCACGCCGCGCTGGCCCATCTGCTCCTGGCGCAGGGCTTCAAGAGCGAAGTCGGTGGTGAGCGAGTTGCCGAAGGGCGTGCTGCGGATGAGGTCGAGGTTCTGGGTGGGCGCCTGCGGGTTCCTGGTTTCGCCCGAGTTCTTCAGGGCGGGCTGCACTGAGGCGGGCGCGCCGGCCGCCAGCGTGGGCAGGTCGTGCGGAAACACGGGCTTGCTTTCGCCTTTGTAAGCGCCTTCCCAGGGCACGTCGTCAGGCGAGCTTTCGGTGTAGTCGGCGAGGGGCAGCAGCGTATTCCAGGGCTTGGCCAGGTACTCGGCGGCGTGGCCGGCGGCGTTAAATTTGGTGACCCAATCGGGCAAAGCCGGCTGATAGAACGTGCTGCTGATGAAGGCGCCGTTGGTGCCGTCGTACCAGTAGGCGGCCGTGGCCGAGTGCCCGGCCGGCAGGATGCTGCCCCGGTCCTTCATGCTGAGGCCGATGGTTTTGGCCTGAAAGTTCGTGGCCAGCCGCAGCTCGTCGGTGATGGTGGTGGCCAGCAGGTGGCGCGGCGACATCTGGCCGGCGGCTTCGGTGCCGCCCACGGCCTGCACGGTCTTGTCCTCGGTCACGTAGGTTTCGCGGCCTTCCTCGCGCACCCACCAGTTGTTGCCGATGATGCCGTGCACGGCCGGCGTGGTGCCCGTGTACACGCTGGCGTGGCCGGGGCCGGTGTAGGTGGGCACGTAGTTGTAGTGGCAGCTTTCGTAGCTGAATCCCTGGCCCAGCAGCCGCCGGAAGCCGCCGGCCGGGTATTTGTTCCAGTAGCGGTAGATGTAGTCGTAGCGCATCTGGTCGACCACAATGCCGACCACCAGCTTGGGGCGGGGCACGGGCTTGCCGGCCTTCTGGGCGAAGGCCGGGGCAGCGGCCAGCACGGCGGCCAAGGTGAACGGTAGTATCTTTTTCAATGGAAAGCGGGTAAGGCTAAGCAGCCGCAAAGATACCCTCGGGCCCCGGCCTCGTCATGCAGAGCGCAGCGAAGCATCTTTACCGCGCAATGCAATCCCATCGACCAGATTTACTCTCGCGGTAAAGATGCTTCGCTGCGCTCCGCCTGACGTTCTTTCAAATGCTCTACTTATGCCAACCCCAGCCCTCATCTTCGACATGGACGGCGTGCTCATCGACAACACGCCCTACCAGGCCCGCGCCTTCCAACTCCTGTTCCGCGACTTGGGCCTGACCACCAACGCCCGCAAACTCCTGGTTCGCCTCAACGGCATGCCGGCCACCAACATCCTCAAAACCGTCTTCCGCGACCCCGTGCCCGAGAAACAGCTCAAGGAGTATTCCTCGCAGCGCGAGTTTCTCTACCGCACGCTGTACTGGAGCAAGCGCCGCGAGACGCCCGGCCTCAGCCGGTTCCTGGAAGCGGCCCGGGCGGCCGGCTTCCGCCTTGCCCTGGGCACCAGCTCGCCGCCCGAAACCATTGCCTACATCGTCGACCACCTCAACCTGCGCCGCTTCTTCGATGTCGTCATCGGCAAGGAAGACGTGGAGCGCGGCAAGCCCCACGGCGACACCTTCTCCATCGCCGCCGCCAAGCTGGGCGCCAAACCCGAAGAATGCATCGTGTTTGAAGACGCCGTGCTGGGCGAGCAGGCTGCCTACAAGGCCGGCATGCGCTGCGTGGCCGTGGCGTCCTTCCTGCCCGCCAAGGCCTTCCAGGCCCCGCTCACCGTCATCAAGGACTTCACTGGCCTCACGCCCGAGCACCTGCTGGAACTGTTGGCCGGGCAGCCCCGGGTGCCCAAGCCCGACAAGCAGCGCGCCCAGCGCAACTACATGCAACTCACCTAGCCATCAGACCTGCCCACAAAAAAGGCCCCGACTGCCAAAGCAGTCGGGGCCTTTTTCAGGTCCGTGAAGCGGCGGGCGGCTATTCCACGACCAGCTTCTTCACAATGACGCCGACGTCGGTTTGCAGGCGCAGCGAGTACACGCCCGTGGCCAGGCCGGTGAGCGGCAGCGTGTGGATGGCCAGGCCGGCGGGCAGCACCTGCGTGCGCACCACGCGGCCCAGGGCATCCACTAGGCCCGCCGTCACGGCCTTGCGGCCCAGCAAGGCGGGCAGTTCCACCGTCACCGCCGTGCTGGCCGGGTTGGGATACAGGCCCACCTGGGCGGCGAGCGCGGCCGGGGCCGTGGCCAGCACGGCCTGCGGCGAGAACACCAATTCGAAGCGGCCGGTGATGAGCGCCGCGGCGTTGCTCACCGTGAACGAGTAGCTGGGCTGCTGGGCCAGGTCCACCACCGCCCCCGTCTGCAAGTCGCGCAGGTAGGTGGGGGTGCTGCCCAGGTTCCGCAGCTCGGCGGCGTTCAGCGTGTAGCTGCCGGCCGCGGGCACGCCCACGGCCAGCGGCACCACGCGTTGCGTGGCGGTGAGCGGGGCCAGGCCGTTGACGCACAGGCGCGGAGTGGCCGTGCCGCTGCTGCTCAGGTTCAGCCCCGAGGGGTTGGCCAGCTTCTCGGCGTCGTAGGCGGCGTCGAAGCCGTCGGTGGCGGCGCCGTCAAAGTAGACGAAGGCGTCGTCGGTCGGGGCGCTGCCGGCGGCGGCGCGCAGGGTCAGGTGCGCGGCCGGGCGGGCGTCGGCCGGGCGCTGGAAGACGGGGACGGGGGCGGCAAAGCTGGTCACGCGGTGGGCGTTCTTGAAGGCGAGCGTGCCGCTGGTCTGGCCCGGGGTCACGCGCACGAAGAAGGCCTTGCCCAGCGGCAGCACCGGGCTCACGGTGCCAAAGTCGCCGCCGGGGTTTACTTGGTAGAAGCGGTAGGTGCCGGCGTAGGGGTTGGCCGGGTCGTCGCTGGTGAACACGTACATGACGCCGTCCACGTTGGGGCGGTCGGCGGCGGCCACCCGGCTCCAGTCCAGGGGCGCGGGGTAGGGGTTGCCCACCAAGTGCAGGCCCGCGTCGGCGGCCGTGGCCCCGGCGTTGCGGGCCAGGGTTTGCGTCACGTCACCGTTGGTGAGCGCGCCGGTGAAGTTCCAGGTCTGGTTGGCGGCCAGGTTCACGGTGTAGCCCCGGCCCACGGCCAGTGGGTCGGTGAGGGCGCCGGGCGAGTACCAGCCCTTGTCGAAGGCGGCCGCTGGGGTGGCGGCCGTGGCCAGGCGGGTCTGGTCGTAGCCGAACACCGTGGGGAAGGTCGTCACGGTGTTGCCCACCGTGTTATAGGCCGGGTTCACCACCGGCGTGAAGGTGCTGGTGGTCAGGCTGGCCACCGTGGCGGTGCCCACGGGCGCCGAGACGTGGCGATAGCCCCGGTTCGGGTTCTGACTAGGGTCGATGTAGCGCTGCACCGTGGCCGCGCCAAAGACGAAGCCCCCGGCATTGTTCACCACCAGGGCCGTGTTCGTGGCGTTGCTTTCCAGCGTGAACGTATTGCCCTGCGTCACAAAAGCCCCGTTCAACGTGAGCAAGTGCTGCACCGAAGCGCCGGCCGAGGTACTCAGCAGCACGCCGTTGGGGTTCACGGTCAGGTCCCAGAAGCGCACGGCGGCGCTGCCCAGCAGGTTGGGGCCGTTGGTTTGGAAGGTGGTGCCCAGCACCACCGTGCCGCCCGTGGGCCGGAAGGTGCCGTTGTTGGTCAGGTTGCCCAGCACGTTGAGGGTGCCGGCCGTTTGCGAGAGCGTAGCGCCCGCGTTCAGGGTCAGGTTGCGGACGTCGGCCGTGGCCGAGGCAATGGCAGGCATGTTGGTCACGTTGCCCGGAATCAGGGCATCGGTGGTGGCCGTGGGCAGTCCGTTGGTCCAGTTGCCGGCCGTGTTCCAGTCGGTGCTCAGGGCGCCGGTCCAGGTATTGATTGCCGGCAGCACCGTGAAGGTGAGGCCGTTGCTGGTGCCACCGGCGGTGGCCACGGTCAGCAGGCCGGTGGTGGCGCCGGCGGGCAGCGTGAAGGTCAGGCTCGTAGCAGTGTTGGCCGTAACGTTGCTCAAGGCAATGGTTGCGCCGTTCAGGGTCAGGCCGGTGGCGTTGGCCAGGTCCGTGCCCGTGACGATGACGCTCGTGCCCACCGGCCCGCTGTTCGGGTTGAGCAGGGTGATGACGGGCACGGCCAGCGGGGTGAGGAAGGTGGCCTGGGCGTAGCTGCCCGTCAGGGCGCCCGCGCTGTTCAGCAGCTGCACCTGCTGCAAGCCGCCGCAGCCGCTCATCACCTGAATGTCGTCCACGAACCAGCCCGGCAGGGCATTCGCGGAGGGATTGTTCGAGTCGGACTGGAACTGGAAGCGCACCCGGATGGACTGCCCGCTAAACGAAGCGAGGTTGACCAGGGACTGTTGGAAAGCCGCAGTCCCCTCCAGGCCCGACGATTTGCCGGAGAAGCAGGGCTTGCCCGACGAAGCCGTGCCGCTGTCGAAGGTGTTGTTGTAGCCGTTTTGCAGGAACAAGGCACCCGCGTCCTGCCAGGCCCCGTTGTTCACCGAAATGGCCACCAGGCCGCCGTCGTACCGCGCTTCCGAGTTGAAGTAGTGGTAGAACGACAGCACTGAGAAGGCGCCCGGCGTGAACGCGGCTGAGGTCAGGGTGACGTCGGAAGCGGCGTCGGGGTCGCCGGCGCGCCAAGCGGCGGTGCCGCTGTGGGCGCGGGTTGTGCTGGGAGCCCAGGCGTTGCTGGCGCCGCCGGCCACCACGGCGGGCGTGAAGCCGCCCACGGTGTTGGCTTCGCGGTCGTCGTTCACGGGCATGGTCACGGCGCAGCCCGCACCGGCCGCCGTTTGGGCCACAATCTGGAAGTTGCGCTGCTGGCCCGTCGCGAAGCTCAGGGCCGGGAAGGTGACGGTGCTGCCGCTGAGCGTGCCGCCCGTGCTGCTGATGTATTGCAGGCCGGCCGGCAGTTCGTCAGTAATAGTAACCGGCGTCTGGGTCTGGCACTCGCAGGTGGCCGCGAGGTTGATGGCAAACTGATTGCCCACCAGCGGCGTGCTGCGGCGGCGCAGGCGCACGCCGGGCAGGTCATAGGCCGCCGTCTGGTCGGTGGCGCTGTTCGAGGAGCCTTCGCGGGCGCTGTAGCCCATGCCCCGGCGGGCAAAGGCCCCCCAGATGGCGCAGTGGTAGCGCCCGCCGTACAGCAGCGAGTCGGCGGCCAGAATGGCGTCGCGGCCGTCGAGGTAGCCGGGCTCGCAGGGCTGCATTTTCAGGCCTTGCATCACCAGCTGCAGGGCCACGGCGTTGCCGCCGGTGCTGGCGCTGTTGTAGAGGTTGGGCTCGATGCTGCTTTGCTGCTGGATGATGTTCCAGGTCATGTCCCAGAGCGTGGCGGCCCAGATTTCGCCGATGTTGTGCACCTCCGTGCTGGCGGCCATGTCGGCGTAGGTCAGCGGGTTCACGGCCAGGCTGGTGCTGTAAGGGTAGCGCCGGATGCCGCTGCCGCTGGTGGCCTGGCCCTGAACGTAGGTGCCCATGGGCCGGGCGCGGGGGCCGTCGGTGAGGGGCGTAGCGGTCCAGTCGGTGGTCATCATCAGGGCGAAGAAGTCGCTCCAGCCCTCGCCGGCCTGCTCGGCATTGCCCAGGCAGCTCACGTTGGGGCCGCCGCCGGTGAGGCGGTTGCTGATGCCGTGGCCGTACTCGTGGGCCATGATGCCGCTGTCAAAGTCGCCGTCGAGCTGCAGGGGGGCGTTCAGCGTGAGCTGCACGGTGGCCCCCGCATTGAGCTGTCCCGCCAAGGTGGCGCCGTCGGCCTGCGACACCATCACGGCCGGAATGACGACGGTGTTGTCGGTGCCGCCCATCGTCACGGGCGGGCCGGGTGCGTTGTTCACCATCACCACGGCAATGGCGCCCTCGTTCTGGGCCGCCTTCACTTTCACGACGTAGTTGCAGGAGCCCCGGTAGATGAGCGCAATCTTCCCGCTCACGCTGGTGGAAGAAGGCGACGTGCAGGCAATGTGTGTGCCCGCGCCCGGGTCGGTATAATACGCCAGGGTGCCGGAAACAGGCCCCTTGTTAGCCAGCAGGTTTTGGGTGCTGAAGGCGCCCTCGGCCATGGTGTAGGTTCTCGCAATGGCCGCCGGGGCCGTCACCACCAAGGTATTACTCGTGACGGGGTTGAACAGGTACATCTGCATGCGCCCGCTGGTGCCATCGGGCGGGGTGTTGAAGTTGGCATTGTTCAAGCCAAGGCCGTCCTGGGCCTCCGCGCGCACGTGGTCGGCCCCCACGCCGCCCCGGCCGATGTTGTCGGTCTGGAAGTTGGCGCTGGCTTCGTTGAAGCCGTACTGATACATCACGTCGTGCATCAGGTTGTTCCAGTAAAACAGGTTCACCGTGGCGGCCCGGCGGTTTCTGCCCAGCGTCGGCTTCGCCGAGAAGTTGGGCACGTCGTTGAACACCAGCGAGCCGGCCGTACCGGTAGAAGTAACCAAGCGGCCCGGCGCGTTCTGCTTGAGGCTATCGTCGTAGGCCCACACGTTGTTGCCGCGGGTGTCGGTGTAGTTGGTGGTGCCGTCGAAGTGCCAGCCGTGGGTAGTGGCGGCATTGCCGGCCCCGGCCCGCAGCCAGGGGTTGGTTTCGGTGGTGGGCGTGGTCACGTCGGGCCGCTCGCCCGGGAAAGGCACCACAATGTAGCTGGCCGGCGTCACCGCCAAAATGCCTTTGGCCCCGCTCGGGCGGCGCAAGAAGGGTGCCTGCGGGCGGGCACTGGCCGTGGCCTGGCGCCCGGGCGCCGCAGCCGGGTGTGCGGCCTTTTCGCTCACGGTCCAGTTGTCCTGGTCCAGCACCTGCCCGGTGGTGGCATCCACCCGGATGTTGAGCCAGTCGGCCGAGGCCAGTACGTCCACGTTCACGTTCCAGGCCAGGTGGGGGCGTTGGTTTTTATCCTTGGCCCACACCAAGCGGGCCACAATGGGCCGGCGCGCCACCCCAGCCGGGGCGAAGCGCTGCTGCTGGTCGGGGCCGTTGGGGCTTTCCTGGGCGGCGGGCCGGGCGTCGGGGTGGCCCGGCAGCGCCGCAATGGCCGTGGCTACGGCCGTAGCGGCGGGCACCTGGGGCACAGCCGACAGGCCCGCAAAGGCCTTAGCCGGCACAAAGCTGCCCGCATGGTTGGCCAGCTTGCCCCCTTTAAAAACGAGCGTAACGACTTGGTTATACACCGGGATGCCGTCCTGCAGCTGTTGTGGATAAGCATAGAGGATTCCTGCCGCTTCGGCGTGGGCGCTGGAAATGCGCAGGTCCTTTTGGGCCACGTCGGAGTTGGCCCACTGCTGGCGGGTTTGCCAGGCCAGCTCGGTGGCCTGCCTGGCGGCTTCGGATTGGGCTCTGGCGGGCTGCCAGGCGACAGCTAGCAGCCCCGTGGCTACCAGACAATGGGCGTAGAGATTTCTCATCAAAGGGAGTTGGCTTAAGAAAAGAAAAAGCTGACTTTGTACAAATCTATGTTTATCCGGCGATAGTACAAGCACTGTTTCTGTGCTTTCCTGATAATTGCTAAGCGCTTCCTAGAGCCGGTGGCGTCTGGCCACATTTACCCCCATTTCGCCGACTCTACACACGTTCATAATCAGCGTGTTGGCACCAGCCGATATCGCGCTTTTTCAAAGTTGCCCGTGCTGTCATTGCGACAGTTCTCCCAACACCCCGCCAGCAGCCTCGCTCAAGATGAGCATACCCCACCCAGGCCAATAGGGTCACCAAAACCACTCCTTGTTTATTCCACTTTCAAAGTCCTGGCCGTGCGCACCTCCCCCACCTGCACCTGCACCCGGTAGAGGCCGGGGGCCCGGCCCAGCAGGGGTATTTCGGCCGTGCCGCCGGTTTCCGGCAGGCTCACGGGTTGCTCAAATACCGCCGTGCCCTGCGCATTGAGGAGTGTGACCGTGGCCTGCGTGGCGCCGGGCACCGCGGGCACTTCCACGGTAGCCCGGATGTGGGCAGGGTTGGGGTATAGGTGCAGGTCGGCCAGGGGCTCCGACGCCTGGGCCCGAACCTTCGGTGCCGCCAACAACACCAGCAATGTCAGCAAGGCCAGTGGACGTCGCCCGGTAAAGGGCTCCGGGGAGGAAAGCGTAAGCATAGCGTAATAGGAGGAACAAGAATAAAAAATAATTCCTTAGGCCATCGGCCGCAGGGCACTGCTAACGCAAGCGCTCTGTAATATGGTATGGCGAGCATAAGTTGAACACCCTCATTTCGGCTTGCTGCATTTCTTTTCCCCCTGGCAATCTGCTGCCTAACGGCCTTTCCTATAACTCAACAAAAAAGCCCGTCTTCAAGGAAGACAGGCTTTTTTTAATTTTACCGAATCGATGCCTTACCCCGCCGCCAAGGCCTCAGCACCGCCCACGATTTCAAGAATCTCGGTCGTGATGGCCGCCTGACGCGTCCGGTTGTAGGTCAGCTTGAGGGCTTTGAGCAGCTCACCGGCGTTGTCGGTGGCTTTGTCCATGGCCGTCATGCGGGCGCCGTGCTCCGAAGCGTTGCTTTCTAACACCGCCTTGTAGAGTTGAATTTTGATGGACTGCGGAATCAGCGTCTGCACGATTTCCTCCTTGTTCGGCTCGAACAGGTAGTCCACATTAGCCGTCGGCGTGGCCGAAGCGGGCTGGGCGGCCGGCACCAGCGGCAGCAGCTGCTCGGTGCGGATAATCTGCGTGGCCACGTTGCGGAATTCGTTGTACACCATCACCACCTCGTCGTAGGTGCCGTTGCGGAAACCGTCCATGGCCACTTCGGCGGCCTCGCGCACCGTCTCAAACGACAGCTTGGCGAAGACGTGGGTGTAGTTGCCCACCAAAGAGCCCCGGCGACCATAGTAGTCGTGCGCCTTCTTGCCGATGGCCATGAACGAAATGTTCGCGGCCGGCAGGTTAGCATAACGCTCGGCAATGGCCGCGTTCACGCCCTTGAACACGTTCGAGTTGAACGCGCCGGCCAGGCCACGGTCCGAAGTCACGGCAATGACCAGCACGCGGCGCACCTCGCGGGCCACGCCGTAGTCGCTCACGATGTCGGCGTCGGCCGTGCGCGTCAGGTTCGCCAGAATGGTGTTCAGGCGCTGGGCGTAAGGCCGCATCCGGATGATGTTGTCCTGGGCACGACGCAGCTTGGCCGCCGCCACCATTTTCATGGCTTTGGTAATCTGCTGCGTGCTCGTCACCGACTGAATGCGGTTGCGGACTTCTTTTAAGCTTGCCATTTATCCTTGTTAATTATTATAAACTAAGCGTTTGAACGTCATGCAGAGCGCAGCGAAGCATCTTGCTCGCATCGTTGAGTTACTAACTCATGCGAGATGCTTCGCTGCGCTCTGCATGACGTTCTGTACTTAATTTTTACTACGACGCGTAGCTCGCCGACACGTCCTTGGCTACCTCGCGGATGGCCTTGGTGCCTGCGTCCTCCAGCTTGCCAGCCTTCAGGGCCTTCAGCACGTCGGGGTAGCGCGAGTTCATCACCTGGCCGAACTCCTTCTCGAACTCCCGCACGCGGTTAACCGGCACACTATCGAGGAGGCCGTTGGTGGCGGCGTAGATGATGGCCACTTGGTCTTCCACCTTCACGGGCGAAAACTGGGGCTGCTTCAGGATTTCGAGGTTGCGACGGCCGCGCTCAATGGTGAGCTTGGTCGAGGCATCGAGGTCGGAGCCGAACTTGGCGAAGGCTTCCAGCTCGCGGAACTGGGCCTGGTCAAGCTTCAAGGTACCCGATACCTTCTTCATCGACTTAATCTGAGCGTTACCACCCACGCGCGACACCGAAATACCCACGTTGATGGCCGGACGCACCCCCGAGTTGAACAAGTTCGTCTCAAGGAAAATCTGGCCGTCGGTGATAGAAATCACGTTGGTCGGGATGTACGCCGATACGTCACCGGCCTGCGTCTCAATCAGGGGCAAAGCCGTCAGCGAGCCGCCGCCTTTCACCAAGTGCTTGATGCTGTCGGGCAGGTCGTTCATGTCGCGGGCGATTTCGTCCGACGAGTTGATTTTAGCGGCGCGCTCGAGCAAGCGGCTGTGCAGGTAGAATACGTCGCCGGGATAAGCCTCGCGTCCGGGAGGACGACGGAGCAGCAGCGACACCTCGCGGTAAGCCACAGCCTGCTTCGACAAGTCATCATACACCACTAGAGCCGGACGGCCCGTGTCGCGAAAGAACTCACCGATAGCAGCACCGGTGAAGGGCGCGTAGAACTGCAGCGGCGCGGGGTCGGCGGCCGGAGCAGCTACCACCACGGTGTAGTCCATGGCACCGCCTTTGGTCAGCGACTGCACCACCTGGGCGATGGTCGAAGCCTTCTGGCCGATGGCCACGTAGATGCAGAACACCGGCTGGCCGGCTTCGTAAAACTCGCGCTGGTTGATGATGGTATCGATGGCCACGGCCGACTTACCAGTCTGACGGTCACCGATAATCAGCTCGCGCTGACCACGGCCAATCGGAATCATGGCGTCAATCGACTTGATGCCCGTTTGCATCGGCTCGGTCACCGGCTGACGGTAGATTACGCCGGGAGCCTTGCGCTCCAAAGGCATCTCGTACAGCTCGCCGGTGATAGGCCCACGGCCGTCGATGGGCTGCCCGAGGGTGTTCACCACGCGGCCCACGATGCCTTCGCCCACCTTGATGGAGGCAATTTTGTTGGTGCGTTTCACTGTGGCGCCTTCCCGGATTTCCGAGTAGTCGCCGAGCAGTACAGCACCCACGTTGTCTTCTTCGAGGTTGAGCACGAGACCTTGCAGGCCGTTCTCGAACTCAATCAATTCGCCCGCCTGGGCCTTGCTCAGTCCGTAGATGCGGGCCACGCCGTCGCCGATTTGCAACACGGTGCCGACTTCTTCCAGCTCGGCTTCGGACTTGAAATTGGACAACTGCTGCCGCAGGATTGCGGATACTTCGTCCGGACGTACTTCTGCCATGGTTTTGGGAATAAGGTATAGGGGACAAGGGATAAGGTGCGGGGACTTGGAGAAAACCAGCAAATCAGCACGTTAGTGCCGCAACCGGTTGCTTATCCCCTATCCCTTCTGCCCTATACCCTACAGTTGTTGTTGGTAAGAATTTTCTTGCAAAGAGATGCGCATCTTGCGGAGGCTGGTGCGCACGGAATCGTCAATCTGATTGTCGCCGACACGCAGAATAAACCCGCCAATCAGGCTGGGGTCCACCTTCTCGGTCAGCTTCACTTCGGTGAGGCCGGTTTGTTGGGTCACCAGCTTTTCCATCTCCGCGCGCGAAGCCGGCGTGAGCGGCGTGGCCGAAGTCACTTCCGCCATCTGGATGCCCTGCATGGCGTTGTACTGCACCTGGAATTCGGTGCCCATGCTTTCCAGCGCCGCCTCCCGGTTTTTCTCGGTGAGGATGGTGAAGAAACGCATGGTCATGTCCGACACCTTGCCTTTGAAGATGGCGTTCAGGATGGCCAGCTTCTTGTCGTGCTTCACAATCGGGTTGCGCAGCAACAGCCGCAATTCGCGGCTTTCGGACATGGTCTTGCTCAGCAGGTCCATGTCCTCTTTCACGCTATCCAGCGTGCCCATCTCCTTGCCCAAGTCGAGGAGCGACTTGGCGTAGCGGGCCGCTACTCGTTGGTCAGCCATTGGTTAGTATTAGTTGTCAGTTGATTGATTGTCAGTTGCCAGGCTTGTTAACGAGGGCTGCACACAGCCTAACAACTGACAACGAAAAGCTAGCAACTAGTTCAGTTTAACGTCTTTCAAATACGAATCCACCAGCTGCGTTTGGGCAGCGGGCTCGGCCAGCTCGCGGCGCAGAATGCGCTCGGCGATGTCGACCGACAGTTGGGCGGCGGTGTTTTTCACCTCGGCCAGCGCGGCGTTTTTCTCCTGCTGGATGGCTTCGCGGGCTTGGGTGATGATGCGGTTGGCTTCTTCCGTGGCGCGGGCCTTTTCGGTCTCGCGATGCTGGTTGGCCATGATGGTGGCTTCCTGCATCATGCGGTCGCGCTCCTGGCGGGCGTCGGCGAGCAACTTCTCGTTGCCGGCTTTCAGCTGCTGCATCTCAATTTTGGCCTGGTCGGCCATGCGCAGGGCGCTTTCGATGCTGTCTTCCCGCTCGCGCAGCGAAGCCATGATGGGCTTCCAGGCGAACTTGGTCAGGATGAAAAGAAGCAGTAAGAACAGGACCGTCTGCCAGAACAGCAGCCCTAATTGGGGGGTGATTAAGTCCATAGTATCGTTATGTAAGCTGTTAGCTAATAGCTGTTAGCCGTTAGCTTTTTTAACCAAACTGAACAAACTATCAGCTAACGGCTATTAGCCAGTGGCTCAAAAGTCAAGCAGCCCGCGCCGCGCCGCGAGGGGCGGACGCGCCAGCGGGCTGCCGAACTTGTAGCGGCTACTTCTACAGTTTGAAGCTCACCAGCAGGCAGACTACCACTGCGAACAGGGCCAGACCTTCGATAAGAGCAGCGGCAATCAGCATCACCGTCTGGATTTTACCCGAAGCGTCGGGCTGACGGCCGATGGCGTCCATGGCCGAGCCGCCGATGCGGCCGATACCAACACCAGCGCCGAGGGCTACCAGACCAGCACCGATACAGGCACCCATTACAGCGAGGTTGTTACCGTTGCCGGCTACTGCGGCCACAGCCTGCAAGAACAAAGAGAGAAGCATAGAACTTGGAAAAAGAAAAAAGAAAAAAATTGAAAATCAGCTAGACCACGACTGGGGGGGGGAGCGCCGCGGGTTCGCAGGAAAAACGGGAATTAGTGGGTGGCGTGGGTCGTTTCCGAACCGTCGTCGTAGCCCATCTGGTAGTCGGCATCGTGGTGGTCTTCCACCGCGCCGCCGATGTACATGGCCGACAGCAGCGTGAAGATGTAGGCCTGCAACAGCGCCACCAGCAGCTCAAGCATGCTGATGAACAAGCCGAAGGCGAGCGACAGCGGGCTCACAGCCACCGACTTGAAGAGGAAAATCAGGCTGATAAAACTCAGGATGATGATGTGACCGGCCGTGATGTTGGCGAAGAGTCGAACCATCAGCGAAATCGGCTTGATGAAAATGCCGACGATTTCAACGGGCACGATGATGGGCAGCAGCCAGGCCGGTACTCCCGGGGGCTTGAAGATGTGCGACCAATAGTACTTGTTGGAACTGAACAGCGTGATGAGCAGCGTGGCCACGGCCAGCATGAACGTCACGGTAATGTTGCCGCTCAGATTGGCCGCGCCGGGCGTGAGGCCCAGCAGGTTGTTGAACCAGATAAAGAAGAAAATGGTGAGCAGGTACGGCATGTAACGCTCGTACTTCGGGCCGATGCTCTTCTTGGCCACTTCGTCGCGGATGAACATCACGACGGGCTCCAGGAACGACTGAATGCCTTTGGGGGCACTGCCGTGGCGCTTGCGGTAGCCGCTGGCTACGGCGCGGAACACCAGAATGAGGATGAGGCAGCTCAGGATGAGCGAGGCCACGTTTTTGGTGATGGAGAAGTCGTAGACCTTGCTGCCGTCTTCAGCCACGAGGTGGCCTTCTTCAATCTTGAGGCCGTTGTAGGTGCCGTTGGCCGAGTGATGAAACTGGCTCGAGGAGAACACCGACACGCCCTTGCTGGGCTGGTAGGCGATGATGGGCAGCGGCAGGGTGACGTGGGTGCCGGTGTGCTCGTTGCCCAACGTGGCGAAGTGCCATTCGTGCTCGTCGGCCACGTGCTCCATGATTACTTTGCCGGGGTCGAAATTTTCGGTCTCGGCGGCTTCAGCAGCACCGGTTTCGGGCTGAACTGCAAATGAAGGCAGCGTGAAGAGAAAACAGAGGGCGAGCAGTAAATGCTTCATTAAGGCTGACTTAGGGACGGCGGCGGCGAAAGGAGCCAGCGGGCCGATTACCCTGATTTTGAAAACGGGCGCAAGTTACTAAGAATGGCCCAGATTTCAAACCCGGCATACAAAAAGTACAGAACGAAGAAGGTAATTAACAGGCTCATGGTGCCCTCGCCGCGCACCCCGCCGGCGCGGTACAAGTAGATGCCCAGCACCAGAATGGACCCCAGGAAACGCAGCACTACCCCGCCAAAATACCCGGCGATAAAATAGTCCTTATTGGCGGCCGTGACGCGCGCCGTGATGTAGTAAGTAGCAGCCGTGAGCACCGCCATGAGCAGCAGCACCCGACCCGCATACGGGTGGATGACGTGCGGCCCAAGCTGGCTCCCGAGGAGGTAAAGGACGGCGGCCAGGGCCAGGGTGAACAGGGCTAAGTGCAGCAGGAAGCGGGGCATCGGGCGTTATTTCGTCAGCGAGCGAATGACGTGGTAGAGGGCGGCGAACAAGCCCAGCAGCATCAGGCCCACGGTGTAGTAGGGGGTTTTGTTGTGGAAGTGGCCGTCGAGCCAGCTACCCAGCCAGGCGCTGCCGCCAATGATGGCCAGCATGGTGAAGGCAATGCCGGAGTATTTGGCCACGGTGTTGGCCTGGTCGGCGGGGGTTTCGGGCTTGGGCGGGTCGGGGGTCATGGCGCGGCAAATGGCAATGGGTACGACAAGGTAACGGGCAAATTTCCAGCAGGCCGCCCCGGCCATATACGGTATGACGCGAGCTGGAATGAAAAAACGTAATTTTACCGGTCTGCTGCCGTTAGCTTGCCAGCGCGAGGGCGGCCGAACGAACATTTCGGGTGGCCTCCGGCGTTGCGGGGCCTACGGGTTGCCTTTACTCCTTTCTGCTTTGACACAACATCTGCTGACATACCGTTGGGCCGCGCTCTTCCTTTTCCTGCTGGGACTGGGGGCAGCGGGCTGCGCTTCGGACAAAAACCTGGTGGCGCACGCCTTTAACAACGTGGCCGCGCGCGACAATGCGTACTTCCTGGCCCGCGAGAAGCTCCTAGCTGCGGAAGACAAGCTGTACGCCGCGCGCATCAACGACTACAACCAGACGCTGCCGCTGTTTCCGACGCTGGACAGCACGACGGTGCGCGCCAACCGGGCCGATTTGAACGATATCATTAAGAAAGCCTCGATGCCGATTCAGCACCGGCCGGGCTCGGACTGGACCGACGACGCCTACATTCTGGTGGCGTGGGCGCGCTTTTACCAGATGCAGTTCAACGACGCGGCGCTGACGTTTAAGTACGTCAACTCGACCAGCAAGGACGCCAACGCCAAGCACGAGGCGCTGATTGGGCTGATGCGCACCTTTGTGGCGCAGGGCGAAATGGAAAGCGCCAAGGCCGTTTCGGATTTGCTGGACAAGGAAGTGGGCCTGCCCAAAGACGCCCGGCAGCTGTTTCTGACGCGGGCCGATTATTACATCCGGACCGATGAGCCGGCCAAGGCCATTCCGCAGCTGGAAAAGGCCATTCCGCTGATTGAATTTAAAAACGAACGGTCGCGGACGCGATACATTCTGGCGCAGTTGTACCAGGACGCGGGCGAGAACAAGAAGGCGTACGAGCAACTCGACCTGCTGCTGGCGCGCAACCCGCCGTATGAGCTGGATTTTCAGGCCAAGCTGATGCTGCCGCAGGTATCGGACCTGAGCCCCGAGAACCGGGCGCGGCTAAATAAGACCTTCGCGGGCTTGCTGAAAGACCCGAAGAACAAGGACTACCGCGACAAGATTTACTACGAGATGGCGCGGCTGAACTACCGGGAGCAAAACTACCCCGAGGCTTTGAAGCTGGTGCGGCAGTCCATTGCGGCCACCACCACCAACCGCTTGCAGAAGAGCTACACCTACCTGCTGGCGGGCCGGATTTACTACGAGAACCTGCAGAAGTACCGCTTGGCGGCCGCCTACTACGACAGCACGGTGCAGAGCCTCAATAAGGAAGCCAAGACCTACGCCGCCATCAAGGAGCGCAGCGACATTCTGCGGGATTTCGCCAAGCAGTGGACCATCATTGAAACGCAGGACAGCCTGCAGGCTCTGGCCCAGCTGCCCAAAGAGGCCCTGGACGAGAAGCTGAACCAGTACGCTGACGCCGAAATAGCTTTTAAGAAAAAGGAAGCTGCCCGGCTGGCGGCGCAGCAAAAGGCCCAGGCCAAAGACGCGGAGTTTGCCGCGCGCGCCGCGGGCAGCAACCCGCCCAGCGCGTTCGGTTCGCTGCCCGGCGGCGGGGCTGCCCCCGACCCCATGGCTTTCGACCCCACGGCCGTGGCCAGCGGCGCCAAGTGGTACTTCGACAACCCCGCCACCCTGGGGACGGCGCGGGCCGACTTCATCCGGAAATGGAACAACCGGCAGCTGCAGGACAACTGGCGCACCAACCGCCAAATCAGCAGCTCGCCCAATGCCGCAAACAACGGCGGCGCGCCGCTGTCCGTGACCGGCAATTCGACCACGGCGGTGAACGGTGGCCAGGACTCGGCCCGCACCGCCGCCGCCGTGGACCCCAGCGCGGAACGCAACGCCCTGGTGGCCAAGTACCGCGCCGCCCTGCCGCTCACCCCTACGCAGTTGCAAGCCTCCGACAAGCAGGTGGAAGCGGCCATGTACGAGCTGGGCGGGATTTACAAAGAGCAGTTGAAGGAGCGTGAGAAAGGCTTCGAGACGTACGAAAAGCAAGTGGCGCGCTACGTTCGCGGCGAGCACGCCCCTGACGCTTATTACCTTCTTTACCTCTATTACAAGGACAAACCCGATGCGGCGAAAATGGCACAGTACGCGGCGGCGTTGCAAAAGGAATTTCCCACTTCGCTCTACGCCAAGCTGATTGCCGACCCTTTGTACCGCGAGCACGAGCTGGCCCTGCACAACGCCGTGGCCAGCCGCGTCGATTCGGCGTTTACGCACTATAAAAACCAGGAATTCAAAAAGGCTTCGGCCGTGCTGGCCCGCACCGAAAAGCAGTACCCGAAGAGCGACCTCAACGACCGGGTGGCCTACCTGAAAACCCTGCTGGTGGTGCGCACCCAGGCCCCGCTCACGGCCCGCTCGTCGGTGGAGAAGTTCTACAAAGACTACCCGGACAGCCCCCTGGTGCCCCAGGCCCAGGCTTTGGCCGAATCCTACAAAAAGCAGAGCGCCGGCCAACTGGCCGGGGCGCTGGCTTCGACCGAAAAGCCGGTGATTTCGCTTTTCCGGCCCGGCGAGGTGGACAACCGCATGCGCATCTTCTACCGCGAAGACGAGACGCCCTACAAAGCCCTGAACCCCGTGGCGCCTGACGCGGCGCCCGCGCCCGCAACGGCAGCCCCGGCCCCCGCCCCAACTTCGACAGCCATTGCGGCGCCGGTAGCCAAGACGGAAGCGCTGGCACCTGCGGGCTCTGCCGGCCCGGCCCCGACGAAGGTGACTCCCGCCAAAGACCTCAAAGACCAGAAGAAAGCCCCCGCCCCGGCTCCCGCGCCTACCAGCCCAGCTCCCGCGCCGGCTACGGCAGCTTCGGGAGCTCCGGCCGGCACTCCGTCGGCCGCCACCGTTGCGCCGCCTCCTGTTGCCCCGGCAGTGGCTTACACCACGCAGCTCAGCGGTGCCCACGCCGTGGTGCTGGTGTTTCCGAAGGCCACACCGCCCGCCGCCGACTTGGTGACGCAGCTGACGGCCTACAACAACCGCTTCTTCCGGGCCAACAACCTGCAAATGGAAACGCCGCCGCCAAGTGCCGACCAATCCATGGTGGTTATCCGGACGCTGCCGGGCGCCAAAGTGGCCCAGAGCTACGCCACCAAGCTGCGCGGGCCGCAGTCGCCGCTGGCGCGCTTGCGCGGGGCCGGGTACCAGGCGTTGGTTATCAGCCTGGAAAACCTGGCTTTGCTGCAGGCGAGCGGGGACCTGGCGGGGTATTCGGCTTTTTACCAGCGCGTGTACAAGTAGCGGAGCGCCGGTAGTTGCCCGGCGCGCATGGGTGACCAATGCCTTGAAACCGTATAAAGCCTCCGCCCGCCCTCGGAGGCTTTATTTTTGCCGGACTATTTCTGTTTTATTTCCCATGCCGACCTCCTCCCCTGCCCGCCGCCCCAAGCCCACGCCGCTGAAACCCGCGCGCCGGGGCCGGTTCACGGCTTTCATCCGGACCATGTGGGTGCTGTTTGGCGCGGGCGTGGTGGGGCTGGGCCTGTTTGTGCTGGCCGTGAGCGGCAACTTCCTGAACCTGTTCGGGCGCATGCCCAACCTGAAGACCCTGGAAAACCCGCGCTCGGAGCTGGCCTCGGAAATTTATTCGGCCGATGGCGTGCTGCTGGGCAAGTACTTCCGCGAAAACCGCACCCCCGTCGAGTTCAAGGACCTACCCCAGAACCTGATTGACGCCCTCATTGCCACCGAAGACGTGCGCTTTGAGCAGCACTCCGGCATCGATGCCAAGAGCGTGCTGCGGGCCGTGACCGGCGTGCTCACCTTCTCGCACAACGGCGGCGGCTCCACGCTCACGCAGCAGGTGGCCAAGGTGCTCTTCAAAACCCGCCAGGACCTCAACGATGGCGCCCTGAACGGCACTGGCAAGCTGGGCATGCTCATCACCAAAGCCAAGGAATGGATTCTGGCCATCCGGCTGGAGCGCAACTACACCAAGCGCGAAATCATGCGCATGTACCTCAACACGGTGGAGTACGGCTCGAACTCGTTCGGCATCAACACGGCGGCCAAAACCTTCTTCAACAAGCGCCCCAAAGACCTGAGCACGCCCGAGGCCGCCACGCTGGTGGGCATCGTGAACGCGCCCGGCCGCTTCAGCCCCGTGGTGCACCCCGACCGCTCGCGCAAGCGCCGCAACTGGGTGCTGCGCCAAATGGCCAAGTCGCACTACATCACCGACGCCGAGCTGGCCCAGGACACAGCCAAGGCCATTGTGCTGCACTACTCCGTGGAAAACCCCAGCAAGGGCCTGGCGCCCTACTTCCGGGCCGAGGTGGTGAAGTCGCTCATTGCCTGGGCCAAGGAAACCGACCACGACCTGTACGCCGACGGCCTGAAAATCTACACCACCATCGACTCGCGCATGCAGGCCTACGCCGAGAAGTCGCTGGCCGAGCACCTGGCCTTGCAGCAGAAGTGGTTCAACGCGCAGTGGAAGGGGCAGCTGCCCTGGCGCGACGAGAACGGCAAGGTCATCCCCGACTTTCTGAACGTGGCCATGCGCCGCACCCAGCGCTATAAGTCGCTGATGGTGCAGTACGACGGCAACCGCGACTCGGTGAACTACTACCTGCGCAAGAAGTACAAGATGCCCGTGTTTACCTGGCAGGGCGAGAAAGAGATGTTGATGTCGCCGCTTGATTCGCTGGCTTACTACAAGCGCTACCTGCAGGGCGGGTTCATGGCCATGAACCCCCTGAACGGCCAGGTGAAGGCCTGGGTGGGCGGCCCCAACTACAAGTTCTTCAAGTTCGACCACGTGCGGCAGGGCAAGCGCCAGCCCGGCTCCACGTTCAAGCCCATTGTGTACACGGCGGCCATCGAGGCCGGCTACTCGCCCTGCTTTCCGCGGCCCGACGTGGCCACTACCTTCCCCGCCGTGGCCGGCCGGGCGCCCTACACGCCCCGCAACTTCGAGGGCAATTTCTCGGGCCGCACCTTCACGCTGCGCCAAGCCCTGGCCCGCTCCATGAATTCCATCACGGCGTGGCTGGTGATGAAGCTGGGCCCCGAAACCGTGGCCCAAGAAGCCAAGAAGCTGGGCATCACCTCGCCCGTCGACGCCGTGCCGTCCATGGGCTTTGGCACGTCCGATTGCAGCATTTTCGAGCTGTGCGGGGTGTATAGCACCTTCGTGAACAAGGGCGTCTGGACTTCGCCCATCATGGTCACCCGTATCGAAGACAAGAATGGCAACGTGCTGCGCGAATTCGTGCCCCAGACCAAGGAAGTCCTCAACGAGGAAACTGCCTACATCATGACCAACATGCTGCAGGCCAGCACCACCGAGCCCGGCGGCACCAGCACCATCCTGCACACGGGCTTCAAGTTTCCATATGAAATCGGGGCCAAAACCGGCACCACCTCCAACTACTCCGACGCCTGGTTCATGGGCATCACCCCGGACCTGGTGTGCGGCATGTGGATAGGCGGCGAAGACCGCAGCATCCACTTCCGCACCGGCGCCTACGGCCAGGGCGCCCGCGCCGCCTTGCCGCTCTACGGCCTCTTCATGCAGAAGGTGTACAAGGACAAGAGCATCGGCATCGAAACCGGCCCTTTCCCCAAGCCCGCCGCCCCGCTCACCATCGAGCTCGACTGCTCGAGGTACTACGGCGGCCAGCGCGACACCATTCCCTACGACCAGAAGATGACTGTGCCCGACGCATCTGAGTTGGACGACAAGGACATTTAATACCAGTCCGCCTCAAACCAGTTGCCCTCC
This sequence comes from Hymenobacter ruricola, assembly GCF_015694525.1. GTDB lineage: Bacteria > Bacteroidota > Bacteroidia > Cytophagales > Hymenobacteraceae > Hymenobacter > Hymenobacter ruricola. Next base: position 126,012 of record NZ_JADQDM010000004.1, on the reverse strand, counting down.
AGGGGCAGTGAGTTGCCCGAAAAGCGAAACTCACTGCCCCTGGAGGGCAACTGGTTTAGGAAAAAACCGAACTAGTTTCGCTTCTCAGGCAATTACTTCGATTCGGAAGGCAACTAGTTCGGCTTGGAAGGTAACTTGTTCGGTTCCGAGAGCAACTAACTCCTTTCGGAAGGCAACTGGGCCGGTTCTGACCCAAACCACTTGCCTTCCGCGCTTTCGGCCACGCCGCCGACAGCTACGTATTTCTGGCTGAACAAATTCCCCTCGTCCCCGCGTTAAGCAACACTCCCCCGCCCTGCAAAAACTATGGCCGCCAATCCCGAGCTCCAAGCCCAAATCAACGCCCTGCCTCACAAGCCTGGCGTGTACAAGTACTTCGACGACGAGGGCATCATCTACGTGGGCAAGGCCATCGACTTGCGCAAGCGCGTGAGCAGCTACTTCACCAAGCAGGACCACAACAAGAAAACCCAGCAGCTGGTCCGCAACATCAAGCGCCTGGAGTTTACCATCGTGGATAGCGAGTCCGACGCCTTTCTGCTTGAAAACAACCTCATCAAGCAGCACCAGCCCAAGTACAACATTCTGTTAAAAGACGGCAAAACCTATCCTTACCTCTGCCTCACCAACGAGCGGTTCCCGCGTCTCATTCCCACCCGCAACAAGATTAACGACGGCTCGCGCTACTACGGCCCCTACGCTAACGGCACCGCCCTCAACGTGCTGCTGGAGCTCATCCGGGCCCTCTACCCGCTCCGCACCTGCAACTTCAACCTGAGCGTAGCCAACGTCGAAGCCGGTAAGTTTCGGCCCTGCCTGGAGCTGCAGCTCGGCAACTGCAACGCCCCCTGCGTGGCCAAGGAAGACGAGGCCACCTACAACGGCTACATCCAGCAAATCCGCAACATCCTCAACGGCGACCTGCGCATCCCCAAGCAGTACTTCCGGGAGAAGATGACCGCCGCCGCCCAGGAAATGCAGTACGAGTTGGCCCACCAGTTCAAGGTCAAACTCGACAAGATTGAGGCCTTCCAGGTGAAGTCGACCATCGTCAACGCGTCCCTGACCAACATCGACGTTTTCGCCATCGCCAGCAACGAAAAATCGGGCTTCATCACTTACCTCAAGGTGATGAATGGGTCCATCATCCTCACCCAAAGCCTGGAAGTTACTAAAAAGCTGGATGAGGAAGACGCCGAAATCCTGGCCCCGCTCATCATGCAGATGCGCCAGGAGTTTGAAAGCGAATCGCGCGAAATCCTCACCAACGTGGCCCTGGAGCTGCCGCTGCCGGGCGTCACCGTCGCCGTCCCCCAAATCGGCGACAAGCGCAAGCTCCTCGATTTAGCTATCAAAAACGTGCTCTACGCCCGCAAAGAAAAGGAAAGCATGAACGAGCGCAGCAAGGACGTAAACGAAGTGCGCATCATGGAAACCATCAAAAAGGACCTGCGCCTCACCGAGCTCCCCAAGCACATCGAGTGCTTCGACAACTCCAACTTCCAGGGCGATAACCCGGTGGCCGCCATGGTCTGCTTCCGCAACGCCAAGCCCAGCAAGAAGGACTACCGCCACTACCACATCAAAACCGTTATCGGCCCCAACGACTTCGATTCGATGTACGAAGTCGTGACCCGCCGCTACCGCCGCCTCGTGGACGAAGGCGCCAGCCTCCCGCAGTTAGTTATTGTCGACGGCGGCAAAGGTCAGCTCAGCATGGCTGTCAAAGCCCTGAAAGACCTCAACCTCTGGGGTCAGATTCCCGTCATCGGCATTGCCAAACGCCTCGAGGAAATCTACGTGCCCAACGACCCCCTCCCCCTCTACATCGACAAGAAGAGCGAATCCCTGCGCCTTTTTCAGCGCATGCGCGACGAAGTCCACCGCTTCGGCATCACCTTCCACCGCTCGCGCCGCGACGCCGCCACCCTCAAAACTGAGTTAACCGACGTGAAAGGTCTCGGCCCCGTCACCGCCGAAAAACTCCTCAATAAATTCAAGTCCGTCAAAAAAATCCGCGAGCTCAGCGAGGCCGAGCTCATCGCCGAAGTCGGCAAAGCGAAAGCCAAAGTCCTGCAGAACTATTTCGCCGAAAACGACGCCCCCGCCCACCCAATGCCCGCGCGGCAACTCCCGGGTTAAATCGCAGTCTATAAAAAGAAAAAGCCCCTCGCATTGCTGCAAGGGGCTTTTTCTTTTTTGCTATTACTAGACGTTAGAAGCTCCACAGGTTGTATTCGTACTCCACCAAGTCAGCCGCCGTCTGCTGAGCAGCCAGGATGCCTTGCTGAGCACCACCGTAGATGTCATCCAAGCGGCTATCGCCGGCGTTCGACACTTTGGTGATGTACGAGTTGAACAGCCACAGTTCGAAAGCATCAGCCAGATTCTTGTGCTGCGCATCGTTCTCCGCGTTGAACCAAATGGCATTTTGCGGATTGGCGCGGAACACCTTCACCAGGTCGCTGTATTTGAACGTGCCAATCGGCTTTTCAATGCCCGATACGTTAGTCGGCAGCGTTGAAGGCACCAGCAACGTAATGGACTTGATGTCGTGATACATTCTCGACCGTTTCTTGTCGAAAATCATATCCTCCTTCACTTCCATCTCATACAAGTCCTTCGGGCGATACTCATTACCCACCGGAGCGGGGGGAGGCGGAGGAGCTACGGCTACAGTTTCATAAATAATTTTGCCCTTTTTGTCCTTCAGCGGCTTTCCATTGGCACCCAATTTAGGCTGGCGCTTGGTAGTGGCTGCAGTAGCACCAGTGGCACCTTTCTTAGGCTTAGGAGCACCCCAATCGTCGCCGCCGCCACCTAGGTCAGCTTGGCTGAAACCGGCCGCTTTTTCCTCATCGCTCAGCTTCACAGCTTCGTCAACGTAGGAGGCGTTGCCTTGAACCTCCTGCGGGGTGTAAGTAGAAGTGAGTGAGTCGTTCTTATAGGCCGTCAGTTCACCGCGCTTTACTGCGTCGAGAATAACCCGGCTTATTTCTTTGCCCTCGGAGAACATGGGCTTGTTCTGTTTCTCGCGCAGGTCCACTTGCCGCCAAATGCTCTTGCGGAACATCTGGTCAGAAGGCGGAATGGGCCGGTGCGAGCCGGTGCTGCTCGCCGTAGTGGCTTGCTCCTGGGCCGAAGCCGTCAGCGACAGCGACAAGCCCGCCGCAACCGCGGCCAAGGTGTGAATGGATTTCATATCGGGCAAAAGCAAATTAATTGTAGGATAGTTCGCTAACGTGGACACGCCACAGATATTACAGCAGGGGGATATTAAATTGCTTGGAAACGCTCACCGGCTCGGTAGTGCCCTGGAAATTCATGCGCTGCACTTCCTTCACTTCCACATAGAGACGGTCGCCGTCACGGTAAGCATTCACCACGTCGCTGAGGTCAGCCTGCGGGCCGCTAATGGTTTTGGTAGCCAGCGCCGGGCGACGGCCACGCACGAGGGTTACTTCGTAGCGCGTCACGCGGAAGCGCGCATCTTCCGGCAGGAAGGTGGCAAAGCCAGCATCCGGAACGGCTTTCAGCGTCATCGAGCGTACGGCGGTGCCGGGAGTGCCCTGCTTCTCATTGGCCTCACGGCCGCCTACGAAACACTGAATGGTAGGCTTGGGAATGGGACGAACCTGGAAGGTCTGCGAACCAATGGGGTTGCCGCCGCTGCTCACGTTCAGGGTTACTTCCCTCGAATTCGGAATCAAGGTTACGTCGCCAACTTTAGCGCCCTGGATGGCCGAAGCGCCCGAAGCCGAGAAGCTGGGCTTGTACTGAGCGCCCAGAGCAGGGACCGATACGTTCAGCTTGTTGCCGCACTTGAAGTACAGCGCCTGCACCGAAGCCGACTGAATCTGCATCACCGGCTTGGTAATGTTGTACTCAACTTTCTTCACGAAAGTGGTGTCGCGGCCATTCTGGTTGAAGCGAATCGTGCCCGTCCAGGAAGCTTTAGCAATGCCTTCTGCGTTAAAAGAGCCGGGTTTAGCGGTGAATTCAACCTTGCCGTGACCATCGGGGCCCACGGAAATGGGCGAACCGTTCAACGTCATTTTCGGGCTGATGGTGGAGGCCGAAGCCGTCAGGAAAAGCTCAGCCTTGTACTTCGTGCCGGCGGCCACCGTATTGGACTCGGCGCTAGCAAAAGCACCAATTTTGTCGAACACAATCGTTTTGGCACCCACTTTCTGAGCCAGCGCCGACAGAGCGTCCGCTTCGTACTTCAGCACCTCGGTTTCTTTCTGCGAAATGGTTGCCAAAGCAGCCACTACCGGCGTGTTCTCGAAGTTGAGTTCGGCGAAGTTTTTGTTCTTCTGCGCCTTCTCCGTCACGCGGGGGTCATCTTTCGCATCGATTGCCAACGGAACTGCGGTTGGCACGAACTGCTTGATGTAGTCTGAATACTCGTTCAGCTTCGGCTTGAGGCCGGTGTACGCAATGCCGTTGTGCTTCTGACCGCCGAGCATGGTGATGGCTACCTTGTCTTCACCGCTCAGGTTGGTCATTTCAGGACCTTTGTTCTCGGTTGCGGTCAGCAGCTTTTGCCGAACGTCGCGCAGGTAGGCAACCAACTCTTTGGTCTTGGTGCGAATTTCTTCGCTTTGCTTCAGCACCGCCAAGTCACCCGGCTGGTTGTTGTTTTTCTGCACAGCAGCCTGGATGCCTTTCACTGTACCGTCGGCACCTACTGAGGTCTTATCGTTAACACCCAACAGGCTGTCATCGATGAACTTGAACTTCAGCAGAATCGCTGAGTTCACTTGAAGCGCCAGAAGAGCGGTTAGCACGAGGTACATCATGCCAATCATCTTCTGCCGCGGGGTTTCTTTTCCGCCTGCCATTATCTGGTTCCGCTAAAAAAATTGGTGGAAGGAATGATAAAAAGCGCTTAGGCTTGAGCGCCGGCCCGCATGGCATTCAGCATGTTGCCGTACACGCGGTTGAGGGAAGTCAGGTTGCCCGTCAGGTCAGCCACTTGCTTTTGGAAGCTTTCGGTGTCTTTACCAGCCTGCGTCATGTTTTCCATGGCTTTGCTGAGCGTGCCGTAGAACTGGTTCATGGACTTCAGGTGCGTGTTGGCATCCTGGAGTTCCATTTCGTACACTGCATTCAGCGCACCCAGGTTTTTGGTCACGTTCTGCACCTGCATGTGATACTCTTTGGCATCGGAGGTAGCATTCGACATGGCCGAAATAGCATCGACGGTGTTCGAGTATGCCACGTTGATTTTTTCCAGCGAATCAGCGGCCGAGCGTACTTTCTTGGTGTACTCGTCGGTGACGTTGGTGGCTTCGCCCAGTTGCGAAAGCTGCGAGGTGGTGGTGCTCAGACGATTCAGGCCCTGGCCGAGGTTCGAAATAGCTTCCGGAGTTACGTTGGCGTTTTTCAGCATATCGTCCAGCTTCATGGTCAGGCCCTTGGCCGAGTTATCGGTCGAGAAGCTGTTGCTGCCGGTCGAAGGGTCGTAGCCTTCGCTCAATTCGGGGTACACCAGCGACCAGTCGTGCTCTTTGTGCTGGGGCTGGAACGCGCTGAGGGCAAAGATGAGGGCTTCGGTGCCGAGACCCACGATGAGCATAGTGTCAGCACCAGCCCAGTGTTCAATTTTAAACAAAGCACCAACGATAACTACTGCTGCGCCGAGGCCATAGATTTTGGGCATCAGCGTGTCATAGAGAAAACTTCCTTTAGCTGCCATGAGAATTTAACTTGAAAGGGGGGTTGAAGAAGGTGTTAGAAGGGGGAGGGTGGTTGTGATAATATTGTGCTGTAGCCTTAGTTGAGGGAGCTATTGGTACCCATCCCAATTTGAATCATCGAGCAGCGGAAACCAATGTAAGACCGTGCCGAGTCTTGGTATTCAAAGTTGCGAGTGCCGGTTTCGAGGAAGTAAGCAATGTCTTTCCAGGAGCCGCCCCGCACCACTTTCCGGGGTTCGTTGTCATCCGGGTTGGTCGGATTCAAGTCCCACACCACCGGTACCGACGCTTCCATGTAGGCATCGTCGCACCATTCCGAGACGTTGCCGGCCATGTCATACAGGCCAAAGTCGTTGGGGAAGAAGGAGCCGACTTCCGAGGTGTAAGCAAAGCCGTCGGAGGCATAGTCGCCGCGGCCGGGTTTAAAGTTGGCCAGCATGCAGCCTTTGGTGTTGCGCAGGTATGGGCCACCCCAAGGGTAAGTAGCCAGGTCGCGGCCGCCGCGGGCGGCGTATTCCCATTCGGCTTCGGAAGGCAGGCGGAAGTTGGGGTCGTTGGCGTAGCCCGATTCCTCACGTGCGGCATTCCGGAACTTGGTGCGCCAGTTGCAGAAGTATTTGGCGGCAAACCAGTCAACGCCAACCACCGGATAGTCATCAAAAGCCGGATGGGTGTAGTAGTATTCGAGCAGCGGGTCACCCATGTGGTAGGTGAAGTCGCGCACCCAAACTGTGGTATCGGGGTACAATTCCGTCATCACGTACTCCTCGCCCAAAACGTCGAGCGAGTCCTGCTTGATGGCATCCACAAACTGGCGGTATTCGTTGTTGGTAATCTCCGTTTCGTCCATGTAGAAGCCGGCGATGGTTACCTGCTTATTCATGTTTACCATAGAAGCCGAGATGTCCTGGTCGGTCTGGCCCATGTGGAACGTGCCACCGGGGCAGGGCACCATGCCATAAGGCACTTCCTGCGGAATAAAGAAGGGCCGGTCCTCAGAACCAACCAGGTCACCCGTGGGTCCTTTGCCAAAACACCCGCCTAATAACGTCCCGGAGATAGCAAAAAGGGATAATGCTAGAAGCTTGTTCATGTGAGTTAAAATTCTGTTTTTAGATACCGATACCGCTAAAGTACATTTAGAAGGGCTGGCAAATCTACACTAAATTAGGAAACTGTGCAATACCTACGTTTCGCTGCACAGGGCCAAATTCGGGGTAAACACGCTGAATAGCGCAAATAACTCGGTTAATCCGTATTATATTTTGCGAAGCCGCCTAAAATTTATCCTAACTGAATAGGATAATGCTCATTCTGAGGTGCGAATGAGAAATAGGAAAATTAGAAGCTGTAACGGGGCGTGCGGATGGCCGGGCGAATATTAGCAGCGGCCTTGGGCAAGCGGTAGGAGAGCATAATTTCGTGTGAACCGAACGCACGGGCATCCTGGTTGAAGGCAATGAAGTCGAAAGCGTACCCCAGGCGCACCGCGTTGTCTTTGGCAAAGCTGATGCCCAGAAGGCCCGAAACGGATTCTTCGGTGCGATAGTTAGCACCTATCCAATACTTGTCGTCAATCGTTGCCCGAACGCCGCCTTCAAAAGAGTAGTTCTTGGAGTTGCTAAATTTGTTGCTGCTGGCGAAATCACCCGGCAGTACGGACTTCACCAACACGGTTGGCGTCACTACAACGGAGGACGAGGCGTCGATATTGTAGCCCGCGGTGAAGTAGGCGTGGTTTTCGGCAATGTACTGGTTGGGAGTACCTCCTATCTTGCCGGTTTGCGGGTCCGGTACGCCAGCGCTCTTGAACGTGTACTTCGAGCGCAGCAGGTTGTTCATGCTAATGCCCGCATAGAATTTCGGCGACTCGTACCACAGGCCCACGCCGGCGTCGAACTTGCTGTCGGAAGCGCCGCTGGGCACGTTCACGTCGTACTTATCGATGGCGATGTAGGTGCCTTTGCTCAGGTAGGTATAGATGCCCTGGATGCCGATGCCCAGTTTGCCCTCGCCCAGCTTGATGTGCTGCGAGTAGGAGAGCGAGGCGTTGGTCATTTTCGACTGGCCCACTTGGTCATAGTACACCACGGCGCCCACGCCACCGCCGGTGGCCAGAATGGGCATAGAGGCCGAAAACAGGCCGGTCCGGGGCGAGCCGTTGGCGTCGCCGAAATTGCCGTAGTTGTAGTATTGGTAACGACCAATCAGGTTGAATTCCCCGTTTCCTTTGATGCCGGCGTAGGCGGGGTTCAGGGCCATGCCGTTGAAGGCGTAGTGGGTGAACTGGGGCTGTTGCTGAGCATACGCCGAGCCAGCTGCGGCCACGCAAAAGAGGGTCGCAAGTAACGTTCCTTTCATAGGGACAGGTGGTAACGGGGGGTGAAAGAAGAGGGAGGTGGAAGTTGGGTGGTGCGAGTGGAAGACTCGCTTCCAAATGTAAGGGAAAAAGCGCGGCCAAAAAACTTGGGCCAAAAAAACCGGGGCAAAGGGCTTGCTCCGGTTTTCAGTCGATTACCTAAATCAGGCGTCGGGTTTGGCGTTTTTGGGAGCTGGCTTGCCCACGTCGGGCTGCGCATGCCGCCGGATGTACGCCTCGATGGCGCCCGTCATCGACGGGGCATTGGGATGCGGGGCTTCGATGTCGAGAATGAGCCCGGCGTCGATGACGGCCTTGGCCGTAGTGGGGCCAAAAGCCGCAATTCGGGTGCCGTCCTGCACAAAATCAGGAAAGTTGATGAACAGCGAACTGATGCCGGACGGGCTGAAAAAGGCGATGCAATCGTACTTCACGTCCGACAAATCGGACAAGTCGCTGGCCACTGTGCGGTAGATGACGGCTTCCGAAAACTTGAGGTTGTTGGCCCGCATGAACACGGGCAAGTCGTCCTTGCGAATATCGGAACAGGGGTACAAAAAATTCTCCCCCTTGTGCTTTTTGATGACATCGAACAAGTCGGCAGCGGTGCGCTCGCCCACGAAGAGCTTACGCTTGCGCAGCACGATGTACTTCTGCAGGTAGTTAGCCGTTTGCTCGGAAATGCAGAAATACTTCATTTCTGCGGGCATTTCCAGCTTGGCTTCCTGACAGATGCGGAAAAAGTGGTCGACGGCGTTGCGGCTCGTGAAAATGACGGCCGTAAAGTCGAGGAGGTTGATTTTTTCGCGTCGGAAGTCCTTGTAGGACACCGGCTGTACGTCAATAAACTCGCGAAAATCCACCTTAATGCCGTATTTCTCGGCAATGGCGAAGTAGGGAGAAACGTCGTTGGCGGGCTTGGGCTGGGTAACCAGGATGCTACTGATGCGCTTGGCGTGCCGGCCTGTGCCCGGCTTATCTGCACTCTCGGCCATACAGGAAAAAAAAGGGTAATGCTAGGACAATAAGAGGAGGAGAATGAACTAATGCGGACCGCGCGGCCCGACGCCAATCAGTACGTAAAGACAATAAGTTTAAGTAAAACCAATAAAGGCAATACTTCAGTAGCGCAAAGGTAGGCAAACAAATGCAGATTCAGCAGGGAGGCGTGCTGGTGCAAGGTGCGGGCCACGCGCAGCACGGTGCCCACCAGCACCACGGCAATGGCGGCGCTGGCGGCCCACGCCACTGTGCGGGGATGCCCGCTGTTGAGGCTGAGGTAGAGCAGCAGCACCACGGGCAAAAATAGCCCCGCCAGCAGCGTGGTCCGCAAAAATTCCCGGTACTGCACGTTGACCAACGGCTGCAGGCCAAAGATGTAGGCCAGCACCCCCACGTACGCGTACTTGCCCAAGACGAAAGCCGTGATGATGGCCGTGTACAGCAGCACCCGGGCCACGATGGCGGTTTCGGGCACGTCGAAAAAGCGGCGCAGCAGGGGCAGGTTTTGCAGGTCGGTGTGGATGGCGGTGAGCAGCAGCGCGAAGGAAAACGCAAACAGGACCACTAGCAGCAAGTTGAGCAGCGAGAAGGCCGGCTTGGCCAGGAAGGCTTGCTGGTCGCTGCTGTTGCTGAAAAGCTCGTCAATCTGGAAGATGCGGGCGAGGCCGGGCTGGTAGGTGGTGCGCACCGCTCCATAAGACAAGCCCAGCACCAGCAGGAAGGCCAGATACACGTTCTGGCCCTGGGGGCCGGGCAGGCGGGGCTGGGCTTGCCCGGTGCGGGCGGTGGCATGGCCCGCGGCGCTCACGGGGCTCAGCCCCGAGAAAGAAGCCAGAGCGGGCGACCCGTCGGGCTGCCACACCGCCAGCAGATGCTTGCCCGGCGCCAACTGCGCGGGCAGGAGCTGCGCCAAATCGAGCGAATAAGTGGTAGCGGCTCGGGCATTGAAGATGAGCTGGTTGTCAAGAAAAAGGCTCAGCCCGGGCTGGGCGGCAAATGACAAGGGGAAGGACTGATTGCGGCTGATGCGCACCCATTGGTAGTAGGCGTGCGCCGGCTGGTGGTAGCCCGGCAGGTAAAAAACCAGCCGGTTGCGAGCCGCGTCGTGGATGAGCCAGTCGGCCGATAGCGAGGCGGGCGAGGCGGGAGGCAGCTGCTTGTACTCGCTGGCCCGGGCCGGGCGCACGCCGCCGGCCAGGGCGAAGCATACGCCCCACACCAGAAGCCAGGAGATGCGTGCTGCGCGCCACATAGTGCGAGGGCTAGTTGCTGCCATTGGCCGCCAGCAGCTGCCGGCGGGAAATGCGGCTCTGGTACACGCCGAAGAAGATGCTGAGGAGGGCCGAGAAGCCGGCCAGCGCCGCAATCAGGATGGTGTTGCCCAGGCTGGCGAAACGGATGACGAACAAAATCACCAGCACGTTGAGCAGGCCTAGCAGTAGCACGGTGCTGATTTGCTGGAAGCCCATGGCCAGGATGCGGTGGTGAATGTGGTTTTTGTCGGGGGCGAAGGGCGAGCGGCCGGCCAGCATGCGCAGAGAAAACACCCGGATGGTATCGAACAACGGCACAAACAAAATGCCCACGGCCACCGAGGGTGCCGCCGCCCCGAAGGGCTGGCCCACTTTAAGCCCCATCTCGATGAACTGAATGGCCAGCACCGATACGATGAAGCCGCAAACCAGCGAGCCGGTGTCGCCCATGAAAATGGGCGCGCGGTGGAAGTTGTAGCGCAAAAAGCCCAGCAGCCCGCCAATGAGGCAGAGCGCCACGTAGGCATAGTTGCTAAAATAAGGCCCGCCGTGCTGATAGAAATAGTAGCCGAACGTGCCGCAGATAATCAGCACGATGGTGCCGGCCAGGCCGTCGAGGCCGTCGATGAGGTTGATGGCGTTGGTGATGCCCACGATGACGGCGAGCGTGAAAGCGTAGCTAACCCCCACCGGCAGCGTGCCGATGCCAAGGATGCCCTGGAAGCTGGTGATGCGCACGTCGGCCATTATCATCACAATGCCCGTGGCCAGCAGCTGACCCACAAATTTCTTGGCCACCGACATGCCCACCAGGTCATCCTTCAGGCCCACAAAAAACAGGATGATGCAGCCGGCCAGCAGCTCCTTCACGCCGTTTTGCAGGGGGGCGAAGATGGTGAGGGCCGACATGAACCCGGCAAACACGGCCACCCCGCCCAGGCGCGGCGTGAGCGACTGGTGCACGGTGCGCCCGTTGGGCGTATCCAGCATGTTTTTGAGGTGGGCGATGTAAATGATGGACGGCACGGCAAACAGCGACACCAGCAGCGCCCACATCCACGACAGGCCCAAAGGAATATCGAAATGGTTCATATAAATACGTTAGAAAGCAATGACTACGGCCGCCGGAAGCGGCGGCTTAGCTGTGCAGCACGCCCAACTGGTCGAGCAGGGCAATGTGCGTGAAGTTGTCGGCCACGATGGAATCGGGCACGAAAATGAATTTCTTGTCGAAAATCTGGGGGCCGTGGTAGTAGCTCACCCAGTACTGGTTGTTGAGGTGAAACAGGGCCGGGTCGATGGGCTCGACGGGCACGGCCGTGCGGGGCGGCACTTCCTCAAAAACGTAGCGCAGCGTGGAGGTGCGCACCTTTTCGCCGTCGGGCTGCTGGCCGTAGCCGTTGGCATTCACGATGACGTTTTGCAACGGAAAGTCGTTGTGGTTCAGCAGGTACACCTGCCACAGCGGCTGGCCGTCGGGCGTCAGGGCCTCGTTGTCGGGGATGATGGCAACGGAAACGCCCTCCACGGGGTCGAAGGAAATGTCTTGTTTCACAGACCGCAGATTAAACGGAATTTAACGGATGATGACGGCTTTTTGCGGTCGCTGGAGGATGTCGCTCAGATGAGGCGGGAGCCCAGCAGCTCGGCCAAATGAGGAAGCAAGCGTTCCTGCACTTCGGCCACCGCCACGGCCCTGCCCAGCTCCTGAGCCAGCGAGGTCACGGCTTTGTCGGGGATGCCGCAGGGCACGATGTGGCCGAAATACGACAAATCAGGCGCCACGTTCAGAGCGAAGCCGTGCAGCGTGACCCAGCGGCTGCACTTCACGCCGAGGGCGCAGATTTTGCGCGGGTTGGCGGCGCCTTCTTCCCAACCCAGCCACACGCCGGTGAGGCCGGCAATCCGGCCGGCGTTTAGCCCGTACCCGGCCAGGGTGCGAATGACGGCCTCCTCCAGCACGCGCAGGTACCAGTGGATGTCGGGGCGAAAATTGTCGAGGTCGAGAATGGGGTAGCCCACCAGCTGGCCGGGGCCGTGGTAGGTGATGTCGCCCCCGCGGTTGATGCGGTGGAAGCTGGCGTGGTGCTCCGTCAGGGCCTCGTCGTTGAGCAAGAGGTGCTCGGGCTTGCCGCTTTTGCCCAGCGTGTAGGTGTGCGGGTGTTCGCAGAGCAGCAGGTAGTTGGGCGTGGGCTGGGGCAGGGCGCCGGTGGTTTCGGCCGCGCGGTTCTGGGTTTTGATGGCCAGCGTGGCGGCCATCAACTCTTCTTGCAACTCCCAGGTGGGCACGTAGTCGACCAAGCCCAGCCGGCGCACCTCCACCGTCCGGTTGGCGAACGGCTGGGCGTCATCGGCGCGAAGGGCCGCGAGGGGCGCGGCCGGAACCATGTCTACGGAAGAAGCCATGAGCGGGGGTTGGTGAAACGGGACGCAAAGGTACTAAGCGCCGTAGGCATTGGCTTGCACCGACCGGTGGTTGGCTTAACGCCTTCCTGCGGTTAGCTTGCGCCCGCCAAATACTCCTGGTTCTTCTCCCCTCCTCTTTCTTATGGCGCACGCTCCCCACGAACTAGGGCAAGCCGGCGAAACCGCCGCCGCCGACTACTTCCAGGCCCAGGGCTACGAGGTGCTGGCGCGCGGCTACCGGCACGGCCGCGCCGAAGTGGACCTGGTGCTGCGCCAGGGCAACGCTCTGCTGGTGTTTGTGGAAGTAAAAACCCGCTCTGGCAGCCAGTTTGGTGCCCCGGAAACCTTCGTTTCGGCCCGCAAGAAGGAATTATTCCGGCTGGCGGCCACGCATTTGCAGGATGAGCTGGACTGGCGCGGCGACATCCGCTTCGACATCGTGGCCCTGACGTTGCTCAGCCAGGGCTTTCGGCTGGAGCATTTCGAGGATGCCTTTTATTGATTTGCTGATTTGTTAATGTGCTGATGTGTTGTCGATGCACCAAATTCCGCTTGTGAGCACATCAGCACACTAACAAATCAGCAAATCAGCCCCTTACTTCTTGCGGGGGGCCACTTTGGGTGCGGCTTTGGGCACAGTGCGGGGGGTGTAGCCGGGGCGACGGGTCTGGCCGGGGCGGTCCTCGGCTTCGGCCTGGCCGCGCTTGTCGAGGTTCTTTTCTTTGTCGTAGATAAGGGTGGCGTTGCGGTTGTACTCCCGCACGAGCTCGGGGTCCTTCACTTCGGGGTCGTAGCCGGATTCGGCGTATTGGTACTCGTAGCGCCGACGGCCGCGGAAGCCCCAGTACTTGGTCCAGATGCCCACGCGCTTGCCGTTTTCGAACTGGCCGCGCCAGTCGGGCTGGCCGTTGTCGAGAAACTTGGCGTAATCGCCTTCGAGCTTACCGTTCACGTAGGGCACCACCTCGTTGATTTTTGCTCGGTCTTCGCCGTAGTAGCTCACGTTGGCGTCGCGCGGGAAGCCCATTTCGTAGTGGGTTTTGGTCAGCAGCACGCCGTTTCTGTCGAAGGTTTCCCAGCGCAAGTGCCGGGTGCCCAACGCGTAATAGCCGCTCTCAATCACCTTGTTGTCCTGCATCACCCGGTAGGGCCCGTGCAAAATCTTGAGGGTGGACGCGTCCTCCTCCACGGCCGCCAGCTTCAAGATTTTGTGCTTCTTGGTGTCGTAGTAATAGTGCGCCGGCGCGTAGTCGCTCAGGGTTTTAGGGTACTTCAGGAAGTAGAAAATGGCAATTTTCTGGTTGCGGCCTTTGGGGCCACTCTTCACGAAGGCTTTCTTGATTTTCTCGCCCAGGAAGACGTTCTTTTTCTTCTTTTTGGCTTTGCGCTGAGCGTCCTTGTCGGCGTCTTTGGCAGCTTTTTCCTGCTCTTTGGTGAGGGCCACTTTGCGCTCGGTGCTGAGCGAGGGCTTGCCCTTGAGCGTGTCGCCGGGCCGCGTGAGCGTGTCGGACACGAGGGCCGCTACCGGCTCGTCGGGCGTGGATTTGAAGGACACCGTTTTGCGCGTGCACGCCCACGGCAGCAGCGTGAGCGCCAGCACCAAAACACTCAGGAAACGCAGCGGCCGCAGCCACAAACGAGAATTACGCATGAAAAGCACCAAATAATTTCGCCGCATCAACGCAAATGTAGGACGCTTTGGTGCCCGGCGTGAATGAGTGAAGTAGTAGGTTAGTGGATTTGCTGTTTTGACTGTGCGGCTTGCGCAAACTGAACATCAAACCAAGTACTCCACTCATTCACCCAATGAAACCGCCCGGGTGGGCAGGCTGAGCTGCTGGCCCGCCACCAGGATGTGCAGCTGCACGCCGTGGGCACTGATGAACTGGCCCTCAGCCACTTCGGGCAGGTTGTTGTGGGTGACGTGGGCCGCGTCGACCACCACCACCACGCCCTCGCCAAACACCTCCGCCGCCTGGGCGGGGTGCACGATGAGGCCCGTTTCTTCGCTGAGGCCGATGCCCAGCAGGTTGGGCTGGGCCAGCACGCCGTGCATGAGGCGCGGGTAGCGGGCCCGCTCGGCAAAGTGCTGGTCGAGGAGCACGCCGGGCAGCAGGCCCAGGCCGGGCTGCACCTCGATGCGCCCGCGCACGAGGCCGCGCCAGCCGTAGCCGTCCACCAGCATGAACTCGGCCATGGCGGAGGCACCGGCGCTGGTGCCGGCCAGCAGGAAGCCTTCCTCGCCACGATACTTGTCTTTGAGGATTTCCAGAAATTCGGTATTCAGCAAAAACTCCGTGAGGCGTTCCTGGTCGCCGCCGCTCATGAAGATGAGCTTGGCCCGGCGCAGCTTGTCCAGCGTGGCGGGGTCGTCGGCGGGGTTGTTTTCGTCGGCGCGCAGGTGGCCCACGTTCGGGCAGCCCAGCTGGTGCAGGGCGTGGGCGTAGGCGGCGGCTGTGCGCGAGGGCTGGCGCCGGGTGGCCGTGGTGAGGATTTCGATGGGGGCCGCGCGGTCGGCGAGCAGGCCGGCGAGCAGGGCCAGCATGGGGTCGTCGTCGCCGCCGCCTAGCAGGACGAGGGTGCCGCGCGTGGCAGCGGTAGCGGTAATATCGAGGGGCATGGGCACGGGGTTGGGGGAACAAGATGCGATGAATGCCGGAATGTGGAGCAGTCATCCTGAGCACAGCGAAGAACCTTGCCACGCTCCCACCATACGGCAGCGAGCATGAGAAGGTCCTTCGCTGCACTCAGAATGACAACCACGGCCCGACGCAAACACCCGATATGCCCGGCTTTTCTGTGCGTTGGGCTGCCTGTTTACCGCCGGCTTCGCCCTACTTTTGCGCCGCAATTATCCGTTCCCCAACTCTGCTTGCCTAGCGAAGCACCTCCCGCCCTCATTTCATGCAGCCGCAAACTGTAGAAACCATCACGTCCCTGATTCAGGAGGGCGAATTTTTCAAGCTTAAGCAGCTGCTCCGCGACTTCCAGCCGTCTGAGCTGGTGGCCCTTATTGAGGAGGAAGAAGAACGGGAGCAGCTCATCATCTTCCGGCTGCTGCCGCTGAAGCTGGCCACCGAGGTGTTCGAATACCTCGACCTGGAAGTGCAGAAGCACTTTCTGGAAAACCTAGCCCAGGACAAGATGGCCGACATCCTGAACGAGATGTCGCCGGACGACCGCACGGCCCTGCTGGAGTTTCTGCCCGCCAACTTCGTGGCCGAACTGGTGCAGAGCCTGAGCGAGGAAGAGCGCAAGGTGACGCTGCAGCTGCTGGGCTACCCCGAATACTCGGTGGGCCGCCTGATGACGCCCGACTACATCGCCATTCGCGAGAACTGGACGGTGCAGCAGGTGCTCGACTACATCCGGCAGCACGGCGGGCAGTCCGAAACGCTGAGCATGCTCTACGTGACCGATGCCCACGGCGTGCTGATTGACGACATCCGCATCCGGGAGTTTCTGCTGACCTCGCCCACCGCGCGGGTGCGCGACCTCATGGACCGCCGCTACGTGAGCCTCAACGCCAACCAGGACCAGGAAGAGGCCATCGACATTTTCCGGCGCAACGACCGGGTGGCCCTGCCCGTGGTGTCGGACTCGGGCGTGCTGCTCGGCATCGTGACGCAGGACGACATCCTGAGCATTCGCGAAGAGGAAGACACCGAGGACATTCAGAAGCTGGGCGGCTCCGAAGCGTTGGACGAACCCTACCTGGCCACGCCGCTCATACGCATGGTGCAGAAGCGGGCCGGCTGGCTGGTGGTGCTGTTTCTGGGCGAGCTGCTCACGGCCTCGGCCATGCAGTTTTTTGAGGGCGAGCTGAAGCGGGCGCTGGTGCTCACGCAGTTCATTCCGCTCATCATCAGCAGCGGGGGCAACTCGGGCTCGCAGGCCACTTCGCTCATCATCCGGGCCATGAGCTTGGGCGAGTTCACCCTCAGCGAGTGGTGGCGGGTGCTGCGGCGCGAAATCCTCTCGGGCCTGGCCCTGGGGCTGATTCTGGGCGTGGTGGGCTTTGCGCGCATTGCCATCTGGCAGAGCATCACGCCCATTTACGGCGAGCATTGGGTGCTGGTGGCCCTCACGGTGGGCATCGCGCTGGTGGGCATCGTGCTGTGGGGCTCGCTGGCAGGCTCCATGCTGCCGCTCATCCTCAAGCGCCTGGGGCTGGACCCGGCCACTTCCTCCGCGCCCTTCGTGGCCACGCTGGTCGACGTGACGGGCCTCATCATTTACTTCACGGTGGCGCTGGTGCTGCTGCGCGGCACGCTGCTGTAAGTGTATGGGGCGCCGCCGGGCACGCGGGCGGCGCTAGCGTTGCAGCAAGGCGGCGGGCCGGTCGATGATGTTCTCGGCAATGACGTACTGGCCATCGAGTTGGAAGCGCTTGCGCGTGTTGCGGTAGCAGCGGCAGCATTTGTTGCCGAGGGTTTCGCCGGCCAGCTCCAGCTCCGAGAGCTGGTAGCGGCGCCCGATGGCTGGCAGCACCACGGCATAGTTGTAGCGACTGATGTCGTATTCGCCGCCTCGCGGTTCAAACAGGTAGTTCAGGACAATGCCGTATTGGTAGAAGGTCAGGCCGTTTTGCCGGGGCTGCTCGCGCACGGTATCAAGTGGCGTGGCGAAGTTGGGCTTGGCGTAGCGCACCACGTACACGCCGCCCAGCTCGGCCTTGCGGAAGCCACCGTGCAGGCTGTCCACGTCGAAGGCTAGGCGAATGCTGTCCTCGAATTCGGAAAAACAATCACAGGTCTGCTCCTTGCAGTCCAGGCAGCTGCTCAGCCCCAGCGCGAGCAGTCCTCCCATCATCAACGCCAGACTTCGATTCATGCAGCTAAAATAGCAGGCCGCCCGTTCGCACGGCCTTGCTCCCGGCCCGGTGCAGCGGCAGGCCTCCTGTGCTACCGGCACCGGTGCCGGGCCATGCAGGCACACCGGGCAAGGCCATCGGCACATGTGCCGATAAGCGTGGGCACACTGCTGATGGGTACCGGCACATGTGCCGATAGGCATGAGCACACCACCCACGGCCCCCGGCACATGTGCCGGGGGCCGTGGGTGGTATTAGTCCAGCTTGCGGCGGCTGGCTTTCTTGTCGCTGTGCAGCTTTTTGCCTTCCAGGCGCTTGCGCACGGCGGCTTTGCTGGGCTTGGTGGCCTTGCGGGGCTTGGGCCGGCGTAGGCTCTTGAGCAGCAGCGCGTGGAAGCGGGCCAGGGCAGTTTCCTTGTTGCGCAGCTGGCTGCGGTCGTCCTGCGCCGTCACCAATAGCAGGCCCTCGGCAGTGAGCTGACCCGCCAGCTTCTCCAGTATCAGGGCCTTTTGCTCCTCGGTCAGGAGTTGCGAGTCGCGCAGGGGAAAGCGCAGCTCCACGCGCGACTCCACCTTGTTCACGTTCTGCCCGCCTGGCCCGCTGCTGCGGCTGGTCTGGAAGGTAATTTCGGGCAGGAAGGCGTCGGCAGCAGGTAACATGGAATAAAGTACGTCATGCAGAGCGCAGCGAAGCATCTTTACCGCCACTACTAATCCAATCGATTGAAATTACTGCTGCGGTAAAGATGCTTCGCTGCGCTCTGCATGACGTTCACGGCATGACCGTCTACCGCGTGAACGCTCTACTTTTCCAGCAGCATGGCGCCGTAGGAGTAGCCGCCGCCGAAGACGGTGATGATGACCTTGTCGCCGCCCTTGAGCGTGTCCCACACTTCGGCCAGGCCAATGGCGGCGCCGGCGCAACCCGTGTTGCCCAGGCGCTCGATGTTGCTCACGGCGCGGGCCGGGTCGAGGCCGAGCTGCTTCACCACGTTCTTGGAGATGCGCAGGTTGGCTTGGTGCGGAATGAGGTAGGTGAGTTGGTCGGTGGCAATGGCGTGCTTGTCGAGCAGCAGCTGCGTCACCTTGGCCATGTAGATGCAGGCCTGCTGGAACACGTCGCGGCCGAAAGGCATCACGATGCCGCGCTCCACCGGCTTCAGGGTCACGGCTTCGTCGGCTTTGCTCACGGGCGCGGCCCCGCCCGTGATGACTTCGGCAATGCGCAGGTCGTCGGGCGCGAGGCGCTCCTTGCTGATGAGCAGCGTGGCGGCACCATCGCCCCAGAGGTGGCCGGCCATGGTGTCTTCCTCGTTGTTGTAAGCGGTGTTGTGCTCGGTCACCACCACCACGGCGCGGGTGGCCTTGCCCATGGCAAAGTAGCCTTCCACGATTTCCACCGCATTGAGCAAGGAAGAGCAGGCCGAGGAAATGCTGACCGTGGGAATCTCGTTCACGCCCAGGTCCCGCTGCACCGCGTGGGCAGCCGTGAAAATGGTGTCGTGCGGCGTGTAGGTGCCCACCACGATAAGGTCGACGCTATCCGGAGCAAAGGCGGGGGCGGCCGCGAAAGCCGCGCGGGTGGCGGCAATGGCCATGGTGTTGGCATTCTCGCCGGGCCCGGCCTTGCGCCGCTCCTGGATGCCGGTTCGCTCAATTATCCACTCGCTGGCCAGGCCATTCAGGCGGGTGAAATGAGCATTGGTTACGACGGCCTCCGGGAGGTAGGACGCCACATGATGAAGGTACACAGACTGGTGATGCGTGGGGGAATCGAGCCCGCGCTGCGGGCCGGCAAAGGTACGATGCCCGGCCCGCGGCGGTCGGTTTCACTCGTTCAGATGCCCGAATTTTACACGCAAGGTCCGTTTCCGGCCTCAGTTTCCGGCAAATACCTCGGCCCATTCCAGGGCCAGCCCGGGCAGGGTGTGCACCGGGATGAAGCCGGGGGTAAAGTATTCGTCCACCAGTTGGTACCGCTCGTTTTCGAGGAGGTAGACAGCCACGGTTTTCAGTCCCGGCGTCACTATCCAATATTCGCGCACGCCGCTTTCTTCGTAGAGGTCGAACTTGGTGCGGGTGTCGCGGGAAATGTTGCCGGGCGAGAGAATTTCAATAATCCAATCAGGCGCGCCCACGCAGCCCCGGTCGTCAAGCTTGGCCGCGTCGCACACCACGCAGATGTCGGGCTGCACCACGGTCAGAATCTCCTGGTCGCCGTTGGACCCGCCCGTGGTCAGGCGCACATCGAAGGGGGCATGGTACACCCGGCAGGGCTCCCCGCGCAGGAAAGGCAGTATCTGCGCCAGTAGGTTCGAGGAACAATTCTGGTGCAGCCGGCTGGGCCCCGCCATCGGCCGCATCAGCTTGCCCTTGATGAGTTCGACAAACTCATCAAACCGCCACGTCAGGTAATCGGCGTAAGAATACGTTTGATTAGCGTCAAGCTGCGAAAGCGAGGTGATAGGGGCCATGATGCACGCGGGTGAGGTTTCGGTTAAAGATACGCAGCCGGTCCCGCCATGCCCTAAAACTCCACGTGCAGCCGCACCGCCACCACGTGCACCGGCCCGCTTCGGTCCTTGTTGTAAGCCGGGTTGATAACCAGTTGGTAATCGGGGCTGATGGCGGCGTGGTAGCGCGGCAGGCTGATGCTGTAATACACTTCCCCGATGCTTTCAAGGCCGTAGTTCAGCGCCCCGTCGCCCACGATGAAGCCGTAGCCGCCGGCCGCCAGGTAGGCGCGGTGCTCGGGGCTGAGGCCGTTCAGCACCACGGCCGCGCCGAGGCGGTCGTCGGGCCGCTGCCAGCGGGCGCCGGTGCTCACCAGGCCCAAGCTGGCGCTCTGGTCAATTTCGGTGAAGGCCCAGGTTTCGTTGCGGCCGTCGTTGTAGCTCACGCGGGCAAACAGGCCCACTTCCTTCGTCAGTTCCTGCTCGGCGTTCAGGCCGAAGCCCATTTTGGTGTGGTGCGCCGAGCGCACGGCTTCGGTGCTGGGCTGCTCGCCGGTGTACCGGGCCAGCGCCACCGCCGTGCGGTAGGAGGCCATGGCCGCCACGTTGCGGAAGCCCAACGCCCGCACGGTGCCCTGCCGGCCGCCGAGGCGGTAGGTTTTGGTGAGCTCCGCGGTTTCGGCGTGGGCCGTGCCGTAGTGGAAATCCAGGTCGGGGCCGTTGGCGGTGGTGGGCATCAGCGTGGAGCCAAAGCGCAGGGCAAAACCGGGCGTCACGTACTCCAGCACGCCGCCCACGGTGTAGCCGCGGGTGTTGGCGGCGTAGTCCCAGGCGCCGGCGCTCATCAGGCTCCAATTCAGAAACTGGGTGCGCGGGTCGTGCGAGTAGCTGTTCTGGTCGAAGAAGTCGGCGGTGCTGAACTTGCCCAGGTTGACGGCAAGGTAGCGCGTGGGGCGTGGGCCGGCCAGCTGGTTGAGGTCGTCCTCGTCCGCCTCCGTGTTCGGGCCTAAGGCAAACGTCTGGCGCAAATACAGCCGCGCCAGGTACAGGTTCGGGGCCGGGTCGCCGATGCGGAAGGTTTCGCCGTTCACAAAGCCGGCAATGCCGCGCGCACCGCTCAGGCCGCTGCCGCCGGCCACTTCGGGGTTGAAATACACCGCCGCCCCGCGCCACAAGCGCCGCCCGATGAAAAGCGTGGACGTGAAGGACAGCTTGGCCGATTCGCGGTCGGCCAGGCTGTAGTCGCCCGCGTAGGGCGTGCGCAGGTCGTTGTGCCACTGGTCGATGAGCGTTTGCTGGAAGTGCAGGCTCCAGTTGCGGGGCTGCTCGGGCGTGTCGTTGGGCTGGTGGGCGGGCTCCTGGGCCGGGGCGGCATTGGGGGGCGTGGCGGGGGTGGCGGTGCCGGGCGGCGTGACCTGGGCAGCCGCGCGGCCCGCCAGCAGCAGGGCTCCCGCGAGCAGAAGTAGGGGAAGTTTCAGGGGAATGAGAAAGAAAAGTGCGGGGCCAGGCGCCCGTAAAACGGCAACAAACCTAGCGCTGCTTCTATGTATGAAGCATGAAGGCCGCCGTAGCAACAAGCGCTGCCGGCCGGGCTTTTCCCACGCCGGCCAGGAAGCCACCTGCTATTTTTGCCCCATGCCTTTGCTCCATTACCTCGACCAAGGCCAGGGCCGGCCCCTGGTCATCCTCCACGGCCTGTTCGGCACCCTCGACAACTGGCAGAGCTTGGCCCGCCGCTGGGCCACCGAAGCCGGCCTGCGCGTGGTGAGCGTGGACTTGCGCAACCACGGCCGCTCCTTCCACAGCCCCGAGCACACCTACGCCCTCATGGCCCAGGACGTGCTCGACCTGTTCGACCACCTCCACCTCGGCCCCGATGTGACGCTGCTGGGCCACAGCATGGGTGGCAAAGTGGCCATGCGCCTGGCCCTGGACCACCCCGAGCGCTTGGCCCGCCTCATCGTGGTCGACATCGCCCCGCGCTTCTCCGACATGGAGCACCAGGACGACGTCCTGGCCGGCCTGCAGGCCGTGAACCTGGCCGCCATCAGCAACCGGCAGGAGGCCGACGCGGCCCTGGCCCGGCACATCGGCAACGTGGGCGTCCGCCAGTTTCTGCTCAAAAACCTGTACCGTCGCGAAGACAACAGCTTTGCCTGGCGCATCAACCTGGGGGTGCTGGCCGCCCAACTGCCCGCTGTGGGCGAAGCCACCACGGCCGCCGCGCCGTTTCTCAAGCCGGCCCTGTTCATCCGGGGCGGCAAGTCGGATTACATCACGGCCGAGGACAAGCTGCACGGCATTCCGGCCCTGTTCCCGAACTCCGAAGTGGCCACCGTGGTAAACGCCGGCCACTGGGTGCACGCCGAGAATCCGGAGGAAGTATTTGGGCTGGTGCGGGCCTTTGCGCAGCAGTAGACTGACCGGAACCGGGCCGGGAGGACAGGCCAAAAGAAACTGGTAGAACGATATATAAAAGCTCGTTATTTCCAGTACCTTGCCGAAGCAAGTTCTTTTCCATCTCCCAACCCTTTTTCAGTCACCCGTGAAAAATTCCTACCCCCCCACACGCCGCACAGCCGGTCCGTCGCTTCTTTGGCATAAGCTGACGCTGCTCTTGGTCGCCCTCAGCTTTTCGGCCCACGCGCAGAAAGCCAGCCCTGTTGCCGCCAAGATACCGCCGGTCGACCCTTGTCTGCCGTCGTTTTATACCAGCCAAAGCACCATCTGCCAGGGCGGTTCGGCCGTGCTTTCTTTCAGCCCCAGCTCGTGCGTAGTTACTTCCACATCCTACACCTACTCGTGGTCACCGGCCCGGGATATTTCGGCCACCAATACGGCCAGCGTAGTTGTCAATCCGTTGGTGACCACCACGTACACCATCACGGTAACGTCGAGCACCGGCTCGGTGAGTTCCTATAGCACCACCATTACGGTGCAGGCCAACTGCTGCCAGACCAGCACCATCCCAGCGTCGAAAATTGTGGAGCTGAACAACGACTACGTGTATAACTACGGCTCCACCACCCACAACGACCCGTTTCGGCAATATCCTCCCGGCACCACCTTCCACGTGACCGGCGACCTGACCTTGCACGGCGACCCGGGCTACCCGTACCCCTTCAACACGAACGACAAATTCACGATGCCGCCCGGCACGGTGCTGCTTATGGACGCCTTCGCTGCGATATACGTGCAGGACGGGGCGCGGCTCGAAACCAACGGGGCCACCATCACGGCCGCGTGCAACAGCATGTGGCGCGGCCTATACGTCCGGGGCACTTCCGACCAGTTCGATATGCACGGAGTGGGCACCAACCCCAGCAACGCGCTGATGCACAACCGCATCATGCACAGCATGTCGGGCATCGTGCTCGAAGACCATGGCCCGGAGTTTCAGCTCAACTTCGTGGATTTTCTCCACAATTACAGCAGCATGAACATTGCACGCAATGGGGCGCCCGTGCACACGCCCTCGACGGGCATTCTCAACAAGATTGTGTACTGCACCTTCGACTCCGACCCCACGCTGATGAAGGCGCCGTATACCTATAACGGCAGTGCCGACTACTGGTATTCCTTCGCCCACATCCAGGTTTCGGGCAATGTGAATGGCACCTATCCTTACATGGTGTTCCAGAACAATACGCTGAACCACTCCATGTTTGGCATCCGGGCCTACACGGCCACGCCCTTGCGGCTGCAAAGCTCCACGTTCAGCAATTTTTATCTGGCCGGGGTTAACTATGCCAGCGGAGGCGGCCCGCTCCCGAGCGTGACAGGCAACGACGTGTTGACGCTGCCCGGCGGCAGCATCGGCAGCCAGCCCAATACCTGCACCTTCAACTTCCCCAGCCTGCCCTCCTACCCGGCTACCCGGCAGTTCACCCACGACCTCACCGCCTACGGCTCCCCGCTGACGTACGGGACCACGGGCATTCGGACCGATGGCAGCATGCTGGTGGATGCCACATCGGCTGTTTTCCGGCAAGCCACGCCCGTTGACCACGCCGCCTTCCAGCCCCACCTGCAGACGGGCATTCACGCCGTGAACCTGACGGCCACCAGCAACAATTTTCTGGACGTGACCTATGGCATTGCCCAGGATTTTAACACGGCCGGCACCGGAATTCATTCGGCTACCCAAAACCTGTTTGAGGGCTGTGGTGCGGGGTATATGTTTAGCTCTCAGGAAGGCACCACCGGCACGGCCCTTCTCGACTGCAACACGTTTAAGCGCGTATCGGGTCAAAGCGTGAACACGGGTCAGTATTTTGGGATTTACGTGCAACCCAGTTTCACCGCCACCATCAGTGGCACGGGGAACGTGCGCAATAATAAGTTTTTGGACGGGGGACTGACTTTCAATGGTTTTCAGGCGATTTATAACGCCAACTCCATCTCTCCAGTCAATTACCAGACCTACGACGACTACATTCCGGTGATAAGCCAATGGGTCGACCCCAGTGCAGTCAACTTGGTTCCGGTCGGCTATAACTACCCGAACAACAATACCGACTGCGTCTCGGGCAATGGCTTACCGCGCCAGGCACCGTCCGTGGAAAGCAGCAAATTGCTATCTGATGATTCCCAACTAGACCAAAACGTCCCGAATCCGGCTCACGGCAGCACCAAGATTCTTTATCGTGTGCCCAATGATTGCCATAAAGCAACGCTGCTTGTCCGCCGGGCCATGGACGGGCAGGTGCTGGAAACCTTGCCCCTTGACGTGAAGGCACAATCGAGTGTGTTGCGCCTGGAAAGCTATTCCGCCGGCACCTATTTCTATACCCTGCTTGTAGACGGCTCGCCAGTGGCTACCCGCCGCTTGGTTGTCGAATAGGCGGCACCGGTTAGGCGTCTTACAAGCCTTGTGGCGGTGCTGGGACACTCCAACACCGCCACAAGGCCGCCCCTGCCAAGTGTAGCGGCGCCGCTTTGGGTGCGCCAAAGACCACGCTTGCTTTTCAGTTGCCGCAGCTGACCAAACCCCTTGGCAGGAGCAGAGCAAACGCGGAAGCGAGAAAGCCCCTGCTGAAACGGGCTTGTTCTAAGTAAACCGATACGGCCGGCGGGGTAAACCGCCGGCCGTATTTTTGCGTCCGTACTCCGCTTCCCATTTCGTTGTCCACTGTCTTTCTCCTCCCCACGCCCCTAGCCGACGACACCGCGCCGCAAGTGCTGCCGCCCCAGGTGCTGGCCGCCGTGGCGCGCCTCCCCTATTTCCTGGTGGAAAATGCCCGCACGGCCCGTCGCTTCGTGAAAAGCGTGGCCCCGCAGCGCGTGATTGAGGACATCCGCTTCACCGTCATCGACAAAGACAGCACCGATGCCGAAGTGCGTGCCGCCTTGGTGCCTTTGGTGAAAGAGGGAGTGGACGGCGGCATTCTCAGCGAAGCGGGCTGCCCCGGCATTGCCGACCCCGGCGCGGCGCTGGTACGCGAGGCGCACCGGCTGGGGCTGAAAGTGGTGCCGTTGGTGGGCCCATCGTCGCTGCTGCTGGCCCTCATGGCGTCGGGGCTGAACGGGCAGCAGTTCGCCTTCCACGGGTATTTGCCCATTGAGAAAGCCCCCCGCGTAGCCGCCATCAAAGCCTTGGAAAAAGAGGCGCAGCAGCGGCAGCAGTCGCAGCTGTTTATCGAGACGCCCTACCGCAACGGGGCGCTGTTTGCGGATTTGCTGGCGCACCTGCAGCCCGGTACCCGCCTGTGCGTGGCGGCCGATGTGACGGGCGCCGGCGAGTTTATCAAGACGCTGACCGTGGGTGATTGGAAGCGGCTGCCGGCCCCGGAGCTGCACAAGGTTCCCACGGTGTTTGTGCTGGGGATGTAGCGTGGACTCTGCGAGTCCGCGTTCCGTTAGGATGTTCGCCCAGGCGCGGACTCACAGAGTCCACGCTACGTTACGACGCCCGCACCACGTAACGCAGTTCGCTCTCGGGCACGGCTTCGGGCACCACGGGCAGCACCGTTTCGCCGTGCTGGCTCATGTCGAGGCCGTGGGCTTCGTGCACGGCGTTCACCCTAATGGGAATGAGCAGGTTGGTAAACTTATAGAGCAGGTAGGAGCCGCCGAAGGTGAACACCGAGATGAAGGCCAGTGCCCCCAGGTGGTGCAGCAGCAGCGTCCAGGAGCCGGTGGTGGCCAGGCCGCCCTCTTTGGCAAACACGGCCGTGAGAATCATGCCTACGATGCCGCCCACGCCGTGGCAGGGAAATACGTCCAGGGTGTCGTCCAGAGTGGTGCGGTTCTTCAAATCGACCGCCCCGGCGCTGATGGCCGCCGAAACCACCCCGATGAACAGCGCCGGCCCGTAGCTGATGTAGCCCGCCGCCGGCGTAATAGCTACCAGGCCCACCACCGCGCCAATGGCCGCGCCCGCCGCCGAGGGCCGCTGCCCGCGCACGGCCTCAATCATCATCCAGGTGAGCATGGCGGCGGCCGAAGCCAGGTGCGTGGTCATGAAGGCCTGCACCGCCGTGGCATTGGCCGCCAGCGCCGACCCAGCATTAAACCCAAACCAGCCAAACCACAGCAAGCCCGTGCCGATGAGGATAAACGGCACGTTGGGCGGCACGTGGGTGTGGCCCTCTAGGTGGGTGCGGCGGCGGCCCAGCGCCAGCGCGCCCGCCAGCGCCGCGAAGCCGGCCGAGATGTGCACCACCGTGCCCCCGGCAAAATCGAGCACGCCCCATTTCATCAGGAAGCCGTCCGGGTGCCAGGTCCAGTGGGCCAGCGGGCAATAGATGAGCAAGCTGAACAGGCACATGAACAGCAGGTAGCCCCAGAAGCGAATCCGCTCGGCGAAGGCGCCGCTGATGAGGGCCGGCGTGATGATGGCAAACTTGAGCTGAAACGCGGCAAACAGCACCAGCGGCAGGTTGCTGGCCAGGCGCGGGTGCGGCGCCGTGCCCACGTTGTTGAACATGAAGAACGTGAGCGGATTGCCAATAACGCCCCCGATGCTGTCGCCAAACGCCAGCGAAAAACCCACCACGTACCAGAGTATCGAAATCACGCCGAGCGCAATGAAGCTCTGCAACATGGTGGAAATGACGTTGCGCTTGCTCACCATGCCGCCGTAGAAAAATGCGAGGCCGGGCGTCATCAGCAGCACCAGCCCGGAGGCCGACAGCATCCAGGCCAAGTCGGCGGGATTGAAGGCATCGGGCCTGGCTTCGGGATGGTTTTGGGGCAGAAATGCAGCCAAGCCAGCTAGTAGCAGGATGAGGCCGAGGCAGGCCGTTGCTAAGTATTGTTTACGCGTCATAACGAGAGCACCTTTAGGGCTACCCCACGAAATTAGCCTACAAATCTTAAACCACCCCTATACGAAATAGGCTTTACTGGTAAAAATACCTATTCAATATCACATACCCCCTTGTTTTGAAAGGTCATTTTTCATTTCAACAATAAACTCCGTACGCCCGGAGGCAGCTGTAACAAGCCGGAACTGGAAGCCATGCGCCAACAGCACGTCACGCACCAGCGTCAGGCCAATGCCCTGGCCGTCGCGCTTGGTGCTAAAGAAAGGCGTGAACAGGCGTTGGCTAACCTCCGGGGTTAGGCCCGGCCCGTCGTTTTCGATGGTGAGGGTGGGCGGCTGAGCCGTGGTGCGCACCCAGATGTTGCCGTCCTGCCCAATGGCCTCCAGCGCATTCTTGGCGATATTGAGCAGGGCCTGCTCCATTTGCTGGCCGTCGAAGGGCAGCACCAGCGGCGTTTCGGGCAGCGCTAGGTGCCATCGGACGCGGCGCTCCTCGCTCTGCGGCTGCAGCAGCCGGCCGATGCCGCGCAGCAGCGCGTGCAGGTCGGTGGGCTGGGGCGTGGGGGCGGGCAGGCGCACCAGCCGGGCGAAGTTGGCAATGAAGTTGGCCAACTGGGTGTTGCGGGCGATGCTGACTTCCAGCGCCTGCGCGAAATCGGGCTGGTCGGCGGGGTCGAGCTGCGGCCGGTAGTGCTGAAAGCTGTGCAGAATGGAGTTGATGGCGCCGATGGAATTGTTGATTTCGTGCGACATCATCCGAATCAGCTGGCCATAGGACTGTTTTTCCTGCTGAATCAGCTCCTGGGTCAGCTCTTCCAGCACGATGAAGCGGCGGGTGAAGCCCCGGTCGAAAAAGTGCGCGGCGTGGGCCCGGTAGGTTTGCAGGCCCGAGAGGCGCAGGCCCTGCGGCTGGTTTTCGGTAAGGCCGGTCAGGGCCGGGCCCCAGGCGCCGGGCAGCGCGGCGGGCGCCTGGCCCAGCAGCGCAGCGGCCGCCTGGCCCAGAAACCGTTCGGCGGCCTGGTTCACGCTTTCGATGCGGCCTTCAAAATCGAGAATGAGCACGCCGGCCGGCGAGGCCTGGATGAGGCGTTCGAGCAGGAAGCTTTTCTCGTGCTGGCTCACCCGCTCGTGCCGCAGCTCGTCAATCATGCGGTTGTACACGTCGATGAGCTGGTCCATCTCGCGCTGGCCCACGGGCACGAACTTCATCGAGAAATCCTTGGCCTGAATGGCCGTTGTGCCCGCCGCAATGAGCTGAAACGGCCGCACGAAGCCGCGGTAGAGTTGCGCAGTGAGGAAAACACTCACCAGCAGCAGCGCTTCGGCCGCCACAAACAGCACGGGGTTGGTGGTGCGCAGCTGGGCCGCCAGCGCAATGAGCACCGCATGGATGATGGTGACGAAAAGTAGAAATTTGGTGCGGAGGGACATTTATTGGGATGAAAAAAGAACGTCATGCAGAGCGGAGCGAAGCATCTTTACCGCAGTCACTAATCAGTTAGTATTGAGGTAAAGATGCTTCGCTCCGCTATGCATGACGGCCTGATGCAAGCCGTTCTGCTTACTCGTCAAACGGAATGGCGTGCTTTTCCAGCCGCCGGTACAGCGCGCCCCGGCTCAGCCCAAGCGCCTTCGCCACGCGGCTGATGTTGCCGTCGTAGTGCGCCAGGCTTTGGCGTATCATTTGGGCTTCCAGCTCGTCCAGGGTCATGGTGCCGGGCGTGGGCAGCTCGCCGGGCGCGGGGGCGCGGGCGGGCAGGCGCTGGGCGTTGGCCTGAAAGTCCTCCGGCCCCAATTCATCCTTGCCGCTGACGAGGACGGCACGCTCCACCAGGTTTTTCAGCTCGCGGATGTTGCCGGGCAGCGGCTGCTCGCGCAGCCAGTGCATGGCGCGGGCGCCCACTTTCAGGGCCGGGCGGTGGTAGGTGGCGCGCAGCTGGTCCACGAAGTGCTGGGCGAGGAGCGGGATGTCCGGGGCGCGCTCGCGCAGGGCGGGCAGGCGCACGGTAATCAGGTTGATGCGGTAGAACAGGTCTTCGCGAAAGCGGCCCTGCTGCACCATCTCGGCCAGGTTGCGGTTGGTGGCGGCGATGACGCGGATGTCGAGGCGGCGCGGCTTGGAGTCGCCCAACACTTCGTAGGTGCGGTCTTGCAGCACGCGCAGCAGCTTCACCTGGCTGGCCAGCTCCAGCTCCCCTATTTCATCGAGGAAAATGGTGCCGCCGTTGGCCAGTTCGAAGCGGCCCACCCGGTCGGCCTTGGCGTCGGTAAAGGCGCCACGGCGATGGCCGAACATTTCGCTTTCGAACAACGAGGACGAGATGCCGCCCAGGTTCACCTTCACAAACGGCTGGTTTTTGCGCTGGCTGTTGCGGTGAATGGCCTCGGCAATAAGCTCCTTGCCGGTGCCGCTTTCGCCTTCTATCAGCACCGAAGCATCGGTGGGCGCCACCTGGCCCACGTGGCGCAGCACGTGCAGCAGCTGCGCATCCTGCCCGATGATGTCGGCGAAGCGGTACTGCCGGTCGAGCTGGCGGCGGCTGGCGGCGGGGGTGTCGGGCTCGGCGGGCGGCGTGTCGTGCAGGCTGAGCACCGTGCGAATGGTCTGGAGCAGGGCGTCGTTGTGCCAGGGCTTGGTCACGAACTCGGCCGCGCCGGCCTTCATGCCCTCCACCGCCAGGCTGATGGAGCCCCAGCCGGTGATGAGGATGACGGGCACCTGCGGGGCCAGCTGCTTCACTTCGCGCAGCAAGGCCAGGCCGTCGTCGCCGGTGGTGGCCAGGGAGAAGTTCATGTCCATGAGCACCAGCGCGGGCGGGGCCTCGTGCACCGCGGCCAGGGCCTCGGCGGGCGTGGCCACGGCCTGGGCCGGGTAGCCGGCCTGCTTCAGCAGCAGCCGGAGCGAGGTGCGGACGGCGAGGTCGTCGTCGACGATGAGAAACATGGCTTATACTGAAAAACAGTGCTTCGGAAGGTCTCAAAGAGCCTTCCGCTACTTTACAGGGTGTCCGTCGGGCGTGCGGGCACGCCTCCGCAATGTTCCGGAGTGCCCGCCGGGCGTCCGGGCACGCTTCCGCAATACCGCGGAGTGCCCATCGGGCGTTTGGGGACTACTCCGGAACATTGCGGCGTGCCCACCGGGTGCCTGGGCACGCCTCCGCAATGTTCCGGAGTGCCCACTGGGCGTTCGATGGGCGCTCCGCGGTATTGCGGAGGCGTGCCCGCCTACCGCGGCTTTACGCTGCCGCCGCTGCTGGTGTGCTTGGTGACCTGGGCCGAGCTGGCGTAGCGCACGCTGCCGCCGCTCGAAGCATCGGCGGTGAGCTTTTCCAGCGAGCCCACGGCCACGCTGCCGCCGCTCGACGCGGAGGCGCTGCAGGTAGTGGCCTGCACATCGCTGCCCTTGAATTCGGCGCCGCTGGAAGCTTCCACCGTGAGGCTTTGCACTTTGCCGCCCACGCTGGCCACGGCGCCGCTGCTCACCTCGGCTTTCACGCTTTTGGCCGTGAAATCGGGGGCCGTGACGACGGCCCCGGACGATACTTCGAGCTTAAAATCGCCGGTGGCGTAGGCGTTTTTCACTTCCACGCGGGCGCCGCTGCTGGCTTCGATGCCGGTGAGGGGCGCGGCCGTGATGCTCACGCGCAGGTTGCGCGGGCGGTTGTCCTTGCTCCAGGCCTCGTTCAGCTTGTGCTCGAAGCTTACCTTGAGCACGCCGTCGCTCACTTCGGTTTTGATGCGGGCCAGGAATTCGGGCGTGTCGGCGCTGGCTTCCACGCGCTGAGCCCCGCCCGAAGCGAGGGTGACGATGATGCCGTCGGAAACTTTCAGGGCCCGGAAATTGCCTACGGAGCGCACTTCCGGGGAGGTTTGGGCCAGCGCGGGCACAAGGGCCAGCAGCCAAAGCAGGGCGAGAACGGTGAGGTTTTTCATGCGAAAAAAGGGTAAAGGGTGAGTGATGAAGTTGGCTTCTGACAACCCAGATGCGGGCCGCGCGGGCGGGGTTGCCCTGTAGCGCGAACTTTGTAGTTCGCGTGTCAGAACGGTGCTACCGGCGCGGCACACGCGAACTACAAAGTTCGCGCTACAGCTTACTCTTCGCGCAGCGCCACTGCCGGCTGAATGCCCGCCGCCAGCCGGCTGGGCTGCCACGCGCACAGGGCCGTGATGAGGTACACCGCCAGCGCCGCCGCCCCGATGGCCAGCAGGTAGGGCTCGGCGGGCAAATCGAAGGCGTTGAGCAGCGGGAACTGGGCCGCCAGTACGGCGCCCAGCACCACGCCAAAGGTCGTCACCACCATCATTTCGCCCAGAAACTGCCAGCCGATGCCCGCGCCCGTGGCGCCCATGGCCCGGCGCAGCCCAATCTCGGCCCGGCGCTGGCTGATGTTGTACCACAGCACCCCAAACAGCCCCAGCGCCACGTTGATAATCAAAAACAAGCCCATGATGCACAGGCCCACCACCGGCACCAGCGTGAACATGCGGCGGTGCAGGCGGTCGTCGTTCACCACACGCACTTCGGTGGTCCACTGGCGGGTGACGCCGGCCACGGTGCGGGCTATTTTTTCCTGCAGCACGCCGCCTTCGCCGGGGGCCACGCGCACCAGCATGCTGGCCGTTTCCCAGTGGGTGGTGTCGTAGGGAATCAGGCGTTTCCACATCGCGGGGATGGGCGCCGAGAAGTCGCTTTCCATGTTCACGTTGTCGACCACGCCCATCACCTGAAACTCGTCTTCGGGCTTAATGTTGGGGCCGGGCTCGCTGAAGGTGAATATTTTGCCCAGCGCCGGCTCGTCGCCAAACAGGATTTCGCGCAGGTCCTGGGTGATGACGACGGGGCGGTGGTTGCTGCCGTCGTCCGTCTGGGTAAACCAGCGGCCTTCGCGCAGGTGCAGCTGCGTGGCCTCAAGGTAGTGGTCGTCGGCGTCGTAGTAGTTGGTGGGCGGCGACTTCTTGCCCTTGTAGGCAAAGGCCGAGTTGTTGGTGTTGAAAATGAACGGCAGGTTGCCGCTGGTGAGGGCCACAGTGCGCACGCCGGGCAGGGCTTTCACCTGGCGCACCACGTCGTCGAGCTCGGCGCGGGGCATTTTCAGGCCCTGGCCGGCGCGCACTTCCAGCCGCCACACGTCTTCGTAGTTGAAGCCGTGCGGCGTGAAGTAGTTTTTGCCCACGGTGATGAGCACCGCGCCCACCCCAAACAGCACCACAAACGAGAAGAAGACTTCGGAAATCAGCAGCAGGTTGGCCCGCTTGCGGTTCCAGATGAGGGTGAAAAGATGGCGAAGCATGGCTTCTTGAGTTAAGAGTTAAAAGTTAGGAGTTAAGAGTTAGCCGGCAGGCTTGGGAAAGCAGGAATTGGAGAAGCGCTGTAGCCAACTCTTAACTCCTAACTTTTAACTCTTAGCTCATTTCTGCTCGCCGCTGCCGCGCAGGGCGGCCACGGGGTTTAGGCGCGACATTTTCCAGGCCGGGTACACGCCGCTCATTAGCCCAAACACCAGGGTGAGGACCATGCCCCAGCCAAACACCCGCCAGCTCAGGGCGAAGTGCGCGTAGGCCACGGGGTGCGCTTCGTTCACGAGGGCCAGCGCACCAGCGGCCAAGCCCAGGCCCAGCAGCCCGCCCACCAGGGCCAGCACCAGGTTCTCGACCAGGAACTGGCCCACCAAATCGGGCCCGGCCGCGCCAAAGGCCTTGCGCACCCCAATCTCGCCTGAGCGCTCCAGGATGCGCGTCACGTTGAGGTTCACCAGGTTCAGGGCCGGCAGCAGCATAAACAGCAGCGCTAGGCCGCCCACCATGAAGTAGAAGGTGTCGATGTTGTCGTCGTCCACGGTCTGGTCCTGGTGGTTGAGTATGGCCCGCGTGAAACTGGCCAGCACGGGGTCGGCATAGGAGAAAATGGCCTGCACCTCCTTGGGGTTCGGAATTTCCACCCGCTTCACCATTTGCCGGTATTCTTCGCGCACGGCCGGCACCGCTTGCGCCGAGGGCGCCAGCAGCACCACCAGAAACTCCCCACTCAGGCGGTTGTCTTTGTAAAACTGCGGGCTCAGGGTGTAGGGCACCCACACGTCGGCGTAAGCATACACGTGGGCGGCCGACACGTTGCGCACCACGCCGGCCACGCGGTAACGCTTCAGGTCGATTTCGATGGTGCGGCCTACCACGTCGGGCGTGCCAAAATAGTTGCGGGCGGTGGTTTCGTTCAGCACGCACACCCGCTGCGCGCTCTTCACTTCTTCGCCGGTAAAGGCCCGCCCGCTCACAAAGTCAAAGTCCATGATTTGCCAGAAGTTGCCGTCGGTGTACGTCAGGTCCAGCGCCAGCAGCTTACTTTTGGTGAAGGCCGTAGCGTTGGAGGAAGTGGTGGTGATGCCCACCTTTTCGGGCGTTTTCAGCTTGCGCACGTAGTCGTCCACGAAGTGAATGCTGGCCGGCATGTTCATCCAGCCGTGGCCGCCCACCATCTGGTGCCGGATGACGTTCACGAACAGCATCCTATCCACGCGCTTCGCCGGGGTGCCGGGCCCCACCAAGTGGTCGAACATGGCCATTACCACCAGCAAAATCATCAACGTAAAGCTCACGCCAAACAGGCTGATGAAGGTAAAAAACTTGCGGCGCATGAGCACCTTCCAGGCAATTTTGAGGTAAGAAAGGAGCATGGGAATTGGGCTTTACCAGAACGTCATGCTGAGCGAAGTCGAAGCATCTCGCGTGGAGTAGCTAATTAGTTTTTGCACGCGAGATGTCTCGGCTGCGCTCGACATGACGGTCCGATTGGTTTCATAACTTTTAACTGAGTCAGCCCACCTGGCTGCCGTCGAAAAACCGCACCACGCGCTGGGTTTTCAGCGCCTGCTGCTCGTCGTGGGTCACCATCACGATGGTCACGCCGTCCTGCCGGTTCAGGCCCAGCAGCAGGTCCATGATTTCCTCGCCCATCACCGAGTCGAGGTTGCCGGTGGGCTCGTCGGCCAGAATGATTTCCGGCCCGCCGGCCAGGGCCCGCGCAATGGCCACGCGCTGCCGCTGCCCGCCCGAGAGCTGGCTGGGAAAATGCCCCGTGCGGGCGCTCAGGCCCACTTTGTCCAGTGCCGCGAGGGCGCGCTGGCGGCATTCCCTGCCGCCCATGCTTTTGCGGTACAGCAGCGGCACTTCCACGTTGTCCACCACCGAAAGGTCGTTTATCAGGTGGTAGCTCTGGAACACGAAACCGATTTTCAGGTTGCGCAGCCCCGCCAGTTCGCGGTCGGAGTACGACTGCACGGCGCGGCCGTCCACCTCAATCGTGCCGCTGGTGGGCTCGTCGAGCAGGCCCATCAAACTCAGCAGCGTGGACTTGCCGCAGCCGCTGGGCCCCATCACCGACACGAACTCGCCGCGGTTGATGGTGAGGTTGACCTGGTTCAGCGCCACCGTTTCGATGGTTTTGGTTTGGTACACCTTTTCGATGTTGGTGAGGCGGAGCACCGGCGTGGCCCCCAGGCCGGCGGCCGGCTGCGAGCGGGTTTCGGGGGAAGTAGCGAGCAGATTTTCCATAAGAAAAAAGGTGAGAAAAGCGCGAATGTGAAATTTATTGGACGGTCATATCGAGCTTGTCGAGACATCTCGCTCGGAGAAGTAATTATTTACTCTGGCACACGAGATGCCTCGGCTGCGCTCGGCATGACGTTCTGTTTATCAGCGGGCGGCCACGATGGGCACCTGTTTTTCAAAATCATACAGCGTGAGGGCCCGCAGCCGGAAATGGGCCACCCAGCACGAGCGCAAGGCAAAAATGTAGTCGCGCTTGGCGCCGTCCTTGGCGTTGGAAGCCAGGCTCAAATCGGTGAGGCTGATGCGGCCCAGCAGGTAGGTGGCGCGGGCAATGTCGTAGCGCCGCTGGGCAATGGAATCGGCCCGGCCGGCCAGGCGCAGCTGCTGGGCCAGCGCCGCAAACTGGCTGGCCTGCGTCAGCACCGTTTGCTCGAAGGTGCGCTCTTCCTGGGCCACGGTGTGCGTCACCTGGTCGCGGGTCAGCTCGGCGGTTTTGATGATGGAGCGTTGGCGGCCCCAGTCCACCAGCGGCACCGAGAAGGCCAGGGCCACCTGCTGCTGGTTTTGCAGGTTGAGGTAGGTGGCGCCGAGGCTGGCGGCCTGGTTCACGTAGCCAGTGTTGGCCGTGAGCGTGGCCCGGAAGCCGGTGAGCCCGCGGGCCTGGGCCACATCGCGCTCGGCCTGCAGCAGCCGGCGGCGAAAGGCCAGCGTGGCGCTGCGGTTTTGGCGAGCCTGCTCCAATGCCAGCTTGGGCGCCACGGCCGGCTGCGGCGCGGGCGCGGGCACGGCTAGGGCGGGCGCCTCGGCCAGGCCGGTGTAGCCCTGCAGGTCCACGGTGGCATTTTCGGCACCGAGCTGGGCCTGGGTCTGGGCCTGTTGGGCGTTCAACAGGTTCAGCTCCAGCTGCAACAAGTCGCTTTGCGAGAGCCGGCCCAGGCGGTACCGCTCCTGCCCGATGCGCAGCAGCTCGGCCGTGGCCTGGGCGTTTTGGCGGGCCACTTCGGCGTTCACCTGCTGCAGCAGCACGTCGAAATACAGCTCTGTGACGCGCTGGGCAATGGTTTCGCGCTCTTCCACGTACTGGCGCTGGCTTTCCTGGTAGCGCAGCGGCTCGATGCGGCGGGCCCAGCGCAGGGCGTTGAACTGGCCCAGCGGCTGCGTGAGGCCCACGGTGAAGGGCTGGTTGTTGTAGCGCCGCAACGAGCCATTGAAATCATCAAACCGCTGCAACTGAGAACCGATGAACACCTGCCCGCCGGTCAGGCCAATGTTCTGGCTCAGCGTCAGGGCCAAATCAGAATTGTTGATGCGCACCGACTGGAAGCTGGTGGTGCCATCGGGCTGCACCACCGGCGCAATGGCCCGGCTGAAATTGGGCAGCGTGCCCTGCAGGCCCAGCTGCGGCCGGTAGTTGGCCTGGTAGCCGCGCCAGGCCCAGTAGCTGGTTTCGCGGGTGGTGAAGGCCTGCTGGCCCACCGCCGAGTGGTCGAGCGCCAGACTGATAATTTGGTCCAGCGTGAGGCCGCTGCCGGCCACCGGCGGCGCCTGTTGCGCAATTGCCGGCGGCATCAGCAGCGCCACAAAACCCAGAACGAAGAGGAAAGCTCGTTTCATCGCCTTAGTCCTTAAGCTTCAGTTCCGGCGTGTCCAGGTGGTCCTTCATGTCCGACACCACGATTTCCTCGCCGGCCTGCAAGCCACTCAGCACCTGCACAAAGTCGAAGTTGCTGTCGCCGAAGCGCACCGTGCGGCGCACCGCCCGCCCGTCCTTCAACACAAACACCGGCTGCTCCTTGCCGCCCTGGTAAAAGGGGCCGTTTTTCACCCGCAGCACGCCGTGGTGGGCGCGCGTTATCACAAACACGTCGGCCCGCAGGTTGGCGCGCAAGGCCGGGTGGTGTGGGTTGTCGAGCTGCGCGTAAAACGTTACCACGCCCTTTTCCACGCTCGGGCTGATGGTGGTCAGGGTGCCGCGCAGGTCGGTGTTGTTGGCGCGCACCACCACCGGGTCGCCCTGATGCAGGGCGTCGGCGTAGCTGTCCGAAATGGTGGCCCGGATGCGGAAGCTGCTCAGGTCGGCCACGCGGGCCAGCGGGTCGCCGGCCTGCACCGTGGTGCCGATGCTCTCGTTCACCCACGTCAGCACGCCGGGCTGCTGGCTGCTGATGTCGGCCTGCCGCAGCTTGGTGGCCAACTCGGCAATGCTGCGCTGCTGCATCGAAACCGTGTAGCCCAGCTCGCGCACGTCGGCCGCGTTCGAGCGCTGCTGGGTTTGAATCTGGCGGGCCAGGCGCTGAGCTTCCAGCTGCGCCACAGTCAGGTTCAGTTCGGCCTGGCGCACGTTTTCGGCGGTGCCGCCGCCTATTTTCAGCAGTTGCTGCTCGTCGCGCAGGGCCGATTGCAGGCTGCGCACTTTCACGGCCTGCACCTCGGCCTGGGTGCGCAGGTCGTTGAGGCTGCGCTCCAGCGTGAGTTGCAGCTGGGAGTTCTTATTCTGGTTGCGCAGCTGCTCGTCATCGAGCTTGGCCAGCGAAGAGTTCGCCAGGTCCTTGTCCAGCTCCAGTATGGTTTCGCCGGGCTGCACCTGGGCGCCCACGGCCACCGCCACCCGCCGGATGGTGCTCTGAATGGGGCTGGTGAGCACCGCCTCGCGGCCCGGAATCACGGTGCCGGCGGCACTCAACGAAGCTTCCACGTCGCCGGTTGCCACCGTGGCCGTCAGCAAATCGGTGCGGCGGATGCCGGGTTTCAGCACCGACCGAAAAGCCAGCACGGCCAGCAGGGCCACCACAGCCACCCCGGCCCCCAGCAGCCAGCGGCGGCGCTGCCGTTGGGTTTGGATTGATGGGGCAATGGCTCTGTCCATTTTCGTGCAGGAGTAAAGGGGTTTCCTCCAAGCACTGCCAAGCCGCGTGCCATTTATATAATTACATGAATTTCAATGCATAAATAGAAAACAGGCTGGCGGCTCAAATAAAAAAGGTGTCCATTTCTGAACACCTTGCTTTTAATCGGACACCCGAACGCTGTAGAGGCGCAACATTTTGCGTCTCGTCATTGAACGATGACGGCAGAACGACTTGCGGCGGAACGATACCCGAACGGCGCGGTCCCGGCCGTTCAACGACAAGGCGCAACGCATTGCGCCTCTAGGCCAACGCCTGGTACACCGCAAACGCCGCTACGTAGGCCAGGCCCGTCATGTACAGGAGCTGCGCCAGTGGCCACTTCCAGTTCTGGGTTTCGCGGTAGGTCACGGCCAGCGTGCTCATGCACTGCATGG
This sequence comes from Hymenobacter ruricola, assembly GCF_015694525.1. GTDB lineage: Bacteria > Bacteroidota > Bacteroidia > Cytophagales > Hymenobacteraceae > Hymenobacter > Hymenobacter ruricola. The sequence goes on along the minus strand of NZ_JADQDM010000004.1, from coordinate 87,930 downwards.
CAAACACGTAAAACACCAGCAGCGAAAACGCCCGCGCCGGCGTGAAAAACGGCTGCCCATTAACGTCCTTTTCGGCCTGCAGCTTCTGTTGCAGCGTGCCCATGTCGGCGTCCTGCCCCACGCTGTAGATGGTGGAAATGGTGCCCACGAACACCTCCCGGGCCGCAAACGAGGTGAGCAGCGCAATGCCGATTTTCCAGTCGTAGCCCAGCGGCCGGATGGCCGGCTCCAGCGCCCGCCCAAACGAGCCGGCGTAGGAATTCTCCAGCCGGGCCGAGGCCACGCGGCGGCTAATCTCGGCGTCGCCCCAGTGTTGCGCGGGCGCTTCCTGCCGCACCCGGGCTTCGGCCGTTTCCTGCTGCTGGCCCGGGCCGTAGCTGGCCAGCACCCACAGCAGCACCGAGATGGCCACAATCACCTTGCCGGCCTGCAACACAAACGCCTGCACCTTCTGGTAAATGGTCAGCCCCACGTTTTTCCAGCGCGGCCACTGGTACACCGGAAACTCCATGATGAAATAGCTCCGCTCCCGCGCCTTCAGCACCGTTTTCAGCACCCAGGCCGAGGCCAGCGCCGAGAACAAGCCCAACAGGTACAGCGACATCAAGGCCACGCCGCGCAGGTTGAAAATGCCCCACGCGGCCTCGTCGGGCACCACCAGCGCCACCAGCACCGTGTACACCGGAATGCGCGCCGAGCACGACATCAGCGGCGTCACAAAGATGGTTATCATCCGGTCCTTCCAGCTCTCAATGGTGCGCGCGCCCATGATGGCCGGCACCGCGCAGGCCAGGCCCGAAATCAGCGGCACCACGCTCTTTCCACTCAAGCCAAACGGCCGCATCAGCTTGTCCATCAAGAAGGTAACTCGGGCCATGTACCCCGTTTCCTCCAGAATGGCCAGGAAGCCAAACAGCAGCGCAATCTGCGGAATGAATATCAGCACGCCGCCCAGGCCGGCCAGCACGCCCTCCGTTAACAGGCGAATCAGAGGCCCGTGGAAGTTGTCCTGAATGGTCGCGCTCAGGGCCGAAATGCCCTGGTCAATCCAGTCCATCGGGTACTGGGCCCAGGCAAAAATGGCCTGAAACAGCAGGAACAGAATTGCCAGAAAAATCAGGTAGCCGCCCACCCGGTGCGTCAGCACCCGGTCGATGCGGTTGCTGATGGGCTCCCGGGTTTCGGTGCGCGTCACCGTCACCGTTTCCAGCAGGATTTCGTTGATTCGAGCGTAGCGGGCAATGGTTTCGCTCGCCTGCTGCGCCGTGGGGTCGAAGCCGTATTGCTGCGTCAGCTCCTGCAGATACGCTTTATCGTCGGCGCTCAGAAAGCCGATTTGGCGGAACTGTTGGGCGTAGTGCAGCGCCAGGTAGTCGTTGTGCAGGTCGAAGTAGTAGCGAATCTGCCGCACCATGGGCAGCAGTTGGTCGTCGGGCTCCCAGCAGCGCACCGGCGGCGCGTCCAGGCGCTGGGCCATCACAATTTTGAGGGCCGCGACGCCGATGCCATTCCGCGCGTTCATTGGGATAATGGGCACGCCCAGCTCCTGCTCCAGCGCCGGCAGGTCGATGTTCACGCCGTGGCGCTCGGCCACGTCCATCATATTCAGGGCCAGCACGGCGGGCAGGCCCAGGTCGCCGAGCTGCGTAAACAGCAGCAAACTGCGGCGCAGGTTGTTGGCGTCTACCGTCACCACCACAAAATCGGGGTAGCTGGCCGAGCTTTTGTCGTAAAGCAGGTCGGTTATCACCCTCTCGTCCAGGCTCTTGGGGTAGAGCGAATAAGTGCCCGGCAAGTCCACAATCTCGGCCCGCTGCGTGTGCGTGAGCTGCGCGAAGCCCGACTTGCGGTCCACCGTCACGCCCGGGAAGTTGCCCACTTTCTGGTTGAGGCCGGTGAGCTGGTTGAAGAGCGAGGTTTTGCCGCTGTTGGGGTTGCCAATGAGGGCGATGCGCATGGGCCGCGCGCCGGCCGCCGCGCCGGCTTGCGAGGCGACGGCTTCCGCCGCGCTGGGGTTGCTCAAAATCGCCGCCATACGCTGCGCCCTATTCTTTCAGCAAAATGGTGGCCGCCTCATTGGCGCGCACCGACAAGGTGTATTCCTGGTCGCCGAGCACCAGCATCAGCGGGTCGCCCAGCGGAGCGCGGCCACTCAGCCGCACTTTCACTCCGGGCACGCAACCCATTTCGAGCAGCTTAAGTGCCATCTCGGGGTCTTCCAGGCAGCAAATGGTGCCGGTTTCGCCCAGGCGCAGGTCTTTGGCGGTGCGCCGAGTGGCGGCACTGGCAGCGACTTTTTGCGAGGAACGACGGAATAGGGCCACGGGTGGGATGTGGGAAAAGCTTATTTAGAAAGAATACAAACAAAGGTACAACGGCAAAGGCTTTCCAGCGGCCAACATTTTTTTGGCCCCGCCAAGCCCTTCGGAAATAATGCAATTCGTGAGGTCTGGGGTGCCTGCTTTTCCGCAATGGTTGTATGTGCTAATAATTTCTAATAACTTTCCGCTCTCTAATTTGTAATTTTGTTCGTTCTACCTGGCATACTATGTATAAACGCCTACTTTTTATAGCATTATTTTTATCCGGCACTGCAACGGCAGGCTGGGCTCAGCAAGTCCAAATCAAAGGCGTTATTGTCGACAAAGACACCAAAGAGCCTTTGCCTTTTACTTCTATTGGCCTTAAAAACGAGCAAATTGGCGCGCTCAGCAACGAGCACGGCCAGTTCATCGTGCCCGCTCCCACCAAGAACGCCGACGACTCGCTGGTAGTGGTGGCCCTGGGCTACGCCCGCCGGGCGGTGCTGGTGAAGCGCGGCGTGGCGGCGGCCAACCTAACCATCGAAGTGCCCAAGCGGGCAGTGGAGCTGAGCAACGTGACGGTAAAGGGCGGCAAGGTGAAAAACCTGGACCTGGGCGCCCGGTCCAACAACCCCGGCGAAGGCATGATTCAGGGCCTGCCCGGCAGCCAGTACGCCTTCTTTGTCAAGAATGACAAGAAAAAGAAGCTGGGCAACGTGCGAACGGTGTCGTTCTACATCGGCGAGAACGGCTTCCCGCGCGAGCCCTTCCGCGTGCGCCTCTACAAGGCCGACGGCAACTACAACGCCCCCAACACCGACCTGCTCACCGAAAACGTGGTGGTGTCGGCCCCGCAAGGCGGCCAGTGGTACACCGTCGACCTCACGCCCTACAACATCATGGCGCCGGAAGAAGGCTTCTTCGTGGCCATGGAATGGGTGGTGAGCGGCGACAAGTTCTTCGCCACCAACTTCATGGACGACTACACGCCCTACGGCCAGATAATGCGCCCCACCTTCGAGTTCAAGGAAAGCCGCACCTGGAATTATTCCATGGGCAAGGGCTGGAGCCTCATCACCGCCTCCAACGGCCAGGGCCTACGCTACAACGCCATGATTAAGGCCGAGGTCGACATGATTAAATAATTTGCTGATGGGTCGATGTGCTGATGTGCTGCGCTATAAACCAGCCCACAGGCCGTCAAACACCTCGCTTCTCGTTCAACAAAAAGGCCCTGCTGTCGAGCAGGGCCTTTTTGTTGCAACATCTGCCTTGCAGAAAACAGCACATCAGCACATCAAATAATCAGCACATCATTTCTTCACCCCCAGGCCCATAATCCACTCGCGGATGACGTCGAGGGCCACGGGCGAGAACAAGGGCTTCATCTCGCCGTTCATTAGGGTCCACTCGGTTTTGGGAGGCTGAAAGAGGTGATTGACGCCGGGCAGGCGCTTCGATACCGTGCTGCGGTTCACGCTCTTCAGCTCTTTTTCCAAGGCGGTGAGGTGCAGGTCGGCGGGGGCTTCGCGGTCATCGGTACCGTTCAGGAGCAGCACGGGGCAGGCCACCTGGTCGAGTTCGGCAATGGGGTCGTAAGCCAGAAAAAAGCGGCGCCAGGGCGTGAGGAGCTTCACGGCCTGCACCTGGGCTTCTTTGGGGTCGAGGTCGGGGTGGTCCTGGCGCAGCATGTTGGCCACGATGGACTTGGCTTGCGGCTCGTTGGTTTGCCGAATGATGTCGTACATGGTGCGCTGGCGCTCGTAGGCGGCCTGCACCTTGACGGGGTCCATTTTTTGCGCGCGGTTTTCGTCCACTTGCTGTTGCAGCAGGGTTTGCTCGCCCGTGAGGCCGTAGCCGGCCAGCGACACCACAAACGCCGGCGGCAGGGGCTGGCCCGCGGCCATCAGGGCCACGTTGGCGCCTTCGCCGTGCCCTATCGCGCCAATGCGGCTGATGTTCACTTCGAGGCGGGAGCGCAGGAAGTTGACGGCCGCCTGCACGTCGCCCACCAGCATGGCCGTGGTGGCCGTGGCGGTGCTGCCGCCCGATTTGCCCACGCCGCGGTCGTCGTAGCGCAGCACGGCAATGCCGCGGCGGGTGAGGTAGTCGGCCAGCGAGCCCATCATGTGGTAGTCGCCCACGGTGCCGTCGCGGTCCTGCGCGCCCACGTCGCTCACGAGCACCACGGCCGGAAAAGGCCCCGGACCAGCGGGCACGGTGAGCAGGCCGCCCAGGTTGAGGCGCGAAATCGGGTTGTTGAAGGTCACCTCCTCTTCGCGGTAGGGCGGGGCCAGCCGGGTGCCCGCGCCGGTGAGCGTGGGCATGGGCGAGTGCGTCAGCCGCACCGTCGACTTCTCCTTGCCCTGCGTCCAGGTACCGTTGAGCTCATTTTTCACGCGGTCGAAGCGGGCCGCGTAGCGGCTGCCGGCCCCGGGCATGACGAGCAGCACCGAGTCGCCGCGCACGGTGACTTCGGTCACCACGCGGCTCATTTTCTGGGCCGGCACGTCGAGCGCGGCGAAGTATTTGCCCCCCGTCAGCGGCACCACGCTGATGGTCAGGTCCAGCTGCCCGCCCAGCACGGTCAGCTTGCCTTTCCACAGGCCGGCCAGCGGAATGGCTTCATCGGTTGGGGCCGTGGGGCGGGCCTGCGCGGCGCACAGCCCCACCAACCACAACAAAGCCCATAGTAAGTACCTGTTCATCTCAATACAATACGAATCCATTTATGGCACCCTAAAGGTACGCAGCAAGGCATTGCCTTCAGAAAACAGCCAGCGTATTAACAGATAAGGGCTTTTTTACCAATCATTTAAAAAATAACAAAACTCCTATATGACATGCACCTTCAAGCCAGCGGCCCGCCGAAAATGCTCAATTCAGGGCCGACGGCGCAGCCAAGCACTGCCGGGCCCTCAAATGCACAACTAAAAAAGCCCGAATGCTTGCGCATTCGGGCTTTCTCGGGAGGAGCGCCAGCAGACTACTTGGTGCGCACCGCTATTTCGACGCGGCGGTTTTCCTGGCGGCCTTCGGCGGTGGCGTTGGAGGCGGCGGGCATGGCTTCGCCCATGGGCTCCACGCTCACGCGGCCGGCCTCGATGCCGCCGTTGGCCACGAGGTAGCTTTTCACGGCTTCGGCGCGCTTCTCGCTCAGGTCTTTGTTGTAGTTTTTGTCGCCGCGCGAGTCGGCGAAGCCCATCACCCGCACCTGGCCGGTGGCGTAGCGCTGGCCAATGGAGCCAGTAATCTGCTTCAGGGTTTCGGCCGCGGTGGGCTTGATGTCGGACTTGTCGGTGTCGAAGAGCACCGTTTCGTCGACGCTGTACACGTTATAGGTGCTGTCGCCGCGTACGGTCACGCCGGGCGAGGTGATTTCCTTGAACTTGACGTCGGCCAGCTTGGCTTTGGTCAGGTCCCAGGCGTTGTCGGCCGAGTTGGCGGCGCTGGCGGCCATGTCGCCGGCGGTTTGGCCGGTGCGGGCCATCACGGCCGTGTCCTGGCCGGCTTCGGCGAGCTGGTCTTTGGTTTCCGAATGCTTGGTTTCGCAGCTGGCCAGCAGGGCGCTGGCGGCCAGCAGGGAGAGGAAGGTTTTTTTCACGTTAGAAAGAAAAAGGTGAAGGAATAAACGTTGGCCCCGATACGCAGCCCGGCCGGCAGGGTTCCTGTGTTAATTTTATATGGGCGGCGGCAGCATCCGGTCGGGCCAAGCAGAACGTATTTTTAAGGCAATACGGCGTCATTTGAGGCGTTGTCTTGCGGAATTCAATTTGCATTCCCTAACTTCATTACTGCCTTGATTGAACATCAATGGCAATACTATGACTCGGAATTTGTAAATTTGCCAGTCGACATCCCATTATTATTATCTTTGGCAATGATGAAACGCTTACCTTTTCTCGCATTCTGGGTGCTGCTGCTATTGCCGGCGCTGAGCTGGGCGCAGGAAAACCGCATTACCGGTCGTGTCGTGGATGCTAAAACGAAGGACCCGGTGCCGTTTGCCTCCATCGGCCTGCGCGAAGAGGGCACCGGCGCCCTCACCAACGAGTACGGCTACTTCCAGCTGGCCGGCCTGGAAAAAACCAGCCAGGACTCCCTCATCGTGATGACGCTGGGCTACGAGCGCACCGCCATTTTCATCAAGCGCGGCGCCACCGAAGACCTCATCATCGAGCTCAAAAAGCGCGTGATTGAGCTGGGCAACGTGACGGTGAAGGGCGGCAAGGTGAAAAACCTGGAGCTCGGCTCAAAGTCGAACAACCCGGGCGAGGGCATGATTCAGGGCCTGCCCGGCAGCCAGTACGCCTTCTTCGTCAAAAATGACAAGCAGAAAAAGCTGGGCAACGTGCGGACGGTGTCGTTCTACATCGGCGAGAACGGCTTCCCGCGCGAGCCCTTCCGCGTGCGCCTCTACAAGGCCGACGGCAACTACAACGCCCCCAACACCGACCTGCTCACCGAAAACGTGGTGGTCTCGGCCTCGCGCGGCGGCGAGTGGTACACCATCGACCTGAGCACCTACAACATTCCGGCGCCGGAAGAAGGCTTCTTCGTGGCCATGGAGTGGATTGTGGGCGGCGACAAGTTCTACACCACCAACTTCATGGACAACTACACGCCCTACGGCCAGATAATGCGCCCCACCTTCGAATACAAGGAAAGCCGCACCTGGAGCTACACCATCGGCAAGGGCTGGAACCTGCTCACGCTGGCCAACGGCCAGGGCCGCCGCTACAACGCCATGATTAAGGCCGAGGTGGACATGATTAAGTAGTCTGAACCGCAGATTAAGCGGATTGAACGGATTGCGCAGATTCAGACGGCTCGTAGCCGACTTCAGCTTAGTAAGCAAAAAAGGTCCCGCTCATAAGCGGGACCTTTTTTGTTGTCAACTCCGAGAGCGGAGCGAGGATAGTAATTGATAGGCGATTGAGGTTGAATCTGTGAAATCCGTTCAATCTGCAGAATCTGCGGTCTACTTTTTCGTCTGTTCCACAATCCACTCGCGGATGGTTTCCTGGGCTTCGGGCGAGAAGTTGGGCTGCGGCTGTCCGTTGATGACGGGCCACTTGGACTGGTCGGGCTGGAAGAGGTGGTTGACGCCCTGCAGCTTTTTGATGGTGAGGGCTTTGTTTTTGCTCAGGCCGCTTTTCAGCGCGTTCAGGTTGGCGTCGGCATTAATGGTGAGGTCAGAAGTACCGTTGAGGAGCAGGACCGGGCAGTTCACGGCCGAAAGTTTTTCCACGGGATTGAAAGCCAGGAAGTAGCGGTAGCGGGGCGAGGTCATTTCGGCGGCGCTCGACTGGGCCGTGGCGTTGTCGATGGCGGCGTTGTTCTGCTTCAGCATGTTGGCCACAATGGCCTGCGCCTGAGCGTTGTCGGTGGTTTGCCGGATGATTTCCAGCATGGCCAGTTGGCGCTTGGTGGCGGCTTCAATCTGGGGGTTTTCGGTGCCGAGGGTGCGCAGCGTGGTGGCCTGCTGCTGCACCACGATGTCGCGGCCGGGCAGGCCGTAGGGCGCCAAGGCCACCACAAACGCGGGCGGCAGCGGCTGCGCGGCGGCCAGCAGGGCCACGTTGCCGCCTTCGCCGTGGCCCACCAGCCCGAGGTGGGCCAAATCGATTTCGGGGCGGGTGCGCAGGTAGTTCAGGCCGGCCTGGGCGTCGCTCACCAAGTCGGCGGTGGTGATGGCGGGTGTGCCGCCCGACTTGCCCACGCCGCGGTCGTCGAAGCGCAGCACGGCCACGCCGCGGCGGGTGAGGTAGTCGGCCAACAGGCCCAGCGGGGCAAAGTCGCCCACGGTGCCGTCGCGGTCGTGGGGCCCGGCATCGCTCAGCAGCACCACGGCGGGGAAGGGGCCCGGACCCGCCGGAATGGTGAGCATGCCGCCCAGCCGCGTGTTGATGGCCAGGTTGCTGAAGGTGGCTTCCTCCTCACGGTACGGCGGAGTGAGGCGCGCCTTCTTGTCGTTCAGGGCCGGCAGGGCGCTGAAGGTGAGCGTCATGGGCACTTTGAAGCCGGGCGACTGCCAGGTGCCCACCATTTGCTTGCCGTCGGCCGAGATGCGGCCGGTGAACCGGGTGGCGGCTTCCTCGGCGAAGAGGCGCACGGTGTCGCCTTTGAGCTCGGTTTTCACGGCCATGCGGCTTACCTTTTGCAGCGGCACGTCGAGGGTGGCGAAGTATTCGCCGCCGGTGAGCTTCACAAACCGGAAGATGACTTCGAGCTGGCCGCCGGGCACTTTCAGCGGGCCTTTCCAGAGGCCGTCGAGCGGCGGAATGTCGGCCACGGCCACCGGGCCGGGTACCGGCCGGGCCGACGCCGGAGCGGCCAACGCGAAGCAGATAGCAATTGCGCCCAGCACACGCAGGACACGAAACGTATTGATGTTCATAACTAAAAAAGAGCGCCCCAAAGGCCTATGGCGCGCCAAAGTTATCAGAGCCAGGGTGCGCCAACTGTAAAGTAGCAAAATAAATACCTTGCCAACATTTTAAAGAAGCCTTTGCGGCATAAAAAAAGCCCTCGCTTCCTGCCAGAAACGAAGGCTTTTTTTATGCCGCAAAGGCTAGGCTTTGCTTTACACCAGCTCCCGCACGCGCCGGAAGCGCGACAGCAAGGCCACCTTTTTGGTGGTGGCGGCCTGCAGCACGGCCTGGGCGGCGACGCGGCCGGTTTCGGCGGCGCCGTTCATGAAGCCCTGGAAGTAGGCGCTGCAATGCTCACCGGCGAAGAACAGGTTGCCCACCGGCCGGCCTTCGGCGCCGGCGATGGTGGTGTATTGGCCGGGGCGGTAGCAGGCGTAGCTGCCGCGCGTGAGCGGGAAGCTGGGCCAGTGGAAGCGCTCCACCTTGCCGTTGTACTGGGCCTGGGTGCCGGGCCAGGCGGCGTTCAGGGTGGGCAGGAAGCGGCTCACCTGCGACTGCGGCGTACCGGCGCCCATGCTCACGCCCACCTGGCCGCCCACGTACACGGTGTAGGCACCGGCGGTGCCGGGCTGCAGCTGGCTGCTGTCCCAGCCGCCCTGCGCGGCCTGGTCGGTGAAGAGGTAGCCGGTGCAGCCGTTGGTGCGCCAGGGGCGGCTGTTGAAACCCAGCAGCAGCTTGGCATTGGTGCCGTAGCCGAGGTTGTTGATGGCATTCGTTTTCCAGGAAGGCAGCGGCAGGTTAAGGCTCACCTGACGCAGCACGCTGAACGGAATGGCCATCACCACGATGTCGGCCGTCACGGTCACGGTGGCGCCGCTAGGCTTCTGGAAGGTGAGGACGTATTCGTCGGCGGGCTTGGCCAGGGCCACCAGCTTGTGCTGCAGCGTGATTTGGCCGGCCAGGCGCTGGGCCATGGCGTCTACCAGCAACTGGTTGCCGCCCTGAATTTTGTACCGCTCGTCGCTTTCGCCGAAGACGTCAAAGGTGCCCTTGCGGGTGTCGGGCGAGAACAGCCAGAGGAAGTTGATGGCGGTCTGCTCGTTGGCTTCGAGGCCGTATTCGGTCACGTAGGCCACTTCGAGCAGGGTCCGAATCATGCCCGTCATGCCAATCGAGTCGAAATAGCCCGAAATCGACATCTGGTCGTAAGGACCGGCCGCGCCGTAATTGTCGAACACGATGGTATTGGGCATGGCCCGCACGTCGTCGGTGACGCGGGCCGCGTAGGGCCGGAAGGCCTGAATCACCTCCTGCAGGGAGTAGCGGCGGCCGTTGAGGAAGTAGGTGTCCTTCTCCAGCGCCGTTTCGCTGGGCGATTCCACGTCGTAGAGCGGCAGGCCAAACTCGCGCACCAGGTTCAGCATGTCCGTGTGGCCGCTGTCGATGAACTCGCCGCCCAGCTCGGTGGTGAGGCCGGAGCCCATCAGGTTCTTGGCGGTGAAAATGCGGCCGCCGGTGCGGGTATTGGCGTCGTAGATGCTGGCCGTGATGCCACCCTTCTGCAGCTTGAGGGCGCAGTTGAGGCCAGCCATGCCGCCGCCCACAATCACCACGCGGGCCGCGCCACCCTGGGCATTGGCGGCGTTGAAGGCGGTGAGGTCGGGGGCGGGCTCCGGGGCCACGGTTTCGCAGGCAGCCAGCAGGCCGGTGGCGCCGGCCAGCACGCCAAACCTGGCGGTGTTGGACAGGAAACGGCGGCGGCTGTGGTCTTCGGCCTGCTCAATCAGCTCGGCCACCGACGGCGCGCCGGGCTGCTCGGCGGCCACGGCCAGCCCGAAGGCCTTTTGCAGGGAGCGCAACAGGTCGGTGCGGGCCATGCGGGAGGAGGGGGTAATGGGTTCGGACATAGAGGACGCGTAAAAGTGGATGGGAATTGGAAATTAAAAATTTGCTAATCAAGCCGAACCTATTGGCCGAAGCTGTAGGAAGCCTTCAGGTAGAAAAAGGCGCCGTTGGTCCCCATCTGCACCATGTGGTAGGGCAGGATGTCGTGGTCGTAGGGCGTGGTCGAGGGCGTGCCGTTCGTTTTCAGATAGTAGGCCTGGTAGTCGGCCATCGAGGCGAAGCCGTCGGGAGCGTGGCCGTTTTTGGCGGCTTGCAGCAGGTCGTCGGGCCGCACGTTGAACAGGTTTTGCGCGCCAGCGGCCAGCAGCAGGCCCTTGGTCACTTTGTAGCTCAGGATGAGGTCGGTAACCGCCTTGGGGCTGAACACCAGGTAGTAGCCGCCTTCGTCCAGCCCGTCGAAGTTGAAATCGTAGGAAGCCACTTCGCCGAAGCGGGTGTAGCGCGCTGTGAGGCCCAGCTTCACGCCCTCGTAGCCCACGCTGCCCAGGATTTTGCTCTTGGGGCTGCCCGTGGTGATGAGCGAGAGCTGGCGCTGGCCGATGAAGTTGTTGCCCGCAATTTCGTCGTTCTGAATGCCTTGGAACAGGGTGGGCACCTTCAGGCTGCGCAGCGTGGTTTCGTTGAAGTTGGCCGCCGCCGTAAAGCGCAGCTGGCCGCGGCCCAGCGGCGCGCTGTAGCTGCCCACCAGGTCGAGGCCGCGGGTGCGGGTGTTCAGGGCGTTGGCAAAAAACTGCACGCTGGTGGTTTGGGCGCGGTCGAGGGCGGCGTCGAACTGCGGCGAGATGCCAGCACCGAACTCATTGGTCAGCGAAATACGGTCGTCGATGTCAATCTGGTAGATGTCGGCGGTGAGCACCAGGTTTTTGGCGGGCGTCAGCACCAGGCCCGCGCTCAGGTTGCGCGAGTTTTCGGCCTTCAGCTTGCCGATGCCGGCCACCTGGGCGATGTCGCTCTGGTTGTTGTAGATGCCCGAATACGTGGTGCCGCTGGCCGTGGGCAGCAGCGTGAGCTGCCGGTACAGCTGCTGGTGCTGCGACGGCGCCCGGAAACCGGTGTTGTAGGCCGCGCGCAATGCCAGCCACTTAGCCGCCTGCACGCGGGTGGTGGCTTTGTAGATGAAGGCCGAGCCAAAGTCCGAATAGTCTTCGTACCGCACGGCGCCGCCCACGGTCCAGCGCTTCACGATGTCGGCTTCCACGTCGAGGAAGCCGGCCACGTTCTGGCGGCTGCCCGAGATGGCCGAAGTGGGGTCGAAGCCGATGAAGCCCTGCGAGCCCCCCGAAGCGCCGGGCGCGCCGGCCTGGTAGTCCTGCCAAGAGTTTTCGTCGCCGGCCACGATTTCGTAGAAGTCGTTGCGGAATTCGCCGCCGAAAGCCACGTTGGTGCCTGCCAGCACGTTATCGAACAGGCGGCTAACCGTGGCGTTGGTCACGGCTTGCGTAAACTGCAGCCCGCCGGCGTTGAACGACGTGGGCGAGTTCGCGCCCATAGAGGGGTTCAGGGTGTTGCTCAGGTCGTAGCGCATGCGGTTGGTGCCGATGCTCTGGCTCAGGTCCAGGTCCCAGCGGCCCAGCTTCAGGTCGAGGCCCAGCACGGCGGCGCCGTCGTGGATGCGGGTGTTGATGTTGGGCTGGTAGCCCAGGTCGTAGCCGGGCCGGGTGCCCAGGTCGGCGGGGTTGGCGCTGGGCAGCACCCACGGCGCCACCGCCTGGCCGCGCCGGAAATTATAGGTGCCGAAAGAATAAAGCTTCGCCTTCTCCGATAGCGCAATGCCCGCGTTATACACCGCCCGGTAGTTCAGCATGATGGCGTCGCCGTTGCGCTGGCGGTAGTCCTTCTCGGTTTTGTGGTTGGCCAGCAAAAACGAATCTTCCTGCGCCCGGATGGGCGAATAGATGGGCCAAGAGGTCAGGTCGCGCTGGTAAGTGGGGCTGGTGGTGTAGCCGCGGTAGTCCACTTCGCCGGTCACGTTCAGGAAGCCTTTTTCGCCCAGCTTCAGGCCCTTGTTCAGGCTCACGGTGGTGTTGTAGCCAAAGCCCGACTGATGAATGCCGTTGTTCACCAGGATGTTGCCGCCGTGGTTGTCATTTTTCAGGCTGAAGTTCATCACCCCCGCAATGGCGTCGGAGCCGTACTGGGCCGCCGCGCCGTCGCGCAGGATTTCCACCCGGTCCAGGGCGTTAGAGGAAATGGTGTTCAGGTCGGTGGTGGCGCTGCCGTAGGGGCGGCTGCCCAGCAGGTTGATGAGGGCCGAGGTGTGGCGGCGCTTGCCGTTCACGAGCACCAGCAGCTGGTCGGAGCCCAGGCCGCGCAGCGTGGCGGCGTCCACGTGGTCGGCGCCGTCGGCCGAGGTTTCACGCACCGAGTTAAAGGATGGCACCACGTAGTTGAGCAGCTGCGTGTTGTCCACGCGCGGCGCCAGGAGGGCCAGCTCGCGCATGTCAATCACATCCACCGGCGCTACCGACTCCAGGGCCGTGCGGTCGACGCGGCGCGTGCCCACGGCCACCACGTCGGCCACCAGCGTCAGCTTCAGGGTCGAGGGCTTGTCAACGCTCAAAAACACGTTGTTGATGACCTGCGGCCGGAAACCCGGCTGCGAAATCTGCAGCGCGTAGGGCCCGCCGGGCAGCAGCATCTTCAGTCCGAACGCCCCGGTGTTGTCGGTGATGACCACGCGCCGAATGCCCGTGGGCAAGTGCAGGGCCACTATGTTGACCCCGGTCAGCGCCGTGCCATTTTCTGCCTGCACGCTGCCGGTTATTTCCGCCGTGGCCGTGGCCGTGGTAGCTGTCGGCGCCGATTGCGCCCGGACGAGCGGCACCAATGCACCGCTCATGAAAAAAGATAAAATTGCTGTTTTGGAAAAATGCACCATAAAGTAGTTAAAATGCAATCAAAGGACTTTCCAGAAATTGGAAATAAGGTTCTATAATGGGACAATGATAAACAGTCGGTTCTATACGAACTAGCATTAATACAAAAGCCAGACTATGAGAAAATTTAATCTACTGATTGTCAACTGTAAATTTTTTTCTAAGCTGACAACCTGCAAATTGGGCGTTATAAGAAATACTACATTATTTATAGGCAGAATATTAAGCCGAGCTTTTGTAAACTGTGAATCCGCACTCTTCCGGCCAAGTACAAAAGCTTTTTCTTGGTGCCGAACTCAATCGCAATTCACCTGCTTAATCGTTGTTTTTCAGGCAATAGCATTATATAGAAATTGAAAATAAAAATGACTTTAGAATTTCAACCAGTAATTCTTAGGCACCAATATTTTACGCAATTCCAAGGTTCAACTAAGGTTGAGTTCAGAACAGTTTTAAGCTGAAGCGCACAAAACCAACGGTTTGCGCGGGGCGTATCGGGCAGCATTCGTTGGTCATCTACCCACCTTTTACGCACGCCCTTTCATGAGCCTTACCTCTACCCTACTCGCCTCCTTATTGCTGGGCCTGGCTGCCGCCGAAAGCCATGCCGGCGCTTCTACAGCTTCCAACTCGGCCGCAAGCTTTAATGATTTCATAGCCAGCGCACCGCGTGACACTTCTGTGGTGGCGCCCGCCGCACCGGCCACCCGCGTTATCTACGGCCGGGTGGAGAGCCCCGCCGGCGCCCTGCCCGGTGCAGTGGTCCGCCTGACCGGCTCCAAGCAAACCACCGTCACCAACGCGGCCGGCGAGTTCAGCCTGGCTGTGCCGGTGGCCAGCGGGCCGGTGGCGGCCACGGTCAGCTACGCGGGCTACGCCGATGTGCCGGTGGTGCTGTCCGTCACGGAGCAGAACGACGCAGTGAAACTGACTTCGCCCCACGTCATCAAGGTGTCGCGCAAGCAGCAAGCCAAGCACTACCTCAAGACGGCTCACCGCCAGATTCGGCGCACGCTGCGGAAGCTGTAGGGCCGCCGCGGCTGGGCTTACTCGCTCACAAACACGCGCTTCACCCGCTCGCTCACGTTGGTGAGCAACTCGTAGGCAATGGTGCCGATGCGGCTGGCCAGTTCCGGCAGCGGCAGGCCTTCGCCAAACACCAGCGCCACGTCGCCGGCCCGCGCGTCGGGAATGTGCGTGACGTCGACCATGCACATGTCCATGCACACCGAGCCCACGAGCGGCGCCCGCTGCCCCCGGATGAGCACCGCGCCCGCGCCGTTGCCGAAGCGGCGGTCGTAGCCGTCGGCGTAGCCAATGGCCAGCGTGGCGATGCGGCGCGCGGTGGCAACGGCGGTGCCGCGGCGGCCGTAGCCCACGGTGTGGCCGGCGGGCAGGGTTTTGATTTGGGAAATGGTGGTGCGCAGCTCACTCACGGGGCGCAGGGCATCGGTGTCGCGGCCGCTGGCGTCCACGCCGTAAAGGCCGATGCCGAGGCGCACCATGTCGAAATGCGCCTCCGGAAAGCGCAGAATGCCGGCCGAATTCAGCGCGTGCTTGAGCACGGAATGGCCCAGCACGGCTTCCAGGGCCGCGGCCATGCGGCGGAACGTGGCGAGCTGCTCTTGGGTGAAGTCGTCGTGCCCGGCTTCGTCGGCGGCGGCCAGGTGCGTCATCACGCTGGCCACGGGCAGGTGGGCGGCGTGGCTGCGCAGGCGGGCGAGCAGCGCGGGCAGGTCAGCTTCATCGAAGCCCAGGCGGCGCATGCCGGTATCGAGCTTGAGGTGGATTTTGGGAATCGGCGGCGGGCTCTGAGCGCCGTCCGCGACGAGCGAGCCGAAGGCCGCTAGGTACTCGTCCAGCATCTCGAAAGAATATATCTCGGGTTCCAGCCGATACTGGCGCAGCGTGGCGAAGGAATCCGGCGCCGGGTTCATCACCATGATGGGCAGGCTGATGCCGGCTTCGCGCAGGGCAATGCCTTCGTCGGCGTAGGCCACGGCCAGGTAGTCGGCGCGCTGAAATTCGAGCAGGCTGGCCACTTCGTAGGAGCCTGCGCCGTAGGCAAAGGCCTTCACCATTACCATGAGGCGGGTGCCCGGCCGGAGCTGGCGCCGGTAGTGCTGCAGGTTGTGGCCGAGGGCATCGAGGTTGACTTCCAGCACCGTGCCGTGCTGCTGGGCCTGCAGAGCGGCCACGATGCGCTCGAAGCCGAAGCGGCGGGCGCCCTTCACCAGCACCACTTCGCGGGCAAAGTCGGCGGGGTTGAGCGCAGCCAGGAAGGCCTCGGTGCTGGGGTAGAATTGAGTTAAGAGCTGAGGGCGAAGAGTTAAGAGTTGGGATGACGGCTCAGTCGCTCTAGTCCCCAAATTTTCAACTCTTAACTCTTCACTTCTAACTCTTAACCGACTTATTTCCTCTCCTATCCCGATGAGGCGCGTGATGCCGGCCGCCGGAAGCAGGGCGGCTACCTGGGCATACAACTCTTCGCTGCTGAGGTTCGATTCCAGCACGTCGCTCAAGATGAGGGTGCGCCGTCCGGGCCGCGGCTGCCGGGCCAAGGCGTTCAAGGCCAATGACAAGCCAGCCAAATCATTATTATAGGTGTCGTCGAGCAGGTAGGAATCGTGGCGGCCCAGCTTCATTTCCAGGCGCATGGCCACGGGGTGCAGGCGGGCCAGGCGGCGCTGGATTTCGGCCGGCTCCAGGCCGCGGTGCAGCAGCACGGACACGCAGTGCAGCGCGTTTTCTACCGAGGGCTCATCGACGAAAGGCAAAGTGAACTCGGCTACTTGCTCGTTGCCGGCAAAATGGGCTTGCCAGCAGGTGCTGCCTTCGGCGCTGGGCTGGGCTGCAAAAAACACATCCGCCGCTTGGTCGGCCCGGCGCGTCCAGCTGAAAGCCAACAACCATAGCTGAGCGACGGCGGCTTGCACCAAGGGCTGGTCGGCGCAATAGAACAAGCGCCGAAAACCCGGCCCCTGAAACAGCTGCAGCTTCTCCAGCAGCTTTTGCTCCTGCGAGGCAAAGCCGGCGTCGTGGGCAGTGCCGAGGTTGGTGAAAATGCCTTCGGTGGGCCGGATGATAGCCGCCAGCCGGGCCATTTCGCCCACTTCCGAAATGCCGGCCTCGAAGATGCCCAGCGTGTGCCGTTCGGGGTTCAACTCCCACACACTCAGCGGCACGCCCACTTGCGAGTTGTAAGAGCGCGGCGAGCGGCAGATGTCTTCGTCGGGGCTCAGCAGCTGGGCCAGCCACTCCTTCACAATGGTTTTGCCATTGGAGCCGGTGATGGCCAGCACCGGGCCGCGGAAGGCGGCGCGGTGGGCGGCGGCCAGGGCCTGCAGCGCCGCCAGCGGGCTGGGCACGGCCACGATGCCGGCTTCGGAGTAGGCGGCAAGGCCGCCGGGCAGTTCCTGGCCGGCTTCGACGACGAAGAGGCGCACGCCCTGGGCGTAGAGGGCCGGCAGGTAGCGGTGGCCGTCGTGGCTGGGGCCGCGCAGGGCGAAAAACAGGGCGCCGGCGGGCAGGCCCACGCGCCGGCTGTCGAGCAGCAGGTGGCGGACGTCGGCGGCCGGGTCGGCGGGGGCCTGGAGGAGGTGGCCGGCTAGCAACGCCGGCAGCGTGGAGAAGGCAAACACGGCGCAAAGGTCGGGCGGCGCCCGGCAAAAGCTGCCCGCCGTGCAACGGGCGCGCGTTATCTGCCTCATTTGCGTGGTCTTCTGCTGGCTCGCGGGGCCATTTGCTGGGCTGCGAGCTAAGATTTACTAATTTAAAGCCACTTTTACTCTCTTCTCACTTCACACCTTTTACCTATGAGACAGTTGTTTACCTTGCCGCGGGGCCTGCGCTGGGCCCCGATGGCCGCGTTGGCCCTGGGCGCGTGCAGCCCGAAGGCGACTTCGGTAGTGACGGCCCCGGCGGCCGCGACCGCGCCGCCCGTGGCAGCGGCCCCGCCCGCCCCAGCCAGCCCCACTTTCCAGATTCCGGTGGAGTACTACACGCTGCCCAACGGGCTGAAGGTGGTGCTTTCGCCCGACCACACGGCGCCCACGGCCACCGTGGCGGCCTACTACGGGGTGGGCTTCCGCACCGAGCCGCGCGACCGCACGGGCTTTGCGCATTTGTTTGAGCACCTGATGTTTCAGGGCTCGCAGAACCTGGGCAAGAACGAGTTTATTGGCCTGATTCAGAAGAATGGCGGGGCGCTGAACGGCTCGACGCGCTTCGATTTCACCAACTACTTTGAGGTGGTGCCGGCCCACAAGCTCGAAACCATTCTGTGGGCCGAGGCCGACCGGATGCGCGGCCTGGCCATCACCCAGGTGAACCTGACCAACCAGCAGGGCGTGGTGAAAAACGAGGTGCGCGTGAACGTGCTCAACCAGCCCTACGGCGGCTTTCCGTGGATTGACATGCCCATGAAGGCCAACAAGAACTGGAACAACGCCCACAATTTCTACGGCGACATGAGCG
Source organism: Hymenobacter ruricola (assembly GCF_015694525.1). Taxonomy (GTDB): domain Bacteria; phylum Bacteroidota; class Bacteroidia; order Cytophagales; family Hymenobacteraceae; genus Hymenobacter; species Hymenobacter ruricola. Next base: position 69,996 of record NZ_JADQDM010000004.1, on the reverse strand, counting down.
ACCTGGACGCCGCCAATCTGGCCGATACCAAGTCGTTTTTCAAAACCTACTACGCCCCCAACAACGCCGTGCTGGCCGTGGTGGGCGACTTCGACCCCGCCGAAGCCAAGGCCTGGGTGGCGAAGTACTACGCCGCCATCCCGAGCGCCCCGCAGCCGCCCAAGCCGGACATTGCCGAGCCGCGCCAGGAACAAGAGCAGCGCTTTAGCAAGGACGACAAGCTGGCCACCAAGCCGGCGCTGGCCTTTGGCTACCACATGCCCGAGCGCAACACGCCGGAGTACTACGCCATGATAATGCTCGACCAGATTCTGCTGCAGGGCAACGACAGCCGCCTCTACCAGGCCCTGGTGCAGAAGCGCGGCTACACCGACAACGTGAGCGGCGGCATCAACTACCTTGGCAACCAGTTCAACTACAACGGCCCCATGCTCTGGATGGGCGACCTCGTGTTTGACCCCGCCGTGCAGCCCGACTCGGTGGTGCGCGTGCTCGACCAGGAAATTGACCGGCTCAACCGCACGGGCATCGACCAGGCCACGCTGGACTTGGCGATGGTGAAAATCCGCTCCGCGTTCTACGACCAAGTGAGCGGTTCCGACAACTTCGGGCGGGCCGATTTGCTGGCCTCGTTCGCGATGTTCGACAACGACCCGGCCCGCATCAACCGCCTAGAGGGCGAGTTCCGCAAGGTGACGCCGGAGCTGATGCAGCGCACCATCCGCGAGTACCTGCGGCCCACCAACCGCACCATCATCACCGTCAACCCGCTGGCCAAAAGCTAGTTTTCTTACTTCTGCTATATGAACAAGCTAGTTATCGGGCTGCTGAGCGCGGCCCTGGCGGGTGCCGCCGCACCGGGCGCCCACGCCCAGAAGGCCCCCGCCAAAACCAAAACGACCACCAAAGCCCAAACGGCCACGAAGCCGGTCATCTACTCCAAAGGGGCGGCCAAGGCCGTAGCGGCCGCCAAGGCTTCAGCCGTGGCGAAACAGGCCCCGCCGGCCGGCGGCCAGCCGCGCGATTTCGCCTTGCCCGCCAAGGAAGATTTCACCCTCGACAATGGCCTGCGGGCCCGGCTGGTGCCCTTCGGCCAGGTGCCGAAGGTGAGCCTGATGGTGGCCGTGCAGGTGGGCAACGTGCACGAGGGCCCGAACGAGGTGGCCGTGGCCGACCTGCTGGGCAAGCTGATGCAGGAAGGCACCGCCACCATGACGGCGGCCCAGCTGGCCCAGCGCGTGGCCCGCATGGGCGGCTCGCTCAGCCTGTCGGTGGGGCTCGACCAAACCACGCTGTACGCCTCGTGCCTGAGCGAGTACGCGCCCGAGCTGGCCACCATCATGGCCGACGTGGTGCAGCACCCGGCGTTTCCGGCCAGCGAGCTGGCCCGTCTCAAGGCCGACATGAAGCGGCAGATGACCCTGGCGCGGGCCCAGCCCGGCACGCAGGCCCGCATGAAGTTCTCGAACGCCATTTACGGCGACCACCCCTACGGCCGCGGGTTGCCCACCGACGCCCAGATTGACGCCCTCACGCTGGAGCAGGTGCAGGCGTTCTACAAGGCCCAGTACGGCGCCCAGCGCACCAGCGTGTACGCGGCCGGGCGCTTCGACGCGCCAGCCCTGCGCCAGGCCATCACGGCGGCGTGGAGCGGTTTCCCGCAGGGCCCGGCGCCCAAGATTGAAATTGCCAAGCCGCTGACCAGGGGCGACCTGCTGACCCAGGACCGGCCCAACGCGCCGCAGTCGACCATTGTGGTGGGCCTGCCCGTGGTGGACCCCAGCCACCCCGACTACATCCGGATGCGGGTGATGAACTCGCTGCTGGGCGGCTCGTTCGGCTCGCGCATCACGCGCAACATCCGCGAGGACAAGGGCTACACGTATTCGCCGTACAGCTCCCTGAACACCCGCTACCGGGCCGGCACCTGGACCGAAACCGCCGACGTGACGACTTCCGAAACCGGCAACTCGCTCAAGGAAATCATGAACGAAGTGGAGCGCCTGCAGAAAGAAGCGCCCTCGGCCGACGAGCTCAAGGGCATTCAGAACTACGAGGGCGGCATGTTTGTGCTGCGCAACTCCACGCCCGACGGCATCATTGGCCAACTCAACACCCTGGACCTGCACGGCCTGCCCGACACCTACCTCACCGAGCAGGTCAAGAACATCAACGCCGTGACGCCGCAGCAGGTGAGCGAAACCGCCCGCAAGTACATCCGCCCCGAGGCCATGACCATAGTAGTGGTGGGCGACAAAAAGGTGGTGGAGCCGCAGCTTAAGAAGTTTCAGGCCGAGCGCAAGAAGCCGCTGTAGCTGCTGATAAATGCATTGTCACTAACGACGCTCCGGTTGCCGGGGCGTCGTTTTTTGCTTGCGGCGTTTCGATTAGCCAATTTATATAATCAAACCAAATACTTTTTCTTATTTTATAATCCCAGGTTATATTTACAGTATGAACCTGCAACAGCTCACGTACCTGGTGGCTCTGGACACGCACCGCCAGTTTGGCCTGGCCGCCGACAAAAGCTGCGTGAGCCAGCCCGCCCTGAGCGTGCAGGTGCAAAAGCTGGAGGAAGAGCTGGGCGTGCTGCTGTTTGACCGCACCCAGCGCGGCGCCGAGCCCACGGCGGTGGGCACCAAGGTCATTGCCCAGGCCCGGCTGGTGCTGCGCGAAGCCCAGCTGCTGCGCGAGCTGGTGCAGGTGGAAAAAGGCGAAGTGGTGGGCGACCTGCGCCTGGGCGTCATCCCCACGCTGGCGCCCTACCTTGTGCCGCGCTTCCTGGTGGGCCTCACCACCGCTTACCCCGACTTGCGGGTGCGGGTAGAGGAGCTGCGCTCCGAGGAAATCATGCAGCAGCTCAAAGACCACCGGCTCGACGTGGGCCTGCTCGTGACGCCGCTCGACGACCGCCAACTGCGCGAATTGCCTTTGTTGGACGAGCCCTTCCTGCTGCTGGCTTCCGAAACGCACCCGCTGGCCGCCCAGGCCACCGTGCAGCCCGCCGACCTCAAACAGCCCGGCCTGTGGCTGATGCAGCAGGGCCACTGCTTCCGCAACCAGGTGCTGAACCTGTGCGGCCCCACTTCCCCCACCGGCGCCGTCACTTACGAGAGCGGTTCCATTGAGACGCTGATGGCGCTGGTGCGCCGACAGCACGGCTACACGCTGGTGCCCGAGTTGGCCGTGCTCGACGAAGTCGACCACAATCCGCTGCTCAAGCGCTTTGCCGAGCCGGCGCCCGTGCGCGAGGTGGGCCTGGTGGTGCACCACGGTTTTGTGCGCACCACGCTGCTCACGGCCCTGCGCGACCTGATATTGGCCAGCGTGCCCGGCCGGCTGCACGCCAGCGGTGCCACGGCCAGAGTGCGCTGGCGCTGAACGCCCTCAACTTCATTGCACCCGCACAAAAAAGGGACTTTTTCGCTCGCCACAAACGTTCGGCATGCGTAATGGTTTTCCACCGCCAAGTGTCTGGTTCTTTTCGATTCTTTCGTATCCGACTCCCTTACTTACCGCTGCCCGCCGCCTTGCGGCGCTTTTTCCTCGCCGGGGCGCTGCTGGCGGGCCTGCTGCCGCTCACGGTGGCCCAGACGCCCGCCACCGACAGCCTGCGGCGCGCCTACCTGCGCACCCCCGCCGATTCGGGCCGGGTGCTGGCGCTGCTGAGGCTGGCGTATTCCTTCCGCGCCTCCCGGCCCGATTCGGCGATGGCGCTGGCCCAGCAAGCCTGGCAACTGGCGCAGCGCCTCGAGTTTGACAAAGGCCGGGGGCGCGCCCAGGGCATGATGGGCGTGGTGCTGCGCGAGCGTGGCGAGCTGCCGAAAGCCTACGCCAACCAACTCATTGCCCTGCAGATAAGCCGCAAAACGCATGACCTGGAAGGCGAAGCCGCCAGCCTCAACGCTCTGGGCAACATCAGCTTCGACCTGCGCCAGTACCGGCAGGCCATTCGCTACTACGAGCAGGCTCGGGCCCTGTTTGAGCGCACGCGGCAGCCGGCCTGGGTGGCGGGCGCGCTTACCAACCTGGGCAGCAGCTACGAGCAGCTAAACGTGCTGGACTCGGCCCTGCTGCGCCAGCGTCAGGCCCAGGACCTGATGGCCAAAACCCCGCGCCCCCGGCTGGCCGAGGCACTGGCCCTGCGCAACATGGGCCTGCTGCAGGCCCGGCTGGGGCACTTTCCGGAGGCCTTCGGCTACTACCGCCGCGCGCTGCGCGAGGCCGCTCAAACCAATGACCTGCGCAACCAGGCGGTGGCGCAGTACCGCCTGGCTGACTTATTCAATACCCTGCACCAGCCCGATTCGAGCCTGCAGTATGCCCGCCGGGCGCTCCAGACAGCCCGGCGGGTTTCGTACCGCATCACCGTGCTCGATGCCGGCAACCTGCTGGCGCGCCTCTACCAGGACCGCCAGCAACCGGACAGTGCCTACCATTACCAGCGCCTGGCCGTGGCGGCCCGCGACAGTTTGTTTGGGCCCGAGAAATACCGGCAGCTTCAGCTGCTGGCGTTCACGGAGCAGCAGCGCCAGCTGCGCCAGCGCGAGGCCCACGAGCTGCAAACGGCTAGCTACCAGCGCATGGCCTTGCTGGCCGCGCTGGGGTTCTGCCTGCTGATTGCGCTGCTGCTGTGGCGCTCCAACCGCCAGCAGCGCCGCGCCAACCGGCTGCTGAACGAGCGCAACGCCCAGATTGAAGCGCAGCGCAACGCCCTCGACGAGGCCCTGACGGAGCTGCGCACGATGCAGGCCCAGCTGGTGGCGGCCGAAAAATGGTCGTTTGTGGGCGAGCTCTCGGCCGGCATTGCCCACGAGCTGCAAAACCCGCTGGCCTTCATGCGGAATTTTGCGGCCGTGAGCGAGGCGCTGCTGGAGCAGGAGCCCACCCGGCCCGGCGCCGACGGCCTGGAGCAGAAAATAATGGCCGGGTTGAAGCAAAACCTGCGCGAAATTAGCGAGCACGGGCAGCGGGCGTCCTCCATCATCACCAACATGCTGGCCCACGCCCGCACCGGCACCGGCCAGCGCGAACCCACCGACCTCAACGCCCTGCTGGCCGAAAATCTGCGCCTGGCCACGCTGGGCACGCCCACGCCCGCCGGCGCCGAAGCCGTGCGCTGGGACACCCAGTTTGCGCCCGACCTGGGGCCGGTGGCCGCCGTGCCCGAGGAGTTGGGCCGCGCCTTCCTGAACCTGTTTACCAACGCGCTGCACGCCGTGCGCAGCCGCCAGCAAACCGACCCTGCCTACCACCCCGCGGTGAGCGTGCGCACCCAGCGCACCGACGGCGCGGTGGAAATCCGGGTGCGCGACAACGGCACCGGGATGACGGAAGACGTGGCGGCGCAGGTGTTCCAGCCGTTTTTCACCACCAAGTCGGCCGGCGAGGGCACGGGGCTGGGCTTGTCGTTGAGTCACGACATCATCACGAAGGGCCATTCCGGCACGCTGACCGTGGAAACCCGGGAAGGCGAGTTCACCGAGTTTCTGGTGCGGCTGCCGGCCTAACTTTGCCGCCGGCCGTGCGCCGCCTTACTGCATGAATTTGAATCGAGTTTTGCTCGGCCTGAGCCTGGGCGTGCTGCTGGCCGGCTGCGCCCGCCGGCCCACCAAGCTGCCCATCTACGACGTGGTTATCAACCACGTGACCATCGTGAACGTGGCCACCGGCCAGCTGCTGCCCAACCAGGTGGTGGCCATTTCGCGGGGCAAGATTGTGGAAGTGCAGGTAGCCGACAAAGACAGCTACGCCGCCAAGCAGTACGTGAACGGCAACGGCCGCTACCTCATTCCGGGCCTCTGGGATATGCACGTGCACTTCCGGGGCGGCGACAGCTTGGTGGCAGCCAACAAAAAGAGCCTGACGCTGTACCTGGCCCACGGCGTGACCACCGTGCGCGACGCCGGCGGCGACCTGACGCCCAGCGTGCTGCAGTGGCGGCAGGACATGGACGCCGGCAAGTACGCCGGCCCGCGCATCTTCACCTCGGGGCCCAAGATTGACGGGCCCGGCGCCTACTGGCCCGGTTCGCTGGAGGTGGAAACGCCGGCCCAAATCAACAAGGCGCTGGATTCGTTGCAGCGCCTGCGGGTGGACTACGTGAAGATTTACGACAGCAAAATCTCCGGCGAGGCTTACCTGAACACCATCCGGCTGGCCCAGCGGCGGGGCCTGAAAACCACCGGCCACATGCCCTACTCCGTGACGCTGGGCGAGGCCGTGAAGCGCGGCCTGGACGCCACCGAGCACTTGTACTACGTGCTGAAAGCCTGCTCCGGCAAGGAAGACAGCCTCACCGCCGTGGTGCGGGCCAGCCTGAACACGCCCAAGCCGCTGGGCCTTTCGGCCATGCTGCCGGCCGTGTACGACACCTACAGCCCGGCCGCCGCCAGCCGCATTTTCAAGCTGATGGCCAAGCACCACACGGCCGCCGTGCCCACGCTCCACATCGGCAAAACGCTGAGTGAGCTGCCCGAAAACGACCACGCCCGCGACACCCTGCGCGCCTACATCGACCCGAAGATTCAGGCCACCTACGCGCGCCGGCTAGCCAACGCCAAGCAGCAGCCGCTGGCGGCTCAGCAATTCAGCAAGAAGCTTGACGCCCGGTTCACGAGCCTGGTGCCGCAGATGCAGGCGGCGGGCATCACGCTGCTGGCGGGCTCGGACAGCGGGCCGTTCAACTCGTTCGTTTATCCCGGCGCTTCCCTGCAGGACGAGGTGATACTGCTGGTACAGGCGGGCCTCACGCCGCTGCAGGCCCTGCAGGCGGCCACCGTCAACGGCGCCAAGTTCATGGGCGTGGCCGAGCGCACGGCCGCCATTGCCGTGGGCAAGGATGCCGACCTGGTGCTGCTGACCGCCAACCCGCTCGAAAACATTGCCAACATCCGCCACATCGACGCCGTGGTGTCGAGGGGCAAGGCCTACCCGGCGGCGGCCCTCAACAACATGATGCGGGCCATCCGTAACCGTTGAGGGGACGGCCGCACGAGCCGACCGTTGCGGCCTAAATTCCGGACTGTCCGGCACTGCTTCGGGAAGAGCAGTACGGCTCGGAATTAATTTAAGATTAAAAAGTTAAAAAGGGGAATCTATCTAAAGCGAAGGCAACGTATGGAAGAAGCGGGCTGATGTCATTGGCCGCGTTGCTGCTTTTCCTATCGTTCCATTCTTACCCCTTACTTCATGTCCAAACACCTACTTTCACCGCTGGCAGCGCGCCGGCGGTTTCGTCGTTTATTGGGTACCGCTGCGGGCCTGACCCTGCTCCTGGGAGCGGCCGACGCGCAAGCCCAGACCGTGTATGGCTTGGGCACGCTCACGGCTAGCGTGGGTCCGTTCACAAATGGCCAGCAGGGACTGGTGACCATCGACGCGGGCACCGGCTTTGCGCCCTTCATCAATACGCCCATCTCGGGCGTGACGGCGGGCCAGACGCTGGTGGGCATCGATTTCCGCCCCAATGGCGGGCAGCTGTACGCCTTGGGCTACAACGCGGCCACCACCACGGTGCAGGTTTACACCCTCAGCCCGGCCACGAGCGTGGCCACGCCCGTGGGCGCCGCCATTACCCTGAACCTGGGCACAGCCACTGACCGCATTGGCTTCGACTTCAACCCGACGGTGGACCGCATCCGGGTGGTGAGCACCAACGACGCGGACGTACGGCTGAACCCCGTCGACGGCACGCTGGCGGGCACCGATGGGGCCCTGAACTACGCGGGCGGCAGCCCGGCCAACCCCGGCGTGGGGTCGGTGGCCTACACCAACTCGTTTTTGGGCTCCACCGCCACCACGCTCTACGACTATGATGAACTGAACCTCATCGCCGGTCCCGGCGGCAACACTAACATCCTGTCCATTCAAAATCCGCCGAACAGCGGAACCCTGACGGCGCAGCTGCCGGTAATGTTCAATGGCTTTCCCACCAGTGTGGTGCGCGCCATCGACCTCGACATTTATTACAACCCCGACACGCAGCAGAACCAGGCGTTTCTGACGGAAGTGAACAACTCCGGCGGCACCAATTTCTACTCGCTGGACCTGAGCACGGGCGCGGCCACGCGGCGCGGCAACACTGTGCCAGCCGGCACGCCGTTTGAAATCCGCGACATTGCCGCCGCGCCGGCCGCCGCCCTCACGGGCCAGCTGGCCTTCGGCGTCACGTCGCAGGGCGTGTTGGTGAGCTTCGACACCAACAACCCGTCCATCATCCGCAGCACGGCGCCCGTCACGGGCCTGGCCGCGGGCCAAACGCTGGTGGGCACCGATTTCCGGCCCAACACCGGCCAGCTGTTTGGCCTGGGCTATGACTTTACGGCCGCCGCGGGCTCGCCCAGCGCCAACCTGTACACCATCGACCGGACGACGGGCGTGGCCACGCAGGTGCCGGGCAGCAGCGCCATTGCCTTGGACCTGGGCGACGCCACCAACAGCATCGGGTTTGACTTCAACCCGACGGTGGACCGCATCCGGGTGGTGAGCACCAACGACCGCAACTACCGCCTCAACCCCGTCAACGGCGCCATTGCGGCCCCCGACGGCAACATCGCCTACGCGGCCAGCAACCCCAATGCGGGCACTGACCCCACGGTGGGCACGGGCGCCTATGTCAATTCCTTCGTGGGTGCCACCACTACCGCCTTGTATACCCTGGACCACGCGCTGGGCCTCATCAACTTCCAGAATCCGCCAAACAACGGCACGCAGGACCTGTCGCGCACGCTGACCGGGGTGAACGGCGCCGGCGTGGGCGGGGCCATTGGCACGCAGAACGATTTTGACGTGTATTATGATGGCACTGCGAACGTCGGGTACCTGACCGCGGTGCCCAATGGACAGGCTGCCAGCCGTCTATATCGCCTGGCCGCTTTCAGCACCACGGCTACCACCGACCAGGCGGCTACCGACCTGGGCGCGATTGGCGCGGGGCTCGTGTTGCGCGACATCTCGATTCCGCTGTCGGCGGCGTCGACCGTGGCCGCCAGCCCGGCCCCCGTGGCCGGCCGGCTGCTGTATGCCGTGGCCGGGGGCAACCTGATTTCCTTTGATTCCAACGCGCCCGGCATCATCCGCTCGGCGGTGAATTTTGGGGGCGGCATCACGGCGGGCCAAACCGTGGTGGGCGTCGATTTCCGGCCCGCCGATGGGCAGTTGTATGCCCTGGGCTACGACCCTGCCCTGGCCAACCCCACGAACAACGCCCAACTGTACACCGTGAACCTGGCCAGCGGCGGCCTGACCGCCGTGGGCACGGCCATCCGGCTGGAACTGGGCCCCGGCACTTCGCAAGTCGGCTTCGACTTCAACCCGACGGTGGACCGCATTCGGGTGGTGAGCACCAACAACGCGAACTACCGCCTCAACCCCACCAACGGCGCCGTGGCCAGCATGGACCCCAACCTGAACGGGACCGCCGGCACGTATTCAGCTACTGCTTATACGAACAACCAAAGCAGCGCCAACACCACCGCACAGTACGTGTTTGACTCATCGAACGGGAGCTTCACGCGGGTGACCGACCCCAACAACGGGGTGATAGGTGGCCCGGTGTATTTTGTGACGGGCACCGGCACGACCACCGGCGGCGACTTCGACATCTACAACACGCCGGGCACGACGATTAACCAGGGCTTTATTGCCACGGCGGCCTCCTCGGCCAGTGCCAACGACAACCTGTATATCGTGGGCGATTTTGGCAGCCCGTTCAACTTCACGGTGAGCAACGCCGGCCCCATTGGCCAGGGCACGAACGTGTCGGGCTTGTCGGCCTTCATCTCGGCGGGTTCGCTGCTGACCTGGAACGGCTCGGTGAGCACCGACTGGGGCACGGCCGCCAACTGGACGCCCGCCCAGGTGCCCACGGCCGGCAACGACGTGACCATTCCCGGCGCCCCGGCCAACCAGCCCGTGGTGGGCAACGCCCAGCAAGCCCGCAACGTGACCCTCACCACCGGCGCCAGCCTGACCACCGCCAACGGCGGCACGCTGAGCGTGGGCGGCAACTTCACCAACAACGGCGGCACTGTGGGCGGCGCCGGCACCGGCGCGGTGGTGCTGACCGGCGTGGCCATCCAGACCCTGGGCGGCACGTCGGTCTCGAACTTCCAAAACCTGACCGTGGGCCCGGCCAACGCCAACACCGCCGGCCCCGTGGGCATTCGCCAAGGCCTGGTGCTGAACGGCAACCTGACCGTGGGCTCGGGCACGCCCTTCGTGGCCCAGACGCTCACGCTGCTCTCCGGCCCGACGGGCACGGCCTACGTGGTAAACAATGGCACGAACGCGGTAATCAACGACGCCACGATGCAACGCTACATCACGTCTAACCTGAATAACGGGCCGGGCTACCGCCACTACAGTTCGCCGGTGAACGGCAACACGGTGGCCGACTTTGCCACCGCGGGCTTCACGCCAGTGGTGAATTCCGGCTACAACACCAGCCCCACGCCGCCGCTTTTCCCGACCTTCCCCAACGTCTTCACCTACGACCAGTCGCGCCTGGGCCTGAGCAACACGTCGCCGGAGTTCGACAAGGGCTTCCAGTCGCCCAATGCCCTCACCGACCCCCTCCTCGTGGGCACCGGCTACACCGTGAACATCAACGCCTCGCAGCTGGTCGATTTCGTGGGCACGCTCAACAACGGGGCGATTTCGCGCACCGGCCTCGCGCGCGGCCCGCAGGCCACCGCTGGCTACCAGTTCCTGGGCAACCCCTACCCGTCGGCCCTCAACTACGACGTGGTTTCGGCCAACTCCGCGGGCATGGAGCCGGCTTTGTACGTGTTCAAAAGCAACGGCCAGTACACGGGGGCTTACGCCAGCTACAACAACGGCGTGAGCGCCAACGGCGGCACCAACGTGCTGCCCGTGGCCCAGGGCTTCTTTGTGCGGACGGCCGCCGGCCAGACCGGCGCCGTGAACTTCACCAACGCCGCCCGCCTCGACGCCCCCGACAACACGCCCTTCCAGCGCACCGCCGTGGATGTGCGCCCGCAGCTGGCCCTCACCCTGCGCAACGCCACCGCCGCCAACCAAACGGTGATGTACTTTGAACAAGGCGCCACCGCTGGCTTCGATTCAGGTTTCGACGCCCACTACCTGCCGGCCAGCAATGGCCTGCTGCTGGCCACCGAGGCCGGCCCGGAAGCCCTGGCCATCAACGGCCTGCCCGCCCTGTCCGGGGCCGATGCCGTGCTGCCCCTGCAAGTGGCCGCCGCTACCACGGGCGCCTACACGCTGGCCGTCGATAACCTGGCCAACCTGCCCGCCGGCTACCACGCCTACCTACGCGACGCCCTGACCAATGCCTACACCGATTTGGCCGCCACGCCGGCGGTGAGTTTGAACCTGGCGGCCAATGCCGCCACGGGCGGGCGCTACGCCGTCGTGTTCACGACCCAGAACCTGACCGTGCTGGCGGCCGCTCCGGCCCAGCTGGCGCAGTTGGCCACGGTGTACCCCAACCCGGCCCACGCCACGGCCACGCTGCTGCTGCCGGTGGCCCTGCGCAACCGGCAGGCCACGCCCGTGTCGGTGGTGGATAACCTGGGCCGCACGGTGCTTACCCGCACCCTAGCCGCCGGCGCGGCCGAAACCCTGGCCCTGCCCCTGGCCGGGCTGGCGCCGGGCGTGTACTCGGTGCAGGCCCGCACCGCTGCCGGCCTCGTGGTGAAACGCCTCGTGGTAGAATAACCGGTTAAGTTGCCGGCCCCGGAGGCGCTCATGCTTCCGGGGTTTGGCAACGCCGCCTCTCACTGTATTTGTCTTTCAGCCTTCTGATTATGAAAATCATTACCTCGTCTTTCCGCCTGGTTATTGCCGCCGCGGGCGTATGCCTGCTGGCGGGTGCCTTAACGCCCGTGTTAGCCCAGGGCCCGAGCACGGGCGGCCCCGCTCCCGGCACGCCCGCCGCTACCGACGTGCCGCTCGATGGCGGCGCCTCGCTGCTGCTGGCCGCCGGCGCCGCCTATGGCCTGAAGCGCCTACGCGAACGCAAGCGCGCCGCTGCTAAATAGCGCCTTGCCCGCTGCATGATAAAGCCCCTGCCCAGTCCAACGAATGTTGGTCGGGCAGGGGCTTTATCATGCAGCGGAACCCCAGTTCTGACAGCGGTGCCACGGAGACGGAGTCCGTCAGCAAACGGAATTAATTATACGCGGTGGTATTCATCGAGCAGCGTTTTGATGTCGTTCAGGCGGCGGGCTACCTGGCTCAGCAGCTCGGCGGGCACGGGCACCTGCACGCCGTGGCGGGTGAAGAGGTAACGCACCAAAGCCGTCAGTTCGCGCAGCTCTTCCTGCAGCTGGCTTCGCAGTGCGTCCCACTGCTCCAGGCCGCCGGTGGGCTGGCCGAGGCAGCTGACGCGCACGGCAATGGCCTGGCTGACCAGCGCCGCCAATTGCTCCAGCAGCTGCTGCTCGGCCGCGCTGAGGGTGCGGGGCTGGCGGTCGATGATACACAGGGTGCCCAGGGGCGGCTGGTTGGGCAGTTGCAGCAGGGCCCCGGCGTAGAAACGCAACTCGTTTTCCTTAGCCGCGCGGGCCGCTTCGGGAGTGAGGGCGGTGCTTTCGAGCAGCAGGTCGTGGTAAACCACGGCGCGCGACTGCTGCACGGCGGTAGAACACAAAGCTTCCACGCGGGGCTGCTGGTCGTTGCCGGGCATGCCGTGGTTGGCGGGGTAGTACACGTCGTCTTCTTCCACCACGGCAATGAGGGAAATGGGCAGGCTAAATACCTGGGCCGTGAGGGCCACAAACTCCTCAAACACGGGTTCGATGAGGGTGGGCAGCACCTCGTGGGCCCGTAGGCTGCGGAGGCGCTCGGGCTCGTCTTCGGGTAGCAAAGCGGCGGGGGTAGCGGACATGGAAAAGAGGCCAAAGAGTGGAACTGCAAACTTAACTACCCGGCGGCGGGGCCGCGCCTAGAAGCCCATGCCTATCCGGACGCCCGTGCCCAGCTTTTCGCCGCTTTGCAGGGCGGTGTAGAAGTCCACCCGCAGCACTTTGAGGATGTGCTCGATGCCCACACCCACTTCCACGTAGTGGCCGGCCTGCTCCGTTTTCAGGTAGTTGAGCGAGGCCACTTCCTGCCATTTCAGCTTGCGCAACAGCGGCACGTAGTTGAGGAAGAAGCCGTTGAAGTGGTGGTCGTAGTGGGCTTCGAGGTAAGCGTTGTTGGTGCTGAAGCGGTAGTAGTCCAGCAGCTGGAAGTCGCTGAAGTTGCCGGTGAGCAGGGTTTGGTTGCCGGAAAAGTGGCGGTAATCGGCGAAGGTCACGCCCTCCTGCTTGCCCACGAAGCCGCCCACGTTCACACGGAAGTTACTGGTGCCCAGCAGGCCCAGCGGCACGGCATCGCGCACGCCGGCTTGTAGCAGCAGGTAGCGCACGTCGGCGCCCAGCGCGTGGGGCACGGCCAGCCGGCCCTGCACGTTGAAGGTGGGCCACTTCGAGCCGAGGTTGAACTTGCCGTCGGGCCGGTTGATGTAGCGCTGCCCGGGCTTGTAGTCCAGCGACAAACCCACCGTGAGGATGCGGCTGCGGCCGAAGCCGGTGTCGGGCAGTTCGTCGCTCTCCGGGCGGTTGGAGGTGAAGGCGCGGCCGGGCACGTCGTGAATAAGCCGGTCGGTGGTGTTGAACAGCTCGTGGCGGTCGAAGTAGCCGGCCGAGGCCCGCAGGTTCAGGCCGTTCACCGGCTCGGTGAGATAGGTGAGCTCGGCACCGTCGCGGCGGTAGAGCTTGGCGTAGTTGCGGTTGAGGTAGAGCGTGTAGAACGTGTTGATGGCCGGCGTGAGCTGCGAGTTCCGGTCAAAGTTCTCGATGGTGCGGCCCGCTACCAGGCTGATTTGCTTGAGCTTGGCCGGGTGCAGCTGCCAGGTGGCGCTCAGGCTGGGGTTCAGTTCCTCGCTGCTGAAGCCGTAGCGCAGCGTGGGCGTGAGCGTGACGTAGCGCCGGTTGTCGGTGCGCTGACTGAAGACGGCCTGGGCGTTGAGCACGGCCCCTTCCACGGTGTTGTACTGGAAAATCTGGGCCACGGGCAGCACCGACACCGACTGTTTTTTGTAGGTATTCTGGTACGTGTAGCCGCCCATCAGCAGGTTGATGGGCTCGAACTCGTTGCGCTTTTTGTCCAGCGAATCCTGGTAGGGACGCGAGTTGCGGATGACTTCCGTGCTGTCCTTCACGTGGTAGTCCCTTTGCTCTTCCAGCGTGAGGGGCACCGGCCGAATGGCGTCCCAGTAGGCCGAGTCGCGCTCGTTCACGCCCTTTTCAATGCGCTGCACCTCGCCGCGGCCCATGCTGGCGAAGGGGTCGTTCTTGAGCGAGTCGCGCTGGGCGCGCTTCACCTGCTTGCGCACCTGGCCGTTGAGGCCGCGCAGGTCGGGCTTGCACTTGCGGATTTGGGCGGCGGTTTCCTGGCCGAGGGGCGCGTCGGGTTTGGTGTCGGCCACCACGGGCGGCGCGGCTTTGGGCTCGGGCGGGGCCGGGTAGGTGGGCACCACGTTGGCGTAGTTGGAGAGCACGGCCGTAATGTAGCCCGACCCTTTGAAGCCCAGGCCCGACAAGCTGGCCCGCACCTGCTGCGACTGAATGAGCCACACGTTGGGGTTGCCGGGGGCGGGGGCGTACTGCTGGTTGATGGTCAGGTTGTCAACGTAGTCAATCTGGGCGTCCTGGTCCAGGCTCAAATCGACGGAGTGAATGCGCCAGGAGCCGTCCACGATGTAGATGTAGCCCGAAAAAACGGGGTCGGTGCGGCGGCGCGGAATGACGCGGATTTTGTGCACCACCGCGCCTCCCTGCGGCGTGCTGCCCACCAACTCGTACTTGTAGAACAGCATGGCGTTGGCCGCGATGGGCGACACGAACCCGCGCTCCGAAAACGCCGGCTTTATCAGGTTCTCATAAAAGCCCAGGTTGCGCCCCGCGCTGGCCCGGTTGAAGCTCAGGCCGCGCGAGTCGCCGCTCACCCGGCTCGATATCATGCGCTCCTTCACCACGTTGGGCTGGGTAAAGCTGAAATCGGACAAGCTTTCGGAAAGGTAGAAGATGCCTTTCTTGATATCGGGCCCGAGCTTGAACAAGCCCATGATTTTGGCCGGCGTGTCGTCTATCCGGCCCAGGGCTTTGATGTAGATGCGGGCCCGGTAGGCGGCCACCTCGCGGCGGTGGTAGGCCCGCCACTGCTGCGCCTGCTGAATGATGGCGTAGGCCGGGTCGCGGTCCGAAGACTTCACCAGCACCTCGCCCAGGTTGTAGGCTTCGGCCTGCAGGGTCACGTTCACGGCCAGCAGCGAGTCGCCGCCGGGCACGCGCACGGCCTGCACGTGCGGCCGGTAGCCCACGTACTGAAATACCAGCTCGTAGCGGCCCGCCGCGAGGCGCAGCTGGTACTCGCCCTGCTCGTTGGCGCCGGTGCTGGTGGCCGAGCCGCGCACGGCCACGTTGGCGAAAGCCAGCCCCTGTTCGTTGGCCCCGCGCACCGTGCCTTTAATGACGCCGGCCTGGCTCAGGACGGGCAACCCGCCCAGCAAAAAAGTAATTACCAGCAGGCGTAGAAGGGTCGAAAACATACAGCGGCAAGAAGCAGAAAGAATAGGCCCGCCCAAGGTACGGCCCCGCTTCCTGTGATGCCAGCCGCGCCGCAGAGGTTGCCTTTGGGTTAGCTAAATTCAGCTACTGCCTCAACAAAAAGGGCGGCCAATGGCCGCCCTTTTGCACGAATTGCCGCCGCAGAGACTGCTTAGTTGAACAAAGCCGTCGGGTTGGCCGCGAAATTTTTGGCAATTCCTTTCACCGTTTCGGCGTTCAGCGGCTCGTCGAAAGCTTCGGCGCCGGCCGTGCCGGAAACCAGGGTGCCAATCGTCTGCACGTTGAGGGTAGCCTGCGTGATGTTGTCTTCAGCCGGGAAGTTGGCAACTGGCAGGCCGGCCAAGTACGGGCCCACCGTCGTGGGAGAATTGGCCACGCCGTTGTTGGGCAAGCCGGGCGTGTTGGGCGTTTCGTCGGGCGTAATCCAGCTTTTGGGAGCGTTGGCGCTTTGCACCCCGCCGCGCCGCAACGAGCGGATGCGCGACGAGTGCCGGGCTTCCACGGAATGAATGTTGAGGGCCGCCTCCAGAATGTCCTTCGTGGTGCTGGTGTTCAGGCTCGGGGCGCCGCCTTTGTAGGCGCGCACGCCGGTGTCCACGAACTGCTGGGCCGCCAGCAGGAACACGGCTTTGTCGGTAAACGGACCGGTGGTGGGGCTGGTGGTGCCGCCCAGCGCGGTGAGCGGGGCCACGGGCGAGCGGCTCAGGTTTTGCGAGGTGGTATAGTCGAAGCTGGCGCGGGTGAGGGGGGCAATGGCGGCCGAGCCGAGCGTGGTGCGCAATATATTGATGTGCAGCAACTCGTCGTTGCGAATGATTTCAAACGCGCCCCGCTCATCCGCCGTCAGGTTCAGGCCCGACGAGTTGAGCGCCGTGTCGTAGTAAAAATACTCCAGGTATTCGAGCTGCAGGGCCAGATTAAGCGTGGCAACCACGGCGGCAGGCAGCGCGGCGGTTTGGCCGTAGGCTTTGGTGAACAACGTGCTCACGGCCAGGGGCAAGGCCGTGGCCGTTACCTTCTTGCCAAAGCCCAGGAAATTGCGGAAGGCCGCCCGACGCGAATCGAACCGGTCGAGCGTTTCGGGGTCGACTTTGGCGATGTCGTCAATGATTTGAAATAAGTCCATGATAAAGCTGCGTTAAAAGGATGGGCCGGATTAGGCGGGATATTGGGTGGCGCTGAGCTTGGAGCCCGCAGCCAGGAAGGTGTTAGCCGTGGTGAGCACCGCAGCCGGACGCTTCGAGCGTTCCAGGCCCGTGCCGTTGAGGTTGCCCGTGACGGCGGGGCTGCCGCCCAGGTTGTTTGGGGTGCTGGTGTCCAGGTTCACCACGTCGTTGGCCACGAAACTGTTGGTTTTAATCAACTCCCGAATCAGGGCCGCGTGGCGCGCTTCCACCGACACGATTTTACCAGCCAGCGTCAGGTAGTCGTTGTTGGTGATAAAGCGGCCGGCGCCGTTGTAGGCGGCCACGCCCAGGTCCTCAAACGCCATGGCGGCTTGCAGCACGCCCAGTTTGCCCGAGGTGGTGGTGCGCTGCGTGAAGTCGATGTTGCTGAAATCAGGCTGCAGGCTGTCGCTGATGCGGCCCGAGGTGATGGCCCGCTTGAAAAACTCGCGGTGGCTGATTTCGTGGTCCTTGATGTCCTTGAGAATGGCCTGCTCGGTGGCGGTAGCGCCCGTGTAAAACGACCCCACCACTTGGGTGTAAAAGGCCGCTTCCAGTTGCTCCAGGGCGTAGGCGTAGTTCAGGATGCCGGTGTCGTCTTTGCCCACGTCGATGAAGTTGCCGTTGGGGTTCACGTCGGTGTCGTCATCTTTGGAGCAGCCGGCCAGCCAGAGGCCGCCAATGGCCAGGCCCGCGCCCGAGTAGCGCAAAAAGCTGCGCCGGGCCAACGGGCTGGTCAGGCCGCGGCCGGGTTCATCGGCGGGGCCTGCCAGAAGGTTGTTGGGGTTGTGCATATTAGAAAATGTGAAAAGGGTGAATGTGGAAGAATTTCAAGCAGTACGCCCGCGCCGGTGGCAGGGCTCTGTCGGCCCAGTACATTTGAGTAGAAACCCTGAGAGAATTACGTAAAAACACCGATTATTATAGCAAAAGAGCTATTTAGCGCTGCTTCGCTTTTGCGCCGCCTTCCTGGGCGTCGGATTTTACCAGCAGTCCCGATATTCTTTGCCCGTCGGGGCCGCATTGCCGTTCAATTGTGCCGCCGCGGGCAACGAACTTCCGCCGGCCGTGTTAAGCAAGACCGGCCGGCGCGGCAGCGCAGCCGTTGACTATTTATTGCTCCTTGCCCATGTTTAAAAACCCCGACAAAGCGCCCAAGCAGTACACGCCCGGCGAAGCCTTGCAAAAGATTGCCGCCTTCTGCGCCTACCAGGAGCGCACCCAGAAAGAGGTGGAGCAAAAGCTGCGCTCCTACGGCCTCGACGAGGACGAAGCCGGCGAAATCATCATCCGGCTGGGCCGCGAAAAGCTGCTGGACGAGGAGCGGTTTGCCAAGGCCTTCGTGCGCGGCCACTACCGCCAGAAGAAGTGGGGCCGCCGACGCATCGTGCAGGAGCTCAAGCAAAAAGGCATCAGCGAGTATTGCATCAAGTCGGGCTTGAAGGAAATTGACGGCGAGGAGTATTACCAGAACCTGGTCGACATCATGGAGAAGAAGGACCGGCAGGAAAAGGAGAAAAACCCGCGCGTGCGCCGCCAGAAAATCTCACAGTACCTCACCGGCAAAGGCTACGAGCAGGACCTGATAAAAATCGCGCTCGATGAGTTGGGCAAAGCGCCGGAGGACGAGGAGTAAACTTAGTTCGGAGCTGGGCCTGAGCCCCGTGCGTTGGCCAGGTAAAAGTCATAGGACTGAAAGGCCTCCTCAGCGCCCGAGTCATCCAGCAAGCTGGTCACGGCGTAGGAAATGATGCTGAGCCACTCATCTAGGCGGTCAGCATCCGCCTCCGTAATCAGGTCGTTGCGCTGGAGCATGCTGCCCTTTTCCAAAGCCCAGGCGCGGCCGAAGTGACAAATGCCCCACAAGGCACTGATAAGCTCGCGGTCGACGGCCGGTTCTTGCAATTGCGGTGCAACGGTGCGCAACGCCTGCATGACTTCGTGAAAATTGTGCTCACACAATGCATGGTAAGGCCGGAGCATTCCCAAAAAGCCGCCCGCAAATTTGGGATGGTCAGGGTCGGGAGAGGCGCCGGCATGGGCCAGCAGCAAATCGTAGGCTTCGGCAGTGGTCATATAGCTGCTGAGTGGGCTCACTGCTTGGGCCCCGCCTTGGGCAGCGCCAACTGCCGCCCCAGTATCACGCGGCGGCCGGTGAGGGTGCGCAGCATGGGCACGAGAATCTGCTCGGCGTTGCGCTGGGTTTCGGCCAGGATACCCGACTGCAGGGCGGCGTTGCGCACCTGGGCTTCGGCGTATTTGTAGCCCTCGTCCACCAGTTGCGCATCCTGAAAAAGGCCGTTTTCGGTGCTGAAGACGCGGCTTTGGTTGTGGTTAATCTGGAAGGTGCACAGCTCCGGCGCGGGCAGGGCCACGCGCACCACCGAGTCGCCTTCCAGCACCACGTCCTGGGGCTTAAGCTTGCGCAGGTCGATGCAGCCCACGGCCTCGCCGCCCACCACCAGCGCCACCTTCGACTCGGGCAAAAACCGGTAGGCCTTGCGCCGGTACTCCACCACGTCCTTGAAACGGTAGCGCACCAGCTCCAGCCGGCCCAGGGCTTCCACCTGCGTCAGCACCGTGTTGTGCGTCACGGTGATGCGCGGCTCTTCGGCAGCCAGCGGGTTGAGGCCGGCCAGCGTGGCGCCCACTTTTTTCCAGAGAAACCAGCCCAGCACCACCAAAAACAGGAGCGGCAGCAGGCGGCGGAGCACACGGATGAGGTTCATATACGCCACAGTACGGCTGTGGCGGCGCGGTGTTGGGCCAAGCCACGGCCTAGCTTTGCGAGCAATGCGCGCGTTTTCGTTTTTTCAGTGGCTGGGCCGACACCTGCGCCGGCCGCACCAGGGGCTGCTGGCGGCGCTGTGGGTGCTGGTGCAGCTGCGGTTTCTGCTGCAGTTCCGCGGGCCCCATTTCGCCAACGACAGCGGCCGCTACCTCGCCTACGCCGCCAACATCGCCGAGCGGTTTTACTTCGAGCCCGGCCACAACCTGCGCTACGTGCTCTACCCGCTGTTCGAGAGCTTGTGGCTGCGGCTGGGGCTGGGCTGGTGGGGCATTGTGGCGGGGCAGCTGGTGGTGTCGGCGCTGGCCACGCGGGCCGTGTACCGGGGCACCCGCCGCCTGGCCGGGGGCCGCTGGGGCGCAGCCGCGCTGGCCACCTTCCTGTTCATCGCCTGGCCCGACATCCAGCAATTCAACGTTTTCCTACTCACCGAGTCGCTGTTTATCAGCCTGTTGGCCCTGTCGTTCGGTGCCTTCACCCGCCTGCGCACCGGCCGGCCGCGCGACTGGCTCGGCCTGTTCCTGCTGCTGACGCTCACGGCCCTGGCCCGGCCCAACGGTTTCCTGGTGGCCCTCGCGGCCGGGCTGGCGGGCCTCGACGCCCTGCGCCGGCGCCCCAACCGGCGGGCCTGGCGCGCGGCGCTGCTGGGGCTGGTGCTCCTGTCGCCGCTGCTGTGGCGCGCCCTCAACCACCAGCTCGCCACTTATTACCTGATGGACACCTACCAGCGGGGCGAGCTTATTTTTCGCTCCCCGCTCTGGGCCGTGCACCAGGCCGCCCCTCTGCAGATGCCGCCGCCCGGCACCGGCCCGGCCATGCGCGTCTTCTACTTTGCGGCACACAACTCCTTGTACCTGGGCCGCTTAATGCTAGGCAAGCTGTTCGTGTTTGTGAGCTACCTCAAGCCGCACTACTCGCTGGCGCATCGGGTGCTGGGTGTGTTGGTGCTGTGGCCGGCCTACGGGCTGGCAGCCCGGGCCACCCGCCGAGCCGAAATCTGGCGGCCGGCGCGGGTGTTTCTGGCGTCCATTTTCCTGCTGCAAACGGCTACCATCATGCTCACCGTGGATGACTGGGACGTGCGCTTCCTGGCACCGGTGCTGGCGCCGGTATTCGTGTTGGCCGCGCTGGAGTTGGAGCAGCGGTTTGGCAAGGGGTAGAGACGCGAATACGCGTTTCTACCCCTTGCCAAACCGCTGCTGCCACCCGGCCCAGGCCTGCAGCCCACCCGTG
Source organism: Hymenobacter ruricola (assembly GCF_015694525.1). Classification (GTDB taxonomy): domain Bacteria; phylum Bacteroidota; class Bacteroidia; order Cytophagales; family Hymenobacteraceae; genus Hymenobacter; species Hymenobacter ruricola. Next base: position 49,213 of record NZ_JADQDM010000004.1, on the reverse strand, counting down.
TGAATGGCCACCACGGTGCTGCCCCGCGCAAAATATCCGTGTTCAATCAAATCCAGTACGCCAAATAGCAACTTGCCAGTGTAAATTGGGTCCAACAGCACCCCATGCCGCCCCCGAAATTCTTCAATGAAAGCCAGCAGCCCGGCCGAGTGTCTGGCGTAGCCGCCAAAGTGGTAGTCGGTTTGCAGGGTGTAGTTCGTGAAAATCTGCCCGCTGGCCTGCTGCGTCAGCGCGTCAATCTCAGCGCGTAGAAAGCCGCCGTTTTTCAGGGCCGCCACGCCGATGGCCTGTTGCCATCCGGCCAGGCCCGTGAGCAGGCCGGCCAGCGTGCCGCCCGTGCCCACCGCCACGGCCAGCGCATCAAACTCGGTTTGCTGCCGGATTTCTGTCACCAGTTCCGCGCAGCCGGGCAGGGCCAGCGCGTTGGTGCCGCCTTCGGGCAGCACGTAGGCCGGGCCGAAACGGGCCGACAGCCCGGCAATAAAGTCCGGCTCGGCCCGGCGGCGGTAAGTGCTGCGGTCGAGGTAGTGCAGCTCCATGCCGTCGGCTGCGGCCCGGGCCAGCGTGGGGTTGAGCTGGGCCAAGCCGCTGGCGTCCGGTGCATCGCCCCGCACCAGGCCAATGGTGCGCAGCCCGAACAAGCGGCCCGCCGTGGCCAAGGCCGCCAGGTGGTTGGAGTAGGCGCCCCCGAACGTCAGCAGCGTGTGGTGGCCTTGCTCGCGGGCCGCCACCAGGTTGTATTTGAGCTTGCGGGCCTTGTTGCCGGGCAGGGCGGGGTGCACCAAGTCGTCGCGCCACAGCAGCAGGCGCACGCCGCGGGCAGCGGCAACAGGTTCGGAAATTTCCTGCAAAAACTCGCTCATTGCCATTGTATCCTTAGGAACAGAACGGTCATGCTGAGCGCAGCGAAGCATCTCTACCGCGCAAGTAAGTAGGTTTACTGCTGCGGTAAAGATGCTTCGCTGCGCTCAGCATGACCGTTCTGTTCTATTGTGTGCTTGCTCCTAACCCTTGCGCTCAAGCCCTAGGCAATGGGCGCGGCGTAGGCGCCCTCGGCGGGGCCGGTTTTGCGGCGGCCCATGTACACGCCCGCGCCCACCAGCGCCAGCAGCAAGGCAATGCTCGACACCAGCGACACGGCATTGCCCACCGAGTAAGATTTGGGCTCGAATTTGAACTCAATGGTGTGGTTGCCGGCTGGCACCTGCAGGGCACGCAGCACGTAGTCGACGCGGAAGTGCGGCGCGGGCTTGCCGTCGATGAAGGCCTGCCAGCCGTCGGCGTAGTAAATTTCCGAGAACACCACCACGCCGTCGTGGGTGGCGTTGTAGCGGTATTTCAGCTCGTCGGGGCTGTAGTTGGTGAGGGCGATGGTGGAGCCGGTGATGTCGTAAGTAGCGGCTTTTTGCTGCGGGAATTTGCTGGCGTCCACCACGGCTTCGGTGGCGGGGCTCAGGGTGCTGAGGGCGGCCATTTCCTCGTCGGGGCTGGCCACGGGGCGCACGCTGCTCACAAACCAGGCGTTGCCCAGGGCGCCGGGGTTGCGCTGCACCGGCTGCTTCTGGTCGCCGGTGATGAGGTAGCGCATGTTCAGCATGTTGAGCACCTGCTGGTTGTTGTTGGAAATCTGGCGCTCAATCAGGTCCTGGTAGCGGCGCAGCTTGGCACCGTGGTAGCCCCCGATGCTCTTGTGGAAGTACGAGGTCTGGGCTTCGTTGAAGGGATTTTGCAGGTTGAGCACGCGGTAGCTCAGGTCGGCGTCGCGCAGAATGTACTGGTCGGCCGGGGTGGGCTGAAACTCTTCGGCAATGGTTTCGCGCTGAAACTTGTTCTCGCCGAGGTAGCGCTTGTCCACGCCCCACAGGTCGAGCAGTACCAGGGCTACCATCACCAAAGCCGCCGGCATCATCGCCAGTTTACCCTTCAGGTAGAAATACAGCACGCCCAGCGCCGCCCCAATGAAGAGCAGCCCGCGCCACACGTCGTTGCGCAGCAGGTCGGCGCGGTCGGCGCGCAGGGCCGTGAGCAGTTGCGGCGTAAAGCCCTGCTTGGTCAGCTCGCCATCAATGGGCGCGGCGAAGTCGAACGAAAAGCTGGCCAGATACGCCAGCACGCAGAGGCCGGCCGTGATGGCGCCGGCGTACAGCACCTTGGACAGCAGCGCGGCCGCTTCGGGCGCCACGGTGGCGGCGGTACCAGGCAGCACGGGTGAGGTCGGCGCCACCGCCCGCGGCCGCAGCACCCGGCTTAGCGCCAGCGCCCCCAGAATGGGCATGGCCAGCTGCGCAATCACCAGCGCCATGCTCACGGCCCGGAACTTGTTGTAACCCGGCAGCAGGTCGAATATCAGGTAGTTAAAGGTCTCAAAATTCTTGCCCCAGGCCAGCAGAATGGACAGCACCGTGCCGGCCAGCAACCAGTAGCGCGTGCGCTTCTCCACCACAAAAAGGCCCAGAATGAACAAAAAGCACACCACCGCACCCATGTACACTGGCCCGGCCGTGTAGCTCTGCTGCCCCCAATACGTCGGCATCGAACCCAGGTACTCGGCCGGCAAGCCGGCGCGGCCCAGGTTGGAATCGGTGCCCAGCGGCATGGCGCTGGCCCCGCCGTAGAAGTTGGGAATCAGCAGGGTAATGGTTTCGCTCACGCCGTAGCTGTACTGAAAAGCGTAATCGCGGTCGACGCCCGAGCCGCCGTCTTCGGCGCTGGCGGCCGGGGCCTGGCCGGGCGCGGTGGGGGCCGGCGTTTTCAGCTCGCTGGGGCCGCGGTTGCTGTATTTGCTGTATTCGGCCGTGGTGTAGAGGCGGCCAAAGCTGACGCCCACGGCCAGGGCCGCGCCCAGCGCCAGCAGCGCCGTCCGCTTCAGGAAGTCGGGCAGGCGGCCTTCGCGCACGGCCCCCACCAGCTCGATGAGGCCGAAGATGGCCACCAGCAGCATCAGGTAGTAGGTGATTTGCAAGTGGTTGACGTGCACGTTCAGCGTGAGGCCCACGGCAAATAGCGCGGCGCCCAGCCACTTATCGCGCCGGTACGTGACCAGAATGCCGCCCAGCACCAGCGGCGCGTAGGCCAGGGCCATGCTCTTGGTGTTGTGGCCGGCGGCCAGAATGGCCAGGTTGTAGCTCGAAAAGCCCAGCGCCACGGCGCCCGCCACCGCCACCAGCGGCCGCACGCCCAGCGCCACCAGCAGGATGTAGCCGCACAGCAAGGCCAGAAACAGGTTGGCCACCACGGCGGGCAAGCCCAGCGTCAGGGCCTTTTGCAGGTAGCCCGACCAGTCGCCCGGAAAGTGCAGGCTGATGAGGTAGGTGGGCATGCCCGAAAACATGGAGTTCGTCCACAGGGCTTCCCGGCCCATGGTCTTGGCGTACTGCTGGGCCTCGTGGGCGCCGCCCTGGAACTGGGTGATGTCGTGCTGGGCCAGGGTCTTGCCCTCGAACACGATGGGCGAGAAATACACGCAGGCCAGCAGGGCAAAAAACATCACCGCCAGCACGTGCGGCAAAGCCCGCTGCCACCACGGCGCGGACGAAACGGAAGAAGCAGAAGCAACAGCAGCCATCAGGGCAAATTTGAGGGAACACAAAAACGTGCCCGAAGGTACAGCAGAACCCCGCGAAGGCACGAACGATACAAAACAGAACGTCATGCTGAGCTGGTCGAAGCATCTCGCGTGCAGCAGTAAACCCTGTAGATTGGATTACTAGTTGCACGCGAGATGCTTCGACCAGCTCAGCATGACGCCCTTTTCAAATCGAATTTGCGCCTACTTCACCTCCTCAAAATCAACGTACTCGCCGCCCTGAAACTCGTTGGGCTTTTGCCGCCCCCCCGTGGGCGGCACGTAGTCCACGTGTATCTGGCCGGGCCGCTGCTCCGGGCGCGCCGGCTGCTGGGGCGGCACCACGAAGCCGCCGTTGCGCATCTGCTTCCGCACAAAGCTGCCCAATGCCAGGCGCAGCACGATGGGCAGCACGTAGCGCACCGCGAAAAAAATGACAATGAGAATGAGCCAGAAGCGCATAAAAGCTGGATGAGATAACGCCATTGCAAAGTACGGTCACCGCTGGTTGACGCCCGAACGCCGGCTTTGCTTTACCCCAACGCCGCGCCCTCGGCTAACGTTTCCGCAGGGCCCGGGCCACGGCGCCGGCCACCAGGCCGCCCACCGTGTACCAAGCCACGGTCATGGCCTGCGTCTGGGGCGTGCGGTTGCTGGGCGCCTCGCCCAGGCCCAGCGGCCCGGGCAGCAGCACCCCGCCGGCGCCCGCTGCCACGCCCAGCAGCAGCCCGCGCCGCAGGGCGTGCCTGCCGCTGCCCACCAGGCTGTAGTAGAGGCCGTTGCTGAGCACGTCGCCGGCCATGGTGATGTCAAAAAGCGTGTCGTCGTCGGGTTGCGGGGCGTTGGCTTTGCGCAACAGCTTGCGCAGGCCGCGCATGCCCAGCACGTCCATGCGCGGGGCGTCGTCGGGGCGTAGGCGGCGCACGGTTTCGTGTAGGGCGGTGAGGGCGAGGGCGCCGGCAAAGCCGGCGGCGAGGGAGCGGAGTGGTTTCATGAGCGCAGGGGAAAGCTGCTTTTCAAACGCGGCCCCGGCCGCGGGGTTTCTAAATTTTTCTGAGCCGACGGTTGCGCCGCTTCCGGCGCGGTGCCTATCTTTGCAGCCCCTTCCAAAACCGTTGGTCGGGCACAAGCCGATTTAGCTCAGTTGGTAGAGCAGCTCATTCGTAATGAGCAGGTCGTTGGTTCGAGTCCAATAATCGGCTCCAGCATACTTGGGAAGTTGCTTCGCCCCCGGCAGAAGCGGCTTCCCATTTTTTGTGCCCCGGCTTTTGCGTCGTTCCTTCGCGGGCATGCAGGACGTGACCGGGCTTATCATTGGCGGCGGCATTGCCGGGCTCACGGCGGCGGTGGCGCTGCAGCAGCGCGGCATAGCGGTGAAGGTGTGCGAGGCCGCGCCCCGGATACTGCCCCTGGGCGCCGGCATCTGGATGGCGCCCAACGCCATGCAAGTGTTTCAGCGCCTGGGCCTGGCCGAGAAAATAAACGCCGCCGGGGTGCCGCTGCGCAACATTCAAATAGTTGACGGGCAGTTGCGGCCCATCATGCGCACCAATCAGGCGCGGGTTCGCCAACAATTCGGCTTCACCACCACGGCCATCAAGCGCGCCCGGCTGCAGGCCTTGCTGCTGGCCGAAATCGACCCGGCAAACGTGCTGCTGGGCAAAGCGTTCACCTCGCTCACCGATGCGCCCGACGGCGTGGCCGTGCAGTTTGCCGACGGCAGCAGCAGCAGCGCAGGCTTTGTGGTGGCGGCCGATGGGGTGCACTCGCCCGTGCGCGGCCAGCTGTTTCCGCAGGTGCGCTTTGCGGGCACGGGGCACGAGGTGTGGCGGGGCATGTCCGAAATGCAGCTGGCCCCGGCCTTCAAGCAGTCTATCATGGAAGCCTGGGCGCAGGGCTTGCGGTTCGGCTTTTCGGAAGTAGCCGACGGGGTGGTGGACTGGTTTGTGGTCGTGAAGGCCGGCAGCATTGCCTCGCGCCACGACTTGAAAGCCCGCCTGCAAGCCGTTTTTCAGGATTTTGCTGACCCCGTGCCGGCCATCCTGGCAGCAGCCGAAGAAGCGCGCATCATCCACAACGACATCACCGATTTCGACCCCATCCCGAGCTGGAGCCGTGGCAAGGTGTGCCTGATTGGCGATGCCGCCCACGCCGCCACGCCCTACATGGGCCAGGGCGGCTGCCAGGCTGTGGAAGACGCCTACGCCCTGGCCCAGTGCCTGCACCAGGAGCCCACGCCCGAACGCGCCTTTGCGGCCCTGCAGCGCCTGCGCCGCCCCAAGGCCACGCAAATTGTGCGCCTGTCGCGCCTGCTGGGCCGCGTGGGCTACTGGACCGGCGCGGCCGGCGCCGCGCGCAATGCCCTCATCCGGGCTGCGCCGGAGCGGCTGCTGGAGCAGCAGTTTGCCCAGGTGTACTCGCTGAACTACTGAAGCTTTGGTAAAACGCCCCGATGTGGCCAGCCACTTCTGCCGGCTGGGCCACGGCCATCCAGTGCGTGGCTTCCTCAATGACCACCAGCTGCGCCTGCGGAATCTGGGTTTGCAAGTACGTGGCGTGGGCCAGGGGAAAATGCTTCGCCCGCCCGGCCCACAAAATGAGGGTAGGGCACTGCACCTGCCAGTACCACTCGGGCAGGCGCGGCAGTTGGGCTTCGTAGCCGGCGCACATGCGCACGATGAATTTCCGCACCCGGGCCTGCCGGAATGCCTGCCACAAATCCTGATACACGGCCTTTTCCAAGGCCCGCACACGCGGCAAAAAGGTGTGCAGCGCCCGCCAGAAAATCAGCCGCGGGAAGCGCTGCAACAGCAGCTGGTTCAGCTTGAAAAGGCGCAGCCAGGTGATTTCCCAGGACGTTTCCGCCTCGTTGCTCACCAGCGAGTTCATCACCACCAGGCTGTGCACCCGCTCCGGGTAGAGGGCCGCAAACACCAACGCGGGCTGCCCGCCCATGTCCTGGCCCACGAGGTGAATTTTGTCCAGCTGCCAGTCGTCGACCAATTGCCGCAGACGTTGCGCCATGAGGAGCGGCGTGGCGCCGCCCGGCCAGGCCTCGCTGTAGCCCATGCCGGGCCAGTCGAAGGCAATGACCTGCCGCTGCCGGGCCAGCGCAGGCGCCAGCTGGCTGAATACCTGCAGGTTTTCGGGGTAGCCGTGCAGCAGCACCACGGCCTCGCCCTGGCCCAGGCGCGCCACGCGCACCCGCCGGCCCTGGTGCAGCTCAACAGTGGTGTCAAGCATGGGCGGGAAAATCGTGGGCCAGGCAGTCGGCCGCCAGCACGCCCGAAATGGCGCAAAAGCTCACCCACTGCCCGGGGTGCGTGGAGCTGCCGGCCAGGTAGAGGCCGCGCACGTGCGGGCTGCGGTGGGCAATACGGCCCTGCCGCATGAAGCGGGACGTCATCACCGGGTTCATGCTGTCGCGGTAAAGCGTGTAGTCGCGGCCCCACTCGAAGGTGGTGCGCTTGTGCAGCACGCGGTAGCCGCCCAGATTCTGCTGCCACCAAGGGTCAGCCAGCAGCCGGTCCATCAACTCGTGCTGGCCGGCCTCGCCCAGGGCGGCGGCCGTGGCGTGGTCGAGCGGGGCAATGAGGCGGGCCGGGTACCAGCCATCCTGCGCCAGGTGGGGCGCCAGCAGGCCCGGCTGCACAAACGCCACGCAGCCCACGCCGTCCAGCTTGAAGCGGATGTAATACGGCGGGTTTTGGCCTTGCACCGCCAGGTAGACGCACACGCCCGGCGACTGCAGCGGCAACTGCTGCAACTTGGCTTTGGCGGCCGGGACCATATTTTCCACCAGCTCCGTGTAGGTGCCGATGCCGTTGGCGTTGGAAACCACCACTCCGGCCGGAATGAACTCGCCCGCGGCGGTTTGCACGCCTGTCACTTGCTGCTGCGCAGTGCAGATGCGCGCCACTTTGGTATCGTACCGAATGTCGACGCCCGCCGCCAGGGCGGCTTTTTCCAGCAGCGTGGCCACTGCACCCATCCCGGCTTTGGGATAATAGGCGCCGATGTGGTGAAACAAGCCGGGCACAAACGCCATGGGGCTGGGCGCCTGCGCCACCGGCTGCCCGGCCACGTGCGTCCAGATGCTGATGCCTTTGCGCACGAACTCGGGCAGCCCCGACCGTTGCAGCACCGCATCGAGCGAGCTGAGCAGAAACGGCACGTAGCGCAACGAGCCGTTGCGCAGCACGTCCAGCACGCTGGGGTGCGTTTTGAACGTGAGCGGCTTTAGGTTCTGGTGCACGGCAAAGGTGTGCTTCACCAGGTCTTTGTACCGGGCGCCGCTGCCGGCATGCGCGGCCTCAAACCGGGCCGCCGTGGCGTCCAGGCTCCGGTCGAAGCTGGTGGTGCGACCGTCTTCGTGCAGCACGTGGTACACCGACTCAATCGGGGTCAAATCCAGCGCTTCGGCCGAAAGCCCCAACTGCTGCAAGGCCCAGTCCAGCCCGGGCTTATCCAGCAAGATATAGGGCCCCGCATCGAACGCAAACCCACCCGCCTGCACGCCCGAAGCCAGCCCGCCCCCGCTCGCCCGCGCTTCCAGCACCTGCACCCGGTAGCCCAGCTTGGCCAGCCGAATGCTGGCGCTCAGCCCCCCGATGCCGGCCCCAAGCACCAGCACTTTGCGTTGTTGAAGAGCTTGGGCGGGCATGGAATCAAGGAGTGTTGAACAGCCAAAACTACGCCCGGCATCCCAATCATGCTGTGGCAAAAAGCCGCCCGCACAAGCTACGCTTACCGCGCCGGCTGGGCCACTTGATTAAATGAGGCCACCACACCAGCCACTTCGCCTAAAAATTCCGGGTTGGCCTCGATGTGGTTGCCCACCACCACCACGTCGGCCCCGGCGGACAGCGCGGCGTAGACCTTTTCACCGGTGTTCAGCCCACCGCCCACGATGATGGGCGTGCTCACGGCCTCGCGCACGGCCGCAATCATAACGGCCGACACGGGATTTAGGGCACCGCTGCCGCCGTCGAGGTACATCAGCTTCAGGCCCAACTGCTCGCCGGCCAGGGCGGTGCAAGCCGCAATGCCGGGCTTGTTGTGCGGCAAGGGCGTGGTGCCGCTCATGTACGAAGCCGTGGTTTGGCGGCCCGAGTCGACTAGCATGTAGCCGGTGGGCAGCAGCTGCAGGCCGCTGGCCCGCAGGCGCGGCGCGGCCACCACGTGCTGGCCGATGAGAAAATCCGGGTTGCGGCCCGATATCAGCGAGAGCAGGAGCACGCCGTCGGCCGGGCCGTCAAGGTGCAGGCTGTGGCTGGGAAAAAGCAGCACGGGCACGCTGGAATGCTCCTTTATCAACGCAATGAGGGCAGCCTGGTGCTCGCTCAGCACCAAACTGCCCCCCACGAAAAAATAATCGACCGGGTGCACTTCGCTCAGGCGGAGCAGGTGCAACAGGCTGGTTTCGTCTAAGTTATCGGGGTCGAGCAGCACGGCCAGCGCTTTACGGCCGTGTTGCTGACGGGTCCGCAACGCATCATACAGACTGGGAGTGGGTGGACGCATCCGGGGAATCTAGGGAAACTGACGAGGCGACGGGCGCAAACCCGGTTTCAACGGGCGCGTAGCCCGCCGAAGTCGCAAGGTCGGAACTAGCGTCCGAATTTTTGGCGGCCGGGAAAAACTCGCTCACCTTTTTCGTCACCAACGCCAGGGCCACGGCGGCCACCTGGCCCACCAACACCTTGCCGGTGTCCGACTTCAGGAAGGACTGCAACACCTCGCCCACGAACTTGGACCGGCCGTTGGATTGGCGCGGTGCGGGCGCGTTGCCGCCCTCGTCGTCAAAGGCGTGCGAAGCGGGCAGGCGGCGGCTGTCGTCGTACGGCAGGTCCTGGAAGGGGTCGTCCTCAAACTCCTCGGTGTCGTAGGGCGAGGGCTGATGGCGGGCGGTGGGCTGGTGCTCGTCGGCCGACGGCCGGGCGCCGAAGCCCAGGTCGTCGGCTTCGCGGCCGTGCTCGCGCTCGTCGTGCTCGGCAAAGGCGCGGGCCGAGTCGGCGGCCGACTTGCGGTAGAACTTGCTCTTGTAGCGCTGGCCGTTGCCGGCGGTGTAGTAGCCGCGGCCGTTTTCGTCGTCGGCATCGAAATCCTCGCCGTCGCGGTCGAACTCGTGGGTGTCGAATCCATTGGCATAGCCGTGGCCCGCCGCGCCGTTGTAGTCGTGGTCGTCCTCTTCCTCGACGTAGGGGTTGTGCTTCTTTTTCTTCTTGCCGCCAAACGCCTTGCTGATGAGCCAGATGCCGCCCGCCAAGCCCGCGCCCACGGCGGCAATTTTGCCCACCTTCACCGACTGGTCCTTGATGTGGTCGACGTCGCCGCGCAGGGCGCGCTCGTATTCCAGTTTTTTGCGTTCGAGAAATTCTTTTTCCTCTTCAAACAAAGGGTTTTGCAGGTCACTCATGGCAGGCTAGGCTTGGCGTTTGTCGGATTTGTAAATGGTGTCTTTCATCACCTTGTTGGCGAGGCCCTGGAAGGCGGCTTTGTCTACGCCCACCAGCACCAGCACCAGCAGCACCAGGTAGAAGCCGGCCACGACGCCAAAGCCCCAGAAGTGGCTGTCGAGGGCGTCATTAAGCGCCAGCCCGGCAAATACGCTCAGAAAAATCAGAAAGAAGATGCCCAGCACGGCCAGCATGGCGCCGTGGATGGTGCCCACGAGGGCCGCGGAAACTTTCTGCTGGATTTCGAGGCGGACCAGGTCGATGCGGGTGTCGAGGTAGCCGGTTAGGTTGCCAATCAGGCTGTCGTTGCGAGGGGTTTTGGAGGTGTCGTCGTCGGTGACCATACGGCGCGTAAATGGAGTGGCAAGAAAGGAAAAAGGGCGAAAAAGCTCAGCCATTCTATAGAAATAGGCCAGCAGATTGCGTCGGTTCTACGGAAAATTTCGGCGCGTGGCTGACTTTTGTAGCGCCGTTTGTGTTTGCCGGTGTAGCGTGAGTCAGAATCATTATCAAGTTCTTGGAGTGGCCCCCACCGCCGCCGCCGCCGACATCAAGCGGGCCTACCGGCAGCTGGTGGTGCGCTACCACCCCGATAAGCACGGCGGCGACGCCCGCTACGAAGACCAGTTTAAGGCCGTTGCCGTGGCCTACCGCGTGCTGAGCGACCCCGGCCGCCGGGCCACCTACGATTTCCAGTTGCAGCAGGCCGCCCGCCGCGCCGAAGAAGCCCGCCGCCAGCAGCAGCACCGCCCCGCCACCCAGCACGTGTACGGCGTGCCCATGCCGCCGCCCGCGCCGCTGCGCACCCGCCCGCCGGCCGGCAGCCGCGAGCGCCACTACCAGCGCATCCCGCGCCAGCAGGCCCGCTTCACCCGCCGCGACTGGACGCTGACTTTGCTGCTGCTGGCGGGCCTGTTGCTGTTCAGCCTGGCCGTGAAGGTGACCATGGACCGCGTGACGGCCAGCAGCAACTACACCGACGGCCTGCACGCCTACGCTGCCGGCAACTTCGCTGCGGCCCACGCCTACTTTGAGGAAACCCTGCACTTCCGGCCCGACTACGGCCCCGCCCTGCGCCGCCGCGGCGAGTTGGAGTTGCTGCTCAACCACAATCCGCAAGCGGCCAAAGCCGATTTTCAGGCGGCCCTGCTCCAGCCGCAGCCGCGCCGCGTGGCCGCCGACCTGCTCTACCGCCTGGGCCGCTGCGACATCCATCTGGGCAACCCCACGGCGGCCGAGCTCAGCTTCAACCGCGCGCTGGTGCTCGACTCTACCCTGAGCGCTGCGTACCTGGCCCGGGGCGAAATCCGTCTGCTCGACTTCAACGGCCCCGAGCCGGCCCTCGCCGACCTCACCCGCGGCCTGGCCCAGCGCCAGCGGGCGGGGCACGCCCCGCCGTGGCAATACGTGCAGCTGCGGGGCGTGGCCCTCACCGCGCTGGGCCGCTACGACGCCGCCCGCCTCGATTACTTCCACGTGCTGCGGGCGCGGCCCCGCGACGGCCGCACCCATTTCCTGCTGGGCCGCCTGGCCGCCCACACCGGCGACTCCACGGCTGCGTGCGAGTTCTACCGCCGCGCCCTGAGCCTGGGCTACGAGTACGCCCGCGCCGCCGAGGCCGAATGCCAGTAGGCAGGCACCGGCCGGGCGGAGGCTGCTTTGGTCACTGCTGAAAAACAAAAAAACGCCGCTGGCCCGGGGCCGACGGCGGTTTTTGCGTTTGCTTAGATGCTCAGAAAGACGACTCGGGCAGCAAGATATTATTGAAGGCGTGAGTTTCAGCGCCGCGCGGTGGCCGAATGTACGTTGGGACAGCGGGGTGGGTTGGTCCCCGGCCCGATGGACCGGCCCCGCCAGCGCCGGACGCAAATAACCGCCGCGAGCGCCAGGCCCGCGGCGGTTAGTAAAGTCTGCCAGCTCAGAAAAACTAGTTGGGCATCAGCACGGTGTTCACCACGTGAATCACGCCGTTGCTCTGCAGCACGTCAGCGATGGTCACCATCGACATGCCGCCTTTTTCATCTTTCAGCTCAATGCCTTTGCCTTTCATCATGGCCGTCAGGGTGCCGCCGCTCACGGTTTTGAGGGTGGCGCTGCCTTTGCCGGCTTTGATGGCCTTCATCAGGTCAGCCGAGGTCATGCGGCCGGCCACCACGTGGTAGGTCAGGATTTTGGTGAGGGTGGCCTTATTCTCGGGCTTCACCAGGGTTTCTACCGTGCCGGCGGGCAGCTTGTTGAAGGCTTCGTTGGTGGGGGCGAACACGGTGAAGGGGCCGGCGCTGCTGAGAGTTTCGACCAGGCCGGCGGCTTTCACGGCGGCCACCAGCGTGGTGTGGTCTTTCGAGTTAACGGCGTTTTCCACGATGTTTTTCGTGGGGTACATGGGGGCGCCGCCCACCATCACGGTTTTGGTAGCTTGGGCCGAAACAGTAGTGGTAGCGGCAACACTGAACAGGGCAACGAAAGCGAGGGAAAACAAAGACTTTTTCATCTGAATAGAGAAATGGTTGGTTATTGAAGAGTATGACCCACCTACGCCACCGGTTGAGCTTGCGGATTGCCTCGACTGTATTTTTTCTGGAATGCAGGCAACAGTTTCGAGCTAAACATTTGGGGCGCTTGCTACTTCCCTCTGCATGCGAATATGTACTCTGCTGCTTTACTCACTGATTTTTTCTCTCCCGGCCCTGGCCCAAAACCCCAGCACCGTGGCCGGCACCGTGCGCGACCGCGCTACCCAGGAGGCCCTGCCCGGCGTGAGCATCACCCTGGAAGGCACCGATTTCGGCACCGCCACCGACGCCGAGGGCCGCTACCGCCTCACGGGCGTGCCGGCCGGCGCCTACAACCTGCGCGCCACCTTCGTGGGCTACGACCCGCTGGTGCGCTCCAACATCGCCCTGAGCAGCGGCAACGTGAACACCCTCAACCTGGAGCTGAACACCGTACCTCAGAACCTGGGTGAAGTGACCGTGACGGCCAGCCGCGCCATTCGGGTGGCCACGGCCGAAACGCCCTTGAGCGTGCAGCGCCTCACTACCGAGGAAATCAAGAGCAACCCGGGCGGAAACTTCGACATTTCCAGGGTGGTGCAGAGCTTGCCCGGCGTGGGCGGCGGGGGCAGCGGCGGCACGGCTGGCTTCCGCAACGACATCATCATCCGGGGCGGCGCGCCGAACGAAAACGTGTATTACCTCGACGGCATCGAAGTGCCGGTCATCAACCATTTTCCCACGCAGGGCAGTGCCGGCGGCCCGGCCGGCATCCTCAACGTGAGCTTTATTGAGGACGTGACGCTGAGTTCTTCGGCCTTCCAGGCGCGCTACGATAACGCCCTGAGCTCGGTGCTGCAGTTCCGGCAGCGCGACGGCAACTCCGAGCGCATCCAGGGCAACCTGCGCACCTCAGGCACGGAGGTGGCGGCCACGCTGGAAGGGCCTTTGGCTTCGAACACCACGTTTCTGGCCTCGGCCCGGCGCTCGTATTTGCAGCTGCTGTTCAAGCTGATTGACTTGCCCATCCGACCGGATTTTTACGACTTTCAGTTCAAAACCACCACCAAGCTTTCGGAGAAAACCACGCTCACCAGCCTCGGGCTAGGCGCCATCGACCACTTCGAAATCGTGGCGCCCAAGAAAAGCTCGCCCTCGAAAGAATATGTGTTGCGCTCCAACCCCACCATCGACCAGTGGAACTACACCGTGGGCCTGAACCTGCGCCATCTGGTGGAAAACGGCTTCGTGAACGTGGCCCTGAGCCGCACCCAGCAGCACAGCGCCGCCGATGCCTTCGAGTACGGCTACACCGGCGACGAAAGCCGCCGCAAGCTGGGCGCCCGCAGCGGCGAAACCGAAAACAAGCTGCGCGCCGACGTGAACAAGCGCGTGGGCCGCTGGCAATACAGCTACGGCGGGGTGCTCCAGGTGCAGCACTACGACAACGACCTCACCCAGCGCCTGCGCTCCGAAGTGCGCGACGCTGGCGGTCAGCTCGTGAGCCCGGCCGTGACGGTGCGCTTCAAAACCGACCTCGACCTGGTGCGCTTCGGGGGCTTTGTGCAAGCCACGCGCACCTACGGCGCCAGCAGCCGCCTCACCGTGTCGGCCGGCCTGCGCACCGACGGCACCACGGCCCTCACCGAAGGCTACCGGCTCGACCGCACGCTTTCGCCGCGCGCCGCGCTGAGCTACGCCCTGTTGCCCACCCTGAACCTGAACGCCTCGCTGGGCCGCTACTTTAAAATCCCGCCCAGCACCATCCTGGGCTACCGCGCCCCCAATGGCGCCCGGGTGAACTCCGACGGCCGCTATATCCGCTCCGACCACGCCGTGGCTGGCTTGGAATGGCTGCCCGGCAAGGCCACCCGCTTCACGCTGGAAGGCTTTTACAAGAAGTACGACTACTACCCCGTGTCCGTCCGCGACGGCATCAGCCTGGCCAACCTGGGCGGCGATTTCAACGCCATCGGCAACGAGGCCGTGACGAGCACCGGCCAGGGCCGGGCCTACGGCGCCGAAGCCTTTTTTCAGCAGAAGCTCAGCGGCAAGCTCTTCGCCATTGTGTCGCTCACGGGTTTCCGCTCCGAGTTTTCGGGGCTGGACGGCGTGTACAAGCCCACGGCCTGGGACACCCGCTTCCTGGGCTCGGCGCTGCTGGGCTACCAGCTGGGCCGCGGCTGGGAGCTGGGCGCCAAGTACCGCGTGGGTGGCGGCGCGCCCTACACGCCTTACGACGAAGCCGCCAGCCGCGCCAGCTACCAGGCCGTGGGCACGGGCATTCTCGACTACAGCCAGCTCAACACCCGCCGCCTGAGCGGCTTCCAGCAGCTCGACCTGCGCCTCGACAAAAAAGTAAGCCTGCGCCGCCTGAGCTTTGATTTCTACGTGGACGTGCAGAACGCCCTGCTCGCCAAGCCCGTCTCGGTGCCCACCTACACCTTCGACCGCCTGCCCGATAACTCCGGCTACGTCACCACCGACGGCCAGCCCCTGCGTTCGGATGGCAGCAACGCCGTGCCTATTCTGCTGGCCGACGACGACGCGCTGGTGGTGCCCACCATCGGCTTCATCGTAGAGTTTTAGGGTCACCACGGAGGTTTTCGAAACGGTCATGCAGAGCGCAACGAAGCATCTCGCGTGTGGTAGTAAGTCAATTGTTCAATGAAGCGAGCGAGATTCTCACGCGCCTACTGCGCCTCAACCACGAGCGCGCCCGCGAGGAACTGGCGGGCCACATCCGCTACCTGCGCCCCGCGTACCAGGCGAAAGGGAATAAGGAACAGGGGGTAGGGAATACGGGCGCGCAGGCCACCATCGACCTAGCCTTATCCCCTGCGCCCACCTCCTCTATCCCCTTCCCCACCGAGCTGGCCCAGCAGATGCAGGCCCTGCGCGACGCCGTGGCCCAAGCCGGACAGCCCATAACGGCCACGCAGGTAGCCGCCGGCTTCAAGCGCCTCAAACCCGAAAAGGTGGAGTCGCTGCTGGCCACCTTGGTTGCCCTGAGCCTGGTACGGCAGACGCCGGAAAGCACTTACGCAGCTTGAGCTGTTTGAATATTAGCGCCTTAAAGCATATGGCCAACGCCCCAACGAAGCATTTCATAGGGTGTTTTTGAGTGAGCACCCCCACGCGAGCACCCGAAGTACCTGGCCTTCGGCTCGGCATGACGTTCTTTCGGCAACCGTCGCTTCGAAAAGATGGGTTGTTGGTTGTTCGGCGGGCCTCTGTTTCTCCTTATTCTTAATTCTCTATGCCGATTTCTACTTTTTTCTTTTTCCGGTTCATCGCGCTGGTTTTGCTGGCCGGCTTGGGTGTCAGCGGGCGCGCCGGGGCCCAAACGGCGCCCAACTGGGCCGGTGCCCGTGCCCTGGGCGCCGGTACTCAGTTCCTCGCCGAAGGGGCCGTAGATGCCGCCGGCAACTTTTACGAAGTTGGCCGCTTTACTGGCTCCACCGTCGTGGATGGCGTGCCGCTCGTGAGCCGGGGCAACTACGACGCTTTTTTGGCGAAGTACACGCCGACGGGTACTTTGGCCTGGGTGCGCCAAATTGGTGGCTCCGCCTATGAGGATGCCATTGACGTTGCGGTAGATGCTGCGGGCAATGCCTACGTGGCCGGAGAATTCTCCGGCAGCGTCGATTTTGGCGGCGTGGTGCTGAGCACCGGCTCTGCCTTTTCCACGCAGGGATTTGTGGCGCGCTATTCCCCCCAAGGCACCGCCCTTTGGGTTAAGGCGTGCTATTCGACGGGGCTGGCCCCCAATCCGGCCACCAGCGTTAGCGTGGATGCCGCCGGGCAGGTATACCTCACGGGCAATTATCAGGGCGTGATGACGGTGGGGTCGGCGTCGCTGCCCTTTTCGCCCGACATGGGCGTCTACGTAGCCCAGCTTTCGGGGGCCACGGGGGCCGAGCAATGGCTGCAGCCCGCCTGCCGCTATACCTCCGCACAGGGCAATGGCTTCCGTCGCCCCCAACTGGCCACCGGCCCCGCCGGCGACACGTACCTGTTGGTTTCTTTTTCCGCGCCTCTGGCCGTGGGCAGCACTGCCTACGCCAGTAGCGGCTTCTTCGATGACCTCATCATCCGGATTTCTGCCCAGGGCACGCCACAATGGGCGCAACAGTATGGCGGCATCGGCGACGACTGGCTGAGCGAGGCCGCGGTGGACGGGGCCGGCAATCTCTACGTCAGCGGCGACTACAACCGGCCTCTCAGCTTTGGCAGCATTGCTATTACCTCGTCGGGCAACCTCCACGCTTACCTAGCCAAGTACTCACCGGCCGGCGTGGCGCTCTGGGCCCAGGTAGGCACCGGCACTTCCGGCACCGACTCGGCGGTGGGCCTGGCCGTGGACGCGGCCGGTAATGCCTACCTCACGGGCGGTTTCACAAACCAAGCCGCCTATGGGTCTTTCACGCTCACCAACACCGCCAACGGCAACCTGCCCACTGTTTCGGTGGTGGCGTTTTCGCCGCAGGGACAGGTGCGGTGGGCGCAGCAGGCGCAGGGCAGCGGCAGTTCTAGCGGCCGCTACATTGGCCTCGATGCCGGCGGCAACCTGTACTTGCTGGGCGGCGCGACGGGCAATGTTGCCCTTGGTGCTTACGCCCTCAACGTCGGCAATGGTTACGAAACCTTTGCGGCTCGCCTAAGCACGGTGCTATCGGTGCGGGCCGCTGCCAGCCTTTCTCCGCTGCGCTTTTACCCCAACCCCGCCACCAATTTGGTACACCTGCCCAGCCTGCCCGTGGGAACCCGCGTGCTACTGCTGGACGCCCAAGGCCGCGTGGCGCGTGAAACCACCGTTTCCGCCGCGGCCGAGGTGCCGGTGCTGGGCTTAGCCCCGGGCCTCTACACGCTGCGCGCCACCGACACGTTGGGCCGGCAGTACACGGCCCGGGTGGTGGTAGAGTAACCTCTGCTCTAAGTCGAAATTTTGCAGCGCCTCGTGCGCCAAACGGCAGCAGGGCTGTGCACCACTTAATCTTTCTGCCTCGCCCAGTTTCAAAGCCCCAAGCCAGCGCACCTGCCACGTCGCGAGCTGTGCTGGCCGGCTAGGACCTGGCTATGCGCCGGCCGAGGGCAGTGGGTTTGCTTCGGCATCGCGCAGGGCGAGGTCCCCGACGCTAATGGTGTGCCCGCTCAGGGCCAACCGCAACGCCTTGGAAAGCACCCAGCCGTTCCAGTACTGGGTGTGAGCATACACGGGCGTGAAGGCGTCCGGGTCGGGGCAGTTCAGCACGGGCGGCGTGCCGGCGGCACGGGAAGCAGGCGAATCGAAATAGTCGAGCGCGCCGCTGATGATATCGGCCGTCGAATGCAGGTTCACCCACTGCACGGCGCGGCGCGCGGCGGCGTCCCACACCAGCGGCTGGCGCGAAGAGTCCAGCGCCGTGTAGATGGCCGTTTTCTGGCTTTTGGCATGAAACAGAAACGTTGTTTTATCGAGCGGCGAGCCATAAGTAACCAACGCCCCGGTGCGTGCCGGCACACGCAAGCCGCCGCCCGCTGCCTCATCGGCCAGGAGTATAGCATTCAGGGCGTCATAAGCCACCAGCGAGCCCAGCGAATGGGCAGCCATCACCACGCGCTGGTAGTAGAAAGGCCCAGCCGCGCCCTCAACTCGGGCGCCATACACCGCTTCTACCGTGCGCTGGGCCAGCCGCCGAATGCGGGTTCGGATGGTGTAGTATTTATCCACCTTATAGGCATCGGTGTAGATGGCCACGTCGCCCAGGTATTGCACCAAAAAGCCCCGGCACCACCAGCTTACTGTTACGGCTGCCGCCCACACCAGCACCACCCACACCGAACGCCCGCTCAGCCACGGCTCGTGCGTGTCCGGCTGGGCCGCGGCGCGGTGCAGCGCCACGTAGCTCCAGCCCATAAACCCAGCCGAAGCCACTAGCAACAGGCACAGGAGGCCAAGGAAAACCCATGCCCACCGCACGGCCCCGGGCTGTTGCGTGGGCTTGCGTTGCTGTTTGTTGCAACGCCGGATGCTCAGGTACACGAATCCCCCCGCCACCAGCAGCACGGTGAGGCAGGTCGTTAGCCGGTTTATCAGCTCGGGCGGGGCCGTGCGGCTGGCATTGGTGCCGAATAAATTCTCGCCCAGCACCAGTGTCATTACGGTATTAATGAGCACCAGAGAAAGCACCAGCGCCAGCAGCCCGGCCAATTGCCAAAAGGTGTTGGGCTTCACGTCGAGGCTTTCTTCTTTGCCGAAAAGCCAGCGCGGAAACTGATTTCGGGCATAGCGCAGTCCCTGCACCCCCGCCGAGGTCAGAAACCGCACCACGTCCGTGAGGCCAATCATTCCCTCCGTGAGCGGGGCCCAGTACACTTCGTACACGTGCACGAATTGGCGCGCCGCGGGCTGGCCTTCTCTGCTAGGCACTTCCACTTCTATCTCGGCGCGTGGCAGAAGCGGGTCGCCTTTGCCGGGTCGGTCGGGGTCGGCGAACTGCACGTACCGCACCACCGCTTTTTCGGCGCGGCTGTGGTGCAGGTTGTTCGCCGCTTCGGCCAGGGTTTCGTGCCGCACCTGCTGCCCCATGCCGTGGCACAGCACCAGCGCCACCACCGGCAATTGGCCATTGGTCGCCCCTACCAGCTCCGGTACCGCAAGTGGCTTCAGGCTGTAAATCTGCGTAACGGCGCCGTTGACTTCGGCGCGATTCTGTTTTCCTTGGCTGGGTTTCATGGCAGGCGCGGTAGAAAACGAGCAAGCTGAATAAGCCTCGGCAACATATCAAATTTTTCCTATTTTTCCTATTCGCGGCTACCTTGGCCGCACCCGCGGCAGTTTTGGTGCATGAGGTGCGCTACTGGGCCGCCCGAACGCCAAATCCGAACTATTAGCAGGACTGATTGCAAGCCTGCCTTGAGCCCTTTCATAGCAAATAAAAAAGGCCCTTAGCAATATGCTGAGGGCCTTTTTTGTGGCAACAGTTGGAATCGAACCAACGACACCAGCATTTTCAGTGCTGTGCTCTACCAACTGAGCTATGTTGCCGTTTCCCCGCCGCAGCAAGCCGCTTTGGGGACCGCAAAGGTACGAAACCAAAACAATGGCGCAAGAAATTGAGTAAAAAAAGTATTGAGCTTCCAGCAATCCATCGAAAAGTGCTCGGCATGCCGACTATCTTGCGGCCGCAAACGTTCCCACCTCCTTACCTTTACCGCATGTTGCAATCCATCCTCTTCCTGCTGCTGCTGGTGGCCGCCTTCGGCTTGTTTGCCTGGCAAGTGCGAAAAATCTGGGCCAATATCCACGTCGGGCGCGAGCGCGACATGAGCGGCCACCCCGCCGAGCGGTTCCGCAAAACGCTGCTGGTGGCCTTCGGGCAGCAGAAAATGTTCAAGCGCCTCACCCCTGCCCTGCTGCACCTGGTGGTGTACGTGGGCTTTCTGGTGATTAACATCGAGGTGATTGAAATCGTCATCGACGGTTTGTTTGGCAACATCTTCGGCTTTCACCGCTCGCTCAAGTTCCTCGGCCCGGTCTACGACGTGCTGATGGCCACCAACGAAATCCTGGCCGCGCTGGTAATCATCGCCGTGGCCGCCTTCTGGTGGCGCCGCAACCGCACCAACCCCGTGAAGCGCTTCACCGGCGTGGAGCTGCGCGCCTGGCCCAAGCTCGATGCCAACGTCATTCTCTACATCGAAGTCATTCTGATGGTGGCCTTGTTCTTCATGAACACCGCCGACCTCAAAATGCACCAGATGCTGGGCGAGGAAATGCCCGGCACCTTCCCCGTCAGCAGCCTGCTGGTGGGCCTGCTCCCGTCCGATGCGGGCACGCTGCACGTGCTGGAGCGCATTGGCTGGTGGGCCCACATCACGGGCATCTTCATCTTTCTCAACTACCTGCCCAGCTCCAAGCACTTTCACATCATCATCTCGTTTCCGAACGTGTGGTACTCGCGCCTAGTGCCGCAGGGCCAGTTCTCGAACGTGGAAAGCATCACCCACGAGGTGAAGGCCATGATGGACCCCAGCTACGTGGTGCCGCCCGCCCCCACCGCGCCCGACGGCTCGACCCTGGCGCCCACCAGCTTCGGCGCCAAGGACGTGGAAGACCTGCCCTGGACCAACCTGATGAACGCCTACTCCTGCACGGAGTGTGGCCGCTGCACCTCGGTGTGTCCCGCCAACCTGACAGGCAAGCTGCTATCGCCGCGCAAAATCATCATGGACACGCGCGACCGGATGGAGGAGAAATACGAGTCGCCGCTCATTTTCCGCCCCAACCAGTACGGCCCCGAAGCCAAGCACGAGCCCGTGACCGACCTGATGGAAGCCACGCTGCTGCGCGGCAAGGTGACGCCCGAGGAGCTCTGGGCCTGCACCACCTGCAACGCCTGCGTGGAAAGCTGCCCCGTGAACATCAACCCGCTGGAAAGCATTATTGAGATGCGCCGCTTCCTGGTGCTGGAAGAATCGGCCGCGCCGAACTCGCTCAATGTCATGTTCTCCAACATTGAAAACAACGGCGCGCCGTGGGCCTTCTCGCCTTCCGACCGGTTCAACTGGGCCGATGACTTGTTTGCGGCCGAGAAGCCGGCGGTTACCGTCGCATAAATCGTCTGTCATGCTGACGAAGGAAGCACCTTATCACCGCTGCTTTCGTCTGGATTAACCACTCACAGCGGCGCGGACGTGATAAGGTCCTTCGCTGCGCTCAGGATGACAATCGTGTTGTCCATTCCTCCATCCATGTCTCCAACCACTCCCGCTGCCGGCGAAAAGCGCCAAATCACTGTTCCCGTCATGGCCGATTTGGCTGCCCGCAACGAGTCGCCCGAAATCCTGTTCTGGGTGGGCTGCGCCGGCGCATTCGATGACCGGTACAAGCGCGTGACCCGCGCCTTTGTGCGCATCCTCGACCACGTGGGCGTGAAGTACGCCGTGTTGGGCCTGGAAGAAAGCTGCACCGGCGACCCCGCCAAGCGCGCCGGCAACGAGTTCCTGTTTCAGATGCAGGCCATGCAGAACATCACGACGATGAACGGCTACGGCATCAAGAAAATCGTGACGGCCTGCCCGCACTGCTTCAACACCATCAAAAACGAGTACCCGGCGCTGGGCGGCGACTACGAAGTCATTCACCACAGCACCTACCTGCAGCAGCTCATCAACGAAGGCAAGGTAGGCGTGACGGGCGGCGAAAGCTTCAAGGGCCGCCGCATCACCTTCCACGACTCCTGCTACCTGGGCCGCGCCAACAACATCTACGAAGCCCCGCGCGAAGTGCTGGCTGCGCTGGACGCCGACCTGGTGGAGATGAAGCGCAGCCGCGCCAACGGCCTGTGCTGCGGCGCCGGCGGTGCTCAGATGTGGAAAGAGCCCGAGCCCGGCAAGAAAGACATCAACATCGAGCGCACCGAGGAAGCCCTGGCCACCCTCAGCGGCGCGGCCGCGGCCCTGCAAAACCTGGGCGGTGTGGAAACCGAAACCGACGCCCCCAGCCAGCACAGCCTGCAGGGCAGCATCATCGCGGTGTCGTGCCCCTTCTGCATGACCATGATGAGCGACGGCGTGAAAAACAAGGAGCAGGAAAACGCCGTGCAGGTGTTCGACCTGGCCGAGCTGGTGGCTTCGGCCGAGGGCATCAACGCCTGAGTCTGAACCGCGGATTTATCGGATTGAACGGATTGGTCGGATTTTGTGGCCGATGTTTGTATCATCGCGGCAAAGCCTCACATTTGAGGATGCAAAAGGCTCATATCAGCATTGATATCGACACTGATTGCTCCCCCCTGGCGCCCACGAAATCCGACTGATTCGTTCAATCCGATAAATCCGCGGTTCAGACCATATATGTACGTAGCCTTTGACCAGCTTCCGCCCACGGCCCGGGTATGGATTTACCAAGCCAGCCGGCCGTTTTCCGGGCCCGAAACGGTTTCGATTTTGCCCCATCTGGCGCGCTTCTCCGAAGAGTGGACCAGCCACGGCCGCAGCCTGTTGGCCTCGGCCGAAGTGCTGCATCAGCAATTTTTGGTGATTGGGCTGGACGAAGGCGTGGCCGGGGCCAGCGGTTGTTCCATCGATGCCTCGGTGCGCTTCGTGGCCCAGCTCGAAGACGTGCTCGGCGTGGAGCTGCTCGACAAGTCGTGGCTGGCCTTTATGCAGGACGGCGATATTTACTTATTGAAGCACAACGAGATAAAAGCCGCCGTGGCCGCCGGCACCGTAGCGCCCGACACGTTTTATTTCGATAACACGGTGGCCACAAAAGCGGAGCTGGACACGAACTGGCCCCGGCCGGCGGCCCAAACCTGGCTGGCGCGGTACTTTGGCCAGGAAGAAAAAAACCAGCGCCTTGCGTGAATCCTACCTAAACGTAGTATTATTGCTAACCCAAAAATGCCTAGTCGGGAAATCTTCCGGCTCCTTCTCCCTCACCACCCCTCCACCACACCACCTATGAGGAAACTAGTATTAATCTGCGTCGCGGCTGGTTCTACGGCGCTGCTAAACGGCTGTGCCGGCGGCGGCGCCATGAGCAAAGGCGACAAGTCGTTTGCCCGCGGCCAGTACGAACTGGCGATACCGCTCTACCAGGCCGACGTGGCCAAAGGTAAAAACGCGGCCATTTCGAACTTTCGCATCGGCGAGGCCTACCGCCTCTCGAACCGGGTGGAGATGGCCGAGCCCTTCTACAAGGCGGCCCTGGACGGTGGGGTGAAAAACGCCGACGCCGGCTTCCGCTACGCCGAGGCCCTGAAGGCCAACGGCAAGTACGACGAAGCCGCGGCTCAGTTCAGCACCTACGCCAGCAGCGGCGGCAACCGCACCCTGGCCGCCCGCGCCGAAGCCGAAGCCAAAAACGCCAGCGCCAGCAAAGAGGTGGCTGGCATGAAAAATAAGTATGACGTGATGCCGGTGGACGCCCTCAACTCGGCGGGCTCCGATTTTGGCGGCACGATGATGGGCCAGGGCGGGGACTTCGTGTTCACCTCCGGCCGCGAGGGCAAGAAGTACCTCGGCAACGGCGAGAACTTCCAGGACCTCTACGCCATCAAGTTCGACAACGCCGCGACCATGACCGGTGGCAGCGTGCGCAAGCTGGAAGGTCCCTTCAACACCGAAAACAAGCACGAGGCCAGCGCCACCTACACCCCCGACGGCAAGACGGTGGTGTTTGCGCGCTCGAACGACGGCAGCAAGAAAGGCTACCTGAGCGTCGACCTCTGGATTTCCTACAACAAAGCCGGCGTGTGGAGCGAGCCCGTGCTCGCCAACATCAACGACCGCTCGGCCGATGACTTCTCGCCGGCCTTCGCCCCCGACGGCACCACGCTTTACTTCGCCTCCAGCCGCAAAGGCGGCCAAGGCGGCAACGACCTCTACAAAGCCACCCTCGGCCCGAACGGCCGCTTCTCGCCCGCCGAAAACCTGGGCGAAAGCATCAACACCGCCGGCAACGAGAACTTCCCCGGCGTGGCGCCGGATGGCACGCTGTACTTCGCTTCGGATGGACGCGCCGGCCTGGGCAAGCTCGACTTGTTTATGGTGAAAAACGGCCAGGCCATGAACCTGGGCGCCGACGTGAACAGCACCGCCGATGACTTCGCGCCCGTGCCGATGACCAACGAGATGGGCTTATTCAGCTCGAACCGCGCCGGTGGCAAAGGCTCCGACGACGAGTACATGTACAAGAAGAAGCCGCTCAAGCTGGTTACTTTCTACGCCGACGGCACCGTGCTGGAGCGCGACGACAAAGCCAACACCACCCTGCCCGTGGCCGGCGCTACCGTGACGGTTCTCGGCCCCAACGGCCAGCCGCAGACCGTGACCAGCGACGCCGCCGGTAAATTCAGCGTGAAGCTGGACTCGGTGAGCAACTACTCCTTCCGCGCCGAGCGCGCCGGTGACTTCACCGCCCGCACCACCTTGAGCACCGTGGGCCGCAAGCCCAGCCAGGACGCCCTGCCCAACCTCACGAACGACATTCAGCTGCCGGTAACCCTGACGCTGAACAAAATCATCCTGGCCAAAGCCATCGAGGTTAAGGACATTTTCTACGATTACAACAAGTACAACATCCGTCCGGATGCTGCTATTCGCCTCGACACTCTGGTGCAGACGCTGGTGGACAACCCCAAAATCTCCATCGAGCTGAGCTCGCACACCGACTCGCGCGGCAAGGACGCTTACAACATGAAGCTCTCGCAGCAGCGTGCTGATGCCGCCGTGGCGTACATCGTGAGCAAAGGCATCGACAAGAGCCGTATCACGGCCAAAGGCTACGGCGAAACCCGCCCGGTAGTGAAAAACGCCAAGACCGAAGCCGAGTACCAGCGCAACCGCCGCACCGAATTCAAGGTGACGCGAATAGCGAAGTAACCTCAGCGTTTCGCTTGCTTGAAAAGCCCCCGCAGCTTCGGTTGCGGGGGCTTTTTTGTGTTAAAATGTAGGGTACGGGGCTTGCTCCCGCCCGTCGCTGAACGACTCGTTTATGGTTCGTTCAACGACGGGCGGGGGCAAGCCCCGCACCCTACTCAGTATTGCATCAAACATGGCACACCTTTTGAAAATAGCGAATTACCCGCCGACCGTATGGCGGAACCTTTTCTGCAAAAGCCATGAAAAAGCTCTTACTCCTCGCCATTGCCAGCTTCTTTTCGGCGGTGGCCCCCGCGCTGGCTTATCCGCCCGCGCCGGCCAACGTCAACTTCACTTCGGAGCGCGGCGTGCGGTTCGACTTGGTGCTGGATGGGCGCTTGCTGACGCGCGGCGGCGCCCGGCAGGTACACGTCGACCAGCTGGCGCCCGGCCAGCACTGGGCCGATTTTACGCTGCCCACCGGTTACGGACGGGCGGTGCGCTTCCGGAGCCGCGTGTGGCTGCAGCCGGGCCTGGAAACCTCGTTTGTGCTGATTGCCCGGCCCGGCCGGCCCCTCGATTTGCGGCAGGTGGGCGCGGTGGCGCTGTACGGGCCAGCCTACGGCGGCGGGCGCGGCTACGGTTATAACAACGGCTACAACGCTGCGCCCGGCTACGGCGGCAACGGCAGCTACAACAGCCCCACGCCCTATGACCCCAACGGTGGCTACGGCAACGGCAGCAACTACCCCAATGCCAACCCTAACGGATATGGCAACGACCCCAACGGTCCGGTAGGCGGCGGCTACAATAACGCCCCGGGCAACCCCAACTCCGGCGGCTATTACCCCGGCACGGCCACCAGCAGCCTGCGCGTGCTGCCTCCGCAGGACGTGGACGCCATCATGCAGTCGGTGAAGCAGCGGCCGTTTGAGGCCAGCAAGCTGAGCACGGCCAAAGAGGCGCTGGCTCAAACCAGCATTCAGGCCGATGATTTGAAGCGCTTGCTGCGCAGCTTCGAGTTTGAGGCTTCGCGGGTAGAGTTTGCCAAGTATGCCTACTCCCACGTGGTGGACCAGCAGAATTTCTACCACGTGTACGATGCCTTCGATTTCGACGCCAGCGTGGAGGAAGTGCAGCAGGCCGTTGGCACGGCGCCGCAACGCTAGGCTTTACGTTTTTATTAAATAAAAAAGGCCGCTGTGATAGTCACAGTGGCCTTTTTACTGGGTCTTTCGGTAGCTTACCGCAGGCGGTCCATGCTGCGCACGAGCTGCTCGTCGCGGCGGATGAAGCGGTTGGCCAGCAAATTCAGGAGCAGGGCCAGCGTGGGCAAGTAAAAGCCGGCCAGGAACTGGCCTTCGAGCTTGAGGTTGAGCAATTGCTCGCCTTTGTTGGAGAAGTAGAACATGGCGCCCAGCGTGGCCACGATGAGCAGCAGGTTGACGGAGCCCAGCAGCAGCTGCTTGCCGCGGGTTTTAAACTGAAAAATCTCGTAGACGGCCACGGCGGCCGAGGCGGCGGCCAGCGCGCCAATCAGCCACACGGGGCCGGTGCCGGCGGGCAATTCCAATCCTTTGGGCTGGAAGCCGAAAGCGGTGAGCGTGAGCTCCTGGTGGGTGAGGCCATCAATTTTGTGCCACAGCGGCAACGCCAACACGCTGAGCATGGCCAACGCCAGCAACAGCAAAAACACGCTTTGGATTCTTTGTATCATCTTTGTTGTAGTGTAGAAAGAGGCCCGGGCTTGTGCCGGGGCCACAAATTTAGTCCCATCCGGCGCTTGCGCCGCCATTGACACCTTCTGATAATGCCAACTGCATATGTCGTGGACGCGGTGCGTACCCCGATTGGAAAATTTGCGGGCGCGCTGAGCAGCGTCCGCCCCGACGATTTGGCCGCCCACGTGCTCCGCGAGCTCCTGCGCCGCAACCCCTCCGTTGACAAAGCCGCCGTGGAGGACGTCATCATCGGCGCCGCCAACCAGGCCGGGGAAGACAACCGCAACGTGGCCCGCATGGCGGCGCTGCTGGCCGGCCTGCCCATCACCGTGCCCGGCAACACCGTGAACCGCCTGTGCGCCTCCGGCCTGCAAAGCATCATGGACGCAGCCCGCGCCATCAAGTGCGGCGAGGGCGACGTGTACCTGGCCGGCGGGGCCGAGAGCATGACCCGCGCGCCGTTTGTGATGGCCAAGTCGGAGTCGGCCTTCGGGCGCGAGCTCACGGCCCACGACACCACGTTGGGCTGGCGCTTCGTGAACCCCAAACTGAGCAAGCTGCACTACCCCTTCGCCATGGGCCAGACGGCCGAGAACGTGGCCAAGCAGTACGGCA
Organism: Hymenobacter ruricola; assembly: GCF_015694525.1. GTDB lineage: Bacteria > Bacteroidota > Bacteroidia > Cytophagales > Hymenobacteraceae > Hymenobacter > Hymenobacter ruricola. Next base: position 22,011 of record NZ_JADQDM010000004.1, on the reverse strand, counting down.
TCACCCGCGAGGAACAGGACGCCTTTGCCTTCGAGAGCCAGCGCCGCTACGCCCGGGCGTTTGAGAAAGGCCGCTTCCGCAAGGAGATTGTGCCGGTGTTCATTCCGCAGCCCAAGGGCGACACGGCCTTGTTTGACGCCGACGAGCAGCCGCGCTTTTCTTCCCTGGAGAAGCTGGCCACGCTCAAGCCCGCTTTCCAGCCCGAGGGCGGCACGGTGACGGCCGGCAACTCGGCGGGCATCAACGACGGCGCCGCGGCGGTGCTGCTGGTGAACGAGGACGCCCTGCAACGCTACAACCTCAAGCCGCTGGCGCGGGTGGTGGCCTCGGCCGTGGCGGGCGTGGACCCCGCCGTGATGGGCCTGGGCCCTATTCCGGCCACCCAAAAGGTGTTGCAGCGAGCCGGCCTCACCATCAACGACATTGACCTGATTGAGCTCAACGAAGCCTTCGCGGCCCAGAGCATTGCCTGCATCCGCGAGCTGGGCCTGGACCCGGCCAAGGTGAACGTGAACGGCGGCAGCATTGCCCTGGGCCACCCGCTGGGCAGCTCGGGCGCTCGCATCACGGCCACGCTGCTGCACGAGATGCACCGCCGCGGCGAGGGCATGCGCTACGGCCTGGCCACCATGTGCGTGGGCGTGGGCCAGGGCGCCGCCGTCATTTACGAGAAGCTGTAGGTCGCCTAGATGCTAAAAGAATGGAAGCCCGTTCCGGCAAGTGCAATGCTTGTTGGGACGGGCTTCTGTCGTTGGCAAAATTGCTTACCTTGCATTACCTACCCACCTCTTTTCACCTTCCCGCATGGAACAATTTTTTACTTCCACCACGAATCGTTTCTCAAACTATAGACGCGGGGCGCTGCTGCTGGCATTGGTCGCAGTTGGGCCGGCGGCCTGGGGCCAGATTTTTGGGCCGGTAAGCCTTTACCCGACCGGCGCGGGCAGCCAGCCGGTTGGCGTGGCAATGGGCGACATGAATGGGGACGGCCGACCTGACATCGTAACGGCCAATTATGCGATTGGGACGGCGGGCGTCTTGTTGGGGCAAGCGGGCGGCAGCTTTGCCTCCGTCAGCACCTATTCCACCGGCGCGGGTGGGCGGCCCTGGAAAGTGGCCGTCGGGGATGTGAATGGGGACGGCGTGCTTGACATTGTCATGCCCAATATGATTCTGCGCAACGTGGGCGTGCTGCTGGGGCAACCCGGGGGTGGCTTCGGGCCGCTAAGCAGCTATTCGACGGGCCCAACGAGCCACCCCAACGACGTAGCCCTGGGGGATGTGAACGCCGATGGCCGCCTCGATATCGTGCTGGCCGATGACCTGACCGATGGGGTGGATGTGCTGCTGGGCCAAGCCGGCGGGGGCTTCGCCGCCGTGAGCACCTACACCACCGGGCCCGACAGCAACGCCAGTTGTGTGGCCTTGGGGGATGTGGACGACGACGGGCGACTGGACATCGTAGTCGGCAACAATAATAGCGGCGCGGCCGCAGTGCTACTGGCGCAGCCTGGCGGTGGTTTCTTCGCCGTTAGCCGCTATTCAATGGGGTCTATAGGGGGCGTGAAGGTACCCAACAGCATTGCTCTGGGTGATGTGAATGGCGACAACCGGAGCGACATCGTAGCCAGCATCATCAACATGGGCGAAACTGCCGTGCTACTGGGCCAGGCGGGCGGCAGCTTTGCTACCGTCAATACCTATCCGGCGGTGTCTGGTAGCTATCCCTTGGGCATCGCGCTGGGCGATGTAAACGGCGACGGCCGCCTCGACATTGTCCTGGCCCATAGTGGCAACGACGCTGCCTCAGTGCTCATGGGCCAGGCCGGCGGCAGCTTTGCGGCCCCCGTGCTTTATAGTACCGGCGCCGGCAGCGTGCCGCACGACATTGCCCTGGCGGATGTGAACGGCGACGGCCGCTTGGACATGATTACCGCCAACTCCGGCTCCAACACGGTAGGCGTCTTCCTCAACACCGGCACCTTCACCCCGCTGGCCACCACCCGCCCCACCGCCGCTGAGGTTTCCCTCGCCCCCAACCCCGCCCACGAGGCCTTCACGGTGCAGCTGCCGGCCAGCTTCCAGCCCACGCAAGCCGCGCTGCTGAACGCCCTGGGCCAGGTGGTGCGCCGCCCCGCCGCGGCCGGCGCCCACTTTCAAGTCGAGACGGCCGGGCTGACGCCGGGCGTGTACACGCTGCGCCTGTACAGCGGCGAGGCCGTGCTGGCCAAGCGCGTGGCGGTGCAGTAACAGAGTGCCTTGCCCAGATGAAAAAGCCCCTGTCGGATGTCCGGCAGGGGCTTTTTAATGGAGGTGGCGGGCAACTAGGCGGCCTTCGTGGCCGGGGCCGCCGCTTCCGGGGCTTGCAGCAGGCCCACCGGGAAGTAGGCGGCGGCGCGGGCTTCGTCGCGCGGGAACTGGGCGGCCACCAGCTTCACGGCGTCGGTGATGCGGTGGGTGAGGTCGTCGCGGTGGTGCTGGACCGCGGCGCGGGCCTTGGCAGTTTGCTGGTCGCCCTCGCCGGTGCCTTTGCGGCCGGCCAGGAAAGCGGCCGGGAAGCCGGTGTAGCGGGCGGCGTCGAAGTCGGCGCCCAGCGCGGCGGCGTGGGTGGTGGCGGCGTTGGCGGCGCGCTCCAGCAGCAGCTCGGCGGTGAGCAGGGTGGCCTGGGCGTGCTTCTGGCGGCCGTTGGGGGAAGGAGGCTTGCTGGATGGCGGGCGTTTGCTTGGTCTTGTAATTGAGCAGCGCCTTGTCTTCGTCGAGCTGGTGCTGCAAGTCGGCCAGGGCGCCTCCCAGCTGCTGGGCGGCGGTGCGGCGCTGGCTGGTGCCGGCATCGGCGGCCGCCTGCGCGCCGAACAGGGCGGTGTGGCGGGCGGTGAGGTGGGCGATGAGCGGGGTGAACACGCCCCCCCCTACCGCGGAGGAGCCGCGCCGGCACCAGCGCCTGGTGGGACCCGGCGGGGGAATCCCTGTTAACCGGGCGCTACCCAATTTTCTTGAAAATAAACATGTTCATGTCATACCATAAGGAAATTTAGCGGCCGACCTTTGCCGGGCCGCGCGGGTGTGCGGCATTTAGCATCCTTTATTTCATTCCTTTTATTTCGCATGAAGCATTTTTCCTCTTCGTCTGGTTGGGGAGCGCAGCTGCTGTCGGCTCTGACCAAGCTGCGCCTGCTGGCCTTGCTGCCGCTGCTGGCCCTGGCCACGAGTTGCGCCACCGTCACCACCGACACGCCCAGCAACATCACTTTTAACTCGGCCCGGCTGGGGGGCACCGCTACGGCCGGCTCCGGCTCTTATGTCCTCGAGCGGGGGGTGGTGTACAGCACCACCTCTGCAACCCCCGATTTGAATACCGGCTCGACGTTGGTACCAATGGCGGGTGCCGGTGATGGGCCGTTCTCGCAGGTAGTGACCGGCCTGCGACCCAACCAGCTGTACTACGTGCGGGCTTATGCCACTGCCAGCAACACCCAGACCAGCGGAAGCGGTGTGTACATTTACGGGCCTGCCGTACAGTTCACCACCGCCGACGGCCCGTATCTCGGCAGCCTGAGCCCCGGCAACGGCCCGGTGGGCACCAGCGTCACGCTCACGGGCAGTGGCCTGACGGGGGCTACCGGCGTGAGCTTCAACGGCACGGCCGCCACCACCTTTGCCGTGGTGAACGCTACCACCGTGACGGCCACCGTGCCCACCGGCGCCACCTCCGGCGATGTGACGGTGACCACGCCCCTGGGCACCAGCAACGGCATCGCCTTCGTGGTGGGGGCGGCTACCAACAACGCCCTGGCCTTCGATGGCCTCGACGACTTTGTAGCCCTGGGCTCACCTGCCAGCCTCAGCAACCTAGGCCTAAGCGGCGGCACTTTTGAAGCCTGGGTCAACGTCGGCTCGACTTCCCGAACCAACTCGGTGATTCGCAAAGACGGCGACTATTCGCTGACCATCTTCAGCGGCCAGCCCTACATCGAAGTCTGGCCTCAGGGCGTCGGCAACTCGGCCCACACCTATATGTACGGCACCACCAACCTGACGGCCGGCCGCTGGCACCACCTGGCCGCCACCTGGGACGGCACCAGCCTGCGCCTCTACCTGGACGGGGTGGACGTGTCGGGCACGCAAAACGCCGGGCCGGCCACAGCCAACAGCCAGTTGCAGCTGGGCCGCTCGGCCACCTACGGCCAGGTGCTGAATGGCCGCCTGGACGAGGTGCGCATCTACAACACCCCCCTGACCCTGGCACAGGTGCAAGCCGACATGCTGAGCGCCAGCGGCGCGGCGGCGGTACCGGCCAGCCAGAAGTACTACGCCAACTTCGACCAAGGCGTGGCCGGGGGCACCAACACGGGCCTGACGAGCCTGAGCGACCAGAGCGGCAATGGCACCACGGGCACGCTCACCAACTTTGCCCTGACGGGCACGGCCAGCAATTGGGTGCGCAGCTTCGCCACCATCACGGGCATCACGCCCGCCAGCGGCCCCGTGGGCACGGCCGTGACCATCACGGGCACCAACCTGACCGATGCCACGGGCTTCGCCTTCAATGGCACGGGCACCACCGGCTTCACCACGCCCGCTTCCGACCTGACGGCCACGGTGGCCGTGCCCACCGGCGCCGGCACCGGCCCGGCGAGTTTGAGCGCAGCCACCCTGCCCCGCTACAACGGCCCCGTCTTCACCGTGACGGCCACCACGGCCGTGACCTGGACCGGCGCCGTGAGCACCGACTGGGCCACGGCCGGCAACTGGAGCCCCGCCGTGGTGCCCACCACCGGCCTCGACGTGACCATTCCGGCCGCCCCCGCCAACCAGCCGGTGGTGAGCGGCGCCCAAGGCTCGCGCAACCTCACGGTGGCCGCCGGGGCCCGCCTCACGCTGGCCGCCAACGCCACGCTCGGCGTGGGCAGCTTGGGCAGCGGCACCACCAGCAACCTGCTGCTGGGCAGCGGCAGCACCTTCACCCAAGGCCCGGGCAGCGAAATCTACCTCACCGGCAACCTGACCAACAACGGGGCCACCTTCGCCCTGAACGCCACCAGCGAAATCGGCTTCGGCCTGTCGGTTGGCACCGTCCACTTGCTCAACGGCACGGCCGGCGTCACGTTCCAAACCCTGACCGTAGGCGAGCAGGGCTCGTTTGACAACCTCACCATGCAGGTGCCCGTGCAGGTGCGCCGCAAGCTGGGCGTGTACAACAACTCTACCACGAGCCAGGGCACCGGCGGCAGCCTCACGCTGCTGAGCGACGCCACGGGCACGGCCTTGGTAGAAAACGGCGCTAACAGCACCGTGGGAGGCACCGTAACGGTGCAGCGCTACATCGACCCCAGCCAGAACCCGAACCGGGGCTACCGCCACGTGTCGTCGCCCGTGAGCAACGCCACGGTGGCCAGCCTGGCCACGGCCGGCTTCGCGCCGGTGGTGAACCCGCAGTACAACACGGTGGGCAACACCGTGGCCCAGTTCCCCACGGTGTTCGGCTACGACCAGACCCGCCTGGCCACGGCCGCCACCCCAGCGTCCGCCTTCGACAAGGGCTGGTACTCGCCCGGCGCCCTCACCGACCCGCTGGCCGTGGGCAAGGGCTACACCGTGAACCTGGCCGCCAACCAGACCTGGAACTTCACCGGCGCGCTCACCAACGGTGACGTGAGCCAGACCCTGGCCCGCAACGCCGGGGCCACGGCCAACGACGCGGGCCTGCACCTGGTGGGCAACCCCTACCCCAGCCCCCTGGACTGGACCCTGGTCGACGCCACCGACCGCCCCAACGTGGACGGGACCATCTACGCCTTCGTCAGCGACGACCCGAGCAACCCCTACAGCGGCACCTACCGCTTCTTCGCCGGCACCTTCGGCAACCTCAGCCCCGTGCTGCCGGTGGGCCGCGGCTTCTTCGTGCGCGTCACGCAGGGGCAAACGTCGGGCACGCTCACCTTCAAGAATAGCCACCGCGTGACCACCTACTCCGCCTTCGCCCCCGTCTTCCAGCGCCCGGCCGACGCCCGCCCGGCCGCGCACTTGACCCTGCGCGCCGCCGCCGGCAGCGCCCCGGCCGACGACGCCTTCGTCTACTTTGACGGCGCCGCCACCGACGGCTTCGACGCCGCCTACGACGCCGAGAAGCTGGCCAACCCCTCGGGGCTGAACCTAAGCAGCAGCCTGTCGGCCGCCCAGCGCCTGTGCGTCAACGGCCTGGCCCCGCTCACCGCCACGCAACGCGTGGTGCCGCTGGCCGTGGGCGTGCCCGCGGCCGGCAGCTACACGCTGGCCGCTGCCGAGCTGCGGAACCTGAGCACGACGCCCGTGTACCTGCGCGACTTGCAGACCGGGGCGGTGGTGGACCTGGCCCAGCAGCCGAGCTATTCGTTCACGGTGAGCAACGCCGCGGCGCTCATCACCGGCCGCTTCGAACTGGTGTTCTCGCCGCAGGCCGTGCTGGCCACGGCCCCGGCCGCGCTCGCCGCCCAGGTGGGCCTCTACCCCAACCCCGCGTCCACGGCGGTGACGGTGGAGCTGCCGGCCACCCTGGGCCGCACGGCCGTAGCGGCCGAGCTGGTCGATGCGCTGGGCCGCGTGGCGCGCACGCTCACGCTGCCTGCCCAGGGCGCTACGGCGCACCGCCTCGACTTGGCCGAACTGGCCACTGGTGTTTACACGCTGCACCTGCGCACCAGCGCCGGCGTCATCGTCAAAAAGCTGGTGGTGCAGTAATCCTTTTATCGTTTCGGAGGCGCTCGGTTGCACCGAACGCCTCCGGGGCGGTTCACTTTCATCATTTCGTTCTTTAACTCATGTTCAAACCCTTCCTTCTTTGCGCAGCTCTGCTCGTGGCTGCCGGCACCGTGGCCCAGGCGCAGGGCCCCTCCACCGGCGGCCCCGCGCCGGGCACTCCCCCCGCGGCCACCGACGTACCCCTCGATGGCGGCGCGTCGCTGCTGCTGGCCTCGGGCCTGGTGTTTGGCCTGAAAAAGCTGCGCCAACGCCGCCAAGTGGCCCGCTAGTCAGCCGCTTCTGTGCCAGAGAAGCCCCCGTTGCCCTTGTGGCAGCGGGGGCTTTTTCGTGAGGCGAGCTTCGGGCTGCGGGGCCCGAAGCCTGGCCCACGGCGCACACTAGGCCGCGCGTATCTTGAGGCAGCCCGGCTGCTACTGGTGCGGGTAGTTCTTGTTTAGGTTGATGAAACGCTATGCTGCTCCGGCTATTTTCTTGAAAATCTGGCGGCTCGGGGTGCTGCTGGCGCGGCCGGGCCGGCGGCCCGGGTCCAAAGTTTTGGGCCCTACGTCAACTACGCCACGGGCAATACCCCGCCCTACGGCGTGGCCGTGGGAGACGTGGATGCCGACGGCCACCCGGATGTCGTGACCGGCGGCGTGGGCCTCCTGCTCAACACCGGCACCTACACCCTGCTGGCCGCCCGCCCCACGGCCGCCCCCAACATCTCCCTCGCCCCCAACCCCGCCCACGACGACTTTACCGTGCAACTGCCGGCCAACTCCGGCTCCACCAAAGCCGCATTGCTCAATGCCCTGGGCCAGGTGGTGCGCCGCCCAGCGGTGAGCGGGGCTGGCTTTCGCGTCGAAACCGCCGGGCTGGCCCCGGGCGTGTACTCCCTGCGCCTGCACAGCGGCGCGGGCCCCGTGGCCAAGCGCGTGGTGGTGGAGTAAGACCAAGGCCTTCCTTCCACCAACGAGAAGCCCCTGCCGGACTCCGGCAGGGGCTTTTTGGTGGCGGGCGGCGGTTACTTACCGGCGGTTTCGGTGGGGGCCGCCGGGGCCGTCGGGGCTTGCAGCAGGCCCACCGGGAAGTAGGCGGCGGCGCGGGCCTCGTCGCGCGGGAACTGGGCGGCCACCAGCTTCACGGCGTCGGTGAGGCGGTGGGTGAGGTCGTCGCGGTGGTGCTGAGCGGCGGCGCGGGCCTTGGCCGATTGCTCGTCGCCGGCGCCGGTGCCGTCGCGGCCGGCCTTGAAGGCGGCGTAGAACCCGGCGTAGAGCGTGGGGTCGAACTCGGGGCCCAGGGCTTTGGCGTAGGTGCTGGCGGCGTTTTTGGCGCGCTCGAACAGCTTGTCGGCGGTGAGCAGGGTGGCATCCACGTACTCGGTGCGGTTGGTGGGGAAGAAAGCCAGGCGGATGGCCGGGTTCTTCTTGCTTTTGTAGTCGATGAGGTCTTCGTCTTCTTCGAGCCGGTCCTGCAGGTCGGCCAAAGCACCCCACATTTTCTGGGCACTGCTGCGGCGCTGGCTGATGCCGGCATCGGCGGCCGTAATGGAGCCGAACAGGGACTCGTAGTGCGTAGTCAGGTCCTTAATGAGGGGGTCGAAGACCTGGTCGGGGTTGTCGAGGCCGAGGCGCTGAATGACGCTGAGGGCGAACTTCTGCAGGCGCGGCAGCGTCACGTCGCGGGTGCCGAAGTAGTCGGCGGCGAAATAAGGGGTAGGGTTGAGCATAAGCGTGGTAGGCCGGGAATAGGGGTTGGGGTGAGGGCAGACGGTCCGGCGCTGCACAAGAGTACCACTATTCTTTGATAGGTTGCTGCCGGCCCGGCGCCCGGCGTCACCGGGGGGACTGTCGTCGTTGGCGCAGGGCCGGTTGGTCGCGTCGGGGAGGGTGTCGGCAGTCTTGCAAGGCTGGTCGACGCGACCGACCGGCCTGTCGGCAGTCTTGCGTAGCCGGTCGGCGGCGTCGGGCGGCCCTGCGGCGCTGCAGGGTAGCCGGTCGGTGCCGCTGGGGGTCGGTTCGGCAGGCGGGCGCGTCCGGCCTCGCCGATACCGGCCCCCAGCGCGCCCGGCCATGCCTGGATTAATAGAAAATAAGCATGTTTGCATTATACAATATTCCGCGTTCGCTGCGGAACTTTACCGGGCCGCGCGGGTGCGTGGCATCGGTCCATCTATTTTTCAATCCCCATGATGAATCTTTCCTCTCTCAAGGGCCGGCCCGCGCGGCTGGCCCGCCCCCTGGCGGCGCTGGCGCTGCTGGTGGCCGCGGCCGGCACGGCACAGGCCCAGACCTACAGCAACGGAGGTTTTTCTACCGGCAACACCTCCAAAAGCGGCGTAACGGCGCCCACCGGCTCCACCTGGAGCGAGGTGCAAAACGATGCCGGCGTCACGACCGCCTCCAATACCAACGCCGGCTACACGGCGAACAAAGCATCGAACTCTACGCTGGCCGATGATTTCACCGTGGCCCCTTCGCAGTCGCTGACGCTGAACACGGTTTCCGTTTTTGCCTACCAATCCGGGTATACCGGAACGACCTCGCCGTTTACCGAACTCTACGTTCGCATCTGGAATGGCCGGCCCGGCACGACCGGTGCAAGCGTGGTGTATGGCGATTTGACGACCAACCGCCTGCTCACCACCACCGACGCCAATGCCTATCGAATCTTTAATTCGCTTTATCCCACGCCCACGGCGCCGGTCACGACGCGTCACATCTGGCAAGTAACCGCGGCGGTCACGCCCGCCCTGACCCTCGGCCCCGGCACCTACTGGGTGGAGTGGACTTCGACCACTTCGGGCGGGTTGTCTCACTTTCACGTCCCGGTTACCGTTGCCGGGCTTCGCCAATCGCCGGGGGGCAACGCCATTCAGCTCATGCCGGGGCAGAGCACTTACACGCCCGCGCTCGATGAAGGCAATCCGAATTCGGCCCCGGACGTGACCGTCGATTTTCCTTTTGTGCTCAATGCGCCGGTTCCGGCCCCGGTGCTCAGCACCCTTTCGCCGGCGAATGGGGTGGTGGGCACCAGCGTCACCCTCACCGGCACCAACCTGACCGGGGCCACGGGCGTGCGCTTTAATGGCACGGCCGCCAGCACCTTCGCCGTGGTGAACGCCACCACCGTGACGGCCACCGTGCCCGCCGGCGCCAGCAGCGGCCTGGTGACCGTGACCACCCCCGGCGGCACCAGCAACGGGCTGGCCTTCGTGGTGAGCCCGCCCACCAACAACGCCCTGGCCTTCGACGGCACCAACGACTACGTGAACCTGGGCACCCCGGCCAGCCTGAACTTCGGCACCGGCGACTTCACGGTGGAAGTGTGGCTGCGCAACGACCAGCCCAGCAGCGTGGGCTACACCCTGGCGTTGGGCACCCTCAACCTCAGCGGCACCAACCTGTGGCTGGGCGCCAAGAACGGCCACGCCGCCCTGGGCCTCTCCAGCACCGACTTCGAAACCAACGTCTCCATCGCCGACGGGCGCTGGCACCACGTGGCGGCGGCCCGCACCGCCGGCACGCTGGTCATTTACGTGGACGGCGTGGCCGCCCTCACCCAGCCCAGCCCCCAGAACCTGAACACCGGCAACCCCTTCCTGCTCGGCAACTACAGCACCGACCCCTTCGCCACCAACTTCTACTGGCGGGGCAGCCTCGACGAAGTGCGCCTCTACAACGCCGGCCTGAGCCAGGCCCAGGTGCAGGCCGACATGTTCAGCACCACCTCGGCCCTGCCCGCCAGCCAGAAAGCCTACTTCAACTTCGACCAGGGCCTGGCCGGCGGCAACAACGCGGGCATCACCACCCTGCCCGACCTGAACGGTACCGGCAACAACGGCACCCTCACCAACTTCGCCCTGAGCGGCACGGCCTCCAACTGGGTGCGCAGCTTCCCCACCATCACGGGCATCTCGCCCAACATCGGCGTGGCCGGCACCAGCGTGAGCATCACGGGCACCAACCTGACCGATGCCACGGGCTTTGCCTTCAACGGCACCGCCACCACGGGCTTCGCCACTCCCACCTCCGACCTGGCCGCCACCGTGGCCGTGCCCGTGGGCGCCAGCACCGGCCCGGTGAGCGTGAGTTCCGCCACCCTCACGGCCTACAACGGCCCGGTGTTCACCGTCGGCTACCCCGATGTGGTCATCAACACCCCCGGGCAGAGCATTGCGGCGGGCACCTACAACAGCATCACGGTGAACAGCGGCGGCACCGGCACCCTGGCCGGCCCCGTGACGGTGAACAGCTTCGTGACCGTCAACAACGGCGGCACCCTGAACACAAACTGCCAGGCCCTGACCGGCTCGAGCGGCTTCACGCTGGCCGCCGGCGGCACGCTGGGCATCTGCTCGGCCCAGGGCATCACGGCCAGCGGGGCCACGGGCGCCGTGCAGGTCACGGGCCCGCGCAACTTCAGCCCCGACGCCAGCTACGTGTACAACGGCACCGTGGCCCAGGTAACGGGTAACGGCCTGCCCGCCCAGGTGCGCAACCTCACCAGCACCAACAGCAGCGCCCTCACGCTGAGCCAGGCGGTGAGCGTGGCGCAGGTGCTCACACTCAACACCGGCAACCTGAACCTGAGCGGCCGGGTCCTGACGCTGCTCAGCAACGCCAGCGGCACCGCCCTGGTCGCCAATTTGGGGTCAGGCTTTATCAACGGCACGACTGTTACGGTGCAGCGCTACATCGACGACAGCCTGAACCCGGGCCTGGGCTACCGCCACCTAGCCGCCCCGGTGGCGGGTGCCACGGTGGCGGCCTTTGGCTCGGGCGGCACCACGCCGGTGGTGAACAACGTCTACAATCTCGCGGCCGACCCCGGCTCCGTCAACCCTTTTCCCACCATCTACCGCTACGACCAGAGCCGGCTGGCCACCTCGCCCGCCACGACGTTGTCGGCTTTCGACAAGGGCTGGGTATCGCCAGTTGCCCTGGGCGACGCGGCGCCGCTGGCTACCACGGGCTTTACGGTGCAGCTGCCCGGCGCCAGCACGCTCAGCTTTACCGGGCAGGTGGGCAACGGCTTCGGCGGCATCACGCTGGGCCGCAACAGCGGCGCGACGGCGGCCGATGCGGGCCTGAACCTGATTGGGAATCCCTACCCCTCGCCGCTCGATTTCAGCACCATCACTGCGGCCCAGCGCAACAACATGGACGCGGCGTTTTATGTGTTTGAAAGCAATTCGCAGTACGGTGGCAACTACCGCACTTACATCAACGGCGCCGGCGTCAGTTCTCTGGTGGGCACCGCCCAAGCCTTCTTTGTGCGCGTGACGGCGGGCCAGACCAGCGGCTCGCTCACGCTCGACAACAGCAACCGCATCACGACCTACGCCCAGCAGGCGCCCGTGCGCCGCACCGCCGAGACGCGCCCGCTGGTGCAACTAGACCTGCAAGGCGCCAACGGTCTGGCCGATGCCTTTATCGCCTACGCCGAGAGCGGCGCCACGGCCGGCTTCGATGGCGAGTACGACGCCCCGAAGCTGACCAACTCCTCGGGCCTGAACCTGAGCAGCACGGCCACCACCGGCGAGCGTCTGGCCATTGAAGGCCGGCCCGAGTTCCTGGCCAGCACCGTGCTGCCGCTGCAAGTGGGCGTGCCCGCCGCCGGCACCTACACCCTCACCGCCGCGCAACTGCTGAACCTGCCCGCCGGCCTCGACGCCTACCTGCGCGACGCCCAAACCGGCCAGGTGGTGAACCTGCGCACCCAGCCCAGCTACGCCTTCACGGTGAGCAACGCCTCGGCGCTCATCACCGGCCGCTTCGAGCTGGTGTTCTCGGCCCAGGGCGTGCTGGCCACGGCCCCCGCCGCGCTGGCCGCCCAGGTGGCCGTGTACCCCAACCCGGCCACTGCTACCGCTTTTGTGGAGCTGCCCGCCGCCCTGGGCCGCACGGCCGTGGCTGCCGAGCTGGTGGATGCGCTGGGCCGCGCGGTGCAGACGCTGTCGCTGCCCGCCCAGGGCGCCGCGGCCCACCGCCTCGACCTGGCCAAGCTGGCTACCGGCGTGTATGCCCTGCACCTGAAAACCAGCGCTGGCGTCATCGTCAAGAAGCTAGTGGTGCAATAAACATTTGGTCGCAACGGAGCCGACTGCTTTATAGGTGGGCGGCTCCCGGCGGCTTTTTCAGCCTTTTACTCGTTGCAATCATGTTCAAAACTTTCCTTCTTAGCGCGGCCCTGCTGCTGGCCGCTGGCACAATGGCCCAGGCGCAGGGTCCCTCCACCGGCGGCCCGGCCCCGGGCACGCCCGCCGCAGAGGTGCCCCTCGATGGCGGCGCTTCGCTGCTGCTGGCCGCCGGTGTGGCCCTGGGCCTGAAAAAGCTGCGCCAGCGCCGGCAAGTGGCCCGCTAGCCGACCGCACCAGTGGCTAGCAGCCCCCGTTGCCCTCGTGGCGGCGGGGGCTTTTTATTGCCTGCCTAACTGGCTGAGCGCGGCCGTACTTTTGCGGCCCATGCGCTATTTCCTTCACCTCGCCTACGACGGCACGCAGTACCACGGCTGGCAGGTGCAGCCCCACACGCTCACCGTGCAGGCCGAGGTAGACCGCTGCCTGAGCCAGGTGCTGCGCCAGCCCATTCACTGCCTGGGCAGCGGCCGCACCGACACCGGCGTGCACGCCAGCCACCAGGTGGCCCACTTCGACGCCGACCTGCCCGAAACCCTGACGCTGGACTTGCTGCTCTACCGCCTGCGCCGGGCCCTGCCGCCCGACATCGGCGCCCTGCGCCTGCACCCCGTGGCCGCCGACGCCCACGCCCGTTTCTCGGCCGAAGAGCGCACCTACGACTACTTTGTGGCCACGCCGACCCCCGACCCTTTTCGGCGCGACCAGGCCCTGTACCTGGACCGCACGCCCGACGTGGCCGCCATGAACGAGGCCGCGGCCAGCATGATTGGGCAGTTCGACTTTACTTCCTTCTCGAAAGTGAAGGGCGGCGAAAACCACTACGTGTGCTACTGCTACGAGGCCGCCTGGCACCCCGCCCCGGGCGGGCTGGTGTTCCGCATCCGGGCCAACCGCTTCGTGCGCGGCATGGTGCGGCTGGTGGTGGGCACCCTGCTCGACGTGGGCCGCGGCCGGATGACGCCGCGCCAGTTCCAAGAACTGCTCTGGGCCCAGCGCCGCGTAGATGCCGGCAGCGCCGCTCCGGCCCGGGGGTTGTTTTTGAGCAAAGTAGCCTACCCACGGGACGTGGTGCCCGAATAAACCCGCAACGTTTCAGCTAGGCTCAAGAAAAAGAATAGAAATACTGGAATGAGCGCACGGTTTTTGTGCATCACGCTCTAGCTTTACTTCTATCCTTTTTCCACTTAGCTGCTTATGCGTCTACTTTTTACCTTTCTGGTTACGTTTGGGGTGTTGTGCTCGGGGCCGTTGCGGGCCCAGGAAAGCAAACAGACGCTGGAATTCATCGAAAACCGCGGGCAATGGGACGGGCGCGCCCGCTACGCCGCCCAGGTAGCGCCCGGCGCCCGGCTGTTTGTGGAGCCCACCGGGCTTACCTACGCCCTCACCGCCGGGCTGCCGGGCCACGGCCCCGCCGAAGGGCACCCCGCCCCCGGACGGCCAGATGGCAAGCTGCTCGCTCACGGGCTGCGGCTCGAATTTGTGCAGCCCAGCTCGGCCGCCACGCTGGGCCCCGACCCCGAAACCGCCGCCCCCGGCCGGCGCCACTACCTGCGCGGCGCCGACCGCACCCGCTGGGCCGCCGACGTGCGCGCCTGGCACGGCCTGCGCTACCGCCAGCTCTGGCCCGGCATCGACCTGGTGCTGAAGGAAAACGCGGCCCATCAGTTTGAATACGACCTGCAGCTGGCCGCCGGCGCCGACCCCGCCCGGGCCACCTGGCACTACCGCGGCGCCGACGGGCTGCGCCTGGACCCTGCCACCGGCAGCCTGCTCGTCCGCACCTCGGCCGGTCAGCTCAGCGAGCTGCGGCCCCGCGCCTGGCAAACCGACCCTGCCAAGGGCCAGCCCCAGCCGGTGGCCTGCGCCTTTGTGCTGCGCGGCACGGCGGTGAGCTTCCGGCTGGCCCCCTACGACCACCAGCGCCCGCTGGTGATTGACCCGGCCGTGCAGTTTGCCAGCTACACCGGCTCGCCGGTGGAAAACTGGGGGTTTGCGGCCACCCACGACGCCCGCGGCAACCTCTACACCGCCGGCGTCGTGTTCGAGCCCGGCTACCCGGCCACTTTCGGCGCCTACCTGACCAGCTTCAGCGGCAGTACCGACATCGCCATCATGAAGTTCAACACCGGCGTGAGCGGGCCGGCGGCGCGGGCCTGGGCCACCTATCTGGGCGGCAACAACCTGGAGTTTCCGCACAGCCTGCTGACCAACCCGCGCGGCGAGCTGCTGCTGCTGGGCACCACGGCCTCGACCGATTTTCCGACCACGGCCGCGGCCCTTAGCCACGGGCTGCGCGGCGGGCCGCCCGTGGCGCCTTTCGGTGCCAACTCGCCCTTTGTGCTCGCGGGCGGCGCCGACCTGATTTTGACCCGGCTCAGCGCCAGCGGGGGCGGGCTGCGCGCCAGCACTTACCTCGGCGGCACCGGCACCGACGGCCTGCTCGACCCCAGCGCCGCCGCGCCCCGCCTGCGCCACAACTACGGCGACGCCTTTCGCGGCGACCTCGCCCTCGACCCGCAGGGCAACCTGTACGTGGCCAGCGTCACGGGCTCGGCCGACTTTCCGGGGCTGGCGGCCGGGGCTTACCGCGGCGGCACTTCCGACGGCATCGTCACGAGCCTGGACTCCAGCCTGAGCCGGGTGCGCTGGACCACCGCCGTGGGCGGCGCCGCCGCCGATGCCGCTTACTCGCTCCAGCGCGAGGACGTGGGCGGCGACCTGCTGATAACCGGCGGCACTACCAGCGCGGTCCTTTCGGGCGCCACCAACGGCTACCAGCCCACGGCGAGCGGCGATGTGGATGGCTTTGTGGCCCGCCTCACGGGCGCGGGCGCGCTTGCGCAGGCCACCTACTTAGGCACGAGCGGCTACGACCAGGGCTTTTTTGTGCGCTCGGGGCCGGGCGGGCGGGTGTACGTGCTGGGCCAAACGCTGGGCCCGGCCTGGCCCGGCGTCGACACGGCGCGCTACAGCAACCCGCACGGGCAACAGTTCATTCAGCAGCTGGCCCCGGACCTGCGCTCGGCGGGCTTCGCCACGGTGTTTGGCAGCGGGCGCAGCACCACCGACATTTCGCCCACCGCCTTTGGGGTGGACTGCTACGGGCGCATGGCGCTGGCCGGCTGGGGCGGCGGGCTCGACCCCAACAACGGCTCGACCGTGGGCCTGCCCACCACCCCGGATGCGATGCAGCGCAACACCGACGGCCTCGACTTTTACCTGATGCAGCTGTCCGACGGAGCCCGGGTGCTCGACTACGCCACCTTCTTCGGCACTACGGCCGACGACCACGTGGACGGCGGCACCTCGCGCTTCGACAGCCAGAACGTGCTGTACCAGGCCCTGTGCGCCTGCGACCAGAGCGGCGGCACCAGCATTCCCATTCCGCCCGGCGCCAACACCTACGCGGCCACCAACGGCGCCCCCAAGTGCAACAACGCCGCCTTCAAGTTTGCTTTTCAGGCCAACACCTCGCCCGCAGGCGCCGACACGCTGTCGGTGTGCGCGCGCAGCGGGCCGGTGCGGCTGGGCGGCTCGCCCGAGGGCGGCACCTGGACGGGCACCGGCGTGACGGGCTCGGTGGCCACGGGCTTCCTCTTCACCCCCGACCCGGCCCACCTCGGCACGCTGGTGCTCACCTACGTGAGCCCGGCGGCGGCCAACGGCTGCGAGGGCACCAGCACGCGGCGCATCACGGTGCTGCCCCAGGGCGCGGCCAACCTCGTTGCGCCCAAACAACTATTCTGCCTGAAACCGGGCCGGACGGAGCCGCCGGTGCAGCTCACCGGCACCCCGGCGGGGGGCACGTTCACGGGGCGGGGGGTGCTGCCCGGCACCTCGCTGTTTTCGCCCACGGTGGCGGGCCGGGGCTCGCACGCCATCGTGTACCAGGTGGCCGGCGGGCGCTGCCCCGTCACGGCCACCGTTGTGATGGTGGTGAAGGAAGTGCCCGTCATTCAGCCGGAACCGCCCCGCACGGTGTGCGCCAACGACCCGCCGACGCCGCTGGGGGGCATCCCGCCCGGCGGCATCTGGACCGGGCCGGGCGTGACGGGCACCATCAACAAATTCTACTTCACGCCCAGCGTGGCCCTGATTGGGGGGCCGCACCTGCTGGTGTACACCTACCAGGGCGACATAGACTGCGACCCCGTGACCGATACCCTGCGCGTGACGGTGCTGCCAGCCGGCGGCACGGCCACGACCCCGCGCGACACCTCGTACTGCATCACGGGCGGGGCCATGCGGCTGCGGGGCGGCACGCCGGCCGGCGGCACCTGGAGCGGGCCGGGCGTGACGGGCTCGGTGGCCGCGGGCTTTGTGTTCACCCCGTCGGCGCTGTTGATAGGGGCCAACCAGCTGCTCTACACGGCCCCGCCCGGCCCCACGCCGGCGTGCCCCGGCCGTGCCCGCCGCACGGTGACCGTGACGGCCGGCGGCCTCGCCGCCGTGAGCATGCCCGACAGCGTGATGTGCGCCGTGGCCGGGCCGCAGCCCCTGAGTGCCACCCCCAGCGGCGGCACCTGGAGCGGGCCGGGCGTGACGGGCTCGGTGGCCGCGGGCTTTGTGTTCACCCCCTCGGCGGCGCTGGCCGGCCGGCAGGTGCTGTCCTACACCGGGCCGGCGCCTACTGGTAGCGCCTGCGGCGTGACGGGCCGCCTGGGGGTGGAAGTGCTGCCCCTGCCGTTTGTGTACCTCACGCCCCTCAGCCCCATCAACTACTGCCTCACGGCCCCGCCCCACGGGGTGGTGCTCACGGCCGTGCCGGCGGGTGGCACGTTTAGCGGGCCGGGCGTGGTGGGCAACCGCTTCAGCCCGTCCGATGCCGGGCCGGGGCACCACGTCATTTCCTACACCTGGAACTTCCCGACCGTGCGCTGCCCCATTGTGGTGACGCAGGCCGTGGACGTGACGGTGGTGAGCAGCGTGCAGCTGCCGCCCGACACGGTGCTGTGCGCCAGCCAGGCGCCGTTTCAGCTGCGGGCCTCGCCGCCCGGCGGCACCTGGAGCGGACCGGGCGTGACGGCCACGGGCCTGTTTACGCCGCCGGCCACGCCGGGCACTACGGAGCTGTTCTACAACCTGTCGGCGGGCTGCGCCACGGCGCCCTACCACGTCACGGTGCCGGCCGAGTCCAACATTGCGGCCGCCTGGGCAGCCCTGGACTGCGGCGCCAACGGGGTGGCCCCGCGCCGGCTGCGCTTCACGGCCACGGGCGCGGCCGCGGGCCAGGTGCGCTGGGACTTCGGCGATGGCAGCGCGCCGGCCGTGGGGGCCGCGGTGGAGCACACCTACGCGGCGGGCACCTTCGCGCCCCGGGCCAGCCTGCCCGGCACCGGGCCGGTGGGGCCCTGCCAGCGCCAGCTCAGCCTGTCGGCGGTGGAGGTGAAGCCCGCCCGGATTCCGAACGTCATCACGCCCAACGCCGACGGGCAAAACGACTTCTTCGCGCCGGAAATGGGCGCCTGCCCCGGCCGGCTGCAGGTGTTTTCGCGCTGGGGCCAGCGGGTGTTCGACTCGCCCGAGTACCACAACGAATGGGGCGGCGAAGGCCTGCCGGCCGGCATCTACTACTACCTGATGAGCCTGCCCGACGGCACGGCCAGCTTCAAGGGATGGGTGGAAATCGTGCGGTAGGCGCGGCCGGGCGCTCCCGACTTTCGCGCGGCTTATCTGCTATTTCCCATTACCTTACCGGTATCTTTTCCGCACCTCCTTTTTCAGTTGCCCATGAAAAATTTTACCCCGCCATTCTTTTTTCGCAGCGGCGTGCTGCTAATGGACGGCGGCGCCCGCATCCTGCTCCAGGAAGCACGCTTGGTGCTGAATGGCGCGACCATCACGGCGGCCTGCAACGACATGTGGGGCGGCGTGGTGCACGGTCCCGAAAACGACGGCTTCTGGGCCAACGCCGTGGGCACGCTGCCGCCGCGCCTGATGCACAGCCTGCAAGCCGCCACCGTGACCAACGACCCCACCAGCTCTTTCACCACCAACCTGCTGCACCTCGACCACCTGGAATTCCTGCACAACTACCAGGGCCTGGCCCTGGATTTCAGCGACGTGGCGGCCAGCAACAGCAACTACGTCACCAACTGCCGCTTCGACTCGGACCCGGCCCTGATGAAGGCGCCCTACCAGTCCGGCGGGGGCCAGTACTGGTACAGCCAGGAGCACGTGCGCGTGCAGGGCGACGTGGAAGCCCTGCGCTTTCGGGGCAACCAGCTGCGGCACGCGGCGGTGGGCATCTTGGTGGCGAAGGCGGCTCCCGTGAACACGACCAAAGCCAGGTCGGCGATGAAGGTGAGCGCCTGCAGCTTTTCCGATTTCTACCTGGCCGGCGTGGCCAGCGACGGCGACCAGATTCCCTACCTGGGCACCCGCCTGACGGTGGACACCAGCCAGTTCGTGTTTCATGGGCTGGCCCGCGTGCCGGCCACCAACCAGATGGGCCAGCTGGCCCTTGATAACCCCGCCGTGCTGTTTCCGGATGCGACCATCGGCATCAGCTCGCTGCGGCTGGCCACCACTGCCCGGGGCAACACCTTCACCCAGCCCGACGCCAGCCCCTACCTCACCTTCGGCTACGACCTCTACCGCCACCAGCAGCTCGGCATTTTCAGCCAGGCCCTGGCGCAGGCCCAGGACAACGCCTTCCACGCCCTGGGCGTGGGCATCCGGCTGGACGTGCCCGCCGGGATGGCCGCCGACGTGGAGAAAAACGTCTTCACCGAGTGCGAGAAAGGCCTGGACCTGAGCAGCGGCAGCGGCAGCGGCACGGTGTACGCCACCTGCAACACCTTCGACCGCGGCGTGCCGCTCGGCACCCGCCCGGGCCGCAGCCACGGCATTTTCAACGAAAACGCTTCCACCATTGTGCTGGCCAACCCCGACCCCAACGGTACCCAGATTCTGAAAAACAAGTTTGACGACAGAGGCGCGACGACGACGGGGTACTATGCGCTGTTCAATAATAGTGGGACAACGCTTAGCTATAACACTTACGACGATTACTGGTCCAGCACCGTTTCGCCGCTAAGCAGTTCTGGAGTTACCATTCCTTTTCGCAGTATTAACAACAAGATTAATTACCCCAATAACAACACGGACTGCGTGGTGCTCAATACGCCATACGGTTTACCACGCGGCGCAGCTACGGGAGCTTCTCCCCAAAAATCTTCGCCTTACATAGGCCAAAACGTGCCCAATCCAGCGCGCGGCATGACCAGCATCGGGTATAGCGTGCCCCCCGGGACGCGGCAAGCCGTGTTAGTAGTATACCGGGCCGTGGACGGGCAAATCCTCGCCACGCAGGCGCTGCCGCTTACGGCTACGCAATACGATTTGTCCCTACAGGGCTACGCCGCCGGCCTGTACTTCTACCGGCTTCTGGCCGATGGGGTAGCCACGGCGCCGCTACGCTTGGCCATTGAAAACTAGGAGCCATGCGTGTATTTTTCTGTATTTGGGCGCTGGGGCTAGGCCTTGGCACCCACGCATGGGCGCAGCCCACGCAAGTGTGGCAGCGCACGCTGAACCAAGTGCCAAGCATCTCTTCTTTCGCTGGTGATGTTTATCAAGTCCGGCCTTCTCGTCTAGTGGTTCTGGGAGGCACAGGGCCCACCTACCAGACGGGTCTGGTGCCGATAACCTCTCGCCTATGGCAACTCAACGGGCAAGGCGACACCTTGTTGAGCCGGGGATATGCTTTCAAAAACGGCGGCTACCTGAATCTGCTGCCCTTGCGCGGGGGCGACTGGCTCATTACCGGTTGCGCCGACACCACTGCCGCGAGCAACTCCTACGACATCGCCTATTTCAGCGTCCGTACCGACTCGCTGGGCGTGTGGCGCGGACGGCCCCGCTACCTGCCGCAATACCGCTACAACAATGCCCCCGCGCCCGTATTGCGCCTGCCCGCCGACGGAGCCCTGTGGGCGCAGACGGTGAACCTCACGCCCTACGTGCAGGGCACGGTTGGAGGAGGCGTGGATGCCGTGCAGGTGGCGCGGCTCGACTCAGCCCAGCGCGTGGTGTGGCGGCACCTCTACCCCGGGCGCACGGCCGCCCCCAACGGAATAAGCGTGGCCGCGATGGCCGCCCTGCGCGACGGCGCCTACGTGCTGGTGGGCCAGAAGAACCGCGCCTGGCAGTCCCCTTACGGCAACATCGTGGTGCACAGCGGCTGGCTGCAGCGCCTGAAATCGAACGGCGACACCATTCGCCTGGCCGCCGAGTACTTCGGCCCCATCTCCGAGCACTACGACCCGCACGAGGTGCAGGCCACCCCCGACGGGGGCTTCGTGGTGGCCGGCGACGTGTACCCGCGCCGTTACCTGCCCGTGTTCGACTCCAACGCCTCGGCCAACGGCTTCCTGGCCAAGTTCGACAGCCTCGGCACCATGCAGTGGGAGCAGCGCTTCGTGGGCCAGAACGCGCAGTACCCCAGCGCCAGCATTCACCGCGTGCAGGTGCTGGCCAACGGGCAGTACCTGCTCACCGGCATCCGGACCACGCCCGCGCTGAGTGACCCCAACCAGGCCTTCGTGGGCGCCTACGACCGCCGCCTGGGCGCCGCGCTGGCCTGGGAGCTGCCCGTCGAAACCCAGGGCGCCCAGCTACAAACCGCCCTGCAGCCCGACGGCACCCTCACCCTGGTCGGGCAGCGCACCATCCCGCACACGGTGGGCGGCCAGACCAGCCAGGACCAGGCCGGGCTGCTCACGCGCTTCGCCGGGCTGGGCGCGCCCTACCAGCCGGCCGCCGACTTCTGCCGGCGCCCGCCCGTGGCCAGCGCCGGCTTTGCCCTCAACCCGGCCGGCGACACGCTGCGCCTGGTGGACTTCTCCAGCGGCGGGCCGCGCTTCGCCCAGGTCGAGCGCTGGCGCTGGCACTTCCCCGACGGCGCCTACTTCGACGGGCCCGCGCCCCCGCCCCACCGCTTCGCCGCCCCCGGGCCCGGCCCCGGGGCCGCCGTCACGCTCACCGTCACCAACAACCTGGGCTGCTCGGCCACCCAGACCCTGTACCCCTTCGGCCGGCCCAGCGCCGCCCAGCAGGCCCGCGCCTGGGCCGCCCAGGCCAGCGTGTGGCCCAACCCGGCCACCGGCGCGGGCGGGGCCACGCTGGCCCTGGCCGGCCTGCCGCCC
>NZ_JADQDM010000003.1 GCF_015694525.1 Hymenobacter ruricola | reverse complement strand
CGCCCCGCTCTTTTTTGCTGTCATTACAGAAGAAATATACGTCCTTCTTCTGTCCATCATTCCTAGACCACCTCAAAGCTACCGACAGCAGTTTGCCTATTATTGGGCATTGGAGTGCAACAAACCGCGGAAGGCCAAGTTTGCCGTAAGGTAACAATTGCGCAAACTGCTCAACAAGAGCAATTGCTCAAGGAATACGTTGCAGAATGTAGGAAAGGGAGATATTTCATCGAAAACAAAGGCATTGTACAGCTATCGGTCTCTCACGACAAAGCGGGACAACTGCATTGGTGGGTCAGTGCTATGATAGACGACCGATACAAGGACAACCCCCCGAAAACGTATGGCAGAATCGACGATGAAATTATTTTGGTTTATCAGGCCGACAGTGCACAAAACGTCGGAGGCCTGTCATCAAAAGCACCCATAAACGCTTGTTTAGAAAGCGTCATCCAGAACCGCGTTTATCAGCGCCCATCAACTCAGGAACGTTATATCGAAAGCATCGGCCCCAATGGTGAACGCCGAAAGTACCGTGTGAACCGGACTGCTTTCGGAAATTACTGGAATAGCAAGCACTTCGTTTTTAAGTCAGACGGAACCTACTCTGTGCTCAACGGAGAGTAAGAGTCATCCGAAACGCAGAAAAGGCAAAAGACCCGTCCACCTCATAGAGCGGAGTTTTGCCTTTTCTGCGTTGCGAATGGTGATTCAGAAGTTAAGCGAGGTTGTCATACTTCTACCCTGCGTGGCCCTAAATCTGACTGTAGCCCGTGCGTTGGTTGGAGTTTGGCTTCGCCCAGTGTGAGGCTGAATTGAGCGCAACTAGTCGTGGCCCAAGATGCTTCGCTGGTGCCGCGGGGCACTTTCTGGGCCGACAAAAAGCTGTTTCGGGATTGAGCCTTCAAACCCGCACGGAGCCTGATGCGACCAGCGGCCTAACCGAATACCAGCCGGATGACTCAAGAGCTATGAGCCGGTTGGCAGTGTCTCCCCTTCCACGCGCAGCTTGGGCACCAGCCACACCACCAGCAGGCCCAGCAGCGCCACTAGGGCAAACGACCAGCGCAAACTGGCCGCCTTCGCCACGAAGCCCACCAGCGGCGGCACCATCAAGAAGCCGAAATAGCTGACCGTGGACACCGACGCAATGGCCGCGCCCGCGCTCAGCGGGTTGGCCCGGCCCACGAGGCTGAACACCAGCGGCACCACGCACGACACGCCCAGCCCGCTCAGCACGAAGCCCAGCCCCGCCCCCACCGGCACGGGAAACGCGGCGGCCAGCAGCAGGCCCGTGGTCATGAGCAGGCCGCTGGTTTGCAGGATTTGCCGGATGCCGAAGCGGCCCACCAGCCAGTCGCCCAGAAAGCGGCCCGACGTCATGGCCACCATGTAGAGCGTGAAGCCGAAGCCGGCAATGGCCTTGGGCGCGTGCGCGGCCTGGGCAAAATACACGCCGCTCCAGTCGTAGAGCGTGCCCTCGCAGGCCATGGAGGCGAAGGTGATGAGGCCGTACTTGAGCACCGTTTTTTCGGGCCAGGAAAAGAACGAAGCCTTGGCGGCCGGCGCGGGCGGCAGGGCCAGGGTTCTGGGGAAAAAGACGAACGCCAGCCCGGTGAGAACCACCGAGACGCCCGCGAAATGCGCGGTGGTGCCCACGTCGTTTCGTACCAGCAGGGCGCCCAGGCCCGCCGCGGCAAAGCCCGCCACGCTCCAGACGCCGTGAAACGTGGCGATGATGGAGCGGTCGTAGAGCGTTTGCACGCCCACCGACTGGGCATTGACAGACAGGTTGAGCAAATTGCGCGAGCAGCCAAAGCAAAACAGCAGCGCCGCCAGCTGCCAGGGCTGCGCTGCGAAGCCCAGCAGGCCCAGCGCGAGGTTGTAGAGCACGGCCCCCGCCAGCATCACCTGCCGGCTGCTGAAGCGCTGCAGCAGCCGGCCCGTCACGGGCAGCGTCAGCATCAGGCCCGCGGGCAGGGCCAGCAGCACGCCGCCCAGCTCGGCCTCGTTCAGCCTCAGCCGGTGCTGAATGATGGGAATGCGCGAGGCCCAGGTAGCAAACCCGAACCCTGAAACGAAAAAAAACAGCGCCACCGCCACCCGCGCCCGCCCGGCCGAAACGCCGGAGGCGACCAACACTTCACTCATAGCCACAAAAAGAGGCCGCCCCACTGCGCGGCCCGCCCATAGAAGAAAGAACCGTTTTTACGGGCCAGGGTCGGGTCAGTTCGGTGGCCGGCGCTCTTTTTCCGGGGCCGCGTCGGGCCGGGGCCGGGCGGCGGCTAGTACCAGGGGTCCAGCCGGGTCACGTCGCAGGCCGAAACGATGGAGTCTTCGTACAGCATCATCCGCTCCATGCAGCTGTAGTTGGTTTCCAGGCTGTTCGCCGATAACTCCGTGTCGAAACGCGGGTGCTGGCCCGACAGAAACGCGAGTTCCTTGGTGTTGTTGATGAAGCTGAACCGGACGTTAACCATGCCAATTACCTCGCCCTGGTGGTGTCGGCTCAGCACGTAGCGCAGCAGCACCGGGTCGGCATCGTACACGAAGGTGTACTGGTCGATGGGCTTGTCCAGGCTAGTGCGCAGCTCGCGCCTGGCGTACTCCCGGTCGAAGGCCTTGATTTTATCGATGGAGTCGAATTGCTGATACTTCACATACGACTCACGACTGAGGAGTTCGTACACCGATTTGCTTTCGTCGTCCGGGTCGTCATCGTCGTAGAGCTGGCCAAACTCGGTGATGCGGGCCTGGGCCTGCTGCCCACGGTCGTAGCTGAAGGTGATTTCGGCCAGCTTGTGGCCGCTGGGCTTGAATATTTTCACGGTTCTGTCCATGCGCTAAATGTAGGACGCATTCGCTACCCGCCGGCCTGCCGGGCCTGTGCCGCGCTGAACCACGAGCTGAAGTGCAAGCTTTGAGGCGCAGAACCGCAATCAGGCCGGGCGGCCAAACTCCGCCTTCAAGGCCCTGGACATGGCCGGCGTGGTGCGGGCAAACAGTTTGGCCACCTCCACCAGGGCCTTGCTGCCCCGGCGGTAGGTGAAGGCAATGTGCCAAATCAGCCGCACTTGCCCCCTGTCGGCTTCCTCAACGGTGAACGAGCCGAGGTAGCCCTCGATGTTTTTTGCCCCTTGCATGCCGTAGCGGTAGCCAGCCGCGTGGTGCGTCAGCAAGGTTTCGGTGATAACGGCCGAGCCGGCGTACGGCGGCAGCGTGACGGTGCGCGTATTGCCGTGCACGGCGAACGGTGCGCCCCAGAAAGGCTTCTGAAAATCGCAGGCAAATGCCCGTAGCCTGGCCGCATCGGCGGCGGGGAACAGCCAGCTTTTGGTAAAAGCCGCCGCAGCCGGCGGCGAAGCAAAGGATGTGGACATTGGATATGCTGCGAAAAGGATTTCAATGGCGAAGCTCTCCACGCCTTTCTTGGGCAGTCTGAGGACGGGAATGGGGTTTGCTACAGCACTTTGAGCAGAGCAAGTTGAGGCCTGGGCTAAAACTTGACCGCCACAAACGAGGCCACCACCCCGGCCGGGCTCTGGGGGCCGTGGGCCACCACCCGCACCACGGTGCCGGCCAGCACGGGCATGGCGTTGGTGCCAAAGGGCCAGGTGGGCAGCAGCCAGCCCCGGTAGGCATACACCCAGCACTCGGTTTGGGTGCCGGCTACGCCAAAGGCGGTGGCATCCAAGCTGAGCGGGGGCACGTTGGCGCAGCCGGGAAACGGCGCGAGGGCCTGCCCAGTAAAGCGCATAGGGAAGCCGTCGCCGAAGGACAGCTGGCCCGCCGTAATCAGCCCGTTGGCGTCCGGCCTCATGTCCAGCAGGCCTTCGCCGAAGAGCAGGTCGGCCAGCTTTTCGGCGGGCGGCCGCACGTTGAGGAAGCTGCGGTAGCGCCACTGCCCCGCCAGCACGGCGTAGGGAGTGGCAGCGTCGGAAATTGCAGGTTTATTCATTTTTGCTTGTAAAGCCAAGTAGCAGGGTGAATAATTACCCGTCATCAGACCACAACGCGCTGGCCATGAAGGGGCACGCAGTACCGGCAAAGAGGATTTCGACGGCCCGGCCGAGCCGTCAGGCACGCGGCTTTCCGGGCCGCTGCCAATGCAGGGGCATGGTCAGGACTGGGAATCCGGTTTAAAAAGGTTTGGTGGCGGGCAGCTAGCAGCCCGGCGCGCTAGCGCGTGGCGCGGATGTAGCGGCCCAGCTTGCCGGTGAGTGCTTTGGAGCTGCTGGTAAACTGAATGGTGCGGCCGCCCCTTTTGGCCAGGGCCGGCCGGGGTGGGTACTGGCTCATATCGGGGTCGGGGAAGCGCACGGGCTTGCCCACGTTGTCGAGCAGAAACGAGAAGTCGGTGCCCAGCTTGAGCTGCGCGACGCCGTGGCAGCCCTGGCAGCCGCCCGCCGATAGCCGCTTGCCCAGGTACAAGGTATTGATGCCCCCGTCGAAAGGGTACTTGATGCTGCTGCCGTGAAAATTGGCCAGCGTACTGTCCGACTCCACCACGTAGTTGGCCAGGAAATAATTGGTTGTTTTCGGGTTGCTGGTGGGGGTGCCCTGCACGCCCACCAGGCGGTAGTTCAGCAGCACCGACTTCGGGTTGAGCATCCGCAGCTTGGCGTGGGCCGCGGCCGTGGCCTGGTTGGCCACCGTGGTGATGGGATGCAGGCGCTGGTAGGGGCTGTGCAGCCCGCCCATCAGGTAGCCCAACGTATCCAGCAGCTGAAAGCCCATGTGCTCCTGCTCCACGTCGACGTGCTCCCAAGTGGCAAACACAAAGTCCGGATAGTTCACGGTTTTGTGAATGATGTGCATCCCAATCAGGGCAAACACGGCGTTGTGGTAAACGGACTTCAGCGTGTCCTTGCCATCGGGACTGATTTGCTGGGTGTAGTACACTACCCGGCGCGTGAGAAAGCGCGCGGGGTCATCGGCGGGCGTCAGCTTGCGCCAGGCCGTTTTCATTTCAATGCTGCCCACGCCCTGGCCGCCCTTGGCGGGGTCGCCGCCGCAGGGCAGGCATAGTACGCCGGGCGGGCAGTCGCAGGTGCCGCCCTTGTAGCGGCCGTTCAGGGTGTCGGGGTTGTAGTAGGCGTTGTGCTTTCTGATGTTCGTGAGCGTGTTCGCTGTCGCTTGCATCAATTGCTTCCGCGAGCCGAAGTTCTTCTGTATAAAGTCGTATTCCGTCCGGTTCACCTTGGCTTGGTACAGCACCATGCTCTTGCCGTTGGGCACGCTGTCCTGCACTTGGCCAAACATGGCGCAGGAACCTATCTCACTGTTTTCGTCGAGGTTGTCAAACAGGGTCAGAGTGTCGCTGGGGCTGCCCGGCATGGGGCTGGTGCGGTAGCTGTAGTGCGGCGCCCGGTCGAAGGACAATATCTTGCCATAGTAGGGCCGCAGCTCGGCGCGGTGCCCGAAGGTTTCCCACACGGCCAGGGTGGCGTCGGGCGCCTGGTAGCTCCAGGCGGCATCGGGGTGGTCGCGCAAGCTGTCTTTGGAGTAAGACGACTGCCAGTTGACGGCAAAAAACTCCGCCCAGGCAAATTCTGCCAGCTTCACCGAGTCGGAACCGGGGTCCAGGTCCTGGGGCGGCGTCGGCGCGATGGTGATGTTGAAAGCCGGGGCCGGGCCCGTGGCCTCGCGGGCAGTTTCGCTGGTGCTGCTATGCTGGCAGCTGCCGAGCAACAGGCCGCCAGCGGTCAGGCCGGCTAATAACGCGTAGGGAAATTTCATGGGTAGGCGGGAAAAGTGGTGCCACTGCTGGCCGCGGGCCGGACTTTGCTTCGCGGACTTAAATGAAGCCTTTGGGGGATGCGAGCAAAGGTATCGGCACCGCTAGCCCGCCTATACCCGTGAAAACACCCGTTTTATACCCCCGTATAAACCCCTGTTTTAGCACACCACTACTGCTGTAGCGCAACCGCTAGGCCAGTGCAGCGCTCAGTTGAGCTGCCGACCGCTGGGGCAGCCCGACCGACCTGGCAGAGCCGTGCGCAAGGCCATCGACAAGTCTCTGAATGCTGCGCCTACTCGCCGGCTTAGAGCTGGCCGGCCCGGGGGCGAACCGGGCGCCTACTTTTGCGGCCGTGCCCCCGCCGCTTCCCTCCCACCGCCGCTTGCCGCTGCTCTACGCCATCATCCTGGTCGATGTGGTGGTGGGCGCGGCCGTGGGGCCGGTGCTGCCGGAGTTTGTGCGCGGCCTGCGCCAGCCGCAGCTGTGGCTGAGCGTGGGCACGGGGATTTTCCTGGGGGTGCAGCTGTTTTCGGCCCCGCTGCTGGGACGGCTGGGCGACGGCTACGGGCGCCGGCCCATCTTCATCTTGTCTGCCGTGGGCACGCTGCTGGCCAACGCCCTGCTGCTGCCCGTGCGCGCGGGCCTGTACTTCGTCAACCGCGTTTCCGACGGCCTCACCAACGGCATGTACGCCACGGCGCGCTCGGCCATCACCGACGTGTCGCGGCCCGAGCAACTGTTTCGCAACCTGGGCATCGAGGGGGCCATCATCTCGCTGGGCTTTGTGCTGGGGCCCATGGCGGCCGGGCTGCTGCTCACCGCCCTGCAGGTGCCGCCGGCCCGGCAGGCCACCTACGTGGTGCGCCTGGCCCTGGCCCTGGCCGCCCTCAACGTGCTGCTGGCCCTGTGGCTGCCCGAAACCCACCGCCAGCGCAACGGCGTGCGCGGCGCCGAGCTGCGCGCCGAGCTGGCCCGCAGCGTCAACCCGTTCACGCTCTGGGCCCGCCTGCGCGCCAAAAACGCCAGCAACCCCGGCATCCGGCGCATCGTGCTCACGCAAGTGGCCCTCACGCTCAGCACGGGCTATTATTTCTATTTCGTGCCCTTTGCCAGCCTCAGCGCGCTGCGCATGGATGCCCGCGCCATCTCTTACTTTTTCATGTTTTTCGGTGCTCTAAGCGTGGGGCTGAACTACGTGTTCTACACTTACTTTGCCGACCGCATCAACCAGCGCCGGGCCATTGTGTGGCTGGCCGCGCTGGGCGCGCCGGTGCTGGCCGGCTACGGACTGGTGGGCGCCTCGCGGCCGGCCCTCTACGTTCTCGTCACCCTCGACTGCCTCACGCTTTCCCTCATTCAGGGCCTGCTCGAAGGGCTGTTGGCCCGCCGCACCACCGAGGCCGACCGCGGCGAGATTTTTGGGCTCAACCAAGCGTTTCAGGGCCTGGCCAGCTTTGGCACCACGCTGGTGTTTGGGGGGCTGTCGGTGCTGGATTTGCGGCTGCCGTGGGCCTGGTTTGCGGTGTGCCTGGCGGCAGTGGCCTGGCTGGCGGCCCGGCAGGGCCCCGCTGCTGATGCCCCACGCCCGGAGCCGGCGGGCCCGGCGGCTTAGCTCCCCGCCAAGCGGCGCCCCGCTACCGGGAACATTGCAGCCTCGCCTGGCTAGCCCCACGAGGACATTGGCCCAGTAGCTAGCTCATCATTTATATAATACAAATTATTATTAACCAATCGAGCTTTGAGCCAGCGAGCAGGTTTCACCAGCCAAGTTGACAAATCCTCATTAAAATGGAATTAAAACCTGGTTTATAATTTTATATTACGCTGCCAGGATTTTGATTCAGTCGCTTACCGCACGCAGCCCACAAGGTATTTTCCTATTTTTGTCGAAATTATTTTCCAAACCTATTAAATGGTTCGTGGTTTGCAAAGCGGCCACCCGTATAGCGGCTTCGTTTTGCTTCCGTTTATTCTGTTTGCCATTTTGTTGTTGTTATGAAGCATTTGCTCCTCCTTGCTTTGGCTCTGTCCCTTGCTGCTGGTTCGGTTCAGGCGCAGCAGCGGCCACCGCGCGGGGCCACGCCGCCACCGGCCCAGCCGGCCCCGGCGCCGCCCGCTGCCACCCCCACGGCGTCGGCCGAGCTGCCTGCTCCCACCCCACCCGACGCCGAGGAGCTGGGCTGCCGCGTGCTCACGGGCCGCGTCACCGACCAGCTCAACCATCCGCTGACGGGCGCCACCGTCCTCGTGCGTACCCGCACGACCCGGGGGTTCAACATCGAGCCCAGCATCACTAATTCCGAAGGCCAATACATGCTCAGCGCCAAGCAGCCCATTCCGCGCAACGCCGTGCTGGAAATCTCGGCTGGGGGCTACACCACGTTCGCGCAGCCGCTGGCCAACTGCCAGCCCGTCGACGCCAGCCTGGAGCCGCTGCCCGGCACCCGCTTCAAAAACGACGGCCGCATCAAAAAAACCAGCGCCAGCGGCAAGATTCACTAGCCGCGGCATAAAGTAATTCTGATACAATAAGCGGTTGCTTCCCTAACAATCACCGCAGCTAGTCTGATAGCAGCAGGGCCGTATTCACCACCGAATGAATATTCCCCACCACCAACGCCACGCATAGGCCTCTGAACCGCGCGGCACCGCACCCAATGGCGGCAATGGCTGCCGGCCTGCCGGCCCGCTAAGAGGCTACCGGCCTTCCAGGTGGCTCACTTCTTCCAACAGCGCTTCCACCCGGAAATTCAGCTCGGCTTGCCGGCGGGCGGCGTCCGGCCCCGTGGCTTCGTCCGCCGGGATACGCGTGTGCTGCAGCCAGGCGCAGGCGTTTTCCAGGTCGTCGAACATCACCACCATAGGCGTGCGCAGTTGGCGCACGGCCTCGCCGGCCAGGTGCTTGAGTAGCAGGTCAGGGGCGCACACCCAGGCCAGGTATTCGATGCCGGCCAGGCCCAGGTGGGGCAGGTACTGCCCGGCCAGCCACGGCGCCACGTCGGCGCTCATGCTCTGCACCTCGCAGTTGCTGTTGAGGATGCGCGGGTACGGGCGCGCCAGAAAACACTGGGCGATGGTGAGGCAGTTGGCCTGCACCATCGGCAAGGTGAGGTGACCGCGCCAGTCGGCAAAAAGCCAGTCGTTGGTGACGTCGTGGTACACCGACACGGTGGGGGTTTCCTGTAGTAGCTGTAGATGCATGGTAGGGAGATTGGATAGATAACAATAGAAAAGGCGTTGGGCCGGGGCAGCGGGCCGTTTTCGGCACGCCCTTCGGCAAAACCCACCAACGCAGAAACAGCCCGCCGACAAAACGCCAGCGGGCTGCTTCGGCATCGGGAAGCCGGCAATTAGTTCAGGCTGGCCGAGTACATTTTCATAATCTGACGGGCCTGGGCGAGGTTGGTGTCGCGCGAGTTCACGGCCAGGTAGATGAACTTGTCGCCGGTGGGCGAGAGCTTCAGCAGGTGCAGCTGGTCGGTCAGGGTGAGGAGGATGTCCTGCACGGTCTGGTTCAGGTTCAGGGCCTTGATGGCCTTCAGCTTGGCTTTCACCACTTCGGTGTTGTAAGCGGCGGCGGTTTCGATGTCGAAATCGGCCACGTTGGTGTGCGAAGCCAGCGGCATGCCGGTTTCGGTTTCGACCACGGCCACGGCGAGCAGCGTGGGCAGCTCGGCCATGATGTCTTTAATGGTTTGCTTGGGGGATACAGTAACAGCTGACATAAAATGGGGATTGGGGTTGTTGGGGGGTGAAAATTGAGAAAAGGTAAAAAGACTAAGACGTGTGCCGGCGCATGATTTCCTTGGCAATGCCCAGATTGGCATCGGCGGTGTGCACGGCCAGAAAGCAGTACCACTTGCCATCGTTCATGGGGCGCAGGTGGTGGAGCTGGTCTTCCAGAATCACCGTGATGTCGGTGAGCGGACCGCCCACCCAGGCTTTCGACACCAGGGCTTCGTCCATCACGCGCAGAAGCTTAGCATTGCGCAGGCTTATTTGGTTGGGATTGTAGTCGTTACTAACCGTATACGAAGCCACCACTCGTCCGGATTGCGTGTTCACCACGCAGGCCATGAGCAGGTCGGGCAAATCTTGCAGCAGGCCTTCGATTACTTGTTTGGAGCGTTTCGCCATTTCGTCGTCGGATGCTACGGTAATTTTTCTTAATGGCAGTCGATTGAAAAACGGTAAATTCATAGGGGTAAGGAGCAAGGGGAAAGACGGCCGTTGCTAGCTGCCATGCCCCGATTGGTGCCGGCCCGGGGCGGGCCCCCGGCTTCACCGCTTCCTCCGGCCGGGCCACTCGGGCGAGGGCCCGGCCAGAGAAAACAGTTTATTCGGAAAGCACCCGGCGATACAAGACCTTGGTTGATGCCCCATTCCGCCGGCCCGGAACCGGACCCTTGCAACGCTGCCTCACCAAACTTACTTAGCTGACGTGGCCGGAGGGAGTTTATTAACCGCTCCATCCTGCCCCATCATCAATCAGAGCATACTGCCGCCAAAACAGAGTGTCCCGAAGGGTATTTAGGTACTTAAAATTGCCACCAGTGGCGTTTTTTGGCTTTCGCCGGAGCATCGGTGCGGGGCAGCAGCGTCACGTTGCGCACGCTGAAGCCTTTCACTGCTACTTGCATCTCTTCTTCGCTGTAGCCGCCGTAGCCCACCTGCAGGTTGGAGGTACGGTTGGCGGGCACCAGCAGCGAGTAGTTGCCTTGCGCGTCGGTGCTCACGCCGCGGCCCGTGGTTTTGTCGAGCACGGTGGCCCCAATCAGCGGGTGGCCGTCCTCGTTCAGAATCCGACCGGAAACGGTCGTCATCCGAGTCACCGCAGCCGTGGCGGCCGGCAGCTCGTCGACGCCCGCCGCGGGCACCGCCAGGCTACCCACCGTAGTGGCCGGCGAAGTGTGGAGGTTGGTGCCGGCAAACGCGGCCCCGCTCAGCAGCGCGGCCACCATCACGATGGCGCCCGCCCGCTGGCGGAAACGCACCGGCTCGGTGCGGATGAGGTGGAACTGGTGCTGAAGCCAGCCCACCGGGCGCACGTTGTGGCCTTTGGCTTGCAAGGCGTGGAAGCGCTGAAACGCTTCGCCGCCTTTGGCTGGGTTGGCTTTGAGGTAAGCGTCCACCAGTTCGGTGTTTTTAACCGATAAATCGCCCCGGAGATAGGCGTCCCGGTACCCGGGAAGCAACTCCTGGGTGACGGGATGAAAAGGGTGTGCAGTTAATGCCATGAGATTAGAAATAAGAGAAAAGAAACAGAAATGGCGGGCAGCACAGATGAAAAACTTGTACCGTAGGACAACATTACGGCAGGGAAATAATCCAATCCGTTTCTTTTCGATGAACCCGGCCATATCGCGCATCAACCTTGTTGGAAGCCCGATGAAAAATATCAAAGTGCAATCAGGTCGCTATGGCTGAGGTTAACTTTTTCTTTTATTAATACCTTAAAAATATGCGCATTAAGCTAATTTTTGTTTGCAACTACTATGCAACAAGGGAAACAAATTCATTAAATAGTCAAAGTTAACACCTCATGGGGATTAAGTTCAAAAAAAGTTAACGATTAAATATTTTATCTGTTTCGTACAAAAAAACAACCAAATTGGGGGTTGCTTTGGCCAAAGATATAACAAAGTATTGTGCTGCCTACCCATTGGCGTTGCCCGGGTCCAGTTTTTAAGCCCTGCAGCGGCTTCGGAAACGCTGCGCCCCGTGCCGATGACGGAGGACGCGGCATTTGCCCGCAACTCGCAACCTCTGGCGGGGCGAACGGGTTAGACCACCACAGTCTCCCGCTTGCCCCGCTATTTCGCTTCGCTTTGATAACAATCCTCGCCGGAACCAACCGGCCCCAGTCGCGCGCCCGCCGCATCGCCAACTTCTACCGCACCGTGCTGAGCGAGCTGGGCGCGGAAAGCCAGATTCTGGACTTGGCCGAGCTGCCCGCCGATTTTCTCGGCACGGCCCTGTATGCCCACGTGGGCACCAATCCGGCGTTCAACCGCCTGGCGGCCATGCTGGATGCCGGCGATAAGCTGGTCATCATCACGCCCGAATACAACGCCTCGTTTCCGGGCGCGCTCAAGGCGTTTATCGACGGGCTGGCCTACCCCGGCGGCATTGCCGGCAAGAAGGCCGCGCTGGTGGGCCTGAGCAGCGGCGGCCAGGGCGGCCTGCTGGCCATGGCCCACCTCACCGATGTGCTGATGTACCTGGGCACGGCCGTGCTGCCCCAGCGCGTGCGCCTGCCCTTCATCAACCAGGATTTGAACGCCGAAGGCGGGCTGAACCACGACCTGTCGCGGCAGCTGCTGCGGGAACAGGCCGCCGCCCTGCTGGCGTTTTAACGCGGGGCCGGGTGTCATTGCGAGGGCAGCGCGGCAACCGAAGGACAGCGAAGCTAATCCTTCCTGTAAACACCACACGCGCCCTTTCACCAGCAAGCCCCGGCCCTGCGCAGGGCCGGGGCTTGCTCACATTAATAGGCTGGTCGCGGAGAACAGGACGGATTGCCGCGCTGCGCTCGCAATGACAACCGGCTAGTTGCTCACGGCCTGCTTCGCCAGCACTTTTCTGAACACGGCGCGGAGCACGAAATACAGCAACGCCACCAGCGGCACGCAGGCCACGGCCCAAATCAGCAGGGCGCCGAGTTCGGCCCGCCACAAGAGCTTGCCGATGGCCTGCCACCCTTCGCGCTCGATGAGCTGGCGCAGGCCGGGCAGGGTGAGGTGGGCCACCTGCTGGCCCTGGCCCAGCAGCCGGGCGCCGGCCCGCAGGCACGGAATGAGCAGGGCCAGCTGGAAGAACGTCATCAGGTGCGTGGCCAGCTGCATGGCGGCCACGTTGAGGCGCAGGCGCAGGGCCACGGCGGCGCTGAGCACCGTGGTGACGCCCAGCAGCGGAATCAGGCCCACGCCCACGCCCAGGCCCACGGTGAGGGCCAGCTTTTCGGGCGAGAGGCCGGCCTTGAGCAGGTCGAGCAGGGGGTCGGCCACGCGGCGCCGCAGCCACGAGCGGGGCGGGGCAACTGGCGGTTCGGCCTGGGGCCCGGGGAGGGGTTCGGGAAGCGGCATAGCGGGAAAAGGACGGGCGCGGGCGGCGGGCCAACCGGCAGCCCGTACCTTCGCCGGGAGGCGTACCTCAACCGGCCACGCCCCGGAATGTTGCCTGTCGGGCTTTATGACAAAGTTAGGTTCTTCGGCGGAGCTGCCGGGCCCGTGGTGGCGCGAGCTCCCGATTTTGCTGCACCGCGCCGGCCGCGAGCTGGGCGCCAACGACCCGCTGCGGCTGGGCGCGGCCACGGCGTTTTTCACGTCGTTTGCGCTGCCGCCCATCCTCATTATCCTGATTGAGCTGCTCAGCTCGCTCTACTCCACGTCCATGGTGCGGGTGCTGCTGCTGGGCAAGCTCAGCCACCTGGTGGGGGCCTCGGCGGCCGGGCTGGTGGCCCAGATTGTGATGAACGTGGCCGACCCGCAGCGCAGCCGGCTGGTGACGTGGGCGGGCTTCGCGTTTCTGGTGTTCGTGGCCACCACGCTGTTCACCATCATCCAGCACTCCCTCAACCAGCTCTGGCAAATCCGGCCCCGGCGCGGCACGGGCAAGGTGTCGCAGGCCCTGCGCGAGCGGGTGCGCTCGGCGGGCATTTTGCTGGCCACGGCGGTGCTCTCGCTGCTGGCCTTCGGCTCCGACGCGGCCCTGAACCTGTTTGCCGACAGCATCCGGGACTTCGACGCCACCTTTGCCTACTACGTGGTGCGGGGGCTGAACGCGCTGGTGGCCTGGCTGATACTGGCGGCCTGGTTCGGCGTCGTGCTCCGCACGCTGAGCCTGGCCAAAGTGCCCTGGCGGGCCGTCACGCGCGGGGCGGCGCTCACGGCCGTGCTCATCAGCCTGGGCGAGGCGGTGCTGGGCCAGCTGCTGGTGGCCCGGGACCTGGGGCCGGTGTACGGGCCGGCGTCGAGCCTGGTGCTGGTGCTGCTGTTCGTGTTCTACTGCGCCATGATATTTTACTTCGGCGCGGCGTTTACCAAAGCCTACGCCCACCGCATCGGGCTGGACATCCGGCCCAAGAAAACGGCCGTGCGCTACCGGCTGGTGAACGTGGAGGACGAGAAATAGGCCCGCCCCCTGGGCACTGCGGTAGGCTAGCCGTTCCAAAGGCAGTGCCCAGAGGGCACTGCCTTGTACTAAATGTTCCGGTGGCAGTGCCCCGTGGGCAGTGGCGTGGGCGGCCCGTTCCAATGGCAGTGCCCACGGGGCACTGCCTTGGGCGGCTTGTTCCGGTGGCAGTGCCCCTGGGCAGCTCGCCCGCTACGCGCCGGCACGGGCGCCCCCCGGCCGTACCTTTGCCCCGTGCAAACTCCCGATACTTCCGCGGCCGGCGCCCCTTCCGGCGCCTCCGCCCCCAAAGCCGACCTGCAATTCGCCGATTTCGCCCTCTCCCCCGCCCTGCTGGCGGGCGTGGCCGAGCTGAATTTCATCCAGCCCACCCCCGTGCAGCAGCTGGTGCTGGCCCCCGCCCTGCAGGGGCAGGACGTGGCCGGGCAGGCCCCCACCGGCTCGGGCAAAACCGCCGCTTACGGCCTGGCCGTGCTGCAGCAGGTCGACCCCACTTCGGCCTCCATGCAGGCCCTGGTGCTGGTGCCCGCCCGCGAGCTGGTGCTGCAGGTGCGCGACGCCCTGCAGCGCCTGGGCAAGCACATTCCGAACCTGCGCGTGGCCGGCTACTACGGCGGCCACGCCATGCGCGACGAGGTGAAGGGCCTGCAGCAAATGCCCCACGTGGTGGTGGCCACCCCGGGCCGCATGCTCGACCACCTGGAGCGCCGCACCATTGTGCCGAACCGCCTGAAAGTGCTGGTGCTCGACGAGGCCGACAAGCTGCTGGAGCTGGGTTTTCAGGAAGAAATGGCCACCATCATCAGCCGCCTGCCCCAGCGCCGGCAGACGCTGCTGTTCTCGGCCACCATGCCCGATAAGGTGCTGAGCCTGGTGCGCGAATACCTGACGCGGCCCCGCGTGATGAACGTGGGCGGCGCCAATGCCACCACCCTGCCCGAAAGCCTGGTGCTGCGCGGCCACGTGGTGAGCGCCGCCGACCAGAAGCCGGCCGCCCTCTACCACCTCATTTCGCAGGCCGATGCGGGCCGCTCCCTGGTGTTTGCCAACACCCGCGACCGGGTGGAAGAGCTCACCCGCTTCCTGCGCGGCCGGGGCTTGGCCGCCGAGGCCCTGCACGGCAAAATGCTGCAGCCCGAGCGCGACAAGAGCATGATGAAGCTACGCAACGGCTCGGCCACCGTGCTGGTGGCCACCGACGTGGCCGCCCGCGGCCTCGACGTGAACGACCTGGACACGGTGGTACAGTTCGACCCGCCGCACGAAACCGACACCTTTCAGCACCGGGCCGGGCGCACGGCCCGCGCCGGCGCCGTGGGCACCGCGCACCTCATCGTGACGCCCTTCGAGCAGGAAAAAATCAAGAGCTGGCCCACCGCCAGGAACGTGCAATGGGCCGGCCTGCGCCCGCCGGCCCTGCCCGCCGCCGCGCCCAAAGCCCCGCGCCCCAGCACGGTCACGCTCCACGTATCGGCCGGCAAGAGCGAGAAAATCAGCCGCGGCGACCTGGCCGGGGCCTTTGTGAGCGTGGGCGGGCTGGAGCGCGACGCCGTGGGCCGCATCGAGGTGTTCGACCACCACAGCTTCGTGGCCGTGCCCGAGGCGCAGGCCGAAGAGGTGCTGGCCCGCATGCAGGGCGCCAAAGTGAAAGGCAAAAAGGTGAAAGTGGCGCTGATTCGCTAAGTGGTTGGTTACGGGTCGGCTTTAGGCTAATTTAACAGTTCAGCCAATGCGCAGCTTACAACTGCTTGATGCACGTAATCATGTCCTCGCCAAAACCGGCTTTCTGGTAGACCTCGCGGGCGTGGGTGTTTTGGGCAAATACGCTCAGGGCCAGCGTGGCCAGGCCCTGCGCCCGGGCCCAGGTTTCGGCGTGGGCCAGCAGGGCGCGGCCCACGCCCTGGCCTTCGGCGACGGCATCCACGATTAAATCGGCGATGTGGGCGCGGGTTTGCTCGTAATAGTCGGTGCTGGTGGTGAGGTGCAGCAGTCCGGCCAGCTGGGTGGTTTCGGCCACGAAGACCTGGCGCGTGGCCGTGGGCTCGTGCACGGCGCGCGTCAGCACCTCGCGGTCGAACTGGGTCATTTGTTCGGCGTCGCGCCACGCGGGCGGCCCAAACGCGGTGAGGCGCGGCACCAGGGCCAGGATGAAGGGCAAGTCGGCGGGCTCGGCCGGACGAATCCGGACCGGCGCGGGCAAAGCGGGCGTGGCGGTTGGGGGCATGGGTGCGGGTGGCAGGAAGTACATTAGACCAGAAATCCCGACCACATACGTAAAATCAGCATTCCCATTCGTCTTCTCTTCATTTGCAGCCAGAACAAGTGGCGCAGCCTCACCGCCGAGCGGCTTTTTGACGACCACCCGCACCACGAGGCGCGCTCGGCGGGCACCGAGCCGGGGGCCCGGGTGCGCGTCACGGCCGGGCACCTGGGCTGGGCCGAAACCATTTTCGTGATGGAGCGCCGACACGCCGACCGCCTGCGCGAGAAATTTGCGGAGGAGTTGCGGGGCAAAACCCTCGTCGTGCTGCGCATTCCCGACAAATATCCCTTTCAGGACCCGGCGCTAGTAGCGCTGCTGCGGCAGAAGCTGGCGGCACATTTGCCGCTACTTTAGCGGTGGTTTATGCTGTTCTTTATGCCACAACGGTTACTGTTCCTCTTACTAGCTTCGCTGTTCTGCGCGTTTCAGGTGCAGGCTCAATCCTACTAACCCGGCATGGTGGTGCGCAGCAATGGCGACACGCTACGCGGAGAGATTGAAAACAACTTTTGGGTCGACCCGCCAAAATTCATTCATTTTCGGCAGTCCTCCTCCGCTGCGGCCGAGTTGCTGCGGCCACGCCAGTTGCGCGCCGTGGTCTTTGCCGGGGGCCGGTATTTTCGGTTCGAAAGGCTTCCCATTGACCACGCCGCCGAAACCCGCCTCGACCGCCTGCCACAGGGCTACCACCCCGATGTGCGCCAGGACTCGCTGCTGGCCGAAGTGCTATTGGAAGGACCGGCTGAGTTGCTGCGCGTGGTTCGGTTCAGTGCAACGCACTACTTGGTGCGCCGCGCCGGCCAGCCAGTGCTGGACCTGAGCGAGCGCGAATACTTGAGCCCTGGTTCCGGCGGCAAACTCACCGTCACGAACGGCAACAACTACCGAGCGCAGCTGGAACTGTATTTCGGGGATTGTGCGGCGGCCAGCTTAGCCGCGCGCGGGGCCGTTTTTACGCCGGAAGGATTAGCGGCCGTGGTGCAAGCGTATAACGAGGCATGTTCGGCTGCGCGGCAGCCAGCGCGCAGTTGGCTAACCCAGGCCGCTACGACCGGCACGGCTTCTTGGCGAGTGGGCGTGGTGGCCGGCGCCCGCTACCTGCGCACCGACAACGCCGACATTCCGCCACAGTTGTCTCCATGCGGCGGGCTGTACGGCGAAGTTCTTCTGCCCAACCGTTCGCTGGCGCTGTACAGCGAAGTCAACCTAAGCGGCTTTCACGGCGGTTTCTGCAAGGTGGGCAGCTACGTCCAAACGTCGGGCATCGTCAACGGCCAGCCCGTGGTCACCAATACACCAGTCGTCACGGCTTTCGATTATCAGGCGCTTTTGCCCTCCTTTCGGTTGGGTTTCCGCTACTTCTATCCGCTGCCGCGCGAGCAGCAATGGCTGCTGGGCGGTGGCCTTGAAGCAGGCTACGTAATGGGAATTCACGGTTTTAAAGTAACAGACGGCCCGTCCATCGACGCTGGGGAAGCCGACGTGACGACCTCGCGCGTTATTCTCGCGCGTTATTCCGGTTTACTACGTGAGCACGGGCTGGCGCAGGCGGCGGTTCACGGCCAGCGCCGATGCGTGGTTTTTCGGCGGATTTGTGCTACTGCGCCCAACGCTGAGCTATCAGCTGAACCGCAACACTGACTTGGCCAAGCCCCGGCATTAAGCCCGTGCGACGCTAACCTCCTGTTGCGGCAGCCGTTTAAGCGGCCCATGCCCTACCTCGTTTCCCTGGCCGTGCTGGCGGCTGTTCTATACGCGTTTTATCGTTATGCCACGGCCGACTCGCGCCGCCGCACGGCCGCGCTGGCCGCGGAGTTCCCCGCCGCCTGGCGCCAGATTCTGGCCGGACGGGTGGCTTTCTACCTCTCGCTCACGAAGCGCGAAAAGGCCCGGTTTGAGAAGCAGGTGCAGGTTTTCCTGGCCAATACGCGCATCACCGGCGTGCAAACCGAGGTGGACGACACCACCCGCCTGCTGGTGGCCGCGTCGGCCCTGATTCCAGTGTTTGGCTTTCCGGAGTGGGAGTATGGCAACCTCGGCGAAGTCCTCATCGTGCCCGACGCCTGGAAGCTGGAAAACGACCCCACCAAAGAAGTGAAGCCGCTGCAGGGCACGCTGCTGGGTTCGGTACAGAACTTCCAGAACCAGCACTACATGCGCCTGTCGAAGGCCTCATTGGAGCAGGGTTTCCGCGACGGGCTGGACCGCCAGAACGTGGGCATCCACGAGTTTGCGCACCTGCTGGATGAGGCCGACGGCGTGATTGACGGCCTGCCCAAAGCTGCCCTGCCGCCCGAACTGCTGCAGCCCTGGGCCGCCGTGATGCAGCGCGAAATGGCCGCCATCGAAGCCGGCAAGTCGGAAATCAACCCCTACGCTGCCACCAACGAGGCCGAGTTCTTTGCCGTCGTTGCGGAGTACTTTTTTGAGAAGCCCGAAAAGCTTCAGGAACACCACCCCGAGCTGTACGAGCTGCTGAGCCGGGCCTTCCGCCAAAACCCCAAAAAGCGCTTCCTACGCTTCGCCGTGGACCCGCGCGAGTGGCTGAAGACCCTGCGCAGCCGCCGCAAGTTTGGCCGCAACGACCCCTGCCCCTGCGGCAGCGGCAAGAAGTACAAGGACTGCCATTTGGGGCAGGCGCAAGCAGCTTGAGGCAGGCACAAGTTGTCTGTCATCCTGAGCGCAGCGAAGGACCTCATTACGCCAGAACAACCAATCGTTCGGACGTGAGAAGGTCCTTCGCTGCGCTCAGGATGACAGACGGGAGCAAAACACATTTCTTTGCCCCATGAAAAAGTACCTGCTTCCCCTCATGGCCGCCGCCTGGCTGGCCGCCTGCGCGCCCACCGCGAAAACGCCCGTGGCTACCTCCCCGGTCCATCCCCCGCCGTCCGCCAAACTAACCGCGCCCGACTACTACCGCGCGCGGGCCCAGCAGTTTCTCGATGGCTACAACGCCGAGTACGTGCGCCTCTACACGGCGTCCAGCGAAGCTGAATGGCGCTCGAACACGCACATCGTGGCCGGCGACACTAGTAACGCCGGCGCCACCACCCGCGCCAACCAGCGCATGGCCGCCTTCACCGGCAGCGCCGACAACATCCGGCAGCTGCGCGAGCTGCTGAGCCACAAAGCTGACCTGACCGGGCTGCAAACCAAGCAGTTGGAGACGGCCCTCTACAACGCCGCCAACAACCCCCAGACGGTGGCCGACGTGGTGAAGCGCCGCATCCAGGCCGAAGCCGCCCAGACCGAAAAGCTCTACGGCTTCGACTACCGATACGCCGGCAAGTCCGTGACCACCAACGACCTCGACGAGCTGCTGCGCAAGGAAACCAACCCGCAGAAGCGCCAGCAGGTGTGGGAAGCCAGCAAAGCCATTGGCCCCACGCTGAAAACGGGTTTGCTGAACCTGCGCGACCTGCGCAACCAGACCGTGCAGGCCCTGGGCTACCCCGATTATTTCACGTACCAGGCCAGCGACTACGGCCTGACGCGCGACGAAATGATGGCCCTGGTGCGCAAAATCAACGATGAGTTGCGCCCCCTCTACCGCGAGCTGCACACCTACGCCCGCTACGAGCTGGCCAAGAAATACCACGTGCAGCAGGTGCCCGACTACCTGCCCGCCCACTGGCTGCCCAACCGCTGGGGCCAGGACTGGGGCGCGATGGTGGACGTGAAAGGCCTGAACCTGGACGCCGTGCTGGCCAAAAAGGGGCCAGAGTGGCAGGTAAAGCAGAGCGAGCGGTTTTACCAGAGCCTGGGGTTTCCGGCACTGCCGGCGTCGTTCTACGAAACCAGCAGCCTCT
The DNA here is from genome assembly GCF_015694525.1 of Hymenobacter ruricola. Taxonomy (GTDB): domain Bacteria; phylum Bacteroidota; class Bacteroidia; order Cytophagales; family Hymenobacteraceae; genus Hymenobacter; species Hymenobacter ruricola. The sequence continues at coordinate 488,951 of NZ_JADQDM010000003.1, read as the reverse complement.
ACCCGCTGCCCAAAAACGCGGATTACAAGAAAAACAACCACGCCTCGGCCTGGCACATGGACCTGAACCAGGACCTGCGCAGCCTGATGAGCGTGGAAGCCAACACGGAATGGTACGAAACCGCCCACCACGAGCTGGGCCACATTTTCTACTACCAAACCTACTCCAACCCCGATGTGCCGCCGCTGCTCCGCCAGGGCGCCAACCGCGCCTACCACGAGGCCATCGGCTCGATGATGGGCCTGGCGGCCAAGCAAAAGCCGTTTCTGGTGGGCCTGGGCCTGATTCCGGCCAGCACCAAAACCGACCAGACCCAGCAGCTTTTGCAAGAGGCCCTGAGCTACGTCACCTTCATCCCCTTCGCCTCGGGCGTGATGAGCGAGTGGGAAAACAGCTTTTATGCCGACAAGCTGCCCGCCGACCAGCTCAACGCCCGGTGGTGGGCGCTGTGCAAGCAGTACCAGGGCATGGTGCCGCCCACCACCCGCGGCGAAAATTACCTCGACCCCGCCACCAAAACCCACATCAACGACGACCCCGCGCAGTACTACGACTACGCGCTGAGCTACGTCATCCTGTTCCAGCTGCACGACCACATCGCCAAGAACATTCTGCACCAAGACCCGCACGCCACCAACTACTACGGCAGCGAGGAAGTGGGCCGGTTCCTGCGCGACATCATGCGCCCCGGCTCCAGCCGCGACTGGCGCACGGTGCTGAAGGAAAAAACCGGCGAAGACCTTTCAGCCCGCGCCATGGTCGACTATTTCCAGCCGCTGATGGCGTATCTGAAAGCGCAGAACAAGGGCCGGAAATACACCATGTAGGCGTTCGTACTTGGCATCCATACGCTTACTAAAACGTCATGCTGAGCTGGTCGAAGCATCTCGCGTGCAGCAGTAATTCATTTACTCTTGCACGCGAGATGCTTCGACCAGCTCAGCATGACGTTCTTGTTTTTCGGTTTCTTCCTCCTTCTGCTGCTTTCATGTTTACCCCTACTGCCCCGTTTGCTGTAGCACCCAGTCGCGCACGGCATCCAGCAGCAGGGGCGAAATCACGGGGTCGAGGGCGGCGGCTTCGGCGGCCAGTTGCTCGGCCCGGGGCATCTGAAACCAGTGGTTCACCCCCGGGAGGCGGCGGGTGGTTACACGCCTGTTGCCGCGCAGGCCTTTTTCGAGGGCGGCCAGGTTGGTGGTGGCATTCACTTCGGCGTCGTCGGTGCCTTGCAGCAGCAGCACGGGGCACTGCACGTCGGCCAGCGTGGGTTGGGGGTCGAAGCGTAGGTAGTGGCGGTACCAGGGCGTGGTGAGTTGGGCGGCGCGGGCGCGGGCCAGGGCCGCGTCCTGGTCCGGGTAGCGCTGGCGCAGCATGTTCACCACAATGGCCTGCGCCTGGTCGTCGTTGGCCGTTTGCCGCACAATTTCAAACATGGTGCGCCGAAATTTGAGCGTGGCCTCGGCCTGCCGGCGTTCTTCATTCTTCAGTTTGAGCCGCTGCTGGCTGAGGTAGGTTTCCACCTGGGCTGCGTTGGAGCCACTGGCGCGCAGCTGGGCGGCTTTGCTCAGGGCATCGGCCCAGGCCTGGCGGCGGGCCAGGCCCGCCCGGGCCGTGTCGGCGGGGTTGCCAACAGGCTCGGGCTGGTTGGCCAGCAAGTCGAGCCCGACCAGCCCCGAGGCCGCCAGGGCCACCACAAACGCCGGCGGTACGGGCTGCGCGGCGGCCAGCAGGGCCACGTTGGCGCCCTCGCCGTGCCCGATGAGGCCGGTGCGGGAGGCGTCGAGGCTGGGGCGCAGGCGCAGGTAGGTCAGGGCGGTTTGGGCATCGCGCACCAGGTCGGCGGTGGTGGCCTGGGCGCCGTTGCCGCCCGACTCGCCCACGCCGCGGTCGTCGAGCCGCAGCACGGCAATGCCCTGGCGCGCCAGCGCGGCGGCCATGCCCGCAAACAGCCGGTAGTTGCCCTGGCGCGCGTCGCGGTCCTGGCTGCCCATGTCCGAGAGCAGCACGGCCGCCGGAAACGGCCCCGGCCCGTCCGGAATGCTGAGGGTGCCGGCCAGCGGCACGTCGCCGGGCTGGCTCAGCAGCTTCACCGGCTCGGTGTGGTAAGAGGCCGCGGGTGCCGCCGCGGCTTTGGGCGCGGCAGTAGCCGCTGTTTCGGTGGCACGGCTGCGGCTCAGGGTAAGGGGCACGCGCAGGCCGGGCTGCGTCCAAGTGCCGCGTAGCTCCTGCCCGGCGGCGGCCGGCACGCACACGAACCGGCAATCGGCCACCGCCGCGTAAAACACCAGGGTATCGCCCCGCGCGGTGAGCGTCATCGGGAGGCGGTTGAGGCGCTTGGCCGGCAGGTCCAGGGTGGCCGTGGGCTTGGCGTTGGGCTCCGGCTGCAGGATGTTGAGCTGGATGGGCAAGCTGCCGCCGGGAATAGATAGCGGCCCCTTCCACACACCGGCCAGTACCGGGCCGGCCGGCTGGGGCAGCGGGGTTGCGGTGCTGGCCGGCGCGGGCACTTCCTGGCCTTGTGCCACGCCCGGCAGCAGCCCCGCCAGCAGCACCCACATTCCGCCGAGACAGAAAATTTTTGTTAACATAGTGAATGACAAAATACTTCCTGGCGCCCGCCCAGCCTCGCGCCTATGGCAACAGCACCCGGTCGATGACGTGCACCACCCCGTTGGTGCATTGCACGTCCGGAATCACCATGTTGGCCGGTGCGGTATTGGTGGCGCCCTTCACGGTCAGCACGCCGTCGGTGAACGCGCCCAGCACCAGCGGGCGGCCGCCGAAAGCCGTGACGGTGCTGCCGGCCGGCAGCTCGGGCGTGAACTTGTTGCCGAGCTGCGCCGCGGCGGTGTTGCTGAGCACGTGGTTGGCCAGGATGCCGCTGAGCGCGGTCACGTCCATTTTGTTGATGGCGTCAATGTTCGGAATGCCGGCATCGATAAAGGCCTGGTCCGTCGGGGCAAACACCGTGTAGGGCCCCGGGGCCGAAAGCAGCCCTTGCAGGTTGCAGCGCACCACTGCCGCCACCAGAAACGTCAGCTCCGGCTTCACAAACACCTCCCCTTTGCTCAGCGCCACCGCCGACTCTACCACATTGCCACCAGTAGCCAGCAGCACCTTATCAATGGGGTGAATGAGGCCATTAGAGGCGGGCACGTCGGTGCCCAGGATTTTGGAGCCATTCACGTATTTGGTGCCGTCGGGCCGCTGAATGATGCGCCGCGTGAAGCCCGGTGCCGCCGACAAAGCCGAGGGCGACGCCGCCCCCGGCACCAGCGCCGTGCCCGGCAGCGTGCCACTGAACACGTGATAGAACAGCGTGTTGCGCAAAAAAGGCTGCTGCAGAACCGTTAGGTCGGCGGCCTGGCGCAGGCCCAGGCGGGCAAAGGCCGCATTGGTGGGGGCAAACACCGTGAAGTTGCCCGAGGGGTCGCCGGGGTTGGGGTTGCCCAGCAGCACGGCCACGTCGCCGCGAATGGCGGCGTCTTCCAAGGTCTGGAAGTCAGGGTTGGTGACGGCAATGTTGGTGATGGACGGTTCCACGTCTTTGTTTTTGGCGCAGCCGCCCAGCAGCAGCAGGCCCAGCAGGGCACTGCCTCTAAGGGATAAATATTTTTTCATCGGGGGAATAGTTGTGTTTATCGAGCAAATGCCGGATTTAGACGCAATGAGTTGAGTACAAACGAATTTAAAGTGCCCACGGATTGCGCTAAGGTAAATCCAAGGCCATGAATTCGCGCGTAGATTGCGCCATTCGCCCTTTGTAGCGGTTCAACCAGTACCTGCTACCTCTCCTTTAGTTTTTACTCAATCTTTTTATTATGCAAAAACATGCTACTCTACTGCTCGGTATTTTGGGACTGGCCTTTGAGGCGCCGGCAGCACGGGCCCAGGGCTTGGTGAGTGGTTTCATGGCGGGCAGGCACCATGGCTCGGTAGTGGTATCGGGCACCACCGAAAGCTATACAAGCGCTTACCTCGCCCCGGAAAAGATTCAGGGAGTGCCCATTTTCCAGGAAGTGCGGGTCAATTCCGTCAACCTGTACGGCACCTACGGCCTCACCGACAAGGTGGACTTTGTGCTGAGCGTGCCCTACATCCAGTCCAAAGGCAAGGCGCCGGGCACCGTGATTAACGACCTCGACGCGCTGTATTCGACGCAGGGCTATACCAATGTCCGCCAGGGATTCCAGGATATTACGGCCCTGTTCAAGTTCAAGGCCTACAGCCGCGAGCTGGGCAGCAGCATCCTCGACCTGCTAGGCACCGTGAGCTTCAGCACGCCCCTGAGCAACTACCAGTCGAACACGGGCTACGGCTACATCATCGCCATCGGCAACCGCGCCACCAAGTACACCGCCACGGGCCTGGCCCACCTCAAAACCGCTTCGGGCGTGTTTGCCACGGCCCAGGTGGGCTACAGTCTGCGCACCGAGCTGGTGCCCCACGCCCTGATTGGCGAGGCCAAAATCGGCTACGCCGGCCCCAAAACCTATCTCGAAGGCTCGGCTTCTTTTCAGGAATCGCACGGGGGAACCGACATTTCGGAAGCCGGCTTCAACGGCTTTTTTCCCTCCACGCGCGTCAACTTCCTGCGCCTCGGCGTGAGCGGCTACCGCCCCATTGCCAACGGCTTCGGCCTGACGCTGGGCGCCAGCACCTACGTGGCGGGCCGCAACCTGGGCAAGTCGACGGGCTTCTCGGCCGGCGTGACCTATAATTTCTAGGCGTCCTACGGTTTTCAGCCCACAAAAAAGCCGGCTCGGGGGCCGGCTTTTTTGTGGATTGAAAGTTCTGATAAACTAGTAGTTGGATTCGGAAGAAGGCAGGTCGATGAGGATGAACTGCGCGTCTTTGCTGGCCCGGATTTGCACCACGTCGTCGCCCGTCATGCGGGCCTGGTCGTTGGGGCCCAGTTCGGTGCCGTTCACGAAAATCACGCCTTCTTTCACGTAAATGAAGGTGAGGCGAATGGGGAAAGTCTTGAATTCGATTTCTTTGCCGCAGTCTAAGTTGGCCCAGTACACGGTGCTGTTGGAGTTCATGTACACCACGTCTTCCAGCACTTTCTGGCCGGTCACGAGGGGCACCAGCTCATTTTTGTTGCCGCTGGTAAAACCGATGTCCTTCTGCTCGTAGCTGGGCGCCAAGCCTTTCTGGCCCGGAATGAACCACAGCTGGTACAAGTGCAGGGGTTTGTCCTGGCGGTTGAACTCGGAGTGGGCCAGGCCGGTGCCGGCGGTCATGCGCTGCACTTCGCCGGCCTTGATGGTGGTTTTGTTGCCCATCGTGTCTTGGTGCTGGATTTCGCCTTCGAGCACCAGCGTCACAATTTCCATTTCGGAGTGCGGGTGCTGCGGGAAACCCGACTGCGGCGCCACGCTGTCGTCGTTGAACACCCGAAGCGGGCCGAAATGCATGTTGTCGCGGTCGAAATAATCGGCGAACGAAAACAGGAAATAGCTGCTGAGCCAGGCGGCGGGGGCGGCGTGGTGGCGGTCGGCGGCGGAAATGTACTTGAGCATGGGTGGTGGCGCATGAGGTTAGGCGTGCACCGCATACGGGCCGGCGGCCTCAGAAGTTAGCTCCCGTAAGCCGCAAAGCCCTTCCGCGGCTACGGAAGGGCTTGGTACTAAAAGAACGTCCTGTCTCCAGACTACGCCTTTTTCAGCAGGGCCACTTGCTGCTGCAGGTCGAGCACGAGGCTGGCCACGCGCTCCAACGATAGTTCGGCGATGGGGAACGTGCTACTGATGTAGCTCTTGGCTTCCCAGATTTCGAGCACGTCGTCCACGTTCAGGTCGTAGGGCGAGAAGTTGGGGTTGTCGGAGTGCAGCACGAACATGGCGCCCGAACGCAACTTGTTGAACAGGCGCTTGAACACAATGCCCTCGCGCTTGCTTACCACGATGCACGGCGTGCCGTCCTTGATGGTGCTCCAGTCTTCTACGTAGCGGCCCACGATGACCGTGCCGCTGGCAATGGGCAGCATCGAGTCGCCCGCAATTTCGAAGGCCCGGTACGTGCCCGTGTTCGAGAGCATGGGCAGGCGAAACTTGGGCAGCACCTCCAGGTATTCCGGGTCGGCGTAGCCGTTCAGGTAGCCGGCGGCGGCTTTCTGGGGCACCCACTCAATGTTTTCGTTCTGGTCCTTGTCCACGGTCAGGGCCAGGATGCGGAGCTTGCCGCCGGCCGGCGAGGTGGGCGGGTCGGTGTCGTCTTCGGCGCCGCTGGCATCCGCAGCGGGCACGGAGCCAATAATCTTGGCGTTCTTCTTCTTACTGAAGTCGGTGGTTACCAGTTGGTCGAGCGTGATGCCGAACAGGCGGGCCATGTTGACGAGGGTGGCGAGGCGGGGCTCGGCGCGGCCTTCTTCGTAGGCGCCCACCAGGGAGCGTTTGATGCCGAGTTTGTCGGCCATCTGGGCCTGCGTGAGGGCGAGCTCGCGCCGGCAAAATTTGAGGTTAGTGTTAATCATCGGAGGGCGGCGGCCGGGAATGGCGTTGATTTCAACGCGAATTCGGCTGGTGAAGTTAGCAACGCAAGCGCGAAGATACTAATTCACTTAGCTAATAATTTTCTGCCCACCACTTTAGCGTCGAGCTACTTGTTTTTCCACCCACCATTCGTCGTTTTTCCAGAAGTTATTCCAGCCCACGCGGGCGTATTGGGGGTTGATGGCCACGTCGCGCTCGCCCACTTCGAAGCGCGAAAGCACCTGCCGCGTCACGGCGATGCCGTGTTTCCATAAGGCCGGCACGGTGGTTTCGGCGGTGGCGTCTTCGCGCCACTGCCCGTCGAAGAGCAGGCCGCCGTTGCGGGTGGCGGGGTTGCGGGTGTAGGTGGCCAGTTGGGCCCGCTGGCTGGGCGTGAGGGTGAAATCCAGGGCCACGCGGCCATCGAACTGCCCGCCCAGGCCGTGCCGGCCGGTGGCCTGCAGGGCAAAGCTGCCGGTGGCGCAGTAAGTGGGCACGCGGGTTTCGCCGTTGTCGGCGTAGGTGGCCTGCTCGGTGGGCAGGCGCTGCACCTGCTGCAGCTCAATGCTGCCGCGGAAGGGCGTCACGTCGCCGTAGCAGCGGAACTTGCCGGCCACGAGGTAGCGGCCGGGGCTTTTGGCATCGGCCTGCACGGTGGTGAAGACGAATTCGAGCCGCCGCCCGTCGTAGCCGAAGCAGCCGTTGAGCACGTCTTCGGTGCCGCTCTGGGGCTGGTGCTGCCAGAGCTTGCCGAGGTTGGCGCGGGCCAGCAGGGCGTTGCGCGTGGCGTTGGGGAGAATGGTGCCGGGCGCGGCCAGGGCCGCCGGCGCCGGCGCCGCTTGGGGGTGACGGATGGTGGCGGGCCGGCCCAAGGGCCGCGCCGCGCCGAGCAGCAACGCAGGGGCCGCCAGCAACAAATGGTAACGCATAGAACCGCGAAAAACAGTGGGCCCAAGCCGCCGCTATTGCCAGCGGGCGCTTCGACGGTTCCAACGAGGCATGGCTATGTTTTAGTATTAGAGGCTGAGCCCGGGTTTGGGAGATTTGGCCCACCATTCGTTGTTTTCCCAGGCTTCGCTCCAGTCCAGGCGGGCGTACTTCGGGTTGAGCGTTTCGCCGCGGTCGCCGAGGTACAAATCGGCCATGGCATCGGGCAGCACAGCCTCGGCATAGGTAGCGAAGGCCACTTCCTGGCGTTTCCCCGTGCGGAAGCTTTGCCACTGCCCCCGAAACAGCAGGCCGCCACCACCGGCGGGCAGGTCGCTGCCGGGCATTTCCTGCACCAGGCCCAGCGTACCCGCTGGCAATTGGTAAAAATCGAGCAGGGCGGTGCCGCGGTAGGTGCCCGCGCCCGCAGCGGTGGAGTCCTCGCGCAGCACGAAGCGGGCCGAGGCGGTGTACACGCGGGCCTGCGCCCGTTCCGCCGAATCGAGGTCGGGGAAGGCATTCAGCGGCTTGAGGCCTTCTACCGTGATGGTACCGCTGAAGGGGGTGATGTTTTTGCGGTAGCGCGTGCGGCCCTGCACCCGGAACACGCCGGGCCGGGCGGCATCTTGCACTACTCGTTCGAGGATGACCGAAATGTGACGGTGTTCGGGGCCGTAAAAGCCGTCGAGAATGGTGGGCCGGGTGTTGCCATTCTCCTTTTGGTCGAAATCGGCCTGCCACAGTGGCGCCAGGTTGTGGGCCGCCAGAAAGGCCGGCACATCGGCCACCGGCGGCGTGGCCGGGACGTCAGCAGTTGGGGCTTCGGGCGTAGCGGGCGGGGCCTGGGACTTGACCATCGTAGGCCCTGCGGTCGCAACTGACTGCGGAACCTGAACCGCCGCCGGCTTGGTTTGAGGCTGGCACGCAACGGCCAGCCAACTGGCGCCAATACCGGCGATAAGGAGAAAGAAGGGTTTCATAGGCATTGCGTGGCTTCTTGTAAGTTAAAGGTTGAGTTTGGGCTTGGGTGAGTCGGCCCACCATTCTTCGTTTTCCCACTTTTCATTCCAGCCCAAGTGGGCATACTTCGGGTTCATCTCGCCCCCACGGTCGCCGATTTCAAAGTCCTTATATACGTCCGGCGCGGCGGAAAACACGTTGTCGGCCACCACGAACTGTTTCACCTGCTTCGTGCTGATGTTGAGGCGGCTGCCGTTGATGAGCAGGTAGCCCGCGTTGTACAGCCCATCGGTGCCCCGAAACGGCGCTCGGATGTAGCCCAGGTGGCCGTTGGACTTCACGTAGAATAGCAGCGAAGCGGCGGCCAGCATCTCGCCCGCATTGGCTTGCTCTACTTCTTTGATGCGCAACTCCGCCCGCACTTCGCGGGGATGCGCCAGTTCCACTTTTCGCTCATATACTGTTTCGGCCGAATCGGAGCCAGCGGCTTCGCTTTGGTTGGGTGCGGTGGCATCGGTGTAGTCGAATTCATAGGGCGGCTCCAGGTCTTCTACCTGCCGGATGAGGAGTGTGCCGGTAAAAGGCCGCACATTTTTGCGGTAGTGGCACTTGCCGCGCACGTGGTAGAGGGCGGGGTTGTCGGCATCGCGGTGCACTTCGGTCAGGGCCAGCGCAAACCGGTAGTGGTCGGGGCCGAAAAAGCCTTCCAGCACGGCGGTAGACTGCGGCCCGCTCGTGGTGCCCTGCCACAGCGACGACAAGTCGTAGCGGCGCAGAACGGCGCGGGCGGCGGCCGTAAGGGTATCGTGAGGGGCGAACACGGCCGGCAGCGTCGAGGACACAGCGGTGATTTTGGCAGGTGCCGGGACTGCTGCACTAGCCTGGCTGGCCGGCCTTGCTTGCGGCTGACAGGCGGCCAGCGCCAACAGGAATAAAAAGGCTGCGTTTTTCATGCAGGGCAAGTCATGCTAGAGGCTTAGTTTGGGCTTGGGAGACTCGGCCCACCATTCGTCGGTTTCCCAATAACTGCTCCAGCCTAGCTTGGCATATTTGGGGTTGACCTGCGCTCCCCGGTCGCCAATGCCAAAGTCTTTAATAAAGCCGGGCGAAAGCAGAAAGACGTCGCGGCAGACTACAAAAGACGGGCTGGTACTGGTTTTTGCATCTTGCCAGTTGCCTTTGAATAGAAGGCCACTGCCTTTGGTTGCGGCCTTCTCCAACACGATGCCCTCGCCGGGAGTAGTTACTTGGCCAACCGTTCCGTTATCCATCAGCCAGAAATCGAGGAATGCATGCCCGTTCAACGCATAAGTTGCGGGGGCTTGGCCCACGAAATGAAACGTAGCCGAGGCCGCATAGGCGCGGGCATTCGTGATGTTGCCCGCCTCACTTGTTGTATCCTGAATGAATCCAGCTCCTCCCTGGGAAAGCAGCAAGCTTTGGTCGTAGTAATCCACCAAGCCAGTCAAACGAATTTCACCGGTAAAATTCGTGACTTGCTTCTGATTGCGCGCTTTGCCAGTTACATGGATTACTTCGGGCTGCAAGCTGTCGCGGGAGGCTTGCAGGATGGCCAGCGACAGGCGCTGCGGGTTGGTGCCGAAGAAGCCATCGAGCGCCATTTTAAAGCCTGCCGATTGCGACTCTGGGGCCAGAAACAGCTTGCTGAGGTTCACTTGCTGGAGGGTGGCGCGCATTTCCGGCGTCAGCGAATCGGCAGCAAGGCTCATCTCTGGCTGAGTGGCCGGAATTTCAGGCGAGGCAACCGTTGCAGCCGGGGCTTGAGTTACCGCTTTGGCGACAGGCGGCGCAGTATGCTGGCAGGCAGTGGCGGTGGCAGCCAGCCCAACAGCCACCATCTTGTTAACCAAGCGTGAGGTAAAAGTTACGGCCATAGGTTTCACTGCAACAGCGTCATAGGTTGAATTGGGGCTTGGGCGATTTGGCCCACCATTCGTCATTTTCGTACCAATCATTCCAACCGTATTTGGCCAGCTCAGGGTAGATGGTGTCGCCGCGCGAACCCAAGCCGATTTTCTCTAACGCTTCGGGCACTACCACGAGAAAGTTGCTGCACCAGGAAGCCGGCATTTGCTGGCCGGTTCGGTTGTCCCGCCACACGCCTTGAAATAGCAGGCCACTGCCTTTGGTCGGATTACCGAGGCCAAGGTCGGGACCGTTGAAAGTGACCTGACGGGCCCGGTTGCGGGCATCGACGCAAAAATCGAGCATCGCCTTGCCCGAATACACCCCGGCCCCTTTGGTTTGGGGGTCTTCGCGGAGGGTGTACTCGGCAAAGGCCGTGTAGGCGCGCACCTTGCTGCTGTTCGCCATCTCGGCGGTGTCGGGCAGGGCCGCAAAGCGCGTGACCGTACACGTGCCCTTAAAGGGCGTAATCGCCTTTTTGTAGCGGTTGAGGCCCCAAATGTGGTATTGCTCGGGATGAAGCGAGTCGCGGCGCACCTTCGAAAAGTAGAAGGAAATGCGGTAATGGTTGGGGCCGTAAAATCCTTCCATCGTGGCATTGCTCTTGGCTTCGGCGGTGGCATTACTCCAGGCATACGCCAAATCAACTTGCTGCAAAGGCGTCGGCGCGGCCGAAGCCGCCGGTTGCGCCGGAACGTGCTGCTGCGCCGCTACGGCAGTAGGCGCGGCGGGAGCAGTTTTTCCGACGGCAGCATCGGTTTGGGGCTGGCAGGCCACACCTGCAAATGCCAGCAGAGGTAGCCAAATAATGGTTTTCATGCCACCAATTTACTGCGCAGTTCCGGCATAAACTCCCGGAGGAAATACCGCCCCACTCCGGCCTCAAGCAGTAGCTCCACCAGTATCAAATTGCCCACCCACGAGAGCCACGTCACCGTCAAATACGTTTCAATGGGCTTGGTTTCAAATACGTAATACATCAGGTAGCTCTCGCCGCGCAGGGCCAGCGCCGCCAGCGTCACGGCGAAGGAGCGCAGCATCCACTCCACGTGCAGGCTCCACTGGCGCTGGCGGGCGGCCCAGGAAAAGCAGCACGGATTTTCTGCGTGCAAGCGCACCCAAATTGATTCGTTTTTTTTCCTTTTTATGCAGGAAATTTTGTGCAGAAGGGGTCATACAATTCTTTTTTTATAAAAAGTGGTTTCTAAACGCCCTCAAATTTGAAAAGTCAGAATTCCCGGTATATTTGCACAGTCTCCTTTTGGATTCTACAAACTTCTACAAACACAGTGCTGCCCGAGCCTCCACCCGGGCGAAGCTAATCTTCCTGAAGTCTTCCATTCGTGAACCTCAGGTGCCCCGCCTTATGGGGCCGCCGCTGTTCGCATCGTTAGTCATGTCGGCATCCGGCCTTGACTAATTCTACCCTTTGCGTCCTCGGTACACAACTGCTGTAGTTGTGGAGAAGAGTGCCTGTCAGGCATTTTTCAACTTGTTTTTTTTTGGGTCCATCATAGCATAGCCCACTCGGAATTTAGCGCATCCTCGTTTGCGGGGCAGGCCCTATTGCGCTTGCTCAAGCACGCAGGCTCTGCACGCAGGCTCTGGGTGTATTCCTGATAAGATGGGGCCAAAAGCATAGATGCAGCAACATGCTTCGCAACAGCATTTACGATGCGCTCTTGCACCTTAAACCAGCATGCGGAGTGACTATTTCTGGCATTTTACACTTGATTATAATTGCTCATTTTTTCACTTAACCCCCTTTTCATGATGAAAACACTTACTCCGGCTTGTAAAGACCAGTCACGCGGGTTGCTCCGTAAACTGCGCCTCGCTTGGTTTGGGCTCAGCGCATGCAGCTCGATGGCAACCGTTGCGGCGCAGTCTCTTCCCAAAGCGGCTGCGCCGATTCCATATCCCGCCGCTGAAATAACTAAAATCGCCAAAGAAGTTCGCTCCGATGGGTACGTGTACTTCAACGATGATTTTGAAGACAGCCCGGGCCGCGTCCTTACGGAACGCAAAGCGGCTTTTGGCCTGGAACCATCCGACGAGATGCAGCTACTGGAAGTGCAGAAACTTGATGGTGGCATCCAGCGGTATCATTATCGGCAATTCCACTTGGGCGTGCCGGTTGAAGGAGCCGATTTCAGTGTGTATGCCCGCGACAAGAAGGCCCATCACGCGGCGGGTGCGCTGGCTCATGGCCTTGGAACAAGCGCCAGTGCTGGTTTGAGCGAGCAGGCAGGCCTTCAGGTTGCGCTGAAAGCAGTGAACGCAACCCGCTATTATTGGCAAGACCCTGAACGTGAAGGCGCTTTGCGCGCAGAAATGGCCAGCGCCACCGCCAGCTATTATCCAAAAGCCCAGTTAATATACACCCCCACCACGGAATCTTTACAAAAAAAGGCTCGCCAATACCGCCTTGCTTACCGGTATGAAATCAATGCCGTTACGCCTTCCGGGCAATGGGCCGTGTACGTGGACGCAACCAATGGGCAAACCATTAAAAAGGTTTCGCTGCGCGATAATTGCTACGATGGAACGGTGACCACCGTTTACAACGGTGTTCAAACAATACAGACAGACCAACGCCCCTACGCCCCCTACAACTATTTGCTCGAAGATTGGTGCCGGGGTGCCGTAATCGCCTCAAAATATGCCAACACCAACGACCCGTGCTGGAGCTGCTTAAATTACATCTATTGGGGCAGCAATAATTCCTGGAATAACACCACCGAGTCCATGCTTACGGCATCAGCCCATTGGTCGATGGAAAAAGCACACGACTATTTTGCGTCGTTGGGCAGAAGCAATAACAACATCGAAAGGCGGGTGCAAGTTGACCATCCCGACAACGGCTACGACACGTTCTACACCCATTCGGACTCGGACAACAAGGATTATTTTCATATCGGCCGGTATGGCCAGAACAGCCTGGCTGAATTAGACATTGTGGCGCACGAATTTGCGCATAGCGTGACCCGCATTACCGGAGTGTTGGGTAATGCGCAGGAATCCGGCGCTTTGAACGAATCGTTTTCTGACATTTTCGGCCTGATGACCGAGCGGACAGTGTACGGAAACATCGATTGGGTGCTTGGCAGCCGGGCGGGTGCCCCCCGTTCCTTTGCCAATACCGGGCCTTCGCTGTCCACGCAGGCCCAGTACTACCAAGGCACTGGCAGCGGCTGGCAGGACGTGTACAACCCCTACGATAACGGGGGCGTGCACATCAATTGCGGCGTGCAAAACCGGTGGTTTTATCTGCTGTCGGTTGGGGGAGCCGGTTCCCGGGGCCCCCTGGTGCCGGCAATTGGGCCCGATAAGGCCGCTCGGATAGCATATGCGGCCCTGACGGGCTACTTGTTCCAGTACGCTAACTACCCGGATTCAAGAGCCGCGACCATTCAGGCCGCCACCAACATCTACGGGGCCTGCTCCTTGGAAGTGGAAGCAGTTACCAAAGCATGGTACGGAGTTGGGGTGGGTGACCCCTTCCCAACAGTTTGCGCCTCGGCAATCCAAGGGCCTATTTCTTATTGCCTGGAAAACGGGCCGAGCGTGTATCAGCTCTACACCGTGCAAGCCTCGGCGGGCGCCGTCAAAACCTGGTCCTGCAACAACCCCGATTGGGGATTCAGCCAAGTGGGCGAGGATTTTGAATTAACGTATGTTCCGGATTACGTATCATCGGCTACGGTAACCGTTGTTATTGCTATTAACGGCACGAGCACCACCAAGACCAAAAAGGTGTCGACCAGACAGTGCTCGCTTTGCAAGTGCCCAGTGCAACGGGGCGTTGCCGACGCAAGCGAGGAAACGAAAAAGGCCGCATCCGCTGATTTTGTTGTCTTCCCCAACCCGGCCACTCAAGCCATCACCCTGGGGCTGCCGGTATCGGGCAGTGACCTAAAGCTGGTGGCAACGGACGCGCTGGGACGGGAATGGCTAACGCAAACGGTTACCGCTGGCGTGAGGACCTTGAACCTGAACGTATCGGGGATGCCAGCCGGGGTATACCAACTGCATATTTCAAACGGGGAATGGCACACAACTCGCCGTTTCCAGGTTATCAAGTAATTCTTTTGTATTGTTAGGAGGCTTGCAAGCCGTTTATGCCATCCGCTTTCCTCCCTGCACATTGTAACCCCCCTGAACGTCAAGACACGCAACTATTCTCTTCGGGCATTGGGCCTGAAGCAACTGAATGGTTGCGTGTCTTTGTTCTTCTTTCCGCTCGTGCCATGAAAAACGCTCTTTTGTTTCCCTTGTTCGGCTTGGCGTTCGTAGCCTGTCAAAAGTCGGAGGAAAGCCCCGCGGACATTGCGGCGCCTTTTCAACAAGCATTTGCCCTGGCTTACCACCAAACGGCTGCGTTGCCGCAGCAAAGTTCCCCGGAACTTCAGGTTCGCCTGGCCGACCTGGACGACCAACGCATTCAGAAAGGGAGTCCGACGTACGTCCCCAAAAGTTATGTAACGGCCAAGTTGCACGTTACCCTGCCAGGGGGCCCCGACCAATCCATTTCGCTCTGCTGGGGCACGTGCACGACGGGCACCGACTCAGCCGCCGTAGCCGCGCCGGGCGTTCGGTATGACATTCGCCTGCTCAGCATTGAGCCAACGACGGGGTATGACCAGACCGCGACGAAAAACAAGTCGGTCAGATTGCGCATTACGCGCCGCTGACCCCTATGCGTCGGCTTCACGCGGTTGGGGCAAAGCGACGGCCTCGCGGCAACGCCTGCCGCCGCACACACCACCCGAGGGGGTGGTTTTGGGCCGTCTGCTTATGCGTGGTGGCATCACTGACGGCCCATGCGCAACTGCAGGCGTCTCAGTGGTATTTTGGTCAGCAGGCAGGCCTGGATTTTCGGGCCAGCGGCCCCCCCGTCGCCTTGACGACGGGGGCGTTGTCGTCGGAGGAGGGCTGTAGCAGCCGCGCCGATAGTTTGGGCCGATTGCTTTTTTATACCAACGGCAGAACGGTCTGGAACCGGCTCCACCAAGTAATGGCCAACGGGGCCTTGCTGCAGGGCAATACTTCCACCACCCAGCATTTGATTGTGCCCCAACCCGGCAACGACCAGCTCTTTTACATTTTTAGCCCTTCGGAGTACTCAGCCAATACCGGGCTGCGCTATTCAATAGTTGACCTCTCCTTGCAGGGCGGCCTGGGCGAGGTTACGCAGCAGAACGTGGTGCTGCGCGCTTCCTCGACCGAACGCGTGACGGCGGTGCCCCACGCGAATTGCCGCGACGAGTGGATTATTGCGCATGAGCAGAATTCGGACCTTTTCACGGTGTTTCTCCTCACGGCCACCGGAGTGAATCCGGTTCCGGTGTTGAGTCGCGATGCCTTTGTGCACAGTGGGGTTAAGGCCATTGGCCAGCTTAAGGCCTCGCCCAATGGCCGCCGGCTGGCCCTTGCCACGGGCACGGTCAATTCGCAGCGGCCTCAAGCAGAAGCCAGCCTGGAATTGCTCGATTTTGACGCCGCAACGGGCGCGGTTACCAACCCGGTGGTTTTGCCTCCTCCGCATCTGCTCAGCTACGGCGTGGAATTTTCCCCCGATGGCACCAAACTCTACGTCACGGACCCCGGGTACCCGGCCGTGTACCAATACGACTTGACGGCCGCCAATCTTGCCGCCTCAGTGGTCCAGTTGCCTTCGGTGGCCCAACCGGGCTTCGGAAACGGTTCAAAAAATGCGTTGCAGCTGGGCCCGGATGGCCGCATCTACGTGGCCCGTTCGGGCAATCCGTTTAATCAATCTTTGGGGGTCATCACCGCACCCAATCGGCTCGGGGCGGCCTGTGGGTTGGTGGATAACGGAGCGCCTTTGGGCGGGCGCCTCAGCGAACTGGGGCTGCCGTCCTTTCGGCAACAGGACTTGTGGAATTTTACCGTGGACGGCTTGTGTCAGGGCGCGGCAGTGGGCTTTGGGTTTCCCGCAACGTACGGCCCGGACTCGGTCCGATGGAATTTCGGAGACCCACCAACCGGGGCGCAAAATTCGTCCCGGCTTTTTGCGCCCCGTCACGTGTATTCGGCCCCGGGCTCGTATGATGTTTCGCTCACGTTGTATTTTCCCAATGCCTTTCGCCCGGTGTTGCGCCGCACGGTGGCGGTGCAGCCGCAACCAGTGGTTCGGTTGGGCCGGGACACGGCGCTGTGCCCGGGCGCTTCCCTTGTGTTGAACGCCTCTGCTTCCGGGGCCACGTACCGCTGGCAAGACGGCTCCGTTGCCCCCACCCACGCCACGCGTGGCCCCGGCTGGTATTGGGTGGACGTGACCAACGCAGCCGGATGCACCGCCCGCGATTCGCTGCACGTGGCCGCGGCGCCCGTGCCGCGGGTCACGTTGGGGCCGGACACGGTTCTTTGCGTCGGCCAAACGATTACCCTGCGGCCACAGCCGGATGAGCCCGGAACCCGGTACCATTGGTCCGACGGGTCAACGGGGCCCTCCTTAAGGGTTAGCGGGCCGGCAACCTATTGGGTAGAAGCCATCAATGCAGCTGGTTGCAGCCAGCGAGCCGCCAAGCGTGTGGTTTATTTGACTCCCCCCGCCATCCACCTAGGCCCGGATACAACCGTGTGTCAAAATGCATCAGCGCCCTTTGTCCTCGACGCCACCCTTCCCGGCGGCGTCGCGTACCGCTGGCAAGACGGTTCTACCCTCCCCACGTTCACGCCAACGAAGCCGGGCCTGTACTGGGTCACCGTCTCAACGCCCGTATGCAGCGCCACCGATTCTGTGCAGGTCCGCCTGCTAGACTGTCGGGACCACGTGTTTATCCCCAACATCATCACGCCGAATGGAGATGGCCAAAACGACCGATTACGAATTATCGGATTGGAGGACCTTCCCTGGCAATTGTCCATATACAATCGTTGGGGCGCGCTGGTTTACTCGGCCCTGCCTTACCGGCAAGATTGGGACGCGGCCGGACTAAGCAGCGGAATGTATTATTACTTCTTGCGACAAACCCAAACCCAGCGTCAGTTAAAAGGCTGGATTGAGGTAGTGAGGTAACCAAAACAACTACCTCCGATTAACCTATAGTACTTGCCCTAGCCACGGGCAAGCAGCTTGAAATGGAGCAAAATAGCAGCTTCATGCCGCCAATTTACTGCGCAGTTCCGGCATAAATGTCCGCAGGAAATACCGCCCCACTCCGGCCTCAAGCAGTAGCTCCACCAGTATCAAATTGCCCACCCACGAGAGCCACGTCACCGTCAAATACGTTTCAATGGGCTTGGTTTCAAATACGTAATACATCAGGTAGCTCTCGCCGCGCAGGGCCAGCGCCGCCAGCGTCACGGCGAAGGAGCGCAGCATCCACTCCACGTGCAGGCTCCACTGGCGCTGGCGGGCGGCCCGGTAAGCTTTCCAGGTGCAAAGCCACCACACCAGGCACTGCAGCGTGAAGCCGACCTGCGCGGCCAGTCCGCCGTTGGCAAAGCGCGCCAGAATGAGGCCCGACGGCGCCGCCAGGGCCAATATGCCGACGACGTAGCCCTTGCCCAGCCGCCGGTGCAGCCCCGGCCCGCGCCGCGCCAGCACCGGCAGAAACTGCAGCAGCCCCAGCACCAGCACCACTAGGCTGGTGGTGATGTGCACGTAGAACCCCAGCCGGAAAACCGGGTTGTCGTTGGTTTCGTCGCTCTTGGTGGTGAGGAAGTGGATGCCCTTCTCGAAGGTGTAGTAGGGCAGCGTTTTGGTGAGCATCAGGCCCGCGAAGGCGGCGATGACGAGGGCCGCGAGGGCGAGGAGGATGCGGCGCGGCCAAGCACGCCAAGTAGAAGGGACGGATGGTTGCAACATAGCCTCAGAGGGGGCGAATGCGGATTTTCTGCACCGCCACGGTAGTGAAAGCGCCATGCAAATTGGGCAGTCGCGTGCGTAGTAATTCCAGCAACGTCGCCAGCAACGCGGCAGTATCCCGGAAATGGTAGCGTAGAAAAATCACGCTGACGTCGCGGATGCCGTGTGCAAATACCCATTCGCCAAAATCTTTGTCTTCGGTCAGGATGATGCGGGGCGGATGCCGCGCAAGCTCAATAATCGCCGCGTCGCTGAGGCTGCGGTGCGACTCATAAAGCGAATCGACCAGATAGCCGGCTGCCCGCAAGGCAGCTATTATGCTGTGGTCGATGTTTTCATCGGCGAGAATCACGCGGCGAAACCGATAACCTCTTCTTTAGCCAGCATGGCGGCCGCGTATTCCAAAGCCGCCTGCACGTCGGCGGCTTCCAGTTGCGGATACATGGCCAGCACATCAGCGGTGCTTGCGCCTTCGGCGAGCTTGCGCAGCAGCAGCTCGACGGTAAGCCGAGTGCCCCGAATGACGGGTTTACCCAGCATAACTTCGTGACTGGCAGTGATTCTTGGGTGAGCATTAGCCATAGTTATCAGAAGAAAACGGTGTGGCAACTAAGCTACTGCCCGCGCAGGCGCTTGTGGTACAGCGCGGCCATGCGCAGCTGGAAATAGTCGTACTTCTCGCGCAGGTGGTCGAACAGGTCGCGCAGGGTGGCGTCGTTGCCGAGTTGGGCGCGGGCAGTGAGGATTTCGGCCAGCTCCGAGTCGCTCACAAAGTCCTGGATGCGCAGCTCGCGGCCCTTGGCGTAGGCGGTGTAGAGGTGCGTTTTCACGGTGCTCAGGGCCAGGCCGCGGCGCTCGGAAATATCCTCCGGCGAAAGGCCCATCTGGTGGAACTGCACGGTGGCATCTTCGGAGTCGCTCACGGGCTTGTCGGCCGTCGCGGTTTTCTCGGCCGCGGCCAGGCGCGGGCGCGGCTCGTTGAACATGCTGTCCGAATCGGAGGGCACGTACTGCCCGCCGCCGTGCTCCAGAATGAGCTTGATGAAGGCCTCGCCGTAGGTCTCGAACTTCTTCATGCCCACGCCCGAAATGCCCAGCATGCCCACGCGGCTGACGGGCCGCTCGGCCGCCATTTCCTGCAGCGTGGCGTCGGAGAACACCACGTAGGGCGGCACGCCCTGCTCGTCGGCAATGGCCTTGCGCAGGCGGCGCAGCTTCTCGAACAGTTGCGCCTCGGGCGTGCCGATGGTCGCGGTGGTAGCCGCAGCTTTTTTGCTGGCGCGGGTGGGCTTTTCGGCCTTCTCGGCGGGCTGGAACTTCTTGAGATTGAGCGTAAGCTGGCCTTTCAGCACCTGATGGCCGCGCTCGGTGATTTTCAGGGCGTAGCCTTCCTCGTAGGCGATGTAGAACAGGCCGTCGTTCAGCATCTGGTGGATGTAGCTGTACCAGTCCAAATACGGGAGGTCGGAGCCGGCGCCGTAGGTCTTGATTTGGTCGTAGCCGCCTTGCAGCACGGCTTGGTTGCGCATGCCGCGCAGGATGTCAATCAGCAGATTAATAGCCACTTTCTCGCGGCTGCGGAACACGGCCGAGAGGGCTTTTTGGGCAATGAGGGTGCCGTCGAAGGTCGTGGGCGGGTTGCGGCAGATGTCGCAGTTGCCGCAGTCTTCGCCCAGGGTTTCGGAAAAGTAGTTGAGCAGGATTTTGCGGCGGCAAGAAGCGGCTTCCGCGAACTGCTGCATGCGCTCCAGCTTAGCGGTGTTGAGTTGGGCCTGACGCGCGGGCACGTCCTTGGTCACCATCTCGCGCATCTGCATCACGTCGGCGAAGCTGTAGAACAGGATGGCGGTGCTGGGCGCGCCATCCCGCCCGGCCCGGCCGATTTCCTGGTAGTAGCCCTCGATGTTTTTGGGCAGGTTGTAGTGCATCACCCAGCGCACGTTGCTCTTGTCGATGCCCATGCCGAAGGCGATGGTGGCCACGATGACCTGCAAGTCGTCCTGCAAAAAGGCCTCCTGCACCTTGCCGCGCTGCAGGGGCGTCATGCCGGCGTGGTAGTGCCCCGCCTTCACGCCCTTGGCGATGAGCTTCTGGGCCACGGTTTCGCAGGTTTTGCGCGAAAGACAGTAGATAATGCCCGGGTCCTGCGGGTGGCGGCCGATGTAGTCGAGCACCGAGCCCATGCGGTCCTGTCCGGGGCGCACCAGCAAGTTGATGTTCGGCCGGTCGAAGCTCGACAGGAACACCTTGGGCTGGTGCAGGTTGAGCTGGGTGATGATGTCGCGCTTGGTCAGGCGGTCGGCCGTGGCCGTGAGCGCGATGATGGGCGTGTTGGGAAAGTGATTCCGCAGCTGCCCCAGTTGGGTGTATTCGGGCCGAAAATCGTGGCCCCAGCTCGAAATGCAGTGCGCTTCGTCAATGGCAAACAGGCTGATATTGACCCGCTGCAAAAACTGCAGAAAACCTTCCGAAAGCAGCTTTTCCGGCGACACGTAGAGCAGCTTCAGGTGCCCGCTCACGGCGGCGCGGGCAATGTCGTTGGACTCGCTCTGGCCCACGCTGCTGTTGATGTAAGCCGCCGCGATGCCGTTGGCTTTCAGCGCTTCCACCTGGTCCTTCATCAGGGCGATGAGGGGCGAAACGACCACGCAGGTGCCCTCCGACACCACGGCCGGAATCTGAAAGCAGACCGACTTGCCGCCGCCGGTGGGCATGAGCACCACGGTGTCTTTCCCGCTGAGAATGTGCTGGATGATGTCGCCCTGCATGGGGCGGAAATTGTCGTAGCCGTAATACCGTTTCAGGGCCTGACGGGCGGCGGGCAGCAAGTCGGGAGCAGCGGTAGTTAAGGTATCGGACATGACGCGGAAGGAATAACTAGTTAAAATAACGGCGCGGGGCGGGAAGTTCCAAGCAGATTAGTTTTTGGCCGGCCCCTCGGCTGGTTTCGGCTCCCGCCGCGAGCCCCGGTACAGCTCGTACTTCAACAGTCGGCAGTCTATGGGCCCGTTGAACAGCGGGATGCGCCGCGCCGGCTTCAGCCCCACGCTCTTCGCCGCTTCCAGATTTCCGGTGAAAACAAAGGCGTTGTAGCCCTGAAAATTCGTTTTCAGCGTGTCCCCTATTGTTTTATACAAAGCCGCCATCTGGGCCTCCTCCCCTATTCGCTCGCCGTAGGGCGGGTTGGTGAGCACGATGCCGGGCTCCTCTTTAGCGGGCGCGGTGGCGTCCTTCACGTCGCGCACCGAGAGGCGCACGCAGTCTTCCAGGCCGGCGGCGGTGATGTTGGCGGCGGCCATGTCGATGACTTTGGGGTCGAGGTCGGAGCCGGCCAGGTAGGCCTGGGGCTCTTCGATGCGCGCGGCTTTGGCTTCTTCGCGCACCTGGTTCCAGAGCTCGGGTTCGAAATCGTACCAGTTTTCAAAGCCGAACTTGCCTTGGTGAAACAGGCCGGGCGCGATGCGCTGGCTGATGAGGCCCGCTTCGGTGAGGATGGTGGCCGAGCCGCACAGGGGGTCGATGAGAGGCTTTTTGCCATCCCAGCCGGACAGCAGAACCAGGCCGGCGGCCAGCACCTCGTTCAGGGGGGCCTCGTTGGTGTGCTGGCGGTAGCCGCGGCGGTGCAGCGAGTCGCCGGCCGCGTCGAGGCTGAGGATGACTTCGTTTTCCGTCATGCGCAGGTGCAGGCGGATGTCGGGCTGGCGGGTGTCCACGCTGGGCCGCTCGCCGGTGCGGGCCCGAAACTGGTCCACGATGGCGTCTTTGGTGAGTTGGGCCACGAACAGCGAGTGCTCGAAGGTGGAGCGATTCACCACGGGCGTGATGGCGAACGTCTGGCCCGGCCCGAGGAAATCCTGCCAGTCGATGCGGCTCACTTCGCGGTACAGGGCCTTCTCATCGGCGGCGTAAAAAGCGGCGAAGGGCCGCAGCAGGCGCATGGACAGCCGGCTCCACAGGGCCACCTCGTAGAGCAGGCGCTGGTCGCCGATGAACTCGACGGCGCGGGAGCCCACGTGGGTGATGTCGGCCCCGAGGGCGTAGAGCTCGTCGGCGAGCAGTTCTTCCAGGCCGAACTGGGTGGTGGCGGTGAGGTGCATGGTCCGGCAAAGGTCGACAGGAATGCGGAAGCATAAACTACGACATATTTCGTACTAAGCAACATCAACTGGCTGTTTCCAGCATACATTTACGGCACCCTGACTAAAACACCTTTCTATTCTCAAAATGAAACACCTGATTTTCTGCATTATAATGATTTGGCCGCTGCTGCTGGCTGCTCAAACCAAACCGAATACTACGATTCCATTCGTACTCGAAGACAACTGCGTGTACATCTATTGTCAGGTGAACACCACCGACAGCCTGAAATTTATTTTCGACACGGGTGCCAACGGCTCAGTGCTGAGCGAAACCGCCGCCAATCGCCTCAAACTGCCGCGCACCGGCACCACGCACAACGTCGGCTCGAACGGCACCAACACGGTGAGCCAGAGCGCCGGCAACGTCATTCGCTTCGGCAGCCTTACCAAAAGCAACGCACTGCTGACCCTCATCCCGTACGAAGGCTTCAAATTCGACGGCGTGTTCGGCACCGACCTGATGAAAGGCTACGTCATCGAAGTGGATTATCATAAAAAAGAGCTGCGGTTTTACGAGCCCGCGGGCTACCACAACGACCTGGGGGCCTACGCCCGCTGCAAGCTGCGCTTTGTAGCTGATTACCCCACCGTCACGAGCACCATCGTGGCCAACGGCCGCCGCTACACGGGCCGGTTTGGCCTCGACACGGGCGCGGAAGACGTGCTCACCGTGGCCGCGCCCTTTGGCCGCAAGCACGGCCTGCCGGCCCGCCTGCCCCGGATTGGCACGGCCGTATCGCAGGGCTCCGACGGCTCTACCTATGAAAGCGCCGTGGCCCTGGCCCCCGAAATCCGCTTCGGCCGAAAGTGCTTTTACCGCGTGCCGGCCACCCTGTCGCAATCAACCAGCGGCGCCGACGCGACCGAGGACAAGGCCGGCTTCTGGGGCAACGGCTTTCTGAAGCGCTTCAATGCCGTGTGGGACTTCGACCGAAACTACCTCTATCTCAAGCCGAATAAGAACCTATATACCGAGTTGTAGGAAGGGGTTGCTCAGTCTGGTAGCGCGGAAGCTTAAACCAGTTAACCTCCTTTAAAAGGCAGGAGCTACTTTGTGGGCAATTCGTTGATTTGTGGTATTTCGCTGATAAAAGCTTAACGTTCCCTTTCCCTTACTGGTGCTCAGAATAATCTTGAATAAGCCAACCCTACGATTTACTCTCCTTGGGTCACTTCTCATACTTTCTGTGCTCGTTATCGGGCCTATTCGGCTTAGTAGTTTTACATATCCATTGCTTTGGATTTATTTGCCATTCTTAGCCCTTTCTTTCTTTTATAGGCTAAAAAAGTGGCTTGCCGTTTCACTGAAAAATAGTATTAGGCTCCCTTTACCTACTCGCAAGTTTGGTTCTCTTGTTGCGGTTTATCATGTGTGGCAACGGCCCTGCAAAGGAGGAGTACGTAAGCAAAACAAACAGTCGCGTTAAAATTATTGGACGCGATTTTTCGTGTTATGGTACTACGGGAGATTTAATTCTTTATAAACAACTCACTCTTTTGCAAAACATTAAAGTTGAGACTTATTATAAGACGTTCCCAGATTATGAAATAATAGAAATTGATACGATAGAATGGAAGCGAACAAATAGTTATTAAATCGTATGTTCTCCAAAGCCGGCCCCGCAGTGGCCGGCTTTTTTTGTACCTTCCGCCCTTATATGGCTACTCCTGTTTCTGCTGCTGCAGCGGCCTCCACTGCTGCCGCACCCGCTCGCTCCTACGCCGGCCCCATGGTGCTGATGACCACGCTGTTCTTCCTGTTCGGCGCCGTCACCAACTTCAACGACGTGCTCATGCCCTACCTCAAGGACGTGTGCCAGCTCACCGATTTGCAGTCTTCGGCGGTGCAGTCGGCTTTTTTCGGGGCCTATTTTCTCATGTCGCTGCCCGCGGGCTGGGTCTTGAAAAAGCTGGGCTACCAGCGCGGCATCGTGGTAGGCCTGCTGGTGATGGCTGCGGGCGCGCTGCTTTTCATTCCGGCCGCTGATTCGCGGGCTTTCGCGCTCTTTCTCACGGCGCTGGCCACGCTGGGCGCGGGCGTCACGCTGCTGCAAGTGGCTGCCAATCCTTACGTGAGCATCCTGGGGCCGGCGCGCGGCGCGGCGGCGCGGGTGAGCGTGGTGGGCGTGGCCAACAACTTCGGCGGTAGCCTCTCGCCGCTGGTGGGTGGCCTCGTGTTGTTCGGGGGCTCGGTGGCGCTGAAGGCGCGGCTGGCAGCCCTGCCCCTGAATGAGCGTTTGGCGCAGGAATCGCAACTGGTGAAAGGCCCCTACATCGGCCTGGCGGTGTTTCTGGTGCTGCTGGCGGCGCTGTTTTTCTTCCTGGTGAAGCTGCCCGACATCGAAGGCATTCCCGAAGAAGCCGCCGAGGAAGCCCGGCCCATGGCGGCCGGCCGCACATCGGCGCTGGCGTTTCCGCACCTGGTGCTGGGCGTTGGAGCCATTTTCGTTTACGTGGGCGTCGAAGTTGGCCTGGGCTCTTTCCTCATTCGCTACGGCGAGTCGCAGGGCATCGCGCAGCTTTCGGCCTTCACCCAAAGCCTGGTGCGCGGCCTGAACGTGGCTACCAACTACGTGGGCGTGCTGTTTGGTCAGGCCCCCGCTCCGATTGATACTGCCGCTGGCTTCACCAAGGCCGTGGGCGCGGTGCTGGTGTCGTCGTACTGGTTTGGCTCGCTGGTGGGCCGGGTGGTGGGCATTCCGCTGCTGCTCAAGTTCCACAACCGCGCCCTGTTGATTGCGGTGTGCGCGGCCGGCGTGGCCCTGGTGGGCGCCAGCATCCTGAGCACCGGCGAAACGGCGCTGTGGCTCATCGTGCTCTGCGGGCTGATGAACTCCATCATGTGGCCCGTCATTTTCCCGCTGGCCATCACCGGGCTCGGGCCCTTCACCAAGCAGGGTTCTTCCTATCTGATTATGGCCATTGTGGGCGGGGCGCTCATTCCGCCGCTCATGGGCTTCCTTGCCACGGAAGGCGGCGGGCTGCGGGTGGCGTTTGTGGTGCCGGCGCTGTGCTATTTGTACCTGCTGTTTTACGCCATGAGCGGCTACCGCGTGCGGTAAGGCCAGCCCTACGGTTGAACTTGCGCGGGGCGGGCCCGTAGTAATTGGCATGGAAACGCCCTCTGCTTCGCGTCCTTACCGCTTGCTCAGCGCGGGCAACCTGGCCCTGGTATCGGGCGTGGTGGTGGTGCTCACTACGGTGGCGGTCTGGTTGTTTGGGCTGGGGCAGCACCGCACGCTGTTTGCCAATTCGCTGATTTCAACCACCATTTTATTTGCGGCCTTTTTCATCTTCACCACCGTGGGCCTCTACCACGGCGTGAAGCTGCGCGACGACGTGGGCCGCCTCACCGACCGCATCAGCCGCAAGAACTTTCCCGGCACCGGCGGCCTCGAATCTTTGCCCGATTTCGATTTTTCCGACGGCCACGGCATCCTCGGCATTCTGGCGGCCATTGTGCTGGCGGCGGTGGTGGCCATTCTGGCCGTATTCGTTATCTGGCTGGTGGGCGCACTGCTGTGGTCGGGCATCCTCATTTTCGCGGCCATGCTCTACTGGGTGTTTTTCCGGGCGCTGCGGCTGGTGTTCAAAAACTCCAACCGCTGCCGGGGCCGCCTGGGCGCCAGCGTCTGGGAAGGCTTCTGGTACGCCTCGCTTTACACCTGCTGGATTTACAGCATCATCATGGCCGCGCACTACCTGCGGTAAGGCGGACTGTAGCGCGGACTCTGTGAGTCCGTGCCCCCATGCGATGGACGAACGACACCCGACCGCCGCGGGGACGCGGACTACAGAGTCCGCGCTACAGCCCACCCAAGTACTCCGGCGGCACGGCCTCTACCAGCCACACGCCGTTGCCCGATTCGTAGAAAACGCCACCGGCGGCGTGCAGCCCGGCCGCGTCAACCGTCAGAATAAGGGGCTGGCCCCGCCGGGCGCCCACACGCCGGGCCGTTTCCTCATCGGGCGAAAGGTGCACGTGGTGGCGGCTCATCTTCTGCAAGCCCTCGCGCCGGATGGCGGGCAGCGCGGCCGGTGCCGTCCCGTGGTAGAGCACGGCGGGCGGCGTGGCGGGCTTAAGCTGCAAATCAACCGCCACGCTGTGCCCCTGCTGCGCCCGGATGCGGGTGCCGGTTTCATCGAAGGCAAAGCGCTGCTTGTCGCTGCCGGCCACAATTTCGGCCAGCTCCTCCCGGCTGATGGGCGTGCCGTGGGTAGCGCAGGCGGCCAGCAAATCTGCCACGCTCACCCAGCCGCCTTCCTGCAATTGCAGGCCAATGGCGTCGGGTTTGTGGCGCAGGTGCAGGCTGAGAAACTTGCTGAGGCGGGTGGCTTGCTTGGTATCCATGGCCGCAAAGTTGGCACTGGTTTTTAATCCTTTGCTGCAAAGAACCAGATAGTCATTAGTCATCCTTTCCACAGTCAAACCGAGACCAAGAAGAATCGCAACCATAAAGCCACTCGCCAAGCTGCTCTGCGTAGCACAAAGCCTGCGCTCAGCGCACAAAAGCATTCACGCTAGCACAAAAACCCGCTGAAATAGCACAACGCATCCTCGTGCGGCACAACCGCTATTCGTGCGGCACAAATCAAAAGAGTGACTTGACTGCCTGCACGACTTGCCGGGCAAGCCTCACACCGCCGCCGATACCTTTGCGGCATGGTACTCGAAGAAAATGTCTCCCTCCGCCCCTACAATACTTTTGGCCTCGACGTGCGGGCCCGCTATTTTGCCCGCTTCGCCTCGGCTGACGAGTTGCGCGAACTGCTGAAACGGCCCGAAGTGCAGGCAGCCGACAAGCTCATCCTCGGCGGCGGCTCCAACCTGCTTTTCACCCAGGATTTCCCCGGCGTGGTGCTCAAAAACGAGATTCGCGGCCTGGAAATCGCCGGCGAAGACGGCGAAAGCCAAACGGCTCTCGTCCGAGCCGGGGCCGGCGAAAGCTGGCACGGGCTAGTCGAGTACGCCCTGGACCAGCAACTGAGCGGCATCGAAAACCTTTCGCTCATTCCCGGCACGGTGGGCGCGGCCCCGCTCCAGAACATCGGGGCCTACGGGGCCGAGCTGCGCGACACCTTCGACCACCTCGAAGCCCTCGAAA
This sequence comes from Hymenobacter ruricola, assembly GCF_015694525.1. GTDB lineage: Bacteria > Bacteroidota > Bacteroidia > Cytophagales > Hymenobacteraceae > Hymenobacter > Hymenobacter ruricola. The sequence continues at coordinate 461,581 of NZ_JADQDM010000003.1, read as the reverse complement.
TCAGCACCGGCCATTTGCGCGTCTTCACGGCCGGCGAGTGCGGCTTTGGCTACCGCGAAAGCGTGTTCAAGAACACCCTCAAAAACCAGTTTGTGGTGACGGCCGTGGTGCTACGCCTGCACCGCCAAACCCGGCCCAACGTGCGCTACGGCGCCATTGCGGAGACGCTGGCCGAGTTGGGCATCGAGGGCGAGCCCACGCCGCAGGACGTGAGCCGGGCCGTGGTGCACATCCGCCGCTCCAAGCTGCCCGACCCGGCCGAAATCGGCAACGCGGGCTCTTTTTTCAAAAACCCCGAGGTGTCGCAAGCCAAGTTCGACCAGCTCAAAAGCCAGTACCCCGACCTGCCGGGCTACCCCGTGCCCGGCGGCGTGAAGGTGCCCGCCGGCTGGCTCATCGAGCGGGCCGGCTGGAAAGGCCTGCGGCGCGGCGCGGGCGCCGGCACCCACGGCGTGCACGCCCGCCAGGCCCTGGTGCTGGTGAACCACGGCGGCGCCACGGGCAGCGAAGTGCGCCAGCTGGCCGAGGAAATTATTGCCTCGGTGCGCCAGCAGTTTGCCGTCGAGCTTCACCCGGAAGTTAATATTTTGTGATGAAATAGCATCGAAGCAGCATTCGATTTTTACGGGTTTAATAGGCCAACTATGGGGGATTTATGCTGAACTTTGCCAACGGCACTTCCACCATCGGTCTGCTTATTTTCCTATTTTAACGATGATGAACAATCTGCTGCTCCTCGGCTTTTTGCTTACCGGCTCACCGGCCTTTGCTATCACTCCCGCTGCCACTCCCGACGCGCCCGCCGTGCCGCCGGTGCTCACCGTGAAGGCGGCCCGCGCGCTGGGCCCCGGCAGCACCGTTACGGTGCGCGCCGTGGTGCTCAACGGGCCCGAAATGGGCAACATCCGCTTCGTGCAGGACGCCGAAGCCGGCCTCGCCCTCTACGCCCAGCCCGCCAAGCTGCCCGGCTACGGCGAGCTGCACGCCGGCGACAGCGTGCAGGTAACCGGCCAGCTGAAGCTCTACAACGGGCTGCTCGAAATGGACCCCGTGGCCTCGGTGCACAAGCTGGCCGGCGGGGTAGCCCTGCGCGCGCTGCAGGTGCCCGTGGCCCAGGCCAGCACTGCTTTTGTGGAAGCCAACGAAGGCCGCCTGCTCGAAATCACGGGGGTGCCGCGCCTGCTCACGCCCGCGGGCACGGCCGTCACGGCCCTGGCCGGCAACGCCAACTACCTCATCAACGGGCAGCCCGGCACGCTGGTGCGGGTGGGCGCCGCCAGCACCGGCCCCGGCGGGCTGGTGGACGCCGTGCCGCCCACCGAAACGTTTGACCTGCGCGGCGTGCTCAGCCAGTACTCGCCCAGCGGCACCGGCGGCTACCAGCTACTGCCCCGCCTGGCCACCGACTTGGTGCTCGGCGGCGGCCGGCCGCGCCTCACCGAGGAGCCCGTGCCGGTGGACGTGAGCACCACCGGCTTCACGGTGGTGTATTCGACGCTGAACCCCGGCGACACCCGCGTGCGCTACGGCCTCAACGCCCAGACCCTGAAAGAAGTGCGCACCGATGCCGCCCTCACCACCCACCACAGCCTCACGCTCAGCGACCTGATACCCGGCACCACCTACTACGTGGAAGTGAGCTCGCGCAACGCCGCCGGCACCGAGACGGCCGCCCCCGTGCCCTTCATCACCAGCAACGGAAAGCGCAGCCGGCCGGGCACTAAAAATTAAAGACGAATGTTGGGCCGGCCAACGTGCTACCGGCTGCTGCTTTGGTTGAAATTCAGCATCTTTGTAGTCCGGCTTTTCTTGATTTTTAGTCTTCACCGTTTCATCACATTCCCTTCTTTATGAAGAAATTTACCCTGCTGGCGCTGCTGGCTTGTGTCACGTCGTGGCACGCCGCTACGGCCCAGACCCCCATTACCATCTCGGCGGCGCGGGCCCAGCAGCCCACCACCAACGCCGTGGCGGGTGCCACCGTCACCGTCACCGGCATTGCCACCAACGGCCCCGAGCTCGGCGCCATCCGCTACTTCCAGGACGGCACGGCCGGCATTGCGGCCTACGGCGGCACCACGGGTACCAACGGCACCCCGGCCGCAGTAGCGGCGGTGCTGAACTCGGTGCAGCCCGGCGACAGCATCGTAGTAACGGGCCAGCTGAAGCAGTTTTACGGCTTTCTGGAAATTGACCCGCTCACGAGCGTGACCATTGTGGCCGGCAACCGGCCGGTGGTGCCCCGGTCGTTTCCGGCCGGCAGCATCACGCCCGCTTTCGCCGAGCAGTACGAAGGCCAGCTGGTGCGCATCAACGGCATCACGTCCATCAACAACACCAACGGCACGGCCGTGACCTCGTTTGCGTCCATCTCGGCCGGCTACCGCATCAACAACGACCCGGCTACCCCGCTGTACGTGAACGCGGCCAGCAACGGGCCCTACGGCCTCATCGGCAAGCCCGCCCCGACCGGTTTGTACGACGCCATTGGCCTAATTAGCCAGCACATGACCAGCAACACCGGCACCGTGAACACCACCGCCGGCTACCAGCTGCTGCCCCGCCTCTACGCCGACTTCATTCAGGGCCTGACGCCGAACCTCATCGGCTCGCCCACCACCACCAACATCACGACGACCGGCTTCACGGTGAACTTCCTCACCCAAAACGCCGGCAACACGCAGCTGAGCTACAGCACCTCGCCCACCACGGGTTTTCAGACGGTGAGCAACGCCGCCAGCGTGACCAGCCACAGCCTGGCCCTGACCGGCCTGCAGCCCGCCACGGTGTACTACGTGCAAGCCATTTCGGTGAACAGCGTGGGCCAGTCGCAGTCGCGCGTGGTGCCCATGATTACGGCTTCGCTCTCGACCGGCAAGATGCGCGTGTACTTCAACAACGCCGTGGACAACACCCTGGCCATGCCCGGCAACAACGCCGTGTACCTGCCCAACGGCCACATCGCCGACACGCTGGCCAGCTACATCAACAAGGCCCGCAAAACCCTGGACCTGGCCATCTATAACTGGAACAGCCCCGTCATCCTGACCGCGGTGAACGCGGCCCGCGCCCGCGGCGTGAAAGTGCGCGTGATTTACGAAGACGACAACGCCAACGTGAGCATCAACAGCCTCGCCACCGCCATTCCGCGCCGGGGCCGCCCGGCCCAGACCGGCAGCAGCGGCAGCGCCATCATGCACAACAAATTCGTGGTGATTGACGCCGACACCAGCGTGGCCAACTGCCCCTGGGTGTGGACGGGCTCGACCAACTGGACCTCCGCGCAGCTGGCCACCGACCGCAACTCGGCCATCGCCGTGCAGGACCAAAGCCTGGCCCGCGTCTACACCATGGAATTCAACGAGATGTGGGGCAGCAGCACGCTCACGCCCGGCACCTTGCTCTTCGGCAACCGCAAAACCGACAACACCCCGCACTACTTCAACATTGGCGGCCGCCAGGTGGAGTCGTGGTTCTCGCCCACCGACAACGTGAACGGCCACCTCATCGAGACGGTGCAAACGGCCGATAACGACATGCACTTCGCTTCGATGCTCATCACCCGCGCCGACATCGGCCGCGCCATCCGCGACCGGGTGCAGCTGCGCGGCATCGCCGCCTGCACCGAGGGCCTGACCAACGACACGGCCAACACCGACGGCTCGGGCAACAACTTCCGCGTGATTCGCTCGGCCATCGGCAACCGCATGCTGCTGAAGCGCCCTTCGGGCATCATGCACCACAAATACCTGATTGTGGACGCCGGCAACGCCCAGTCGGACCCCACCATTTTCCTGGGCTCGCACAACTGGACCAACTCGGCCGATAACGAAAACGACGAAAACACGCTCGTTATCCACGACGCCCGCATCGTGAACCAGTACTACCAGGAATTCGCCACCCGCATCTCGGAGCAAAACGCCACCGGCGTGGCCGTGTGCCGCCTGGCCCTGGCCACCAAAAACGGCACCGTGCAAGCCAGCACCTTGCAGGCCTACCCGAACCCCACTGCGGGCAGTTTCAACCTGCACCTGGCCAGCACCACGGCCCGCACGGCCACCATCGTGCTGCGCGACGCCACCGGCCGCGTGGTGCTCACCCAGACCCAGCCTCTCACCGGCAACGACCTGACCATCGACGCCACGTCGCTGAAATCGGGCCTGTACCTGGTGCAGGTGACCACGCCCGAGGCCACGCAAGTGAGCCGCGTGGTGGTGGAATAACCCCGTGCCCCTTGGCCAACAAAAAAGCGGCTCCCGTATGGGGGCCGCTTTTTTCGTTTTCAGCAAAGCTGCTTATTGCCCGGCTACGTCGTCTTTGTTCCGCTTGCGCTTCCGCTCGTGCGAATCGCCTTTGGGGGCGTTTTTGGACACCAGCGTCATGCGCTCCGGCACCACGAAAGTGGTTTGGTTGGCCACCACCAGCCATTTGCCGTTGCGCTTGATGAACATGTGCGTGGTGCGGTATTCGCCGCTGGTAATGTTGCCGTTCATGCGGCCCCGGAAACTGGTGTTGTGCACCACCAGGCCCGCGTTGCCATACACGCGCACGATGTATTCAAAGGGCTTGTTGATGTCGCACTTGGCTTCGTCGTTGGCGATGGCGGCCAGCACATCCGATTTGCCGGTCACGAGCCCCAGCGAATTCACCGACACGTATTCGTCGGCCAGCAGGTGGGTAATGGTTTCAGCGTCGTTGCGGATGGTGGCCTGCGCCCAGCTTTCTTCGATGCGCAGCAGTTCGTCGGCATCGGGGCCGCTGCTCACGGGCATGGCCGCCGCCAGCTTGGCGGCCGCCTCGGCGCGGCGGGCGCGTTCGGCTTTTTCCTGGGCCGCGCGGGTTGCCGCCAGTTTGGCCGCGCGTGACTTCGCCGAGCGGTGCTGCGCCCAGGCCGGCGCCGTAGTGGCCAGCAAAGCCAGCAGGAAGAGGGTAAATAGCGTTTTCATAAGCGTAAGCGGGTTAAATGAATGCCAATTGATGAGCAGTGGCATTCGGCTACGCTTTTCTACTCAGCAATCTTCCAGCAAATATATATCACAAATACTATTAGTTAAATAGCAAGACCAGAAATGACTATACCGAGCAATAAGATTACAGCGCATTCGCTGTTTTGAGTCGTCTTAATTGCCAGACCGCCAGCAGCACGCCAGCCCCCAGCAGCAGCGCCGCGCCGCCATCAAGCGGTGTTTCGGTGGGGCGCAGGTCGCCTTTTTCCTGGGTGTCGAGCGCGGCGTTGGCGTTCATGGTTTCATTCTGCTTGCGGCGCAGGGCCGCTTTCTGAGCCTCGTTTTCCAGGGCCAGGAAGGAGGTGAAGGGCGTGAGAATGCCCGCCCGGAAACTGGCCTGGATGAAGGGCACCCGCTCGCGCTCGGTGGTTTCGGGGTGGAAGGTTTGCCATTGGCTGTAGCCGCGCAGCAGCAGGCCCGTCAGCCAGGGGTTGTTCGGCGCGGCAGTGGGCGTGGGCACGGCCTGAGGCTGGCCCAGCACCACCTCGGCCGCGTTGGTGTCGGGCAGGTAGGCCCGGGGCCGCGCGGCCGAGGGCCAGGCCCGCACGGCCACCGGCACGCCCGCCGCCGGGGCCGCCCCCATCACCTGCCGCGACTGCCGGCGCAAGGAGTGCGGCACGAGCTGCCCGTCGGGGCCCAGGACGTAGAAGGCGTCGCTTTCGGGATACGCGCTGCTGAAATCGGCGAAATCGGCGTCCAGCACGGCGTTTTCGATTTGGTCGGTCACCGCCACCAGCACCGGGTAGGTGGGCGCGGGGTGCTCCTGCGCCTCAAACAACACCTGCCGGATGGCGCCGCCGAGGTAAAAACCGCCTTCCCAGCGCGCTTGGTTGAGCTGCGCGGCCCAGTCGGTGCCGGCGGGCACGGGCGTGGTGTAAGCATTCACCAGGCTGAAGCGGGCCGGGCCGCCGTGGGGCAGCGGCTGGGCCAGCTGGGCCTGCACCCGCTGCTGCAGGGCTTGCTGCTGCCCGGCCGACTGCGCCGAGGCATCGAGCAGGAAATGGTAGTAGGGCCGGCGCTGCACCAGCGGCAGGGCCTGCTTGGCCAGCGCGCTGAGGTACACCACACCGTTGCCGGCGGTGGCCACGGGCGCTACGAGCGGGCCGACGTCGGTACTGTCGCCCAGCGCCACGGTGCGGCCGTCGATGATGAGGGTGCAGGGCTCCTTGTGCAGCAGTTGGATGCCGGTGTGGCGCAGCTCGGTGGTGGTGACGGGGAACACGCGCAGGTCGATGGCATTCGGGCCGCTGTAGGTGAGCAGACCGGGGTCGCGGTTTTCGCTCACGATTTGGGCAAACACCCAGTCGGCGGCGCGCTTTTCGGCCAGAATGCCCCGCTCCTGCCGCTGGCCGATGGTCAGGTAATAGTCGCTCACCCAGCAGCCCGGCGGCAGCTGGATGGTGGTGCGGTATTCCGCGTTCCAGCCCGCCAGCTCGCTGTTGCCCACGTCGAGTTTCACCCAGCTCACCCAGGCTTGCTGGCGGGCGTCGTAGCGGCTTTCGGCGTGCACGTCGCGCAGCTCGGCCGGCCGGCCGGGCGTTTCGGCCCAGGTTTCGCGGATGGGCCGACGCGAGCCCACGAAAATGCGCTCCAGGTTGCTGAGCTTGTCTTCCGACAGCATCAGATTATCCAGCACCAGCCAGTTGAAATACGAGGACAAATACGGCAGGTGGGTGCCGAGCAGCGAGTGGCGGTACTGGTTCTGGTTTTGCCGAATCACGGCCAGGGTGCCGGCCAGCCCCGCCGCGTCGATGCGCATCGGCCGGGCATAATCCGGGGTGTACACCTGCGCCAGGGCCGCGTGCAGCACCCGCCGGTCGTGCCAATAATCGGCGGTGACGGCCACGGGCAGCGCTGCCAGCCCCGCGGCCAGCGTGCCCACGACTACTTTTTGCGAGTAAATCCCGCGCAGCGCGGCCAGGTCGGCGCCCAGCTGGCGCACGTGCACCACAAACAGGAGCGTGGGCGCCAGCAGCAAAAATCCGGTTCCAATCAGAATAATGGCCGGGATGGACAGCGGCAGAAACGGCAGGAAAACGATGAAAAAGTAGAACGTGTAGCCAAACAAGGCGCTACGCCCCAGCAGTTGCGCCAGCCGCAGTGGCGGGCGGGAGCTGTCGGGCAGGCACAGCAACGCCCCATTCAGCATCGCCAGCGCGTAAAACCACGGGCTGCTGAAATCCCCAAAAAGGCCCTCTCCCAGCAGCGAATTGTGCCCGAACAGCAGGCCGTTGTTCACGGCCAGGCCCAGCAGCGGCAGCCCCACGGTGATGACGAGTTTCCAGACCAGGCTGGTGTCGACCCAAAAGCCTTCGCGGCGCCCGGTCATGATGAACAGCGCCCGCACCAGGAAAAAGAAAAAGCTGAGCGTGCTGAGCACCGCCGTTCCCACGAAGAGCACCGTCGTCAGGGTTTCCCACCGGGAAGGGCCGTCGTAGGCGCCGCTGCTACCCGCCAGGTGACCTATCTCGCTCAGTATCTGATAAGCAACAATCCAGCCCAACGGGGTCAGCACCGCAAACGCGATGTTGGGGAGGGCGCTCTGGGGCCGGTCATCGGGAGTAAATTTGGCCACGAGGGCCAGCAGCGCATGCACCAGCGTGGGCATCAGGAAAGTCCAGCCGATGAGCAGGGGCTCGGTGGGCACCATCCAGCGGGGCACCACGCCGAAGGGCAGCAGCCCATCGCCGTGCCAGGTGAGCAGGCAGAGCAGCACGCTGGTGGCCAGCGCCGCCACCGCGCAAAACCAACCGCCCACCGGCCGCTGGCGCACCCACTGCCGGCCGGCGTAGCCCGCCATGCCCACGCCCAGCAGCAGCGCCGCCAGCCCAAACTTCTGCCACAGGGCCACGCTGACGGGCGGCAGCAGCGTGTGCACCACCGAATACTCGCCGTAGCAGAGCAGCAGCGCCGCCGCCACGGGCGCGGTGTTTACCAGAAAAATCCATTGGGGGCTGCGTAAGCTGGGCATGAACAGAACCGGGCCAACCCCGGCAGCAAGTGAGAAAATCGAGTGGCGGCGCGCTGCCGCGCGCCCGGCCCTCCACCCCTGCCGAACCGGCTAGGGTCAACGGGACAAATTATTTCGAAGAACTTTGTATTTCAAAGTTTATTGTGCCGAGGCTTTAATAATTTAATAAAAAGCCCGCCTCCAGGCCGGAAGCGGGCTTTTTGATTTAGCCGTTGAAGAGGCGGTGGCGCCTGATGGGCTTGTGCTGCCGCAGCTGCAGCGCGTGGTAGCAGGTGGGCACGTCGTTGGTCCAGCGGCGCAGGAGCAGGACGATGGCCACGATTTCCAGCCGGCTCAGCACGCCCAGCCCGAAGCAGGCGTCGAACAGCAGCCCCGATTCGCCAGTGCTCAGCACCTGCACCAGGGCAGCAAACGAAACCAGCACCCAGACCTTGGCGCCCCACGAGTGCGTGGCCACTTCCTTGCGAAACTTAAGGAAAGACGCCGCATACGTGAGGCCCTCCAGCCCCAGCAGCGTCCAAAGTTGCGCGGCGTGCTGCGCAAAGAAAGTGGGGCGGGCCACGTAGGTGGCCACCAGCACGAGGGCCCAGAACGCCTGGTCCACGGCCGAGTCCAGGCGGCGCAGCTTTTCGGTGGAAATGCCCAGGTGGCGGGCAATAATGCCGTCGAACACGTCGGTGAGCACGCCCAGGGCGAGCAGGTCCACGGCCCAGGCCGCAAAGTGGGCCACGCCCAGGCAACTAAGCGCCAGCAGCGCCCCGCCGATGAGCAGCCGGGAATAAATGAGCGCAATCGGCAGGAGCTTCACGGCGGATTTCCGGCGAAGTGGCGGGCGCGGGTTCGGCTACTGGCCGAGGTCGGGGCGTTCGGGCTGGGCGTTGCGCAGGCTGTCGCGGGTGTTTTTCTGCACCGCAATGGCCGCGAACAAGCTCAGCACAAACGACATGGCGTAGAAGCCTTTTTCGCTCAGCGTGAGCGTGGCGTTCCAGAGGCCCACGGCCAGCAGCACGACGGTCAGGAGCACCGACACCCAGCTGATGCCGTAGTACAGGTTGGTGACCGGGATGCCTTCGAGGCGGTCGCGCACGCTTTTCTGGACGGAAATGGCGGCGAAGAGGCCGTACATGAGCACGGTGAAGTAGTAGCCCTTCTCGTTGAGGGCCATCTGGGCGTTCCAGAGGCCGATGTTGAAGGCGACGAAGCCCACGAGCAAAGCGGCCCAGGAAGCGCCAATGAAGGCCGAGGAAGTTTGTGAAGCGGGCTGGGCGGTGGTTTGGGGTTGCATGGCGGTGGCGGGTGAAAGTGATGACTGCGGGCCGAAAGCTACTCAGCAGCTTTGGGGAATGCTGAGCAAACGTACGGATGGCCGGCGCCGACCGCCAGGTAAAATGTGCTTTCAAGGGACTTTTCAACCCAACGCGCAGCTTGCTCACCAGAACCCGAAAGGCCCTTAAAAGAAAAGCCCAGGCCATATCTAGGCCTGAGCTTTGTTGTTATCAGCGGATATTTCAGAAAGAATTGGTTCTGCCGAATATGCTTACTTTTTTGCTGCTATTGCCTTTATCCGCCCTGCGGGGCTGATGCTGTATTGCGTGCGCTGCTGGCTGAGAACCGTGGGGTTTCGGTTGTTGTAGTAAAATTCTCTGGACGTCAACGTGGTATAGAAGCTGGCGCAGCCCATAATGTACCCCGTTAGCGCGCTGGCGTGGCCTTTGACCTTCGCAAATGCTTTCGGCCCTTGCTGGTACTGCTGCCGACTGACAACCCAGCCCACCGGCTCCCAATTGTGCACCTGCCACGCATCCACCACCTGAAAATCGGGGGTTACGGTCAACAGAAAGCCGTCCATGATGCCCTCAAGCACCAAGAGTTCGTGCCCACAAGGCGGCCAATCGACCCGGTAGAGCCGGTAGTGACGCAGGCTCACAGAATCCTCGTCGGCAAACCAGCCCCGGCGCGCCGTGATGATGCGCTTTACCCCGGGGTACACCCGTTGCTTCAGCGCCTGAGCCAGGCTCGTTGTGGTGTCGGCCTCCACCAGGCAGCAAGGAATGTTTCGGATGGCGGGCAGGCGCTGGTAAGCAGCCCGCCAGTCCTGGCCGTTGGCCGCCCGCGAGGCAAGCAAAGCACCCAGCAGCAACACCAAAGACCAAAACCCGGTGGCGGAATGCGAAATGTGCGTGTTGAAACTGGTCATGCTTTGCCGTCGCTGGAATAGGAGATGCCGTTGCTCAGGGAGCCGAAGAAACCACGGGAAACGGACCGGGCCATGTGCTTCACTCCCGCTACTTCAGCACGGCAATGGTCACGCCGTCGCCGCCCCTATCGGGGTGCTCGTCGGCTACGCTGGCTACGGCGCGCTGGGAGCGCAGGTAGTCGCGCACTACCTGGCGGAGCACGCCGTTGCCGCGGCCGTGCACGAACTTGATTTCGGGCATGCCCAGCATCACGGCGTCGTCGACGAAGCTCATGGTTTTGGTGAGGGCGTCTTCGGCGCGCTCGCCGCGCAGGTCGAGCGTGGGGCTGAAGCCGGCCATGCGGTCGGTGATGTTCACGCTGTTGCCGCCGGTGCTGCCCCCGCCGCCGAGCTTGCCGGCTTTGGCCTTGGCGGCCTGTTCGCGCTCGCGGATTTCGGCCCGGCCCAGCTTTTCGAGCTGGTTGAGCTTGGTGAGGGTTTTCAGGCCGCCGAACATGACTTCGGCGGTTTGGCCTTTCACGCTTACCACTTCGCCGTAGCCGTCCTGGCCGAAGAGGGCCACTTTGTCGCCGGGCTGCACGGCGCCGGCCACGGCGCGCTCGCGGGTGGCTTTGGGCTTGGGCGGCTCGATTTGCAGCTCCTTTTTCACGAAGGTTTCCAGCTTTTCGCGGGCCGCTTTGTTGACTTCCTTCTCGGCGTTGCCGCGGCGGATTTCGCCGATGGTGGCTTCGATTTGCTGGTTGGTGTTCACCAGAAGGGCCTTGGCCTGCTGCTTGGCGGTGCGCAGGGTTTCGAGCTTGGTGTCTTCGAGGTGCTGCTTGAGGTCCTGGTATTCTTTGGCGGCGCTTTTGAGGCGGCGCTCGGCTTTGGCGGCTTCGGCGGTGCGCTGTTCGAGCTCGGTTTTCTCCTTTTCGAGGCCTTCGAGCAGGCGGTCGTAGCGGATTTTGTCTTTGCCCACGAGCTGGGTGGCGCGTTCTACTACCTCTTTGGGCAGGCCGATTTTGCGGGCGATTTCGATGGCGAACGAGGAGCCGGGCTTGCCTACTTCGAGGCGGTAGAGCGGCTGGAGCTTCTCGGGGTCGTAGCGCATGGCGCCGTTGACGAGGTGCGGGGTGCGCTCGGCGAAGTTCTTGAGGTTGGTGTAGTGGGTGGTGATGACGCCGAACACCCGCGCTTTATTGAGCTGGTCGAGCACGGCTTCGGCGATGGCGCCGCCCAGGCTGGGCTCGGTGCCGGTGCCAAATTCGTCAATCAGGACCAGGCTTTTCTTGCCGGCCAGCAGCAGGAACTGCTTCATGGCCAGCAGGTGCGAGGAGTAGGTCGAGAGGTCGTTTTCGAGGCTTTGTTCGTCGCCGATGTCGAGGAAAATGTCTTCGAAGACGCCGGCTTCGGAGTTGTCGGCGCAGGGGATGAGCAGGCCCATTTGCAGCATGAACTGCACGAGGCCCACGGTTTTGAGGCTGACGGATTTGCCGCCGGCGTTGGGGCCGGAGATGACGAGGATGCGCTGCTCGTGGTTCAGCTCCAGGTCGAGGGGCACCACTTCGCGGGGGTCGCCGGAGTCGCGCTTGTGCTGGGCGAAGGCGAGCTGGAGCAGCGGGTGGCGCACGCCGTGCCACTTCAGCAGGGGCTTGTTGTGCAGCTGCGGCAACTGGCAATCGAGGGTGACGGCGAGGCGGGCTTTGGCGCGGATGAAGTCGATGAGGCCGAGGTAGCCGTAGGCTTTGCGCAGGTCGGGGATGTGGGGGCGCAGCTGGTCGGTGAGGGCGGTGAGGATGCGAATGAGCTCGCGGTGGTAGGCGTTGTCGAGGTCCTTGATGTCGTTGTTGAGCTCGAAAACGGCTTCGGGCTCGATGTAGACGGTTTGGCCGGAGGCGGATTCGTCGTGAATCAGGCCCTTGACTTTGCGCTTGTGCTCGGCGATGACGGGCAGCACGAGGCGGCCGCCGCGAATGGTGGGCTCGGCGTCGGAGGGAATCCAGCCTTCGGTTTTGGCGTGGCGCAGGATGCCGGCAATCTGCCGGCGCAATTGCCCTTGGCGCGCTATCAGCTCCTGGCGAATCTGGCGGAGCAGGGGGCTGGCGTCGTCGCGCACGGCGCCGTCGTCGTCCACTACTTTGTCCAGAGCGGCGAGCAGGTTGCGGTCGACCTGCACGCCGATGCCCAGCAGGCGCAGGGTGGGGTACTGGTCTTCGTCGGCCTGCGAGAAGAAGGTGAGGGCCTGCCGGATGGTGCGCAGGCTCATCTTGACTTCAAAAAAGGCGGTGACGTCGAGGTAGGCGCCGGGGAGGGCGGCGCGCTGGAAGTGGACCTTGGCGTCGTAGTAGTGCGAGGCGGGGAAATCGGCGCCGGAGCGGAGCAGGTAGGCGAATTCGGCGGTTTGCTGGAGGAGTTTGAGCAGGGGCTCGTGCTTGGGCTGGAACTCCATGCGGGCCACGTACTGCCGGCCCAGGGCGGAGAGGCAGTTGGCTTCGAGCTGCTCGCGCAGGGTGCTGAAGCCGATTTTTTGTTCGAAGTGTTGGGGTAAGAGCAAGAAAGTAGTCTTTTGGTATTCGGGAATAGGGTACGAAGGTAAACAGCGGGCGGGGCGGGAAGATTCGCGGGAATTCAGGAAGAAATGGGGCGGGCTGGCGGGGGCTGGGGATGGCGCGCCGGACGCGGGCGGTGAATCTTCGGCGTGGGGTATAGTATGGCTGCGAAGTGCCGTATTGTGACTTCGATTGCCGTGTTGTAGACTTATTAGGTCATATTATGGACTGGTTAATTAGCTATTGTGACTACTATTGTGGTATTTAGTGCGTGAAGTATGATATTATTGACTTAGTTTAGGCTATAAGGTACTTGTTTGGGGGTATTTCAGACTAGTGCGAGGGTGTTTAGGACTGAGGAGCTGGTGTTTGTGACTGGGGCGGGTGTGTAAAAGACTTGTAATAGCTATATTGCGGGGGCTGGGGCTGATGGGGCCGGCCGGCTATTCCTTTCTTTTTTTATGTCTGATACTACGATGTTGCCGGAAGAGGCGCCGGGCCTGGCCGACCAGTTTGCGGCCCGCCTGGCCTTGCGCGACAACCCGGGGCCGCCCCCGCCGCCCAGCCAGGCGCCGGAAGCCATTGCGGCCCGGGTGGCGGCGTGGCTGGGGGCGCACCACGACGTGGGCAACCGCCGGGGCCGGGCCAGCCTGAGCGCGATGCTGCTGGTGCTGGTGCAGCAACCCGAGGCGGCCACGGCGGCCCTGCAAGCGGCCAGCGGCCTGGGCCCGCGCATGGCGGCCCGCGCCACCCGCCGCCTGGAGGCGCTGGGGCTGACGGAGTGGTTTTACCGCAGCCGTACACGCTTCCACCGCCTCACGCGGGCTGGGGAGGATGCGCTGCTGCCCGTGGTGGCGGGGACGGCGTGATGGCGCTACTCCGGCTGCTGCTTGCGTCGTTTAGCAGCGGAAAGCCAGAACCCCAAATATGTGAGGTAGCCCAACAAACCGTTCGTCAGGGCGGCGAAGTTGGGGTTACGGCTTTGCGATACTATCCAGACTGAATAGACAATCCAACCCGTGGCAATCACCAACAGTATTGTTGCAGCCGGTTTATCAAAGAAGCTATTTTCTCGTGGCAGAATGGGCAAGTTGTGCTGCGTTTGGTATGCCCTCAAGGCCGTTTCAAACGTGCTCACAATGCCCTCAGCATTGTCGCTTTTACGAAGCCAAGTATTAGCATCTATTATCAGCTTTGGTTCATTGTGGATTCTCAACCGGAGCTCCTCAGCCCCATTGTGAGCGAAAACACGGTATGAAGTGACGGCTTGAAACAGCACCTTCCGCTTTTCGCCCGATTTTCGATTTATCACCGATAATTCGCTATCAGAAATGTTAAGGAAAATGGGTTCTGCAGCTATTTTTTGTATCGAGAGGATGCCGGCAAACAGCCCCGCTATTACTGCAATGCCGAACCATACTAACCCCGCTCCACCCCTTATGTAAGCAAGCCCGGCAACGCCAATACCTACGCCGAGAACCATACCACCTAGCACGAGTGCCCATGTTTTTGTCCGGCTTACTTGTAGCAATTCAAATTGTCTATTCATGGTGACGCAGGATTACAGGCAGGCACAACTACTTGCTATTTATCGATAATGACTTAGTTGCATTACGCATCCCCGCTGGCGCACCGTCTCGCAACTACTTATTATCCCCCGTCTCATTATTATCCCCCGTCTCATACAGCGCAAAGTTGTACTTCCCTGTGTTGCTAAGTTACAGCAGGCGCTGGTTGGCGGTGCTCCTCCCCCGCCGCTCGCGAGTAGCCCAGGCGGCCCGGCGGCGGGGGTGGCGGGGCTGGGGGAAGGACTGCTGGCACGGCCTTCCGGCCCTTTTGCTAAACCAGTGCGGCGGCAGTTCAGGGCTTGGTGGCGGGGCGGTAGCTGGACACCACGGCCAGGAACTGCCGCAATTCTGCTTCCGTGCGCACGTCGGCCCAAAAATTAGCGGGAAACGAAACGTCGGGAAGAGCTGCCGGAGCAGCCGGGGCCAGCAGGGTGACCACGACTTCGGTGCCATCGGGCCGGGGCCGGAGGCCGAGCGTGGCCCGCCAGGCGTCCCCGGCGCGCTCTTCGTAGGTGCCAAAGGGCGTTGGGTTGCCCCACGGGAACGGGTCGCCGCCCCGGTTAAAGGCGCTCACGTGCGTGCCGGCCGAGTGGCCAAGGTCGTAGGTAATGAGCAGCCCGGGCAGGCATATTTCGCCCCGGTCAGAATCCTTGGTTCCCGTGCGCCGGTGGGTGGCCTGCGGCGGCAGCTGCACCGTGCCCCGGGTGCCCAAGGCTACGCTGGTTCCGGCCGGCACCAGCCGCGGCGGCTGATACTGGTGCAGCAGCTGGGCCAAGGCTTCGGGCACGGCTTGCGCCCTCCCGCGCCCGGCCACGAGCAGCAAGGCAACCAGCAACGCGAACACAGGAAAATAGAATCGGACCATACAGGGGAGGGTGAGAATGCTGATGGAAGTTACCTGCTGATGCGTCGCCTGGTGTTCTTACACACCAGTACACGGCCACAGCCCTCCTCCCGACAAGGTTCGGGGCTATTTATCCACTCCCCGCTGGCGCGCGTCTCTGACGCGCTGCCCACTGGGTTCGAGCCTGTGGCTCGGAGGCGCACGGCCTACGGCATATCGTTCACGGAGCGAGTCGGAGACTCGAGGCCAATGGGCAGCGCGTCGCAGACGCGCGCCGGCGCTCTATTTATCCACGCCCGCCCCGAACAGCGCAAAGTCGTACTTCACCGGGTCCGTGGGGTCGAGCAGGCGCAGGTTGGCGGTGAGTTCTTCGGCGGCTTGCCAGTCCACGAGCTTGCGGGTGAGCAGGCCCAGGGGGCGGGCTTGGCGCTCCACGTGCAGGTCGATGGGCATGATGAGGTCGGCCATGGAAAGGCGAGTCCAGAGGCCGAAGTCCACGCCGCGGTCGTCGCGGCGCACCAGCCAGCGCAGGTACATGTTCACGCGTTTGCAGGCCGATTTGCGGGCCGGCGTGGCCACGTGCTTGCGGGTACGCTGGGGCGCATCGGGCAGGCTGAAAAAGCGGTGGTGGAAATTGATGAGCCGCTCGCGCTGCGAGTGGCCCACCAGAAACGCGGTTTCCAGGGTGTCGTGCTGCCGGTACCAGTCGCGCAGGAAGTACACGAAGTACAGCAAGTCGGTGTCGCAGAAGGTGCGGTGGCAGAAGCCCAGCAGGCGCTTGAGGTCCTCGTCGTGGTGCTGGGTGATGAACTGGTGGGGCGCGTCGTCCATGCGGCGCAGCAGCTCGTTGCACTTGTTGACGATGGTGGGCCGCTGCCCCCAGGCCAGCAGCGCCGCAAACAGCGCCGAAATCTCAATATCCTGCTGCTGGGTGAAGCGGTGCGGGATTTGGATGGGGTCGTTTTTGATGAATTCGGGCCGGTTGTAGCGCTCGTACTGGGCGTCGAGCTGGCGGCGGAGCTGGGCGATGTTCAAGGGGAGGTGGGAAGAAAAACGCCTGTCATCCTGAGCGCAGCGAAGGACCTTCTCACGCCAGCAGCAGTAGATAAGCACTGCAAGCTGTTCAGGCGTGAGAAGGTCCTTCGCTGCGCTCAGGATGACAGGCGTTTTGAATGCTAAATAATTATTGCCTGCTCAACTCCAGCCCTACTGCGGAATGTAGTTCGTCTCGACCCGGAAGCGCGAATCGGCGGTGCCCAGTTTCTGTACCGCGCGGGGCGAGAGGCGCACCAGGATGTTGTTGTTTTCGCCCGTGTCGGGCAGCTTGCCGATGACGCGCACGTACACCGACAGGCCGTTCATGCTGTTGCGCACCTGCATGATGGTGCCCACGGGGGCGGTTTTGTGCAGGGCGAGGTACTTGTCCGTCACGCTCTTTTCGATGGGGGCACCCAGGCCCGACTCCACCACGCGGGAGAGCAGCTCACCGGCGCGGGTGGGGGTGCGCTCCTCTTCCTTTTCTTTCTCCTTTTCGGCCGGCGCGGGCGTCACGGTCGCAATTTGCGCGGGCTTGTCGGGGGCGGGCGGTGGCGTTTTGGCCACCGTGGTGGTGGGCACGGCTTCTACCTCCACCGGGCGCACCGGCGCGGGGGCCGCGGGCGTTGCCGCCGGGGCCGGCGCGCTGGCTTCGGCCGCGGCGCCGGCCACGATGAGCTGCTGGCCCACGCGCACCGAGCCATTGGCCGGCAGCTTGTTGAGCCGAATGAGTTCATCGGGCGACACCTGGTACTTGCGGGCAATGGCAAACAGCGTTTCGCCCTTGGCCACGGTGTGCTTGCCGGGCAGGGCGCCCGCGGCGGCGGAGGTTTTAGCGGGAGCAGCGGCCGCCGTTTTCCCGGCCGGCGGGCGGGGCACAAACACAATCTGGCCGATGCCCAGGCCGTTTTTTATCTGCGGATTGGCGGCCGTGAGCTGTTCGAGGGTGACGTGGTAGCGGCGCGTGAGGGCCGTGAGGGTTTCGCCGGCGGCCACGCGGTGCTTCACAAAGCGCTGGCCGCCGCGCATTTCCACGCCAATGGAGTCCGAGGGCGTGCCTTTGGCCGCCGCACCTTTGCCCGGACCGGGCCCGCCGAGGGCCAGCACCGTAAACAAGGAAAGAAGTATCGTCATAAAATCAACCTGGCAAAATCAACACCACTTCTGCCCCAAAAACCAACCGGGCAGGCAGCGGAGGCAAAATAACGCAAAAACGCGCGGGGAATTGGCCGCGCCCCGGCCGCCGGCCGCCCAAAGCCCGGTATTTGCCAGCTATTTTTGGTGCTTTCTCTTGAATTTCTTACTCCTTTCCGCATGGTTCTTGGCCTGATTCCCGCCCGTTTTGCCTCTACCCGCCTCCCTGGCAAGCCGCTGGTCGACCTCGGCGGCATCAGCATGATTCAGCGGGTGGTGGCCCAGGCCCAACAGGCCAACCTGGCCCGCGTGGTGGTGGCCACCGACGACGAGCGCATCCTCCAACACGTGCGGGAGTTCGGGGGCGAGGCCGTGCTCACCCACCCCCACCACCCCAGCGGCACCGACCGCCTCTGGGAAGCCTTCCAGCTGCTGGGCAGCCCGCCGGACGTGCACTGCATCGTCAACATCCAGGGCGACGAGCCGTTCATCAACCCCGCCCAAATCAACGCCCTGGCCGATTTATTTGCCGACGCGGCCACCGCGCCCGACATCGCCACGCTGGTGAAACCCGTGCTCACGGAAGAAGAGCTGTTCAGTCCGCACCTGCCCAAAGTGGTGCTGAATCAGCGCGGCCACGCCCTGTATTTCAGCCGCCACCCCCTGCCCTACCAGCGCGGCCGCGAGCGCGCCGAATGGCTGGCCCACCACCACTACCTGCGCCACCTGGGCCTCTACGCCTACAAGCCCGCCGTGCTCGAACAGCTCACCCGCCTGCCCGTGTCGCCGCTCGAAGCGGCCGAGAGCCTGGAGCAGCTGCGCTGGCTCGAAGCCGGTTTCCGCATTCAGTGCGCCGAAACGGAGCTGGAAGCCTTCGGCATCGACACGCCCGAGGACGCCGAGCGGGCCCGGGTGCGCCTGGGGCGCTAGTCGGCGTCGGCGCGCTGCACCACGTGGTCTTCGGGCGTGGCTTCGTGGCGCTCCTCGCGCATTTCGCGGGAAAGGAAGTAGTTCAGCGCCGTCCGAATCACGGCAATGGCGCCCAGCTTGCCAATCTGTTCCCAGCTCGGCGCAATGGCGGTGGAGAGGATATCGGCGCCCAGCTGAAATTCCAGCGCCAACGCCAGGTAGCGCGCCAACGTCAGCCGAATGGCCGTAAAGTCGGCCGTTTCGCGCTTCAGCAAGGCTTTCACCAGCAGCCAGCCCGCACTCAGGATGCCCAGCGCAATGATGGCCGCGCCCACGGTTTCCACGCCCAGCTTCAGCCAGAGCACGGCGCTGATAACGCCGCTTTCGGCCTGCCCGTGAATGGAAGTTACGTCGCGGGCCGCTTCGGGCAGGGCGGAGAATTGGAGCAGCATAGGTTATAAAAAATGGCAATGGTGGGCGAAGCCGAAAATGCAGTCGGGACTGATTAGCCGCCGGCCTTCTTGGCTTTGTAGCCTTCCTTCAGCAGCACTTCCAGCACTTTGTCGCGGAAGTCGCCCTGCACCACCACTTCCCCGTCTTTGGCGCTGCCGCCCACGCCGCACTTGGTTTTGAGCAGCTTGCCCAAGGCTTGCAGGTCCGCATCCGTACCCACAAAGCCAGTCACCAGCGTGACTTGCTTGCCGCCGCGCTGCTTTTTGTCGAGCTGCACGCGCAGCTGTTGCTGCTGGGGCGGCAGCGTGGTGGCAGCGGCCGGCTCGTCGGACTGGTAAGTAAAATCAGGATTGGTGGAATACACCACACCGGTGCGGCTGGGCTTTTTCATCTTCTTATTAATCAAACGGCCACCGCCAAAGCCAGTGGCATCATTTCTACCGTGAATTCGGTGGCGTGGCCGAGGTAGTCGCCGTCCACGTGGAAGCCAATCGGCGCGTCGGCCGTCACGCGGCCTTCCGCGACCCGAAAATACTCGGCGGCCTTGCTTTGGGGCAGGTTGCCGAGGGCCATGGCCAGGCTCACCCGAAAGGCGCGGCCCACGGGCAGGGCGTCAATCAGGCACACGTCGAGCAGGCCATCGCGCAGGTCGGCGCGCGGGGCGATGTAGGCGTTGTTGCCGTATTGGGAAGCGTTGGCAAAGGCCAGCACGTAGCAGTCGGTGGCTCTTTCCTCACCGTTGAGCACCAAGTGCACCGACGTGGGCCTGTAGCGGCGGTACTCGCTCAGGGTCACGCGCAGGTAAGTGGCCAGCCCGCGCGAGCCGGCCTGGGCAAACACCTGGCTCACGTGCGCGTCAAACCCCAGTCCGGCCGTGCAGAAGAACGGGTGCCCGTTCATCACCCCCACGTCCATGCGGCTGAAGGTGGGCGCGGCCAGCCGGCGCAGGGCGGCGGGCAGGCCCAGCGGCACTTTGAGGTGGCGGGCCAGCCCGTTGCCGGAGCCCTGGGGCACGATGCCCATGGCGGCAGCGGTGCCCAGCAGCCCACGGCCCACTTCGTTCACGGTGCCGTCGCCGCCCACGGCCACCACCACTTCGTAGCCTTCGCCAGCAGCGGCCCGGGCTATTTCCACCGCGTGGCCGGCGTACTCGGTCAGCCGAATCTGGTAGTCCTTTTCCCGCGCCCCAAAATACCGTTCGATGAGAGCGGGCATGTCGAGGCGGCGGCTGGGGCCGGCCATGGGGTTCAGGATGAAGCAGGTTTTGGGCAAAACGGGAGGTGCTGGTTAGTTAATAGGCGGAACTGCTGATTAGCTGGTAATCCGGCTGATGGATGTGGTAACGGAACGGGCCGGCAGTCGTTGCCGGGCAAATGCGCCGGGGCAAAAAATGCCATCGTGGCTACGTATAGAAAAGGCCCGCCACAGGGCAGGCCTTTTCAGTTGCTTCCTTGCCGAAATCAGCACATCAGCGCATCAAATACTCAGCAAATTACCCGTTCATCTGCTCGCCGAGCTTCTGAATGAGGTCGGCGGTGCGGGTGGAGTAGCCGAACTCGTTGTCGTACCAGCCAATGACCTTGGCCAGCGTGCCATTGGCCGAGGTCAGCTCCGAGTCGAAGATGCAGCTGTGGGGGTTGCCCACGATGTCGATGCTCACCAGCGGGTCGGTGGCGTACTCGATGATGCCTTTCAGGGGGCCTTCGGCGGCGGCTTTCAGGGCCTGGTTGATTTCTTCCTTGGTCACCTCGCGCTTCAGAATCACGGTCAGGTCGGTCATCGAGCCGTCCGGCACGGGCACGCGCATGGCCAGGCCGTCGAGCTTGCCCTTCAGCTTGGGCAGCACCAGGCCCACGGCTTTGGCGGCGCCGGTGCTGGTGGGGATGATGCTATAGGCGGCGGCACGGGCGCGGCGTAGGTCCTTGTGGGGGGCGTCCTGCAGGTTTTGGTCCGAAGTGTAGGCGTGCACCGTGGTGATGTAGCCTTTCTCAATGCCGAACGCGTCGTCCAGCACCTTGGCCATGGGGGCCAGGCAGTTGGTGGTGCAGCTGGCGTTGCTCAGGATGGTTTCGGAGCCGGTGAGGATGTCTTCGTTCACGCCGAGCACCACCGTGGGGATGTTGCCGGTGGCGGGGGCCGAAATCACGACTTTCTTGGCTCCGGCGGTGAGGTGCTGGCCGGCGCCGGCTTCGTCCACGAAGCGGCCGGTGGATTCCAATACCACGTCGACGCCCATCGTGCCCCAGGGCAGCAGCTTGGGGTCGCGCTCGGCGAGGGCGGCAATTTTTACCCCGTTCACGGTGAGGCTTTCCTCGTCGTAGCTCACGGTGCCGTCGAAGCGGCCGTGCACGGAGTCGTACTTCAGCAGGTGAGCCAACGTTTTGTTGTCGGTCAGGTCGTTGATGGCAACGATTTCCACGTTGTCGCGGCCCAGCAGCGACTTGAAGGTGAGGCGGCCGATGCGGCCGAAGCCGTTGATGGCGACTTTGATTTTTGCCATTGTGCAAACAAGAAATGTGGGTGGGTGGCCGCTACTGTAGCGGTCGGTTGAAACGCGGGGCGAAGATAGCAGGCGGGTTCGGGTTCGCCAGTCCTGGCGTCGGTTTGGAAAAGTTCGATTCCCCTACGGACTCCTTCGCCCAGCGGATGCAGGTTGATTGCCATTTGTCGGGCCCTGGTTAGCCGTGCAAATCTTTTCGGGTTGAAAAACAGCGCATTTTCGTTGCTGGTACACTTTTTTTCATTCTGTGGCTTGCATTGAATGCCGCGCCCTGTATCTTTGCACCACCAAAACAAAAACGGTCCGTTCGTCTAGGGGTTAGGACAGTAGATTTTCATTCTACCAACAGGGGTTCGATTCCCCTACGGACTACAAACGATGCCCTTCCTGATACCAGGAAGGGCATTTTCGTTTTCCGGGGGACCCTGGAGGGGACCCTAAGGTTTGATTTAGCTCGTAAAGCAGGTTCTTACACGACCACAGAAGAGGCTCTACCTGATATCAGGAAGGGCCTTTTGCTTTTCCGGGGGACCCGGGATGGAACCCGCGGGGTTTAACTGGCGACGGACAGGGTTTGGCGAGAACGGCTCGGTCCTCCGGGTTCAAACGGTATTTCTTATTGCTAAATCTCCCCTCCTCCCCTACAGCCCTCGTTCATTTCAGGACCGAGAAGCTTTTCGCATCAGGCTTTCTTCTGGTGGGAGTTAACACATGATAACATCTAATTAAGCTCTCGTTTACAATATGTAAAATGACTCCCTTGCTGGCCGTCTCGTTAGCATTGGTATGTAATTCTACTTTGCTGCGCTGGATTTTTTGGAACAAACCACGTAACAATCGCCTCGACTCGGGAGTACAAGGGATGCATCGATAGCTCAGCGGATAGAGCGTTCCCCTGCTAAGGGAAAGGTCGTCGGTTCAATTCCGGCTCGGCCTGATACATCGCCCCACTGTGGGCCCATACATATAGAAAAGGCCACCCTAACGGGTGGCCTTTTTGCATCTAACCACGCGGGCCATGGTGCATCAGTTCGTGTCGCTTCATTTTGCCGGGCATGAGCGCTAGCTTGCTTGGCCAACGGATAGGATTCTATTTGATGCAGCGTTCCAACAATTTCTTATTATTAGAAATCAGGAGCTTGTAGCAAGTATGAAAAACACCTCTATTAATGAAATCAATATAATCTAAGGGCGCTTGTTCAAATTTTATATCCATGGTCATTGCGGAAATATGCAATGGCGTCCCTTCCTCAAAAGGTGTAATTTCTAAGCAGTATTTCGGGGATAGAGGGTAGTAGATATATGACCCACCGTTCATCTCCATAACGTGGTGGTAAGGCCTGTCTCTTGCTAAACGCTCAATCATATTTGGGGAAAAGCCAGGGTTGTCATTTGTCCAAAACTCATAGGCTGGAGTGGATTTTAAAATTCGCCAATGCTTGCTAACCAGAGTATCCACAAACAGCTTTAATAGATTTTGCACTTGTACCTCATCCGATAACGCACTCAATTGCACCTTTTTAGCCAGTTTCTTAGCCTTCTCCTTTAGCTCTCTTTCTCTCTCTTCCGTGAGTACGCTGCCGTTCCAGCATTCTTGGGCTTTGTACATAAAATTCGCTATTCTCTCAGGGTTGGCGCGCATAACGGGACTGCGCATTTTAGAGACATAAAGCCAACCCATCAACTTCACGCGAACGGATTCGGAAAGGGATTGCTCCTTCTTTACTTCATTCATTATAATCTCGTAGTTGGGTTCAAAGTCCTCACCCAACATTTCTTCAATCAAATAGGGATTCTTAAGCGAGTTGTCATTATAGTACTTTCTTGATTTGAATACTTTGTCGTTCAGCCCAACGGTCTGTACCTCGGTTCTGTATTTGTTGTGAAAGTCAACTATGCAAACAAGGTTTTGGCCTTCAGCAATGCGCCAGTGCTTCAGATAGGTCCGTGGTATGGTATGCTGCTCATTCTTCTTGCTATTCATAATCTGAACGTTTTTTAGCTAGCGCTCCGGCTTTTCTCGCCACGTGGTTACCACCTGCAGTATCAGGTTGCCCACAGCGCATACTGCGCTGAGTAGGGCTGTCGCCTGCTCGATGGTTAACGAAGACAGAAGTTGTTGCGCAGTTGTTACAGCGTGCATAAGGCAAGGGCCGCCGGGGAAATGCGCCGGTCGACGACACAAAGGGCGGGCTCAGACCTTGCGGGACCTTGCGGCCGCAGCAGTCCGCAAAACTCCGCACTACGGTGCCCTGTCCAGGGATGCCAGCGCCCGGTCCCGGAATTGCTCAGCTTCGCTACCGTTGGTGCCCAAACCGGCCTGCACCGCCCGCTCGCTGACATTGGCACCCCACACCTCGCAGAACGCCCGCCGGATGGCTGCTTTACTGCCACGCACACGGGGCGGTTGGGCCTCGAGCAGCGCGTGAATGACTCCTACCCAGGCACCGGGGCTGGCCGCCGGCACGGCGCGACCATCGTTGGCCACCAAGCCCAGTTCCTGCAGCAGCTCGCGCAGTTGGGGCAATGTATAGTTCAGCAGTAGCGGCGTGAATGAATGAGATAGCACCGGTGCAACGGCAGCAAGATTGCTGAACGAAGCCGGCGTAGTCGATGGGTCCAGCAACTGCAACGCTCGTACGCTGTCCCGATAGTTTGCGCTTTTCTCCATCCAATACTCCGCTTCCCGCCCGTTTTTGTGTTCGCTGGGGTATGCATAGCTTGGGTTGCTGTCCATCAATTCGACAGCCAATCGAACGCCATCCATTTTTTCCTGTTCCGCATAGGCCTTCAACTCTGACTTTTGGTAAGCTGAAAGCTCGTCTGCAAAGGAAGGGTGTTGCAACAGTTTCAAATAGAAATCCCGCAAATCAGTAAGGGGCAGCAAGGGGCTTGTTCGGGAAGGTGCGTGCGACCTCACTAACGTGGCAACCGATGGAGCATTGATTTCGCTTGCATTTACCACAAAATTGCTGGCGGCCTCGGTAGCATCGAGCGCCGCCAAGATGGAAGCAATACGGGCCAGGGTTTCTGTATGCTCCGCTACGTTTGCAGGCCGTTCTTGCTGTTGGGCCATCTCTAGCCGCTCAATTAGGTCTTTCTGCCTCATGAGGAGGCGAGGGCGCTCATTAACGCCCCAAAAAGGCCAGTTTTCAGGCCGAAGCTCCGCTACACGCAGCGTTGCCCGAAACGACGTCAGCAACCCACCGTGGGCATTTAGCATCTGCTGTACATCAGTAGTCAGGTACTGAGCGATGTAGGTGGGCAACCGCTGAACAAAGTCACTCCAGGCGTAAAAACCTTTTGCGCGGTGCTGCTCGAACGCAGCCCGTAGCGTCTGGGCCACATCGTACCGAGGAAGCTGCGCACAAGTCTTCAACAGTGCAGTAAAGTAATTGTGGCTTTCAGCAATCTTGGAAGGTAATAGGGAGACGTCTGGTTCTGCTTCTCCAATCGGCTGGCCGGTTCGTTCTACCATTGCCTTATGGGCATTAGCAGCATCTGTCTGAGCGGCTAAGGCGGATAGTTGTGCACTGTGCAAACGCTGCTCGTGCATCAAATCCATAAGTTTCTTGATATGAGGCGGGTAAAGATGATACTCTTCGGCCTTATCGTCGACAGAAGCTATAGTAGTGAGATGAGTAACTGGCTGCAGAGGTTCTAACTCTACTTTGTACAGCTCACACAGAGCCAAATTCCAAAATTTGATTTCAAGCAAATTGCCAATAGGGAGACCTGCCGCCTTGGCAGGATTCGCTAAATCGTTGGCGAACCGCGCTGCCTTTTCTACATGGTTCGCGAGTGCTTTTTCACAATAGCGCATGAATCCGGCCCGCGTATTTCCTTGCCGATGTACTTCAATTTCTGCTTTTATTCGAGGTAATCCGTCCCTTATACGAGACGGTATTAGGCACTTATCACAAAGGTCCCGCAGTGTTAGCGCGTCTCCTTTTCTGGTACAGTGCGAATATATTTCTGCTTCCCCGGGGTTAGGTGAGGGCTCTGATTCCATCACTTATTCTCTGTAAAAGTTAACGTCAACGACTTGGCCCGTTCGGGCATCTCGTGAAACCGCGCAAATTCCTCGGCCACGCACTGGAGCGTCAGGTTGACTTAGCACTGAAACGACTTGAAAGAGGTATGGCCGGTGAGCAGCAGCATAACCTCGGCACACATGCCTTTGCCCAGGTTCAGCGTGACAAATGTGGGCCGGGCTGTGTGTTTCGATCTCTTGTCCATCTGGATTTACAGCTTTAAGAACAGACGGGCTTTTGCTATCATCTGCAAAACGGATATTGGTCCAACCTGACGCGAGAAATGATTCATAGGCATCAGGATGCCTTCCTTGAAAAGTATCGAATGATGCGTCCATAGTATCGCAAATGGTTGTTTACAAATCTACCGGTTTTTGCATGGTTTGATTATGCTAACATTTCCGGTAAAAACGCATGTTTTCAGGGCCGTGGTGCCAGCTTTCAGGTAGTACGACAACGTAATAAATGGTACCCAAGCGCTACCTCTACGTGCTCTGAGGGGAAGCATTGTTTTGTGAAACCCCTAAAGTAGTATTGAAATAGAATGATGCTAAGCTACTCCCAGTGGGCCTATCTTTCCTGCACCTTTACTCTTACTGAATGGAATCAACAAGCATCATAAGCTTAATCAGCCAGCGGACGGGGGACTCTCTAAGTACCGAGTCACTTCAGGTAGTCCGCGACTTTACGCTGCTCTGGATGTTCTACGAGGGGAGTGTATTCGGAACTCACTATGAGAGTGAGAAGATGAAGGAACTGGTGGAGCGAGGAGAATTGAGCCTGCATGACCTGAACTCTCACTGGGACTATTTCCAGCAGCGGTACCTGAGCAGCCCGCGCATATTCAGTGCCCAGTTCGACCAGCTCACTATTTCCCAGCAGAGCGCCAAGGACAGGGCTCGCTTGGAGCAACTGCTAACCGAGCCCACACCCACGGACGCAGACCGCACGATTGCCGTACCGCACGATTGCCGTGTTGCTTATTGTATTCCGGTTACGCAATAATCTCTTCCACGGCATCAAGCGCGTCGGCTCACTCAACGAGGAGCGCGAGGTTCTGAGCAGGGCCAATCTGGTCTTGGAAGACGTGCTCCAACCCCGAGGCTAACATCTTTCCGCAAAAGTGCCACGTCGGCCGCCGACGCACGCGAATTGATGCCCAGGTTTAGGGTCTGGAAATGAACGCCCCGACGGTCGCTCCACGGACGGGATGGTGTACCTTTCTGGCCCCACCTATACAACCAGTGCCATGGCGAAGCGGCCCATTTCTCATCAATTGGAGGACAAGTCGAGAGGAAGATTTAAAGACATCCTGCCCGACGCATGGATACTGCGTACTCAAACGCCTGACTATGGTTTGGATGAGCAAGTGCAGATTGTGGAGGACGAGCTGGTCACCCCACTGCTGTTTGCCGTTCAACTGAAGGCCACCGAGAAAACGATTAAGAAAAAGACGTTTAAGTTTTCTACGGAGCGTCTACGTGACTACGCTGCGCTGAGCTTCCCCGTGATGATTGCGGTATACGACGCGGCGAAGGACTGCTTTTACTATACCTGGGCACATCATCTGCGACAACGCCTCAATCGTCGCACGGCCGCAGCCTGGCTTGTTCAAGACAGCATTGCGATTCCATTAGATGCTCCGCTCGACGTCCAAGCCATTCCTGCTGTCGTGGCGGAAGTAAGCAGTTTTTACGCTCAGTTACGCAGCGACGGGCAAGCCCTTCCGGTTCCAA
The DNA here is from genome assembly GCF_015694525.1 of Hymenobacter ruricola. GTDB lineage: Bacteria > Bacteroidota > Bacteroidia > Cytophagales > Hymenobacteraceae > Hymenobacter > Hymenobacter ruricola. The sequence goes on along the minus strand of NZ_JADQDM010000003.1, from coordinate 434,666 downwards.
TTGCTTTTGAGTACGATACGGATAGTGAAGCCGCTTACCAGCAATTCATAGCCAGTTTGGGAGCAATAGGCTATTCCCTGCGTAGCGTTACCCGCTCGCAAGCAAACCTAACCCTAATTTTTTCTAAAGCAGGCCTGGCCCTGTTACATGAAGACTCTAAAATTGAGTTTCCATCACCAGAGGAAAACGAATGGACATCGGCGGCTTTGGCCCTACTAGCGATAGGATTAGCTTGGGTGAGTCGGGCACGGCTGAGTCTTGACTGTTTACAACAACTGGTTGCTACCCACGCGACCTTGCCCGAATCAATTGAGTATGTTTTGAGTAGCACTCCCTTGCTGTCGATTGCTTACGGCAGTGGCCATCGTACCAGCGAGGCCCAGCTGCTGGCCGAAACGCTCCTGGAAATGGGTAACATAGACTTCGGCCTCATACTTGGTTCGTCCTACGTATTCGATGACCGGCACACTCCTCAGCACGTGCTTAAAGCTAGCCGGCTCCTAAAACATGCGCTTGCCTTAACTCCTGAAGACAGCCAACGCGCGACAATGCTATACTCGCTGGCTAACAACTGCCGTAGCCGGGGTGAGTTTCGGGAAGCGCTCAGCTACTATTTTCAAGCGGGGCGGGCGTCTGAAGGGTACCACAGCAAAAACTATTGGTGGGCCGAGGGGGCTGGCTGCCTGTTTAAGTTAGGGAAATACCGGCTTGCTGAACGTTTTTATCGAAAAGCGCTCACGCTTCCCGGGCAAGAGAACGTCTTCAACCAGGTACTGCTAGCTGATACGCTCTTCCACCAAGGGTGCTTCCGACAAGCTGCTCAGCAACTGGAGGATTATATGAACCAGCACCCTCCTACGGCTTTTGCGGTTATCCTTTATCACGTCAGTACCGCCTTAGCTGCCCGGTTTGGCGAGCAACCGCGCGACGCCAATGGAGCTAGACAGCTCTATTTTGCTCCGTGGGGACCAGCCACCTCCGTCGCTGATTTGCCACCGGAGCGGGCCGAGCAAGCGTTACAACTCGACCCTCTTTTTGAACCCGCTTATTTCACCCTCGGCGTGCAGGCGGCGCAACGTGGTGAGAAGCGAGAGGCGGCGTGGCACTTCCTGCTCGCCGCTTTTCTAAACCCGAACGACATTGCAGCGTGGCTCAACTCCTGTACGCTTTTTATTGGTCAAGATGAAGAGGAAAGTGTGTTAAGTTTGGAGACAGCCGTTTTTGCGCGAGCCTATGTTGTGCACGGGCCAGCTCTAGGAACGGAACTCATGAAGTCCGCTACCAACTCCGGTATATCTTCTTCTAAAGCCAAGGAAGGTGCTAAAGCATTGGTGGAATTGGCCCGTAAGTGTGAGGCACTTTATCCCGAGCCTAGTGCAACCTTCTTCCGCATTCCTGATTTGCAACAGCCAGAGGAAAATGGCGGCTTTTGGTTATCTAAGGACTCAATACCTGATATTCTGTAGTTGAACAGCTAGTTGGGGGTGATTTACGCCTCGTAACTAGCACCAAAAAGTCAACTTATTCTACAACTAAAAACAGTTGTAGAATAAGTTGACTTTTTGGTGCTAGTTACGAGCTTAGCTCTTAAGGACGGGAGGAAAGTTTATCCCTATCTATTTTCCGGTCGGTAGATTTTGTCAGTGACAAGGATTCTATGAGCGTGGCTGGCAACTGGGCGAACTTGGGAGTGAACAGGGTCGGTGCTTCGTCGAACAGCACTGGGCTCGGCAAGCAGACCTGCTGGTTTATGCGCATAACGGCTGTAGCCACAATGAGGGAAATGAGCGGAAGATGGTGCTGCTCAAACTAACCATTCTACTTTTAGGCTATGGCTCTACCTATTCAAGTGCATTTGCTACCCGCGCGAAATGGCGACTGCTTGCTAATAAGCGCTGGGCCGGCCCTACACCTCCTCTTGGATACCGGTTTCAAATCCACTTATACAGAATTCCTGAAACCACTACTGCAGTCCTTGGCGGCGGACGGCCAGCAATTGAGTCACTGTATCATCACGCATATTGACGAGGACCACATTGCCGGTGCCGTGGAAGGCCTGTTCCCGGACAATCAAGATGCAGACCAGCCCCAAGTCATTCCCATCAACCAGGTTTGGCACAACAGCTACCGGCATCTGGCATTGCAAACCGGGCCGGTGGCGGAAAATCTGCCGCCTGCGGACCGGGCCATCCTGCGAAGCTTGGTAAGTCGGGGAGCTGCGGTTCTGGCTAGCGGGCAACCACGGTCCCTTAGACCCATCAGTGGTAGCCAGGGGTCGGTGCTGGGAGGGCTATTGCTAAAGTACCACTACGCTTGGAACACGGACGCAGACCGGGGGGCTATTGTGGCTCCGTTGACGGTCCAATTAGCCCCCGAGGTGCGGTGTCAGGTATTATCGCCGGTGGCGGCTGGCCTGCGCCGCCTAGCCGGCAGTTGGGAAAGGGAGCTCACTAAACTGGGATTTACCAGCCAGCTCCGCAGTGGGTCGCTATTTGATGATGCCTATGAATTTTGGCAGCTTGCTGAGAAAACCAATTCAGCTACCATAACTCAGCCCATTGCCGCTTCTACTCATGCCTCGCCGATTCTATATCGGCAAACGCCTTTCAAAGAGGACACCTCGCCAACGAACGGCAGCTCCATTGCTATGCTGCTGGAAGCGGACGGCCGGCGAATACTCCTGCTTGGGGATGCGCACCCCTCCGTCATCCTGCAGGAGCTTCGGCGCCTGTTAGCTGCTGAAGCTTCTCCTTGGTGGTTTGATTGTATCAAGCTGTCCCACCACGGCAGCTTTGCCAATAACAGCCCGGAGCTACTGCAAGCTACTGACTCCGACTGTTACTTGTTTTCTACCAACGGCGGGAAGCACCATCACCCTAACCCCGCCACCCTCGCCTGGATAGTGACCCGGCCCTTGACCCGGCCTGGTCAGCTGCGGAAAATTTGCTGCAACTATCCAACGCCCACCGTTCAACTGTTTGACCGTGTCGACTGGCAGACGCACTATCATTACACCTTATCGATTGCTCCTGATGGGCAGCCGCTAGTAGTTTCCCTATAAATGAACGCTATTCTCTTTCCCGGCCAATTGCAACAAGCCATTGCACAAGTCGTGGCTACCACCGATGACGGCAGCATGGAGCAGGGTACAGGCTTTTTGGTTGCTCCTACCCTACTGCTGACGGCCCAGCACGTCGTGCAGAATGCTGCAGAGGTACTCGTTACTTTTTTGCGACCATCGGGCCCCCACGAAACTCGGGCCACCGTGCAAAAGCTGGGAAGCCCCACCGACGACATTGCAGTATTACACCTGCTGGACCCACCCACGGGCTTAGAACCCCTCCCGCTGAGCACAGCGGTGCCTCGAATCCGGGCCCAGTGGGAAACCCAAGGCTTTCCCCAGACCCATGTCCTCACTGGCCGTCCCTACCAGGGAATCGTGTTGCAGCGAAACGATATAATAGCGTGGCCACTGACATTGAAGGTTGATGGGGCGACTCCCCAAGACGCCCTGATGGGCCTTTCGGGCAGCCCTTTAGTAGTAGAGGGGCAAGTTTGCGGTATTCTGCGGCTTCAGCAAGGGGAAGATGTGGGGGCCATGCTCTTGGCTTCGCTGGTCGGCGATTTAACCGGTCTTGGACTAATACTGCAACCCGCAGTAGCTGAACAGTCCGAAGTCGCAACCGTAGAAGTCGTGCCCAACGAGATGGCTTTACAGGCCCTGGCTGAAACATTTGAAGCTGGCGGGGCGGGGTGGTATGCACTGGTGGGCTCCCCCGGCTCGGGCAAATCCACGCTGGTAGCGGCCCTGAAGCCGGCCCAGGGAGAATCATTCGACGTGTGTGGCCGCTACTACCTAAGCAGGTCCACGGGGGCAGGTGTGCAGGGCATGGCTGCTTCGCGGGAACCGCTGCTGGCATGGCTGAACGACCAAGCCAGTATCCGTTTACAAGGCGAGCCAGCCCCTGCTCCCGACGCAACGGTATCATTCGAGGTTCGGCTCCAGCAATGTTGGGCGCGCCTGCAGGCATTAGCCGGGCACTTTCAGCAGCTGCGCCAAACTGGGGTGTTGGTGCTGGACGGTTTGGACGAAACCATACCAGAACCACTCAGGCAAGAATTCCTGGCGGTGCTGCCCACCGAGCCAATGCCCGGTCTGGCATTTCTGCTAGCGGCCACCAGCCTAGAAGTACTGCCAGCAACCATTCGGGAGCAGATTGACCAAGCCCGGACAATCAACGTTCCTCCGTTGGACCTGGGGCAGTGCGAGGCCTACCTGCAACGCCGACTGCCCGCCTTGTCTGCTGCGCAACTGCACCTGCTGGCGGACCGTTCCGAAGGCCACCCGCTGTACCTACAGTACCTTATCGGGGAAGTTGAAACACAAGGAACACCGACAGAGGAAACAACCGAATGGTTGTCAGCCATTCCCCGTATCGGCGGCAAAATTCAGCGTTATTATGAACGGCTGTGGCCTGAACTGGCCGCGCACCCAGCACGGCTGCATTTAGTATTGACGGCTGCGGCCCTGCGCGCAGCTATCCCACGGGGCGAATTTTACGAACTGGTATCCACTCAGGCACAAGTGGAGTTTGCTTCGGCTTTTCCCCGGGTAGCCCATCTGTTCAAGAGTCCCATACGGGTAGAACTGTACCATGCCTCCTTCGGGCAGTTCCTGCGGGAGCGCGCGGCTGAGCAGCTATGTAGTGTACAAGACCTTATCAGTGCTCGCTTGTCGTTACCACAACAGCTCACTCAGCCGTTTTCCATTGTGCACCGGGTTTACCACTGGGCAGCGTCTTCCACGCCCGAGCGCGCCGTTCATGCCTGTACCCAGCACTGGGCCGACGCGTGTGCCCAGTTGCATGCCGCAGCAGATACCGTACTAGGAGACATTGAGTTGGCTAAGAAATTAGCCGTCGACACCGGCGGAATTGGAGAAGTCGTTCGGCTGCATCTGTTGCACATGCGCATTGCGTATCGTTACAACGAATTAATAGGCTCACACGCAGCTGCGCTAGCGACTGCTGTCTTGGCCCTCGGACAGTTCGAGGCCGCCTTGCGCTACATCCTACGCGGTGACATTCTACAGGTGGACGTGGAAGAAGCGTTGTTCTTTGTCCAGCAATTCTACGAACGCGGAGCAGTAGAGGAAGGCCGGCAACTGCGGGATTATCTGGAGCGCCTGGGTAACCGCCTTGTAAGAGAAGGGGACGTGGAGCAGGGCTTTCCGCTTATAGGGCACAGCAACACCCTTTCTGGGTACGAGGATGCAGACGCTGCCCACCGCGTAATTCGTCAATGCACAAGCTTTCTTGCCAAGTTGCAACAACAGCGGGAGGACGACGACCCAGAAAAAGAGGTCGCCCAGTTCCTGCAGCAAGAAATAAGTAGGTATCAGCTTGCTTTCCGCCTCTGGCATCTCGACAAGCCCATGCCACGGGTGCAAGAAATGGAAAACCAATCGGAGGCTGGTCGACTGTCGCCCACTGCTGCAGGCAACTGGGCTGCTCTGGCGCGCACAGCGCTGCAATTCCGGGAAGTAAAACCAACGGGGCCCGTCCCACCTGCTTTTATCGGTTTAGTCCAGGAAATACTGGTGCTGGTAGAAAAGTATGGCTATCTGGATGAAGACCTAGTTCTACTAACGTCTCTATTGCTTCTGTATTCTCCTGACTCGACTCTCGTGGAGCCACTGGCCAACAAATGCGTCATCCAGCTTCCCGCGACGTCCTTGCGCGCAAAGAACAGAGTTGATGTGGAACCTGATTATGTTCAGGTTTCGCTGTTGCGGAGCCGGTGTCAGGGATACGTTGGTCCCATTGATGAGGCATACCCTGTCATTCAATCTCCCTGGACCAGCGAGTGGAACGTGTACCTGGATTCTGTATTAGCATACCTGGGCTACTTCCATGGCCAGTTGCTGCGCTTGCGGACCGACAACCGAGCTGCCGAGTATTCCATGCTATTGCCCCGCCTGCGTAGCCTGGACAAGTCCTTACGCTTTACCTTGCTAATGCGCAGCCAATGGCAGCGTAGCTATGCCCTGCCCGAGGCAGTGTGGCCATTTGCTTGGGAGACATTAGCCATCATCTATGCGGATTTCTTTCCTGCTGAAATAGATGCTTGGGTGGTTACCCTGCAGCAGCGGACGTCGGAGCAATTGGGACTGTATTCGGAAGGATTCCGGGAAGCCGGCTTCAAAATAGCCCACGCTTGGCGCCGCTACGAATCCTTGCGCATGCCTACGTTTCGAGTGCTAGAATGCCTGCGCACCCACGTACTGGCCGGTGTGCAAAACCGCTGGGAGCGTACTGGAGCACTGCTACGGTTGATGGCGGCTTATGCCACCAACCACAACGAAGAGCGTAGCCAGGCCATTTACTGCGAGATGCTGGCCACTTCCATGGGCCCTTCCTGGTACAAGGAAGCTCAGTTCGCGCTGGCCAACACCGTGGTGCGCCACCTACCAGCAGGCACAGCCCATATACCGGAGTTGGCCGCGATGATTGACTTGGCATCGGCTGAAATGACGTTTCAGCGGTATGTGCGCAGTGAAAAGGCAGCGCTGGTGGGCTCGCTGGTACAAGCAAACCGAATCGACCTAGCTATCCACTATTACCAGTTCGAAACAGTTCCCACATCGGAGGTAGTGCTTGCCAATGCCAACGCCCTGCCACTGGACCAGATAAGACCGGGAGATGGTTATGCATCAGGAGCTCGTGGGCTGTCGGAGCCGGCCGCCTTAGTAGAAATACTGGCCAGCCCCCTGCTGGACCCGCGCCTGAGTTGGATAGCTGGGCAAGTGTTTAGCCGCAACCAAGACATCGAGCGTAATGCTTATGACTACGGTGCGCTGCTGGGCCACACCTTCAACCGGCTAGTTAAAGAGCAGCCCGCCAGTATCCCCCTACTCCTTCCTGCTTGGCATAGCAACATTACCCGGCAGATTAAGCAGGACGAACTCCGGGATTATGTATCTCAATTTGGCAAGGCGCTTACGGCTGAAGCACACGCGCTTCTACAACCTTTGTTGAGTGACCAACCAGAATTGCTGAACCGGATACAGCCGCAGCTGGCTAATGCCGCTGTGCGTTCGGGCTCCGATATTCCCCATGAGGAGGTGCTGCAGAAAGCCGCTAATGAAGCCGAAATGGGGAACGAGCGTCGGGCAGCAAGTCTCTTGGGCACTTACGCAACCGGGGTCTGGCAGACGCAGGGAGGGACCATCTGGATGGCCGAGCGGTTCAGCCTGCTTCTCGGGCAGGTCATGCACCAATTAGTGGCCTATTCCGACACAGCAGCTACCCTGGTACAAGAGCTTCGGCAACCCATCGCAGGCAGCACCGAGTGGGAAGTAGCCGATCAACTCATTGAGTGGACTGCTAAGAAAGTGACCGCAGCAGAACAGGAGGCACTGGCCGGCCTAGTAAAGGAGCATTTCCGCTATCTCACCCAGCCGGCCCCACAGGCTCTGCACAAGTACGATTTTCTCCTCGAAGAACCCGTTACTGCTAGCGCAGACGCGCAAGCAGTTGAATTGCTGGCGTGGCACTTACAGCACCCAGACGATAATTGGCGGCAACAGGCCGGGGCCGCGCTGGTCGACCTGGCAGCTTACTTACCGGAAATAGTCATTCCTGGTTTGCTGGGAGTCGCGCTTCGCCCGGTTTGTACTGGAGCCTGGCATGAGGCCGCGGCGGCCTTGCTGCCCGTCATCGCCCAGACGTATCCGCAACGGTTTGGCGAAATAGTGATGGTGTACCCGGATTTGCTTGAGCAGGTGCAGCAGCTCCGGCATTTTATGATTCAGCATTACATGCTCGAAGCCCTGCAACAGGTTGAAGCCGATGTGCCGGCGGCAAGTGAGTTGCATCGTGCCATCTGGGCAACGATACCTCTTACTGTCGGAAAGTTGAGTGAAATCGCGCTGGTAGAAGAGGCCCACCTCGAGGGCATTCAAGTAGAATTAGAAGAACTCAATTACGTGAGTCGACTAAATGGTGCCTTTTGTCAGGAGTTAGCCCGTTTGGTTGCTATTTACAGCCAGCCCTTGTCAACCGCCGAGCAGATACGTGCTGATAGCTACGTAACGCGTAGTTTCGAAAATACATCGACATACCTGCCACCCTTTGCCGCAAAAGTGAGATACGCCCTGAATCAAGCTATCATGAGCCGGGCCGACCAGGAGGGATGGAGCGAGTTGCAGGAAATCATAGCTTATCACTTCTAACCGCGTTTATGCAGTCTAAACTCCCGCAGGGCCGTATCACTCGCGCAAATTTTGAGCGAGAGCTTCACCTAATAGCAGAGCAATTGCAGCAGGGGCGTCTAAAATTCAGTCAACATTCCATGCTGAACAGTATTCGAGCCATTAGATTGGTGCCAAACCGACGTATTAACTTAAACACTGTTGGCAGTAGTACGCGCGCCCTGTCTCTAGCGATGATGGCCTTCGCGGAGCGCGGTGAAGAGGATTCGACTGAACCGTCCACTTTATGAGCTTGCTAACCCCTAAGAACCGCCAGGAAATGGAACGCCACGTGGGCTATATGCTAGAGCATGCTTATGGCCACATAGAGCGAAAGACAGAATACGCGCTTGCACTAGTTTATCCTCATCTTCAAAAGTTAAGGCATTTACCCAACCGACGTCTGAACGTGGAGACGGTCAATGACTCGTTGCGCTTAATGGCCAATATGGAGGCCACCTTCCACTCGGGAGCCGATGGGGCAGATGAGATGCAGCTGTAATAATGAGCATGTTGTCATCTATCAGCTTTAAAACAAGAATACCAACTACACAGCCGTCCTTTCACAAGGCAAGCAAAAACAACCGTTTTATGAACGGCTCAGCTATCCATAAAAAGGCCCCGGAAACATATGTTGTCGGGGTACTATTCAACAAAGTTTTTCGAATGCCTAATTCTTGCTAAATAGTTATTCGGCACAGGCGAGGACCACTTGCATCGTTTCTAAGAATTGCTTCGCTCCGTCAAAGTCGTAATAGCGCTCCTGCAAAATGGCGCATTGAAAGGGCCTCGGCAGGTGCCTACCCCATTTGGTGAAGTCGAGCAGGCTATCGTCCGTGTCCAACGCCTGGGTGAGCAGTAGCTCCACATCATCCAGGTAGAGGCGTAATTGCTCAAACAAAGCGGGCAGCAAATCAGGAGAAGTAGAAAGGGTGAAGCTGCTTTGCCCTTCATTGTGCTCAAACGGCACTTCTAGGGCACCCAACAAAAATTCCAAGCTCCGGCTGACCCTGGTACCAGTAAAGGTGTACAGCACCAATTTCTGCTCTTTTTGAAGCACGGGACGTTGACGCCCCACCTCCGTTAGGGGATAGATTGCGAATTCCCTGCGCAGCTCCCGAAGCGCCTCTTCACTAGCCGCATCCAATTCGGGGAAATGGCTGTCCTCAAAGAGCAGCTGCAGCATCTTCGCCCGAATGGCCGGGTCGACCACTCCCCCACCCCCGAAGAACAACGGCGGCTTGCCGTCCTGGGCGGGTATTACCTCTATTTTTTTCGCAGCTAAGTCTACGTACTTGATTTTCCAAATGCGGGCGGCGAGCAACAGATTCTCGTCCTCGCGCACCTGTGGTGTCAGCGGAATTTCGCCGATGGTCTTGCCAGCATGCGCGACCTTGAAGGCCGGCTCGGTTTTGAACACGCTGTAGAAATTGTGGGAGTTTACCACATACTCGCCCTCCACCCCGATAATCAATTCCCGCTGCACTTCCTCCAGCCAATCGACCCGGACCAGCTCGGCCAGGATGGCGCGGATTTCGGCGGGCTCGACCGCCGCGAAGGCCGTGTTGCGGTGCAGGCGTTCCACCAGCTGTTCGGAGGTGCACCCGGAAAGCTCTTTGGTGATGGACAAGGCCTGGTGCAGCACGAGGTCGTAGGGACGGCGGGCGGTGCGTACGGGCTCGATGAACCCTTCCTGGTACAAGAGCCAGCATGCCAGCGACTGCAGCAGGCTCCAGGGCGAGGTGGCGTAGAGTAGCAGTTGGCTAGCCTCACCTCCGCGCCGGCCGCTGCGCCCCACCCGCTGGATGAGCGAGGCGATGGAATGGGCGGCGTCGACCTGCACCACCTTGTCCACCGAGCCGATGTCGATGCCCAGCTCCAGGGTGGAAGTGCAAGCGATGCAGAACGGGTGCCGGTCCGTGCCCTTGGCAAACGCTTCCACGTACTCGCGCACTTCCTTGTCGACCGAGGAATGGTGGGAGAAGTAGTAGGCGTGCCCCCCGACCCGGTCGGAGATTTTGCGGAGCTTGACGGCGATTTCCTCGGCCCGCCCCCGGCTGTTAGGGAAGACGAGGACCTTGCTCGTGCTCGTTTGCTTGTACAGGTCCTTGAGCAGGGCCAGTGGCAAGCCCGTTTCGTCTTCGTCCGAGAAGTAGTGAAACGCGGTGTGCATTTCCTTGCCCGTGCGGTCGAGCAGCACCTTGGTGCGGGCCTCGTCGCCGGTGAAGCGCTTGGCCTCGGCGTAGTCGCCGATGGTGGCCGAGAGCCCCACCACGCTAAAACCGGGCGGGTTCACGTCGGCCAGGCGCGAGAGCAAGGACTTCAGGTGGATGCCGCGGTCGGTGCCCAGGAAGGAGTGGATTTCGTCGATGACGACGTACTGCAGGTTATCGAACAGGGCCTTTATGCTGTAAGGAGCATTCGTGAACATGGCCTCCAGCGACTCGGGCGTGATGAGCACGATGCCCTGGGGCACCTGCACCAACTTTTTCTTTTCGGCGCGACTGGCCTCCCCGTGCCACTTGGTCACCTGCACGTCCAAGTACTGGCAGAGCTGCTCGATCCGCTGGAATTGGTCGTTGATGAGGGCGATGAGTGGGGAGACGTAGAGTACCCGCACGCCAGGCTGCCGGAAGTCGACCTTTGAGAGAATGGGCAGGAAGGCCGCCTCGGTTTTACCGGACGCGGTGCGCGAGGCCAGGATGAAGTGATCATCCGAGGCCAGGATGTGCTGAATGGCTGCCGCTTGGATGGGGCGTAGCGCGTCCCAGCGCTGGTCACGCACGTACCGGCGGATGGGCTCGGCGAGCAGGTCGAAGGACATTAGAGCACTTCGATGCTGTCCACCAAGCTATCGACCGCCGACTCGTTGGGGCGCTCGTCGCGGATTTCGATGTCGCCGAAGAGCTTTTGCTTGTCCAGGCTCGGGTTCTGGCGAAGCAGGCTCAAGATATTGAGAAAGTCGCGGATGACTTCGCGAGGCGTGAGAAATTCGCTCGCGCCAGGCTTGTTGAACATCTCCTCCATGAAAGCCTGGATGTCGGCTGCAGTCACGTCGAGCAGGGTCTTGTAGTTGAAGTCGAAGATTTCCTTCAGCTTCTGCAGCAGCACGAACACTTCGTTGTGGGTCAGCGGCAGCAGGCGGATGACCGGTTGGGCGAAGTCGCGCCGGCCGGCCGTTTCGAACTTGTTGGTTTCAAGGCGGGACTTCAGCGCTTGGTAGCTGAACAGGCCCCGGCGCTCGTTTTCGAGCACCTCGCGGGTACCGGCGAAGTTGAGGAAGAAGTTGCTGACCTTGCCCTGGAAACAGTCGTTGTAAATGGTTAGTATCTTCTCGTAGTTCTTCTCCCGCATCACGGCGGTGGAGATTTTGTAAAGGTTGATGGCCTCGTCGAGGTTAATCATGAACCCGCTGTAGCCCATGCTCACGAACAACCGGCAGAAGTTCTTGAGCATGTCGTAGTAGTTCAGGTCGTTGATGATTTCCCGCACGCCCAGGTCCTGGCGGGCCTCGGTCTTGGTGCGGTACTCCCCTTTCAGCCACTTCAGGGCGTTGCGCCGCAGCAAGTCGTTGTCCGTCACGTAGCCCTCGTAGTACTTGAGCACCACCATGCCAAAGTCGAAACCGCCCACGTCGGTCAACTCCTGAATGGTCTGCATGATGCTGGCCTGAATCCGGGGCAGGTGCTGCGGCTCGCGGATGTCACCCAACGCAATGCCCTGCTCCTGGGCCGTCTTGGTGATGACCTGCTCAATCCATTTCTCCAGCAGCGTGGCCAAGGCCCCGCCCTCGGGCTTGGTCTGGATGGCGATGTTGTCCATAATGGACGAATACAGGGCCACGCCCTTGCCGTCGTTGGCGTAGAGGCGATTGTCGGGGGTAAAGTCGGCGTTGGCCACCACGAACTTCTGCTTCAGGGCCACGGTGTTGAGCAGGTGCAGCATGAAGGACTTGCCCGAGCCGAAGTCGCCAATCCAGAACTTGACCATGCTGTGGCCGTTCTTCACGTCGTCGAGGGCCTTGACGAAAGCTTCAATCTCGGGCGAACGGCCCACCGTGATGTGCTGCACGCCCACCTTGGGCACGACCCCGCCGAGCAGGGAATTGACGATGGCCGTGGCTTCTTTGGGCTTGATGTTCTCTAACATGGGGTAGCCAGTTGCTGGTAGTAGGATTCGTAAATGGTGTAAGTGTCGCCGTCTTCTTCAATCAGCACGTCATCCAGGCGCTCGTAGCATTGCTCGTTAATGCTGTCGATTAGCTGGTTACGCAAGGCCCCATGCTGCCGGGCGAAGGCTTCCACTTCCGCCTGCGGTAGCGTTAATGCCTGCTCTGCAAAGCGGGCCAGGAGTGCTTCCTGCGTGGCAGTCAGGCCCCAGGCCGCCAACGCGCTGCTGGTCGAAGTGAACACGGAGACGGCGGGCGCCGCTGTCGCCACTGCCAGTTGAATTTCTTCTTCCGGCTCGCTGGCCGCAAGCGTTTGGGTTTGGGAGGCAGACGGAACCGGCATTTCGGGTAGCTCCGGTTCGTCTTGCAAGTATTCGTTGAGCAACTCCACGGTACCGGCGTGCTGGTGCTGCACAGCCTGAATAGCCCCCAGGTCGAGCTCAATTTTTCGTCGCTGACGGGCATACACCGTCGGCACTTGGCTCAGGGCCTGCGGCAGGTCTTTGTCGCTGACCAGTTGGCTCACCAATGCTTCAAAGCGCTGCAGGTGCTCGGGCTGCGGGAACAGGCTTTTCTGGATGGTCTTGGCCAGGGCCTTGTTGTTGACGGTGACCGAGCGCAGGTCGTGGTACACGTACTGGAGGTAGAAGCGTAAAGCTTCTTCCCGGTCGTACTTAGCCATGAATTTGGAAGCCTCGAAGAAGATGTGCTCGATGGCCGGGTTGCGGGCGTTCCGCTCCCCCAGCCGGTTCACTCCCTCCACAAATTCCCGCGTGGTAGTCGCAGTGAGCTGTACCGCCAAGTGGTCGAGTTGCTGCTTCCACCGGGCGATGTTCTGCAAGTTCAACTCTCGGTCAGTGGCCTCATCGGGTGCGGCAATGGTTGCGACCAGGCCGGACAGGATGGCCGCCAAGGGCGCACCAACCTGCTGTTCTAACGTCAACGCCACGGTTTCGTCGAGGCCCGAGAACTCGGCCGCGAGTTTGCGCTTGTTCCCGTAGACCTCGCGCACCACGTTTTCGCAGCGCCGGAAAATCATAGAGTAAATCGTGGCTTCGGTTTGTTCGCGCAGGCACCGGTCGTCGTACTCGCTCCAGCCGTAGGGGTTAGGTGCCGCTCGGCGCAGCTGGCTGCTTTCTTGCTGGCTCTGCGCCACAAGTTGCGCGAGCGATGCCCCGTTGCGCTTCAACTCTGCTTCCAGGGCTGGCATCGCTTGGAGATAGAGTTGAATGGTCGCAACGCAGCAGCCCTTCAGGGCAATGAAGACGTTATGCGGCGGCCAGAACTTATCCAGCCACTCCACCTGCTGCGTGGTCAACCCCAGTTTTTTGCGGTACTGCTTGCCCAGCTTCGGCATGTCGTAGCCGTAGTCGGGTGGTATGTAGCTGGTCGCGGGCGTGGTTGAGCGCACCGGCTTCGTCACGGAAACCGACACCTGAAAGCGCAAGGGCACTTCCTGGCCCGTAACGTCAATAATGGTTGAATCGGACGTGTGGGCAGCCCGTGCAGAAGTGGACATAGCCGCTGGAGGGGAAGGTCTAGAAGGAGCGGTCGGCGTTTTAGTAGCGGTTACGGCTGGTCGGACGGCGGTAGCCGGCGGCGCGGGAGCGGGCGCAATACCTCCTGCGCGCTTTTTCGGGCCGACAAACCACGTCGTGAGAAGGGCCACCGGCCACAGAAAGAGGGCAAAAAGCCCCCACCCCAGCATCGAGCGCCCGCGCTGGTGGGCTCGCACAAGACAAATAATTATGGTGCCGAAAAAGGCAACGACAAGCGCATCGGAAGACATCAGCGGAAGGGTAGTGCAAAAGGAGTCCCAAGCTACGCCTGACAGCAGTATTCATTAGCATAAATAGCTGATGATTGGCAAAATTATTCCCGCCATTTCCCGGCGGTTATTTCGAGAATCGCTTTCCATGTCGCTCTTCACTATTGGCCCACAAGCTGCTGGCGGCAGTTAAGGTCGCGCTATAAGGGCCGAACCCGGATGAACATAGCCCGTTATAAAGACAAAAGGCTGCCGAACAGCGCAATGCTATTCGGCAGCCAGTCAGGAAGTCTGAACGCATTTAGTGAGAGGTGGTTACTTCTGCACTTGGGCAATTTCCTGCATGAGTCAAATCTGTATCTTGAGAAACTAGGCGGTCTGTTGCAGCGTGACTAGGTTCGCTGCTGCCTGAAGCCGCTGCCCCACGTTTTGGGCTTTCAAGTAGACTTCGGGGTATTAGGCCGCGGCCGTCATGTCGCTTGCCCCGGAATTTTTCATCAACTGGGCCCGACTGGTGAATCTAGCTCGCGTAATCAGCGATGGGTACTGTTGGAGAATACTTAATCCGGTTGAAAGCAGCCGTCTGTTAGACCATGCTATTTAAGCGGCTGCGTGAAGTCCATTAATTCCCGGGGAGAAATTTCCAGCGCGTGGGCTAAGGACAGAAACACGTCGAGCGAGGCGGCGAGCTGGGCCTTTTCGATGCGGTAGACAGTCATACGGGACACGTCAGCCGACTGCGCCAGCACCTCCCGGCTCCAACCGCGAGCTTCTCTGAGCCGCTGCAAGTGGGCCCCAAACGCCCGGATGCCAGCCTCGTTTTTCACGGCGGCAAGCTGAGCCAGGAAAAATTGCCGTTTGTAACGTATTTGGTACAGAAGTATCCGAATGATTTTCTTTGTGGGTTCAAGAATTCACCTCAATTTTTCCCAACCCCAATGAAATCATTGCTACTCCTCTCGCTTGCGTTCGCCCTGTCGGCCAACGCAAGCGCCCAAAAACTGGAACCCGCCCTCATCCAGACGATGGGCGGGGAAAAAATCGGCTACAAAAACCCCGCCGGCCAAGTCGTCATCAAGCCCCGGTTTGAGGAGGCCAACGTATTCCTCAACGGCTACGCCACTGTGAGCATCGGCGGCCGCTGGGGCATAATTGACTCGACCGGCCGCGAAATTCTGCCCTTGAAGTACCGCGACCTGGACTACTTCGCCGAAGGCTTGGCCGGGGCCAGTATGGATGGCAAGAAGTTTGGGTTTGTCAATACAGCCGGCACCGTCGTAATACCCTTCTCTTTTGACGGCGTTGGAGGATTCAGCGAAGGCCGGGCTACCGCCATCTTAGGCCGCAAGTGCGCGCTCATCAATAAGAAAGGAACCCTACTTACGCCCTACAAATATCAGGGCATCGAACCCATGCAGGGCGGCATTGCCCGCGTCTGCCTCCGAAACGACAGCCCCGATGGGGTAGAGCATAGCAACTTCTGGGGCTTTATCGACGCTAACGGCCGCGAAATCTCAAAGCTTAATTGCTACGGTCACGATTCGAAAAACATCGGCAACGGCTTCGCCATCGCCTGCGTTAAATTGCCTGAGGCGCAGCGTACGCAGTACACGGATTACGCTTCGGCCCTGTTGGACAAAACCGGCCGCGTCGTGATTCCTTTCTCGGCGGGGTACAACTTCGATTCCTGGACGGCCAAGTATCTCCAAGTACAGAAAGGCTTCCCGCACGGGGTGGTGGACTACACCGGCAAGGTCGTGTTGGCGCCCAACTTCTGGCAGATCACCGACTTCGTGTATGGCAAGGACGGCAAATCGTTGGCGAAAGCCTTCACGTCGGAACGGGACTTTTTCTACGTCAACCGCGAATACCGGTGCGAGGAATACGACCGGGTAAAGTGCCCCGAATACTAGAACAAGACATACCGGTACTCTAATACACAACGGCTAGCGGATGAACTTCCGCTAGCCGTCGTTTTTAAAACAATGGCAGCGATTTATTGCCGCTCAATGACCTGCGTCCGCGGTTAACCTCTTTCGCTACTGCGACGAGGAAAGGCCATCGCAAGCTTGCTCATGCGCTTTCCGGACGGCGATTCGGTATTGGCCGTTGTCGGCGCAACACGCAGGGCTCAGACCGCCAGCGGCTTTGCCCGGCCGGCCTGGAGGCTCAGCGTTTTAGCCCCTTCCTTCCGCAAGTGCAACCAGGAACGCTAGGGCAGGTATCAGCACCGCCGGCTCGTCGGGGCCATCACGACCGACACGTTCCCCAGCTCAACAAGAGGCTTCGGATCCTGCACCGGTGCAATACCGTGCGGAACGGGCCTGCAAGCCCCGGTTCTGCGCTTTTCCCACTCTTTTTCGGGGTGTGGCCAGCCTTCTACTGGCGAACTTTCCCTGCCCTGCTCGTGAGGGTGGCGACGGGCTTCCCCGGGCGGCTCCGAAGCCGGCGTAGGTACGGGTTGCCAGGAGTCGAACGGCGGGCCGTGCGCGGAAAAGGTAAGCGAGCGGTAGAAAGCTACTTCTCCTGGTTTTGGTTTCCTCCGCGCTGCGAGGCCGCCCGTGCCGCCAAACCTGGCCTCTTCCGACGCCACTGGTTCAAGCCCATCTGCTTGGCCAGCGCTAAGCCAACGGCCACGTAAACGCCGCCAACTTTTTGAACAACGCGGCCTGCTTGGCCGGGTCTTCCGGGTAGCACTGTTGCGCGGCCTGCCGCATCCACGGCTCGCACCGGTTTAACCACCGGCTGGCGTGGGGCTGCCGAAAGTTGCTCCTGCACGCCCCAAACAGTATGCAGACGGCGACGAGCTCCGCCTGCGTCCGCTTTCGGTAGGACTGCGCCTGCAGCAACCCGAACAAGAGCAGGTGGTCCGGGGTAGGGAAAACCGCATTTTTCGACCACTTTATTTTCGGTTCTCCTTCCAGCGTGGGGGCGACGGCCCGCGGGGTTGCCGCCGGTTCACGGGCCGGCGCGGCGCGCGGCGCGCGACCGCTGCTGACCCCCGGCGCGCCCACGATGCGGGCAAATTCGTCGCCGAGGGCCCGAAACTCGGCGGCGGTCAGCCCCAACCAGCGGCGGGCGCGGCCCGCGTAGAGGGTGAGGTCCCGGCCGGCCTGACGTCCCTGGTCAATCAACCGCTGCTCGGCACGCCGACGGGAGGCCTTCCGTTTGGCCGAAGCTTTTGCTCGAATACGGGCCGTTACGTCAGACTCCATGGCTCCTCAAAAGTAATGCACTTTATATAAATCATTATACACATTCACGAAAAGGGGGAAAATCAGACACCTCTTCATAAAGTATTTACCAACAGTAGCAGAGGCAGTTCGTGACAGAGCCGTACCAAAGGCTCGGTGGTAGGCCTATGTATAAGTGAGAGGGGGCCAAAAGGCCAACACGCCCTCTCCTAGCCCCGTGCGCCGCGTCCAAAGTTATCACTTTCCCCGTCGATTCCCGCCGCTCCGGGTCAGCCTGTACCCGCTGACCCGGAGCCCTGGGGCTCCACGCGGCCGGTTCATCCGTCCCCCACCGCGGCACCGCAACCGGCAGGCGAGGCCACGCAGACGAGTTGGGCCCCTCGACCCCAGGAACCTGGTCGCTGAGGTTTGCTGACCGGGTCCTTCGCCGTGGCAAGTCGGCCTTCCCCGGCGGCCTTGGAAAGGCGCCGGTTCCCCGCGGCCTTGGCCACAGCAGCCCGGCCCTAAGAGCGCCGGCGTGCCCTTCTCACGGCCATCCCACAATCCGCTTACGGGCGAAAAGCCCGGTTCATCCACATCATTCACGCCGCATTAGGCACTTCCCTCTTATGCTCGAATTCATCTCCAACGAAGCGCTGGCCCACCTGGCCACGTTTCGCGACCACCTGCGCTTTCCCCTAACCCAGGTCGGGAGCCGCGCCCCCTACCTTCTCCCGGCCAGCGTGCACCTGCCCGTGCTGCCGCCCGCCGCGCCCGCGCCCGCGCCCGCGGCCGCCACCACCCGGATGCAGTGGATTGTGACAGCCCCGCCGAAGCCGCGCAGAAAGTCGAAGCAGGCGAAGCGGCCGGTCGACTTGCCGGAACGATTCGCCTTCCCCCGCACCACCCGCCTCGACCTGCTCGAAACCCTCGTGCAACTCACGGCCGCCGTCGCGCAGGCCGGCTGGTCAATTCCCGCCGCGTTCGCCCGCCCGCAGGCCCTGGAGCTCACCCTGGCCGCTGGCACGGGCCTCGTCGACCTCACGCTGCACCACTCGGCCGGCGCCCCGCTCTACGCCGAAGTCACCCGTGCTCACGACGCGGAGGCGGCCGCGCGGGCGCAGGCCATGCTCCTGGACCTCTGCTCCATTGCCCGGTAGGGCACTTGGCGCGCAGCCCTTATCAGCGACCGCAAGCTCATTTTTTCACTCCGATTCCTTGGACCCATGCCTTTTCAGCCGACTATCCGATCCGACGTTTATTTTGCGCTCCTCTGCGCCGTGTGCCCCACCGAGGGCATTCCCGAAAGCGCCCTGCGCGGCCTCCTTCGAAAGGTCGGCGTGCAGGACCCGCGCGACCTCATTCAGGCCGCCATCCAGCACAAGCTGCTGCGCCGGGTGCATCCCCCGCTGGAACGCCAAGATGCCGAAGAATCCACGCTGGTCTTGCTCTTGAACACGCCCGAAAGCTGCCCGGCACCCCTGTTCTACGAATACTTCTGCCGCCGCGCCGCCCGCCCGACGCGCTACCAGCGGCGCGAATTCGAGCGGGCCGAAAAAGCGAAGCACGCGGCCGCGCGCCGCAACAACGCCGTCGTCCCGCCGGCTTGGGAGGATAGTCCGCCGCCGCATCCCCAGGCCGCCGCGCTCCTCGACTACTACTGCGGGGACGAGGAGGAGCCCTGCGGCACCGTCACCCTGCCGGTACTAATCGACCGAATCAAGCGGGGCGGGACCACCGTGCAGGCCCTGACCGCGGCCGTGGCGAGCGTGCGCAACACGCCCTTCGAAGCCGCCATCACCCGGCTGCAATACACCATCGGCGTGCGCGGGCTCGAAACACCCGCCGAAGGCCGGCCCACCGCGGCCGGCCTGGGCCTGTTGCACCTGGATTTCGACCCGGTCGCGCAAATGCGGCACGACGTGCAGGCCCTGCTGCGCCAGGACGAGTACTTGCGCGACGGAATGCTGGGCATCTTCGGTGAACCGCAAGACGGGCAGTTGACGCTGTTCGTCGAGTTGGCGCCCCTGTGGAAAACCACCGGCGAGGCCCTGGCCGAGTGGCTCGGTTATTTCCACCGGCGCTACCGGGCCGCGGGCCTGACCTGCTACCTGCCGCAGGTGGACGGCCAGCCCGTGCAGCGCGTGAAGGTGTGGCACGACCCGGACAGCGACTGGCTCCCCGACCTGCTGCGGTGCCTGGCGTAGCCAACGGCAAGCCGGCGTTGCCAGGGACGACCAGTCTGAGCGGGCTGGCCGTCCCTGGTAACGCCGGCTTCGAAGCCGACGCCGCGTGGACCACGACGCAGGCGGTGGTGGCCACCAGCCGGTGCACTTTTCCGAGTGGCCCAAGCCTTTTTGGCACCCGAAGCCCGTGGCGAAGCGCCAGCCCCGGGCTTCGGGCGAAACGTTTTTGGCGGCGGCCATCTGGTAGCAAGAAGGCACTTCGACCTACCGACCCGGATGCAAGACCATCCGGAACCCCTGAAAACCCTAGGACCAAGGACTTTGACACCCGGTAATTAGGATAACATAAAATCCTGGTCGCCGGGTAGGCTTTCGTGGCCTGGTCGGTCGCGGCCTTCCGAGCGGGTGGTTCCCTGCTTTGGCGGGCCTTTCCGGTGTGAGCGGCCTCGACGGGGTTGCACCCGCCCGCGAGGCGGGAACATCCGGTGAGCCGGGCGGAGTGGCACCGAAGTCCGGTCCCCTTTACGCTCCGGCGTGCGGGTGACGGGCGGTGAGCCGGATTGGGCGACTAGGTCGACTGGGCTTACGATGGCCGAGTTCGGGCTTGTTCATTAGGTGCGCCGAAGCGCGCCCGCCTGGGGCCACGACGGCGAGCATCGTCAGGCCCGGAACCCGCGAAGAGTCTAGCGTCTAAGGCCTTCGCTATTCTCTGCTAGGATAACATAAAACGGTTGTCCGCTCTTGCTTGTCTGCCTGTCTCTGGGTTGCCGCCCGGTTGGCGGTTTGGCGCGCGATTTTGGGTGTGATTTGCGAATTGGTGGGTGTTGCCTGTCGAGGCTTTGCTGTCGGTCCATGCTGCGGCTGATTGTCCGCTCGTGCTCTGGTGTTCGCCAAGATTTGCTTCCCATTGCCAACGGAAGCATGTCGTCGCGGTCCCGAATTCTGCACTTGCCGCGGGCCCGCTGGATTTGGCCTTGTTCAGCGGGGTTTGACGTGCCCTGGCGCTACGCCGGCCAAACGGGCCCGCCGGTGGCGCTGTTCTGCCCTGGCTACGCCGCCCACGACCGCCGCCGGTCCCTTTGCTTTACCGCCCGCGCGGAGCAGCCGCAGTCGGGGTCTAAGCACTTCCTGACCCGGAAAAGAGGCCCGCCTTGCCAAACGCTGGTCCTGCGCGCTCAACCGCGCAGGACCAGCGTCAGCCCCGGTCTCTAACCGCGCTTGGGTAGTTAGCCGTTGTTCGCCACCTCACGCGGCGGCGAACAATTCCTCGTACCAGTTTTCGGCGCTCAGCGGGCGCGGCGGTATTACCAACTGGCGCCTCCGGCCTCGCCGGACCGGCCCCTGCCGCTTAACCGGTGCCGTCGACCGCGCTGCCGCGGCCGTCGGGGCCAAAAGCTGGGCCGGTGCTTCGCCTGGTTGCGCCTCGCTGCCCCAGGTGCTGCGGCTGAACTGGGGCGTAAGGCCCACCCAGCGGGTGAGGTACTTTCGCATCAGCTCCTCGACTTGGTCGGTGACGTCGCTGGGCACAATGAGGCTGTCGTGGATCGAGTACACCGGACAGTCGAACCGTTTGCGGATGAGCGGCACGAGCTTCTGAAGAAACAAGTTCGATTCGAGGGTCTGAAGCAGGCACGCCAAATATTTGTAATCATACGACTTGTAGGCCCGCAGTACGGCGTCCACCGTGGGAAAGAGCCGGGTGAAGGTCTCCTTCGCCACGGAGGTGGAGGCGTTGTGAGAAAAAAGTGCTGCGAACAACATGCATTTTACCGCTCCCTCGCTCGCTTCTTCCTGGCCCAGCGCGAGGCCCAGTTCCCGCCGCAGGTAGGGGTAGAACTGCCCCGACGCGGTCAGCTCGCGAAACCGGACCACGTCTTCGGGGAACGACACAACGCCGTTGTCATCAGGAGCTCCATAGGCTTGCGTTAGGATAATGTAAGCCCGGTGGGCGCTTCGGGCGTGTTGCCAGCTGGCCTGGCTCGGCGGTGTGGTGGTCGTGGGTTGCGTTGGCGGGGTGGGCCGGCGTGCGGGGCGCAGACCCGCGCGCGCCGGCCGCTGGGTTTCTGGCCCGGCCGCCTGCTCGGCCCTCTCTGCCCGCCCCGCTCCTTCCCCTTGCAGGGTGATGGGCGGATGGGCCCCGCGCCTCCCCTTCTTGTAGGGTTTGGAGTACCAGGACAGGGTCAAAAGGGCGTTGATAAGGTAGGGCTGTGAGTTTTTCAGGTCGATTCCAGACAACGGTGCCCATCCCTCAGCGTAGCAGAACCTGCGAAGTTGTTTTCCAAGCCGCGTGAGCACGGTGTGAACGCGGCCGTAGTCGTCGATGACGGCCCGAAAGTCGCGCTCCTCGATTTGGGCGATGCTGGCGTGGCGCTGCCTATACTGCTCATAGGGGTCCTTCGTCTCGTGGTCGCCCGGCGGGGTCGCTTCTTCCCCTGGGGGGCAAGGAGGCTCCCCCAGGCCGGCGGGCGAGCCGCGGCGGGGCCGCTTTTTCTTGGCCTCGCGCGCGGCCGGGTCACGCAGGGCTCGCTCCAGCTCCTGCGCGATGAAGGCCCGGGCAGGTGCCCCGTGGATGCGCAAGGCACAGGTGCGCGGGTCGAGGCTTTCGAGCAGCGACGCATAGGCCCGGCGCTCGTCCGCCGGCAGGTCAGCCGGCACGTGGGCCCGGCGCCGCCGTTCCAAGTGGCGGCACAGGGCCGGATCGCTCAGGCGCACCTCGCGGAAGCCCGGTACCGCCGCGGCCCCGCCAGGTCTGTTGGCGGCCCCATACCTGTAGCCGCGAGATTTGGGCGCCTGGCCCGGGGCGGCGGGGATGTAGTGGTTGTCGCACTCCAGCAGGCCCGAGGCCAGGGCGTAATCCAAGTAAAATCGGTAATCGCGCAGCCATTGCTGGAGCGCCGCCGAGTTAAGGGGAACGAACCCGAGCGGCTCCTCGGCCAGGTAGGCGGCCAGGCGGCGGTTTTTGGTCGGCACCAGGGCCAACTGGTGCAGCAGCTCAACTAAGCAGTCGCGGCGAAAGCCGGCGAAAGTCGGCGGATGGGCGGCCAGGTGGGCTTCGAGAAAGGCAGGTTCGAGGCGGAGGATGGGCATGGGAAGCGGGTGCTGAATTTGGCCAGAGGGTCTAAGCATTGAGGGACCGCAGGGCGTCCTGTATCAGCTGCGAGTCGCCGCCTTGCCGCACAGCCCGTCCCCTCACCAGCGCCTTGTTGAAGTACTGCAGGACGATGCCGACTTCGTCCTCGAAGATATCTGGGCGGCTGATGGCCACACGGAGCGCGAGAGGCATCCGTTCGATGCAGCGCACGGTGATGTTGGCGGGTTCGAGCCGAGCAATGACTTCGGCCAATACCTGTCGCAGGCCTTCGGGCAATGCCTGCACCTCGCGTTGCCGGCCCAACACGGGGTCGAAGTGAAAAGCAGAGGGTGCCGGGTTTGGCTGGGAGGTTTGAGTAAGGTTTTTCATGAGGGGAAGTAGTGAACAGGGCCTGCTAGGCCCGTCGGTGAAAAAGAGGTAGTGCACCCTCCTTCAGCGTTGGAGAACCGAAGGAGGGTACGGTACCGGCCACTGGGGCCACGGCGCCGCGCCGCCCGCCTTGCAGGCCTCCAAGAGCGGCTTCGCCTTGGCACTGGCTCGAACGAGCCGGGCTGCGCGCCTCGGCCAGCGCCCGACCGGCGGCCGTGGCCAAGGCCGCGGTCGAAGCGGACGTCGATAATTCAATCGACGGCCGCTTCGACCAATTATGGGCCTCTAAGCGGATTGGGTTGCTACGCCTTCGGCTCCGCTCGCCGCGCTGCTGAGGCTGAGCAACAGTTTTTGCAAGGGCGCGAGGACGGTGTTGGATTGCACCTGGGCCACCCGGGCCTGAATCGGTGCATCGCCGGGCCCGTAATGCAGCAGCACTTGCGCCAGGCCGTGTTGTGGGGCTTGAAACCACAACTCTAACGCGTTGGGACCAAGCTCCATCCACGGCAGCGTCCACTGGCGCTTGTGGGCCCCGTCGTGGAGTTGATAGTAAGCCGACACGAGTTGCAGCGGCAGCCCGTCGGCGAAAAGGCCGTCTACTTCGTTGGCAAACAGCGGCAGGGGCCGATTAAGCAGGCGCATGACTTCCTGGCCAAGGGCTGTCTGTGGGCTTTCCGCCACGGCTTTGCGAAACGCCCCGGACTTGTTGTGGTAGAGAACGACCTGAGCGGTTTCCGTGCCACGGCACGCGGTGATGCGCAGCCCCTGCGGCACCCCGTTTTGTACGAAAACGGTGATGTCCGTGGCTTTGAGCATGAACACGGCCCGGAAAAACAGCTCCCGCTGGTCGTCCTCCAAGAACCACACACTGAAATTGCGGTCGAATTTTCGGTCGTGCGGAAACGGCGAGGTAAGGCTGTCGTAAGCAATTGCCGGCAGCTTTAACTCACCGTTGGGTTGGGGGGCAGGAGCGCCAGCGAGGAACTGCAGCGGCTTTCGAAAGGCTTCCTCCTGGTTGAAGGCCGTTAGGGTTTCGAGCACGGAAGAGTCCGCGTGAAATTGCATGCCGGAAGGGCGTGATTGGTGAGAATTCATGGGAGAGCAAATGGGCTTCGAAGCCCGTTAGTAAAAAATGAGGTCGTGCATCCTCCCCGGCTGGCTATCGGCGGCGGAGGGCACGGTATCGGGCCACCGGGGCCCTGGCGTGACGCCGCCCCTACTGGTGGCCGGTAAAGGATTTGCACCGGATATAGGCGTGAACCTCGGGGCGGTTTCAGTGCCGAGTTTCCCACGCGGCCCGGGCCGCTCCTTCGTATCGAGGGGGATGGTACTTGCCGCCAGCGAAGTACCCCGGCGCCTTGTCGCGCCGGGGCGGCTCACGGGCTTGGTGCTAGCCCAGTAGGTCCGAACGAAAAGCGGTTTTTGGGTCGTAGTACAAGGTTGTCGGGCGGTTTGGGTCCTGGTTCTGCCACGGGTGGCAGCGCAGGACCCGGTACCGGTCTTGGAGGGTGAAATGCACCACGAGGTCCTCAATCTTTTGAGCATAGCTTTCCGGCCCCGAAGGCAAGGCGACGACCGCCGTCAGGCCGAGCTGGGAAGGCCACCGGTTCAGCAGCAGCGGCGGGTGGATGCCGCCGAAGGCCTCGCCGAGGAAGGCGCGACGGACCTGACCGGTAAACCGCGCGGGGTCCACCTCGAAGTGGAGAACGCCGAGGCCGGTGGCCACTGCTGCGCCGCTTTCGGCCGTGCCGCGGGCGCTAAAGTTGACGAAGCACGAACTTGGCAGCATGAAGGGTTCGTAACCGCCCTGCATCAGGGTGGGCAGTTCCCGGGCGATGGCTTTGGTCTCGGCAAGCAGCGAGCTGTAGGGGTCGGTGAGCCACACGTCCAGCTCCCGGAAGGTGATGGCGGCGGGCGGCGGGCAGTCGTCCAGGTTGGGGTAGTACTGCCGGTCCTCGTAGCGGTCAAAGGTCATTCGCGCCGGTGGTGGGAGCACGGGCATCGCCGGATGGTTCGCTAAGCTCGGCGTGGAGTAGCGGCACGCGTCGGACTGGCCGGGCGAGCACCGGGCGGTGGGTACGTCGCCTTCCGCGGAAGGCGATTCCGGGCGTTGCGCAGCGGGCGTGTCGGCGAACAGCCGGTCCATGCTAGCCAGCTCGCGGTCCGCCCAGGGCGAGCCCCAGCCGCAAATCCGGGCACCTTCCTGAACAGCCAGCAAATGCCGGCGCACCTCGGGGTACTGACTCCGCAACGTGGCTCCCCGAGCTCGCTCGCACCGGTTATGCCGGCAGCCGCCAGGCGCCGAGGTGGACAGCGGCGGGTAGGACGACGTGAGGGGTTGCGAAACGGATGGGAGTGGCTTTGCGTCCGTCTGGCCGGGCGAGCCGTGTGGGTTGGAGGGATTGTTCATAACGGGGTGAAAGTTGATGGCCGGTAATCCGGACCGTGGTGAGGTGGTAAAGGCGTTGGAGCTGGTGAAGACGCTGGCGCACTTGCGTGACCCGCGACCCGCTCCAAGGGCGCTGGCGGCGGGCCGCGGGAGGCAGCATTCGCCCCCGCGGGTTGCTGTGGCCGCGCGGGACAGGGGCCGCCCGTTTCCGACGCGGGGCAGAGTGGTCGTCGACGGCATGCGGCGGCGGGGTCGCATCGAGCCCGGCAGCGCGCCGCGGCCAGGCACGACGGCCCGGCGTTGCGATAAGCCGGCCGGGGCCGTTTCTCCCCAATAAGGACCGTCGAGACGCTCACGAGCGGCAGCCCCGCCGCCTCGCGCGTGGTCGCTCCAGCGAGCATCTTCACGGGCAGTGAGCCGCGGTGTTGAACCAAGGCTTGGCGAACGTCCCGGACGGTTTCTTCGCGACTTGTTTGTTGCAATTCCAGCAACAAGGCGTAGATTAGCGGGACGGTCATGGGTTGAGCAAAAAGCAGGGAGCCGGTGTCTACTAGTGTATAGCCCCCCTCAGGCCCAAAAGTGACAGCGCTTGCGCTCAGGTTTTTAATCCGTTTTGTGGTTGTGCTTAGGGCCCCTTCGACATCGTCAACCGGGCCTTTCCCGCCTCCGCCCTGTTTTTTTCCCTGTCGCCCCGTCGCCATTCCGGCACGGGCCCGCCTTCGGCACTCGTGGGTTGTCGAGACAACCGCGCGTTCTGCTGGTAAAAGCGCTGGGGCCTTCGGGCATAGGCCCCGCCTTACGCGAAGTCTACACCTAGTTCTTTTAAAGGCGAAGCCCCTTGTCAGGTAATCATTTGGTCCTTAGGCTTTAACAAATCGATAACCGCGCCTTAACAGGCCCAGCTGCTCGTAGCGTCCGCCAGTAACGGGTCGTTCGCACCATTATAGGAGCCCGGGAAGCCTCACAAAACGCCCTTACGCGGTGCATACGCCCGCTCCCACTCCGTGTCAGCCCATCCCTCTGTCAGGGGTGACCCACCCCCTGGCTTTCAAGCTGAAACCCACGCCCAGCCGGTTGCGCCGCGTTGTTACCGTCCCGGCGAAAAAGGTGACTCTGTCAACGCAGGAAAGGGCTTTATCGCCACCTCGCCCCGGTTCCTTATCTACATCCGCAGGCATAGGCGAAGAAGCCGGCCGACGGTAACGACCAGAACTGAGGCGGCTTAGGGCAGCGGTGCCACAATGATTAGCTTCAGGCCGCGCTTGCGCGCGTGGCGCAGAGCATGGCCGGTACCTTTGCTGACCCCGTCCCACAGCGCGAAACAGGCCTCGGCTGCATCTATAATCAGTTGGTTGCGCACTAACGGAGCAGCCCGGCCGTGTGCCTTGTAATCCGGGCGGTGTATTTGGATGGCAATTCCTCTGGACTGAGCGTAGCGCTCAACGTGGGCGTCGGCGCCTGTTAAGGCGCCCCCGGAAATAATCAGCTTGATGGGCTGGGCCGCGGCCAGGGCGTCTAGTTCGCGGCTGAGTTGTTCATAGTGGGCCTCGGTGGTGGCATGGCGGCTGCCGATTACTGCAAGCTTCACGGGTTGGGCTTAAAAGATGAGTGAAAAGGTCCCCTAAATGGAAAGCCGGCGCCCGCAATAAGGCGTTGGAATAAGCTAAACCATTAGGCAGCAAATCAACATTTGACAAATTATTTCCAGTTCCA
This sequence comes from Hymenobacter ruricola, assembly GCF_015694525.1. Classification (GTDB taxonomy): domain Bacteria; phylum Bacteroidota; class Bacteroidia; order Cytophagales; family Hymenobacteraceae; genus Hymenobacter; species Hymenobacter ruricola. The sequence continues at coordinate 407,558 of NZ_JADQDM010000003.1, read as the reverse complement.
AGCCTATTATTATAACCACTTCTATTACAACACATTAATTCAATAAACTAGCTGGTGATTTTCGCCGCTTCAGAGACAGCACCTTCGAAAACTAGTGTCCAACCCTGGGGACACATGAGACCACCGGCTCGAACAGGGGGTGGTCGCCAACTTTGTCGCGTTCAGCTCAGAACCCAGCGTGTCCCCGGGGGCCTGCAGGTTTCGAGGGTTTGCAACACCCGCTACCCTGGCGCTACTCCGATTTCTCAATCCCCCGGCCCCGCCGGGGTGTTGTGCGCCTGCCGTCCAGGCGCGGGGGCTGTTGCAGGGCTGCCTGTAGGTCTTCTGGCGAAAAGAGTGTCCGACTGCCGAGTTTTCGGTACGGGAGCAGGCCGCGGCGCTTCCACGCGTGAATGCTGGCCACGCACACGTCCAGAAAGGCCGCCGCTTCCTTGACGCTGAGCAGCGCTTGAACTGCTGGGCTCTCCGGGCGGGCGGCCGCGGTGGGGGTGACTGCCTGGGCCGCCAGTTCTTCGCGCAGAACCTGGCGCAGTTCCTCGCGAAGGATGGCCCGCAGGTCGGTGCGGTACTCGTCCTGGGAAAACAGCAGCAAAAACGGCGCCGCGGCCGCGAGGGGGGAGCTAGGAGGCATGAGGCGAAATGAGCAAGGGTGATGCCCCCAGTATTATGCTCCACGCTCGTCGGTTTCCGTTGATGCCGGTAGTTTTTACCAGTCATTCCCTGCTTCCCTGCTGCGGCCCTCCCCTACTAACGCCCCGGCCCGCTGCCGTAGACGGCGGCGAACTCCCGCTCCACCGTGCGGTCGGCGATGTGCACGTAGCGTTTAAATGTCTCCCAGCTCTTGTGGCCGGTGCACTTCATGACCGTTTCGGGCCGCAGTCCGGCCTCCAGGGCCAGCGTGACGAAGGTGCGGCGGGCCGTGTGACAGGTCAGCAGTTCGTACTTCCTCAGACGCTCGGCCCGCCGCTGCCCGCCGGCGTAGCGCACGCGCTCCACCCACCCGTACAAGCCGGCCTTGCGGCCAATGCGTTTGAGGTGCTCGTTCAGCTTCTGGTTGCTGATGAATTCGAGTTCGCCGGCGAACAGGCGCTCGAGCAGGGCTTGCGCCCCGGGCCGCAGCGGCACGGTCACCGTCTCGCGCGTTTTCTGCGTGCGCAGGCGCAGCAGGTTGCCCTGCCAGTGCTCGGGGCGCAGGGCCACCAGGTCGGAGTAGCGCAGGCCGGTGTAGCAGGCCAGCAGGAACAGGTCGCGGGCGTTGCGCTGCCCGGGCTCCTCGACCAGCGGCACGGCCTCCAGCCGCCCGACTTCTTCGGTGGTCAGGGTCATGATGCCCGGCTCTCTGCGGCGCCAGTTGAGATACTTCAACTCCTGGGGCGGCACCAGGCCCTGCACCTGGGCGTCGCGCAGAAAGGCCTTCAGGCGGGTGAGCACCTTGGCCACGGAGTTATCGGTCAATTTGGCTGTGGCCAGCAGGTAGGCGGTGAAGCGCGCGGCGAAGGCCGGCGTCAATGTCCCGAAGTCGACTTGCTCGCCGGTGGCCCGCCCGTACGCCCGCAGGTGCCCTAAGGTGGTGGCGTTGCTTTGGCGCGTGCGCGGGCTCAGTCGATCGGCCTGGGCCCGGTCCCAGGCCTCATAGGCGGTGAACAGGTTCGGGGCGGCCGGCTCCGCGTCGGGGTCTTCGCCGGACTCCGACGCAGCGGGCTCCAAATCAGCGGATACCGGCTCGGGTTCGGTGGGGTTGGGCTCGTGCGGGCCCGCGATGGGCACTGGCTCGAGCACCTGGCGGAGTTGCTCGGGCGTGGGCACCCGCCCGGCGGCCAAGGCTTCAATCAAATAGGTTTCCAGGCGGGTGCGCTGGGCTGCGAGGGCCGCGTTGAGTACCCCGCCCTGGGCGTTGCCGCGGGTCTGCACCAGTTGAGCAGCCTGTAGCCACTTCCCAGGTGCTACCCGCTGGCCCGTGTATACCTTAATCTTGGTGCCGGCCACCGATACCCGGGCGATGATGGGCGTGGGCTGCGCCTGATTGGGCTCTTTCAGGAAGAACGTAATGCTGGCCATGAACAATTTATGCAATAATTTATCACTGATTATCAGTGACTTAAATCACAAAATAAATTATTGCGCGTTCCACGGACAAGTATCTAACCCGCTGTCTGTTTGACTCTTATTGTTGCCCGCTGCAACGCATTAAGGGGGCCGGAGGAGCATAGCCGATGGCCGTGCGTTGAACCTTAAGACCCGGGGTTGCCGCTCGATTTTTCGAATGAAAAATAATGTCGGCTTCTATTGTGTAGTCATGTGACTTCACATAAATGTGTAGTCATGTGACTTCACATAAATTATTACTGCGTGTTCCACGGACAAGTATCGCAACCCTTTGCTTTAGTGCCGCTTGGGCAAGTTTGCGCGGCTGATGAAGGCGGCTGATGCCCGAGTGCATTAGGGCGGCGACTTTCCGGGGGACTTTAAGGACCGGCCGTATGTTGAGGTGTAGGGTGGAAACGAAACGAGCGGGCCAGATGGTCCGCTCGTTTTGGTTTGGCACTAGGACAGTGTCGCTTGTTAGGCTGCTTGCCGGAAGGCTAGCGGGGTGGTACCGGTGTGTTGCTTGAAAAAGCGGTGGAAGTAAGTGGCGTACTCGAAGCCGAGGCAGTCGGCGATGTCGCCCACGCTCCAGTCGGTGTGATGCAGGAGGACCTTGGCTTCGCTGGTGAAGCGCTCGGCAATGTGGGCCGAGGTGGGCTTGCCGGTCACTTCCTTCACGTACCGGTTCAGGCTGTTGACGTGCAGGGCCAGGCGGTCAGCGTAGTCCTGGGCATTTTTCGGGATGGGCTCGTGGTACTCCTTGGTCACTAGAAATTGAATTTCCAGCAGGGTCATAAACAAGTTGGTGACGCGCTCGGCGGCGTTGGTGGCCACGGCCAGAAACGGACTGGCCGGCTCCAGGCGGGCGGCCTCGTGGACGATGAGCGAGAGCTGGCTGCGCAGCAGCTCGTCCTTGTGCTCGTAGTCGGTGTCAAAATCCTTCCGCATCCGGCCAAACACTTCGCCCAAGTAGCGCTGCTGCGCGTCGTCGAGGTAATAGACTGGGTTGCCGTCGACGCGGTAGAGCACCGACTCTTTGAGGCTGACGCCCCGCATGGCCGCGTGCAGAAACGGCTCGGTGAAGGCAATGACGTAGCCCACTTGCTCGGGGGACCCTTCGACCGGTTCCCACGAAAAGGGCACCAGGCGGTTGGTGAACACCAGCGCGGGCCGGTCGATGGCATAGCTGCGGGTGGCGTAGTGCAGCTCATTGACGCCCTGCAACACCAGCATGCACTTGAACACGTCGCGCCGGTCGTACTTACCCAAGCCGCAGTTCGCCTCCGCCATGGTGAGCACGGTGACTTCGCCCCCGGTGGGCGACGTGCGCGGATAAATGGTCCGCGGTTCGGGCAGGGGTTGGGACATGGTGGCGGTCGGTAAAAAAGCAGTGGATACTACCCCGAACGAAAGGCGGGGGTTTGGAGAATGATACGGAGACGTGGGCACGTAGGCCGCACAAGGGCGGTGGCGGCGCGCTTACGCTTCCACCTGTTGCATTTGCGCGGCGTTCATGCGGCTGCCCTGTACCCGCAGGTGAGCGAAACCGGTGGCTAGTTCCTGCAGGTCGGCCGGGGTTAGCGTCAGCTGGATAGCGCCGAGGTTTTCGTGCAGGTGGGCCTGGTTGCGGGTGCCGGGGATGGGCACGATAAAGGGCTTCTGGGCCAGCAGCCAGGCCAGCGAAACCTGGGCGGGCGTGGCGTTCCTTGTTTTCGCAAACCCGGTCAGGAAGTCTACAATGGGCCGATTTGCCGCCAGGGCGGCCGGGGTGAAACGGTCGAAGCCGGCGCGCAGGTCCGTTTTGGGGTCGAGCTGCGTGCGGGCGTCGAGGGTGCCGGTGAGGTAGCCCATGCCCACCGGGCCCCACGGCACGAAGCCGATGCCGAGTTCTTCGCAGGTGGCCAGCACGCCGTTGTGCTCGGGGCTGCGTTCCATGAACGAGTATTCGCTTTGCACGGCGCTCACCGGCTGCACGGCGTGCGCCCGGCGAATGGTGCGGGCACCAGCCTCCGAGAGGCCGAAATGCAACACCTTGCCTTCCTGAATCAGGTCTTTGATGGTCCCGGCCACGTCTTCGATGGGCACGGTGGGGTCGACGCGGTGCTGGTAGTAGAGGTCCAGGCGGTCCGTGCGCAGGCGTTTCAATGACTCCTCCACCACTTTGCGGATGTGCGCCGGGCGGCTGTCGAGGGCGGTGGTGCCGTCAATCTTAAAGCCAAACTTGCTGGCGATGACGACCTGGTCGCGGAACGGGGCCAGGGCTTCGCCCACCAGCGTTTCGCTGGTGTAGGGGCCGTACACTTCGGCCGTGTCGAAGAAGCGGATGCCTTGCTCGTAAGCGGTGCGAATAAGCTGGATGCCCTGGGCTTTGTCGGCGGGCGGGCCGTAGTTGGCGCTGATGCTCATGCAGCCGGCGCCAATTTCTGAAACGGTGAGCGTGCCCAATTTCCGGGTTTTCATCGGAGCTTTTGTGGTGGGAGATGTTTGGCCGTGCCCGGTGGAGCGGGCGGCCAGCAAGGCGGGGGCGACAGCTAAGCTGGCCCCTAGCAGGACGGACTTGGTCACGAAGTCGCGGCGACTCAGGACACGACTTGTGCCGGCGGGTCCGGCGGTGGGCGGCAGGTTCTTTTCCATAAGCGGGGAGGTTGAGTGGTGGTAGGCAACCGGAGGTAGATGGCGTGGCCCGCGCCGGTGGCCTCGGCGTTGGCCGGGCGGGTGGTATCGAAAGGGAGAAAACGCTTCAGCTAAACCGAACGGGGCTACGCGGCCGCCACGGTGAACCAGCCGGTGGCCACCTGAATGATGCCCCACAGCTTGCCGGGAATGTGTTTCTCCGCCACGGTGGAGGGCTGCAAGGTCCCCGTGATTTCGTCTTCGCGGCCGCTGGCGGCCAGCTCCAGCCAGTTGGGGTTCACCACCAGGGCCTGGCCCACGGCTACCACCGATAGTCCGAGGTCCAGGGCCTGGCGCGCCTCGGCGGGTGTGCGGATGTTGCCGGCGGAAATGATGGGCAGACGGCCATTGGCCCGCGCCAGGATGCCCTCAATTACCAACTGGTCGTCGTGGCTATCGACGGCTTTAGCGGTCAGCACGCTCGGCAGCGAGATGTGGGCGTAGTCGACGTCGAGCGCAATGAGGCGGTCGAGCAGCTCGTACACGTCGGCGATGCGCAGGCCGCCTACCTGGGGCTCGTCGGGCGAGATGCGTTAGCCCAGCAGAAAAGGCCCGGTGGCGTGCTCTTGGATAATGCGCCGGACTTCGGCTACCACGGCCAGTGGGAAGCGCAGGCGGTTTTCGAGCGAACCACCCCACTGGTCGGTGCGCTGGTTGAAAAAGGGCGAGAGGAAATTCTGGAGCAAAAAGCCATGCGCGCCGTGCAGTTCCACGCCGTCAAAGCCGGCCTCGATGGCCCGGCGGGTGGCCTGGCCAAAGTCCTGAATGATACCCTGTATTTCTTCTTCGGTGAGGGCACGCGAAGCGGCGGGAGGCGTGAAAGCGGTGGCTTCGATGTCCATCGTGCTGGCGCTCACAATATCCCCATTGGGCACGAGGGCCGCCAGGGCCTTGTTGCCGCCGTGGAAAATTTGCAGGATAGCAGGCGCGCCGCCGCTCTTAGCCGCCGTGGCTAGTTTGCGCAGGCTGGGAATGAAGGAATCGTCGTGGGAAGCGAATTCGTCGGTGAAGCCCTGGCCGTTGGGCGTGACGTGCGAGCAGCCGGTGATGACCAGGCCCACGCCGTTGACACGGGCCTCGTAGTACCGAGCCTCCTCGTCGGAGATGGTCAGGTCATCGTTGCTCGACCAGGTGGTCATCGGGGCCATGGCCACCGCGTTTCGGAGGGTGATGCCGCGCTTAAATGCAAACGGCTGGAACAGCAAATCGATTTTTTCCGCAGTGGGGATCATGTCCGTGGTTTGCTGGGGTTATAAAGCAAAGGTCCCCCACCGCCAGAGGGCTGCGTAATACCTATCAAACCACTTTGTGCACAAATCAAACACGAACTACCAGCCGTGGGCGCGGGCTGGGAGGTTTTTGCAGAACGTCAGACTGTCTACCTGAAGGGAAATAGAATCAAAACGAGCGGGCCAGATAGTCCGCTCGTTTTGCTTTAGATACGCATTTGCAACAGCTCGTTGGGTTAGCTAGTCGTTGCGGTCGGTGGCCACGGCGTACTCGTGGCACTTGCCGGCGTCGAAAGTCTTTCCGTTGGGACCCCGTGAAGAGGCGCCTGAGGTAAAACGCCGCGGCAGCGTGGCACGTTAGACCACGACACTCCCGTCTAACTCCTTCCCATGCCCGCCCTCCTCGGTATCCTGCGCACCGGCACCAGCGGCATCGTCGTGCCCGGCCCCAAGGCCACCTTTCCGGAAGCCTACCAGGCCACGAGCCGCCTCTACTACGCCACCCTGCTCAACTCGATGGAGATTAACAGCACCTTCTACCGCATCCCCCAGCCCAAAACGTTTGCCGCCTGGGCCGCGGAAACCGTCCCGGCGTTTGACTTTACCCTCAAGCTGTGGCGCGATATTACGCACACCACTGCGCTGGCCGAGGACCTCTCCGGCATTGCCCGCTTTATAAAGGCTGCACGGGAGTTGGGTACCAAAAAGGGCTGCCTGCTCATTCAGTTCCCGCCCAGCAACACCATTCGCCAGCTAAAGGCAGTTAGTGCCCTCTTGGATGCGCTGGCCGCGGCAGCCCCTGCCCACGAGTGGCGCACAGCGGTGGAGTTTCGTCACCCCAGCTGGTACGCCGAGGATGCGTTGGAGATGCTGGACCAGCACGGCGCCAGCCTCGTGCTGCACGACAAAGGCCCCGCCCGAAACGCCCGGCTAAACGAGAGAGCAGACTTTGTTTATCTGCGCTTCCACGGCCCCAAGGGCAATTACCGCGAGTCCTACGAGCGCGACTTTCTGCACGACCAGGCCGAGCTGATACACGACTACCTCCAGGAGGGGAAAGACGTGTACGCCTACTTTAACAACACCATGGGCGCCGCGTTTGAAAATGCCCAGGACCTGCACCGGCTGGTAGCGGAGCGGGCGTGAGCCGTACGACCCGCGTCCGGGGGCAGTTCAACGCGCTGCGGGCCGACACGGCGCACTACTACCTGCGCGAAAACGAGCTCAACCGCCTGGGCTACGATTTGCTGCACAACGGCTACCCGGCGCAGTCCGTGGAGGTGTTCAAGCTGAATGCCATCCTGTTTCCGGCCAGCTTCAACGTGTATGACAGCTACGGGGACGCCTGCCGCGACACGGGCCTGCGCGGCGAGGCTATCTTTCTCTACCAATGCGCCCTGGCCCTGAACCCCGCTAGCAAGGGCACCCAGGTATCGCTACGCCGGCTGCTGGACCCACCCCGCTAACTCTTCTTTTTTTACGTTTATAACATGCTCACCGTCATTGCCATCGACGACGAGTCGCATGCGCTGCAGGTAGTGCAACTGCTGGCGGCCAAGGTGCCGTTTCTGGAACTGCGCGGCAGCTTCACGAACGCCTTTACGGCCCTGCCTTTCCTGCAAGCGCACCCGGTCGACGTGCTCTTCGTGGACATTCACATGCCCGACCTGACCGACGTGGAGCTGGTGCAGGGCCTTTCCCGACGGCCGCTCTTCATCTTTACCACGGCCCACTCCGATTACGCCGTGCAGGGCTTCGAGCTGGACGCCGTCGATTACCTGCTCAAGCCGTTTTCGCTGGCGCGCTTTACCAAAGCCTGCGCCAGGGCGCTGGAACGGCACCACGCGCAGGGCCCCGCCAGCCGCCCCGCGGTGTTGGTTAAAACCGGTTACGAGGAAGAACGGCTGCTGCTGCAGGAGATTCTGTACGTGGAAGCCGATGGCAACTACCTCACCTACGTGCTGGCCACCCGGCGGGTGCTCACGCGCCAGACGCTGGCCGATGCCTTGCGCCAATTGCCGGCGCACCGCTTCGTGCGGGTGTACCGCTCCTACCTCGTGGCCGTGGGTAAGATAGAGAAAATAGCCCGCCACGAAATGACCGTGGCGGGCACCAGCATCCCCATTGGCGCCTCCTATGAAGGCGTGCTGCAAACACTGCACGCCAGCCTGGCACCGTAAGGCTGGAGGTCGCCGTGCCGGGAGAAGCCGCAGCAATGTGCTACCGGCGGTAAGGTGCACCACTGCGAAGCCTCTATCTAAGGCCTAAGTAGGGAGCCCAGTCTCCGCCTCATTGACAATGACAAACAATCTTGTTCAACTACTCTTAGAAAATGGAACTTCTGACCGCCCGTTTACGCCTGCGGGAATTATCCCAGGCCGATTTAGCGCCCATTCACCGGTTGAACTCCTTGCCCGAAGTAGATGAGTTCAATACGCTAGGCATTCCTGACAGCCTGGAAACGACTAATCAGTTGCTGCAGGGTTGGCTTACTCAACAGTTGGCCACTCCCCGCGTAGGCTACGTTTTCGGTGTTGAGCGTTTAGGAAGCCGTGATTTCATGGGATTGATTGCCCTCAACTTCGGTAAGCCTACGTTTAAAAATGCGGAGGTCTGGTACAAATTATTGCCAACTCATTGGGGCCAGGGGTTTGCGACCGAAGCATTGACCGAGCTAATACAATTCGGATTTCGCGAGTTGCACCTGCACCGTATTGAAGCGGGCTGCGCCGTGGAAAACGCGGCCTCAATTCGGGTGCTGGAGAAAGTTGGCATGACAAGGGAAGGCCGTAAGCGCCAGGTACTGCCCATCCGGGGCAATTGGGTGGATAACTACTCCTTCGCCATCCTAGAAACGGACGGTGAGCGTCTGGGCGGCCAACCGTCAAGGGGCGGTGAGTAGAACAAAATGCCAGCTCCCTCTCGGTCAACACGGTTCAGGCGGCTGCTTCGATTTAGATGTTTGACAAGTAATCAGCCCAGCAACCGTCCTGTTTAATAACCGCAAAAGCCACTGGCTAGCCAGGAAAGCCTGGTGCGCCCGTTAGCAAATTTGCGGCTAACTATCTGTTAGACAATTGTTACTTCAAGAAGTAACAGAGAGAATAATCGTAAAAAGAATAGACCGATAGGTTTAATTTAAAAAATTTACGAATAATTTCGTAAATCATGCACAGGTTACGAACTTCTTCGTATATCTTTGAATTACGAAAGTATTCGTAAATTTTAGCCACTGCCATTTATGCCTGATTTACCCAAACCTACTGATTCGGAACTGGCCATCCTGCAAGTGCTCTGGCAGCACGGCCCGGCCAACGTCCGTTTGGTCAACGAGCAACTGAGCCAGCAGCGCGAGGTGGGCTACACCACCACCCTGAAGTGGCTGCAGCTCATGCTGGACAAGGGCCTTGTGCTGCGCGACGAGAGCACCTGGCCGCATACCTACCGCCCGGCCGTGCACGAGGAGGAAACCCAAACGCAGCTGCTCGACCGGCTCGTGCAGTCGGCCTTCGGCGGCTCGGCCCTGAAGCTGGTGCTACGGGCCCTGGGCAAGGGCCAGAACACCCGCGAGGAACTGGACCAGATTCGCGCCCTGCTCAACCAGACCGCCCCCGCCCCGGACGCCACCCCCAACCCCTCGCCCGATGAACTCGCTCGCTGACCTGCTGCCGCCGGCCCTGCTGCGGGCCCTGGGCTTTACGCTCCTCCACTCGCTGTGGCAGGGCACCTTGGTGGGCCTGCTGGCCGCCGTGCTGCTGATGCTGCTACACCGCCACGCGGCTGTGGTGCGCTACCGCGTGGCGGCGGCGGCCCTCGTAGCCATGCTGGCCCTGGCGGGTCTCACGTTCGGGCGTTACTACGCGGCCAGTCTGGGCTCACCAGCTGTTGCCACGGCTATCGAACCGCGCAGCGAGGAGTTTAGAAAAGACTTGCGTACGCAAGCCGCACCGGCCGAGTCCTCCGGCCTGCGGCAGCTGGTTGACGCGGGCAGTGGCTACGTGGAGCGCCACCTGCCGCTGTTGGTTGGCGGGTGGCTGCTGGGCCTGGTGGCCATGCTGCTGCGGTTGCTGGGCGAACTGGCCTATGTGCAGCGCCTGCGCCACTACCGCGTGGCGGCCTTGCCCGCGGCCTGGCAGGAGTGGCTCGACGATCTGGCCCGACGGGCCGGACTGGGGCAACGGGTGCGCCTGCTGGTCTCGGCGCTGGTGACGTCGCCGGTGGTCGTGGGGGTGCTGCGCCCGGTGGTGCTGCTGCCCATGGGGCTGGCCACGGGGCTGCCCACGCCCGAGCTGGAAATGATTCTGGCCCACGAACTGGCCCACGTGCTGCGCCGGGATTACCTGTTCAACCTCTTGCAATCGGTGGCGGAAACGCTGTTTTTCTATCATCCGGCGGTGTGGTTCTTAGCGGCCAGCCTGCGCACCGAGCGCGAAAACTGCTGCGACGACGTAGCGACCCGCCTCCACGGCGACGCCCGGCTGCTGGCCCAGGCCTTGGCGGCCGTGGCCGAGCTGAACTACGCGGCGACCCGGCCCCGGCTGGCCCTGGCCGCCGCCGGCCCCAACGGCTCCCTGCTGGGGCGCGTGCGGCGGCTGGTGCAACACGCGCCCACCGCCCCCACCTTTGCCGAGGGCTTCGGCGCGGCCGTGGTGGTGATGGGCGGCCTGGCCTTGTTGGCCGGCAGCACGATGGCATCGCTGGGCGCGGCATTGCCCGGCAGCGCACCCTTGGCCGCCAACCAGTCGAGTGCAACGACCTCGGTTCCGACAAGCTCCGTGGCCGCTACGCCGACACTAATCGCGGGGCGTAGCGCTTCCGCCCGTCTCCTTCCTGAACAAACCCCGCAACCGCAGCCGGATAAGCCGAAGTCGCCCCAACGGACCTCAGCCCAGCGAAATGCTTCAACCACGCAGGCTGCCCGGTTTCAAGAATCGGTTGCTCGCCAGAAGGCATTGGCCGCCGCGGATGCTGCCCGCAGCAAGCGGTTGCCGACCTTGTCGCCCCTCACCACCCGCCTGCCCCCTCTCACCGCCGACAACAGCGACGAACGAGCCCGGCAAGCCGACGCGCGGGCGGCCCTGAACCAGCAAGAGGCCGAGCGCAAAATGGCGGAGGCGCACCGAAACCTGGCCCAGGCCGCCCTGAACCGGCAGGAAGCCGCCCGTAAAGCGGACGCGGCCCGCCAAGCGACGGTCCGCCATGCCACAAGCCAGCCTCGGGCACCCAGTGCCCGGATGGAGCCGGTATCCGAAGCCCAGACCCGCGACATCCTGCGGGAGTTGCGCCGGAATGGGCTGCTCCCGCCCACGGCTACCGTCGCCGATTTGCTCTTCAAAGGCACTGAGTTGGCGGTGAACGGCCAGGCTCAACCGGCGGCCGTGGCCGCGCGGTACCGCGCCCGGCTGCGGGTGCCCACCGACGCCACTGGTCAGGTAGTCGGCTCCGTGCACATCACGCTCAACGAGTAGCTACCCACCCGCTTCGCCCCTGTTTTTCTTTCTCACGCAGTAGGCAGTTTTTCTGCTGACCGGCTTTGCCATGTCCGGCCCGGCCGGTCGCCTGGCGGCGTACTGCCCACGCATTTTCAAGCTATATGAATACATCAGCGCTGTCATTCAATTTGTTGTCTGCCATTCGCGGGGTGCGGCGGGGCCTTTGGCTGGGGCTGCTGGCGGCGCTGCCCCTCACGGCCCAGGGGCAGGCCGTGGTGCGCGGCGTGGTGCGCGACGCCCAGGGCGGGGCAGTGGAACTAGCTACTACTACGCTGCACCGCGCCACCGATTCGACACTGGTGAAGTCGGACTACAGCGACGCGGCCGGGGCTTTCCAACTGGCCGCGGCGCCGGGCGGACGCTACTTGGTGTCGGTGACCCAAGTGGGGTTTGCGCGGTACTGGTCGGCGCCGTTTGAGTTGCCGGCCGCGGGCCTGCTCCTACCGCCGGTGGCCCTGGTGCCCAGCGCCGCCACGGCCCTGGAAGAAGTGACCGTCCTCGGCCAAAAGCCGCTGTTTGAGCACCTGGCCGACCGCACGGTGGTGAACGTGGAAGGCAGCACGCTGGCCGCCGGCAACACGGCCCTGGACGTGCTCAGCCGCTCGCCGGGCGTGACGGTGGACGGCAGCGACAACCTGGCCCTGCGCGGTAAGCAGGGCCTGCTGGTGCTCATCGACGGCAAGCGCCAGGCCATGAGCGGCACCGAGCTGGCCGACTACCTGCGGACCCTGCCGGCCGAGCAACTCAAAAGCATTGAGCTGATTAATAATCCTCCAGCTAGCTACGACGCGCAGGGCGGGGCCGGCATTATCGCCATTGCCCTGAAAAAAGACCAGCGCCAGGGCACCAACGGCACGGCCAACCTGAGCTACGGGCGCGGCACATTCGGCCGGTACAGCGCCGGCCTGAGCCTGAACCACCGCCGGGGCCCGATGAATGGCTTCGGCACGTACACCTACGCCGACCTGGGCAACTACGTGCGGGCCGTGTTGCGGCGCGACTTCTTCGCCCCCGGCCAGGCCGGCAGCCGCACCGACCAGGAAGACTACAGCGCCACCCGCACCCGCGCGCACAGCTGGAAAGTCGGGCTCGACTACGACCTCTCGGCCCGCACGACGCTGGGCGTGGCGGCCAACGGCTTGGCCAGTACCAGCGCCGCCGAAGGCACCAACGCGCTGACCCTGCGCGATGCCGCGCAGCGCCCCCTCGCCGCGTTGCAATCCGACACCTACCGGCGCACGGCCGCGCCCACTGTGGCCGGCAACCTGAACCTGCGGCACGCCTTTGCCGATTCCAGCACCGGGCCCAGCCTGGCGGCCGATGTCAACTACGCCTCGTTTCGCACCACCCGGCAGCAGGGCCTCACCGCGCTGCCCGAAGCCCCGGCCGCGCCGCGTCGGCTCACCGGCGACCAAGCCGGCCAACTCACGCTGCGCACGGCCCAACTCGACTACACGCACCCATTGGCCCGCCGCCGGCAATTGAGTGCGGGGGCCAAAATCAGCCAGGTAAGCTCGGACAACGACGTGGTGTTCTGGCAAACGCTGGACGGCGTGACCACCGTGGACCCCGCCCAAACCAACCGGTTTCGCTACGAGGAGCGTGTCGACGCGGCCTATGTCAGCGTGGAGCAAGCGGGCGCCAAAGCCACGCTGCGGGCGGGCCTGCGCGGGGAGCAAACCACGGCCCGGGGCGTGCAGGCCGTGGGCAACGAAAGCTTCGAGCGGCAGTATTTCCAGCTGTTTCCCAGCGCGTCCCTCTCCTACAAGCTCTCGGCCCGGCACGAGCTGGCCCTGGCCCTCAGCCGCCGCCTCGACCGGCCCAGCTACGACGACCTCAACCCGTTTCGGGTGTACCTCAACGCCACCACGTTCCGCTCCGGCAATGCCGGCCTGCTGCCCCAAACCAGCTACGTGGCCGAGCTGACGCACACCTTTTTGCAGCAGTACAGCCTGGCCCTGAGCTACAGCAACACCCAGAATCCGTTCGTACTGGTAACCCAGCCGGCCACTTCGGCCAGTGGCCAGCCCCTCGTTATCCGTCCCGTCAACCTGCGCGCGGAGCACTACCTCGACCTCACCCTCAGCGTGCCCGTGGCCCCGTGCAAGGGCTGGGCCATAGACAACGGCGCGGTGCTGTTCTACGACCAATACACGGGGGAATTGGCTGACACGCGCCTGAACCGGGGCCGGCTCGCGCTGCTACTCACCAGCACCCACACGGTGACACTGCCCCGGGACTGGGGCCTGGACCTGAGCGCCCGCTACCAGTCGCCGGCCGTGTCGGGGTTTTCGGTGACGCGGGCCACCGGCGAGCTGACCGCCGGGGCCCAAAAACGACTCTGGAAGGGCCGGGGCACCTTTAAGCTGAACGTGACCGACCTGCTCTACACCAACCGCGCCCGGGTGACTTCTACCTACGGCACCTACGCCGAGTACATCGCCATTCGCCGCGACACCCGGGCAGCCACGCTGGCCTTCAGCTACCGCCTCGGCAACGACCAACTACCCCCCACCCGCCGCGCCGATACGGCCGGCGACGAAAAGCGCCGGGCCGGCGGGCTATAGCGCCCGGGCCACCCGGCGCGCGGGCGGCGGTACCGTAGCGCCCGGACCAAGTAATTCAGTCTGAGCCCGCCGCCCGTGGAAAACCCAGATTTTACTGTCACTTATCTGTCCTTAAAATGAAGCTCTTTTTCTGCATTTCACTGTTTCTCATCGCCTTATCCGCACCTGCTCAACAAGCTGCCATTGGGGCGCACGACGTGCTAAAGGACAGCATCGTGGCCAAACTCAACCGCGGCGACTGGCAAGGGATTTATGCGATGGGCAATGCCACGTTCCGGGCGGAGGTGAGCGAGGCCCAGCTGACCGGCTTACTTGCCGCAACGAAGGACTTCGGCAGAATCACGGTCTCGGAACTGATTTCCTTCGACAGCACGGGCGCCTTATATCGGTTGCGACTGGCTAAACGGTCGCTTCAATTGAGCGTGTCGGCCACGGGCCCGCGGGTGTACCGCTCGTTGGGCCTCTCGTTCTACAAATTGCCAATTGTCAGGACCCGAACCCGATTTCTGAGCGACAACCCGCTGAAAACGCATTTGGATAGCGTGGTGCAGCGGGCCGTGACGGAGTACATGAGCAACGCGAACGTCGCGGGCCTGTCCGTCGGGGTGTTGGTTGGCGGGCAGCTGCACGTGTACGACTTCGGGGAAACGGAAAAAGGCTCCGGGGTTTTGCCCACGCCCAGCACCATCTACGAAATAGGCTCCGTCACCAAAACCTTCACCGGCACGCTGCTGGCCCAGGCGGTGCTGGACGGCAAGGTGCGCCTGCAGGATGACGTGCGGCAATACGTGGCGGGGCAGTACCCCGATTTGCAGTACGCGGGTGCCCCCGTTCGCGTGGTGCACCTCAGCAATCACACTTCCGGGCTGCCCTCCGAGCCCCCGCTGCCCGGCACCGGCCAGGACCCGTTCGCCCCGGGCCTGCTGGTTGACGACGCGCTGGTGCGCCAGCTGCTGCTCAGCGTGCGGCCGGATACGCTGCCGGGCGTGCGGCGGGCGTATTCCAATTTCGCGGTGGGGCTGGAAGGACTGATTTTAGAAAAGGCCTACCGCGCCCCTTACGAGCAGTTGCTCAAGCAATACATTTTTCGGCCCTACGGCATGAGGCACAGCGCCATTGCGGTGGCTAAGAGGGACCTGTCGCGCTACGCCGCGGGCTACGACGTGGAAGGCAACCGCACGGCGTATTGGCGCAACCGGCTGGCCGAGCCCGCCGGCGGCATCCGGTCCACCCCGCACGACATGCTGCTGTACGTGCGCGGGCAGTTGGACCGCCACCGGGCTGCGGCGCAGCTCTCGCACCAGCTCACGTTTGGCACCGCCCAGGCCGGGGCGGGGCTGAACTGGGGCATCTCCACCACGAAAACGGGGCACCATTTGCGCTGGTCGCACGACGGCGGCACCGACGGCTTCACGTCACTGCTGCTGATTTACCCGGAGTTAGAAGCGGGCATCGTGCTGCTCACCAATACCGGGGACCATTCCATCGACTCCTTTTACAGCATCGCCCGGACCATCTACAGCAGTTGGCTCAAGTAGCGGCCTGCAGCCGATAGCGCAGGCCGCCGGGGCTTTTCGTGGTCCTGAAACAAACCGGTTTTAAGTCAAAAACGAAAACGGCTATGAAAAAAGTCACCCACTATTTCACGGACTTTTTGCTTTTCGCTCTCCTGGCCTGGCCCGCCACCAACGCCCATGGCCAGGACCGCGCCACGGGGCGCCTGGACAGCCTGTTCCGCTCCTTAGCGCAGCACGAAGAGCTGAACGGGAGCGTGCTTATTGCCCGGCAGGGGCGTCCTATTTATCAGCAGTCCTTCGGCTTCGCCCGCTTCGCGCCCGCGCAGGCCAACGACCGCCGCACCGGGTTTGCCCTTGCCTCGGTGGCGAAGGTATTTACGGCCACGGCCGTGCTCCAGCTTCGGGACCGGGGCCGACTCGCGCTGGATGAGCCGCTGAAGAAATACCTGCCGGAGTTTCCGTATTCGGCCATCACCATTCGGCAGTTGCTTTCGCACACCTCCGGCCTGCCCGATTACGAGCTTTACGAGGCGCAGATGGACGCCAATCCTGGCAAAGTCTTTACGAATCAGGACGTGCTGCCGGCCTTAAAGAAATGGAAGAAGCCGCTGGGGAGCCGGCCCGGCGAGAAGTGGGAGTACTCCAACACCAATTATTTGCTCCTGGCCCTGCTCGTCGAAGAAACTTCCGGCCTGCGGTTTCAGCACTATGTACAAAAGCACATTTTCGGCCCGGTCGGGATGAAGGACACC
This sequence comes from Hymenobacter ruricola, assembly GCF_015694525.1. GTDB lineage: Bacteria > Bacteroidota > Bacteroidia > Cytophagales > Hymenobacteraceae > Hymenobacter > Hymenobacter ruricola. The sequence goes on along the minus strand of NZ_JADQDM010000003.1, from coordinate 391,243 downwards.
TACTTCTCAGCCGACCCGGCGCGCGTGGCGGACGAGCACCGGGCCGCCAACTACGAGTACCCTTACCTGTACTCTGCCCGCCTGCAAAACGTGGACAGCCTGGCCAAGTACCACTGGCGGTTGCACGGGGCCAGCGGCTTCGTGGGCCAGGGCAACGTTACGACCACTCCGGCCGACATGCTCCGGTTCGATGACGCGCTCTACCAGGGCCGCTTGCTGAAAGCGGCGACGTTGGCGGAAGCCTTTACGCCCACCAAACTGCTTTCCGGCCACGCCGCCGTGGCGGACCTGGGGCTCGGCCAAACTTCCTACGGCCTGGGGTGGATGCTCTTCCTGGATAGCGCCGGGAGCCAAGTAGTCGGGCACACGGGCGGGCAGCCGGGCGCCCTGAGCATTTTTCTGCGGGACCTCACCCACCGGCAAACCGTCGTCCTGTTCGACAATGCCTTTCACCGCGGCCTTTACCGGGCGGGGCTGAACGCGCTGAACCTGCTGCAGCACCAGCCCACGGTTGCCCGCCGCCAATCGTTGGGGCCGGTGTACGGCCGCACGCTGGTTGCGCAAGGGGCCGACGCAGCCTTTTGCAAATGGCAGGAGCTGAAGGCCGATTCCATCCACTACGTTCTCCGAGAAAGTGACCTCAACAGTCTGGGGCTGCAGTTGCTGCACACGGCAGCGTTCGACCAAGAGCACCGGCTGGCGCTGGAAGTGCTCCGCACGAACATTCTGCTGTTCCCGGCGAGCTTCAATACCTACGACAGCTACGGCGAAGGGCTGGCGCTGGCCGGAAAAAGAACCGAAGCCATTCAAATGTACCGGCAGTCCATTGCCCTAAACCCGGGCAACGAAGCAGGAAAACGGGCCTTGGTCAAGCTGCTGGACGACCCGCGGCAGCCGACAGAAACCCAACCGTCGCGCCCGCAGACGCTGCACTGAGCGAGTACTCGCCTGCTACCAGCCACACGGTACCCGGGAGGTCTGGTCCCGACTTCCCTGCGCGGGCCCGCCATGATTTAACTCATTTTCGCGCCCAACAGCTCCGCCCTATCGGGACTCGGGCGGAACTGCTAATCGAACTGCAACATAACCGGCGCAAGCCGGTCTCATCCGCCATATGAGCCGTCCGTCGACGTATTCCCCCTCCGACCAGTACCTCGTGGAACAGGTGCTGCAAGGCGATACGGCGCGGTTTGGGGAGATTGTTAACCGGACCAAAGGCCTGGTGACCCAGATAGTGTTCAAGCTGATTCCGCACCCGGCCGACCGGCCCGACCTGGCGCAGGACATCTACCTCAAAGCCTTCCGCCACCTGGCCGGCTTCCGGCACCAGGCCAAACTCTCGACCTGGATTGGACAAATTGCCTACAACACCTGCCTGCACTACCTCGAGAAGAAGCGCCTGCTCCTGCCGGGCGAACCGGGCCTGGAAGCGGCCGAAACCGGCCCTGGGGCGCCGGCATTGCTGGCGGTGGCGCCGGAGGTGGAAGCCCGGCTCTTCGGCCAGGACCTGACGGCGGTGCTGGCCGCCGAGATTGACAAACTGCCGCCGCTCTACAAAACGCTGATTGGCCTCTACCATCAGCAGGAGCTGAGCTACGCCGAAATTGCGCACATCACTTCGCTGCCCGAAGGCACGGTAAAGAGTTACTTGTTTCGGGCCCGCAAAGCGTTAAAGGAAAGCATCGAAGCTACTTACCAACGGGACGAGCTATGAACACGCCGCACCTTTCCGAACAACAAGCCCAGCAATGGGCCGAAAATGCCTCATCGGCAGACGCAACGCTCGCGGCCCACGTGTGGGCCTGCCCCGCGTGCCAACGCCGGGTAGCCGATTACCAGGCTCTGTTTTCGGCCCTGAAGACGGCCCCGCAGCCAGCGTTCGACTTCAACTTAGCCGCGCGGGTAGCGGGGCAGCTGCCCGGCGTCACGCGGGCTTTTCCCTGGGCGTTTATTGCCTTGGGTGGTCTGGGGTTGGCGTTTGCGCTGGCGGTGGTGGCCAGTGGCTGGGCGGCCCTGCGGCAACTATTCCAGGCCGCCTCGGCCGGAGCGGTAGCGCTGGGCACGGTGCTGGCAGTTAGCGTGGTGCTGGCTTATGGCCTGGAAATGCTGTTCCGCCACCGGCGGCAAACGGAAATTTTTCTTTCCTTGCCCCGCGAGTTGCAACACGACGGCGCGCAGCCGGTCTAATGCATTACCAGGTTCGCCTTGCCTTCCGCTTCATGAAAAAAAGCTTCTTTCTGTTGGCGCTGTCACTGCCAGTCGGTAGGGCCCACGCGCAAGCCCCAAGCCAGGTGCCCGCGGGCCTCGACGCCGCGATGGTGAATGAGCTCCGGCATAATTTCTTCGTGCTGGCCTTGTTTGTTCTGCTGGCGGTGGTCGCGGTGGTCATCTTGAAGCTGCTGCTGGACAACCGCTTGAAAAAGCGGCTCATCGAAGTCGGCGCCCCCGAGAGCACCATTGCCCTCTTGCTCGCCCCGCGCGAGCGGCGCAAGCCCGGCGCCGCGGGCTTGGTGAAGTGGATTGCCTTGCTTACGGCCGCCGGCGTGGGGCTGACGGTGGGCGCGCTTTACCCCCCGTGGGGCGTGCATTCGGTTATCATTCTGGCTTTCAGCCTTGCCCTTGGCCTTACGGGCTACTATTTCTTTCTCAAACGCTCGACTCCTGAGTAGCTAACCGCCCGGCATCGGACCCGCGCCCACCGAGGCCATCCGCCGGCAACTTCCTACCGCACCCGGTTGCGCACCGCCCGCCTTTGCAGCCGGGTGCTGGCGAAGCCTTGGCCACTTCTACGAGCACCGGGCTACCCCAGTGCCGAAGCAATACTGGCGCCCTCTGCCTTCTAATCACCCGTCCCTTTCTGCTTGCAATGATGAGAAAACGTTACCGATTCTGTTGTCCTTCACGTGTTTTTGCGGTTTGTTTGCTGGCTTTGACCGGGGTGCTTGCCGCGGTCAGGCAGGAGGCCCGGGCCGAGTCGACCCATCCGGCCAAGGGGCTTTCCGCCGCGCCGCGCAGCATCACCCATACGCAGTCGGCCGTCACCTACAGCCTGCAAGGCGACCGGGGCGTGCCGACGCTGGCGTTCGGGTCGCGCCACCTGTTTCTGGACCTGGACAACGACGGCGACCAGGACGTGCTGTATCAAACGGGGAATTCGACGGGTGCGGGCATCGCCGTGCAGCTCAACAGCGGGGGCGCCTTCGGGGCCGCCATCGCGCAGCCCAGCGGCGCGGCCTTTACCGGGGGCCCGCTGGCCGGAGTGTATTTCACGCAGGTGGCCCCACCCCAGACCCAGGCCGTGGACCTGGATAACGACGGCGACCCGGACATCGTGGAGTTTCTCAACGGCACCGCTCCGCGCGTCATCCTTAACAACGGCAACGGCACGTTTACGGCCGCCGGTACTACGGGCCTGCCCACCCTCGCCTTCGGCTCCCGGCAGCTGTTCGTGGACCTGGATAATGACGGCGACCCGGACCTGCTCTACCAAACCAGCAACTCCTCCGGGCAGGGCTTCAACGTGCAGCTCAACAACGGCAACGGCACGTTTGCAGCGGCTATTGCGGCCAACGGCAGCGGCACGTTTGGCAGCGGGCCGCTCAATGGCATCACGTTTACCCAGCTCACGCAGCCGTCGCTCACCGCGGCGGACCTGGACGACGACGGCGACCCAGACCTCGTGGACTACCAGAACAACACGGCCCCACGGCTCGTGCGCAACAACGGCAACGGCACGTTCACGGCCCTAGCCCTCGGCAGCCTGCCCACCCTTGCGTTCGGGGCCCGCTACCTGCTCTTCGACGTGGAATCGGATGGCGACCAAGACATCCTGTACCAGACCGGCAACACTACGGCCACCGGCATCCGCTTGCAGCTGAACAACGGCGACGGGACGTTCGCGGCTGCCATCGCCGCTACTGACGGCACGGGCGCTTTCAGCAGCGGCCCGCTCAGTGGCATGGCCTTCAGCCAGATATCCGCCCCGGCCCTTGACGCCGTGGACTACGACCGGGACGGCGACCAGGACCTGTTCGACTTTGTGAACGGCGCGGCCCCGCGCAGCCTTCGGCAGGACGGCACCCGCCCCCAACTGAGCAGCACCGCGCCGGCCGATAACGCCACCGGCGTGAGCCCGGCCACGAACTTGGTGCTGACTTTCGACCGGAGCGTAAGCAAGGGCAACGGTAACCTGTACCTGGTTCGCGTGTCGGATAACGCAGTGGTGGAAACCACGCCCATCGGGAGTGCGGCGGTGACGGGCGCGGGCACCACCTGGACCTATAACCCCGTCATCACCCTGGCCAGCAACACGGCGTATGCGCTGCGCAGCGACGAGGAAACGTTTATCGACGCGGACGGACGCACGTTTTACGGCATCTTCGACAACACGACCTATAATTTCACGACGGGCGCACCGGCGGTAGCACCCACCGTGACCACGGATGTACCCGCCAGCATCACGGGCGCCGGCGCTGTGCTGGGCGGCAACGTCGCGGCCGATGGCGGCGCGGCGGTGAGCGAGCGCGGCGTGGTGTACGTGCCGGGCAGCGGCACCCCAACCACCGCCAATACGAAAGTGGCGATTGGCGCAGGCACGGGCAGTTATTCGACCACGGTAACGGGCCTGGCCAGCGGCACCCTCTACTCGGTGCGGGCCTACGCTACTAACAGCGCGGGCACCAGCTACGGCGGCGTGCAAACCTTCACGACCCTGACCACGATTGTGTCGAGCGTGCGAACGGGCGCGTCGCCCACCAACGCCGGCAGCGTGAGCTTCGCGGTCACGTTTGCCAGCAACGTGAGTGGGCTTACTACCGGCAACTTTTCCGTGGCCGCCAGCGGGGTTTCGGGGGCCAGCGTGGCGAGCGTCAGCGGTTCGGGAAACGCCTACACCGTGGTCGTGAATACGGGGACGGGCAGCGGCACGGTGCAGCTGCAGCTGAGCAACTCGACCGGCATTACGCCGGGCGTCAGCAACGTGCCTTTTACCACGGGTGACTCATACACCATCGACAAAGCCGCCCCTACGGCAGTCATTACGAGTTCGGCCGGCGCCTCGGGCGGCAACACCAATGCTTCGCCTTTCACGGTGACTGTGACCTTTTCGGAGAGCGTGACGGGCTTCGCGGCCGGCGATGTGACGGTGACCAACGGCGCACTCAGCGGCTTCGGCGGCAGCGGCACGACCTACTCCTTCACCCTGACGCCGGCCGCCAACGGCCTGGTCACGGTGAGCGTACCGGCCAGCTCGGCCCAGGACGCGGCCGGCAATGGCAACGTGGCGGCCCCTTCATACAGCATCACCTACGCCGCTCCCGTCACGGCCACCGTCTGGACGGGCAGCGCGAGCACCGACTGGTTTGCGGCGGCCAACTGGACCGCCGGCGTGCCCACGGCCGCGCTCGACGCCACCGTGCCCGCCGCGGCGCCGCGCATGCCCCTGCTGACCAACGGCCCGGCCACGACCAAAAACTTAACCATTGCCAGCGCCGCTACGCTGGCCCAAAGCGGTGGCACGCTGGACGTGCGCGGCAACTGGACCAACAACGGCGCCTTTACTGCCACCGGCGGCACGGTGGAGCTGGGAGCTACCGCCACGGCCAGCATTGCCGGGAGCAGCGCCACGCGCTTCTGGAACCTGACCACCCAGCAGAACGGGGCCGACCTGAACACCAGCGCGGGACTAACCATCCAGCGCCTGCTGACCACCGTGGGCAACCTGAACCTGAACGGCAACCCCACCACGCTGCTTTCCGATGCCACGGGGACGGCCCTGGTCTACAACAATCCCGGCCGCGTGGTGGGCGCCACGGCCGTGGTGCAGCGCTACCTCAGCCCCGACCTGAACCCCGGCCCCGGCTACCGGCACCTGGCTTCCCCGATAGCCAACGCCGCCCAGGTGGGCGGCCTGGCCACGACCGGCTTTACTCCCATCGTAAACCCGGCCTACAACACGGCCGCCGCGCCGAATCTGGTGACGCCCTTTCCGAACGTGTACGGCTACGACCAAACCCGGCTGGCTTCGGTGGCCAACGGCCTTTCCGCCTTCGACAAGGGCTGGTACTCGCCCACGAACCCCACCGACGTGCTGCCCTCGGGCAAGGGCTTCACGGTTAATATTAGCGCCGGCCTTGCGGTGAGCTTCGCCGGCGGGCCGCTGCATACCGGCACCCTGAGCAGCACGCTAACCCGCAATGCCAGCGCGTCGGCCAACGCGGCCGACGCGGGGTGGCACCTGGTCGGCAACCCCTACCCTTCGCCTTTCGACTACTCGCTGGTGGCCCCGGCCGACCGGGCAGGCCTGGACGCGGCCATCTACGTGTTTGCAAGCACGAGCCAGTACGCGGGCAGCTACCGCGCCTACGTGAACGGGGTCGGGGGCGACCCCATTCTTGCCCTGGGGCAGGGTTTTTTCGTGCGGGTGAATGCCGGGCAGACGGCCGCTACGCTCACCTTCCGCGACGCCGCCCGCGTGACGAGCTACCAGAACCCGGTGTTCCACCGGGGCAGTAGCACCCGCCCGCTCGTGCAGTTGGATTTGCAAGGAGGTGGCCTGAGCGACCCGCTTTACGTGTACTTCGAGCCAGGCGCCACGGCCGGCACCGATGCAGGGTTCGATGCGGTGAAATTGCCCAACTCGCACGGCCTGAACCTGACCGCCGTAGCGGGCAATGACGAGCTAGCCATTGCTGGGCTGCCGGCCCTGGGCGCCACGCCCGTAACCGTGCCGCTGACCGTCCGCGTGCCCACCGCCGGCACTTATGTCCTTAACGCCGCCCAGCTTGCGAATCTGCCCGCAGGCGTAACGGCCTACCTACGCGACCGGCAAACCGGCGCCCTGGTGGACCTGAGCGCGCAGCCGAGCTACGCCTTCCAGTTGAGTGCCACCACCAGCGGGCGTTTCGAATTGCTTGTTATGGCCCAACGGGCGCTGGCGACTGCTCCATCGGACGGCGCGGCCCAGGTAGCGGTGTTCCCCAACCCGGCCGAAGCCAAGGTTTTCCTGGAGCTTCCCGCCAGCCTGAACGGCGCGGCCGTTCAGGCCGAGCTGCTCGACGCCGTGGGCCGGGTAGTGCGCGCCCAAGAATTGCCGGGTAGTTCTGCCCCGCGCACGTTCTCGTTGGCGGAAGTGGCCGCGGGGGTGTATTCGTTGCGGGTAACCACTCCGGTTGGGGTAGTGGTGAAAAAGCTGGTAGTGGAATAATATTGCTTGTCGATGAACAAACGACTACTGTGCTTGTGGGTGATGCTGCTGGGTTGGGCCGGGCCCGCCCGGGCCCAGTCCGATACCACGTTCTGGTTTGTGGCGCCCGAGGTCACCAGCGGCTCACTCCCCAGCGCCCTCGACCGGCCCGTGCTGCTACGTTTTTCCTCCCTCGGGCAAGCCAGTACCGTGCGGGTGAGCGAGCCGGCCAATGCGGCGTTTGTGCCCTACACCGTGGCCGTGCCGGCCAACCAAAGCGTGAGCCTCAACCTGACCAGCCAGCTGGCCTTGCTCGAAAACCAGCCCGCCGGCCAGACCCTGAACCGTGGCTTGCTCATCCGCGCCAGCCAGCCCATCACGGCGGAATACGAAGTGAACTCCCAATGCCGATGCAACGACGAGGTGTTCGTCCTGCGGGGCCGCGCGGCTTTGGGCACGGAGTTCTACGCCCCCTTCCAGGACGTCTGGGACAACGGCCCGCAGTACACGCCCCCGGCCCGCTCCTCGATTGACGTGGTGGCCACCGAAAACAACACCCAGGTCACCTTCGTCCCGACGCAGCCCACTACCGTGGGTTCCGCCCGGGCACCCATCACGGTGCTGCTGCAACGGGGCCAGACCTACTCCCTGGTGGCGGCCGGCATCACGGCCGCGGCGCACCTCGGCGGCACCCACATCACGAGCACCCGGCCCGTTGCCGTCACGGTTAAAGACGACGCGGTGGCGGTGCTGCGCAACTCCTGCGACGGGGACGACCTGGTGGGTGACCAGCTGCTGCCCGTCAGCCGCTTGGGCGACGAGTACGTCATCGTGAAAAGCAGTCCGGAGGATGTGCTGGCCGTCGTGGTGTCCACCCAGCCCGGCACGTTGGTTTCCGTCAATGGCTCCAGCGCCGTCGTGGGCCTGCTCAGCGCCGGCCAAACCTACGACGTGCCCTTGCTCACGCCCTCGACGCTGCTGCAAGCCTCGGCCCCCGTTTACGTGCTGCACCTCGCCCGGGCCGGCTGCGACTTGGCCGAGGCAGTGCTGCCCCCCGTGGACTGCACCGGCAGCCGGCAGGTCAATATCACGCGCGGGGCCGACGTCGACAGCCTGGCGCTCACCCTCGTCGTGCCGGCGGGGGGAGAAAGCAGCTTTCGGTTCAACGGCCGGGCGGGGGTGATACCGGCCGCCGCCTTTTCCGCCGTGCCCGGCAGCAACGGGCGCTGGCTGGCCGCCCGGGTGCCCCTGACGCTGGCCCAGCTGCCGGCCGGCGCCACGGCCACGGTGAGCAACGCCATCGACGTATTCCAGCTGGGCGTGCTGCAACGCCGCACCGGGTTTGCCGGCAGCTACACCTACGCCCATTTCACGGACCTGACCGGCTTTGCAGTGGACCTGGGCCCCGACCGGCAACTCTGCGCCGGCCAGTCTCTCACGTTGCGGGCCGCCAGCGGGCCCGGCGCCGCGTACCAGTGGAGCACGGGCACCACCGACTCGACCCTGGCCGTGACGCAACCGGGCACGTACTGGGTGCGCGTGCAGCGCGGCGCCTGCACGGCCACCGACACGGTGCGGGTGAGCGTGCGCACGCCGACGGTGCAAGTGACGCCCCCGCTTAGCCTTTGTGCCGGAAGTAGCGCAGTGCTTCAGGCCCAGGCCCCCGACGCCGTGGCCTACCGCTGGAACACGGGCGCCACCGGCCCCGCGCTAACGGTCAGCCAGGCCGGCACCTATACCGTGACAGCCACGCTGGCGGGTGGGTGCACGGCGCAGGCTTCCACCTCGGTTACGCTGAATGCGCTCCCCCGCTTTTCCCTCGGCCCCGATACGCTGCTGTGTGCGGAGGAACGGCTAACCCTAACGGCGCCCCAGCAGGCCAGCAGTGGCTTGCTATGGAGCACCGGCAGCCAGCAGCCGGCCATTGAGGTGGAGCAGCCCGGGCTGTACTGGCTGCAGCTCACGCGGGCGGGCTGCGTGTTCCGCGACAGCATCGTGGTGCGCCGGGAGGAGTGCCAGCCGCTGATTCCCAACGTCATCACGCCCAACGGCGACGCGGCCAACCAGGCCTTCGTCATCCGCAGTGCCCGCGCCTACCAGTGGCGACTGCGGGTGTTTAACCGCTGGGGCCGGCAGGTCTTCGAAAGCGCCGACTACCGCAACGACTGGAGCGCGCAGGGCCAGGGAAACGGCTTGTTCTACTATCTGGCCGAGAACATGACACTTGGCCGCCGCTACAAAGGCTGGGTGGAGGTGCTGGGGAAATAAGCGGTAAAGCATTTCCTGTTCGCGGTGGCCAACCAATTAAGGTCACAGCCCTGCTGCTCTATGGGTTGACAAGTGTGCCAAACCCCATAAGGCCCTGCCTGTCCTGCTGAAAATGCGCGACCCCAGCCCCCGTCAAGGCTCATTTCCCTGGCCACCTGCCCAATCTACCGGGGCAGGTGCGGGACACCCCAAAGCTTGCAACACAACCGGCACCGGCCGGTCACATCCGCCATGAGCCGTCCATCTATGTACTTTCCCACCGACAAGCACCAGCACCTTATGAAACAGGTATCGCAAGACTATACGGCGCGGTTTGTGGCGCTGGCTGTCTTGTTTGCTGTGCTCTTGCTGAATGGCGGGCAGCTTGCGGCCGCCCAACACCCGGCACCTACGCCCCGAGGGGCCCGCAGTGGTATGCCCTTCATCCGGGCTACTTCTGCTCAAATCAAAATCCTGGATGGTAACTACCTACAGGATGGCGGTTTGGCCCCCGGGTTGAAGCCCGACACGTACGTCTACCGCAAGTCGGCTAAGCCTAAAAGGATAGTCTACTACACGGACTTGGATAGCCTGTCGTTTCTCGTCACGAAAGACACCTACGACTTTGCGATAATCCTCAACGGACGCGACACGTGCTACCAGCGCATCACGGCCCAAAACCCCGCTCAAGTGCAGTACGTGCGGCCGGTTGGCCGCTCGCCGGTGGCCAGCGACACGATTCCGTTTGTACTGGGGACCAACAATGCCATCCATCTACAGGGCAAGCTGAATGGCTCGGCCCCGCTGGACCTGGTATTTGATACCGGCGCCAACATGGGTGTGCTCTCGGAAGAAGGCGCCAAAAAGGGGGCTAGGCTGGCCGGCGACCATGAAAACGTGTTTGAGCTTAGCGGCATTCAACTCAAAAATTCACCCGCCATTTTCGTGGATTATCACGGCGGCACGAAGGCCGACGGCGTGCTCGGCTACAATGCCTTTGAAGACAAGATAGTCGAGATTAACTATGACCGGCACGTGTTGGTAATTTCCAGCACCGCGCGGCCCGAAACCAACGGCTACGCAGCCCTGCCCATGCAGTGGAGAGGCCAAAACCTGTTTGTCGAGGGCTCACTGCTCGTGCGGGGCAAGCCGCACCCCGGCCTGTTCTTGTTCGACACGGGCTCGAAATGGGCGCTTTCGCTCACAAAAGCCTATTGCGCAAAAGAGCAGCTCTACGGCCAGATGACCGAACTGGGCACGCGCGAAGGCCGCGGAGTCAACGGCAAAACCATCGAAAGCCGTACCGTCCGGCTGCCCGCCTTGCAGCTGGGCGAACTCACCCTGCCAAACGTCCCCATCGACTTGGAGCAACCGGGCGAAGGGCAAGGATTGGCCTTCAGCCTTTTGGGCAATGACGTGCTGAAGCGCTTCAACGTCGTACTGGACTACCAGAACGATGTCATCTACCTGCGTCCGAACAGTCTGCTGCGTGCATCCTACAACAGGTCGTTCAACAAACGGCTGCTGCTACTTGCCAGCGGCACGGTACTGGCGCTGGTGGCCGGTGGCATTTTCCGCAAAAGATTGATTGGTCGCTAGTAACCGGCTAACTAGCCGTGCAGCCCTTTATGCGTAGCAAACCTTCCTTCTTCGTCGCCGGCCTGCTTCTCTTACTGGGGCTGCGCGCTTCCGGCCAAACGCCCCCGTTGGCAATGCCCGCCAAAGTAGATGCCACCATTCAGCAGCTCGGAGCGGCCTTCGTCCAGCTACCGGCCCACGCCGGCCTCTCCATTGGCATCGTGCGCAATGGGCAAACCCGCTTATACCATTTTGGCACCACGCGCCGGGGCACCCAGCAACTGCCCACGGCGCAGACGGTATACGAAATTGGCTCCCTCAGCAAAACGTTCGCCAGCCTGCTGCTGGCGCAGGCCGTGGTCGAAAAGCGGGTACGCCTGACCGACGACGTGCGCCAATATCTGGATGGCGACTACCCCAACCTGACCTATCAGGGGAAGCCCATCCAACTTTTGCACCTGGCCAACACCACCGCGGGCCTGCCTAACAATTTTCCGGGACCGGCAGCCTTCGCGGGCCTGCCGCCCGATTCCATCATCCCAGTCAGCGCCCGGCTCGGCGCCCGCTACACCCGGCAGCAGTTTTTCCAGGACCTGCGCCGGACCACGCTGTCGCAGCCCCCGGGCCAGACGCCAGCCCACTCCAACGTGGCCGGGCAGCTGCTGGGCTATGTGCTGGAAAACATCTACCACCAATCCTACGCCGAGTTGCTGAAGACCAGGCTGGAGCAGCCCCTGGGGATGCACGCCGGCGCCGGCCCGGTTGCCTCCGAGCTGGCCGCCACCGGCTACGACGACCAGGGCCGGGCGGCGCCCCTGCTTTCGGCCATGCCCACCCTGCTGGCCGCGGGCGGCCTGCGCTACAGCCCCGCCGACCTGCTGCGCTATGTGGCGTACCAGCTCGACGAAAAGCAGCCCGCCGTGGCCTTGAGCCACCGGGCAACCTGGGGCACGGCCGCCCAGGGCGTGGCCCTGAACTGGCTGGTAAGCCAGACCCTGGACAGCCACCGCCGCCTGCGGCACTCGGGCGGCACCTTTGGCTGCGCCAGCTACTGCGACTTGTACCCCGAGCAGCGCACCGGCTTGGTCTTGCTGGCCAACGAGTCGGACGCCGGCACGCAGGACGCGCTCAAGGCCTTATCGCAGCAAATACTGGTAGCACTGGATGGCGAACCGGCCGGGTGGGCCGCACTGCAGGTGGGCTTGCGGCAGCGGGGCTACGGGCAGGTGCAGGCCCTGGTGCAGCAAGTGCGCCGCACGCATCCGGAATTGTTTCTGGACGAAGAATTCGTGAACGAGTGGGGCTACGGTCTGGCGGGGTCTGGCAAACTGGCGGACGCGCTGGAAGTTTTCAAGCTGAACGTGGCCTTGTACCCCGGCAGTTGGAACACCTACGATAGCCTGGCCGAAACCTACGAGCGGCTTGGTAACCGACCGCTGGCGATTGAGAACTATCAACGTTCCCTGGCCCTCAACGCCGGCAATTCGAATGCCGCCGATTTTCTCAAAAAAGCGGGCGCTCATCCGGCTAAGTAGCCGGTGATGGGGGCTGCAGTCGTCCATTTGCTATTTCCAGTGACTGGTAACTGGTAGCGCCATCGGGACGTGGGGCGGCAACGTTCGCGTGAGCAGTGTTGCGCTACTGCTCCCTGGTTTTGAATTTCACCTCGTAGGCGACCAATGGGCGGCCGTCGGCCGACCTAAATCCACCGCCATTCAGCAGAAAGCTGTAAGTACGACCGGGCTGCAAGGCCACCGGATAAACATAGGACTTTTTATCGGGCGTAAAACTTCCCCGGCCTGCTACCGGCCATTCCGCTTTGCCCCCCGAGCCGTAGTCAGTGCCCGTGTAGGGCGCCATAACGGCCGAAAATTCGATGCGAATTTCTTTTACCGAGGCATCGAGTAGGCCATCGACCGGAATGGTTGGCGTTACATTGGTAACCCTCGGCCGGCTCTGCTCATAAGCTGCCAGCAATTGCTCTTTACCAGGCAGTGCGGGGTAATAGGCAGACGCTCGCAGCAGGGCTTCCACGGCTTTTGCATCCGTGTAATCCAGCTCCAGGAGCTGGCGCACGGCCTCCTTTTTGTTTTTGGCGCGCTGATAATAGGCTTTGCAAATGGCATAGCCCATATAATAGCCCAAGTCCGGCACGTGATGGGGGTCGTCGGATAGTTGATTGTAGAACCAGTTTCGGAGGTACGGGGCAAACATATCGCGCTTGAATTGCTCTTTCAGCTCGGCTTCGTGGGCCGGGCCGTAAGCCACGTAAGGCAGCAACGGCAGTTTGCCGGTCACCAGCTCGGCCACCAGGTCGCACGTCCCTTCGTAGAGGGCTTGGGCCAGCAAGTCCGATTCGGGTGGTCCCTTCTCCTGCGTGTGCACGTATTCGTGCACGTTGAGCACGACCAGGTTTTTCAGGGGCTGACTTTTGAAGTACCGGCTCAGGAAGGCTTGCGTGTTTGTCGGAAATTCCGAAAAGTCGATTCCGGGGTTGCCCGTTGCCATTTCCGCCCCGATAAGCACCATGTCGGCCTTAGTGGTGCCGCTGGAGCGGAGCGCGCCAATGGTAAAATACAGGCCGGCCGGGCGCAGGGCCGGGTACAGCGCGGCCAGCTTTTTCAGGTATGGCTCGATGTCGTTTGCGGCGGTCTTGGCCAGTTGTGTGTTGGGCCGAATCGAATTCCAGAAGCGCGGATACTGCCGAATGGAGTTTACCCATTCCTGCGGGGTGTATTGTTTAACCTCCATGAATGCCCGCAATCCGGCCGTTCCTTTGTCAATGTAGTAGCGGTTGAGATACCGCAGCTGTTTTGCGCTGTCCGTCGTCGTACGGATGCTGTCATAAGCCACCCAAAAGTTGTCAATGTCCGACGTGTATACCAACTGCCGGGGCCGCTGGGCGTAGCCCCCAAGAGTGCTCAATGCACAGAGCAGAACCAGTAAGGCGCTTTTTTGCATGGCGATTTTTGGAAAGGTGAAAGATAGTCGCGGACTTGGCCGACCAATCGCGCGCTTCCCTTTTGGTACCGAAAAGGGAAGCTTTCCAGCCAACGTAGCAAGGAAGGCGTGGGAATTAGACTGGCTGATGTCAGTTGTGCACGACTCTGCTTCAACACTCGACGCTCACTCCTATGCGGTGCCGTGCCGCAGCTCAAACCAACTGCAGTCGCTGAGTGTGTCAGGTTTATTTGAGAGCAGAAAGCCACGAGTCAGGCGCCAACCAAAATGAGCCGACAGGCTAGTACCAGCTACTGCAAAAATCGCGAAATCAAATAGTTAATCTCCCGTTTTTGCGCTTCCGTGGCTCCGTCCCACATATCGTTGTGAAGGGTGGCAGGCAGTTGAATAATCGTCGTGTGGTACTTGGCCTGCTCGGCGGGCGAAGGCAGCACCCCAGGGTCGGCCACTTGGTCGCTGGAGCGTAGCGAGAGGATTTCGGGCCGCCGCTGGCGCGGGAAGGGCACCCGGCGATTGTCCAGGGATATCACTTTTTGCACCAGTTCCGGGTGCTGCTGCGCCAGGAGCATGGCCATGTCGCCGCCGTTGGAATGGCCCACCACCAGCACGTGGCGCAGGTCCAGGCCCGGCTGGCGGCGCTTGAGGGCCTTCAGCGCAAACAGCATGGTTTGCACGCCCCGCGCCCAGTAGGGGTAGCGCGCTTGGTAGACGTTGCCCGTCGCCGTGGGCATGGGCGCGTCACCCGGCAGGTCCTGTTGCAGGCTGGCCACGTAGTAGCCGTGCGCCACCAGGTTTTGGGCGATGAAGGTGTAGTCGGTGTTTTTGCCGCCGTACCCGTGGTTGAGCAAGGCCAGCTTCCGTGTTGGGGTCGACGCGCCGGTTTCGGCCGCCGCGTAGTAGGCCGCTACGGGGATGACGCGCTGGCGGCTGGAATCCACCAGTTCGAATTGGGTCGTTTGCATGGCTACCTGAGCCCGTGGCGCCCCTGCGAGCGCCGCGGCCGGTCGGCTACCCGAGCAGCCGCTGGCCAGCCACAGCAGGGCCCCGCCTAGCATTGACAGTGAGCGGCTCGCGCTGGGGTGGGTTTTGCGACGGTCAGGATGCATTGTATTCGAAAAGCACGGTATTCGTGCGCAAAATTGGCAGTAGGCAGTTACCGGTTGGCTTAGAAAGCGTACCTCTGCTCACCGGCCGTACCGCCGCTGCAAGTACGCTTGGAGCATTGTGAGGCCAGCAGCGGTTTCTGGGGTAGCGGAATTGGCGAATAGGATGTAGGCCCGGTCCGCTTCCTGAATGACTTGCACGCGCGTGATGAAGGCGCCGGCGTTGCCTTCGTTGTAGGCCACGTGGTGCTGGGTGTCCGCCTCCAAGCGGTTGAACCAGCCGTAGGCGAAAACCGGTAGGCCGAATAACAGCTCGTGCACCGTGGCCGCGGGCAGCCCGGCTTCCTCGCCCCGCAGCCCGCGCAGCTGCAACTGAACAAATTTCACGTAGTCGGGCAAAGACACGTTGATGTTCCCAGCGCTGAGCAGCCAGCTCAGCTTCGGGTTAGGAACCGGGGGCAGCGGCTCGCCCGCCGGGTTGTGGCCCCAGGGCTGCGCCGGGTCGGTGAGGTTGGGGTAGCCAAAGCCAAAGGCGATGCCATGGGCCTGGCCCCAGGCTGTCACCAGGTCCTGATACGAGCGGCCGGTGGCTTTTTCCAGCATCAGCCCCGCCAGCACGTAATCAGCGTTGGACGGGGTCAGGCCGTGGGCCTGCCGCCGCATGGGCGGCTGCGCGAGAAAGTAGCGGGCCAGGGCCAAGCGCTGGGCGGCTTCGTCGCCGGTTAGCTCGTCGGGGCTCGGGGAGGCGAAGGTGTACGTGTACGCCGGCAGCCCGGCCCGAAAAGTCAGCAATTGACGAAGGGCGATGGCGCGGTAGCCGCGTCGGCTAGCGGACTGCAGTTCGGGAAACAGGGCAAAAAACGGCGTATCCCACGAAATTTTTCCCGCTTCCACCAGCTCCGCTGCCAGCAAGGCCGTAATGGCTTTGGTATTTGAACCCAAATGAAACCGGTCAGTGGGTTTGGCCGGGTAGCCCGGTTGCTGCCGTTGGTTGCCCAGGGTCTGCATGTCGATTACCCCACCTGCCGTTACGACGGCGTAGGCCAATTCCGGAATGTGATAGGCCAGCCGAACGCTGTCGGCGTATGCGCAGCTCGCCTGGCTGCGGGCCACGCCGCAGCCAAGGACCACCCATGAGGAAATTGCTAGGAAGGGAATGCGCCAATCATGCATAGAGGGCAATACTTTACCGCGGAGCCGACGTTTGTACGAGGTGCGTCAGGCCCGGCACCAGGCGATGAATCCGGTTGAGCGAGGCCGCCGAATTTGTTCGTTTATCGGCCACTAAGCGCAGCCGTCCCGGCGCCGCCTGCACCGTCAGGGCAGTGCGGTCAGCAAGCAGCAGGCGGGTATCCTCGGCCTGACTGGCGGAAAGCGGAACCGCGGGCCGCAACGAGTCATTCAGGAGCCCAATAATGCGAGCACTCTGCGCCACGTTGTAGCTGGCCACTATCTTGAATTGGTCATCTGAATCACTAACCGTAATGGCCACGCGGTTGGACGTAGGTTGCCCAATCAGCCACAACGGGCCGGCGAGTAGCAGCACGAGACCGCCGCCCAAAAGAACTTTCTTCATGATTTAAAGGAAAACAAGGCGGAGTTGAGCCGAAAGCAGCGCTTCAGAAGTATGAGCTGGCAGACTAGGATTAGACCGGTCTACTCCCCTTCTGTTGCACTCCTTGCGGTAAATTCCCCGGCGCCCTAGGAAAGGGGCCATCATTCATTTCCGGTTAGCTGAGAATGCATTATTTACGCCCCTGAACAAAGTGGCAGTAGCTCGTATTCTCGTGCGCCAACGTGCCGACCAGAGGCACGGGCAGGACCAATGGGCCACCCTAGGTGTCAACCGGCACTTGCTACAATCTTTTTAAGTAAGACAATTTGCCCTAAGTGGTAGTAGCTGTGTTCAATCATGGCGTCTATGTTGCGGCGGTAGGTTCCATACATTTTGTCCACAAATACCTCATCTAATTTTTCTTCGGGCATTTGTTCAAGCAAGGAAGCAAACTTTTCTGCATCGTTGAAAAAGGTATGCAAAAAGGTTTCCCATTCCTCTTGCGAACCAACGGGCTCGAAATCAAAACTGTATTTGTCCTTAATCTTCAAATCCCCGCCTTCAAAGACGTGTCTTATTCCATTTATGTAGTAGTGAATGTGTTGGGTCAGAGTGGCAATTGAATTTAAAGAGCCTGACTCACCCACCGCTATTTCCCAGCCCAAACCGGTCAATTGGTGTTGGTAATTAGTGTTGGCAATCCAAGTGCCGTTGAGAATAACTTCCCGAAAACGAGTTGCTAATTCAGCCGTATTTTTCATGTCTGTTTCTGACGTTCGTTATTCCTGCGACGGCTCATAAAAGTAATTTATGGGCGGCGTTCCCGCACGGTCTACATCCGCAACCAGGGCCACAGCATCACCGAGGCCATCAACCGGCAGCTGGCGCACTACCCCTACCACGTGGGCCAACTCGTGTCCATCGGCAAGCTGGTGCTCGACGGCCAGTGGCAGTCGCTCTCCATTCCACAGGGTAATTCGCAGGGCTACAACGCCGAGAAGTTTGCCCATCCCAAGCGTACAGCGCATTTCACCGACGAGTATTTGCAAAACCAGCCGCCCTCGGCATCCTAGAAAGGTCCAAGCCGCCTGCTTTCGGCAGGCATGACCAGCCGATTCCGCCACTTTTCACAGGCTTATTTACTCAGAGTCATGCCCACTCTTAATATACCTGATACCCCCGAAAAACGTGAGATGGAGGCCCGCCAAGCCAGGCTCTTTACTGACTACGTCCGCATCCTGACTTACCAGCCGCAGTACGCAGCGGATTTCAAGCGCCTGAACGTGGAATGGATTGAGAAAGACTTCGTGCTCGAAGCCGCCGACCTGAAGATGCTTGACCACCCCGAGGGACTCTTGGTTGCCGACGGCTGAAGGCGGGATAGTTCCAGTGAATTGATAAGTGACTCAGAAAGTATAGCTCAGAAAGTCATGTTACGGAACCCACTTCCTGAGCCAGTAGGATGACCAGCGCGACAGGATTGCGCCAAGCTAGGTGGTTGGTTCAGAAAGGCCTAACTTTCGGAGCCTAGCGCAGACCACAATCAACAACAAATTTCTTTGTCTTGCTCGTAACGCCTTAGCGACCAGCATTCACTTTCAACCGGCACCTGCTGCGAGTTTCAGTCAGTCCAATTCCTAACTCTTCCTACGCCTAATGCATCGGCTTCTCGGCTTGCTTCTGCTACTCGCTCCCCTGCTTGTTCACGGACAAAATGCGGCAAACGAATTATTTCAGCACTACACGCTCCATCGGCCCCAACTGAAAAGCTTTGATATTCACGTCACAAAGTCAGACTCTAAAGCCAAAAGGCCGTTGCTAGTGTACCTCGACGGCTCGGGCAACTTTCCGCTCTACTACAAAACCAAATCGGGGCGCTATAACAGCTCCGTACCCCTAAACATCAGCAAGTACGCGAAAGACTACTACATCGTAGTTATCAGCAAACCGGGCATCCCATTCAAAGACAGCTTGCGCTACGACAATTCGGGCCGTCGGTACTATCCCGAAAACAATACCTTCAAGCAACTCTACAGCTTAGATTGGCGGGCGGAAGCAGCCTCGGCAACCATCGACTACCTAGTTAAAAAGCTCCCCATTGATACTCGCAAGGTTATCGTTATGGGTTACTCCGAAGGGTCACAGGTCGCGCCTCGGGTGGCGGTGCTCAACAAAAAGGTTACGCATGTCATCTGCATGGCAGGCAACGCCTTAAATCAGCTATATGACTTTCTACTAGCTGCCCGCTTGCAAGCGGAGCAGCAACAGCTAAGCCGGATTGAAAGTCAGCGGATTGTTGATTCGTTATATACGGAGTACGCCAAGATTTACCGCTCCCCTAAGGCCGTGGACCACACCTGGTACGGGGCCACGTACCTAAAATGGAGCAGCTTCAGTCGTACAACTCCCTTGGAAAACATGCTCCGGCTCTCTATTCCAATTTTGTATATTGCTGGCGGCCGCGATGATAATCAAACGATTATGAGCATGGACTACGCCAAACTAGAATTTTTGCGCCAAGGCAAATCCAATCTCACCTACCGGGTTTATCCGGACTGTAATCACTATTTTCAGGAAGAAAAAACGGTTGATGGGGTGATAAAAAAATCGGACCGCATCGACGAAGTGCATCAGTTTGCCATTGAGTGGGTGACAACTGTTGGCAAATAGCCCTCCGGTAAGATAGTAGGATAGGTTCTCCTGCGCCGAACCAACTGCGATTCTTAGAGGCAAGTAAATAGGATTTTAGGTAAAGTTGAGGTGGTCTAGCTAAGCCAGACACAATTGGGAGGTTGTTTGAAGATGGGCTTCGAAGTGGTTGGGTGAGCAGTAGCCGAGGGCGGAGTGGCGTCGTTCGGCATTGTAATAGGTGATGTGGTGACTGATTTCAAGCTTGGCTTCGGCCAGGCCGGGGAAGCTGCCGCCGCCGAGCAGCTCGGCTTTGAAGCGGCTCCAAAACGATTCGGCGTGGGCGTTGTCGTAGCAGTTGCCCCGCCGGCTCATGCTTTGCTGCGCGCCGTGTTTGGCGACCAGTGCTTTGAATCGGGTGGCCGTGTACTGGCTGCCCTGGTCGGAGTGCACGACGAGCCCCGCCGGTGGGCGGCGCACCACCAGGGCGCGCCGCAGCGCTTCGCTGACCAGGTCTTCGGGCATGGTATCGCGCACGTCCCAGCCGACGATTTTGCGCGAGCAGCGGCCGAGCCACACGGCCAGGTAGAGCCAGCCGCCGCCCTGGCGGGGCAGGTAGGTGATGTCACCCACCCACACCCGGTTGGGAGCCGTGGGGGCTGGCTGGCCGAGTAGGCGGTTGGGGGCGGCGCGCACGGCCGGGTCCGAATGGTGGTGCGCGGCGCAAACGAGCGGGGCTGCTGCGTCCGCAGGCCATGGGCTTTAAGCACGCGGCGGATGCGCCAACGGCCCACAGCGTGGCCATCGGCCTGCACCTCCGCCCGCAGCCGGCGGGTGCCGTAGCGCTGGCTGTGGTAGGCAAACGCTTCACGCACGGCTACTTGCCACGTCGGTTCGACTGCTGGTACCGACTGGCGGTGCCGCCACGCATAATACGCAGCCGGGGCCACACGCAGCACCTGGCAGAGCTGACGTACGGGCACTTGGCCGGCCCGTTGGGCGATGTGCTGATAGGTGCTCATCGGGTCGGCTGGCCGAAGGTGACCAAGGCTTTTTTTTAAATATCGAGCTCCTGCTCGGCCCGCTTCAGCCGGGCGCGCAGGGCCCGGACCTCCGGGTCACGGGCTACTTCTTCGCTGCCCACTTCAGCCACGAGCTGCGCCTGCTGCCAGCGGTAGAGTAGCTTGGGGCTGATGCCCAGCTGCCGGGCGGCGGCCTGCGTGCTGCGGCTCTCGCTGGCCAGGCGCAGCGCCTCGGCCTTAAATACCTCGTCGTATTTGCGTCGTTTGCCGGGCGACGTCCCGCTGGTTTTTGCTGCCATAACAGAAGAAATATACGTCCTTCTTCTGTCCGCCTTGGCTAGACCACCTCAGGTCCAAAGGCGAACTATTGCAACGACAACACGGCCAAACCCCCACGCTGCCCCGGGCCGTCATAGCCTGGTGTGGCGTTGTCGTAGCGTGTGTCGCCTTGGCGTCGGACCAGTTGCGGGTAGGCTCGTGCAAGTGGAGCTAGGAAGTTATCCGTTTCTTCGCATCGGCGCCCTACCCGCCGGCCACTTCCCAAGCCGGTTTCGATTCTGTTCTGTGCTCCCCAATGCTCCCTTTCTCTGGTCAATGTTATTCGTTGTGGTGCGTGGTTATGGCCGTTATTCTGGTCGGCTGTTCGTCTCCATCAACCCCGCAGATAACCCCCATTGACTCGGAACTCAATCATCGGCTGTTGACCGGTGAAGGACTGGATACCCGCCTTTTCAGTACCAGCCAGACCGTGCAATATTATGAGGTCGCCCACCTGGATGCCCTGGCTCCGGAAGCCGCGCAGACAGCGCTAGACCGGTTCATCCGTCGCCAGTACCGCCGCGCCGACCTGACGCGCCTGCGGGAGTTCACCGTGTTATTCTATCACCCAACCTTTTTGGTCGATTACCGCGCCGAGGCCTACGAAGCGGCCCGGGATACCGAGGTGGGTTTTCTGACGGAACACCACGATGCCCTGGCCGCGCAGGTCCGGCTGGTCGAGCTACCCGGCCCCGGCCAGCGCTGGCGGCGGAGCCGGGTGCTCTACCACGCGCAGGCGGTCCAGCGGAGCGTCACCGATACGGTGCACACAGACCAGCTGCTTCACCGCTAGCGCTCCGGCGCCCCGTTCCAGTCACCTATTTTTCGTCTTGCTTTAGTAAGTTCTTGCTCTACAGGCTTTGCATGAACAATCAGTTATTACTGCTTGGAGTAATGGGCGCCTTGCTGACAGGCTGCGAAGACAAGCCCGCCGGCCGGCCGGAGCAGCAACCGGCTCGCGTTACCTCGCAACCCGCGGCGCCCGTCGCGGCCGATGCGTGCGCGGACGCCCTCACGGTTCTGTTGGCGCATTCGTCCTTCGCCTCGCCCTTCAAACCGCACTTGGGGGCCGAACTGGAGGCGCAAAATGAGACCCAGTTGAGGGTCCGCTTGCGCGTAGCGGCTGACGGGGAAGCCGGCCCGGCGACCATCGTCGGCTGGGTTCGGCTGGAGCTCGCCAACCGGCAGTTGCTGGACTTCACCAACGACCCGGAAAACCCAGTGCCCCTCACGTTTCGGCGCGCTGATTGGGACCGGGTGGTTGCCTGTGCGCAGGCAAGCCGCACGGCGGCCGTCGCGTTCGCCGACTTGTTTCCGGAAGGCGCCGTCATTCCGTTCACGCCGGCCCAGCTCCTTCTTCCCGGCGCCGACTCCGGGCGGCAAGCCTTTCGCCGCAAGCTCGCCGCCTACGAAATTCAACATTCCACCAAAGACTCTTTCGACCCGCAAAATCTGCTTCAGCTCGTCAATCACGACGTATTTGCCAACGCTGAAGGCCATATTCCCAGCAGTTGGCTCGCCTACTTTATTCAGAAATACGACCTCCCGGTGCGCGACCAAACCGCGGTGTTCGAACAGGCCATCGCGCAGGAAGATGCCGGGGCAGTGGCGGTGTTGCTGGCCCGGGGCTACCTTGTATCGGCCCGCCAGCTACGCGTAGCGGCGGCCACCCAAGCCGCCAGCGACGCGGCCCGGGAGCGCAACCGGCACCACCAGGGCCTGGACGAACAAGGCAACCCGACGTTTTACGAAGACGACAAATCCACGATACGAGCCATCGTGCGTCAGCTGACGGCGCGCTATGGCATGGCCACCGTGACCGACCCCGATGGCTACGTGAACGTGCGGCAGGCGCCGGGCACGGCGGCGGCCGTAGTGGGGCGCGCCGCCAATGGCGACAAAATAACTGTGCTAGACAACACCGGTAAGTGGTGGCACCTCGAAACGCGTACCGGTACGCGGGGATTCGTGTTCGCCAACCGGGTGACGCTCCGACAAGGAAAGAAATAAGGCCTCGGTCGTTGCGCGCTGTCTTCCACCACGCCCCCGAAGCCTTCCCCGCCGAGGCCCACCCGGCGAGTGAGCTAGACCTCTCGTTTAGTCCTGCTATTACCCGCCCGTCGGGTTCACTCACCCCTAGCGCAGGGCACCAAAAAGAACGTCCGGCCCAGCAAAGCCGGGCCGGACGAATAAGCAGCCTTCCGCGTTGATTTATACGGCTAGCTTGCCCTCGATAGAGTCGTCCAGCGTCTGCCCAATGGCTGCGCCAATAGCCGTTTTGACCAGCGCCACGGCGTTGCCGTGCTTGTTGTCCCAGTAGTAGCCGTTCTGCACGGCCACCTTGATGACGGTGATGCGCGGGTCGTCCTCGCCTTCCGTAAACCAGGCTTTCAGAATCGGATTCCACAGCTCGTGAATGCGGGCTTTGTCGGTCGAGATGGTGGCCGTGCCTACCACGCTCAGAAAATCGGAATGCGCCGAGCCCTGGAAGAGCAGTTGCACCTGGTTGTCCTCCTGCAGCTCCTGATTCTTGTTGCTGTCGTTGGCGCTCAAAAACCAGAAGTTACCCGCGTCGTCAACCTCCTGCACGGCCATCGGCCGGGTGGCCGGCACGGTTGCGGCCCGCAGCTTGGTGCTGAAAAAGCAAGTGTTGGTCTTGCCCGCCAGCTCCTGGATTTTCTTCACGGCGTCGGCCTGCTGCAGGTCCTCGTGGTTATGCTCGGGCTGTTGTTGGTTGATGCTATCCATTTAGCTGAATTGGTTAGGAAAAGGAAGTAGGTGATTTCCTTCGGGCATACGCGCTGGCACCGGGTAGGTTAGTTTGTTATTAAACGCTTGGCTGATTGCGCGGTGGAGGTTGCTCTCTGGCTGAGAAAACAGGAAATAAAGGATGTGGATGTGCCCGCTAATAGCCAGCGGGAGTGGCGGAGTGATGGAGTTGCCGCAGCCGCAAGCGCAGCAGCACCTGCCGGGTGGTGTCAGGACGGTCGGCCGCGTAGGGCAGGCGTTGCGGCGGGTCGGTGCTGCTAGCGGCGTATAGTGTATCGGGCCGGGGCACGTTGCCGCGCAGCAGGCAGGCCCGCACGTAGGCCACCGAATCGTTGACGCGGGCCACGGCCACCGGGCAGAAGGGGTACTCCACGGTATAGCGGTTGCGGGTGTAGCGGTAGCCGGCCTAGTTGACCGATTCTTCCATGATGACCAACGCGTAAAGCCGGGCCGTAAAGACCTTAGCCGGCGCGCCCCGGTCGTCGAGCAAGGCCGACGTCAGCCGGCGCGGGGGCAGGCCGAACACCCAGTTGAGTCCTTCCCGGCCCAGGCCGTAGCCGCTTTTGGCTCCGTGAAAGGTGCGCGTATCAATTCCGGGGACCCGCGCCGCCGACGCGGGCACCAGTTGCACTTGCAGCTGCACTTCGCTCCGGTGGGCCGGGGTAAAGTCGACGGCGTTGTTGACATACGCTTTGGGCGGGGCCCAGTAGCTGGACAGCGTATCCGTTCGCTCGACGGGGCGGTAGCCGGCCGGCACGGCTTCCAGCAAGGGCGCGGTGGGCAGGCGCTCGGTGGGGGCGTCGGGGCGGCAGGCGGCCAGGCTCATCGCCAGCGCGCCGCACACGGAAAGGAAGGTGCGCATCGGACCGTCGGCTTATGGGAGAGTGGGTAGAGTTAGCCCGGCGTACACGGGCGGGGCGTCGTCTCGCAGCCCTTCGGCCCGGCGCAGGCGCAACAGTACCCGGTTGGGAGCCGCCCAGCGGGCTTCCTCGGCCTCCCAGGCAGCGGGCTCGCGCTGCCACACCAGGCGCGGACCGTCCTCGTCTACCCGCACCAGGCTGAGCATATTGACCTGGTCGCCGCCGTCCCGCAAGGCCGGGCTGCATAGCAGCAGGTGGCGGCCGTCGGGCGAGGCAAACGGGCGGCCGGGCTGCTCTAGCCGGCGGCCGGTGCGCTGGTCGACCAGCACCGTGGCGTCGGATTCCCAGTAGTTGGCCCGCACCACCCACTGGTGCACGCTCGGCAAACTGCCCAGGTACTGGTAGCGCACGGCCGCCCCGTTTTGCAGCGTGAATTGCGCGTCGGGCACCGAGCTAAGCTTCACCAGCGGGCCGGCGGTGGGTTGCAGCCGCAGGTCGAGGCCCCGGCGGCGCACCCGAAGTTGGGCAAGGTCAATGGGCTCGGGGTCGGTGCTGTAGGCGTCGGCCACCGTGTCGGCGGGCAAATGATTAAAGGCGGCCGCGGTGCCGGGTTGCAGGCGCGCCACCTGGCCGCCGGGCAGGTGCAGCGTGTCGGCCGGGTTGCCTTCGGCAGCCGCGACTAGTGGTTGGGCAGTGGGGCGAGCGGCCGGCGGGCCGGCGGTTTCGGCAGCGGGCGCGTCGGGGCGGCAGGCGGCTAGCAAAGCCAAGGCGGGGAGGAAAGAGCGTCGCAACGTAGGGGAGGTAACCAACCGGCTGACCAAAGCGGGCCAGTCGGCTGCCAACGTTAACCGGCCGGCGCCGGTTACGGCCTCTTGCGGCAGCGCCCGAGTCAGCGTTGCCGTAGAAGCGTTTGGATTGTTTTCTAATTCGCTATAATCTTATGCTCGCCCGCTGCCTGCTCGCGCTGGTGTTGGCCTGGTCCGGCCCGCCTGCTTACCGCACCTACCACAACGCCCGCTTCGGCTACCGCATCGACTACCCGGCCGACCTGCGCCCCCAGCCCGAGCCGGAAAACGGCGACGGCCGCCGATTCGTGTCGGCCGACGGGCAAACCACCCTCACGGCTTACGCCAGCTACGACGCGCTCGACGGCGGGCTACCCGCTTACCGGCAAATTGCCCGCGAAGGCTGGCAGGAAAAGCACGCCACCCTCACCCTCGACCAGCGCACGCGCACCGGCTACGTGCTGTCGGGCCGGCTGGACAGCCGCATTTTCTACGAAAAAACGGTACTCCAAGCCGGGACGCTCACCACCTTCGCGTGGGAGTACCCGGCCGCCCGCAAGGCGGCGATGAATGCCGTTATCCAGCATACCATCAATACGCTGCAACCCGGCGGAACTGCCGCCGATTGAGAATCGCCCCGGCCAGGGCGCGCCCAGCCCTGACTCGGGTGCAGCCGCGCGGCAAACCCCGGTGGCCGCCAGCCGTTGAGCTACCTGTCTTTTCCGGTCTTTTTCAATTTTTCCAATGGAACGCCTGACGCTCTACACCCACGCCACCGACCTTGGCTACCTGGCCGAGCATCTGGCCACCCACTACGGCCCCGTGAGCCAGCCCGAACCGCTGGCGTGGCTGGCCGGCCCGCCCGCCTCCCCTACCCTGCGCCTGAGCGGCCGCCAGCGCACCCAGCCCGACTACCAGTTGCGCGAAGTGACCGACGAGTTCACCCAAAACCTGGCCGGCATGTACGGCTTCGTGCAGCAGTTGCCCATGCCCGACGCCGACCGCCAAAAGCGGCTGCTCACCAAAATCACCACCCTCAACACCGAAATCACCATCACCGCCGACGTGGGCTTCCCAGCGGGCTTCCGCGCGTGGCTGGCCCCGGTGCTCGCGCACTACGAGGCGCTGGTGTTTGCCGAGCCTAACTCGTTGTACGCCGCCAGCGCCGGGCAGGGCTTCTACGACCCCGCCGGGCGGCTGCTCACCGACACCAGCGGCACGGGCGACGCGGCGGCCGACCTGCCCGTCAGCATCGAGAGCAAATACTACGACGAACCCGACCCGCTGCCGGACCAGCTGGCCCGCAAAGCTCGCTCGGAGCAGGCGCTGCAGGCCCGCGGCATTCCCTTCGCCGCCAGCCTGCCCCCGGTGGCCAGCGAAACCACCGCCCAGCTGCGCTCCCAGGATGCCGTGGTGGACCGGGCGCTGGCCCTGACCTACGTGGCCCTCAAGGGCGAAGGGGTGCCGGCCGACTCGCTGGCCGGCTTCGAGCGGGCCTATGGGGCGCGCCGCCACCTCAGCCCCGCCGAGCAGGCCTTTGCCGACGACCCTGCCCCTGACCAACAGGCCCGCGTGAACGCTACCTGGCGCTACGAGGCTTTGCACGCGCTGCTGTGGGCGCTGGGCTACCTGCCGGAACTGAATTTCCCCGACCATCCCTGCGACCCCGGCCACGACACGGGCCTGCTGGCGCCCCTCAGCGAAGCCGAGTTTCGGCAGCGCGCCCGCCTGCGCCCGGCCCCGGAAATCCTGGACGCCGCCGACCTGACCTACCGCTACGCCTGGGCCTGCGTGGATGCCCGCCTCAAAGGGCAGACCGCCCCCGCCGGCCTCGAAAGCGGCGTCGTTCACGAGCGTCTTTACGCCCTCAACTGGTTGACTTCCCGCTTCGATGAGGAATGGGACGATGTGAGCACCGATACTTGAGGCAACTGATTTTCACAAAGCCCTGGCGGCGCAACGGCTGCGCTAGTCGGGCCCGACGTAGGTGATAACCCGCCGCAGCGGCACCGTCAGGCGGCGGCAGCGCAACTCGACACGCACGTCTTCGCCGCTGGCGGTCAGGCGCAGCTCGGGCACCTCGCCGGGGGTGCAGGCGGCCTGCACGCGGGCAAAGGCGCGGCGGGTTTCGCGGGGCTCGAACACGGTGCTGCGCTCGTGGGTGGGCAGGCCCGCGCCGGCCACGGTATACTGCACAGCATCGGGCACGGCGCGGGAAAGCACGCCGGCGTCGCCACCGGGCGCGGGCAGCGGCTCCTGCTCGTTGTTGAGAAACGAGGCCTTGAGGGTGGCCGGGGTGAGCGGCTGGCCCAGCACCCGCAGGCGGTAGCGGTAGCGCCGGCCCAGTGAGTCGAGCAGCGCGGGCGAAGTGTGTGGAAACGAGTCCAGGTGAGCCAGTTCGGCCCGGCCCACCTGGCGGCGCAGTTCGGCAAAGCTGCGGGCTGGCGGGCCGGGTTCGGTATACATAGCATCGGGGTTGACGCCCGCGGCTTTGGGCCAGGTGGTGGGCACGGCCGGCAGGTGGGCGCGGGCCAGTTCTACCTGGTATTGCTCGCCCAGCAGCCACACCACCACCAGCCCGCCCGGCCCCAGCCCGGCCTGCAATTCGAAGCCGGGCTCATTGTTGGGGTAGGCGTACATCGACTGGTATAGCGCCGGCTGGGCGTTGAGGTGCGCCAGCACGCTGTCGAAGCGGGCGCGGGACAGTGGCACGCGCCCGCCGTAGCTGCGCTGCTCGGCCACCGAAGTGTAGTTAACGGCCAGCACGGTGGGCAAGGGCAACAGTTCGGAGTCGATGCCAGCCGGCCCGCGCCCCCATTCGCCGGTGGGCGTGTTGGCGCGTACTGCCGACGAGTCGATGCCCACCGGCCCTATTTCTACCACCTTGGTATTAGCCGAACCCGTAGCGGGCTTCTCGTTGGGGTAAAAATCCAGCTGGTTGACGTACACCGGAAAACCGTAGGCGTCGTCGTAGAACGTGCGCAGCCGGTGCCGCGACCCGGGCGCGTAGCGAAAATAATTGTGCAGCGCCAGCCCGGCCAGCCCCGCAAATAGCACCAGCAGCACCCGGCTAGTCCAGTTCAAACGCCGAAAAAATGCTTTCATCGGTCGGGGCCAGGGCTAGTGGTTGAAGCCGCGGGCGAAAGCCCGCAGCCAGAAGTAGCCCAGCCACAGCAGCCCGGCCGCTGACCCGCTCAGCCCGGCCACCACCCAATACCACCCCCGCCAGGGACGGGGGCTGCCCGCCGCCAGCAGTGCCCATTGCGCTGCCCAAGCCGTGGCCAGCACCGGCCCGTAAAAGAGTTGGTCGTTTTCGCTGACTTCGTAGTAAAACAGGTACCAGTACAGCAGCAGGGTATTAGCCAGCACCAGCCCCGCGCCCAGGAGGGCATTCAGGCGGGCAGCCGGGGCAACGAGGGGAGAGGGCTGCATGAGAAACAGAAGCAGTTAAGGTGAAATTTTCATAACCAGCCGGGACCAAATGAAGCCGCCGGGTCGTAGAAGGGGCATGAAAAGTACGCTGCCAATCATTGTTCATATCTTGTTCGGGCTGGGCACGGTTGCCTGTCAACCGCAAGCGACCGACAAGGCAAAGTCCTTTTCGGCCGAAGGCGGCGCAGTAAAAATTCCCATTTCATCAGCGGCTGGGGTTTCGGCTCGTGGTATTTCCCCTACCGATTCACTGCGCTTACTGCAAACCATCGACTTGGCCCCGTTGTGGGCCAGGACCGTTGCCGGCCAGCCGGCGACGTCGGCCATGGATGGGTTTTACGGCGATGACGACTACCACATTGCCTTCTACTTTGACAGCGTGCGGCGCGACCCGCGCCTGCCAACGCGCTACCACATTTGGGGCCGCGAACGATTCAAGCACGTCACCACTTCCTTCGCGGGCACCTGCACCATCACCCGGCTGGCACCGCTGCCCGATACCGTGGCCCTGCTGAATAGCCAGCAAGTCCGAGCCTACTCGGCGGTTGCGGCGTTTGCGCTGCGGGAAAATCCCCACGCGCCGGGAGCCGGCCGCTACGTCGGGCGGGCCTACCTGGACTTTTGCCTCGACCCCGCCGGCCGCCCGCTGCCGTGCGAGTTCGTGGGCATCGACACGGGCACGGGCAACCCGACCAAGGGAAGTGGGTTGCTCTTTCGGGGCATGTGGCAGAGCAACCAAACGGGCCGAACGAAACCCGTGGCCTGGGCTGGTTGGTACGAAGTGGTGGTGCCCGACGCCCTGCGCAAGCTGGGCCTGGGCGAACGAGGTGCCGAACTGAGCCCCAAGCTGGCACAGCACGGCTGGGGCGAGAAATGGGACAACGAAGAGTGGTGGGCTCATTCCCCGAAGCCGTCGCTATAGCTCTAACCCTGACGGTGTCGCAGCGTTTAGCACGCGTCGGCTCCTACCTTCCCGCCGATGCACGCCGGGAAGCTCGCCGGGCGAGCGTAAAAGAGGTGCACCCTTCTTTCAAACGCCACTTCCGCGTAGCCGCCTACTCTAGCGCCGCACTATGTCGACCGAACCAGCCAGTCATTCGCCAGCTACCCGACATGCGTTGCGCAGTATGGTGGTTATCAATCCTATTGGTCTATCCGTGGTGGTCCCGTTGCTACTGGGCCTGCTGCTGGTGATAGAGGCGGCTCTGCAGGCGATAGTGGGCTACTGGCACCGGGCCACCGTGCCGGGCGGGCTGCTGGGCTTGGGCTTGCTGGTGCTGGCGGTGCGCGGGGCCTTCCGCAGCAACCGCCCCATGCTGCTCACCAGCCGCCGCGAAGGTTTTCTTCTGGAACCAACTGGCCGGAGCCTTACGCAAAGCCTGCCCTCCGAAACAATTCCACTGGCCAGCATCAAGGCGTATAAATACTGGTCCAGGTTGTTGAAATACACCCATTTTCTGCAATACCATTTGCGCCTGGAGCTGGCCGATGGCCGGGTGGTGCACCTTGCCGACCGGCCGGGCTTGCACCCCGACGCCTCCACCGGGGCCGTGCGGCTGGATGCGGTGGCGCGCAAACTCGCTCGCTGGGCGAAGCCCGGCACGCAGCGACGCCAGTTGTTTTATTTGACCCGCACGGCCCGGGTACTGTTGTGGCTCAGCTGGACGGCCATTGCCACGGCGCTGCTGCTGCTCGGGCTGGGCCACCCGGCGGGGAGCCTGCTGCTGTTTCCAGCCGCTGGCTACTGGGCGAGCTACTACCTGGGCCGGGGCTCGGCAGAGCTGACGGCGTAACGGCCAGTCCAATAGGGTTGGAGCGAATGCAGTAGTCAGCGCATTATTGAAAAAGATGCTACTTCAACTGGGGGCATTGGACAGCTAATCGATTTACTTGGCTAACGTTATTTGGAGTGAAACAACGTTTGTACCCGACAGTTACTAGCCTCGATGACAAGGTAAAAGGTGCCGCCTACGGTGGCAGCCGGCGCCGGCAGCGTGCCGCTGAGGTGCCAGAATCCACTTGTCAGCCGTGCGCGGTAAGGGCGTTGGCGGAGGATGTTTTCGCGTCCGTAGATGGAAAACAGAACCGGCTCGGCCACGGCAATGGCCAGGGCTTCCGTGGTGAGCAGGGGGCGGTGATAGGGCGGCTTGCTAGCAGGCGTTGCGGTACCAGCCTTGCCGTTGGAACCGATGTTTTGCCCGTGCGAGGCAAAGGCAAGTAGCTGGCTGATGACCAAGATGTTTAGAAAGAAGCGCTTCATAAATGACAACTGCTTTAACCCGAAAGCCCGTTGCAGACGGACGGCCAAGTAGTGCTGACGGCAAAACAGTACAACCTATTCCAGCGCCGAGGTGAGGCTGCACTGGCTGTCGAAGCGCAGCAACTCGGGGCTCACGGTGAAGCCCCGGCCGCCGAAGCTTTTGCTGTAAAGTTCGATGTCGGCCGAGGGGCGGTAGCCGTTGGTGTTGCTGCTTTCGGGGCTGGAGGAGTCGCTGACTTCGAGCACTTCGCCGCGCTTGACGTGCAGCGCCGCGCACATCTTGTCGGCGGTTTTCACGGCGTCGGCCAGGGCCAGCACGTCGGCTTCGCGGCGCAGGCTGTCGGCGCGGCTGTGGCCGTAGTTCAGGTCCTTGATGCGGCTGATGGGCGTGGCCAGCAGCTCTTCCAGGTAGGGCGACAATTGGCGCAGGTTGTTGATGCGCACCGTGACCGACTGCGTGGAGTTAAAGCCAGTGAAAACCTGTTTGCCCTTCACGTAATCAAATTCTTTGTTCGACGACGTGCTGCTCACGCGCACGTCGTCGCGCCCCGGCGCGTAGCGTTTCGACAGGCGCAGCACCTGGTCGACGACGCGCTGCACTTCCGTGACGGCGTCGCGGAGCCGGGGGCGGGTAAAGGCGGCATCCACCGTCAGTTCGGCGTAGTCGGGATACACCGTGACGTGGCCGTAACCCACGCTGCGCACCTGGCGCGGGGTGGGGCTGGTGGCGGCCGGATGGCAGGCGCTCAGGCCGATGAGCGCAGCAGCAAGGGTGAAAGCAGCGAAACGAAGCATAAGACGGCGAGCAGCAACAATGGTAAAAAGGCGCACTTACCCGCTAAAGTAGCGGATTAAATACGCAGCCGGGCGGTAAACCACCCGGCATGTTCGGTAGCTGCGGGCCGGGAAAGATGGCGCAGTTAATAAGGTCTGCACCGCCTGATTGCCGCCCGTGTTGCTCAATGGTTAATTTGCCAGGCCGCCGCAGGTGTCTGCTCAAAATAACCCATTTGCCCGATGCCATTCAAAGTAGTTTCCTGGTTGTTTTTGGTGCTGGGAGCTGCGCTTGGAAGCTGCGGTGCTGACCCATCCCACCCACCGGCCAGTGCGCGCCCCGCCCCGGCTGGCGCTCGGCCGCTGAAACCGTTGCCGCCGGCCGCCGTGCCCGCCGATAGCGGGCGGGCCGACCCACTGGGGCCCATACGCGCCAATTTCCGGCGCATCAATGCCATCCGGCAGTGGTCGGCGACAGTCAAGCGCGACCTCGACGAGCCGGGCGAGGGCGGCGAAGCCACTTTTTATTACGCCCACGGCCGGCTGGAAAAGGTGGTGGCCCGGCATTACGGCGAGATGGGCCAGCGGCAGGTGTGCTACTACTTGCTGGGCGGCCAGCCTTCGTTTGTGCTGGAAAAGTTGTACCGCTACAACCGGCCCCTGTATTACGACTCGGCGGCCATGCGAGCGGCCCACGATACGGCGGCCTTTGCCTTCGACTCCTCAGAAGTGGAAGAACAACGCAGCTACTTCGCCCAGGGCCGGCTGATACGCCAGCTGCCCCGGCCGGCCCCTGGCACCCCGACCGCTCAAGTCCTGCAACAGGAGCAAAACCGTCTGAAGACCGAATTTCAAACCGTGCTGCGCAGCCGCTGAACGTTGGATGCACACAATAACGTGCGCATCGGCCTTGTTATCAAAAGCTTATTGCTAACTTAAAGGGTGATAGTGCTTCCATTGCATTGCCCTAGCTGCCAGCGTCCCCGGCGGAGAAGCGCCCGGCCCCTGTGGCCAGCAGCCCGTAGCAGACGAGCAAGCCCAGTACATTGTAAGGCACCGACAACAGCACGATGAGCCAGCCCGTGGTCAGGCCTTCCGCGGCGCCGGCCACCAGCTGCCGCGGCCAGTCGGCCGGGAAATAACCGGCCTGCATGTCGTGCCAATGCCACAGCAGCCCTCCCAGCGGCGAACTCAGTGCCACGGTGGCCAGGGCCAGCAGTCCCACCACGCCCAGCCGCCCCCACCGGCCGCGCCGACGAAAAGCGTCGGTGGCAACCGCCGCCAGCGGGCCGAAGCACCCGCAGCACAACGCGATGTAAGCCAGCGGGTGCGCCTCATGGTAGAGAATCATTCGGTACGGGGCCCCGAATACGTGGTGCCCCGGCAGCAGCAGCCACAGCAAACCATAGCCGGCCGCGGCGCAGCCAAAGCTGGTAAGCCAGTAATAACCAGTGCGCGGCAACATGAGCAGAAGGGAAAGGCGGATGGAAAAGACAGGAGCGCCCGGTTGGCCGCACGGTTCACCAGAATTTTCACCACGGCTTGCGCTGCTGTTCCTCGCGCAAGGTCTGGAGCAGTTGCTCGTAAAATTCCGGGTCGATGTCGACGGGCAGCCCGTTGCTGGCGCGCTGTTGCACCTGCGCCAGGCCTTCGGGCGTGAGGTAGTGGTCGGTGAGGGCCAGCGAATGGGCTTGCTCGTCGAGGCTCACCGGCTCGGCCCCGCAGTGCGGGCAAGGCGTGAAGGCTCCGACTTTAAACTCGCCGCAGGCGAAGCAGATGGCAACCGTCATGAGGGATTCGGGCGGGCGGATTAGGGTCTGGCGGTGCCTTGCAGCTTGGCCAAGCGGCCCAGCTCGTCGAAGTGGGCGGTGAGCGTGCTGGTGCCGAGGGTGGCCGTGACGGTATCGGCGGTTTCGCTCAGGGTGCCGCCCTTTTGGGTGATGTAATGGATGAAGGCCGGACGATGCCGCATCTCGAATACGCCGATGACCTGCGGAAAAACCGTGGAGACGCGGGCGAAATCATGCTTGGCCCCTTGGTCAATTTGCTCACTCTCGACGGTTACGACCAGGATGCCCTGGCCGTAGTCGGCGAGGTAATAGCCGCTGGCTTCAAACATGCCCGAGGCAATGGAGCCGATGGCGTGCAGGTCGTTGGGCGTAGCGTCGAATTGATTGACCGTCAGCAGGTCGATGCCGTGCTGCTCGCCGTAGGCCCGCAGCTGCCGGGCCTGGGCGAGCAGCGGTTCCGGCAGGTCCGACTGCGCATTGTCCCAGGCCCAAAGCCAGGTTTCGGACTGGTGCGAAAACGAGCCGAGTACCTGAATGGGAAACACCAATTGCGGCCCGAAAGAGATGGTGCCGGCGGCCATATCGACGTTCCAGGAATTGTCGCCGATGACTTCGTACAAATCGGTCTGCTTGTCAAAAGCCAGTGCGGCGTAGCGTTCCAGCAATTCTTGCCCGGGGCGGGCGGGGGCGGCGGGGGTCATGGGCTAAAATACCAGGGGTTGCCATTGCTTTACCCCTGGTGCTTACGCAAGGTTGTGGTTAACACCATCCGCCGGCGGTGCGTATTGTTTAGCACCGCGAAGGTTGCGGGTATTCCCTTTCCACTTGGTGGCACATTCTTTTCGCCCAGGCCCCACCCTCGCG
Source organism: Hymenobacter ruricola (assembly GCF_015694525.1). Classification (GTDB taxonomy): domain Bacteria; phylum Bacteroidota; class Bacteroidia; order Cytophagales; family Hymenobacteraceae; genus Hymenobacter; species Hymenobacter ruricola. Next base: position 357,114 of record NZ_JADQDM010000003.1, on the reverse strand, counting down.
CTGGCCGCCGGTTTACTGTTTGCCGCCTCAACGGCTTACGCCCAGGGCAAAGTAGCCGACGCGCCCAAGCGGTAGGTATCGGGCCGAATTTCGGTTTTCTTCGTGCTGCCGCATTTGGGGCGCTCAATTGCTTTGATTTGCTTCGCCATGCTGCGTCGGCCGGCGGAGTGGCGCGCCGGGCGGGAGTGCCCGGACATACGCGCCCGCCAACCAGAAGTTAAATCGTAGCCTTGGTACCAGCCGCCGCTGTCGGCGCCTGCCCGGCCCTGTTCCCGACGGGCACGGAAGTACAAGCATATGTTGCGTCCAGCCGGTACTCAGGCCCCAACGCGGCGGTAGCGGGGGCCGCAAGCAAGACGGATTTTATGTCAGGCGCGGGAATTAAGACAGGCAAAACGCTGGTCAGCCGTGCTCAGGCGCTTACTTCTTGGTAAATCCCTGGGCCGTGAGCTGCATCTGGGTCATGTCCATCTGGTACTGGTTTTTGAACAGCGCCACCACGCTTTCGCGGTAGGCGGCCTGCGTGCCGGCCTTCACGGCGCCCACCCACGCGCTGCCGAGCAAGACGGTTTGCAACTTAAATTCTTCGCCCAACTGCGCCCGCGCGGCGGCGGTGCCCAGCTGCGGGTTGCCGGCCAACACCGCCGCCACCTGCGCCCGGGCCCCGCGGTTCTGGGCCGGGCTGATGTCGTGGTCACCGGTCAGGCCGCTCACAATCTGATAACCCGTAACTAAATAGCACGCAAGGGCATCGGCGGCGTCGTTCTCCCGCAGGCCCGTGTCCTTCAGCATCCCCCGGTACAGGGCTGCGTAGTCGGATTTACCGGGCGCAAAGGCGGCCGTTAGCTCTTTGGCGGCGGCCGCGTCGGTGGCTTGCAGGCGCTTGGCCGCGGTGGCCACGGTTTGCTGTTGCAAGGCAGGCGTGGCCGTGTAGGCAAAACTGGCCGTGGCGGCCTTTGCGGCCGGGCGACTGGCGCCAGCGGTGCTGGGGTGCACCATCGCGTTGCCGACATTGCCCGTCCAGCCTGCCATCAGCGTTGGGTCGAGGGCCATGATGGGCGCATCCTGGGCGTGGGTAGTGGTGGCGGCCAGCAGCAGGCCAGCGGCGAGGACGAGGGGGGAAAGCGAAGTTTTCATGCTGAATGGAAGGTGGGGAACCGGCTACCGTAGCCGTTGACTTTCCCAACGATGATTAAACGGCTGAGGTTGAGTAGTCGTACCAGCAATGTCATTGCCAGCGCCAACGCGGCCTTGCTAGTCGTCGATGTAAGCGTTGGCGCCGATAAAAACCATTCTGTTACTGGGTTTGGCGGGATTGCCCTCGCCCCCATTGGCCTGAAAAAACCTTTCTGAGCTGCTCGCTGACCACGGCCACGCGCTTTCGGAGTTGGTACCAGAAGAACAGCTGCTGCGTTTTGAATGGCTGCGCCCCGCCCAACAGGCAGGCCATTAAGCTTCTCGAAGGCGGAGGCTATGTATCAGCGGTTCAGCTGTTACGCCCTGAACAGGTCGTAGCCGTAGCTGGTGGCGCTACTTTCCCATTCCTGCAAGAAGCGTTGGCTGGACCTGTCTTACGCTGCCGAGTTGCTTCACGGAGTCAGGTATGAACAATGAATCATTGAGAATTAAAGTGAATCGGCCGCTATCGGCAGGCCAGTGATTTACTAATAATATGAGTAATAACCATTTTTTACGGTAGCCATACGCTATGTCTTTGCAGGAATGACTAATTATATTGTCAATATTTACTATTGATAAACAGCCACCTACAATAAAAGCCAAATAATTTAGCAATGAGGCAAAACTTTTCAGTCTTTCTTTGCGCTATCAATGAAGCTTGCTGCCTTGGCTGGCGCGGCTGGTTGCTCACTAATGCTTTTTATCATGGCTGATTTTGCTTATGCCTACGCCCACCCTTCGACGCTGACGCACAGCGCCACGGGCAACGTTTTGGAGCTGGCGGCTTACGCTGAGGACGCGCCCGCGGGTGGGGCAGCCTGCTTTTTCCGGGGTGGGCTGGCCAACGCTTGGCTAGCCGCGCGGGGGCTAACGACATTAGCCAAGGTAGTGGCCTCGCGTTTTGTGCCGCAGAGCGCCGCCCTGCGCGACCCCATCGTGACGGCCGGGGCCGGGCTGCTGCGCTTTGAGGCGTTTTCGTCGTGCAACGGCGTGTACGCCCGCCTCGACCTGGGCCCCGAGGCGCTGGACGGCGAGTTTCTGGCCAGCGGCACCACCAACGTGGACTTCAACGAGCCCATGGTGAACGCCCTGGCCCGCGTGGCCCGCACCGAGCCGGTGGTGCTGCGCGTGGGCCAGCAGGAAGTAGTGCTGGAGCGCGCCGCCGGCACCGTCACCGAACGCAAGGTGACGCTGCCCGAGCGCTGGATTAAGGGCCTCACCGCCGTGCAGGGCTACCTGGCCCAGATGGAAGAGAAGCTGACCCTGAGCCGGGTGCAGGCCGCGCAGCTGTTGCAGGGCTTGCCCGCCGGCGCCACCCGCACCGACCTGTTTCTGGTGCTGCGCGGGCCGCGGCCGAGCTTCGTGCCGGTGGGCAGCGCGGGGGCCGTGCGGGTGGGCGGGGCGCACCGCCTGCGCCTGCTCGACGGCCTGCTGCCGCTGTGCGAAAGCCTGCGCGTGTACGCCACGCCCGACGGGCAGGCGTCGGCCTTCGTGCTGGCGCTGGGCGGCGGGCACGAGTTTGTGCTGGCGTTGAGCGCCGAGGTGAACCGTGGCTTTTCGGGCGAGGGCAACCAGCTCGATACCTTGCTGGAAGAACTGCCCACGGAGTGGATTGCGGGGGCCAACCAGCTGTTTCGGGGCAACGAGACGTTCAACCCCGCGCTGTTTGCATTGGAACACGACCTTGACCCCGGTACCGTGGACCGGCTGTGCGCCAGCCTGTCGGCCATGGGCCTGCTGGGCTTCGACCTGCGCAGCAACCACTACTTCTACCGCCGCCTGCCCTTCAAGCTGGAGCGCATCCTGAAGCTGAACCCGCGCCTCAAAAACGCCCGCGCCCTGCTCGCTGCCGCCGATGATGTGCAATTGGTGGGCGTGGGTGCCGGCGGGCGTAGCGAGGTGCGCGTGCGCGGCACCGATGCCTGGCACACCGTGCTGGTGGGCGGCGGGGAGTTGGCGCGCTGCACCTGCCAGTGGTTTACGGGCCACCAGGGGCAGCGCGGGCCGTGCAAGCACATCCTGGCGGCGCAGTTGCGGTTTGGCGCGGAGGCGGAATAGGAAGCCGTTGTGCGGGCCTGGCGCCCACACTGGTTAAGACAAGTCAATCAATAAGCTAACCCCACTTATGTCAGCTGCTGCCGACACCTTTGAACAATTCATCCGCCGCGGCACCGCTGCCGAACTGACGCCGTTTCTGCTGGCCCTGGACAAGTCCGACATCGTGCCGGTGCGCACCCGGGCCAAAAGCCTGCACAAAGAGCTGGACGAGTATGTGAAGCGAGCCGATGGGCACTGGTCGCGGCTGATGCAGCCGGAGCAGGACCTGATGCTGTTTCTGGCCGGCATCGCGACCTACTCGCAGAAGGAGGCTTTCGGCCGCAGCCTGGGCAGCCGCCACTACCTCCGCACCGACGCGCGCTTTCGCATTGAGCGCGACCCGCTGCCCTGGGTGTGGGCGGTGCTGCGCCACACCCGCCCCGCCTGGCTGACGGAATGGCTGGTGCGCAACCACCGCAGCAACCCGTGGACCACGCCCGACTTCGACACGCTGCAGGCCCTGGCCGCGGAAGGACTGCTGAACCCTACCCCTACCCTGCTGGCGTACGCGGCCGCCCGGCAGCTCGACATTGTGGGCGGCGAGCTGGACACGGCCTTCGCGCTACGGCAACAACAGGCCGAAGGCAAAAAGAAACTGAATGCGCTGCAGGTAGCCATGTGGGCCGACCTCGTGGCGCGCTGGCCGGCTTTGGCGGCGGATAGCCCCGGGCAGCCGTCGTTTCGGGCGCTGCTGCTGGACGCGCTGCGGAGCAACGCGGCGCTGCTGGGCACGGGCCTGCCGCTGCTGTTTGAATTCGACACCCCGGCCGACTCGACCGTGGCCTACTGCCACAGCATCAAGCCGGTGGAAGACCTGCGCTGGCTCGATGTACTGCCGGTGCTGGTGGAATCGGGCCACCTTGACCGGGCCCGGTTGCTGACCGACTGCCTGCTGGCCCTGCGCCGCGACTTTCGCCGCCCGCTGCTGACCTGGTTCAAGGAGTTGTTTCTGACCCTGCAACCCACGTTGGCCGAGCGGCTAGCCCGGCAAAACGAGTTGGTGGAACTGCTGGCGCACCCGCTGCCCCAGGTCATCAATTTTGCGCTCGACCAGTTCAAGGAATTATGGACCCACCCCGACTTTGAGCCGGCTACCCTGCTGCTGTACGCCGATGGCCTGATGACCCGGCCCGACCTGAAAACCGGCCTCAAAAATCTGTTTGGTGGCCTGGATAAGTTGTTGAAAACCAATCCGGCGCTGACCCCAGAAGTGGCCCGCCTGCACACCGCCGCCCTGGCCCACCCCGATGCCGGCGTGCAGGAACGGGCCGCCAAGGGCTTAGCCGTCCTGCTGGGGGCCAAAAAACCGCTGCTTGACGCCAGCGCCGCGGCCGATACCATTGTAGAACTGGACGGCTTGGGAGAACTGCTGGGCGCCCCGGCCCGTGCGCTCCTGGCTGCTTGGCTGACTGCCGCCCCGGCGCTCGCCGCCGAAACGGCCGTCTACGCTCCCCGCGCGGAGTTCACGCCCGACATCTCCGATGCCACGGCCATTGCCCCGGTGGCCGACTGGCACGAGCTGCTGTTCCTCACCGGCCAGGCCCTGCAACCCGACCAGCCCGAGGCCCAGGAGCGTTGGCTCGACGGCCTGCTGCGGCTGCGCACCCAGTACCCGCCCGACTACGCCCAACAGCTGCGCCCCTACCTGCTGCAAGCCTTGCCTTATTTGCTAAAAGGCAAGACCGAACCCGAAACGCTGGAGCTGCTGCGCAATTTCAACCACGGTCAGGGCCGAAACGGCCAGCACGAGCTGCTGCTGGCGCTGCTGTTGGGCTGGTACGGGGGCTTCGCGCAGCCGCAGGTGGCGCGGGTGCGCCTCGCGGCCCAGCACCAGCTGCACCCCGACCCGCTGCTGGCCCTGGCCCGGCAGCGCCTGCTGGCCGCCGAAGCCCGCCTGCGGGCCGGAGGCGCGGCGCTGCCGCTGCTCAGCACGCCCAGCCACGCCCCGCACTGGGTGGCCCCCAGCGCCCTGCTGGCCCGCCTGCTGGCCTACGAAGCCGCCGGTGCCGCCCCCGACGCGGCCGACCTGGCGCTGGCGCTGGGCCGCCTAGCTTGGAATGCCCCCGCCGAGGCCGAAACGGCCCGGCCACAGCTCCGCGAGCTGCGGCACGCGGGCCTGCGTGAGCTGCTGGGCTGGCTGCTGGCCCCCGCCCGCGCCACGCCGCCCCTGCCCGTGCTGAAGTCGCCGGATAAGTCGCTGCTGCAAAAAGCCACCAGCCGGTTCAGCCAGTGGGTATCGGGTGAGGCCCCGGCCCCGCCGACGCTGGACGACGCGCTGCCCTGGCTGTGGGCCGTGGCGGCCCGCACCCGCTGCCCGCACGCGGCGCTGCCGGCCCTGGCGGCGCTGGCCGACTACCCTGGCCTGGCCGCGCCCTGGGTGCCGACGTGGGACGTACGCACGCGCACCGAAATCTACAAGCAGTCCTGGAACCAGAAGGAGCCCGAACGCACGTACCACTACCACGAGTTGGCCGTGGACACGGCCACCCCGGCCCCACCGCCCTCGCCGCTGCTGCTGTACTCGCTGCACGCCCGGCTGCCGCAGAAAGACCACACCTATTTCTGGGCGCTGGCGGAAGATTACCGCTTTTTGCTTTCGCTGCTGCCAAACAATCCCGCCCCGCTGCGCTGGCACCTGCTGCGCTCGGCCTTCCGCACCAGCGACGGCTACAGCGAGGAGCACAGCCTGCTCAGCAAGCAACTGCACGCCCTGCTGGCCGACGGCCCGGCCTACGACGACTCGGCCTCGACGCTGCTGGCCGTGGGCCTGCTCTACAATCTCCCGACGGGGCGCGCCCTGGCCTGGGAGGTTGTGCTGGCCGCGGCCGCCAACGGCCGGCTGGTGCCCGCCGCGTTGGGCGCGGCGCTGGGCCGCCTGCTGGCCAGTGCCTACGCGCCCGTGCTGCGCCTGGCCGAGGCCCTGCCCGCCGCCCGCGGCATCTCGCCCGCCACCGACGACGCCCTGCGCCAGCTACTAGATGCGTTGCTGCCCGAACTGCCCGCCGAGCCGCTGCGCAACACCGCCAAGCTCCTGGCGGCCTACGCCGACCTGCGCCCCCGGGATGGGTCGTCCGTGCCCGCTGTGGTGGCCGACAAGCTGCAAATCTGGCAAGCAACCGGTAGTTTGAAGAAGGCCGCCGTGGCTTTATTGGCTGAATAAACCCTACTTACGCATGTTCGTGCCATGACCTTAGAATTTGTAGCGGGCGACGTGTTTTACACGCTTTCCAACCAGGAATATCAGTTGTTCAAGGTGTTGGCCGCTGACTCCAACCTGGGCGCTTACCACGTGCGAGCTTACGCCCACAGCCGGCCCTGCCCGCCGTGGCCGACATCCCCCAACTGCCGGTTCAAATCGGCCACACGCCCATTAGCGCCGAAGGTTTCGACCAGCCAGTGTGGCTGGCGCACCAGCCCGTAACAGCCCGGGAGCTGGCGGGCTACTACTTTTATCTGCATTACACCCCGTGGTGCCCTTGGCTTTTGCCGCCGAGCCGACTTTGCCCGACCTCCGCGAGCAGGAGGTAGGCATTGCCGAAAACGAGCTGACCGAGGCGCAGCGCAAGGCCTATTGGGCAGGTGTGGCAGGTGTTGCAGTGCTTTTAGCGTGCCGCCAGTGTATACTTGACGTCCTGACAACGCTGAAGCCATGCAACCTCCTGCCGCCTGCTCCACCCCCGCCCTGCGACAAGCTGCGCGCCGCGCCGGCCGCCGGCCCTCTTTGCAAACCGCCACGCTGGGCCTGACTGGGGCCGGCCTGCTGTACATTGGGTCGTTGGGAAGCTTGGGCCAGGCCGAGCTCTGGCCCAGCTTGGGGCTGGCTACGCTGGCCCTCTACGGCAGCGCCTGGCTCTACGGTGGCTGGGCCGGCACGGCCATTCACTGCCGCCACCGCGCGCCCTGGCTGACCGGTGCCGCCTACGGCGAACTGGCGCTGTGCACCACCCTGGTGGTGGCCTGTAGCTGGAATGTGGCCCAGGAGGCCATTCGCTACGCTCCCTTTCCGGGCACCACCGGGGCCGATTTTCGGGCGCATGTGCAGGATTCGTTCGAGGACTACCTGCTCAAGCCGCTGGCTTGGGTGCTGCCGCTGGGCACGGTGCTGGCGGTGCTGCTGGGCGGCTGGACCGCCGTTACTTGCAAAAAGGCTCTGAACTCCTCCCGGATTTCGGGCAGCGTCAAGAGTTGCTCCCATTCCGTCGCCGAAAGAGGAGAACGACAGGGCGTGGGCAGAGGGCCCGTTTTCCTTAACTCTGCTCATGCCCAGATTTGAGTTAAGGGTGATTTAACTGAAAGACGGGCCGTGCCAGGTAAAGCAAACGCGGTCGGTCGCTATTTTTACGCCATTCCCCAAACCCGGGCCTAGCATGAAGGTAGTGAACAGACGTTGCCGCCACTTCTGGCGCCGGCTGGCCTTCGGGCTGGTCTGCGGGTTGCTGCTGGCCGGCCTGATGTGCAGTCCCGCGCAGGGACAGCCCGCCCCCGACTGGCAGGCCGACCCGGTGCTGAGCCCGCTCCTGATTCAGCAGATGGTGACCGATGCCGCCGGGCTGCGGTGGGTGGCCACCGACGAAGGCGTGTACCGCTACGACGGCAACGAACTCGTGCCCCTGCAAAAGCTGGTGCGCCAGGGGCCGCGCCTGGCCGTGGAGATGGTGACAGCGCTGGCCTTCGACCGCGCGGGGCGGCTCTGGCTGGGAACTGCCTCGGGCCTGGCCCGCTTCGACCCCGCCACCGGCCTACTGCGGGCGGTGCCGCTGCCGTTGCGCCCCGACGAACGCCCCAACGTGGCGGCCCTGCTCTACCACCCCCGCACCCACCGCCTTTGGGTGGGCTACGGCGCCGGAACCGTCGCCGTCGTCGATGCGCTGGACCCGCAGGCCCCGCACTTCCCCGTGCGCCGGGTGCCCGAAACCGCGTTCTACTTCACGGCCGAAACCGGGGGCGACGGCGTGTGGCTGGCCAGTGACCGCCCGGCCCTCTACCAAATGGCCCCCACCGGCGCGGTGCGGCGGCAGTTCCGGGTGCCATCGCTGCTGCTGCCGGTACCGGGCACGCAGCCGCAACGGTTTTTGGGCCGCCGGGGCCTGTGGGTGCTGGACGCCGCCAACCACCTGCAAGCTATTTGCCAGTGGCCGCGGCAACTGCCGCAGCTGGCCTACGCACCCTTCGCCACCGACAGCACCCTCGACGCCGTGGGCCAGGGCCAGTGGTGGCACGTGGCCGATGTGCGCGGGGCGCGCCCGCGCCTGTTCGTGCGCCCGGTGCCCGGCCCGGCCCCCGGCTACCTGCTGGAGCGCGACGCCGCCGGCATCTGGTGGCGCTACGCCCGCGATTGGCGCGGCTGCTACAAACAGCGTCAGGTGCGGCAGGTGGTGGAGCCCGTGCGGCGGGCCGGCGGTGCCCCGGTCGGCAGCGCCCGGCTTATTACCCGGCTGCCGGACGGGCGGCTGTTCGTGTCTACCTACGGCGGCTGCTTCACCCAAGCGGCCGACTCGCCCCAGGCGCTCCTGCGGCCCTTTCGCCTCGGCAAGTCGCGCGGAAACGAACCGTATAACGGCGTGTTTGACGGCGCTGTCGCGGCGCCCGCGGGCGGCTTTGCCGTGCTGGCCGATGAGCTGTGGGGCGTGGCCCGCCTGGACCTGACGACGGGCCGCGTCAACAATTTGGCTGGGGGCCCCATGCAGCCCTGGCGGCGCGAAACCATCGGCCCGCCCCACGCCCTGGCCCTGCTCTGCGACCACGCCGGGCGGGTCTGGGTGGGTGGGGCCCCGGGCCTGTTCCGGGTCGGGTCCGACTACGCCTCCGTGGCGCGGGTGGCCGATGACCAACCCGACTGGCCCTTGCATAAGCTCGACGTTTCGGGCCTGGCCGAAGACCCCGCCACGGGCGCCCTGTGGGTGAGCACCAACGGCGGCCTGTTCTGGTTGCCCCCCAGCCAGCCGGCCCGGCTGCAAGCCTACGGGGTGGACGCGCCGACCGGGCGCCGATTGCCCACCGACGCCCTCACCTGCGTGGCGGTGGCCGGGCCCGGCCGGGTGTGGGTGGGCACCCGCGACCAAGGCTTGCTGCTGGTGGACGCGCGCCGAGGTCTGCTGCGCCAGTTGAGCACCGGCGCGGGCCTGCCGAGCCACACCGTTACCACCGTGCTACCCGACCGGGCCGGCAACGTGTGGGCCGGCACCTACGCCGGGCTGGTGCGCTACGCCCCCGGCCGGGGCCAGCTCTCGGTTTTTGGCGAAGCCGAAGGCCTGCAAAACCCCGAACTAAACCGCTGGTCGGCCTTTGCCGACGCTGATGGCACGCGGTGGTTTGGCGGGGTGGGTGGGGTGTACCGGGTGCGGCCCAACCGCGTGCCGACCACGGCCGCGTCGTACCCGCCGCGCCTGCTGCTCACGGCCGTGGGCACCCCGGCCGGCGAAACCGAAGCCGTGCGCTACCTGCCCAGCACAGTCCCCGCCCCGCGCCTCACGCTGGCCGCCGGCCCCCAGGCATTCGTGGAGCTGCAGTTGGCGCTGACGGAGTTTTTCGCGCCCGGCCTTGTGCGCTACGCCTACCGCCTGCACCACGAAGCCGAAGCACGCCCCACGGCCTGGCTGTACTCGCCGCGCCGCTTGGTGCTGCGGGGCCTGGCCCCGGGCAATTACGAAGTAGAAATTCGGGCTGAAACCGCGGCCGGGCAGGCGGCGGCCAACCGCTTGCGCCTGCCGCTGCACGTCGAGGCCCGGTGGTGGCAATGGCCCCTGGTGTGGGCACTGGCCGCGAGCCTGTTGGTGGCTCTGGGCTACGGAGCCTATTGGCTGCGCCTGCGACGGGAGCGGCGCGAAGCCGCCCGCCGGGCCGAGCTGGCGGCCAACCTGCACGACGAAGTGGGCGCCCTGCTCACGCGCGTGAGCATGCTGGCCGAGGTGCTCCACGAAAACCACCCGGCCACCGAACCCGACCCCCGCGCCAGCCGCTTGGATACCCGCCACGCCCTCGACCGGCTGCTCTACAACAGCCGCGCGGCCGTGCAAACCATGCGCGACGTGGTGTGGGGCATCGACTCGCGGGCCGATTCGGTGGGCGCGCTCCTGGACCGGATGCGCGAGCACCTGGGCCAAACCGCCGCGGCCGCCGGCCTGCAGGCCACCTTCACCCACGCCGACCTTAATGAGAAAGCCGGCGTGCCGGCCAGCGTGCGGCAGCACCTGTACCTGGTGTTCAAGGAAGCCGTTACCAACACCGCCCGGCACGCCCACGCCGCCACTGAAATCCGCGTGCACCTGGGCCGCCGCCACGGCCGGTTAGTCTTGGAAGTGGACGATGACGGCCAGGGCACTGGTGGCCCAAAGTCCCGCTCCAGCGGCATGGGCCTGCGCAATATGGCCCGCCGCGCCCAGGCTATGGGCGCCACCTTGCATACCGGCCCCCACGCGGATGGGCGCCCCGGCTACTGCGTGCGCCTGACGCTGGATAGGGTTTAAACAGGTTGCAGAAGGAGCCCCAAGAACGTCATGCTGAGGGCAGTCGAAGCATCTCGCGTGCAATAGTAAATAATTGCTTGCGCGGTAGAGATGCTTCGGCTGCGCTCAGCATGACGTTCTTTTTTGTGCGAATAATACTGCTGCCGGGGGCGTCCTACAGTTGGCCCCGCGCCGCCCGGCTTAGCAACTCGATGCGGCCGCTGACGTGCAGCTTGTGGTAGACGTTTTTGACGTGGGTGCGCACGGTTTCCAGGCCCAGGCCCAGGCGCTGGGCCACTTCCTTGTCGGCCAGGCCATCAATCAGGGCCTCGAAGACCTGCTGCTCGCGCGGCGAGAGGGCGGCGGCGTGGGGCTGCGGGCTGGGCTTGAAGTGGGCCAGCACCCGCCGGGCCACCACCGGGCTCAGGCTGGAACCGCCGCCGGCTACCTCCCGGATGGCCTGGGGTAGCTGACCCAGGGGCGTGCTCTTGAGCAGGTAGCCGCTCGCACCCCGGCTCAGAGCTAGGTAGATGCGGTCGGCGTCCTCGAACATGGTTTGCACGATGACGTCGGCCTGCGGCAGGCGCTGCTTGATGAGGGGCAGCGCGTCGAGGCCGCTCAGGCCGGGCAGGCCGATGTCGAGCAGCACCACGTGGGGAGACAGGCCGTCGGGTAGCTCGGCCAGGAAATCCTCCGCCGACTCGCTCACCAGCACCACGTTCAGGCCCGGCTGCCGGCGCAGGTAGTCGCTGAGCAGCCAGCGCACTTCGGGGTCGTCTTCGACGATGGCCAGGTTGAGCGAGTTCATGGCGCAAAGTACCGCCGCGGCGGCGCCACCACGCCAGCCGCGCCCCTCCCCCATTTGGGGGATGGAGTTTTGTTGGAGGCCGAACCGGACTGCGGCACTTTTGTGCGGCGCTTCTGTCTGAGCTCCATCCAGAAATATCTTATTGTATTTCAAAAAATCATGCTAAACCTGTACCGCACGTTGCGGGCCGCCTTGGCAATTCGCAACACCCGTATGAACCAGACTTTTGTTTCCCTGCTACGCCGCCCGCTGCGGGTGCTGCCCCTGCTGCTGGCGCTGGCCGGCACCGCCCAGGCCCAGCGGCCCGCCACCTTCGGGGCCGTCACTGCCTTTAGCACGGGCGGCAGCAGCCGGCCTCGCGGCATCGCCGTGGCCGACGTGAACGGCGACGGCAACCCCGACCTGCTCACGGCCAACTACGGCACCAGCACGGCCGGGGTGCAGCTCGGTACTGGCACGGGCACCTTCGGCACCGCCAGCACCTTCAGCACGGGCGTCGGCAGCCTGCCCCGCGCCATTGCGGTGGCCGACGTGAACGGCGACGGCAACCCCGACCTGCTCACCGCCAACAACGGCAAAAGCACGGCCAGCGTGCTGCTGGGCACCGGCACCGGCACCTTTGGCACCGCCAGCACCTTCAGCACGGGCACCTTCAGCGAGCCCCGCGGCATCGCCGTGGCCGACGTGAACGGCGATGGCAAGCCCGACCTACTGACGGCCAACATCGGCAGCAACACGGTGGGGGTGCTGCTGGGCACGGGCACCGGCAGCTTCGGGGCCGTCACTACCTTCGGCACGGGCAGCCAGCCCTGCGGCATCGCCGTGGCCGACGTGAATGGCGACGGCCAGCCGGACATTATCACCGCCAACAATGGCGACGACACGGTGGCGGTGCTGCTGGGCACGGGCACCGGCACTTTTGGCCCCTTCACTGCCTTCGGCACGGGCAGCGGCAGCACACCCTACGGCGTGGCCGTGGCCGACGTGAACGGCGACGGCAACCCCGACCTGCTCACGGCCAACTCCGACACTAACAAGGCCGGCGTGCTGCTGGGCACGGGCACCGGCAGCTTCGGGTCCGTGAGGACCTACAGCGCGGGCCCCAATAGCATACCCTTCGACATTGCCGTGGGCGACGTGAACAACGACGGCAAGCTGGACCTGCTCACGGCCAACGCGGGCAGCGACACGGTGGGGATGCTGCTGGGCACGGGCACGGGCACCTTCGGTCCCGTCACTGCCCTCAGCACGGGCAGCGGCAGTGAGCCCTGGGGCGTTGTGGCGGCCGACGTAGACGGTGACGGCCGGCTGGACCTGCTCACGGCCAACAACAGCGCCTACACGACCGGGGTGCTGCTCAACACCACGCCCGTGCTGGCCACGCGCACCTTCCTGCCGGTGACGAATACGAGCAGCGGCAACAGTCCCCGCGGCGTGGCTGTGGCCGACGTGAACGGCGACGGCAAGCTAGACCTGCTCACGGCCAACTACGGCAACAGCACGGCCGGGGTGCTGCTGGGCACGGGCACGGGCAGCTTCGGGGCCGTCACCACCTTTTCCTCGGGCGGCGGCCTGCCCCGCGCCATCGCGGTGGCCGACGTGAACGGCGACGGCAAGCCAGATTTGCTCACGGCTAACAATAGCATTAGCAGCAACTCGGTGGGGGTGCTGCTGGGCACGGGCACGGGCAGCTTCGGGGCCGCTACCACTTTTAGCGCGGGCGGCAACAGCGCTCCCCGCGGCCTCGCGGTGGCCGACGTGAACGGCGACGGCAAGCCGGATGTGCTCACGGCCAACTACGGCACCGACGCGGTGGGGGTGCTGCTGGGCACGGGCACGGGCAGCTTCGGGGCCGTGAGCACCTACAGCACGGGCAGTAACAGCCAGCCGCGCGACCTGGCGGTGGCCGACGTGAACGGCGACGGCAAGCTGGACGTGCTCACGGCCAACCTCTTCAACAACACGGTGGGGGTGCTGCTGGGCACGGGCACGGGCAGCTTCGGAGCCGTTACCGCCTTTAGCACGGGCAGCGGCAGCACGCCCTACGATATTGCCGTGGCCGACGTGAACGGCGACGGCCAGCTGGATGCGCTCACGGTCAACGCGGGCAACGGTACGGCCGGGGTACTGCTGGGCACGGGCACGGGCAGCTTCGGGGCCGTGAGCACCTACAGCACGGGCGGTAGTTCTACCTACGCCCTCGCGGTGGCCGATGTGAACGGTGACGGCCAGTTGGATTTGCTCACGGCCAACAGCAGCAGCGGCACGGCCAGCGTGCTGCTGGGCACGGGCACGGGCAGCTTCGGGGCCGCCGCCACCTATAGCACCGGCACCAACAGCCTGCCCTTCGACATCGCGGTGGCCGACGTGAACGGCGACGGCAAGCCGGACCTGCTCACGGCCAACAGCAACAGCGGCACGGCCGGGGTGCTGCTGGGCGGGCTGGATTTGGTGGTGAGCACGACCACAGGCATTTACGCCGACGCCCTCTACACCTCCTTCACCGTCACCAGCACCGGCGTGGGCACGCTGGCCAGCCCCATCAGCGTGGCCGGCAGCACCACGGTGCAAAGCGGCGGCGTGCTCAACGACGGCTGCTTCGTGCTCAGCGGCCCGGGCAGCTTCACGCTGGCAGCGGGCGGCACGCTGGGCATCTGCTCGGCGCAGGGCATCAGCAGCAGCGGCAGCACCGGGGCGGTGCAGGTCACGGGCACCCGCACCTTCGACGCCGACGCGCGCTACACCTACAACGGGTCGGCGGCGCAAGTCACGGGCACGGGCCTGCCGGCCACCGTGCGCGCGCTCACCCTCAGCAACGGCGCGGGGCTCACGCTCACGGACGACGTCACGGCCACCAGCGCCGTCGCGCTCACCGGCGGCGTGCTGCGCACCGGCAGCAATGCCCTGACGCTGGGCCCCACCGCCACGCTCAGCGAAGATGCTGACGGCTACGCCACGGGCACGGTGCAAACGACGCGCAACCTGAGCACGGCCGGCACCACCCAGACCTTCGGCGGGCTGGGCCTCACGCTCACGCCCAGCAGCAGCCGCCTGCCTGGCAGCACCCTGGTGGTGCGCACCACCGGCACGGCCCGCACCGGCGCGGGCACCAGCCAGAGCGTCAAGCGCGTGTTCGACATCCAGCCCGCCGTCAGGACCGGCCTGAACGTGGCCCTGGCCCTGACCGTGCGCGACGACGAGCGCAATGGCATTGCTGCCGCCAACCTGCGCCTGTTCAAGAGCGATAACGCGGGCACCACTTGGCAACCACAGAAGGCCGCCACCTTGGCCACTACCGCCGCCAGCGGCAGCCAGCCCACCACCCACACCGCCAGCCTGAGCGGCATCAGCAACTTCTCACTCTGGACCCTGGGCAACGCCGCCAACCCGTTGCCCGTGGAGCTGGCCACCTTCACGGCCCAGGCCCAGGGCACGGGCGCCCTGCTGCAATGGACGACAGCCAGCGAACTCAACAACGCTGGCTTCGAGGTGGAAAGCAGCGCCGACGGGGCCCGCTTCGCCCGCCTGGGCACGGTGGCCGGAGCCGGCAGCAGCACCCAAGCGCACACGTATGCTTTCGTCGATGAGCACGTGGCCCGCTACGCCGCCCCGCTGGTGTACTACCGCCTGCGCCAAGTGGACCTGGATGGCACGGCCAGCTACTCGCCCGTGCGCACCGTGGCGGTGGGCCCCCAAGCCAAACTGGCCCTGTTTCCCAACCCAGTCACCCAGGCTACTACCCTCACGGGCGCGCAGCCCGACGACGCCGTCACGGTGTTTGATGCCCTGGGCCGGCAGGTGCTGGCCGCTACCGCCGATGCCGCCGGCAAGGCCGCTCTGACGCTGCCGCAGGGGTTGGCTACCGGCGTGTACGTGGTGCGCGTGGGTAGCCAGGCCTTACGCTTGGTGGTAGAATAGGCCCTGTTTCTGAAGAAAAAAAGACAGTCGAAGTTAGCGGGGGCGTGGAGCGTATCATTATAGTACTGCGTGCCGCCGGAATGGACGTACCACTGCCCCGGGTAAAAGGTGCCAAAGCCTGACTAGTATAGCACGCATTCACAAAAATTCTACGCCCCTGCTGCACTTTTAATACCGATTGGTATATTTGCCGTAGTTTTGTCAGCACCTATGTCTAAAGCCGAGCGCACCCGCCAGTTCATTATCGAGCAAACGGCCCCTGTTTTCAATAAGCAGGGCTATGCGGGCACGTCGCTAAACGACCTGACGGCCGCCACTGGCCTGACCAAAGGGGCCATCTACGGCAACTTCGAAAACAAGGAAGAGGTGGCGCTGGCCGCCTTTGAGCACAACCTCGCGTTTGTGTTCAACGGCCTGCGCGCCAGTGCGCCCAAGACTGCGCCCGCGCGCGAAAAGCTGCTGGCCGTACCGCGCTTCTACCGCCAGGTTTACGCCGAACTGCAAGCCCGGGGCGGCTGCCCCATCCTCAACACGGCCGTGGAAGTGGACGACGCCCCTGCCTCCCCCCTGCGGCGGCGGGTACAGGAAACGTTGCGCGGCTGGCACGGCAACCTCGTCCACGTCATCGAAGCGGGCCAGCAGGCCGGCGACCTCAAGCCCGAAGCCGACGCCACTCGTTACGCGACGGTTTTAATGGCGCTGATTGAGGGCGGAGTGCTCCTGGCCAAAGCCACCGAGAACCCCCAGGCGCTGTACACGGTGCTCGACCACCTGGAACAATTGATTGAAACCGAACTGGTGGCCTGACTTTTTTTTACCCAATAACATACCAATCGGTATAATATTGAAGCACCGCGTTTGCTCCTGACAGAGCCTTTCCATTTCCCACCTCTCTCCCTTTTCCCATGGATGCTTACTTGCTGGATTTCGCCCGCACCCCCTTCCAGTTTGCCCGCAAAGGCACGTTTGCGACCCTGCCACCGGCCGAGTTGGCTGCGCAGCTGGTGCGCGGCCTGCTGGCCCGCCAGGCCTTTGACCCCGCCGAGCTGGAAGACGTGCTGCTGGGCTGCGCCTACCCCGAAGGCGAGCAGGGCGACAACCTCGCCCGCATCGTGGCCTTGCTGGCCGGGCTGCCCCAGCACATTGCCGGCGCCACTATCAACCGCTTCTGCGGCTCCTCGATGACGAGCATTCACGCCGCGGCGGGCAGCATTGCCACCGGCGCGGGCGAGGCGTTTTTGTGTTTGGGGGTGGAATCGATGACCAAGGTGCCGCAGAGCGGGTTGCACCCTTCCCCCAGCCCGGCCTTGCTGCAATTGCGCCCGGAAACGTACACCCCCATGGGCATTACGGCCGAGAACGTGGCCCGGCAGTACGGCATCAGCCGGGAAACTCAGGAACAGTTTGCCACCGCGAGCCAGGCCAAAGCCGCCGCTGCCGTGGCCGCCGGGGCCTTTGCCGACGAGCTGGTGCCGGTGCAGCTATCCGATGGCTCGGTGGTGACCCAGGACGGCTGCCTGCGTCCGGCCACAACACCGGCGGGCCTGGCCGGCCTCAAGCCGGCGTTTGCGGCCGATGGCACCGTGACGGCGGGCACCTCCTCGCCGCTGACGGACGGGGCGGCGGCCGTGCTGGTGGTGAGCGAGGCCTTTCTGCGGCGGCACCAGCTCACGCCCCTGGCGCAGCTAAGAAGCGTGGCAGTGGCCGGCGTGGGCCCGGAGGTGATGGGGCTCGGGCCGATTCCGGCCACGCACAAGGCCCTGGCCCGGGCGGGGCTGCGCTTGGCCGACATGGATGTGGTGGAGCTCAACGAGGCGTTTGCGACCCAGGCGCTGGCCTGCCAGCAGGAACTGGGCATCGCGCCCGAGAAGCTGAACCTGGACGGCGGCGCCCTGGCATTGGGGCATCCGCTCGGTGCCACGGGGGCGCGCATCACGGGCAAGGCCGCCGGCTTGCTTCGGCGCACGGGCGGGCGCTACGCGCTGGCCACGCAGTGCATTGGGGGCGGGCAGGGCATTGCCACCGTGCTAGAGCGTTGCTAAAGGTGGACTGGCCCACGGCCTGCGCCGGGCCACTCGCAAGGGCCAACTGTACTGGTCGGATAAGTCGAAAACTGCTACTGTTTTGGGGGCACAGCATCCCGGACTTTTGTCGGACTTCTGCCCACTTGGCCACCACCTTTTTCTTACTTCCATGACCCAAGAACAAGCCACCGACTTTGCCCACGACTGGGTAGAAAGCTGGAATGCCCACGACCTGGACCGCATCATGGCCCACTACGCCGACGAGCTGGACTTCCGCTCGCCGCTGATTCAGCAGCTCGGCGCGGGTGCCAGCGGCGCCCTGCACACCAAAGAAACCCTGCGCGCCTATTTTGCCACCGGTCTGGCCCGCTACCCGGACCTGCACTTTGCCTTGCAGCAGGTGCTGCCCGGCGTGCAGTCGGTGGTGCTCTACTACCGCAGCATCAACGGCTGGCCCGCCGCCGAATACATGGAGCTGAATGCCCAGGGCCGGGTGCAGCGGGTGCGGGCGCACTACGCGGCGCCGGTGACTGGTGCCTGATTGATGCCCCGGCCCACGCGAGGTTATCCTCCTTATTCCTGCTAATCTTTACCTGCCATGAACCCTGCGCTGCCCGTCGCTGCTCCGCTGCATAAGTACCAGGTGGTGGCCCACCACCTGGCGGCCCAGATTCGGGGCGGGGTGCTGCGCGCGGGCGACAAGCTGCCCTCGGTGCGGGTGCTGAGCCGGGAGCAGGGGCTGAGCGTGAGCACCATTTTGCAGGCCTACTACGCGCTGGAAGCCAGCGGGCTGGTGGAGGTGCGGGCGCAGTCGGGCTACTACGTGCGCCCGGCGGGCCGTCCCACCCCCGCCCTGCCCACGCCCACGCAGCCCGCCGCGCACCCGCCGGTGGCCGCCGCCTTCAGCGAGGCCGAGAACCTGATTGCCGAATACGCCGCCCACATGCACCGGCCGGACCTGCTGCCGCTCTCGCTCTCGGTGCCCGACCCGTCGGTGCTGCCCGTGGCGCGGCTGGCCGAGGCCGTGCGGCGCGCCCAGCAGCAGCTGCCGCAGGCCGGCACCCGCTACGAGCCCGTGCAGGGCAACCTGCTGCTGCGCCAGCAGATTGCCCGCTACAGCATGCTGTGGGGCGGACAGCTCACCGAACACGAGCTGGTGACCACCGAGGGCTGCATGGCGGCCATCTCCTTGTGCCTGCTGGCCCTCACCAAGCCCGGCGATACGCTGGCCGTGGAAAGCCCTACCTACCTGGGCGTGCTGCAGCTGGCCCGCGCTCTGGGCCGGCAGGTGCTGGAGCTGCCCACCCACCCCGAAACCGGCGTGGAGCTCGACGCGCTGGCCGGGCACCTGGCGGAGGGCCGTGTGCAGGTGTGCCTGTTCACGCCCAACTTCACCAACCCCATGGGCTGCTGCATGCCCGAGGCTCACAAGCGCCGGCTGGTGCAGCTGCTGGAGCGCTACCAGGTGCCACTCATTGAGGACGACCTCTACGGCGACCTGCATTTTGGGGCGCAACGGCCGAAGCCCTGCAAGGCGTTCGACACCAGCGGGCTGGTGCTCTGGTGCGGCTCGGTGAGCAAGACGCTGGCGCCCGGCTACCGGGTGGGCTGGGTGGCCCCGGGGCGCTACCTGGAGCAAATCAAGCGGCTGAAGCTCTACCAGCAGGTGGCTTCGCCGGGGCTCACGCACCAAGCCATTGGCTACCTGCTGGCCACCGGGCGCTACGAGCTGCACTTGCAGCGACTGCGGCGCTTTTTGCTCGACAACTACCGGCGCTACGCCCGGGCCATCGAGCAGCACTTTCCGGCCACCAAGGTCAGCCGGCCGCAGGGCGGTTTTCTGCTGTGGGTGGAGCTGCCGGCCGGGGTCGACGCCACGGCGCTGTTTCGGCGGGCGGCGCAGGCGGGCATCAGTCTGGCGCCGGGGCGCATGTTTACGCTGCATGAGCAGTACCACAATTGCTTCCGGCTCAGCTACGGGCTGCCTTTCGGCGAGGAAGTGGAGGCGGGCCTTGTGCGGCTGGGCGGGCTCGTGCGCGAGGCTATTGACTTGGCCCAAATGCCAGCGTAGCGCGGGCGGCACCATTCTTCAGCATTCGAAAACGTGGCCTTGTGGCCGCCTCACCAACCCCACCATCTCCGCATGAAACAACTCAAATGGTTTGAGCGCGAATTTTCACAATCGGCCGACCCGCGCCTGCTGCCTTCGCTGCTGGAGCGCCTGCTGGGCACCCCGGCCCGGCTGGAAGAAAAGCTGACCGGTATCAGCCCGGAATGGCTGACAACGTGGGTGGACGGCACGTGGACCATCCAGGAAAACGTGGGCCACCTGGCCGACCTGGAACCCTTGTGGCTGGGCCGGCTGGAGGACATCGTGAACGGTGAGGCAGAGCTGCGCCCCACCGACTTAAGCAATGAGGCCACGACCCTGGCGAACCACAACGCCACGCCGCCGCAAGTGCTGCTGCAAAGCTTCCGCCAGCAGCGGCTGCGCGCGGTGCAGCGCCTGCAGGAGGTGGACGACGCGGTGCTACACCGCTCGGCCTTGCACCCGCGCATGTGCACCCCCATGCGGCCGATGGACCTGTTTTTGTTCGTGGCCGAGCACGATGACCACCACCTGGCTCGCATCAGCGCGCTGGCCCGGCAACTGGCGGGCCAGCAGTCTGAACGTGCCGTTTCTTCCACCGCAGCCGCCACTTCGAATTTATGAGCCGCCTCTTCGCTACCAAACCGCTGGCCGTGCTCCTGGGCGAGGCCAACGCTTCCGGCCACGGCGCGCTCAAGCGCACCCTCGGCGCCGCCAACCTGACGGCACTGGGCGTGGGCGCCATTATTGGCTCCGGCCTGTTCATTCGCACGGCCAATGCCGTGTCGCAGGCCTCGGGGCCGGGCGTGACGCTGGCCTTTGTGCTGGCGGCGCTGGGCTGCGTGTTTGCGGGCCTGTGCTACGCCGAGTTCGCGGCCATGATTCCCATTGCCGGCTCGGCCTACACCTACGCCTACACCACCATGGGCGAGTTTGTGGCCTGGGTCATCGGCTGGGCCCTGATTATGGAATACGCACTGGGCGCGGCCACCGTCAGCATCGGCTGGAGCGAATACCTCAACAAGCTGCTGGAAGCTTTCGGGGTGCATATGCCCTACGCCTGGTGCCACTCCCCGCTGGAAAGCGCCGTGCTGGGCGGCGTGACGCAGCACGGGTTCATCAACCTGCCGGCGGTGCTGGTGGTCATCGCCCTGAGCTTGCTGCTGGTGAAGGGCACGCAGGAATCGGCGGTGTTCAACTCGGTGATGGTGGTGGTGAAGGTGGCCGTGGTGCTGCTTTTCATCGGGGTGGGCTGGCAGTTCATCAACCCCGCCAACCACACGCCCTACCTCATTCCCGAAAACGCCGCGCCGGTGCGCAACGCGGCGGGCGCGGTGGTGCGCGAGTATTCGGCCTGGAACAAGCACGGCATCGGCGGCATCCTGGGCGGCGCGGCCATTGTGTTCTTCGCCTTCATCGGCTTCGACGCCGTGAGCACGGCCGCGCAGGAAGCCAAGAACCCCAAGCGCGACATGCCCATCAGCATTCTGGGTTCCCTGGCCATCTGCACGGTGCTGTATGTGCTGTTCGGCCACGTGCTGACCGGCGTGGCCAACTGGCGCGAGTTTGCCGACCCTTCGCTGGGGGCCGAGGCCTCGGTGGCCTACGCCATCCGGGCGCACATGCCCGGCTACGGCTGGCTGGCCACGGCCGTGACGCTGGCCATTCTGCTGGGCTTTTCGTCGGTGGTGCTGGTGATGCTCATGGGCCAAAGCCGGGTGTTTTTCTCCATGGCCAAAGACGGGCTCATGCCCCAGGCCTTTGCCGAGCTGCACCCGCGCTACCGCACGCCCTACAAGTCCAACCTCGTGCTCATGGGTTTTGTGGGGGTGTTTGCTGCCTTCGTGCCGGGCTCACTGGCGGGCGATTTAACGTCTTTCGGCACGCTGCTGGCCTTTGTGCTGGTGAGCATCGGCGTGTGGCTCATGCGCCGCTCCCACCCCGGGCAGCCGCGGCCGTTTCGGGCGCCGCTGTCCTCGCCGCGCTTTCCGCTGGTGCCGGCCCTGGGCGCCGTGCTCTGCACCCTGCTGATTGTGGCCCTCGACGCCTTCACCCTGCAAGTGGCCGTGGTCTGGATGCTGCTGGGCTTTGCCGTGTACTTCCTGTACGGGCGCAAAAACTCCAAGCTGCAGCAGGGCATCGTGGTGATGCCGGAGGAGCTGGCCGAGCCGGCCAACGGCTAGCCTGCCACCGCTTCGAAACAAGCTTTTCATTCTAGCCCGCGGCTTTTGCTGCTCGTTTCCTCATGCCCAAGCCCTTGCCTCTGGCCCTGCGCGGCCTGCGCTTTTTCTACCGGTTTCTGAGCCCCGTGCTGCCGGGGCTGGGCGTGCGCCTGCTGTGGCGCGTGTTCCGGCCGCGCCGCCGGCAGCTGCGGGCCGGGCCGGTGCAGTTTCTGGCTGGGGCCGAGCTGTTTTTCTTCGCCAGCACGGGCGCGCTCACCGGCGTTTCTCTCCGGCTGCAGGGCTACCGCTGGGGCAACGGCCCGCGCACGGTGCTGCTGGTGCACGGCTGGGAAGGCAGCCCCACCGACTTCCGCGACCTGGTGCCCGCGCTGCTGCACCGGGGCTACACCGTGGTGGCCTTCGACATGCCGGCCCACGGCCGCTCCGAAGGCCTGGAAACCAACCTCGTGGAAATGCGGCAGGCCCTGCTTGACTACACCCGCTCCGCCGGACTGCCCTTTGCCATCATAGCCCATTCCATGGGCGGCATTGCAGCGGCTTTGCTGTTAACTGATTCCAGCACGAGCGTGGAGAAATTCGCCTTTGTGGCCAGCCCGCTCTCGGCCCAGGCCAGCTTCGACGTCGCTTTTACTCCGCTGCGAGTGCCCCCGGCCATACGCCGCCGCTTCTACCAGCGCCTGGCCCGGCACCTGCGGCAGCCCGTGGAAAGCATTGCTCTTCCCCCGGCCAACCAGCTCCACGCCGGGCACCTGCTGGGGGTGTACGACGCCACCGACGAGCAAGTCACCTTCGACGCGGTGCAGCGCTATCTCGCCGCCAACCCTGCCATTGCGCAGTACGAAGTCCGGGGCGTGGGCCACACCCGCATCCTGCGGCACCCGCCCGTGGTGCAGCGCCTCATCGGCTTCCTCGCTGCTGAGGTTGAAGCCGGCGCCTGAAGGCTCCTGGCCAGTCAAACAGCACAAAATACCTTCTCTCCTGCCCCGCCATGCCTGCTACTGCTGATTCCCCGGTTCGCCGCAGCGGCCCGCTCGCGCCCGGCCCGGTACCGGTTTCGGCCGGCGCCGTGGCACTGGCCTTTGCGGCCATCTACCTGATTTGGGGCTCGACGTATTTCGCGGCGCTGGTGGCGCTGGAAACGCTGCCGCCCTACCTGATGATGGCCACGCGCCTGCTGGTGGCCGGCACCTTGCTGGCGGGCCTGAGCCGGCTGCGGGGCCACCCCGCCGTGCGGCGGACCGGGTGGCCCCGCAACGCCGCCTGCGGCATCCTGATTCTGGGGCTGGGCAGCAGCTCCACGGTGTGGGCCGAGCAGGTGCTGCCCAGCAGCCTCGCCGCCATCCTGGCCACCACGGTGCCGCTGTGGCTGGCCGTCCTCGACTGGCCGCGCTGGGCGCAGTACCGCCGCGAAAAGCGGCGGCTGCTGGGCCTGCTGCTGGGCAGCCTGGGCGTGGTGGGCCTGTTCGGCGAGCAACTGACGGCCCCGGCCACGCGGGCGCCCGGCCCGGGGTACTGGCTGGCGGTGGGCGCCATCGGGGCGGGCAGCCTGGGCACGGCGGCCGGGTCGCTGCTGACGCGCTACCGGGCCGCGCCAGGGCCGGCGCTGCCGAACGCGGCGCAGCAGCTCCTGGCGGCGGGGCTGTTTTGTGGACTGGTGGGCACCGCGGCGGGCGAATGGGCGCGCGTGGCGCCGGCCCAGATGAGCGGCCGGAGCCTGTGGGCGCTGGGCTACCTGGTCGTGTTTGGTTCGGGCGTGGCCTATTTGGCCTACCTGTGGCTGTTGCAGGTGCGGCCGCCCGCCGTGGTGGGCACCTACGCCTACGTCAACCCCGTGGTGGCCGTGCTGCTCGGGGCCGGACTGGCCCACGAGGTTATCAGCGTCCAGCAAGGGCTGGCCCTGGTGGCGATACTCGGCGGCGTATGGCTCATCAACCGCCCCACGCGGCAGCCGGAAACGCTTTCGCCCTAACTCGTTTTGGCCCCGGAAACCTCCTGTTTTTCTCTCACCTCTAAACCGCTTTTCTTATGGCTCCGGACTACCTTACCAGCGTCAGAAAACAATTCGAGTACTACAAGCTGCTCGGCGAAAAGACCTTTGCTCAGCTGCCCGACGAAGCCCTGTTCTGGCAGTACAACGCCGAGAGCAACAGCATTGCCGTCATCGTGCAGCACCTGTGGGGCAACATGCTCTCGCGCTGGACCGATTTCCTCACCTCCGACGGCGAGAAGCCGTGGCGCAACCGCGACGCGGAATTTGAAACCGGCATTCAGACCCGGGCCGACCTGCTGGCCCAGTGGGAAGCCGGCTGGGCCTGCCTCTTCGCCGCCCTCGATTCCGTCACGGAGGCCCACCAGGACACGACGGTGTACATCCGCAACCAGGGCCACACCATCACCGAAGCCGTCAACCGGCAGCTGGCGCACTACCCCTACCACGTGGGCCAAATCGTGTTCATCGGCAAGATGGCGCTGGACGGACAATGGCAGTCGCTCTCCATTCCGCGGGGCCATTCGCAGGCCTACAACGCCGGGAAGTTTGCCCAGCCCCAGCACAAGGCGCACTTCACTGACGAGTATTTGCAGGGCAATAAACCTTCTGCGGCCTGAGCCGGAAGGCCGCGCCGCCGGCCGCCTCGTGCCGGACGGTCAAGAGTATTTCCCATCTGTTTAAAGCGCATTTCTCTACGTCCATGCCCACCACCGATGCAACCGACGAACGCGGGCCCGTGACCCGCCCGGAGCCAGCCAACCGCCCCGAAACCCAACCCGACGCCCCCGCCGCGGCGCAGGTCCGCATCCTGACGTACCAGCCGCCGTACGCGGCGGATTTCAAGCGCCTGAATGTGGAGTGGATTGAGAAGGATTTTGTGCTCGAAGCCCACGACCTGGAGATGCTCGACCACCCCGAAGAATACGTGCTGCAGCGGGGCGGCCAAATCCTGCTGGCTGAGTACCAAGGCCAAATTGTGGGCGCCTGCGCGCTGCTGCGCATGGACGCGGACACCCTGGAACTGGCCAAAATGGCCGTATCGGCGGCCGCGCAGGGGCTGGGCATCGGCCGCCGCCTGGCCCAGGCCGCCCTCGACACCGCCCGTAGTATGGGCGCGCGGCGCGTGTACCTGGAAAGCAACACCCGGCTCACCGCGGCCATCCAGCTTTACTACAAGCTGGGTTTCCAACGCATCGAGCCCGACCGGCCCTCGCCCTACGAGCGGGTCAACATTCACATGGAGCTGCTGCTGGCGGAAGCAGAAGCACAGGCCCTTTAAACTCAACCATCAATGGAAATACGCACCGTTGCCTCGTTTCTGGACTATCGCGCCAACATCCGCCAGCGCACCGACCGGGTGGTGGCGTTGGTGCCCCCGGACCAGCTGGACTGGCGCGGCCGGCCGGGCAGCTTTTCCCTGGGCGAAACCGTGCGCCACATCGCGGCCATCGAGCGCTACCTGTACGCCGAAGTAGCGGCCGGGCGGCCGAGTGCTTACGCCGGCTGCGGCCCGGACCTGGCCGACGGGCCAGCGGAAGCGCTGGACTACTACCAGCGGCTGCGGGCAGAATCAGCCGCCATTTTCAGCAGCCTGACCGACGACGACCTGCAGCAGAAGCGCCGCACGCCCGGCAACGGGCAGATTACGCTGTGGAAATGGCTCCGGGCCCTTTTAGAGCACGAAATTCACCACCGCGGGCAGTTGTACGTCTACCTGGGCCTGGTGGGCGTGCCCACGCCTCCCCTCTTTGGCCTTACGTCTGAGGAAGTAATTGGCCTGAGCCGCCCCGGTGGCTGAGGCACCGCCGGGGCGGCTGCGTTTCTACAACAAGACAATTCAAGCCAACTCAGGCTTTCTCTTTCAGACCACTCATCATGAATTTTACAACAGAAACCACCGAACTCGCCGTCGTTGGCCTGGGAGGCGTCGGGGGTTATTTTGGCTTCAAGCTGGCGCAGTACCACGCCGGCGCGGCGGCGGTGTGGGTCACGTTCGTTGCCCGGGGCGCCACCCACGCGGCCGTGCGCACGCACGGGCTGACGCTGCTTTCGCCCGAGCACGCGGAGCCCGTCGTGCACCCGGCGCGGCTGGTGGCAACGGTGGCCGAACTCGGCAAGGTGGACCTATTGCTGCTGTGCACCAAGGAGTACGACCTGGAGGACCTCTGCCGCCAGCTGCAACCTGTGCTGCCCGCGGGCAGCGTGGTGCTGCCGCTGATGAACGGGGTGGACATCTACGAGCGCATCCGCCGGTGGCTACCGCAGGCCATTGTTTTGCCGGCCTGCGTGTACGTGGCCTCCCACCTGAAGGAGAGCGGCGTGGTGGAGCACCGCGGCAACCCCGGCCGCATCATCGTTGGGCAGGACCCGCAGTTCCCGTCGTTCGACCCCACCCCGCTGCTGCGCTCCCTCACCGCCGCGGGCATTGCCCTGGAGTACCAGGCCGATGTTTTTCCCGCCATCTGGACCAAGTTTTTCTTCATCGCCAGCTTCGGCCTGGTGTCGGCTCGCTACAACCGCTCCATCGGCCAGGTCAACGAAGACCCGGCCCTGCACGCCCGGGCCCGGCACCTGATGCAGGAAATTGAGGCCATTGCCCGCGCCAAAGGCATTGACCTGCCGGCCGACATCATCGCGCGCACGTTTCAAAAAGCCGCGACCTTTCCCTACCCCACCCCCACGTCGCTGCAGCTGGACGTGCACGCGGGCCGGCCCCGCACCGAGCTTGAGCTGTTTGCCGGGGCCATTCTCACTTATGGCGAAGCCCTGGCCCTGCCGGTACCGGAGACCCGGAGGATATACCGGGAAATTCAGGCGCTGGCCTCCTCCGATGGTCAGTGACGTACTCTTGCCCCGTGAGGCAATCAGGCAATCAGGCAAACCCTTTCCCGCAATGAACTCTCGTTGCATTTTGACCAGCCCGGCGCTCCATTTCGAGCGAGCGCAAGGTTGAGGGAAGGCAGCGGGTCTGAACAAAAACCTGGAGCTATTTGGAGATATCCAGAATAGTTGGAGGCTGTGTTTCTTGCTAATCGTGGCAGCTCGGCCCTTTCTGGCTGCGAAAGTGCCCGCGTGAGTGCGCAGGAGGGCGGCAAGGCGGGTGCGGAACGCCCGCCGTCGGATTGGCACGGTTCTATGATTGCGAGAGCGGTGAATTAGCAAGTTCGAGGTGAAAGCCGGGCCAGCGCCGCGCGCAGTTTGAGCAGAGCAGCAATAATTTGTATATTTCCTACTGCTGGTCGCTTGCGGCCCCGGCACCATGAAAATTTCCTAACCGCTCGCCGCCTCATGCCTCAGCCCTCCCCCGCTGCCCCCGCCGACGCCAGCCCCTGCGCGGTGCTAATTGTGGAGGACGAGTACGTCATTGCCAACGACTTGCGCCTGCTGCTGCTGGAAGCGGGCTATGAGGTGCTGGGCATCGCCGATTCGGTGGCGGAGGCCCGGCTGCTGCTGGCCCGGCAGCGGCCCGACATCGTGCTGCTCGACATCTTCCTCAAGGGCTCGGAAACGGGCCTCGACCTGGCCGCGCTGCTCGAAGAAGCGGGCGTCCCGTTCATTTACATTTCGGCCAACGACAGCCCCAGCGTGCTCGACGCCGTGAAGGCCACCCAGCCCAGCGGCTACATCGTGAAGCCTTTTCGGGAAAAGGACGTGCTCACGGCCCTCGAAATCGGGCGCTACCGCCACGCGCACGGCGTGGAAGTGCAGCTGCGCAAGGAAAAAAGCCTGCAAATTGCCCTCACCGAAACCCTGGCCCAGGCCCGCCCCTGGCCCGATAAGCTGCTGCAGGCGGCTGGCCTGTTGCAGGAGGCCATCAGTTTCGATTTGATGGCCGTGCGCTACGAGCACGGCAGCGAAAGCTTCACGTACCGCTACTACCGCACCGGGTTCGACGAGTACCAGGCCCTGGACCAGGAGGCCTTTCTGCGGCTCATCAACCTGCCGGCGGCGCACCTGCCTCAGCTGCGGGAGCTGGACCAGAAATTCTACGATTTCCCAAGGTGCTACGGCCACGAGGCCTACGCGGCGCTGTGCCGGCAACACCCGCTGCTGCAAGGCATTGCCAAAAGCCTGCGCATGGCCGCGGCCCTGGTCATGCCCGTGGTGGTGGGGCCGCAGCACCGCTTTATGCTGACGTTTTTCAGCCGGCAGCCCGACGCCTACCGGGCCCGGCACCTGGCCCTGCTCGACCGCCTGGAGCAGCCCGTGGCCCTGACCCTGGAGCGCGTCCTGGCCTTCGAGGAAGTGGCCCGGCTGAGCGAACGGCTGCGGCAGGAAAATTCCTACCTGCAGGACGAGGTGAAAACCACGGCCAACTTCGAGGAAATCATCGGCAGCAGCCCGGCCCTGCTGCGGGTGTTCAACCAGGTTTCGCAGGTGGCCCCCACCGATTCGACGGTGCTGATTCTGGGCGAGAGCGGCACGGGCAAGGAGCTGGTGGCGCGGGCCATCCACAACCGCTCGGGCCGGCGCGCCCAGCTTCTGGTGAAGCTGAACTGCGCGGCGCTGCCGGCCACGCTGATAGAGTCGGAGCTGTTTGGGCACGAGAAGGGCGCCTTCACAGGCGCGCACGACCGGCGCATCGGCAAGTTTGAGCTGGCCCGGGGCGGCACCATCTTCCTCGACGAAATCGGCGAGCTGCCGCTGGAGCTGCAAGCCAAGCTGCTGCGGGTGCTGCAGGAAAAAGAGATTGAGCGGCTGGGCAGCAACACGCCCATCAAAACCGACGTGCGGGTGCTGGTGGCCACCAACCGCGAGCTGGAAAAGGAGGTGAGCGCCGGCCGCTTCCGCATGGATTTGTACTTCCGGCTGGCCGTGTTTCCGCTCACGCTGCCGCCCCTGCGCGAGCGCCTGGCCGACATCCCGGCCCTGGCCACCTACTTTGCCCAAAAGGCGGCCCGCAACATCGGCCGGCCTTTCCGGGGCCTGGCGCCCGAGGCGCTGGCCGAGCTGCAGGCTTACGCGTGGCCCGGCAACATCCGGGAGCTGGAAAACATTATCGAACAATCGGTTATCGTGGGCGACGGGCAGCGGCCGCTGGTGCTGGGCCGCTCGCTCGCCAGCGCCTTGTTTCAGCCAGCGCCACCGCCGGCCCAGGCGGCCGGCAGCGGCCCCCGGCCGGCCCAGCCCCCGAAGGACCTGCTCGACGTGAAGCAGCTGCAGCTGGAAACCGAGCGCGAGTACATCTTGGGCGTGCTGGTGAAAACCAACGGCCGGGTGCGGGGCAGCGGCGGCGCCGCCGAGCTGCTGAACCTCAAGCCCACCACCCTGGAATACCGCATGGAAAAGCTGGGCATCCGCAAAAGCATCACCGCGGCTGGGCCGGAGGCGTGAGCAATGCGCTGCCCGAAACCACCCGGTGCCACCACTGCCCGCCTATGAACCGTGCTGCTGCTTTTCTGGCCCTCTTGGCGTTGCTGCTGGCCGGGCCGGTGCGCGCCGAGCCGCTGTATCCCTTGCTCCGGCCGGCCCAGGCCGACAGCCTGCGGCGGCAGCTGTGGCGGACGCCCCCCAACGCAACCCGCCTGGCGCTCCTGCTGGCGCTGAGCCAGGACCTGACCGCTAAAAACCGGGGCTTTGGCGCGCCGCTGGACAGTGCGTTGCTGTACGGCCAGCAGGCGCTGGCCCTGAGCCAGCGGCGGCGGGATGCGCGCGCCCAAATCGGCAGTTGGTACGCGCTGGGCAATTATTGGCTGGCCTGCGGCCAGGCGGCCCGGGGCGCCCGGCTGCTGGCTCAGGGGCTGGCCGCCAGCACCCGGCACCACTACCGGCGCCTGGCCGCCGACGGCAGCTATTACCTGAGCGAAACCTACTCGTCTTCGGCGGCCGACATTCCGCGCCGCATCGGCGGCCTGCAACGGGCCATGGGCCTGTACGAAGCCGTGCACGACGGCGCGCGGGCGGCCTACGCGCTCAAAACCATTGCCGACCTGCACATGCAGCAGGGCCAGGAAGGCCTGGCGCGGGCCGAGCTGCTGCAAGTGCTGGCCCGCTACCGGGCCGTTGGCTACCGCCGCCTGCACTACACCCACGACCTGCTGGGCGTGGCCAATGCCCGGCTCGGCGACTACAACGAGGCCCTGCGCTACGGGCTGGCCTCGATTGAAAGCGCGCGGGCCACCGCCGACACCGCCAACCTGAACCTGTTTTATTACCGGGTGGGCAACACCTATTTTATTCTGCATCAGTTTGATGACGCCCTAACTTACTACAACAGCGCCCGCCGCCGCGCCGAGCGGGCCCGCGACGCCGGCGAGGTCATCAACGCCATCACGCTGATTACCGAGGTGCTGATTGCGCAGCACCGCACGCAGGATGCCCTCAATCTGGCCCGGGAGGCCCTCCGGCAGTACCCGCTCCACGACCGCCCCGCGCTCGATTCGCTGAACCTGCTGTCGATTTGCTACCTGGCCAACAAGCAGTTCGGGCCCGCGGAAAAGCATGCCTTGCAACTAATCAGCGTGCTGGAGGCCAACACCACTCTGGCCGACCGCCGCGTGCTGCTGCTGACGGCCTACCTGCGGGCCGGCCAGCTCTACCTGGCCGTGAGGCGCTACGACCGCGCCCGCCGCTACGCCACCAAAGCCTGGGCCATGCGGGCGGAGGTCTCGCTGAAGAAGAAGGCCGACATGCGCCTGCTGCTGTTCAAGGTCGACTCGGCGCAGGGCAACTTCCTGGCCGCCATTGCGCAGCAGCAACACTACCAGCTGCTGCGCGACTCCATCTTCAACGAGCGCAAAAGCCGGCAGATTGCCAGCCTGCAAATTCAGTACGACACCCAGAAAAAAGAGCAGGACATGGCCCTGCTCACCAAGCAGAACCTCGTGCAGCGCGCCAACCTCCGGCAGCGCGAAACGCAGCGCAACGCCTCGCTGGTGGGGGCCGTGCTGCTGGCGCTGGTGCTGGGCCTGGGCTACAACCGCTACCGCCTCAGGCAGCACAGCAACCGGCTGCTGGAATCCCAGCGCCAGGAAATTTTTGTGCAGAACCAAGCCCTGGAAAAAGTGCTGACGGAAAAAAGCGGCCTGCTGGAAGAGAAGGAATGGATGCTGAAAGAAATTCACCACCGGGTGAAAAACAACCTCCAAATCATCGGCAGCCTGCTGCGCTCCCAGGCCGTGTACCTGAAAGACGGCCCGGCGCTGGCCGCCGTGCGCGAGGGCCGCAACCGGGTGCATTCCATGGCCCTCATCCACCAGAAGCTGTACCAAAGCAACCAGCTGACGGGGGTGCCCATGCACGCCTACGTGCAGGAAATCGTGGAGCACCTGCTGGCCTCCTTCGACTGCGAAGGGCGGGTGCAAACCGCGCTGGCCGTGGCGGCCGTGGAGCTGGACGTGGCCCTGGCCGTGCCCCTGGGCCTGATTTTGAACGAAGCCATCACCAACACCCTCAAGTATGCCTTTCCCGCGGGGCGGAGCGGGCGGCTCAGCATCGGACTGGAAGCGCCGGCCCCGGGCCATTACCGGCTCAGCATCGGCGACGACGGGGTGGGCCTGCCGGCCGATTTTGAGCCCCAGCAGTCCCGCACCCTGGGCCTGGAGCTCATCCGGGGCCTGAGCAAGCAGATTGGGGCGCGCCTGGAAGTGACGAGTGCCCACGGCGTGCAGATTAGGCTGGAATTTGACCAGTTGGTGCTGGCGCCGCGGGGCTAGCGGCCGACCGTTCAGTAAGGGCAGGGAATAAAGCGCGGGGCTTCACGCTCGCTCGCGCCGGTGAATGCCGCGCCCCTACGGAATATTCTGGAGACGTTTGGATTACTCCGAAAAAACCAGACTTATACGGGAGCGCATCAGGCAATTCAATTTATGCATAATTTATTATAAATCAATTGCTTAATTCTAATTACCAGCACATAGAAAGCACTCTGGGGAGGTGGCATGATTTTGCAAACGGCTGGGGGACGAACTCACACGCAGTGAGTCGCTCACCTTCGTTTTTGCCCCATGCAAACTTCTCCTTCCCGAACCATTGTGTTCATTACCGGCGCCTTCGTCAGCAGCACGTGCTGGAATCAGTGGAAAGCCTTTTTTGAAGAGCACGGCTACACCTGCCTGGTGCCGGCCTGGCCCTTCAAGGATGCCCCCGTGCTCACCCTGCGCAACCGCCAGCCCGACTCGCGTGTGGCGTCCGTCCGTCTGGCGCAGCTCACCGAGTACTTCGCCGACCTCGTGGCCCGGCTGCCCGAGAAGCCCATTCTGATTGGGCATTCCATGGGCGGGCTGCTCACGCAGCTGCTGCTGCAGCGCGAGTTGGCCGCGGCGGGCGTGGCCATCCACTCGGTGGCGCCGCAAGGCGTCATCACCTTCAAATGGTCGTTTTACCGCTCGGTGTGGGGGCCGCTGGGCTACTTCACGCCCGTGGAGGAGAGCTTCCTGATGTCGTTTAAGCAGTGGCGGTACGCTTTCGTCAACGGCATGACCCCGGCCGAGCAGCGGGCCGCCTACCGCGACTTTGCCGTGCCCGAATCGAAGCACGTCTCGCGCGACGGCCTGACTGCGGCGGCCAAAGTCGACTTCGCCAAGCCCCACGCGCCGCTGCTGTTTCTGGCCGGCAGCACCGACCACATCATCCCGGCCTCGCTGAACTACTCGAACTACAAGCGCTACAAGCACGCGGGCTCCGTGACGGCCTACCGCGAGCTGCCCGGCCGCAACCACTTCGTGCTGGGCCAGCCCGGCTGGCGTGAAGACGCCTTGTGCGTGCTGGCCTGGCTGGCCCAGCTGGTCGAGGTCGAACCCACAACCAAGAGCCGGACCATAGAACTGGTGAGCCAGAGCAACTAGCGAGAAATCCTCCATTCCACCCCAATACGTTTATGAAAACTTTCCGCCTTGCCACCTTGCTGGTGGCCGTGCTCCTGTGTGCCCTGGCGGCCTGCTCCGACCAGAAACCCGCCCCCGAAATCCCGCCCACCACCTTTGTGCTGGTGCACGGGGCCTGGCAGGCGCCCTACGTTTGGCAGCCGGTGCAGCAGCGCCTGGAACAGCAGCACCACAAGGTGATTGTGGTGGAGCTGCCCGGCCACGGCAGCGACCTCACGCCGCCCCAGGCCCTGACCCTCAACGCGTACCGCGACAAAGTGGTGGCCGCCATCCGGGCCCAGCCCAATAACGTGGTTCTGGTGGGGCACAGCCTGGGCGGCATGGTGGTGACGGCCGTGGCCGAAAGCATTCCGGCCCGCATCACGAAGCTGGTGTACGTCGGGGCCTTTTTGCCGGCCAACGGGCAGTCGCTGCTGGCCCTGGCCGCCACCGACAGCACCTCGCAGCTGGGCGCGGCGCTGGTGCCCTCGGCCGACCAGCTGACGCTGGACATCCGGCCCGACCGGCTGGTGCCCGTCTTCATTCAGGATGGCAGCCCCGCGGCCCAACAGCTGGTGGCGGGTAACTACCGGGCCGAGCCGGCCATTCCCTTCACCAATCCGGTGACGGTGACGGCGGCCAATTTCGGGCGGGTCGACAAGTACTACGTGCACACCGCCCTCGACAACGCCGTGGGCCTGCGCCTGCAGCAGCGTATGGCCGCGGCGGCGGGCATCGCCAAAACCTACACGCTCCGCAGCAGCCACTGCCCCTTTCTGGCGGTGCCCGACCAGCTGAGCGAAGTGCTGCTGGCGCTGGCCCGCTAAGGGGCCGCGGCCACTCATTCATCGGGCTTATTAATCAGGAAAATGTATCAGCTCAAAATAATCGGTGCCACCGTGCGCCCCGGCCGCCAGGGGCCTTTCATCACCAAATGGGTAGCGGCGCAGGCCCGGGCCTGCGGCAAGTTTGAAGTGGAAGTGCTGGACCTGCAGGTGCTGGACCTGCCCCTCATGAACGAGCCCAACCACCCGGCGCTGCGCCAGTACACGCACGAGCACACCCGGGCGTGGAGCGCCAAAATTGCCGAGGCCGACGCCTTCATTTTCGTGACGGCCGAATACAATTTCAGCTACCCGGCCCCTTTGCAGAACGCCCTGGAGTACCTGGTGCACGAATGGGGCTACAAAGCGGCCGGCATCGTGAGCTACGGCGGCGTATCGGCCGGCTCACGGGCCTGGAACGCGCTCAAAAGCGACCTGCCTTCCTACCGGGTAGTGCCGCTGGTGGAAGCCGTCAACATTCCTTTTTTCACGCATTTCATTGAGGAAGGACTGTTTGTGCCCAATGAGATAACCACCGCGGCCACCACCGCCCTGCTGCAGGAGCTGGCCCGCTGGACCACGGCCCTGCAGCCCCTGCGGCACCCCGAGCTGCTCCCGCCCTACTAGCCCGGCCCGGCGCCGGGCACCACTCCACCTTTCTTAACCGCTTATCTCTTAACACCATGGACACCTTGTCTCTACAGCTTCCCAACCGGCGCCCGGCCTTCGACTTCCTGCGCCTGCTCCTGGCCGGTGCGCTCCTGCTTTGCCTGGCCCCACGGGCCCGCGCCCAGGACGGCAACGCGGGCGTGGAATCGAAAACCGCCGCCACGCCCATTCAAATGGTCGACATGTTCCACTCGGCGTTTGGGGCGCACCCGGCCCGCGCCGTGCACGCCAAGGGCATCATTCTGGAGGGCAGCTTCACGCCCGCGCCGGAGGCCCGCCGCCTGACGCGGGCGCCGCATCTGCAGGGCGGGACGCTGCCCATCGTGGTGCGGTTTTCCGATTTCACGGGCATTCCGGACATTCCGGATACCGTGGGTGCGTCGCGGCCCCGGGGCATGGCCATCAAGTTCCAGCTGCCAGGCACGGGCTCGACCGACATCATCGCGCACAGCTTCAACGGCTTCCCCACGGCCACCACCGACGAATTCCGGAGCCTGCTGCTGGCCATTGGGGCAGCCGGTAGCGGCAATGCGGCGCCCCTGCAGCAGTTTCTGGCCACGCACCCCGTGGCCAAGACCTTCCTGACGACCCAGAAGCCGCTCACGACCAGCTGGGCCACGCTCAGCTACTTCGGCGTCAATGCCTTCAAGTTCACCAACCAGGCCGGGCAGGTGCGCTTCGTGCGCTATCAGCTGATTCCCGACGCCGGCGAGCAGTTCCTGACCAAGGCGCAGGCCGCCACGGCCGACCCCAATTACCTACAGGCCGAGCTAAAGCAGCGCGTGGCCGCTCAGCCCATCACCTTCAAGCTCTACGCCCAGTTGGCCGAAAAGGGAGATGTTATCGAAAATCCATCTGTGGCCTGGCCCGACTCCCGCAAGCGCGTCCTGCTTGGCACTTTGAGCATTAGCCGGCTGGCGCCGAATACCGTGGCCGAAGACAAGGCCTTGTTTTTCAACCCCAACAACGTGCCAGCCGGCATCAACGTGGCCGACCCCATGCTGGTGGACCGGGCCCGCACCTACCCCATTTCGGTGGGCGAGCGGCAATAGGAAAGCAAGGCGGGCGCATTGGCGGGCCGGCTCTGGAGAATTTTTAACTGGGTGGTGACATGGCACAAGTGGTTTTCGCGCATCCGTTTCGGGCGCTAAGCTTATCGTTTAAATACGCTCCTTTGGAGGTACGGGAGCGGCTGGCGCTCAGCGAGGCGGATTGCCACCAGCTGCTGCTTACGCTGCGCGAAGAGCTGAACCTGCGCGATTTGCTGGTGCTCAGCACCTGCCAGCGCACGGAGGTGTACTACGCGGCCGGCCAGGACCGCAACGCGGAAATCATGCAGGCGTTGGGTGAATTGAAGGATTGCGCCATCGGCCACAAGTGGCTGCGCTATTTCGAGGTGCTGCCCGACGCGGCCGCCGCGGCCCACCACCTGTTCGCCGTGGCGCTGGGCCTGGAAGCGCGGGTGCTGGGCGATGCGCAAATCATCAGCCAGGTAAAGCAAGCCTACCGCTGGTCGGTGCAAGCCCGGGCCGCCGGGCCGTTCCTGCACCGCCTGCTGCAGCTCGTGTTTGCCGCGCACAAGCGCGTGCAGACCTCCACTTGCTTTCGCAGCTCCACGGCCTCCGCCAGTGCCGCGGCCGTGGAGCTGGTGGCCGGGCTAACGGCGCACCTGCCCGCCCCGCGCGTGTTGGTGGTGGGCGCGGGCCACATCGGGGCCGATGTGTGCCGGCACCTGGCCGCGCGCAGCTCGCTCGGCCACGTTTCCCTCTGCAACCGCACCCGCGCCAAAGCCGCTGCGCTGGCCAGCGGCGGCCGCTTGCGCCTGGTGGAATTTGAAGCGCTGACCACGGCCCTGCTGGAGGCCGACGTCGTGATTTCGGCCATTACCTGCCCAGAGACCTTTTTCACAGCCCAGCTGGTGGCCGAAACCATGAGACAGGACCATTGCAAGCTGTTCGTGGATTTGGGCATGCCCCGTAGCGTGGCCCCCGCCGCGGCGCAGGTGCCCGGCGTGGCGCTGTACAACATTGACGCGATTCAGTGCAAGGCCTCGGCCGCCCTCGAACAACGCCAGGCGGCCGTGCCCCGGGTGCGCGCCATCATTGCCGAACACTTGGCTGAGCTGCAATCCTGGAGCAAAGTGATGCCGGTGTCGCCGCTGATTCATCGCCTGAAAAATCATCTGGAGCTCCTGCGCCGGCAGGAATTAGACCGCTTTAGCAAGCGCCTGGGCCCGGCCGAAATCTCTTTGCTGGATGCCACAACCCGCTCGCTGATGCAAAAAGTGCTGAAGCAGCAGGTGCTTCACCTCAAGCTGTCTTATCAGCGCGACAACCCGGCACCACCAGCGGCGCAGGTGGGCGAGCTTTTTTATCCATAATGGCCAACCTACTGCCTGACTCCATTCACCCATTTCACCTTTTTTCTCATGGAAAACACCATTTCTTCCGCGGCTCCTGACCGCGTGGTCCCCCACTCCCGCTTCGACCTAACAGCTGTGGAGCCAAGAGCTTACGCCGGCTTGCTGCTGATGCACAAACAGCTCAGCCAGTCGGGGCTGTCGCTCACGCACTGGGACCTGATAAACGTGCGCACTTCCCAGCTCAACGGCTGTGCGTTTTGCCTGCTGCAGCACTCCCAGGAAGCCATCGAACACGGTGAAACCGAGCAGCGCCTGCACGCCCTGCCCGCCTGGCGCGAGGCCCCCTACTTCACCGCCGAGGAGCGGGCCATCCTAGCTTTCACAGAAGAAGTGACGCTCATTGCCCGGCACCACGTGGCCGACGCCGTGTACGCGGAAGCCGTGGCCCTGCTCGGCGAAGCCTACCTGGCCCAGGTGCTGCTGGCCGTGGTGGCCATGAACGCCTGGAACCGCCTGGGCATTGCCCAGCGCAAAGTACCGGCGTAAGCCCGCCCGGCCACGAGCCGGGGGAGGCTGCGTAAAGCTTAAACGCGACAAGGCCGGACTCTTTGCGGAGAGTCCGGCCTTGTCGCGTTTCGCGCGTGGAGTGTCAGTTTAGAATTGCAGCAGCCACTTCACGGCCTGTTGCTCGTCGGTGAACCGCTGGCCGTGGACGTTCCCAAAATCTTCGGCAATGGGAAGCAGGGCGTTGGGCAGGTGGTTGCGCATCAGCGGCGGGGCCACCAGGAAAGCCATGTACACGGGACACCCGAACCGGAGCTGCACGGCCGGAAAAAAAGTAGAAAACATCCACTCGGCCCCGTCCAAGTCGGTGCCGGCGCGGCGGCGGGTGTCCACCAGCCAGCGGGCGCAGCCGTGCAGGGCCGCAGTTTCAAGGGCAGCGCGGTAGCCCGCACAAATTTGCTCCATTCCCACTTGGCGCAGCCAGCGCGTAACCAGCATGTCGACGTCGGGGCGGTAGGCAATGGTGACGAAGGAAGCGTCGTTGGCCGTTAGCATAAGAGTGGGGTTTAGCGTTCAATGTCTGAGATTTCGGGCGCCCGTAGTTTGAATTTCCGGGCCGGCGCCACAACTCAAATTTCCGCTTCTCGCCCAGCCCCGGCCATGACCGGACCACGGGCGCTGTTGTCTTTTTCAAGGCTGGGCTGCAACGCCTGCCTTCGGCCTCCAACGGGCAGGGCTGGCCCCAGTTTTTCTGGATAATTACGGCCGTTCCCTTACTCTATTTTTCATTCATTTATTTTATATCACACTCATTACAAGCAAAATAATTCACCCGTACTGGTTGGCATCAGCTTTGAAAATGCTGCTTCCGGCAGCCCTCTAAGTGGCTCATGGTTTCCCGGCAAAGCGCACCCACATAATGAATCCGCTCAGCAACGAATTCCGACTCCCGGCCCGGCCATTGGTTGAATTACAGCCCCTGGCGCATTTTCAGCGGCAAGCCCGGCAGCGGGCGGGCCAGCCGCCCCCGGGCCAGCCCCAGCCCTACACCATTGTGCTGGCCGAAGACGCCCCGCTGCGCCTCTACTTCATCAGCCCGGGCCAGCTGGCCGGGGCGCCCCCGTCCTCCCACCTGGCCGGCACCGTGCTGCAGTTCACCGACGGCTTCGTTTGCCAGGAAGCCGACATTCGGGACGTGGCCCTGACGGCCAGCCTGTTCTACCGCGCCGCCGAAGACGCTCCCCTGCCCATCTCGGGCCCCGATGCCAATTCCCTCGTCTTTTTGGTGAATGCCCTGAAGCAGGAGCTCAATGCCCCGGGCCTGCGCAAGGAAGCCCTGGTCCGAACCTACCTCAAAGCGTTTTTACTCCACTGCCTGCGGCTGCGCGAGGAACAGGCCCCCATGCCGCCCCCCGGCGCCGCGGGGTCGCTTTTCCTACGCTTCCGAAGCATGCTGGAAGAGCGCTACACAGTGCTCAAAACCGTGGCCGAGTACGCCAACCTGCTGCACGTAAGCGCCAACCACCTCAGCGAAACCATCAAGAAGGAAACCGGCCGCACGGCCGGCGGTCACATTCGCTACCGCATCGTGGCCGAAGCGCAACGCCTGGCAGATTGCAGCGGCCTCACACTCAAAGAAATTGCCTACCAACTGGGCTATGACGACGTGGCGCACTTCAGCCGCTTGTTTAAGCGGTGCGTGGGCGTCAATTTCTCGCAGTACAAGGGCCAGCTCGCGGCCTGAGGGGTTTCGTGCGGCCCGCCCTGGAGCGGCCTGGCAATTGGGTCCGCAACGTTGTTTCGGGCGCCGAAAGCGACCGGGCCGCTGGCTGCGGCGGCGCTTTTCTGCCGGGCCGGCTGCTGTGGGTTCACGGGTCGGTGTCAGCGCTTCACCAGGCCCTGGCCGGTGAGTTTTAGCGGCGCCAGGTCGAAGCCGTATTGGCTCTTGAAGCTACTGGCGACGCCCTGCCGGAAGCCCGGTAGCTGCCCGCCCTTGATGGCCGCCTGCCAGCCGGAAAACAGCAAAGCAGTCTGCAATTTGAACCCCTCCCCGGTTTGGGCCGCGGCACCGGAAGTGGCCAGTTTCGGGGCCAGCAGCGGGGCTACCTGGGCGCGCACGCCCCGGGCCATGGGCACCGTTATGGCATTGCCGTCCTGCACGTTGTTGACCACCATCCAGCTTACGAGGATGTAGGCGGCCAGGGCATCGGCGGCGTCGTTGTTGCGCAGGCCGCTGCCCTTGATAATGCCCTCGTACACTTGGTTATAGTCGGTTTTGCCGGGGCCAAAAGCGCTTTCGAGGGCCTGGGCTTCAGTTGGTTGGTGGGCTTGCAGGCGCTGGGCGGCATTGCGCACGGTTTGCTGGCGCAGGGCGGCCGACGGAACGTAGCTAAACGCCCCCGCGGCCACCGGCCTGGCCTTGCCCCGCGCGGGTGCCGACTCCCGCGCGGCTTCGTTCACCGCTTCCTCGCTGGCATAAATGCCCATGCCGGTCAGGTCGACGGCGCCGTCCTGGGCGCGGGCGGCGGGCGAGGCAAGCAGCACGGCCAGCAGGCCGCTGCCCAGGAAAACAAACCGCTTTTGCATAAGCGAGAGAAGAAGGTGGAACAGCTTCCAGCGATGGCCGGCCTGGCAACCGCCATTGGGCTTTTCATACGCGCCGCTTGCAGTTTGGGGTGCAACCGGACGAAACCGTGCCCTTTTGCCGGGGCAGCTTTTGGACATCTTGTGTACTTGGCGGGCGCCGCGCGGGGGCTTTGCGCGGGCCGGCCGCCCGGCCCTCACTCTTTGTAAATGTCGAATTTTGCCAACGGCACCCGGCCAAAATCCTTGGCGGTGGTGGCCGTGGTGGTGCCATGCTCGGGGTCGAGGGCTTGGAACCGCTCGTGGCCGTCGCGGTGCAGCAGCCAGGTCCGGCTGGCCGGGTCGTAGCGAAAGGTCACGTAGCGCGTCCAGCGCTGGGCGCTGCCGCCGTAGTGCTCCACGGTGAAATAGCCCTTCTTGATGGCAAGGCCCGCGAAAGGGTCGCCCATCATGCCGCCGCAATCCACGCAGTACACGGCGTTGTCGGAGCGGGCGGCCAGCGTGTAGGTGCCGCCCGCGCCGCCCACAAACAGCAGCAGCGGCCGCTTGGTGGGGTGGCTCACCACGTCCGAGGTGTTGGCTTCGTCGGGCTTGTTTAGCACCACCACCCAGTCGGGCAGGGCGTCGCGGTTCAGGTCGCCCCGCGCGGCGTCGAGCACGGCGTAGCCGGCCGGCAGGGCGCGGCGAATGGCGGCGGGCACGGTTGGCACGGGGTCGTGCGGAGCCTGGGACGGGCCGGCTAGCGGCAGCAGGCTCAACAATGAATAAAGCAGCATAAGAAGCAGGAAAGCGAACAGCTGACCGGACCACCCGCCAATTGCCGACGCCGGGCCCGGTCGCTCCGGCTGGTACGCGCCCGCCCGCACCCGCGTTGGCCGGCCGGCAACCTTGCCGGCCGGGGCTTAGTACAGCCCAAGTAAGTATCCGCTTTTTACCGCACTATTTTGGGCCCTTGAAGCCCCTTCTTTCCCCATGCCACCAGCCCCCGATTTTCCGCCCGCCCAAACCGAGCAAGCGTTACTGGAACGCTACGCCGCCATTGCCTACGACAAGCAAACCGACTTGTACGAAGTCATCGGCGACAATTCCTGGAACGTGGAGATGGCGGCCGGCACCATCACCTTCGGCCCGGGGCTGGCCTTTCCGCTGCAAGTTCTGGGCACGTTCTCGCACGCTTCCCAAACGTGGCTGTGGGCCTGGGCCAACGCGCAATCCAACCTGCCGGACGGGCTGCTCGCGCAGGCGGGGCAGCTGCGGGCCTACGGCGCGCAACACGGCATTGAGCTGCTCAGCACCAGTGAGTTTGATGCCACGAACCGCGACCTGCACATCATCGGCTGCATTGCTTCGGGCATGTTTGGGGCCAGCGGCTACTACCTGGCCAACTACGGCCAGGGCACCATGGTTGTCACCGTTAAGAGTGAGCTGATTGACCGGGTTTCCAAAAACGATTTCGCCCGGATTTCGCAGGTCTTCCCGCAAATCATTGGCGTGTTTGAGATGAATCACCGGCCGGCTTTCATTCAGTACGTTGCCCAGAAAGGCTATCCGGTGACCGAAACCGCCGACACGGTGAGCGTGGCCGTGGGTGCCGGCACGCTCACCGCCACGTTTGACGAGTTGGGCCGGCTGGCTAGCCTGAAGGGCAGCAGCGGCAGCTAGGCTTTTTCTGATTGTCCAGACCGATTTTTTACGCTGCACTTCCTGCACCATCCAACTCCGATGCTGAAACGACTGCTGCTGGCGTTGCCGCTCCTGCTGGCCGCCCCCGTCATCCGGGCCCAATCGACGGACCTGATTTTTGATAATTTCAGCTTGGGCATGAGCCTGGATGCCAGCGCCCGCGACTTGCTGCGCTACGACCGGCTGCGCGCCGGCGGCGTGCCGGCCGGGCCTACTGCCGCCCGCGGCCCGGCCAGCCTGCGCTACACGCCCACGGCGGCCCTGCGGCAACAGGCCGTGGCCAGCTACGCGGCCCAGCTGCGCCCCCGCAACGCGGCGGGCGCGCAAGCCATCACGGCCACTTTTGGCCCGGGTAAATCCGATTACGACCAGGTGTTTGCGACCCTCAGCCGCGGCAGTGGCTTGCCCGCCAACGACGTGGCCAGCGCCCTCGCCGCGCACCTGCTCATGGGCTGGATGATAGTGCACAACGTGCAAGACGGCGCGGCCATCACGGTGCCCATAGCGCAGGGCGTGCGCAACCAGTTTGCTCCGGGCCTCGGGCGCAGCCTGGCGGGGGCCTCGCCCGCGGCCCTGGCCCAGCTTGGGGAAGAGCTGAAGCTGCGCACCGTGGTGTTGTACGGCGGCTGGCAGGCCGCGGCCAAAAGCCACACCCTAACCGCCTACCAGCAGGGCGTGGAGCAGCTATTTAAAACGCAGTACGGCCTGCCACTCAGCCAGGCCACGCTCACCAGCCAGGGCCTGGGCTCGCGGTAGGACTTCGCGCTTTCCTGTTTACACGGTTTTCTGGTTTTGCGGCGAACCTCAGTCCATTATCCACCTCACTGCACCAATTTTGCTCAGCGCCGACGAGGGCCCCACCGCTCTGACAGCGGCCGGCCGCTGTTTGGGGATACACAAACGCCGGGCTATTTGCGCAGGAAGGCGAGTCCTGCTGCGCAGAAGCCAGGTGAGCAGGGCGGCCTTTCTCCAAGCCGTGCTTACCAGCTGCTGCCCGCCCCGCCCCCGCCCGACGAGCCGCCGCTGCTGCTAGAGCTACTGGAGCTACTGCCCGAGCTGCTGCCCGAGCTGCTGCCCGACGACGAGCTGCCGGAAGAAGAACTGCTGCCGGGAGTGGGCAATTGCGGGATAATTTCTTTGGTTTTCTCCTCGTGCTGGCAAAAGCGGCATTTTTCGACCCGCCAGCCCCAGCCATTGGCTCTGGTGGTGGCGCGCTGCTCCACCTGCAGCCGGCCCGGGCCCAGCGTGCGGTAGTGGCAGGCGGGGCAAATGCGTTTGTCGGTGTCGGGGTTGAGGTAGGAAAGCCGTAGGTGGTGGCCGCTGGCGCATTCCCACACGTCGTAGTCCACCGCGCGGTATTCTTCTTCGGCCCGCTGGCCGGGTTCGAGGTGGCGTAGTTCGGCGGTGCTGTCGAGCTTGTGCATGGGCAGCCCGCACTCGGGGCAGGCGAAGGGCGCGTCGCGCAATTCCGTCAGGTGGCGGCGGTACCAGCGCCAATACAGCACCAGCGCCACCGGAAACAGGTAGGCCGTGAACGCCAGGCCCCGGTGCGCGG
Organism: Hymenobacter ruricola; assembly: GCF_015694525.1. GTDB lineage: Bacteria > Bacteroidota > Bacteroidia > Cytophagales > Hymenobacteraceae > Hymenobacter > Hymenobacter ruricola. The sequence goes on along the minus strand of NZ_JADQDM010000003.1, from coordinate 314,397 downwards.
CCTGCAGCTGCGCATACGCTTCGGGCCGGGCGGCGGGGGCCACGGGGCGCTGCGCCCGCCGGTACTGCCACCCGAAATAGCCGTGCAGGAACAGCAGCGGCAGCCCGTAAATCAGCGCCAAAAACGATTCCGTGGCCAATTCGTTTTGCAGCGCCGGCACCACCAGCCCCGCCAGCAGCCCGAGGGGCAGCAGCACCAGCCAGCCGCGCCCCCGCAGGCCCCGCGTGGTGCAAAACCACAGCACCAGGTAGAGCACCAGCGCCAGTCCGGCCACTATCAGGGTGCCGATGGGGGGCCCCGGCTCGGGGGTGGCGTAGCTATTGGCCAGGTCTTCGCCGGGCAGGGCTTCGTCCAAGGGGTCGCTGGCGGCAACCACTATTCCGCTTTGCTCCTGTGCCACTTGCTGCAGGCTGTCGAGGCGGTAGCGGAGGGAATCCTCGGCGGTGGCCAGCACGGGCCGGGGCGCCGCCGCTGCCGCCGGGCGCAGCCGCCCGATAAGGGCCGCCACGCCCTGCTCCACGGCCCGGTCGTAGTCGCCGGCGCGGGCGGGCTCCAGCATGTAGCGCTGCTGAATGCGGTAGCAAATGATGTCGGGCAGGTCGGCTTCCAGGCCGTAGCCGGTTTCAAACTCCACGCGGCGCTGGTCCAGCACCAGCAGCATCAGCAGGCCGTTGTTGGTGTCCTTGCGGCCGATTTTCCATTTATTAAACAGCGCCGTGGCGGCCGTTTTGGGCACTTCCTCCCCGATGCTGCGCACCAGCACCACGTCGATGTGCGCCCGGCCGCTGCGGTCGAGGCTGTCGAGGCGGGCGTTGAGGGCGGGCGCGGTGCCGGGGCTCAGCACCCCGTCGGGGTCGCTGACGTAGCTCTCGCCCAGCGTCTTGGGGTCGGGGATGGCCGTGAGGTAATTGGCCGCCGTGATGCGACCGGCCGGTTCCGGCGACTGGCAGCCAGCCAACACGGCCAGGCACAACCGCCAGCAAATCAATTGATGACGAAACATAGGCGGTTACTGGGGAGGCGCAAGCTACGGGCGGGTTAAGTCTACGCGCTGCTTTGGTAATGGTCAGGTGATTTAGCTCAGCAACTATTTCAGCTGCCGTCGCGCAAAGGCTGGCTATTCTAGGTTGAATGCCCTTGCCGCGCCGGCGGCTCAGGCATTGTCAAAATCGGAGCACCACGCGGCGTAGTAGGGCCCGGCCCAGGTTTTCAGGCGCGGAAACAGCCACGCAGCGGCCTGCGGGGCCAGGTTAAACCCCCGCTCGTCGTCAACAAACGGGTCTTCCTCAAAAGCCGTGAGGGCGTGGTGCAGCGCGGCGCTGCACAGCAGAAACTGCCCAATGGTAGCGGCCAGGGTGTCGCCGGTTTCCCAGTTGCCCGCCCCGTGCCGCCGTTTCTGAATGCCTTGCCCGGGATGGTCCAGGTCAATCAAAACCGGGTCGGCCCCTTCGTCGCCCAGCAGGAAAAAGCCGGCGGGCCAACCCAGAATCTCCTTGTTGGTCACCGAGTTCCAGTTGTAGCCATCCTGGCGCACGCCCAGCCGGTCGAGGCCATACAGGTAAAGCGGGTTGCCGATGGTGCTGAAATCCACTTCCTCCGCTGGCGCGATGGCATCGAGGTAGGTCACCAGCTCGGCCGGCAGTTCCCGGCCGAATTCGACCGCCAGCCGCCCGGCCGCCGCGCCGTGCCCAAATTCAAAAGGAAGGCCGCCGGGCCAGAACCGGCGGATTTCAGCAAAAGCCTCGTCAAAGGTCATGGGTCGAAACGCGGAAGGGTGGGCTTCGGGCGCCCAAACCGGGCGGTACCGAGTAAATAGCTATACTGTCGGGGTAATGCTTTCGGTTACAACTGCCCCGGCAGGCCCTGCACAACTTGAAATAGCAGTCGCTCCTGTGGCGCCGACCGTCACTCAAGGCCGTGCTTTTCCGTAGAAAGACCTGCCTTCATTCGCTGTGCCGGTGCCGCCTTCCCCTGCTTCCGAAACCGTTGTGTACCTGTCCCGGTGGAAAGTGCCGCTGTGGATAGCCTGGTTCTCGCTGCTCAGCGTGGGCCTCGCCGCGCTGATGCGGCACCAATCCCCGCCCCCGTTTCTGTTCACGCTGGCAGGGTTGAAGTCGCTGGGTGTGTTTGCATTCGGTTGGGTAATGGCGGCGGCCTTTGCCGGCTACGCCGGGTATTACGCGGTGCAATTGTGGCGCCACCAGCCCGTGTTTCGGGTGGGCGTGCTGGGCATTCAGCTCGGCACCAATCGGCTCGACCCGTGGCGCGATATCTGGGACGAAAAAGTGGTGGTGACCGATGGCAAGCAGCGCAAGGTGTACTTGTCCTACTCGGCAGCCTCCACTTCCCGGCGGCTCGACGTGAGCGAGTGCGGCATCAGCGCGGCCCGCCTGCGCGAGTTGCTGGTTTATTACCGGCAGCTCGCGCTGCACCACTCCTCGCCGGCCGCCTGAGGCCAGCCATTTCCCCGGCCCATGGGCAAGCATCCTCCCGAAACCATCGTTTACCTGTCGTGGGCCAGGCGCCTGCCCTGGCTGGTGGTTTTCGCCGGGGCCGAGGCGGTGTGCGTGTACCTGCTGCTGCACCTGCGGCCGGTGCTGCACCTGAAGTACCTGTTCATCTGCGCCGCCGCGGTGGTTTTTCCCTTCGGCCTGGTCGATTCGCTCCTCGACCTGGCCGGCAAACGGCCGCGCCTGCGGCTGAGCCTGCGCGGCCTGCAGCCCCGGAACCAGCCGCTGGACGACTGGCGCGACATCCAAGACGAGTGCCTGACGGCGCCCCACAGCCAGGCCAGCGCCGCGCTGCTCACCTACCGGGTCGGCGATGCCGTGCGGCGCGTCGACCTGAGCGAGTGCACGCACGACGTGGCCACGCTGCGCGAGCTGCTGGCGTACTACCGCCGCCACGCGCAGCATCCGCCGGGCTCCGGGCGCCCCCGGCAGCGGCGGGCCACCCACATGCCTTAACTCAACCATGGAAACCGGCTTATCGCAGCTTGCCGCGCACTTGGCGCGCCTGGGGTTCGGCCCCACCTACCGCGGCGACCCCTACGGCCAGGGGCTGGACTGGCTGTACTTCGACTGTTTCTTCGACGAGGCGGCCGTGCGGCGGCGGTTCAGCCTCGGCCCCGGCGTGCGCTACGTGGCCTACGATGGCCGCGTAGCGGGCCAGGAAGCCGGTTTTTACGACCCCACCACCGGCTTTGGCGTGATGGGGCACCACCCCGACTACGGCCGGGCCGCCCGCAAGCCGGAAATCACCGGCGCCGAATGAGAACGCCGACAGCCCCAACCCCACCCGCCTGCTGAGTTGCCTGGGTTACCTTGCGCGCCCGCCGGTATCTACCAGCGCCGCCCGTGTGGCGGCGTCCTTTCACATTATTGCCGTATGCTTTCCCCTGCTAATCAGTGGCCCCTTCCCGGCCAGGTCGACCCCAATCTGGTGCCGTGCGCATTCTGCCGCCGGCGGCTGCGCATCGGCGGCAAGCCCGTCTTTGCCAGTTGCTCGTGCAAGGCCTTTGGGCCGCCCGTGACCGTGGTGGCGCTGGTAGCCGGCGCACTCGCGGCGCTGGGCGGCGGAATATGGTGGCTGCGCCAGCGCAACAAGTAGCGGGCATCTCAACCCCAGGCCAGCGCGTGGGCCATTCAACGTTACTTTGCCGGACGCGGCGGCAGGCCTTAGCGGGTGCCACTAGCACGCCTGCCAACCGTCCTGCCGGGCTGGCCAAAGCATTGCTGCCCCGGAAGTAACTTTGGCTTGCTGCTTATGAATATTTCCTATCCGGTTCGGCTGCTGGGCACGGGGGCCTACCTGCCCGCGCGGCAGGTCACGTCGGCCAGCCTCGACGCGGAGTACCAGCGCCCCGCCGGGGCCACCGAGCGGCTGGGGGGCGTGCGGCACCGCCACTTCGCCGCGCCCCCCGAAACCTCCACCTTCATGGCTGCGGAGGCGCTGCGGCAGGCCCTGGCGGCGGCCGGGCTGGCGGCCACCGAGCTGGATTTATTGCTGGCCACCAGCGTATTGCCCGAGCAGCCCATGCCCACCAACGCCGTGCTGGTGCACCGGGCCGTGGGCCTGAGCCCGCACGCCACCTGCTTCGACGTGAACGGTTCCTGTCTCGGGTTTTTGCACGCCCTGGAAACGGCCAGCGCCGGCCTGGCGGCGGGGCGCTACGCCTACGCCGCCATCGTAGCCTCGGAGGTGGCCTCGAAGGGCCTGAACTGGAACAGCGCCGAAACCAGCGCCCTTTTCGGCGACGGGGCCGCCGCGGTGGTGCTGGGCCCGGCCACACCGGCCGACGGGTCCGCGGTGCTGGGCCTGAGCTTCGAAACCCACAGCCAGGGGGCCGAGTTGTGCCAGATTGCGGCCGGCGGCACCCGCTACAACGCCGTGACGCCCCCGCCCACCCCCGAAGACTACCTGTTCCGCATGGACGGGCCGGGCGTGTTCCGGCTGGCGTCGGGGGTGTTTCCGGCTTTTCTCGACCGCCTGCTGCTCGCCACCGGCCAGCCGCGCGCAGCCCTCGACTGCATCATCCCGCACCAAGCCAGCTACCTGGGCCTGCGCTTCCTGACCCAGCGGCTGGGCCTGGACCCCGAGCGGGTGGTCCAGATTCTGCCCACCCACGGCAACCAGGTGTCGGCGTCGCTGCCCAGCACCCTGCACGCCGCCGTGAGCTCCGGCCGCCTCCGGCGCGGGCAGCTGGGCCTGCTGCTGGGCACGGGCGCCGGCATTTCACTGGGCGCCGCCCTGCTCCGCTACTGATGGCGGCCGCCCTCACCCTGCAGTTGCTGGTGGGCGGCCACTGCACGCACCCCGGCTTCGTGGTGAACCCGCGGCGGGGCGGCTGGGCTCCGCAGCAGTTTCCGGCCATGTTTGCGCTGCTGCGCCACCCCACCCAGGGCCTGATATTGTACGACACCGGCTACGCGCCCCGTTTTTTTGATGAAACGGCGCGCTTTCCGGCCTCGCTCTACCGGCGGGCCACGCCCGTGGTGTGCGCCCCCCACCAATCGGCCGTGGCCCAGCTGGCCCGCCAAGGCATCCGCTCCGACGACATCGGCCTCATTATCCTCTCCCACTTTCACGCCGACCACGTGGGCGGGCTGCTCGATTTCCCCCGCGCCCGCCTGCTTTATCTGCGGGCCGCCCTCGACCCGAACCTGCGCCGGCGCAGTGCCTTCGCGAACGTGCGGCGGGGCCTGCTGCCCGGCCTGCATCCCGCCGACCTGCCGGCCCGCAGCACCTTTGCCGACGACCAGCCCCGCGTTCGGCTGCCAGGCCTGGCCCCGTTTGAGATGGGCTACGACTTGCTGGGCGACGGCAGCCTGCTCGGCGTTGAGGTATCGGGGCATGCGCCGGGCCAGCTCGGGCTTTTCTTCACCGCGCAGGGCGGGCAGCCCGTTTTCCTGGTGGCCGATGCCTGTTGGACGCGCCGCGCCTTCACCGACCTGGAGCTGCCCTGGCCACCCGTGCGCCTCATCACCCACGACATGGCCCAGTACCGCGCCCAGATTCACCGCCTGCACGCGCTGCACTTGGCTCGGCCCGACCTGCTGCTGGTGCCCTCGCACTGCCAGGAAAGCATAGATTTGGCGGTTTCACTGTTGCAAGGCACCTGACGGTCATGTCGAGCTTGTCGAGACATCCCGCGTGGGGCAGTAATCCATTCAAGTGAGTTACTGCCCCACGCGGGATGTCTCGACAAGCTCGACATGACGTTCGGATTTCAAGCAACGGCTAAAAACTCACAAAATTTCCCTTCCAATGGCCAGCAGCTGGCGCGCCGGGCTGGACCGGCTCCTGATTTTGTGGTACTACTGCCGGGCGCGGTACGGGCGCCGGCCGCACAGCCGGGCCCAACTGGAGCAGTGGCAGCAGCGCCGGCTGCGGCGCTATGCGCGCTGGGTCGGGCGGACGTTCGCGTTTTATCGCCCCTGGGCGGAGCAGCCGCTCAGCCAGTGGCCGGTGCTGGAAAAAAGCGAGTACCTGACGCAGTTTGCGGGCCTAAACGCCCACGGCCTGCCGCTGGCCGGGTGCCTGGCCGTGGCGCGGGCCGCCGAAGCCAGCCGCGACGCGGCGGCGTCTCAGCTGCCGCAGGGGTTGAGCGTGGGGCTGTCGTCGGGCACGGCGGGGCCGCAGGGCGTGTTTCTGGTGAGCCGCCGCGAGCGGCTGGCGTGGGCAGGCACCGTGCTGGCCAAGGCGCTGCCGGGCGGCCTGTGGCGGCCCGCACGCATCGCGCTGTTTTTGCGGGCCAACAACCCGCTGTACGAAACCCTCGGCGGCCGGCACATCCGCTTTGCCTACTTCGACCTGACCCGGCCGCTGGCCCGGCTGCGGCAAGAGCTGGCGGCCTTCGGACCCACGGTGCTGGTGGCGCCCGCCTACGTGCTGCGCCTGCTGGCCGAGGCCGAAGCCGCTGCCCCGCTGGGCCTGGCTCCCGCGCACATTTACTCGGCGGCCGAGGTGCTGGAAGACGAAGACCGCGCCGTCATCGAGCAGGTGTTTCGGCAGCCGGTGGGGCAGATTTACCAGGCGGCCGAAGGGTTTTTGGGCATCAGCTGCGCCCACGGCCGCCTGCACCTCAACGAGGACCTGCTGCACGTGGAGCGGGAATACCTCGCAGGGAACACGGGGCGTTTTATGCCCATCATCACCGATTTCAACCGCTCTACGCAGGCCATCATTCGCTACCGGCTCAACGATGTGCTCATCGAAGCCGCCGAGCCCTGCCCGTGCGGCTCGCCCTGCGCCGCCCTGGCCCGGGTGGAAGGCCGCGGCGACGACGTTTTTGTGCTGGCCACACCCACGGGTCAGTCGGTCCCTGTTTTCCCCGATTTTATTCGGAGCGCCGTGCTGCAAAGCAGTCCGCACATCCTCGATTTTCGCTGCGTGCAAACCGCCCCCGATGCCGTGACCCTGCAGTTGAGCACGCCCGCGGCCGAAGCCGCCGAAGCCAGTAAACACGCCACCCAGGCTCTGGGCGCGCTGTGGGCGCGCTACGGGGTGCAGCCGCCCCGGCTCACCCTGCAGGAATGGACGCCGCCGGCCGACGAAAACCTTACGCTGAAGCGGCGCCGGGTTCAGCGCACGTTTCCGGTGGCACTGCGGGCGCTGCTGACTCCAGCAGCCGGCGAACAACTGCCAGGCCAGCCTGATGCGGGTGGTATTGCTTCAGGGCTTCCGCCAGCCGGTGCAGGGGCGTTAAGTTAAAGTCCGTGAGCAGCGTGCGCAGTGCGGCTACTGCGGCGGGCGAGTCCAGGGCGGCCACGCGCAGGCCCGCGCCCCGCTCCTGCACCCGCTGGGCGAAGTCGAACTGGTCATAGTCGTGGGGACACACCAGGCTGGGCCGGCCCGCCCGGATGCAGCTGTACACAATGCCCGCCCCGCCGTGGTGCACCACGGCCGCAAAATGGGGCAGATTGGCGTCGTAGGGCACGTAGCCGTACACCGACCAGTTGGGCCCCAGCTCCTCGGGCTGCTCGTCAAACTGGCTCGCCTCTCCGCGCGACACCACGAAATGCACTTCGGGGAAGGCGTTGATAAGGGGTGCCAGCCGGGCCAGCAGGCCTTGCTTGGCCCAGGGCAGGTGGGTGCCCAGCGTCACCAGCACGGCTTGCGGGGCGCGCTGCTCGGCAAAAGACAGGCGCGCGCCCACCGGCTCGGGCGTGGCCGTGAGCGGGCCGATGAACCGGAAGGCCGCCGGCCAGTCGCGCTCAAATTCCAGCTCGGCCATGCCCAGCCCCAGGATGCCGTGCGGCGAGTAAGCCTGCTCCGAGCCATCGGGCCGGTAGATGCGCGTGCCCAGGGCCCACAGCTGCCGCGCCAGCACCAGCCCAAACGCTTGCTTGCCCGCGCGAATGACCGTGCGCCCCAGGGCGTCGCGCAGGCGCTGCCCCCAGTGGCGCGGCTGGCCCCAGCCGCCCAGGTAGGCCGGCGTGCCCCGGCGGGTTTCGAGGGCAAACGGCGTGGGGATGGTGGTGAGCCAGGGCAGGCCGCTTTCCTCGCACACCAGCCCGGCCACCGGGGCGCAAAAATCAGCAATGACCACGGCGGGCTGCTCGGCCGCGAAAATGGCCCGCAGCTCCTGCCGGATGCCGGGCAGCAACGCCAGGTTGGCGCGCAGCTGGCTCAGCATCAGCAAAAAGCTACCGCTCACCGGGCCTGGCGTATTCACGATGCGCTCCATGGCAAAGGGGTCATGGGCCAGCACGGTGTCGACGGCAAAACCGAGCTGGCGCAGCAGGCCGGCCTTGGCGGCCCCGGTGGTGAAATGCACCGCAAAACCCTGGCCCTGGAAATAGTGAGCTAGGTCAATCAGGGGATTGAGGTGGCCGCTGAACGGCGGCGCGACGAAGCAGATTTTAAGGGCGGGCACGGAAGTAGTTACGTGGTTACGGGCCAAGTAGCTGCCTGATAAGCGCGGGCAGCTCCGGCAGCTCAGCGTAGTCCAGATGCCCGGCCGGCACCCGGTAGGTGCAGGGCAGCCGGCACAGGCCGCGGCTCAGCCAGTCGCGCCGGCCCTGCACCACGGCCACGGCCACCTGCGGGTGCGCCTGGTACCGCACGCACACCGGCCCCAACCCAATCAGCTGAATCTGAAGCCCCGGCGGCACCCGCAACCCCGGCAGGGCGGCGTAGAATAGCTGCAAGCCGCAGCTGCCGCACAGCAGCACCAGCCGGCGCGTGGCGGCATCCAGCAGCGGCTGCAAGTGCCGGGCGCAGGCCTGGCGAAAAGCGGGGCTGGCCAAGGCCGCCACAAACTGCGCGCTGTTGCGCACCGAGGCGGCCAGCAACGGGGCCGGCCGGTGGCTGGCCATCAGCGCGGCCTGGTTATACGGAAAATTGGCCTCCAGCCCCACCCAACCGGGCGTGGCCACGGCCCGCAAAAGGGCGGCTTGCGCCGGGCTGAGGCAGGCGGAGCGGTAGTCGCTCTGGCCCGTGAGCCAGGCCACCACCTGCGCGGCGGGCCGGGCCAGCGAATCGGCTGGGTCGTAGCGGCGGAGGCGGCGCAGGTTACCCATCATGCCCCTGATACATAGCGCAGGCCGTCGGCCACCACTTCAATTGATTTGTCGCGCCACTGCACGCGGCGGGGCTGAAACAAGGCATGCAGCAGGTGCAGCGGCTGCAGCAGGTCGGCCAGCACTTCGAGGGCCACCGTGCGCGGGCTTTCCGGCGTGCCGAGCTGGCGGCGGCGCACCCTGGCCAGCACGGCGGCCTTGAGGGCCAGCACGGCCAGCACGCCGGCTACCAGGGCCGGGCGGCCGCTGACCAGGCTCAGCAGCACCAGCAGCAGCGGCAATGAGCTGGGCAGCACCACCAGCGCCAGCACCGGCCCCGAGAGCGAGGCCCGAAACAGGCGGCGGGCAAACACCATCCAGCGGCGCATCAGCTGCAGGTAGGCGCCGAAGTGCGGCACGGTGGTGGCCAGCGGGTGCACTATCGTGCTTTGCACCACGGGCAGGCCCGCGCGGCGGTAGAGCTGGGCCAGGGCGTAGTCGTCGCACAGCTCGGCCTCGATGGCGGCAAAACCGCCCAGCTGCCGCAAGGTGGCCTGTTGCGTCGCGTAAAACATTCCATTAATGGTAACCGGCGCCTGAAAATACAGCGGCGGCAGGTAGGTCAGCAGCGAGTTGGCATTCACAAACGCCCGCACCAGCGCCGCCCACCCCACCCGGCCCGGCGGGTACTGGTAGTAGGGCAGCCCCGTCACGAGAGCCTCCGTGGTGAGCAGGGCGCCGGCCCGGGCCAGCGCGCCCGGCAGCAGCACCGTGTCATCGTCCAGCACCACCACGACGGCCCGGCTCAACGGCAGCGCCAGTTGAAGCTTAAAGGACTTGGGGTTGATGCCCTGGGGCGCGGGAGGCGTGAGCACTAGCTGCACCTGAGCAGTTGGATATTCGGCCTGCAGTTGCGCGGCAATGCGGCGGCCTGTGGCATCGGTTTCGTCCAGCAGCCACAGGAAATGGGCTTCGGGATGATGACGCAGGTTGCGGCGCAGGCAGTCTTCCAGCAAGGGGTCGCCGCTGAGAATGGCTTGCAGCACCGACATTTCGGCCACTGCGGGGGCCGGGACCGGCGGCCCGGCCGGGGGCGCTGGCGGCTGGGCCAGGTAGCGCAACGCCAGGCCCAGGCGCACGGCCATCAGCAGCAGGTAGAGGCCGGTGAGGGCCAGCGTGGCGGTGGCAAGGCAGGGCATCAGGTGGGGCGTGAGGATGAAGGCTGCTGCTGCCACCAGGCCACAAAGCGCGTCAGGCCCTCCTCGACGCTGACGGCGGGCGGGCCCAGCTCGGCCAGGCACTTGCGCACGTCGAACGTTTTGGAATACGCAAACACGGCCACCCCGAAGCGCGTGAGCGGCGGCTCGCGGTAGCCCAGCAGCCCGGCCGACACCCACTCGGCCAGCCGGGCCAGGCGCATGGCCCACGCCACCGGCAGCCGCCGGCGCGGCACCGGGTAGCCCAGCCGCTGCAGCAGGTCCGTCAAAAAAGCCTGAATGACCACGGGCTGGTTGTTGGTCAGGTTCAGCTCGCCCGTGAAGCGGCGGTCCAGCGCGGCCAGCACGTAGGCGGCCAGCGTGTCGATGTAGATGAGGTCGCCCACGGCCGTTTTTTCATCGGCCCGGTGCAGCAGCGGCAGCTGCCCCGCCGCCGCGGCCCGCAGAACGCGCGGAAAAATGACGGTATCGCCGGGGCCAAACACGGCGCGGGGCCGCAGCACGGCCCACGGCCCCGCGTGGGCTTGCACCAGCCGCTCGCCCTGCCGCTTGGTGCGCGAGTACTCGTTCATCTGCTCCGCATCGGGCGGAATGGGGCTCGTCTCGGTTAAGTCGAATTGGTCGGCGGCCCGGTAAAATACGCTCGACGACGAGATGTACACCAGGTGCGGATTGCCGTGCCGGGCGCAGTAGTCCAGCACGTGGCGGGTGCCGTCCACGTTGGCGCGCTGGTAGGCTGCGGGCCGGGCCCAGGGCGAAGCCAGGGCCGCGCAGTGCACCACGGCGTCGACGGGCTCGGCGAAGGCCAGCGGCTGGGCCAGGTCGTGGCAGAGGTAGTTATCGACGGGCTCCGCCGCGGCGGCCGACCGTCCCAGGCCAATCACGAAATCGCCCCGGGCGCGCAGCAGGGCCGCAATGCGACGGCCCACAAATCCATTACTACCGGTAACTAAAACTCGCATGCGGCGCCCCAAGTATATGATTAAGGTCCGAAACATACGCCGAAATCTCGCCGTCAACATTTCTTCACCGCTCGCCATGCCTCGTCCTTCACTGCTCGCCGCGTTGGCCGGGTGGCTGCTGCCGCTCAGCGCCTGCCAGTCGGATGCCGACCGCTACCCCGCCGTGACCACCGGGGCGGCGCAGCCACCGGTTGAAGCCGTGCTGCCCCTACCGATGCAAACGGTGCGGGCACGGCTGCGGCAGCGGCTGCAAAGCACCCGCCCCGTCCAAGCCCCGGCGCACCCGGAGTACGGGCCCCAATTCGCCCAGTTTTCGTTGGCTACCAACGAGACCCAGCGCATCGACTATCTGTTTCGGCGCTACGACCGGTTCAATTCCTCCGACGAAGTGCCCATGAGCACGGCCTTTCACGCGCCGGCCACGGTGACTACCGCGCTGCTGGCGTATCTGGCCTTGCCCGTTGCCGCGCGGGCGCCCGACTTATACCTCAGCCCCACGCCCCGCTGGCCGGTGCCCGAATACGTCTCGGCCCAGGGCCAGCCGCTGCCCTATACCTGCGACTACCTGCTCCACCTGCGCGCGGTCGGGGCCGACAGCACGGGCCTGGAAATCATTGCCATCGACTCCAACGTCATCGACGGCACGCGGTTCGGGATTAAAAACGACCGGGACGGGCTGGGGTGGCCGCGGCCGGGGCGTGTGCCGCGCTACCGCGACGTGCGGCCCTCGCTCACCGACCAGCAGCAAGTCCTCAGCCAGCTGGTGAAGCTGGCGCTCACGGAGTAGCTTCGTCCGCTCGCTTCTGTTAAATTCCTGCCATGTCGCTGCTTAAAGTCGTTCTGCTCGTTGTTGGCATCGGTGTGGTGCTGTTTGCCCTGGTGCTGGCGTTCGCCCTGTGGCCACGGGTGCGCGACGTGTCGGCCTACCCTGCCCTGCAGCCGCTGTTGCACCGGCCGCTGCCCACCAAACGGCCGACCACGCTCTTCCAGCTCGGCAATGGTCTTTACACGGTTCGCAACATTGCGTTGGTAGAACAAGACGAGTATATCGGGGAGAAGATTGCCGCGGTGCCCGTGGGCACGCCGCTCACGCTCACCGGGTTTAAGTATTCCACCAACGCCGTTTCGGGGTTCACGCACTTGTTAGCATTGGGAGAAGTTACGCTGCCTTCTGGAGCTGTCGTGGCGTTTGAGTATAATTGGGGCAGCATCGACCCGGACAAATTCACGAAAGAGCACACCGAGCTACCGCGCGGCGCGGCCCTGTGGCAGGAGGCCCGCCCGCGGTAGCAGCGCAGTGTGCACGGCGCGGTGCCGGGCTACCCTTTGGTGGTCAATGGATTGCCAGGCGTGCAACCCCGCTAGGAGTACGTTCCCCGCGTATCAGCGTACAGGGCGAAGCGGCTGCGGGCGGCAAACGTAGAAGCAGCGATGAAAATCCTCCTGGCCAGTGTTACCTTATTCGTTCTCCTGATGCTGTTGAGTCGCTTATTCAGGTCCGACCGCGCCAGTCGGCCCGTTGACCTGGATGGCCTGGCCACCCTGGAGCTGCCCGCTTCCTTTCATTTGGATGAAACGCCGGAGCAACAACTGCCGCCCGCCCGCCGCCTGCGCCGCCAGCCCTACCTGCAGCATCCCGTATCGGCCGAGCAGCTGACGTACTACCTGCCCAGCCACGATTCCTACGGCTTTGGCGGCCGCAAGGTGCCGCTGCTGCTGCGCGTCACTTTTTACGCCGACGACGTGCCGCTGGCCGACGCCCCCGACCGGGCCTACTTCCACGCCATTGCCCGGCAGGACTACTACCACGACGGCCAGCGGGAAGCCGTGTATGCCAGGGCCCGGCCCGTGGGCGAGGGCCTCTACTTCACCGAAGAAGCCGCAACCTCTCCGGGCTGGTTCTCGGTGAAAGCCTACCACGAGCAGCACCTCATTCTCACCGACCCGGCCCGGCGCGTCCGCCTGTTTCTGAGCGCCGACGACCGGGAGCTGTCGCGCCCCGAGGCCGAAAAGCTGCTGCGCCAGGCCCTGCGCAGCCTGCGGCGCGAGCCGGCGGCACTGGCCCGGCATTTTGACTACCTGCGCCATTTTTTGCAGCACGAAGCAGCCCTCAAAGCCGCGAATGTGCAGGCCAACCTGCTTCGTTTCAACTGTCAGCTGGCCGAAGCGAACCTGCCGCCACTGCGCGCCGTGGCGCTGTATGAGCCAGGGCGCTTGGTGGACGTGGGCGACTATTTTTATGGCGTGAATGAGCGGCAGGAAGTGCAGTTTTTTGCCCGCCTGGGCACCTCCAGGCTGCCGCAGCCGGCCACGTCGCCCTACTTCACGGCCAACAGCTTCCTGGGCCGCTACCTCGCCTCGTTCAACCAGCAGGCCATTTTGCAGCAGGGCGTGCCAGCCGGGCACGATGGGCGCTGGCGCGCGGGCGTGTCGGAGCCGCTGTGGTTTCCGCCCGAGGACATTGCCGCGTTTGACCTGGTTGAATTGCTGCGCGAAGCCGACGAGTCACGGAGGCAGGCGCAACGGCAGCCCGGTTTTGTGGCGGCTGGGCGTAGCGCGCCCGTCTATTGGGACTTGAGCCGGGCCGAAAGCAACCAGAACCGCGCCGCGCCGGGCCAGCCGGCCGACTACCGCCACGCCGGCCTGACGTACGGCGCCGTGACCGAAACGCATTTCACGCTGCATTACGTGGGCACCCGCACGGCTGCCGGCCAGCCGCCCCAGCTGGTTTTCACCCTGGAAATCTTCGACAGCAGCCCCCGCTACCGCGCCGTGGCCGCCGATGCGCAGTACCACGCCGTGGACGCCGCCCAGGGCGGCCAGCTGGACCTGACCGTGGCCGGCACTCGCTACCGGGTGCGCGTCGAACCGCCCGCGCAGGGCCACCTGACGGTGGAGCCATTGTAGCCGAGAGGACGCTGCCTGCCATTGCTTGAATCATAGTTGCCGCCCGCTGACCAGCCCGGGCAACCGCCCAAAACCAAAAAAGCTGCTACCTTGCCCGCTCAACGGCCGAACCACTCGTTTGCTTGGTATAGTGCCAGGTCAAGGGTTGCTTACTTCTCTTTCTTCAAAAAAGCAGCAGCCCAATTACCTGGTGAAACCCAATGGTATTGGGCTACTTGCCAACCACGCCTGGCGCGGCGGTTGAAGCCACTGCGGCGGGCGCGGGCCCGCTGAAAAAGCGTCGGCGGGGCGGGCTTTTCTTGCATAAAGGAAGCGGCGCCGCCGACGCTTTTTCGCGGGTCCGCGCTACCGGCCGGCCTTGCTATTTCGGTTCTTATTTTCTGCGTGGCCATGAACCCGAACCTGGTAAAAGTCAGCCTGCGGCAGCAAGCCGTGTACGTCGAGCCCGCCCGCCCCGGGGCCCTGCCGCCGGCCCTGCCCGAAGCCACCGCCCTGCTCGTGGCCAACCTGGCCCAACTGGGCTACGGCGTATCGGAGCCGCTGCTGCGGGCCCTGGAGGGCACCACGCCCGCGTTCCAGGAACGGCTGCTGACGGTGTTTCGGGAGGTGATGGGCGTGCGCAAAAACTGGACGCCGCTGGTGAAGGACTGGCACACGCCCACCGGCGCCCGGCCGCTGGACTACGTGCTGACGTTTTTTGCCAGCGTGTTTCAGGCGCCGGGCACCGCCCTGCCCTGCGGGCACGTCATCCCGGCCAACACCTTCCCGCTGGAGCGCTACAACGGCTGCCCGTTTTGCGGCACGCCTTTCCAGCGCGGCACCATCCGGTTCACGGGGCAGGGCAGCAAGCTCAAGGTGTTGGAATTGTGGACCGAAGCCGACCTCGCCGGCTTTCTGCGCGATTTGCTGGCCTCGAAAACCGCGCTCGACGCCACGCAGCTCGACAGCCTGAAGCTGCTATTGGCCGAGCTGCCGGTGCCCGTGGGCGTGTCCATTGCCATGAAGGAAACCCGCATGGCCGTGGTTGACGCCTACGTGCAGGCCAACCGCTGGCAGAAAGCCCAGCCGCTGCTCTCCTCCCCCACCGACGTGCTGCGCTACCTCTGGTACCGCAAAACCGGTTTTTTGCAGCTCATCGAGCCCAAAACCATTCGCCGCCGGCTGCGCGACAACGGCCGGCACCGGGTGGCCGCGCTCGACGGCAGCGCCCAGGCGAAGGCCAAAGCTACGACCGACCTCAAGCTAAAATATAGCCGCCGCGAGGGGCGCATGGTGGCCGAGTGGCTGAACGCGCTGCCCCAGCGCCCCGCCGAGCTCTGCGAAATGATGCACCCCAAGCGCGGCATGTGGGTGCGCTTCATCCGGGCCCTGCGCCTGGCCGAGTACAGCAAGCGCCCCGCGCTGGCCAAGCTGCGCGAAACCCTGAACGTGTTCCACGACCAGACCTACGAGGTGTGGCAGGGCCGCGTCAACCATTTCCGGCTGCGCTCGGAGGAAGCCCCTACGTTTGCGCTGCTCCAGCAGCGGCCGGGCCTGTTTGCCCGCTCGCTGTTTGCCAACATGCTTTGGTTCGGGGCCGCGCCGGCCGTGGCCGCCTTTGCCGAAATCATCGACCAGGTGCCGGCCCGGCTGGTGCTCACCCTGCACATGTACGCCGAAAATTACTTCGCCAAAGGCCTGCCCCGCGTGGTGAAGCCGCTGGGCGGCGTCAGCCGGCGCATCCCGGCCAATGCCCTGCTCGACCTCTACGACGAGCCCCAGCTCGAAGCCATGCAAACCGCCGTGGCCGACCTCTGCC
Organism: Hymenobacter ruricola; assembly: GCF_015694525.1. GTDB lineage: Bacteria > Bacteroidota > Bacteroidia > Cytophagales > Hymenobacteraceae > Hymenobacter > Hymenobacter ruricola. Next base: position 298,511 of record NZ_JADQDM010000003.1, on the reverse strand, counting down.
GGCTGGCCATGCGCCGGCGCTTTGCCGCCCAGCCCACCACGCACCGCACCCTCTACATCGACCCCCTGCTGTTCAAAGTGCCCGTCGCCATCGGCGACCGCAGCGAGACGGTGCAGGACCTGCCCGCGGCCCTCATGGGCACCCGATTTGGGGTGGAAGGCCGCGCCGTGCGGCTGTTTCTGCAATGGGGCACGGGCCTGCCGGCCCAGCACCTCGACATGGATTTGAGCTGCCACGTGGCGTTTGCCGACCGGGTCGAAATCTGCTCCTACGCCCGGCTCACGGCCACGGGCTGCCAGCACAGCGGCGACGTGCAGCATATTCCCAGCAAAGTGGGCACGGCCGAATACATCGAGCTGAACCTCGACGCGCTGCAGCACACGCAGGCGCAGTACGTCACCTTCGCCTGCAACGCCTACACGGCGGGCAGCCTCTCGCCCAACCTGGTGGTGGGCTGGATGGACAGCGCCCAGCCCCTGCGCGTGTCGGCCAGGGGCGTGGCCTACGACCCCTCGGCCGTGCAGCACCAGGTGCGCATCACCGGCGGCCTCACCAAAGGCCTCGTGTTTGGGGTGCTCGACGTGGCCCGGCGCGAAATTGTGTGGCTCGAAATGCCCTTCTACGGCCAGGTAGTGCAGAACCTGGACGCCGCCGGCGTGCGCGCCCTGCTGCGCAAGCTGGACAGCAAGCTCAGCCTCGGCGACTTGCTGCTCATCAAAGCCGAAGCGCAGGGCCTGCAGGTGCTGGAGCAGCCCGAAGCCGACGAAATGTACACGGCCGAGTGGGCCCGCAACACGTCCGCCGTCACTCAGCTCCTCGTGGATTAAAACCACCAACCGCCTGACTGACAGACCCGGGCTCAAAACGGCGGTGCCGGCGTAGCGGCGCGTAGGGAGGCCCCGCCCACACGCAGACGGCCCCCACACCCATTCCCTCACGTTGTCGGCCCGTCCGATGCCGGCGTTATCTTGTAAGCACCGATGCGTTTTTTTCCGGCCCTCACCGAAGTATTTACCTCGCCCCTGCCGCCTGCCGAGTTGCTGCGCCGGGTGCAAGACAGCGTGCAGCAGGCGCGCGCCTTCACGGGCCGCGTGGCCGCCCAGGAGTTCACCATCAGCCGCGTGATTGATTACCGCAATTCGATGCTTCCGCGCATCAAGGGCGAGGTGGCCGCCGGGCCCGCCGGGGGAAGCCGTGTGCGCCTGCAACACAGCCTGCACCCGGCCGTGCTGGCGTTTGCGGCCCTGTGGCTGGGGGTGGTGGGCAGCGTGGTAGCGGCCATGGGCCTGGCGCTGGCGCACGGCGATTTTCGCACCGATGTGGAAGGGCCGGTCGGGCCGGCGCTGATTCCGGTGGGCATGCTGGTAGTTGGGCTGCTGCTGTTCACGGTGCCGTTTTGGGCGGAAGTGCGGCAATCGCGGCCTTTGCTCATTGAGTTGCTGCAGTTGGCGCCGGTGGCGGAGGAGGCCGGCGGCTAGCGCACCACCGGGCGCGCTACGCAGACCTGCCCGGGCGCGGCCAGGCCGATAACCCCCGCCCGGGCTTGAAACGTACAACCGTCATGCCTCACCATCACCCCACCACCGGCAGTGCCGGCCTGCCGCCCGCGCGGCATTTTGCTGATTTGGTTCCGATTAGCAACGGGCAGCGGGCGTTGACCCTGGCGCTGCCCTTTGGCTGCGCGGCCGGCTATTTCGGGTTTGCCGCGCTGGGCTGGTGGGTGCCGGCCGTGCTGATGCTTATGGCCCTGAGCTTTCTCACCTACGGCTCGACGTCGCACGACCTGGTGCACGCCAACCTGGGCCTGCGCAAGCCCGTCAACGACTTCTTTCTGAGCGTGATTGAGTTGCTGGCCCTGCGCAGCGGCCACGCCTACCGCCTGGCGCACCTGCACCACCACGCCCGCTACCCCGCCCCCGACGACATTGAGGGTGCGGCGGCCGGCATGTCGCTGCTCGGGGCCTTGCGCGAGGGGCTTACCTATAATTTCAAGCTGTATTTCTGGGCGTTGCGGCAGGACCGCGGCGACAAGCGCTGGGTGCGCGGGGAAGGCCTGGCCTGTTTGCTCGTATTCGGCGCGGCCGTGGGGCTGGCGCTGGCCGGGCACCCGGTGCTGCTCATCTACGCGGGGCTGATGACGCTGGGCAGCTGGGTGTTGCCGCTGGTGACGTCGTACCTGCCCCACCGGCCCCGCGAGCAAAACGTGCTGCTGCAGACGCGGCTGTTTCGGGGGCGCGTGGCGTCGTTTATCGCGGCCGAGCACCTCTACCATCTGGAGCATCACCTGTACCCCGGCATTCCGCACCACCACTGGCCCGAGCTGGCCAAGCGCCTCGACCCGTATTTTGCGCAGCAGGGCGTGGAGCCCACCAAGCTAGGATTTTAACTGCTCTTTTTTATGCCTCTCCCCGAGCACCCCGGTCCGGCCGAAGAACAAGGATTGGTAGCGGCGCTGCTGGGCGATGGCCGGCGCCTGCTCACGCTGGTGGGCCTCAGCCTGATGCTGAGCGGCGGCTTTGCCCTGTTCCTGGCCGCCACGCGCCAGCTGCTGCCGCACGACGTGGCCTACCTGGGCCCGGTGGCCAGCCAAATTTGCGGGGCCAACGACGGCCGCATTCTGCACTTCATGTTCCACGACCGGGCCGCTTTTGGCGGGGCCGTTGTGGCCACGGGCCTGCTCTACGTGTGGCTGGCCGAGTTTCCGCTGCGGCAGGGGCAGGCGTGGGCCTGGTGGGTGCTGGTGGGCAGCGGCATTCTGGGGTTCAGCAGCTTTCTGGCCTACCTCGGCTTTGGGTATTTCGATATGTGGCACGGCACGGCCACGGCCCTGCTGCTGCCGGTGTTTGGGCTGGGCCTGGCGCGCACGTTTCCGCAGCTGCGCAGCCCCCGGCACCTGCGGAGCGTGCGGCAGCCTTCGTTTGCCGGGCCGTGGGGCTCACGGGCGGGCATCGGGCGGGCGGGCCTGCTTTTCGTAGGATTGGGCATGCTGCTGGCCGGCTTTACCATCATCGTGGTGGGCATGACGCAGGTGTTTGTGCCGCAGGACTTGCAGTACATGAACCTGACGGTGAAGCAGCTGACGGTGCTCAGCCCGCACTTGGTGCCGCTCATCGCGCACGACCGCGCCGGCTTTGGCGGGGCGCTGGCCAGCTGCGGGCTGGCGCTGTTTTGCTGCGTGTGGTGCGGCACCCCCAGCCGCAGCCTGTGGCAGGTGCTGGCCCTAGCGGGCGGCGTGGGCTTTGCCACGGCCATCGGCGTGCACCCGCTCATCGGCTACACCGACTTTGGCCACCTAGCCCCCGCCTTTGCGGGCCTGGCCTTGTTTGTGAGCGGGCTGTGGCTGAGCTACCCGGCCATGCACGCCGGAAGCCCGGCCAGGCAAGCCGAAACCGGACGCAAATCCGGCCTGGTTTCGCGCCCGGCTTCGGCGTAGCCAAAAACGGCGCTTGTGCCTCCCTAGCCAATTTTTCCAAGCAATTACCCGGAAGCTCGGGCTGGTAGGCAATCGGCGCACCACATCAGGTCGGCCCTGTGCTCAACGGTAGATAGCTGCGCCTATTCGTTTGATGACTCCGCTATTGATGACTCCGCTATTTCGCGCCGCCGTTGGCGGAAACGGATGAACCCAATAAGCATAACTACGGCCGCTGCCGCCACGGCCCAGTAGCCCAGCAGGCCGGTACGCACGGGGTGCAGCTGAATGAGCACCAGGCCAAAACCGAGCATGGCCAGGCTGGTGCGCACATAGGTCAGAAAGGTGCGCTCGTTGGCCAGGCGGGTGCGTTGCAGGGCCAGGCGGTCGGTGAGGGAAAGAGGGTCGGGCATGGAATTAAAGGCAAGCGGCTTTCCTTCATACGGCAACTGCGCCCGGCGTTTCCCGTGAAGCTGTTTAGAAAACCCGGAAGGCTGTCGTCCTGAGCGCAGCGAAAAACCTTATCAGGGTTCAACAGCCATTGTTCGGACGTGACCAAGTCCTTCGCTGCGCTCAGGATGAGAGGCAGGCCTCTCCCCTCTTGCGCTGCATGCTAGGCGCTACGGCTGCACCGGCTCGGCCGTCCAGCCGCCGCCCAGGGCGCGGTACAAGTCAATCAGCAGCAGGAATTGCTGGCGCCGGGTGTCGGTCAGGTTTAGTTCGGCTTCGAGCACGCTGCGCTGGGCGGTCACCACTTCGAGATAGTTGGCGTAAGTGGCGGTGTAGAGGGTGTTGGCCACGGCCACGGCCTGGGTGAGGGCGGCCACTTCCTGCTGGCGCAGGTCGGCCACGCGGCGGTAGTTATCGAGGCCGCGCAGGTTGGTGGTTACTTCCTCGAAGCCGGTTTGAATGGCCTTTTGGTAGTTCCAGTACGCGGCTTGCTGCTGGGCGGTGGCCCGCCGGTAGTCGGCTTTGAACAGGCTGCGGTTGAGCAGCGGAGCCGACAGGCCGCCGAGCAGGCCGTAGGCCAGCGAGCCGGGCGCTTGGAAAAGCAGCGCGGGCGAGTAGGCATTCACGCCCAGGTAGGGCGAAAGCGTGAGCGAGGGCAGGAACGCGGCGCGGGCGGCGGCCACGTCGGCGCGGGCCGCTACGAGTTCCAGTTCGGCCTGCTGCACATCGGGCCGGCGCAGCAGCATGGCAGCCGGTAGCCCCGCTGAAACATTGGCCGGCACCACCTGCGCCGCCAGCGGCCGGCCCCGCCGGATGGGTTGCGGGTAGCGGCCCAGCAGCCGGTTGAGGGTGTTTTCGGTGGCGGCAATGCGCTGGTTGGCTTCCACTTCGAGGCTGCGGGTGCGCAGCAACTGGGCCGTGAACTGCTGCACGGCCAGCTCCGTGGCCCGACCGCCGAGTTTCTGGAGCTTCACAATTTCGACGGCGCGCTCCTGCAAGGTGCGGTTTTTGCCCAGCACTGCCAGTTGGTTGTCGTAGGTCAACAGGTCGTAGTAGAGGCTGGCGACCTGTGCCACCAGGGCCGTTTGCACTAAGCGGCGGCCCTGCTCAGTAGCCAGCACCCGAACGAATGCAGCCTGGCGGCGATTGCGCAGCTTGCCCCACAAATCGACCCCCCAAGCACTGCGGAAGCCCAGAAATAGGTCGGGCACCAGGGAGGGCAGCTGGCGGCCGTCGTTGGTGTCGGTGTTGCCTACGCCGCTGTAGTCGGCAAACTTATCCACGCTGCCCACGGTCCCGATGCTGACGGTGGGCAGCAGCGCACCCCGGGCGGCAACCAGACTGGCGCGAGCCTGCTCCACGCGCTGCACGGCAATGAGCTGGTCGGGGTTAGCCCGCAAGGCCGTGTCGATGAGGGCGACCAGGGCCGAATCAGTAAAGAACTGGCGCCAGGACGATTGGGCGACGCTGGCGGTGTCGGTAGGCGCGGCGGCTGCGAAGGTGGCGGGCACGGCCGTGGCGCGGGGGGCGACTACGGGCGGGGCCACGGCCGTGCAGCTGGCCGCGAATATTAAGACCAAGAGTTGGCCTAACGTTCGCCTCACGGGCCCCCTCCGGGGCCGGCCCCCTCTCTGATGGAGAGGGGGAGCCTGACGACTTCGGGTTGAAGGGCTGAGAAATAAAAAATCGTGAATCAAAGACATAAGCTGAATTGAAATTTTCAAGCAAGAGCTTGTGCTACAATCGCCAAGCTCCCCCTCTCCCCGGAGAGGGGGCCGGCCCCGGAGGGGTCCCGTGAGGCGCAACGTCAGACCGCGACTGCTTCACTCGATTCTACCGGCTGTTCCTCACGCTCCGTCAGCGGCTCTTCATCCACCTTCTCATCCCTGGAAAATAGCACGTACAGCCCCGGAATCAGCGCCACGCCGAACAGGGTGCCGATGAGCATGCCGCCCGCCGCGGCCGTGCCGATGGAGCGGTTGCCCATGGCGCCGGCCCCGCTGGCCACGCACAGCGGAATTAGGCCGGCCACGAAGGCGAAGGAAGTCATCAGGATGGGGCGCAGGCGGGAGCGGGCGCCTTCCACGGCCGCATCGAGCACGGAGGCGCCCTGCTTGCGGCGCAGCACCGCGAATTCGATGATGAGAATGGCGTTTTTGCCCAGCAAACCCACCAGCATCACCAGCGCCACCTGGGCGTAGATGTTGTTTTCCAAGCCTAATAGCTTCAGGGCCAGGAAGGCGCCGAAGATGCCGGTGGGCAAACTCAGCAGCACCGGCAGCGGCAGGGCGAAGCTCTCGTACTGGGCGGCCAGCAGCAGGTACACGAAGATGAGCACCACGCCGAACACGTACAGCGCCTGGTTGCCCGAGATGATTTGCTCGCGGGTCATGCCGCTCCACTCGTAGCTGTAGCCGCGGGGCAACTCCTTGGCGGCCACGGCCTGGATGGTTTTCACAGCATCGCCGGAGGAGAAGCCCGGCGCGGCGTCGCCGTTGAGTTGGGCCGAGGTGTACATGTTATAGCGCGTGAGCTGCTCGGGGCCGTACACGCGCTCCAGGCGCAGGAAGGTGGCGAAGGGCACCATCTCGCCGCGGTCGTTTTTCACGTAGAGCTTCATCACGTCCTCGGGCTGGGTGCGGGCGGTGGGCAGGGCCTGCACCATCACGCGGTACATCTGCCCGAAGCGGATGAAATTGGTGGCGTAATACGAGCCCATCAGGGTTTGCAGGGTGCTCATGGCCTTGGCGGCGGTCACGCCTTTTTTGGCGGCCAGGTCGCTGTCTAGGTGGATGAGGTACTGCGGGAAGTTGGGGTTGAAGCCCGAGAAGGTGCCCTCGATGGCGGGCGTCTTATTGAGGGCCGCCACGAAGCGCTGCGTCACCTCGTGGGTGGCCTGCAGGTCGCCGCGGCCGGTGCGGTCGAGCACGCGCAGGTCGAAGCCGCCGGCGTTGCCGAAGCCCGGCACAGTGGGCGGCGTGAAAAACTGAATCTGGGCGTCGGTGATGCCGCGGGTTTTGGCCTTGAGCTCGTTGATGATGTCGGTGGTCGACTCCTTGCGCTCGTCCCAGGCCTTGAGGTTAATCATGCCCATGCCGTAGCTGGCGCCCGACACGTCGTTCATCAAACTATAGCCGGCCAGGGTTGAAACCGACTCCACCGGCCCGAGCGTCTTGGCCACTTGCTGCACTTGGTCGAGCACGCGCTGGGTGCGCTCCACGGTGGCGCCGGGTGGGGACGTCACGTTGATGTAGACCATGCCCTGGTCTTCGCTCGGGATGAAGCCGGTGGGCAGAATGGCGTTCACGCCCCAGGTGGCGGCGAAGAAAAACACCAGCAAGCCCACCGTGACGAGCCGACGCGAAGCCAGCGTGCGCACCAGCCCCTGGTAGCGCTCGGCAAAGGCCTCATAGCGGCGGTTGAAGCCGGCAAAGAAGCGCCCCAGCAGCCCCGTGCGCGCGGTGTCAGCCGTGGGTTCTTTCAGCAGCAGCGAGCACAGGGCCGGCGTGAGCGTCAGTGCGTTCACGCCCGAAATGACAATGGCAATGGCCAGCGTGAGCGAGAACTGCCGGTAGAACACGCCCACCGGCCCGCTCATGAACGACACCGGAATAAATACCGCCGACATCACCAGCGTGATGGCCACAATGGCCCCCGCAATTTCGCCCATGGCCGCCAGCGTGGCATTCATGGCCGAGAGGTGCTCCTCGTGCATCTTGGCGTGCACGGCCTCCACCACCACAATGGCGTTGTCGACCACGATGCCAATGGCCAGCACCAGCGCAAACAGCGTGAGCAGGTTGATGCTGAAGCCCATCACCTGCATGAAAAACAGCGTGCCTACCAGCGCCACCGGCACCGCCAGCGCCGGAATGAGCGTGGAGCGCCAGTCCTGCAAAAACAGAAACACAATCACGAACACCAGCAAAAAAGCCTCCACAAGCGTCCGCAGCACCTCGTGAATGGATGCGTCAAGAAAGCGCGACACGTCGTAGCTGACCGTGTAGCGCATGCCGGGCGGAAAGTTGCTTTGCTTGAGTTCGGCCATGCGCTTTTTCACGGCGTCGATGACGTCGGAGGCGTTGGAGCCGGGCAGCTGCTTGAGCATGATGGCGGCCGAGGGCTGGCCGTCGGTTTTGGAGAGCATGCGGTAGGTCTGCACGCCGAACTCCACGTCGGCCACGTCTTTGAGGCGCAGCACCGAGCCGTCGGGGTTGGCGCGCACCACAATCTGCTGGTACTGCTCGGGCTGAAACAGCTTGCCGGTGTAGCGCAGCACGTATTGCAGGGGCTGCTCGCCGCGGCCCGAGCTTTCGCCGGTGCGGCCGGGGGCGGCCTCCACGTTTTGCGACTGGATGGCGGCCACCACGTCGTCGGCGCCCAGCTCGTAGGCCAGCAGGCGGTCGGGCTTGAGCCAGACGCGCATGGCGTACTCGCGGTTGCCCATGATTTCGGCCAGGCCCACGCCCTTGATGCGCTTAAGCTCCTGCAGCACGTTGATGTCGGCGAAGTTGTAGATGAACTCCTCCCCCACGCTCTTGTCGTCGCTCACCAGGTTGAGGTAGAGCAGCATGCTGTTCACCTCTTTCTCGGTCGAAACGCCAGCCTTGATGACTTCCTCGGGCAGTTCGTCAATCACCGTTGTCACGCGGTTTTGCACGGCCACCGCGGCCAGGTCGGGGTCGGTGCCGACTTCAAAAAACACCTCTACCAGCGTGGTGCCGTTGTTGGTGGTCACGGTGTTCATGTAAGTCATGCCCGGCACGCCGTTGATGGCGCGCTCCAGCGGCGTGGCCACGGCCTTGGCGCATACTTCGGCGTTGGCGCCGTTGTACTTGGCCCGCACCGTCACGGACGGCGGCACGATGTCGGGAAACTGCGTGACGGGCAGCGTGAACAGCGCCCCCAGCCCCAGCAAGGTGATAAACAGCGAAATGACCAGTGACAGCACCGGCCGCCTGATGAAGATGTTGAACATGGGAAAGGTGGTGTTTCGAGGATTGGAGGACGGGCGCCATGTAGCGTGGACTCTGCGAGTCCGCGCATGGCTGGGCCGTTCGCGTGGGCGCGGACTCGCAGAGTCCACGCTACAGTTACTTATTCAGCGCCAGGCTTTTCATCGTCACCGGCCGCGCCGTGATGCGGCTGCCGTCGCGCAAGTCCTGGATGCCTTCGCAGACAATGTGCTCGCCGGCGTTCAGGCCGCTTTTCACCACGTAGAAGGCCGACAATCGGCTCTTTGGCACAAAGTTTTTCTGCCGCACCGTGCCCTGGCCGTCTACCACATACACGTAGTTTTTGTCCTGCTGCTCGAACACCGCTTTTTGCGGCACCAGCAGCGCGTCTTCTACGGTATTGGCGAGGCGGATTTTGCCGGTGGCGCCGTGCTTCAGCAGGCCCTTAGCGTTGGGAAAGCGGGCCCGGAAGGCGATGGCGCCCGTGCTGGCCTGAAACTGGCTTTCCACCGTTTCAATCTTGCCGCGCGGCGTGTAGAGCGAGCCATCGGCCAGCACCAGCCGCACCTGGTTGGTGGCGCGGGCCGAGTCCTTGGCCTGGGTTTTCACGAACTCCAGGTACTCGGCTTCCGACACGTTGAAGTAGGCAAAAACGGCCCGGGCGTCGGACACGGTGGTGAGCAGCGTGCCGTCGTCCACGAGGCTGCCCACTTTCATGGGCTCGCGGTTCACCACGCCATCAAACGGCGCCCGGATGAGGGTGTAAGACAGCATCAGGGCGGCATTGGATTCGGCGGAGCGGGCTTCGGCCACCGAGGCTTCGGCGGCGCGCAGCTTGGCTTCGGCCACCTGCAGCTCGGGCTTGGCAATGACGTTTTTTTCGGTCAGCATCCGCACTTGGCTTAGCGAAAGACTGGCCACGCGGGACTGGGCCAGGGCGTTGCTCAGCGCGGCGTGCAGGCGGGCCAGGCGGGTGCGGTATTCGGCGTCGGAAATGTGAAACAGCGGCTGGCCCTTCTTCACCATTTGCCCTTCGTCCACGTAAATTTTCTCCAGAAAGCCCTTCACCCGGGCCCGCACCTCCACGTTGCGCACGGCCTGAATGTCGGCCACGTACTCGCGGGTGAGCACGGTGTCGTGGGGCGAGAGGCGCATCACGGGCAGCGCCTGCGGCGCTTCGGCTACTTCGGCGCTGGCTTCGGCCTGGCCCTGGCCGCAGCCGGCCAGCAGGGCGCTGCCCCCCAGTAGCAGCAGTGGCAGGTAGGTGCGAACGGCGCGCAAAACGGGGTTATTCATAACAGAAGCGAAAAGAAAATGGCTGCTCCAAACCGGGCAGCGGAAGACGAAAAGGCAGAATGAAGAAAGAGGAGCTGATTAGGGCAGCAGCGCCAGCAGTTCCTCGTCGATGGGGTCGGCGGTGGCGGGAGTGGCCAGTGGCGTCACCAGGTAGCAGCGGGCCACGCGGTCGAGCAGGGCTTTGCCGCGGCGCACCACGGCCGGGCCGTGGGCGGCGGGCCACTCCAGCACGGGGTTGGCTTCGAGCACGGCCCGGTGCCACCACGCCAGCGGGGCGCTGGAACGGCCCAGGCGGCGCACGATGTCGCGGCGCAGCTGAATCACGGCACGCCACTGGGCGGCCAGGGGCAGCGCGGAAAAGGAGAAAGTCGGAGTCATGGCCAAAGGGTGTGAGGGTTGGTCAGGGATTGAGGTAGCGGGCTGTATCGGCTGGCGCCGGGGGCGTGCGCAACGACAGCGACTCCGGCGCGGGCTCCCGCAACGGGGCCTCCAGCTCCGAGTCCGCCAGCCGGGCATCAAGCCGGAGCAGGAAATAGAAATTGAGCCCCGTGGAAAGCAGCAGCGCGCCCACTAGCAGCAGCAGCAGCATCTGGGGGCGTTTTTCTCCTTTCATGGGCGGGGCACAGCGACAGTGAACGCCACAAAGCACCCCCCGCGACATTAACGCGGACTGAACACGAGATTAAAAAACATTAAAAAGTGGCCCAGAGCAGGCCAGCGCGGCCCTACGCGGCCGGCAGGCGCAGCGTGGCCGTGGTGCCCGCGCCGGCCACCGACGCCAGGCGCAAGTCGCCGCCGTGGCGCTGCGCAATCTTCTGCGTCACGGCCAGCCCGATGCCGTAGCCGGGCGCGCGGCGGCCGTTTTCGGCCCGGTACAGGGGCTCGGTCACGCGGGCCAGCTCGGCGGGCTCGATGCCGATGCCGGTGTCGGCCACGGCCACGGCCACGGTGCCGGGCTCGGGGTAGCTCAGGGTGGCCCGCACCTCGGCGCGCGAGTACTTGCAGGCGTTGTCGAGCAGGTTGAGCAGGGCCGTGGTGAGCAGCTGGGCGTTGCCGGCCACGGCAAAGGGCGTTTCCAGCCGGGCGGGCACGGCGCCAAAATCCACGCGTATGTGGCGCTCCGGGTAGCGGCTTTGGCACTGGGCCAGGGCCTGGGTGAGGCACTCGTCGAGGCGCACGGTTTCCTCGCCCCGAAAGCGGGCCTGGTCGGCCTGGGCCAGGGTAAGCAGGGCGTTGGTGAGGGCCACGAGCTGGCGCAGGTCGTCCACGGCCGAGGCCATGCTGGCCTTGGCTTCGTCCAGGGTCTGGTCGTAGGCGTGGCCGGTTTGCAAGGTGCCGAGGGCCACGGTCAGGGGCGTGCGCAGCTCGTGCGAGGCGTGGCTCACGAAGCTTTTCTGGGCCTCAAAGGCCTGCTCCACCCCGCCCAGCATCTGGTTGAAGGTGCTGGCCAGCTGCGCGATTTCGTCGGTGCCGTTGCCTTCGTCCACGCGCCGGCTCAGGTCGCGCGCCGTGATGCGCTTCACCTGCTTGATGACCCGGGAAATGGGCTTGAGCGACTCGTCGGCGAAGTACCAGCCGGCCAGGATGATGAGCACCAGCGCGCCCACGTTGCCGGCCAGCAGTATCAAGCGCAGGTTGGCCAGTTGGGCCCGGCCCAGCTCGTCGTGCCCGGCGGCAAACAGGCGGTAGGCGCGCCCGGCCGGGCCGTACGTCAGCCCCACCGCCTCCAGCGGCCCGGCCCGGAAGCGCACCGGCGCCCCGGCCGTGGCCACCGTGGCGAGCTGCTGCCGGTTGGCGGCCTGGGGCACGGTGTCGGCGCTCACGTAGAGCAGGCGGTTGTCGGGCCCGTAAATGCTGATTTCCTCTTTTTCAATGGTCAGCAAATCGGCCCGATGAAAAGTCCGGGCCGTGCGGCCGGAATCCGCCGGGTGGCGCAGGTGCAGGCGGGCCGTCATGACGGCCTTGCCCGCCAGCCGGCGCGTGAAGCGCTGCTCCCGGGCCGCGGCGTGGAAGTAGTACACAAAAGCCGAAAAACTGAGCTGAATACCCAGCACCAGCAGCGTAAACCGCAGAATCAGCTTGTTGCGAATGAGCATGTTGAAGGTGTTGTAGCTTGAGAGTAGCGCGGACTTTGTAGTCCGCGTCCCCGCGCCGTTCGGGTGTGGTGCGAGTTTCCGCTGGGGCCGCGGACTACAAAGTCCGCGCTACAGTCCGCGCTGCTTAGCTTTCGCGGAGGACGTAGCCCATGCCCACCACCGTATGAATCAGCTTGGTAGCAAACCCCTTATCGAGTTTTTTCCGCAGGTGGCTTACGTACACGTCGATGATGTTGGTGTTGGTGTCGAAGTTGAGCTCCCACACTTTTTCGGCGATGTCGACCCGCGAAATGACGCGGTTGCGGTTCAGCAGCAGGTATTCGAGCAGGGCGTATTCCTTGGTGGTGAGCTCGATGCGCTGGCCGGCGCGGGATACGGTTTTGGCGTCAAGGTTGAGTTCCAGGTCGGCCAGGCGCAGCACGCGCTTCACGGCGGTGGCCTCGGAATTGCGGCGCGTGAGCACGCGCGCCCGCAGCAGCAGCTCCTTGAACTCGAAAGGTTTTACCAGGTAGTCGTCGGCGCCGGCTTCGAAGCCGGTGACTTTGTTGTCGATGCTGTCGAGGGCCGTGAGCAGCAGCACGGGCAGGTGCGGCTGGTTGGCGCGGATGAGGCGGCACAGCTCGAAGCCGTTGAGCAGCGGCAGGTTCACGTCGAGGATGACCAGGTCGTAGGGGTTCTGCTCGACCAGGGAGCGGCCCATCTGGCCGTCGTAGGCCACGTCGATTTCGTAGCCTTCGTTGCGAAAGCCTTTGCACACAAACGAAGCCAGCTTGGGCTCGTCTTCCACGAGGAGGAGTTTCATGGGGAGGGAACGGGAAAAAGGGCCGGCCGGGCGGCCAGGCAATGCCCCATGGTACGGAGTATCGGCCCCAAGCAGCGAAAAATTCGGCCACGCTGCGGCGCTACGCCGGTGCCGCGGCCCGCTTTCAATCCAAGCCCAAAGTAACGTCGGCAAACCACCAAAACCGGCTTATTCCTCCACCCCGCCGTAAACCCAAGGGCTTAATCACCGCTTACAGTACCTATGCCAAGAACCATCATCGTCTCCAACCGCCTCCCCACCAAAGTTCAACGCACGGCCGACGGCCTCACTTTTCAGCCCAGCGAAGGCGGCCTGGCCACGGGCCTGGGCTCCATCTACCGGGCCGACGACAACGTGTGGGTGGGCTGGCCGGGCCTGTTTGTGGAAGACGAGTCGGAGCAGGAATTCGTGACCGCGCAGTTCGCCGACGACAGCATGGCGCCGGTGTTTCTCACCGAAAACGAAATCCGGGATTATTACGAAGGCTTCAGCAACGGCACGCTCTGGCCCACCTTCCACTACTTCGGCCAGCTGGCGTTGTTCGACGATGACCTGTGGCAAGCCTACGTGGCCGTGAACGAGAAATTCTGCCAGGCCGTGCTCGCCCAGGCCGGGCCCGACGACACCATCTGGGTGCACGACTACCAGCTGCTGCTGCTGCCCGAAATGCTGCGCCAGGCCCGGCCCGAGGCCACCATTGGCTTCTTCCTGCACATTCCGTTTCCTTCTTATGAGCTCATCCGGGTGCTGCCGTGGCGGGCCGAGCTGCTGCGCGGCCTGCTCGGGGCCGACCTCATCGGCTTCCACACCTTCGGCTACATGCGGCACTTTCTCAGCGCCGTGTCGCAGCTGCTGGGCCTGAGCAGCCAGCACGGCCAGATTGAAACGCCCACCCGCACGGTGCTGGTTGACGCTTTCCCGATGGGCATCGACTACCGGCGCTACGCCGACGCGGCGGCTTCCGAGGCTGCCGCCGCCCACGTGCGGGCCTACCGCGAGGGCCTGAAAGACGTGCGCGTCATCCTGAGCATCGACCGGCTCGACTACACCAAGGGCATTGCCCAGCGCCTGCGCGCCTTCGCCCTGCTGCTGGAGCGCTACCCCGAGTGGCGCGGCCAGGTGAGCCTGCTGATGGTGGTGGTGCCCTCGCGCGACCAAGTGGCGCAGTACCAGGAGCTCAAGGTAGAAATCGACGAGCTAGTGGGCCGCATCAACGCCCAATACCGCAGCATTACCTGGACGCCCATTCAGTATTTCTACCGCTCGTTTCCCTTTGAGGAGCTGGCGGCGCTCTACCGCCTGGCCGAAGTGGCCATGGTGACGCCCATGCGCGACGGCATGAACCTGGTGGCCAAGGAATTTGTGGCCAGCAAGGCCGACCAGCGCGGCGTGCTCATCCTCAGCGAGCGGGCCGGCGCGGCGCGCGAGCTGTCCGACGCCCTCATCATCAACCCCACCGACACCAAGCAGCTGGCCGAGGCGCTGCACGAGGCCCTGGTGATGCCCGAAGACGAGCAACAAACGCGCCTGGCCAACATGCAGGCCTTGGTGAAGCAGTACGACGTATTTGCCTGGACCAAGCTGTTTATGAGCCGCCTGGCCCACGCCAAGGCCGAGCAGCACAGCCTGGCCACGCTGCCCCTGAGCGCCGCCACCACCCAGCAGCTGGCGCAGGAATTTCAGGCGGCCGAAAACCGGCTGCTGCTGCTCGACTACGACGGCACCCTCACGCCCTTCCACGCCAACCCGCAGCGCGCCCAGCCCGACCAGGAGCTGCGCCTGCTGCTGCGCGCCCTCACCGACAACCCGCGCAACCGCGTGGTCATCATCAGCGGGCGCGACCGCACCACGCTGGAGGCCTGGCTGGGCCACCTGCCGCTGCACTTCATTGCCGAGCACGGCGTGTGGCTGCGCACGGCCGGCGAAGACTGGAGCCTGTTTCAGGAGCTGCGCGACGACTGGAAACGCAACATCCGGCCCGTGCTGGAGCTGTACGTGAGCCGCACGCCGGGCTCCTTCATCGAGGAAAAAGACTACTCCCTGGTGTGGCATTACCGCCGCGCCGACGCCGAGCTGGGCGCCAGCCGCGCCCGCGAGCTCACCAGCCACCTCACCTTTATGGCTTCCAACACCGATTTGCAGGTGCTGGAAGGCAACAAAGTGGTCGAAATCAAGAGCGCCGGCATCAACAAGGGCACGGCCGCCGCGCGCATCCTCAGCGCGAATCACCCGGATTTTATCCTGGCTCTGGGCGACGACCGCACCGACGAGGACACCTTCGGGGCCATGCCGCCCGAGGCCTACACCGTGAAGGTGGGCAGCGCCCCGCGCTCGCTGGCCCGCTATCACGTGCCCGGCGTGCCCGAGGTGCGCGCCCTGCTGCGCCGCCTGCTGTAGCGCCGCCGGCCGGCCGCGGCTTTTCACGCAAAACTCACGTACTGCGGCTTCAATGGGGCCGGCGCGGAGCCGGCCGGCTGGTGCGGGCGTCTCCGCTTTTCCAGCGTTTCATCCGGGCCGCAAGGGCTCCTTCGTCGCTGCCCGGGCCTGGGCAGCCCCCTTTTGCCAATGACCTTTTTTCCGTTCAACTACGAGCGGGCCCTCGCTTGGCTCGACCAACGCCTCCTCCGGCGCCTCTACACCGACCGGGTGCGGCGCCTGCTGCTGCAAAGCTTCCCGTTCTGGTTTGCGTCCATCGTCACGGGCTTCGTGGCCGTGGGCTACGAGCGGGTGTTTGTGTGGGCCGAGCAAACCAGCTTTGCCTGGCTGCGGCGCGAGCCGCTGCTGGCGTTTGGGCTCACGCCGCTGGCGTTTCTGGTGGCCTGGGCGGTGGTGCAGCGCTGGGCCCCGGCGGCCCGCGGCAGCGGCATCCCGCAGGTCATGGCCGGCATCGAGCTGTCCAATCCAGCCCACCACCAGCGCACGGGCTACTTGCTGAGTTTGCGCGTGGCGGTGGTGAAGGTCATCAGCAGCGTGGCCCTGCTGCTGGGCGGCGGCGTCATTGGCCGCGAAGGCCCCACCATTCAGATTTCGGCGGCCATTTTCCGGGCCATCAACCGGCTGCAGCCGGCGGGCTGGCCCCAGCTTTCGCGCCAGATTGCGCTGGTCACGGGCGGCGCGGCGGGGCTGGCGGCGGCCTTCAACACGCCCCTGGGCGGCATCGTGTTCGTGGTGGAAGAGCTGACCCAGATGCACATGGCGCGCTTCCGCATGGCGGTGTTTTCGGCCGTCATCATTGCCGGGCTCACGGCGCAGGCCATTCTGGGGCCCTACCTCTACCTGGGCTTTCCGAAGGTGACGGCCCACGCGGGCTGGTTTTTGGCCACGGTGGGGCTGGTGGCCCTGCTGTGCGGGCTGGCGGGGGCGCTGTTTGCCAAGGCGCTGCTGTGGCTGGGGCGCTACCGGCAGCGCTTTGCCACGCGGGCGGCGCAGGCGGGCTGGGTGCTGGCCTGCGGCCTGCTGATGGCGGGGCTGGCCTACGCCGTGGGCCAGGAAGGCGTGGGCACGGGCAAGCCCATCATCAACCGCCTCCTGTTCCAGAACGACGGCCAAACGCCGTGGTACCTGTTTCCGGCGCGCTTTGCGGGCATGGCACTGAGCTACAGCAGCGGGGCGGCGGGCGGCATTTTTGCCACCTCGCTCAGCGCCGGGGCCATCCTCGGCGACGGCCTGTGCCGGCTGGGCCGCGTGCCCGCGGAGGACCGCAACCTGCTCATTCTGGTGAGCATGGTGAGCTTCCTGACCGGGGTGGTCCGCTCGCCGTTCACGGCGGCCATTCTGGTGCTGGAAATGACGGACCGCCACTCGGCCATTTTTCAGCTGCTGCTCAGCGGCATGATGGCCCAGGCCGTGGCTTCGCTGGTCGATTCCCATTCCTTCTACGACCACCTCAAGCACGGCTTCCTGCGCGAAACCATGGCCCAGACGGTGGAGCCGCCCGCGCGGGAACCCCGGACGGCGCAGCCGGAAAACCTCGCCCCCTGATTCTCCCTGCCGGGAAAATGAACAAAGGAGACGCTCGCAGCCGTGCCGACGACACATCCGGCGGGCGAAAAAAAACTCCTACCGCTTGGGCGGCACCTCCAGCAGCAACTGTACGGTGCGCTTGCCGCCGGCGCGGGCGTTTAGCCACTGGCGCAGGCGCTGCTGCTCGGCGGCGGGCAGCGGGCGAATGGTGCGGATGGCCACCACCACGGTGGTGTCGGCGCGGAGCGAGTCGGCGGCGGGCTCCACGAGGCGGCTCAGGCCGAGCTGGCGCACGGTGGGGTGCTCGGCCTGCACTTCGCGCAGCAGTGCCGGGGCGGCGGGCAGGCCGGTGAGGGCGGGGTTGTCGGCCTGGGTGAGGGCCTGCTGCAGTTGGGAAAGGCGGGCGTCATAGGTGGCCAGGGTTTGCTCGTTGCGGCTTTGGACGTCTTCCAGCAGGCTGCTGCGCAAGCTTTGGGCATCGGTCGAGTCGAGGCGCGAGAGGCCCTGGCGCACGGTGAGGTTGGCCTGGGTGAGGTGGTAGGCGGGCAGTTGCTGGCGGGCCGCCCGCAGCTGCGCGGGCGTGAGCCGGTGTCCGGCCAGCAGCACGTTGATGCGGCGCTGGTCGGCCTCGATGCGGCGTGTGACGACGTAGGAGCCCGGCAAGTCCAACTGCTCGTCGATGAACAACTGCGCGTTGTGCGCAAACACCGTGCTTTGCACAATCCGCGACGCCAGGTACACGCTGGGCCCGCCCGTGAGCAGGGCCACGGCCCACAGGCTGAGCTGCACGCGCCGCGCCCGCTGCCGGCTCACGAAGGTGTGGTGCGGCAACGGCAGGATGCGCGCCACCAGAAACGTGGCCAAGCTGATGAACACGCAGTTGATGAAAAACAAGTACAGCGCGCCAAACAGATAGGCCCAGTGCGCCGTGGCCAGGCCGTAGCCGGCCGTGCACAGCGGGGGCATGAGGGCCGTGGCAATGGCCACGCCCGGAATGGCGTTGCCACGCTCGCGGCGGGTGAGGCCCACGGCGCCGGCCGCGCCGCCAAACAGGGCAATGAGCACGTCCCAGGTGGTGGGCTGGGTGCGGGCCAGCAGCTCGGAGCCGGCATCGGTGAGGGGAGTGAGCCGGAAATACACCGCTGAAACTGCCAAGCTGATGCCGGCCGCGATGAACAAGTTTTTCAGCCCGCGCCGCACGAGGTCGAGTTCCACGGTGGCTGCTCCGAACCCGATGCCCACAATCGGGCCCATGAGCGGCGAAATGAGCATGGCCCCAATGATGACGGCCGTGGAATTCACGTTGAGCCCCACCGAGGCCACCAGAATGGCGAACATGAGCACCCACAGGTTGGTGCCGCGAAAAGCCATGCCCTCTTCCACATCGGCCATGATTTCGGCCGGGTCGGCCATGTCATGGGAAAGGTCGAAGCGCTGACGGAGCCAACGGAACAGCGGAACACTCATGGGCGGCGGCAAGAGGTGGGCGGGGCGGCCACCCAAGCGGCTGGGCCAGCACAACCGTGGCAAGGTACGCTTTCCTGGTACCAACGACTGTTTTGCCCTTTCTCAACTGGAGAAATCACGGGCCGTGTGGCTTCCTGTTGCCGCGCGCCAGAGGCAAAGGAGCAACATCGCCTCAGCCGGGCAGGAACGCCGCTTCTGGTAAAGACTTTGCGCGCTCAGCATAAGGCCCTTGGTGAAGCGGCTGAAACAGAGCCTCGGCGAAGCACCCACGGCCCGAAATCAGGCCGCTTGCATCCAGTTGCGGGCCTGGTCAACGTCATCAAACACGCCCACCGTCACCAGCTGGCGCAGGTCCTGCAGCACGGCGTCGGTGTGCAGGCGGTTGGCGGGGTCGGGCATGGGAATCACCGCGTAGTGGGTGAACGGGGTTTCTTCCAGGGTTTGGGGCAGCCATTCGCGCAGCAGCCACTCCCGGTCGTCGGGGGTAGGGGCTTCGGGCATGGCGTGGTGGTCGGCCAAGATGCCCTTCAGGCGGTGGCGCCGCAGCAGGTTGCGAGCGTGCACGTACAGGGCCCGGAATTCGAGGCTGCTCAGCGGCGCGCCCGTCCAGTGCAGGGCCACGTACTCGCGGGGCACAAAATCGACCGAGCCCACGGCGTTGGAGAAGTAGTGAAGGGATTGAGACACGAGCAATAACGGAAAGGGCTTCATTATACGGGCGCTTCGGCGGTTCGGGACAATCCGCAGCCCCGCCCGGCGGCCGCGGCCCCGCCCCTTCTGCCTGGGCCAACGAGACCGCGAGATGAGAAAAGGCCCCTTACTGCCCCGTCCTCAGCAGTTTGTAAAACCCTTCGGCATAAGTGTCGCTGATGGGAATAAGTTGGTCGGCAATCTGGATTCGGTTTTTCTCGATGTGGTCAATTTTGTCGATGGCCACCAGAAACGACCGGTGCACGCGGGCAAACTCTTGAGATGGCAGCAGTTCCTCCAGCTTGGCAAAGCTGAGCAGGGTCATGATTTTCTCTTCGCGGGTGTGAATCCGGAGGTAGTCTTTCATGCCCTCCACGAAGAGAATATCGCGCGTGGCCACTTTCTGGATGCGGTGGCCCACTTTCAGAAAGATGTACTCCTGCTCGGGCTTCGCTTCGGTTTTCTCCTCCCTTTTTTCGGGGGCCGGGCGCGGGATTTGCTCCTGGTAGAGGCGCAGCACGGCTTTGTAGAACCGCTCGAACGTGAAGGGCTTCAGCAGGTAGTCGCGCACCTCCAAGTCGTAGGCTTTCAGCGCATACTGGTCGTAGGCGGTGGTGAGGACAATCAGGGGCTTGGGGTTCAGCATCGGGATGAAGCTGAGCCCGTCCAGGTCCGGCATGTTAATGTCGAGGAACAGCAGGTCGGGCTGGTCGGCCTGCAACGGAGCGGCGGCTTCCAGGGGGCTCATGTACGTCCCTTTCAGCTCCAGAAAAGGAACCTTGCGGATGTATTCCTCCAGTATTTCCTGGGCCAAGTACTCGTCCTCAATGATGCAGCAGCTGAGCTTTTCTTTCATGAGCCAATGCGTGAAGGCCGTGGATGGTGAGACGGACCGCAAAGGTGTCGCCGGTGTTCTCAATGGCGAGCGTGTGCTGGCCGGGATAGAGCATCGCCAGCCGTTTGCGGATGTTGGGCAGCCCGATGCCGCCGGGCTCGTCCAGCGCAGTAGCCGCCTTTTTCCCCATCGGGTTCTGCACACTGAACGCCAGGGTACCTTCGCTTACCTCTACCCGCACCTTTAGGTCGCCGGGTTCCAGGCGGGCGGGGCTGTGCTTGTAGGCGTTTTCGAGCAGGTGAATGAACAGCAGGGGGGCAATGCGGCAGGCTGCGGTCTCGCCCGCTATCTGCAGGTCCACCACCGGGCTGTTCTTGTAGCGAAGCTGCTGCAGGCTCACGTAATCCCGCAAATAGTCCATCTCCCGCGCCAGGGGCACCGTGGCCGCGTTGGACTCATAAATCATGTAGCGCATCAGCGAGGCCAGATGCATGACGGCCTCCGGGGCGGCCGGGGCCTGCTTGTAGACCAGCGTGTGGATGTTGTTGAGGGTATTGAACAGGAAGTGCGGGTTAATCTGCGACTTCAGGTAATTGAGCTCCGTTTCCGCAGCCTGTTTTTCCAGCTGCTCTTTCCGGATGGTGTTGAGCACCAGCGTTTCGGTGACTCGAGCCAGCCCGCTCAGAAAGAGAAAGATGGGTACCGTGGTAACGAGGTGCATCAGGTAATATCCAAAATCGAACGGCTTTTGGTGGAAAAGCAGAAACGGCAAGGGCCCCGTTGGCACGAGGGCCGCCAGCCGGGGCCAATAGCTTTTTCGCTGGCCGGCGTACCGGGTCAGCAGGTAGAAATGCGTGTAGAAGACGTACAGGCAGGTCGCCAGGAATCCGGCCGTGGTGCTGCGCCAATGGGCATCGGTTTCCCCGCTCAGCTGCAACACCACCAGCGAGGTGAACAAGCCCCAGACGACCAGGTGAATCAGCCAGAAGATTTTTTTGACGCGCTCCATGGCACAAAGGTGGGCGCTGCGGCGGTGGCCCGGGCCGCTGTTTCGACCAGCGGCGAGGGCTAATCTACGAGACGGGCAAAGGAGTCCGCCAGTGCTTTCGCGGCCGCAAAGCCCGGCTTGGTAGAGTGGTTGAGCGCATCAGCATATCGGGTTTTGCCAGCCGTGCCGGCCGCAGGTGCTTTGAACCAGGAAGCTGTTCAGCAGGTCAGAAAAGGACTTTCCAGCCAGCTCCTGAAAAATTCACGAAGCAAAACCGATATCATGGGAACGCACCCCTTGGGCCTCTCCATCCGCAATATCTCCAAAAAGTATGCGAATGGCGTGCAAGCCCTGCATAATGTGACGCTGAATGTTCCGCCGGGCATGTACGGCCTGCTGGGCCCGAATGGCGCCGGCAAATCCACCCTCATGCGCACGCTCGCCACGCTGCAGGAGCCCGACGAAGGACAGGTTTTCCTGGGCGATATCGACGTGATAAACCAAAAAGACGCCGTGCGCCAGACGCTGGGCTACCTGCCCCAGGAGTTCGGCGTGTACCCCAAGGCCAGCGCCGAGGAGCTGCTCGACTACTTCGCCGTGCTCAAAGGCCTCACCCAGCGGGCGGAGCGCCGGGCCACCACCGAGGCCCTGCTCCGGCAAACCAACCTCTGGGACAAGCGCAAGCAGAAGCTGGGCGGCTACTCCGGCGGCATGCGGCAGCGCTTTGGCGTGGCCGTGGCCCTGCTCGGCAACCCCAAACTGCTGATAGTGGACGAGCCCACCGCCGGCCTGGACCCGGCCGAGCGGGTGCGCTTCCTCAACCTGCTGAGCGAGCTGGGCGAAAACAGCGTGGTTATTCTCTCCACCCACATCGTGGAAGACGTCTCGGAGCTGTGCACCAACATGGCCATCATCAACCAGGGCCGCATCCTGCTGGAAGCGCAGCCCCTGGCGGCGGTGGCCTCCCTCAGGGGCCGCATCTGGCGCCAGCTGACCGACAAACAGGCCCTGCCGGCCCTGGAGCAGGAGCACCACGTCATTTCGGCCAAGCTCCTGAGCGGGCGCACCCTGGTGCACGTGCACAGCCCCGACCGGCCCGGCCCCAGGTTTGAACCGGTGGAGCCGGACCTGGAGGATGTGTATTTCAGCGCCATGACGGGCTGCTTCGCCCCGGCCAATCAGCAGCCAAACCAGGAGGAATAGCACGATGAAATTCCAGACGATTTTTGCCTTTGAATTCCGCTACCAGCTGCGCCGGGCCACCACCTGGCTCTATTTCGGGGCCCTGCTGGTCCTCGCGTTTCTGATTGTGACGGCCAATTATGCCTCCGATGCGCGCGACGGCTACTTTTTGGTGAATGCGCCCGTCGTCATTGCGTCGGTGGCGGTGATTTGCAGCGGTTTCTGGCTGGTCATCGGGGCCTCCGTGGCGGGCGAGGCGGCGGCCCGCGACGTGCAGACCCGCATGCATTTGCTCACCTACCCAGCCACCGCCAGCAAGGCTGCCTACCTGGGCGGGCGGTTTCTGGCGGCGTTGGCTCTCAACAGCTTTATGGTGCTGGCCGTGCCGCTGGGCACGCTGCTGGCCCTGTACGGCTCCGGGCTGGAAGCCGAGCTGCTGGGGCCGCTCCGGCCGGCGGCTTACCTGGCCACCTTGGGCTTCATTCTGTTGCCCAACGCCCTTTTTGCGACGGCCACACAGTTTTCGGTGGCCGCGCTCAGCCGCCGGGCTGTGGGCAGCTACTTGGGCGCCGCGGCCCTCTGGGCAACGGCCTACCTGCTGGGCTTCGCGCTGCAGCGGGCCGGGGACTGGCGGCACATGGTGGACCCCATGGGCTTTGCCCCGGTGATGGATTACCTGACCGCGTGGAGCCCGTTGGAGCGCAACGCGCGGCTGGTGTTGCCCGAGGGCTCCTTTCTGGCCAACCGCCTCTTTTGGCTCGCCGTTTCGCTGGGCCTGCTGGCGTTTACGTACGCCCGCTTTCGCTTCGTTTTGCCCGAAACCGGCTCCAAACCGAAGCCGGTCGAACAGCCCACAACGGGTCGGGTGGCCCGGGAGCAACCGCAGTGGGGCACGGGAGACGCGCGCCCACCGGCCCGGGAGCGGTTTGGCGTGGCCACGCAGCTGCGCCAGTTGCGCCGGCTCACCGGGGACGCGTTTTGGCAGCTCGCCCGCAGCAAGTCGGGGCTGCCCCTGCTGGCGGTGCTGGCCGGGCTGGCCGCGCTCACCCTCCGCGGCAACCTGAAGGCCCGCGGCGTGCCCTTGCTGCCCCGCACCGACTTTGTGCTGCACCTGCTGACGGCGCCGCTGACGGAACCGAAGTTTTGCACGATACTCCTCACCCTGCTCACCGTTTTTTACGCCGGCGAGCTGGTGTGGCGGGAGCGGGAAGCCGGCTTGAGCGACATTACCAACGCGGCCCCCGTGCCGGAATGGGTGCTGTTCGGGAGCCGCTTTCTGGCGCTGGGCCTGGTGGCGGGGGCGTGGCTGGTCTTGCTAATGGCGGCCGGCGGGACCGCGCAGGTACTCCTGGGTGGCACGGCTCCGGAAGTCGGGCTGTACCTGCAAACGTTCTTCGGACTGCAGTGGGTAGAGTGCCTGCTTTTTGCCCTGCTGGCCCTGCTGGTGCACGTGCTGGTGAATCAGAAATTCATTGGCCACTTGGTGGTGCTGGCCGTTTACGGGTTCCTGGTCTTTGCCCCCGTGCTGGGCATCGAGCACAAGCTGCTGGTGTTTTCCGCCAGCCCGCGCTGGACGTATACCGACATGGCTGGCTTCGGGCCGACGCTGGCGCCGTGGCTGTGGTTCAAGGGCTACTGGGCGGCGTGGGCGCTGTTGCTGGCGGTGGCGGGGGTGTTGTTCTGGGTGCGGGGCCGGGAAGCGGGAGTGGCCACCCGGCTGCAGTTGGCGCGCCGGCGCTTCACGGGTTCGTTGGTGCGGGTGGCGGCCGTGGCAGCGGTGGGCATTGCGGGGTTGGGCGGGTTTGTGTTTTATAACACCAACGTGCTGCACGACTACACCAACGCCTCGGCGGCGCAGCGGGCGGCCTACGAGCAGCGCTACCGCCGCTACCAGCACGCGCCCCAGCCCCAGCTCACCGGCGTGAACCTGCGGGTAGAAATATACCCCAGGCAGCAGAAAGCAGAAATACAGGGCACCTACTTGCTGGTAAACAACACGCCGGCAGCCATCGACTCGGTGCATCTGGCAACGGGAACGGAGGACGTGGAAACCACCGCCCTTGCCTTCGACCAGCCGGCCAGGCCAGTGCTGGTGGACGCGGAACAGGGCTACCGCATTTTCGCCCTGGCCAGACCGCTGCGCCCCGGCGACTCGCTGCGCCTGCGCTTTCACGTAAGGCACCAGGCGCGGGGCTTTTCCAACCGCGGTGCCGACGTGCAGGTGGTGGCCAACGGCAGCAGCTTCCGCAACCTGGAGTGGCTGCCCGTCATCGGCTACCAACCGTACCGGGAACTGGACGAGGCCGGCGCCCGCAAAGCGCACGGCCTGGCGCCCCGGCCGGCCACCTATTCGCTCCACGACGTGGCGGCGCGCCGCTACGCCCCGTTTCCCGAGCAAATCCGCTTCGAGGCCGTGGTGGGCACCGATGCCGGCCAGACGGTGGTGGCACCCGGCACCCTGCGCCGCACCTGGACCACCGCCGGCCGCCGCTATTTCCACTACGCCACCGACGCGCCCATCCGCAACGAGTACGCCTTTTTCTCGGCCCACTACGCGGTGCAGGAAGGCAAGTGGCATAATCCGTCGGCAGGCGCAGCGCAGGAGGTGGCCATTCAGATTTACTACCCGCCCGGAATGACGGAAAACCCGGCGCGCATGGTCAGCAGCACTCGGGCGGCGCTGGACTATTACACCCGGCAATTCGGGCCCTACCCGCACCGGCAGTTGCGCTTCGTGGCCCAGCCCGGGCATCATTTTGGCAACCACGCTTCCCCTATCAACATCACGGCGGGGGAAGGTTTTTTCCTGATGAACCCCACGGCCGACCAGCGGGGCTTCGACCTGGTGACGGCCGTGGTGGCGCACGAGGTGGCCCACCAGTGGTGGGGCAACCAGCTCAAGCAGGCCTACGTGGAGGGCGCCGGCCTCATCACCGAAAGCCTGGCCTGGTACTCGGCCATGGGCGTGCTGGAGGATAAATACGGCCCGGAATACCTGCCGGCGCTGCTGAGCTTCCTGCGGGAGGAAAACGAAACCCCGCGCACCCGCGCCGCCAAGCCGCTGCTGCAAGCCGACGGCTTTTACCAGAACTACCGCAAGGGTCCCTTCGCCCTGTATGCCTTGAGCCAGTACATGGGCCGCGACCGGATGAACGGCGCGCTCCGGCAGCTGCTGGCCAGGCACCGCCCCGGCACCCGGCCCTTTGCCACGTCGCTGGACCTGTACCAGGAGCTGCAAACGGCCACGCCCGACTCGCTCCGACCGTTGCTGCACGACCTGTTCCAGGCCAACACCTTCTGGGAATTGGCCACGGAAACCGCCACCGCCAAGCCGCTCAAAGGCGGCGCCTGGCAGGTCACGCTCGGTCTGCAAGCCAGCAAGCTGGTGGTGGACAGCGTGGGCACCGAAACGCAACGACCGATGACGGAATGGGTGGAAATCGGCGTCTTCGCCCCCGCTGCCGGCAAGGAAACAGGCAAGCCGCTCTACTTGAAAAAGCACCTCATCAGCACCGGCCAGCAGACGATTGTGCTGACGGTGCCGGCCCGCCCCGCCAAAGCGGGCATCGACCCGCGCCAGCTGCTGATTGATTGGGAAGCGACCGATAATTACAAGATGGTGCAGCCGAAATAAGCGCCACCAAGCCCCGGGCAAAAGCAAGGCAGAACCAACGCGGGAAGTACGCCCGCAGGGCGGCCCACGGGCCGGGCGCACTTTCCATCTCGACGCGGCCGCCAGCCCAGCTATGCGGCCTGCCTGGGCCCCTGGGCCATGCTAATATGCTACAGAAAGTTGCCAAAGCGGGGGACACGGGGCTGGCCAGAAACTCTACATTTGTAAAGAGCCGGCCTGCTTTTACCATCAATATTAATCCATTGATTATAAATTGTTTGCACCGGCATAATCTGATTTACTATTCCACTTACAGCTAGCCAGGCAAGTCCCCGCCTTCTCCGGTTATTGTAAGACACGGCGCAATGGGAAGGACCGGTTTTGTACGTTTTACTCTTTGCTGCTGGGCCATGGTGCTGGGCGGCATCGGGGCCGTGGGGAAGCCTTCGGTTCAGACCCAAAACCTGCGCGTCCTCAACCTCAAATGCGAGTACCAGGCCCACCCATTGGGCGTGCAGCGCCCCGCGCCCATCCTGAGCTGGGAAATCAGCGCCGGCCAGCGCAACACCGTGCAGACGGCCTACCAGGTGCTGGTTTCGGAGAGCCCGAAGCAGCTCAGGCAGGGATTGGGCGACGGTTGGGATTCGGGCAAAGTTGCTTCCAACGCATCCATCCAGGTGAGCTACGCGGGCAAGGCGTTGCAGCCAGCCCATACGTATTACTGGAAAGTAAGAACCTGGGACAACCACGGCGGCGCTTCCGAATGGTCGGCCCCGGCCGAGTGGCAAACGGGCCTGTTTGCGCCCGCCGACTGGAAAGGCGCCCAGTGGATTGCCTACGACCAGCTGCCCGCCGAGCGGGTGACCGTGCTCCCCGTGGACGGGGCCAAGGACACCTACCGCGACAATAATATTCTGCCCTTGTTGCGGAAGCAGTTCACGGCCAAGAAGCCCACCAAAGCCACGCTGTTCATCAGCGGCCTGGGGCAGTTTGAGGCCGTGCTGAATGGCCAGAAAGTAGGCAACCACTTCCTCGACCCCGGCTGGACCAAGTACGACAAGCAGGCGCAGTACGTGACGTTTGACGTGACGAGCCTGGTAAAAAGCGGCCCCAACGCGCTGGGCGTCATGCTCGGCAACGGCTTCTACTACGTGCCGCCGGTGAAGGAGCGCTACCGCAAGCTGAAGTCGGCTTTTGGGCACCCGAAGCTAATTTGCCGGCTGGCCTTGGACTACGCCGACGGCTCACACGCCGACGTGGTGACCGACCCCACCTGGCGCACCGCGGCCGGGCCGGTCACTTTCAGCAGCATCTATGGCGGCGAGGACTACAACGCGGGCCTGGAGCCCGCTGGCTGGGCCACGGCTGCTTTTCAGGATAAAAGCTGGCGGCCGGTTGTCCGCGTAGATGGCCCGGCCGAGCTGCTCACCCAGCAGCAGGAGCCGCTACAGACCTTCGATACCTTCACGGCCCAAAGCACGACCCAGCCCCAGCCCGGCAAGTGGGTGTACGACTTTGGCCAAAACGCCTCGGGCATCGTTGAGCTACAGGTGAAGGGCCAGCGGGGCGACACGCTGCGCATTACACCGGCCGAGCTGCTGGGGGCCGACAAAACGGTGACCCAGAAGAACACGGGGCGCGGCTTTTACTTCACGTATGTGCTGAAAGGCAGCGGCGTAGAAACCTGGCGGCCCCGCTTTACTTACTACGGCTTCCGCTACGCACAGGTGGAAGGTGGCGTGCCCAAAGGCCAGCCCAACCCGAGGAGCCAGCCCGAAATCCTGCGCCTCACGGCCCTGCACACCCGCAACGCGGCGGCCAGCGTGGGCACGTTCGCGTGCTCCAACGACCTGTTCAACCGCACCAATACGCTGATTGACTGGGCCGTAAAAAGCAACCTGGCCAGCGTGATGACCGACTGCCCGCACCGCGAAAAGCTGGGCTGGCTGGAGCAGACACATCTCATGGGCGCTTCGCTGCGCTACGGCTACGACATTGCCACGCTGTGCCGCAAAACCATTGCCGACATGCGCGCCTCGCAAACGGCCGACGGCTTGGTGCCCGAAATCGCGCCCGAATACGTGAAGTTTGAGTGGGGCGGCGACATGTTCCGCGACTCGCCGGAGTGGGGCAGCGCCAGCATCATCCTGCCCTGGTACGTGTACCAGTGGTACGGCGACCGCCAGGTGCTGGCCGAGAACTACGACCTGATGCAGCGCTACGTGGCCTACCTCGGCACGAAGGCGCAGGGCCACATTCTCTCGCAAGGCCTGGGCGACTGGTACGACCTCGGCCCCAAGCCGCCGGGCACCTCCCAGCTCACCCCATTGGGCGTAACCGGCACGGCTACTTACTATTACGACCTCACGCTGATGGCCGGCATTGCCCGGCTGCTGGGCAAAACCGCCGATGCCACGGCCTACGAGAAGCTGGGCGGGGAGGTCAAAACGGCTTTCAACGCCAAGTTTTTCAACCCCCAAACCAAGCAGTACGCCACCGGCAGCCAGACCGCCAATGCGATGGCCGTGTACATGGGCCTGGTGGCGCCGGCTGATAAAGCCGCGGTGGTCGAGAATATCGTGCAGGACCTGCGCACCCGCGACAACTCCCTGACGGCCGGCGACATTGGCTACCGCTACCTGCTGCGCGTGCTGGAAGACGCGGGCCGTTCCGACGTGATTTTTGCGATGAACAACCGGTCCGACGTGCCCGGCTACGGCTACCAGCTGGCCCACGGCGCCACGGCCCTCACCGAGTCGTGGGCCGCGCTGCCCACCGTATCGAACAACCACCTGATGCTGGGGCATTTGCAGGAGTGGTTTTACGGCAGCCTGGGCGGCATTCGGCCGGCTGATGGGTCGGTGGCCTTCAACCAGATTGACATCAAGCCCGAGCCGGTGGGCGACGTGACCAGCGCCCGGGCCAGCCACCAGTCGCCTTACGGGCTGATTGTGACGGACTGGAAAAAATCTACAAGCGGCTTTGAGCTGACGGTCACCATTCCGGCTAATACTACAGCTACGATTTATCTACCCGCCAGTGCTTCGGCGCGCATCACGGAAGGTGGGCAGCCGCTGGAGAAGCACGCGGAGCTGCAGTCGCTGGGCTTTGCGGAGGGCTGGGCGCGCATCAGGGCCGGTTCGGGGACTTATCATTTTTCTGCGGGTATATGAAAAAGCTGAACGTCATGCAGAGCATTCTGCGCATCAAGCAGAGGACGAGGCATCTCGCTCGGAATAGTAAATCAATCGTGCGGGCGAGATGCCTCGTCCTCTGCTTGATGCGCAGAATGCTCTGCATGACCGCAGGGCTTTGGCCAACTTCCGCTCATGCCCAAACCAAGCCTACAGCCGTGCCCGCCGCTGAGATGCAGCAGGTGTACGAGGAGGTGAAAACGCCCTACAAGTACGGCCTGGTGCTCGTCACCGACGACAACAAGAAGAAGATGGACTGCCCCAGCGTGTTCCGCAAAAACGGGCAGTGGTGGATGACTTACATCATCTACGACGGGCGCGGCTACGAAACCTGGCTGGCGCACAGCAAGGATTTATTGAAGTGGGAAACGAAAGGCAAAATCCTGTCTTTCACGGACACCACGGATTGGGACACCAACCAAAAAGCCGGCTATGTGGCCCTGCAAGACCCCAAGTGGGGCGGCAGCTACGAGTGGCAGCCCTACCAAGGCAAGTACTGGCTGTCGTACTTCGGCGGCAACTCGCGGGGGTACGAGAAGGGGGTTTTGTCCATCAGCCTGGCTTCTACCGATAAGGACCCGACCACCCTGCCCACCTGGCAGCGCCTGGCCAAACCCGTGCTGCGCCCCGACGACCAGGACGTGCGCTGGTGGGAAAACCACACCATCTATAAAAGCTCGGTGGTGTGGGATAAAAGCAAGCTCACCGGGCACCCGTTCGTGATGTACTACAACGCCAACGGCGACAGCCTCAACGCCAAGCGCGGCGCGGAGCGCATCGGCATGGCCGTGTCGGACGACATGACGCACTGGACGCGGTACCTGCGCAACCCCGTGCTCAACCACCACACCGGCATTACGGGCGACGCCTACCTGCAAAAGATGGACAACGGCTTGTGGACGATGTTCTATTTCGGCGCCTTCTACCCCGGCGTGAAGGGCGCCGTGAACCGCTTCGCCTGCTCCTATGACCTTACCCACTGGACCGACTGGACGGGAGCCAACCTTGTGGAGCCCTCCGAGCCTTACGACGAGCTGTTCGCCCACAAGTCCTTCGTGCTGAAATACAAAGGTGTTGTGTACCACTACTACTGCGCCGTCAACAAGCCCGACCAACGCGGTATTGCCGTGGCCACGTCGAAGGACTTAGGCAAGAGCACAGTAGCATTCATCGCGCCGCCCGTGAAGAGGCCGAAAGAACCCAAAAAATGACACAACACGAAGTAGCGACGCAACATATTGCGTCTCGTCGTTGAACGACCGGAAGCGCGCCGAACCACTTGAAGCCGCTCATACTAAACAACATCAGCAACGACGAGACGCAAAATGTTGCGTCTCTACATTCCCTACCGATGCTCCGCCTTCTCTCCCTCCTTCTACTCCTGTTACTCAGCGCCCAAAGCATCTTTGGGGAGCAGCCGGGCGCGCGGGTAACTGCCGACTTCAACCAGGGCTGGAGGTTCTACCTCGGCGACGATGCCGGCGCCAAAGACGCGGCCTTCAACGACGCCGCCTGGCGTGCGCTGGCACTGCCGCACGACTGGAGCATTGAGGGCAAATTCGACGAGAAAAACCCCGCCAAGCCCGAAGGCGGCGGCCTGCCCACCGGCATCGGCTGGTACCGCAAGACGTTCGTGCTACCGGCCACAGCTGGGCGCAACGTATTCATTGAATTCGACGGCGTGTACAAGCACAGCGAGGTGTGGCTGAACGGGCACTCGCTGGGCTACCGGCCGAACGGCTACATCTCCTTCCGCTACGAGCTGACGCCCTACCTGCGTCCCGCCGGCCAGCCCAACGTGCTGGCCGTGCGCGTCGATAACTCGGCTCAGCCAGATTCGCGCTGGTACACCGGCTCGGGCATTTACCGCAACGTGCGGCTGGTGACCACCCACCAGGTGGCGGTGGACGAGTGGGGCACCTTCGTGAGCACGCCTAACGTGAGCGCGCAGGCCGCCACCGTGGCCGTGCAAACCCAGCTGCGCAACGCCACCGGCCAGCCCCGCACGGTGAGCCTGCAAACGGTGCTGCTGGACCGCGGCGGCCAGGAAGTGGCGTGGCAACTGACCAGCGGCGTGAAGCTGAGCGGCACGGCGGCTACTGTTTCGCAGAAACTTACCCTGAAAAACCCGCATTTGTGGTCGGTGACGAAGCCCTACTTATACCGAGTGAAAACCACGGTGCTGGCCGGCCAGACAGTTGAGGATGAATACGAAACGCCGCTGGGCGTGCGCACCTGCGTGTTCGACGGCCAGCGCGGCTTTCTGCTGAACGGGCAGCCGCTGCGCATTCAGGGCGTGAACCAGCACCACGACCTGGGGGCGCTGGGGGCGGCCGTGAACGTGCGCGCCATGCAACGGCAGCTGCAGATTTTGCGGGCCATGGGCTGCAACTCCATTCGCATGTCGCACAACCCGCCCGCACCGGAACTGCTGGACTTGTGCGACCGGATGGGCTTTCTGGTAATGGACGAGGCGTTCGACATGTGGCAGAAAAAGAAGAACTCGCAGGACTACCACCTCGATTTCAAGGAGTGGCACCGGCGCGACCTGGAAGACCAGATTCGGCGCGACCGCAACCACCCGAGCGTGTTTGTGTGGAGCATCGGCAACGAAATCCGGGAGCAGTTCGACAGCACCGGCACCCGCTTGGCCCGCGAGCTGACCGCCACCGTGAAGCGCCTCGACCCCACGCGGCCCGTCACCTCGGCCCTCACCGAGCAGGTACCCGAAAAGAACTTCATCAGCCAGGCCGGCGTGCTCGACGTGCTGAGCTTCAACTACAAGCACGCTGATTACCCTGAGCTGCCCAAGCGCTTCCCCGGCCAGAAATTCTTGGCTACCGAAATCGCGGCGGCTTACGAAACGCGCGGCCACTACGACCTGCCCTCCGACAGCCTGCGCATCTGGCCCAAGGACGGCAAAACCAAGCTCACCACCGGCAACGCCGACTTCACCGCCTCCAGCTACGACCACGCTGCGCCCTACTGGGGCGCCACCCACGAGGCCGCCTGGCGGGCCGTCCGCAACAGCCCGTTTATCAGCGGGGCCTTCGTGTGGAGCGGCTTCGACTACCTGGGCGAGCCCCTGCCCTACCCCTGGCCGGCCCGCAGTTCCTACTTCGGCCTCATCGACCTGGCCGGCTTCCCCAAAGACGCCTACTACCTCTACCAGAGCGAGTGGACCACCCAACCCGTGCTGCACCTGCTGCCCCACTGGAACTGGCGCCCCGGCCAAACCGTGGACGTGTGGGCCTACTACAGCCAGGCCGACGAGGTGGAGCTTTTCCTTAATGGCAAGTCGCTGGGAGTTAAAAAGAAAGGCGCCGACGACCTGCACGTGATGTGGCGCGTGCCCTTTGCGCCCGGCACCCTGCAAGCCATCTCGCGCCGAGCTGGCAAAACCATCCTCACCAGCACCGTGAAAACCGCCGGCCCCGCCGCCAAAATCGAGCTAACCGCCGACCGGAGCCAGCTACGGGCCGATGCCAAAGACTTGTCCTTTATAACAGTCCGGGTGCTAGATGCGGCGGGCAACCTAGTGCCTGACGCGGCCAATCTGGTGAAGTTTACGGTGAGCGGGCCGGGCTTCGTGGCGGGCGTGGACAATGGGTATCAGGCCAGCATGGAGCCCTTTAAAGCCTCCGAGCGCAAGGCTTACAACGGAATGTGCCTGACGATTATTCAGACTGAGGAACAGGCGGGAGCCATTACCATTAAGGCCACAGCCGACGGGCTGTCACCGGCTTCCGTGACGCTCACCAGCAACTAATCCACCTCATGTTTTTAGCTCAGAATATCTTACCCGAATGCCTGCATGGTTGTAAAGACGCAACACTTCGCGTGTCACGTCAGAACGACCATAATGGTGCACATTCAGCAACGACAAGACGTAAGGTATTGCGTCTCTACATCGTTCTGATTGGCTTCTTGTTACCCATTGCTACGCGCGCCCAGGAAGCCAGCGTATACTTCTTCCCCAACGTTTCGCACGCCCCCGCCATCTACCCCGGCCCCGAAGCCGACGGCTACCAGGTGCCGCAGCTCACCGAAATCAACCGCGACCGGACGCGGGCCACAGCCTACTCTTTCACCTCTGAAAAAGACGCGCTGACCGGCAACCGCAGCCTCAGTTCACGCGTGCAGCTGCTCAACGGCTTGTGGGATTTCAGCTTCGCCAGCAAGCCGGCCGATGCGCCCCGTGACTTCTACAAGAGCCGCGTGAAGGGCTGGAAGCAGTTGGCCGTGCCCTCAAACTGGGAGATGGACGGCTACGACCTGCCGATTTACAAAAGCGCTAAGTACCCGTTTCGGCCCGTCGACCCGCCCTACGTGCCGCAAGACTACAACGGCGTGGGCTCGTACCAGCGCAGCTTCACGGTGCCGGCCGGCTGGCAGAATCAGAACGTGACGCTGCACTTTGGCGGCGTCAGCTCGGCGTTTAAGGTGTGGGTAAACGGGAAGTTTTTGGGCTATGGCGAGGACAGCTGCCTGCCGTCGGAGTTCAACGTGACGCCGTATGTGCAGGCGGGCGAGAACGTGGTATCGGTGCAGGTAATGCGCTGGTCGGATGGCAGCTACCTGGAGGACCAGGACCACTGGCGGCTGAGCGGCATCTTCCGCGAGGTACAGTTGCTGGCCGAGCCCAAGCTGCGCATCGCCGACTTTCACTGGCAGGCCAAGCTGGACAAACAGTACAAAGACGCCGTGCTGAGCATCCGCCCGCGCCTCGAAAACCTGACCGGCAACAACGACATTGCCGGCTACCAGGTGAAGGCCCAGCTCTTCGATAAAGCGGGCGTGGCGGTATTGGAAAAGCCCTTGCAGCGCACCGCCGAAAGCATCATCAACGAGCCCTACCCGCGCCTCGACAATGCCAAGTTTGGCCTGCTCGAAACCACCGTGCGCAACCCGCTGAAGTGGAGCGACGAGGCCCCCAACCTCTACACGCTGGTGCTCACGCTGACCGACAAAACCGGCGCGGTGCTGGAGGCCAAAAGCTGCAAAGTGGGCTTCCGCAGCATCGAGTTTTCGAAGGAAAACGGCAAGCTGCTCATTAATGGCAAGCTGACTTACCTCTACGGCGTGAACCGCCACGACCACCACCCTACCAAGGGCATGGCCGTGAGCCGCGACGACATTCGGGAAGACGTGCGCACACTCAAGCAGTTCAATTTCAATTGCATCCGCACCAGCCACTACCCCAACGACCCGTACTTCTACGACCTCTGCGACGAGTACGGCATCCTCGTTATCGACGAAGCCAACCTCGAAACCCACGGCCTGGGCTCCAAACTCAGCAACGACCCGGCCTGGACGCCCGCCTACCAGGAGCGCAGCATGCGCATGGCCCTGCGCGACAAAAACCACCCCAGCATCATCTTCTGGAGCCTCGGCAACGAGAGCGGCCGCGGCCCGAACCACGCCGCCATGGCCGCCTGGCTGCACGATTTCGACATCACCCGGCCCATCCACTACGAGCCCGCGATGGGCGACCCGCACCTCGACGGCTACATCGACCCCAACGACCCTGCCTACCCCAAAAACCACGCCTACCGCATCCAGACGCCCCGTGACCAGGCCTACGTCGACATGGTGAGCCGCATGTACCCCGGCCTGTTTACGGCCGAGCTGCTGGCCAACCAGCAAAACGGCGACACCCGGCCCATTTTCTTCTGCGAATACGCCCACTCCATGGGCAACGCCACCGGCAACATGAAAGAGTTCTGGGACGGCTGGCGCGCCACCAAGCGCGTGATTGGCGGCTGCATCTGGGAGTTCAAGGACCAGGGCCTGCTGAAAAAGGACTCGACCGGCACCGCCTTCTACGCCTACGGGGGCGACTTTCAGGAGAAATACTACGACGACTTCACCATCAAGGGCATCGTGGCCTCGGACGGCAAGCCACACGCCGCCATCTACGAGTGCAAGCGCGTGTACCAGCCTGCCGAATGCACGCTGACGGATGCGGGCCAAGGCCTGATTAAGGTCGAAAACCGCCACGCCAGCAAGTCATTGACCGACTACGCCGTGACCCTGGTAGTGCGCGAGGACGGCCGCGTGGTGAGCACCAAACTGCTGCCGCGTCTGCGTTTGGCCGCCGGACGCGACACGGTGCTGTCGCTCAAGCCCTACCTGCCCAAAATGAAGGCTGGGGCGGAGTATCTGGCTACTATTTCCTTCGCGTTGCCCCAGGCGCTGGCCTGGGCTGAGGCGGGCCACGAAGTCGCCAGCAACCAGTTTGCCCTGAGTGGTTTGGCCCAGCCCACGAAGCCCGCTAAAGCCTCCCCGGCCGTGGCCGTTCGGGAGGAACCCGCCGCCTACGTGCTCAGTGGCAAGGACTTCCAGGTGAGCATTGCCAAGGCCACCGGCGCGCTCACCTCTTACCGCTACCAGGGCACTGAGCAGCTGGCGGCCCCGCTGCTGCCCCATTTCACCCGCCCGCTCACCGACAACGACCGCCGCGGCTGGAAAGCCGATAAGAAGCTGAAGGAGTGGTTCACGGCCGCGCCTAAGCTGCAAAGCCTGATGCTGGACAAATCGCAGCCCGGCCAGCCCAGCCTCACCAGCACCTACACGCTCATCGAGGACAAAACCACCGTGCGCGTGACCTATACCCTGAACGGTGATGGCACGCTGAAAGTAGCTTATGCTTTAGCTCCCGCCGCCGGCTTGCCCAATATCCCGCGCGTGGGCATGCAAATGGGCGTCAAGCGCGCCTACGATAATATTAGCTTCTATGGTCGGGGGCCGATGGAAAACTACATCGACCGCCGCTACGGCTTCGACGCGGGTATTTATACCCAGCCGCTCAGCGAGTTTGCCGATTCCTACGTGGTGCCCATGGAGTACGCCAACCGCACCGACGTGCGCTGGATGCAGCTCGCCGACCAGCAAAAAACCGGCCTGCTGGTGGTGGCCGACAGCCTCCTGAGCATGAGCGCCTGGCCCCACACCGAGCAGAACATCCAGACCGCCCGCCACACCAACAAGCTCAAAGACGCCGGCTTCATCACCCTCAACATCGACCTCGCCCAAATGGGCGTCGGCGGCAATACGAGTTGGGACGCCCAAGCCGCGCCCATCGACCAGTACCAGCTGCCCGCGAAGCCTTATAGCTACAGCTTCTACCTGCTGCCTGTAAGCGGCAAAAAGGACGCGAGCAAGCTGGCGCGGAGCGTTCGATTTGATAGTCAATCAAACCGTCATGCAGAGCGCAGCGAAGCATCTCGCGTGCTGAAGTAATCCATTGCAAAGAAGCGGGCGAGATGCTACGCTCTGCATGACCGGAAAGACCCACGAAAATCCATCCCAAATGCCCACCGAACCCATCCACCTCAAAGGCATCACCTGGAACCACAGCCGCGGCTTCGTGCCAATGGCTGCCACCGCTCAGCGCTTTTCGGAGCTGAATTCCAACGTGCACATCGTTTGGGAGAAACGCTCGTTGCAGCAGTTTGCCGATGAGTCGATTCAGCAATTGGCCGAGCGGTTCGACCTGTTGGTGATTGACCACCCGTGGGCCGGCTTCGCGGCGCGCACCGGCTCCATCTTGCCCTTGGATGAGCACCTGCCGGCCGCCTTCATGGCCGACCAGCAGGCCAACACCGTGGGGCATTCCTTCGAGAGTTACCGCTTCAACGGCCACCAGTGGGCGCTGCCCATCGACGCGGCTACGCCCGTAGCCGCCAGCCGCCCCGACCTGCTGGCCCAGTACGGCCTCGCCCTCCCCGAAACTTTCGCCGACCTGCTGGCCCTGGCCGACCGCGGCCTGGTGGCCTTCTCGCTCATCCCCATCGACACGCTGATGAGCTTCTACATGTTCTGCTGCTCGCTGGGCGAAGACCCCTGCCAGCGCGAAGACGAAGTAGTGAGCGAAGCCGTTGGCATCCAGGTGCTCCGGCTGTTCCGCCAGCTCGCCAGCAAGGTAGACCCGGCCTGCTTCCACCGCAACCCCATCCAGACCTACGAGGCCATGACGCTCACCGACGCCCTGGCCTACTGCCCCTTCGCCTACGGCTACTCCAACTACGCTCGCCGCGGCTACGCCCGCCGCCTGCTGCACTTCCACGACATGGTAAGCCTCACGCCCGGCGGCCCACGCCTGCGCAGCACCCTCGGCGGCACCGGCCTGGCCATCTCAGCCAAATGCACCCAGGTAGAAACCGCCGTGCGCTACGCCGAATTCGTGGCCTCGCCCGCCTGCCAGCAGACGCTGTATTTCGACAACGGCGGCCAGCCCGGCCACCTCACCGCCTGGCAGGACGAGCACGTGAACGCGCAGTCCAGCAACTACTTCACTGCCACTCTGCCGGCTTTGCAGCGCGCTTTCCTACGCCCGCGCTACCACGGCCACATGTTCTTCCAGGACCACACCGGCGAGCCCGTGCGCCAGTACCTGCTGAACGGCGGCGACGAACGGGCGCTGCTGCGCCAGCTAAACGAGCTATATGTGAAATCCAGAACGATGGCGTGAGGAATG
Organism: Hymenobacter ruricola; assembly: GCF_015694525.1. GTDB lineage: Bacteria > Bacteroidota > Bacteroidia > Cytophagales > Hymenobacteraceae > Hymenobacter > Hymenobacter ruricola. Next base: position 261,089 of record NZ_JADQDM010000003.1, on the reverse strand, counting down.
AGCGAACCTAAAAATCGTCATGCAGCGCGCAGCGAAGCATCTCGCGTGTGGGAGTAATCCAATCGTGAAGACGAAGCCGAGCGAGATGCGTCGCTGCGCGCTGCATGACGGACGAATAAAAAACAGAACCAAGCTACCATCCATGTCCCTTCCCCTATCCGGCCTTTTAGTTATCGAGTTCAGCCAGTTTCTGGCCGCGCCGTCGGCGGGCCTGCGGCTGGCCGACTTAGGCGCGCGCGTTATCAAAATCGAGCGACCGGGCACCGGCGAGGCCGGCCGGCAGATTGCCATCAAAAACCTGTTTGTGGAAGGCAGCAGCCTAGTTTTTCACACCATCAACCGCAACAAGGCATCCTACGCCGCCGACCTCAAGAACCCCGATGACCTGGCCCAGGTGAAGCAGCTGCTGGCCCGCGCCGACGTGATGACCCACAATTTTCGGCCGGGCATCATGGAGAAAATTGGCCTCGGCTACGACGACGTGCGCGCCCTCAACCCGCGCCTCATCTACGGGGTGGTGACGGGCTACGGCCCCACCGGCCCCTGGGCTACCAAGCCGGGACAAGATTTGCTCATTCAGTCCATGTCGGGCCTCACGTATTTGTCGGGCACCAAGGACGATGGCCCCACGCCCTTCGGCATCGCGGTGGCCGATATCATCTGCGGCTCGCACTTCGCGCAGGGGCTGCTGGCCGCGCTGCTTAAGCGCGAGCGCACCGGCCGGGGCGCGCTGGTCGAAGTGAGCCTGCTGGAGTCGGTGCTCGACATGCAGTTTGAGCTGCTGACCACCCACCTCAACGACGGCGGCCAACTGCCCCAGCGCGGCGCGGCGCGCGGCACCGCTCACCCCTACTTGAGCGCGCCCTACGGCGTTTACCAAACCCAGGACGGGCATCTGGCCCTGGCCATGGGCAACCTCGACAAGCTGGACGCCAGGCTGAACCTGGGCATCCTGGCCGATTACCCCACCGCCAGTGCCTGGTTCGACGGCCGCGACGACATCGCCGCCCGGCTAACCACCGCCCTAAGAGAACAGCCCACCGCCGCCTGGCTCGCCACCCTGGAGCCCCTGGGCATCTGGTGCGCCGAGGTGCTGAACTACCAACAGGCCACCAGCAGCCCCGGCTTCGAGGTGCTGGGCATGAAGCAGTTCGTGAATTTGACGGATGGTCAGCAATTAGCCACCACGCGCTGCCCGCTTCGGATTGATGGCGAGAAGCTGTATTCGGACAAGGCCGCGCCTACGCCGGGACACGATACCGAGGCTATTCGGGCGGAATTTGGTTTAGGATTGGAAAGTCGTACCGCCCCTCTTTTGGAAAGCGAATCAGGGGGTGAGGTTAACGCGGAGGCCAAGCCCCTCGCCGGCCTGCTGGTCGTCGATTTCAGTCAGTTCCTCTCCGGCCCTTCCGCCGCGCTGCGCCTGGCCGACCTGGGGGCGCGCGTGATTAAGATTGAGCGGCCGGAAACGGGCGATATCTGCCGGCACCTCTACACCTCGAACGTCATTATGAACGGCGAGTCGTCGGTGTTCCATGCCATTAACCGCAACAAGGAAAGCTTCGCTGTGGACCTCAAAAATGAGGACGACAAAGCCCAGGTGTGGGAGCTAATCCGGCGCGCCGACGTGGTGATGCACAACTACCGCCCCGGCGTGATGGAGCGTCTCGGTTTCGACTACGCCAGCGTGAAAGCGCAGAATTCCAACGTAGTGTATGGCGAAATTTCCGGCTACGGCACCGAAGGCCCCTGGCGCGACAAGCCTGGCCAGGACCTGCTGCTGCAATCGGTGTCGGGCCTGACCTGGCTGAGCGGCAACGCCGACGCCGGCCCCGTGCCCATGGGCCTGTCCATTGTGGACATGCTGGCGGGCGCGCACCTGGCGCAGGGGCTGCTGGCCTGCCTGGTGCGGCGCGGCCGCAGCGGTGCGGGCGGGTTGGTGCAGGTGAGCATGTTGGAATCGGCTTTCGATTTTCAGTTCGAAACCATCACCACCTTCTTCAACGACGGCGGCGCGCTGCCCCAGCGTACGCAGCACAACAACGCCCACGCCTACCTCGGCGCGCCCTACGGCATCTACCAGACCCGCAACAGCTTTTTGGCCCTGGCCATGGGTTCGATACCCAAGTTGGGCCAGTTGTTGGGCTGCGAGCCGCTGCTGAGCTACCCGGAGCCCGCGCAGGCGTTCACGCAGCGCGACGAGATAAAATCCATCCTGGCCGAGCACCTAAAAACCGACACGACCGAGGCTTGGCTAGCCATCCTGGAGCCCGCCGATATCTGGTGTGCCAACGTGCTGAGTTGGGACAGGCTGCTGGCGCACGAGGGTTTCGCGGTGCTGGATATGGTGCAGGAAGTGACGATGGCCGACGGCTACCGCTACCGCACCACGCGCTGCCCCATTCGCTTCGATGGCGAGCTGCTGACCTCGCCCATCGGCTCGCCCCAACTGGGCCAGGACAACGCCGCCATCCTGGCCGAAATCGCCACCTTCCAACCCGCCCGCCATGACGCCTGAGCCCGCCATTTTCCGGATTGCCGTGCGCAAGTTTGGCCCGTTTGAAAGCGCCATGGCTAAGCTGTGGGCGGGCTTCTGCCAGGAAACCGGTTGCCCATTGGCCGCGGAAATGGTGCCCATGGATTTGCACGAGCTGCACGCCAGCCTACTCACCGACAAGGGCTTGCAAAACGGCCGCTGGGACGTGGCCCACATCAACACCGACTGGCTGCCGGAAGCCGCCAGCACCGGCGCGCTCGAAAACCTGACGCCCTACATTCAGCAAAATCCGCCCGCCGATTTCCCAACCGGCTGGAGCCCGTCGTTGCTGGGCATGCAGCGGATTGCTGATGCCGTGATGGGCCTGCCGTTTCACGACGGACCGGAGTGCCTCATCTATCGCAAAGACCTGTTTGATAGCCCGCAGGAGCAAGCCCGCTTCCAGCAGCAGCACGGCCGGCCGCTGCAAGTGCCCGAAACCTGGGACGATTTCCAGACGGTGGCGCGCTTTTTCCAGCGGCCCGCCGACAACCTGTACGGCTTCGTCGCCGCCGGCTTCCCGGATGGCCATAACACGGTGTTCGATTTCTGCCTGCACCTCTGGACGCGGGGCGGCCAACTGGCCGATGCGCAAGGCCACGTCCGCATCGACAGCGCAGCGGCGGCTGACGGCCTCGCCTTTTATCGTGAGTTGCTACGCGACCAGGCAGCCGTGCACCCGCACACCATGCAGTATGAGTCGGTGGCCGCTGGCCAGGCGTTCGCGCGGGGCGAAGCGGCGCTGATGGTCAATTGGTTTGGCTTTGCGGCCGTGTGCGACGTGGACGCGGATTGCCCGGTGCGGGGCCACGTTGATATTGCACGCATTCCGCACGGCGCGGGCGGGCAGTCGGCTTCGCTGAACGTGTACTGGCTCTACGCCATCGGCGCGGGCAGCCGGCACAAGGCCGTGGCGTATGACTTTCTGCGCTACGCCACCCGGCCCGAAAACGACAAGCTGCTAACGCTGAAAGGCGGCATCGGCTGCCGGCTTTCGACCTGGCACGACCCGGAAATCAACGCCCTCGTGCCCTACTACCACAAGCTGGAAATGCTGCATCAGCAGGCCCAGAGCCTGCCGCCCAGAGCCAACTGGGCCCGGATTGCCAGCATCATCGATGAGGTGGTGCTGCAGGCCATCAACACCAATGCGCCGGTAGCTGAATTGCTCGCCATCGGCCAACAGAAAATTAACGCGCTCGACCATGTTTAAGCTGGAAAACACCGAGATTCCCTACCTCCCAGTGCTGCCACAACGGCCGCTGCCCATCGTCATCATCGGCGCGGGCGGCATCGTGAACGACGCGCATTTGCCGGCCTACCGCAAGGCCGGATTTGAGGTGGTGGGCATCACCAACCGCACCCGCGCCCGGGCCGAAAAGCTGGCCGCCGCGTGGGGCATCCCGCACGTGTACGACTCGGTGGCCGACGCCGTGGCCCACGCGCCCGCCGATGCCGTGTACGACATCACCATCATGCCCGAGCAGTTTGTGGAAATGCTGAACCTGCTGCCCGACGGGGCGGGCGTGCTGATTCAGAAGCCCATGGGTGACTACTTCTGGCAAAGCCAGGAAATACTGGAAGTGTGCCGCCGCAAAAACCTGGCGGCCGCCATCAACTGCCAGCTGCGGTTTGCGCCCTACGTGGCCGCCGCCCGTGAGATGCTGCGGCAGGGCCTCATCGGCGAGCTGTATGATATGGAAGTGCGCGTGACGCTGGAAACGCCCTGGGAGCTATTCCCGCATGTGATGGTGCACCCGCGCCTCGAAATTCAGTACCACAGCATCCACTACATCGATTTGATTCGCAGCTTCCTGGGTGAGCCCAGCCGCGTGCTGGCCAAGACGCTGCGGCACCCGGCCAAGAGCCTGTCCTCGTCACGCTCCACCATTCTGTTCGACTACGGCGACACCACGCACGCCGTCATCAACACCAACCACGACCACTCTTTCGGTCCCGAAAACCAGGAGAGCTTCATTAAGTGGGAAGGCACGAAAGGCGCCATCAAAGCCCGTATGGGCCTGCTGATGAACTACCCCCACGGCGTGCCCGACAAGTTTGAATACTGCCTCATGCGCGAGGGCGAAAAGCCGGTTTGGCACACCACGGCGCTGGAAGGTTCGTGGTTTCCGGATGCCTTCATGGGCACAATGGGCAGCCTGATGCGGTTCAAAAACGGGGAAACCGACGTGCTGCCCACCAGTGTGGAAGACGTGATAAAAACCATGGCCGTGGTGGAAGCGGCTTATGCTTCGAGCGACGGCAAACAGTAGCTTGGACTCTGCGAGTCCGAGCTACACTTCCCATGTACTTCAAATCGACCTTTTTCGAAGACTATACTATCGGCGACAAGCGCGTGACCCTCGGCCGCACCATCACCGAAACCGACTTCGTGGTGCACGCCGGACACACCGGCGACTTCTTCCCCCACCACCTCGACGCGGAGTGGTGCAAAACCCAGCCGTTTGGCCAGCGCATTGCGCACGGCACCATGATTTTCAGCATCGGCATCGGCCTCACCGCCTCCGAAATCAACCCCGAAGCCTTCTCCAAGGGCTACGACCGGCTGCGCTTCGTGAAGCCCGTTTTCATCGGCAGCACCATCCATTCCGAAGTCACGATTTCGGCCAAAGAAGAAGGCAAAAAGCCGGGCTACGGCACCGTGACCGAGCACGTGGAAGTCATCAACGAGCACGGCGAAGTGGTGCTGGCCTGCGACCACCTGCTGGTGGTGAAGCTCAAGAATCAGAACTTAGATATCAGAGCATAGAACTCCGTCTTCATGCTCCGCACATTGACCCAAAATCTAGGTTCTACGCTCTAATATCTAAGTTCTAAATCTCTAATATCCCACCCAATGGCCCTTGCTCCTGCTTCCACCCCGCCACCCGTTGCTACCGGCGGCCCCGTTAGTGCCCGCACTTACTTGCTGCCTTTCATCTTGGTAGTGGGCGTGTTTTTTCTGTGGGGCATGGCGCACAGCCTGGATTCCATTCTGATTCCGCACCTTCAGAAAGCCTGCCAGCTCAACAACCGGCAGTCAACCTTCGTGGATACGGCCGTGTTTTTGGCTTACTTTCTGATGGCCATTCCCGCCGGGATACTGCTCAAGCGGCTGGGCTACAAATTCACTATCATTCTAGGTTTGCTAGCCTTTGCGAGCGGGGCTTTTCTGTTTGTACCCGCCGCCGATGCCCGTTCCTACGGCCTATTTCTGACCGCGCTGTTTATCATTGGCTGCGGCCTGACTACCCTGGAAACCGCCGCCAACCCCTACGCCGCCGTGCTCGGCCCGTCCGAGTCCTCGACCAGCCGGCTGAACCTGGCGGCCTCGTTCAACGGGCTGGCGGTTTTCGTGGCCCCCATCATCGGCGCCAATCTCATTTTGTCGGGTAAGGAATACACCAAGGCCCAGTTGGCCGCCATGCCCGATGCCATCCGCAGCACCTACCTCAATCACGAAGCGGCGGCCGTGAAGCTGCCCTACATCGTGCTAGGATGCGTGCTGGTGGCCGTGGCAGTACTGTTCTTTTTCAGCAAACTGCCCGAAGTGCGGGCCGCCGAAGCCGAGCCGTCGGAAGGCGGCGGCTTCTTCGCCGTGCTGAAACACCGGCACCTCACCTGGGCCGTGGTGGCGCAGTTTTTCTACGTGGGGGCGCAGGTGTGCGTCACGAGCTTTTTCATCCGGATGGCCAAGCAGGGCGCTGGCGTGGATGAGAAAACGGCCGGCTACTACCTGGCCGTGTACGGGCTGCTGTTCATGGTGGGGCGCTTCATTGGTACGGCTTTGCTGAAGTACATCGCCTCGCAGAAGCTGCTCTCGATTTATGCGGTTGTCGCCATGGCGCTGTGCGCAGTGGCCGTGTTCGGTGACGGGGCCTACGTCATCTACGCCTTGGGCGGACTGGGCTTTTTCATGAGCATCATGTTCCCCACCATCTTCGCCCTAGGCATCGCTGGCCTCGGCGACGACACCAAGCCGGGCTCGTCGTGGCTGGTAATGTCCATCGTGGGCGGCGCCATCATGCCTCCCCTCATGGGCACGCTCATCGATATGCGCGGCGATAACATCCAGATTGGCTACCTCATCCCGATGGTCTGCTACTTGGTCATTCTGCTGTTTGGCATGTACGGCTACCGGGTGAAAGGGCGGCTGGTGTAGGGGCGGGGCTTGCCCCCGCCCGGACGTTTGCACCGCGGCAACGATTCTGTTCAACGACGGGCGGGGGCAGGCCCCGCCCCTACCTCTTTAACATCATGCAAACCCGCTTGCTTTCCAAGACGCTCCTGTTGCTCGCGCTGCCGACACTCGGCCTGCTGCCGGCCCCGGTGTGCGCCCAGCAAGCGCCCGACCTGGAATCCGTCTTCAAAAACCCGCCGGAAGCGGCCCGGCCGTGGGTGTTCTGGTACTGGATGAACGGCGCCGTGACCCCGGCCGGCATCACCGCCGACCTAGAGGCCATGAAGGAAGCTGGCATCGGCGGGGCGTATCTGATGCCGATAAAGGACGTGGAAAACCCGCCGGCCGTTTCGCCTCCGGCCCGGCAGCTCTCGCCGCAGTGGTGGGCGATGGTGAAGCATTCCATGCAGGAAGCCGACCGGCTGGGCCTGAAGCTGGCCATGCACGTCAGCGACGGTTTTGCGTTGGCGGGCGGGCCGTGGATTACGCCGGAGCTGTCGATGCAGCACGTGGTATCGGCCCAAACGCAGGTAACGGGCGGCAAAAAGCTGAGCCTGATGCTGCCCCAGCCGCCCCGGGTGCAGGGCTACTACCGCGACGTGGCCGTGTACGCCTATCCCACGCCCGCTGGCAGCAGCGTTTCTACCGCCACTGTCAAGCCGCAAATAACCAGCAGCCTCACCGGCGAAAACCTGGACTTAATCGCCACGCCCGGCAACAAAAAAGGCTTTAAAACCAGCGAAACCGGCTGGATTCAGTACGCATTCGACCAGCCGTTTACCTGCCGCAGCATCCGCATTCGCTCCAACGGCTATAACTACCAGGCCAACCGCCTACGGGTGGAAGTGAGCAACGACGGCCGCACCTTCCGCGAGCTGACGCGGCTACAACCTCCCCGTAGCGGCTGGCAGGACAGCAGCGCCGTAACCCACGCGCTGCCCGCCACCACAGCCCAGTTTTTCCGCTTCGGCTACGACCCCGCCGGCTCGGAGCCGGGCGCGGAAGACCTCGACGCGGCCAAGTGGAAACAGTCGCTGAAAGTGTCGGAAATCCAGCTTTCGGGCGAGGCGCGCATTCACCAGTTCGAAGGCAAAAACGGCGACGTGTGGCGCGTGAGCCAGCGCACCACGCCCGCCCAACTGCCCAACGCACAGTGTGTGCCGCTAGGCAACGTTATCAACCTGACCGACAAGCTCGACGCCAACGGCCGCCTGACCTGGACCGCGCCGCTCGGCCGCTGGACCATCCTGCGCATGGGCCACACCAGCACCGGCCAAATCAACACCACCGGCGGCGGCGGGCGCGGGCTGGAATGCGACAAGTTCAACCCCGCCGCCGTGAGCTTGCAGTTTGACAAGTGGTTTGGCGAGGCGGTGCGGCAGGGCGGGCCGGAGCTGGCGGCGCGCGTGCTCAAAGTCTTCCATGTCGATAGTTGGGAATGCGGCTCGCAGAACTGGTCGCAAAACTTTCCGGCCGAGTTCAAGCAGCGGCGGGGCTACGACTTGTTGCCCTGGCTGCCCGTGATGGCCGGCGTGCCCCTGGCTAGCGCCGACCAGTCGGAGCGCGTGCTGTCCGATGTGCGCCAGACCATTGCGGAGTTGGTGAATGATAAATTCTACGTCACGCTGAAGGACCTGGCGCACGCCAAAGGCTGCACGTTTTCGGCCGAAGCCATTGCGCCCACCATGGTGAGCGACGGCCTGCTGCACTACCAGCACGCCGACGTGCCGATGGGCGAGTTCTGGCTGCGCAGCCCCACCCACGACAAACCCAACGACATGCTCGACGCCGTTTCGGGCGCCCACATCTACGGCAAAAACATCGTGCAGGCCGAAGCCTTCACCGAGCTAAAACTAGCCTGGGACGAGCACCCCGGCATGCTCAAGGCCTTGCAGGACCGCAACTACGCGCTGGGCGTCAACCGCCTGGTGTACCACGTATTCGTGCACAACCCCTGGCTCGACCGCAAGCCGGGCATGACGCTGAGCGGCATCGGCCTGTTCTTCCAGCGCGACCAAACCTGGTGGAAACCCGGCCGCGCCTGGGTCGATTACGCCCGTCGCTGCCAGGCCCTGCTGCAACTCGGTCGCCCGGTGGTAGATGTAGCCGTGTTCACTGGCGAGGACACCCCGCGCCGAGCAGTCTTACCCAACCATTTGGTGGATGACCTGTCCGGCATTTTTGGCCCGCAGGCCGTGGCCGCCGAGCACCAGCGCCTCGCCAACGCGGGCCTGCCCATGTGGGAGCAGCCCGAAAAAGTATCCGCCTCGGCCAACATGGAAACCGCCGACATGCTGGTAGACCCGCTGCACGGCTACAAATACGATTCCTTTAACAAGGACGCGCTGCTACGCTTGGCCAAGGTGGAAAACGGCCGCATCGTGCTGCCGGGCGGGGCCAGCTACGGCCTGTTGGTGGTGCCGGGGGCACTAAAGATGAGCCCGGACAGTACCACTATGTCGCCTCAAGTGGCAAAGAAAATACAAGAGTTGGCTGAAGAAGGGGCCATCATTATGCTTGACAAGAAACCAAACCGCTCGCCATCGCTAAGCGGCCACCCAGCCGCAGATGAAGCGGCGCAGCAAATGGTGAAAACATTGTCAGACACAACGATACTACGAGAGCATGCAATCCTACTTTTCTTTGGTCCCTACCGCGCTACTACTTTTGAGCCTATTGGCTTAGCGCCGGATGTTTTAGCCAACAGCACCGCCAGCGGCCAGCGTGCCAAGGGCATTGCCTGGACGCACCGCACCGCCTCGGATTTTGACATCTACTTCATCTCCAACCAACTTGATTCGGCTCGCACCATCGACCTGAACCTGCGTGTGGCGGGCCGGCGGCCAGAACTGTGGGACGCTGTGACCGGCGAAATTCGCCCGGCGGCCGATTGGAAAACGGACAATGGCCGCACTTTGCTACCGCTTCGCTTGGAACGCAACGGCTCTATGTTCGTGGTTTTCCGCGAACCGACAACGCAGCAAAGCGCCCACGACGGCCCTAATTGGTTGGAAACCCAGCCCGTGCAAACCCTCGCTGGCCAATGGCAAGTTCGTTTCGACCCGAAAATGGGCGGACCAGTCCAGCCAATCAATTTCTCCGAATTAACGGATTGGAGCAAAAGTCCAGATGCCGCCCTCAGCCATTACTCCGGCACGGCCACCTACACCCAAAGCTTCCGCTGGCAGCCCCCGAAGCAACTGAAGCAGCAAAAAGGGAAACTTGCCGGCGCTCCTTCAGCCCGGGTCTACCTGGACCTCGGCACGGTTGCGAACCTGGCCGAAGTATGGGTGAACGGCCAGCCCTGCGGCATTGCCTGGACGCCGCCCTACCGCCTCAACATTACTGAAGCGCTAAAAAAGGGCGATAACCAGTTAGAAATCAGCGTCACCAACACCTGGGCCAACCGCCTCATCGGCGACCAGGCCCGGCCCGCCGACCAGCGCCAAACCTGGACGCCTGCGCCTTCGCCGGCCGCAGCCAAGCCGCTGCTGCCGGCCGGGCTGCTCGGGCCGGTGCGCATCGGCATCGGCAGCACCCCCACCTTCCCATTCAAAGTTGATTAATGACTATGCAAGTATTCCTCAAAAAACTCGGCCTGGGTGCGCTGGCAGTGGCCTTGGCCAGCCCCGTTTTCGCCCAGCAAAAGGCCCTCGTGAACACCTCGGCCAGCGCCCACGCCAAACTGAGCAGCGTGGATATGGGCAGCGTGCAGTGGACCAATGGCTTCTGGGCCGAGCGGTTCGACGTGTGCCAGAAGTCGATGATTCCGACTATGTGGGCGCTCTACCATTCCGACCGCAACCACGCTTATAAAAACTTTGAGATTGCCGCTGGCCAAGCCCAAGGCGAGCACAAGGGCCCGCCCTTCCACGATGGCGACTTTTTTAAGTTGGTGGAAGCGCTGTCGGCGTCCTACGCCGTGACCCACGACCCGCAACTGGATAAACAGCTCGACGAAGCCATTGCCCTGATTGTGAAAGTGCAGCGGCCCGATGGCTACCTGAGCACCCAAAGCACCATCGCGGAGCGGAACAACCCCGGGCAGAAGGCGGCATTCAAGAACCGGCTGAATTTTGAAACTTACAACCTCGGCCACCTCATGACGGCTGGCTGCGTGCACTACCGCGCCACGGGCAAGACCACCCTACTCGACGCGGCCAAAAAAGCCACCGATTACCTGTATAATTTCTACAAAACGGCTTCGCCCGAGCTGGCTCGCAACGCCATTTGCCCCTCGCACTACATGGGCGTGGTGGAAATGTACCGCACCACCCGCGACCCGCGTTACCTGGAGCTGGCCAAAAGCCTGATTGACATCCGCGGACTGGTGGCCGAGGTGGGCACCGACGACAACCAGGACCGCCTGCCCTTGCGGCAGATGCAGAAGGCCGGCGGCCACGCCGTGCGGGCCAACTACCTCTTCGCCGGCGCGGCCGACGTGTACGCCGAAACCGGCGACAAAACCCTGCTCACGACCCTGGACCGCATGTGGGACGACGTGACGCAGCACAAAATGTACGTCACCGGCGCCTGCGGGGCCCTTTACGACGGCATATCGCCCGACGGCACGGCCTACAAGCCCGACACGGTGCAGAAAATCCACCAGGCCTATGGCCGCGACTACCAGTTGCCCAACCTCACGGCCCACGGCGAAACCTGCGCCAACATCGGCAACGTGCTCTGGAACTGGCGCATGCTGCAAATCACCGGCGATGCCAAGTACGCCGACGTGATGGAAACGGCGCTCTACAACAGCGTGTTATCTGGCATCAGCCTCGATGGGAAGCGCTTCCTCTACACCAACCCGCTGGCGTATTCCGTCGATTTGCCGTTTGCGCAGCGCTGGTCCAAGGAGCGGGTCGACTACATCAGCCTCTCCAACTGCTGCCCGCCCAACGTGGTGCGCACCATTTCGGAGGTCAACAATTACCTGTATAATGTGTCCGATAAAGGCTTGTGGCTGAACTTATACGGCGGCAACAACCTGAACACGAAGCTCAAAGACGGCTCGCCCCTCAAGCTAACCCAGGAAACCAACTACCCCTGGGACGGCGGCGTGAAAGTGACCCTGCAAACCGCCCCAAAGGAGCCATTCTCCATGTTTTTCCGGGTGCCCGGCTGGAGCGAAGGCGCCACGCTGCTCGTGAACGGCCAGCCCGTGGCCGCCACCCTCACGCCCGGCCAGTACGCCGAAATCAACCGCCGCTGGAAGGCCGGCGATAAGGTAGAACTCAGCCTGCCCATGCCCGCGCAGCTGGTCGAGGCTAACCCGCTGGTGGAGGAAATCCGCAATCAAGTAGCCGTGCGCCGCGGCCCGGTAGTGTACTGCCTCGAAGCCAGCGACCTACCCGCCGGCAAGTCCCTCAGCGGCCTGATTGTGAATGCCAACACCGTCTTTACGCCCCGCCACACCGCCATTGCCGGCTCGGATGTAGTGTGGTTGGAAGGCCAGACTGAATTTGCTGATAACTCGGCCTGGAAGGGCCAGCTCTACCATCCCATTTCCAAGGAAAAACCCGCCACCGTGCCGTTCAAACTGGTGCCGTACTACGCCTGGGGCAACCGCGGCCTGCACGACATGGAGGTGTGGCTGCCGGTGAGCCGATAACACGATGTAGAGGCGCGACACTTCGCGTCTTGGCGTGAGCACCATCGCTTCGATTCCGCCTAACGAGGAGACGCGAAGTGTCGCGCCTCTACAGCCCGCTAACCAATTTTGCCCGTCAATCCAAAGAATGAAATCCAAACTCCTTTTTCTTTTCTGCCTCACACTGTTTATCCCGTTGCTGAGCCATGCCCAGCTCCGGCTCTCCTCGCTGTTCACCGACAACATGGTGATGCAGCAGCAGGCCGAGTGCGCGGTGTGGGGCTGGGCCAAAGCCGGCAGCACCATTGCCGTAACCCCCTCGTGGGGCAAGCAGAAATACACCGCCCAGGCTGACGCGACCGGCAAGTGGCGGCTGAAAGTGAAAACGCCCGCCGCCAGCTATACCCCCTACACGCTGAGCATCAGCGGCGACGGGCCGGCCGTGCAGCTCAAGAACGTGCTGGTGGGCGAGGTGTGGCTATGCGGCGGGCAGTCGAACATGGAAATGCCCATGAAGGGCTTCAAAGGCCAGCCGGTGCTGGGCTCCAACGAGGCCATTCTGCACTCCCGCAACGACCAGTTGCGCCTCTACACCGTGCCCCGCTCGTCCGTCACGGAGCCGCAGGAAAACAGCAAGCCCTCGCCTTGGCGCCTGGCCGAGCCTGAGGCGGTGAGCAATTTCAGCGCCACGGCCTACTACTTCGGGCGCTTGATACAGGAGCAGCTACAGGTGCCGGTGGGCCTGCTGCACTGCAGCTACAGCGGCTCTTTCATTGAGGCGTGGATGGACGCCGAAACCGTGCGCCAGTTTGCCGGCGTGAAGGTGCCGGCCAAAGGCGACACCATCAAGCTGGTGAGCCGCACGGCCACCACACTGTACAATGGCATGCTGCATCCCATTGAGGGCTACGGCATTAAAGGCGCCATTTGGTATCAGGGCGAGTCGAACTACGACCACCCCGACGAATACCCGGCCCGGATGGCGGCGCTGGTGAAGCTGTGGCGCTCGCACTGGGGCATGGGCGATTTCCCGTTCTACTACGCCCAGATTGCGCCCTTCGACTACACCCGCACCTCCAAAAACAAGGGCGGCAAATACAACTCGGCCTTCCTGCGCGACGCCCAGCGCAAGGCCCAGGACCAGATTCCCAACTCGGCCATGGCCGTGCTGCTCGATGTGGGCGAGGAAACCAGCATCCACCCCATGCGCAAGGAGCCCGGTGGCACCCGCCTGGCCCTGCTGGCCCTGGCTCAGACCTACGGCCGCAAAGGCTTCGGCGCCCTGCCCCCCACCTACGAGTCGATGACCGTGAAAGACAACACCGTAGCCGTGCGCTTCAAGAACTCGCCGATGGGCATGACCAGCTTCGGGCAAGAGTTGATAGGCTTCGAAATTGCCGGCACCGACCAGAAGTGGTACCCGGCCAAAGCCGCTATTGCGGGCAGCGTCATCAACGTTTCGGCCGATGCGGTGAAGTCGCCGGTGGCGGTGCGCTACGCATTTCAGGACTTCACGCGGGCCACGTTGTTTAGCAATGAAGGGCTACCGGTTTCGTCGTTCCGGACGGATGATTGGGCGCAATGAGTAAAACCGCAAGCACACCTTTGAACGTCATGCCGAGCGCAGCGAAGCATCTCGCGTGGAGCAGTACTTCATTTACTCATGCACGCGAGATGCTTCGCTGCGCTCGGCATGACGGTCTATTCTGGGTGATGCACAAGCGGCAAGCTCTTTTACTGGTTCTGCTCCTACCCTTTCTAGCTCAAGCCCAAACGCCCGAACTCGCCACCAACAACATCACCTGGACGACTCCCAGTAAAAACGCCGGCGAATCAATGCCCTGCGGGGGTGGCGACATTGGCCTGAACGTGTGGGCCGAAAACGGCGACGTGCTATTCTACATCGCCCGCAGCGGCACGTTTGATGAGAATAATTCTCTGCTGAAACTCGGCCGCGTGCGCCTGCACCTCACACCCAATCCGTTTGAGAAGGGCACGTTCAAGCAAGAATTGGCCCTGCAAACGGGTGACGTGACGCTAACCAGCGCCGTGGGAACCACAACGGCGCAGGTACGCATTTGGGTTGATGTTTTCAAGCCCGTGATACACATCGAAATAAGCAGCAGCTCCAAACTGACAGCGGAGGCCAGCTATGAAAGCTGGCGCTTCGCCGACCACCGCACCAAGGGCAAAGAGAACAACCAGAACTCCTACAAATGGGCCCCGCAGGGCGAGGTAAAAACCCGGCGCGACAGCATCAGCTTCCGCAAGCAGGGTGTCGAATTTTTCCACCAGAACCAGGCCCAAACGGTTTTTGACGTAGCGGTGCAGCAACAAGGGTTGGCAGGCATCAAAACCCAACTCTACAACCCGCTGAATCAAGTGATTTTTGGTGGCGCGATGCAGGGCTCGAACATGTTGCCGGCTGGCACCACCACCGGCCAGTACCTCAATACCTCCTACACCGCCTGGAAGCTCAAAAGCCAGACCCCAGCACGGAATCATTCGCTGGTCGTGGCGCTGCACACTGCAGTCACCCCCTCGTTGTCGCAGTGGCAACAAGGGGTGCAAAAGGCCCTGACCGCCTCCCACCAAAACCCCAAAGCCGCCCGCCAGCGCACCGTGGCCTGGTGGCGCGAGTATTGGCAGCGCAGCTTCATCCACATTCAGCCGCATCAAGCCGCGGCCAATACTCCGGAATGGCAGGCCGGCCGCAACTACCAACTCATGCGGTACCTGCTGGGCTGCAATGCCCTGGGGCAATATCCCACCAAGTTCAACGGGGGCCTCTTTACCTACGACCCGGTGCTGACGGATTCCACGCTCAAGTTCACGCCCGATTTTCGCAACTGGGGCGGCGGCACCCACACCGCCCAAAACCAGCGCCTCGTGTACTGGCCCATGCTGAAAAACGGTGATTTTGACCTGCTGAAACCGCAGTTCGATTTCTACCTGCGCTTGCTTCATAACGCCGAGCTGCGCAGCCAAACCTACTGGCAGCACCCCGGCGCCTGCTTCACCGAGCAGCTCGAGAACTTCGGCCTGCCCAACCCCGCCGAATACAACTGGAAGCGCCCCGCCGACTTCGACCAAGGCCTGGAATACAACGCCTGGCTGGAATACGAGTGGGACACCGTGCTGGAATTCTGCCTGATGATGCTGGAAACCGAGCGCTACGCCGGGCAAGACGTGGCCGCCTATTTGCCCTTCGTGGAAAGCTGCCTCACCTTCTTCGACGAGCACTACCAGTACCTGGCCCGCCAGCGCGGTGCCAAGTCCCTCGACGGCGCGGGCCACTTAGTGCTCTACCCCGGCTCCGGGGCCGAGACGTACAAAATGGCCTACAACTCGACCTCGACCATTGCGGGTCTGCGCACCGTGCTCACGCGCCTGCTGGCCCTGCCGCCGCGCTGCGGCACGCCCGAGCAGCGCCAGAAGTGGACCGCCATGCTGGGCCACATTCCGGCCATCAGCTTCCGCGAAAGCCAGGGCCACCCCACCATCGCGCCGGCCAAAAGCTGGGAGCGCATCAACAACACCGAGAGCCCGCAGCTCTACCCAGTATTTCCGTGGGGCCTTTACGGCGTGGGCAAGGCCGGCCTCGACACGGCCCGCAATACTTACCTGTATGATGCCGACGTGCAAAAATTCCGTAGCCACGTGGGCTGGAAGCAGCACAACATTTTCGCCGCCCGCCTCGGCCTCACCAACGAAGCCGCCGAGCTGACCGTGCAGAAGCTGCAGGATTCCGGCCGCCGCTTTCCCGCCTTCTGGGGGCCGGGCTACGACTGGGCGCCCGACCACAACTGGGGCGGCTCCGGCATGATTGGATTGCAGGAAATGCTGCTGCAAACGGACGGCGACAAAATTTACCTGCTGCCCGCCTGGCCCAAAACGTGGGACGTGCATTTCAAGCTGCACGCGCCGCATCAGACGACGGTGGAGGCCGTAATTGAGGGCGGAAAGGTGCAGGTATTGAAGGTGTGGCCGGAGGCGCGCCGCAAGGATGTGGTGGTGATGTAGCGCGGACTTTGTAGTCCGCGTACGAGCGCAGCGAGTATGGACGCTAGAATAGCCTGACGCAAGTAACTCGCTGTCGCTCGTACACGGACTACAAAGTCCGCGCTACACCCTTAGTGCCCGTTGAACACCACGTACAATCCCACCATTACCACGGCCAGCGCGGCCCAGAGGAACTGCACGCGGCGCGTGGGCCGGGCCATTACGCCATAGTCCACGGCTTGGCGGCGGGCCTGGCCGGCCGGGTCGGTGAGCGAGATGAGCACGGCGGCGGCGAATAGCGCGGCGAAGATGTAGAACGACAGCATGAGGTAGTGCGGCCAGAAGGGGTGCGTGTCGGGCGGGAGCACCCAGAGGTAGAGCACGCCCACGCCCAGGCTGAAAGCCGAGCCCCACGACAAAACGCTGTTGATGGCGCGCTGCGTGGTGCGCGCCCAGAACACCGACAGCAGAAACACCACCGCCAGCGGCGGCGCAATGAAGCCCAGCACCGCCTGGAACACGTCGAACAGGTTGAGGCCCTTCACCGAGTCGATGGCCAGGGCCATGAGCACGGCGAAGGCGCAGCCCACCAGCACCGTGCGCCGCCCCACGCGCACCACGTCGGCGTCGGCGGCCTGCGGGTTGATGTTGCGGGCGTACACGTCCATGGCAAACACGGTGCTCAGTGCGTTGAGCGACGAGCTGATGGTGCCTACCAATACAGCAATCAACACCACGATGACCAGGCCTTTCATGCCGGCCGGAAACAGGCTCGTCACCATCGTCATATAGGCTTCTTTGGGGTCTTTGAGGTCCGGAAATAAAATGTAGCACAGCACGCCGGTGAGGATGAACAGCGGCAGCGACAGGATTTTGAGCCAGCCGATAAAGTTGACGCCAAGCTGCCCTTGCTCCAGGTTTTTGGCCCCCAGCACCGACTGCACCATGGCTTGGTCGGTGCAGAAAAACGCCACCGCCGACACCGGGTAGCCCAGCAGGATGGCGTACCACGGGTACTTGGGGTCGGAGGTCGGATGCAGCAGGTTCCAGTAGTGGCCGGGCACGCGGTGAAATACTTTGCTCAGCCCGCCCACCTTCATCACGCCGATGATGGTGAGCGTGAGCGACACGCCGATGAGCAGCAGCATCTGAAACACGTTGACGCGGGCAATGGCCTTGAGCCCGCCCGCAAACGTGAACGCGCCCGCAAACAGCACCAGCACTATCACCGACTGCCACATGGGGATGCCCAGAATCTGCCGCACCAGCAGCCCGCCCGAAAACAAGCCCAGCGACAGCCACGAAATCAGGATTTTAATCAGCGCGTACCAGGCCAGGATGTTTTGCGTGGAGTCGCCGTACTGCCGGCCCATGAAGCCGGGCATGGTGCTCACGTTGGCCGCCAGGTAGCGCGGCGCAAACACCACCGCCAGCAGAAACAAAAACACGAAGGCGTACCACTCAAAATTGACCGCCACGATGCCCGTGCTGTACCCAATGCTGGCAAACGCCAGCAGCATCGACGGCCCCACGTTGGTGCCCCACATGTTGAACCCGATGCTGGCCCAGCCCAACGATTTATTGGCCAGAAACAGGGATTCTTCGGTCTTCTTAGCGGCACTGGCCCGGTAGCCGATGCCAGCCAGAATCACGACGTAGGCCACGACAATGGCGTAGTCCCAGGCGGTGAGGTGGCCGAGTAAGTTGTTGCCCATGAGGGAATGAGATGTAGCGTGGACTCTGCGAGTCCGCGCACCGTTGGATGATTAAATGGGTTGTTCACGCAACGCGCGGACTCGCAGAGTCCACGCTACAGGTTATTCAACTGCCTATAACACAACACCGTGCTCGGCCAGCAGCGCCTGCACTTTCACCGGCTGCCCCGTCGCTAACGCCCTATCCATGGCCTGCAGCAGCGCAATGGTGCCGATGCCTTCTTTCAAGTCAGGATAAGCCGTGAAATTCTGTTCGATGGAATCGGCGAAATACTCCAGGTAGTTCTGGTATTCGCCGGCGTGGTGGCTTTTGCCCTCGAAGCGAAAATAGTGCTTCAGCTTATGCTCCCAGGTGATGAGGCGCTCCTCGCCGGTGCGGTCGGTGATGGCGTAGCGCAGGTCCATGTAGTCGCCCTGGCTGGCGCCCTCGGTGCCGCGCAGGATGCAGCTCATCTCCGAATCGCGCGTCACGGGCTGCACCGGGCCGGTGTAGGCGCCACTCACGCGGGCCACGCGGCCATCGGTGGCTTTGAAGATGAAGTGCATGGTATCCTGGTGCTTAAGGCCACCCTGGGCGCCGTTGCTGCTCAGCATGCCGTAGCCCATCACCTCCTCGATGTTGGGCAGGTACCAGCGAATGAAATCGACGGGGTGGCTGAGGCCGCCGTAGAGCCACTTAAAGGCGTTTTCCAGCGACCAGCCTTTTTCCAGAAACCAGCGGTGGTCGGCGTGGTAATAGGCTTCGATGGTGATGAGCTCGCCGATGAGGCCCGCCTCGTAGTCGGCCCGCTGCCGCTTCATGGGCTCAAAAAACCGCGAGCTTTGGCCCACGAACAGCTTTTTGCCCGACGTGCGGCTGAGTTCCAGCAGCTCGTTGGCCTTGCTCAAGTCGTCGATAAACGGCTTGGTGCAAACGACGTGCTTGCCCGCCCGCAGGGCCTGGGCCACGTGTTCGGCGTGCAGATGGTCGGGGGTGTAAATGGCCACGGCGTCGATTTCCGGGTCATCGAGCAGGTCCTGGTACTGCGTGGTGTAGTGCGGGAAGTTGAATTCCTCGGCGCGGTGCCGGCACAGGTCTTCGTTGCGGTCGCAGATGGTTTTGAGGGTCCATTTCGGGCTGTTCAACGCGGCCGACATGGTGCTGCGGCCTTCGCCGAGGCCCAGGATTCCGAGGGTTAGCATTTCGGGGGAATTAGTGGCTGTTGGTTATTGGCTATCAATCGGTGGTCATGCCGAGCGCAGCCGAGGCATCTCGCGTGCCGAAGTAATCAATTACTATAGCAGTGGAGCTGCTTCGCCTGCGCTCGGCATGGCTCTTTTTTCACTTTTTAGCGGGCACCGGCTTCTCCGCTACTATTGGCGTTGCAACTACCCACGTTTCGCCGGGCTCGGTGCCGTCGAGGCCTTGCTGGTACTGCTTCATCAGGGCGTTCCACTCGTCTACGCGCGGGTTGTTTTCGCTGGTTTTAGGATTCAGACGGGCCAGGCTGTCACCCTTGGGAATGCTGATAACCAGCATCAGCCGACGCTCCTGCCGAAACACCAGCAACTGCTGAAAGCTGGCGTTGCAGAAACCCTGGGCCACTTCCGGCCACTGCTGAAACTGCGTGGCGTGGTGGCTTAGGTATTCCTGCTGCTTGGCGGGGTCTTTCACCAGCGTGGCCATCAGCAGGATATTGTCCCACTGCTTGGCCGTGGTTTTGTCGGCGCAATAATGGCGGTCGAATTTGTAAAAGGGCGCATCGTAGAAATCGACGAGGGGAAAGTAGGCCTGCTTTACCAGCGGCAGCAATTGCTTCATGCGGGCTTTGGGACCATAGGCCACCAAATATCCAAAGGGGCTGGGCGACCGGTGCCAGTAATAGATGTTCACGTCGGTATAGCCTTTCAGCCGGCACAGCCGTTGCAGGCGGGCGGGCTGCACCTTCTTATCCAAATCGACCAGCTCAATTATCGACATTGGCCCCTGGGCCAGGCTGGGCAGGGCCGGCAGGCACAGCAGAAGCATTAGCAGCAAGCCGCGCAAACGACTGTTACCGCAGGGAAGCACAGAATTTCTCATAGGAGATGGCAAAAGTTGTTCACTGCAAAGCTTGGTAAGTTACTATATAGTCTTTTCCTTTCTCCAGCGTCAGCTCATATTGCCCGCTGCCTTTGGCCACGATTTTACCGCCTTTGCAACTGGGCTTCGACTTGCTTTTGAAGCGCAATGTGCCGGTGCCGTTGGCGCCTTTCACTTTCAGCTGCTTGGGGCTGGCGGCCACCGTGATGTCGCCCTGTGGCGTGGGCACGGTGCCTTCCATCCATTGCAGGCCGCCGAGATTGGGCACGATTTCATAGGTAGCGTAGCCCGGCGTGAGTGGCTTCACGCCCAGGTAGTACTTACCCAGCAGGTAGATAGGACTGGCGCCCCAGGCGTGGCACAGGCTTTTGCCGAAGGGCCGGCCGTACATGGCCAGGTGCTCGGTGCCCTTTTTGGTGGGGTCATATTCCTCCCAAAAGGAAGTAGCCCCCAGGTCCAGCATCCCGCCCCAGTACGACTTCATTTCCTTGAGCACGTAGGGCTGCTCGCCCATCGCGCACAGGGCCTCCAACTCGTAGAAGCGCATGTAGGGCGTCGTGATTTTGGGCACCTGCGGGTTCAGCAGCACCGATTTCTTCACCTGCTGCTCCTGCTCGGGGCTGAGGTAGTCGAAGAAAATGGCGAACATGTTGGCGTAGCGCGTCACGTTCTCGGTGGGCTGGCCGTTGACGCGGCTGTGCACCAGGGCACCCTTGCCGGCATTCCAGTAGGTGGCGAAAATTTTGGCTTTGAGGTCGGTGGCCAGTTGCTGGTATTTCTGCGCGCCAGCTTGGTCATCGACCAGCTTGGCGCAGAGGGCCATGCTTTCGAGGCTGCGGCACAGCAGCAGCTGCTCGAAGCTCACTTCGCCCTTTTTGCTCAGGCCGTCGGCCCAGTCGATAAACACCCAGTCGCCGGCCAGGCCTTCTATCAGACCGTCCTGGTTGCGGCGGCCGAGGCAGTAGTCCATCAAGCTCTGCATACGGGGGTAGAGCTGCTGCACCTGGGCTTTATCTCCCGTGTACTGGTAGGCATCGTACACGCTGATGAACCAGTAAAAACTGTAGTCCATGATGGTGTTGATGTGGCTAGTCACGGGGTCTTTGCCGCGCAGGACAAACTGCGTGCGGTTTACCGTCGGCGTGTCGAAGTAGAGGTAGTAGTTCATCAGGTAGCTCTGGTAGGCATCGCCCGACCACACCCACCGGTCGCGCTTGATGCCGTCGATGAAAAACTCCCGCGTATTCAGATGCATGGTATAGGCCGCCACGTCCCAGATTTTGTTCAGCTGCGCGTCGGAGCAGCGGAATTTGCCCCGCTCTGCCACCGGCGCATATTCGTACAGCAGCGACACCGAATCAAGGCTCACGCCCGCCTCCGGCCTTATGTTCACGTAGCGAAACGCTTTTGATAAAGTGGTAGTGAGGTCGCCCTTCTGCGGCTGGTCTACGGGCAAATACTCCAGCGTTTCGCAAGTTTCGGTAGCCAAGGCTTCTTCCTTCGACTCACCGAAATACACCGCCACCTGGCCCTTGCCGCGCACCCCGTGCAACTTGATGTAGCCAAAGGTTTCGCGTCCAAAATCGACGACCATGCCCTGCCCATTGCGCTCCATGCGGACGGCCCGGCGCACCTCCGTCGGCAGTTTAAAAACCGAAGGCCGCGCCTCGGGCGAGTCAAAGTTCCAGGCGCCCGCCTGCAGCCAGGTCGTGCCCGACTGGTCGGAAGTTTTGCCCGAGGCGTCAATCCATTCCTTGTCCTCGTAGGTCACCAGCCACGAGGCATCAGAAGCAATGGTTTTACCGCGCACGAACACCGCCGGCGGCGTGGCCTGGTTGTAAACTTTGAGATTAATACGGTGCTTGCCGGCGGGCACGGTCAGACGCGTGGGCGCGCCGGTCAGCGGCTTGCCATCGAGCTTCACGTTGTACTGGCCCTCGGCGTGCAGCTCCACCTCTTCGGGCTGCGCGAGGTCGAAGTCCTTATGGAAGTCGATGAGGACGTAGTGGCTGTCCATCCGCCAGAACACCGGAAAGAACGTGCCGCGCTCGGTGCGGCGGTTCTGCATCTGGTTGCCCAGCCAGATTTCGTGGTCGCCGGGGTACCAAATCCAGGTGGCTTTTTGCGGGCGCTGTTGAGCGTTGGCGGAAGCTGCGAAGAGCAACAGGAGAAGCACTGCCGCAAGGCGTTTCAGGCAAGGTTTATTCATCAGGTGGGTTGATGTGTTTTTCTGTAAATAGCCTCTCCTGCCGCGCGCAGCCGAGGCAGGAGAGGCTGAGGAAATCAGTGCCGTAGCAACGGGGCGAGCGAGATGCCTCGGCTGCCCGCGGCAGGACTGTTCTAATTGGTTATGGATAGTGCTTTGCGTAAGTCCTGATAAGCTGGCTCCAGCCCCGCCGCCTGCTTGATGGTCTCGCTCACCATTGGGCCGTTGTTCTTCCACAAGTTGCCAGGGCCG
Source organism: Hymenobacter ruricola (assembly GCF_015694525.1). Classification (GTDB taxonomy): domain Bacteria; phylum Bacteroidota; class Bacteroidia; order Cytophagales; family Hymenobacteraceae; genus Hymenobacter; species Hymenobacter ruricola. The sequence goes on along the minus strand of NZ_JADQDM010000003.1, from coordinate 238,546 downwards.
TTGGCATTGGCCAGGAATTTCTCGGTCGGGCACCAGTTGTCCTGCACCGTGATGTTGGAGGAACCCTCGTCGAGGTAGAGGTAGAACCAGTGGTCGGGGTCGTGCACGTAGGGCGCCCGACCGATTTCATCGACGCGGTTTTCGGTGATGACCGTGCCCGGCTGGGCCGAGAGCGTGTACACACCGGCCACGTCATAGGTGTGCTGGGCGTAGTGATGGATGTAGTTGGCCTGCATGTGGTTGTCCCGCATGGCATTGGCGGTCTTGGTCCAGCCCCAGCCCACGCTGATGCCAGTGTAGGGCACCTGCGAAATCTCATTGTGCCGAATAGTGGTGCCGCGCACGAAGCCCGCCCCGATACCTACCGCACCCCAATCCTCATTGCCGCAGTCGGTGACGAGATTGTTTTCTATTAGCTCGTTGGTGCAAATTTCCCGCTCGTCTTTGGGGTTGTAGGGCAGGTGCGTTTCCATGCTTTCGTCGGAAAACTTACCCATTTGCAAACCGTTCACCGCCACGTCGCGAAAGGTGCAGCCGCTGATTACATCGTCGTGGGTGCCACTCTGGTAGTCCAGCGCCGTGGCGCCCATGTGTAGGAACTGGCATCGCTCGAAGCGCGTGTGGTGCGCGTCTTGCACCACTACCCCAGCTGGTGGCCGCCCTATCCAGGCCTGGTTTTCGAGGCCGGCTTTATCCGGCGTTCCGGGCTTGGCCAGCGAGTAGCCATCGAGCAAATACATGCCCGCTTGCAAAGGCACATGGCCCTGCTCCGAGGGCCGCAGCCAGGTGGTGTAGGCGAACGTCAGGCCTTTGAACTGTACGTAGCTCACGGGCTGGTCGAGGGTGCCGACTACCCGCACCACCGTTTCTATTGCCGGCACTACCACCTGGGCAGTGGCTAGGTTTTCGCCAGGGCGGGGCCAGTAATATACCTGCCCACGCGGCGCGTCATAAAACCACTCGCCGGGCTGGTCGAGTAGTTCGATGGCGTTGGTCAGATAGAAGGCCGAGCTGCCGTTTTTGCCGTTGATGATGGGCCGCGGCCAGGGGTGCTCGAACTGGATGCGGCTTTCGGGCTCCTGAAATGTCACGCGGGCTTTATCGCCCTGCACAGCCAGGGTTTTCACGCGCAGCACGTTCACGGCCCACATTTGGTGCAGCACCATTTCTAGCTGGCCGGATTGCTTTATGCCACCCAGGGCGGCGGCTGGCACAGTGGTTTCGCGCTTGTCGGTGTCCCAAGTGAGCAGGCGGGGCAGGTTGTCGTTGTTGGGCGTGCGGGCCCGGGTAGCTTTGCGGCCATTCACCCACAGTTGGCGAAAGTTGAGGGGGCGGCCCGCCAGCAGCGGCGCGGCGGCTACCCACACCTGACCCTGCGCGGCAGCGGGCAGACCGGCAATCTTGCCAGCTGCCTTGTGCCAGCCCGTTACGGATACGCCGCCGCTCAGCACCGGACGCTCGCCGGGCGCGGCGGCTACCACCGTGGGGCTGGCGGCCGTGCCCGCGTCTTCGGGCCGGAAGAACCACGGCTCCGTCAGTCGGTATTCGCCGCCTTTCAGCCAGATGTGCACGCCATCGGCCACCGAGGCATCGTGCAGGCGGCGCAGGTCGCGGGCCTGGCGCAGGGCGGCATTTGGGGTAGCCAGCGGCTGGGCCTGAGTGCCCGGGTTGCGGTCGGAGCCGTTGGGCGCCACCCAGATGTCGGCGGCGTAGGCGGGCGCGGCACCTAGCAGGCTGAGGGCGATGAGTAACGTTCGAGTCATGCTGGAAGTAGCGTGGACTCTGCGAGTCCGCGTAACGAGCGCAGCGAGTATTGTCGGCTACGCTTGGATTAGGGTTGAATTCGACCGGCGCAAACGCGGATACTCGCTGCGCTCGTTACGCGGACTCGCAGAGTCCACGCTACATCAGGGCGCTGTTGACTTTGCAAAAACCGCCTGCAAGTCCTCGAAGCTGTGTAGCGCATTGGCCGGTAGCCCCTCCCCTTTCGGCCCAAAAACGTGCTGCGCTTCCTCCTTTTCGATGGTCACGTGCGACTCGTCCAGCTTGCCCGTTTTATCCTCGGCGGCAGCTAAATTCAGGTCCAAATTTTTGGCCATGAACTCATACATGGCCTGCCGTTTCGAGGGGCCATAATCATGCAATTCTTTGGGTAGGTGCACATTTTGCACAAGGTCGGTTTTGCCGTAGTAGCCGTATATTTTTTGGAGGTAAGGATAGGCGACTTCGGGCGTCTGGGCGGTCCAGTCGCCGCCGTCGGTGATGGCGAGTTGGGGACGCGGGGCAGCCATGGCGGCGATTTCGGCGTTGTTGGTGCCGTTGCCGCAGAGGTGCACGGGCTGGCCGCTTTCGCAGGGGCAGCCGCCGCTGTGGTAGGTCGAGAGCATCACTACCGGTACGCTTACCTTGATTCTATCATCCAGGGCGGTGAGTAGCATGGTTTGGCTGCCGCCGCCCGAGCCGCCGGTGATGGCTACTCGGGTTTTGTCGGCGTCTTTCAGCGACAGCAGGTAGTCCAGCGCCCGTTCGCCGTTCAGGGCCTGCACCGTCATGGCGAGGCTACGGCGGTGGTCTTCGCCCTTGAATTGCAGCAGCGACTCACCCCAGGCAAACAGGTCGTAGCTGTACACCATCGCGCCCATGCGGGCCAGCGTGGCGCAGCGCAACTGCGCATCGGCCCGGTAGCGCCCGTCGCCGAAGTGCCCATCGGGACTTATGATAACCGGGATTTTACCCTTGGCTTTGAGCGGCTTGTAAATCGAGCCGGTCATGTAGTAGCCCGGCAGCGTTTCGATGGCCACGTTCTCCACCGTGTAGCCGTCGAACTGCCGCTTGTTGGTGATAATGGGCTTGCTGGCCGGCTCAGCGGGCATGGGCGACAGCCGCAACGCCGACCACATGCAGCTGCGCAGCTCGGCTTTGCGCTTTTCCCAGCTGGCCGCATCAGTATAGTGCGAAGCGAGGTAGGCCAGTTGGGCGGCGCCTTCCTCGGGCGTTTTGAGATGATACTGGAAGGTCTTGAGCTTGTAAGTTTTGTCGCCGGTTTTCGCCGCCTGGTAATCGAACGGGGCCAATACGCTGCGCAAGGTTTCGTCCACGTCGGGGCGGAAACGCCACTCGGCGTAAGTCACGTACTTGTCCTTCACCATGGCCGCATCGGGTCTGATTTTCACCCCGTAGCGCTGCTGAATTTCCTCCAGCACCTGCTGCAACGGCTCGCGGTACTGGTCGTCAGAGTTTTGCGCCTGGGCGGCGGTAGTGAGAAAAAGCGAACCTAGGAGCAGGCGGAAGAATCTGGACATGGGTGGGGATGTGAGCTTGGGTAGAAAAACGGTCATACTGAGCGGAGCGCAGCGAAGTCGAAGCATCTCTACCGCTTCGTTGCTAGCGTCAGGAGTTAGTATTGAGGTAGAGATGCTTCGACTGCGCTGCGCTCCGCTCAGCATGACGGACGTTTTTGGTTGACGTTCTAGCTTATCGTGCGGTTAATCCTTCGTAATCTCCGCCGTGCCTTCCGGCGCTTTGTAGCCTTTCATGGCTGGCCACACGCCGTTTTCAATCTTCACCAGCTTCATCTTCTTGGGGTCGAGCACGGCGTGCTTAATGCGCTGGCGGCGCCAAGTGTACACGAAATGCACCAGCCCGTCTTTAGTCTGAATCACCGAGGGGTACGAGTACTGGCTGATGGGCGAATCTTCCAGAATGGCTACCGCGTACCACTCTTTGCCGTCTTTCGATACGGCCACGTTGAGGGGGGTGCGGGGACCTTTGGCGAGGGTGCCAGGGGGTAGCACGTGGTTGTAAACCAGCAGCTGGCGGCCGTCTTTTAGGGTCACGGCGTCGGTGCCGGAGTTGTTGTTGGGCAGGGTGGTTTTGGCGAGGGGCGACCAGGTTTGGCCCTGGTCCGTCGACCACGTTTCGAGGATGGCGCGGTCGCGGCTGCGGCAGAGGGCTTGCAGGCGGCCGTCTTTGTAGGTGAGGATGCTGGGCTGAATGGCGCCTTGGGTGGCGCCGTTGGGCACGGGTGCGGTTTTGGTCCAGGTCTTGCCAAAATCGGGCGAAGCCTCGAAGTGCACCAGCCAGCCGCCGCTGCCTTCGGTGCTGGTGGGCGAGAGCAAGGTGCCGTTTTTGAGCAGCACGGGCTTGTTTTTCACCGGCCCGATGTAGCCTTCCGGCAGCGCCTGGGCCGCCGACCACGTCAGGCCGTTGTCCTGGGAAATGCGCAGCCAGCCCTTCCAGTCAGAGGGTTTCGGGCCAATTTTATAATACAGCTGTAGCTCGCCGCCCGGCACCTGGTACAGCACCGGGTTCCAAGTGGGGTAGCGCAGGGTTTCGCTTTGCACGCCGTTGGCGACCTCGACCGGAGCCGTCCATTTGCCGTTTTCCTGGCGACTCACCCAGATGCCCACGTCGGGGTTGCGCTCCTTGGTGCCGCCAAACCAGGCGGCCACGAGGCCCTTCGGCGTTTCGGCGATGGTGGCGGCGTGGCTCTCGGGGAAGGGCGCTTTTTCGAAGATGAATTCGTCGGTGACGATGCCCTGTTTCCACGGCTGCGTTTGGGCCGATGCGCCGTGCGCAAGCAGCCCGAGGGCCAGTAGCAAAATGGGGTTTCTCATGGCGATACGTTGGCGGGCCGAAGCCGCTATTTATTGAGTTCGAGGCTGGCCAGGATGAACGGCCCTACCCCCTTCAAATCGTTGATTTTGATGCGCTCGCTCACGTAGTATTCGTAGGAGCCGTTGCGCTCGGCACCGGGACCTAGGCCGGCCACTTCGCATACTTGCAGCAGGTTGAGCTCGCCATCGGGCTGGGTTTTGATGAGCTTAGACGTGATGCCGTCGAAGCCTTTTTGGGCCACCGGGCGATACTTCTTGTTGAGGTAGCCCTTGTTCACACCCTTGGCCAAGGTGTACACGAACATGCCCGAGGCGGACGCCTCCAGGTAGTTGCCGGGCTGGCCGCCCTTGTCTACTACCTGGTACCAAAGGCCGCTGGCGGGGTCCTGGTAGCGCTGCATGGCCACGGCCAGCCGGTCGAGTACCTGCACCAGCTTGGGGCGGTCGGGGTGCTTGGCGGGCAAGTAGTCGAGCACATCGACTAGCGCCATGCCGTACCAGCCAATAGCGCGGCCCCAGAAGTTGAGCGACTGGCCGGTTTGCGGGTTGGCCCAGGCTTGCACGTGCTTCTCGTCCCAGCCGTGGTAGAGCAGGCCGGTTTTGGGGTCGCGCAGGTGTTTTTCGAGCAAGAGCAGTTGCCTGGCGGCTTCATCAAACCCGGCCGGCTCCTTGAAAAACGCCGCGTACTGCGCCACGAATGGGCTGGCCATGTAGGCCCCATCGAGCCACATTTGGCTGGGGTATTTCTGCTTGTGCCAGTAGCCGCCGTCGCTGGTTTTAGGTTGTTGCTGAAGCTCGGCGTGCAGCTTTTGCAGGGCAATTTTATACTTCTCCTGCTTGGTATCGGTGTAGAGCTGAAACAGGAGCTTGCCCGAGTTGATGTTGTCGAGGCTGTTGTCCAGCGGCTTGTAGTCTTTGTTGTGAATCTCGCCCTGGGCATCCACCATTTTATCACCGTACTGCTGCAAGGCGGTGCGCAGGCGCGGGTCGTGGTTCTGGTGCTCCAGGGCTTCCAGTGAGTGCATCAGCAGCCCCTGGGTGTAGCCCCAGGAATCACCTAGGTTGGGGTCTTGCAGCCACGGGCTCCGCTTCAGCACCGACAGTGCCATGCGTTCCGACCACTTGGCGGTGGCGGGGATTTGCGTGATGGCAGGCGCTGGGGTTTGGGCGTGGGCGGCGGGTAGGCACGCTAGTAGTGTGGCGCCTATTACTAGGGCCAAGCCAGCTGTTTTCGCCTTGCCAATAATTTTATTTTTAGTCATTTATTTTCTCTTGTCATGCTGAGCGCAGCCGAAGCATTTCTCCCGCTTCGTTGAGTACAGTTGCAATCAGCTACTCTTCGTCATCATCAGTCAGCCACGCAGATTCATCATTTACAGGCTGGGGCAATCTTCCTTCAAGCCACGTTTTTAAGGTATCTGGGACAAACTCCTTGTCGGTATTTTCAATTACCCAAGACAGGAAATCTTCTGGCCCACCGTTCATATAAGGGGGTGGCGAAACCGGATAAAAAGTAGTTGGCAGCTTTTCATTTAATGACAGGTAATTCACAACGTGCCCTATTTCTTGAACTACCTGCCAAGCCAGCGGATGCTTAATATCAATTCTGAACTTCACCCACCACATGCCTTCATTCATCCCTTGCCCAATCGGCCCTTCAATAGCAGGAGTCCCTGTCAAAAAGGCTTGTAGAGAATCGAATTGATTGTCGCTCATTATGGTAATTAGTTACTATTCAACGAAGCGGTAGAGATGCTTCGGCAAGCTCAGCATGACATTTCTTTTGTAGCATTAACTCTACTGCTTCGCCACAAACGCATACTCCCCCGACCCAACCTCAAACACCGCCCGCGTCCCTTCCATCCGCAAAAACTTCACTCCAGCCGCGCCAGAAGTCTTTTTGCCACCTTCCGTCACATCCTTCGCATCCTTGGCCGGCACGTATACCAGCGCTTTAGAATTGCCTGGCACGGTAATGCTCCAAGTGAAGCGCTTCGCATCGCGCGTCCAGCTACTGCGCACCAGGCCGCGCACCGAATTATAAGAAGCCTGCACCGACGTCAGCCCGTCAATCAGGGCGGGCTTCATTTCCAGCTCCTGAAAACCAGGCGCGGCCGATTTGATGCCCGCCAGGTTCTCGTAATCCCAGATGATTAAATCGCCGAGCAGCATCACGTGGTTTTGGGAGTTCATGGCGGGGTCGGCGGTGTTGCCGTTCCAGAGCTCCCAAATGGTAGTGGCGCCGTTGGCGGCCATGTAGCCCCAGCTGGGGTAGTCGCGGTTAGTGGCCAGTTTGTAGGCGATGTCGGGGCGGCCCTCGGCGGTGAGGCCGCGCATGAGCCACTGCGTGCCGATGACGCCCGTGCTGATATGGCCCTTGTTTTCGACCAAGATTTTATCGGCGATGTTCTGGAATACCTTGCCCCGCTCGGCATCTGGTGTCATGCCGTAGGCCAGGGGTAGCAGGTTGGCCGTCACGGTGTTGTTGGCGTACTGCTGGTTGTGGGCGTTCAGGAACTTCTGGTTGAACGCGTCCTTGATTTTGGCACCTAGGGCGGCGTATTCCTGCGCATCGGCGGGCTTGCCGAGCACGGTGGCGAAGCGCTGCATCAGCGTCAGCAGGTGGTAGTAGGTGCTGGTAGCAATGACCTCGCCGCTGGTGTTGCGGGCGGGGTCCTGCGAGTGAATTAGCTTCTCCGACTCGGGCGGCACGCACCAGTCGCCGTACTTGTCCTTGGTGACGATATTATTGTCCGTCATGTAGTTGGCACGCATGTAGACGAGCCAGCGACGCATCGAGTCGTAGTGCTTGGCAATGGGCTGGGCGTCGCCGTATTGCGTGTACAACATGTCGGCGATGGTGAGGTAGGTACCGGGCCAGGTCACGTTGTCGCCGTAGTAGCGCCAGAACGCGGGGGCCACGTCGGGGATGCTGCCGTCGGCTTTTTGGGCCTGCGCAATGTCGTCGAGCCACTTCGCGTACAGCCGCGAGTTGTCAAACACGAAGCTCTCACCATACGCGCCGGTGGTGCGGTCGCCGAGCCAGGGCTGCCGCTCGTTGCGCTGCGGGCAGTCGATGGGCATGCCCTTGTAGTTGCTCCGGATGCCCCAGTAGGCATTCTTATATACCTGGTTGATAGTGGCATTCGAGGTGGTAAACTCGCCCGTCGTGGCCAGGTCGTCGTACACCACGCGGCCGTCGAAATCGGCCAGCGTGGGCGTGCCGGGGTAGCCGCTGATTTCGACGTAGCGGAAGCCGTGGTACACGAACGTCGGTTCCCAGGTTTCGCGGGCGCCGCCGCGCAGCGTGTACACGTCGGTCACGCGAGCGTCGCGCAGGTTGGCCACGTACAGCTCGCCGGTTTTTTGCAACGTCTCGGCAAAGCGCAACGTGATTTTCTGGCCCCTGGGTCCGGTGGCGCGCAGCCGCAGCCAGCCGGCCAGGTTCTGGCCCAGGTCGAGGATGAACTTCCCGCCCGCCAGCGGCTTGAGGGCCACCGGTTTCAGGGTTTCCATCACCTTCATGTTCTCGTTCATCTGGGCCTCGAAGGTGCCGCCGGGCTCCTGCACCAGCTCGGCTTTCAGCCACTTTTTGGCGTCGAAACCGGCGGTGGCCCAGCCCGGCATTTCCTTGGTGGCGTCGTATTCTTCGCCGTCGTACTCGTTGTTGGCCCGGATGGGGCCGTCGGCGGTGGCTTGCCAGGTTTCGTCGGTTTTGATGACTTCGTGGCTACCGTCGGCGTAAGTCACGTCCAGCTGCATCAGCAGCTTGGGGTAGCCGAAAGTCTTGATTTTGTACGGCTTGTAGTGCTGCCGCATGGCGTAGAAGCGGCCGTTGCCGAGCACCGTGCCCAGGGCGTTGGCGCCGGGCCGCAGCAGCGCGGTCACGTCGAAGGTGTTGTACTTCACGCCCTGGGTGTAGTCGGTGGGGCCGGGCGCCAGCACTTGGTCGCCCACGCGCTGGCCGTTGAGGTACAGCTCGTACAGCCCCAGCCCGATGATGGACGCGGTGGCCTGCGTCACGGGCTTGTCGGCCTTGAATTCCTTGCGGAAATAGCGGGCCGACAGCCGGGCGTGGGTCGATTCATCGTCCCAGGGAAAGGCGCGGTCCAGGCCAATCCAGCGGCCTTTCCAGTCGAGGTAGTTGAGCAGGCCCATGCTCCAGCGGGCGGGCGGGCTCCAGGCGGTTTCGCCCTGGTCGGTCCAGGTGCGCACCTTCCAGTAGCAGCGGGCGCGGCTGCGGAGCGGCACCCCGGCGTAGGCCACATGCACCGATTGGCCCGACGCCACCTTGCCCGAGTTCCAGAGGTCGCCTTCGTCGGCGGCCAGCTTCTCGGGGGTCGAGGCCACCAGCACCTGGTAGGCGGTTTGGGTGAGGCCGCGCGCGGCGCTGCTCAGCTCCCAGCTCAGGCGCGGGGCGGTGGCGTCGATGCCTTCGGGGTTGGTCAGTAGCTCGCAGCGCAGCTGCTGAAGCTGCACGGCGGCAGGCGGCGCGGCCCCCAACGCCGTGAGTGACAAACAAGTAAGCAGAAGTAACAGGAGTCGGGCGGTCATAGTCGGAGCCTCCCCCCTGCGCCCGCCCCAACGTAGAGCAAGCGCCTCGGCCACCGGGCCGGCTGGGGGGTGCGCGGGGCGCAGTTCGGCACCCACATAGTTCGGACTTTTTTGCTTCCCGTTATTCTAGGATGTTAGCACGAATCTGGTCGATTTGTGCATGGTGTGGGGAGGATGGTGGAATGGGGTGTGGGTTTAATAAAAAAATTACACAATCCTTAAATCATTCCTTTCTCAAGCAGAAACTCTCTAAATCTATTTAGAGCTAAAGATTCTTCTTTGCTCAAACCATGATATGACCCTCCTATTAGGTCTTGGTACTGCAACGCAAATTTTTCATTCAGCATGAAGGACAGAACAGGCTTTATATGCTTTCTAGGTATCTTTTGAATAACATTTTCTTCAATGGAGACCATTATAGAAACATCAATATCATAATCAAAATAAGAAGAAAGCATATTATAATACAAAATATTATTTATAAAATCTTGGGATATTTTACCCTTCACAAAACCTTTATATAATTCATCCATGCACATAGAGAAAACAGAGGGAATAAAATTCACATAACTACTACCTTCAACAAAGTATTCTTTTTCAGAAAATGTTACAAGCCAATTCCCAACAAAAGACAAGCTTTGGCTAATCAACCAATGGTAGTTAGTAGGGTATACTCCCGCTGAATCATTTTTTGCTATATCAATGTTTTTAATGATATTTTCAAAAACACCGGAATAGATAGAATACATATGTGAATACCGAATAGGATATTCAGCTATATCAAATTTATTTTTAATTGCTGTTGCATATAAAATACCGATAAATAAGAGATGATAATAAAGAGGCAAGTCAAATCCCTCTTCACCTCTTAATCTAGGATAATTATGAGGCTTATTATAAATGCCAATTTTACCATGCTCCATGTGCATATGAGCATTCATAAAGTCAGAAATCACAAGTAACAACCCATTATTTATAGAATTTTTTAAGCTCTTATCTAGCACCTTCTTTAGGAAAGGCTTACCATTGACAAGAGAATATGAATTCCAATGCTCTTTGATTTCGCTATAATATACAGACTTTTCATCTTCTAAAAATAAGAAAAACACCTCTTTGAATTTCTCCTCATTCGATACTTTACTCCAAAATGGAAGAAAGTAATTAATTTTGTCAGATGTCATATTTTTTAAAAACTTCGGTTTAAAAAATATTTTCTTATATAAAACCCAATTATTTTTTATTCCGACTTTCGAAGTATATTTAGTAAATATATTAAAGAATTCTTCAAACGGTTTTTCATCCAGCAATTGCAGCAGGTATGGAATAGATTTTTTGTTATTTGTTATTTCCGGCTTAATAACAAATAGATGAGCAATAATCCATAAGAGTGACAGATAAAAAATTGCGAAAGCTACTATACTAGGCTCGAATCCCCATTGAACATAAAATATATTTAAAAATCTAAAGGTATCAGTTAATTTAGGAAAAAGAATAATGAATGGTATTACAAAAATAACAACGATAAATACCGTCCATTTTTCGATACTTTTTATTCTGTAAAACGAAAGCAATAATTCCGGCCGAGGAATCAAAGCAAATATTGCCGTGAATACAGTTATTACCGTCAACCATCCATTTAAATCCATAATTTCACGCAGTAACTCACTTACTTTACTACAGCAGGAACCTCCGCTGCCTGAGCTTCTCCCCTACTTATCAACACCTTCTTCCTCAACCACTCCCGCACCGGCTCGTCGTAAAACTTCAAGCACCCAACCGCCAGCGCCACCGCCGCCAGATAGACCAGTGTCGCCACGGGCAAGCCCTCGCGCAAGGATACTTTATGGGTAGCGACCCAGGCCGTGTAGGGGTAGATGAGCGGGTAGTGCGTGACTGCGCGGAGCTAAGCGGCCTCCCGGCTACCCGGCACCTTGGCGGCCGGAGTTGGGTTGGCGGGCTTGCGGGCGGCTTGTTTCTGCTTGTCCTGCTTAATCCACTCGCTGATGCGGGCAAACTCTTCGTCGGAGGGCTGCCGGCCAGTAGTGACGAAATCAACGTTTTTAGGTTCTCTAATCATGGCCAACCATTACTGACGCTGTACTACTGAACTGCATCTCCTGTTCCGGTTGAAACCTCAGGAAAACTTCGGGATGCCGACTGTTTTCAGGATATGATTCACGCGGTTCACCTTGTCCTGAAACAGTGGCTGGTCATCGTATTTACCTTGCAGGTCGGGGTTGATTTTGTAATCAGCCGATTCTTTAAGCTTAATCGGCTTTTTGGCGGTTTTTTTCATGGCTGATTGGTTTTAGCTTTTCGCTGAACGGAAAAGGCGTGGTACGTTACATTTTTACGAAAGGGCTCCCACTCCTGGTCGGTTGTCAGACCAAGAATTTTAAAATCCTGCTCAATGGCCGCCAGATTAGTGGTGATGCCCATGCGGTAAAGTCTGGTGCGGGCCAGGGTACTACCAGCGGCAAACACGATTGCCTCGGGATACTGTTCCGTGAACACGTAGAGGGTGCGGGCCACGGTGGCCAACACCTTTTGGCTGTCGTTGTTATTCGTGATGCTCAAGTCGCTGATGTAGCCCGACTGCGGGTCTTTGTCGCCAAACCCAAGGTTGTAGAAGTTCTTGATGTTGACTTCGGTATAGCGCACCACTTTGGCGACTGTTCCGTTGGGTCCCACGCTGTCAAACTCGAAGGTCAACACATCGGGCGAAATGTCAAATATGTAACGGTTGTCGAGCATCGGCTGCTAAAATACGCGGTTAGCTATGAAATCAAGGTGCTAGGGTTGCTTCGTTGCCAAAGCGACTTTCTCCGCTTTTACTTCACTCCCACCATTAACCTTCAACGCCCTCTTCCTCAGCCACTCTCGCACCGGCTCATCGTAAAACTTCAAGCACCCAACCGCCAGCGCCACCGCCGCCAGATAGACCAGCGCCGCCACGGGCAAGCCCTCGCGCAAGGACACTTTATGGGTAGCGACCCAGGCCGTGTAGGTGTAGATGAGCGGGTAGTGCGTGATGTAAATCGGATACGAAATATCGCCCAGGAAGCGGCACAGCCGCTGGGCCGCGCCCGAGCGCACCGCCCCGCTGGCCCCGAAGAAGATGATAGCGGGGAAGACGAAAATGATGCAGAGCGCATCGTAGAGCCCATTTTGCCACAGCTGCGTGGGGCTGCCGATGCGGGGCATGGCCAGCACCACTACCACCGCCAGGCTGCACCACCAAAAGGCCTGCGGCACCGGCCGCAGCCGCGCCAGCCGAAATAGCAGCAGCCCCGCAAAAAACGGGTACGCCATGCGGGCGAAGCCGATGTGCAGCTGCACGGGCTCCAGCGACCAGCCCCCAATGACATCGCCCTGCGGACTGGTGAGGCCCAGGTGCAGCAGCGCCCCCGCCGCCAGCACCACCAAGATGCCCAGCGCCACGTTGGAGAAGCGGCGCACCACCGTCGCGTACAGCACGTTGGCCACGTACTCGAAAAACAGCGACCAACCCGGCCCGTTGAGCGGAAAGGTTTCGTGCCAGCCCCGCAGGTCGAGCGACACCGGCACCGGCACCATAAAGCAGCCGATGAGCATCACGAGCAGCATCTTCCACACCGGCGTCTGGCCGATGATGGGGAACAGCGCCGACGCCTGGAAGTAATACATCGCCGCCCCTATCACCATGCCCAGCACCACCATGGGTTGCAGCCGCACCAGCCGCCGCTTGAAGAAACCGCCCACCGTGAGGCGGCCCCACCGGTCGTCGTAGGCGTAGCCAATCACGAACCCCGACAGCAGAAAGAAGAAATCCACCGCCAGGTAGCCGTGGTTAATCACCTGGTCGAGGTGGCTAGTGGCGTGGGCCTCGCACAGGTGAAAGGCCACCACCATCAGCGCCGCCACGCCCCGCAGGCCGTCTAGGATGGGGTAATGGGGCTTGGTGGGTAGTGGGGTGGGCTGCATACGGGTGGGAGAGGTTGGGCTACTTCAAGATTTCGCTTTTAAGCAGCGTAAACTTAGCCCTACCCAGTGAATCGCGCTGGTATTTCAGCGTGTGCCTTTCATGCGAGAATTCTTCTAAGGTAAAAGAACCGTCGCTTTCGATGACTGCCTCTTTTACGCCGTCGTTATCGGTGTCCTCAAAGGACAAAGCCCCATAGTCGGCCCCAATTGTTGGCCCTACTGCTGTCTTACTATCGGCTTTCAGAACAGGGGTAAATGTTCGGTATCTATCACCAGCACCGGGCCAGTATTCTACCCATTCTACTTCGGCGTAAGGATTGCGAGAATTCGACGTGAAATAAAGAGCTAGCAAGACCAGAGGAATTACTATCAATAGCGCCTTTGGCAAAGTCCTCTTCATGGAAAACATTTATTTCCCTATAACTCGTCTGATTTTCTTTTGGCTTTTAATCGCTCAATGTCAACAATATCCTTCGGCCTGCCATTTACTACTTTGTCCGCCAGCAAATCATCAAAGCTGATAAAGGGGATACTGACTCCGCCCAAAGCAGCAGCCTCTCGACTTGCGAAAGACACTCCGAATCTTAGCGGCGCTTTCAGCTCCGGCAGCAGGTCAAGCGTAAAGTCTTCGAAACTATACTTGAAAAAAGACTTTTTAGGATTCGGGGTCTGCTCTTGTTCGTATTTCGCGACATCCTGGCCAAGCTCTTCCAATGCCTTCAGTACCTTGAAGTAATTGCCGTAAGTCGGATTATACCAGATATCTAAATCGACCTTATCCGCAACTACGCCATTTGAAGCAATTGAACGCCGGAAATAGCCATGTAGCGCAACCGCAATTCCGCCAACGACGAGGTAATCAACGCCGTGCTTATTGAGGACACTACAAACCGTCAGCAGGGCGCTGATTAGCTTATTGTCCATCAGAACGCTTCGCTTTCTTCTTGGCAGCTAAATCCTGCTGTAAAAGCTTGATAAATTCTTCGAGTTCTGTATACACTCTATCCCGCTCTGCTTCGGTGCGTGTATTGGGCTGAATATCCGATTTCAGCGCCTCGAAGCTTGTGTATCGTGTCAGCTTTGCCATGACTGTGCTGTTAACGCTGCTGAGCTAGCAGACCTGGATAAAGATAATAGCGGGCAGCATACCACCTGGTTTGCTGCCCGCTACTTGTACGCTGGCACTTACGAAGCGGGTTCCCTCCTACCGTTTCCCGACGGCTTTGGCGGCGGGCTTGGCGGTGAAATCGAAGTAGAGGGTGATTTCCTTGGCGTAGGACGGGTCTTTGCTGTAGTCGTAGTACATGTTGCTTTTGCCCATGGGGCCCATGTTTTCGGCTTTTTGCGACTTGGTCCCTATGGGCGTGATGCCGTGCATGAACGAGAGGTTGCCGCTGGGGAAGGCCGGGGCCGTGTTGTAGGGCTTGGGCGCGAAGCGGGGCGTGAAGAGGCGCAGGTACACGTCTTCCTGGTCGCAGATGATGGTGAGGGGCTGACCGGTGGTTTGGAGCGTGAGCCAGTAGAAGTTGGAATAGTAGCCCTTGAACTCGGGGTAGAGCGGGCTCTGGGTGCCGTCGGGCTCGCCGGTGCTGGTGTTGTTGTAGGCCTTGGTCCACACGCCTAGGTTGGTGCCTTTCATTCGGTCTTTCCAGACGCGGTAGGGGCCGTCGCCGCGCCACTGGATGCCGCGCACCTCCTTTTCGGGGTAGTTGAAGCTGAGGCCGGCCAGGGCGTAATCGTAGTCTTTGGGGAAGTACTTGGCGGTCATGCGTACCCAGCCCGAGGGGTACACCGTCCATTGCAGCGACTGGTAGCGGCTGGCCTTGCCGAAGGTGGCGTCGATGACCACGTTGGCACCATCTTGGTGCTGCTTGAGGCCTTCGAAGGCAGTTTCGCCCTCGGCCAGCACGGGGCCGTTGGTGAGCGGGATGAGGCCCTTGGCGTTGCGCACCTGGCGCAGCAGGCCGGTTTTGCGGCTGAAGGTGAGCGTGACGCCGTGGGCGTTGGCGGTGTAGAGCGAATCGGTTTCGGTGATGGTGGCCGAGCCGGAGCCGGTGGTGAGCACCAGCCGCTGGGCCACCTGCGCGGGGCGGGCAATGGGCCAGCTCCAGGTATAGATTTCGCGGCCGCTAGGGTCGGTGGCAGTCACGTAGAGCACGTCGGCCTGCTGCCAGTCGGCGGGCAGCGCCAGCTTGAGCGGGCCGTACTCTGTGGGCGCGATGCTGGGCGCGGCAATGGCGCCAGTGCGCGGGGCAGGCGCGGCGCTGCTGCCGGGCGTGGGCAGCAGCGCCAGCTTCCAGGTGAATTTGCAGGCGCTTAAGTTGGTGTAGATGAAGCGGTTTTGAATGCGGAAAGTGCCGTCGAAGGCGGGCGTGATTTCGCGGCGCTCGAAAAACACGGGGCTCCACACTTCTTTGATGGTGAAGTAGCTCCCCTCCTTCTCGCGGTAGGGGCCGAGGATGCCGTCGGGGCCGTGGTCGCCATCGGTGTCGAGGATGCCGCCTTTGTCGGTGCGGACCACGGCGGCGTCGGAGAAGTCCCAGAGGAAGCCGCCGGCCGAGAGGGGCTCGCGCCACATTTGCTCCCAGTAATCTTCGAGGCCCGCGCCGTGGCCGCCGTCGTAGAGGCCGTGCAGGAATTCGGTGGGAAACACGATGTTGTGGCCGTGCAGGTGGGTGCCGTTGCCGTAGTCGTAGTTGATGTAGTGCTGGGTATCGGTGCCGCGGAATACCTGCCAGGCGTGCACCACGGGGCGCTTTTGCAGGTCCATGCGGTCGAGCACGGGGTCGAGGTCGAAGTTGTGGCCGCCCTCGTTGCCGTTTATCCAGCCGATGATGCTGGGGTGGGTTTCGTCTTTCACCACCATTTCCTCGGTGAGCTTGGTGCCGGTGGGCGTGTTGTAGGCGGCGTGCCAGCCGGCTACTTCATCGAACACAAACAGACCTAGGGAGTCACAGGCGGCCAGGAAATGGTCGTCGGGCGGGTAGTGCGACATGCGCACGGCGTTCATGTTCATGTCCTTCATCAGGTTCACGTCCATGATGCTAAGCGCCTTACTGGTAGCACGCCCCGAGCTGGGCCAAAACGAGTGCCGGTTCACGCCCTTAAACTTGACTTTCACGCCATTCACATAGTAACCTTCGCGCTCGCGCAGCTCCACGGTGCGGAAACCGAAGCGCTGGTTGAGCGTATGCACAGTCTGGCCGCTCTTGCGCAACGTGAGGGCCAAGCGGTAGCGGTTGGGCGTTTCGGGCGTCCAAAGCTGCGGGTTGGAAACGGTAGTTTGCAAGTGCGTGACTGTGCCGCCAGCCGCTACCGCAGCTTTAAACTCCCCTCCTACTTTCTGCCCGTCCATTGTGTAAAGCTGGCCCACGACTTCATCGGCCTCGCCGCCCGTGTACACATCAGCTTTGAAGCTGCCATCAGCCCGCGCGTCCAGGGCCACGCGGCTGATGTGGCTCACCGGCAGCGCCTCCAGAAACACCGGCCGGAAGATGCCGCCGAAAATCCAGAAGTCGCCGCGCCGCTCGGCATCGTTCACCGATTCGTTGGCTGAGTGCTTGGCCACGGTGGCTTCGAGCAGGTTGGTTTTGCCGTATTTCAGCAGCTTCGAGATGTCGTATTTGAAGCGGTAGTATGAGCCTTGGTGAATGGCCCCGGCCGATTGGCCGTTGATTTTCACCTCCGTATCGGTCATCGCCCCATCAAACACGATGTTCACGACCTTGCCCTGCCAGTTGGCCGGCACTTTGAACTGGTACTTGTAGAGGCCGCTTTCCTTGCCGCGCGCGGTGTCTTTGTTGTGCCCATAGTTGTATTTGCCGAAACCCTGCAGCTCCCAGTTGGAGGGCACCGGGATGGTGGTCCATTTGCCCGAGTTGCGGCCGGCCGTGCAGTAGAATTGCCACTTCACGGTTTTGTCGTTGCCCGTGCCGGACAGCATCTGGTTTTCAGTGCGTTGCGCGTGGAGCTGACTCAGCGGGAGGAGCAAGAAGGCTAGTAGGTATTTGAGCACAGGGGAAGTTATAGGTAGTCAAAAGTCAAAAAAGAGCGGTCAGGCAGAGCGCAGCGAAGCATCTTGCTCGGCTTCGTTGCAATTAGTATGAGTAGTGCGGCACGCGAGATGCTTCGCTGCGCTCTGCCTGACCGCTCTGGATTGTAGTCGTTTTAGTTTTTGCCTAGGCCTTTCGTAGCCGCGTCAGGCGACGACGTCTTCAGCGACTTCAGGTAAAACACTGCCGGCGGCTCCGACTCGCCGGCTTTCGGTAGGTCATAGGCCTGGTCAGCGGGGGTGTCGGGCGTGGGGAAGTGGCGGGCGGGGCCGGTGCGGAACATCACCCGCTCGAAGGATGCTACCGGGGCGAAGAAGATGAAGGTGCTGGTTTTACCGTTGGTCGTGATGGTGCAGGTGCGGTTGGGGGCGTCCAGGGTCACTTTCATGTCCAGCGGCTGGCCGGCCTGGTACTTGGTCACGCCTTTGAAGCGGGCGCCGGCTTTGTAGCTGAGTGTGCCGGTGGAGTCGAAGCTGAGCTGCACCGCGGGTTGGCCCTTAGCGTCCTGAAACTCAATTTGCAGTAGGCCGTGGTCATTTTGGCCGGGCACCATTGAGAGTTCGGCCACCAGCTGCTTGCTTTCGGGGATGATGCGCTCAGCCTTGGCGTAGTCGAATTTATCGGAGTCTTTGAGCACGAGGCCTTTCGAGCCATCGGGTAGTTTGCCGATTTCTACCGGGGCCTGCACGAGGCTGTAGGTATTCCACTGGTCTAGTTCCTGCCCGGCCGGTAGTTGCGCGAAAACCTCATTGGCGTGGCTGCTGGCGGTGGCGCGCACGGGCACGGGCACCGAGGCCACCCACAGGTCCTCTTTGTTCACGCTGTAGCTCACCCACAGCTTTTTATCGGGCGGCAGGCCATCGCCTTCCTGGATGCCGCGCACGTACTGCGGGCCGTAGCTCTTGTAATTGCCGCCGTAGCGCATGGGTGTGATTTCGCCGTGTACCAGCCAGAGGTCGGTGTAGTCGAGGCCGTTTTCGCTGGTCGAAATGGCCAGCGGCCAGCGGAACTCGGAAGGGTTGTACACCGTGGCGTAGCGGCCATCGGAGGTGCGCTGGCCCCAGATTTTGGCGTTGCTGTTCACGAAGTGCGGCGCCCGGATAACCGGGTTAGGCCAGGTTTTGCCACCGTCGGGGCTAATAGTCGTCAGCGCGTGCTTCCAGAGGCCCACCACGCGGTTGCCATCGGGCAAGTGGTAGTAGCTGAAGGCTTTGTAATCCTTCTTAATGGGAATGAGCGGGTCATCCTTGTCCTGCTCCTCCACCATCTGCTGCATCATCAGCGGGTTGGCCAGGATTTCCTCGCAGGCGGCCACGAAGCCCTTGTCTTTGCTGGTGGTGTAGAAGGGATAAGCGGATTTCGACTTGTCCCACGTCGCGTTATTCCGCAGGAAGTAAATGGGGCCGAACTTGCCGCCCGGCAGCACCTCGCGCACCACCCGGCCGATGCCCTGCCCATCGTTGGGGTCGTCCTTGGCATCAAGGGTCACGCCGTAGTACCCTAGGGTCAGCAGGCGGTTTTTCTTCGAGGTGTAGAAGCCGATGCGCTGGTGCATCACGGCCACCAGGTTCTTGGCCACTTTGCCGGGCTGGTCGGGCTTGGTGAAGCCGTCGGGCACCTTGTAGGGCGGGAAAATGACGGTGGGGTTGGTCCAGGTGTAGCCGTCCTTGCTGGTCAGCAACAGGGTGCGGCCGGGCGGCACGTGCTCGCCCACGGGGTTGCTGAGGTACTGGTAATAAAACTGCCCCTGCCAGTAAGCCAGCATAGGGGCGTGATTATAGGTCCAGCCCTCACCGTTGGCCGCGTCGGGGTGCTCGCGGTTGGCGCGCAGCACCTGCCGGGCGTGGGTACCGATGGCCGGCCGCAGCTGCCCGTGGTGGTAGTCCACGTTGCTGAGCGTGGTGCCGGTGTAACGGATGGTTTCGGCGGGCGTGGTTTGGGCTTGGGCGAGGGCGGGTAGTAGCGCCGCCAGCATTGTAGCGTGGACTCTGCGAGTCCGCGTCCTGTTAAAACGTTCGCCCGGGCGCGGACTCGCAGAGTCCACGCTACATGCTGCCGGCAGTTGGGATTTACTCATTGTTTTCCAGTAGCTGAAGTTGCCCCCGAAGCCCCGGCCGGCGCGGTTTGCAACAGGTTCTTAAGCGTCTTGCGCGGCACCATGAAGATGGAGCCGTGCTTGTGGCCGGTCGGTACGCTGACTTGGGCCGAGACGTCGGTAAAAGTTAGGAAGTCGCTGGTTTTGGCGGCGCCGTACTTCTTCTCACGGTAGGCGTCGTAGTAAATCAGCCACTGATTATGCGGCAGCTTGGCCACGCTGGGGCCTTCGGTAAAGTTGGCTGTGAAGGGCTCAGATACTTTCAGAAAAGGGCCGGTGGCGGTGGGGCCGAAAGCTACTTTGATGTCGCGCTCGGGCCGGGTGTTGTCCTTCACCACCAGCACGTAGTCATCAACGCCGCGCCGCAGCACTTCCGAATCGATAGCGCTGAAACCGGGGTCGAGGTAGAGCTTGGTAGCCGAGAAAGTCTTGAAGTCCTTAGTAGTGGTGTAGTAGAGGCGGTGGTTGTTATCCTCTTCTTCCTGGCCTTTGGGGAAACGTAATGGGATGGTGCTGGCCCACACGATAAGGAACTGCTGCGTGGGCGGGTCGAAGAAAATTTCGGGGGCCCACACGTTCACCGTGCTGGGCTCGTGGCTCATTACGTCGATGAAACGCTGCTCCGACCAATGTACTAAATCCTTAGAACTAGCGTAGCCAAAGCCCTTGTCGCCCTTCCAGCCGCAGGTCCAGACCAGGTGGTAGGTGCCATCCGGCCCCTGCGCGATGCTGGGGTCGCGCATGAGCTTGCTGGGCCCCACTTGCGGCGTGAGGAATGACTTGCCGGCGTCCTGCCACTTGTAGCCGTCGTAGCTATAGAGGAAGTGGAGCCCGTCGGTGGCCGGCTCGCGGAAGGAAGTGAACATATACGCCTCTTTGGCGCAGGAACTCAGCAGCGCGGCGCCGCCGAGGATGAAGAGGGATTTGGTGAAGGTGTTGACCACGGTACGTTAGCTGATGGAATCCAGAATCAGCACCCAGTCGTTGCCATCCTTCTGTTCGCCGGGCGGGTTGAATTCCTGGGTGCCTTTATTTGGAAAGGTACCAATGGCCGTAGTTTTCCCGTCGCGCGGGCTATACCACGACGCTTTCACTTTCGCACCGGCAATTTTGCCCAGGTTCACCTTCATATTTCGCCCGTTGTAGGTGTACACAAAGGCATAATTCTTGCCCCGCGTGGCAAACTGGCGGTTGTACTTCTCCCCCACTTCGCCGGCAATGAGCGACTGGTCGGGCACGCGCTCAAAGTAGGGCCGCGACAGCATCAGCTGCTTCAAATACTGCATTTGGGCCGCGCCCGGTGCGTTGATGGCCGACGACCACAGCTCCTTCGAGCCGTAGGCGCTGCCCTTGTCGAAGCTGCTGTGCATCTGCATCACCGAATTCTGGCCGTAAGTGTAGCCGAACGCGCCCGCAAACACCGACCAGTAGCCGTAGCGGCGCACGTCGGCAGCGGTCCAGCGGGGCTGGGTGATGTCGTGCAAACCCTGCGGGATGCCCTCGTACGACGGCTCGCCGTCCAGCGAAGGCTTGGCGGGTTTCAGGGCGTAGTCGGCTTGCTGGTAGCGCCAGTTGTCTTCGCCGTAGTGGTTCGTTTCGTTCTTGGAGGTGTCCTGCTCGTAGCGCCGGTGGCCCGACTGGTACATGTTGAAATCCAACCACTTTTCCTGATGGAACCAGTCCGAGGACTGCGTGCGGCCCCGCGGGTGGTAGGTTTCCAGGTGGTTGGGGTCCACCGCCTTCAGCGTGGCACCGATGGTTCTCCAGACTTTCAGGGAGTCGGAGCCGGCAATGTCGCCGCCGTTCAGCCAGATGATGTTCGGACGGTTCTTATACCGCTCGGCCAGGAAGGTGGCGTAGGTTTTCGCTTGTTGCTGATTGACTTTGCCATTCTTCACGTTGGTGCCCCACACCGGCACCATGCCCATGTAGAGGCCTTTTTTGGCCGCCAGGTCCACAATGTAGTCAACGTGGTCCCAGAAGTCGTACTGCGCCGCATCGGTGGGCGAGTTGCCGGGCGTGGTGAGGGGCCGGGCCACGTTGGCGTGCGTCAGGGCCGAGTCGCCATACACGTTGGCAATGGGCACCTGGTGCAGCACCATCACCTGAATGACGTTGAATCCTTTTTTGCGGCGGTCTTCGAGGTAGGTTTCGGCTTCTTCGCGCTTGAGCTTGCTGAAAAGCAGCCAGCCGGTATCACCCAGCCAGAAAAAGGGTTTGCCGCTGCCCGTCATCAGGTAGCGGCCGTTGGGCGACACTTTGAGCGGGCCGGTGGGCTCGGTCGCTGGGGCCCAGGCAGCTAGCAGCAACAGGAGCAGCGCAGAGAAGCGTGTTTTTAGGGTCATGCGGGGTAAGTGTAGCGTGGACTCTGCGAGTCCGCGCATGAAAGGGACGTGCATGCGCGGACTCGCAGAGTCCACGCTACAGGCCTACGACTTCGCTTTTCCGGCATTCGGCCGCACGTTTTGCAACGGCACCATGCTGTTCAAATATTCTTCAATATTGGCGTAGCCGTCCTTGTCGCGGTCCTGGGTGGCGTCGGCGGCGCTTTTGGGGTTGAGGCCATGGGCGGTTTCCCACTTGTCGGGCATGCCGTCGTTGTCGGCGTCGGCGTAGGGCGTGCCTTTGTAGTCGGGGTAGCCGCCTACCTGCGCGGGGTCGGTGATGATGCCATTTTTATAGGAATCTTCCGGCAAGCGGCGTTTGATGTAGGGACTTTTAGGCGTGGACTGGGCGTTTTTGGCGTAGCTGATTTTGCCGGTGCGCACGTCTTCCACGATGCGGGCGTCCACGGCGTCGCGCCGGGGCAGGGTGCAGCCCACGTTGGCCAGCACGTACTGGTAGGCCTCCTGGGCCGGCAGCACCGTGTTCATGTTGGGCAGGGTGAAGGGCTTGTTGGTTCGAATCTCAGCCACAATTTTGTCGGCATCAGACGGGACTTCCACCTGCACGCCGCCGGCCCAGTTGTCCTGCGTCACTTTGTCGTTGCCATCCACCACGTTACCGGCCACGTAGGCCTTGCCAAATAGGTTCTTGGCATCCTTATCGCGGCCTGACTCAGGCTTGAGAATGCGGTAAGCAATGGGCTGGCCGGCGGGCGTGATGGGCCCGGGCTTGTAGTAGTTGTTCACGAAGTTGTATTCCGAGTGGTTGTCGCCGCCGTCGGCCGAGCGGTTCCACCAGTTGAACACCACGTTGTTGGCGAAGTTGAAGTCGCCGTACATGCCCACCGAGGGGTTGCGGGCAATGTTGTTGGCCCACAGGTTGCGGGTAAACAGGCTGTTCAGCCCGCCAATGGTGCTGCCGAAAGCGTGGTTGTAGGTGTCTAAGCCCTCCGAAAAGATGGAGTTCTGAATGGTCACGTTCACGGTGGGCAGCTTGTCGGCCTTGCCGGTTTCGGGGTTGTGGTACACGTGGCGGTAGATGGACATGTTTTCATCCAGACCCCACGAAGCCGACACGTGGTCGATGATGATGTTGCCCACCGGGTTCCCGCCCAGCCCATCGTCGCGGCGCGCCACGTCCATGGCGCCGCGGCGGAAGCGCAGGTAGCGCACCACCACGTCGTGCGTGTTAATCCACACCGACTCGCCCGCCACACAGATGCCGTCGCCGGGCGCCGTCTGCCCCGCAATGGTGACGTAGGGCGCCCGGATGATGATGGGGCTTTGCAGCTTGATGATGCCGGCCACATTGAACACGATGATGCGCGCGCCGCCCTGCTCCAACGCCTCGCGCAGAGTGCCGGGGCCGCTGTCAGCTAAGCTTTTCACTACGATGACCTTGCCGCCTTGTCCGCCAAAAACGTAGGCTCCCCCACCTTCCGCGCCTGGGAAGGCCAAGCGTTTCGACTGCGGCAAGTCCGCGGGCTTGGCGGCCCAGAGAATGAAGGGCTTGCCGGCTTTGGCTTCGGCCTGAATGATGGGTTGGGCCTTCTCCCAGGCTTCGTCCGAGCGTTTCTGGGCGTCGGCCAGGGCAGCGTCGGCTTTGGCCTGCACTTCCGGCGGAATGGTGGGGTACTGGGCGCGGGCGGCGGGCGCGGCGCAGGCGGAAGCGAAAAGAACGGCGAGTAAGGCGCGGCGGTGGTTCATCGTGGCGGTGGGATGCGGGAAGTTGCTTTCGTTGGCGGTGCTGAGCGTAGCAAAAAGGGCTCAATCAGTAAAAATCGAGGCGGCGCTTAGCGCGCAGCCGTGGCCCACTCGGCGGGCAATATTTTGGTTTCGGTGGCTTTGGTCACGCCCTGCACGTCGCCGCAGAAGTGCACTTCCACGCCCAGCTCGGCCAGGGCGGCGGCCTTGATGCGGCAGAGTTGGTGGGCTTTGGCCTCGTAGGGCGCGTACACCACCTGGATGTGGTTGGCCTTGTGACGGGCCATCATCTGGTTGCGGCTCACGCCGCGCAGCACCGCGTGCATGATGGGCCACTCCGGCGTGGTGAGCTTCCAGCGGCGCTTGGTTTCGGTGGCGGGCAGGGCCACGGCTTCGCCCACGCCCAGGTCGCAGTGCAGCTTGCCATCCATCACGTACACGCGGCTCCAGACGATGGAGCCGGGGCGGCTCACGCCCTTCACGCTGCCGCCACCGAGGCGGAAATACATGGGCGGCTGCCGCTCGCTGCTGGTGCCCTTGTAGCCGTCCACGAAGTGCGCGGGCGGGGCGGCGCCCGAAATCAGAAACACCCACACGAACTCTTCGCCGTCGCCGGTGTCGAACGCCTGGCCCCAGCGCAGGTCGTGCAGGGTGGTTTCGCCGGGCAGGCCCAGCTCGTTCCACAGGCGGTAGGTGAGCAGGGCGTCGAGGCCGGCGCACTCGTCCACTTCGTTGAAATGCGGCAGGGCCTGGCCGGCGTACAGCTCCTCGCCGGTTTCGGCGGAGAAGACGGGCGGCCGGTCGGCGTTGTTGAGCAGGCCTTCGGCCAGGTCGCTGGCCACGGTCAGGTCCTTGAGGCCTTGCTGGTACTGAATGCCGATGGTGTCGCAGCCAAACTCGGCCGCAATGCGCACGGCGGCGATGTACATCTTGCACTGCTCCAGCGTCTGGGCTTGGGTAAGCTGGGTGGCTTCGTTGCTGCCCCAGTTGAATTTCATGCCACGAGCCAGCAGCCAGTCGAGCACGCCCTGGGCGTCGGCGTCGCTCACGGTGCGCATGGCGGCGTAGAGCGAGGCCTGGCTGAGCCGCTCCTTGAACACGCCGGTGGCGTGCAGCAACTCGTCGGGCACGATGGCGTTGTACATGCCCATGCAGCCCTCGTCGAACACGCCCATAATGGCCTTATTTTGCCGGAACCGCTGGCCAAACGCGCGGCCGGTTTCCTCCTCGGCGGCGGGCACGGTGGCGGCGTCGAAGCTGAGCACGTGGCGTTCGTCCTGCTCGATGCGGCCGTAGGACAGCCAGTTTTTCAGGCTGCTTTCGAAGAATTCATCGGTGAAGTCTTCGCTCCAGAGCGTGCTGTATTTCACGCCGGCTTTCGTGAGGCAGCCGTTCAAATTGAGCATGCCCACCAGGCCGGGCCAGGTGCCGCTCCAGTTGGCCACCGTGAGGATGGGGCCCTGGTGGGTGGTGAGGCAAGCCAGCACGTGGTGCGAGTATTGCCACACGCTTTCGGCCACGATGAGCGGCTGGCGGGGCGGGAGGTTGCGAAACACGTCCATGCCCATGCGCTGCGAGTCGATGAAGCCGTGCTGCTTGTCGGGGTCGTAGGCGTGGGCGCGCTTCACCGCCCAGCCCTGCCGGGCCAGGGCGGCGGTGAGGCGTTTTTCCATGGCCTGCTGGGCGGCCCAGCAGTTTTGGTTGGCGGCGAGGCGCAGGTCGCCACTGGCGAGGAGGAGAACTTCTTTGGTCGGGAAAGAGGCCACGGCGTGCTGGACTTTTTTGCGTGAACCAGCTCCTGGCGGGCCGCCCCGGCGCGGGCCGGTGGGCAGCAGCAGCTAGCCTAAAAACCAGGTGAAATACTGGCTTTACAAATTTGCTAGCCGGGCGCCGCGGTGCCCTACCGCTTCTTGCCTACTTAGTGTAGGATGTTAGCATGGGGCCTTTGCTACCCTGGATTGTAGGTTTTTACCATCTTCTCGTTTCCGCCGCCGGCTCTTTTTACCGGCATTTATGCGCCTGGGTGGCAGGAGCAGGCAAGTACAGGAGAGTTGGCGCTATTGGAACAAAGAAATTAGTGACTACTTACCAACCGCTCCGCTTCCAAAACCCGCGATTTCCTGCAACGCAACCGATAGGATAATATCCTAGAGAAGCCGGCTGACTGGTAGCCGCCGGAAACCTTTTTATTGCCTCATTTCCTTCTCTCCCAAACGGTTTCATCCAAACCAACCCGGAATTTATCCCACTAGCTGCCCTCCGCCCCGCCACAATTCCCACCAAATTTCACTTCCCATGAAAGCCCACTTCCACAAAGTCCCGGTAGCTCCCCAAAGCTCGTTCAGCGTTCGGCACGACCAAAAGCCCAATTTCGGCACGGTGTGGCACTACCACCCGGAGTTGGAGCTGCACTACGTCATCAAAGGCGAAGGCGTGCGCTTGATGGGCGACAACATCAGCAACTTCTCGGCGGGCGAGATTGTGCTGCTGGGCGCCAACCTGCCCCACACCTGGCGCTGCAACGAGGAGTATTTCCAGGGCAACCCGGAAAAGGAGGTAGAGGCCATCGTCATTCAGTTTTTGCCCGAGTGCCTGGGCCGCTACCTCTTCGGCCTGCCCGAGGCCTACCTCATCCCCAAGCTGTTTGAGAAGGCCAAAAGCGGCCTGCTCATCACCGGCAAGGCCAAGGCCAAGCTGGCCCCGCTCATGCGCCAGGCCGTGCACGCTACCGATTTGGACCGCATCATCATCTTCCTGTCTATCCTGAAAATCCTGTCCGAAACCGCGGAAACCAAAACCATCGCCTCGGAGCACCACGCCTTCAAGCAAAGCAACGAGTCCGACGTGCAGCGCATCAACAAAGTGTGCAACTACACGCTGTCGAACTACAAAAAGGAAATCACACTCGACGAAATTGCGTCCATCAGCAACCTGAGTGTCACGTCGTTCTGCCGCTATTTCAAGCTGATTACGAAGAAAACGTACTACGATTTCCTCATTGAAATTCGCATCAGCCAGGCCTGCCGCCAGCTCATCGAAGACAAACTGCCCACCGAGGTTATTTGCTTTGAATGCGGGTTCAACAACGTGTCGAATTTCTACCGTCACTTCAAGAAAATCACGAAGATGACGCCGCTCGAATACAAGAAAAAGTACCTGCACAGCCACCGCGAACTGGCAATGGCCGCGTAACCTAACGCCCACCTCTCGCCCTGATACCTGGACGGTTTTAGGAATAAAAAAGAGCCTTTTGCTGACGCAAAAGGCTCTTTTTTATTCCTGCTTTCTACCGCAATGCTCAGCGGCTACTCCTTGGTGAACTTGGTGGTCAGCATTTCGCGGGCGCTGGCGTAGCGCACCAGGTAGCTGCCCGCCGCCAGGGCCGGAACGGCCAGCTCAGTGGCGGCGCTGCCCGATTTCACGGGCACGGTGGCCACCTGGCGGCCGTCGAAGGTGTAGAGGGTGATGCTGGCGGCGTCCGTACCAACGGGGTGCTTCACCGTGAAGCGGCCCTGCGCGGGGTTGGGGAAGGCCTGGAGCAGGAGCTGCGCGGCGCTGCTCCGGTTGGCCAGCACGGTGGTGGTAGCCAAGCCGTTGAGGTAGTTTTCCAGCATGGTGTAGCCCGTGCTGCTCAGCGTGTTGCGGTCGGCGGCATTGGTGGGGTCGAGGCCGCGGCTGGTTTCCCAGGCGTCGGGCATGCCGTCGTGGTCGGTGTCCGTGGGCGCGGGGCCGGTGGCGTAGACGGGCCAGCCGCCCACGTCGCTCTGCGTATCGATGATGCCCTGGTTGAGGCCGTAGGTGGCCGAGCCGCCGGGGCTGCTGCCGGTGGCGGTGCCGGCGCGGGTTTCGTTCACGATGCGGGTGTCCAGCACATCGCGCACCGGGGCGATGGCGCCGGCGCCGGCCAGCACCGAGAGGTAGGCGTTCTGCGCCGTTTCGGTGGTGACGGGCGCCAGCCCGGCGGTGGGGGACGCCTGCTGAAACAGGGGCATCGAGGCGGCCGGGTAGTTGTGCAGCCGGACGCCGCCGTTCCAGTTGTTGGCCGTCACGGCGGGGTAGCCGGCCACGTAGTTGCCGTCGGCATACACGGTGGCCACGGGCTTGTTCGGCCGGGTGGCGTCGTAGGCTTCGGTGATGTCGAAGATGACGCTGGCGCGGGAGGCGGGCGTGGCGGGGCCGCCCTTGTAATAGTTGTTCACCAGGTTCAGCTGCCCCGAGCCGCCGTTGATTTCAATCTCGTTGCCGTAGGCAGCGTTGGCGTTGCCCCAGTTGTAAATCACGTTGTTGCGGTAGTCCACCACGGCGGTGGTGTCGTGGGCCCGGGCGCCGTTGAAGCGGATGGCACGGCTGTGGTGGTGGGCCACCAGGTTGTGGTGGTAGGAGGCGTACTGGCCGCCCCACACGCCGCCGTAGCCGTGGTCGCCCTTGCCGTTGAAGGACGAGTTGAGGCTCTCGCTGAAGACGGACCACTGCACCGTGGAGTACTTGTTGTCGTAGTAGGTGCCGGTTTCTTCGATGGACCAGCTGAAGGAACAATGGTCGATGATGAAGTTCTTGCAGTTCTCCATGTCCATGCCGTATACGGCCGGCGAGTTGGAGCCCTGCACGTCGCCCGGCCGCGAGCGCATGTAGCGCACGATGATGTTGTTGCCGAACAGCTTGAACGTGCTGCGCTTCAGGCAAATGCCGTCGCCGGGGGCCGTTTGCCCGGCAATGGTCACGTCCGAGCGCGTGGGGCGCAGCGGCGTGGCCAGCTCGATGAGGCCGCCCACCCGAAAGACGATGGTGATGGGCTGCCCGGGAAACTGGTTGAAGGCGTCGCGAAAGCTGCCCGCGCCCGAGTCGTTCAGGTTGGTTACTTCCACCACCTGCCCGCCCCGGCCACCGGTGGCAAACCGGCCGTAGCCCTCCGCCCCCGGAAAAGCCACCAACTGGGCCTGCGCGGAGCCGGCGGCCAGGGCCAGCAGCGCGGCGACGAAACCGCAGTGAACGAAAGCCGTCGGGCGGCGTGAGGGGGTAGAAAATTGCTGCATAACGGGTGAAATTTGAAGGAAAGGTGAGCGGATTTGCTAAGGGCTGTTTTGGAAAGCGTCGGGCCTTTTCTCCTACCCTACGCCACCAGCTCCAAATGGCGGCTCAGGACGCGGTAGTCGCCGTACAGCGCCTCTACGCCGGCCCGGATGGTGCTGGTGAAATTGCCCACCTTGCGGCGGGTGAAGGTGGAAATGTCCACGCCGCGCTGCTTGAGCGAATACTTGGCCACGGTGGGGTACACGTCGTGCATCACGCCCATGTTTTTGATGAAAAACTCCTGCACTTCGTTTACTTCGGCGCGCAGGCTGGCGTTGTCGTAGTTCCGGCACAGCCACACAATCAGCTCCGGGAAGAAATTGCCCTGAATGCAGGAGAGGCCCGCCGCTCCGGCGCGCAGGCTTTCCACGGCGTGGCCCATGTAAGCATCGTAGAGGCCGAATTGGTGGCCCTCGGTGGCGGCGAGTTTGGCCCGAATCTGCTCGATGTCCAGGCAGGTGTCTTTGTGATAGGTGACGCGGCCGGTGCCCACGAACTGGCCCAGCTGCCCGGCCGAGAGCACGCGCTTGTAGGGCTCGGGGCACTCGTAGAAGCCCAGCGGCACGCCTGGCGTCCAGTCCAGCAGGCGGTGAAACCGCTCGTTGAACACGGCCTCGGATTCTTCCGGCCGGGCCAGCAGGCCGGTGATGACGATGACGGCCTCGGTGCCGGCCTCGTAGACTTGCTTCACGAAATCGGCCTGCTCAGTGAGCGGG
Source organism: Hymenobacter ruricola (assembly GCF_015694525.1). Lineage (GTDB taxonomy): Bacteria > Bacteroidota > Bacteroidia > Cytophagales > Hymenobacteraceae > Hymenobacter > Hymenobacter ruricola. The sequence goes on along the minus strand of NZ_JADQDM010000003.1, from coordinate 209,392 downwards.
CCGGCGAAGGTGCCGGTGGCCACCACGGGCACTTCGCCGCCGGCCACGTCCACGATGTGGCGGATGCTTTGCAGGCGCTCCTCGGCGCTCAGCTCAAACATCTCGCTGGAGAGGCAATTGGCGAATAATCCGGCGGCGCCGGCTTTTAAATACATCTCGGTCAGACCGGTAAGGGCCGGATAATCAATTTGCCCATCGTTCTGAAAAGGCATGAGCATGACCGGGATAAATCCCTTCGATGAATGTTGCATAATGATAAAGGCTTGTTTTCGGGGCCGCAGGCGGGCCGTTCGGGGGTAGAAAGTGCGGGGCCGGCTAGTGCACGGACTGGGTTAATTCTTCGGGGGCCAGGGGCACGGCGCGGCCCTGGCGGAGGCGGGTGAGCAGCAGGCCCAGCAGGAAAATGGTGAGCGTGCCCACCACAATCACCATGCTCTGGTGCAAGGGGTTGCGGAAGGCGGCCAGGGCTTCGGGCAGCCGGGGAGAGAGCGTGAGCCAGACGATGACCAGCACGCCGATGATGGTGGCCGTGAGGGCTTCGGCGTTGCGGGTGTGGCGGCTGATGATGCCGAGCAGAAACAAGCCCAGCATGCCCGCCGCGAAAATGCCCGACAGCTGCCACCACACGTCGAGCACGCTTTTCACGCCAATCATGGCGATGCCCACGCCCATGCCCAGCAGGCCCACCGCCACCGTGCCGATGTGCAGCGCGCGCATGGTCTGCTTCACGTTGAGGTTGGACTTGAAATACCGCTCGTAGATGTCGACGGTGAAAACGGTGGCCGAGGCGTTCATGCCCGAGCTGATGGTGCTCATGGCCGCCGAGAGGATGGCCGACACGATGAGGCCGACGAAGCCGGGCGGGATTTTCGTGACCATGAAATGCGGCATCACCTTGTCGCCGTAGTCAGCGGGCTGCAGGGCGGCGGCGGCCTGGCTGAGCTGGGCGGCGGCGGCGGTGAGGGGCAGCTTTTCGGCGGCCACTTTCAGCTTCACGGCCTCAATCAGCTCGGGGTGCACCTGGTAGTAGGCAAACAACGCCGAGCCGATGACGAAGAACAGCAGCGAGGCCGGCACGTAAATCAACACGCAGAGCCAGATGGACTTGGCCGCCTGCCGCGACGAGGTGGCGGTGTGGTAGCGCTGCACGTAGTTCTGGTCGACCCCGAAATTGTTGAGGTTGATGAAGAAGCCGTAGAGCAGCACCACCCAGAAGGTGGACTGCGTGAAATCGGGCGCGAAGCCGCCGAGACTGAACTTGTGCTGCTCCTGCCCGATGGCCACGATGTGCGAAAAGCCGCCCGGCATGTTGGTCACAATCAGGTACAGAATGAGCAGCGCGCCGAAGGTCTTTACCACGCCCTGCACCACTTCGGTCCAGATAACGGCCTCAATACCCCCCAGCACCGTGTAGACGATGATGCAGCTGCCGGTTACCAGCATTATCATTTCCATCGAGAAGCCGGTGAGGGCCTGCAGGGTGAGGGCAATACCAAAGAAGATGGACCCGATGCGGGCCAGCTGCGTGAGCAGGAAGCAGGCCACGGCGTAGGTGCGCGCCCAGCTGCCGAAGCGGTGCTCCAGGTGGGTGTAGGCCGAAATTTCGCCGGTGCCGCGGTAAAATGGTACAAAGTAGCGCGTGGCCACCCAGGCCGCCAGCGGCATGGAGATGCTGAACACAAAGGCGTTCCAGTTGGCGCCAAACGCCTTGCCGGGCACGCCCAAAAAGGTGTTGCTACTGAGAAAAGTGGCATAGATGGACATGCCAATGGCCCAGCCCGGAATCAGGCCAGAAGCGCTGGAATACTGCTCGGCATTCAGGTTTTTGCGGGAGAAATAGGCCCCCACGGCAATCATGGCCACCAGGTACAGGGCGATGATGACCAGGTCAAGAACTCGCAAATTGCTCATGAGGCCATATTACCAAATTGCCGCGACTTAGGGCTAAGAACGGCTTCGCCGAACACTAGCAAATTTACCCCCGCCCGAAACCGGCCGGGTATACCATGTTCCCCTCCTATTGTAGCATCTTGGCTTCGTGGCCCTACTGCACATCCAGCCCCGAAACACTGAGGCCGGCGGCATCCGTAGCGGTGAGTTTCACGCGGTAGCTGCCCGCGTTTATCATGCCGCCGGTGGAGGTGGTGAGGTAGTTCCACTTGCCTGGCTTGGAGGGCAGCAGCTCCACGTTTTCGGTTTTGAGCACGGTGCCATCGGCCAGGGCCATGGTGAGCCGGGCCGTGAGCGGCCGGGCCAGTTGGTTGGCGTAGCGGAAGGTGAGCGAATACGTGTCGGCCACGCCCACCTGGATATTCCATTCCAGGGCGCCGCCGCTGGCTTCCCGGAAGATGATGCTCTCTTTGTTGTTGACGGTTTCCTTCGCCATGCCCGGGCCGCTGAGGCGCGCGGTGGCGGGCTTGTAGCCGGTGATGGCCTTGAGGTCGTAGGCCGGTTCGATGGTACTGGCCCGGTTCACGGCCACGACGTAGGGCAAGGCGTTGGCCGCGTTGGGGCCCAAAGCGACGGCGGCCCCGGCCGGGAAGCGGCGCCGGTACACCCGGAACGGGTGCGGGCCAGCAGCGTCGGCCGTTTCGAGGGAGGCCTTGGTTTCCTCGTAGCCTTGCAGCCAGGCGGGGCGCGCCGCGCGGGCGTCGAGGGCGACGTAAACATCGGCGGCCGTGGAAACGGTGAACCCTGCGGCCGGCCCGCGCAGCCACTCGGCCCCGAACAACTCGGAAGGCAATTTGCTGAAGGTGCCGGGCGCGGTGGCGTAAGCCGGAATGCCGGTATCCAGCCAGGCTTGGGCCGATGCGGCCAGCGAAGCCGTCGGCTGCCCCGGCGCTTTCACCGCCTGAATAACTGCCTGCGGAGCGGGCGCCGCTTTGGCCGCGGCGTCGGCCGTAGCAATGGCAATGGCCGAAATCAGCGCCTGCCCGGAGGCGACGCGGGGAAAGGAAATCACCAGCTGCCCATCCGTCACGCAGGCTTGCACGGTCTTTTTCAGGGCGTGGTCGTGGCCGGCTTCTTTCCAGATATCGAGGTTTTGGAGGACGGTTTTCTGGTTTATGGCCACATCAAACAGGCGCCAGCCGGTGCAGTCCAGCCCGCCGCCGGTGCCCAGCCAGGGCTCCGCAAAATACAGCTCCACCGTGTACTCGCCATTGGGCACCGGGAAGGCGTAGCGCAGCTTTTCGCGCCCGTAGCGAAAGGTCTGGAACAGCGGCCAGTCGCGCGTGCCCGCAATGGGGTCGTGGGTGCGGCGCTGGCTGGCGAAGAAGGGCGAGAGACCCGGAAACTCCTGCGTCCAGGATTCCGAGCCCCAGGTTGTGGGGCCGGTGCGGGGCTGGTCGGCCTGCCAGGTGCTGCCGTGCTGGTCCTGATAGGCGGGGCCGCCGCAGTTCACGCGGTAGAGGTAGTTGAGGCCCGGCTGCGGCTGGGTGAGGGGCTGGGCATCGGCCAGGAATTTATCGAAGCCTGGGGCTTTGGGCAAGTGGTGCAGCACGATATAATCCTTCGCCACGGCCCTGCCACCCACGTAGCCCACGGCGTATAGCACGTTGTATTTCACCTGCACCCCATCCCACTGGAAATGCGTGCCGACGCCACCGGCGCGGCTTTTGCGGCCCAGAGAGGTAGCATTTACGTCATTAAACAGCTCGACTTCGTCGCAGTTGGAGTAGACCGTGATGCTGTCCCGGCGGCCGGGCGTCAGCCAGCGGTCGGGCCAGGTATGCGAGGCGAGGTAAACCATCGGCTCCTTTTCCTTCGGCGCGTAGCTGGCCCGGAACATGTAAAATGCATCCGTGGGCTCTTCCCAGGGCGTGAGCAGACCCTTGTAGTTGACGGGGCCAATGCGGTCGAGCTCGCGCTGGCCTTCGCCGCCCTGCACGCGACCGGGATTGTCGTGCGAAGTCAGGAGCCAGAAAAAGTGGCCGGCCGTCTGGTCTTTGGCCGATTCGGCGAGGCGCACCTTCTGCTCCATGAGCTGGGCAAACCGGTCTTCGCTGAAGGGGCCGGCGTTGAGCACGGGCGGCCCTTGGGTGTGCAGGTCGAGGGTGCGCCAGGCGCCGTACTCGCCGATGAGGACCTGGCGGGCCACGTCGGCGGCGTAGGTGGCGGGGTCGCCGCCGTAGGTGCCGGTCCAGTTCTGGGGCACGTCCCAGTCGGTGCCCTGGCCGCCGTTGCAGGTCGTGATTTTGCGCTCGCGCGAGGCCGTGGGGTCGAGCTGGCGGATGAGGGCACTGCATTCGCGGGCGAAATCTGCCGGCAGCGTGCTCTCATTTTCGAGGCCCCAGAGCACCACCGAGGGGCTGTTGCGGCGCTCCTTCACCCAGTCGGTGAGCAGGTTTTTGAAGTTCTGGCGAAAGGCCGGCGTGTCGTACCACACGTGGGCGGCCAGCTGCGGCCACCACAGCAGCCCCAATGAGTCCCAGTTGGCCTGGTAGCGCAGGTTGTGCGGCTGGTGGGCATCGCGAAAAGCATTGAAACCCGCGGCCTTCACCAGTTGCACGCGGGTCCGAATCTGAGCGTTGCCGAAGGCGTGGCTCTGGCCCAGCAGGTGCTCGTATTCGGCAATGCCGTTGATGAAAACCGGCTGGCCGTTCAGCAGAAACTGCTTCTGCCCGGCCACGGCCGCGCGGCCAATCGGCCAGCTCACCCACCGAATGCCGTAGGTCGTTTCCACCTCATCCAGCAGCTTGCCCTTCGCGCTGATTTTGGTAATGAGGCGGTACAAATACGGGTCCTGCAGCGACCACAGGTGCGGCTGCTTCAGCGCCGGCAGCTGCTGGTGCAGCTGGGTGGTGGCACCGGCCGCCAGCTTTTGCTTCGTGCTGATTTCGGCCACGCTCCTCCCCTGCCGGTCCAGCAGCTGGCTGCTGATGGTCAGGGGTTGCGCCTGGCCGCCGTAGTTGCGCAGCTCCGTGTCCACGAACAAGTTAGCGGCCTGGGCCGACACCGTGGAATCGGCCCAGACGTGCACCCCGAAGGGCTCTACCCGCACCGGGCTGGTGACCACCAGCGCCACCGGCCGGAAAATCCCCATCGGCTGCGAGCCCTCGGAGAAGCCGCGCTCCTCGGAGCAGCCGCCGCACACCCAAGGCAAATCCTGGATGTTGGCCGGGTGGTCGGCGCGCACGGCCAACAGGTTGGGCTGACCGGCGGGGCTGAGGGCGGCCGTGACGTCGAGCGTGAACGTGGTGCGGCCGCCGGCGTGGTAGCCCACTTTCCGGCCGTTCAGCCACACGGTGGCGTAGGAGCCCACGCCCTCGAAAAACAGGAAGTAGCGGGCGTCTTTCGCGGCGGCCGGCGCCGAGAAGGTTTTGCGGTACCAGGCGTAGCCGTGGCGGTTGCCGTGGCGCTGGCGGCGGTAGCCTTCGTAGGCGTCCCAGTTGTGGGGCACGGCCACGGTTTGCCAGGCGTGGTCATTGAAATCGGGGCGTTCGAAATTGGGGTGGGCTTGCTGATTATGGTCGTCGGCGGTGGTGCGCCAGTTGTCTGGCAAGGGGATGGTGGTGCGGGTTTGGGCGTGGGTTTGGGTTGTGAGCAGAAGCACAAGCAGCACGATGCAGGGGCAGGACTTCCCCCCGCCCGTCGTGGCCCAAAATCGTTGCAGCAGCCGCAAAATCGTCATTCCGTCTTCGTTCAACGGCGGGCGGGGGCGAGCCCCGCCCCTACGTCCGCCAGCTTATACATTCCGCCCGGTTTCGTCGCAAACCGCAGCTCCTTGCCGCCATACTTCACCACGCACTCCCGCCCGGCTTCCGACTTGATAGCCACGGTTTGCAGCTTGTGCCCGGCCCACTTCAGGTCTACCACAAAGCCGCCGCGGGCGCGCAGGCCGCGCACGCTGCCGGTGGGCCAGGCAGCAGGCAGGGCGGGCAGTAAATCGAGCGCGCCGGCCTGGCTTTGCAGCAGCATTTCGGCCATGCCGGCGGCCCCGCCAAAGTTGCCGTCAATCTGGAAGGGCGGGTGGGCGTCGAAGAGGTTCTTGTACACGCCGCCCTGTTCGGGGCCGGTGCCGTTTTCGGCGGGCGAGAGCAGCTTTTCGAGGATGCGCAGGGCGTGGTCGCCGTCGCGGAAACGAGCCCAGAGGTTCACTTTCCAGGCCAGGCTCCAGCCGGTGCCGCCGTCGCCGCGCTGCGTGAGGGAGGTGCGGGCGGCCTGCATCAGTTGGGGCTCGTTCCAGGTGATGTCAGTGCCCGGAAACACGCCCCACAGGTGCGACTGGTGGCGGTGCGTGTCGGCGGGGTCGTCCTTGTCTTCGAGCCACTCCTGCAGCTGGCCGTGCCGGCCGATTTGGTTCGGGGCCAGCTGGCTGGCTTTAGCAATCCATTCCAATTGCAGGTCAGCGTCCACGCCCAGCACCTTGGCTGCCTCGGCCGTGGTTTTGAACAGTTCCCGGATAATCTGGTGGTCCATGGTGGGGCCGGCCACCAGCCCGCCGTGCTCGGGCGAGTTGGAGGGCGTGCTGATGAGCCAACCGGTGCGTGGGTCTTTCACCAAAAAGCTGGCGTAAAACCGGGCGGCTTCCTTCAGCACGGGGTAGTGGTCGCGCAAAAACCGGCGGTCCTGCGTGAACTGGTAATGCTCCCAAATGGGTTGGCAGAGCCAGGCCGCGCCCGTCACCCAGATGCCGTGGTTGGCGGCGTTGATGGGCGCAGTGCCGGCCCAGATATCGGTGTTGTGGTGCAACACCCAGCCGGGCGCGTTGTAGTGGGCTTTGGCGGTGGCCTGGCCGGCCTGGGCGGCCTCGTCCAGAAACTTGAACAGGGGCGTGGTGCAGGCCGAGAGGTTCAGCACCTCGGCCGGCCAGTAGTTCATTTCCAGGTTGATGTTGGTGGTGTACTTGCTGCCCCAGGAGGGCGTCAGCGACTCGTTCCAGAGGCCCTGCAAATTGGCCGGCAGCCCGCCGGCCCGCGACGACGAAATCAGCAAATAGCGCCCGTACTGCAGGTAGAGCGCCAGCAGCCCGGGGTCGGCGGCGGGGCTGAAGTTCTGGATGCGCCGGTCGGTCGGCAGCTGCTCATTGGGCGTGTGGCCGAGGTCGAGGGCAAAGGGATTGAACAACGGCTGGTAGTCCCGAATGTGGGCCGTCCTGAGGTCTTCGTACAAGACTTTGGACGTACGGTCCAGCACGAGTTGCGCCCGCTGCTCCGGCTGCCCCGATGCGTCCTGGTAGCTCTTGAAATTGGTGGCCGCCACCAAGCACAGCGTGGCATTGCCGGCGTTTTCTATCCGAATCTGGTCATCGGTGACGGTGATGTTGCCGTCCGAAAAAATGCGCAGGTAGCTCACTCCGCGCAACACGCCGTCGCGCACCTGCACCGCGAGGGCCAGCGTGTGGTCGTCGAGCCGGTAGGTTTTGCGCTGGCTGTGGGCGCTGCCCAGCCGCGCCGTGAATGTGAGCTTGCCCTTGGTACCGGCCGTCAGGTGAGTGACCAGCGTTTGGTGCGGGGCGCTGGCAAAGTATTCCCGCGTAAACGCCACCCCGCCCTGCTGGTAAGTAGTTCGGGCCACGGCCCGGCTGATGTCCAGCTCGCGGCGGTACCCGCTCACCGCTCCCGTCTGCGCGAAATCCAGCCACAAATCCCCAAACGGCTGGTACGAAGCCTGGTAGCTGGGGGCCAGCGGCGGGTTGGCATCCTGCACCCAGTACTGCCAGGCGGGGTCCAGCGCCACGCCGGTTTCGGAGGCCGCGCCTTCCGGGTAGGCCACGAAAACCGGCTGCTTTTCCTTCACCCCAATCAGTCCGCCCTTGTCGAAGTAATTGATAACCTGTACCACCACTTCGTTGCGGCCCGGCCGGAGGGCAGCGGCCGGCACCCGGTAGCGCCGCTTCTTGCTGATGCCCTCGTCGGTGCCCACTTGCTGGCCGTTCACGTAGGTCACGTCCGCGTCGCGGATGCGGCCCAGGCTCAGCGTGAGGTCTTTGCCGGCCCAGGCTGCCGGCAGGTCGAAGCTGGTTCGAAACCAGACCGCGCCGTCCAGTCCTTCCAGGCCGGCACTTTCCCAGCCGTTGGGCGTGGGGATGGCCAGGGGTTTCCAGCCGGGCTGGGCCAGGGCCTGCGCCACGCTCACGGCGCGCAGCTTTTGCAGCCAGGCGGCTTTTTCGGCGTCGTAGGTTTCCTCGTGGTCTTTCAGGCCCATGAAATGCTGCTCGGCCAGTTGTTCGGCCTCGGCCTGCTTGCCTTCGGCCAGCAGCTGGCGGATTTGGGGCAGGTACGGCGCGGCGCCGGGCCGGGCGTAGGGGCGCGGCCGGCCGGTCCAGAGCGTGGCTTCGTTGAACTGAATGTGCTCCTGGGCCACACCCCCGAACACCATGCCGCCGAGTCGGCCGTTGCCGAGGGGCAGCGCGTCGGTCCACTTTTCGGCGGGCTGGGCGTACCACAGCTTCAGCGGCTGCTGGGCCGCGGCGGGGAGGGCGAGCAATAGGAGAAAAAAAAGGAGGCGCGGCATTGAAATAGAAATCAGCTTAGAATCAACCTGTCATGCAGAGCGTAGCGAAGCATCTCGCCTGCAGGCGTAATTCAATCAGCAAGTGGAATTAGTGGCGGCAAGCGAGATGCTTCGCTGCGCTCTGCATGACGGTTAGGTTTCACTTCAACTACGGCCCCACCACGCGCTCCGTCACGGCTTCATCTTGCGACACGGGCGCTTTCACGTACTTAAAATTGTTGTTTTGCAGCACAATGCTGCGGGTTTTGGCGCCCTTGAGCTTGAGGTAGGTTTCAGTACCCAGCGCCGGGAAGGAGTTGTAGATGAAGGCATCCTGCACGTTGTTCAGCTCCACCTGCGGGGTGCCGGCCAAGGGCGTGGCGCTGCCCACGCCGTCGAGGCGCAGCAGCTGCACGCTTTCGGCACGCACGGCCGGGCCGAGGGTGGTGTTCACCTGCACGTTGTGAAAGGCGATGTTGCGCGCCTCGCGGATGGTGAAGCCCTGCTTGGCGTCGAGGTTCAGGTTGGAAAACGAGACGTTTTCGATGGGCATTTCGCTCAGGCCGTTCAGCAGGCCGGCCTGGTTGCCCTCGGCGGTGATGTTGCTGAAATGGATGTTGCGGAAACGCGGCGTGCGCTCCGACACCGGCTCCGGCGTGGTTTTGGCGTACTGCATGTCGAGCACAATCATCTGCTCGCGGATGTTCTTCATCACGATGTTGTCGACGCGAATGTCTTCCACCACGCCGCCGCGCCCGCGGGCCGTTTTGATGCGAATGCCGCGGTCGGTGCCGTCAAACACGCAGTTGGAAATCACAATTTTTTTCACCCCGCCCGACATCTCCGAGCCAATGACCACGCCGCCGTGCCCGCTGAGCATGGTGCAGTTGGTGATGGTGTAGTTTTCGGCCGGCACGTTCATTTTGCGGCCGGCCGCGTCCTTGCCCGATTTGATGGTGATGCAGTCGTCGCCCACGCTGATGTGGCAGTTCGAAATGTGCACGTAGCGGCACGACTCGGGGTTGATGCCGTCGGTGTTCGGCGACTTCGGGTTGGTGATTGTGACGCCGGTCACGGTCACGTTTTCGCAGAACTCCGGGTTCACCGTCCAGAACGGCGAGTTGCGGATGGTGATGCCTTCGATGAGCACGTTCTGGCAAAACATGGGCTGAATGAACGGCGGCCGCAGAAACGCCCGGTCAATCACGCCGCCCGCTTCGTCGGGCCTGAGGATGTTGGCGTTGAGCCGCTTGAATTCCTGCTGCCACTTCGAGTCCTGGCTTTTGCGCGACTGCCCTTCGGCGTAGTCCCACCACTTTTTGCCCTGCCCGTCAATAATGCCCCGGCCCCGGATGGTGATGTTCTGCGCCTTGTAAGCGTAGAACAGCGGCGAAAAGCTGGTCACGTCGATGCCCTCGTAGCGCGAAGGCACCATGGGCAGGTAGTCGTCGAAATTGTCGCTGAAGTACAGGATAGCGCCTGCTCCTATCTCAATGGTAATGTTGCTTTTGAGGTGAATGGGGCCGGTGCGGTAGCGCCCGGCCGGGAAGTACACGGTGCCGCCGCCCGCCTTGCTGGCCGCATCAATGGCCTTGGCAATGGCGGCGGTAGCGAGCTTCGTGCTGTCGTTGCGGGCGCCGTATTTCAGCACGTTGTAGTAGTCCTGCGCGCGGGCGGCGGAGATGCTCAGAAGCAGGAGAAAGGCAGCAAGAAAGTGTTTCATAGAAGGTTGGTACGATGTAGAGACGCGACACTTCGCGTCTCGGCGTCTGCGCCATGCGTGGGTCGTTCAACGTTGAGACGCGAAGTGTCGCGTCTCTACATCGTTCATCCCGGCAGCTTAGCCGTCACCCGCTTCAATTCCTTGGCGTGTCCAATTTCCCTGCCATCGGCAAAAATGCGCAGGCCCTGGCCGCGGCCGTATTTCTGGCCGGTTTTGTCCCACACCACCGAAATCATCCGGCCGTGGTAGCGCACCTGGTCGAGGGCAAACCAATCCCACTGGCCGGCGGGCACCAGCGGAAAAACTTCGACCACGTTGTCCGGGCGTGGCTTCAAGCCCACCAAGCCGGTTATCACCAAATCGGCGAAGCCGGAGTGGTTGTAGTAGCTGCTGCGCGGGTTGTCGCCCTTCAGCCACTCGCCGGTTTTTTCGTCTTGATACTCACCTAGGTAAGGCACGCCGTTTTTCTGGTGCGAGCGGGCGTATTTGCGCAGCTCGTCGTAATAAACCTGCGCGCTCATGCCGTCGTGATGCTTGTACTCGGTGAGCAGGTTAGCGAGGCCTTTCAGGGTTTGGGTGGTGGCGTAGGGCCACACGGCGCCGTCCCACTCGCAGCCGTGGCCCGAGCCGTGGGTGCGGAAGCCCGGCGCCCGGCGCTCGGCCGTGGTGAGGCCCCAGGGCGCCCGGAAACCGCCTTCATCAGTCAATTGCGCCCACTGCTTGGCGTACTGCGGCTTGTCGGCGGGCAAATTGAAATACCAGGGAATGTAGCCCAGCTCCTCCCGCGCCTCGCAGAGGCCGCCCTTGGCATACTGCACCTTGAAAAAGCTGGCTTTGGGGTCCCAGAGCGTCTTTTGCACGTCGGCGCGGAGCTGCTGGGCTTTGGCGGCGTATGTGCGCTCCAGGGTATCGTTTTTGGCCAGTTTGGCCATGGCGGCCAGGGCTTTGGCATTGCCGTACATGTAGCTGTTGATGGTGGGCCGCACGTTCTGCTCCTTGCGCCCGCCGCTGATGGATTCCTCCATGGCATCGCGCACGTCGTACTGCCAAAACAGGCCGCTGGGCAGCCGGCGCTCCTTTTCCCACTGCCGGTAATCGGCGCTGAGCGCGGGCAGCAGTTCCTGCACAAATGCCTGGTTGTTATTTACTTCATACAGGCCATACACCGCATCCTGCAGCCAGCTGCTGAAGCTGTGCAGCTTGGCATTCACCTGCGGCTGCCGGGCCGTGAGCCAGAAGCGCGTGTACTGGTCGATGTACTGCGGGTCGTGCAGCCAGCGCCCTTCGTTGAGATGGTGCCCCAGCGCGCTGCTGATGGTGTTGTAGGGCCCGGCGTGCTTCATCGGCGTAATGAACTCCGTGAACACGTAGCCGTCGGGCGTCTGCTTGAGGTGCTTGCGGAAGGTCCACCAGCGGTAGTAGTACGTTTCCTGAATGGCCGAGTCGGGGCACTCAAACAGCGGCACCTGCCGGGCCAGCCAGTCGGCCGCCTGGGCGTTGGGCACGAGGTTGATGACGTCTTCCTTGTCCAGGGCATTGAAGCGGGCCACGCTGGCGCGCAGGTGCTCGGGCGTGAGCACGGGCGCGGGCTGCTGGGCAGCGGCCAGGGCGGTGCTGAGCAGGCTGAGAGCAAAAAGCAAGCGAGTGGGTTTCATAGCAAGGAAAGTAGCGCGGACTTTGTAGTCCGCGGCAGGTCAGGTTATCAACGACGCGGACTACAAAGTCCGCGCTACATAGCTACTCAAACAACCAATCCAATTCGCCCACCTTCCGCACCCCTTCGCCCAGTCCGGCATCATAGGTGCGCAGCGGCTGCGTGGCATCCACGAAACCCAACACCACACAAGACCCGCGGGCCAGGTTGAGCGTGTGCGTGCCGGCTTTGAAGGAGTAAGCGTGCACGTTCACGGGCGGCATTCCTTCAATTGCCAGGGCATTCAAAATCTTGCTGTCGGCCTGGCCGTAGTCGTTGGCGCTGGCGTCAATTTCCAGGGTGGGAACGGGCAGGTAGCGCGGGCTTTTCTGGGTGAAAAACCCAACCAGCACCTGCACCGGCTTTTTGGTTGAAAACCGGATTTCGGTGCCCTGGGCTACCTGCTGCGCCCGGCTAAACAGGACCCCTTCCAGCCCGGCCAATTCGGGCGCAAAGGCCGTGATGCGGGCCGTGGTATCGGCAAAAGCCGGCTGGCCGGCGGCTATCCACAGGGGCTGTGGCTTCTTGTTCAGCAGCACCACCGGGGCGTTGCGGAGCACCTGGGCTTTCGGGGTAGCTACGCTGCTTTTCGCCGTTTTCAATGAGTCGAGGTTGTGCTGAAAATCGGCCAACTCGCGCTGGTACACGGGCAGCATTTCCGCCCAGGTTTTGTAGGTGCCGTCCACGCCGCGCATCGGGATTTTTCGCTGCGAGGTTTGCATGCTGTTGGCGTAGAGGTAGGTGCCCTTGGTGAGGCCGACCAGCTTCTGCCAGTGCGCCACGCTGCTTTGCAACAGGGGCACGGCGGCGGCCAGGTCCTGCACGTTGTGCGAGTACTTGTAGCGCAGCACCTGCAACGCGGCCCGCGCCTTTTCGGCATAGAAATTGGCCAGCGCGTCCTGGCAGTACATATCGTTTTTCAGGCGCTCAAACTCGGCCTTGTCCCTGGTGATGGCGGGCGCGGCGCGCTCGATGGCGGCCACGGCGGCCCGGCCGTGCGCCACCACTTCGGCGGCCACCTGCGGCGGGGTTTCGCCCACGTGCTTCTCCCCTTTTGCCTCCTTCTCGGCGTACTCGATAATCATCTCGCCCTCCGGCGCCTCCGACTCATACAGCAGCGTAAACAAGCCGTAGCGCTTGGGGTCAATCAGCTGGTTCATGAGCATGCCCAGCGTGAGCGTCTGCCGGTTGCCGTCCGTGATGCCGTAGCGGCGCAGCAGCTTGGGCTCGATTTCGCCGGCCTGCTCATAGGCTTCCAGAATCTGCTCGCCGGCCTGCTCGTCGCAGCCGAATTTTGCGCCCAGCTCCTTGCCCCAGTAGGCAATTTCGGCCGGGCGGGGGCGGTCGGCGTGCCAGGCGTAGCGGGCCCAGGCCTGGTACCAAATCCAGTCGCGGTCGACTTCCAGCTGCCGGCCGGCCACGTTGTCGGCCGAGTAGGGCCAGTCCCAGTACGAGGCCTGCGGGTAGAGGTGCAGGCCGTTGGCGCCGTAGGTGCGGTGCATGGCCTGCACCGATTTCTGAATGAAATCGGCCGAGCCGTAGCGGAACGGTTCCAGGTTGGCCAGGATGTGCACGTTCTCGATGTGCACCGAATTCATGCCGCTCAGCTGGCGGTGGAGCTCGGCCCAGGAGCCGCGCGGCGTGTAGGTGGTGAGGGCTTCGCCGTTGAATTTGGCTTCGGTGTAGAGGTTTTTGTAGAGCGGCAGCGCGGCGGTGATGACGCGGGGAGCGTCGGTGTCGTGGGCGCGCAGCACGATGGGCGGCTGCTCGGTCTGGCCCAGCGCCTTGAGGCCGTCCTGCACGCCGGGAATGATGGTTTTCGTGAACCAGTCCACGTCGTCCTGGCCGGCGCCTTCCATGGCCTCGCCCAGGGCCACCATCAGGCCCACGTGCGGGTACTTCTCCACGAAGGCGGCGATGGACTTGCGGGTGTAGTCCGCAATGAGCGGCACGATGGGCCGGGCGCGGTCCTGGGTTTTAATCTTGTAGTGCTCGGCGAAGGGCTTGGAAACGATGATGTTGTAGAACATCTGAATCACCCAGATGCCGCGCTTGTCGGCTTCCTCGGTCAGGAAGCGGTACATCTCTTCGTTCTTCCGAAACGTGGCGTCGTCCACTTCCACCGCAAACGGGTAGTCCTTCAGCCGCACCAGCGAGGCAAACGGGTGGCCGTTCCAGAGGTAGAGCGAGTTCAGCCGGTTGTCGGCCATCATGTCGAGGTACTTAATCCACAGGGCCTTGTCGTAGAGCCAGGGAAAGGTTTCGGGCGTGTACGGGTACTCGTACACGCCGCGGCCGGGCAGGTACGTGGGCTTCTGCACGCCGATGCAGGTGCCGCGCAGCACCATTTCGGGCTGGTCGGTGAGGTGCAGGTTGTCGCTGAGCCGGCCCTGGTTTTTCACCTGCCCGGCCAGTTCCAGGCAGCCGTAGAGCGCGCCCGAATTATCGGCTCCGCTGATGAGCAGGGCGTCGTCTTTGGCCGACGTAATGGCGAAGCCTTCCTTGCCCGGCGCCTGGTCAGAAGTTGCGCGGAAGGCGGCCGTGGCTTGCCGCACCAGCGGGTCGGCGGCCTGGCCGATTACGATGAGGCCCTTGGTTTTCGGCAGCTTATCGGCCTGCTGCACCTGCACCTGGTAGCCGGCGGCACGCAGGGCGGCAGCCAGCCGGCCGGCCCCGTATTGCAGCCGGGAATGGGCTTTTTGGGGCAGCAGAATGGTGCGGGTTTTGGCAGCCTTTTGGCGTGCTGTAGGGACGCAATAGGTTGCGTCTCGGCGGCCGCGCCGTGCGGGTTTCGTCCAGGCATCGTCGTTCAACCAAGAGACGCGAAGGGTCGCGTCCCTACGCCCTGCGGAGGGCTCCGGCGCCGCATGGGCAGCGACGGAAACTTGGGCCGCACCCAGTAGCAAGCCGACAAACAGGAACGCGCGGCAAGCAAGGTGATTCCAACGGTTCTGGCGCGCTGGCAATTTGCTGAAGCAGGAAGTGGAATTGACAAATGGCATCAGGTCAAAAGTATTGGCGGGCGGCCCGGCTTTCGTGTACCATCTTCTCCGCGTGTTGTAGCATGTTGCCATGGCAAAACGGGCAGCCTCAGTGCGGCCAAAGCGGCGGCGCTTGCCTCGTTGCGGCCGCGGCCATTGCCACCAAAAGCCGCGGCCGGAGCACTGGATTCTTCTTCAGGTAAGCGTTTCCTCACCTCCTGCCCTGAGTTGGCCCACCCGACACAAGAAGCGAAAAACTGCCGTTTTTGGGCTGATTCTCTGCTTGCACACTGCTTCCCGAAGACAAGCCGCAGGCTTATGGCAAGGAAAAGCCGGCGGAAAAGGCCGCGCCGGTGTACGCCGATTTCCGCCCGGCCAGCCGGCTCGTACCGCTCAAAAGGGCGAATGATAACATCCTACACAGGGTCGAGAAAATGGTATAGGTGCCGGCCGGGTTTGCCTCGTTATTTCGCTTCGGTCAAACTCCTCCTTTCCGCCCATGAAAAAACCGCTTGCTTCCCTCTGCGCCTTAGGCCTCTTCGTCACAACGCAGCATGCGGCGCACGCCCAGTACCCGTCCATCCCGCCGGATATTCAGAAGGCCAGCGCCGAGCTGATGGCCCAGGCCAGCCGGCAGTCCGAAATTGCCTGGAACAAGGCCTGGCCCATCATCCAGAAGGAGCAGCGCGAGGGCAAGCCCTACATTCCGTGGGCGGCCCGACCCATTGATTTGCCGCAGGCCAGCATCCCGGCATTTCCGGGTGCGGAGGGCGGGGGCGCTTTCACGTTTGGCGGGCGCGGCGGCCGCGTGCTGGTGGTGACCAGCCTGGCCGACAGCGGCCCCGGCAGCCTGCGCGAGGCCTGCGAGCAGGGCGGCGCGCGCATCGTGGTGTTCAACGTGGCCGGCATCATCCGGCTGAAAACACCGCTCATCATCCGGGCGCCCTACATCAGCATCGAGGGCCAGAGCGCGCCCGGCGACGGCATTTGCGTGGCCGGCGAGTCGGTGTGGCTGAACACGCACGACGTGCTGGTGCGCTTCATGCGCTTCCGCCGCGGCGAGACGAACGTGGGCCGGCGCGATGACTCCATCGGCGGCAACCCGGTGGGCAACATCATGATTGACCACGTCTCGGCGAGTTGGGGGCTGGACGAAAACATGTCGATGTACCGCCACATGTACAACGACAGCACCGGCATTCCGGAGCAGAAGCTGGGCACGGTGAACATCACCATCCAGAACTCCATTTTCTCGGAAGCGCTCGATACTTGGAACCACGCTTTCGGCAGCACGCTGGGCGGCGAGAACTGCACGTTCATGCGCAACCTGTGGGCCGACAACGCCGGCCGCAACCCGTCCATTGGCTGGAACGGGGTGTTCAATTTCGCCAATAACGTGATGTTTAACTGGGTGCACCGCTCCACCGACGGCGGCGACTACCGCGCCCTCTACAACATCATCAACAACTACTACAAGCCCGGGCCCTCCACGCCGAAGGACACCAACATCGGCCACCGCATTCTCAAGCCCGAATCGGGCCGCAGCAAGCTGAAGTACCAGGTGTACGGCCGCGCCTACGTGGCCGGCAACATCGTGGAAGGCTTCCCCGAGGTGACCAAGGACAACTGGAACGGCGGCGTGCAGGTGGAAGAACTGCCCAACGCCGGCAAGTACCAGGCCGACATGAAGGTGGACAAACCGCTGCCGATGCCGGAAATCACCATCATTCCGGCCGACAAAGCCTACAGCTACGTGCTGGAAAACGCCGGCGCCACCCTGCCCAAGCGCGACCCCGTGGATGCCCGCGTGATTCAGCAGGTGCGCACCGGCAAAATCGACTACATCAAAAACGTGAAGCTGCCCACCACGCAGTTTGAGCACCGCCGCCTGCCGATTGATTCCTACAAGCAAGGCATCATCACGGACCCCATTCAAGTAGGTGGCTACCCTACCTATGCTGGCAAGCCCTACATCGATTCCGACAAGGACGGCATGCCCGACGACTACGAAAAGAAGAACGGCTTCGACCCCAAGAATGCGGCCGACGCGGCGGCCATTGCCAAAAACGGCTACGCCAACATTGAGAACTACCTCAACAGCCTGGTGGCGCTGAATACGGTGAAGCCCTAAGTAGCTGCTGAATTTATGGCAATGAACGTGAGGACTATTTTCGGATTTCGACAAAATAGTCCACAAAAATCAGCCGCATTTCGTGGACTATTTTGTCGAAATCCGAAAATAGTCCACAACCCTAGCTAGTGCTCATTGTGCATGGTCGTTCCAGTGGCGGATGGCGCTTTACCAGAACGATGTGCTGAATACTGCACGAGTCAGCGCCAACCAATTTCTTCCCGTGCCTCACCCCACCCGCACCTTTTACTTCCTGCTCCTCTCCGGCCTGCTCGCCGCCGGCCCAGCCGCCGCGCAGAAGCCCGCCAAGCCAGCCCCGCCGCCCGGCCCCATCGAGTTCAAGGACGGCAAACTGAGCTACGCGTCGGATTCGCTGGGCAATCGGGTGCCGGACTTTTCTTATGCCGGCTACCGCGCGGGCGAGGCGGCCATTCCTACGGCCGCCATCAAGGTGACGGTGCCGGTGAAGGCGGGCGATGCCACGGCGCGCATTCAGTCGGCGCTGGATTACGTGGCGGGCTTGCCGGTGGGCAAGGATGGGCTGCGCGGGGCGGTATTGTTGGATAAAGGCACCTACGAGGTAGCAGGGCGGCTGTTCATCCGCGCTTCGGGCGTGGTGCTGCGCGGCAGCAGCATGGGCGAGGGCGGCACCGTCGTCGTCGGCACGGGCGTGAGCCGCGACCACCTGCTGACCGTGGGCGGGCGCAACGACCGCAAGTTTGAAACCGCGCTGGCCATCACCGACAAGTACGTGCCGGTGAATGCCCGCACGCTGAAAGTCGCTAACGCCAGCGCTTTCAAAGTGGGCGACCGGGTGCAGGTGCGGCGGCCCAGCACAGCCGCTTGGGTGCACAAGCTGGGCATGGAAACCTTTGGCGGCGGCTTGTCTTCTTTGGGCTGGAAAGCCGGCCAGCGCGACCTTGCCTGGGACCGGCAGGTAGTGGCCGTGGATGCCAACGGTATTACGCTGGATGCCCCGCTAACCACTGCGCTCGACCAAACTTACGGCGGCGGCACCGTGGCCCGCTACACCTGGCCGGGCCTGATTTCGCAGGCGGGCGTAGAAAACCTGCGGCTGGAATCAACCTTCGACGCAGCCAACCCGAAAGACGAAAACCACCGCTGGGTGGCCATTGACATTGAAAACGCTCAGGATGCCTGGGTGCGGCAGGTAGCGTTTCGGCACTTCGCGGGCTCGGCCGTGTTGGCGCAGGCTACCACGCGCCGCCTGACGGTGGAGGACTGCATTTCCACCGAGCCAGTGTCGGAAATTGGCAACGAGCGGCGCAATACGTTCTACACGCTGGGCTCGCAAACGCTGTTTCAGCGGCTTTATACTGAGCAGGGCTACCACGATTTTGCCTTGGGCTTTTGCGCGTCGGGGCCGAATGCCTTCGTGCAGTGCGAGGCCGAGCAGGCCCTGAGCTTCAGCGGCGGCGTAGATAGCTGGGCCTCGGGCGTGCTGTTCGACATCATCAAGGAGTACGGTCAGGCCCTGCGCTTCGGCAATCGTGAGATGGACGGGCAAGGGGCTGGCTGGGCCGTGGCCAACAGCGTGTTCTGGCAATGCACCGCCGCCCGCGTGGACTGCTACCAGCCGCCCACGGCCCAAAACTGGGCCTTTGGCACCTGGGCCCAGTTTGCCGGCAACGGCTTCTGGGACCAGTCCAACGAAAACATCAACCCGCGTAGCCTCTACTATGCGCAGCTGCAGGAGCGGCTGGGCGATGTGGCCAAGGCCCGCGCCATCCTGCTGCCCGTGCCCACCGAGGCCAGCAGCAGCCCCAAAGTGGCCGTGGCCCAGGAGCTGACGCGCCTCTCGGTGAACCCCGCCCCTACCGTGCGGGAATTGGTGCAAGCCGCGCCCACGCGCCAGCCCATTGCTACCCAGAACTCGGCCCTGAGCATCGATAAGCTGAAGATAAAAACGGCCCCGGCGCCCACCTACGCGGCCCCGCTGCAAGTGGCGCAGGGGGTGCTGGTGCGCGGCAACGCCCTCGTGCTGGGCCGCCGCCAGGAGGTGCCCTGGTGGAACGGCAGCGCCCGCCCCTATGGCCTGCTCAACCCCAGGCCGCACATCACGCGCTTCGTGCCGGGCCAGATTGGCCGCGGGCTGACCGATGATTTAGCGGAAATGACCGACTCGATGCGGGCCCAGAACGTGGTGGCCCTGCACCACAACTACGGCCTGTGGTACGAGCGCCGGCGCGACGACCACGAGCGCATTCGCCGCATGGACGGCGAGGTATGGGCACCGTTCTACGAGTTGCCCTTCGCCCGCAGCGGCACCGGCCAGGCCTGGGACGGCCTCAGCCGCTACGACCTTACCAAGTACAATGCCTGGTACTGGAACCGCCTGAACCAGTTCGCCGATTTGGCTGACCAGAAGGGCCTCGTGCTGCTCAATCAGCACTATTTCCAGCACAATATCATCGAGGCCGGCGCGCATTACGCCGACTTCCCCTGGCGCCCGGTGAACAACGTGAACAACACCGGCTTCCCGGAACCGCCGCCCTACGCCGGCGACAAGCGCATCTTCATGGCCGAGCAGTTTTACGACGTGACCGATGCCACGCGCCGGCCGCTGCACCGCGCCTACATCCGCCAGTGCCTCGCCAATTTCAAGGGCCAGACCGGCGTTATTCACCTCATTGGGGCTGAATTTACCGGGCCGCTGGCCTTCGTGCAGTTCTGGCTCGATACCATCAAGGAATGGGAAGCCGAAACCGGCCAGCACGCCACCATCGCCCTGAGTACCACCAAGGATGTGCAGGACGCCATCCTAGCCGATGCGGCGCGGGCCAAGGTGGTCGATGTCATCGACATTAACTACTGGCACTACCAGTTCAACGGCCAGGCCTACGCCCCGGCCGGCGGCCAGAACCTGGCCCCGCGCCAGCACGCCCGCCTCACGCCGCCCAAGCGCAGCTCGTTCGAGCAGGTGTACCGGGCCGTGCGCGAGTACCGCCAGCAATTTCCCGACAAAGCGGTGCTGTATTCGGCTGATGGCTACGATGCCTTCGGTTGGGCCGTGCTGCTGGCGGGCGGCTCGCTGGCCAGCCTGCCCCGCGTGGCCGACGCCGGCTTTGCAACGGCCGTGGCCGGGATGAAGCCCATAGAACTGCCCGGCAAGCCCGCCGACCAGTGGGCGATGAGCGACGGCAAAACCGGCCTGCTGCTGTACCGGGAAGGCCAGTCGCCGGTGCAGGTGGATTTGTCGGGGATGAGCGGCACGTTCGCCGTGCGTCACATCAACCCGAAAACCGGTGCGCTAACCAACACAAAAGAGACCGTGAAAGGCGGAAAAACCGTCACGCTGAACAGTGTCGGAGCGGAAGTCATTTGGCTAGCGAAGAAATGAAGAGGCCGATAGAACAGTGTAGAGACGCAATACTTTGCGTCTCGTCGTTGAACGACGACGTTCGAACGATGTCGCCCAAACAATGCGGACGGCTCGTATTCAATCGTTCAACGATGAGACGCAAAGTATTGCGTCTCTACCTCGTGCTGGCTCTTTTCCTATCCATTCCCGCCCGCGCCACCATCACGCTGCCCCGCATTCTCGGGCACGACATGGTGCTGCAGCGCGAGAAGCCGGTGCCCATCTGGGGCACGGCCGCGCCGGGTGAGGCCGTGACGGTGCAGTTTGCGGGCCAGCGCGCCAGCACCAAGGCCGATGCAGCGGGCAAGTGGCAGGTGCTGCTCAAGCCGCTCAAAGCCTCGGCCACGCCGGCGGAGCTGGTTATCAGCGGCAGCAACACCATCCGGCTGCGCAATATTTTGGTGGGCGAGGTTTGGGTGTGTTCGGGGCAGTCGAACATGGAATACACCATGCGCAAAAACAGCAAGGTGACGCGCCCCGACGTGCCCGGCCCCAATCCGGTGGACGAGCTGAACGTGGCCCACAATCCCGCCATCCGCATTTTCCTGGTCAACCGCAAGACGCTGCCCAAGCCCGATACGCTGCACCACGACTGGGCCATCGCCCAGGATTCGGCCCTTCGCTCGTTTTCGGCGGCAGCGTATTTCTTCGCCAAAGAGCTGAACCAGCGCCTTGACGTGCCGGTGGGCATGGTGGCCACTTCGGTGCCCGGCAGCCGAATCGAGCCCTGGATTTCAGGAGAGGCTTTTGCCAAAGACCCGGCCTTTGCGGGCAAGAAAGTGGACGGCGACCCCGGAAAATTCTGGGAGACGATGGTGCGGCCGCTGGCGCCGCTGGCGGTGCGCGGGTTCCTCTGGTACCAGGGCGAAAGCAATTGCTTTCTGGCCGAAACCACGACGTACAACCAGAAAATGCGCACGCTCATCGGCAGCTGGCGCGCGGCCTGGGACGACGCCAACCTGCCGTTCTACTACGTGTCGCTGGCCCCGTTCAAGTACTCCGACACCCACGACAAAGTGGTGCTGACGCGCGAGACCCTGCCGCTGTTCCGTGAGGCGCAGGCAGCGGTGCTGCAAGAGCCGCACACGGGCATGATAGAAACCACCGATTTGGCCACCGCCGAAGGCGGCATTCACCCCGGCTTCAAGTGGGAAATTGGGCGGCGGCTGGCCTTGCTGGCGCTCGCCGACACTTACAAAATGCCCGGCGTGGTGGCCGAAGGGCCGGTTTTCCGCAGCTTGAAAGTGAAGGGCAACGTGGCCGCGGTTTCGTTTGCCTCGGCCACGCCGCTTGTCAGCAAAGACGGCCAGGCGCTGACGAATTTCGTCATTGCCGGCCCGGATGGCGTGTTTGTGCCCGCGCAGGCCCGCATCGAGGGTCAGCAGGTGCTGGTGTCGGCGCCGGGCGTGGCGCACCCCACGGCCGTGCGCTTCGGCTGGGACGAAGTGGCCCAACCCAACCTTTTTTCAACGGCGGGGCTGCCGGCCCGGCCTTTTAGAACCGACCGGCCCTGATGTAGGGGCGGGGCCTGTCCCCGCCCGGGCGCCTGCACCGCTGCAACGATTTCGCTCAACGACGGGCGGGGACAGGCCCCGCCCCTACACCGTTCAACTTGTTATGCCCCAACCCCTTTCCCGCCGCAATTTCCTTTCCACCAGCGCCTTATTAACCGGCGGCCTGCTCCTGCCCAATTGGGCCAATGCCCTTGTACCCACCAAAAAGAAGCTGACCTACAAAGTGGCGGTGGTTGATTTGATGATTCTGAAGCGCCAGAAGCTGGGCGCGTTGCAGCTTACTAAGGACATCGGGGCCGACGGCGTGGAAATCGACATGGGCGGCCTGGGCCAGCGCGAAACCTTCGACAATCAGCTTGCCAAGCCCGAAATCCGCCAGCAGTTCATCGACAAGGCCAAGGAGCTGAACCTGGAAATCTGCTCGCTGGCCATGACCGGTTTCTACGCCCAGTCCTTCGCCACGCGCCCGACTTATGAGCGCATGATTCAGGACTGCATCGACACCATGAAGCAACTGAACGTGAAGGTTGCTTTTCTGCCCCTCGGCACGCAGGGCGACCTGCGCAAGAACCCCGAACTGCGGCCCGCCATCGTGGAGCGGCTGAAAGTGGTGGGCAAAATGGCCCAGAAAGCGGACGTCGTCATCGGCATCGAAACGGCGCTGGATGCCAAAGGCGAGGTGGAGTTGCTGCGCGAAATCGGCTCGAAACACATCCAGATTTACTTCAACTTCTCGAACCCGCTCAAGGAAGGCCGCGACCTGCACCAGGAGCTGAAAACCCTGGGCCGCAAGCGCATCTGCCAGATGCACGCCACCGACGAGGACGGCGTGTGGCTGCAAAACAACACCCGCCTGGACATGAACAAGGTGAAGCAAACCCTGGCCGACATGGGCTGGGAAGGCTGGCTGGTGATTGAACGCTCGCGCGACGCCAACGACGCCCGCAACGTGAAGAAGAACTTCGGGGCCAACGCGGCCTATTTGAAGTCGATTTTCCAGAGCTGATGTAGCGCGGACTCTGCGAGTCCGCGCCCACGCGAATAGCCCAACCATGCGCGGACTCGCAGCGTCCACGCTACATCCCACCACATGGAACGCATCACCGCCACCTACTACATCGAAACCCCTTTCCGCCCCGAAGACGCGGCGGCCGTGCTGGCGGGCGAGCAGTCCTCGGGCACGTTCGTGGCGGTGCCCGGCGAAACCGCCGAGCTCAAGCAGCGCTTCGCCGCCCGCGTGGAATCGGTAGAGCACCTGGAAACCGTGAGCCAGCCAGCCATTCCCGGCGCGGAGAGCAGCAGCGGGCGCTACCACCGGGCGCGGGTGCGGGTGTCGTGGTCGGTGGAGAATTTTGGGCACAACCTGCCGCTGCTGGTGTCTACGCTGCAAGGCAATCTGTATGAAATCCGGCAGTTTACGGGGCTGAAGCTGATGGACATTGACGTGCCCGCTTCGTACGCGCAGCACTTTGCCGGGCCGGCGTTCGGCGTGGCGGGCTGCCGCGAGTTGACGGGCGTGCAGGGGCGGCCGCTCATCGGCACCATCATCAAGCCCAGCATCGGCCTCACGCCCGGGCAAACGGCGGAGTTGGTGGGCACGCTGGCCGAAGCCGGCATCGACTTTGTGAAAGACGACGAGCTGCAGATGGCCGCCGCCAATTCGCCCTTCGAAGCCCGCGTGGATGCCGTAATGGCCGTCGTCAACCGCCACGCCGACCGCACCGGCAAAAAGGTAATGTATGCCTTCAACCTCAGCGGGGAAATCGACGACATGCTGCGCCGCTACGAGTACGTGGTGCGCGCCGGCGGCACCTGCGCCATGGTCAGCATCAACAGCGTGGGGCTGGCCGGCACCCGCAAAATCTGCGAGCAGCGGGCCCTGGCCATCCACGGGCACCGCAACGGCTGGGGCATGCTCACGCGCCACCCGCTGCTGGGCATCGATTTCCGCGCCTACCAGAAGCTGTGGCGGCTGGCGGGCGTCGACCAGCTGCACGTCAACGGCATCCAGAACAAATTCTGGGAGTCGGACGACAGCGTGGTGGCGTCCATCGAAGCTTGTCAAACGCCGCTACTGGGCGGCTACTCGGTGCTGCCGGTGGTGTCGTCGGGCCAGTGGGGCGGGCAGGCCTTTGAAACCTACCGCCGCACCCGCACCACCGATTTGCTTTACATGGCCGGCGGCGGCATCCTGGCCCACCCGATGGGCCCGGCCGCCGGGGTGCAGGCGTTGCAGCAAGCCTGGCAAGGCGCCGTGGACGGCCGCAGCCTGACCGAAACCGCCGCCCGGCACCCGGAATTCGCGGCCGCAGTTCAAAAATTCGGCGGCCAATGAGCAAGCAGCTCCTCCTGGCCTATTACGGCGACGATTTCACTGGCAGCACCGACGCGCTCGAATTCCTGAGCCGAGCCGGCGCGCGCACCGCCTTATTCATCGAGCCGCCCACGCCCGCCCAGCTCGCCGCCTACCCGGGCTTGGACGCCATTGGCGTGGCCGGCCTGACCCGCGCCATGGCGCCGGAGGCCATGCAGGCCGTTTTGGAGCCGGCCTTTGCGCAGCTGCGGGCGCTCGGGCCGCGGCACGTGCATTATAAAGTGTGCTCCACGTTTGATTCGTCGTCTACCATTGGCAGCATTGGGCGGGCGGTGGAAGTGGGACGGCAAGTGTTTCCCGGTGTCTTTGTGCCGCTGCTGGTGGCCGCGCCGCCGCTGGGCCGCTACTGCGCCTTTGGCAACCTGTTTGCGCGCCTGGGCATCGGCAGCAACGGCGGCATCTTCCGGCTCGACCGGCACCCGTCGATGAGCCGGCACCCCACCACGCCCGCCGACGAAAGCGACCTGCGCCGGCACCTCGCCCGCCAAACCCACGTCCAAACCGGTCTGCTCGACCTCCTGCACATCAGCCGGCCGCTGGCCGAAATACAGGAAGCAATAGCCGCGCAGGTGCAGGCCGGCGCCGAAGTCATCCTCTTCGATGCACTTTATGAAGAGCAGTTGCTCGGCATCGGGGCGGCCATTGACGGCTACGCTGGCGCGTCAGGCCCGCTGTTTTCGGTGGGCTCGTCGGGCGTTGAAATGGCGCTGGGGCAGCTATGGCAACAAAATGGCACCCTCAAGGCCGCATCCGATTGGCCCGCGCCCGGCCGCGCCGCGCCGCTGCTGGTGGTGTCGGGCAGTTGCTCACCCGTCACGGCCGGGCAGGTGGCCTGGGCCCAGGCCAACGGGTTTGCGGAACTGGTGCTGGATGCGGCGAGGCCCGCGGGTGGCAACGCTTCGCCGGATTCGCTCGCGGCCTGGCAGCAGCCGGCCGTTGCTTACTTGCTGGAGGGCCGTAGCGTCATCGTCCACACCAACGGCGGCACCGGCAGCCCCGCGCCGGGCCTTTCGGCCGAAGCTCTCGGTACGGCGCTGGGCCGCATCGCCCGCGAGGCTGTGCGGCAAACCGGCGTGCGCCGCGTGGTGGTGGCCGGCGGCGACACTTCCAGCTACGCCGCCCGTGCCATGGGCATTGAAGCGGTGGAAATGATAGCGCCGTTTTACCCCGGCGCGCCGCTGTGCCGCGCCTCCGCGCCCGGCTCGCCGCTGCACGGCCTCGAAGTCAACTTCAAAGGCGGCCAGGTAGGCGCGCCGGAGTATTTCGGCGTGCTACTGGAAGGCCGGATGCCTGCTGGTTAGCACTAGGCGGTAGCGTGGACGCTGCGAGTCCGCGCATTGTCGAAACGGAACCAAACGGGCGCGGACTCGCAGCGTCCACGCTACAAGTCAGTCCAGACGCTATTTCTTCTTAAAATCATTAATATGCCCACCAAAACCCTCGGCCTCATCCACACCTCCGCCACGCTGGTGCCCGTGTTTCAGCAGCTTTGCGCCGAGCACCTGCCCAGCGTGCAGGTCTTCAACATCGTGGACGACAGCCTGGTCCGAACCATTACCCGCGAGGGAGCCCTGACGCCCGCCGTCGCCCGACGCGTGGTCGGCTACGTGACTTCGGCCGAAGCCGGTGGGGCCGATTACGTGCTGGTCACTTGCTCGTCCATCGGCGCGGCGGTGGAGCAGGCGGCCGGGCTCAGCGGGGTGCCGGTACTGCGCGTCGACCAGCCCATGGCCGACCAGGCCGTGCGCACCGGCCGGCGCATCGGCGTCATTGCCACGCTTCCCACCACCCTCGTCCCCACCGCCGACCTGGTGCAGCGCCGCGCCGCCCGGGCCGGCCGCGAAATCGAGCTGACTTCCGTGCTCTGCGCCGGCGCCTTCGAGGCCCTGATGAGCGGCGACGGCGCCCGGCACGACGCCATTGTGGCGGCGGCGCTCAAAGAGTTGGTGGCCAAGGTAGACGTGGTGGTGCTGGCCCAGGCCTCGATGGCACGGGTGGTGGATGCGCTGGCCCCCGCCGACCGCCCGGTGCCCATCCTGGCCAGCCCCGGCATTGCCATCCGGCATCTAGCCGCGGAGCTGGCATAGCCGACGGCTTCCGGCGGCTTGTAGCATCCTACCATTTTTCATTTCCCGCGTCCCATGATGAACCGAGTCTTTCAGCTTTGCCTGGTTTTCAGCGGCCTGGCCGCGGCGGCGCTGCTGCTGGGCCTTAGCCGGCACGAGGCGGCTCTGTGGCAGCCGGCGGCCGTGGCCGGGGCGGTGGCCCTGGCGCTGGGTTTCAAGGCCGTGCCCGGGCTGCGCAGCTACCAATACACGGCCTGGATAGTCGTGGCCGTGGTGGCGGGCCTGGTGTACCCCGGCGCGTTCCGGCAGTGGGGCGGCGTGGACCTGCGCCACAAATGGCTGATATTGGTGGTGGTGCAGCTGGTGATGTTTGGCATGGGCATTCAGATGAGCATTCGGGACTTTGCGGGGCTGGCCAGCACCGGCAAAGGCGTGCTCATTGGCCTGCTGTGCCACTTTTCGGTGATGCCGCTCATGGGCTTTGCGCTCACCCGGGTGTTTCACTTCGAGCCCGAAATCGCGGCCGGCATCATCCTCATCGGCTCCTGCTCCAGCGGGCTGGCTTCCAACGTGATGGTGTACCTGGCCCGGGCCAACATGGTGCTGTCGGTGGTGGTGACGGCCATGGCCACGCTGGTGGCGCCCTTCCTCACGCCCCTGCTGCTGAAGCTGCTGGCCGGCACGCTCATCGAGGTCCATTTCGTGAACATGATGATGGAAATCATCAAAATCGTCATCGTGCCCATACTGGCCGCACTGCTGCACGACTACCTCAAAACCGCTTCCGGGCGGGGCCGGCGCACGGTGGGCCGGCTGGCCGGGCTGGGCGCGGGGTGGCTGGCGGCGCTGCCGCTGGGCCTGTGGGCCTGGCTGGAGCGCACCTTCGCCGGCGCCGAGGTGCGGCAGATGCTGGAGATTTTCAGCTTCCTGCTGGCCGCGCTGGTGGTGGGCGTGCTCTACCACCAGGTGGCCCGGCGCCGGCCCGGGCTCGACGGCCTGATGCCCTACCTGTCCATGTTCGGCATCATCTACTTCACGGCCGTGACCACGGCGGCCGGCCACGACAATTTGCTGCGGGTGGGCTTTTTGCTGTTTCTGGCGTCGGTGCTGCACAACGCGGCCGGCTATTTCTTCGGCTACTGGCTGAGCCGGCTGTTTGGGCTCGACGTGAATTCGGCCCGCACGGTGGCCTTTGAAGTGGGGCTGCAAAACGGCGGCATGGCCTCCGGGCTGGCCGGCAGCATGGGCAAGCTGGGCACCGTGGGCCTGCCCGCCGCCGTGTTTAGCCCGTGGATGAACATTTCGGGCTCCATTCTGGCCAACTACTGGCGCAAACGGCCCGCCACTGCTGCCGCGGCGGCAGCAGTGCCACAGCCGCTGGCGGCGGTGCCCGGGAGCTAGCGCTGATTCCAAAGGCAGTGCGCGTTACAAAGGCCTGGAAAATGGTAACGTTTGGGTCCGTTTCGAGCCCATTTGGCAGTTGGGCGGCCGTTCGGTCAGCCGTGGACGTATCCTGTTTAAACTCTATACCTAAGCACGTTAGAGCCTCTTAAGAAGGGGGTTCTCTTACATATTAGCCCAATCTTAATCGAAACTTCATACTCATGATAATATCGTACAATAAGTTAGTTAAAACAGACAGAATTAGCCTAAAAAACACAGATAACTTGCTACTATCCTAGCGGTATCTGTGAAACATGAATAAAACAATCCGGGGCCTGTTTTTAACGGGTCTGTTTGCTGCAACTGCCCTCGGCCAGGCATCGGCGCAGGCGCCCGCGCCGGCCGAAACCAAAGAAGCCGCCTACACGCGCACCATCACGGAGCGCGCGGCCAAGATTGTGGCCAAAATCGACGGCCTGAAAGACAAGGACTCGGTGCTGGTGCGCGACCTCATTGCCGACCAGTACCGCCAGCTCAACGACATCTACGAGCAGCAAAAGACCCGCAAGGCCGCCCTCAAAGCCCAGCCCGCCACCGACGCCACCAAGGCCGAACTCGCCCGGGTGGACGCCGACACCGAAGCGGCCCTGGCCAAGCTGCACCCGCAGTACCTCAAGAAGCTAAGCCGCCGCCTCACGCCGGCCCAGATTGAGCAGGTGAAGGACGGCATGACCTACGGCGTGCTGCCCCTCACGATGACGGCCTACAACGACATGCTGCCCAACCTCACCGCCGAGCAGCGCGCCCAGATGCTGGCCTGGCTGACGGAAGCCCGCGAGCACGCCATGGACGGCGGCACCTCCGAGCAAAAGCACGCCTGGTTTGGCAAGTACAAAGGCCGGATTAACAACTACCTCTCGGCCGCCGGCATTGACATGAACCAGGCCGGTAAGGACTGGCAGGCCCGCATCGCGGCCCGCAAAGCCGCCGGCGCCGGCACGCCCGCTCCCCAATAAGCATTCTCACCTCTTTTTTTCAGTTTAACCCACCAAACTGTTATGTCCCAATCGTTACGAGCCCAACTGCCCCTGCCCGCGGGGGCGCCCACCCGGCTAGCCTGCGCGCTGCTTGTGGGCGGCGTGTTGCTGGGCACCGACCCTGCTCAGGCCGCCGCCGTGGCTGGCCCGCCGGTCAAAACCAAGTCCGGCAAAGGCATCACCGTGGGCTTCACCGGCCTGGTGAAAGACTCGAAGGGCAACCCGCTGCCCGGCGTGACGGTGCTCATCAAGGGCACCAAGAGCGGCACCAGCTCGGGCCCCGACGGCACCTTCCACTTCAACCTGCCCACCGGCAACGAGACGCTGATTTTCAGCTTCATCGGCTTTAAGAGCCAGGAAGTGGCCGTGAACGGCCGCACCACGCTGGAAGTGGCCCTCGAAGACGACAACGCCGCCCTGGAAGAAGTGGTGGTGGTGGGCTACGGCACGCAGACCCGCGCCACCCTGACCGGGGCCGTGGCGGTGGTCGACATGCAGAAAATTCAGGATTTGCCGGTAGGCAGCCTCTCCACGGCACTGTCGGGCCAGCTGCCGGGCGTGGGCGTGGCGGGCGGCACCGGCCGCCCCGGCGACCCGGGCGCCATCACGGTGCGCAACCCCATCATCCTGTCGAAGGACGGCGGCACGCTGCGCCCCTTGTTCGTCATCGACGGCGTGGTGCGGACGGAGGACGACTTCAACGTGCTCGACCAGTCAGAAGTAGAATCCATTTCGGTGCTGAAGGACGCGGCGGCGGCCATTTACGGTGCCCGCGGCGCCCAGGGCGTGGTGCTGGTGGCCACCCGGCGCGGCCAGCTGGGTGCGCCCAAGTTCAGCTACAGCGGCTCGGTGGGCGTGACCGACGCGGTGCAGCTGCCCAAAATGATGAATGCCGTGCAGCAGGCCACCTACCTGAATGACATCAACCGCGGCAACAACGTGGCCCCCACCAACACGGCGTACTACGCGCCGGACGAGCTGGCCTATTTTGCCAACAACAACACCGACTGGCTGAAAACGGCCTGGAAACCGGCCACCGTGACGCGCCACGCCCTGAACATGAGCGGCGGCACCGACCGGGTGACCTACTTCGCCGGCATCAGCTACAACTACCAGAACGCCAACTTCGACAACATCAACGCCAACAAGTGGACCTACCGGGCCAGCACCGACGTGAAGGTGGCCCGCGGCCTGAAAGTGGCGCTGTCGGTGAGCGGCGACTTGTCGCAGAAGCGGATGTACTACCTCAAGCAGGGCGGTGAAAACGTGGAAAACGACATGAAGGGCCTGCTTTACACGCCGCAGTGGGTGCCCACGTACGTGAACGGCCTGCCGACGCTGCTGACCAACGCCAACGGCGCCAACCTGAACACGGTGGACGCCTTCCACTTTTTTGAGGTGCAGAACTCGGACAACTACACCTCGACCCGCAACACCGGCCTGAACGTGACGGCCAGCGCCGAGTACGAGCTGCCCTTCATCAAGGGCCTGAAAGCGCGGGTGCTGTTTGGCAAAACCATGGACAACGGCTTCGGCAAGCAGTACGGCACGAAGTACAACGTGTACCGCCTGACCATGCTGGGCACCAACAAGCACATCTACGGCGGCGACGTGAGCGGCGCGCCCATCGTGCTGAACAACGGCGACCGGGTGCGCCTGAACCCGACCACCTTCGACAGCTACCAGCTGAACGGCTACCTGAGCTACGACCGGCAGTTTGGTAAGCACCACGTGTCGGCCATTGCCCTGTTTGAGCAGTCGGAAACCATGCAGGACGGCGTGGCGGCCATGGCCGAGGGTGCCATCATTGCCCAGGATGTGCCCAACCTCGACTACCAGAACTTTGCCACCGGCGCCCAAACCACCACGGAAACCGCCAGCGAGGCGGGCACCCTGTCTTACGCCGGCCGCTTCAACTACGACTACGACGGCAAGTACCTGCTGGAAACTACGCTGCGCTACGACGCCTCCACCAACTTCGCGCCGGAGTACCGCTGGGGCCTGTTCCCGTCGGTGTCGGTGGGCTGGGTAATGTCGGAAGAGCGGTTCTTTAAGGACAACGTGTCGTTTGTGAACCTGCTGAAGCTGCGCGCTTCGCTGGGCTTCCTGGGCGGCGACGCCACCAAGCCCTACAACTGGCAGACGAGCTACGGCCTGAAAACCGGCCAGGGCGCCGTGTTCGGCGGCAACGGCGACCGGTCGCTGGTGTTTGCGGCCAACAACGCCATGGCCAACCGCGCCGCCCGCTGGGACGACGACACCAAGTACAACGCCGGCATCGACGCCCAGTTCCTGGGCAACCGCCTCTCGCTGACCGTGGACGGCTTCTACGACCACCGCTACAACATGCTCACTCAGCTGGTGAACTCGGCCCCGCTGGTGATTGGGGCCGCGCTGCCCTCGGAAAACTTCTCGTCGGTGGACGGCTTCGGCTACGAAGTGTCGGTGGGCTACGGCGACAAAATCACCAAGGACCTCGGGTTCCGCGTGAACACCTTCTTCTCCTGGAGCGACAACAAGCAGGTGAAAGTGGACGTGAGCCGCGGCCAGCTCGGCCAGTGGGACGACCCCACGGGCCGCTCGACCGATATGGGCGTGGTGGGCTACGACTACCAGGGCATGTTCCGGAGCCAGGCCGACATCGACGCCTACTTCCAGGCCAACCCCGGCTACGACAAAACCTACACCCTGTTCGGGACGGCCCCCAAGCCCGGCATGCTCTACTACCGGGACATCCGCGGCCCCAAAGACGCGTCGGGCAACTACACCGGCCCGGACGGCAAAATCACGGACGTGGACCAGACTTTCCTGACCCCCAAGGCCAGCAACCACTACAGCATCGGTTTCAACCCCACCATCAGCTACAAGTCGCTGAGCATCTCGGCCACGATGGGCATGTCCTGGGGCGGCCAGGACATGGTGGAATCAGGGGCCCGCAAGCAGGGCACGGCCACCTCGAACCGGCCCGAATTCTGGGCCGACCACTGGACGCCCGAAACCCCGAACGCGGCGTACCCCGCGCCGGCCTACGGCTCCACCTATGACGTGAACTCGGCGTTCTGGTTCCGCAACTCCTTCTCGGCGGGCATGCGCAACGCCAACATCTCCTACAGCCTGCCCGCTTCCCTCACCGAACGGGTGGGCGTGGGCTCGGTGCGCGTGTTCTTCACGGCCATCAACCCCGTGAACTTTTACAACCCTTACAGCTACAAAACCTATTCGGGCGCCTTCGACGCGTACCCCACGCTGCGCTCGCTCTCGCTGGGTTTGAACGTCGGCTTCTAATTCCCACCCATCCGCATCATGAAACCATTTCATTACATCGCCCTCGCCACCATCGGCTCCGCGTTCGGGCTGAGCAGCTGCGAGAAAGTGCTGGACAAGGAGAACCTGGGGCAGTCCACCACGGAGCTCGTGTTCAAAGACTCCACGCTGGCCAACCTCAACCTGAGCTTCATTTACAACCAGAACCTGCCGGAGTGGGGCGACCCCATCATCAACGCCACCATCAACACGGCCAACAACAACGCCAGCAACTTCAACGTGGCCGGCCTGACCGACGAGGCCTACTCCAGCAACCGCCTACTGGCCGGCACGCTGCTCGTGTCGGACGTGGGCGGTGAGTTTGGCACCGGCCTGAGCGCCACCAACAACTACGGCAAAATCAGGACCATCAACATGTTCCTGAGCAACGTGCGCAACGGCCCGCTGCCCGCCGGCACCAAAGGCCGCCTGCGGGGCCAGGCCCAGTTTTTCCGGGCCTGGCGCTACTTCGAGCTCGTGCGGCAGTACGGCGGCGTGCCGCTGGTGATGAGCCCCCTCAACGGCGTAGGGCCCGAAGCGCGGGACCTGACCTACCTGCCGCGCAACACCACCGCCGAAACCTTCGCCGCCATCGTGGCCGACCTGGATTCGGCCTTCCAGACGCTGCCCCCCAAATGGACGGCCAACGCCGACTGGGGCCGCGTGAACAAAGGCACCGCCCTGGCCCTCAAAGGCCGGGTGCTGGTGTACGCCGCCAGCCCCCAGTTTACCACCACCGACAAGTGGCAGGCTGCCTACGACGCCAACGTGCAGGCCAAAGCCACGCTGCTGGCCAACGGCTACCGCCTGCACACGTCCTTCGACCAGCTCTGGTTTCAGGAAGTGGGCAACCCGGAAGCGGTGTTTGTGACCAGCTACAACACCGCCACCGGCGACCAGCTGAAGCGCAACAACCAGTACGACAACTCCACCCGCCCCGCCGCCAACGGCACCGGCGGCGGCCAGAACCAGCCCACCTGGGAAATGGTGCAGGCCTTCCCCATGCTGGACGGCAAGAAGCGCAACGAGTCGACCAAATACGCCTACACCGACCAGCTGTTTTACAAAAACCGCGACCCGCGTTTCGACAAAACCATTGCCTACAACGGCTCTACCTGGCCCCTGAACGGCAACACCGGCTACCGCCTCTGGACGTACATCCGCAACGGCAGCACGGTCGAAACCGGCGGCTCTACCAACACCGGCTTCTACACCCGCAAGGCCATCAACCCCACGGCGTCGGCCAGCGAAGTACAGTACCTGGGCACCGACTGGATTGAAATCCGCTACGCCGAAGTGCTGCTGAACCTGGCGGAAAGCGCCTGCGGCGTGAACAAGCTCAACGAAGCGTACACCGAACTGAAAGCCATCCGGCTACGGGCGGGCATCGAGCCAGGCGCCGACCAGCTCTACGGCCTCAAACCCAACATGACCCGCACCGAGATGTTCGACGCCATCCTCTACGAGCGGCAGCTGGAGCTGGCTTTTGAGGGCAAGCGCTTCTGGGACCTGCGCCGCTGGCGCAAGATGGAAAGCCTCAACGGCCTCAAGCGCACCGGCAAAACCATCACCTTGAGCACCACCGCGCCGGCTGATTTCGCCACCACGCGCGACACCCGGAACCTGGACGACGTGTACACCAACTACTTCACCATAACGTCCAAGACGCTGGAAACGACGCCCATCTCGACGACCGGCATCAAGTGGGACGCCAACTACTACTTCTTCCCCATTCCGCAGGCCGCCATCGACAACGACCCCCAAATCCAGCAGAACAAGGGCTGGGGCGGCAGCTTCGACCCCATGATGTAAGGCCCCGCGGCCACGCTGATTTAACAGCTTACCTGTCAATGCGTCGTTGTCCTACCCGGATGGCGGCGCATTGGCATATCTGGCGGGCCATGAGCCCCCGGCCGGCTACGGCCGGACGCCCTCTCGCCTTCATTCGCTACTCTCTTCCTAGTTCCTTCCCTATGTTTAGTTTAACCGGAAAAACCGCCGTCATCACCGGCGGCGGCAGCGGCATTGGCCGGGCCATTGCGCTGCTCTTTGCCCGCCAGGGCGCCGCCGTCCACCTCATCGAGCTGAACGCCGACGCCGGCCAGGCAGTGGTGGCCGAAATCCAAGAGGCCGGCGGCACGGCCGCCGTGCACGCCGCCGACGTCAGCCAACAGGCCGCTGTGGTGGCCACCTTCCAGGCCCTGGGCCGGGTCGATATTCTGGTCAACAACGCGGGCATCGCGCACGTGGGCACCGTGGAAACCACCTCCGAGGCCGATTTCGACCGTGTGTACCAGGTGAACGTGAAGGGCGCCTACAACTGCCTCTTCGCCGCCGTGCCGCTAATGAAGGCCCAGGGCGGCGGCGCCATCGTGAACATGGCCTCTATCGCGGCCCACGTGGGCCTCACCGACCGCCTGGCCTACTCCATGAGCAAGGGCGCCCTTTTCGCCATGACGCTCTC
Organism: Hymenobacter ruricola; assembly: GCF_015694525.1. Taxonomy (GTDB): domain Bacteria; phylum Bacteroidota; class Bacteroidia; order Cytophagales; family Hymenobacteraceae; genus Hymenobacter; species Hymenobacter ruricola. Next base: position 174,905 of record NZ_JADQDM010000003.1, on the reverse strand, counting down.
GGTGGCCCGCGACTACCTCGGCAGCAACATCCGCTGCAACAGCATCTCGCCGGCCCGCGTGCACACGCCGTTCGTGGACGGCTTCATCGCCAAAAACTACGCCGGCCGGGAAACCGAAATCTTCGACAAGCTTTCCCAAAGCCAGCCCATCGGCCGCATGGGCCAGCCCGACGAAGTGGCCGCCCTGGCCCTGTACCTGAGCTCGGATGAAGCCGGCTTCGTGACCGGCTGCGACTACCCGCTGGACGGCGGGTTCATCAAGCTGAACACGTAGCGCGCATTCACGGTAGTCCGGCCATACAGGACACTACAGGAACGTCATGCCGAGCGCAGCGAAGCATCTTTACCGAGCAGCGTAATTATTTACTTCCGAGGTAACGATGCTTCGCTGCGCTCGGCATGACGTTCTCACACCAACCCAGAACATCCCCATGAAACTCATCCGCTACGGCCAGCCCGGCCAGGAAAAGCCCGGCGTCATCCTCCACGACCGGCGCTACGACGCCTCGGCTTTTGGCGAAGACTACAACGAAGCCTTTTTTGCCACCGACGGCCTCGCGCGCCTCGCCCAGTTTCTGCAAGCGAACGACGGCACGCTCCCCGAAATCCCGGCCGGCGAGCGGCTGGGCCCGCCGGTGGCCCGGCCGTCCAAGCTGCTCTGCATCGGGCTGAACTACGCCGACCACGCCCGCGAAACCGGCGCCACCCCGCCGCCCGAGCCGGTGCTGTTCATGAAATCGACCACGGCCTACGTGGGCCCGAACGACGACCTGGTGATTCCCAAAAACTCGGTGAAAACCGACTGGGAAGTGGAGCTGGCCGTCGTCATAGGCAAGCGGGCCAGCTACGTGGACGAGGCCGACGCCCACGAGTACATCGCCGGCTACGCGCTGCACAACGACGTGTCGGAGCGCGAGTTTCAGCTGGAGCGCCACGGCACCTGGGACAAGGGCAAGGGCTGCGACACCTTCGCGCCGGTGGGCCCCTTCCTGGCCACGCCCGACGAGGTGGGCGACGTGGACAACCTGCGCCTCTGGCTGAGCGTGAACGGGCAGATGATGCAGGACGGCACCACGGCCAACCTCATTTTCCGGATTCCCTTCCTGATTTCCTACCTCAGCCAGTTCATGACGCTGCTGCCCGGCGACATCATCTCGACGGGCACGCCCGCCGGCGTGGGCCTGGGCCTGAAGCCGCCCGTGTACCTGAAGCCCGGCGACGTGGTGGAGCTGGGCATCACCGGCCTGGGCACCTCGCGCCAAACCGTGAAAGCCTATGGCCAGAATTGACGCCCACCAGCACTTCTGGCGGTTCGATGCCGTGCGCGACGCCTGGATAAGCGACGACATGGCCACCATCCGGCGCGACTTTTTGCCGGCGGATTTGGCGCCCATTCTGCAGCAGCACGGCTTCGACGGCTGCGTGGCGGTGCAATCTGACCAGACCGAAGCCGAGAACGAGTTTCAGCTAGCCAATGCCGCCGCGCACGACTTCATCCGAGGCGTGGTGGGCTGGGTTGATTTGCAAGCGCAAAACGTGGCCGAGCGACTGGCTTACTACAGCCGGTTCGAGAAGCTGAAAGGCTTCCGGCACGTGCTGCAAGGCGAAGCCGACCGTGCCCTGATGCTGAAGCCCAATTTTCGGCAAGGCATCGGCGCACTGGCCGCGCACGGCTTCACTTACGACGTCTTGATTTTTCCCGACCAGCTGGGCTACGCCGCCGAACTGGCAGCCGCCTTTCCAAACCAGCCCTTCGTGCTCGACCACCTGGCCAAGCCCCTCATCAAGGCGGGCGAAATGGAGCCGTGGCGCCGGGACTTGCAGGCGCTGGCCGCGCACGAAAACGTGAGTTGCAAAGTATCGGGACTGGTGACGGAAGCCGACTGGCAGCATTGGCAACCAGCCGATTTTCGGCCGTATCTGGACGCCGCTTTTGATGCCTTCGGGCCCGGGCGGTTGATGTTCGGGTCTGACTGGCCGGTGTGCAACGTGGCCGGCGGCTACAGCCGGGCACTGGGCATGTTGGAAGACTACATGAAACCCTTTTCCGCCGCCGAGCAGGCCGGGTTCTGGGGCGACAACGCCGTGGCTTTCTACCATCTATAATCCCCATTCGCATGGATTTGCAGCTTCAACACAAGGTCATCATCGTCACGGGCGGGGCCAAGGGCATCGGCGAAGGCATCTCGCGCGTGCTGGCCCAGGAGGGCGCCATTCCGGTCATCGTGGGCCGCAACGAAGCCGATAACCAGCAAACCGTAGTATCCATTGCAGCCGCTGGCGGCCAGGCCTGGCAGGTAGCTGCCGAGTTATCCGAACCCGACGAGTGCGCCCGTGCCGTGCAGGCCGTCGTCGCGCAGTTTGGCCGCATCGACGGCTTGGTGAACAACGCCGGCGTGAACGACGGCGTGGGCCTGGAAAGCGGCGACTACGCGGGCTTCATGCAGAGCCTGCACCGCAACGTGGTGCATTACTACCTCATGGCCCACCACGCGCTGCCCGAGCTGAAAAAGTCGCAGGGCGCCATCGTCAACATCACCTCCAAAACCGCCGAAACCGGCCAGGGCAACACCTCCGCCTACGCCGCCGCCAACGGCGCCCGCAACGCCCTCACCCGCGAGTGGGCCGTGGAGCTGCTCAAGTACGGCATCCGCGTGAACGCCGTGATGGTGGCCGAATGCTGGACGCCCGCCTACGAAACCTGGATTCAGACCCTGCCCAACCCCGAGGAAAAGCTGCGCGAAATCACCAGCAAAATTCCGCTCGGCAACCGCATGACCACCGCCGAGGAGCTGGCCAACACCACGGCCTTCCTGCTCTCCCACCGCAGCAGCCACACCACCGGCCAGATTCTGCACATCGACGGCGGCTACGTGCACCTCGACCGCGCCCTGGCCAACGCTTGATTTTAAGTATGAATTAAAAATTATGAATTCTGAATTGGCGCTTTTGGCGCATTCTGATTCTGGTTTCTAATTCAGAATTCATAATTCCTAATTCACAATTCCCTTGAATACCCTCGTCTGCCTTGAGCCCGGCCAGTTTGCCTACCAGCAGCACCCCCACCCCACCGCCCAGCCCGGCCAGGCGCTGCTGCGCATCCGGCGCATTGGCATCTGCGGCACCGATTTGCACGCGTTTCAGGGCACGCAGCCTTTTTTCAACTACCCGCGGGTGCTGGGCCACGAGCTGGCCGCCGAGCTGCTGGACGCCGGCGGCGCGCCGGGCTTTGCGCCGGGCGAGGCCGTCACGTTCATTCCGTATTTCAACTGCGGGCACTGCATTGCCTGCCGCCGGGGCCTGCCCAACTGCTGCGCCAGCATCCGGGTATTTGGCGTGCACATGGACGGCGGCATGACCGATGTGGTGGCGGTGCCGGCCGACAAGCTGGTGCACGGCGAAGGCCTGAGCTACGACGAGCTGGCCCTGGTCGAGCCGCTGGCCATCGGCGCGCACGGCGTGCGGCGGGCCGGCGTGCAGCCCGGCGAGTTTGTGCTGGTGGTGGGCGCCGGCCCCATCGGGCTGGGCGTGATGGAGTTTGCGCGCATCGCGGGCGGGCAGGTCATTGCCCTGGATATCAACGAGCAGCGCCTGGCCTTTTGCCAGCAGAAGCTGGGCGTGGCCCACACCCTCAACGCGCTGGCGCCCGACGTGGCGGCGCAGCTGGCCGCCCTCACCCACGGCGACATGCCCACCGTGGTGATTGACGCCACGGGCAGCCGGCAGGCCATTCTGGGCGCGTTTCCGTACCTGGCGCACGGCGGGCGCTTCGTGCTGGTGGGTTTGCAAAAGGGCGACATCAGCTTTTCACACCCGGAATTTCACAAGCGCGAAGCCACGCTCATGAGCAGCCGCAACGCCACCCGGGCCGATTTTGAGCACGTCATCCGGTCCGTGAAGCAGGGCCTGGTGCAGCCCACCACCTACATCTCGCACCGCGTGCGGTTCGATGCAGTAAAAACCGAGTTTGAGGGCTGGCTCGACCCTGCCAACGGCGTCATCAAGGCCATGGTAGAGCTGGACTGAAGGACTTCTCACCGGCCGGGCCCACGGCGCCCTCCGAGTCCTGCAAACTCAAGCAGCCCGAAAACCACCGGAAAACAGGACCGGTACCCCGTAGAAATACGTGGTTTTTAATCCCCCGTATTTTTACCCGCTGTCCGAACCCCGGCAGTGCTGTTCCTTTGCCAGGTCCGAAGCGCTGGCTTCGGGCCACCGGCAACCCGGCCACCGCTTTTTTCACCACTTTTTACGCCCACATTTCCCATGCGCCCAACCGTTACTTCCGAAAGCATCCTCGACCCCGAACTGTACACGGAATACGCTGCCCAGTGGCTGAACAAAATAAGTGAGCTGGACAACCCCGACCTCCCCGGCTATTTCAACGATGGCGACCAGCGCGTGGCCTACGCTACATTCTCTATCCAGCGCATCATCGAGCTGGTTTCGGCCGTGGGCGTGCGCCGCATCAAGGCCCGCTTTGTGCTGCTGCCGGTCCAAACCGACGAGCAGTACCGGTTTTCGCTGGTGCTGTTTGCCTCCGACGACGACAACCGGCAGCTAACGGCCTTCTACCTGCCCGACGCCATGGCGGCCCCGTTCCCGTCGCTCCCCACCGAGCCCGTGCCCGGCGGCCTAGCCGGCCTGTGGGAAGCCAACTGGCTGGGCGCCGACACGCTGACCACGGCCATGTTCACGACCAGCTACGGGCCGCTCGAAGGCTACAACTTTGAAATCGACGATTTTCTGGCGCCGCTCTTCACCGACACGGCCGACTACACCGACCAGCAAATCCGCCTGAAGCTGGGCCTGCACCAGTACGTTGCGGCCGGGGCCACCTCGCCCTCGCAAACCTTTGGCCTGGTGGTGCGCCGCTTCGACCCCAGCCAGCAGGCCCAAGCGAAGGCCGCCAGCGCCGGGTTCTTCGACCTATCGACGCCCTGCCCGCCCATGGACTAGCCGCGCCCCGGCCGCTCCTGCCCACCGAAGCTTTCCGCTGCCCCGATGGCCGACCTCTTCCACCTTTCGCTGCCGCATCTTCTGGCCCGGGTTTCGCCGGCGCCGGTGGTGGTGGCGGCCTTCATTGGGCTGGTGCGCTTTCGCTCCCTGCCCCTCAACCTGCGCTACCTGGCCGCGCTCATGTGGTTCATTCTGCCCCTCGAACTCGTGGGGCTGGTGATGATGCTCTACCACCAGAACAACCTGTTTCTGATGCCCGTGTGCGCCATTGGCGAGTTTGGGCTGCTGGCCCTGGTCTACGACAAAACCCTGCGCTCGCCGGGCTTCACCCGGGCCCTGCCCTGGCTGGTGGGCGGCTTCACGGCCTACGTGCTGTTCGACAGCTTTTACGCGGCGGGGAGCCTCTGGAAGTTCCGCCCCGGCCAGCAGGTGCTGCAAAGCGTGCTGGTGCTGGGGCTCATCGGCCTCTACTTTCGCAAGCTGCTGCACGAGCTGCGCGTGCAGCAGCTCAAGCGCGAGCCCATGTTCTGGGTGTCGGCCGGGCTCACCATCTACTGCCTGGGCTACCTGCAGATTGCCTTGTTTAGCAATTTTCTGCTCCGCTATTCGCACGGCCTGAACATGAACGTCTGGATGGTGCACACCCTGCTGTTTATCACGCTTTATTGCTGCTACAGCCTGGCCCTATGGCTTCCCCCGAAGAAGTAGCTTTTGGCTCACTGCTGTTCTGGGGCATTGGCATGATGCTGCTGGCGGCGGGCTGCCTGCTGCTGTTCCTCTTCACCTACCAAAAGCGCCTGCTGCAGCAGCAGCTGCGCCTGCGCACCGCCGAAACCGAGCACCAGCAGGCCTTGCTGGCCGCCATCATCGAAGCGCAGGAAGGCGAGCGCGAGCGCATTGGCCAGGATTTGCACGACGGCATCGGCTCCACGCTGGCCACGGCCAAGCTGCTGGTGAACCGCCTCAGCAGCCAGCCCACGCCCGCCAACTCGCCCGAGCTGCTGGCGCTGGTCGAGGAACTCATGGCCACGGCCGTGCAGGACGCACGCAGCATCTCGCACAGCCTTTACCCGGCGGTGCTGGCCCGCTTCGGCCTGGCCGATGCCCTGCAACACCTCGTCGACATCGGCAACGAAACCGGCGCCCTGCCCATCGCCCTGGAGCTGCACTACCCGCGCCCACTGCCCCTGCGCCAGGAGCTGGCCCTCTACCGCATTTGCCAGGAGCTGGTGCACAACGCCCTGAAGCACGCCAAAGGCGCCACCCGCCTCAGCGTGAAGCTGCAGCAGCAGGGCCAGCGGCTGACCCTGTCGGTGGAAGACGACGGCTGCGGGCTGCGGGCCCCGGCGGCGGGCGGCCTGCAGCCGGCCGGGGTGGCCGGCCTGGGCCTGCGCAACATCGACGTGCGCGTGCAAATGCTGGGCGCGCGCCTGCACCAGCCGGCCCTTGCCACCCCCGGCACGCATTTCCTGATTGAGCTGCAAACCCCGGAATAATGTAGGCATTCGTCTGATTATTACTGCCTACTTTCGCCCATCTTAGGCTACCCCGCTGCAATGGCTTCCCCTTCTTTTCCCGCCCACATTGCCCTGCTCGACGACCACCCCATGTTCCGGCAGGGGCTGCGCTACATTCTACAGGCCCTGCCCTACGTCGAGCAGGTGGACGAGGCCGCCACGCTGCCCGAGTTGCTGACCGTGTGCGAGCGGCGCCTGCCCGACGTGCTGCTGCTCGACCTGCAGATGCCCCACATGGACGGGCCCGAAGTGGCCCAGCGCCTCCTCGCCCAGTACCCCAACCTGAAAATCATCGTCTTGTCGATGCACTCGGCCGACAAGTTCATCACCCAGATGATGAAGCTGGGCGCCCGCAGCTACCTGCCCAAAGACGCCAGCCCGGACGAGCTTGTCCGGGCCATTGAGGAGGTGCTCACCACGGGCCACCACTTCACCCCCCGCATTTCGCGGGCCCTGATGCGGGGCGTGCAGCAGCCCACCCGGCTGCCGGCGGCCCGGCTGCTGGAGTCCGACCATTTCACGCCGCGCGAGGAAGCCGTGCTGCGCCTCATCTGCGAAGGGCTCACGGCCGCCGAAATTGCCGCGCACCTCTTCATCAGCAAGCGCACGGTGGAAGGCCACTGGCAGCGGCTGCTGGAAAAAACCGGCACCCGCAACGTGGCCGGCCTGGTGGTGTTTGCCGCCAAGCACGGCATGCTGAAAATGTAGCAACATGCCGTGGCGGCGACTAATTTGGGGAGGCCATACACGTAGAAATACGTGCTTGCTAACCCCCGTATTTCTACGCTAACGCTGACGGCTCATACCCCCTTTCTTTGCTGACGCAAACCGTTTAGCTTCGCGAATTTCTATTCCTTGTTCTCAAGCATTTACTACGTTAGTGACCAGAAAAATGTGCACGCTGAGCATTCCACTCTCTGCGCTGTCCGAAGGCTGGTACTTTTGGCAGTGATGCATTTTCTCTCTCACTGGCCAACAGGTTAACTACCGCGCAATGGCTCGCCAAGCCATGCCGCAACCCACCACCTACCGCAAGCTGTGGGAGCCGGCCACTGCTCCTTTTTCCTGATTAGTACCACTGCTTTGTTACGGGCCGGCGCGGTTGCGAGGGCTTGCTTTTTTCACCTTCACCTTTTTCTCGTTCACTCTATGGAACCATTACTCGGAGAAATCCGCGCTGTCGCTTTTTCCTTCGCTCCGCGGGGCTGGGCCATCTGCGACGGTTCGCTGATACAAATCCGCTCGAACACAGCCCTGTTCTCGATTCTCGGCACGCAGTACGGCGGCAACGGCACGACGACCTTCGCCCTGCCCGACTTGCGCGGCCGCGTCATCGTGGACGCGGGCGCTGGCGCTGGGCTGACCTCTTACACGCCGGGTGAAATGACTGGCATAGAGTCGGTGACGCTGCAGCAGCCGGAGATGCCGGCCCACACCCACACCCTCAGCGCTTCGGTAAACGTCAATTCCCAACCGGGCAACGCTGCCTCGCCCAGCGGAAACTACCTCAGCGACACCGTGGACCCGCAGTACGGGGCCACCGCCAGCACCAAGACCATGGCCGCCGGCTCGGTGAAAGGCTCGGGCGGCATCGTGGGGGGCAATCAGCCCCACGAAAACCGTCAGCCCTTCCTGGCCATGTATTACGTCATTGCCCTGCAGGGTGTCTTCCCGCAGCGTTCCTAACCGTCCGTTCTCCCCCTCATTCGATTTTCAACCATGGAACCTTACCTCGGAGAAATCCGCATTTTCGGCGGCACATTCGCCCCCGTTGGCTGGCTGTTCTGCAACGGCAGCCTGCTGTCCATCAGCGAGTACGACGCGCTGTATGCCCTCATCGGCACCACCTACGGCGGCGACGGGCAAACCACCTTTGCCGTGCCCAACATGGCCAGCCGCGTGGCCGTTGGCCAGGGCCAGGGGCCCGGCCTGTCGAGCTACGTCATTGGGCAGATGCAGGGCACGGAGACGGTGACGCTCACCAGCAACCAGCTGCCGGTGCACCAGCACCCGTTCAGCGGCACGGTCAACGTCATCAGCGGCGCCACCACCCCCGTAACCGACCCCACCAACGCCTTCTTCGCGGACAAGGGCGCGTTGGCTTATATCAACACCTCTGGCGCAGATGCGCTGGCGCCCACGTCCCTCACCGGTCAGATGACGCCCGCTGGCGGCTCGCAGCCGCACTCCAACCTGCAGCCCCTCACGGCCATCTATTACATCATCTGCACCTCGGGCATTTACCCGACGCAGCCATAGGCGCCGCTTTTCTTCTCCCTTTTCATTTTCTTTCCTCACTTATATGGACGCATTCGTTGGCGAAATCCGCCTCATGAGCTTCCCCTTCGCGCCGAAAGGCTGGGCCTATTGCCAAGGCCAGACACTGCCCATTAACCAGAACCAGGCGCTGTTTTCGCTGCTGGGCACCACCTACGGCGGCGACGGCGTCACGACGTTCCGCCTGCCCGACCTGCGCGGCCGCCTTATCACGGGGGTAGGCGCGATGCCCGGTGGCTCGACCTACAGCTGGGGCCAGATTGGCGGCTCGGAAACCGTGACGCTTACGCAGGCGCAGATGCCGGCGCACGGCCACGGCTACCAGGGCACCATTCAGACGGGCACCGCCGCGGAGTATGCCGAAGCCAGCCAGGCGTTTCCGGCCCAGGGCACCGCGACGCAGTTTGCCACGGGCACGCCCAATGCGTCTTTCGGCGCCAATGCCCTGCCGAACACGACCTCCTCGGTGGGCGGCAACCAGCCCCACGACAACCGCCAGCCGCTGATTGCCATGAACTACGCCATTGCCCTGCAGGGCTACTTCCCCTCGCGCGGCTAACGGCCGCCGCCCGCTTTTCCACAACCGCGCTGGCAGTCGGGGCAGGTCGCCTGCCGGGCTGCCAGCGCGGTTTGTTTGCCAAGTACTTATCTCCATGCACGCGGCTGCCTTCATCCGACGAAACCGAACAGCTGATGCAGGCCCCCGCGGCCGTGCGGGCATTCACCTTTCTCTGGCGTGTCCCGGCCGCCGTGCTGCAGGTGCCGGCTCCCGGTTTCTCTACTATATGCTGGCTTTTACCGAAGGCCACTTCACCGGCCCGCAGCTAGTGGCGCTGGGCATACGGGCTGGCGAGATTATGGAAGCCTTTCCCATAATGGTTCATACTAAATTGCTGTAGAATAACGCTTCACGCTTAAATTTGCTTTTTCAATTAATTTTAAACTTATGAAGACATCCATACTTTGGGTCTTTCTGTTCCTGTTGGCCTTTGGCGCCAGGGCACAGCAGTTGAACGTCACGCTGGGCCAGGAAAACTTTGAAGGGTCAGCCACTGGCTACACGGCCAATACCATCACCGGCACCAGCTCGTACTTCCAGAAGGCCACCACTGCCACGCCAACCAGTCAATACGCCAACTTTCCGTTGGCACTGGGCAACCAGCAGGGCACCAACTTCTGGGCGGCGGAGGCGGTGCGTGGCACCAGTGACGGAGCGGCCGTCGGGCCTGCCGGCGTGTTAACGCTGAATGGGATAAACACCACCGGCTACAAAAACCTGGAAATAACCATCGCCCTGGCCGCTCCGAAGAGCGGGCCTGGCGCCGTGGCCCCAGGAAACCGGCCTTTCGAAGCGGATGACCAACTGTTGGTTCAGTACTCATTTGATAATACGAATTTTACCACCCTGGCCACCTTCAGGGGCAACACTGCATTCAATGGCACCCGGGGTGACTTGAGCCTGAATGGCACTACTGCCACGGCAGATGTTGTAGACAGTAATTTTAAGGAATTCACCTTTGGCGTACCCGCTACCGGCAGCTCGCTGTACGTGCGCGTGGTGGTGGATGAGCACGGGGCCAGCGAGGAAATAGCCTTCGACAACATCCGGGTGATAGGCGACGAGGACAACGTCGCCAAGCCGGTATTGGCTCTGAGTACAACCGAAACCAACACCCCCCTCAGCTACACCGAAGGCGACCCGGACACGCAGATTACCAGCAGCATCGCGGTAAGCCATAGCGGGACCAACACCACCCTGTCAAGCGCCACGGTGGCCATCCAATCGGGCGGCTACGTAGCGGGTCAGGACCTGCTGGCCTTCTCCCCTCAGAACGGCATCTCAATTCAGTCCAACGCCAACGGCACGCTCGTGCTGACGGGCACGGCGGCGCTAGGTGCCTACCAAGCGGCGTTGCGCTCGGTTACTTACCGAAACAGCAATAACTCCACGGCTACCGGAGGGGCGCGTATCGTTGCTTTCACGGTGAATGATGGCACTTCCAACAGCAACACCGTCACGCGCACCATCAACGTAACGACCACGCTCAATGCGGCGGCGGGGCTGCCCTACACCGAAGACTTCGAATTGGATGGCGAAGGGACCCGCTACACCGCCAACACCTTTGCCGTGGCGGCCTCCAGCACGGGCTTTTTCCGGGCCACGGCCAGCCCGCCCGTGGGCCCCGGCAACGTGACGCCCACCAACTCCACCTTCGCTAACTACAACGGCACCGGCTACTGGTTTGGCGAAGGCACCAATGGCCCGGGCAGCCCCGCCTCCCCGGTGGCCGCCGTGCAGTTGGCCCCGGTAAATGCCGCCGGCTATGTGAACTTGCGCTTTACCCTGCGCATGGGCCAGGGCCAGGGTTCGCTGAGCAGCCCTTGGGCCAACACGGACTTCGTGAAGCTGTACTACCGGGTCAACGGCGGCACCTGGGTGCTGTTTGGGGCGTTCTACGGCAACAACGCCACCAATGAGCTGCGCCAGGACACCAACTTGGACGGCGTGGCCGAAACGACCAGCCCCCGGCTTACGTCGACCCTGCAGGACATCCTCTTTACCAACATACCCAACAGCGCCGCCGTGGCCAATCTGGACTTCAAGGTTGAGCAGAGCAGCATCGGCACCAAGGAGCTGGCTTTCGACTACATTCGCATCACCGGCACGCAGCAAACCACGGTGAACTCCATCGTGCGGGCCAACGCCAACCCCACCAACGCCGCCACGGTAAACTACACGGTGACCTTCGGGGCACCGGTGACGGGCCTGACGGCGGCCAACTTCTCGCTAACCACTACGGGCACGGTGAGCACGGCTTCGGTGGGTACGCCGGTAGCAGGCGCGGGCAACACCTGGACGGTGCCGGTGAACACGGGCACGGGCAGCGGCAGCCTGACGTTGAACCTGGCCAACGACACCAACCTCTCGGCGGACATCACGACGACGCTGCCGTTTGCGGGCGAAACCTATACCATTGACAAGACGGGCCCGGTGGTGACCAGCGTGGCTGTGCCGGCCAATGGCAGCTACCGCGCCACGCAGGTGCTGAGCTTCACGGTCAACTTTTCGGAGGCCGTCACGGTGACGGGCACCCCGCAGCTGGCCCTGACCATTGGCTCGACTGCCCGGCAGGCCGTCTACGCCTCAGGCTCGGGCAGCACAGCGCTGGTTTTCAGCTACACCGTGCAGAACGGCGAGGTGGACACGGACGGCATCGCGCTGGGCGCCCTGACCCTGAACGGCGGCACGCTGCGCGACGCCATCGGCAACGACGCCACCCTCACGCTCAACAACGTGCCCTCGACGGCCGGCATCCTGGTGGATGCCGTGGCCCCGACGGTGGTGAGCAGCGTGCGCCAGAACCCGGTCACGGCCACCACCGGCGCCACCTCGCTCACCTTCCGCGTGACGTTCAGCGAAGCGGTGACGGGGGTAACGACTGGCAGCTTCACCTTCGTGACGACCACCGGCAGCACCACCGGCAGCGTTGCCAGCGTGGCGGCCGTGAGCGGCAGCAACGGCACGCAGTACGACGTGACGGTGAACGGCGTGAACGGCAACGGCACCGTGCGCCTCGACGTGAAGAGCAGCGGCTCGGGCATCGGCGACGCGGCGGGTAATGGCCTGAGCGGCGGCTTCACCGGCGGCCAAACCTATACCGTCAGCCAGAGCGTAACGGTCGCCTCGGTCACGCGCCTGACGCCTTCGCCCACGGCCACGACCCAGGTGAGCTACCAGGTGGTGTTCTCGGGCAGCGTGAGCGGCGTTACCGTCAACAACTTCTCGGTCACGAGCAACACCGGCGCCAGCATCAGCAGCGTCTCGGGCTCAGGCACGACCTACACGGCGGTAGTCAACACGGGCACGGGCGACGGCACCCTGACGCTGAACGTGGCCAACAGCACGGGCATTACGCCCACGGTGTCGAACGTGCCCTACACGGCCGGCGAAACCTACACCATCACCAAGAGCTTCGCGGCGGCGCCCACGCTGCGCATCCAGGCGGCGGGCAGCGCCAGCGGCAACGGCGACGTGACGGCCTTCGTGGACGTGGTGCAGGTGCTGCAAAGCGGCACGAGCACGGTGGTGGCCAACGGCTTGCAAAACGGCAGCTTCGAAACCAACAACGTGCCGGCCAACGGCTTCCGGAAGGCGACCGACGCCACGCCCGTGGTGGCCGCGCCCTGGGCCTTCACCGGCACGGCCGGCGTGGCGCGCTACGGCAGCGCCTTCGACTCCCAAGTCCCGGGCCGACCCCAGCCCCTGCCGCCCAACGGCGACGCGGTGGCCCTGATACAGAGCGCTGGCGACAACAACGCCAGCCTCTCGCAGAACCTAGCCGTGCCTACGGGCAGCTACCAGGTGAACTTCCAGACGGCTCAGCGCTACTACACCGCAGTCGACCAGCGGCTGAACGTGTTCGTCAACGACGTGTTCGTGGGCAGCATTCAGCCCAATCAAACCCCGACGTACGAGCCCTTCACCTCGGCTTCGTTCAACGTGTTTGCCCCGACCCTGACGGCCACCGTGAGCACCACCTCGGCCAGCCCCACCAGCACCGCGCCCATTCCCTTCGCGGTGAGCTTCACGGCGGGCGGCAACCCGCAGAGCGTGGGCACCACCTTCACGGCCGCGGACGTGACGGTATCGGGCGGTACGCTCAATGCAGCCAGCTTCAGCGGCAGCGGCGCAGGCCCCTACACCTTCACCGTGACGCCCAGCGGTTTCGGCCTCGTATCGGTGAGCCTGGCCGCCAACGTGGCCCAGGACGCCAACAACACCGGCAACTCGCTCAGCAACATCGTGAGCGTGCAGTTCCAGGCCGCGACCATCACGGTGAGCCCGGCTACCCTGACCAACGGCACGCGGGGCACGGCCTACAACCAGGCCATTACGGCCTTGGGCGGCACGGCTCCCTATACCTACGCCATCACGGGCGGCGCATTGCCGGCTGGACTTATCTTGACGAACGGCACGATTGCGGGCACGCCCGCGGCGAGTGGCTCGTTCACCTTCACCGTGACGGCGACCGACAACTCGGCGGCTCCGGGCCCCTACAGCGGCTCGCGCACCTACACGCTCAGCATTGCAGCTCCCGCCATTACGCTCACCCCGGCTACGCTGCCGGCGGGCACGGTGGCGGCCACTTACAACCAAACAATTACGGCCTCGGGCGGCACGGCTCCGTACACCTACGCCATTACGGCGGGGGCGCTGCCGGCGGGCCTGACCTTGACTTCGGCCGGCGTGCTCTCGGGTACGCCTACGGCGGGTGGCTCGTTCACCTTTACACTCACGGCCACTGATGCCTCACCCGGTTTCAGCGGCGGCCCCTACAGCGGCTCGCAGACGTACACGCTGACCATCGTGGCTCCGACCATTGCGGTGTCGCCGGCTACGTTGCCTAGCGGCACGCGGGGCGCGACCTACAACCAGACCATTACGGCCTTGGGCGGCACGGCTCCCTACACCTACGCCATCACGGGCGGCGCGTTGCCGGCAGGCCTGACGCTGTCGGCGGCCGGGGTGCTCTCGGGCACGCCCGCTGCGAGCGGCTCGTTCACCTTCATGGTGACGGCAACCGATGCCTCGACCGGCGCAGGCCCTTACACTGGCTCGCGCAGCTACACGCTGACTATTGCGGCTCCCGCCATCGCCCTGAGCCCGACCACGCTGCCGGCTGGCACGGTGGCAGTGGTCTACAACCAGGCCCTCACGGCTTCGGGTGGCACGGCTCCGTACACCTACGCCGTCACGGCGGGGGCGCTGCCGGCGGGCCTGACCTTGTCTTCGGCCGGCGTGCTCTCGGGTACGCCCACAGCGGGCGGCTCGTTCGTCTTCACGGTGACGGCCACCGATGCTTCGACCAGCGCCAGCGGCGGCCCCTACAACGGCTCGCTCAGCTACACGCTCACCATTGCGGCCCCGACCATCGCCGTGAGCCCGCCTACGCTGCCGAATGGCACGCAGGGCACGGTTTACAACCAGGTCCTCACGGCTTCGGGTGGCACGGCTCCCTACACTTTCGCCATCATGGGCGGCGCCTTGCCGGCGGGCCTGACGCTGTCGGCGGCCGGGGTGCTCTCGGGCACGCCTACGGTGAACGGCCCGTACACCTTTACGGTGACGGCAACCGATGCCTCGACTGGCGCGGGCCCTTACACTGGCTCGCGCAGCTACACGCTCAGCATCGCGGCCCCGGTTGTAACGGTGGTGACCTGGACGGGCAACACCAACACTAGTTGGTTTGATGCCAGCAACTGGACGCCCAACCAGGTGCCGAATGCCACCATTGATGCCGTCATCCCGACCTCGCCCACCGGCAACCGCTTCCCGACTATTGCGGTCAATACCTCGCAGGCCAACGCTCGCAACGTGAGTATCGCCGCTGGGGCCTCTCTGACGATGAGCGGCAACACGCTCACGCTGGCTGCCAACCTGACCAACAATGGGAGTTTCAGCGGCTTCGCGGGCCCCAACGGCGGCACACTCGCGCTGGGCGGCAGCGCCCCGGCCCTGCTCAACGGTGGCGGCGTGAACCGCTTCTGGAACCTGACGGTGGGCGCCAACGGCGCGCAGCTGAACAACCCGAACGTCACCTCGGTGCGGCGCGTGCTCACGCTCAACGGCAACTTCGCCACCACCGGCAACCCCTTCACTTTGATATCGGATGCGGCGGGTACGGCCCTGGTGGTGAACAACGGCGGGGCCGTGGTGACCGGCAATGCCACGGTGCAGCGCTACATCGACCCGAGTCAGAACCCCAACGCGGGCTACCGCCACGTGTCGGCGCCCATCGCCAACGCCACGGTGGCGAGCCTGACGACGAGCGGCTTCACGCCCGTGGTGAACCCGGATTACAATACGGTAGGCAACACCGTGACGCCCTTCCCGACGGTGTTCGGCTACGACCAGGCCCGCCTGGCTACCGCTCCCACCCCCCTGAGCACGTTCGACAAGGGCTGGTACTCGCCCGCCGCGCTGGGTGCCCCCCTCGCCGTAGGCCAGGGCTACACCGTGAACCTGGCGGCTAACCAGACCTGGAACTTTGTGGGCGCGCTCAACAACGGCCCCGTGACGCAGACGCTGGCCCGCAACGCCGGGGCCACGGCCGCCGACGCAGGGCTACACCTGGTGGGCAACCCCTACCCCGCGCCCCTGGACTGGAGCCAGGTGGGCGCCACCGACCGCCCCAACGTGGACGGCGTCATGTACGTTTTCACCAGCGACGACCCGACCAACCCGTACGCCGGCACCTACCGCTTCTACCAAGTAAACCCTAGCGGCGACTTTGGCAACGTGAGCCCGGTGCTGCCGTTGGGCAAGGCCTTCTTCGTGCGCGTGACCCCGGGCCAGACCAGCGGCACGCTCACCTTCAAGAATAGCCACCGCGTGACCGATTACGCCAACCCCATCCCCGTCTTCCAGCGCACGGCCGACGCCCGCCCGGCCGCGCACCTGACCCTGCGCGCCGCCGCCGGCAGCGCCCCGGCCGACGACGCCTTCGTCTACTTTGACGGCGGCGCCACCGACGGCTTCGACGCCGCGTACGACGCCGAGAAGCTGGCCAACCCCTCGGGGCTGAACCTGAGCAGCAGCCTCTCGGCCGCCCAGCGCCTGTGCGTCAACGGCCTGGCCCCGCTCACCGCCGCGCAGCGCGTGGTACCGCTGGCCGTGGGCGTGCCCGTGGCCGGCACCTACACCCTGGCCGCCGCCGAGCTGCGGAACCTGGGCAGCACCCCCACCTACCTGCGCGACTTGCAGACGGGGGCGGTGATTGACCTGGCCCAGCAGCCCAGCTATTCGTTCACGGTCAGCAACGCCTCGGCCCTGCTGACCACCCGCTTCGAATTGGTGTTCTCGCCGCAGGCCGTGCTGGCCACGGCCCCGGCCGCGCTCGCCGCCCAGGTGGGCCTGTATCCCAACCCGGCCAGCACGGCCGTGTTTGTGGAACTGCCCGCCGTGCTGGGCCGCAAAGCCGTGACGGCGGGCCTAGTGGATGCCCTGGGCCGCGTGGTGCTCACGCAGGTGCTGCCGGCCGGTCTGGCCACCCACACGCTGCCGCTGACCAATCTGGCCACGGGCGTGTACTCGCTGCGCCTGCAAACCGACGCCGGAGTCATTGTGAAGAAGCTGGTCGTGGAATAACAGCTTTTTCATAAAGTACAAAAGCCCCGGCTGCGCGAGCAGTCGGGGCTTTTGTATGTAAAGGCATATTCATTCCGCACTTACTTACCGGAACAAAGGCCCGCCGGGCCCGGCGAACGCGCCGATGGGCTCGTGCTAGTCTGGCGCGGCCTGTCTAGGTGCCTTGTCCCACGGTTTCAGAGCCGGCAAAATCATCGGACGCCATGGCAGCGAAATCGGGACTCGCGGCGCTGGCCTTGATATTGGTTTATTTGACCTGCGTCACCGCGTTTAGAGCCATTTTCGCAGCAGGGCAATGCCGAACCCGTTGCGGTATGGAAGCGTTAGGTTCACCGTCAGTGAGCTTTGGGTTCTCAGGCCATCAACTGCAGGATTCCTTCCAACTGCTGGCTCAATATGCCCCGATGAGTTCATGCACGCTGGCATGCCATCCCGCAGTGGTTAAAGCCGGTTTTCGCCATTTCTAAACGATAAATGCAAAGAACTGACAGCCGGCAAGGGCATGCACGCAGTACGTTGAAGGCACTGTTTTTTGCGTCTGCACACATCGGTTGTCATGCGTCGCTTATCGATGAAATAGTGAGTCAGTGCGCGCCATCATCCGGGTAGCGGTATGCCCGAAATATGCTCTCAAGCATAAACCCAACCTGCTGCGCCAGCCCGCTTGCATTTGGAGAATACTCGCCACGTGGCCACCCAATTTATTAGCTGCGAAAGCAACCCTATTTGCGGCTGCATCAGGCCATCGCATTACAAAGCCTATGCAATAGACTCATCCAGTGCCCGCAGGCACAGGTGGGATTGACGGATAAAATCAGAGCCTGCACGCGCACAAAAGAGGGCCGCCCTGGTTGGGGCGGCCCTCTTTAGTTAACTCCTTGAGAAGTTGGGCTATTCCAGCACTACCTTCTGGGTGTACACTTCGGCACCGGCCTGCACGCGCAGGGTGTAGATGCCAGCGGCCAGGCCGCGGGTGCTGAGCAGGTGCTCGGCCGTGTTGGCCGGCAACGCCTGCGACCGCACCGACTGCCCCAGCGAGTTCAGCAGCGTGGCCTGGCTGGCCCCGATGCCGCTGAGCTTGAGCGTGAGCTGGCCGGTATTGCTCGGGTTCGGAAACACGCTCAGGGCGCTGCTGTTGGTTTGGGCGCGGGCGGCCAGCACGTTGGTGGCCGCAATGGTGAAGCTGCCCGTGGCATCGGAGCTGCTGAAGCCGCTCACGGCTACGTAGTAGCGCGTGCCCGCCGTGAGGCCGGTCACGGCCACGGGGCTGGCAAAGCCCGTGTTGCTGGCCCCGCTGCCCTGGCAAAACACCTGCGTGAACGGCCCGGCCGAGCAGCTCGGCGAGCTGTAGACGCGCACCGTGCCGGCGGCCGCGCCGGTGAGGGTGAACGTGGAAGTGGTGGCGCTGGCCGTGAAGGCAAACCACACGTCCTTGGGGATGGCACCGCCCGCGCAGGCCGGCAGGAAAATGCTGGCCTGGCTGCCGGTGGTGGCGCCCACGTTGGAGGCCGTGAGGGGGGCAGTGGTCAGCGACAGGGCGCCGCAGGGCTCGTCGTTGGCCGGGGCCGTGAGGGTGGTGGTGAAGCAGGTGGGGCCGGTGGTGGTGCTGCTGCCGTTGAAGCCACTGCACACCTGCTGCACGTAGAAGCAGTAGTTGGTGCTGGCCGTCAGGCCGGTGATGATAACCGGCTGGGCAGTGGCCGTGACGGTGGTGCTGTTCGTGCCGCCCGGCACGAAACCGCTGGGGCCGTAGGTTACCAGGAAGGTGCTGCCGGTGGCCGCCGGGACGGTCCAAGTCAGGGACGCGGTGGTGTTGGTGGGTGCGGCCGCGAGGCCGGTGGGCGCCGGGCAGTTGGGCACCGGCGACGCGCAGATGCTGAAGGTGCCGAGCGTGCCGGAGGTGCTGTACTCATTCACCCGGATGTAGTAGGTGGTGCTGGGCGAAAGCGCGGTCAGGTCGAGGACCGGGGCGGCCTGGTTGGACGCCGTGCCCACGCAGGACAGGTAGGTGAGCGGCCCGGTGCAGGCCGTGCCCGAGTAGGCCCGCACCACGCTGGCCGCGCCCCCGGTTACGGTGATGCGCACCTGCGTGCTGGTGGGGCCCGTTGCATCGGTGGTGAACTTAAACCACACGTCGTGCGGCGCCGAGATGGAACCGCAGCCGGTGCCCTGCCCCCCGGTGGCGTACACCGAAGAGGGCGTCTGGGTGGCCCCGAAGGTGGTGGTGTTGAGGGGCGTGCACACGTTGTTAATCGTGAGGGTGGTGGCGCCGCAGGGCTCGTCGTTCACAATCTGGGTGGTAAACGAAACCGGGCCGGCCGTGCCCGAGTTGGAGGTCGCCGAGCAGTTCTGCGTCACGTAGAACTGGTAGGTGGTGCCCGGCGTGAGGTTCGTGAGCGTGGTGGTGGCGGTGGTGAGGCCGCTGACCGTGGTGCCGCCCGTGGCGGGGTTGAAGCCCGTGGGGCCGTACACCACCGTGTAGGTACCGGTGCCGCCCGCCAGCCACGAGAGCGTGGCGCTCGTGGGCGTGATGGCCGAAGCCGTGAGGGCAGCGGGCGTGAGGCAGCCCGTGGCCGATTCCAGCACGATGTTATCGAGGCCGATATCATTGCTCAGGTAGTCGCCGCGGCCGCGGAAGCGAATCACGGCCGTGGCCGAGGTGCTGCTGATGGACACCGCCTGCGGCACGAAGCCCGCACCCGTCACGCCAAAGCCCACCAGGCGGCTGAAGGTGACGCCGCCGTCGTTGGAAAGCTGCACCACCAGCGAGTCGGTCCCGGCCGAGTTGTTGATGTCAAACGTCAGGCGCTTGGCGCCGGCCGGGCTCAGGTTCACGTACAAATCGAGCGTGCCCATGATGCCGGCCATCGTGTAGCCGCTGTGGAAGCGCGCCGAACGGGAGCCCTGGCTGGCCACCGGCGTGTAGAGGTAGGAAGTCGGCGCGCTCCAGTTGGCCGAGGTGGGGTCGTCGTCGCGGCGCCAGGAGTTGTTGCCCGTGGCCGGCGAGTTGCGCCAGAACGCACTCGGGGCGTCGCGGGTGCTGCACACGTCCAGCCAGGTGTTTTCAAAGCTTTCAATCACAGGCAGCGTCGCGTAGCTGGGCGCCGTCGAGGAAATGGTCACCGCCGTCGAGTTGGCCGACTGCGCCGTGGCGCTGCAGGTCACGCGGGCGCGGTAGAGGGTGGTGCTCGTTTGGCCGGCCACGGTGTAGGTGGGGTTGGTGGCGCCCGCAATGTCGGTGTAGCTGGTGCCGCCGTTGGTGGAGGCCTGCCACTGGTAAGCCAGGCCGCCGTCGGTGGAGGTGCCGGTGAGCGAGATTACAATGCCGGCCGCCGCGCAGGTGTTGGTGGCCGTGGCCGTGGCCGTGCCGGCGGTGGGCGCGCTGTTGCACACCGGGTTCACCGAAATGCCCATCACGTTCAGCACGCCGGCGGTGGAGGTTTTGTTGAAGGTGACGCTTTGCACCAGTTTGGCCAGGTTGGCCGGGGCCAGCGTGAACTTGAACTCGTACAGGCGCGGGTCGGTGGTGTTGTTGGTGATGGTGTTGTCGGCGGTGCTCACCCGGCCAATGCCGGCAATGGCTGCGCCGCTGCCCCCAAACCAGTCGCTCACCGAAATGGACGAGAATATCTGCGAAGTGCCGTCGGTGAAGGTCACCGTCACGCCCACCGTGCTAATGGCGCTGCCCGACGAGGCCAGCACGTACACGTCGCCGGCCGTGCGGGGCGTGGTCAGCGTGAGGGTGCCCGTGGTCGCCGTGGCAATGCGCAACGAGTTGTTGGCGGTGTAAGAAGCCAACTGAAAGCTCAGCCCGGGCGTGTTGGTGCTGTTGATGAGGCCCGACGCGGGCAGGCCCACCGTGGCCGAAGCGCCGGCGGGGTTGGTGTAGCCCAGCGTCATGAGGGCGTACGACACGCCATCAAAGTCCGCCGTGGTGCGGGCCGAGGCGGCGCCCGTGCCGTCGGCCACCACGTCGGCGGTGTAGCCGGTCACGGCCACGGGCACCGGGGCCGCGTGGGCAGCGCCCACCAGAAATGCGCCTAAGCCCAGTGCTCGCAGCAAGGGTCGGCAGGTTCGCGTAAACAGGTTCTTCATAGGAAAAATGACTGATTGTTGTTTTTCCAAATGTATGCCTAAACGAGCCAGTTAATACCCTGATTCAGATGATTTTTACGCAATAAACTGTAAGTGAATTTTTAGTGAATATTTACATTATTACCAGCAAAAACCCTGTTTGCTTTGGCTGTCAGCGGATTCCATTCTCTTCGCTGGCATAGTTGTCAAATCCAAGGCTTATCTATTGCATTATTAGCAAAAGTTGGAATGCAACAAAAGCTGCTAACACGAGCTGACATTGCAGGGCCTGGCAGCGAGAATCGGCATTCCTTTACCAGTTTGCCCCTTACAAAAGAGAGGCATCTTCTCGTAAGCAAGCATTTCACTTGATAAACGATTCATCTGGAAAGGCCCGAAGCCAGAAAGCCGCCCTGATATGCTTTCGTACTTTAACGGCGAAAACTGTACAAATTACCACAAGAACAACCAGCCCAATCAGGTGGATTGAACCGGTCACGTCACCGCTTTCAGCCGGCGCCTATTTTCTGGGTAGCGTGACGACCTTCTTGCTGGTGCCGGCACCTAGCTCCAGCGCCTGCCTGGCTTTGGTGGCATCGGTGTTGGTCAGGGTGATGCTTTTGGCCTTTTCGGGGCCCGACACGCGCAGGAGCACCGCGGCGCCCGGCGCGTAGCGGATGCCGTCCAGCGCGATGTTGCGGCTGTTGTGCACCTCCATCACGGGGTCGGTTTGGGTGGAAAGCAGGGCCACGTTTTTGAGGCTGATGCGGTCGGCTTCGATGCAGATGAGGCCCTGTTCGCTGCGCAGCACCGCGTTTTTGATGCCAATGTCCTGAATGGCCATTTCGGGCAACCCGCGCACCATGATGCCGGTTTTGGCGCCGTTGCAGGTGACGTCCGAGATGTAGATTTTGCGGAACTGCGGCGTGCTTTCGTCCACCGGCTTGGGCGGCGAGGCGGGGCGCTCCTTCGAGCCGGGCACCTGCGGGCTGGGGTCGCGTATCATGTAGTACATGTCGAAGAGCAGGGCCTCGTTGAGGATGTCCTTCATGGTGACGTGGTCGATGAAAATGTTCTCGACCACCCCGCCCCGGCCGCGCGTGGTTTTGAAGCGCAGGCCGATATCGGTGCCGATAAAGGTGAGGTTGGTCGCGTAAATGTTGCGGGCACCGCCCGACATCTCGGAGCCAATCACGAAGCCGCCGTGGGCGCGGTACACGGTGGTGTTGCGGATGAGGAAGTTTTCGGTGGGCACGCCGCGCTGGCGGCCTTGCTCGTTGCGGCCGGATTTGATGCAGATGCCGTCGTCGCCGGCCGTGAAGGAGCAGCCCTCCACGAGGCCGTTGCGGCAGGATTCCAGGTCCAGGGCGTCGGTGTTGGGGCTGTAGGGCGGGTTGATGACGCGCACGTCGCGCACGATGACGTCGTCGCTCAGCAGCGGGTGCACCGTCCAGGCCGGCGAGTTCTGAAAGGTGACGCCCTCAATCAGCAGGCGCCGGCAGCCGTCGAGCACCAGGAAATCGGGCCGCAGGTAGTCCTTGATGTCCTCAAAATCGGCGATGTTCGGCTTTTCCGGGGTCAGCACGCCGGCTTCCTTCACGGTGGTGCCTTTCAGGGCCTGGGCCGTGGGGTACCAGCGGTCCTGCTTCTCGTTGAGGGCGCCGCCCGAGGCCACCAGCTTTTTCCAGTCGCTTTCGGGGGTGCGGCCCTTCTGCACCATCCACCAGGCTTCGCCAGCGCCGTCGAGGATGCCGCGGCCTGTGATGGCCACGTTCTCCAGGTTTTTACCATACACGAGCGGCTGGTTGCGCACGGCGGCCAGGCCTTCCCAGTTGGTTTTTATCAGCTTGTAGTCGGCCATGCGCTCGCTGAACTGCACCAGCGCGCCGGTGGCCACGTGCAGGTTCACGTTGCTTTGCAACTCGATGGGGCCGGTGCGCCACTGGCCGGGCGGCACCAGCACCACGCCCCCGCCCTTGCTGGCGCAGGCCGCAATGGCTTGCTGGAAGGCAGCCGTGTTGGTGGTTTGGCCATCGCCGACGGCGCCGTATCTGGCAATGGAAAAGGTGTCGGCCCGGAAAGCCGTGGTTTTCACGGGCGGCAGGGCAGCGGGCGTCTGGGCGCAGGTCGCGTGGCCCAGGCAGGCCGCCAGGCTAAGGAGGAAGGCAGTTTTCATAGGATGCAAAGAACGTCACGGCGAAACGTCATGTCGAGCTTGTCGAGACATCTCGCGTGGAGCAGTATTCATTGATTAGTGGTGGCACGCGAGATGTCTCGACAAGCTCGACATGACCGGCGAGTTGTGCCGCGGGCTACGGCATTTTCTGCAAGCCTTCCCACTTCACTTTCCAGTTTTTGGGGATGCCGGGGGTGGCTTCCGGGCAGCCGTCGTAGCCGGCGCACATGAGGGCCACGGCCGCGAGCAGGCCGCCGTTGCCGGGCAGGTAGAGGGGCAGGCGGCCTTCCTGGTAGTTGTGGCCGTTGGGGAGGTAGGTGTTGGTTTGCACCTTCATGAGCAGGGCGTCTACGGCCTTGTCGGGCAAGCCGAGGCGGGTAGCCGTCATGGACGTCATCGGGAAGTCCCAGCCCCAGGTTTTGTCCCAGCTCCAGTCGCGCCACACCAGGTCGAAGGTGCGGCGCATGGTAGCGGCGTCCTGCTGGCCGGTGGCGGGCATCATGCCTAGCGCGGCCAACACCGAGGGGTGGTCAGTCTTGAACTCGGGGTTGGTGTAAGAATCCGGGGCGCTTTCGGTGGCTAAGTACACGCCGTTGGCTTGGGGCAATTTCGAGAGCTTGGCCAGCACCTCGTCCCATTTGGCGCTGCGGGGCTGGCCCTGGCGCTCGCGCCACTGCTGGGCCGTTTGCAGGGCCCAGTGCCAGTACACCAACTCAAAAGTCGGGTTAAACGTCTCCTCGGCCTTGAACCGCTCCTGGGCCGGAATCACGCCTTTGCCCAGGATGTACCGGCCCTTGTCCTGCTCATAAAACGGAAACGAGGCCATGAATTCGGCCGTCTGGCTCACCCGCTCCTGGTACAGTTTCAGGGTGGCGGCGTTGGGGTGGGCGCGGTAGGCTTCTTCGGCGAAATAAATGGTGTGCGGCTGCTGCCACAGCAAAAACGCGCCGACCGACGAAGGGCCTTCCTCGCCCCAGGGGTCGGTCATTTTCTGCCAGCGCCAGCCGGCGTAGCCCTGCCGCTGGGCAATGCCGCGGGCCACGGCCTGCACGTCGGGCCGGGCGTACCAGGTGAGGCTGCGTTCCAGGATTTCGGGGCGGCCCCAGAGAGCAAAATGCGCCGCGTGCCACCAGTGCATTTCCAGGTGCGGGCGGCCGTACCAGCTGTTGAGCAGCAGCCCGGTTTCCTGCGGGGGCTGCGAGCCGGCGTTGTGCAGGCGGGTGAGGTACTGCGAGAGCACCACGCGGCGCTCCAGCTCCCGGGCGCGCGGGTCGGGCGTGCCGCCGAAATCGACGGCGCCGCCGCTGCGCCAAAAGGCGGCCCACTGCTGGCGGCTATTGGCCAGCGTGGCGGCGAAGGTGGGCGCGGCAGCCGCCGCTTTTGGGGGCGCAAACCGGCAGCCTAGCTCCAGCGTGGCGCTTTGGCGGCCGGGGGTGAGGATGAACTCGTGGGGCCGGCCGGCGGCCAGCGTGGCCGGCTGGGCCCAGCTCAGGGCCACCACGTAGCGGCTGGTGTCGAGCTGGTGAGTGAGCAGGGCGCGGCCGGCTTGCTGCTCCGCGATGGCCGACTGGTGCGCCTCGGCGTGGCTGTAGTCCACGGCCATGTCGGCCCAGCCGGCGGTGGGAAACGGGAAGCGCAGGGCCACTTTCAGCCGGCCCGCTTTCAGCAGCTCCGAGGTCACTTTGGCGGCCACGGCGTCCTGCGCCTGGTGCCCTACGGTCACTACATCCACCGCCGTCCCCTCCACCGTGAAGTGGCTCTGGATTTCGCCCGTCCAGGGGTTCAGCTCCTGGCGAATGTTTTTGATGTCTTGAACGCCCGCCGGCTGGCCGTTTTTCTTCAGAATGACGAAGCCCAGGTTGCCCAGCTGCAAGCGATGCGGGTTGGCCCGGAAGTAGTCGCCCGATTCCTTGTTGCCGGGCGTTTTCACCTGCACCGCGTAGCTCACCGGGCGGCCGTTGAGGGTGTAGGTGCGCAGGCTCTGGTCAAATTTGTAGCCTTCTTTATTGGGGAAGCGGTGCCAGCCCCACTCCGCCTCCGTGCCCAGCGGCAGGCCTTTCTCGTAGTGCAGCGGGAAGGTTTGGAGACCCGTAAAATCCACGGTAAAAGCAAACCGGCCGTTGCCGACGGAGAGCGAATTGAGCGAGTCGGTGTTGGTGACGACGACTTTGTGGCGCTCCACCACCGCCTGCCGGTTGATGGGTCCCGACTGCGCAACCGCAGGCCCGGGCCCCACGGCCAGGAGAATGCCAAAAACGATAATGCCAACCACTGTTTTCATAGAGAAGAAGCGTTAATTGCGAGCCAGCGTCACGCTCATCAACCCAATCACCACGTCGTTGGCCAGGGCGCGCAGGGTGAGGCTTTTGAGCTTTTTGGCGGGGTTCAGGGGCAGTTCCAGCACGGTGGCCGCGCCGCCGTCGATGGCGCGGGTGCTGAAGCCCTTGATGCCGGTGTACTGGGTGAAATCGCGGGTCATCAGGCCGGTTTTGAGGTGGACGCGCAAAGGCTTGGGGGCGCCGGTCTGGAAGGCGAAGCCGTCGTTGGCGTAGTCCTGCTCGATGGGCCACCAGTTGTCGGGGTTGCGCAGGGGCAGCGCGGCGGTGCTGCCGTCGGC
The DNA here is from genome assembly GCF_015694525.1 of Hymenobacter ruricola. Taxonomy (GTDB): domain Bacteria; phylum Bacteroidota; class Bacteroidia; order Cytophagales; family Hymenobacteraceae; genus Hymenobacter; species Hymenobacter ruricola. Next base: position 149,136 of record NZ_JADQDM010000003.1, on the reverse strand, counting down.
GTAGGTCACCAGCACCTCGCCGTTGGCGAGCTGGCTTTGCATGGGGTTAGTGGAGCCGGCCAGCAGCAGCACGGCGCGACTGGCCCGGCCGGCGAGCGGCACGGTGGCGTGGTCGGCGTAATTATCCCACTGCGACACAAACAGAATGTTCTTTTCATCGGCTGCGCCGGGCGTGCGCAGGGGCACGCCGGTGGGCAGCCTGATTTCGTTTTTTGGGCCAGCCAACCCGCGCAGGCCGCTGTCGTCGATGGTGGCCTGCGTGAGCGGGTAGCACCAGTTGCCGATGCCCTGGGTGGGCAGCTGCAAAGCAGGAGTTGTGGGCCGGGGCGTGAGGTAGCGGTTTTGAAAAATGCGCGTCACCTGGTCGTTGAAGTAGCGGCTCAGGTCCACGGTTTCCCACTTGGTGGCCGCCGTTGCCGGGGCTGCTGCGGTCGCGTTGACGGGCCGGGCCACGTTCAGGTTCAGCGGCTCCCACCACATCAGGTCGCCCTGCTGCAGCTGCACGAATGCCGTGCGCGCGCCGGGCTCCCCTCCTACCGCGGCCGTCAGCTCATGGGCTGAGTTTTTCACCTGCCCGAGCACCTGCTGCGGGTCGAAAACCCGGGCAATGGTGGCGTGCGGAAAACTCAGCGCCAAGGCTTCCCCGGTAGCGTAGGCCGCCTTGGTTGCGGCCGCATCGGGCGCGGCGCCCTGCCACTGGATTTCAACCACGTATTTCGCCGCCGGCTCGCTGTCGATTTCAATAACCGGCCGCCCCACGGCGGTTTCCACATTGCGCCACGGCGCGGGCCGCCCGTTCACCGCCACCGACTGCACCGCCGCAGCGCGGGCCAGCACCTGCAACTGTAGCTTCAGCGACTGGCCAAAGGCTGGCGTGATGGTGTAGGAATCGCGCGCGTCTTTTCGCTTGAAATCAAAGGCGATGTCGGGCACGGTGAGGGCGGCTTCGTTCCAGGCGGCCGGCAAGCCCGGGCGAATGCGCAGGGTGCCGTGCAAGGCATCGGGCACGATGCCGAACAGGCCCTCCACCAGCGAGCGGGCCGCCACGCCGATGGGGTCGGCAAAGTCGCGGTACAGCTCGCCGCGGTTGGCGTCGTAGAAGGAAATCTGCTGAAAATTGCCGGGGCTGCTGCCCAGATACATGCTTTCCAGCAAGGCGCTCTTCCAGAGCAGAAAAGCCTCTTCGGGGCGGCCGGCCTGCCAGTTGGCCAGCGTGGCGTGCAGGTTTTCGGCCAGCACCACGTTGTTCAGGGACCAGTCGTAGGGCTGCCAGTTGCTGGTCGACAATAAGTAGTAGCCCGCATCAGGCAGGCCGGCGGCGCGCACCGAAATGTGCGGCAGCCCGGCGTCGACGTAGCGCAGCGCCTGGTAGGACTGAAAAGCGTCGGGCACTTCCGAATCAAGAGCGTGGTACACCGTCCAGAGGCCGGCGGCGGGATGCAGGCTTTTCAGGCCCAGGGCATCCTGATATTCGGCATACCAGCCCCGGGCCGGCATCCACAGCCGGGCGTTCAGGGCCTGCTGGATTCTGGCGGCTTCCTGGCGGTAGGGCTCGGGGCTTTCGCCGATGAGCCGGGCCAGCTCGGCTGCTTTTTGGTTGGCGAAGTAGTTGTAGGCCGACGAGTGCGTGACCGCGCCGCCGCTGTACTGCAGCGCATCGGAAGCCCAAATGGCGGCGTAGGCGTCATAGAGGCCGTCGCCGTCGGGGTCGAAGTTGCGCTTTTCCCAGGCCAGGTGGCGCTGCAGCACCGGCCACATCTGCCGGGCAAAGGCCAGGTCGCCGGTCCAGTTGAAGTGGCGCAGCAGCTCGTCGATGAACACGAGGTTCATGTCGTAGTGGTGCGCCCGAAAGTCGCCGCCGGGGTTGCGGCTGATGTAGCCGGCGCTGAACACAGTGGTGCCCAGCTTCTCCAGCTGCCGGGCCAGGTGCAGGGCCGTGTCGGGCACCACGGGGCCCGTGGCCGGGCTGGTGAGCTGCGACGTGGCGTAGCTGCCAAAATGCAGCCGGGCGCGGTCGTGCCAGCCCAGCGGGTCGGCGGCGTAGGGTCCGCGCCAGCCGTTGAGGCGCATGCGCCAGGCCACGGCGCCGTGCAGGTACGAGGGCGCTTCCCAAATGGCATCGGCGGCCACGCTCAGCGCCCCGCCCAGCGTGTTGAGGTAGGGGTCGGGCGTCACCACGTTCACGCGGCCGGCCAGCGCCTGCCGGGCGGCTTCGGCCTGGTTGAAAGCCGCTGGCAAGCCCGCGTAAACCAGTGGAGCAGCCGTCGGGGTTTGCACCGCGAAATAAAGCGCTTCGCCGGCCTTCACAGGCACCGCCCCCGTGAGCACCGGCGCCTCCGAAACCGCCGAGGCAAATAGCTGCTGGGGCGTTTCCTGCTCCTGGGCATTGGCCACGTGCGTGGCGGAAGTGGGCGGCACCACGCCCAGCAGCTTTCTGGCCGGCGCGGCCGGTGCCGAAACTGAAGCGGCAGTTTCTTTGGCGCCGGGCTCGGCGGCGGGGCGGGCCGGCGGCCGGCCGTAGCTGAGCGTGAAGGCGTTCTTGTTTACATCAAACGCATTGCCCTGGCAGTATTCCGGCTTCAGGTAAAAGCTCGATTCCGGGTCGGCGCCGATGTCGCCGTCGCGGCTGAATTTCTTGCCCGTGGCCCCGCCGAACGCCCAGAGCAGCCGCACCTGACGGGCGGGCACGTTCTCGAACTGCGCCCGCACCACCACGCCTTCGGCACCGGCCAGAGCCAGCACTTCCAGGTGCAGCCGACCGGCCCCCAGCAAGGGGTCGGTGATGTCGTAGAGCATGGCGCCGGGGCGGTAGCGGGCTGTGATGTTTTCGGCCTGTATCAGCCACTTGCTTTGGCCATTGGCCAGCAGGCCGAATTTCAGGTTGCCGCCCATGCCGGGCAGGTAGAGCGCAAATTCCGGCAAGTCGCCGGCCTCCACGCGAAAGGCGGTGTTGGTACCATACAGTGCCCGCGTGAACCGCCGGGTGCCGTTACGAATGACAAAATCGGTGCCTTCGGGGTGGTAGCGCAGGGTGCGCGGCTGGTTGTGCCACAGCGGCGCGGCCTGCGCCTGCACTGTGCCAGGGCCCGCCCACGCCTGCAGGGCCACCGCGCAAGCCACGCGCCACGCCACGGCGCGCAGCCAGTGGCCCCAGGCGGGCAGCTGAAGCAGCAGGCGAAACGAAGCGCAACCGGGTGGCGGCATGGGGTGGGAAGGGTGGGAACGGAGCAAAGGAAGCGGCTTCCGCGCCCGGTACCGTCCTGTACTGTGCGGGTTGGCCGGGGCGGAGCGGGTGCGTTGAAAATACTTGTACCCCGAATTTTCAATTCGGCGCGCTGAACTTCGCAAAGCTGCGGCGTTCCGGCGGCCGAATTGAAATTTCGGGGTACAGGTGCTTTTAAGCGTCTTCCGGCTAGTAGCCGGGGTTCTGCTCGTAGAGGTAGGCCGAGGCGGCCAGTTCGGCCTGCGGCACGGGGTAGAGCAAGTCGTTGGCATTGAGCGGCGAGCGCATGCGCTTGCTCACGTCGTCCTGCGCAATCCAGGCATTCAGAATGTTCACGGCATTGCCCGAACGCACCAGGTCGTGCCAGCGCAGGCCTTCGCCCACAAACTCGCGCCGGCGCTCTTCCATCAGCTGGGCGTAGGTGGTGCCCGTCACGGTGCCGGTGAGGCCGGCCCGGGCCCGCACCTGGCTCATGATGGCGTCCACGTCGGCCGGCGCGCCCCCGCCGCCTTTCAGGATGGCTTCGGCCTTCATCATGAGCACGTCGGTGTAGCGCATCACGATGAAGTTGATGGGCCAGTCGGTGCGGGTGGTGCCCCGCAGCGCGCCGTTGATGTACTTTTTGAACGCGGCGCGGGGTTCGGTCAGGATGGGCGCGGTGGTGGTGGTGTAGCCCTGCTGCAAGGAAAAGGTCTTGCGCACGTCGCCCGCGGCAAAGGTGCTCAGCAGGTTGTTGGAGGCCGGCCGCAGCTCGTCGCCGGTGCCGAAGGTGGTGCCCACCCCGATGGAGTTGAAGTAGTTGTTGGTCACCAGAATGGACGGATACGAAGCCCCCTGCCCCACCCCGCCGCTGATGTACTGCACGTCGAACAGCACCTCCTTATTATTCTCGTTGGTGTAGGAGAAGATGTTGGCGTAGGCGTTGGTGCCGGTGGCGAACTGGTAGGGGCCGTTGGTGGTGATGTCGTTGAACAGGGCGTAGGCCTTGTCGTATTCGTGGCTGTCCAGGCCCGGGCCTTCGATGCCGTAGGTGGGGCCCGAGCGGGTGAGGTACACGAGGCCCAGCAGGCCTTTGGCGGCCCAGCTGGTGGCGCGGCCCACGTCGGCGCCGGTGTAGCTCGGCGCCAGGCTGGCGCTGGCCGTGGTCAGGTCCGCAATGATGAGGCCGTAGACGTCGGCCACCGGCGAGCGGTTGATTTTGGCCACCACCTGGGGTTCCAGGGCGTGGTCAATCAGCGGCACTTTGCCAAAGTAGCGCACCAGGTCGAGGTAGTACAGGGCGCGCAGGAACTTGGCTTCGCCTTCGTAGCGGGTGCGCAGGGCCGGCGTGAGCACGCTGCCGTTGGCGGCCAGCTGGTCGAGCAGGATGTTGCAGCGGTAGATGCCGGTGTAGTCGGCCGTCCAGGTGCCGGCCGGGTACTCGTTGGAGGCAATGGCGGTCGAGAAATTGTTGATGGGCTCCCAGGTGCGGATGCCCTGGGTGCTCACCCCGTAAATGTTGTCGGAGCGGGTTTCGGCCATGGTGAGCTGCCGGTCCGGGTAGTCGCGCAGGCTGCTGTAGGCCGCGTTCATGGCCTGGGTAAAATCGTCGGCCGACTTGTAAAACGTGGGCACCGAGCCGCTGGAAATCGGCGACTGGTCGAGGTCTTTTTCGCAGCCGGTGCTGGCCACCAACAGGGCGGCGGCCAGGGCGCAGAGCAAGGTCTTTTTCATGAGAATGGTCGGGTGGGAATGCTAGAAGGTGACGTTCAGGCCAAAAGTGACGGACTTGGTGAGGGGCAGCCCGCCGTAGTCGGTGCCCACGCCGAAGCTGCCGCCGCCCGCGTTGGAGTTCACGGCGTCCACGTTGTAGCCGCCGCGGTAGGTGTCGTGGCCGAAGAAGTTTTCCAGCGAGGCGTACACGCGGGCCGCCTGCACGAAGCGCGTGCCGATGAGGGTGTTCAGGTTGTAGCCCAGCGTGATGTTGCGCACGCGGTAGTAGTCGCTCGAATACAGCCAGGAAGTGCTTTTCAGGGGCGTAAAGCTGGTCGAGGCCTTGCCGCGCTCGCCGGCGCCGGGGTTTTCGGGCGAAATCCAGCGGTCGCGCTGCAGGCCCAGCACGTTCTGGTTGTAGCCCATGTTGGTGTTGTCGATGGCCCGGCCGATGAGCGAGTACAACTGGCCGCCGTTCTGGCCCTGCACCAGCACGCTCAGGTCGAAGCCTTTGTAGGAGAACGTGTTGGTGATGCCCCAGGTGTATTTCGGGCTGGGCTGGCCCACGATGACCCGGTCTTTGTCGTCAATCGCGCCGCTGTTGTCCGCGTCGCGGTACTTGGGGTCGCCCACGGTTTCGCCCTGAATGATGGGCACCTTGGAGTCGATGTCGGCCTGCGTCAGGATGCCGTCCTGCACGATGGAGTAGAACGAGAACATGGGCTGGCCCACTTGCAGAATGGCGCTGGCCGCGCCGTACGACGACGGAATCTCGATGGCCGCGTCGCCGGGGCCCAGGTGCACCACCTGGTTCTCGTTGTGGCTGAAATTCAGGGCCGTGCTCCAGGTGAAGGCGCCGGTGAAGTTGTTGGTTTTCAGCTCCACTTCCCAGCCCTGGTTCAACACTTCGCCGATGTTGCGCAGCTGCGAGCCGTAGCCCGACGCCGAGGGCACAGGCACGCTCAGCAGCAGGTCTTTGCTGGTTTTGGTGTAGTAGTCGAACGAACCAAAAATGCGGTTGCGGAAGAAGCCGTAGTCGAGGCCGAAGTCCAGGGTGCGCGACTTTTCCCAGCGCAGGTCGGCGTTGGGCGAGGAGTTGGGGGCCTGGCCGGTGGCAATGGCGCCGCCGAAGGTGTAGCTGTTCACGCCCAGCGTGGCCAGGCTGCTGTAGTCGCCGATGTTGTTGTTGCCGGCGAAGCCGATGCTGCCGCGCACTTTCAGCTCGCTCAGGAAGGCCACGTTTTTCATGAACCCTTCCTGCGAGATGCGCCAGCCCGCCGAACCAGCCGGAAACACGCCCCAGCGCGAGTCTTCGCCGAAGCGCGAGGAGCCGTCGCGGCGCACGCTGGCCATCAGCAGGTACTTGCCCATAAAAGCGTACTGCAGGCGCGCAAACTGCGACACCAGCGTGTTCTGGGTTTCGCTGGTGCCGTTGTCGGCGGTGCCGGTGATGTTGGTGGCGCCGTTGAGCGTGGTCACGGCGCTGTTCACGAAGCCGCCCGACGACTTGAGCTTGTCCGACTCGGTGTGGAAGTAGTTGTAGGAATAGCCGGCCAGCACGGTCAGGTCGTGCTTTTCAGCAAACACGCGGCTGTAGGTGGCCGTGTTCTCGTTCACGAACGTGATGTGGCGGTAGCCGCTGAAGGTGCCCGTGGCCCCCGAGCCCACCAGCTTGGAGTTGGGGATGTAGGACTTGGCGCGGGCGTCGGTGTTGTCGAGGTTCACGGTGGAGCGCAGGCGCAGGTTTTTCACCGGCTCCAGCTCGCCGTACACCGTGGCCAGGCTGCGGAAGGTTTTGGTGCTCTGCTGGCGGTTGGTGAGCTCGCCCACCGGGCTGATGGACGAGCCGCCCCACAGGTACACGGGGTTTTCGCCGTAGTTGGTGAGCAGGCCCGCCGACGACTCGGCCACCGGCACCATGGTGACGAACTTCTGGGTCAGGTTGTCCTTGCCCTCCACGCCGGGGTCGCTCGACTCGGAGTAGGTTGGCGTCAGGTTCAGGCCGAATTTCAGCTTGTCGTTGGCCTTCACTTCCACGTTGGCGCGGGCCGAGTAGCGGCGGTAGTTCACGCCGATGACGATGCCCTGCTGGTCGTTGAAGTTGCCCGACACGAAGTAGTTGATGTTGGGCGTGGCCCCGCTGGCCGACACCTGGTAGTTCTGCACCACGCCGGTGCGGAAAATGGCGTCCTGCCAGTCGATGTAGTCCAGGCCGGGGTGGCCGGGCTGGCTCCACCGGTCATCGGGCATCAGGCTGGGGGTGTAGGCGCCGGGGGCCAGGCCCAGAATCTGCCGCCGCGTGGCGTTGTCCTGGCTGGCGGAGCGGCCCGCCCCCGATTTCACCCAGGCCGCGTTGACGATTTCGGTGGCCCGCTGCGTCCATTCTTCCGGCGTGAGCAGGTCGAGCTTTTTGGCCATCTGCGACACGCCGGAGTAGGCGTTCACGCTGATAACGGCCTTGCCGGTTTTGCCGCGCTTGGTGGTCACCAGCACCACGCCGTTGGCGGCGCGCGAGCCGTAGATGGCCGCCGCCGCCGCGTCCTTCAGCACTTCTATCGACTGAATGTCGCTGGGGTTGATGTTGTCGAGCGGGTTGCCGGTGCTGTAGTTGCCGTTGCTGTTGGGCGAGGCAATTTCCAGCGGAAAGCCGTCAATCACATACAGCGGCTGGTTGCCGGCCGTGATGGAGCTGTTGCCGCGCACCTGCACCGTGAAGCCGCGGCCGGGCAGGCCGGTGTTTTGCTGCACCTGCACGCCGGCCAGTTGGCCCACCAGCGCCTGGTCGACGCGGGTGATGGGCCGCTCCTCCAGCTTGCTGGCGTCCAGGGTGGCAATGGCGCCGGTCACGTCGCTGCGCTTCTGGGTGCCGTAGCCCACCACCACCACTTCGTCGAGGCTCTTGGTGTCGTCGGCCAGCCGGATGCTGAAGTTTTCGGGCCCGGCAAAGGGCCGTTCCTGGGTTTGAAAGCCCACGAAGCTGAACACCAGCGTGCCCGGCGTTTCGGGCACCGCCAGGCTGAACGAGCCGTCGGCGTTGCTGGAGGTGCCCAGCGTGGTGCCCTTCACCACGATGGTGACGCCCGGCAGGCCTTCGCCGTTGGGCGAAGTTACCTTGCCGGTGAGCTGCCAGTCGGCCGCCGCGTGCCGCGCCGCCGCCGGGGGCAGGGCCGCCGCGGCCAGCGCCGGCCCCGTCATCAGAAACAGTGGCACGCAAGCCGCAAGCCGCAAACGTTGCCAGGAGTAAAAGGTATTCATTGGGTGTGGGAATTGGGTGAGACGTTCAACTGAACCGCGGCGGGTGAGAGGCGGAATTGAGTCAATATTAGAAGCCGGGTGAGCCCTTACTCTCCTGTAGACTACTGGTTGGGCCTTTTGGCTACCATCTTAGCCAGTTTCTGTACTCGATTGGCCAGACTCGCAAAACGGGTGAGGCGGCGAACCTGAGGTGTGGCAGGCGGCCGCTCCAAAGCCGCCCGCCTGCAACGCCCCAAATAGCGCCCGGGCGCCTCACTCTACCATTTATGCAAATGTTTCTTTCTTTCGCCGCAGCGCCTTCCCGCACCCTCCTGCCCGCTCGCCGGCAGGCGCTTGCCAGCGCCGCGGCCTCATTATCAATCGAAAAAAGCTCAGGTGATTTTGAGAATAAACGACGAAGCCGTCATGAATTTACCGCCCTGCGAGGCGCAGAACAAGTATTCCGGCTTGCCGTTGCGCAGCAGCAGCTGCGGCCGTTCGAGGCGGCCGTAGCGCTTGAGGCTGGGCGGCGCGGGCGGCTCCGGCACCCCATAGTCGCGGATGGCGCGGAAGGCAATGGTGGGAAAGCTCCACGCCTTGCCGTCTTCCGACTCCAGAAACAGGCCCACTTCCTGGCTGTACACGCCCATGTCGCGGGCCAGCAGCTGGAACTTGCCGTGCTGCCGCCACACAAAGGCATCTTCAAACTGCTTGTTGTGGCCCTGCCCCGAGAAGTCGATGACCGGGTTGCCCTCAAATTTCACGTAAGGCCCGTGCAGCTGCTCGGCCACGGCCAGGCCGTACTTGCGATTGCCGCGGATGGCCTGGCCCTTCGCTTCTTCGTATTCGCGGGTGTTCCAGGACTTGTAGTAGAGCCAGTACTGGCCGTTGGGGTGCTTGATGAAGGCGGGGTTGGTGGTGCAGTGGTCGTCCCAGGCGCCGGCGGGGCCGGGCAGCAGCAGGGGCTGGTCGGGGCGCGTCCAGGGGCCATCCAGGGTGGGCGCGGTGGCCAGGCCGATGCGCTTGGTGTCGGTTTTGCCGTTGGCATTGCCCATGAAAAACAGGCAGTACTGCCCATCCACCAGCTGAATGCTGGGGTTGTGGCAGGTGGTGGCGTCCCAGTGGCCGGGGCCGCGCGGGGCCAGCACCACCTCCACGAAGGCGTAGGGCCCTTCCGGCTTGTCGGCCACCGCGTGGCAGATTTCGGAGCCGTTCAGCCAGCCGCCCATGCCCTTGCCGGCCGCCCAGCGCGAGAAAAACACGTGCACCCGGCCGTCGGGCCCGTAGATGGGTGAGTTGCACCACACGTAGCAGTCGGGCAGCTCCAGCGCCCGCCCCACTGGTTTCAGGTGCTTGCTGAACTTCGAGAAAGCTCCTTTGGGATAGTCAATCAGGCGCGGCGCGGCAAAGCCGGCCCAGGCCCGCGCCAGCGGCGCCAGCACCAGGCCGGTGAGAAAAGTACGACGGGCAAGCACGGGCGGGAAGTTGAAGGACGAAGAATGCCGCAAGGAAGCTCGTGGTAGCACCGCCACTCTCCTGCACCCTGCCGGAAGCCCCCAGCATGACCGTTCCGTTTATGGCTTTTGCCTACTCTCTGATTTACCCTAAAACAGGTCGTCCTTCACCGGTGCGACGTAGGGCTGGGGCTGGCTGCTGGTGGGCGGCAGGCCGAAATAGAAGTACAGCGTGCGCCGGGTGGGCGCGCCGGCAAAGTGGTTGGTTTCGCTGGCCGGGCCGAGGTTTTGGGGGTTGGGGTCGATGGTGAGGCCGAGCTTGGTGCCGATGGGCGGGATGGCGTCGAGGAAGGAAATGTCGCCGGTGGGCAGGCCGGGCTGGGGTTTCACGCCCGAGAGGCCGTAGAAATTGAAGCGGCGGACGAACAGGTTTTCGCCGGGGCTGGCGACGAGGAATTTGCCTTCCACGGTGTTCATTTCCAGCCAGGCCACGTCGGCGAAATAGCCTTTGAACTCGGGGTAAATCCAGGGCGCGGCCGCCGTTTGGGTGTTGTTGTTGGCGTTGCTCCACACGTTGAGGGCGGTGCCGGCCAGGCGGTTTTTCCAGCTGCGGTAGGGGCCCTGGCCCAGCCATTTGGCGCCAATCACGAAGTTTTCGGGGTAGCTGAAGCTGAGGCCGGTGAAGGGGTAGTCGCCGGTGAGGGCGTATTCGTAGTCGAGGCGCAGCCAGCCGCTGGCGTGCATCTTCCAGCGCACGGCGCGCAGGTCGCCGGTGTAGGTGGCTTCCACTACTTCGCCGTCGGGCTCGGCGTGGTGCTGCAGGCCGGCGAAGGCGGCGGTGCCGGCCACCGGCACCGGGCCGTTGGTGAAGGAAAGCCGGTCGCCGTTGTTGCCCTTCACGCCGGTGAGGCGGCCGTTTTGCTTGTTGAAAGTGACGCTGATGTTGCTGGCTTTCAGGGTCAGCGTGGTATCGGTTTCGGTGGCTTCCACGGCTGATTTGTCTTTGGCTTCAAGGCTGAGCACGCCATCGAGCAGCTTGGCGTTGCCGCCGGTTTTCCAGGTCCATTTATACACCTGGTTTTTGAACGGGTCGTAGGCCGAGAGCACCAGCGCGTCGTAATTCTTCCAGTCTTTGGGCAGGTCCAACCGGAGCCGGCCGGTGGCCAGCGGGGCCACGGCGGGGCTTTTGAAGCGGCTTTTCTGCTGCGTGAGGCTGCCCGTGAAGGGGTCGTTGGGCTTGCGAAAGTTCACCAGCTCCCACTGAAAAAAGCACTGGCTGAGGTTGGTGAAATGGTAGCGGTTTTCGACTTCAATAGTGCCGTTGAACCTGGCCGGCAGCTCTTTGAGGCGGATGTTGATGGGCGAAAAAATCTCGCGGATGGCGAAGAAGCTGCCCTCCTTCTCGCGGTGCGGGCCCACAATGCCGTCGGGCGCGTTCACGCCATTCACGTCGATGAGGTTGTTCTGGTCGGTGCGCACAATTCCCTCGTCTAGCAGCGCCCAGAGGAAGCCGCCGCCCGAGCGCGGGGCTTTCCAGTGCAGCTCCCACATATCGGCCAAGCCGGCGCCCCCGCCCCCGTCATCCTGGCTGTGCAGGAACTCGGTGGGCATGTAAATGAGCGAGTCGGCCAGGATTTTTTGGGTGCTGTAGTAGTCCTCGTAGTGGTTGCAGTCGATGCCGCTGTGGGCGTTGCCGGGGCGGTGGTGCGGGTGAATGACGGGCCGCCGGGTGAGGTCGTATTGGGCAAAAACGGCGTCCAGCTCCTTGTTGGTGCCGCCCTCGTTGCCGTTGTCCCAGAAGATGACGCTGGGGTGGTTCTGGTCCTTTTCCACCATGGCGCGCACCAGCGGGGTGCCGGCCCGGGTGCTGTAGGCTTTTTGCCAGCCGGCCAGCTCGTCAAGCACGTAGAGGCCCAGCGAGTCGCAGAGGTGCAGAAATTCGGCGTCGGGCGGGTAGTGAGACAGGCGCACGGCGTTCATGTTCATCTGTTTCAGCAGCTTCACGTCGAGCAGCTGTATGGAATCGTTGAGGGTGCGGCCGGTTTCGGGCCACCAGCTGTGGCGGTTGGCGCCCTTCATTTTCACCGGCGTGCCATTCACAAAAATGCCCCGGCCGCGCCGCACTTCGATGGTGCGGAAGCCGAAGGTTTCGGTGGTTTGGTATAGGGTTTCATTGCCGGTGCGCAGTGTGAGCCGGGCGCGGTAGAGCGCGGGCGTTTCGCTGGTCCATTGGCGCGGGTTTTTGACGGTGGTGGTCAGGCGGGCTAGGGTGTCGCCGGCGGCCACGGCGGCGCGGGCGGTGCCCACGGTCTGGCCGGTGGGGTCGAGAATGTCGGCTTGCAATTCGGCGGCCTGCCGCACGTGGCGCACGTTGGTGCGGAGGGTGAAACTGCCATTAGCGCGGGCGTCGATGGCCACGTTGTCGGCGTATTGCTGCGGGTAAGCTTGCAGGTAGACGGGCCGGAAAATCCCGCCGAAAATCCAGTAGTCGGCCAGCCGCTCGGCGTTGTTCACGCTGGGCTCGGCCGACATCTTGCTGACTTTCACTTCCAGCACATTGGCTTCGCCGAATTTTAGCTTGTCGGTGATATCATACTTGAAGCGGTAGAACGCGCCCTGGTGCACGGCGCCCGCCACCTGCCCGTTTACCCGCACTTCGGTGTCCGTCATCGAGCCTTCGAACACGATTTCGACGCGCCGGCCGCGCCAGGCGGCGGGCACCGGGAAGGCGTGCTTGTACAGCCCCTGCTCGTCGGCGAAGCGGAAGTTTTTGCCGTAGGTTTTGTAGTCGCGGCCGTAGTTGTAGAGGCCGAAACCCTCCTGCTCCCAGCACGAGGGCACGGCAATGCTGGTCCAATAGCCGCTTTGGCGCCCGCCGGTGCAGTAGAAATCCCACTTCACAGCGCGGCGGTTGTCGCGGCCCGAGAGGTACTGGATTTGCTTCTGGGCCGTAGGCTGGGCGCGGGCGGCTTGGGCGGCCAGTAGCAGGCACACGAGCAAAAGCCGACACACAGAGAAAGTAGACATGGCGCGAAGGAAAGCAAACGGGGCGACAGGCAGTGCGCCGCGAACCGAAGGCTGGCCTACCGGCTCATCGGCCCTATCCCACATGCAGGCCCCGACGCAAGTCCGGCAGCGCTGCCCGGCACTGCTTACCCGCCTGAGAAGCATCGGGCAGCGCTGCCAGGCTTATCTTAACTACCTAATGGGCACCGGGCAGCGCTGCCTGGCCTATCTCACCTGCTTGAGATGCACCCGGCAGCGCTGCCCGGTATCTCTTACCTGCTCAAGATGAACCGGGCAGCGCTGCCCGTGCTTCCAGGCTTATCCGGGCAAGATATCTGAGGCGCAGGCCCCCTACTCTGCCGTGTTCGCACTGGCCGTGTCCTGCGCGGCCGCCTTGCGCGAGGGGTCGCCCAGGTAGTTGCCGTAGCCCACCACCACCGTGGAGAGCACCACGGCGATGATGCCCAGCGTGACGGTGCGCATGGTGCTGCGGTTGGCGCCGCGCCACTCGTGCAGCACCAGGCCCCACATGCTGCTGAAGGCGATGATGAAGGCCATGTGCAGCGTCCAGCCCGAGAAGCGGTAGGCGCCCATCTGGCTGTCGCCCATGCCGTAGAAGAAGAACTGGAAGTACCACGTGGTGCCCGCCAGCGCGCAGAACAACACGTTGCGCAGGGCCGGGTACGAGGGGTTGAGGTAGTCGGTGTAGGTCTTGTTTTTGACGTTGAGGTAGAGGCACCACACCGCGTTGGTGGTGAGGCCGCCGAGCAGGATGATGACCAGAATGGCGTTATTGACGAACAGCGGGTTGGTGCCGTTGGCTTCGGCCAGCTTGGCAATGGGCTGCCCGGCCGTGAGCCCGAACGAGAAGCAGGCGCTCATGATGCCCGAAAACACGGCCACCAGCAGGCCCTTTTTCAGGTCAAATTCAGCAATGGATTCCTGCTTTTGCTCCTGGGTCAGGGTTTTTTCCTTGAGCAGGCCCGCCCGGCCGCAAATGAGGATGCCCAGCACGCACACGCCCAGCCCCAGCATGATGTAGCGGCCCGAGGAGGTGCTCAGTAGCTCGCCCATCTTGCCTTCGTAAATGGGTGGCACCAGCGTGCCAAACACCGCGCACAGCCCCAGCGTGACGGCCATGCCCAGGCTCAGGCCCAGGTACCGCATGGCCAGCCCGAACGTGAGCCCGCCCGTGCCCCAGAGAATGCCCCAGAAGTAGGCCCAGAAAATGGTGGAATTGTCGGCCTGGTGCAGCACCTCAAACAGGTGCGGCACGGTGAGGTAGCCCAGCACCCAGGGCGCCAGCAGCCAGCTCACGATGCCGCCCACCAGCCAGTAGCTTTCCCAGGCCCAGCCGTTGACTTTCTTGTAGGGCAGGTAAAAACTGCCGGAGGCAAAGCCGCCCAGCGCGTGCAGGATAACTCCCCAGATGACAGCCATACGATTTTCGGTTTTGGGCAAAGCTGCCCGGTAAGTGAGCCCCAACCCTCCTGTGCTCTCCTGAGTGCGAAATAATGCGGAAAGTAGCGCGGACTTTGTAGTCCGCGTCCCCAGCGGAAACCCAAACGACACCCAAAACGGCGCGGCGACGCGGACTACAAAGTCCGCGCTACTGCTCACAATAACTTTTTATGCCCGAGCAGGAGAGTGCAGGAGGTTGGTAGCCAGCCCGGCCCGGCACCTTTGCACCCAAAGCAACCCCATCCCGAATTCTGTACCGCAACAGAAGCACCATCATGGAAAAAACCCTCACTTTCCAGCACGTGAGTTACCTCTGGGACGAAACGAAAGCCGCCGAACTGGCCGGCGACGAAGTGGCCCTGTTCCTCTACCGCTCCAACCTGCTGGGCGCCGACCTGCGCCTGACCAACTACGCCGGCGGCAACACCTCCTGCAAAATCCAGGAAACCGACCCCGTGACCGGCCAGCCCGCCGAGGTGATGTGGGTGAAGGGCTCGGGCGGCGACATCGGCACGCTCACCAAGGCCGGCTGCGCCAACCTCTACGTCGAGAAGCTGCACCAGCTCAAGAACCGCTACCGCGGCCTGGAATTTGAAGATGAAATGGTGGGTTTGTTCGAATACTGCCTCTTCGACCCCAAGTGCGCCACGCCCAGCATCGACACGCCGCTGCACGGCCTGCTGCCCTTCAAGCACATCGACCACCTGCACCCCGACGCCCTGATTGCCATCGCGGCCAGCAAGGACGGCGAGCAGATTATGCACGACATCTGGGGCGACAGCATGGGCTGGCTGCCCTGGCAGAAGCCCGGCTTCGACCTGGGCCTGCAGTTGGAAAAGATTGTGGCCGAGAACCCCGGCCTGCGCGGCGTCATCCTCGGCGGCCACGGCCTCTTCACCTGGGGCGATACCTCTTACGATTCCTACATCAACACCCTGGAGGTGATTGAGCAGGCCGCCAAATACCTCGAAGCCAACTACGGCCAGCGCGGCCCGGTTTTCGGCGGGGTGAAGCGCGAGCAAACCCTGGACGCGGCCCAGCGCCGCGCCGCCGCCGCCGCCGTGATGCCCGTGCTGCGCGGCCTGGCCAGCAGCCAGCGCCGCATGCTGGGCCACTACACCGACGACGCCCGCGTGCTCGAATTCGTGAACTCGCACGACCTCGCCCGCCTCGCCGCCAAAGGCACCTCCTGCCCCGACCACTTCCTGCGCACCAAAATCCGTCCGCTCGTGCTCGACGCCGACGTGATGCAAGGGGATGCGGCCGGCGTGAAAACCTACCTGGAAAGCCAGTTTGAGGCCTACCGCGCCGACTACGCCGCCTACTACGAGCGCAGCAAGCACCCGAACTCGCCCGCCATGCGCGACGCCAACCCGGTCATCATCCTGTGGCCCGGCGTGGGCTTGTTCTCTTTCTCGAAAGACAAGCAGACCGCCCGCGTGGCCGCCGAATTCTACACCAACGCCATCAACGTGATGCGCGGGGCTGAAGCGGTGAGCACCTACCAGGGCCTGCCCGAGCAGGAAGCCTTTAACATCGAATACTGGCTGCTGGAAGAAGCCAAGCTGCAGCGCATGGCCCCGCCCAAAGCCCTCTCGGGCAAGGTGGCCTACGTGACCGGCGGCACCGGCGGCATCGGCAAAGCCATCTGCGAGGAGCTGCTGAAGTTCGGCGCCTGCGTGGTGGCCGTGGACCGCGACCGCCTCGAAGAAACCCAAACCGACCTACGCAAGCAGTTCGGCAAAGACGGCGCCGTTACGGCGCCCATCGAAGTCACCAGCGCCGAAAGCATTGCCGAGTCGCTGCGCGCCGGCGTGCTGCAGTTCGGCGGCGTCGACATCGTGGTGAACTGCGCCGGTTTGTCAATCTCTAAGCCGCTGGCTGAGACCACGCAGGCCGACTGGGACATTTTGAACGACGTGCTGGTGAAAGGCCAGTTCCTGGTGAGCCAGGCCGCCGTCGTCATCCTGCGTCAGCAGGGCCTGGGCGGCGACATCGTGAACATCGCCAGCAAAAACGGCCTCGTGGCCGGCCCCAACAACGTGGCCTACGGCACGGCCAAAGCCGCCCAGCTGCACATGAGCCGCCTGCTGGCCGCTGAGCTCGGAGGCGACAAAATCCGCGTGAACACCGTGAACCCCGACGCCGTGCTGCGCGGCTCCAAAATCTGGGAAGGCGAGTGGGCCGCCGGCCGCGCCAAGGCCTACGGCATCTCGGTTGAGGAATTGCCGGCGCACTACGCCAAGCGCACGCTGCTGGGCGAGGAGCTGCTGTCGGAGGACATCGCCAAGGCCGTGCGCGTGTTCGTGGATGGCTCCTTGAGCAAATCGACCGGCAACGTGCTGAACGTGGACGGCGGCGTGGCCATGGCGTTTGTGCGCTAAGCGAACAGCATGACGAACAAGTAGAACGTCATGCAGAGCGCAGCGAAGCATCTTGCCCGCAGGAAGTAATCATTTACTACTGCGGTAAAGATGCTTCGCTGCGCTCTGCATGACGTTCTGTTTTTGCCTTGCCAGGACGTTCTGCTTTTATTGAGCTATCTATCCGCTGGCATTGCGGAAAAAGCTACATTTGGGGTGACGCCTCCTCCCCTTTTTCCCACGCCTCGTTGCGTCAGGCCCGTTTTTTAGCAAAACCTGACACCCGACGACACCAGATTCCCCACCACCCCGGGATGTACCAACTACAACTCAAGCCGCTGGATAAAACGCCGAAGTACAAGCAGATTGTGCAGTCGGTGATTATGGACATTGAGCGCGGCGTGCTGAAAAACGGCGACCACCTGCCCAGCATCAGCGAGCTGAGCGTGGAGCACTACCTGGCCCGCGACACCGTGGAAAAAGCCTACCGTGAGCTGCGCGAGCGGGGTTTTATCACCTCGGTGCAGGGCAAGGGCTACTACGTGGAAGCCAGCGACACCTCGAAACTGAAGATTCTGCTGGTGTTCAACAAGCTCAGCTCCTACAAGAAAATCATCTATTACGCCTTTCTCGAAACCCTCGGCGACCGCGCCACCGTCGACCTGCAGATTCACCACTACAACGTGAACCTGTTTCAGGAAATCATTGAAAAGAACCTAGGCAAATACAACTACTACGTGGTGATGCCACACTTCACCCTGGACACCGATAAGGCCCTGTCCCGCGCCATTCTCAACACCATTCCCAGCCAGGAGCTGGTGCTGCTCGATAAGGATATTCCCGAGCTCGCCCACGACTGTCTGCGCGTGTTCCAGGACTTTGACAAGGACATTTTCGGGGCCCTCGAAAACGCCGAAGATTTGCTGGAAAAGTACTCCCGCCTGGTGCTGGTGCTGCCTTCCGACGCCAACCACCCGGAAGAATTACCCTGGGGCTTCCGCTCCTTTTGCCTGATGCGCAACAAGGAATTTTCGGTGGTGGAAAACGCCATGAACGAAGTGGTGACGGCCGGCACCGCCTACGTCGTCATCCGCGAAACCGACCTGGTGGAGCTGGTGAAGAAAATCCGCCAGACCAGCTACCTGCTGGGCCGCGAAGTGGGCATCATCTCCTTCAACGAAACGCCCCTGAAAGAGCTGCTGAACATGACGGTGATTACCACCGACTTTGAGGCCATGGGCCGCACCGCGGCCACCCTGCTGCTGGAAAAGCAGCGCGTGAAGGTGAAGAACCCGTTCTACACCATTCGGCGGGGCTCGTTGTAGCGGTAGCGTGGACTCTGCGAGTCCGCGCCCGAGCGAACGGCCTACGACGACAACGATACGCGGACTCGCAGAGTCCACGCTACCGCCCGCGCCGCCAGGTTTTTCCCCGCAAACAGGAGAGCCCAGAACAGTTCCGGCCGCTGCCTACGGGTAATTTGTTCTACCCATCCAACACCGGACTTTCCTATCCTACTCCACGGCCTTATGTTCTCCGACCAACGCCTTGCCGAGCTCAACCAGCCTTTGCTGGCCGAGCACCAACACAATTTCCAGCATTTGGCCGAGTCGCCGCGCCTGCGCCAGCTCGACGTGCCGGCCGTGGTGCAGAAGCTGATTGATTTCCAGGTGGCCATTCCGAGCTGGGCGCTGGGCACGGGCGGCACCCGTTTCGGCCGCTTCCCGCTGGGCGGTGAGCCCCGCACGCTGGAAGAGAAAATCGGTGACGTGGGCATTCTGCAGGCGCTCAATCGCTCGTCCAACTCCATTTCGCTGCACATTCCCTGGGACATTCCGCAGGACATCGCCGGCCTCCAGCAGTTGCTCAAGCAAAACGGCTTGGTGATTGATTCGGTGAATTCCAACACCTTTCAGGACCAGAAAGACCAGGCCCACACCTACAAGTTTGGCTCGCTCAGCAACACCGACAAAGCCGTGCGCGAGCAGGCCATTCAGCACAACATCGACTGCGTGGGCTACGGCCGTCAGCTCGACGCCAAAACGCTGACCGTGTGGCTGGCCGACGGCTCCAACTTCCCCGGCCAGCAGCACTTGCGCCGCGCGTTTCTGCGCACCCAGGAGTCGCTGGCGGCCATCTACGAGGCCATGCCGACCGACTGGACCATGCTGGTGGAGTACAAGCCCTACGAGCCCAACTTCTACTCGATGGTGATTCCGGATTGGGGCACCTCGCTGGCCCTGTGCCAGGCCATTGGCCAGAACGCGCAGGTGCTCGTGGACCTGGGCCATCACCTGCCCAACACCAACATCGAGCAGATTGTGGGCCGCCTGCGCCAGTTTGGCCGCCTCGGCGGTTTCCACTTCAACGGCTCGATGTATGGCGACGACGACCTGACCACTGGCAGCGCCAAGCCCTTCCAGCTCTTCCTGATTTTCAACGAGCTGGTGGACGCCGCCCTCGACCAATCGGTGCCGGCCGAAGCCGTGGCCTACATGATTGACGCCAGCCACAACGTGAAAGACCCGCTGGAAGACCTGCTGCAATCCGTCGAAAACATCCTTTCCGCTTACGCCAAAGCCCTGTTAGTCGACCGCGACGCCCTCGCCGAAGCCCAGGAAGCCAACGACGTGGTGCGGGCCGAGGAAATCCTGCGCGACGCCTTCCTCACCGACGTGCGCCCGCTGGTGTCAGAAGCCTACCTGCGGGCCGGCGGCGCCCTCAAGCCCCTCGCCGCCTACCGCGCCGCCGGCGTGCGCGAGCAGCTCATCGGCCAGCGCGGCAAGCACAGCGTATCGACCGGGCTATGAAAAAGACCATGAAAAAGTCGGTGTACGCCGTGTTCGACATCGGCAAGACCAATAAGAAGCTGATTCTCTTCGACGAGGACCAGCAGATTATTGACGAGGAGTTGCATGTGTGCACTGACGTGCTGGACGACGACGGCTTTGTGTGCGACCACCTGCCCCGCCTCACCGAGTGGGTGCTGGCCCACTGGCGCAACCTGCGCCAGCACCCGCACTACACCGTAAAGGGCGTGAACTTCACGGCCTACGGCGCCAGCTTCGTGCACCTCGGCGCCGACGGCGAGCCCGTGCTGCCGCTCTACAACTACCTCAAGCCCATTCCGGCTGAGATTGAGGCGCAGTTTTACGCCCAACTGGGGCAGTCGAAGGAAGAATTCGCGGCCGAAACCTGCTCGCCACAGCTCGGCCTGTTGAACTCGGGCCTGCAGCTGTACTGGCTGAAATACGCCAAGCCGGAGCAGTACGCCCGCATCCACACCTCGTTGCACCTGCCCAACTACCTCTCTTACCTGATTTCGGGCGAGAAATTCAGTGACTATACTTCCGTGGGCTGCCACACCAACCTGTGGGACTACCAGCGCGGCCAGTACCACGAGTGGGTGCGCCGCGAGGGCATCGACGAGAAGCTGGCGCCGCTTACGCGCGACTCCATCGCCTCGGTGGTCGACGGCATCATGGTGGGCGTGGGCCTGCACGACAGCACTTCGGCCGTGATGCCCTACCTGGCCGAGCACGACGAACCCTTCGTGCTGGTTTCGACGGGCACTTGGTCGGTTACCATCAACCCGTTCAACAGCCAGCCCCTCACGCCGGAGCTGCTGCGCCGCGACTGCCTCAGCTTCATGACGCCGCGCGGCGAAGCCACCCGCGCCGCCCGCGTGTTTCTGGGCCGCGAGCACGACTTTCAGGTGGAGCGCATTGCCGCGCACTTCCACGTGAAGCCGGACTTTTACCGCTCCATCGTGCTGGCCCGGCCCTACGACAAAACCTCGGCCGACTTCCGGCCCGGCTGCATGGCCGGCACCGGCCCCTTCCCCGATGAGCCGGCCGGCGAGTGGGACCTCTCAGGTTTCCGCACTGCCTCCGATGCCTACCAGCACCTCATGCACGGGCTGATTAACATCCTGCTCGAATCCATCCATCTGGTGTGGCAGGGCGAGAAAACCATCTTCGTGGACGGCGGCTTTGCCCGCAACCCACTCTTCATGCAAACGCTGAGCTGGAACTTCCCCAAGGCCGAAATCCGCACGCTGGAAGTGCCGCAGGCCACCGCGCTGGGCGCTCTGGTGCACCTGGAGCAGGGCGAGGCGCTGAAGAAAACCCAGCCGCTGTTCACGGATGAGGACGAGCTGCCGCTGGTGATTGCGCAGAACCGGACGGCGTAGCGAGAGCCGGACAGTCGTAGCGTGGACTCTGCGAGTCCGCGCTTTGCCGGGACGTTCGCCAGCGCGCGGACTCGCAGAGTCCACGCTACACACGCTAAAAACCAAGAATGAAAGTTGCCCTATTCGTCCCGTGCTACATCGACCAGTTCTACCCCCAGGTAGGCATTGCGACGCTGCAGCTGCTTGAGAAGCTGGGCGTCACCGCGCACTTTCCGGCCCAGCAAACCTGCTGCGGCCAGCCCCTGGCCAACAGCGGCTGCGAGCGCGACGCCCTGCCCATCTACCAGCATTTCGTGCAGACGTTTCAGGACTACGATTACGTGGTGGCGCCCTCCGGCAGCTGCGTCTACCACGTGCGCAAGCACTTCGACAAGCTCGACCAAACCGCCGCCGTGCAGCACGTGCGCGGCGCGGCCTATGATTTAATCGACTTCATCAGCACCGTACTGAAAGTGGATACGCTGCCGGGCGCCTTCCCGCACAAAGTGGGGCTGCACCTGAGCTGCCACGGCCAGCGCGGCCTGCACCAAGCCAACGAATCGGAGATGACGCCGGTGCGCGACGGGCAGTTGCGCCGCCTGCTGGCCTCGCTCGATGGCATCGAGCTTACCCACCTCAACCGCAACGACGAGTGCTGCGGCTTCGGCGGCACGTTTTGCGTGAGCGAAGCCGGCATCTCGGCCCGCATGGGCCAGGACCGCGTGGCCGACCACGTGCTGAACGGCACGCAGGTGCTCACCGGCAGCGACATGTCGTGTTTGATGCACCTGGAAGGCATCGTGCGCCGCGCTAAAATGCCTATCCGGGTGATGCACGCGGCGGAGATTCTGAATGGTGTGGTTGCCTAATTACATCTGTCATCCTGAGCGCAGCGAAGGACCTTCTCACGACTGCGCAGTTTGAAATTACTGCAATTTGTTCGGGCGTGAGAAGGTCCTTCGCTGCGCTCAGGATGACGGACATTTTCACCTTCGCTCTTCGCACTCCACCAACCCACCACATGAACCACGCCATCCGCGCCGACAAGTTTTTGCTGGATGCCGACCGCACCACCTGGCACGACGAAACCCTGTGGTTTGTGCGCGAAAAGCGAGACAAGGCCGTGTACGGCGTGCCCGAATTTCAGGAGCTGCGCGAGCTGGCTTCGCAAATCAAAAACCACACCCTGAGCCGGCTCGACCTGTATTTGCAGGAGTTTGAGGCCGCCGCGCAGGCCAACGGCGTGCACGTGCACTGGGCCGCCGATGCGGCCGAGCACAATGCCATTATCCTCGACATTATTCGGCAGCAGGGCGCCACGCGCGTGGTGAAAAGCAAGTCGATGCTGACCGAGGAATGCCACCTGAATCCGTATCTGATTCAGCACGGCATTGAGGTGGTGGATACCGATTTGGGCGAACGGATTATTCAGTTCCGCGACGAGGCGCCCAGCCACATCGTGCTGCCCGCCATTCACTTGAAGAAGGAGGACGTGGGCGACACCTTCCACACGCACTTGGGCACCACCAAAGGCGAAAGCGACCCGCAGCGCCTCACCGAAGCCGCCCGGCAGCATTTGCGGGCCAAGTTCCTGGCGGGGCAGGTGGCCATTTCGGGCGTCAATTTTGCCATTGCCGAAACCGGCGGCGTGGTGGTGTGCACCAACGAGGGCAACGCCGATTTGGGCGTGAACCTGGCGCAGGTGCACATCGCGGCCATGGGCATCGAGAAGATTATTCCGCGGCTCACGGACCTGGGCGTGTTCACGCGGCTGCTGGCGCGCAGCGCCACGGGCCAACCCGTTACCACCTACACCTCGCACTTTACCAAGCCGGCACCGGGCAAGGAGATGCACATTGTCATCGTCGATAATGGCCGGACGCAGCAGCTGGGCCGGCCCGATTTCCGGGCCTCATTGAAGTGCATTCGCTGCGGGGCCTGCATGAACACCTGCCCGGTGTACCGGCGCAGCGGCGGCCACAGCTACGACTTCACGGTGCCCGGCCCGATTGGGGCCATCCTGTCGCCCAACATCGACATGAAAAAGCACGCCTCGCTGCCGTTTGCCAGCACGCTCTGCGGCTCCTGCACCGACGTGTGCCCCGTAAAAATCGACATTCACACCCAGCTCTACAAGTGGCGGCAGGTGCTGGGCGAGGCCAACGAAATCCCGGCCTCGAAAAAGTGGGGCATGAAGTTCATGGGCCGGGTGCTGGCCAGTACCCGGGTGTATGGCCTGGGCGGGCAGTTTGCGCGGCGCGCCCTGCGCCTGCTGCCGCACGGCCTCACCCACGCCACCTCCTTCAATGCCTGGGCCGTGGCCCGCGAGCTGCCCGCGCCGCCGAAGCAAAGCTTCCGCGAGTGGTACGCCAAGCAGCCGCAGCCCGCGCCTCAACCCCAACCCAAACTGCCGGCATGAGTGCTTCCCGCGACCGAATTTTAGCCGCCGCCCAGGCCAACAAGCCCGACGAACTGCCGCTGCCCGAGGTGCCGCTGTTCGGTGGCGACGCCACGGCGGAGCGGTTTGCGAGCGTGCTGGCCGGCATCGGCGGCACGGTGGTGTGGCTGGAGGGGCTGGGCAGCCTCGTGCCCACTTTGCAGCAGCTTTTCCCAGAGGCGCGCAACACGGCCTCGCCCCTGTTCCGCGGCACGGTACCCGTGGATGCGCAGACGTCGACCGGCATCCTGGCCGAAATCGACCTGGCCGTGCTGCCGGGCGAAATCGGGGTGGCCGAGAACGGCGCCGTCTGGCTCCCGGAGGCCAATATGCTGCACCGGGCGCTGCCCACCATCACCCAGCACCTGGCGCTGGTGCTCGACCACCGGCGCATCGTGGCCACCATGCACCAGGCCTACGCGCAGCTGCCCGGCACCGGTGGCTACGGCAAGTTCGTGGCCGGCCCATCCAAGACGGCCGACATCGAGCAGTCGCTGGTGATTGGGGCGCACGGCGCGCGCAGCCTCGTAGTGCTGCTGTACTGAGCTAGGAAACTGTCCAAAAAAGAAGCGGCCCCCAGGGGAGGCCGCCTCTTCGACTCTACTTGTTTCACTAAAACTCACTTGTAACCTTCATGCTTTCGTAGTGGCCGGCCCCAACCACAGATTTTAATCGTTGGCGCTACATGGCAACACTGACGTGGCACGCCGCAGAGACGGACGAAAGAGGACTCCCACCCAATCTTTTTCCGTTCTGCTGCGTGCCAGTCAGGTTGTAATTCACTCACAATTACAAAGCTGTCACCCTGACTACCTGAAACCTTCCCGCACCCTCCTGCTATCAGGAAATTCTGGTGAGTACTGACTTACCAAGCGTGAGGTCGAGCGCAGCCGGGACAGCCCGCGGGCCAGAGCAACTGATTACTGCTGCACGCGGGATGTCTCGACAAGCTCGACCTGACGAACTACTTGTCCGCATGACGGGCCACTTGTGCAGTTGAAAACCCTGGCAAGAACCTGGCCCTGCCCCTGCCCTACTGCGCCGGCGCGCCCACCGAAGCCGGCGTGAGCGTGACCGGACCGAGCAGGCCGGACTCCTGCGGCGCCCACTTCTCGGCGGTGAAGAGGCCGTCGGCGCCGCGGTTTTCCTTGAGCTTGGCAGCCATGTTGATGTTGTAGAAAACCTTCCAGTCGACGTGGCTGCGGTCCAGGTCCTCGATGCGGTTGGCCATGAGGTTGCTCACCGTCACGGTGAGGGTGTTGGTGGGTTTGAGCTGGTATTTGGGCAAATACACCTGGTACACGGGGCCGAGCAGGGTGGCCACGAGCTGGCCGTTGAGCTGCACGCGGGCGCTCTGGGCCACGCGGCCCAGGTTGAGCAGCCAGCCGTCGGCAGGGCCTTCGGGCATAGCGAAGGTGGTGGTGTAGGCCGCGGTGCCGGAGAACTTCTGGCCCGCCTCGCCCGCCAGCGTGGTCCAGGAGGCCAGGTCGCGCACCTGCTGCTTGGCCGGCAGCTCCGGGCCGCCCATGAGGAAGCTCAGGTCCCAGGGCGCCGCCAGGGGCTGGGGCGCGGCGGCCAGGGTGTGGTAGGGGTAGCCGGGGCCGGTGGCAGCGGCTTCGTTGGTGTCGAGGAGGCAGGTTTCGCCGGGGGCCAGCTGCACGTACACTTCGGGGGTGCCCTGGGCGGTGGCGCGCACGGCGGCCAGGCCGTTTTGCTCGGTCATGGGGTTGTAGAGGGCGGCCGATTTGGCGGCGGTGGCCAGGGGCACCCAGGCGGCTACGGGCTGGTCGCCCCAGTTGGCCAGGAAGTAGGTGTGGCCGCCCGCCCGGCCGCGCCGGATGAACTGCAGGCCGTTATCGACCAGCGTTTCGCGGCGCACGCCGGCTTTGGCCAGGAGCTGGTCCACGTCGGGGCCCAGCAGCACGCGGCCCTTGCCCACGGTGGCCTGGCGCACGCCGCCCTGGGAGTCTTTGAACTTGAACTGGGCCAGCAGCTTCTGGAAGTTCACGCGCCGGTTTTCGAGGTTGCCGAGGCCGGGCACGTCGGCCGGCGTTTGGTTCTGAAACAGGATGGTGGCGCCGTTGGTGGCCAGGCGCAGCAGCTGCTCCAGGGTGAGGAGCGGCATGAGGTGGGCGTCGGGCACCAGCAGGGTCTGGTAGCGGGCGCCGCCGCTGGTGGCGAGGGCGGCGCCGGCGTTTTTCACGTCCAGCACCTGCTTGTCGGAGATGAAATCGTAGCCGTAGCCTTTGGCCAGCAGCAACTCGCTGGTGGCTTCTACGGGCAGGCCCTTGAAGCCGTGGTCGATGCCATCGAAGTGTTGCAACAGCACCTTGCCGGGGCGGGTGTAGGCGTCGGACTGCGGCAAATACAGCAGCACGTCGTTGCTGGGCTGGCCGGCCTGCAGGAAGCTCTGGCAGCGGGCCGTGTATTGGTTCAGCTTGCCAAAATCCGTCCAGAAGGGGTTTTGCGGGTTGAACTCCACGGCGGCGTAGA
The DNA here is from genome assembly GCF_015694525.1 of Hymenobacter ruricola. Taxonomy (GTDB): domain Bacteria; phylum Bacteroidota; class Bacteroidia; order Cytophagales; family Hymenobacteraceae; genus Hymenobacter; species Hymenobacter ruricola. The sequence continues at coordinate 123,602 of NZ_JADQDM010000003.1, read as the reverse complement.
ACAGCCAGCCGGGCCACTTCGCGGCCGCCGGCGAGTAGGCCGTGCCGTGGTAAAACACGTGGTTGACGCCGCCGAGCAGCATGCGGTCGACGGCCTTTTTCACGTCGCTCAGCTTGCTCAGGAAATGGTCATTTTCCCAGGTCGCCGTTTCGGCCGAAGTCAGCGGCTTGCCCGCGACGTGCGCGGCCGAGGAGGCGAACTTGATGCGCGTGAGGTTTTCCCCTTCCGTCTCGGGAATGTCGGTGGCGGCGTACAAATCCAGGATATTCGCCGGCGAGCCGTGGGCCTGGTTGCGAATCAGGGCGTCGTGGGTTTTGGCCCAGGCGCCCCAGGTTTGGGTGTAGTTTTCGAGCAGCAGCTCCGACACCGTTTCGCGGTAGTCGGTGAGCACGCGCTGGTTTTCGTCCGCGCTGGCTTTGCCGAACAAGGCGGGCAGGTGCTGGCGCAGGTCGTAGCCCCGGCGTCGGCCAAATTCGGCGAACAGCTGCGGGGTCCAGTTGGCCTCGCCCTGGGCGTCGTCCACCTCGTAGGAGTCGTTGAAGAAGGCCCGAATCGGCTTCACGTTGTGCCCCACAAAGGCCTTGTCGAAATGCGCCAGGTAATGTTCCGTGGCCGGCTTGGAGAGGTGGTCGATGACGTCGCCCTCGCCGCCGGGGCCAGCGCGCTCCACCTGCTTGCCGTGCCCGCCCTGAAACAGCGCGTACAGCGTCCAGGTGGCGCCGGCCGGGGCCGTCCAGGCCAGCTTGCCCTTGGCGTCGACTTTGGCGGTGAGGTCTTCCGTAGCGCCCTGGTCCGAGTACGCAATCAGGGCTTGCAGCGGCAGCGGCTTTTCGAAGCGCACCTGGTCCAGGGCCAGGGCTTGCAGGTTTTTGTTGGCGGCCACGGGGTCGGCCAGCTGCTTGAGGTCGACTTTGTGGCCCACGGCGTTGGCAATGGGCTTTTGCATAAAGGCCACCGGCTCGGCCAGGCCGGCGCCGCCTTTCACTTCGTAGGTTTTGTAGGCCACGTACTTCGAGGCATCGGCCGGCGTCACCCAGGGCCCGCCGAAGGGCCAGCCCGAAGCCTGCGCCACGTCGATGCCCAGCCCCAGGCGGCCCGCCTCCGTGAGGGTGTGCGTGAGCATGTCCATCCACTTCGGCGAGAGGAAATCGATGAACTGGCTTTCGGCCCCCTTCACGCCGTAGATGGCCGTGATTTCCAGGCCGCCCAGGCCGGCCTTGTCGTACTCGGTGAGCAGGCGGGTGAGGTCGGCCCGGTTCACGGCGCTGCCCTGCCACCACCAGCGCGTCCAGGGCTTGGCTTGCTGGGTGATGGCGGGCCATTTGGGGGCTTGTGCCTGGGCCGTGAGCGAGGCCAGGAGCAGCAGGGCGAGGGTGCGTTTCATGTAATTGTTCTGGCGGGCGCCTCTCCCGGCTCTCTCCTCAACGGCGAGGGGCTGCTACGGAAGCGGGCGGTTTTTTCGTGGCTCCAAAGCGGCGCAATGACACATTCCGCCGTCGGATGTATCGTTGTGCAAGGGCGTTGTATCATAACTACTGGCTGATATACCATAACACACCTGCACTGCACCATAAAGCAGCACCGGATATACCATAACACATACGCGTTGTTCCATAAAGCAATGCCGGATGTACCATAACGCATCTGTGATGTTCCATAAAACAATGCCAGATGTATCATAACACACATATGATGTTCCATAAAGCAATGCCGGATGTACCATAACACACCTGTGATGTTCCATAAAACAATGCCGGATGTATCATAACACGGGTGCGTTATGCCATAAGCAGGTGCCGCTTGTCTCGTTTCGCGTCGGCCGGCGGCCTACTTCAGCTTGTAAACTTCGCTCCCCGCCAATAAAAAGCAGCCCAGTCCGTAGTCCTCGAAGTCCGGTTTGCTGGTGTAGCTCACCGGCTGGCTGTCTTTGGGCTCCTTGCCGGTGCCCTGCACGTAGCCCAGGAAGCCGTCTTTGTGGATGCAGTCTTTCACCATGCCCTGCCAGGCTTTGGCGATGATGGGGGCGTACTGTTGTTTGTCCAACAGGCCGTGGTTGAGGCCCCAGGCCATGCCGTAGGTGAAGAGGGCGGTGCCGGTCATCTCCTTGCCGCCGAAGTGCGTAGGGTCGTGCAGGCTCACGTTCCAGAAGCCATCGGGGCGCTGCAGGGGCGGCAGGGCCTGCATCATGGCCCGGTACATCTGCTCGTATTCGGTGCGGTGCGGGGCGTCTTGGGGCAGCACCTCCAGCACGCGCACCATGGCGGCCACCACCCAGCCGTTGCCGCGGCTCCAGTAGCAGTCTTCGCCGTTGGGCTCCTGGTACGGGGGCACAAAGTCCTTGTCGCGCCACCAGAGTTTGTCCTGCGGGTTATACAGCCCATTGCCGCCGTGCCGGGTTTTCGAGTAGGTGTAGATGCGGTACATCTTCTCGTAGTAGGCCGTGTCGCGGGTTATCACGCCCAGCTTGGCGAAGACGGGCATGGCCATTTGCAGGGCGTCAATCCAGTTCCAGTCGTCGATTTTGGGGCTGTTCACCATGTTGTCCACGGCGGCCTTGATGTCGTGCAGGCGTTCCGGCTTGGGGTCAATCTGGTAGAGTTCCAGGTAGGTTTGGCCGGCGCACTGGTTGTCGGCGTTTCGGTCCGTAGTGCCCCGCCGGATGCCCCACTGGTGCTGCTGGCCCCAGTCCACGGCGTAGTCGTAGTAGCGCGCCTGCTTATCGGTGCGGTAGAGGGCCAGGAGGCCTTCGTAGTACACGGCGCGCGTCCAGATGTGGCTGGGGCGGGTGGCGTTGGTCACGATTTCCTTGCCCGTATCCGGCCACTTCCGCATGAAGTAGTCGTTGGTCAGGGTCATGGCCTTGAGCACGGCTTTCGGCTTGGGGAGCTTCTGGGCAGCGGCGGGCAGGGCCAGCAGCAGCGCGGCGCCGAGGAGGAGATGGAGGGGAAGTTTGAGGGGCATGGAGTAAAAAACTTTGCTTGCACGGTCATGTCGAGCTGGTCGAGACATCTCGCCCGGGGCAGTAATCAACGGATTAGGGGCGGCACGCGAGATGTCTCGACCAGCTCGACATGACCGTTCTGTTTGTGACCGGACAAAACCTCAAATCGCCGACTTGGCAATTTCCACGGCGTACACCTGGGCCTGGCCCTCAAAGTTGGCCCGGAAAATCAGCCATTTGCCGTCGGGCGAAAAGTGTACGTTGGGCTCCAGCTTGTAGTCGTGCATCTTGAGGTTGGCCAGTTTCTCGGACCGGAAATGGTCGCCTTCGGGCGTGAACAAGTAAATCCAGTGCCCTTCGGCCGACTTGGCCACGGACGTGGGGTAGCCGCCGTCGCCGGCAAAGGTCTTCTCGTCGGCCGCGCTGGTGTAGTGCACCGACCACTCGTCGCGCGTCAGGGCGTAGGTTTTCTCGCGGCCGGTGCGCAGGTCGGCGCCCGTCACGGCGAAGGTGACGCCGCGCGGCTTCTGGTGGTCGAACCAGATGGTTTTGCCGTCGGCCCCGAACCACTCGTGGCCGGCAATCTCGCGGTCGAGCGTGCGCTTGTGAATGAGCTGCACGGCCTTGGTTTTGGTATTGATGGTCCAGATGCGGTCCACTTTTTCCCAGGGCCCTTCGTGGCAAAACAGCAGCAGATTGGGCTCAGTGGGCGAAAACTGCACGTGGTTCAGCCAGGCCTTGTCGGTGAACAGCTTGGTGAGGTGGCCCTTGCCGTCGGCGCTCACCGTGAAAAGCGTGCGCGGCAATTTGGCTTCGTAGATGCGGGTAAAAAAGTCGTGCTTGGCCGGGTACTGGCGGTAAATCTCCTTCTCGGCGTCGCTGCCCCAGGCCCCGCCCAGCTGGCTTTCGTCGGCGTTCAGCGTGGTGATGTCGGCCTTGAAATCGGCCGGGAAAACGTAGACCAAGCGCGTCTTTTTCGAGTCGAGGTGGGTGGCGTACACCGTGTCGCCGGTCTGGTAAAACACCTCGCGGCGCTTGCGGCCCACTATTTCGCCGTGCACCTTGGCGAAGGGCCGGGTCAGGGCTTCGGCCTGGTGGGTTTTGAGGTTGAGGACGTAGAGCTGCTTGCCGGCGGGCGAGGTGTGGTAGTACACCATTTTGTCGCCGGCCGTGCCCAGGCTTTTCACGAAGGGGTTGTTGTGAAAGTAAAAGCTCTCGTTGGCGCCGTCGAGGGCGGTGAGGCGCACGATTTTGTGGCCGGTGTCGGCGTCAATCCACTCGGCGGCGGGCATGGGCTTCTGGGCGCCGGTGGCCAGCCGGGTGGTTTGGGCGTTGCTGCCGACACTCAGCAGCAGGCCGCCAAGCACGGGCAAGTAGCGGTTGGTTTTCATGGGTGGGGTTGGTAGGGTGAGGGCACGGCCTTTCGACAAGACCGGAACAGGCATTGCGGAAAGGCACCGCAAGAACCTGGGGGCCCGGCGCGCAACCTTCCTGTACTCTTCGGTGAATGGCCAACGCGGCGCCGACCGCTCGGCTACCGAATGGCGCCGCGCCCGCCTTCGGCTTGCTGCCAACACCTTCTTGCCCCAGGCTCCGGCCTGAGGCTCGGATTTTATTTCCGATGCCAACCCGGGCCGCAGGCCGAAGCCGTGCCGCGCACCGGGCGGCGAGCCCGGCCCTGTGCTGCTCTGGCCTTTTTGTTCGATGTGCTCAGCTGCCGCACCCGCCGCAGCCCCCGCAGCCGCCCCCGCCGCAGCCGCTACTGCCGCAACCCGAGCCGCCGTCGCTGCCGCCGGCCGGGGGCGGGGGCGGCAGCAGGCTGGCGGCCACCTCCGCCATGCCAAACCGCTCCAGCTCGGCCACGCCGAAGAAAGCTACCGATACGGCCACCAGCGGCCCCGGCGTGTCGGCCCGGTGGTGGGCTACCTGCGCGGCGCGCACCTGCGGAATGAACTCGCGCAACAGGCGCTCGCCGCAGCCGGTGGCCCACACCGCGTAGGCCTTGCGGCTGCTCCACACCGCGCCGCCCAGGGCCAGCAGCGACAGGCACAGCAAGCCCACGGGCCGGTCCCGGCTCAGGCCCACCCCTGTTTTGGCCAGGCCGAAGAGGCCCAGCCCCAACGCGCCCAGCACTGGCAGGCTATTGATGCGCCGGCGCTCGGCGGCGGGCAGCAGCAGTCCTTTGGCTTTCAGCGAGTCATCGAGCGCCTGCAGCGCCCCAATAGTGGGACCGGTGGCCTGCTCGCGTAGCGCATCCAAATCCTTTGCACCCGCGGCGCCCATCAGGTTCCAGACGGCAAGTTCGTAGGGCTCGGTGGGCGGGGGCGCGGCGGTGCGCTTGATTTTACGCTCGGGCACCAGTTCGGCTTGGCCGGTTTTGAGGAGGGCGGCGAGGGCACTTTCGGCCACCAACCGGCCCCCGCCGGCCAGCCGGGCCAGCTCGTAGATGCCGAGCGGGGCGCCGGTGTACTCGCCTTCCGGCCCGCGCCCCCGGTGCCGGGCCCACAGCCCCAGCAGCCCCAGCAGGAAGGCCAGGCCCCAGAAAAGCGCCAGGAACTCAGCACCGTACCAGTTCAGCGGGTTCAGCGGGGTGCGAGCGCCGCAGCCCACCAGCGCCAGCGCCGCCAGCAGCCCCAGCCCGCCGCGCCAATCGGGCCGCCCAAACGGCCACCGCAGCCGCGGCAGCAGCCAGTACCGCCGCAGGCTCACGCGCCGGTAGTGCGGGGCCTCGCCGAAGCGCACCGCCGCCACGGGCCACACATCGGCCGGCGGGGCCGTGCCAAAGGCAGCCACGTAGGAGCGCAGCGTGCGCGCGTACCAGTCCTCAAACTTGTGGCCCTCGGCCGCGCCGCCCCTGGTGGGGCCGTGGTGCAGCGGAAAGCTCAGCACCTGCCCGCACAGCTCGTCCCAATACGAGCGGGTGTACACCAAGTGCAGGTGCCAGGCCTGGTCCACCTCGTCGGAAGGCGTGACCGGGTGCCCGCAGGTGGCGGCCAGAAACAGGAATTTCCGGTACTCCAGCACCACCCGTTGGGCAAAGGCGGCCGTCCAGCCGTTGTCGCGGGCCAGGCGCTTGGAGAAGGAGAATGAAGCCCCTCCGTCGAGGTCCAGGGCTTGTAATCGGGCCCAGAGTAGGGCCGGGGCTGCGTGGTTCCCTGCAGCGCTTTCAGCGATGTTTTTCAACGCCTCAAAGGTAAGAAGGCGCTAAAACAACTTTTCCGAAAACCCTCTCCCCGAAGGGCCTGGAAACAAAAAGATAATATCAGCCCTGCCGCCTAGGCTGGCGATGGGACGACATCGGGAACCACACTGGCGGCCTTTATCCCGGCGAAGCGGCTAGCGCAGCGCAGCCCGAAAAAGCCTCCCCTGCTCGTTGCTCACCAGAAAAGCGGAATCGGACGGCCACAGCAGTTGTTTGTTCCGTTCTTGCGCGCTACGCCCAGCCTTTCCTGCAATGTCGAACGACGTTTCCTTGCCCGCACAACTACTGGATAACCGCCGCCGGATGCGCTTTGCGCAGGGTGGCCAATGGGTTCGCGGCGGCTTGGCGCTGCTCGGGGTCGTTGCGTATGCGGTGCAATACCACCTCCTGCGGCGGGTGCAGCTGGGCCAGAAGGTGGCTGCCGGCACAGCCGATGCCATCGACGGGGGCGTGCTGGCGCTGACCGTGGGGCAACTCGTGGTCATTATCGGGGCGTTTGTGGGCCTGCTGCTGTGGTTTTACCGGGCCTACCAAAACGCCCACCGCCTGCCCCTGGCTGACCCCAACTACCCCGCCAGCATGGCCGTGTGGGGCTGGTTTATTCCGGTGATAAACCTGTGGTATCCCTACAAAATAATGGCGGAGCTGGGCCATTACCTGGGTGGGTTCATCAGTCCTCGCAACACCATCACCAATCCCCGCTGGGACTACGCGCTGGTGGCCTGGTGGGCATTGCACCTGATTATCCTCGTGTTTTCTAGGGTCACCATGTCGTCCGCATTCACACCCACCGAGGCCAGCCCGATAGAGGACTTACTGCTTTACAGCCGGCTTCTGATGGCTGCCGAGACGCTCACAGCCCTGAGTGCCGCCGCGACGCTGACGCTGCTAAAAACCCTGGCGCCGCACGAGCGTTTTCTGTTCGCCGCCTCCACCACGGCGCCGGCCCCTACGGCATGAAACGCTTCGGCAAAAACCTGATTACCGGCATGGCCGCGCTCGTGGCGTTTGCGCTGCTGAGCACGCTCATCGCCCAAACCCCCAAAGCCATGAGCCTGGAAAAGACCCTGCGCGAAAGCCGCTGGAAAAAGCGCGTGCTGCTGGTAGCGGCGCCCAATGCGCAACAAGCCGACTTCCAGCAGCAACAGGAACTTCTGGCTTCGCAAAAAGCCGCTTTGGCCGAACGCGACTTCCTGGTGCTGCCGGTGCTGTACGAGCAGCTTTCGGCCGCCGACCAGCAATTTCTCAAGCGTGAAATTGGCGTTCAGCCGCCCGCTTTCGCCATGGTGCTCATCGGCAAAGACGGCGGCGTGAAGGAGAAAAGCAGCCGGCCCATGAAGCCGGAAAACCTCTTCGGTACCGTGGACAAAATGCCCATGCGCCGGCAGGAAATGCGGAAGCAGTAGTACCAGTTATTGCGAGCGCAGCGCGGCAATCCATCCTGGTTTCTGCGACTAGGCTTGAGGCGTGACAAAACCTCAATGAGAAGCCCCGGCACTACGCAGTGCCGGGGCTTCTCACTTCGGAAGGTGTCTGGTTCTTAAAGGACGGATTGCTTCGCTACGCTCGCAATGACAGACGTACCTTGCTCCTACCCCAACGACTTGGTGAAGCCCACCTTAATCTTGAGCTGGAAATCGGAAATCACCTTGAAAATTTCCTTCAGCGTCACCTGCTCTACTTTGGTCAGGGTTTTGGGGTCGAGGTAATTGTCGGGCGCCACGTTGTCGCTGATGATTTGGGCGGCTTGCTTTTTGAGGCGCACGCCCATGAGGTAGTAGTAGGACTGCAGCAGCTCCTGGGTTTCGCGCTCCGTGAACACGCCCGCGGCGCGCAGGGCGGCGAGGCGCTCGCCGGTGTTGGTGGCAAAAATGCGGTGCCGCAGGGCGTACATGCGCACCAAATCGACGATGGGCGACATGGTGCGCTTGAGGTTGAACACCTGCTGCGTGCCCACGGCAAAGGTGCGGATGTTGCGGAAAAACGTGAGCGGCGGCTCGTATTGCAGCGCGTTCACGGCCATATAGTGGAAAAACCGGTCGCGCGGCTTGCGCAGCTCAGCGGCCAGGAAAACGTGCAGCTCGTCCATGATTTCGGCGTCGCCGTAGAGGTAGCGGCAGTCGAAGGAGGCCGCGAACTGCATGCCCGACTCGGGGTTCGATTCGGTCATCCACTCCACGTAGTTGCGCTTCCAGTGCGAGAGCGAGTGCGTCCACTTCGGGTTTTTGGCCATGAAACCGCCCTCACAGTAGCTGAAGCCGATGGCGTGGAGCTGGTCGCTCACCATCTCGGCAAACTGCAGGAAGTAGGCGCGCACTTCGTCGCGGTGCTCGTTGGCCTTGTCTTCGTAAATAATAGCGTTGTCCTGGTCGGTGAGCAAGGTTTGCTCCTGGCGGCCCTCGCTGCCCAGCACCATGTACACGAACCGGGCCGGCGGCGGGCCCAGCTCGGCAATGGCGCCCTCGATGAGCTTGAGGGCAATGGTGTCGGACACAGTGGTGATGACCTGGTTCACGATTTCGGGCTTCACGCCGCGGTTCAGGAGCTGGTACACCATTTCCGGCACCTGCTCCCAGCGGCGCTTCAGCTCGGGCACGGCCTGGGCCTGCTTCACGCTCTGAATGAAGATGAACGGCGACTGCGCTTGGTCGTCGGTCAGCAGCTTGTTGCGGCTCAGCGAGCCCACGTATTCGCCGTCGGTTTCCACCAGCAGGTAGCGCGTCTTGGTCCGGAACATGAGCAGGATGGCCTCGTGCACGAAGGCCCGCGAGCTGATGCTGACCACCGGCGCCTCCACGATGGTTTCGACGGGCAGGCGGGCGTCGGCCAGGCCGGCCACCACCTTGTCGCGCAGGGTGATGTCGGTCACGTAGCCGATGATGTGGCCGTCCACGTCGGCGTTGGTGATGAAGTAGCAGCTGGTGCGGGCGGCGGCCATGCGCCGGGCCACTTCGTGGATGGGCGTGTAGGCGGCGCACACGTCCAGGGGCCGCATTTCCAGCGTCTCGATGCGGCGCGAAAACAGTTGGTCCGAGGCCAGGTAGTTTTCGCCGCCGCCGCTGGCCGGCCGCACAAAGTGAGCGTACTCTTCATTGAGCATGCGCTGCCCGTAGCGCGCCGTGAAGAAGTGGAAGAACTTCTCGTAGGCCTTGCACAGGGCCCGGAACTCGCGCCGGTGCAGGAAGTACACGCGGGTGTCTTTTTTGGCTCGCACGGTGCGCAAAGAGCGTTTTTTGTTCAGCAGCACCGAGATGCCGCCGTAGCATTCGCCGGCCCGGCTGTGCTCAATCACGCGCGGGTTCTGCTGGCTGTCGTAGAAAAACGTCTCGTACTCGCCCTCCACAATGATGTCGATGCCGCGCAGCTTGGTCACGTCCTGGTAGTAGATGATGGCTTCGCGCGGGTGGCGCACTTCCTCCAGGGCCTCGGCCACTTCGGCCAGCACCTCCTCGGGTAGCAGGTCGAAAGGCTTCACGGTGCGCAGAAAATCAAGTTTTTCGGACATGGTTGGAGTGTTCTAAAACGTCATGCAGAGCGCAGCGAAGCATCTTGCCCGCCGCCGCTAATTCTGTTACTTGAATTACTGCTGCGGTAAAGATGCTTCGCTGCGCGCTGCATGACGGCCTTTTTTGTGCATTCCGTTATTTACCTAATCAGAAAAAAAGCCAGCAACAGCAGCGCCACCGTAGCCAGCAGCAACCAAGGCGCCACGCCGATGCGCAGCCGCTTGCGCCGCAACGTGACGGGGCGCGGTTCGGGCACGGTCACGGGCGTTTGGCGGGCCACCGTTTCGTCGGTGATGAGGCCCTGGCGGCGCATTTCGAAGTAGCAGCGGGCGGTGGCGCGCACGTCCACCAAGGCATCGTGGGCGTTTTGCAGGGGCTCGTGAAAAAGGCGTTGGTACAGCTCGCCCAGGCGCAGAAAGCCCTGCGTGGGGTGGCGAACCAGCGGGCTGGTGGCCCGCATGGTGCAAAAGGTGGGCAAATCAACCAACGGATTTTTCATCCCGGCGCGGTGGAAGCCCACGCCCACCATGTGGAAATCGAGCTGCATGAAATGGGCCACCACCAGCGGCTTGTAGTGCAGCAAGTCGCGGTGCAGGCGCTGCATCACGGCGTGGCGGGGCCGGCCGTTGGCGCGCAAAAAGTCCACCGTAAGGCCGTGCACGCGGCCCGACTCCGGGCTCATGTCGTAGTCGCTGGGCTGGATGTAGTGGTTTTCGGCCTTGATTTCGCGGCCGTCGGGCGTGCACACCACCCAGGCCAGCTGCACAATGTGCGGCCAGTTTTTGCGGCTGGCGTAGGGCTTGGTCCAGTCGCGCGGAATGCCCGAAGTTTCGGTGTCGACGAACAGCAGGTAGTCTTTCACAGCGCGGTTAACGGTGAACAATCGGCCCGGAGGCACCCGTCATGTCGAGCTTGTCGAGACATCTCGCGTGCTTCGCTGCAATCGATAGAATTACTCAAGCACGCGAGATGTCTCGACAAGCTCGACATGACGGGCATTTTGCTCGTTTCTTTTTTCCTCTTCCACCCACCTTCCTACGCCTCCTGCCGCCGGCCCGACGACTCGCGCATCAGCAAGTGGGGCTCCAGCACGATTTTGCGGGGCGTCAGGCGCAGGCTGGTTTCCTGCACCATTTCCAGGAGCAGGCGCACGGCGGCGCCGCCCATTTCCTCGCATTGCTGGTCGATGGTGGTGAGTTGCGGCTCGGTGAGGGAGGAAAACGTTTCGTTGCCGAAGCCCCCCAGAGCCACATCGTGCGGCACCCGCAGCCCGTGCTCCTTGAGGGCCTGCAGGGCTCCCACGGCCGTAAAATCGCCGGCCGAGAAGATGGCATCCGGGCGCTGCGGCAGGGCCAGCAGCTGGCGGATGCTTACCGCCCCGTCGGCCAGCGACATGTCTTTGGACAGCACGACCAGGTCTTCTTCCACGGGCAGGCCGGCCTCGCGCAGGGCTTGGCAGTAGCCCTCGTACCGGTCTTTGTAGATGTTGAGGTGCTGCGGGCCGCCGAGGTGGGCAATGCGGCGGCGGCCCTGGGCCAGCAGGTGCCGGGTGGCTAGGTAGCCGCCGTGCTGGTCGTCCACTACCACGGCGCTCACGTCGCTGCCGTTGAGGATGCGGTCGAAAAACACCAGCGGCATGTTGCGCTGCCGCACTTTCTCGAAGTGCTTAAAGTCGTGCGTGGTGCGCGCCAACGACACCAGAATGCCATCGACCTGCGCGTTTATCAGGGTTTCCACGTTTTTGGCTTCGTGGGCGTAGTCCTCGTTGCTCTGGCAAAGCATCACGTTGAAGCCGGCCTGGTTGGCCACCGCCTCGACGCCCTTCACCACCAGCGCAAAAAAATGGCCGTCGATGTTGGGCACAATCACGCCCAGCGTGTTGCTGCGGCCCTTGCGCAGGGCCGCGGCCAGGTGGTTGGGCTGGTAGTTGAGCTGCTCGGCCAGTTGCCACACCCGCTGGCGGGTGGCTTCGCTGATGCGGGAATGCCCGCTCAGGGCCCGCGATACTGTGGAAACGGCGAGGTTCAGCTCCTTCGCAATGTCAGAAATAGAAGCGTGTTTGAGGGCCAAGGGAACAGAAAGCTGATGGGGCGAAACGGGAGCGGCGGGACTGCAAAAGTAGGCCTTTCGCCCGGCCAGACCTCACCCGACTGTTATCATTCTAAAACCTTATTCGCCCGCGTCTTTGTAGTGCACTTCGGACTGCTCGCGCAGCCGCCCGGCGCTGAATTCGGGGGTCACGTCGCGCTGTGGGTCGCCCAGCATCTCGTAGCCCACCATGAACTTGCGCACCGTGGCCGAGCGCAACAGCGGCGGGTAGAAATGCATGTGCAGGTGCCATTCCGGGTGTTCCTGGCCATCCGTCGGGCGCTGGTGCAGGCCGGCCGAGTACGGGAAGGAGATGCGGAACAGGTTGTCGTAGCGAATGGTGAGACGGCGCACGGCGTCAGCCAGGGCGTCGCGCTCGTCGGGCGTGAGTTGGGTAATGTCCTGCACGGCGCGGCGCGAGATGATGATGGTTTCGTAGGGCCACACGGCCCAGAACGGCACCAGCACCACGAAATGCTCGTTTTCGAGCACCACCCGCTCCTGTTTTTCCAACTCAATTTTGAGGTAGTCGCTCAGCAGCGTGCGGCCGTGTTCCTGAAAGTAGGCCAGTTGCTGCACCGTCTCCTTGGCGGGCTCGCCGGGCACGGTGCGCTGGGCCCAAATCTGGCCGTGCGGGTGCGGGTTCGAGCAGCCCATCATCGGGCCTTTGTTCTCGAAAATCTGCACGTAGTTGATGTCGGGCCGCGCGCCCAGGGTCTGAAATTCCTCCACCCACAAATCGACCACTTTCCGGATGGCGGGCACCGTCATCTGGGGCAGGGTCAAATCGTGCCGCGGCGAGAAGCAGATGACGCGGCAGATGCCCGATTCGGCCTCGGCGCGCAGCAGGCCGCCTTCGTTCACGCCGCCGGTGGGCACGTCGGCCGTCAGGGCCCCGAAGTCGTTGTTGAAGACAAAGGTCGACTCGTACTTCGGGTTCACCTCGCCGCCCACGCGGCTGTTGCCGGGGCAGAGGTAGCAGGTGGGGTCGTAGGCGGGGCGCTGGTCCTGCTCGGTTTCTTCCTGCTGGCCCTGCCAGGGCCGCTTGGAGCGGTGCGGCGACACGAGGACCCATTCGCCGGCCAGGGCGTTGAAACGACGGTGCGGGTGTTCGGTGGAATCGAAGGAAGCGGACATGGAGTTGGGTGGTTTTTAGCAAGAACGTCATGCAGAGCGCAGCGAAGCATCTTGCCCGCCACCACTATTTATTAACGTTTTCACGATGGATTTACTGTTGCGGGCAAGATGCTTCGCTGCGCTCTGCATGACGGCCTATTTGGCCACCACCCCCACCCCATCCACTATCGTCGTCTGGTAGGTTTCGAGCTTCAGGCCGAATTTCTCCTCATACGCCTTGCCCACACTTTCGATAAACGCGTCCACCTTGTCGGGCGCTACTAGGTTGATGGTGCAGCCGCCGAAGCCTCCCCCCATCATGCGGGCGCCGAACACGCCGGGCGCGGCCCGGGCGGCTTCCACCAGCACGTCCAGCTCGGCGCAGCTCACTTCGTAGTCGTCGCGCAGGCCGGCGTGGCTGCCATACATCTCCTGGCCAAAGGCGGCAAGGTCACCGTCGATTAGGTGCTGGCAGGCGGCCTCCACGCGGGTGTTTTCCTGCACCACGTAGGCACAACGGCGGTACACGGTGCCGCCCAGCTCGCTGCGGTGAGCTTCGAGCATTTCCATGGTAGCGTCGCGCAGGCTGACCACTTCGGGGTGGTGCTGCTGGAGCACGCTCACGCCGCGCTCGCACTCCTGGCGGCGGGTGTTGTATTCGGAGCTGGCCAGGCTGTGCTTCACGCCCGAATTGCAGAGCACGATGCGGCAGGCCTGGGTATCGAAGGGGAAATACTCGTATTCGAGCGAGCGGCAGTCGAGGCGCACCACGTGGGCGTCGCGCCCGAACAGGCTGGCAAACTGGTCCATGATGCCGCACATCACGCCGGCGTAGGTGTGCTCGGCCAGCTGCGCGATGCGGGCCAGCTCCATGGTTTCAAACCCGGCCCCGAGCAGGCGATTAAGAGCGAAAGCCAGGCCGCACTCGATGGCCGCCGACGACGACATGCCCGCCCCCAGTGGCACGGTGCCAGCAAACACGCAGTCGAACCCCGGCACGGCCACTCCGCGCTGCTGAAACTGCGCCGCCACGCCCAGCAGGTAGTTGGCCCAGTGCGTGTCGCTGGGACTGATTTCGGCGGCGTTGGCCAGCTCCAGGGTTTCGCCCAAGTCGTGGGCCACGAGGCGGATTTGCGCGCCCTGGTTCAGTCCCACGGCAAATACGGCTTCCTTGTCCACGGCCGCGGGCAGCACGAAGCCGCCGTTGTAGTCGGTGTGCTCGCCGATGAGGTTCACCCGGCCGGGCGCCCGCACCAGCAGCGGCTCATAACCAAAGTGTTGGTGAAAATTGGCCGCAACGGCTTGGGCGAGAGACGCAGACATGGAAAACGAGGTGGGGTGAACGGAAACGGGAAAACTTTTCCCGCGTACGCAATTTGGCCGGAAACGGCCAGCAAAATGCCTTGCGGGCCGAAAAGTAACACGCCCGCGTTGCAAATGCGCAAACGTTTGCCTGAGCCACCCCGCAGGCGTACTTTCGCGTACTCTCCTGCTCGACCTCTTCCCAATCCCACCCGCCCCATGTCGCAACGCCGGATGCTGCTGCTGAGTATCGTGTTTCTGCTGGCTGCGCTGGCGCCCGCCCGGGCCCAAAAAACGGCCAAGGAACCGCGCGGCGACGTGTTTGTGGACAACAACGGCGTGCTGCGCTGGCAGCAGGGCCGGCAGGAAGTGGCCTTGTTTGGGGTGAACTACACCGCGCCCTTTGCCTACTCCTACCGCGCGCTGCAGCGCCTGGGCGTGAGCCACGAGCAGGCCATCCGGCAGGACGTGTACCACCTGAGCCGCCTGGGCGTGGATGCCTTCCGGGTGCACGTCTGGGACGTGGAAATCACCGACACCACCGGCAACCTGCTGGAAAACGAGCACCTGCGCCTGCTCGATTTTCTGGTGAACGAGCTCAAGCAGCGCGGCATCCGCATCATCCTCACGCCCATTGCCTACTGGAACAACGGCTACCCCGAAAAGGATACCGGCACGGGCTTTTCGAGCATTTTCTCGAAGGGCGAAGCCTACACCAACCCGCGCGCCATTGCGGCCCAGGAGCGGTACCTCACGCAGTTTCTCAACCACCGCAACCCCTACACCCAAACGCTCAACCGCGAAGACCCCGACATTCTGGCCTTCGAGGTGTGCAACGAGCCGCGCTACCACCAACCCGAACGCGAAGTGACGAGCTTCGCCGACCGCATGGCCGCCGCCATCCGGGCCACGGGCTGCCGCAAGCCGGTGTTCTACAACGTATCGGAAAACCCGGACGTGTACCAGGCCGTGCTCAACGCCAAGGTCGACGGCCTCACGTTTCAGTGGTACCCGCAGGGCCTGGTGGCCAACCACGCGCTGCGCGGCAACTTTCTGCCTTACGTCGACCAGTACCCTATCCCCTACCGCACCGACCCGCGCTTCGCCCGCAAGGCCCGGATGGTGTACGAGTTTGAGTCGGCCGACATCATTCAGCCGGTGATGTACCCGTTTATGGCCCGCAGCTTCCGCGAGGCCGGCTTTCAGTGGGCCACGCAGTTTGCCTACGACCCGCTGCCCATTGCCTACGCCAACACCGAGTACCAGACCCACTATCTAAACCTGGCCTATACGCCGGCCAAGGCCATCAGCCTGCTCATCGCCGGCAAAGTGTTTCGCACTGTGAAGCGCGGGCAGCAGTTCGCGCGCTACCCGCAGGATTCCGTGTTTGGCGCCTTCCACGTGAGCTACCGCCAGCAGTTGAGCGAGATGAACACGCCGGAGGAATTCTACTACACCGCCAACACCAGCACCACGCCCAGGCAGGCCGCCCGGCTACGCCACGTGGCCGGCGTGGGCTCCTCGAAAGTGGTGCGCTACGGCGGGCTCGGCGCCTATTTCCTCGACCAGCTGGCGCCCGGCGTGTGGCGCCTGGAAGTGCTGCCCGACGCCGTGCCCATCCGCGACCCGTTTGAAAAGGCCTCGCTCAGCAAGCCCGTCACGCAAATTTCGTGGAACGAGCAACCGCTCACGCTGGCGCTGCCGGACCTCGGCCCCAGCTTTTCGCTGAAGCCGCTGAACGACGACAACTCCTTTGCGGCGCGCACCACCGACGGCCGCCTCACCGTGCGCCCCGGCGTGTACCTGCTGGCCGCCGCCGGCAAATCGACGGCCGCCTTCACGCCCCGCACCGCGTTTGGCCCCGGCGAATTGCGCGAATTCGCCGCGCCGAAAGGGTTTACCTTCCTGGAAGGTGCCCAGCAGCAGGCGCGCCACACGCCGCCCACGCAGGCCGCGGCGGGGCAGCCCTTGCGCCTGAGCGCCACCCTCAGCGGCGTGAGCCCGGGCGACAGCGTGCTGCTGGTGGCCCAGCACTACTACGGCCGCACCCGCACGCTGCCCACCAGCAGCCCCGCCTACGCCGCTTACGAAGCCACCGTGCCGGCCGAATTGCTCTACCCCGGCCAGCTTCGCTACTGGCTGGTGCTGAAAAAAGGCGGGCAAACCCTCACCTTTCCCGGCGGCTACAGCGGCCAGCCGCGCGACTGGGACTACGCCCACGCCGAGCACTGGGAAGTGCCCATTGTGGCCGCCGGCACGCAGCTGCCGCTGTTTCTGGCCAGCCGCGACCAAGAGCAAATTGAAGCGCGCGGCGTGGGCAATGACGCCTTGACCGACTACGTGACCACCCCGGCCGGTACGCTGGCCCTGCGCCTGGTGCAGGGCCCACCGCGCGCCGGCCAGC
This sequence comes from Hymenobacter ruricola, assembly GCF_015694525.1. Lineage (GTDB taxonomy): Bacteria > Bacteroidota > Bacteroidia > Cytophagales > Hymenobacteraceae > Hymenobacter > Hymenobacter ruricola. The sequence continues at coordinate 107,043 of NZ_JADQDM010000003.1, read as the reverse complement.
CCGCCGCCACCGGCCCGGCGGCCAGCCTGCGGGCCTATTTTGGCGACAAGCTGGCGGGCCGCCGGTCGGATTTGGCCGGCTTCACGGAAGTGGTGGTGCGGGCCCGCAGCAGCCAGCCCGGCGCCCGCGCCAAAGTGACCCTGACCACCAAAGACGCCGTGACGTATTCGGCCCCGCTGCCGCTGGACGCCGAGCTCCGGGACGTGCGCCTGCCGCTCAATGCCTTTCGCCCCGATGCCCTGCTGCTGATGCCCTGCCCCTACCCCGGCTTCAACCCCCTGACCTACCAGCCCGCCACGGCCCCAGCCTTCAAACTTGCCGAGGCGGAAGTAGTGCAGGTGGTGTGGGACGCGGCCCCGGTGACGGGCGCCCCGCTCAGCCTGGATATCGAATCGGTGAGCCTGCAGTAAAACAAACACCGAGAGACTGTTTTTTAACGAGATTATACAGTCGTTTGCATTGGGAATTTGTAGACGCTGTTCCACCCAAACCGGCTGTTGTATGTCCGGAAGGCTTGTTGCGCACCTGCACCCGATGATGAAACCTGTACTTTCTTTCCTGGTGCTTGGCTGGCTGGCCCTCTTTGGCCCGGCCTCCCGTGCGCACCCCCAGAAAGTGGCTCGGTAAGCTTCATAGCCTCCAATAAAAAAGGCGTTTCCGCATTGGAAACGCCTTTTTTATTGGAGGCTATGAAGCTTACCGAGCCAGCGGCTGAATCTCAAATCCGGCTGATTCTACGGCTTTCACTACCTGGCTGGCGGTGGCCTGCGGGGCCGTCACAGTCAGGATTTTGTCGGCGTTGGCCGTGTCGACCTGCCAGTTATTGGCGCCGACTTGCTGGTTGAGGGCGGGCGTGACGGCTTTGATGCAATTGCCGCAATTGATGTTGGTTTTGAAACGAAGGGATTCCATGGCGAAAGAAGGTTAGGTACCGCCCGCGGCCGTGCGGCCGGCGCGCTGCCACAACGGCTGGCAGCTTCCCAAAATTACCCACCGCCGAAACTTCGGGCGCATAAAATTGCCGCCAAAACCTGCAAGATTCTGCCGTTGGCGTGGGCGTGGCTTAGGACTTCTTTTCCAGTTCCATGCCGCAGGTGGGGCACTTGCCGGGCTTGGTGCTCTGGCTGCCGGCGCAGCCCATGGGGCACTCGTAGCGGGCCTCGGCGGCGGGTGCGGTGGCAGGTGCGGCGGGCTTGGTGGCCGCGGAGGGCTTGCGGCTTTCGCAGCCGCTCAGCAGCGTGGCGGCCGAAAGGCCCAGAATGAGGGTGGCGCGAAGTGGCAGGAGCATAAGGCGATAAAAGTTGTAGAGCCGGCAGCAGCATTGCCAGAGGTGGCCCTAAACCACAAATTTACGGCACAGCGCGGCTTGCGGCCCGCCGCTCTCCTGGGTGCCGCCAACCGGCTAGGGCCTGGCGAAACGCGGGTCCTTGATGAAGGTGGAATCGGTGAGGGTGCGCAGGAAGGCGATGATTTTCGTTTTCTCGGCGGCCGTCAGGCCCAGCGACCCGCCGCCGCTGAGGTTGCTGGCGGCCGGAATCTGCGGGTCGATGTTGGGACTGTTGGGGGCAATGTGCTCGTTGTAATGGCTCAGCACATCTTCCAGCGAAGCAAAGCGGCCGTCGTGCATGTAGGGCGCCGTGAGGGCAATGTTGCGCAGCGACGGCACGCGGAACTTGCCGTTGTCGGTGGCCAGGCCGGTGATGGCGCCCAGGCCCAGGTCGGTCAGCGTGGCGTCGAGGCCGTTGTTGCTGAAAGTGAAGTTGGTTTGCAGCGGCACGGAGTGGCAGTCGCCGCAGTTGCCGCCGCGCACCCGCAGCGCCACGGGCCCGGTATTGACGGGGTGCGTGTTAAAGAGCCGCATGCCCTCGGCTTCATCGGGCGTGAGGGCCGTGCGGTCGCCTTTCAGGTACCGGTCGTAGCGCGAGTTGCTCGACACCAGCGTGCGCTCGAACTGGGCCAGGGCCTTGAGCACGTTGGCCTCGGTGATGGTGCTGCTGCCGAAGGCCTTGCGGAACATAGCCGGGTAGTTGTCGGTGGCCTGCAGGTGGGTCACGCCCACGGCCAGGCTCTGGTGCATTTCCAGCGGGTTTTCGATGGGAATGCGGGCCTGGTTTTCGAGGCCGGTGGCGGCGCCGTCCCAGGTCAGCTTGGGCTCCCAGGCCAGGTTGTTGAGGGCCATGGCGCTGCGCACGGTCTTGGTGGCGTTCACGCCCACGGAGTGGGCCAGGCCGTCGGTGAAGGCCCGCGCCTGCTGGTGACAGGTAGCACAGGCCACCTGGCTGTTCAACGACAGCGCTTTTTCATAGAACAGGTGCCGGCCCAGGGCCACGCCTTCCTGCGTGAGGGGGTTATCAGCCGGGTCGGCGGGCCGGGTGGGGAAGTAGTCGGGCACGGGGTCGAGCACGTAGGCCGTGGGCGGCACCACGGGGCCTTCCGGGTCGGGGGTGTCGGCGTCGTGCTTGCAGCCGGCCAGGCCTAACATCAGCAACGCAACTCCGGCTATCAACGTAGATTTCATGGCAAATACGGGTCGGCTTGGTTCTCGTAAAGTTAACGCTTGTGGCTCATCAACAGGCTCCAAACGTACAACGGCCGCCGCGAATAGGTTCGCCGGCGTCGCCCGGGGCCGGATTTTCGTCGCCGAAAGGCACCGCCGCGGGGCCACGGCTAGTCCCACAAAAACCCAACCGAACCTAACTCACACGCGCAGCTCGAAGCTGATGATGGTGCCCCGGCCTAGCCGCGACTTGATGAAGAGCTCGCCCCCAAGCAGAGCTACGCGGTTGCGCGCGCCCGACAGGCCGATGCCCGTGAGCGGCTGCGTGGCCAGGGTGGCCGGGTCGAACCCGCAGCCGTTGTCCTCCACGCTCACTTCGAGGTGGCCGTTTTCGTGTACCACGTGCATTTCAACCTCGGTGGCCCGGGCGTGCTTCATCACGTTGTTGAGGAGTTCCTGCGCCACCCGATACACCGCAATTTCGACCGGCGCCGGCAGGCGCTGCTCCAGGCCCAGCAGGTGCAGGCGCACGGGCAGGCCGGCGGGCGCCATGCGCTTCACCAGGGTTTCGAGGGCGGTGCGCAGGCCGAAGTCTTCGAGGACGCCGGGCGTGAGCTCGAAGGAAATAGTGCGCGTGGCCCGAATGGCGTCGTCGAGCAGCTTGAGTGCGTCCCGCGGCGAAACCAGCCGGTTGGCGCGGTTTTCCAGGCTGAGCTTGGTGGCGTAGAGCAGCTGGCCCAGGCCGTTGTGCAGGCCTTCGGCAATGCGCTTGCGCTCGGTTTCCTGGGTGGCCAGGATGGCGGCCAGCACTTCCTGCTGCTGGCGCAGGCGCAGCTGGGTGGCTTCTTCGGCCAGGCGGTCGCGCTCGGCCACGTCGCGGATGATGGCCAGCACGCCGCTGGGCTCGGGGTTGCCGTCGTCTTGCAGCGGGATGAGGTAGGCGTCGTACTGGCCGGGCCGCACCACAAAAGGCTGGGCCGGGCAGGTCACCCGCTCGCCGGCCAGGGCCTGCGCCACGCCCGTGTGGGCCTTGTCGTTCATGAAGGGCAGCACCTCAAACAGCGGCCGGCCCAGCACGGCGGCGGCTTCCTGGCCGAAGTGGCGGGTGGCCTCGGCGTTCCAAGCCGTGATGCGGGTTTCGCGGTCCAGGGCGATGATGCCGTCGATGGAGTTGTCGAGCAGGCTTTCGGTGAATTCCTTCTCGCGGCGCAGGGCATTTTCGGCCTCGCGGCGGGGCGTCACGTCGCGCATGATGCCGATGAGGCGCAGCGGCTGGCCGTGCTCGTCGTACACCACCTTGCCCAGCGCGGCCACGTAGCGCACGCCCCCGTCGGACCACACAATGCGGTGCTCCAAATCGAAAGGCGTGTGCCCGGCGAGGGCGCGCTTGAGGCCGGCGGCCACGCCCAGCAGGTCGTCGGGGTGCACGGCGCCGCGCAGCACCTCAAACGACACCGGCTCGGGGTTGTAGTCCAGCCCGAAAATGGCCTGGGCGCGGGCGTCCCAGTACAGCTCGTGGCCGGCCAGCTCCCACACCCACACGCCGCTTTCGGAGGCGGCCAGGGCCATTTGCAGGCGCTCCTGGCTGAGGCGCAGCTCTTCCTGGGCGGCGCGGGCGCGGGTCACGTCGCGCCACAAGATGTGCACCAGCGGCTGCGGGCCGCCCATTTCGATGGGCGTGAGCACGGCTTCGACCCACATTTCCTCGCCCGTGTTTTTCAGCATCATAGCATCGCAGCGCTGCGAGCCCGTGCGTAGCGCCGCTTCGGTGGTGTCGCGAAACAGGTCGATGGTGCGGCGGCCGTCGGGCTGGTACTCGGGGGCGTGGGCCCAGGCGGCTTTGCCCACGATGTCGGCCTTGGAGCGGGCGCCCAGCAGGCGCACGGCGGCCTCGTTGCAGTCCACAAACTGGTGGCCCTGCAGCAGCACCACGGCGTCGTTGCTGTCGGCGAAGAGCCGGCGAAAGCGGGCCTCGCTGGCGGCCAGGGCGTCGGCGGCCACGCGGCGGGCCGTGTTGTCGAGCACGGCCAGGCGGCACTGCGGCCCGTCGGGGCCGGGGGCGCGCAGGCCTTCGAGCTGGGCGTAGAAAGGCGTACCGTCTTCGCGCTGCAAGCTGAACTCGCCGCTTTGGGTGCCGTCGCTGGTCAGCACTTTGGCCAGAAACTGGCCGAACGCCAGGCGGTCGGGCGGGGCCACAAACAGGGCAAAGCGCCGCCCCGTCAGCCGCTGGCGCACGGTGCCCAGCTGCTGGCTGGCGCAGAGGTTGAGCTGGGTGACAGCGCCCAGGTGGTTGAGGGTGAAGTAGCCCACCGGGGCAAAATCGTAGAGGTCGATGAACTCGGCGCGGGCCTCCTGGGCCTCGGCCTGGGCCAGCAGCAGCTCTTCGTACTGCATTTCGAGCTCTATCTGGTGCACTTGCAGCTCCTGCAGCAGCCGCTGCACTTCTTCGGGCGAGTGCTGCTCGCCGGCCTGCGTCACCAGGTGGCGGCGCTGCTCGGCGCGGGCGCGCAGGGCCAGCAGGGCCGCGTGGGGGTCGTCGGGGCCGGAAGCCTGGGGAGCAGAGGAGTCGGCGGGAAACATGGGCGCGCGGAGAAGTCGTCGGGGGAAGATACGCAAACCCAACGGGTACGGCTTAAAAACCACTACCTTCCGCCCGCCGAGTGGCGCCGCTTACCTAAACCCTACCCCAAAGCTTTTTTCTTATGCCCAACGAGTTCCACACCGACATTCCCGCCGCCGTTTTGGCGTCGGTTCAGGCCAAGCTCGACGCCATCAAGGCCGAGCTGGGCCCCTACCTGCTGTCGCTCACGCCCGAGGAGCGCAAAACCATGCTGCGCATGGCCGACAAGACGGTGGCCTTCGTGAGCAAAACCGCCGACTACGCCACCAACAACCCCGCCTTTGTGCCCGGCTTCGTGGACCTGGCCGAGCTGAAGCAGGACGTGGCCGGCATGACCGCCCTCACGTCCCTGCGCCAGCAGTTCGAGCAGCTGGCCCTCGACCTCGACTCCACGGTGATGGTGGCCGGCTCCGAAGCCTACGGCAACTCTCTTACGGTGTATGGCAACGTGAAGTACCTGGCCAAGAACAAGCAGCCCGGCGCCCAGGCCGCCTACGAGGACCTGAGCCAGCGCTTCCCCGGCCATGCCAACGCCGGCCGCAAGGCCAAGGCCGCCCAGCCCTAAGCTCCCACCCGCCGGGGCCCACCCCGAATTCGAGCCAAAGAAGCCCGATTTTGAAGCCGCGAGCCTCGAAATCGGGCTTCTTTGGCTCGAATTCGGTCCTCTTTAGTCCGAAATCGCGGGTCCGACCCTCGATTTCGGGCCGGCTTGGCTCGATTTCGGGCCGCGTTGGCCCGAAATCGGGGGTCAGACCCAGGAAATCGGTCCACTGTGGGTCGAAATCGGGGGTCGGACCCTCGATTTCGGGGGTCCGACCCCCGATTAAATCCGGCTGGGGCGCCCTTACGCCAGCTGCCCCAGCAGCCAAGCCACGGCGGCGCCCTCGTCCGTAAAAGTACGGAGGTCGAAGGGGTGGCCGGGGACGTAGGCGGCCTCCATCACGGCGCGCAGCGCCGGGTCGAGGCGCAGGTTTTCGGCGCGCACGGGGGCCACCAGGAAGGCCAGGCGCAGGCGGGCGGGGCGCAGCGCGGCGGCGGCGCGGGGCAGCCAGTCCTGCGTCACCCAGCGGGCCGACTCCAGGGTGATGAGCGGGCGGCGGCGCACGTCGAGCAGCCAGTGCGGGGTGCCCAGGGCTTCGGGGGCTTGCAGCAGGGCGTCGTACTCGGCCTGGGTGGTGGCGGCCAGGGTCAGGCTCTGCCAGCGGGCGGTGAAGAGGTCGAGGTCGGGGCGGTAGGCAAACTGGACGGACGGAACGGCGGGCATGGTGCGCAGCGGTGGAGGATTGCCAAAGCTACTACGGCGGGACGGTCCGGCGGGGGCCTCACGCCACCAGCTTCACCCTATCAGTGCCCCTTTTATGGCATCCAGCACGGCGTCTAACTCTTCCAGCACTTGCTCATTCGAGAAACGCAGCACCCGAAAGCCCATTTCCGCCAGCAGAGCGGAGCGGCCGGCGTCGTAGTCGCGCTGCTCGGGGCTGAGGTGCACGTCGCCGTCGGTTTCCACCACCAGTTTAGTATCGATGCAGACAAAATCCACGATGTAACGGTCAATGGGGTGCTGGCGGCGGAACTTGGCGCCTACTTTTCCGCCGCGCAGGGCCTGCCAGAGGACATTTTCGGCTTCGGTGGGCTCGCGGCGCATGGCGCTGGCCCGGCCCTTTAAGTTGAGTTTGCCATACAAGCGTTTGTCGGCGCTAAGGATATAGTCTTCTCGGTGGTGGTCCATGCGGTGAATGTACTGATGAAGAGTTTGTGCTAGCATTGGGCCTCCCGTGCTTGGTCGTTCTGATGTGGGGCCTCACCCCCCGGCCCCCTCTCCCCAGGGAGAGGGGGTGCCACGGCGGCGCAGGCGTTTTTCAGGTAGACAATTTGGGATATGAGAATGGACAAGCAAAAACGTTGACTGGCTCCCCCTCTCCCTGGGGAGAGGGGGCCGGGGGGTGAGGCCCCCGCCAGCCCGGCGCCCCCAACATTCGGTATTTACCCGCGCCCCAAAATCCGTATTCGCCCCTTGCCTGGCGGGCAGGCGCCGCCGGAAATTTGCACTACGCTTCGATTCCTTTTCACCCAAGCTCATCTACCGTGGCTTACGACCCTCGTTTCGGGCCCAGCGCCCAGACGCCGGAGCAGCGCGCCAACGTGCTGCGGCAGCTCCAGCTCACCCACCCCAAGCTCAAGACGCAGGCCACGGCCTACGCCCGGCAGCTCTACGCCCGCTACGTGGCCGGCGAGTTGAGCTGGCCCGACGTGCGCCGCGCCCTTGATGCCAACCCGGCAACTTAATCCTTCCACTGTCAGTTAGTAAGCTGTTGTCTGGTTCTGCTGGGGCTTCACCCGCCAGCACCGGATAGTCCTTCATGCGTATTCCTGCTTTCTACTCGCCCCTGCGCGGCATCGCCCTCGACGACGTGTGGCACGACAACGACGAATGCACCGTGGCCCGCAGCGTGGCCCCCGCTGACCGGCGGCCCGGCAAAGGCCCCTCCGGCAAGCGCTGCCCCTACTGCGCCCTGCTCGACCGCGCCGGGGCCACGTTCCAGCGCCCGCCCAGGCAGCCCCGGTAGCCGCCTGGGGTTTCTAGTTCTAGTTTCTATTCCTCGCGCACTTCGCGCACGCCCAGCAGCAGCGGGCCTGTGGGGGCGCCCTGGCTCACCAGGCTGCGGCCGTAGAGCTGCAGCGTGCGCCGGCCCAGCGCCGGAAAGTCGGCCGTGAAGGCAAAGTCCTCGAAGGGCTCGGCCGGGTGGGCCAGGGCGTCTTCCAGGCGCTGGCGCAGGGCCGGCTGCTGCCACACGCCACCGTCGAGCTCGCGCAGGGGCAGGCCCTTCACCCGGGCCGCGTCCAGGCCAAACAGCTCGGCAAAGGCCTGGCTCACGGCCAGCACCTGCTGCCAGGGGCCCAGCACGAGCAGGGGCTCGCGCATGGTTTCCACAATGCTTTCGGCGAAGCGGGTGCTTTCCTGGAGCTGGGCTTCGAGGCGCTTGAGGCCGGTGATGTCGGTGAAGGTGATGACGGCCCCGCTGATGTAGTTGTCGAGGGTGCGGTAGGGCAGGATGCGCATGGCGTACCACTCGCCGCGGGTGGTCTGGATGTTGGCCTCCACCACCACGAGGCGGTCGAGCACCTGCTGCACGTCCTGGGCCAGGGTTTCGTGGCGCAGGGTGTTGGCAAAGTGCGTGATGGGGCGGCCCACGTCGGCGGGCAGCAGGGGCACAATGCGGTGCACCGGCGGCGTGAAGCGCTTTATCACCATGTCGTTGTCGAGGAAGATGGTGGCAATTTCCGTGGCGTCGAGCAGGTTCTTCATGTCGTTGGCGGCCTGGCTCAGCTCCTCGGTTTTGCTGAGGTACTGCATGTTGAGGGTCATCAGCTCCTCGTTCAGGCTCTGCATCTCCTCCTTGTTGGTCATGGCCTCCTCATTGGTGCTTTGCAGCTCCTCGTTGGCGCTTTGCAGCTCCTCGTTGGTGCTCTTGAGCTCCTCCACGCTGCTTTCCATCTCCTCGATGGTGGTTTGGAGGCGGTGCTTGGTGTATTGCAGCTCCCGCTCCAGGGCCTGCACCTGGGCTTCGTGGCCGGGGTCGGCGGCTAGGCGGGCCTTGCCGGTGCGCACCTTGGCGGGCGTGGGCTGCTCCTCAAACACCACCAGCAACAGGCCGGCCAGCTGCTCGTTTTCTTCCAGGGGCTTCACCGTCACGCGCACCAGCTGCACGCCGCCGTCCTGGCGCAGCTTCACGTTGTCGGTCACCACGGCCTCGCGGGTGGTGGCGGCCCGGTGCACGGCGCTGCTCAGCTCGTAGTTGAGCTCCTCGCGGGCCATGTCGAAGAGGTTCAGGCCCCCCAGGCCGGGGGCGGGCTCCAGGTAGCGGCCGGTGCGGCCGTTCACGTACAGGATTTCGCCCTTGGCGTTGATGACCACCGCGGGCGGCGTGTATTGGCGCAGCAGCAGGCGCTGCACCAGGGTGGCAAAGGTGCCTTCCTTGCGAACGGAATCGGGGCTCATGGGGCCGGTAGTGGATGTGGGCGCGGAGGCGGTGGGCTGCCGGACCAGGTTGAAGGGAAACGCCGCGAGGCGCGTGACGGAAGCCGGCGTGTCGGTGCGCCGCGAAATCTTCCACTTCACGTCCAGGCTCTGAAACAAATCCTGGAAGCCGGTGAGGTTTTCGCTGGGCCCCAAAAACAAGAGGCCGCCGGGGTTGAGGGCGTAGTGAAATACCGGAATGAGGTTGCGCTGCAGCTCGGCGCTCAGATAAATGAGCAGGTTGCGGCACACCAGCAGGTCGAGCTTGGTGAAGGGCGCATCCTTGTTGAGGTCGTGCACGGCAAACACCACCACGTCGCGCACTTCCTTCTTGATGCGGTAGCCGCCCTCGGTTTTGGTGAAGAAGCGGCGCAGGCGCTCGGGGCTCACATCGGCCACGATGTTGTCGGTGTACAAGCCGCTGCGGGCGAAGTCGATGCCGTCGGGGTTGATGTCGGTGGCAAAAATCTGGAGCCGGAGGTATTTGCCGGGGTCCACGCCGTCGAGGCATTCGAGCAGCGTCATGGCCAGCGAGTAGGCCTCCTCGCCGGTGGAGCAGCCCGGCGCCCAGGCCCGCACGGTGCTGTCGGCGGGTTTCTGGCGCAGCAGCGGCAGCAGCCGGCCCTTGAGGTGCTCGTAGGCCTCGCGGTCGCGGAAAAACTTGGTCACCCCAATCAGCAGCTCCTTGAACAGGGCTTCCACCTCGGCCGGGTTTTCCTGCAAAAACCGCACGTAGTGCGTGAATTCCTTAATCTGGTGCGCGTTCATGCGCCGCTCAATGCGCCGGAACACCGTGTTGCGCTTGTAGAACGAGAAGTCGTGCCCGGTCTGGGCCCGGATGAGCAGGAAGATTTTCTGCAGCGCGTGGGCCGGCTTGCTGGTGCTTTCGGGCTCCTTGAGGCGGGGGCGGCGGTCGGGGTGGCGCACGTACTGCAGCAGCTTGGCGGGCAGCTGCTCGGCGGGCAGCACGTAGTCCACAAACTCGGTGGCCAGGGCCGAGCGCGGCATGGCGTCGTACTCGGCGGTGGCGGGGTCCTGCACCATCACCATCCCAAAGTTTTCCATCACCATTTTCAGGCCCAGGGTGCCGTCGGTGCCCAGGCCCGAGCACACCACGCACACGGCGCGCTCGCGCGCATCCTTGGCCAGGCTCTGGAAAAAGAAGTCGATGGGCAGGCGGCGGCCCGGCGGCTGGGTGGGCGCAAACAGCAGCAGCGTGCCGTGCAGGATGCTCATGTCGCGGTCGGGCGGGATGACGTAGACGTGGTTGGGGCGCACGCGCAGGCCGTCTTCGGCCTCCAGCACCGGCATTTTGGTGAACCGCTGCAGCACGCCCACCAGCATCGAGTCCTGGTCGGGCGCCAGGTGCGTCACCACCACGAAGGCCATGCCGCTATCGGCGGGCATGGCCAGAAAGAAATGCTCAAACGCGGCCAGCGAACCCGCCGAGCCGCCCAGCCCCACCAGCGGAAACTTGTCGGCGGCGGCTTCGTCGAGGCGGCCGGCCTCGCGCAGCAGCGTGGGCGTGAGGGGCTCGTCGGCGTCGCGGGGCAAATCCTTCAGCGGGGTGAGCACCACGCCGGGCTCGTCGGTGGCAGGTTCTAGGTCGTTGGGAGTCATCAGGGCAGGGAAAAGGCCGCAAAACAAGCAAGCAAACCGGCCGCCGAAACCAAAACGACGCGCGGGAATGCAGTTCAACCGCCTGCAACAAATTTACCGGAAAAACCCGCCAATGATGCCCCATTTGCTTACCATTGGCGTAGATACTCACAGTCCTTTCCATTCCGCTCAATGCCCGCTCCTTCCCATCTGATTGTTGTCGGCACCAGCGCCGGCGGCATGCCCGCGCTGGTGCAGCTCGTGGCCCAGCTGCCAGCCACCCTCACGGCCGCCGTGCTGGTGGTGCAGCACTTCGCGCCCGACTCCGACGGCCAGCACCTCGTCGACCGCCTGGCCCGCCACACCGCCATGCCCTGCCGCCTGCCCGTGCACGGCGAATCCATCGAGGCCGGCACCCTGTACCTGGCCCCGCCCGACCGCCACCTGCTGGCCAAAGACGGCGGCACCCCGCACCTGCTCGTGACCAAGGGCCCGCGCGAAAACCACTACCGCCCGGCGGCCGATGCCCTGTTCCGCTCCGCGGCCGTGGCCTTTGGGGCCAACGTGGTGGGCGTCATCCTCACCGGCATGCTGCACGACGGCACCGCCGGCCTCGAATTCATCAAGCGCTGCGGCGGCATCGCCATCGTGCAGGACCCGCACGAAGCCGAGTACCCCAGCATGCCCGAAACCGCCCTGCGCAACGTGGACGTGGACTACGTGGTGCCGCTGAACCAAATGGGCGCGCTGCTCGAAGAAATCACCGCCCGCAAAGTATCCGAGCGCAAAGCAGAAGTACCGGAAGACCTAAAACAGGAGGCCGCCATTGCGGAAAGAGTCGTGGGAACCACCGAAGAAGTACTCAAAATAGCGCACCCCGTGCCCCTCACCTGCCCCGACTGCGGCGGCAGCCTGTTTGAGGTGGAGCACGGCAAGCTGCTGCGCTACCGCTGCCACACGGGCCACGCCTTCACGGCCGACGGCCTGCTCCACAGCGCCCAGCAAACCCTGGAAGAAACCCTCTGGGTGGCCCTGCGCATGATGGAGGAGCGCAAAAACCTGCTCAGCAGCATGGCCACCCGCGGCGTGGGCCCCTACTCGGTGCAGCAGGAAGAGCGCATCGAGGAAATCAAAAAGCACATCAACCGCCTGCGCGAGTTCCTGCTCAACGGCAGCGCCGGCGGCAGCGGCTCCACGGTGGTCACGCCGGAGGATTAAGCCGCGAAAAATCGTCGCGCATTCGGGCCGTCATGTCGAGCTTGCCGAGACATCTCGCCGCGGAAAACTGATTACTTCAGCACGCGAGATGTCTCGGCAAGCTCGACATGACCTTTCTTTCTGTGGCACCGCGCCCGAACTATATAATGTTCCGCCGGTTCAGAAACTGCCGGTAGCTCTGGTGCTCCTGGGCCATTTGCTCGCGCACCTGCGCAATGGCCTGGGCCAGCGTGATTTCGCCGCGCACGTAGCGCTGGAAGAAAGCCACGGTTTCGGCGTTGGCCACGCTGCCGGTGAGGGCCTGAAGTTCGAGGGTGTTGCGTGCCGTGAGCTGGCGGCGCTGCCAGTGAGCGCGCTGGTCGGCGGGCAGGCCGTCCGGAACGGGCGCGAAAGCAAAGGGTAGCATGAGGCGGCAATAAGTGAGTAGCCTATCTGGTCGCAGAGCGGGGGTGAAATCAGACCGCGCGGTGCTGGGCCTGGGTGGCCTGCTGCCGGGCCGCGTCGAGGAGGGTGGGCACCATGCAGGGGGCCGGGCCCAGCTCGCGCTGGAGCAGGTCTTTTTTCACGCGCTCGGGCACGTGCACCAGCACCAGCTGGGCGTGCTTTTCCTCCAGCTGGTGGTGGGCGCCCCACAGCAGCCCGGCGGCCTCGTCGGAAAGCGAGTGCAGCATGCCGCAATCAACCCACACGGCGGGTTTGCCGCTGCGCTGGGCGCAGTGCAGCGAGTGCGCCAGGGCCGCTTCGGGCTCGTCGGCGCGGCTGGGCGCGAGGATGAGCAAGTAGCTGTCGGGCAGTAATTCGTGATAAACGACGGTCATAGCGGAAAGGAATAGGTGAGCGGATAAAGGGGGAGCCGGCCGCGGAGCGCCCAGACTGCGCCGAGTAGAGGGCGGCCGCTATTGGCTTTACAAATTTACCCTCGGCTATATTCTAAATATTCGGGGAAAGTACGGGTTCTTTCTGGGGAAAATACTGAAACTGACACTAGGATAAATCCCAATTTTCGGGCTTCTCCTGCCCCGCCGGCACCCTTTGCGGTAGCCGGCGGCAGAGGTTTTTTTATTATAGAGGAAATAAAATATTAGCGTCCGGCTTGCGTCAGCATTGCCAGCCGCGCGGCAGCCGGTACTTTGGGCGCGCCAACCGGCATCGTATTTTCTCACTTTCCCCCTTTTACCTTATGAGTCCTTCTGTACGCAACGTCATTGCCTGGATTTTGCAGGCGCTGCTGGCGGCCATGTTCATTTTCTCTGGCTTCAACAAGCTGAGCCACGGCCCGGAAACCGCCAAAATGTTTGGCAGCATGGGCTTCCCGGAGTGGTTTGCCTATCTCATCGGCGGGGCCGAGCTGCTGGGCGGCATCGGGCTGCTGGTGCCGCGCACGGTGCGCCCGGCGGCGCTGGGCCTCATCGTCATCATGATTGGGGCGGTGTGGGTGCACGCCACCAAAATTCCGGGCGGCCTGCTGCCGGCCACCACCGACAAAGGCTTTCAGCCCAACGGCATGCCGGCGATGGTGCTCTTGGTGCTGCTGGTGGTGGTGTACCTGCTGCGCCGGCCAGTGGCCCGTCTGGCGTAGCGCGGTTGTTTGTTGCCCTACCGGTTTCGGGCCCGGCGCCGCGCGGTGCCGGGCCCGAACCATTATGGCTCCCACGGGTTAGCTTACTTCTCCGGCGGCTGGTGCCGCCTTCTCGCTCTCGCTTGCTTCATGAAAATACTCTATAGCTACCTGCGCAACTACTGGCCGCTGCTGGTGCTGGCCCTGGTGCTGGCCGCCGTCAACCAAGTGTTCTCGCTGCTCGACCCCTACTTTTTCCGCCAGCTGGTGGACCATTTCACGGCCAAGTACCCCGATGTGGCGGGGGTGCGGCTGGTGTCCTTCTGGCCGTTCTTCTGGGAGGCCATCCCGCTGGTGGGCCTCATGCTAGGCGTGGCCATGGTGTCGCGCATCGCCAAAAACTTTCAGGACTATTACGTCAACGTCATTACCCAGCGGCTGGGGGCCAGGATGTACTCCGACGGCCTGCGTCATTCGCTGGAGCTGCCCTACCAGGTGTTCGAGGACCAACGCTCGGGCGAGACGCTGGGCAAGCTGCAGAAGGTGCGCATCGACGTAGAGAAACTGATTCAGAGTTTTGTGAACGTGGTTTTTACCGCGCTGGTGGGCATCACGTTCGTCATGTGGTACGCCATCACGGTGTACTGGCCCATTGCCCTGGGCTACTTTCTCACCATTCCGCTGCTGGGCATTCTGAGCTTCTTTTTGAGCAAGCGCATCAAGGTCATCCAGAAAACCATTGTGGCCGAAACCACGGCGCTGGCCGGCTCCACCACCGAAAGCCTGCGCAACATCGAGCTGATTAAGAGCCTGGGCCTGGCCCAGCAGGAAACCGAGCGCCTGAACGGCACCACCGCCAAAATCCTGAAGCTGGAGCTGCGCAAGGTGCGCTACCTGCGCTCGCTGAGCTTCGTGCAGGGCACGTTCGTGAACCTGCTGCGCAACATCATCATCATGCTGCTCCTGTACCTGCGGGTGCAAAACCACATTAGCCTGGGCGAGTTTTTCTCGTTCTTCATCTACTCGTTCTCCATCTTCGGGCCGCTGCAGGAGCTGGGCGCCATCATCGGCATCTACCGCGAAACGGAGATTTCGCTGGGCAACTTCCAGACCATCCTCGACACGCCGAAGGACGTGAAGCCGGCCCACCCCAAGTCGGTGGCCCACATCGACAACCTGGCCTTCGACCACGTCAGCTTCAAGCACCTCACGGCCAATAATAACGCCCTGACCAATATTTCCTTCAGCACCAAGCTCGGCGAAACCATTGCCTTTGTGGGTCCCTCGGGCTCGGGCAAAACCACCCTGGTGAAGCTGCTGGTGGGCCTCTACCCGCCCCTCTCGGGCCAGATTCGCTACAACGGCATCCCCGGCTCGGAAATCGACCTGGATGAATTGCGCGAGCAAATCGGCTTCGTGACCCAGGACACGCAGCTATTCAGCGGCACCATTCGGGAGAACCTGCGCTTCGTGGCGCCCAACGCGACGGACGAGGAATGCCTGCACGCCCTGCGCCAGGCCGCGGCCGATACGCTGCTGGCCCGCGCCCCGCAGGGCCTCGACAGCGTGATTGGCGAGGGCGGCGTGAAGGTTTCGGGCGGCGAAAAGCAGCGCCTCAGCATCGCGCGCGCCCTGCTGCGCAAGCCCACCCTCATGGTGTTCGACGAAGCCACCTCGGCCCTGGACTCGCTCACGGAAGAGGAAATCGGCAAGACCGTGCGGGAGCTCTCGGGCTCGCGCCAGCACATGACCATCCTCATTGCCCACCGCCTGAGCACCATCCTGCACGCCGACCGCATCTTCGTGCTCGAACGCGGCCACATTGCCGAGCAGGGCGCCCACGAGGAGCTTGTGGCGCAAAAAGGCCTCTACTACGCCATGTGGCGCCAGCAAATTGGCGAGCGCAAGGAAACCCTGGCCGAAGCCGTAGCCGGCTAAAGCGCCCGGCCCCAAACCCCTCCCGCCTCGGCGGGGCGGGTTTCGGAACTACCGAAAGTGGCTCGCACTTCGCGTCGAGTCACTTCCGGCACATCCGAAAGTCCACCGTACCGAAGTACGAGGCGTTTCCGGTAGTTCCAAAAGCCTATTGTACCGAAGTGCGGAGCATTTCACGAGTATCCGGAAGCCCACCGTACCGAGGTACAGTGCCCTTCCGGAACTGCAAAAGCCCGGCGTACCGAGGTACGATGCCCTTCCGGTACTTCTGGAAACGCATCGTACCTCGGTATGCCGGGCTTTTGGGTTGGACGGCGACCCAGGCCGCTACAGCTTTTGCAGGCGGGCGCGGCGCGTAGTGGCCCCGTCGGTCCACTCCACTTGGTAGAGGCCGGCGGGCAGGGCGCCTACGTCGAGGTCGTTGGGGCCGGGCGTGAGGGCGAAGCGGGCAACTTCGCGCCCGGCCAGGTCGTAGCACCGCAGCTGGCCGGCGCGGGCGGGGCCGCCCACCTGCAGGCGGCCGGCTACCGGGTTGGGGTACAAGCTCAGGCCGTCTTCCGCGCCCGACACGGCGGCCAGGGGCGAGTAGGCGGTGGTACCGTCCTGGTCTACCTGGCGCAGGCGGTAGTAGCGGGTGCCGGCCAGCGGGCGCGGGTCGTGGGCCTGGTAGGTGTGGGCGCGGGCGGACGTGCCAGCGGCGGGCTCGCGCCCGATTTCCTGCCACGCGGCCGCGCCGGCCTCCTGGCTTTCGAGGGCGAAATACGCGCTGTGGTGCTCCGCCGCCGTGGCCCAGTCCAGCTGGGTGCCGCGCCCGGCCTGGTAGCGGGCGCTGAAGGCCGTGAGCTCCACGGGCAGCGAGCCCAGGCAGCCGGCGGGCACGGCGGTGGCCACGGGCCCGGGGTCGCCGCAGGGGTTGGTGAGGCTGTAGGTGAAAACGTCAGCGGCCCCGGCCACGTCGGACGCGGTGCTCAGCGTGCGCCGGGTTTGGCTGTTGGTGAGGGAAAAGTGCATCACCGCCGTGGGGTCGATGATGTGCGTGAGCTGGGTGCCGTGGCCCTGCTCGTGCAGCGCCACGCTCTCGAAATCGTATTGCGCCGTGCCGGGCGCGGCCGGGCCAAACTGCCAGGTGGTGCCGGCCGAGGGCGTGGGCGTGAAGACGTAGTCGGTTTCATCGAGCGAAAACTGCACCACCCCGTCCCCGTCGAAGCACCCCGAAAAATAGGACCGGGTGACGCCCAGCACCCCCGCGCTCAAGGTGCCGAAGCTGACTTCGTTCACGCCGTTGGTGGGCGTGGCCTCGGTGCTCACCGGGCTCCCCACCACACGGCGCAGGCGGCTGGCGCAGCTCCAGGTGGCCAGGGCCCGCTCGAAGGCCGCGGCCGCGCCGGTCACGGTCACGAAGCTGGGACTGTACTGCAGGGTGTAGCCGCCGGCGCCGTCGTCGTTCACCAGCCGGGGGCGGCCGGGGGTGCTGCTGCCGCCCGGCAGCACGTTGCTCAGCGCGTACACCACCACGAGGGCCGACGGGCTGCTGCCCGTTTCGTTGGCCGCGTTCACCACCCGAAACACGCCCGTGCCCGCCGTCCGCCCGTTGGCAATTACCACCGAAGGCACCCGCACCTCAATCCGGGTATCGGTCCACGAGACGTAGTCGGTGGGGTTGGCGCTGGCCAAGCTGCTGCCGCCGTCGTTGGCGTTTGGGAAATCGACGTGCCCGCTGCCCTGGGTGGCGCCAAAGTTGGCCCCGTCGATGGTGAGCACCGCGCCGCTGCCCGCCGCCACGCTGGCCGGCGCAAACCCCGTGATGACGGGCTGCGCCACCGGCCGGGCCGCGGCCTGCGCCCGGCCCAGGGCGGCATTGGGCTGCACCACCCGGCGCGGCTGGCCCGTCAGGGCCTCCACGGCGGGGTACAGCGCGCCCGCAATGGACGGGTATTGTCGAAAAGGCTCGGTGGCCGAGCGGGCGGTGAGGTCGTAGCTCACCAGGCCTTGCGGGCCGGCCACTAGGCGGTAGGTGCCGGGCTGCGCCGGGTTGGGCTCCAGCAGAAACAGGCCCTGCTGGCCGGGCGCCAGGGCCACGCCGGGGCTCACCACCTCGCGCCGCAGGCCCACGGTGCCGCCCGCTTCGGCCAGCTGCAGCGCGGCCGGCTCCTTGCCCCGAAACACGGCGTACACGGTGAGTTGGCTGAGGGTGTAAATGTGGCTGTCCTCGCTCCGAACGGCCTGCTGCGCGCCCACGCCGGCCTCCACGATGAGCGGCGCGGCCGCCACGCGTTCGGCCAGCGGCACCGGCACCAGCAGGCAGCTTTCCTGGGCCCGGGCCGAAACCAGGGCCCCCAACCACAGCAAGCCCACCACTACTCCACGGGCGCAATTCTTGTAAACCTTCGTCATCGCAATCAATTTAGGCGGCTGCCGCGAGGGTAGCCAGCTGAACAAACCGCAAAAGTCCGCTCAAATTCCTAAACCAACGGCCCCGGCCGGGGCTATTTCACCACCATTTTCTTCGGGTCGAAATCGACCTTGGGAGGTTGCGGGTTCATGGCTTCCAGGGCCGCCACCACGATTTCCGACATGGCCAGGTCGCGGGCCCACTTGTGGTTGGCCGGTATCACAAACCACGGCGCTTCCTTGGACGAGCAGTGGCGCAGGGCGTCTTCGTAGGCCTGCTGGTAGTCGTCCCAATAAGCCCGCTCCTTGAGGTCATTGGGGTCGAACTTCCAGTTTTTGGCCGGGTCGTCCAGCCGGGCCTGCAGGCGCCCGGCCTGCTCTTCTTTCGAGATGTGCAGGAAAAACTTGAGGATGACGGTGCCGTTGCGGGTCAGCAGCTGCTCGAAGTGGTTGATGTCCTCGTAGTGCTCCTGGCAGGTCTTTTCGTCAATCATGCCGTGCACGCGGGTGATGAGCACGTCTTCGTAGTGCGAGCGGTTGAACACGCCGATGTGCCCTTTCTTGGGTGCCTGGGCATGAATGCGCCACAGGAAATCGTGCTTCAGCTCCTCGGTGGTGGGCGCTTTGAACGTGGCCACCTGCACGCCGGCCGGGTTCACGCCCGTGAGCAGGTTCTCGATGGCGCCGTCTTTGCCGCCGGTGTCCATGGCTTGCAGCACGATGAGCAGGCTGCGCGAATGCTCGGCGTAGAGCAGCTCCTGTAATTCGCTCAGGCGCTGGCGCAGGGCCTGCAGGCGGGGCAGCACGTCCTCGCGCTCGTCGGGGTGGTGCTCGAAGGGGGCGGTGTCGTCTGGGTCGACCTCCGACAAACGAAACGACTTGTTCTTGACGAAAACGGCGGGCGTTTTGGGTAGCTTGAAATCCATAGGTTGTAGGAACGCGCCACGGCGCGTTCGGTTGTTGTAAACAGTTGAACAGCCATTGCTGAACGCGCCGTGGCGCGTTCCTACCGGCTCACGGCCCGCGCAATGCCAAACGCCGCGGCCGCCGCCAACGCCCCCACCACCGCCATTTTAATCGCGCCCGCCACGGCCGGCTGGCCCGTCATCCGGCTTTTGAAAAACCCGAACACCAGCAAACACACCAGCGTGATGGCCGCCGACCACCCCAGCCCCTGCGCCGGAGTGGCCGTGAAAAAGTAGGCGCTGAGCGGAATCAGCCCGCCCGCGGCGTACGAGAGGCTGATGGTGGCCGCGCTTTTGGGCGCCTGCCGGGGGTCGGGCTCTTCCAAGCCCAGCTCGTACTTCATCATGAACTTCACCCACTGCTCGGGGTCGGCGGTGAGCTCGGCCACGGCGCGGGCGCGGGTGTCGGCGGAGAGGCCCATTTCGGCCAGCAGCTCGTCGACTTCGGCGCGCTCCACGTCGGGCACCTCGCGCACTTCGCGGCGCTCGCGGGCCCCTTCGGCTTGGTAATGCTCCACCTCGGTGCGGCCGGCCAGGTAGCCGCCCAGCCCCATGGCAATGCTGCCGGCCACGATTTCGGCCAGCCCCGCCGTTATCACCAAGCCCGAGGAAACCACGGCGCCGCTCAGCCCAGCGGCCAGGGCAAAGGGTACGGTGAGGCCGTCGGACAGGCCAATCACCACGTCCTGCAGCATGGCGGAGCTGGTGAGGTGGTGCTCGGGGTGCAGCACGAAGCGGGGTTCGGTGGCGGCGGGGTCGTTCATGGCGCAAAATCGGGCCGCCGGGCTTAACCCGGCAGGGTGCTTTACGTACGCAGGAATAGTTTTTTTGACGCCGGAAGCCTCCGGTTTTCTTTCACCTCACTTGCCCTTTCCCTTATGGCATCATCCGCCAAAACCGCCGCGCCCAAAGCCACGGCTGCTAAACAGTCGGCCCCGGCCGCCGGCAAAAACGCTGGCAGCAACACCGGCAAAGGCGCCGGCAGCAACGCCGCCGTCGACATCCAGCCCGTGCTCAACCAGCAAAACAACGCCCCCGCGCCCACCCAGCGCTACGGCACCGTGAGCCAGCGCCTGCCCATTGGCCTCGACGAGCAGACCCGCCAGCAAAGCGTCACCGGCCTCAACCAATTGCTGGCCGACACCATCACGCTGCGCGACATGTATAAAAAACACCACTGGCAGGTGGTGGGCCCCACTTTCTACCAGCTGCATTTGCTCTACGACAAGCATTATGAAGAGCAGTCCACGCTGGTAGATGCCATTGCCGAGCGCATCCAGATTCTGGGCGGCGTGGCCGTGGCCATGGCCCACGACGTGGCCGAGCTCAGCAGCATTCCGCGCGTGCCGCGCGACCGTGAGGAGGCTCCCGTGCAGGTGTCGCGCCTGCTCGACGCCCACCAGCGTCTCCTCAAAAACTGCCACGACTACGCCGACAAAGCCGACGAGTCCGGCGACGACGGCACCAACGACCTCATCGTGAGCCAGCTCATCCGCACCAACGAAATGCAGGTGTGGTTCGTGTCGGAGCACGTGGTCGACTCGCCGCTCATTCAGGCCGAATAGGCTCACCGTTTTAGGTTGCAAAAAAGGCTGCCGCAACACATGCGGCAGCCTTTTTTGCGTTTCTACTGCTGATGCATTCACTCCATGTGCGCGGCCAGCTTTTCGCTGTGGTTGTCCTCGGCTTCCTCGATAGAGTGCGTTTTGCCGAGGTCGTTGTCTTTTTTGGCCAGTTCGGCCAGGGCGCAGTAGAAGTCGTGCATCAGCTTGATTTCTTCTTCGGAAAAGTCTTGGGCGTTGATAAGGCGGTTACTGGCGCCTTTGGTGGCGGCTATCAGTTCGTTGAGTTTGAGGTGCAGCACCAGGGAATCTTTATTCTGGGCGCGCTGAATGAGAAAAACCATCAGAAACGTAATGATGGTGGTGCCCGTGTTGATGACCAATTGCCAGGTCTCGGAATAATGAAACAAGGGCCCGGAAACCGCCCATACCAGCACAATTCCCACGGCCGTCACGAAGGCCATGGTGGAACCCGTGAACGTGGTAATGGCGCTGGCCATCCGGCCGAAAAGAGAATTGGGGGCGGGATTTTCGGAAGAATTCATCGCAAAGAGAGGGCTAAGGTGAACAATGCGGCAGTGGCAGCGCCACGATTCCGCAAGGTAAACAGCTGAACAATGGCGGTTTGATGAAAAAGCCGTGCCAATGTTTGGCGCGAGCCAAATTCGCCGGTTATCTTTGCACCCGCTTCGCCGCCTCAGCGGAGCCGGTTTCGGCCGAATTGCCCGGTTTAGTTGCCTTTTGCGCACGTGGTGAAACTGGTAGACACGCCATCTTGAGGGGGTGGTGCCTTCGGGTGTGGGAGTTCGAATCTCCCCGCGCGCACGCAAAACAGAAAGGCCCGTTCCAAGCAGTTGGAACGGGCCTTTCTGTTTTGCGGCCCTTTGCCCGGCGGCACCGAGCGGGATTTCTAGGCGAGAAAAAACGCGGAATCACCGCAAACGTTTTCGTAGATAAATTGGGTATGTCCTGCGCTTTTAGGGAAAGTCGGCGAATACCTTTAGCGGCCTGTTCGACTCATTTGGCCCCTCTCTGCTGGCTGCTCCCTCCTGCCCTACGCCACTGGCCGGCCACTACTTCTTGAGGTGCCTTAGTGCCGCTTTTGTTGCCTTCGCAACGCTGGTTACGGCCTTGTAGAAATCCGGAAACGCTTTTCAACAGCTTCCGAGCCCTACCGCAACCTCCCGGCACTGTCCCACCGGCAACGCGCCTTCGCCGCGCCTTTCGCCCGACTTCCCAACCCCAAAAATTCCCACTCGTCTATGAAAAGACTGCTATCCTTGCTCCTTCTGAGCTGGCTCGCGCTGAGCGCCGCCCACGGCCAGGCCATTTCGCCCTACCTCGCCGGCCAGAACGCTTGGCTGCCCACGGCCCTGGGCACACAGGTATTCAACGGGCAGCTCGACCGGCTGTGGCCGCTGGTGAAGCAGTCGAAGGTGCAAATGATTCGCATCGGCGGCAACGGGGTGAACTCTAATCTGGTCACCAACGCCCAGTACATTGCCCTGATTGACTCCATTCGGCGCATCGGGGCCGAGCCCATGGTGCAGGTATCGGAAGGCCGCGGCCGGTTCACGGCGGCGCAGGCGGCGCAGGTGGTGCAGCACGTCAACATCACGATGCAACGCCACGTGAAATACTGGATTATCGGCAACGAACCCGATTTGAACAATTCTTCGCAGCCGAATCCGGTGAGCATTGCGGGCGTGGAGGCCTACATTAAGGCCTTCGCTTCGGCCATGAAGGCCGTGGACCCTACCATCCTGACCGTGGGGCCGGAAAATGCTTCGTATGGCGGCGGCTACATGCCCGCGCTGGTGGGCGGCGCCAACGACATCACCGGTACCGATGCCAACGGCCGCTACTACATCGACGTCATTTCCTTCCACACCTATCCCTTCAACGGCACGCAAACCCGCGCCGGCGTGGTGAGCGGTACCAACAACCTGACCACCAACGTCAACAACCTGCTGGGCCTGATGGCGGCGGCCAACGCCAAAAACAACCGCACCGGCGCCAACGCCCTGCGCTGGGCCCTCACCGAGTTCAACGTGGACTACGCCAACCCGACCGTGAACACGGTGGAAGGCGTAGGTGTGCATTCCTTTCTGAACGGGCAGTTTTGGGCCGAGGTGTTTGGCGTGGGCATGAAGTACGAGGCCGTGTCGATGATGCCCTGGTCCATTCACGAGGGCAGTGGGGCGCGCGGCACCGGCGACTTGGGCTACATCGACGGGGGCACGCCCACCACGTTTAAGCCGCGTTCGGCGTTTTGGCACGAGATGCTGGTGGCGGAAAACCTGCACGGCACCAACCTGAATGCCACCGACAACCAGGCGCTGGTGAAAGTGCTCAGCAGCACCGACAACGGCACCACGGCGGTGATGATACTGAACGAAAGCGACGCGACGGACTACGATTTCACGGTGCAGCTGAACGGCAATACGGTGCCGGGCGCGAACGCGCTCAAAATCAACGTGCCGGCCGGCATCAACAACTCCTACAACGACAAAATCTACGCCCAGTCGACGCTGGTGCTGCTGTTTGATGCCCAAGGCGCGCTCACGCGCAAGATTGTGTACTCGCTGCAGCACGCGCAGAACACGTTGCCGCCGACGTATCTCAAACCTGGGCAAACGTTTACGCTGGCGTCTTTTTCGGCTGATAAAACCTTCACTTGCGTGGCTCCGGAGGCGGTGACTTACGCGGCCACGGTGCTGGGTGAAGCCACCTCCCTGACCTGGGATTTCGGCGCGGGCGCCACGCCGGCCGTGGGCACCGGCAAGAACCCGCCGGCCGTGACCTACGCCACGCCGGGCAACAAAACCGTCACGCTGACGCTGGTGAACCCCGACACAACCATCGTGGTGACCAAGGCCAACTACGTGCAAGTCAGCGCCTGCGTGCGCACGCCCTTCACCGGCACCAATGCCGTGATTCCGGGTGTGGTGAAGGCCGTGGAGTTTGACAACGGCGGCCAGGGCGTGGCTTACAATGACTCGGACGTGGCCAACCGCGGCGCGGCCCTCGACCCTTCGGTGCCGCGCGCCGGGGAGTCGGTTGATACTGAAAACGGCGGCGAAGGCCTGGGCAACGTGGGCTATTCGGCCAACGGCGAATGGCTGAAATACTCGGTGAATGTGCTGCGCAGTGGCCTGTACCGGGTCACGGTGCGGGTGGCCTCGGGCAACGCCACGGGCGGCAGCCTGCGCCTGTCGGTGAACGACGTGGACAAAACCGGCTTGATAAGCGTGCCCAACACGGGCGGCTACCAGGCTTTTCAGGACCTGGTACTCAACAACGTGTACCTGAGCGCCGACGCCAACGCCACGCTCAAGTTCGACATCGTGGCCAGCAGCTTCAACTTCTCGAAAATTACCTTTGCCGAACAGCCTATTTCGGGCATCGTGGTGAACCGCTTGTACAACGGCAGCTCGACTTCGGACGGCGCGACCGACGCCGTGGAGCTGCTGGTGGTGCAGGACCACCTCGACATTCGCGGGCTGATAGTAAAGGACTTTGAATCGAACCTGACCCTCGACAACGGCGGCAAGTACCAGTTCAAGGACAACACCTTGTGGAAAGATTTGCGCATTGGCACCACCGTCGTGCTGCGCCGCCTCACGTCCGGCATCACGGGCTACGCGGAGGACGTGGACCCGGCCGATTTCAAAATCGACCTGCTGATGGAAAACAGCACTTACCTGGACGCGCTGGCACCCGCCGGCCAAAATTTCAACCTGACGCAAACCGACATGGTGCTGCTGAAAACCGGCACCGCCAGCGGCACCGACAACGCCGTGCACGCCTTGGCCACCAACGCCACGGGGCTGGCCCTGTACGCGGCTGTGGCCAGTCCCAAGCTGCTGCTGAGCACCGGCCTGGGCACGGGCGCGTTCGTGTACCCCACCAACCCGGCCCAAAGCACGGCCGACTACAACGGCACCAACGTGCTGACGTCGACCAGCGCCAGCCGCAACTGGGGCGACGGTTTTGGCCCCGCCAACATCACCTACATCAACACCTTGCGCGGACTGGCGGCCACGGCCCCGCCCATCGTGGTGAACCGGATTTACAACGGCTCGAACGACGGTACCGGCAACCTCGACGCCGTGGAGCTGCTGGTGGTGCAGGACCACCTGGACGTGCGTGGCATGATTGTGAAGGACTTTGAGAGCAACGGCACGGCCGACACCGGCGGAAAATACCAGTTCACCACCAACGCGCTGTGGGCGGATTTGCGCAGCGGCACCACCATCGTGCTGCGCCAGCTGGGCGGCCCCGCGGGCTACGTGCCCGACTACGACGCCTCGGACTTCACGCTGGATTTCTTCTTCGGCAACAACACCTACCTTACGCCGCTGGCTACCAACTTCAACATCACGCAGTACGACATGGTGATGATTAAGGCCGCGGGCTCGCCCGCGGCGGGCGTGACGGGGGCAATTCACACGTTTGCCACGCGCCTGGCGCTGGGCGGCTCGGTGCCGGCCGGCACCACGGCCAACTACACGGCCACGCCTAACTACAAAATGGCCGCCCCGGACCTGGACAACGGCGGCAGCCCGAGCAAGTTTGTCTATCCCCTGAACCCCACCCAGACCGTAGCCGACTACAACGGCACGGGCAAGGCCAGCGCCTCGGGCAGCACGGCGCTGAACTGGGGCTATGGCTTCGGCACGCCCAATATTACATACATCCAGTCCTTGCGCAACGCCGTGACGGGACCGGATTTGGTGGTGCTGAACGGCCAGAGCATGGCGGCCGGCGGCGTTTATAACAGCATCACGGTGCAAAGCGGCGGCACCCTCACCCTGCA
Organism: Hymenobacter ruricola; assembly: GCF_015694525.1. GTDB lineage: Bacteria > Bacteroidota > Bacteroidia > Cytophagales > Hymenobacteraceae > Hymenobacter > Hymenobacter ruricola. The sequence goes on along the minus strand of NZ_JADQDM010000003.1, from coordinate 81,861 downwards.
GCTCAACGCCACGGTGGCAACTACGGTGCAGGTGCTCACGGGCGGCAAGCTCATCACCAACTGCCAGACGCTGAGCGGCGCGGGCAGCTTCGAGCTGCAAGCCGGCGCCGAGCTGCACATCTGCGACCCGGCCGGCATTGCGGCGACTGGTGCCATCGGCGCCATTCAGCTGGCGGGCCGCAGCTTTTCTGCCGATGCGCTTTACACCTACAACGGCACGGGCCCGCAGGTAACCGGCACTGGCTTGCCCGGCACCGTGCGCAGCCTCACGGTAAACAACACCGCCGCGCTGGCCACCGACCGCACCCTGGCGCTGAGCCAGCCCCTGAGCGTGGCCCAGGTGGCGCGCCTGCAAAGCGGCAACCTCAACACCGGGGGCCAGGCTTTCACGCTGCTGTCCTCGGCGGCGGGCACAGCGCTGCTCGACAACACCGGTGGCGTGGTGAATGGCGCCGGCACCCTGCAGCGGGCCATCACCAGCAGCGTGACCGGGCCAGCCTACCGCCATTTCAGCTCACCAGTAGCCAGTGCGCCGCTAGGCAGCGTAGCCACGGCGGGCTTTTCGCCCACATTTAACACGGACTACAACACCAGCATAACGCCCAGCGCGGTGTCGCCTTTCCCCACGGTGTTTGGCTACGAGGAAAGCCGGGTGGGGGCCGTTAGGTCCAATTATGGAGCGTTTGACCAAGGCTGGTTCTCGCCCGCGATGGATTCTGACATCATGCAGCCCACCCACGGCTACACAGTGAACATGCCCGCCACCAGCGCGCCCGTGGCCTTCACCGGCACGTTCAACAACGGCGCGCAAAACTCCGGTACCCTGAACCACGGCCCCGATGCCGACGCCGGCTGGCAGCTGTTGGGCAACCCCTACCCTTCGCCCCTCGACTGGAACACCGTGACGCCGGCCCAGCGCCCGGGCATGGACGCGGCCATGTACGTGTACCAAAGCACCGGCCAGTACGCCGGCACCTACCGCACCTACACCAACGGCGTGGGCGCCTCCCCGCTGATTGTGGCCGGCTCGGGCTACTTCGCCCGCGTTTCGGCCCCTGGCACGCCCGGCGCCGTGAACCTGACCAACGCCAACCGCGTCACCACTTTCGCCGCCCAGCCTGCCTTCGGGCGCGGCACCGTGGATGCCCGCCCCCTGCTGCGCCTCACGCTGAGCGGGGCCAATCTGCAGGACGACGCCTACGTGTACTTCGAGCAAGGCGCCACGGCCGGCGTAGATGCCGAATTCGACGCTACCAAGCTGCCCAACCCCACCAGCCTGGACTTGGCCTCGCTGGCCGGCGCCACGCCGCTGGCCATCAACGCCCTGGCCCCGCTGACTACGGATGTGGTGGTACCGCTCAGCCTGCGCGTGCCGCAAGCTGGCACGTTTGCCCTTGCGGTAGCTGATTTGGGCAATTTCGGGTCGGCGCGCGTGTATTTGCGCGATGCGCTGACCGGTGCCCAGCAACTGCTGGCGGTTGGCAGCCGCTACCCGTTCACGCTGAACACGCTGACTGCTGGTAACGGACGCTTTAGCCTCGTGTTTAGCCCGGCGGCCGTCACGGCTGCGCGGGCGGAGCTGAGCGCGGCCACGGTGAGCCTCTACCCCAACCCGGCCCACGGCAGTTTCACGGTGCTGCTGCCGCCGCTGGCGGGCCAGTTTGCGGTGCGCGCCACCTTGTTCAACGCGCTGGGCCAGGCGGTGCAGGCGCGCACCATTAGGCTGAGTGCGGCCGGCGCCACGGCGGAATTCAACACCCGGAACTTGTCCGCAGGCGTGTACACGTTGCGCTTGCAAGCCGATAAGGAATTGCTGACGAAGCGCGTAGTTATTGAGTAACGCCGACTTAGCAAGTCATTAAAAAGGCCCCGAAATTCTATTTCGGGGCCTTTTTGTGTTGAAATTAAAGCCGTTTAGGTTTCTTCAAACTATTTGAACGTCCTGCTGAGCGCAGCCGAAGCATCTCTACCGAATAGTAACTAAATACTTGCGCAGTAAAGGTGCTTCGGCTGCGCTCAGCAGGACGGTCTATTTACTTTTTACTTCCTGAGCAGCTTTATTATTCTGAAGCGGTGGAGCGTCTTTCAAACAGCGTAGACTCCAGCACGATGCTCTGGGCGGGCAGCACGGCTTTCTTCTTTTCCACGGCCCGGAGCAGGATTTTGGCGGCTTCGCGGCCGATTTCGTAGGCGGGCTGGGTGATGGTGGACAGCGGCGGGTCGAGCAGGGCGGCGGCTTCGAGGTTGGAGAAACCGATGATTTTTACGTCTTCCGGAATGCGGCGGCCCAGCTCCTTGCACACGTGGTAGGTGCTGATGGCCAGCCGCTCAACGGACGCAAACACGCCGTCGATGTCGGGCCGGCGCAGCAGCAGCTCGCGGATGAGGGCCACGTTCTGCTCGTTGTCCATCACGCCGTGCAGCACGAGGTCGGGGTCGGGCGTGAGGCCGTGGGCCTGCAGGGCGTCGAGGTAACCCTGCTGGCGAAACTGCCCAATAGACAAGTTGTTGGAAATCAGCAAGTGGGCGACGTGCCGGCAGCCGGCCAAAATCAGGTGCTCGGTGGCGCGGTAGCCGCTTTCGTAGTCGTTGGTGGTGACTTTGGCGGTGGCCACTTCGGCGCACACACGGTCGAAAAACACGATGGGCAGGTTGGTTTCCTGTAGGCTTTTGATGTGGGCAAAGTCCTCGGTGCCGCTGGCCACGGACATCAGCAGGCCATCGATGCGGCCGCCTTTGAGGTGCTGCACGATGGACACTTCGCGGGCGTAATCGTCGTGGGTGAGGTAGATGAGGACGTGGTAGCCGCTTTGGCGGGCCGCCTCCTCGATGCCGTTGATGGCGAGGGCGAAGAAGTGGTTGGCCACCTTGGGGATGACCACGCCGATGGTTTTGCTCAGGTTGCGGCGCAGGCTGCTGGCGTAGGCATTGGGCTCGTAGTTGAGGGCCGTGGCCAGGGCCCGCACGCGCGCTTTGGTGGCGTCGGACACTTCGTGGCTATCGCGCAAGGCCCTGGAAACCGTGGCGATAGACATGTTGAGTTGCTCGGCCAGCGACTTCAGATTCACGGGCGTCATGGCAGGAGAATGGAGATACGAACGAGAAGAAAAGGCAATTTTCTATAACAATTGGCAAAGCCGCAATACATACAAACCTAACAGTTGGGGGCCGGAAAACCGCCATTTTGAGCACGGCGGGTGAAAACGTTTGCGTAAATAAAGACCTGTCGGCGAGGTGCAATCGGTGAGAAGAATCCGGTACTTCGCAGGGCAATCGGCTGGGTAAGTCTTCACTGACCACGCTTGCCAGTGGCGCTAGGCCACTTTTGCTCTGCCCGCGCGCCCCCCCTACCGCCCGCCGCGGCCTCCCATCGTCACCAAACCCACCCACCACATGACGGACATTTTACGACCCGATTTTCGGCGCTACCTGCGGCCCCTGGTGCTGCTGCCCGCGCTGAGCCTGGGGCTGAGCGCCCCCACCCTGGCCCTGGCCACCCCGCTGCCGCTGGCGCGGGGGGTGCAGGCCGACATCACCATCACGGGCCGCGTGCTGGACGAGAAAGGCGCGGGCCTGCCCGGCGTCAACGTCATCGTGAAGGGTACCACCAACGGCACCCAAACCGACGTGGACGGCCGCTACACCATCAAAGCGCCCGAGGACGCGACGCTGATTTTCACCTTCGTGGGCTACCTGACGAAGGAAGAAAGCGTGGGCGGCCGCACGGCCATCAACGCCTCGCTGGCGCCCGACTCGAAGGCGCTGGAGGAAGTGGTGGTGGTGGGCTACGGCGTGCAGGAGAAAAAACTGCTGGCCACGTCCATTTCCTCGATTTCGGCCAAGCAGGTGGAGCTGATTCCGGTGTCGTCGCCTTCCGAAGCCCTGGTGGGCCTGGTGGCCGGCGCCCAGATTACGGAGCCTTCGGGCGAGCCCGGCCAGGGCGCGGTGATTCGCGTGCGGGGCCTGGGCTCGATTTCGGCCGGCAACTCGCCGCTGTACGTGGTGGACGGCTACCCGCTCAACAACGCCGACAGCTACAACCAGATTCCGCCCGGCGACATCGCCAGCATCCAGATTCTGAAGGACGCGGCGGCCTGCGCCATCTACGGCTCGCGCGGCGGCAACGGCATCGTGATTGTGACCACCAAGCGCGGCCGCAACGACGGCCAGACCCGCTTCAACTTCACGGCCAACGCCGGGGTGGTGGAGGTGGCCAAGAAAGTGGACCTGATGGACCGCGACCAGTACCTGGACTACCTGCGCGAGTCCTTCCGGAACGGCAACCGGGCCCTGCCGGCCCAGCTGGCGCCGGGCGCGCCCGAGCTGCCCAACACCAACTGGCAGAACGAGATTTTCGGCACCGGCTCGCAGCAGCAGTACCAGCTGTCGGCCTCGGGCGGCACCAACAATTCGCGCTTCTACATCTCGGGCAGCTACTTCAACCAGCAGGGCGTCATCAAAAACACCGGCTTCGACCGCTTTGCTCTGCGCGCCAACTACGACGCGCAGCTGAGCAAGAAGCTGAAGCTGGGCCTGAGTTTGGCCCCCAACTTTTCGCGCACCGACATCAAGCCGATTTCGGGCAGCTACAACGGCGGCAACATTTCGGGCGGCGGCCCCGGCGGCGAAACGGCCATTGTGACGGCGGCCCTGATTCTGCCGCCCGTGGTGCCCGTGCGCCTGGCCAACGGCGACTACGGCGCCATCCGCAACTCGGGCTCGGGCCTCACCACGCCCGGCGACTTGCTGAACCCCGTGGCCACCATCGACCTCTACAAGGACCGCACCACCGCCGTGCGCGGTCTGGGCTCGGCGTTCCTGGATTTTGAAATCCTCAAGGGCCTGAACCTGCGCACCAACTTCGGGGCCGAGCTGGTGAATAACCGCCGCGCCATTTACGTGCCGGCCACGCTGGGCACGGTAAACAACGCCGGCGCCAACCTCTCCACGCCCATTCTGAACAACATCGACGCGCGGCAGGTGAACAGCACCAACCTGAACTGGGTGTGGGAAAACACGGCCACCTACAACCGCAAGCTCGGCGCCGACCACGACGTGACCGTGCTGGCCGGCTACTCGGCCCAGTACAACCAGAACGAGGGCAGCACCGTGCTGGGCCAGACCGGCACCTACACCACCCCCGACATTGAGTACGCCACGGCCGCCGGCCAGCTCTTCGGCCAAACCGCCTACTCGGCCAACTCGCTGGTTTCCCTGTTTGGCCGCGTCGACTACGCCTTTAAGGAGCGCTACATCCTGACGGCCGCGCTGCGCACCGACGGCTCCTCGCGCTTCGGCCCCGACAACCGCTACGCCACCTTCCCCTCGGTGGCCCTGGCCTGGCGCGCCGGTGAGGAAACCTTTATCAAAGCCATTCCGGCCATTTCGGAGCTGAAATTCCGCGCCTCCTACGGCGTGACGGGCAACAACAACATCGGCGACTACAACTACCAGAGCTACCAGACGGCCGCCAACTACGTGTTTGGCACCGGCAACGGCGTGCGCAACTACGGCTTCGCACCCAACGGCCTGGCCCTGCGCAACCTGGGCTGGGAAACCAACACCCAGTTCGACGCCGGCTTCGATTTCGGCCTGTTCCGCGACCGCATTTACCTGACCGTGGCCGCCTACCAGCGCAACACCACCGACCTGCTGCTGAACCGCAACATTCCGTCCATCCTCGGCTACTCGTCGCGGGCGCTGGCCAACGTGGGCGAGGTGCGCAACCGCGGCCTGGAATTCCAGCTGAACACGGCCAACATCGTGAACGGCCCCTTCACCTGGAGCACGTCGGCCAACCTTTCGCTGAACCGCAACCAGGTCATTGCGCTGGCCGGCGAAAACGAGCAGATTACGTTCGACGCCGTGTTTGGCTACACCAGCTCCATCCGGGTGGTGCCGGGCCAGCCGCTGGGCGTGTTCTACGGCTACCAGCAGGAAGGCGTGTACCGCGACAAAGCCGACGTGGACGCCAGCCCCAAGTGGACGGGCAGCACCCTGGCCGTGCAGCCGGGCGACTTCAAGTTCAAGGACCTGAACGGCGACGGCCAGATTAACACCCTCGACGTGGGCGTCATCGGCAACCCCTTCCCCGACTTCACTTACGGCCTGCAAAACACCTTCGGCTACAAAGACTTGTCGCTGGCCGTTACGCTGCAGGGCTCGCAGGGCAACGACGTGCTCTACGCCGGCGACCGGTACACCTTCAACTCGCCCGGCCAAACCAACGGCCGCGTGCAGCTGGTGGACCGCTGGCGCAGCCCCGAAAACCCCGGCGACGGCAAAACGCCCTTTGCCACGTCGGCCAGCTCGCTGCGCACGGTGTTCAACTCCTACTTCATTCAGGACGGTTCGTTCCTGCGCATCCGCAACGTAACCTTGCGCTACAACCTGCCCGTGGGCTGGGCCAAGAAAGCCGGCCTGCAAAGCGCCGGCATCTACACCGCGGTGCAGAACCTGTACACCTTCACCAAGTACGTGGGCTACAACCCCGAAGCCAACAACTACGGCAACACCACCAACCCCACCTACGGCGTGGACCAGGGCTCCTACCCCATGAACCGCACCGTCACGCTGGGCCTGCAGGTCGGCTTCTAGAACCTTGTGCAAAGCGCAGCAAAGAAGAACGTCATGTCGAGCTTGCCGAGACATCTCGCCGCGGAAAACTAATTACTACCCCACGCGAGATGTCTCGGCAAGCTCGACATGACGGCCTACTCTGCATGACGTGCTTTCCCACCAAACATTAACCAATTCCCACCATGACTTTCAATAAATTTTTCTCGGGAGCTGCCGTTGCCTCGCTGATGGGCCTGGGCGCGCTGGGCACCAGCTCGTGCCAGAAGGACTTCATCGAGCTGGACGACCCCACGCGCATTCCCACCGCCGACAGCTACACCGACTCGCTGAGCGTTTTCAACGGCGTGACGGCGGCCTACTCCTCTTTGCAGGACCTGTACGGGCGCGGGGGCGGCAGCCGCGGCTGGTTCATCTTCGCCGAAATCCCGTCGGACAACAGCTACACCGTGACCTCGGGCGAGCGCCTGAATGAGTTCAACGACTTCACGCTTTTCGCCGACAACCAGCACATCCAGAGCTACTGGCTCTCGACCTACCGCACCATTGCGCGCTGCAACCTCATCCTGAGCCGCGCCGGCGGCGTGAAGCTCACCGACGCCACCCGCAACCGCTACTACGGCGAGGTGCGCTTCATCCGGGCGCTGGCTTACTTCAACGCCGTGCGCATCTGGGGCAAAATTCCCTTGGTGACCCAGGAAATCCAGTCCATTCAGGACGCTTACCCGTTCGGCCGGGCGGCGGTGGAAGACGTGTACATCCAGATTGAAAAGGACCTGGACTTTGCCGAAAAGAACCTGCCCGTGACGCAAACCGGCAACAACCTGGGCCGCGCCACCAAGGGTGCCGCCACGGCCTTGTTTGGCAAGGTGCTGCTTACCCAGCAGAAGTACCAGGCCGCGGCCGACAAGCTCGCGCTCCTGGCCACGGGCTCGACTTATGCGCTGCAAGCCACTTACGCCAACATCTTCGCGACGAACAACGAGATGAACAGCGAAATCATTTTCGCGGCGCGCTACACCAAGGGCACGCTGGGCTTGGGCAGCGCTTTCACCACGTGGTTTATGCCGGCGTATGGCACCACGCAGTCTACGGCTTTGCTGGGGGCGGCCTTCACCGGCCAGCAGTTCAACACGGTGGATAATGACCTGATAGCCGCCTTCACGGCGAGTTCCGCGTCTACGCCCACCCTGCCCGACCTGCGCGCCGCCACGTCCTACGTGCTGCCAGCCGGCGCCGCCACCACCCTGGGTTACTACACCAAGAAATACATCGACACGCCCACCAGCGCCACCGACGCCGAAAACGACTGGATTGTGCTGCGCCAGGCCGACGTGCTGCTCATGTACGCCGAAGCCGTGAACGAGGCCTCCGGCCCCACCGCCCCGGCCCTGACGGCCGTCAACCAAGTTATCCGCCGCTCGCGGGGCCTGCCCGTGGCCACCGCCAACGCCGCCGTGGACCTGCCCGCCGCCACCACCCAAACCGCACTGCGCGACCGCATCGAGCTGGAGCGCCGCCTGGAGCTCAACTTTGAGGGCCACCGCTGGTTCGACTTGGTGCGCACCGGCCGCGCCATCGCCGTGATGAACGCCTACTTCATTCGCACCGCGGCGGCCGGCACCACGCCGAATAAAATTGACCAGGACGACCTGCTGTTCCCCATTCCGGTGCAGGAAATCCAGACCAACCCCATCCTGACCCAGAACAATGGGTATAAATAAGCCTTGGTGAGTGAGCGAGTGGTGAAGGTTGGCGCAACCCCGCGAGGCCACTACAAGGGCTGGGGCCAAGCCGGCTTTCATCACTTCGCTTTTTAACCGCAGTCCTTTCTTTTCCCTCTGATTATGACCTTTCCCACCCCGTTGAAGATGATGCTGCTGGCCATTCTGCTGGGCGTCGTGGGCAGCGTCTCCGCGCCGGCGGCCCGCGCCCAAACCAGCCTCATCCAGAACGCCCCGGCCCGCCGCGTGCTCAGCCTCAACGGCAGCTGGAACTACATCATCGACCCCTACGAAAACGGCTTCTACGACTACCGCCGCGAGGCTTTTGACAAATCAGCCAGCGGCAAGGGCGGGTACTACGACAACGCCAAGCCCAGCACCGCCCAGGAACCCGAGCTGATTGAGTACGACTTCGACCACTCGGCCGCGATGCAGATTCCGGGCGACTGGAACTCGCAGGACCCCAAGCTGCTGTACTACGAAGGCACCATCTGGCTGAAAAAGAGCTTCCAGCTAAAGCCCGCGGCCGGCAAGCGCTACTTTATTTATTTCGGGGCGATTAATTACGAGTCGCACATTTACCTGAACGGCAAGAAGCTGGGCATGCACCAGGGCGGCTTCACCCCCATTCAGTACGAGGTGACGGGCAAGCTGAACCCGAGCGGCGACAACTTCGTGGTGGTGAAGGCCGACAACACCCGCCACTTGGAAGCCGTGCCGACCATCAACACCGACTGGTGGAACTACGGCGGCATCACCCGCGACGTCTTCATTGCCGAAACGCCCGAGACGTTCATCGTCGATTACAAAGTGCAGCTGGCCAAGGACAACCTGACCCAGCTGGCCGGCTACGTGCAGCTCGACGGCGCCGGAAAAGCGGGCCAACCCGTGACGCTTAACATCGCCGAAGCCGGCCTTAAGCAAACGCTGAAAACCGACGGCGAAGGCCGCGCCAGCTTCAGCCTGCCGGCGAAGAAGCTGAAACTATGGTCGCCCCAGAGCCCCAAGTTGTACGCCGTGACGCTCACGAATGGCAACGAGACGGTGCAGGACCGCATCGGCTTCCGCACCATCCAAACCCGGGGGCAAGACATTTTGCTGAACGGCAAGTCAGCCTTCATGCGCGGCATTTCGATGCATGACGAAAACCCGCTGATTCCGGGCCGGGCGCGCAGCGAGGGCGACCTGCGCATGCTGCTCACCTGGGCCAAGGAGCTGGGCTGCAACTACGTGCGCCTGGCCCACTACCCCCACAACGAAACCATGCTCAAGCTGGCCGACGAAATGGGCCTGCTGGTCTGGGCCGAAGTGCCCGTGTACTGGACCATTGCCTGGCAAAACCCCGCCACCTACCAAAACGCCGAGACCCAGCTTTCGGACCTGATTTCGATGGGGAAAAACCGGGCCAGCGTGGTGGTGTGGTCGGTGGGCAACGAAACGCCACTGGGCGACCCGCGCCTCGCCTTCATGACCAACCTGGTGAAGAAGGCGCGCAGCCTCGACGACACCCGCCTCATTGCGGCTGCCCTGGAGTTGCACCGCACGCCCGATAACGTGATTCACGTGGACGACCCGCTGGGCGAATTCCTGGATTTGACCAGCTTCAACGAGTACGCCGGCTGGTACTGGGGCGGCAAACCCAGCGAAATCACCAAGTACACTTTCGACATCAAGTACAACAAGCCGGTGATGATTAGCGAGTTTGGCGGCGACGCGCTGGGCGGCTATCACGGCGACGCCGAAACTCGCTGGAGCGAGGAGTACCAGGAGGCCCTCTACGTGAACCAGCTCAAGATGCTGAGCACGATAAAAGGCCTGCGCGGCATGACGCCCTGGATTCTGGCCGACTTCCGCGCCACCCGCCGCCAGCACCCGGTGTACCAGAACGGCTTCAACCGCAAAGGTTTGATTTCAAGCACCGGCGTGAAGAAGAAAGCATTTTACGTGCTGCAGGAATATTACCGGCAGATGGGTCAGAAATACGACGGAAAATGATGGAAGCGACGAATCAAATTCGCCAAGCGTACGCCTCACCCCCCGGCCCCCTCTCCGGGGGAGAGGGGGAGTGTTCAACGAAACTTGCGTCTGCCCTCCCCTCTCCCCCGGAGAGGGGGCCGGGGGGTGAGGCCTTGCGCCTGCTGACAGCCGCCTTTGTGCTATGCGCCCTCACCTCTAACGCCCAAACCGCCTCCCGCGACAGCGCCGAATACACCCTGCGCGTGGCCGCCAAGAAGACCATCAACAATTCCACGGTTGACGGCAAAGCGGGCTTTTCGGAATACAAGAACTACCCCACGCGTGCCGTGGCCACGCTGCAGGGCTTCAAGCCTGCCACCGTGAAGTTGGACAAATACGGCGGGCGCCTCGACAAAAAGACCAAAGCCACCGGCTACTTCCACGTGGAAAAAATAGCCGGCCGCTGGTGGGCCGTGGACCCCGACGGCTACTACTTCCTGCACAACGCCCCCAACGACGTGCAGCCCGGCAGCTCGGAGCGCACCAAAAAAGCCTTGGCAGATAAGTATGGCGACCGCGCTGGCTGGATGGCCGCCACCCGCAAGTTCTTCTTCGCCAACGGCTTCAACGGCGCGGGCGCCTGGTCGGCCACCAAGGAAATTCAGGCAGAAAATGCTCGGGTCGACCAGCCGCTGGCCTACACCATCAATCTGGATTTGATGAGCGGCTACGGCAGCAAGCGCGGCGGCACCTACGTGCAGCCCGGCCACAAAGGCTACCCCAACGACGTCATTTTCACCTTCGACCCCGGCTTTGAGGAGTACGTGGAAGAGCGCGCCAAATTCCTGGCCAGCAACAAAAAGGACAAGAATCTCTTCGGCTATTTCTCCGACAACGAAATGCCGCTGCTGCGCAAAAACCTCGACGGCTACCTCAAGCTGCCCACCACCGAGCCCGGCTACGTAGCCGCCAAAAAATGGGCCGACGAGCGCAGCATCACCCTCGAAACCATAACGGACCAGAACCGGCAGGATTTCCTGGCTTTCGCGGCCGATAAGTACTTCTCCATCGTGGCCAAGGCCCTGAAGAAGTACGACCCCAACCACCTGTACCTCGGCTGCCGCTTCCACGGTGCCCAGCGCTACTACCCGGAGCTGATGAAGGTGGCCGGCAAGTACCTGGACGTGGTGAGCATCAACTACTACAACAACTGGACGCCCGAAAAAACCTGGGTGCGCGACTGGGAAGTTTTCGCCGGCAAGCCCTTCATCGTCACGGAGTGGTACGTGAAGGGCGAGGACGCCCCCGGCCTGGCCAACACCGCCGGCGCCGGCTGGGTGGTGAAGACCCAGGCCGACCGTGGCCTGTTCTACCAGAATTTCACGCTGGGCCTGTTGGAATCGAAGAATTGCGTGGGCTGGCACTGGTTCAAGTACCAGGACAACGACCCCACCATTGTGGGCGCCGAGCCCTCGAACACGAACGCCAACAAAGGCATCGTGGACAACTACCTGGAGCCTTACACGCCTCTGCTCGACAAGATGCGCGAACTGAACCAGCAGATGTACCACCTGGCCGATTTCTTCGACCAGCGCTAATTGAACGATGTCGAGACGCAATATTTTGCGTCTCGTCGTTGAACGACGACGCCTGAACGCCCCACGTTGGACGACCAGAACCGCCCAACCCGCGCAGTTATAACAACATCAGCAACGACGAGACGCAATATTTTGCGTCTCTACCCCCAGCCATGCCCCGCCCCCGCCCGATACTGCTGAAACTCCTGCTGCTGGCGCTGCCCGCCGCGGGACTGCGGGCGCAGGTGTTGAAACCCAGGCTGCGGCAGGTAGTAGCGCCGCCGGCTCGGAAAGAGAAATTTCAGTTGTACCTGCTGATTGGGCAGTCGAACATGGCCGGGCGCGGCGCGGTGGAATCCCAGGACACCCTCCCCAACCGCCACGTGCTGCGCCTTAGCCCCGCCGGGCAGTGGGAAATAGCCAAAGACCCCATTCACTTCGACAAACCCGTGGCTGGCGTCGGCCCGGGCCTCACCTTTGGCCGACTGATGGCGGCCCGGAATACCAGCGTTACCGTTGGGCTGATTCCGGGCGCGGTGGGTGGCTCCGGCATTGATTTCTGGATGCCCGGCGCCTACTTCCCGGACACCAAAAGCCACCCTTACGACGACGCCCTGGCACGCGCCAAAACGGCCTTGCAAACGGGCACGCTGGCCGGCATCATCTGGCACCAGGGCGAGTCGGACAGCAACCCGGAGAAAAGCGCCGCCTACCAGGCCAAGCTTAAGGCTCTGATAGAACGGCTGCGAACGGACCTGCAGGCACCGAATGTGCCCTTCGTGGCCGGGCAACTGCCCGCTTTCCAGATAAACAAGCCCGGCCCCGACGGCCAGTCCCAAACCAACCAAGCCGCTTTGCGCATCAACCAGGCCGTGGCGCAGCTGCAAAAACAGGTGCCGCATTACGACTTCATCACCGCGGAAGGCACGGCCGACATCGGCGACCACACGCATTTCAACACCGCCTCGGCCCGGCTGCTGGGCCAGCGCTACGCGGCGGCTATGCAAAAGCTACAACGAAAATTACCCCGCAAAAAATAACCCTTCTTTCACCCTACACCCTTCTTTCGCTGCTGATTCCCTCGGCAGTACTGCGCCTATCTGGCGGCTGCCGGCCCGACGTGGACCACGAAAAGCCGCAAACCCCGGCCCCACGGCGCCTCCCCAATTGGTGGGACAAGAGCGCGAGGCCCGTGCGGGGAATGCGGTGGCCGGTGGCCGCCAATGCGCGCGACCTGTTTCCTTAGCCGTTTCAACGGCTATTCAACTGCTACGTCATGACCTTTTCGCTTCGTAAACCGCTGCTATTTTTGGGCTTGCTGCTGCCCGGCACGGCGGCGCTGGCCCAAACCAAACCCACCGCCTCGCCAAACGCGAACATTGAGCAACGCGTGACGGCCCTGCTGGCCCAGATGACCCTGGAAGAAAAAGTGGGCCAGCTCAACCAGTACTCCGGCCGCGAAGTGACGGGCCCGGCCAGCGACCGCAAAAGCACCTTGCTCAACAGCATCCGCAGCGGGCAGGTGGGCTCGATGCTGAACGTGAAAGGCGTGAAGGACACCCGCGAAATTCAGGCCGTGGCGCTGGAATCGCGCCTGCACATCCCGCTGCTGTTCAGCCTCGACGTCATCCACGGCTACCAGACCACCTTCCCGATTCCGCTGGGCGAGGCTGCTTCCTGGGACCTCGACGCCATCCGCCTCGGTGCCCACGTGGCCGCCAAGGAAGCCGCTGCCTCCGGCATTCACTGGACCTTCGCGCCCATGGTGGACATTGGCCGCGACCCGCGCTGGGGCCGCGTGATGGAAGGCGCCGGCGAAGACACCTACCTCGGCTCGCAGATTGCGAAAGCCCGCGTGTTGGGTTTCCAGGGCGAGAAGCTGGGTGGGACTGATGCCGTGCTGGCCTGCGCCAAGCACTTCGCGGCCTACGGCGCCGCCACCGCCGGCCGCGACTACAACGCCGTGGACCTGAGCCCCCAGCAGCTCTGGGAAACCTACCTGCCGCCCTTCAAAGCGGCCGCCGACGCGGGCGTGGCCACGTTCATGAACTCCTTCAACACCCTGAACGGCATCCCGGCCACCGGCAACGCCTACCTGCAGCGCGACATCCTGAAAGGCCAGTGGCAGTACCCCGGATTCGTAGTGAGCGACTGGGGCTCGATTGCCGAGCTGGCTAACTGGGGCTACGCTGCCGACAAAAAAGATGCCGCCCAAAAAGCCCTCACCGCCGGCTCCGACATGGACATGGAAGGCGACGCCTACAGCCAGAACCTGGCCCAGCTGGTGAAAGACGGCAAGGTGAAAACAGACCTCGTGGATGACGCCGTGCGCCGCATCCTGCGCAAGAAATTCGAGCTGGGCTTGTTCGATGACCCCTACCGTTTCTCGGACGAAGCCCGCGAAAAGCAGGTGCTCAGCGACCCACAAAACCGCGTGGCCGCCCGCCAGATGGCCCAGAAGTCGCTGGTGCTGCTCAAGAACCAGAACGCCACGCTGCCCCTCACCAAGCAGCTGCGCACCGTGGCCCTCATCGGCCCGCTGGCCAAGGCCAAGCGCGACCTCAACGGCAGCTGGACCGTGGACACCGACACCACGCGCATCACCTCGCTCTACGACGGCCTGAGCCAGCGCGCCGGCAAAAACACCCAGCTGCTCTACGCCAAAGGCTGCGACACCAGCGGCGACTCCCGCGCCGGCTTCGCCCAGGCCGTGGCCACCGCCCAGCGCGCCGACCTCGTGGTGCTGGCCGTGGGCGAAACCTGGGACATGAGCGGCGAAGCCAAGTCGCGCACCGACATCCACCTGCCCGGCCCGCAGGAAGAGCTGTTCAAAGCTCTCAAAGCCGCCGGCAAGCCCGTGGCCGTGGTGGTGTTTGGCGGCCGCCCGCTGATTTTCGACGCCATTGCCGACCAGGCCGACGCCATTCTCTACGCCTGGTGGCCCGGCTCGGAAGGCGGCTTCGCGCTGGCCGACGTGCTGTTCGGCGACTACAACCCCGCCGGCAAGCTGCCCATCACCTTCCCGCGCAACGTGGGCCAGATTCCCATTGCCTACAACCAGCAGTACAACACCGGCCGCCCCATCACCAAGCCCGGCGATATCCGTTACAAATCGGCTTACATCGACGCGCCCAACACGCCGCGCTACGCCTTCGGCCACGGACTGAGCTACACCGCGTTCAAGTACTCGGACCTGAAAATCAGCCGCCCGCAGCTCAAAGCCGGCGAGTCGGTGCAGGTCAGCTTCACCCTCACCAACACGGGCAAAACCGCCGGCGAGGAAGTAGCCCAGCTCTACCTGCGCGACCCCGTGGCCAGCGTGGTGCGCCCGCTCAAGGAGCTCAAAGACTTCCGCAAAATCAGCCTCAAGCCGGGCCAGAGCAAAACCGTCACCTTCACCCTCGACCGCGACAAGCTGGCCTTTTACAACCAGCAGCTGGAGTGGAAAGCCGAGCCCGGCGCCTTCCAGCTCATGGTGGGCAGCGCCTCCGATGACATTCGCCTCGAAGGACAGATGGAGCTACTGCCCTAGCATCCAACCCAAACGTCATGCCGAGCGCAGCGAAGCATCTTGCCCGCTGTAAGTAATCAAGCTTCTACAATAGCCGCAACGAAGCGGTAAAGATGCCTCGGCTGCGCTCGGCATGACGTTCATTCTCTCTTCTTTACCCTTTCCATAAATGCCCTCCCTCAATCAATTTTCCCTGGCCAATCAAGTCGTCGTCATCACCGGCGCCACCGGCGTGCTGGGCGCCTCCATGTCGTTGGCCGTGGCCGAAGCGGGCGCCAAAGTGGCCATCCTGGGCCGCAACGCTGAGCGGGCGGAGGCGCGGGCCGCGGCCATTCGCGCCATCGGCGGCCAGGCGCTGGTGGTGCTGGCCGATGTGCTGGACGTGGGCCAGATGAACGCCGCCTGCGACAAAATTATGACCACCTGGGGCCGGATTGACGGCTTGGTGAACGCCGCCGGCGGCAACATGCCCGGCGCCACCGTGGGCCCCGCCCAAAACCTGTTCGACGTGGGCATTGAAGACACCCGCCGCGCCGTCGACCTCAACCTCTTCGGCACCGTGATTCCGACCACCGTTTTTGGGCGCGTGATGGCGGGGCAAGGCACCGGCTCCATCGTCAACATTTCCTCGCTCACGGCCCAGCGCCCGCTCACCCGCGTGATGGGCTACACGCTGGCCAAAACTGCCATCGAAGGCTACACCCGCTGGATGGCCACGGAGCTGGGCCTGCGCTACGGCGGCGGCATCCGCATGAACGCCATCGCGCCGGGCGTGTTCCTCACCGAGCAAAACCGCGACCTGCTCATCGCCGCCGACGGCTCGCACACCGACCGCGCCCGCAAGTTCATCAGCCACACGCCCTACCAGCGTTTCGGCGAGCCCGAGGAGCTTACCGGCACCCTCATCTACCTGCTTAGCAACGCCTCCCGCTTCGTGAACGGCGAAACCGTGCTGGTAGACGGCGGCTTCAACGCCTACAGCGGCGTGTAGGGTTTATTTTTAGAACGAAACAAACTTCACGTCATGCTGAGCCTATCGAAGCATCTCGCGTGCCATCACTAATCCTTTTTAACGATTGGATTACTATTGCACGCGAGATGCTTCGACTGCGCTCAGCATGACGTTCTGAATAGAAATCCACAACCTTCCCATCAAATGCCCATTATTCAAAGCTGGCGCTGGTACGGCCCCAACGACCCCGTGAGCCTCGCCGACATTCGCCAGGCCGGCGCTACCGACGTGGTTTCGGCCCTGCACCACATCCCCAACGGCCAGGTCTGGACCGTGGAGGAAATCCGGAAACGCCAAGAGCTGGTCAAAGCCGCCGGCCTCACCTGGAGCGTGGTGGAAAGCGTGCCGGTGCACGAAAACATCAAAACCCGCACCGGCGATTTCCAGCACTACATCGCGAACTACCAGGAGTCGCTGCGCAACCTCGCGGCCTGTGGCATCTTCACAGTCACCTACAATTTCATGCCCGTCCTCGACTGGACGCGCACCGATTTGGCCTACGAGGTAGAGGACGGCTCCAAAGCCCTGCGCTTCGAGAAGGCCGCTTTCGTGGCCTTCGACGCCCTGTTGCTTAAGCGCCGCAATGCTGCGCAGGACTACACGCCCGAGGAGTTGGCCAGGGCCGAAGCCCGCTTCGCCGCCATGAGCGGCGACGAGAAACAGCTGTTGCAGCGCAACATCATCGCCGGCCTGCCGGGCAGCGAGGAAAGCTTTACCCTGGCCCAGTTTCAGCAGGCGCTGGATGCGTACGAGGGCATCGACGCGGCCCGGCTGCGCGAGCACCTGATTCTGTTTTTGCAGGAAATCGTGCCGGTGGCGGAGTCGGTCGGCATCAACCTGGCCATTCACCCCGACGACCCGCCCTATCCCATCCTGGGCCTGCCGCGCGTGGTGAGCACCGCCGAAGACGTGGCCGCTTTGGCGGCAGCCGTGCCTTCGCTCCGCAACGGCCTGTGCTTCTGCACCGGCTCCTACGGCGTGCGGGCCGACAACGACCTGCCCGCCATGGTGCGCCAGTTCGGAGAGCGCATTCACTTCATCCACCTGCGCAGCACCCAGCGCGACGCGGAAGGCAATTTCTACGAAGCCAACCACCTGGAAGGCGACGTGGACATGTATGCCGTGATGCGCGAGCTCATCCGCGTCATGCGCCAGCGCAACGTGAGCCTGCCCATGCGCCCCGACCACGGCCACCAGATGCTCGACGACCTTAAAAAGAAAACCAACCCCGGCTACTCCGCCATCGGCCGCCTGCGCGGCCTGGCCGAGCTGCGCGGCCTGGAACTGGGCATCAGCCGGGGGCTGTAGGGACTACGCGGTAGAGGCTACAAAGAAGAAAGAACAGTCATGCTGAGCCTGTCGAAGCATCTCGCGCGCAATAGTAATCCACTCGCTGAACGAAAAGGAGTAGTGAAAGCACGCGAAATGCTTCGGCTGCGCTCAGCATGACCGTTCTTTTTTCTTTGTAGCTTCTTACTTATCTTCTTTATCGAACGGGTTGCCGGGTTTCACCAGCACCACCCGTTCCCGCTCCACGAGTACTTGCCCGGGCAAGGCTCCTTTGGGCTTGCGCACGAATTTTTTGGGCGTCACCGTCACGGGGCACAGCGTGTCGTGCTGGCGGCGCGAGTACCAGCCGGCCAGCTGCGCGGCGTGCTCTATCACGGGCTCGGGCACGGGTTGGCCGGCCCGGTGCCGGATGACGACGTGCGAGCCCGTCACATCCTTGGCGTGCAGCCAGAGGTCGTCTTTGTGGGCGTACTTCTGGGTGAGCAAGTCGTTATTGACCGCATTCCGGCCCACCAAGATGGTAAAACCCCGGTCTTCAAATACTTTGAACGGCAGCTCCGTGGCCGTTTTTGCCGCCGTGGGCGCGGGGTCGAGGCCGTGCAGCTTGCGCCAAGCGCGCAGGCCGCGCAGCTCGGCCAGCTGCGGCTGGGTGTCCATTTCCTCCAAGCGTTCCAGCGCCGTGAGGGCTTCGGCTTCGCGCCGGGCAATGCGCTCGGCAAGCTGGCGCTCTTCGATTTGCTGGTTTTTGCCCTTGCGGTAAAGGTTTTCGGCGGTGAGCTGGGGCTTTTCGTTGGGCTTCAGCTTGATAACTTTGGGCTGGTTGGTGTAGAAATCCAGCACTTCAATCTGCTCAGCCCGCGCCGGAATCTCGTGCAGATGCGCCATAATCAGGTCGGCGGTGTGGCGGTAGCCGGCCTCGTGGGCCAGGGCGTGCAGGCGCCGGCGGGCGTGGGCGGCGGCCGTGCCCGCCTCATCGGCGCGGCGCTCCAATAGCTGCCGCAGCTGCTTGGTTTCCATTTCCAGCGCGCGCCGGCCCAGCGCCATTGGCACGAAGCGGCGCAGGGCGGCAATGGGGTCGTCGCCGGGCAGCGTTTCCAGAATGTCGCCCAGCGGCAGCAAGCTCAGCCGCGTGCGGCCCTCAAGCTGGATGAGGTAGTAATGCGCTGGCTTTTCCAGCTGCGCCAGCACCTGGTTTACCAGCCGCGGCCGGGCGTCGGGCGGCGCCTGGTCGTAGCCGTGGGCGCGCAGGTAGCGCAGGGGCAAGTCGGCCAGCGGGGGCGGCAGCTTCTGAACCGCAGATTCTGCAGATTGAACGGATTGCGCAGATTCAGACGATTGTGATGCGGCTTGGGGGGCGGGCTGCGGCCGTAGCTCCGCATCGGCCACTAGCTTTTGCTGAAACAGCTGCGCGGGCGCATCCGGTGCCGTGCGGAAAATGGCGTTCGGCCGCGAGCCGTAGAGCTTGAACACCAGCCGCGCGCCACTCCGGAAATTCACTTGCAGCACCCGGTCCTGCGGCCAGGCCACCACCGTTTCCACCTGCTCTCCCAGCAATTCCGGAAACAGGTCGACGGAATTGGAGCGGGCCCGCTGGAAGGTTTCGGGCAATGCCAGGGCCGGGAAACTCGCCCCCAACTGTGCTTTCAGCCAGAACTCTTTGCTACCATTCGTCAGGCCGATGACCAACTCGTCCTTCTCCTGCGAAAAGCACACCGCCACGCGGTAGCCTCTTAGCTGCTCGGTGAGCGCGGGGGCCAGCTGGCGCAGAAAATAGTAGTTAGTGTGCATGTTCGGCTATGTCACTATCGAGGCTTTCAATATTTTCATCAAGTAGCGCCGGTTTCTGGAAGCTTCGAATTTGAATAGCAGCACAGATAAGGGCGTTATGGTAAAAGCAACCGCTATTGGAACCAGCTTCAATGCGTTAGAACCGCCTTTTTCGTCAACCAGCAACAACACAATGCTGGCGACTCCCCATGCAATGAGCGCACCTAAAAAGGCGTATGTTATCACCGGCAAGCGCATTTCAATGTGGACTTCACTGCCGTTTTCAGCGGGTTTGACATTGCCCGTAATTCTTGGCAGGAACGAGCTTCTGTACAGTACCACAGGCCGGATTTCAAATACCTCCACCTCGCCGTTTGCCAAGCGAGCAGTTGGCACCTTCCGGGGCTCAGCAGCAATTGCTGCCACAACCTGATTGGGTCGCAATGACGACTGCACCCAAAAACTTTCAAACGGCAGCACATTCATAAAATGGGCACAGAGCGCTTACACCTCCACCTGCAGCCCGTCGTACGCCAGCCGAATCCAGGGCGGCAGTTCGGCTTCCACTTCTTGGTGGCGGCCCAGCTGGTGGCTGATGTGGGTGAGAAACGCCCGTTTGGGCTGGGCTTCTTCCAGCACGGCCACGGCCTGGGCCAGCGTGAAGTGCGAAATGTGCTCTTCACGCCGCAAAGCGTTGAGCACGATGACGTCCGCATCACGAAGCTGGGCCCGGGTTTCGGGGCCGAGGTGGTTGGCATCCGTCAGGTAGCAGAAGCCGCCGATGCGAAAGCCCAGCACCGGCAGGCGGTGGTGCAGGGCCCGCAAGGGCTGCACCGAAATACCTTGCACGTCAAACGGCGCGTCGTCGCGCTCGATGGGGTGCAGCGTCACGCGCGGCACGCCGGGGTATTTGTTTTCCGCAAAAATGTAGGCAAATTCCTGCTGCAGCTGGGCCAGCACCCGCGGTTCCCCATACACCGGCATGTCCGTCTGCTGCCGAAAGTTGAAGGCCCGGATGTCGTCGAGGCCGGCGGTGTGGTCCTTGTGCTCGTGCGTGAAGAGCAGCGCGTCGAGGTGCGCAACGCGGGCGCGCAGCATCTGCTGGCGGAAATCGGGCCCGGAATCAATCACGAAGCTGCGCCCGTCCACCTGCACGTGCACCGACACGCGCAGGCGCTTGTCGCGGTGGTCCAGCGAGCGGCACACCGGGCAGGTGCACCCAATCATGGGCACGCCCGAAGAAGTACCCGTACCGAGAAACGTAACGTTGATTTGCTGATTCATAGATGTGCCGATGTGCTGATTATACCGCCGGAGAATTTTCGGGAATCAGCACATCAGCACATCGAAAAATTAGCACATTTCCTTAGCCCACGTACTGCTTCACCACGCGCACCAGGGCGTCGAAATCGAGCGGCTTGGGCAGGTAGTCGGTCACGCCGGCTTCGCGGAACTGGTCCATCGAATAGTTGTTGGCGTTGCCGGTGATGGCGATGATGGGCAGCTTGTTGATTTTGGGGTCGGCGTGGGCCCGGATTTCGCGGGTGCACTGCATGCCGTCCTTCACGGGGATGTTGATGTCCATGAGCACGCAATCCACTTGGTTGGATTCGAGTTGCTTGAGGACTTCGCCGCCGTTTTTCGCCAGCACGATTTTGTATTTCTGCAGTTCCAGAATCTTGCGGGTGAGGTTGAGAATCACCGAGCTGTCCTCAGCAATCAGGATGGTTTTGGCTTGGGTATCGACGGACATGAGCGTGGGGGTTGGGTTGGGTTCGGGGGGTAGAAATAGGTGAGAGAAAAGCCGGATTATTCGGCCGGAGTACTGATGGCTCGCTCAACGGCGCCGGGATATTCGGCCACGAACTGTGCAAAGTAATGTTCCAGGAGTTGAAATCCCCCCGGTCCTTCTTCCATGCGGCCGCCTTTGAGCTGGTGTTCGAGGTAGCGGGCCTGGGCCGCGAGGGCCACGCCGCCCAGCGTGGCCGCCGTGCCCTTGAGCTGGTGCAGCATGGGCAGCAGCTCGCGGAAGCTGCCTTCGGCGGCCGTGGGGGCCGCGTCGCGCAGCAGGTCGCCGGCTTCCTGCTCAAACTCCTGGTACAGGTCAGACGTGAATTCGGGGCCGCCCAATTCGACCAGCTGCCGCAGGATGGTTTCGTCCAGGGTGGGCTCGCCAGCCACTTCGGCCGAGGGCGTGGGCAGCGGGGCGCGGCCGGCCGGGGCCACGGCAGCGGCTGGTGCGGCGGTGGCGGCCGGCACAGCCGCGCCTTCGCCCACGGGGCGGCCGGGGCGCGGGCGCAGCCAGCGGTGCAGCACTTCGTAGAGGTGGCGGCTTTTCACGGGCTTGCCCACGTAGTCGTCGAGGCCCTGGCGCATGAAGCGGCCGGCGTCTTCCTGCATGGAGTAGGCCGTCATGGCCACCACGGGCGGGCAGTTTTCGCCCAGCAGGCGCCGGATTTCGGCCGTGGCCGCCACGCCGTCCATGTCGGGCATCTGAATGTCCATGAAAATGATGTTGAAGCCGGCGCCGGGGGCCGTCACCAGCTCAATGGCTTCGGGGCCGCCACCGGCCACGGTCACGTCGCAGCCCAGCTTGGTGAGCAGGCGCTGGCCCACCTTCTGGTTGATGGCGTTGTCGTCGACGAGCAGCACGCGCGGCGAAGCTTCAAAGGGCTGGAACACGGGCTCGCGCACCTGCGGCTCCTCGGGCAGCTCGCCGGTGAGGGCCTCGCGGGCGCTGATGGTGAACCAGAACACCGAGCCCTCGCCCTCGTCCGACAGCACCCCGATTTCGCCGCCCAGCAGCTCGGCCAGCTGCCGGCTGATGCTCAACCCCAGGCCCGTGCCGCCGTAGGCCTTGCTGGGCGTGGTGTCGAGCTGGGTGAAGTTGGTGAAGAGCAGGCTGGCGTTGTCGTTGGAAATGCCGATGCCGGAGTCCTGCACCGCGAAGCGCAGGGTGTGGAGCTCGCCGTCGGTGCTCACGCTGCTCACCACAATGGCCACGGTGCCTTCGTTGGTGAACTTGATGGCGTTGGCCACGAGGTTGCTCAGAATCTGAAGCAAACGCACCTCATCGGTAATCACGAAGCGCGGCGTGTGCGGCGTGATGTGGTAGGTGAACCGGATGTGCTTCTGCTCGGCCCGGTAGATGAACAGGGCCCGGATGCGCTCCATCACGGCCTGCAGCTCGATGGGCGTTTCGTGAATCTGCAGCTTGCCGGCCTGGATTTTCGACAGGTCGAGAATGTCGTTGAGGATGGTGAGCAGGGCGTCGGAGCTCTTGCGCAGGGTGTCCACGTAGTCGAGCTGCTCCTCGGTTTCCACCGTCTGGTCGAGCAGGTCAATCATGCCGATGATGCCGTTCATGGGCGTGCGCAGCTCGTGGCTCATGTTGGCCAGGAACTGCGTTTTGGCTTCCAGGGCGGCTTCGGCGGCGTCTTTGGCCTGGCGCAGGTCGTCCTGCATCTGCCGGATTTCGGTCACGTCGCGGGCAATGCCTTCGGTGCCGAAATCGCCGTTGGGATTGGGCGTGCCGGCCGCGGGGCTGTTCACCAGGCGCGCGTTCACGAGCACGCTCACGGGGTAGCCGTCCTTGTGCCACATTTGGGTCTCGAAGTTGCGCAGCCCACCGTTGCGCCCGATTTCGGCGTTGGCTTTGGGCCGGTCCTCGGCGTCGACGTAGTAATTGGCCACGGGCTGGCCGATGACCTCCTCGGGCTCGTAGCCTAGCACCTCGCGCACCGACGGGCTGACGATGGTGAGGATGCCGTTGTCGTCGGTGCGGTAGTAGATGTCCTGAAACGACTCGAAGATGGAGCGAAACTTCTCTTCCTGGGCCTCCAGGGCCAGCTGGGCGCGCTTCTGCTCGGTGATGTCGTGCGCGATGGCCGAAATTTCCTCAAACGAGCCGTCGCCGAGATAAATCGGGTTCAGGTGAATGTCGGTCCACACGTCGTAGCCGCGGGCGTCGCGCAGGCGCATCTCAAAGCGCTGGGCCTGGCCCTTGGCGGCGGCGTCGTAGTGCTTCACAAACATGTCGCGCTCGTGCTCGGGCATGTTGGCCAGGTCGGCATCCCACAGGTTGAGGCCGCGCACGGGGTAGGTGCCGTTGCGCCGCAGGAACAGGGCCGCATAGTTGCGGTTGAAGTTCATGAGGTGGGCGCGGGTGTTCACCGTCCACATCACGTGCGAGCCGCTCTCGAAAATGGCGTTCAGGCGGGCCGTTTGCTTGCCAATCTGCTCCTCGTTGCGCTTGCGCTCGATGGCCAGCGCCACCTGGTTCGAGATGAAGTGCAGCACGTCCAAGTCGCCGGGCGTGTAGGCGTCGGCGCGGGTGTAGTCCTGCACGGCCAGCACGCCAATAATCCGGTCGCCGATGCTCAGCGGCGAGGCCAGCATCACCTCCGGCACCAGGCCGTGGGCCGTGACGGTGCCGCTGCGCACCAACTGCTGAAAATCGGTGTGCGTGAGGTAGCGCGGCTGGCCGCCGGCGATGATGTACTCCGACACGCCGTTGCCGAACGGCAGCGCGCCCAGCGGCCGGTGCTGCGGGTGCTGGTCGACGTGGTAGGCAAACTGCAGCTGCGTGCGGGCGTCGTCGCACAGCGCAATAAACAGGTTGCTGGTTTCAATAATCTTGCTCAGCTCGCGGTGAATGGCCCCGTAGAGGCTGGGCAAGTCCTTGGCCGAGATGGCCAGGTTGGCGATGCTGTAGTAGACCTTCTGCAGGCGCTCGGCCTTGATGCGGTCCGTGATGTCGTGCAGAATGGCGCGGCTGCTGGCCGGCTGGCCGTCTTCGCGCACCACGCTCATGCTCCCGATGAGGTGCACCGGCTTGCCCTGGTTGGTCAGAAACACGGTTTCGACCTTGTTCACCGGCTCGCCGTCATACAGGTTGCGCAGCTGGTAGAGCAGCTTGGCCTTGTAGTAGGGGTGCACCACGTCGGCCAGGGTGCGGGTGGCCAGCTCGGCGTCGGAGTAGCCCAGCTTTTCCTTCCAGGCCTTGTTCACAAACAGGAAGCCGTTGTCGGCGCTCAGGTGCTGCACCAGGTCCTGGGCGTTGTCGAGGAAGTCCTGCAGGTGGGTGCTGTCGCCGGCCAGCGCGGGGCTGGCCAGCAACTGCTCGTTGGGCACTTCGCCCGCCATCCAGATGCCCGTCACCACGCCGGCCACGTCGCGGGTGAAACCCATGCGCCAGTGCACCTGCCGGAGCTGGCCGGTGCGCGTGAGGATGGGCCGCTCGGCGCTCGGGGCGATGGTTTCGTGGGCAATGGCTTCCAGGTAGTCCTGGCGCTGAGCGGCGCGCTCGGCCTGCGGCGTAAACATCTCGAAGCCAATGCGGCCGATGACCTGCTTGCGCGTGTAGCCGGTCAGGCCCAGAAAGGCCTCGTTCACGTCCGCGACGGTGCCGGCCGCGTCCAGCAGCACGTACACCTGCCCCAACTGGTCAAGCAGCGCTGTCAGCGGCGGCGCCACGGGGCGGGTCGAAGAAGCTGCTGGGAATGAAGCCATACAAAAACGCGTCCTACCGGGTGAATTTCCTGCTAATATAACGGGCGTCGTGCCGGGCGGCGCCGTAAATTTGGCCAATAATAAAATAACGACTAACGCCGGGCCGCTTCGGCGGCGCCGGCTTCCGCCCTTGCCGCCCCCCTCCGCGCCGCGCCTGCTCTTCGCCGTCACCACCGACCTGTGCTTCGACCAGCGCATGCAGCGCATCTGCGGCAGCCTGGCCGCGGCCGGCTACCGGGTGCAACTCGTGGGCTGGCAGCGGCCCGCCTCGCCGCCGCTCACGCCGCAGTCCTACCAACAGCACCGCCTGCGCGGCTGGTTTCAAAAAGGCAAGCTTTTTTACTTGGAGTACAACCTGCGACTGCTGCTCTACCTGCTGGGCCAGCGCGCCGCCGCCTGGTGCGCCGCCGATTTGGACACGGCCCTGCCCGTGTGGCTGCGGGCCCGGCTCGGCGGCCGGCCCTTCGTGTATGACGCCCACGAGCTATTCACCGAAGTGCCCGAAGTGGTGGCCCGGCCTGCGGTGCAGCGCGTGTGGCGCTGGGTAGAAGGCTTCATCGTGCCCCGGGCCCGGCTGGCCTATACGGTGGGCCCGGCCCTGGCGCGGGTGTTTGCGCAGCGCTACGGCCGGCCCTTTGCCGTGGTGCGCAACGTGAGCCGCCTGCGTGAGGAGGAAACGCTGCTGCCCGCACCGGCCACCGCCCCGGCCGGCGGCTATATCCTCTACCAGGGGGCCCTGAACGTGGGCCGCGGCCTCGAAAACCTGCTCGACGCCATGCCGCAGGTGGCAGGCCAGTTGGTCATCTGCGGCGAAGGCGACCTTTCGGCCGACCTGCGCGCCCGCGCCGAGCGGCTGGGCCTGCTGGCCTCGGGGCAGGTGGAGTTTCGCGGCTTCGTGCTGCCCGAGGCCCTGCGGGAAGTGACGCGCCACGCCGCCGTGGGCATCATGCTGCTCGAAAATATTGGCCTGAGCTACTACTATTCTTTGGCCAATAAGTTCTTCGACTACGTGCATGCCGGCATCCCGCAGGTACTCATCGACTTCCCCGAATACCGAGCCCTCAACGACGAGTTCGACGTGGCCGAGCTGGTGACCAACCTGGCCCCGGCCACCCTCGCTACCGCCCTCAACCGCCTGCTGCGCGACGACCCCGCCCGCTACCAACACCTGGCCGCCAACTGCCGGCGCGCCCGCCCGCAGCTCAGCTGGCAGCACGAGGAACAAACGCTGCTGCGGCTGTACCGGGAACTGGTGCCGCTGGCATCGTAAAGATTTCGCCTTTTCTGACCACCTGACTCACATGGCGGACCTGCTGCCTCCCTCCATCCTCGCCCAGCTGGCGCCCACGGCCGCCGACCCGCGCCCGGTGTTGCTCACCATTGCCGGCCCCACGGCCGTGGGCAAAACGGCCCTCTGCGTGCAGCTGGCCCAGCAATTTCAGACCGAAATCGTGTCGGCCGACTCGCGCCAGTTTTTCCGCGAGCTGAGCATCGGCACGGCCAAGCCCACGCCGGAGGAGATGCAGGGCGTGCCGCACCATTTCATCGACAGCCACAGCATCAGCGAGGATTACAGCGCCGGCCGCTTCGCCACCGATTGCCTGACGCGGTTGGCTGATTTGTTCCAAAAATTCCCGCTCGTCATCCTCACCGGCGGCTCGGGCCTCTACGTGCAGGCCGTGACCGACGGGCTGGACGAGCTGCCCAGTGTGCCGCCCGAAGTGCGGGCCCGGCTCCAGGCCGAGCTGGCCGCCCACGGCCTCCCGCACCTTGTGGCCGAACTGGCCTACACCGACCCCGTGGCCCACGCCCGCATCGACCAGCAAAACCCCCAGCGCATCGTGCGCGCCCTGGAAATCACCCGCGCCACCGGCCGGCCGTTTTCCAGCTTCCACACCGACGGCCCGCCGCCCGAAAACCCGCTGTTCCGCAACGTGAAAGTGGCCCTCACCCGCGAGCGGGAAGTCCTCTACCAGCGCATCAACCTGCGCGTGGAGCACATGCTGGCCGCCGGCCTCCTGGAAGAAGTGCAAGGCCTGCTCCCCTACCGCCACCACCACGCCCTGCAAACCGTGGGCTACCAGGAAATTTTCGGCTACCTCGACGGCGCCTACGACTGGGCCGAAGCCGTGCGCCTGCTCCAGCGCAACACCCGCCGCTACGCCAAGCGCCAGCTCACCTGGCTGCGCCGCGACCCAGGCTACGCCTGGGTCGAATTATGAATTTTGAATTATCAATTATGAATTGATGCCTCCGCCGCACGCGTATCAATTCATAATTGATGATTCAAAATTCATAATTAAACCGAGAGGATTTCCACCATCCGCATGAAGCTTTGGTTGATGAGCTTCTTCTTATTAATGGTGTCAATAAACGGGGTGTACACCAGCTTCTTGTCGATGATACCGGCCATCACGTTGCGCATGCCGTTCATCAGCCCTTCCACGGCGGCGATGCCGATTTGCGAGCCCAGCAGGCGGTCGGCGGCCGTGGGCGAGCCGCCGCGCTGAATGTGGCCGATGACCGTGACGCGGGTGTCGAGCTGCGGAATGGCGTCCTTCACGCGGGCCGCCACCTGGGTGGCGTTGCCCTCCTCGTCGCCCTCGGCCACGATGACGATGAACGACGTTTTCGAGCGTTTCCAGCCGGCCTGCAGGGTTTCCACCACCACGTCGGTGCTCATCTGGGTTTCGGGAATCATCACGATTTCGGCCCCGCCGCCAATGGCGCACGGGATGGCGATGTAGCCGGAGTCGCGCCCCATCACCTCCACGAAAAAGCACCGGTCGTGCGAGTCCGCCGTGTCCCGGATTTTGTCGATGCAGTCCAGCGCCGTGTTCACGGCCGTGTCGTAGCCGATGGTGTAGTCGGTGCCGTAGAGGTCGTTGTCGATGGTGCCGGGCGCGCCCACGGTGGGGATGCCAAATTCCTCTTCAAAAATCATGGCGCCCGTGAAGGTGCCGTTGCCGCCGATGGCCACCAGGCCTTCAATGCCGTGGTTCACCAGCTGGTCGAAGGCCTGCTGCCGGCCTTCTTTGGTCATGAACTTCAGGCTGCGGGCCGATTTGAGGATGGTGCCGCCCTTCTGCACCGTGTTGGAAACCGAAGCCGAATCGAGCCGCACAAATTCGCCCTTAATCATGCCGCTGTAGCCGCGCATAATGCCGTATACCTCAATGCCGTGGTAAGTGGCCGTGCGCACCACCGCCCGGATGGCGGCGTTCATGCCCGGCGAATCGCCCCCGCTGGTAAATACTGCTATTCTTTTCATCTACTGGTTCTTAAAGCAAGCGGGCCGGCCAATGGCGCCCAAACCCCGCAAAGTTGGCGAAACGATTGCAAACCTCCTGCAGTGCGTGCCGAAATAGCTCAACAGCTGGCTTTACCTTTTTTTTTGCGTTTTGCGTAAGAATGGCAGAAATCAGCCGGTTTTCTTAGTACATTACTCCCACAATCGGTCCGATTGCGATAAAATCATCTTCCACCTCCTAATTCCCACGTTTTATGTTCGGTTTCTTTGAAAATGAGCAAGCCAAAAAAATTAAAGGGCACTTGCTGAATCTGGCGGCGCTGGCCAAAGCCGACGGCCACATCGACGCGCGGGAGATGAATTTCATCCTGGCCGTGGGCAAGAAGAACGGCCTGAGCCAATCAGAGGTGCAGGCCCTGGTGTCGGGCGCCAAAGGCACGAGCAGCGACCTGCCCACCAACGACTCCGAGCGGTTCGACCAGATTTTTGACCTCGTGGACATGATGCTGGCCGACGGCATCGTGGACGAAACGGAAATGGAGTTCTGCATCATGATGGCCGAGAAGCTGGGCTTCCGCAAGGCCATTGTGGGCGTGCTGGTCCGCAAAATCTCGCAGGGCGTGAAAGACGGCCTGCCGCGCGAGCGCATCAAAGAGGAAAGCAACTCCTTTTTGAACTACAACGAATTGCCCCGGCCCACGATAACGCTGTAGGCCTATGGCATACGCTTACGAACCCGAACGTTGCCTCAACACAAAGCCGGCCCGCCGCTCCTGATTTTGCAGGATTGCGGCGGGCCGGCTTGCGTTTCGGCGTTGAACGGTGTAGGGGCGGGGCCTGCCCCCGCCCGCCGCATGCGCCATTTCAACAATTCCGCTCAACCGAAAGTCAGCGAAGCTAACGGCGGGCGGGGGCAGGCCCCGCCCCTACCTCGTTCAATGACCGGTAACGTGCGAAATGGCCCGCAGCAGCGCCGCGCAGGCTTCGTCAATCTCGGCATCGGTGATGATGAGCGGCGGGGCCAGCCGCAGGGAGTTGTCGCAGAACAGAAACCAGTCGGTGAGGATGCCCTCGTGCTCCAGGGCGTAATCAATGATGGGCTTGAGCACGGCGAAGGACTCGAACTCCACCGCCATCAGCAAGCCGCAGCCGCGCACCGCCCGGATGGCCGGGTGCCGCAGCTGCGCCCGGAACCGGGCGGCTTTAGCAGCCACGCCCTGGGCCAGTTGCTCGTCCTGAATGATTTGCAGGGTGGCCAGGGCCGCCGCGCAACTCACCGGGTGCCCGCCGAAGGTGGTGCAGTGCCCCAGAATTGGGTTGGTTTTGAAGCCGCTCATGACTTCGGTGCTCGCAATGAAGGCGCCGATGGGCATGCCGCCGCCCATGCCCTTGGCGCACACCAGAATGTCGGGCTCGATGCCGAACTGCTCGAATGCCCACATGCTGCCCGTGCGCCCGTAGCCGCACTGAATTTCGTCGAGAATGAGCAGGGCGCCTACTTCGGTGCAGCGGGCGCGCAGAGCCGGCAGGTATTCGGGGCCGGGCACGCGCACGCCGGCCTCGCCCTGCACCGTTTCGATAATAACGGCGGCCGTGTGCTCGGTTATCAACGCCAGGTCGGCCAGCTCGTTGTGGCGGATGTGCTGCACGTCGGGCAGCAAGGGGCGGAAGCTGTTCTTGAAGCCCTCGGAGCCGGTGATGGACAGGGCGCCGTGCGTGGAGCCGTGGTAGGCGTTGAGGCAGGAAACGAGGCCGGTGCGGCCGGTGTGGCGCTTGGCCAGCTTCAGGGCGCCCTCGATGGCTTCGGTGCCGGAGTTGGTGAAATAGACGGAGTCGAGGTGGGCGGGCAGGGTTTGATGGATGGCCGCGGCCAGCCGGGCGGGCACAGCCTGCACCAGCTCGCCGTACACCATCAGGTGCAAATACTTATCAAGTTGGGCCTGGATGCCGGCCAGCACGCGCGGGTGGCGGTGGCCCACGTTGCTCACGCCGATGCCCGAAATCAGGTCGAGGTAGCGGCGGCCGTCGGGGGCGTACATGTACACGCCTTCGGCCCGCTCAATCTCCAGCAGCAGCGGGAAATCAGAGGTTTGGGCCTGGTGGCGCAGGAATAATTGGCGGGGGGTCAGGACCACGGAGTTCTTGGATTTAAGCGGATTTACGGGTTTTGTAGGTGTACTTCCACTATGACTGTCATCCTGAGCGTAGCGAAGGACCTTTTCACGATTGAGCGAAACCTTCTAACGTGAGAAGGTCCTTCGCTTCGCTCAGGATGACAGGTGGTAAGAATATTCTCTGATAAACCGACGGCGACTCGTTTCGATTATCCCACAAAAATAAAGAGGCCGCTGTGGGAACAGCGGCCTCCTGGAACCCAAGCCCGGGCTGGGCAAAAAACTAGTTGGTATCGGCGGCCGCCTGGCCGCCGGGGCCGGCCACCCGCTTGATGACTTCCTTGGTGAAGTCGCGCTCGGCCTGAAACAATTGGGCCACTTGGCGCAGGGAAATGACTTTCTGAAACTTGTCGAAGTATTCCTTCTCCAGGTTCAGCTCCTGCTGGCGCATGGCGAAGGCCTGGTTGAAATTGTCGCGAATCTGCTGGTCATTCATGCCTTCGGTCACGTCGCGGCGCAGCAGGCGGCCGCCGCGGTTGAGCTCGCGGCGCTTGGCCGAAAACTCGTTGTAGAGCGGCCAGAATTTCTGGGCCTGGTCCTGGGTGAGGGCCACGCGGTTGGTGATGAAGGCAATTTTGGCGTTTTCGAGCTGGCCGAGGCGCTGACCTTTGCGGCCGCCGCGCCCGGGGCCGTCCTGAGCGTGCGCGGCCGGGACAGCAGCCAGCAGCAGGACGGCGAAGCTAAATAATCGAAATACGGATGAAATAGAGGGCATGTGCGGAAAGGAATTACAAGTAGGTCAGGTCTTCCGACGGCTGCTCGTCGAGGGCATCGGCCACTTCTTCGGCGGAGGCGTGCAGGAAGCCTTTGGTGATGTTGGGGTGGGCGGCGGCGAGCACCGCGAGGTCGGAATTCTCGACGCGGGCGCCGCTGGTGAGCAGGTAGCCCACCAGTTCGGTGCGCGGCACGGCATCCAGCGAAGCCGTGGCGGCGGTGGCCGGTTGGGCCGGGCCGCTCAGGTAGAAGGAAGCCGCAAAGCCGCCCAGCACGGTCACCGAGGCCAGGCTGGTACGCAGGGCCGGCGTGAGCCAGGCCAACCAGCCGGGTACGGTGGCGCGGGCCGCGGCCTGGGGCAGGCGTGCCATAATCTGGGTGGGCAGTGCATCGAAATAGCCAGCGGGCGGCTCGCTCAGCAGCGGGCGGGGCCGCCGGGGGTGCGCGTCTAGCTTGAAGGAAGGTTTCATGGCTGTTGGATGGAGAACGGGGGGCGGCGTTTAACTACGCGGGTAATATTTTGTCTTTTGGCCGATTTAGTCGTCGGTGGTGCGGGTCACGTATTCTTCCACTTTTTTCACGGCGTGGTGGTAGCTGGCTTTCAACGCGCCCACGCTGGTGCCCGTTATTTCGGCCATTTGCTCGTAGGGCATCTCGTCGTAGTAGCGCAGGTTGAAGACGAGGCGCTGCTTGTCGGGCAGGCGCAGAATGGCTTGTTGCAGCTTTAGCTCAATCTCGTCGCCGGCCAGGGCGGGGTCGGCTTCGATTTTGGCGGCCAGCTCGGCGCCTACGTCGTTGAGCGGCAGCAGGAACTTGCGCCGCTTGCTGCTCAGGAAGTTCAGGCACTCGTTGGTGGCAATGCGGTAAATCCAGGTGAACAGGGCGGCGTCCTGGCGGAAGTTTTCGAGGTGCTTCCACACCTTCACGAACACGTCCTGGGTGAGGTCGTCGGCGTCGTCGTGGTCCACCACCATCTTGCGCACGTGCCAGTACACCTTGCTCTGGTACTTGCGCACGAGCTGGTTGAACGCCAGGTTGCGCGAAGCCGGGTCTTGAAACTTGAGGAGGATGTCGTGGTCTTCCAAACGGGGAGTCAAACAAGGCTGGGCGACAAAGGCGGGGGTTTGACGCGCCGGCACAGGTCGCGTTTAATGCCAACGATGAAAAAAGGTTGCCATGATGCCCCACACCGGTAGGTATTCACCAAGAAAGCAAGCTGTTACTTACCTCATTTTGCTCAAAATTTTTAGTATATTCAAGCCACTATACGCCTAATGGTTCACCGCATGCGCCACCCGCAAGAATCGCCCCGTGCCGTGGGCAAAGAGTTCAAACGCTCTGGATACGAGTTGACTGACACCATCGCCGAATGTATCGACACTATCCGCGAACTGTCGGTAGCAACTCAAGACATCGAAGCGAAGATTGAAATGATAGCTTGGGCGGGAAAAGCAGCGCAGGGCAAGCTCCAGACGCACTACTTGATTGCTTTCGCTTCCCCAAATCATACGGTACACTAACAACGCCCTGGGCATGAATACTTACGACAACAAAGCCTTCGCAGGTAAGCACCACGCGGCAATACAGCGCTTTCCTGAACGGGAAATGTTTGGGAAATCTCCTGCCGCGCTTAGCAATAGCGAGCAGCCGGCAGGCAGCCTGCAAGCAACTATAAACAGCAACTCGCGCCTCCAGCAACAAAAATCCTTTCAAGAAGCCATACAAGCCAGTCCGCACGTACAGCGGCAAAAAGCCTTGCAGGGAGCCATGGATGCCAGCCCGCGGGTGGCCCAGCGGCAAGTGGCAACACAAGCCATTGCGAAACAAGCTCAACCTGCGCGGGCCGAACCGAACAAGACTGGCCTGCCCGCTGAGCTGAAAGCGGGCGTTGAAACTCTTTCCGGTTTTTCGATGGATGACGTGAGGGTTCACTACAATTCTGCAGAACCGGCCCAATTGCAGGCTCACGCCTACGCGCAGGGAACCGACATTCACATTGCAACCGGACAGGAAAAGCATTTACCGCACGAAGCCTGGCACGTGGTTCAGCAGAAGCAAGAACGAGTGCAAGCGCAAAAGACCATTAATGAACAAGCGGTAAACGATGACGATTCCTTGGAAAGGGAAGCAACCGTGATGGGAGCCAAAGCCCTCCGCACAGCTCCGGAACGGCAACCCGCATCTGTCCTGCAGCAACGAGCTATTCCGAACCAACTGGCGCAATTGGTAGCGGTGAAGCACTACGAAAAGCCACGCGCCCCTCTCGGCAGCGGCTCGACGGGCGTTGTTCAAGCAGCAAGAGTTAGCATCGCCAGGGCCGGTAATGCAATAGATGATGACCTACTGGCTACCGCCATCGAAGAAATGCGGGAAATTGTTGAAGCGGCTGAAGCGCACAATGGAGCAGCACAATCCGGCGAGGAATACAAGCGCTTGCAAGCCCTTCTACAGCATCAGACGGTGGCCAATACACTGCCCCAAACCAGCAACGGCACATTTGGCTTGGGCGGGTCAAACTATTTTGGCACCACTCCCTTTACCAGCACCCAAGGCAGTGCCGATTTTTCGGGCGCAGTATCGGCGCTGCCAGAGTCGGGCTCAACTGAGGCGCTTGGAAACCGAAAAACAGCTCAACATGATGAAATGCTTCACATAACCAAGTTTCCTGGCCTACAGGCGCTTGCTTCCTCGCAGGGCCACTGCCTTTTTTGCTACGGCACCATCCACAAGCGCGGCTATCAGCACGGTACGTTGCGCGGGTATGAGGGTGGCAAACTCAGTGGGAACCCGTGGCCGCAAGACTGGAAGCACGATTATCTCGGCTTCACCTTAAAGCTCACATCGGCCAGAATGGACACAATAGGCTACGAAACAGCACCGGTCATACTAATTCAATCCGACTCATTTGGCGAAAGGCGCTATTTCGTCACCCGCTGAGCAGGCCAATAATTTCGGTTTCTTTTCCCTACGTACCAGCCGTTATCGTCACAGGAACGGGTTCTTTAGGGCGTCATCTGGCCCTGTTGGACGGAGCCGAATCAGAACGTTCTGAGAAATTGCTAAACAACTCCATGAAATGAAACGCCTGTTGCCGCGCAATGCCATCCGGCATTTTTTTCATCAGCATTGCGCGACAACAGGTGTTTCCACTACTTCTTCCGCTTCATCACCGCCTCCACGGCTTCCACAATGGCGGCTTCGTTGAGGTGGTATTTCTCCATCAGCTGGTCGGGGGTGCCGCTTTCGCCGAAGCTGTCGTGCACGGCCACCATTTCCAGGGGCAGGGGCTCTTCGCGGGCCAGCAACTGGGCGATGCTGTCGCCGAGGCCGCCGTTCATCTGGTGCTCTTCGGCCGTCACCACGCAGCGGGTTTTGCGCACCGAGGCGAGGATGGCTTCCGCATCGAGCGGCTTGATGGTGTGGATGTTGATGATTTCGGCGTTGATGCCTTTCTCGGCCAGCAGCTTGCCGGCCAGCACGGCCTTCCACACGAGGTGGCCGGTGGCGAAGATGCTCACGTCGGTGCCTTCGTTCAGGGTCCAGGCTTTGCCGATTTCAAATTTCTGGTCGGCGGGCGTGAAGTTGGGCACCACGGGGCGGCCGAAGCGCAGGTACACCGGGCCTTCGTAGTCGGCAATGGCGATGGTGGCGGCTTTGGTCTGGTTGTAGTCGCAGGGGTTGATGACAGTCATGCCGGGCAGCATTTTCATCATGCCCAGGTCTTCCAGAATCTGGTGAGTGGCGCCGTCTTCGCCCAGCGTGAGGCCGGCGTGCGAGGCGCAGATTTTCACGTTCTTGCCCGAGTAGGCAATGCTCTGGCGAATCTGGTCGTACACGCGACCGGTGCTGAAGTTGGCGAAGGTGCCCGTGAAGGGGATTTTGCCGCCAATGGTCATGCCGGCGGCCACGCCCATCATGTTGGCCTCGGCGATGCCGACCTGGAAAAACCGGTCGGGGTTTTCCTTTTTGAAGGCGTCCATTTTGAGCGAGCCAGTGAGGTCGGCGCAGAGGGCGACTACGTTGGGGTTGGTTTTGCCCAGCTCGGCCAGGCCCGCGCCGAAGCCGCTGCGGGTGTCTTTCGATTCGGTGTAGGGAAAGTCTTTCATGATATGTAAGGAGGTTTCGTTAGAACAAACTCCCCTCCTTTTTTAAGGAGGGGACATTTTCACGCAGTGAAAATTGGGGTGGTTGAGTCGTTGAACGACTCGCGCCCGAAAATCAAGCAGCGTGAAATTTACTTTTGATGGTTTGCAATATGCTTTCTAATGCAGACCAAATTAATTTGTTTTCAAAGCGGATGACCTGAATGCCGAGCGTATTGAGGTAGTCGGTTCGGACGGTATCGTGAGCGTTTCCAGCCGCTGTGTAATGGCCAGCGCCGTCAAGCTCAATGGCCAATCTTTCTTCAGGACAGTAGAAATCCAAAACGTAGCTGCCGACGCTGTGCTGGCGGCGAAACTTGCGGCCGGCAAGCTGCCCGCCTTTCAGGGATTTCCACAATGTCGCTTCAGCAGGTGTGAGGGCACTACGCAAGGTGCGCCGGTCATCTTTTTTCTGCGGAAGGTTGTGATAGTTATCCATGACAGATTGGTTGTTCTATTGTCTTCCAGATGGGTCGTTCAACGACTTAACCACCCCAGTTTCAGCTGCGCTGAAACGTCCCCTCCTTAAAAAAGGAGGGGAGTTTGATGTTCTAACTCATTTCCCAAAAATGGCCACCGACGTCGTTTGCCCGCTGCGGATGGTGAAGTTGCGCACATCAGTAAACTTGCTGCCGTTGCTATTGCTGGTGCGGAATACCAGCCGGTAAGCGCCCGGCTGCATGGGCAGGTTCACTTTGCTGCTGCCGCCGTAGGGCAGGTCGTAAATCCAGGTTTGCGACTCGTCATCGTTGAGTTGGTAGAGGCTGCCGTAGCCTTTCAAATCCGACGTGATATTGAGGGTGCCGGGCGCGGCGTAGGTGAAGGTGTATTCCTGGCCTTGCTTGATGGTGATGCGGCGCACGGTGCGGGGCAGCGTGAGGGCTTCGATTTCGTAGTTGCCGGCCAGCAGCTTCTGGCGGGTGCCGAAGGTGCCGGCCGTGACGGTGGCCCCCGCCTGGCTGCGCACCACCGCCCGAATGGTGCCGTAGGGGTTGGGCGTGAGGGGCGGGTTTTGCAGCCAGAGCGTGCCTTGGGGCGTTTTATAGGTGAGCACGTTGGCCTTGCCGGGGGTGATGGGGATGTTGGCCTGGCGCACGGGCGGCACGGTGTTTATCACGAGGTCGTAGCTCTGCAGGGCGTCGATGTCGAGCACGTCGGGCTTGCCCTGGGCGTCGCGGTAGTGCACGTAGTTATACTCGGGCTGCTCGGTCACGTTGTTCACGAAGGTCATGTTCACGTTCGTTTCCACGGGCTTGCCGGCGGCGTCGGTGAGGTTCACCGAGACGGTGGTTTTGCTCAGCGTTTTCGCAATGACGTCGTTCATCACCGTGCGGAAGGTGGCTACTTCGGCGGCGTTGTAGTACTGGCCCAGGCATTCGAGCTGCTTGCCAAAATCCCGCTCGGCCCCGATGCCGATGACGAAGGGCTTGAGGAAAACGTGCTTGCGCTGCAGGGCAATGGAGGCCGCGCAGGGGTCGCGGTTGCAGGATTCGAGGCCGTCGGTTATCAGCAGCAGCACGTTGCGCGACGACTTGTCGGTGGGGAAGTCGTTGGCCGACTGCTCCAGCGAATAGGTGATGGGCGTGTTGCCCTGGGCCTTGAGCTCGGTGAGCTTTTTCTTGATGGCCGCCGCGTTGCGCGGGGCAAACGGCACTTCCAGCTTCGAGTCCTGGCAGTTTTTGTCGGCGTTCGGGAATTGGTGGCCGTACACGCGCAGGCCGAGCTCCAGGTTGGGGTAGGCGTTGAGCGAGTCGACCATCTTGCTGAGCATGCGCTTGGCCACGGCCCAGCGCGGCTGGCCTTCCCAGGGCGCCATCATCGAGCCCGAGGCATCGAGCAGGAACAGGATGCGGGTGACTTTGGGCTTTTCGGGCGCGGCGTTTTGGGCGCGGGCGGCAAAACTCAGTAGCAGCAGTAATGCCCAGGCGTGGCGCCTCACCCCCCGGCCCCCTCTCCGGTGGAGAGGGGAAGCGTGACGGTTCATGACCGCGCAAGACCGGTGCCCCCTCTCCATCGGAGAAGGGGTCAGGGGGTGAGGCGTCACGTCCGGGCGGTACCACATGCTAGTAGTCGCCTTCGGTGCCCACTTTCAGCTCGTCCAGGGCGGTGGCCAGCTGCGCGTCGTTCGGGGCCACGCCGTGCCACTTGTGGCCGTCCATCATGAAGTCGACGCCGAAGCCCATTTTCGTGTCCATCACAAACATGATGGGCTTGGCTTTGCCGGCGGCGGCTACGCAGTTTTCGAGCATGGGCAGCAGGGCGTCGAAGTGGTTGCCGTCGCCCTCAAACACCTGCCAGCCGAAGGCCTTGAACTTGGCGCCAATGTCGCCGAGGCCGCCGATTTGGTCGGTGCTGCCGTCAATCTGCTGGCCGTTGCGGTCCACGATGGCAATCAGGTTGTCGATTTTGTGGTGGGCGGCGTACATAGCCGCTTCCCAGTTCTGGCCTTCCTCCAGCTCGCCGTCGCCCATGAGCACGAACACGCGCTGCTTGTCGCCATTAAGTTTTTTGGCCTGGGCGGCGCCGCAGGCCACGCTCAGCCCCTGGCCCAGCGAGCCCGAAGCCACGCGCACGCCGGGCAAGCCCTCGTGGGTGGTGGGGTGGCCCTGCAGGCGCGAATTGAGCTTGCGGAAGGTGCTCAGCTCGCTGATGGGGAAGTAGCCGGAGCGCGCCAGACACGAGTACATGGTGGCCGAGGTGTGGCCGTTGGACAGGAAGAATAGGTCCTGGTCCTTGCCGTCCATGTCGAAGGGCTCGGGGTGGTGCTTCATCACCTTGAAGTAGAGCGCGACCAGCAAATCGGTGATGCCGAGCGAGCCGCCGGGGTGGCCCGAGTTCACGGCGTGCACCATGCGCACGATGTCGCGGCGCACCTGCGTGGCAATTTCCTTGAGCTCTTCGTTGCTTTTTTCGGGTTGTTCAACGGTCTTGGCGGTGGTGTCGGTCATGGTCGGAAAGTTGGGTTCAATGAGGTAAAGGTAGCAACGCGCGGGAAGGACCTACCGGCATTTGTTGGTCGCTGGCTATTGCAATCGGTTACGATAGGCTGTTCTGCCAGTGCAACCGGTTGCAGTGCGCTTTGCCGGACGGAAACGGGCACTGCAACCGGTTGCAGTGGGCTTCGCCGGACGGAAATGGCCGTTGCAACCGGTTGCACTGGGCCAAGCTGCGCAGAAACGGGCGTTGCAACCGGTTGCACCGGGCTACGCCGGACGGAAATGGCCATTGCAACCAGTTGCAGCGCCCTTCGCCGCCCGCAAATGCCCGCTGCAACCGGTTGCAACGCCCGTTACCAGGCAACATGGCGGCTAGAGCAGCTGCGCGGCGTGCTCTTTGGTGTCGACTTTCTTAATCACCTTCTCAATCACGCCGTTTTCGTCAATCAAAAACGTGGTGCGGACGGTGCCCATGTAGGTTTTGCCGTAGTTTTTCTTTTCCTGCCACACGCCGTAGTCATGCACGATTTTCTTCTCGGTATCGACCAGCAGCGGGAACGGCAGGTCGTACTTCAGGGCGAACTTCTTGTGCGCCATTTCGCCGTCGATGCTCACGCCGATAACCTGAATATTGCTCGCTTTGAGCTCCTCCTGGTGGTCGCGCAGGTTGCAGGCCTGGGCGGTGCAGCCGGGCGTGTCGTCTTTGGGATAGAAATAGAGGGCCACTTTCTGGCCGCGCAGGTCGTGCAGGCTGATGGTGTTGCCGTCCTGGTCCTGGGCGGTGAAATCGGGGGCGGGTTGGCCGGGTTCGAGGGGCATGGGGCGTTGGGGGTTGAGGTGTGAAGGCAGGATAACGTCTGTCATCCTGAGCGCAGCGAAGGACCTTCTCACGCCAGCGGCAGTGATTACTGCAAACTGTTAAAGCGTGATAAGGTCCTTAGCGTGATAAGGTCCTTCGCTGCGCTCAGGATGACAAATAAACAACGCTACAAGCTCAGCGGAATCACCCGCTCGTTGCCGGCCTGGTCGGTCAGGCGCAGCTCGGCGGGGCCGTGCAGGCGGGGCCCGAGCGTGTCGGAGGCCACGGTGAAGAGCAGGGCTTTCTTGTGCTCGTAGCGCAGCAGCCGGAACTTGCCGCCGATGAGTAGCCGGTAGCTTGCCAGGCCCGACATGTCGTCGCCCACTGTAAACGACAGCTGCCCGCCCGCGCGGCCCACCAGGCTGCCGCGGGGCGCGGTGGTGTCGCGCAGAATGCGGTAGGAAGCAAACTGGCGGATGTTGGCCGTAATCTGGCCCTTGTCGTCCCACACGCCGCCCAGGTAGGCCTTGCCGCCCTTGGCCGTGGCCGCGTAGATGGCGGTGCGGCGCGGGTCACTGGGCGGGGTGGCGGGCTTGAGGGTGAGCACGGCCGTGTGGTAGAGCGGCAGCAGCGGCGAGCCCACCGTCCAGAAACCGCTGCCGGTGGCCTCGGGCTTGAAGCCGGTGCTCAGGTAGAGGTTGCCGAAGAGGGTTTCGAGGCCGAAAACCAGGTTGAGGTGGGCCGTGGCGTAGCTCGTTTCCTGGCCCGCCGGAATCATCACCTGCCGGTCGAATTTCTTGGTGATGGCACCGAAGCGGATGGAATCGGGCAGGCCGGCGCGCAGGTCGTAGAGGTACACGTTTTCGCTGTTCTGCGTGTAGCTGGGCCGGATTTCGAGGCGGCGGGTTCCGCGCAGCAGCGTCAGGTTGGCGGCCACCGAGTCGGGGCTGGGGTCGGCCACCACGGCTTTCAGCAGGTTGCGCGTCACCTCGAAGCGCAGGGCCGTTTTCTTCACGGCGGCCGAGCGGGTTTTGAAGTAGTCGGGCGCTTCGCCGCGCAGCACCAGGTGCAGCTGGGTCTGGTTGTTGTAGGAGTCGGCCAGCGTCACGTCGAGGGCGTAGAGCTTGCCGGCTTCCACGTTCAGGCGGCCTTTGGTGGGGCCGGTGGCGTACATCGGCAGGTCGTTGCCGTCGTCCACCCATAGCTTTTGCAGGGTGCGGCCCTGGGTGTTCTGGTAGAGGAAATCGACGAAGTTGCCCACCTGCCGCGTGCCCGTGGGGAAGGGCACGGCGTCGATGGTGTGCTGGTAAAACGGCTGGCCGTTCACCGTCATGCTCACCCGCTGAATGCCGTTTTTGTTCCACGCGTTATCAAACCTATCAAAGCCCTGCACCAGCAAGCCCACCGTGCCGAAGGCGCTGATGGTATCGGCCCAGGTGGTGGCCACGCCCGGCCCGGGCAGCACCTTGGGCACAAACACGGCCTTGGCAAACACCCGCTTCACCCGCGCCTCAATGCCCAGGGGCTCCAGCGCAAACGCCTGCAGCGAAGGCGCCACGTGGTCCTGAATTTCGGGAAAGCCGCCCCACTGCAGCGGGTTGTACTGCCGGTCCTGGGCGTCGCGCACTTCCCAGTGCAGGTGCGGGCCGGCCGAGCCACCGGTGTTGCCGCTCAGCGCCACCAGCTCCCCGCGCTTCACCGGAAACCGGTCCTTCTCGAAGAAGGCCTCCAGCTCGTAGCTCTGCTTGTCGTATTGGCGGCGCAGCAGCTCGGCCGCAAACGCACCTTTGAACTCATTCAAGTGCCCATACACCGTGGTCAGGCCGTTCGGGTGCGTGATGTAGAGCACGTTGCCGTAGCCAAACGACGACTGTTTGAGGCGCGAGATGTAGCCGTCGGCGGCCGCGTACACGGGCTGGTTCACGCCGCCGCCGGTCTTGATGTCGAGCCCGCCGTGGAAGTGGTTGGGCCGCAGCTCGCCCATGCTGCCGGCCAGGAAATTGGGCTTACCCGGCGCGATGGGAAACATGAAATAGCCATTGGGCACCGTGGGCCGGCCCGCTTTCAGCATCT
This sequence comes from Hymenobacter ruricola, assembly GCF_015694525.1. Classification (GTDB taxonomy): domain Bacteria; phylum Bacteroidota; class Bacteroidia; order Cytophagales; family Hymenobacteraceae; genus Hymenobacter; species Hymenobacter ruricola. The sequence continues at coordinate 40,849 of NZ_JADQDM010000003.1, read as the reverse complement.
CGCTGATGGTGCTGCGGCTGCGTTCTGAGGTATCGGCTTCCTGCCCTCCTACTCGGCCGGGCAGCCCGGCCAGAAAGGCCAGCGCCAGACCAATTATCAACTTCGCTTGCTTCTTCAACTTGTACTCTATTCAAATGGAACCGTCATGTCGAGCTTGTCGAGACATCTCGCGTGCTTTAGTAATCCAATCATTTGAGTTACTAAAGCACGCGAGATGTCTTGACAAGCTCGACATGACGTTCTGGATTCGTAATTAAATAAACGCCCCGCCCCTACTTCACCGCCAATTCCAGCAGCTTCTCCCCTTCCAGGTAGCCGGTGAGCTGGTCGCCCAGCTTCACGGCGGCCACGCCGGCGGGCGTGCCCGTGAAAATCAAATCTCCCATTTTCAGAGAAATGTATTTCGACACGAAGCTGATGATTTTGGCAAACGGGTGCAGCATCAGGCTGGAATTGCCGGTCTGGCGGGTTTCGCCGTTCACTTCAAGATGAAAGTTGATGTTGGTCAGGTCAGCGAACTCAGCCACGGGCTTGAAAGTGGGCGAAACCGGGGCCGAGCCGTCGAAGGCTTTGGCCAGCTCCCAGGGCAGGCCCTTTTTCTTGAGCTCGCTTTGCAGGTCGCGGGCCGTGAAGTCGATGCCCAGGCCGATGGCGTCGAAGTAGGTATGGGCAAACGGCTCTTCGATGTGGCGGCCGTTTTTGCTCACGCGCAGCACCAGCTCCAGCTCGTGGTGAATGTCCTGCGAGAACTCGGGCAGGAAAAACGGCTGGCCGCGCTGGAGCAGTGCCGTTTCGGGCTTGAGGAAGATGACGGGCGCGCTGGGCACCTCGTTTTGCAGCTCGGCGATGTGGTCGGCGTAGTTGCGGCCGATGCAAATGATTTTCATGAAAGGAAGTCGGGACGGGGCGGAAGGAAGCCAAAACTACGGCCGGGGGCGGGCTTGCGGCAACCGGGCGGGCGGTTTTTGGGCCTTCTTGCCCACCGCAGCTAAACATTTACCCGACCTGCTGCCGTATAGGCGGCAACGGCGGGTTTGAGTTCTCCCCTTACCTGCCGGCTAAACGGGCCAGCCACTGGTCCGGTTATACTTTCCTTTTTTCCCGTTCCATGCTCAAAAAACTCACCCTCGTTGCCGGCCTGGCCTTCGTGGCCGCCTGCGCCACGGTGCCCATCACGGGGCGCCGCCAGCTCAGCCTCGTGAGCGACACCGAAGTCAACACCCTGGCCGCCCAGCAGTACCGCGAAGTCATCGCCAAAGGCCCCCTTTCCACCAATTCGGAGCAGCTGGCTCAGACGCGGCGCGTGGGCCAGCGCATTCAGGCGGCGGTGGAGCAGTATTTCCGCCAGCAAAACGCCACCGACCAGCTGGCCGGCTACCAGTGGGAGTTCAACGTCATCAACGATAAGCAGGAAAACGCCTGGTGCATGCCCGGCGGCAAAGTGGCCGTGTACACCGGCATCCTGCCCATCACGCAGGACGACAACGGCCTGGCCGTGGTACTGGGCCACGAAATCGCGCACGCCGTGGCCAAGCACGGCTCCGAGCGCATGAGCCAGAGCCTGCTGCAACAGGCCGGCGGGCAGGCCCTTTCGGCGGCCCTGTCCACCAACAGCGCGGCCACGCAGGAGCTGGCTTTGCAGGCGTTCGGCGTGGGCTCGCAGGTGGGCTTGCTGAAATACGGCCGCAACCAGGAATCAGAAGCTGACCACCTGGGCCTGATTTTCATGGCCATGGCCGGCTATAACCCGGAAGGTGCCATCGCGTTCTGGCAGCGCATGGACGCCAAAGGCGGGGCAGCCCCGCCCGAATTCCTCTCCACTCACCCCTCCAACGGCACCCGCATTGCCGACATCCAACGCGAGCTGCCCGAGGCGCGTAAGTACTACAAACCCCGCTAGTATCGTTGAACGGAAAGAGGAGGTGTCAGCCGATGCGCTCTCTTTCCGTTCTTTCTCTTTCTTCCCTCATGAAATTGCTTCCTCGTCTGCTTGGTTTGGGTTTGTTGAGCCTGCTGGTGGCCCTGCTCACCATGGCGTGCGAAAGCACCAAGTCGACTTCCGGTGAGTTTGGCAGTCCCAACCGCATCAAGGGCGAGGTCATTGCCAAGCCCGAAAGCCGGCAGATTGTGCACTTCACCGACACGACCACCGAGTACAAGACGCCCCGCAGCGAGTTGGCCAAAGCGTTCATCCGGCAGTTCAACGACGGCACCGTGGTCGACAAAATCCAGGTGCGCAAGGCGCCCGTCGATGCCGGCACGGTGGCCACTTACTACCTCATCGGCTTGGGGTTGCGCGGGGGCATGTTCCGGGCCATGGCCCTGCCCCTCACCAGCGGCGGCGACAACACATTCTACCTCCGCCCTTCGGCCGAGCGCTACACCCTAATCAGCACCGGCTGCCCGGCCTGCTTTTTCAACTTCGAGAACGGCCGCATCGTGGGCACGAGCTGCTCCGAAAGCTCCCCCGGCAGCCACTGCGACCTGAAAGTAGAGCCCAACAACGAGCTCTTCGCCAACGCCCAATGACCACGCGCAATAAATGGCTGCTCCGCGCCGCCCTCACCGCCCTGGCCCTGCTCATCACCACCGACCGGCCCCGCCCCAAAGCCCCGCAAACGCCAAAAAAGCCCGCTGAGTAGCGGGCTTTTCTATTAAAGGTTTAGAAAGCTAGCAGAACGGCGTAGAGACGCCTATTTGCGTCTCGTCATTGAACAAAATTATTCAATGGTTCTACCGCAAGCCGTTCTACGACGAGACGCAAATAGGCGTCTCTACATTGGTTTACTTTTAGGCATGATGCAACGCAAAAGCCCGAATGCGACTTGCCAGGTCTGTGATGTCGACTCGTTCGATGGGGTGCGGCGTATTGGGCAGCACCGTGTAGTGGCCCTGCGGCAGCTGCTCGGCCAGAATTCTGCTGGCGTCCCCCCGCTCGGCGGTCAGGTCGCCATCGCCCATCAGCACCTGCACAGGTACTTGCAGGGTCGCAAAGTCGGCAGCGGCCAGCGGCGGGGCGGCGCCGGCCACCACCATCATGCTGGCTGTGGCGCGCACCACGGCGGCCCAGTCGGCCGGCGCGTGCCGCTGGCGTAGTTGCTCCACAAAGGCCGGCACTTTGGCTTGCATCTTCTCCGGGTCGAGGAACCGGGTTTCGGCCGTGGCCGATTCCGGCGACCAGTCCAGCTTGGTTCCCAGCGTGGTGATGCTGGCAAACCGCGCCGGCTCCTGGTGGGCCGCCAGCAGCGCCGCGTAGCCGCCCATGCTGTAGCCAAACACGTGCGCCGGCGCCGTTTCGTGCGCTTTGAGAAACGATAAAACTTCCTCGGCGAAGTGCGGCAGCGTGAATGTTGCCAGGCTTACCCCCCTCCCACCGTGGCCGGCGAAAGCAAAGGTTTTCACATCGAAATCGGCCGCCAACAGCTCCGCCAGCGGTTCCAGCGTCGCCGGGCTACCCATGGCGCCGTGTAGCAGCAGAATCGTCGGTTTCATAATCAGCCCGTGATTTCGGTGGCTAATGCGGTCAAATCAAGCCCATCGAAAGTACCCGACGACATGAGCAGCAAGTTGGCATTGGCCCAGGGCTGCGCGCGCAGGAACGCGGCCAGTTCGCCGCTGTCGGTAATCACCTTGATATCGGGGCGCTGAAATGCCTCTGCCACGGTAGCGGCGGCCAGCGGCGGCAGGCGCTTGTGCTCCAGCACATGCGGGTTGAAGTACACCACGGCCACGTCGGGCGCATCGAAGCAATGCGCGTACTGCGGCAGGAAATCCGGGTTTAGGCTGCTGAAGGTGTGCAGCTCCAGGCAGGCAACCAGGCGCCGCTGCGGAAACTGCTTCTTCAGCGCCGTGGCGGTGGCTTTCAGCTTGCTGGGTGCGTGGGCAAAATCCTTATACACTACCGAGGTGGCCCCTTCCTTCACCAGCTCCAGGCGCCGCGCAGCGCCGGGGAACGAAGCCACGGCCTTGAAAAAGTCCTTGCCTTTGATGCCGAGCTGCTTGCACACTTCCTTGGCGGCCGAGATGTTGCGCAGGTTGTGCTCGCCAAATACCTGGATGGGCACTTCCTCTTCTTTCTTATTGATGAGGAAGGTTTTGCCGTTGCGAATGACGTGCTCGTGCGGGCCGTAGCCGATGTAGGTCACGTCGGGGCTGGTGGGCACGCTCACGAGCTGCACCTGCTCATCGTCGCGGTCGTAGATGAGCACGCCGGCCTTGGGCGTCATGTCGGCGAAGATGCGGAACTGCTCGCGGTAGATTTCCTCGGTCGGAAACACGTTGATGTGGTCCCAGCTGATGCCCGAAATCACGCCGATGTGGTGCTGGTAGAGGTGAAACTTGGGCCGCCGGTCGACGGGCGAAGAGAGGTATTCATCGCCTTCGATGATGATGATGGGCGCGTCCGTCAGTTGCACCATCAGGTCGAAACCGGCCAGATGGGCGCCCACCGCGTAGTCGAACTGCCGGCCGTGGTAGCGCAGCACGTGCAGGATGCAGGCCGTGATGCTGGTTTTGCCGTGCGAGCCGCCGATGACGATGCGCTGCTTATCGCGGCTGGCCTCGTAGATGTACTCCGGGAAGGAATACACTTTCAGGCCCAGTTCTTGGGCGCGCAGCAGCTCGGGGTTGTCGGGGCGGGCGTGCATGCCCACAATCACGGCGTCGAGGTCGGGGGTGATGCGGGCGGCGTCCCAGCCTTCCTGGTCGGGCAGCAGGCCGGCGGCGGCGAGGCGGCCGCGGGCGGGCTCAAAAATTTCGTCGTCGGTGCCCGTCACGCGGGCGCCCTGCCGGTGCAAGGCCAGCGCCAGGTTGTGCATAATGCTCCCGCCCACGGCGATGAGGTGGACGCGCTGCGGCGCAGCGGATTGCGGAGAAAGGGAGTCGGAAGCCAAGCGAAGAAACAAAAAAAGCTGGGCCGCGAAAGTACAAACGCCCGGCCGCCGGGCCCATTCCATAGCGCAAAGAATCGAATTTTCCGCCTGCACTTTTCCCCGACTTACGGGTTAGCTTTGTATACAAGGCGTGTTCGATGGTTTTTTAATCGGGCCGCCCGCTTTTCCCTCGCCCTTCCACTCCCTTCCCAACCCGATGCAAGACCGGATGGACGACCGCCTGAAACAATCCGCCGCCCGCGCCAAAGCCGCGCTGGCCAACCGCGGGGCGTCGGGCATGGTCCCTTACAATGCCAGCGCCGCTGGCAAACTGCCGCCCCAGGCGCCCGAGCTCGAAATGGCCGTGCTTGGTGCCCTGATGCTGGAAAAAGACGCCCTGACCTCGGTCATTGACCTGCTCAAGCCCGAGAGCTTTTACAAAGACGCGCACCAGCGGATTTACCGGGCCGTCATCCGTTTGTTCGACAAATCCGAGCCCATCGACCAGCTCACCGTGGTGCACGAGCTGCGCGAAATGGGCGAGCTCGAAGCCTGCGGCGGCCCCTTCTACGTGGCCAACCTCACGCTGAAAGTGAACTCGGCGGCCAACGTGGAATACCACGCCCGTATCATCACCGAAACGGCCATCAAGCGCGAGCTGATTCGGATTTCAAGCGAAATTCAGCGCGACGCCTTCGAGGACACCACCGACGTGTTCAAGCTGCTCGACGACACCGAATCGGCCCTGTTTGAGGTGTCGGAGTCGAACATCCGCAAGAACTTCGACGACATGCGCTCTTTGATGGGCAAGGCCATCAAAGAGCTGGAGGAAAAGAAGAACCAGAGCGACGGCCTGACCGGCGTGCCCACCGGATTTACGGCGCTGGACCGCGTCACGAGCGGCTGGCAACCGTCTGACCTGGTGATTATTGCCGCCCGCCCGGGCATGGGTAAGTGCCTGGGCAAAGGCACCAAGGTCCTGATGTTCGACGGCGACCTGCGCAACGTGGAGGACGTGCTGCCCGGCGACCTGCTGATGGGCGACGACTCCACCCCGCGCCGGGTGTTGAGCATTGCACGCGGCCGCGAAAACATGTACTGGGTGCGCCAAAACAAGGGCAACGACTACCGCGTGAACGAGAGCCACATCCTCTCGCTGAAACGCTCGCGCAACGAGGGCCCGCACCGCCACGGCGACGTGCTCAACATCACAGTGAAGGATTACCTGGCCAAAGGGCCCAAGTTCCGCTCGAACTACAAAGGATACAAAGTGCCCGTGGAGTTTGAGGCGCAGGAATTGCCGGTAGACCCGTATTTCCTGGGCGTGTGGCTGGGCGACGGCGCCAGCGACAACTGCCGCATCACGGGCCAGGACCTCGAAATCATTGACTACCTGCACGAATACGCCGCTGCGCTAAATATGCAGGTAACCATAGGCGTGGTCGAAAACCGCTGCAACAGCTACGGCATCACCAAGGACCGGCAGGGCGGCAACATTGCCGAATACTCCTTGCAGGACGAGCTGCGCCAGCTGGGCGTGCTGGGCAACAAGCACATCCCGCGCTCCTACGCCATCAACTCAACCGAAAATCGGCTGCGCCTGCTGGCCGGCCTCATCGACAGCGACGGCCACCTCGACCCGGTGTCCAACGGCTACGAAATCACCCAGAAAAACTACCGGCTGGCTCGGCAAATCAAGTTTCTGGGCGACTCGCTGGGCTTTCGCACCTCGCTCACGAAGAAGCGCGCCACCATTTCCAGCATCGGCTACGAGAGCGAGGTGTGGCGCGTGCGCCTCTACGGCGACATCAACCGCGTGCCGGTGCGCGTGGCCCGCAAAAAGGCCCAGCCCTGGGCCTCGCCCGTCGATTGGCGACAGACGGGCATTACCGTGGAGTTTGACAAAGTGGATGACTACTACGGCTTTGAGATTGACGGCAACCGCCTGTTCCTGCTTCAGGACATGACGGTGACGCACAACACGGCGTTCGTGGTCTCGGCCATGCGCAACGCGGCGGTGGATTTCAAGAAAGCCGTGGCCATTTTCTCGCTGGAAATGTCCTCGCTGCAGCTCGTAAATCGTCTGATTTCGGCCGAAGCCGAGCTGGATTCCGAAAAAATCAAGAAGGGCAGCCTCGCCGACCACGAGTGGCAGCAGCTCAACCACAAAATCACGGCCCTCTCGGCGGCCCCGATTTACATCGACGACACGCCCGGCCTGAGCATCCGCGAGCTGCGCACCAAGTGCCGCCGCCTGCGCTCGCAGAAGGACGTACAGATGATTATCGTCGACTATCTGCAGCTGATGAGCGGCAATACCGACGGCCGCGGCGGCAACCGCGAACAGGAAATCGCCAGCATTTCGCGGGCCCTCAAGGGCATTGCCAAAGAGTTGAACGTGCCCGTGCTGGCCCTGTCGCAGCTCTCGCGCTCGGTAGAAACCCGCGGCGGCGACAAAAAGCCGCAGCTCAGTGACCTGCGCGAATCGGGCTCCATCGAGCAGGACGCCGACATGGTAATCTTCCTTTACCGCCCCGAATACTACGGCCTCGACCAGGACGCCGAAGGCAACTCGACGCAGGGCGTGGGCGAAGTCATCATTGCCAAACACCGCAACGGCTCCCTCGAAACCGTGCAGCTCAAGTTCATCGGCAAGTACACCAAGTTTGCCGACCTCGACGGCATGGGCGGCTTCGACCCCAGCGGCTACCAGCCCATGGGGCTGCCCGCCAGCAACTTCGACAGCGAGCCCAGTTCCTTCGCGCCGAACACCATTCGCCTGGGCTCGAAGATTAATGAGTCGCCGGTGCCCTTCCCCAAGAGCAACTTCAACGCGCACGAAGACCCACCCTTCTAAAGCATGGAGCCCGCAAATAGCCCTGTTGCCGGCCGGCATCGCCGCTATACTCGCCGGTAGCAGTGCAGCTTTTTGCATTTTTCCTGCTGCCGCTATTTGGCGGGGTAATGGCTCATGCCAGCCTCAAAACCTGGGGCATCGGACGGCTGCGCGCCACTTGCTGTGGGAATGTATTTTCTTCACAGTAACGCGTTTGGGTGTAGTTTTGCTGTTGAACAACACAGTCGTTAGCAACAATATGGTAGGCGTCGGGCTGAACCTGGTCGGCGTGCTATGGCTGAGCCGACGCTACAACCAGCTTGCGCCCGAAGCGCGCAGCCTGCCCCACAAGTCGCTTGGGACGCCGCTGCTTATCGGGCTGCTGTTGTCACTCATTTTCGGATTTCCCACCTTAGCCCGGCTGTTTCTTCGATAGGGCTGCCCGCTTACCTGTTTTATTGTGGAATCTATTTCGCTGGGCACCACGGCCCTCTTGAGCGTTTTCGCCTTCCTGGCCGGTCTTATCGATGGCATGGTGGGCGGCGGCGGGCTCATTCAACTGCCGGCACTGCTGCTGCTGCTGCCCCGGGTGCCGGTGCCCACGGTGCTGGGTACTGGCAAGGTGGCCAGTCTGGCGGGCACATCGGCTTCGGCATTTCGGTATTTGCGGGGGTTGACGGGGGTACCTATTCGCTGGCGCACGGTGACGGTGGCGGCCGTGGTGGCGGGCTGCTTCGCGCTGCTGGGCGCGCGGGCCGTGAGCGGCCTCAACAAGGAACTGGTGAAGCCGCTGGTGCTGACCCTGCTGGTGCTCATGGCCGCCTACACCTTCTGGCGCAAGGACTTTGGCAGCCTGCACGCGCCGCGCCTGCACGGTAGCCGCGAGCTGTGGACGGGTGTGGCACTGGGGGCGGGCCTCGGCTTCTACGACGGTTTTTTTGGGCCGGGCACGGGCAGCTTGCTGTTGTTTGCTTTCGTGGGGTTGTTTGGCTACGATTTCCTGGCTGCGTCGGCGTCGGCCAAAGTGGTGAACGTGGCCACCAACATTGCCGGGCTGGCTTATTTCATCTCGACCGGGCAGGTGCTTTATCACGTGGCAGTGCCCATGGCTGTTTGCAACGTGCTGGGCTCCCTGGTGGGCGCGCGGTTGGCCCTGCGGCAGGGCACGGGCTTTGTGCGGGTGCTGTTTCTGGCGGTGGTCAGCGCATTTATTCTGAAGCTGGGCTGGGAAACGTTCTCCTGACGCATAAACCCACTCCGGATTTCCTATTCGACCCGCGCGAATAAATAATGGGTGTTCACGCGGGTTGAATAGGAAATCCGGGGTGGGTTTATGCGGCTTGCAGCTGCGGCTGCTTTTTGCCCTTTTTGCGAATACGGTTCAGCCACAGGATGGTGCCCGTGACGGGGAACGTGGCGCCCAGCAAGGCAATGATGAAGGCCAGTACCTTGGTGGGCAAGCCCCCGATGGCGCCCGTGTGCACCGGCTTGAACAGCCCCCGAATGCGCTGGCCCACCGGCCGCTGCGCATACGTCTGCCCGCTGATGACCTGGCCGGAATACTGGTCGAGGTACACCTCATCGGTGGCGTTTTCGGTGATGGCGCCGGGGCGCAGCACGGCCACGCGGATGCTGCCGGTCGGCTCCTTCGGCAGTTGCAGGGAGTAGGACTCGGCCGCGGGGGCCTGCTGGCGGGCCAGGGCCAGCACGGCGTCGGCGGCAATTTTGGCGGGCCGCTGGGCCTGGCCCGCGGGAACCACTGACACGGGCGGCTCGGGCCGCTTCAGGGGCGAGTGGGTGAGTTTGTTGATGCTCTGCCCCACCCAATCGAAGGACATGCCCACGCCGGTAAGGGCCATTACGAACAGGAACAGCGACGCATAGAAGCCCAGCACGATGTGGAAGTCGTGGTTGAGGCGCTTCCAGCCGCTGCCCCATTTGATTTTCAGGCGCGGCGTGAGGGCTTTGCGCGCAGTGGGCCACCACAGCACCAGGCCCGTGGCCAGGATAAAAAGGAATATCGAGGCGCTCACGCCCATCACCAGCTTGCCGATTTTGCCGGCTACCAGGCCGCGGTGCAGCTGCTCCACGGTGTGGAAGAAGTTGCCGCGCGGGTTCATTTCGCCCAGAATGGCGCCGGTGTAGGGGTTCACGTACACGCGGGGGCCGCCCCCGTCGCCCTTGCCCTTGCCGCCTTTGCCGGGGCCTTCGCCGCCTTTGACCGCCGCCGGGCCTTGCGCGGGGCGGCCGGCATCGGCTTTGTTGCGCTCGCCTTCGCCTTTGCGGCCCTCACCGCCTTTGCCACCGGGCCCGCCCGGGCCACCGGCCAGGCTCACCTCCACGCTGCGGGCGGGGTCGGCGTACACTTTGAAGCCGCTGATTTTGGCCTTGGGCTTGTAGGCCTGCACGGCCGCCGTGAGTTGCGCCAGCGACAGCGCGGGCGTGGTGGCGGGCGCCACGGTGTAGCGCGCTGGGTGCCAGGCGTGCTCCAGCTCCGTCTCGAAGGCTAAGATGCTGCCGGTGAGGCACACGAAAACGATGACCAGCCCCGAGGCCAGGCCCAGCCAGAGGTGAATGGTGCGAATGAAGCTTTTGACCGGGCTTTTCATAAAAATCTACAGCTTGTAGCCCAGCGTGGCCGAGAACGTGCGGGGCGCAATGGGGTTGATGCTGTTGTCGTCGTGCACGTTGTAGCTCAGCTCGTTGAGCAGGTTGGCCATTTTGAACCGCAGCGAGAACCGCTCGTAGGCGTAGCCCAGCGAGGCATCGAAGAGGAAGTAGTTGGGCAGGGCAATGAGCTTGAAGGCGTCGCCGGTGGCCGGCCACGGCTGGCCATTGGCGGGGTTCACCTTGCGGTTGTTGCGGCCGGCGAGGCGGTCGCCCACGTAGTAGCCGGTCACGCCGGCGCTCAGGCCGCGCAGCAGGGCGTTGTTGGCAAACACGCTGCCGAAGCTGTAGAACAGGCTGGCGTTGGCGGTGTGGGCGGGGTTGTAGCGCAGGCGGCTGCCGTCTTCGTAGATGTTGCTTTTAGTGTAGGCGGTGTAGTTGTAGCTGTAGCCGGCGATGAGCGAGATGCCGTTCACGGGGCGGCTCTGGATGTCCACTTCCACGCCTTTGCTGGTGACCTGGCCGGCCAGTTCCTGCGGGCTGGCGGTTTTATCGGTGTTGTAGCGCGGGTCGTTGGGCAGCACGGCCTGGGCCTGGTTGCTGTTCACGATGCGGTAGGCCGTGACGTTGGCCGACAAGGCACCTTTGAACAGCTCGTTCTTGATGCCCACTTCGTACTGGTCAATCAGCGAAGGCGCCAACGTGTTGCCCTGCAAGTCGATGCCCGTGTTGGGCGCGAACGAATTGGCATAAGAAGCAAACAGCGAGGTCGTTTTGATGGGCTGGTACACCAACCCCACCCGCGGCGAGAAGGCGTTGTCGTAGCGGCGGGTTTCCACGTAGGTGTTGGCCGTTTTGGCGTTCACGTTGGCCACCGTGTTGAAGTTGTACACGTTGCTGGGCGTTTCCTGGTAGCTCCAGCGCAGGCCGGCCAGCACCTTCACTTTATCCGAAAGGCTGAGCAAATCCTGGGCATAGAAGCCGGCGCGGCGCGTGTTGCCCTGCGTCAGCGAGTTGCGCACCAGGCTGTTGAAGCCGGTCAGGCGCTCAGTGGGCTGCGCAATTTTCTTGCTGAAGTCCAACACGTTGATGATGTCGTAGGTCGATACGGCCGTGGTGGCGCTACCGGCCGAAGCCGGATTGGTGTAGCCGGTTACGTTGCTGTCGTACTGGTCCGCATCGGCCCCCACCAACAAGGTATGGCCGAGGAAGCCGGTGCGGAACGTGCCCGTCAGGTCCAGCTGGGCCAAGAAGTAGTTTTCCGAGGTTTCGGTGCGCTGCAGGCCGCGCGTCCAGTTGCCGTAGGTGGCGCCGGGCGTGCCCACGATGCTCGTGGGGCGGGCGGCGCTGCGCAAGTCGTTGTCGTAGCGCTGGAACGAGCCCACGGCGCGCACCTGCCAGGCCTCGGTGAGGCGCGAGGTGAGGGTGGCCGTGGCGCTGGTCTGGTTGGTGGCGTTGGTGGCGTCGGGCACGTTCAGGAAGCGGCTGCGCGAGTCCTGAATCTCGTAGTTGATGGCCCCGATGCCGTAGTCCGGCGTGCGGTTGTCGCGCAGGTAGTCGCCTTCAATAATCAGGTCCGTCTTGGGCGTGAGGCGGAACAGCAGCGAGGGGTTCACGTACACGCGGTTGCTTTTCACGCCGTCGCGGTAGCTGTCGCCGCGCTCGTAGGTGCCGTTCAGGCGGAAGGCCACGGTTTTGCTCTGGCCCACGGCGCCGTACACGTCAAACTGCGGCTTCACGAACCCGTAGCTGCCCAGGCGCAGCCCCACCGAGCCGCCGCGCTCAAACTGCGGCTTCTTGGTCACCAGGTTCAGCACGCCGCCGGCGGCCACGTTGCCGTACAGGATGGCGGCGCTGCCTTTCAGCACCTCCATGCGCTCCAGCGAGCTCACTTCCGGGATGATGCCGTTGTTGAAGCGCACGCCGTTTTTGAAGGTATTGGAGCTGGAATAGGCGAAGCCGCGGCTGGCAATTTCTTCCTGCGCGCCGCCGGTGGTGCCCATGATGTACACGCCGGCCACGTTGGCCAGCACGTCGCTCAGGCGCAGGGCCTGCTGCTGCTCCAGCACTTCGCGCTCGATGGTGACGGTGCTCTGGGGGTTGTCGAGGGGCGCGATGGGCATTTTGCCCACGCTCGGGGTGCGCTCGTTCAGGCTCTTCGTGCCCTTCACAGTCACTTCCTGCAGTTGCTGCTCGCCGGGAGCCAGGCGCACCGGCTGGGCCACCACCGTCTGGCCGGGCTTTACTTCCACCGTCACTTCCTGCGGCGTGCAGCCCAGGCAGGTCACCGTGAGCACCTGCCAGCCGGCCGGCGCCTGAATGCGAAACGTGCCGTCGGCGGCCGAATTCACGCCCAGCGACGTGCCTTTCACCCGGATGGAAACCTGCTCAGCGGCTTGCCCGTCAGCCAGTTCGATGCGGCCGGTTACTTCACCCATCCGGTCGTGACGCTTCTCGTGGTGCCGGTGCGGGTCACCCGATTGAGCAGTGCTAACCAACGGCAACAAACTGCCAACAGCAAGAAGAGGAAGAAGAACTGAGCGCATAGCTTATTTAGACAGATTCAAAATACGATGCAAAGGTGCAGCCTATTTAGAATTGTTCCAAATAATGAACTCACGAATTTTGCGTTACTGCCGCTGATTTTTGCCGCACTGCACACCGGCCATTGGCAAATAATTGAAATCCAATAAAAATGGCCAGCACTACGGCTGGCCATTTATTGTAACTAAGCAGGTCGGTAACGGCCGCGCTCAAGCCATCTCGGCCCCCTGCCTGGTGGGCGTTGGGGTCAGGTTGAAAGCTTCGGCCAGTAATTCGTAGGAGCGGCGGCGGTCCTCAAAGTCGGCGGTGATGGTAACAGCGGTTAGCTCGTCGACGCCGTAATCGGCGGCCAACTGGGTGAATTGGGCGTGCACCTGCTCGGGGGTGCCGCTCACCACGCGGTTGCGGTTGTGCAGCAGGTGGGCCTGGTCTTCGGCCGTGAACTGGTGGCTGCGCACCTCCTCAGTGGAAGGAAAGGTGCGAAATTCGCCGCGGTTGAAGCGGATGAGCTGCATGTCCATGGCTTTGCGCAGCTCGTTAGCTTTCTCCTCGGTGTCGGCGCAGAGGGTGAACACGGCCACGTTGGCCAGCGGCGCGGCCAGTTCGGCCGAGGGCCGGAACCGTTGGCGGTACTGCTGCACGGCCGCCGGCCCGCCCACGCCGTTGATGAACTGGGCAAACGAAAACGCCATGCCAAGGTGCGCCGCAAACAAGCCGCTCTGGCCACTGGAACTCAGAATCCAGAGCTCTGGGGCGGTGGCCGACTGCGGAATGGCCATCACCCGCTCGTGAATGGTGTCGGGCACTTTTTCGTCGCGCAGGTAGGCCTGCAGGTCCATCAGCTGCTCCACGAAGTCCTTTTCGTTGAACTGGTTGCTGGGGTTGAGGGCATAGGCGGTGAGGCGGTCGGCGCCGGGCGCCCGGCCCATGCCCAGGTCCATGCGGCCCGGAAACAGGCTTTCGAGCATGCGGAAGTTTTCGGCCACTTTCAGGGCCGAGTAGTGCGGCAGCATCACGCCGCCCGAGCCCAGGCGGATGCGCCGGGTGTGGTTGCCGAGGTGGGCCAGCAGCACTTCGGGCGTGGAGCCGGCCAGCGTGTTGGTGTTGTGGTGCTCGCTCACCCAGAAGCGGGTGTAGCCGAGGCGGTCGGCCAGTTGGGCCAGCTCCACGGTTTCGAGCAGGGCCTGGCGGGGCGTGGCGCCCGGCCGGATGGGCGACTGGTCGAGCACGTTGAGGCGAATAGTGGGGGAGGGATTCATGACTAGATATAATGTAGAAGCACCAAACCGCCGGTGGGGTCATCCGGTTCGAGGCAGCTTGACCGTGCGGCCGGGGACGGCGCTATTGGCATGAACAATTCCCGACTTAGCTGTTACGCACCCGGACTTTTATCGATACCCCTCTAATATGAGCGACCAAAACAACGTGACCCTATCCGTAGCCGACGGCACCGAAATGCGCGCCTACGCGGCTTTCCCCAGCAGCACGGGCCCCGTGCCGGGCATCATTCTCCTGCAGGAAGCTTTCGGCGTGAACCGCCACATCCGCAGCGTGGCCGACCGGCTGGCGGCGGCCGGCTACGCCGTGATAGCGCCCGAGCTGTTTCACCGCACCGCCGCGCCGGGGCTGGAAATTGCCTATTCGGATTTCAACACCGTGGCCGCGCCCCATTTCCAAGCCATCACCCCCACCGACCTCACGGCCGACCTGCAGGCCGCTCACGCTTGGCTGACGAGCCAGGCGCTGGTGATGGGCGACAAAATCGGCAGCATCGGCTTCTGCCTGGGCGGCCGGGTGTCGTTTCTGGCCAATGCCGTGTTGCCGCTGGCGGCCGGCGTGTCGTATTACGGCGGCGGCACTCACCTCTTAAAGGACCGCGCGCAGGACTTGCACGCGCCGCATCTGTTCTTCTGGGGCGGATTGGATGCACACATTAAAAAGGAACACATTGCCCAGGTAACGGACGCCGTGGAAGCCGCCGGCAAGCCTTACATCAGCACCGTCATTTCCTACGCCGACCACGGCTTCAACTGCGACGAGCGGCCCAGCTACCACCCGCAAGCCGCCGCCGAAGCCTGGGCCCTGACGCTGGCGTTCTTTAAGGAGAAGCTGGGCGCGTAAGAACGCTGGCATTGCACACCAGAACGTCATGTCGAGCTGGTCGAGACATCTCGCCCGGGGCAATAATCAATGGATTAGTGGCGGCACGCGAGATGTCTCGACCAGCTCGACATGACGTTCGGCTTCTACGACGTTCTTTTTTATCGTTATGCCACAACCGGCGCCGCAGCGGCCTGCCGGCCCAGGTACTGCGCCATGCTGCTGGCCAGAATAATCTGCAGGGCATGATAAAGCATCAGCGGCAGCAGAATCAAGCCCGTGGCGGCGCTGGCGGGGAAAAGCAGACTCGCCATCACGCTGCCGTGCACCAACGACTTCTTGGACCCGCAGAACACGGCCACCACTTGGTCGGCCCGCGAAAAGCGCAACGCCCGGCTCAGCCCCCAGATGATGCCGAACACTATTAAGTAGAGCGCCACCATGCCCGCACCGAGCTTGACAATATCGGCCACTTGGTAGCGGGTGAAGATGCCTTCGGCGAAGGAATCGCAAAAAGCGGTGAAGACGATGAGCAGGATGGTGACCTGGTCGAACACGCGCAGGCCGGCTTTGTGGCGGTCGACGAAGGCATTGAAGCGCGAATTGAGCAGCACCCCCGCCCCTACCGGCAGCACCACTTGCCACAGCAATTGCCCGGCCAGGCCCCACAGCTGGCTGCCGCCCGTGCCGGTGTGCAGCACTAGGCTGGTGAGCAGCGGCGTGAGGGCTATGCCCAGCAGGCTGGAAATGCTGGCGTTGAAAATGGCGGCCGGCAGGTTGCCGCCGGCAATGCTCACCATCACCACCGACGTGGACACGGTGCTGGGCAGCGCGCATAGGAAAAAGATGCTTTGCCAGAGCAAGTCGCCGCCCGCGCTGCCAAAAAACGGCCGCACCAGCAGCGCCAGGGCCGGAAACAGTGCGAACGTGGCCAGCTGCACCAGCAGGTGCAGGCGCCAGTTGCGCATGCCCGCGCGCAGCTTTTCCAGGCTCAGCTTCAGGCCATAGAAGAAAAATACCAGCGCCACGCCCACGGTCGTAATGGTTTTCCAGGGCACGGCGCTGGCCTTGCTGCCCAGGCCCGGCTGGAAGTAGGCCAGCGCCACCACGCCGATGAGCGCCAGCAAAAACCAGTCGAGCCCGGCGCGGGACAGCAGGGCCACAAAACGGTTGGGGGCGGAAGCAGGCGTAGCAGGAGAAGTCATGCGCAGGAATACGCAACGGAAAGCCTTTGGTCGCCTTTTCGGTCATCCTGAGCGCAGCGAAGGACCTCTTCACGCCCGAGTACTCCGACGTGAAAAGGTCCTTCGCTGCGCTCAGGATGACAGGACAAGGAATTACTGGTCGCCGCCGGCGCCGCCGGTGCCCAGGCCGGGCGGCGGGGTGCCCTGCACGCCCTGCACGTTGGGCACGCCCATCTTCTCCTCGCGCTTGCGCTGGTACTTGGCAAACTGCTGGGGCGTGAGCACGTCTTTGATGGCCGAGAGGCGGGAGCTGCCCACGCTTTCCACTACGCCGGCCAGCTTGCGCGGGTCGGTTTTGTAGCGCAGGCGGGCCGACTCGACGGCATCCACGCTGCGGCGGTTGATGGCGCGCACTTTCTCGGTTTGCTGGGGCGTGAGGCCCAGGTTTTGCTGCATGTTGGTGGTGAGGGCGTTGCTTTTGGCATCGACCATGGCGGCATCGGCCAGCGGCATGGGTTCTTCGGCGGCGGGGGCGGCGGCTTTGGTCTTGGTTTTGATGCTGGCCTGGCCCACCGGCTTGGTCTTGGTTTTGAGAGTGGTTTTGGCCGGGGCCGGGGCCTGGGCCAGCACGGCCGGCGCGACGGCCACGGCCAGCAGCGACGAGAGCAAAAGAACTTTCATGGGAAACGGGGGTGGAAACACAATCACAGAAAAAGAGGGGGCTGCGACGGGGTAAATATCGGCGGAAAAGGCCGCTCTTTCAGCCCTTAACGCCCCGCCAACCCCGATTCGTGCCAGGCCCGGCCGAAAATCCGGCTCTGCAACCTCCTCCGTGCAACCTTTCGGACCGGTTTGGCATACAACTCCCCATGAAAGACGACAAGCGTACTTCCAAAAACTGGCTGCTGGCCGCCGGCCTCGGCGCGGCGGCCCTGGCCGCTACCATGTGGGGCAACCGCCGCGGCTCCTACGCCCTCACCGGGCGCGTCGTGCTCATCACCGGCGGCTCGCGCGGCCTGGGCCTCGTGCTGGCCCGCCAGGCAGTGGCCGAAGGTGCCCGCGTGGCCATTTGCGCCCGCGACGAAGCCGAACTGGCCCGCGCCCGCCAGGACCTGCTGCTGGCCGGCGCCGCCGAAGCCGACGTGCTGACCCTTTCCCGCGACATCACCAACGAGGTGGAGGTGCGCACCATGGTGGCCGAAGTGGAAAACCGCCTCGGCGCCATCGACGTGCTCATCAACAACGCCGGCATCATCGTCGGCGGCCCGCTCGACAACATGGATTCGCGCGACTATGAGGACGCCATGGCCATTCACTTTTGGGCGCCGCTGCACGCCATGCAGGCCGTGCTGCCGGGCATGCGCCGGCGTGGCCAGGGTCGCATCGTCAACATTTCGTCATTGGGCGGCAAGGTGGCGTTGCCGCACATGGCCCCTTACAGCGCCAGCAAATTCGCTTTGGTGGGCTTGTCCGAAGGGTTTCGGGCCGAACTGCGCCAGCACGGCATCAGCGTGACGACGGTGTGCCCCGGCCTGCTGCGCACCGGCAGCCCCGACCACGCCTTGGTGAAGGGCCAGCACCAAAAGGAGTTTGCCTGGTTCAGCATCGCCGACTCTTTGCCCGGCCTCACGATGAGCGCCGAGCAGGCCGCCCGCCAAATCTGGAACGCCTGCCGCCGCGGCGACGGCGAAATCATCCTCTCGCTGCCGGCTAAGTTTCTGGCAGCTTTCCACGGCCTGCTGCCCGGCACCACCACCGACATCTTGAGCTGGATGAACCGGGCCCTGCCCGCTACCGGCGAAAGCGCCGCCGCCAACGTGCGCCGCACCGGCTTCGAGAGCGAAAGTGAGTTAACCCGCTCGCCTATCACGGCGCTGACGCGCAAAGCGGCGGTGAAAAACAACGAAGTTTAATCCGTTCGGATTAAGCTAACCCTGCTTCTTAAAAACGGTCATGCTGAGCGCAGTCGAAGCATCTCTACCGCTTACTAATTAATCATTTAGTACTGCGGTAGAGATGCTTCGACTGCGCTCAGCATGACGTTCTTTCTTTAAGAAACGCCCCAAGCCTTTTTATAAGGTGCCGCGGTGCTTTTTGCCCACTGAAGAGCCTGAAATCTTGGTTTGGCGGCGGCTATGGATGCCCAGGAAGCCATTGTGGAAGAGGCCGTGGTGACCGTAGCGCCGGTAATTCGGGCGGTGGTTGCCGGGCATAATCTTCCGGGTGGGGGTGCGTTTGGTGGTGGCGGCCGAAGCTTCCGCGCTGGCAAAAAGGCCGAGCAGCAAGGCAATCAGAAAGAGGTTGCGGAGCATAATGGAACGGGATAAAAAGTGGGTAATCCAACAGCTAGTCGCGCCCCTTGCAGCAGGTCGCTTCCGAGTTGTTAACCCCAGCCACGCCGAAAATATTGCAGCACCTCCCCTCCTACTCGGCCATCTGGCCCGATGAGTCGACCAAATCAGGCACCTGCCTCGGCATCTCAACTGCTTCCGCGCCGCCCATAACCTTTTTGATTACCAGTTACTTTTGAGCCTGAGCCTCGTTTGCTGACCGCGCAAACCCGCCCACCACGAAAAAAAATAAAAAAAGTTGTTTGCGGCCGACCCTTTGGCGCGAAAACGGGTGGCTTTCTACATCGTGGCCTGGGTGAACGGGTGGCAGCCCCGCGTTTTGAGGGCGGCCAACGCATCGTCGAGGGAGCCGCCTTTGCCGCCGCACAGGGCGCTGCCGCTTTTCTTCTGGCAAAACGGGCAGGCGTGCAGGTCGCCGTCGGTGTCGACGTAGAGGAACCGGTCGGCCGCGCCGCCGCAGCCCATGCGGCGCTGGTGGTAGCCGTAGTAGTGCACCAGCGGCCAGTCGAGGTAGTCGGGCCCGAAGGTCATTTTCAGGTAAAAATCTTCCAGCAGGGCCAGTTGGGCGGGGCTCAGGTCCACGTTCTGGCCGGCGTAGTGGCCCACGGCGCGCGGCTCCAGCACCTGGATGAAGGCCACGCCCAGCTGCCGGGCCAGCCGGGCATAGGCCAGCAGGTTGGCTTCGGTGGTGAACTCCCGGGTGGCGCACAGGGCCAGATTGACCACTAGGCCCACTTCGCTGGCGTAGGTGGCCGCCTGCATGGCGTTCCGGAAAGCATCGGGCGAACCGCGGAAAGCGTTGTGGCGGGCCTGCTCGTGGTGGTCGAGGCTGATGCTGGCGCCCGTGAAACCGGCCTGCTTCAGGCGGCGGGCGTTTGCGCGGGTAAAATTGAAGCCCGAGGTGAACACCCAGAAATCGGTGCCGGGCCGGGCGGCGGCCACCACGGCCACCAGGTCGTTGACGCGCAGCATGGGCTCGCCGCCGCTGAAGAAAATCTGGCTGACGTGGCGGGCCTGAAACTGGGCCACCAGCTCCTGGATGTGCGCCCGCGTGAGGGTTTCTTTCTGGTTGAGCGCGTCCCACTCGAAGCAATGGTCGCAGGCCAGCGGGCACTTTTTGGTGATGGCCAGAAACACCAGGTTCAGCGTGTCGGCGTCGCCGCGAAAGGGCACGAGGCGGTTGACGGTGGTGGCGATGTAGGCGTCGTAGGCGGCGCTGGGCCA
Source organism: Hymenobacter ruricola (assembly GCF_015694525.1). Classification (GTDB taxonomy): domain Bacteria; phylum Bacteroidota; class Bacteroidia; order Cytophagales; family Hymenobacteraceae; genus Hymenobacter; species Hymenobacter ruricola. The sequence goes on along the minus strand of NZ_JADQDM010000003.1, from coordinate 21,132 downwards.
GCCGGGCGTCTGGTATTCGCGGAAGTAGCGGCCGGCCACGTGGGCCACTTTCCGCACTTTGAGGTTGCCATAATACACCTGCTTTAGCTCCTTGATGCGCGCGGCGGCCAGTTTCAGCCGGGCCGGGGTGCGCAGAAAACGCCACAACAAGCGTACTTCGGCCAAATAGAAAAGGACGAAAACAAAGGCGCGCCGGACCTTCGAGCCCACCACCACGGGCGGCAGGCTGGGCACGGGCACCGGGGGCGCGGCGGCCGGCACGTAGGTGATATCGGCAATGAGGGCAGCTTCCATAAAAATTAGCGGCTGGTGGTGGCGAGGGCGTTGTTTTGGGCGGTGGCGTCGTGGTATTTCTCCTTCGAGAATTCGATGAAGCGACCCGGCTTTTTGAAGGCGTACAGCTCGGGAAGGTTGGGCAGGCCTTTGAACTCGCGCACGTGCTCGTAGTAGCCGCGGGTGCGCAAAAACACGCTGCGGCGCGTGCCGGCCGCCGGCGCGGGCAGCCGGCATTGGTAGGTGAGGTCAACCACGGTGCCGGCGTGCAGCTGCTTGAGGCGCAGCGTGTCGGGCGCGGCCAGGGCGGCACGGGCGTCGGCGCCGCGCTCGGTGCGAGCGGTTTGCAGGCGGCAGTTTTCGAGCTGCACCGGCACGTTGGGGCTGCAGTCGAGGGCGGCGTAGTCGACTTCCCAAAACATGAAGCCGCAGGCGAGCTTCACCCGCACTGTGGGGCTGGCCTGGGCGCCGAAATCGAGGGGCACCACCACGTCGCGCGCGGCCAACGGGCCCACGGTGGGGATGCTTTCGGCCAGTTGCCAGCCCCGGCCGGCGTCCACGTACACTTGCAGCGGAATGCCCTGGTCGAGGGCCCACTGGCGGTTGATGGCGGCGGGCTGCGTTTTCTGCTGGCCGGCCCAGCCGTTGTAGGCGCCGCCGAATTTCTCAATGAACTGGCCGTAGAGGTAATCCAGCCACAGCGAGTTCTGGGCGCGCAGCACCAGCTTGCCGTGGCGGGCGGCCGCGGGCCGGGCAAAGGTCAGCACCACTTCGTTGGGCGCATTACCGGCAATTTCCTCGTTGAATAACACCGCGTTGTCGTCAGGGGCTCGCAGTTGGGCGGTGCAATCCTGGCCGGCCGGGGTGCGGGCCTGGGTGGGCGGCAGCGGCGCGGCCAGGGTTTGCACGTGGCCGCGCTGGTCCAGCAGCACCTGCGTGCCGGCGGGGTGCTGCGCCACCCACAGCTCGGCCAGGTTGGTGTATTGGCGCTCCTTCAGCTCATTGCTGATTTTGAGGCGGTACTGGTTGTTTTCGGGCTGAATATTGGGCAGCGGCAGGTAGTCGTCGCGCTCGGCCGGCGCGAAAATGGCGCCCCCGTAGGCCTCGCCCACGAAGCGGTACTGCTGGCCATCGTGGGCGTACACAAAGGGGCACGAGCTTTTGGTGAGGGCCACGATGACCGCCAGCAGCGCGAAGACGCCCGCCGCAATTCCCAGCCCGCCAAAGACGTAGGAGGCCAGGGTGCGGCCCGTGTCCTGCTCCACCAAATCTATTTGGCGAATGGCCGAAAAGGGAATGCTGACCCGGTCGCCGGCCGTCACCGGGGCCTCGGTAAGGTAGACGTGCACAATGTTGAGCACCACGTCCCTTTCCTTCCGCAGGTAGCGCGGGGCGTGGCGCCGGTCGGGCAGCTGTTGGTATTTAGCGAGCGGGCCGGCAATGGCTTCCTGGGTGCCTTCCAGCGTTTCGCCGTTGAGCCGCGGGTTGCGCAGCACCCAGTTGGCTTCGCCCTGGTGCACCACGAAGGTCTTGGCATTGGCCAGCATGTTCACCGTTTCCTTGCTCACGGCCTTGTTGTCGGTGCGGTAGTAATTACAGCCGGTTACCAAGGGGCCAAAAACCGCGAGCAGCAGCCAGGCCACACCCGCCGCCACGCGCCGCCGCCGAAACAGCCCCAGCAGCCCGGGCACCCGAGATGCAACCGCGAAAAGATTTTTCATGAGTCAGCCGATTTAAGTGATGCGAACAACCGCCTCAATAGTACCAGCCTGGCCTTTGGAAACAAATTAAATAGTCGAATTTTTCAGACTTTATCCGGGCGTCATTCTCCCCAATAACCTATTAGTTTACAGCTATTAGCGCTTCGCATTAAAGGACATTACCTCTGCACATTTTTTGCGTAAATCGAATCAGCAGAGCAGCCAAAAAGGCGCGGCGGCGGGTGTAGCTTGCGCTTCGTTGAGTCTGCTGTATCTGTACCTTGCCGCCGCATGCACTTTCCCGTTGAACTGGCCCTGGGCCCCGCGCGCCTGCCTGTGCACCTGCTGTGCGAGGTGTTGGCCTATTCGCTCGGCTACCGCCTCTACACCCACCTGCGCGCCCGCCACCCCGACCGCATCAGCAGCGCGCACCGGCAGTGGATTTTCGTGGGTGCCGCCGCCGGGGCGCTGCTGGGCTCGCGCCTGCTGGGCCTGCTGGAGCACCCCGAACTGCTGGCGCACCCGCCCGGCGGCTGGCTTTACTACACCACCAACAAAACCATCGTGGGCGGCTTCCTGGGCGGGCTCATCGGCGTGGAACTCACCAAAAAGCGCCTGGGCGTGACGGCCAGCAGCGGCGACCTCATGGTGTTTCCCATCCTGCTGGGCCTGGGCATCGGCCGGCTCGGCTGCTTCTTCAGCGGCCTCGAAGACGGCACTTTCGGCACCGCCACGGCCCTGCCCTGGGGCATTGATTTTGGCGACGGCGTCCGGCGCCACCCCACCAACCTGTACGAAATCCTGTTTCTGGGGGCGCTGGCGCTGCTGCTGTGGGGGCTGGAACGGCGCCGGCCGCTGGCGGATGGGCGGCGGTTTCAGCTGTTTCTGAGCGGCTACTTGCTGTTTCGGCTGCTGGTGGAGTTCATCAAGCCCACGGCGGCGCTGCCGGGGCTGGGCCTCACTGCGATACAGTGGGCCTGCGTGGCAGGGCTGGGGTATTATATTTGGCTATCTGTAGCCCTTAAGCACGACAACCAGCTCTGATATGGATAAGCAAGGGGAAAAAGGATTTTGGGAACTTGTAAAAAGCATGCCAATTCCTGACTTCATAAAGAATAATGTACTTACAGCCTTATCAACAGGATTGGGCAAGATTATTACAAGTGCCTCAGATATACCTGTTGCCTATTTTGAGCAACACTCGAAAATAATTAGAGCTGAAGGAGATGCCAAGGCCAAATTAATCACAGCAGCAGCAGATTCAGCCACAAAATTATTTAACACTGATTCCGACTTAGCCAACAGGGCATTTTATCACTTTGGCAGAAAGATAGTTGAGCAACAGTTTAACAGAGAACAAGTCGCTGTAAAAATGATTGGGCACTTGAAAGATGTGGAAGGCAATCGAATAGAAGACAAAAAAATTGATGAGGATTGGTTAACACAATTCTGGAATTTATCAGAAACAAAAAGCAGGGATGATGTTCAAGAAATACTCTCTAGAATTCTAGCAAAAGAAGTCACTAATCCTGGATGCATTAGCCCATACACCCTACAACTATTATCTGTACTAACATCAGATATAGGCAACGCTTTTCAACGATTAAGCAATTTATCCATTGACGACGGTACTAGTTGCTATATAATACATCCCAACGTTTTTGCATTTCAAAACATAGGCCCGTTAAATGATTATGATATATCGTATGACGATTTATTTGATTTGGATGGCGCAGGGTTGATTCGCTCTGCTGAAACGCTGATGCTTAACTATTCTAAAAGAGAAAATGATTCCATCGTGTTTGAGCAAGTAAACTATGCTGGCCTGCCCTTAAATATAGATTTGGCAGGACAACAAGTACGTTTGATTCAATTTACGAAAAGCGGCCGCGAGCTTAGAAACTTATTAGAACTTACAGAGAATAAGATTTACACAGAAAAAATAAAATCTAGGCTCCAGGATAAATTCATGCTTTAACAAAGAGCTGATATTAATTTTTGGTATTTATATTCTCCTAAATTCCTGAAAGTCTTTGCGCCCACCACGACTTCACGCTCAGCCTTCTCAGCACCAACGCTGCCCGGTGAATAGCAGCATGAGGCACATCTGCACCGTCAGCCTATTGCTTCTAGGCTTTGCTGCTAAAGGCCAAACCATTGCGCTGCCCGACGGCGAGTATATGGACACCACCAGCACCCGCCACTCGCCCTGCGCTAAGGCCATAATGACGCGCTACTACAACGTGGCGGGCAAATACCCGCGTAGCTCCGAGACGCTGCGGCAGGCGGCGCAGGCGTTTCTGGCGCGCCAGCACCGGGCGTATCAGGGCAGCGGCTACGTCACGTTTCGGTTCATCATCGACTGCCAGGCGCGGCGGCTGCCGCGGGTGCAGGTGCTGCAAACCGACGCCGCCTACCAGCGCTACCATTTCCACCCGGAATTGGTGAGCGAGCTGTACGGCTTTCTGAAAACCCTCACGGAGTGGCGCGTAGCCAAAGGCGCCAGTGGGCAGCTGGTTAATTATTACGCGTACCTCAGCTTCAAAATCACCGATGGGAAAGTGGTGGCCGTTATTCCTTAGCCTGCTGGTGGCGCCGGTGGCGAGCCATTGCCAGTCGGGACCTGCGCGGCTGCCCGCTATTTCTCCGTGCGGCAATAAGCGCTATCAGGACAGCCTGGTGGCCAAGTACATTGAGCACGGCGCGCAACGTTTCAGCTACAACGACCCGCGCTGGACGCAGTATTGCGACAGCCTGATTGCCATTTGCCCCGGCATTGCAGTAGCTTACCAGCAAAAAGCCGTGCCGCTCATCAAAGACGGCAAGTACGAAGCGGCCTTTGCCCTGGAAAACAAGGCCGCGGAGCTTGACCCCAAGCAGTGGCTGGCCTACCGCGGTTTCCTGAAATGCATCTTCACCAAAGACTATGCGGGCGCAATTATCGACTTCCAACAAATAGCGCGGCTGCTGCCGAACGGCCGGGAGATGGACCATACCTACGCGTTTTTTGAGGGCTTGTGTGAGCTGGAGCTGGGTCATTACCCGCAGGCAGAAACGTGTTTTCAGCGCGATGTGCAGTTGCAGCGCGGCGCCGACGGCCGCGGCGACGTGCATTTCAACACGTTGTTTTATGTGGGCGTGCTGAACTTGGAAATGAAGCGCTACGAGCCCGCGAAAACAGCCCTGGCCCAATGCCTGAAAGCCTATTCGCAGCACCCCGAAGCCAATTATTACCTTGGGCTGGTGCACCGCACCAAGGGCAACGCGGAAGCCGCGAAACGCTGCTTTCAAACGGCGCAGCAGGCGCTGGCGAAAGGCTACGCGCTGAACGAGGACAATATTTATTACGCGAATTACCCGCGCCAAATCACGGCTTACGAAGTGCAGCAAGCGCTGCGCTAGCGGCTTTTTATTACCTTCCCGCTCACATCCCGGTTTCCCTTCCTTTCCATGCCCGAACGTCCTTACACCTACTACGACTTCACGCTCAGCCTCTGCCCGCAATGCCTGCGCCGCATCGAGGCCAAAATCGTCTTCGAGGACGGGAACGTGTTCATGCTCAAGCGCTGCCCCGAGCACGGGCGGCAGAAGGTGCGCATTGCCACCGACATTGAGTACTACAAGAGCATCCGCAACTACGTGAAGCCCAGCGAGACGCCGCGGCGCTTCAACATGGCCACGCACTTCGGCTGTCCCTACGACTGCGGCCTCTGCACCGACCACGAGCAGCACAGCTGCCTCACCGTCATCGAGATAACCGACCGCTGCAACCTCACCTGCCCTACTTGCTACGCCGAAAGCAGCCCCACCCACGGCCGGCACCGCTCCTTGGAAGAAGTGGAAGCCATGGTGGACCTGGTGGTGGCAAACGAAGGCGAGCCCGACGTGGTGCAAATCTCGGGCGGCGAGCCCACGCTGCACCCGCAGTTCTGGGAAATCCTGGACATGTGCAAGCGCAAGCCCATCAAGCACCTGATGGTGAACACCAACGGCGTGCGCCTGGCCAAGGACGAGGCTTTCGTGGCGCGGCTGGCCACCTACGCGGGCGCCTTCGAGGTGTATTTGCAGTTCGATTCCTTCCGCGAAAACGTGCTGCTGACCATGCGCGGCCGCGACCTGCGCGAGGTGCGGAAACAGGCCATTGAGCACCTGAACAAGTACAACCTCAGCACCACGCTGGTGGTGACCTTGCAGAAAGGCCTGAACGATGACGAGATGGGCGACATCATCGACTACGCCCTGAAGCAGCGCTGCGTGCGCGGCGTCACGTTTCAGCCCACGCAGGCGGCCGGGCGCCTCGATAACTTCAACCCCGAAACCGACTCGTTTTCGCTCACCGAAGTGCGCCAGGGCATCATCGACCAAAGCCCGGTGTTCTCGGCCCAGGACCTACTGCCCGTGCCCTGCAACCCCGACGCCCTGGCCATGGCCTACGCCCTGAAGCTCGACGGCGAAGTCTTCCCCCTCACCCGCTACATCGACCCCGCCGAGCTGCTCAGCAACAGCAGCAACACCATTGTGTACGAGCGCGACCCGCGCCTGCGCCAGCACATGCTCAAGCTCTTCAGCACCGCCAACACCGTGGACACGGTGGTGCCCGAAATCAACCAGCTGCTGTGCTGCCTGCCGCAGGTGTCGGCGCCTAACCTGGGCTACGAAAACCTGTTCCGCATCATCATCCTGCAGTTCATGGACGCGCACAATTTCGACGTGCGCGCCGTGAAAAAATCCTGCGTGCACATTGTGAGCAAGGACTTGAAAATCATTCCGTTTGAGACGATGAACATCTTCTATCGAGACCAGGAAAAGCTGGCGCGGCTGGAAGAGCTGCGGGCCGAACGCACCGGCGTGGTGTAATGCAGCCTTCCGCCCCTATTCCGCCGCCCCCGGACCAGCAGCTCAAAATGAATGGCTGCCTTATCGCTGCACTCATCGGGCTGGTGCTGTTGCTGATTGGCTGGAGCATGTGCGGCGGCTCCTATTGATAACTGCGCCCGGCCGCGCTTCCGGCGGCGCGCCTTCTGCTCCGTTTCGCCATGCAAACTCCTCCCCCACCGCCCGCGCCCGACAATAAAAACCCCGTTACCTGGCCGCTGGTAATCAACCTGGGGCTGCTCTTGCTAGTGGCCGTGATGGGCGGCGTCAATTTGTTGCCGGGCGCAGTGGGCGTGCTGGTGCTCATCAACGGCGTGGCCGGCCTCATCAACCTGCTGGCCGGCAACCGGCTGCACTACGCGCTGGCGTTTTTCCTGTCGGCCTTGCTGCTGCTGCTGATTGGCGCGGGCATTTGCGGCATCCTGCTGTCGAACATGGGCCCCATGAACTAAATCCTTTCTCCTATGAAAACGCCCTTCCAGCGCATTCTCGGCATTAATCTCGGCATCATGCTGGCCCTGGCCGTGGCGTTGCGGCTGCTGAACCGCGGGCGCGAATCGGACATGGGGTTTGTGATTATGATGGCTTTGGTGCTGGGGGTGCACCTGTTTGTGCTGCTGCTGGCGGCGCTGTTCAGCAAATCGTCGGAAAACACGCGCGCTTATTGGCTCAGCCTGCTGCTGGTGGGGCTCATCGGCTTCGGGGCGTGCCTGGCCGGGGCGGCCATTCGCATGTGAGAGGCTGACCAGCCTGGCCCAAGCGCCGTGGCAGGCCCGTAGGCGCGCCCGCCGCGCCGGTATTGTTCCACTTTGAGCCGTCTGCTTTTTATGAACAAGCCCACCTTCGGCAGCATCATCCGCAACAACCTGCTGGTCTTGCTGGCGGCGGCCGTGCTGCTTGGCCTAGCCGCCAAGTTTATTGACGATTCGGCCATCCTTCTGTTCGGTTTTGTCTACCTGGGTCAGGCTTTGCTCAATCTGATTCTGGCGTTTGTGCACCTGACCCGGGGGCCGGAAGACGTGGGGGCGGCTCCCTATTTCCTGAGCACGCTGCTGGTGCTTATCATCGGTTTCGGGGCGTGCTCAGGCATCTTTATCGTGGCGGGCAGCCTCGGCGACATGCGCTGAAGCCAGCGCAAACAGGCTCCTCCCATTTTGCGGTTGTCTGGTCTGGTTGCCGCCGGAGCCCTCACGGGCAGGTTTTCCGCTTTCTCGCAATGCGGGCTGTTGGCGGGCGTGGGGGAAGCAGTGTGGTGACCAGACAATTTGGTTTCCGGAGGCTGAGTACTTACTTTTCTTGAAATGTTCTAATAAGCATTTACTCAGGTCAGGCGCCGTTGGCGTGTAGCTGGGTTTTGCTGCCTTTCCACCCTTTTTCCCTTCCCTCATTCTCATCTATGCAAACATTCTTACTTCCCAAAACAACCCGGCCGCTCACTGGCGCTTCAGGGCGCGTGCGGCGGCCCCTTCAACTCCTCGGGGCGGGGCTTTTGCTGCTGAGCAGCCTGGGTGCCCGGGCGCAAACCATCGTGTTCAGCGAAACCTTTGAAGGCACCACCAACAGCTTCACGGCCGTGAACGGCACCCAGCCCAACCAGTGGGTGGTGGGCACGGCGGGCGGCAACGGCCCCACCACGGCCGGCACCAAATCGGCCTTCATCAGCAACGACGCGGGCGCCACCAACGCCTACACGCTGGGCACGGCCTCGGTGACGCACTTTTACCGCGACGTGACGTTTCCGGCAGGCGAAGGCGCGGTGCTGCTGAGCTTCGACTGGCAGGCGGGCGGCGAGGGCACCGTCGATTTTCTGCAGGTATTTGTGGTGCCTAGCACGGTGACGCCCGCCGCCGGCTCGGCGCTGGTGAACGGCACGGCGGGCGCGTTGCAAATCGGCGACAACCTCAATTTTCAGGCGACGTTTGGGCGGACTTCGCTGCCGGTGCCGGCCAGCGTGGCGGGCACCACGCAGCGCCTCGTGTTCACGTGGCGCAACGACCTGGGCGGCGGCACCCAGCCGCCCGTGGCCCTCGACAACGTGACGCTGACCACCCGCGCGGCCACGCCCCTGAGCGGCGCCTACACCATCAACAAAAGCCTGAACACGGGCGGCACCAACTTCGCCAGCTTCGCCGACGCGGCCGCCCGCCTGAACCTGGACGGCGTGAGCGGGCCCGTGACCCTGGCCGTGAGCAACGGCCCCTACACCGAGCAGCTGCTGCTGAACCAGATACCCGGCAGCAGCGCCACCAACACCGTGGCGGTGAACGGCAACGGCACCACCCTGCAGTTTGCCCCGGAAAACCCCTTCCGGCGCGCCGTGGTGCAGCTCAACGGCAGCGACTACGTGACCATCAACAACCTGGTGATTGACGCAACGGGCGGCCCCACGGCACCCGCCCTGGGCACCTACGGCTACGGCGTGCTGCTGACCAACGCCGCCGACAACGACCGCATCACCAACAACGTCATCAACGCGGGCCTGAACTCGACGTCCACCAGCTACGCGGGCGTGGTGGTGAACGGCTCGACGGGCAGCGCCACCGCCACCGGCAACTCGGCCAACGGCCTGCTGCTGGACGGCAACACCATCAACGGCGGCTTCTACAGCCTTTCGATGTTCGGGGCCGGCACGGCGTCGTTGAACACGGGCAACGTGGTGAGCAACAACACCTTTCGCGACTTCTACACTTACGGCATCTACACGGGCTACCAGGACGGCGCCCGGTTTATTGGCAACGACCTGAGCCGGCCGCTGCGCGGCAATTCGGGGCCGTTTTATGGCATCTACACGTTCGGCGGCTCGCGCAGCCAGGCCATCGAGAAAAACCGCTTTCACGACCCCTTCACGTCCGCGTCCGTGTCGACCAACCTCGTGTACGGCATTTACATTGCCACCAGCACCGGCGCCACGGCCGCCACGCCCAACGACGTGGTGAACAACTTGTTTTACAACCTGACCGGCAACGGCCTGCAGTACCTGATTTACAATTCGGGCGCCGCCAACACCCGGATTTACCACAACACCCTGATTTCGGACAATCAGGCAGCTACGACCTCGGCCGTCACCTACGGCATCTATAATACCTCGGCCGGCGCCAGTGCCGACGTCAAAAACAACATCGTGAGCATCACCCGCTCGGGGCCCGGCGCCAAAGTGGGCCTGTACTACACCGTGCCCACCACCAGCAACTACAACGACGTGTACGTGCCCGGCGGCAGCGTGGGCCTTTACAACACGACGACCTACACCACGCTGGCCAACTGGCAAACGGCCAACGGCGGCGCGTTTGACCAGAACAGCGTGTCGACGGACCCCGTGGTGAACGGCGCCGGCACCGGCAACCTCACCCCCGACAACGTGCTGCTGAACAACGCCGGCACGCCGCTGGCCCGCGTCACGGAAGACTTCACGGGTGTCCCGCGCGGCACGGCCCCGGACCTGGGCGCTTACGAGTTTACGGCCGAGGCCGTGGACGTGGCCCCGGTGAGCCTGCTGAGCCCGGCCGCGGCCGCCAACTGCTTTGGCCCGGCCGAGCCCGTGGTGGTGCAGCTGCGCAACAACGGCACCGCCGCCCTCAATTTTGCCGCCAACCCCACCACCGTGACGGTGGTGGTCACGCTGCCCGGCGGCGCCACCCAAACCCTTACGGGCACCGTGAGCACGGGCACCCTGGCCAGCGGGGCCACCCAGAGCTTCACCTTCAGCAGCACGCTGAACATGACCCCGCTTGGCACCTACTCGTTCGCCATCACCACCACGGCCACCGGCGACCTCAAAGCGGCCAACAACACCCTGCCGACGCCCACCACGCGCATTGCCGTGCAGCCCGTGGCCGGCACCCTGGCCAACAACGGGCTGGTGAGTTTGTGCCAGAGCGGCACCGCCACGCTCACGCTCAGCGGCTCGGTGGGGGGCAACGTGCAGCTGCAAAGTAGTCCCGACAACGTGACGTTTACCGACATTGCCGGGGCCACGGCGGCCACCTACATCACGCCCACGCTCACCAGCACCACTTATTACCGGGCCCGCGCCACCTGCAACGCCAACACCGCCTTCAGCAACGTGGTGACCGTGACGGTGAACAACCCCGTCATTTCGACGGCCCCTACCCCCCTGAGCACCTGCGTGGGCGGCTCGGCCACGCTGTCGGCCACGGTGCCAGCGGGCATTTCGGTGCGCTACTTCGCGGCGGCCACCGGCGGCACGCCCGTGGCCTCGGGCAACCCCTACACCACGCCGCCGCTCACGACCGGTGCCACCTACTACGCCGAAGCTTTTGCCGCCACCACTAGCGTGGGCGGCCTGCCCGACAACAGCTCGACTTACGGCACGTTCCAGCAGTCCACGAACACCGACTATTCGCTGGGCTTTGCTGTGACGCAGGCCGGGGTGCTGACGACTGCCGACGTGTACCCCTCGGCGGTGGGCACGCTCATCATTCGCCTGTATTCGGTGAGCGGCAGTCAGCCTTCGGGCAATGCCACGGCCGTGCCCGGCTCCGACGTGACCCTGGCCATCACGGCGGCCCAGGTGGGCACCCGCCTCACGGTGCCGCTGAACTACGCCCTCGCGCCGGGCGAATACAAGCTGTCCACCACGGTGGGCGGCCTGGGACGCTTCGCCACCTACACCGGCACCTACCCGCTGGCTGCTGCCGGCGGCGTGCTGATAGTCAGGGGCTCGTACACGCTTTCTATCTCGCCCAGCTACGCCAACACCACCTACAACGGCTTTTTCAATCTGACCTTCCGCAACGAGTGCGTGAGCGCCGCCCGCACGCCCATTCAGGTGAACGTGGCACCGGGCCTGGTGGCTGCGCTGCCCGTGGCCGCCGCCAGCACCTGCGCCCAGGCGCCCTACCAGCTGGCCGGCAGCATTGCGGGCACGGCCACGGGCGCGGTGTACACGACCAGCGGCACGGGCACGTTCTCGCCCAACGCCACCACGCTCAACGCCACCTACACGCCCTCGGCGGCCGACGTGGCGGCCGGCACCGTGACCCTGACGCTGACGCCCACCGGCCCGGCCGCGCCCTGCACCTCGCCGGCGCAGGTGGTGCTCACGCTGGTGGCGCCGCCCGTCACGGCTTTTGCGTACCCGGCGGGCATTTTCTGCACGGGCGCGCCCACCACCGTGACGCCGGTGCTGGCTCCCGGCGCAGTGGCGGGCACGTTCAGCACCTCGGGCGGGGGCCTGCGGCTCGACCCGGTCACGGGTGCTATCGACCTGGCGCGCAGCACCAGCGACGGCACGTATACCATTGTGAACACGGTGACGACGCCGGGGGCCTGCGGCACGGTCACGTCTTCCAGCACCATCACCATCCAGTTTGGGGTGGTGACGCCTACGCTCACGGCCACGGCTTTGGCCGGCGGTGGGGTGCAGCTCACGGCCTCGCCCCTGGCGGGCGCCACGTATCAGTTCTTCCTGGGCACTACGTCGCTGGGCGCGCCCGGCAGCAGCAACACCCTCACGCTGCCCAACGGCCTGAGTGGCAGCTACACCGTGGTCGTCACGGCCTCCACAGGCTGCTCGGCCACCTCGGTGCCTTCGGTGGTGACGGCCACCGCCACGGCCACCCGCAACGGCGTGAGCCTGCGCGTGTACCCCAACCCCAGCGCCGACGGCCAGTTGACGGTAGAACTGAGCGGACTTGCGGCCAAAACCGCTCCCCTCACCGTGCTCAATGCCCTGGGCCAGGTAGTGCACACCGGCACGGCGGCCGGCACGGTTCCGCTGGACCTGAGCAAGCTGGCAGCCGGCGTCTACACCGTGCGGGTGCTGACGGCCGATGGCGTACTCACGCAGCGCGTGGTGCGTGACTAGCGTTTTCAGGAATTTTTATTCTGCAAAAAGCCCCGCTGGCAGTAGTGCCGGCGGGGCTTTTTGTTGGATGGAAATTGCCAGCGCCAGCCGGGCCGGGCTGTTGCGCACCGAGCTCAGGGCTGCGGGGTGGGCTGGCACCTGGGGCAGGTGTAGGTGGCCCGGCCGCCCACGTAGTACTTGTCGATTTTCACCTTGGGATGGCGCGGGCAAAACGTGTGGGCGTCGTCGCTGGCGGGCGTGGCCGACGTGTCCCACTCGCGGGCGTGGATGAGGAAGCTGGCCGGAAAGTGGCGGTAATTCGCCTCCTGGTTGATGGCCGTGTTCAGCACCAGCTGCACGGCCTGGTGCAGGGCTTTGCCTTCTTTTTCCGACAGGCTGGCGCCCAGCCGCTCGGGGTGGATTTTGGCCTGAAACAGCACCTCGTCCACTATCCAGTTGCCGAGGCCAGCGGTGATGCTCTGGTCGAGCAGCAGCGGCTTGAGCAGCGTTTTGCGGCGGGCCAGCTTCTGGTGCAGCTCAGCCGCAGTTATTTCCAGCGCATCGGGGCCTATTTTCTTGGCTTTCTGGTGCGCAGCGGCGCTGTCGGCCAGCCGGATGCGGCCGAATTTGCGCGGGTCGATGAAGGCCAGGCGCAGGCCGGAATCTTCCAGGTGCAAGGCCACGCGGGTGAAGCGCGGGGCGTCGGGCTCGTCGCGGTAGGCGCCCACGTCGCCGGTCATGCCAAAGTGCAGCACCAGCACTTGGCCGTTGTCCAGCTCCAGAAAGCAGTTTTTGCCCAGCCGGCTGGTCCCCGTGATGGTGCGGCCCACGAGGCCGGCGCGCAACTGGTCTTCGGGCGTGGCCAGCACGTGGGCATCGTTTACCTGCACGGCGGCAATGGTTTGGCCTACGGCCAGCTCGTCAATAAAGCGGCGGTAAGTTTCGACTTCGGGTAATTCGGGCATTTAGAAGGGATTGGCGGCGGTTGCGTTGTTATGTAGAACGTCGTGCTGGACAAACGGACCGTCATGCTGAGCTTGTCGAAGCATCTCGCGTGCTGAAGTAAAATCATACGATTGAATTACTTCAGCACGCGAGATGCTTCGACAAGCTCAGCATGACGGTCTTTTTACTTTTCTTCGTTCTCGTCAACAGCCCAAACCTCCGCCAAGTTGCACGCGGGCGCCTACAAATCCCCGCGCAGCCCGCCTTCCAGCACCACCACGCCCGTGCCGCCAATCTGCACCGCTTCAATGGCCTCGCGCGGGCCGCGCACGCGCACCTGCACCGTGCCGGCCCGGCCCATGTCGTGCCCCTGCTCCGCCACAAAATCGGGGGTAGCCAGGTAGCCGTGGTGCCACAGATAGGCCGCCATGCCGCCGGTGGCCGAACCAGTGACGGGGTCTTCGGAAATGTCCGGCGGGGTGCCGAAGTGGCGCGCGAAGGTGTGCCCGGCGGCCGTGGCGCCGCCCAGGCAAAACAGGTGCGGGCTGAAAAAGTCGCTCGCGGCGCGGTAGGCGGCCAGCCCGGCGGCATCGGCCACGTGGGCGCGGCGCAGGACGGCGTGGTCGCGCAGCAGCACCATGAGCTGCGGCGTGCCCGTGCTCACGGTTTGAATGGGCGCGCCGGGCAGCAGGTCGTCGGCCGTGAGGCCGAAAAGTGGCAATACCGCTTCCGACGCGTGCACCGCACCGAACACGGGCCGGCGCTGCGTCATCCACACCAACGGCGGCTGGCCGGCGGCGCCCGGCAGCACATCCACCCGGATGGGCCCGTCGCGCAGCTGGAGCGTTAGCGTGAGCGACGAGCCATCGGCCGGCAGGGCCACCCGGCCCGCGTGCAGCAAGGCCGTAACCGTGGCAATGGTGGGGTGCCCGGCCAGCGGAATTTCCTCGGCCGGCGTGAAGTAGCGCACGGTGAATTCAGAAATGCCGGGCGCGGCCTCATTCACGAAAGCGGTTTCCGACTGGTTGAACTCCCGGGCCAACCGCTGGCGGGTGGCGGGCGTCAGGGCATCGGCGTCGAGCACCACCGCACAGGGGTTGCCCCGGAGCGGCTCGGTGGTGAAAGCGTCGACGAGCAAAAACGGCAATTGGGACATGAAATAGATTATGAATAGCAGATGGGCCCACGAAAGAACGGCCAAGCGTAGCGGAAATAAAAAAGCCCGTCTGAATTATCAGACGGGCCTTCTATTTTCCGGTTATCAGGCATTACGACGGGTCGTGCACCTTGGCCACGCGCTGGCCCTGCTTGTCGTACACATCGCCGCGAGCGGTGATGAACAGGCGGCGCTGCTGGCCGTCGGTCAGCACGTAGGGGAAGGTTTCGCTGGTGGTGCGGGTGATGCGGCCCACTTCTTCGGCGTTGTCCTCGTCGTCCACGCGCACCACTTTCAGGGCGTTGGTGAGGTAGTAGCGACGGCTGGGGTCGTTGCGGAACGTGAGCTGGCCCACCAGCTTCACCGCGTTGCCGTTGGCCTGGTTGATGGCCACCATTTCACGGGCATTCTGGTCAGCCTCCTCGGTGGGGAAAAGGCGCACGGGCGTATTGTCATACGAAGCCTGGCGCACCACTGGCGCCTGCAGGCGGGCGGCGGCCACCACGGCCGGAGTAGCCGAGGGCGCGGCGGCTTTGGCACTGGCCACAATCTGGCCGTTGGCGCGCTCCCAGCCCTGCCCGATGGCCAGCAGGCGCGGCGCGCGGCCGGGGTGCGTGTCCGAGCCCCCGTCGTCGGGCACGGTGGCCATGGCGGCCTGGGCCTGGGCGAGGCTGGCGCCCAGCTTGCGCAGCACGAAGCCGGAAAACTCATCGGCTTCCAGCTCGTCGGCCGGCTGCGAGCCGCCGGCGCGCAGGGTGTGGCCGTTGAGATGGTGGCCCATTTCGTGGGCCAGAATGCTGATGCCGGCCCAGTCGGTGTGCCCGGCGCGGTTCACAGCGTTCAGAAAATCGGGGTTATACAGCAGGAACCGCTTGCCGTTGTACACCACGGCCGCGGCGTTGTCGACGTCGCGCGTGGCCCGCAGCTCGAAGCGGGCTTTGAGGCCCACCGCGTCGGTGATTTCGCGGATAACATCGGTGGGCGCCGGGGCCGTTTGGGCCTGCGCGCTGGGGGTAAAAGCAACAGGAAGCGCCAGGAGCAGCGGAGCGGCGAGCCGGCGGAAAAAACGGGGGAGGAAAGTCATAGCGAAAGACAACAGGTGAATGACTACTGACTGAAATCTAGGCAAGCAAAGTGCCAGAATTGGCCGTTGGCATCAATGCACTGAGCCAACACCGGCACCCAAACCACTGCGGCGCAAAGCAGGAAAACCACCAGACCAGCAGGGCTTTCCAACAACGGCCGCGCCCTCCCGGCATTGCCCGGCAACCAACGAAAACGTCGCGTTGGCCGGCGCCGACGGAGCTGCTGAAATAACGATTTCGCGGGGGTAGCAGTTCAATTTAGGAGAGTCGCACCCGGGGCCCAACGGTTGCGTTGGGCCACCGGCTTTGGGCCACCGAAGTAGCTTTGCCGGCCCGGTCGGGCCAGCCCTTCTTTTTTATTCGAATGAATCAAGCGCATCTGCACCTTCTGGTCAACCACTTGCCCATCGTGGGCAGCCTGTTCGCCGCCGTGCTGCTGGGCGCGGGCCTGCTGCGGCGCGAGGCGTCGGTGGTGGGCGCCGGGCTGGTGGCCGTGCTGGCGGCCGGCTTGCTGTGTTTGCCCGCCCAGCTCACGGGCGAAGGCGCGGCGGCCGTTGCCCAGCAGCTGCCCCGCGTGAGCCGGGCCCTCATCCAGGCCCACGCCGCCGCGGCCGAGCTGGGCTTCTGGACGCTGGAAGGCGCGGCGGCGCTGGCCCTGTTTGGCCTGCTACTGCGCAAAAACGCCTCGCCCCGGGCCGCTCTGATGGCGTGGGCGGCGCTGGCGGTGGCGGTGGCCAGCTTCGGGCTGCTGGCCCGGGCCGGCTACCTGGGCGGGCTGATTGGGCACGTGGAAATCCGCGAAGGCTTCGGCACGCCCAATGAGTTGTAACCCCGGCCCGGCGCCCGCGTACCCGTGCGCATGCCATTCCCTTTCTTCGGCGATGATAAGTCGACCGTGGCCCGCCTGCTGGCCACCCTGCCCCAAACCGGCCGCCTCGAATGGATAGGCCAGCGCCCGCTGCGGCGCGAGCCCCTGCTCGCGGTGCCGGAAGCGGAGCTGAAAACCGACTCGCACCTGCTCGGCGACCACGCCCGGCCCAAGGCGGGCGGCAAGCGGCAGGTCACCCTCATTCAGCACGAGCACCTGGCGGCGGTGGCTGGTTTTCTGGGCCTGAATGCGCCCGTGGACCCCGGCCGCCTGCGCCGCAACCTGGCCGTGAGCGGCCTGAACCTGCTGGCTCTGAAAAACCGCCAAATCCAAATTGGCACAGAGGTCATTCTCGACATCACCGGCGAGTGCCACCCCTGCTCCCGCATGGAAGAAGAGCTGGGCCCCGGCGGCTACAACGCCATGCGCGGCCACGGCGGCCTCACGGCCCACATCGCCCAGGGCGGCGTCATTCGGGTGGGCGACACGGTGCGGGTGCTAAGCTGAGGGCACTAGCAGCACACTTAACCGGGCCTTTCTCAAAGGATTTCGGTAAATTCAATGGCTTATGAAATCCAAAAACCCTTCAACTTCTCCCTAAAAATCTCGCTTACTGGCCTAAGCGGCTCTATGCCCACCGAGCCAGCGACTTAAAACCACTCAAATCTCATTCGTTTTTTCTTTGCTAACGTACCTTGGCAGCAAGCGTGCTGCCGATGACTCCGAACCTTTCGCGCTTAACGATTTCGCCCTTTTCAACCTTTAAATAGTTATAAATGAACACATCCCTACCTTCGCTGTCGGCCCTGCGCCGGCACTTCCGATACGTATGGTGCGCCGCGCTGCTGCTGGCCGGCACGGGCGCTGCCCGGGCCCAGGCGCCGGCCCAGGCCACCACGCTCTACGGCCTCGGCACCGCCACGCAGCCCATCGCCCCCAACAGCAGCCTGTTCTTCCCGGCGGGCGCGGCCGTTGGTGACCAGGGCATCATTACTTTTTTCACCGCCAACGCCGGGGGTAACGCCAACCCCGCTGACTTCCCCAAGAAAGTTGTAGGCGTTACGCCCGGGCAAAGGCTGGTGGGCATCGACTCGCGCCCGCTCACCGGCCAACTGTACGGCCTGGGCTACGACCCCACCATCGCCTTCGACCCAACTAATACAGTAAAAAATACGCAGCTCTACACCGTTAACGTGTCCACCGGGGCGGTCACGCCGGTGGGAGGGGGCGTGTCGCTGGACCTGGGCCAGCCCGTTAATCCTCTTTTCGTCTTCAACATCAGCTTCGATTTCAATCCCGTAGCGGACCAAATCCGGGTGCTGAGCAGCAACCGCAACAACTACCGCCTTAGCCCGGTCAACGGCTCGCTGATTGCTACCGACACGCCGCTGGCCTATTCCGGGGGCACGCCAGCCACGCCGGGCGTGGTGACGGCGGCTTACACCAATTCGACCATTGGCAGCACCAGCACCACACTTTACGACCTCGACAAAGCCAACGGCAACATTTTGGCAGTGCAGAGCCCGCCCGCCTCGGGCACCCTCATCAACAACACGCCTGCTTTGGTGTTCAACGGCTTTGATAACCTGACTAACTCGCTGGCGCTGGGGCTGGACATTGCCAACAACTCGACCACCGGTTACCTGATACAGACGGCGGTGGCCAACGGCAGCGGCATTTCGCCCACCAACGTGTTCGACGTGAACCTGGCGACGGGCGTAGTCGACAACAAGCGCACCGTGATTCCCACGGCCCAGTCTGCCGGCTTCAACGTGTTCGACGTGGCCGTGCCCATCGCGCCGCCCGTGTGCGATGCCCCCACCAGCCCGGCGGCTGGCAGCATTACCGATACCGGCGCTTCCATCACCTTTACCGCCAACCCCTCGGCTACCAACTACACCGTGGCCGTGACGCCGGCCGGCGGCACGGCCACCACCCAGACCGCCACGGGCTCGCCGGTGGTGCTGACGGGCCTCACGCCCAACACGAGCTACACGGTGAGCATCGTGAGCAATTGCTTTGCGGGCCTGCTCACGTCGAGCGCCGTGAGCACCACGTTCACGACCACGGCGCCCACCTGCGCCGCTCCCACCGGCCTGACGGCCACCAACGTCACCAGCAATTCGGCCACGATAACCTTCTCCGGCAACGGCTCGGCCACTACCTATACCCTGACCACCGCGCCGGCCACCACCACCCAGACGCTGCCGGCCAACGCGACTTCGGCCAACCTGGTGGGCCTCACGCCCAACACCGCCTACACGGTGAGCATTGTGAGCAACTGCGCCGGCGGCGCCACGGCCGGGCCGGCCACGGTGGCCTTCACCACGGCGGCGGCCCCGCTGACGGACCTGACCGTGAGCACGACGCAATCCATATCGGGCAACTACAACAACGTGACCGTGACCGCCACCGGCAACGCCATCCTGAACGGTCCCCTCTCCGTGACCGGCACCTTCCTGGTGCAAACCGGCGGCACGCTGCAGCAAAACTGCCAGCCGCTGACGGGCTCCGGCAACTTTGTGCTCGAGGCGCAGGCCAACCTGGTGATTTGCGACCCGGCCGGCATTACCTCCACGGGCACCAACGCCGGAGCGGTGCTGGTAACCGGCACGCGCACGTTCAGCCCCGATGCCAACTATGGCTACTCCAACACCGTGCCTCAGGCGCAGGTGACGGGTTCGGGCCTGCCCAGCCGCGTGCTCAACCTGGCCATTGGCAGCCCCGCGGGCGTCACGCTGAGCCAAGCCGTGAGCGTAACGCAGGTGCTGCTGCTGCAAGCCGGCAACCTCATCACCGGTGGCCAGCCCCTGACGCTGCTGTCGTCGGCAGCTGGCACGGCAGTGGTGGTGAACACCGGCGGCGTGGTGGTGGGCACGGCTTCCGTGCAGCGCTACATCACGTCTAACCTGAATAACGGGCCGGGCTACCGCCACTACAGTTCGCCGGTGAACGGCAACACGGTGGCCGACTTTGCCACCGCGGGCTTCACGCCGGTGGTGAATTCCGGCTACAACACCAGCCCCACGCCGCCGCTTTTCCCGACCTTCCCCAACGTCTTCACCTACGACCAGTCGCGCCTGGGCCTGAGCAACACGTCGCCGGAGTTCGACAAGGGCTTCCAGTCGCCCAATGCCCTCAATGACCCCATCATTGTGAGCGCCGGTTACACCGTGAACATCAATGCCTCGCAGCTGGTCGATTTCGTGGGCACGCTCAACAACGGGGCGGTTTCGCGCACCGGCCTCGCGCGCGGCCCGCAGGCCACCGCTGGCTACCAGTTCCTGGGCAACCCCTACCCGTCGGCCATCGACTACAACACAGTGCTGGCGGCCTCCTCGGGCATGGAACCGGCTTTGTACGTGTTCAAGAGCAACGGCCAATACACGGGGGCTTACGCCAGCTACAACAACGGCGTGAGCGTGAACGGCGGCACCAACGTGCTGCCCGTGGCCCAGGGCTTCTTTGTGCGGACGGCCGCCGGCCAGACGGGCACCGTGAACTTCACCAACGCCGCCCGCCTCACCACCTACGACAACACCCTTTTCCAGCGCACCGCCGTGGATGTGCGCCCGCAGCTGGCCCTCACCCTGCGCAACGCCACCGCGGCCCTGCAGGCGGTGATGTACTTCGAACAAGGCGCCACCGCTGGCTTCGACGCGGCGTATGATGCCCACTTCCTGGCGGCCACCAACGGGCTGTGGCTGGCCACCGAAGCCGGTACCGAAACTCTGTCCATCGACGGCCGGCCCGCCCTGACCGGGGCCGACGCCGTGCTGCCCCTGCAAGTGGCCGCCGCTACCACGGGCGCCTACACGCTGGCCGTGGACAACCTGGCCAACCTGCCCACCGGCTACCACGCCTACCTGCGCGATGCCCTCAACGGCACCTATACCGACCTGGCCGCCACGCCGTCGGTGAGCCTGCAGCTGGCCGCCAACGCGGCGCTGGGCGGGCGCTACGCCGTGGTGTTCTCGACCCAGAACCTGACCGTGCTGGCGGCCGCTCCGGCCAAGCTGGCGCAGCTGGCCACGGTGTACCCCAACCCGGCCCACGCCACGGCCGCGCTGCTGTTGCCCGCGGCCCTGCGCGGCCAGCAAGCCACGGCCGTATCGGTGGTGGATAACCTGGGCCGCACGGTGCTCACCCGCACCTTGGCCGTCGGCGCCGCCGAAACCCTGGAGCTGCCCCTGACCGGCTTGGCCGCCGGCGTGTACTCGGTGCAGGCCCGCACCGCCGCCGGCCTCGTGGTGAAACGCCTCGTGGTGGAATAAGACAAGCTGGCGGAACCACCCGGTTTCTAAAGCGAAAAAGCCCCGACTGGAAGCAGTCGGGGCTTTTTTGTGGCTAGGAGGTGTTAACAGTAAGTAGTATATTTGGGCATGGACTATTTGTTGACGGACGCGCAGTGGGCACGGATTGCG
>NZ_JADQDM010000030.1 GCF_015694525.1 Hymenobacter ruricola | reverse complement strand
GAACGGCACCTGCAAAGACAAGCCCGACCTGCCCGCCCAGGCCCTGCCGCTAGCCGTGAAAGTGGCCGTAGTGTCAGCGCCCGGCCCCGACTGGCCGCGCCGCCTCTTCGAGCCACTGGGCTACGAAGTGGACATCGAAACCACCCCGCTCGACCCCACCGTGCCGGAGTGGGGCGACAGCCGCTACTACACCCTGCACCTGCGCCACGCGGGCCTGCGCCTGCAAGACGTGCTCACGCACCTCTACGTGCTGCTCCCGGTGCTCGACAACGACAAGCACTACTACATCGGCGAGCACGAGGCCGAGAAGCTGCTGCACCGCGGCGGCGACTGGCTGCCCCAGCACCCGGAGCGCGGCTTCATCACGCGCCGCTACCTGCGCTACCTGGCCGCCTACGTGAACCCGACGCTGGAGCGGCTGATGGAAGGGGATGAAGACAGTAGCGTGGACTCTGCGAGTCCGCGCATGGAAGAACCTGAAAGCAATTCCTTAGAAACTACGGCGGCGCAAGTGACCGATGATGCGATGCGCGGACTCGCAGAGTCCACGCTACAGCCCAAAACCTCCCTCCACGACCAGCGCCTGCAGCAAGTAGCCCACGAAATCTACCAGTTGGCCCCCAAGCGCGTGCTCGACCTGGGCTGCGGCGAAGGCAAGCTCCTGCGCCTGCTCCTGCGCCAGCCCAAAATCGAATACATCCTCGGCATGGACGTGTCGCACCAGGCGCTGGCCCGCGCCGCCCAGCGGCTGCACCTCGACGAAATGCCCCCGCGCCAGCGCACCCGCATCGACCTCATCCAGGGCTCGCTGCTCTACCGCGACGACCGCCTCGCCGGCTTCGACGTGGCGGCCCTGGTCGAAGTCATCGAGCACCTGGACGAAAACCGCCTCGCCGCCCTCGAAGCCGTGGTGTTTGGCCAGGCCCGCCCGGCGCACGTCTTCGTCACCAGCCCCAACGCCGACTACAACCAGCTTTTCGAGAAGCTTAACGCCGGCGAATTCCGCCACGACGACCACCGCTTCGAATGGTCCCGCGCCGAGTTTGCCGCCTGGGCCGCCGGCGTGGCCGAGCGGCACGGGTATCAGTTGCGGCTGGAGAACATGGGGGAGGAGGTGGAAGGCGTTGGCGCACCCTCGCAGATGGCGGTGTTTGGAATATAGTTAATTTGTTAGATACTCCTTGACTGTTTTAGTAAATGCTGAATTAGTAGGCAATAGTTTTTTGTATTCCTCATTACGATTTGCATAAAATTCCTCTTTAATTTCTTTAGCCTTCTGCATTAGATTTTCCTCATCTTTAGCCATTGCCTCGGCCAATGCTTTATTGGCATCATAATCTTTGATGATTATTAGGAAACGCTCTGATAGTGATTGGTGGCTTTCAATATTTTGCTGTAATGTCAACAGCCGTGCGTCCATCCAATGTTTGAACTTTAGCACTTGCATAATTAAATCGTGTGACAAAGTGATGATTTCATCACTTTTAACTATTAGATTCAGTTTGGCTTGGGCAATATTCGCCTCCGCATAAAAATTTTCTATAAATGTTCTCTTATCGGTCAGGTCTTTTAAATTGCTCCTGCTATAACCTCCAAAATTAATTTCAAGTAAAGAGTATAGCCATTGGTTATATTTATCATAAAAGGCTATTATAGAAGCTCTTTCTTCATTCCTATGGGACAATTGGTAGTTCAATATCCTCTGAAGGTCTGTCTTTAGACGTTCGGTATCCTTTGAAAAATCTGATTTTACGGATTCTATCTTCTCAGTGATTTCTGCAATGTCTTCTTTCTGTGCAAGCAGTTTGCCCTTTTCGTTGAAATAGTTCGGCAAATAATTTTTAAGCCAAAGCCCTGAGACGAGAAGCAAAAAGGCTGTGATAGTACTGTTGATAAAAATTTCCATTGACAGTTGAATTTGTTTTTCAGAAAAGTATGATAACCACATAAGCAAATCTACACCGTATCCTTTCCAATGCCCCAAGATACCCTCAAGGTCCCCGAACTCTCCCTTATCATCCTCATCGGCAGCACGGGCGCGGGCAAGTCCACGTTTGCGCGGCGCTTGTTCAAGCCCACGGAAATCGTGTCCTCCGATGCCTGCCGGGGGCTGGTGGCCGACGATGAAAACGACCAATCGGCCAGCAAAGACGCTTTTGAGCTGCTACACTACCTGGTGGCTAAGCGCCTGAAGCGCGGGCTGCTCACCGTGGTCGATGCCACCAACGTGCAGGCCGAGGGCCGCAAGCCCCTGGTGGCCCTGGCCCGCCAATACCACGTGCTGCCCGTGGCGATAGTGCTCGACGTGCCTGAATCCGTCGCCCAGGAGCGCAACGCCCAGCGTCCCGACCGCCGCCGCCTGGGCCGGCACGTCATTGCCCGCCACCGCCAGGACCTGCGCCGCAGCCTGCGCAGCCTGAAAGAGGAGGGCTTCCGGCACATCCACCACCTGCGCAACGTGGGCGAAATCGACGCCGTCCAGTCCATCACCCGCGACCGCCTCTACAACAACCGTCAGGAGGAAACCGGCCCCTTCGACATCATCGGCGACGTGCACGGCTGCTACGAGGAGCTGCGCGCGCTGCTGGAACAGCTGGGGTATCAGGTCTTGGAAGAGCCAATGAATGACGTGCGGGATTTGGGCGTGCGCGTGGTGGCGCCGCTGGCCTCACCCCCTGACCCCCTCTCCGGCGGAGAGGGGGCACCGGAAATGCGCGAAATGGAATCGTCAGGCCCCCCCTTCTCCACCGGAGAAGGGGGCCGGGGGGATGAGGCCCGCCGCAAAGCTATATTCCTCGGCGACCTCGTGGACCGCGGCCCAGCCTCCCCGCAAGTGCTGCGCCTGGTGATGAGCATGGTGCGCGACGGCATCGCCCTCTGCGTGCCCGGCAACCATGATATCAAGCTCCTGCGCCACCTCAACGGCAAAAACGTCACCATCAACCACGGCCTGGCCGAAACCCTGGCCCAGCTCGAACCCGAGCCCGAAGCCTTCAAAAGCGAGGTGCGGCGCTTCCTCGACGGCCTGGTAAGCCACTACGTGCTCGATGGTGGCAAGCTCGTGGTGGCCCACGCCGGCCTGCCCGAGGAGATGCAAGGCCGCGGCTCGGGGGCCGTGCGGGCCTTCGCGCTGTTTGGCGAAAGCACCGGCGAGATTGACGAATTCGGCCTGCCCGTGCGCTACGAATGGGCCCGCGAGTACCGGGGCCGCGCCATCGTGGCCTTCGGCCACACGCCCGTGCTCGACGCCGAATGGCTCAACAACACCATCGACCTCGACACCGGCTGCGTGTTCGGCGGCCGCCTCACCGCCCTGCGCTACCCCGAGCGCGAGCTCGTGGCCGTGCCCGCCGCGCAGGTCTACTGTGAGCCCGTGCGCCCGCTCAACTACCGCCGCAGTAGCGCGGACTCTGTAGTCCGCGTCCCCGACGGAAACCCGAACGATACGAACGGCGCGGAGACGCGGACTACAGAGTCCGCGCTACAAACCGCCCAGCACGAACAAGACGACCTGCTCGACATCCGCGACGTCACCGGCAAGCAGTTCATCGAAACCCGGCTGATGCGCGGCGTCACCATTCGCGAAGAAAACGCCGTGGCCGCCCTGGAGGTGATGTCGCGCTTCGCCCTGCACCCCAAGTGGCTGCTATACCTGCCGCCCACCATGTCGCCCACCGAAACCTCGGCCCTGCCCGACCTGCTCGAACACCCCGCCGAAGCCTTCGACTACTACAAGCGCCTCGGCGTGGAGCGCGTGGTGTGCGAAGAAAAGCACATGGGCAGCCGCGTGGTGGTGGTGCTGGGCCGCGACGAAGCCGCCATCCAGCGCCGCCTGGGGCTGGTGGGCGAGGGCATCGGCAAGTGCTACACCCGCACCGGCCGCAACTTCTTCACCGACGCCGCCCTCGAAACCGCCTTCCTCGCCCGCCTGCGCGACGCCCTGAGCACCGCCGGCTTCTGGGAGAAATTCGACACCGACTGGGTCTGCCTCGATGCCGAGCTGCTGCCCTGGTCGGCCAAAGCCCAGGAGCTGGTCAAAACTCAATACGCCGCCGTGGCCGCCGCCGCCCTCGCCGCCCTGCCCCAGGTCGAAGCCGTCCTCACCGAAGCTGCTGCGCGCAACCTCGACGGTGCCGAAGCCCTGCTGGCCCGCACCACCGCCCGCCGCCAGGCCGCCACCCACTACGCCGACGCCTACCGCCGCTATTGCTGGCCCGTCCTCTCGCTCGATGACCTCAAACTGGCGCCCTTCCACCTGCTCGCCACCGAAGGCCGCACCTATTTCGACCGCGACCACGCCTGGCACATGGAAACCCTGCGTTCCCTCGCCCTGGCCGACCCCGGCCTGCTCCGCGCCACGCCCTACCGCGTCGTCCCCCTCCAGGACCCCGCCGAAGTGGAAGCCGCCATCCAGTGGTGGACCGACCTCACCGCCGCCGGGGGCGAAGGCATGGTGGTGAAGCCCTACGACTTCGTGCCCCAGGGTAAGGGCGGCCTGCTCCAGCCCGCCCTCAAGTGCCGCGGCCGCGAGTACCTGCGCATCATCTACGGCCCCGATTACCTGCTGCCCGGCAACCTTGACCGCCTCCGCCAGCGCAACGTGAAAGCCAAGCGCAACCTCGCCCTGCGCGAGTTCGCCCTCGGCGTCGAGGGCCTCGAACGCTTCGTGGCCGGCCAGCCCCTGCGCCGCGTGCACCAGTGCGTCTTCGGCGTACTCGCGCTGGAAAGCGAGGCCGTGGACCCGCGGTTGTGATTATTCAGCGCATTGAGATATTTTATCAAGTAGCGCAGTGAATAACTCTGCTGTAGCAAAAGCATCACCTAAGGCTGTGTGTCTGCCTTGAACAGATATGCCAAATAAGTCGAATGCTTCTTGAGATGAAATAGCTTTTTGCTCTATTTTGCCGGATAGGTAAAGATAATATAAGACACTTGACGTATCTACAGTACGGTGTGAGAAACGTTTAGAATACTTGTATCCGTTATGAATTAAAAAGTATTTAGTGAAATTAACATCAAATGTAATATTATGGCCACCAAGGGTGATTAACTCGCCTGGTAAAAAGTGCTTGTTAAGAAAAAGGTCCAATTCGTGTATCGCGTCTTGGGGCGATAAAGCATGTGCTTTATGCTGCTCTACATTAATGCCATTTATTTCAAGAGCTTTGGGTGTAACACTCATGATGCCATCGTTAATTAAAATTTCTTTGGCATCAACAATTGCAAAGCCCTGCCATAAAACCAAAGCTAGAGACAATAGGCTGTTTTTGGAGGGCTCAAGCCCACCTGTCTCAGTATCAATGAAAAGAATTTTTTCAGCTTTCATTCAGCTTCTTCTTGTTAAGAAAGTAATACAAAGATACTAGAGTCTCATTTCCGCATAACGTCCAATACCTTTTGAATTTGTAATTGAATGTAAACCAGAGTAGTAGAGATGTTATTAAGAATAGCGAGGCTATTTTGGTTAACTCAGGTGAGATGTAAAGGCTTGCTGCATTGAGAAAACATTTATAGTAAATGGCTGTGAATAAGAATATAAATGATAAAGAACGATACAAGTTGTACTTGGCCAAATAATTCCCCGCAAGTGAGCGTTGACTTTCTTGGCCATTTATCATGGTTGCAAACTTGTAAATCGAGTACCATTTATCTGGATATGTTGTACTTAGTCTTTGATTGATAATATTCACACAGGCAGTTCTCAAAGGGTCATTTTCACTGAAATAGCTAGGTGAATTGAAAGTGAAAACCTTGAGGATTGTGCTTTTGACAGGGCTAAAGAGGGTCTGTAAAAATATATAGAATCTATTTTGAGGATTTCTGATAACAAATCCTTTGGTTTCATTATAAAGATATCCTGTGAATTTATTTATTGTTTTGTCAAATACTGTAGATAAAAAGTCGTATATAATTATCGAAAACACTTTAATGAAATGCCCGAGAAGATACGATAAAATCGATGCAATAGACAATATTATATTTAAATTATTTGCCCAATATTCTTTTAGGATTCTCGAAAAAGTGACAAGCGCTGATAGTATATAAGAAGCATCTATAAACTTTTGAGGGATTTTTGTAATATCCAACAAACAAGCAGGTGATGCTAGAATAAGCAGGAAGACAAGCCCGGGTAGAACTAAGCCCAATATATCAAACAGAAAATTTTCAAACTTCGCTAAAAAGTCTCCCATATAACAGTCCTCGCTAATACTTGTGAATATTCAAAGGTACGCTTCGCTTAGCAAGTGTTCCCATAAGCCTATGTTTCCCAGCGCCCGCCGCTACTCCCGCATCTCCCGTCAAGTCCGCGAAGCTGCCGCCGCTACCCAACGTGTTTCCCTTCGGCTTTATCGACCAGCGTGCGCTCAATGCGTTTATCGGGCACCAGCCACATCAGCGCAATGCCCACGTACACGGCCCCCGCCGCCCACGGGTTCCAGAAGCTGGCCACAATGCCCAGGCAATAAAGCAGGGGCGAAGCCTTGCCTTTGAAATCGCGCCCCACCGCGCGGGCCAGCACCGATTCGGGCCCCTCGATGGCAATGATGCAGTTCTGCAGTATCCAATATGCCAGGCCCGACATCAGCAGCACCACGCCGTACATGACCAGCGTGGCCCTGGAAAAATGGTTTTCGCCCATCCAGCCCGTCACAAACGGCACCAGCGACAGCCAGAACAGCAGATGCAGATTGGCCCACAAGATGCCGCCGGATACCTTACTCGTGCCGGCCAGCATCATGTGGTGGTTGTTCCAATAGATGCCGATGTAGATGAAGCTCAGCACGTAGCTGAGCACCACGGGCAGCAGCGGTTTCAGGGCCGCGAAATCGGCGCCGTGCGGCACCTTGATTTCCAGCACCATGATGGTGAGAATAATGGCCAGCACGCCATCGCTGAAAGCTTCGAGTCGTCCTTTGTGCATGGTAAACCGGTTCAGAAAGCAAAGATGAGCCGGCTAAAATAGGCGGTGCGCCACCTCGTGGTACTTTCGGGGCCCGTTGGCATAGCCCGCCGAACTCACTCCCGCACCTTCCGCTGCATGCAAGCCCGCATCCAAACCGCCCTCCGCCAGCTCGAAAGCACTCACGGCATCCGCATTCTCTACGCCTGCGAGTCGGGCAGCCGCGCCTGGGGCTTTCCCTCGCCCGATTCCGATTTTGACGTGCGCTTCATCTACTGCCACCCGCCGGTGTGGTACCTGACCCTGGACGAAGGAACGGATACCCTCAACTTTCCCGTTGATGACGAACTGGACCTCGCCGGCTGGGAATTGCGCAAGGCCCTGCGCCTGCTGCGCGGCTCCAACGCTTCGGTGTTTGAGTGGCTGCAGTCGCCGGTGGTGTACCACGAAGCGCTGGCTTTTCGGGCCCGGCTGGCGCCGCTGCTCCCGGCCGCCTTCAACCTGAAAGCCGGCCTGCACCACTACCTGGGCCAGCTGCGGCGCGGCGTGGAGGAAGACTTACTACCCGATGAAATTCGCCTGAAACGGCTTTTCTACGCGCTACGCTCGGCCCTGGCCGCCCGCTGGATTCGCGAGCGCCACGCGCTGCCGCCCATGGAATTTGCCCCGTTGCGCGCCGGGCTGCCCCCGGCACTGGCCGCTGACGTGGACGAGCTGCTCGCCCGAAAAGCTACCGCCACGGAGAAAACGACCCTGCCGCCCCCGGCGGCGCTGGCAGCTTTCTTGCGGGAGGAATTCGCCGCCGGCCAGGCCGCGCGCGAGGCGCTGCCCGGGTCGCGCCCCAGCCACGGCGCCGCGCTCGATGCGTTGTTTCGGGAGTTGCTGGTCGAAGCGCAGGCTCCCACCGGGGGCGCTACTTTCGCGCCATGACCATTGCCGACCTGCGCCGCCAAAACCTTATTCTCTTTGAAGCCATCAGCGGCAGCCGCGCCTACGGCACCAATCTGCCGCATTCCGACACCGACCTCAAAGGCGTGTTTGTGCTGCCCGAAGGCCAGTTTTTTGGGCTTGATTACGTGCCGCAGGTGGCCAACGAAACCAACGACGAGGTATTTTACGAGCTGCGCCGCTTCGTGGAATTGCTGCTGAAAAACAACCCCACCGTCCTGGAGCTGCTGGGCACGCCGCCCGACTGCGTGGTATACCAACACCCCCTTTTCGGGCAGTTTCAAGCGGTCGACTTTCTTTCCAGGCTCTGCCGCCAAAGCTTTGCCGAATACGCCGTGGCGCAAATTCGCAAAGCCAAAGGCCTCAACAAGAAAATCAACCACCCCGAGCCGCCGGCCCGCAAGTCGGTGCTCGATTTCTGCTACGTGACGGCCGGCGCCGGCGCCCAGCCCGTGGCCACCTGGCTGGCCCGCCACGGCTGGGAGGCGGCGCAGTGTGGCCTGGCCAACGTGCCGCACCTCACCGACTTGTACGCCCTGTTTGTGGACGACACCCCGGCCCGCGCCTACGGCTACCGCGGCCTCGTGCGCGACCCCGAAACCTCGCAGGACGTGCTGCTTTCCGCCGTGCCGAAGGGGGAGGAGCCCGTGGCGTACCTGTCCTTCAACCGCAACGGCTACAGCACCTATTGTCGCGTGTTTCGCGAGTACTGGGAATGGGTGGACAAGCGCAACGCCGAGCGCTACCAGAACACCGTGCAGCACGGCAAAAACTACGACGCCAAGAACATGCTGCACGTGTTCCGGCTGTTGCAAATGGCCGAGGAAATTGCCCGCACCGGCCAGCTGCACGTGCGCCGCCCCAACCGCGACTTCCTGCTGCAAATCCGGCGCGGCGAGTTCGAGTACCAGTACCTAGTGGCGGAAGCGGAAACGCTGGTGGAGCGGGTTGAAGCCGCCTTTGCCACCTCTGCCTTGCCCGAGGGACCCGATAAAGCCGCCGCCGAGCAACTGCTGCGTCAGGTACGGCAGCAGTTTTATGCCACCTTCTCATAACCAACCCACCACTTCCCCTATATGCCTGACTCGTTAATTTCCGCCGCCCGTGGGGCACTATTAGGCCTGGCCGTGGGTGACGCCCTTGGCGTCCCCGTCGAGTTTTTGTCCCGTGTCGCCCGCCGGCAAGACCCCGTGACCGGCATGCGCGCCTACGGAACCCACCACCAACCGGCCGGCACCTGGTCCGATGATTCTTCGCTGACGTTTTGCCTGGCCGAAACCCTGGCCCGGCCGAATGGCCTTACGAATACGCCTGACCTGAATGATTTTGCCCGGCGCAGCATCAACTGGCTGGATAACGATTACTGGACGGCGACAAACCAGACATTTGACGTGGGCAATGCCACCCGCCAGGCCATCTACCGGCTGCAACGCGGCGTGGAGCCCAGTTCCGCTGGCTCGCGCTCGGAATCAGATAATGGCAACGGCGCATTGATGCGCATTTTGCCGTTGATTTTTCACCAGACCTGGCTGGCAGAAAACCTGGATTTTAATGCGGCTTGGGCGCTGACTGAGGCCGTGGCCAGCGTCACGCACGGGCACCCACGCTCCACGCTGGGCTGCTTCCTGTATCTGCTGGTGGCGCGAGGGCTGCTGATTGGTAACTCACCCGCAGACGCTTTTTTGCAGATGCGCCAGCTAGCGAATCCGTGGCTGGAAACGGGGAGCATTCCGGCGGTTGTGGAGGCCAAATATTACCGACGGGTACTTGCCGGAACATTGCCTGACCAACCGGAAAGCGCCATCTCCTCCTCCGGCTACGTCGTTGACACCCTGGAGGCGGCCCTGTGGTGCCTGTTGGAGCATAACACCTACGCCGCCACCGTGCTAGCCGCCGTGAACCTCGGCGACGACACCGACACCACCGGCGCCGTGGCCGGCGGTCTGGCCGGTCTCACTTATGGCGAAGCTGCCATCCCCGCCGAGTGGCTGGGCGTGCTGGCGCGCCGGGCCGACATCGAAGACCTGGCCGCCCGGCTGGCAAAAGGCGCCGTGGCCGACAAATAGGGCCGTCGCCAGCAAAATTAGCGCTTCTGAAAATCCGTCACCAGCAGCTCCTCATCGCAGAAGCTGTATTCGGCCGGCACATTGGAGCTGAGCAGCAGCGTGCGACCGGCGCGGGTGGCCTGCACGTGCTCCTGGTACCAGGCCACGCCGGTGGCGTCCAGGTTCGTGGTGGGCTCGTCGAGCAGCAGCAGCGGCGCGGCGGCGTACAGGGCCAGCCCCAGCTTGAGGCGCTGCTTCATGCCCGAGGAAAATTCGCGCACCAGCTGCTGACGTGCGTTTTCGAGGTACATCAGGTCGATGAGCCTGTCCGGCGTCATGCCCGGCCGCAGGGCCTTGAAGCGGGTGTGAAACCGCAGCAGCTCCAGCAGCGTGAGCTCCTCCAGCAGCTCCAGGTAGGGCGCGGCGTAGGCCAGGTGCTGGGGCACGTCTTCCACGGCCACCGCACGGCCGGCCAGCTCGTAGGCCAGGGCGCCCTCCGTGGGCAGCAGCTGGCCCGAAATGGTGTTCAGCAGCGTGCTTTTGCCGGCACCGTTCGGCCCAAGCACGGCCGTGGCGCTGCCCGGCCGGAAAGTCCGCGTCAGCCCCCGGAATATCCAGTCGCGCTGGAAGCGTTTGCCCAGGCCGGTGGCGGTGATTAGCAAGTAGGTGCGGGTTTTATGAAAAGTAAAAAGAACGTCATGCAGCGCGTCAGCGGAGCATCTTTACTGCGATAGTAATTATTTACTGCTGCGGTAAAGATGCTTCGCTGACGCGCTGCATGACGTTTCGGTTTTGTTACAAAGGCTTTACTCCGACTCGCTGCCGTCGGCCCGGCCGCGCTTGGGGCCCTTAATGATGCCGCGCGTGGCGGCCCGCACGAAGCCCACGGCCGTTTCACGCTCCGGCGTGGCCGGCAGCTCGCGCTCAATCTGAGCCAGGGCGTCGTGGTTGTTCAGGCCGCCCAGAAACAGCGTGCGGTACAGCTGCTGCACCTGGTTGATGGCTTCTTCGGAAAAACCGCGGCGGCGCAGGCCCACCGAGTTGGCCCCGGCGTAGGACAGCGGCTCGCGGCCGGCTTTCACGTAGGGCGGCACGTCTTTGCGCACCAGCGAGCCGCCTGAAATCATGGCGTGCGCCCCGATTTTTACGAACTGGTGCACCGCCGAAGAACCGCCCACAATGGCGTAATCCCCGATTTCGACGTGGCCGGCCACCTGCACCGTGTTGGCCAGAATGCAGTGGTTCCCAACCACGCAGTCGTGGGCGATGTGCACGTAAGCCATCAGCAGGCAGTGGCTGCCCACGCGGGTTTCGCCGCGGTCCACGGTGCCGCGGTTCACGGTCACGCACTCCCGAATGACGGTGTAGTCGCCAATGATGGCAGTGGTTTGCTCGCCGGCAAACTTCAGGTCCTGGGGCACCGCCCCAATCACCGCGCCCGGAAATACCTGGCAGTGCGCCCCAATGCGGGCCCCGCTCATGACGGTGACGTTGGGCCCAATCCAGCTGCCTTCCCCAATTTCCACATCGGCCGCAATGGTCGTAAACGGTTCAACGGTTACGCCCGGCGCGAGGCGAGCATCGGGATGAATAGAGGCGAGGGGGGAAAGCATTCTTAAGGAGAATTATGAATTATAAATTATAAATTATGAATTGAGAAAAGGTTGCCGTTTAATTAAGCAGCCGTTTATAATTCATAATTCATAATTTATAATTGATTTTTAAGCGTCTTTGCGGACGATGGCGGCGCTCATTTCGGCCTCGCACACCACTTTGCCATTCACGAAAGCCTGGCCGCGCATTTTGGCGATGCCGCGCTTGATGGGCGCCAGCAGCTGGCAGTGGTAAATGATGGTGTCGCCGGGCAGCACCTTCTTGCGGAAGCGGGCATTTTCGATGCCCAGGAAGTACTGCCAGTAGTTTTCGGGGTCGGGCACGGTGTTCATCACCAGAATGCCGCCGGTTTGGGCCAGGCCTTCAATCTGAAGCACGCCGGGCATCACCGGGTTGCCGGGGAAGTGCCCCTGGAAGAAGGGCTCGTTCATGCTCACGTTCTTCACGGCCGTCACCACCTGGTCGTCGAGGTGAATCACCTTGTCAATCAGCAGGAACGGGTAGCGGTGGGGCAGCACCTGCATGATGCGGTTGATGTCCATCACCGGCTCGCGGTGCACGTCGTACACCGGCACGGGGTTGCTGCGGGCCTCCAGCATCTTCTTTTTGATGCGCTTGGCAAAGGCCACGTTGGCCGCGTGGCCGGGGCGGGCGGCCAGAATCTGGCCCTTCAGCGGGCGGCCCACCAGGGCGAGGTCGCCCACGAGGTCGAGCAGCTTGTGGCGGGCGGGCTCGTTTTTGTGGCGCAGGTCCACGTTGTTGAGAATGCCTTCTTTTTTCACCGAAACGCGGGGCTTGCCCAGCATTTTGGCAAGGTCGGTCAGCTCGTCGTCACTCACCACGCGGTCGACCACCACAATGGCGTTGCTCAGGTCGCCGCCGCGAATGAGGTTGTTTTTGTAGAGCATTTCCAGCTCGTGCAAAAAGCAGAACGTGCGCGACGACGCAATTTCTTCGCCGAACAGGCCGATGTCCGTCAGGGTGGCGTGCTGCGAGCCCAGCACCGGCGAGTTATAGTCCACCATCACCGTGAGGCGGTAGTCGGACAGGGGCAGAGCGGCGATTTCGACGCCGCGGGCGTTATCGACGTAGCGGATGCTTTCCGGGATTTCGTAGTAGTTGCGCAGCGCGTTCTGCTCCTGCAACCCTACGGTCTCGATGGCCTTGATGAACTCGGCCGACGACCCGTCCATGATGGGCGGCTCGGGGCCGGAGAGCTGAATGAGCACGTTGTCAAGCTGCAGGCCCACGAGGGCGGCCAGCGTGTGCTCCACGGTATTCACGCGGGCGCCGTTCTGCTCGATGGTGGTGCCGCGGCTCAGGTCCACCACGTTGTCCACGTCGGCGTCCACGATGGGCTGCCCGGGCATGTCCACCCGCTGAAACTTGTAGCCGTGGCCCACCGGGGCGGGGCAAAACGTCATGGTGGCTTCCACGCCGGTGTGCAGTCCGATGCCGCGCACCGTCACGGGCGCCTGAATGGTGTGTTGCTTGTCGTTCATTCTCGTGAGAAGTGAGAGGTGAGAAGATGAGAGGTGAGGCGGAAATGGCCCTGCCCAACGGCGACGGCCCTTTTCTCATTTCTCACTTCTCATGGTCTCACTTCTAAGGCACAAAGCTAGGGCTTTTCCGT
This sequence comes from Hymenobacter ruricola, assembly GCF_015694525.1. Lineage (GTDB taxonomy): Bacteria > Bacteroidota > Bacteroidia > Cytophagales > Hymenobacteraceae > Hymenobacter > Hymenobacter ruricola. Next base: position 4,384 of record NZ_JADQDM010000030.1, on the reverse strand, counting down.
CGCGTTTTTCGCCTTCTCCAGCTGCGCCACGCGCTGTTCGAGCTCGGGCAGGCGCCGGAACACGATTTGGGCGCGCTGGTTCTGCTTGAAGTCGAAGGCCGTGGAGCCTTGCAGGATGGTGCCTTCCTGCTTCACGTTTTTGCCCACGCCCGACTGCGCGGTGACGGTGGTTTTGTTGGCCAGCGTGACGTGGCCGGCCAGGCCCACCTGGCCCGCCAGCACGCACTGGTCGCCGACTTTGGCCGAGCCGGCGATGCCGGTTTGCGAGGCGATGACGGTGTGCTGGCCGATTTCCACGTTGTGGGCCAGCTGCACGAGGTTGTCAATTTTACTGCCCCGGCCCACGCGCGTCGAGCCCAGCGTGGCGCAGTCGACGGTGGCGTTGGCGCCGATGCTCACGTAATCTTCCAGCACCACGTTGCCAATTTGCGGAATGGCCTTGTAAGAGCCGTCGGGCTGCGGCGCGAAGCCGAACCCATCAGAACCCACCACGGCGCCAGCCTTGATGACGCAAAAACGGCCAATGACCGTGTCCGGGTAGATTTTAGCCCCGGCGTGGATGATGCTGCCTTCGCCAATCGTGACCCGGTCGCCGATGTAGGCGTGCGGGAACACCAGCACATTGTCGCCCAGCTGGCACTGCTCGCCGATGTAGGAAAAGGCGCCGCGGTAGTGCCCGGCGCCGATTTTCGAGCTTAGGCCGATGAAGGAAGGCTCCTCCACGCCGCGCTTGCCGGTGCGGGTGGCCTGCGCGTAGAACTCCAGCAGCTGGCTGAACGCCGTGTAGGGGTTTTCGACCCGAATGAGCGTGGGACGGACAGCTTGTTTCAGCTCCTGGTTCTGGCCGATGATGACGGCCGAAGCGCCCGTTTCGTACAGAAACGGCTCGTATTTGGCGTTGGAAAGAAAGGTGAGCGAGCCGGCTTGAGCTTCTTCAATCTTGGCCAGGCTGGAAATGCGCTGGGAGGCGTCGCCTTCCACGGTGCCGCCAAGAACTTCGGCGATTTGCTGAACGGTAAATTCCATAGCGGGCAAAATTAGTGGTCAGTTGCTATCCCGAACGTCAGGTCTTCGGTCATGCAGAGCGGAGCGAAGCATCTTTACCGCGCAACGCAATCCAATCGTTGTGTTTAGTGGTTGGTGGCGGGCAAGATGCTTTGCTGCGCTTGGCATGACGTTCGAACAACTAAACTATTTCCTTCGGGTAGCAGATATAGAACTTTTCCACCCGCTGGCTGAGGGCGCGGATGTTGGGCAGGTCGGAGGCTTCCATCACGTTCACCACGTCGCCTTTCTTGGTCAGGATTTCGATGGGTTCTTGGCTTTCGGCGTTGTAGGCGCTGTTGCTGAGGCGGCCGGGAATCATCAGCAACTCGGCTTCTTCGGGCGAGAGGCCGAATTTCTCCTCAATCAGGTCGCGGATGCCGAGGCGGAATTCCTCGTCGAAAGGCTCGGGCGCCAGCACGATTTTGAGCAGGTTGCGGTGCAGGATGCTCTTGGCCAAGTAGCTGAGGACTTTATCGGGGTGGCCGGCCCAGGTTTTGATGGCCGACCAGATGTCGTAGTCGTCGAGCTCCACGAAATGATTGAGGATTTTGTCGTCTTTTTCAAACTCTTCCAAACTCACGGCGCGGCCCAGGAAGTAGCCCAGGCAGCTGTTGGCGGGCACTTCCACGCCCTGGCGGGCCAGGTCGCGGGCCCGCTGCACCACCCGAATGACCATTTGCTCGGCCGAAGTCACGGTTTTGTGCAGGTACACCTGCCAGTACATCAGTCGCCGGCTCACGAGAAAATTCTCGACCGAATACACCGCTTTTTCTTCCAGCACCAGCCGCTCGTCGTGCACGCGCAGCATCTTGATGAGGCGGTCGGCGCCGGGGCGGCCTTCCTCCACGCCGGTGTAGAAGGAGTCGCGGTTGAGGTAGTCGAGCCGGTCCATGTCGAGCTGGCTGCTCACGAGCTGGTGGAAAAACGGCCGCCCGTAGCTGCCCTCGAACATGGCAATGGCCAGACTCAGCTTGCCGTGAAACTCCTCGTTCAGCCGCTTCATCAGAAAAACCGACACCTGCTCGTGCGGCACGTTCTGGAAAATGGCGGTTTCCAGGGCGTGGGAGAGGGGGCCGTGGCCAATGTCGTGCAGCAGAATGGCTATCATGGCCGCTTCGCCCTCCGCCGCCGAAATTTTCACGCCCTTGTCCTTAAGCGTGCGCAAGGCCAGCGACATCAGGTGCATGGCGCCCAGCGCGTGGTGAAAGCGCGTGTGCAGCGCCCCCGGATACACAAACCCCGTGAGCCCCAGCTGCTGAATGCGCCGCAGCCGCTGAAAATACTTGTGCTCGATGAGGTCGAACAGCAGCTCCGTCGGGATGGTGACGAAGCCGTAGACGGGGTCGTTGAAAATCTTCTTTTTGTTCACAGTGGGGCGGGGAACCGGGTCAGTTGATTCGGGGCACAAAAGAACGACGGAACGGCGCCGCTGGCACGCAACCCGCCTCCTGGAATGCCAGACCTTTACGCAAACCCGGTACGGCGGCGCTTACTTCGCCGAATAATTTACAACCCAATGGCAACATTTGCGGTAAGTCCAACGTGGGTCGGGCACTAAGGGCTTGCCCCAAACCGTTTCGTCTTTTCTGAGCGAAAAGCATTAAGCCCAACGTGATTCGGCCGGCATTGGCCGAACCAACCGGCCGCTTTGCCGCTTACTACTTCACCGCCTTAACCCGGCGATTCATTTCCTATGCAACAAACCACCATTCTCTGGGCCGACGACGAAATCGACTTGCTCAAGCCGCACCTGCTGTTTCTCAAGGAGAAAGGCTACGACGTGACGCCCGTCAACAGCGGCGCTGACGCCATTGAGGAAATCCAGGAAAAGAGCTACGACCTGGTGTTTCTCGACGAGAACATGCCCGGCCTCACCGGCCTCGAAACGCTGAGCGAAATCAAAGCCATCCGGCCCACTGTGCCCGTGGTGATGATTACCAAGAGCGAGGAAGAGCACATCATGGAGTCGGCCATCGGCGCCAAAATCGCCGATTACCTCATCAAACCGGTTAATCCCAGCCAGATTCTGCTGGCCGTGAAAAAGGTGCTCGACAACAAGCGCCTCGTGAGCGAAGCCACCAACTCGGGCTACCAGCGCGATTTCCGCCAGCTCGGCATGCAGCTTTCCGACCGCCTTTCGCCCGCCGAATGGGCCGAGGTGTACAAGAAGCTGGTGTACTGGGAGTTGGAAATCAACGAGACGGAGGGCAAGAGCATGGCCGAAGTCTTCAACATGCAAAAAGACGAGGCCAACTCCTACTTCGGCCGCTTCATCACCGAGAATTACGAGGACTGGGTGGATGGCAGCGACAAAGACGCGCCGCTCATGTCGCACCAGCTGTTCAAGGAGCGGGTGTTCCCCACGCTGAAGGCCACCGGCGACACGCCCGTGTACTTCGTGCTGATTGACAACCTGCGCTACGACCAGTGGAAAGTGCTGGAGCCCATCATCACCGAGTTTTTCACGGTGGATAGCGAGGAAATGTACTACGCCATTCTGCCGACCACCACGGCCTATGCGCGCAACGCCATTTTCTCGGGCATGATGCCGGGCGAAATCCAGAAGAAATACCCCAACCTGTGGGTGACCGACGACGACGACGAAGGCAAAAACCTGCACGAGGCGGAGTTCATGGAAATTAATTTCCAGAAGAACAACCAGAAGGTGAAGCACAGCTACAACAAGGTGACCAACCTGCAGGCGGGCAAGGACTTGCTGGGCAAAATGAGCAACCTGCACAACAACTACAAGTGCAACGTCATCGTCTACAACTTCGTAGACATGCTCTCGCACGCCCGCACCGACATGGCCATGATTCGCGAGCTAGCCGCCGACGAATCGGCCTACCGCAGCATCACCCGCTCGTGGTTTCTGCACTCGCCGCTGTACGAGATGATGCAGCAGATTGCCGAGAAAAAAGGCAAGCTCATCATCACCACCGACCACGGCACCATCCGTTGCAAACGCCCCTACAAGATTGTGGGCGACCGCAACACCAACACCAACCTGCGCTACAAGCACGGCAAAAACCTGGGCTTCGATGACTCGCGCGACGTATATGTGGTGCGCAAGCCGGAAAGCATTTTCCTGCCGCGCGAAAACGTGAGCACCGCGTATGTGTTCACGATTGGGGACTACTTCTTTGCGTATCCTAACAACTACAACTACTACGTGAACTACTACAAGGACACGTTCCAGCACGGCGGTATCTCGCTGGAAGAGTGCATCATTCCGTATGTAACGCTCACGCCGAAAGGGTAATAATTAATACCAACAAGCGAAAAGAAAAGGGCCGCCTCAATTGAGGCGGCCCTTTTCTTTTCGCTTGTTGGTATT
>NZ_JADQDM010000002.1 GCF_015694525.1 Hymenobacter ruricola | reverse complement strand
CGTAGTTCAGCGCGTAGCTGAGCAGGCCCGCCAGCACGCCCGCCAGCACGGCCCGGCCCAGCGCCCCGGCCCACCCCTGCCCCTGGCCCTGCCGCCCGAGGCGCTGGCCGAGTGGCACCTGGGGCAGCAGCGGGCGCTGGCGCTGGAGGGGGAGGCCGCCGCGCTCGGGGCGCTGCTGGGGGAAGGGGAGGGGTAAAAAGGAACGGCTGTCATCCTGAGCGCAGCGAAGGACCTTCTCACTATGGAACGGTAAAGTTCTTTGGTGAGAAGGTCCTTCGCTGCGCTCAGGATGACAGCCGTTCCATGCCTTCTTGCTTTTATACGCTCCCGCCTTAAGTCCGCCCGCCCCAAACTGGGAAACAAGCACCGCTTTTGTCCTTTGTTGGGAATGGCTTTGTGGGACTTACGTGGCCTGCTACATTTGAATTCAACCATTTTTATTCCCACTCCAACCCCATACCCCAATGGCAAACCTGAACCTGCTCACCACCAAAGCCGAGTGCGACCAAGCCTTGATTGGCCTCACCAAAGAACGAGGCGCCTACGCGCACCGCGACTCCAACGACGCGTACGCCGACGGGGTGGCCACCGACCGGGCCACCACCGTGGCCGCCCAACTCGCCAAAGCCACCGCCGACGTGGCCCGCTACACCACCGACGTGGCCCGCCCCGGCCTCACGCCGGTCGAGCTGCGCACGGCCAAGCGCGCCCTCATCAACGCCACGTCGCGGCGCGACAACCTGCAGCTCAGCAGCGAAGCCACCACCGGCCCCACGGCCTTCCTCGCCGAAGTGGACGACGACCAGGTCGACGGCCAACTGGCGGTCCTCGACAAGGCCATTCAGGACGTGACGGCCCACAAAGACACCCTATCCAGCTAAGCGCCTTGCTGCGCTCAGATTCGAAAAACGGCCGTCCCAGTCAGGGGCGGCCGTTTTTATTGTCCTGGCAGCCCCGGGGCTACTTCCCCAGCCGGTAGCGCACGCCCAGGGCGGCGCTGCCCGTGTACTGGTCGAAGGTATCGGAGCGGCGCAGGTCGTAGTTGGTGGTGAGGTCGAGGTTGAGGGCGAAGCGCGGGCTCAGGCGGTAGCCCAGGCCCACGCCGGCGGTCAGGAGCAGGTCGTTCATGGTGCCGCGGGTTTCAAAGGGAACCGACTGGAGGGTGCCGGAGAGGTTATCGCCCTCGAAGCCCCGCGAGTAAAAGCTGCGGTGCACCCACGTGAGGCCGCCCAGCGCCTGGGCCTGAAAGCGGTGGGCTGGCTGGCGCGTGAGGCCGTAGCGGGCCAGCGCCGTGACCGAAGTGGTGCGCCCGGTGGTCGTGTTGCTATACTGATAATAGGCCGGGGCCACGCCGCTGGTGTTAAAATAGTAGCTGTCGTAGGCGTAGCGGGTGGTGCGGACGCTGTAGGCCACGCCCAGCTCCAGGGCCAGGCGGGGGCGCAGCTGGTAGCCGCCGCTCAGCTGCACCGGCACCCGGAAGCCGCTGTCGCCCGAGCGCCAGCTGGCCAGGTTCTGGAAGTTGCTGTGGTAGGCGGCCAGGCCCACGTAACATCTGGACGCGGTGGTTTGGGCGGGCTCGGCGGTTTGGGCGTGGCTCAGGCTGGGGGCTGCCAGCAGCAGGCCTCCGAGGGCCAGGCGTAGGGGAGAGGGCACGGAAGTAGGGATTGGGAGTAAGGAATTGACGGAAAGATGCCCCTTAACGGGCCAGGGGTTGCAAGCGTATGGCGGGCCGTCGATTTTTTATGCCGGTGCGCGCCCGTCATGTCTCGACCAGCTCGACATGACTGTTCTTTTTAATGCGGCTTGGTCGCGCCGGCCACGCCGCACAAGCGGCCGCCGCGTCGTCGGCACCCCGCGCCGCTTCATCCGGCGCAAATGACGCTTCGGCAACGGGGATTTCCGGGCGGGCAGGGGCGGGGCCACCTTTGAATCATCAATCACGCAAACGATTCATCCCAACCCCCGCTCCCCATGAAAACCGCATTTCTGACCCTCGCCCTCGCCCTTGCCGCCTCCTTCGCCGCCACGGCCCAAACCCAACCCGCGACGACGCCCGCCGCCCCGGCCATCACCGCCCCCGCCGATGCCTACACGGCCCTGCTGGCCGCCACCATTGCCGAGCAAAACACGGCCGACAAAGCCGCCCTGCCCGCCACCATTGCCAAGCTGGAGCGCGCCGCCAGCGCCCGGCCCACCGACTGGCTGCCCCGCTACTACCAGGCCCGCGGCTACCTGAAGCTGGCCTTCGGCGGCGCCGACAGCGACCAGGCCGACAAGCTCCTCGACCAGGCCGAAGCCGCCCTGGCCCAGGCCCAGAAGCTGCCCGGCGCCGACCAGGCCGAAATCCTGGTGCTACGCGCCTACATCTACCAGGGCCGCATTCAGGCCGCGCCCATGACGCGTGGCCCCGTGTACACCGGCCGCGTGCACGAGGCGCTGGAGCAAGCCCTCAAGCTCAGCCCCGACAACCCGCGCGCCTACCTTGTGCTGGCCAACGACGCCTACTTCCGGCCCGCCATGTTCGGCGGCGGGGCCGAAAAAGCCAAGCCGCTCTACGAAAAGTCGAAGGCCCTGTTTGCCACCTTCAAGCCCGCCACGGCCCTGAGCCCGAGCTGGGGCGAAGGCAACGCCACCGCCACCCTGGCCCGCATCAACGGCGAAGCAGCCGGCACGGCGGCGGTGAAGTAGCACTACAGGAGAGCGAATAGAAATAAAGAGCGGTCATGCTGAACTGGCGTTTGCGCAGTCGAAGCATGACCGTTCTGGTGCTCTGGCAGCTGCCTTCCAATTAGCCTCTTTCCCCTTACTTTGATGCCGACTTCGTTTCCCTCTCTGTTCGTGGCCCAGTCCGATTCCGCTTCGCCCTTCACCGACGGCTACCTGCCGCGCCCGCGCTCCGGCATGGGGTGGTGGAAGGCCCTGCGGGTGCTGCTGCTGGTGGCGACGGTGCTCACGGTGGTGCTCAACCCCGCCTCGCTCACCGACGTGCCGCGGCTGGTCATCACCTTCGTCATCACGCTGGCTTACAGCGGCGGGCTGTGGTTTGTGAACGGCTTCGCGGTGGACTGGCTCAACGGCCGCATCTCGTGGGCCGAGCGCCCCCTGCGCCGCCTGCTGGCCACGCTGGCGGTGTGCGTGGTGGGCTCGGTGGCCGTCATTTTGCTCATTCAGGCCGGCTTTCTGCTGCTGGTGACGCACGAGCCGCTGGCCAACCTGTGGCGCCCCGCCATGTACGGGCAGGTGCTGGTGCCGCTGGGGGTCACGCTCATCATCACCTTGTTCAACCACAGCCGTTCGTTTTTTCTGAGCTGGCGCGAAGCCGCCGTGCGCGCCGAGCGCGCCGAAAAGGAAACCGCCGTGGCCCGGCTCGACTCCCTGCGCCGGCAGGTGGACCCGCATTTTCTGTTCAATTCGCTGAACGCGCTGACGAGTCTGGTGGAGGAAAACGACCCGCCGCGGGCCGTGCGCTTCATCCGGCAGCTCTCGCAGGTGTACCGCTACGTGCTCGACAGCGAAAGCCAGGAGCTGGTGCCGCTGGCCGACGAGGTGCGCTTTGCCGAAAGCTATTTGTACCTGCAGAAAACCCGCCTCGGCGACGCCCTGGCCGTGGAAATGAACTTGTCGCCCGCCGCCCTCAGTGCCTACTTCGTGCCCCCGCTGGCCCTGCAGCTGCTGCTCGAAAACGTCATCAAGCACAACACCGCCTTCCAGGCCGACCCCCTGCGCGTGGCCGTGACCCTGGACCCAACTGCCCACACCCTCACCGTGCGCAACACCCTGCGCCCGCGCCGCCTCGCGCCGGGCGAGGCCTCCGGCCAGGGCCTGAAAAACCTGGCCGCCCGCTACGCTTTCCTCACCGACAAACCCGTGGCAATGGGGGAAGCAGCGGGAGAATTCGTGGTTTCTTTGCCGCTGCTGACGCTGTAATCGCACAAAGCCTGTTGAACGTCATGCCGAGCGCAGCGAAGCATCTTTACCGCAGCAGTAAATGAGTAGTGGTGGCGGTAAAGATGCTTCGCTGCGCTCGGCATGACGGTTATTAAATCATCCGCAAGCAATATTCTATGCCTCTCCGCGCCCTCATCGTCGAAGACGAACCCCTGGCTGCCCGCCGGCTGGCCGACCTGCTGGCCCGCCAGCCCGAGCCCGTGCAGGTCCTCGGCACGGCCGAGTCGGTGAGCCAGGCCGTGGCCCTGCTCCAAAGCACCCAGCCCGCGCCCGACGTGCTGTTTCTTGACATTCACCTGGCCGATGGCCTCAGTTTTGAGATTTTCGAGCAAACGGCGGTGCGCTGCCCGGTCATCTTCACCACCGCCTACGACCAGTACGCGCTGCAAGCCTTCAAGGTGAACAGCGTGGATTATTTGCTGAAGCCCATTGACGAAGAGGAGCTAGCCGCTGCCCTGCGCAAGCTGCGCGAGCGGCTGCCCGCCGCCCAGCCCGCCGCGCCTGCCGCCGCCTTCGACCCCGCGCTGCTGGCCCAGCTGGTGCAGCAGATGCAGCAGGGCGCGCCGCCCGCCGCCAGCTACAAGTCGCAGTTTGTGGTGCGCGTGGGCGAGCACCTGAAAGTGGTGCCCGTCGACCAGATTGCCTACTTCTTCAGCCTCGAAAAAGCCACCTTCCTGCAAACCACTGAGGGCCGCAAGTTCGTGGTCGACTACACCATGGACCAGCTCGAAGGCCTGCTGGACCCGCGCCGCTTCTTCCGCCTCAACCGCGCCTACCTGGCCCAGCAGTCGGCCATTCAGGACATCATCCACTACACCAATTCCCGCCTGCAAACCGTGCTGAAACCCGCCGCGCCCGACGCCCAGGTGCTGGTGAGCCGCGAGAAGGTGAACGTGTTCAAGAGCTGGCTGGACCGGTAGGGCTGGCGGGATAAACCTGTCATCCTGAGCGTAGCGAAGGACCTTACCCGTTCGCATCGTCTCAATTACTGCCAACCGTTCTTTGGTGAGAAGGTCCTTCGCTGCGCTCAGGATGACAGGTGGTAGTGTTCTAGTTCATCCGCAGGCGGCGCAGCTCCAGCTTGAAGCCAGGCAGCAGCGGCCCGGCCACCAGGTCCTGGTCGAAGCCCACGACGGGGCGCACGGGCTGGCCGGGCTCGAAAATGTACACCGACTCGGTGCCGGGCGCGATGAGCCAGCCCAGCCGGGCGCCAGCTGCGAGCCAGTGCTCCAGCTTGCGCATGGTGTCGGTGAGGCGGTCGGTGGGCGAGAGCAGTTCCACCACAAAATCGGGGCAGATGCGGGCGAAGCCGCGGCGGTTTTCCGGGGCGAGGGCGTCCCAATGTTCCTGCGCTATCCAGCTGGCATCGGGCGAGAGCATGGCCCCGGTGTCGAGCGTGAATCCGGCGGAAGAATCAAACACAATGCCGCTGGCGTTTTGGCGGTTCCAATGCGACAACTGGTAATTCAATTCGCTGTTGGCAGCACCGGTTTCGGAGTTGGTGGGAGGCATGATGGTGATTTGGTGGTCGGCGTCGCGCTCGATGCGCTGGTCGCGGTTGTCCAGGCAGAACTGGTAGAACTCTTCGTCGCTGAGGCGTTCAAGCACGGGGCTCTTCAGTTTAATCGCAGTCATAGCAAAGGGAGGAATTAGACCAACAAGATACGCCGAAACGGACCCTACTGTGCCGGGCGGCGCTCCTCCTCGGCGCCGGTGCGGCGGCGGGAGGGGGCGGTAGCTTTGTCGTTGCCGAAGCGCCAGTCGCTGGGTGGTTTGGCGCTGGCCCTTCTTGAGGTTGACTCACAGCCGCTAGCCTTCCAGCCAGGCTTTCACGGCGGGGGCTTTCTCGCGGCTCACCAGCACTTCCTCGGGGGCGGCGGGGTGCAGCTCCACCAGCAGCTTGCCGTTGAAGTGGGGGTGCAGGCGGCGCACGGCCGGCAGCTGGGCAATCACCTGGCGGTTGAGGCGGAAGAACTGAGCCGGGTCGAGCAGGCTTTCGAGCTGCTCCAGGGTGTAGTCGAGCACGAAGCGGCGGCCGTCGGTGGCCACCAGCGTCACGGTTTCGTTGCGGCTCAGAAACCAGGCCGCTTCCGCCACCGGCAGCGGCAGCAGCTGCTCGCCCTGCCGCACCAGAAACCGCGTTTTGTAGGGCCGGCCGGGGCGGGGGAGGGCGTCGAGCAAATGCTCGATGGAGTTAAGAGCTGAGGTCGCTACTGAATTACCCCTTACCTCTTCACTTTTAACTCTTAAATCCCCCCACTGGCGCAGCTTGGCCAGGGCCGCCTGCAGTTCCGCCAGCTTCACGGGCTTCAGCAAATACGCCACGCTGTTGGCCTGGAAAGCCCGGATGGCATACGCGTCAAACGCCGTGGTGAAGATGACCGGGCTGGGCACCACGGCCTGCTCCCAGATTTCCAGGCTGAGGCCGTCGGCCAGCTGAATGTCGCTGAGGATGAGGTCGGGGGCCGGATTGGCGGCCAGCCAGGCCAGGGCGCTGCTCACGGTGTCGAGCACGGCCAGCACCTGCGCTTCGGGCGCGGCCTGGGTCAGCAGCCGTTGCAGGCGCTCGGCGGCGGGGTACTCGTCTTCGAGCAGCAGAATGTTCATGGCAGGCGGGGGACGGAGGCGGGCAGCAGCGGCAATTCTACCACAAATTTCCCGGCGGCGCGGCTGGCTTCTACGGGCCGGGCCGCGCCGAGCAGGGCGTAGCGACGGCGCACGTTATCGAGGCCGGTGCCGGTGCCGGGGGCCAGCCCGGCCGTGCGCGGCCGCAGCGTGTTTTCAACCAGCAGCCTATCGGCGTCGTCGTTGGCTTGCAGGCGCAGGTGCAGGGGGTGCTCGCGCGAGGCCACGTTGTGCTTCAGTGCGTTTTCTACTAGCAGCTGCACGCTAAGGGGCGCCACGTGCCGGGCCAGCGCGGCGGGCGCCACGGCCATTTCCACCACCAGGTTCTGCCGAAAACGGGCCTTGTGCAGTTCCAGATAGGTTTCGACGAAGGCCAGTTCCTCGGCCAGCGGCACGGTGGCGCGGCCCTGAGCCAGCAGCACGTAGCGGTACACGTCGGCCAGCTGCTCCACAAACTGCTGGGCGGGCGCGTTGTCCGGCTCGATGAGAGCGGCCAGCGTGTTCAGGTTATTGAACAGGAAATGCGGGTCGAGCTGGTTTTGCAGCGCGTCGAGCTGGGCTTGGGTGGCGGCCTGGGTTAGCTGGTCGGCGCGGCGCAGGTTGGCGGTCCACTGCTCGAAGAAATACATGGACTCGTAGAGCGTGAGCACCACCCCGGTGGGCAGCAGGCTAAACCGCGCCTCGCGCAGCAGCTGCCCCGGCTCCATGGAAAAGAAGTCGGGCAGCAACGCGCACAGCGGGAGCGTGAGCACCACCGTGGCGGCCGAGGTCGTCGCCACGGCCAGGCCGGCCAGGGTCCAGAGGCGGCGCGGCGTCTGCTCGGGGCTGGGGAAGCGGCGCAGCAGCCAGCCCCACAGCTGCCGGGTGCACAGCCAGTAGCCGGTGGTGAAATACAGCGAAATGAGCCAGTGCACCAGCACCAGGGGCCACCGGCCGTAGGGCCCGCTGGGCAGGTTGAAGGCCGTGATGACCAAACTCAGCAGCGGAATGCCCCCCAGCACAAAGCGGCGGTCGCGCAAAGACGGAGAAGCAAGCATGGGCAGCAGTTAGCGAACGGCGGGCAGGGCGGCCACAAAGGTGCGCACGGCGGCCTGGGTTTGCGCGGGCTGCTCCTGCAGCAGGTTGTGCCGGCCCGGCAGCAGCAGCACCCGTTGCCGCGGAAACCGAAACGCCTGGTAGGCGCGCGGCCCCGCCGTGAAGTCGTCATGCCCGGCCAGCACCAGCACCGGCATCGGCAACTGGGCCGTGGCCGGGGCGTAGTCCTGGCCGTAATCCGCAAAATCGAAAACGTGGGCGGCAAAGTCGTGGTTGCCCGGCGACTGCCGCACCACGCGGGCGGCGCGGGCCGCGGCCGTATCGGAGGCGTATTGCAGCTGGTAAGCCAGCTGTTGCTGGCCCAGGGCCTGCATCACGGCACCGAAGCGCTGGGGCAGCGGCGCGGTGGCGGGCAGCGCCGGGCGGGCCGCGGCCGGCAGCAGGCTGTCGCCGTAATGCACCATGCTGGCCAGCGAGGCCGTGGGGTTCAGCACGGCGTTCACCAGAATGAGCCCGCTCACGCGGCTGGGGTAGCGCTGGGCGTAGGCCGTGGCGATGACGCCGCCAAAGGAATGGGCCAGCAGTGTCCACTGCGGCAGGTTTAGGCGTTGGCGCAGCTCTTCCAGGTCCTGCACCTGGCGGGCCAGCCCGTAGGCCCGGCGCGGCGAGCTGGCCGAGCGGCCGCTGCCCCGCTGGTCGAGGTAGATGAGCTGCAACTGGCTTTCCAGGGCCTGGGCTCCGAGGTGCTCCAAGCCGTAGCTACCCGCGCCGGGGCCGCCGTGCACCACCAGGCAGGGCCGCCCGCGGCCCGCTATTTTCACAAACAGCTCCACCGAATCGGAGGTGAGAAAGCGCATTTCCCCGGCCGGAAGCACCGGGCCCGCCTTGCGTCCCTGGGCCGCCACCGGCTGCCCGCAAACTACCCCAAGCAACAGCAGCAAAGCCGCCCGCAAAACGGTCAAAAATCCTTTGGCAGACATAAAACAACCAGCTAAAAAGCGTGAAAAAGAAGCCCTGATTTGTTACGCGGCCCACAGCGGCCGCCCCGCCATGGCCAGCGCAAACAAGCCCGCCACGGCCCCGGCATACAGCGCGGCCCCGGCCCAGGTGAGCAGCGCGGCGCGGCGCGGCTGCCAGCGGCTCAGGGCCCAGCCCAGCAGCGGCAGGGCTTGCAGGGCGTGCATGCCCAGGAAGTGGGCCGTGCGCAGGTCGCCGGCGCGGGTGCTCCAGCCCAGCCCGGGCAGGCCGGGGCCGCCGTCGGGCGCGCCCACCGTGTGCTGCAGGTTGTGAATCATCATGCCGCCCAGCACGCTGCCCACCAGGAAAACCACCAAGCCCAGGCGCATGCCCCACACGTAGCCGGCCGGCCCGTGCGGCCGGTGCCGCCAGGTCAGGTATATCGCCCAGACGGTCATGGCCGTGTTCAGGGCAATGAAAAGGCCCATCAGGGTGAACAGCACCTCGTTGAAAACCGTGCTGGCGTTGTAGTGCGAGGTGGTGCCGCGCGCCGCCTGAAAAAAGATGACGCCCTGCTCCACCAGCATGCTGGCCGCCACGCCCCGGCTGATGCGCCGCACGCTGCGCTGCACCCCAGCCGGCAAGTCGGCCAGCAGCCAGCCCAGCGTCCAGGCGTAGGCGATGATGGAGAGCGAGAACTTCAGCGGCTTCACCCACACCAGCGTGCCCGTCACGAGGCGGTGGTCGAAGGGCAGCAGCGCCAGGGCCAGCGCGGCCAGCCCCACGTTCAGCCAGCCCGTCCAGGACAGCACGGGGTTCACGCGGTGCAGCACACTCAGGGCCGTGCGCAGCGACGAAGTGGCGGACGAGGAGGCCGCAGCCGTTGAGAAAATGGAAACCGGAAGCAGGGCAGTTTTCATGAGATACGAAAAGCGGAAAGGTGAAATGATTGGGCGATGAATCGGGCGAATAGTCCGGCCTTTGCGCATGCCGGGGCCGGCCACGGGCGGTGGCCCGGCACGCTTCGGCTGGTTTCGGGAGCGGCCTCAGCTGCTGAGCGGCAGCAGGGAGAAGGCGCGCAAGGCGGCCAGCCAGGCCAGCAGGTTGAGGGCCAGGCGCAAGTAGTTCAGGCGCCGCCACCAGGCTATCAGCCGGCTGGTGGCGGCGGGTTGGCGGGCGTCGGCGCGCTGCAGGCGCAGGGCGGTGGGAATGAAAAAGCCGAACGTGCCAATTCTTTCCAGCAGCGTGAGCAGCGCGGCGGCCAGCCACCAGTCGTGCAGCGGGGGCGAGGCCAGCCCGGCGGCGGCCAGGTTGGCCAGCGTCAGGAGGGTGAGGGGCAGCGTCGTGACCATGCCCCAGAAGCGGCGGCCCGTGTCGGTGGCGCGCATGGCCTCGCCGTTCACCGCGTAGCCGGTGGCCGTGCGGCTGAACCATTGGGGCAGCACGATGCGCGTTTCAAACAGCCCGGCGCCGGTGGCCACGCCCAGGTTCAGCACAAACAACCACAGCAGGATTTCTGAAATAAGAGCCATTGGGTGCGGCAGGACTCAGGTGGTCAATGATGAAACAGCCGCCTGCGCCGGCAGCGGGTAGCGCTGCCGAATGCCGAAGTACAGCAGCAGCCCCACCGGCCCAAACAGGAAGGTGAGCAACAGGCACGGCACCAGCAGCCAGTGCGGCACGCCGCGCGGCTGGGCGTCGCGCAGCTCCCAGGCCCCGGTCCACAGGTCGAAGCAGAGGTAGTGCACCCAGCCCGCCAGCAGCGCCCACGGGTCGCGAAACAGCGCCGCCACCTCGGCCAGCGAGCCAAAGCCGCCCTCGCCGCCGTGCGGCCCCAGGTAGTGCGCCGTGATGAGCGCCGCATACGTAGCGGCCAGCAGCAGAGGCAGGACGCCGCCCAGCACCAGGGCGCGGGTGCCGCGCCAGCGCGGGGCCAGCACCAGCAGCGCCCAGCCGATGAGGGCCACGGGATTGACGAGTTGAAACGCGGAATCGGGAGTGAGCATAGCGGTTGGTACTGGTTACGGGTTTCTCGTTGCTGATTTCTCGTTCTTGGTCTTTTGCCAACCAGCAACCAGAACATCAGGAGCTGGCCGTTGCTGCGGAAACTTCGCGGCCGCTTGCGTGACGGCACTAGAATAACTGGTTCAAACTTACGTTTTCGCGGGACCGGCCGCCAGACCTACCGGGGCGAAGCGACAAATTCGACGGGGCGAAGCGGCGGGGGCGGCGGGCGAAGCAACCAATTGCGAAGAGCCGGATTCTTACCTTTCCACACCCGAGTTTTCACGCCATGCCTAGCCTTATGCTGCTTTCACTACCTGCGCTTGCTTTGAGCGCGGCGCTACGCCTGCTGCCCGCCGCCGCGCCCACGCCCCCCACCGCCGCCGTGCTCAGCGGCCACCTCGACCACGCCCCGGCCGGCGACTCGGTTCGGCTCGAATACCACAAGCACCTCTACCACCAACGGGTGCGGGCGGTGCTCAGCCCCGCCGGCGATTTCAGAATGACGGTGCCGGATTTGAAAGGCATTACGGGCATTACGTTTTCCTATGCCGGCCAGCGCACCAGCCTCTACCTCGCGCCCGGCAACGATGTGCACATGACCCTCGATTTCCCGCGCTTCGACGAAACCCTGCACTACACCGGGCGCGGCGCCAATGCCAGCAACTACATGGCGCAGGCGCTGTGGAAATTCGAGTTTGACCCGTCCCGTCCCGGAGCAAACCCTGCGTCCACGGCCCAGCCCACGCCCGCCCAGCTGCGCCAGGAGGTCGATGACGACCACCGGGCCCGCCGCAGCTTTCTGGCCACCTTCGCCCAGGCCCACCCGCTGCCCGCCGGTTTTGTGCGCGAGCGCACCCTCGACATCGACCTGACCTGGGCCAGCCGCCTGCTCCTGTATGCCGGCTACCGCACCACGCAGGACTCCGTACTGCCGGTCACGTACTTCGATTTTCTGCAGCAGCTGCCCCTGAAAAACTTTGACCAGTACCTCGGCGACCGGGGCCTCAACGGCAACATGGCCGTGATGAACTTTCTAACCAACTACGGCAACCGCCTCGTCCTCACCCTGGGCAAACTCAGCACCGACCCGGGCCTGGCCCGTCGCTACTACGCCCAGGCCCGGGCCGATTTCGGGCCCAGCACGGCCGCCCGCGACCGGGCGATGTACCAGCTCTACAGCTGGAAGCTTGATTCCGACCTCGACGGCGTGCTGGCCGCGTACCCCACTTTCCGCGTCGAAAACCACGACTCCACCATGGCCCGCGACCTGCGCACGCTCATCGGCCGGCAGCTGGCCGTGCGGGTGGGCCGGCCCGCGCCGGCTTTCGCACTGCTGAATAACGAGGGCAAAAAAGTGACGCTGGACGAGCTGCGCGGCAAGGTCCTCTACCTCGATTTCTGGGGAACGTGGTGCGGCCCGTGCATGAAAGAAATGCCCGCCAGCAACGAGTTGAAGAAGAAATTTAAAGGCCGCGACGTGGCCTTTGTCTACATCTCGGTGGGCGATAAAGCCGACAAGTGGCAGCAGGTGCTGGCCGCCGAGCACCTCACCAGCCCCGCCAGCGTCCACCTGCGCAGCCCCGAGGGCGACGACGTGGCCAGCCGCTACCAGGTGACGGGCTACCCCACTTACTGGCTCATCGGGCGCGACGGCCGCATTATTACCCGCAGCGCCCCGCGCCCCAGCAGCGGCGCCGAAGCCGTGGCCGCCATCAACGCCGCGTTGGGAAAATAAGCCGCCGGGCGTCATCGTTTCACGGCATCGGCCTCGCGCGACAAGTCATCAGATAGCCACGGTGTTTCGGACGGCGCAGGGGCGGGGAAAAGGTGACGAAGAAACCTGCGAGGCGGGGCCTCGTTGCCAAAGTAGGTTTGGTAATGGGCCTGGATTACATTTACGAAACCCTATTAATCTGACTTACAGTATGGCGTTTCCGTTACGATTCCTGGCCCGTTTGCTTCGCTTGATGGTGCTGGTGGTGCCGCTGGCTGGTGGGTTTTCTTCGGCCCGGGCCACCACCGTTGTGAGCGGCCACGTCACGCACCCCCAGGGCAAGACAGTGGCCATCTCCTACGGCCTGGAACCGCTTTCCTGGCGGCCGCTGCACCGGGTAGTGGCGCGCCTCGATGCGAAAGGCGATTTCACGGTGACCTTGCCCGGCCTGACGGCGCCCACCGAAGGCGAGTTTGCGCACGGCGAGGAAACCAGCCGGCTGTTTCTCACACCCGGCGACCACCTGCGCCTCACAATTGACCCCACGAAGTTCGACGAAACCATTCGCTTCACCGGCACCGGGGCCAATGCCAACAACTTCCTGGCCCAAAGCTACCTGCGCTTCGATGACGACGACAAGTACCTGGCCTCGCCGCTTTCGGCCGTGACGATGACCACGGCCATGCCCGCCCAGATGCAGGCCCGCATAGCCGCCTTTCAGAAAAAACGGCTGGCGTTTCTCAAAACCTACGCCGCCACGCACCCGCTCCCGGCCGTGTTTCGGGCCTATGCGCGCCAGCACGCCGCCTTCGAGGCCGCCGATAACCTGCTCACCTACCCCATCATTCGGGAGTTCATGAAGCAGCAAACGCCCAAGGGCGAAGCGGTGCCCGCCAACCTCAGCGCCGCGCTGCCGGCCAACTACTACGCCCCGCTGGCCGCCCTGCGCCCGGCCCAGGATTCGGCCCTGGCCATGAGCAACGGCAAGCTCATCGCCTTCCTCGACAGCTACGCGGCCAATAAGTTCGAGCCCAACGACAGCATTCCCACCGGCCACGAGCTGTATGCCCGGGCCACGCGGCAGTTTGGCGAAGGCCCGGTGCGCGACCTGGCCGTGGCCAAGTACCTCACCAACCTGCTCGCCGAGCACGACGCCTCCCAGGCCACGCCCTTGCTGGCCGCTTTCCGGCAGCTCAACCGCGACTCGGCCTACGCGCGCGCGATTCGCGACACCTACCAGAAAAACCTGAAAGTCTCGGCGGGCGCGCCGGCCCCGGCCTTCGTGGCGCAGGACGCCGCCGGCAAACCGGTGACCCTGGCCGATTTCAGAGGCAAGGTGGTGTACGTCGATTTCTGGGCCAGCTGGTGCGGGCCGTGCCTGGCCGAAATGCCGGCCAGCACCGTGCTCAAAAAGCAGTTTGAGGGCAAAGACGTGGTGTTCCTCTACCTGTCCGTCGACGCTGACGTCGCCGCCTGGAAAAAAGCCCTGGCCAAGCACCCCCTGGCCAGCCCCAACAGCGTGCACGCCCGGGTGCCAGGCCACGACTTCGACGGCCCCGTGCAGGCCGCCTACCTCATCAATGCCATCCCACGCTATTACCTCATCGGGCGCGACGGCCGCATCCTCGACGGCCACGCCGGGCGCCCGAGTGCGGGCGAGGCCACCGTGGCCGCCCTCAACGCCGCCTTGGCAAAATAAACCTGTTGCTAAAGTATCTGGTTGAATGAAACGTCTGCCGGGCAGTGCCCGCCGGCCTGTTTTGGCCGGTTGCGACCTTGCTACAACTTCGGCGGGGCCGGGCCGTACTTCGTTTCGCTATGGTTTGGTTGTTGCGCGTTGTGTTGTGGGGAGGGCTGCTGTGGCCCGCGGTGGGCTGGGCCCAGGCGCGGGCGCCCGCCGAGCGCGACACCGTGGTGGGCCGCAAACTGGTGCCCCGCCTGCCGCGCAACCGCTTCGTGGTGCAGTACGACTCGCGCTATTCCATCATCAACCACCACCTCACCACCATTAACGGGCTGAAGCTGGGCCTGGAGTTCAAGAGCCGCTTCCGCACCGGGGCGGCCATCTACTTCCTCAGCACCGGCGTGCCCACCCGCCAGGCCAAGCCCGACAACGCCGCCGAAGACGCCGACGCCCAGCTCCGTTTCCGCTACCTGGCGGCCTACGCCGGCTACGTGCTGCTCGAAAAGCCCCGCTGGGAGCTCAGCGCCAACCTGCAGCTCGGCCTCGGCTCGGTCTACGTCCTTTACGAAGCCGACGACGGCGACCTTGACAAAACCCCGCGCGACTTCCTGGGCGTGGTGGAGCCGGCTTTCGCGGCCCAGTACCGGCTGCTGCACTGGGCCGGCTTTGGCACGGGCATCGGGTGGCGGCAGCCCACCTTCGTGCCCGTCGCCGTGCAAAAAGAGCTCAACGGCCCCGTGTTCTACCTGCGCGCCAACGTGTTTTTGGGCGAATTGGTGAAGGTGCTGAAGCAGAAAGACCCTCTTTTTTCGCAGGAGGGCCTGCGGCGCGAATAACGTTGTCGCTGCCCACTGAGTCCGAATTTCATGAGTCGATAGAAGTCAGTTGCAACGCTTCAGCAACCTGCCGAGTCGAGATGACAAACAGGACGCCCTTAATTAGGCGTTAGTGGCACACGGGTTTGGTGTTCACGATGTCCGTAATATTCTACAAACTTGAGTTAGGAATACTACCGTTTAGCTGAACTGCTTTTCCTATTTGCAGTAAAGCTTCTTTCTTCGTTACTGATGAAAACGTCACTGATGATAAGCTATGCGGTCCTACTGCTCTTGATAGGCGTCTCAACACTTTTAGTGATGACCGTTGGTAACCATGGCCATTTGATGTTTAGACCTCACATGCGGGAAGATTGGTGGCTCTGGGGTACAGTAGCTGTTTCAGGGCTTGGCGGGGCCCTGATGCTTGCAGCCTTTCGGCGTCGGCTCTAAGGCCTTAGGGGCTATTATGTTAAGTATACTAGTAGAACTTATTGGCTCCTTTGCTTGAACAAGCACTGGCAAGCCCTGCCAGCTATTTCGCGGGCCAGTGGAAGTGCATCAAACTCGTTTACAAATCAAAGTTTATGAAATGCCCAGGGGAGATGAGTTTCGTAAACTCCTGCGGCAAGCGGTTTTTTAGTAATGTGACAGGCCGATTGGCAAACAAAAGCCGCGCCTCCCAACGGGAAGCGCCGCTTTGGTTTGTAGGTTAGCTCACCACCGCACTAGTTGTAGTTCGGCAGGGTGCGGTATTTTTGGCCGTATTCCAGCATCTGCTGGGCAAAATTGGTGGGATACTCCACCTTCACGTCGGTAATCGCGCCGCTTTTGCTCATCACCGGCACCAGCTTGGGCTGAATGAAGCCCTGGTACGGCGCGATGTTGAGCTTGCGGTAGCGTTCCAGCACTTCTTTGTGTAAGGCCTGGTCGACCTGCACGCCGTAGGTTTCGATGAGGTTTTTGCCGGCCGCGTAGTCGCCTTCGCTCGTGATGCGCTGCAACTCGCGCAGCAGCTCGCCAAACAGCGTGCGCAGCTTAGCGTAGTCGTTGATTTTCACGTAGGTTTTGCCGTTTTCCTGCACCATTTCCACCACCTTGTCGGCCTTGCCGTGCTCCAGCACCCACTTGGACACCATCTGGCGGTTGCGCATGTGGGCTTCTTCCACGGTTTCGCCGGGCTGCAGGCGCGTGAGCTGCGTGATGAGGCCGTTGCGCAAGTAGCTGTCGTACTCGGCCTTGGCCACGTCGGGCGAGTTCACCACCCCGATTTCCTGCAGCTTGGCATCGGGCAGGTAGTACAGCGCCACCAGGTCGGCGCGGCCTTCTTCCAGGGCCGAGGCGTAGCTTTTCAGGGTTTCCTTGGTGGTGCCCACGCCGGGGTTTATCTGGCCCGAGGCGTGCCCGATGACTTCGTGCATGTCGGTGTGCAGCTTGCCGGCCAGCGCGCCGTATTGGCGGGCGCGGGCTTTTTCTTCGGCCGTGCGGGCAAACTCGTCGAGCGAGCCCGAGGTGGCGCTGGCCACGTCGTAGGCTTCCACGATGTTGCCCAGGTTCACCGACTTCGAGCCGTGGGCGGCCCGAATCCAGGTGGCGTTGGGCAGGTTGATGCCGATGGGCGTGTTCGGGGCCGCGTCGCCCGACTCCACCACCACGGTAATCACCTTGGCCGTGATGCCCACCACGTTTTTCTTCTTGTGCTGGGGCAGAATGGTTGAATGGTCCTCAAACCACTGCGCCTGGTCGCCGATGGCCTTGATGCGCTTGGTGGCTTCCAAATCCTTGAACGACACCACCGACTCGTAGCTGGCGCGGTAGCCCAGCGGGTCGGCGTACACCTCAATAAAGCCGTTCACCACGTCCACCAGCGACTTCGTGTCCTGCACCCAGGCAATGTTGTAGGCGTCCCAGGTCTTGAGGTCGCCGGTCTGGTAGAAGGCCACGAGCTTGGTCAGGGCGTCCTTCTGCTCGGGCGTTTCGGTCACGGTCAGGGCTTTGTTCAGCCAGTACACAATCTTGCCGATGGACGGGCCGTACATGCCCTGGCTGCTCCACACCCGCTCCTCAATCTGGCCGGCGCTGTTCTTCACCAGCTTGGAATTCAGGCCGTAGGAAATGGGCTTCGGGTCTTTCTTGTCGATTTTCTTGTCGTAGTACGCCTCGGCTTCGGCCTGCGTCACGCCCTCGTAAAAGTTGGTGGCCGAGGTTTGTATCAGGTCTTGCCCGGCCACCTGGTTCACCTTCTTCGGCGCCACGTTGGGGTCAAACATCACGGGCGTAATGAAAGCCAGAAACTTGTCCACGGTTTCGCCTTTTTCCAGGGGCAGGGTTTTGGGGTCGGCGGCGCGCACCAGGCCCGCGAAGTACGCCTGCGAGCACTCAGGCAGGAACTTGCGGGTGGAGTAGTGGTGGTGAATGCCGTTGGAAAACCACACGCGCTTGGCGTACACGGCCAGCTTCTGGGCGTCGGCGGCCGTGGCGCCGGTCAGCTTCTTTTGGTTGGCCGGCCACAGGGCTTCCAGGGTGCGGCGCACGCGCAGGTTGTGCTTGTAGTTCTGGTCGTAGATGATGTCGCGCCCGCTCAAGGCCGCCTCGTAGAGGTAATAGAGCAGCGTTTTCTGCTTGGCCGACAGCGTCTCGAAGCCGGGCACGCGGTAGCGCAGAATGCGCAGGTCGGCAAACTGCTCGCTCACGACTTTGAATTCGTCGCCGGGCGGGGTGGTCGTTTTCGCCGTCACGGGCGGATGAGTGGCGCCGTGCGCGGCCGAAAGGGAGCCCAGCAGCAGCGCCGCCGGCAAAAGCATACGTTTCATAGAAAAAAGGGAACTCAGGTGGGAAAATGCCTGGCAAAGCTAGCGCTTTGGCGAAATTCGGCCGGTTGCCGGGCGGGCCCGCGGAGCAGGTCGCGGGCCGGGCCGCCGCCTCATTTGCCCGAGCTGTAAGCAAAACCCACCGAAAGCGTGCCGTTGGCCCGGCTGCGGTCTTGCACTACCACGCTTTCGTAGGAAAAGGCGTACGCCAGGTTCAGGGCCAGGTGCTGGTACAGCTTGAAGGCCAGCACGGTGGAGCTGTTCAGGCGGTAGTCCCGGCCGGGGTCGCCGAGCGCGGGCTGGTAGAACAGCAGCGCCGACGCGCTAACCATACCCCGGCTCAGGCGCAGCTTCAGCCGCGTCGAGTTGCGGGTAGTGTGCCGCCGAAAAGGCTCTGCGGCGTCGTAGTAAGTGCTTTCATCCAGCAAAAAGGTGCTCAGGGCTACTTCGTTGGCCGTGGTGTCGGCGTAGAGTTGGCGGCCCACCCCGCCGCCCAGCACCCGGCGGTAGTCAATGGCGCGCAGGTTGCTGGTTTCGTATTCGGCCAGCGAGTAAACCTTCCACTTGCCCAGGCGGTAAGCGGGCGTGATGAGCAGCAGCAGCTCCTGCTCGCGCAGGGCCCCGGCCTGCCGGCCGTAGCTGTAGCTCGCGGCGGCCGGAAACAGCCAGCGCCCCGCCGCCAGGTTGCCGGTGTGGCTGGTGCTGAAGTAGACCCGCTCCACCGTGCCCGTGGTGAACAGGCCCGTCAGGGCCGCCGTGTAGCGCACCCCCGCGCCGTTCACGTTGTAGGTTTCAAACTCGGTGGACGGCAGCCCGGCCGGTGGGGGCGTGAGCCCGCCCGCGCGGTCGATAACCGTTGAATCGGGCGCGGCCGTGGCCGTAGAGTCGGTTTGGGCCCGCGCCGTGCCCCCCAGCGCCAGCAGCACCAGCAGGCACCCCCAAAATTCCAACCGCAGCCGCTGCATCATCTGAAATACGGCCGGCAATGAGGCCGGGCCGCTTCAAAACTAGCAGCTAAAGGCAGTTGCGCCCGCCCCGGCAGCAATGGCTACAGGCCGCGCAAGGTGGCGGCCCGGTCGAGCTTGCCCGAGGCCGTGGCGGCAAATTCGGTCACGTAGCGCAGCTGCCGGGGCTGCTCGTAGCGGCCCAGGCGCTCGGCCAGCAGGGCGTGCAGCTGCGTTTCCGCCGCCGCCGCCAGGGCCGGGCCTTCGATGAAGGCCGTCACGGCCTGGCCCAGGCGCTCGTCGGGCTGCCCGGCCACGAAGCAGCGCCGCGGCTGCCCGATTTCGGCCAGGGCCACGTCGAGCACCAACTCTACCTTCTCGGCCGGCACTTTCACGCCGCCGGAGTTTATCACAAAATCGGCCCGGCCCAGCCACTCAAACGTGTGGGCATCCAGCAAATTCACCCGGTCGTTGGTCACGATGAGTTGGTCGTCGGTCACGTCGCCGCGCAGGGTGAGGCAGCTGCGCTCGTCCTGCCCCGCCGCAATGCCGGTGAACACGCGAAACGTGTGGCTGGCGTCGGGCCCGTTGAGGCGGCGCAGGGCCACGTGCGAGCAGGTTTCGGTCATGCCATAGGTGAGGTACACCGGCACGCGCAGCGGCTGCAGCTCCTGTTGCAGCGCGGCATCGGCGGGCGCGCCGCCCACCAGCAGGGCCTTCATCCGGTTGAGGCGCGAAGCCAGGCCGGCCGCCAGCACGGTCTTGAGCTGCAGGGGCACGAAGGCGGCAAAATCAAATTCTGCCTCGGCATCCACGTATTCAAACGGGTTGGCGTGCGGCTCCACGATGGTCAGGTGCATGTTGCGTTCCAGGCCGCGCACCAGCATCATCATGCCGCCGATGTACTCGCAATTGAGGCAAACCAGGGCGCGGTCGCCGGGACCGAGGTCGAAGTAGTCGGCCGTGCGTCGGGCTGAGGCTTCGAGCTGCCGGCGGCGCAGCGTGATGGGGGTGGGCGTGCCCGTGCTGCCGGAGGTGGTGAGCCCGAATTCCTGGGTGCCCGTCAGCCACTGCCGCACAAAGTCCAGCGCCTTGGCTTCGTAGCCGTTCACGGGCGCATCGAGGTGGGCGGGGTATTGCTGGATGGCGGCGTAAGTGAATTCGCGGCCGTTGAGCAGGAGGGAGGTGGGCAGGGAGGGCGTCGTCATGGAGTAAAGCTACGCGGCGCGCCAGCCCAGCGTTGGGCGGCCGGCAGCGCGGCGCTCAAGGCCGGCTCGCAATCAAGAGAGTATTGGTGCGCTCCACGGCCGCAAATTCGCGCACGTGCAGGCCCAACCTTTCCAGCTCTGCTTGCACGGCGCCGGCCCCCGCCGCCGGGCCAATGGTGTTGAAGATGAGGTGCCCGGCGGGGCGCAACAGCCGGCAAGTGTCTTGCCAGAAATCAGCCGCTAAAAATTTGGCCGGCACCTGATTGTCAATGAATAAATCAACGATAATCAAATCAAACCGGGCCGGGTGGGTTTTGACAAATGTGAAAGCGTCGGCGCACACAATCTGCAGGTTTTCGGCCTCGATGATGCCGAACTCATCCCGGGCAATGCTTATCACCACCGGGTCGATGTCGACGGCCGTGATGTGGCCTTTGAAGCCAAAATCCAGCCGCAGCGTGGCCACGGCCGACCCGCCGCCCAGCCCCAGCAGCAGCACGCGGCCGAGGCCGGGTAAGCTCACCTGCGCCAGCCCAA
This sequence comes from Hymenobacter ruricola, assembly GCF_015694525.1. Taxonomy (GTDB): domain Bacteria; phylum Bacteroidota; class Bacteroidia; order Cytophagales; family Hymenobacteraceae; genus Hymenobacter; species Hymenobacter ruricola. Next base: position 900,009 of record NZ_JADQDM010000002.1, on the reverse strand, counting down.
ATTTCAGGATGCGCTGCAGCGAGCCGTAGGAATAGTTCGCGTTCAGGCTATCGAGCACCTTGCGGCCGTTCGAGACGGTGATTTCCAGCTCACCGCTGAACTCGGACGTGATTTTGCGCGTGAAGGGAAAAAAGTAGCTGAGGAATTTCTGCGTCAGGGTCATGGCCGTCGCGAAGCTTTGCTGATAGAGCCGGAAGCGAAAAAAGGGTTGCAAACCAAAAGCAAACCGATTCCGCCGGCTGCAAAGTAAGGCCGAGCTTGCCCGCCGCCCCGAAAGAAAACGCTTGACTTTTCGGGGAAAAAACGGTAATATCGGTACCACATCCACCGCCTTCCGCCATGAACTCCCACCCGCAAGCTCCCACCTCCGCCGTGCCCGCTGCCGCGCCGCAGCCCCTGCCGGCCACCCCCGCCGAACAACAAGCCCGCGCCGAGGCCAAAGCCCTGAAAAAAGAGCGCAAGCACGAGCGGCTGCGCTTTTTCTACGGCTGGTGCGAGGGCTGCCGGGCCTTCGGTGAGGGCTTTTAACAGCTGGCCCGAGCTTCCGCCAACGCAAAACCCCGGCCCTGCGCGTGTTCGCAAAACCGGGGTTGGGCAAAGGCGCGCGGCGGCGCCGGCCTTACGGAAACTTGGGAAACTTCGAGAAATCCGGCTGGCGCTTCTCCATGTAAGCATTCCGGCCTTCCTTGGCTTCGTCCGAGAGGTAGTAGAGCAGCGTGGCGTTGCCGGCCAGCTCCTGAATGCCGGCCTGGCCATCCAGCTCCGCGTTGAAGCTGGATTTCAGCATGCGCAGCGACAAGGGGCTCTTTTGCAGAATCTTGTGGCACCAGGCCACGGTGGTTTCTTCCAGCTGCTCCAGCGGCACCACTTTGTTCACGAGGCCCATGTCGAGGGCTTCCCGGGCGTCGTACTGGTCGCAGAGGAACCAGATTTCGCGGGCCTTCTTCTGGCCCACCACGCGGGCGAGATAGGAGGCGCCGAAGCCCCCGTCGAAGGACCCCACGTTGGGGCCGGTCTGGCCGAAACGGGCGTTTTCGGCGGCAATGGTCAGGTCGCACACCACGTGTAGCACGTGGCCGCCCCCAATGGCCCAGCCCGCCACCATGGCCACCACGGGCTTGGGAATGGAGCGGATTTGCTTCTGCAAATCGAGCACGTTGAGGCGGGGCACGGCGTCGTCGCCCACGTAGCCGCCGTGGCCGCGCACGCTCTGGTCGCCGCCCGAGCAGAAGGCCCGGCCGCCCTCGCCGGTGAGCACCACCACGCCGATGTCGGTGCGGTCGCGGCAGATGTTCATGGCCTCAATCATCTCCTGCACCGTGAGCGGCGTGAAGGCGTTGTGCACCTGCGGCCGGTTGATGCTGATTTTGGCGATGCCGCCAAACTGGGAGAACAGAATTTCTTTGAACTCCTTAATGGGCGTCCACTGGATGGGTTCGGTCATAGAATGGTGTCATTCTGAGCGCAGCGAAGAATCTTATCACGTCCACGCCGCAAGGGTTACAAAAGCCGACGAAAGTAGCCGTGATAAGATGCTTCCTTCGTCAGCATGACAGTTACGCAAAAGCGGCTTTCACCGCCGCGCGGTATTCCTCAAAAAACGCCGCGTTGGTTTTGGAGTCGGTAAAGATTTCCAGAATGGCCGCGCCGGTTTCGGCTGCAAAGAAAACCGGCAGCGCGGCATCAAGTTCTTCAAACGACGAAACCGGGAAATAACGCAGCTGAAAATCGCGCGCTGTGTTCTCGGCCGTGAGCAGCTGGCGCGTCTCAAAAAACTCGTCCAGCTCCGGCTGCTGCCGCGGTCCGTCGATGATGCGGAAAATGCCGCCGCCGTGGTTGTTGAATAGCACCACCCGCAGGTTGGGCAGGGGGTAATTGTGCCAGAAGGCGTTGCGGTCGTAAAAAAACGCCACGTCGCCGGTGAGCAGCACCACCGGCCGCCCGGGCTGGGCCAGCGCCGCGCCCACCGCCGTGGAAGTGCAGCCGTCGATGCCGCTGGTGCCGCGGTTGGCGAAAACCTCAATTTGCCGGCCCTGCGGAATGCCCAGAATGTTGGCGTAGCGCACGGCCATGCTGTTGGCCAAGTGCAGGGCGGTGTGCGGCAACAGGGTTTTCAGGGCCCGGTGGAAGGCCGAAAACTCATTAAAGACGGGTGCCGGCTGGCCGAAAAAGCTGGTCAGCATCTGGCCAGCGGCAACGTCGGCCCGCTGCCAGGCCTGTTGCAGAGCCTCGTTGTGCGGGGCTTCGGCCGGGGGCAACTCTGCGTTGGCCAGGCCCTGAAAAAACGCGGCGGGCGACAAGCGAATGATTTCGGTGGTGCGCCGAAACGTGTCCGAGACGGGCCCGCTGGCCTGCACGTGCCAATGTTGGCGCGGGGCCGCATCGCGCAAAAACAGCTTCAGCGCTTTGGATATCAACGACTGCCCGAAGGTGATGAGCAAATCGGGCCGCAGTGCCGCCTTCTCCGCTCCTGATAGGCCCGCCAGAAAAACGTCCTGGCGGTGCAGGGCAAAATCGTTCTGGGCGCCCAGCGGCGCATCGCCCGACCAGTCGGCTTCGCCGCTCACGTTGGCGATGACATCGGCCACCACGGGAATGCCGTGCGTGGCCGACAGCCGCCGCAGCGCGGCTTCCAGCTTCACCTCGGCGGGGTGCTGGCCGGCCACAATCAGCACGCGGCCCGCCGCCAGCAACTCGTGCAGCGGCCCGGGCAAGGGCCCCGTGTTCAGCGCGGAGTAGTCCGTGTCGCGAATGATTTTCACGTCCGCCTCGTAGTGCGCGGGCTCGTCTTTTTTCGGGTAGAAAGGCTCCCGCAGGGGCACGTTCACCTGCACGGGGCCTTGCGGGTAGGCGCTGGCCAGGTTGATGGCCTCGTTGACTAGGCGCTCGGCGTGCCATTTCGCGTCGGGGTGGCTGGTATCTACCGGAAACTCAAACGCCCCTTTGGCGTGGCGGCCGTACAGGTTTTGCTGCCGAATGGTCTGGCCATCAAGCTGGTCAATCCATTCCGGCGGCCGGTCGGCGGTGAGCACCAGCAGCGGAATTTGCTGGAAAAAAGCTTCCGCCACGGCCGGCGCGTAGTTCAGCCCGGCCGAGCCGGACGTGCACACCAGCACCACCGGCCGGCGCGTGGCCTGCGCAATGCCCATCCCGATGAACGCCGCCGCGCGCTCGTCGGGCACCACCCGCAGCCGGCCCCGAAAAGCCGGGTGCCGCGCAAAGGCCAGCGCGAGCGGCGCCGAGCGCGAGCCCGGCGACAGCACCACGTCGGTGATGCCGTGTTGGGCGCAGATTTCGGCAATGTTATAAACGGCTTGCATGAATAAGTCTGAGAGTGTAGGTGCTTGAAAAGAACGTCATGCTGAGCTTGTCGAAGCATCTCGCTCGCTTCGTTACATTCGTTTTGATTACCACTGCACGCGAGATGCTTTGACTGCGCTCAGCATGACATTCGATTATTCATGTAATACCGCCGCCACGGTCTGCAGTTTCAGTTCGGTTTCCTGCCACTCCCGCGCCGGGTCCGAGTCGCCGGTGAGGCCGGTGCCGGCGTAGAGGATGGCTTCGCCCTGGCGCAACTGCAGGCAGCGCAGGTTTACGTAGAGGCGGGCCACGCCGGGGGCCGCCACGTTCACCGGGCCCAGGAAACCGCTGTAGTACGCCCGGTCGTAGCCTTCGTGCTGCTGAATAAATTCCAGGGCCGCCTGCTTGGGCATGCCGCCCACGGCGGAAGTGGGGTGGAGCAGGCGCAGCATGTCGGTGCCCAGGTTGGGGAAGGGCACGTGCTTGAGGTTCACCTCAAAATCGGTGCGCAGGTGCAGCAGCTGGCCGGCAATGACCGTGCGCGGCCCGGTTTCGTGGTATTCGCGGAGCCGCAACTGCTTGAAGCAGCTCACGATGTAGCGCGCCACCAGTGCCTGCTCCTCAATTTCCTTCTGCCGCCAGATGGCCGTGCGCGGCGTCACCTCGGCCGTGATGGGCTGCGTGGCGGCCAGCGCCATGGTGTGAAACGTGCCGTCGGCCGTCACCTCCGCCAGCACTTCGGGCGTGGCGCCCAGCCAGGTGCCCACGCCCGGCACGCTCACCAGCGACACAAAGGCCCGCGGGTACTTCTGCGTCAGCGCCAGAAACGCCCCAAACGCATCGAACCCGGCGGGCAGCGGCCGGCGCGCCGCGCGCGAAGTCACCACTTTCACCACCTCCCTGGCCTCAATGGCCGCCACACCGTTGCTCACCAGTTCGGTGTATTCGGCTTCACTGGCGGCGTGCGGGGCCGGCTGCGCGCCATGGTGCCAGGTCAGGCTTTCGGGCGTGGGCGCGGCCAGCCAGGCGGCCAGCGCGGGCACCAGGTCGTTGGCGACCGCCGCCACGGCCACCGCGTCGGGCTCGGCCGCGTCGAAGCGCACGTCGGCGGGCAGAAACAGGGCCGGGTTGTGGTCGGAATCGCGAAACGGGAAAAAGGCGAAACCGGCCGGCGCCTGGGCCTCCAGGGCGGGCGGCAGGCCGGTGAAGGCCGCTTCCAGCGCGCGGGCCACCAGCAGGCGCGGGTGTTCGGCGCCGGGCTCGCGCCACAGCGCCAGCGGGCGGCCCGTGCGCAGGGCCCCGGCCGCGAGGTGGCGCAGGCGGGCCCGGGCATCGAGGCCGGCCGCCGGGGCAGGCCAGCGGAGCTGTCGAAGTTCGGTGGCGGACATTAGGCTGCTTTTCCGGCGGCGCCCGGCAAGTCAATCACGGCCATGGTGATGCGGCTGATGCAGACCAGCGCGCCGGTTTCTTCGTGGGTAATACGGATTTCCCACACCTGCGTGCTGCGGCCCACGTGAACGGGCGTGGCGCGGCCCCGCACCCAGCCCTCGCGCACGCCCTTGAGGTGGTTGGCGTTGATTTCCAGGCCCACGCAGGCTTGCTTGGCGCGGTCGACGCGCAGCGTGGCGGCGATGCTGCCCAGCGTCTCGGCCAGGGCCACCGAGGCGCCGCCGTGCAGCAGGCCCATGGGCTGGTGGGTGCGGCCGTCCACGGGCATGCGGCCCTCAAGGGCGTCCGGGGCCACGGCCGTGATTTCGATGCCCAGGGCATGGGCCAGATTGGGGCGCGAATCCGTCCAGCGCTGTACTTCTTCCAGGGTCATATTCAGGTATTAGTTGCTCGTTGTCAGTTGTTAGCCAGCGGCGGTAGGTTGGGAAATGCTGCCTGACAACTTTCGTAAAATCAAGCAACCTTGGCTGACAACCAGCAACGTGCAACTAACAACTAAACGCCGGTCTCGTACTTTGTAAGGATTCCTGACGCTTTCTTCCGCAAAAGTACACCCCACGTGAGGCCCCGGACCATCTTCCTGCTGCGCCACGGCCAGACCGATTTCAACGTGCGGGGCATCGTGCAGGGCAGCGGCGTTGATTCCAGCCTCAACGAAACCGGCCGGCGCCAGGCCGCCCAATTCTTTGCCGCCTACGGGCACGTGCCCTTCGATAAAGTGTACACCTCGGCCCTGCGGCGCACCCACGAGTCGGTGCAGCAGTTCCTCGACCTGGGCCTGCCCCACGAAGCCCACCCCGGCCTCAACGAAATCAGCTGGGGCACGCGCGAAGGCACCCGCATCACCATGGACGAGGACGCCGAGTACCGCCAGGTGCTCCACGACTGGGCCGAAGGCCGCACCGACGCCCGCCTCACCGGCGGCGAAAGCCCCGAGGAAGTGGCCGCCCGCCAGCGCCCCTTCATCGAACTCTTGAAGGCGCGGGAGCACGAGCAAACCGTGCTGGTGTGCATGCACGGCCGCGCCCTGCGCGTGATGCTCTGCCAGCTGCTCAACTACCCGCTCCGCTACATGGAAGGCTTCGAGCACAGCAACTTGTGTTTGTATAAGCTGGAGTTCACCGGCAGTTTTTTCACGGTGAAGAATTTTCTGGACGTGTCGCATTTGCAGGCCGCCGGCTGATTACTGGTTGTCTGGCCAATTTTTCGGGCTAATTTTGGCCTCCTCAATCCAAGCGCGACAAATCCGATGGCCGAAATCATAAAAATGCCCAAAATGAGCGACACGATGACCGAAGGGACCATCGCGGCCTGGCTCAAAAAAGTGGGTGATAAAGTTAAATCCGGGGACATCCTGGCCGAAGTCGAAACCGACAAAGCCACCATGGAGCTGGAAAATTACGAAGACGGCACCCTGCTCTACATCGGGCCGAAAGAGAAGGAATCGGTGGTTGTGGACGGCATTCTGGCCATCGTGGGCAAAGAAGGCGAAGACTTTTCCGCCCTGCTTTCCGGCGCCCAGGGCGGTGCGGCTGCGCCCGCGCCGGCCGCTGCTCCCGCACCCGAAGCCTCCAAAGCCGAAACCCCCGCTGCCCCGGCGCCGGCCCCGGTAGCTCCTGCGCCCGCCGCAGCCCCCGCCGCCCCGGCTGCCCCCGCCAATGGCAAGAAAGCCACCGTGGTGCGCATGCCCAAAATGAGCGACACGATGACCGAGGGCACCATCGCTGCCTGGCTGAAAAAGGTGGGCGATAAAGTGAAGTCGGGCGACGTACTGGCCGAAGTCGAAACCGATAAAGCCACCATGGAGCTGGAAAACTACGAAGACGGCACCTTGCTCTACACCGGCCCCAAAGCCGGCGAAGCCGTGGCCGTGGACGGCATCCTGGCCATCATCGGCGAAGAGGGCGCCGACATTCAGGCCCTGCTGGGCGGCCAGAGTGGCGGTGCGGCCCCGGCCGCCGCGCCGGCTGAAGCCCCGGCTCCGGCAGCACCCGCCGCTGCAGAAACGGCAGCCCCGGCCGCTGCGCCCGCCGCTACTTCGGCGCCCGCTGCTCCCGCTGCCGGTGGCCGCATCCTCGCTTCGCCGCTGGCCAAGAGCATCGCCAAAGAAAAAGGCATCAACCTGGCCCAGGTAGTGGGCAGCGGCGACAACGGCCGCATTGTGCAGCGCGACGTGGAAAACTTCCAGCCCGGCGCTGCCGCTGCTCCGGCTCCGCAGGCAGCTGCGGCGGCCACGCCTGCTGCAACTCCGGCACCGGCTGCCGCGCCGCAAGCGGCTGCGCCTGCCGCGCCGGCCGCCAGCGCCCCGGCTTCGACCGATACGTACACCGACACGCCCGTGTCGCAGATGCGCAAAGTCATTGCCAAGCGCCTCTCGGAGAGTTTGTTTACGGCCCCGCATTTCTATCTCACGATGGAAATCAACATGGACAAGGCCATGGAAGCCCGCGTGAAGCTCAACGAGCTGTCGCCGGTGAAGCTGTCCTTCAACGACCTGGTGCTGAAGTCGGCGGCTATTGCCTTGCGCTCGCACCCGGCCGTGAATTCCTCGTGGCTGGGCGATAAAATCCGCCAGAACAAAGTCATCAACATCGGCGTGGCCGTGGCTGTGGACGAAGGCCTGCTGGTGCCCGTGATTCGCAACGCCGACCAGAAAGGCCTCGCCGCCATCGCCAATGAGGTGAAAGAGCTGGCCGGCAAAGCCAAGAGCAAGAAGCTGCAGCCCGCCGAGTGGGAGGGGAGCACCTTCACCATCTCGAACCTGGGCATGTTTGGCATCGACGAGTTCACGGCCATCATCAACCCGCCGGATGCCTGCATCCTGGCCGTGGGCGGCATCAAGCAAACCGCCATTGTGAAGGACGGCGCGCTGGCCATCGGCAACATCATGAAGGTGACCCTGAGCTGCGACCACCGCGTGGTGGACGGTGCCACCGGCGCCGCCTTCCTCCAGACGCTGAAAAGCCTGCTGGAAGACCCCATGCGCCTGATGATTTGAGGCGAATGCCACAGAAGAAAACCAGCCCTCGCCGGCTGGTTTTTTTTTGCCCGATACCTTAGCGCCTGCGAGCAATGCGGAGTGATTTTAATAAACAGTAACGTCGTGCAAAACGCATGAAGCCGCCCTCCCAACCGTCGCCCATCAGCACCAGCACCAGCGTGGCCCTCGATGCGCTGCGCCTGCTGGCGGCGCTGGTGGTGGTGGTTTTTCACGCCAGCAGCCAGTGGCTGACGGACTACCCGGCGCTGCACGAGGCGCTGGGTCGGGCGTCGCACGCGGCCGTGGTGGTGTTTTTCGTGTTGTCGGGCTACGTCATTGCCTTCACCACGGCCGCCAACAACCGCGGCCCGCGCCAATACGCCGTGGCCCGGCTGAGCCGGCTCTACTCCATGCTGGGGCCGGCGCTGCTGCTCACGGCCCTGGTCGAAATAATTGTGGTCAACGTCGATGCGCCGCTCACGGCCCGCTACGTGCACGAGCATTCGGGGCTGCGCTACCTGCTCACGGCCGCTTTTGGCAGCGAAAGCGGCCCCTTGTCCGCGGCGCCGCCGCTCAATTCGCCGCTGTGGTCGCTGAGCTACGAGTTTTGGTACTACGCGCTGTTTGGGCTCTGGTGCTACCGGGCGGCCATTCCACGGGCCGGGTGGTGGCTGGCCGGGGCCGCGGTGCTGGCCGGCCCCAAAATCCTGCTGATGCTGCCCGTCTGGCTGTTTGGGGTGGCGGCGTGGCGGTGGCCAAAGTGGTCCATTGGAAGAAGGCAAGCAGGGCTATGGTTTACGCTTTTTCTGGTGCTGAGCGGCTTGGCGGTGGCATATGTGCCCGCCTGGCCGGTGGCGGTGGGCGTGCGGCCGCTCTTTCTGTCGGGGCAATTTGTGACCGACTGGCTGGTGGGGGCGCTGGTGGCGCTGGCCATCTGGGGCCTGCCCGGCGCGGGGCCGGGCGTGGCCTCGACGGGGGCGCCGGCGTTTCGGCGGTTGGCCGAGCTGTCTTTTCCGCTTTACGCGTTTCACTTCCCGCTCCTTGTGCTGTGGCGCGTGGCCCTGGGCTGGCGGGCGAACGACTGGCTGCAGCTGGGGCAGGTGGTGGCGGGCATTTGCGTGGCGGCCGGCTTGCTGGGAATCGCGTTTGAGCGCCAGCGGCGGGGCTGGATTCGGCTGTTTGAGCGGCTGGCGGGGGTAATTCGGCCCCGACGCGCGCCGGCCGGAAAATGAGCCGCGGGCCGGGACCGCGCCAAGCCGGGGCGTTGTATTTTTGCGGCCTTATGCAAGCAAAAATTCGTTCTACTACCGTCCTCGGCATTCGCCACAACGGCGAAATCGCCCTCGGCGCCGACGGCCAGGCCACCATGGACAAGCACGTGGCCAAAAGCAACGTCCGCAAAATCCGCAAGCTCCAGGACGGCAAAATCGTGACCGGTTTCGCCGGCTCCACCGCCGATGCCTTCATGCTGCTCGACAAGTTCGACGAAAAGCTGAACGGCTACGGCGGCAACCTCAAGCGCGCGGCCATCGAGCTGGCCAAGGAATGGCGCAAAGACCAGTACCTGCGCAAGCTGGAAGCCATGATGATTGTGGTCGACAAAGACGAGCTGCTCATCCTCAGCGGCACCGGCGACGTGCTGGAGCCCGACTCCGACGTGGCCGCCATCGGCAGCGGGGCCATGTATGCGCAGGCCGCCGCTCTGGCCCTGAAAAAGCACGCCCCGCATTTATCAGCGCGCCAGATGGTGGAGGACGCCCTGCACATCGCCGCCGACATCTGCATTTACACCAACCACAACCTGATGATTGAGCAGCCGGTATAGCCAGCGACTTCCTTTTACCTGCCTCATGGAACCCCTCATTGTCCGAAATTCGCGCTGGTTGTTTGGCTTGTTGGGTTTTTTCTTTCTGGCGCTGGCGCTGGGCAGCGCGGCGCTGTTGCTGCTCGATGACTCCGAGGCCCGGCTGATGGGCCTCGGCGGCTTGGTGTTCTTTGGCGGCATGGTCGTGTTTGCGGCGGTGCAGCTGTTTCGGCGCCGGCCCCGCATGGTGCTGAACGACGAGGGCATCAACGACTACAACCTGAAAATGGGCGTCATTCCGTGGAGCGAAATCACGCAGGCCTACGTGCTGCCCCTGTTGTGGTACAAAAACGTGGAGCTCAAGCTGCGCAACCCGGACGTGTACCGGAAAAAGCAGCCGGGCTACCTGCAGGCGCTGGCTTCGTATAACTCCGCGTTTGGCATGTCGCCGTTCGTGCTGTACATGAGCAACACCAACACCAAAGCCCAAACCGTGGTGGACTACATCAACCGGCAACTGCTGACGCAGTGGCCCGCCCCGGCGCCCCCGCCGCCCCCCGCTGCCCACCCTCGCCCCGCCGGCGGCGAGGAGGGCGAATATTAGCATTTCTCACCCAAACGGCGCCCCCGCGGGCGCATTTTCCCCACACATGCAAGTAACCAACTTTCTCCGCCATCATTTCCGCCATTTCAACGCCGCGGCCCTCATCGACGCGGCCGATGGCTACAACAAGCACCTCGCCGATGGCGGCAAGATGATGATAACTCTGGCCGGCGCCATGAGCACCGCCGAAATGGGCATTCAACTGGCCGAGTTGATTCGCCAGGACAAGGTGCAAATCATCAGTTGCACCGGCGCCAACCTTGAGGAAGACATCTTCAACCTCGTGGCCCACGATTTCTACGAGCGGGTGCCCCACTACCGCGACCTCACCGCCGCCGACGAGCACGAGCTGCTGAAGCGCCACATGAACCGCGTGACCGATACCTGCATCCCCGAGGAAGAGGCCATGCGCCGCATCGAGCACACCGTGCTCAAGCATTGGGAAAAGGCCGACCAGGCCGGCGAAGCCTACTTCCCGCACGAATTCTTCTACCAGATTCTGAAGTCGGGCGACCTGGAGCAGTACTACCAGATTGACCCCAAACACTCCTGGATGCTGGCCGCGGCCGAGAAAAACCTGCCCATCATCTGCCCGGGCTGGGAAGACTCCACGCTCGGCAACATCTACGCCGGCCACGTGATTTCGGGCGACATCAAGAACGTGCACACCATGAAGACGGGCATCCAGTACATGATGTACCTGGCCGACTGGTACACCAACACCGCCACCGAGGAAAGCAAAATCGGCTTCTTCCAGATTGGCGGCGGCATTGCCGGCGACTTCCCCATCTGCGTGGTGCCCATGCTGCACCAGGACTTGCAACGCCACGACGTGCCGCTGTGGGGCTATTTCTGCCAGATTTCGGACTCCACCACCAGCTACGGCAGCTACTCCGGCGCCGTGCCCAACGAGAAAATCACCTGGGGCAAGCTGGGCGAGAAAACCCCGAAATTCATCATCGAAAGCGACGCGACTATCGTGGCGCCGCTGGTGTTTGCCATCGTGCTGGGGCAGTAGGCAGTAGCGCGAACTGTGTGGTTCGCGTGCCCCGCGCCCCCTTAACGATTGTCGTTCAGCCACGCGAACTACAAAGTTCGCGCTACAAAAAGAGCCTGCCGCTGATGAAGCGGCAGGCTCTTTTTGTTTCGTAGCTAAAAAAGACCGGGGTTATTTTGGCTTATGAGACTTCGAAATTCATCAATACGATTCGGCCCAAATAATAATTTGCCGGACTTTTTACTGTGTTGGTCTGGCCGAGGTCCGTACGATTCTCTGAGTACCTGGCCTTTGTCAATTAGAGCATTATCGCTAATAACCCAAAATCCATCTGGTTGAAGTGCGGTGTTCAAATGAAGGATATAAAGCTCATGCCAGCCATGATGAATGGGCGAGAGCTTGCGATATTTAGAAAAAGCAGAGGAAGTTTTTACTTGGATGTGGCGTAAGTTTCCATTCTGTGCAATTTGAATATCCCATGCCTTGTTACTATTTCCGCCAAAAGAAATAGTTGCTTCTGGGTAGAGCGCTTCTACATACAACTTGGCGTAAAACTCACCTACGGCACCCGTCTTTTGGTCGCCTTCAGGAATTAATTCCGAGTGCTTTCTCTGTAGTTCGTTAAGCCTTTGATAAGCGCAAGCGTACTCTGAAATTGCTTGTTTGATTTCCTCTAGTGCTGCCATAAACTGAAAAGAAAATTCTCTACGCCAGTTCCAGCGCCCTTTCCTTGGCCACGTCCACGGCCGCAAACGCCTGCTCCAGGTCCAGCATCAGGTCCTGCGGGTCTTCCACGCCGATGCTGAGGCGTATCATCTGGGAGGTGATGCCCATTTCGGCTTGCTCGGGCACGGAGATGTCGGAGTGCGTCATGGTGGCGGGGTGTTCGGCCAGGCTTTCGGTGCCGCCGAGGCTCACGGCCAGCTTGATGAGGCGCAGGGCGTTGAGGAAGCGGAAGGCTTCGGGCTCGCCGCCGCGGATGTCGAAGGAAATCATGGAGCCGGGCGCGAGGCAGTGGCGGCGGTAGATGTCCTGCTGGGCGGGGTTGTGCTCCAGGTGGGTGAGGTAGTAGGTGCGCGCCACCAGCGGGTGCTGGCGCAGCCAGTCGGCAATGACTTGGGCCGACTGGGCGGCGCGCTCCATGCGCAGCTTCAGGGTTTCGAGGGAGCGCATGAGCATCCAGCCGGTGTTGGGGTCGCACATGGTGCCCATGAAGGTGCGCATGGCTTTGATTTCCTTCATCAGCGGCTTGCTGGCCAGGGCCGCGCCGGCAATGAGGTCGGAGTGCCCGCCCAGAAACTTGGTGGCCGAGTACAGCACCACGTCGGCGCCGTGCTTGAGCGGGTGCTGAAACACCGGGCCGAGGAAGGTGTTGTCGACCACCAGGCGGATGGGGTTTTCGGCGGTGCCGTGCTGGCGAGCCAGGGCGGCGCAGGCTTCCAGGTCCACGAGGTGGTTGGTGGGGTTGGCGGGAGTTTCCACGAAAATCAGGGCCAGGCGGCCCTGCTCGATGCCGGCCACCTGGGCGGTGAGTTCCTCCGGGGTGGCGGTGGGGCGGAAGCCCACGGCGGTGATGCCGAACTTGGGCAGCACGTTCTTGAGGAAGAAATCGGAGCCGCCGTACACGGGCTCGGAGTGCAGCACCACGTCGCCGGGCTTGAGCAGGGCGAGCAGGGTGGTGCTGATGGCGGCCATGCCGCTGGCGAAGCTGGCCGCGTCCTCGGCGCCGTCCCAGAGGCAGAGGCGGTGCTCCAGAATTTCCAGGCTGGGGTTGTTGAGGCGCGAGTAAATGAGGCCCATTTCCTCGTCGGGGTTGGCCTGGCGCAGGCCGTAGGCCAGCTCGAAGTGGGCCTTGCCTTCCTCGGCGCTGCCGAAGACGAAGGTAGACGTTTGGAAAATAGGGGGTTTGATGGCGCCCTCGCTCCAGGCGGGGGTGTAGCCGTAGCTCATCATCAAACTTTCGGGGCGCAGTTGTTGGCCGCCGAGGTGGGCGCGGTCATGTAAGGTGGACATGAAATGGGGGTTGGGTGGGAGGGAAGATTGGTAGGGCGAAGGTAGGATTTTGTTTTCAGAGGCTCGAAAAAAGCCCCACCGCTGGGGAGCGGCGGGGCTTTTTCAGTGTCTTAACCCAATGCCCGCGGCGGCTACGGCCGCGTGGGCGGAGCGGCGGCCGGGGCCGCGCGCAGGGCCCGCTTGTGTTTCACTTCTTTGTGCACGGCCGCCTTGAAGCTGCCCCAGTTCAGGGCCATCACGATGACCACGGCCCCGCACATCACCAGCAGGTAGGCCGCCGTGGCCGTGAGCAGGCCGCGCCACCAGCGGCCCCAGCCGCGCAGCCGGGTTTCGCCCAGCAGCTGCCCGTAGGCCCAGCCCTGGTAGCTGATGACGGCCAGCGAGGAGCCGGTGGTGACCCCGTAGTACGCCGCGCCGGAACTGACCCAGTAGTACGCCGGCATGAACAGCAGCGAGAGCAGGTTGCCGGCCGCCGTCACGTAGAGCACCGCCACCATGGCCTCGGCCAGGTTGAGGCCCGTGCGGCGCAGGGCCCGCCGCACAAACAGCCCGATGACCGGCGCCATGGCCACGTAAATCCAGCCCATGTAGTGCATCGCCGACTCGGCGCCGTGCGCCTGCGCTTCGCGCAGCTCGGCCGAGGCGTCGGGGTTCAGGCTGTTGCCGAGGGCGGCCAGCCGCAGCTTCATGGCCAGAAAGCTGGCCACGCCCGTCACGAGCAGCAGCAGCGAGAGCGGGGCGAAGTGGCGGGCCCGCTGCCCGCGCAGGTAGCCCAGCACGGTGGGGCCGGGCCGCAGCACCAGTTCGCGCAGGGTGAAGAGGATGCCCTTGTCGACGTGCCAGATGGCGTGCGGAATCTCGTGCAGCAGGTGCCCCATGCTGAAGCGGTGGGTGGCGGCCGGCTGCCCGCAGTGCGCGCAAAACTTGTCGGTGAGGGGCGTGTCGCAGTTGAGGCAGGCGGTGGGGAGAGCGTGGCCCGCGGCCGGCGCGGGCGGCGCGGCTTCGGCGGCGGCCACGGCCACCCAGGTGGCGGCGCCGGGGGAGGAGGCAATTTCCATGATGCAGAGCGAAAGGCGGTGAGGAAGGCCAAATTACCGCAAAAAGCCCGCCCTCACAAGATGGGGCGGGCTTTGGCGGGGGGCGGGTGGCCGGGGCTAGGCGGCCGCGTCGGGGGCCGTGCCGGGCTTGGGCTGCGTGAAAATCTTCGGGTCGTAGAGGGCCTTCACCGCGTCGGGCTCGTCGACGTGCAGGGTGAGCTGGCCCAGCAGGTTCAGCTTGAGCTGGCGGGCGGCGGCTTTGCGCAGCTTCTTTTCTTCTTTGCTGTCGCCCTGCACGGCGCCCTTGCTCGCGCCTTGGGTGCGGCGGTCGTCGTCGTAGTCCTGCTTGAATTTTTCGGCCTTCTGGGCCAGGTCTTTGCCCAACTGGTCCTCGTATTTGGCCGTGAGGGTGGCCGCGCGCTCCAGCAGGGTGGGCAGGGTTTTGAGGGTGGCGCCGCTGTACTCGCCGCGGCCTGCGGGCAGGAAGGCCGCGAGGGCTTTGTCGTCGGGGGCTTTGCGGCCGAAAATGTAGGCCACGTCCACGAGCAGCTCCTTTTTGGCAAAGAGCTTGAAGCCGGCCAGTATTTTTTCCACCGCGTCGGTGTTGCCCAGGCGCTCGCCCACGTGCTCGTCCTGGTCGCCGAGGAAGGCGGCGTAGGCGTCGTGGTGGGGTTGCAGGGCGCTTATCATGGCCGAGTACTGGCCTTCCTGGTTCTGGCCGCTCATGCGGTCGAGGTTGGCGGCCATGAGGTCGCGGAAGTCTTCGCGGGCCATTTTCTTGGTGGAGAAGGGGTTTTTGAGGAATGGCAGGAACATGCGCTTATAGGGGTAGGTGAATGATGCTGCCAATGTAGTCAGGATTCCACCATAAGCAACCGCCGTAGCGCCAGTATCTTTCTGATACTGCGGGGATTTTACCTCAAGGGGCCATTACCAGCGTTGGTAAGGCCAGGTTTGGGTCCAAAGATGCCGTTACCAACGTTGGTAATGGGGAATTGGGCTTAAAGATGCCGTTACCAACGTTGGTAAGGCAAGGTTTCAGTCGAAAGATGGCATTACCAACGCTGGTAAAGCAAGGTTTGAAGCGAAAGATGCCGTTACCAGCGTTGGCAATGGTGTCTGTTACATCTAGACCCCCGTTTGCTCGGAGTTGGAGCGGGTAGAAGCAAGCGGCGTTGCCTTGAACAGGGCATTCACCCGGGGCTGAATCAGCCAAACGCCAATGGGGAAGAACCAAATCAGAAACAACTCACCCAAATAGTCTGAAAGGTCCAGCGGGCGCTGCAATTCCACCGCTTTCAACGACTTTGCAGTGAAATATAAGCAGTATAAAATGCTGGCCATGGAGAACAGGTGGAGGGGCACAACCAGCAATGCTATAAGGCCGACATGACCGCCCAAGGCGCCTGCGCCAACCCCGCTGAGTAGGTACGTCAGAATGGCCGCGATGTAGAAAACGGGGATAAACAGCGCCGTTTTAAACCGTTTCAAGTGCAGGGACACCCCAGCGGGGAGGGCGTCGTGCAAACCGGTCGCCACCGCATACAGCCAGCCGAAAAGAGTGCCGGCGAAAAACAACATTTCCACGGCAAACATCACGAAGGCAAACCGCATCGATGCACCCGACTGGAGTGTGCCAAATAAAAAAAAATGTGCAACGAGGGAGGGGCCAAGTTGAAGGGCAAAAAGCTGCCAATGTTTTAGGTTCAGAAGTACCTTCATGGTAGGGTGCGGGTGGGAACGAAGATGTTTTGTCCGTTCTGTTGTTTATGAATAGCGTTACTATATCAAGTCCTCACAAGGTAGCATGCCCACCCCCCTCCCCAAAAAGCTCCTGGCCCGCCAGCACGAAATCACCGCCGATTTTCTGCGCGAAGTCGACCGGCACCTGGCCGACGTGGTGGCCGGCCGTGCCACCGAGATGTTCGAAATCCGCGACCTGGCCAGCATCCTCTGCCTCCACCCCACGCACCTGAGCAACACCATCAAGCTGGCCACCGGGCATTCGCCGTGCTACTTCTTCGAGGCCCGCATCCTCGACGTGGCCCGCGGCCTGCTGCGCGACCCCCGCCGCTCGGTGGCCGACGTGGCCGCCACCCTCACCTACGACCCCTCCAACTTCACCAAGTTCTTCAAGCGCTTCCAGGGCTGCACCCCCAAGCAGTACCGCGAGCAGGCGTGGGCGGCGGAGCGCGCCGACGCCCCGGAAAGCATAGCCGAAGCGGTATCTGAAGTTGCCACTGCCGCCTACCTGCCCGCCTGATGCGCACCGCTGCCCCACTGAAGCCCAAGTCGCTCGCCGCCTTCTACGAGGCCTGCGCCCCCACGCCGGAGTCGGCGGTGGGCGTGCTGCCACCGCCGGCCATGGGGCCGGGCGTGGGGCATTTCAACGTGTTTCCGTTGGCCGACCTGCGCGGGGCGCCCCCGATGAATTTCAGCCGAAAGGACTATTATAAAATCACCCTCTGCCGCGGAAACAGCCAGGTAGAATACGCCGACCAGGCCCCGCACCGGGGCGCCAACACCCTGTTTCTGGTGACGCCGCGCGTGCCCTACCGCTGGCTGCCGCTCGCCGAGGCGCCCACCGGCTACTGCTGCCTCTTCGACGACGCGTTTCTGCTGCCCGCCCGCACCGGGGTGGTCCTCTCCGAGCTGCCGATTTTTCAGCCCGGGGCCTACCCGGTGTGGGAGGTGACCGAAGCCGACGGCGCGGCGCTCGAAGCCATTTTCCAGAAGATGGCGCACGAGTTGCCGTCGGCCTACGCCTACAAGCCCGACCTGCTGCGCACCTACCTCTGGGAGCTGATTTACCTGGTGCAGAAGCTGCAGCCGGTGCCGGCCCCGCTGTCCACGCACAGCGCCGCCGAGCGCGTGGCCACCCAATTCGCGGAGCTGCTGGAGCGGCAGTTTCCGCGCCACAGCCCGCAGCCGCCCCTGCGCACCGCCACCGACTACGCCGACCAGCTGGCCGTGCACGTCAACCACCTCAACCGCGTGCTCAAGGAAACGACCGGCCACACCACCACCGCCCTCATCAGCCGCCGCCTGGCGCAGGAAGCCAGGCTGTTGCTGAAGCAAACCACCTGGAGCATCTCCGAAATTGCCGACAGCCTGGGCTTTGCCGACGTGGCCCACTTCTGCACCTTCTTCAAGCGCCACGCCGGGCAAACGCCGGGCGACTTCCGGCGGCAACTACACAGTTGAACGACGTAGGGGCGGGGCCTGCCCCCGCCCATCGTTGAACGTAGTGCTGAGGTGGCGCAAACGGCGGGGCGGGGGCAGGCCCCGCCCCTACGTCGTTCAATCGTAATTTTAGAACCTGTTTGAAATCTAAAACAGATAGGTTGACTGGCGAAGTTTGCCCGCTGTTCACCCGCCGGACCTTTGTGGGGTACCAACTTAAACCCACAAGCAACATGGCAAACAAGAAAATTGCGCTGGTCACCGGCGGCAACAAGGGCATCGGCTTCGAAATCGTGCGGGGGCTGCTGCAAGCGGGCTGCCGGGTGTATCTGGGAGCCCGCGAGGCCACCAAAGGCCAGCAAGCCGCGGCCGAACTGGCCGCCGAAGGCGACGTTCACTTCCTCGAACTGGACCTGAGAAACCCGGCGACGCTCAGCGCGGCAGCGGCCCGCCTGCAACGCGAGGAAGGCCACCTCGACATTCTGGTAAACAACGCGGGCATTGATGTGCCCGGCGACGGCGCGGCCAGTACCGCCGCCGTGCGCAGCGTGGAGCAAGTGCTGCACACCAATTTCCTGGGCACGCTGGCCGTCACCCAAACGCTGCTGCCGCTGGTGAGGCAATCCGCGGCCGGGCGCATCGTCAACGTGTCGAGCCCGCTGGGCTCGCTCACCCTCAGCGGGCAGAACGACTGGGGCCTGCTGGGCTACTCGGCCTCCAAAGCCGCCCTCAACATGCTCACCGTGCACCTGGCCTCCGAGCTGCGCGCCACGGCCATTAAGGTCAATTCGGCCGCCCCCGGCTACACCGCCACCGCCCTCAACGGCTTTGCCGGCACCGATACCCCCGCGCAGGGAGCGGCGGAAGCCATCCGGCTGGCCCTGCTGCCGGCCGATGGTCCGACGGGCACCACCTCCTCGGTCACCGGCCCCTTGCCCTGGTAAGAACTGGCCGATGGCGGCCGGGACGCCAAGCGGCTGCATCGGAAGCTGTCACCATTTAAACTTAACTACTCACCATAAACCCCATCCGCGGGCCCCGGACCTTTGCCTCATCGTTCACCCCCAATACTTCAACCGATGAGCAATTCCAAAATCGCCCTCGTCACCGGCGGCAGCCGCGGCCTGGGCAAAGACATGGCCCTGAACCTAGCCCAAAAAGGCCTCGACGTCATTCTGACCTACCACACCCAGCAGGCCGAAGCCGAGGCCGTGGTGGCCGAAATCACCGCCCACGGCCGCCAAGCTGTGGCCCTGCAGCTCAATGCGTCGGAGGTGGGCAGCTTCGCCGGCTTTTTCGAGCAGGTGCAGGCGGCCCTGCGCGACACGTTCGGCACCGAGAAGTTTGACTTTCTTATCAACAACGCCGGCACGGGCCTCTACCAGCCGTTTGCCAGCACCTCGGTGCAGCAGTTCGACGACATGCTGAACATTCACTACAAAGGGCCTTATTTCCTCACGCAGCAGGCCCTGCCGCTGCTCAACGACGGCGGCGGCATCGTCAACATCTCGTCGGGCCTCACCAAAATGACCAACGACTTGTCGTCGGCCTACGCCAGCATGAAGGGCGCCGTGGAAATTCTGACCCGCTACCTGGCCAAGGCCCTGGGCCCGCGCCGCATCCGCGTCAACGTGGTGGCCCCCGGCGCCGTCGAAACCGATTTCGGCGGCGGCCGCACCCGCGACAACAAGGACGTCAACGCCCACATCGCCAGCCTCACCGCCCTGGGCCGCGTGGGCCTGCCCACCGACATTGGCCCGGTGGTGGCCTTCCTCTGCACCCCGGAGGCCGGCTGGGTCAATGCCCAGCGCATCGAAGTATCGGGCGGGCAGGGCATTTAAATTCGGCTGCATTGGGCCGGCCGGCGCACCAAAAAAGCCTTTCTGCACGGCGCAGAAAGGCTTTTTGGGGTTATTATGCTAAACTTCAGCTACTGGCCCCTGGCTTTGCGCTGCCGGTAAGAGTCCACCTGCTGGCGCAGCACGGCCAGCAGGGAGCCGTAGCGTTGCTGGGCTTCGCGCTTGCTTTCGAGCTTCAGCAGGCGGGAATCAATCAAATCGGAGAAGTCCTCTACGGTGTAGGAACGTTTCGGCGCGGTGGACACGGGCGGCAGGGCAAAAGGGTAACCGGGCAAAATAGCGGAAAGGACTGCGGTTAGTACGCAGCAATTCAAACTTAGTACGTACCGCGTTAGAAACGAAACAGCGGCCGGTCCGGATTCCAGATGCCCCACGGAATCATGAGCAGCACGAGTACCAAGGCCACGCCGAAGTAGAGCAGGGCTTTGCGGTGTTTCTGGGTGCTGTCGGCCGTTTTCTTGACCACGATGCGGCCCACCTGCGCCACCACGGTGGCCAGCAGCATCACGGCCACGTGCTCCAGGCCGAAAAAGCGGGCGGTGGGGTCTCTCATGGCGCCGGCCTGCTTCATGGCGTTCAGGCCCCAGGGGCTCAGGCCGAAGTACAGGCCCAGGCCAATGAGCACCTGCAGCCACATAAAGCCCGAAAAGGCGGCGCTCATGCCGTTGTCGGCGCTCGCGAAGGGCCGGCGGCCGGAGTAACCCACGTAGGCCCGAAACACAGCAATGAGGCCAAAAATGACCACGAACCAACGAGACCAGGAATGAAGAACGAGCAGCGTGTGATACATAAAGGAGGGGAGGGGAAAGCAACAACGGCAACAGCGCCGCCGCGAAAGTAACTTGAACGCGGCAGGCTGCGCTGCGCCCAGCCTGCCGCGCGGGGCCCTCATGCCCTAAATTCTACCCCCCGCACGCTACGCCCCCGGCCGCCGGGCTTCCTCTTTTTCCTCGGCCGCCCGCTCCCGCATGGCCACAAACAGCGCCACGAACACCGAGAAAAACGGCACCACCAGCCCAAACGCAAACCAGCGCCAGAACGAGCGGCCGTAGTTGTAGGCGATGTACCCCGTGATGGGCGCGAACACCAGCAGGGAAACCAGGAAAACGAGGAGAAAACGGAGGAAGAACACGGAAATCGGGAGGGGATATAAAGAATAAGGGAATTGAATAGCCCGTCATGTCGAGCTTGTCGAGACATCTCGCGTGCCGCAGTAATTAGTTTCCCGCGGCGAGATGCCTCGACAAGCTCGGCATGACGTTTTTGTTGCTTCAACGGTCGGGTCCAGCCTTATCGCACCTTGCCGCGCTTCACCAGGTAGGCATACAGCACTTTCTCGAACGGCTCGCGCACGTCCACGGGCACGAAGTCGATGCGCAGCTGGCCGCAGCGCTGGGCCAGCTCCTGCTCGAAGGCCGTCATGGCGGCGCGGTACTGCTCCTTTATCTGGGAGGGCTGGAGCTTAATTTCCTGACCGGTTTCCACGTCCTCGAAAATGTAGGGCCGCTCGGCAAAGTCAAAATCGGCCTCCGTGGCGCGGTCCAGCACGTGGAACAGCAGCACCTCGTGGTGCTGGTGCTTGAGGTGCTGCAAGGCGGCCAGGGCGGCTTCCTGCTCGGCCGCGCCGCGCCCCAGCATGTCGCTGAACACGATGACCAGGGAGCGTTTCGGAATTTGCTGGGCAATGGCGTGCACGGTGCCAGCCACGTCGGTGCCGCGCACGGTTTTGGGCGCCGGCGGGCGCTCCAGCAGCTGTTGCAGGGCCAGCAGCAGGGTGTGGCGGTGGGTGCTGGTGGAGCGCACCGGCGTTTGCAGCTCCACGGTTTCGGCAAAGGTGACGAGGCCTACCGCGTCGCGCTGCCGGGTGAGCAGGGTGGTGAGGGCCGCCGCGGCCAGGATGCTGAACTTGAGCTTGTCGTGGCCCGGCGCGGGGTAGTACATGCTGGGGCTCACGTCGAGCAGCAGGTGGGCGCGCAGGTTAGTTTCCTCCTCGTAGCGCTTCACAAACAGCTTGTCGGTGCGGGCAAACACCTTCCAGTCGATGTGCCGCGTGCTTTCGCCGGGGTTGTAGAGGCGGTGCTCCGAGAATTCCACCGAAAAGCCGTGGTAGGGCGACTGGTGCAGGCCGGTAATGAACCCGTCCACGAGCTGGCGGGCCAGAAACTCAAGGTTCTCAAAAGAGCGAATGGCGGCGAGGTCGATGGGCATGAGAGATGCTATGATTAACGGCTGTCATCCTGAGCGCAGCGAAGGACCTTCTCACGTCTGCATTGCTTGAGTTGCTGCAAAGCGTTCAAGCGTGAGAAGGTCCTTCGCTGCGCTCAGGATGACAAACGCCCAAAGATACCTTTAACACCCGCGCTGCCTCCGCCGTTTACCTTTGTCGCAACTTTCGTAAGTTAGTCCCTTCAATCAAAGCCCGATTCTATTTCCCACCATTACCCCCACCCAATCCCTGTGGACGACCGTCACGACCAGGAAGAAATTTATTCCCAACGCATTAAAGCCGGCAAGCGCACGTATTTCTTCGACGTGAAAGCCACCCGCGGCCAGGATTACTACCTGACCATCACCGAAAGCAAGCGCCGTCAGAACGGCAACGACTCGGTCAGCTACGAGAAGCACAAGATTTTCCTCTACAAGGAAGACTTCCTCAAGTTCGTGGACGCCCTGCAGGACGCCGTGGACTACGTGCGCGAAGAGCTCCTGAGCCCCGAAGAAGTGGCCGAGCTCGACCGCCCCCGTGAGTACGACGACCGGGACCAGCCCCGCCGCGAGTTCGACCGCCCCGCCTTCGACCCCAACCGCAGCGACGACGCTTATTAAAAAGCTGTTAGCTGACAGCTATTAGCTCTCCTTCCAACGGCGCGAATGGATAAAAGTCCGTTCGCGCCGTTTTGCTGCAGCGCAAACTCTGTAGTTCGCGTCCCCGGCGAACAGCCAAACGACACCGTTGCAATGACTTTACGGCAGGGAGTAGCGCGAACTACAAAGTTCGCGCTACTCCCTGCCGTACCTTTGCTGCGGAATTATGCCAACTCATAATTCCTAATTCGTAATTCATAATTCAAAAAAATGGGCCTCCGCTGCGGTATCGTCGGCTTGCCAAACGTCGGCAAATCGACTCTTTTCAACGCTCTCTCTAACGCCAAGGCCGAATCGGCCAACTACCCGTTCTGCACCATCGAGCCCAACGTGGGCGTCATCACCGTGCCGGATGAGCGCCTGCAAATCCTCGAAGCCTTGGTGAATCCCAAGCGCGTGCTGCCCACCATCATCGAGTTTGTCGACATCGCCGGCCTTGTGAAAGGTGCCAGCAAGGGCGAAGGCCTGGGCAATAAATTCCTGGCCAACATCCGTGAGGTGGACGCCATCATCCACGTGGTGCGCTGCTTCGACGACCCCAATATCGTGCACGTGGCCGGCGGCGTCGACCCGGTTTTCGATAAAGACGTCATCGACACCGAGCTCCAGCTCAAAGACCTGGAAAGCGTGGAGAAGAAGCTGCAGAAGTCGGAGCGCAGCGCCAAGGCCGGCGACGCCGTGGCCAAAAAGGAAGTGGTGTCGCTGCAGAAATTCAAAGCCGCTCTGGAAGCCGGCCAGAACGCCCGCGCCGTGGACGCTTCGCCCGATGACCTCGAAGCCGTGGCCGATTTGCAGCTGCTCACCATCAAGCCCGTGATTTACGTGGCCAATGTGGACGAAGCCAGCATCGCCAGCAACGGCAACAAGCACGTGGACGCCCTGCGCGCGCACGTGAAAGCCGAAGGCGCTCAGGTGGTGCTGGTGTCGGCCGCCATCGAAGCGCAGATTGCCGAGATGGAGGACCCCGAGGAAAAAGCCATGTTCCTGGGCGAATACGGCCTCACCGAATCGGGCCTGAACAAGCTCATCCGGGCCAGCTACGAGCTGCTGAACCTGATTACCTACTTCACCGCCGGCGTGCAGGAAGTGCGCGCCTGGACCATCCACCGCGGCGACAAGGCGCCCGCCGCGGCCGGCGTCATCCACTCCGATTTCGAGAAAGGCTTCATCCGCGCCGAAGTCATCAAGCTGCCCGATTACCAGGAATACAAAACCGAGGTAAAAATCAAAGAAGCCGGCAAGATGGCCGTGGAAGGCAAAGACTACGTGGTGCAGGATGGCGACATCATGCACTTCCGGTTTAACGTGTAGGGCGCAATGTTGTCTTGCTAACTTTCGTTAAAAAGGGCCAATCAGTAATGATTGGTCCTTTTTTATTAGACCCGAATTTCGAATGTTTAAACGATTCTTACTCAGCGGGTCGGTTTTTTTCTGGATAAATGCTTGTCGGGTAGCTACAAATCAAAGCGGCGCTGAGTCCCTGAAACATACCTTGCTCGTCTATCACGACGAATGCACGGAGTGTGGCGACTTTGAAATTGATAGCGGCGAGGTGCAGGTGCCAGTTTTTATGCGTCCGGCGTTCATACAAGCTAAAATGAACTCAGGCGTGACGCGAAAGTGGCCGCGCCGTCGAATCGTGAAAATGCTTGAGGCGAGGGACTATCAGGTGGGTTCAGTAGCATTGGTAAGCGAAGCAGCGTTCGACTCGCTGTTTCTCTTGCCCGGTCATCACCGAGACGACACGCTCAAGAATAAGTACGGCATCGTGTATCCTTGGGACTTTGACAGAAGGTACCGGGTTACGGGCGAAATCATTGGCATCAAAGCGCACTACCTCCAGTTCAAAATCCATACTGCAACCCGTATTACCGATAGAAATGCGCAGCGATGAACGCCGGGGCAGATGAACGTTTTCGCTGCATCCGCCCCGCTTAACTCTACTTCCCCGCTATTTTAAACAACGTGCCCTTCGGCAGTTGGTCCGTGGTTTTCATGCCGTTGAGAATGGCCATTTCCTCGTAGCGCTTGCTGGGGATGCCGTTGGCGGCCAGGGCCGAAGCCAGGGTGGTGTTGCTGGCGGCCGCTTTGATGCGGATGTGCTCGGGCTGGCGGTTCAGCTTGCTGGTTTCGGTGAGGCGGGCGTAGCCCTGGGCGGCGCGCTGGAACTGCGGCGCGTAGGTGCTGAAGGTGGAAGCCGCGGCCAGGCCCACGAACGCATACACGCTCTGGCCGTCCTGAATGAGCTGGGCCAGCACGTGCGCCGGCGTGCTCTGCTGGTCCGAAGCGGCCTGGTCGCCCTCAATCACCATGGCGGGGAAGCCGTTGATGGTGGTTTTCTGGGCCTGTGCCGATTGCAGGCCGATGGACTTGGCCAGCGACTGCGCGGCGGCGTCCAGCGTGCCGTTGCCAGCGCCGAGGAACACGAGCAGGGCTTTGCCGTTGGGCTCGGCCATCTGGAACTGCTCGGGCGAGTTCTGCGACTTCCAGCCCGAGGGGATGGGGAAGCGGAATTTCAGGTCGGGGTGGTAGAACACGCTGTTTTCCACGAAGCCCTGGCGCGGGTCTTCGCCGTAGGTGAGGCCTTCGATGGATTTCAGGTACTGGTTGCGGTTCACGGCAAACGTGCTGCGGCCCGCCGACTGCTTGGCTTGCGCAGCCAGCCCTTTCACGCGGGTGTAGCGGTCGGCCGAGTTGGGGTGGGTGCTGAGGAAGGTGGGGATGCTGCTGCCACTCTGCTCCTCGGTGCGCTGCAGGGTCTGGAAGAAATCGGCCATGTGGCTGGCGTCGTAGCCGATTTTGGTCGAATATTTCACGCCCAGGCCGTCGGCTTCGTTCTCGTCGTCGCGGCCGTATTTCAGCATGCCCAGGCCCACCACCTGCTGGGCCACGCCGCCCACCGACTGCATCACCTTCGGCGCCAGCACGGAACCCAGTATCATGCCGATGCCGGCGATGGTGCTGCGGGTTTGCTGCTTTTTGCCGTGCTGCGCGGTGATGTGGCCGAGCTCGTGGCCGAGCACGCCGGCAAACTGGGCTTCGTCGTTGAAATACGCCATGATGCCGCGCGTGAAGTACACGTGGCCGTCGGGCGTGGCAAAGGCGTTGATGATGGGCGAGTCGACCACCGTGAAGCCGTAGTCGCCGGGGCGGTCCGATACGGCCGTCATCTGCTTGCCTTTGGCGTTGATGAGGCTTTGCAGCGAGGAGCTGTTGTAGAGGCCGAACTGGGCGATAACGGCGGGGTCGGGCTTGGCGCCCTGCAGGGGGCGGGCCGCCGGCACGGCCGGGGCGGCCGGCACGCGGGTGGCCCAGTCGGTGAGGCTGGAAGAACCGGCCAGGGGCAGCAGGAGCGACAACAGCGCGCCGGCGCGCAGGCTACGAAAAACAGAAGTATTCATGGAAATAAATAAAGCGGCCAAGGCCGGTGAAGGGCAACGAATGGGCTTGCAACGGAACGCCCGGGGGCTAAGGTTGCGCTTAGCCACGGCCGAGGTTAGGCGTGGGCCTGCCAGGGGCATAGCCATTTCCCTGCCAGCTTGGCCAAAAGGCGTTTTTTCATGCGAAGCACACATAATTAGCCGGAGTATTGCGGCCGGTTTTCCGCCCTTCCTTATTCCAGGCCTGATGAATACTTCTCGTTTCTGGCTGGCTGCTTTGCCCGCCGTGTTGTTGGCCGGGGCGTGCAGCCGGCCGCCGGTGGCCCGCAGCGCCAGCCGGTTTGCGCCCGCCCCGCCGGTCATCGACGGCCTGGCCACCGACTGGACCGACTCGTTGCGCTACGACCCCGGCAGCAAGCTGCAGTACCAGGTGCTGAACGACGGCCGGCAGGTGTACCTGCGCCTCAAATCCGCCAACCCCGCCACGCAGGCCAAAATCGTGCGCCTGGGCCTCACGGTATGGCTCGACACCACGGGCCGCAATCAGCACCAGTTCGGGGTGCATTTCCCGCTGGGTGGGCCGTTGGCCGGGCGGCCCGGCGCCGAAGACGGCGCGCCCCGGCCCGACGGAGCTTTGGCCGGTGCCCCGGCGCCCCTGCGCTCGGAGGGCCGGCGCGAACGCATGGCGCAGGCCCTGGCCGGGATGCGCGAAATGGAATTGCTCAACTACAAAGGCAGCCCCGAGCCCACCCTCACCGATACCCAGTCGCAGCTAGGCGTGAAGGCTGCCATGAGCCTGGATGCGCAGGAAAACCTGCTGTATGAGCTGGCCGTGCCCATGCGGCTGCTCTACCGCAAGCTGCCCACCCTCACCGGTCGCCCGGCCGTGGTGGGCATCACGCTGGCCGGCGGCAAGTTCACCATGCCATCACCGGGCGGCGGGGGCGGCATGCGCGGCGGAATGGGTGGCGGCGGGATGCGCGGCGGCGGAATGGGAGGCGGCATGCGCGGGGGCATGCGCGGCGGAGGCGGCCGGGGCGGCTACAGCGGCGGCCCGCAAACGTCGCCCATTACCCTGAAAACCAGTGCGCAGCTTAGCAGCAAGTAACGCCCCGTCGGGCGCTATTGCCGGCTGTTCATGGCCACGGTTTGGTAGCCGATGAGCAGGTCGGCGCGGGTGCCGGGCGGGCGGTAGTACACCAGCAGGTCGTACTGGTTTTCGGTTTCCTGGTGCGTGCCTTCAAAATACACTTCGTTGGGCGCGGTGCCGCGGGCGGCGGCCACCGCAAAATCGTAGTTGTAGTAGCCTTGCTTGAGCAGGGCGTGGCCGCTGTAAAGCTGCTTGGCCTCGTCGTAGGTCAGCCGGAATTCGTCCTTGAGCTGCCAGTCCGTCATCGCCCCGAAGGCGTACACGGGGCCGGGCGCGGGCTGGTCGGCTTTCAGCTGAAAGGTCACGTCGAAGTAGTCGGCGTTGGTGGCGCCGTTGCCGTACTCGCGGCTCTCGAACACGCGCTGGCCGTTGGCGTCCTGGTACTGGTTGTAGGCGAGCTTCTGGCGCGAGGTTTCGGGCTGCAGCTCCACGGCGGTGGGGTTGGCGCGCGGGTCTAGGTGCAGCACGCCCAGGCCCACACTCTGCACCGAGCGGGTGTCGAAGTAGCGGTACTCGCTCAGGCCGGGAAAGGCGTTTTCAAACCCGAAGTACTGGTATTCGAGCCGGCGCTCGGCGTCGCGCACGAAGGTGGGGCGCAGGTTGTACTTGGCGTTGTCCCAGCGGAAATTCTGGCGCAGCACCACTTTCACCTCCGCCGCCGGGTTCACCAGGTCCACGCCGGCGTAGCCGATGGCAAAGTCCAACTGCTGCAGGGTGTAGCGCTCCTGGCCGCCCACCACAATGCCGGGCTTGAGGCCCACCTGCACCTGGTTTTCGTACACCAGCAGCCGGCGCGACACCACCGGCGCGCCGCCGGGGTTTTGCACCACCAGCAGGTAGTTGCCGCTGAGGCGCACGCCCGGCGCCCGCAGGCGGTAGTGGAAATACGGCACTTTGGTGCCCGTGCCCACCCGGTAGTCGGTGATGAGGAACTCGTTTATCTCGCTCAAAAACTGCATGTCGGTGAGCACGGAGGGCTGCCAGTCGGCGTCGCAGTGAATGATTTTGGCGGTGAGGCGCTGGCTCTGCTCGCCCAGCACGTCAAACTCCAGCATGATGGACTGGCTCTGGCCCAGCGGCACCACCGGCGGCTGAAACACCTCGTTGGGCTGGCCGGTGCCCACGTAGCACTGCACGCTGCGCACGTCGGGCGAGTAGGTGTAGTCCTGGTAGCGCAGGGTTTTGTCGGCGTAGTATTCCGGCGGCTGCTGGGTGCCGGGTGCGGTGCTGGTGATGGGGGTGCCCAGCGGCACGCAGGCGGCGGCCAGCAGCAGGCAGGAGAGAGCGGGAAGGAGGCGCATGGCACGAAAGTAACGACGGAAAGGCCTCCCTGGCCGCTGCTGCGCCCGTTGCATATTTCTACTACTTTTTATAAAACAGAAACTTAGTACCTTACCTGCCCAAGCCTCTGCCCGCGTGCGCGCCGGTCATTGCCGCGCCACCACTCCTACCAGCCCATGTCTGAGTCCGCCGCCAAAACCGCGCAACCCAAAGCTCCGGCCGCCGGCCACGCCGCCCCGCAAAGCAGCACCTACGCCCCCGCCGAATTCACCGACAGCCGCCCCGTGGCGGTGGCCCAGCGGCAGCAGCAGGCCCAACTCAACCAGTCGCCCCGCGTGCAGCAGGCCGCCACCCTGCAGGCGATGATGGCCCAGAGCCCGCGCATGCTGCAAGCGGCCCAACTGCGGGCCGCCGCCACCCCCGCGCCGGTGCAGCGGGAGGAAGCCCCCGCCCCGGTGCAGGAAAACAATACGGGCTTGCCCGACGAGCTCAAAGCCGGGGTGGAAAACCTCTCGGGCCACTCGCTGGATGACGTGCAGGTGCACTACAACTCGGCCAAGCCGGCCGAGCTGCAGGCCCACGCGTATGCGCAGGGCCGCGAGATACACGTGGCCCCGGGCCAGGAGCAGCACCTGCCGCACGAGGCCTGGCACGTGGCCCAGCAAAAGCAGGGCCGGGTGCGGCCCACCCGCCAACTCAAGGGCCAGGTGCCGGTGAACGACGACGCCGGCCTGGAAAAGGAAGCCGATGTGATGGGCGCCAAAGCCCTGGGCGGGGCGGGCCCGGCCACGCAATTAAAAGTGCGGGCAACGGCGACGACGGGACCGGTGCAGCGGAAGGCGGTGGTTCAGCGCAGGGAAATTGGCGAAGTCGATGCGGCCTTGCAAGTGGTACTGGCGGACTTGAACACGATTGGCCCTATCGATGTGAACAGTGCAGTGGGGACCATTACCGACCGTCAGACGCGGTTGGCTGCTTTTCCGGCCCGCATTGCACCGCTGGCCGTAGAAGTGAAGGATAAAGGCGGCAACGAGGTGACGCCCTTGGCCGACCTCGACGATAAGGTAGCGGAAATCACCCGGGACGAGCCGACGTTAGCTGCTTCAATTGCTGCGGGCGAAGCGCCTGCCCCAGCGAAGCCGGCCAGTGCGTGGGGCGCGGGAAGAGGCGAGCATGCGCGGTGGAAGGCAGACAACGACAACCTGGAAGCCAACCGCGCGAAAAGAGACAGCAATCACCTGGAAAAAACGCGCCTCACCAATGAG
Source organism: Hymenobacter ruricola (assembly GCF_015694525.1). Taxonomy (GTDB): domain Bacteria; phylum Bacteroidota; class Bacteroidia; order Cytophagales; family Hymenobacteraceae; genus Hymenobacter; species Hymenobacter ruricola. The sequence goes on along the minus strand of NZ_JADQDM010000002.1, from coordinate 870,839 downwards.
CGGCCGCTCTCCGTACTAAAAAATACGCTGAATGATACCGAGGACCGACTGGCCGCCCTCGTCGCTAACCTCAAGGAGGCGGAGAAGCAGCGTTATTTTCAACTGCTGATGACCACCCAAACGCCGGCAGTGAACAGGTACGAACCCGAGAAGCCGTGGATGAGTGGTCCATCTACCCTGGGCATATTCATATTCAGCGGCCCCCCGGTCATTCAGGGCATTCCCGGGGCCGGAGTAGGGCCAATTGAGGTACACATCCACTTCCGCGGGGGAACCAAGCAAGTCAACAAGGCGCACATCAAGTATGGTTGGAAATACGCCGGCACCGACTTGAGGCCGGGGTCTCCCCCGTATGCGGCCACCGCGTTGGCGGCGTGCAAGGCGCAGATTACCACCGTTAAATGATGCGAGTAGCTGCCGGCAGGCTTGCCTTGGTCGGCTGCTGGAGCGGGGCTTCCCCAGCGCGCGGGTAGGCCGGCCTGAAGCCAGGTCAGGTAATGTGCCAGCCACGAACCCTTTTTCTTGTGTATTATAAAATAAATATATAATAAATTTATAAAAGGTAACTTGCCTTGCGGCTTGACGCAACTCACACACTTCAACCCCTCCGGTTATGATTATTGACAACCATTGGCTCAAGGCCGATAGTACGAGCGAGAAAATCACAAAATCCCCGTCGCAGAACGTCAGGAATGTAATCGACCCGGATTATTTAATTATTCATTACACCGCGGGTGACAAAGCCAGTGAGGCCATCAACTGGTTTAAGGACACCACTAATAATCCGGATAAAATAGCCGCGCACATCGTCATTGACCAGAACGGGGCCATTACCCAGCTCATTCCGTTCAATTGCCGAGCAAACCATGCCGGAAGCAGTACGTGGGACGGGGTAGAAAATTTTAATTACCATTCCATCGGAATTGAGCTGGTAAATCCCGGGTTCTGCGAAAAGCTTGCGGATGGTTCTTTCAGAAGAAGAGTAAGCGACGATAAATTCAAGACCTATCCGGCCGAAAGAGCGGCCGATATAGTCGCAAAAACCCACAAGCTCAAATTCTGGAACGCGGCGGACAATAAGTACTGGTTTAAATTTCCCGCCCCGCAACTGGCCGCGCTTTATGCCCTGAGCAAGGTGCTGGTGGCGCATTATAAATTAATTGCCGTGTTGGGCCACGACGACATTGCCCCGCTCAGAAAGCCGGACCCCGGCCCGGCTTTTCCTTGGAAGGAGTTTAAAACCGCCGTGTTGGGCCGGGCCGATAATGTGGGCAATATGTTCGCGGTGAACACCAACGATACGAAGTTTAGAGCCGACCACTCCCGGACTTCGGCGGAAATAGCGAGCCTGCCAGCAGGGTATATCGTGGGGTTAATCGAAACCGTTGGCGCCTGGAATAAAGTGTATTTGGCAAATGAAAAAAGCAAGCTGATGAAAGACGGGCGTTGTGTGAAAACAATTGGCTGGATTCACTCGTCGCTGCTGGACTTAAAGTAAAACAACAAGGGCAACGGATGTTGAAAGCGTGGTTGGCCGTGCCCCGAGACTTTTCCCGCCGCCCAGCAACTTGTTTTCCTGAACGCCGCCTCGTCAGTGGAATAGTAAGCATGGGCCTGCTGCAAGCGCAATAATTCGGCGAACCAGTCGAATGCATGTGATGGCAACTATGCTACCGGCGTGTACCTTACGGCCGCTTAGCCTCCCGGTCTTGCCTCATGGTGCCGGTTGTTGCTTTCCCTACCCACAACAAGCCCCATGAGCGCCGCCGACAAAGCCCCCGCCCCCAAAAGCCCGGCCGCCAAGCAAACCGCCAGCCCCTACGCCCCCGCGTCGCTGCTCGACCAGCGCCCCGCCGCCGCCGTGCAGCGCCGGGCCCAGCAGGCCATCAACGGCAGCCCGCGCATGCAGCAGGCCGCCACCCTGCAGCGCGCCCTCGATGGCCGCGCCCGCGCCGCTAGCCCGGCCGCGCCGGTGCAGCGGGAGGAAGCGCCAACCAGCGAGAACACCACGGGCCTGCCCGACGAGCTGAAAGCCGGCGTGGAAAACCTCTCGGGCCACTCGCTCGACGACGTGCAGGTGCACTACAATTCGGCCAAGCCGGCGGAACTGCAAGCCCACGCTTACGCGCAGGGCAGCGAGATACACGTGGCGCCGGGCCAGGAGCAGCACCTGCCCCACGAGGCCTGGCACGTGGCCCAGCAAAAGCAAGGCCGCGTGCGGCCCACCCGCCAGCTCAAGGGCCAGGTGCCGGTGAACGACGACGCCGGCCTGGAACGCGAAGCCGACGTGATGGGCGCCAAAGCCCTGGGCGGGCCGGGCCCGGCCACGCAATTAAAGGTGCGGCGCACGGCGGCCGGGCCGGTTCAACGGGCCGTAGATGACGCCCTGGTTCCGGTGCTTGATGCCCGAATGGATGCCGTGAAAGCGGAAGCTGTGGCCATTCTGAAGAACATGCGGTTGCTGGGCGAAGACTGGGAACAGAAGTACGGCGAGATGGGCAAGGAAAAAGGCGCCAAGGCCATCGGAGGCGAAAAAACGGACTACCCGGCGGAAGTTCGGCGGGCCATCCTCAAGCAGCTGTGGGCCAACATGACGGGCGAGGAAAAAGCGGAAATGGTGATGGAAGGCTCCAGGCTGGCGGGCCGCACCATCGGAGCGGCCGTGCGGGGCGGCCGGGCGCTGGCCAGCGTGCTGCCCGCGCCAGAAAAAGCGCCGAAAGGGGAAAGGGAACGCCCCAAGCCCCGGGAAGAGGCAGAAGAGAACAAGGACGAGAAATCGGTGAGCTGGTTCAGTGAATTGTCGCAGGAAGAGATGCAGGCGCTGTACGAGGCGTATTCGACCTTCAGGCAGGTGAGAAAGAAATACCAGGAGGCGGTGGCCAAGGTGAACGAAGCCGCCAGTGAAGCGGGCAAGCTTCTGGGGGGCGAAGTGGGCAAGCTGCGAAACGAGTTCGACTTCAACAAGCGCATGGACGCGCTGAAGAGCGAATTCCTTGCCGCCCGGAAGCGGTACGAACTACTGAAGGCCGCAATTGAGGCCAACAAGGATGAAGCGCGTCACAAATCGGAAATAGCCGCCTTGAACTTCGGGCTGATGAACGCCATAGTGGGGCCGGCCATGGTGTACCGAGGCAGCGACCTGAACGAGGAAACGCGGAAAAAGCACCCGGACCTGTGCCAGGACGCCATTACCATCATCAACGCAAGCAAGCACGGCGGGCTGGCCGAAAGGGCCGAGGCGGCATTGAGCAGCGCAGGCGAGGAGTTTAGGAATTTCCGGGACGGCGGGAAAGCGCGGGCCGATGCCCTCCGAATGCAGCAAAGCGCCCTGGCCGGCACCCTCGACAAGGTGCTCCAGAAATCGTGGCGCAAGGTGACTTCCTGGGGGTGGACGCCCACCGCGGTGAAAGCCATCAAAGAGGCCCTGCCCCAGTACGATACTGACGTCAGTAAGCTCAACAAAGCCAAGGAGCTGGCCGGCGCCGCGCGGGGCAACAAGGACAGCGGCCGCTATGCCGTAACCCAGGTTTTCTACGACGCCCTGGCCAGCCTGAACGTGACCGATTTGATGAGCCTAAAGGTAACGGAGTCCATTATTGCCGACGTTGGCAAGAACTTAAAGTAACCTGCCGGCCCGCGCACGGCCGTGCATGGGCCGGTGCCTCAACGCCTGGCACGCAAGAAAGCGGGCCGCGGCTTACTCCCGGAGTAAGCTGCGGCCCGCTTTTGCGGAAAAGCCGATGGGGCGAAATGAACGCCTACATCAGCTCTTCCCAGCGCTTGGTTTGGGCGGCCAGCTCCTTTTTCACGGTCTCGAACTTCAGGGTGGTGTCCTTTAGCTGCGACGCGTTGGCGTAGATGGCCGCATCGGCGAGCTGGGCTTCGTACACGGCCAGCTCTTTTTCGAGGCCCGTGATGCGGGCTTCCACTTCGGCCAGTTCCTTGGCGGCTTTTTTGGCGTCGGGGCCATTGGCGGCGGGCGCGGGCCTGGGGTCTTCTTTGGGCTGGGGCTTGTGGGCCGAGGGGCTGGGCAGGCCGGCTTTCTTGGCGGCCTTCTCGCGGTCTTCCTGCCAGAGTTCGTACTCGGCGTAGGTGCCGGGGTATTCTTTCAGCTGGAAGTCTTCGATAAACCAGATTTTGGTGGCCACGTTTTCCACGAAGTACCGGTCGTGGCTGATGACGATGAACGTGCCTTCGTACTGCTCCAGGGCCTGAATCAGGATGTTCACCGACACCATGTCCAAGTGGTTGGTCGGTTCGTCAAGCAGCAGGAAGTTAGCTTCCGAAATCAGGGTTTTGGCCAGGGCCACGCGGCTTTTCTCGCCGCCGCTCAGCACCTTGATTTTCTTGAACACCTCCTCGCCCGTAAACAGGAACGAGCCCAGCACCGAGCGCAGTTCCATGTCGTTGCGCTTCGAGCCGGCCTCGCTCATTTCCTGCAGAATCTCGTTGTCGAGCGTGAGGCTTTCGAGCTGATGCTGGGCGTAGAACGACATTATCACGTTGTGGCCCAGCTGGTGCTTGCCGGCGGTAGGCGCCTCGGTGCCCGCCACCAGGCGCATGAGCGTGGACTTGCCTTTGCCGTTGGCGCCGATAAGGGCGATTTTGTCGCCGCGCTCGATGTGCACATTCGTGTCGCGGAAAATCAGCTTCTGGTCGTACTTCTTCGTCACGTGCTCCATGCGGAGGATGTGGCGGCCGGGCTCGACTTTGAAGGTAAACTTCATGTTGATTTTGGCCGCGTCCTGGGCCACGTCCTCAATGCGCTCCAATTTATCCAAGGCCTTCACGCGGCTCTGGGCCTGCTTGGCCTTGCTGGCCTTGGCTTTGAAGCGCTCGATGAAACGCTCGGCCTGCCGAATCTGGGCCTGCTGGTTCTCAAAGGCGCCTTTCTGGATGAGGTTGCGCTCCTCTTTTTCTTCGAGGTAGTAGCTGTAGTTGCCGGCGTAGGGCACCAGCTTGCCGCCCAGCACTTCCACGGTGGTGTTGGTGGTGCGGTCGAGGAAGGCGCGGTCGTGGCTCACGATGATGACGGCGCCCTCGTAGTCGGCCAGGTAGTTCTCAATCCACTTGATGGACGGCAGGTCCAGGTGGTTGGTGGGTTCGTCGAGCAGCAGGAGGGAGGGCTGCTGCAGCAGGATTTTGGCCAGCATCACGCGCATGCGCCAGCCGCCCGAGAAGCTTTTCAGCGGCTTGGTCAGGTCTTCGGTGCTGAAGCCCAGGCCTTCCAGTATTTCCTCGGCGCGGGCCTGCATGGTGTAGCCGCCCAGGGCCTCAAACCGCTCCTGCATGGTGGCCAGCTTGTCCACCAACTCATCGGAATAATCGGTTTCGAACTGCACCAGGATTTCGTCAATCTTCTTCTGCAATTCCAGCGCTTCCTCAAAGGCCTGCATGGCCACGTGCAGGATGCTCTCGTGGGTGTCGTAGCTCAGCAAGTCCTGGTTCAGAAAGCCCAGGCTCACGTCTTTGGCCATCGAAATGGAGCCGCCGTCGGCCTTGTACTCGCCCACCAACAGGCGCAGCAGCGTCGATTTGCCGGTGCCGTTGAGGCCGATGAGGCCGATTTTGTCTTTGGGCTTGATGTGCAGGCTGGCGTTGTCGTACAGCGTGCGGGAGCCGAAGTGGAAGTCGAGGTCGGAGATGGAAATCATTGCGTCTAGGTATTCGGAGGCAAAGGTACGGCGCATGGCCGGGCTTGCGGCCCAAAAATGCCCCCGGCCCGGCCCTGAACAAAGCCGGCGCCGGAGAAATTGCACAACCATGGCCCTCCAGCGGCGTACTTCGCTTGTTCTTGTTTCGTCATTCACCTTGCCCGCGTTTTCATGGCTGCATTCCGTTTCCGTTGTTTCCCCGCCGCTCCTGGTTTCGGAGCCGTGCTGCTTGGCCTGCTGCTGTCGGGCTGTGTGAAAGAGCCCACCGAAACCTGGCCCCTCGGGCCGCCTTTGCCCGAAACGGTGGCCTTCAGCCAGGCCGGGCTCTACCCGGAAGGAGTGGAATCTGCGGGCAACGCCGGCTTTCTGGTGAGCTCCGAAACAGCGGGCGCCATCGGGCAGGTGAAAGACGACGGCACCTACTCTGTGTTTGCCGACAACCCGGCGCTGGTGTCCACCGTCGGCCTGCGCATCGACGAAAACCGCAGCCGCCTGCTGGCCGCCGTATCCGACCCCGGCTACAACGCGGCCCGCACCACAGCCGCCACCCGCGGCAAGCTGGCGCGCCTGGCCGTTTTTTCCCTCCTCAACGCCCAGGGAACGCCCAGCGTCGTGGACTTGGGCGGCGTGGGCGTGGCGGCCAACTACCCCAACCACTTCGCCAACGACGTGGCCCTGGACGCCGACGGCAACGCCTACGTTACCGACAGCTTTGCCCCGGTCATCTACAAAGTTTCGCCCAACCTGGTGGTGTCGGTTTTTGCCGAAAACCCCTTGTTTAGCGCGCCGGCCGGCATGTTTGGCCTCAACGGCATCGTGTGGCACCCCGATGGCTACCTGCTGGTGGCCAAATCAAATACGGGCACTCTCTACAAGATTCCGGTGGTGAGCCCCGCCGCGGTTTCGACCGTAAACCTGGGCAGCCAGAACCTGCAAGGTGCCGATGGCCTGTTGCTGTTGGGCAACGAGCTGCAGGTAGTGTGCAATGCCCAGGCCAGGGTATTTCGGCTCACCACCGCCGACGGCTGGGCCAATGCTGCCGTGGCCGGCACGTATAGCGCGCCTCCGCTGTATCCCACCACGCTGGCTGTGCGCCGGCAAATCCCGGGCGCCGATGTGGCCAGCTACGTGCTGTGTTCCAGTCTGAACGCGCTGCAAGCAGGGCAAACGCCGCCGGTGGAGAAGTTCATCATTACGCGGGTGAAGTTTTAAGCAGCAGAGGCAGTTAGCAATTATTAAAACCACTTCCGCCTTTGTAGCAATTGAAAAATACCAGTCATGTCGAGCTTGTCGAGACATCTCGCGTGCCAGAGTAATCCAATCGTAAGAAAAGAATTACTCCGGCATGCGAGATGCTTCGACAAGCTCAGCACGACCATACGCTCTCCTGCAGGACGGGCTGATTTTGTTCGGCCATTATTTGGGCAGCGGGGCTTCGTCCTTGCTTTCGCTCAGCTTCTGGGCCAGCTTCTGGGGCACGCCCACGTTGTCGAACAGGCCGCTCACCACGCCCTGCCGCCAGAGCGTGAACACCGAAAAGCGCGGCTCACGGGTCGAAATCATCTGGCCGGTTACCAGCTCGCCGCGCTTGCGCGGGTTCTGGTCGCGGATGACGATGACGTTGGCGGCCTTGGAAAGCACCCGTTTCAGCAGGGGCTTTTTCACCTCCTCGTCCTTGTAGCCCAGCAATTGCAGCTGCAGGCCGGAGTATTCGGCCCACATGGTGCCGGTGCTGCCCTGGCGGTTGGCCTGCAGGTCGAACCGGATGCGGCGCACGTCGCCCTGCTTGAACTGCACCAGCCGCGTGGGCACCGTCATGGAGTTCAGAATGTTAAATTGCCCCGCGCCAAACGTGCCCCACACGCGGTGCTGCCCCTTCGGGTCGAGCGTGTACATCGACACCTGGGCGTCGAGGCGGCAGCGGTTTTGCAGGTAGGTGGTGGCCCGGCCCGTGAGCGGCGTGGCCGCGGTTTGGCGCCGCGGGTCGTTGCTGAGGTTGAAAAAGCTGCCCGTGAAGCGGTTGATGCTCATGGTGCCGGGCAGCGGCGTGAGCGGGCTGCGGTACTTCGTGAACAGGTTGCCGCCCACGATGTCGAGCCGTCGCACGTCCACTGTCATGGGCAGGTGCCGCATTTCTTCGGGCGAAATCTTGGAGCGGTTGGGGTTGATGGGGCCGCGGCCGTCGGACACAATGCGCACTTCGGGCCGCTCCACCGTCACGCGGGCCACCCGCACGTCGGCCCGCCGCACCAGCCCGGCAAACTCCAGCCCGCTGAACGTCAGCGAGGGAATCCGGGCCGTCACGGCCGGCACCTGGTAGCCCTTGTGCAGGTTCATGCCCACGGCCGAGTATTTGGGCACCAGGCTCAGGCCTTCAAACCGGAACAGGTGCGCGTCGGTATCGAGGCGCGCGCGCTGGCTGCTGGCGCGGTAGTAAGGCGGGTCGAAGGGGGCCGCAATCAGGCCCGAGCTGGCTTTCCAGCTCCGCGCGTAGGCAATGCGGGCGGGTTCCAGCGCGGCCAGCGAGTCGATGCGAATGCCGCGCCCCGTGAGGTCGATGTCGTTGATTTCGGGCGAGTGGCGCAGGCCGCCAATCTGCAAAAAGCTGCGCCGGATGCGCAGTTCCGCCAGGTCGGTGCGGCGCACGGCTTTCGATAGCAATTTCCACACCGGCGGGGGCGGGGTTTTGGGCGGCGTAAAATTCAGCCGGGCCCCGTCAATTACCAGCGAGCTGGCCCGCAGCCGCCGTTGCTGCTGCACCGCGGCCGCATCAAATCCGCGCAGGGCCAGGGAGGGCATGGTCAGGTCGACCCGCACCGCGCCGGGCTTGCCTTGGCCCGGCCCGGGCGGCCGCACGCGCACCGCGCGCAGGTCGAGCGTGCCGGCCGCGGTCGACAAGTTCAGCCGGCCCAAACTCACGGCGTGCGCCGCCACGGTGGCTTCGCTGCGGCCCAGGCCCAGGGTCCAGGCTTTGGCAAAAAGCACCTGGCGCGCATCGGGCTGGCCTTTCGCATCAATGTGAATGGCGGTGCCGGCCACGTCAATCCTGCGAATAACGGAACGCAGGGCCGCGTCCTTCACGTGCAAAGAGCCGTTGCGCACGGCCAGGTGCGCCAGGTCGAAGCGGCGCGCATACTGGCCAAAATCAGCGCTGCCCGAAGCTTTCCCAGTTGGCGGCACCAGCGTCAGCCGCGGGGCCTGCAACACCAGCGAATCGGCCCGGAAGGTGTGGCGGTGCAGCAGCGCGGCCGCATTCAGCCCGGTGAGGCGCAGGCGCGGCAACGCCAGATTTACCCGCGGGCTGCCGGCCGGCGCGTTGCCTTCCGGCTGCATGCGAACGGAGTCAAGCTGAATTTGCTGGTTGGCAGTCGAGGCCAAAAGGCTGGTCAATTGCAGCCGGTGGCCCCGCGTCAAGCCCTGGGCCTGCCGCAGCTGCAGCTGCCAGTCGGCGGCGTAGGCCAGGCGCTGGGTGTCGGCCGCGCCGGCGGGCGTGAGGTGCAGGTCGTGCGCGCTCAGGTCGGCACGGCGGAACCGGGCGGTCGGCTGCGCGCCGGGCAGGTAAGCGCCCTGCGTGTGCAGCAGGCCGAAGTAGCCGATTTCCAGGCCCTTCAACTTCAGCGGCAGGCGCTCGTGCAAGGGCTTGCCGGCGTTTTGGGTGGGGCGGCGGGCCAGGGCCAGCACCTCCACCGTGGCCGAGTCGAGCACGACGCTGTCGATGGGCACCACGCCTTTGCGCAGCAGCGCCAGCAGGCCCACGCCCGTCACGTGCAGGCGCGCCGCGTCGAGGCGCACCCGGGGCAGCGTGTCGGCCACCTGGGCGGCGGGGCGCAGGCGCACGCGCCGCAGCCGGATGGCGCGCTGCCAGATGCTGGTTTCGAGCGCGCCCACTTGCAGGTGGTACTGCCCGTGCGTTTGGGTAGCCACCTGCTTTTCCAGCTTTTGGCGCAGCCACGGGTCCAGAAAATGCTGCACCACGAGCGCGCCTATCAGCAGCAACGCCGCCAGACCCAGCAGCCACCACAGCCACTTGGGTAGCCGCGAAGCGGGTGTGGCCGGTGGCGGCGTGGGCAGGGCGGAAGAAGGCGCGGAAGCAACGGGTTCGGGCACGGAAGAAGGGCAAAGGGTATCGTAACGCGAAAAGGCGGGGCGAGGATGGGGGTGACGCCGCGAAGTCGATGGAGGCCGCTTTTTCACCGACCGGCACGGCCCAAAGGCGCCGCGCTGGGCAGACAGCCGGGCCCGGAATTAGTACATTTGGCCCATGCCTGATTCACTTGCTTCCGATGCCCTGGGCCCGGCCGTGCTGGCCACGTGCCGCCACAGTTTCAGTCGTACAAAGGGTTGGCAGACCGCGCCCTGGCCCAGCTCGCCGACGCCGACTGGCTGCACCGGCCGGCGCCCGGTGCTAACAGCGCCGCCGTCATCGTGCAGCACATGGCCGGCAACCTGCGCTCGCGCTTCACCGATTTCTTCACTTCCGACGGCGAAAAGCCCACCCGCCAGCGCGACCGCGAGTTTGAGGAGCCCGATTCCGCGGAAGCCATCGGCCCGCTGAAAGCTGAGTGGGAAGCTGCCTGGCAGGTGCTGTTTGAGCTGCTCGATGACCTGCGGCCCGCCGATTTGCTGCGCACCGTCACCATTCGGGGCGAGGCGCACACGGTGCTGGCCGCCGTGCAGCGCCAGGTGGCCCACTACGCCTACCACGCCGGCCAGCTGGTGCAGCTGGCCAAAAATATCCGGGGCGAGGCATTTCCGTCGCTCAGCATTCCGCGCGGGCAAAGCGAACAGTTCAACCAGCAAATGGCCGCCCGGAAGCCGTAATGCCCGCCGCTTCGTTTCTTTCGGCCGCGGCTTTCGGCGCGCCGGCCGTTTCTTCCGTACCCCCCGTCATGCTTGCCATCACCTCCCTGCTTAGCGCGCCGCACGTGCAGCGCATCAACGCCATCATCAAAAGCCTGGAAGAAAAATTTGGCCTCGACGACGTGCAGGCCACCCTCGACCCGCACCTGACCTACCAGTTGGCCGGCGTCAAAAAGCTCAGTGCCCTGAAGCAGGTGCTGGCCGAAGTGGCCACCACCACCGCGCCGTTTCCGGCCTTCACCACCGGCCTGGGCGTGTTTCCGGGCGAGCGGCCGGTCATCTACATCCCCGTGCTGCGTTCCGACGCGCTGAATGCCCTGCACCGCCGCATCCGCGAAGCCACCGCGCCGCTCTGCCTGCGCACCGACAAGTTCAGCGGCCCTGACTGCTGGCTGCCGCACATCTCGCTGGCCCTGCACGACACCACCCCCGACCTGCTCGGCCCCGTGCTGGCCTACCTCAACCAGGAAACCTACAACCTCAAAATCATCATCGACAACCTCGCCATTCTGCGGCAGGAAGGCGAGCTGTTTGTGCGGGAGGAGGTGTTTAAAATGGGCGAGAAGGTGTTGGTGTGAAGAGGGAAGGGGTAGCAAATCGGCTGTCATCCTGAGCGCAGCGAAGGACCTTCTCGCCGATGAACGACGAGCAATAATCCAACTATTGCTACCATGAGAAGGTCCTTCGCTGCGCTCAGGATGACAGCCGGTTTGTTTAGTCCTACTATCTACACCCTACCTACACCGACGGCGGAATCTGCGTGCCGTTATCCAGGCTCTGCCACAGGTACTTGCAGGCCAGCGTGCGGTAAGGCCGCCACGCTTCGGCAATCACCAGCATGCGCTTTTGCAGGGCGCGGCCGGTTTCTTCCAGGCCGTAGAGGCGGCGCATGGCGTTTTGCACGCCCAGGTCGCCTTCGGAAAACACATCGGGCTGGTCGAGGGCAAACATTTGCAGCATCTGCGCCGTCCAGCGGCCCACGCCCCGGATGGCGGTGAGGTGCTGGGTAAACGCCTCTTCCGAGAGGCTGGTGAGGTGTTCGTAGTCGAGCAGGCCCCGTTCGTTGTACTCGGCAATGGCCTTGAGGTAGCCGGCTTTCTGGCGCGAAAGGCCCACGGCGCGCAGCTCGTCTTCGGTCAGGGCCAGCACTTCGCGCGGCTCGGGGTAGCCCTCGGGCGGAAACAGGGATTGGAACCGCTTCCAGATGGCGGCGGCCGCCTTGGTCGAAATCTGCTGGCTGACGATGGCGCGCAGCAGGGCCAGGTACAGGTCTTCGTGCGGGCGCGGTGGAATGGCGCGGCCCGCCGCAATCACGCCGCCGAGAAGAGGGTCGGCGGCCGTCAGGTGCTCGATGGCAGCTTGATTGAGCATGAATTAAGGCGTGATATAGGAAAGTCGGGGTTATTCCAGCAGGTCTTCGAGGTGCACCGGAATCATGATGATTTCGAGGGGCTGGCCGGTGGGGGAGAGGCGCACGCCCGTCAGGTTGCCGCCAAACACGGCGCCCGTGTCGAGGTATAAGCTGTTGGTTTGCTTGTCGGACCGGGGCTCGTTTTTTTCCGTGGGCGTGTGGCCCACCACTTGCAACTGCGGCAGGCGCTTGAGCGGCGTGCGGGCCCACAGTAGCCCGTCGGAGCTGTCGGGGTCGTAAGCGAAGGCCGACTCGGTGATGCCGGCGTGGCTCACCAGCACGTGCTCATTCTCCCAGAAAAGCGGGCGCTCTGCCAGCCACGGCAGGTGCCGGGCCAGCAGCTCGGGGCGGGCCTGGTATTGGTCCACGGTGCTGCGGCCACCCCATTTCAGCCAGCCCGTGTAGGGCCCCTCTGGCCCAAAATGGTGCAGCAGCGCATCCTCGTGGTTGCCCATGAGGAAGGTGGTCGAGGCCGGGTATTGCTCGTTGAGGCCGCGGGCCAACTCCACCGTTTCGGGAATGTAGGTGCCGCGGTCCACCAGGTCGCCCACCTGGATGAGGTGCTCCGTGGCCGGGTCCCAGCGCGTGAGCAGTTCCTGCAAGGTGTGCAAGCACCCGTGGACGTCGCCGATGATGAACAGGTTCATAAAAAGAAGAACGTGAGAACGCCGGGTTTGGGTGCCGCTGCGCGCGTGCAATTCGCCGCGGTGCGGCCACCGCAGGCCACTACTCAGCCGCCGGGCGCCCCACGCCCAGCCAGCGCACCAGCGGGCCAATGGTAAGCCCTTGCCCCACAATGGAAAACACCACAATGACATAGGTGATGCCCACGAGTAGCTCGCGCGGCATGGTGGGCGGCAAGCTCAGCGCCAGCGCCACCGAGAGGCCGCCGCGCAGCCCGCCCCAGGTGAGCACCGCCACGCCGTGGTCCGAGGGCTGAAACGTGGGCAGCAGCCGCAGAAACACCAGCGGCACCGACACGGCCACCCAGCGCGCCAGCAGCACCACCACAATGGCCGCCAGCCCCACCAGCACCGTGCGCCCGGGAATGTCGAGCACCAGCACTTCCAGGCCCATCAGCACAAACAGCAGCGCGTTCAGCACCTCGTCCACCAGCTCCCAGAACTTGTCCACGTAGTCCTGCGACTCGTCGGACATCACCCCGCCGCTGCGGCTGAAATGGCCCACCAGCAAGCCCGCCATCACCATGGCCAGCGGGCCCGAGGTGTGCAGGCGCGTGGCCAGCGCCGTGCCGCCGGCCACCACGGCCAGCGTCAGCAGCACTTCCACTTGGTAGTTGTCGATGGTGCGCAGCAGCCAGGCCGTGCCCAGGCCCAGGGCCGTGCCCAGGGCCAGCCCGCCCAGCGTTTCGCGGGCAAACACGGCCAGCGCGTGCGAAAACGTGAAGTCCTGCGGGCCCAGCGTGGCCACTTCCAGCGTCACCACAAACAGCACCACGCCCACCCCGTCATTAAACAAAGACTCGCCCACAATCTTGGTTTCCAGCGATTTTGAGATGTTGGCCTTGGTCAGGATGCTGAGCACGGCAATGGGGTCCGTCGGCGAAATGAGCGCGCCAAACAGCAGGCAGTAGATAAACGGCGTGGGCAGGTCGAACAGCGGCAGCAGAAAAAACATGGCCGTGGCCACCAGAAGGGTGCTCACCGGCGTGCCCACCAGCGCCAGCGCGCCCACCGGCCAGCGCAGCTTGCCCAGCCGCCCCGCGTCCACGTGAATGGCCCCGGCAAACAGCAGAAACCCCAGCATCACCTGCATCACAATGCGGCTGAAATCCAGCTTGCTAACGATGCGGGCCAGGTCCAGCACCGGTTGCACGTCGAACTTCGCCAGCAGCACCAGCAGCAGCGACGCCGCCAGCCCCAGCACCATCAGCCCAATGGCCGGCGGCATGCGCAGAAAGCGGTGGTTGACGTAGGCAAAGCCGGCGGCGGTAACCAGCAGCAGCGCCAAAGCATTGTATAAATCCATCAGTCAGTGGGGAAGAGAAATTGAACGTCATGTGGAGCGCAGCCGAGACATCTCGCTCGGGGCAGTAATGCTCTCCTTGCGATTTGGATTATTACTCAAAGCAAGCGAGATGTCTCGGCTGCGCTCGAAATGGCGCTCTACATCGCGCCCAGCGCCTCCTCTACGCGCCCCAGCATGGCATCGTCTACGTCCAGGTGCGTCACGAAGCGAATCCACTGCGGCCCGAAGCTGCTGGCCCGGATGCCCCGCTGCTCCAGCGTAGCCAGGAAATCGGCGGCCGGCTGGTGGTCGTGCAGCCGGAAAATGACGAGGTTGGTTTCCGGGCTCAGCACCTCGGCCACGTAGGCTTGGGCGCGTAGCACCTCGGCCAGGCGGGCGGCGCGGCGGTGGTCGTCGGCCAGCCGCGCCACGTGGTTTTCCAAGGCGTAAATGCCCGCCGCGGCCAGGTAGCCGGCCTGCCGCCACCCGCCGCCCATCACCTTGCGGATGCGCTTGCACTTCTTAATAAACGCCGCCGAGCCCAGCAGCACCGAGCCCACGCCCGTGCCCAAGCCCTTCGATAAGCACACCGAAATCGAGTCGAACAGCGGCCCGTAGTCCTCGCTGCGCTGTCCCGTGGCCACCAGCGCGTTAAAAATGCGCGCCCCATCCAGGTGCCGCGCAATGCCGTGCCGCTGCGCCACCTCGCTGATGGCCTGCAGGTCTTCCAGGGCGTAGCAGCTGCCGCCGCCGCGGTTGTGGGTGTTTTCCAGCGAAATCAGCTGGGTGGTGGGGTAGTGCAGGTTTTCGGGCCGAATGGCGGCTTCCACCTGCGCGGCCGTCACGCGGCCGCGCTGCCCCGGCAGCAGCGCCACGCTCGCGCCCGAGTGAAACGCGATGCCGCCCACCTCCCACAGGTAGATGTGCGACGTTTGCTCGCAAATCACCTCGCTCAGCGGCTCGGTGTGGGCCTTGATGGCAATTTGGTTGGTCATAGTGCCCGAAGGGCAAAACAGGCCGGCTTCGAGGCCGAAGCGGGCGGCAGCCATTTCCTCCAGGCGGCGCACGGAAGGGTCCTCGTCGTACACATCATCGCCCACCGGGGCGGCAAACATGGCTTCCAGCATGGCCGGCGTGGGCCGCGTCACGGTGTCGGAGCGCAGGTCGACAATGGGCAGGGCAGAATTTTCAGCAGTCATAGCAAACGATGGAACAGAAAGGCAGAAGTCAGGGAAAATGCCCCGGCGGGCCGCGCCTGCCTCATCACGAGGCGGCGCGTAGCCCTCAATAGGCAAAAGTAGCCCCCAAATGCCGGGGCGGCGGAAGGGGCCTGAAAGCGCAGTAATTCAGCAAAATGCCTCACGGGCTTGCACTTCTCAGATGAAAGCCCTACTTTTGCCCTCCGTTTCGTAAGCTTAGACTTTAACCATCCCGGCACCATGTCCGTTACCCGCCTCAAGCGCAAGCACCGCAAGAACATTGCCCGCGCCAACAACAAGCAGCACATCATCAAGGAGTTGCTCCGCACGCCCGTTCTGAAAAACGTGGACATCGAGGAGCTGAAGTCGCGTTTCGCCACCACCGGTGGCGTGGCCGGCGCCGTGGCTGCCGTGAAAAACACCGCTTCTGCCGCCGTCGACAAGGTGAAAGAAGTGGCCGAAACCGTGGCCCACAGCTCCGTGGTGGAGAAAGCCAAGGAAGTGGTAGCCGACGCCGTTGAGACCGTAAAAGAAGCCGTTTCGCCCGCTGCTGCCGACGACACCGCCGCCAACGCCGAAGCTTTCGACGACGCCGAAGCCGTCACCAAGCCCGTGAACGAAGACGGCCAGGAAGGCGAGCACCCCAAGCCCGAAATCGCGCTGTAAACAGACGGTAGCTGTCAGTGCGAGCGCAGCGCGGCAATCCGTCCTGTTCTCTGCAACCAGCCTATCTTATTGTGAAAAGCCCCGGTTCTGCAAAGAGCCGGGGCTTTTTGGTGTGGAGCTGCTGGGGCGCAGTCAGTTAAAGAGCGGTCATGTCGAGCTTGTCAAGACATCTTGCGTGCTAAAGTAAATCAAATCATTAGGATTACTTTAGCACGCGAGATGTCTCGACAAGCTCGACATGACCGCTCTTTTTAACCTCTCAAGCCTGTGAGTTCTCCCAAAGGCACTTACCCTGCCCGCTTGCCCAGCTCTACGGCCTGCAAGTCCACCACCCGGCCGGCCTCCACACCAAACCGCAGCAGCGTGCGCACCTGATGAAACCCGTGCCGCCCGGCCGCGCCGGGGTTCAGGTGCAGCAGGCCCAGCTTTTTATCGGGCATGACGCGCAGGATGTGCGAATGGCCCGTGATGAACAGGCCCGGCCGCGTTTCGGCCAGCAGGGGGCGGGCCGCCGGCGCGTAGTGCCCGGGGTAGCCGCCGATGTGCGTCATGAGCACCCGCAGGCCCTCAATTTCAAAATTTTGCACCAACGGCTGGGTCCGGCGCACGTCCGCGCCGTCGATATTGCCGTACACGCCCCGAAAGCGCGGCGCTAAGGCCTGCAGTTCGTCCACCACGCGGGCGTCGCCGAAATCTCCGGCGTGCCAGATTTCGTCGCAGCCGCGCAGATGATGCGCGATGCGCTCGTCGAAGTAGCTATGGGTGTCGGAAAGCAGGCCAATGCGCGTCATGGCGCAAAGATGCGGCACTCCGGCAAATCGGCCGGGCCCCGTATCTTGCGGCCGCTGCCCGGAGCTTTCTTCTCATTTCTTTTCTGATTTCGGCGGCCCCGTTGCCCGTTATCGTTTTCCCTAGCCGCTTTTCCGATGAATATTTTCATCAACGACATCCCGCTGGTCATCAAAAAGCTCAGCGAGAAAGTATACAAGCACAAATTCGACCTGGTGCTGAACCCCGACGACGATTTCACGTCGAAAGACCTGGTGGGCGACGTGCTGGTGAAGGACGCCGGTCCGCTGTTCATCGACCGCCTCCTGCGCCTGATGGAAGTGAAAAAGCTGAAAAAGCTGAAGTCGCTGACCATGCTGGTTAAGAAGAAAAAGCACGTCATCCTGCATCTGAAAGACCAGTTCAAAATTGCCAAAGCCGGCGGCGGGCTGGTGGTGAAGGGCGACCAGGTCCTCATGATTTACCGCCTCGGCAAATGGGACCTGCCCAAAGGCAAGCTCAAGAGCGACGAGGACCAGGCCGCCGGCGCCCTGCGCGAAGTGGAAGAGGAAACCAACATCAAGCTCGAACTCGGCGACAAGCTGCCCAGCACCTGGCACAGCTACGCCTACAAGGGCAACAAGATGCTGAAAAAAACCAACTGGTACCTCATGAAGTGCCTCGACGACAGCGTGATGAAGCCCCAGACCGAGGAATACATCGAAGAAGTGCGCTGGATGTCGCCACAAGAGGCCCTGGCCAAACTGGAGGATTCCTATGCTTCCATCGCCCTGGTGGTGCGCTACTACCTCAGCCACATGGCCGGCAAGCCCGCCAAGGAAACCCCGGCCACTGGGAAATAATGGTATATTGCGGTCGATGCGACCGATTCTGATAGGGCTTTTGGCGGCGGCAATGGGGGCGGGCGCGTGCTCCGGCACGCACGAGCCCCGGCGCGACTACGTGCCCCGGGCCCCCGCCGCGCACCCGCAGGCCGGCGTCGACGTGCCGGCCCTGCTCAATCTCTCCATTGACGAGATGAACGCGCGGCTAGGGCCGCCGCTGCCCATGCCGCCCGGCTTTGCGGACCCCACGCTGGCTTCCGAGCCGCAGCACGGCGACAAAGCGGATTCGCTGGCCCTGTTCCGGAGCCGGGGCCTGGCCCTGGTGGTGGCCTACGACAACCGTACGCGGCAAGTCAACGACTTGCTGCTGCTGGGGAGCAACGAGGACGAGCTAATGAGCCGAGCCCGCCTGCAGCTCGGGGCCGACAAGTACCTGGTGCTGCCGGTTTTCCAAACGCAGCACCCCACCCGGCTGTTCGGCTTGCGGGTGTTGCCCATTGCGCTGAACCAATAGTAGTTCCCTAGTTGCTCCAGGTGCCCAGCGACGGCATGGCAAAGGGCAAAAAAGCATCAACATTGCCCCCGAAGCGGTGAATGTCGCGGATGATGGTGCTGCTGATGGCGCCCAGCGTGGGCGAAGTGAGCAAAAACACGGTTTCCAGGTCGGGGTTAACGTGCTGGTTGCCGTAGGCAATGGGTTTTTCGTACTCGAAATCGACGCTGGTGCGCAGGCCGCGCAGCAGGTAGCGGGCACCCACTTCGCGGGCAAATTCGGCGGTGAGGCCCTTGAACGTGCGCACCGTCACCCGCGGCTCGTCCCGGAATACATCGGCAATCAGCCCCACCATCTGTTCTACGGGCAGGTAGCGCTGCTTGCTGCTATTGGTGCCAATGGCCACAATTACCTCATCGAAAAGCCGCACGCCGCGCCGCACCACATCGAGGTGCCCGTTGGTGAAGGGGTCGAAGGAGCCGGGGAAAACTGCAATGCGGGACATTGGGAGTTAATTACGAATTAGAAATTATGAATTAAAAAGTACGAGTTGGGAATTATAGCTGCCGTTACCAGCGAAGCAAAAATTTATAACTCATCATTTCTGATTGATAATTAACAAAAGTGCAGGCTGAACAAATCGAAGTACCGGTACTCAAACACGTCGTTGAGCCGGTAGCTGTACTGCACGTTGCCGGGGCGCGGGCCGAAGCGCACGTTGCGCACGTAGGTGCGCAGCAGGCTGAAAATGGCCGAGTCGGGCATGAGTTCGCCCCACACAGTCACCTCGTCCTGGTCGGGGTCGAGGTGCAGCTCCTGCATCACCAGAATGGTGTAGTACACCACGTCCTCGGCCGTGGTGCAGGAAAAGACGTTGCAGTATTCGAGGTGCTGGCCCAGCACCACCAGGGTGAGCTCCTGCGGGCCGGGGTTGAGGTAGAGGCGGCGCGGCGCGGCGGCCCCGCGCTGGTGCACCAGCCCGGCCAGCAGGGCGCTGGTGTGGTGCAGCAGCCGGCCGCTGGCGCCGTGGGTAGCGGCCAGCCAGTCGGCCTGGCGCGCGTCGGCCGCAAACACGTTCACCAGCTCCAGGCCCGGGTGGGTAGTATGGCGCACGGTTTCGGCGGCAGAGGGGGCGTGGTGCAGGCGCAGGGCCGCTTCCTCATCGCCGGGCCGGAACAGGGGCGCCGGCAGCAGCGTGAAGCCCCGGCCCGTGACGGCCAGGCGCACGGCGTTCCAGCCGCGCTGGCCCAGGCAGTCGTGCTGGAGTTCGAGCGCGGCCAGCCCGCCGGCCGTTAGGGCGTGTTCTTCGAGCAGCACGAACTTGTGGCGCTCCACGTCGACAGCGGCCAGTTGGAGCCGTGTGGGGCTGGCCAGCAGGTACAGGTTGTAGGCCCCCAGGTTGGCGGGGTCGAAGGTTTCGTCGCGCAGGCGCAGCTGGGCGCCCGCCGAAGCGGAAGAAAGAGAAGTAGCGGAAACGGGCACGAAATCGGGGCGAAACAGGCCAAAGATAACGCCGCGCCTGGCGAGGAATGGAAGCCCGTCCCGTTGGGCGTAGCCGCAACCTCTTTGCCGCGCAACTACTCCGATTCAGCGTTGCAGCAGAGCTGCTTCGGTGGCGCTCAGCAGGACGTCCTCAAGCCTTATTCCACGAAGCGCACCTGGGGCACAAAGACATCGTCGGTGCTGAGGACGTGCTGCAGCACGGGGTGCACCTGCGCCGGGGGCAGGTGCAGCAGCTGCCGGGGCGTGTGCCAGGCGACGTCAACGAGCAATTGCTTATCGGGGGCGTGTTCGGGGTCGTGGCCGAGCTGAGGCTGCGCGTCGTCGTCGGCCAGCACTTCAAAAAACAGCTCCAGCGCCTGCAGCTTGTCGGTGCTGAATTCGTGCAGGTGCAAAAAGCGCCCTACCTGCACCGTCAGGCCGGTTTCTTCGCGAAACTCGCGCACCAGCGCTGCCTTCAGGCTTTCGCCAAACTGCCAGCCCCCGCCGGGCGGCGACCAAAACGGCGCCCCCTGGGGCAGCAGGCCGCGGTGGCCGGCCAGCAGCAACGCCCCGGCGCGCAGCAGCAGCCCGCCCACCCGCACCCGCACTTTGCCCGAATAGGCGGCCAGCAATGCATCGGGAGAAAGTATCGTAGCGTCGGACATGGGGTGGAGTAGCACAGCAGGCTTCCGAAGGAGAAGCAAGCAACCGTGTACGGCTAACGCTGGGCGTCCGCCGTTGTTATGTGCCCAAAACTGAAAATAAAAGCGCCACGGTTGCGCACAGCCGCCGGCTATAACGATGCCGGAGCCTGTTCCACGTCCCCAATGAAATGCTACCTGAACGCGCCGGAGCCAACAGGCAGAGCCCAGCCAGTACCTTTGGCGTACTGATGCGCAAAGTGCCGCCAACAGCCTGCAAAGGTGGTTTTATAGTCCTAAAAAGTCCATCTGCAAGGCCATTGGTACAAGGCGGTATAAAGCATAAGTGCGTCAGTTTGACCTTTTCTTTTAAGCAAACATAGCAGAATTTCGTGTCGCTCAATTCTTCCAAAACGCCCACTTCTACAGCCCTTTCCGACCTCGAAGCCCGCATTCGCCGCAAGCTTACGGGGCAGCGGTTTATGCACCTCATCGGGGCCGATTTGACGGTGATAACCCCCGGCCGGGTCGAGGCTGAGCTTATGATGGGCGAGCAGCACCAGCAGCAGCGCGGCTTTGCCCACGGCGGCCTCATTGCCACGATGGCCGATTTGGTGGCCGGGTTTGCCGGCGTCACCCTCATTCCCGACGACCACGGCTTGGTAACCTCCGACTTAAAGGTTTCCTACCTGCACCCCGGCGTGGGCCAGAAATTAAAAGCCATCGGTTGGGTGTTGAAAGCCGGGCGCCGCCTGCAATTCTGCGAAGCGGAAGTGTGGTGCGACGACCTGCTCATCGCCAAAGCCAGCGGCACGATGGTGGTCATTGAGCCGGCTTAATAACTGAATTGCGCAAACCAAGCCGGTAGTACAGATGAGCGAGGTCACTTACCATGTTTTATGGGCACGGTTTAAGCGTCAGGATATGTACCTGCTTTGGATAGCAGGTTTGGAAAAAGAATATTTCTGGACCTTCGACAATCAACGGGTGCCCGCATTTCGGAGCAGAGACAAAATCATTGCGCTGGCCCGGGAACAGGGCTTGCCACTGAAAACAGAGCAGCCGCAACTGCATGATTTAGATAGTGTAGCCGCGTGGATGGATAATCCAGAAAAAATGCCGCCTGCCAATTCGTTAATCGTTTGGAATGCGTTTTCTGACTTAGGCCAAAGTATCGGAAAACCTTTTGACGGCGATACCAAGGCGCCGGTTCGCAACCGGGTATTCGAGCTGTTGTATGCAACAGATGGGATATGGCAAAGGCTGGGATACCGCTCAATTCCGGCAGTTTGGCCTCGCCAAGAACGCAAAGTCCTGCGGCGTATTCTGCTTCAAGGATTCAGGCTATGGAGAAAGCACGTTTATTGGGCCGATTGACTTTATAACTTGATTTGATATTGAAATTGTAATCAATGCTTACCCTCCGCACCCCCTCCGTCCGCGACTACTTCCCCTACGAACCCACCGAGGACCAAGCGCAGCTGTTCACGCAGCTCGACGCTTTTTTGAAAGACCAGTTGCCGGGGCGCAAGATTTTTGTGCTGCGCGGCTACGCCGGCACCGGCAAAACCACCGTGGTGAGTGCCCTGGTGCAGTGGCTGCACAAGCTGCAGCGCAAGTACACGCTGCTGGCGCCCACCGGCCGCGCCGCCAAGGTGATGGCGGGCTACGCCGGCGTGGCGGCCAGCACCATCCACAAGAAAATTTACCGCCAAACGTCGGGCTCGCCGTCTGAGCGGCTCAATTTCCAGCGCCAGCCCAACCGCACCGAGCAAACGCTCTACATCGTGGATGAGGCCTCGATGATTTCGGACGAGAAAGCCTTCGGCGAAAACGGCCTGCTGGACGACTTAATGGGCTTCGTGTTTGAGAAAACCAGCAACAAGCTGCTGCTCATCGGCGACACGGCGCAGCTGCCGCCGGTGGGCCAGCTCCTGAGCCCGGCCCTCGACCCCGATTTGCTGGCCCACCGCTTCCGGGCCACGGTGGGCAGCGTGGAACTGCGCCAGGTGATGCGCCAGGCCCAGCAGTCGGGCATATTGGTGAATGCCACCGAATTGCGCGAGGAGCTGCGTGAGGAAGTGCCCAACGTGCAGCTGCACACCAAGGGCTTCCGCGATATTTTCAAGATGGGCGGCGACAAGCTGGAGGACGGCCTGCGCTGGGCCTACCGCCAGTTTGGGCACGAAAACACCACCATCATCTGCCGCTCCAACCGCAACGCCAACCAGTACAACCAACTCATCCGGCGGGCCTTGTTCGATGCCGAGGAGGAGATTGAGGGCGGCGACTACCTGATGGTGGTGCGCAACAACTATTTCTGGCTGCCTAAAGACTCGGAAATCGGTTTTCTGGCCAACGGCGACTTTCTGGAAATCCGCAAGGTCATCCGGCGCGAGGAGATGTACGGCTTTCATTTCGCGCAGGCCCAGGTGCGGCTGGTGGACTACCCCGACGAGCCCGAAATCGAAGTGAAGCTGCTGCTCGACACGCTGCACACCGAAAGCCCGGCCCTGCCATCGGACCGCAACAACGCCCTGTACATGGCCGTGAGCGAGGACTACGCCCACCTCAAAACCAAGGCCGAGCGCTACAAGGAAATGCGCAAAGACCCCTACCTCAACGCCTTGCAAATCAAGTTTGCCTACGCCCTCACCTGCCACAAGGCGCAGGGCGGGCAGTGGCAGGCCGTGTTCGTCGACCACGGCTTTCTGAAGCCCGACGAGCCGCTGGCCGGCGAGTTTGCGCGCTGGCTCTACACGGCCATCACGCGGGCGTCGGAGCGGCTATTTTTGCTGAATTTCCAGCAGAAGCTGATTAGCGACCCCGTGGAAGACGAGTAGGGCGCGGCCGCAGCAAACCGGAGTTGTAGCCGAGGTGCTGTTGGTTTTGTGCTGTAAATCAGATATTTAAAATATTGTAGGAATGAAAATGGCCCCGGTTGGGTTGCAGGAACTTCACAGTATCTTCAGGGGCGGCCATTAGTTTGGTCGTAAATTTGTGAGTCCCTGCGAAACCAGTAAATTTGTTACACCTCAACTCTTCACCTAACGTTAAAAAGTCTCGTTTCATGAAAAAAACCTTGCTCCTCGCCCTGAGCCTGACCGCTGCCGCTTACACTGCGCAAGCCCAGGCGCCGGCCGCCAAAGCTGCCACCACGGCAGGCCCCGCCATCACGTTCGAAGAGTCGAAGTACGACTTCGGTTCCGTGGTGCAGGGCGGCACCGTCGACCACACCTTCAAGTTCCGCAACACCGGCACCGCCCCCCTCATCATCTCCAACATCGGCGTGAGCTGCGGCTGCACCACCCCGGAGTGGACCAAAGACCCGGTGGCCCCCGGCAAAACCGGCACCATCTCGGCGCACTTTAACTCGACCGGCAAAATGGGCATGCAGAACAAAGTGCTGACCATTGAGTCGAACGCCACCGCCGGTTCCACCACCGTGTCGCTGGTGGGCGAAGTGAAAGAGGCCACTACGGCTTCGGCTGCTGCTACCACCGCTGCCGCTGCCCCGAGCACCGCGGTGAAAGCCGAAGGCAAAAAAGTGAAAGAGAAAGTTGGCGACGCCAAGCTGAAAGCCAAAACGAAGTAGCCTTTGCTGCATTCATTGGCATCACCAAAAAAGGGCGGCCCGCGTGTGCGGGCCGCCCTTTTGCGTTTGGGCCCCAGGCCGGCGCTGGCCCTACAGCTCGCGCACGGCCAGCACCAGGCTCAGCCAGCCGGCCAGCAGCAGCAGCCCGCCAAGGGGCGCCACCGCGCCCAGCTTGGTGATGCCCGTGAAGCACAGCACGTAGAGCGAGCCGCTGAACACCACGATGCCGCCCAGCCACAGCCCACCGGTGGTGCCCAGGCTGCGCAGCTCGGGGCGGGCGGCCCAGAGCACGCCCACGGCCAGCAGCGCCAGCACGTGGAAAAACTGGTAGCGCACGGCCGTCTCAAAGGTGTCGAGGCGGCCGGCTTTCACCAGCGTGTCGTGCAGGGCGTGGGCCCCGAAGGCGCCAATGGCCACGCCCAGCGCGCCGAGCATGCCGGCAAGTTGCAACAGAAGTCGAGCAGTCATAAGAGAACAGAAAAGGGGAGGAGAACGGCCGCAAAGGTAGGCCCGGGGCGGCCGGCGGCCACTCAGATTTGCCGCTTCAGGTGCAGCGACACGGTGTGCAGGTCGCCGTTGGGGCGGCGCAGCACCAGGAGCACCAGGCGCCCGTCTTCGGTGCGCAGCAGGCGGCTGAGCTGGGTGAGCGTGAGGTACTCGGTGGGCAGGAAATTGACGCTTATCAGCTCTTCGTTCACTTCAACCCCGGCCTTGAAAGCCGGCGACTCGGGCTCGACGCGCAGCACCAGGAAGCGGTGGAGGGTGGGGCCGGTGGCCAGCAGGTCGAGGCCGCACATGTCGTGCTCGAAGGGCTCGCGCAGGTGCAGGTTGGGCCGCAGCAGCAGGCGCTGGTGGGCGTAATCGATGACGAGGGAAAAGCGCTTGAGCAGCTCGTAGCCCACGTTGCCGTTGCGGGGCACGTCCGCGCGGCGGTGCACGTCGGCCCCGTTGGGGTAGGAGGTGAGCACGGCCGCCAGCTTGTAGCGGCCCAGCTGCAGCAGCGGCACCCGGCCCAGATAGCCGCGCACCGCCCCGCTCATGCCCTGGCCCAGCTCGGCGGCCAGGCGGCGGGCGGGCACCTTGAGGCGCGGGTCCGAATCGGTTTCGAGTGAAAGGGCGTGGCTGGCGCCGGTGTCCAGCACCAGCTTCAGGTCCAGGGTGAGCGAATCGGTGAGCTGCACGGGGGCCGTGAAGTAAGCTTTGCCTTTTTCGAGGGAAAGCGGCAGGCTCGACCACTGCCGGCCGTGCGGGGCCCGGTAGGTGGCCGGGTCGCTCAGCAGCATGAATGACTCTTCGGGATGCAGCGCCACCACAAAGCTGCGGAACAGCTCCGACCCCAGGATGCCGTGAATGGGCACGCCCACGTAGCCCGACAGGTTCAGCACGTCGCTCTCCAGCACCAGCGGGGCCAGGCGGGGCGCTTCTACCCCGCCGAGGGTGAAGCGCACGCTGTCGGTTTGGTAGGCCAGCAGGCCGCTGTCGGCGCCGCCCGCGCCCACCACCCGAAACCGCTCGCCGTGCCGCAGCCGCAGCGAGTCGGCGAGGGCGGGCACGGTGATGATGGAGGTGGCCACGCCCGTGTCGAGCAGAAAGTTGAACGGCCCGAAGCCATTCAACTCACAGCTAACCACCAGCAGGTTGCGCTGCATTTGTACCCGCACGCGGGCCTGGTGGCGGCGGGCGTTGCGAAAAGCGAACGGGGCCGCCACGGGCTGGGCACGCACGCACTGGCCGAGTTCCCCGCCGAGGCTGAGGAAAACCGCCAACCAGATAATGCGCGCAACAAGCATGGCCATGAAGGAGCTACCAGTGCGGTAAAGTACGCGCAAAGACGCGCCTTTCCTGCGCGCGCTGCCTTTAGCCGGGCAGTTCCCAGGGACCGGCCGGGTCGTAGCGCAGCGCGCCGCCGCCGATGTGCAGGGGCGCGGCCACGTTGTTGTGGTACAGCTGGCCGGTGCCCAGGCCCTGCGCAAAGCCCCGCACGTCGTATTCGCCCGTGAGCTGGGCCACGGCGTTGAGGCCGACGTTGGACTCCAGGGCCGAGGTAATCCACCAGCCGATGCCACGGGCTTCGGCCAGCGCAATCCAGCGGCGGGTGGCCGCGTGCCCGCCCAGCAGGGTGGGCTTCAGCACCACGTAGGCCGGCCGCACCGCGTCAAGCAGGGCCGCCTGCCGGGCCGGGGCTTCTACGCCAATGAGCTCTTCGTCGAGGGCGATGGGCAGGGGCGAAGCGCGGCAGAGCGCGGCCAGCGCCTCGGTCTGGCCTGCCGCCAGGGGCTGCTCGATGGAATGCATGGCGAAGGCCGCCAGCTGCGCCAGCTTCTGCGGGGCCTCGGCGGGGGCAAAGGCGCCGTTGGCGTCCACGCGCAGGGTGAGGCGCTCGGGGCCGGCCGCCGCCCGAATTTCGGCCAGCAGGGCCAGCTCGGTAGCAAAGTCCAGGCTGCCAATCTTGAGCTTCAGGCAGGAGTAGCCGGCCGCCAGCTTCTGCTGAATCTGCTCGCGCATGAAGCCGGCGTCGCCCATCCACACCAGCCCGTTGATGGGCAGGGCCGCTTCGCCCCGGCTGAAGGCGTTGTCGTAGAGCTGCCGCCGGCCGCCACGGGCCAGGTCGAGCAGCGCCGTTTCGAGGGCAAACACCAGCGACGGCAGCCCCAGGCCCACAAATGCCGGCGCATCGGCCACGGCAAAAGTGGCGAAGGCGCCAGCATTGAACCGCTCGCAGAGGCCGGCCACGGCGGCGGGAAAGTCGGGCCCGTAGTCGGGGCTGAGGCCGGCCAGGGGCGCGGCTTCGCCCAGGCCCACGGCCTGGGGCTGGGCGTCGTCGGCCAGGTGCAGGTACCAGGCCACGTGTTCGGCCAGGGCCCCGCGCGAGGTGCGGGCCGGAAAGTTGAAGCGCAGGGCGCGCTGGGAAAAGTAAAGACGGAGCATGCCGCAAAGATGCGCGGCAGGCTCCGTCCGGGCTTTAAAAAACGCGGTAGCCGGCGGTCGGCTATTTCGCCGACGAGGCCACCGTTTTGCCCCGGCGACTCACGAGGCCGCCTTTGCGGCCAGCGTCGCGGGCTTCTTCGGCCGAGAAGCGGTGGCCGCGGCCGCTGGCGTGCGAGGCTTTGCCGCCTTCGCTGGCGATGCGGCGCTGGGTTTCGGGGCTCATGGCGGCGAAGCCGCGACGGCTTTTGGTGCCCACGCGGTTGGCGGGGCGGGTGGCCGACTTAGCGGCGGTGGTGGCGGCGGTGGAAGCAGTTGCCATAGTACTGGTGGAAAGGTGGTAAATGATGTGAATGCGTTATGCAATGGTAGGAAGGACCTCGCCTTTATCCTACCCTTATGGCCTTGTTTAGTTGTGTTTTAGAAGCCAAAGAGACATAAATACCACTTTGTACCGATGAGCTTCTACGTAGTAATTGGCGGGACCTGCGTGTTTATGGATGAACTTGCGGGCCGCCGCGCCGCGCCCGGATGCCACTAATTCGGGCGCCGCCGCAACCTCGGCCGTGCTCTGTCGGTTAGTGCCTGGCACCCTCACCCAACCATTTCCCCTCATGCCCCAACTCCACGCTTCCCCGGCGGCGCCCGTGGCCGCCACCGGCTGGCTGGCCCGCTACCGGGCCGTGCGCGCCCAAAGCCAGGCCCTGTGCGCGCCCCTGCTGCCCGAAGACACCGTGGTGCAGCCCACGCTCGACGTGAGCCCGCCGAAGTGGCACCTGGCCCACACCACTTGGTTTTGGGAAACCTTCCTGCTGAAGGAGTACGCGCCGGGCTACCAGCTGTTCCACCCCGACTACGCCTTCCTGTTCAACTCCTACTACAACTCGCTGGGCTCGCGCGTGAACCGGGCCGACCGCGGCACCCTCTCGCGCCCCGCCCTGGCCGACGTGCTGGCCTACCGCGCCCACGTCGACGAGGCCCTGGGCGCGTTGCTAGGCGAGCGCCACGACCTGCCCGCCGCGTTCTATGAGCTCGTGGAGCTGGGCCTGCAGCACGAGCAGCAGCACCAGGAGCTGCTGGCCACCGACATCAAATACATCCTCAGCACCAGCCCGCTGGCCCCGGAGTACCTGCCCGCTGCCGCGCTGCCAGCTTCCGCCATTGAGGCTGCCCCGGCATCTTGGCTGGCGGTGCCCGGCGGCATTCAGCGGATTGGGTTTCAGGAGGAAGGGTTTTGCTTTGATAACGAGCTGGCGGCCCACGAGGTGCTGGTGGCGCCGTTTGAGCTGCAAAACCGGCTGGTGACCAACGCCGAGTACCTGGCCTTTATGGAGGCGGGCGGCTACCGCGATTTCCGCTACTGGATGGGGGAGGGCTGGGACCTGGCGCAGGCCGAAGGGTGGCAGGCGCCCTTGTACTGGGTGCAGCGCGAGGGCGCCTGGCACCGCTTCACGCACCACGGGCTGCGGCTGGTGGAAGGGGCCGCGCCCGTCACGCACCTGAGCTTCTACGAGGCCGACGCCTACGCCAACTGGGCCGGCGCCCGCCTGCCCACCGAAGCCGAATGGGAAACCGCCGCCCGCTATTTCGAGGCCACGCCCGAGGCGGGCACCTGGCTCGAAAGCCAGCGCTTCGACCCGCAGCCCCTGCCCGCCGACGCCGACCCCACCCAGTGCCACCAGCTGCTGGGCGACTGCTGGGAGTGGACCTACTCGGCCTACCACGCCTACCCCGGCTACGCCCGCGCCGCCGGCGCCCTGGGCGAGTACAACGGCAAGTTCATGGTGAACCAACTGGTGCTGCGCGGCGGCTCCTGCGCCACCCCGGAAAGCCACATTCGCGTCAGCTACCGCAATTTTTTCCACGCCGACAAGCGCTGGCAGTTCACCGGCATCCGGCTGGCGCGGTCATTCAACAACTAAAGAACGGTCATGCCGAGCGCAGCGAAGCATCTTTACCGCTACCACTAATCATTTAGTATTACAGTAAAGATGCTTCGCTCACGCTCTGCATGACCGTTCTTTTGCTCATTAACTACCCCATTCTTATCGAATGCAAAACGTTTTAACCGAACTGGCGCAGCACGTGGCCGAAGGCCTGCGCAAAGAGCCCAAGGCCCTGTCGTCGATGTATTTCTACGACGACGCGGGCAGCCGGCTGTTCCAGCAAATCATGGCGCTGCCGGAGTACTACCCCACGCGGGCCGAGTTTGCCATTTTCCGGGAGCACGGCGCGGCGCTGGCGGCGGCCCTGAGCCCGGCGGCGGGCCAGGCGTTTTCGCTGGTGGAGCTGGGGGCCGGCGACGGCGCCAAAACCAAGTTGCTGCTGCGCGAGCTGCTGGCCGCCGGCCCGGATTTTACCTACGCGCCGGTCGACATCTCGGCGGGGGCCATGACGGGGCTGGTGGAGGCCCTGCGCCGGGAGCTGCCCGCGCTGCGGGTGGCACCGGTGGTGGAAGACTACGCCACGGCCCTCACGCAGCTGCGCACCTGGCCCGGCAGCAAGGCCGTGTTGTTTCTGGGGTCCAACATCGGCAACTTTGGTCCGAATGAGCGCCTGAGTTTTCTGCGGCAGCTGGCCGCGCCCCTCGCGCCCGCCGACCGCCTGCTCATCGGCTTCGATTTGCAGAAGGACCCCCGCCGCATCCGGGCCGCCTACGACGACGCCCAGGGCGTGACGGCCGCCTTCAACCTCAACCTGCTCACCCGCCTCAACCGGGAGCTGGGCGCCGATTTCGACCTCGCCCACTGGCAGCACTACACCGACTACAGCCCCCTCACCGGTGCCGTGCGGTCCTTCCTGGTGAGTACCCGCGCCCAGCAGGTCCGCATCGAGGCGCTGGACGAAACCATTAATTTTGCGGCCTGGGAAGTCATTCATACCGAAAATTCCTACAAATTCACCCGGCCGCAGATTGAGGCCCTGGCCGCCGAAGCGGGGCTGCGGGTGGTAAAAATTTTCACCGACGCGGCCGGCGACTTTGCTGATGTGGTGCTGGCCAGGTAGGGGCGGGGCTGGCCCCCGCCCGCACTTTCCACCGATTTCCGCTCAACGGCCGAGACAAACCCTGCTCAACTCGTTTCGCTGATTTCCGCTCAACGAAGGGCGGGGGCAGGCCCCGCCCCTACATCTTATGCCAACATTGAATGCAGTGAGCCTGGCCTCCGGCTACGGAAATTTTGCGGTGCCCGAGGTGGCGCTGGTAGCGGCCGCCGACGTGCTGACCGAGGCCCACGGCCAACGGGCCCCGCTGGCCGTGGCCCCCGCCGCCGGCCTGCCCGAGCTGCGCGAGGCCCTGGCCCGGCGCTACCGGGAGCGCGGCGCCGGGGGCGTGGCGGCCGGGCAGGTGGTGGTCACCAACGGCGCCAAAACCGGCCTCTTCGCCCTGCTGAGCGAAATTCTGCAGCCCGGCGACGACGTACTACTGCCCACGCCCAACTGGTTTGGCTTTTGGGAACTGGTGCGCCGGGCGGGCGGCAATTTGCGGACGTTGCCCCTGGCCGCGGCCGACCATTACGCCCTCACGCCGGCCGCCTTGCGTGCCGCCCTCACGCCGGCCACCCGGCTGCTCCTCCTCAGCAACCCCAACAACCCGACGGGCCGCGTGTATTCCCGCGCCGAATGGGCGGCCCTGCTGGCCGTGACGGCTGATTTCCCCGACCTCTGGGTGCTCAGCGACGAGATTTATGAAGGCATCAGCTTCGGGCTGGAACCAGTGCCCACCCTGCTCGAATGGCCCGACCCGCACGGCCGGCACGTGGTGGTGAGCGGCTTTTCCAAGTCGTTGGCGCTGGCGGGCTGGGGCGTGGGCTGCCTGGTGGCCCCGCCCGCGCTGGCCCAGGCCGTGACGGCCCGGCTGTTTGCCACGGGCGCGCCGGTGCCGGTGCCCAGCCAGGCGGCGGCGCTGGCTGCCACGCGCCACGCCGAGGAAATCAGTCGTGGGCTGTGCCAGCAGCTGGCCCCCAACCGGGCGTTGCTGCTGGCCGCGCTGGCCGCGCTGCCGGGGGCTGGAACCATTGCGGCGCCGGAGGGCACTTATTACGTCTTTGCCGATTTCACCCGCTTCCTGCCCCCCGGCCTGCCCCCGGCCGAAGCTTCGGCGCAGCTGGTACGGCAGTTGGCCGGCGCGGGCGTGGAAGTGGTGAACGGCGCCTCCTGCGGCGCCCCCGGCTTCGTGCGCCTGTCCTACGCCGTGGCCGAAACGGACCTGCGGCTGGCCGTGCAGCGCATCCACGAAACCCTGGCTCCGGCCACTCAGCCACTCATTTAAAAGCGGCAAGTGGTTCCACACCACCCCAGAGTGGTTCCGAACCGGTCCCGGGTGGTTCCGCACCACTCTAGGGTGGTTCCAAACCACTTTCGACCGGTTCGGAACCACTCCGCAGTGGTTACGAACCACCCGGGACCGGTTTAGAACCACTCCAGAGTGGTTCTAAACCACCTGGCACCGGTTCCAAACCACTCTGGAGTGGTGCGGAACCACTCGGGACCGGTGCGACACCACCCGGGACCAGTCCGGAACCACCCCAGAGTGGTTCCAAACCACTCCTGACCGGTTCCAAACCACTCCCGACCGGTTCGGAACCGGTGGCCGTACCTTTGTTGGCCTTTGTTAAGGCAGAAAAATATGTTGCAGAATATCCGGCCGCACCTGCGGCCAACGCTGGTGCTGGCTTTGCCGGTGGTGCTGTCGCAGCTGGGGCACGTGATGGTGGGGTTTGTCGATTCGGTGCTGGTGGGGCGCACGGGCACGGTGCCGCTGGCCGCCGTGAGCCTGGGCGTGAGCAGCACCACCGTGCTGCTGATACTGGGCATTGGCCTAAGCATGGGCAGCGTGCCGCTGGTGGCCGCCGCCGACGGCCGGCGCGACCTGCCCGATTTGGGCCGGCTGCTGGCCTCCTCCGTGGGGCTGAGCGCCCTGGCGGGCCTGGTGCTGGCCGGGATAGGGCAGGTGGTGCCCTACCTGCTGGGCTACCTGGGGCAGTCGGCCGAGGTGGTGGCCCTGGCCGCGCCCTGGGTGCGGGTCATCAGCTGGTCGCTGCTGCCGCTGATGGTGTACCAGGGCTTCCGCGAGTTTGCCGAAGGACTGGGGCTGACGCGGCAGGCCATGTGGCTGTCGGTGCTGGCCAACGTGGTGAACGCCGTGCTGTGCTACATGCTGGTGTTTGGGGCATGGGGCGCGCCGCGCCTGGGCCTGATGGGCTCGGCCTGGGCCACGCTCATTGCGCGGGTGCTCATGGCCGGGCTCATGGCGGCGTACGTGTTGCGGGCGCCGCGCCTGCGCGCCTACCGCGCCGCCGTGACCAGCTGGCTGCCAGACGGCCCCACGCTGCGCCGGCTCTTCGACCTCGGCGCCCCCATCGGCGTGCAAATGGCGTTTGAAGTGGGCGCTTTCGCCGCGTCGGCCATCATGATAGGCTGGTTGGGGGCCGCCACGCTGGCCGCGCACCAGGTGGCCATCAACCTGGCCTCGATGACGTACATGGCGGCCAGCGGCATTGCGGCGGCGGCCACCATCCGGGTGGGCAACCTGCGGGGCAGCGGCCAGCTGGCCGACGCGCGGCAGGCCGGCTTTGCGGCCTACGTGCTGGGGTTTGGGTTTATGGGCACGATGGGGCTGCTGTTCATCGCGACCCGCCACGTAGCCCCGCTCCTGTACAGCCACGACCCGGCCGTGGTGAGCCAGGCGGCGGGGCTGCTGCTCATCGCGGCGCTGTTTCAGGTGTCCGATGGCTTGCAGGTGGTGGGCCTGGGCTCGTTGCGGGGGCTGGAAGACGTGAAAGTGCCTTCCGTGGTGGCCCTGCTGGCGTACTGGGCGGTGGCGCTGCCGCTGGGCTACTTCCTGGGCTTCGGGCTGCACCTGGGGGCGCCGGGGGTGTGGGCGGCGCTGCTGGTGGGCCTCAGCATTGTGGCCGGGGTGCTGCTGCTGCGCTTCCGCCGCGAAACCGCGCCCGGCGCGCCGCTGCCCGTGCCAGTAGCGCGAACGTTGTAGTTCGCGCACCCGAACGAAACCCGAGCGGCGCGGGCACGCGAACTACAACGTTCGCGCTACTTGTTGGCGCCTGCACTGCCTCCGAAACCACGTTGGGGCTGGGGTAAAGATGCTTTGCTGCTCCCAGCCGGACGTTCGGTGACTTGCTGCGCCGCACGACGACTGGCGGAGGCTATTAATTCGGGGGCCTGCGCAATTTTTGCGCGGCCCGCCGTGTTGGGTTCGTCCGGTGTTTTACTTGCTTTCTTCCCGCATGCTTTCTTTTCTGACTTCGTTTTGGCTAGTGGCCGGGTGGCTGCAAGGGCCGGCCGCCAAGCCCGCGCCGGCCGCTAAACCGGCCGCGGCCCCCATCGAATGGTCGGCGACGCGCCCGCTCACCGTGGCCGACTTCCTGGGCCGCCCCGGGCCTTCCGACCGCCTGGCGGCCCTCACCACTTCCGACCTCAAGGCCGACGCGGCCTGCCGGGACTTCGTGTTTACGGGCACGGTGCACGCCACCTTCAACCCCAACACCTCCTGGATGCGCAACCCCGCCACGGCCACGCCCGCCCTGCTGCGCCACGAGCAAATCCACTTCGACATCACGGAAGTCTACGCCCGCATCATGCGCCAGAAGCTGCTCGTGTTTCAGGCCAAAGCCGACTGCGCCAAGCTCCAGCCCGGCTTCAACAACCTCACCAAAGGCGTGTACGACCAGTGGGACCGGGAGCAAAACCGCTACGACGCCGAAACCAACCACGGCCTCAACGCCGCCAAGCAGGACTACTGGGAAAAGCAAACCCAGATAAAGCTGGCCCAACTCGAAGCCTTTGCCTCGAAAAACTAGCTTAACCAGCTTAAGAGGAATAAACCGCCCAGCCCACCATACCCACGGCGGTCATGTCGAGCTGGTCGAGACATCTCGCGTGCCACCACTAATCCAATCGATTGAGTTAGTACTGCACGCGAGATGTCTCGACCAGCTCGACATGACGGGCTGTTTGCCTTACCAGACATTCCTTCCCCCTATATGTCCTCACCTGACCTTACCTGGGCCGAATTTGCGCGCGTGGATTTGCGCGTGGGCACCATCCTCGAAGCCCGGCCTTTTCCGGAAGCGCGCCGGCCCGCTTACCAATTGCTGGTGGACTTCGGCCCGGAAATCGGCCTGAAAAAAACCAGCGCCCAAATCACGCACCACTACACGCCCGAAACCCTGGTGGGCCGGCAAGTGCAGGCCGTGGTGAACTTCCCGCCCAAGCAAATCGGAAAATTCCGCTCCGAAGTGCTGGTCACGGGCTTTGCCGATGCCGACGGGCACATTGTGCTGGCCGCCGTGGCCGGCCCCGTGCCCAACGGCAGCCGCCTTATTTAGCTTGTTTAGCCAGCGCGGAGGCGTTTTCGGGCAGGGCCACCGTGGGGGGCGGGGCGCCCGCCGGGGGGGTGGGCGCTCTTTGGGCGCGCAGGGTCAGCGTGTCGATGACGGCGCCGTAAATGTCGCCCAGGTCCTTGCCGTGGACGCCGTAGTAGCGGTAGCTGCGCTGAAACGCCGAGTCGGTGACCTCGGCGCGCCAAAGCAGGGCTTTTTGCTGTTCCAGGTAGAGCGCGCGGGCCGAATCTTGCGGCAGGCGGCTGTTTTCGGTACGCGCTTCGAGCACGTGCAGGTCGGCCAGCAGGCGTATCATTTGCTCCTTGGGCAGCAGGTCGGCCGGGGCCACGGGCTCTTCGGGACGCCCGCAGGCGGCTGCGGTCAGCAGGAGAGGCGCCAGCAGCAGGCCCCGGCAACGGCAACGGAAGGTTTTCACGCCGCAAAGTTACGCCGGCGCCGTAGCTTCGCCTTTGGTTAGTTGGTGGGGGTGGGTGGTGTACGGGTCAGTGCTTATAGAACGGTCATGCCGAGCGCTAGCGAAGCATCTTTACCGCCACCACTAATTCTGACGATTGCATCTCGTTGCGCGGTAAAGATGCTTCGCTGCGCTCGGCATGACGTTCTTTGATTCTCCACTCCCTGCTGCTGCCATGAACTCAACTCTCACCGAGCTGGTGCGCCGCCTGCGCCACCTCGAAATCCGCATTCGCAAGGCGGTGGAGGCCCAATTGCAGGGCGATTTTCACTCCGTGTTCAAGGGCACGGGCCTGGAGTTCGACGACGTGCGCCTCTACCAGTACGGCGACGAGGTGCGCGCCATCGACTGGGCCGTATCGAGCAAGGGCCACGGCACTTTCGTGAAAACCTACAAGGAGGAAAAGGAGCAGCAGGTGCTGGTGCTGCTCGACGTGAGCGCCTCGCTGGACGTGGGCGACGGCCAGCGCCGCAAGCTCGACGTGGCCCGCGACATTGCGGGGCTGCTGGCGCTGTCGGCGGCCCGGCAGGGCTCGGCGCTGGGGTTGTTCGCGTTCAGCGACCAGAAAGAGCTGTATTTGCCGCCGGCCAAGGGCGGGCGGGCGGTGGTTGCGCTCATCAACCGCCTGTTTGGGCTGGTGCCGGCCTCGCGCGGCACGGGCGTGGCCGCGGGCATCCGCCAGGCCCTGGGCCTGCTGAAGCGCCGCAGCCTGGTGGTGCTCATTTCGGACTTCATCGACGGCAGCTACGAGCGCGAGCTCACCATGCTGGCCCAGCGCCACGACCTGATAGTGGTGCAGCTGCGCGCCCCGCGCGAGCGGCAGTTTCCGGCCCTGGGCATTGTGCCGCTGCGCGACGCTGAAACCGGCCAGGTGCGCTGGGTCAACACGTCGTCGCCGGATTTCCGGGCCCGCATCGAAGCCGGGGCCGACCGCCAGGAGGCCGAGCTGGTGAACCTGTGCCGCCGCACCCGCACCGGCTTCCTGGCCCTGAGCACCGAGGGCGACTTCGTGCCGCAGCTCGTGAATTTGTTTCGGCACCGGCAGCAGTTCGGGCGGCGGGGGTAGGGGCCTCCCACTTCGCACGCCGCCACAGCCGACTTCAAAGCACGGCTGCTGAGCGGAGCCTAACGGCTGCTGACGCTGCCACATTGGCAGGTAAAATAGCCGAAACCGGCCCTTTTACTGCCATAACCGGACCTCCGAGGGGGGGTTATGGCAGTAAAAGGGCCGGTTTCGGCTCTCCAGGCTCCGAATTGGGTTCTTTGGGCTCCGGTTTCGGCTCTCCAGGGTCCGGCTTGGACCCAGAAAGGCCCGGTTTCGGTCCTGCGAGGGGCGAAACCGGGCCTTTTTATGTCAAAACCGGGCTTGCGCTTAGCCTTTCAGGCCCTTGCCGGGCCGGCCGCCGCCGTTGCCGGGAAACTGCTGGCTCAGGTCGTCGTAGGCGGCCTGGGCGCCGGGCTGCTTGTTTTTGGCCAGAAACTTCACGTTGTTGTAAATGACGAGGGCGGCGGCGTAGGCGTCGGAGCCGGCCAGCATCATCGTCGATTCCACGTCGAGGGCCAGGCCGGCGAGCAGCTGCCCGATGGGGGAGAGGCCGTTGAGGGCGGCCGTGTCGTGCTCGAACTCGGTGAGGTCGAGGAAGGACGGCACGAAGCCGGGGTTGCTGCGGGCGTAGCCGAAGGCTTTTTGCACGAAATCGACGGTTTTGGCGCCCATCTTGAGCATGGCCGACCGTTCTTCGGGCGTGAGGGCCTGCAGGTAGGGGCGCAGCTCGGCGGCGCCCTGCTGGAAGTAGCCCAGCGCCTTGTGCAGCACGGCGTCGGGGATGGCGGTAGAGAAATTGTTCTGCATAAAAGGGGAATAAAAGGGGTTCTTGCCTACCGGTAACGTTGCCGGAAGTATGGGCAAGGTAAGGGGCGGGGTGCTAGGAACCTAGCGCGGTTTCGGAGTAGCGCGGACTTTGCAGTCCGCGTCCCCGGCGGAAACCCGAACGATGCCCGGATACGAACCGAACGGCGCGGGGCACGCGGACTACAAAGTCCGCGCTACTCCCCGGCCGCTACCTTTGGGCCCTTGCCCGCCTTGCCCGCCGTGCCCGCTATGCGCCTTCGCTTTTTCCGACGTTGCCGGTTGCTGGTGCTGTCCCTGCTGCTGCCGGGGCGGCTGCTGGCCCAGCCGGCCCCCCTGCCCGCGCCCGAAGGCCGTTTTCTGAAGCAAACCGTGCTGGTGGGCGAGCCGCTGGACTACGAGCTGCGCTACGAGCACGCCCCCGGCCTGGAAGTGGTGTTTCCGGATTCGCTGGCCCGCTTCGCGCCGTTTGAGTACGCGGGCAAAACCTACTACCCCACCCGCACCCGCCACGGCCGCAGCCTCGACCGCGCCGTGTACCACCTGCGCACGTTCCGGCTCGATTCGGTGCAAACCCTGGCCCTGCCCGTGGCCGTGCTGCAGGGCGAAGACACCCTGAGCGTGCTGCCGGCGCCCAGCCGCGTGCGCCTGCGCCGCACCGCGCCGGCGGGCGCGGGCCCGGCCCTGCCCGCCCTGCGCCAGAACCTGGCCCTGCAGCCCGTCGAGCCCGCGTTCAACTACCCCTACTGGCTGGCGGGGGCGCTGGCGGTGTTGCTGCTGCTGGCGGGCAGCGCGGCGCTGTTTCGGCGGCCCCTCACGCGGCGCTACCAGGCCTACAAGCTGCGCAAAAACCACGGCTATTTCCTGGCCCAGTTTGCCCGGCACGTCGAGCGGTTCGACCTCTCGCGCTCGGCCACCAACGTGGAGCGCGCCGTGGTGCTCTGGAAAAACTACCTCGCCGGCCTGGAAAATAGCGGCCTGAACTCGTTCACCACCCGCGAAATCGTGGCTTATTTTGAAAACGACGTCGACGTGCGCAAAGCCCTCACCGCCACCGACAAGGTGATTTACGGCAACCTGCAAAGCGAAGACGCCCGGGAAGTGGACCGCGCCTTTCAGCGCCTGCGCGGCTTTGCCGAGCGGCGGTACGCCTCGGTGGTGCAGTAGGGGAGGCGGGGAGGTGTAGAAGTTGGGAGATGGGGAGGTGTAGAAGTGGGAGATGGGGAGCACGCCTGTCATCCTGAGCGCAGCGAAGGACCTTCTCACGTCAGCGCCGGTTGATTCACGACAAGCCGTTGCAGCGTGAAAAGGTCCTTCGCTGCGCTCAGGATGACAGACGTTAACTACTCCCCACCTTCCCCTTTCCTACCTTCGCCCCCGCGTGACCGACTTTTTCAACCTTTTGCGCTACGCCACGCTGGCCAGCTACCAGTGGCAGCAGCCGCGCCTGCTGCTGCTGCTGGCGGCCGTGCCGCTGCTGTTTGGGTTGCGGCGGGTGCTGGCGCGGCGCCGGCCGCGGGTGGGCGTGGCGTTTGGGCCCGGCGCGGGCCCGCGCGACTGGTCGGCGGCGCTGCGCTTTCTGCCCGATGTGGTGCTGGGCCTGGCGCTGGGCTTCGGCCTCGTGGCGCTGGCCCGGCCGCAGCGCACCGATGAGCGCGTGGAGCAGTCGGGCCGCGGCATCGACATTGTGCTGGCCTTCGACGTGTCGGGCTCGATGGAAATCGAAGACCTGCGCCCCAACCGCCTCGCCGCCGCCAGGCGCATTGCCGCCGACTTCCTCAAAACCCGCGTGGGCGACCGGCTGGCGCTGGTGGCGTTTGCCGGCGATGCCTACTCGCTGGCGCCCCTCACCACCGACTACGACCTGCTGGCCGAAGACCTTGCCGGCCTCAAAGTGGGCATGATAGCCAACGACGGCACGGCCATTGGCACGGCCCTGGGCGTGGCCACCAACCGCCTGCGCGAGTCCACGGCGCGCTCGCGGGTGTGCATCCTGCTCTCCGACGGCGAAAGCAATGCCGGCAGCCTCGACCCCTTGCTGGCCGCGCGGCTGGCGCACGCCTTCGGCATTCGTATTTACACCATTGGGGTGGGCAAAGACGGCTTCGTGCCCTACGGGCAAGGCCCCGACGGCCGGCCGCGCTACGTGCAAACCCGCCTCGACGAAACCACCATGCGCCAGCTGGCCGCCGCTGCCGACGGCCGCTTCTTCCGGGCCACCGACACGGCCGGCCTGCGCGAGGTTTTCAACCAAATCAACCGGCTGGAAAAGTCCGAAATCAAGCAGCTCCGCTTCCGCAACACCCGCGACTTCTACCAGCCCTACCTGTGGCTGAGCATCGCGCTGTGGCTGGTGTGGCTGCTGCTGAAAGGCACTTTCCTCAGCAACCCGCTGGAAGACTAAGTTGATGTGTTGATTGTTCGATGTGCTGATGTGCTGAGCATTTTACAATTTCCTTTTCTTCGCTGTGTGCTTTGGTTCCGGATTCTTTCACATGCCAGCACATCAGCACATCGAATAATCAACACATCAATCAATGTCCATCGCCGAGAATATTCACCGCATTGAAAACGAGCTGGCCGGCACGGCCGCCCGCCTGGTCGTCGTCACCAAAACGCACCCCGTCGAGAAGCTGCGGGAGGCCTACGACGCCGGCGCGCGCCGCTTCGGCGAAAACCGGCCCCAGGAAATGGCCGCCAAGCAGCCTCAGTTGCCCAATGACGTGGAGTGGCACCTCATCGGCCAGCTCCAAACCAACAAGGTGAAGCTGCTGGCGCCCTTCGTGCACACCATCCAGAGCATCGACAGCCTCCGGCTGCTCCGGGAAATCGACAAGCACGCCGCCACTCACCACCGCGTCATCAACGGCCTGCTGCAATTCCACATCGCCCGGGAAGAAACCAAATCCGGCCTCACGCTGCCCGAAGCCGAGGAAATGCTGCATTCGGAAGAGTTCAGGCAAATGCGGCACGTGCGCCTGACCGGCGTGATGGGCGTGGCCACCTTCACTTCCGATGAAGCCCAGCTGCGGCAGGAGTTTCGACAGCTGCGCGGCCACTTCGAGCACCTGAAAGGCGCTTTTTTCGCTGATGAGCCGGCTTTTTGCGAGCTGTCCATGGGCATGAGTGGGGACTACCCGCTGGCGGTGGCCGAAGGCAGCACGCTGGTGCGGGTGGGCAGCGCCATTTTCGGCAGCCGGGGCTAGGGCTGCCGGCGTTCAGCGAACCTTTGGAGGAGCCCCGCCTGCACAGCCGCCAAGCACGGCGGTAGAAATTCTCCTATCTTCCGTCCTCCGACTGCCGCCTCACTTCCCACCAATGTCCACTGCTGCCTCGTCTTCGCTGCCCCCGCCGGCCATTGCGGCCAACCAGCACATCTACGACGACTATTTCGAAGAGGACTTCACCCGGACGGTGGACGAGAACATCCTGCAGCTGCTCGACCGCGTCTGGTTTCGGTCCGAGCTGGTCGGGTTCGAGAATTTCCCGCAGCGCAACCGGCCCGACCGGCCCCTGATTTTCGCCTCGAACCACTCCGGCATGGCCTTCCCTTGGGACGCCATCGTGGCCCTGTCGCACCTGTTTCGGCAGCTGCCCAAAACCAGTTCCCTCAGCGACTTGCCGCGCCCGCTCTCGGCCCCGCTGCTCTCGCAAACGGCCCTGATGAACCCCTACCTGGTGAAGGACTTCTGGAAAAAATGCGGCTGCGTGGACGCCACGACGCTGAATTTTGAAACCATGATGTACTACCAGGACCACAACCTGATGCTGTACCCCGAGGGCGTGCCCGGCATCGGCAAGGGGTTCAACCGCAAGTACGAGCTGCAGCGGCTGGCCACCAGCATGGTGCGCCTGGGCCTGCAGCACGGCACCGACATCGTGCCCTTCTACACCATCAACGCCGAATACCTC
Organism: Hymenobacter ruricola; assembly: GCF_015694525.1. GTDB lineage: Bacteria > Bacteroidota > Bacteroidia > Cytophagales > Hymenobacteraceae > Hymenobacter > Hymenobacter ruricola. The sequence continues at coordinate 830,756 of NZ_JADQDM010000002.1, read as the reverse complement.
AACCCCTACGCCTACAGCTGGGACTGGATTAACAACCTGACCAAGAAAATCGGCATCCCGTTTTTGCCGCTTACGCTGCTGCTCTTGTTGGTGTTGGTGCAGCCCTGGGCCTTTTACCTGGCGTTTCCGGCCAAGCTCATCTTCGTGATGGGCACCCGCATCCGGCCCTCCGACCTCACCCCCAAAACCACCGCCGAGCTCACCCGCGAAGACTACCTGCAACTCTCGGAGCAAATCCGCCAGCAAATGCAGGCCGAAATGGACGCCGCCGTGGTTGCCCACGGCCAAAAGCCCTACCGCTGGGGCGAGCTCTGGCAGCGCATGAAGGAAAACCGCCGGTTCTTCCCGTTTTTCCTGCCCTTCGCCTGGCCCGCCATGTTCACGGAATTTGAGCGCCTGTACGTGAAGGAAGGCCAGCGCAATTTTCGCATGAAACTCGACCAGCCCGGCGCCTGGCTGCGTATGCTGTGGCGCAACCCCATCACGCTCGCCTACTTCGTGCCCCTGCTAGGCTGGATTCCTCTGGCCATCAAAGGATATAAGGGCAATAAGCTGGGGCAGAAGCCATAATTGTTTTGCCCAAAAACCGTCTGTCATCCTGAGCAGAGCGAGGGACCTTATTACAGTAGAACTGTTCGCCATAATTACCGACGACTGCAGGCGTAGTAAGGTCCTTCGCTCTGCTCAGGATGACAGACGGTTTCATACACTCTCCCCAAAATCCCACCCCATGCCCTCGTTCCAGCACCTGCTGCTCAAGCAGTTCCTCACGGCCGCGGCTGCGCCTTTGGCCCGCCGCAAGCCCAGCGTGGGCGCCATGCGCCTGGCCATGGAAGCCGGCTCCCTGTTCAATTTCATGCCCTGGCGCGTGCACCTCGAAAGCCTGAAGCTGGACAACCGCCTCGAAGCCGAGTGGCTGCGGCCGCGCGGCGCCCACCCCACGCGCGTGCTGCTGTACCTGCACGGCGGCGGCTACGTGCTGGGCTCCCTCAACACCCACCGCAGCCTGGTGGGCAGCCTGGCCCAGCGCTCGGGGCTCAATGTGCTCACCATCAACTACCGCAAAGCGCCCGACCATCCCTTTCCAGCGGCCCTGGACGATGCCCGGCGCGCCTACCGCTGGCTGCTGCGCCACGGCCACCAGCCGCACGACATCGTGGTGGCCGGCGACTCGGCCGGCGGTGGGCTGGCGCTGGCCCTGCTACTGGCCCTGCGCGATGCCGGCGAGGCCCTGCCCGCCGCCGGCGTCGGCCTCTCGCCCTGGACCGACCTCAACCTGCCCATCACCGCCCTGCGCCGCGTGGCCCGCGAAGAAGGCCTCCTGCTCGAAGCCCTGCAAATGCGCACCTGGGGCCCCCTCTACGCCCACAAAACCCCGCTCACGCACCCGCTGCTCTCGCCCCTGCAAGCCGATTTGCACGGGCTGCCGCCGCTGCTCATCCAGGTTTCGACGGCCGAGGTGCTGTACGACGACGCCCTGAAATTTGCCGACAAGGCCCGGGCCGCCGGGGTGTCGGTTACCCTGCAACCGTTTGAAGGCCTGGTGCATTGGTGGCATTTGTTCTGGCGCATCGTGCCCGAGGCGCGGCAGGCGCTTGACCAGGTGGCTGCTTTTCTGGAGAAAATGTGGGCCCGGGCTGAAGCGGAAAAAAGCAGCGACGGTGGCCGTGGCCACTCGTTGCGCCCGCAGCCGCGCCGGCAGCTAGCCGCCTAGGCGCCGAACCTGGCAAGTGGCTGGCGCTTGGGCGAAAACGGGGGCGTGCTGCCGAGAAAAAATATTGCGCATTTTGATGATTTTGAGCCACTTTAAACCAAATCCGGCGTACACGACTCAACTATATTGCAGAGTGTTCGTACGTTTGCAGCGAAAATAGTCGGCTTGCATACTAATTTTTCAGAGCAAAGGGCTTTGTTTCAACTACTTCGTATTTCACCTTTTCACTTCAACCCGTTTCGTACCCATGGAAGATTTGTTCAAGAAGTTCGTCAATGCCGGCGTCGGCTACATTGCCCAGGGCAGCAAGTCCTTGCAAACCACCATCGAGAAGCTGGTGCAGGACAACAAGATGACCCAGGAAGAAGGGAAGAAAATCGTGGATGAGCTGATGAAGAGCGGCGAAAGCAAGCGCGCCGAGCTCGAAAAGCAGTTCCAGGGCCTGGCCGAGCGCGTGAAAAGCACCGTCGGCCTGGGCGACTCTAAATCGAAAGCCAAGCCCGCCGCCAAGAAGCCGGCCGCAAAGTCTTCGTCGGCTGCCAAGCCCGCCAGCAGCGCCACCGGCAAGCAGAGCTCGGCGACGGCCAAGGCCGCCGGCGCCACCAAAAAAGCGGCCGATAAAGTGAGCAGCGCCGCCGGCTCGGCCCAGAAATCGGCTGCGGCCAAAGTAGGTGCCGCTGCTAAGAAACCGGCTGCCAAGAAGCCCGCCGCGGCCGCTCCGAATGGCGAAGGCCAAGCGTAAGCTCGTCGGTTAACTTTTGGTAAAAGCCCCGTTTGCGTTTCGTGAACGGGGCTTTTACTGTAGCGCGAACTTTGTAGTTTGCGTGGCAGAACGATACCCGAACGGCGCGGGGACGCGAACTACAAAGTTCGCGCTACTCACCATTGGCCGGCCCAAAGCCCTACATTCGCTGTCGATGTTCAAAAACACGATTTCCAACCTGGCCCGCATTCGGGAAGTGGCCGAGGTGCTGCTGCGCTACGGCTTTGAGGACGTGGTGACCACCACGCCGCTGCGCCGCCTCGTGAGCCAGGCCCGCCGCCTCAACTGGCAGCGCGCCGAACGGCAGGTGTTCGAAACCACGCGCTGGGAGCGGGTGCGCCTCATCATCGAAGAACTGGGGCCCACCTTCATCAAGCTGGCGCAGGCCATGAGCAACCGCGCCGACCTGCTGCCCGAGGCGCTGATTGACGAGTTTGAGAAGCTGCAAAGCAACGTGCCGCCCTTCGAGACGGCGGTGGCCCGCCAGATTATCGAGGAGGAGCTGAGAAGGCCCATTTCGGAGGTTTTCAGCGAGTTTGACGACACCACGCTGGGCTCGGCCAGCATTGGGCAGGTGCACCGGGCGCGGCTGCTCACGGGCGAGGAAGTGGTGGTGAAAGTGCAGCGCCCCGGCGTGCAGCAAAAGGTGAAATCGGACCTGGCCTTGCTGCACGAGCTGGTGCGCCTGACCGCGGGCTTCCTGCAGAAGCAGGGCCTGGCCAACCCGCAGGACATCGTGGACGCCTTCGAGCGCAGCATGAGCAAGGAGCTGGACTATACGGCCGAAGCCCGCTCCATGGAGCAGTTTCGCAAGCTCTACGCCGACTACACCACGTTCTACATCCCAAAGCCGTTTCGGGAGCTGAGCACGGCCCGCATTCTGGTGATTGAGTTCGTGAGCGGCTGCAAAATCACCGACAAGGCGCAGCTGCTGGAATGGGGCCTGAGCCCCGAAACCGTGGCCGAAAACGGCATGGACATCTACCTGACCCAGATTTTTGAGTTTGGCGTCTTCCACGCCGACCCGCACCCCGGCAACGTGCTTGTGCAGCCCGATGGCACGGTGGTGCTCATCGATTTCGGCATGGTGGGCCGCCTCACCAAGCAGCAGAAATACGCCTTTGCGGGCGTGTTCATCGGCATGGCGCGGCAGGACGCGCGCAGCATGGCGCTCAACTTCCGCCGCCTGGCCATCACGGCCGAAATCCCGGACATGCGCGCCTTCGAGTCGGATTTGAGCCAGCTCATTGAGGATTTCGCCACGCTCGACGTGAAGGAAATGAGCATGAGCGACCTGGCCGACGCTCTGCAGGGCATCATTTACACCTACAAGTTGCAGGTGCCGGGCGCGGTGTTCCTCATCCTGCGGGCGCTGGTTATTCTGGAAGGCATCGGCAAGGTGCTGCACCCCAGCTTCAACACGTTTGAGTTTGTGCGGCCCTACGGCGCCAAAATTATTCGGGAGCAGTACTCGCGGGCCAACTTGCTCAGCGAAGCCGAATACACCGGCACGCAGCTGCTGGCCCTGCTGCAAACCCTGCCTGCCGACGTGCGCCAAATCGTGCGTAAAATCAGCAAGGGCGAGTTGCGGCTGAAGTTTGAGCTGGTGGGCTACCAAAGCCTGATGCGCAAGGCCGACCAGCTCGTGAGCCGCACCATTCTGGCGCTGCTGAGCGTGGGCGGGCTGCTGTTTTCGGGCCTTTCGCTCATGGGCCGCTACTCGCCCGACATGCCCTACCACCGCGGCGTGCCCGAAATTACGTGGTGGAGCCTGGGCGCCACAGGCTTTATGCTGCTGGTTTTGCTGCTGCTGGGCACCGGCCGGCGGGAGAAGTAGGACGTTGGTTGGCATAGCGTAAGGGCGCAGAAGATGCAGCGGGCAGTGCGCCACCAGCCGAGGTATTTAGGAAGCTTTTTTGTACTGGCTTCAGCAATTATTTGGCTTTGAAGCTTGGTAGCCGCGCTGGGTAAGCCCGACCTTTGCGGCGTGGGCGCCATTTCTGCCCGCGTGACTGCATGCCCTCTTTTTTATTCTCCCGCGTAATTCTGGGCCTTTTTGGTATTTTACTGGGAATGGTGCCGCGCCTTGCCTCGGCCCAAATGGCTCCGGCCGGGCCGCCGGTGCTGCGCGAAGCCAGCCTGCAAACCGACACCGCCACCTACCTGCTCAGCCGCAACACGGTGCAAGTGCAGGGCACGCCGACGCTTTATTTCTGGTTCCGGCTCGATGATGAGACGCTGGAGCTGCGCTTGTTCCCGGCCAATACGGCCAACGCCAAACCCCTGCGCCTGCGCCGCACGCCCGACTACCAGCAACTCGATTCGCTGACCCGGGAAACCGACGGCAGCTTCCGCACCCGCCTCAAGTTCCAGAACCTCACCAGCAGCCAGTTTTTGCGGCTGGTGGTGGAGCAGGCGGCCGACTCGGCCGGGCGGGAGCCGCGCCGGCAGGTGGTGCCGTTGCTGCCGCTGGCCCGCACTTCGCTGGCCCTGCGCGTGACGGACAACGAGCTGTTTGTGGGGGAGGAGAAGGTGTTTGAGCTCACCAGCTCGAACCCGCGTAACGTGCACGCCACCGGCGAGTGGGTGCGCGGCCCGGAATTCGACTACCGCCTCGTGGCCGAAAGCAACGGCCTGCTGCGCCTGCACGTGCTGCCCAACCAGCTGGGCAACCGCACCTTGCAGCTCAAGCTGCAAACCGAGCGGCCCACGCTGCTGGCCGGCAACAAGCTCAGCTACCAGCTGCCGGTGCTCAGGCAGGAATTCAACGTGAAAGCCAGCCGCCTGCGCTTCCTCTCGCCCGACCAGCGCAGCGTGACCATGGACGACGTGAGCCGGCGCCGCGGCGTGGAATTAATCCTCGACAACGGCCGCAGCTTCGAGCTGCACCGCACCTACCGCATTGAAGACCAGGAGGAGCCGGGCGGCGCGCTCATCGCCGAAATCTACACCCGCCAGTACCTGAGCAACGACCGGGTGCTGTGCTATTTCCGCCCCTACAACACCCACCGCCAAACCGCCGGCTACCTCTACATCAAGGAAAACGACGCGCCGCGCTACCTCACCAACCTCGACATCACGCCCCAAACGGTGATTCGGAACGTGCAGGTGCTGCACCGCGGCGGCGAGTGGACGCCCAGCCTGGGCGTAAGCCCTGGCGAAACCGTGGACGTGCGCCTCGAAGGCGAAGGCCTGCAAAAGGCGCGCGTGTCGTTCGAGGACCTGCCCATCATTCCGTCCGATTCGTCGGTGCGCACCGATGCGCGGCTGGTGTACCGCGTGCGCGTGCCGGTGAATTTCGACAAGCGCAAAAGCACGATTTACAACCTGGGCCAGCCCACGGGCTATGCGCTGAGCGTGCGCGAGTTTCAGCGGCCGCACCCGTTGGATTTCGTGTCGGTGACCTACGGCGACGCGGCCCGGCAAATCACGAAGCTCAACGGCCCGGTGCTGTACGACGGCACCATCCGCGACGTGGTGTTTCAGTTCAATCCGGCGGGCATCGACAAGGCCGAGCAACTGTTTGGTAAGCAGTTTCTGAGCTTCGAAATCCGCACCCTCAACGCCAAAGGCGACCTGGTGGAGCTGCGCAATATCGACAACGTGGTGATTTGCCCCGGCGACAACTCGCCCCGCGCCGCCTTCTACGCCGACAAGCAGTGCCGCACCGACCCGTTGAGCCTCAACGCCATCCTCGGCCGCAAAACCTACGACCTCGACGAGTGGAGTCGCATTGTGGTGACGGTGAAGCACCAGGCCAGTCAATACAGCGAAACCGGCTACACCCAAATCGTGGAGCTGGTGCTCAAGCGCAGCTACAAGTTCGACATCGACGTGAGCTTTCCGGCCGGCCTGCTCACGCGCAAGCAAAAAGAAGACAAATTCGGTGACCTGGGCGGCATTTCGCTGGCCACGCTGGCTCAGTTCAGCTTCTACAGCCCCAACAAAATCAACCGATTGCGCCCGTATAAAATCGGTGCTGGCTTCGTGGCCCTCAACGCCTTCAACCTCGGCAGCAGCACCGCCAACCGCGACCTGGGCGTCGTCATTCTGGGCTCGGTGTACCCCACGCGGCGCGAGGCCAAATTCACCTTTCCGCTGTATCTGGGCGGCGGCTATTTGCTGGGCACCAGCCAGTGGTTTTTTATGCTGGGGCCGGGCATCGGGGTTAGGTTGTGAACAACCCAAGCCAGCACGTCATGCTGAGCGCAGTCGAAGCATCTCTCCCGCGCAGTAGTTGTTAATTCCAAAACGTTTCACCTCAAACGAACCATAATCATAAAAGACAGTGGGGCCACTATTAGAACACAAAACGCCATCATATTAATGAGCATGAGCGCATTAGTAAGGCCTTGAATTTTTGAGCGTAAGTAATTAATTGAGGTCAATAGAATCAAAATTATATCGAATATCATAAGCCAGAGAATTAAACCGGCATATAAATTTGCGGCCATCTCTCCATCAGAATTATTTCTGAAAAGCAAGAAGAATACGAGTTCTATTAATAGCAGTAAATACAGAATATTCCTGTTGTATAGCATTTGAATTTTTGGATTAAAAACGTCATGCTGAGCGAAGCCGAAGCATCTCTATCGCAGCAGTAATTGTATGCTTGCGCTGTAGAGATGCTTCGGCTTCGCTCAGCATGACGTTCACTCAGAACTTGGCCGCACGCTATTGGAGCTTCATGTCCGCAATTATCGCCTGAATTTTCTCGTGCGCCTGTCGCTGGGCCAGGTCGAAATCCACTGCTGATTTCAGCGGCTGCTTCACGCTGAAATAGAACTTGATTTTGGGCTCGGTGCCGCTGGGCCGGGCCGAGATTTTACTGCCGTCGTCGGTGAGAAACTGCAGCACGTTGGAGCTTTCCACGCCGGTGTCGGTGGCTAGGCCGGTGCGCAGGTCGTGGATGCGGCCGGTTTTGTAGTCGCGGATTTCCACCACTTTCATGCCGGCGATGGTGGCGGGCGGGTTGGCGCGCAGGCTGGCCATCATCTCCTGGATTTCCTCGGCGCCGCGCTGGCCTTTTTTGGTGAGGGAAATCAGGTCTTCCACGTAGAGGCCGTGCTGGGTGTACATGTGCACCATTTCCTGGTAGAGCGTGCGGCCCTGGTCTTTGGCCACGGCGGCCATTTCGGCCACCAGCGCGCAGGCCGAAATGGCGTCCTTGTCGCGCACGAAGTCGCCGATGAGGAAGCCGTAGCTTTCTTCGCCGCCGCCGATGTAGATTTCGCGGCCTTCTTTTTCGCGGATGAGGCCGGCAATGTACTTGAAGCCCGTGAGCGTGCGGTAGCTGTGCACGTTGTAGGAGCGGGCAATGTCGCCGAGGATTTCGCTCGTCACGATGGTGTACACGATGTAGTCCTTCGGCGTGGCCTGGCCGGCGCGGTGGCGGGCGCTCAGCAGGTAGTTGGTGAGCACGGCGGCCGTCTGGTTGCCATTGAGCAGCACCCATTCGCCCTGGTCGTTTTTCACGCCCACGCCCACGCGGTCGGCGTCGGGGTCGGTGGCCAGCACGATATCGGCGTTGGTGGCTTTGGCCTGGTCGAGGGCGAGTTGCATGGCGCTTTTCTCCTCCGGGTTGGGCGACTGCACGGTGGGGAAGTTGCCATCGGGCGTGGCCTGGGCCTGCACCACGTTCACGTTGGTGAAGCCGAACTCGCGCAGCAAGCCCGGTACCAGCGTGATGCCCGAGCCGTGAATGGGCGTGTACACGATGTTCAAATCGTGCTGCCGCTGAATGGCCGCCGGGTCGATGCTGAGCTTGCTGGCGGCAGCGAAGTACCGCGCGTCGATATCGGCCCCGATGCTGACAATTTTTGACGGGTCGGCCTGGAATTTTACTTCGCTGGGGCTGGTGATTTTGTTGACCTCAGCGATGATGTTCTGGTCGTGCGGGGCCACCACCTGCGAGCCGTCGTTCCAGTACACTTTGTAGCCGTTGTACTCCTTGGGGTTGTGCGAAGCCGTAATCACGCAGCCGCTTTGGCACTGCAGCTCGCGAATGGCGAACGACAGCTCCGGCGTGGGCCGCAGGGCTTCAAACAGGTACGCCACGATGCCATTGGCCGAGAAAATGCCGGCCGCGATTTCGGCAAAGGCGCGGCTGTTGTTGCGCGAGTCATGCGCAATGGCCACCTTGATTTGCTGGCCCGGAAAGCTCTGCAACAAGTAGTTGCAGAGGCCCTGCGTGGCCATGCCCAGCGTGTATCGGTTCATGCGGTTCGAGCCCGGCCCCATGATGCCGCGCAGGCCGCCGGTGCCAAATTCCAGCGTGCGGTAGAAGGCGTCGGTGAGCTGGTCGTCCTGGCCGTCGGCCTGCATCTGGCGGATGGCAGCCTGGGTATCAGCGTCGTAGTCGGGCGTGAGCCAGGTATTGATGGTGTTCTGGACTTCGGGGGTAAGGGGCATAGGAAGAAAGAAAAGGGATTGGTAAGCCGGAAACGGACCGTAAAGGAAAGTGTTTTGCCGGAAATGGCCCGCCGGAGCATCAGCTCAATTTTCTGGGCCAGAAAGTTTGCCCAAACCAGGTCAGCGAAGCTCGATTTTACGGGAGAAGGTGCCGGTAGCGGAAGTTACCTGCAATACATACAAGCCCGCGGCCAACGTCGACACCGCTAGCTCCTGCGCGGCGGCACCGGCCGGCAGGCGGCCTGTTGCCACGGCCCGGCCCTGCAGGTCGCGCAGTTCCAGGGCGAACTCACCGGCGAAGCCACCGGCCCGCTCGATGCGCAGGGTCTGGCTGGCGGGGTTGGGCGCCACCGTGAACAGGTTGGCTTGTGGGGTGGCCGTGGCGGTGGGCACGGCCGGGGCTAGCCAGGGCCGCGTGTTCAGGGCGTAGAGCCGCGCCGGGACCGTGACGATGCTCGTAATCTGTTCATTTGAGATAAACACGCGGTATTGGTCCACGAAAGTCAGGCCCTCGGCCTGGCCAATGAACAAGGCGTTGGGCAACTCAATCCGGCGCTTGTTGCCTCTTAAAAACTGCCCGTTGCGGAAGTCCGACAGCAGCCACATAAAGGTGGCGCCGGTGCTGGCGTTGTAGCCCAGCAGCGCCGCGCCGGTGCCCGCGGGGTTGAGGTCAGCAGCCGTAATCAGCCCATTCACGTTGAAACTGCCTTTGAAATGCGCCACGTAGGTGCCGGGGTGCGCCGGAATGGTGTAGTACTTGGTGCGCAGGTCGGCCCAGTTCTTGGTGAAAAGATGCAGGGAGTCGTTGAAGTAGAAAAAAGCTTCGCAGTCGAAGTTATGGTTATTAGTGCCGGGGCTGAAGTTGGTTTGGTCGGGGTAGCTGAAGGCAATGCTCTGCGCTGTTACGGCCACCGATGGCCCAGCACCAATGTCGGCTTTGGCCACGCGGAGCACCCGCAAATCACGCCGGTCGCCGTTGTTGTTGCCGAAGTCGCCCACGTAGAGGTATTGCGCATCGGCGGCCAGGTCCTCCCAGTCCACGTTGATGAAATTGGTGATGACGACCTGTTGTAACACCGCGCCCGAGGTCGAATCAATCTTGTAAAAGCTGGGGGTGTTGTTGCTGTCGTTGTGGGTCCAGAGGCTGCGGTCGGTGTATTGCAGCCCCGAGCTTTCGGGCACGGCGCTGCCCAGGGGCGTTTTGGTGGTGAGGGTGGCGCTGGTGCTGGCGTACTGGCAGGACCCGTCGTTGACGGTGGCGGCGGGATTATAATTGGTGGCGCGCGGGTCGGTGCAGCCGTTTTGCGCGCGGACTCCTGAGGTGGCTAGCGCCAGCAGCAGAAACAGAAAGGGAGTAACGGTTTTCAGCATCGGAAATGCAAAAAAAGAACGTCATGCTGAGCGTAGCCGAAGCATCTCTACTGCAATAGTAACTGAATTACTTGCGCGGTAGAGATGCTTCGGCTACGCTCAGCATGACGTGCCGGGGTTGTGCGTCAGACTGGCTTACAAGTTGCCGCGCAGGGCCTGCTCGCGCTCGATGCTCTCGAACAGCGCCTTGAAATTGCCCTTGCCGAAGCTCTTGGCGCCTTTGCGCTGAATGATTTCGTAGAATACCGTGGGCCGGTCTTCCACCGGCTTGGTGAAGATTTGCAGCAGGTAGCCTTCGTCGTCGCGGTCCACCAGCAGGTTCAGGGCTTTCAGCGACTCGATGTCCTCATCAATGGCGCCGATGCGCTCAATCAGGTCTTCGTAGTAGGAGCCCGGCACCGTCAGGAATTCCACGCCGCGGCGGCGCAGTTCGGTCACGGTGGCGCGGATGTCTTTGGTGGCGATGGCGATGTGCTGCACGCCGGGCGAGTGGTAGAAGTCCAGGTACTCCTCAATCTGCGACTTTTTCTTGCCTTCGGCGGGCTCGTTGATGGGGAATTTCACGTAGCCGTTGCCGTTGCTCATCACCTTGCTCATCAGGGCCGAATATTCGGTCGAAATGTCTTCGTCGTCGAAGGTGAGCAGGAGCTTGAAGCCCATCACGTCCTCGTAAAACTTCACCCACTGGTTCATTTCGCCCCAGCCCACGTTGCCCACGCAGTGGTCCACGTGAATGAGGCCCACCGGGGTGCCCTGCGGCACGCCGCTGGTTTTGGCCACGTAGCCGGGCATGAACGGGCCGCTGTAGTTGGTGCGCTCCACAAAGGTGTGGATGGTTTCGCCGTAGGTGTAGATGCCCGAGAGCGTGACCGAGCCGTGCTCGTCTTCCAGGGTGTAGGGCTCGAAGGCCGACTTGGCGCCGCGCTTGGTGGTTTCCTCCCACGATTTGCGGGCGTCGTCCACCCACAGGGCCATCACCTTCACGCCGTCGCCGTGCTTGGCCACGTGCTGGGTGATGTCGGAATCGGGCAGGAGGGAGGTGGTGAGCACCAGGCGGATTTTGCCTTGCTGCAGCACGTAGCTGGCGCGGTCGCGCAGGCCGGTTTCGGGGCCGGCGTAGGCCACCAGTTCGTAGCCGAACGCGGCCTGGTAGTAGTAAGCCGACTGCTTGGCGTTGCCGACGTAGAATTCGACGTAGTCGGTGCCTTTCAGCGGGAGGAAGTCCTGGGCGGTGGCCGACTGCACGTCGGGCGAAGTCATGGTTTGCATAGGCGGGGTACGAAAGAAAAGGGGTGGGGGATGAACGCAGTAAAAATACAGCTTTGATTGGTTCCGGCCCCGATTTGCCGGCGCGCCGGGCCGGGCCGGCCGCCGGGCCGCGCAGGTTTGGCAATTCATCCCCATTTTTGTGCCCAATCATCTGCCTTAGCGCCCCCATGAACACCGAAGAACTGAACCGCGCCCTCGTGGCCCTGATTGAGAAAAAGGCCGAGCTGCACACCCTCAAGTACGACGACGCCCGCTACGACGACGTGGAGGAAGCCCTGCACGACCTCGAAGACGACTTCAACGACGAGTACGGCGACTTCCTGGAAACGGCGCTCGACAAGGTGCACACCGACCTGAAATCGGATACCGACGTGCTGCTGCCCACCGCCTACCTGCCCAGCACGCCCGGTTCCACGCCCTCGCCCAAGGAAGGCGTCTGGGTCGATTCGGAAAAATACCCCGGCAAAGAAGCCCGCATCACGCTGGTGCCCAACCCCGTGCGCATCATGCTCACGGTGGGCAAGCAGGTGCAGCAGGAACTCTGGAAAGCCTAAGCTGCCGGGTTCTTAACAAAATCAAAACCCCGTCATGTCGAGCGCAGTCGAGACATCTCGCATGCCATAGTAGACCAATCGAAAGGAATACTATGGCGCGCGAGATGTCTCGACTGCGCTCGACATGACGGTTTACTTTTACCCCAATAACCCCAACTACCCCATGCTCTACCGCATCGCCGAGCCCGCCGACTGGCTCCACGCCCAGCAAACCGGCCACTTCGCCAGCCCGGACCTTGCGGCCGAGGGCTTTATCCATTCTTCCGAGCCGCACCAGATTCTCGAAACGGCCCGCCGCTACTACGCCGGGCGCACCGATTTGGTGTTGCTGGAATGGGACGAGGCCGCCCTGGCCGCCGCCCGCGTGCGCGTGGAGCGCGAATGGGTGGCGAGCCGGCAGCAGCACTTCGCGCATGTTTTCGGGCCGGTGCCGCTGGCGGCCGTGCGCCGCGCCTGGCCGTTTGGGACCAATGAGCAGGAAGTGTTTCAGCTGCCTCCTGAGTTACAGCCGGCCGGCGCATAATTTTTTTGAAGCCGTGCAACCGTGGCGCGGCGCCGTGCATCTTCCGCCCAGAAGCTTCTATACTTAAACAGTCAGTTTTATGCTGTCTTTTTACTTCCGTCCGTTGCGCTGGCTGGCCCTGGTGGGGCTGGCCACGGCTTGCGCGCCCACCTATCAGCTGGGGGTGAAACCCGCCAAATCAACCGGCCTGTTTGCCGAAGGCCGCGAGCAGGCCCAGGCCGTGGCCGACAGCGTGGAAGTGCGCCTGAGCTTCGTGTGCTACGAGGCCAACCGGGTGGTGTTTGAGGCCGAATACCGCAACCCCACGCGCCGCTCGCTGGTGGTCGACCCGGCCGCTTTCCAGTACGAAGCCAACCGCCTGCCCGCCCCGGCCCCCGACGCCCAGACCAAAGCCAAGCGCCCCAAGCCCCTGCCCGGCGCCGAAGTGACGGCCGCCGTGGCCGCAGCCAGCATGGCGCTGCCCTTGCCGCCGCTGCCGCCCCGGCCCGTGGCCGCCTTCGACCCCGAGCCCGAAATCAGCTCGCTGCGTGCCAAAGCCGACAAAGAAGCCGAGAAAGCTGCCCGCTTCGACTGGCTGGGGCTGGCTTTGGGCGCCGCCAGCCTGGCCACCGATGTGGCCAGCATCGGCAAGCGCGAAACGGCCGCGCAGTACCAAAGCCGCGCCGCCATCCACGACGCAGCCGTGACTTACAACGCCATTTCCGCGGCCACCAAAATCGAGCACGCCGTGGCAGCCGAGGTATTGCAGCAGCGCGCGGCTATGTTGCAAGACTACGCGCTGCGCAAGGTCACGCTGGAGCCCGGCCAGCAGGTGCGCGGCTACCTCTATTTTCCGCGCTACGACGCCGCCGATGGCTTCGTGCTGCGCGCGCCGGTGGGCAGCGCGGTGGTGCCGCTGGAATTTGCGCAGGTGCGCAAGCGGCAGTAATCCAAGCCAAACGACCACAAAAAGGCCTGCGCAACACCGTTGCGCAGGCCTTTTTGTTTCAGCGCGGTAGGAGCTACAGGAGGTCGGCTAGCTCCAGCCAGCGCAACTCCTTTTCTTCCAACTCCTGATTCAGCGCCGACAGGCGTGCGCCCCAGGCAGCAAAGTCCTGCGGCGAGCCACTACCGCCGTTCAATTTGGCGGTGATGTCCTGCTTCTCGGTTTCGAGCGTGGCCATGGTTTTTTCGAGTTGCTCGTATTCCTTCTTCTCGGCGAAGGTGGCGCGGCGCTTCTGTGGCGACGGGGCTACTGCCGTGCTCACGGGTACGGGCGCGGCCAGCTTGGCAGCGGCGCGGGCGGCTTTGGCGGCTTTTTCTTCTTCGATGAGGGCGGCTTCGGCTTCGCGCTCTTCGAGGTATTCGCGGTAGTCGGTGTAGTTGCCGGGGAAGTTGAGGACGGCGCCGCCGGGCTCGAGCACGAAGAGGTGCTCGGCGAGGTGGTCGAGGAAGTACCGGTCGTGGCTGACGATGAGCAGGCAGCCGGAGAAGTGCAGCAGGAAGTCTTCCAGGATGTTGAGCGTGGCCAGGTCGAGGTCGTTGGTGGGCTCGTCAAGAATGAGGAAGTTGGGGTTTTTGATGAGCACGCGCAGCAGCTGCAGGCGGCGCTTTTCGCCGCCGCTCAGCTTGCTTACCAGCGTGTATTGCTGGGCCGGCGGGAAGAGGAACAGGTTGAGGAACTGGCTCGCGGTGAGCACGTCGCCGTTGGCCAGCTCCACTACTTCGGCCACTTCCTTCACGATGTCGATGACGCGCTGCGAGGGGTCGAATTCCAGCTCGGTCTGGGTGTAGTAGCCGAACACGGTGGTCAGGCCCACGTCGATGGTGCCGGAGTCGGGCTGCAGCTTGCCGGTGAGCATGTTGAGCAGCGTGGACTTGCCCGCGCCGTTCGGCCCCACGAGGCCAATCCGGTCCTTTTTCTTGAACACGTAGCTGAAATCGTCGAGCACCACGTTGTCGCCGAAGCGCTTGTTGAGGTGGTCGGCTTCGATGATTTTGCCGCCCTGGCGGGTGGTTTTCACGCTCAGCTCCACCTGCTGCTTGGTGAGGTTGGTGCTGGCCTTTTCCTTGGTGACGTAGAAGGCGTCGATGCGGGCTTTTTGCTTGGTGCCGCGGGCCTGGGGCATGCGGCGCATCCAGTCGAGCTCCTTTTTGAAGAGTTGACGGGCCTTCTCCACTTCCACGGTTTCGCGCATTTCGCGGTCGGCCTTTTTCTCCACGAAGTAGGCGTAGTTGCCCTGGTAGCGGTACACCTGGCCCTTGTCGAGCTCCACGATTTCGTTGGCCACCTTGTCGAGGAAGTACCGGTCGTGGGTCACCATCAGCAGGGTGAGGGTGGGGGAGGAGAGGCGGTTTTCGAGCCACTCGATAGTGGCCAGGTCGAGGTGGTTGGTGGGCTCGTCAAGGAGCAGCACGTCGGGCTCTTCGATGAGGACGCGGGCCAGGGCCACGCGCTTGCGCTGCCCGCCCGAGAGCTGGGCCACGTTGCGGGTGAGCAGCTCGCCGAGGATGCCGAGGCGGCCGAGAATCTGCTGCACCTGGGCTTCGTAGTCCCAGGCGTTGAGGGCGTCCATGCGTTCGAGCACGCGCTGCAGGTCGTCGGGCTTGTGGTCGGGGTCGTTGACGACGTGCTCGTACTCCTGGATGGCCTTGAGCGTGTCGTTCTGGCTGGCGAAGATGGTTTGCTCCACGCTCAGGCTTTCGTCGAACACGGGGTTTTGGCCCAGGTAGGTGACGCGGATGCCTTTGCGCACGCTCACCTCGCCGGTGTCGGGGGCTTCGAGGCCGGCCAGTACCTTCATGAGGGTAGTTTTGCCGGTGCCGTTGATGCCCACAAAGGCCACGCGCTGGCCTTGGTTGAGGCCGAAGTTGAGGTCTTTAAACAGCCAGCGGTCGGCGTAATTCTTCGAGATGTTCTCGGCGGATAACAGGTTCATAGGCCGCAAAGGTACGGCCGGGGCGGGCGGGGTTGGGATAATGTGCTGCTTTTGACGGCTGAACTTGAACTCCGGATGAAAAGGTGGTATACTAGATTTCTCAACTACCTCAACATTTCATGGACACCAATCAAATCAACTTCGAATCAGCAATTAGACCCGCTTTGGCAGAACTATGGTCACGGTATTCCATTCAACCCTGGACTCACGACGAGCAAGGCCCGCTAGCTCCGTTATTCCCAGCTTACGCACTGCGGGAGCAAATTTTGGTATTAGGGCTAAACCCATCTTATAATCAAAAGCACCGCTCATTGACCTCCTACAAACCGGATTATTTCAGCAAAGGATATTTTAATCGAATGGAGAATTTTATGCGTCAGGCAAGTGACAAATACGATGCTTTATTGCATCAAGTGCCTGAAGAGGCTTATGGGCAGTTGTTCTTTTCTGGGAAACTAGAATGGTCGCACTTAGACCTGCTTTACATGCGCACAACCAAGCAACAACAGTTGCAGAAAGATTTGTGGGCCACGCCAGAAGCAGCGGGTTTCTGTTGGGAGCAATTACAAATCACCAAGAAGCTAATTGCCCGTTTGCGTCCGACGATGATAATGGTCGCAAACAAATTTGGCCAGACACTTACTGGCTTTAACCGTGATAAAAAAACGGGGGGCAATGAATGGATGGGTCTGCAATTCTCTGACGAGGCCGACGAATACGGCATGTATCGAATTACTGACAGCACTACCGCTGGTAAACCGGACCCCGATGGCGCTTTCGGACTGGCTGGAACACCTGTGCTTTTCACAGGCTCTTTTGCAGGTACTAACCCTCGTTCAATTTCAAAAGATGACGCGTTGACTACGCAGATAGCAGCTGCATACATTCGCGGTGGTGATGCTCATGTCGAGCGTTGGCACATGAATGGCCCCGACAACTAATAATATCATTTCTGTTTCTCCCAGCCCCACCCGCGGCGCCCGACACGCCCCGTCGCGGCGGGGGCGTAGGGGCGGCGGAGATGCAAATGGCTTGATGGAATATGCGAATGGCCTGTTGGGATATGCCTTCAAGCTATTTGCATATCCAAACAGTTTCAAGACATATCCAAATGGCTTGATGGTACATGCAAATAGACTGTTTGCATATGCAAATAGCTTGCAGCCATATGCAAACAGCTTGAAGCTGTTTGCATATGGCTGCAAGGCATCGGCAATGAGCCGTTTAGCGCCGGGCAACGCCTTGAAGAAGATAAAAAAGCCGGGTAATTAGCAGCGCCGTAGAATACCGGTATATTGCGGAGGTAAACTTCTTACCACCTTTTCATTTACCCATCTTATGGCATACAAAGCCCGAGAATCTGCCCCCATTGCCAAAGCCCAGGCCCGCGTCAACGGCCTGGCCGCCATCGACCCCAAGCTGGACCTCGGCGAAACCATTTCCGTGGCCGAAGGCACGGCCAGCATCGCGGCCGCTGCCAAAACGCTCAGCGACTACAACAAGGCCCTGAAAACCGCCGACGACCTGCTCAACCAGCTCAACGCGCAGGAAAAGGCCCTCGGCACCTGGAGCGCCCGCGCCCTGAACGGCGTGAAGTTCAAGTACGGCGACGACAGCTCGCAATACGAGATGGCCGGCGGCGTGCGCAAGAGCGAACGCAAGAAGCCCGTGCGCAAGGCCAAGCCCAAAACTTCGTAGGCCAGCCCCGGCTTGCCGCCCTACAAAAAGCCCATTTCCCGCGCGGAGATGGGCTTTTTGCGTTGCTGCTACACCCGCGGGGCTGCCGTTCTCACTTTCGGGCCTGGGCTTCGAGGTAGGCTTTGAGGCCGAAGTCCTGCTTGTAGAGCATGACGCCGGGCGCGTGCACGAGGAAGGCCACGATGGCGGCCGACTTGCCGCGCTCGGGCCGGCTCAGCTCGAACGCAATGCCGTCGAAGGGCGCGTCGAGGAGGGAGCGGGGCTCTTCGGTGCCGAGCTGCAGGGTGAGGGCTTTGTCGTGGCGCGGGTAGCGGGGGGCAATGTCGGCCACCGGCGAGCCGATGTGCAGGCCGTTGGCCAGCTTGAAGGCCGGCGAGGTGGTGCGAATGAGCTGCACGGTGCGGGCCTTGGAGCCCGGCGCGGCCCCGGCCGGGCGGGCCCAGAACACGTCGAGCTGGCTGGGGCGGTTGCCGGCCACGGTTTCCTTGCCCACCCAGGTGTTCCACGACTCGCCCAGGGCGCCTTCGGTGTGGGTGGGCGGGCCGAGGGGGGCCAGGGAGTTGAGCGGGTCGGTGCCGAGGGCTACGGTGCCGATGCTGCGGCCGGGCACCACCAGGTAGCGCGGGCCGGGGGCGGCCAGCACGGCGGCGCCGGCCAGCAGGAGGGTGGGGAGGAAATGCATGGCGGGCGGAATGACGAGGCGGACGGCCAGCGTTTTGGATGCGACGAATGAATTTATACGCAAACACGGCGAGGGCGAAGGCCGCTTGCAGGCCGGTTTACCAATTGATGCCAACACGCCAATAAAAAAAAGCCCCTGAAGCAACTCAGGGGCCTTTTCTTCTACAAGCTTCTGCGGCTACTCCCGCGTCAGGAGCAGCGACTGGCTCACGGCGCCGCCGCGGATGCGCACCACGTAGGTGCCGGTGGCCAGCGGCTGCAAGTCGAGCGGGTGCTGGCCGGCGCCGGGCAGGGCGTAGGAGGCCACCTGGCGGCCGGTGAGGTCGAGCACCTGCACCGTGTAGTCGCCGGCGGGCAGGCCGCTCAGGTCGAGGGTGGCCGCGCGGCCGGCGGGGTTGGGGTACACGGTGGCCACACTAGTGGCGCCAAACACCACCGGGCGCACCGCCGAGTAGCTGCTCGTGCCGTCAACGTCGACCTGCCGCAGGCGGTAGTATACCGGCTTGCCGGCGGCTACCTGGCGGGCCGCGCCGAGGTCGGTGAAGGCATAGTCGGCACCTGTGCGGCTTTCGCGTTGGCCGCGCACCACCCCGATTTCGGCGAAGGAAGTGCCGTTTACACTGCGCTCCACCACGAAACGGTCGTTGTTGTGCTCGCTGGCGGTCTGCCAGCTCAGCTGCGCATCGGTGCGGGCGGCCAGGGCCGCGAAGCGGGTCAGCGTCACCGGCAGGGGCGCCTGGATGGTCACGTTTTCGGGCGTGCCCGCGCCGCCGGCGTAGTTGCTGCCCGTGGCGGTGCCCAGGCTGGTGTCGGTGCCGCCGGCGTAGTTCTCGCCGGGCTGCACGGTGGCGGTGGCCACGGACGTGCGCAGGGGGTTGGTGTAGCTCACCGTGGCCGAGGCCCGATACGGCACGCCGTTTTGCGCCGTGGCATCGATGGTGGCCCGGAAGGTGAGCGTGAGCGTGGCCCCGGCCGGAATGGTGAAGCCCGCAAACACCGGCTGGCTCACGCCGCTGGTGGGCAGGCTGATGCCGGTGGGGGTGGAGGTGCTGCCGTCGGCCTGGGTAAGCGTGGCGGTGGGCGCGTAGGTGCCGTCGTACTTAAACAGGTTGTTGCGCAGGCTGCCCAGCACGCTCACGCCGGTGGCCGTGCCGCCGGTGTTGGCAATGGTGATGGTGTAGAGGGCCGGGTTGACAGGTCCCGCCGCGCCGCCGGCGCGCGCCACCAGAGGCGTGGAGGTGCTTACGGCCACGGTGAGAGCCGGCAGGCAGGCCGCCGTGCCCGAGCCGCTGGTGGCGGCATTGGTCAGGAGGCTGCCGCTGGTGCCGGCCGTGGCCCCGAAAGCGTTGGTGAGGCCGCCGGTGGTGCCGTTGGCGCCGCCCGCCACCGAGGAGGCCGCGGCCACTGCGCCGTTGGCCAGCACCACGCCGCCACCCCCGCCGCCGCCGGGGCCGTAGGCCGCGCCGCTGAGGTTGGCGCTGCCGCCCCGGCCGCCGCGGGCCGTCACGGTGAGGTTGGCCAGGGTGCTGACGTTGCTCACCAGCAGCAGCACCGAGCCGCCCGCACCGCCGCCGCCGGCCCCGTCGGTGGTGGTGGTGGCCGCGCCCAGGCCGTTGGCCCGCACGGCGCCGGTGCCGGCAATGGCGCCGGTGCGCAGCAGGATGATGCCGCCGCCGGCGTTGCCGCCGCTGGCCAGGCCGCCGTCGTTGGCCACGCCGGCCCCGCCGCCGCCGCCCATGGTCAGGCGGCCCACCGACGCGCCAAACGCGGCCCCGCCGATGCCCTGGGCGTTGTCGCTCACGTTGCCGGTGTAGCTGTTGCCGTAGCCGCCGAAGCCGCCTTCGCCGCCGTTGGCGCCGCCGCCGCCGCCGGTGTTGCGGGCGTTGTTGCTGGGCGAAAGGTCGGTGCCGCCGCCGCCGGCGTTGCCGGGGGCGCCGCGGCCGTTGCTGCCGTTGCGGTAGCCCTGCAGAAGTTGCCCGATGAGCGAGGTGTAGTTGCCGTTGACGTAGGTGGGGGTGCCGGCCGTGCCTTCGCCCTTCGAGCCGCCGGTGCCCAGCAGAGTGAGGCTGCTGAGCTGATTAAAATCGGTGCTGCTGAACAGCGCGCTCGCGCCCACGCCGGTGTAGAGCTTGCCCCCGCCGCCGCGGAAGCCGCGGCCCGTCATGGTCAGGCGGGCATTGGTGGCGAAGGTGGTTTGCCCGGCCACGTCAAGGGCCAGCACGCCGCCGGCCGCGCCGTTCCAGGCCGCGCCGGCCACCGAGTCGGCCACGGCCAGGGCCGAGTACTGCGGCACCCGCACCACCTGGAAGCGCCGCTGCCCGGTGGGGTTGCTGCTGGCGTCGAAGTCGAGGTTGTCATAGGCATTGGTCAGCGCCTGATTTAGCACCAAAATGCCGCCCAGCGAACTGACGCTATTGGCCGCCACGGCGTATTCGTAGAGGCCGGCCGTGAACTTGTCGTTGCTGCCGGTCAGGTTGCCTTTGCCGCCGCTGCCGCCGCTGCCGTAGCTGGCCGCGTTGGTGGTGTTGAGCACGGCGCCCTGCATCTGCATCACCAGCACCAAATCGCCGGCCGCGATGGGCGTGTTGCTGGCGCCCGTGCCGGTCAGGGCCGGGCCCAATACGATGCTCGTGGCGCCGCCGGTAGTAGTGGCCAGTACGCCGGGGAAGTAGGTGTTCGGGGCCGAGCCGGCCCCCAGGCTGCCCACGCCGTCGTTGCCGGGTGTGGCGCACACGTCATTCACGTTGGCCAGCCCGCTAATGAGCGTGGTGATGGTGGCGATGTTGTTCTCGCTCACGGGGTCGGGCTGGGTGGCCGTGTTGGCCGTGGTGCCGGTCACCGAGCCGCTGGCCGGGGCCGTGAAGCTGACCGTGTTGGTAGCCGGGGTGCCGCCCGCCGCCAGGCTGCTGCTCCCGAAGGTGACGAGGCCCGAACCGTTGGCGTAAGTGCCGTTGCTCACCACCACGCCGCCCAAGTTGGCGGGCAGCTGGAGCGTGGGCACCACGTTGGTGGCGGGCAGCGAGCCCAGGTTGGCCGTCGTGACGGTGTATTGCACCTGGCTGCCGGGCGCGGCGGCCGTGGGCCCGCTCACGCTGTTGGCAATGTCGGCCCCGCGCACGATGACCGTGAGGTTGGCCGGAAAGCCGGTTTCGCCCAGCACGTCGTTGGCCGTGTAGGGCACCGTCACCACGCCCGCGAACGTGCCGCTGGGCGTAAACGTGACCACGCCCGCCGGCGTCACCGCAAACGAGCCCTGGCCCGGCACGGCCAGCGTCGTCTGAATGCCGGCCTGGTTGGGGTTCAGGTCGACGCTGCCGGGCGCGTAGTTG
The DNA here is from genome assembly GCF_015694525.1 of Hymenobacter ruricola. Taxonomy (GTDB): domain Bacteria; phylum Bacteroidota; class Bacteroidia; order Cytophagales; family Hymenobacteraceae; genus Hymenobacter; species Hymenobacter ruricola. Next base: position 809,525 of record NZ_JADQDM010000002.1, on the reverse strand, counting down.
GCGTAGGAAAACAGGTCGTTGCTGATGACGTTCACCGAAACCGGCTGGTTGTAGGTGGTGCTGGCCACGTCGTCGTCCAGGGTCGGCGTCTGCCGGATGGCCAGGTTGCGGATTTCGTGGAAGTTGGTGCTGCTGCCGGTCGAGCCCGCAAAGCCGATGCGCAGGTTATCGGGCGGCCGGGGCACCACGAAATTCCGCACCGCCGTTTCCACCGCGAAGCCGTGCTGAATGCGGACCGTGACGCGGTAGGTGCCGTTGGTGGGCACCACGTCGATGTAGGCCCGGCGGTAGTCGGCCGCGCCGGCCTGCGCCCGCACCGTGGGCACGTCGAGGCTGAAGGGCAGGGTGGGCGTGCCCGTTAGGTACTGATAATCGGTAGAGCTGTTGCCGTTGCCGGCGCCGCGCAGGGCCACCGCGTTGGGCGTCCGGTTGGGCGAGTTGATGCCGCCCACCCGGCCTTCGGTGGCGTTGGAGAAGTTGCCAAACTCATCGATGCCGATGCCGATGTAGCCAAACGGCACCCCGTTGCTGAGCGGGGCCACGGTTTTCTGGGCGTAGCCCAGCGAGCCGCCCGAGGCACCCGGCGTGAAGGTGGCCGCCGAGGTTTGGTCGGCATCTACCAGAAACACCGAAAAGCCGTCGGCCCCGGTGCCGCCGTAGGCAAAGAACTCAAACGAGATGCTGAACCCGTTGGGCGCCGGGAAGGAACCCTGGTCGATGGCAAAGCCCGACTGGTTGGTGGCGTCGGTGGTCAGGCGCAGGTAGCCGGCGCCGTTGGGGTCGGTGCTGGTGGCGGCCGTCAGGGCCGCGGTGCCGCCCAGCGTAAAGCTCGCCGCCGTGCTGTTCTGGAACGACTCGACGCGCGGAAACTGAGCCCGCACCGGATGCGCGGAGCCCAGCAACGCCATAAAGCCGAGCGCCCAGGCGGCCAGCGGACGGGTTGGCCAAGACCAACTGAAAAAGGAGAGTTGTTTCATAAGGGTAGGTTAAGTAAATGAGTGCGGAATATGATTTAATTGCTTTCAAGTAGCAGTGAAGCACTTGAATTGAAAGCGTAATTGCAAGTATAGTTTCTGCGCTTATGAATAGAGTTGATTTATCAGAAAAATGTAAAAATTATTTTTTTGAAAAGTTTGTGAATCAATGATTTTTACGAATAAGTCCAATGTATTTCAAAACATAATTCAATTAACTTATTGTACGAAATAATGAGCTTTGATAGTCTTTTTTAATTATTTTTCAGGGGGTAATTCAAATAGTGCAAACAGAATTAATTGGAGGTGGGCTTTGGCTAAGATTTTCTGGAATGAGTGCTGTTGGGGGTGAATGCCTTTGCGATTAGGCTATTTGAGAAGCCCGCAGGATTGCCGTGGACTTGGGGTAATGCAGCGCATTGCTCAGAGGCCGGCGCTGAACCTTGCGTGCTGCTTCGGGAAGACGTGAGCCCGGTCGCGCCGGCTTCCACCGCCACCCGTCCCAACGGGTGGATGCTTAGCGGCACGCGGCGCATATATTTGCTTTACAATTAGCCTTCCCGCACCACTATGCGCACTGCACCCCGCTTCCGGACCTACTTATCAGGGCTGAGCCTGGCCTTTCTGACGTTTGCTACTTCGTGTTCGCGCGATGCCGTGGCGCCCAGCGGGGCCGTGGTGGGGGCGCTGGCCCCCGTGGCCGGGGTGGGCAGCATCACCGCCGTGACGGCCACCGCCGCCGACGGGCACACCTACACGGCAACGCCCGATGCCCAGGGTAATTTCTCTTTTCCGACGCTGCCCCCCGGCACTTACACCCTCACGTTCAGCACCAACACCAGCACGTCATCTCCGTGGCGAATCCCGGTAACCGTGGTGGCCGGGAGCACCACCACGGCCCAGGTGCCAGTGCTGACGCACGACAACGTGGTGCGGGGAAAGATGAGCTGGACGCTGAACGGCACCACCTATTCGGCCACGGAGTTCGGCGGTAAGTTTGGGCCCTACTTGTACCTGCGCGGCTCCTATAAAGCCGCCGGAGCTCCCGCGCAATGGAACGATGTATTCCTCGTTATTCCCGAAGAGAACAAACAGGGAAAAATATTTGCCGGGCCGGGCACTTACCCCTTGGGCGTGAGCGAAGCGGGTGCTTTTGCCGAGTTCACCACCTATCCAAACGGCCCGCTGGCCAGCTTTTCCCGGTACGTAACCTACTCGGTGGGCGCGCCGGTGGGCACCGTCACCCTCACCCGTTACGATGCGGAACAGGGCATCGCCACGGGCCGCTTTGAGTTTGTGGCCGATGCCAACGCGAATGCTACCGGCCAGGTTGCGGTGACCAACGGCAGCTTCGAGGTGACCTTCTAACGGCGGCACTATCCCCGCCGCAAGCCGGGCTTACCCCTCCGCCCGCAGCACTTCCAGCGGCGAGCGGCGCAGCACGTCGCGGGAGTTGAACAGGCCGATGGCCGCCGTGAGCACCGTGACCAGCGCGGCCAAGCCCAGCAGCGGCAGCAGCGCCGGCCCGAAGCTGGCATTGAACACCCACACGGCCAGCGCCCAGGCCGCCAGCAGGGCCAGCCCGATGCCGGCCAGCGCGGCCAGCAGCCCCAGCAGGCCGTATTCGACCAGCGTGATACGCAGAATCTGGGCCCGGCTGGCGCCCAGCGTGCGCAGCAGCACGCTTTCGCGCACGCGCTGGTAGCGGCTGATGACCACCGAACTGCTGAGCACCAGCAAGCCAGTGAGAATGCTGAACCCGGCCATGAAACGAATGACGAAGGAGATTTTGCCAATGAGGTCGTCCAGGGTTTGTAGAATCAGGGCTAGGTCGATGGCCGACACGTTGGGGAAATCGCGCACCAGCCGCTGCTGCACGGCCGCCAGCGCCGCCGTGTTGGGCGTGCGCGTGAGCAGGACGGTAAACTGCGGCGCCTGCTCCAGCACACCCGCCGGAAACACCACCAGGAAGCTGGGCTGCACCCGCGCCCGGTCAATCTCGCGGGTGCCGCCGATGACCACCCGCATGGGCGCGCCCTGCACGTTGAAATCGAGCGTGTCGCCGAGCTTGAGCTTGGCCCGCTGCAGGTAGCCGGCCTCCACCGAAATGCGCGGGGTCCCGTCGGGGGCCAGGCCGGGCAGGCTGCCTTCCACCAGCTTTTCGGACGAGTTGAGCGAGTCGCGGTACGTGACGCGGTACTCGCGGGTGAGGGCCCAGGGCGGAATGCCCGTGGTGGTGTCCTTTTTCAGCTCTGCCACCGAGCGGCCGTTGATGGCCTTCAGGCTCATGGTCACGATGGGCACGCGCAGCAGCACCGGCAGCTTTTGCGCCTTCAGCAAATCCTCAACGCCGGCCCGCTGCTCGCGCTGAATGTCGAAGAGCACCAGGTTGGGCTGCTGGCCCTGGCCGGCTACCTGCACGCGGCCCAGCAGCAGCGACTGCGTGAGGAAAAGCGTGGCCAGCAGGAAGGTGCCCAAGCCGATGGACGTAACCAGCGTGAGCGTCTGGTTTTGAGGCCGGAAGAGGTTGGCCAGGCCCTGCCGCCACACGTAGCTCCAGCGGCTGGGAAAGAAGCGGCGCACCAGCTCCATCAATAGGCGGCCCAAGGCCCCCAGCGCCACAAACGCCACCAGCAGGCCCGCGCCGAAGCCCAGCGTCATCTTCCAGCTCTGGGTTTGCTGGTAGGCAAAAGCGAGAATGAACAAGCCGATGACGGCAAGCACCAGTCCGCGCCACGGGTCGGGCCGCTCAGCCTCGTCCTCAAACGCCGTGCGCAGCACCCGCAGCGGCGACACGCGCCGCACGCTCAGCAGCGGCAATAGGGCAAAGAGCACCGCCATCAGCAGGCCGGTAGCCAGGCCGGTCAGCACGGCCGGCCACGACACGCTGACGGTGATATCGACCGGCAAAAAGTCGCCCAGCACGCGCGGCAGCAGGCTTTGCACCACCGCCCCCAGCAGTGAGCCCAGTACCGCGCCCACCAAGCCCAGCCCGGCGGTTTGAATCAAGTAAATGAGCAGGGCTTGCCGGCCGCTGGCACCCAGGCAGCGCAGCACGGCCACGGCGGCCAGCTTTTCGCGCACGTAGAGGTTCACGGCGCTGGCCACGCCCACGCAGCCCAGCAGCAAGGCCACGAAGGCCACCAAACTGAGGTAGCGGGTGAGGTCGGCGAAGGCGCGGCCGGTTTGCTCCTGGCGGGTGGCCACGGTGTCGGCGTCGAGGTCGGCCTTGTCGAGGCGGGTTTGCAGGTTCTTGACCACGGCCGTCACGTCGGTGCCGGGCGCGAACTGGTAGTAGCGCCGGTATTGCAGGCGGCTGCCCCGCTGAATCAGGCCCGTCTGCCGCACCAGGTTCAGCGGGATGAACACCGTGGGCGCTACCGCCGTGCTGATGCCCGACTGCCCCGGCGTCTTCAGCACCCGCCCGATGATGGGCAGCCGCACCCGGCCCACCAGCACGGAGTCGCCCACCCGGGCCCCGAACTGGGCCAGCAGCGCGTCGTCGACCAGCGCGCCCGGCGCGGTGCTGTCCTGCACGAAGCGTTGGGCGGCGTTGCGCGGCTCCGTCTGCCAGTCGCCGTAAAAGAAGCCGCCGTCGCGGGCCCGCACCTGCACCAGCCGCACGCCCCCGCCGGGCCGGAACTCGGCCATCGACGCAAAGGCCATTTCGCGGGTGCGGGCCGTGCCGAGCTTGTTCAGCTCCGGGCGCAGGGCCTTCGAGAAGGCCTTGCTGCCGGTCAGCACCAGGTCGGCGCCCAGCAATTCCTTGGCCTGCCCGCTGATGCTGCCGGCCAGGTTGTCGCCAAAGGAATTGATGCCCACCAGCGCCGCGATGCCCAGGATGATGCTGGCCATGAACAGCAGCAGCCGCGCCCGGCTGCGGCGGCTGTCGCGCCAGGCCATGCGGAAAAGCCAGGAGAAAGTGGGGCGGGAAGTAGGCGGCAAGGATGGCGTCACGGGAGACAAATCAGAATTGAACAATACGAAGGCGGCAAAAGCCCTTGTTCTTTTGGGCAAAAGGTCCCGTCGAGCTGCCCAACTCGACGGGACCTTTTGCCCAACTCATCAGTATGTTTTGGGCAAAACATACTGATGAGTTGAGAACCGGCCCCCATTCGCTGCAAACGCGGTTGCCGGGGACGAGGGCAAAAAAAACCAGTTAGTGTTTTTCCGGGACGGCGGGGCTGGCTTCCTCCACCACTTTGCCGCCGCGCAGCCGCAAGGTCCGCTGAGTTTTGGCGGCCAGTTCCAGGTCGTGGGTCACCAGCACGAGGGTGGTGCCGGCTTCGCGGTTGAGGTCGAATAGCAGGTTCACCACCCGCTCGCTGGTGTCGGGGTCGAGGTTGCCGGTGGGCTCGTCGGCGAAGAGCACGGCCGGGCGGTTGGCGAAGGCGCGGGCCAGGCTCACGCGCTGCTGCTCGCCGCCCGAGAGTTGTGCCGGGTAGTGGTGGGCGCGGGCGGCCAGGCCCACGCGGTCGAGCAGGGCCAGGGCCGTTTGGGAGGCACCGCGCTGCCCGCGCAGTTCCAGCGGCACCAGCACGTTTTCGAGGGCCGTGAGGGTGGGCAGCAACTGAAAATTCTGGAAAATAAAGCCCACGTGCTCGTTGCGCACGGCGGCGCGCTGGTCCTCGCTCAGGTGGTCGAGCTGAATGCCGTTGAGCCACACGCTGCCCGACGTGGCGCGGTCGAGGCCGGCGCAAAGGCCCAGCAGCGTGGTTTTGCCCGAGCCCGAGGGCCCGACGATGGCAAAGGTGTCGCCGGCCGCCAGGTCGAAGCTGACGGCGTGCAGCACGGTGAGCTCGTGCCCGGCGCTGGGGTAGGTTTTGGTGAGGTTATCGACGCGAAGAATGCTCATGTATGTAAGGCAGGAGGGGTTGGGGGTAGGCGGGCAGGAAGAAGACAAGCGTAGAAAAGAACGTCATGCCGAGCGCAGCGAAGCATCTTGCCCGCCACCACTAAACTCCAATTGACTGGTTTACTTGCTGCGGGCAAGATGCTTCGCTGCGCTCGGCATGACCGTTTCATTGGTCGTTCGAGAATTCACCCGCCACAACCACCCCGGCCGCCCTTCGTTACCAAAGACGCGAAAACCTTCCCGATGTTTTCTGCCTTTCCGTTTTCGTGCCCAAATCCTCATCCATGCGCTTCGTTCGTTTCTCCCTCGCCGGCCTCTTGGCCCTGGCGCTCACCGCCTGCCATTCCAACTCTTCTTCCGAAACGGCGAAGGCCCCGGCCGCCACTTCCGCCGCGCCGGCCGTGGGCCCCAAGCCCGGCGCCACCAGCGGCAAAAAGCGCCTGCTCTTCTTCGGCAACAGCCTCACGGCAGGCTACGGCGTGGAGCCCGACCAGGCATTCCCCGGCCTGATTGGCCAGAAAATCGATTCGCTCCAGCTCGATTATGAAGTCGTCAATGCCGGCCTGAGCGGCGAAACCACCGCCGGTGGCCTCAGCCGCGTGGGCTGGGTGCTGCGCCAGCCGGTGGCGGTGTTTGTGCTGGAGCTGGGCGGCAATGACGGCCTGCGCGGCCTGCCGCTCGCCTCCACCCGCCGCAACCTGCAAGGCATCATCGACACGGTGCGCCGCCGCAGCCCCAAGGCTCAAATCGTGCTGGCCGGCATGCAGATTCCGCCCAACCTGGGCGCGAAGTATGCCGCCGACTTCAAAGCCATTTACCAAGACCTGGCCACCCAAAACAATCTGGTATTGATACCCTTCCTGCTGCAAGGCGTGGGCGGCGACCGCAGCCTCAACCAGGCCGACGGCATCCACCCCACGCCGGCCGGGCACCGCATTGTGGCGCGCACGGTGTGGACGGTGCTGCAGCCGCTACTGCCCAACTATATCACCCGCAGGCCGTCCAGGTTCACTTCGTCGCGCAGCAGCTCCAGGTTGCGGTAGGCGAGGGGGCGGCCGGCGTCGGTGCTCAGGTCGGGGAGGGGGGCGCGGGCCGCGTCGAGGGTGAGCTGGGTGAGCTTGCGGGCGCCGAGGTAGATGGCCACGGGACGGCCCTGGCGGGCGTCGTGCGCGGCCAGGGCGTGGTCGATTTCGGCCAGAATGGTGCTCATAATAAACGAGTGAGCTGAAAAGGGGCGGAAATATAACGAGGTTTTCCAGAATCCAAAAAACTCCTGCCGGGCCACCACGGCGGCCTTGCGGGCCGGCGCTACCTTTGCGGCATGACAACTGCTGTCCCTGCGGCGCCCGCGGCTTCGGCCGAAAGCCTGGCTGCCCGCCCCATTGGTATGTTCGACTCCGGCATTGGCGGCCTCACCGTGGCGCGGGCCGTGGCGCGACGGCTGCCCCACGAGCGCATCGTGTACTTCGGCGACACCGCCCACCTGCCCTACGGCGACAAAAGCGCCGCCGCCATCCAGGCCTATTCCGTCAAAATCTGCGACTTGCTGCTGCGCCAGCGCTGCAAGCTCATCATGATAGCCTGCAACTCGGCCTCGGCCGCGGCATACGAGCTGGTGCGCGAGTACGTGGGTTCCAAAGCGCGGGTGCTGAACGTGATAGACCCCATTGTGGCGCACCTGGGCCGGGCCTACGCCGGCCGGCGCGTGGGCCTCATCGGCACCAAGCAAACGGTGAATTCCAACGTCTATAAGAAGAAGGTGGATGAGCTGGATGCCAACGTCGACCTGCACTCGCTGGCCACGCCCCTGCTGGTGCCCATGATTGAGGAAGGTTTTTTCAAGAATTCCATCAGCGACGACATCATCGGGGCGTACCTCGGCAATGCCACGCTGGCCGACATCGACGCGCTGGTGCTGGCCTGCACGCACTACCCGCTCATTAAGGAACAGATAGCCCGCTACTACGCCGGCCGTGTAGATGTGCTGGACGCCTCCGACGTGGTGGCCGCCGACGCCGAAGCCTACCTGGCCGCGCACGGCCTGCTGGCCCCACCTGCGGCCACTGCGCCCGCCCACCATTTCTACGTTTCCGATTTCACCCGTTCGTTTGAAGAAAGCACGCGCATCTTTTTCGAGCAGGAAGTTCACCTGGAGCACTACCCCTTGTGGGAATAACGGCCGGCAACCATTCGGCCGCGCGGGAGGTCATTATTCCGTAACTTTCCACCCGGCGCCAATGGGGCTACCTTTGCCGCGCCTGCTCCGGCTTCTTCTGTCATTCTTGTCCTACTTTTTTCCAACCTTTTCATTTTTTATGAAGCAACTCTTCACAACAAGGCTGCTCAAATGCCTGGCCTTTCTGCTGTGTTTGTGGCCCATGCTGGGCTCGGCAGCCCCTTTCACCCCCGGCAACCTCGTGGTGCTGCGCGTCGGCGACGGCGCGGCTTCGCTGACCTCGGCTGCCACGCCCGCCTACCTGCAGGAGTACACCCCGGCCGGGGTGCTGGTGCAAACCATCCCGCTGCCCACGGCCACCTCGGGCAACAACCGCAGCCTGACCGTGGCCGGCTCGTCGAGCACCGACGGCGGCATGACCCGCTCGGCCAACGGCGCCTACCTGGTGCTGGCTGGCTACGACGCCGCTCCTGGTACGGCTGCGGTGGCCGGCCTCGACCCCTCTACCGGCGCTAACCGCATCGTGGGCCGCGTGGCCGCCGATGGCACCGTGGACACCAGCACGCGCCTGACCGATGCCACCGGTAACCTGCGCTCCGCGGCCACGGTCGACGGCAGCAGCTTCTACACGTCGGGCTCCAGCGGCGGCGTGCGCTACGTGCCCTACGCCAACGCGGGCGCTTCGGTGGTGATTAGCGGCACGCCCAGCAACCTGCGTTACGTCAACACGTTTGGTGGCAACCTGTACGTGAGCAGCGGCTCTTCGCCCTACATCGGCCTGAGCCAAGTCGGCACGGGCCTGCCCACCACCAGCGGCCAAACCACCACCTTGCTGCCCGGCATGCAGGGCACCACGTCGACTACGGCCGGCATCAGCCCGCTGGCTTTCTACTTCGCCGACCTGAGCACCACCGTGCCGGGCCTCGACGTGGTGTACGTGGCCGATGACGGCGCCACCGCCACGGGCGGCGGCATCCAGAAGTGGAGCCTCGTGGGCAGCACCTGGACGCTAAATGGCACCATCACGAACGCCACGCCCATTCGCGGCCTCGACGGCCAGACCACCGGCACCACGGTGTCGATGGTAGCGGCCGGCAACGGCGGCCTGTACGTGCTGAGCGACAACGCCGGCTACAACGCCGCACCCAGCACCACGGCGGTGCCTGCGCCCATTGCCACGGCGGCCAGCATGACGGCTTTCCGCGGCGCTACTTTCGCGCCCGTAGCGGCGGCGGCCGCGCCCACCATCGCCAGCTTCACGCCCACCAACGGCGGCCCCGGGGCCACGGTCACCATCACGGGCACCAACTTCACGGGCGCTACGGCCGTGACCCTGAACGGGGTGGCCATCACGGGCTATACCGTGGTGAATGCCACCACCATCACCTTCACCGTGCCCACCACGGCCACGTCGGGCACCATTGCCGTGACCACGCCCGGTGGCACCGCCACCAGCACCGGCACCTTCACGTTCAACGCGCCGGCCACGGCGCCCACCATCACCAGCTTCACGCCCACCAGCGGCCCCGTGGGCACCACGGTCACCGTGACGGGCACCAACTTCACGGGCGCCACCGGCGCTACCCTCAACGGCACGGCCGTGACCGCCTTCACGGTGGTTAGCGCCACGTCGGCCACGTTCACCGTGCCCACGGGCGCTACCAGCGGCGTCATCGCCATCACCACGCCGGCCGGCACGGGCACCAGCACCGCCAGCTTCACGGTCACGGTTCCGGCCGTGACGCCCGTCATTACGCAACTGGCGCCCGGCGTGCAGGTAGTAGGCGGTGCCGCCGTCACGTTTGTGATTACCGGCACGGGCTTCACCTCTACCTCGACCGTTAACTTCAACGGCGTTTCGTACCCCCAGACCACCAGCACGGCCACCAGCATTGAGGCCCTGATTCCGGCCAGCGCATTCACCACGGTCGGCTCGTTTCCGGTGACGGTGACGAACTCGGCCGGCACTTCCAACGCCTTCACCTTCACGGTGAATAACGTGAGCACGGCCGGGGCGTTCGAAAACTTCGAAACCGGCACCAAAACGGGCTACGCCTCCGCCGCGGTGGTGCTGACCAGCGGTTCCTGGACGTTCTCCGACGCCTTGATTGGCAACGCGTTCAACGACCGCGCCAACGGCCTGAAGGCGGCCCGCATTCGCGTGGGCTTCATTCGGATGGACTTTGACAAGCCAAACGGGGCCGGTACGGTTATCGTGAATGCCGGCCTTTTCGGCACCGACACGGGCGCCACCTTCGTCCTCGAAAAATCGACCGATGGCGGCGCCACTTTCACCGCGGTGCCCGGCGCCCCGGCCACCCTCACCAACGTTATTACCCCCTACACCTTCACGGTGAACCAGGCCGGTAACGTGCGTTTCCGCATCACCAGCACTGCCACAATCAATACGCAGCGCATCAACATCGACGACATCTCGATTTCGGATTTCGCCGGCGCCTCCAACCCCGTGCCCGTTATAACCAGCATCACGCCGAACTCGGCCGTGGTGAACACCACCGTCACCGTGACCATCACGGGCACCGGCTTCACCAGCGCTTCGACGGTGGTGGCCGGGGGCCAGCCCATTCCCAGCACGTTTGTATCGGCTACGCAGCTCACCGGCACCGTTCCCGCCGGAACCCCGGTTGGCACCTACACCGTGGCCGTGGTGAACCCCACCCCCGGCGGTGGTACTTCAAACACGGTGACCTTTACCATCGTGCCCCCGGCGCCCACCATCACCAGCTTCACGCCCACCTCGGGCGGCCCCGGCACCACGGTTACCGTGACCGGTACTAACCTGATGGATGCCACGGCAGTACGCATCGGCGCGGTTAACGTAACCAACTACTCGGTGGTATCGGCCACGACCATCACGTTTGTGGTGCCCAATGGTACGGGCAGCCTCAGCGGCCCCATTACGGTGGTGACGCCCGGTGGCACGGCCACCAGCACCGGCTCGTTCAACATCGTGTCGGCCGCGCTGGCCAGCCAGGCCCTGCCCGGCCTGACGGTGTTCCCGAACCCCGCTACCGACCGCCTCACGGTGACCCTGCCCGCCGCCGGTGCCGCCACGGTGGCCCTGCGCGATTTGGCGGGCCGCCTGGTGCTGGCCCCCACCGCGCTGGGCGCCGACAAGCAGGTGCTGCTGCCGGCCGGCCTCGCGGCTGGGGTGTACATGCTCGAAGTGCGCCAGGGTGATGTGTTCGCCGTGCGTCGCATTCAGAAGAACTAAGCCTTTCTCAGGGCGCCGGCTGGTCCGGACGCTTTGAGGCAGAAAAGCCCCCGCAACTGCGGGGGCTTTTTTTGTTGCCGAATGCTTGGGCAAAAGGTCCCGCGGCGGCCTCGTTTTCGGGAACGATTGCGCAAGTAAAAGCACCCGGAAGCTTGCCCCATACCCTAAATGGTCGGACTTTTAACCAGGATTTCCACCCTCACGGCCTTATAGAAGTGAATACTGCCACCCCCGCCGAAACCACCCCGCACGCCTTCGTGCCCGACGCGCAAGCGCCCTGGGAAGCCACTGCTCCCGGCGTGCGCCGCAAGGTGCTGGCCCACGGCCCCGACCTGATGCTGACCCGCGTGGCCTTCGAAACGGGCGCGGTGGGCGCCGTGCACAACCACCCGCACGCCCAGCTGAGCTACGCGGAAAGCGGCGTGTTTGAGTACACCATTGCCGGCGAAACCCAGACGCTGCGCGCCGGCGACAGCTGCTACGTGCCACCGCTGGCCTGGCACGGCGTGCAGTGCCGGGAGGCCGGCGTGCTGGTGGACGCCTTCACGCCGCGGCGCGACGATTTTCTGGCCTAGGCCCACCGGGCTTGCTTGTGCTGCTACTCTGCTGCTTCCCATGAAAACAACCGCGCTGCGCCTGCTGGGCCTGCTGATTTTACTGTTGCTGGGGCTGTGCCTGCGCCCGGCCGTGGCCCAGACCGTGACGGTGGCGGCGGACGGCTCCGGCGATTTCCGCACCGTGCAGGAGGCCATCAACAGCCTGCCCGCCACGGCCGCCACGCCGCGCACGGTCTACCTCAAAAACGGCACCTACCGCGAGAAAGTCTACATCGACGGCAAGGCCAAAATCACGCTAAAAGGCCAGAGCGAAAAGGGCGTTGTCCTCACTTTTCCGCAGGCCCGCGACATGTGGCTATGCGGCCCCGACGCCAAAGCCGGCGACTGGGGCGTGGCCACCCTCAACCTGCGCAACAGCCCCGACGTCACCCTCGAAAACCTGAGCGTCATCAACAGCTACGGCTTTGAGGCGGCGGGTGAGGTGAAAATTGACTGCCCCACGGCCCCCGGCGGCCAGAAAACCGTGAGCAAAACCGGCCACCAGATGGCCCTGCGCGCCCTGCCCGGCGCCACGCGCCTCGTGGCGCGGCACTGCACTTTCCGGGCGCTGGGCGGCGACACGGTGAGCCCCTGGGACACCGAGGCCGGCGCCTACTATTTCCAGGACTGCACCCTGGAAGGCGGCGTGGACTTCTACTGCCCGCGCGGCTGGGCCTACGCCGAAAACTGCCGCTTCATCTGCCACAGCAAGGAGGCGGCCATCTGGCACGACGGCTCCGGCCACCGCGACTCGAAAACGGTGCTGCGCAACTGCAGCTTCAGCGGCGACGACGGCTTCAAGCTGGGCCGCTTTCACAAGGAAGCGCAGTTTTACCTGGTCGACTGCACTTTTGCCCGGAATATGGCCGATGCCGATATCTACCATGCGGCTTCGGGCCCCGGGCCTAGGCAGTGGGGCCGGCGCGTATACTATGCCAACTGCCACCGCCGCGGCGGCGATTACGCCTGGCACCGCGACAACCTCGCTTCGGCCGAGGGCGCGCTTCGGCCCAAAGACCTCACGCCCGCCTGGACCTTCGGCGGGCGCTGGAACCCGCTGACGGGCGCCGTGGCCGCCACCGAAACCGCCCAACCCGTGCGCGTGGACACCACTGCCGAAAAGATGCTGCTCTACCAGCGTGCCGTGGGCGGCTGGCCCAAAGCCCTGGGCGAAGTGAAAATTAATTACGCGGCCCGCCTCAGCGAAGGCGCCCGCGCGGGCCTGCTCGACAGCAAAAACCAGAACGACGCCACCATCGACAACGACGCCACTACCCGCGAAATCCACTACCTGCTCAAGGCCTTTCAGCAAACCCACAACCCGGCTTACCGCCAGGGCGCCGAAGCCGGCATTCGCTACCTGCTGAAAATGCAGTACCCCAACGGCGGCTTACCCCAGTTTTACCCCGACCTGAGCGGCTACCGCCACGAAATCACCTTCAACGACGACGCCATGGTGCGGGCCCTGACCGTGTTGCGCCGCGTGGCCCGGCAGGAGGAGCGCTACGCCGCCGTGGCCCCCGAGCTGCGGCCGCTGGCCCAGGCCGCCGTGGCCCGCGGCGTCGACTGCATCCTCAAAACGCAGATAATTCAAAACGGCCGGCCCACCGCCTGGTGCGCCCAATACGACGAAGTGAGCCTGCTGCCGGCCAAGGCCCGCGCCTTCGAGCTGCCCTCGCTCAGCGGGGCCGAATCGGTGGGCATTGTACGGTTTCTGCTGGACGAGCCCGCCACGCCCGCCGTCAAAGCCGCCATCGAGGGGGCTATGGCGTGGTTTGAGCAGGTGAAAATGCCCGGCTACGCCCTGCGCGAAATTGCCGCGCCGCAGGAGAAAACCCACCGCGACCGGGTGATTGTGCCGCAGCCGGGCGCCACGCTCTGGGCCCGCTTCTACGAGCTGGGCACCAACCGGCCCATCTACGTGGGGCGCGACAGCCGGGTGCACTACCAGCTCAGCGAGATTGAGAACGAGCGCCGGGCCGGCTACGTCTACGCCAGCACCTGGCCCGCGGAGCTGCTGGAAAAGGAATACCCGGCTTGGCTAAAGCGGGTAAATTCGAATTAGTACAGTGATTATCATATGGTTGATATTCGTGCTGAGGTGCGAAATTGAATCAAAGAGAGGTTGAGCGAACGGGCAAGGCGCGAAAAACGTCTTTTTCCCGTTGGTGAATGCGCGTTTGCCCCGCAACATTCCGGGGGCAGGCAGCCGTAATTCTCTCAGCGGCAACGACTGAAACTGGGGAAGCCCCACGATGACGAGCCCCGTTTTAGCTGGCCCTTACGATTTCTCAACCCTCCTTATTCATTTTGTGCGCTATGAAAAAGAGCCTGATTATCCTGCTGTTGAGTTTGTTTTGCCTGCCCGCCGCGCATGCGCAGTTTGGGGTGAAAGGCGGCCTGAACGTGGCCGAACTCACGGGCCGCAACGGCGAAGACGCTTCGTACAAAGCGTTTTACCACGTCGGCATTTTTTACCAGGCCAACATTCTCGGCCCGCTGTCCATCCAGCCCGAGGTGCAGTATTCGTTGCAGGGCGGCACCCTGAAGTCGGCCTATACCAACTACGACACCCAACTCCACTATTTCACCGTGCCCGTCCTGGCCAAGCTCACCGTGGGCCCCGTGTTTCTGGAAGCCGGGCCGCAGTTTGGCGTGCTGCTCAACGCCAACCAGTCGGGCGACATGCAGGTGAGCCTCGCGCCCGATGGCACCCCGGCCTACGGCAACGTGTCGCGCCCGGCCACCGGCAGCTTCAAGCGCGGCGATTTCAGCGTGGTGGGCGGCGCCGGCCTGAAACTCTCTTCCGGCTTCTCGCTGGGCGCCCGGCTGGTGGCTGGCCTCAACGACATCAACGACGCCAAAAACCTGGCCGGCATCAACGACCCGCGCCTGCAAAACCGGGTGTTTCAGGTCTATGCCGCCTTCCAGTTCGGCGCCCACCAATAGCCCTAAGTGCCGAAAAAGGCCCGCACCGGCTCCAGAATTTGGGGCCGGCGCGGGCCTTTTCAGTTCTGGGGAAATGGGCGAGCGGCCCTACTTGGTGGGGCGCCAGGTAATGGCCATGCCCGGCGTGCCGTTGCCGAAATACGTGGGCGACAGGCTCACGTCGCGCCCGATGGGCTTGCGGCCCCAGCGGTTGCGGTGGCTCAGGTAGGCCAGGTGGGCCGAGAGGATGCCGAAGCCGGCGCCGGCCACCACGTCGCTCTGCCAGTGCTTGTCGTTTATCATGCGCAGGGCGGCCACGCTGCTGGCAATGGTGTAGGCGCCGATGCCGTACCACTGGCTTTTGTCTCTGAACTCGGTGTGCACGATGCTGGCCGCCAGAAACGCCTGCGCCGTGTGCCCCGACGGAAAGGAGAGGTTGTCGGAGCCGTTGGGCCGGGTTTCCTGGGCGAGGTACTTCACCGCAAACGTGGACGCCAGCATGATGGCCTCGCCTTTGGCAATGATGAGCAGCGTATTGATGCGGTCGTTCCGGGATTGCACGCCCGCCAGCGCCACGGCGCCCAGCTCCAGGTAAGGCAGGAAAATGACCGTGTTGTCGATGGTGGTATTGACGGGCCGAAATTGCTTCTGGACGAAGGTTCTTTCCCGGTGGTTGATGCCCGCGTCGCCCTGCGCCGTGATGGCGCCGTAGGTTATCATCACGGCCGGAATGGCCACGGCCTTCACCAGCTTGCTCTTGTACCAGGGCGCCTTCACCGCTGCCGACACGCCGCCGGGGTTTGCGTATTTTTTGGTGGTATCGGTGGGGGCCGGGGCCGTGGGCACCTGCGCATAAGCCGGAGCAATGCTACCTATGAGCAGGAAAAATGCTGTGAGGTAAGATAAAAGTGGGGAGCGCATGATGGAATCGAGGAATGGAAGTGATTTAACATGGGCTCATACGGGAAACTTAACATTAGCGTAACACAGAGATGAGGCCAACCCCGGTTTTTATTTGCGCTTGCTTGCGTTGGCTTCACTGGAAACAAAAAGCCAACTATGCGGGCGCCATTGAGTTGGTCAGGGCGCGCTAGAGTCGGCAGCATCGAACTGTGGCATGGCGAGGAGCAGGGCCTTGCTACCGGCATTGAATGACAGGGCCAGTCAGTAGCCAAAGCTGAGGATGCTGCGGCCAGATTTCAGGAAGCGCTGCAAGCCGTTTTCCCAAAAACCGGTCAGCTTCGCGCCGCTGAGTATTTTCATCAGCAGCCTGAGTACCTTGGCTTCCCAATCAGTACAAAACGAGCCTGCCGTTCGTCCGGAACAAAATATTTTCTCCGGAAACGATTGTGGTTGCGTAATCAAGTCCCGCAAAACCCTTAGCTTGCACCCCGCTTAACAATAAGGTAATATGGAAGTCCAGACGTTGAAGTATCCCGCCATCCGCAACTACGTGGCTGGCCAGCCCCTTGAAAATGCCTCCACGTCCACCATGGACGTATTCAGCCCGCTAAACGGGCAAGTGATTTCCACCCTGCCGCTAAGCAACGCCGCCGCGCTCGACGCCGCCGTGCAAGCCGCCAAAGCCGCGTTTCCCTCGTGGTCGGCCACGCCCATCAAGGAGCGGGTGCAGATTTTTTACCGCTACAAAACGCTCCTGGAGCGCGACATGAAAGCCCTGGCCGACCTCGTGCGCGAGGAAAACGGCAAAACCTACGACGAAGCCCGCGCCGAAGTCGAAAAAGCCATCGAGTTGACCGAATTCGCCTGCTCCATGCCGCAACTCATCCAGGGCGAATTCCTGGAAGTGAGCAAAGGTGTGGAAGCCCGCGCCGAGCGCAAGCCGCTGGGCGTGGTGGCCAGCATCGCCCCGTTCAACTTCCCCAACATGGTGCCCCACTGGACCATCCCGAACGCCATCGTGCTCGGCAACACCATGGTTCTGAAGCCCTCGGAGCAAGTGCCCCTGAGTGCCGTCAAAATCGCCGAGTTGCTGAAAGAAGCCGGCCTGCCCGACGGTGTGCTGAACGTGGTGAACGGCGACAAGGAAATCGTGGAAGCCATCTGCGACCACCCGGATATTCAAGCCGTGAGCTTCGTGGGGTCCACCAAAATTGCCAAAGTGGTGTACATCCGCGCCACCAGCAACCTGAAGCGCTGCGTGGCCCTCGGCGGCGCCAAAAACCACCTGATGGTGCTCCCCGACGCTCACCCCGAAATGACGGCTTCGAACGTGGCCGCCTCTATGTCGGGCTGCGCGGGCCAGCGCTGCATGGCCGGCTCCACCATGGTCGGCGTGGGCCCGGTGGATGACATTGTGGCTAAAATCGTGGAAGAAGCCCGCAAGATTATAGCCGGCCAAAACCTCGGCTCCGTCATCAGCAAGGAAGCCAAGCAGCGCATCGAACAGCACATCACCGAAGCCGAAGCCGCCGGGGCCAAGGTGCTGCTCGACGGCCGCAACGCCGTGGTGCCCGGCCACGAAGACGGCTACTACGTGGGCGCCACCATCATCGACTACGTGACGCCCGACATGCGCATTGCCCAGGAAGAAGTGTTCGGCCCGGTGCTTGCCATCATGCGCACCAACACCCTGGACGAGGCCCTGGCCATCGAAAATGCTAACCCCTACGGCAACGCCGCCGCCGTCTTCACCAGCAGCGGCAGTAGCGCCCGCTACGTCATGGACCACGCCAACGCCGGCATGATTGGCGTGAACATCGGCGTGCCCGTGCCCCGCGAGCCCTTCTCCTTCGGCGGCTGGAACGAGTCGAAATTCGGCGCCTGCGATATTACCGGCAAAAGCTCCATCGAATTCTGGACGCAGCTTAAGAAAACCACGACGAAGTGGAACCCCGAGTCGCGCGTGAACTGGATGAGCTAGGTAGTCACGATTGTTAGTAGTCTGTCATCCTGAGCGAAGCGAAGGACCTTATCAGGTTCGCGCCGTTTGTGCCTGCTGATAACTAGCTCAACCGTGATAAGGTCCTTCGCTTCGCTCAGGATGACAGACGTGGCCAACAACTGGTAGCCAGCAACTAATAAATAAACCCCAACCAACACCACACGAGAATTCCCACTCAACACGTCGCGATTCCGCCCCGCGCCGTGGCGGAACGGAGGGCTCTTCTGAAAAGCGCATTTCACCCAGACATTTTACTGGCACCGGGCCGCAGAGATAGAAGGCTGCCCATTGCTTCGTAAGTTGTTGCGCTCAACGGGACAGTCCTCCGCTTCCGTTTCCCCTAATCCTTTCCTTCGCCATTTCATGGAAACCACCTACGACCTCGACAAAGACCAAATCCTACACGACAACCTCGACCACACGCTCTTCTCGTGGTCGAAGCAAACCGGCCTGAACCCCATCAACGCCGAGCGCGCCGAGGGCGTGTACGTGTGGGACCGCGACGGCAAGCGCTACATCGACTTCTCGGCTCAGCTCATGAACGTGAACATCGGCCACGGCGACCAGCGCGTGACCGAAGCCGTGGCTGCCCAGATGCGCGAGCTCAGCTACGTGTACCCCGGCATGATTACCAAAGCTCGCGGCGACCTCGGCAAGAAGCTGGCGGAAATCACCGCACCCAATCTTACTAAAGCGTTTTTCACGCTGGGTGGGGCCGAGGCCATCGAAAACGCCATCAAGCTAGCGCGGGTGTACACCGGCCGTCACAAGATTGTGTCGCTGTACCAGTCGTTTCACGGGGCCAGCTACGGCGCCATGAGCGTGGGCGGCGACCCCCGCAAATTTGCCGTTGACAGCCAGGCCATGCCCGGCACCGTGCACGTCGAAAACCCCTATTTCTACCGCTGCCCCTGGTATTCCGAAACGCCTGAGCAGTGCGCCCAGCGCGCTGCCGATGCCATGGAGCGCATCATCGGCTACGAAAATCCCGGCAGCGTGGCCGCCATCATTATGGAAGGGGAGTCGGGCACGTCGGGCTGCATCAAGTACCCGCCCGGCTACTGGACGCGCGTCCGCGAAATCTGCGACAAGCACGGCATCCTGCTCATTGCCGATGAAGTGATGTCGGGTTTCGGTCGCACCGGCAAGTGGTTCGGTTCTGACCATCACAACGTCAAAATTGACATCATGTGCATGGCCAAGGGCATCACCGCCGGCTACCTGCCCCTGGGCGCCGTGATGGTAGACGAGAAAATTGCCAAATCGTTCGACGACAAGCCGCTGCCGCTGGGCCTCACGTACTCGGCGCACCCGGTTTCCTGTGCCGCCGCCGTGGCCGTGCTCGACATCTACGAGAGCGACAACCTGCTCGAAAACACGGTGGAGATGGGCAAGTACATGGACGAGCAAGTGGCCCAGCTCATGCGCCACCACCCCAGCATCGGCGACTGGCGCAACACCGGCCTGTTTGGTTGCCTGGAACTGGTACGCAACCGGGAAACCAAAGAGCCCATGGCCCCCTGGAACGCCACACCCGCCCAAATGGACGTGATGAACCAGGTAGCTGCCAAAATTCGCGAACTGGGCATGTACACCTTCGTGCGTTGGAGCTACATTTTCATCTGCCCGCCGCTGAACATTACGAAAGATGAAATCGACGAAGGGTTGGCCATTATTTCGGAGGCCATCAGCATCGCCGACCAGCACGTGGATTAGGCAAGTAGCGCGGACTTTGTAGTCCGCGTCTTCGCGCACTTACACTATCGTTTCACCATTCGTTTCGGGACGCGGACTACAAAGTCCGCGCTACTTTCCACATGTCCATTCTCCTCAAAAACGGCCGCGTCGTCACCGCCGACTCGGACGCCGTCTGCGATATCCTGATTGAAGGCGAAACCATCGTATCCATCGGCCGCAACCTGGCGGCGGCAGGAGCAGAGGTAATCGACTGCACCGGCAAAATCATCGTGCCCGGCGGCATCGACCCGCACGTGCATCTGGAAATGCCTTTCATGGGCACCTTCAGTTCCGATACCTACGAGACTGGTACCCGCGCGGCCCTGCACGGCGGCACCACTATGGTCATTGATTTCATTCTGCAAAAGCAGGGCAACTCGTTGCGCTCGGCCTTTGAAGAATGGAGCGGGCGCGCCACCGGCAACGCCGTGGGCGACTACAGTTTCCACATGGCCGTGACCGACTTCAACCCCAGCACGAAGGAGGAAATCAAGGACATGGTGGCCGAGGGTATTACGTCTTTTAAAACCTTCATGGCCTACAAGGGCGCGCTCATGATTGACGACGCGCAGATGGTAGGCCTGATGCAGGAAGTGAAAAAGCACGGCGGCCTCGTGACGGCCCACGCCACCAACGGCGACATGATTGACACGCTCATCGCCCAGCACCGGGCGCAGGGCAAGCTCACGCCGCTCTACCACTACCTCTCGCAGCCCGAAGTAACTGAAGCCGAAGCCTCCGGCCGCTTCGCCGACATCGCCAACTACACCGGCGTGAACGCCTACATCGTGCACCTCACTTGCGAGGGCGCCCTCAACCAGGTGCGCCGCGCCACCGAGCGCAACCAGCGCGTGCTGGTCGAAACCTGCATTCAGTATCTCACGCTAGACGCGTCGCTGTACGAAGACGAAGCCAACGGTGCGAAAGTGGTGATGTCGCCACCGTTGCGCGAGAAGAAGGACCAGGCCACGCTCTGGGCCGGCCTGAACCAGGGCCTCGTGAACGTGGTGGGAACCGACCACTGCCCCTTCATGTGGGAGCAGAAATTAATGGGCAAAGACGACTTCTCGAAGATTCCCAACGGCCACCCCGCTGTGGAGCACCGCATGGAATTGCTGTTTTCGGAAGGCGTACAGAAGGGCAAAATCACGCTCCAGAAATTTGTGGAAGTCACCTCGACCAACGCCGCCAAAATCTTCGGCGTGTTTCCGCGCAAAGGCACCATTAGCATCGGCGCGGACGCCGATTTGGTGGTAATTGACCCACAGAAAAAGCACACCATTTCGGCCGCAACCCACCACATGAACGTCGATTACTCCGCCTATGAAGGGTGGGAACTGACCGGCAAAATCGACACCGTGCTGTTGCGCGGCCAGGTAGCCGTGGCCGCTGGCGAAACCAAAGTGCAGAAAGGCTACGGGCAGTTCATCAAGCGCGGCAAAACCGCTTTTTAGGCCTCCGTTTGTCATTGCGAGTGGAGCGCAGCGCAACGCGGCACCCGAAGGACAGCGCAGCTAATCCGTCCCCTCAAAAGCACTCACTTTTTAAAGTGAGAAGCCCTGTTTTTTGCTTAACTTTTAGCCCGTTTTGGGCTCACTGCTCAAATTTGCCTTTATTACATTTCAACCATTTGCGCCTAGGCCAGGACGGATTCCTTCGTCGTGCCTCCTCGCAATAACAAAAAGATTCTAACCCCACCACAACCTACACAATGCCCAGAATTATTAAATCCGGCCTCATCCAAATGAGCTTGCCGATGACCGAAGGCGAAGGCTCCATCGAGGAAATCAAGGAAGCCATGGTGCAAAAGCACATCCCGCTGATTGAGGAAGCCGGCCGCCAGGGCGTGCAAATCCTCTGTTTGCAGGAGATTTTCAACACCCCGTATTTCTGCCCCGGCCAGGACAAAGCCTGGTATGCCTCGGCCGAAGCGGTGCCCGGCCCCACCACCGAGCGCATGGCCGAATACGCCAAAAAGTACAACATGGTGATGATTGTGCCCGTGTATGAGCGCGAATCGGCCGGTTTCCTCTACAACACGGCCGCCGTGATTGACGCCGACGGCACCTACCTCGGCAAATACCGCAAAAACCACATTCCGCACACCACCGGCTTCTGGGAGAAGTTTTTCTTCAAGCCCGGCAACATGGGCTACCCCGTGTTCCAGACCAAATACGCCAAAGTGGGCGTCTACATCTGCTACGACCGCCACTTCCCCGACGGCGCCCGCATCCTGGGTTTAAACGGCGCCGAAATCGTGTACAACCCCTCGGCCACCGTGGCCGGCCTCTCGCAGTACCTCTGGAAACTGGAGCAGCCCGCGCACGCGGCCGCCAACGGCTATTTCATGGGCTGCATCAACCGCGTGGGCGAAGAGAAGCCTTGGAACCTGGGCCGCTTCTACGGCACCAGCTATTTCGTGGACCCGCGCGGCCAAATCATCGCGCAAGCCGACGAATACAAAGACGAACTGCTCATCTCAGAATTCGACCTCGACATGATTGACGAGGTGCGCAACACCTGGCAGTTCTTCCGCGACCGCCGTCCGGAGACCTACGAGAAACTGGTGGAATTGTAGGCCTTCCGCTTACTATCGGGTCGAACATCATGCCGGGCGCAGCGAAGCATCTTTACCGCAATGGTAATTAATGCTATTACAACGAAGCGGTAAAAATGCTTCGCTGCGCCCGGCATGACGTTCTGATTTTCTAACAAATGAAATAATACGCCTACTTATGGCCGAATTTTCCACCCCAACCACCGAGCAGGAATTCCAGCTGAATTTCGCGCAGCTCAAGCCGCACATGAACCGGACGGAGGCGCTGTACGAAAGCTCGCGCTGCCTGTTTTGTTTCGACGCGCCCTGCATCAAAGCCTGTCCGTCGGGCATCGACATTCCGCAGTTTATTCGCCAGATAAATTCGGGCAACGACACCGGCGCGGCACGCACCATATACGAAGCCAATTACTTCGGCAACGCCTGCGGCAAAGTGTGCCCCACCGAAGTGCTGTGCGAAGGCGCCTGCGTGTATAACCTGCAGGATGTGAAGCCCATTGAGATTGGTCGTTTGCAGAGCTATGCCACCACCAAGGTCATTGAAAGCGGCAAAAAGCTATTCGGCCCTGGCGAAGCGAATGGCAAAAGCGTGGCCGTAATTGGGGCCGGGCCTTCGGGCATTTCGGCGGCTTGTGAACTGCGTGCGCTGGGGTATGTGGTGGATGTATTTGAAGCCAAGGCGCAGCCTTCGGGTCTCACGGTTTACGGCGTGGCGCCCTATAAAATTACCAACGAAGAAACGCTGGCCGAAATGGATTATCTGCAGGCGCAATTCGGATATAATGTGCACTTTAATTCGCTTATTAATTCCCGCGAAGAATTAATTCAATTAGAGGAGAAATACGATGCTATTTTCCTCGGAATTGGCTTGGGCAAAACCAATGAATTGGGACTGGCCGGCGAAGACAAAATAAACTGCACAGGCGCGGTAGAATTTATTGCCGAATTGCGTCAGCATCATCACGAAGTGGCTGTGGGCCGCAAGGTGATTGTGCTCGGCGGCGGCAACACCGCCATGGACGCCGCTTCGGAATCGTCGCGCCTCGGAGCTGAAAATGTAATTCTGGCCTACCGCCGCGGCAAAGAGGAAATGGGCGCTTACGAGTTCGAGTACGATTTAGCCAAAGGCGTGGGCGTGCAGGGCTTATTCAACGTAGCGCCGGTCGAAATCATGGGCAACGGCTACGTGTCGGGCGTGAAATTCATTCGCACCGAAACCAAAGATGGCAAAGTATCGGAAGTGGCGGGCTCGGAGTTTGTGGAGCCTTGCGACATGGTGATTAAGGCCACCGGCCAGGCCAAGCAAACCAATTTCCTAAGTTTGATTCCAGGTCTGAAAACCGATAGCAAAGGCCGCATTGTGGCAGATGCTCACACCGGGCAAACCACCAACCCCAAATACTTCGCTTCCGGCGATGCCTGGAACGGCGGCGCGGAAGTGGTGAACGCCGCCGCCGAAGCCAAGCTGACTGCGCGGGGCATTCATGCTTATTTGAGCAAGTAAATCCTTTTTCGCACCAAAACGCGCGTCATGCAGAGCGCAGCGAAGCATCTTCACCGCTTCGTTGTGATGGTATTAATCACTTGTTGCGGGCAAGATGCTTCGCTGCGCTCGGCATGACTGTTTTAATTGGAAATAATTCATGCCAGACTTATCCATCAATTTCGCCGGCATCAAATCGCCGAACCCTTTTTGGCTGGCTTCGGCCCCGCCCACTAATTCCGGCTACCAGGTCATGAAGGCGTTTGACGCCGGCTGGGGTGGCGCGGTGTGGAAGACGCTGGGCGTGCCCGTCGTGAACGTGTCGAGCCGCTACGGCGGCGTGAACTACCGCGACAAGCGCCTCGTGGGCTTCAACAACATCGAGCTGATTTCGGACCGCCCGCTGGCCGATAACCTGCGCGAGATTGAGGAAGTGAAAAAGCGCTTTCCCAACCACGCCGTCATTGCCTCGCTCATGGTGCAGTCGCGTCAGGAATGGCACGACATCGTGCGTCAAAGCCAGGACGCCGGCGCCGACGGCTTCGAACTGAACTTCGGCTGCCCGCACGGCATGTGCGAGCGGGGCATGGGCTCGGCAGTAGGGCAGGAGCCCAAGGTGCTGCAAATGATAGTGGAGTGGGTGATGGAAGTGGCGCAGAAGCCCGTCATCGTGAAGCTCACGCCGAATATTTCGGACATCACCGAGCCGGCCATGGCGGCGCGGCGCGGCGGGGCCGACGCCATTTCGCTTATCAACACCATTCAAAGCATTGTCGGGGTTGACCTCGACAAGTTTGCGCCGTATCCGATTGTGGACGGCAAGGGCACCAACGGCGGCTACTGCGGCCCGGCCGTGAAGCCCATTGCCCTGAACATGGTGAAAAACTGCGCCCAGCACCCCGACGTGCGCCTGCCCATCTCCGGCATCGGCGGCATCGAGAACTGGCGCGACGCGGTGGAACACATCCTGCTGGGGGCCAGCTCGGTGCAGGTGTGCACGGCGGCCATGCACTTCGGTTTCGGCATCATCCGCGAGATGACTTCCGGCCTGGAGCAGTACATGGTGGAGAAGGGTTTCCAGACCATCGACCAGATGGTGGGCAAGGCCCTGCCCAACGTGCTGCACTGGGAAGACCTCAACATGAAGTACAAGGTGACGGCCAACATCCACGAGGACAAGTGCATTGGCTGCCAGCTGTGCTACACGGCCTGCGAGGACGGCGCCCACCAGGCCATCAAGCTGAACGCCGGCACGCGGGTGCCCGAAATCATCGAGGAAAACTGCGTGGGCTGCAACTTGTGCTCGTTGGTGTGCCCCGTGGAAAATTGCATCACCATGGAGCAGACGGATTCCGGCACCCAGCACCTCACCTGGAAGGAGCGCACCGAAGCCGGCGACATCCCGGTTGAGTTCAACGACGAGAAGGCCGGTGGCCGCCACCACTGGGTGCCCGAGCCGGCCGCGGCCCTGGGCAAGGAGCGCCACAAAACGCTGCCCGGCAAAGCCCGCGTGTACGCTGGCGAAACCGAAGTGCCCGCCGATGCCTGAACTAGGCACTAGATGCAAGGATAAAGAAGGCCTGCTGATGACTCAGCAGGCCTTCTTCTTTGCGCGGAGTTTAGCTCAGGATTTCATTTTACGCACTTACTGAGCAGTAAAAAGGGTGCAGCGGAACGAAGGCTGCGACCAGCAAAATTCAACTAACAAAGTGCTTGGTTCGTATAAAACAAGGTCTGGTAAGGGAAGGCAATTGCCGTTGGAGTCAACTATTTTGGCGCGCATTTTGTCTTACTATCAAGACGATACTTGTTTGTCATCTAACGTGCTGATGCACCTACTGCCATGAAAACGAAACCATTCATATTTGCTCTGGGGCTGTGCCTGCTGCTGCTGAGCGGCTGCGCTGCTACGGTGGGCACTGGCTACGATGCCGCTTACTACCCGCCGGTTCAACCTTACTACGCACCGGTTCAGCCGTACTATGCTCCCCGGCCTTATTACGCCCGCCCGTACTACCGGGCGCCCCGCCCGGCCGTGATAGTGCCGGCCCGGCCCTACTACCATGGTGGCGGTTACCACGGTGGCTACCAGGGCGACAATGGCTACCACGGCGGCCACAGTCGGCGCCGCTAATAAGCAGCCGCAGAGGCAAAAAATTAACAAGAGGCTGTTCGCTGACGAGGCGGGTAGCCTCTTTTTTGTGCCCGTCCGCCCCGGTTTCGGCATGGTTGGGTTTCGTGCCCGTTCTTTGGCAAAATCCTGGTTTTGCTTTTATGAAATTTACCGCACGGGTGCCCCGGTTTGTGCCGCTGCTGGGGCTGGGTTTGCTGCCGCTGGCTGGCCACGCCCAGGGCTACGCGGAGGGCGTGGGCCTGAGCTACGAAGTGCTGCCCCTGACGCTGCGCAATGCCGGCGAGTATCGCTTTCGGGCCGATGTTTTTCGCGCCAGCGTGGTTGCGCCGGTGGCCGTGGCGGCTGATAGCAGCCGCAGCCTGCTCGTCGGGGCCAGCCTGGAAGCGCTGAAGTTCAGCGGTAGCCGGCCGGGCTTTGCGGTTGATGACGTGTATGGCATTTCGCCCGTCCTGGGCTACCGGGCCCGTGTTTCGCCCCGCGTGGAACTGACCGCACTAGCCCTGCCGGCTTTAAACTCGGACCTGCGCGAGGTACGCGGCGCCGACGTAACCTGGGGCGGCGTGCTGCGGGCCGCGTACCAGGCCAGCCCCCGGCGGGCGTATCGCCTCACGGTGGGCTACCGGCAGCAATTTTACGGGCCCCAATATGTGCTGCTGCTGGGCGTCGACTGGCGGCTGGGGCCGCGCTGGCGCGTGTTTGGCGACTTGCCCACCACGTTCAACGTCGGCTATGCGGTGGCAGAGCGCGTCAACGTGGGGTTCAACCTCAATGGCATCAACACGGCCTATCGCCTGCGGGAGCAGGACCGGTATTTCCAGTACCAGCAGGGGCACTATGGGCTGTTTGCCGAAACCTACCTGAGCGCGCACTGGGCCTTGCGGGCCACCGCGGCCTACGCTGTGACGCGCCGACTGGACGTGTTCGAGAAGGACGACCAATGGCCGGCCACCATCGACTACATCGGCTTGGGCAAGGAACCCACGCCGCTCAATCCCGCGATTGAAAAGGGGCTGGCGTTTCGGCTGGTCCTGAGCTACCGCGTGCCGACGCCCTGAACCAGGCTTGGTTTCAAACGGAGCTTAGTCGCGTTCGACCGGCTGAGCTTCGGCAACAGCAAGGTCCGGCTGGGGCGAGTCGGCGTGAATGGCCGCGGTAGTATCGCGCAGGTGCTGCGGGCGCCGCGCGTTTTTTACGGCTTGAATTTCGGCCACGATGGACAGTGCAATTTCTTCGGGCGTTTCGCCGCCCAAGCCCAGGCCGATGGGGCTGTGCAGCCGCTCACGCAGCACGCGGCGGCTTTCGGCTTCGGATAAGTTCAACTCCTCCAGCAGGCGGCCGGCTTTGGCGCGGGGCCCCAGCAGGCCAATATAGGGCGCGGCCGAGGGCAGCAGGGTTTGCAGGGCCGCCAGGTCGTAGGCGTAGTTGTGGCTGAGCAGCACGTGGTAGGCAGTGGCCTCCGGCACCTGCGTTTCCAGCTCCCGCACCGGCACGACGCGTACTTCGGCCGCTTCGGGGAAGCGGGCGGCGGTGGCCAGGTTCGGGCGGCCATCGACCACAGTAATATGCCAGCCCAGCGACGCGGCTAGGCGCACCAGCGGCTGGGCGTCGTTGCCGGCGCCGTATACGACCAGCCGCAGGGGTGGGGTGAGCATTTCGAGCAGCGCGCGCACGGGTCCGGCGTCGGTTTCTAGGTCCAGCACCTGCGAGCGGCCTTGCGCTAGCGTGGTGCGGGCGGCCTCGGCCAGGGGCCCGGCCAGCAGGGGAGTGCCGCGCACGGCGCCCGTGCCCGAGAGCAGCACGCGCTGTCCCACGGCGGCGCGCAGGCCGGCGGCATCCGTCTCAAAAACCGTGGCCAGCACCGCCGGCTCCGGGTGCTGCGCGAAGCTGCGGAGCAGTTCCAGCGGGTTGTCGGGCGCGGCAAAATCCAGGGGTTCGAGCAGGATGCGCACCACGCCCTGGCAGCCGGGCCCGAGGCCGTGGCGCGGGTCGTCCTCGTCGCGGGTGTCGTAGGTTACCAATGCCGGCTGGCCCCGGAAAATGGCCTGCCGGGCCCGCTGGCGGGCATCGCCTTCCAGGCAGCCGCCGCTGATGGCGCCGGTGAGCTCCCCGTCTTCGGTGACGAGCATGCGGGCGCCGGGGCGGCGGTAGGCCGAGCCCAGCACCTCCACCACCGTGGCCAGGGCGCAGGGCCGGGCGGCGGCGCGGTGCTGGTCGTAAGCGAGGAGCAGGCGTTGGAGTTCGGTCATGGCGGGTGCAGGCTGTACGCCCGGCAGCGGGGCGGGGTTATGAAAACTACTGGCCGGCGAAAGTGGTTTGGGCAGCAGTAGGCCACCCGCTGATGGCTTGTAATATTGTTGGGTATGAGCGTTAATATCCCCGTCTATCAATTAAGCGCCCTGGCCGAGCCTAGGGAAAAGCCGGCGACGGTGTTATTCCTGGGGCCGGATTCCGCGCATTCGCAATTGCCCATCAACCGGCCATACCGCAGCAATTACTACAAGATTGGTTTGGTGCTGCGCGGCCGGGCCCGCCTGCAGGTCGACCTCGAAACCTATGACGTGGGCCCTGGTTCGCTGATGGTGCTTTCGCCCTACGTCATCAAGCAATGGCCGTTTTTCTCGGCTGATTTTGAAGGGCTGAGCATTTTTTTTACCCAGGAATTTATTGCGGCCACCAGCAGCCTGAATCTGGGTTCGTTCGCTTTTTTCGAGCGGGATGCCCGGCACGTGTTTCAGCTGACGCCTGCCCAGGCCGAGGGCATCGGGGCGGTGTTGCGCAGCATTGGGCAGAAATACGCGGCGGCCCATGCTTACCGCGAGGAAATTCTGCGCAGCCTCATTCACATTCTGCTGCACGAAATTGCGCCCATCTACAGTGGCGTGCACGTTTTGGGAAGCGCCGTTCAAACGCGCAGCCAGCTCATTGCCGCTGAATTCAAGAAGCTGGCCAGCTGCCACTACGCCACCGAGCGCAGCCTGGCTTTTTACGCCGATAAGCTCTGCATCACGCCCAAGCACCTGGCCGAAACCGTGAAGGAAGTGACCGGCAAGCGCGCCGTGGAATGGCTGGCCGAAGCCGTGCTGCTCGAAGCCAACGTGTTGCTGCAGAACCCGGCCCTGAGCATCGCCCAAGTGGCCGATACCCTGCACTTTGCCGACCAGTCCACGTTTGGCCGGTTTTTTAGGAACAATACGGGGGTTTCGCCCGCGGCATTCCGGCAGCGGCTGTAGAGGGTAGTCGCTTTCTCGGCAACGTGAGGCCTGCCGCACTTGGGCCCAATCTTCCCGCCGTTTGGCCCTTTCGCCGGGCCGCCGCCGGCCGGAGCTTTGTCCCATGAAAATCATCCTAACCGGTTCCCTCGGGAACATCAGCAAGCCCCTGGCCACCGAACTGGTGCAGCAGGGCCACGCCGTCACGCTCATCAGCAGCAAGGCAGAACGGCAAGCGGAAATAGAGGCACTGGGCGCCACCGCCGCCATCGGCTCCGTCGACGATGTGGCGTTTCTTACCGCCACGTTCAGCGGCGCCGATGCCGTGTACCTCATGGTGCCGCCCAACTTCACCGTCCGCGATTCGCGGGCCTACCACCAGCACCTCGGGCGCAGCTACGCCCAAGCCATCCAGCAGTCGGGCGTGCGGCGGGTGGTGCAGCTCAGCAGCTGGGGGGCGCACCGCTCGGAGGGCATCGGCGGCATTATCGGCACGCACGACGTGGAGGAAATCCTGGCCGAGCTGCCCGGCCTGGCCCTTACCCACCTGCGGGCCACCTCGTTTTATTACAACATGTTCAGCTTCATCGGCCTGATAAAAGCGCGGGGCATCATCGGCGTCAACTACGCCGGCGATACCCGGGTGGCCTTCGTGCACACGCAGGACATTGCCGCCGCCGCCGCCGACGAGCTGGCCACTCCGGCCACGCCCGGCCGGCACGTGCGCTACGTGGCCAGCGACGAGCGCACGGCCCACGACGTGGCCCGCGTCTTCGGCGCTGCCATCGGCCGGCCCGACTTGCAATGGGTGGCCTTCACCAACGAGCAGATGCAGGAAAACCTGGAGCGGGCCGGCCTGCCCGCCACCCGGGCCACCGAGGTGGTCGACATCTACGCCGGCATCGGCAACGGCACGCTGAGCGAGGACTACGAGCAGCACAAGTCCGCATTGGGCCGGGTGAAGCTGGAGGATTTCGCCCAGGAATTTGCCGCGGCGTTTCAGGCGGCGGGGTAGGGCCGAAAATAAATTGCCCGTCCGACCTGAGCTGATTGCAGCGACTTCCTGAACCAGCCGTATAAAAAACGCCCCGCAACCAGTTGCGGGGCGTTTTGATGTAAAAGCAACGGCTTTCCCCGGCGCAAATTCCTTCGCGGCGAGGCGCAGCACCCCTTCCCGTTACGCGGGCAAGCCGAGGCGGTGGGTTTCGAGTTGGCCGATGTAGCCGGTCACCATTTCCAGGTCGGCGTCGTTGCGGGCTTCGGCCAGGTCCTGGAGCGAGCTTTCGTCGCCGGAAGCGCCTTGCAGGGCCAGGTTTTTCTTGCGGGCCACGAGCGTCGCCTGTTCGGCTTCGAGCTGGTCGCGCTCGGTGGAGGGGCCGGCGGGCAGGTCGGCCAGCTCCGCGGTCACGCTTTGCAGGTTGCGGTCGGCGCGGGCGTACTGCTGCTGGGCCTGGCTGGTGCGAATGTTGCCTTCCGACTCGTTGAAGCCGAGCACGGCCTCGTTTTTTTCGAGCCGGCTCTGGATGCGGCGAGCCGGCGCGAGGGCCTTGTCGCAGGCGGCGCGGGTAGTGAGGGCGGAGAAATCGAAAGTGGGAACGTTCATGGGTAAATAAAGGAAAAGAGACAACTCACCGGCACCCGCCGGCCCCGCAAGTAACGAAAATGCATAAGGCTGTATTATTAATTATTCTAATAAGATTTTGGTAGCGTAAGCTCGTAGCATCAAATCGTTTAGGAAAGGGGTCGGCGGTTGGCGCGCGTCTGCGACGCGTGCCGCCTGGGCCCGAGCCTGCGGCTCGTACTCAAACGACCCGCAGGTTGGCATTCTATTCCCGAGCCCCAGGCTCGAAGCCAAGCGGCACGCGTCACAGGCGCGCGCCAACCGCCGACCCCTTTCCTAAACAGGCTCTATAATGGCAGGAAGGGGGTGTGCCCGCGGCCGGCTGCTTCGTTCACCGGTTCGGGCAGGGGCGCGAAGCTCCGTGCTGACGGGCACTAGCGGCCTGCTTCGCCGGCCAGGGCGGCCAGCTCGGCCCGCAGGCCGGCGGCGCGGGCCAGCAGCAGGCGGCGCTCGGCCTCGGCGGCGGGGCCGGCCCACAGGCGGGCCTGCGCGGCAAACAGCTCGTCCTGGGCCAGCGCCGGCGGGCAAGCCGGGGCCGCCAGCAGGGCCAGGCGGGCGGCACTGGCCAGCCGGCGCGCTTCGAGCGGGGCCAGCGTAGCCAATACCCTATCCAGCTCCTGGGTGGCCAGGTGCCGGCGGCGGGCCAGCGGGCGCGGCAGGGGCGCGGGCGGGGCCGGCACCGTCGGCGGCAGGGGCGGCGGGGCATCGCCGGGGGCCACGGCCAGCGCCTGCCGCGTGGCCAGGGGCAGGGCCGCCAGCAAGGCACTCAGCGCCTCACGCGCCTCGGCAGTCAGGAAGCGGGTGCCGGCCTCGGCCTCGGCCACGCGCACCCTGTTTATTCCCAGCAGGCGCGCCAGGTCAGCTTGGGAGAGGCTCAGGTAGCGGCGCAGGGCCGGCATTGAGCCGGCGCGGGGGAGGGTGGTACGCATGGGGTGGTACAGGATGGGGCTGGTACAAAAATAAATGTACCCCATATATCCTGTACCACCATTTGGTTTCGGTGGACCCAGCGTTTGGTATGGGTGGAACTAGCGAGTACTATTAATGAAGTTTCTAGGTGGTGGTAGCGGTTATCTAGCCAACGCTTGGTAGATTGCCACAGTTAACCTGCTTACTAAACGCAAACTGCTGCTACTGGTAACAGCAGCAATCTAGATGTTATACATCATTTCACAAAGCGACACAATGGAGCTAAAAGAATCATATGTACATTTTGCAACTGTTGGTGGTACTTACATTGACTTTGACCATTTAGATTTAACACCTTGGGGTATAAAAGGTGGTTTGATAGAAAGTAAGAGTACCGAGGAATTTATTCGAAAGAATTCTATGCCCGATATGGCAGACAGAAATTGGAAACGCGTAAAGGATGTTTCTCAAAGTTCAGACGGAATCGGAGGGGCGGGTATGCATGGGGATTGGGAATATATGAATCTCCTTTGGCCATTAGATTTTAATAACCCTCCGTCAGAGAAAGATTATTTTGAGGTAATAGGAGCTATTAAAGTTATCCATCCATCAGAATTGTATATATTGAATGTGCTGGACGCTCAATACTTTGATGGAAAAGGAATTTACTTCAATGGTTGGAGTACATACAACAATTATCATTGGCACAAATACCAAGAACCGGAAAAACATTACTTTATATACCCTGAGGAGCATATTCAAGAAACTAACGATTTCTTGGCGTTTTATAAAAAGAATTATGGAAAGAGAGACTATGTTCGCAATGCAATAAAATACTACTTAGATTCTTTTAATGTAAATAGTATTGAAATGTCGTTTATCTGCCTGTGTATTTGTTTAGAGACAATAGTTCCAGGAAATGAACAACTTTCCTATAGGTTTAGGAGAAATCTTGCAGTGTTGTGCTCTGAATCTTACGAAAGAGGCAATAAAATATACAAAAACGCTAATTTACTTTATAATTACCGTTCGAAATTAGTCCATTCAGGTATGAATAGTAAGGATTTTGCTAAGTTCGAATTATTCTTTGAATACGCACAAATTTTGGCTTCGAGGATGATTATCGAAATGTTGTTGCATGACATTCCAAAGATTGATGAATTGGATAAAAAGTTAACTGAACTTGGATTTGGGCAAGGAAGCATGATTTCAGAAGGATATAAAAAATTTCAAGGAAATATTTCGACATGGCATAAAGTGTCAGAGTACGAAATACAATAGAGAAAAGACCTATAATACAGGCTTTGGGCCGGTAGCGAAGCATAATATTAAAACAGTAACGCCCCGCAACCAACCAGTCGCGGGGCGTTTCCATGTCACTGCAGCGGCACCAGCCGCCGGGGTTGCTACAGCAGCTTGTCAATCGTGACGGGCAGGTCGCGCACGCGCTTGCCGGTGGCGTGGTAGGTGGCGTTGCACACGGCCGCGGCCACGCCCAGCAGGCCCACTTCTGCGGTTTGTTTGGAGCGGAGAAGGTTTCTTTGCCGGAGAATCATTCACCAGTCCACCAAATTGCCCAGTCTCTATATCATTGCCGGTTGCAACGGGGCTGGCAAAACCACGGCTTCCTTCACGGTGCTGCCGGAGCTTTTGCAAGTGCGGGAGTTTGTCAACGCGGATGAAATTGCCCGGGGGCTTTCGCCTTTCCGACCGGAAAAGGTGTCGATAGAAGCGGGCCGCATCATGCTGCGTCGGATACAGGATTTGCTAGCCCAACAGGCTGATTTCGCGTTTGAAACCACCCTGGCAACCCGCAGCTTTGTGGGGCTGATTGAGCGCGCCAAAGCGCAGGGTTACACCGTTACGCTGGTGTACTACTGGTTAGATAGCATAGAGCTAGCGGTTGTACGGGTGCGGGCGCGCGTGGCGGAGGGCGGGCATCATATCCCTGCGGAGGTTATTGCCCGCCGCTACCGGGCGGGGTTGAGCAACTTTCTG
Source organism: Hymenobacter ruricola (assembly GCF_015694525.1). Taxonomy (GTDB): domain Bacteria; phylum Bacteroidota; class Bacteroidia; order Cytophagales; family Hymenobacteraceae; genus Hymenobacter; species Hymenobacter ruricola. The sequence continues at coordinate 776,208 of NZ_JADQDM010000002.1, read as the reverse complement.
CATCTGTATAAAAGCCGGGTAGATTACTGGCTGCTCATCGACAATTCGCGCACCCAACCCGAACTAATTGCCGAAAGCCAGAGTACGCTATCAGATACTATTGTAGATTTGCCTAAGTGGCAGATAATCCACCAACTCGCTGGCTATGACTCAGACAGAAATTAAAGAAAAAGTACTGCAAGGCACTAAGCTGGCAGTGGAGCGGATGCTGACGAAAAAGCGCCAGACGAATTCTTATGTAGTAGTTTCCGAGAATGGCAAAGTGGTGCAGGTGAAAGCATAGCATTGAAATAGTAACCTATAAAAAACGCCCCGCAACTAACCAGTTGCGGGGCGTTCTCGTGTTACGTCAGCGGCACCGGCCGCCGCAGTCGCTACAGCAGCTTGTCGATGGTGACCGGCAAGTCCCGCACGCGCTTGCCGGTGGCGTGGTAGATGGCGTTGCACACGGCCGCGGCCACGCCCAGCAGGCCCACTTCGCCCAGGCCTTTGATGCCGAGCGGGTTCACTTCGGCGTCTTCCTCGTGCACGAAAATCACGTCGATGTCGTGGATGTCGGCGTTCACCGGAATGTGGTACTCGGCGTAGTTGTGGTTCATGAAGCGGCCGAAGCGGTGGTCCATCACCGACTCCTCCATCAGGGCCATGCTGATGCCCCAGACCACCGAGCCCAGCACCTGGCTGCGGGCCGTTTTAGGGTTGACGATGCGGCCGGCGGCCACGGCGTTCACCACGCGGGTGACGTGCACGGTGCCCAGGTCCGGGTCCACTTTCACCTCGGCAAATACCGCGTTGTGGGCGTGCATGGAGTATTTGGGCGGTTTCACCATGTCGATGAGGCCGGGCAGCTTGGCGTTTTTGGCTTCGATTTTGGGCTGGCCGCTGGCTTGCACCAGGTCGCGCAGCACTACGGCCTGGGTGAGGTCGGTGCGCAGGCGCATCTGGCCGTTGGCAAACTGCACGTCGTCGATTTTGACGCCTTTGAAAGCGGCATGGTCCATCTTTTGGGCCTGTTTCAGCAGCTCTTCGCCCAGGGCGGCGCAGGCTTCCTGCACGGCCGTGCCGATGGACGCAGCCGTCCAGGAACCGCCTTGCACGGGCGCTTCGGGCAGCTCCGTGTCGCCGAGCACGAAGGTGACGGCTTCGAGGGGCAGGCCCAGGCTTTCGGCCGCAATCTGCGTCATGATGGTGTAGGTGCCCGTGCCGATGTCGTTGGAGCCGCTGCTCACGGTGAGGTGGCCGTCGGCGTCGAGGCTGGCTTGGGCCTGGGCGGGCTGCTTTTGGGCGTCCCAGATGCCGCCGCCCATGCCCCAGCCCACCAGCAGGTTGCCGTCGCGCATGGAGCCGGGGCGCGGGTCGCGCCGCTCCCAGCCGAATTTGGCGGCGCCTTCGCGGTAACAGGCGCGCAGGTTTTTGCTGCTGTAGGGCAGGTTTTGGGCCTGGTCGAAATCGGAGTAGTTGCGGATGCGGAATTCGAGCGGGTCGAGGCCGGCGGCGTAGGCCATTTCGTCCATCGCAATTTCCAGCCCGATGGAGCCCGTGGCCGCGCCCGGCGCCCGCATGTCGAGGGGCGTAAATACGTCGAGCTTGGCCAGGCGGTAGTCCAGCTGCACGTTCTTGCAATCGTAGAGTGTGCCGCTCCAGCCCACCACGTTTTCGGTGAAATCCTCAAACTGCGAGGTTTCGGCCACCGCCACGTGGTTGATGCCGGTGAGCGAGCCATCAGCCGCCGCGGCCAGGGCCACGTGCTGCAGGGTTTCGGGCCGGTGGCCGAAGCTGAACATCTGCTGCCGCGTGAGCGACACGCGCACCGAGCGTTCTAGCTCCAGCGCGGCCAGCACGGCCATAAACAGCTGGTACTGCGGCCGCAATCCCGAGCCGAACCCGCCGCCGGTGTACTTCGACACCACCCGCGCCTGCTCCTTGCTCAGCCCAAACACCTTCATGATGTACTGCTGGCTGTTGAAGGCGCCCTGGGTTTTGTCGTACACGTTCAGCTTTTTGTCACCCAGCCATTCTACCGTGCTGGCAAACATCTCCATGGGGTTGTGGTGCTGCGCGTGGTGCGAGTACTGGCCTTCCATGTGGGCCACGCCCTGCGCCCAGCCGCGCCCGAAGTTGCCGCGCGACTTCGGCGGCTGGTAGCCGGTTTTGCCCTTGCCGGGCTGGTAGGCCTCGTCCAGGTGCTTCGCCAGTTCGGTTTCGTGGGCCTCTTCCTCGTACTCAATGTGCAGGATGGAAGCCGCGTAGCGGGCCAGCTCAAACGTGTCGGCCACCACCAGCGCCACCGGCTGCTGGCTGAACTTGATTTCGGCCGAATGCAACGGGCGAAACGGCGAGCCGCCGGGCGCCACGTCGTCCTTGTAGCTGCGGTCGAACCACGCCAGCGAGGGCACGTTCTCGTGCGAGAACACCCGGTGTACGCCCGGCAGCGCCAGCACCGGCGCCGCGTCGATTTTCGTGATGTTGCCCTTGGTAATCGGGCTGCTCACCACGTAGCCGTAGAGCAAGTTGGGCACGTTGAATTCGGCGGCGTACTTGGCGGTGCCCAGCACTTTGGCCGGGCCGTCCACGCGGTTGGTGGGCTTGCCGATGTAGTCGGTTTGGAGTGTCATGGAGTTTCAGAGCGTGGGATGTTGTGTGTTCCGACTAGAATTGAGAACGTCATGCAGAGCGCAGCGAAGCATCTTTACCGCGCAACTAACTGATTTTAGTATTGAGGTAGAGATGCTTCGCTACGCTCTGCATGACGGCCAAACATTCACGGGTTGGAATTTAGAAAGGCGTTGTCGTCGGTGCGCTGGGTCATTTCGGTGGCTTGCTTGAGGGCGCGCACGATGGCGCGCCGGGCCAGCTCAATCTTGAACGTATTGTGGCCATAGCCCTGAGCGCCTTCCAACACCTGCGCCGCCGCGCGCCGGAAGGTGTCAGCCGTGGCGGGCTGGCCGATGAGCAGGGCTTCGGCCGCTGGGTCGCGCCAGGGTTTGTGGGCCACGCCGCCCAGCGCCAGCCGCGCATCCTTTATGGTGTCGCCGTCCAGCTCCAGCGCGGCGGCCACGCTCACCAGCGCAAAGGCGTAGCTGGTGCGGTCGCGCAGCTTGAGGTAGCTGTAGTTTTTCTCGAAGCCTTTGGCAGGCAGGTCGAGGCCGGTTATTAACTCGCCGGGCTCCAGGGTGTTGTCGCGCTCGGGCGCGTCGCCGGGCAGGCGGTGAAAATCCCCAAAAGCAATGGTGCGCTCGCCGTGGGGCCCGCTCACCCGCACGGTGGCGGCCAGGGCGGCCAGCGCCACGCACATGTCGGACGGGTGGGTGGCGATGCAGCTCTCGCTGGTGCCCAGAATGGCGTGAATGCGGTTGTAGCCGCCAATGGCCGAGCAGCCCGAGCCCGGCTCGCGCTTGTTGCAGGGCGTGGCCAGGTCGTAAAAGTAGTAGCAGCGGGTGCGCTGCATGAGGTTGCCGCCGTCGGTGGCCATGTTGCGCAGCTGCGGGCTGGCCCCGGCCAATACGGCCTGGCTGAGCAGCGGGTAACGCTTTTCCACGTCGGGGTGCCAGGCGGTGTCGGCGTTGGTGGCCAGGGCGCCGAGGCGCAGGCCGCCATCCGGCAGGGACTCAATGGCGGCGAGGCCGGTCTTTTTGAGGCCGATGAGGTGCGTGGGCCGGGCCACGTTTTCCTTCATCAAATCCAGCAGATTGGTGCCGCCGCCGATGTAGGCCGCGTCTTCGTGCGCCAGGTTGTCCTGCACGGCCGCGGCCACGGCCGGGGCTTGGGTAAAGGTGAAGCTGTTCATCAGGTCTGAATGAGGAGTTATTGCTTCGGCGCCTCGGCGGGCGCATCGTGGGGCCGGGCCGCGCCGGCCGACCATTCGCCCGCGGGCAGTCCGGCCTGCTGGTTGTCCAATACTTCCATCACGGCGGTCAGGATGTTGGAATACGCCCCGCAGCGGCACAGATTGCCACTCATCAGTTCGCGCACTTCATCCTCCGTTTTGGCCCGGCCTTCGTTGATGAGGCCCTGAGCCGAGCAAATCTGGCCCGGCGTGCAGTAGCCGCACTGAAAGGCATCGTGGTCGATAAAGGCCTGTTGCAGCGGGCTGAGTTGTTCCGCCGTACCCAGGCCCTCAATCGTGGTGATGTCGGAGTCCTCGTGCATCACGGCCAAACTCAGGCAGGAGTTGATGCGCTTGCCGTCGACGAGCACCGTGCAGGCGCCGCACTGGCCGTGGTCGCAGCCTTTTTTGGTGCCGGTCAGGTCCAGGTATTCCCGCAGGGCATCGAGCAGCGTGGTCCACGGCGCAATGTTGAGGGAATGGAGTGCGCCGTTTATCCGCAGCGCAACGGGTTGGGTGGGGGCCAGGGCCACCGGCGGGCGGCCCAGCGGAGCTTGGGTAACGTGGCTCATAAGGTGGAAAAGGAAGAAGTGGGGCGCGGAAAAAAGATGCTCGGAATCAACGTCCTCACTTTCCACGGCTGAGTTTCCTATACGTGCCGGGGGCGGGGTAGTGTTGTCGCTAGCAACTAATCCGTTTGCGCCCCGGGCGCGGGATGGGGGCGGTGGCAGCGCAGGTTGTATGGCCGTTGCCTGGGCGGTTCCCGGTGTCCGCGCAGCGGTGCGCTTGCTCGCCGAGAAGAACCGGCCATTTGTCCTGCGTAAACTTAAGCTCGGCTAGAAACACGGTTTTCAACCCCGGCTAAAAGTAATTTTGAGCATAAAAATTTGACTCTGCCGCGCTGGCTGGTCAATGTGGAAGTTGCTTTATTGTCATGCTCACCAATCTTCAGCAGCATTTTCGCTTTTATCTGGCGTTGATACTTTCGGCTTTGTTGGCGCTGGGCATTCGGTTGCAGGCCGCGCCGCTGGGCTCGGCCCAGATGCCAGTTGAGCAGCCTGCCCGGCCCCCGGTGGCGCCGGCAGCCGCGGCGGTTACGGCGGCCCGCTAGGCCCGCGCCATACCCCAACGCAGCGCCTGGCCCGGCCGCAAAACCGGCAGATTCGGCGCCCGCGCGCTACCTTCCGGCGCCATGAAAATCCTTTTAGTTGAAGACGAGCCCTCCGTGGCGGCGTTCCTGCACCAGGGCCTCACCGAGCAGGACTACACCGTCGACCTCGCCGCCGATGGCCTCATCGGCCTGCGCCGCGCCCAGTCGGCGCACTACGACTGCCTGATTCTGGACCAGATGCTGCCCGGCCTCAGCGGCCTGGAAGTGTGCCGCCAGGTGCGCGCCCACGACCCCGGCGTGCCCATCCTCATGCTCACCGCGCTGGGCGAAACCGACGACAAAATCCGGGGCCTCGACGCCGGCGCCGACGACTACCTCGTCAAGCCCTTTGCCTTTGAAGAGCTGCTGGCGCGGCTGCGGGCCCTGGTGCGCCGCCGCACCGAAGCCCCCGCGCCGAAGGCCACCCTGCACTTGGCCGACCTCAGCCTCGACCCCGGCGCCAAGCGCGTGGAGCGGGCCGGCCAGGCCATTCAGCTCACCGCCCGCGAGTTTTCGCTGCTCGAATACCTGCTGCGCAACCAGGGCCGGGTGGTGTCGCGCGCCGATTTGCTGGAGCACGTCTGGGACATGAGCTTTGACACGGGCTCCAACGTGATTGACGTGTACATCAATTTTCTGCGGAAGAAAGTAGACAAAGGCTTCGACCCGAAGCTGATACACACGCTGGTGGGCATGGGCTATGTGATGAAGGTGGATTGACGTTAATGTGCTGATTATTTGATGTGCTGATGTGCTGTTTTTCAGCAGTGTTGATTAGTTAATAAAGCACATTGATACACCGAGAAAATCAATGTATCAGCACATCAGCACATCAAATAATCAGCATACTAGACAATGACCATTCGCCTTCGGCTTGCCCTGCAGTTTGGGATGATACTGGCGGTGATACTGCTGCTGTTTGCGCTGGCCATCTACTTCGCCACTCTGCAGTCGCGGCGTAATTTGTTTACCCAGAGCTTGTTCAAGCGCACGCTGGTGGTGGGGCACGCCTACGCCGAAGGCCACCGCAACCAGCACGAAGCCAGCCAGCACGCGCTCTACCGCCGCTACCTGCGCCAGCTCTACCGCACGCTGCCCGACGAAGAAGGCCGGGTGTACGACGCCGCCGACCGGCTGGTGTTTCGGGAAGGGCAGGGGGCCGCCAAGCCCGTGCCCAACGCGTGGCTGGCCGAGGTGCGCCGCAACGGCCGCGCCGTGCTCGAACCCGAAAAAAACTACCACGAAACCGTGGGCCTGCTCTATCACGACGCCCGCCTGGGCCCGCTGGTGGTGGTGGCCTCTTCCGTGGACGAAGACAGCCGCCAGCAGCTGGGCGAGCTGCGCCACCTGCTGGCCCTGGGCCTGCTGGCCGCCCTGGTGGTGATGGGCGGCAGCAGCTGGTTTTTTGCGGGCCGGGCCCTGCGGCCCCTGCGGCGCATGGTGCGCGAAGTGGACGGCATCACGGCCACCGACCTGGGCCAGCGCCTGACCCAGGGCGCCGGCAGTACCGACGAAATCGGCCTGCTCACCCAGCGCTTCAACCGGCTGCTCGACCGCCTGCAGGCGGCTTTTGCGGGCCAGCGCACCTTCGTGCGCGACGCCTCGCACGAGCTGCGCACGCCGCTCACGGCCCTCATTGGCGAGCTGGAAGTGGCCTTGCTGCAGGCCGAGCGGCCGCCGGCCGAGTACCGCCGCGTGCTGCAAAGCACCCTCGACTCGGCCCGGCAGCTCAACCAGCTCACCAACGGCCTGCTCCAGATTGCGCGGGCTTCCGACGACCCCTCGCAGGTGCCCATGGCCGAGGTGCAGCTCGACGAGCTGCTGCTGCAGGCCCACGAGCAGCTGCTGCGCCGCCACGCCACCTGCCGCGTCGACCTGGACTTTGGCGAGGGAGGGGACGCCGGTGCCGGTCCTTTTGCGGTGCTGGGCAACGAAACCCTGCTGCTGTCTGCGGTGCTGAACGTGCTGGACAACGCCTGCAAGTTTTCGGCGGGCACGGGCCGGCCCGTCACGGCCACGCTGGCCCGCAGCAGCACGGGCATTGCCCTGCAGGTGACGGACGAAGGGCCCGGCTTGCCGGCCGCCGATTTGCAGCAGGTGTTCGTGCCGTTTTTCCGGGCGGCGTCGGCGCGCGGGGTGCCGGGGCACGGCATTGGGCTGCCGCTGGCGGCCCGCATCATGGCGTTGCACGGCGGCACGGTGCGCCTCGAAAGCGAGCCCGGCCACGGCACCCAAGTGTGGCTGGAATGGCCTCTGCGCCACCGGTAAAGGCCGCTTCGGTGGTTTTAATTCCGTTTTAATTCGCCTTTAATTCAGTCTTAATAACGCCCCCGTAACCTTGCGTTGGACTCTCCGGGAACGATTCCGGCGGTTTGCTTCCGGCCACCGTCTCTTTTCGCCCTCTTCTGCCCTTCGCATCGGTTTATGCCCCAGGTTGTTTCGTCGCCGTCTCATACCGGTACCCCCATTTCTTCCGCCGCCAGCCCCGAGCCGGCCGCGCCCAGGAAGTCGTTGTTCAGCACCCTGGGCCAGGACGCGCCGGCGGGGCTGGTGGTATTTCTGGTGGCGTTGCCGCTGTGTTTGGGCATTTCGCTGGCTTCGGGCGCGCCCCTGCTGGCGGGCGTGGTGGCGGGCATCGTGGGCGGGGTGCTGGTGAGCTTGCTCAGCGGCTCGGCCGTGAGCGTGAGCGGGCCGGCGGCCGGCCTCACCGTGGTCATGCTCTCGGCCATTGCCACGCTGGGTTCCTGGCCGGCGGTGCTGGCGGCCACGGTGGTAGCGGGGGCCATTCAGGTGGTGCTGGGGCTGGCGCGGGCCGGCATCATCGCCCTGTATTTCCCGGCGGCAGTCATCCGCGGCATGCTGGCGGCCATTGGCATTATCTTGATTTTGAAGCAGCTGCCGCACTTCTTTGGGGCCGATGCCGACTATTTTGAGGACATGAAGTTCCTGCAGGTCGACGGGCTGAACACGTTCTCGGCCATTGGCGCGGCGGTGAAGGGGCTCAGCCCCGGCTCGGTGCTGGTGGGCGTGGTGTCGCTGGGCCTGCTGCTGCTCTGGAACACGGCCCCCGTGCGGCGGCAGGCGTGGTCGCGGCTGGTGCCCGGCGCCCTGGTGGCGGTGGTGGCCGCCGTGGCCATCAACCAACTGCTGAAGGCCGTGGCCCCGGAAATCCAGGTGCGCCCCGAGCACTTGGTGAAGCTGCCGGTGCTCACGTCGCTGGGCCAGCTGGCCGGCGAAATGACCTTTCCCGATTTCAGCGTGTTGCGCAACCCCGCCACCTACGGCGTGGCTTTCACCATTGCCATCGTGGCCTCGCTCGAAACCCTGCTCAGCGTGGAAGCCGTCGACAACCTCGACCCCCAGAAGCGCCACACGCCCACCAACCGCGAACTGCTGGCCCAGGGCGTGGGCAACATGACCAGCGGCCTGCTGGGCGGCCTGCCGCTCACGGCCGTCATCGTGCGCTCGTCGGCCAACATCGCGGCCGGGGCTCAAAGCAAAATGTCCGCCTTTATCCACGGCCTGCTGCTGCTGACCAGCCTGCTGTTTCTGGGCTCGGTGCTGAACATGATTCCGCTGTCGGCGCTGGCGGCGGTGCTGCTGCTGGTGGGCTACAAGCTCACCCAGCCGGCGCTGTACCGCACGCAGTGGCGCCTGGGGCGCGAACAGTTCATTCCGTTCATCATCACCATCGTGGCCGTGCTCTTCACCGATTTGCTGAAGGGCGTGAGCATTGGGCTGGCGCTGGGCTTCTTCTTCATTCTGCGCGACAACGCCAAAGCGGGCTCCTACCTGCGCCGCGACGAGTCGGTGGACAATGCCGAGAACCCCGACGCCCCGCTGCACCTGCGCCTGCCCGAGCACGTGTCCTTCCTCAACAAAGCCAGCATCGTGACCACGCTGGAGCAATTGCCCACCGGCAGCCAGGTCATCCTCGACGGCAGCCGCTCCGACGTCATCGACCACGACGTGCTCGAAGCCATCGAGGCCTTCCGGCAGGCCGCCCCGGCGCGCGGCATCAACCTGGAGCTGCGCGGCATCCGGCAGGTGGCGCTGGCCGGGCACTAGGCCGAACTCGGGCGGGCAATTATTCCGCGGTCCCGGCCCGCCGAGTGGTGCGCCGCTGAGGCGCTACCTTAGCCGCCCTTGCCCCTTGGCCGACAGCCTAATTTGGTTGCGGCCGTATATTCAGCCCACCGTTTGGCGCAGTCGCGCGGGCTGTCAACTTACCATTTTTCACGCTTATGGCTGGAATCAGCAAAATTCTCGAAAACAACAAGAAATGGGTTTCGGACCGCAACGCCAAGGACCCCAACTTTTTTAAGAACCTCGCCAATGGCCAACAGCCCAAATACCTGTTCATCGGCTGCTCCGACTCGCGGGTGCCGGCGTCGGGCATCACCGGCACGGGCCCGGGCGAGATGTTTGTGCACCGCAACATCGCCAACCTGGTGGTGCACACCGACATGAACCTGCTGAGCGTCCTGCAATACGCCGTGGAAGTGCTGGGCGTGCAGGACATTCTGGTGTGCGGCCACTACGGCTGCGGCGGCGTGGCCGCGGCGGCCAGCAACAAGCAGTACGGCCTGATTGACAACTGGCTGGTGAACATCCGCGACGTGATTCGGGCGCACGAAACGGAATACCTGCGCATCAAGGATGACACCCAGCGCGCCCGCCGCCTCGTGGAACTCAACGTGATTGAGCAGGTGCGCAACCTGGCCAAAACCAACATCATCCAGAACGCCATGCGCGGCGACAACCCGCCCCGCCTGCATGGCCTCGTCTACGACATCGCCGACGGCGTGCTCAAGGACCTCGAAATCAGCAGCGAGAAAGTGATGAGCGAAATCGAGTCCATCTACGCCACCGAGGCGGCCGTGCCCGAACCCGACCAGCCGGCCGACAACCAGGCCAATACCTACGAAGGCCCCACCGAGGACCCTGCCAAAGAAGTACCCGGCTTTGCCAAGGCGGCCAAAAAATAATCGTTTTCCCCGGCCCACCCGCCGCCCACAAAAAAAGCCTGCCACATTGTGCGGCAGGCTTTTTTGTGAGCTGGAATAGCAAGCAGGGCTTACTTGGCGGCTTCGATTTCGGCAATGGCCTTGTCGGTTTGCTCTTTGGCCAGGGCGGCGTTGGGGCCTTTGGCTTGCTTGTCGGCAATGGCTTTCAACTGCTCAATGACGGGTTTGTCGGCCCCGTACATCTTGTATTTCACGCCCATGGTTTTGAGGCGGGTGATGCCTTCCGTGATGGCGGTGGCGTCGTTGAGGCGCCCGGCCATCGTACCGATGGATTCCATCATGCCGAATTGCGTCTGCGGGCGGCCCGCGTCGAACTTGTCGCGCAGGTAGGCCCACTCGGCCACCCCACCGCCTTGGGCATAGGCCTGCGTCACGGCCTGGGCCAGGGCGCCGTTGCTGTCTTTTTCCAGGGCTTTGGCACGGGTCAGGGCCTGGGCGGGCTGCACGGCGGCCAGGCCTTTCAATGCAGCGGCTTGCACGCTGTATGACTGGCTGTTGAGGTTCTGGTTGAACAGCTTCTCGTCTTTCTTGTCCTTAAGCTGCGCCAACGAGTTAAGCACCTGGGCCAGCACCACCGTGTTTTTCTCGCTAGCTGCCAGCTTGCGGAGTGCGGGCGCGGCGGCTTTGGCCACGGTTTTGTCGTCCAGTTTCAGCGCCTGCGCGGCCGCGCCGCGAATGGCGTAGAACTTGTCGTTGAGAGCAGCCAGCAGCACCGCACGCGAAGCGGCGTTGGTGGTCTGGTCTTTCGCAGCGGCGGCCACGGCCTCGCGACGGTCCACGTACATGGGGGCGTGGCTGTACTGATAGGCAAACTCGGCGGCCGATTTGTTATCGGTTTTGTTCCAGAGCAGCTTCTTATTGGCGTCCACGTTCACCAGCTCGGGCTTGGCGGCCAGGGGCATGGTGAAGGTTTGGGTGGCCTCGGTCATCATCACGGGCTGGTGCATCACCTTGCCGCCCACGTAGTAGTCGATGGTGAAGGGCAGCTGGAAGGTCTGGCCGGTCTGAGTCTGCTTCACGGTCACGGACTGCACCTTTTTGGCCGCATCCCACGCGTAGTCGATGGTCACGACGGGGTGGCCGGGCGAGTAGTACCACTGGTTCCAGAACCAGTTTAAATCCTGGCCCGACACGGCTTCAAATGCTAAGCGCATCTGGTGCGCCTCGCCGTTGCCCAGGGCGTTGTCTTTCAAATATTTCTGCAAGCCGGCGAAGAAGACGTCATCGCCCAGATACGTCCGCAGCATGTCCATCACGGCGCCGCCTTTCTGGTAGCTCACCAAATCGAATACGTCCTCCTGGTTGTCGTAGTGGAAGCGCACGAGGTTTTTGGCGGCGTCGCGCGGGCTCATCAGGTAGCGGCGCAGGTAGGTGTAGTAGTGGGCGTCGGCGGCGTCTTTGCCGTACTTGTGCTCGGCGTAAAGGCCTTCTGAGAAGTCGGCCATCGTTTCGTTCACGGTGATGTTGCTCCAGCTTTCGGCCGTCACGTAGTCGCCGAACCACTGGTGAAACAGCTCGTGCGCAATCACCGACTCGCTGCTGTACTGGCGGTCGAGCAGCTCGCGGTCCGTCATTTGCACCTGCTCGCCGTGCAGGGTGGCGGTGGTGTTTTCCATGGCCCCGCTCACGTAGTCGCGGCACACAATCTGGGCGTATTTATTCCACGGGTACTCCACGCCGAGGCGGTTGGAATAGAACTCCAGCATGTCGGGCGTGTTGCCGAAAATCTGCTTGGCGAAGGGCGCGTACTTGGGCTCCAGGTAATAATTGACTTCCTTGCCGCGCCAGGTGTCTTTGTAGATTTTGAAGTCGCCCACCGCCATCATAAACAAATAGGGCGAGTGGGGGAGGTCCATTTTCCAGGTATCGGTGCGCAGGCCGGGGCCGGCGGGCGTGCTGCTCACCAGCTTGCCGTTGCTCAGCGTCACGTACTTGGCGGGCACGGTCATCGAGATTTCCTCGGTGGTTTTCTGGTTGGGCCGGTCGATGGTCGGGAACCAGGCCGAGGAGCCCTCCGTCTCGCCCTGCGTCCAGATTTGCACCGGCTTGCCGGCCACCGCGGAGTCGGGGTTGATGAAATACAGGCCCTTGGCGTCGGTAATGGCGGCCGAGCCTTTCACTTTCAGCTCGTCGGGCTTGGAGGTGTAGTCGAGGTAAATGGTGTATTCTTCGCCCGGCTTGAAGCTGCGGCCCAGGTTGATGCGCAGGTTCAGGCCATCGGCGTAGCTGTACTTGAGCGGGGTTTGCTGGCCGCCGCTCACCAGGGCCACGGCCTTGATGTCCATTCCTTTGGCGTCGAGGCGCAGCGAGTCGGTGGGGTAGGCGTGGGGCTTGAGCGTGACCCACTCTTTGCCGTAGAGGTAGCGCTTGGCGTAGTCGAAGCGCACGTCGAGCTTGGTGTGCACCAGGTCGTTAACCTTGGTGGCCGAGGCGCGGTAGGGCGATTCCGGCTTGGCGGCGGGGGCCTGGGCCTGGGCGGGGCTGGCGGCCACGAGGCCCAGCAGGCCCAGCAGGGAAAGATGTTTCATGAAGTAACGGCGGTGAGTGAAAATGGGAGTTCGCGCGAAGGACCGGGCAACGGCGCGGAGGTTGCCCGCCCCGGCCACGAAAGTAGCGCGGACTGTGTAGTCCGCGTCCCCGCGCCGTTCAGACGGAATCGTTCGGGTATCCGCCGGGGACGCGGACTACACAGTCCGCGCTACTCCCAGCCGTAAGTTTGCGGCCTCATCAATTTTCTGCTTAATGCGGCTCTCTCGCTACTCACCCTCTTTACTTCTAGCTTTCATCTCGGTTAACGCCCTGGCCCAGACGGCCGCCGATAGCGCCCGCAGCTTGCGCGAAGTCACGGTTTTTGCCTCGCGCCTGAGCCAGCCCGGCAACCAGACCGGGCACGCCGTCACGGTCATTTCCGGGGCCAGCGTGGCCCGCTACCCCGTCAATTCCCTCGATGACTTGCTGCGCTGCCTGCCAGCGCTGGAGATTCAGAGCCGCGGCAGCTTTGGGGCGCAGGCCGACGTGAGCATGCGCGGCAGCACCTTCAACCAGGTGCTTTTCCTGCTCGACGGCATGCGGCTGAACGACCCGCTCACGGGCCATTTTGGCGCCTACCTGCCCATCACGCCCAGCGAGATTGAGCAGATTGAAATCATCCGCGGCGCGGGCGCGGCCCTCTACGGCCCCGATGCCGTGGGCGGCGTCATCAACATCGTCACCAAGACCTTCGCCGCCTCCGAGCACCGCCGCGAGGCCGAACTGGCCAGCACCACCCTGCGCGGCGAGTGGAACCTGTGGCACACCAACACCGGCGGCTTCCTGGCCACCGATAAGCTGCGGCTGGGCGGCGGCCTCCTGCTGAACACCACCGATGGCCAGCTGCGCGACTACCCTGGCACCTCGCGCAGCGACGTGAACCTGAAAACCTACTCGCTCTCGGCGGCCTACGACCTCACGCCCAGGCTGAATGTGGCCGCCCGCGCCAGCCTGGACCGCCGCGACTACAGCGCCCAGTATTTCTACACCACGGCCATTGGCGACCTCTCGCGCGAAACCACCAACAAGGACTGGTACCAGGGCCAGCTGCGCTACCAGCCCACCGAGCGCGCCCGCACCGAAGCCCAGGTTTCGACCAGCCGCGGCACCGATTACTACCTCTACACGCCCACTTCGGTGGCCAGCGACCACCTCACGCACTACACCAACGTGCTGCTCAGCCACCAGCAGCAGTTTTCGGACAAGCTGCGCGCTACTTTGGGCACCCAGGCCGACCACCGCGCGGTGCTGAGCAACGACCGCGGCAACCACGACCAGTGGCACTACGCCGTTTTCGGCGTGGTGGCCCTCACGCCCACGGCCGGCCTGGCCCTCACCGGCGGCCTGCGCCTCGACCACGACCAGGCCTACGGCACCGAAGTGGTGCCCCAACTCAATGTGAGCCAGCAGCTGGGAACGGAACTGACCGTGCGCGGCGCCGTGGGCCGCGCCATCCGGGCGCCCGATTTCACCGAGCGCTACAACGCCAACGGCCGGCCCGGCGTCGTGCCCAATGGCTTCAACGTGGGCAATGCCGCCCTGCAAGCCGAGCGCACGATGAACTATGAGCTGGGCGCCGACTACCGCCCGCTGCCCGGGCTCACGGCCAAAGTAACCGGCTTCCTGCGCAAGGGCAGCAACCAGATTGACTACGTGCCCACGCCCGGCGCGCAAGTCATCGAAGCCAGCGGCCTTGCCAACCTCAACCCCGCTGCCACCTACCGCTTTGCCCAAAACCTGTTCGACGTGACCACCCGCGGCCTGGAAACGGAGCTGACCTACCAGCGTCAGTTCACGGCCAAAACCCGCCTGGACGGCAGCGTGGGCTACACACTGGTGAAGGTAAGCAATGCCGAAAACCTCGCCTCGCAATACCTGGCCAACATAGCCCGGCAGGTGGTTTCGGGCACGCTCAGCCTCACTGCCAACCGCTTCAATGGCAGCCTCAGCGGCTTGTGGAAGCAGCGCGATGCCAATGCCGTGGCGGCCATCAACCGCGTGCAAAACGCCGAGTACGTGGTGTTCAATGCCCGGCTGGAAGTGGCTTTACTGCCGCAGCGGCTGTGGCTCACCGGGCAGGTTCAGAACCTATTTAACGAGCACTACGCCGACTTGCTGGGCGCCCAGATGCCCACCCGCTGGCTGATGGGCGGCCTGCGGCTGGCCCTGCGCAAGTAGGCCGTTTTTCGGCAGCAAGGCCCCTCGGTTTGAACAAATCGAGAGGCCTTGCTGTATCTTTGCCGTATCAATTCTTTCCCCCAAAGGATTGTTTTTATACAGAGGCGCTGAGAGACAGGCTCGACGACGCGCCGGCAACCATTCAGGATACTCCTGAAACGGTGCCAACCGAAGGTCAGCGAAGCTAATTCCTGACCATATAAAAACAAGTTGCCGTGGAAGCCTCCAACAACCAACCCGTTTTTCTCGCTGCTTTTAGTGCCCGTCTGGCTGCCATGCCGCGGACTGGCATGGCGTGTTGTTGCTGTTGTTGCCTGGCCTAACCTGCCCCGGGTGAAACACCGCGGGTAGGTCGGCGCGAGCGGAAGCGGAATGCTTCGCGGCGCTGGCGTTCTAAATTTTTTGGGTTGTTGCCTGCTCTGGCCTTTGAGGGATGCGGCTTTGTGCCGTGCGCTCATTTGGCGGCTTGTGCTTGCGTCTGCTGCGGTTTCTGAGCGTCGTGGCCCGGCGGCAACTCAGCAGATTTTAGGCGCTTCAGAACCCATAGCAGGGCTTTATCTCATTTTTCCGGGTTCGCCGGCACTGGCGCATCGAAGCGCCGCCCGGGCCTTTTCACCGCATCATCCCCCTTCTTTTTTACCTTATGTCGCACTTGCAAAAGCCCATTGGCATCTACTTCGAGCACCCCGAATGGTTCAAGCCGCTCTTCGCCGAACTGGACCGGCGCGGGCTGCCCTACGAGAAAATCGACGCCGCGCATCACCTCTTCAACCCTTCCGAAAAAGAAAGCCGCTACTCGCTGGTGGTGAACCGGATGAGTTCCTCGGCCTACCTGCGCGGGCACGGGCAGGGCATCTTCCACACGGCCGGCTACGCCACGCACCTGGAGCGCATCGGCACGCGCATCATCAACGGCTCGGCGGCCACGGCCATCGAGACGAACAAGGCCCGGCAGCTCTCGCTGTTTGAGTCACTGGGGCTGAAATACCCGGCCTCGCGCGTCATCAACCACGCCTCCCGGGCGGTGGACGCGGCCCGCGAGCTGCGCTTTCCGGTGGTGGTGAAGGTGAACATCGGCGGCAGCGGCGCGGGCATCATCCGCTTCGACACGCTGGAAGGCCTGCAGGCCGCCGTGGACGCCAACCAGATTGACCTCGGCATCGACCAGACCGCGCTGGTGCAGGAATACGTGACGCCCCGCGGTGGCCACATCCACCGCGTCGAAACGCTGGATGGTAAGTTTCTCTACGCCATGAAGGTGTACACCACCGGCGAAAGCTTCAACCTGTGCCCGGCCGAAATCTGCCAGATTCCGGAAGAGCAGTCGGCCGAGTTTTGCCTGACGGAGGCACCGAAAAAAGGCATTCAGGTGGAAGCCTTCACGCCGCCGGCTGAGGTGGTGGCCGCCGTGGAGCGCATCGTGGCCGCCGCCAAAATCGACGTGGGCGGCATCGAATACCTCATCGACGACCGCACCGGCGACGTGCTGTTCTACGACATCAACGCCCTGTCCAACTTCGTGGCCGATGCCGTGAACGTGGTGGGGTTTGACCCCTACGCGCGGTTTGTGGATTATCTGGAATCGCAGCTGCCCGCTACTGCGGCGGCCACCGCGCAACGGGAGCTGGCCGCTGTTTAAGCTGCTCATCAGAAATAAATTGGCCGTCGACGCGGCGCGCAGCGAGGCATTCTTGCCGCTTCGTTGCAGCGAAGAATACTCACTTGGTGAGGATGC
This sequence comes from Hymenobacter ruricola, assembly GCF_015694525.1. GTDB lineage: Bacteria > Bacteroidota > Bacteroidia > Cytophagales > Hymenobacteraceae > Hymenobacter > Hymenobacter ruricola. The sequence goes on along the minus strand of NZ_JADQDM010000002.1, from coordinate 759,763 downwards.
TTCGCTGCGCGCTAGCTGACGGTCTTTCATCAGAAAAACCGCTATGAAATTCGGATATTGGATGCCCATTTTCGGGGGCTGGCTGCGCAACGTGGAAGACGAGCACATGCCCACCGACTGGAGCTACGTGAAGCAGCTGGCGCAGCGCAGCGAGGCCTGGGGCTACGACCTCACGCTGATTGCGGAGCTGTACTTGAACGACATCAAGGGCACCGAAGCGCCCTCGCTGGAAGCCTGGAGCACGGCCGCCGCGCTGGCCGCCGTCACCGAGCAGCTGGAAATCATGGTGGCCGTGCGCCCCACTTTCCACAACCCCGCGCTGCTGGCCAAGCAAGCCGCCAACATCGACTTGATTGCGCCGGGCCGCCTGTCGCTGAACGTGGTGTCGAGCTGGTGGCGCGATGAGGCTACCAAGTATGGCCTGCACTTCGAGCAGCACGACGACCGGTACGCCCGCACCAAAGAGTGGCTCGACGTGGTGACCAATCTGTGGAAGCAGGACCATTTCAGCTACGAGGGCAAGTACTACCAGGTGGCGGATAACATCTTGCAGCCCAAGCCCGCCAAGGCCCCGTTCCTGTACGCGGGCGGCGAGTCGGAAGCGGCCAAGGACCTCATTTCGAGCCAGTGCGACGGCTACGTGATGCACGGCGACTCGCCCGAGCAAATTGGGGCGCGCATTGCCGACATGCGCCGCCGCCGCGAGCAGAAAGGCCTGCCGCCGATGAAATTTGGCGTGGCCGGCTACACGGTGGTGCGCGAAACCGAGCAGGCCGTGAAGCGCGAGCTCGACCGCATCACCAACGTGCAGGCCTCGGCCTCGGGCTACGGCAACTACCAGCAGTGGCTGGCCGGCACGCAGCTGGAGCAGCAGGTGTCGCTGCAGGATTACTCGGTGTCGAACCGCGGCCTGCGCACGGGCCTGACGGGCACGCCCGCCCAGATTCAGGACCGCATCGGCGCGTTCGGGCAGGTGGGGGTCGACTTCTTCCTGCTGCAAGCCAGCCCGCAACTGGAGGAGATGGAGCGGTTCTCGGAGTCGGTTATTCGGGTGCTGGCGTAGAGCGTCAATCAGTAGAACGGTCATGTCGAGCTTGTCGAGACATCTCGCGTGCAGCAAGTAATTCAATCGGGTGTGATTACTTCAGCACGCGAGATGTCTCGACAAGCTCGACATGACGGTATTATCACCGCTGTTCTTTTCGCAGTTAGCGCAATACTGCTTCATTTCAAGGCACCCCAACCGGGGTGCCCAAACAGTTCATGCTTAAAAAATCATTAGACCTGCTGCGCGCTGAAGCGGCCGAAACGGGGGCGAATACCCTCAAACGTAGCCTCAACGGCGTCAGCCTGATTGCCATTGGCATCGGCGTTATCATCGGGGCGGGCTTGTTTTCGCTCACGGGCATTGCGGCGGCCAACAACGCCGGGCCGGCCGTGACACTTTCCTTTGTGGTGGCGGCCGTGGGCTGCGCCTTCTCGGCGCTGTGCTACGCCGAATTTGCGGCGCTGGTGCCCGTGTCGGGCTCGGCCTACACGTATTCTTACGCCACCATGGGCGAGCTGTTCGCCTGGATTATTGGCTGGGATTTGGTGCTGGAATATTCGGTGGGCGCCGCCACGGTGGCCATTAGCTGGTCGCAGTACCTCATCAAGTTTCTGGGGAAGTACGGGCTGCACATCCCGGCGCGGCTGGTGATGTCGCCGTTTGAAAGTGCGAAGCTGGCTGATGGCAGCACGGTGTCAGGCTTCGTGAACGTGCCGGCCATGCTCATCGTGCTGGCCATTACGGCCATCGTGACGCGGGGCACCAAGGGCTCGGCGTGGTTCAACGCGCTGGTGGTGGCGCTGAAGGTGGCGGTGGTGCTGGTGTTCATCGCGCTGGGGTGGCAGTACATCGACCCGGCCAATTACCAACCCTACATCCCGGCCAATACCGGCACGTTTGGCGAGTTTGGGCTGAGCGGCATTCTGCGCGGGGCGGGCGTCATCTTCTTCGTATTTATCGGCTTCGACATCGTGGCCACCATGGCGCAGGAAACCAAGAACCCGCAGCGCAACATGCCCGTGGGCATCCTCGGCTCGCTGGCGGTGTGCACGGTGTTGTTCGTGCTGTTTGGGCACGTGCTCACGGGCCTGGCCAACTACACCGAGTTCAAGAACAACGCCGCGCCGGTGGCCGTGGCCATTGAGAAAACGCCCTACGCCTGGCTCAGCTCGGCCGTGATTCTGGCCATTCTCGTGGGCTACACCTCGGTTATTCTGGTCGATTTGCTGGGGCAGTCGCGGGTGTTTTTCTCCATGTCGAAGGACGGGCTGCTGCCGCCGGTGTTCTCGCGCCTGCACCCGCGCTTCAACACGCCGGCGCAGTCGACGCTGCTGCTGGGCTCGTTCATTGCGCTGTTTGCGGGCTTCGTGCCCATCTCGGTGGTGGGCGAAATGACGAGCATTGGCACGCTGCTGGCCTTCGTGATGGTGTGCCTGGGCGTGATGATGATGCGCCGGACCAACCCCGACGCGCCGCGCTCGTTCCGCACGCCGTGGGTGCCGGTGGTGCCCATCCTGGGCATCGTGGTGTGCCTCGTGATGATGGCCTCGCTGCCCTGGGAAACGTGGCTGCGGCTCCTCGTGTGGCTGGCGCTGGGCCTGGCCATTTACTACGGCTACGGGCGCAAGCACAGCAAGCTGCGGCTGGCACAGGAGGGTGGTTAAGGGTTAAGAGTTGGGGGGCGTCTGTCATCCTGAGCGCAGCGAAGGACCTTCTCACGTTTGCGGAAAATGAATTTATGCAATTCGTTCTCGCGTGAGAAGGTCCTTCGCTGCGCTCAGGATGACAGACGCCCCCCAACTCCTAACCCTTAACTGCTAATGCGTGGTCAGCCCGTTCGCATCCAACTCGTCGCTGTCGCGCACGCGGCCGAGGCTGCCTTCCAGGTCCACCACGTCATCGGCCGCGCCCGCGGGAGCAGATGGCGCGGCTTGCTTGTACACGTCCACGGCGGCGGCGGCGTCCAGGGTTTGGCGGGCACGGTTGGCTTCGTCCTCGGTGGCGGCGCGCACGGTGAGCACGGCGCTGTCGGCGTGGGTGGCGGTGGCGTGGGCCTGGGCATCATCGGCCGCGTTTTCGTTGCCGGCGAAGAGGTCGGTGAAGAAGCGGATGAAGCCGGTGCCCATTGGTTCTATGTGCGCGTCGGGGGCATCGGCGGTGGGAGCGGGGAGGTGTTCGGCGCGCAGGGTAGCGGAGGTGGCGAGGTGGAGGGCGCTGCCGGGGAAGCCGGCGGCCAGCAACTGCTCGGCGGCAGCCTGGGCTTCGGAAGCGCGGTTGAATAAGCCGACGACGGTACGGGCCATGAGGATGCGGGGAAGGTGTGCGGGTTCTACGGCGGGGCCGGGGGCGCGTTGCGGCGCTACCACACCGGCGGGCGGCGCAGAATCAGCAAAAATCGAGCTATTGCTATGCAATCGATGCCGGTATCGATGCCGGCATCGATTGCGCAGTTTAATGCGGCTAAACGCCTTGTGGCCTGTACCAAAGCGTCTACGTTTGGGGCTCCAGCCGGCCGTTTGGAAAGCGGCTTTCAGTACCCACCGTTACTTCCCAAAACCCACCATGCCATGAACAAACTTTTTGCTCTTCTACTCCTGGGCGCGTCGCTGACGGCCTGCTCCAAACGCAACGACCCCGCCGCGGCCGACGCCCCCGCCGCGGCGCCCGCTTCGGCCAACGCCAGCGTGACCGTGACCACCGAAACGGCCCTGAAAAACGCCATTGCCGCCGCCAACCCCGGCGACGTCATCACCGTGAGCGGCACCATCAACCTCACCAGCACCCTGCAGCTGCTGCGCAGCGGCACGGCCAGCGCCAAAATCAACTTCACCGGCGGCACCCTCAACTGCTCGGGCATCGCCTCGGGCTGGGGCGTGAAGGTGAACGGCAGCTACTGGAACATCACCAACATGACCATCAAGAACGCGCCCGACTGCGGCCTGGTGTTTCAGCTGGGCGGCTACAACTACGCCAACAACGTGACCACCACGGCCAACAAAGACTCCGGCCTGCAGGTGTACAACGGCGCCCACGACTGCAACATCACCTACTGCACCTCCACCGAAAACTACGACGTGGCCAACGGCGGCGAAAACGCCGACGGCTTCGCCTGCAAGCTCTCGGCCGGGGCCAACAACAAGTTCGACCACTGCACCGCCAACCACAACTCCGACGACGGCTGGGACCTCTACGGCCAGCCCTCCACCGTGAAAATCACCAACTGCACGGCCACCAACAACGGCTTTGGCGGCAGCGGCGATGGCAACGGCTTCAAGCTGGGCAGCGCGGGCCAGAACGTGGCCCACACCGTCACGGGCTGCACCTCGAGCAACAACAAGGCCAGCGGCTACGACGGCAACGGCAACACCGGCCACATCACCACCACCGGCAGCGGCGGCTCGGGCAACGGCAAAACCTTGTTCTACCGCATCTACTAGGCGCGGGCGCCGCGCCAAACCGGGCCGGTTGGCACACACCGCATCGGGCAGGACGCTTCGCGAGGGGCGTCCTGCTTTTTGGCGTAAGGGCCGGGCCGGGGCGGGGGCCCAATGCCGGATTATTCCGCTACCTTACCGCCCGGCCGGGCAAGGCGCCCGGCCCGTTGCACCAACCCCCCCCCCCGTCTACCGCATGGCCCAGCCCAAGTACGCCGCCCGGTTCGAGAATTTCTTCCTCAACCTGCGCCTCAACCGCGACCAGTTTGCCGACATGGCCGCCTTCACCCTGCAAGCCCTGGAGCAGGACGACAACGACGCCTTCGCGGCCCCGGCCAAAGCCCTCGGCAAGGCCCTGGCCAACTACCGCGCCACCCACGCCGGGCAGCTGTCCGGCGCCGGGCAGGCCGCCACCATCACCCTGGGCCAGGCCCTGGCCGATTTCAAGGCCTACGTGAAGCGGCTGGAGCGCAAAGTCATCAACCCCACCTACGACGAGGGCAGCGCCGACCTGAAGGCCATCTTCCCCCAGGGCCGCCCCGCCCTCACCAAAGCCGCCCAAACCGAGGTCGAAGACGCCTTCGCGGCCTTCCTCGACGCCCTCGACGCCCGCCCCACCGTCTTCACTTCGCCCCTGCGCACGGAGGGCCGCGGCCTGCTGGAAGTCCTCAGCGAAGCCCTCAAGCGCACCGACGGCGCCGCCAAAACCACCGACACCCAGCGCCTCGACCTGCACGACGGCCGCGAAGCCACCTGCCTGGCCCTGTTTCGCGCCTACCTCGCCCTGCTGCTGGAATACGCCGAGCAGCCCCGGCGCGCCGCCGCGTATTTCGATTTCAGCAACGCCGATACGGGCGGCGGCAAGAAAGCCAAACTGCCCGCGGCTTAGTACCGGAAGGCGCGTAAAAAGCTGTTTTTGCCGAAAAGCCCGTTGCCGAGCTCCGCAACGGGCTTTTTCGTGCCAATTTGCCCACTCCGGAGCTCCGGAATAGGCTCCGCCGCGTGGAAACGGCCGTCGCGGAGCTCCGCAACGGGCTCCGCCAGACGAAAACGGGCGTTGCGGAGCTCCGGAGTGGGCTTCGCCGGCTGCAAATGGGCGTTGCGGAGCTCCGGAGTGGGCTCGCCGGCGGGGAAGACGCTATTGCGGAGTTCCGGGTTGTTATTTTGAAGCATGAAGCTACTCCTGGTTTTTATGCTTGCCTCATTGTTACAGCTGGGTGGCCTTACCCCAAGTGCAGCCCAGGCCCGGCGGGAGTTGCTACGCTCCGTGAATGCGCCCGGCGTGGTGCCGGTGCAGGACAGCTTGTTCATGGACGAAGCAGAAGTGGCCAACATCCATTGGCTGGAGTATTTGCATGCGTTGAAAAAAGACTCTTCTGAAGCCTTCTATCAGTCGCAGCAGCCCGATACCATCCGCTTGCGCCGGTGGCTCTATGCCCGGCATGATACCCTTAACGCGAACCCATATTACTATTACGGGTATCGGGATTTTTACTACTTCCCGGTGGTTGGCATCAGCTACGAGCAGGCGGTAAACTACTGCCGTTGGCGCACGGCGACGGTGCAACGGGGATATCTGCAATCGGCGGAGTTCAAAAAGAAACACAAGAAACTGTTGGCGCAATATGAGGTACGCGTCACCTACCGCTTGCCTACCATAGCCGAATGGGAAGCCGCCGCCGCCGGTGGCCTCGACCCGATTAAGGCGCCTTTTGGCGTGTTGCGCCCGCCCACGCCGGGCACTGCGCGCTACAAGCACCAATTGCTGCGGAAGAGCAACGATTTTGATAAGTGCCTGCCCCGTATCGCCGGAGCCCAGCCCGCTGATGAACCCATTTTTAAGATGGAATTCACCCTTCTTGAAAAAGCTTATGTGGGGCGCACAATGGCCCCCTTTCGCTGCAACTCCCAACAAGCAACGGATTTGTTTAATGGAAGATATGGCGGTGGAGCCTTTCCGCAGTACCTCTATGCCCATCCACCCAACGGCTTTGGGCTGTTCAACATGATTGGCAACGCAGCCGAATTAACTGCCACGCCTGGCGTTGCCAAAGGCGGCTCGTTTGAGCATTCCGTTCTGGAGTTCACCCTGAAAACGGGTTTCCCATACGACGGACCACGCGAGTGGCTCGGGTTTCGGTGTGCTTGCGTGGTGGAGCTGCGCCGGAAGGCTCCAGTGAAATAAACCGCCCGGCATTGGCCATTCCGTTAACCGGGTAAGCCCAACCATTCGCGGGCCAAACCCCGCCACTCGCCGCCTACCGCCGTGGGCCCCCGCTCCAATTGCACTATGTTGCGGTAAAATTTCCCCTTCCTGTTCCCTCGCCGGTCGCCTATTCCGCCATGAACTCCACCGCCCAGTACCACCCCGAGCTCATCCCGGCCTACGAGCCCCAGCGCCTGGCGGCCCTGCGCCGCTACCACGTGCGGAGCGTGACCGGCAGCGAGGCGTTCGACACCCTGGTGGCCATTGTGGCGCGGCTCTTCAACGTGCCGGTGGCGCTGCTCTCGCTGGTGCAGGCCGAAGACGTGCACTTCCTCGGCAACGCCGGCCTGCCCGGCGTGGCCGCCGTGCCCCGCGCCGACAGCCTCTGCGCGGTGGCCATCCTGCAAGACGGCATCACCCTGTTTGAGGACCTGCTGCAGCGCCCCTGCCACCTCACCACCGACGCCGCCGCCCAGAACTTCAACCTGCAGTTCTACGCCGGCTGCGCCCTGCGCACGGCCGCCGGCATGCCCATCGGCGCCCTCTGCGTGATGGACCGCCAGGCCCGTCCCTTCTCCATGCCCGAGCGCACCCTGCTCCACAACCTCGCCGAGGTGGCCATGAGCCTGCTCGACCTGCGCGCCGCCCAGTCCGACAACCCCGCCCTGCTGGCCCAGCTGCGCACCGTGCTCGACGAGCACGTCAGCCAGTCGCTCGACCGCATCGACACCCTCGCCGGGCTAAGCCAGTGGGAAACCCCCGACAGCGAAGAAGCCCGCGCCTACCAGCAGTCCAGCCTCGACGAGGCCGCCCACATCACCCGCCTCATCCAGCAGGAGCTGCAGGCCACGCTCCGGCGCCTGGGGCAGTAGGGGCGGCCGGCCCGTGGGCCAGCCGCGCCGTGTGCAGAACGCGCCGGTTCGGCATCGACGGAAGCAGTACCTTCCGGCCGCTTATGAAAACCGCCTTTGCCCTCTGCCTGCTGCTACTGGCCTCCCTCGCGGGCCGCGCCCAACCCGGCGTCACCTTCGAGATTGAAACGCTGCCCAAGCCCAAAAACCACGTCTTTCAGCTCTCGGCCCAGCAAGTAGTGGGCGCTTGGCGGGCCGACGTGGAAAAGACGTCGCCGCTGCCCGACAGCCTCGCCTATTTCGGCGACAACCCCGTGCTGACGGGCTTCCTGACGGCCTACAAGGAGCACCGCCCCGTGGTGCTGTCGCCCGACATGGTGTGGCTGCTCATCAGCCAGGGCTTTGCGCGGCACGTGGCCACCAACGCGGCCCTGCTGCAACACGAGCTGGTGGGCTTTGAAGGCAAAAAGAAGTTAATTGTGGCCGTGACCGACATTCAGGTGGGCAACCCGGCCAGCCACTGGGAGCAGGTGTTTCCGCAGTTCAACGCCCAGATTGCCGACTACGCCGGCCCGGACCTGACCGCGGCGCTCACCTGCGACTTCAGCACCACCACGCCCGTCACGCGCGTGGCCAGCCAAATCACCGTCATGGAAGCGGTGAAGTCGTACTTTGAGTACGAAGTCATCATCCTGGGCTGCGGCATTCCGCGCGTGACGCTGGAAGGCACGCCCGAAGACTGGGAAAAAGTGCTGCGCAAAACCCAGTACCTCTCGCGCTACCAGCTGGGCTGGTGGACGTCGGAGCTGGAGCCCATCCTGCGCGAGTTCATCAGCACCGCGAAAGGGCACGGCCGCAAGCAGTTTTGGATGAACATGGTGAAGGCCCACACCGAGAAGAAGTACGGCTCGCCCACCACCATCGACGGCTGGATAGTGAAGTTTTACCCCTTCACCAACAAGGGCCAGCGCACCCAGTTCAAGCCCATCAAGCACATCGGCACCTTGGCCCCCGAACTGGTGAAAGTGCCCTTCATCCTGAAAGACGAGCCCGCGCGCAAAACGTACAAGATGGAGTTCTGGGCCGGCTTTGTGGGCCTGCGGCAAGACCGCGCCTCCTACGCCCTGCGCCCCGAAATCGCCTGGGCCGTGGTCAACAAAGAGCATTTCAACGCCAGCCATTCCGAGTTCCGCAACACCACGGAAATCGAGGACCTGTCCATCAGCCACGTCAGCGTCGTGCCCGAAGACATTTACGCCCTGAAGCGCATCGACAAGCTGCACCTCAATTTTCTGAAAGACATCGTGGTGCCCGACGAGCTCACGCGCATCAGCATCGGCACGCTCTGGCTCACGGGCACCATCGCGCCGGCCGAGGCCCAGCGCCTGGTTGCCCGGTTTCCTAACACCACCGTCTACATCAACGGCGCCCCGCGCTAAGCCGCCCGCCCCAACAAAAAGGCCGGCCGCATGTCGCGGCCGGCCTTTTTTGTGGAAAAGCAGTGGGTTCATCCCGGCGCTATTCGCGCACCACGCGGCGCACTTCCACGCTGCCGCTGGCCGTGCGGGCCTGCAGCGTGTACATGCCGCTGGGCAGCGCGCTCAGGTTGAGGGTTTGCTGCTGCGTGAGGCCGTTGCCCGTCACCGTGCCTTCGTACACGCGCTGCCCCAGGGCGTTGAGCACCGTGAGGGCCACCGCCTCGCGGTAGCCGCTCAGCTCCAGGGTGAGGCGGCCGTCGGGCGTGGGGTTGGGGTACACGGTGAGCGAAGTGCCGGCCAGGCTGTTCTTGGCCGAGGTCACCACCAGCGGGTTGGAGGGCAGTGAAGTGCAGCCGGTGGCGTTGGTCGTCGTCACGGTATAGGAACCGAGCTGGGCGGGCAGGCCCGTCAGCACCAGCGTCTGGCCGGTGGCGCCGGTCACGGCGCCCTGGCCCAGGTACCACTGGTTGCCGGTCGTCGTGCTCGACGTGAGCGTAGTGGTCGTACCGTTGTAAGTAGCCGTGATGGTGGGCGTGGCCGGGCGCGCGTTCACCGTGAAGGTAGCCGTGCTGCTCACCGCCGCGCAGCCGCCGCCCGCCGCCACCGAGTTGGTGATGGTGTAGGTGCCGGCCGGCGCGCCCGTGAGGCTGATGGCGCCCGTGGTGGCGTTCACCGTGAGCCCCGCCGGGGCCACCGAGAACGTGCCCGCCACGCCCGTGAGGGTGGGCGTGAAGCTGCCGGTGCTGCCCGCGCAAGCCGTGCCCAGGGCCGGCGTGGGGTAGCTAAAGCCCGCCGTGGCCGCCGTGGTAATGGTCACGGTGGCCGTGCTGCTGCTGCCGCAAGTGCCGCTCACCGCGTAAGTGACGGTGTAGGTGCCGGCCGTGCTGCTGCCCAGGTTGATGACGCCGGTGCTGGCATTCAGCACCAGGCCCGCCGGGGCCGCCGAGAACGTGCCCCCCGCCGTGCCCGTGACGGTGGGCGTGGGCGGCACGATGCCGCTCAGGCAAAACGCCGGGGCCGGGTAGGTGAAGGTAGACGTGGCGGGCGCCGTGAGCGTGAAGGTGCTCGTGCCGGTCACGGCCGCGCAGCCGCCCGAAGCGGCCACGGTATTGGTCACGGTGTAGGTGCCGGCCGGGGCCGTGGCGCCTACCGTCACCACGCCCGTCGTGGCGTTCACCGTGAGGCCCGTGGCGGCCGGCAGCGAGAAGGTGCCAGCCGTGGCGCCGGTGCCGAGCGTGGGCGTAAGCGTGGCGCTGCTGCCGGCGCAGGTCGTGGCCGTGGGGTAGCTGAAGGCTGCCGTGGCAGGGGCCGTAATGGTCACAGAATAAGTGGATGCCGCACCGCACTGAGTGGCAGTGGTTGCCACTGTATACGTTACGGTGTAGGTTCCTGGCGTGCTGCTGGCGAGGGTAATAGCACCAGTCGTGGCATTCAGCGTCAGGCCCGTGGCCGAAGAGAAGGTGCCGCCGGCCGCGCCGGTGATGACGGGCGTGGGGACGGTGGTGCCGCTGGTGCAGAAAGGCCCGGTGCCGTAGCTGAAGGCCGCCGACGCCTGAGGAGTCAGCGTGAAGGTGGCGGTGCTGGTGGCGGCGGCGCACCCATTAGCCGCGGGTACCGTGTTGGTCACGGTGTAGGTGCCGGCGGCGGCCGTGGCGCCCACGGTTACGGCGCCCGTAGTGGCATTCACCGAAAGGCCCGTAGCGGCGGGCAAGGTGAAGGTCCCGGCAATGGCGCCGGTGCTGAGCGTGGGCGTGAGCGTGGCGGTGCTGCCGGCGCAGGTGGTGGCCGTCGGGAAAGCGAAGGACGCCGTCGGCGCGTTCGTAATGGTAACGACGGTCGTGCTGGTCACCGCTGCGCAGCCGTTAGCAGCCGCTACCGTGTTGGTCACGGTGTAGGTGCCCGGCGTGCTGCTGCCGAGCGTGATGGCGCCGGTGGTGGCATTCAGCGTCAGGCCGGTGGTGCTGCTGAATGTGCCCGCCGCAGCCCCAGAAGCCAGGGTGGCCGTGGGGTTGGTCGTGCCGCTTACGCAATACGTCGCGCTGCCGTAGCTGAAGCCCGCCGTGGGCGCGGCGTTGATGGTAACCGTCGTGGTGCCCGGGGCGTTGCAGCTGCCGCTCACCGTGTTGGTCACGGTGTAGGTGCCGGGCGTGCTGCTGCTGAGCGTGATGGCGCCGGTGGTGGCGTTCAGCGTCAGGCCCGCCGTTGAGGTGAAGGTGCCGGCCGTGGCGCCGGTGGCCAGCGTGGCTGCGGGGTTGGTGGCGCCGCTCACGCAGTAGCTGGCGCTGCCGTAGCTGAAGCCGGCCGTGGCGGGCAGGCAGATGCTCACCAGGTAGTCTTCGGTTTCGCCGTACCAGGCCGTGGCGCCCGACACGCAGGCGTCGGCCCCGGTGAAGGCGCTGTTGCGCCAGCGCACCCGGGCGCGGGTGGGGCCGGCCAGGGCCGTGGCGGGCACGGCCAGCGTCACGCCCGCGAACGTCACGTCGGTGGCCGTCAGGCTGGAGGTGCCCAGCAGCGTGTACTCGCTGGCCTCGAAGGTGCCGCTGTGGTCGTAGTCAATCCAGAGGCCGCCCTGCGAGTTGGTGGCGTTCGAGCGCACCGTCACGTTCACGCCCGTGCTGCCGGTGTAGGTGGTGCCGGCCACCAGGGTGGTGGTCAGGGCCGGGTCGGCGGTGAAGTCGCCGTAGCCGCCCGTCGAGTTGGCGCCGGTGGCGTTGGCAAAGCCCGGGGTGCCGGGCAGGGCCACGCTCTTCACGTACTCGTTGGTGCCCGTGCTCACGGGGGCGCAGTAGCAGTTCAGGAACGTGTTTTGCGCCACGGTCACGACGCTCGACGTGGTGGCACTGCCGCTGCCGCAGGTAGCAATTACCCGGTAGTCGGTGGCCGCCGTCTGGCTGGCCACGGTGTAGGGATTGGTGGTAGCGCCCATGATGTCGGCAAAGGCATTGGTGCCCGTGCGGCGCTGCCACTGGTACGTGACGCCCGTGGTGCCCGGCGCCAGGCCCGTGGCCGTCAGCGTGAAGCTGCTGCCCCCGCACACGCTCGTGGCCGAAGCCGTGGCCGTGAGGGCCGGCGGGGTGCCAGCGCAGGGCGTGGCCACGATGTTCACGAGGTAGTCTTCGGCCTCACCGTAGCCGGAGTTGCTGGCCCCGCAGGCCTGGGCGCTGGTGGGTTGGCTGTCGTCGCCGCCCCGGATGCGCATCTTGGTCTGGCCGGCCACTACGGCCGCGGTGGCCGGAATGGTGATGGTGACCGTGGCCGTGCCGCTGACCCCCGCATTGGTGCCGGAGGTGAAGAATTCGCTGGTTTCAAATACCCCGTTCTGATTAAAGTCAACCCAGACGCCGTTGTACTGGTTGCCGTCCGAGCCGAAGTTCAGCGTCAGCGGCGTCGGGGTGCCGGCGTAGAGCGTGGGCACTTGCAGCGTGGCCGCGCTGCCGGTCTGGGCCGAAGCGTAGTCGCGGTAGTAGGGCGAGGCGTTGCCCGTGGTGGCGTTGTCGAGCACATCCAGCCGCACCCGCGTAATCGTCTCGTTGACGCCGCCATTGCTGTAAGTAGGCGTGCAGTAGCAGTTCAGGAAGGGGGTTTGCGCTACCGCCACCACGTTGGAGGTGGTGGTAGCGCCGCCGCTGGTGCAGCTCACCAGCACCCGGTAGTCGGTGGCGGCCGTCTGGGCAGGCACCGTGTAAGTGGACGAGGCCTGGGCAGTGCCGAGGTTGGTGAAGGTGTTGGCGCCGGCCGGGCTGCTCTGCCACTGGTAGCTCAGGCCGCTGATGCCCGCGTTGCCGGCCGTCACGCTCAAGGTCAGGGCATTGCCCGGGCAGGTGCTCGCAGCCGAAGCCGCCGCCGTCACGCTGGTCGGACCGCCCGTGCAGGGCGCGGCCGTGATGCTCACCGTGTAGTCCATCGTCTGTCCGTATTGGGTCTGGGTGCACGAGTTCTCGGGGGTGTTGAGCGGCGCGTTGTTGTAGTAGTCGTTGCGAATGCGCAGGCGGGTAGGCCCGGCCACGGCCGTAGCCGGCACCGCAATGCTGGCCGTGAGCGTAGTGGCCGAAGACGAATACACCGCCCCGCCGCTGGTGCGCAGAATGAAAAACTCGCTGGCGTCAAAAGCTCCGTCCTGGTTGAAGTCAATCCAGGCCGAGGCGCGGGCGAAAGCAATTACGCCCACGCTGAGCGTGTAGCTGGAATTCACGCTGAGCGCGGTAGTGGTGGTGCTGGTGGGGTAGAGGGTATAAAAGGGCGTAGTCAGCGCCCCCGGCGCGTTGCTCAGCGTCACGCCGCCGTCGCCGGGCAGGCTCACCGCCGACACGCTGGCGTAGCTGGTGCTGGTGCTGCTGGAGCGGGCCGGGGGCGTGCAGTAGCAGTTGGCGGCTGGGCTGCGCGTCACCGCTACCGCCGTGGAGGTGGCGGTGCTGCCCTGGCAGCTCACCTGGCAGCGGTACGAGGTGCTGGCCGCCTGCTGGCCCGTCACCACGCAGGTCACGGCGTTGGCGTTCTGGCTGTAGGGGCCGGTGGCGTTGGTGGTGGGCAGGTTGGTCCAGGTGGTGTTGTCGGTCGAGTACTGCCACTGGTAGGTGAGGCCGGCGGCGCTGGTGTTGCCCGTGAGGCTCAGCGTGAAATAGCCGGCCGGGCAGGTGCTGCTGGCGCTGCTGCTGGCCGTGCCGGCCGTGGGCGTGCCGCTGCAGGCCGGCACCCCGCTCGTGGGGATTACCGACACGGCAAACACGTTGATAACGCCCGTGGCCGTCGAGGTTTTGCCGAAGGTGATGGCCGAAATCGGCTTGTTGACGTTGGCCGCCGCCACCGCAAACGTCAGCTGGTACAGCAGGGGCGTGGTGCTCGAAGCCGCGTCAATGGCGCTGGTGGCCGTGCGCCCCACCCGGCCGAAGCCCCGGTACGCCGCCGTAGCCGTGCCGGCCGAAAACCAGTCGCTAATCGACAGGCCCGTAAAGGCCTGCGTGGTGCCGTCGGTGAAGGTGAGCGTCACGTTCACGTTGCTGCTCAGGGGGCCGCCGCCGCCCGTCACCAGGGCGTACACCGTGCTGGCCGCCACCGGCGACGCCAGCCCCAGCGTGCCTTGGTCGGGCCCCGGGCCGGCGCCCGTGCCGGTGCCGGTGTTGCCGGTGGCCGGCACCCGCAGCACGTTGTTGCTCGCGTAGCCGGCCAGCTGAAACGTGAGGCCGGTGGTGGCCGAGGCAATGCTGGTGATGAGCCCGCTGTTGGGCAGCGGGTTCACAATGCCCTTGCCGGCCGGGGTTTCGCCGGCCGGGTTCACGTAGCTGGCGCTCGCAAACACGTAGCCCGTGCCCACGGCCCCGTCCACGTCGTAGGTGGTCATGGCGGTGGTGGGCCCGGTGCCCTCGGCTATCACGTCGTGGTTGTAGCCGGTCAGGGCCACTGGGGTGTAGGTTTGGGCGGCGGCCGGCCGCGCAAAGGCCCCGGCCAGCGCCAGCAGCAACAGCCGCGAATAACGAGTAAAGGGTTTTTTCATCAGGGGGGAAGTAGGGGGTTGGTTAGGTAAAAAGAGAAATGGGCGGTGCAAGGCCAGCAGGAATAACCGGGTGAAAAGGTGTTGCTTAGATGAAGCAAGGCCGGCATTCGCTTGCGGAAAGCTAAGCATGAACCAGAGTTAATTCATACATAGCATTGAAATAAGTCAGGCCAAAGCCACCCGCGGCACCGGGCCCGCCCCAGCTGCCCGCCGCCCGGGCCGCGCGTGGCCCGGGCGCGCCCGCGGCTTTGGGTGCGAAAACCGACCTTTTCTACGGTTACCTTTGTTGATTCTTCGCGCCGAAATCAATCCGCGTCCCCGATTCAATCAGCGAAAATCCATGATAGTTTGCATTGCCGAAAAGCCCAGCGTGGCCCGTGAGATTGCCAACGTGCTGGGCGCCACCCGCCGCATGGACGGCTACATGGAAGGCAACGGCTACCAGGTCACCTGGACCTTCGGACACTTCTGCCAACTCAAGGAGCCCGACGACTACCAGCCCGAGTGGAAGCGCTGGAGCCTGCACAACCTGCCCATGATTCCGGACAAGTTCGGCATCAAGCTCATGCGCCGCGACGAGGGCGTGGTGAAGCAGTTCCACACCATCAAAAAGCTGGTGGACGAAGCCACCGAAGTCATTAACTGCGGCGACGCCGGGCAGGAAGGGGAGGTGATTCAGCGCTGGGTGCTGCAGGAGGCCAAGTGCCGCAAGCCCGTGAAGCGCCTCTGGATTTCGTCGCTCACCGAGGAGGCCATTCGCCAGGGCTTCGCCAACCTGCGCGAGGCTAAGGAGTTCGACTCGCTCTACCAAGCCGGCAAGAGCCGGGCCGTGGGCGACTGGCTGCTGGGCCTCAACGCCACCCGCCTCTTCACCCTGAAATACACCACCTACCAGGACAAGCAGCTCCTCAGCATCGGGCGGGTGCAAACGCCTACGCTGGCCCTGCTGGTGGAGCGCTGGCACGAAATCCAGAACTTCCGGCCCGAGCCCTACTGGGTGCTCAAGACCGAATACCGCGGCACCCTGTTCAGCCACATGGCCGCGCCCGACAAAGCCAAGGACGCCGACGCCGCGCCCGATACCAAGAGCCGCCTGCGCGCCCTGGGCTACTTCGTGACCGAGGAAGAGGCCCGCGAAGCTCTGGAAGCCGTGCGCCCTGCCCCGTTGCGCGTGACGGACGTGGAAATCAAGAAAGGCCGGGAGTCCCCGCCGCGCCTGTTCGATTTGACCTCGTTGCAGGTGCAGTGCAACAACCAGCTGGGCTTGTCGGCCGAAGACACGCTGAAAATCGTGCAGGCGCTGTACGAGAAAAAGGCCGTGAGCTACCCGCGCGTCGACACCACGTTTTTGCCCGATGACCAGTATGCCAAAATCCCCGGCATCCTGCGCGGCATCGGCTACGATGCGCTGACCAAGCCGCTGCTGGCCACCAAGATTCCGAAGACGCCCAAGGTCTTCAACAACAATAAGGTGACGGACCACCACGCCATCATTCCGACCGGCGCGGCCGGCCCCGGCGGCGGCATGGAAACCAGCGTGTACGACATCATTGCGCGCCGCTTCATTGCTGCCTTCTACCCCGACTGCGAGGTGAGCAACACCACCGTGCTGGCCGAAGCCGCCGAGCGCCCCTTCCGCGTGCGCGGCCGCCAGATTCTGAACCCCGGCTGGCGCGTGGTGTACGGCGACCCGACCCAACAAGCCGCTCCGAAACCAGCCCAAGCACCAGGCACCAACAACCAGGCACCAGATGATGACGACGCCGTATCGACGGTGCTGCCCAACTTCGTGAAGGGCGAAAGCGGCCCGCACGAGCCGCGCCTGGAAAGCAAGATGACCCAGCCGCCCAAAGACTACACCGAGGCCACGCTGCTGCGCGGCATGGAAACGGCCGGCCGCAACATCGACGACGAGGAGCTGCGCCAGGCCATGAAGGAAAACGGCATCGGGCGGCCCAGCACCCGCGCCGCCATCATCGAAACGCTGTTTAAGCGCAACTACATCCGGCGCGAGAAGAAGCGCATCGTGCCCACGCCGACGGGGGTAGAATTGATTGGCTTGATTCGCAACCCCACGCTGAAATCGGCGGAGCTCACCGGCCAGTGGGAGCACAAGCTGCGCCAGATTGAGCGCGGCGAATTGTCGTCGGAAGGCTTTTTGGGCGAGCTGTCGGGACTGGTGAAGGAGATGGTGGCCGAAGTGAAGAACGACGGCCGCGGCCGCATGGTCACCTCCGGCAGCGCCGAGCTGGCCGTGCAGCAAGCCCAGGCCAGCGGCGCCAACGGCGGCAGCAAAGTGCCCGCCGGCATGACCGGCGGCCGGCCCGCCACGCCCCACGGCCCGGCCACCCTGCCCGGCGCCAACGGCCTGGGCTACTGCCCGGCCTGCAAAACCGGCCACGTGGTGCGCGGCAAAACCGCTTTCGGCTGCGCGCGCTTCCGCGAGGGCTGCACCTTCCGCCTGCCCGCCGAAATCCACGGCAAGAAGCTGAGCGACCCGCAGGTGAAAGCCCTGCTGGCCAAAGGCCGCACGCCGGTGATGAAAGGCTTCGTCGGGGCCGACGGGCAGAAGTTCGACGCCGCCATCGGGCTTGATATGGCCTTTCAGCCCACCGTGCTGCTGGTGGCCGACGCCAAGCCGGGCGCCGCGCCCGACTCCGGCCAGATTCCGTGTCCGGTGTGCAAGCTGGGCACCATGCTCAAAGGCAAAGCCGCCTACGGCTGCTCCCGCTTCCGCGAAGACTGCCAGTTCCGCCTGCCCTTTGAGTGGGGCGGCAAGCAGCTCACCGAAGCGCAGCTCAAGCTGCTGCTGCGCCGCGGCGAAACCGGCGTCATCAAAGGCTTCATCTCCGGCAAAACCGGCAAGAAATACGACGCCGCGCTGAAGGTGGAGGAGGGCCGCGTGGTGCCGGTGTTTGCGTAGACTAGAGCGAGTTTCTGGCTTTTTGCCGGCCTAGTGCCCGGCACTGCGGGCAGCTTTGCCGGGCAGCGTGTAGCCCACCTGCACGGCCATCCGCTGGTACTGCCCCGACCCGAACGTGGCAAAGGCGTTCGCCTGCCACGGCTTGCCGGCCGGCGCCAACGCCACGCGGGCGTAGGTGAAAGAGCTCGCCGACCGCTCGAAGTTGAGCGAGGCGGCGCTGCTTACGCCCACCACCAGCGCCAGCGGGCTGCGGGGCCCAAAGCCCGTGCCCACGCCCAGGTAAGATGTTGGGTTGGCCAAGCCCAGCAGCCCGTTGCCGCCGTAGCCGAGTTCGTACTGTACCCAATGGTTCCAGTTCATTTCGAACTGAAAGGTGGGCACGGCCCGCACCGTGTCGACCACGATGTTGGTGCTCAGCAGGTCGAAGGATTTTTCCTGGCCGTAGTAGCCCACGCGGCCCACCAGCATGCCCACCCCCACGCGCGTTTGCCACCGGTTCTTCTGGATATCGACGCTCATGTGCGGGTGCGCGGCCAACAGGCCCACCGTGGCCCGGCGACCGTCACCAATGCGCAGGCGGTCGGCGGCGCTCACCACGTCGAGGCCCACGCGCAGCGTGGTGGTGGAGCGGCCGGGCCGGTGCTGGGCCAGCGCGTAGTCGGCTCCCAGCAGCAGGCCGTCGAAACGGTGTTCGACCGCTACGCCCGGGCGGGAGTTGCCCCCGCCGCCAAACAAGCTAAAGGAGGAATGAATGTCCTCGGTGCCGTGGGAGAACCGACCGCTCGTGTACCCGCCGCGCAGCTCCACACTGCGGGAAGTTTCGATTTTGGCGGGCTCGGGGCTGCCCGTTTGAGCGTGGGCGAATGAAGATGCCAGCAGCGCGGGCAAAACGGCGAAAACGGCGACGAAACGGCGGAACATGGGGTGCGGAAAAAAAGTGGTGAATTGATGCTCCAAAGGAACTCCCCGTTACTCCTGCGGCGCCAGTCAAAATGTCTGCTGCCCAGACTTTAGTTTTTTCAAATTCTTACCGTAAACTATTGTTGTTAATTGTTTTAAAGATGATTAGTCTGACTTTTCAAATTGGGCTTGTTTGCCACTAAGTTCTTCACCATGCCTTTGAAAATGATGCCGTGGAAAGGCAGCACCGAGTACCAGTACAGCCGGCCCGCCAACCCGCGCGGGCGGTAGGCGGCCAGCTGCTCCACGGCGTGGTGCCATCGGGCTGGTCCGCGATGCGGAACTGCAGCCGGGCCTTCCCGGGCAGCCACGCCCCGACTCCCACCT
The DNA here is from genome assembly GCF_015694525.1 of Hymenobacter ruricola. Taxonomy (GTDB): domain Bacteria; phylum Bacteroidota; class Bacteroidia; order Cytophagales; family Hymenobacteraceae; genus Hymenobacter; species Hymenobacter ruricola. The sequence continues at coordinate 741,045 of NZ_JADQDM010000002.1, read as the reverse complement.
GATAAATTGCTAAAAAGCCCCGCCAATTGCTCGACGAGGCCTTCCGCAAAGAAATACTCCTGGGTTTTAAGGTTTTACCCAACGGCCGCGCCAGGGCTGCCCAGCCACGGTGGTTTCCACGATGTAGACCCCGGCCGCCAGCTGCGGCGCTTCCAGTGCCACGCTGGCCGCGCCGGCGGGCGCCTCGGTGGTTTGTTGGTGCACGGTGCGGCCGGTGAGGTCGCGCACCTGTACGGTCAGGGCCTGGGCGCGGCCAAGCGTGAGGTGCAGGGCGGGGACCACGCCCGGATTGGGGCTGAGGGCCAGCGGCTGCGCGGCCACCGCGTTGCGGGTGCCCAGCACACCGAGCGCGCCGGTGTCGCTGATGGGTTGGGCGTAAATGCCGTCATCCGTGCGCTGGTCCTGCCACACGTTCACCAGCTGGCCATTGGCGAAGGGCAGGGTGGCGTAGTTCTGCTTAGGGCTGGCCACGACGCTGAGCGGAATGATGCCGCTGCCCGTCGGGAACGCCGATTGGGCCTGGTAATCAACCTTTGTGGCCCACAAGGCCCGGTTCATCCCGCCGGTGTTTTCGCTATAGGTGATGATGAGGCCGGTGCCGGTGTCGCGCAGGGTCTGGGCCGCATAATAGCTGGCGCTCACGCCCATCACGGGCACGCCGCCGGGGCCCAGCTGCACGGCGCCGGTGGCCGGGTCGAGGCGCTGCACGGTGAAGCCCGAGTTGCTTTGGGTGCTGTTCAGCTCGTTCACCACGGCCCACACCTCGTTGCGGGCCGCCACGTATTGCAAGGAGCCGCCGATGCGGGCCGTGGCCGTGCCCGCCAGCAGCTCGGTGCCGGTGGCGCCCCAGGGCAGGGTGCCGTCGGCCAGCACGCGCTGGGCGTACATATCGCCCAGGTTGGCGTTGGCGGGGTTACCCGAGCCCAGCAGCACGTAGAAACCGCCGCTGCCATCGGGCACCAGCTCCGGGATGGCCGCAAAGCCGATGGTCTTGTCGCTCACGCGCGTGGGGGCCGCCCACACCGGGGCGCCCACCGTGCTGAACCGCTGGGCAAAAACGGTGGAAATGCCCAGGCCCGAACCGGTTTCCTCCACGTACTGCATCACCACGTCATCGGCCCCGAAGGCATTGATGGTCATGCCGATGATGCCCGGGCGGGTGTACTTTTTTACGGGGTCCTGCACGCGGTTCACGCCGCCGAGGGCCACGCCGGCCGGCGAAAGCTTCTGGAAAGAAACCCACTTGCTGGCGTGCGCGACATTGGCCACGCCGCTCGAATTCCAGGCAATGACCACGTTGTTGCCGAAGGTGAACCCGATGGCGGGCGAAAGGCCCGAGGTGGCGTTGGGGTCCAGCAGCGGGATGCCGGTGGCGCCCCACAGCTGCTGCCCGGTGGGCGATACCTTGTAGGCCACGCACTGGTTGGCGCCCGAGCGCGTGTCCTGAAACGCCAGGACGGCGTTGCCCAAGTTGTCGGTTTTCAGGTCGTAGCGGAACAGGGCGCTGCCCTGGGGCTGGTTGCTCACCAGCAGGCCGGCGGCGCCGAACTGGGCCCGGCCGTTGGCGTCGAGCAGCTGCAGGCGCATCTGGTAGTTGGTGGTGGCCACGGTTTCAAACCAGGCCACCCAGGTGCCGCCGTTCAGGGCCGGCGAGATGCGCGGCGTCACCTCGCCGGTGGCGGCCGCGTCGCGCACGGCCAGGTTCTGGGCGGGGTTGGGGCTCCATTGGGCCCGGGCCGAATAGGTGCTAAGCACGGCTGCGAGTAGCAGGAGTACGGGTTGTTTCATCGTTGTAAGCGTAAGTGGTGTTGAGCCAAGAAGAAATAGGGTCGGGTGACTAAGGTCGTGCAAAACCCTGACTTCGACAATGGTTACGCGGAGCCTTGGATGTAGCGGCGGCGGGGCAGGCGTAAGTTTGCCCTTCTCCATCTCGTTCCTGTTTCTGCACCTTCATGCGTCGAATTATTCCGCTAGCCATCGGGCTGTTGCTTTTTTGACCGTGCCTGGCGCATGCCGATGCCCTGGACGGTGCCGTTTTTATGCTGGAAGTGCTGGCCGCCTTATGGGGGCTGGCCCTGCTGGGCATGGGGCTCAGCGCACTGGCCTATTGGAAGCCCAACTCCTGGCGACTGGCAGCGGCCAGCTACGCGGTGAATGCGGTAGGCCTGCTACCGGGGCTGGTTTGGGAACAGGTGTTTAGCCGCGACAACGGCGGCGGCATTCCCTTTTTTGGCGACCTCAATCCCTTTCTGGCGGCATCGCTGCCTTTTGCGGTGTGGCTGTGGGCCGCCAGCAAAGTGGCCGGCCGCACCCAGCCCCAGGCCAGTACCTGGGGCGTGGCCCTGGCGCTGGTTGGGGCCAGTTTCTTTCTCAATCAAGGGCTGTTTTGGGTCCTGCGCTGGCTGCTCTTCGGTTCCCTTGTCGAGGTATACCGCACCGTCTACTGGCAGTGGCTGGTGGGCCCGATGGTGCTGTTTGGCATCTGGTGGCTGGTGCTGCGGCAGCTGCAGCGGTTCCGGCCGCTGGGGTGGCCGGCGCGGGCTGTTTGGCTGGTGCCGGGGCAGGCGCTGTTGCTGAGCACGGCGTTGGGCTGCCTGCCGCTGTTGTCCGTACTGCCCCGAATAGCCCTGGACCCGCGCTGGCTTGTCCAATTCCTTGGCCATGCCCTGCTGAGCTACGCCATTGGAGTGCTGGCCCTCTGGCTGAACCAGCAACGCCACCAGCGCGTGGCCCAGGATTAAGCGCCGGGTTGGGTGCCCTGCTGGCTCACCAGCTGCGAGAAGCTCTTGGCCGCGTTGGTAAACTCCGAGGGGATGAGCATGATGGTGGTCGTGTTGTTGTCGATGCCGATTTCCGACAGCATCTGCATGCGGCGCAGCTCCAGGGCCACGGGGCTTTCCTCCATCTGCTTGGCGCCCTGCGTGAGCTTTATCGACGCTTCCAGCTCCGCCTCGGCCTTGATGATGCGGGCGCGCTTCTCGCGAATGGCTTCGGCCTCGCGCGCCATGGCCCGCTGCATGGACTCCGGAATTTCCACGTCCTTGATTTCGACCAGCTCAATCTTCACGCCCCAGGCCTCGGTGGCGGCGTCCACAATCTGCATCAGCGAGGCGTTGATGGCGGCGCGCTCGCGCAGCACCTCGTCCAGCTGGTGCTGGCCGATGATGTTGCGCAGCGCCGTCACCGACAGTTGGTAAACCGCCTGGTTGAAATTGGCTACTTTGATGATGGCATCGGCCGGGTTCACCACCCGAAACCACAGCACGGCGTTCACCTTGATGGTCACGCTGTCCTTGGTGATGGTTTCCTGCTGCTCCAAATCCACCGTCTTGGTGCGGATATCAATGGTTTGCTGGCGTTCGAGCAGCGGAATTATCCAGTACAGCCCCGGCCCGCGCGTGCCCACAAACCGGCCCAGCCGAAACACAATGGCCCGCTCGTATTCCTGCGCAATGCGCAGGCCGGAGAGCAGGAAGGCAACAACGAGGAGAACGATATACAGCGACATGGCCGAAAGGGAGTTGGTGAGGTTTTCGGGGGATGTATCGCTGAAGTGGGGTAGGCATTACAGAGGGACTATTAATGGAAAATATTATTAGGTTGCTTGCCGCTGAAAGAGGTCAGGGTTTGAAATTGTTGCCCATGTTCGTTAGTGTAATCAATAGCTAATTGAAGGTCAGACAATTCTTCTGGGTACGCCATTTCGGCTCTTTGGCTAGTAACACGTTCCCCGCCGGTCATGATATAAAAATTAGATAACGTGCATTTGATATTTCTCTCTAGAAAAGGTCCCAGGTTGTTTACTGATGGAATCGATTCATCAAGAATTAGGTGATTGCTCCCAGTCTGTTGCAGTCGTATATTGATTGCAGCGATGCTTGAGTTATTTATTAATTGAAGCTTGTAGTGTCTTTTAGCACTAATGATAAGTTTTGCTTCTTCAATGCGTATAAGACTGCCTGGAGAAATATATTCTGCAAACCCTTCATTTGAAGATATTCCGTTTTGATATAAGAGAATAGCCTCAATTTTGGGCCTGAGTGTAAGTAATGGTTGACCATTGCCTAATTGTTGCGCAGCATATGCCTCTGTTTTATTGCGCCAATCTTTTAAATGAGAAACCGGAAAATGTTTTTCATCTTTATCAATCAGAGTTGCGCAGTTGCTACAAAGCCAAATACCATTTCCAATGCTTTTTCTCTCAATATCAGATAAGCTTGGGTCATAGCGCGGTCCACCTGGGGAAGCAGCTGTTATATGAGCTGCTACACCAATTAAAGTAGTTTTATCGGTTGCAGTGTGTGGACCGATTGTCACTCTTCTGCAAAAAGGATTTGAGCACAGGTAAGCTACTCGCCCTGCCAGAGTCGTAATCACTTTTTGCGGAAAGTTGTCTCTGTTTGATTTAGCCATGTTTTTAGAACCTACCGCCCCACCATCGGCAATACCGCCACGCTCTCGTGCCCGGCCGCGTCAATGCTCGCCACGCCGAAAATGAAGTTGTCCTTGCTAATGGACAAATCGGCCGTGAGGCCCGAAACCGGGATGCGCTGCTGCCACTGCGGGGCGCTGGTTTCGCGCACCAGCACCACGTAGCCGCTGGGCCGGGGGCCGGCGGCGGGCGCCTGCCAGCGCAACTCGGTGCGGTTGGTGAGGTTGGCGGTGAGGACTTCGACTTTGGCGGGCGCGGCGGGGGCCAGGGCCAGCGCGGCCATGGTGGCGAGGTTGATGCCCGCGTTGCGGCGCAGGTAGGCGAAGTCCATGCCCTCAATGACGTCGCCGTAGGCGCGGCCCTTTTCGGTGCGCAGGTCCTGGTGCTGGTGGGTGAAATCCTCGTTCATTTCGGTGAAGCGGACGGCGGCGAAGCCCTGCTGGTTGAAGGGCGTGTGGTCGCCGCCGCGCAGGAAGCGGTCGGGGCGGTACTCCAGCACGGCCTGGTGGCCGTGGCCGTAGAGCTGCGCCGCGCGGGCAATGAAGCGGGCCAGCTGGCGGCTGGGCGCGTCGTTTTCGGAGCTGAGCTGGCGGCGGGTTTTGGCCTGCTCGGGCGTCTCATTGGCCGGCACGCCTTCGCTGAACACGCGCAAGTGCTGGTCGTCGCTGATTTCGGGGTCGAAGCCGTGCGAGTTGCCCACGATGTCGTTGTTGAGCATCGCAATCAGGTTCCAGCCTTCTTTTTTGGCGCGCTCGGCCAGGTGGCCGGAGCCGTAGAGGCCCTGCTCTTCGCCCTGCACGGCCACGAACTTGAGGGTGCAGGGAAACCGCTGGCCGGCCAGCACGCGGGCCAGCTCCATCACCAACACGGTGCCGGAGCCGTCGTCGTTGGCCCCGGGCGCGTCGGCGGTGGCGTTCATCACATCGCTCACCCGCGAGTCGATATGGCCGCTCACCAGGATGACACGGGTGTCGGTGGGGTCGGTGCCGGGCAGGGTGGCCAGCACGTTGGCCATGAGCACGGGCCGGTTGATGCGGCGGCCGTCGGGTCGGATGGTGAAGGTGTCCATTTCCACCGTCATTCTTCCGCCGCCGGCTTTGCTGTATTTCAGAAACTCGTCGCGTACCCAGTTGCGGGCCGCGCCGATGCCGCGGGTGGGGCTCTGCGTGTCGCTCAGGGTGTGGCGCGTGCCGAAAGAAACCAGCTTGCGAACGTCGGCTTCCAGGTTTTTGGCCGAGATTTCATCCACCAGCTTCTGAATGGCGGGGTCGGCGGGCGGCAGGAGCGGGGCGGGCTTTTGGGCGAGGGCGGCGAAGGGCGCAAAAGCCAGGAAGAGAGCAGCAAGTTTCATAGGAAGAAGGAAGGTAGGGAATCGAATGACAGGAAGATGACATGAAACAAAATAAAAAAGAACGTCATGTCGAGCGCAGCCGAGACATCTCGCGTGCCGCTACCAATCCAATCGATTGAGTTAGTGGCGGCACGCGAGATGTCTCGGCTGCGCTCGACATGACGTTCGGAGGAAAGCCATGCTGGCGAGAACTAGCCGTTACCCCTTCTGATAAAACGGCTCTACCGTGCGGAAATAGGGGTTCACGCCTTCTTCCGAGTTCACGTCCAGCAGCATCAAGTCCACGAACTGGTAGGCGTTGGTCTGGCCTTGCAGCACGGGGCCGAGGTCTTGCATGAAGCTCGGGTCGGGGCTGGTGCTGACGAAGGCGAGGAGCAGGCGCGGCACGTCGGGGTTGTCGGCGAGCTGCATCTGGGCCAGGTAGGCGGCTTCGATGTGCGACTGGGTGGCGGCCCAGGCGGCGATGGCGTCGGCCACGGCCTGCGGGTACTCGGCGGGCTGGCTGAGCAGCACCTGGGCCTCGCCGCCGCCGGGCGAGAGCGGGCCGGTGAGCTGGCCGGCCAGCAGGGCGGCCACTTCGTCTTTGGGCAGGAGCTTGCCGGCCGGCGAGAAGGGGTTCAGCACGCAGTCCTGGCCCTGCACCATCTGGAAAAACGCGTGGCCCGGCAGGCGCACGTAGCTCATGGGCGGCTGCTCGATGCCGCCGTCGGAGAGGCGGGGCACGGAGGAGAAGATGGGCAGCTTGCCGTCGTTCAGTATCTGGAGCTGGATTTCCTGGCCTTCGGTGAGCGTCACTTCGCCGGGCTCCATGCCTTCCGTGGGGGCCAGTATCATCAGGATTTCTTCCTGGAGCAGGGCCTGGTAGAAGGCGGGCCGGGCATTTTCGTCGGTGGCGGCCAGCAGCAGGAGCTGCTCCAGCACGTTTTCGGGCTGGAAGGGCAGGGGCGGCGGCTCGGGCAGCTGGTACACCGGGGCCGGGGCCGCGGGCTCGGGCGGGGCCACGAATTTGGAGCCCTGGTAGCGGGGGCCGCCGGCGGGTTTTTCGGCGGCGGGGCCGGCGGGGTTGGCGGCGGGAGCGGGGGTGGCCGGGGTGTCGGCGGGTTTATTTTTCAGGAAGTCAAACAGGCCCATAATGGAATTGGAATGCAGATGGATTGGGGTGCAATCTACGGCGAAAAACGGGTTTCTGAGGGGTGGGAACAGAATGAAGTAGTACTCCAAAACGTCATGTCGAGCCTGTCGAGACATCTCGCGAGCAGCAGTAATTAGTTATACTTTCTCAAGCGAGATGTCTCGACAGGCTCGACATGACGTGCTGGGTTTTCGCGTTTGGAATACCCACTCGGGGTTAGAATGCCCGCTCACGGCACGCGGCAGGCATCCAGCTGCTGCTCCACCTCGCGGATGGTGCGCGGAGAGGCGCTGTTGCCCCAGTGGGTTTCGATGAAGTTCAGCAGGTTGGTGAGCTGGGCGGGACTCAGGGCCTTGTTGCCGGGCATCACGTTGTGGTAGGCCACGCCGTTCACGATGATGACTTCGCGCTGGCCGTTGCGCAGCAGGCAGGGCAGCTCGGCGCGGTGGTCCGTCAGGTAGTCGGCCCCGGCCAGGGGCGGGATGAGGCGGCCCAGGCCCTGGCCCTCGTCGCCGTGGCAGCCGGAGCAGTGCTGCGCGTACAGCTTCTCGCCCTGGTGGCGGTTGTTGCTGAAGCAGCCGGGCAGCAGCAGGAGCAGGGCGGCGAAGGGAAGGGAAGAGCGGAGGGTCATGGAAAATAACGGTCGCAGAACGTCAGGCAGAGCTAAAGAACGTCATGCTGAGCTTGTCGAAGCATCTCGCGTGCCGAAGTAATTACTATTGCGCGCGAGATGCTTCGACAAGCTCAGCATGACGTTCTGGATTGAAGACACGCTAGCCAGACAGCCCTTCATTTCCGGGCCACGCCCTTCCGGCGGCCGTCTACTTCGGCCAGCAGGATGGGCAGCTCCTGTAGCAGGCGGGCCACTTCTTTGGGGTTGAGGCTGTCGTAGAGGCCGCGGATGTGGCCCTGGTCGTCCACGAGGGCGAAGGTGCCGTTGTGAGCGAAGCCGCCGGGGGCCTGCTTGTCGGGCAGGGCGGCGGTGAAGTAGGCCTGAGCCAACTGAAACACGGTGTCGCGGGCGGTGGGTTCGCCGTGGGCGCCGGTGGTGGCGAAGTGCCAGTTGCGGGCCGTGCCCACGCCCAGGCGCTCGGCGTAGTCGCGCAGCACCGGGATGGAGTCGTGGGCCGGGTCGATGGTGTGCGAGAGGAAGGCCAGCTCCGGTTTCTGGCCGAATTGCTTGTACACTTTCAACAGCTCGGCCTGCATTTTGGGGCAGATGCCGGGGCAGGTGGCGAAGAAGAAATCGGCCACGTAGGCCCGGCCGGCGAAGCTTTGGTTGGTGAGCACCTGCCCGAACTGGTCGGTGAGGCGAAAGGCGGGCACGGCGGCGTACACGGTGTCGGCGGGGCCGCCGTCGGCACGGGGCACCACGTCGCGCTCGCCCATGATGGGCAGCCGGGCGGCTTGTTTCGGCGCTTCGGTGCAGGAGGTGAGCAGGGTGGCCGCCAGCGTGGGCAGCAGCAACAGGCGTCTCAACATATTGATAGGTAATAGGCTACTTGGAAGCGGGGGGCGGTACGTCGCCGGCGGCGGGGTGCTCGGTAGTGAAGCGCACGGCCGAATCCAGCGTGGCGCGGTACTGCCGGCTGATGCCGGCCAGAATCTGTTGCTGCTGCCGGAAATAGGCCACCCGGGCGGCCGGAGTGGCCGTGGTGTCGGGCGCTTTGTACCGATGCATCCAGCTCATCATGGCGGCATCGGCGGCCAGCAGGCCGTGGATGTAGGGCGCGGCGGCCTCGGTGTGGTAGCCCGAAAGCTTGGCCTTGTACTCGTAAAGCTTCGAGGTTTCGGCCATCAGCGAGTCGTGGCGGTTCATGAGGGCCATCTCGGCGGCCGATGCTTCGGAAGGGGCGCCGTTTTCGCTGATGGTGCCGGGCGAGCAAGCGGAGGCCAGGGCAGCCAGGGCCAGCGGGAAGAGGTTTTTCGGGGCGATGTTCACGGCGCAAAGGTACGGCCGGCGGGCGTGAGGGAAGGGTGAGGCCGTGGTTGGCAAAGGCGTGGCGACGGTTTGGAAGCCTGTGTCGAGGCTTTGGAAAGGCGTGGCGGGAGTTTGGAAAACGGAGACTAGGATTTTTCTATGCGTGACTTGGATTTGGAAACCCGTGGCGGGGGTTTGGAGACTCGCGGCGAGGATTTGGGCAGCAGAGGCGAAGGTTTGGATGCTTAGGGCGGGGCTTGGGAAAGGCGTGGCCGGGGTTGGGCTCATTGAGGCGGGGGTTGGGAAAAAGCCGAAATCAAAAGCCCAGGCTGGCCGGTTGAAGGGGGCGTTGCGTAGAGCCAGCAGGCGCTGCCATCCCATTAACCACTTCACCTACCGTTTCGCTTTATGAAAACCCGCCAACTCGGCCGCTCCGGCCTCACCGTTTCGGCCCTGGGCCTGGGCTGCATGGGCATGTCCGACTTCTACGCCGGCCAGGACGACGCCGAAAGCACCCGCACCCTGCACCGCGCCCGCGAGCTGGGCGTGACATTCTTCGACACCGCCGACATGTACGGCCCCTTCAAAAACGAGGAACTGCTGGGCCGCGTTTTCAAAGGCCAGCGCGGCGGCATCGTGCTGGCCACCAAATTCGGCATCGAGCGCGACCCCACCGACCCCACCCGGCGCGGCATCAACGGCCGGCCCGAATACGTGAAAGCCGCCTGCGAAGCCAGCCTCAAGCGCCTCGGCACCGACTACATCGACCTCTACTACCAGCACCGCGTGGACCCCAACACGCCCATCGAAGAAACCGTGGGTGCCATGAGCCGGCTGGTGGAAGAAGGCAAAGTGCGCTTCCTGGGCCTGAGCGAGGCCGCGCCGGCCACCGTGCACCGGGCCGTGGCCGTGCATCCCATCGCCGCGCTGCAAAGCGAATATTCGCTCTGGACCCGCGAGCCGGAAGACGAAGTTTTGCCCGCAATGCGGGAGCTGGGCGTGGGCTTCGTGCCGTATTCGCCGCTGGGCCGGGGCTTCCTCACCGGCCAAATCCAGAAGTTTGAGGACCTGGCCGAAGACGACTACCGCCGCCACACGCCCCGCTTCCAGGGCGAAAACTTCCAGAAAAACCTCGACCTCGTGGCCCGCATCAACGACTTAGCGCAGCAAAAAGACTGCACCGCCGGCCAGCTGGCCCTGGCCTGGGTGCTGGCGCAGGGCGACGACGTGGTGCCCATTCCCGGCACCAAGCGGGTGAAATACCTGGAAGAAAACCTGGGCGCGCTGGAAGTGGAACTGACGCGGGATGAGCTGGCCCAGTTGGATGAAATCGCGCCCAAAGGCGCCACGGCTGGCCTGCGCTACCCCGCGGCCATGATGGGCTCGGTAAACGGCTAGCCGCTAGGCTCAAAAAGAACGTCCTGCTGAGCTTGTCGAAGCATCTCGCGTGCAAGAGTAATTACTTCGGCACGCGAGATGCTTCGACAAGCTCAGCAGGACGTTCTTTATTCTGTACGACGTCATTCTAACTCGGCAGCAGGTCAATCCAGCCGTCTTCGCTTACCACCACGGCCAGCATGGGGTACTTGCTGCTGTTGGCATAGCGCAGGGCCGAGTTGTAGCGGGCGCCGCGGGACGAGTCGCCCTTGTCGGTGGCCAGGCCGTCGAGGATGGCGCCGATGGCGTGGCACATGCCGTTGGGCTCGATGAGCACGGCCCCGTCGATGTTGGTGACCAGCTTGAGGACCGAGGGCGTCATGATGCGCGGCACCACCCGGAAGCACTGCCGCGTGAGGCGCTGGGCCTCCTGGGCTGCGCCGGTGCTGATGACCAGAATGGTGCCCGTGGGCTGCGTGCTGGCCTTTTGGGCCAGGTCCCAAAGGTAGTCGGTGCTGTCCACGTCGAGGCTGGGAAACACGATGCGCACGATGCGGGCAAAGTTTTCCTGGGCCACGCGGCCCTGCGGCAGGCGCGGCGTGTTGCTCACCACGCGCATGAGCACGTGGCCGGCGTGGCTCATTTCCCAGCTGTAGTGGTTGGTGAAGTGCACCGTGACCAGGGGCTCGTACTGCCCGTCGGACTCGGGCACCAGCTGGCCCAGGCCGAAGACGTGCGAGGCGTCCGAAATCAGGGCCGTGTGGCCCTCGCTCAGCTCCAGCAGCTTGCGGATGGAGCGGTGGTCGCGCATGGGCACGGGCGTTTCCAGGGTCAGCACCGGAATCACGGCCGGGTGCAGGCGCCGGCTCACCAGCATGGTCCCGATGCCTTCGTCGCCCTCGTGGCGCAGGGCGGCCACGCCGTTGCAGGCATCGTACAGGCCGTGGGTGCCGGCGGGGGCCACGCGCAGCATCAGCCGGCGGCCCGCCGAGCGCAGCAGCTCGTTGTAGTCGCGGTCGAGCACGGGCTGGTCGTTGTCGGCGGTATCCGCCTCGCGCAAAGCCCGCGAGCAGTCGTGCAGAAACTCCGTCACCGTGGCGTGGGGCAGGTTGGCGGGGCGGGCGCTGGTGGACTTGGGCAGGGCGTAGTAGCCGTCGTAGCAATCGGCCGAGAGCTGCAGCACCACCGTCACGAGGTAGCCCTGCAGGCTCACCGGCACCGAGCAGAAGGAGCGGCGGTTTTCGCGGCGGGCGCGGGTGAGGTCGTTGAGGGTGGTTTCGGTGGCGCGGCACATCAGCTCGTACCAGTGGTGCTTCTCGAACCGGTCGTGGTCGTTGGGGTGCAGGTGGTACACGGAGCCCTGCGGGCCGGTGTCGGCCTCCAGGGCGGCGGCGTGGGTTTTCACGTACCGGAAATCGGCGGGGGCGTAGCGGGCCGTGGGCGGCTCCACCACCACGGCGTCGGGCTCGTCGCCTTCTTTGGCCGAGGCAAAACCGAGCAGAAAAATCTCCGGCCGCAGGTTGCGGTCGAGCAAGTTAAACACCCCCTCGGCGAAGAGCTGGGCCGAAACGCGAAACAGACTTTGGTGTTCCCACATGGGCAAATACAAGACGGCCGGGCCTCGCTGCGGCCCCGGCTTCAGGCCGAACTACGGAAAAAACCGCCGGATAGAGGTATAGCCAAACAAATTTCCTGTTTTCGGGCTTCATCTGCCGCTCAGAAATTCGTAACTTCGGCCCCCCGCCGGCCCTGCCGCCGCCGGGCTTCCACCGCCCTTTCGCACGCCAGCCTATGCTCTTCGTCGACATGCTTTTTGTGGTGGCGGTGGCCATTTCCTTCATCCCCATCCTCACCGGCTACTGCGCCCAGAGCCGGGGCCGCTCGTTCTGGCTGTGGTTTGTGCTGGGCTGGGTGCTGCCGCTGGCCTCCTTCTTTCTGCTGTTCGCCCTCATCGCCCGCGAAGAGCTGGACCCCGGCCGCCGCCTGCTCGGCGAAGCCCGCCAGATTTTGCGCGAAGCCGAAGCGAAGGCCAAAGCGCTGGCGAAGGAATAGAGCAGGAGCGGGAATTGTCATTGCGAGCGTAGCGAAGCAACCCGTCCTGTCAAAACCAGACCTTTTCTTTTGTGACAAAGCCCCGACACCGCACCGCGTCGGGGCTTTCTAATTGATAGGGTTTTTGGGAAAGAGCATTGGCCGCTGAGAGAGGACGGATTGCCACGCTGCGCTCGCAATGACAAACGACTTACTTGCCTTCAACTCAGCCTCACCAAAATCCCCCGCGCCGCCCACGCCCCGGTGCTGAAGCAGCCTTGCAGCAAATAGCCGCCCGTGGGCGCTTCCCAGTCCAGCATTTCGCCGGCCACGTAGGTGCCCGGCCGCTGCCGGAGCTGCAGGTGCTCATCTACTTCCGAAAAGGGAATGCCGCCGGCCGTAGAAATGGCTTCGTCCAGCGGGCGCAGGCCGCTCACGGGCAGGGGCACGGCCGCCAGCAGTTCGGCCAGGGCTTCCGGTGGGTACGTGGCCACGGCTGGCGCCGCCTCGCGCAGCAGCGTGGGCACCGGCGCTCCCAGGCCCAGGGCCTTGCGCAGAAAATCGGGCAGCGAAGCGCTATTTCGGCGCTGGCGCAGCCGGGCCAGCAGCGTTTCGGGGGGCAGGTCCGGCTTGGTGTTCAGAAAAAGCGTGGCCGGACCCGTGGCCAGCGCCGTGCGAAGCTGGGGCGTGAGGGCATACACCGGCGTGCCCTCGATGCCGTATTCGGTCAGCATGGCCTCGCCGCGCAGCGGCGGGCCGTCGTTCACGCGCAGGCTGATGTTTTTGAGCGGCGCCCGGCCAACTTTCTGCTTAAAGAACTCCGACCACGCCACTTCCGCGCCGCAGTTGGCCGGGGCAAAGGGCGCAACGGGCACGTCGATTTCCCGCAGCAGCGGCACCCAGGCGCCATCCGAGCCGGTTTTGGCCCAGCTGGCGCCGCCCAGGGCCAGCACGGTGGCGGCGGGCTCCAGGGTGGTTTCCTGCCCGCTAGTTTCGTCGCGCAGCCGCAGCCCATTGGCCCCATCAAAGCCCATCCAGCGCCGGCGGGTGTTGATTTCAACGCCCAGTTCGCGCAGCCGGCCCAGCCAGGCCCGGAGCAAGTCAGCGGGCTTGTGCGCCGCCACCGGAAAGATGCGCCCACTGGTGCCCACAAAGGTTGCGATGCCCAGGTCGGCGGCCCAGGCCCGCAGGTCGTCGGGCGAAAAGTACGTCAGCAGCGCCCGAAAGCGCGTTTCCTCGGCGCCGTAGCGGCCGGCGAAGGGCTCGGCGTCCTCGGCGTTGCTTAGGTTGAAGCCGCCGTGCCCGGCCACCAGAAACTTGCGCCCCACCGTGGCCTGGGCCTCGTACACGCGCACCTTCAGGCCGCCTTCGGCCAGCCGCTGGGCGGCCAGCAGGCCCGCCGGTCCCCCGCCGATAACGGCCACAAATTCTGCGCTCACGCTTCGCTCTCCTGAATGAGCTGGCGTCGGTAGCGGGCCAGAATGTCGGTTTTGAGGATAAAGCCCAGGTAGCGGCCGTCCTCTTCGCACACCGGCAGCGCCCAGAATTCGTGCCGGTCGAACAGGCCCAGGGTGTGTTCCAGGTTGTCGTTGGGGCCCACCACGGCCTCCACGGGCTTCATCAGCTCGCGCACGTGCGTGGTGGCGTAGTGGGCGTCGTCAAACAGCGCGTCGCGCACCGAATTCAGGCTCACCACGCCCAGCAGCCGGCCGCCGGCCGCCACCACCGGAAACAGGTCGCGCGAGGAATGCCGGAAGATGTCAACCAACTCGCCCAGCGTGGTGCTGGGCCGCACCGGAATGAAATCGGTTTTGAGCAGCTGGCGCGGGTCGAGCTGCGCCAGCAGGCCCCGGTCGCGGTTGGCGTACACGTCCACGCCCCGCGCCGTGAGCTTGCGGGTATAGACAGAATAAGGCTCGAAGTACTTGGTGATGAGGTAGGAAGAGCTGCTCACTAGCATCAGCGGCACAAACAGGGCGTACCCGCCCGTGATTTCAGCAATGAGGAAGATGGCCGTGAGCGGCGCGTGGATGACGCCCGCCAGCGCGCCGGCCATGCCCAGCACCACAAAATGCACTTCGGGAATGTGAATCAGCCCGCTCAGGTTTATCAGGCGGGCAAAGAAAAACCCCGCCAGCGCCCCCGTAAACAGCGACGAGCCGAACATGCCCCCGTTGCCCCCGCTGCCCACCGTGATGCTGGTGGCCACCACCTTCAGCAGCATGCTGAACACCACCAGCACCAGCAGCAGCCAGGGGTTGTTGTCCTGGTACACCGAGAAAATGCTGGCGTCGGTGATGTGCTCGGGGTGGCCGCGCAGCAGCAGCTCCACCGTGTTGTAGCCCTCGCCGTACAGCGTCGGAAACAGGAAAATAAGGCCGCCCAGCGTGAGGCCGCCCAGCAGCACCTTGCGCCAGTTCAGCCCCGGCCACCGCTCAAAAAAATGCTCGAACCAGTGGTAGGTCCGAATCATATACACCGAGAAAAAGGCCGTGAACAAGCCCAGCAGCACGTAAAACGGCACCGCATCCACGGGCCAGCTGGTGGTGATGAGCACGAAAGGCTGGCCGGCGTACAAGGCTTTTGAAATCACCGTGGCCGTGGCCGAGGAAATGAGCAGGGGGATGAAATACTGCGCCGGCAGCTCCAGCAAGATGGTTTCGACGGCAAACAGCACGCCCGCGATGGGCGAGTTGAAGATGGCCGCCACGCCCGCCGCCGCGCCGCAGCCCGTGAGCAGGCGCCGCCGCCGCCGGTCCACGTGCAGCACCCGGCCCACGTTGGAGCCCAGGGCGGCCCCCGTCACCGAAATGGGCGCCTCGGTACCGGCCGAGCCCCCGAAGCTGACGGTCAGAAACGCCGTTATCATTTGCGAGTAGAGCTTGGAGCGGGGCACGATGCTGCCTTCGCGGGCCGTGTTGTAAATGATGGGCCCGATGCCGCGGCCCAGCTGCCCGCCCAGCAAATACTTGGTGACCAGCACGGTAAGCGTGATGCCGACGATGGGGTAAACCGACAGGGCAAATACCCGGTTGGGCTCCGTCACGGCGCTTTGCAACAGCTGCGACTGCGCCCGGACGCAGGTTTTCAGCAGCACCGCCGCCAGGCCCGCCGCCCCACCCACCAAGATGCTCAGAATGAGCATGTACATCCGTTCGCTGATGTGGCGGGCCCGCCAAACCAGCAGCGGGCGCAACAAGCGGTGAACGGCGTGGTGGTGCATAAGCGAAAGCGGAAAGTCAACGCAGAAGCATCAACGCAAATAAAATGCCGACAGATGCACAGCTCTTATAGCCGAAAGTATCTTCTTCGTCCTTGCTGATTCGGAGGCCGGGGCCGGCGGGTTGCTTGGCATGGCCTCTCAGGCCGGCGGCTGCGGGCAGCTCACTTCGCGGCGGGCACGCCCTGCAGGTACGTCCGTTTCAGGTGGGCGCCGAGTTGCAGCAGGTTGGGGTCGTGCTCGTAGAGCAGGTTGCGCCACAGGCTCTGGATGAGCAGCAGCAGGAGCTGGGTGGTCATTTCCGGGCTGGGCGTGCCCAGGTCGGTGAAGGCTTGCTTGAGCAGGCTGTCAATCGGGCTCATGAAGCGTTGGAAGTACTTCTGCACCAGCGGCCGGTTGAATTCCTTGTCCTGCATCTTCCAAAAATCGGGCTCGTCGTGCACCAGCTTATAGGGCAGGTCGATGACGTTTTCGACCAGCACGCGCGGGTTTTTCTCGGTCAGAATGCCGCGGTTGGCTTCCACAATGCGCCGGAAGCCCTGCTTGATGAGGTACTCAAACAGCTTTTCCTTGCTCAGAAAGTACTTAAACAGCAACGCCTCCGACACCCCGGCGCCCTTGGCAATCAGCAGGGTGGAGGTGCTGTCGTAGCCCCGCTCGCCGAACAGCTGCAGGGCCGCCTGCTCAATTTTAGAATGACTGGTCATAGCCCAACCGAATATAAATAAACCGCCAAAAATCAGTCCCAGGGCCCTTTTCAGACCTAGCCCGGCGGCAAGATAAGGCCGACCGCAGGCATTTGGCGTGCCCGCCGCTTCCGCCGCCCGGTGTTTCATTCAACGCCTCACTTTGGCTGCGCCTCATTTCCTAAAACAATACAGCCGGCCAAATCGAACGCATTCGACTCAGCCGGCTGTAACGTGTTGACCTCTGCATGCCGTAGCTCCTAGGGCGGAGACCCGAACAGATTCAACCGATGTTTTCCTAGGTGGGGTGGGATACACCTAGCGAAAGAGGACGTGGGAATTGGCTGACCGGTCACCGTGATTTCCGATAGCGAAACAAAGGTAGGTGAGCGTTTGCTAAAGCCGTATAAGTGTTAGCTCACTATTGGTAAGCAAACACTCACTAGCCTTTTGGTCAGGGCACTAATTTTCAACGGTCGGGCCCGCTTATAGCTCCATGATGTCCTCGTTCCAGAGGGTGGGCTCGGCTTCGATGAACTCGTTCATCATGTCGACGCACTCTTGCAGGTCGAGGTCGACCACTTCCACGCCGTGGCTTTCGAGGAAGGCGCGCGACTCGCCGAACGTGCGCGACTCGCCCACGATGACCTTCGGGATTTTGAACTGCACGATGGTGCCGGCGCACATGTAGCAGGGCATCAGGGTGGTGTAGATGACGGTGTCGCGGTAGGTGCGCTGGCGGCCGGCGTTGGTGAGGCAGTCCATTTCGCCGTGCTTGATGGCAGAGTCTTCCTGCACGCGCTTGTTGTGGCCCTGGCCCACAATTTTGCCGTCGCGGATGAGCACCGAGCCGATGGGGATGCCGCCTTGCGAGCGGCCCAGGCGGGCCTCGTCGATGGCGGCTTGCATGAATTCGTCTTTGCCGGGGGAGGAGTTTTGGGGTTGCATAGGAAGTGGAGTGAAGTAAAAAAGGTGCTTAGTGGCTGCTTTGCAGGTACAAAAGTGTGGTGCGGTAGGGGCGGCTCGGGGTGTACTTGTCGTTGATGATGAAATAGCCGCCTTTGTAGGCGGCGATGCCTTCCCAGTTGTAGCCCATGTAGGGCTCGGGCAACTCCCACAGGGGCTGCCAGGTGAAGCGGTTGTTGTGGAACGCGATGTCTACCAGTCGGCAGTAGTTCTTGAAGCCGGTGGGACCGGTAATGAGTTTGGTGTTGGCGGAATCGGTGGCCGGGACGCGGTACACGGCATCTTCGCCGTCGCCTTTGAAGAAGTAATTGATGGCCGTGAAATGATTTTTTCCGACCGGGGTAATATCCGTGATGCGGAACGGCAGCGGGGTGAATGGGAGCTGGAGCGGGACCGGCGCGGAGGGGCGCGGGCGCTTATCAAAGCCGCAAACGTAGTTCTGGCCGGGAAAGGAATTGTACTCGAAAAAAGCAACCAGCTGCTTTCGGGCTTTGGTTATCGCCTCAAATCCGGCGTTGTAAACGTGGGAGCCGTCGGCGGCCAGCGGCTTGGGCAGCGCCGCCAGCAACTGGTTGTCCAGGATGACCGCCGTGGAGGTGATGCGGCCTTTGAGAATGTAGCAGCTGGTGGAAGGGGTAGCCGTTTCAACGGAGAAATAGACGGTATTGCCGTCAATTAGCATGGCCTCAAGCCCTTCGTAATCTTGGCCGCTTGCTTTCATCTGGCCCCGCAAACCCGGCAGGCCGGTGATGGGCAGCTTCCGAAAGGGGAGCACGTAGGCGGTATCCCGCAGTTTGCGGTCCAGGTCGGCGAGCGGCACGGTGTAGAGCTTGGCTTCGGCCTTGTCTTGCAGCCGGCTTTCCGACAGCAAGTAGAGCTTGCCGCGGCTGATGGCGAGCCCGGAAAACTGGTTGTCGTAGAACGCCAACTCCTTGGGCAGCGAAACCGGGCGCACCGTGAACGGAGGCGTTTGCGCCAACGCCGGCCGTAAGCTCAGGACCAGCAACAGACTCAGAACGTACTTCATTGGGTGGTCGGGCGGCGGGGTTAGCGGGCGCAAATGCCGCGGTAGGGGCAATGCTCGCACTTGGTGAAGTCGTCGGTTTTGCGGATGGGCTCGGCGGGGTCCAGGATTCGCAGCACAATTTTACGCACCAATTCTTCGGAGGTGGCCACGAAGTCCTGGCCGCCGTCGGTGATGAAGCTGAGGTCGGCGGAGAGCAGGCCTTCGTCGATGTTGCGCAGGGAGAGGATGGCGGTTTCGGCCGTTTCGCGCTGGGCGGTGTGGGCCAGCATGAGGCGGTAGAGCCAGAGCTGGCGCACTTTGTCGGCGCTGCTGCTGGCTTCGTGCAGGAGGCGGTCGACGGCTTCGGCGGGGGTGAGGCGGTCGCGGTAGCCGCGCAGCTGCAGGTCGTTGCGCTTCACGAGGCCGGATTTGTAGTCGACCACGCGCAGGCGGCCGTCGGGCAGCTCGTCCACGCGGTCGGCTAGGCCGAAGAGGCGCACGGCGAGCTTTTCGGCCCGGCCCGGCACGTCGACGAAGATGGTGGCGGCCAGTTCGGCTTCGAGGCCGAAAAGGCGGATGGGCAGCAGGTCGGGCTGCGCGGTGAGGCTTTCGAGCAGGCGAATGACCAAGCGGGTGGCCACCTGGCCGTAGACGTGGTTAAGGCCTTCGTCGGCGCGGGCGTGCTTTTCCGATTCTTCCTGGCGCAGCACGCGCTGCACCTCGGCCGGGGCCTGGCGCACCATTTCGGGGATGTCGGCGGCGGTGATGAGGCGGGCGTCCTGCTCGAAAGGGCGCATGAGGTTTTCCAGGGCCTCATGTATCATGGTGCCGAAGCTGCTGGCTTCGAGGGTTTCTTCCACGGCTTCGTTTTCGTGGAAGCGGGCCACTTTCGAGAAATAAAACCGGAGCGAGCAGGCCAGGAAATCGTTAAGGCGCGAGGGCGAAATGTTGCGCTCCAGCACCCCGCGCAGCGACGTGAGCATTTCCTCATCTTTCTCCAAAATGAGGTCGCCTTCGTAGGGGTTGACGCCCACTTCGGTGTCGGGGCCGGCTACGGAAACCGTCAGGTCTTCCAGCGTGAGCTGCGGGTTTTGGGGCAGCAGGTCGTTCTGCAGTTGCAGCAGGAAGCGGCTGCGCTCGCCGCTTTTCATGCCTTCGGCGCCGGGCAACACGTGCACCAGGTCGACGCGTTGGGCGCGCTGGAGCAGGCGCCAGAAGTTGTAGGCCGTGATGGCCTCGGCGTCGGCGTAGGTGGGCAGCTTGAACTCGGTGAGGACGTCGTAGGGAAACAGCGACTGCTGCTTTTTGGGGGCCGGCAGCACGCCTTCGTTGCAGCTGAGGATGATGAGGTGGTCGAAATCCAGCGCCCGCGTTTCCAGCAGGCCCATCACCTGCACATCGGCCAGCGGCTCGCCCGAGAAGGGCAGGCGGGTGCGGCCCATCTGCTCGTACAAAAACCGGCGGAACGAGCGCACCGACAGGCGCTGCTCGCGGCAGTCAAAAGCCGAATCGAGCTGCTTGACCAAGGTGTAAAACAGGTACAAATACTCGGCCTCGATGCCGCCCTGCTGGTCAGCGTACACTTGCTTCAGCAGGTCGATGAGGGTGTTGCAGGCGGCGATGATGTCGTCGCAGTTGTCCCAGGTTCGGAACAGGGCCTCGATGAGCGGGTGGTGCGCGCCCAGCTTCAGCAGCTCCTCGGCGGGCAGCAGCACGGCGTTGAGGCGCACGATTTCGCGGCAAATCTGGTCGAGCACGCCGTGGTATTGCGGCTCGTCGGGCTGGCGGTCCTGCCACTGCTGGTAGCGGCGCAGGAAGGGGTGGCTCAGCAGCTTGGTCACGGCCAGGTGGTGGTAGCGCGGCACGCCGTAGCCGGTTTCCTGGCTGCCTTCGCGGATGCCGGTGAGGTGCACCTCGAACAGCAAATCGACCAGGTTGAACAGCGGCGTGGCCTGGAAGCTCAGGCCCATGGTCACGTTGTAGTCGGGCACCTCGTCGGGCGGCAGGCCGTGGAGCACGGGCAGGAGCAGGGTTTCGTCGGGCAGCACCACGGCCACGGTGGCGTCGGGGTGCTGGCGGCGGGCTTCGGCCAGGAGCTGGCCGGCCAGCTTGCCCTGCATGCTGGGGTTGGCCACGCCGAGGTAGCGCACGTGGTGGGCCCGGCCGCGCAGCCATTCCACGCCGCCCCCGAAGTTGTCGAGCGGCAACTGCCACTTCTCGAAGTAGCGGCGCAGGTGCTGGCCGGCGCGGTTGGGCGAGTTTTTTTCGAGGTAAAAGGGGTCGGCGTCGAAGCGCACTTCGGCCCGGCCGGCATTCAGCAGCAGGCGAATGAGCTTTTCCTCGGAGCGCGACAAATTGCCCAGGCCCACGAACACGTGCCGGGCTACTTCGGGCGCCGCCGGGTCCTGGATGCTCTTTTCCAGCTTCTCCACGGCCAGGCGGTAGGCCAGGCCGGGGTAGGCCAGGTGGTTAGCCTTCATGCGGCGCTGCAGCTCGCGGTACACCCGCTCCAGCTGGTCCCAGAAGCTGAAGGAGTGGGCAGCGGCGCGGCTTTTCTCAGGCAGCGCTTCGAGGTCCCAACGCTCCAGGGCCTTGGCTTGGCTGAGGTATTCAAACAGCTTGTGGGTGGGGGCCAGGTTCTGGTCGAGGTTGGAGAAGTCGCTCAGCAGCAGGCCGGCCCAGCCCACAAACTGGTCGAAATCGAGGTGCTCATCAATGCGCTTGAGGATGTCGTAGAGCAGCAGCTGCAGGGCAATGGGCTCCTCGACTTGCACGCCGGCCAGCTCCACCATGTAGTCTTCCATGGCCGCCACGCGCGGGGCCCACAGCGGGGCGCCCACGGGCAGGTTCACGGCCAGCTCGTTCTTCAGATACACCACGGCGCGGCGCGTGGGCACCACCACCACGATGTCGGACAGTTCATCGAGCGGCCCCGAGCCGTAGCGGTCCAGCAGCTCGCGGGCCACCGTGGCCAGGAAGGAAACCGGCGCCGCGGAAGGCGCCGTAGCGGCAGAAAAAACGTCGGAAGCAGGGTGGGCGGGCATCACCGTAAAGATACCAAGGCCGTGGCGCAGTAGCGCGGACTTTGCAGTCCGCGTCCCCGCGCCAATAAAGCCGTAGGCCTCGTTCGGCTATCAAGTGGGGACGCGGACTACAAAGTCCGCGCTACTTCCGCGCGGCGCCGAATAAGCTTCTTTGCGTTTACTTCAGCCCAGCTTATCCGCCGCTCATTACGCTTCTCCATGAAAGCACGTCTCCTCCTGCCGCTGCTGGCCCTGCTGGCTACCGCCGCCCGGGCCCAAACCACGCCCACCGTCATCCCCGAGCCTGCGCCGGTGGCGCCCGCCCCGGAGCCGCTCTGGCGCAAAAGTCTGAAAACCGGGCTGGGCCTGAACGAGTCCCTGCTCAGCAGCAACTGGCGCGGCGGGGGCGTGAACACCATCGGCTTCAACGCCTTGTTCAACGCCCGCGCCAACCGCAAGCTCGGCGGCCATAGCTTCGACAACGAAGCCGATTTCCTCTTTGCCTTCTCCGAAACCGCCGGCCTGGGCTACCGCAAGGGCCAGGACCGCCTCTACCTCGACACCAAGTACGGCCGCGCCATCAGCAGCCAGTGGGACATGTTTCTGTCGCTGAACCTGCTCTCCCAATTCGCCCCCGGCTACAAGTATGATACCGACGCCAACGGCCTCGACCGCGCCCGGCTGACTTCTGATTTCTTCGCCCCGGCCTTCCTCACGGCCGCCTACGGCTTCGAATACCACCCGGCCACCTACTTCCACCTGCGCCTGTCGCCCTTCGCCCCGCGCCTGACGGTGGTGAGCCGCGCCGAGCGGTTCGTGGAGGCCCTCGGCAACACGCCCTACGGCGTGAACCCCGGCCACAGCACCCGCTTCGAGGTGCTGGCCGCGCAGGTATTGGCCGAACTGGACCGCAACCTCAGCCCCAACGTCAACCTCAAGGCCCGCTACCTGCTCTTCGCCAATTACAAAAACATCAACCCAAAAGAAATCGACCACCGCCTCGACGTCGGCCTCACCGCCAAAGTGGGCAAGTACGTGAACGTGGCCCTCAACGGTATCGCCCTCTACGACTACGACCAGGACCACGGCGTGCAGTTTTCGCAGGGCCTCACCATCGGCGTGGCCTACGCCGTGCAGAATTTCGCGGACGCCAAGAAGTAGCGCGGACTTTTAGTCCGCGGGGTGACAATACCCGCGGACTAAAAGTCCGCGCTACAGCCCGCCCCGGTCCCAGGCTGCGATTTCGGCGGCCAGGTTGCGGCGCGCGCGCGCCTCCAGCGCCGCTTGCATCGCTGGGGTGCGGAAGAGCACCGGCGCGGCCAGCATTTTGGCCAGCACCTTGCGCCGGCCGGGGCGGTACAGCAGGTCGGGCACGAGGCGGTATTCGCGGCGCACCTGCCGGGCGTACTCCCAATACGCCGGCTCCGGCGCGCCGAGGATGCTCAGGTCGGCATCCAGAAACCAGAGCAGGTCGGCGTCGTCGGGCGGCTGGGGCTGGGTGTGGTCGGCGGTGCGCTCAATGAGGAAGGCCACCCGCTGCTGCCGCGCCGGCTCCAGGTTGGTTTCCTGCAAGAATGCCAGCGCTTGCTCGGCGCTTTTCGCTTCGTTGTCGGAGCGCAGCGACTGGTACACCACGTCGTGAAACCACACCGCCAGCTGCACCACCACGGCGTCTTGCAGCGGGGCCGCGTCGGCCAGGGTCAGCAGGTTTTCGATGTGGTGCAAGGTGTGGTAGTGCCGGTCCGGCACCTCATAGGCGGCGGCCAGCTTCTGAAAAACGGCCTCGCGGCGGGCCGCCTCGGGCAGCAGCGGGGCGGTGAGGGCGTGCCAGCGGGCCGCCAGGTCGGGGAGGGAATGGGGCATGGGGCTAGGTCAGGGCAGAAATTAATTGATAATTTGTGCGCCGGAGTCCGCGCTAATTCTCGCCAGCCTTTCGCGCCACATTTTGAGTTCTTCAGGAGTTAGCCGTACCCAATCAGTCACTTCGCCCACAATTTTCACAGGTGCCTGGCTGCGGTAGGAGCGGGTCGGATTGCCTGGGAATTTCTTGTCCGTCACGTTCGGGTCGTTCTCGAAGCTTCCGGTTGGCTCCACGAGGTACACCCGTTCGCGACCTTCTCCGGCGGCCAAGGCCGCAGCAAGGCCCGCCCCATTTACTAAAGCGGTAAAATAGATGTGATTCATGACGATTTCGGGCCTGTAATTCGACCGATGCCCGGCCGTCAGCAAATCGCCAATCTGCAAATCCGCTTTGGTGCCATGGTAAAAAGGGCCGGCATCTAAAATGAAGCCTTCGCCGTGTGAAATGTTATTGCTTTCCATATTGTGATGGGGTATTTCAAGTAATGAATTTCGATTACTACCCAACTTTTCCGAATGGTCTGCAACGCATTCTCGCCCCGCGTGCGCCAATTCGTAGCGCATAATCCACCACATCATAAAAAGCGGGGGCATTGCTGACAATAGCGGCGCGAAGTAAGCCAGCCCTTTATGCTAAAACAACACGCACCGTCAATTAAGGCCTGTTATTTTATCAACTCGTCAATTTTTTTGACCATTTGGTCAAACTCCGTTTGCACGAATCCTACGGACGTGAAGACAACATTGCCTTTGGCATCGATGAGATAGTTTCTGGGAATGTATTGCGTAGCAAAAAGCGAATACACCTGCCTTTTTTCGTCCGGATACATCGGTAGGTCAAAGCCTTTCTTGGCTTTGAAAGCTGTTATCTCGCTTTGCGAATGCTCGCGCCCAATCACTATGATGACTAGCTTTTTATTGCTTTTGTGGGTGGCCCAGAACTGTTGCACTAGCGGCAGCTCCTGCATGCAGGGACCGCACCAAGTGGCAAAAAAGTTAATCAGGACAACCTTGCCTTTTAAGTCCAGTGATTTTATGGTTTCCTGGTCGTTGCTGATGGTAAATGCGGGTATATGCTGACCCACGCCCAGGTCCTGACAAAAGATGGGGGAACTTACCAGCAGCAACGCAAACAGCAAGAAGTATTTCATTCTGGGGAGGAAGAGAAATTAATTTATATGCAACTGGTCAAGAAGGCCGCAGCGCGTAAATCCGCTCGATTATTTCCACCACTTTCAGCCCTTCCAGCGCATTGGTAGTAGCAAAGCTGCGGCGCTGCACGGTGTCCACCACGTTTTCGATGACCTGCACGTGGTTGGCGGCCGAGCCCTGGAAGGCGCCGTAATTATTGGCGGGGTTGGTGGGGGCCAGTTCCGGCATCTGGTAGCCGTCGAGGTGGCAATACTCGACTTTGTCCATGTACTGGCCGGCGATGCGCAGGCTGCCGCGCTCGGCCACCACGGTAAGGGAGCTTTCGAGGTTGCGGTCCCACACGGCGGTGCTGTAGCTGAGCGTGCCGCTGCCGCCGCGCAGCAGGTCGAAGGTGACGAGGCCGCTGTCCTCAAACTCGGTGAGGCCGACGTGGGTGAAATCGCGGAAGCGGGCCGAAACGTTGGTAATGTCGCCGAACACCCAATAGAGCAAATCGACGAAGTGGCTGAACTGGGTAAAGAGCGTGCCGCCGTCGAGGGCCTGGGTGCCTTTCCAGCCGCCGGGGCGGTAGTAGCGGGCGTCGCGGTTCCAGAAGCAGTTCAGCTGCACCAAGTACACCTGGCCCAGGCGGCCTTCATCGACCACTTGCTTCAGCCAGGCGGCCGGGGGCGAGTAGCGGTTCTGCATCACCCCAAACACCAGCCGGCCGGTTTGCAGGGCCGTGTGCACAATGGTTTCGGCGTCGGCTTTGTGCAGGGCAATGGGCTTCTCGATGACCACGTGCAGGCCGTGGCGCAGGCCGGCTACCGCCTGCGGGGCGTGCAGGCCGTTGGGCGTGGCCACGGTGAGGACGTCGGCGGCGGGGCCGGTTTGCAGGTAGTCTTCGAGCGAAGCGAAAAACGGCACGCCGGGAAATTCCATGGCAAGGCCGGGCTGCAAGTCAGCGCGAACGTCAATCAGCGCGGCCAGCTCCGCACCGTCGTGGCGCGCCACCAGCGCCGCGTGGCGCCGGCCAATGTGGCCCACGCCGCAAATGGCGAAACGGACGAGAGGGGAGGAAGACATGTTGCAGTTTGAAAACCCTAGCCAATCAGCCACATGATGGGCAATAATGCTCCGACGAAGGCTGGCCAGCACCACCAGCTTGGCGGCAGGCCCCGTCGGCGGCGCTTGACCAAAGCTAGCTGCCACAACCAGAACGGGACGCTATAGCCAATTAGCAGCAGGCTGGCCATGAGCGCCGCCGCTTCGCCCGTAGCACAGCGCCACTTTTCATTAGCCGGGGGTACATAAGCGTAGAACCCCTTATAATAAACCCAGCCGGCGAAGAATAGGAAGGCACTGATTAACAAGGACTGGCCAGCTAGTAGCCAGCCCTCCGGACAATGCCACCATGCGGCACTTTGCGAATTAGCCATGCCCTTTATAGAAACAAGTTTCAAAAGGTCACCCAATGAAATTATTGTAGAAACTGCTGCACGATTTCCACTACGTAATCCTGCTGCTCGGCCATCAGCAGCGGGTGAATGGGCAGCGACAGTACCGCCCCGCACAGCCGCTCGGCCACCGGAAACTGGCCGGCCCGGTAGCCCAGATACTGATACGCCGGCTGCGCGTGCACCGGCAGCGGGTAGTAAATCATGGTCGGCACGCCGCAGCCCTTGAGGAAGTGCTGCAAGTCATCACGCCGCCCAGCTTCGGCCACCTGAATGGTGTACTGATGAAAGACGTGCGTGCTGCGCGGGTCCCGGGCCGGGATACTGATGCCGGGCACGTCGGCCAGCGCGGCGTCGTAGCGCGCGGCCACGGCCTGGCGGGCGGCCGTGTTGGCGGAAAGCTGCCGCAGCTTCACGCGCAGCAGGGCGGCTTGCAGGGTGTCGAGGCGGGAGTTGAGGCCGATGCGCTGGTGGTGGTATTTGCGGCTCTGGCCGTGGTTGGCGAGCTGCTGGAGCAGGGCGGCGCGGGCCGGGTCGCGGGTGAGCAGGGCGCCGCCATCGCCGAGGCAGCCGAGGTTTTTAGATGGGAAAAAGGACGTGGTGCCCACTTCGCCCACGGTGCCGGCCACGGCGGTTTTGCCGTTAGTCATCTGGAACGTGGCCCCAATGGCCTGGGCATTGTCTTCAATCAACGCCACGCCGTGATGGGTAGAAATGGCTTGCAAAGCTTTCAAATCGGCGCACTGCCCAAACAAATGCACCGCCACGATGGCGCCCGTGCGCGGCGTGATGGCCGCCGCCACGGCGGCCGGGTCCACATTAAACGTATCGGGCCGCACGTCCACCAGCACCGGCTTCAACCCCAGCAGGGCGGCGGCTTCCAGCGTGGCCACGTAAGTAAAAGCCGGTATAATTACCTCCGCGCCCACTGGCAAGTCCAGGCTCATCAGGGCCAGGGTCAGGGCGTCGGTGCCGTTGGCGCAGGGAATGACGTGGGCGCCGCCCAGATACTCGCCCAGCTCCGCCGCAAACGCGCCCACGGCCGGCCCCTGAATGAACGCGGCCGTGCGCAGCACTTCCTGAATCGCCTCGTCCAGGGCCGGTTGCAGGGCCGCGTGCTCAGCGGCCAAATCGAGCAGGTGAATGGGGACGGGCGGGGCGGGAAGTATCAAAGCAACACGAGGAGCTGGAGCGGCCAAAGATACTGGCCAAACTCAGGCCAGTTCCCGCAGCAGCCAATGCAATTTCAGCAGGTCGAATGCCCGCAGCTTTGGGGCGGCCGACAGCAGCTGGCGGCGCAGGGCCGGGGCCGCCGCGCTCAGGCCCGCGCCGACGGCGCCCCCTAGCCCGAGGCGGCGCAGGCGCAACGCGGTTTGCAGCAGGCGGGAGTCGGCGCACTGGCCTTTCTGGCGGTGCACCTGAGCCAGGTTTCGCACCGCCTGCTCGCTTTTTTGCAGGAAAACGTCGGCCGGTTCCAGCCCGTCGTGCAGCACGGGATTATCGAGATGGCGCACGGGCACGCCGGCCGCCGCCAGCTCTTCGCCAAAAGCTGTGTCTTCGTGCCCGTAGCCGGTCAGTTGCTCATCCAGCGCGTAGCGCCGAAACACTTCGGCCCGAATCAGCGCGTTGTTGATGGTAAGTTGCTGATAAGGCTGCATCTGGCGCACCGCGGCGGGGCGTGCCTCCCGTGCCCGGCCGTACTGCCAGCGCAGGCGCAACGCCGGGTCGGGCGGCGGCGTGGCGTGGTAGCAAGTCCCCCCGATGAGTACCGGGGCCAGCGCGCACGCAGCAGCGTAGCGGCCGAGGAACTGCGCATCGGGCAGCAGGCTGTCATTGTCCAGCAGCAGCAGCCATTCGTGTTGCGCGGCGGCGGCCAGCTGGTTGCGAATGGCGGCGCGGCCCACGTTGCGGGGCAATTCGTGGTAGCGCACGCCGGGCAGGTCGGCCAGTGGCCGGTTCGGCTGCCGGAATTCTTCTAGTGAGCCGTCATCGAATAAGCAGATTTCGACCGGCCCGGGCCACGTACCGTTTTGGCTAACGAGCGAAGTAACTAATTGCTTAACAACCCGATTATATACTGGAATCAGAATGGATAAGCCGGGTGTCATTCAACTTGAAAAAATGGGTTACGGTCCGAGGACTCTTCGATTCAGTTCTTCAACTTCGATTCAATCAGTTGGATAACTTCTTGGTTTTTGCTTTCCTGAGCGGCAGATAGCACCGAGTTGCCTTTCCCATCATTCGCCTGCACATCAGCCCCTTTAGAAATCAGGTACGAAACCATCCTGGTATTTCCCCCATGAGCTGCAAACATCAACGCAGTCATGTTGAACGCATCCCTAAAATCGACCTCGGCGTTATGGTCAAGCAAAAGCTTAACCGTTGCAAAATCATTTTTCTGAACGGCCAGAATTAATAAGCTCATTTCAAAAAAGCCCGCTTTTACCCGAAAATTTGGGTTGGCACCTTTGTTTAGCGCCGCCTTCACCTGCGTGGAGTCTTGAGCCGAAACAGCCTCAAAAAGCTTTTTATCTTGTCCTTTGCCAGTGTTAAAGTTTACACCCTGTCCATGGCCTGAAACGGCAATCAATAACAGGGATAAAACGGATACCGCTTTTCGGATGGATGCGCTGCTCATGCCCGTCATCTAAGCCAAGAGAGAATTTTACTATCAGGCCCGTTACCCGCGCGCCGAGTCCAGCAGCTCGCCGTCCTTGCACGTGAGCACGCGGTGGGGGTAGCGCTCCAGCAGCTGGAAGTTGTGCGTGGCCATGAGAATGGCCGTGCCGGCGTTGTTTATCTCCGCAAACAGGCGCATGATGCTGTCCGACACTTCCGGGTCGAGGTTGCCGGTGGGCTCGTCGGCCAGCAGCAGCACGGGTTCGTTGAGCATGGCGCGGGCAATGACCACGCGCTGCTGCTCGCCGCCCGAGAGGCGGTGCGGCATGCGGTTGGCGGCGCCGTTGAGGCCCACCTGGGTCAGCACGTCGCTCACGCGCTGCTGCTTTTTGGCCTTGCCCTTCCAGCCCGTGGCGTTGAGCACGAACAGCAGGTTTTCGGCCACCGTGCGGTCCGACAGCAGCTGGAAGTCTTGAAACACAATGCCCAGCCGGCGCCGCAGGTAGGGCACCTGGCTGGCCGGCAGCTTCGCCAGCGGAAAGCCCGCCACGGTGCCCATGCCGATTTGCAGGGGCAGGTCGGCATACAGCGTTTTCAGCAGCGACGACTTGCCCGAGCCCGTGCGGCCCACCAAGTAGGCAAAGGAGCCTTTTTCCAGCGCGAACGTCACGCCCTGCAGCACGGCTTGCTGCTCCTGCATGATGGTGGCGTCGTGCAACTCAATCACGTTTTCGGTCATGTCCTTACAAGCTCAGCGGCTGCAGTTTCCCAAATTCCAGCCCCGCAATGACGGCCGCCAGCTCCGTTTCCTTGCCCTCCAGGCCGTAGCGGTGCAGGTCCTTGAGCGGCCGGTCGGCCCGGAAGTAGGCGATGAGCACAAAAGCCTCGTCCCGCAGCTGGATGTAATCCGGAATTTTGGCCTTGCCCTTTACTTTGATGATGTACATGGTGTTGATGTGTTAATTGATTGATGTGCTGATGTGCTGCGGTGCATCGCCTCCAGAGGCCAGCACATCAGCACATCAAAAAATCAGCACATTAAGCATTGACTTTCTTGTGGTCGGCCAGGAAGGTGGCCAGGCCCTTGTCCGTCAGTGGGTGGTTGAGCAGGCCGGTGATGACGTTGAGCGGGCAGGTCACCACGTCGGCGCCAATCTCGGCGCACTGAATGAGGTGCGGCACGTGGCGCACCGAGGCGGCCAATACTTCGGTGGGGTAGCCGTAGTTGCTGAAAATCTGCACAATCTGCTCGATGAGTTGCAGGCCGTCGTGGCCGATGTCGTCCAGGCGGCCCACGAAGGGCGACACGTAGGTGGCGCCGGCTTTGGCGGCCAGCAGGGCCTGCCCGGCGGTAAAAATCAGGGTGCAG
The DNA here is from genome assembly GCF_015694525.1 of Hymenobacter ruricola. Taxonomy (GTDB): domain Bacteria; phylum Bacteroidota; class Bacteroidia; order Cytophagales; family Hymenobacteraceae; genus Hymenobacter; species Hymenobacter ruricola. The sequence continues at coordinate 711,464 of NZ_JADQDM010000002.1, read as the reverse complement.
TTGGTTTTGATGCCTTTGTCGGCGAAGTACTTGATGGCTTTGATGCCTTCCTTAATCATGGGCACTTTCACCACGATGTTGGGGTGCAGGTCGGCCAGGGCTTCGCCTTCGCGGATGATGCCGTCGAAATCGGTGGCAATGACTTCGGCCGACACGTCGCCGTCCACCAGCTCGCAAATCTGGCGGTAGTGCGCCATCACGGCATCGAGGCCGCGGATGCCTTCTTTGGCCATCAGCGAGGGGTTGGTGGTCACGCCGTCGAGCACGCCCAGCTCCACGGCTTCGCGGATGTCGTCGAGGTTGGCGGTGTCAATGAAAAATTTCATAATGGGGTCTTGGGTACTTGGGAGCGTAGGGTCGTGGTTTTCAGAGGCAGTGAATTGGTTTAAAAACCAAACTCCTACGTCTCCAGGACCCCAAGTCCCTAAAAAAGAATCGGCCCCAAAGCTACTCATTCGCCCGCCAAACTGCGGAAGGGAGTAACGCCGGGGCCGACGGAAAAAGGCAAAAAAAAGCAAGCCAAAATCGCACCGCTACAACCACCTACCCTTGCTACCTTCCGGTCCTGGGGGAGTTCAGCAGGAGCTGGTCGTTCTGACTTGCCGCTGCAAAGGTAAGCACGAATTGGCGCAGATTAAAAAGGATTTCTCCTTTTTGTGGACGCGCTGGGCGTAGTGGGTTGATTAGGCAGTGCATAGGGTGCTGCTGCACGAGCCGCCCGCATCGGGCACGCCGCGGGCGGCGGCCCTATTCCCGCACCAGGCGCTGCACCGAGGTGGCCGCTCCCTGCGTGAGGTGCAGCAGGTAGGAGCCGGCCGGCAGGTCGGCCAGCGGCAGGGTGGCGATGCCATCGGCGGCCGGGGCCAGGCGCGCGGTGGCCCGCACGGTCCGCCCGAGCATGTCGGTGAGGCGGTAGCTGGCGGGCAGCCCGTTGGGCAGCTGCACCCGGCAGGCAGTGCTGGCCGGATTGGGGTACACATCGGCCAGCAGCGTGGCGGCCGTGCGCGCGGCCGAGGCCACCCCGAAGGTCAGGCGCAGGTTCAGCAGCGCGTCGCTGGCCGAGAGGGCAGGCGTGTTGGCAATGGCCGTGCCCGAGGTGTTGCGCCGGGCAATGTTGGTGCCCATAAAATTGTAGTTCCAGAGCGTGGTGCCCGTGCTGCCGCCGTTGCGGAGCACCAGCAGCGAGAGGTTGTCGGTGTTGTTGTAGGCAAAGGGCGTGGTCAGCACCACTTCCTGGTAGCCGGTGGTGCCGCTGTTGGTGAAGGCGCCCGCCCACACGCGCTGGTAGCCCGTGGTGTCGAGGGGGCCCGCCGTGAAGACGGCGGCCGTGGTGTGCTTCATGTAAACCACCGTGCGGGTGAGGGGCGACTGGTAGGCGCCGCTGTTTTTCTCAAAAGCCAGCCGGACAATGTTGCCGGCCTGGTTGAGCTGGGTTTGCTTGTAAATGGCCTCGTACACGCTGTTGGCCTGGGTGCTGTTGAAGGGGCTCAGCGCCGAACCGCTGGTCCCGACGGATACGGTGACAACCTGCGCCTGCGCCGTGAGGCCACCGGTGAAGGCCAGAAGGAATAAGAGTTTTTTCATAGTAAAATGTGCAAGAGTAACTTGCTGATTGGGTGAGGTGACGAGGTGTGGAAGCGGGACGACGGAAAAAGCAAAGAGGCAAGCCCAAAACGCTTTCCTTGCGGCCTATCAGTTGTAGGAGGGCCGTTACGCCGCGGTCGGCCTATTCCCGCACCAAGGGCATCACCTCCTGGCTCGTGCCGTGGGTGAGGTGCAGGTGATACAGGCCGGCGTGTAATTGGCTGATATCGAACTGGTACTGGCTATCGGTGGTGGGCGGCAGGGCGGCGGGTGCCTGCACCGTGCGGCCCAGCGCATCGGTAATGAAATAGGTGAGCGGACCGGTCAGCCCGGCGGCATCGAGCGAAACGGAGCTGGTGGCGGGCACCGGGAAAAGCCGGCTGCACGTGGCCAGCGTGAGGGTGCGCGTGGCCGTGCCGGTGCTGAACGTGAGCCGCAGGTTGGCCAGCACGTTGGAGGACTGAAATGCCGTGGTGCTGGTGATGGGCGCGCCGCCATCGTAGCGGCGCGAAATGCCGGCGGTGTTGAGGCCGTAGAGCCACCGGGCCCGCGGCCCATTGCTGGCAGCCGCCACGTTCTGCCCGTTGCGGCGGATGAGCAGCAGCGACAGGTTGGCCGTGTTGGTGTACACAAACGGCTGGTCGAGCTGGATTTCCTGGTAGCCGCTGGTGGTGGCGTTGGTGAAGCTGCCCTTGAACACGCGCTGGTAGCCGGTGCTGTCGATGGTGGCGTTGGTGGAAAGGGCGGCGGCGGTCGTTTTCAGGTAGATGCTCACGCCGTCGATGGCGCGCAGGTCGGTGCCATCGTTTTTCTCAAACGCCAACCGCGTGATGGTGCCGGCCTGGTTCAGGCTGTTCTGCAAGTACACCACCTCGTAGGCCCCGTAGGCGTTGAACTGGTTCAGCGGCAGGTAAATATTCAGCGACGTGCCCGCCGACACCGTGACGACCTGGGCCTGCGCCGCAAAGCTGCCGGTGAGCGCAAACAGCAGTAAGAGTTTTTTCATAGCGAGGAAGGAATGAATGATAAATGAAGGACGGGCCGACAATATACGAAAGGGTACATATTTTCGGGTAAGTGTTCAGCCCGAACGGATGGATGGGAAACCCAAGGCGGAATCTTCGCTGGGGTGTCGCGTTGCGGTTGCCGCCGTGAGTAGCTTTGCGGCATGGAACGACTACTCATTCTGGATTTCGGCTCGCAATACACGCAATTGATAGCCCGACGCATTCGCGAATTGCACGTGTTCTGCGAAATTCACCCCTACACCCACGCCCCGAACCTCGTCCTCAGCGACGATATTCGGGGCGTTGTTCTTTCCGGCTCGCCCTGTTCGGTGCGGGAGGAAGGCGCGCCCAACCCTGACCTGAGCCACCTGCTGGGGCACGTGCCGCTGCTGGGCGTGTGCTACGGCGCGCAGCTGCTGGCCCAGCAGGGCGGGGGCGAGGTGCTGCCGGCCACCATCCGCGAGTACGGCCGCGCCCGGCTGGCCGAACTGAACGACGCCTCCCCGCTGCTGGCCGGCATGCACGCCGGCTCGCAGGTGTGGATGTCGCACGGCGACACCATCCAGACGCTGCCGGCCGGCTACGACATCATCGCCAGCACGCCGGAAGTGGCCGTGGCCGCCTTCAAAATTGAAGGCCAAGACACCTACGGCATCCAGTTCCACCCCGAGGTCACGCATTCCACCGAAGGCAAGCAGCTGCTGAAAAACTTCGTGGTCGACATCTGCCAGTGCAGCCAAAGCTGGACGCCCGACCACTTCGTGGACTCGGCGGTGGAAGCCTTGCAGCACACCATCGGGCCCGACGACCAGGTGATTCTGGGCCTCTCCGGCGGGGTGGACAGCAGCGTGGCGGCCCTGCTGCTGCACCGCGCCATCGGCCCGCGCCTGCACGGCATTTTCGTCGACAATGGCCTATTGCGCAAGGACGAGTTTGAAACCGTGCTCAAAGCCTACGAGGGCCTGGGCCTGAACGTGACCGGCGTGAACGCCGCGCCCGAGTTCTACGCCGCCCTGGCCGGCATCAGCGACCCAGAGGGCAAACGCAAGGCCATTGGCCGCACGTTTATCGAGGTGTTCGACCGCGAGGCGCACAAGGTGCAGGGCGCCGCGTGGCTGGCCCAGGGCACCATTTACCCCGACGTGATTGAGTCGGTGTCGGTGAAAGGCCCGGCCGTGACCATCAAAAGCCACCACAACGTGGGCGGCCTGCCCGAGAAAATGCACCTGAAAGTGGTGGAGCCGCTGCGCATGCTCTTCAAAGACGAAGTGCGCGAAGTGGGCGCGGCCCTGGGCCTGCCGGGCGAAATCCTGAACCGCCACCCCTTCCCCGGCCCTGGCCTGGGCATCCGCATCCTCGGCGACATCACGCCCGAGAAAGTGGACCTGCTGCAGCGCGCCGACGCCGTGTTCGTCAACCTGCTCAAGGAGCACGACCTTTACCAGCACGTGTGGCAGGCCGGCGCCATGCTGCTGCCCGTGCAAAGCGTGGGCGTGATGGGCGACGAGCGCACCTACGAACGGGTGGTGGCCCTGCGCGCCGTGACCAGCGTGGACGGCATGACCGCCGACTGGGCGCACCTGCCTTACGAATTTCTGGCCGAGGTGAGCAACAAAATCATCAACCAGGTGCGGGGCATCAACCGCGTGGTGTACGACATTTCGAGCAAGCCCCCGGCGACGATTGAGTGGGAGTAGTCGGCCATGGCCTTCCCAGAACGTCATGCTGAGCGCAGTCGAAGCATCTCGCGTGTGGTAGTAATTCAATCGCAAGGAAAGATTTACTACCACACGCGAGATGCTTCGACTGCGCTCAGCATGACGTTCTATTTTTACGATTTCCTCTAACAAATAATCATGCGCTGGCACTGCCTCCAACACCTGCCCGACGAGGGCCCCGGCCACGCCGCCGACTGGCTGGCCGCGCACGGCCATGCGCTCACGTTTACGAAGCTGTTTGAGCCCAACCTGACGTTCCCGGCGCTGGCCGATTTCGATGGCCTGCTAATTTTGGGCGGAGCCATGAGCGTACACGACGAGGACGTGTTCCCGTGGCTGCGGGCGGAAAAAGCCTTTATCCGCGAGGCGTTGCGGGTGGGCAAAATCACGCTGGCCATTTGCCTCGGGGCGCAGCTGGTGGCCGAGGCCCTGGGCGGCGAAGTGCGGCCCAACCACACGCCGGAAATTGGCTTCTGGACGGTGCGCTTTTCGGCGAAGTCTCTGGAACACCCGCTGCTGCGCGGGTGGCCCGAGAAGGCCGTCGTGCTGCACTGGCATATGGACACGTTTACGGTGCCGCCGGGGGCCGTGCGGGTGGGCATGTCGGCCGCAACGGCCACGCAGGGTTTCGTGTGGGGCGATGGGGTGATTGGCCTGCAGTTTCACCCCGAAATGACGGTGGAAATGGTGGAGCAGCTCATGGCATTTGAACACCACGAGCACGCCGAAGAGCAGGAATTCGTGCAAACGGCCGGGCAGATTCGCAGCAAGCTGAAATCGGTGTGGAAGGGGCGCAAGCTACTGGAGGCGCTGCTGGCGAACCTGGTGGCGCTGCAAGGGCAGGAAGAAGGGATGTAGAGACGCAACACTTTGCGTCTCATCGCTGAACGGAAAGAGCCGCGCCGTGCGGATTTCGTCCACGCACCATGCTCGCGTCGTCATCGTTCAACGACGAGACGCAAAGTGTTGCGTCTCTACATCGTTCATACCAAGCAATTAAAATCCCTTCGGCAACTCGATTCCCTTGATGGTCTTGTACAAGCTCAGGGCGTTCTGGTCGGTCATGCCGGCCACGAAATCGGTGAGCAGCAGGATTTTTTCGTAGGCCGAAACGTGGGCCTGGTGGCCTTCGGCGCGGAACTGCTCGGGCAGCAACAGCAGCAGCTTGCGGCTGCGGTGGCCCTGGCTTTCGTCAAACACGGCGCAGAGAAAAGCGTCGAGCAAGCCGCCGAGGACTTCAAAGCCGGCGGCTTCGATTTCGAGCACCGGGCGGCTGCGGTAGAGCTGGTTGATGCTCAGGCGCTGCACTTCCTGCAAATCGGCCCAGCAGCTGAGCTCCTTGATGAGGGACTGGTCGTATTCGCCGCGCAGGATGGCGGGGGCGTGCTGGCCAAATAAGTCGGCCAGCTCCGCGACGAGCTTGCCGATGAGGCGGGCACGAACGTAGCCCAGCTCCTCGCGCCAGTCGTGCCACTGCACGCTGCCCTTGCGGCCGGCAGGGTCGTTGAGCATCTTTTTGAGCAGCGGCAGGCCGGTTTCGGGTGCTATCAGGCCCAGTTTCAGCCCGTCCTCGAAGTCGATGATGCGGTAGCAGAGGTCGTCGGCGGCTTCGACCAGGAAGGCCAGCGGGTGGCGGTGGTAGAAGCCGGCCGCGGCGTCTTTGGGCAGCAGGCCCAGCTCGGCGGCCACGTGCCGGAAGCGGGCGGCCTCGGTTTGGAAGTGGCCGTATTTTTTCTCCGAAGCACCGCCTTTTTTGGAAGCCTCGGCCACCAGGCTGGGGCGTGGGTACTTGGTGAAGGCGCCCAGCGTGGCGTAGGTAAGGCCCAGGCCGGCGGTGCCGCTGCTGTGCGCCGCGTAGGTGTGCGTGAGGATGCGGAAACCGGCCGCGTTGCCCTCAAAATGCTGCAAATCGGCTGCTTCGGCCTCGGTCAGCCTGGCCAGATACGGCGCGGCGGCCGCGCTCAGGAAGTAGCTGCTGATAGCGTCTTCGCCGGAGTGGCCAAAGGGCGGGTTGCCGATGTCGTGGGCCAGGCAGGCGGCGGCCACGATGTCGCCGCAATCCTGGTCGAGGTTGGGCAATTGGCTCGCCAGCTCCGCATCGGCTTCCTGGAGGTGGCGGGCAGCGAGGCGGCCCAGGGAGCGGCCCACCACGGCGGTTTCGAGCGAGTGGGTGAGGCGGGTGTGCACGAAGTCGGTTTCGGGCAGGGGCATCACCTGGGTTTTGCGCTGCAGGCGCCGGAAGGCCGAGCTGAACACCACCCGGTCGTAGTCGCGCACGAAGTCGCCGCGCTCGGGCAGCACGCTGGGGGTGCTGAGTTTTTGGTCGGGGAAGCGGCGCGGCGAGAGCAGGCGCGGCCAGAGCATGGGTGCGGGCATAAGGGAAACTCCGGCCACCCGTTAGAGCAGGGGGCAGGCTTTAAAAGCAAAGATGCCATTACCAACGTTGGTAACGGCATCTTTAAACTCAAACAGGGTCTTACCGACGTTGCTGATGGCACCTTTGGCCCCGAAGATAGTCTTACCAACGTTGGTAACGGCATCTTTGGTCCTGAAGGCGGCCTTACCAACGTTGGTAGCGGCGTCTTTGGATTCAAATACGTCCTTGCCGACATTGGTAAGGCAAATAATAGCCCTACCGTGTCAGGTTCTCGTCCAGCAGGCGGAAAGGGCTTAGCTTGTTCAGGTTCAGCACGAAGCGGATGCCGTCGGTGAACTCCTGGCGGCTGCCGGGCAGGCCGTTGTTGAACTGCGAGCCGGCCACGGGCACGTACACCTCGAAGACGTTGCGCACGAAGGGCAGCGTGACGCCTGCGTCGTAGAACAGGCGTTGCGACGTGGCGCGGCCCGCCAGAAACTGCGATTCGCTGGTGGCGCCCAGGTCGGCGAACACGGCCAGGGGCAGTGCGGGCACGTCGGCCTGCACGTTCAGCGAGCTGAGCCATTTCTGGCTGGCCACGGGCACGAAGGCTTTGAAGGCGCCGTCGCGGTTGTCGGTTTGGTGCACCTGCGCGGTGAGGGCGTGCGAAATCTGCTGGCGGTCGAGGAAGGGGGTTTGGCGGCGGTAGTCGGGGCTGCCGCTCAGGCCCAGCACGAAATCGGTTTGGGCGCCGCTTTGCAGAAACCGGCCGCCGAACAGGCGCACCTGCACGCGCTTTTGGGGACTGTAGAACCGCTGGTACGCCGCCTCGGCCCGCAGCAGAATGGCGCCCTGGTCGTTGCTTTCCACCGAATTGGCCAGCAGGTGATTGAGCTCCACATTAGCCGACCAGTCCTGCAGGGCATCGCTGTGCCGCACCGAATAGTTGGCCGTGACGATGCTGCTGGTGCGGTCGCGGTCCTGGTCGGTGACGGAGGTGAGGGCCACCTGAATTTGCTGCCGGGGCACGTAGCCCACGCGGTGCGGCAGCACGAAGGTGAGGCTGGGCTCGGTCTTGAAATAGCGCTCGAACCGCTGCACGGTGAGGGCCGTGATGAACTGCCGCGAGGCGTGCTGGGGCAAGGCATTCAGCTGGATGCGCCCGATGCCGTTGAGCTCGTTGCGGTTGAAGCTGTACAGGGGCATGGCCAGGTATTGCAGCTTTTTGGGGGCCAGCGGGTTGTTGTAGAAGGCGGCGCCCAGCATGAGCTTGTCGGACGTGTTGGCGCCCAGCACGGGCAGCCAGTTGACGGTGGCCTTGTCCCAGCGCTCCACGCTGAAGAGCGGGCGCAGGCGCACGGGCTCGGAGCGGTCGAGGGGGCCGTTTTCGAGCTTCACCCGGTCGTTGCGGCGGTTGAGTTGGGGGGTGAGGTAGGTGGCGTCGACCACCACGGCGGCCACGTTTTCGCGCTTGAAGTTGAGCTGGCTCGTCACTTCTTCGTCGGCGTTGGGGTCGGTGTTGCCGAAGGGCGGCGTCCAGAGCGTTTCCAGCACCTTGTTCTGGGCATCGACGGTGGAAACCGGCACCGCCCAGGGAATGGAGGAGTCGGTGCGCACCAGCACCTTCACCACGTCGTTGAACACGGCCAGCGCGCTGATGTCGGCGTCGTAGGGCTGCGCCGTGCCCAGGAAATCGCGGAAAAACCAGCCCAGCTTCTGCCCCGTGCTTTCCTCAAACACGGCCTGCATGTCTTCCGGATAGGGGTGCCGGAACTGCCAGCGCGTGTAGTAGAGGTGCATGGCGGCATCGAACTTTTCTTGCCCGAGGTAGCCGGCCAGGTACTTCAGCGACAGGCCGGTTTTCTCGTACACCGTGGCTGCGTAGTTGATTGCCGTATAGTCGGCGGAGGTGGGGCCCTGCACGGGCTGGGCCAGGCCGCGCGTGGCCAGCGCCTGGTAGGGCAGCCAGCTCAGGGCCGAGCTGGGCAGGTTTTCCAGGCCGAAGGCATTGGCCACGGGTTTTACCTTAAGCAGCGGCGCCAGCATGCCTACCTGGGGGGTGCTTAGCTCTTCCACGCGGAACTGCTCGTAGGTGTTCACGCCCTCGTCCATCCAGGGAAAGTCGCGCTCGTTCGAGCCCAGAATGCCGTAGAACCAGTTGTGGCCCACCTCGTGCACAATGGCGTCGGGCTCGGTCACGGTCACCATGGGGTATTCCATGCCGCTGCCGGCCGAGAGGGCCCCGTCCACGGCCGTGGCGCTGGCGTAGGGGTAGTCGCCCACCCATTTTGAGTAATTGAGCAGCGCGTCGTTCACCTCCTGCAGGCCCTTTGTCCAGCGCTCGGGCTGGCGGTTGGTGAAGAGCACCCACGAGGTGATGACCCGGCCCGAGGGCAGCTGCACCGAGTCGCGCAGCACGTTGAAGCGCTTGTCGGCGAACCAGGCGAAGTCGTGCACCCGGTCCTGCTTGTAGCGCAGGGTTTTGGTGGTGGGCGCCGAGGCGGGAAAGGCCAGGTCGCTGCCGAAATCAGCGGCGGTTTTCTTCTTCGCCGTGGCGGCGGCCAGGCCGGCCAGGCGGGCCTGCTCGTCGGGGTTTTGCAGCAGGCCGGTGGCGCCCACGGTGTAGTTGCTGGGCAGGGTGATGCTCACGTCGAAGGAGCCGTACTCCGAGTAAAACTCGCCCTGGCTGAGGTAGGGGATGGGGTGCCAGCCGCGGCGGTCCAGCACCGCCGGCTTGGGGTACCACTGCGAAATCTGGTAGCTCTGCCCCACGTGCCCCATCCGCGAGAACGAGGCCGGCAGCTTCACCCGAAACGGCGTGGCAATGGTGGCCGACGCGCCCGGCGCCAGCGCCTGCGGCAGCAGCAGCTTGGCAATGTCGGGGTTCTGGGGGTCGAATTCGAGCTTGGCCGCCTGCCCGTTCACCACGAAGCCGAGGCTGTCGATAAAGCCCCGGTCTTTGGCTTTGGCAAACAGAAACTTGCGGTTGCCCTGGCGCTGCTGCTCCCGCCCAAAGGCGGCGTGGTTGTCGCGGTAGGCATTGGGCCACAGGTGAAACCAGATGAACGTCAGCGGCTGCGGCGAATTATTCAGGTAGGTGAGTTCTTCGTGGCCGCGCAGGAAATGGCTGCGGTCGTCGAGCTTCACGTCGATGGAGTAGTTGACTTCCTGCTGGAAATAAGACGCCGTCGAGACTTTAACCGGGGCGGCGGGCTTGGGTTTGGAGCGGCGCTGGGCCAGGGCCAGGCCGGGCAGGAGGGCCAACAGGCCGAAGAGGAAACGTTTTGTCATGCTGAAATCGGTGGGCCGGGAGTAGAGCCGCGCCCCCGGGGCGAAGCTACGGCGCGGCGGAGAACAGAACGGCAGGACGCGGGCGCGCGGCTACCAACCGGCGCCGCACTTTGCATCGCCACCGGCAGGAATTTCGTTCAACGGAGCTCATCAGCCGCTCGCACTCCATGCCCACCGCCACTTCCCTGCAACGCTTTCTCGACGCGCAGCAAGCCTCCTACCCAACCGCCCTGGCCGAAATAAAAGCCGGCCGGAAGCGCAGCCACTGGATGTGGTACATCTTCCCGCAGATTCAGGGACTGGGCCTGAGCGAAACCGCGCGGTTTTACGCCTTGCGCGACCGGGCCGAAGCCGCCGCGTATTTGCAGCACCCGGTGCTGGGCGCCCGCCTGGTCGAAATCAGCACCGCGTTGCTGGCGCTAACATCCAGCGACGCGCACGCCATTTTCGGCAGCCCCGACGAGCTCAAGCTGAAATCCTCGATGACCTTATTTGCCGCGCTGCCCGGCGCCCCGGCGGTGTTTCAACAGGTGCTGGACCGGTTTTATGACGGCGCCCGCGACGAAAAAACCTTGCGCATCATTGCCGGCTGAGTTGATGTTGGAGCCGCGTTGGTAATGATTGACTGACCTCGGCGATAAAACCAGGCAGCAAAACGTGACCTGATTTTCGACCAGAAAGAGATGGAAGCAAGACCGAAAATTGACGTGCCGCCCAGGCCAGCCGATAAGGCGGTGGATTTTTTCGCCTGGGGGGCGCTGGCCCTGCTGTGGGCCCTGACCATCTGGTACCTTTTTCGGCTGCCCGACACCATTCCGGTGCATTTCAACGGCGCCGGTATTCCCGACCGCTACGGAGAAAGGGGCAGCCTGCTGGCGCTGCCGCTGGTGGCTTCGGCGTTGTTTGCGGGGCTATCGGCCGTCACGGCGGTCACCAGCAAGTACCCTCAAGCGCTGAACTACCCCGTCGCCATCACGCCCGCCAATGCGCTGCGGCAGTACCGCGGGGCCATCCGGCTGGGCCGCAGCCTGAGAATCGGGATGGTGCTCGTATTTCTGCTGCTCGTGTACCAGACCGCGCAAGTGGCCACGGGGCAGGCCGAGGGCCTGGGCGCCTGGTCATTGCCCGTCTTCATTGGGCTGCTGCTGGTGCCGCCGGTCCTGTGGTATTGGCTGACCGTGGCCAAGGCAAAAGCTGCCTGATAATCGGAATTTCCCGCTCCTTAGGCTTCCACCTGCGCCCGGCCCATGAGCCGCACCGTGCCGTAGCCCACCAGTAAAAACAGGCCGAAAACCAACGTCACGCCCCAGGTGCCGGGAAAAGAAAACGGGTGCAAAATCCGGTTCACGATGTCGTAGAACAGCGTGAGTGGGTTGGCCAGCACGTCCCAGGAATTGAAGCGCAGGTAGCGCCCCAAATAGATGCCGAAGCTGCTGAGCAGCAGCGCCAGCGTGGCAAACACCCAGCCCGACCAGAAACCCAGGCGCGCCTGCACCAGCCGCTGCATGTCCGACAGCGAGGCGTAGGCCAGCATCAGCCCGTTCCAGGCGCAGCTCAGTATCAGGGCCAAATCGTACCAGAGCGGCACGCCGGGCCGGGCATCGAGGTGAAAAAGGTCGGTGAGGATGTAGGGTGCGTTCGGGAAAAATAGCAGCCAGGCCGCGCCCACCGGCAGCAGCAGCCGCACCCGCAGCGGCCCCTGCGCAATGCCCAGCAGCGTGCTCAAGGCAAAGGGAATGACCGCCAGAAACAGGTTCCAAATCAGGAACAGAAACGTAAAATGCCCCGTCATCAGCACCCGGCCCACTATTAGCAAGAAGCTGAGGGCGAGCGAAGTGCCCAGTACAAACATCAGCGTGAGCCGGGCGCGGGAAAAGGGACTGTTGGACAGAGGAACTGCTTGCATAACGCTAATATACGGATGGGCCGAACGGGAGGTACCGCCGGCCACGGCAGGCAGAACTGCAAAACGCCCCGGCGTATTGTGCCGGCAAAGGCAGCTTCAGACGTGACTGCGTGAAAAAGTATTTAAACGGTCATGCTGAGCTTGTCGAAGCATCTCGCGTGCTTCAACTAACTCTTACGATTGGATTACTACCACACGCGAGATGCTTCGACAAGCTCAGCATGACGTTCATAAAGAGGTTTTTTGCCTTGTTAAACGGACCTCACCCCCCGCCGGCCGCGTACCGGACCTGGGCCTGCGTCTGGGCGTATTTGGCTTGCAGCTCGGCCAGCTTCTGGCGGGCGGCCAGCAGGCTGGCTTCGCGCGAGTTGATGAGAAAAACGGTGCTCTCGCCGTTCTCGAACCGGATTTGCTCGCCGTTGCGCAGGCGCTGGTAGTTGGCGGTGGCCTGCTGCTGCAGGCGCAACTGCTCCAGGAGGGCCTGCCAGTCGTTGGCGGCGGTTTGCAGGGCGTTGGTTACCTGGCGCTGCTCGTGGCTGAGTTGGTAGCCGGCATCGCGCAGCTTGAGCTGCACGAGCTGGCGCTTGGCCCGCTCGGCGCGCAGCATAATGGGCTGGGCAAAGCTCAGGCCCAGCTTGTAGTTGTTGGCGGAATAGCCACCCGCGAAGGGGCGCGGGCTGCCTTCCAGGCCAAAGGGCTGGCCGGGCAGCAGCAGGTTGTAGTCGACGCTGAGCTTGGGCAGCAGCTTGTTGAGAGCCAGACGGTTTTCCAGGCCCAGCTGGACTTGCTTGGCGCGGGTTTTGGCCAGGTCCGGGTGGCGTTGCAGCGCTTGCTCGGTCAGCTGGGCCAGCGAATCGGGCCGGAGCGGGCGCCAGGCCGGCGCGGGCGGCAGGGCCTGCGGCCGGGCCGTGGGCGGCAGCTCACGGGGCCGGCCGTCGGCGTCCCAGAGGTAGCTGGAGGCCACCAGCGCGGCGTTTTGCCACTGCACGCGCGCCGCCACACGCTGGGCCCGGCGGTTTAGCAGTTCCGAAAGGGCTTCCACCGAGTCGATGGCCGCCAAGTCGCCGGCCAGCACGCGCTGGCGCGTGGCGGCGAAGCGCGTGCCGGCCACCTGCTCGTTGGTCGTGAGCAGGCGCAGGCGCTGGGTGGCCAGGGCCCATTCCCAGTAGTCCTTGCTGGCGCTCAGGCGCAGCTTGTTCAGGATGCCCCGGCGCTCGGCTTCGGCCAAGCCGCTCAGGGCCTGGGCCACGCGCACGGCCGTGCGCCGCTCGTCAATCAGCAAGCCCTGGCTGAGGGGCACGCTCAGGCCCACGTAGCTCAGGCCGCTGCTGGCGGTGTATTCCTGCGGGTTCACGTAGGGCCCCACGCCACGGTCCCAGCCGGCTTTCACGTCCACCCCAAACCAGGTGGGCACGCGCAGGGCGGTTTCCCAGTCGTGGTAGTAGTCGTTGCCTTTCAATTGTTTGCCGTAGTACTTTCCCGTCAGGCTGGGGTCGAACGCCCCGCGGGCCTGCCGGATTTCCTGCTGGGCCCGCTCCGGGTTCAGGTTGGCCTGCCGCGCGATGGGATGAAACTGGTCCAGCAAAGCCAGAAATTCGGCGTGCGAGATTTCCACGGAGTCAGCCACGGCCGAAGGCACCTGCGGCCGCGCCCCCAGCGGCAGCAGCCACAGCAGCCAGCAGCTGCCGAAGCGGCGCAGCAGCGCCCGGGCCATACGCGCGCCAAAAGCCAAATTACTCTTCCTCGCCATAGCCCGCCGATTTGGTTTTGTCCGCTTTTTTCTCCTTGCCCGCGCCGCCCGCGTAGGCCGGCTCGGCGCCCACGTAGTTGGGCGGGAAGCCGTTGATTTGACGCCACAGTTCGTACCACACCGGCACGTTGTCGAGCAGGGCCCAGCCGTACACGCCCGAGCCCACGCGCAGCGGGGCGGGCCAGGGCTCCGTCCCGGGCTCGTGCGTCACCAGAATGCGGTACTGGCCCTGCGAGTCGATGTTGTCAATCACCTGCACCACGCCGCCGAAGGTGCCGAAGCTGCTGCCCGGCCAGCCCGTGAACACCAGCGCGGGCCAGCCGTCGAACTGCAGCCGCACCCGCCGGCCCACCCGCAGCAGCGGCACGTCCATGGGCTTCACGTAGAGCTCGGCGGCCAAGCGCGGGTTGGCGGGCATCAGCGTCACCAAGTCTTCGCCTTCTTTCACGATTTCGCCCTGCCCTTCTTTTAGGGCGCGCACCACGTAGCCGGTTTGGGGCGCCGTGATGAAGTAGTAGCCCGCCCGAATGCTCAGATTGGCCAGCTCGTTGCGCATCTTGGCAATCTGGCCTTCGGTATCAAACTGGTAGCCGGTAGCCGAGCGGCGGTCGCTTTCGCTTTTGGCCAGCTTGTCGGCGTACTCGGCATCCAATGATTGCAGTTCGATGCGGGCACTCACCGAGTCCTGGCGCGAGGCGCCGAGCTTGTTCTGCACGGCTTGCAGCTTGGCGGTGCTTTCCTGGAATTTCAGGCGGCGCTGCTCCAGCTCGGTCAGGCTTTTGAGGCCTTGCTTGTAGAGCAGTTCCTGGCGTTCGAGCTGGCGCTCGGCAATGGCGTAGTCGGCGCGGGCCGCCACCAACTCGGCGCGGTCGGAGCGCACTTTCAGGTCGGCCTGGCGCACTTTGTTGCGGGCTTTGGCCAGGCTGGCTTGCAGGGCCAGGCGCAGGGCGTCCTGCTGGCTGCCCAGGGCCTGGGTTTTGGCGGCGTTTTCGCGCAGGCCGGCGATTTTGGCTTCCAGCTGCTCGCGCGTGCGAGCCAAGAGCTCGGGGTCGAAGTACTTGTCTTTGATTTCGACGATTTCGGCCAGCGTGTCGCCTTTTTGCACCAGCTGGCCTTCCTGCACGCGCCAGGTTTTGATGCGGCCGCCAATGGTGCTGGGCACGGTCTGGGGCCGGTCCTGGGGCCGTAGCGTGGTCAGCTTGCCCGTGGAGCGGATGTTCTGCGTCCACGGCAGAAAGCCACTCAGCAGCACCAGCAGGCCCAGCCCGCCCGCCCAGCGGGCCAGCGTGCGGCCGGCCCGGGGCGTGCGCGCCCGCCGAAACGCCGTGAAGCGCCCCGCGTCGGGGTGGGTTTCCGGATGAGGATGCTCAGCAAATGGCATGGTGGTCAGGTATTAAATTTTGCAGTTAATCAGGGCGCCGGCCCGCTGGCCGGCCCGCGTTGGCTGCCGGCCAGTGGGCCGGCAGCGATGCTGGCGCTAGGCCCCGAGCAAGGCGCGCATCTCCTGCGTTTGGCTCACTTCCGCCAGGGTGCCTTCGGCCACCAGGCGGCCTTCGTCCAGCACGGCCACGCGGGGCAGCAGGGCCAGCAGCTCCGGCTGGGTGGTGCCGAGGACGACCGTCCACGGCAGGCCGGGCGCCAGCAGACGGCGCAACACCCGCACCCGCTCGGCCAGCGACGCGGCGGGCAGCATGTGGTCGAGCAGCAGCAGGCGGGGGCGGCCCACCACGGCCCGGGCCAGCAGCAGCTTTTGGGTGACGCCGGCCCCGAGCGCGTGGCCGGGCCCTACGGGCGTTTGCAGGCCGGTGGGGCGGGCGTAGAGGTGGTCGCGCAGGCCCACCAGCTCCACGGCCCAGGCCGCGTCGGCGGCGCTGAGGTGGGGCTGGTTGAGGGTGATGTTTTCGAGCACCGTGCCCGAAAACAGGTGCTGGTGCGAGAGGTTGTCGCCCACGGCCGCGGCCAGCGCTTCCGGGCTCAGGTCGTTCAGGGGCAGGCCCGCGTACACAATCTGCCCGGAGTAGCCATCGAGCAAGCCGGCCAGCAGGCGCAGCAGGGTGGTTTTGCCGGCGCCATCGGCCCCCGCCAAGGCCAGGTGGTGGCCGGGGGCCAAGGTCAGCGAAACGCCGTCGAGCGTGGGGTGCGTGGCCTTGGGGTAGCGGTAAGCCAAGTCCCGCACTTCCACCGCCAGGCCCGGCCCCGCGCCGGCAGCGGGCAGGGCCGGCAGGAGGGCCGTGCCCCGCGGCGGCGGCACCGCTTCCAGGTCCAGCACGTGCCCGATTTTATCGAGCGAGGTGAGGGCGTCGTACACCACGTCGAGCTTGAGCACCAGCTTCTCCACCGCCCCAATGGTGAGGATGATGACGATTTCGGCGGCCACGAACTGCCCGATGTTTATCTGTTTCTCAATCAGCAACCAGCACCCGATGCTGAGCAACGCGGCTGTTATCAATGTTTTAAACACCACGAAGCCCCACGACTGCGTGAGTAGCACCCGGAAGTGCGCGGCGCGGGCCCCGAGGTAGCCGTTCAGCAGGTCGTCGGTGCGGCCCAGGGCCAGGCCCTGGCGCAGGGGCAGCCGGAAGCTGCTCACCGTGCGGGCCACGTCCTCAAGCCAGGCCACCACGCGGTATTTGTATTGGCTTTCGGCAATGCTGGTGCTCAGGCCTTTGGGACCGGTTGCCACTATCAGCCCGTACAAGCCCAGCACCAGCAGCCCGCCGAACGCAATGAAGATGGGGTGGTAAAACGACAGCAGCAGCAGCCCAAACAGAATTTGCAGCGCGGCCGCTGAAAACTCAATCAGCAGCGTGGCCAGGCCTTTTTGCAGGGGTGGCACGTCGAGCAGGCGGTTCATGAGCTCGGGCAGGTATTCGCCTTCCAGGGCCTCGGCGCGCACCTGAGGCAGGCGCACGGCAAAGTCCAGGGCCATCCGCGCCATCAGCCGCTGCTGCATGTACTCCACCAGCGTCACCTGCATGATTTGCAGGCCGCCCACCAGCAGCGTGCCCAGCACAATGAGCCCGATGAGCACCACCAGCGAGGTGCTGACCGCCCCGCTGCTCACAAAGCCAATCACCGACTGCACGCCCAGCGGCAAGCTCAGGCTGATGAGGCCCGCCAGCGCCGCGTACACGTAGAGGTAGGTGATGTCGGTGCGCTCGGCCGCAAACAGGCGGAACAAGCGCTGCACGGGAGTTAACGAATGCGTAGTTGCCATAATTACAAGCCGTTGCAGGGGAATTGAATCAAGCTGGCACCAGCCAGTTCAGAAAGGTGCCAGCGCACCAAAGTCATTGCAAGGGGAGGAGAGGGGCAGAAGCGCTGCGTGTTCGCCGATTCCCACGGGGAGTCATTAGCCCCTGCGGGTGGGCAAAAACCGGGTTCACGGCCGGCGCCGCCACCAAATCGACCGCCCAGCGTTTGGACCTCGGAACGAAGCGGGGAAAGCATGAGTGAGCCTTTGATGGTGCAAAATTTCACCCCCGTTTTTGCCCGTGAAAGCCATTCCAGTGCTTTTAATTGCGATTTAACCCGGGTTTAATTACGCTTTAATTCGCGTTTAATGGCGCTTTAATTTGAGCCATAAGCAGGCCCCGGGTACGGCGCAACGGGTTGGCCAGTGCCCCGCTATTTATGGCTAATTTTGCCCGGCTTTCCGTAGACGCGAAAGCCTGTTTACTGCTCCTGATGACACTAGTTTCTTTGCTGTGCCGCCCGCTGCGGTGGGTGGCGGCCGGCCTGCTGCTGGCTACGCCCGCGCTGGCCCAAACGCCCGCCCAGCCCAAACCCGCGCCCCCGGCGGCTGGGGCAGCTGCGCGGCCGGCCAGCGCCCCCCCGGCTGCCCGGCCCAAACCCGCACCCACTGCCCCGGCCGCCGACCCGGCCGCCCGTTACCGCAGCGGCAAAACCCAGCTCGACCAGGGCCATTACGCCGCCGCTGCCGCGCTGCTGGAGCCGCTGGCCCAGCCCGCCGCCCGCTTCGCCCGCGCCGCCGATGCGGCCTACCTCGCGGCGGTGGCCTACGCCCGCCTCAAGCAGTGGCCCGAGGCCGAGCAGATGCTCAACCTGCTGCGCACCGAGTACCCCGCCTACCCCAACCTGCCCGACGCCCTGCTGCTGCAAGGCCAGGCTTCCTTCGAGCAGGAAGACTACGACACCGCCCTCAAAACCCTGGCCCAGCTGCCGGCCGATAAGTTCGGGCCCGAGCGCGAGGCCATGAAGGCCACCTACCTGCCCCGCATCAAGGAGCGCAGCACCTGGCAGCGCAACCTCCGCCGCTACCCCGACGACGCCACCCTGGCCCGCGCCTACGCCGAAAACCTCGTCATCGGCGGCACCTTCACCGACGCCGACCGGCCCCAGCTCGACGCGCTGATAAGCCGCTTCAGCCTCGACCGCACCCGCTACACACCGCGCCCCCGCGCCGTGGTGGCCAAGAAACCCAGCTACAACGTGGCCGTGCTGCTGCCCTTTGAGCTGAACGACCCCAGCTGGCAGAACATCCGCAAAAACCAGTTCGTCACCGACCTCTACGCCGGGCTGCGCCTGGCCCAGGACAGCCTGCAGCGGGCGGGCCGGCCCCTGCAGATTTTCGCCTATGACACCGGCGCCGACACCCTCACCCTCAAGCAGGTACTGGCCCTGCCCGAGCTGGCCGGCATGGATTTGCTCATCGGCCCGGTCTATAAATCGGGCGCCAAGCTGCTGGGCCGCTACGCCCGCGAGCACCAGATTGTGTGCGTCAATCCCTTGTCGCAGGACGCCGACTTGGTGTTTGACAACCCCTGGCATTACCTGTTTGCGCCCAGCACGGCCACTCAGGGCCGGGTGGCCGCCCAGTTTGCCCTCACGGCTTTTGGCGCGGGCCGGCCCGGCATCGTGCTCCACGAAGACAGCAAGGACGACGCCGCCTTCGCGAACGCCTACAAAGCCGCCTACGAGGCCGACGGCGGCAAAATCAGCGCCCTGCGCCGCTTCGACCCCGACGTGGACGAAAGCCTCAACGCCGCGCTCACCGGCCTCGACCTCACCAATGCCAGCCACCTGGTGGTGTATTCGGACAACCGCCGCGTGGGGCCGGCCGCCTTCAGGCTCTGGCAGCAACAGCCCGCGGCCACCCGCCCGGCGCTGCTCTGCCCCGGCTCCTGGCTCGATAACGCCCGCCTCGATGTGGGCCAGTTCGCCGCCCCCGGCGTGTACATGCTGCAGCCGAAATACTACGACGAGCAGGGGCCGGGTTTCCGCCGGTTTCGCCAATTGTATTTGCAGCGCCAGCACCTGCCGCCGTCGCTTTTTGCCAGCCAGGGCTTTGAATTGCTGATGTATTTCGGCACGGCACTCTTCCAGTACGGGCCCGCTTTTCAAACTAATCTGGCCAGTGCCGGGGCGGTGCCAGGCGCCATTTTTGAGGGCCAGAACTATACTGGCGGCACCCACGACAACCAGGTGGTGCCCATCATCAAGCTCAATAACCTGGAACTGCAGGTAGTGCGGTGATGCCTTTTTTACTAAAAAACCCAGAACGTCATGTCGAGCTTGTCGAGACATCTCGCGCGATGAAGTAATTATTCACTTTCTCATGCGAGGTGGCTCGACAGGGCGGCCTTTCGACTTTTATCCCGATTTTCAATCCCTAATGCTCAACCTCACCACTTCCGCTACCCTCTTCGAACGCGCCAAGCACCTTATTCCCGGCGGCGTCAACTCGCCGGTGCGCGCCTTCCGCTCGGTGGGCGGCTCGCCGGTATTCATGCAAAGCGCCCACGGCGCCTGGCTGACCGACGTGGACGGCAACCGCTACGTCGATTTTATCAATTCCTGGGGCCCCATGATTCTGGGCCACGCCCCGCAGGTGGTGCTTGAGGCCGTGACCAAGGCGCTGCCGCATTCGCTCAGCTTCGGCGCACCCACCCACCGCGAGGTAGAAATGGCCGAGCTGATTCGTGAAATGGTGCCCAGCATCGAGAAAGTTCGCTTGGTAAACTCCGGCACCGAAGCCTGCATGTCGGCCATCCGGGCCGCGCGCGGCTACACCGGCCGCGCCAAAATCATCAAGTTTGAAGGTTGCTACCACGGCCACGGCGACGCCTTCCTGATTGCGGCCGGCAGCGGCGCCCTCACCGCCGGCGAGCCCGACTCGGCCGGCGTGACCCATGGCGTGGCCCAGGACACCCTCACCGCGCCCTACAACGACCTGCCCGCCGTGCAGGCCCTCATCGCCGCCAATCCCGGCCAGGTGGCGGCCCTCATCCTGGAGCCCGTGGTGGGCAACATGGGCCTCGTGGCGCCTGCCGAAGGCTTCCTGCCGGCCCTGCGCGACCTGTGCACCGAGCACGGCATTGTGCTCATTTTTGACGAGGTGATGACCGGTTTCCGCCTCGCGCCCGGCGGCGCGCAGGAGCTCTATGGCATCAAGGCCGACATGACCACGCTGGGCAAAATCATTGGCGGCGGCCTGCCCGTGGGTGCCTACGGCGGCCGCGAAGACATCATGAACTGCGTGGCGCCGGCCGGCAAGGTGTACCAGGCCGGCACGCTCTCCGGCAACCCCATGGCCACGGCCGCCGGCATGGCCCAGCTCCGCTACCTGCACGAGCACCCCGAGCTGTACTTGGCCCTGGAAGCCAGCAGCGCCCGCCTCGCCGACGGCACCCGCCAGATTGCCGCCGAGCTGGGCCTGAACTACACCGTGAACCGCGTGGGCTCCATGTTCAGCCTCTTCTTCACCGCTGAGCCCGTGACCAACCTCGACGACGCCAAAAAGTGCGATATCGCTGCGTTCGGCCGCTATTTCCACGCCATGCTGGAGCGCGGCATTTACCTGGCACCTTCGCAGTTTGAGGCCTTGTTCGTGTCCACGGCCATCACCGACGAGCTGGTGGAAATGTACCTGAAGGCGTGCCGCGAGTCGTTGGCAGAGGCGCACAATCTGTAGCCGCGCGTCGCTGGCGAAGCAAAATAGGTTTTGGCCGCGCGGCGTTTTTACGGCGGGTCAAAACCTATTTTTCGCTTTGATTAACCTTGCGCTGAATTATTCAGCGACCTTTGCCCCATGGTGAAACAGCTTTTTCTTGCTCTGCTGCTACTTCTTGGGCCGCTGGCCCGGGCCGAAACGCCGGCCCAGGCCAACAAGCGCCTCTTCGATAAAACCATCGACGAGCTGAATTTCCGGACCATGGAAACGGTGTACGACAAGTCGTTCACCCGCGGCAAGTTTCCGCTCACGCTGCGCACCGCCGCCGCCCGCCGGCAGTTCGACGGTTTCGGCACCAACGCGGCGCTCAAGCAGCTGTTCATGAACTACAACGGCATTGCCGAACGGTATAAAAACCGCTTCGGCAACGGCCCCATGACCTTGGCCGAGTTCGAGAAGCAACTCAAATCGGTGCTGCTGGACAAGAACTTTGAGTTCTTCATTCACAACCTGCCGCGCGACGAGCGGGTGGCCCTCATCCGGGCCGAGCAGCGCCTCATTCAGCAGGCCAGTGCCCAGTTCAACGCCTCCGGCTCGGAGGAAACGGCCGCCGTGCCCCCCGCTGATGCCGACGCCCAGCCCGAAGCGCCCGTGGCCGCGCCCCTCACCACCCACGACGCCGACGGCCTGGAAGCAGCCCCCGCCGCCTCGTCCGACGAAGCCCCGCTCAGCAGCTCGCCCGTGGCGGCGCCCGACCCCGCGGGCGCCCCGCGCCACGACTGGCTCGACTACTTCACGCTGCTGCTCAGCCTGGGCAGCTTTCTCACGTTGCTCTACCTCGCCACCAGCGTGTTGCCGGGCATGAGCCGGCGCATCAACAACCTGGCGGCCGACCCCGAGCCGGAACCCGAGCCGCGCAGCATCGTGAGCCGCCTGCGGCCCACCCGCTCGCAGGGCCTGCAAGAGGACAGCTACGAAGACGAGGACGACTTCGAGCCCACCGACCCGGCCCGCCACCACGACGATGACTAATGCCTATTGGCGCCCCGCTTACTTTTTCTGCATTCTCTTCTGTTTTCAACTTAATGATTCTTACCGACCAGCAAATCCTCGCGGAAATCGAAAAAGGCACCATCGTCATCGAGCCCTACGACCGTAGCTGCCTGGGTACCAATTCCTACGACGTGCACCTGGGCCCTTACCTGGCCACCTACCGCGACGCGGTGCTGGACGCGCGCCGCCACAACGAAATCGACACGTTTGAAATCCCCGAAACGGAAGGGTTCGTGCTGCAGCCCGGCAAGCTTTACCTCGGCGTGACGCAGGAATACACCGAAACCCACGCCACCGTGCCTTTCCTCGAAGGCAAGAGCAGCGTGGGCCGCCTGGGCATCGACATTCACGCCACCGCGGGCAAGGGCGACGTGGGCTTCTGCAACCATTGGACGCTGGAAATCAGCGTGTCGATGCCCGTGCGGGTGTATCGCAACATGCCCATCGGCCAGCTGATTTATTTCACCGTGCAGGGCGACGTTGAGACGTTTTACAACCGCAAGCAAAACGCCAAATACAACGACCGCACCGACAAACCGGTGGAGTCGATGATGTGGAAAAATAACTGGTAGCATATTCAACCGTCACTATGCGTGCCGGTTGATTCCGAACCGTCGGAGGTTTTCTTGCGTTTAAACCCACTACTGAGCCCTTTCCCTCTGGCCCGGTCCTTGCGTAAGTGTGTACTTAACCCCCTACGACGATGACGACGAAATCAGCTTTTGCTTCTCTGCTGCTGGCGCTGATGGCCGGCACCGCTTCCGCCCAGCAAGCTTCCCGCGCTACCACCGTGGAGCCGCAGGACAAGACCCAATCCTCGCCCCGCCTGAACCCGGTGCAGGCCCGCGCCGACCGGCTGAGCGACCACATGGTGCGCGACCTGCACCTCAACAACTACCAGGCTACCAAGCTCCGCGCCGTAAATGCCGAGAAAGTCGCCAAAATGGCCGCCATTGAGCGCAGAAATGCCGGCAACCCCAGCCTTATCGACGCCGAGTGCAACGGCGTGTGCAAGGAGCGCGACAAGGAGTTTCAGGCTTTCCTGAGCAACGACCAGTACAGCAGCTACTTTAGCTCGCGCGCCTCCTACAACAAATACGACAAGGACTACGCTTCCCAGTCCGCCAGCATTTTGCTCACCAACTCGGTGCAGAACCCGGCCCCGGCCCGCGCCAACGACGCCACCATCGCGCCCGCCAGCACCAAGCCGGTCAACCGGCCGGCCGGCAACCTGGGCCGAAACGCCCGGTAACTTCCGCCTTTACTTCCGTTGAAAAGCCCCATCGGAGCAATCCGACGGGGCTTTTTCTATTTTAATCGTAGACTATTGCCCTTGCTCCTGCTTGTCCAGGTAGTCCGACAGCTCTTTGCAAAGCGCGCGCATCTTGTTGGCCATTTCCTTGTCGTCGGTGGCCGTCACGATGTTCTCGGCCATCGAGCCGATGTTGTCGACCACGAAACGCTTCATCTCGTCCACGGGCATGTCTTTGGTCCAGAGGTCAATTTTCATGGTGCCCACCTGCTCCCGGTCCCACAGCGCGATGTTGATGGCCTTGGCAAAGTGAATGTCCGGCCCCGCGTCGGTAGCCGACCAGCTGATGGCTTCGGGTACTTTATTGTCATCCAGCGCGATGCTGAAACGAATTTCTGATTTTTTCATCTTAGGTAAAAATGTGTCATCCTGAGCGCAGCGAAGGACCTTATCAAGCTAGAACGATAATCGTTCGGCGGGAATAAGGTCCTTCGCTGCGCTCAGGATGACAGAAATGAGGGCAAAAAGTTAAACGTAGTTATTCAGCATCACCGGCATCACCAGCATCAGGATGCTTTCGCTGTCGTCCGGCGTGGTGGGCATCAGCAGGCCGGCGCGGTTGGGCGTGCTCAGCTCCAGGGTGATTTCGTCGGAGTCGATGTTCGACAGCATTTCGAGTAGGAAGCGGGCGTTGAAGCCAATTTCCATGTCCTCGCCGTCGTACTGGCAGGTGAGGGTTTCCTTGGCTTCGTTGCTAAAATCCAGGTCTTCGGCCGATACCACCAGCTCCGAGCCGGCCAGGCGCAGGCGCACCTGGTGGGTGGTTTTGTTGGAATAGATGCTGATGCGGCGCACCGAATTGAGCAGCTCTTGGCGGTTGATGATGAGCTTGTTGGGGTTGCTCACCGGAATCACGTTTTCGTAGTCCGGGTAGCGCTCGTCAATCAGGCGGCACACGAGGCGCATCTGGTTGAAGGAGAAGAAGGCGTTGCTCTGGTTGAACTCCATCTTCACCGGCGTGGCCTCCGAGGGCAGTGTGCCTTTCAGCAGGTTAAAGGCCTTGCGCGGGATGATGAGGTTGGCGGTTTGGCCGGCGCCCACGTCCTGGCGGCGGTAGCGCAACAGGCGGTGCCCGTCGGTGGCCACGAAGGTCACTTGCGAGTCGGCCAGCTGCACCAGAATGCCGGTCATGGCCGGGCGCAACTCGTCGGTGCTCACCGCAAAAATGGTCTTGTTGATGGCGCGCGCCAGCGACGACGACGGCATTTCAATCGGGGCCGAGCCCTTCACCACCGGCACTCGGGGGAAGTCGGCGGCATTTTCGCCGGCCAGCTTGTAGCGCCCGTTGGCCGAGCTGATTTCGATGGTGTAGGTTTCCTCGTCCAGCGTGAAGGTCACGGGCTGGTCGGGCAGGTTCTTGAGGGTGTCGAGCAGGATGCGGGCGGGCGCGGCAATGCGGCCGGTGTCGCGGGCCTCCACGGGCAGCTCCGTTATCATGCTCGTCTCCAGGTCGGAGGCGGTGATGGTGAGCTTACCGGCCTCAATCTCAAAGAGAAAGTTCTCCAGAATGGGCACCACGGGGTTGTTCGTAACCACGCCGTTGATGCTTTGCAGCTGCTTCAGCAGCGCGGATGACGAGACAATAAATTTCATGACGTAAGGCTAAGGTTTGGGCTAGGGGAGGGCAAAGATAGGCGGTGGCCGTGGGCTTTGGAAGCGCGCAGCGGGCCGCTTAACGCTTCTTTCGATGCGTCTTCTCTGTAACCCGGGTTTCGGACCCCTGCGGAAATACACAGGTCTCCAAAACCCGGGTTACAGAGGCCTGCAGATATACATAGGTGCCGGTAACCCGGGTTACCGGCACCTGCGGAAATTGAAAGTGCTCTGCAACTTAAGTTACGGGCACCATTCGGTTTCCGCAGGCCTTTGAGACTTTGCCGGAGGGCCGTTCCGGCTACGGCGAAAGGTGGCGAATATCCCGCTGCGCTCAGCTACTGAAGGAGCCCAAGCCGCGAAGCCAATGGAGCAGCGGCGCCACTAGCAAGCCGATTATGAGCAGGATGAAGGTAGCGGCGGCCACGTTGAGCACCACGGCCATCCCAGCGTTTGCGTAGCTGTTTTCGTATTTTCTGACCAATACCTGCTGCACCTGCACTGTGTTACGGTAGCGCAAGTACAAGTACCCAAACCCAATGGCAGTGAACACCACAGCCATGAAAGCCTGGCCGATGAGTTCTCCAAATAGCTCTTCCATGCAGTTCGGGCAAGGTTTAATAAAGTTGACCTGAATTCAGCTAAGCCCCAAACCCCGCGTACCGCCGCTTGCGCCGCCAAGCCCGCACGGCCCCGAACACGCCCAGCAGCGCCAGCGGAGCCCCGATGTTCAGCAGCTGCCAGCGGCGGCGCTGTTCGGCCAGCTTCACCTTGTCGAGGGGGCGGAGGGTGATTTGCTTGCCGCGCACGGCGATGAGGCCGGTTTCGTCGAGCAGGTAGTCGGTGGCGTTGAGCACCAACTCGCGGTTGGCGAATTCAGTGTTGGCGAGGCGGTCGAAACCCAGGCGGTAGGGGTTGCCGGTTTTGGGGTCGATGTCGGAACGAATGAAGTCGCCGTCGGACACGACCAGGATTTTGCTGGGCTTGGCATTGGCCGGCTTTTCGGGCTGGAATTGCAGCGTGCCCGGCCGGGCGCGGTTGGCAAAGAGCGAGGTAAACTGGCCTTCCAGCAAATACGCCACCGGCTGGAAGCCTTTTTGGTAGAGCTTGGGGTTGGGCTCCAGGCGGGCGTCGTTGAAGTTGATGGGCACGGGCGCGGGCAGTACGCGGGTGTAGCGCGAGGTGGTCATCAGCGCGGTTTTGCGGACGCCGGTGGCTTTCACCGTGTCCATGTTGCCCACGAATTTCAGGTACACCGCGTCGAGGTTGCGGGTGATGGGGTGGGGGCTAAACTTGTTGATGAGCGGGTAGAGCTGCCAGGGCATGGGCTCAATTTTGGGCTTGTTGCCATCCATGCCGGTCACGAGCGGAATCTGGCCGCTGTTCAGGTCCAGCAGCAGGTCTTGGTTCAGGCGCAGGCCGTACTTGAAGAACAGGTCGTCGAGGTTGAGGTTGTAGGGCGTGGCCAAAGCCACGCCGTTGCGGCTCACGCTGTCGAGGTCCACGCGCAGGGCATCGATGAAGAACAAGGCCCGGCCGCCGCTGGTGATGAACTGGTCGAGCTTGAATTTCTCGTCCTCGGTGTAGGGCGTTTTGGGCTGGGCCACCACCACGGCATCGAGGGCGCTCAGGTCCTTCACCTTGCTCAGCGTCACGCGAAACACGTCGTATTGCTGCTGCCAGGTGCCGAGCATGTCGCCGGCCTGGGCGTTGGTCAGCTCGCCATGGCCCTCAATCACGCCGATGCGCTTGCGCAGGGCCGGCACCAGCGTGCGGATGGTGCTGGCCAGCTCGTATTCCAGGCCCTCGATGCTCTGGTTGAGGCGCACGTCGGCCGGAGCAGCCTGGTTGCCGCGCAGCAGCAGCACGTTTTTGTCGTGCCCGCCCACACTCACCACCGCCCAGGGAAAGATGATTTTCTCGACGCGCTTGCCGTTTTCGGTGGCGCCGAGGTTGGTGGGTTTCAGGCCTTTCTTGAAAAGGCTGGTGTAGAAGGCGTTGCGCGCCGCCTCGGTGCCGCCGGCGCTGGGGTCGATGAAAATGTAGTTCAGGTTGGCGCCGCCGTAGACCTGGAATTCGGTCAGGGTTTCGCGCACGCCCTGCTCTAGGCGGCGGAAGGCGGGCGGGAAATCGCCGGTGAGGTACACCGTGACGGTGACCGGCTGCTTGAGGTCGCGCAGCAGCTTCTTGGTGGCATCCGACATGGTGTAGCGCTTTTCCTCGGTCAAATCGAGCCGGAAAAAGAAGCGCTGCGCAATGAAATTGAACAGCAGCAGTCCGCCGAGGATGGCGGCAAACGTCAGCAAGTCGCGCTGCTTGCGCGAGGCGGCGGCCGGAACCGGAGCGGGGGTCAACGTATCTTCCATTACCAATTGCGGCTGCGTAAGGCCAGCCGCGTGGCCTGCAGCGCCACGGCTACCACACTAAAGAAATAAACCAGGTCCCGCGAGTCAATCAGGCCTTTGCTCAGGTCGCGGTAGTGCGCCGCAATGCCCAATTGGCTGACGTAATAAGCCGCGCTGCCTTCCAGCACCGACGCCAGCGAATCGAACCCCGAATACACCAGGAAACACCCCACCACCGCCACCAGAAACGCAATAATCTGGTCGCGCGTGAGCGCCGAGGCCAGCACCCCAATGGCCGCAAACACCGCCGCCAGCAGCGCCAAGCCTAAATAGGAACCGACCGTCGCGGCCGAGTCGATGTTGCCTTCCGGGCTGCCAAGTTTATAAACTGAGAAATAATACAGCAGCGTTGGAATTAATGCCAACAAAGCCAATAGAAAACACGCTAGGTATTTCCCGCCAATTATTTGCCCGTCCGTCAACGGGCGGGTTAATAAAAGCTCAATGGTACCGGCCCTTTTTTCCTCCGCAAACGTGCGCATGGTGATGGCTGGAATCAGGAACAGGAAAATCCACGGCGCCAGGTTGAACAGCGTTTGCAGGTCGGCGTAGCCGTAATCGAGCACGCTGCTATCCGGGAAAACCCAGACAAACAGGCCCGTCGCAACCAGAAAAACCCCCAGCACTACGTAAGCCACGGGGGAGTTCAGGAAGGCGTTGAATTCTTTTTGGAGAATGGTGAGCATACTGGTTTGAACGTCAGTCAAAGAACGTCATGCAGAGCGCAGCGAAGCATGACGTTCTTTCTGGTTGTTCTGGATATTAAATTCTACTTCGTCAATTCCCCAAACACCTCTTCCAAGCTCTGGTGCTCCTGCCGCAGCCCCAGCAGTATCCAGCCTTCCTGCCCGGCCAGGCGCGACACGGCCGCGCGGACATCCACGCCCGGCGCGGTGCGGAGTAGCACGGCACCATCGGGCGCGGCCTCCACGTGGCGCACGCCGGGCAACTGGGACAACTGGGCGGTGTCCACGGCGCCTTCAAACTCGGCGCGGACCACGGTTTCGCCGGCGGCGCGGGCGGCCAGCTCGGCCACCGGGCTGTCGGCCACCAGCTTGCCCCGGCTGATGATGAGCACGCGCGAGCACAGGGCCGTGACTTCGGGCAGAATGTGGGTGCTGAAAATGACGGTTTTATCTTCGCCCACTTCGCGGATGAGCTGGCGGATTTCCAGAATCTGGTTGGGGTCGAGGCCGGTGGTGGGCTCGTCGAGAATCAGCACGTCGGGGTCGTGGATGAGGGCCTGGGCCAGGCCCACGCGCTGCCGGTAGCCCTTGCTGAGCGCGCCAATCTGTTTGT
Organism: Hymenobacter ruricola; assembly: GCF_015694525.1. GTDB lineage: Bacteria > Bacteroidota > Bacteroidia > Cytophagales > Hymenobacteraceae > Hymenobacter > Hymenobacter ruricola. Next base: position 683,277 of record NZ_JADQDM010000002.1, on the reverse strand, counting down.
TCTGCTCGCGGCTCAAGCCCACGCGGCGCACCAGCTCGGCCACGCGGGCGCGCAGGGCTTTGCCGCCGAGGCCGTGTACCGAGCCGATGAATTCGAGGTACTCGTGCACGTACATATCCAGGTAGAGCGGGTTGTGCTCGGGCAGGTAGCCCACGTGGCGGCGCACGGCCAAGCTGTCGGTGAGCACGTCGTGGCCGGCCACGCGCACGGTGCCGGCGGTGGGCGGGAGGTAGCCGGTGGCAATTTTCATCGTCGTGCTCTTGCCCGCGCCGTTCGGTCCCAGAAAGCCTACGATTTCGCCCTTGCCCGCCGTGAAGCTGATGTTGTCCACGGCGTTCTGGGCGCCGTAGGTTTTGGTCAGGTGTTCAATTTCTACCATTGGTTGGTGCTTGGTTGTTGGTGCCTGGTGCTTGGTTTTCTCGCTTGCTTCCTTGGTGCCAGGCACTAAGCACCATGCACCAAGCACTAGTTGTTCACCTGCGCCGGCCGCAGCTGGATTTCCGAAATCATGGTCGTGTCGGGCGCTTCGATGGCGTGCACAATGGCGGCCGCAATGTCTTCGGGCTGCATCTTGTGCGGGTCGGGAGCGGGGCCGGGCTCCTTGCCGTTGAAGTTGGTTTCGACCGAGCCCGGCATCACGCACGTTACGCGGATGCCGGCCGGCCGCACCTCCTTGAATAAGGCATCCGAAAAGCCCCGCACCGCGAATTTGGTGGCGCAGTAGCCGCTCATGCCGGCAGTGCCTGCCGTGCCGGCCAGCGAGGCTACGTTCACGACGTGGCCCGCGTGCTGCCGCTTCATCTGGGGCAGCACGGCACGGGTGCACAGGAAAGTGCCCAGCACGTTGGTGTCGAACATCGTTTTCCAGTCCTCCGTCCGGAAGCCGTCCACCTCGCCCATGATGCCCAGGCCGGCGTTGTTGACCAGCACGTGAATATCCGGGCCCAGTTCGCGCTGCGTGTTGGTGAAGGCTTCGGTGATGGAGTGCTCATCCTGCACGTCGCACTCGAAAAACTGAAACCGGTCGTGGACGAGGCCAGCAGGAGCCGTGCGGGCCCAGCCGGCCACGGCTGCGCCGCGCGCCAGCAGCGCCTCCACAGTGGCGCGGCCAATTCCTTTGCTTGCGCCGGTAACAATGGCGACTTTGCCGGTGAGGTCCATTTATCTTTGAGAAAATTAAGGATGCAAATGCGCTATACGAGTTTGCGGCCGCAAGTTAGCGGCCTGGGGTGGTTCAACGGAATGCGCGCCGCGGCCCGCGGCGCGCTGGGCGCGGCCCTGGCCGTGGGCCTGAGCACCTGCGGCCCCACCGCCGATTGCCTCAAAAGCACCGGCCCCATCGTCACGCAGCAGCGCGCCGTCGACGCCGGCCTGGTCACCGTCACGGCTTTCGACAACGTAGACTTGCGCCTGGTGCAGGACACCAAAACCTACGCCGAAGTGCGCGCCGGCGAGCATTTGATTGACGAAATCGTGCTCACCCGCAAAGGCAACACCCTCGAAATCGCCAACACCAGCACCTGCAACTGGACCCGCAGCTACGACTCGCCCCGCGAAGTCACGCTGCACCTGCCCCGCATCACCAACGTCTTCCTGCGCGGTCAGGGCAACGGCAGCACCGTGGGCGAATTCGTGCAGGACACCATTTTCTTCCACCTCATTGGGGCCGGCGACTTTGACCTCACTGTGAGAGCCAAGCAGCTGTTCGTCGACCAGTACGAGCTGGGCGACCTCACCGTGCGCGGCACCGCCGACTACATGAACTGCACGGTGGGGGGCGCGGGCCGGCTTTTCGCGCAGGGCATCACCCCGCAGATTTGCGACGTGAAACTGACCCGCGACAGCGACGGCGACGCGCACGTGCGGGCGTCGCAGCGCCTGGGCGGCACCGTGGCCGGCAACGGCACCTTGTATTACGGCGGGCAGCCCGCGTTCGTCGACATCCGCGTGACGGGCAAGGGCGGCAAGAAAACCGAGTAAGTTTGCCCGCTTGCTTCAGCACAACCCCACATGAGCCTGCCGGATTTTCAGTTTGCTTCGGGATTAGCGCTGGCTTACCCGGTGATAAAATTCGGGCTGCTAGTTCTGATGGCGTTCAGCAGCGAATTATGGCGCAAAAGCGGCTGGCTGCTGGTGGCGCTGCTGGTGGGCGGGGCCGGGCTCACGGCCATTGGCACGCTGTTCAAAATTGAGCATTGGGCGTTTGGTTCGGAGCTGCTGCTGGCCGGCGCGGCCCTCATGGCGAGTGCCTACGCCTGGTGGTACCGGGCCAAGCGTCCGCGCCGCCTGCTTGACCACCTCAAGCTGGCCTGGGTGCTGGCGGCTTGCGCCTCGGTGGTGGCCATGGCCACGTCTCATGCCCTCGTAAGGCCCGTGGCCGGCATTGCCGAAGCTCTTTTCTGGGGCATGGCGCTGCTTTATGGTTACCAGCGCTGGATTCGGCGGCCAGAGCCAGCTTCGCCCCAGGCCTAGCCTCACAAGTCGCCGAGTTGCGGCCGAATTAGCAGTTCTTCCACCACGGCGTGGGGCGAGAGCGAGTAGGTGCCAAACACGGCCTCGGCCACGTCTTCGGCCTGCACAAACCGCTCGGCGGGCAGCTCCACGCCGGCCCAGCTGGCCGTGAGAGTAGGCCCGGGCAATACGGCCGTCACGCGCACGCCGCTGGGCTTCAGCTCTTCGCGCAGGTTTTTGGTGAAGCCCAGCAGTGCGTGCTTGGCAATGCCGTAGGAGCCACCATTGGGGTAAGCCGTGATGCTGGCCGTGGAGCAAATGGTGAAAATGTGGCCCCGGCCCCGGGCCAGGAAGCCCGGCAGCAGGGGCAGGGTCACGTCATAGGCGCTGAGCAGGTTCACGGCCAGCATCTGGCGCAGCTGCGAGCCGTCGTCGGGCTCGTCCTGCAGGCGGCCGGGCACGAAGGCACCGGCGTTGTTCACGAGTACCTCCACCGGCTGGCCCAAACCCAGCACGAAGGCGGCAAACGCGGCGCAGTCGGCGGCCTGGCTGAGGTCGGCGGGCCGCGTGTGCAATATTCCGGCGGGAACTTCGTCTGCCAGTGCGGTTGTGAGGGCAGCCAAATCCTCCGCCGAGCGGGCGCAGGTGGCCACTGGGTAGCCGGCCCGCAGGAAGCGCGACACTACGGCGCGGCCGATACCTTTGCTGCCGCCGGTCACGACAATTAATTTTTCGTTCGTTTCCACTGTTTAAACTTGATTTTACGTAAAGTCCCGAGTCGCGCGGAACTACCCTGGCAGTAATTCCCCAGCCCAAACTTCGGTTTTTAATTCTCAACAATTCCTCATGCTAACAACTTTCGGCTCGTTCGTCCTCTTTTTGCGCGGCATGGTCACGCGCACCGAGCGGTTCCGCGTCCTCTGGAACCGCACCATCGACGAAGCCATCCTCATCGGGGTCGATTCCGTGGTCATCGTGTCCATCGTGTCGGCCTTCATCGGGGCCGTTACCTGCGTCCAGATTGCCTACAACCTCACCAACCCGCTCATTCCGCAGTCCACCATCGGCTACATGGTGCGCGAAATGACCATTCTGGAGCTCGCGCCTACCATCACCAGCATCGTGCTGGCTGGCAAAGTGGGCAGCAGCATCGCTGGCGGTCTGGGCACCATGCGCATCACTGAGCAGATTTCGGCCCTCGAAGTCATGGGCATCAATTCGACCTCCTATCTGGTGCTGCCGCGCATTCTGGCGGCCATCCTCATGTTTCCGCTCCTAGTCATCATGGCCATGCTGCTTTCCATCTTGGGCGGCTACTTGGCCGGCACCCTCACCGGCGTCATGACGGCACAGGACTACGTCGAAGGCATTCGCACCGACTTCATTCCCTACAACATCCTGTTTGCCCTCATCAAAGCCGTCGTGTTTGCTTTCTTGGTCTCGGGCATCTCGTCGTTCAAAGGCTATTTCACCACCGGCGGCGCTCTTGAAGTAGGCGCAGCCAGCACCGGCGCCGTCACCAACTCCATCATCGCCATCCTGATTGCGGATTTCGCCCTGGCGGCACTTTTGCTTTAAGCTTTAAGCTTTAAGCTAACAGCTGTCAGTTGTTAGCATTTCAAAACGTTGATTCAAAAAAGCTACCAGCTATCAGCTACTAGCTATCAGCTTACGAAAATGATTGAAGTATCCAACATCGAAAAGTCGTTCAACGGCACGCCGGTGCTCAAAGGCATTTCGTGCGTGTTCGAATCCGGCAAGTGCAACCTGCTGCTCGGCGGCTCGGGCACCGGCAAAAGTGTGCTGCTGCAGTGCATCGTCGGGTTGATGAAGCCCGACATCGGCTCCATTACCTTCGACGGCACGGTGTACACCAACAGCAAGATTGACATCCGGCAGGAAATTCGCCGCAAAATCGGGATGCTGTTTCAGGGCTCGGCCCTGTTCGACTCCATGACCGTGGCCCAGAACGTGGAGTTTCCGCTTCAGATGCTGACGCCGGAAATGAGCCCCGAGGAGCGCCGCGAGCGGGTCGAGTTCTGCCTCAAGCGCGTGGGCCTCGAAAACGCCGGCAACAAGATGCCCGCCGAAATTTCGGGCGGCATGAAAAAGCGCGTCGGCATTGCCCGCGCCATTGCCCCGCAGTGTACCTATCTGTTTTGCGACGAGCCCAACTCCGGCCTCGACCCCGCCACCAGCATCAAGATTGATGAGCTGATTCACGAAATCACGCACGAATACAACATCACCACCGTCATCGTGACCCACGACATGAACTCGGTGATTGAAATCGGCGAGCACATCATCTTCCTGCACCAGGGCAAAAAGCTTTGGGACGGCACCAAAGACGAAATCCTCAACGCCACCGTGCCCGAGCTCAAGGAGTTCATTTTCAGCAGCAGCCTCGTCCGCGCCGCCAAGCGCATCGACGAAGAGACCGAAGGTGGCATTTCCGCCTTCGCCGAGGAAAGTGAAGCCGGCGGCGGCATTTGACTGAAAGAGTAAAAAATAAAAACGTCATGCTGAACGCAGTGAAGCATCTCTACCGCAATAGCAATTACTACTGCGGTAGAGATGCTTCACTGCGTTCAGCATGACGTTTTTACATCCCAAAGTGCCCTTTCCTCACACATTGGGCAGCAACAGCTGCAAATGCCCCAAATGGTGCCGCCCGTGCCAGGCGTACAGCGCCAGCGTCTGGTCCAGCGTCGAAGTGCGCTGGTTGCCCGGGTGGTAGAACGTGTGCTGCCACTGCTCGTCCGTAAGGTGGTGCAGTAGCGTCACAAACCGCGAATGCAGCGCTTCCAGCAGCGTCAGCGACACGGTTATGGGTGTGGCGGCCACATCAGGCAACTCGGCCCACGCGCTTTCCTCGTAGGGCTTGATGGTCGGGTTGTCCTCCGTCAGGGCCAGCCGGAAGCGCACGTAGGCATTCATGTGGGAGTCGGCCACATGGTGAATGACTTGGCGGCCGTTCCAGCCGCCGGGGCGGTAGGGGCGCTCCAGGCCCACGCCGCCCACGGCCCTGGCCGCGGCCGTGAGCTGGGCAGGCAAGTCCGCAATCTGTTGAATGAGCGCCGTGCGCTCAGCTGCGGTGAGAGGCCCGGTCGGCAGCTGGGGCCGGCCGATGGGGTATTTCAGGGTTTCCTCAGGTTGATTCATGGCTGCAAAGAAAGCAAAAACGCTGCCCCGGATGGAGGCAGCGCTTTGCATTGGAGCTAAGGGAAAGAAGGCTCCGCAGGTAATCCGTTCAATCCGTTGAAATCTGTTAAATCTGCGGTCAACCGTTGCGCTTGTTGAGCTCGTCGCGAATCTTGGCGGCTTTCTCGTAATCTTCTTTTTCGAGGGCTTGGGCCAGCATCTTGGTGAGCTCGTCCAACGAAACCTGGCCGCTGGGCTCGCGCGGCTCGGGCTGCGCCCGGCTGGGCCGGGGAGCGTCCGAGTCGTCGTCCTCGTCGTCTTCATCCTCGTCGTCTTCGGCCTCGCTTTCGGCTTCGTCCAGGTCCGAGAGAATGATGCCGGCTTCGCTGAGCACGCTTTCTACGGTGTAAATCGGCACGCCGAAGCGCAGGCCGATGGCAATGGCGTCGGAGGGGCGGGCGTCGATGTCGAAGGTGGTGGCGCCGTCGGAGCACACGATGCGCGAATAGAACACGCCTTCCTTCAAATCAGAAATCACCACTTCCAGAATCACCACGTGTACGTGCTCGGCAAAAGACTTGAATAAGTCGTGCGTCAGCGGGCGGTTGGGGCTGATTTTCTCGATTTGAATGGCAATGCTCTGCGCTTCAAACATGCCGATGATGATGGGCAAGCGGCGATTGCCGCCCTTTTCGCCCAAAATCAGCGCAAAGGAGCCAGACTGCGACTGGCTGGACGACAGGCCCAGGATTTCAAGCTGGATTTTTTTCAAGGGAATGGTACTGAGTGGCTTGGGTGGCTTGGAAAGGAAGGGCAGGCAGCCCGGCCGCGGCCGGTAGGAGGGATGTACGTGCAAATAAAGAAAAGTCCGGCCATCTGCCGCCCAAATCCTGCCTCGTAATACGGGAATGCCAAAAAAAGATTGAGGGCCCAAGCCCCGGTTTTCGCACGAAAACCAGCCGCTCAAGCCCCCAAATTCATTAAAAACAACTTAATTCAGCGCCTTCACGGCCGCGGTCAGCTTGGGCAACACGTCGAACACGTCGCCCACGATGCCATAATCGGCGGCTTTGAAGAACGGGGCCTCGGGGTCTTTGTTGATGACCACAATGACCTTGCTGCTGTTCACGCCGGCCAGGTGCTGAATGGCACCCGAAATGCCGCAGGCAATGTACAGGTTCGGCGACACCGTGATGCCGGTTTGGCCCACGTGCTCGTGGTGGGGGCGCCAGTCCACGTCCGACACCGGCTTGGAGCAGGCCGTGGCCGCGCCCAGGGCTTTGGCCAGGTCCTCAATCAGATTCCAGTTCTCGGGGCCCTTCATGCCGCGGCCACCCGATACCACGCGCTCAGCCTCGGGCAGCAGCACACCGCCGGCCTGGTCCTGCATGATGACCTGCTTGGGCGCATCCGCAAAATCGGCGTCCGAAAGCTGGGCCGAGAAGCTCACCACTTCGGCGGTTTTGCCGGCGTCGTGCTGGGCTTCGGTCGAGTTCTTCTTCACGGCAATGATTTTGCGGTCGCCACTCAGCACCACGTCCGAAAACGCCTTGCCCGAGAAAGCGCCGCGCTTCACGGTGAACTGGCCGCCGTCCGTTTTGGGCAGCTCCACCACGTTGGTAGCCAGGCTGGCCTTCAGGCGCACCGACAGGCGTGAGCCCACGGCCGCGCCAATGTTGCTGTTGGCCAGTACGATGACTTTGGCCTGTTCCTGCTCGGCCGCTGTGGCGATGAGCTTGGTGTAAGCATTGTTCACGAAATCCTTGAGGCGGGGTTCGGCGTCATACAGCACTTTCGTGATGCCTTGCTCGCCCAGCTTGGCCAGGTTGGCCTCGTTGGCTTCGCCCACGGCAATGACCGTGGCGGTGGTGCCCAGCTGCGCCGCCACCTGGGCGCCGTACGAGGCCACTTCCAGCGATGACTTCTTTACTTCGCCATCGGCGCATTCAACTACAACTAATACAGACATTTTTTTAGAGCTTAGAGATTAGAACGTAGAGCTTAGATTTTTTGAGCTTAGAACTTACCCTTGGAGACTTTCTCTCCGGTCTAAGTTCTGAGTTCTCAAATCTTAGTTCTAAACTAGATTACTTTGGCTTCGTTGCGGAGCAGCTTGATGAGCTCGCCGGCGTTTTCGGCGTCGATGAGCTTCACGCCTTGCTTTTTGGGCGGCAGGGCATACTCGGCTACCTGCGTGCGGGCGGGCTCGCCCACGGGCGGCACCACTTTCAGGGGCTTGGTGCGGGCCGTCATGATGCCGCGCATGTTCGGGATGCGGGGCTCGCACATGGGCTGCTGGCAGGAGGCCACGAAGGGCGTGTTCACGGTCACAATCTCCTTGCCGCCTTCGATTTCGCGCTCCAGTGTGGCGGTGCTGCCGCTCAGGTCGAGCTTCATGGCCGGAGCCACCGTGGGAATGCCCAGCATTTCGCCCACCATGCCGTGCACCTGAAAGCCATTGTAATCAATGCTTTCCTTGCCCATTAGAATCACGTCGTAGGCACCTTCCTTGGCAATGGCGGCAATCTGCTCGGCCACGAAGTAGGCATCCGTTGGCGCGGCGTTGACGCGGATGGCGTCGTCGGCGCCGATGGCCAGGGCCTTGCGGATGTTGGGCTCGGTGTCGGCCTCGCCCACGTTCAGCACCGTTACGGTGCCGTTGCCGGCGGCTTCCTTTAGCTCGATGGCGCGGGTGAGGGCGTATTCGTCCCAAGGATTAATCACGAACTGCACCCCGGCCTTGTTGAACTCCTTATTATCAGGAGTAAAGGTGATTTTGGTGGTCGTGTCGGGCACGTTGGAAATGCAAACCAGAAACTTCATCTAAACGGGGCTTGAGTGAGCGAAAAAGCGAGAAAAAAGGCTGCATGCATAACAACCTATTGGCTCTTACCGTTTCCGGTAGCCAAACTATTAACAGGCAAAGTGCGGTAGAAAAGCCGCAATTTTGCCCCAAAGGTAAACAAAACTCGCGCCCTGATGAACACTCCGCCCACCCGTTTGCAGCAGTTGCTGGCATTCTACGAAGACGACCCGACCGACGCCTTCACCGTCTACGCCCTCGCCACCGAATACCGGGCCCAGGAGCCGGAGCGCGCGTGGGAGTTTTATCAAAAGCTGCTGACCGAACACCCTGATTACGTGGGCACGTACTACCACGCTGGCAAGCTGCTGGAGCAATTTGGTAAGAAGGACGAGGCCGAAAAAGTTTACCGCACCGGCTTGGCGGTGGCTAAAAAAGCCGGCCAGCAGCACGCCGCCAGCGAATTGCTGCAGGCCCTGAACCACTGCCTGGGGCTGGATTACGAAGACGATTAAAAGGGAATACAACTGGTTACAAAAGCCACCTTGCACCAAAGGAATACTTGGATTACGTTTGTAAACATCTATTTATTAATCTATTCAAGCTCTTGTCAGCCATTGGGTCTTTTTTATCGTTAAGAGAAAAGAGGAACGATTGCATTTGGGAATGACTGAAAATCGTTCGACGGAAATTACACGCGGTTAACCGTGTGAAAAACGGGTTTTATCGGCAAACTCATCCGTAAAGACTTTGCCGGGGCCACCTTTGCTTATCTCCGAATCCGAAAGCTTTCCGACTCCTTTTCTACCGATATGAATACGTTACCTGATACCCTAAAAACTACTTTTTCGCCGGAGCTGGTGGGGCACTTGGCCGCGCGCCTGGGCGAAAGCGAGCAGCGAACCCAAAAGGCATTGGATGCGGCTATACCCGTGCTTTTGGGCGGCCTTGTTGCCAAAGCAGCCACAGGCTCTGCGCAAGAGCTGTTGGGGCTGAGCCAGCAGGCGTTGCGCCTCGCGCCGGCGGGAGCCAGCACAGTCACAGGCGTACTCGGCATTCTGGGGAGCGGGGCAGCCGTGGGCGGGGCCATGTGGCAGGCCGAGGCCCTGCTCGTGGAGCTGCTTGGGGCCACTAAAACGGTGGCCCAAGAGGCGGTTGGTGAGTTTTCCGGCGTGAAAGCGGCGACGGCGGCGGCGCTGCTGCCGCTTGTGGGGGCGGTGTTGCCTGCCATGCTGGCCGCGCACGCGGCCGCCCACCACCTGTGCGCGCAGGAGCTTGCCGCAGCACTTGCGAGCTGGCATGGGCAGGTACAAAAAACATTGCCCACGGGCCAATTGGCGCTGCTGACCAAGCTGGTGCCGGAGCAAAAACCGAGAAAGGCGCAGCGCAACAGCGTGCCCGAACCAGCGCGGCGTAGCGGCGCGGCAATGGAATGGCCCCTTCGCGTTAGCCAGGGGCTGGCGGCTCTGGCTGGGATGGCGGGCGGCTTTGCCGGCATTCTTCGGCTAGCCGGCGGTCACGTTTCCCTGTCTAAGTGGGCCATTGGGATGTTGCCCGCCGTGGACCTGAGTTTTCCGCTGGCCACGCTTGAGGTGGCCAAGCTTTGGAATTTCGCTTGGTAAAAAGGCTGGTTCACCGAGCGGCCGATGCTGTTCGTGGCCTATTAGAATGTTTCATTTTATCCTCATGCTGGCCCGGTCACCTTTGTCAGGTAATCAACGCCGAGTATGTTTCGAGTAACCCTTTTGGCCCTGCTGGGCGCCTGGACACTGGCCGGCCCCGCCGCGGCCCAAGCCCCCGCGGCAGTTCCGGCCGCCGACACGGTACGCCTCACCTTGCCCGAGGCCGAGCAACACTTTTTTCAGAACAACCTGGCCGTGCTGGCCCAGCAATACAACGTGACGGTGGCCCAGGCCCAGGCCCTGCAGGCCCGCCTCATCGACAACCCGACGGTGACGCTGGAGCAGAACGCCATCAACAAGAACATCAACCGCGAGCATTTCGAGGGGCGCACCCCGGGCGAGGTGGTGCTGCAGGTGCAGCAGCTGTTTTCCATTGCCGGGCGGCGCAAGGCGGCGGGCAAGGTGGCCCAGCAAAACGCCGTGGTGGAGCAGTACAACCTGCAGGACCTGCTGCGTACGCTGCGCTACCAGTTGCGCACCACGTACTTCGACTTGTTCTTCAAGCAGCAAACGCTGAAGGTGTACAACACCGAAATCAGCTCGCTGAGCCGGACGGTGGGCCTGTACCAGACCCAGTTTGAAAAGGGCAACGTGGCGCTGAAAGAGGTGATTCGCTTGCGGGCCTTCCTGTTTTCGCTGCAAAGCGAAAGCCAGGCGCTGCAAACCGACATCGCCGCCGAGCAAACCGACCTGCACGTACTGCTGCGCGACGCCACCGGCGCCCAGTACGTGCCCGTGGTGGACCTGGCCCGCACCCGGGCCCTGAGCCTGACCGGCTACTCCGAGCAGCAGTTGGCCGACACGGCCCAGGCGCTGCGCACGGACCTGAACGCCCGGCGCGCCGCCCTGGAGCAGCAAAACCTCAACCTGCGCCTGCAGCAAAAGCTGGCCACACCCGACCTGGCCGTGGGCTACACCTACGACAAAGCGGGCTCTTATATCAATGACTATCACGCTTTCACGCTGGGCGTGGCCGTGCCCATCTTCAACCGCAACCAGGGGAATATTCAGGCGGCCAAGGCGCAGATAGCCGGCAGCAAACTACAAGTCGACCAGCAGCAACTCATTGTGCAGAGCGAGGTGCAGCAGGCCTACCAGCTGGCGGCCCGCAACGACGAACTGTTTCAGAATACCAACCGCGACACGGAGCCCTTCGCCCGCCTGATGACCGGCATCGAGCAGAGCTACGCCAAGCGCATTCTCTCGGTGGTGGAGTATCTGGATTTCTTTGAGTCTTATAAGAACAACCTTGTGCAACTGAACACGCTGCGGGCCAACCGCGTGCGGGCGTTCGAGCAATTGAATTTTGCCGTGGGCAAGCCCGTGTTCCGGGCCGAATAGAAAGGGCTGAGCCATTGGCTGCTAGTTGTTCGCCAGCAACTCTTGCCTCCGTCAATTTACTATAACTCATCAAAGGCTAACGGCTAGTCGCTAATAGCTAACAGCTTAAAATAATGAAACGTACCTATTTTGCCCTGCTGGCGGCTGTTGCACTAGCCAGCTGTTCAAAACCCGAAGCGCAAGAAGAAGCGAAAGCGCCTTTTCGGCTATCGGACACCATGATGCACCAGATTGTGCTGGACACCGTGCGCGAACGCCCGGTGCAGGACGAGCTGGTGCTGACCGGCGAAATCCAGTCGGACGGCGACAACACCGTGAAAGTGTACCCGTTGGTGGGCGGCGTGGTGGAAAAGCTGAACGTGCAGCTCGGCGACAAGGTGACCAAGGGACAAGTGCTGGCCGTCATCAAGTCGAGCGAAATTGCCGACGTGCAGAACCAGACCACGGCCGCCACTTCCGACCTCGACATTGCCAGGAAGAACCTGGCCGTGGCCGAGGACATGTACAAGGCCGGCCTGAACTCGGAGCGCGACGTGGTGCTGGCCCGTGCGGAGGTGACCAAAGCCCGCGGCACCGTGGGCAAAAACGTGAAGCAGCTCAGCGTGTACGGCATCGGCAAAGACGGTGTGTACGAGCTGCGGGCGCCCATTTCGGGTTTCATCACCGAGAAAAACGCCACCGAGCACGAGCAGTTCAACAACGACAACGTCAGCAACTTGTTCACGGTGAGCAACCTGGATGACGTCTGGATTATGGCCAACGTCTTCGAGTCGGACATTTCGAAGGTGAAGGTGGGCTATGCGGCCGACGTGACCACGCTGAGCTACCCCGACAAGCATTTCCGCGGCCGGATTGACAAGGTGTTCAACGTATTGGACCCCGACAGCAAGGTGATGAAGGTGCGCGTGCGCCTCCAGAACCCCGGCTACCTGCTCAAGCCCGAGATGTACGCCCAGGTGCGCGTCGAGAACACCGAAGCCGCCAAGGCGCTGGCCGTGCCCGCCAAGTCGGTGGTGTTCGACAAGGACCGCAATTTCGTGATGGTGTACAAGGACCGTACGCACGTGGAAACCCGGCCCGTGACCATCAACAAAACCGTGGGCGACTACAGCTACGTGAGCGCCGGCGTGAAGCCCGGCGACGTGGTGATTGCCAAGGAGCAATTGCTGGTGTACGATGAACTGAACGACTAGATAGGGCAACGTAACCAGCCCGTCATGCCGAGCGCAGCGAAGCATCTCGCTTGCGCAAGTAATTATTTACGATTGGTTTACTGCTCCGAGCAAGATGCTTCGCTGCGCTCTGCATGACACCATATTAATTCTTGTCTATCCATGAATAAATTCATTTCGGGCATCGTTGCCTTTTCGCTGAAAAACCGGTTTTTCGTGTTTTTCATGACGGCGCTGCTGGTGGCGGGCGGCACCTACAGCTACGTGCACACGCCCATCGAGGCGTTTCCGGACGTCACCAACACCCAGATGATTATTGTGAGCCTCTGGCCCGGCCGCTCGGCCGAGGAAGTGGAGCGGTTTGTGAGCACGCCCATTGAGGTGGCCATGAACTCGGTGCAGATGAAAAGCAACATGCGCAGCATCAGCATGTTCGGCTTGTCAGTGCTCAAGATTAACTTCGAGGACAACGTGGAGGATTTCTTCGCGCGGCAGCAGGTCAACAACCTGTTGCAGGGCGTGAACCTGCCGCCGGGCTGCGAGTCGAACGTGCAGCCGCCGTACGGGCCCACGGGCGAAATCTTCCGCTACACGGTGCAGAGCCGCACGCCGCGCACCACCAACGAGCTGCTGGCCATTCAGGACTGGACGGTGGAGCGGCAGCTTAAATCGGTGCCCGGCGTGGCCGACATTGCGGCCTTCGGCGGTACGCGTAAGGTGTACGAAATCAGCGTGAACCCGGCCATGCTGGCCAAGTACGACATGACGCCGCTGGAAGTGTACGACGCCGTGCAGAAGAGCAACCTGAACGTGGGCGGCGACGTGATTGAAAAGAACTCGCAGAGCTACGTGGTGCGCGGCATCGGCCTGCTCACCAAGCCCGAGGACATCGGCAACATCATCGTCAAGGACATCAACAACGTGCCCATTCTGGTGCGCAACGTGGCCAAAGTGACCGAAAGCCACGCCCCGCGCGTGGGCCAGGCCGGCCTCGACGACCAGAGCGACGTGGTGGAAGGCATCGTGATTATGCGCAAGGGCGAAAACCCGGCCGAGGTGCTGGGCCGCGTGAAAGCCAAAATCGCGGAACTGAACGAGAAAGTGCTGCCCAGCGGCGTGTACCTCAAAACGTTCTACGACCGCGACGTGCTGATGGACCACTGCACGCACACCGTCATTCACAACCTGATTGAGGGCATTGTGCTGGTGACGCTCATCGTGCTCATTTTCATGGCCGACTGGCGCACCACGCTCACGGTGGGCATTGTGGTGCCGCTGGCGCTGCTGTTTGCCTTCGTGTGCCTGCGCCTCAAAGGCATGAGTGCCAACCTGCTGAGCATGGGCGCCATCGATTTCGGCATCATCATCGACGGGGCCGTGGTGATGGTGGAAGGCATCTTCGTGGTGCTCGACCACAAGGCCCAGCAGGTGGGCATGGAGAAGTTCAACAAGCTGGCCAAGCTGGGCATGATTAAGAAAACCGGCGGCGAGTTGGGCAAGGCCATTTTCTTTTCCAAGCTCATCATTCTGACCTGTTTGTTGCCCATTTTCTCCTTCGAGAAAGTGGAGGGTAAGATGTTCAGCCCGCTGGCTTACACGCTGGGCTTTGCCCTGGTGGGCGCCTTGATTCTGACCCTCACGCTGGTGCCGGTGCTGTCGGCGCTGCTGCTGAACAAGAACGTGAAGGAGAAGCACAACCCCATTGTGACCTTCTTCGACAACATTGTGACGAGTGCGTTTGGCTTCACTTACCGGCACAAGCTGCTGAGCTTCGGGGTGACCATGGCCATTGTGGTGGCGGGCTTGTACTCGTTCAAATTCCTGGGCTCGGAGTTTTTGCCGGAGCTGAACGAGGGCGCGCTGTGGGTGGAAACCAAGCTGCCGATGTCGTCCTCGCTCACGGAAACCAACAAGATGGCGGCCAACTACCGCCGCATCCTGCGCTCGTTTCCGGAGGTGACGTCGGTGCTTTCGCAGACCGGCCGCTCCAACGACGGCACCGACCCCTCGGGCATCTACTACGTGCAGGCCCAGGTAAACCTCAAGCCCAAAGAGGAGTGGAAGCGCAACATCACGAAGGAGCAGCTGATTGACGAGATGGACAAAAAGCTGAAGGAGTACCCCGGCATCATTTTCAACTACTCGCAGCCCATCATCGACAACGTGGAAGAGGCCGTGGCGGGCATCAACGCGGCGCTGGCGGTGAAGATTTTCGGCAACGACCTCAAGGAGCTCGACGGCAAGGCCAACGAGGTGATGAAGGTGCTCGGCGGCGTGCGCGGCGTGAAAGACCTGGGCATCTTGCGCAACCTGGGCCAGCCCGAGATGAGCGTGAAGCTCGACCAGACCCGCATGGCCGCCTACGGCGTGCAAACCGCCGATGCCCAAACCGTGGTGGAGATGGCCGTGGGCGGCAAGGCCGCGACCCAGATTTACGAGGGCGAGCGCAAGTTTGACGTGACCGTGCGCTACCCGCAGCAGGACCGCGACACCGAAGCCAAAATTGGCGAGCTGCGCGTGCCCACCATCCGCGGCAGCAAGGTGGCCCTGAAGGAAATTGCCGACATCGGCACCAGCAACGGCCCGGCCTTCGTGTACCACGACAACGGCCAGCGTTTCATCGCCGTGAAGTTCAGCATTCGCGACCGCGATATGGGCTCCACCATCGCCGAGGCGCAGAAGAAAATGGACCAGCAAATCAAGCTCGGCAAGGGCTACCGCATCGAGTGGGCCGGCGAGTTTGAGAACCAGGTGCGGGCCACCAAGCGCCTCACGCAGGTGGTACCGGTGTCGCTGGTCATCATTTTCATCCTGCTGTTCATCACCTTCGGCAACGGCAAAGATGCCGCGCTGGTGCTGGCCAACGTGCCCTTCGCGCTCATCGGCGGCATCGCGGCGCTGCACATCACCGGCGTCAACTTCAGCATCTCGGCCGGCATCGGCTTCATCGCCTTGCTCGGGATATGTATTCAAAACGGCATCGTGCTGATTACGGTGTTCAAAGAGAACCTGCGCAAGAAAATGACGCTGGCCCAAAGCCTGAAAGACGGTGTGGCCTCGCGCGTGCGCCCCGTGGTGATGACGGCCCTCATGGCCATGATTGGCCTGTTTCCGGCGGCCCTCAGCACCGGTATCGGCTCCGAAACGCAGAAGCCCCTGGCCATCGTGGTAATTGGCGGTCTGGTGACGGCTACCGTGCTCACGCTGCTGATTTTCCCGCTCATCTTCGCCTTCTTCTACCGCGAAATGCACCAGGACGGCCCCGCGCCAGAAGTGCTGGAAGAACGGCCGGTGCTGGTGGGCGCCTGAGCAGCGCAATAACTTCTGGTTTAACCAAAAAGCCGGTCCCGTTTGCGGGGCCGGCTTTTTTATTGCTGCCTGTGGGCGGGGCGTTTGGGCTGAACGTCTACGCTGCCGGGAAAAACCGATGCCGCAGGCTGGCCCACAAGGCTACTGCTTCCGGTGCTGCATTGGTTAGCAAAATGCCTAGGCCGTACACCAGCGTTAGAACGCCACCGCGCATCAAAAGAGTAAGCCAGATGTTGGGAAGCTCCGGCGGGGCCCAGGCGGCCACGCCGGCCACGGCGGCCACCAGCAAGATGCGCGGAAAGCGGCTGTCGAAGGGTTGCAGCCGATAGTTGTGCCACACAAACCAAGTGCGCAGGGTGTTGATGCCGACCAGGGCCGCGCAATACGCCAGCGCCGCGCCTTCCAGCCCGTAGCGCGGAATCAGCACCCAGTTCAGCCCGACGATGAGCAGGGCCAGCGACACGTTGAACCCCAGGTCGTAGCGGTAGCGCGGCGAGGTAACCACGATGGTGCCATTGACACCCGTGATGCCGTCGAACAACCGGCCGGCCAGCAGCAGCAGCACCGCGCCGGCCCCGGCGGCGTACTCGGGCTTGTGAATGAGGCCGAAAATGAAATTGAGATTCAAGCCGATGCCCAGGGCCAGGTAGCAGCCCAGCAGGGTATTGATGCGCGTGACGCGCTGGTAGAATAGGCCCATTTGGGCCATGTCGCTTTCCTTCCAATATTCGGCGATGAGGGAAAAGGCCGTCTTATTCAGGGCCCGAAAGGGCAGGGTGAGGGCCGTGCTCACGTTGGTGGCCAGCAGGTAGATGCCGCCCGCCGCCAGGCTGAGCTTGGCGCTTACCATCACGTTGTCGACCTGCAGCAGCACCGTGCCCGAGATGTTGCTCAGCAGCGCGAAGCCGCCGAAGGCCAGCATCTCGCCCAAGGGCTTGATGCGAAGGGCCGCCCGGGTAGGCCGCAGGTGCAGCTCGCCAATAGCCGCCAGATAGACTGCCAGCAGCAGCGCCACCACCGCGTAGGCGCCCGCGTAGGCCACCACAAAGCCCGCAAACGTGAGGTAGTGCGCGCCGTAGGCCAGGGCCGCCGCCACAATGAGCAGGCGCAGCAGGATTTCCTGGCAAAAAGAAGCAAACGATGTGTGAAACAACGACTTCAGGTAGGCATCCTGCAAGGCCCCGAGCATGATGACGCCCGCCAGCCCAATGGCCACGCCGTAGTGAGGCGCGATGAGGGCGGCGTCGCTGGATTTGTACCAGTGCAGCACCAGCGGCTGGCCCACGGCCATCAGAACGGCCACCAGCAAGTAGCCCAGCAGCGGCAGCCCCAGCAGCAGGGGCAGAAACCCCGCGTGGTTGCGCCCCTGGTTGCGGAAGTAGGGGAAGTAGCGCAGCCCCGCGCTGGCAAACCCAAACATGCCAAACTGCGCCCCCACCGTGGCCAGGAACACCAACACCCCCACCAGGCCCAACTGACTGGTGGTCAGCAGCCGCGGCAGCACGAAAATGGTATTGGCAAAGCCGATGGCCAAGCCAACGTAGGAAATCAGGGTGTTGCGGATGCCCTGGCGCAGAACGATGCCCAAAAGTGCGAAGTTGAAAAAGTGAAGGCGCCGCCGCTAAGCGGGAAACTGCTGCCAAATTTCGCGCCCCGTAAGGAAAGCGGCGCCTTGCTGCTGCAAATATTCCATCAGCTCGGCGAATTGGTGGGGGCCGTTGGTTTCGTTGGCGGGGTCGAAGTTTTCGTTGTGCCACAACACCGTGGCCACGCCGCCAAAGCGCGCCACCTCGGCCAGCATGGGCGCGAGGGCGGGCAGCATTTCCTCGGGACGCAGCTGCAGGTAGTTGGGGTGGTGCAGCGTGGCATCCATCACGTTGAGCGGGATTTCCAGAAAGTCGTGCTCGCTGCCGGTGGCGAAGTTGAACGGGTAAAACGGCAGGCAGTAGGAGTTCCGAAAGCCAAAATGCTCGGCAAACCCCAGCGTGGAATCGTAGATGAACGACTGCGCCGCGTCGACCACGGCCGGCGTGAGGCGCGGCTCCCAGCGCAGGTAATGAAAGCGCAGGCCAGCCGTGGCGTATTGCAGGGCCTCGGCCTCGCGGGCCAGACGGGCCGCGTCGGTGGCCGTGCCGATGCTGCCGTGCAGACTGATTTCGGCGCCCAGCGCCTCTTGCAGCGCCGCAAGGCGGGGCAGCACCGACTGGGCGTTGTAGTCGGCATTGGGCGTGCCGTCGGCTCCCGGCCGGGTTTCGGGCAACAAGAAAAAGGTTGATTTGGCCCCATATTCCGCCGTGCCAGCGGCCACGGCTTCCAGGTTATTCCAGGCATCGGGCCGGGTGAGGTGCTGCCACACCAGCTGCCCGAAGCGCCGCCACTGGCGCTGTTGCAGGGCCGCCTTGGCCGGCGCTTTCCAGGCGCTGTGCAGGTTGTCGATGTCGTGGGTGATGAAGGCGGCGAAAGGAGCATTGGCGCCCCACGTCCGCGGCTGCAGGCGCTGGCCCGTGACGTGCTCCACCGCCGTTTTCAGCACGTCGAAGTAGTAATTGACCACGGGCAGCGTCACGAAATTGTACTGCTGCTGCACGCTGGCGGCGTAGGGGAAGCGGCCGTGCCGGTCCCGCTCGGCCGAGAAATATTCCTGCCAGCCGCTCAGCAAATAAAAGGCCCCCGCAATGATGTCGGCATTGAGTAAAACGGTTTCCGGGCCCAGCGTGAGGAGGTCTTTTTCGGGCGAGCTGTCGAAAAAGAACGGAATGCGTTGGCCCTGCCATTCGCGCCAGTTGGGCGCCGCCGGGTAGGGCCGGGCTTGGGCGAAAAAGTCGCCGGCCCCGTCGGCCACGGCCACGGCCCCCACCGCGGGTCCGTAGCCAATCGTCACCCGCGGCGCGGCGGGATAGGTTTGCCAAAAGTGCCGCAACACGTAAGCCAAGCGCAGCTCCGAAGTGATGGCCACGACTCTGGGCGCGGGCAAAGACGGGGAAGAAGAACGGGCCGACACGGCCGCGAAGATAAGCCCGGGGGCCGCCGCGCCCGGTTGGTCGTCGGCGCTTCTCACGCCAGCCATTCGGAAAGCAACTGCAAGGCCAGTTGCTGGCTATGGCCTTCGTGCTCAGTGCCCAGCGTCGCGTTGTAATAAGCTGCCCGCCGAAAGTGGGTGGCCGGTTTCTGAGTCTGGTAGCGTAGCAGCAGCTCCCGCAGCTCGGGCAGCGTCCGGGCTTGGTCTACCAGCCCGTGGGCCGCGTAGCCGTAGTAGTCGTGGATAAGTGGGTTGGCGCTGAATTGATAGTAAATGCTAACCAGGTTCAACAGCGTGGCTTCCAGGTGCGTCGAGGTATCGCCGGCAATTAGCGCGTCATGGTTTTGCAGGAAGGCAAACACGTTTTCCTGCCGGGCATCCGACCACTGCAAGGCGGGCAAGGCGCGGCGCAAGGGCCCGAAGTTGCGCGGGTCGCTCGGGTGCGGCCGCAACGTGAACGTGAGGTCTGGAAATTCCTGTATTAAAAAGCCTAATGATTCCTGTAGGGCCGGAACGGGGTCGTGCACGTTGCTGGCTACACCCACGCGCCGCACGGCCGGCGCGTTGTTTTTTGCGCTCAAAAAAACGTCGGCTTTGGGCATGCCCACCAGTTCCACGCGGCCACGAACGGGGCCGCACTGCCGGTATTTGTCCAGCGCGTCCTGGCCTTCGAGCAGGCTCAGGTCGAAACCCAGGGGCGGGAAGCTGGTGCTCACGCTGGCGTGTTGCACGTAGGCGGTGGGCACGCCCTCGGCGCGGCAGGCCAGCAGCAGCGAGCGGGAGTCGTCGTTGTGGTCGTTGGAAAACACCACCGCCTGCGGCCGGTAGTGGCGCAGGGCCCGGCGGTACACCTCGTAGTAGCCGATGGCGTAGAAAATAAAGTCGAAAAACCGCCAGGCCCGCCGGCCCTCCGACCGCAGCAAGCCCGCAAATACCACCGGAAATTGCCAGTAGTACAGCAGCTTGCGTCGCAGCGAAAGCCGGTTCACCGCGCCGTTGTAGCGCCCGATGTTTTTGGCCTGTCCGGCCAGCAACACGGCGTCGGGCCGGGCTTCTTTAATGAAGGAAAGCGCGTCGTAGTTGTTGGCACTCACCACGTAAAGCCACACCTTGCCGTGCAGGTTCTCCGGGTTCTTAATGGGCCGAAACACGTTGCCCACCAGCCGCAGGCCGGCGTAAGCCAGCACGCGGGCCAGGCGTTTGAGCGGGTTGGCGGGCGAAATGCTGGCCATGGCCGCGGCCGGCACGGCGGCGTACACGTCCGAGAAACGGAGCTGCAGGATGTCGCGCAGGCGCTTGATTAGGGTGGGAGGGTGGGAGGGTATGGGGGCAGGAGTTGTTTCTGTTGAGGCAGTTGACATGCGTGTGAAACCTGAAATCCTGGTTAAAGTGAGCCTTCTTACCCTCTTACCCTCTTACCCTCTTACCCTCTTACCCTAAATGGCGTCCCAGTTCAGCGGCGTGCCGGGCTTGAGGGCTTTCGCAGCTTTGCGGCCCAGCACGGTTTCCCAGTGGCGGGGCCAGAGGCCGTCGCCGGGGCGAATGATTTTCAGGTTGTCAGTAGTAAATTCCTCGCCGGCCGCAATGGGCTTGGCCACGTAAATGCTGCGCTTGTAGAGCCGGCTTTTCTCTTCGCTGCGCTGCACGCACAGTTGCACGCCGCCCAGGGCCTGGTGGGCGCGCTCGGTTTCCACCACCAGGGCTTGCAGCTCGGCCGGCTCCAGCGAAAACGCCGCGTCCACGCCGCCCTCGGCCCGGCTCAGGGTGAAGTGCTTTTCGATGACGCAGGCGCCCAGGGCCACGGCGGCCACGCTGGCGCCCACGCCCATGGTGTGGTCGCTCAGGCCGATGGGGCAGCCGAAGGTTTCGGCCAGCACCGGGATGGTGCGCAGGTTGGTGTTGGCCGGCGAGGCGGGGTAGGTGCTGGTGCACTTCAGCAGCACCAGCTCGCGGCAGCCGGCTTCGCGCAGCACCCGCACCGCGTCGTCGATTTCGGCCAGGGTGGCGGCACCGGTGCTCACAATCACGGGCTTGCCGGTGGCGGCCACCTTGCGTAGCAGCGGCCAGTGAGCGTTTTCAAACGAGGCAATCTTGTAGGCGGGCACGTCCAGCGTTTCCAGGAAATCCACCGCCGTTTCGTCGAACGGCGAGCTGAAAGCCAGCAGGCCGTGCTGCCGGGCGCGGGCAAATAGCTCGGCGTGCCATTCCCAGGGCGTGTGCGCCTCTTGGTAGAGCTTGTAGAGGTTCTGGCCTTCCCACAGCGACTGGCCCTGCTCGGCAATGGCAAAGCCGGTGTCCATCGAAATGGTGTCGGCGGTGTAGGTCTGCAGCTTGAGGGCGTCGACGCCGGCCGCGGCGGCGGCATCCACCAGGGCCAGGGCCCGCTCCAGGCTCTGGTTGTGGTTGCCCGACATCTCGGCAATGATGAACGGCTTGTGGGCAGGGCCCACCGAGCGGCCGCCAATGGTAATCTCAGTCATGAGGCAAAAAGCAAGAACGCAAAGGTAACGGCCGCCGCGCGGCCCATTCGGCGCTTACTGACCTGCGGAGGCGGGCAGCAGCACGCGGGCCTCGCCGGTGAGCACCAGGGTGCCGTGCTGGTTGTGGCAGTCGGTACGCAGCACGGCTTGCCGGCGGGCGGCTTCCACCGCCGTCACGGTCACGGTGGCCGTGATGACGTCTTCGCGAAACACCGGTTTCAGGAAGGTAAAGCTCTGGCTGATGTAAATGGTGCCCGGCCCGGGCAGCCGCGTGCCAATCACGGCGCTCACCAGCGCGCCGTAGAGCATGCCGTGGCTGATGCGCTGCCCAAACCGCGACTGCCGCGCGTACTCCTCGTCGAGGTGCAGCGGGTTGGTGTCGAGCGAGAGCGCCGCAAACTGCTGCACGTCGGCGTCGGTGATGGTTTTGCTGAGGGAGGCGGTATCGCCGGGGGCCAGGGGCATTGCGCAGGGTTGGAGAAAAGGGCAGGCCGGCCACCGCACCGGCCGGCCGGGGCCGCGTTTAGGTTCGCAAAAAACGGGCCCTGAGGCCCTCACGCAACTGCTGCCACTCCCGTTGCAGCATGGCCAGGCCCACCACGTCGTGAAACACCCCGTTTTTGTGGACGTGCTGGCGGAAGTACGACTCGCGCCGAAAGCCAAACTTCTCGTGCATGGCAATCACCTTGTCGTTGCTCACGAACACCTCGCAGAGCAGCTTGTTCAGCTTGCGCTCCTCGAACACGTAATCGAGCACGGCCATTTCCACCTTGGCCCCCAGCCCGCTGCCGCGCAGGTCGGTCTCGCCCAGGTAAAAGGCCCAGTAGCAGGATTTAAACGCGGCATTGATGTCGTAGAGGTTGGCCACGCCCACGGGCCGGCCCTGGTTCTGAATAACCCAATATGCCTTGCTGGCGTCGGCGCTGATGCGGGCAAACCACGCCTGCTGCTGCTCTGCCGAGACGGGCGTGGACGTGTACATGTACTGAGCCACGGCGTCGGAATTGCGCCAGGCGCGCACCATTTCCAGGTCGTCGGCGGTGAGGGGGCGCAGGATGTCGTTATTCATGGGCAACGAAAAGAGAACGGGGTTTCACTGGAGAAATCAGCGGGGAATGGTGCCGGCCCCGGGGTAAAAGTAGTGGGCCCTGCTTAGGCCCCGGGCTTCCCGGCCGCGTAGTCTGCGGCCAGCAGGCCGTGCATGAGCGAGTCGGCAAAGGTGCCCGGGGCCAGCTGCACGTGCTGGCGCAGCCGGCCTTCGGGCTTCAGGCCGCTTTCTTCCATAATGGCCACGTGCGCCGGCCGCAGGTCGTAGGTTTCGGTCACCAGCCGGTTCAGGCGCAGGTCTTCAAACGCCACCCGGTAGAGCAGCTGCAGAAACGCGAGAAAGTCCTGCCGGTAAGTGGCGGGGGCCAGGGCACGCGCCGGGTCGGCCAGGAAGGACACTTCGGCCCGCTCGTCGGGCCAGGAAATGTGCACCAGGCCGCCGTACGCCACCAACTCGCCCTCACGCAGCAACGAAAACAGCAACTGCCCCGGCCGCGCCTGCTCAAACAGCGGCAGCACCACGCGCTGGAAATAAGCGTCCTGCTGCTCGGCCGTGAGCGGCGCGGCCTGGCGCAACACCGCCAATTGAGCGTTGCGCCACTGCCGGATGGGCTCCCGGTCTTCGTAGCGGATGGGCACTAGCTGGTAGCCAGCCTGCTCGTACTGGTTTAAACGCAAAGCGGAGTAGGAGCGCGCGGGCATAGGCAACGGGATGGGAATGCAGGCCTCCACAGGCCCTCGGCAAGGGCCACACCCAACCTCCGGGCAGGCGAGGCCGTCGACAACGGCGCCTGCGGAGCCGTGCGCTAAGATACTGGCCGCGCCAATTAGCGCAAGGCTCCCCGCAAACCACGCAGCTAGCCCGAAGCATCAAGGATATTAGAAAGGTTATGCATAATATAATAATTGTGTATTGACTGTTAATTAATTAGCGGGTACGTTTACATCATCAATCCCGCGGATTGACTGTTGCTCTACCGGTCCTGAAACCGGTTGCCTATTGCCCGCCTGTTCGGAATCACAGGTGTTGTGTCAACCACTCTACCCTTTCTCTCTGCGCCGTTAAGGACCACCTCCTGCTGGCAGAGAAATCTCAGTTCACGGTTTGGGAAGGATGCGGCCGCCGGCGGCCCGCATTGGCTTCTTGGGTTTTGCACTCGCTGAACGGCCTTGTTTTGGGCCGTTTCAAAACCGTGTTGTCTACGGTTTTCCCGGCTGATATCGGATTTGCCCAACTTCTAAGCTCTGAAAGGAGGTAGCCAGGACAGCTGTGCCCGCTCCGCTGGTAGGAAGCGCACAAGTAATGCTGTTGCTCACCATTGATTGCCAGCGTGCTGCGCCGGGCAGCTGCCGAAGCGCCCGTGCATTGCAGCGTCATCATTCCTCGGCATTTATCATCAACCACATCGCACTTCCTCGCCATGAAAAAAACTACACTGGCCCGCGCCTCGGCGCTGGCCCTCGCCCTGGGCATTGTTGCCGTCCATTCATCCGTTGCCCAGGTGCTGACCCCGGGCGCCACCATTCAGGGCCCTTCGGTAAACGGGGCTCCGGCTACCGGCGCCACGGGGCCCCTGGGTCAGATTCGCAGCGGCCTGTTCGGGCAGTTCGCGCCCAGCGACAACTGGTTGGCGTTGGGCGAGTCGCCCTTCGGCGTGGGCGGCGTGCTGCCCTACGGCCTGCGGCTGCAGAAAAACAGCCAATTCGGCCTTTTCAACCAAGTGACGAACCCGGCCACCGGCGCCGAGGACCTGGTGGTGGGCTGGGGCGAGAATGCAAGCAGCCTGCTGCGCCTGCGCTTCCTCAGCAACCAGTTCACCAACCAGTTCACCGACGTGCTGAAGCTGCAAGGCGGCACGCTTGCCCCGGCGGCCGAAATCACGGCCACCGCCCTGACGGGGGGCGAAACCCCGCTGCGCATCGGCGTGGCCGACGCGCCCACCGATTTCTTTACCATCAGCAACGGCACCGGGGCCGCCGGGCAGTTTATTCCCACCATCGTGGGCACCCGGACCACTGACACGCGCGAAGCCCTGTTCTTTGGCGGCAACATCACCCCGGGCAACGACGTGGCGGACCCCTTCGGGAATTTGCGCCCCCTCGTCAACGTCCAGGGGCGCCTCTCCAACAACACGCAGGTTGTCAACCGGCCCATTTTTGCCGTAAGCAACCTTACCCAGCCCGTGTTCACGGTTTCGCCAACCGGAGATGTCAGCTCTGGTAATATTAGCGGAGGTAGTATTACCTCCGGGACCATTGTCGCTTTTGGCGATGTGTATGCCAATAACTTCATCACGTTTTCCGACCAACGGTTCAAGGAGGACGTGAAAACCATCGAAAATGGGCTGGGCCTGATTCGGCAGATGCGCGGGACGACGTACACTTTTAAGCAGTCGACGGAGTTTGCCAAACGCAACTTTCCGAAGGAGCGGCAGTACGGGTTCATTGCCCAGGAAATGCAGAAAACGCTGCCCGAAGCCGTTAAGCAACAGAAAGATGGCTTCTACGGCGTCAACTACATCGAGGTGGTGCCGGTATTGGTCGAGGCCGTGAAGCAGCTCGATGCCAAACAGGCCGAAACCACGGAGCTGCAGCAGCAAGTGGCCGACCTGAAAGCGCAAATGGCCGAGCTACGGGCCCTGGTGGAAGGCAAAACTGGGCAGGCCCCGGGCACGCAGCCGACGCCCACCGCTCCCGACATGAGCCAGGTGAAACTGGAGCAGAACGCCCCCAATCCGTTCCAGGAGGCTACCCGCATTGAGTACGCCTTGCCCGCCGGCGTCACGAGCGCCGTGCTCAGCATCGTCGACATGCAGGGCCGTACGGTGCGCAGCATAGCGGACCTGGCCAGCGGCCGGCACACCGTGGAAATCAAAGCCGGCTCGCTGCCGGCCGGCGTGTACCTCTACACCCTCACCGTGAATGGCAAAGAAGCCACCAGCAAACGCATGGTGCTCACCCGCTAACGCCGGCGTCGCAAGCCGCATACCAGCAACGCCCGGCCACTCGCCGGGCGTTGTTTTTTTTAGGAGCCTTCAGCTTACCCCAAGCCGTTGCGACAAATCAAAAAACAAAGTTTAAGGCTGAACCTGACTGTTTTGGTCGTTGATATGCATGAGCCAGGGGTGCGTTGCCAGCAAGGCGGGCAGCCCGGCCGGGTCGGTCAGGGAGAAATCGGCGGGCAGCTGCGAGTACAGCAAATGCAGCAGCGCGTAGTCGCTTGGGTAGTCCACCGTCAGGCGCAGCCCGGCCACCAAAGCTGGCACGGTGCAGGGCAACTCTTCCAGCCGGAAAAGCTCGGGGTGGCGGCGCAGGTAGGGCGTCACGTGCTCCCGCTCCTCGGGACGCGTCGCCTCGGCGGCCACCCGGCGCAGCGCGGCGGCGGCCATGACTTCCACGTTGGTGCCCAGGGGCAAGCCCGTGGTCAGTGTGTAATCGGCCCGGGTGGCGAGGTGCTGCGCTACTGCTGCCCGCACAAAAGCCGGGTCAAGGGCCGGGTTATCGGCGGTGAGGCGCACAACGACCTCGGCGTGGTGGGCCTGCGCGGCGCCCGCGAAGCGGCTCAGCACGTCCTGCTCGTCGCCCCGAAACACGGAGGCCCGCAAGGTTTCAGCGGCGGCCGCCACGGCATCATCGGCGGCCAGCGCGGAGGTGGCCACCACCACTTGCGCGCCCGGTACCACCTGCCGGGCGCGCGCCACCACGTGGCCCAGCACGGTGGTTCCGGCCGAAAGCGGCAGGGGCAGCAACACCTTGCCCGGCAGGCGGGAGGAATTCATGCGCGCCTGAATGACGACGACGACGCGCACGGGCCAGGAGGTAGTCATAGGAAGTTAGCGAATGGTCCAGCCGCCGTCCACCACCAGGTTGTGGCCGGTCACAAAATCGGAAGCTGCGGCGCTCAAGTACACAAAGGCACCCGCCAGGTCGGCGGGCTGGCCGATGCGCCCCAACGGGTTGCGCTGCCGCAGCTCGGCCACAAAACCGCTTTCGGCCTGCACGCCTTCGCTGGGAAAGGGGCCCGGCGACACGCAGTTCACCTGAATATTCTCCGGCCCGAGATAGGACGCAAAGTATTTGGTGAGCTGGATGACAGCGGCTTTGGCCGCGCCGTAGTGGGGCGGGTTCAGAAATCTGGGGTACTCCTCATAAGCGGCGAAATCGGGCGCCACCACGCCGTACATCGACGCCACGTTGATGATTTTGCCGCCGCCGTTTTCGCGCAGGTAGGGCAGCACTTCGCGCAGGCAGCGGTAGGCGCTGCCCGCCGAGCCGTCGAGGCCGAGGGCAAACTGCTCATCGGTCAGGGCATCGGGCTGCTGGCCGGCACTGTACACGGCGTTGTTGATGAGCACGTGCGGCAAGCCGTGCCGCTCACGAACGGCGCGGAGGGCGGCCTGCACCGAAGGCGTAGCAGCCACGTCGCAGGACTGGAAGTGCAGGTGGCCGGCGGGAATTTCGGCCGCAAACTGCTCCGCGAAGCTGGATTCGTGGCGGGCCAGCACCACCACCCGGGCGCCGTGCGCCAGCAGGCCCAGCACCACGGCCCGGCCCAGGTGCCCGTAGCCGCCGGTCACCAGAATCAGGCGGCCCGACAGGTTGAACAACTGCGAATAATCGGCTAGGAGCGGGGCGGCCATGTGTAGGGGAGAATGAAGTCGTCGGTTTTTTCGGCCAGCTCCTGCAGTTCCGGCCGACGCTGTTCGGCGGCAATCAAGTGCGTAGCCGCGGCCAGGTTTTCGCGCAGATTGGCCGCTGAGTCCACGCCGACCACGGCCCGGCTCACGCCGGGCGCACACGCGGCAAACTGCAGCAGCAGCGCGGGCAGCGGCACGTCGGCCGTTTGAGCCAGGCGCTGAAGCCGAGTCAGCTTGGGGGCCAGCGGGGCAAAAAAAGCGGGCAAAGTGGCCGGTTCGCGCAGCAACAACCCTTGCAGAAACGCCGAGCGCACGTGCACTTCCACGC
Source organism: Hymenobacter ruricola (assembly GCF_015694525.1). GTDB lineage: Bacteria > Bacteroidota > Bacteroidia > Cytophagales > Hymenobacteraceae > Hymenobacter > Hymenobacter ruricola. Next base: position 655,867 of record NZ_JADQDM010000002.1, on the reverse strand, counting down.
CGCGCCGCGCCAGCTCCGGCAGCAGCGGGCCAAACCGCTGGTCGAGCACGTTGTACGGCACCTGCACCAGGTCCACGTCAAGCCCTTCTTCCAAGAGCCAAACCGCTTCCTGCGGATGGTAAAGCGAGACCCCAATGCGTTGAGCCAGCCTGCCGTGCCGGGCTTCCTGCAAGGCCGCCCAGCCACCGGGCTGCTCCCGAAAAGCGCTGAAGCTGTGAAACATCACCCCATACACCGCCGGCTGCCGCAGCCGCCCCAGCGACTCCCGCAGCTGCTGCTGCACCTGGGCGGCCGGGCCCGCCGCCACTTTGGTCACCACTTGGAAAAGCGAGCCCGACGGATAGTGCCGGCTCAGCCACTGGCCCAGGCGGGCTTCGCTGTCGCCGTAGGCGGCGGCGGTGTCGAGCAGGGAGATGCCGGCGGCCTGGGCCGTGCTCAGCACCTCGTGCACGGTGGCGTCGGGGGGCCGCCCGGCGGTGTTGTTGATGCCGTAATCGAGCCCGAGCTGCGCCGTGCCCAGCGCCAGCCGTCCCACGAAATCAGCTGCTGTAAGGGCGACGCTAGCCGGCATTTTCAGCAGTCACAAACTCAGTGATGCAGGCCACCACGTAGGCCTGCTCCTCGTCGGTCAGCGTGGGAAAAAGCGGGATGCTGAGGCAGTGCGCGTAGTATTCTTCCACCAGCGGGAAGTCGCCGGCCTGCCAGCCCAGGCCTTCGTAATACGGCATGCGGTGCACCGGAATGTAGTGCACCTGGGCGAAAATCTGCCGGGTTTTCAGGAAGTCGTACAGGCCTTTGCGGTCGGCTACTTCGATGACGTAGAGGTGGTAGGCGTGGCCGGGCCGGCCGGGGGCCAGCACCGTCACCCCGGGCACCTGGGCGAAAGCGGCATCGTAATGGGCGGCCAGCTGGCGGCGGCGGGCCAGGCCTTCGTCGGCGCGGGCGAGCTGGCTCAGGCCCAGAGCGCAGTTAAAATCGGGCAGGCGGTAGTTGTAGCCGAGCTCCTGCATTTCCATGTACCAGCCGCCGTCGGGCTCGCGCCGGAGGTCGGCCGGGTCGCGGGTAATGCCGTGGGTGCGCAGCCGCAGCAAGTGGTGGAACAACTGCTCGGAGTTGGTGGTAATCATGCCGCCTTCGCCGGTGGCAATGTGCTTCACCGGGTGGAAGCTGAAAATGGCCAACTCGGCAAACTGGCCATTGCCGCAGCGCTGCTCCTGGCCTTTGGAATCAACAAAAAAGCCGCCCGGCGCGTGGCAGGCATCCTCGATTATCCAGAGGCCAAACTCATCGGCCAGCCGGCGCGCTTCTTCCAGGTTCACGGCCAGCCCGGCAAAATCCACCGGAATCAGGCCCGTGAAATAGCCGTTAGAATGCGTTTCGAGCAACGCCCGCACTTTCGCCAAATCAATCAACCCCGTGGCCGGGTCGATGTCGGCAAAATGGACTTCGCCGCCGCAGTAGCGCACGCAGTTGGCCGAAGCCGCGAAGGTGAGCGGCGTGGTGATGACGCGCTGGCCGGGCTGCACGTTCAGGGCCAGGGCGCACAGGTGCAGGGCGGCCGTGCCGTTGGCCACGGCCACGGCGTAGCGGGCGCCCACGTAGGCGGCAAACTGCTTTTCAAACTCGGCCACGGTGGGCCCCTGGGTGAGGTAGTCGGCGTGCAGGGCGGCCGTGACGGCGGCCACGTCGGCCTCGGTGATGTGCTGGCGGCCGTAGGGGAGGGGGCGGGTAGGAACCACGGAGAACTTGCGCTAAAAGCCGGAAGGAAGCGCCGCGGCAACCGGCGTGGTGCTTCCTCCCGGCAAAGGTAGGCGCGCTGGGCCAAGAAGACGCTGCTACGGCGGCGACAATTGGACTCCGCGCGGGCGGCCGTAAGTTTGTTGGTCTACCAGTCTTTTTCGTTTGTGCTGCGCCGTATGCTTGCTTTGTTTCGTGCTCCGTTGGCCGGGGCCGTGTCTTTCCGGGCCGTGCTCGTCCCGCTGTTGCTGTGGGGCTTGCTGCTGGACGCGCGGCCGGCCTATTGCCAGCTCGAAACCAGCAACTGGTACTTTGGCAGCGGGTCGGGGCTGAGCTTTCGCACGGGCAGTCCCGTGGTGCTCATCAGCTCCATCGCGTCGAACGAGGCCTGTTCGGCGGCCTCTGACCCGCGGGGCAATCCGTTGTTCTACACCAACGGCGAAACGCTTTGGAACCGCAACGACAACGTGATGGCCACCGGCCTGGGCGGCCACCAGTCGGCCACGCAGGGCGCCCTGATTGTGCCCGACCCCGGCAGCACCGACCTGTTTCACGTCTTCGCCCTCGACGCCGTCGAGCAATCTCTCGTCGGCGGCCTGCGCCACACCATCGTGGACATGCGCCTGAACGGAGGGCTGGGAAATGCCACGGCGGTAAAGGGCGTGCGCATGCCCACGCCCACGCTCAGTAGCCCCGTTACCGAAAAGCTGGCGGCCATTCGCCACGCCAACGGCTACGACTACTGGATTGTGGTGCACGGGTGGCAAAGCGACGCTTTTTATAGCTTTCCGCTCACCGAAGCCGGCCTTGGCCTTACGCCGGTGGTCAGCCGGGTGGGAACGGTGCACACCAGTTCCGCTACTGCCGGGGGCGTCAATAACTCGATAGGGTACATGCGCTTTTCCGCCGACGGGCGCCGCATAGCCGTGGCGGCCGAAAACCTGCCCCTGGAACTGTTCGATTTCGACCCGGCCACGGGCGTGGTTGCCAACCCCGTCAGCCTGCCCCTGCTCCCCAACAGCGGCGGCCGTGCCTATGGGCTGGAGTTCTCGCCCGACAATTCCCGCCTGTACGTCAATTCCGGGTTTGCCCGCAGGCTGTTTCAGTACAACCTGTTGGCCGGGTCGCCGACGGCCATCCTGAACTCGGCCCAGCTCCTGGGCTCCGACGATGCGCAGCTGGGCGCCATGCTGCTGGGGCCCGATAATAAAATTTACATGAGCGTGTGGGGGCGCAACAGCCTGTACGTCATTACCGCCCCCAACGCCCTGGGCACGGCCTGCGGCTACCGGCCCAATTCCTTGCCCATGGGCCGTACCTTGATGGGCGGGCTGCCCAATTTCCCCAACGCGTACCCCGTGCCCGCGCTACGCATCACGGCCGCCGATGAGTGCGAAGGCACCCCGGTGGCTTTTGCCGCCACGGCGGCCCCGCTCGGGCGCGTGGGCAGCGTGAGCTGGGACTTCGGCGACCCGGGCTCGGGGCCGGCCAATGCCGCGACGGGCCTGGCCGCCACGCACGTCTTCAGCCGCGCCGGGCAGTTTCAGGTGACGCTGAGCGTGGTGTCGCCCAACGGGGCGGGGCCGTTCACGACCACCCGCACGGTGCTGGTGCACGCCCGGCCCGTGGTGCAGCTGGGCCCCAAAGTGCAGCAGGTGTGCCAGGGCGAGACGCCGACGCTGTCGGCCGCGCAGCCGGGCGGCGCTACGTACCGCTGGCAATCCGGCTTCACCGGGCCGGCCGTGACCGTGACCGCGCCCGGCACCTACCGCGTCTCGGTGACCTCGCCCCAGGGCTGCTCGGTGCAGGATTCCGTGCGCATCGAGTACGTAGCCCGGCCCAGCGTCCGCCTCGGCCCCGACACCGCCATGTGCCAGGGCACCACCCTGGTGCTGCGCCCGAGCGCGCAGCCCGCCGGCACGCAATACCGCTGGCCGGACGGCTCTACCCAGCCCACACTGGCCGTGACCGTGCCCGGAACCTACCGGGTGGAAGTCATGCGCAACGGCTGCAGCAGCTACGACGAAATCAACGTGGCGGACGCGGGCTGCGCCGTGGTGGTGCCCAACATCATCACCCCCAACGGCGATGACCAGAACGAGGCCTTCGTGCTGCAAGGACTGCACGCGCCCGACTGGGCGCTGCGGGTCTTTAACCGCTGGGGCCGCGAAGTTTTTTCGCAAGCCGCTTACGACAATTCCTGGACGGCTCAGGGCCAGCCGGACGGTTCTTATTATTACTTATTGACCAAATCTGCCTCCGGGCAGCAGCTCAAAGGCTGGCTGGAAGTGCGCCGCTAGTGGCTAGGCCACGAAATCAGCGTCGACGTGCAGGCGGATTTCCTCGCGAATCTGCTCGGCGTCCAGCCACTCCTCGTTGTTGGCCGAGTCGTACTGAAAGCCCAGCGGCACGCGCTTGCCGTGGAAATTCGCGATGAATTTCTCCACGTCCCAGGTCGGCATCGAGGGCAGGATGACGTAGTAGCGGTCCAGTTCCACGGTGCTCAGGGCGTCGGTTTCGGTTATCATGGCCTCGTGCAGCTTCTCGCCGGGCCGGATGCCCACGATGCGCTGCTCGCACTCGGGCCCGATGGCGCGGGCCACTTCCGTGATTTTGTAGCTCGGGATTTTGGGCACAAAAATCTCGCCGCCCCAGGCGTGCTCCAGCGCGTACAGCACGAGGTCCACGCCCTCTTCGAGCGAGATGTTGAAGCGCGTCATGTCGGGGTGGGTGATGGGCAGCACGCCCTTGTGCCGCTCCTGCAAAAAGAAGGGCACCACCGAACCCCGCGAGCCGATGACGTTGCCGTAGCGCACCACCGAAAAGCGTAAGTCGCGGGCCCCCTTCATGTTGTTGGCCGCCACGAAGAGCTTGTCCGAGCACAGCTTGGTGGCGCCGTAGAGGTTGATGGGCGCGGCGGCTTTGTCGGTGCTCAGGGCCACCACGTCCTTCACGCCCGAGTCGAGGGCGGCGTTGATGACGTTTTCGGCCCCGAAAATGTTGGTTTTGATGCACTCCATCGGGTTGTATTCGGCGGCGGGCACCTGCTTGAGGGCGGCGGCGTGAATCACGATGTCGATGCCTTCGCAGGCGCGGTGCAGGCGCTGGGGGTCGCGCACGTCGCCGATGAAGTAGCGGATGGCCGGGTACTTGGCCGGGCTAAATTCCTGGCTCATTTCGTACTGCTTCAGTTCGTCGCGCGAGAAGACCACGAGCCGCTTCACCAGCGGAAATTGTTCGAAAACGGTGCGCACGAACTGCTTGCCGAACGAGCCGGTGCCCCCCGTGACGAGGATGGATTTGTGGTTGAGGTCGAGAGCCATGAAATGAAGGAATCCGAAACAGGAGGACAAAAGTAGTCGGCAGGATTGTAGCGTGGACTCTGCGAGTTCGCGTTTGCACGAAGCAAGACCGCACCTGCACCAAACAAAACCGCCATGCGCGGACTCGCAGAGTCCACGCTACAATCCCGACCTTTGGCCGGCGGAGTGGTCTGCCGCGGTTAGAATGCTATTCAATTCCCTCCATTTTCTGGTCTTTTTCCCGCTGGTTGTCGGGCTGTATTTTGGCCTGCCGCCGCGCTGGCGCGGGCCGCTGCTGCTGCTGGCCAGCTACTATTTCTACATGAGCTGGCGGGCCGTGTATGCGCTCTTGCTGCTGGCCACCACGCTGCTGGACTACTACAGCGGCTACCGCATGAGCCAGCTGCCCACCAAGCCGGCGCGGCGGCCCTGGCTCTACCTCAGCCTGGCCAGCAACCTGGGCACGCTGTTCGTTTTCAAGTACTTCAATTTTTTTCGCGACACCGTGCTGCAGCTGGCCGAGGCCTTGCACCTGCCGCACGCGGCCGGGCCCACGTTGGGCTTGCTGCTGCCGGTGGGCGTGTCGTTCTACACGTTTCAGTCCGTCGGCTACATCATCGACGTGTACCAGGGCCGGCTGGAGGCCGAGCGGAATTTCGGTCGGTTTGCCTTGTTCGTGGCCTTTTTTCCGCAGCTCGTGGCGGGCCCTATCGAGCGCGGGGGGCACATGCTGCCGCAGTTCCGGCGGGTGCACACGTTTGACTACGCCCGCGTGGTGAGCGGGCTGCGGCTCATGGCCTGGGGCTTGTTCAAGAAAGTGGTGGTGGCCGACCGCCTGGCCCTGCTCGTCAACCCGGTGTTCAACAACCCGCGCCAGCACCCCGAGGGGCCGCTGCTGCTGCTGGCCACGCTGGCCTTCACCTTCCAGATTTACGGCGATTTTTCCGGCTACACCGACATGGCGCGCGGCGCGGCCCGCGTGCTGGGGTTCGATTTCAACCTCAATTTCCGGCAGCCCTACCTGTCGGCCTCGGTGCCGGAGTTCTGGCGGCGCTGGCACATTTCGCTTTCCAGCTGGTTTCGGGATTACGTGTACATCCCGCTGGGCGGCAGCCGGGTGCGGCCCGCCCGCGCCTACGGCAATTTGCTGGCCGTGTTCCTCATCAGCGGCCTCTGGCACGGGGCCAACTGGACGTTTCTGGCCTGGGGCGGCCTGCACGGTTTGTATCTGGTGCTCAGCACCTGGGCACGGCCGCTGAAGGACCGGTTGGCCCGGCTCATGGGGCTGGCCGCGCACCCGCGCCTGCGCCGGGCCGGCGGCAGACTGCTCACGTTCGGGCTGGTGGCCTATGCCTGGATTTTCTTCCGGGCCAACAGCTTTACCGATGCCATTTTTATCAGCCAGCACCTGCTGAGCGGGTGGAGCGGGCTGGGCGGCCGGGGGACGGCCACGCTGTTGCTCGAATTTTCGCAGCACTACCGCCCCGAACTGGCCGTGGCCGCCTTCAGCGTGGTGGTCATGCTGGGGCTCGAATATGTTGGCCGGGCGCGCAGCCTGCAAGCCTGGGTTTCGGCCCGGCCGGCGGCCGGGCGCTGGGCGGGCTACGTGGGCCTGGCCCTGCTGATACTGTACCTGGGCGTGTTCAACAGCACGTCCTTTATCTATTTTCAGTTTTGAAAACGCCTCAACCTTACGCGGTTTGGAAGCTGCTGGGGCGGCTGGGGTTGCTGGCCGGCGCGGCCCTGCTGGGCGCTTTGGCGCTGGCGCCGGTGGTGCTGCGGGGGCAGGTCGATGCTTTCTACGGGCGGTTTGCGAGTCCGCCGGCGGGCTCCTTGGTTTTGGGGACTTCGCGGGCCGCGCAGGGCATTCAGCCGACGGTGCTGGCGGGTGCGCTGGGGGCGCGGTTTGCAGGGCCGTTGCTCAACTATTCCTTCACGCTCACGCACTCGCCCTACGGCCCGGCCTACCTGCGCAGCATCGGGCGCAAGCTGCGGCCGGAGGTGAAAAACGGCCTGTTCGTCGTGGCCGTCGACCCGTGGTCGCTGTCGCTCAGCGGGCCGGAAGGCGTTTATCCCGAAGACCAGTCGTTCATCGGTCAGCTCCATCAGGTCAGCCAAAATCCCAACTTCGCCTACCTCACCGCCTATCAAACCAAGCCGCTCTACCGCCTGCTGCTCGACTACGCCACCGCCACCGAGCGCCTGCACCCCGATGGCTGGCTGGAAGTCAACATCGGCACCGACAGCGCCCAGGTGCAGGCCCGCACCGCCCGCAAGCTGCAGGACTACCGCCTCTTGGCCGCCCGCCAGCACCTCTCGGCCGGCCGCCTGGAAGCCCTGCGGCAAACCATTCAGTTCCTGCAAAAGCACGGCCAGGTGGTGCTGGTGCGCCTGCCGGTGGGCTCGCCGCTGCTGGCGCTGGAAAACGATTATCAGCCCGGTTTTGATGGCCTGATGCGCCAAGTGGCCACGCAAGCGGCGGTGCCCTACCTCGACTACAGCCGCGAGCCCTACGCCACCACCGACGGCAACCATTTGCAGCGCGAAGCCAGCGGGCCGTTCAGCCAGCGCCTGGCCCAGGACCTGGCCCGGCAACTGACGCGCTAACGGCGGCTAGCGCAATGGCCCGGCCACTTCGTACACGTAAATGTGCCAGTAGGCATCCGGGTTGGTAAAATCGGCCACGAAACGCAGGCCGCTGCGGGCGGGGTGGGCCAGCCGCGCCGCGCTGAAAATGAAGCGCCCGCCGAGGTGCTGAAATGCCGCGGCATCCAGCGCCCAATCCTGGACGGTGCGTACGGGCGTGGCTGGCACGAGAAAGTCGCGGCCCAGCTCGTGCGAGAAAAAGAAGCAGCGGTTGGCCCAGGCATCGAAGTAAGTGCGCAGGGCCGCGTCTTTGGCCAACTCGCCCGCAATCAGCGGCCGGAACTGGTGCTTGTAGCTCAGCGGGTAGCTGTTCTGGTTGCTGTCGAGGGTGTAGAAATCGTTGAGCTGGGCCACGGCTGGCGCAAAGCCCAGGCAGCCCACGCGGTAGCTGCTGGGCGGCCCGCCTGTGCGCTTGCTCAAATAAGTCTTGATGCTGTCAAACAGGGGTTTAGCTACGTAAGCCGCGTAATTGGGCTGATGCTTTTTCGGACGCCCGGCCAGTTCCCGGAGGTTGTTGGTCCACTCCGCATTCATGAGCAGGCCGATGGCAAGTTGGGCCGCCACCAGCAGCCCGGCCGCCACGTGCCGCCGCGGCGGCAGCAGCCGCAGGCTCAGCGCCAGCACGCCGAAGCTGGCCAGCGGCAGCAAAAATCCCAGCCGCGTGAGGTTGAAGGCGTGCAGCAGCGGCAGCCGGTGCTGCACCAACGCCACCCCTTGCAGCACAAAGCCGCAAAAAACCGCCACCGCCACCATGCCCAGCAGCCAGGGCGCCAGCCGCCGCGCCGCGGCTCGCCAGCCGCCCGGCGCCCAGGCCAGGGCCGCCAGCACCGCCAGCGCCATGGCCCCACGGAAAAACTGGCTGGAATGGTACTGCCCCAGCACCAGGAAGTTAGTCGCCGAGCGCAGGCCCGCACCTAGTCCGCGCGGCACCGTCCGCAGCAGGTCATGCTCCACGCGGTGCGACACGAACTGCTGCGCCACGAGCAGGGAGTAAAACAGTGGCCATTCCACCACCACGTACACCAGCCCCAGCAGGGCCGTGGCGGCGCCTACCCGCAGCGCTGCCGCCCGCTGCCCGTGCCAGGCATCGTAGAGCGCCAGCCCGGCCATCGCGCCGCCCAGGAAGGGCCCCACGAACACAAAAAACGACCACACGGGAAACGACGCCACCAGCAGCCAGTCCCACCAGCGCCCCCGCCCTTCGCGCAGGCGCAGCACCGCCAGTAGCAGAGCCGGCTGCCCTAGAACCGTAAGCCCGTAAATGGAATAAATGGGCAGCGTGGCCCAGGCCAGCGCCAGCCCGGCCGCCAGCCCGCGCCGCCGCGGCCCCGGCAGCCAGCGGCGCCGCAGCAGCGCCCACATGCCCAGGAGCCCCAGCAGCCGCACCAACGCCTGATTAACCAGGTAGGCGGCCCACGGCGAAAACGCTCCAAACAACCACACCGTCGGGTTCAGGCCCGAACGCAGGGCGTTGCGCGGCAGCCCGTTCATGATGCTCGGAATGACCGCGGCGGGCCGGTAGTCGAACACCACGCGGAACTTATTCAGCAGGTAGGGGCTGCCGATTTCCGTGTCGAGGTTGTCGTGAATGGTGATGAAGCTGTGGCTGCGCAACAACAGAAACGGTACCAAAAACAGGCACAGCCCAAGCAATGCCAGGCTCAGAGGCCGCAAAAAAAGGCTGCCGCTTTTCATAGCGCGTCGTCGGAAAGGTTAGCTGGCGGCAATTTCAGCCAGTCGCGCCGTCAGGGCCCGGCGGGAGTAGCGGTGGTGGCTCACGGCCGGCAAGTCGAGGTTGGGACTGATGCGCCACTGCGCCACCAAATCTTCCAATGTGCTGAACATAAGCGCCGAGTTGCGGTAGGGCAGGGCCTGGCCGGCGTCGCATTCCTGCAGGAGGTTATCGGCATCGGAGCCGGCCGGTCCCACGCACAAAATGGGCTTATTCGCCGCCAGGTACTCAAATATCTTGCCCGGCAGAATGCCAAAATTGCGCGGCACGTCCGGAATGGCCATCAGCAGCACCGAGGCGCTGAGCAGGTATTCCACCGATTTATCGTGCGGCACGAAGGCAATAAACTCCGTGTTGTTCAGCAGCCCGGCCCGCGCAATCTGCCCGCGCAGTTGGGCCGACACCTGCCCCACAAACCGCAGCCGCAGCGGCACGTCGGGGTGGTGCTGGGCGCACTCGGCCACGGCTTCCAGCAGGCATTCAATGTTATAGAGCTCCGTGATGGTGCCGGTGTGCGTGATGCGTAAGCAGTCGGCAGGCGGCTGCGAAGGCTGCCGGAAGTCCGACTCGTCATAGCCATTGGGCAGCACCTGAAACTTGCCCGACGGCAGCTCCGGCAGCTTGGCCATAAACAGCCGCTTGGTTTCAGGCGAAGTCACCAGCACGGTGTCGGCCTGCGTGAGCACCTGCCGCTCGTAGCGCGCATCGAGCCAGGATGCCAACGGTGTGTGATGCAAGTCTTTGTAATAATAAATATCCGTCCAGGGGTCGCGCATGTCGGCCAGCCAGCGCAGGCCGTGGCGCTTTTTCAGCTCCAGGCCAATAAGCTGGGTGGAATGTGGCGGCGAGGACGTAAGCACGGCGTCGAACCGTTCGCCGGCGGCTAGTAATTGCTCCACGGCAGCTAGCGCGTGACGGTTCCAGCCGCGCCGCGGGTCCGGAATGAACAGGTTGCCGCGCACAAAGCGCAGGGCCTTTTGCATCAGGCCGGGCTTGCCCTCGTTGGCGAAGCCGCCGTAGGGCACGGCGCGGCCCGTCAGCTTCTTGTAGCTCTCGAAAGGCTCCGAGGTCTTGGTGCGGATGACCCGCACGGCCGGCGGCACTTCGGCCAGCAGGCTTTCGTCGCGCACGGGGTAGGTGGCCTGGGCGGGGTCCACGGTTATCACGGTGGGCTCCACGCCGAACTGGCCCAGGTGCTTCACAAACTTGAGGCAGCGCTGCACGCCGGCCCCGCCCGAAGGCGGCCAATAATAGGTGATGACGAGCAGGCGCAGCGGACGGGTGGCGGGCACGGGAACGGGGGAGGGCAAGCGGGCCGCGAAGGTACACGCTTTGCCGGTTTTCGGCCTTTTGTGGTTACTTTTGGGGTTCAATAACTGACTGGTTTTGCGGGGCTCGCCCGCTTCCAGCTGACCTCTCCCTACCTCCCGCTCAACTCAGCGATTCATGTTTGATAATCTCTCCAATAAGCTCGACCGGGCCATCAAAACCCTCAAAGGGCAGGGCAGCATCTCGGAAATCAACGTCGCGGCCACCATCAAGGAAATCCGCCGCGCGCTGGTCGATGCCGACGTTAACTACAAGGTTGCCAAAGAAGTAACCGACAAGATTAAGGACGCCGCCATGGGCCGCGACGTGCTCACGGCCGTGTCGCCGGGCCAGCTCATGGTCAAAATCGTCTACGATGAGCTCACCGAGCTCATGGGCGGCGAGAAGAAGGACATCGTCATTAAGGGCGACCCAGCCGTGATTCTGCTCTCGGGCCTGCAGGGCTCGGGCAAAACCACCTTCGCCGGCAAGCTGGCCAGCTACGTGAAGCGCCAGGGCCGCAATACCTTGCTGGTGGCCTGCGACGTGTACCGCCCGGCCGCTATCGACCAGCTGAAAGTACTGGGCGAGCAAATCGGCGTGGAAGTGTACTCGGAAGTCGAGAACAAAAACCCGGTTGAAATCTCGCGCAACGCCATCGACTACGCCCGCAAAAACGGCAAGAAGGTGGTCATCATCGACACCGCCGGCCGCCTGGCCGTGGACGAGCAGATGATGCGCGAAATTGAGGCCGTGAAGTCGGCCATCAACCCCAGCGAAACGCTGTTTGTGGTGGACTCCATGACCGGCCAGGACGCCGTGAACACCGCCAAAACCTTCAACGACCGCCTCAATTTCGACGGCGTGGTGCTCACCAAGCTCGACGGCGACTCGCGCGGCGGCGCGGCCCTCTCGATTCGTGCGGTGGTGGAGAAGCCCATCAAGTTCATCTCGACCGGTGAGAAGATGGACGCGCTCGACCTGTTCTACCCCGACCGCATGGCCCAGCGCATCTTGGGCATGGGCGACGTGATTTCGCTGGTAGAGCGCGCGCAGCAGCAGTTCGACGAGGACGAAGCCAAGCGCATCGAGAAGAAAATCCGCAAAAACCAGTTCGACTTCAACGACTTCCTCGGCCAGCTTGAGCAAATCAAGAAGATGGGCAACATCAAGGATTTGATGGGCATGATTCCGGGCATGAGCAAGGCCATGAAGGACGTCGAAATCGACGACGACGCCTTCAAGCCCGTTGAGGCCATCATCCGGAGCATGACCAAGCAGGAGCGCGCCAACCCCGACCTGCTGAACGCCTCGCGCAAGCGCCGCCTGGCCAAAGGCTCGGGCACGGAGCTGCAGCAGGTGAACGACCTGATGAAACAGTTCGACCAGATGCGCCAGATGATGCGCAAAATGAACAAGCTCAGCCAGACCAAAGGCGGCCTGGCCCAGATGCAGAAGATGATGGGCGGCATGCGCGGCGGTGGCGGCGGCATGATGGGCCGCTAGGCCGGCAGGCCCTTCGCCCTGAAGCAACAAAAAAGCCCGGACCAAAGTCCGGGCTTTTTTATGTTAGCAATTGAATTGAAAAGGAAAATAGTTGGGTTAAATCACAAATTTCAAGTGACTTACCAAGAAAACTATAAGCGCCGGAATCTTTTGGAGCAATTCTTGTTAGCATCATCGTGAAAGAATAGTTTTTTAAGGTGTTTTGGTATGGAAAGAGGCGCCCCTTTGGGACGCCTCTTTTTTTATTGCCTGGTGTGTAAGGCCGGGCCGGAGGCGGCGTCTGATGAGTTCGAAGGCTGGCCGGTAGTAGGGTGTACCTTGCGCCTGCTAATTTTTGCCGCCGCGTCGTTTATGAAGCAACTCGTTGAAAAGCACCCGCTGGCCATTCGTTGGTTTCACTGGGTCAACTTCCCCGTCCTGAGCCTGATGATTTGGAGCGGGATGTGGATTTACTGGGCCAACGACGTGTACCGCCTCGGCTGGGGCAAGACCACACTGCTCAAATTCTTTCCCAACTCATTCTACCAGGCTTTTCACCTCGACCACAAGCTGGCCCAGGGCATGAGCTGGCACTTTGTGTTGATGTGGGTGTTCTTCCTCAACGGCTTGCTCTACGTGCTCTACACGCTGTTTTCGGGCGAGTGGCGCGCATTGCTGCCCACCCGCCATTCCTTCAAAGAAGCCATCCAGGTCACGCTTTTCGACCTGGGCCTGCGCAAGCAGCACCCGCCGGTGCGCAAGTTCAACGGCGCCCAGCAGATTGCATACACCAGCGTGATTCTGATGGGGCTGGGCTCGCTGCTCACGGGGCTGGCCATTTACAAGCCGGTGCAGTTCGGCTGGCTCACGCAGCTGCTGGGCGGGTATGAGTTTGCCCGCATCATCCATTTTGCCCTCACCATCGGCTACGTGCTGTTTTTCGTCTTGCACATTGCTCAGGTGGTGCGCGCCGGCTGGAACAACTTCCGGGCCATGGTGGCCGGCTTCGAGGTGGTGGAAGTCAATCCCGCCACGCACGAAGTCACGGCCGGCCCCACGGCCTTGCCGGCCGCCGATGCTTCTCTTTCTGCCAAATAATTGCCCGCAGCAGCCATGACTGAAGAAACGCCCGTTCCGGCTCCGGCCGGGAACCCCCAGGAGCCCCTGCGTCCCGAAGCCGAAGTGCTGGCCGAAGCCCGGCGCCGCTCGCGCCGCTCGTTTATTGGCCTCGGGCTGGCGGGCCTGGCGGGCCTGGCCGGCTGGAACTGGCTCATTTCTCAGCCCACCGAGCAGGGCATTCCGCGCCCCCTGCGCAAGGTGCTCGATGCCAACGGCCGCCTCAGCGGCGCTTATTTCAAGGAAACGCGCCTTGCGCCGGAGTTTGCCCGCAGCCGCGCCCGCCGGCCCCGCGTGAACGGCGACGTGGGCCTGGAATCAGAGTTGGACCCGGCCGCCTGGCGCCTGCGCGTGCAGGCCTACGGCTCCAATACACTTCAGGAATTCACCTTGGCCGACGTCCAGACCCTGCCCAAAATCGAGATGACCACCGAGCTCAAGTGCATCGAAGGCTGGAGCATTGTGGTGCACTGGGCCGGCGCACGGCTGTCCGATTTTTTGGCGAAACACCCGCTGGCGTCCCGCGCCGGCCGTCCAGCCGACCCGCAAAACCCGTCGGCCGACCTGGCACCCTACGTGGGCATTGAAACGCCCGACGGCCTCTATTATGTGGGCCTCGACATGGCCAGCGCCCTGCACCCGCAAACGCTGCTGTGCTACGAAATGAACGGCCAGCCCCTCACGCCCGAGCACGGCGCGCCGCTCCGCCTCGTCACCCCGCTCAAATACGGCATCAAGCATCTCAAGCGCATCGGCACCATCGCCTTCGCCGACGCCCGCCCGCGCGACTACTGGGCCGAGCTGGGCTACGACTGGGACTCGGGGCACTGACGCTTTGCTTGATGAGGAATTGAGAATGAGGAATGAAGAATTGTCGTTGGGCTAATTCTTCATTCCTCATTTTTCATGAAGTGCAGTGTCTAGTGCACTATCCGCAACTCGTAGCGCTCGGGAGTGCCGGGCACGTGCCAGGCGCCCACGCGGCTGGGGCCGTAGCCGAGGTTCACTTTCAGCCATTCGTCGCGCGTGGGCAGCATGGCGATGATTTCCTGCTCCATGCGGGTTAGGTTCTGGCGGAGCTGCTCCGGGTTCTGGGCGGGTTCGCCCGGCGGGTTGGCTTTCTGCGCCACGAGGGCGCGCTGTAGGGCTTTTTCGGTTTCCAGGTACGCATCCACTTTTTCTTCCAGCGGAACGAGGGCAGGGTCAAGGTAATCGAGGTTGGAAGCCATGAAGGGGAAGCTTGATAAGGACAGGGTTGGGAGCAAAAACGGGCCAATGGGCCCAAAAGATACAGCCGTAGCCGCTGGCGGCTCAGGCAGCCGGAGCGTGGGGGCCGCTGGCGGGCCGGTTGCGCTGGCACTTTTCGCCGCAGTATTTCACCTCGGCCCAACTGTTGCGCCACTTTTTTCGGTACTCGAAGGGCCGGCCGCAGGTGAGGCAGATTTTGGTGGGCAGCTGGCCTTTGCGCAGTTTGGCGGGAAGCATGGGGCGGGGAAATACGGGCGAATGCCAATCAAACGCCCGGCACGCCCGCGAAGTTTTGGGTACTTTTCGGCGCCAAAGCCGTAAGGCACCCGGCGACGGTTTCGGCGCCGCGGCCGCTACCGGGCCATTTCTTCTGTATGACCACCACCTCTGCTCCCGACATTCTGGGCCACGCCCTGCTCGACTACCACCGCGGCCAGGCCAGCGCCACCGTCACGGTGCACTGCAGCGCGGCCGACGACGAGCCCCTGCCCGCCGCCTACTTCTTCCGCACCGTGCTCCAGATGCCCGAGCTGGAACGCCAGGCCCTCGACGAAAGCCGCGGCCGCGTGCTCGACCTCGGCGCCGGCGCCGGCTGCCACAGCCTGGAGTTGCAAAGCCGCGGCTTCGACGTGAAAGCCGTGGACGTCTCGGCTGGCGCCGCGCAGGTGATGACCGAGCGCGGCGTGCGGGAGGTGGCGCGCCACGACTTGTTTGCGCCTCGGGCGCCCGCTGAGCTGCCCTACGACACCATTCTGCTGCTCATGAACGGCCTCGGGCTGACGGGCACGCTCGAAGGCCTCGACAAGTTCCTGGCCCACGCCAAAACCCTGTTGGCGCCCGACGGCCAGATTCTGGCCACTTCCTCCGACGTCCGCTACCTGTACGAGGACGAAGACGGCGCCCTGCGCATCAACCTCAACGGCCCGTACTACGGCGAAGTGCAGTACACCCTGAGCTACAAGGGCCAAGACGGCGAGCCCTTCCCGTGGCTCTTCATCGACGCGGCCCTGCTCAACGACGCCGCCGAAGCCGCCGGCTACACGGCCGATTTCATTGGCGAAGACGACAACGAACAATACCTCGTGCGCCTGACGCCGCAAGGCGTTTCATCTCCTCAAATCAACTAACTCACTTTGGACAACGCCATTACCTACCGCACCCGCTGGGCCGACATGGACCCCAACGGCCACATGCGCCACTCCGCCTACGCCGATTTTGCCGCCGACCAGCGCGTGGTGCTCCTCTCGCAATGGGGCTTCGACATCAAGCGCTTCGGCGAACTGCGCATCGGCCCCATTCTGTTTCGGGAAGAAACCAAATTCCTGAAAGAAGTGCACATCGGCGAAGAAATCCGCGTCGACAGCCAGCTGGCCGCCGTCAACGAAGACGGCTCGCGCTGGAGCATCGTGCACCGCATTTTCAAAGCCGATGGCCGCCTGGCCGCCACCGTGGCCGTGGACGGCGCCTGGCTCGACCTCGACCGCCGCAAGCTCACCGTGCCGCCCGCCGAGCTGGCCGCGGCCTTCGCCTCGATGCCGCGCTACGAAGCCCCGGCCCCCAAGGGCTAGGCCGCGGCCGGCGCCGGCCGCAGAACTTTGGTGATGCGCCCCAGCTGCTGCTGGTGGTGCAACAGGTGGTCGAGCAGAAACTCCATGACCTGACTGATGGTGATGCGCCCCGAGCGCGGGTGCGGGAAAATGGCGCGGTTCATCAGCCGGCCCGGAAACTCGTTGAGCAGGCGCTCCAGCCCGCGGCGCGTGGCTTCCCAGGTGCGGCGCAGCTCGGGCAGCGTGGGCAGATTACCGGCGTCGGTGATGGTGGCCACGCCGCGCGGCGCCTTGTATTTGAAGCCCGGCAGCCGCAACAGCAGGCGCACGAAGCGGGCCCGCAGCCGCGTGAACAAGCTCACTTTGGGCAGCATTTCCTCGGCGTGCAGCTTTTTCTGGATGTACTGCAGAATGTTGCCTTCGATGAAAAGCAAGTGGTGCACCACCTGCGTAGCCGACCAGTGCCCGGGCGCCGGTGCCGTGCCGGCGTCGGCGCCCAGCGCTTCGGCCGTGGCCAGCAGGCGCTCGGTGGCGCGCTCCAGTTGTTCAAATTTGAGGTGCAGCCGGTGGTTCATGAAAATGAAGATTGAGGGGTGGGAGAGGGCAGAAGGTACGAGAACTTTCGGGTTGGGTAGGCGAAGCGGCGCACTCACTGCGGCAAAGGCCTCTTTGAGAGGCAGGAAATACTAAGCGTCAAAGCAAAAACACTAGCCCCACTTTTCTGCCGATGTGGCTACTGCACCGGCGCCAGCCCACGCGCCACGAGCACCCGATTGAGCGGCGTGCGCGGGCGCAGCAAGGGGCGCAGGGCCGCGTAGGAAATAATAATGGTGGTGGAGCCCATGACGTGCGGGCCAATGTTGGCATCCAGCAGCAGGCCTTCGGGCGTGAGGCCGAAAGATTCTTCCAGGTCCACGGATTCCAACAGTTCGGCGGGAGCTTGCGGGTCGTTGTTCCATTCCTCGATGTCTGTACGATACCTACTGTTCATGTAGCGCAGGGCCAGGCGCCGCAGGGCCGGCTCGCGGCCGGGCCGCAACAAGCTGGCCAGCGTGATGCGCCGGCCGGTGCGCAGGTCGCAGCTGAATGACTCGAACAGGTTTAGCGGGTGAGCGGACCCGGCCATGAAGTCGCTCACGGCCTTGCTGTAGCTCAAGATGTCGTAGTCGTTCAGGTCCAGGCCAAAGCCGTAATCCTCGATGTTGCAGATGCCGGCCTCGCCTTCCTCAAACGCCTGCCGCAGCTGGGCCCGCACCTGCGCCGGGCGGCTGGGCAGGGCGCGCTGCAGCTCGGGCCGCTGAGCAGCGCTTCCCAACAGCTGCACGTATTTCCGGTAATAGCTGCCCGTGAACTGGCCCGGCGTGCCCCGGTCGCCAAGCTCGGCCACCACCGGCCGCCCATACATGGTGGCCGAACGGATGGCCAGCGGCACCGCCCCGCGATAGTCTTCGCGGAGCGTGAAGCGGCGGGCGGGCTGGCCGGCGGTCGTCACGGTGCCCGTCAGCCAGGGGCCCAGCGGCTGCCGCATCTGCCAGTGCTCAGCCGAGTCGGTTTCGGAATACAGTTGCAGGCGCAGGGGACGACGCAGATTAAAATCCGGGTGCGAAAACGCCATCGTTTTTCCACTGCGGGCGTCGTAGCACCTGCCAAAAAGCTGGGGCTCGCGTTGGTCGGCGTATTCGCTGCCCATGCATATTTCCATCACCACCGGCCGCGCTCCCAGCCGCCCCACGTAGCGTCGATACGTTGTAGTGCTCCCGGGCAGCAGGCGGTAGGGCGGTTTGCCGTCCTCAACCCGGAGCTTGATGGGCGCCGGCGCCGGTTCGGCCGCTGAGGCGGGCGGTGCGGTAGTCGTTGCAGTATCGGCTTGAGGCCGCTGGGTGCTGTCTGGAGCCGGCACAGAGGTAGCCCCCGGCGCTTGGCTGGGGCGTGAGTCGCAGCCACTCAGCGCCGGCAGGCACCCACCGACGAGCAACGCAGCCCAAAAGCAGGTCAACGTTCGGGTTGAGCGAAAAGGGGAAGCAGCGTGCATAACGTAAATGGACATTCCCACGCCTGTGAGCAATAAAAAAGCCTGCGCTGGGGCAGGCTTTTTTGAGAGCAAGACTTAAGAATTGCTTAGGCTTTGGCGTAGGTCACTTCCTTCACGGCTTTCACCACGCGGGCCACGTTGGGCAGCGAGGCTTCGATGAGGGTAGGCGCGTAGGGCAGCGGCACGTCGGCGCAGGTGATGCGGATGACGGGCGCGTCGAGGAAATCGAAGGCGCGGCGCTGCACGATGTAGGCCAGCTCGCTGGAGATGCTGGCCAGCGGCCAGGCTTCTTCGATGACCACCATGCGGTTGGTTTTCTTCACCGAGGCCACGAGGGTGTCGTAGTCAATCGGCCGCACCGAGCGCAGGTCGATGACTTCGGCTTCGATGCCTTCCTTGGCCAGCTCATCGGCGGCGGCGTAGGCAATTTTCATCATTTTGCCGAAGCTCACCAGCGTCACGTGCTGGCCCTGGCGCACCACGTTGGCCTTGCCAATTTCAAGCAGGTACTCTTCTTCGGGCACTTCGCCCTTGTCACCATACATCAGCTCCGACTCCATGAAAATGACCGGGTCGGGGTCGCGGATGGCCGATTTCAGCAAGCCCTTGGCGTCGTAGGGGTTCGAGGGCACCACCACTTTCAGGCCGGGCGTGTTGGCGTACCAGTTCTCAAAGTTCTGCGAGTGCTGGCTGCTGAGCATGCCGGCGTTGCCCGTCGGGCCGCGGAACACGATGGGGCAGGAGTACTGGCCGCCCGACATGGAATACAGCTTGGCGGCCGAGTTAATTACCTGGTCGATGGCCACCAGCGAGAAGTTGAAGGTCATGAACTCGATGACCGGAATCAGGCCGTTGGCGGCGGCGCCCACGCCGATGCCGGCAAAACCCAGTTCGGCAATCGGGGTATCAATCACCCGCTCGGGCCCGAATTCATCGAGCATGCCCTGGCTCACTTTGTAGGCACCGTTGTACTGGGCCACTTCTTCGCCCATGAGGAACACCCGCGGGTCGCGGCGCATTTCCTCGGACAGGGCCTCGCGCAAGGCCTCACGAAATTGAATTTGACGCATCTGTTCAGCTAAGTAAAAAACGGCCCAATGCCGTCTGACAAAGCTACGACGGCCCCGGCGCCCGGGCAAAAACTACTTCAACGACTCCCGAAATACCTTGCCCTGGGCATAATCCTGAAACTCCAGGTCTTCCACGGCGCGCTGGGCGTAGGCACGGTCCAGGGCTACAGCTTGTTTGAGCAGTTGGCCCATTTCGGCCTCGTTTTTCTGGCGGGCGGCCACCACGGCCATGCCGTAGACGGGCGCGGCGGCTGCGGGGCGCAGGGTTTGGGCGAGGCGGTACTGCTCCAGGGCCAGGTCGTAGCCCTCGCGCCCCACCAGAATCAGGCCTTTGTTAAGGGCGTTCTGGTAGGAGGGACCGGCGTATTGCAGGCTGCGCAGGGCCTCATCGGGCTGGCCCACTTCAATTTCCAGCGCCGCGCGGTCGGAGAACACCTTGCGCAGCAGCGGGCGCGGGCCGCCCAGCTTGATGGCGTAATCGTAGTTCTGCAGGGCTTCGAGGCGGTCGCCGGCCCGGTGGTAGGCCGTGGCGGCGTGGTAGAAGAACTCGGCCGTGGGGTTGCGGTGGGCCGCCAGCGTGAAATTGACGGCCGCGCGGTGGTAATACGCTTTCTGGGTTTTGGGAGTGGGCTCCTTTTCGCCGCGCTGCAGCAGCACCACGCCCAGGTTGTGGAAGGCTTCCCAGCTGTTGGGGTTGTTGGCGGCGGCCACTTCGTAGATGCGCTGCTTTTCGGCCAGCAGGGGCGTGAGCGTGGCCGAGTAGCGCAACTCCTCGGGCGTAAGGGCATCGGCTTCGACCTGCTTTTCCACTATTTTCTTCGACAGCAGGTACACTTCCGAATCGTAGCGCTTGGGGGCAGTGTAGGTCACGGCCACGGTGCCGAAGCGCAGCACCGGGTAGATGTACTGCTCGATGTAGTCGAAGTAGGAAAGCTGGTGCAGGGCCTTTTCTTTCTGCTCGAACGTGCCCTTCGTGTCGTTGATGATGGACACCACCGAATCCATCTGCTCAGGCTTGAGGGCCGAGGACGTGACCTTGCCCAGGAAAGTGTCCCACTTGCGTACGTAGGCCAGGGTGTCGTAGCGAATGTTCTCGTTCTTATTGAGGTACGAGAAGGTTTTCACCCGCTGCTTGTAGTAGTACAGCAGCATGCGCACGCGCTTGCTGGCCAGGGCCCGGTTGTGGGCGTCGGTCGAGTCGGGCGAGTGGCCGGCAATGATGAGCACCTGCCGGGTGTGCTGGTTGGCGTCGATGAGGTCTTCCAGGGCCTGCACGTTGGTGCCCAGGTAGCCGCGGATAAACCACTTGTCCTCATCGAAGTAGAAGGGCAGCACGCGGGTGCCGCTCATGGTATTGCTGGCGTGCTCGGGCAGCAGCGTCAGCACGGTGTCTTCGCGGGTGACGAGGCGGGCGGGGTCGGCGATGCCGCGGGCCACCAGCAGGTCGGCGTTGGCGCGCAGCACTTTGCCGTTTTTCTTCAGCTCGCGCACCTGGCCACGGGCCAGCAGCTCGCCGGGGTTGCGGCCGGGCGTGTTGGGAATGCTGAACTTCTGGGTGGCCACCAGCTGGCCCTTGTGCTCGTCGTCGTACACAAAATTGCCCACCGCGAAGGTGAGGCGGCCGAGGGTGTCTTCGCGCAGGCCGTGCTCGTAGCGGTAGCGCAGCAGCAGCTCGTAGGCCACGCCTTTGTGCAGGTGGCTGGCCGGCACGCGGGCTGTTACCTCAAACGGGACGGCCTCGCCCGAGGCCAGCAGCGGGGTGGGGCGGGCCGCCACGGTGCGCCCGGCTTCGGCCTGCTTCAGCACGCGCGGCAGGGCGCAGGCCGAGAGCAACAGCGGGGCCGCCAGCAGCCCGTGGGCCATTGGCCGCAAAAATTTACTCATCAAGATGGTGCAACGGGGAAACGAAAACCTGCCCTTTCAACGTAAAAGACCCAAAATTAGTCAAACGGGAATGGGCGAAATTACACGGCCGGGCTTGCCCCCGCGCCGCCGAAGCCCTATCTTAGCCCAGACAATCCGTATTTCGCCAGTCCCTACCGCCCATGAAACGCTTCACCGACTACCTCGAAACCCAATCGTTTGGGTTGTGTTCGGCCCTGGCCCAGAAGTGGGGGTTCAGCACGCGTAGCGTGCGGCTGTCGTTCGTGTACGCCTCGTTTTTCACGTTTGGTTCGCCCATTGTGCTCTATTTCGCGGGGGCTTTTTGGATGAACGTGCGCAGGGCCATGCGCCAGCAGCGCAGCACCGTGTGGGACTTGTAGGCAGGCCCTCCGCACCGGCCAACGCTTTTTAGAGGACTGTTGAGCGACTGGCTTACTCCTCGGCGTCGTATTTCTTGGCCTCCCGGTTCAGCTCTTGCTGTTTGGCTTGTTTGTGGCGCTTTTCCTCGCCGTTTTTGGGCTTGCGCTTTTTCACCTTTTTGGTTTTATCGCGGTGCTTGACGTGCTTGGTCGAATGCTCTTTCTTTTTGGTGAGGGCGCGGTTGGCGTGGCCAAAGCGGTGGAACCCCTGCGCCGACGCCGGGGCCAGTGAGGTTAGGACCAGCAGCGTGCCAGCCAGCAGCAGGAGAAGGGCTTTTTGCATCGGTAAGCAAAACGGGAAGACGGCGGCGCAACGGCTACGCAACGGCCGCCAAATATAGCCCCGGCCGAATGAAGACCTTATTTGATGCCTAAATCGGAAAACCGCCGCTTGCCCCGGGCAAAGTAGGCCCACACCAGGCTGCCGTTGTACACGCCCTGGCGCTCGGCCACGCGCAGGTGCGGCCGGGCCGCCTGCCGCCGCTTGCGCCAGTAGCCCAGCTTGCCGTAGAAGCTGAAGTGAGCCCGCAGCACCGCGCGGAAATTGCCGAACTCGCCGCCCAGCAGAAATTTCATGCCGGCCACGCCGTCCAGCACCAGCCGCTGCCACATGGCCCAGAACACCTCGCCGGGCGCGGCGTTTTTGTAGAGCAGCGTCAGGCCGTTGCGGAAGTTGAGGTAGGTTTTGCGCGGGTTGGTTTTGGGCAGGGTGCCGCCGCCCACGTGGTGCACCGCGCTGCCGCCGTGGTACCACACCTCGTGGCCCGCGTTCTGCAGGCGCCAGCAGAAGTCAATTTCCTCCATGTGCGCGAAAAAGGCCGGTTCCAGGCCGCCCAGGGCCTGCCAGGCGCTGCGGCGCACCAGCAGGCAGGCGCCGCTGGCCCAGGCCACGGGGCGCGGGTCGTCGTACTGGCCGTGGTCTTTTTCGAGGGTGTCGAACAGCCGGCCGCGGCAGAAGGGGTAGGCCAGCCGGTCGAGGTAGCCGCCGCCGCCGCCGGCGTACTCGAAGTACGTGGGGTCGGCGTGGGCGAGGATTTTGGGCTGCACGGCGGCGATGCGCGGGCCGGCTTCGAGCAGGGCGCGCAGCGGGCGCAGCCAGCCCAGGGTCACCTCCACGTCGGAGTTCAGCAGCACAAAAAAGTCGCTGTCGACCTGGGCCAGGGCCTGGTTGTAGCCCTCGCAGAAGCCAAAGTTGCGTTCCAGCAGCAGCAGCTCCACCAGCGGAAACTCGCGCGACATCACCTCCACCGAGTCATCGGTCGAGGCGTTGTCGGCCACGATGACGCGGGCGCCGTCGGCGTGGGTGAGCACGCCGGGCAGAAAGCGGCGCAGGAAGCCCGCGCCGTTCCAGTTCAGGATGACAATGGCCACGTCGGCGCAGGCGCCGACCGCGGCGGGCCTAGGCGCCAAAGCCACTCAGGTCGAGGCCGGGCACGTTGGGCATCAGGCCGCTGGTTTTGCGTTGGAGCTCTTGGCGGGCCAGCTCGGCGGCTTCGTCCAGGGCTTTGTTGACGGCGGCCACCACGAGGTCGGCCAGCATGTCGCGGTCCTGCGGGGTGAGCAGGCTCTCGTCGATTTCGAGCTTGAGCACCTTGCGGTGGCCGCTAGCCGTGGCGCGCACCAGGCCGCCGCCGGCCTCGCCCGTGGCGGTGAGGTGTTGAATTTCCTGCTGGGCCTGCTGCATCTTGTCTTGCAGCTCTTTCACTTTGCCCATCATGCCGGTCAGGTCGAATGCCATGGTATCAGTTAACAGTTTTTGTATTAGCAGGAACAAGCCAAAGCCCAAAAGTGGGCGACTTGCTTCCTCAAAGACGCCGGAAATGGCCCCAGGGTTCGCAGCGGCTAGGGCTTACTTCAAAATCGTGACCGAGCCCGAGGCCGTGAAGGGCGTGCCGTCCGCGTTGTCTTGCCGGAAGCGCCACACGTAGGTGCCCAGCACCGGCGCGTGCCCCTGAATGCGCCCGTCCCACACGTCGGCGCGTTGCGAGCCGCGGAAAACCTCTTGGCCGTTGCGGTCCACTATCACAAAGGTGTAGTCCTTCAAGTACTTGCCCTTCACTTCCAGCACGTCGTTCAGCCCGTCGCCGTTGGGCGTGAAGGCCGTGGGAATGGTGAGAAACAGCGGCCGCATGACGGTGGCCACGTTGGAGTAGCTCACCGCGCTGGCGGGCAGCCCCGCCCCGCTGATTTGGAGGCGGTAGCGCAGCACCTGCTCGTCGGTGGGCGGGCCGAGGTCGGTGTAACTGCCGCCGCTCACCGGCACCGGGTTGGGCAGCACGCTGAAATCGGGGCCGAGGCGCTGGAGCACGTAGGTGGCCGGCGCGGTGGGGTCGGGGCCGGTGAAGGCGGACCAGGTCAGGGCCGTGGTGGTGCCGGCGGCATCGGTGGGCCGGGCCGCGAGCAGGGCGGGGCAGGTGCTGGGGCTCTCGGCCGAGGCGTTGCCGCACACGTCCACCACCCGCACCGAGTAGCAGGGCGGCGCCTTCCGCAGCTCCGTCAGGGCCGAAGAATCACGTTGTGGCCGCAGCGTGGTGGCGGTGCCGTAATCGGCGGGGGCGTTGGCGCCCGCCGTGCGGCGGTAAAACAGGGTGCTGCCCTTGCCCAGCGGCGGGCTGGCCAGCAACGGCGTCAGCTCCACCACGTTGCGCACGTTGAAGCTGGCCAGCAGCAGCGGCCGGGCCGGCGGCAGTGTCGAAGCCGTGAGAATGGTCACTTCGTTGGAAACCGACTTGCCGCCGTCGGGGTAGGTAGCCGTCACCACGTAGCGGTAGCTGGTGCCGCATTCGCCGGTGGCGTCTTCCAGCCCGCCCCCGCCCGCAATGGGCGTGAACCCTGGCAGGTTGTTGCCATCGCGCGTGACGGTGTAGGTGGTGCCCGGGCTGCCGCCGTCGTCAAACAGCAATTGGTTGCTGTTTTGGGTCGACGTGCCCCGTAGGCTGAGCGGGTAGCGCAGCGGCGAAAACGCGGAATCGAGGTGGCAGGGGTCGGTGCGGCGCACGCGGTAGCCGCCGGCCACGGCGCCAGTCAGCGTGAAGCTGCTGGCGTTGGCGGGCAGGCTGGCTACCGTGGCAAAGCCGCCGGGCACGCTGGCATCGGTCCGCTGCAGGGTGTAGAGGTAGCCGGTGGGCAACTGCCCAATGGCCAGCGTGGCCGTGCCGCCGGGCAGGGGCGCCAGCAGGGTCAGGGTGGTGAAAAGTGGCGTTTGGGGTGGCGGCAGCGGCGCAATGTTTTGCGTGGCCGGTAGGCTTTCGCAAATGTTGGGCGCCGTGTAATGACCGGTTACCGTCACGGACGTAGCCCCGCCGGGCACCGGCACCACCGCCCGGCGCTGGCCCGGCGCCAGGTTCACCGGCGGATTGGTCCCAAATTGCACCGAGTAGAAGTCGTAGGTGAGGTCGGTAATGGTAATCAGCGCGTTGCTGCTGGGGCAGGGCGCCACGGTGAAGGCGGGCGCCACGTTGTCGTAGACCTGGTAGTTACGGATATAGTAGGTAGAGCCGCCTGGCGCAGTGGGGTCGGCGGTGGCCAGCTCCGAAACAGTAACTGGTCCTACATCAGCCCGGGTGGGGGTATACACGAAAGTGGCGGCATTCGGCGAGGTAGATGGTTTGCAACCGGGAAAAACAGTGCTTACTCCGGGCCGCACGCCATAATACAGCTCGGTGGGGAGAATATTGCGGCCGCAGGCCAGCACGAAGCGCACCGGCTTGCCCACGCAAAAAGAGGTAACCACTTGGCCGCTAACGTTGTCTACTGCATCGAACGTGCAGGCGGGCTGGTTTGGCGAAGGGCATACCTGGGCACGGGCGGCAGCGGCCACCCCCAGCCACAGGGTCAGGAGCAAGAAATAGCGGTTCACCAGCTTCATAAACAGCACTCGTAACGCAAAAGGCAGCGGCTTAGCGCCCGGGGCGCGCAAAATTCAGGCCGCGCTTGGCGCCAAAGCCGCGCTGCCGCTTTTCCTTTGAAAGCGCAGCCGGCGCCTTATTGCCAGTCAAACTTACGGACGAAGGCCGCGGCTTTGTGCAAATCGGGGTACAGCACCCGGTCGCGGGCCACAAAGTTGACTTCTTTGCCAAAGGCCTCCACCACCCGCTCCAGCTCAGCCGAAGTGCGGCCGGGGCGGCGGAAGGCCAGCGCCTGCACGGCCGTGAGCAGCTCAATGCCGAGCACCTGCTCCACGTTGTCGAGCACGCGGCGGCTCTTGGTGGCGGCGTTGGCGCCCATGCTCACGTGGTCTTCCTGGCCGTTGCTGCTCACGATGCTGTCGACCGACGCGGGCGTGCAGAGCTGCTTGTTCTGGCTCACGATGCCGGCGGCGGTGTACTGCGGAATCATCAGGCCGGAGTTCAGGCCCGGCTCGGCCACCAGGTAGGTGGGCAGGCCGCGCTGCCCGGAAATGAGCTGGTAGGTGCGGCGCTCCGAGATGCTGCCCAGCTCGGCCACGGCCACGGCCAGGTGGTCGAGGGCCAGGGCCAGGGGCTGGCCGTGGAAATTGCCGCCGCTTAGTATCAGGTCTTCGTCGGGGAAGATGTTGGGGTTGTCGGTCACGGAGTTGCACTCGGTTTCCACCACCTGGGCCACGTAGGCCAGGGCATCGCGCGAGGCGCCGTGCACCTGCGGCTGGCAGCGGAAAGAGTAGGGGTCCTGCACGGCGTGGCGCGGCTGGGTTTGCAGCTCCGAGCCGGCCAGCAGCTCGCGCAGGCGGCGGGCCACCGTCACCTGCCCGGCGTGCGGCCGGATGCGGTGCAGGTTCTCGTTGAACGGGTCGGTACAGCCCCCGAAGGCTTCGGTGGAAAGCGCGCCGATGACATCGGCCGCACTGACCAGCTGCTGGGCGCGCAGCACGCCTTCCACGGCGTAGGCCAGCATGAACTGCGTGCCGTTGAGCAGCGCCAGGCCTTCCTTAGCTTGCAGCGCAATGGGCTCCCAGCTAAACAGGCTCATGGCGTCGGCCGCCGCCAGTCGGTATCCTTGATAATTCACTTCGCCCAGACCCAGCAGGGGCAGGCACAGATGGGCCAAGGGAGCCAAATCGCCGGAGGCACCCAGGCTGCCTTGCTCGTAGACCACGGGCAGGATTTCGCGGTTGTACATGGCCACGAGGCGCTCGGCGGTGGCCACCTGCACGCCGCTGTGCCCGTAGCTCAGGCTTTGAGCCTTGAGGAAAAGCATGAGGCGCACCAGGTGCTGGGGCACTTCGGCGCCGGTGCCGCAGGCGTGCGACATCATCAGGTTCACCTGCAGCTGGGCGCGCTCCTCGGGCGCAATGCCCACATTATATAAGGAGCCGAAGCCGGTGTTGATGCCGTAAATCGGCTTGTCGTCGTGCGAGAGGCGCTGGTGCAGGTAGGCGTGGCAGGCGGCAATTTGGGCTTTGGCGTCGTTGCCGAGCTGCACGGGGTGGCCGTCGGCCAGCACGGTGGCCAGCGCGGCCAGGGTGAGGGGCTGCGCGGACGAGATGGTATGGGTGGGCATTAAAAGAAGGGGTGAGGGGCGGTTGGGGGTGGCTGCAAAAATAGAATCATTTCCCCGGCAAGCGTGAAGGTCGCCTGCGCCGGCCATCGACCAGCCACCTGGTGCGGTCGATAAACGACAGAACAGGTCGTTAATCCATCGCGCTGCGGCGTCGCCTTTGCCCGCGCACGGCTGGGCTATTAAGCTGGCAGCGCCTGATAGAGGCGGGTAGTTTTAGACAGTTATCAGGGCCGCACCGTCTGCTTCTAACGCATGATTTCCAACTTCATTCTCGTTCAAACCCCATGCAACACACTCCTGAAATAGCTGCACCCTTCAAGCCCGTTGCTGCCTGGCTGCTGCTTCTGCTCCTATTACTGGGCTCCATGGCTTGCTCCGACTCGAAAACGGACACGCCGGCCAACCCTTCGGCGCCGGCCGCGTCGTACCGGGCCGATGTTGCCCAGTCGTGGCTCAACCTGCAGTTGGAACTCGTCCGCACCACGCAGGCGGGGCCGCTTAATATTTTTGGCCGGCCCTTCGGCTACTCCGGCGTCGCGGGCTGCGAAGCCGTGGTGCCGGGCATCGCAGGAGCTACGTCCTTAGCTGGCCAGCTCAACGGCCTGAATGGCCTGCCCGTGGCCGACAAGACGCTGGCCTATAACTGGGCCCTAAGCGCCAATGCGGCCCTGGCGACCATTAACCGGGGGATATTCCCCAATGCTTCGGCGGCCAACAAAGCCACGATTGATTCGCTGGAAACCGCCAACGTGGCTGCTTACCAGAACGGCGCGGATGCTGCCTCGCAAGCCCGCTCCATTGACTTTGGTAAGAAAGTCGGGGCGGCCGTTTTAGAATGGTCGCGCACCGATGGGTACGACAATGCCACCGCTTACACCCCGCCCACTGGCCCCGGCCTGTGGGTGCCCACGGCTGCGTGCAGTTTGGGACAGGCGTGCGCTCTTACACTTCGTTTGAGCAGACCGGAACGGAGGCAGGGATTTCGCGCCTGTACGGCGGCATCCACTACCGGGCTTCCTGCGAAAAGGCGGGGGCCAGGGCAGGGCAGCACGCCGTAGAGTAAGGAGCAGGTAGCAGCAGAATCAGTGAGTCGCGCAGGGCCACGTGCCAGTCGGTGGTCGAGTGCAGGCCGTAGAGAAACAGCCACGTCATCAGCACCGTGCGCACGAGCCAGAACAGGCCGTGCCGCAGCCAGCGCCGCTCGTCAATTGCCCGCATAGCGGCGGCCACCGCCGGGTTTGCTATCTGTGCCATGCCGATTAGGGGTGGGTGTGACCGCAGGTAGATATATTGGCCTGCAACCGGGCAAAGAGTTCGCAATCTGATTTTTATACCAACGACTTACTGCCGTCGACCAACAACTAGGTTGGTCGCTGGTCCGCGCACCGATGCTGTGTTGCAGCAGGGTGCGGGCACTGAGCGATAAAGCCAGCGGCGCCGGGGCGGCCCCTGCACCTTTGGCAGCAACTTGCATTGCACAGCCAACGGCAAGTATGAAGCGGAAATTGAACTAGCTTGGCTATAAAAGAAAAACATACAGTATTACCTATATTGCATCCGCCTATCACAAGGCGCCTTTCCCTTAGCCTTCCATCCTTTCCTGCCATGAAAACTACTCGACTACCATTTTCTTCAGCCTCCCGCCTGGGTGCACTTTGCGCATTCCTGATGCTACTAGCCGGGCCCGGCCGCGCGCAATTCCCCACCACGCCTACGCAAACCGCATATGTGTGCAACGCGCCCGGCAACCAGCAGGGCGTGCAGGCCTTTGCCGACGGGGCCGGCGGGGCCTACGCGCTGTGGATTGACCGGCGCGCGGGCAGCCAGAGTGGCCCCGGCACGGCGCTCTACGCGCAACACCTCGACGCAGCCGGCAACCCGCTGCTGCCCGCCAACGGCCTGCGCCTGTTTCAAACCAAGGGGCGCGAAATCTGGGGCCTGAAAGCCATTCCGTGGAACAGCGGCCTGCTGGTGGCTTGGGTGCAGGGCGCCTTCACCATTGGCGGCGACAGCGTGCGCTGCCAGTTTTACGACGCCGCGGGCACCCCGCAGTGGGCCCAGCCGGCCCTGATTGCCCGCCGCAACACTGCGGCTACGCCCAGTGTCATCTTTGTTTCCGAAAATGGCCTGAACATCATTCCCACCAGCACGGGTGCCATCATCACGCACGACCTGGCCATTGGCGGGAACAGCGCCCGCTTCACCTTCAACGAGGTGAGCTCCACGGGGGCCGTGCGCTGGGCTCTCAATACCAACCAAGTTGAGGTGGTCTCGCCCAGTAACTATCCGCTGCCCAACTACCGCACGGTCAGCGACGGCGCCAACGGCTTCTACCTGGTTGCCCACAGCTCGTACTCCATTGGCATACAGGTCCAACGCTTTCAAAGCACTGGTGCGGTGTGGAGCGCCAATAGAGTGCTTTCAGCCGACGGGCCGGCGGGCCGGGGCGATGGCACCCCACAGCCCGTGCTCGACCCGGCGGGCAACCTCTACGTGGCCTGGACCTCGTTCGACGGCGACCCGCTGGTATCGAAAATATTGCCCACCGGCGCGCTGGGATGGCCCGGCCCCGGCTACGTGAACTTGTGCCCCTTCGCCTCGCGCCAAGCCAACCCGCACGCCATCTGGCACGACAACGCCCTGTGGATGGTGTGGGAAGACAACCGGTTGGGAACAACCAGCTACAGCTGCTACGCCCAGAAGATAGACGCGGCCGGTAACCTGGCCTGGAGCCCCGACGGAGCGCCCGTGTACAACCAAGCGGCGCAGTACCTGCGCCCGCGCCTGGCGCCGTCCGACAACGGCTCGGTGATGGCCTTCTACCGGACCAACACTGCTTTCCAGGCCCAGAAGCTGCTGCCAACGGGCGCGGCCGCATTCGCCGTCAATGGGGTGGTGCTGAACTCTTTGGTGAATGACCAGCCGGCCACGCTGGATGCCACGTCGGTGTATCTGGATTTCGCGCCGGTGAGTCAGCCCAACGGCTCGGTACAGGCATACTGGTCGTCGGGGGGCGTAGCTGGCTCAGGCCTGAACCGGGATATCCTCACCGCACGGGTGCAAAGCTCGGGCTCGCTGCTCGGCGTGGCCGAGCGCGCCGCTGCAGCCGCCGGCTTCGAGGTGTACCCCAACCCGGCCACTTCGGCGCTGACGTTGCGCCTGCCGGCTGGAGCTACGGCAACGAATATGCGCCTGTGCGATGCGCAAGGACGGATTGTGCGCACCTATGCGGATGTTTCGGGGGTGTCGGTGCGCGGGCTGCCGGCGGGGCTGTACGTGTTGCGGGCCACGCTGGCCGGGCACGCAGTCAGCCGCCGGGTGATGGTGGAATAGCGGAAAACACAAAGCCCGGCATAGCCAGCGCCGCCGAAGCATCCAGTGAGCCTGCACACTCCAATGTTACCATAGTTGCCTCACGCACCATAACTTAGCTAGGCTTTATATGCGCAGAACGTGCGATGTAAGGGGGGCTTTTATTCAAAAATAATCTAGTTACGTCATGCTGCAACTCACTACTCTTGCTCTTCGCTGCTTCAATCTGAAGCAAGTTGCTTTACGCTGGGCCTCCCGGTGGTTGTCCTGCTGCTGGCTACTAGTCGTGCTACTAGCCGCACCGGCCCGCGCCCAATTTGCCACCACCCCCAGCCCGACCAAGTTCGTGTGCAACGCTGCTGGCAACCAACTGGCCGTGCAGGCCTTTGCCGACGGGGCGGGCGGCTCCTTCAGCGTCTGGATTGACCAGCGCAACGGCAACCGCACCGGCCTGGGCACCGGCATCTACGCCCAGCACCTCGACGCCAACGGCAACGCCCTGCTGCCCGTCAACGGCCTGCGCCTGTTCCAGACCGGCAGCCGAGAAATATTCGGCCTGCGCGCCATTCCCTGGCAGAGCGGCCTGCTGGTGGCCTGGGTGCAGGGCGCCTTCGGGGTGGGCGGCGACACGGTGCGCTGCCAGTACTACAACACGGCCGGCGTGGCGCAGTGGGCCACGCCCACCGTGGTTGCGGCCCGGGTGCTGCCCGACGTTATTTACGAAAGCGAGCAGGGGCTTAACATCATCCCCACCAGCACCGGCGCCACCATCACCCACGCGCTGGCCCTGAACGGCGGCAGCGCCCGCTTCACCTTCAACAAAGTAAGCCTCACCGGGGCCCTGGCTTTTCCCAGCAACGACCGACAAATTCAGGTGGTGCCGCCCAGTGGTTTTGCGCTCGACTACTACCACACCGTGGGCGACGGGGCCGACGGGTTTTACATGGTGGCCAGTTCGGGTGGGCTGGGGGCCGAAATCTATGCCCAGCGCTTCGGGCCTGCGGGCACAAGCATCTGGGCCAACTACACCATCGTTTCGGCTGGGGGCGCTTTAGGCCGCGGTTCCGACTGGCAATTGCTCACCGACCCGGCCAACAACCTCTACGTGGCCTACACCTCGAACGGGGGCGACCCGCTGGTGTCGAAAGTGCTGCCCAGTGGCGCGCTGGGCTGGCCGTCCCCCGGCTACGTGGCCCTGAGCACCGACCCCGCGTTCCAAACCAATCCCAATGCCATCTGGCACAACAACGCGCTGTGGATGATATGGGAAGACGCCCGCGGCGGCAGTGGCAACTTCGATTATAAGTGCTACGCCCAGAAAATTGACGCCGCCGGCACCCTGGCCTGGGCCGCCAACGGCGTGGCCGTCTACCCGCTGTCGGCCGGGGCCCCGCGCCCCAAGCTGGCGCCTTCCGACAACGGCTCGGTGATGGCCTTTTATACCACGGATACCAACGGCGCCAACTTCCGGACCCAGAAACTCCTGCCCTCGGGCGCCCTGGCCTTCACCGCGCCCGGCGTCATTCTGCATGAGGTGGCCGACAACAAACCCTACGAGCTCGACTACGTGCCCGTGGGCCAGCCCAACGGCTCGGTGCAGGTGTACTGGTCGTCGCCGGGCGCGGCTACCACCGGGCGCGACATCGCCGTGGGCCGCATGCAGAGCTCCGGGTCCCTGCTCAGCGCCACGGAACGTGCCGCCGCGGCGCTGGGCTTGGAGGTGTTTCCCAACCCCGCCGCTTCAGATGTGCAGCTGCGTTTGCCCGGCGGAAAACGCCTGACCGACTTGCGGCTGGTTGATGCGCAAGGCCGTCTGGTGCGGACGTTTGCCGATGGCGCGGCGTCGCTGTCGGTGCGCGGGCTGCCGGCGGGGCTGTACGTGCTGCGCGGCACCGTGGCCGGGCAAGAGGTAAGCCGCCGCGTGGCGGTGGAGTAATGCTACCACAGCCCCCGTGCCGCCAGCATGCGGGCCAGTGGGGTGCCGGGGCGCACCAGCGGGCGTAACTCACAGTAGGGAATGAGAACAGGGCAAGGAATAGAATACACCTTGGTTTCCGGCCCCAGCACCGACACTATATCCTCCGGCAGATAGCTGCCTTCCAGTCCCGCGCCCGTCAACACCAGGCCGCTGAAGCTTACATCGTCAGGAGTGGGGAGGTCGAGCAATCGCTCGGACTTAACGGATTGGCCGGGCGCGGCCGGCTCCTTACCAAAATCACGCCGCAGGTGGCTGGTGAGCAGGCGCCGCAGCATTGGCTCGTAGCCGGACTGCAGCTGGCTGGCCAGCGTTATGCGGTGGCCGGTGGCTAGGTCGAGCAGTCCGTTTTCGAAGCCGTTATGCCGTCCGCCACCAATGGAATACAACTCATAAAAATTTTGATAGCTAAGCAGGTTAAAGTCGTTGAGGCGTACACTTAAATAGTATGAGGTATCGCCGTTTCGCTCGAAAGCAGCCAGCAACTGGCGCTTGCGAGCGGACAGGGTAGGCACTTGCAAGTGCCGCCTCCCAAGGCTCAAGGTGTCGCGCAGGTGCAGGTAGTCGCGGGTGAGACTTGAGGAGTAACAGGTGAGGCCCGGCTCGCGGCCGCTGACGGTCAGCGTCTGGATATCGTAGCGGGCGCCCTGGCGATAGTCTTCTCGCAGGGCAAAAGACTGACGCCGGCCGGCTGAATCGAGCCAGACACCGCGCAGCACTAAGCCCGGCACCTGCCACAAGCGCCAGGTACCGAAATCCTGGTCCCGTGGCCCGTCCACGTAGCGCACGGAAAGGCGAAAAGGCCCCTGGCGGCCGCCGTAATTGTGTAGCTGGTATTCCGGCCCGCCCCGCCAGCGGTAGAAGCGGCCGGTTATCGAGTCCGGCCGCGCCCAGCCTAGCTCGGCGGTAACACGCTCCCCGCCTAGCGTGCCGGTATAGCGATGAAACACCGGGCCCGTGGCTAGGCGACCAAAGCGTGGCGGCTGGGGCGGGCAGCCCGGGGGACCGGCCTTGGGGGCCTCCGCTTCCATGGCAGCTTGGCGTTCGCCGGTGCAAGGCGGCAACTGGGCAGTTGCCATTGCAATTGGTGGCGCCGGTTTTGTTGGCGTGCGGGCCGCTTGTTCGTGCGGCTGGTCGGGCTGACAGCTAATTAAAGCAGTCGCAATAAGTAAGCCGCCGGCCCGTTGCCAGCCCGCGCCGGTCCGTTTCATTACTCCGCCGTGAGGGCCGCCACCACTTCGCCCATAGGCAGCACACGCTCCACGCCGGTTCGCATGATTTTGATTTTCACCACGCCGGCCGCGGCTTCCTCGGGGCCCATGATGATGACCAGGGGAATGCCCTTGGCGTCGGCGTACTTGAACTGCTTTTGCAGCTTGCTGGCGTCGGGGTAAAGCTCGCTCGGAATACCGGCGGCACGCAGTTCGGCCAGCAGGGGCAGCGCGGCCCGGCCGCTGGCCACGTCGAAGTGGGTGATAAGGCAGCGGGTGGGCGTTTCGGCCGTCACGGTGAACAAATCCAGCGCTTCGAGGCAGTCGTAGAGCCTATCAACGCCAAACGAGAAGCCCACGCCCGACACGCCCGGCA
Source organism: Hymenobacter ruricola (assembly GCF_015694525.1). Taxonomy (GTDB): domain Bacteria; phylum Bacteroidota; class Bacteroidia; order Cytophagales; family Hymenobacteraceae; genus Hymenobacter; species Hymenobacter ruricola. The sequence continues at coordinate 621,989 of NZ_JADQDM010000002.1, read as the reverse complement.
GCCCGAAGGAGCCCGTGAGGTTGTCGTAGCGCCCGCCGCCGCTCACGCTGCCCATCTGCACGTTGTTGATTTTGACTTCGAAAATGCAGCCCGTGTAGTAGGAGAGGCCCCGCGCCAGCGTGGGGTCAAACTCCAGCCGGTCGAACTGCCGGAAGCCGGACGCCCGCAGCAGGTCCAGCACTTCGGCCAGCTCGGTGAGGCCCCGGTAGTTGGCCAGCGGTTCGGGCGAGTCGGCTTCCACATCGGGAGTGCTGGGGCGCACGCCGTCGGGCTCCACGCCGGCCGTCACGAAGCCCGCCAGCAGCCGCTGCAGCTTCTCTTCGTAGGTTCCCTCCACCGTCAGCAGCTCAAAAAGCGTTTCGACGGTACCTGCCGAGAAGCCGCGTTCCAGCAGCTCCTTGCTCACGCCGTCGCGGCCGATTTTATCGAGCTTGTCGATGGCCACGAACAAATCCGTCTCGCGCCCTTCGCCGCCCAGCGCCTGGTAGATGTTGCGCAGCACGCCGCGGTGGTTGATTTTAATGGTGAAATCATCCAGCCCCAGGCCGTTGAGCACCTGGGCCATCATCAGCACAATTTCGGCTTCGCAGAGCAGCGAGTCGGTGCCTACCACGTCAGCGTCGCACTGGTAAAACTCGCGGTAGCGGCCGCGCTGGGGTCGGTCGGCGCGCCACACGGGCTGCATCTGGTAGCGCTTGAAGGGGAAGGTGAGCGTGCCGCGGTTCATGGCCACGTAGCGAGCAAAGGGCACGGTGAGGTCGTAGCGCAGGCCTTTTTCGGCTACTTTGGGCAGCAGGGCTTTGGAGCCGGTGGCCAGGTCTTCGGCCGTCACTTCCTTGGCAAAATCGCCGGAATTCAGCACTTTGAACAGCAGCTGGTCGCCCTCGTCGCCGTACTTGCCGGTGAGCACCGACAGGTTCTCCAGCGTCGGCGTTTCGAGCGGGGCGTAGCCAAACGACTCAAACGTGCGGCGGATGACGTTGAAAATGTGCTGGCGGCGCGCCACCTGCGCGGGGCCAAAATCGCGGGTGCCTTTGGGAATACTGGGTTTTTGCATAACGGGGCAAAGGTAGGGGCGGGGCTTGTCCCCACCCGGCGTCTAGCTCAAACAACGCATGTCACAAAAATAACAAGTGATATAAAGTTGTGACATCGGCAGTCACAAATAGGACGTTGACAAAAAAATAAGTGACAAATATTGTCACTTATTTTATAAAATTATCGTTATGTGTGACAAAATCCAGAAGCTACTTATGCGGTACAGTGATTCTATTGTGCGGGAGGTCCGCATCTATTTCGGGTTCAGCCAAGCCGATTTGGCAGAGTACCTGGGCATCGACCGCAGTCTCCTGGCCCATGTCGAAGCCGACCGCCGGGCCCTGCCCATGCTGGCCACTTGGCGCCTGCTGCCCCTGTTGGGCTTGATGCCGCAGCATAGTCCCACCCCGGTGGCTCCCTTGCCACCCGACCCCGCCGAAACCACCGCCAACACCCTCGACGAATTGCAATGGCGGCTCAAAACCTGCCAACACGAGGCCAAAAACATCGATTTTTCGCTTCGGCGACAGCTGCCGCAGTTGGAGGCGGCCCGCCGCCGCCGGGCGTTGCCGGGCCAGTTGGCGGCGTTGCCGCCGCGCGCGCCCTTGCCCGGGCTGCCCAATGAGCCCGCTACGCCCAACCTGGCCTGGGCCGCCCGCATGGCCGAAAACGCCGTGGCCGACCTGGGCCGCTTCGGGGTGCCGGCCCGGGCGCTGAGCGAAGCGCGCCTGGCCGGTCTGCAGGCAGAAATTGCGCATTTGGAAAAGGCGTTGAAAGGGTCGAACGACGTAGGGGCGGGGCCTGTCCCTGCCCGTCGTTGAACGATTGCTGCCTGACGGTGGGCGGGGGCAGGCCCCGCCCCTACCACCTGTTCGGATTGTCGAGGATGTAGCGGCGGTAGCCCTCCAACTCTGCCGCATCGCGGATGATGCGCTCGTAATAATTGCGCTGCCAGCACGAGGGTGGAGCGGATTGGCCACTTGTCGAAAGCTGTTGCCGCCACTTGCCATAGCAACCCGTTTTGAAATCGCCCAGCACCTGGCTTAAGGCCACAACCTGATTGCGGGCCAGCACCAGAATCAGGTGTAGGTGATTAGGCATGATGATGCTGGTATCGACGCGTACCGTCGGGAAACGGACTGGGATGTTTGCCAGCTCGTCGGCCACGATGCGGCCCAACAGCGTCGGTTGCAACGTTCCGCTTGTAACCAGGGTGCCAAATAAGCAGGCTTTGTTTTTGGCGCAGACAGTCAGGGCATAATAGCCAGCCATGCTATAGTCATAGCCCCCGTAACGAATGCTGCGGCGCTCAGAATCAGGCTGCATAAATGTGTGAACGACGTAGGGGCGGGGCCTGTCCCCGCCCATCGTTGAACGACGAAAGTAGAACGCCCTGTCGTTTATTCGATAACAACGAATACGTTCAATCCAAGCTCAACGAAGCCAACGACGGGCGGGGGCAGGCCCCGCCCTACATTGTTTTAATAGCACAAAGCCCCGCCGCCGGACGAACCGACGACGGGTCTCTTACCTTACACAATGAGGCCAGCTACTCTTTCTTAAACTCAAACTCGCCGCCGCCCTGCTTCAGCTTGAAGGTGGGCTGGTCGGCCGCAAACTCCACGCGAATGCCCGCTTGGTCGAACTTGAACACGTCCTTGCTCACGGGCTCCAGGGTGAAAGCGGGCTGGCCCGTGGCTTGCGACTTGAGGGTGTTGCCTTCCTTGGTGAAGGTGATTTTGAGCGGAATTTTGGGGGTGGCGTAGGTGCCAACGTAACGGTCGAGGTCGGCGGCCGCGGGCGTGAAGCCGGTGCTCAGAAACTCGGGTTTCAGGGCCACGCGGGTGTCGCGGTTGGCCAGGGCCCAGGCCGTGTGGAAGATGAGCTGGTCGCGCCGGGCCATGGCCGGGAAGTCGATGAGGTCGACGTCGTCGGTGGCTTTGTGGTACTGCTTGTGGTCGCCGCTGGTGTAGAAAATCACCGGCACATTGTGCTTGGCGAAGTTGTAGTGGTCGGAGCGGTAGTAGATGCGCTCGGGGTCGTTGGGGTCGTTGTATTTGTAGTCCAGCGCCAGCGGGCTGTACTGTTGGTTGGTGGCCTCGCTCAAGGTGTGCAGCTCGTCGGAAAGGCGGTCGTCGCCCACCAGGTACACGTAGTCGCCCTTGCCGGCGTGCAGGCTGTCCACGCGGCCCACCATGTCAATATTCAGGTCCGTGACGGTGCTGGCCAGCGGGAAAATGGGGTGTTCGGTGTAGTACTGCGAGCCCAGCAGGCCCTCTTCCTCGCCCGTGTTGGCCAGAAACAGGATGCTGCGGCGCGGGCCGTGGCCGTCCTTTTTGGCCTGGGCAAAGGCGCGGGCCATGGCCAGCACGCTGGAGGTGCCGGAGCCGTCGTCGTCGGCCCCGTTGAACACCACACCGTCCTTGATGCCGAGGTGGTCGTAGTGCGCCGACACCACCAATACTTCGTCTTTTTTGTCGGTGCCTTCGAGGTAGCCCAGCACGTTTTCGGTGGTGAAAGGCTCGGTTTTAATGACGGCCTGCGCCGTGGCCGCCGCGGGCTTGAAGGGCGAAGCCACGGCTTTGCCGGCCTTGGCCACGCTCTGGCGGTATTTGTCGAGCCCGGCCGGGGTAGTGCCCAGCAGCTTGGCCCCCATTTCGGGCGAAACCACCAGGATGTTGAACCCGCCCGGCTTCTCCTTCGCGTCGTCAAACTCCAGGTCCTCGCGGTCGATAATCTGCTCGAAGCCTTTGGGGGCCGCCGCAAATGCTTCGGCCGTGGGCATCACGAGGATGATGGTGCGCGCGCCCAGCGGAAAAATGGCGCGGCGCCGGGCCCCAAGGCCGGCCAGCGTGGCCGGGGCGTAGGGGCTGGGTTTGCCCTCCGTGCCCAGCAGCGACTTGCCTTGCGCGTTGAGGGGCTCGCCGGCCAGCAGCACGATGTCTTTGCCCTTGTAATCGACCGCCGTGGCGAAATCCGAGTACTTGTCTTCCTTGATGCCGTAGCCCACAAACACCGGCTGCAGCGCCACCGGGGTGGCAAACGCCTTGGTCATCACCGCATAAAAATCGCGCTTGCCCTGAAACGACTGCCCGCCCACTTTCACGGTGCTGGCCGGCAGGTCGAGCGAGGTGCGCTTCATGCCAAAGTGCTGCAGGTACGGGTTGTCGCCGCCCGCGACGGGGCCGGCCAGGCCGTCGGCCGCAAAGGCTTTGGCGATGTAGTCGGCGGCCATTTTCTGGCCTTTCTTGCCGGTTTCACGGCCTTCGTAGGCGTCCGAAGCCAGCACGGTGAGGTCCTGGCGCAGGCCTTCGGCCGTGATGCCGTTGGCGTAGGTAACCGACCAGTCCGTGGGCGCAGCGGCGGTAGCCGTGGCCGCGGTGGGCGTCTTCCCGGGCTTGGTCTTCACCTTGACTTTGCCCGATTGGGCGGAAACAGTGCCCGCGGCCAGCAACAACGCGACGGCGAGGGGAATGTGTTTTGACATAGAAAGAAGTAGTGAAAGAGAAAAAAGGGTTTGCAGAGTGAATGAATGAGCGGCGGCTACCCGTCCGTCGCGCGAAAGTACGGCCCGGCCAATGCCCCACCCGGTGGCAAGAGCCAGCCCATTAATCGCGCCGATGTGCCGGGCATTACAGATGTCCGGCTCCAAAGGCGTTAAAACAAAACTCCCGCCGCCAAAGGAGCTGGCGACGGGAGCTGCTTGCAGAAAGAAGGAGAGAAAAGCGGGGTGGTATCAGGGAAAATTCAGGCAAATCAGCCGCCGAAGCCGCCGCCGCCCTGGGGTCCGGCCTCGATGCGGCCCGGCTTGGCCTTGCTGGCGCCGATGTACCAGGTGAAGCCCAGCCAGCCCACGCGGCTTTCGTCTTTGGAGTAGCGGTAGCTGCTCAGGTCGGCGGTTTCAATTTCGGAGCGGTAGGAGCTGGTGTTCAGCAGGTCGGAGATGCGCAGGGTGAGGGCGGCGCGGTCGGCGAACAGGCGCTGGCGCAGGGCCAGGTCCAGTTGGCCCCAGGCCAGCTGCCGGCCCTGGGCCGTGAGCGAGGCCGAGCGCACGTTGCCGCTCAGCTGCACGTCCAGGGTGGGGCGGAGGGTGAAGTTGTTGGCAAGGCGGGCGGTGCCCACCAGGGCCGTGCGGTTGTTGCCGATGCCGTTGCCGGCAATCTGGGCGCGGTAGAGGCTGGTGCTGGCGTTCAGGCGCCACCATTTGGCCAAGGGCTGGTTGAGGCTGAGCTCGGCGCCGAGGTTGGTGGTGGTGCCGAGGTTGTCGTAGGTTTCGGCGGTCACAAGGCCGGCGCCGGGCCCGGCCAGGCGGGTGGCCGTGGTGTCCACGAAGCGCAGGCGCTGGATGCTGTTGGTGGTGATGCGGGCAAACACGGTGCTGGTGATGGTGGCCTGGCCGAGGTTCAATTGGTGGCCCAGCTCGATGTTGTGGCTGAATTCGGCCCGCAAACGCGGGTTGCCGAGGCGGTAGCTGCGCGGGTCCTGGTAAATGGCCAGCGGCAGCTGCTGCATGAAGTTGGGCCGGTTGAGGCGGCGGGCGTAGCTCAGCTGCAGGCGGTTCTGGCCGGGCTCCTTGCCAAACTCGCGGTTAATCGTAGCCGAGGGGAAGAAGTTGAGGTAGTCCTGGGCCAGGCTGCCGCGCTGCTGAATGCCCACCCCGCCCTGAATGCTGCCGCTCAGGACGGTGTACTCGGAGCGCAGGCCGGCCTGGGCGCTCCACTTCGCGCCGAGGGGGCGCTGATAGGTGACGTAAGCGGCCGGCACCAGCTGGTCGGACGTGTAGTCGAGCGAGCGGTTGGGGTCGTCCTGGAAATCGTCGGGGCGGTTTTCGCTGGCAGCGTAGCCGAATTTGTTGCTGCCGCGGTTGGTCTGGTGTTCCACTTTGGCGCCCATTTCGAGGCGGCCTTTGCCATCGGCCAGCGGGTGAGTGTAGTCCACTTGGGCAAACTGCACGTTGGCCAGCAAGTCGAGCTGCTGCCGGGTGCCGGGCTGCGGCGCGCCAGTCGAGCCGGCCTCCACGTACTGCCGCTGCACCACCGGCACGGTGGCGTCAATCACCACGCCGCCGAAGTTGGCGCTCAGCTCGCGGCCCTTGTGCGCTTCCCAGGTGCGGCGGTAGTTGCCGTCAAAGTTCAGGATTTTCACCCGCACGTCGAGGTCCTGGCGGCCGCGGGCGCGCTGCACGGGGCCGTTGCCGGTTTGCTGGGTCAGGTCCTGGCTTTCGCCCTCCAGGTTCACTTCGGTGCCGGGGCTCACGTTCAGGCTCAGGCTCTGGTCTTTGGGCAGGGCCAGCTCCACGCCCACCTGCACGTTGTGGTTGCGGTGGGTTTCGATGCCCGAAGCCACCTGCGTGGTGCGCACGGTTTCGGCGCCCAGCAGGGCGTTTTGCTCGGAGTGGCCGTGGCTGCGGTAGCTCACGTCGCGGCCGTTGTAGCCGGCGCTCCAGGTGGCTTTGCCCTGCTTGCGGCTCAGGTTGAGGTTGCCGCTGTACTTGTCGGCGGTGCCGAGGTTAAGGGCGGCCGTGCCGTTGGTGCCGTTCTTGGTTTCTTTCTTGGTAATGAGATTGATGACCCCGCCGCCGCCGGCCGCGTCGTACTTGGCCGAGGGGTTGGTGATGACTTCGACCTGGGCAATGCGCGAGGCCGGAATCTGGTCGAGCCGCTGGCCGCCGGTGCCGCCGTTGCTCACGCCCGCCGGCTTGCCGTCGATGAGGATGGTGACGTTGGAAGTGCCGCGCATCGAAACCGTGCCATTGACGTCCACGCTCACCGAGGGCACATTTTGCAGCACATTGGCCGCCGTGCCGCCCACGCTGCCCAGGTCTTTTTCCACGTTAATCACGCGCTTGCCGAGCTCTTCCACCACCGTGGCCTTCTCGCCCGTCACCACCACTTCGCTGAGCCTGGTGGCCGTGGCGGCCGTCATTCTCAGTCCGGCAAACTCCGCCGCGGGCGCGGCGGCCGTCAGCGTGAAGCGGCGGCGCAATACCTTATAGTTCAGGTCCTGCACCCGCATCAGGTAGGTGCCCAGCGGCAGGCCGGCGGCGTTGAACGCGCCCTGCTCCGTAGTTTGGGCTGCACTTACGAACGTGGAATCTGCCGCGCGAAGCAGCACCACGTCGGAAAAGGGCACTGGTTTGCCCGAGCCCTCTTCCACCAGGCTGCCGCTGACGCGGCCCGCGCCGCCCGTCTGGGCCGCCGCCCCCAGCGGCATCAGGAAAGAAAGAAGGACCACGCCCCGCAGCCAGGGGCTCGAAAAAAGGCGAGTAGAAGCAGTGCAAAACGTTTTCATGGTGCAGAAAGTGAGTGGTGAGGCGAACGGGGGAGTAGCTCGGGGCAGGCAGCGGCCGCGGTTCCGCTGGGTGGTGAGCAACTCGGCCGCCCTGACTCCGGTGAGTGGATTCGGCTGGCTAGCGGGCCATCGTGGGTACCCGCTAAGCTCAGCTACTGGGCTAAGAACAGAACAAATGTAAGACAGGTACTTTGTAACGCAAGGTACTGGTAAAATAAATTTTCATTAAGCAAAAGCCAGTGCGGTGTTACATGTTGGAATTCAATTGGTAAGCAGTATGAGATTTTTTCACTGCTTTTTCGAACTCCCGCTTTTAGTCCGGCGGGTACGGCACAGCAGATGCCAGGCGTCGCACGGCGGTTGCCTCATTCCCCCAGATTTTTTTTTGCAAAAACAAAAAGCTCCGACCATGAAGGCCGGAGCTTTGCTAAAATGGAGGAATCTGCGGCAACGCATTCTGACGTCCCGTCACCAAATGCTGCCCGTACGAAGGCCAGCCGCGGGACGCGAAGGCACCAAGATGCGTCGCTACTTGCGCTTCAGCGGTGCCTTGGGCTTGGGTTTGGGCTGGTGCACGGGGTCGGCCACCAGTACGCCGTTGCGGTAGGTCACGGTGCGGTCCACGGTTTGGCCGTCTTCCTTGTAGTAGGTCCAGACGCCGCTTTGCTTGCTGTTGCGGTACAGGCCGTTCACGGCCAGGGAGCCGTCTTCCCGGTATTCCTTGAAGGGCCCTTGAATGGCGCTGCGCACGTAGGTGGTTTCCTTGCGCACCTTGCCCGAGGGGAAATATTCCTGCGCCACGCCGGCCATGAACCCGTTCAGATACGGCTGCCGGCTTTGCACCGCGCCGCTTTCAAAATAGGTGAGGCGCTCGCCCACCAGCTTGCCCTGGGGGCCGTAGGTTTCCACCTTGCGGGGCGTCTTGCCATCGGGGTAAAACTCGCGCCAGGTGCCGGCCGGGCGGTTGCTCTTGTACTGTTCTTCGGCCTGCTTGAGCTGCCCGGCCACGTCGTGGTAGCGCGTGATTTTGCGGTCCTTGCCGCCGTTGCTGTAGTCGGTTTCTTCGCGCAGGTTGCCGTTTTCGAAGTACTCCACGCCGTGGCCGATGAGCACGCCGTTGCGGTACGTCATTTTTGACTTTATCTGCCCGCTCTCGTAGTAGCTGGTGGCCGGGCCGTCGAGGTTGGCCGTGCCGCTGACGGGCGCCGCGCGCTTGGTGAGGTCGTCGCCGAGCGGGTTTTTCACCGCGCGCTGCTGCAGCGGGGCGGGGGCGTAGGTGCTCTCCGTCTGCAGCTTGCCGCTCATGTAGTAGCTGCGGTAGCGGCCCCGGCCGTTTTTATCGGCCAGCACTTCCACCTCAATCTGCGAGTTGGGATAATACGTTTTGTAGGGGCCCGAAAGCAGGCCTTTTGAGAAGCTGCCTTCGCTCTGCACCACGCCGTTGGGGTAGTAAAACTTCACCGCGCCGTTGGGCTGCCCGTCCACGTAGGTGATTTCGGCCTGGGTCTTGCCGTCGGGGTACAGCGCCTTCAAGGCGCCGTTGGGCTGGCCCTTGGTGAGGGTGGTGCGCAGCTTCACCGAGCCGTCGGGGTGGTAGTAGGTGATTTCGCCGTTGGGCTCGTCGTTCTCAAAGAAGCCCGCCTGCGCCACGTGCCCGTCGTCGTAATAGGTTTTGAACGGGCCCTGCCGGATGCCGTCCTTATAAGTGGCCTCCAGCCGCCGCGTGCCGGTGGGGTGAAACTCCACGTAGGCCGAGTCGCGCTTGCCCTGCGTGAAGCTGGTTTGCTGCTCCAACTTGCCGTTGCGATAAAACCGCTTGTAGGTGCCCTGCGGCACGGTATCGGCCGCCACCAAAGCGGTATACACTTCCCGCTTGCTGGTTTTCAGAGAATCGTAATACGAAATAAAACGCCTCAGCCGTTGGCCGTGCGAGGGCAGCGCCAGCAACAAAAAGAAAAAAGGAACCAGGTATTTCATAGGCGCAAGAACGCAGAAAAGGTGTTTTCCGTGCGATGGCAAACGGACACTAAAAGTTGGGCCCAAAAAAGCCCCGCCGAATTTCGGCGGGGCTTCTTCAAATCATTGAACGTCATGCCGAGCGCAGCAAAGCATCTTTACCTCAGTAGTAATCCTTTGAATGCAACGAAGCAGTAAAGTTGCTTCGCTGCGCTCGGCATGACGGGCTAATAAGTTTTAAACTACAGCGCCTCCACCACAATGGCGCTGGCGCCGCCGCCGCCGTTGCAGATGCCGGTCACGCCGATTTTGCCGCCCTCATTCTTGAGCACGTTCATCAGCGTGGTCACGATGCGCGCACCGGAGGCACCCAGCGGGTGGCCCAGGCTCACGGCCCCGCCGTACTTGTTCACCTTGGTCCCTTCCAGGTTCAGCAGCTTGTTGTTGGCCAGGCTCACCACCGAGAACGCCTCGTTGATTTCGTAGAAATCCACGTCAGCGGCTGTCTTGCCGGCGTTTTTCAGCGCCTTCGGAATGGCCAGCGCGGGCGAGGTCGTGAACCACTCCGGCGCCTGCTCGGCGTCGGCGAAGCCCAGGATGCGGCCGATGGGGGAGAGGCCCAGCGCGTCGGCTTTCTCGCGGCTCATCAGCAGCACGGCGGCGGCGCCGTCGTTCAGCGTGGAGGCGTTGGCGGCCGTCACGGTGCCGTTTTCTTTGATGAAAGCGGGTTTCAGGCCGGGCACTTTGGCGAAATCCACTTTCAGGTATTCCTCGTCGTCTTCGATGACGGTGGTTTTGCCGCGGCTCTCGATGGTCACGGGCACAATTTCGTCTTTCTTTTTGCCGGCTTTGGCCGCGGCGGCGCTGCGGGTGTAGCTCTCGATGGCGAAAGCGTCCTGCTCTTCGCGGGTGATGCCCATTTCCTTGGCCGTGTTTTCGGCCGCGTTGCCCATGGCGTAGTCGTGGTAGGGGTCCCAGAGGCCGTCGCGCACGAGGCCGTCAATCATCTGGCCGTGGCCGTACTTGGCGCCGAAACGGGCTTTGTCGAGGTAGTAGGGCACGTTGCTCATGCTCTCCATGCCGCCGGCCAGAATCACGTCGGCCTGCCCCAGCATGATGGCCTGGGCCGCAAACATGATGGCCTTCGAGCCCGAGGCGCACACCTTGTTCACCGTGGTGCATTCCACGGTGTCGGGCAGGCCGGCTTTCTTGGCGGCCTGGCGGGCGGGCGCCTGGCCCAGGTTGGCCGAAATCACGTTGCCCATAATCACCTGCTCGACTTCCGACGGCGCAACGCCGGCTTTGTCCAGGGCGCCTTTGAGGGCAATGGCGCCCAGCTCAGTGGCCGACAACGACGCCAGCGCCCCGCCAAATGACCCAATGGGCGTGCGGACGGCGGAAATAATGACAACTTCTTTGGTTTGCATACCGAAAAATGTAAGGTGGGGTGGGAGGATGAATCTGGCCGCAAAAGTACGGATTTAGCGCCCCCGAATCAGCCGGCAGCCTAACAGGCGTTAGCCAGGTTTGGTTTGGCTGGCAATCAGCTCACTGCCAATGCCTGATTACCAAGTAGGCTTGTTGGGGTCGGGCTTCTGAGCCGCCGGTCGCGCCACCTGTTGCAGGTACTGCTGCTCCTGGGCGCGCAGGGTTTCGAGGAGTTGGCGGGCCTGGGCCGGGCTCAGGTTCATGGCTTGCAGGCGCTCGCGCTGGGTTTGCAGCTGCACGTCGGCCGGGGTGGCGGCTTCCGTGCCAGGGCGGTTGCTGCGCCCCTTGCCGCCCGAAGCCGGGGAAGCAGTCCCGCGGTCCAGCCCGCGCTGCTGGCCCGGCAGCTCGCCCAATGGCAGCGGCTGCTCGGGCCCGGCTCCGGGCGTGCGCCCGCCCTTGGCGGCCGTGCCGTCTGCAGGGCGAGGTCGTTGGTTGTCGGGCTGGCCCGCCGGGTCGGGCTGCGGCTGGGGTGGGCCAGAAGGCGGCGTGGGGCTCGGTCTTTGGTCGTTGGTTTGCCCTTGGTGGTCGGTGCCGGCTTTTTCGGCGGGCTGGCTCTGGGCCTTTCCTTCTTTTTCCGGAGAGGGCTTTTGCTTGTCGGCGGCTGGCGGCGGGGAGGGAATCTTCGGAGCGTTTGGCCGCTTGGCCAGGTATTCCGTCAGCACTTCGTAGTCATAGCGCGCTCCGGCGTTGTTCGGGTCCAGCACCAAGGCCTGGCGCAACAGGCCCACGGCCTGCGCCGTTTCGCCGCGTTGCGCGGCCAGCACCGCCAGTTGCTGCCGCGCCACGCTGCTCAACTCGGCCGGCGCGCCCGTTAGCAGTTTGCTGTACGTGCTGGCCGCTGGCGCCAGCTGTCCCGCCCGGGTCCGGGCGTGGGCCAGGTTCAGCACCAGTCGGGGGTCGGGGGGGCGCCGGGTTGTGGCATTCACAGCGGCTTGAAACGCAATGGCGGCGCGGGCAACAGCCCCCCGCTTGTACGCAATGGTGCCGGTATTGACGGCCGCGTTGCGGTCGCGCACCTGCGTCAGCAGCGCCCAGCCGGGGCCACCCGCCAGCAATATCATCAAGGCGAGGTATTTCACGGCTTTATAATGGTTAAAGTGAGCACCACGTCAAGGGCCAGCAGCAGCAGCGCGGCCGCCAGCGGGTAGCGGTAGCGGTTGTCGGCCACGGCCACGGTGCGCACCTGCTCGGCCACGCCGGGCATGTTGCGCAGCAGGCGCAGCAGCGGCTCAAAGCCGTTTTGCTGGTTGCTTAGCTCCACGTATTGGCCGCCGGTTTGGGCCGCCAACTGGAGCAGCGGGGCTTCGCGCAGGCGGCTTTCCACCACTTGGCCCTTGCCATCGCGCAGGTAGCCGCCCCCGGGCTGGGGGATTTTGCTGCCCTTGGCTGTTCCCACCCCCACTGTGTACACCCGCGCCCCGGCCCGGGCCATCTCCCGCAGCACCGGCTCCAGGTTTTCGCCGAAGTCTTCGCCGTCGCTCACCAGCACCAGGGCGGTGGCCCGCGGCGTGCCGGCGGTTGGGCCCAGCCGCTTCAGCACCAGCTCCAGGGGCTCGCGCAGGGTGGTGGGGCCGGCCGGGAGCAGGCTGGTGCGCAGGGTGCGGATGAAGACCTGCACGGCCGCCTGGTCGTAGGTCAGCGGGCACTGCACCACCGCTTCCGCCCCAAACACCACCACGCCCAGCCGGTCGGCCGGAAACTGCGCCACCAGTTCCTCCAGCTCGGCCTGGGCCCGGAGCAGGCGGGTAGGGGCCACGTCCGGGGCGTCCATCGAGCGCGACACGTCCACCAGCAGCCACACGTCTTTGCCGGCCGTGCGCACCGGCCGCTGGCTCACGCCCAGCGACGGGCCCAGCGCGGCCGCCAGCAGCCCCAGCCCCGCCAGCAGGCGCGGGGCCAGCTTCCAGCCGCGGTGCCGCGCCCGGGTGCCCAGCGCCCGCCCGGCGCGGCCGGCGCGGCGCCAGTGCCGGCCCAGCAGCAGCAGCGCCAGGGCCAGCACCAGGCCCGCGGCCACAAAATCAGGATACGCCCAGGTTAGCAAGTGCGGAAAGGAGATGAGAGGAAAACTACGCCTTGCGACAAAGGTGGCGGGGGCCGGGCCAATGCGCTTGCGCGGTCCAAAGATAAATTTTTCGCTCGGGGTATGGCTAATTCAGTTCGGCCCGTATATTTGCACCCGCTTCGGACGGAAGCGAAACCAGCCTGGAGAAGTGGGTGAGTGGCTGAAACCAGTAGTTTGCTAAACTGCCGTAGCTCTAAAGGTTACCGGGGGTTCGAATCCCCCCTTCTCCACCAATAATGTTGGGTTGCGAAAGCGTCCCATTGGGGCTCCACCCAGTAGGAAGCTTTCCAAACTCAACATTATTTTTTTCGGGGTGTAGCGTAGCCCGGTATCGCGCCTGCTTTGGGAGCAGGAGGTCGTAGGTTCGAATCCTGCCACCCCGACACATTTTCCCGCCCCGTTTCGACCCCGTAGCTCAGCTGGATAGAGCAACTACCTTCTAAGTAGTCGGTCTTTGGTTCGAATCCAAACGGGGCCACACGAAAAAGCCCTTCCCCGCAACGGGGAAGGGCTTTTTCGTGCAACGCAGCCGCGCGTCATTTTATTGCGAGCCGGAAGTGAGTATAACAGAACCGTGACGGCCACTACATTACCTGACGGATTTGCGTAACACTGAGAGGCAAACCAACGTTTTGCGCGGAGGGAATCGGCTGTTTTCCTTATCTTGGCCCCCAAATGAGGACGGTTGGCGCCTAAACCGCCGCCCTTTTTTGGAGATTCCTTGCCCATTCCCCTCCCTTTTCGCCACCCTAAATCACTTTTTTTAATCATGAAGAAATTCCTACTTTCCCTGGGTTTGCTTGGTGCCGCCATCGGCGCGCACGCCCAGACCGTGAACCTCGGCCCTTGGGTGCAGGTGAACTTGAACAACTCCGGTGCGCTGGCGCCGGGCTACCGCGTCGACAACGTCAGCACCGTATCCGCTAACGTGGCGTGGGCCACCGCCTTCGAACGGCCTTCGGGCAACACCAACTACTTTTTCCGCACCAACAATGCTGCGGGCGACGAGTTTGACTTCGATGCTATTAACGCCACTGGCTCAAACCAAGCCTTCGAAGCCACCAACATTTCCGGCGTCTCGGCAACCACAGCGGTAGTAGGTAAATTCGGTTCGGCCGGCGGTGGCGAAATCCTGCGCACCACCAACGGGGGCTTGGGCTGGACGAAAACCACCACGGCTTCGCAATTCACCAACTCGGCCAGCTTCCTCGACTTCGTGCACATGTTCGACGCCAGCGTGGGCGTGGCCGTCGGCGACCCGGTGGGCGGCTACTTTGAAATTTACCGCACCACCGATGGCGGCGCTACCTGGTCACGCATCCCCCAGAGCGCGGCCATCACGCCTGCCACGGGCGAAGCCGCGCTGGTGGGCTCTTATTTCGCTTTGGGCAACACCATTTGGTTCGGCGGTGCTTCGCTGGGTACCAACGACCAGGAAAGGGTATTCAAATCCACTGACCGCGGCGTTACCTGGACGGTGAGCACCCCTACACCCCTGACGGAAACCATTTCTCATTTAGCCTTCCGCGACGCGCAAAACGGCATTGCTTACAATACGAAAATTGCAGGCAGCGATGTAACGGCCGTGAACGTGATTCGGACCTCCGACGGCGGCGCCACCTGGCAGACCATCACGCCCGTTAACAACGCCACTGGCAGCTTCTTCCGCTACGCCATCGACGCGGTGAACGGCCGCTTCTACAGCTCGGGCCAGCGCTTCCCCTCTGCCCTGGGCAACGACGACTTCGGCTTCTCGACCAGCGTCGATGGCATCAACTGGACTAACATCGTGACCGGCGGGGCCGAATTCTTTGCCATGGACCTAATTGCTGGCGCCAACTCTAACTCGGCGGCCGGCTACGGCGGCCTGCAAACGGACGCTACGGGCGTCGGCGGCCTGTACAAAGCCAGCAACATCGTGCTGACGGGCACCCGCGACAAGGCCCTGCAAAGCGCCCTCTCGGTGTACCCCAACCCCAGCAATACGGGCGTGTTCAGCGTTGACTTGGGCTCGGCCTTGAAAGGCAACGCCCAACTGACCGTGGTGGATGCCATGGGCCGTCAGGTGAAGTCGCAATCGGTAAGCGCTACTTCGGTGGGCTCGAAAGCCTTCAACCTCGACCTGAGCAACGAAAAGGCCGGGGTATACACCCTGCAATTCCGCACCGATGCCGGCATCGCCACCCAGAAAGTGGTTATCAACTAAGCACGGATTCAACTTCTTGAAAAAAGGCCTCTCCCTGCCCGGGAGAGGCCTTTTTTTATGTCCGGCTGGCGAGGATTCCGGAAGACTTTTTCAGGTGCTCAAAAATGAAAAAATCCGAGGATAAAAACCGCGAAAATTCCTGAAAATGGGATTAAATATGTACTTTTGAGTGTTCAGTACCTAGCCGCCCGTTGGGTGGTTTTACGACCTGATTTAACCCCGCCCTCATGAGCGAAACAACCGAAAAAACCGTGCAGCCGGAATACACCGCTGACAGCATTCAAGTACTCGAAGGATTGGAGGCCGTGCGCAAGCGGCCCAGCATGTACATCGGCGACACCGGCCTCAAAGGCCTGCACCACTTGGTGTGGGAAGTGGTCGACAACTCGATTGACGAAGCCCTCGCCGGGCATTGCGACCTGATTAACGTCACCATCAACGAAAATAACTCCATCACGGTGCGCGACAACGGCCGCGGCATTCCGGTGGGCTACCACGCCAAGGAGGGCAAGTCGGCCCTGGAAGTGGTGCTGACCGTGCTGCACGCCGGCGGCAAGTTCGACAAAGGCTCCTACAAAGTATCGGGCGGCCTGCACGGCGTGGGCGTAAGTTGCGTGAACGCGCTCAGCACCGACCTGAAGGTGACCGTGCGCAGCAAAGGCCACGTGTACCAGCAGGAATACAAGATTGGCTTCCCGCAGTACGACGTGAAGGAAATCGGCGACACCGACGAGCACGGCACGGAAGTACAGTTCTTGCCCGACCCCACCATCTTCTCCGAAACCGAGTACCGCTACGACACCATTGCCTCGCGCCTGCGCGACTTGTCGTACCTGAACAAGGGCATCCGCATCACCCTCACCGACCGCCGCGAGAAGGTGGAAGGCGGCGAGTTCCGCTACGAGGAGTTTTACTCCACCGGCGGCCTGCGCGATTTCGTGCAGTACCTCGACGGCGAGCAGCGGCCTTCGTTGCTTTCGGAGCCCATTTACGTGGAAAGCGAGAAGGGCGGCACGCCGGTGGAAGTGGCGTTGCAGTACAACACCTCGTACCAGGAAAACGTCTATTCCTACGTCAACAACATCAACACCATCGAAGGCGGCACGCACGTGGGCGGCTTCCGCTCGGCGGTGACGCGGGTGCTGAAAAACTACGGCGACAAGAACAAGCTGTTTGAGAAAGCCAAGGTGGAAATCACCGGCGACGACTTCCGCGAGGGCCTCACGGCTGTTATCTCGGTGAAAGTGCAGGAGCCGCAGTTTGAGGGCCAGACCAAAACCAAGCTGGGCAACTCCGAAGTGAGCGGTGCGGTGAACTCGGTGGTGGGCGAAATCCTGACGCAGTACCTGGACGAAAACCCCAACCAGGCCAACAAAATCATGGAGAAGGTGATACTGGCCGCCAAGGCCCGCATCGCCGCCCGCAAGGCCAAGGACATGGTGCAGCGCAAGGGCGTGCTCAGCAGCAACAGCCTGCCGGGCAAGCTGGCCGACTGCTCAGAGTCGGACCCGGAAATCTGCGAATTGTACCTCGTGGAAGGGGACTCGGCCGGAGGCACCGCCAAACAGGGCCGCAACCGGGCGTTCCAGGCCATACTGCCGCTGCGCGGTAAAATCCTGAATGTGGAGAAAGCCCAGGAGCACCGCATTCTGGAGAATGAGGAAATCAAGAACATGATTACCGCGCTGGGTGTTAGCTTCAACGAGCGCAAGAGCCTGGCCTTCAGTACCGATGATTCGGGCGTGGAAACTGGCCCCTTAAATTTCGACAAGCTGCGCTACCACAAGGTCATCATCATGACCGACGCCGACATCGATGGCTCACACATCCGCACGCTGATTCTGACGTTCTTCTTCCGCTACATGCGCGAGTTGGTGGACCGCGGCTATATCTACATCGCTCTGCCGCCGCTCTACCTCGTGAAGCGCGGCAAGGAGGAACGCTACTGCTGGACCGAAGAGGAGCGCGCCCAGGCCCAGGAAGACCTCGGCCGCGGCAAGCCTGAAACTGTGAACGTGCAGCGCTACAAAGGCCTCGGCGAAATGAACGCCGAGCAGCTTTGGACCACCACCATGCAGCCCATGACCCGCACCCTGAAACAGGTGACGGTGGAGTCGGCCGCCGAGGCCGACCACCTGTTCTCGATGCTGATGGGCGACGAAGTGGCCCCGCGGCGCGACTTCATCGAGCGCAACGCCAAGTACGCCAAGCTGGACGTGTAACCGGCGCTAACGCGAAAAGGCCCGCTGCAAAGCGGGCCTTTTCTGTTTCACGACTTATCTGTTTTACAACTTATGCGACAATTGATTTCTTCCGGTTCGCCTTATGAGCCCCTGGTAGGCTACTCGCGGGCGGTGCGGGTGGGCAACGTGGTGGAAGTGGCCGGCACCACGGCACAGGACGGCGACGCGGTGACGGGCGCCGATGCTTACGCCCAGACCAGGCGGGCGCTGGAGAAAATAGGCGAGGCACTAACGGCGGCCGGGGCATCGTTTGCCGACGTGGTGCGCACGCGCATGCTCGTCACCGATATCTCGCAGTGGGAAGCCGTGGGGCGGGCGCACGGCGAAATTTTCGGGGAAATCCGGCCCGTGACGTCCATGGTGGAGGTGCGGGCGCTGATTGACCCGCGCATGTTGGTGGAAATTGAGGCCACGGCCATTATTTCCGCGTAGAGAGTAGTGTTGACGGGGCGTTGCCCCGTATTTTGCCCTGCATTCCGTTATCCATTATGAAGCTCTTCAAGTCCGCCGACCTTATCCGCAAAAGCAAATACATCAGCCGCGATTTGAGCTGGCTGCGCTTCAACTACCGCGTGCTCGACCAGGTGCAGGACTCCAGCCGCGGTTTGTTCGACAAGCTGAAGTTTCTGGCCATCACCAGCTCGAACCTGGACGAATTTTTTATGATTCGCGTGGGCTCGCTGTACAACTACCTTGATTACGGCAAAGAGCGGATTGATTACTCGGGCCTGCGCGAGCTGCCGTTTCGGCGCAAGCTGCTGGATTTTGCGCACCGTTTCGTGAACGACCAGAGCCTGACTTACCTGAACGAGCTGAAGCCCAACTTTGAAAAGCACGGCTTCAACATCCTCAAGATGAGCGACCTCACGGAGCTGGAAGTGAAGAAGGCCGACGGCTACTTCAAAAACACCGTGTTTCCGCTGCTCACGCCAATGGTGTACGACTCGTACCACGGCTTCCCGCTGATGATGAACCAGATGCTCATCTTCGGGGTGGTCACGCGCATCGGCAACGGCATTGCGGTGGGGCTGGATGGCGAGGCCGAGAAAGGACAGGAGCGCCTCACGTTTGTGCAGATTCCGCAGAACCTGACCCGGTTTTTCGAGCTCACGCGCAAGGACAAGGTCATTTTTGTGCCCATCGAGGAAGTGGTGCGCGAGTTTCTGCCGCGCCTGTTCCGCAACGTGGAGATTGTGTCGGCCAACCTGTTCCGCATCACCCGCAACGGCGACTTTACGCTGGAAGAATCGGACGACATCGACAACGACTTCATCAAGGAAATTCAGGTGGGCCTGAAAACCCGCAAGCGCGGCCGGGTGGTGCGCGTGGAAGTGGAGCCCAATGCCTCGGCCACGCTCATGCAGGTGCTGCGCGAGCGGTGGAACATTGACAACGGCAACGTCTTCGTCATCAATTCGCTTATCGACCTCAAAGGGCTTTGGCAGATAGTGCGGCACCCCAACTTCCGGGGCAAAACGGCCAAAATGCCCGCGCCGGTACAGCCCCTGAGCCTACCTGAAGGCGCCGAAGAAAACCTCTTCGAGTACCTCAAAACGCACGATGTGCTGCTGCACCACCCCTACAACAGCATCGAGCCCATGGTGCGCCTGCTGGAGCAGGCCGCCGTGGACCCGCACGTGCTGGGCATCAAGCAGACCATTTACCGGCTGGCCGACGACTCGCGCGTGAGCGCCGCCCTGCTGAAAGCGGCCGAAAACGGCAAGCACGTGTCGGTGCTGTTTGAGGTGAAGGCGCGGTTCGATGAGGAGAAGAACATTCGGGAAGGGGCGCGGCTGGAAAAGGCCGGCTGCTTCGTCATTTATGGCGTGAGCAAGTACAAGACGCACACCAAACTGCTCATGATTATCCGCAAGGAAGGGGAGAAGGTGACGCGCTACGTGCACATCGGCTCGGGCAACTACAACGAGCAAACCGCCCGCCTCTACACCGACGTGAGCCTGCTCACGACCAACGACACCTACGGGCACGACGTGTCGGAATTCTTTAACGTCATCACCGGGCACTCGCAGCCCGACGACTACGAGTACCTCATCACGGCGCCCAAAGACATGCGCCAGCAGCTCATCCACCTCATCCGCGAGGAGGTGAAGCAGGCCAAAAAGGGATTGCCCAGCGGCATCGTGATGAAGATGAATTCGCTCGAAGACAAGGAACTGATTGATGAGTTTTACCGGGCCGCCAAGGCCGGCGTGCCCATTCGCTTTGTGGTGCGGGGCATCTGCTGCCTCCGGCCGGGGCGTCCGGGGCTGAGCGACAACATTGAGGTGCGCAGCATTGTGGGCGAATACCTGGAGCACACGCGCCTGTTCTACTTCCACAACGGCGGCGATGCCAAGCTATACGCCGGCTCGGCCGACATCATGGTGCGGAGCTTCGACCGGCGCATTGAAGCGCTGTTTTTGATTGTTAACCCACAGCTTAAACGCGAAGCCATCAATATTCTGATGATGAATATGATGGACAACCAGAACAGCTACGTGATGCGGGAAGACGGCGCCTACATTCGTCAGCAGCCCGCGCCCGGCGAACCCGTGGTGAACGTGCACAAAGACTTCTTCAAACGCGACGAAGCGCAGTTGGCCCAGGCCACGGCCGAGGGCATGCTGGCATTGCTGGACGTGCAGGCCCAGCGGCGCCTCGACGTAGCGGCCGCGGCTCAGGAAGCAGAGCAGGCGGCCTCGCTGGCAGCAGAAGCAAACGACGTCGGCGCCGATGATGCTTTCGGTGAAGGCGAGCACGACGAGGCGTGCGACGACGACGCCACCCCGGTGGGCCATGCCGACGAGGAAGGCGTGAGCGCAGGCGTCGTGAATGCGTAGCTAAGTGCCGCGCTGTCATTGCGAGCGTGGCAACACAATCCGTCATCTTAGTGACTATTCCTAAGACGTAACAAGCCCCGGCACTTAGCAGTACCGGGGCTTTCTTTTGAGCTTGTCACAACTCAAAGCTAGTCGCTAAGGGAAGGCAGATTGCTTCGCTGCGCTCGCAATGACGGGCGTTATTCCAATTCCGCGGGCATGTTTTGCAGGTCCGGGATGGGGTGAATGGCGGGGTGGTTGGCTTCGGGGGCCATCTCGTCGAAGTAGTCTTCAAAGAGGGCCTGGAGCATGCCGTCTTTCAGGCCGATGTCGGGCACGACCATGTTGTTGACGTTGGCCCACTGCATGGCGGAAAGATAGATATGGCCGGCGGGCACGATGACGTCGGCGCGGTCGGGGTTGAGCATGGCCACGTTCACACGCTCGTTCATGCTCAGGTTGGCGAGGCGGGCCAGGGTGGTTTCGAGGCTGCGGCGGGTGACGGGTTTGGCCGGCGCCGCGGGCGTCATGCTGTAGAGCTTGTTGATGTTGCCGCCCGTGCCGATGGCGCGCGTGACGTGGTAGGTGCGGGCGTTGTGGCGCACCCATTCTTCCATGCGGGCCCAGAGCTCGGCCTGGGCGGCGGTGTTGTGGCCGCTTTCCTCTTCCTGCATGCGGCGGATGGAGCCGATTTCGAACGACTGCGCGGCGACCTTGCGGCGGTCATGATAGATGTTGAACTCGGTGCTGCCGCCCCCCACGTCGATGTGCAGGTAGTGGCGCTTGTCTTCCAGCACGTGCTCGATGACGCGGTTGATGTAGAAGGCTTCGTCCTGGCCGTCGATGACTTTGATTTCCATGCCAAGCTCTTCGCGCACGCGGGCCACGATGGCGCCGCCGTTGGTGGCCGAGCGCATGGCGGAGGTGGCGCACACCAGGTAATGAGCCACGCCGTGCACTTCCATCAGGAGCTTGAGCGAGTGCAGGAACTTGACGAACTGGTCTTCTTTGGGCCTGGAAATCTGGCCGGTGGCGAAGACGTCTTCGCCCAGGCGCATGGGGAAGCGCACGTACTCCACGCGTTTGAGGCGGTAGCGGCCTTCGTAGTACAGCACCGCCGAAATCTGACACCGCACGGCGTTGGACCCAATGTCGATGGCGGCGAGCTTACGGAGGGGGAAGTGCATGCAGCAAAATCAGAGTAAACGAAAGGCCAAAGGTACGCGGCCGGCTAAGTATTGGCTAAAAGGCGGCCTACTTATCGATTCGGAAGCCAAGGCCAAACTGGATGAGGCTGCTTTCGACCGATTTTTGGTAAGACACGGCCAGGGCCAGGGTTTCCACCACCGGCGCGATGTAGAAGCCGCCGCCGTAGCCCGAGTGCCAGCCACCGTCCGAAGCGCCCTGATAGTACACGCGGCCCTGGTCGTAGAAGCCAAACACGCCGTAGTAGAAGGGCAGGAAGCCGTTTTTGACCTGGCCCAGGGCCAGACGCAGCTCGGTGTTGTAATACAGGCTGGCGTCGCCGCTGAAGCGGTTGCGGTAGTAGCCGCGCAAACCTTCGTTTTGGCCGAGGCTGGCGAATTTGTAGAAGGGAATGGCCGCGTCCGGGCCGTAGGTTTTGGCGCCGCCGCCTTTCAGCACCAGCGTGACGGGGATGCCGATTCGGGCGGTGCCGTAGTATTCGGCGAAGGCCTGGGTGAGGCCGAAGTTGGATTTGGCGGTGCGGGCACTGTCGAGGTTTTCGCTGAGCTGGCGGTAAGAGTCGTGCTGCACCCGAATGCGGACGCCGCGCTGGGCGAAGCTGGGGCGGTTGCGCAGGTCGAGGTCGAACACGCCGTTCAGGCCAATGAGGCGCTGGGGGCTGGTGTTGGGGCGCTGGTCGGAGGGGCGGCTGGCGATGGTGCCCAGAAACGTATTGCCACCAAAGTCGCTGGTGTAGTCCTCATAAGTCGGCCCTACCCGAATTACGCTGCGCTGGAAGAACGTGCGCTCCAGAAAAGCGTTGATGGTGTAGCCTTTGTAGCGGGCGTTGTAGAACTTGTTGTCGTATAAATCCTGGCTGAAGCCAGTGTTGTTGCCCAGCCCGAAGAAGCGGTAGAAAGGGAAGTAGCTGCCGTAGCTGGCCGAGGCACCGGCGTCGATTTTGCCGATGGCGTAGCGGTGCCGGGTGCTGGCCGTGAGCTGCAGCAAGCCGTTGATGCTGCCCTGAATGTCGAAGGAATACATGTTTTTGTAGCCCGGCTTGCGGAAGCCCTGCCGCAGAAACGTGACGCCCGCGCCGGCCCCGAAGCCATCGTTGGCGTTGTAGAACAGCGAGATGCTGGGGCGGTAGCTGTTGTACTCGAACTGCTCCCGGTCGTAGGCGTTCACGCCGGGCCGGGCGCTGGTGTGGTTGTCCGATTCGGCCCCCAGCTTGAGCTCGGTATCGGGCACGTCGTACACCTTGGTGAGGGTGCGCAGGCCAGCGGCGCGGGAGTCATCGGTAATCTTGTCCTTGCCGTCGCCGCCGATGACGCGCACCAGAATGCTGTGGCTGCCGCCGTCGCCGGTGACGGCGAAGACGTCCTTGCCGCCGAGGCCGTAGAGGCACACTTCGTCGGTTTCATGGGGCTTGAACGTGCGGTCGAACAGGGCCGCGCCTTTGGCGTTTTCAGTGTCGCCGGCGCGGTCAAACATCTGCACGCGTACCTGGCCATCGGACAGCCGGCTCACCTGAAAAACCTCGCCTTTGTTGGAGCCCACCACGTCCACGCGCTTGGCGAGGAGGAGGTAATAGTCGTCAATGGCCTTGGGTAGTTTCTGGATTCTGAGCTTCAACTTGCGGTTGATTTCGTTGCCGGATAAGCTCTGAATTTCAGCAGGAAATTTGGCCGTAGCCTGGTCGATGACGGCGGGCGTGAGCTTGCCTTGCAGGTAAGTGGCGGCTTCCTGCCACTGTTCGCGGGTGAGGCTTTGAAGGAGGAAGCGGTCGAGGTGGCGAGCGGGCCAGTTGAGGCTTTTGAGGTCGTCAAACTCTTCGCCGAAATTCTCAATGCTGGGCACGGCCCATTCGCGGTTGGCGAGGTAGGTGAGCAGGCCGTTCCAGAGGGTGAAACTCTGGTCACGGTCGCGCGGAATGGGGCGGTAGAGGACGCCGCCATTGGCCTGCTTGTAGCCGGCCCATTTCCAGTTATCCTCGTGCTTGCCAAAGTCGGCCACCAGCATGTCGAAGGCGCGGGCGCGGGCCAGCTGCGGGGCGTCCACTTTGTTGTCGTGGTCCTTGTAGAGCTTGCGAAACAGGCCAAAGCTGCGCGTCACCTCATCGGAATTGCCGAAGCCGGGCAGGTTGGGCTTGGGGTCTTTGGGCGAGTCTTCGAGGGTGCCGAGCAGGCCGGCGTACTGCTCGCGGTAGGGGCCGAGCTGCTGGTTGTCGGGCAGGCGGAACAGGCGCGGCCGGGCGTGCAGAATGTCCGTTTGGTCGAGCATGTAGCCGATGGGCAGGTTGGAGTAGGGGTTGGCCGTGGCGGTGATGTCGCGCAGCACATCGGCCGCTACGGAGTTGCGCAATTCCGGCGGCAAGATGCGCGTCACGTCCTTGTCGACAGAGCGAAAAACGTATTCCGAGCTGTCGGCCGCGGTGAGCTTGAGCGAAGTGGTCTGGCGTCCGCCGCCTTTGCCGGTGGGGCGCAGGCCGCCTTTTTCAGTGGTCAGGTCCAGGGTGGGCACGGCCACCGGCTGCAGCCACGACGAGCGGTAGATTTTGCCGATGAAGAAGTTGCGGCTGCCCGTGGGCTTGTATTCGGGGCCGGGCACCACGGTGGTAGTGGCCTGGAATGGCGCATCAGCTTTGGTTTCGGCGGCGGTTTTTGCTACGCCGGGGCAGTCGGTGATGAAGGGATTTTGGGGTATTTTCTGGTCGGCGGCGCTGGCGCAGGCCGAGCGGAACAGCGTGGCGGTGAAGGCGTCCTTAGCCGGCTGGTCGCCACTTGCAAAGGCGAAAACGTGGGTTTTTACGGTGCCGTCAGCAAAGTATTCGAGCGTGGTGTAGCCTTCTTCGCTTTCGCTGTAAAGCGACTGGCCTTTGGCGCCCACGTGCTCACTTTCGGCCACGCTGCCGCTCACAATGTGGTAGTTGCCCTGGAAAGGCGTCACCTGCAGGCTGAAATCGTGGGCGGCGGCGTACACCACGCCGGGGTTGCTTTGCAGGGTATTCAGCAACTCCTTGCGCAGGTCCTGGTAGCCGGGGTAGGCTAGGTCGCGGGGCGAGCCCACGTTCTGGCGGTAGGCCGCGTACACGGTGCCGAGCACGGGCGGGCTGAGGTGGCGGGACAGGGGCTCGTGGCCGCCGTACACGCCGTTGGTCACCACGGGGTGGTGGCCCAGCAGCAGCACGTTCTTGTTCTTGGTGTCGTCGATGAGGTCCTGCAGCTGCTCGCGAAACTCCTCTTTCGTGAGGGTCTTGCAGTCGGTGTCGGGCGCTTCGGGGCGGTCGAAGGGGTGCGTGAACCAGGGCGTGTTGATGGCCACGAGGCGCACCAGCGGGGCCACGTCCACCACTTCGGGGCCGGGGCAGCCGTTGGTGGGGATGAAGGCGTTCTGGCCCGGCAGCTGCTTTTCGATGTACTTTTCGAGGCGGCGCACGGCTTTCAGGCCGTCGGGGCCGGAGTTGGCCCAGTCTTTATCGCCGGGCAGGAAGTAGATTTTGCCTTGCGGCAGGCCTTTCACGAGGGCAATGAGGGCATCGGCGCGGGTGCGCTCGGCCTGGGCCAGGGCGGTGTCGCCTTTGCTGGTCAGGCCGGTATTGCCAACAATGTCGCCGAGGTGGACCACCGTGAAGGGGCCAGTTTGCTGCTCCAGGGCGCGGCGCAACTGCTGGAGACGGCTGGCGGGCAATTCTTTTTGGGCGGTGTTGCCGAGCAGGAAAACGGTGTGCGCGGGCGGGGCAGTTTGCGCGGAAATCGAAGACGAAGCGAGCCCGAGCGCAGCCAGCGTGGAGAGGAATAGTAGGCGCATAAAAAATGGGTATGCACCGGAATACGCAGAACGCCGGGTAAAGTATGCACGGCGCTACCGGCGCGGCTGGTTTTCAGGGTCGGTTACTTGCTGCGGCCGGGCCCAGCGTTGCCCCAGCAACAGCAGCAGGCACGGCAGGCCTACCCACACGGCCTCGCTGGCCAGCACCCGCAGTCCTTTAGCTCCGAAGAACCCCCGGATGCTCAGCGGCGATACTTTGATGGGACGGAAGGGAAAGAAATACCGCTCCGGGTGCCACGGGCTGAAGAAGGCCACGCCCAGCCCGCCGGTCGTCAGGGCATCGAGCAGGCCGTGCGAGGCCGTGGCCAGAAACAACAGCAGCGCCAGCCGCCCGGCGGCGGGCGGTTGGTCCGGGCGAGCCGCCAGTCTGCCCAGCAAAGTGCCCACGGCCGCTACCAAAGCGGCGGCCAGCAGCGAGTGCGTGAGCCCGCGGTGGCCCCAAAGACTGTCGTAGGGCACGCCCAGGCGGTAGCCAAGGGAATCAACATCGGGTAGGGCGGCGCAGATTCCGGCCGCCACCCAGTAGGGCCAGTGCCGACGGTCGGGCAGCAGGAGCTTGCCCAGAGTGGCACCCAGGGCGGCGTGGGCAAAGGCAGAAGCCATAGAATAGGAAAGAAAAATTGAGAGTAAACTAAAAGTCCGTCATGCCGAGCGCAGCGAAGCATCTTTACCGCGCAACACAACTCACTCGATTGAGTCACTATTGCAGTAGAGATGCTTCGCTGCGCTCGGCATGACGGGCTTTTACATTCCAATGCGGTGCAGGCCGGTCAACGCTTCCCCAACCTACCAGCGGTAAATCAAGCCGAAGTGCTCCAGCAGCCACAGGGCGGCGATGATGGCCGCCAGGATGAGGGCTTTGGGCCAGAACTCCCGCCAGAACGGGTGGCTAGGCGGCCGTGTCATCGGGGCGCCAGGTGAGGACCATGTGGTGCACGGGCAGCACCACGAACTCGCGGTGGTGGCGCATGTCGTCGTGGTTGCCGAGGGCCCAGTCGAGGGCGGCCTGTTCGGTTTCGAAGTCGTGCGGGGCGCCGGGCACGGGCTTCAGGGCCATGTGGGGGGTGTGGGTGGCGGGGTCGGTTTCGGTGCGATAGCCGACGAGGGTGTATTTGGTGACGATTCTGTACATAGCGCGAAGGAAAAAAGTGGCGGGTGAGGGTACGGTGAATGCCGCGTTTAGGTGGTGAGCTCGCGCAGCACCTGGGGCACGCCGGTGCTGGCGGGCTCGGCCACGTAGCGCACGCCGCGGCGACCGGCTTCGGGCTGGTGCGGGTCGATGACGAAGACGGGGCAGGTGGCGGGGGCGTAGTGCAGCAGGCCGGCGGCGGGGTACACCTGCAGGGAAGTGCCGACGACGAGCAGCACGTCGGCGGTGCTCACAATTTCGGCCGCTTCCTCGATGGCCGGCACCAACTCGCCAAACCACACGATGTGGGGGCGCAGCTGGGAGCCGTCGGGCGCGAGGTCGCCCACCTGGATGTCGCCGTCGCAGTGGTACACGGTGGCTTCATCGGCCACGGAGCGCATCTCGTTCAGCATGCCGTGCAAGTGCAGCACGTGGCCGGAGCCGGCGCGCTCGTGCAGGTCGTCCACGTTTTGGGTGATGATGCTGACGCGCCAGCCGGGCACTTCCTCGAAGCCGGCCAGGGCCAGGTGGGCGGCGTTGGGCTGCACGGTGCGGGCCTGGGCGCGGCGCTGGTTGTAGAACTCCAGCACCAGGGCGGGGTTGCGGGCAAAGCCTTCGGGCGAGGCCACGTCCTCGACGCGGTGCTCTTCCCAAAGGCCGTTGGTGTCGCGGAAGGTGCGGATGCCGGACTCGGCGGAAACGCCGGCGCCGGTGAGCACGACGAGGTGTTTTTCAGCCATAAATAGAGCTAGGAATAGGTGGAAAGGTCGCGGAAGGGCCGCGGCCAAAGATACCCGGCGACTCCGGAAACCAGGCTTGTAGGCGTCGCTTTTTGGTCGGGGGCTGCGGGCTTGTGGCTGGCAGCCGAGGTAGGGGCGGGGCTCGCCCCCGCCCGCCTGTTGAACCATTGCCGTTTGACGGCGGGCGGGGGCGAGCCCCGCCCCTACATCAGCACTAAAAGCCCGAAAGGAGTAAGCTGGGCCATATCCTTTGGCGGTGGCCGGCCGTTAGCTTCTCACCCATTCATCTTCCTTTTCCTTTCCAAAAAGCTTTTATGAGCAAGCCCATTTCCCGCCAGGTCCATGGCATTCTCGACTATTCGGCCGCGCCGCTGGTGGCCGCCGCGCCCGCCCTTATCGGCTTCAGCGACAACAAAAACGCCAGCCTGCTGAGCTACGTGCTGGGCGGGGGCATCCTGGCCCTCACGGCCTGCACCCGCGCCGAGTGGGGGCTGGTGAAAAAGGTGCCCTTCAAAACCCATTTGGCCCTGGACGTGGTGACGGCCCTCACCAGCCTGAGCGCGCCGTGGCTGCTGGGCTTCTCCCGGAATAAAAAGGCGCGCAATACCTTTCTGGCCATTGGGGCTACGTTGCTCACGACCGGGATGCTCTCTGAGCCGGAGGAGATGCCGAAATACCGCGAGCTGGGCGAGTAGCTACGGATTATTTGGCACAATCTAAAACGTCATGTCGAGCTTGCCGAGACATCTCGCGTGCTTTCACTATTCATTTTACAGATTAGTGGTGGCACGCGAGATGTCTCGGCAAGCTCGACATGACGTTCTTTTTTAATTCAGATTAGTCCTTGTCGCCGGCGCCGATGTGCAACTCGCCTTCGTCCTCGTCCTGCCAGTACTTGATGCGCTGGGCTTCGACGCGCACCAGCACGATGCCGGGGGTATCGAGGCCGTCTTTGAACCATTGTTTCAGCTCGGGCAGCCAGTGCTTTTGCATGGTGGCCCGCTGGCGGATGAGGCGGGCGGTGCCCACGATGGACACGTAGAGCCGCTTGGGGCCCTCGAAGCTGAGGCTGACGTGCGGGTTCTCGCTGATGTCTTTGACGGTGCGGGAGCCTTCGTAGGTGAAGTAGTAGGAGTTGCCGTCGTACTCCACGTCGCCGTTGTTGCTCATGGGGCGGCTGCTGAGCTGGCCCCGGCTGGTGTGCGTGGTGAGCATGGCAATGTCGAGATTCGCCATTTTGGCGGCGATGTCTTTCAGGGTTTTGTTGGGCACGACGGTGGAGAAGGAAGGTGAGCTGGCAGTACGCAGGCCGGGCGCGGGCAGTTATGCCGCTGCCGGGGCCCGCGACGCCACAGGGGCTCAGTGGCCAGCTACCGACGCTGGCCGCCACCTTAAATCCGGGACGGGGCCACGCCGTACATCTTTTTGAAGGCGAAAGAGAAGTGCGAGAGGTCTTCAAAGCCGACTTCGAGGTAGGCTTCGGAGGGGGCTTTGCCTTTGGCGGTTATCAGGTAGTGGGCTTCCTGCAGGCGGCGGCGCAGGAGCCAGCGGCTGGGCGACAGCTGGAAAATGCGCTCAAAATCGCGCTTGAAGGTGGCCAGGCTGCGGCCGGTGAGGTAGGCAAACCGGCGCAGCTGCACGTTGAAATGAAAGTTGCGGCTCATGAAGGCTTCGAGGTCGATTTTGCCCGGCTCGCTGAAATCGAACAGCACGTCCTGCAGCTCGGGGTTGGACTTGAGCAGAAGCAGCACGGCTTCGCGCAGCTTGAGGGCGAGCAGGCCTTCGTTGCCGGGCTGGGCGAGGTGCTCGTAGGGGCGCAAGGAATCGAAGAAGCTTTGGTAGAGCGGGTTCATTTCCAGGGGCACGATGGCGCTGGGGCTGGCGGGGTGCCGGGCGGCAGCGAGGCCGTATTCGAGGCTGACGCGGCGGAGGGTTTCCTGGTCGAGGGTGATGGAGAGGGACTGGAAATCGCCGTCTTCGGGCGGCTGCTTGTTGAACTTGACGAGGTGGTTGCGCTTGCTCAGGCGCAGGGCGCCGGGGTGAAAGACCTGCTCCTGCTGGCCGTCGTTGGTGGTGAGGGTGCCGGCTAGCTGGTAGCTCAGGATGTGCTCGGCCACGAACTGCTCGCCCTCCCGGCTGCGGCTGTGGTAGCAGGAATAGAGGATTTGGGGGCGGGGAGGGGTGGGCATGGGCTGATAGCGGAAGGTAAAAGAACGTCATGCCGCGCGTAGCATCTCGCTCGGTTTGTTCTGGCGGGCGCCTCACCCCCCGGCCCCCTCTCCGAAGGGAGAGGGGGAGCCAGACCATTTTAATTTTATTTGAAGCAAAACCGGTGTCCCCTCTCCCTTCGGAGAGGGGGTCAGGGGGTGAGGCGCCCGCCAGAACGAAGCGGTAAAGATGCTTCGCTACGCTCTGCATGACGTTCTTTTAGACCACAGTTACTCTGCCCCGCGCGCATTCTGCTGCTCGGCTAGCAGCGACTGGCCCATGGCGGTTTGGAGAAAATTCCCGGCGTCGGCTTCGTCGTGGTCGGTGGAGAGGGTGACGGGGAGCCACTGCTCGAACTCGGCCTGGCGGTCGGCGTCGGCCTGGCGGAGCATGGCGGCGGCTTCGCTGCCCAGCACGAGGTGCACGGGCGGGTGGGGGTGGGCCACGAGGTTTATCAGGACCTGGGCGCCTTTGGCGGGGTCGCCGACGGGCACGAAGTTGCCGCTGGCGAAGAATTCGGCGCGCTGGGCCACCAGGTCGTAGCCCTCGATGGCGGGGGCGAAGGTCATGGAGGCGCCGGCCCAGTCGGTGCGGAAGCCGCCGGGCTCGACGGAGGTGACGCGGATGCCCAGCGGGGCCACTTCCTTGGCCAGGGCTTCGCTGAAGCCGCCCAGGCCAAACTTGGCGGCCTGGTACACGGAGACGCCGGCGTTGCCCACGCGCCCGCCCACGGAGCTGATTTGGAGGATGTGGCCGCTGCGCTGCCGGCGCAAATAGGGCAGCACGGCCCGCGTGATGGCAATGGGGGCGTACAAATTGGTTTCGAGCTGGCTGCGCACCTGCTCGTCGGTGTAGGCCTCGGCGGCGCCGGTGATGCCGAAACCGGCGTTGTTCACCACCACGTCGAGGCGGCCGAAGTGGGCCACGGCGGCGGCCACGGCCGCGGTTATCTGGGCGGGGTGGGTGACGTCGAG
The DNA here is from genome assembly GCF_015694525.1 of Hymenobacter ruricola. Classification (GTDB taxonomy): domain Bacteria; phylum Bacteroidota; class Bacteroidia; order Cytophagales; family Hymenobacteraceae; genus Hymenobacter; species Hymenobacter ruricola. The sequence continues at coordinate 591,819 of NZ_JADQDM010000002.1, read as the reverse complement.
GGCCAGGGGCAGCACCTGGGCGCCGTGGCGCGCCACGAGGTCGGCGAGCTGCTCGGGGTGGCGGGCGGTGGCGGCCACCCGGTCGCCGTGGGCCAAGACGGCTTCGGTGAGGCTGCGGCCCAGGCCGCGCGCGCTCCCGGTGATAAACCAAACGTTGTTCATGAGTTCTGCGGGTTAAAGTACAGGACAAAGGTCCGGCCGGGGCGCCGGGGCTACTTTGCTGAAAAGCTCAAGTTTGGTTTGTTGAAAAGCTCAGGGCGGGGGCGGGACCAAACAGAAAGGCCCGCTGCGGGGGCAGCGGGCCTGGTCTGGCGGCAGCAACTGCGGCAGCCTAAGAGGCTTTGGGCGCGGGGCTGGCGTTGGTGGCGGCGCGGTCGACCACGGCCCGGGCGGCGGTGATGCGGTTGTAGAAATCGAGGTCGCGGCGCTTGTATTTGCGCAGCAGGCGCATGAGGCGGTCCTGGAGCAATTCGCCCAGCTCGGCAAACTCGGCGCGGAGGCTGATGCGGGCGCTTTTGCCGTCAATTTGGGCCTGGCGGGGGGCGGTTTTCAGGCCGTTGAAGCTTTTGATGGCGTCGTCCAGTTCCTTGATGCGGGCTTTGTCGACACCGTATTCGTCTTCGAGCACGGCTTTGTGGTTGGGCAACTCTTCGAGCAGGGCGGTGGCCACGTCGGAGAGGCGGGAGCCGCGCAGCTTGCGCAGGCCGTTCTCGTTGTAGTCGGCGAGGGCCTGTAGAGCGGGCAGCTTCTTTTCGGAAGCATAGGCAAACACGTCGCCGGCAATTTCGGCGGTCACGATGACGAGGGTTTCGCGGGCAGTTTCCTTTTCGGACTTGTCGCCGGCGGGGGCACCGGCCCGGGCCGTGCGCTGGGCTTCGGTGCGCAGGGGCAGCATGTCGGCAATGATTTCGTCGAGGCGCTTGGCCACGGCTTTCAGCGCCTTGTCGGCGGCGTAGGGCGTGGGGTCCTGTTTGAGGGCGGCGGCGAGGGTTTCGGCGGCGCTGAGGCGGTTGTCCTGTTTGGCGGTGAGCATGTGCTTGGGGTAGGAAACAATGAAAAAATGGGGGAGCGAAACAGGAACCGGGGCGCGGAGAGGTGCGGCCGGGGGGAGGAAGGGCGAAACCAGGCCGAGGAACCCCGTGGCGGGACCGAGGAACCCCGCGACCGGACCGAGGAAACCCGGGGCGGGACCGAGGAGAGGCGTGGCGTGAGCGAAGAAAGGTGTGGCGGCACCGCGGAAAGGCGGGGCGACACCGAAGCCCGTTGGGGCGGGGGCGAGAAGCGGCGTGGCGGGACCGAGGACCGTTGGGGCGGGACCGAGGAAAAAGCGCAGCGCTAGGTAGTCATAATTGTTGAGACTATTGCAAGCCGAGGCGGGCGCTTATTGCTGAGTACCGGGACAAAACCCCGAATCTGCAAGGCAAGCCCGTACTTTGCCGCCATGGCTAAAAAACAAGTTTCGGCGCCGGCCGCCCCCGCGCCGGCCAACCGCCCGCCCTACATGCTCATCGAGGAAATTCGGGTGCAGGGCTACAAGTCGCTGGTGGATGCCACGCTGCACGTGCGGCCCCTGACGCTGCTAGCGGGCACGAACAGTTCGGGGAAATCAAGCATCATGCAGCCGCTGCTGTTGATTAAGCAGACGATGGAGGCGCCGTATCAGCCGGCTGGGGCGTTGCTTCTAAGCGGCGGGCACGTTCAAATAGACCAAGCTGAGCAAGTCCTAAGCTTGATTACGGGTGTCCAAGAGAAGACATTTTCCTGCTTCTTAGTGGGGCATGAGTTTTATGACAGGGATAAAGAATACGTCTCAAGTGCGTTCAATCTAACATTTCGTAAAGCAGCTGCTGGGTTTGAAATAGATAAGCAGTCTTGGCAAACGGGAGATGAAAAGATTGAAATCTGGGATGGCATGAGTTGGGAGGATGTCAAAAACCAACTTTCAAAAGAACGATTAGAAGAATTACTTGCGGATGGGACCATTGATATAGATATTTTCCGTCTTCCGGGTTACCTCGTATTGCACCTCTTAGATGAGGAAGGACAATTAGTCGATGTGTATTCACCAGCTAGTTATGAAGAAGAAATACCAGAAATTATCCACATTCCTGGTCTTCGCAGTGCGCCACTTAGAAGCTACCCCTACGCCAGTTATGTAAGGCGAATCCGAGGCACTTTTGACCTATATGCCGCCGGTGTTGTAAATCGGTGGCAGGAGCAGCAGGACACGGAGAAACTAGCGAAACTCAACGACTACCTGCGCCGCCTCGGCCTCACCGATTCTGTCACAGCGAAGGTGAAAAACGCCAATGAAGTAGAGCTGAGCGTGAGCCGCCTGCCCGCCGGCAGCAAGGGCAAGCCCCGTAAAGCCGACCTGGTGAACATTGCCGACGTGGGCATCGGCGTGTCGCAGGTGCTGCCGATACTGGTGGCCCTCATCGCGGCGCAGAAGGGGCAGCTGGTGTACGTGGAGCAGCCCGAGCTGCACCTGCACCCCCGGGCGCAGGTGGCGATGGCGGAGCTGCTGGCCGAGGCCGCCAACCGGGGCGTGCGCGTGATAGTGGAAACGCACAGCAGCCTGCTGCTGCTGACGGTGCAGACGCTCATTGCGCAGGACCGCATCAAGAACACCGACGTGGCGCTGCACTGGTTTGCGCGCGATGCCAAGGGGGCGACACAGGTGACTTATGTAGAGCCCGACGAGGACGGCGCGTATGGCGCGTGGCCGGAGGATTTCGGCGATGTGGAGCTGCGGGCACAGGATGCGTATCTGACGGCGGTGGGCGAGCGGCACTTTGGCAAAGCCGGGAAGTAATGCGGCGGCCTACTACTTCGCGCCGCCTGGTGGTGGACACCAACGTGGCGCGCTCGGCCAGCGAGAGCGAAAAACCTGTTTCGGATGCCTGCCGGCAAGTGTTGCAAACCATGCTGAGCGAGCAGCACCGGGTGGTGCTGTCGGCCACCCAGTACTGGGAGTGGCAGAAGCATCAGTCGGGTTTCTCGAAGAACTGGCTGCGGCAGATGGTGGGCCGCAAGCTGCACGTGGTGCTAAGTCCCGAACCCGATTCGGGCCTGACCGAACGGATATATGCGCTGGACTGCACCGAAAAAGCCCAGGCCGAAATGCTCAAGGACGTGCATTTGCTGGAAAATGCCCTGGCAACCGATGACGTAGTGCTGTCGCAGGAAACCAACGTGTTCGGGTTGTTTTGTCGGCACGCGGCGGCGCTTCGAGTGCCGCGCCCGGTCGCTTGGGTGCATCCAGTAGCAGATGCTCCGGCCTGCATAACGTGGCTGAAGGCCGGCGCGGAAGTTGAGAAAGCGCGCTGCATTCCAGCAGGAACATAAGAAACGCGCCGCCGCTCCCGTAACCGGAGCAGCGGCGCGTTTCTCGTTAGGCGAGCCAGGTAGACTCTCAGGCCAAAACCTCCACCGGCAGCTCGTTTTGAAACGCAAACTCGGCCACCGGCTTGCGGCTGCGGGCGGCTTTCTCGCGGCTCAGGAAGGGTTCCTCCAGCTGCTCGGCGTCGCCGAGGTAGCCCAGGGCCAGTACCACCACGGGCGTGAGGTGGTCGGGCAGGTGGAAGTCGCGGCGGGCCTTCTTGCGGTCGAAGCCGCCCATCACGTGGCCGTGCAGGCCCAGGGCGGTGGCTTCGAGAAACAGGGTGGCGTTGGCGGCGCCCAGGTCGTGCAGGGCGGCGCCGTTGGGCTGGCCGTTGTCGAACTGCGTGTTGGCCAGGGCGAGGATGAGCACCGGGGCGTTTTTGGCCCAGGGCTGGTTGCCGGGCATTAGCGTAGCCAGGATTTTCTGGAAGGCCTCAGCGTCGGCCTTGTGGGCGTAGATGTACTGCCAGGGCTGCGCGTTCATGGCGCTGAAGGCCCAGGACGCGGCTTCAAAAACCTGGTTCAGGGTGTCCTGGGCCACGGGCGTGGCGGCGTAGGCGCGGGGGCTCCAGCGGCTGCGGATGAGCTCGTGGACGGGGTAGGTGGTGGGGGCGGGTTTCATGGTTCGGTGGTTGGGTAATCAGATTTGAAAACGGTCATGCTGAGCGCAGTCGAAGCATCTCTACCTCACGCCAGGGTTAGTTGCGCAATAGAGATGCTTCGACTGCGCTCAGCATGACGTTCCTGTGGGAGGGGGTGAACAAGCGGACGGCACCAATCAAAAATCCATTGGCACTTCCATCAGCAGCAGCTCGGCCTGGCTGTCGGCGCTGATTTCGAGCTTCTCGGTTTCCCAGATGCCGAAGCCGTCGCGGCGGTGCAGGGCCTGGCCGTTGATGGTCACGTCGCCTTCCAGCACGAAGGCGTAGACGCCGTTGCCGGCTTTTTTCACGGCGTAGTCGGTGGTGAAACCCTTATCCAGGTTGCCGAGGTGAAACCAGGCATCCTGGTGAATGTGCGGGTTGGTGCCGTCGCCTGCCGGCGATACCACTTGCAGCAATTGGTTGCGGCGGGCCTCCGGGGCGAAGGTTTGCTGGCCGTAGTTGGGCTTGATGCCGCGCTCGTTCGGAAACACCCAGATTTGCAGAAATTTCACTTCCTGGTGGGCGTTGTGGTTTTTCTCGGAGTGGGCCACGCCGGTGCCGGCGCTCATCACCTGCACGTCGTGCTGGCGGATGACGGTTTTGTTGCCCATCGAGTCCTGGTGCTCCAAGTCGCCGGACAACGGGATGGAGATGATTTCCATGTTGTCGTGCGGGTGCTTGCCGAAGCCCATGCCGCCGGCCACGGTGTCGTCGTTGAGCACGCGCAGGGCGCCGAAATGCACGCGGCTGGGGTCGTTGTAGCCAGCGAAGCTGAAGGTATGAAAGGAGTTGAGCCAGCCGTGGTTGGCGTGGCCGCGGGTGTTGGCGGGGTGAAAGACGGTGCGAGCCATGATGTTTGGCGATATGGAATTGGTGATTTGCTGTACAAATGTACATACATTTAATGTCGATACATTATTCGTGCGGAAAATGTTCAACATAAATCCGCCCGGTCTTGCTAAAGCCGCTGCCAATACCTTTGCCCGCAGCCAGCATTCGCGCACCACCCCATGATTCGCACCGTAATTTTTGACATGGACGGCGTCATCATCGACACCGAGCCCATTCACCACCACGCCTTTTTCTCGCTGTTTGCCGAGCTCGGCATTCCCGTTTCAGAGGCCGAATACGCCACTTTTCTGGGCAAGTCGACCCGCAACGTGTTCCAACAGCTCAAAAACAACTACCACCTCAGCCAGGAGGTTGAAGACTTGGTAATGCGCAAGCGCGAACTGTTCAACACATCGTTCGACGATGACGCTGACCTCGACCTGCTACCGGGTGTGCGGGCGTTGATTGAGGATTTGCGGCGGCACGACGTGCAATTGGTGGTGGCTTCTTCCGCTTCCAAAGCCACCATCGCGCGGGTGTTCGACCGCTTCGGCTTGGGGCCGTACTTCGCTCACCGCATCAGCGGCGAAGACTTCGAGCGCTCCAAGCCCGACCCGGCCATTTTCCTGCGCGCCGCCGAGCTGGCCGCAACGCCCGTTTCCGAGTGCATCGTCATCGAGGATTCGGCCAACGGCGTGGCCGCAGCCAAAGCGGCTGGCATCTATTGCATCGGCTACGCGAGCGAGCACTCGGCCGGCCAGGACTTGCGCTCTGCCGACCGCGTCATCCACCATTTTTCAGAACTCACGGCTTCGGACATCAAGACCCTCAGCGCGCAGTAGCTCGATACCGGGCTACTGAAAGCTAGCCAGTTCCCGGCTCGAAAACGTCCACTCGGGCGTGTCAAACTCGGTTTGGGAGGCGTCGGGCACGGCAAACCAAGCGCCCAGCGCGGGCGTGTCCACGTTGCGCAGCACGTGGATGTTCTGGGCCGGCATGTAGCTCTGGGCCAGCAGCACATATTTCTGGCGGGTGATGGCGTGCTCGGCCACGTCGACCACCAGCACGGCATGGCCGGGCGCCCCGCCGTGAATGAGCACATCGCCGGGCTGCACCGTCGCCAGCGACTTATGCCGCAGCTCGCGGCTGAGCGACAGCGTGCCGGCGTAGCCAAACGTGGGCAGCAGGTAGCGGCCCAGCGCCGCGTGCGTGGGGGCCTCAGCCGGTCGGCTGGCAGGCAGCACTTCCTCCTTCACCACTTTAAAGGTTTTGCCGGCCACAAAATCGGAAAACCAGAAATCGTAGCCCGTGGTCAGGTGGAAATGCACCTTGTTGGGGTCGCGGCTGAACAGATATTCGGCGCGCAGGCGAATGACGGCATCGGCGCACTGCTGCAGGTCCTTCGTGCCCACGTCGATGTCGACCACGGCGGCCACCACTTCCTGCCGCTCTTTCAACCCACCGGAATACAGGCGTGCTTTGGTACCCGCCGGCTTTAGCGGCAGGTAGCGCAGCCATTCGCCCCAGGAATCGGCCGCTACCGCGAGCCGGCGGCACCCGGCCGGCGCCGGAAACCGGGCCGCCAGCGTCTGAGTGGCGGCAGCGGGTTGCGCCAGCCACGGGTAGGAGCGGCCCACCGGCCCTTCCACCGCGGCCGGCGTGGCGCTGATTAGAAACAGGGGAAAAGCAAGCGGCAGCAGGCGACTAAGCAGCATAGCGAAAAGCCAAAAAAGCCCGCGACGGGCGGGCTTTTCGGTGTGCTCAAACGTAGGAATACGCCAATTATTTTGCCTTGGCCGTGGCCTTTTTTGCCGGAGCCTTTTTGGTGGCCGGCTTCTTGGTCGCCGTTTTCTTAGCGGCCGGCTTTTTGGCGGTGGCGGCTTTCTTGGCGGGCTGGTCCGAATCCTTTTCCTCTTTGGCCGGCGCGGCTTTCTTGCCAAAGCGGCCACCTTTGGCGGGCTTATCGGGCGTGGCGTCAGCCAACTCCTGGCAGCGCTCCAGCGTCAGTTCCGTGGGTTCTTCGCCTTTGGGAATCTTCACGTTTTTCTTGCCCGCCACGATGTAGGGGCCAAAACGGCCGTTCAGCACCTGGATGTCCGGGTTTTCGGGGAAGCTCTTGATGAGGCGCTCGGCGTCGGTTTTGCGCTTGTTCTCAATCAGTGCCACGCCTTCTTCGGCCGTGATGGTGTGCGGGTCCTGCTCCTTGGTGAGGGAGTAAAACTTGCCGTCGTGGCGAATGTAAGGGCCGAAGCGGCCGAGGTTGGCCGTCATGTCCTTGTCCTCAAACTGCCCCACGATGCGCGGCAGCTTGAACAAGTCCAGCGCCTCTTCCAGCGTGATGCTCTCGATGAACTGACCCTTGCGCAGGTTGGCGTAGGCCGGCTTCACGTTGGGGTCGGTGGTGTCACCCAGCGCCACATACGGGCCGTAGCGACCCAAGCGAGCCGTGATTTTCTCGCCCGTCTCGGGGTGCACGCCGATTTCGCGGGTGCTGCCCAGCGTGTTGCGCTCGATGTCCTGCCCGGCCTCAATGGTCGCGTGGAACTTGCCGTAGAAGCCGTCCAGCATCTGCGTCCAGTTTTCGTGGCCGTTGGCAATTTGGTCGAACTCATCCTCGACTTTGGCCGTGAACTGGTAGTCCACAATCACCGGGAAGTGGGCCACCAGAAAGTCGTTCACCACCATGGCCGTATCCGTCGGAAACAGCTTGGCTTTCTCCGCGCCGTAGTTCTCGGTTTTTACTTCGGTTTTCACCTCACTGCCGTCCAGCGTCAGCACGTGGAATTTGCGCTCTTTGCCCTCGCGGGTGTCCTTCTCCACGTAGCCGCGCTTCTGCACCGTGCTAATGGTAGGCGCATATGTTGAAGGCCGGCCAATGCCCATTTCCTCCAGCTTTTTCACCAGCGAAGCTTCGGTGTAGCGGGGCGGGGGCGAGGAAAACCGCTCCGTGGCGTTCAGCCGCTGCAAAGGCAGCACCTGGCCCACGCTCAGCGGCGGCAGCCCGCGCGAGAAGCTCGATTCGCCGTCTTTGCCGTCCTCTTCTTCCTCGTCGTCCTTGCTCTCGGCATACACTTTCAGGAAGCCCTCAAACGTGATGACCTCACCCGTGGCCGAGAACGTGACACCCGGCTGCGTGCTGATACCAATCACCGCCGTGGTGCGCTCAATCACGGCCTCCGCCATTTGCGAGGCCATGGCCCGCTTGCGAATGAGGTCGTACAGCCGCTGCTCCGATGCATCCGAACCCGCTTTCACCGCGCCAAAATCTGTGGGGCGAATGGCTTCGTGGGCCTCCTGCGCCGAGGCCGACTTGGTTTTGAACGTGCGCTGCTGATGATACTCGGCCCCGTAAGCCGCCGTGATGGCGGCCTGCGCCCCGGCCTGGGCCTCCTGCGAGAGGTTCACCGAGTCGGTCCGCATATAGCTGATTTTGCCGGCTTCGTAGAGCTTCTGGGCCACGCTCATGGTCTGCGCCACCGAGTAGCCCAGCTTGCGCGAGGCTTCCTGCTGCAAGGTTGACGTAGTGAACGGCGCGGCCGGGCTGCGCTTGCCCGGCTTTTTGTCCAGGCTTTCAATCTGGTACGTGGCGCCCACGCAACGACCCAAAAAGGCTTCGGCGTCTTCGCGGGTCTTATAGCGGGTAGGCAGCTCGGCTTCCAGCACGGCGCCGCGGCCGGCATCGAAGCGGGCCACCACGCGGTAGGCGCTGGCGCTCAGGAACTGGCTGATTTCGCGTTCCCGCTCCACCACCAGCCGCACGGCCACCGATTGCACGCGGCCGGCGCTCAGGCCCGGCTTCACTTTCTTCCACAGCACGGGGCTCAGCTCGAAGCCCACCAAGCGGTCGAGCACGCGGCGGGCCTGCTGGGCGTTCACCAGGTCCTGGTTCACCTCGCGCGGGTTGGCAATGGCGCCCAGGATGGCGTTTTTGGTGATTTCGCGGAAGACGATGCGCTTGGTTTTGGCCAGCGGCAGGTTCAGCGTTTCGGCCAGGTGCCACGAAATGGCTTCGCCTTCGCGGTCATCGTCACTCGCCAACCACACCATTTCGGCCTCCTTGGAAAGTTTTTTTAGCTGCGCAATGAGCTCGCGCTTGTCGGCCGACACCACGTAAGTGGGCTTGAAACCGTTGGCGATGTCGATGGCGTTGTTGTCTTTCGGCAGGTCGCGCACGTGGCCGTAGCTGGAGCGCACCACGAAATCCTGGCCCAGATAGCCTTCAATGGTTTTGGCCTTGGCCGGCGACTCGACGATTACTAAATTCTTGACCATGTGGACGGGTAAGGGGAACGACGGGCCGGAGCGGGTAGTCGGAAACTGAAACGGCCAGTCGTAGCGAAATGTTAAAAGCGGCCGCAAAGATGCCGGAATATTCCTGGCAAAAGCACAGCTAGCAATAATCTGGCCGCGCCCGGGCTCCCTCAACACCCCATTCGGCTCTCCGAGTTCATTGCATTTTTCGCCGAATTCTTCCTTTGCGAATTGCAGCCGAACACGCGTAACTTCGCCCGTTGTTTTGTCCTCCTTCCGTCCGATTGATACCTATACTATATGGCTTCCCCCAAGTCTCCGCAATCTAAGCCCCGCCGTACCCTCGAAGTGGAAGCGCCGGACATTGACGCCGGCGGGACGCCGGACGCCGGCGCCGTTTCACCGCTCGACGTGGTGCGCACCAACAACGACCTGACGCGCAAAAAAGGCGGCTCGCGCGGCTCCATCGACACGCAGGACCCCGGCTACGTCAACGACCAATTGAACCGCGTGCTCTACGCCCTCGACGCCTTCAAGAAAGGCGACGTGTCGGTGCGCCTCACCAAGCAGAACGACGATATCTTCGCCGAAATCGCCGAGGCCTACAACTCGATGGTGGACATGATTGCGGGCGTGGGCGGCGAGGTGTCGCGCATCTCGAAAGTGGCCGGCGTGGAGGGTAACCTCAAGGCCCGCGCTTCTTCCGAAGGCGCCGCCGGCTTCTGGCGCGACATGGTGAACAACATCAACGGCCTCGTGGACAGCATCGCCGTGCCGGTACTCGAAGTGGGCAAGGTGTTGAAAAACATCAGCCGCGGCAACCTGGACGAAAGCTTCCAGATTCCGGTATCGGGCGACTTCAAGCTGATGGCCGAAACCATCAACAAAACGATTGACAACCTGAACATCTTCGCCGGCGAGGTAACTCGCGTGGCCCAGGAAGTGGGCACCGAGGGCAAGCTCGGCGGCCAAGCCAGCGTGCCAAACGTGGGCGGTATCTGGAAGGACCTGACCGACAACGTGAACAATATGGCCTCGAACCTCACCGTGCAGGTGCGAGACATTGCCAACGTGGCTACTGCGGTTGCTAAGGGTGACCTCTCCCAGAAAATCACGGTAGACGTAAAGGGCGAGTTCCTGCAGCTGAAGCAGAACCTCAACCAGATGGTGGACTCGCTGAACCTGTTCGCCGGAGAAGTAACCCGTGTGGCCCAGGAAGTAGGCACCGAGGGCAAGCTGGGCGGCCAGGCTTCGGTACCCAACGTCGCTGGCGTATGGAAGGACCTGACCGACAATGTGAACAACATGGCCGGCAACCTGACCTCGCAGGTACGTGACATTGCCAACGTAGCTACCGCGGTAGCAAAAGGCGACTTGAGCCAGAAAGTAACAGTTGATGTTAAAGGCGAACTGCTCCAGCTGAAGCAAAACCTGAACCAGATGGTGGACTCGCTGAACTTGTTTGCCGGCGAAGTAACCCGTGTGGCCCAGGAAGTGGGCACGGAAGGCCGCCTCGGCGGCCAAGCCGTGGTACCGAACGTGGCCGGTGTATGGAAGGACCTCACCGACAACGTAAACTACATGGCGAGTAACCTCACCAGCCAGGTTCGGGACATTGCCAACGTGGCTACCGCGGTAGCAAAAGGTGACCTGACCCAGACCGTTACCGTCGACGTAAAAGGGGAATTCCTGCAGTTGAAGCAGAACCTGAACCAGATGGTGGCGTCGCTCAACCTGTTTGCCGGCGAAGTAACCCGCGTGGCACAAGAAGTGGGTACGGAAGGGAAACTCGGCGGCCAGGCTTCGGTACCAAATGTGGCCGGGGTGTGGAAAGCCCTCACCGACAACGTAAACGACATGGCCGCGGCCTTGACCTCGCAGGTACGAGACATTGCCAACGTGGCCACGGCCGTGGCCCGCGGCGACCTGAGCCAGAAGATGACGGTGAACGTAAAGGGCGAAATCCTGGAGCTCAAGAACATCCTCAACCAGATGGTGGACTCGCTCAACATCTTCGGTGACGAAGTAACCCGCGTGGCGCGTGAAGTGGGTACGGAAGGCAAACTCGGCGGGCAAGCCGTGGTGCCCCGCGTAGGTGGCACCTGGAAGGAACTGACCGACAACGTGAACACGATGGCCAGTAACCTGACTTCTCAGGTGCGGGACATTGCCAACGTAGCAACCGCCGTATCGAAAGGCGACTTGTCGCAGAAGATTACGGTAGACGTAAAAGGCGAACTGCTGGACCTGAAGGACAACCTCAACCAGATGGTGGACTCGCTCAACATCTTCGCCGGCGAGGTAACCCGCGTGGCGCGTGAAGTGGGCACCGAAGGAATTCTGGGTGGTCAGGCCAACGTGCCGAAAGTGTCGGGCACCTGGAAGGACTTGACGGACAACGTGAACACGATGGCTTCGAACCTTACCTCGCAAATGCGCGACATTGCCAACGTGGCCACCGCCGTAGCAAAAGGTGATTTGAGCCAGAAAATCACGGTAAACGTGCGCGGCGAGCTCCTCCAATTGAAGGAAAACCTCAACGAAATGGTAGATTCCCTGAACACCTTCGGTGACGAAGTAACCCGCGTGGCCCGCGAGGTGGGTACGGAAGGGAAACTCGGTGGCCAGGCCAAAGTGCCCAACGTGCGCGGTACCTGGAAAGACTTGACGGACAACGTGAACACGATGGCTTCGAACCTGACTTCTCAGGTGCGTGACATTGCCAACGTGGCCACCGCCGTATCGCGCGGCGACTTGTCGCAGAAAGTATCGGTAAACGTCAACGGCGAGCTGCTCGACCTGAAAGACAACCTGAACCGAATGGTGGACTCGCTCAACATCTTCGCCGGCGAGGTAACCCGCGTGGCGCAGGAAGTGGGCACCGAGGGCAAGCTAGGCGGTCAGGCCTCCGTACCCGGCGTGGCCGGCGTGTGGAAGGAACTTACCGACAACGTAAACTACATGGCTTCCAACCTCACCACGCAGGTGCGGGGCCTGGTGAAAGTAGTAACCGCCGTATCGAAAGGCGACTTGACCCAGAAGCTGACGCTGCAAGCCAAAGGCGAAGTGGCCGACCTGGCCGACACCATCAACAGCATGGTGGACGACCTGAACCGCCTCGCATCGGAAGTAAGCCGCGTGGCAAAAGTGGCCGGGGTGGAAGGCAAGCTGACCGAACGCGCCACCGTAGGCGGCGTGTCGGGCTCGTGGAAAGAATTGGTGGACACGCTCAACCAGCTCATCGAAAGCATCGCCTCGCCGGTACTCGAAGTGAGCCGCGTGGTGCGTGCCATCTCGGAAGGCGACCTGACCCAGCGCGTTGAGGTACCGACCACGGGCGACATCCTCGCCATGGCCAACGCCCTTAACCTTGCCGTGGAAAACCTGAACGAGCTGCTCGGCGAAATCAACGACTCGTCGCAGATTGTGGGTACTTCTTCGGAGGAAATGGCGGGCAAAGGCCAGGAAATGAGCCGCGTAACGGTTGACGTGGCTCTGGCCATGCAGCAAATGGCTGAAGGCGCTCAGAACCAGGCGTTGAAAACCGACCAGGCGTTTAAGCTGATTGAAGAAATCATGCAGGCCACCAAGGAAACGGCCAACAAGGCCGACGTCGTGAACAAATCGGCTATCCTCGGTGAGCAAACCTCGCAGCTCGGTCTGAAAACGGTGGCCGAAGTGGTGAAAAACATGGAAGAAATATCCAGTGCCGCTTCGCAAACCTCGCGCACCATCGAAGTGCTGAGCACCCGCTCGGGTGAAATCAGCAAGTCGCTGGGCGTGATTACCGACATCGCCTCGCAAACCAACCTGCTGGCTCTGAATGCCGCCATCGAAGCCGCCCGCGCCGGGGAAGCCGGCCGTGGTTTTGCCGTGGTAGCCGAGGAAATCCGCAAACTGGCCGAAGGCTCCCGCAAGTCGGCCAACGAAATTGCCACGCTGGTAGAAGACGTGAAAAAAGATACGTCCTCGGCCGCAACCGCTATTTCGACCATGGAAAACCGAGTACTCAAAGGCAAGAACGCCACGTTCGAAGCCAGCTCGGCCTTTAAGAACATTGCCACCAGCTCCGGCGAAACGCTGCGCACCTCGCGCGACATTCTCACGGCCACCGAGGTGCAGAAAACCTCGATTGGCGACGTGGTGAAGTATGTGGAAGAAGTGGTAGCCATTGCCGAGCAAACGGCTACCGGCACGCAGCAAGTGGCCGGCACCGCCAAGCAGCTCTCGACGGCCATGCAGGAACTGACCACCAGCTCGCAGCGCCTCACCGACATTGCCGACGACCTGCAGGCCGGCCTCGAAACCTTCCAGCTCAGCTCTTACAGCTACGAGCCGGAGCCCGAGCCGCTGCCCGTGCGCCGCCCCATTGCCCGCGAAGGCTACCGCACCCGCGACGCGTACGTTGCTGCCCCGCAGAACGGCTTGCCGGCCCGCCGCGGTCAGCAAGCCGCTGATGCAGCGCCGGCCGCGAGCAATGGCCGCCAGAACGGCATGCCGCGCCGCGCCGCTCGACCGGCGGAAGCAGAAGCATCGAATTCGGCTCCTGCTGCCCGGCGCTCTACGCGTCCGGCGCGGGCGGAGGCTGCCACACCGGCGCCCGCGCCGAGCCCGGCTGCCCGTCGCCAAGCCCGACCCGGCGCCAAAGCCGCTGCCGAACAGCCCAAGAATGGGCAAGAGAACGGAAACGGCCAAACGCAAAAGCCGATTCCGAAAGCCAAAGCCAAGAAATAATTGTTAATCAATCCATTCGCCTAGCTTTTTATTGCCCACCGCATGGCCGAGATTGAATTAGCCGCTGCTCCCAAAGCCGAACGCGCCAAACCCGCTGAGTTGGTTCAACTCATCGTGTTTCGGCTCGGCGACGAGGACTACGGCATCCGCATCGAGCAAGTGAAGGAAGTTACGGTGACGCCGGAAGTGGCCCGCATGCCCAAAACGCCGCCCTTCATCAAAGGCATTGCCAACCTGCGCGGCGACATCATCGCCATTCTGGATTTGGAGGAGCGGTTTCGGCTGCGGCCGGCTGGCCGGCCCATTCCCGAGCGCAGCTACACCGTGGCCGTGGAGGCCGCCGACTACACCCTGGGCCTGATGGTGCGCGAGGTGCCGCGGCCGTTCACGCTGCCGCTGAGCCAGATTGAGCCGGCGCCGGAATTCGTGCAGGACGCCGGCACCCGCGACAAATACCTCGAAGGCATTGCCAAACTGCCGGAAGGCGGCATCATCATTGTGCTGGACATGCGCAAGCTGCTCACGCCCAGCGAAGTGCTGCGGCTGCCGGGCAAAGCGGCATCTTCGTAGGCCCGCGCCCGTACTATGCCTGCCGGGCGCGGTAAGCCCGGCTATTCTCCCGTAAAATTCTCAAGTCACCAATTCCATGAATAAGCGCATCCTCATCGTCGACGACTCTTTTTACATGCGCACGATGCTCAAAAACATGCTTACCGATGCCGGCTACGAAGTGGTGGGCGAAGCTGCTAACGGAGCGCAGGCCCTGGAAATGGCCACTTCGACGGAACCCGACCTCATCACCCTCGACGTGATTCTGCCGGACAACACCGGGCTGGACGTGCTCAAAAGCCTGCGGCAACTACAGCCCTCGGCCAAAGTGGTGATGTGCAGCGCCGTGGGCCAAGAGGTCATCGTGACCGAAGCCATTGAAAACGGAGCCTTGGCGTACATCGTGAAGCCGTTTTCGGAAGAGAAAGTGTTGGAAATCGTGGGTGCTGCGCTGCAGAACAACTCGCCCGAACAAGCTGCCTAAGTGCTTTCCCAACGTCCCGTCGTTTCATTCTCAGCTGCCGGAAACGGCAGGCTGTGGCAGCGCGCGGGGCAGCGTGAGCGTCCAGTATCAACCAGTTACGGCCAATGAAAACGCGCGACCAGGAATACCGGGAGCTGTTTATGGCCGAGGCGCTGGAGTATTACGACTCCATGAGCCGCCACCTGAGCGAACTGGAGCGCAACCCCGACGCGGGCCCGGCGCTCAACGAGCTGTTCCGGCTCATGCACAACCTTAAGGCCAACGCCCGGGCCATGGGTTTCAACGACCTGGGCGAAGTAGCCCATCACCTGGAAACGCTGTTTGGGCTGATTCGGGACCAGGAACGCGCCTTCAGTGGGCCGCTTATCAAAGTAGTGTTTGCGGGGGTTGACGCGCTGGGCAACATGATTCGGGCAGTGGGCGCCAACCAGCCCTTGCCCGACGCCACGGCTCTACTCGAAAACCTCGACCGCCTGGTGCGCGGCGAAGCCCCCGTGCTGGAAGAGGTGGACGCGCCCGACTCGGAAGAGGAGGCGAACAAGAAAATGGAGTTGTCGGACCTGGTGTATATCCAGGTGAAGAAGCTCGACAACTTGTTGAATCTGGTGGGCGAGCTGGTGATTGACCGCGACCGGATTATGACCCTGGCGCAGGAGCTGGACAACCCGGCCTTGCTGGCCACGGCCCAGCACCTGTTCCGCATTTCCGATGACTTGCAGTACAGCGTGATGGACGCGCGGCTGGTGGGTGTGGGCGTGCTTTTGAACAAGTTCCCCCGGGTAGTGCGCGACGTGGCCTCGGCCGAAGACAAGGAAGTGGAGTTGACACTGAGCGGCCAGGACGTGCAGATTGACCGCAACATCCTGCAAATCATTACCGACGCGCTGTTGCACTTGGTGCGCAACGCCGTTAGCCATGGCCTCGAAACCACGGCCCAGCGCCAGCAAGCCGGCAAACCCACCGTGGGTCAGCTGACTCTCTCGGCCCTGACCGAGCGCGACGACGTGCTCATTCAGGTGCGCGACGACGGCCGCGGCATCGATACCGAAGCCGTGCGCCGCAAAGCCGTGGAGCGCGGCCTCGTATCGGCGGGCGCGGCGGCACAACTGGATGAGAAAGCCGTGTGGGCCTTTCTGTTTGAGCCCGGCTTCTCAATGGCCCAGAAAGTGACCGACATTTCGGGCCGCGGCGTGGGCCTTGATGTGGTGAAGCTGGCCTTGGACTCGTTGGGCGGCCAGCTGCGCGTGGAATCCGAGCTGGGGGCGGGCACTACGTTTACGCTGGTGCTGCCCACTTCCATTGCCGTGAAAGGCGCCCTATTGGTGGAAGTGGAGGAGCGGCCCTACGCCGTGCCCCTTTTGCACACCGACACCGTGCTTTCGCTGCACCCCGGCCAGATTTCGGTGGTGGGCGGCGTGCTGGTGACGCATTTCCAGGAGCAGTCGGTGCCGCTGGTGCCGCTGCGCCAACTGCTGTACGACGAAGGCGACGGCCCGCTGCCGCTGGCCACGCGCGCCGACATTGTGGGCCCGCAGCAGGTGCTGGTGGTGAACTACAACAACCGCCGCCTGGGCCTGGTGGTGGACCGGTTTATTCGTCAGCAAAACATTGTAATTAAACCCCTTAGCAAGCCGCTGGACACCATTGACTTGTTTGGTGGGGTAACCCTACTGGGCAGCGGGCAGGTTTGCCTCGTGCTCGACGTGCCCGCCCTGACCCGTCTGTTTTTAAACAAACGCCCCTAATTTTTCCTTTCTTTCACCCCAGTCCTCGCAGCTGCAACTTCCCCTATCTTCACCGTTATGGATTTATCGATGACTGACTTAGAGCGTGATATAATCCGCGAGATTTTGAACATCGGCCTGGCCCGCGCCGCCGATTCGTTCGCCGTCATCGCCCAGGAACGGGTGTTGCTGGAAGTGCCGAACATCGACTTGCTGATGAGCGAGGACATCATGCGCAAAGTGCGGGAGTACCAAGCCAAGCACGTCGCCATTCAGTCCGACATTCGGGGTGATTTTAACGGCACAACGCTCATGTTCTTCTCCGGGCAGCACATCCAGCGGCTGTCGCGGGTGTGCTTGCGCATGCAAACCCCCGAAACGCTGGACGTGAACGAGCTACAGGAGTCCCTGCTGCTCGAAATCAGCAACATCATCACGGGTGCGCTGGTCACGCAGCTGGCCAACATTCTGAAGGCCAACATCTACGGAGCGCCGCCCACGGCCCCGCGCGGCGACATTGCCGACATGATGCAAAGCCTGCTGCCCCAGCAGCAGCTGCAACCCCTGATTTTCTCGGTCATTACCCAGTTCTCCGACAAAGACAACATGGTGGAGTTGCCGCTCATGCTGTTCTTCGACCGTGTGACCTTCGCGAAAATTCTGGAAATTATTCGCAGCTACGACTTTTTAGGCAGCCAGATGTCGGCCTAGGGGCAATTTGAACGATTGAAAGCCCGTCATGCTGAGCGCAGCCGAAGCATCTCTTCCGCGTAACTAAATCCATCCGTTTGGATTATTTGCACAATAGAGCTGAATCGGTGGCGCTCAGCATGACGGGCTTTTGTCCCCTTCTCAATTGGCGCTAAAGAAATAGCGCCCACACCAACTCACTTCAATCAGCAGTAAAACATCCATGTCTAAGACCGACGCGGCGTTAGCCAAGAAAATAGCTTCTTTCGACCCCAACGCACCCGGCGACGTGGCCGGCGGCCTGTTTGGCCTGCCCTTCACGGCGGAAGAAGCCCAGGTGGTGGTGGTGCCCGTGCCGTGGGAAGTAACCGTGAGCTACCGCGCCGGCACCGCCGAAGGGCCCGCGGCCATCCACGAAGCTTCTTTGCAGGTCGACCTCTACGACCCGGACCTGCCCGATGCCTGGAAGCTAGGCCTGGCCATGGAGGAAGCCGACGAAACCATCGCCGAAGCCAGCAGCACCTTGCGCCCCCAGGCCGCCGACTACATTGAGTGGGTGGAAGCCGGCGAGCCGGAAGCCGGCCTGAAAAAGCACAGCAGCGTGCCCGGTCAGGTCACGGCCGAAGGCGAAAAGATGCTGAAATGGCTCAAAGACAAAACCGGCGCCCTGCTGGATGCCGGCAAAGGCGTGGTGGTACTGGGCGGCGACCACAGCACGCCCCTGGGCTACCTGCACGCGCTGGCCGAGCGCCACGAGGAGTTCGCCATCCTGCAGTTCGACGCGCACTGCGACCTGCGTCCGGCTTACGAGGGTTTTAAGTATTCGCACGCCAGCATCATGTACAACGCGCTGGAGTTGCCGCAGGTGAAAAAGCTGGTGCAGGTGGGAATACGCGACTATTGCCAGCAGGAAGCCGAATTTATTGAAACTTCCAACGGCCGGGTGGCCCTCTTCGGGCAGCGGTTTCTGAGCGACGAGAAGTTTGCCAAGAAGTCCTGGAAGAAGGTGTGCGGCAAAATCATCGCGCAGCTGCCCAAAAAGGTGTACATCAGCTTCGACATCGACGGGCTCGACCCCAAGCTGTGCCCCGGCACCGGCACGCCCGTGCCCGGCGGGCTGGAGTACGAGGAAGCAACCTACCTGCTGCGCGCCATTGTGCGCGAGGGCATCCAAATCATTGGCTGCGACCTGAACGAAGTGGCGCCCGGCGACACCGAGTGGAACGCCATTGTGGGCGCGCGCCTGCTCTACCAACTTTGCAACTGGATGGCCGTATCTCAGGGGCGTTTGGCAGCCAAGGGCGTGGCTGCCGCGGAGTAAGATTCTTTCATTTCAACCGACGTTTTATGCTTGGTTTTATTCTCAAAATTGTGCTCACGGCCGGGCTGATATATGGCCTGAGCATGGTGCTGGACGGGGTGGTGCTGGGCGGCTACGGCAGCGCCATCATCTTGGTACTGGTGCTGGGCGTGCTCAATGCCGTGGTTAAACCCATTCTCAAAATCCTGGGTTTTCCCATCACCGTGCTCACGCTGGGCTTGTTTCTGCTGGTCATTAACGTCATTATCATCAAGCTGGCCGACTTCCTGATGACCAGCTTCGACGTGCATGGCCTGCTCAACACGCTGCTGTTCAGCATTGCGGTGTCGGTAGTCAACTCGGTGGTTGACTTGCTGATAGATTAGGTCAGGTTAAACCACGAGCAAACGAAAAGCCCCATGTCGGAGCCGTCAGTAAAAGACGGGTTCGACACGGGGCTTTTCAGCTTTCGGCGGGTGCGCTAGGCCAGCCGGCGTCGGCGCCAGCGCCGCACGGCCAGCCAGACCACGGCCCCCACTATCAGCAGGGGCCAAATGCTCACCACGCCGATAAACAGGTCGGTGAGCAGCGTCCAGCCCGAGTAAAAGGAATCCACCAGGCGGCTGGCGAAGGACACCACAGGCGCATCGTGCAGGGGGCGGGGCAGGGGCTGGTAGCAGATGAGGGAAATGGTGGAATAAGCTACCTCATCGTTCAGGGCCTTCAGGCGGCTTTCGGTGCTCTCAATTTCTTCGCGCACCTCGCCAATTTTGCCCTCGATTTCCAGGATTTCGCTGATTTTGTGGGCGCGGCTCAGCAGGTCCACGTACCGTTTTTCCACGGCGCGCTTGGTGCTGAGGCGGGCGGCCACGTCGGCGTGCTGCGCCGTCACGTCGTCGGTGGTCAGCTTCTTTTCCTCCACCGTGCCCAGGCCGCCCAGGGCCGCCATCAGCGCGTGAAAGCGCGCCGGCGCCACCCGGATGGTCATGGCTTGCCGCCATTCGTCGTCGGAGCGCGCCTCCGTAGCGGCGCTGAGGTAGCCGCCGTTGCGGCGCACCAAGCTGTCGAGGCTGGCACTGGCCCGCGGCAGACTAGCCACTTTCAGGCGCAAATCGGCGTGGTAAATGAGCAGCCGCGCCGGAACTGCCACGGCAGTGGGCACGGGCACTGGCGCGGATGTTACCTCGGCCGTAGCGTCATCGCGTTGCTCCAGGTCAGGTGCCCCGGCGGGTGGGGGCGCTGCCAGCGCCACGTCGGCGGGCGCCCGCATGGCAGAATAATCCCCGGATTCTTTTTTTGCCTGGCTGCAGCCGCACAACAGCGCCGCCAGCCCAAGGACAACTCCCAAAGTATATTTCATGATTTCTGGAATAGCAAAGTGAAGGAAGATAGCAATGCGGCTTTCGCGCTAACGCTCTATTCACCGTATTTCATATAGCCGTCAGTTGAAAGAGCCAATGGCTTGCGCCCAAAGCATTGCCGAACTGCCGATTAAGCCGGGGTTTGTTGGCGCAGCCGCCAGCGGTGCAGGCCCCAGGCCCCGGCCCCGCCCACCAGCAGGAGCGGCCACAGGTTGGTGAGCAGCACCAGCAGGCCCATCACCAGCGACCAGCCCCGGTTAAACGACTCCCGAAAACGTGGCGCGAAAGCTGGCAGGGGTTCGCTCGGCGCGGGCGAGGGCAGCAGCTGAAAATAATGCAGCGAAAGGGTGGCCCAGGTACGTTGCGCCCCGAACTGCTGCAGCCGGGCCTGCGCCACGGCAATGTCGGCTTTCAACTGGCGGTCCTGCGCCACCAGGCGCTGCACTTCGGCGGGGTTGGTGGTCTTTGCCAGCAGCTGCTGGTACTTGGCCTGAGTGGTTTGCTTGTCAATCAGGCCGTTGCTGGCATCCAGGATATCGGCCGATATGTCGGACGAAGCCACGTCTTTGTTCTCGATATGACCAACCTTGCCCAGCGCGGCTACCAGCGGCACAAACCTGGTGGGCGGCACCCGAATGACCATGTCCTGCTCGGGCTTGCCCTCGGCGCGCGACTCGTGGGCCGAGGCCTGGTAGCCGCCGTAGTGGTTCACCAGGCTGTCAATTTTAGCGCTGGCTTGCTCGAAATCGGCCACGGCCAGGTTCAGCTTGCCCTCGTACACCACCGTGCGGGCCACGGGGCCGGGGACAGGAGCCACCGCAGGCAGGTTACTGGGGTCGGAAGGTTCGCGGGCCGGGGCGGCCACCGCGGTGGGCTGGGCTTTAGGAACGGCTGTCGGTTCCGGGTTGGCTTGGCTGCACCCCGTCAGTCCGAGCCCGAGGAGGGCCGGAAAAATCAGATGTTTCATCGGAAGATTTTGGGAAAGCTGAAAGTGAAAACGAACAGCGGCGCAGCTGACCCTTTATCCGGCAACCCCCATTGGGTAACCCATGCCCACAAAAAAGCCCGACCTGTGAAAGCCGGGCTTTTTTGATAAATACCTAGGTAAAGTACAATATTTCAAGGAATTAAACGCGGCGTATTTCGGCGCCCAGCGCGTTCAAACGTTGGTCGATGAACTGGTAGCCGCGGTCAATCTGCTCTACGTTGAGGATGGTGCTCTTGCCTTCGGCCGACAGCGCGGCGATAAGCAACGCCACGCCGGCCCGGATATCGGGCGAAGTCATGGTGATGCCGTGCAGCTGCTTTTGCTGGTCGAGTCCGATGACGGTGGCGCGGTGCGGGTCGCAGAGAATAATTTGGGCGCCCATGTCAATGAGCTTATCCACGAAGAACAGGCGCGACTCAAACATCTTCTGGTGAATGAGCACCGTGCCCTTGGCCTGGCAGGCCACCACCAGCACAATGCTCAGCAAATCAGGCGTGAAGCCCGGCCAGGTGTGGTCCGAAACCGTGAGAATGGAGCCGTCAAGGTAAGTGGCAATTTCGTAGTGCTGCTGGGCTGGAATGTAAATGTCGTCGCCCCGGAAATCCAGCTGAATGCCCAGCTTGCGGAAGGTGTCCGGGATGAGGCCAAGCTCCGGAATCTGGCAGTCTTTGATGGTGATTTCGGAGCCCGTCATGGCCGCGAGGCCGATGAACGAGCCGATTTCAATCATGTCGGGCAGCATGCGGTGCTCGGTGCCGCCGAGGCGGTCTACGCCCTCAATGGTCAGCAAATTCGAGCCGATGCCCTGAATGCGGGCGCCCATGCGCACCAGCATGCGGCACAGCTGCTGCAGGTAGGGCTCGCAGGCGGCGTTGTAGATGGTGGTGGTGCCTTCGGCCAGCACGGCGGCCATCAGAATGTTGGCCGTGCCCGTCACCGAGGCTTCATCCAGCAGCATGTGCGTGCCGGTCAGCTTGCCTTCCACCTTGATGCGGTAGAAATCGAGGCCTTCGAGCGTGAGCTTGCCGCCCAGCTTTTCGAGGCCCAGAAAGTGGGTGTCCATGGGCCGGCGGCCAATTTTGTCGCCGCCCGGCTTGGGCAGCTGGCAGCGGCCGTAGCGCGCCAGCATCGGCCCCAGTATCATCACCGAGCCGCGCAGGGCGCCCGCCTGAGCCACAAATTCCGGGGTGTCCAGGTAATCCAGGTTCACGTTTTCGGCCTGAAAAACGTAGGTGTCGGAAGCCAGCTTGCCCACCTTCACGCCCATGTCGCGCAGCAACTCGATAAGCTTGTTGACGTCGCGGATGTCGGGGATGTTGCTGATGGTGACCGGCTCTGGGGTGAGCAGTACCGCGCAGAGAATCTGGAGGGCTTCGTTTTTGGCGCCCTGGGGCGTGATTTCGCCGCGCAGCTGTTTGCCGCCGCGTACTTCAAATGCAGCCATGTGCTTGGGTGTTAAGTATTCTGGTAATCCAGAACGTCATGTCGAGCGCAGCCGGGACATCTCGCCTGCCGCCACTACTCCTGTCGATTGGATTACTGCGGCACGCGAGATGTCTCGGCTGCGCTCGACATGACGTTCCTAGAAATAAGTTACTGGGGCGGCTGCTGGGGCTCCTGGCTGCGGCCTTTCTTGCGCTTCTTGCCGTTTTTGCCCCCGAAGCCGTTGCCATTCCCGCGGTTGTCGCGGCCGTCGCGCCGGTCGCGGCCCTCGCGCTGCTGCGCCGGCTGAGGCACGATGAAAGCCGGCGTGCGCCCGGTGCCCGCCGGCATCTCGAACAGGTTTTCGGCGTCCACCACGGCCGGGTCGAGGCGCAGCTGCCCGCCCGACAGCTCGCTCAGGTGCCGCAGAATGGTCACGTCCTTGGCGTTTTCCTTGTTGTGCTGGCGGTAGAGAAACTTCATGGTGCGGCCAATCTGCACGGTGGCTTGCTCGCGCTCGGTGGCGTCTTCCAGCGTGAGGGCTTTGGCAATCAGCGCTTCAATGCCGGCGCCGTAGGCCCGCAGCCGGGGCGCGGTGCGCGGGTAGGGCACGCGGGCCGGCTTTTCGGTGCGCACCGTGAGGCTGCGCAGCGGTACAGGCGCTTCCAGGGCCACTTCCTCGCCGGCCATGGCATGCAGGTGATTCCAGAGGCGGGTTTGCACTTCGGGCAGCTCGCGCAGGGCCGGCTGCAGGCGCAGCATGAGCTGCACAATCTGCCCGGCGCGCCGGGTGCGCTCGGCCACGTCTTCAATCTGGGCCAGGCCCTGGATGAGCTGGTAGGTGCTGTGCCCGTATTCGCGCACCAGCAGTTGCAGGTGGAAGGGCAGGGAGGTGATGTCGGTCATAAAAAACAATAGGGGAGGCCGCCGGGGGCGAGGCTCAGGCCAAAGATAGGGCCTAGTGTTCAGGCAGCCATTCTGCACCAACAGAACGTCATGCCGAGCGCCAGCGAAGCATCTTTACCGCGCAATTGAACCCAAAGGTTAGGTTTAGTGGTGGCGGGCAAGATGCTTCGCTCCGCTCGGCATGACGTTCTACTGAGTTGGACAGTCACGGAACACTAGTGCACCCGCAGCTTGGCAAAGCTCAGCAGCAGCACTTTCTCGCCCACTTCCTCGAACAGGATGGTGGCCTTGGTGGTGCCTTGCTGGGTTTCGAGCGCGCTCACCACCCCGAAACCAAACTTGGCGTGCTCCACGCGCTGGCCGGCTTGCAGCTTGGATGTGTCCGAAGGCGTAAAATCAGCGGGCGCCACGTACTTCGTGGCCTGCACCTTACGCGGTGCGGTTGGAATCAGGTTCGAGCGCCGCTCAAAAACGTGCTGGAACGGCGAGGCTTCGCCCGGCCCGGCCGCAAACTTGAAGTTGACGTACTGCGGGTCGATTTCGTCGAGAAAGCGGCTTTTCTCGCAGCTGCGCAGGTTTCCCCACTGGTAGCGCGAGGTGGCGTAGCTCAGAGTCAGCTTTTTCTCAGCCCGCGTAATGGCCACGTAAAACAGCCGGCGCTCCTCTTCCAAGTCAGCCCGCGAAGTAATCATCATCTGGCTGGGGAAGAGGTTTTCCTCCATGCCCACGATGTACACGTTGCGGAATTCCAGGCCTTTGGCCGAGTGAATGGTCATCAGCGTCACGGCTTCGCCTTCCTGGGCGGCATCCTTCAGGTCAGAATCCGTCACGAGGGCAATGTCCTGCAGAAACGCGGCCAGGCTTTTGTCCTCGCGCTCGGGGTCGTCCACGTATTCCTTGATGCCGTTGAGCAGCTCCTGGATGTTCTCGTAGCGGGAAAGACCCTCGATGCTCTTGTCGGCGTACAGCTCCTCCAGCATGCCGGAGTTTTTGGCAATGAACTTGGCCGCTTCAAAGGCGTCTTCTTTGCCGGCCACCACCATGTAGCTCTTGATTTTTTCGGCAAAGCCCACCACGGGGTTCGATACCCGCGCGGGCATGAACTGGTCGGCGTGCGCCACCACTTCCCACAGCGTGTGGTTGGCCTCGTCGGCGGTGGTAATTAATTTACTGATGGTGGTGTCGCCAATGCCGCGCTTTGGATAATTAATTACCCGGCGCAAGGCCTGCTCGTCGTTCTGGTTGACGGTCAGGCGCAAATAAGCCACCAAATCCTTGATTTCCTTGCGCTGGTAAAAGCTCAGGCCCCCAACAATCTTGTATTTAATATTTAATTTCCGCAGCGCTTCTTCCATCGCCCGGCTTTGCGCGTTGGTGCGGTAGAGAATGGCAAAATTATCGTACGACAAGTGGCCGTTCATCTTGTCTTCGAAGATGGAATTGGCCACCAGTTTGCCTTCCTCGTTGTCGGAAGCGGCTTTAATTACTTCAATGAGCGTGCCGTCTTCGTTTTCGGAATAAACGTCCTTGCGCAGCTGGGCCTGGTTGTTTTTAATCACCGAATTAGCGGCCCACACGATATTTTTCGTGGAGCGGTAATTCTGCTCCAGTTTAAATACCTGCAATTCCGGATAATCCTTCTCGAAATTGAGGATGTTGGTAATATCCGCGCCGCGGAAGGCGTAGATACTCTGCGCATCATCACCTACCACGCAGATATTCCGCTCTTTAGCCGCCAGCTTGCGCGTAATTAAATACTGCGAATAGTTGGTGTCCTGGTACTCGTCCACCATCACAAACCGGAACATATTCTGGTATTTATTCAGAATATCGGTGTGTTCCTTAAACAGTACGTTCGTATTAAATAGCAAATCGTCAAAATCCATGGCACCGGCCTTGAAGCAGCGCTGCTGGTACTGCTGGTAGAGTACCCCGATTTTGGGCCGCAGCGCCGCTTCGTCGTCGGCCTTGATGGCCGGGTCGTGCAGGTACTGGTTCACCGAAATCAGCTTGTTTTTGGCGGCCGAAATGCGGCCCAGCACCAGGCTCGGCTTGTAGAGCTTGTCGTCCAATTCCAGTTCTTTCACAATCTGGCCAATCAGGGTTTTCGAGTCCTGGGTGTCGTAGATGGTGAAGCTGCGCGGGTAGCCAATTTTGTCGGCTTCGGAGCGCAGGATTTTGGCAAAAACCGAGTGGAAGGTGCCCATCCAAAGGTTGCGGGCGGCGGGCCCGACGACCTTTTCCACGCGGGCGCGCATTTCCTTGGCGGCCTTGTTGGTGAAGGTGAGGGCGAGGATGTTGAACGGGTCGACGCCCTTTTCGAGCAGGTTGGCGATGCGGTAGGTGAGCACCCGGGTTTTGCCCGAGCCAGCCCCCGCGATAATCATGCACGGGCCTTCGATTTGGAGCACCGCAGCGGCCTGCGACGGGTTCAGAAGGGAAAGATAATCTAATGCCATTATTCAAGTAAAACTAGCCCCGGTCTATAGCGGCAAAGGTACTACATTTGGAAATGCGCCCGGAAATGCGCCGCCTTAGCTACTAAGAAATTTAGGTCGCTTTCGGTTCTTTAGCAACTGCATTTTTGTGCCTGGAGCTTGGCTATTCTTCATCCTATGAGTCAACTGCAACGGGGGGTATTGGGGGTACTGCTCTTCTACGCCCTCGGCCTGGGCGGAACCGCACTACTGGCCCAGTTCGTGCCAGTGGCTGACATGTGCAACCCCGGCCTGCCATTCTTCACGGGCTTGGCTACGCTGGTTATTGGCGCGGGCCTGGCGGTTGTCACGGTTCTGGCCTATCTGGTCGGCCACCGAACGGCGATGGTAAAAGGAATGCTGGCCGCCCATTCGCTGTTACTCGTCGGCATCACGGCCCTGGTTTTAACCGCAACGCACAACGGGTAGCGTTTCGCAAAGAGGTATCTTTGCGGCCCTCCTTCTGGAAACCAATGATTATTATTCAAGAAACGGTCATCTCCGACGACATCGCCGACAACTTTTTTGTCTGCAACCTCGAAGCCTGCAAAGGTGCCTGCTGCGTGGAAGGCGACCTCGGCGCGCCGCTGGAAGAAGCCGAGCTGCGGATTCTGGAGCAGGAATACGCCAACATCGAGCCTTTCCTCAACGAGGCTGGCAAGGCGGCCATCCGCGCCCAGGGCCTGTACATTAAGGACTGGGAAGGCGACTTCAGCACCACCACGATTGACGACAAGGAGTGCGCCTACGCGCTCTACGACGAGCGCGGCATCCTGAAATGCGGCATCGAGCAGGCCTATCTGGCGGGCGCCACCACGTTCAAAAAGCCCATCAGCTGCCACCTCTACCCCATTCGCATTACGAAATACGAAGGGTTCGACGCGCTGAATTATGACCGGTGGAGCATCTGCAACCCGGCCTGTACATTCGGTGGCTCGCTGGGCGTGAAGGTGTATCAGTTTCTCAAGGAGCCGCTCATTCGCAAGTATGGCGAGGGCTGGTACGGGCAGCTGGTGCAGGAAATCGAGAGCCCGACGCCGGAGAAGAAGTAATGCCCGTCATCCGGAACGCAGCGAAGGACCTTACCACGTTGGCGCAATCGGCTAAGCGTGGTAAGGTCCTTCACTGCGTTCCGGATGATGGAAAGAAAGACTATTCCTCTTTCACCACAATCTTCTCGATTTCGTCGTTGGCTTTAATCTGGTCGATAACGTCCAGACCCTCTACTACTTTGCCGAATACCGTATGCACGCGGTCGAGGTGGGAGGTGTTGTCGCGCGAGTGGCAGATGAAGAACTGCGAGCCGCCCGTGTCCGGGGCCGAAGACTTGGCCATGCTCAGCACGCCGCGGTCGTGGTACTGGTTGTTGCCTTTCACTTCGTCCTTAATCATGTAGCCGGGGCCACCGGTGCCGGGCGTGCCTTTGGCGCCCTCGCGGGTGTTGGGGCAGCCGCCCTGGATGACGAAATTCGGAATGACGCGGTGGAATTTCAGGCCGTCGTAATAGCCCTTTTGGGCGAGGTCGGTGAAGTTTTTGACGGTGTTCGGAGCGTCCTGCTCGTAGAACTCAACCTTCATCACGCCTTTCTTGGTGTGGATTTCTGCGGTTTTCATGGGAGGCGAAATTTGCGGGTTAACGGATGACTGTCCCGCCGCAACGCTTGCCGGCGGGGCCGCGAAGGTAAGAAAACCGGCCAGTACCGAAACAACCTTACGGCCTAGTTGCTTCGTAAGCCCAAACGCCACATCGGCATATACCCTTCCTGCTTTTTTTCACACAATCGTTTTCATGAAAAGACATTTTGCTCCCCTGCTGGCCGCGCTGGCTACCACCATTCTGATGGCCAGTTGTGGCAACGACAAGCCCGCGACCACCGAAACGCCGGCCAGCACCGTCAACCCCGCCGACTCGCTCGCCGCCCTGGCCGGCGACTCGGCCCGGATGGCCAAGCCCGGCGGCGTGGTGGTGGATGGCGTGGCCATGACGGCCGACAAAGACATCGTGGACAACGCCATGAACGCCAAAAGCGTGAGCACCCTCGTGTCGGCCGTGAAGCAGGCTGGCTTGGTCGAAACGCTGAAAGGCGCCGGCCCCTTCACCGTGTTTGCCCCCACCAACGCCGCCTTCGACAAGCTGCCCAAAGGCGCCCTGGCGGGCCTGATGGACCCGGCCAGCAAAGAAAACCTGAAAGGCGTGCTCACCTACCACGTCATCCCCGGCCGGCTGGTGGCCGCCGACCTCAAAGACGGCCAGGAACTGACCACCGTGAACGGCGAAAAGCTGCACATCTCGGTGAAAGACGGCAAAGTGATGGTTAGCAACGGCAAAGACGCCCCCGCCACCGTGCAAATCGCCGACGTGATTTCCAGCAACGGCGTCACCCACGTGATTGACGGCGTGGTGCTGCCGCTCAATAAGTAGACTGCTCCGCCTGTCCTTGCGAGCGAGCGCAGCGCAGCAATCCGTCCTGTGCTCAGCGGCCAACCTTAAATGGTGACAAAATCAATCAAAAAGCCCCGGTACTGCGCAGTGCCGGGGCTTGCTGGTTACCGGCCTTTTCTGGCTTTTACAGAACGGATTGCCACGGGCTGCGCCCTCGCAATGACGAGAGGCCATTAATGTCGGTTGTCCTCGCCGGCCAGCATGCTCAGGTAGCTGTCGTAGCGGGGGAGGGCGATGCGGCCCTGGTCCACGGCTTCGCGCACGGCGCAGCCGGGCTCGTGGGTGTGCTGGCAGTTGTGGTAGCGGCACTGGCCCAGCAGGGCGCGGAACTCGGGGAAGTAGCCGGCCAGTTCGGCGGGCGGCAGGTCCACGAGGCCGAGTTCTTTGATGCCGGGCGTGTCGATGATGAAGGTGCCAGGGCGCACTTCCAGCATTTCGGCGAAGGTGGTGGTGTGCACGCCCTTGTCGGAAAAATCGCTGATTTCGGCGGTTTTCAGGTCGAGGTCGGGCACCAGGGCGTTGATGAGCGTGCTTTTGCCCACGCCGGAATGGCCGGCCAGCAGGCTCACCTTGCCTTCCAGTAGTTGGTCGATTTGGGCCACGCCCTCGCCGATGCTGGCGGCGCAGGTGCGGCTGGGGTAGCCCAGGCCGGCGTACATGCCCGCGATTTCGGCCTGGTATTCGAAGCCTTTCTCGTCGTACAAATCGGTTTTGTTGAACAGCAGCGTGACGGGAATGTGGTAGGCCTCGGCCGTGACCAAAAATCGGTCGATAAACCCAAACGAGGTGGCCGGCGACACCAGTGTGACCACCAGCAGCGCCTGGTCCAGGTTGGCCGCCACAATGTGCACGTGGCCGGTTTTGTGCACCGAGCGGCGCACGATGTAGTTGCGGCGCGGCGCGATGTGGGAGATGACGCCCGCGCCCTCGGCCTGCGCCTCTACGGTGAAATCGACTTGGTCGCCCACGGCCAGCGGATTACTGGCTTTCAGGCCTTTCATTTTGAATTTGCCCCGCAACCGGCAGCGGTAAAGCTGGCCCGAAGCGGCGCGCACGAGGTACCACGAACCCGTCGACTTAACGACGATGCCGTGCAGCAACGGGCTGGCGCTGGCAGAAAGCTCTGGGGTCATGGGGCAGGAGTGAGGCCGGGCAGCGCGGCCATGATGGTGCGGGTGGCGCCGGCCTGGCCGTGCACGTAGTCGAGCAACTGGTCCTGCAGGCTGAGGCGGTGTTTCTCGCTTTTCCAAAGCGGCGCAAATTTGGCCGCCAGCTCGGCGGCATTTTCCACCGGAAAGGCCAAGCCCAGTTTCGCCAGGTCCACGGCTTCCTGAAACCGCTGGTAGTTCGGACCAAAAAACAAGGGCAACCCGAAGGCGGCGGCTTCCAGCGTGTTGTGCAGGCCCTTGCCAAAAGCCCCGCCGATGTAGGCGTAGTGCCCGAAGCGGTAGAGTTGGCTGAGCAGGCCGATGTTGTCGATGAGCAAAATGCGGGCCTGCGCGATGGATTCCGGCCGGGCCTGCGAATAGCGCACTACCTCGTCCGGAAAGGCATTTTCCACGGCCAGCAGCGTGGGCTCGTCTATTTCGTGGGTGGCCACAATGGTGCGCAGGCGCCCGGCGTGGTTGTGCAGGAGCGGAGCCAGGGTCGGCAAGTCGGCCGGCCACAGGCTGCCGGCCACCAGCACCGGCACGCCGTCGGCCACAAAAGCTTCGACCACGGGCAGGGACCGGGGCGCCGCGGCGGCCGTGGCCACCACGGTATCAAAGCGGGTATCGCCGGCCACGCTTACCCGCCCAATGCCGTGCTGCCGCAGCAGCGCCGCCGAGGTATCATTTTGGGTGAAAATGTGCGCGAAACGCGTGAGAATTCGGCGAAAGAAACTGCCCCAGGGCTTGAAGAAAACCTGCTCGGGCCGGAAAATGGCCGATACCACCACCGCCGGAATGCCGCGCCGGTGCGCCTCGGTCAGGAAGTGGTACCAGAACTCGTACTTCACAAACACCACCAGCCGGGGCTGCACCGCATCGAGAAAAGCCCGGGCGTTGCCGCGCGTGTCCAGCGGCAGGTAAAAAATGTAGTCGGCGCCCGGCCAGTTTTTGCGGATTTCGTAGCCCGAGGGGGAGAAAAACGTGAGCACCAGCTTGGTATCGGGGTGGGCTTTTCTATACGCTTCCAGCAGCGGCCGGCCCTGCTCAAACTCGCCCAGCGAAGCGCAGTGGAACCACACCCGCGGCGCGGCATCCGCGCCCAGCGTCTGGCGAATGTGCGCCAGCAGGCCGCGCCGGCCGTTCACCCACGCCGCCGCCTTGGGCACAAACGGCGCCAGCAGGCGCAGCAACAGGCCATAGAGGCCCAGGCCGATGTTATACAGGAATAGCAAGCCCCAAAATTACGCGAATGTGCTCATGCTTCGGCCGCGGCCGGGTTTAGGCCTCTTTGGTTTCCTGCCAGTCGGCCGGGCAGGCTTCGCCGTTTTTCTCGAAATGTTGCAGGGCGTCAATCATGCGCAGGGCTTCGGTGAGGCTGCGGCCCAGCGGCCGGTCGTTCACGAGCTGGTGGCGCACAATGCCGTCGCGGTCGATGAGAAACAGCCCGCGGTAGGCCAGGGGCGAGCCCGCAAAGGTCATTTCGCCCGCTTCGTTGTAGTCGTAGTGGCCGCCCAGCACGTCGTAATTCGCCGAAATGGTTTTGGTGGCATCAGCCACTAGCGGGTACTTCACGCCCGCAATGCCGCCCTTGTCGCGCGGCATCAGCTCCCAGGCCAGGTGGGCGTATTGGGTATCGGTGGAGCAGCCCACCACGGCCACGCCGCGCTTCTCAAACTCCTCCAGCCGGTCCTGGAACGCCAGGATTTCGGTGGGGCACACCCGGCTGAAATCGGCGGGATAGAAGTAGAAAAGCACGTGCTTTTTGCCCAGGTAGCGGTCCAGCGAAAAGTCTTCTTCGAAGGTGCCGTCGATGACGGCGGTGGCTTTAAAGGATGGGGCGCGCTTGCCGACGAGTACTGCCATGTCTGTGTTTTTAGGGGAATGGTTCGGCGTATACGCACAATTCAGCAGAACGTCATGTCGAGCTTGCCGAGACATGACGTTCTGCTGAATTGTTTTAGCTTTTCTACCGCCCCTTAAACTCCGGCTTGCGCTTCTCCACAAAAGCCGCCATGCCCTCTTTCTGGTCCTCAGAAGCGAAGGTGAGGTAAAAATTCTTGCGCTCGAAATGCAAGCCTTCCTCCAAATGCGTTTCAAACACGCGGTTGATGGATTCCTTGGCCAGGCGGGCCGCCACGGGGCTCATGGCCGCGATGCTAGCCGCCAGGCGGAAGGCTTCTTCCAGGTATTGGCCCACGGGCACCACCCGGTTTACCAAGCCCAGGCGGTGGGCTTCCTGGGCGGAGATGAACTCGCCGGTGAGCACCATTTCCATGGCTTTGGCCTTGCCCACGGCGCGGGCCAGGCGCTGGGTGCCGCCCGCACCCGGCATGGTGCCCAGGCGGATTTCGGGCTGCCCAAACTGTGCCGTTTCCGAGGCCACGAGCAGGTCGCAGGTCATGGCCAGCTCGCAGCCGCCGCCCAGCGCAAACCCCGACACGGCCCCAATCAGCGGCTTGCGAAACCGCCGAATCTGCTCCAGCGTGGCAAACCGGTCGTCCAGAAACATATCCACGGCCGTCTTGCCGGCCATTTCCTTGATGTCGGCCCCCGCCGCGAAGGCCCGCTCATTGCCCGTAATAATGACCACGCGCACCGCCTCATCGGCATCGAGGGCTTGCAAGGCATCGCGGATTTCGCGGATTAACTGGCCATTCAGGGCATTCAATTCCTTGGGCCGGTTGAGCTGCACGAGGGCCACGCCGGGCCGCGCCTGCGGGGTGATGAGTAGGAATTCCATGAGGGAAATGTAGCGCGGACTTTGTAGTCCGCGTTGGTGAGAGAAGGAAAAAACGGCGCGGGGACGCGGACTACAAAGTCCGCGCTACGCCTTGCACACGAATTGAAACGTGCTGCGGGTGCGCTGCTCCAGCAGCAGCGCCCGCCCCGTAGTCAGCTGCTGAATGCTGGCCGCGTCGTAGTTTTTGATGGTGAAAAGCATCAACCCGGTGTTGTAGTGCAACGTGAACTGCTCGCGCAACAAATCGAGCAGCTGGTGCACCCGCCGCTCCGAAAAATCGACGCACACCGAGAAGCTGATGGCCGAGTTCTGCATCACGTTAATCTTGAGCTTGGCCTGCGCCAGCGCACTGAAAATCACCGCCAGGTTTTCTTCCGAGATAAACGAAAAATCCTTGCTGGCGAAGGACAGCAGGCACTGGTCGGTTTTGCGAATAAAGGCCGGGGCCAGCGCCGGGTGCTGGCACTCGTGAATGACGGTGCCCGCCGCCGCGGGGTCCAAAAACGACTTCACGTACAGCGGGATGCCCCGGTCGGCCAGCGGCTTCAGCGTCTTCGGGTGAATCACCGACGCGCCGTAGTACGCCATTTCAATGGTTTCGCGGTAGCTGATTTCGGGGTAGCGCACCGTGTCCGGGAAGATTTTGGGGTCGGCGTTGAGCAGGCCCGCCACGTCTTTCCAGATGGTCACGCGCTCGGCCCGCAGGCAGTAGGCCAGGATGGCGGCCGTATAGTCGGAGCCCTCGCGGCCTAGGGTGGTGGTGCTAGTAAAACCATCAACTTGGACTTGACCCACAAATCCCTCAGTGACCATAACGCGCCCTCTCCAGTCATTGAGTAAACCGTGCAGAGCTTCTTGGGTCCGCTCTTCGGTCTTGACCCAGTCAACGCGACCTTCTCGCCAAGTAGTATCCGTAGCCACCAGGGCGCCGTTGTAAAGCACCTGCTTGGGTAGGGCATTGCCCAATGCCCACGTTACCAAATAGGCCGATAAGGACTCTCCAAAGCTCACGACTTGGTCGTAG
Organism: Hymenobacter ruricola; assembly: GCF_015694525.1. Classification (GTDB taxonomy): domain Bacteria; phylum Bacteroidota; class Bacteroidia; order Cytophagales; family Hymenobacteraceae; genus Hymenobacter; species Hymenobacter ruricola. The sequence continues at coordinate 558,716 of NZ_JADQDM010000002.1, read as the reverse complement.
CCTTCATCGTAGCTACCTACCGAATTAATGGATTGCAACGTCTGGTGCAACTCCTGAAAATAATTGGGGAGTTGGGTCACCATCGTATCATCAGGCTGCGCAAAATAGGAGTGCAGTTCGGTTGCAGCCCGATGATGGTAAGCTTCCACTGCCCCCAATTGCGCCGAATAATCTTCCCCCCGGTACGCCAAATCATAAATCTCCTCCAGCGCATTGGTCGTTTTGCCCATCGCCGACACCACCACCACCAGCGGCCCCTGCGGCCCAAAGTCCCGCACGATGCGGCAGAGGTTGAGAATGGCCGCCGCGTCCTTCACCGACGCGCCCCCGAATTTGTACACCTGAAGCCCTTGCAATTCTTCCATAGGCCCCAAAAGTAGGGCCCCCGGCTGCAAATGCGCTTTTCTCAGCCGTTGGGCCGCGGTTCCGAGATAGTGCACCATCGCTCCGAGATAGTGCACCATCGCTCCGAGATAGTGCGCCATCGCTCCGAGATAGTGCGCCATCGCTCTGAGGTGGCGGGCCACGGTTCCGAGGTGGTGGGCCACCGTTTTGGACGTTGCGCCACGGTTTTGAGATAGTGCGCCATCGCTCCGAGGCAATGCGCCAACGTTTCGAGACGCTCCGCCAAGCCTCCGAGACGCTCCGCCACGGTTCCGACACGCTCCGCCAGCCGGCCGCCACCCACCGGGCACAAGTTGCCGGCCCGCCGCGCTGGTTTCCTGACCGATTTGCAGGTAAATTTGTCACCCGCTGTCCCCACCAACCTTATTATATGGACCACCATAAACTCGCCCTGCCCGTCGGCACCACCCTCGACCGCTTCATCATGCGCAAGCAGGAGGACTTTCCCTATGCCACCGGGGAGCTTTCGCAGCTGCTGCGCGACATCGCGCTGGCCGCCAAAATCGTCAACCGCGAAATCAACCGCTCCGGCCTCATCGACATCGCCGGCGCCTACGGCAGCCAGAACGTGCAGGGCGAAGACCAGCAGAAGCTCGACGTCATCGCCAACATCCGCTTCATCCGGGCCCTGCGCAACGGCGGCGAAGTCTGCACCATCATCTCCGAAGAGGATGATGAGATGATTCAGACCGGCAACAACCAAGGCAAGTACGTGGTGGCCATCGACCCGCTCGACGGCAGCAGCAACATCGACGTCAACGTCAGCATCGGCACCATTTTCAGCATCTACCGCCGCGTGTCGCCCACCGGCCGCGAAGGCACCGCCGCCGACTGCCAGCAGCCCGGCACCCACCAGGTGGCCGCCGGCTACGTCATCTACGGCTCCAGCACCATGCTGGTGTACACGACCGGAAATGGTGTTAATGGCTTCACCTACGAGCATTCGCTGGGCGAATTCTTCCTCTCGCACCCCGACATCTCCACCCCCAAAACCGGCAACATCTATTCCATCAACGAGGGCAGCTCCGAGTCGTTCTCGCCCGGCGTGGCCGCCTTCGTGAAGCACTGCAAAGACTGCAGCTTCTCGGCCCGCTACATCGGTTCGCTCGTGGCCGACTTCCACCGCAACCTGCTCAAGGGCGGCATCTACATCTACCCCGCCACCGCCAAAAGCCCCCAGGGCAAGCTGCGCCTCATGTACGAGTGCAACCCGCTCGCCTTCATCGTGGAGCAGGCCGGCGGCAAAAGCTCCAACGGCCACCAGCGCACCATGGAAATCGAGCCCAAGTCGCCGCACGAGCGTTGCCCCGTCTTCATCGGCAGCAAAGAGCTGGTGGAGCAGGCCGAAGCCTTCCTGGCCAAAGAAACTGAACCAGCCAGCCAAAAGCAGTCCAACGAAGCGCCCGTTAAAGAAAAGGCAGCCCCCAAAGCCGTAGCCAAATAATCGACGTGAAGCCTACAAAAAAAGGCCGCTCCTGCAATCAGGAGCGGCCTTTTTGGTATCGGTAGCCGGCGCTTACTCGGCTTTTTTGCGGCTTTTCTTGGCCGGCGCGGCGGCTTCGGGGTTACCGGCGGCCGTCGGCGCTTCGTCGGCCGCGCCGATGACGCCACCGGTGCTCAGCGGCTCATCAGCGGCGGGCTCTTCGGCGGCTTTGGCCGATTTGCGCTTGGCTTTCGGGGCGGCGGTTTCTTCGGCGGCGGGCGCTTCCGGGGCAGCAGCTTCGGCGGCCGTAGCTTCCGGTGCTGGCGCGGCGGCTTCTTGGTAGGGGCGGTGCTTGCTCACGATGCCGTACCAGGTGGCCAGCTTCTTGATGTCGGACAAATACACCCGGTCGCGGTCGTAGTCGGGAATCACGCCGGCCAGAAAGTCGGTCAGCTCGCCTTCGCTCGACTTGGCCGTGACAGGCGACGCCGCGCCGTGCTTCTGGTAAATGCGCTCAAATACCTCCGTCAGGGGCACGGTTTCGTCGGGGTCCTGGGTATAAATGGAGATTTCCGACAGCAGCGACACCTTGTTGCGAGCTGGGGCCAGGGTCCGGGTGGCTTTTTCGTCGAGGCTTTCAACCAGGACGCCGTGGCGCGCGGCGCGCACCAGGCGGTACAGGCCGGGCATGCCGCTGATGGCGGCCAACTCTTGCAATTCGTAGGGCATTTTTTGGGAATGAAGAATGAAAAACGAGGAATGAAGAATGAGGAACGAAAAACGAATGCCGGCCGGAAAGCCATTCTTCATTCCCCATTCCTCATGCTTCATTCGACAAGGCAAAACTACGGATTATTGCGCATCCGTCGCGTTCGAGGCCGTCTGACCGAGCTTGAACACGATGGGCAGGCTGGCCCGGATGGGCAGTTCCGGCTTCTTAAATTTCAGCAGGCGCACCACGCGCAGGGCTTCCTCGCCGGTGCCGCCGCCCAGCTGCTTCACAATGCGCATGTCCTGCATGGTGCCGTCGGCGTTGAGTTGGAAGCTGATGATGCACTGGCCCTGGATGCGGTTGCGCTTGGCCATCACCGGGTACTTCAGTTCCTGAGCAATGAAGGCGTACATGGCGTCCTGGCCGCCTTCGTAGTACTCGGCCACCGCGATGTGCTTGCCCACCCCGCCGATGCCGGTGCCTTTTTCGCCCTGCGCCGGAGCGGCGGGCGTGGTGTTGGGGGTGGTTTGGGCCAGCGCCGGGGCGGCGGCGGCCAGCAGCAGGCCCAGGGCCAGCAGCGAAACGGAATGGGTTTTCGTCATGATGAAAAAATGGGGGCGGGGAAACAAGGGAAAAAACGGCCCGCTACGGGCCGGGCCACGGTTGGCAATTTAGGGGCCAATCTACGAATTGGGCGCCGCATCGGCCACCCATTGCTGGTTCACCTCCGCGATGAAGGCCAGGACCTCCTCGCGCCCCAGGCCGGTTTCGGCCGAGGTGAGGAAGTAGCGCGGCAGCTCGTCCCAGATTTCGCTCATCTTCTTGAGGTAGTCGGCCAGCAGCGCCTTGGTCTGGGCCGTCGACTGCTTGTCGGCCTTCGTGAATATCATCACGAAGGGAATGCCTTCCTCGCCCAGCTTCTCCATGAATTCCAGGTCGGCGGCCTGCGGCGGGTGGCGCGAGTCGATGAGCACACACACGCACATGAGGTTGGTCCGGTGGCGCAGGTAAAAGTTAATCATGCGCGCCCATTCAGCCCGCGACGTTTTACTTACCTTGGCGTAGCCGTAGCCCGGCAAGTCCACCAGGTACCACGCGTCGTTGATGACGAAGTGATTTATTAATTGCGTCTTGCCCGGCGAAGAAGACGTTTTGGCGAGCGCCTTGCGCTCGGTCAGCATATTAATAAGGGACGATTTGCCCACGTTGGAGCGTCCGATGAAGGCGTATTCGGGCAGCGTGGGGGCGGGGCACAGCTCCGCCCGCGAATTACTGGTTAGAAAACGGGCGTCGTGAATAATCATTAAAACAAGGAAATAAAAGAATTGCGGCGAACGGCAAAATTACGTCCGAAAGCCCGCGGGCCCCGAACAAATAAAAGAAGTTGAATTAGTGGCTATTTCATTGGTGCTTCTATATTTGCGCGGCATGCCCGCCATTCCAGCGGGCCGCTGCCGCCGCACCCGACCGTCATTGAATGGCCGTAATTTCGCCGAAAACCGCTTTTAGCACGCAAAAAACCTATCTTTGCCCGCCAGCAGCCCGGCACCTTCCGGGAATTTGGGCGGCCAGCCGGCGGTTCGCTACGGTTACCTTCTTCGCAAATGGGGATTAAAGCCTAACCCTGCCGTGGTTTTTCAGTATAAGCCCAAAATATAGTTTGCTGCCGCGGCCCTTGCCCGGGCTCATTCCCTCGTCCAACCCCTTCAGAAATTTCTTTTTTCAAACATCTCCTCCAATGGACAACTTATCCAGAAGGTTACTGCAAGCGTCGTGCGCCGTTGCCCTTACCGCCACCGTGGCCGCTCCGGCGCAGGCACAAAGCACGCGTAAAGACCTCAAAACCGGCAACAAGTTCTTCGAGCAGGAAAATTACCGCGCCGCCCTTCCGTACTACGAAAAAGTGCTGGCGAAAGACCCCAACAACGCCAAGGCGCTGTTCAACGCCGGTATTTCCTACATGTCCTTCGACAAGGAGAAAGCCAGCGACTACATCTACAAAGCGCAGAAGCTGAAACCCAAGGTTTCGAAGGACGTGGAGTACTGGCTCGGCCGCGTCGACCACCTCAACTACAATTTCGACGAGGCCCAGGCCCACTTCCAGGCTTATAACGCCACGCTGAAGAAAAACGACCAGCGCAAGGAAGAAATCGCGCAGCTGATTAAGCACAGCCAGAACGCCAAGGTGCAGTTCAACTCGCCCAAGGACATCTTCGTGAAGAACCTGGGCCCCACCATCAACACGCAGTACTCGGAGCACAGCCCGGTTATTTCGTCGGATGACAAGCTGCTCATTTATACCTCGCGCGGTGAGAACGTGACGGGGGCTTCGGGCAAGCCCAGCGACAAGAAAAACAAAGCCATTGCGGCCGACGGCGAGTACTACGAAGACATCTTCGAAGCGCGCCGCATCGACGACGAGAACTGGGAAAAGCCCCGCTCGCTGAGCGGCGTGCTCAACGGCAAAGGCCATGACGCCTCGACCCAGCTCTTCGACAACGACACCAAGCTGCTGATGTACCGCAACGACAACAACGGCGACATTTTCGTGTCGGATAAGTCGGGTGGTGACTGGGGCGCTCCCAAGCCGCTGGACAGCAACATCAACTCGAAGTCGTACGAAGGCGACGCCTACATCACGCCGGACGGCAAAACCATCTACTTCTCCACGGGCCGCTACTCCGAAGACGGCACGCTGGACCTGTACTACAGCACCCGCGCGGACGGCGGTGACTTCGGCCCGGCCAAATCGCTCGGTGCCAACATTAACACCAAGTTTGACGACGACAGCCCCTACCTGAGCAAGGATGGCAAGACGCTGTACTTCTCCTCGCGCGGCCACAACACGATGGGCGGTTACGACATCTTCAAGTCGGAGTGGGACAGCGTGGGCCGCAAGTGGGGCGCCGCTCAGAACATGGGTTACCCCGTGAACACCCCGGACGACGACTCCTACTACCGCCTGAGCCCCGACGGCTCGTACGCTTACCTGAGCTCGTACCGCATCGGCGGCTACGGCGAGAAGGACATCTACACCATCAACTACATCAAGAACGCCAACATCAAAGGCAAAGTGTTCTCGGCGAAGGACAGCACCACGGTGATTCCGGGCGTGGAGCTGGTGTTCAGCGGCACGCAGGCCGACAAAACGGCCCTGAGCTTCCGCGACATCACCAAGCCCGATGGCTCGTACCAGGTGGCCGTGCTTTCGGGTCGCACCTACCAGGTGGCCGTGAGCAAGGATGGCAAAAACATTGAAACGCAGGAATTCCCGGTGCCGGTGTCGACCAACGACTCGACGACCATCGTCAAGAATTTCTACGTGAATTACATCGACACGGCTAGCACTGGCCTCTTTGCTGGCAAGAACATCTACTTCGATACGGATAAGTATAAGCTGCGTCCGGAGTCGATTACGACCCTGAACCAAATCAGCCAGATTCTGACGGCTCAGCCCGGCATCAGCATCTCGATTGAAGGCCACTGCGACTCGCGCAACACCGACGAGTACAACATGGTGCTCGGCCAGAACCGCGCCACGGCCGCCTTCAACTACCTGAAGAAGCAGGGCATCACCGAAACCCGCATGAGCACCGTAAGCTACGGCGAGCGTCGTCCGGCCGCGCCGAACGATTCGCCCGAGAACATGCAGCTTAACCGCCGCGACGAGTTCAAAGTGGTAGGCGGCATACCCACCACCGGCACCATGGGCGGTGGTGCTACTGGCACCGGCATGGGCTCGACCACGACCACCGGCACTTCCACCACCACGGCGGCTCCGCTGACCCCTGGCAAGAGCAAGGTGAAAATGGCCGACGGCACCAAGGTGAAAACCAAAGTGGACGAGGATTCGGACAAAGTGAAGGTGAAAACCAAAGGTCCCAGCGGCGAAACCAAAACCACCACCAAAAACGGTGAGCTGGAAGGCAAAGCCAAAGACGCCAGCGGCGAAAAGACGAAAATCAAAGCCAAAAACGAGTAGTCGTTGACGCTTAAACATTCGGGAAGCGGGCCGGGCAGTTTGTCCGGCCCGCTTTTTTATGGCGTGGGTTTTCGGCTACTGCCAAATTCATCGCTCGTTCTGCTAACAAACCCGCCGCGTGGGGCGTTGGGTGAAAACAATTTTCCCGCAACCTTACCGTTCTTTGCGCCCGCTCATGGCCGTATTACCTTACAAAGACAATTCCGACGATAAGAAATCGCAGGTTGCCCAGATGTTTAACTCCATCGCGGGCAAGTACGATTTCCTCAACCACTTCCTCAGCGTGGGCACCGACATTTATTGGCGGCGCAAGGCGGTGGATGAATTGAAGGCGCTACGCCCGGCGCGCGTTCTCGACATTGCCACCGGTACGGCCGATTTTGCCATCGAAACCCTGCGCACGGCCGCGCCCGACGCGCAGGTGACGGGCGTGGACATCTCGGAGGGCATGCTGGAAGTGGGGCGCCGCAAGCTGGCCGCCAAAGGCTTGGGCCACCGCATTCAGCTGGAGCTGGGCGACTCGGAAAACCTGCCGTTTGCCGATGGCGAGTTCGACGCGGTGACGGCCTCGTTTGGCGTGCGCAATTTTGCGCACCTGGAGGCCGGGCTGGCCGAGATGCGCCGCGTGCTGCGGCCCGGCGGCAAGCTCGTGATTCTGGAATTCAGCAAGCCCACGGCCTTTCCGCTCAAGCAAGCTTATAATTTTTATTTTCGCCGGGTGCTGCCGGTTTTTGGCAAGCTTATTTCCAAAGACCAATCGGCGTACACCTACCTGCCCGCTTCGGTGCAGGCATTCCCCGACGGCCCCGATTTCCTGGCCATTCTCACCAAAGTCGGCTTTAAAGAACCTGCATGGCAACCCCTCACTTTCGGCATCAGCTCCATCTATACGGCGCACAAGTAAAGCGCCTCGCCCTGGTGGGCCTGCTGGTGTTGCTGCTGCCTTCCGTGGCGCTGGCGCAGCGCAAAGCCCGCTCGAAGGCCAACCGCGGCAAAAACGGCACGCTGAAATCCATCACCACCCAGAACCTGCCTTCGTACGACGAGCGGTGGTTTCACCCGGGCATGTACATCGCCCTCACGGCGTCGCGGTTCGACATCGAGCAATCGGCCTGGTACGTTGCCAACCGCAACGTAACGGCCAATTCCATCATCAGCCCGACGCTGGGCGTGGGCTTCATCGGCGATGCGCGCATCGGCGGGCCCAACTCGCCGTTCATCTTCCGGTTTGCGCCGGGCGTGAGCTTTCTCACGCGCAAAGTGGAGTACGAGCCGCGCGGATTTGCTTACCCCGATTCCATTCTGACGCAGGAAGTGACCTCGACGGTGGTGCAGTTTCCGGTGTTGCTTAAGTATCAGTCGGACCGTCGGCGCAACACCCGCATGTACATGATTGCGGGCCTCAGCCCCAGCCTCACGGCCAGCAACCGGCGCAGCGACCCCCTGCGCAACCAGTTGCGGGCCATCAACAGCGACCTGACGCTGGAATATGGCGTGGGGCTGGACTTGTTTTACCCCTTGTTTAAGCTGGCGCCGGAGCTGCGCTTTTCGCACGGCCTGCGCAATGTGCTGGAACCGCACGGCGGCACCATCAGCAAAAGCCTGCAAAGCCTGACCACCAACTCGGTGACGCTGTACATCAATATTCAGAACTAAAGGTGAAATGGTGAGTTTGATTGTCCGCCGGCGCTGGTAGTGCTGGTAAAACATCAAACGCACCACTCCCCATCTCGCTTATGAAAACTGCTTTTATCACCGGCGCCTCGTCGGGCATTGGCCGGGCTACGGCGGTGGCGCTGGCCGGGGCGGGGTTTCAATTGGTGGTGACCGGGCGGCGACGCGAACGCCTTGACGAATTGGCCGCGCAACTGGCGCCGGTGCCAGTGCACGTGCTGACGTTTGACGTGCGCGACCGGGCGGCCGTGAGCGCGGCCGTGGCGTCGTTGCCGGTCGAGCTGCAGGCGCCCGACGTGCTGGTGAACAACGCCGGTGGCGCCCACGGGCTGGCCCCCATCCAAAGCGGCGACCCCCACGACTGGGACCAGATGCTGGACGCCAACGTGCGCGGCCTGCTGAACGTGACCTACGCCCTGTTGCCGGGCATGACGGCCCGCCAAACCGGCTTCATCCTCAACATCGGCTCCGTTGCCGGGCAGGAGGCTTATGCCAACGGCAACGTGTATTGCGCCAGCAAAGCGGCCGTGGGCATGCTCACCAAAACCATGCGGCTCGACCTGCTGCCCACCGGCGTGCGCGTGGCCGAGGTGAACCCAGGCGCGGTGGAAACCGAATTTTCGCGGGTGCGCTTCAAGGGCGACGAGGCGCGGGCCGCCAAAGTGTACGAAGGGTTTGAGCCCTTGCGGCCCGAAGACATTGCCGACATCATCGCGTTCATGGTGACGCGGCCGCCGCACGTCACCATTGCCGAAGTGCTGGTGCTGGCCGGGGCGCAGGGCGCAGCTACCACCATTGCGCGCAAATAAAAGCGGAGTTATTGTGCCGCCAGTTGAGCGAGCACGGCGCGGTTTAATTCGTGCTTGCCGGCGAAAGTGGTCACGGTGGGCATGGCGCCCAGCTGCCGAAGCTGCTGCAGTTGCGCCTCCAGTTTCCCGGCGTCGATGTACTCGTCCTCGGTGCCAACGACCACGGAAAGGCGCAGCCCTTCCAACAGCTCGCGGGCGATTTCGGGGGCCAAATCTTCGGGAAAGCCGCCGGCCCAAAGGATGAGGTGCGCGGGCCGAAACCACGCCTGCGTCAGCCACCGGCCCACGGTGGCCGTGCCTTGTGAAAAGCCCAGCACCGTGACCTCCACGTCGGGCAGGCATTCGACCAGCACTTTTTCAGCCAGCTGGTTGAGGAAGTTGACGTGGTCGTGGATTTCGTGCTGGCGGTCGTCTCGCGTCATCCAACTGGCGCCCACGCGGCCGCCGTTGCCGCTGAGGTAGAAGCGGGAAAGGCCTTCGGGGGTAATGACTACCGTGCGCGGGTCGGCGTCGTTCAGGAACCCAAAATGCCGCGAGAAATACGCCGCCAGCTGCCCGTAGCCGTGGCACACAAACCACACGCGCCTGGTGCTTGCCGATAATTCTCCCAACTGGTAATAACGGGCGGTGCGCGCGACGGTGAGGTGGTGCTCGGTCATGGAACGGAAGGGGCGGGGGCCGGAGTGAGTTGCGGCGCGGCTACAGCATCGGCAGGTCGTCGGCCGAAAAGTTGAAGGGCATGAGGTCGGTGACGGAGTTGAAGCGCAGGATGGTGCCGGCCCGGCTGGGCAGCAGCAGCGCAATGGGCCGCGCCTGCCGCGACTCGTACTCCAGCATCACTTGGCGGCAGGCGCCGCAGGGGAAAGCGGCGCCAAACGCGCCCCCGGCCGGCCGGGCGGCCACGGCCATGCCCACGATGGGCGCGTGTTCGGGTGTGTTGGCGGCGAGGCCAAACAGAGCCGTGCGCTCGGCGCACAGGCCGGAGGGGTAAGCCGCGTTTTCCTGGTTGGTGCCCCGGAAGAGGGTGCCATCGGCCAGCAGCAGCGCCGCCCCCACCTGAAAGCCGGAATAGGGCGCGTAGGCGTGCCGGGTGGCGTCGTGCGCGGCCTGCCAGGTGGCTTGCTCGGCGGCCGTCAGGTCGGTGGGGGAGTCCAGCTCTTCGTAGGTAATGAGCTGCTGGCGGGAAATGCGGGCCATGCGGGTTTGATGGAGGGGCGGCGAAGGTAATCACGCTGGGCGGAATGGGAAATGTCTGTCATGCAGCGCGCAGCGAAGCAGCTTGCCCGCAGCAACTAATTCAATCGATTGGGTTTACTGGTGGCGGGCAAGCTGCTTCGCTGCGCTCGGCATGACGTCCGGCGGCACGAGCGTTTTCCCCTCCGCGGCAACCCCCGACGTCCGGCCCTACTTTTGCGGCATGAATTCCCGCCTCCTGCTTCTTGGCGCGGGCCGCTCGGCCTCGTCGCTCATCCAGTATTTATTGCGCCACGCGCCCACCGAGTCCTGGTTTCTGACCGTGGCCGATGCCAACCCGGCCCACCTCGCGCCGGTGCTGGCAGCGCATTCCGAATACGCCCGGGCCGTGCCGTTTGATGCCGCCAACGAAGCCGGGCTGGACGGGCTGGTGGCCCAGGCCGACGTGGTGATTTCTATGCTGCCGGCCCTGCTGCACCCGGTGGTGGCGCGGGCCTGCGTGCGCCACGGCCGGCACCTGGCCACGGCCAGCTACGTGAGCCCGGCCATCGGCGAGCTGCACGACGAGGCGGTAACCGCCGGCGTAACCCTGCTCATGGAATGCGGCCTCGACCCGGGGCTCGACCACATGTCGGCCATGCGGGTTATTGCCGATATCCGGGCGCGGGGCGGCGTCATTACGTCGTTCAAAAGCTACTGCGGCGGCCTGCTGGCGCCCACGGCGGAAGGGGACAACCCGTGGAAATACAAGTTTACCTGGAACCCCCGCAACGTGGTGCTGGCCGGCCAGAGCACGGCCAAGTTTCTGGAAAACGGCCGGCCGCGCTTTATTCCGTACCAGCAGCTGTTTGCCCGCACCGAAACGGTGACGGTGCCCGATTACGGCGAGTTTGAAGGCTACGCCAACCGCGACTCGCTCAGCTACCGGGCGCCGTATGGTCTTGAGGACATTCCGACCATCTTGCGGGGCACCTTGCGGCGGCCGGGCTACTGCGCCGCCTGGCACGCCCTGGTGCGCCTCGGCCTGACCGATGACGCGGTGAACCTCGACAACCCCGAAAGCCTGACCTGGGCCGAGCTGGTGGCCGCCTACCTGCCCACGCCGCACCTGCCGGGTCTCGACCTGCCCACCCGCGTGGCTCAGTACCTCGGCCTGACCCCGGAAAGCAAAGAAATGGGCCGTCTGAACTGGCTGGGCTTGTTCTCGGACCGGCCGGTGGGCCACGCCCACGCCACCCCGGCCCAACTGCTGGAACGCCTGCTCAGCGAGAAATGGCAGCTGCAGCCCCACGACCACGACCTCATCGTGATGCAGCACCTTTTCGAGTACGAGCTGAACGGCACCGCGCACCGCCACACTTCCTCGCTGGCCGTGGTGGGCGACGACGCCACCCACACCGCCATGGCCAAAACCGTGGGCCTGCCCCTGGGCATGGCCGTGCGCCGGCTGGTGCGCGGTGAGCTGGCCCAGCGCGGCGTAGTAATTCCGGTGGAGGCGGACTTGTACGAACCCATTTTGGACGAACTGGCGGCGGAGTACGGGATTCATTTCCTAGAAGCGGAAAAGTAAGCTGGTGCAATCTGACGGTCAGCGCCCACGTTAGGCGTTCCTATGCTTCCTCTTCGGGCTTATTTGCGTCTTCGACTTCGCTTGGGTTGGCGCCTGCTGGTGGAGGTAGGCTGGGTGCGAATGGCCATACTGGCGCCGGTGGTGCTGATAGTGACGAGCCGGGCGCTGGTGCTGGCGGCGCCGCACCCGCAGGGCCAATGGGCCGTTCCGGTCCTGGTGGCGTTGCTGCTGGCTTCGGCCCACCGGCAGCGGGCCGATTTGCGTTTTCTGGCCATCAGTGCGCCGCACTATCGGCGGTGGCTGGCGGTGGAATATGCGCTGCTGGCATTGCCCGTGGCGTTGGTGCTGATGCTGTTTCAGGACTGGGGCGCCGCCCTGCTTGTGCTGGGGTTGGCACCCGGGGCCGCCGTGTTACCCCCGAAGCAGGAACGCCGCAGCTCGCGCCACAAGGCCCGCAGCCTGTTTCGCAGCGAAGCCTTCGAGTGGGTGAGCGGCATGCGAACGGGCGGGCTGTGGGCGTGGCCGGTGCTGCTGGCCGGCGCGATGTGGGGCCACAGCTCGCCGCTGGGGCCGGTGGTGGCGCTGGTGCTATGGCTGTTGGTGCTGCTGGCTTTCTACGGCACTCCCGAGCCGGTGACCATGCTGGTGCTGCTGGCCCGCACGCCCCGGCAGCTGCTGCGGCGGCAGCTGGCGTTGGGCCTGGGCTATGCGGCGCTTTCGGCGGCGCCGTTTTTGTGGCTGCTGGGCAGCGGGCCGGCGGGGCCGGGCGGCGCGGTGGCGGTGGGGGTGTTTTGGCTGGGGCTGGTGGGGCTGATTATTCTGACCAAATACGCCTTCTACCCCAATGCTACGCACATTCGCAGCATTCAGGCGCTGGTGGTGGGCGTGGCGCTGCTGCTGCCCGGCCACCCGGTATACCCCGTGCTGCTGCTGGTGGCGGTGGGCGGCCTCATCTGGCAAAGCCAGCGCCGAATGCGGGCGGTGCTGGGGGAAGATGAGCAGAAGGTTGAGCAGTAAAAGCCAAAAGCTCAACCGGTCCTTTGGCTTCTTCACTTTTAACCAGTTAACTGAACAAGCTGTGCTCGAAGTCCTGAACCTCCACAAAGCTTTCGGCGCCCACGAGGTGCTGCGCGGCGTCGACCTGACCCTGCGACCCGGCACCATTCACGGGCTGGTGGGGGCCAATGGCGCCGGCAAAACCACGCTGATAACTTGCTTGTACGGCCTGGAAAAGGGTTTTCGTGGCACTGTGCGCGACACGGCGGGCGTGCCCGTGCGCCAGAGCACCGGCTTGCTGCCTTACGAGCCTTACTTCTACCCGCGCCTGACGGGGCGCGAGTACCTGGAGTTCTGCCTGCAGGCGCGGGGCCGGCCGGTGGTGGATTTCACGGGCTGGAACCAGCTGCTGGAGCTGCCCCTCGACCAGTACGCCGACGAATATTCGGCCGGCATGCGCAAGAAGCTGGCCCTGCTCGCGCTGCTGGTGCAGGATTTCGATTACCTGATTCTCGACGAGCCCTTTAACGGCCTCGACCTTGAAGCCAACCTGCTGCTCAAGGCCGTGCTGAAGCGGCTGCGCGACCGCGGCACCGGCATCCTGATGACGTCGCACCTGCTGGGCGCCCTCACCGAAACGGCCGATGAAATCTCGGTGCTCATGGCCGGCCGGATTCAGCGTCACTACGCCGCGGCCGAATTCGGCACCCTGGAGCAAGACCTGCTCGACAGCCTGCACCGCGAGAAGCTGGGGCTGCTGGATGCGCTGCTGTAGAGACGCAAAATTTTGCGTCTCGTCGTCCGCGCAGTTCAGCCTTTGCAGGCGCCTCGTTCAACGGCGAGACGCAAGGATGCGTCTTTACAGCGCCAGATAAAAGCCCGCCAGCAGCTCTTTAAACTCGGTTGAATAATCTTCGTTATTTCCCGCTTCGCGAATGGTAATCCCGGTTTCCCAGGTGCTGCCTACTTCGCGCCGAAAGCCGGTGATGTGCCGGAGCACGCGGCTTCCCGGCCGGTGCCGGACTACCAGTTGGGTGGCGGGCAACAGGTCCACGGTCGCCATCTCAGCGGCCAAGGCCTGCATTTCCAGCGGCGGCAGCAGCACCGTGAACAAGCCGTCTGACTGTAGAAACCCGGCCACAAAAGCTGCCAAAGCGTCGAAGGAAAGCGTGTCGGCGGCCGTGTGGCGCGCGGTGCTGCGCGCCGCATCGGGCGAGCGCAGCGACTCCCGGAAAAACGGGGGGTTGCAGATGATGTGGCTAAAGGGCGCCGGCTGCGTGGCCGCAAATTCGGCCAGGCTGAGGGCGTGCACCCGAATGCGCCCCGCCCACGGGCTGGCCGCCGCGTTGGCTGCCGCCTGGGCTGCCGCGGCCGCATCAATTTCCACGGCTTCTATTTCGACGGTGGGGTGGCGCTGGGCGGCCATGAGGGCCAGCAGGCCGGTGCCAGTGCCGATGTCGAGCAGGCGGGTGGCGCCGGTGAGGTCGGCCGCGGCGCCCAGCAGGCAGGCATCGGTGCTCACTTTCATGGCGCACTGGCTTTGCTCGATGCGGAACTGCTGGAACCGGAAGTAGTCGTTGGGCACGTTCTTTTTAGCGGATGGCGACGAGTTTGCCCCGCTCGAATTTGAAAAAGTGCGGCGCGTTGCGGCCCGCTTCGTTCAGCATCCCGGTCATGATGACGAGTCGGCTGTTCAGTCTGAAATCCACCGGCTCAAAGTTCTCGGGCTTTTCCGGAAGGGCCGGGCTGAACCAGCAGCAAACGCTCGTGTCATCAAAAAACACGGCGCCGGTTTTCACGTCAATGATGGCGCTGCTGAGGCATTCGGCCCCGCAGCCCCAGGCGGCCAGCACGTAGCGCCCGGCGAAATTGGGCTTTTGCCGGGCCGCTTCCCGGATGCGCGTGCGGAAATACCAGGCCGGCGTGCCCGGCATCAGCCTGGGCGCCGCCTGGGGGCCGTGGTACCGCTCAGAAACGGGATAATCCTGGAACCGGGGGGCGGGCGACTGGCCGAAAGCAGCCGATGAAAGGCCCAAAGCCAGCAGCAGCGGAAGGAAACAGCGTCGCATGGCCAGGGCAGCTTACAGGACCGACTTTGCGCTGATGGCCTCGTAGCCTTCGTCCACGAGCAGGCCTTTGCCCAGCGCGCTTTGCACGGCCAGCACGTCGCAACGCTCGTTTTCGGGGTGGCCGGCGTGGCCTTTTATCCAGTGGAAAGATACTTTGCGCTGCTGGTAGATGCGCAGGAAGCGGCGCCATAGGTCCTCGTTGGCCTTCTTGCCGAAATCGGGCTTATTGGCCCAGCCGAACACCCATTTTTTCTCCACGGCGTCGACCACGTATTTCGAATCGGACACCACGCGGATGGGCAACTCGGGCCGGGTCACGGCTTCGAGGCCCACGATGACGGCCAGCAGCTCCATGCGGTTGTTGGTGGTGAGGCGGAAGCCCTGGGTGAGCTCCTTTTCGTGGGGACCGTAGCGCAGGATGGCGCCGTAGCCGCCGGGCCCGGGGTTGCCGCGGGCCGAGCCGTCGGTGAAGAGGTGTATCAAGGGGACAGAGGGAAATAGAGACGGATGGAAAAGAACGGTCATGTCGAGCTTGTCGAGACATCTCGCGTGCCACCGCTAATTACATGCGATTGGAATACTACGGCAGGCGAGATGTCTCGACAAGCTCGACATGACGTTCAAGGACGGTCAAGAGAGTTAAAAATTGGTTTTGAACAGCTTGATGGCAATGGCCAGCAATATCACCCCGAACACGCGGCGCAGAATGTCTTCGCCGCCCTTGCCGAGCTTGCGCTCCAGCCAGGGGCTGGTTCTGAGCACCACGTACACAAACACCAGGTTCAGCAGGATGCCGACCAGGATGTTGGGCACCGAGTAGGCGGCGCGCAGCGAGAGCAGCGTGGTCATGGTGCCCGCCCCCACGATGAGCGGAAACGCCAGCGGCACAATGGAGCCCGTGCTGCCCGACATGTCGGACTTGAACAGCTCGATGCCGAGTATCATTTCCAGGCCAATCAGGAAGATGACCACCGCGCCGGCCAGGGCAAAACTCTGGTTGTCGACGCCCAGCAGCCCCAGCAGGCTCTGCCCCACGAACAGGAACGTGACCATGAGGCAGCCCGCCACCACCGTGGCCAGCTCGGCCTTGATTTCGCCCTCGCGCTGCCGAATCTGGATGATAATCGGGATGGAGCCCAGGATGTCGATGACGGCAAACAGGGTGAGCGTGACGGACAGAATGTGCTGGAAATTGAACACGGCGTTTTAATTATGAATTATGAATTAGAAATCATGAATTCGGTTGAGGATGGGCAAGGCGTTGGCCCAATTCATCATTCATAATTTCTAATTCATAATTAACCATTACCCCGGGTATTCCTTTGCGAAAAACTGCACCAGGGCCTCAAAGGCGGCGTCGGGCACGGCGGGGAAGTTGGCGATGCGCACGGTGGTGTTTTTCAGCGGGCCGTAGCCGCTGCCCAGGTGCAGGCCAGCCTCCTTGGCTTTCTGCTTGATTTCTTCGATGAGCGCGGCGTCGCCTTTCAGGCCCACGACGGTGGTGGAGCGGGTTTCGGGGTTCGTGACGAAGGGCTGGAGCGGGGTGGCCTGGTCGAAGAAGGCGTAGAGCTTCTCGGCGCGGTCCACGAGGTGCTGGTGCACGGCTTTGATGGGCTCGCGGTCGGCCAGCATGCGGCTGAGCAGGTAGATGCCCAGCACGTTGGGGGTGTAGTTGGTCTGGTAGTTCAGCATCTGGCTGAGCATGGCGGGCAGGGCGTTGTAGTGGGCCCGGTCGTTCACGGCTTTGGCCTGGGCCACGGCGCGGGGCGACAAAATCATCACGCCCAGGCCGGCGGGCAGGCCGAAGCACTTCTGCACCGAGCCAAACCAGACGTCGGCCTTGATGTATTTCAGGTTCAGGCCGGCCAGCGAGCTGGTGGCGTCCACGGCCAGCAGGGTGCCGTTGAGGCGGTTGAACAGGTTCAGGATAAAGCCCTCGCGCAGCTGGGTGGCGGTGCTGGTTTCGTTCTGGGTGATGCACACCAGGTCGGTGTCTTCGGCCGAGAAGGGGAGGGCCGCCAGGTCGGGCACCTCGTCCAGCCCAAACGACTTGCCGGCGCTGGCCGGCCGCACGGCCTGGGCGTACTTCAGCCACTTCTCGCCGAAGTCGCCGTTGTAGAGGTGAAACGAGCGGCGGGGCGTGAGGCTCTGGGCCAGGATTTCCCAGCACTCGGTGGCCGAGCCGGTGAACAGGACGGTGTAGTCCTGCGGCACGTTGAGCTTGGCTTTGAGGTCGGCCACGGTCTGGCGCACCAGCGAGGTCACTTTTTCGGAGCGGTGCGGGGCCGAGAGCCAGCCCTCGTCAAACGCATCGGTGAGGTACTGGCGCACGGCCGGATATACGGCCGAAGGGCCGGGATTGAAGGTATACATGGGGAGGAACGTCAAGGAAGTGGGGCGCCGCCGGCGCAAAGGTAGCGGCTACGCAAACCGCCCGCGGAAGGATTTTGCACCAACCGCGCGGGCGTCCAAACGCGCCGAACCCGGTTCCATTGCTCCGCCGCACGTTTTCACCTTTCCGCACGCCCGCCAGCCGCTTCCGGACGCCCGCCAACCGCTTCCGGACGCCCGCCAACCGCTTCCGGACGCCCGCCAACCGCTTCCGGACGCCCGCCAGCCGCTTCCGGACGCCCGCCAACCGTTTCGGGACCACAAACCTTGCCTCCGGAGCCCCGCTTAAGGCTTCGGGACAGGAAACCTTCGGACCGGACCACAAACCTTCTGCCTGGACAGGAAACCTTCGGCCGGAACCACAAACCTTTCGTCCGGACCGGAAACCCGTGCTAGGCGAGCCCACTCACACCCGAAACCCGACGCGCTTGGGCTGCTGGTTCACGAACCACTGCACGGCCAGCCGGTAGCTTTCCAGCCCGAAGCCGCTGATGCTGCCGGCGCAGTGGCGGCCCAGCAGGCTGCGTTGGCGGAAATCTTCGCGGGCGTGCAGGTTGCTCAGGTGCACCTCCACCACGGGCGTGGCAATGGCGGCCACGGCATCGGCCAGGGCCACGCTGGTGTGGGTGTAGCCGCCGGCGTTGAGCACGATGCCGTGGTGCGTGAACCCCACTTCGTGCAGCTTGTCGATGAGCCCGCCCTCGTGGTTGCTCTGAAACTGCGTGAGCGCGTGCTCGGGAAAAGCGGCTTCGAGCTCGGGGAAAAAGTCCTCAAACGAGCGGGTGCCGTAGATGCCGGGCTCGCGGCGGCCGAGCAGGTTGAGGTTGGGGCCGTTGATGATGAGAAGGTCCATTGTTGAAGCTGGTAGTACAAAGTCCAAAGAACGTCATGTCGAGCTTGTCGAGACATCTCGCCTGCCACCACTAATCCAATCGATTTAGTTGCTACGGCAGGCGAGATGTCTCGACAGGCTCGACATGACGTTCTTTGAGTAATCAATCTGCCTTTCCCATGACTTGGTCCCAAGCCCTCAAACAATTCGACGGCTACCTGCGCCTCGAAAAATCCCTCTCGCCCAACTCGGTGGAGGCCTACGTGCGCGACGCCACCAAGCTGCAGCAGTTTCTGGTGTTTCAGAAGCTGCCCGTGGGCCCGCTGCAAGTCACCACCGAAATCCTGCGCGAGTTCCTGACCACGCTGCAAGGGCTGGGCCTGGGCGCCACCTCGCAGGCCCGCACGCTGTCCGGCCTCAAGGCTTTCTTCAACTTCCTCATCATGGAAGACCTGCTGAAGCTCGACCCCACCGACACCCTGGAAGCCCCCAAAACCGGCCGCCACCTGCCCGATACCCTCAGCTACCCCGAGATTGAGCAGCTGCTGGCCGCCATCGACCTGAGCACCGACGACGGCCTGCGCGCCCGCGCCCTGCTCGAAGTGATGTACTCCTCCGGTCTGCGCGTGAGCGAGCTCTGCGACCTGCGCCTGAGTAACCTGTACGCCGACCAGGGCTTTATCAAAGTGGTGGGCAAGGGCAATAAGGAACGCCTCGTGCCCATCGGCCGCGAAGCCCTCAAGCACCTCAATTTCTACCTCAGCGGCGTGCGCGGGCACCTCGACATCAAAAGCGGAGCCGAAGACTTTGTGTTTCTGAGCCAGCGCGGCCGGCCGCTCTCGCGCATCACCGTCTTCACCACGCTCAAAAAGCTGGCCGAGCAGGCGGGCCTGCGCAAAACCATCAGCCCGCACACCCTGCGGCATTCCTTCGCCACGCATTTGATTGAGGGCGGCGCCGACCTGCGCGCCGTGCAGGAAATGCTGGGCCACGCCAGCATCACCACCACCGAGATTTACACCCATCTGGACCGCGATTACCTGCGGCAGGTCATCACCGAGTTTCACCCGCGCAGCTAGGGGAGGAGGGATGGAGGGTGTAGGGAAGGGAAACGTCTGTCATCCTGAGCGCAGCGAAGGACCTTATCAGGTTTGAACGGCTTGCAATAAATTCAAACCTCCGGGCGTGACAAGGTCCTTCGCTGCGCTCAGGATGACGGACGCCTACCCGCTTGCTCCCATATCCTCATGCCCTAACTCCCGCCCGCAGTGCGTAAATTTGGCCTTTATGCTTCCGTCGAATGGCCGATAACCGTTATAAGAATACTCCCGCCGGCCCCTCGGCTAACCGCCCCGCCGAGCCCCGGCCCACGCGGCGCAACGAGCCGCGCCCCAACGGACCGGCTCCCGAGCCCGCCCCGGCCCGCGCCGAGCCCCGGCCGGCCGCCGCCAACGTGCCCAAAGCCGCCCGCCCGGCCGCGCCCCCCAAACCCGTTAAACCGCCCCGCGAGCCCCACGGCCCGCTGCCCGGCGTGGGCAAGCTCCTGGAACTGCTGCGCGACCGGCGCTTCCACCTGTTCATCGGGTTCGGGCTGCTGCTGGCCAGCCTGTACCTCACCATTGCCTTTGCCTCGTTCCTCTTCACGGGCCACGCCGACCAGAGCGTGGTGGCCGCGCTGGGCACCGTGCCGGTGAAAGATGCCGGGCAGGAGTCCGGCAACTGGCTGGGCTTGCTGGGGGCCTGGGCCGCGCAGCTGTTCATCTACAAGCTGTTTGGGGTGGCGGCGTTTGCGCTCATTCCCATCGTGTTTTTTCTGGGGGCGAAAATCGTGTTTCGCACCGCCAAGGTCTCGGTGAGCTACGTGCTGGCGCTGGGCCTGTTCAGCATGGCCTGGCTGAGCGTGCTGCTCGGCTACGTGGTGGTGACGCTGGCCGCGCCCGGCGCCGACCCGGTGCTGGCCCACCGCCTCGATTTCCTGTGCGGTGGCGTGGGCTTCGAGGCCGCCTCTTGGCTCGACAGCCTCATCGGCTGGGGCACGGTGCTGCTGCTGGCCTTCGCCTTAATTTCGTTCGTGGTGTTCTTCTTCAACGTCACCAGCCTCAACCTGGGCAGCTTCCGCCGCCTCAGCACCGAGGACGACGCCGACGAAGACGCCGAGCTGGAAGCCGAAATCGCAGCCGAGCAAGCCGCTGCTACGGTGCCCGTGGCCCCCGCGCCGGCCGTGCCCCAAATGACGCTCAAAACGCGCCCCTCCGCGCCGGAAGTGGCCGTGGCTTCGGCCGCCACCAACGCCGCCGCCGGCGCGCAGAATCTGGATTTAGAGCTGGACGCCGACGAGCCCGAAGCCGCGCCCGTAGAGTTCGAGCCCGCGCCGCGCATCGGCGCCGGCGTGGCATTGAGCGTGGCCAGCGCAGCCGTGGCGCCCGCGGCTACGGCAGTGGCTACGGGGGCTGCGGCCGTTGCAGCGGCCGTGCCGCTGGTGGCTTCCGGCCCGGCTTTTTCCATTGAAATGCCCGTCGAAGAGCCCGTGGCAGTGGCGCCCAGTGCGCCGGTAGCTACCATTCCCACGCCGCTCTCGCTGGCCGATTTGGCCGATGGCGACATGCCCGCCGCGGTGCCCGTGGCCGCTACCGCCGCAACCCGTCCGCTCGAAATCACCGTGCCCGGCCGCGACGACCTTGACCCCAACGCCGGCGCCGACATCGCCGCCGTGGCCGATGAGGACGAAGACGCCGACGCCATGCCCAACGTCAACTACGACCCCACGCTGGACCTGTCCCGCTACCAGTTTCCCACGCTGGAGCTGCTCAACGACTACGGTACCCCCAAAGCCCAGGTCACCAAGGAGGAGCTGGAAGCCAACAAGGACCGCATCGTGGAAACGCTGGGCCACTACGGCATCGGCATCGCCAGCATCAAGGCCACCATCGGGCCTACGGTCACGCTCTATGAAATCGTGCCCGAAGTGGGCGTGCGCATCTCCAAAATCAAGAGCCTGGAAGACGACATTGCCCTGAGCCTGGCCGCGTTGGGCATCCGCATCATCGCGCCCATTCCGGGCAAGGGCACCATCGGCATCGAGGTGCCAAACACCAAAAAGGAGATGGTGAGCATCCGCTCGGTGCTGGGTTCGGAGAAGTTTGCCAAAACCGAAATGGACCTGCCCATTGCCTTCGGCCGCACCATCACCAACGAGGTGTTCGTGGCCGACCTGGCCAAAATGCCCCACCTGCTCATGGCCGGCGCCACGGGCCAGGGCAAGTCGGTGGGCTTGAACGTGATTCTGGCTTCGCTGCTCTACAAGCGCCACCCCGCGCAGCTGAAGTTTGTGCTCGTCGACCCCAAAAAGGTGGAACTGAGCATCTTCAACAAGATTGAGCGCCACTACCTGGCTAAGCTGCCCGACACCGAAGAGCCCATCATCACCGATACCAAGAAGGTGGTGAACACGCTCAACTCGCTGTGCATGGAGATGGACCGACGCTACGACCTGCTGAAAGAAGCCGGCTGCCGCAATCTCAAGGAGTACAACGCCAAGTTCATCGAGCGCCGCCTCAATCCCAAGAAAGGCCACCGCTTCCTGCCCTTCATCGTGCTGGTGATTGACGAGCTGGCCGACCTGATGATGACGGCCGGCAAGGAAGTGGAAACGCCCATTGCGCGCCTTGCGCAGCTGGCCCGCGCCATCGGCATCCACCTCATCGTGGCCACGCAGCGCCCGAGCGTGAACGTGATTACCGGCATCATCAAGGCTAACTTCCCCTGCCGTATCTCCTTTAAAGTGACGAGCAAAATCGACTCGCGCACCATTTTGGACACCGGCGGGGCCGACCAGCTCATCGGCCAGGGCGACATGCTCTTCTCGGCCGGCTCGGACCTGATTCGGGTGCAGTGCGCTTTCATCGACACGCCGGAAGTGGACCGCGTCTGCGACTACATCGGCGAGCAGCAGGGCTACTCCGACGCCTATTTGCTGCCCGAAGTGGCCGGGGCCGACGGCGACGGCGGGGGCAACGAAGAAATGGACCCCTCCGAGCGCGACACCATGTTTGAGGAAGCCGCGCGCTGCATTGTGTTGCACCAGCAGGGCAGCACCTCGCTGCTGCAACGCAAGCTCAAGCTCGGCTACAACCGGGCAGGACGACTCATCGACCAGCTCCAGCACGCCGGCATCGTGGGGCCGTTTGAGGGCAGCAAGGCCCGCGACGTGCTTATTCCCGACGAGTACCAGCTGGAGCAACTGCTGAATTCGATGAAATAATGCATCCCGAAGCTGCGTTTCGGCCGCGCGAACAGTCCAGGCGGGCCGAAGCGCAACTCCGGGGTACACGCGGCCGGCTCCAACTTTTTTCCCTTCATCGCGGCTTCATCCGCATTTTGGCCGGTCGTTTGTTAAACGGAATCCGTATCAGGCCATCAGAGCGTATTCGTTACACGCTCAGTTTCCCCCTTCTAATGAAAAAATACCTCTCTTTTCTGCTGCTCTCGGCCACGCTGGCGCTGCCCGCCGCCGCGCAGCAGGACCCCAAAGCTGGTAAAATCCTCGACCAGATGAGCGCCAAGTACCAGGCGCTGAAAGCCTTCCAGGCCACTTTCACCCAGACGCTGGAAAACCCCGGCGCCAAGGTGAAGCAGAACATCAACGGTGACATTGTGGTGAGCGGCCAGAAGTTCCGCCTGAAAATCAGCGGCCAGGAAGTCATCAACAACGGCACCACCACCTGGACTTACCTTAAGAACGAGAACGAAGTCAATATCTCCGATTCGGACCCGGATTCGCAGGATATGTCGCCCTCGCAGATTTACACGATGTACAAAAAGGGCTACAAGTACACCTACGTGCAGCAAGTGACGGAAGGCGGCGAACCCCTCGACGTCATCGAGTTGGCCCCCGAAAACCGCCAGAATGACGTATTCAAGGTGCGGCTGAAAGTGCGCAAGAAGGACGCTTCGGTGAAAAGCTGGCAGATGTTCAAGAAAAACGGCAACCAGTACACCTTCCTCATCAAAAATTTCAAGCCCAACCCGCCGGTCGACGCCAACACCTTTGCCTTCGACAAAGCCAAGTACAAAGGCGTGAAAGTAGTCGACCTGCGCTAATGGCTTAGGCGTCAGCTGCTCGTTGCCGGTCGTTAGGCCGGCGGCAGAACGGCCCGCTTCGAGAGAGGCGGGCCGTTTTACGTTCCGTCAGAACTGCTCGCCTTGTAGCTCCGCCCAGCACAGCGCTGCTTTCGCATGGCCTTGGTCGGCCGCCATTTTGAACCAGAACAGGGCATCGGCCAGGTTTTCAGCGCCCGTCCAGCCCGATTCGGCCCACACGCCCAGCAGGTACATGGCGTGGGCCTGCCGGCGCTCGGCGGCCTGCTCCAGCCAGTAGTGTGCCTGCTCCCAGTTTTCGGTGGGTTCCTGGGCGTATTCCAAACCCAGCCAGGTCATGGCGCGGGCGTTGCCGGCGTCAACGGCCCGCCTGAACCAGAACAGCGCCCGGTGGTGGTTGCGGCGGCCGCCAACGCCGCGCTGGTAGCACCGGGCCAGGTCGCACATGGCCTCGACGTAGCCGAGCTTGGCGCTTTTGCGGTACCAGTGCCGGGCCCGGGCGTAGTTCTGGGCGGTGCCCTGGCCGTGGTAATACATACTGCCAACGCAGTGCATGGCCTCTTTGCAGCCGCCCCGGGCCGCTTGCGAAAAGTAGCGAAAGGCCTCGTAACGGGTTTTCACTACTTCGTAGCCGTTGTCGTGGGCCACGCCGAGGTTGAATTGAGCCGTGCGGTGGCCACTTTCGGCGGCGGCCCGCAGCAGCACCAGGGCCTGCGTCCGGTTTTGGGGAATGCCCCAGCCGTCCCAGTGCAGCATGCCCAGCCAGTAGGTGGCCACGGCATCGCCCGCGTCGGTGGGCTGGCTGAGCAGCTGAGCCACCTGGCCGATGAACCGATTGGTGGCGTAGCGGCCGAAGTTGGCGCGGTTAATTATTTGTATCAGCCGCTTGGTGGCGGGGTGGGTAGCTGCTATGGGCAATAACGGGCGCTTTATAAAGTCTGAGCGGAATCGGAGTAAGTTTACGGGCGTAAACGCAAGTTATGAAAGAAGATTTCCTCCACTACGTTTGGCAGCACCAGTACTTCGACAAGCTGGACCTGCGCACCACGGCGGGCGAGGAAATCCAGGTGCTGCGCCCCGGCCACCGCAACGCCGACGCCGGCCCCGACTTCCTGAACGCGCGCCTGCGCCTGGGCGAAGTGGAGTGGAACGGTGCGGTGGAAATCCACCTGCGCGCCTCCGACTGGGCCCGCCACCACCACCAGATTGACCCGAAATACGACCAGGTGATTCTGCACGTAGTGGGCAGTGCCGACGCCGACGTGACGCGCACCAACGGCAGCCTCATTCCCGCGCTGGCCCTGCAGGCCCGGGTGGCGCCCGAGCTGCTGGCCCGCTACCAGGCGCTGGTGGAAGCGCCCGCGGCCGCGCCCTTGCCCTGCGCCCCGCTGCTGCCGCTGGTGCCCGAAATCACGAAAACGATGATGACCGAGCGCGCCCTGCTGGAACGCGTGGAGCGCAAGGCCGACGCCATTATGACGCTGCACGAGGGCCTGGGGCAGGACTGGGAAGCCACCGCCTACCACGCGCTGATGGCCGCATTCGGCTTCCAGAAAAACAGTGAGCCGCTGGCCCGGTTGGCCAAATCGGTACCCGTGGCCGTGCTGCGTCGGCACCGGCACGACCAGCGCCAGCTCGAAGCGTTGTTGTTTGGGCAGGCCGGATTTCTGGTTGAAAATGAGGAAACAGTGGCCGACGACTACATCCGGGACTTGAGGCAGGAGCATGCGTTTCTGAGCCACAAATACGGGCTGGGCGAAGCTGCTCTGCATGCCCACGAGTGGAACTACCTGCGCCTGCGGCCGGCCAACTTTCCGCCGGTGCGCCTGGGGCAACTGGCTGGCCTGCTGCACGCGCGCCCCGCCCTGTTCGATGCCCTGCTGACGGCGCAGAGCGTGGCGGCCCTTACCGAGTTTTTTCAGGCGCCGGTACCGCTGTACTGGCGCACCCACTTCCGCCCCGGCCGCCCCGGCAAGGTGCCGGCCCTGGGCAAAAGCAGTACCGATTTGCTCATCACCAACGTGGTGGTGCCGTTGCGCGTGGCCTACGCCCGCCACGTGGGCCAGCCGGCGGTGGTGGAAAGCAGCGTAGCCCTGCTCAGCCAGCTGCCCGCCGAGCACAACCAGTACACCGACGCGTACGAGGCCCTGGGCTTTGCCCACCGCACCGCGGCCGACTCGCAGGGCCTGCTGGCCCTGCACAAGAATTACTGCGCGCCGCGGCGCTGCCTGCACTGCGCCATCGGCAGCCGCCTGGTGCACCAACCCCGCGTTATTCGATGAGAATAGTTATTGCTTTGCTGTTGAACGGCGTGCTGCTGGCTGTGCTCCTGCCGTGGGTGCTTCGGCAGTGGCGCGAAGCACCGACGTGGGCGCGTGCCATGCTGGCGTGGGGCCTCGGCGGCCGGTTGTTGGTGGGGGCGTGGCGCGGCTGGCGCCTCGCCGACGACGCCGACTTCATCAGCCAGCAGGCCAATTCTGTCACGCGGATGATACTGGCGGGGCCCAGCCATTTCTGGCAGGCGCTGTTCACGGATGAGGTCGGCTGGCGCCACCAAATCATTACGTATTACGGGATGTCCAACACCCTGTTCATGGCCAAAATCCTGGCGTGGGTCAACCTGGCTTCGATGAACAGCGGTTGGCTAAACGGCGTGTACCTGAGCTTGTTTAGCTTCGTGGGGTGTTGGCAGTTGGCGAAAACTTGCCTGAAACTGTTTCCGGCCACACCGCCCGCTGCCGCCACGGTGGCTTTTGTGGCGTGGCCAACGGTGGTGTTCTGGGCCGCCGGGGTGGCCAAAGAGCCCTTGCTGCTGGGCAGCGGGACGTGGCTGGTGGCGCTGTACCTGCAACTCTTGTACGGGCCTGATTCGTCGACGACCAGGGCGCGCGTTGCCACGGTGGTGGGCTTGCTGGTGTTGGCGTATGTTCATTTTTTTATGCGCTATTTTTTCGCTGCACCGTTGTTAGGCGCGTTAGTGGGCCTAGTGGTGGTGCGCGTGTTTCAGCAGTTGGGCTGGGCGCGCAGCCGCTGGGCGCAGGTGTTGGTGATGGTGGCGGTGCTGGCCGCGGGAGGGTGGGTAGCCACCGAAGTAAGCGTGGCGTTCCGGCTCAATAAATTCACGAACCAAACCATGCGCATCTACGCGCACTCCCTGGAAATGTCGGCTGCAAAGGCGCACATTGAATACCCGGCGCTGCGGCCCACGGCCGAAAGCTTTCTGCGCCATTCGCCGGAGGCGGCCCTGAACGCCTTCACCCGGCCTTGGCTAGGGGAGTCGTGGCAGCCGTTATACGTGGCCGCCGCCTTGGAAAACCTAGTGCTTGTCAGCCTTTTTGCCACCACCTTCTTTGCTGGCTGGCGCCGCCGTTGGGGGCACTTGCCTTTTGGGCTAGTGGCGGCTCTGAGCATTTTCTGCTTCGTGCTGGCCGTGCTGCTGGGGCTGAGCACACCCAACTTTGGCTCCTTGAACCGCTACCGGAGCGCCGTGCTGCCGTACCTCGTGTTTCTGCTGCTGCAGAACGACTATGCCGCGCTGGCGTTGCGTCGGCTGGGCTTGGAACGCCGCTCCGATGACACCCTGGCAGAGTCGCCGCCCTCGGTGGCAGCTCCCGCAACGGCTGCCGTACCTTTGTAAATCCTGGCGAAGCTGCCGCACCCAGCCGTGGCGCCGCGCTTCGCCCCGTCATTCGCAACTCCCTCAATGGAAAATCCCGTTATCATTCTTGGTGCCCAAACCGTGGGCACCGCTGCCCTCGACGCCTTTCTCTCCAACGACGTGGTGGTGTACTGCCTGCTCGACGACGACAAAAAGCTGCAAGGCACCGAACTCCTCGACGTGCCCGTGATGGGTAACACCGACGACGGCGAGCTGCTGAAGCTGCTCGGCAAAAAGTGCGAAGTCTTCGTGGCCACCGACGACACCGCCAGCCGCCGCAGCCTCACCGAGATGCTGCGCAACGAGTACGAGGCCGTGCCCGTGAATGCCATTCACCAGCGCGCCAGCGTCTCAAACCACGCCACGCTGGGCCACGGCAACTACGTGGGCCCCAACGCCGTGGTAGCTGCCATCGCCACCCTCGGCGATGGCTGCCTGGTGAGCGGCAACGCCGTGGTGGAAGCCCGCGCCACCGTGGGCAGCTTTGCCCAACTGGGCAGCGGCGCCCTCATCGGGGCCGACGTGCAGGTGGGCGAGCAGGCCTTTGTGGGCGCCGGTGCCGTGGTGGTGGCCGGCGTCAAAATCGGCGACAAGGCCCGGGTAGGCGCCGGCTCGGTAGTGGTGGCCGATGTGCCCAACGGCCAGACCGTTTTCGGCAACCCCGCGGTGAAGGTTTAATTAAAAATTATGAATTATGAATTAGAAATTGGCTGTTCAGGAAAACGACCTGCTGACCTCGCCAGGCAAGTAATTCATGATTCATAATTTATAATTCATAATTAAAAATGTATCAGGTTCTTCTTTATTACTGCTATACGCCCCTCGAAAACCCGGAGCAATTTCGGGAAGAACACCACCGCCTGTGCCTGGAGTTGGACCTGCGCGGGCGCATCATCGTGGCGGCGGAGGGGCTGAACGGCACGGTGTCGGGCACGCGCGAAAGCTGCGCCCGCTACATGGCCGCCGTGAAAGCCGACCCACGCTTCGCCGCGTTGGAATTTAAAGTTGACGACGTGGCGGCCCACACGTTTCAGAAGCTGCACGTGCGCGTGAAGCCCGAAATAGTGCACAGCAGCCTGCGCCACGTGCGGCCCCACGAGAAAACCGGCCAGCACCTCTCGCCCGAAGAATTCAAGGCGCTGAAGGACCGCGACGACGTGGTGGTGGTCGACGTGCGCTCAGACTACGAGTACAACCTGGGCCGCTTCAAAAACGCGGTGACCCTGGACATCGAGAATTTCCGCGACTTCCCGGAGCGCGTGGAGCGCCTCAAGGAGTTCAAAGACAAGAAAATTCTGACGTACTGCACCGGCGGCGTGAAGTGCGAAAAAGCCAGCGCCTACCTGCTGGAGCAGGGTTTCGAAAACGTGTACCAGCTGCACGGCGGCATCATCAAGTACGGCATTGAGGCCGGGGGCGAGGATTTCGACGGCCAGTGCTACGTGTTCGACAACCGCGTGGCCGTGGACGTGAACCGCGTGAACCCCACCGTGATTTCGCGCTGCCAGCACTGCCAGCAGCCCAGCAACCGCCTCATCAACTGCGCCAACCCGCACTGCAACGCCCACCTGCCCCTGTGCGAAGCCTGTGGCGAACAGCTGCAGGGCGCCTGCTCCGAAGCCTGCGCTGCCCACCCCGACAAGCGCGCTTACGACGGCACCGGCTCCTACCCCAAGCTCAGCAACCACTACAACCCTGCGCAAGGCCTTGCGTCCTACGCCAAGTCATAGGCTTAATCGCCTAGGCGTCTGTCATCCTGAGCGCAGCGAAGGACCTTCTCACGTTTGAACGACTTGTTTCTGCTTGATAAGGTCCTTCGCTGCGCTCAGGATGACAGACGACTTCATTCTTCATTCCTCATTAAAAATATGATTCCCTCCTCCGAACTCATCCTGAACCCCGACGGCAGCATTTACCACCTCAACTTGCTGCCCGACCACATTTCTGACACCATCCTCACCGTGGGCGACCCCGGCCGGGTGGCCCAGGTGAGCCGGCATTTCGACTCGGTGGAGTTTGAAACCGCGCACCGCGAGTTCGTGACCCACGTGGGCTACTACCGCGGCAAGCGCATCACGGTGCTCAGCACCGGCATGGGCACCGACAACATCGACATCGTGATGAACGAGCTCGACGCGCTGGTCAACATCGACTTTGTGTCGCGCACGGTGCGGCCCCAGGAGGAGCGCATGAGCCTGCGCATCATCCGGCTGGGCACCAGCGGCAGCCTGCAGGCCGACGTGCCCCTCGGCGCCATACTGGCCACCGAGCACGCCGTGGGCCTCGACAGCCTGGCCCAGTTTTACCCCTTGATGGAAACCGGGCTGGAAACCGAAGTGGCCACCGAGCTGCAAAAGTCCCTCGGCCTGCCCTACGCGCCCTACGTGGTGCGCGGCTCCGACCTGCTGCGCGAGCAGCTGGGCGCCGGCATGGTGATGGGCAACACGCTCACCTGCCCCGGTTTCTACGGTCCGCAGGGCCGCAGCCTGCGCATCGAGTTGCGCATTCCGGACTACATTGCGCGCCTGCAAAACTTCCGTCACCAAAGCGCCGAGGGCGAGTTCCGCCTCAGCAACTTCGAGATGGAAACGGCCGGCTACTACTCGCTGGGCCGCCTGCTGAACCACGAAGTGCTTTCCCTAAACGCCATCGTGGCCAACCGCGCCACCGGCGAGTTCGCCGAAAACGCCGGCGCCGTGGTCGATGCTATGATTGAGCAAACCCTGCAACGCCTGGTGTGAGGCCCGGCGGTTGCCGTGGGCTAGCAGGCGTGTAAACTGGCGTCGCAGGCCGTGTCGTCGAACTCGCACACCCGTTTGACGAAGTCGCACACTCGTTTGACAAGGTCGCATACCCATTTGGCGACCTCGCACACCCGTTCGGGTGACTCGCAAACTCGGTTGACGAAGTTGCACACCCGTTCGGGCAACTCGCAGACCGGTTTGACGAACTCGCCACCGTGTAAGCTCAGGTTGCACGGGTGAAAAGGGCATTAGCCAGAAAGGCCACCCAAGCGGGTGGCCTTTCTGTTGATGAAGCACTGGCCGGGAGCCGGTTTGGTAGGTGCCCCCAAAATGCGTGCAATCCGAAAAATCGGCCGAAATCCTTGTTTCAGAGGAGCTCGGCCAGGAATTCCATGGTGTCCACGCGGTCGGCGTACTCGTCCACGGGCGGGGATTGGGCCTGCCCAAACGGGTGGCTGCCCGCAAACCGGGCGCCGGCCGACACCACGCACTGCGTTTGGGCGGCGATGTCGGTGAGCTGGTCCACGAGGTCGATTTCGCTGGTGTATTCAGAATAGAACACCATGGAAATGGGCGAAACCAGCCCCTCACCGGCCCGAATGAGGAAAAAGCCGCTGTCGAAGTGCGGCACGCGGTTTACCAGCAGGATGCTCTTGTTGTAGTCGTAGTTGTTGTTGTATTTGTGATGGTGCAGCACGCCCTCGTAGGGTTGCAGGGCATCGAGCAGGGGCACGAAGCTGTAATCCTTGGGCACGAAGAGCTTGCTCACGTTGCGGCAGCCCAGGCCATAGTACTGGAAGATGTCGGGGCCGAGTCTGGCCAGTTCCTCGCTGGTTTCCTGCCCCGTGAGCACGGCCACGCTGGTGCGGTTGCGGCGAATGATGTGGGGCTTCTTGCCGAAATAATACTCGAAGTAGCGCGCCGTATTGTCGGAGCCGGTCGCGATGAAGGCGTCGGCGGCATTGAGGCGCGGCAGCACCTGGATGAACCCCGTGAAGCGCGGCTCGATGCGGGTCAGCTCTTCCAGCAGCCACATCATCAGCACGGTATCGTCGGCGCTGAGCTTGGCCAGCAGCACGTGGCCGCTGATGAGCACGCAGAGCAGGTCGTGGAAGCCCACCATGGGGATGTTGCCGGCCATCACCACGCCGATTTTTCGCACGGCGGTGGGCTCGGGCGGGTAGCGGCCGGCCCAGCGGCGCAGGGGCTCTTCGGCCAGCATATGAGCGAGGCCGGCGAAGGCGGCCGTCACGTTGGGGGTGTCGAACCAGGCGTTTTGGTTGCGGGCGCGGGCGGCCAGGGTCGTGAGCTCGTCGGGGGAGAGGGCGGCCAGGCGCTGGCCCAGGGCCACAAAAGCGGCCAGTCGTTCGGAGTGGTTCATGCAAAAGGGATGGCCCGGCGGGCCGATGCGGCACGCGGGCGGGAGAATTGTCGGCAAAATTGGGTCAAACCATACAAACCCGGCCGGCGTAGGCTAATTTTGTGCCGCCGAAGCCCGGCGCGGGCCCGCTTTTTTACGTAAAGCCTGCGCGAATTGCTTTGGTTTCCTCCCACAACTTTGACCCCCGACGCCCCATGGCCATCATGATAACCGACGAGTGCATCAACTGCGGTGCCTGCGAGCCGGAATGCCCCAACAACGCCATTTACGAAGGCGGCGCCCAGTGGCGCTGGGCCGATGGCACCACCCTGAAAGAAGTGACCACCGCCGACGGCGCCGTGGTGTCGGGCACGGCCCCGCAAACCCCGGTTTCCGACGAATACTACTACATCGTATCGGATAAATGCACCGAGTGCGTGGGCTTCCACGAAGAGCCCCAGTGCGCCGCCGTGTGCCCCGTTGACTGCTGCGTGGACGACCCCGACCTGCGCGAAACCCGCGAGCGCCTGCTCGAAAAGAAAGAGTGGCTGCACATCGCCGCTTAGGCGCTCTACTGGATTAAAGAATAAAGGCCGCTCCCAATGGAGCGGCCTTTTTCGTAGGAAGTGATAAAAAAGGATAGAGACGCAGTATTTTGCGTCTCTATCCCGTTCATCGACTTTTTACAAATTATTGCGACGCCTCAGCCGAGGCCTGCTGCGGCGTCAGCTTCACGCCCGTGAATTGCTGCGGGTTGCTCACCGAAGCTATGGGCTCGATGCTCATTCGCTTGTCGAAGCGGCTCACGTTGGCCAGCTTGAGCAGGGTTTCGTAGCTGGCCGTGTGCCCGGACTTGGTGGTGACAAAAAAGCTGTTGACGCGCAGCGTTTCGGGGTTGTAGCTCACTTCCAGCGCCGTCGTGTCGCGCCAGTAGGTGTAGAGGGCTTCGGTGGCGCCGGAGGGCCCCACGCGGGGCGTGCGGTCGTGGTCGGGCCGGATGCTTTGGCCGGTGAGGGGCTGGGCAATCTGGTCGGCGTTCATGCCCAGCAGGGCCGGCACGTCGAAGGCGCGGTTCATGGTGAGGGCCGGGGGCACGTTGGGGGCTTCGGTGGCGGGCCGGTCGGTGGAGGCGCACCCCAGCAGAAGGGCCAGGGGCAGCAGCAGGCAGTAGCGCATACGGTCAGTTTTGGTGAAGGCTGAGGCAGTAATACGGAAAAGCTGAATCGTAAGCCGAGGATAACGCGTCGATTTCTAAATTTATACAGCTGATTCGTCGGCGTAGCCCGGCTTTGCCTTCCAGGCCTGATACGGAGGCTGGCATCACGGCCTTTGCCCAGTGTTGGGCGACAATTTCCACGCCCACGTCGACGCCACCTCGCTGGAGGGCACGCTCTTCACTGAGCGCGTGGCTCACGGCTACTGTATCCTGAGCGAGGCCGCCGGTATGTTCGTGGACCCGCGCAAAGGCCCCGTGCTGCTCAACTACGGCCCCGACGAGTGCCGCTTCACCAAGCCCGTGTACCCCGGCATGACCATCGGGGTGACACTGACGGTGAGGACACGGGTGCTCGACAGGCAGGGCCCCGGCGCGCGACGGACGAGCGCAAGCAGGTGCAGCTACCGTTTTAATAAACAGCGCGGCGCATGGCTTTGCTGGTGCTAGTGGCTTGTCCAAGTGTTTTGACTGCGGAAAGGCGCCGTCTCCTCACAGGAATCGGCGCTTTATTGCACCCGTAGCGGGTACCGGGACACCGGGTGACCGGGCGTGCCCACCACCAAAACGTAACTTCCCGGGGGCACTCCTCCCACGGCTACTTCCCCAGTGAGGGAAACAGGGCAGGTCGCCTGTCGTTGCCCCAACAGCGTGTACAGCGTCGCCTGCGCCGGGAAACAGGGCCTTCCGGCACCGTAGCCCCCCAACTGCAACCGCCCCCCGACCGGAACGGGATTTGGCCAGAACCCTTGCCCGGACGTGCTGGTGGCAACGGCACTCGTCGCCATGCCCACTTGAAAAACCAAGCCTGCGGGACCCGCACCGGATGCCGTTTGCACGCTCACGGGACCTGTCGTGACCCCAGGTGGCGCGACGGCGGTGAGCGTGGTGGGTGAAGTCACCGTGAACGAAGCTGCGGGGACGCCATTGAAATACACCGCCGTGGCGCCAGCCAAACGCGCCCCGCGAACGACAACGGGGGTGCCGGCCGCCCCTTGCGCCGGCGATAAGCCCGCCACGATGGGGAGGGGGCTGTCGCCAATCTTGACCAGAAATCCGGTGTGGGCGCCGGGGTTGCCCACCTGCGTGGTGCCGCCGAACCCGATGCTGGGCCCGGTGTAATAACCCGCCGCGTAGACCCCGCCCCGGTGGTCCAGGGCCAAGGCCTGACCAAACTCGTCGTAGGTGCCGCTGCTGGTGGTCGCCACCCAGTTGAAGGCCCCGGTGGGGCTCAGCTTGGTCACGAAGAATTGGCCAAACCGCCGCCCCAGGTTGGGCATCAGGATGCTGCCGAATGTGGCCCCGATGCCGTAGTCTTGATACTCCCCCACCACGTAGGCACTGCCGTCGTCATCAACGACCAAATCACTGGTCACGTCGTTATCGGTACCGCCGATTCCCTGCGCCCAGAGGTAGTTGCCGTTGGGGTCGAGTTTGACCACGTACCCATCAAAATTGCCGTTGCCCCGGTTGGGAATGGTGATGGAACCGAAAGTGGCGGAAGGCTGGCCGTACCCCCCGGCAACCAACACGTTGCCGTCGTAGTCCACGCCCACGCCGGCGGCGTAGTCATAGCCGGGCCCGCCCGCGCTGCGCACCCAGAGCCAATTGCCCGCCGGGTCCAGCTTGCCAATGTAGCCGTCCTGCAAGCCGTTGGCCGTGAGGGTGAAGCTTCCGAACGCATTCGTCGCGCCAAAATTGCCGGTGCAATACACGTTGCCGGCCGCATCCTGCGCCAATCGGCCGCTACGGTTCCCGGTGCGGACGGCCCACAGCCACGCCCCCTGCGCGCTCCGTTTGGCCACAAATGCATTTTCAACCTGGGGCACCCCCTGCACGGTGATGGCCCCAAACTGAACCGTGCCACCCACCAGGGTGCCCCCAACCACTAAGTTGTCGGCGGCGTCCACTGCCAGGGCCCCGATGTTAGCCGCTTGCGGGACGGCCGTCGCCCAGAGGCACACGCCTTGGGGGTCATATTTGGCGATAAAACTTCCGAAGGTGCTGGCGCTGCTGAGCGTGAAAGAGCCGAACGTGGCCGAATACCGGAAGTACCCCGCCACGTACACGTTGCCGGCCGGGTCCACGGTCACGGTGAAGCCCGCGTCATCGCCCCGGTCCCCGGCGCGCACGGCCCAGAGGGGCTGCCCGGCGGCGTCGAGCTTGGCCAGAAAAATGTCCTGGTCGCCGGCGCTGGTCAGGGTGGTGGCGCCAAACTCCACGGACCGTTTAAAGCTGCCGGTCACGTAGGTTTGCCCGCCCGCGGTGGTGGCAATGGCGACGACATCGCAGTCGTGGCGGTCCACCGTGCCAACTTGCCCGAGGGTGGTGGTGCCCACGCCGGCGGCCCACGTGTAGGGCGGGGCCTGGGCCTGGGCGGGCGTTGAGCCGAGGCCGGCAACTAGAAGGAGGAACAGCCAGCCAGCTAGGGCCGGCGCAAACGAGTGGAGAGGTGGGCGCATAAGGGCAGCAAGTTAGGTGAAGGGGCGCTTCGCAATGCGCTGGTTTAATTGATAATTAAACGCGTCGAGGCGGTTCCGCAACGCACGGTGTAGGCGCCGGCGGGCAGGCCCGTGAGGTGGAGCGACACCGACGACGCATTGCCGGGCACGCGCTGCACGCGAACCACCTTGCCGAGCCCGTCGAGCACCTGCGCCAGGCGGGGCTGCGGCTCCTGCGCCAGCGTCAGGGTGGTTTCGCCGCCCGCCGGGTTCGGGTACAGCGTCAGCGCGTTGCGCGCGGAAGCGCCGGTGGCACTGCTCACCACGAAGTTGGGCCGGTAGATGCCAAAGCTCGAACTCACCTTGGACCCGTCGTTTACGGCGCGGAAAATACCGCCCGCCACCACGTCTCCGGTGGTTGTCACGGCCAGGGCCTGCACGGCGGCATCGAGCCCGGTGCCCAGGCTGCTCCACGCCGCGCCATTCCACGCCGCGATGCGGTAAGCCGGCATTCCATCGGCCGAGAAGAATGCCCCGCCCACGTACACGTTGGTTCCCTGCACCGCAATGGCCGAAACGGAGCTGTCAAACCCTGGTCCTCCCGTGCCAAAGGCCCGCCACGAGGTGCCACTCCATACCGCAATGCTCCGGGTGGTAATTCCGCCGGCCGTTCGGAAGTTGCCGCCTACGTACAAATCGGAGCCGGAGAAGGTCAGGGCGTTCACCGGGCCGTCGACGCCCGTGCCCAAGGCGCTCCAGGCGCTGCCGTTCCAACGAGCCACCCCGTTGACGACTAGGGAGCCGATGTATTCGAATTGCCCGCCGGCGTACACGTTGCCGCCCTGCACGGCCAGGGCAAACACGTAGCTGTTGGGCACTTGGCCCAAGGTGGTCCACGTGGCTCCGTTCCATTTCAGCACCCCGTTGGCGCCGGCGTACAGGTCGGTGCCGGACACAGCCAACGCGCGCACCTCGCCCGACAACCCGCCGCCCACGGCGCTCCATGCCGTGCCGTTCCACCGGGCCACGTTGCGGGTGGGCACCCCGCCCATGCTCGTGAAGACCCCGCCGGCGTACACGGTGGTGCCCGACACGGCCAGCGCCCATACGTAGCCGTAGGGGTCGGCGCCACCGCCCACGCTGCTCCAGGTGCGGCCGTTCCATTTGGCAATGGCGCAGGTGCCGGCCACGTGGCCGACGTCGTAAAAGAAGCCGGCCACGTACACGTCGGTGCCCACCAGGGCCACCGACGTTACCCAGCCGTTGAGCCCCTCGGACACGGCCCGCCACGTCGTGCCGTTCCACCGGGCGATGTTCGTGACCAGGCTCGTGGCGGTGTTGTTAGGGCCTCTAACGGCCACGTACACCGTGGTGCCGGACGCCGCCACCACGTTCACCGGGTCGTCGGCGCCGCTGCCCAGGCTGCTCCAGGCGCTGCCGTTCCACTTGGCCACGTACCTGGCCGGGGTGGTGCCGGCAGTCAGAAAGCCGCCGCCCACGTACAAGTCCGAACCGGAAGCAGCCAGGGACGAGACGGCATAATCGGTGCCCAGGCCCAGCGTAGCCCACGCCCCGCCGCTCCACTTGGCCACGTAGTGGGCCGCGGTGGTGCCGGCCGAGGTGAAGGCCCCACCCACGTAGAGGTCGGCGCCGCTCACCGCCAGCGCGTACACCCTATTGTTGGTGCCTTGGCCCAGGGAGCCCCAGGTACTGCCGCTCCAGCGGGCCACATTGCTGGCGGCCACGCCCCCCGCAGTAGTAAAAGCGCCGCCCACGTACACGTCGGCGCCCAGCACGGCCAGCGCCAACACCGGGCCATTGATGTCGGTGCCCAAGGCCTGCCAGGCAGTACCATTCCATTGGGCTACGGCACTGGTTGTCAGAGCGCCGGATTGGGCAATGACTCCGCCGGCATAGACGGTTGTGCCCTGGGCCGCCAGGGCCGTCACCGAACCGCTCATGCCCGTGCCCAGCGGGCTCCACGCGGTGCCGTTCCATTTGGCTACGCGGCTGGCCGCCGCGCCGCCCGCCTGGGTGAAGTCGCCGCCGGCGTACACGTTGCCGTTCCCATCCACGGCCAGGGCGTTCACGCGGTTGTTGACGCCGCTGCCCAGGGCGCTCCACGTCGTGCCGTTCCACTTGGCCACGTTGCTGGCCGTCGCGTTGCCCACCACAGAAAAATCGCCGCCGATGTACATATCCGCGCCGTTGAAGACCACCGCCCAAACCGGACCGTTGGCCCCAGGGAAATCAAATCCGTCCTGCCATTTCTCGTCGCCGGCGCCCCGGGTGCCGGCCGGCCGAAACACAGGGCGGCCATCCGGCGCGGTGCACAAGTGGTAGCCCTTGGCATCGAACGAGCCGCCAAGGCCGGGCCGCAGAGTTCCGTCCGGGTTCAAAGCGTCGGTTAGGGAAGACGGGGCTTGGGGCCGGCCCAGGGCAAGGGGCGTATCCACGAGTGCCATCACCAGCACCAGGACCGTAAGTGCACTGAGACTGCGAAAGCAGCCAGCTAGGCGGATAAGGGTAGAAATTGTCATATAAGTGCAATAAGTGAATCAGCAGCTTGCCGAAATGTAAAAGTATATCCAGACTATAATTTCGGTAGCCAAGCCGCTTCGCTGAACGCTCGTGAATTACGACTCCTGCCAGGAACGAGTAACCGGGATAAACTCCCTAGACGAGCAAAAGGGGCGCACGGTGCACTGGTACAAACGCCAATTGCAACTTGCACCAGCGGGGGCATCCTAGTTGTGGCGTGGACCCGACCGACAACTGCGGCGCTCGCCAAGCGGGGCAACTGCGCCCCGGTGGTGTACTCCCCACGCGGCCGCGTACGCGAGCGGTTTAGCCACACTGTTCAACCAATTCGGCAATACGTAGCTTCGCAGGAGCAGACCTTGTATGAATACGGCAGCACAGACTACCCGTCCAAGCCGGTTCAAAACGGCAGCCGGGTGGAAGTAATCGACCATACCACGGGCCAGCACTTCTGGTTTTTGCTCCGTTTACCCTAGCAGAAGACTGTCTGGATGAAACCTCGGCTTATCAAACCACTCCAGCACCTCGGCAAAAAGTGGCTAGCTGGCCGCCACGGCACTGGCGAAGTTTAAGAAACTCGTTTACGAATCAAAGTTTAAGAAACGCACGAGGGTGATGAGTTTCGTAAACTCCAAGCTCTCCAAAAAAACGCTCGTTTTCTGGAGCCTTTCGACGGCCGCGCAAACGGCCCGGAAACGCAGGTTTTCCGGGTCGTTTTTTGATGCCTTTTTTGGATGGTAAATTCGGACATGAGAGTCGCCATTTGTGCCCGCGTGTCACCGCGCGACAAAGGCCAGGACGCGTAGAACCAGTTGCACCTGCTCCGGGACCACGCTGCTCAGGTGGGTACCTTGTACAAGGTATTCCAAGATGACGAGTCGGGCAAGAGTTCCAAGCGCCGCGGATTCAAGGAACTGATGCTGGAGGCATACCAGAAGCGCTTCGGCCTGGTGTTGTTCTGGAAACTTGACCGCTTCAGCCGCGAGGGGACGCTGGCCACGCTGGAGCAGCTGAAAAAGCTCGATGATTATAAGGCCGGCTCTAAGTCGTATTCCAAGCCCTGGTTCGATACGCCCGGCCCCTTCCGCGACGTGGTGATTTCGCTCGTGTCCACCCTCGCCGCTCAGGACTTGGTGAAGATTTCGGAAAATACCAAGCTGGCTTTGGCCCGGAAGAAGGCCGCGGGCGTCAAGCTTGGTGCGCCGACCAAATCAGCCGCCATTATAGAGCAGCCCGGACGTTAGAAGGGGGAGGGCAAAACAAACGGATTCATTGCCCGAACCTTTAAAATTTTCCCTAGCATGGTCGCCAAGTATGTCACGAACTAATGCTTGACTGCCACCCTTTTCTATCTGGGCAATAAAAAAAGGCCATTTCCTTGCTGGAAATGGCCTTTATGCAAACGGTAGCGGTCTGGACGGGACTCGAACCCGCGACCTCCGCCGTGACAGGGCGGCATTCTAACCAACTGAACTACCAAACCGTTTGCCGGACAGAAAACGCGACTGTTTTCCGTTTTGGTGCTGCAAAGGTAGGGGAGAAAAATTGCGGCCTGCAAGCCAGGGCCCAAGTTTTTTTGCGAAAAGGCAGGCTTGGCGAGCTTGAGGGTTGTTTTTCAAGGGGATTAATTTTTC
The DNA here is from genome assembly GCF_015694525.1 of Hymenobacter ruricola. Classification (GTDB taxonomy): domain Bacteria; phylum Bacteroidota; class Bacteroidia; order Cytophagales; family Hymenobacteraceae; genus Hymenobacter; species Hymenobacter ruricola. The sequence goes on along the minus strand of NZ_JADQDM010000002.1, from coordinate 519,971 downwards.
GTCCCGGCCCCAACGGTGGATGTTTTACCTTTGCCCCCCGCTTTCGTGGCGGCCGGTGGGGGCGGAGGTCGCGGGTTCGTGCCCCGTCCGGACCCCGCCGCCCGCTATTTTCGCCTTCCCACTCCCCGCAATTCTCTTCGCGCCACATGCTCCTCGACTTTGAACAACCCATTGCTGCCCTCGAAGGCAAGCTCCTCGAAATGCAAAAGCTCGCTGCCGACAGCGACGTGGAAGTAGGCGCCGCCGTGGCGGCGCTGGAAAAGCGCATCAAAGACCTCAAGAAAGAAACCTACGCCAACCTCACCCGCTGGCAGCGCGTGCAACTCTCGCGCCACCCCGACCGGCCTTACACCCTCGACTACATTGAGGGCATGGCCGAGAAGTTTGTGGAGCTGCACGGCGACCGCACCGTGGGCGACGACAAGGCCATGGTGGGCGGCTTCGGCGAGATTAACGGCCAAACGGTCATGTTCATCGGCCAGCAGAAGGGCCACAACACCAAGCAGCGCCAGTTCCGCAACTTCGGCATGCCCAACCCCGAGGGCTACCGCAAGGCCCTGCGCCTGATGAAGCTGGCCGAGAAATTCAACGTGCCCGTGGTGACGCTCATCGACACGCCCGGCGCCTTTCCCGGATTGGAAGCGGAAGAACGGGGGCAGGGCGAGGCCATTGCCCGCAACCTCAAGGAGATGTTCATGCTGAAGGTGCCGGTGGTGTGCGTCATCATCGGTGAAGGGGCCAGTGGCGGCGCCCTGGGCATCGCCATTGGCGACCGGGTGCTGATGCTGGAAAACACGTGGTACTCGGTGATTTCGCCGGAGTCGTGCAGCAGCATCCTGTGGCGCTCCTGGGACTATAAGGAGCAGGCCGCCGAAGCCCTTAAGCTCACGGCCACCGACATGCAGAAGGCCGGCCTGGTCGACGGCATTGTGAAAGAACCCCTGGGCGGCGCCCACACCGCCCCCGAGCAAATGATTGACACCCTAAAAGCCACGCTGCTCAAGACGCTGAAGGAACTGGCCGCCATCCCGGCCGAGGAGCGCATTTCGCAGCGCATTGATAAGTTCTCGGCGATGGGTGTGGTGGTGGAGTAGGATTTTCTCAGGAACGACCACTTGGAACGTTATGCAGAGCGCAGCGAAGCATCTTGCCCGCCGTGACTAATTTCTACGATTGAGTTAGTGAGGGCGGGCAAGATGCTGCGCTGCGCTCGGCATGACGTTCTTTTTGCTGCTGAGCCCTGCTTACCCCATGTCTTCCCACCCTCATACCCTAAAAAGCATGACCATCCATACCCTCGATACCGGCCTCTTCAAACTTGATGGCGGCGCCATGTTTGGCGTGGTGCCCAAAAGCATGTGGCAGAAGCTGAATCCGGCCGATGCCAACAACATGTGCACCTGGGCCATGCGCTGCCTGCTGATTGAAGACGGTGGCCGCCTGCTGCTGATTGACAACGGCATCGGGGAGAAACAGGACGAGAAGTTTCGGGGGCACTTTTACTTACATGGCGACGACACGCTGGAGAAGTCCCTGCGCAAGCTGGGCTTTAGCAGCGCCGACATCACCGACGTGTTCCTGACGCATCTGCACTTCGACCACTGCGGCGGCTCGGTGCAGCGCCGGCCCGACGGCGCCTTGCAACTGGCCTTTCCCAATGCCACCTACTGGAGCAACGAGGCGCACTGGAACTGGGCCGTGGCGCCCAACCCGCGCGAAAAGGCCAGCTTCCTGCGGGAGAACATTCTGCCCATTCAGGAAAGCGGGCACTTGAAATTTGTGGACCTGAGCGCGGGCGTGCCGGATGCACTGCCGCAATTCCGCGAAATCATCATGGCCGACGGGCACACCGAAAAGATGATGGTGCCAGTGATGGAGTACAAGGGGCGCACGCTGGCCTTCATGGCTGATTTGCTGCCCAGCGTGGGCCACGTTCCGCTGCCCTACGTGATGAGCTACGACATGCGCCCGCTGGTGACCATGACCGAAAAAGAAGCCATGCTGCGCCGCGCCGCCGACGAAAACTGGGTGCTGCTGCTGGAGCACGACCCCACCCACGAAGCCTGCACCGTGCAGCACACCGACAAAGGCGTGCGCCTGGCCGAAACCCTGCGGCTGGCGGATTTGTAGGCAGCCAAATAGTTGTTGAGGACCGGTTTTGCGTATCGGTAGAAACAAGGGGTGCTGGTTGCTCAGCGGTTTCTTTTCATTAACAACAAAGAACGAAATGGCCCAACTGGGTTTGGCTTTGTCCGGGGGCGGGGCGCGCGGCATTGCGCATTTGGGGGTGTTGGCGGCTTTGGAAGAATTGCAACTGCCGGTGGCGCAGCTGGCGGGCGTGAGTTCGGGGGCCATTGCGGCCGTGTTTTACGCCGCCGGCTTTCCGCCCCGGGAAATACTGCGGCTGCTCCAGGAAACCAACGTGGTGCGGCTGACGCGGCCGGCCTTCAGCCGGTTTGGCCTGCTGCACCTAGATGCCGTGGCGCAGCTACTGGCCCGGCACCTGGGCACCACGGCCGCCTTCGAGGATTTGCGGATGCCCGTGACGTTGGTGGCCACTGATTTGATGGCCGGCGAGTCGGTGTATTTCAATTCGGGGCCCTTGCTGCCGCCACTGCTGGCTTCGTCGGCCGTGCCGATAGTGTACCGGCCGGTGGAGTACCAGGGGCGGCAACTGGTGGACGGCGGCCTGCTCAACAACCTGCCCGTGGAGCCGCTGCTGGGCCAGGCCGACCTGCGCGTGGTGGGCGTCAACTGCAACCCCATCAACTCCGAGGCGCGCATTCCCAACTTCCGCCGGCTCATCGAGCGGACCCTGCACCTGGCCATCAACGCCAACACCACCAGCCGCAAAGCGCAATGCGACCTGCTGCTGGAACCGCCCGACCTGCGCCACTACCGCCCCCTGAGCTACAAAAGCGGCGCCGAACTGTTCGACATCGGCTACCGCTACACACTGGCGCAGGCGGGGGCGCTGGCGGCGCTGCTGTAGCGGCGCGGGTGGCGCAGCATTCGGGCCGGCTGCCCATCTTTGTACCCCAACGCTTGGCGGATTATTGTGTTTTCTGGCCCGTCGGCATCTCTTACCACTACGTTGCCCTGCATGACTCCCCGCGAAAAATCCCCTTTCTGGTACACCATGGCCACGCTCGTTTTTAAAGTAGCGGGCTGGCACCTGGGCGAGATACATAACCCGGACATCCGGAAGAGCATGATGATTGCGGCGCCGCACACCAGCAACTGGGACATCATTCTGGCCCGCGCGGCCTTCTACCTGATGGGCGTGCCCGTGCGCTTCACCGTGAAAAAGGAGTGGACCGATAACTGGGCCCTCGGCTGGCTGGTGAAGGCCATTGGCGGGCTGGCCGTGGACCGCAGCCGCAACAACAGCCTCGTCGACGGCATGGTAAAGCTGTTTAACGAGCACGACGAACTCGTCATCCTCATCACCCCGGAGGGCACGCGCGCCTACCAGCCGCGCTGGCGCAAGGGCTACTATTTCGCGGCCCTAGGTGCCCAGGTGCCTATTCGGCTGGGCTATCTGGACTATAAGAAGAAGGAAGCCGGCATCGGCGAGGCCGTGTGGCCCACCGGCGACTACGAAGCCGACGAAGCCAAAATCAAGGCCTTCTACCGCAACGTGACGGGCCGCTTCCCCGAGAAGGGCGTGCGCTAGGCGCGTGCGGAATCGGGCGCGGGCCCGTACCTTTTGGCCATGGAAAAGCTGGCCACACTCCTCTGGATTCTCTTCGCGCTCGGCGCCTTTGTGTTTCGGCTGATAAAAAAGGCCCAGGAAACCACCGCCCGCGAAACGCAGGAACGCCCGCGCCGCCCTCAGGCCTCCAGCCCGGCCCTGCCCACGGCCACCTTCCAGGAAATGCTGCGGCAAATGCAGGCCCGCAACGCCGCCGAGCCCGACACCGGCCGGCCCGTGGTGGTGCCTGATGTGCCCCGACCGGCGGCGCCCCGTACGCTGGGCGGCCGCCCCATGCCGCACGAAGTGGCCCGCCCGACTCGCTCGCAGGAGCGCACTTCGGTGCCGCAACGCTCCCTGGAAGCACCCACTACGGCCCGCCCGCACAACGCCCCCGCGCCACCGGCCAAGCGCTCCTCCGGCCTGACAAGGGCTGACAGGCAACGGCCCCTGCAGCTAAAATCCGAGCCAACACCCCCTGCCACCACCGACGTGGTGCGCGAAATGCTGCGTCGGCCCGAAAGCGTACGGGCCGCCTTCATTTTGAGCGAAATTTTTACCCGCAAATACGAGTAAGCCGCCCGTGGCAGCCGCCGCGGAATCAGTCCTGCGTCAGGGCGTAGGCCACGAGGTTGGCGCCCATGCGCAGGGCGGCTTCGTGGGTAGCGGGCGAGTCTTCGGGGTAGGTGCCCACGTCTTCCCAGCCGTTGCCGAGGTCGCATTCGTAGCTGTAGAAGCACACCAGGCGGCCTTTGTACACCAGCCCAAAGCCCTGGGCGCGCTTGCCGTCGTGCTCGTGCACTTTGGGCAGCCCCTTGGGAAATTGGTATTTCTGATGATAAATCGGGTGAGAGTAGGGCAACTCCACGAATTCCAGCTCGGGAAATACTTTCTTCATCTCGGGCCGGATGAATTTATCGAGCCCGTAGTTGTCGTCGATGTGCAGAAAACCGCCGCCGGTGAGGTAGCGGCGCAGGTTCCGGGCCTCGGCGGCGGTGAAGCTCACGTTGCCGTGCCCGGTCATGTGCACGAAGGGGTAGGTGAGGAGCTCGGGGGCGTCGAGTTCCACGGAGGCTTCGTCGGGCGCGATGTTGGTTTTCAGCGCCTGGTTGCAGAAGCTGATGAGGTTGGGCAGCGAGGTTTTGTTGGCGTACCAGTCGCCGCCCCCGCCGTAGTGCAGCTTGGCGATGCGGAAGCTGTAGGACGAAGGGCCGGCGGCGGTGAGCGTGAGCAGCAGGGCCGCGGTGAGAAGCAGTTGTTTCAGCATGAATGTTGGCGGCAGGCCAAACCCGCCGGGGCTATAAAGTAACGGCCGAACGGGAAAGTTCAGGGCAAACGGCGCGGAAAGGACGGCCCGCCGGCTGGGCGAGTTGCGGACGCGGCGCCGACGGCAATTGGCGCGCCAGCTGGTACTTTTAGCCCCATGCCGCCACCGTCCATCGCCCAACATTCGCCCGATAAGCTCGTTCTGTTCCTGCAAAGCCGCGGCCTCATCAACACGGCACAGGCCGTGGAAATTGCCGCGCAGTTCAGCCCCAAAGCCGTCGCCCGCCACGAGTTCCTGCTCCGCGAAGGCCGAGTGAGCGACGAGTATTTTTTTCTCGATTACGGCCTGCTGCGGGCCTTCGCCACCGACCCTGATGGCAACGACGTCACCACGGCCTTCTACCCCAGCGGGCAGGTCGTGTTCGAGGTGTCGTCGTTTTTCACCCGCACGCCCTCGCAGGAAAACCTGCAGGCCCTGACCGACTGCACGGGCTGGTGCATCACCTTCGCGCAGCTCAATGCCCTGTTTCACGCCCGGCCCGAGTTTCGGGAGTTCGGCCGCTCGGTGCTGGTGCAGGGCTTTGCGGCCCTCAAAAGCCGGATGCTGGCCATGATTACCGCTTCGGCCACCGAGCGCTACGAGCAGTTGCTCAAAAGCTCGCCCGAAGTGCTACGGCACGCTCCGCTGAAGCACATCGCCACCTACCTGGGCGTGACGGATACCTCCCTGAGCCGAATCAGGGCCGGTGGCAAGGGCCCGGCGCACGACTGATTTCCTGCCATTTGGCAAGTGGTTTCGCTGGTTGCCAGGGGTTCCTTTGCAGGGTCATCATCAAGCCCAAACCATGGAACACGTACCTGCCGCCCTCGGCGTTGCTTTCGGAATTATCGCCTTGCTGACCGTTGTCCTCTTCGTTAGGGCCGCCCGCTATTCGCGGCCCACGCTGGGCCTGCTGCTGGGGTGGCTGGCGCTGCAAGGCGCCGTGGCCCTGAGCGGTTTTTACGCCGTCACCACCACCCGGCCGCCGCACGCGCTGGGGTTGGTGGGGCCGCCCGTGCTGCTGATTGGGTTGTTGTTGGCCACGGCGCGCGGCCGGCGCTACCTCGACCGCCTCGACCTAGCCCAACTGACCTTGCTGCACGTCGTCCGGATTCCCGTCGAGCTGGTGCTGTATGGCCTGTTTGTGCACCGGGCAGTGCCCGAACTCATGACGTTTGCGGGTCGCAACTGGGACATTCTGTCCGGTCTGACGGCGCCCGTCATGTATTACTTCCTATTCCACAGGAAAGTGCTGAGCCGCGGGTGGCTGCTGGTCTGGAATTTTCTCGGCCTGGCCTTGCTGCTCAATATCGTGGTCAATGCTTTGCTTTCGGCTCCAAGCGTCTTCCAACGGTTTGGTTTTGAGCAGCCAAACGTGGCCATTTTGCACTTCCCGTTCAACTGGCTGCCGGCCGTGGTGGTGCCGCTGGTGCTGCTGGCGCACGTGGCGGCCATCCGGCAGCTGCTGGTGGCGGCCAGCAGCGAGCCGGCCGGGGCCCGGAACCCCGCAGCAACTTTTCGCCGCCCGATTTAGTAAGCTTCACCAAGCTCCCTGCTAAACCCTTTCCCATGCAAAACCACCCGACCATCCTTGCGCAAGCCGCCGCTTTGGCCCTGGCCCTCCTGAGCGGAAACGCCGCGCACGCCCAAATGAAAGTGGCCTCCTACGCCGCCGGCAAACCGGGCACGGACCAGTACGAGGAACTGAGTTTCTGGGTGAACGACGGCAAGCGCGGGGGTATTTATTACGCCCGGGGCAAAGACCGCAACGAAATAAAAGGCAGCTATTTGCCCAAAACGGGCATGGCCAACGGCGCCAGCTTTGCCGTCCGGCTGGCCGACAACCGCGTGCTTACCGTCATTCCCAGCGGTAGCCAGCTAAAGGTGGCCGACTCGGCCAAGGGCACGCCCAAAACCTTCGCCTGGAAATACGAAGGCCCGGTGAACGGCGTCGGCACGTTCTGCCGGGAGTGCGCCGCCGACGAAAAGGAAGCCATGCAGCTGCTGCGGTCGTATTACCTGAAATAAGGAAGCCGCGCCGGCCCTCGCTTCTTTGTCCGATGTTTGCCCGTCGTTTGTGCCCGCATGACCAACGAAGAAACCGCCGTCAGAGCCACGTATTTCGGCATTGCCGGCAACACCGCCCTGGCGCTGCTCAAAGGCGCGGCCGGGTATTTCGGCAACTCTTACGCCCTGGTGGCCGATGCCATTGAGTCGACGGCCGACATCTTTTCGTCGCTGCTGGTGCTGCTGGGCATTAGGTACGCCAACCGGCCGGCCGACGAAAACCACCCCTACGGCCACGGCCGCATCGAGCCGTTGGTGACGTTTCTGGTGGTGGGCTTTCTGATGACTTCGGCCACGATAATTGCCTACGAAAGCATTCAGAACATCGGCACGCCGCACGCCTTGCCCAAAGCCTGGACGTTGCTCGTGCTGGGCGGCATCATTGCCTGGAAAGAATGGTCGTTTCGCACGGTGATGAAGAAGGCCGAGCAAACCAACAGTTCCGCGCTCAAAGCCGATGCCTGGCACCACCGCAGCGACGCCCTCACGTCGGTGGCCGCGTTTCTGGGCATCTCGTTCGCGCTGCTCATGGGCCCGGGCTACGAGGCGGCCGACGACTGGGCCGCGCTGCTGGCTACGGGGCTGATTTTCTACAACAGCTACCGCATTTTCCGGCCCGCCCTCGGCGAAATCCTCGACGAAAACGTGCACGACGACCTCGTGGCCGACATCCGCCGCGTGGCCCTGACGGTGGACGGCGTGCTAGGCACTGAAAAATGCTTCGTGCGCAAAGCCGGCATGTCCTACCAAACCGACCTGCACGCCACCGTGAGCGGCGACATCAGCGTGCGCCGGGGCCACGAAATAGCCCACGAGCTGCAGGCCCGGCTGCAACAGGAGCTGCCGCAGCTCAGCCACGTCCTCATTCACGTCGAGCCGCAGGAATAGAGCCCCATTTAATGCCTATACTTGCCGTTGGGCCGCCATTTCACCGGTTCCGGGCAATTCTTTCAAGCATGAGCGTCAGGCTGAAACGGCTTATTTCTCACTACGAAGCCGAGCGCCGCACCCTGACGGCCGCCGTAGATGAATGCGTGGCCGAAAGCGAGTACGGCACCGCCAACCGCCTGGCCAAAGGCCTGTGGCGGGTGCAACGGAAGCTGCAAGTACTGATGACTCTGCAAGACCCTTTGCACGGCGAGAAGGAAATGACCAAGCGTCACATCGAGGGGCTTGAGAAGCTGAGCACCTCTAAGCACATCGAGGGGCTTGAGGAGTTGAGCACCGCCGAAACCGGGCGAATTCTGGACTATTATCGGGAGCGAATAGCCACGGAAAAGAAAAAGCTGGCGGCCCTGGTAGCGCGGGTTCCGGCGGAAAACACCGCGCCGCCAGCCACCACCCTGCACAACGCCCTGGCCAGGCTGCTCGATGCCCGGATTGCCGCTTTCACGCTGGAGTTGAGCGGGCCGAAGCGGCTGCGGCTCACTTTCCGACGCCTCCGCAAAACCCTGCTCATCATGCTGCCCGAGGTGCGGCGGCACCGCGCTGCATATACCCTGCAAAAACGCCACGTCCGGTTCCTGCGCGGGCTGGGGTTTCGGCCGTATGACCAGGGCGACCAGCTGCTGCTTTTCGTGCCATTCGGTGAAGTGGCCGCCATCCAGGACGTGAAAAGCATGCTGGCCCGAATTGTATTCGACTGCTTTATTTTCGAGGAACTGAAGGGTAAGTCTTCCATCAAATACTACGAGCCGGAAGCGTAATTGCCGGCTCGTGGGCTGCCGTGGAGTACTTTAGGCGGCGGGCAAATGCGCTTGCTATTTAATGAAAACGATTGGGGCTTGCGTGCCCTGATTTCTTAATCAAACGACCAATGGTAACGGGCAAAGACTTGCTGGAACTGGGTTTGAAACCCGGCAAATGGTTTAAAGACGCCTTGGAGCACATCAACTCCAACGACCTCACCGGCGACGCCCTGCACGCCTACCTCGACACCGTGAAGCCGGCGCCGGAGCTGCCGCTGCTGGCCCAGCCGGTGGCCTTCCACGAAAACATCCGCGCCGATACGGCCGTGGAGCAGGCCAACATCGACTACGTGAAGCAGTCGATGCAGCGGCTCATGCGCACGCCCACGGTGGTGGCCGGGGCCATCATGCCCGATGCCTGCCCGGCCGGCCCGCTGGGCACCATTCCGGTGGGCGGGGTGGTGGCCGCGCGCAATGCCATTCACCCCGGCATGCACTCGGCCGACATCTGCTGCTCGGTGATGCTCACCAACCTGGGCAAAACCGACCCCAAAACCGTGCTCGATGCCGCGCAGCAGATAACGCACTTTGGCCCCGGCGGCCGCGAGCCCGAAAAGCAATTTGCCCTGCCGGCCGAAATTGAGGCCGAAATGCGTGCCAACCCGTTTTTGAACTCCGAGCGCAGCCTGAAAATGGCCCGCGAGCACCTGGGCACGCAGGGCGACGGCAACCACTTTTTGTACGTGGGCGTGTCGCGCAACACCGGCGACACGGTGCTCGTGACGCACCACGGCTCGCGGGGCGTGGGCGCCGTGCTCTACGGCCACGGGATGAAAGTGGCGGAGTTTTTCCGGCGCGAGCTTTCGCCCGAAACCGACCCGGCCAACGCCTGGATTCCGAGCGAAACCCCGGAAGGCGTGAACTACTGGAACGCCCTGCAAACCGTGCGCCGCTGGACCAAGCAAAACCACCTGGTGCTGCACGACGCCATTGCCGCCGCGCTGCAAGCGTCGGTGCAGCAGCGCTGCTGGAATGAGCACAACTTCGTGTTCCGCGACGGCGACGTGTTTTACCACGCCAAAGGCGCCACGCCGCTCGACCCGAAGTTTATGCCCGACATCACCGGCCCGCGCATCATTCCGCTGAACATGGCCCAGCCCATCCTCATCGTGGAAGGCGCCACCACCGAAAGCAACCTGGGCTTCGCGCCGCACGGCGCCGGCCGCAACCTCAGCCGCACCAGGCACAAATACAGCAAAATCGGCCAAACCGACGAGCAACTGTTCGCCGAAGAAACGCAGGGCATCGACGCGCGTTTTTTCTTCAACCGCATCGACATTTCCGAGCTGCCCAGCGCCTACAAAAACGCCGAAGACGTGAAGCAGCAAATCACCGATTTCAAGCTGGCCACCGTCCTCGACGAAATCCGGCCCTACGGCTGCATCATGGCCGGCGACTGGGAGCAGGACGCGCCCTGGCGCAAGAAGAAGCTGGCCAAAGCTGCGGCGGCCTTAGAAGCGCAGGGCGCGGCCGATTCGCAGGCGGACGGGTCGGCGTTGGCGGAGGAGTAATGGTTAATACGCAAGGGATAAGCTCGGCGAAACGGTGAAATGAGGGTGCTTAGGCAGTTCTGGTTACTATTGCAAAACCACGCATTGCCTGCGCCTTAGCCGGCCGCCACGAAAAACAGACTCATGGAATTCAACAGCAAGAAACTGGAGCGCACCTCGCGCTTGGTGTACTACGCCATTTCACTCATTCTGTGCGCTTTCCTGATTCTGCTGTCCAATCAGCTCATCGGCGACCTGGACACGGCCACCGCCCGGCCGCAACTCGAAAGCTTTCTGAACGCCGACGCCGTGGCGGGCCTCCAGCGCCGCGAAAGCAGCCTGCAAGCCGAGGTGCAAAGCCTGCGCGACCGCAACGCGGTGGTGGAACGTACCATGCTCACCGCCCAGCAGAACTACGCCAATGAAAAGCAGTCGTTTGAGAACTGGGTGAAAACCCGGAAAACCCTGGGCTCGTCCGACAAAGACGCGGAAGTGGTGAGCCGCGCCACCCGGCTCGATGAGTTTTACAAGGTGGAGCAGGCGTGGCGGGCGCAGCTGGCGGCCCGGCAAGCAGCCATTGATGCCAAAACGCGCCAGCAGGAACAACTCCAGCTGCAGCTGGAGCAGGAAAATGGGCGGGCCGAGGAGAAGTACGAGGCCGCGCTGAAGGGCTACGACCTGAAGGTGTTCCTGATTCGGCTGCTGTTCGTGGGGCCGGTGCTGGGCGTGGGCATCTTCTTTTTCATCCGCTACCGCCGGCACAAGTTTTGGCCGCTGTACATGGGGTTTACCCTGTTTTCGCTCTACGCTTTCTTCTTCGGCCTGGTACCGTATTTGCCCAGCTACGGCGGCTACGTGCGCTCGGCGGTGGGCGTGGCGCTGTCGGTTGGGCTGGGCTACTACGCCATCAAAACCTTCCGGACCTACATGGAGCGCAAGCAGCAGGAGCTGCAGGCCTCCAGCCAGGAGCGAGCTAAGCACGTGCAGCTGGAAGTGGCCGAAAAAGCGCTAGAAAACCATTTTTGCCCTTCCTGCGGCAAGGATTTTATTCTGAAGAAGTGGGAGTTCCCGCCATCGGCCGACGCCACCTATAAATTGGTGACGGATTCTTGCCGGCATTGCGGGTTGGAGCTTTTTTCCAATTGCTACAACTGCGGCAGCAAAAACTTCAGCCACCTGCCTTTTTGCGCCACCTGCGGCGCCCGCCCCCGCCCGGCCCAGCCGCAAAATGCCGGCGCTACGGTCGTTTAGGCTAACGCCTTACGCTTGCGAACGCACCAGCTGCGCGGTAAATACGGCCGCCAGCGCCGCCGTTTCGGTGCGCAGCCGCGAGGCACCTAGCGTCACCGGCCGGATGCCTTTCGCCAGCGCCAGTTCGATTTCCGGCGGCGTAAAATCCCCCTCCGGCCCGATGAGCACGCAGCACGCCGACCCAGTGCCGGCCACCTGCGCCAGGGCCGTGCGCTCGCCTTCTTCCAAATGGGCGATGAACGTAGTTTCCGGCGCCACCCCAGCCACAAAAGCAGCAAAATCCGTCAACTCATCCAGCTGCGGCAGCCACGCCTGGCCCGACTGCTTCATGGCGCTGATAGCAATTTTCTCCAGCCGCTCCAGCTTCAACTCGCGGCGCTCGGAGCGGGCGCAGCGCAGGAAGCTGATGCGCTCCACGCCCACTTCCACGGCTTTCTCCACGAACCACTCCATGCGGTCGATGTTTTTGGTGGGGGCCACGGCCACGTGGGTGAAGTAGGGGCGGGGCGCCACGGCTTCGTGGTGGGTGATGCGCAACTGGCAGCGCTTGGGGTTGGCGTCGGCCACGGCGGCCTGGTAGCGCCCGCCCCGGCCGTCGAGCAGCTCCACGGCGTCGCCGGCGCTCAGGCGCAGCACCCGCACGGCGTGCTTGCTTTCGTCTTCGGGCAGGGTGTAGGTGGGGCCGGCGAGGTCGGGCGCGAAGAAAGTATGCATGGGCGCAAAGAACGGCAGCGGGGCCCAAAAGCGAGTTTGCAGCCTTTCAGGGTAAGCTGAGCCATAACGCGGCGTCGGGGCCCGGCGTAGGCTAAAACTCCACTTTCCAACCGCCCAATCCGATGAACAACCCCGTAATTCCCCGCCCCCTGCACGGCCTGGCCGACTACCTCTACGTGCCCACCGTGGCCGCAGCGCCTGCCTTGTTTGGCTTCGCGCACGACCGCACCCCGGCCCGCTTGGCTCGCCTCATCAGCGGGGGCGTGTTGGTTTCGACGCTGGTCACCCGCGCCGAGTGGGGTGTGTTCAAAGCCATGCCCTACAAAACCCATTTGCTGCTCGATTTCGTTTCGGGCCTGGGCGCCATGGCACTGCCTTGGCTGGCCGGCTTTGCCCGCAACCGCGCGGCGCGCAACACTTTCCTCACCATCGGGGCCATTAGCGTGACGGCGGGGTTGCTGTCGGGCGTGTTTGGCGGCGCCGAAGAAATGCCGGCCGCCGAAACGGAGCCCGTAGCCCCCGGTACGCTGTCAACTTCTACCGCTTCGTAAACCAGCGTCTCCGCGCACAGCAGGTGTTTCCACACGACTTCTTTTCCACTTACTTTTTATCCATGAAAGTCAAACTCAAGCCGCTCCAGGACCAGGTCATCGTTATCACCGGCGCTTCGTCGGGCATCGGTCTCGTCACGGCGCGCCAGGCCGCCGAGCAGGGCGCCAAGCTCGTGCTGGCCGCCCGCAGCCAGGACGCCCTGCGTCAGCTCTGCGAAGAAATCAATCAAAACGGCGGCCAGGCCATTTACGAAGTGGCCGACGTGAGCCAAGCGGCTGATGTGCAACGCATCGCCCAGGCCGCCGAGCAACGTTTTGGCGGCTACAACACCTGGGTGAATAACGCCGGTGTTTCCATTTATGGCAAGCTGGAGCAAGTGCCCATCGAAGACATGCGCAAGCTGTTCGAAACCAACTTTTGGGGCGTCGTTTACGGCTCATTGGAAGCCGCGCAGCACCTCAAGAATAAGGGCGGTGCCATCATCAACGTGGGCAGCATCCTGTCCGACGTCACCGCCATCCTCCAAACCATCTACTCGGCCAGCAAGCACGCCGTGAAAGGCTTCAACGACGGCCTGCGCATGGAGCTGGAAATGGACGGCGCACCGGTGTCCGTCACGCTCATTCAGCCCTCGTCCATCGACACGCCCTACACGATGCACGCCAAAAACTACATGGACCGCGAAGCCAAGCACGGCCCGCCCGCCTACGCGCCCGAAACGGTAGCCCGTGCCATCCTGCACGCCGCCGTCACGCCGGAGCGCGACATCGTGGTGGGCGGGGGCGGCCGTGCCTTCATCGGCATGAAACGCTGGACGCCCATCCTGTTCGACCAGTACATGGAAAAAGCCTTCGCCAAGCAGGAGCACGCCGATGAAGCCCCGCGCCCCTTGGCCCAAAACGGCCTCGACCGCGCCGCCGGCAGTTTGCGGGAGCGCGGCAACTACCCCGGCTACACCCGCGAAACCAGCTTCTACACCGAAGCCGTGACGGCCGGCAGCCCCGCCCTGCGCACGGCGCTGCTGGCCGGCGCCGGCGTGGCCCTGGCCGCGTGGCTGAACCGCTCCACCATCAAAAGTCAGTTGGGTAAGCGGCGGCAATAGCGGTCGAAGAAGCGAGATGAAAGCGCTGGGCAACGGCTGGTACTCAAACCAGCAACTGCTCAGCGCTTTCATTCTATATTGGCTCGTAACCGACGTATTTTATGAATAAGCTGATTCTCGTTGACCCCAATCAAGCGCTATGCGAAGCTTGGCAATCTGCATTTCAAATGCACGATGAAGTGAAAATAGTCAACAATGTATTTGAGTCAGTTAAAGAATATGATTGCATGGTCAGCGCAGCAAATTCCTTCGGATTGATGGACGGCGGCGTTGATTTAGCCATCACCAAATACTTTGGTAATGGGCTGCAGAGTCGGGTGCAGGCGCATATTATGGCCAATTACAACGGGGAGCAGCCAGTTGGTTCAAGTTTTATCATTGGGACCAGTCACGCTGCCCATCCTTATTTAGCCCATACCCCCACCATGCGGGTGCCCATGTCCATTAATGGCACCGATAATGTGTATTTGGCCATGAAAGCAATGTTGCAGGCAGTAAAAAGCTTCAACGCACAGACTGCCCGGATTCAAATCGTGCTTTGCCCTGGGTTAGGTACGGCTACAGGGCGAGTAGCCCCCGAAGCTGCTGCTGCGCAAATGGCGCTGGCGTACGAATACTACAAGAAGCCGCCCCAGGAAATTACTTGGGAGTCGGCGGCAAAAATTTCCAGAGAAGTCTTCGCCGCAATTTAGGTGCATTGCAATAAGGGTGCGCCAACCGAACAGCAAAAGCCCCGTCGGCTGCAACCGACGGGGCTTTTTGGTGAGTGAACTACTTAGCAGCTTACGCTTCCACCGCAGCGGTTGCCACTTTGGGCGCGCCGGCTAGGATTTCCTCGTTGGCGTACTCGGCGTACTTCTTGAAGTTGGCCACGAACTTATCGGCCAGGTCCGAAGCGGTTTTGTCGTAGGCGGCTTTGTCGGCCCAGGTGTTGCGCGGGTCCAGGATTTCGGTGGGCACGCCGGGCACCGCGCCGGGCACCATCATGCCGAAGACGGGGTGCTTGGTGAACTTCACGTCGTCGAGCTGGCCGTTCAGCGCGGCCGTAATCATGGCGCGGGTATAGGGCAGCTTCATGCGCGAGCCCGTGCCGTAGCTGCCGCCGGTCCAGCCGGTGTTGATGAGCCACACGTTGATGTCGGGGTTCTCGTCCATTTTCTGGCCCAGCATCTCGGCGTACTTGGTGGGGTGCAGGGGCAGGAACACGGCGCCGAAGCAAGCCGAGAACGTGGTCTGCGGCTCGGTCACGCCCATTTCGGTGCCGGCTACCTTGGCCGTGTAGCCCGACATGAACAGGTACATGGCGTGCGACTTGTCGAGCTTGCTGATGGGCGGAATCACGCCAAAGGCATCGGCCGTGAGGAAGAAAATGTTCTTCGGCGCGTCGGCCACGCCGGGCTCGATGGCGTTCGGAATAAAGTTGATGGGGTAGGCGGTGCGCGTGTTTTCGGTCACCGACTTGTTGGCATAATCCACGGTGTGGGTGCCGGGGATGAAGCGCGTGTTCTCCACGATGGAACCGAAGCGGATGGCGTCGTAAATCTCGGGCTCCTTCTCCTTGCTCAGGTCGATGACCTTGGCGTAGCAGCCGCCTTCGAAGTTGAAGATGCCTTCGTCGGGCGTCCAGCCGTGCTCGTCGTCGCCGATGAGGCCGCGGTTGGGGTCGGCCGAGAGTGTCGTTTTGCCCGTGCCCGACAGGCCGAAGAAGATGGCCGTGTCGCCGTCCTTGCCCACGTTGGCCGAGCAGTGCATGCTCAGGGTGTTGTGCTCGTGGGGCAGCAGGTAGTTCAGCACGCCGAAGATGCCTTTTTTCATTTCGCCGGCGTAGCCCGTGCCGCCAATCAGAATCATCTTCTTGGTGAAGTTGATGATGGCGAAGTTGGGCTGGCGGGTGCCGTCCACGGCCGGGTCGGCCTCGAAGCCGGGGGCGCAGATGATGCTGAAATCGGGCATCCAGCTGGTGTCCGCGCCTTCTTCGGGGCGCAGGAACATGTTGTAGCAAAACAGGTTGTGCCAGGCTTGTTCGTTCACCACGCGCAGCTTGAGCTGGTAGTCGGGGTTGGCGCCGGCGTAGGCTTCGCGCACGTACACGTCCTTGTCGGCCAGGTAGGCCACCATTTTCTGGTGCAGCTGGTCGAATTTTTCGGGGGCGAAGGGGATGTTGATGTCGCCCCACCACACGCTGTCGGCGGTGTTTTCGTCCTTCACCACGAACCGGTCTTTGGGCGAGCGGCCGGTGAACTTGCCGGTGTCGGCCATCAGGGCGCCGGTGTCGGTGAGGTGGCCTTCGCCGTTGCGCAGGGCGTGCTCCACGAGCTCAGCGGGCGTGAGGTTGAGGTGGACGGTGCCCGTTTGGGTAAGGCCCAGGGGCTGCAAACGATTGTGGGCCGCGGCGGCAAGGGTGGGAGCTTGTGGCATGGCGATAAAGGGGTTAGGGGGAGGTTCTTGCGAGAGAGGGTACAAAGGTAGAATTGCCGGGCCCAAGCGGACTGAAACAATTCATTTCTTTAACGGGACAAATTAAACCATGTCGCCGTTGCGCTTTACATTTGGCTACCACAACCGGCAAAACGGGGCCTTGTGAGTGTAAATAAGTAAACGCCCGGTTCGCAAAAGGTTTTCTTTGTCCCTGTTTTTTGTCGCACGATGGCCACGGATATTGCCCGCTACAACGGAATCTACGGCGACCACAAGGCCCGGATTTCGCACGATTACCTGCAAAGCCAGCTCATCATGCCCCGGCCCCGCGCCACCGACTGGGGCCTGAAGCCGCACCTGCACGAGAACCTGTTCCAACTTTTTTTCCTGGAAGCGGGCCGGGCCTCTTTTGAGGCGCCTGAGCCCGTGGAGCTGCGCACGCCCTGCCTGGTCATCATCCCCGCCAATACGGTGCACGGCTTCACCTTCAGCCCGCAGGTGAAAGGCCGCACCCTCACGCTGGCCGAGGCCCTGCTCGATACCATTCTGCAAGCCACGCCTGGCGTGCTGGTTGAATTGAACACCGTGCACATCCTGTCCGACTTCAATTCTGAAGTTCGCTTTGCCGACTTGCAGGCGCTGGAACAGCAGATTCACGAGGAAATCAACTCCGACCTGTCTGGCAAGCAGTTGGCCCTGAACGGCTATTTCAAGCTGCTCTTCGTGAAAATTTACCGCCTGCTGCAACACAACCGCCGTCAGCAGGAGAGCCCCAACCGCGCGCTGCACTACTTCCGCGAATTCCAGAAAGCCATTGAGAAAACGGCGCCCTTCGAGAAGAAGATTTCGCAGTTTGCGCAAGAGCTCAAGATTACGCAGGTGCACCTGAACCGCATTTGCCAGGCCGTGAAGGGCAAAACCGCCCAGCAAATCGTGCAGGCCCACACCATCCGCCGGGCACACAACTATTTGCTCTATACCTCGCTCTCGGTGGCCGAAATCGCCTACGAATTACAGTTTGTCGACCCGGGGTATTTCACCCGGTTTTTTCGCAAGCAAACCGGGCTGGCGCCGGCCGCTTACCGGGCCAAAGCCTACCGGAACGACGCGGCAGGGAAGTAGCGCGGACTTTGTAGTCCGCGTCCCCGCGCCGTAAAAGCCATTCGGGGACGCGGACTACAAAGTCCGCGCTACTACTCGCTCAGCCCGATTAATCCCAAAACTTTCCTAGATTTACCGTGCCCGCATTGCATTAGCTGCGCAAAGGCCACGATTTTCTCCTGCTTCATCTCATTTCTCACCCCCTAGTTCCCTCTATGCAAACTGTCCCCGCTCAGACCGAGCAGCCGCTCGCCGCGGAATCCACGAGTCACCCACGCGGGCTGTACCTGCTGTTCGCCACCGAAATGTGGGAGCGGTTCAGCTACTACGGCATGCGCGCCGTGCTCGTGCTGTTCCTCACCAAGGCCATGATGATGGACAAGGCCTTCGCGTCCAAGTTCTACGGCGGCTACACCAGTTTGGTGTACCTCACGCCGCTCATCGGCGGCTTTATCTCGGACCGGTACTGGGGCAACCGGCGCTCCATTCTCACGGGCGGTTTGCTGATGGCGCTGGGGCAGTTCACGCTGTTTTTCTCGGCCTCCAACTACGGCCCGGCC
This sequence comes from Hymenobacter ruricola, assembly GCF_015694525.1. Taxonomy (GTDB): domain Bacteria; phylum Bacteroidota; class Bacteroidia; order Cytophagales; family Hymenobacteraceae; genus Hymenobacter; species Hymenobacter ruricola. The sequence goes on along the minus strand of NZ_JADQDM010000002.1, from coordinate 501,968 downwards.
GAGAGCCACGCCCTCAGCCACTGGCTGCTCTACCTGGGCCTGGGCGTGATGATTGTGGGCAACGGTTTCTTCAAGCCCAATATTTCGAGCATGGTGGGCTCGCTCTACGCGCCGGCCGACAAGCGCAAGGACGCCGCCTACACCATCTTCTATATGGGCATCAACCTGGGCTCGTTCATCGGCAACACCATCACCAGCCTCATCGGCGACACCGGCAACGCGGCCGATTTCCGCTGGGCGTTTCTGGCCTGCGGCATTGCCATGTTGCTGGGTACCGTGATTTTTAACTGGGGCAAGGAGAAATACCTGCACACCCCAGACGGCACGCAAGTGGGCGAAACGCCCGTGCATTCGGGCGGCGTGATGGGCATTTACGCCCTGCTGCCGGTGCTGCTGGCTATCATCCTCGGCATTTTATGGCTCGATTCGGCCAAATTCCCCACCATCGCGCCGCTGCTGGGCGTGGCCGTGCTGGGCATTGGCTTCATGATTTTCAGCGATAAATCGCTGAGCGGGGCCGACGTGAAGGGCATCATGGTCATTTTCATCGTGTCGTTCTTTGTGGTGTTCTTCTGGGCGGCCTTCGAGCAGGCCCCGGCTTCGCTCACCTTCTTCGCCGATGAGCAGATGAACCGCACCATCTTCGGCTTCACGCTGCCGGCCAGTATTTTCCAGAACCTCAACGCCATCTTCGTGGTGGTGGGCGCGCCTATCATGGCTGCTGTGTGGACGGCCCTCGGCCGCCGCGGCGCCGAGCCGCCGTCTCCCCTCAAAATGGCCATTGGCCTGGCCTGCCTGGCCGCTGGCTACCTGGTGATGTGCTTCGGCGTGCACAACCTGCAGCCCGGTGTGAAGGTGAGCATGTTCTTCCTGGTGGCGCTCTACTTCCTGCACTCCGTGGGCGAGCTGTGCTTGTCGCCCATCGGCCTCTCGCTGGTGAACAAGCTGGCGCCGGTGAAATTCGCCTCCCTGCTCATGGCCGTGTGGTTCCTCGCCAATGCCGCCGCCAACTACCTGGCCGGCTACATGAGCAGCCTGTACCCGGACCCGAAATCGACGGCCCCCGCACCGGAGCTGCTCGGCTTCCACATCACCAACCTCTACGATTTCTTCATGGTGTTCGTGATTTCGGCTGCGGTGGCCGCGGCCATCCTGTTCCTCATCAGCGGCAAGCTGGCCAAGATGATGGACGCCCGCAACTACCCCGCGCCGGTAGCACAGGCGTAGAGCAACGTTGCTTTTCGTCTCACAAAGATTTTCGTCTCACAAAGAAGCCCTCGGTGCCTTGGCGTCGGGGGCTTCTTCGTGTAGTTACCCGGCCAGTTTTCGGGCCTGCATTCCCGGGCTTCGAAGCGTTTGGCCGGAGGACATAGGGGTAAGACGATGAATATTTATTTTGCAGTGCTGTTTAACCTACTCCTCCTATGAAACAATTGCTATTTTTCTGCTGCCTGTGGCTGGGTGCTATGGGTGCTCGCGGCCAAGCGCCGCGCTTTTGGAATTCCGCCAGTACCAACCCCCACTATGAGGCTCGGAAGCGCCAGCTAAGCGCCTCGTCAGCCAGACGGACAGCGGTTGCCGTTGGCGCCCAACAAGGCGCCGCCGCGGCTGTGGCCCGCCCCGCTTGCTTCGAGCCTTTCGACACCACGGCCGCCGGGGGCTGGACCAGCCTGGGCCGCAACGACGACGCTTCTTTCGGGCCGGTTAGCCTGGGGTGGAATTTCTCCCTGTTTGGCAATCGGTACAGCGACGTGTACATCAACAACAACGGCAACATCACCTTCGATGCGCCATACGGTTCCTTTAACGCCCAGGGCTTTCCCTTGGCCAGGCCCATGATTGCGCCGTTTTGGGCGGACGTGGACACCCAAAACCCCGCCAGCGGCACCGTGTGGTACAAGGTATTTCCGGACCGACTGGTGGTGGTATGGAACAAGGTGGGCTATTTCAATCGCAAAGCCGATAAGAAAAATACTTTCCAACTGGTCATTAAGGCCAACACGGCGCCCGGCTTTTCCGGCAACGACGTGCTCTTTGCCTACGACGACATGCAGTGGACCACCAGCGACGCCGATAGCGGCACGGGCGGCTTCGGTGGGATTCCGGCGTCTGTGGGCGTCAACAAAGGCAACAACGTCGACTACATCCAGACCGGAAGATTTAACCTTAGCGGCAGCTTGGCACCCAACGCCTCGTTCGCGGGCAACCCCGGCGGCGTGGACTGGCTGGACGGGCAGTGCCTGGGCTACCGGGTGCGCGACGCCGGCAACGTGCCGCCCGCCGTGGCCGGCCTGCCCGGCGGCGTGCTCACCGTGAACCAGGGGCAGACCGTGGTGCTGCCCCTCCAGTTTTCGGGCCCGGAACCCGACGAGACGGTTTCCGTGTCGTCGAACTTCAGCAGCGGGACGTTTTGCAACGCTTCGCTGACCACGACGGGCAACGGCGGCACCAACCCCACGCTGACGCTGACGGTAACGGGCGCGGCCTGCAACGCGGGCACCCGCACCATCACCTTCACCGCCACCGACAACGGCCTGCCCGCGCCCGCACAGTCGGTTTTTACCCTGACTGTGGTGGTGAGCCCGGCCAACGGGCAATGGACCGGGGCTGCGAGCCCCGCCTACACCAACCCGGCGAACTGGAACAACAACGCGGTGCCCGGCGCCACTGACAACGTGACCATCCCGGCCGGCGTGCCCAACATGCCCGTGCTGAGTTCCAGCGCCGCCGTTGGCAGCCTGACCGTGGCCACTGGCGCTTCGTTCACGGTGGCCAGCGGGGGTTCCCTCAGCCTGAGCGGGGCACTCACCAACAACGGCACCCTCGGCGGGGCGGGCACTTTGCTCACCACTGGCAGCGCCGCGCAGAGCTTTGGCGGCAGCAACGGGCTGCGCATCGCCAACCTCACGGTGGGCAGCGCGGGCGTGCAACTCGGCCGCCCGCTGGCCGTGACGCGCCTGCTGACGCTGAACGGCAACCTGACATCTAACGGCAACCTGACCCTGGCGGCCGACGCCAGCGGCACGGCCATGGTGGTAAACAACGGCGCGGCCGCCGTGCTGGGCGCCGCCACCGTGCAGTGCTACCTCGACCCCGCCCTGAACCGGGGCCTGGGCTACCGCCACCTGGCCGCCCCGGTGGCCAACACCACGCTGGCCGACCTGGGCACGGCCGGCTTCACGCCCGTGGTGAACCCGGCCTACAACGGCCCCAACCCCGGCCAGGCAACGCCTTTCCCCAATATTTTTTCTTACAACCAAGCCTTGGTGGCCACCACCGGCAATGGGGCCACGGCCGATTTCGACAAGGGCTGGGTGTCGCCCAATGCCACGGCAGAAGCCATGACGCCCGGCCGGGGCTACACCGTGAACCTGGTCGCTGACCAGACCGTCGACTTCGTGGGCACGTTGGGCAATGGAGCCGTGGCCATCAGCAGCCTCGGCCGCGGCGCGCCGGCCGAAGCCGGCTGGCATTTGCTCGGCAACCCGTACCCGGCGCCCATCGGCTGGACGCAGGCGTTTGCCGGGGCTTCGGGGCTCGACAATGCCGTGCACGTCTATAAGTCGAGCGGGCAGTACGCCGGCACCTACGCCAGCTACGTCAACCGCGTGGGCACCAACGGCGGCACCGATGTCATCGGGCTGGGGCAGGGGTTCTTTGTGCGCGCCAGCACCCCCGGGACCACCGCCCGCCTTAATCTGACCAACGCCGCCCGCCTCAGCACCTACGCCACGGCCGCCCCGCAGCGCGGCACCTCCGAAACCCGCCTGCTGCTCCAGCTGAGCCTGAGCGGCGCGGGGACCACCGACCAGGCCGCCGTGTACTTCGAAAGCGGGGCCACGACGGGCTTCGACGCCGCTTTCGATGCCCCCAAGCTCGCGGCCGGCCACCGCGTGCAGCTCGCCTTCGACGACGCGGCCGCCCCCCTGGCCATCAGCGGCCTGCCGCTGCTCGGTAATGTGCCGCTGACGGTACCGCTGGCCGTGCGTGTGGCCCAGACCGGCACCTACACGCTCCGCGCCGATGAGCTGCTGAACCTGCCCGCCGGCGCCACCGTGCAGCTGCGCGACGCCCTCACCGGCACCTCCACGCCGCTGACGCCCCAGGCTGCCTACACCTTTACGGCCGATGCCTCGCTGGCCGGGCCACGCTTCTCGCTTGTCTTCCAGCTTGGTCAGGCGCTGGCTACCCGCCCGCCGTTGGGCGCCCAGGTTTCGGTGTTTCCGAATCCCGCCCATCAGCAGCTGTGGCTGGCCGTGCCGGCAAATGGGCAAGCCGTCGGGGTGGTCTTATTTAACTCGCTGGGCCAGCAGGTGCTGCGCCAGGAGCTGCCCGCCAAGCGGGGGACGGCCGCTCAGGCGTTGGCCGTGGGCAACGTGGCGCCCGGCGTGTACACGCTGCGCGTGGCCCTGCCCGAAGGCGTGGTGACCAAGCGCCTGGTTGTTGAATAGGGAAGGGGTGGCACCACGAAGCCTAGCGGGCAACTCGTGGTGCCACCCCGCTCCCCGCCAGCTCCTTCCTAAGCACGTTCCCAAGCTTCCGGACGCCCGCCAACCGTTTCCGAACCACGAACCTTTGTGTCCGGATGCCCGCCAACCGCTTCCGAACGCCCGCCAACCGCTTCCGAAGCCTCGCCAACCGTTTTCCGACAACAAACCTTCCGTCTAGACGTCCGCCAACCGCTTCCGAACGACAAACCTTCCCGCCGAACCACAAACCTTCGGACCGAAGCGCAAACCTGCGGTCCGAACCACAAACCTTACGCGCACAAAAAAGCCCCGCCGGCATTGCCAGCGGGGCTTTTCTATGGTTGATGCGGCGGCCGTTGTGGCCGGGCTTGCTGCCTTACTCCGTGACCACCACCCGCAGGGCCCGGCCGGGCGTGGGCAGCAGGTACACGCCCGGAGCCAGGCCGGCGGGCAGGCGCAGCTCGGCGCGGCCGGCTTCGTCGGGCACCACGCGCAGCACCTCGCGGCCCAGGGCATCGAGCAGGGGCAGGGGCTGGCGGGGCCGCGCCCCGGTGAGGGTGAGCCCGGTGCCGGCCGCGGCCGGGTTGGGGTACAGGGCTGGTGCGGCCGTTGCGGCGTCCACGGCCACCGAGCGCACCGATGAATAGGTGGTCGTACCGTCGGCGTCCTGCTGGCGCAGGCGGTAGTAGACGGCCGTGGCGGCGCCGTGGCGCAGCAGGGCCTCGTCGAGAAACTCGTAGGTGCGGGGGCCGCTGCTGTTGCCCTGGCCGGGCACGAAGCCGAGCTGCCGGAACGAGTGCCCGTCCACCGAAGCCTCTACCCCGAAGCCAGCGTTGTTTTTTTCCGAAGCCGTGGCCCACTGCAGGCGGGCGGCCGCGCCCTGGCGCGTGGCGGTGAAGGCCACCAACTCGACGGGCAGGGGGGCCGCGTTGTTGTTCAGGCGCACGCTGATGGAGTTACCAGTGGTGTTTACGAACAGCGCATCCAGGTCGCCGTCGTTGTCGAGGTCGCCCAGGGCCAGGGTCTGGGTATTCAGAGTGTTGATGGGAGTGCCGGCCACGAAAGTACCGGTGCCATTGTTGAGCAACACCGTCGACGTGTTGTCCACGGAAGCGTGGCTTACTACCACGTCAAGGTCGCCGTCGCCGTCGAGGTCGCCCAGCGCCGCATCGAAGCCGCCACTGCCCACCGCGTAAGTGGCGTTGCCGCTGAGCTGGCCCGCGCCGTTGTTGAAGCGCACCGACACGGTCTGGCTGTCGGTATCCAACGTGACGGCGTCCAGGTCGCCATCGCCGTCCAAGTCGCCGAGCAGCAAGGCATTGGGCAAGGAGCCAACCGGAACGGTGGAAAACAGGGTAAAGGTGACGTCCGCTCACATTCCCTCCCCAGTGTTTCGACTACTGCCCAATACCAGGCACTTCTGCCGCTTCGCTCGGCAGCTTTTCACCCTGTCTACCCGCCTGCTTCTAGGCCTCGCGGCCCGTCATCAGCTGCAGGAATTCGTCTTTCTTTTTGGGTGAAATCAGGACCGTGGCGCCGTCGCTCATCACGGCGTAGCCGCCGTCGGTGCGCACCATGCGCCGCACTTCGGCCAGGTTGATGATGTGGGAGTTGTGCACCCGAAAAAACTGGCCGGCCGGCAGCATGCCTTCGTATTCCTTCAGGTTTTTGCTCACCACGATTTTCTTTTCCCCTTTCAGGTAAAAAGTGGAATAGGCGCCGGCGGCCTCGATGCGAACGATGCTGCTCAGGGGCACGAATTCCAGGCCGTCGGACGTGGCCAGGGTGATGGTCTGGGGCACGCGGGCGGGCTGGCTGAGGGTGGCCAGCAGCTGGTCGAGGGCCGTGGGGCCGGCGGGGGCGGGGCGGGCCAGGCGGTCGCGCACCTTGCCCACGGCGGCCTGCAGCTCGTCGAGGTCCAGCGGCTTGAGCAGGTAATCGATGGCGCTGAACTTGATGGCTTGCAGGGCGTAGTGGTCGTAGGCCGTGGTGAACACCACCGCAAAATCGCCGCGGCCCACCTGCTGCAACAAATCGAACCCGGTGCCCGACTGCATCTCAATGTCCAAAAACACCAAATCGGGCCGGGTGCGGTTGAGCAGGGCCACACCGGTCGGCACCGATTCGGCCGTGCCCAGCAGCTCCACCTCGGGGCACAGCTCCTGGAGCACGTTTTTCAGGAATTCCCGGCTGTGCAGCTCGTCTTCAATAATAACCGCTTTCATGCTACAAGGGGGATGGTAATTTCTACGCGGGTGCCGCCGGGCACGCCGTTCGTGGGGGGGCGGTCCGTCATCACGACGCCCACTTCGTGGTTGAGCAGGCGCAGGCGCATGTCGGTGACGCCGGTGCCGCGCGACACGTGGGTGCGGGGCCGGCCGGCGGCCAGTGCCGCCGCCGCGGCCCGCCCAATGCCGTTGTCTTCCACCACGCACAGCAAATGGTCGAACTGGTGCAGCACCCAGATGGTGAGTTGGCCGCCGGGCGCGGCGCGGTGGCGCAGGCCGTGCAAAATGGCGTTTTCGGCGTAGGGCTGCAGCAGCATGGCCGGCACCTCGGTGTTGTGCACGTCCACTTGCTCGTCCACCTCAATGCGGTAGGTGAAGGCCTCGCCGAAGCGCAGCTTTTCCAGCTCCAGGTAGTAGCCCAGGGCCTTCAGCTCGTCGGCAATGGGCACCCGCTCGTTCACCGAGTTTTCCAGCACCTGCCGGATGAGCTTGGCAAACTTGGCCAGGTAGCCAATGGCTTCCAGCGGCTCTTTCTGCATGATGAAGTGCTGGATGGAATTCAGCGCATTGAACACGAAATGCGGGTTAATCTGGGCCTTCAGGGCTTGCAGGCGCAGTTCGTGGTTGATGGTTTCGATGGCCGAGTTCTGGCGCTCAATGGCCTCGTACTGGTCCTGCAGCTGCGCGTGCTGGGCTTGGATGACCTGGGTCTGGGCTTCGGCGCCGGCCAGGGCCGCGGCCAGCTGCCGCTCGGTGCTGCGGTTCATCCATTGCAAGTACACAAAAGCCACCACAAACAGCAGCAGGCTGAGCGCCAAACTTAGGTTTTGGGTGGCGGGGTTGTCGAAGGCCTGGTCGTTGGGGATTTCGGCCAGCCGCGGAATGGCCCGCGACAACGGGTCGAACAGCACAAACGTCAGCGCCACCCAGGCCAGCCCCAGCCACATCCACCGCCCCTCCGTGATTTGAAACAGCACCACCGGCGTAATCAGCACCGAAAGCAGCTGAAACTTGAGGTTCAACGAGGGGCCGTCGGCCGACAGCCCCGACACCAGCACGATGAACACCGGCGGCGTGCATACCAGCACGGCCCGCGCCAGCGTGTGCCGGCCCAACAGGTTGAAGAGCAGCGGAGTGCCGTAGCAGAAAGCTGCCAGGGCGTAGAGGGCAAACAGCGGCGGCAACCGGAAAAACTGAAACCCCGTGGCCCCGATGGCCACAAACACCGTGGCGCTGATGCGGTTGCACAGCACCACTTTCTTGCGCAGCTCGCGCGGGAGGTGGGGCCCCACGCCCAGGTGCGAAAGCTGGTGCCAAAAAGTCGCGGCGGTCATAAGCAAACGGGAAATGGGAAGACGGGCACGGGGCGGCCAACACTCAATGATACTGAATAATCAGGCATAGCCATGCAGTTGTCCTACCCGGGGCTGGGATTTCCCGCCCGCCGCTCACGCGGTGGCCGGGCACGCAAATTCCACCCGGGTGCCCTGCCCGCCGGCTTCGTCGGCCAGGTCCACGGTCTGCACCCGTATAGAGGTGGCGGTGTCCTCGTTGAGCAAGGCCAGGCGCTCCTGGGCCAGCTGCGCGAAGGGCGTGAGGTGAGCGCTGCGCTGGCGGGTTTGCTGAGCCGCCGCCGTTTGGCGCCCGGCCCCGTTGTCTTCCACGGCCACCCGCAGCTCGGTGCCGGTGTGCTCGAAGCGCACGCGGATGTGGCCGCCGGCATCGGGCCGGTTCAGCACGCCGTGGTAGAGGGCGTTTTCCACGAAGGGGTGCAGCAGCAGCGAGGGCAGCCGGGCCGCCAGCAGCTCCGGGCCGGGCGCCAGCGCCTCCACGCTGAAGGTGAACTTGTGGGCAAAGCGCTGCTGCTCCAGCGCCAGGTACTGCTCCAACAGGCGGATTTCGTCGGCCACGGCCGTGGTGGGATTGGCCGCGTTGGCCAGCAGCTGCCGCATGAAGCGGGCAAACGCGGCGATGTAGTGCAGGGCCTGCCGCTTTTCGTCCAGGCTCACGAAATACTGAATGGCGTTCAGCGAGTTGAAGATGAAGTGCGGGTTCATTTGCCCCTGCAGCACCTTCTGCTCCAGCTGCCGGTTCATGCGCCCAATGGCTTCGTTCTGCTCGCCAATCACGGCGTTGCGCGCCTGAAGCTGGCGGTTGAAGCGCCCCACCAGCACGGCCCGGCCCAGCAGCGCCCCGGCCAGCACCAGCACCAGCAGCCCCACCAGGATGAACCCGTTGAGGTAGGTGCGGCTCTGCTGGTGCTGCAAGGCGGCGTCCACGAAGCGCTGCGACACAATTTCCTTTTCCAGCCGCAACAGCTCCCGGTCGTCGGCAGGCCGGCTGCCCTGGGCCGGGGCCGCCACCAGCGCCGACATGTAGGTGCCCAGGTACTTTTGCAGCAGCTGCTGGCTCACGCGGCCAAATTCGGCGCTGCCGAAGTACTCGTCCACCACCGGCTGCCAGTCGCTGCCCGGTGGGTAAATGCCGGCGCAGCCCCGCCGGGGCCGGGTCAGGGCCGGGTGGCGCTTGATGGCCAGTCCTTTCTGCAGGCCCACCACGTACACCGACAGCGGCACGTAGCCAAACACCCGCTCGTCGCCGGCAATGCGTTCCAGAATGTCAAAATCGTCGGCCGTGAAGCGGGTAGGAGTTTCCGGGCCGCTGGCTGGCAGTAGGGCCCGCACGTCGTCGGCCATCGTGGTGGCCTGCATGGTGTAGGCCACGCCGTCGCCGCGCAGGGCGCGCAGCAGCTCGGCGGCGCTGCCGGCGGTGGGCACCCGCTCGTGGGTCACCAGCACGTTCAGGTCGGGCATATACGGCGGAGTGAAGCGCACCTGCCGCTCGCGGGCGTCCGTTATCGAAAAGCTGCCCCAGCCAAACACCCCCGCCTGCCGGCTATGGGCCACGTAAGGCAGCAGCTCGTCGAACACCGGCACCTCGCGCCACTCCACCCGCAGCCGCACGCCGTAGCGCCGCCGCACGTACGCGGCAAATGACTCCATTACCTCGTATTCCACGCCCCGCAGCCGCCCCGTGCCCGCCTCCCGAAACAGAAACGGGTCGAGCGCGTTCCACAGCGCCGTCACGGTGCCCTGCTTGCGACCCTGCACCGTGGCCCAACTGTCGGCAGGCAGCCGCGCTGGCACGGCCGCCCGCGCGGCGCCAGCCCACAGGCTTACCAGCAAAATCAAGAGGCTACGTCGCATACGGTGGCAAGTTCACCCGAACCTACTACTGCCGGCTCAATTTTCCGCCCCGGGTTTACCAGCAGCGGGTTTGAGTTGAGGAATACCGCTTTTGGCTTAACGGCTTGCCTGCTCCTGCACCCAAAACAAACCCTTGTAAATATGCCTAAGCGTTGCCTCCGCCAATAAAAAAAGCCCCGCCGGCAACGCCAGCGGGGCTCTCTGTTAGCAGTTATAACGAATCTGCGTAATCCGTCAAATCCGTTATAATCTGCGGTCTTACATCATGCCGCCCATGCCACCCATGCCGCCCATGCCGCCATCGCCGTGGCTATGGCCGGACTCTTTGGGCTCGGGCTCGTCCGAAATCACGGCTTCGGTCGTCAGCAACAGGCCGGCGATACTCGCAGCGTTTTCGAGGGCCAGACGGGTCACCTTGGTGGGGTCGATGATGCCGGCGGCCACCAGGTTTTCGTACCGGTCCTCGCGGGCGTTGTAGCCAAAGTCGCCTTTGCCTTCCACCACTTTCTGCACCACTACCGAGCCTTCGCCGCCGGCGTTGGCCACGATGGTGCGCAGGGGGGCTTCCAGGGCCGTGCGGATGATGTTCACCCCCGTGCGCTCGTCGGCGTTAATGGTGTCCACACCGGCCAGCGACTCCAGGGCGCGCACCAGGGCCACGCCGCCGCCGGGCACCACGCCTTCCTCAACGGCGGCGCGGGTGGCGTGCAGGGCGTCGTCCACCCGGTCTTTCTTCTCTTTCATTTCCACTTCGGTGCTGGCACCGATGTAGAGGATGGCCACGCCGCCGCTCAGCTTGGCGAGGCGCTCCTGCAGCTTCTCCTTGTCGTAGTCGCTCGTGGTGGTTTCCATCTGGGCCTTAATCTGGGCCACGCGGCCGCTGATGGCGTCTTTCGAACCCTTGCCGTTCACGATGGTCGTGTTGTCTTTGTCGATGATGATTTTCTCCGCCGTGCCGAGGTATTCCAGCGTAGCGTTTTCGAGCTTGTAGCCCTGCTCTTCGCTGATAACGGTACCGCCCGTGAGGGTGGCAATGTCTTCCAGCATGGCCTTGCGGCGGTCGCCGAAGCCAGGAGCTTTCACGGCAGCAATTTTCAGCGAGCCGCGCAGCTTGTTCACCACCAGGGTCGCGAGGGCTTCGCCGTCCACGTCTTCCGAGATGATGACGAGGGGCTTGCCGGTTTGCAGCACTTGCTCCAACACGGGCAGCAGCTCCTTCATGGTGCTCACTTTCTTGTCGTAGATGAGCACGTAAGGGTTATCGAACTCAACCTCCATTTTCTCGGGGTTGGTCACAAAGTAGGGGGAGAGGTAGCCGCGGTCGAACTGCATGCCTTCCACCGTTTTCACTTCGGTCTCGGTGCCACGGGCTTCTTCCACGGTGATGACGCCTTCCTTGCCCACTTTCTCCATGGCATCGGCAATCATCTTCCCGATTTCGGCGTCGTTGTTGGCCGAAATGGTGCCCACCTGGGCAATTTCGGCCGAGTTTTCAATCTTCTTCGACTGCGACTTCAGGTTGGCCACCACGGCCAGCACAGCCTTATCGATGCCGCGCTTCAAATCCATGGGGTTGGCACCGGCGGCCACGTTCTTCGAGCCGGCGGTGTAGATGGCCTGGGCCAAAACCGTTGCCGTCGTGGTGCCGTCGCCGGCCTGGTCGGCCGTTTTGGAAGCCACTTCTTTCACGAGCTGGGCGCCCATGTTCTCGATGGGGTCGCGCAACTCGATTTCTTTGGCCACGGTCACGCCGTCCTTGGTGATGCTCGGCGCGCCGAACTTCTTGTCGATGATGACGTTGCGGCCTTTCGGGCCGAGGGTCACTTTTACGGCGTTGGCGAGCTTGTTGACACCGGCCTGCAGGCGGGCGCGGCCTTCAACGTCAAATTGGATGTTCTTAGCCATTTCTGGGAACTGAAGTAAGTAAGGATAATGAGGTATTTTGGAATTTTCGCGGGGCCAAGCCTGACGGCTTAGAGCACGGCGAAAATGTCCGACTCGCGCATGATGAGCAGGTCTTCGCCATCGACGGTGATTTCGGTGCCGGCGTATTTGCCGTAGAGCACCTGGTCGCCTACCTGCACCTGCGGCTTGATGAGCGAGCCGCTGTCGGCGGTTTTGCCTTCGCCTACGGCCACTACTTCGCCACGCTGGGGCTTCTCCTTGGCCGTATCGGGGATGATGATGCCGGATTTGGTTTTCTCCTCGGCGGCGGCGGCGCGAACAATGACGCGGTCGGCCAGCGGTTTCATGCTAAGTGCCATTCTGTGTGTGTTTGGGTTATGTAAGGTGGAAAATCAGAGTCTACGCCCCCTCGTCATTTCCCGTGCCAGCCCCGGAAACCTGACAAAATGGGCAGTTTTCGGGAACTTTCGTGGCAGAGGAACGAATCAGCGGGTCAAAGTTGACAAGAATGCGACAGCTCGACCACACGGCCAACAAAAAAGCCGGTGCTTCGCGTGGAAGCACCGGCTTTTGAAGATTGGGACGCGGGAAGCGCGAGTTTATTTGGCAGGCGTAGCAGGAGCATCCGCAGGTGTTGCCGGGGCCGTGGTGGGCGCCGTGGTGGCGCCGCCAGCCGGAGCTTGAGCGCCACTGGGAGCAGGGGCGGTGGGCGCCGGGGCCGAAGCGGGCAGCTTGGTTTCCAGGGCGCGCTGCTGGTTGACGCTGCGAGCGGGGCCGCCGCCGGTGGAAGTCAGCATGTGCGAGCCGAGCGACAGCACCACGAGGCCAATGGCAAAGCCCCAGGTCAGTTTCTCCAGCAGGTCGCCGGTGCGCTTCACGCCCATCATGCTGGCCGCGCCGCCGGCGCTGAACTGGCTCGAAATTCCGCCGCCTTTGGGGTTTTGGGCCAGCACCACCAGGGCCAGCAGAAAGCACACAAGAAGAATGAGAACGATGAGAGCGATGTACATGATGAGCAATAAAACAAAAAGGCGAATTACGCCGGAGGTTGCAAAGATTGTATTTGGGCCGCAAAGTACGCCATTTTTTCCGGCTGTTTCACCATCAGCTTCTCATAAATCTCAATGGCTCGGGCGGTTTTGCCCTGGCGCACGAAGATGCGGGCGAGGTTTTCGGACACGAGGTCGGGTTCGGCGCGGGTGCTGCGCACGCTCAGGTCGGCCTGGCCACCGGGCGCGGGCGGCAGCATGGCCGGCCGGGTGAGGCGCGGCTGCCGTTTCAGGAAGTTGTTAATCAGGTCGAGCGACGAGGGCAGCGCCGGGGGCGGCGGGCGGTGCGTGGCCCAGTGGTCGAGCAGGAGCGGGTCGGGCTCGAAGTAAGCACCGGGCGGAGGCAGCGTCACCGCCGGCTGCGCCGTTGCTTCCACCGAAGCATTGTCAGCTGCTTCGGCTTTGTCGGTCAGCAAGTTCAGGAGCTGCAGGGAGAAGCCCAGGCGGCTGCTTTCGCCAAAGCCGTACCCAATGGTTTCGTCGCCGGTGAAAGCGGCCGGGGTCCATTCGGGCTCCTCTGCGGCCGCTCCGGGATTGAGCGCCAGAAAGCCAGCGCCTGGTTCCGGACTGCCCAGGCTGAGCGTGACGGCGGCGGCGGCCCACTCGTCTACCAGGCCCGGCAGCTCGTAGGCGGGCGGGGGAGGTTCGGCCAAGCCGAACTCGAAGCGAGCTTCGCCCACTTCCACCGGCGGGCGAATGGCGGGCGCCTGCGCGGGCAAGTCCGGCTCCTCTGCCAGCTGCACGGCCTCGGCTAGCTCCGGGACCGGCGAAACGGCCGGCACAAATGCGTCTTCCTGGTCAACCAGCACCGGCAAAAGTTCGGCTTCAACTTCTTGGGGGGCTGCCGGCGCTTCTTCGGGCGCCAATGTTGCTTCGGCTGCTGTCGGCGTTTCCGGGACGGGCTCGGTTGCTGCTTCCGGAGCTGTGGGCTCCTGTTCCGGCGATGCTTCCGCGACAGGCTCGGCGTCATTGGGCGCCGCTTCCGCTGCTGGCTCGATTGCAACCGCTTCTTCAGCTTCGGCAGGTGTAGCCGCCGCAGTGAACTCTTGGACCTCAACCACAGGAGCTGCCCGGCTCTGCACAGCAGGAGCTTCATCTACTTCAACTTCTGCTATAGATTTTAGGGTGCCAACTTCTTCATAATGCGCTGGTTGTGCAGCGAGTTGTGGGTTCGGAATTGGTGCGGCGTCGGCAGAAGTTTCGTTAACCGCTACAATGGGTTCTGAAACGGGCGCTGGCTCTACTTCCTCAATCAGGCGGCGCAGTAGCGTGCGGTCGGCGGCGTAGGTGGCGGCGCGGCGCAGGCGCTGGCCGGCCAGCATGGTGCCCTGGTCGTGTGCGGCTTTGGCCAGCAGCAGGTGGGCCGTTTGGCAGTAGGGAAACGCCTGGGCCAGCTGTTCCAGCTCGCGCACTTCCGCCGGGCCGAGGGCCGTGGGACGGGCAAGAACTTGCAGGAGCGTGGCACGGGTCACGGGAGTAAACGAAGATTAAAAGCAGCCCGATTCCTAAAATCTGCACGGTGGGCGGAAGAATGGGGCCGCAACATTACGCCAATTTACGCAAATACCCACCCGCTCCGGGGCCGCTCAGTTACAGGGAACTGCCGTTCGCTTTCGGCAATTGGCTCAACCGTCGGCCCTTACCGAAACGGCTCTTGGCCACCGCTTACCAGTTGGCCACCGATTTATTGAAAATATCGGTGATGATTTTGGTCGTCGTGGTGCGCACGGCGTTCGGGTCGTTGTTAATCGTGGCGATGTTGCGGTCGGCGGGGTAGTCGTCGAAGTTCTGAAACACCTGCTCGAAGCTCTGTTTGTCGTCCTTGTTGTTCGTGAAGCGGATTTTAACCTGAATGGTGAGGCGGTTGGAGCCGGCCTGGCTCACGCCGCCCACCTGCTGAATGGACGCCGGGGCGAAATCGTAGGCAATGATGTTGCCGTCGAATTGCAGGTCGCCGTCGCGCGGCACCAGTTTCAGGTTGGTGTTGCGCTGGAAATAGTCCTTCAAATCCTCCGTGAAGCGCTGCGTGAGGAAGGCCGGGCCCGTGGGCGCATTGTTCTGAATGGTGGAGATGGAAATGGTGCGCACCGCCGGGTCAATGTTGGTGCCATTGAAGGAGTAGATGCCGCAGCCGCTCAGCAGCAAGCTGCTGGCTACTAGCTGATAGCCGATAGCTCTTCGGCCAAAGAGCCAGAGAAAGCTAATGGCTAACAGCTTATAGCCAGCGGCTAAATCAAACTTGCTCCAGGTCATATTGCTTGAGTTTGCGATAAAGCGTGCGCTCCGAGATGCCCAGGTCGTGGGCGGCGTATTTGCGCTTGTTGTTGTGCTTTTTCAGGGCTTTGAGTATCATCTCGCGCTCCTTCACGTCGAGGGAAAGGGTTTCCTCCTCGGTTTCGTGCGGAATGTCCTCCACCGGCGCTTCGTCGTGGTAGTCCGTAGCCGGCTCGTTGTTGTAGGCAATGGGCGCCGGCGGCAGGAAATACTCCGAACCCGCGCTGCCCTCAAACGCGCTGGCGCTGCCGGTATTGCTGAAGAGGTGGCTGTTTTGGCGCAGCAGCTCCTGGGCCTCGTGGGGGCGCTGGCCGGTGGCCAGCTCCAGCACCATTTTCTTGAGGTCCGTCATGTCGCGGCGCATGTCGAACAGAATTTTATAGAGCAAGTCGCGCTCCGAGTAGCCGGCCGCCGAGCCCTCCGGCGCGCCGGGGCCCAGCAGCATGGGCAGGCGGCTGGTCTGGTCCTGCGGCAGGTAGGGAGCTAGGCGCCGGGCATCCAGCTCGCGCTCGGTTTCCAGCACCGAAATCTGCTCGGCGATATTTTTGAGCTGGCGAATGTTGCCGGGGAAGCGGAAGCGCGTCAGCGCCTGCACCGCATCGGGCAGCAACGTGATGGGGCGCGTGCGGTAACGCTCGGCCGAATCGGAAGCGAACTTGCGGAAAAGCAGGTAGATATCCTCGCCTCGCTCACGCAGCGGTGGAACTGTGATGGGCACCGTGTTGAGGCGGTAGTACAGGTCTTCGCGGAAAGTGCCGGCCTGCACGCGGTCGAGCAGGTTCACGTTGGTGGCAGCCACCACGCGCACGTCGGTTTTCTGCACTTTTGAGGAACCCACCCGGATGAACTCGCCATTCTCCAGCACGCGCAGCAGGCGGGCCTGGGTGCCCAGCGGCATCTCGCCGATTTCGTCCAGGAAAATGGTCCCGCCGTTGGTGACCTCGAAGTAGCCCTTGCGGGCCTCGTTGGCGCCGGTGAAGGAGCCTTTTTCGTGGCCAAACAGCTCGGAATCAATCGTGCCTTCCGGTATGGCGCCGCAGTTGATGGCGATGAACTGCCCGTGCTTGCGCGGCGACAAGGCGTGGATAATCTTGGAAAACGACTCCTTGCCCGACCCGCTTTCGCCGGTGATGAGCACCGTCATGTCGGTCGGCGCGACTTGCGCGGCCACCTGAATGGCGTAGTTCAGCGCCGGCGCGTTGCCGATGATGCCGAAGCGGAGCTTGATGGATTGAATTTCTTGGGTGGTCAAGACGAATAACTTTTTAAAGAATGCGGAAACACTACTGCACGCTCGAGAAGAAGCTAAACTGCTTCTCCCAATAAAGCCGCGCCGGTGGTGCTGGTGGCCAGCACGTTCACGTAGTCGCCTTTCTTGAAGTTTTGCTTTGGGAATATGACGACCTGGTTCTGGCTGTTGCGGCCGCTCAGGTGCTCGGCCGAGCGTTTCGACGGGCCTTCTACCAGCACCTGGTGCACTTTGCCCACCATGCGGGCGTAGCGGGCCCGGGCGTGCACCTGCTGGCGGTCGATAACTTCCTGCAGGCGGCGCTTCTTCACTTCCAGCGGAATGTCGTCAGCCAGCTTGCGGGCGGCCAGGGTGCCGGGGCGCTCCGAGTAGAAGAAGTTATAGCCCATGTCGTACTGCGCGAAGTCAATCAGACTCAGCGTGTCCTGGTGCTCTTCTTCGGTTTCGGAGCAGAAGCCCGAAATCATATCCGTCGAGATGGCGCAGTCTTCGCCCAGAATGCGGCGGATGGCCTGCACCCGCTCCTCGTACCAGGGCCGGTCGTAGGTGCGGTTCATGAGGGCCAGCACGCGGGTGTTGCCGCTTTGGGCGGGCAGGTGAATGTATTTGCAGATGTTGTCGTGGCGCGCCATGGTGTGCAGCACCTCGTCGGTGATGTCCTTGGGGTGCGATGTGGAGAAACGCACGCGCAACTCGGGGCTGATGAGGGCCACGCGCTCCAGCAGCTGGGCGAAGTTGACGAACTCCAGGCCGTCGGCACTGGCCCACTTGTACGAGTCCACGTTCTGGCCCAGCAGGGTCACTTCCTTGTAGCCAGCGGCCACCAGGGCCTGGGCTTCCTGCACGATGCTGTGGGCGTCGCGGCTGCGCTCGCGGCCGCGGGTGAAGGGCACCACGCAAAACGAGCACATGTTGTCGCAGCCGCGCATGATGCTGATGAAGGCGGTGATGCCGTTCGAGTTCAGGCGCACCGGCGTGATGTCGGCGTAGGTTTCTTCGCGGCTCAGCAGGACGTTCACGCCCTTCTGGCCGCTGTCCACCTGGCTGATGAGGCCGGGCAGGTCGCGGTAGGCGTCGGGGCCCACCACGAGGTCGACAATCTTTTCTTCTTCCAGAAACTTGCTTTTCAGGCGCTCGGCCATGCAGCCGAGCACGCCCACCAGCATGCCGGGCTTGCGCTTTTTGTGCGAGTTGATTTGCTTGAGGCGCATGCGCACCGTCTGCTCGGCCTTCTCACGGATGGAGCAGGTGTTGAGCAGCACGAGGTCGGCGTTGGCGAGGTCGTCGGTGGTGTCGAAGCCTTCGTCGAAGAGAATGCTCGACACGATTTCGGAGTCCGAGAAATTCATCTGGCAGCCGTAGCTCTCGATGTAGAGCTTGCGCTGGCGGCCGGTGCGGGTGGCGGCCGTGATGCGCACCTCGCCGCTGGGCGTGGCCTCGGCAGCTGGGGCGGCAGTATCTAAAAAATCAAGCGTTAATAAGGGCTGGGGCATAATTATAGCGCGTTTCGGCGGAATACAAAGATACGCCTTTGCCGCATAAAATGACAGAATGGCAGAGCTGGCCGTCCTGTTTTTGCGAATAACTTCCTGTCATCCTGAACGCAGCGAAGCACCTTGTCATCGTTGAACAGTTGGGGTTGTTTCCACCGATGCGAACGGGAGAAGGTCCTTCGCTACACTCAGGATGACAGGGGATTATCGTTCTCCGATTGTCGTGCCTAACACTTCCAGCAGCGCTTTCGCTTTCAACAAGCACTCCTCGTACTCGCGTTCCGGCTCGGAATCAAATGTAATGGCGGAGCCCACCTGAAAGCTCAGGTAGCCAGTGTCTTGCCGGTATTGCAGCGAGCGGATGACGACGTTGAAATCGAAGTCGCCGGTGGGCCATACGCAGCCGATGCTGCCGCTGTAGAGGCCGCGCCGGGCAGTTTCGTAGTGCTCGATGAGCTGCATGGCGCGGATTTTTGGCGCACCCGTCATCGAGCCCATGGGGAAGGTGGCGCGGAGAATTTCGGCCAGGTCGGCTGCGGGCCGAACAGTGGCTTCCACCGTCGAAATCATTTGCCAGAGGTGGCGAAAGGGGTAGAGGCCGAAAAGCTCGGGCACGCACACACTGCCGGTTTGGGCCACGCGGGCGAGGTCGTTGCGCACCAAATCCACAATCATCAGGTTTTCGGCGCGCTCTTTTTCGTCGTGTAGCAGCGCCTGGCGCTGTTGCTCGTCCTCCGCCGGTGTGGCGCCGCGGCGGATGGTGCCCTTGATGGGCTGGGAAAAGAGCCGGGGGCCGCGGCGCGCCAGAAACCGCTCGGGCGAGGCGCAGAGCAGGAATTTGTCGTGCCAGCGCACGAAGCCGGCAAACGGCGCGGGCGAGGCTTCCATGAGCCGCCAAAACACGTCCACTGGATTCAGGGAGACGTTTTCGGCGTAGAATTCCTGGCAGAGGTTCAATTCATACACTTCTCCGTTGAGGATGTCGGTCCGAACGGCGTCGACGGCACGCATGTAGTCCGCCTTGGGCAGGCGCGGCCGCAAAACGGGCACCAGTGGCGCCGCTGCCGACGGCATCACCTGGGCCAGAATCTGGGTTAAAACGCCGGTAGCTTCCCCGTGGATTTCCACCGTTTCAGCTTGCCAGCACAGCCAGGTTTGGGGCCTGAAAAGGTGAAGCTCCGGCCAGCCCATGCCGTCGGCGTTTTGGCTGGAAAGCGCTTCAATGTCGTTTTTAACGTCGTAGGTGATGAACCCGCAACGAAATTCAGGCATCGAATTCTCGTTGCGCAATTGGTCGAGCGCCGCCAGTGAGTCCACAGCCGGGGCCCCGGTGGGGGCCACGGCCAGCAGGCGCTGGAAAGGGCCTTGCGGGTACTGCGCGTCGTTGGATTCAAAGTAGGTGCAATGCGGAAACTGCGCGGCCCACTGCAACGCCCGCTGCCGAAAGTCGGCCGGCAGGTCGGCAAGAGGAATCAGGCAAGGAGAAACTGCGGAAATAGCCACGGGAAACATTCAATTAATAACCAGCCACTGGCCTGCTGCAATAGCCTCCAAATACGTCGGCTATTATTTCAGCTCGCGCAACGCCAGCGTGGCCTTGGCGTCGGTGCTGTTTTTGTATTCGTGCCAGGGGTAGTGCAGGGCTTTTTCGAAATAAAAGCGGGCCTGCGCCTTTTTGCCGGCTTCTTGGGCCAGGTAGCCTTGCTGCAGCGCGGCCTGGGGCGCAAAATAATAGGGGGCCTTCGGGCCGGCCACGCTTTGGGTGCGCTCGAAATAGAACCAAGCCGAATCGAGCCGACCCAGGCCCTGGAAGGCGCGGGCCCGGCGGTAGGGCTCCTCAATGCGGTCGCGCCAGAGCGTGTTCGGCGTCACCCGAAAGGTGCGCAGCGTGGCCAGGGCCTGCTGGTTGTAGCCGCCGTCGGTTTGCAGGCGGGCGCGCGTGAGAATGGGGTTCAGGGCCTGGGCTTCGTGGTAGTAGTGCTGGGCGTAGTTGTCTTCCTCCACGTCGGTGGGGCCGGGCTCGTTGATTTGGGCGCGGTAGCGGGCCACGGCGGCCGGCGGCGCCCCGCCCAGCCACGCCGCCAGGTAGAGCTTAAAGGCGGCATCCTTGCGGTAGTGCAGCCCTTTGTACTCGCGCAAAAAGGCCAGATTCTCGCGCTCCGACGCCGCGTAGTCGCCCTGGTACAGCAGCAGGTCGGCGGCCATGTGGCGCAGGTAGGACACCGGCTGGTAGCCCGCGCCGGTGGGCCGGGCCCGGAAAGCCGCCAGCGCCGCCTCGCCGTGGTGCTGGCGCTTGTTGATGCTGATGAGCAGATAGGAAAACAGCAGGTTATCGGGCTGTTGGGCGTGCAGGTGCTCCGCCAGCCGGAGGGCTTCCTCGGGCTTTTTGTAATAGCCTTCCCGAATCAAACTCAGGTAAATCTGGCTTTCGGTTTGGAAATCGTGGGGCTGGGCCGCGGCCAGGGCCAGGTTTTTCAACCCGTCGTTGGAATCGGCCGTGAGGCCCAGCAAGCTCAGCAGCCAGTGGTAGCCTTCGGGCAATGAGCCCACCGCAAACTGGCAGATGCCCAGCGTCTTGCGTGCTGGCAGAAAGCTCGGGTAGCGCTTCACCACGTCCTGCATCTGGTGGTAGCCGCTGCGCAAATGGTAGCCGCCCATCACCACGTGCTTAAACAGCAGCTGGCTCAGGCCCAGATGCAGCGTGATTTCGGCGCGGGCATAGTCGCGCAGGGCGCTGGCCGGCAGCTTGTCCAGCACCGCCAGGCGGGCTTCCTGGGCGTCTTCCGCCGCTTCGTAGCGCGTAGCGTCCTGCGTGAGGATTAATTCAGCAAAGTCAATGCAATTGGCCACCAGCAGGGGCGAGGGCGACTTCGGCGTACTGCTTAATTCAACCCGCAACAACTCCCGGGCCGGGCCCAGCCGCAGCTTCAGCACCTCAGCATAGGCCCGGCGGCTGGCCGGCGTGAGCTCGCCGGTAGCCGCCACGCTGGCGCTGGGCTGGCCCGCCGGCGAGCCAACCTGCACCGGCGCAGCAAAGCCCGAAACCAGCAGCCACCCCGCCACCCCACCCGCCCACCGAAGAGCAGCCCGGCGCGCCGAGTGCGCAGTGCGAAGAAAAATGCCGGCCAATGATGCCATATCCGTTTTAACAAAAAAGGAACGGCACCGGGCCGTTCCTTTCTACGATTTCATTCAGCAAGTCAGATGGGGGAGCTGCTTACAAGCCGGGCTTAAACGGCGCGGGCTTCCACATCGGCCAGAATGCGGCCGCAGTGCTCGCACACGATGATTTTCTTGTGCGAGATGATGTCGGCCTGGCGTTGGGGCGGCACCGTGTTGAAGCAGCCGCCGCAGGCGTCGCGGCGCACCAGCACCACGGCCAGGCCATTGCGCACGTTGCCGCGGATGCGGGTGTAGGCAGTCAGCAGGCGGTCTTCCACCGGCTTGGTGGCGTCCTCGCGCTGAGCCATGATGGTGCGCTCTTCCTCCTCGTTCTCGCCCACGATGGTGTCGAGCTCCGATTTCTTGTTGTCGAGGTCCTTGCGGCGCTCGTCCAGCTTCGACTTGGTGCCGCTGATTTCGGCATTCTTCACGTCAATCTGGTACTGGGCTTCTTTGATTTTCTTGTCGGCAATCTGGATTTCCAGGCGCTGCAACTCAATTTCCTTGGCAATGGCTTCGAACTCGCGGTTGTTGCGCACATTCTGCTGCTGCTCGTCGTACTTCTTGATGAGGCTTTCGGCGTCTTTGCTGGCTTGCTTGCGGCTCTTGATGAAGTCGTTCAGGGCCTGAATTTCTTCGTCAAATTTCTTCACGCGCACTTCGTAGCCCGCAATTTCGTCTTCCAAATCCCGCACTTCTTCGGGTAAATCGCCCCGCACGCGCCGGATTTCGTCGAGCTGCGAGTCGAGGTGCTGCAGGGTGAGCAGGGCTTCGAGCTTGGCGGCTACGGGAACGTCGGCAGGCGACACGGCGGCACTTTTAGCAGTCATATTGAACGGGGTTCGTAGGGGTTTCAGCGATTAAGACCGCAAAAGTACGTCCAAATCCGGCCGTTAGCAAATCCCGGAACACCTCGCCGGTGAACTGCTCGCTTTCAAAATGGCCCACGTCGCAAAGCA
Organism: Hymenobacter ruricola; assembly: GCF_015694525.1. Classification (GTDB taxonomy): domain Bacteria; phylum Bacteroidota; class Bacteroidia; order Cytophagales; family Hymenobacteraceae; genus Hymenobacter; species Hymenobacter ruricola. Next base: position 479,974 of record NZ_JADQDM010000002.1, on the reverse strand, counting down.
TAAGCCGGCCCTCGGCCCCAAAAAACTCGTGGTATTTCACGTCGCCCGTCACGTAGGCATCGGCCCCCGCCGCCCGCGCCGCACCAATGAGAAACGCGCCCGCCCCCCCGCAAATGGCCACCGTTTTGATGGGCTTCTCAAACGCCGTGTGCCGCACCATGGGCACCAGCAGTTGCTGCTTCAACATCTGCCGAAACGCGGCTGGGGCCAGCGGCTCAGCCAGCTCGCCCACCATGCCGGCACCCACTTCCTGGTGCACATTTTCGAGCTTAATCAGCTCATACGCCACCTCTTCGTACGGATGCGCGGCCCGCAGCGCCCGCAGCACCGCCGTCTGCCGATGCAAAGGCAGCAGCACTTCCAGCCGGCGCTCGGCCACGGTTTCGGGCCGGTTTTCAGCACCAATAGCCGGCTGGGTGCCCGCGCCGGGTGTGAACGTGCCGGTGCCTTCAGTCTGAAAGCTACAGGCCGAATAATTGCCGATTTGGCCCGCGCCCGCGGCGTAAAGTGCGGCCAGTACGCGGCCGGCCACGTCGGCTTGCTGGTCCTCGGGCCGGTTGGGCACGTAGGTGATGAGGCGGCCCAAAATGCCGCTTTGCGGGGCCAGCACGCGGGTTTTCAGCAGGCCCAGCTTTTCGGCCAGCTTGTCGTTGACGCCGCCGCGCACGTTGTCGAGGTTGGTATGGGCGGCGTAGATGGCCACGTCGTTTTTGAGGGCCGCGATGATGGTTTGCTCGACTTCATTGGCCCCGGTGAGGCGCTTGAGCGGCCGGAAAATGACCGGGTGATGGGCCACCACCACGTTGCAGCCGCGCCGCAGGGCCTCGGCCACCACGGCGGGCGTGCAGTCGAGGGTGATGAGTACGCCGGTGATTTCGGCCTGCGGGTTGCCGCATTGCAGGCCGGCGTTGTCGTAGCTTTCCTGGTAGGCGAGGGGCGCGGCGGCTTCGAGCAGGCGGGCGAGGTCTTGAACGGTGGGCATTATTTAATGAGGAGTGAGAACGTCATGCTGAGGGGAAGCACGACGTTCAGTTTATTCAGACAAAAGGCTGCCCAACGTTTCCACGTATTTCGCCACGTTGGCGGCTTCGTCGCGGCTTTTATACTGCATGAGGTAGCGCGGGTGGTCGAGGACAATAATTTTATCGAACAAACCCAACTCAGCGTTCAAGCGCTTGAAGAATTCACCATTGCGCTTGCCCAGGCTCACGGCCACATCACGCCGCAAGCCGAGTTCTTCCACTTGCCGGCGCAAGGAAAGCTGAATGTCCGGCCAAAGGGCCTTGATGAGGGCGGGCGAGTCATAGTAATTGTAGTTCAAGCCGTTTCTCAGCAGTACCAATGGATAGAGCGAGCTTACATAGAAGTGCTGATAAAATTCGGCCGGGCCGCCCAGGGCGGTGATGAATTTGTACACGAACTGCGTAGAGGTTTCAGGACGGCCGCGCGGGAGGTCGTTGGCAATGCCGCAGTGTTCGGCCAACGCGGTGGGGTCGGTGAAGGCCACGCCGGTGCGGCCCATGCCCAGGCGGCCGGGGTTGATGCCGAGCAGAGCCACGCGGGGCTTGTTGTCGGCGTAATATTTTTGGGCGAAGCGGGCAAGCAGCTCCCGCACGGGCGGCTCCCGGAACGGACTGAGGGCCTCCACGCCCGCCGGCAAGGCTGGAGGCAGCGGAAAGGTGGTCAGAAAATGGAGCAATTGGTCGGCCAGGGTGGGCATGGCCCAAAAGTACGCGCCGGCCGCCGGCCAAACCCGACGTAATTTTGGGCACTAATGGCCCGTTTGCTGCTTTTTCTGTTGCTGCCGTTTTCCTGGCTCTACGCTGGCGTTATGGCCGTGCGCAACCGGCTCTTCGACTTCGGGTGGAAAACTTCCGAAGCCTTCGCGGTGCCGCTCGTCAATGTGGGCAACCTGCGGGTGGGCGGCACCGGCAAAACGCCCCACGTCACCTGGCTGGTGGAGGAATTGCTGCGCCAGGGCCACCGGCCGGCCATTCTGAGCCGGGGCTACGGCCGTCAGACGCAGGGCCCGCGCCTGACCGGCCCCCAGGATTCGGCCGCCACGGTGGGCGACGAGCCTTGGCAGTATTACCAGCAGTTTGCCGGGCCGGCGGTGCCCGTGGCCGTGGCCGAAAAGCGGCGCCTGGGCGTGCGACTGTTGCAGCAGCTGCACCCGGACGTTACGGTCATCGTGCTCGACGATGCCTACCAGCACCGCACCGTGCGCCCCACGCTCAATGTGCTACTCACGGAGCACGCCCGGCCCTTTTACCAGGACCACGTGCTGCCCGCCGGCCGCCTGCGCGAAAGCCGCCGCGGCGCTCGTCGGGCCGATGTCGTTATCGTGACCAAGTGCCCACCAGACCTGGGCCCGGCCGCACAGGAAGCCGTGGCCCGGCGCATTCGGCGCTACGGCCGGCCCGATGTTCCGGTGCTGTTTTCCGTTTATGAGTATGGCGCCCCCCGCGCCCTGGCCGCCGAGCTGGAAATCGAGGGCAGCGAAATAATTGACGGCCCGCCCAAAGCCCTGGATATGGGACCTGCGCTGCTGCTGACGGGCATTGCGCAGCCCCAACCCCTGTGGGAGTACCTTGAGAGCCAGGGCTATGTGATGCGATATCACGAAAAACTGCCCGACCACCACGCCTTCCAGCCGGCCGACCTGGAAGCCCTGCAGGCGCATTGGCAGCCGGGCTGGCCTATTTTTACGACTGAAAAGGACGCGACGCGCCTGCAACGCCCCGATTTGTGGGCGGGGCGGCCCCAGATGCGTCTGAAAACCTATACCATTCCGGTGCGTGTGGCGTTTTTGGGCGGTGGCGCCGAGGCGTTGCGGCGGTTGTTGCCGCCAGGGCCCGCGGCTTGATTTTTTGTTTTGACCCGGCCGGAGGCGTTGCCTGTCCGGCCCATTCGCTAGCTGTTTGAATTCACTCACTTTCCGCCTCACCCTTGCGCTTGGGCCCTGGCGGGGCGCTTTGGCGGCCTTGCTGCTGGTACTGGCTGGGGCGCCCGCGGCCCGCGCGCAAGTGCTCGACGACTCCACCAAAGTCCTGTACGGGCCCAAAACCACGCGCGTCATTTACGAAGCCGACGTGCTGCGCGACTCCACCGCCGGCACCCTGCTCGACACCACGCTCACGCGCTTCCCGCAGGAGCGGTTCTGGACGCACGACACCACGTTTCAGCAGGACTTGGGCGCCCTGGGCACGGCGTCGCGGCCGTTGCTGTACCAGCCTAACTTGCAACTGGGCGCCCGCCTGGGGCGCAACGTGTTCGACAAATACGCCCGCGACGCCTCCCGGGTGCCGTACTACGATTCGCGCTCGCCTTATTCGTTTTTCCGCTACATCCAGTCGGGGTCCGGCGAGCAGGTGTTCGAGTTCAGCTACAGCCGCAGCCTGCAGAAAAATTTCAGCGTGGGCATCGACTACGAGCGCATTGCGTCGAACAAGATTCTGGGCACCACCAGCTCGCGCGCGGGCCTGGTGGAGCATTCCAACCTGCTGTTCTTCGGCCGCTACCAAACCGAGAATGAGCGCTACCACCTGCTGTTCAACATCGGCAATGCCCGCCACCGGGGCGTGGAGCAGGGCGGCATCTGGCCCATCACCACCCGCGCGCGCGGCGCAAACGGCGACAGCGTCACGCAGGGCGAGTCCAAGCCCGGGCTGCTGTTCAAGTACGAGCAGCAGCGCGTGTACCTGACCCAGGCCGCCAACAACGAGGACCGCGACGAGCTGTACTTCACCCAAACCTACCGGCTGCTGGGCCGCGGCCTCACCGTGTACCACACCTTCGACGCCAAGCGCCAGTACAACAGCTACTCCGATTTGGCCCTGCAGCGCCTCAACCCGGCCGAAATCTACTACCCGCGGGTGCGGTTTTACCCACGCGTGCTGCGCAACACGAACGCCATCCTCGACCGCGTGGAGTTTGCGCAGGTGGAAAACACGTTTGGCGTGCTCGGGCGCACCAAAGTGGTGGAATACCGCCTCTACGGCCGCTACCGCACGGCCAGCCTGGTGTCGCAGGCGCTCGAAATCAACCAATTCTCGGCTACACCCGCGAATACGGGCCTGCGCCTGGTGGAAGCGGCTCCGCGGCGCGCTTTCAACGAAGTGTTTTTTGGGGGCACGGCGGCGTTCAACTACCGCACGATTTACGCCGTCGAAACCGCCGGCGAAATTCATCCTGTTTCTTTCGGCCCCAACCAAAACGGGCCAGAATACTGGCTGCGGGCCGCCGTGCGCACCGGGCCGCTGTCGGCCGAGGCACTGCGCTCTTCCTACGCGCCCACGCTCACGCAGCAGGAGCTGGTGGGCAACAACTACGAGTGGCACCACCTGCCCGGCACCGCCGCCGAGTTCAAGAACACCAACACCACGCAACTCACCGGCCGCCTGCGGCTGAAGCTGCCCGACCTGGGCGCCCTCACCGCCCAGCGCTTCGAGGCCAGCGCCAGCCTGGTCAACGTCGGCAATCTGGTGTATTACGACACCACGGCCACGCCCACGCAGGCCGCCGTGGCCCGCAATCTGCAAGTAATTGCGGCGCGCCACCTCGTGCATCTGGGCCGCGTGGGGTTCGACAACCAAGCCACCTACACGCGCGGCGGCGACGTGGGCGGCCTGCGCATTCCCGCGCTGGTCACCAACTCGCGGGTGTTTTACGAAAGCTACATTTTCCGCCGGGCGCTGTTCAGCCAGGTCGGCGCCGAGCTGTATTACCAGTCGCGCTACCAAGCGTTCGACTACAGCCCCAGCACCCAGCAGTTCTACGAGCAACACCACTTCACCATCCGCAACTACGCCGTGGCCAACGTGTTTTTCACGGCCGACATCAAAGCGGTTTCGGTGTTCCTGAAAATGGCTTACATCAACCAGGGCATCCTGGCCGCGGGCTATTTCACCACGCCGTACTACACCGGCTACCCGCGCCGCTTCCAGTTCGGCGTGAAGTGGAATTTCTTTAACTAGCAAGCCGGCATGAAAGAGAAAACCATCCTCAAGCTCAAGCTGAACACCGACCCGCGCTGGGTCGACATCGCCGAAAAAAACATCGAAGACATCCTGGTCGACCACGCCTGGTGCGAGCAAAAAGCCGCCAGCACGGGCATCAGCATGATTATTCACTACCCCGAGAAAACCCGCCTCGTGGACGAGCTCACCGACTTGGTGGCCGAGGAGTGGAGCCACTTCGAGCGCGTGCTGCTGGAGCTGCGCAAGCGCGGCTTCGCGCTGGGCCGCCCGCGCAAAGACGAGTACGTGGTGCAGCTGCTGGCCCACGTGCGCAAAGGCGGCGCCCGCGAGCGCCAGCTCATGGACCAGCTCCTAGTGTCGGCCCTCATCGAAGCGCGCAGCTGCGAGCGGTTCAAGCTGCTCTGGCAAAACATTGCCGACCAGGAGCTAAGCAAATTCTACTACGAACTGATGGTGTCCGAAGCCGCGCACTTCGTGAGCTACGTGGACCTGGCCAAGGAATACTGCGACCCCAAACTGGTGGATGAGCGCCTGCAGGAGCTGCTGAAAATCGAAGGCGAAATCATCACCAACCTGCCGGTGCGCGACGACCGGATGCACTGATTTTCAACAAGCGAGCGAAGCGGGCAGGACAACTGGCTTACTTATCTTCCACTTTCTCGTCGTATTTCAGCACGAAGTTCTCCACTCTGGCCGGCACCAGCGCGCAGTTGGTCAGGGTGCCGTCCATCAGCAGCTTTTTCAGCAGCAGCTTCTTCGTGAAACCGTACGACATCGCCGTCATGGTCAGCTTCTGGTTGAGGAAGGTGGTTTTGGTGTAGAGCGGACCGTATTTGCTGTTGTGAATGAATTTCAGGAAGAAGATTTCGTTGCCTTCCAGGTCCATGAAGGACACATTATTGGGGTCCCGGTCATTCACTTTCAGGCAATCTTTGCCGTCGACGGACACAATATCCTTCTTGAAAACAATGTCCTGACAAAAAGCAGTTTGGCTGAGTAAAAGGCCGAAGGCCAGGAGAAAAAGGTTTTTCACGAAAACAGGCAGTGGGGGTGAGAAGTAGATTGAATCAAGTCAGCTAAAGCGTTACTGGGCCGGCTGCACGGTGCCGCGCACTTCGCCAAAGCCAATGCGCACGCCTTCTTTTTCGGCGTAGCCGCGCATCACCACCGTGTCGCCGTCCAGCAAAAACTTGCGCTCCGAGCCATCGGGCAGCGGCACGGGGCGGGTGCCGCGCCAGGCCAGCTCCAGCATCGAGCCCAGCGAATCCGGCGTGGGGCCCGAGATGGTGCCGGAGGCGTAGAGGTCGCCGGCTTCGAGGTTGCAGCCGTTGGAGGCGTGGTGGGCCAGCTGCTGGGCCATGCTCCAGTACATGAGGCCGAAGTTGGTGCGGCTGATGGTGGTTTCGGAGCCGCCGGCGGGCGTGAGAGCCACTTCGAGGCGCACGTCGAAGTTGTGCGCGCCGGTGTGCTGCAGGTAGGGCAGGGGCGTGGGTTCCTGCGCGGGGCCGGCTACGCGGAATGGCTCCAGCGCGTCCAGCGTGACCACCCAGGGCGCCACGCTGCTGCCGAAGTTTTTGCCCAGAAAAGGCCCCAGCGGTACATATTCCCAGCTTTGCAGGTCGCGGGCGCTCCAGTCGTTGAACAGGCAGAGGCCGAAAATGTGGTCCTCCGCCGCGGCAATGTCCACGGTGGAGCCCAGCGCCGTGCCGGTGCCCACCACAAAGGCCATTTCCAGCTCAAAATCGAGCTGGCGGCTGGGCCCGAAGGTGGGCGCGGCTTCGTCAGGAGCCTTGCGCTGGCCGTTGGGCCGGCGAATGTCGGTGCCCGACACCACGATGCTGCTGGTGCGCCCGTGGTAGCCGATGGGCAGGTGGCGCCAGTTGGGCAGCAGGGCATTAGCCGGGTCCCGGAACATGGTGCCCACGTTGGTGGCGTGCTCGATGCTGCTGTAGAAATCGGTGTAGTTGGCGGGCTTCACCGGGCGCAGCATGCGCACTTCGGACTGGCGTACCAAGCAGGTGCGCACGGCCTCCTCGTGGTCGCGCAGGCGGGGCTCATCGTGGCGCAGCAACTCGCTCACGCGCTGGCGCACCGCGCGCCACGCCGGCCGTCCCAGCCGCAAAAACGCGTTGAGCGAGCGTCGGCGAAACACCTTGGGCTGCGCGTCGCCCAGTTCGGTCAGGTCCTCGAAAAAGCCGAACTGGCTGGCCGCGTACAAATCCAGGGCGTAGCCGCCGATGGCCACCGCCAGGCGCGGGCCCCGCTCCTCGGTTTCGAACACGCCAAAGGGCAGGTTTTGGATGGGAAAGTCGGAGCCGGGGGCAATGTCAATCCAGGAGCGGAGGGCGGGCGAGTTGGGCGAGGTGGCCATGGCGGAGGGCAGGGTGATTTAGGGAAAGCAGGTCAAAAAAGAACGTCATGCTGAGCGTAGCCGAAGCATCTCGCGTGCAATAGTAAACTCAACCGGTAGAACGATTGTGATTACTACCCCACGCGAGATGCTTCGGCTACGCTCAGCATGACGTGCTGTGATGAGTCAAATAACAGAAAAAGAGGCCTACCGCGCTTCAACCGCGGTAATTTCCGGCACGGCCTTTTTCACGGTGTCTTCCAGCCCGGCGCGGGTCATCGGCGACATGGGGCAGGCCCCGCAGGCGCCTTCCCACTGCAGTTGGAGCACACCTTCGGGCGTGATGTTGGCCACGCGCACGTTGCCGCCGTCGGTGGCCAGGTAAGGGCGCAGGGTGTCGAGGGCCGCCTCGATGCGGGGCATCAGCGGGTGGTCAAAGGTGGGGGCAAGAGTTGTCGTTTCCACGGGCATTAGGAGTTCATCTGCACGACGGCCGTTTTGGGCGCCACGTTGTTGCGGATACTTACTTGCCGGGCCACGGCTTCGGCCAGGTCCGCAAAGCGTTGGCCGACCTCGGACTCCGGGTCGAGCACGGCGGGCTGGCCCTGGTCGCCGTTTTCGCGGATGCTTTGCACCAGCGGCAGCTGGCCTAGCAGCGGAATGTCGTGCTGCGTGGCCAGACGCTGGCCGCCGCCTTCGCCAAAAATGAAGTACTTGTTTTCGGGCAGCTCGGCCGGCGTAAACCAGGCCATGTTCTCCACCACGCCCAGCACCGGCACGTTGATTTGGGGCTGGCGGAACATCTGCAAACCCTTCTGGGCATCGGCCAGGGCCACTTTCTGCGGCGTGGTCACGATGACGGCGCCCGTCACGGGCACGGTTTGCACCAGCGTGAGGTGGATGTCGGAGGTGCCGGGCGGCAGGTCGAGCAGCAGGTAGTCGAGCTCGCCCCAATCCACTTCGGTGATGAACTGCTTGAGCGCCGAGGAGGCCATGGGCCCGCGCCACACAATGGCGCTTTCGGCCGGCGCCAGGAAGCCAATGCTCATTAGCTTAACGCCGTATTTGATGATGGGCTGAATAAGGTTTTTGCCGTTCGGGCCCTGGAACACGTGCGGGGCCTCGTTCTCCACGTCGAACATGACGGGCATGCTGGGGCCCGAAATGTCGGCATCCACCAGGCCCACTTTGGCGCCGGTGGCGGCCAGGGCCACGGCCAGGTTGGCCGTCACGGTGCTTTTGCCCACGCCGCCTTTGCCGGAGGCGATGGCAATAATATTTTTTACGCCGGGCAGCAGGTCGCCGCGGTTGTGGCGGCCGGTGGTCACGCGCGAAGTCATCGTAATCACCACGTTGGCGTCTTTGTCGACCATCGTGTGGATGGCGCGCTCGCAGGCGTCGTGAATGAGCTGCTTGAGCGGGCAGGCGGGCGTGGTGAGCACCACGGTAAAGGCGACGGTAAGGCCGTCAATCTCAATGTTCTCAATCATGTTGAGCGTGACGAGGTCCTGACCCAGGTCGGGCTCTTCCACGTAGCTCAGGGCTTTGAGAACGGCTTCTTTGGTCATCATCATGGGGTGGGCAAGGCGCCGGAAGGGCGGGCTGCAAAGATAACCCCGGAAGCGCCGGAGCGGTTCGGAAGATGCAAGAATGGCCTTGTAACTATCAAAAAATCTGCCTTTTTGGGTTGTGATTATTCGGCAATTTTCTCACATATTTACAAACACGTCCCACCCCTGATTATTCCGTTTTTGCCTTTCAAGCCCTTTTCTATGTTGAACCTCGACCCTGCAATTCGTTCCTTAACCGCCGAAGCCCACGCCTTCCCCGATGGCCCCGAAGAAGCCGAGGAAGTAGTCGTTTTTGAGCTGCTGGTGCCCGGCGCGTCCAAGGTGCCGCCCATTCGCCAGTACCTGGAAATAGCGCCGCTCATCGTCCACAAGTCGTCGGTAAGCAGCACGGTATCAAGCGGAATCCTGGCCGACCTCCAAGTGAGCGACACCGCCCGCCGCATTTCCTGGAGCGCCACCGCCACGCTCAAGGCCCCGCGCCGCTAGCGGGCCCGCGCCGCCGCAGAGGCCTACTGCAAGTATTCGAGCTGCCGGGAGGCCAGCAGGTCTTCCGGCACGCTCAGGGCGCCGGTGTGCGGGTCGATGAGGCCGTTGCGCTCGTCTTCGATGTTGGTGGCCTGGGTGTAGACGTCGCCCGCGATGGGGCGGCTGCGCAACTCCTGCTTGAAGGCCTTGATGCTGTTGGTGCGCGCTTCGGCGTCCTGCGGCCCGCCGTAGTCGGAAAAGCCGAAGCCGCCCCACTCGCTCACGATGAGCGGCACCTGCCGGCGGTAAAAGAACGGGTCGCCCACCACGAGCGGGAAGGCGGCGGTGCCTTCCATCTCGCCACCCACCAGCCGGTCGAGCAACTCTTTCCAGCGCGTGAGGTCGGGCGTGTAGAGGTGGGCCGTGAGCAGGTCGGACTTCAAGCGGCCGGTGTAGGAAATGTGGTGCCAGCCGTCGTTGTCCACCACCAGAAACTGGGGGTAGGCAATCTGCATGAAGTGGTAGGTTTCCACGATGTACTCGCGCGTTTCGGGGTTGGTGGCGATGTCCTGGGCGCCCCAGTCCTCATTATAGAGGCTCCAGATGACGATGCTGGGGTGCGTTTCGCTCAGCGTGACGAGGCGCAGCAGTTCGGCGCGGTGGTTTTCGCGGCTGCGCGGGGTGGAGCTGTGCGGGCTCGGCACTTCCACCCACAGCAGCAGGCCCAGCTCGTCGGCCAGGTTGTAGATGCGCGGGTCGACGCCGGCGATGTGCACGCGGACCAGGTTGCAGCCCAGCGCCTTCATGGCGTGCATGTGGCGCTGCATTTCTTCCAGCGTGGCCTGGCCGGGCTGGTAAAGGATGCCGTCGAGGTAGGTGGGCTGGTTGTTGAGGTACACGTAGCGGCCCCGGGCTTCGATTTTGCGCAGCCCAAACAGCGTTTCAATCTGGGCCGCGTAGCCTTCGCTGTCCACCAGGCAGGCCACCAGCCGGTAGCGGTTCGGGGCTTCGGGGCTCCACAGCTCGGCGCCGGGCACCTCCAGCACCACGCGCTGCTGCCACTGCCCGGCCGCCACGCGCACCGGAAAATCGGAAGTGGCCAGCGGCGCCGTGCGGTCGGTGGTGAGCGGGTCGAAAATCTGCAAGCGGATGAGGTAGTCGCCCGCGTCGTGGATGCGCAGCGTCAGGTTGAAGCGCACCAGGTGGTCTTCCACCACGCTCACCACGCCCACGCGGGAACGCAGGCGGTTGCGCTCCACGGTTTCGAGCCACACGCTGCGCACGGCGCCCGTGTAGGTCTGGTACCAGATGCCGCCGCGCTTGTACACGTGCGATTCCTGCTTGCCGCGGGGCGTTTCGGCGTCCATCGTGTCCACGATGCGCACGGTGAGGCGGTTGACGAGGTGCAGGTTTTCCTCGTCCAGCTCGTAGCTGAAGGAAGTGTATTCGCCAAAATGCACCTCTTCGCCTTCAATGGTTTTCAGCAGCTGGCCATTGAGCCACACCCGGGTTTCGTAGCCGCAGGCCCCAAACGTGAGCTGGATGAGGGAGCGGGCCTGGGGCTCGGCCACTTCGGGCAGGTTGAACTCGCGCTCGTACCACACCACTACTTTGTCGTGCCAGGTGGCGCCGCCCTGTTGCCCGCGGGCCTCGGCCAGGTGCTCTTCCACCGAGCCGGGCCAGTGGGCGCGGTGCTCGTAGGCATGGCCCAGGGCCCAATCATCGCGCAGGCCCACGTCTTCCACGTCGTGGGCAAATTTCCATTCGCCGTCGAGCAGCACGTGGCTGTTCATGCGCAGCACGGCGCGGGGCAGAGGGTTCGAGAATTCTTCGGTGGGCTGCTCTTCAGCGGGCCGGCTGGCCGAGAGCGAGTAATTGGATTGGTTCAGGTCCTCCATGCGGGCAGGGGTAAGCAGCGCAGCGCCATTAAGCTGAGCCAGACTTTCCCTGCTAACGGGCATCGGCGCCAGAATGATGCAGGAAGGCCGTCAAACGGCGAAGTAACGAGGGTTCCAGCCTTATTCGTCTGTCATCCTGAGCACCGCGAAGGACCTTCTTACACTGGCATAATTGTGTGCCAACGGGAGAAGGTCCTTCGCGGTGCTCAGGATGACAGGTAGCTATAAACTTCCAGCTTACGGCTGAAAGCCCAGCGCGAACCCGGCGCCGCCTGCCGGGCTGTACGTGGGCACCAGCAGCAGCTTGTGGGCCACCCGCTCCGGCAGCAGCTTGGTGAGGGCGGGGTAGGCGTGCCACACGGTTTCGGCTGAGAGAAAGCCGATGGCCGCGCCGGCCAGCACATCGGTGGCCCAGTGCTTGTTGCCGAGCACGCGCATGGTGCCCGTGGCGGCGGCCACCGCGTAGCCGCTCACGCTCACCCAGGGGTACTGGCGGCCGTATTGCTCGTGCAGCAGCGTGGCCGTAAGAAAGGCCTGCGAGGTGTGCGACGACGGAAACGAGCTCAAATCCTGCGCGTTGCAGGGCCGTGGCTCGGCCGTGATGCGCTTGAGGTTGCTCACCACGGCCCCGTCCAGCTCGTGCGCCACCAGGTAGATGAGCGTGAAGCCCAGCGGCGTGCGCTCGCCCCGGTGGCCGGTGGCCATCAGGCCGTAGGCTAGGGCCAGGGGCGCGTGGCGGCTGTAGTCGTCGATGCCGTGCGAATCGAAGCCGCGGAATACTTCCTGGGTTTCTTCCTGGATGTTCTGCTTCGCCTTGCAGAGCGTTTCGTTGAAGGTGGGCTTGTGGGCCAGCACGCCCACGCCAATGGCCACCGACGGAATGGCCACGCGCCACACGGCTGCCCGCACCCGCGCCGTGCGCAGCGAATCGGTCACAGTTTGCGCCTGCGCCCGAAGGCCCAGGCCGCCGGCCAAAAGCAGTAAAAACAAGCGTAGTCGAATCAACATAAGGGCCGGACGTACTGGTGCGTTCTAAAATTATGTTGACTTGCCGAGAGAAAAGCAGAAGAAACGGTGAATGGAAGGCTGCACCCCCTGAGCGCAGAATCCAGTCCGGCGAAGCGAACAGGGCAATAAAAAAGCCCCAACCATTGCGGGTTGGGGCTCGATGACTGCCATAGTTCGGCTTAGGTCTTCTGCTTCTTCTTCTTGGCCGCCGGGAAAAGAATGTTGTTCAGAATGAGGCGGTAGCCGGGGGAGTTGGGGTGCAGGGCCAGGTCGGTGGGCTCTTCGCCCACAAGGTGCTGGTAGTCTTCGGGGTCGTGACCGCCGTAAAACGTCCAGGTGCCTTTGCCAAGGGAGCCGTGCACGTAGCGCGCCTCGCCGGTTTGCTTGGTGTCGCCCATTATCACCACGTCGGGCTTGATGAGGCTTTTGCGGAAGGCCGTGGTCTGGCCCATGAAGCCGTGAATGGTTTTCTCGTGGTTCTGGCACAGCATGGTGGGCACCGGGTCATACTTGGCCGAGAAGGTAAAGAGCTGGAAGTAGTCGTTTTGCTCACCCAGGCCGCGCTCCCCAGGCTGCATGTCAATGTTAGAATACTCGTACTCAAACGGGTTAGTCTTGAGCTGGAAGTTCTGGAAAGCCAGGCAGCGGTTGAAGTTCAGCTTGGACTGCGCGTTGGGGTCGGCGCCGTCGCCGTCGTACATGCTTTCCACCATGTCGATGCCCAGGCCGGCTAGGGCGATGTCGTAGCTGTCGGTGGCCGAGCACATGGCGAACAAAAAGCCGCCGCCGGCGATGAATTCCTGCATTTTGGTGGCCACGGCGCCCTTCATCTGGCTCACTTTGCCGAAGCCGTTGCGCTTGGCGGCGGCTTCGGCGTCGCGCACCTGCTGCTGGTACCAGGGGTAGCTGCGGTAGGAAGCGTAGAACTTGCCGTATTCGCCGGTGAAATCTTCGTGGTGCAGGTGCAGCCAGTCGTATTTCGGCAGCTCGCCCTTCAGCACTTCGTCGTCGTAAATCTGGGTGTAAGGGATTTCGGCGTAGGTGAGCACCATCGTCACGGCGTCGTCCCAGGGCTGCTTGCCTTTGGGCGTGTACACCGCAATTTTGGGCACTTTCTCCAGCTTCATCACGTCCATGTTGGCGTTGGGGTCGGCTATTTCCTGGAGGATACCGGTGTACTGGGCCTCGCTGATGACCTGGAACGTGACGCCGCGCACGGCCAGTTCGTTCTCGGCCGCCGAGCTGGTTTCGAAGGCGAAGGCCCCGCCGCGGTAGTTCAGCAGCCAGTCGACGGGCACTTCGCGCTGGAGCAGCCAGAATGCCACGCCGTAGGCCTTCAGGGCCTCTTTTTGGGTGTTGTCCATCGGAATGAACACGTGGTTGGCGCGGGCGGCCAGGGGCGCGGCCACGCCGGCCGCGGCCAGGAGCCAAAACAGCAGAAAACGCTTGAACAGCATAAGATTTTAGCAAAAGAAACGCAGCTCCGCAACGAGGTTGCGGCGCCGGTGGTTCAAGTTAGGCGCCGGCCGCCGAACTTTGGCGGCCGGCGCCCGCCGAAGGGTGGTGGCCGGGGTCAACTCATAAATCGGAATACCATGTCTGCAACCGTAGCTGCCACCGCTTCTGATGATGAAATTATTGGCCTTATCGACCAATGGGTCAGTTTATTAGAGCAGGAACGATACGAGGACGCCCACGCGTTTCTGGAAACTGACCCTTCTTGGTCCGCGGAGGTACTCAAGGAAATCATCGAGGCCTACGGCGACGAAGCCAACAACCGGGTAACGCTGCGCAACAACGGGACGGCGCTAGACGGTGCCGGCAAGGTGGAAGCGGCCCGGCAGCGCAAAGAGGTGAGCTGGGCGGACGCGGACCGGGGCGACGTGTGGTACGATTTGAACATCAACGGCTTGGGTTCAGACTTAACCGCCACCTTCAACCTGGAAAAGCGCGGCGAACGAATTCACCTTATTCTTCAGGATATTCACGTGATGTAAAAGTCGGCGTGCCTGAATTCTGCAAAAACAGTTTAGTAAACAGTCAATGAGTCCTTTCGAAAACGTCCGCGAAGCTTTCCGCTCCATCCGCGCCAATTTGCTGCGCACCGTCCTCACGGCCCTGATTCTGAGCATCGGGCTGTTTGCGCTGGTGGGCATTCTCACCAGCATCGACGCGATGAAAAACTCGCTGTCCGAAACCTTCGCCAGCCTCGGCGCCAACTCGTTTGAGCTGCACGCCAAGGGCTACACCAACCGCTCGCGGCGCGGCGGCGTGCAGGGCAAGCAGTACCCGCCCATCGACTTTCTGCAGGCCAAGCTCTACAAAAAAGCCATGGGCGACGAGGCCCAGGTGGGCGTGTCGGCGTTCATCTCCGGCGCGGCCGAAATGAAAGCCAACGGCACCAAAACCAACCCCAACATGCAGGTGACCGCCGGCGACGAAAACTACCTGAAAATCCAGGGCTATAACCTCGCCGAAGGCCGCGTGTTCTCGCAGACCGAACTCAACAGCGGCGCCAACGTGATGGTGGTGGGCGACGAAATCAAGCAGAAGCTGTTTCCCAAGCAAAGCCCCGTGGGCCAGTACGTGTCGGCCCTGGGCCGCCGTTTTCTGATAGTGGGCCTGCTCGAAAAAAGCGGCAGCGGCATGGGCGGCGGCGGCTCCGACCGCCTGGCCCTGCTGCCCCTGGAAACCGGCAACCAGATGCCCCGCCAGCGCGCCCTCACCTACGACATCAAAACCGCCACCGACAAGCCCGGCACCCTGGCCTTCCTCATGGGCCAGGCCACCGGCAAGATGCGCGCCGTGCGCCACGACCGCCTGGGCCAGGAAGACAGCTTCACGGTGGAAAGCAGCGAGTCGCTGGCTTCCACGCTCGACGCCATTTCCGGCAAGGTGAAGGCTGGCGGCAGCGTCATGGCCTTCATCACGCTGCTGGGCGCCAGCATTGCGCTCATGAACATCATGCTGGTGTCGGTGACGGAGCGCACCCGCGAAATTGGCATTCGCAAGGCGCTGGGGGCCACGGCCCTGCAAATCCGGCAGCAGTTTCTCATCGAAGCCATCGTGATTTGCCTGCTGGGCGGCACGCTGGGCATCATTCTGGGCGTGCTCGGTGGCAACGGCGTGGCGGCGCTCATCGGGGCGGGCTCGTTCTTCGTGCCTTGGTTCTGGATGCTGCTGGGCCTGATTATCTGCGTGGGCGTGGGGCTGGCTTCGGGCTACTACCCGGCCAGCAAAGCCGCCGCTCTGGACCCGATTGATTCCTTGCGCTACGAGTAGGCGGGCGGTTGCTGCGTGGCTACCACTAATGAGTAAAGGACACCTGGGATGAATCTTTTTTCGTTATTAACAGCTGGCCTCAACCGCTACTTTCGGGGGCGTGCCGACGAAACGCAGTTGCGCCGCGAATTGCTGGCTCATCGGCGGCGTCAGTTGCTGCACCAGAATATTCCCGACGTGTACGCCGCTCGCACAGCCTTTGGCGCACGTTTCGAAGAATTACAAGCGCTGCTGGTGGCCCACGACCCTGCTCACTTGCAGAAGCTGGCCGCTGGCAGCCCGTATTAACCTGAACTGGCCCGCACCTTACTTTATCAGTTCGAGTCCGTCGACACGTTTGAGAGGATAAGCGCGCTGTTGCAGCAGGAAATAAGCCTGTAGTTTGGGCCGCCCGCAGCCTCGCCGGAAACAGTAGAACAATTGGCTGCCGCGGTTTGGGAATGGAATAAGCGAGAGCAAGCAAAAGGCGCCTGATGCCGGGCTAGCGGCAAATTCTTATACATTTGCGCAAACCTCATTTGTGCAAACATGGTGGCCGTGCCCGCTTCCGAAACCATTGACCAGCGCTTTGCCCAGCTCATTCAGCAGTTTGGGCTCACCAAAAACAGCTTTGCCATTTCACTGGGCAAAACCGCCAGCGTGGTCCAGCACCTCATCGAAGGCCGCAACAAGCCGGGCTACGACCTGCTGTGCAAGGTGTTTGAGGTCTACCCAAATGTTTCAAGGGATTGGCTGCTCCTCGGCCGTGGACCCATGCTGGTGGGCGGCGAGCCCATTGCCCGGCCGGCACCCCGCCCCGCTACTGCCGCCCCTGAGCCGCCCCTGGAGCCCATCGACCTATCAGAGTTCGAAGCGCCCAGCCCGCGCCGCGCCAGCCCGGGCGTAGCCGGTTCGCGGCTCCAGCCCACGGAAATCGCCGCTACGCTGGCACTGGCCGCCGCGGCCCAGCAGCCGGCCCGCGCCGCCGCGTCGGTGCTCAACGGCTTTGCGCACGCCCCACAGTCAGAACAACCCCAAGCCGCTGCAGAAGTGGCGGCTGCTCCCGAACCCAAAGCCCCGCCAGCGCCAAGCCCTAGCCAGTTGGCCGAGCCCGCCCTGGCAATGCCCACCCCGGCGCCGGTTGCTGAGTCAGCCCCGGTTCCGGCTGCCGCCGCCCCGGCGAATCCGGAAGGCTACATTGCGGCGGCGTTGCATGCCCAACATTTGCAGCACCAGCTGGCCTTGGCCGAAATGCGCAACCAGCACCTGCTGGAGCAGCAGCAGATGCTGCGCGAAATGCTGGCCATGGCCCGGCAGGCGATGGTTTAAATTTTAGGCGAAAATTCCGACTTCTTCGGCTTCCATCAGGCCCAGCGCATTTACGCCCGTCAGGCGCAACGTCTTCATTTCGCCCACCAGTAGGGGGTCGTACTTGGCGGCCACGCGGATGTAGTTGGGCGTGAAGCCTTCCATGCGGCCGTCGGTCACGTCGTCTTCAAACAGCACTTCGGTTTCCAGGCCCAGGTGCTGCTCGTAGAAAAACCGCTTTTTCTTTTCCGAAAGGCTGCGCAGCTGGGTGGTGCGCTCGTGCCGCACCCGGTCCTGCACGCGGCCGGGCAGGGTAGGTGCCAGCGTATCGGGCCGCTCCGAGTAGGGGAATACGTGCAGGTAGCTGATGGGCAGCTCGTTGAGGAAGTTGTACGTGTCGAGAAAGTCGGCATCCGTTTCGCCCGGAAAGCCCACTATCACATCCACGCCGATGCAGGCGTGCGGCATCAGTTCCTTGATGCGGGCCACGCGCCCGGCGTAGAGTGCCCGGCGGTAGCGGCGGCGCATCAACCCCAGAATCTTGTCCGAACCGCTTTGCAGCGGGATGTGGAAGTGCGGCATGAACCGCTCGGAGGCCGCCACCGTGGTCAGAATCTCGTCGGTGAGCAGGTTGGGCTCGCAGCTGCTGATGCGGAAGCGACGAATGCCGCTCACCTCGTCCAGCGCCTTCACCAGTTGGGTAAAATCTTCGCGGCGCTCGCGCTCGGGCCCTTGCAGGCCGAAGTCGCCGAGGTTGACGCCGGTGAGCACGATTTCCTTCACGCCGGTTTCGGCCAGTTGCTCTACGCGCGCCACCACGCTGGCCACGCTGCCCGAGCGGCTGCCGCCCCGCGCCAGCGGAATGGTGCAAAACGAGCAGGAGTAGTCGCAGCCGTCCTGCACTTTGAGGAAGGTGCGGGTGCGGTCGCCAAACGAGTGCGCGGCCACAAACTCGGTGGCTTCGGAAATGGGCGAGGCGTGCACCGCCCCCGGCTGACCGGCCGCGGGCTTCTGGAAATCAGCCAGAATGTCGACGAGCTGGAATTTCTCGGCCGCGCCCAGCACGGCGCTCACGCCGGGGATGGTGGCAATTTCCTGGGGCTTGAGCTGGGCGTAGCAGCCCACGATGGCCACGAAGGCATCGGGGTTGTGCTTGAGGGCCTGCTGCACCACTTTCCGGCACTTGCGGTCGGCGTGGTCGGTCACGGAGCAGGTGTTGATAACGTATAAGTCGGCCCCGGCTTCAAAGGCGATTTTCTGGAAGCCCCGCTCTTCAAATTGCCGGCCAATGGCCGACGTTTCGGAGAAGTTCAGCTTGCAGCCGAGGGTATAAAAGGCAACGGATTGAGGGGTAGGCATGGCCCGGCAAAGGTACAAAAGATGGTTTTGGGAATAGACAGCGTGAGCTAACACCCGCTCGCGGGCGGCTTTGTTCCACGCGCCATTGCTGCCTCCGTGAGTTTGTCGGGCCGGCGGTTCCGGGGACACTGTGCAGCCGCCGGCCTACTGCTTTACCGTTTGGCAAAGTCGTCCAGCGAAACCTGTTCCAGGGCCTGGCCCAGCTTCACCTGAGCGTCCGGCACGGTGGGGTCACGCTCCCAGGTGTGGCGGCTGATGTTGTCAAACGCCACCGCGCCGGCCGGCGAAACAGCCCCAAAACCGTTGTTGAACGTGTAAAAGGCAAACGGCACCGGGTGCGCGGCCAGCAGGTTGCGGCTCCACACGTAAGGCGTGGCGGGCAGTTGCAACTGGTGCAAAAGCGTGGCAACTACATCGGTTTGGGAGCCAATAGTGGAAACCACCCGACCGCGGCTTTCGGGCCGGAGCGCACCGCCGGCCAGCAGCAGCGGAATCTGAAATTTGCCCGGGCTCTGGTTGGACGAGTAGCCCGGTAAAGGATGCCCGTGGTCGGCCACCAGCACCAGCAGGGTGTGGGCGTACCAGGGCTGCTGCCGGGCCGCTCGCAAAAATTGCCCCAGCACGTGGTCGGTGTAATACACCGAGTTGCGAAACATGGCTTCCTCATTCTTGCCCGGAAATCGGGTTTTCATCGGCACATCGAACGGCTCGTGGCTGCTGAGCGTGAAAGCCGTTACAAAAAACGGCGACGGCGTCTGCCGCAAATCGCGCAGGACCCGGCCGAAGAGCGCGCCGTCGTGGGCGCCCCACTTAGAGTTTTGCTCCGCGGCGGCAAAGTCGGCCCGCTCGGTGAGGTGCTCGTAGCCGGCCGTTTGCAGGTAGCTTTTCATGTTGGCGAAGGCCAGCTCGCCGCCGTAGTAGTAGCGCGAGTGGTAGCCGGCTGACTTCAGGGTGCGGCACAGGTGCGGCAGGCGTTCGGTTTTGCGCGGAAACTTGATGATGCTGGTGGTGGGCTGGTTGGGGTAGCCCGAGAGCAGGGCCACCAGTCCTTTCTGGCTGCGGTCGCCGGCCGCGTAGATGTGGTTGAAGAGGACGCCCGTGCGCGCCAGGCTGTCCAGCGTAGGCGTTACGCCCGCTTCGCCGCCCACGCTGCCCACCAGCTTGGCCGTAAAGCTTTCGAGGATGATGAACAGCACGTTGGGCCGGGGCTCGGCCAGAATGAAAGTGGACGAATCCGGCGGCGTGGGCGCGCCCACGGCCGCCGGGTACAGCCCGGCCACCAGCCGGCGCGCGGTGCTGTCGGGCATGAAGGGCGCCAGGGGCTGCTCGGCGGCCCGCAGCACGAGGGCGCTCATCAGGTTCCAGGGCGCGTTCAGGGCGGCGTGGTTGGCGAAGGGAATGGGCGAGAAGTACACGTCGCTTTGGTTGACCGGAATCTGCTGGGTGCCGCCCCGCAGCGGCACTATCAGCAGCGCCGCGTAGAGCAGGCTGGCCAGGGCCGCCCGGCCGCGCCCAAACCAGGCCGGCAGCGGGGCCAGCCGGCCCACCACCCTGCGGTAGAGCCACCAGCCGCCCGCCAGCAGCCCGGCCAGCAGTGCCAGCAGCAGCAGCGGCGCGCTGCCGGCCGACGCCGCCATTTCTCTGGGCGAGTTCAGGTACTGCAGCGGCGTGTCATCGAGCCGGAAGCCCCAGGCGCGGTACAGCTCCAAGTCGGCCACCATCAGAAAAGCCAGAAACGCCCCCACCGCCGCCGAATACGCCCCAATCAGGCGCCCAACCGGCAGCCGCGGCCCCAAGCTGCCAATTAGCAGAAGCAGAAAAGGAATCAGCGCCACGTAGGCCGCCGCCGAGGCGTCCAGCCGCAGGCCGTAGCCAAACGTGCCGAGCAGGGTGCTAAATGGCAGTTGCGCCGATGCCGCATGCTGATACCCCAGAAATAAGGCCCGACCCAACCCAAAAAACAGCAGCCAGAACAAATAGTAGCGCGGCTGGAACGCAAAGCGGTTTTTCACCTCGCAAAGATAAACCAGCCAGTTGCGGGCCCGCAGAGCATCTACCGACTATTGATTTGAAATTTCATGAGTCAAAAGTGTGCGGCGACCCTTTGAAAAGAGAGGGACTGGCTAGAGAATTGGTGGATTTGTCGAAAAAAGGCATTGAATTTTAGGGGCGATTCGCTTCAAAACTCATTCTTGCTTTACCTTTGCCTGCAGATTAGTTACTCACTTCCTAAATCTTCCGTCGGTACTTTCGTCTATGGCCACCCTTCGCTTTAAAGCCCTCGAACTCGTTAATCAGCGCCGCCCCATCACCGTGGTGCCCGCTGCCGCCCGCCGCTCCGATAGCTACGGGCAAAGCGTGTTCAACCTAGAGGCCATGCGGGCCACCATGCCCGGCGACTATTTCAAGAAGCTGCAGGCCGCCATCAAGCAAGGCGCTACCGTGGAGCGCAACGTGGCCGACGCCGTGGCTTCGGCCATGAAAACCTGGGCCATGGCCAAGGGCGCCACGCACTACACGCACTGGTTTCAGCCCCTGACCGGCGCCACCGCTGAAAAGCACGACTCCTTCTTCGACCTGAACTCCGACGGTCGGCCAATTGAAAACTTCAAAGGCTCGGCGCTGGTGCAGCAGGAGCCCGATGCTTCGTCGTTCCCCAACGGCGGCATTCGCAACACCTTCGAGGCCCGCGGCTACACCGCTTGGGACCCCACTTCGCCCGCGTTCATCATCGAAACCGTTGGCGCCAAAACCCTATGCATCCCCACCATTTTTGTGGCTTACACCGGCGAGGCGCTCGACTACAAAGCCCCGCTGCTAAAGTCGCTGGGCGTGCTGGAGAAGGCCGCCGTGGAGGTGTGCCAGTACTTCGACAAAGACGTGAGCCGCGTGAACACTACGCTGGGCATTGAGCAAGAGTACTTCTTGGTTGACAAGGCTTTGTACGACGCCCGCCCCGACCTCGTGATGACCGGCCGCACCCTCTTTGGCCACACGCCGGCCAAGGGCCAGCAGCTCGACGACCACTATTTCGGCTCGATTCCGGCCAGGGTACACGGGTTCATGCTGGAGTTTGAGGAAGAAGCCAACCTGCTCGGTATTCCGCTGCGCACTCGTCACAACGAGGTGGCCCCCAACCAGTTTGAGTGCGCCCCAACCTTCGAGGACGCCAACCTGGCCGTGGACCACAACCAGCTGCTGATGGACGTGATGGACCGCGTGGCCGAGCGACACAACTTCAAGGTGCTGCTGCACGAGAAGCCCTTCGCCGGCGTGAATGGTAGCGGCAAGCACAACAACTGGGCCATGAGCACCGACACCGGCGTGAACCTGCTCGCCCCCGGCCGCCGGCCCAAGGAAAACCTACAATTCCTCGCCTTCTTCATCACCACCATTAAAGCGGTGCACCGCTACGCCGACTTGCTGCGCGCCAGCATTGCCTCGGCCTCAAACGACCACCGCCTGGGTGCCAATGAAGCCCCGCCGGCCATCATGTCGGTGTTCGTAGGCTCGATGCTGGACTCGGTGCTCGATGAGCTGGAGCGCACGGCGAAGCTGCCGCTCGACAAAGGCGACAACATTTACCTCAAGCTGGGTATCGATAAGATTCCGCCCATCCTGCTCGACAACACCGACCGCAACCGTACTTCGCCCTTTGCCTTCACCGGCAACAAGTTCGAGCTGCGCGCCGTGGGCTCGTCGGCCAACTGCTCCTCGGCCATGACGGTGCTCAACACCATCGTCGCCGACCAGCTCATCGACTTCAAAGAGTCGGTGGACGCGCTGATTGACCAGGGCAAGAAGAAAGAAGTGGCCATCGTGGAAGTGCTGCGCGAGTACGTTATTTCCTCCAAAAACATCCGTTTCGAGGGCAATGGCTATTCCGACGAGTGGAAGGAGGAAGCGGCCCGCCGCGGCCTGAACAATATCGCCACCACGCCGCAGGCGCTGGATGCCCTCATTCGCGAAGACGCGGAGGAACTTTTTGCCCGCCACGGCATCTTCTCCCAAGTCGAGCTTCATGCCCGCCACGAAATCCTACTGGAGGAGTACATGAAGAAAATCCAGATTGAAAGCCGCGTGCTGGGCGACCTGGCTATCAACCACATAATCCCAACTGCGTTACAATACCAGACCAAGCTTATCAATAATGTGCGCGGTTTGCGCGAACTTGGTCTCGACGACGACCACAGCCAGGTAACCGTGGAGATGATTAAATCCATCTCGCGTCACGTTTCAACCATCAAAACCACGGCCGACGCCATGACGGCGGCCCGCAAACAAGCCAATAAAATCGCAGACGCCCGCGAACTAGCTGTGGCGTACTGCGAAGAAGTAAAACCGAAATTCGACCCCATTCGCCGCGCCGTAGACAAGCTGGAGCAAATGGTGGCCGACGAGGACTGGCCCCTGGTGAAGTACCGCGAACTGTTGTTCAGCCGGTAAATCAGCTCGGGACGGAATCGGGTCCGGTGTTGGGTGGGAATTCTCGCCGCGCCCCGATTGGGAAAGAGGTGCCTCCGTGGGGTGCCTTTTTTTGAAGGTCCTCCGCAAACGATTGCGGGAAGTTCAATCTTCTTCCGATGCTTTGATAATGGGTCTGCGGGCTGATTTGGCCGCTTTGGGCTGGTCGGCGGGGGCCGCCAGCAGCAGGGGCAGGCGGGGCGTGTGCGCGTCGGGCGCTTCGTCCAGCACCTCGGCGCTGCTGCCGGGGTCGGGCACCAGCATTTTCCAGGTGGCGCGGCGCAGCTCATCAAGTTTCTCCAACGACTCGCTGACGGTGGCGTTGGCCATGAGCTTGTCGAACAGGCCGCTGCTGCGGCCTACGGCAATCAATTTCTCAATCACAAACGGGAGCACCCAGCCCACCACGTTGGAAGCCAGGGCGCCGCGCAGGCCCAGACGCACCAGCAGGCGCACGGTCATTTGCTCCACGAGCAGCACGCGGGCGGCGGGTAGGGCCTTGTCGGCCAGGAAATCGGCCACCAGCTTGAGGTTGCCTTTTTCTACTTCGGCGCGCAGCACGTCCTGCACGCTGTCGAGGGCGCGGGCGGCGAGCTGGCGAAACAGGCGGCCGGTTTGCCAGGCCGCCAGGCCGGTGAAACGGGCGGCGCCGAGCAGCGTCGGCAGAAAGCGGGGTGTTTTCATGGTTGAGAGCGGAACGGGGCCGGTGCAGAATAGTTTCTCGCGGGCGGAACGCAGCCCGGGAAATTGGGGTTAAGCCGCGCAGTAAGCAAAAGTGTGTTGGGCGTAGTGATTTTGGTTTTTCACGGCCGAATTTGAAACTCCAACGCCCGTTGCTTGTTAGATTGCGCCTGCGGGCCGCGTTTTTCCTCTGTATGTCTGATTTGCTGCTGGATATAAACTTACAACAACTGCCCGACGACTATTTCGGGGGCGAATGGCAGGTTGCCAACCGCGTGCTGAACCAAAACGACCCCGGCAGCCCCCTGGCGCAGGCGGTGCGCCTGGTGTTGGCCCCGGGCCAGCTCGAAGCCCAACCGGTGCCGCCCGGCGAGCCGCAAACCGGCCAATGGGCCGTGATGCGCGACGAAATCCTCAACCGGCCCTACCTCAGCTTTGAGCTGCCCGATGAAGCCACCCGCGCCCTGGTCACACGCCTGCGCCGCTCGGCCGATGGCCTGCGCAGCCAACTAAACCTGTATTTCTCGTCGGGCATGGAAATGCAGCTCGACCGCGCCTGAGCGCCTTTGTTTTCGAACCCTCATTCTCTGTCTCTGTGAGTACTTCGCCTGCCACTGTCCCCACCTCCGATTCCGCCGTTCATGGCTTGGTTGGTCCCGAACAGTTCACGTTCCTGGCCGACATGATTCCGCAGCTGGTCTGGATTACCGACAACACCGGTTTTCACACCTACTTCAACCAGCGGTGGATTGACTTCACGGGCTACGACCTGGCCGACAGCGTGGGGCCGGACATGTGGAACAACCTGCTGCACCCCGACGACCGCGCCAATGCCCGCCAGGTATGGGGCCACTCGCTGGCCACCGGCGATGCGTACAAAATCGAGTACCGCTTCAGGGCCAAAGACGGCTCGTACCGCTGGTTTCTGGGCCAGGCCCTGCCGCGGCGCGGCGAGGACGGCGCAATCATCGCCTGGTTTGGCACCTGCACTGACATTCAGGAGCAGCGGCAGATGCGCGAGCAGCTGGAAGCCGCGTATTCCGACCTCGAAGCCAAGGTGATGTTCCGCACCCTGGACCTGGAGCGGGAAGTGCAATCTTTGAAGCAGCAGTTGGGCAAAAGCTAAGCTGGCGCAAGTTTGAACACCACTAAAACGGCTCTTCGGAGCCGTTTTGCGTTATTAGCGGGCATACCTTTCCGGGCATACCTTTCTCTACTTTCTGATGAATGCCATTGTGATTCAGCAGCCCGGCGGCCCCGAAGTCCTCCGCCTTCAGCAGCAACCCACGCCGCAGCCGGCCGCCCACGAAGTATTGGTCCGCGTGCACGCCGCCGGCGTCAATCGGCCCGACGTGCTGATGCGTCAGGGCAAATACGCCGGCAGCGGCGACGTTACGGGCCTCGTGCCCGGCCTGGAAATAGCCGGCGTGGTCGAATCCTGCGGCGCCGAAGCCACCCGCTGGCAGCCCGGCGATGCCGTGTGCGCGCTGCTGCCCGCCGGCGGCTACGCCAAATACGCCGCCGTGGACGCCCGGCACTGCCTGCCCGTGCCCACCGGCCTAAGCATGACGGAAGCCGCCGCGCTGCCCGAAACCGTGTTCACAGTGTGGCACAACGTGTTTCAGCGCGGCCAGTTGCAGCCCGGCGAAACCCTGCTGGTGCACGGCGGCAGCAGCGGCATTGGCACCACGGCCATTCAGCTGGCGCGGGCGCTGGGCAGCCACGTGGCCGCCACCGCCGGCGATGAGGCCAAGTGCAGCGCCTGCCGCGAGCTGGGCGCCGACTGGGCCATTAATTACCGAGCCGAAGACTTTGAACAGGTGTTGAATGACGAAGGCGTGGACGTGGTTCTGGACATGATAGGCGGGGAGTACATTGCCAAAAACCTGCGTTTGCTGCGCGACGACGGCCGACTGGTTTTCATCAACGCCATGCAAGGGAGCAAGGGCGAATTCAACGCGCTGGAGGTGATGCGCCGCCGCCTGACTATCAGCGGCAGCACCTTGCGGCCCCGTTCGGCCGAGTTCAAAGCCGCGCTGGCCGCCGCCGTCGAGCAACATGTGTGGCCGCTGATTGCGGCCGGCAGGTTTCGGCCCGTCATTCACTATACTTTTCCGCTGGCCGAAGCTGCCGACGCTCACCGACTGATGGAAAGCAGCGCGCACATTGGAAAAATCGTGCTGGAAGTGGAACGCACATAATAGATAGCCCGTCATGCAGAGCGCCAGCGAAGCATCTTTACCGCGCAAGTAATCAGATTTACTGCTGCAGTAAAGATGCTTCGCTGGCGCTCTGCATGACGGGCTGCCGTCTTTTGCTTCTGTCGGATTACGATTTTAGGCCCGCTTCCACTTGATGGTGCAGCCGATGGCTTTGGTAGAATTGGTGGTGGCGGGCTTGCCGGCCAGGATTTCGGTCATGGCGTTTTCCACGTATTTGGTTTTCACCAGCTTGGGGTCTTCAGAATTGTCGTCGATGGCGCCGATGTAGCTCACCACAAAATCCGTTCCTTTGCGGGTGAGGACGTAGAGGTGCGGCGTGCGGGTGGCGCCGTAGGTTTTGGCCACCTGCTGCGACTCGTCCACGAGGTAGGGGAAGGCGTATTTCTTTTTCTGCATGTCGGCGTAGGAATCGCCGGGGGCCACGGCGGGGTCGTTAGGGTTGATGGCTACCACCGGGTAGCCCAACGGCGCATACTTGGTGTTCAAGGCAATAATGCGGCTTTCGTAGGCTTTGGCAAAAGGGCAGGTGTTGCAGGTGAACACCACGATGTAGCCTTTGGCGGCCTTGTTGTCGGCCAGCGACACCATGTTGCCGTCGACGTTTTTCAGCTTGAAGTCGGTGGCTTTGTCGCCCACCTGGTAGCCGTCGGCGGTGGGGCGGCCCACAAAGCCGCTTAGCACCAGCGCGAAGCAAAGCGTGAGGAATGGCAGGAGCTTTTTCATGGCGGTTGAACAGGTAAAAGTGAAGAATTGAAAATAGCTATTTGCGAACTTTCTGCAACGCCGCGTCGAGTTCGGCCCGGGAAAGCTCTTTCTCAAATGTAAGGCGCTGCTTATTCTTGTTGTTGAAAATGAGCGTGAACGGCAGCGCGCCCGACCATTTCGGGTCTACCTTGTCAATGAAATTGTTGGGGTCTGATTCGTTGAGCAGCACTACTTCCGACTTGAGCCCGCGCTGCTTCACGAAGGGCTTCACCTTCTTGCCAAGCTGCGAGGCGTAGTCCATGCTCACGAGCAGCACCTTCACTTTTTGGCCCGCATTGGCGGTGCGAAGCTGCTCAAAATTAGGCAACTCCTTCACGCAGGGCGCGCACCAGGTAGCCCAGAAATTGACCACATAGGTCGTATCCGTGGGCCGCGCCAGCCGCTTTTGCAGCTCGGGAAACTTGATGACGGCCACTTGCTGGGCGAAGCCCGGCCCTGCGGTGAGCAGCCCAAAAGCGAGGAAAAGGGTTTTCAAAGTCGATTTGAAGTGTAATGATTTCTCTGGTTGATGGATAGACAGCAAACCCCGGCGCGAAGTTGCGGCTGCCCAAGGCGCCCGGCCGGCTTTACCTTTGCGCTACGGCGCAACTTTCGCCCTCAGCCCGTAGTTTTTGCTCCATGAACAAAACGTATTGCCCCAGCCTCACCGAGTACAAGCGCCGCGTTTCGCGGGTAGTCAACATCGGCGGCTTGCCCATGGGCGGCGACTTTCCCATCCGCGTGCAAAGCATGACCACCGTGGACACGATGGACACCCTGGGCTCGGTGGAGCAGACGCTGCGCATGGTAGCGGCCGGCTGCGAGTACGTGCGCATCACCGCGCCCAGCATGAAGGAGGCCCAGAACCTGCTGGAAATCAAGAAAGAGCTGCGCGCCCGCGGCTGCAACGTGCCGCTCATCGCCGACATCCACTTCACGCCCAACGCCGCCGAGCTGGCCGCCCGCATCGTGGAAAAAGTGCGCGTGAACCCCGGCAACTACGCCGATAAAAAGAAGTTTGAGGAAATTGAGTACACCGACGCCACCTACGCGGCCGAGGTGGAGCGCATCCGCGAGCGGTTTCGGCCGCTGGTGAAGATTTGCAAGCAGTACGGCACGGCCATGCGCATCGGCACCAACCACGGCTCGCTGAGCGACCGGATTCTGAGCCGCTACGGCGACACGCCGCTGGGCATGGTGGAGTCGGCGCTGGAGTTTCTGCGCTTGTGCGAGGAAGAAAACTACTACGACGTGGTCTTGAGCATGAAGGCCAGCAACACGCAGGTGATGGTGCAGGCCTACCGCCTGCTGGTGCAGAAGCTCGACGAGGAAGGCCTGCAGCCCTACCCGCTGCACCTGGGCGTGACCGAAGCCGGCGAGGCCGAAGACGGCCGCATCAAAAGCGCCGTGGGCATTGGCACGCTGCTGGAAGACGGCCTGGGCGACACCGTGCGCGTGAGCCTCACCGAGGCGCCCGAAGCCGAGGCGCCGGTGGCCAAAGCCCTGATTGACCGCTACACCAACCGCGCCGCGCTGGCGCAGCCCATTGCGCCGCTGGCGGGCGAGGAGCCCATCAGCCCCTTCCAGTATTTCCGCCGCGTGACCCGTGAGGTGGCCAACCTGGGCGGGCAGAACGTGCCGCGCGTCATCACGGACTTGTCGCGCCTGCCCCAGCTGGAATATGCCGATTTGCGCGCGGCGGGGCATCTGTATTCGTCGTTTCTCGACAAGTTTCAGATGTCCGATTTGGGCGCCGACTACGTGTACACCGGCCAGCGCCCGGCGCCGTTTATGCTGCCCAACGGCCTGAAGGAAATCGTGGATTACACCGCCTGGCGCGACGCCGGCCAGCGCCCGGACCATTTCCCGGTGTTCACGTCCGCCGAATACGCGGTGGCGGCCACCCGCCACCCGGAGCTGAATTTCGTGTTCCAAAACCTGGCCTCGCTCACGGCGCCCGTGCTCGACCAGCTGCGGGAAGACCTTACGGCCGTGGTGGTGCTTCACACCGACAACGCCCACGCCATGCCAGAAATCCGGCGCGCTTTCTTTGAGCTGATGAATGCCGGCGTGACCTGCCCAGTGATTATCAACCGCCAGTTTCCGGCCCTCAGCCCGGAGGAAACCCAGCTCTACGCGGCCACCGACGGCGGTGGGCTGCTGCTCGACGGCCTCGGCGACGGCCTGGTGCTGAGCACCGAGCTGCTGCCCGAGCGCGGCAAAGACGAATGGCTCACGACCATCGAAGGGCTGAACCAGCTGTCGTTCGGCATTCTGCAGGCGGCCCGCACGCGCATGAGCAAGACCGAATACATCAGCTGCCCCAGCTGCGGCCGCACCTTGTTCGACCTGCAGGAAACCACGGCCATGATTCGCAAGCGCACCGACCACCTCAAGGGCATCAAAATCGGCATCATGGGCTGCATCGTGAACGGCCCCGGCGAAATGGCCGACGCCGACTACGGCTACGTGGGCGTGGGCAAAGGCAAAATCTCCCTCTACCGCGGCCAGGAAGTCATCAAGAAATCGGTGCCCGAAGAAGCCGCCGTGGACGAGCTCATTGAGCTCATGCGCGAGGACGGAAGGTGGATTGAGAAGGAAGTAGTGGAAGAGCCGGTGGGGGCGTAAACTAATTGGCCACTTAGCCTTATACCATGCGGAAGCTGCCTTTGCCTAATCTGCATGATGCGGCCATAGAAAAATTTACTTATGTTCCGGACGCAGCCCGGCTAATTGTAAGTATTTCAAAATACGCAATTGATGACCAACTCGCTTTTAATATTGAGCTAATATTTTCAGGAATTCGGAACGCGAAAAAAGTGGTGCGTTTCGACCAATGCATTCAGCGTATTTTGCAGAAAGAGCAGCGTAGTAATCTGAGCTTTAGGATAGATAGTTTAACCTATTGCGATTTGTTGCCAGGTGAAGATGGGCTATGCTTTGTTCTTGATATTGACCACTTAGGTAGCTTGCGTATCAACTGTAAAAAAATGTTTGTCCGCGAGATTTAATATCATTTGGTTTCATCCTGTATTACCTTCAGCCAACGCGTGGACCCTGCGGCATCCGAATGGGTTTACCGTCCCAACAAGAACTCCCGGAACAGCACTAATTCCTCCAACTCCCGCTGCACGTAAGCCCGAAAAAACGACTCGCCGACTTGTGGCTGTAATACCGAAATGCCCACGTCAATCAGGCGGAGGCCTTGCTGCGTGAGCAGGATGTTGTCGTACCGGTTGCCGGGCAGGTTGGAAGGGCGCAGCAAGTCGCGGTGCACAAAGCCCGCCGCGTGCAGCGCTTGTAATTCATCAGTGAATACGTCGAACCAGATTTCGCGCATTTCCACTTCGTAGGCGCGGAAGTCGATGGGATAAATGCGCTCCATCACCAGCATATCGGTGCCCAGCGCTTCGTTTCTTTCCAGCCGAAGAAATTTTACTACCAGACCGTTTATTTGGTTGGCAAAGCGCATTTTCTCGGCTTCAGAGCCAATGTCGGAGCGGGTATCGTCGTTGAATAATTTGCCGACTTCCGTTTCGGAAAGCGCAATGGCCGCATTGTTGGCCCCGCGGGAAAGTTGACGAGGATAACGCTTGGGCTCCATTCTTTCGCGGCACTGGGTTCGCCCAAAAATACAGCGGGCTACTTACACTTCTCCTTGCGCCGCGTGTCGATGACGTGCGCAATTTTCCAGCCGTCGGCCAGCTTCACCAGCTGGAACGAGTCGTAGCCGCAGTGGCTGAATTTGCTGCCGATGTAAAACTCGTATGGCGCCCACACGCTGGCCAGGTTGGCGTCGATTAGGATTTGCTCGAAGGTTATCCGCTCGTCCAGGATTTGGGGGTGCGGCGTGGCCACGGCTTTCAGGAAACCGTTGATGTTTTCGGTTTGCAGCGCGGGCGGCTGGCCGGGCCGGCCCCCAATGCCGTGGAAAACGGCTCCCGGCGCCAGCGTGCGGCGTATGAGGGTGCTGTCGCCGCGCCGCATGCCGTCGAAAAAGGCGGTGACGGTTTGCTTCACCGCTTCAGTTTCGGCAGGCGCTTTTTGGGCTTTGGCGGCCAGCGCGGGCGCTACGAGCAGGCCGGCCAGCAGGAGGGAAGTAACTAGTTGAGGCATAGAAGCGGGAGTTTCCGGAATATAGGCGTGAGGGCGGCGCGCAGGTTGCACCGCCAGATGAACGGGCCAGCGTAGCTTTGTCGCCGTATGAAAACGTTCGCATTCGAGGACGCAGCGGCCGGGCAATTTGCCAACGAAGGCTTCGCGGTGTTGCCCGGCCTCTATTCCGTGGGTCAGGTGGCGGCGCTGCTGCGCTGCATCGAGCAGGCGCCCGCGAGCGGGCCCAATTTCCGGCGCAGCCAGGAGGTGTTTGCCATCCGGAACTTGCTCGGCGAAGTGCCGTAGCTGTGGCCCCTGTTGGCCACCGATGCGCTGCAGCAGCTGCTGGGCCGCCTTTTCCCGGCGGGCTGCCACTTGGTGAAAGCCATCTACTTCGACAAGCCGGCTGGCTCGAACTGGCTGGTGGCCTGGCACCAGGACCTGATGGTGAACGTGAGCCAGCGGGTGGACTCGCCCGGTTTCGGCCCCTGGACCAGCAAAGCCGAAGGCGTTTCGGTGCAGCCGCCCGTGGCCGTGCTGGAAAACGTGTGCACCATCCGCCTGCACCTCGACGACTGCGACGCCAGCAATGGCGCCCTGAAAGTGGTGCCGGGCTCCCACCGCCACGGGGTGCTCTTCGCGGCCGACATCGCCGCCCGCACCGCCGGTGCCACCGGGTGCGCGGTGCCCGCGGGCGGGGCCATGCTCATGCGGCCCTTGCTGCTGCATGCATCCAACCGCAGCACCAGCCGCCGCCCGCGGCGCGTCATTCACCTGGAATTTTCCTCGGTGGAGCTACCGGCAGGCTTGCACTGGCGCGAGCGGCTGCAACGCTTCAGCTCAGGCGTTGAATAACCCAGCAGGCAAAGGGCAACTCAGCGGGCGTGCCCGTCGCGCAGCCGGACCTGCGCCAGCACGGCGGTGAATTCGGCGCGGCTCAGGCCGGAGGCGTACAGCATCGCCTGAGCCTCGGGCTGCGGCGCGGCGAAGCGCAGGTACGTGACCAGCACCCGGCGGCGGGCGCCCATGAACGAGTCGGTTTCGTACACTTTCACGGCTTGGCCTGCCACCACGGCCGGCCACTCGGCCACGGCGTGCATGGGGCCGCCGTCGCGCGGGGCCATGGGCTGCCAGTAGAACAGGTGCAGCGCCCGCTCACCCGGCGCTTCCCACCGCCGAAACTCTTCGTGCGCCGAACTGCCCGGCAGCCCGCGCATGGGCACTTGTTCCGAAGTGCTGGCCGCCAAATGAAATTCGGCTGGCAGCGAGAGCGAAAGAATCGCAACAAGCCAGGAGGTGGAGGGAAGCATGGGCTAATAATTGCTGAAAAGGAGAGGCGGCAACCAAAGATAGAACGCCAGCGGCCGGCCAATATAACCGCCTTCGCATCGGCTGGTTAAACGAATAAATACAGTTTTACATCAATCTTTCTGCGCCGGCCGGTGTTACCTTTCCAGACCCAAACCCGCCCCGCCATGAACGGTAAAAACCTCTTCAACTTCGGCCCCGTCCTCGGTTATTACTTCCGCAAAAACGACCCCAGCCGCAAAACCAACTTCAACCTCAGGACCATGCACTTCATCAATAAGCTCAGCTTGGCGATGTTTCTGGTCTGCCTGGTGGTGATGTTCGTGCGCTACATTCTGCCCGCCCTGACCCGCTAATGAACATCGAAGATTTCCGCGATTACTGCTTGCTCAAAGCCGGCGTGACCGAAGAAACCCCGTTTGGCCCCGAAACGCTGGTGTTCAAAGTCGGCGGCAAAGTGTTTGCCCTCACCGACATCGACACCTTCGGCAGCATCAACCTGAAGTGCGACCCCGAGCGCGCCGCGGAGTTGCGCGATGCCCACGACTACGTGCTGCCCGGCTACCACATGAACAAGAAGCACTGGAACACGGTGCTCATCGGCACGGGCGCGCCGGAAGGCCAGTTGCGCGAGCTGATTGACCACTCGTATGAGCTGGTGCGGGCCTCGCTGCCGAAGGCCGTGAAGGCAACGTTGGAAGTGTAGCTTGGACTCTGCGAGTCCGAGCCGCGAGTGCAGCGAGCATCCGGAACCGGGCGAATCCAGACGCGGGATGCTCGCTTTGCTCGCCGCTTGGACGCGCAGTGCCCAAGCTACGTGGGCTCATTGCCCCACCAGAAAAACGGCGTTGCCAAACATCAGCTTGCCGCCCTGCCAGAAGGCGCGGAACAGCGGGTTGTCGCCGAGGTAGACGACCGAGCCGCGGCCCAAGTCCTGGGCGCCTACTACGAACGTGTCGGTGAGCTCCTTGCGGGCCTTGCTGCCGGCGAAACCGGCCGAGTAGCTGTCTTTTTTAATGACGCCCACGTTCCAGCCGCCTTTGTCGAGGAAGCGGAAGCCGAGCGGGTTGCGGATGAGGGCGAAGTAGGTGCTGCCGTAGCCGAAAGCCAGCGGGTGGGTGTTGTCGAGCTGCACGCGGTAGACGCTGCCTTGCACGGCTTCTTCGGCTTCTTCGCGCTCCGAGTCGGCGTAGCGGCGCAGCAGGCGGTAGGGGTTTTGCTGGTTGGCCTTGCGGATGGCGACCGAATCGGCGGCTTTGGTTTTGAGCAGAAAGTCCTTCTTGTTGGCCAGAAACCGGGCGGCGCCTTCCAGGGCAATGAGGCGGCCGCCGTCGCGCACCCAGGCCTTGAGGCTTTCGAGGTTGCGGTCGGTGTAAATGTCGCCGTAGCTGCCGTTGGGCAGAATCAGCACGTCGTATTTCTGCATCGAAACGCGGCTGAGGTAGTCGGTGCCCAGCACCGTGAGCGGGTAGCCGAGCTGCTGCTCAAAAAAGTGCCACACCTCGCCGAATGCGGTGGCGTCGACGCCGGGGCCGGCCACCACGGCCACATTAGGCTGCTTCACGAAGTGCACCGTGCCGGAGCCCAAATCGCGCCCGGTGGCCGAGAAACCGGACTTGACGGCCGTTACCACGGTGCCGGCCGAGTCGGCCTGCGCCCGTACCAGCTGGTCGAAGCGGGCGCCTAGCCCTTCGTTGCTGGCGCGCGTGATGATGAGCGTGCCCGGCGCGTACGGCTGGCCTTCCGACTCAAACGCTTTTTCGGCGTAGCGCACCTTCACCTTTTGTTGCAGTAGGCGGCTCAGGAAACGGATGTCCTGCAGGCTGTTCCAGCGGGCCAGGTAGGCGTAGGGGCGGTCGGCGGTGGCGGCGCTGCCTTTCACCATGGCCTGGGTCGGGGCGTTGCCGGAGGCGTCGAGGCGGCCGGGCAGGGCGTAGGCCCGCAGGTTGAAGGCGTAGGGCAGGGCCCAGGAAGTAATGTCGTAGGTGAGCGAGTCTTCGAGCTGCGGCTTGGGCTCGAACAGCACCTTCACCAGCGTGGATTTGGGCTGGTACATGCTGATAACCACGTCGCGCGGCTCAATTTGCACATTGTCGGTTTTGCCGGTGGTGTAGTTGTAGCCCCTGGTTTTGGTGCGCTTGCTGGCGAAACCGTACTGAATCTGGTTGCGGTCGAGGTACTGCGTGAAGGTGCGGAGTTGGCCGGGGTCGTTGCCGGCCGCCAGCACGTAAGTTTTGTATTCGCCCTGCGGCTTGGTCCGGGCCGTGGCGAAGTAGCGCTGAAACTCGCGCAGCAGGTCGTCGTGCCGCTCGGCCGTGGCCTGAATGGTGGCGCGGCTGGCGGCGTGGTGGTGGGCAATGCGCTGGGCCAGCGTCAGGGTGTCGCCGTCGAGGCGGGCGTAGGCCAGGCCGCCGGCGCCCCCGCCGCCCTGCTCATACGTCATGCCGATGGCGCCGTTGAAGCTGGGCCAGGTGTCGCCGTAGGTGGGGGCGTAGAGGTCGTAGATTTCGCGGGTGAAATACAGCCAGTTGTTCTTATCAAAAGCCACCTTGTTGTAGTCGCCCAGGATGCCCTGAAACTGGCGCTGCCAGGGGGTGATGTCGGCGTGGTAGGGCTTGGCGGCGGGGGAGAAGTAGTAGGTGTTGTTCGGCCCCATCTCGTGGAAATCGGCGTGCACCTCGGGCAGCCACTGGCTGTAGAGGGCGATGCGCTGACGGGTTTCCTGCTGGGTTTGCCAGGCCCAGTCCCGGTTCAGGTCGAAGTAGTAGTGGTTGGAGCGGCCGCCGGGCCAGGGCTCGCGGTGCTCCCAGGCGTCGGGCTCGGCGTTGGGCGAGAGGTTGCGCACGCGGTTGTACCAGTTCACGTACCGGTCGTGGCCGTCGGGGTTGATGCAGGGGTCCACGATGACGACGGTGTTTTTCAGCCAGTCCTGCATTTGCTGGTCCTGTGGGTTGGCCAGGTCGTAGAGCACCTGCATCACGGCTTCGGAGCTCACGGCCTCGTTGCCGTGCACGTTGTAGCTCAGCCAGCACACGGCCGGCTGCTGGCGCTGGGCGGGGCCGCTTTCCAGCCCGGCCAGCCGCAGGTTGTTGTGGCGCACATCGTCTAACTGGCCGAAGGTCCCGGCGCTGGCCACCTGCACCACTTCCAGCGGGCGGTTTTCGTAGGTTTTGCCGTAGCGCACCAGTTTCATGCGGCCCGGCGAGTGCGCCACCACGTGGGCCACGTAGCGCAGCATCTCGGCGTGGGGCGTGAATTGGGAGCCGAGCTTGTAGCCCAGAAACTGGTCGGGCGTGAGCAGCGGGCCGGTGGCATCGGTGGTTTGGGCGCGGCCGGTGAGGCTGAGCAACAGCAGCCAGCAGCTACTGGCCCGCAGGCTGGCGAAAAGAACGGAAGTACGCATCAAGCGGCGCGTTGATAGATGAATGCTGTGCGCAAAGATGCAAGCGGCGCGCGGCGGTTTCGTCTCGGCAGCGCCCGTATTCCAGAGGCGCTTCGCCACAACCGAACCAACAACGAACCTTCAGCGGTTACTTCTCAAACCACGTATCTTGCATCATGCGCCAAGTTATTCTCACCGTTCCCGACGACCAGTTTGCTCCGCTGATGAAAGTGGTCAAGGCCCTGCCCTTTGCCATCAAAGCCAAAGCGGTGGCCCCGTCGAAGCCGAAAAAGTACACGCCCGAGCAGCAGGAGTGGATTGATGACTTCCGCGAGGCACTCAATGAAGTGGAGCTGCATCAGCAGGGCAAGATTCAACTGCAAACCGCTGAAGAATTACTAGATGAGCTTCGTCGTAATCGCATCGAAAAGATTTAATCGCCTCATCAACCGGTTGCAACGGAAATATTATTCCATCCCGGAGGATTTTGTAGCTCTCATAACCGAATTAAAAGCAAATCCGACCAGCGGAAATGCTTTGGGCCGCGACTGTTACAAAGTGCGAATGCGAATTGACTCGAAGAGAACCGGCAAAAGTGGCGGTGCCCGCGTCGTTACCTGCGTGAAAATTGTGGGCGAGAAAATCTACCTGCTCACCATTTACGACAAGTCGGAACAGGATTCCATCACCGACCAGGAACGCGACGATTTGCTCCGGGAGAATGGGTTGCTTTGAAATGAAAAAGGCCCGTTGCACGTGCAGCGGGCCTTTTTGTGCGGTAAGCTTTCGCTTGCCGGACTATTGTTGCGGAGGCATGATGGCAAGCGAAAGCTTACCGCACTACACCACCACGTTCACCATGCGGCCGGGCACCACAATCACTTTCTTGGCAGCCTTGCCTTCGCCGTGCTTGGCCAGGAAATCGGAGGCTAAGACGGCGGCTTCAATCTCGGCGGCGGTGGCGGCGGCGGCAAACTGCATCTGCTCGCGCACCTTGCCGTTGATGGCCAGCGGGTAGGTCACGCTTTCCTCTACCAGATATTCCTCGCGGAATTCGGGGTAGCGGGCCGTGGAGATGCTGCCGGCCTCGTGGCCCAGCTCCTGCCACAGTTCCTCGGCCAGGTGCGGGGCGAAGGGGGACACCAGCAGCACCAGCGGCTCCAGGATGGCGCGCTTGTGGCACTTGAGGGCCGTGAGCTCGTTCACGGTAATCATGAACAGGCTGACGGAGGTGTTGAAGCTGAACTTCTCGATGTCTTCCTGGGCCTTCTGGATGGCGCGGTGCAACACCTTCAGCTCGGCTGGGGTGGCGGGCTCGTCGGTGATGGCGAGGGCACCGTCTTCGGGGTGGAAGAGGCGCCAGAACTTCTTGAGGAAGCCGCCCACGCCGCTGATGCCGTTGGTGTTCCAGGGCTTGTACTGCTCCAGCGGGCCGAGGAACATTTCGTAGAGACGCAGGGCGTCCGCGCCGTATTGTTTAATTAAATGGTCAGGAAGGACTGAGTTTAATTTTGATTTAGACATCTTCTCGATTTCCCAACCGCAGATATAACGTCCATTTTCTTTTACAAACTCTGCAAGCTTGTAGTCATCCCTCGATTCACGGAGCTTGTCGATATCCAATACGTCGTTGTTAACTATGTTGACATCAACATTCCAAGAAGAAAAAGTGGCTTTGTTATCACCGTTCACATCGTGAATCTCAAGGCGCGCATCGAATTCAGGGTACTTCTGCTGAGCCAACTTCTCGATTTCATCTAACTGCTTGTTGAATTCAGCTATGAGAGGAATATCATTTCTGTTTACCGAGTAGTCTTGAAGTGCATCACGGATGCCTTTAGAGACATAGATATCAGGCAGAAGGGCTTGGTGTTCGTCACTATATGGGTTATTTGTTGCCCATCTATGCCAAAGACGGTAAACTAGGCTCGACCGGCCCAGAATCATCCCCTGGTTAATCAGTTTCTGGAAGGGCTCGTTGCTGCTGACGAGGCCCAGGTCCTTGAGGAACAGGTACCAGAAGCGGGCGTAGAGCAGGTGGCCGGTGGCGTGCTCGGCCCCGCCCATGTAGAGGTCCACGCTGCTCCAATACTGCTCGGCTTCTTCGCTCACGAAGCGGGCTTCGTTGTGCGGGTCCATGTAGCGGAGGTAGTACCAGGAGGAGCCCGCCCAGCCGGGCATGGTGCTCAGCTCGTAGGGGTACTGGCCACGGTAGAGCCAGTTTTGGGCGCGGCCGAGGGGCGGCTCGCCGGTTTCGGTGGGCTTGTATTCGTCGATTTCGGGCAGCACCAGCGGCAGGTCGCTTTCGGCGATGCCGTAGGCGGTGCCGTCCTTGTAGTAAATCGGGATGGGCT
Source organism: Hymenobacter ruricola (assembly GCF_015694525.1). GTDB lineage: Bacteria > Bacteroidota > Bacteroidia > Cytophagales > Hymenobacteraceae > Hymenobacter > Hymenobacter ruricola. The sequence continues at coordinate 442,525 of NZ_JADQDM010000002.1, read as the reverse complement.
CGCCCCAGTAGCGCTGACGGCCGAAAATGGCGTCGCGCTGGCGGAAATTCACCTTGCCTTTGCCCAGGCCCTTCGCTTCAAGGAAGGCGATGAGCTGCTGCGTGGCCTCCTGGTAGGTGAGGCCGTTGATGATGCCGGAGTTGATGTAGCGGCCTTCCTTGGTGGGGTCGGCCTGCTTATCAATGTCCTTTTGGGCATCGGAGATAGCCGGGATGGGCAGGCCAAAATGCGTGGCAAATAGCCAGTCGCGCTGGTCGCCGCTGGGCACGGCCATCACGGCGCCGGTGCCATAGCCGGCCAGCACGTAGTCGGCCAGCCAGATGGGCACGGGCGCGCCGTTCACCGGGTTCCGGGCATACGCACCCGTAAACACGCCCGACACGGTTTTGGCGTCGGCCATGCGGTCGCGCTCCGAGCGGCGCTTGGTGGCGGCGATGTACTCGTCCACCGCCGCGCGCTGGGCGGGCGTCGTTATCACGTCCACCAGCTCATGCTCCGGGGCCAGCACCAGGAACGTGGCCCCGTAAATGGTGTCGACGCGGGTGGTGTAGACCTTGACGGCGGGCCCGGCAACCGGTTCCGCGCTCTCGGCGGGCGCTTCCGCGGCCCCGGCGGGGCGTTCCGCGCTACCGGCGGAGGCTTCCGCGGGCCCGGTGGCCGCTTCCGCGCTTCCGGAGAGGCGTTCCGCGGGTCCGGAAGGGTGTTCCGCAGGCCCGGAGGTCGATTCCGCGGGGCCGGCAGTGGGTTCCGCGCGGAGGACGGGGAAGGTCACTTCGGCCCCGATGCTCTTGCCAATCCAGTTGCGCTGCATCTCCTTCACGGCGTCGGGCCAGTCGAGCTGGTCGAGGCCTTGCAGCAGGCGGTCGGCGTAGGCGGTGATGCGCAGGCTCCACTGCGGCATGAGGCGGCGCTCGACGGGGAAGCCGCCGCGCTCGCTCAGGCCGTCCTTCACTTCATCATTCGAGAGCACCGTGCCCAGGCCGGGGCACCAGTTCACGTAGGTGTCCTGCTGGTAGGCGAGGCGGTAGGGAAGCACAGCGGCCAGCTTCTGCTTTTCGCTCATCATCTGCCACTGCCCGGCCGTGAAATCGTGGCGCTCCTCATCATCGCCGGCGGCCCGGATGCCCTGGCTGCCGCTCGCGGCAAAGCGGGCGGTGAGCTCGGTGAGGGGCTCGGCGCGGTCGGTGTCGAGGTTGTACCAGGAGTTGAACAGCTTGAGAAAAATCCACTGCGTCCACTTGTAGTAGCTGGGGTCGGAAGTGCGTACCTCGCGGCTCCAGTCGTAGCTGAAGCCCAGGCTGCTGAGCTGCTGGATGTAGGTATTGATGTTCTGTTCCGTGGTCACGGCCGGGTGTTGGCCGGTCTGGATGGCGTACTGCTCGGCGGGCAGGCCGAAGGAATCGAAACCCATGGGGTGCAGCACGTTGAAGCCCTGCAGGCGCTTGTAGCGCGTCACGATATCGGAGGCGATGTAGCCCAGCGGGTGGCCCACGTGCAGGCCCGCCCCGGAGGGGTAGGGGAACATATCGAGCACGTAGTACTTGGGCTTGTCGGAGTGGTTCTGGGCCTGGAACGTGCGGTGCTGCTTCCAGTGGGCCTGCCACTTCTTTTCGATTTCTTCGGGGCGGTATGCGGGCATCTTGCGCGGAGTTTATTCCCGGCAAAGGTAGGACGTAGGAGAAAGTAGCACGAAGTAGCGCGGACTTTGCAGTCCGCGTCCCCGCGCCGGGGGCGGTCGGTCGGATATCCTCCGGGGACGCGGACTGCAAAGTCCGCGCTACTTTGCGCTACTCCTGGCTAGGGGTGGCGCGGCACGTCGGGGTTTTCGTCGCGCAGCAGGGCCAGATGCGAGCAAATCAGGTTCTGGATGTAGGCCAGGCGCACTTCGGGCTCGAACTCGTCGCGGGCCGCCACGTCGTTGAGGCGCAGCAGGGCCCGGCGGGTGAGGGCCACTTGGCGGCGGTCGTGCTGGGCGGCGCGGTTGGCGTCTTTCTCGCCTTGCCGGGCCGCCAGGATGTGGGGCGTGGCGCTGGCGAGCTGCTGGCGGAGCTGCTCAATCTGCTTCTGGGCGTTGGACAGGCGGTGTTCCGTGTCCTGCACTTTGAGCCGCGCGGCCTGGGCCTCCAGGTGGGCGTTGCCGAGGGGCGTGCTCATAAAAGCGGTTTCGGCTTGCTGCAGGGCGGCCCAGGCGCCGGCAAAGTATTCGGCCGAGTAGTCGGCCAGCTGGTTGAACCAGCGGCGGCGCTGGTCAGCAAAAAAAGACAACAGGCTCATGGCGAAACTGCGTAAGGAGTGGAGACGCGGCGGGGGCGCCGGCCGTAGTTTTGTAGTCGGCCGGCGAATGAGTGCCTGGGGCTTCCGATTGGTGGCACCGGTTGCGGAGGGGCGGCCCGCGCCGTCGTTTGCGCCGCCCGCACCTGCTCCCGTCGGCTCGCCAAATCAAACGAATATATCTGAGACTGCCCCGCTTCCATGGCTAGAATCCCGAAAGAACTGGTTGACCACATCATCCAAACCGCCGACATCGTGGAGGTGGTCGGCGACTTCGTGCAGCTCAAGCGCAAGGGCCAGAACCTGTGGGCCCCGTGCCCCTTCCACAACGAAAAGTCGCCGTCCTTTTCCGTCAACCCGGCCAAAAGTCTGTACAAGTGCTTCGGCTGCGGCAAGGCCGGCGGCGTGGTGCAGTTTGTGATGGACGTGGAGGGCACCAGCTACGTGGAGGCCCTGAAATACCTGGCCAAGAAGTACGCCATCGAGATTCAGGAGGAGGAAAAGACGCCCCAGCAGCAGCTGGAGCAGAACGAGCGGGACTCCCAGTTCATCGTTTCGGACTTCGCCAAAAACCACTACCACCGCCTGCTGCTCAACTCCGAAGAAGGCATGAGCATCGGCTACGGCTACCTCAAGGAGCGGGGCCTCAACCTGAACACCATCCAGACCTTCGAACTCGGCTACTCCCTCGACAGCTGGGACGACCTGATGAAGGCCGCCGAAGCCGCCGGCTACGACAAGAAATACCTGGAGAAAACCGGCCTCACGGTCATCAGAACCGACGACCAGGGCAAGGACACCGGCCGCCGTTACGACCGGTTCCGGGGCCGTGTGATGTTCCCGATTCACAACATCAGCGGCCGGGTGGTGGGCTTCGGGGCGCGCACCCTGAAGCGCGACGACAGGATGGCAAAGTACCTCAACTCGCCGGAGTCGGAAATCTACCACAAGTCGGACGTGCTGTACGGCCTGTTCCAGGCCCGGCAGGCCATTCGGACGCAGGAAGTTTGCTACCTGGTCGAAGGCTATCTGGACGTGTTGTCGCTCTACCAGGGCGGCATCAAAAACGTGGTGGCTTCATCGGGTACTTCGCTCACGGAGGGCCAAATCCGGCTTATCAAACGGTATTCGGATAATGTGACGGTGCTGTACGACGGCGACGCGGCCGGCATCAAAGCCAGTTTGCGTGGAACGGACTTGCTGCTTGAAGGCGGCCTGAACGTGCGCGTGGTGCTGTTTCCCGACGGCGACGACCCGGACTCCTACATCCGCAAAGTGGGCGACCAGCGCTTCACCGAGTACATCGAAACCAAGAGCCAGGATTTTATCAGCTTCAAAACCACGCTCGTGGCCCGCGAGGCCAGCAACGACCCCGTGAAGAAGGCCGAGGCCATCCGCGACGTGCTGCACAGCATCGCCAAAGTGCCCGACGCCATCAAGCGCCAGGTGTTTTTGCAGCAGACCTCGGCCACTTTCGGCATCGACGAGCAGGTGCTCATCACCGAATACAACAAGCTGGTGAAAGCGCCTTCGCAAAAAGCGCCCGACGGCCGCACCAGCGGCGGCAACTCCGGCAGCTACGGCCAGGGCGCCGGCAGCGCCAACACCGGCTACCCGCCCAGCAACAACCCGCGCTCGGCGCCCGCCGCCCGCCCGATGACGGACGAGGAAGAAGCCGAGATGCTGATGTACGGCGGGGCCGAAGCCGCCGAAACCTTGGGCACCGCCTTCCAGCCCAGCTCCGCGAAACCCGAAGCCGACGACGACATCCCCGACATGCTGCAGGTGTGCGAGCGCGAGGTGCTGCGCCTGCTGGTGCTCTACGCCGGCCGCGAGGTGGAAGAGGAAATGAGCGTGGCCGGCTACCTCATGGGCCAGCTCGGCGAATACCCGCTGCAAAAGCCGCTCTACGCCGAAATGTGGGAAATCTGCCGCCAGGAGCTGCTGGCCGGCCGCTTCCCCGACGCCCGCTTGCTGGCCCAGAACGAGCGCGAAGACATCCGCCAGCTCATCACCGACCTGGCCACCGAGCGCTACGAAATCAGCCCCAACTGGCGCACCAAGGAAATCTACGTCTTCAACGAAGTGGACCTGCCCAAGCTGGCCTGCGACAACGCCGTGCTGCGCCTCAACAAAGTGCACGTGCAGCGCGAGCTCGACCAGTGCCTTGAAAAGCTGCGCCACCCGCTCGAAGACGTGGAAATGTTCGAAATACTCGGCGACATCAAGCGCCTCAAGGAGCTCGACAACGAGCTGGCCGGGCTGCTGGGCACCGTGGTGGGCCGCACCGCGTAAGTGCTTGCCTGAACAGAAAGAACGTCATGCCGAGCGCAGCGAAGCATCTTTACCGCGAGAGTAATCCAATCGACAGGATTTACTACTGCGGTAAAGATGCTTCGCTGCGCTCGGCATGACGTTCTTTGTTGCGTCTGCTCTGCTTCCTGCCCTAAATGCTCCGCCAGCTCAACATCAACCGGCTCATCCTCGCCATCATCCTCACCGGGCTGAGCCTGATTTTTGGCATGGCGGGCTTCATGGGCATCGAGCACTACCACCCGATTGATGCCTTTTACATGACCGTGACGACCATCGCCACGGTGGGCTTCGGCGAAATCCATCCGTTTTCGCTGGCCGGGCGGCTGTTCGTCTCCTTTTATATCCTCTACAACCTCGTGGTGGTGGCCTACCTCGTGTCGGTCATGTCCTCGTTTATTTTTGACGGCGAGCTGCGCAAGATTTATAAAATGATACGAACCGACCACGAAATCAAGCGCTTTAGCGGGCACGTCATCGTGTGCGGCTTCGGGCGCAACGGCCGGCGGGCCTACCAGGAACTGCGCGCCAACGGCGTGCGCGTAGTCGTCATCGAGATGAACCAGGAGCTGATGAAGCGCCACAGCGAAGGCCAGACCGGCGAAGACTACGACGGCGACGGCGTGGCCGGCGGCAGCATCTTCACCGTGTTCGGCGACGCCACGGCCGACATTGTGCTCCAGCAGGCCGGCGTGGAGCGGGCGTCCTCGCTCATCACCACGCTGCCCAAGGATGCCGACAACGTGTTCGTGGCCCTCTCGGCCCGCGCCCTCAACCCGCGCCTGCGCATCATCGCCCGGGCCTCGCTCAAAACCTCGGAAAGCAAGCTGCTCTCGGCCGGGGCCGACTCGGTGGTGATGCCCGACGAAATCGGCGGCTCGCACATGGCCAACCTCGTGGTGCGCCCCGAAGTCATCCGCTTCCTCGACCTGATTTCCGGCCTCAGCGCCGACAAGCTGCGGCTGGAAGAAATGACCTTTGAGCAGTTGCGGCGCGATTTGCGGGGCCGCAGCATCCGCGAGCTCGACGTGCGCTCCGTCACGGGCGCCACCATCATCGGCCTGCGCCAGGCCGCCGGCTCGCTCCTCGTGAGCCCGCCCGTGGACTACGTGCCCGCGCCCGGCGACGTGCTGCTGCTGCTGGGCAGCGAAGAGCAAATTGAAACCTTCGAGGTGCGCTTCCGGCAACTGTGAGGAATTGTCATTGCGAGCGCAGCGCAGCAATCCGTCCTATCAATACCAGACATTTTCTTTCACCAGAAAGCCCTGGCATTGCGCAGTGTCGGGGCTTTGTCACAGTAGAAGGCTCAGCACTGAGAACAGGACGGATTGCTGCGCTGCGCTCGCAATGACAGCACCTCATTAAGCTCCGCGTTTACCTTTGCCGGCTCTATGCACATTCTGCAACTTTGTCCGCGCGTGCCGTTTCCGCCTCATGATGGCGGCGCCATTGCCATGTACGACGTAGCGGCGGGGCTCGTCCGGGCCGGGCACCGCGTCACGCTGCTGGCCATTAATACGCCCAAGCACCGGCAGCCGGCCGACGCGCTGGCGCATCTCGGGCCCAACCTGCGGCTGGTGCTGGTGGACGTCGACACCGACATCTCCGCGCCCAAAGCGCTGAAAAACTTCCTGTTCAGCCGCCAGCCTTATAATGTGGAGCGGTTCATCAGCCCGGCGGTGGGGGAGAAGCTGCTGGAAATTCTGCGGAGCGAGAAGGTTGACATCGTGCAGATGGAAGGCACCTTTGTGGCCTGGTACGCCGAGCTGCTGGGCCGCCAGCACCGCGCCGATTTCCGGGTGCCGCCGCTGGTGCTGCGCGCCCACAACGTGGAGTACACCATCTGGCAGATGCTGGCCAAGCGCGAAACCAACCTGCTCAAGCGCGTATTTCTGGGCACCATTGCCCAGCGGCTGGAGAAATTTGAGCGCCGCTACCTGCGCCAGTTCGACGCCGTGGCCGCCATCACCGAAGACGACGCCCAGCGCCTGCGCGCCCTGCACTGCCCCGAGCCGGTGGTGTTCATTCCGGCCGGCGTGGACCTGAGCCGCGTGCGCCCCGACGCCGCCCTGCCGCCCAAACCGCGCACCCTGTTCCTGATTGGCTCCCTCGACTGGCTGCCCAACCAGGAAAGCGTGGAGTGGCTGCTGCGCGAAGTGTGGCCCACCGTGCACGCCGAAATGCCCGACGTGGAACTGCACATTGCCGGCCGCAACGCCCCGGCCCACCTGCTGAATTTGAAGTCCGACAACGTGTTCATGCACGGCTTCGTGGAGTCGGCCGCCCGCTTCATGCAGCAGTACGAGCTGATGCTGGTGCCGCTGCTGAGCGGCGGCGGCATGCGGGTAAAAATTGTGGAAGGCATGGCCCTGGGCAAAGCCATTCTCAGCTCCGGCCTGGGAGCCGAGGGCATTGCGGCCCGCGACGGCCACAACCTGCTGGTGCGCGACGGCGCCGCCGCCTGGCTGGAGGCCCTGCGCGCCTGGCACCGCGGCGAAATCGACGTGCGCAAAATCGGCGCCGAGGCCGCCCGCACGGCCACCGAGGTCTACGACAACGGCCGCGTGGTGCAGCGCTTTATTGACTTGTACGAGCGCCTACTGCTGCTCGCGCCGGCCGGCACGCCTGCCCATTCGCCGCCCGCATGAAGCTGCTCGTGCTCCTTTCGCGCTTCCCGTTCCCGCTCGACAAGGGCGACAAGCTGCGCGCCTACCACCAACTGCGCTACCTGGCCGAGCGCCACGAAATCTGCCTCTTCGCCCTCAGCGACGAAGCGTTGACCGCCGAAATGGACGCCGCCGTGCGGCCCCTGTGCCGCGGCGGCCTTACTGTGCATCGGCTGTACAAGCCGGGCATTGCGGCCAACATGACCCGGGCGCTGGCCACCGGCCGGCCGCTGCAAGTCGGCTACTTCTACGATGCCCAGGCCCAGCGGAAGGTTGATGAGCTGCTGCGCACCTTTCGGCCCGAGCACGTGTACTGCCAGCTCATTCGCATGGCCGAATACCTGCGGCCGCACGCCGGGAAGGTGCCCATGACGCTGGACTACATGGACGTTTTTTCGGCGGGCATGGCGCGGCGGGCCAGCCAGGCGCCGCGGTGGCAGCGGCCGGTGTTTGCCCTGGAAGCGAAACGGCTAACGGCCTACGAAGCCGACGCGTTTGACTGGTTTCGGCATCACACCATCATCAGCGACCAGGACCGGCAACTCATTCAGCACCCGCGCCGCCACGAAATCCGCGTGGTGCTCAATGGCATTGATGCCGACAATTTCCGGCCCATGCCGGAGGTGGCCCAGGAATACGAGGTGCTGTTTTGCGGCAACATGAGCTACCACCCCAACGTGGACGCCGCCGCCTTTCTGGCCGAGGAAATTCTGCCGCTGGTGCGCGCTCGGCACCCCGAAGCGCGCCTGCTGGTGGCCGGCACCACGCCGGCGCCGCGCGTGCTGGCTCTGGCTTCTGAACACGTAACCGTGAGCGGCTGGGTGCCCGACATCCGGGCGGCCTATGCTTCGGCGCGGGTATTTGTGGCGCCCATGCGGGTGGGTACGGGCCTGCAAAACAAGCTGCTCGAAGCTATGGCCATGCACCTGCCCTGCGTGACCACCCCGCTGGCGAATAACGCCCTGGGAGGCACCGATGGACAGGAATTGCGCGTCGCGGACTCGGCGCCGGAGTTGGCGAGAGCCATCATTGGCCTGCTCGATGATGCCGCGGCCGCCGAGGCGCTGGCCGCGCGGGGGCAGGCGTTTGTGAAGGCGCGCTACACCTGGGCCGGGGCCACGGCGCAGCTCGAAGCCCTGCTGGTAGCGCGAACTTTGTAGTTCGCGTCCCCGCGCAGTCCGCAAATCGTTTGGGGTTCCGCCGGGGACGCGGACTACAAAGTCCGCGCTACTGGGTGGCGCTACCGGCGCGGGCTAACTTTGCAGGCGCTGCCGCTGTTATGGCCCGAAATACCCCATCCCATGCTTGATACCATCGAATCCGCCATCGAAGACATTCGCGCTGGCAAAGTTGTCATCGTTGTCGACGACGAAGACCGTGAAAACGAGGGCGACTTCATTTGCGCCGCCCAGTGCGCCACGCCCGAAATCATCAACTTCATGGCCACCCACGGGCGCGGCCTGGTGTGCGCCTCCCTGCCCGAGCAGCGCTGCGAAGAGTTGGGCCTCGACCTGATGGTGGGCCACAACACGGCCCTGCACGCCACGCCCTTCACCGTGTCGGTCGACCTGCTGAAAAACGGCGTGACCACCGGCATCTCGGCTTCGGACCGCAGCAAGACCATCCTGGCCCTCATCGACCCCACCACCAAGCCCGAGGAGTTGGGCAAGCCCGGCCACATTTTCCCCCTCAAGGCCCGCAAGGAAGGCGTGCTGCGCCGCGCCGGCCACACCGAAGCGGCCGTGGACCTGGCCCGCCTGGCCGGGTTCGAGCCGGCCGGCGTGCTGGTCGAAATCCTGAAAGAAGACGGCGAGATGGCCCGGCTGCCCGACCTGGAGCTCGTGGCCAAAAAGTGGGACCTGAAGCTGGTGTCGGTGCAGGACCTCATCAAGTACCGCCTGGCGCACGAAAGCCTGATTACCCGCGAAATCTCGGTGAAGATGCCCACCGAAAACGGCGATTTCGACCTGTATGCTTTCACCCAAAACTCGAACGGGGCCAAGCACCTGGCGCTGGTGAAAGGCGACATCTCGGGCCCCGAGCCGGTGCTGGTGCGCGTGCACAGCTCCTGCGTGACGGGCGACATCTTCGGCTCGTGCCGCTGCGACTGCGGCCCGCAGCTGCGCCAGGCCATGCGCCAGATTGAGCGCGAAGGCCGCGGCGTGATTGTGTACATGAACCAGGAGGGGCGCGGCATTGGCCTGCTCAACAAGCTGAAAGCCTACAAGCTGCAGGAGCAGGGCCGCGACACCGTGCAGGCCAACGAGGACCTGGGCTTCCGCAGCGACGAGCGTGACTACGGCGTGGGCGCCAGCATCCTGCGCGACCTGGGCATCACGGAGATGCGCCTGCTCACCAATAACCCGCGCAAGCGCACGGGCCTCATCGGCTACGGCCTGAAAATCGTGGACACGCTGCCCATCGAAATCAATGCCAACCCGCACAACGAGGCCTACCTCACCACCAAGCGCGACAAATTGGGCCACGACATCATGCGCGCCGCGCCGGCCGAAAAGCCCGCCGCCTAAGGTCGTCGCGCCCGAGATTGCGCCCCGCCCGGGGTGCCCGTTAGCCCCTTTGCTCTGCCAGATTCGGAGCAAAGGGGCTTTTTGTTTGATTACTGTCAAAAGCTGTTTGATTCCTGTTCTTCGCGAAAAAATGGCCGGGGGACCTTTGCACAGCGTATTGCAACCCGCACTACTGCTTCACCCTAAGCGTCTTCTCTTATGAGCGAGCACCCCAACCACTCCGCCCCAGCCGAGGCCAGGCGCGGCGCGGCCGAGAACTTCACCGGCGTGGCATTTGCCACCTTGGTGGTGGCGTCCGGCGGCCCCACCGATTGCGTGGTGGGCGATGTCACCTTCGAGCCCGGCGCCCGCAACCACTGGCATTCGCACCCGGCGGGCCAGATTCTGGTGGTCACGAACGGCGCCGGCTACTACCAGGAAAAGGGCCAGCCCGCCCGGCTGCTGCGCCCCGGCGATGCCGTGAGCATTGCCCCCGGCGTGGTGCACTGGCACGGGGCCACGGCCACCAGCCTGTTCACGCACTACGCCATCAACCCGAACGCCAGCTGGGGCCTTGCCGACTGGGGCGCGCCCGTGACGGACGAGGAATACCAGGCGGCCCATGCATAGCGCAGGCCTTTTGGAGCGGCTGCGCGCCGGCGAGCCGCTGCGCAAAGACGACCCCGAGTACGCGCAATTTTCGGCGGCGGTGGGGCGCACCATCCGGCTTTGCAGCGAGATGAATGCGGTTGCGGCTGACTTAGACGAGGTGCGCCGCCGGTTGGGCGACATTATTGGGACGGAAGTGGATGCCTCCACCACGATTTTCCCGCCGTTTCACACCAACTTCGGCCGCTTTATTCGGCTGGGTAAGAACGTATTTATCAACCACGCCTGCTCTTTTCTCGACATTGGCGGCATCACCATTGAAGACAATATGATGATTGGCCCGCGGGTCAACCTCACCTCCGAAAACCACGCCCTGGACCCTCGCGACCGGACTACGCTTTTGCTCGACCCCATTGTGATTAAGCGCAACGCCTGGATAGGGGCGGGGGCCACCATTCTGCCGGGCGTGACAATTGGAGAAAACGCGGTGGTCGCGGCCGGGGCCGTCGTGAGCCGCGACGTGCCGGCCAACGCGGTGGTGGCCGGCATTCCGGCCAAGGTGGTCAAGTCCTTGTAATCCGCTTTGAACCGGATTCCGCAGCACACTTTTTAGAACATTCTTCATGAACCTAACCGCTCTCCTTGCGGCGGCGGCCTTGCTCGCTTTCCGCCTCCCTGGCCAGGCACAAACCCGCCCCAAAGCGTCCGCCCTGGCAACGGATGCTTCAACGCAAGGCCCCGTTTTCCCGAAGGAAGAGCGGGCCCCGGCCGCCAACTTCACGGGCGCTGTGTACGTGCACCCGCTGGTGAAGGACAACGCCACCTTCAACTGCGTGAGCAGCGTCAGCTTCGAGCCGGGCGCGCGCTCGCACTGGCACACGCACCCGGCCGGCCAGATTCTGCTGGTGACCGACGGCCTGGGCTACTACCAGGAAGCCGGCCAGCCGGTGCGCCTGCTGCGCAAGGGCGACGTCATCAGGGCCCAGCCGGGGGTGAAGCACTGGCACGGCGCCTCGCCCCGGCAGGCCCTGAGCCACATTGCGCTCAACGTGCACACCGAAAAAGGCGTGGTGACCTGGTTGCAACCGGTGACGGACCAGGAGTACAACAGCTATAAGTAGTGGGCTGCGGTAGCCCTCCTCATGAAATCCCAACCCCTGGCCTCCTTTCGGAGTTTACACTGGCAGCGCCGCCTCACGCTGGCGCTGTCGAACCCGATGCCGCAGCCCCAGCTACTTCTTGCCCCGCCTTCTGCTCACCCCCTCCTCACCGGCGAAATCTGCGTGGCGACCATGGAAGACGTGCGGCGGGTGATGGGCGCCTTTAGCCGGCGCGACCATTTCAAGGTGGTGCTGGTGCTGGAAGGCGCCAACGAACTGCACTACGCCACCCGCAGCTACGCCGTGGACCGGCCCGCCCTGGTGTTTACCAACCGGCTGGTGCCCTACTCCTGGGAGCTGGTGGAGGGCGGCGCCGAGCAGCAGGGCTACGTCTGCGGCTTCACCGAAAGCTTTTTGCATTCGGCCATGCGTGGCGTGAGCCTGAAGGAGTCGGTGCTGTACAAGGTCGACGGCAACCCGGTGTATTTTCTGAACGACGAGCAGCGGCGCTACCTCACGGAAGTATTCGTGCGCATGCTGCGGGACCAGGATTCCGACTACCCGCACAAGCACGACCTGCTGCGCAGCCAGCTTTCGCTCCTCATTCACGAAGCGGCCCAGCTGCCGCCGGCCCGCAGCTACCCCGCCGTGCCCACCACCGCGGCCGAGCGCATCACCAACCTGTTTCTGACGTTGCTGGACGTGCAGTTTCCCGTCACGGCGCCGTCGGATGAGCCCCTGCTGAAAAACGCGCAGGACTACGCCGACCGCCTCGCCGTGCACGTCAACAGCCTGAACCGGGCCGTGAAGGAGGTCACGGGCAAGCCCACCACCGCCCACATTGCCGAGCGCCTCGTGAACGAAGCCAAAATGCTCCTGCAACACACCGACTGGCCCGTGGCCGACATCGCCGACCGGCTCGGGTTCGGCTACGCCACCTACTTCGCCCGGTTTTTCAAGCAGCACACCGGCAGCACGCCGCTGGCCTTCCGCCACCCGGCGTAAGTGGCGCCGGAAGCGGCGACCCCGCGCGGCCCCACAACCTATACGCGGCCCCGGGGCGGCGGCTGGAGCTCCGGCCGCCGCCCCGGGGCCGCGTTTTTGCGTTCCGACGGCTGAGTTGGCCGCCCTCGCGGCCACTGACTACAGCGCGGTTCTACCTTTGCCGTTTTAGCACCCCGTTTACTGCCTGGTGCGTTTCGCTTTCTTTCCCGTTCTTACCCTCCGATAATGAAGCAAAAACTCTCTCTGCTGGCAATCCTGCTTCTCGGATGCTGCTTCCTGGCCGTGCGGTGCTACAACCTGCAAACCCAGCCCCGGAGCGCGCATAAAGTGACCACCTGGGACGCCTTTGGCTACTACATGTACCTGCCCAGCGTCCTCATCTATCATGACGTGAAGGAGCTGAAATGGGAGCCGCCAATCGATGCGAAATACGAGCTGTCGGGCGGCCTGTTTTACCAGGCCATGCGCCTGGAAAGCGGCACCTACACCAACAAATACCTGGGCGGCGTGGCCCTCATGCAGCTGCCGTTTTTTCTGGCCGGGCACGCGGCCGCAGCTGCGCTGGGCGCTCCCATGGACGGGTTTTCGCCGCCGTACCAGTACGCGCTGATGTTTGGGGCCATTCTCTGGGCCTTGCTGGGGCTGTGGTTTTTGCGGAAGGTGCTGCTGCGCTTTTTCGATGACAAAACCACGGCACTGGCGCTGCTTTTTCTGGGCCTGTGCAGCAACTGGATACAGTACGTGTCCATTGATGCGGCGCAGAGCCACGGGTACATTTTCACGCTGTACGCGGTGGTGCTCTGGCTCACCATCCGGTGGTACGAACTGCCGCGCCTGGGGCTGGCTTTCGGCATTGGGCTGGTGTGCGGGCTGGCCGTCATTTCCCGCCCCACCGAGCTGCTCATCATCATTATTCCGCTGCTGTGGGCGGCCGGGCCCGGGCACTGGGCGTTTGTCAGGCAGCACCGGCAGCACATCTGGCTCTGCTGCCTCGGGGGCCTGCTGGGCGTGGCCCCGCAGCTGGCCTACTGGCAGTACACCACCGGGCACCTGGTGCACGACGTGGGCAGCAAATGGTACTTCCTCAACCCCTGGTTCCGGGTGCTGGTGGGGCCGGAAAAGGGCTGGTTTTTGTACACGCCCGTGAGCATCATGATGGTGGCCGGCTGGTGGCTGATGAAGGACTACCCGTTCCGCAAAGCCGTGCTCACGTTCTGCCTGCTCAACATCTGGGTGGTCATTGCGTGGTCGGACTGGCGCTACGGCGGCAGCTATTCCACCCGCGCGCTGGTGCAGAGCTACCCGGTGCTGGCGCTGCCGCTGGCCTGCGTGGTGCAGTATTTCCGGCGGCAGCGCAAAAGCTACGTGCTCTACACGCTCCTGGTGCTGCTGACGGTGCTCAACTTCTATCAAATGCGCATCTACAATTCGGGCGTGGCCGAAAGCTTTTCGCCGTTTCTGTTCTGAGCACGGGGGAGGGTTGTCCTAAAAAGCCGCTTCAGCACTGCGCTGAAGCGGCTTTTTTAGTTGTCAAGGCAGCTTTGGCAGCAGACGGCCGGCCCAAAGCCGGCGGCCCGCCGCGGGCTGGCAACAAGTCGTTACAAAGCCCCGGCAAGTGCTTACCCAGGCCCGGCAAGTCGTGGCAGAGGCCCGGCAAGTGGTTGCGAAGGCGCGGCAAGCCCTTGCACAGGTCCGGCAACTGCTTACACGGGCTCGGCAAGTGCTTACAAGGACGCGGCAAGCCCTGCCGGGCGCCCGGCAAGGCATTACAAGGGCCCGGCAACGACGCGCACGGCCCCGGCAAGGCCCGAAACCGCGCGGGCCGGCCCTGCGCACGGCCGGGGCGGCGGCAAAAGCCGGAAAGAAACCGCTACATTGGCAGGCCTCAACCTTACCTAACCCCCTCGTTTCGCATGCATTCGTTCCGTGCCGACCAATTCCGAATGATGGGCGTCCTCGCGCCCTGGCTCACCGCCAATATGCCTGCCATCGCCAAAAGCAAGGTGGCCGCCAAAGAAGCCGCCGACGTGCTGGCCGGCTTGCCCGCCGTGCAGGCCAAAGCGGGCCTCACGGCCACCCAAACCAAAAAGGTAACCGAGCGCCGCACCCAGCAGCGGGAGGCCTTCGAAACCCGGATTCTCTCGATGCTTGGGCCCTTGCAGATGGTGGCCACCGCCGCCAACGATATGGAGATGTTGGGCCTGGTCACCATCGGGCGCAGCGCGTTCCAGAAGCTGCGCCCCGAATTGCAAGCCGGGGTGGGGCAGCAGGTGCTGGCCAAAGCCACCGCCCACGCCTCCGAATTGGCCGACCACGCCATCGACGCCGACTTTCTGGCCGAGGCCCGCACCCTGGCCGATGCCTTCCAGCAGGGCCTGCCCGATACGCAGTCGCTGCTCGACGCCCGCCAAAACGCCAACGCCACCTACGAGGAAGTGCACGAGGCCCAGATGACCCAGATTTACGAGCTCGACAAGGCCATGGGCATCTTCGAAACGGTGAACCCGGAGCTGTTCAAGCGCTACAAAGCCGCCCGCGCGCTGCTGAACTCGGGCGGGGGCAAAGCGAAGAAGCCGAAATCGGAGGAGTAGCGCGAACTCTGCAGTTCGCGTGGTCCTGCTGGCGCGCGTCTGCGCCGCGCTGCCGCTGGGCCGCGAGCCTGTGGCTCGGGCATCGGGTCCGGTTGGGAAAATGCAGGCGCCAGTCGTTCGCACCCAAGCCGGAGGCTCGAACCCAGTCGGCAGCGCCCCGGAGACGCGCGCCAACGTGGGCCAACGTGGGCCAGCGCGGATTGCAGCGCTATACCTGCAATGGCCGCACCAACTCCTGCGCCAATTGCTGCCGCAGCATCGTCAGCAGCGACTGCGCCGCGTATTCCGTGTTCAGCGCCCGGCCGCGGTCCAGCACGTATTCGCGGCTAATGGTTTGGGTGGCGTCGGCGTAGGCCAGGCACACGGTGCCCACTTGCTTGGTGGCGGTAGCACCGCCGGGGCCGGCGATGCCGCTGGTGGCCACGGCCACGTCCACGCCCAGGCGGCGGCGGGCGCCCTCGGCCATTTCGCGCACGGTGGCCTCGCTCACGGCGCCGTACTGGGCCAGCGTTTCGGGGCGCACGCCTAATTCTTCCTGCTTGGTGTCGTTGTGGTAGGCCACGATGCCGCCGCGGAAGTAGCCCGAGCTGCCCGGCACGCTGGTGAGGCGCTGGGCCACCAGGCCGCCGGTGCAGCTTTCGGCCGTGCCCACGGTGAGGCCTTTGGCCAGCAGCAATTTGCTGATGGCGGCCTCAATAGTGGTTTCTTCCTCGGCAAAAATGTACTCGCCGATGCGCTCGCGCAGGGCCGGCAGCAGGGCCAGCATGCGCCCGCGCAGGTCGGGCTGGCCGTCATCGGAGCCCGTCAGACGCAGGCGCACGGCCCCGAAGCTGGGCAGGTAGGCCAGCTTGAAGTTGGCGGGCAGGGCGTCTTCCCAATCGGCTATTTTCTCGGCCAGGAAGCTCTCGCCGAGGCCGGCCGTCATGACGACGACGTGCTCGATGGGGGCGAGGTGGAACTGGGCCTGCAGGCGCGGCAGCACGTGGTCGGTCATCAGGCGCTTCATCTCGAAGGGGACGCCGGGCATGCTCACGAACACGGTGCCCTGGTCCGCGAACCACATGCCGGGCGCCGTGCCCACGGCGTTGTGCAGCACCTCGCAGTTGGCCGGCACCAGCGCCTGCTGGCGGTTCACGTCGAGCATAGGCCGCTGAAAGCGCCGGAAAATTTCCTCCACGTGGCGCAGGGTGGGCTCGTGCAGCACCAGCTCCGAGCCGAAATAGCGGGCCAGCACGTGCTTGGTGAGGTCGTCCTTAGTAGGCCCCAGGCCGCCGGTGATGAGCACCACCCGCGCCCGCTGCCGGGCCTGGTCCAGGGCGGCCACTATCTCATCGGCCCGGTCCGACACCGACGAAATTTGCCGCACGCGCAGGCCGATTTTGGCCAGCTCCTGGCCCATGAAGGCCGAATTGGTGTCGATGACCTGACCGTAAAGCAGCTCATCGCCAATGGTCATGATTTCCACATCGGGCGGCGCGGCCGGGGTGGGGGCGGCAGCAAAAGCGGGCGGGAACTGGTCGGGGGAGGGCATGAGTTGGTCGAGAAAATAGGTTTGGCCGCAAAATTGTCTTCAATTTGCACAAGCGTCGGTCCAAGGACAGCCATAGGGGCTTTCCGGTTTTCCCGGCGCGTCAGTTTATTCCATGTTTACTCGCCTTGCCAGCGCCCTGCTGGTAGCCGGCCTGCTGGCCACCGCCGCACCCGCCGCCCACGCCCAAACCACTGCCGCCAAAAAAGCCGCCGCCGCCAAAGCCGCCGCTGCGAAAACCGCTGCCGCCAAAAAAGCCGCCGCCGACAAGGCCGCCGCGGCCGCCAAAGCTGCGGCTGCCACCAAAGCGGCCGCCGCCAAAGCCGCCGCGGCTACCCCCGCCACGCCACCGCCCGCGCCGCTCACCGAGTCGCAGGCCAGCGCCGGCATCAAGGAGGCCCTGAACAAGGGCATCGTGAAAGCCGTGGAGTTTGCCTCGGAGCCCGACGGCTTCAACCTCAACGACGACATTCACATCCCGGTGCCGCCCGATTTGGAAGTGGTGAAGTCGACGGTTGGCCGCCTGCCGGGCATGACCACGGTGTTCACGCAGTTCGAAACCCAGCTCAACCGCGCCGCCGAAGCCGCCGCACCCAAAGCCAAAGACATCTTCCTCAACGCCCTGGCCAACATCAGCATCACCGACGCCCTGTCGCTGGTGACGAGCAGCTCGACCGACGCGGCCACGCAGTTTTTGCGCAAGTCCACGCAGGCGCAGCTCATTTCGGCGTTTCACCCCGACATCGAAGCCGCCATCGACCAGGTGGGCGCCGGCCGCGCCTACGCCACCATCACCGACAAATACAACAAGATTCCGCTGATGACGCCCGTCAACATGAGCCTGGCCGACTACACCACCCAGAAGGCCGTGGATGGCCTGTTCATCCTGCTGGCCAACGAGGAAGCCAAGATTCGCAAGAACCCCGCCGCCCGCACTTCCGACATCCTCAAGTCCGTGTTCGGCCGGAAATAAATCGGCTGCTTACTTCAAAAAAAGCCCCGGCTGGATATCCAGCCGGGGCTTTTTTGCTTTCATGAATGTGCTGCGGCCAGCTGCGCAGCTTAGTAGTCGTCGTTGTCGAAGCTGCTGCCGCGGCGGCTGCCGCGCCCGCTGCTGTAGCCCTCGTCATCGTCGTCGTCATCATCGTCGCCGAGGTCGTCGTCATCGTCGTCGAGGCTGGTGAAACCGCCGCGGTCGGCGTTTTCGGCCCGCTCGGCTTCCACAAATTCCTCCTCGGTCATGTTGGCCAGGTCTAGTGCTTCGTCGTGCGACGAGCCCGTGTCCGTCCACATCAGGTAGTCGGCGTATTTGGCCGAAAGGCGGTCTTCGGTGTTGCCAAGGGCGGCGGCGCCACCTTTGGCGGCGTAGGAGTCCAGAGAATCGTCGTCGTCGAGCAAGTCGTCGTCCAGGTCGTCGTCATCAATCATGGCCGGGGCGGTAAAATGTTGAGGTGAGAAATTGTGCCTGAGGTGGCCGCGAAGATACGGCGCGGGCCCATTTCCGGTTGACACTTTCGCGGGGTTTATTGCGCAAAAAGGTAGCCCATGCGCAGCCAATGCCTGTTTTGCAATTCTTTACCGGTGGGCGCCGGTTCAGGTTGGCCCGCTCGGCTCAGGTGCCGCAGTTGAAGTATTTGTCGTAGGCCGATTCCGGAATCAGGTTCATGCGGCTGAGCAGCTTGATGGGGCCGCGCAGCAGCTTCAGCAGCGCGTAGCTGTTGGGGTAGTCGTGAAACGTTTTGGGCGGCGCCGCCACAATTTCCTCAAATTCGGCCCGCGTCAGCCCCAGGCGTTTGATGCACAAGGCAATAACAGCTTCGTCCTCGATGGAATTAACGCGTGAAATGCGGTCTAAGGCCACCTCGCGGCTCATCTGGCCCGAGCGCACCAGCGCCGAGTAGTTGAACAGCCGCCGGTCAATGTTGAACTTGACGCGGTTGAGGTAGTAAATCAGGCTTTGATAGAGGTCGTCGGCGTAGTGGGCGCCGGGGCTTTTCCAGCCCAGCTCGTTGGTGATGACTTCATCCACTTCGGTGCGCACGTAGTCGAGGTGGTAGAGCAGGGTCACGGTTTTGATGCGCCGCACAAAGGCGTAGTAAAACATCTCCTTCACGCCCAAATTAAAGCCTGGGTCGGCGGGCTGCCAGGGCCGCAGCGGCACCGAGCCGAACTGCTTGTGCACGGCGCGCAGGTACTTGCCGTCCAGGAAGTTCCAGCTCAGTGGGGCAATGCCCTCGGTGCGGAACGACTGGCCGATGACGAGGTGCCGCACGCCTTCCTTGGCCGCCACGCCGTAGAGCGCTGTGGCAATGCCCAGGTCGGTGCCCTCTTCCATGTCGGGCACCGAAGCCTTCAGGAAAGCAATTTTCAAGTCTTTCGATTCGCGCCAGTCGGAGGTGATGGTGCGCAGCTCCACGCCCAGGCGCTGGCAGGCGCGCACCATGTTTTCGCCCGCCACGGGGTTGCCAAAGCCGTCGTTGAAATGCACGGCCAGCGGGCGCAGCTTGAGCTGCGTGACGCAGTACCAGAGCGTGTAGGTGCTGTCGCGGCCGCCGCTCACGCCCAGCACGCAGTCGTAGCGCCCGCCCCGGCCGGCGCGGCGCATGTCGTCGGCCAGGCGGTGCACGGTGCGCAGGCCCGCTTCGCCCAGCGGGAACGCGTGCTCCATGCGGTCGTGCACGTCGCAAAAAGAGCAGGTGCCGGCTTCGTTAAAGGTGATGCCGGGCACGGTGGTGTCCATCACGCACCGCGTGCATCGCTGCTGGCCGGCCGGAAGAGGGGCCGAAACCGAATGTTCGGCAGACTGTAATTGAGTTACCAAAGGAGGAAAAGTGAGGTGGGGGCCGCGAAAAGGCAGGATGGGCAGCCCATAGAAGATAAGTCAGGAAAGGAAAATCGAGTAGAAAAGGATAGAAGCGAAGAGGGGCGGCGCCAATACGTAGAAATCAGGGGAGTTGGTCGAACTTGTAGCCTTTGCGCTGCAACATCAGGCCGATGTCGGTGCCGCGCTCAGGCCGATGGGGGCGGGCCAGGTCGGCCACCACCAGCTCGCCGGCAAACTCGTTGAACGTGCCCTGCGCCCGCACGCCGGTAGCGTCCACGGCCAGGGAGCAGCCCACGCTTTTCTTGCCCTCGTAGGGCCCGCCCACGATGTAACCCACCGACGTGGTGCTCACCACCACCACGTTGTACAGCTTGGCGAGAATGGAAAACGGCTTCACCCATTTTTCCTGGTAGGGGTCGTGCTCTTCGGTGATGGAGTAATCGACCGTCCAGGAAGCCGGCGCGATGATGAATTCGGCACCCATCCGGGCCAGCGTGTGGCCGATGGGCAGCCCGTCGAGGTAGTTGTCGGCGCACACGTTCACCCCGATTTTGCCCAGCGGCGTGTCCACCACGTTCAGGGTTTGGCCCACGGCGTAGAACGGCTGCTCCACCGCCAGCAGGTTTATTTTGTGGTATTTGACGATGATTTCGCCCTGCGGGTCGATGAGGATGGCGGCGTTGTAGTTGCGGCCATCGGCGGCGCGCTCGGTGAGGCCCGCGCACACGTAGAGGCCGTGCTCGGCCGCGGCCCGGCACAGCACGTTGCTGAACGGGCCCGGAATGGGCTGGGCTTCGTAGAGGGCGCTGGGGTGCGTCCAGGCAAAGTCGAGGGTTTCGGGCAGCAGCACGAGGTCGCACTTTTGGGCGGCGGCCTGGGCTATCTGCTCCACCGCGCGGGCCAGGTTGCGGGCCGGCTCGCCGCCTTCGACCAGCAGTTGGCCCATGCCCACGCGCACCGTGCCCAATGACGCGGGCGGTTCGGGCTCGGCAGCAACGACCGGAACGGATTTACGAAAAGAAAAAAGCGCGGCCATAACGGGTCAACTTACGAGAAAAACACGGAAACATCAGTAAGGTACAAAGTCCGGATTAAACTTCGACGCTCCATTTATGTCGCTGCGCAAAGATAAAAAGCCATTGGAAGACCGAGATTAAAAGAAAGTTAAAAGCGGATAATTAGTAATTAATTGAGGCTGAGTTGGCTCCAGGCTTGCTGGCAAGGCGATAAGCTCCTGCGGGAAAGTTATTGAAAAACGAAGAGCCGGACCCCACGATTTATTGCGGAGGGCGCCAGCCCGGTGGCGAGTGGGGCCTTTCCGAAGCGGCAGTCATTAGAACCGGGGCCGCGGCCCCGGCCCCGGTTCTAATGCCTATTTTTGCTCTTTCTGCTCACTGCATCTTTCAATATGTCGCTCGCCACCACTTATTCGCCCACCGACGTTGAAGCCAAATGGTACCAACGCTGGCAGGAGCAAGGCTTCTTCAAGGCTTCGCCGAACCCCAAAAAGGTCCCCTACACCGTGGTCATCCCGCCGCCCAACGTGACGGGCGTGCTCCACATGGGGCACATGATGAACAATACCATTCAGGACGTGCTGGTGCGCCGCGCCCGCATGCAAGGCAAGGAAGCCTGCTGGGTGCCCGGTACCGACCACGCCAGCATCGCCACCGAAGCCAAAGTGGTAGCCTTGCTCAAAGAGCAGGGCATCAACAAAACCGACCTCACCCGCGAGCAATTCTTAGCCCACGCCTTCGAGTGGAAGGAGAAGTACGGCGGCATCATTCTGGAGCAGCTCAAGCAGCTCGGCGCCTCCTGCGACTGGGACCGCACGCGCTTCACCATGGAGCCCGACCTGACCGAGGCCGTGCTGCGCGTATTCGTGGACCTGTACAATAAAGGCCTGATTTACCGCGGCGTGCGCATGGTGAACTGGGACCCCGAAGGCCGCACCGCCATCTCCGACGAGGAGGTGATTGCCAAGGACGTGCAGGCCAAAATGTACTACCTCAACTACGCCGTGGTGGGGCAGGAAGGACAGTTTCTGACCGTGGCCACGTCGCGGCCCGAAACCATCATGGCCGACGTGGCCGTGGCCGTGAACCCGAACGACCCGCGCTTTGCGCACCTGGCCGGCCAGAAAGTACGCATTCCGCTACTGGACCGCGAAATCCCGGTGATTTTCGACGAGTACGTGTCGATGGATTTCGGCACGGGGGCGCTGAAGGTGACGCCCGCCCACGACCTGAACGACTACGAGCTGGGCGTGAAGCACAACCTGCCGGTCATCGACATTCTGGCTGATAACGGCACGCTGAACGAGAAAGCCGTGCTCTATGTAGGGCAGGACCGGTTTGCCGCGCGCAAGCAGATTGCCAAGGACTTGCAGGAAGCCGGCTTGCTCCAGAAAATCGAGGAGTACGCCAGCATCGTGCAGACCTCGGAGCGCACCAAGGCCGTGATTGAGCCCAAGCTCAGCCTGCAGTGGTTCCTGAAAATGGAGCACCTGGCCAAGCCCGCGCTGGAAGTGGTCGAAAACGACACCGTCAAGCTGCACCCGCCCAAGTTCAAGAACATGTACCGGGCCTGGATGGAGAACGTGCACGACTGGTGCATCTCGCGCCAGCTCTGGTGGGGCCAGCAGATTCCGGCCTACTACCTGCCCGATGGTACTTTCGTGGTGGCCCTTAACGCCGAAAACGCGCTGGTGCAAGCCCGCGCCCAAAGTGGTAATGCAGATTTGCAGCTGAGCGACCTGCGCCAGGACGAGGACGTGCTTGACACCTGGTTTTCATCGTGGCTGTGGCCGATTTCGGTGTTCGACGGCTTCAAGGACCCGGACAACGCCGACATCAACTATTTCTACCCCACCAACGACCTGGTGACGGGCCCGGACATCCTGTTTTTCTGGGTGGCCCGCATGATTATGGCCGGCCTGGAATACCGCCAGGAAGTGCCGTTCAGGAACGTGTACCTCACCGGCATCGTGCGCGACGCGCAGGGTCGCAAGATGAGCAAGCAGCTCGGCAACTCGCCCGACCCGCTGGAACTCATCGCCCAGTACGGCGCCGACGGCGTGCGCACCGGCATGCTGTTCTCGGCCCCGGCCGGCAATGACTTGCTGTTCGACGTCAAGCTGGTGGAGCAGGGCCGCAACTTTTCCAACAAGCTTTGGAACGCCTTCCGCCTCGTGAAGGGCTGGGAATCGGACGCCACGTTGCCCTTCGCCAACGAAAAGGCCGTGGCCTGGTTCAACGCCAAGCTGCAAGCGGCCATTGTAGAGCTCGACGACCATTTCGAGAAGTTCCGCATGAGCGACGCGCTGATGACGGTGTACAAGCTGGTGTGGGACGATTTCTGCTCGCAATACCTGGAAATGGTGAAGCCGGCCTACCAGCAGCCCATCGACGCCGAAACGCTGCGCCACACCACGGCCTACCTCGAAACCCTGCTCAAGCTGCTGCACCCCTTCATGCCCTTTATCACCGAAGAGCTGTGGCACGAGCTGGCCGAGCGCGGCCCCCGCGACTACGTGACCGTGGCCGCCTGGCCCCGCGCCGCCGTGCCCGCCGATAGCGCCGAAACCCTGGCCAACATGGACAAGGCCCTGGCCATCGTGGCCGGCATCCGCTCGGTGCGCAACCAGAAAAACATCGGCCCCAACAAGCCGCTGGCGCTGGTGGCCAAAACCGACGAACCACAGTTGCTGACCGATTACGACGGCATCATTCGCAAGCTGGGCAGCATTTCGGAAGTGACCCTGGCCGACGCCGGCCCGGCCGCCTCGGTGAGCTTTGTGCTGGGCGGCAGCGAATTTTTCATCCCGCTCGAAGGCCACATTGATATGGCCGCCGAGCGCACCCGCCTCGAAAAGGAACTGGAATACGCCCGGGGCTTCCGCGAGTCGGTGCAGAAGAAGCTGGGCAATGAAAAGTTTGCCCAGAATGCCAAGCCCGAGGTGCTGGAAAAGGAGCGCCAAAAGCTGGCCGACGCCGAAACCAAAATTACGGCCCTGGAACAGGCGCTGAAAAGCCTGTAGTGTTTAGCTGTTAGACTCTTTGAGAAACAAAAAGCCGCTCCTGATGCTTAGGAGCGGCTTTTTGTTTCTCAGAAACGGCTGAAATTAAACTAGCGACATTTGTTATGACACATGAGCAGTTGCCATTACCATGAAGTTTCCAAGAACCGCAGAGGATGTAGAAAACGAAATTTTAAATTCTGTCAATAAATATGGACAACATCAGGGCCTTAGAATCGGGCAGCTAACCCGTGTTCTGCAGAAGGCAAACCCCGAAATAATTGTGGAAGGCGTAATTCGGATTTTGGAGCGAAGAAGTAATGCAGATACTTTCTCGCAGCAAGAACTTGCTGGCCGAGTTTTAGAAATTGTCCAGCCAAAATCACAAAAAGACTTGAAGGAAGTGCTGCAACGGGTCTTAAAAGGTTGGGATAAAAGTGTTGAGCAATTCCCTTTTTGGTTGAGGAACAACTATGGCATTAACGAACTGAAAGTGGCATTTGCCGAACTGGAGTTGACTGAAATGGAAAAAGACAAGTTGCAGACTTTAAAATGGTGGCTGCGTTTGAATTAAGTCAGCAAATGAGGACTGGCTATAATTACTGCGGGATGCCGCCCGGCTGTTTTTTCTGCAGCGGCGCCAGTTGGTTTTGCAATTGAAACGTCACCTTCTGGCAATCAGCGAAGCGTTGTTCCGACTGCTTCAAAGCTTCTTGGGTCGCGCTGAGTTGCTGGTAAAGGTAGCCAATGAGCCCGAGCGCTATCACGAGTGCTGCGATGGTCAGGATGTTTTTCATAAGTAGAAGAAAAGAAAAAGAACGTCATGCCGGGCGTCAGCGAAGCCGCTTTACCGCGCAACTAATCAGAGTTACTGCTGCGATAAAGCGGCTTCGCTGACGCTCGGCATGACGTACCTACAATGCGCTATAAAAACACGCTAAATCGTCGTATTCGGGTCGAACTGCTCCAGGTAATCGGCCACTTTGCGCACGAACATGCCGCCCAGCGAACCGTCCACCACGCGGTGGTCGTAGCTGTGGCTCAAGAACATGAAGTGGCGCACGCCAATGAGGTCGCCCTGCGGCGTTTCAATCACGGCCGGCTTTTTCTTGATGGCGCCCACGGCCATGATGGCCACCTGCGGCTGCATGATGATGGGCGTGCCCATCACGTTGCCGAACGAGCCCACGTTGCTCAGCGTGTAGGTGCCGCCTTCGAGGTCCTCGGGCTTCAGCTTGTTGATGCGGGCGCGGTTGGCCAGGTCGTTTACCTTCTTGGTCAGGCCGTTCAGGTTCAGCTGGTCAGCATTGTGAATGACGGGCACAATGAGGTTGCCGCTGGGCAGGGCCACTGCCACGCCGATGTTGATGTCGCGCTTCTTGATGATGTAGTCGCCGTCGATGGAGACGTTAATCATCGGGAAATCCTGAATGGCGCGGGCCACGGCCTGCACGAAGATGGGCGTAAAGGTGAGGTTTTCGCCTTCGCGCTTCTTGTAGGCGTCCTTGTGCTTGTTGCGCCAGTTCACGATGTCGGTCACGTCGGCTTCCACGAAGCTGGTGACGTGGGGCGAAATGCGCTTCGAGTCCACCATGCGCTGGGCAATCATCTTGCGCATGCGGTCCATCTCAATCAGTTCCTGGCCGCCGCTCACGCTGGGCGCGGGCTTGTTGGCAGGGACTTGCGGACTTGGGGACTTGGGGGCTTGGCTTTCGGTAGCCGGTGCGGTCTGCGGCGCGGCAGCTTGCGGCTGGGCGGCCGGTGCCTGAGCAGCCGGGGCAGCCGCCGTCGCCGCGCCGCCCATCAGGGCCGGCTTGCCGTTGGCCACGTAGTCGAGGATGTCTTTTTTGGTCACGCGGCCTTCCTTGCCGGTGCCGGGCAGGTATTCGAGGTCGGTCATGCTCACGCCTTCCTCCCTGGCGATGCTCAGCACCAAGGGCGAGAGGAAGCGGCCGGGCTGGTGCACGGCGCCGTTCAAAGCGGCCGTTTGGGCGGCTTGCGGGGCGCTGGCTTCGGGCAGGTAGGGCACTTCGGCCACGCCGGCATCGGAGCGCACGCCATTCTGGCCGTTGCTGGACGGCGCGGCCGCGGCGGGGGCCGCCGCAGGAGCACTGGCACCGGCTGCGGCCGCATCGGTTTCCATCACGGCGATGGGCGCGCCCACGGCCACTACCTGGCCTTCCTGCACCAGGATTTCCTGCAACACGCCCGCGTAAATGGCCGGCACTTCGGTGTCCACCTTGTCGGTGGCTACTTCCAATACGGATTCGTCCTGCTCAATCGTGTCGCCGACTTGCTTGAGCCATTTCAGGACGGTGCCTTCCATGATGCTTTCGCCCATCTTGGGCATCGTCATTTCCACTCGTGCCATAGGTAAGGAGGGGTATTTTGGGAATTAGGGTGGGGTGGGAGTTAGGTGGGACAAAGGTAGCCCAAAAGCTGAACGCCCCCGACGCATCGTGCGTCGGGGGCGTTTGGGAAGGCAATGAGACACTGGGCCGGCCGCTGCTGACCAGCCGCTACGGCCGGCTTTGGTGCCGGACGTCGGTCGCTTTTACTTTGAAATGGCGCCGTTTCAGCTTGCTGCGGATGTCCGGCGGCAACCCCCAGCCCTCGGCGTATAGTTTGAGTGCTTCCGCTTCGCGGGCCTCACTGTAGCGGCCCATCTGTAGCAGGCCCACGGCCAGGGGCACCCCGCCCGCCACGGCCGCCGCTGCCACGTCGCCGCCATTCGGCTTCGGTGAGGCGTAGAGCGGATTGCCGCTGGCCGTGCCCGCAGTAGCGGTGAGTCCGGTGGCCGTCCAGCTTTCGCCGCTGCCCCGTTTCTCGCGGAATAGCTTGTGCACAGCGAAAACCGTGTCGCGGCCCTGGCCAAAACCGGGCAGGGCCAGGCCCGCAAACAAGCAAAACAGCAAATGCTTTTTCATACAGGCACAAGCAAGGATTTTCTCTGCCTGAAAGAGCCTGATGCAAGGCTTTTCAGTTGCATCGGTCGGGTAAGATACCCAAGACATGGCCTGGGCACAGAGGGAAGAGTAAGACGACGGCAGGAACAGTGGCAATCTGAGAAGCAAACCGCCCCCGCCGCACGGGGCAGCGGGAGGGCGGTTGGTTCTCTAAGAATTAAGTTTTTCAATAACCCAGTTGACACTGAAAAAACCGTAGTATGAAGAAATGGAATGCTCTCGCTGGTCTTTGAAATAATACCATATAGCAACTGCATTTAGGTAGTCTTTTATTCCAGCTTCCCAGGCTTCCCAAACAATTGAATCGATGATGTTACCTTCCTTGCGACTCCAGTAATATTCCTCAG
The DNA here is from genome assembly GCF_015694525.1 of Hymenobacter ruricola. Lineage (GTDB taxonomy): Bacteria > Bacteroidota > Bacteroidia > Cytophagales > Hymenobacteraceae > Hymenobacter > Hymenobacter ruricola. Next base: position 415,780 of record NZ_JADQDM010000002.1, on the reverse strand, counting down.
TGCACAAGTTCAGATAGTCTTGGACAGCTGCCTTTTGCTTGCGACTTAAGCTATTAAAAGCTTCTGCTGCTGATGTTTTGTCGTAGCGTGCAGATATTTCCACTACTTTATTGAGCCTTTTGTTGAGTTTGTCAAACCGTTCGTTGAAATTGTTGAAGAGTTCTCGAAATGCTTGTGCTTTTTCTAAACGGTGGCGTTCACTATCGTTCTTAAAAGTTAAATAGTATGCTGCCGCAATGCCAGCTACAGTAGTGATTATGGCTGCGACAAGTGTGAAAACGCCTTGAATGATTCCCGAAACGACCTCTTTTTCTAACTGCACGATTTGGAGCCAATTTACAGTTTTATTCCTGATTCCTCTACCACCCGCCGTGCATCCCCGTCACGATGTCCGAGGGCTGGCCCACGGGGCGGTCGTCCTTCATGAGTTGCACGTAGTATTCGAAGGGGCCGCTGAGGCCGGTTTCGGTGTCGATGTAGGGCGAGCGGGAGTCGAAGGCCAGGTTGCGGCCCCAGTCCCCAGTCCTGGGTGCCGGCGGGGCGGCGGTACACGTTCACGCCGTCCTGGCCGTTTTTGCTCCATTTCAGCACCAGGCCCTCGGCCGAAGGGCTGATTTCGAGGCTGGGCTGCAGGGTGGCCGGGTCGACGGCCTCCGTCGTGGTGAGCCACTCGCAGTCCTTGCCGATGGCCTCGGAGTAGCCGGGGGCCGTTTTGGCGCGGGCAATGTCGGCGCGGGCCTGCGCTTGGTAGGCCCGAATGGCCTGGTCGCGGGCCGCCACCTTGGCGGCGGAGGTGGCCAGGGCGTCGGCCGCGTCGGTGGTGGCTTGCAGCACGGCGGCGTCGGCGGCGGCGCGGGCCGTCACCTCGGCCGGGCTCAGGCCGAGGGCCGCGGCGTAGTCGGGGCGTTTGCGGGTTTGCAGGCCCACCCAATCGGTGAACTTGGGCAGGGCGGCGGGAATGTAGTCGGGCATACGAGCAGGGGGTGATGGATGAAAAAGATGCTGTAATAGTAACTGATTTTCACCGCATTTCCGCGGCGGCCCGCCCCGCTTTTGGCCCGGACCATTCGGCGAAATCTGCCGACGGCTCGGGGCATTTCCTTCCCGGCTCGCGGCCTTCCCCCGACCCTTCGGCCCCGGGCCCCGAGGGGTCGGGGAAATTTCCCGCGTCCCCGGCATTGGGCCCCGGGGGTTCGGGGAAATTCCCCGAGCGTTCGGCTTCGGGCCCCGAAGGCCCGGGGAATTTCCCCGAGGGCGCTGGCCCGCGTTAGGGCAGGGCCTTGAAATGCTTGGCGCGCAGCCGGCGGCGCACCTCCGGCGGCAGGGGCCAGCCCTGCTCGTACAGCCGCACCACGGCGTTTTCGCGGCTGGCGCTGTACCGCCAGTATTGCCGCGCGCCCAGCGCCGTGGGCACCAGGCTGATGAGGCCCAGCACCACCGACGCGCCGGTTTGCCCCTGGGCGATTTCAAACCCGGTGCCCGTCAGGCCCGCCATGCCGTAGCCCGTGGTCGAAAACCCTTTGCCGCGCCGCTCCCGAAACAGGTTGTGCACGGCATAGGCCGAGTCGCGCACGGGGCGCACCGCGGCCCCGTCCTGGGCCAGCAGCCGGAAGCTGGCCAGCAGGAGCAACCCCGTAAAGCGCAATCGAACAGGCATGGAGCAAAGAAAAAGGGCCGCAACTCCGGGGAAGAGTCGCAGCCCCGTGGCTGGGTTGCATCGGCGGGCGTAGCCGCCAGCCGCCAGCCGCCGGCTATTGCTCGATGGTGATTTTTGGAATGTCGGTTTCGTTCAAATCACCGTCCGCGGCCGCTGGCTCCTGGTGGTAGGTGGTGAAGCAAATGCTGCGGTTCTTCGCAAAGCGGCTTTCGCGGTCGTTGATGATGAGCACGTGCTCAAACGTGCCAAACTCCTTGCCTTCGTAGAGCAAGGTCTTTTTGATGCCCAGGCCGGGCTGGTTCACCACGTCCACGTAGGTGGCGCGGCCCACGCCCCCGGGCCCCGGCTTGGCATACAGCACCGTGGTTTCGATGCTGCCGGTGCATTCGTCGGCGCAGCCTGATAAAAACGCTACCGCGGCAAGCGGTAAAACGACCCATGGTTTTTGTTGGCTCGACATCGTTAACGGCGGGTAATGGTTGACTGAATGAATTCCGTTTTTAAGCTCACTCTGCGGGCTTAATCGTGCCAATGGGTGGCAGTTGCTCTTTGCTGAAATATTCTTGTCGATGGCTCGTGTCGCAGGAATTCATCAGCAACCCCAGCCACACAAATGCGCCCAGGACTTTAAAATGACGCATTTGCCAGACGCGTAACGGTCCTGGTTCTGTGATGCACTTCAGCAGCAACCACCCCAACAGGGGCGAAATAAGGGCCAGGTATAGAGGCAGGTTCTCGCCCTTGTATTCCAATTGCCAGCTTTCTGGATGGGGGTTGTCGTTCATGCTCACCCAAGCATCATTATGAGTGTAACCACTCACGATGGGGTTACCCAAAACGGCCGTTTGGGTGAGCGAAACCAGTGCGAACAGCAGTACCCAAATGATTGGAGCCACCAATAACTGAATACTTCCTAATTCCCTATTGCTATACAGCCCCCAGGCATATGCAGCCAGGACCAATAGCCCTACCACCCAGCCATTCACCGGTGATTTAATTAAATAGTCGAAAAATCAAACGACTGCTCCAGGAAAGCCGTCGTGAAATTCCCTTCGCGGAACTGCTCGTTGTCCATCAAGGCCAGGTGGAAGGGGATGGTTGTTTTCACGCCTTCTACCACGAACTCGCTCAGGGCGCGCTTCATTTTCACGATGCACTCCTCCCGGGTCTGGGCCACGGTGATGAGTTTGGCAATCATCGAATCGTAGTTTGGCGGAATCTGGTAGCCGGCGTACACGTGCGTGTCGACCCGCACGCCGTGGCCGCCGGGGATGTGCAGCGTGGTGATGCGGCCCGGCGCCGGCCGGAAGCCGTTGCGCGGGTCTTCGGCGTTGATGCGGCACTCCATGGCGTGCATTTTCGGGAAGTAGTTTTTGCCCGAAATCGGGATGCCCGCCGCAATTTTAATCTGCTCCTTAATGAGGTCGAAGTTGATAACTTCCTCCGTCACGGGGTGCTCCACTTGGATGCGGGTGTTCATCTCCATGAAGTAGAAATCCCGGTTGGCGTCCACCAGAAACTCAATCGTGCCCACGCCCTCGTAGCCGATGGCCGCCGCGCCGGCAATGGCTGCCTTGCCCATTTTCTCGCGCAGCGCATCGGTCATAAACGGGGAAGGCGCCTCTTCCACCAGCTTCTGGTGGCGGCGCTGGATGCTGCAGTCGCGCTCCGACAGGTGGGCCACGTGCCCGAACTGGTCGCCGGCAATCTGCACCTCGATGTGGCGGGGCTGCACCACGTACTTCTCCAGGTACATGCCGTCGTTGCCAAACGCCGCCTTCGATTCCGTCCGCGCGTCGTCCCAGGCCTTCTGGAATTCGTCGTCGGAGTGAATGATGCGCATGCCGCGCCCGCCGCCGCCGGCCGTGGCCTTGATGATGACCGGGTACTTAATCTTGTTGGCGATTTTCTTGCCCTGCTCCACCGATTCCAGCAGGCCATCGGAGCCCGGCACCACCGGCACGCCGGCCTTAATCATCGTGGCTTTGGCCGTGGCCTTGTCGCCCATCTGGTTAATCATCTCAGGCGAGGCCCCGATGAACTTGATGCCGTTTTCGGCGCAGATGCGCGAGAATTCCGCGTTTTCCGAGAGGAAGCCATAGCCGGGGTGAATGGCGTCGGCGTTGGTGATTTCGCAGGCCGCAATCAGGTTGGGCATGCTCAGGTAGCTGTCGCGGGAGGCGGGCGGCCCGATGCACACGGCCTCATCGGCAAACTTCACGTGCAGGCTTTCCCGGTCGGCAGTTGAGTACACGGCCACCGTTTTGATGCCCATTTCCTTGCAGGTGCGGATAATGCGCAGGGCAATTTCGCCCCGGTTGGCGATGAGTATTTTCTTGAACATTGGGTGGGAAAAGTAAAGAGCTTAGAACTGAGAGCTTAGAGTTTAGACAGTTAAACGGAACAGTGCCGTCATCAGGTCTAAGCTCTAAGCTCTCAGGTCTAAGCTCTAGTAAAGTAATTATTCAATCAAAAACAGTGGCTGGTCGTATTCTACCGGCGTGGCATTTTCCACCAGCGCCTTCACGATGCGGCCGCTTTCCTCCGCCTCAATCTCGTTGAACAGCTTCATGGCCTCGATGATGCAGATAACCTGGCCTTTTTCCACCATGTCGCCCACTTGCACAAACGGCGCCGCGTCGGGGCCGCTGCTGCGGTAGAAAGTGCCAATCATGGGAGCCTTGAGCGGCTTGTAGTTGCCACCGGCAGTTTCGGCCGGGGCAGCGGCGGGGGCGGCCGCCGGAGCTGCTGCCGCTACGGGAGCTGCGGCCGGGGCCGGCGCGGGGGTGTGCACGGCGGCTGGGGCGGCGCTCATCACGTGCTTGGTGTTGGGCTCGCGCTGCACCGAAATCTTGAATTCTTCGGTCTCAATGTTCACCTTGTTCAGGCCCGACTTGGCGATAAAATCAAGCAGCTCTTGCAGTTCTTTGGCTTTCATGGAGGCGTCCTTTTTGGGCGAGTTTGACATATTCAATGGGCGGTTGGGTGGGTGCTACTAGCTATGTAACAAAAGCTGGAGTCCTACTTCACGCGCTCAACGTAGCTGTAGTCGCTGGTTTTGATGCGGATTTTAGTGTCCACGTCGATGAACAGGGGCACTTGAATGCGGGCGCCGGTTTCCACGGTAGCAGGCTTCAGCGTGTTGGTGGCGGTGTCGCCGCGCAGGCCGGGCTCGGTATAGGTCACCATGAGGTCCACCGTAGTGGGCAGTTCGGCGGTGAGGGGCTGCTCGGTTTCGGCGTGCATGAGGATAGTCACGTCCTGGCCTTCCTTCATCAGGTCGGCGAAGGGCACCATTTCCTCGGGCAGCACCACCTGCTCGAAGTCGTCCTTGTTCATGAAGGTGTAGCCGTAGTCGTCCTTGAACAGGAACTGGTGCGGGCGCTGCTCCACGCGGGCCGTTTCCACTTTCACGCCGGCGTTGAAGGTGTTGTCAATGGTGCGGCCGGTTTTGATGTTGCGCATCTTGGTGCGCACAAAGGCGGGGCCTTTGCCGGGCTTCACGTGCTGAAACTCGGTGATGACGTGCAGCTCGTTGTTGTAGTTGAGAACGAGCCCGTTGCGGAAGTCGGCGGTTGATGCCATGGTTTTGGAGCTTTTAGCTATAGCCGGGAGCCAGTAGCTTTTATGTTGGGAATTCTGTTTGTGCTTGAGTTGAAAGCCGGAAGCTTTCAGCGGCGGGATTCATTTAAATGCGAAAAGCCGTTAGCAGCTACAAAGCTAACGGCTTTCACTTACTTGCGGGCGGCTACTTTGTCGCCGTCGTAAGCCCATTTGATGTAGATGGAGCCCCAGGTGAAGCCGCCGCCGAAGGCCGCGAGCACCAGGTTGTCGCCGCGGCGCAACTGGCTTTCGTAGTCGGCGAGGCACAGCGGGATGGTGCCGTTGGTGGTGTTGCCGTAGCGGTCGATGTTGAGCATCACCTTCTCCGGGCCCACGCCCATGCGGTTGGCGGTGGCGTCGATGATGCGCTTGTTGGCCTGGTGGGGCACCAGCCAAGCCACATCATCTTTGCTGAGGTGGTTGCGCTCCATCACCTGGGCGGCCACGTCGGCCATGCTTTTCACGGCAAACTTGAACACCGTGGCGCCTTCCTGGTAGATGTAGTGCTCCTTGTTGTCGATGGTTTCGTGCGTGGGCGGGCGGCGGCTGCCGCCAGCTTTCTGGTGCAGGTAGGCCTCGCCGCTGCCGTCGGTGCGCAGCACCTGGTCGAGGATGCCGAAGCCGTCGGTGCTGGGTTCGAGCAGCACGGCGGCCGAGCCATCGCCGAACAGGATGCAGTTGGCGCGGTCGGTGTAGTCCACGATGGCCGACATTTTATCGGCACCCACCACAATCACCTTCTTATAAGTGCCGGCCTGAATGAACTGCGCGCCCGTGGCCAGCGCAAACAAGAACGTGGAGCAGGCCGCGTTCATGTCGTAGCTGAAGGCTTTGGTGATGCCGACCTTATTCGAAATGATGTTGGCCGTGGCCGGAAACAGCATGTCGGGCGTGGTGGTGGCGCAAATCAGCAGCTCGATGTCGTCGGGGTTGGTGCCGGTTTTGTCGAGCAGGTTCCGCACGGCCTTGATGCCCATCACGGAGGTGCCCTGGTTGTCGCCCTTCAGAATGCGGCGCTCCCGGATGCCGGTGCGCGACATAATCCATTCGTCGGTGGTGTCGACCAGCTTTTCCAGCTCGGCATTGGTGAGCACATAATCGGGCACGTAGGCACCCACGCCGGTGATGGCAGCAGTAATCTTCATACGGGCAAAAGTAGGCGGGGCAAGCGAGAAAAGGGAAATCGGGCCGAAAATGAGCAACGGCCCAGCGGCCAAGGCCCGGTGACTGAGCCAGCAAGCGGTTAAAAAAAATCCGGCCGGAGCCGGAGGTTTTTTACCGCCGCGGGGCAGGTTCAGGTTTTAAAAGTAGCCTTTATTTGGTCAACAATGCCCGACTCGGCCATGTTGAAGCCCTGCACCAGCATGTTGCCAATGGCCCGCGGGGTGCTGCGGCCGTGCCCAATGATGGCGTTGTCGTTGATGCCCAGGATGGGCGAGCCGCCCACCGCCTCGTAGTTGAACTTGTCGAAAAACGGGTCGTGCAGTTGCTTTTCCTCCATCACTTCGTAGATGGATTCGGCCATTTTCAGCAGGATGTTGCCCGTGAAACCGTCGCACACAATCACGTCGGCCTTGTCGTTGAACATGTCGCGCCCTTCCAGATTGCCCACAAAATGCATGTGCGGGTTCACCTTCATGAGCTGGTGCGCGGCCTGGGTCAGGGGTGTGCCTTTGCCTTCTTCCTCGCCCAGGTTCACCAGGCCCACTTTGGGGTTCTCGATGCCCAACACGTACTGTGCATATAAGGAGCCGAGCTCGCCGAACTGCTCCAGCATTTCGGGCTTGCATTCGGCGTTGGCGCCCACGTCGAGCAGGATGCCGAAAGTCTGGCGCAGCTTGGGAACGAAGTTGGCAATGGCCGGGCGAATAACGCCGGGCACCGCTTTCACCGTGAGCATGGCGCCCACGAGCATGGCGCCGGTGTTCCCCGCCGAGCAAAAGGCGTCGACTTCGCCCGCCAGCAGCATTTTGTAGCCCACCGCAATGCTGGAATCCTGCTTTTGCTGGAAGGCGCGGGCGGGGTGCTCGCCCATGTCAATAATCTGCGTTGCGGGCACGAACTCCAGGGCGGCGCCCGCGGGGCCGGCGGCCTGCAGCAGGGGCCGCACGGCGTCTTCCTGACCAATTAGGACAATGGTGGCCCGGCCGGCGAGCTGTTCGGCTGCTTGCAGGGCACCCGCCACGGCGGCTTGGGGGGCAAAATCGCCGCCCATTGCGTCGAGGGCTATTTTCATGAACGAGGTGTTTGGTGGGGTCAGCGGAAAGAGTAGTTACCAAAAGTCCGGCCCCGCTGGCTTATAAAAAGAGCGAAGCCGGACCGTGGAGGCCGCGAAGTAACAACCAAACGCGCTTATTCGTCGTCGCCGGTGGCGTCGGCAGCCGGGGCTGCGGTCGTTTTCGTGTAGTTTTTGATGGCCAGCTGGCCGTTGTGGTACAGGTCGCCGTCGACCACGTAGGCCTTGTGGCGCAGGTGCAACTCGCCCGTGTTGGGGCACAACGTCACGGCCTTAGGGGTCAGCTTGTAGTGCGTGCGACGCTTGTCGCGAACGGCGGAAGAGGTGCGGCGCTTAGGATGAGCCATGAGTCAAGTATGAATTATGAGTTTTGAATTATGAGTTGGAGTTTGGGAGCGACTCGGGGCGCTGACGGATTCAGTTCAGGTTTTTGAGCGCGGCCCAGCGGGGGTCGGCGGGCTCGTCGTCGTCGGGGCCCTCGTTTTCGTCGCGGGTCGTGAAGATGAGCTTGGTTTCGGCGTCGGGGTTCTCGTCCTCCTCATTCTGGAAGCGCGGGTGCAGCTTCTTCATGGGCAGGGCCAGGCCGATGTAGTCGTAGAGATGCTGGGCCAGTGGCAGGCTCTGAGTGTCGGGCGTGATTTGCAGCACGTTGTCGTCCAGCTCCTTGTTTTCGTCGCCGAAGCGCACCAGCAACTGCTCCTCAATGTCCAGCGGCTGGTTGAACTCGTCGAGGCTGCGGTCGCAGGTCAGGTGCACGTCGCCGGTGATGTGAAAATTCAGGGTCAGCAGGCGCTCGGTTTTGATGAGCTCTACGTCGGCGTGCAGGTGGCCCTGCTCTACGAGCGGCTCTTCAAACAAAGCGAAAAAGTCGGGACCCAACTCGAACTCAAAGTGGTGCGTTTTCAGCGCCAGCTTGGCAAGATTGAGGTCGTATTTGCTGTCTTTTTTCACGGTCGGCTGGATAGCAGGGGGCAAAAGTAGTGAAAATCCGCCTTTTTGCCAAAAAACGCGGCCAACTTTCTCTGCCGCAACCTTTCCCTACGCTACCGCGCGGAGCGGGGTTGGGCCGCCTCCCAGCGCTGTTTCCAGATGTCGCAAGCCAGGTACACCGCCGCCCGGAACGACGATTCATCGGCCTTGTACTGCCCGGCCAGCCCATAAGCGGTGCCGTGGTCGGGCGAAGTGCGCACCACCGGCAGGCCGGCCGTGAAGTTCACGCCCCGCTCAAAAGCCATGAGTTTGAAGGGAATCAGGCCCTGGTCGTGGTACAAGGCCAGCGTGGCATCGAACTGCCGGAACTGTTGGGTGCCGAAGTAGCCATCGGCCGGGAAAGGGCCCATGACGAGGTGGCCGTCCTGGATAAATTGTTGGATGACGGGCGCCACCAAGTCGCCCTCTTCCTTGCCCAGCAATCCGTTTTCGCCGGCGTGGGGGTTGAGGCCGAGCACGGCTATGCGGGGCTTCAGAATGCCAAAGTCCTGCTTCAGCGACTTGAGCAGCAGGTTGATTTTAGTCTTGAGAAGCTCGACGGTGAGCTTGGCCGGCACGTCCTTCAGCGGCACGTGGCCGGTGACGGTGGCAATGCGCAGGCCAGCGTCCTCGTCCACGAGAAACATCAGGCTCTCGGGCGCGCCGAAAAAGCTGGTCAGAAACTCGGTGTGGCCGGGGTAGCGGAAGTTGTCGGCCTGGGTGTTGTCTTTGCTGATGGGCGCGGTGACGAGGGCGTCGAGCTTGCCGGCTTTGAGGTCGCGGCTGGCGGCCAGGAGGCTTTCGCGGGCGGCGGCCCCGGTGGCGGCGGAGGGCTGGCCGGGCGCAAGGGCAAAATCCTCTTCCCAGCAAGTCACGGCGTTGAGGCGGCCCGGGGCAATGTCGGCGGCTTCGCGCAGCTGGCGAAAGGTGAGGTGTTCCGTTTCGGCGGGCGTAGGGAAATCGTCGAAAAGGGCGGTGGCCGTGCCGTAAATAACGGGCGTGCAGATTTTTAGCAGGCGCTCATCGAGCAGCGTTTTGTAGATGACTTCGGGGCCGATGCCGGCGAGGTCGCCCACGGAAAAGCCTATTCTTGGTGCTTGGTGCTTGGTGCTTGGTGCTTGGTTCATTAGGCGTTGTGACGTCAGGCAAGTTGCTGGCGGTAATGATTGATGAAGCCGTGAAGCAGCTTCTTGCAACTTGTCACCAGTATGAATAAGGCGTCTGCGGTTTCAGTGGTTAAATAATTGAGGTCAAGGGCAACATAAACCTGGGTTTCCAGCTCGTAAAGCGAGCCCCTTGCCATGAATAGAAAATTAATTGTGTCGCGGGGAGTTTGTCGCCCACAACCTTCGGCAATATTGGAGGGAATGGAAACTGCTGCTCGCCGAAGTTGATTGGTCAGTCCAAACAACTCGTCTTTTGGGAAGGCCTGGCTGGCACTATACACTTCTGAGACAAGCTTGCGCGCAAGCTGCCACACCTCAAGGCCAGTGTAGGATTTGTTTTCCTTCTCCATGACTTAGAAAAGCCAAGCACCATGCACTAAGCACCAAGCACCATTTGAAAGAACTCATACAGCAGGCGCACGCCCGTGCCGGTGCCGCCTTTGCCGCGGTAGCTTTCGGCGGCCGTCAGATAAGCCGGGCCGGCGATGTCCAGGTGAATCCAGGGGTAGCCTTCGATGAAGCGTTCCAGGAATTTGGCGGCCGAGATGTGGCCGGCTTCGCCTTTGCCCAGGTTGCTGAGGTCGGCGATGTCGGACTTGATATGGTCGGCGTACTCGTCCCAGAGCGGAAACTCGACCAGCCGCTCGTGCACGGCGTAACCCGCTTCGGTGAGCTTTTGCATAGTGGCGGGCTCGGCGGTGCCCATGGAGGCGGAAGCTTCGGTGGCCAGGGCGCGCACGGCGGCGCCGGTGAGGGTGGCCAGGTCGATGACCAGCTCGGGCTCGTATTTCTTGGCGAAGCTCAGGGCGTCGGCCAAGAGCAGCCGGCCTTCGGCGTCGGTATTTTTCACCTCAACGGTGAGGCCGCTGTGCATGGTGAGGACGTCGCCGGGGGCGTAGGCGAGGCCGCCGGGGCGGTTGTCGGTGGCGGGCACGAGGCCGATGACGTGCAGCGGGACGTTGTTTTTGGCCAGGGCGAAGAGCGTGCCGGCCACGGCCGCGCCGCCGGCCATGTCGCACTTCATCATGTCCATGCTGTTGGGCGTGGGCTTGAGGCTGAGGCCGCCGGTGTCGAACACCACGCCTTTGCCCACCAGCACGTAGGGCTTCTCGTTGCGGGCCCCTTCGGGCTTCCATTCGAGGATGCTGAAGGTGGGTGGCTCAGGCGAGCCGAGGTTCACGGCGAGCAGGCCGCCCATGCGCAGGGCTTCGATTTTGGGCAGGTCGAGGATGTCGGTGGTGTAGCCGGCCCGGTCGCCGGCTTCGGCGATGCGCTCCGCCAGCTGCACGGCGTTCAGCTTATTAAGAGGTGCATTCACGAGGTCGCGGGCCAGAAACACGCCTTGCAGCAACCCCTCGAGCTCAGCGAGTCGGGCTTCGGAGGCAGCTTCGCCAACCAAGGAAACTTTGGTGAGCGTGGGGGCTTTGCGGGATTTTTCGTCGGTTTTGTAGCCTTCGAAATGGTAGGCCGTCATCGCCAAACCTTCGGCCAGGAGCAGGCCGGCATCGGCGTTTTCGCTGAGGTTGTGAATGAACACCTCGGCTACTTTTTCGGCTTTGAGCTGGCCGTGCAGGGTGTGGCCACTGCGGCGCAGGGCCTCGGCCACCTGGCCGGGGGTGGGCTTTTGGGCCAGTACCACGAAGTAGTGGTGGTGGCTGAAGTGGTTGAGATGAACGAGTTTCTGGTCGTCGGCGAGGGAAGCGGAGACGTATTGCCGCGCTTCGGCGGAGAGGTCGCCGGCGGCCGCGGCCGGCAACTCGGTGGAGCCGTGGGACAGAATAAATACCTGCGAAGCGCGCTCGGGGGCGCTGGCTGCGTGAGCTAATACTAAGGACATGGGGCGGGCTAAGCTGGGGTTATGCGGCCGCTAAGGTAGCCCGCTGGTTCAGTTAAAAGGCGAGAGCTAAAAGTTAGCGGCGGGTTGGGTTGGGTTGTTGCCGCCAGCCGCAAAACCGTTCTTCTACCTTTCAGCCCCCACCTTTTAACTCAAAAACAGCTTGCGTAGCGCCCATAAACTCCACACAATCACCATCAGGCCCACGCCCAGGAACATCCAGCGGGTGGGAATGCGGCCCGCCAGCCGGGCCGCAATGGGCGCGGCGGCCACGCCACCCACGATGAGCCCGGCCACAATCTGCCAGTGCGACAACCCTTTAAGGGCGAAAAACGTGAAGGCGCTGGCGAAGGTCACGAAGAATTCCACCAAGCTCACCGTGCCGATGACGTAGCGGGGCGTCCGGCCGTTCGTTATTAAGGTGCTGGTTACCAATGGACCCCAGCCGCCGCCGCCGAAGGAATCGAGGAAGCCGCCGGCCCCGGCCAGCCAGCCGGCGTTTTTCACCTTGCGGCGTTTGTCGCGCTGCCTGAGCACGGCTTTGCTGATGATGCGCAGGCCCAGAATGAACAGATAAACGGCCAGAATGGATTTAATCCAGCCGGCGTGCTGCTCGCCGTAGTAAGAAAGCAGCAGCGCCCCACCCACGGAACCTGCCACGCCGGGCAGCAGGAGCACCCGAAAAAGCTTTTTGTTCACGTTGCCGAAGCGGTAGTGCTGGTAGCCGGAGGCGCCGCTGGCAAACATCTCGGCGGTGTGAATACTGGCGCTGACAGACACCGGACTCAGGCCCAATGACATGAGGCTGATGGCCGATACCACGCCGTAGCCCATGCCCAGCAGGCCGTCAATCAGCTGCGCCACAAAGCCGACGGCGATAAACTTGTAGAAGGTGCCGGAGCTTTTTAGCAGCGTTGTGACCTGGCCCAGGGTGAAATAATAGGACAGAATATTGACCAGGATAAACAGCGCGAACGTGGCCAGCGCGCCGGTGGCCATGCGCCGCCAGTAAGCCGTGTCCGGCGACTCGGGGGCGGGGCGGTAAGCCAGCTCGACGGTGAGGGGCGCGGCCAGGGCGGTGCGCAGGCGCTGGCCCACGTTGGGCCCCGCGCCGGGACCGGAAACGGCCGCTTCGACATTGGCCGGCGGGGCGGCGGGGGCAAGGTAAAAATCGCATTCCTCGGGCGCGTCGGCCACGGTGGCGAGGAGGTGGCGGGCGGCGGCCGCGGCCTTGATGCGCCGGTTCAGGGCCGGGTCGTCGGTGGCGATGAACACGACCGCCGCGCCGGTGAGGTCGTCGTCGGAATAGGGGCGGGCGTGGAGCTGCACGCCTGGGTGCTGGGCGGCCATTGGGCTGAATGCGGGCAACAGCTGCGGCGCCACCACCGCGACGGCAGCGCCGGGGCTGTGGCGCAGAATGGCCGTGAGCATGTCCAGCGCCGCGGTTCCGCCCCCCGCCAGCAGCACCCGAAAGTGCTCCAGCCTTAGGAAAACCGGGAAAAGGGCATTGGGCGGCGAAGGCGCGCCGGGCGGCGTTGGGGAAGGCGTCACGCGGGAAGCGGCTGGGGCAAGGTCGGCAGCGGCCATAAAGTACGGCAATCCTTACATGTAGGCCACGCGCCCCGGCATTTTCGGAAGGGCCGGGCCCGCTGGGCGCCGCTGCTACCTTTGCGGGGCTGCCGCGCCCCTAGCCGCGGTGGCGCCTTTCGTGGTAAGACCCAAAAAACACCTCGGCCAACATTTTCTGTCCGACCCCAACATTGCCCGCCGCATCGTGGCGGCGCTGCAGCTGCCCGACGGCGTGCGGCAGGTGCTCGAAATTGGCCCCGGCATGGGCGTATTGACTCAATATCTGCTCGAAAACCCGGCCTACCAAACCAGTGTGGTCGAAATCGACACCGAGTCGGTGGCATACCTGAAAGCGCATTATCCGGCGTTGGAAAACCGCATTTATGCCACCGATTTTCTGAAGCAAAACCTGGGCGAATTATTCCCCGAGCAGCCGCTGGCCATCATCGGCAACTTCCCCTACAACATCAGCAGCCAGATTTTTTTCGCCGTGCTCAACAACCGCCAGCAGGTGCGCGAGGTGGTGGGCATGATTCAGAAGGAAGTGGCCGAGCGCCTGGCCGAGCCGCCCGGCTCCAAAACGTACGGCATCCTGAGCGTGCTGCTGCAAGCCTATTATAAAATCGAATACCTGTTTTCGGTGCCCGCGCACGTCTTCATTCCGCCGCCCAAAGTAGAATCGGCCGTGGTGCGCCTGACGCGCAACGGCACCGAGCGGCTGGACTGCGACGAGAAGCTGTTTTTCCGGGTGGTTAAGCAGGCCTTCCAAACGCGCCGCAAGACGCTGCGCAACGCCCTCAAACCCTTTGGCCTGCCGCCGGAAGCCACCACCGATGCCATCTTTGAGAAACGGGCCGAGCAGCTGGGTGTGGCCGAGTTTGTGGGGCTCACGCAACGCATTGGGCAGCATCTGCAAGGCGCGGTTCCGCTGCCCGACGCAGAAGACGATGACGTGGCCGAGTGACTAATTTTCAGGCCATTCAGCAATTAACCAATGGATTCTGCTATTTCTGATAACCCGCGCACGGTGCCCGATTCCCCGGTTGACATTGGATACAAATGCAGTTGGTTTGCGGTCCGGAACATGGACACGCAAGCTTTGGCTTCGCTTTTGGGGCTGAAATACGTGTTGGCTTACAATTGGCGCTACGGCATTGCGGCGGCCCAGAGTGGAGACATTTTTATTTCTCCGCCAATTCAGGAGTGGCGCCTTGTGCTTGGGAATACCTTGCCGTTTGGCGATTCGGAAGCGTCGTGGGCAAAGGTGGTGGCCCTGCTCACCGAAATCAGCCAGGTAGCGGGGGAGGCCCAGTTCTTTGCCACGCACCGCGTCACCGAATTTCAGTGCTGGACGAAAGCCCGGGCCGGAGCCATTGTGCGTGAATACGCATATTTAGGCGAGGCAATGCAGGTTATTCGGGATACGGGGGCGCGCGCCCACGGCGAACCCGACGACTTGCTAACCGCCGAAACTATCTACGCCTTGGAAAATAACGAAGACTTGAAATTGCATTTTCCCGACGAAGAAACCGTGATGGCGGTAGCCGGCGCTTGGAGCGTTAATCCCAACGAGATTTCCAAAGGCAGCCAATCAACGGTGTTGGGGTTAGTTGGCACCTTATCGGAGCGTTAATTTAAGCACAAGCAATGCCTCTCTGCCTCATCGTCGACGAAATGCACCCCTCGCTGCTGCCTAGGCTGGCCGAAATCGGCGTTTCTGCCGATTACCAGCCCAACCTGACGGCCGCCGAAATCCCTGCCGCGCTGGCCGCCCGGCCCTACGAAGGCCTCATGGTGCGCAGCAAGCTGCGCGTCACGGCCGGGCTGCTGGCCCAGGGCCCGCACCTGCGCTACGTGGCCCGCGCCGGCGCCGGCGTCGACAACATCGACGAGGCGGCACTGGCCGCGGCGGGCGTGGCGCTGCTCAACGCGCCCGAGGGCAACCGCGACGCCGTGGGCGAGTTCGCCGTGGGCCTGCTGCTGACCTTGTTTCGCCACATTGCCCGCGCCGACCACGAAGTGCGCCACCACCAGTGGCGCCGCGAGGCCAACCGCGGCGAGGAAATCGGCGGCAAAACCATCGGCCTGCTGGGCTATGGGCACATGGGGCGGGCGTTTGCGCGGCGGCTGGGGGCCTTTGGCTGCACGGTGCTGGCGCATGATAGTGACCCGAATGTTGAGGCCGATGGAAATGCCGAATTGGTGGGCCTGGCCGAGCTGCAGGCCCGCGCCGACGTGCTGAGCCTGCACATTCCGTACTCCCCGGCCAACCACCACTTCGTGAGCGAGGCGGTGCTGGCGGGCTTTGCGCGCCCGTTTTGGCTGCTGAACACGGCCCGGGGCGAAGTGCTCGACCACGCGGCGCTGGTAGGCGCGCTGCAAGCCGGGCGCGTGCGCGGCGCGGCGCTCGACGTGCTCGAAAATGAGAAGCTGGCGGCGCTGACCACGGCCCAGCAGGCCCATTTTGAATTTCTGAAGCAGGCGCCCAACGTGGTGCTTACGCCGCACGTGGGCGGCTGGACGCACCAGAGCTACGCCCGCATCAACGAAGTGCTGGTGGAGAAGATTCGGGCATTTCGGGCCGGCGATAAAGACCGGACTGCGGGGAGCTGATTGGTTTTGCTTATCTTTGCCGGGAACCTAAGAAGGGAGAACGGTTGGCAGTGCCAGCCGTTCTCCTTGCTTTTTAGCCAACCCGTTAAGCCGCTACTCCCATGGCCAGCACCATCAATTATTACACCCCCGAAGGCCTGCAAAAACTGAAGGACGAGCTCCAGGACCTCAAAATCCGGGGCCGGGCCAAGGCCGCCGAAGACCTGCGCGAAGCCCGCGACAAAGGCGACCTGAGCGAGAACGCCGAATACGACGCCGCCAAGGACGCCCAGGGCCTGCTGGAGCTGAAAATTTCCAAGCTCGAAGAAGTCATCGGCAACGCCCGCGTCATCGACGAGACGAACATGGACTTCAGCAAGGTGCTCATCATGAGCAAGGTGAAGCTCAAGAACCTGAAAAACAACATGGTGCTCGACTACACCCTGGTGGCCGAGGAAGAAGCCAACCTGGCCGCCGGCAAAATCTCGGTGAAGTCGCCCATCGGCAAAGGCCTGCTGGGCAAATCGGCCGGCGACACGGCCGAAATCACCGTGCCCGCCGGCAAGCTGCAGTTTCAGATTCTGGAAATCAGCCGCTAGCTTTTATTGAGCTGTTAGCTTTTTCATGAAAGGCCACCGCATTGTGCGGTGGCCTTTTGTCATTGTTTGCGGTATCTTGCCGGGAACAATTGCGGGCTTAAGCGTTAGCAAAAAGCTAATAGCTAACAGCCATCAGCTAACAGCTAAAAAAACATGCCTTCCATTTTTTCGCGCATCGTTGCCGGCGAGCTGCCGGCCTATAAAGTGGCCGAAGACGGCCGCCACCTGGCTTTTCTCGACATTACGCCGCTGGTGGAAGGCCACGTGCTGGTGATTCCCAAGCGCGAAATCGACTACATTTTCGACTTGCCGGCCGAGGAGCTGGCTTCGCTGCACGTGTTTGCGCAGCGCGTGGCCAAGGGCCTGCGCGCCGCCGTGCCGTGCAAGCGCGTGGGCGTGGCCGTGATTGGGCTGGAAGTGCCGCACGCCCACATTCACCTCGTGCCGCTCAACAAGGTGGGCGACATCAACTTCACCAGCCCTAAAATTAAAGTGCCCGAGGCGCGGATGCAGGAGTTGGCCACCGCCATTGCGGCCAAAGTGGATGGCGGCAGCGGCCTGAGCGAGGCCCCGGCCGCTGGTTCGCCGGGCGCGGCGGTGCCGCCGGAGCTGCAGAAGCTGGTGGCGGGCCTGCACTTCGTGAGCGAGTCGGACGCGCCGCTCGAAGCCGTGGCCTTTGCCGCGCCAGGCGGCGATTTATCCGATGCCGCGCTGCTCAAGCTGCTGGGCGAGCCGGCCGACGCCAAAGTGGAAACCCTGGAGCTCACCCAGTTCCTGCGCAACCACACCGCCGACGACGGCGTGCTGGACGACGTGAACCTCGCCAACCGCTACAAGGCCCTGCAAATGTATCTGAAGCAGGAGCTCGACGGCACGCAGGTGTACCGGGTGGGCACGGGGCCAAAAATCGACGCTTACGCCCTGGGCCGCACGGCAGACGGCCTGCTGGCCGGCTTCAAAACCGTGCTGACGGAAACCTGAGGGTGACGGACTACTTCAACGCCATTCTTGACCCACCCACGTTACCATGGACAGCCAGGACATTTTTGATGAAAGCAAGCTGGTGCCCGGCCCGAACGAGTTCGACCCGGCCGCCGACCTCGACGACCTGATGGCGCAGGCCGGGCAAAACCCAGCCTACCGTCCCGAGTTTTTGCGGCGCCTGCTGCTGTCGCCGCTGCTCGTGCTGGTCGAAGACGAGCCCGCGCGCGACGAGACGCAGGCCGATTACGTTGGCTTCACGCCCCTGCAGCTCTCTGACGGGTATGTGCCGTTGTTCACGTCGCTGGCCCGGCTGCACGACAACCCGGCGCTGGTTGATTATCAGCACATCAGCGTGAAAGGGCGCGACTTGCTGGCCGCCTTGCAGCAGCGCGACCTGTGTCTGAACCCTTTCTCGGAGGCCAGCATCAACCTGCCGGCGGCCATCTGTCAGCGGCTCCTGGCCGGGGATGATTTTGGGGCGTTCAAACAATCGCCGCCCACCGAGCAACGCGAAGTGCTGATTGGGCAGCCGGCCGAATACCCCACGGCTCCCGTGGAGGCTATCCGGCTGCTGCTCAGCAGCCACCCCCGGGTGCAGGCCGGCTACCTGACGTATTTGCTGGCGTCGGGCGAGGAACCCGCGCACTTCATCATTGGCCTGCAGCTGGAAGGCGAGTTCAAGGGCATTGCGCAGGAGGTGGCCTACGTGGCCAGCACTTTCCAGAAGGAGTTGGGCAATCAGTACATCGTGCAGCAGGTGATACCCGATACCGATGAGTTTTCGGCCTACGTGCTGAGCACGGAGCCGTTTTACGCCCGCGAGTAGGCGCTGGTAGTGCTGGGTGCTGCAACCTGCGCCGGCCGCGCCGGTCTATTCCCGCAAGACTCACTAAAAGCGGGCCAGCGGCTATGGCGAAATACGTACTGATTCTAAGTTTGCTGCTGGGGCTGGCAGCGCCGGCATGGGCCCTCAAGCCCAGCCGCGACTGGGTGGCCACGCCCGATTCGCTGGGGCTGCGCTACCAGTCCACGGCCCTCGCCACGCCCGACCACGCCCGGCTGGCCGGCTGGATAGTGGAGCCGGCCGCCAACGTGCCCGACCAGCACACCACCATGGTGCTGGCCTACGGCGACATGAACAACATGTCGTATTTCCTCCACCAGGCCCGGGCGCTGAGCCAGGGCGGCTACCGCGTGTACCTGTTCGACTACCGCGGCTTTGGGCACAGCAGCGACTTTGCCATCGACCGGCAGCGGCTTTATTACCCCGAGTTCAGCACCGACCTGCGCACCGCGCTGGCCGATGCCCGGCAGCGCTACCCGCGCAGCCGCACGGGCATCATCGGCTTCTCGATGGGCACCATCATGGGCTCGGAAGTGGCGGCCACCAGCAAGTGCGACTTTTTCATTGCCGAGGGCTACGTGGCCAGCCCGCAACGGCTGGCCGCTGCCGTGTTGCAGCGCAGCCAGAAGGTGGTGACCCTGCCCGCCGAGGCCGCGGGCTACGCCCTGGTGGCGCGCCGCGTGCACTGCCCCTGGCTGCTGGTGGGCGGCACCGCCGACCAAAACACGCCCCTGGCCGACTCGGTGTTGGTGGCGCGCAACGCCCGCCCGTGGCGGCAGCGGCGGCAGGTGCTGTGCTTCGAGGGTGGGCACCAGGAAGGCTTTTACCGGCTGACGGAGGCCGTGTACGGCGACAAGTACGTGCGCGAAGTGACGCGCTTTCTGGCCGCGAAGCGCAGCTAGCACGAAAGTCCGCTGGCCAGGAGCGGGGCGTTAACCAGGCTGGTGCCTCATGGCCATGCACCCGGTGCAACGTTTGGGGTGGGAAGTCGGTCAGGCCGAAAACAGGAGTATTCCTGCTTTTAACTCTTTCCGCACCCATGAAAAAACTGCTTTTACTACTGCTCACGGGCTTCGGCCTCAACTCCTGCAACCACCAGCCGGCCCAACCCCTCGCGGTTGACCAAGTGAACGTGTTGGTGGGCAATGCCGGCTACGTAGCCGCTACCGGTCACGCGCCGGCCGCCACCGCCAACGACGACGCCCGCGTGCAGGCCCACCTGGCGTACGCCGAAAAGCTGTTGCGCCAGCAGTCCACCCCGGCCCAGAGCCCCGCGCTGGCCCGGCGCCGCGCCCACCTGCTCGATTTGCTGCATAAATACTGGGTGGCGGGCGTGTTTCCGCGCAACTACGACTTTCCCGGCGAGCGGCGGCCGTGCTTCATCGACCGCGACGGCCGCTTGTGCGCCGTGGGCTACCTGGTGGCCGAAACCGCGGGCCGCCCGGCCGCTGAAAGCATTAACCAAGCCCACCAGTACGACCTGATTGCGGACATGCGCACGCCCGCGCTGGCCGAATGGGTGGCCGCTTCGGGACTGACCAAGGCCGAGTGCGCCCTCATTCAGCCCACCTACGGCCCGCCGCCGTCCACCGACGCCGATGTGAAGTCGTACGCGGTGGGCTCGGCCATGTGGGGCGGGATAAATGTGATGCTGGGCGCCGCCAACGCCAGCCAGTTCAACCGGCCCGAAGTGGGCAAGGGCGCGGCCTACGCCGGCGTGCTGAGCGGCACCGGCCAACTGCTGCTGGGCGCCCTGCGGCTGCCCAACGACCAACTGGGCATCAACTGGTCGCCGGTCACCAACAACAGCTCGGTACGCACCGTGTCGTACCTGAACATTGGCCTGGGCACCGCCACGGTGGCCCTGAGCGCTTGGAACCTCATCAGCCACCGCAACGCCGCGCTGCGCAAAACCACCGTGGGGGCCGTCACGTTTCCGGGCCCGGCGGGCGGCAGCGGCTTGTCGCTCACGCACCGGTTCTAAAGGTGGTAGTGGGCCTGAATATGCCTGGCTTCAGTTCAGGCCCACCCACAGGAACACGGCGCTCAAATACGTCCAAAGCAGTGAAAACACGACGTGAATAGCGGTTTCGAACCGTTTGCCGCGCCATAGCTGGGTCGAATAGCCAAAAAACTGGATGGCTAGCCGCGCCAGCCAAAACACCCCGCAGCCCAGGGCCAGCCGGTGGCCCAGCGGCGTGCCCACCAGCTCGGGGGCGGAGGTGAGGCAGAGCAGGCCAATGAGCAGGACAGTGAAGGCAACGAAAAACGTGTGCACGTACATCATCTGCCGGTTTATGAGGCTGACGGCGGCAAACTCTGCGCGCCAGTTGAAGTAGCGGGCGAAAGCGGCGTGCAGCAGCGCCAGCACCACCAGCAAGAACCCGATAATCTTAAGCTGCACCAGCATTTTTCCGCAGAATGAAGGTGGTGATGAACGGCGTGGCGGCCACCTCCTGCGCCACCGCCAGCCCGGCGCTCCGGAAAGTGCGCAGCCAGGCCCGCCGCGAATGGAAATGCAGAAAACCTACGGTATAGGCCAGAAAATTGGCGGCGTCGCGCAGGTGTTCGGTCACGATGATTTGGCCGTCGGGCTTGATGACGCGCCGGAGCTCGCGGAAAAAGTCGGCGCGCTCGGCGGGGTCGCGGATTTCGTGGGCGGCCAGGAAGGCGAAGGCCAGGTCGATGGAATTGTCGGGCCAGGGCAGCGCGGCCCGGCTGTCGACGGCCCGCGTGCCGGGAAACGGCGCATACGCCCGCCGGGCGCGTCGGATGGATACTTCAGTGTGCCGGGCGGGGTCGTAAAAATCCACGGCCTGCACGTCGCAGGGCGCGTATTTCTGTTCAATGGCCGCGCTTATTTCATCGAAACCGGCGTTCACGGTCAGGATGTTCGGGCACGCAGCTTTCGCCGCAGGCAGCCAGGCGAGGCGGTACAAACCGGAGAAGTCGTAGACGTAGGCCGACACGGCGAGCGAAACCACCACCGGCACCAGCAGCGCGGCCAGCAGCCACGGCGCCCAGTCCCGCACCACCGGCGGCCCCGCTAGCCAGACGGCGCCTAGTCCCAGCGCCGCGGCCGCGGCGAGGGCGTAGAAATGCCAGTTGAAGCGCACGATGTTGCCCACGCCCTGGAGTGGTTTTCTCACGATTTCCATTGCTCGGTGCGGCCTTTTTTCCAGTGGTAGGGCACGTTGCGCACGGCAAAGGCATTGGCCAGCACCAGCTGGCTGAGGTTCAGCTCTTCTAGGAAGCCGACGCGGTAGTCCTCCACGGCCAGCGGCTGCGGCTCCCAGTGCTGCCGCACGCCTTCCACGATGAGCATGCGCGAGGAGTCCGCATCGGCGGAGAACGTGAAGGGCAGGGGGCCGGCAAAACGACGAGCTTCTTGCCAAGTGGCGAAGGGCGAGGTGGCGGGTAAGGGCACTGCGGCGGCGGGGGGCGCCAGCGTGACGTGGAAACCGGACTGCTGCGAACGGATGCTAACCCGACCCGCTATTTCCTGCCGGCTGATGTCGGTGGTGTGGTAGCGGTAGTGGGTGAAGACGTTGCCCAGCGCGGTCATGCGCTTTTTGTCGGTTTCGGAGCGCAGGATATAGAGGCCGCGCAGGCGCCGGCCCGTGGGCGAGGGGTAGCGCACGAAGGCACGGTAGCCAATCAGGAAAAAGTCCTGGCCCAGCCAGCCGGGGAAGCCTTTGGGCCGCAACTGCCGCGTCTGCACCAAGGCCACGGCCAGAAAGCCCCAGCTGTCGCCAAACGTGTCGGGCACCAGCGGCGCCGGCAGCAGCGCCTGCACCTCGGCCGCGGGCGCGGCAAACGTGAGCACGAGCGAGTACTCAAAAAAGGCCTCCACCGGAAACGGGTGCGTTTTCAGCCAGTTTAGCATCGGCAGAATTAGCGCGGAGAAGGCCGGGCCGCCCGAAAGGTAAAGTAGTAAATGAGCAGGCAAAACAGCGCAGCAAACAGCGCATTGGCGCGGCCCCACAGCAGCAGGTCGGGCGCCAACCAGGCTTCCAGCGTGTTCATCGACAGGATAAGCCCGATTTGGACGGCGGCGCACCAGCGCGGTTTCCAGCCGCTCAGCACCCAGAGGGCAATGCCGATTTCGCCCAGCCCGATGAGGCGCGTGAGCACCGGGGCGTGCGCCGGCCCCAGGATGCGCGCCACAATGGCCGCGTGGCGGGGCACCAGCCCCAGTGCTTTGCAGAGCAGGCCGTTGGCCAGCCACACCAAGGCTATGCCGTAGGTGAGCAGGCGCGGCATCATTGGGCGCGGCCGCTGTCCACCAGCCGTTGCAGGCGGGCCTGGGCGTCGCGCGGCAGGGCGCTCAGCAGGTCCAGGCCGGTGGCGGCTTCGATTTTGTCCACCGACGTGAGGTACTGCTTCCAGTCAGGGCTCACGCTGTTGTCGTTGGGCGTGTCGATGGCCAGCACGCGCACGCTGGGGTCGGTGGCCAGGCGCTGCAGGTCGTTCACGCCGTCGGGCAGGATGACCAGGACTTTCCAGATGCGGGCGGGCACGGTCACGCGGCCCTGGTCGAGGGTTTGGGCGAAGCCGTTGGCGCCGGTGCCGCCGCGCCCGTAGCTGCCCATGACGACGTAAATTTCCTGGCCGCGCTGCACCTGGGCGCGGCCGTATTCTTCGAGGTGGGCCCAGGTTTGCTGGTTGTTGTGCGGTGCCTGGGGCACCATGTTGGTCATGTAGAAGGTAGCCGCGTTGGCGTCAAGGTCGGCGGTGCGGTCGCCGCTGGGGCAGTTGTGGCCTTTGTCGAAGCCGGAGCGGGCGTAGCTGGCGGGCGTCACCTGGTAGAACTGGCGGGGCAGGGCGGGGTCGGGCCGGAAGTTGTTCTGGCGGGGCGCCTCGCCGAGGTTGGCCTTGTCGAGGTGCCAGCTTACCCAGGTCGGGATGCCGCGGTTGGCATTGTAGCCAGCCGTGAATTCGGGGTGGACGAGCAGGTAGTTGGTGACGTTGGCGGGGTCGGAAGTGGCGCCGCTGGGGTTGCCCAGAGCCAGGTTGCTGTCGTTGGGGTCCTGGGCCACGCCGGTGCCCGTGCCCGGGGTTGGCGCCGGGTGTTGGACGTTAGGGGTTGGGGCCTTGTCGCGGGTTTCAAAGTAGCCGTCTGCCGCGCCGGTGCCCACCGCCACGGCGGGGCCTTTGGGCGTTTCGAGCACGATGTCGTCGATGTCGAGCCGGTTTTTGGGCCCGCTGGTTTTGCGGATTTCCAGGCGCAGGGGCTCGTTGGCCACGCCGGCAAACACGTGCGTTTTCAGCTGGGGCCCGCTGGTGAGCACGGGCTGGCCGGTGCGGGCGTAAGTGCGACCGCCGTCGCGGCTTAGCCACAGCTCCCAGGTGCTGGGCCCGTCGGTGCCATAGGCCGCCGCGCTGATGCTGATGCGGCGCACCCCGGCCGTGGCATCAAAGCGCATGGACAGGCGGCCCAGGTTGCGGAGGCGGGCGGCGCGCTGGCCGCGCTTGTGGTCCTGCGGGCTGCTACCAACGAGGGCATCCTGGAAGTGCCAGGCGCCGGTGGCCAGGGGCTCGTCGGCTTCGTCGTACGTCCCTTTGCTGCCGGCCTCAAAGGTTTCGGGGAAGGCACTGGCGGCAGGCGCCTGCGAAACAGAGGGCGCGGGAGGAGCCTGGGAAGTGGCCGTTTCCTGGGGCTGCTGCTGGGAACAGGCAAAGAGGGCAACGGCGGCAATAATGGAAAAAGTGGCGGAGTGCATAGGCGAAGATATGCGGCTTCCCCTCAAAGCTGCCGAAAGCAGGTAGCGACGCAACATGTTGCGCCTCGTCGTTGAACAAGGACGTGTGAACGATGCCCGAACGGCGCGGTCCCGGTCGTTCAACGCGGCGACGCAACATGTTGCGTCGCTACTGCTACGAGCTGCACGAGAGCGTGGCGCAGCCGGGCAGGTCCCAGGCCCAGTCGGGGCGCTTGGCAGCAAATTCCTCGTGCTCAGGCTGCTCGGCAAAGGGCGTTTTCAGCACCTGCATGAGGGTGTTCAGATAGCTCAGGTCGCCTTTTTCAGCGGCCTGAATGGCGTTTTGGGCGAGGTAGTTGCGCAGCACGTATTTGGGGTTGGCCGCTAGCATGCGGGTGTTAATATCTGCCGGCGCGGCCGTTTCCTGCCGCAGGCGGGCCAGGTAGCGCGGCAGCCATTCCAGCAGCGGCGCGTAGGCCGGGTGGGGCAGGGGCGTGTAGGCGGCCGCCACCAGCAACTCCTGAAACCGGGCTTCTTCCGCACCCGCCGTGGCCAGCAGCGCGGGCGCCACGTGCGACAGCTGCCGAAAGAAAATCGTCATGTCGGCCCCGGCCTCCGCCAGCGCTTCCAGCAGGTCGTTTATCAATTGCTCGTCTTCCTCCGGGGCCCGCTGGGTGAGGCCGAGCTTGCCCAGCATCAGGCGGTAGCGCGTGCCGGCCAGCGTTTGCGTGTAGCAGTCGAAGCCGGCGCGCAGGGCGTTGGGCTCGGGCACCAGCAGGGCCAGGGCTTCGGCCAGCCGGGCCAGGTTCCAGAGCGCCACCTGCGGCTGCTGGCCGAAGGCGTAGCGCCGGTAGCCGAAATCGGTGGTGTTGGGCGTCCAGTCGGGGTCGTAGGGCTCCAGCCAGCCGTAGGGGCCGTAGTCGATGGTGAGGCCGAGGATGGACATGTTATCCGTGTTCATCACGCCGTGCACGAAGCCCACGCTCATCCAGTGGGCCACCATCACGGCCGTGCGCCGGCAGATTTCCTCGTACCAGCGCACATACACTTCCGGGCCGGGCTCGCCCACCTCGGGGTAGTGGTGGCGGATGACGTAATCGGCCAGGCTGCGCAGGTTTTCGAGCTCGCCGCTGGCGGCAAACATCTGGAAATTGCCGAAGCGCACGAACGTGGGCGCCACCCGCGCCACAATGGCGCCGGGCTCGGGCCGCTGGTTGCCGTTGTAGAACATGTCGCGCACCACGTCGTCGCCCGTCGCCACCAGGCTCAGGGCGCGGGTGGTGGGCACACCCAGGTAATGCATGGCCTCACTGCACAGAAATTCGCGTAGCGAGGAGCGCAGCACGGCCCGGCCATCGGCCCGGCGCGAGTAGGGCGTGGGGCCGGCGCCCTTGAGCTGCAACTCCCAGGTGCTGCCATCAGTGGCTATGAGCTCGCCCAGCGAGATGGCCCGGCCGTCGCCGAGCTGGCCGGCCCAGTTGCCGAATTGGTGGCCCGCGTAGCGCGCCGCAAACGGCTTCATGGTGTCGGTGACGAGGTTGCCGGCCAGGGCGTCCACGGCCGCGCCGCGCTCGGTCGGGCGCGTCAGGCCGAGGGTGGCGGCCAGGTCGTCGGACCAGGCCAGCAGGCGCGGGGCGGCCACGGGCGTGGGCAGCACTCGGGAGTAGGCGTAGCCGGGCACCTGGCGCGAGCCGCGGTTGGGGTTGTCTTCGCCGCGCAGCTCGTCCACGAAGGAGTTGCGGAACGCGGCTTGGTCTACGGGCAGGGTAGGCATCGGAAATGCGATTGGGTCGAAGCTGAAAAAGCGCGCCGGCAGGGCGCCTTCAGTTCCCAAACGCTTATTGGGCGGGCAAGTTCAGGAAAAGAACCCAGCGGCCAGCAGGCATCCGGCCCGCGGCTTGTTCAGAAAAAGCCCTTACAGGCCCGATTTCAGCTCTTTTGCTTCGCCAACTGCGGCGCTGGCAGGCACCTGAGCCGTTCCGTTGAGCCGCTTGCTACTGGAGCGGCACCGTCACGCCGTTTTCCTTCAGCACCTGCGCCAGAAACAGCACCTGGTAGGGCAGGGCCGTTTGCCAATAGGCCCAGGTGTGGCCGCCGGGGCGTTCGGTGTAGTCGTGCGGGGTGTGGTTGTAGGTGAGGCGGCGGTGCATTTCGCGGTTGATTTCCAGCAGGCCGTCGTCCACGCCGCAGTCGATGATGAGGGGCAGGCCGTTGCCGTGGATGCGGTCGGCCATGTTAATCACCGAATTGGTGCTGAAAAACGTGGGGTTGTCAGCTTCCGCGCCGAGAATCGGGAGGAGGTTCTTGTTGCGCCAAGCCGTTTCTTCGGGCGTGAATTTGCGGTTGGCGCTGCTCAGCTCCAGGGCGCCGCTCATGCTGCCGGCCGCGCAGTACAGGTCCGGGTGCTTGGCCGAGAGGGAGAGGGCGCCGTAGCCACCCATAGAAAGACCGGTGATGACGCGGCCGCGGCGGTCGGGCACGGTGCGGTAGGCCCGGTCGATGGCCGGGATGACTTCCTGGGTGAGGTAGGTTTCGAACTTGCTGTCGGCCTTCACCGGGCTGTCGAGGTAAAAGCTAAAGGTTTCGCCCTCGGGGTTCACAATGATGAGGTTGTACTGGTCGGCCAGCTTGTGCACCAGATGCTTGTCGGCGGGGCTTTTCAGCCAGTCGGAAAAGTGGCCGTAGGCGCCGTGCAACAGGTAGAGCACGGGGTAATGGGCTTTCTTGTTTTTGGCGTAGGATGCGGGCAGCACCACGGCGGCGCGGTAGGTTTTGCCCATGGCCGCGCTGGGAATGGCCAGCGTGTCGACCCGGGCGGCAAAGGCGGTGGCGGTAAAAAGCAGGCAGGCAAGCAGCAGGAGGCAGCGCATAGGCGGTGGAAATGAAGGTATTAAAAAAGGAAATTCACACGGTAAATAACCCTATACCGCCGCGGCCCGGCAAGGGCGATTGCCTGACGCGCAAAGGCAACAAACGGCGCGTAAGCCCCGAAAGCACCTGTGGCAGCGGACCTTAGGTTATTCCACCAGCAGCCGCTGCGTGGTGTTGCCGGCCTGCACCAGGTACAGGCCGGCGGGTAAGCCGGCCAGCGGCAGTTCGGCGCCGCCTTGCCCGGGTTTCAGGGGCACCGTGCGCACCACCCGGCCGGTAGCGTCGAGCACCCGCACGCTGGGCGGCGTGGACCCGCCCGCGGGCAGTTGCAGATAGGCGCTGTGCCGGGCCGGGTTGGGGAAAAGCACGAGGCGGGACGCGCTGGCAGTCCGGGCAGCCGTGGGCCCCGCCAGCACCGTGAACGCCGCGGGAAGGGTGGCTGCCCCCGTGCGCGTCGTCACAACAACGGGGCCCGTGGTGGCCCCGGCCGGCACCGTGGCTTCCAGCAATGTGCCCAGGGCATTGGTGCGGAAAACCTTGGCCGGAACGCCGTTGAAGGTGACGGCCGTAGTGCCCGATAAGTTCGCGCCGCTTAAACTCACGCGGCTCCCCGCAGTTCCGCTGCCAGGCGTGGCCGTGCGCAGCGTAGGAACCGCCGTCGCTTGGTTGTGGAAAATAGCTATGCTGTCGGTGAAAGCCACTGGGGCCAGGATGTCGAGGTCGCCGTCGTTGTCGAGGTCTACCAAGCGCAGGTCAGCCGTGAGCCCGCCCAGCGGCAGCGGACTGCCCAGTGCGGGTGTGAACTGCCCGTCGCCTTCCCCGAGCAGCACCAGCAACTGGTAGGTGTTGTTGCTGGTGGCGGTGTTGGTGCACACCACAATGTCGGGGTGGCTATCCGCGTTGAGGTCGCCCACGGCCACGGCCTTGCTTTCGTTGGGGCCCAGGGCGAAGGGCGAGCCGGGCACGTGCGCCAGCTGCCCCGTGCCATTGCCCAGCAGCACGGCCAGGGTGGTGCTTTGGGTGGTGCTGGCCAGGTCGAGGTGGCCATCGTGATTGAAGTCGGCCGCGGCCAACCCGTACGCTCCCCAGGCGGGCACGCTGAGCGGACGGGGATAGAGGTTGCCAAAAACGGGGTTAAAATTACCAAAGGCGTCGCTGAGGGCCACCGTGGCCAGTGAATTAGCTTCCGACACCACGAGGTCCAAGCGGCCGTCCTCGTTGTAATCGCCCAGTAAGCCCCGACAGATGAAGTTAGTGCCTTGGGAGAGAAGGGTGAAAACCGGGCCCGCCCGAAAGGTGCCGGCCGCGCTGCCCCGGTACACGGTCACTTCGTTGCTGTTGCTGTTGCCGGCCACGATGTCCGGATAGCCGTCAAAGTTGAGGTCGGCCAGTTCCAACAGGATGTCGCTCGACGTCACGGCAGAGAAGCCCAACAAGTTGGGTTGAATGCGCGTGAACACGCCCGTGCCGTTGCCGTGAAACCCCAGCAGGCCCCCGCCGGGCAGGCGCACCGCAAGGTCGGTTTCGCCATCCGCGTCCAGGTCGGCGGCCCGCACGGCAGCGACGGAATTATTGCCCGCGTCGAAGCCGCCCGGCACCCGGCGGTAGCCGCCGCTGGCTTGGCCCAGCCACACCGTCATCGAGTCGCCGTTCACCACCACCAGGTCGGGCCGGTGGTCGTTGTTCGCATCGCAGGGTTCGGCCAGGCGCATGCTCTGCCTGCCGGGCACCACCAGCGAGGTCCTCGTAAACGTGCCGCTGCCGCCCAGCGCCGTGGTGGTGAACTGATAGCAGTAGGGGCTCGCCGCGGCGCCCGTGCTGCTCTGCACCGTGGCCGGCACCGTCACGCTCACCGTGGCGCCAGGACTAAACTGCTGCGTGGGCAGCAGCACCACGGCCGAGTCGGCCACGCCAGCGGCCACGGGCCACCACGGGCCCACGCCCGAGCTTTGCACGCGCACGTTTCCCACCGTAGCGGGATTCAGGGGGCGAGAGAAAGGAATTTTCAGCAAGGCCCCCAGGTCGGCGGTGGCGCTGTAGGGGGCAGGCGTCAGCCGGGGCCGTTGCACCAGCGGCGCTTGCGCGGCGGCGGGCAGGGCCGCCGGGTTCAGCAGTCCCAGCAAGGGTGCCCAAAGCGGAAGAAAACGAACGCAGGGGTAGCGAAGGGGCATAGAAAAGGATATTCTAAAAACAGTTTGCCGGGGCTTTGCCGTAGTGGGGCAGGGCCCAAACAAGGCAAGCCAGTGAAGAAAAAATTACGGGGCCGAAGCAGTAGCAGCTTCGGCCCCGTGCATGATACTAGCGAATAAACACCGGGCGAATCAAATTCTCAAACGTGAAAATCTCGTCCCACTTTTCCTGCGTGAGCAGGCCGCGCTCGGTCACGGCGATGTCGTGCACCGATTTGCCGGTGCGCAGGGCTTCCTTGGCGATTTCGGCCGAGGCCTCGTAGCCGATGACGGGGTTGAGCTGGGTGACGATGCCGATGCTGTTGCGCACCAGGTTTTCGGCGTGGGCCTTGTTGGCCGTGATGCCCAGCACGCACTTCTCGCGCAGGGTGCGGCAGGCGTTGGTCATGTAGCTGATGCTGGTGAAGAGGGCGAAGGAAATCACCGGCTCCATCACGTTGAGCTGCAGCTGGCCGGCCTCGGCCGCCATGGTCACCGTCAGGTCGGCCCCGATGACGTAGAACGCGGTCTGGTTCACCACCTCGGGCACCACCGGGTTCACTTTGCCCGGCATGATGCTGGAGCCCGGCTGCAGGGGCGGCAGGTTGATTTCGTTGAGGCCCGTGCGCGGCCCGGACGAGAGCAGCCGCAGGTCGTTGCATATCTTGGAAAGCTTCACGGCCGTGCGCTTCAGCACGCCGGAGAGCTGCACGTAGGCGCCCGTGTCGTAGGTGGCCTCAAACAGGTCGCCGGCCAGGCTCAGGTTGAGGCCGGTGATGGCGCGCAGGTGCTCGGTCACGGCTTCGGGGTAGCCGGTGGGGGCGTTCACGCGCGAGCCGATGGCGGTGGCGCCCATGTTGATTTCGTCAATCAGCCGGCGCGAGTCGTCGATGCGCAGCAGCTCTTCGCGCAGGTTGGTGGCGAAGGCCCGGAACTCGTCGCCCATGCTCATGGGCACGGCGTCCTGCAGCTGGGTACGGCCCATTTTGAGGATGTCGCGGAATTCCTCGCCTTTTTGGGCAAAGGCCTCGGCCAGCTCGTTCAGGGTTTCGCGGTAGCCCACCAGCTTGTTGTTGAGGGCGATGCGGAAGGCGGTGGGGTAGGCGTCGTTGGTGCTTTGCGAGCAGTTGACGTGGTTGTTGGGGTGGCAGTACTGGTACTCGCCCTTTTGGTGGCCCATCAGTTCGAGGGCCACGTTGGCGATGACTTCGTTGGCGTTCATGTTCACGGAAGTGCCCGCGCCGCCCTGAATCATGTCGGTGAGAAACTGGTGGTCGAACTCGCCGCTGGCCACCCGGTCGCAGGCGGCGGCAATGGCGTCGGCAATGGGGGCGGGCAGCACGCCAAGGTCGCGGTTGGCGAGGGCAGCGCCTTTTTTCACAAACGCCAGGGCCTGCACAAACAGCGGCTCGGCCCTGATGGGAATGCCCGTGATGGCAAAGTTTTCGAGGGCGCGCAGCGTCTGGATGCCGTAGTAGGCGGTGTCGGGCAGCAGGCGTTCGCCCAGGAAATCGTGTTCGGTGCGGGAGGTGGTCATGCGGGAATTTTCGGTGGGAGGGAGGAGCTTGTACGGAATGGCGGAATGCCGGGACAAACCTACGGCGGCGCTTGGCAACGTATCGGGTTTGGGGCGTTCCCGAACGTCATGCCGAGCGCAGCGCAGCATCTTTACCGCTTCGTTGCAACGGCATGAATTACTATTGAGGTAAAGATGCTGCGCTGCGCTCGGCATGACGTTCTTTTCAACCCCTGTTGCCTATGAAACTCCGCTACCTGCCGTTGCTGGCCCTGGCTGTGGCCAGCTGTTCGCCCGCCGATAAAACCGCCACCACCGCCAGCGCTGATGCCCGCTTCGACACCTTTAAAAACCAGTTCATTGAAGCGCTGTGGCGGCAAAATCCCGACTACGCCAGCAGCCAGGGCTACCACAAATACGACTCGCTGCTGGTGATTCCGAACGAGGCCCAGCGGCGGAGCGACGACGCTTTTGCCCGGAAGTACCTGGCCGCGCTGGGCGGCTTCGGCCCCGACAGCCTCTCGCCCAACAACCAGATTGACCTGCGCCTGCTGCGCAACGAGCTACGCGCCGAGCGCTGGTACGCCGACACGCTCCGCAGCTGGCAGTGGAACCCCGCCAGCTACAACCTCGGCGCCTCGGTGGGCGACTTGCTCAACGGCCGCCACTACCCGCTGGACCGCCGCCTGCGCAACATTTCCGACAAAATCAGCCACGCGGCGGAGTATTACGCGGCTGCGAAAGCCAACATCGACAACCCCACCAGGGAGCACACTGTGCTGGCCCTCAAGCAAAATGCTGGCGGCCTCGCGGTATTTGGCCAAGCATTGGCCGATTCGGTGGCCAAATCCGGCCTGAGCGCGGCCGAGAAAAAGACGATGCTGGACCGCGTGGCCGCCGCCCGCACGGCCGTGCAAGGCTACATGGGTTTCCTGGAAGGCGACGTGCTGCCGGCCGGCAAATTCCGCCCATTTCGCATCGGCAAAAAGCTGTTTGAGCAAAAATTTGCCTACGACATTCAGTCGCGCTTCTCGGCGGACGAGCTGTACCAGGAAGCTCAGAAGCACAAGGCCGAATTGCTGCGCGACATGGGCCGCCGGGCCGCCCGCCTGTTTCCCAAGTACTTCCCCGGCCAAAAGGCGCCGGCCGACACGCTGGCCCTCATCACCACCGTCATCAACCAGCTCACCCTCAAGCACGCCCCGCGCGAAGGCTTCGTGGACGCCGTGAAGCGCCAGATTCCCACGCTGGTGGCCTTTGTGAACGACAAAAAGCTGCTGACCCAGGACCCCAGCAAGCCGCTGGTGGTGCGCGAAACGCCGCTCTACATGCGCGGCAGCGGCGCGGGCGCCAGCGTCTCGGCCCCCGGCCCTTATGACAAAGGCGCCAACACCTACTACAACGTGGAGCCGATTCCGGCGGACTGGACGCCCGCCCAGGCCGAAAGCTACCTGCGCGAATACAACGACTACACCCTGCAAATCCTGAACATCCACGAAGCCATTCCGGGCCACTACACGCAGCTGGTGTACGCCAACCGCTCGCCCTCGCTGGTGAAAAGCATTTTCGGCAACGGTGCCATGGTGGAGGGCTGGGCCGTGTACGCCGAGCGCATGATGCTGGAAAGCGGCTACGGCAACAACTCCGACGAAATGTGGCTGCTGTGGGACAAGTGGAACATGCGCTCGACGCTGAACGCCATCATCGACCACGCCATTCAGGCCGATAACATGAGCGAAAACGACGTGGTGACGCTGCTGCGCCGCGAAGGCTTCCAGGAAGAGGCGGAGGCCCGCGGCAAGTGGCTGCGCGCCACCCTGAGCCAGGTGCAGCTCAGCAGCTACTTCACGGGCTACACCGAGATTTATGCCCTGCGCGAAGAACTCAAGCGGAAGGAAGGCCCGGACTTCGACCTTAAATCCTTCAACGAAAACTTCCTGAGCTACGGCAGCGCCCCGGTGAAATGCATCCGCGAGCTGATGCTGCGGAAGTAGGCCAGGGGCAACCCTGGGGCCGTAATGGGAGTTTAAGTGACGGGTTTAAAGCTGATTCTCATGACCGAAGAAGAACGCAGGCACGTGGTCGACACTGACGACGAGCACCTGCGCCGCCTCACGCACGAGCACCTGAAGGTGTTTGCCAAGTTCACCTCCGCCGGCTGCGCCATTTGCCAGGCCTTGGCGCCACCGTTTGCCAAGTTTGCCGACGACCCCGGCAACGAGGCCATCCTGTTCGTGCGTCTCGACTCGGACGAGAACCCCGTAGCCCGCAAGCTGATGCAGGAAAAAGTAGCGCCCTTTTTCGTGAGCTATTGCCAGGGCCGCATGCTGGAGTGCGACAACCTGACCACCGAAGCCGAAGTGCGGGCCCAACTCGCCCGCCTGCGCGCCTTCGTGCCCCACACCGAATAAGCCCCCGCCACCCCATGGACATGCCCAAAGGCGGCCCAGCCATTCGGCGGGCTACCTTTGGGCATGTTTTTTCTGCTCTCCAAACTCCTCGACGTTGTTCTCCTGCCCACGGTGTGGCTGCTGGCCCTGCTGCTGGGCGCCCTGCTGGCGCGGCAGCCGCGCCGCCAGCGCCGGTGGCTGCTGGCGGCCGCCCTGCTGGCCCTGCTCAGCACCAACAACGCCCTCGTAAACGAACTCATGCTGGCCTGGGAAAAGCCGCCGGTGCCGCTGGCCGCCTTGCCCGCCCACGCCGATGCCGCCGTGCTGCTCACCGGCATCACCGACGTGGATAAGTCGCCGCACGACCGGGTGTACCTCAGCAGCGGCGCCGACCGTCTCACCAACGCCCTGTGGCTGTACCGGGCCGGGCGGGTGCGCCGCATCATCGTTTCGGGCGGCTCGGGCGCGGTGCTGCACAAGGCCCACACCGAAGCCGCCGACCTGGCCACCCTGCTGCGCCTGGCCGGCGTGCCTCAGGCCGACATCATTCAGGAAGACAGCAGCCGCAACACCCGCGAAAACGCCTTGTTCACCAAGCGCCTGCTGGCCCGCTACCCCGGCACCGACACGCTGGTGCTGGTGACGTCGGCGTTTCATCAGCGGCGCGCGCTGGGCTGCTTCCGCAAGGTAGGCCTGCAGCCCATTGGCTTTCCGGCCGGGTTCCGCAGCTCCGACCGCCGCATTACGCCCGACTACTGGCTGCTGCCCAACGGCGGCGCGCTGGAAAACCTAAGCGTGCTCATTCACGAAATGACCGGCTGGCTGACGTATAAGGTGCTGGGGTATTTGTAGAAGCTTGGTCTTGTGAAGAGTGGGCGGAAATAGACAAAATTCAAGCACGGTCATGTCGAGCTTGTCGAGACATCTCGCGTGCCACCACTAATCCAATCAATGGAGTTAGCAACACGCGCGAGATGTCTCGACAAGCTCGACATGACCTTTTCTTCACTACTCCATTTTGGCCACCGCTGCTATTTCCTTCCCAATCCAAATCGACTTCTGGTTCACAAATTCCCGTATGCCCAGATACGACAGCTCCCGCCCGTAGCCGGACTTTTTCACCCCGCCGAACGGCAGCTCGGGCATCGACTTTACCAAGCCGTTGACGAACACGGCGCCGCTTTCAATCTGGCGGGCCATTTCCTCGCCCTTTTTCGCGTCGCCGGTCCACACGGCCGCGCCCAGGCCGAAGCGCGAGTCGTTGGCTAGGCGCACGGCATCGGCGGCGTTTTTGGCTTCGAGCACCAGCGCCACGGGGCCAAAAAACTCCTCCTCATACGCCCGTTGGCCGGGCTTGACGTTCGACAGCATCATGGGCCGGAACAGGGCGGTGCCGGGCTTGGCCTGGCCGCCGTGCAGCTCTACTTTGGCGCCCCGGGCCACCGAGTCGTTCACTTGCTGGGTCAGCTCGTCGGCCAAATCAGGGCGGGCCAGCGGGCCGTATTGGGTGGCGTCGTCGAGCGGGTCGCCGGGGCGCATGGCCAGCAAATGCGTTTTCATCTGGCTGATAAATTCCTTGAGCACCGGCTTCTCCACGATGAAGCGCTTGGCCGCGATGCAGCTCTGGCCGCTGTTTATCATGCGGCTCTGGGCGGCGGTTTTGGCGGCCAGGGCCACGTCGGCATCGGCCAGCACAATGAAGGCATCGGAGCCGCCCAATTCCAGCACCGTTTTCTTGATGTGGGCGCCCGCAATGGCCGCCACCGACGCGCCCGCGCCCTCGCTGCCCGTGAGCGTGGCGGCGCGCACCCGGTCGTCGGCCAGCAGCTTTTCCACCAAGTCGGACCCAATCAGCAGCGTGCGAAAGCAGGCCGGCGGCAGGCCCGCGTCGTGAAACACCTGCTCCAGCGCCAGCGCGCACTGTGGCACGTTGGACGCGTGCTTGAGCAGGCCTACGTTGCCGGCCATGAGGGCCGGGGCGGCAAAGCGCACCACCTGCCACAGCGGAAAGTTCCACGGCATGATGGCCAGCACCACGCCAATGGGCTGGTAGCTGATGAAGCTGCGGCCGGCGTCGGTTTCAATCAGTTCATCGGCCAGGAAGCCTTCGGCGCGCTCGGCGTAGAAGTCGCAGCAGGTGGCGCATTTCAGGGCTTCGGCGCGGCCGTCGGTCACGGGCTTGCCCATTTCCAGGGCCATGAGGCGGGCCAGGTCGTCCTGCCGCTCGCGCAGCAGCGCGGCGGCGCGGCGCAGCACGCCAGCCCGGTGTGCCCAGGTGGTGGCCTGCCAATCGGCCGCCGCGCGGTGCGCCTGGCCCAGAATGCGCTCGGTTTTCATCCAGCTAAACGCTTTGAAGCGACGCAGCAGGCGGCCGGTGTAGGGGTTGAAGGATTCGATAGGCATGGCAACAAAGGGGAGAAGCGGCCGGAAAACGGCGGGGTGGCCGGGACCGTGCCGCAAAATCTATTCAACTTACACGGGGCGGGTTCGGTTGCGTATACGGTTGAGCCCGTATAGCACGGTTTGCGGCGCCCGGCGTATTTTCGTGCGCTTTGCATGGCGCCGATTTCGGCTTCATTTCTCACTTTCAGTCACTGCTTGTGTCCGATACCTCTCTGATTTCCCTGCCACCCGCCGCCGAGGCGGACCTCGTCCGACGCCTCCAGGCGCGCGACGAATCGGCCATGACGCTGTTCTACGACCGGTATTCGGCGGCCCTCTACGGCGTCATCTTCCGCATCGTGAAAGCCGAAGACGAGGCCGAGGACGTGCTACAGGAAGCCCTGGTCAAAATCTGGCACGCCTTTGCCAGCTACGACGCCAGCAAGGGCCGCCTGTTCACTTGGGTGCTGAACATTTGCCGAAATCTGAGCATCGACAAAATCCGCTCCCGACAGCACCGCGTAGGTAGCCGCACACAGGGCCTGGACGATAGCCTGACGGCGCAGCGCCAGGCCGCGCCCACCACCTTCCGCCCAGAGCACATCGGCCTGCAGGAAATCACCCAAAAACTGGTGCCCGAACAGCGCCAGATAATCGACCTTCTCTACTTTGAAGGCTTCACCCAAAGTGAAGTGGCCGAAGAGCTGAACCTCCCCCTGGGGACGGTGAAAACCCGCGCCCGCACCGCCATCAAAGTCCTCAGCAAACTTATTCGCTAACGCAATCGTGGAAAACATCCAAGCATATATAGAATCGGGCATTCTGGAGCAGTACGCTCTCGGAGAGCTTTCGCCGGCCGAGCAGGCTGCCGTGGAAGCCGAAGCCGCCCGGCACCCGGAAGTCCGCGAGGAGCTAGCGCAAGTGCAGGCCGCCCTGGGCTTTTACGCCGAAGCCCATTCCGTCACGCCGCCCGCCGCCATGCGGGAGCGGGTGCTGGCCAACGTAATGGCCCAGATTGCCGCCCCCGCCACTGCTGCTACCCCCAACGCCGCCCTACGGGCCGACCTCGACGCCGCCGTTTCTCAGAACCCAAGTGCCGCTGCAGCTTCCGCCCAACCCATTGCCGGTGAGGCCGTGATTCGGCCCCTCACGCCGGCCGCGGAAGCCCCGGCCTCTTCGCGCTCCGTCTGGGCCATGGCCGCGTCGGTGGCGCTGCTGCTGAGCCTGGGCGCCAACGCTTTGTTGTACTCGCGCTGGAAAGACGCCAGCTCCGACCTCGTGGCGCTGCAAAACGAGCAGTCGCGCTTTGCCACCACCACGCAGGTGGTGGAGCGCCAGCTCGGCGAGCTGCGTCAGGAAAACCAGGTGCTGCGCAGCGACGAATTCCGCGCCGTGGCGCTGGTGGGCACCAAGGATGCGCCCTCGACCCGGGCCCGGGTGCTCTTCAACCCCGCTACCCACAAGGTGTACGTGGACGTGAAAAGCATGCCCGCGCTGCCCGCCGGCAAGCAGTACCAGCTCTGGGCCCTGGCCGACGGCAAGCCCGTGGACGCCGGCATGATAGCCCAGGCCACCGCCGAGGGCGCCGACCTGCAGGAAATGAAGGAAATAGCCAGCGCGCAGGCATTTGCCGTCACCATCGAGCCGGCCGGCGGCAGCGCCAGCCCCACCATGCCCATTCAGGCCATGGGCGCGGTTGCGGCTGCTTCCAAATCCTAGCGCAAAAGCGCCGGTCGCTTGCTGAAAAAAGCCTCCGCACAGCCGTTTCGCGACGGGTGGCGGGGGCTTTTTCCTGCGGGCGCCGGGCCGGTTTTCTTTACTTCGTATCTTTCATTTTTACCAACCCTTTTTCGCTTCGCACATGTCGTACTACAACCCCGCCGACCTCGCCAAATTTGGCAACATCAGCGAATGGCAGCCCGAAATGGGCCGCAAGTTTTTTGATTATTACGGCGAAGTTTTCAAGGAAGGCGCCCTCACGGAGCGCGAAAAATCCCTGATTGCGCTGGCCGTGGCCCACGTGGTGCAATGTCCGTACTGCATCGACGCCTACACCTCCGACGCCCTGCAAAAAGGCGTGGACGAGGCCGAGATGATGGAAGCCGTGCACGTGGGCGCGGCCATCAAGGGCGGGGCCACGCTGGTGCACGCCACCATGATGATGAACAAGGCCAAAGAGCTGTCCATGTAAGCTGGCGGCGTTTTGCCGCGTTCTCCGCGTCCATGACCTTCGCCCTTGTCGCCTCTTCCTGCCTGTGCCTCGGCCTGTTTGGCCTGAGCAGCTGCGCGGCCGATGAGGCCGGCGGGGCCAGCGCCTCGCCGGCTTACCGCCGCATGCTCCAGCTGCTCTACAAGCACACCGTGCCCACGGTGGCGCCGGCCGCGCTGGCGCAGCAGCTGGGCCAGCCGGGCGCGCCGCTGCTGCTCGATGTTCGCACGCCCGACGAATACGCGGTGAGCCACCTGCAGGGCGCCCAGCTGGTGCCCTACGATTCGGTGGCGACGCAGGAGTTTCCGGGCGTGGACCGCGCCCGGCCCGTGGTGGTGTACTGCTCGGTGGGCGCCCGCAGCGAGCGGCTCGGCGAGCGGCTGCGCAGCCTGGGTTTCGGGCACGTAAGCAACCTCTACGGCGGCTTGTTCGAGTGGGTGAACGAAGGCTACCCGGTAGTGAATGCCCAGGGCCCCACGCCGAACGTGCATCCGTACTCGGTGCTGTGGGGCGCCTGGCTGAAACGTGGTCATAAGGTGTATAAATAGCAACTAAGCAGGAAAATGGGCTTCCTGAATCTTTGGGGCCCATTTTCCGCGTAAGCTGTTGTTGATTGCACCGATTCCGTCTCCAAAAAAGCCGTCAGCAGGAAAATTTGATGCCCACCTCCGCCTTTTCTATACGCCGTCTGCCTCTGCGTTTTGCTTTTCTGCTGCTGCTTGGGGCGGGGCTGGCCGGCTGCCAGGCGCCGGTGAAGGAGCAGCCCAAAGGACGTGTACCGGCTTCGGCGCAGGCCCTGCAGGCGGTGCTGCCGTTTTTCGACCAGAACTGGGCCATGAACAAGCTCTGGGAAGACGGCCAGGCCGAAGTGGCCACCTACGCCGCCGAGCGGGTGATTTACAAGAAGAAGCGTGCCTTTGAATACACCCTGATTACGGTCAAGGAGGAGTTCAACCAGGAGTTCAACGTCAAGACCGACGACTACGAGCGGCCGGACTTATTCCCGGTGATGAAAATCAACCAGTTCTGCCAGATTCGGGCCGACGAGTACCCGTACCACTACCTCACGTCGCTGTTTTTCCGGCGCGACCAGCCGGTGGCGCTGTATAAAATGACCACTTCGTCGCAGGAATGGTGCGGCAACACCTTCAAAGCCATCGTCGACGACGGCGTCAACTTCGAGGAAACGTTCGACTCGTACTGGGACAAGCAGGGCGTGGGCAGCCGCGACCTGCGCCGCGACGTGTTTCTGGAAGACGCCTTGCCCTACACCCTGCGCAGCCTGAAGTTCGAGTCGCTGCCGGCGTTCGATTTGACGGTGATGGACCTGCAGCAAACCAACAAGGTGACGCCGCCGGTGTACTACCAGGCCCACCTGAGCACGGCCGCCGCCCCGGCCGATGAGCTGACGGAGGCCGCCTGGCGCGTCAGCATCCAATTGGCACCGGACAAGCAAAACACCTACGTTTTTGCCAAAGCCTACCCCAACGTGCTGCTGCGCCAAACTACCTGGGACGGCCGCAACCTGCAGCTGAAATCGACGCGGCGCTTCGCCTATTGGCCCAAATAAGCGCATTAGCGCAAAGGGGCTAAACCCGGCAGCGGGAAATGACTTTCGTTTATTCCAACGAATCCATTTCAGGACTTTCGGACGTCCTCCTGGTCAGCTCCCACAGCAGCACGGCGTACATGCCGGCGTATTCCAGAGCCACCAGCCAGAGGTTTTCGGCGTAGATGGAGGTGCGGTAGGCCGCGTAGGAAAGAATGGCCAGCCCGCCCCACACCAGCGCGTAGCGAAAGCGGGTAAGCACGCTCAGGCCCACCAGCAGCGTGAGGTACCAGGGATGCACGGTGGTGGCCAAGGCATAGTAGGCCGTGAGCATGAGCAGGAGTGTGGATGGCAGCCCAGCCAGCGTGGGCCGACGCTCCCGCCAGGCCAGGCCCAGGCCCAGCAGCCCGCTCAGCAAGGCCAGCGCCGGCCCGATGATGGCAATCTGGTTGTAAGTAGTGAGCCAGTAACCGATGGGCCGCAGCAGGTAATACACGCTGGCGTTGAACTCGAAGCTGCGGAAATACAGCTTGAGGCTGCGGGCGATGTTGACGAACAAATCGACGGAAAGAAACGGGCCAAACAACAGCAGCAGCGTGCCCAGACACAGCAGCGAATACACCGCAAACCGCCGCCAGCCCAGCCGGCGCCCCAGCAGCGGCAGCACCAGCAGCGGCAGCAGCTTGGTGGCCACGCCCAGCCCCAGCGCCACCGCCGAAGCGGCCCACTTTTGCCGGCTCAGTAGCCACAGGGCCAGCAGGATGAAGCCGAACAGCACGCCTTCAAAGTGCAGGTTGCCGGTGAGCTCCACGATGACCAGCGGGTGCAATAGGTAGCGCAGCGCGCGGGGGGCCGGCCAGCCCAGGGCCGGCAGCAGCGCCAGCAGCAGCCAGGCCGTGCCCACTTCGGCCAGCAGGATGACGGCGCGTAAGCTGGCCGCAAAACCCGCGTTGGAAGTCGGAAACAGCCCCGCGCCGGCCCCAAACGCAAACTGGCACACCGGCGGGTACACCGAGTAGTAGTGCGGCGAATTGAGCTGCCGGTACAGCTGCTGCAGCTCGGGCAGCAGCGCGGCGCGGCGGGCTTCGCCGGGCACGGCCGTGCGGGCACCGTCGGCAATCAGCTCATCGGGCCGGAAGCGGAACGGGTTCACGCCGTTG
This sequence comes from Hymenobacter ruricola, assembly GCF_015694525.1. GTDB lineage: Bacteria > Bacteroidota > Bacteroidia > Cytophagales > Hymenobacteraceae > Hymenobacter > Hymenobacter ruricola. The sequence goes on along the minus strand of NZ_JADQDM010000002.1, from coordinate 375,780 downwards.
GCCACCAGCAGGCCGTCCCAGCGGAAGCGGTACACGTCGTCGGACAAGGCCGGCGCGGCCGGCAGCCACAGCAGCCGGAACGCCAGCGCCGCACCCAGGCCCCAGCGCAGCGGCAGCCGGCTGCGCAGCAGCCACGTATAGGCCGCCAGCGCCACCGCAAACAGGCCCACCAGCTGCCCGAGCTGCACCCGCGGCGTGGCGTAGGCCAGGGCCGCGTAGGCCGCGCCCGAGAGCAGCAGCGCCGCGCATTGCGAAAGCGAAGGAAGCTTAGCGGGCATGGCGCACCGAGTAGTAAAAAATGGCCGCAAACCCTACCGTGAGCAAGGAATGGAAGGGCAACAGGCCAAAATCGTCGAAATAAATGCCCGCCCCGAGGCCGAAGGCAAAGTACACTGCCAGCAACCCTTCCAGCGCCACCAGCGGCCCAATGCCGCCCGTGCGGTAGCGGCGGCGCCGGGCCACGGGCGCCGTGCCGGCCTTGGGCGTGCGCACAAAGGGCGTGCGCCGGCCCAGCCAGCCCAGAATTACGGCGCGCGCATTGTGCAGCGCCAGGCCCATCGAAACCGACAGAAACAACAGAAAGAAGCCCGGGTAGCGCCACAGCGGCTTATCGGGGTGGGCCAGCCGCCAGGCCGAATAGTAGTAGTAAATGAGCGGCGTGAAGCCCACCAAAAACACCGATGCCAGCTGAAATACCACTTTGTATTCGTGGAACTGCGCCCGCACAAACACCAGCGGCACGCTCAGCAAGGCCATGAGCATGATGACGATGTAGACGCTGCTGTTGAGCAAATGGAAGGTGGCCTGCAGCTTCACGGCCAGCGGCTGCCGGGAGCGCCACACGGGCCCGAGGTGCTTGTGGGCCGTTTCGGCTGCGCCCTTGGTCCAGCGGAACTGCTGCGACTTGAGGGCGTCCATCACGGCCGGCAGCTCGGCGGGCGCCACGATGCCGGGGCGGTACACGAAGCGCCAGCCGCGCAACTGGGCGCGGTAGCTCAGGTCGAGGTCTTCGGTGAGGGTGTCGGTGTGCCAGCCGCCGGCGTCGTCGATGCAGGCGCGGCGCCACACCCCGCCGGTGCCGTTGAAGTTGATGAAAAAGCCGGCGAACGTGCGGCCGACTTGCTCGATGAGAAAGTGCGCATCGAGCCCAAAAGCCTGCAGGCGGGTGAGCAAGGACTCGTTCTCGTTGAGGTGGCCCCAGCGGGTCTGCACCACGCCGATGCGGTCATCCTGCAAAAAATATGGCACCGTGCGGCGCAGAAAATCCGCTTCCGGCACAAAGTCGGCGTCGAAAATGGCGATGAACTCACCGTCGGTTTCTTCCAGGCCGTGGCGGAGGGCGCCGGCTTTGTAGCCGTCGCGGCCAAGGCGCCGCACGTGGCTGATGCGCAGGCCCCGCCCGGCGTGGTGGGCCACGCGGGCCGCCGCGAGGGCCACGGTGGCGTCGGTGGAGTCGTCCAGCACCTGAATGTGCAACAGCTCGGGCGGGTAATCCAAGGCGGCGGTGGCGTCGATGATGCGCTCCACCACGTTTTGCTCGTTGTAGAGCGGCAGCTGCACCGTGACGCGGGGCCACACCGCCGGCACGGGCAGGAGCGGGGCCGGCGGTGCGGCATACGCCCGCAGCGCCAGCCGCGTGAGCTGCCACTGCCCTGCGCTAAACCCCAGAATAAACAGCAGGCACAGGCCGTAAACCGCCACCAGCAAAATGGGCAGAACCGGCATCAGCAGCGAAGGGTGGGGCAAGAGGTCAGCATGTTAACGTCTGTCATCCTGAGCGTAGCGAAGGACCTTCTCACGTTCGCATCGTTGAAATTACTGCGAATTGTTCGGGCGTGAAAAGGTTCTTCGCTGCGCTCAGGATGACAAAAAACTACGAAACCCATTACCAATACCGAAAAATGGTCCAGAGAATCTTGTAGCCCGCCCCGAGGGTGCCGCGCACCGTGCCCGATACCTTGCTGGTGCCAATGCGGCGGCGGTAGCGCACGGGCACTTCCACCACGCGCAGGCCCCGGCGCAGGGCCTTGAGCTGCATTTCCACGGTCCAGCCATAGGTCTGGTCTTCCATGCCGATGGCCAGCAGGGCGGGGGCCAGCACGGCGCGGAACGGGCCCAAATCGGTGACGTGGCTGCGGTAGCGCAGGTTGAGCAGCCGCGCCGCCAGCCAGTTGCCAAACCGCTGCTGGGGCAGCAGGGCGCCTTTTTCGCGTTCGCCCAGGGCCCGCGAGCCAATCACGAGGTCGGCCTCCCCGCGCAGGAGCGGGGCCAGAAGTTCGGGCATTTGTTCGGGGTAATCGGAGTGGTCGCCGTCGAGAAATACGACGATGTCGGGCCACTCGGATTGGGGCCCGCCGAAGGCGTGGGCCATGCCGGCCAGGCAGGCGTGGCCGTAGCCGGGGCGGGGCTCGCGCAACACGGTGGCCCCGGCGGCCCGCGCGATGGCGCCGGTGTCGTCGGTCGAGTTGTTGTCGACCACGATGACTTCCCGGGCCAGGCCCGTGGGAATTTCGCCCAGCACCAGGGCAATGGCCCCGGCTTCGTTGTGGGCGGGAATGATGACGCTGATGCGGGGCGGGGCCATGAAAAAGAGACGCGAAAACCAGCCGCCGCCAAACAAAACCGGGCCGCTGGAGCTATATGCACCACAAAGATGCCCCCGCCGCCGCAAAGCGGCACCGCACGGCCCGCGCGCCGCGCCCAACCGTTAACCCCACCGTATGCTTCAGATAGGCCAACCCGCGCCCGACTTCACGCTCACTACCACTTCCGGCGAGACTTTCCGCCTCTCGGAGCAGCGCGGCCGCCACGTGGTGCTTTATTTCTACCCCAAGGACGACACGCCCGGCTGCACGGCCGAAGCCTGCTCGTTCCGCGACCAGTACGAGGATTTCAGAGACCTAGGCGCCGAAGTGGTGGGCATTAGCTCCGACAGCGAAGCCTCGCACCAGAAATTCACGCAGAAGCACCGCCTGCCGTTTCAATTGCTGGCCGACACCGATGGCAAAGTGCGCAAGCTCTACGAAGTGCCCCGCGCGCTGCTGGGCCTGCTGCCCGGCCGCGTCACGTTCGTGATTGACAAAAACGGCATCGTGCAGTACATCTTCAACTCCCTCAGCGGCGCCACGGACCACGTGAGCAACGCCAAAAAGGTGCTGGCCGGCCTGCCGGCTTAGCAAAACAAATGGCGCGCATTGAGCTGGAAATGCTGGTGAAAGCTTCGCCCGCGGCCTGCTACGCATTGGCCCTCAACACGCAGGCGCACATCGACTCCACCCGTCACACCGGCGAGCGGGTGCTGGCCGGCCCCGCCAGCGGCCAACTGCAACTGGGCGACGTGGTGACTTGGGAGGCCCGCCGCCTCGGCGTGCGGCAGCGCCTGACGGTGCGCATCACGGCGGCCGTGCCGCCCCATTATTTCCGGGACGAGCTGGTGCGCGGGGCTTTCCGCACGCTGCGGCACGAGCATTATTTTGAAGCCGTGCCGGGCGGCACCCGCGTGCGCGATGTGTTTGAGTTCAGCAGTCCGCTGGGCTTCGTCGGCCGTTGGTTCGACCACTTATTTTTGAAAAGCTACCTGACGCGGTTCCTGCAAGCGCGCAATGAGGCGCTGGAATTTCGGCTGGAAGCCGGGGCTGCCGCGTAAGTTTGGGGCCGAAACCCGCGCCTGCATGCCGCTCATCACTTCCGACGACTTCCTCGAAACCCTGGCCAAGCTGCGCCAGCGCGGGCTGCCGTTTCTGCTTTCCAAGTTGCGCCTGAGCGCCCTGGCCCGCACCCGCTCGGCCTTCGACGACCCCGCGCTACGGGCGGCCAACTGGTGGCAGGTGCCCGCCGTGCGCCGCCGCTGGAACGAGCGCATGACCGGCCGCCCCGACCAGCCCTACGAACCCTACGTGGCCGACAAGTACCTGGCCGGCCGGCGAGGCCTGCGCCTGCTGTCGCTGGGCAGCGGGGCGGCCTCGCACGAGCTGGCCTTTGCCCGGCTGCCGCAGTTTGCCGAAGTGCGCTGCGTCGACATTGCGGGGCGCCTGCTGGCCCAGGCGGCGGCCGTGGCCCAGGCCGAGGGGCTGACCAATTTTCGCACCGAGGTGGCTGACGTGAATGCCCTCGACCTACCGGCAGCCTCGGTCGACGTGGTGTTGTTTCATTCGGCCCTGCACCATTTCGAGCAGGTGGAAAACATCGTAGCGCGCGTGCGCCGGGCCCTGCACCCCGATGGCCTGCTGGTGCTCAACGACTACGTGGGCCCCGCCCGCCTGCAGTGGACCGCCGCCCAACTGGCCGAAGCCAACCGCGTGCTGCGCACCGTGCTGCCGCCGCGCTACCGGGTGCGCTACCTCTCGCGCCAGCTCAAAACCAGCGTGAGCGGGCCCGGCCGGTGGCGCATGCGCTTGGCCGACCCGTCCGAAGCGGCCGAGTCCGACCGCATAGTACCGGCCCTGCGCCGGCACTTTCTGCCCCTGGAGGAAGCAGCCCTCGGCGGCAACCTCCTCACGCTGGTGCTCAAGGACATTGCCCACCACTTCCTGCGCGACGACGATGCCGAAACCCAGGCGCTGCTGGCCGAGTTGTTTCGGCTGGAAGACGACTTTCTGGCCACGCACCCCAGCGACCTGCTGTTTGGCGTGTACCGGCCCCGGCCGGAGGAGTAAGTCGAAATTTCAAGCCGGGGCATTGGGCAGCCGCGGCCGGTTCTGCGTAGAGTGGGCATGAACTGCTTTCGCCTGTTGCCCCGTTTCCTGCTACTGTTGCTGCCTTGGTTGCTGTCGGTTTCCGCGTCGGCCCAAACCGCCCCGCTCAACGCCACGCTCGATGGGTACGACTACCCATTTCCCGTGAAATACCTGCCGCTGAGGCTGGAAGGCCAGGCCCTGCGCATGGCCTACATGGATGTGCCGGCCACCGCCAACCCCAACGGCCGCACCGTGGTGCTCTTGCACGGCAAGAACTTTTTCGGGGCCTACTGGCGCGAAACCATAAAGACGCTGGCCGGGGCGGGGTTCCGCGTGGTGGTGCCCGACCAGCTTGGTTTTGGCAAGTCGGACAAGGCCGACATTCACTATTCTTTTCACCAGCTGGCGCTCAATACCAGGCGGTTGCTCGACACGCTGGGCGTGAAAAAGGCCGTCATTGTGGGCCACAGCATGGGCGGCATGCTGGCCACGCGCTTCGCCCTGCTCTACCCCGAAACCACCGAAAAGCTGGTGCTCGAAAACCCCATCGGGCTGGAGGACTACCGCGTGGGCGTGCCGTTTCAGTCCATTGACCAGGCCGAGGCCAGCGAGCTGAAAAGCACCGAAGCCAGCATTCGGAAGTACCACGCCACCTACTATCCCAACGGCTACCCCGCGGCGCACGACCAGTGGTTGCTGCCCCTGGCCGCTCAAACGCGCAGCCCCGATTTCCCGAAGGTGGCCCGTGCCAACGCCCTAACTTTCGACATGATATACCAGCAGCCGGTAAGCTACGAGTTTGGCCGCGTGGCCGTGCCCACGTTGCTCATCATCGGGCAGGCCGACCGCACGGTGGTGGGCAAGGCGCTCATCAAAGACCCCAAAACCCTGGTGCAAATGGGCCAGTACCCCGCCCTGGGCCGCCGCACCGCCGCCATCATCAAGGGCGCAAAGCTGGTGGAGCTGCCCGGCATCGGCCACATCCCGCACCTAGAAGCGCCGGCGCAGTTTTACCAGGCGCTGCTGGCGTTTTTGCGGTGAGCTACTTGCGGTTGGGCTGGGTGGCGCGTATCATGCAGCGGAAGCCCACCGTGGGCGAAGGGTCGGAATAAGTACTACGCGAGGTCACGGTGCAGCCCGCCAGCGGGTCGCGGTAGCTGCCGCCTTTGGCCACGCCGCGCTCCTGAATCATCTCGGCGGCATTGCCCAGCAGGTTGTAGAGCCGGTAGTCGTTGGTGGGCCCGCCGTAGACGTAAGCAGGGGTAAGCAGGCGCAGAAAATAGGGCTCGGGCTGGTTGTAATTGATGAACGAGCGGGAAGGTTTCGTGCGGTTGTAAGCTTTTATATCAGATTGAATTTGAGATATGTAGGCGGTAGTGCCCGAGCGTTGCTTGAAGTAAGTTGCGGCTTTGGGGTTTACTTCAAGCAGGCTTTCAGTGCACTTGCGGCCGAAGGGCAGGCCGCGCTTGGCGAGGGCAGCCTGCTCCCATTCGGCCTCGGTGGGGAGGCGGCTTTCCACCACCACGTGCTCGGCGGCCAGGCTGTCGGGCGAGTAGGGCTTGCTGCGGTTTATCATGTAGCTGATGGCCTTGCCGCGCCACTTGCAGAAGGCCACCACCTGCTCGTAGCTCACGCCGACCACCGGATAATAGTCGTAGAAAACGTTGGTAAAATAATCGGGAACGGGCAGGGCCGAAGCGAGCGGCTCGGTAGCCGCCACGCTCACACCCGCGGCGGCCAGTTGCCGCTGGTAGCGTTTCCATTCAATGTTAGGCACCTCGGCCTCGTCAATGGCCCAGCCATCTCTGGTGAGCAGAATGCCGCCGGGCATGCCCACCGGCAGCACCTTGGGCACCGATTTGAGTTCGCGCCATTCCTTTTTCACCACAAACGAAGTGTCGGGTACGCAGAGGTTGCTGTAGTTGATGACTGCGTCGTCGCGAAACAGCTCACGGGGCCCTCCAAATTCTCTGTCGAGGTTCTTCAGGCCGGTAGTAGTGCTGTAGAGCCCCGGGGAGGCGCCCGATGGAGGACCAAAGCTGGAGCCAAAACGAGAGCAGCCCACCAGCCACACAACCATTGAGCAACCAACAAAGCCTGGAAACCACCGGCGCCCGCGTTGCGGGCTACAAAAATGACGAAGCATGAGCAAGGGCAAATCGATAAAAATTAGCCCAATATCCGCAGCGAGTCCGCATGAATGAGTGGCGAGGCCTGGTAGCGTCCCGTGCGAGGCCCGTTTTCCAGGTTGAGCACGCCGCGCGGGCAGGCGGTGCTGCACAGGCCGCAGCCCACGCACGAGGCCCGGATGATGGGCTCGCCGCGCTGGGCGTACTGCTTCACGTCGATGCCCATTTCGCACACGTTGGAACAGTTGCCGCACGAGATGCACTGCCCGCCGTTGGTGCTGATGCGGAAGCGGGAAAAGTGCTTTTGCAGCAGCCCGAGGTAGGCCGCCATGGGGCAGCCGAAGCGGCACCACACGCGGTTGCCCAGGATGGGGTAGAACCCCACCCCGATGACGCCCGAAAACACCGAGCCGATGGCGAAGCCGTACCACTTTGCGCCCACGTTGCCAGCCTCACCCAGCAGGGTGTTGCCGGTGGCAAAATGTGCCCACAGCAGCGCCGTGAGGGCCACAATGATGGCCAGGATGGGGTAAATGAGGCGCACTTCCCAGCGCCAGGCGGCGCGGCTCTTGTCGGAAAGCTGGCGGTAGGGGTCGCCGGCGGTTTCGGCCAGCCCGCCGCAGCCGCACACCCACGAGCAGTACCAGCGCTTGCCAAAAAAATAGGTGAGCACCGGCGTGGCCAGCAGCGACATCACCGCGCCCCAAAATACCATGAACACGCCCAGGCCGCCACTCTGGAGCAGGGAAGTGACCGTGCCCGGAAACAAATAGTCATACTTCAGCGGCCAGAAATAGTTGAAGTAGAACTCAGGCTGCTGAAAAAACTGCAGCACGCCGGGCAGCAGAAACGCAAAGCCCAGCTGAAAAAACATCACCGAAACCGTCCGGATGACCTGGTAGCGCGAGTGGCGGTATTTCCACAGGGCCCGGCCGCCCATCAGCAGCACGGCCAGTGTGTAGAAGGTGCCGTAGAGAAACCACTGGTCGGCGGGCCGGGCGCGCAGGGCCCGGCTGAAGGCATCGAGGGCGTGCACCAGGTTGTTCAGCACCCCGAAATGGCCGTGGCCGTCGTTGCCGCTAAACCAGTACAGCACCACATAAAACCCCGTGAGCACCAGGCTGGTGACCCAGGCCACGGCACCACGGCTGGTGCTGGCGCGCCGCCATAGATTGTGCTGCTGCACGCCGGCCGGCCGGCGGCCGTAGTGCAGCCCGCTCCAGGCCAGCGTGCCGCCCGTCAGCAAGGCCAGGGCTCCATAGAGCCACCACTGCCCGCGCGTGGGGTCGGCGTCGGCCAGGGCCAGGAGCAGGGCCAGCAAGCCCGCCGCCACCCCAGCCAGCGCGAGTTTTTCGGCGGCAGGGGCGGCGGGTAGCGGCGGGGCGGCAAAGGCTGGAGTCATCTAATTTTCAATGGAATAAGGAGTAAGACTTGTAAAAACGTCATGTCGAGCTTGTCGAGACATCTCGCGTGCTGAAGTAACTCAATTGAAAGAATTACTATAGCACGCGAGATGTCTCGACAAGCTCGACATGACATTCAGCTATTGCTCATCATCAATTTATCGCTAGTGATGGTGGTGATGATGACCGTCAGACTTGCCAAAGAGGTTGATGAGGGTGCCGAGGACGTAAAACCCCGACCAGCACACGTACAGCCAGGTGAAGCCGGCCGGGGTGCGCCCCACAAAAAAATGCAGAATCAAATGCGCTCCGGCGCTCATCAGCAGGCCGGTGAGGGCAATGAACTGGAAGCTGTTGAGGGCCGAAGGACGGTATAGTTTGGAAAAATCCACGGGAAAATTTTAGGTTAAGACGTGAGCCGGGCCAGCAGGCCCTTGCGCTGCCGGAGCACCACCCGCTGCTCCGGAAACTGCCGGTTGAACGCCGCCACAATGGCTTGTTCGTGCTGCGGAAAAAACTCCGGGTCAAAATTAGCCGCCCCGAGCTGGGCCAGCACCGTGGCCACGGGCGCGCGCTGGCGTATCCAGGCTTCGCACACGGCTTGGCGCAGGCGCAGGCCCAGGGCATTGAACCCCACCACCGCCTGCGGGGAGGCGGCCCGGAAGTAGATGCGCAACGCCGCGCGCCCGGCCGGGTGTTCCCAGTAAAAGCTGCTGAGCTCGGCGCCCGGCTGGGCAGGCGCTTGGCCGTAGGTCTGGTATTCGAGGTTGAAGAACTTGGCCGAGTTGAACCAGACGCCGCGCCGGTAGGGCGTGGGCTGGCCGCAGAGGGTGTGCGCCACGGTTTCGCCCTGCATGCGGCCGGTGTACCAGAGTTGCTCGATGGCCACTTCGCCCGCCGCCGGGCGGCGGTGCTGGGCGCAGTCGCCGGCCGCGTACACGTTGGGCACGCTGGTGCGCAGGTACTCGTCCACCAGAATGCCGCGGTCGGTTTCCACGTCCGCGGTGTTGGCCAGGGCCAGGTTGGGGGCCACGCCAGTGGCCAGGCCCACCCACTGGCAGGGTATTTCCTCGCCGGCCGTGGTGCGCACGGCGCGCACGCGGCCCTGCGCATCGCCCAGGATTTCGCCTAGCTCGGTGCGGTAGCGTACTTGTATTTGGTTGGCCTCAAACTGCGCGTCCACCAGGTTGGCTTCTTCCGGCGGCAGCACCGAGGCCCAGTAGCGGGCGTCGCGCACCAGCACCACCGCCTCGATGCCGCGCGAATGCAGCATCTCGGCCAGCTCGGCGCCAATGAGGCCGCCGCCCACCACCACGCCCCGCGTGATGGCGTGGGTGTCGCGGGCCATGGCGGCCAGGTCGGGCAGGCCGTAGAGGCTTTGCACGCCGGCCAGGTGCTGGCCCGGCCAGCCGTAGCGCGTGCTTTGGGAGCCGGTGGCCAGCAGCAACTGGTCGTAGGCCAGGGTGGTGCCGTTGTCGAGCGTGAGGCGGTTTTCGCGGGTGTTGAGCGCGGTGGCGGTGGCGTGCACCAGGCCCAGCCGGTTTTCGTCCCAGAACCAGTCCTCGTAGGGCTTGATGTCGGACAGACGCAGGTGGCCCATGTACACGTACATCAGCGCGGTGCGCGAATAGTGGTGCGCGCTTTCGGCCGAAACCAGGGTGATGCGGGCGTCCGGGCGCAGGCGCCGCACCGCGAGGGCGCACGAAACCCCGGTGATGCCATTGCCAACGATTACCAGGTGCATGAGACGGAGAAAAAGCTGCGAATGGCCAAATGTAGGCGCCCGGCCCCGACCACCGGAGCCAACCGCGGCTTCCGATACGCGCGCCGGAAGCGCCCGACAAACTACGCGGGAGGCGGGGCCCGCGGTTTGGCCCGCGGCGTAACGGAAAGCCGGGGCCTGCGTAAGCCCACCAGCACCTTCCCACTTAATTCTCAGCCCATGATTCCCGATAACATCTCCGGCGACGGCACCGACCCGAACGAAGGCGAACACGCCGACATCACCGAAAGTAAAAACTTCGCGAAAAACGAAGAGCTGGAACGTCAAAAGGAATACCAGCAGGACCAGAGCAACAACAAAGCCAGCAACGACCCCTCGGCCGCCCGCAACGTGGGGGCCAACGGCTACACCCAGCGCAGCAACCAGAAAGACCAGCTCGACAACCTGCACATCGGCGGTTCGGAAACCAGCCCGCAGGGCGGCAACGACCACGTGCACGCCGGCGAGCAGGCCCAGGGGCCGGGCTTCGAGGCCGAGGGCAGCGTCGAGCTCGACCACAACCTGCGCACCCGCGACCAGCCCTTTGGCGAGAAAAGCGCCACCGGCGCCCCCACGCCGGCCGGCCACAACGAAACCATCAGCGACGAGTAGCGGGCCTTTGCCAGGCGCCGTGCCGCCTCGCCCCAACCCGTAGCGGGTTGGGGCGAGGCGGCTTTTTTGTGCCCTTGGGAAAGCGGGGTGGGAGGGCGGGAAGAAAAAAGTGCATTGTGCGCTTGATAACCCGGCAAAAGCTTAACTTGCCCGATATATCTGATACAACGGTATTGCAATTAACCATTGTGCGGATTCTCCTCTCTTCTTTTCTTCATTCCCACTTACCTGCAGCTGCGATGAACCCGGAAAATTTACCCAAGCCTGAAAACGAACCGTACGACCCCAACCTCGATGCCCAGGACGAGGAAGTGACCTCGGGCGGCAACAACAAGCTGCTCTACATTCTGGGGGCGGTTATCCTGGCCCTGGTGGTGGGCTACGTGGCCCTGCCCAAAGGCGGCGGCAGCGGCTTGGCGTCCGTCACGCCCACGTTCATGCTCGACGATGCCGCCGTGACGGCCACCGCCCCCACGGCCGCCGACAGCATCGCCGCGGGCCTCAAAGCCGCTCCCGACAGCGCCGCCGCGGCCGAGCCGACGACTGCCAAAACCACCGCCAAGGCCGCAAGCACCACAAAGACCACGGCCGCCGCCGCGTCGGCGCCCGTGACCCAGACGGCCGCAGTGGCCGCCGCGCCCGCCGCCGAGGCCGCCCCGGACCCCGAGCCCGCCGCCGCGCAGGCTGCCCCCGCTGCCCCGGCCGCGCCGAGCACGCTCACGGTCACCGGCAAGATTGATGACGAAACGGGCAAGCCCCTGGTGGGCGCCACGGTGCTGTTGCGCGGCAGCAGCAAAGGCACCAGCACCGACGCCAACGGCAACTACAGCCTGGAAGTACCCAGCGGCACCGACAACACCCTGATTTTCGGCTACGGCGGCTACGACGACGAAGAGGTGCGCAGCCGCGGCAGCCAGCCCGTCAACGTGACCCTTACGCCCCGCGCCAAAACCAGAAAGCGCCGCTAAATGGCAGGTTCACCAAACGCAAAAGGCCCGGATTTCCAGTTGGAAACCCGGGCCTTTTGCGTTTGGGAGCGGGGTAGAGACGCAATACGTTGCGTCTCGTCGTTCGCGCCGTTCGGGTGTCGTTGGCACGGCGTCGTTCAACTCGCGCAGTGCAACGACGAGACGCAATACGTTGCGTCTCTACCCCAGGCTAGGCAGCCGAATTACCAAACCGGCGGCCGAATAAGAAGTACACCGGCAGGCCCAGCGCCGTCAGGCCTAGGCCGCGGCGCGAAAACTCGGCCGTGTCGGGTGCGATGAGCAGGATGATGCAGAAGGCGCTGGCCAGCAGAATGTAGAGGCCCGGCACCAGCGGGAAGCCCCAGGCGCGGTAGGGGCGGGGCGCCTCGGGGCGGGTGCGGCGCAGCACGAAAATGCCGATGATGGTGACGACGTAAAACAGAATCACCGAGAACATGACGTAGTTGAGCAGGTCGCCGTAGCGGCCGCTCAGGCACAGCAGGCAGGCCCAGAAGCACTGCGCCCACAAGGCGCGGCCGGGCACGCCGGCCCCGTTGAGCCGGGCCAGGCCGGGGAAGAACAGGCCGTCCTTGGCCATGGCAAAATAGGCACGGGCGCCGCTCAGGATGATGCCGTTGTTGGCCCCGAACGTGCTGAGCATGATGAGCACGGCCATCACGTAGGCGCCGGCCCGGCCCAGTACCGACTCGGCCACCGCCGTGGCCACCCGGTCGTCGGTGGCGTACTGAATGCCGCGGCCGGCCAGCGTGGCGGCTTCGGGCGTGCCGTGCAGCGGCAGCACCAGCAGGTACACCACGTTGATGAGGATGTAGAGCGCCGTGACGATGGCCGTGCCAATGGCCATGCTACGCACCAGCGTCCGCTCGGGGTTCTGGATTTCCTCGCCCGCAAACCCGATGTTGTTCCAGGAATCCGACGAAAACAGCGAGCCCGTCATGGCCATGCCGATGGCGATGACCAGGGCGCTGCCGCTGATGGGAAGCGTGGGCGCGCTCACGCCCGGCGCCGCCGAGCGGGTGGCCGACCACAAATCGGCGAAATTGGCCGCAATGGCTTCGTGATTGATGCCCAGGGCCACGCCAAACAGAATGAGCAGGGCCAGGGCAATGAGCTTGGTGCTGCCCAGCACGTTCTGGATGAGCTTGCCCGTGCGCACGCCCCGCGCATTCAGCGCCGTGATGCCCACAATGAGCAGAATGGCCAGCAGCTGCACCGACGAGAACGTGAAATTCCAGCCGGCGAGCGTGGTTTCAAACAGCACGTTTTTCACACTAAAATACGGCACCAGCACGCCCGTGAACTTGGCAAAGGCGACGGCCACGGCCGCAATCACGCCGGTTTGGATGACGAGAAACAGCGTCCAGCCGTAGAGAAAGGCCGTGAGGCGCCCAAACGCCTCGCGCAGGTACACGTACTGCCCGCCCACTTTCGGGAACATGCTGGCCAGCTCGCCGTAGCTGATGGCCCCGGCCATGGTGATGAAGCCCGTGAGCAGCCACACCACCAGCAGCCAGCCGGCGCTGCCCACCTGCCGGGCAATGTCGGCCGACACGATGAAGATGCCCGAGCCAATCATGCTGCCCGTGACGAGCATGATGGCATCGAAAAGATTGATGGCCCGCTTAAAATGCGGCTGGTCGGGTTGCGGTTCGGTCATACGAGTTGGGGAAGATTTTGTCAAAGAAAACGAAAAGGCCCGCCGTAGCAGGCAGGCCTTGAAAATGACGCGTAAAGAAACGCTTAAAACTCGCTGCGGTCGTACCAGCTGCGCATGCGCCAGGGGTCGTTGCGGTTGTTGCGCACCAGCACCAGGCGGGCCGTGCCAGAGCCGGAAAACCGCTCGTCGTCGCGCTGCTCGATGGTGAGCAAAAAGGAGCGCTCCACGTTCACCAGCGTGTCGGAGGCCAGCGTGTCGGAGCTGGGCAAGTACTGCGTCCACTGCAAATTGGTGGAGCGGGCGGCCCGGAACAGGCGGTAGGTGGTGTTGGCGTCCACGTCGCGGGTCCAGCTGCGGTCCACGTTGGCCACGAAATCGTGGTAGGTAAACTTGAACGCGGGCGACAGCAGCTGGCCGTAGAGCGTGGAATCGCGCAGCTGGTAGGCGGCCCGAAACCGGTCGAAGAAGCCGCGCACCGTGGCCGGGTTGCCCAGCAGCGCGTTCTGGTCGGCCGGCACCTCGTCCAGGGCCGGCGCAAACGGGTTGCAGGCCGGCACGGTCAGCATCAGCCCGATGCCCGCAAGCAGAATAACCGGAAACGACGGGCGCGGGGACTTCATGAGGCGAAATATACGGCTTGCTGAATAAAGAGTAAGCGAAAGCCAGTACGTCATGTCGAGCTTGTCGAGACATCTCGCGTGGGGCAGTAATTGCATACTCTCTCACGCGAGATGTCTCGGCAAGCTCGACATGACCGCCTTACTTCCCTCACTCTTCTTTCCTCATTCCTCATTCAGCCGGAGGCGTTTCAGTGCGAGCTGAAGTATTTCTTCAAATCCGTCCAGCACAGGCCGGGGGAGGTGCGCTGGTCGCGCCAGGCCACGATGCGCCACTCGTTGTTGCGCCGGCGCAGGATGAGGCGGATGTTGCCTTGCAGCAGGCCGGCGTGGAACGCCGTGTCCTGCTGGGTGATGCGCAGCTGGTACAGGGCCGAAACCTCCACCGAGTCGGCGGTGTAGAGCTGGTCGCGCCGGTCGGTGAGGGTGAGGGTATTTTTCACGCCGGAGGCCGTGCGGCGGCGCAGGCTGCTGAAGTAGGTGGTTTCGTCGGGCACGCTCCAGTTGGCAAACAGGGCCGGCGAGGAGCCCGCACTGCTGGGGTCGGGCACGAAGCGGTAGCCGGGCCCGCTGAAGGTGCGCTCGTAGTTGGCCACGTTCACGTTTTGCACGGCCGTGGTGAAATTGGACAGCAGCAGGTCAATCTGGGTGGGCTGAATCCACTCGCTGGCCGTGCCCGCGGGCTCGGGCTCGCGCAGCTGAAAGCAGGCGGGCAGCGCCAGCAGGCCCAGCAGCGGGAGCAGCCCGGCTGCGCGCCGGCGCCGGGAATAACGAAAAAACGAAAGGCGGAGCGGCAGGGCCATTTCCAGAGCAGGGGACGGAACGGATGGGAAAGATACGCCCGGTTTTGGTGCGCAGCCGCAGCGCCCGGCGTACTTTCGTCGCCCGTCATCCGCTTCCCTACTGCATGTCCCGAAAGCTTCTGGCGTTGCTCACGGCCCTGGTGCTGCTGCTGGCGCTGGCCACCTACGTGTACTACCGGCGCACGCTGGCCGCCGTGCCCGTCGACCCCTACGCCCTGGTGCCCGACGACGCCGTGCTCGTCCTCAGCACCCGCGACCACCCCACGCTGGTGCGCCACCTGCAGGAAACCGGCCTGTGGGACAACCTCACGGCCGTGCGCTACTTCCAGCACGCGGCCGGCCACCTGGCCCTGGCCGACAGCCTGAACGGCGGCAGCGCCCGGCGCCGCTCGGGCCTGCTGGCGCTGCTGGGCCGCAAGCTGGTCATCACCTCGCTGCACGTCACGGGCCCCGGCGAGTTCGACGTGCTCTACCAGATTCCGCTGGCCCGCGTGAGCGAGTACCGGCAGGTGCGCAGCCTGCTCGAAACCCTGGGCCGCGACGCCCGCTACCGCCTCAGCACCCGCGCGTACGAAGACCAGGAAATGACCGTGCTCACCGAGCAAAGCAGCGAGCTGAGCATCACCGTGCTCAACTACCGCAACCACCTGCTCATCAGCGCCAACGCGGGCCTGGTGGAAGCCGTGGTACGCCGCCTGGCCCACCCGAAGGCGCCCACCGTGCTGGACTCGTTTGGCTCGACGGACCTGCTGAAGCTGCGCGGCGTGGACGCCACCGTGCTGGTGAACTACCGGCGCCTGCCGCAGTTTCTCGACGTGCTGTTTCGGCGCGAGGCGCACGGGCAGTTCGACCTGCTGGCCGGCCTGGTGTCGCAGGGGTTTCTGGGCATGAAGCTGGTGGGCAGCCGGGCGCAGTTGCAAGGCTTTTCCAACCCCGAAACGGCCCTGGGAACCCTGCAGCAGCGCCTGCGGGGGCAGCCGGCCCAGCCCCTCCTGGGCATGGCCGACATTCTGAGCACGCGCACGGCCCTGGTGCTGCACCTGGGCGCCCAGCCGGCCCGCACCTGGCCCCGCCCGGCCGCCGCGCCGCCCGATTCAGCGGGCATCAATTCGGCGCTCGACAGCCTGCGGGCCACGTTTGGGGGCGAAATGGCGGTGGCCTACCTGGCCGCTACGGCGCCGGGCAGCCGGCCAGGGCGGCTGGCGCTGGTGCGCTGCCCGGCGCCGGCCCGCACGGCCGCGTGGCTGGCCCGCCTGCGCCGGCTCAACGGCAATTCGCCCGCTTTCACCCGCGTGGGGCCCTACCAGGTGCACCCGGTGGGCTTTGCGGAGGCGGCCGTGCTGGGGCCGCTGCTCGACCCCGCCCAGCCTTATGCCGTGGAAGCCACCGCTGGGGCCGGCGTGCTGATGGGCAACTACCTGGTGCTGTCTGATGAGCTGACCCTGAACGCCTACCTGGCGGATGTGGTGGCCGGCCGCACCTGGGCCCAAAGCCCGGCGCAGGTGTCGTTTTTGCAGGAAACGCTGCCCCGGGCCCGCCTGAGCATCTTCGTGGACACGCGCAACAGCTGGAACGCCTTGCTGGGCGTGCTCACCGAAGAGCGCCGGGCGGGCCTGCTGCGCAACGAGGCCCTGTTCAAGCGCTTCCCCCAGATGGCTTTTCAGCTGATGCCGGCCGACAACGAGGCGGCCCCGGAAGCGCAGTATTTCACCCAGCTGGTGCTGCACCAGCCCAACCTGGGGCCCGCCACGGCGCAGCCCGGCGGCGCGGCGGCCAACGGGCGGGTGCTGGCCTTCAAGCGGGCGCTGGTGGGCGAGCCCGTGGCCCTGGCGGCGCTGGGCACGCGCATTCCGTCGGTGCTCGTGCAGGATTCGGCCCAGGTGCTGCACTTTGTGAGTGCCGACAACGCCGTGGTGTGGTCCGACACGCTGGCCGGGCCGGCGGTGGGGGCGGCCGTGCTGCCGGCCGGCGGTGGGGCGCCGGGCGGGCTGCTCGTGGGTGCCGGGCACCGCCTGCACCTGCTGGCCCCCGACGGCCCCGACGCGCTGCCCTTCCCCCTGAACCTGCCCGACACGGTGCGCGTGGCCGACCTCACCTCTGCCCCGGCCGGCGCGGGCGAGGCCGCCCGCCTGCTGGCCCACACGGCCGGCAACGAACTGCGCCTGCTCGACGCCCGGGGCCGGGCGTACCGGGGCTGGCAGCCCAAGCGGCTCGACTTTCCGCTGGCCGGGCGGGCGGCGCTGCTGAGCGTGGGCGGGCGCACGGTGGTGGTGGCGCCGCTGCAAAACGGTTACGTGTACGCCTACGACGAGCAGGGCAGCCTCTTCCCGGGCTTCCCGCTGAGCCTGGGGGCCCGGCTGGCGGGCAACGTGCTGGTGCAGCCCGGCAGCACGCTGGCCCGCACCCGCCTCACCATGGTGAACCAGCACGGCGAGCTGGTGACCTTCAACCTGAGCGGCGACATCCAGAGCCGGCGCCGCGTGGCCACCTGGAGCCGCACCGCCCGCTTCCGCCTCGTGCCCGACCCCAGCGGCCGCACCTACGTGCTGACCCGCGAAGACGGCAACCAAATCGACGTGTACCTGCCCACCCAGGCGAGTCCGCTGCTCACCCAGCGGTTCGTTACCTCGGGCGAGCGGCGGGTGCAGTTCTTTGATTTCGGCAACGGCCGCCGCCTCGTGGCCATCACCGAGCCCGGCCCCGGCCAGGTGTTCCTCTACGACGCGCGCGGCGCGCTGCTGGGCGGCGAGCCCCTGCCCAGCACCGGCACCGGCGTGGCCCTAAGCTACGACGCCACCACCGCCACCTACCAACTGGTGCGCATCGTGGGCCGCGAGCTGCGCCGCACCGAGCTGAAGGTGGCGCTGCCGTAGCTGTAAGGAATAGAACTGACGAAAGAACGGTCATGCTGAGCTTGTCGAAGCATCTCGCGTGCAGCAGTAATCCAATCGAATAAGTTACTTACAGCACGCGAGATGCTTCGACAAGCTCAGCATGACCGTTCTATTAATCCACTAACCCACCAACCCACCAATCCACTCCTGACCATGCCCACATCCACCCGCACCGGCCTCGTGGTCGGCAAGTTCTGGCCGCCGCACCGGGGCCACCAGCTACTGCTGGAAACGGCCGCCGCCCAGGTAGCGGAACTGCTGGTGCTGGTGTACGCCAACCCCGACTCTGCCGCGCACCCGGCCGCGGTGCGGGCCGACTGGCTGCGAGCCCTCTACCGGGGCGATGACGTGGCGGACGGGCCCTGCATTGGCCGCACGCCGCTGCGCATTTTTGCCCTCTCAGCCGCGGGCGACGGGGTGCCGCCGGATGCCGCCGATGACACCACGCAGCGGGAGTTTGTGCGGCAGTGGCTGGCCCGGCAGGGCCTGACGGTCAATGTAGTGTTCAGCAGCGAGGCCTACGGGCCCGGCTTTGCGCAGCACCTGGGCGTGCCGCACGTGGCGGTGGACGAAGCGCGGGCGCAGGTGCCAGTGTCGGGCACGCGGGTGCGGGCCAACCCGGCCGCCGCGGCGCGGTTTCTGCACCCGCTGGTGGCGGCGCAGTTGGGCGTGGTGGCCCCCGGCCCGGTGCCGCGGGTGGTGTTTCTGGGGGCCGAAAGCAGCGGGAAGTCGACGCTGTGTGCGGCGCTGGCGGAAGCCTGCGGCACGGTGTGGGTGCCGGAATACGGGCGCACGCTGCACGAGCAAAAGAACGGCAACCTCGACTACGACGACTTGCTCTACATTGCCCGGCGCCATGCCGAGCTGGAGGACGAAGCCGCGGCCCAGGCCACCGGCGTGCTGTTTTGCGACACCAACGCGGCCACCACGGCGCTGTATTCCTACTATTATTTCCACCGCTGCGACCCGGCCCTGCAAGCCCTGGCGGCGGTGTGCGGGCAGCGCTACGCCCACACCTTCGTGTGCGCCCCCACGGTGCCGTTTGAGCAGGACGGCTGGCGCGGGCCGGAGGCGCTGCGCAGCTTCCAGCACGGCGCCATCCTGATGCAGCTGGACTTCTACCGCATCCCCTACACGCTGGTAGAGGGCACGGTGGCGGAGCGGGTGGCGCAGGTGCTAAGTCATTTAACAATTAGCAGTTAATGGCCGTTCTGACGAACCGCTGGCGCGGCCAGAACGGCTGTTAATTGCTAGTTGTCAAATGAAAAGCTACCGATTCGTCAACCACCCCTTGCGGTAGAAATAATAAATCTGGCCCACCACCACGAACAGCATCAGGCCAATGACCACGGGGTAGCCCCAGGGGCTGTAGAGCTCGGGCATGTTGTGGGGCAGCAGGCGGCCGTGGTCGTCGTGGCGCTGGAAGTTCATGCCGTAGAGGCCCACCACGAAGCTCAGGGGGATGAAAATGGTGCTTATCATGGTCAGCACTTTCATCACCTCGTTCATGCGGTTGCCCTGGTCCGACATGTAGAGGTCGGTGAGGGAGGAAATGTTGTCGCGGTAGCTTTCGGCCAGGTCCAGGGCCTGAATGGCGTGGTCGTAGGCGTCGCGGTAGAAGATTTTCAGGCTTTCGGGCATGATTTCCTCCGGCAGGCGCAGGATTTCGGCAATCTTGTCGCGCTCCGGGTACACCAGCCGGCGGAAGCGCACCACGTCCTTCTTGATGCGCAGGATGCGGTTGAGCAGGCGTTTGGGGCGGCTGTCGGCAAAAATGGCTTCTTCCAGGCGCTCGATGTAGTCGCCGATGGCGGCCATGGTGGGGTAGTAGTGGTCGAGCACCACGTCGGTGAGGGCGTAGGCCAGGTAGAGGCTGGGCTGGCGGCGCAGGGTGCTGAAGTTGCTGCGGATGCGCTGGCGCAGGGCGTCGAGGCAGTCGTCGTAGTCGTCCTGAAACGAGAGGACGTAGTTGGGGCCGGTGAAGAGCGAGAGCTGGTCGTCGTCGACTTCCAGGTTGGCGGTGAAGTCCGTCATGCGCGACACCATGAAGAGGCGGTGCTCGTCGAACACCTCCATTTTGGCCCGCTGGTAGTCGTTGAGCACGTCTTCCATTTGCAGGGGGTGCAGGCCAAAGTCCTGCATCATGCGCTCCAGCAGGGGCAGGTCGTTGTAGCCGCGCACGTCCACCCAGTGCTTGAGGCCGGGGTGGGCGCGCAGGAAGTCCATGAGCTCGTCGTAGCGGCCGGTGTATTCCTGTTCGTGGCAGGTTTTGTCGTCGTACGACGTCAGGAAGAGGCGCGGCGGCAAGGCGCCCTCGTGCACGGTGAGGGTGCCGGGGCGCTGGCCCACCTGCTGCTCGCGGGCCTGCCGGGTGGCCTCGCGGTCCGTCACGATGCCGTCGGCGG
This sequence comes from Hymenobacter ruricola, assembly GCF_015694525.1. Lineage (GTDB taxonomy): Bacteria > Bacteroidota > Bacteroidia > Cytophagales > Hymenobacteraceae > Hymenobacter > Hymenobacter ruricola. The sequence goes on along the minus strand of NZ_JADQDM010000002.1, from coordinate 355,833 downwards.
GCGAGGAGGGCACCGCGGCGGCCGCCGGGGGCTTGGGGAAGGGGCTGGAAGGAGTCATGCGGCAAAGAAAAACGAATCAACGGAGCAGCTTGGGCCCTACGCAGGCCGCGGGCCCGAAGATGCCGCCCGCGGCGCAAAAAGGCCGCCCCGCCGGAGCCCGGCCCCCGGCAAAACCGCCAAGACGCATTCCGTGCCGTACTTTGCCGGCGCAGACTCGAAACACACGGTTGAAACAAACGGATTCATTGGTTGGGGAAAATACGGCCGCCGGCCGCGCGGCGGGGCTGGCCGTGTGGGTGGCCGCCGGCGGCCCCGCCGGCCCGGCGCCGCCCCGGCTGCCGCTGGCGTTTGAGAGCTTCCTCTACCTGCGGCCCGGGCACCAGGCCCTGCAAGCCAGCCCGGCGCCCGTGCTCAGCTTCTACCTCGAAGACCCCGCCGCGGCCCGCACCGTGGCCCAGCTCCACGTGAGCCTCGACGCTGAGACCGACACGGCGCGCAGCCCGGCGCAGGCCCCGTTTGGAGCCGTGCAGCTGGCGCCCGGGCTGAGCACCGCCGCCCTGCACTTGCTGCTGGATGCGGCCGAAGCCGACTTGGCCCGGCGCGGCCGGCGCCGCCTGGCCCTGCGCGGCTACCCCTTTGCCTACGACCCCACCGGCGCCGCCACCCTGGCCGAAACCCTGCGCCAGCGCGGCTACCGCGTGGCCCTGGCCGAGCAGAACTACGCCCTCGACCCCGCCCGCGACTACGAAGCCCACCTGCACCCCTCCGAGCGCCGCCGCCTGCACAAGTGCCGCCGCCACGGCCTGCACCTGGAGCAGGAGCCGCCCTACCTGCTGCCGACGGCCTACGAGTTCATCCGGGCGTGCCGGCAGGAGCGGGGACAGGCGCTGTCCTTGCCCCTGGAGCGGGTGCAGGCGATGTTTCGGCACTTTCCGCGCGAGCATTTCCTGTTCTCGGTGCGCCAGCCCGATGGGGAATGGGCGGCCCTCACGGTGGCCATTCAGGTGAGCGGGCAGGTGCTCTACAACTTTTACCCGGCCAGCCCGCTGCGCTGCAACGCCCTCAGCCCGGTGGTGCTGTTGAACGAAGGCCTGCACGCGTTTGCCCGCGCCAGCGGCCTGGGCCTGGTCGACCTGGGCACTTCCACCCTCGCCACCGGGCCCAACGCCTCGCTGCTGCGCTTCAAGCGCCACCTGGGCGGCGTGGCCGGCCTGCGCCTGAGCTGGGAAAAGGCGCTGTAAGCGGGGAGGAGGGGAGAAAAACGCCGGATTGTCTTCCACGGTAGGAGTTTGGCGTTCTTTGTGGCCCCATGCCCGCCCCCCCACCCGCTCCCGTGTCTGCTTCCCCCATTCGCAGCTTCCTGCGGGGCTCGCTGGGCACGGGCGTGGCCGTGGCGGCGCGGGCCGCCGGCGCGCTGGTGGTCAACAAGCTGTTTGCCACCTACGCGCCGGCCGGCGGCCTCACGCTGCTGGCCCAGTTCCAGAACCTGATGGCCCTCTTCACCGCCCTGCCCAACGACGGGGTGAACGTGGGGCTGGTGAAATACCTGGCGCCGCTGCGGCCCGGCAGCCCGCGCCACCGCGCCTGGCTGGGCGCCGCCCTGGCCCTGAACGCGCTGGCCCTGCTGGCCGGGGCCGCGGTGCTGGCCGGCACCGGCCTGCCGGGCGGGGGCCGGGCCGGTGTGCCCGTGTTTGTGGTGGGCATGGCCTTGCTCACGGGCCAGGGCCTGCTGGGGGCCGTGCTGCTGGCCGCCGGCCGCCTGCGGGCCTACATCGGGCTGGCGGTGGCGCTGGCGGCGCTGGGCACGGCCGCCGTGGCGGCCACGCTGCTGCGGGGCGCCGCCCTGCCGCTGGTGCTGCTGAGCTACCTGCTGGCCCAGGGCCTCACGGTGCTGCCGGCGCTGTGGCTGGCCCGGCGGGCGGGCGCGCTGGGCCACTGGCGGTGGGCCGCCCCCAGCCGGCCGGCGCTGCGCGGGCTGGGCCAGTTCCTGCTGATGGCCGTGAGCTCCCTGGTGTTTGGCCGGGCCGTGGACTACGCGCTGCGCAACCACTTGCTGGCCACCTACGGCCCCGCCCGCACCGACCTGTGGCAGGCCGTGGCCAAGCTCTCGGACAACTACACCATGGTATTTGGGGCGGTGATGAGCAGCGTGTTTTACCCGCGCCTGTCGGCGCTGGCGGCGCAGCCGCGGGAGGCCCGCCGCTACCTGCTGAGCGTGCTGGCCCTGCTGGCGCCGGTGCTGGCCGCCGGCCTGGGCCTGGTTTTCGCCTGCCGCAGCTGGCTGCTGCCGCTGCTGTTTGCCCCGCGCCTGCTGGCGGCGCAGGCGCTGCTGGCCCCGCAGCTGCTGGGCGACTGGGCCAAGTTTCTGAGCTGGCTGTTCCTCTTTCAGCTCATGGCCCGGGCCCGCACGGGGCCCTACATCGCGGTGCAGGCGGCTTCGGCGGCGGTGTTTGCCGGGCTGCTGGCCCTGCTGCTGCCCCGCCTGGGCCTGGCCGGGGCAGTGTGGGCCCACGCTGCCCGCTACGGGCTGGTGCTGGCCGCCTGCGCGGCCGTGCAGCTGAAGGGGAAATTGGGAACAAGGGATAGGGAAGAAGGGGCTGATTTTGGCAGGGCGGCGTAGCACGCTGTCCTATTAAAACCAGAACTTTCTTCTGACTAAAAAGCCCCGGTACACTGTAGTGCCGGGGCTTTCTCGCAATTAGTACGGGACGGGGGCCGCACCGCACGCGCCATGACCACGGCCCTTACTGCACCACCAGTCGCTTGACCAGCGTGCCCTCAGCCGCGCGCAGGCGCAGGGCGTACACGCCGGGGGCCAGGCCGCCGAGGGGCAGGGGCGCGCCCTGGGCCAGCTGAGCCGGGGCCCAATGGTCGCGCCGCACCACCTGGCCCAGGGCGTTGCACAGCTCGGCGGCCACGGGCGGCTGGGCGTGCAGGCCCGGCAGCTGCACCGTAACGGCCGCCCCGCCGGCGGGGGCCGGGTTGGGAAACACGCCGAGGCCGGCCTGCAGGGCGCGCTGGGCGGCGGTGGCCAGGGCGAAGGGAAAGGCCACGGCCGAGGCGGTGCAGCCCAGGTTGTTGGTGATGGTGAGGCGCACGGCCGTGCCGGCCCCCTGGCCGGGGGCGTAGCGGTGGGGCGGGGGCGCGGGGCCGTCGAAGGAGGTGCCGTCGCCGAAGTCCCAGCGCCAGCGCACCACCTGGGCGTAGCGCGGGCCGGGCGTGGGCAGGCCCACGAAGCGCAGGCTGTCGCCGCCGGCGGTGGGGGCGAAGCCCAGCGCGAGTTGCGGCGGGGTCTGGCACAGGTCGGGCACGTAGGGCCGCTCGGTGAGCTGCAGCCGCAGGTGGGACAACAACTGGTTAGCCGGTACCGTGTTTGGTGGCGGATAGACTTGACCCGTGATGGTTACCTCACCGGCCGCGCTCAAATCGAGGCTGCCGGTGTAAGGCTCGTTGGCGCTAATGGGAATGATGCGCTCCCATACGGCCGTGGCCCCACCGACGCCATCGGGACGGTACACGGCTTGGTAAGTATCCTGCGTTTGGGTGAGGGAACCAGGCAGCAGACGGTAGCCGCTAACCAGAACGTCGCCGTTTTGCAACGGCCGTCCGTGTTGCAGCGCATAATTTGGGGTGGTGGGGCCGAAAGAAGCAGGAATGCGCTGTTGCCAACGCACCTGCCCCAGGCTGTCAAGTTCCATGAGCCAACCCTGCGAGCGGTTGTTGCCTGGGCTGGCGCCGCCGGTGAGGAGCAGACCATTGTGGGGAGCTGCGCGCACGTCCTGCCAGAATTCGGTTTGGGAGGGAGTACCGAAATAACGGCCGCCAAGCGTGTCGCCGTTGGCGGTGAGGCGCAGCAGCCAGCCGTCGGCCCGCACAGTGCCAGAGCCAGGTACCTGACGCTCTTCGTAGCCGGCTAGGGCATAGGTGCCGTCGGGCAGCGTAGCCACGCGGTTGACAGTGGAGTATGTTCGGCCAATGATGCGCTGCTGCCCCACGTTGCCAAGCGAATCGAAGCGCGACGTTACCGCGACGGACGCGAAAACAGAACTCGTAACCTGCCGCAGGATGGCACCCACCGCAATAGCGCCATCGTCGGGCAAACCCAGTAAATACCCGCCCACAGACTGTCCGTTGAAGGTATAATACTGCGTCCACTTAATCGCGCCCAATGAATCGACGCGGGACATAAAGGCTGCTTCTGGAATGGTCGCGCCGTTTACAGTACCCCGCCGCCGTAGGCCATTAACTAAAAACTCTCCGTTTCGGGTACGCACAGCGGCCCCGTAAGCAAAGGTTGGCGGAAATATTCGTTGGAAAACAACCTCCCGGCTGCGTAGATTCCGAACGGTACGAACGGTATCTCCTTGGTTATTGTAAAACCACAGGCACGCCGCATGGTCAATGGTGTCGTTTCTTCCCCCTAGCGAAGAGCCCACCCCCAACAGCTTTTTGGGTGAGAGACGGATGAGTTCTTCACCAGCACGATAAGGATAAACGTAAGTGCGTTGCCAGACGCGGGTCGGCTGAGCCATTGAAGAACTCAGCCCCCCCCATAGAAAGGCCAAAAGATAAAGAATTTTACGTAGCAACTTCATAGCACGGAAAGTTTAACGGACTTCACTGGAATCTTATTTGTGAGCATTGTGGCGATATACAACCCAGCCTGCCAGCCGCGTATCTGCACCTCATGGGAGCTACTGTTTGGAAGAAGCGTGCTTTGATATACCAACTTCCCATCGATGCTTCGCCGAATTTGTAATTCCGCCATGCTGATACTTGGCGCTAGGATATAGTTCAATGTCGTGTGGTCAGAGGCGGGATTGGGGCTGCTTGACTTTAGGTCGCTTTGTTCGCGGACTCCACGCTCCAAGCCTGGATTACCGAACCCACATACTGCCCCAATATTTGGGTCATAAGTACCATTCGCAAGTAGGGTGACATTACCTGGAATGCACAGCGCTGATAGGTCGCTATGCCCTAATAAGATGCCGGGTTGCGTAGGATTGGGTCTTAAGATATAGTTTCCATAAGTCGTATAAGTTACAGGCGGGGAGGAAGCGCCAAGGTTGTAGAGTGCAAAAAAGCCACTAATACCGGTGTTATAATCCAAGAACTTATTGGTGAGGACCGGGGCGGGACCCGGGTTTCCTGAGGGCAGCGGGTCGAATGTAATCTGCGACGTCGGGCCCAGGTACACCCCGTAGGCCGTGCCGGGCCTGTTGCCGTCTCCCCTGTCAAAGGTGTTGCAATTCATCTTCAACGAAACCGTGACGTATGGACTGTTCGGCCCCGTTGACTTGAGGCCGACTCCCCGGCCTTGGGCCGTGACGCCCCGGCTGCAAGCCGTGAACACGTTGTAGTCCAGCACCATTGGGTAAGTAACCTCCGTCAGCTCCAGCCCGGTGTAAAGCAGGGTGCAACGACTTTCATAAAATACCCCGACGTGCCCACCCTTCACACCAATCTGCTTGTTGCTGCGCTCGAAGAAAGTGAAGTCCGAGTACGAATCAACAGCCTGGGTGAACGTGGACCGGTAAATACCGGTGGTGGCATTTTTGCTGTATATGCCTCGCGTTTCCGCTACCTGGTCGGCCACATCGGCGGCAATGGCATTGGCAAACTGCGGCGTGGTGGGCAGGCTCAGTATAGTTGGGAAGGAAAACGAATTGTCTTCCGAATAAATAACCCGGTCTCCGGTAGCACCGCCGCCACCCTGATTAGAGGTGTTCACGTTGATGCCCGCCAGATAGCAGTCCGCGAATTGACTATCCTGGACCAACAACGCGGCTATCTGACCATCATCGGGGGAGTGAAAGCCGAAAAGCGTGCGGGTGTGCGAATTATGTCCCCAGGTACCCCCGAAGCCGGTAAACAGCACGTTGTATTGGGAATAATGCGGATAGTTGACGTTGCCGGACGGGAACAGCTTGGGAGCCTTGAACCGACTCGGATTAGAATCAAAAGCCGAGTAAGTAACATAGGTATAGTTGACGCCCTGTCGGATGTTTTCGCCGTACTGGCTGCGGTACAGGGCAATGCTGCGCTCGTTGTGCAGGAAGTCGGTATTGGTAAGCCGGCAGTAGGGCACGTTCACCGCCCCCGATGGCGTGGTAACCGTTGGCGAAGGCTGCTCAAATTCGATGCCGCCCAGGCTATGGCTCACTTGGTTGCGCAGCGACGTCAGGCCGGGCGCCGATGCCTGAACGGTGGTGGTTGGGTCGGCGGTGGCGCCATCCGTGAAGGTGCTGCTGATGCCGGCCGCCGAGTTGCGCACCCACAGCTTGCCCCACATGTCGTCGCAATCGGCGGTGATGCTCACGCCGGACAGATTCAGGCTGGCGCCGTCCTGCAGGTAGAGGTCTTTGCCGCCAGGCACCATCAGCACGCTGCCCATGGGCGGCTGGAAGGCCAGGCCACTGAAAATAATCGGGTTGGCGCTGAGGTCGGTGAAGCGGAAGCGGGTGCCCGCCGGGAAGGGATTGCCAGTGGTTTGGTCGATGAAAGGGTTGGTGGCGCTGCTGTTGAACAGCGTGCCCGAGACTTCTTTGATGTAGCTGCGGTTGCGGTTTTTGGGGCAGCAGTTTTGCAGCACGTTCACGATGAAAGTGGCCGTGGTGGGCGCCCCGGTGCTGGGGTTGGTGCTCGTCACGGTGTAGGTGGTGGTCACCAGCGGCCCGACCACCACCGTGGCGCCTGTATTGGCCGAAAGCCGCGGATTGAGGTTTCCGGTGGTGCTCCAACTGTAGGTGCCGTTGCCGCCGAGGGCTGTCACGGTGAGGTGGTCGCCGGCGCACACGGCGTTGACGCCGTCGTACACCACCCGCACGAGGTTGGGGTCCTGGGGAGGGTCGACAACGACCGATGGCACGGGGGCGGGGGCGGTGTTCGGTTCGGCGGGGGCGCGCAGGCTAGCCGGCATGGCTAGGGTTGCGGGGGGGGGGGACTTGCCCGAAGCCGGTGCGGGCACCGAGGGCGAGGGCCAGCAGGGCCAGTCGGCCCAGGGCAGCGTAGGGGTGTTTCATGCGTTGGGATAGATTGGGAAAAGGTTCGAGGGCTAATGTAGCGAGAATCAGGCAATGAGCGGCCGGAGGGGCGGCCCGGCGCGGCCGGGCGCCGGGCGGCCGGGGGCCAGCATCCTGCTGTTTGGGCTTTTCTTTGCGGGGAAGCGGTTGGGCCAGCCGCCAACGCCCGCCCGCCGGCCTGCGCCGGAGCCCACTGCCGCAACGGTTCCGATAAAAACGAATTACTGCGCCGCGCCGCCTATTCTCATTTGCATTTCATGGCCGCTTCCGCGCCTACTGCTTCTTCTGCTTCGGCCCACCCGGCGGCGCCCGTGGTCACGGTGGTGGCGCTGTGCCACAACCACGCCCCGTTCCTGCGCGAGGCCCTGGATTCCATTCTGGCCCAAACCTACCCGCAGCTGGAAGTGTGGCTCGTGGACGACGCCAGCACCGACGGCAGCCCCGCCATCCTGCGCGAGTACGCCGCTCGCTGCCCCGGCTGGCACCTGCTGCTGCTGCCCGAAAACGTGGGCAACTGCCGGGCCTTCAACCAGGCTTTCCGCCAGAGCCGGGGCGAGTTCGTGATTGACTTTGCCACCGACGACGTGCTGCTGCCCGAACGGGTGGCGCTACAAGTTGCCGCGTTCCGGTCTGCCGATGCCACCGTGGGCATGGTGTATTCCAACGCCGAGCTGATTGACGAGGCGGGCCACTTGCTGGGCCGGCACCACCAGCCCGACGGCGCCGGCGGGCTGCGGCCCCGCCCCGCCAGCGGCTGGGTACTGGCCGACGTGCTGGCCCGCTACTTCATCAGCACGCCCACCATGCTCATGCGGCGCGCCTGCCTGGCCGCGCTGGGCGGCTACGACGAAACCCTGGCCTACGAGGACTTCGACTTCTGGGTGCGGGCCAGCCGCGACTGGCAGTTTCTGTACCTGGACGCCGTGACGACCCGCAAGCGCAAGCACCCGCGCAGCATGAGCGCCCGGGCCTACCAGCCCCACGACCCCTACCTGACTTCCACCATCCGGGTGTGCGAGAAGGCCTTGGCGTTGGTGCGCACGCCCGCCGAGCGCCGCGCCCTGGCCACGCGGGTGCGCTGGGAGCTGCGCCAGGCCGCCCGGCGCCGGCGCCACGCCGAAGTGCGGGAACTGTACAGCCTGTTGCGCCAGGTGACGCGCCCGGCGCTGCCGGAGCGGGCTTTGGCCATCTGGAGCGGACTGTTTGCGTAGAAGGGCTGTTACTTTTGTTGTTCCAACTTTCACTGCCACTGCGAGGGCCTGCGCCTGACTCGTCATGACCCAGCCCGACCCCGCCCCCCAGGATTCTCCGCTTCGGCGGCTGCACGTGGCCGGCCAGCCGGTGGCCTACCAGGTGGAAGGCGCCCCGGCGGTGGGCCTCCCCGACGCCGTGCTGCTGGCGTCGGACGAGGACCTGAGCGCCCGGGCGCCGTGGGCCGCGGCGGGCTTTGCCGTGGTGCCGGGCCTGCCCGCCGGCGCCCAGGCGCAGCTGCAGGCCGGCCTGGCCGAGCTGCTGCGCGAGGCCTTGCGCGGCGCGGGCTGCGCGGTGGCGCCGGATTTCGACATCAGCCAGTACCACCACGCCATCGGCGACGATGCCGGCCGCCACCTGGCCGTCATCGCCCAAACCAAGGTGTACGACCTGGCGCGGCTGCCCGTGCCGCCCGCCGTGCTCGAAGCCCTGGTGAGTGCCGCCTGCGGCCAGCCGGTGCGGGCGTTCAACCCCAACGTGAACGAGGCGGTGTTTCACCTGCGCATCGTGCGGCCGCACCGCGCCGACCAGAACCCGCTGCACCGCGACGCCTGGCTGCCGCGCTACCGCCACGCGCTCAACATTTATTTGCCCGTGGCGGGCAGCACCGCGCAGTCGGCGCTGGCGCTGGTGCCGGGCAGCCACCACTGGCCCGAAAGCGCCGTGGAGCGCACGGCCGGCGGCGCCATCTTCCACGGCGTGCCCTACACGGTGCCCGGCGTGCTGCGCCCGGCCCGCCCGCTCCACCTGATTCGGCCCAACCCCGGGCCCGACGAAGTGCTGGTGTTTTCGCCTTACCTGCTGCACGGCGCCGCCGCCAACCTCAACCCCGACGCCACCCGCGTGTCGCTGGAAATGCGCTTTTGGCGGGCCTGATGCTGGCCCAGCGCGTTTCTTAGCGGCTTCATTTCGATTTGCCGCCGTGCCGAGTCATTCCCGTTTCGCCGTTTTTCTGCGCGTGGTGCTGCTGCCCCTGGGGCTGGTGGCGACCACGGTGGCGGGCCTGGGCAGCTACTGCGAAGCCAACGACGACCTGTCGCTGGCCTGGCTTTTTTCCGGGGTAATCGCGGCGCGGCCGGTGGCTTCGGTGCCGCTGTATTTTCACGGCTACGGGCACGCGCTGGCGGCGGCCTACGCGGCCGCGCCCGCGGTGCCGTGGTTTGGGCTGCTGCTGGGGGCGCTGCTGAGCGCGGCCACCGTGCTGGTCTTTGCCGTTCTCGACAAGCTGCTGCGGGCGCGGGGCCGCCCGGGCCTGGCGGTGCTGGTCCTGGTGGGGTTTTTTGGGCTGGCCTGGCTGGAGCACTGGCAGTGGTTCAGCTACGTGCGGGTGGCGCTGCTGCTGGCCGGCGCGGGCGTGCTGTTTGCGGCCCAGCGGCCGGGGCGGCGCGGGGCGCTGGCGGTGGGGCTGGCGGCGCTGCTGGCGGCGTGGCTCATGCGGCCCAGCCTGGCGGTGCTGGGCCTGGCAGCGGCGCTGCCGGCCGCCGGGTGGCTGGCGGGCAGCTGGCGCCGCGCCGCGCCGGTGCTGGGGAGCGGGGCCGTCCTGCTGGCCCTGGCCACCGCGCTGGCCGCCGGCGGGCAAACGCCCGAGCAGGCCCATGCCCAGGCCCGCGACCGGTATTTTGCCCGCATTCTCGATTTCGACCAGCTCCGCCCGCAGTCCCGCACCCCGGCCGATAGCCTGGGCACGGCCGCCGTGGGCCTGTGGCTGATGGGCGACTCCGCGCTGGTGAACGAGGCACTTTGCCAGCGCGCCTATGCCTTCAATGCCCGCGACTTTGTGACGCACGAGGTGCCGGCCAAGCTGCGCCTGCGGGCCGGGCTGCTGCTGCGCGACTATTTCCCGTTGCTGCTGGCCCTGGTTGCGACGGGGCTGGTGGCCACGCGCCGGGCGCGGTTTCAGTTCAGTTTTTGGCTGGTGCAGGCGGGGTTTGCCGGGGCGCTCGTGTTCCTGGCGGGCATCCTCAAACTGCCACCGCGGCTGGAGCTGCCGCTACTGGATTTCTGGCTGTTGGCCAACCTGGCGTTTGTATTCCGGCCTACCGAATCTGGGAAGGGGCGGGGGGTGGAAACCCGACCGGCCTTCTCGCCCGGGCTGCTGCGCGCTGGGGCCGTGGCGGCCGTGGCCACTGTGCTGCTGTACGGGGCCAAAACCTGGCACCGTCGCCAGGTTTTGAGCCAGGAGCAGGCCGGCCATCTGCAAACGCTGCGGGCCATTGAGCAAGCCGCCGGCGGCCGGCAACTCATACTGGCCGGGGCCAATGACTTGCTGAAAAGCCTTTCGCCCTTCGGCCAGACGGTGCTCGACGAGCACAAACCCGTGCTTCAGCTCTCAGGGTGGACTTCCCACGACCCCTCGCAAGCGGCCCTGCGCCAAGCCCTAAGCGGCACTTCCGACCAGACCGAGTGCCTGCGCCGCTTGGCGCTGGGTGCCGGGCCGCCGTCCCGGCCCTTGTGGGTGCTCAGTCCGGAAGCCGCCGGCTGGCTGCACAAGCGCTGGCAGCTGGCAAACGTGCGGGCGGAACTCCGCCCAAGGCGGGCCATTGGCTCCGATAGCACGCTGCAAGTGTACGAGGTACGGCCGGTCAAAGGGCCTTAGTGCCTGAAAACCGCCCATTCTACTGCTTCAAGCCGCCCCAATGCCATAATCTTATACCCGGCCCCCTACGGTTCGGGCGGACCTTTGTTGCGCAAGAAGCGTTTCTTCACCACCCCTTCACGTTTTTTCGCCCCACCCCATGCAAACTTCCATCTCGATAACCCGCGGCGAAGTCCTCCAGCAAATGGAGGGCTACTTGAAAGAAAACATGAGCACCTTCCTCAAGAGCGTGGAAGACAGCTGGCAGCCGGCCGACTACCTGCCCGACTCGCGCCGCGACACGTTTTTTGACGAGGTGAAGGAGCTGCGCGAACGGGCCGGCAGCCTGAGCTACGACCTGCTGGCCGTGCTCATCGGCGACACCATCACCGAGGAAGCCCTGCCCAACTACGAGGCCTGGTTCCACGAGCTCGACAACATCAACCGCGACCGCAACAACGGCTGGGCCGAGTGGATTCGGGGCTGGACGGCCGAAGAAAACCGCCACGGCGACCTGCTGAACCGCTATTTGTACCTCTCGGGCCGCGTGAACATGCGGGAGTTTGAGGTGAGCACCCAGTACCTCATCAACGACGCCTTCGACCTCGGCACGGCCAACGACCCCTACCGCGCCTTCGTGTACACGAGCTACCAGGAGCAGGCCACCAACATTTCGCACCGCCGCGTGGGCCAGCTGGCCCGCAAGGCCGGCGACGACCAGCTTTCCAAAATCTGCGGCATGATTGCCGGCGACGAAACCCGCCACGCCCGCGTGTACAAGGCCTTCGTGAGCAAGATTTTTGAGCTCGACCCGAGCGAGATGATGCTGGCCTTTGAGGACATGATGCGCAAGAAAATCGTGATGCCGGCCCACTACATGCGCGAAATGGGCGTGGAAATGGGCAAAACCTTCGGCCACTTCACCGACGCCGCCCAACGCCTGGGCGTGTACACCAGCAACGACTACACCGACATCCTGGATTCGCTCATTGTGGATTGGGACATTGCGAACGTCAAAGACCTCACCGGCGAAGCCGAAAAGGCCCGCGACTACATCATGGCCCTACCCAACCGCCTGCGCCGCGTGGCCGACCGCATGCCCGTGCCCAAGCTGGAATACAAGTTTAAGTGGATATCGTAGCGTTGCGGAAATCGCTACGTTTTCGCCCCACCTGGCTCAGCCGGGTGGGGCGTTTTGCTTGCGTGGTTTCGGCTGTACCGCAGCTGCTTACTGGCAATAGGTTCGTCTTCGATTCCATCGGACGGGCTTGTGTAGCGGGGGCGGGTTCACGCCGTTTTTGCCGCTGCCTAGCAGGGATGCCCCGTTGATTTTGAAGCAAAACGGCGGCTTTAATACAATCACAACGCTATTCTTAAATCCGAAAGCCCTCTGCCGACCGTAACTTGCCCCCATGAATGCGTGGCGGTTAATCGTTGCACTGTGGGGATTGTTGCTGCCGCTGATGAGCTGGGCCCAGCCGGTGCCCACCAGCGGCTGGCAGCCCGACGAGGCCCTCCGCAAGCTGATGCTGCGCACGCTGGCGCCCACGCCGGACGGCCTGCTTTGGGTGGGCACCGACGACGGCGTGTACCGCTACGATGGCAGCCGGCTCGTTTCCATCAATGCCCTGCGGCGGGGCGGCCCGGCCCTGCCCGCCGTGGCCTGCAACAACGTGCTGCCCTTGCCCAATGGCCAGCTGTGGTTCGGCACGGAGGCCGGGCTCTACCGCTTTGGGCCCGCTGGGGCGCTACAGGCCTTGCCGCTGCCCGTGCCGGGCAGCAGCAGCAGCCACATAGCTTCTCTAACGCTGACCCCGGACGGCCAGCACGTTTTAGTGGTCCAAAACCACGTGGCCCTGCAGCTGTACAATCTCGCCGGCCAGCGCGTGGGGCCGCTGTTTCGGAATGAGAAGATAGCCGAAGCCTCGGCGGCTCCCGACGGCAGCCTGTGGCTGACCGGCGACGGCAGCACGCAGCACCTGAGCGCGGCCGGCCAGGTGCTGGGCGAGTGGACAACCGGGCCGGGCAACAGTCTGCGCCCCGTGTTCGACCCCCGGGGGCGGCCCTGGCTGCTGAGCAGCGCGGCGGCTTTCCGGCCGGGCCCCGGCGGCCAGCTCACCGAGCAGTTCCGCTGGGCCGCTGCCGAGCGGGAAGGCAAAGTGGAGGTGCTGCGAGGCGCGGGGGGGCTCACGGTGCTGCTGCCCCAGCAGCTGCAGCAACTGGAGTGGACGGCCGGGCCCGACCCGCGCCTGCGCCCGCAATTTGAATTGCCGCTGCCGCCCTGGCCCACCGCCGTGTGGCGCGGCCAGCTGCGGGCCGACGCCGTGGGCCAGTGGTGGCTGTTCGATTCGGGCACCCGGGGTTGCTGGCGTCGCGCGGCGGCCCCGGCCTTTATTCATGCCCTGCCCGGGCCGGGCGGCAGCCCCTACAGCGTGCGCGCCAGCGTGCGCCTGCCCGACGGCCGCTTGCTGGTAAGCACCTACGAAGCCGGCATCCTCACCCAGGCCGCCGATTCGCCCCTGGCCCCGCTGCGGCGCTGGCGCAGTGCCGCCTTGCCCGCCGGCAACGCCCCCGTGCTGATGGGGCTGGTGCCGACTTCGCTGGGGCCAGACGGCAGCTGGCTGGCAGCCGGGGCTTATCCCTTGCTCCGCTTCAACCCCCGAACCGGAGCATTCGGCCGCCTGCCCATCGAGGGGCTGGCGCAGGGAGAGCCGGGCGTGCGCGCCCTTACACGCGACGTGGCCCCGGGCGGGCGGGTGTGGGCCGGCACGCAGCAGGGCCTTTTTTACTACGACGCCGCCACCCAGACTTACCGCCCTTACCTGGTGCCCGGCCAGCCGGCCACCGACCGGCCTCCCCTGGCCGGGCGCGTCATCGAAGACGTGTGCCCCGACGGGCAGGGCCGCCTCTGGCTGGCCACCCCCGAGGGCGTGGAGCGCCTGACCCTGGCCACCGGCCGCCGCGAGGTGTACGGCCCCGGGGCGCCCGCGCCGCGGCAGGTGGCCGTGGACGGGGCCCGCTGCCTGTACCTGGCGCCCGATGGCCGGCTCTGGGTGGGCACGCGCGACCACGGCCTGGCCGTGATAGACGGGGCCGGCCGCGCCCGCACCGCGCTGTCGCTGGGCCAGGGCTTGCCCAATGCGTCGGTGGCCACCATCACGCCCAGCGCTGGCGGCTACCTGTGGCTGGGCACGTACCAGGGACTGGTGCGCTACCTGCCGGCGCGCGAGCAGCTGGCCGTGTTTACCACGGCGCAGGGGCTGGCTTCGGACGAATGCAATGCCCGGGCCGCCTACGCCGACCCGCGCGACGGCTCCCTGCTGGTGGGGGGCGTGGCCGGGCTGCACCGCGTGTACCCCGACCAGGTGCCGGGCCCCAGTAGCCTGCTGCCGCGCCTGCTGCTCACCGGCTTCACGGCGCTCGGTGCTACGGCCGAGGCCAGCCGTACGCACCACCTGCTGTCCAGCGACGGCCCGCCCGCGCTGCACTTGGCGCCCAACACGCCGCTGGTGGACCTGCATTTGGCCCTCACCAACAGCCCCGACCCCGGCCGCGCGCGCTACGCCTACCGGGTGCGCGGCTGGCTGGCCGACCGCTGGCTGGGCCTGGGCACCACCCCGCAATTGCGCCTGCAAGGCCTGCCCCCCGGCCGCTACACCGTCGAGATTCGGGCTGAAAGCAGCCAGGGCGTGCCCGCCGCCAACACCCTGCGCCTGCCCCTGACCGTGACGGCCGAGTGGTGGAACCGGCCCCTCACCTGGGTGCTGGCCGCCCTGGCCACCAGCGCCGCCGTGTATGGCTGGCAGCGCGGCCGCCTGCGCCAGCTGCGCCGCGAAAATGAACTCCGGGCCCGCCTGGCGGCCGATTTGCACGACGAAGTGGGCTCGCTGCTCACCCGCGTGACCATGCAGGCCGAGCTGCTGCACGCCCTGGAGCAGGGCCCGCCGGCCCGCCTCGCCACGCTGGTGGAAGACAGCCGCGCGGCCGCCAGCACCGTGCGCGACATCATCTGGAGCGTGGACGCGGGGGTGGACACCCTGGCGGCGCTGGTCGACCGCATGCGCGACCACCTCGACGCCACGGCCCGGGCCACCGGGCGCGAGCTGCTGCTGGAAGAGGACTTGCCGGCCATTGAGGAGCAGCCGCTGCCGCCCACGGTGCGGCAGCACACCTACCTCATCTTCAAGGAAGCGGTGAACAATGCCCTGAAATATTCGGCGCCGGGCACGCCCATTCGCGTGGGCCTGGGTTACACGCCGCTGCTGGAGCTGAGCATCCGCAGCACGGGCGGGGAAACGGGCGCGGTGGGCCGGGCGGGGCAGGGCCTGCGCAACATGCGCCACCGGGCCACTCTGCTGCGGGCCGAGCTGAGCGTGGGACCCGTGCCCGGCGGCTGGCTGGTGCGGCTGCGGCAGCTGCCGTAGGGGCTGGGGTTGAGCCGGGAGTTTAAAACCCGTTGGTCATGCAGAGCGCAGCGAAGCATCTCGCATGCAGAAGCAATCTAATTGTGCAAACGTCAGGATTAGTGGTGGCATGCGAGATGCTTCGCTGCGCTCTGCATGACGTTCTTTTCATTTTAAACAAAGCCAACGCTACAAATCGCCCTTGGCGGCGCGACTCAGCAGTTCGCCGCGCGACTTCACGCGCAGCTTTTCATAAAGGCGCTTGACGTAGGTGTGCACGGTGTCGGGCGAGAGGCTGAGGCGGGCGGCCACTTGCTTTTCACTGAGGCCTTCGGTGAGGGCTTGCAACACCTGCTGCTCGCGGGCGCTCAACAGCTCCGGTTGCTGGCTGGGGGCGGGCTGGAAGTGCTGCAAGGCCTTGCGGGCCACGGAAGGGGAGAGGGCCGCCCCGCCGTTGAGCACGTCGAGGATGGCCTGCTTGTACTGGGGCAGGCTGGTGGCGTTTTTGATGACGTAGCCGGTGGCGCCGGCCCGCAGAGCCAGGAAGATGCGCTCGGGGTCGTCGTGCATGGTTTGCAGCACGATGTCGGTATCGGGCAGGCGTTTTTTGAGGGCGGGCAGGGCCTGGATGCCGGTTTGGCCGGGCAAACTCACGTCGAGCAGGATGACGCGGGGCGGCAGGGCCAGGTCCAGCTCTTTCCACAGGGCCTCGACGGAATCGACCACGATGGGGCAGCGGAACTCGGGCTGGTAGCAGAGGTACTCGCGGAGGAGTTCGCGCACCCGGGCATCGTCTTCCACGATGGCCACGCTGATGGGAAAGGCAATGGTTGTCATATCTACCGCAAAGGTGCAGGCGAATGGGCTCCCGGCCGGCGCCGGGCTTGTACCCTGTTTAGGGTACAAGCCCGGCGCGGCGCGGGGTGCGCGTCGGGCAGAGTTTTGTGGTGGCTAAACCTCTACGTCCTGACTTTATGCGAATTTTTACGCTTTTCCTGCGCCGGCCGCTGCTGCCGCTCCTGTTTATCCTGCTGCTGACCAGCGCGGCGGCCTGGGCCCAGCCCACCATCACGGGCCTCTCGCCCGCGAGCGGGGCGGCGGGCAGCAACGTCGTCATCACGGGCAGCGGCTTCACCGGCGCTACCAGCGTGCGCTTTGGGGAACTGTCGGCGGTGTTCACCGTCAATTCCAGTACCCAGATTACGGCCGTGGTGCCCCGGGCGGCCTCTACGCAGCTCCTCAACGTGACCACCGGCGCCGGTTTTGCTTTCTCGCCTGCCGCCTTTGCGGTGACGCGGGCCAGCAACAGCGTGAGCTACACCCTGGTGGCCAGCAACTTTGCCGGGGTGAACGCCGGGAACAACGCTGCGCCGGCCGTGGCCGACCTCGACGGCGACGGCCGGCTGGACCTGCTGGTGGGCCGGGCCGATGGCACCATTGGGCGCTACGAGCAAGCCACCGCCAACGGCACGGCCTTCACCAGCCTGGGCCTGCTGAGCACGGGTTCGGCCAACCTCAACATGGGCACCCAGGCCACGGTGGCCATTGTGGACCTGGAAGGCAACGGGCGTTTCAACCTGCTGCTGGGGCGCGGCGACGGCACCGTGAGCGAGTACGAGCAAACGGGCGTGGGGGCCGCTACCTTCGCGCTGGTGCAGAACAACTTCTCGGGCATTTCGACCACCAGCAACACGGTGCCCGGCATGACCGACCTCAACGTCGACGGCCGGCTGGAGCTACTGGTGGGCAAGGGCGACGGCATTACCAGCCACTCCCAGCAGACCTTCGAGAATACCGACCAGTTTTACCGCATCGATACCAACTTCAACAGCCTGCAGCTGTCGGGCAACGCCGCGCCGTTTTGCGTGGACCTGGATGGTAACGGGCGCATCGACATCCTGATGGGCGTGAGTGGCGGCACCCTCTACCGGTACGAGCAGGTGGCGGCCGGCAGCTTCACCGTTAGCCAGCTTTCCAGCAATTTTAACGGCATTTCGGCCGGTACCAACGCCAAGCCCTGCGTAACGGACATCGACGGCGACGGCATGCTGGACCTGTTGGTGGGCCGCGCCGACGGTACCATCGACCGCTACGAACAGGGCGTCGGCGCCAACGCGGCCCCCACCGACCTCAGCCTGAGCAACGCCAGCGCGGCCGAAAACCAGCCCCTGAACACCACGGTGGGCACCTTCAGCAGCAACGACCCGAACGCGGGCAACACCTTCACCTACACCTTTGCGGTGGGCGGGGCCGACAACGGCTCGTTCAACATCAGCGGCAACGCGCTTACGACTAATGGCGTGTTCGACTACGAAACCAAGAACAGCTACAGCGTCAAAATCCGCACCACCGACCAGGGCGGGCTGTTTTACGAGGAGACGTTCACCATCGGCGTGACTGACGTGGCCGAAATACCGACGGTGTCCGGCTTCAACCCCAACACCGGGCCGGTGGGCACCTCGGTCATTATTACCGGTACCCACTTCAACGACGCGGGCGCGGCTACGGTGAAGTTCAACGGCACCACCGCTACCGCCGTGACGGTGAACAGCAATACTCAGATTACGGCCACGGTGCCCGCGGGCGCCACCACGGGCACCATTTCGGTGGCCAATGCCGACGGGCTCGGCACCAGCACCGGCACGTTCACGGTGAGCACATCGGCCGACTTGTCGGTGACGCTGAGCGCGGCGCCTAACCCCGTGAATGAGGACGCCACCCTTACCTATACCCTCACGGTGAGCAACGCCGGGCCCAGCAGCGCCAGTGGCCTCACGGCCACGCTGGGGCTGCCGGCCGGGGCGGTGTTTATCTCGGCCGCCGGCACGGGCTGGGCGGCCTCGCAGTCGGGCGGTACCGTGACGGCCACCCGCACCAGCCTCGCCGTCGGGGCGGCGCCGGTCCTCACGGTGCAGATTCAGGCGCCCGGCCAGGGCGGCACCATCACGGCCACGGCCTCGGTGAGCAGCAGCACTTCCGACCCGAACCCGGCCAACAACTCGGCCAGCAATAACACCACCGTGAATGGCGTGAACGATGCGCCGGTGGCCACGGTGCCCGCCACCCAAACCACCGCCGAGGACACGCCCCTCACCTTCAGCACGGCCAACAACAACCTGCTGAGCGTGGCCGATGTGGACGCCGGCACGGGCAACCTGGAAATCACCCTGACGGGGGCCAACGGCACCTTCTCGCTCAGCCGCACCACGGGCCTGACGTTCACCATTGGCGATGGCACGGCCGATGCCTCGATGAAATTTCGGGGCACGCTCACGAACATCAACGCCGCCCTCAACGGGCTGGTGTTCACGCCCACGCTCAACTTCAACGGCACGGCCTCGCTGACGCTGGCCGCCAATGACCTGGGCAACACCGGCAGCGGCGGGGCCCTGTCCGATTCGGACATCGTGAGCATCACCGTGGGCTCGACGAACGACGCGCCGGCAGTCGCCACCACCGGCGGCAACACCACCTGGACGCAGGGCGCCGGCCCCGTGGCCGTGGATGCCGGTCTGACCGTGACTGATACCGACAACAATACCTTGGCTTCGGCCTCGGTGCGCCTGACCACCAACTTCCAAAGCACCCAGGACGTGCTGGCTTTCACGAACGCCAGCAGCACCATCTACGGCAACATCAGCGCCAGCTACGCCGCCGGCACGGGCATTCTCACGCTGACTTCGGCCGGGGCCGCGGCCACCAAGGCGCAGTGGCAGGCGGCTTTGCGGGCCATTACGTACAACAACACCGCCGGCACGCCCAACACGGCCACCCGCACCATGAGTTTTGTAGCCAATGACGGCAGCGCGGCCAGCGCCGCCGCCACCAAGAACATTGCCATCGCGCCCCGCACCGCCACCCCGCAGGTCGACACCCCTGACGACGGCAGCAGCACCAACGACAACACGCCCACCTACACCGGCACGGCCGTGTCCGGCAGCACCGTGGCGGTGTACGTCGACGGCGTCAGCATCGGTACCGTGACGGCCAACAATGGCAACGGCAACTGGAGCAAGACCCAGGCCACGGCCCTGAGCGAGGGCTCGCACACGGTTTACGCCACGGCCCAAACCAGCGGCCAGCCCGTGAGCCTGAACAGCGCCACCAACACCTTCACGGTGGATACCGTGGCGCCGACGGTGGTCATCAGCAGCTCGGCCGGGGCCTCGGGCAGCGGCACCAGCACCAGTCCCGTGCCGTTCACCATCACGTTTTCGGAAGGCGTGGCGAACTTCACCATTGCCGACGTGACGGTGGCGGGCGGCACCAAAAGCTCCCTGACCATAGTCAACGCCGGTCAGTACACCTTCACCGTGACGCCGAGCGGCGCGCCGTCCACCATCACGGTCAACGTGGGGGCGGCCAAAGCCCAGGATACGGCCGGCAACGACAACACGGCCGCCACCCAATTCACCATCACCTACGCGCTGCCGCCCACCATCACGGCTCTGAGCGTGAGCGCCGAGCTGCCGGGCATGCCCGTCACCATCACGGGCACGCGCTTTATTAATGGCAGCACCGTCACGTTCGGCGGGGTGGCGGCCAGCAGCGTGGTGTTTAATTCGGCTACCTCGCTCACGGCCACGGTGCCAGCGGGCGCGGCCGTGGGCAGCAGCGCCGTGGTAGTTACCACCACCGGGGTGAGCAGCAGCGGCAGCCCGGCCTTCGCCGTGCTCAAAGTGTACGACGCCGTGGCTAGCTGCCTGAGCACGGTGGCCTACACCACCACCGGCGACAGCAAATGGCACTACCTGCTGGCCAGCAATGGCCAAGTGGTAGCCGCCCTGCAGGATACCCGCGCCGCGCTGGGCGCAGTAAGCGTGCAGTTTCTCGTCGCCGGCACGGCCAGCGCGGTGCGCCAGGACGGCCGCGCCCACAAGTACCTCGACCGCAACTGGCGCCTGAGTGCCACCAATCCCACCTTCACAGGTGGCACTGTCAACGTCCGCTTCTACGGGCTGACTTCCGAGTTTGCCCGCCTGCAAGCCGCCGACCCATCGGTGGCGAGCTACGCCAGCCTGAAAAGCACCCAGTACAGCGGCCCGAATGAGGATTGCAGCCTGAGCAACAACGCCGCCACCGGCGAGTCGCGCACCCTGACGCTGAGTGCCAGCACCCCCGGCAATGGCGTGGCCTGGTTCGTGGCCCAGGCCCTTGTGCCCGACCACTTCTCCGAGTTTTACCTCACCGGCAGCAGCACGCCGCTGCCCGTCGAACTCACCGCCTTCACCGCCGAAGCCGAAGGCGCGACGGCCAGACTGATTTGGCGCACGGCTTCCGAGAAAAACAGCGCCCGCTTTGAAATCGAGCGCAGCCTGGACGGCAAGACTTTCGCCCGCATCGGCGAAGTGGCGGCGCAGGGCGACAAAGCCGGCGCTACCGACTACGCCTTCCGCGACGCCCAGACGCCCAAGTCGCCGGCCCTAGTCTACTACCGCCTGCGGCAAGTGGACGCCGACGGCACCTTCAGCTACTCGCCCGTGCGCGCCGTGACCGTTGGCGGAACTGGCCCGTTCACGCTATACCCTAACCCGGCCCGCTCGGCCGTAGCCGTGGCCGGCCTGGCGGCCGGCACGAAGGTCGAAGTGCTGGACGCCCTGGGCCGCGCCGTGGCCCACGCCACCGCCGAAGCCGATGGCACGGCCCGCCTCACGCTGCCCGCCGGGCTGGCCGCGGGCGTGTACGTGGTGCGTGGTGGGAGCCTGGCCCGCCGCCTGGTGGTGGAGTAAGCCTGCTTCCTCTGTCTGAAACCGGCTTGTACCCTGTTTAGGGTACAAGCCGGTTTTTGTTCCTATGGGACGCTAGTGAAATTTCGCAGCCTGAATTCAAGCTTTTACTTCTCACGCGCTTTCATTCAAACACCTCATATGAAGCTTCACTTACCCTTACTGGCTGCTGCGGCCGCTACACTTCCTTTTGCCGTTCAGGCGCAAAACGTGGGCATCGGCACGCCCACACCCAACGCCAAAGCGGCCCTCGACATCCGGGCCACCGACAAGGGCCTGCTGGTGCCGCGCCTGACGGCCGCCCAGCGCACGGCCATCACCAGCCCGCCGCAGGGCCTGATGGTGTATCAGACCGACGGCACCGCCAGTGGCGGCACGCAAACGGGCTTCTGGTACTACGCCGGCAACCCCGCCGCCTGGGTGTACCTGAACCCGACTCCCCCCGCCGTGGCTGCCGGCCCGGGCCTGAGCGCCAGCACCAGCGGCTCCACTACTACCGTGCGCCTGGGCGGCACCGCCCTCACGGCCGATACCGACGTGCCCCTGGGCACCAACGACCTGACCTTCTCGGGCACCGGCAACGTGGGCATCGGCACCACCACGGCCAACCTGCCGCTGACGGTGCAGGGCAACAGCACGAACGACGCCGTGCAGCTGCGCAACAACGTCGGCACCAACCGCTGGCACCTGGCCCTGACCACCAACGGCAGCAGCAACGCGCTGAACTTCTCGGAAAGCGGGGTGGCCGACTACCGCCTTTTTCTGGAGCCCGGCGGCAACGTAGGCATCGGCACCAACGACCCCCTCGCCAAATTCGACGTGAACGGCAGCACCCGCCTGCGCGGCCTGGCCGGCACCGGAAGCCGCATGGTGGTGGCCAACGCCGACGGCGACCTGAGCACCCAGGCCATTCCAAGCGGCACCCCCAGCGGCGCGGCCGGCGGCGACCTGACGGGCACCTACCCCAACCCCACGGTGGCTAATAACGCCATTAACAACGCCAAGCTGGCCGACAACGCCGTGACTAATGCCAAAGTAGCCGACGACGCCATTGGCATTGCCGAGCTGAGCGCCATCGGCACGCCCAGCAGCAGCACCTTCCTGCGCGGCGACAACTCCTGGGCCACCATCCCCGGCAGCAGCGGCTGGAGCCTGAGCGGCAACACCCTCGACGGCAATCAGTTCCTAGGCTCGAACAACAACGAAGACCTGATTTTCAAGCGCAACGGCGCGGAGGCCTTCCGGGTGTACAGCAACGGGCGGGTGACGTTGGGTAATAATTCACCTAGCTCCTTGTCGGTGATGCTGGGCTTCAACGCCGGCACCGCCATGACCACCGGCCAGGACAATACCCTCGTGGGGGCCAGGGCGGGGCAGGACTTCAACGCCGGCAACGCCACCTTCATCGGCTCCGGGGCGGGGCAGAGCACAACCGGCAGCGACAATACCCTGCTGGGCGCCTCCGCCGGCAACCGGCTGACCACCGGTACCAACAACGTATTCATCGGCACCCAGGCGGCCTATAATAGCGGCACGACCATTACCGGCAGCAGCAACGTCGTGGTGGGGGGCAGCGCTGGGAACGGGCTGACCACCAACACCAACAACATCCTGCTGGGCAGCAGCTCCAACGCCAGCGCCGGCCTCTACGATGCCTACGCCATCGGCGCCGGGGCCACCGTCACCCAGAGCAACTCGCTGGTTATCGGCGCCGCGAAAGGCACCAACAACGCCGTCAGCGTGGGCATCGGCACGTCGGCGCCCAACAGCAGCCTGCAGGTAAACGGCACCTTTGCCGTGGGCGTGCAGACCAGCTACGGCGGTGGCGGCGGCCCCGGCGCCGGCGCCAACGGCCTGGACCAGGGCCCGGTTAACCAGTCGGCCATCGGGGGCAGCTATTATGGCCTGGCGCCCAGCAGCACCAGCAACCAACACTACTTCCTGCCTAATGCCAACTCCTGCACGGGCCGAATCTACTACCTGCGCAACGGCGGCAGCATCGCGGCCAAACTCTCCAGCAACAGCTCTATCTTCGATGGCACGAACACCATCAGCAGCGGCAACACCTTCGACATGAGCACCACGGGCTCGTCCAAGGTCGTCACGGCCATCTCCGATGGCACAAACTGGATTATCATCCGCGCCGGCATCTAGGTCGTGGCCTGCCCGAAAATTTCGTTCCTGATGGAGATTCCCATGAAACAACTGCTTCTGCTTGCGCTGCTCCTGGGCGGGGTTCGCGCCGCTCACGCCCAGGACCTGACCAACAACGGCGCTACCCTAACGCTCACCGGCGGGGCCATCCTCTCCACCAGCGGCACGCTCCACAACGCCAGCGGCACGCTCGACCTGAGCAGCGGCGCCAACCAGCTCTACGTGGGCGGCAACCTGCTAAACGCCAGCGGCGCCACCCTCGTGCCCGGCAGCGCCAGCACCGTCACCCTCAATGGCACGGCCGCCCAGCAGCTCGACCTCCAGGGGGCCGGGCTGGCCAACCTCACGGTGAGCAACACCAGCGCTGGCGTGACCCTGCCCGCCAGCAGCAACGCCGACGTGGCCGGGACGCTCACGCTCACCAGCGGCCTAGTCACCACCGCCCCATCAGCCACCCTGCGGCTGCTGAACGGGGCCACGCTCTCGGGCGAAACCAGTACCCGCTACGTGGCTGGCAACCTAGTTGCCGTGAAGGCCAACGTGCCGGGCGGGGCCGCCACCGCCTTCCCCAACGGCTTCACCCTCACCCCAGCCGCCACCCTCACCAACCTGACCGTGACCCGCACGGCCGGCCTCAGCACTGCCCAGCTCAGCTACGGCACCAACGCCGGCGGCACCACCGCGGGCATCGACCAAATCTGGCGCACTTCGGCCCCGCTCACCGACGTCACGGTGCAGCTCACCTGGCTGTCGGCCAACGACCGGGGCCTCACCAACTTCGCCAGTACCCAGGTGTGGGCGCGCGCGGCCGCGCCGGTGGCAGGCGCCGGCTGGGCCCGCATCAGTGCTTCGCAGAACGCGGCCGCTACCCGCACCGCCACCGGCACGGTGCCGGCCGCTGGCAGCTTCTCCTTCTTCACGGTGGGCACCGCCGATGCGCCGCTGCCCGTGACCCTGGTCGAGTTCACGGCCCAGTCCGAAGGCCCGGCCGCCGTGCGCCTGCGCTGGGCCACCGCCACGGAGCTTAATAACGCCGGCTTCACCGTCGAGCGCAGCCTTGACGGGCAATCGTTCACGAACATCGGCACGGTGGCGGGCGCGGGTAGCGCCACTACCCGCCACGACTATACCCTACTTGATACGAAACTGCCGGCCGACGCGCCCGTGCTCTACTACCGCTTGCGCCAGGTGGATACCGACGGCTCCACCAGCTACTCCGCCATCCGTATGGTGCAATTCGCCGGGGCAGCCAAGCCCAGTTTCGTGCTCTATCCCAACCCGGCCCAGCGCGCCACCACGGCCGCCGGCCTGCCCGCCAACGCCCTCGTCGAAGTGCTGGATGCCACCGGCCGCCGCGTGGCCCGCGCCACCACCGATGCCACTGGCACCGCCCACCTCGCCCTGCCCGAACACCTTCCCGCCGGCGTGTACGTGGTGCGCACCAGTGCCGAAGCGCGCCGGCTGGTAGTGGAGTAAGAACAAGCTTCTCGCAACAGGAAAGCCGCTTCTCAGAGCCTGGGAAGCGGCTTTCCTGTGAGCAGCGCGAACGTTGTAGTTCGCGTGGCAGAACGATTTAGCCGAACGGCGCGGGGACGCGAACTGCACAGTTCGCGCTACTTTCCAACGGCGCTAAGCCGCTGCCGTAGTCATCGGAACCGTGGTTTCGGCGCTGGTGCGGGCGGCTTCCCAGCCCAGCATCACGGCTTTGCGCGGCGCCCCCCAGCGGTACTGGCCAAATTCTCCCGTGCCGCGAATGACGCGGTGGCAGGGGATGAGGTAGCCCACTGGGTTGGCCCCAATGGCAGTGCCGGCGGCGCGCACGGCCGCACTGTTCTCCGCCGCCACGGCGAGCTGCGAATAGGTGCGCAGCTGGCCCTCCGGGATGCGCAGCAGCGACTCCCAGATTTTGAGCTGAAACGCGGTGCCTTTCAGGTGCAAATGCAGCCGGTCGGTAGGAGCGAAGTCACGGGCGAAAAACCGCGCTACTTGTGCGTGGGCGGCGGTTTCGGCCTGCATGAGCAAGGCGTTGGGCCATTCCAGCCGGAGCTCGGCCAGGGCAGCCTGTTCGTCTTCGACGAATACCAGCTTGCAGATGCCTTTGGCGGTGGAAGCCACCAGGTACGTCCCAAACGGACTCTCGCCGAAGCTGTACTGAATGGCCAGCGCGGCGCCGCCGTGGCGGTATTCGCCGGGTGTCATGGCCTCCAGCGTCACGAACAGGTCGTGCAGGCGGCCGGTGCCGGACAGGCCCGTTTCATAAGCTGCATCGGCTACCGAGGCTTGTTGGCGCAGCATCTGCTTGGCGTGGTCGAGGCTGAGATACTGCAGAAATTTCTTGGGCGACACCCCGGCCCACTCCTGAAACTTGCGCTGAAAGTGAAACGGGCTCCAATGGGCCTGTTCGGCCAATTCTTCCAAGCCGGGTTGGGCCTGGAAATTGGCGCGCAGGTAGGTCAGGGCAGCGGCGATACGTTGGTAGTCAGTCATGGCACTTTGGGGGTGGAGTGACTACAAAATTCGCGCGGCCGCTCTGCGCCCCAAACCCGATTCTTGCGCTCTTTCTTGCAGGCCTATTTCTCGATTTTTACGCCCTTCCAAAACGCCACGCGGCCCTTAATTTCCTTGGCGGCGTCTTTGGGCTCGGGGTAGTACCAGGCGGCGTCTTTGTTTTTCTCGCCGTTCACGTTCAGGGAGTAGTAGCTGGCGCGGCCTTTCCAGGGGCAGGTAGTTTGGGCGATGCTGTCCTCGAAAAATTCTTTTTTGATGGCTTCAGCGGGGAAATAATGGTTGTTTTCAACCACGACGGTGTCGTCGCTTTCGGCGATGACGGTGTTGTTCCAGATGGCTTTCATGGGTGGGAAGTAGCGCGAAACTCCAGCTTCGCGTGTCGTTGAACAAAAGCGGCGTAGGCAAATTGCGCGGCCGAAACGTGAAGCTGGAGCTTCGCGCTACGTCTGATTGAACATTGCCCGCGCCGCGCTTGTTTTCGCAGTCCTACCTGAAAGAAGAATATTATGGCCGTTGGCTTCCGCTTCCGCGATTTTGTGCCCGAAGACCAGCCCGAAAAGGGCTTTGAGTCGTTGTTTAAGCTGTTTATGCAGCTCGTTACCATCACCTCCGGCGACGTGGGCGAGGCCCTGCAGTGGCTCAACGAGCTCGACAAGCAGTACGGCCTTACCGACGACAACTACGGCATGGGCAACTTCATCGACGACCTGAAGAAAAAAGGCTACATCGATGAGAACGAGCAGGAAAAGGGCGAATTCAAGATTACGCCCAAAACCGAGCAGGGCATCCGCAAGAGTGCCTTGGAGGAGATTTTTGGCAAGCTGAAAAAGAGCAGCACCGGCAACCACCGCACCCCCCACACCGGCCAGGGCGACGAGCAGAGCACCGACCTGCGCGAATTCCGCTTCGGCGACTCGCTCGAGCAGATTCAGATGTCCGAGTCCATCCGCAACGCCCAGCTCAACCACGGCATGGACGGCGACGACTTCATGCTGACCGAAGGCGACCTCGAAGTGCGCGAAAACGAGCACAAGTCGCAGACCAGCACGGTGTTGATGATTGACATCTCGCACTCCATGATACTCTACGGCGAGGACCGCATCACGCCGGCCAAGAAGGTGGCCATGGCCCTGGCCGAGCTCGTGAAGCAGAAGTACCCCAAGGACTTCCTCGACGTCATCGTGTTCGGCAACGACGCTTGGCAGATTGAGGTGAAAGACTTGCCCTACCTGCAAGTGGGCCCCTACCACACCAACACCGTGGCCGGCCTGGAACTGGCCATGGACCTGCTCCGCAAGCGCAAAACGCCCAACAAGCAGATTTTCATGATTACCGACGGCAAGCCCACCTGCCTGAAGGAAGGCAACGGCTACTACAAAAACGCCTTCGGCCTCGACCGCAAAGTGGTGAACAAGACCCTGAACCTGGCCGCCGCTGCCCGCCGCGTCAAGATTCCCATCACCACCTTCATGATTACCTCCGACCCGTATTTACAGAAGTTCGTGGAGGAATTCACGGAGGTGAACCAGGGCAAAGCGTACTATTCCGGCCTTAAAGGGCTGGGGCACCTGGTGTTCGAGGACTATAAGAAGAACCGCCGCAAGACGCTGTAACTCGATATGAGAAAGCTTTTTGGACGTGTAGGCAGTGTCATTATTTTGAGCCTGGTTGCTGTTACGCTCCTCTATGCGATGCTCATGTTGTTTGGAATGTCTTGGTTTATCCCCACCGAGTGGGGCGGGGCCACTCAATAGGTACTGCGCTTAACGCGACTGGGTGAGTCGGCGCCACTGCTGTTTCACCCAGTGCCCGCGCCACATCCACAGGCCGCTGAGTATCACCAGCGGCATGAGGACCCAGCGCACCATGCGCGCTGCTTCCGGGATGCTGGCCACCGGGCCGTAGATGTAGCCCACCAGGGGGATGCTGGCCAGCGTGTGGAACCACCGCAGCAGCTGGCGTTCGGTCGATGCTTTCATGCGGAAGTAGACGAAAACGAACGCCAGTTGCTTTAACTATCCCACCGGCGCTACGGGTGCTGGCTGCTGGCCAGGCGCACGGCTTCGTATAGATTGACGATGCCGCCGGTGCGCGAGAGCGTGGCAAAATCGACCAGCTGCTTGGTGCCGGGCTTGAGAACCTGCGTGTGAACCGGCGCGGCCGACGCCAGAATGATGCGCTTGAGGTCGGCGGGGGTGAGGTACGGGAAATTGACTTTGAGCACGGCCGCCATGCCGGCCACCGCCGGCGTGGCCATGCTGGTGCCACTCATCGGGCGGTACTCGTTGCCGGGAAAGGTTGACACGATGTCGACGCCGGGCGCAAACACGTCCACCGCCTGCCGGCCGTAGTTTGAGAACCGGGCCACGAGGCGTTCGTCGTTGGTGCGGGCGCTGGCGCCTACGGTAATCAGGTTTGGAATGGTTTGGCCGTTGAGGTAGCGGCCCGTGGGGTATTGCAGCGTGCTGTCGACGTTGAGGTGGTCGTTGCCGGCGGCGTGCACCAGCAGCACGCCCTTGGTGTTGGCGTAGCGGATGGCCTCGTCGACGACGCTTTTATCGGGCGAGAAGTACTTGCCGAAGCTCATGCTGACGACGCTGGCGCCGTTGTCGACGGCGTAGCGGATGGCATTGGCCACATCCTTGTCACGTTCGTCGCCATCAGGAATGCAGCGCACGCTCAGAATGCGCACCTGCTCGGCCACGCCGCGTACGCCGAGGTTGTTGGCGCGGTCGGCCGCGATGATGCCGGCGCAGTGCGTGCCGTGCCCGGTGCCGTGGTAATCGAGGCGGGTTTGCAGGTTGTTGTTGCCGTAATGGCGCTCGGTGAGGTCGGCGGGATGCTCGCCGGCCAGCGGCTGCGGGCGGTAGTTCAGGTTATACGCGTAGTCGAGGCGCAGCTTCAGCTCCGCGTTGTAGCGGATGTAGCGGTTGAGTAGCGAGTCGGTGTTGGGCGTGCGCCCGCGCATACCCCGGTAGTAGTAAGCCGCCTGGCGGGCCAGCGCCGTATCGGCCGCGGCGGGCGGGCGGTGCAGAAAGGCCGAATCGAGCACGGCCACGCCGTAGCCTTTTTTGAGGGCGGCGAGGCGGGCGCGGTCTTCGGCCAGGGCCTGAGCGTCTTTCTGGTAAGCGGCTTCGGCTTCGGCCCGCTTGAGGGCGTAGGTTTTTTTGGCGCGCTCATACAGGCGGAACTCCGCCTGTTTGGCGGCCGGCACCGTGGCCAGGGTTTTGCCTTCGTACAGCGGCTTTAGCCGGGCGTAGAGGCGGGTTTCTTCTTTCTGGCTCTCGAAGACGTTGCGGCCGTCGGCCCCGCCCATGAAGTTCCAGCCGTACACGTCGTCGGCGTAGCCGTTGTGGTCGTCGTCGCGGCCGTTGGCAGGTATTTCGTTGGGGTTGTGCCACAGCACACGGCGCAGGTCAACGTGCGCGGTGTCGATGCCGCCATCAATGACGGCCACGATGAGGGGGCGGGCGGTTGGCTTGTTCGGCAAAGCGCGCAGTAGCTCGTAAGCCCGGTCGGTGCTGATGCCCATGGCCTTGTCGACGGCGGGGTCGAGGTGGTGCCACTGTGGCAGAGGGTCTTGGGCGTGGCTGGCAATGGACAGCAGGCAAAGAGAGAAAGCAAAGCGGAAGGTGTGGGGCATGAAAGGATAAGTTGAGTCGTGATTTCGGCTGCAAAGCACGGCGGCCGACGGTAGCAACTGTTTCGCGCATGTTGCATTCAGTTGCTGATTTAGGGCCGGGGGCCGGTTTTTCGCGAAAGCTGGTGTGAAAACCTGCTTCAGGGCCTTTAGGAAGCCCAAACCCCAGCGCTCTCCGTGGTTGCCGCAAGCCCCGGCGCCAACCGCTGCCACGGCCTGAACCTCAGGCCCCCTTTCGCGGTTAAAGACCTTGGGAAGCCAGTTTCCCGCCAACGCCCTTTATGAAGCACGACAACATCCAGACCCTGGGCCAGCTTCGCGCCAGTGGTTACCAGCCCCGCAGCGTGAAACAAGAGCTCCGGGAAAACCTGATTCAGAAGCTCAAAAACAAAGAAGAAGTATTCCCCGGCATCTTCGGCTACGAGGAAACTGTGATTCCGGAGCTGCAGCGCGCCATCCTGGCCGGGCACCACATCAACCTGCTGGGCTTGCGTGGCCAGGCCAAAACCCGCATCGCGCGCCTGCTCATCAACCTGCTCGATGAGTACATGCCCGTGGTGGCCGGCTCCGAGCTCAACGACGACCCGCTGCAGCCGCTGTCGGTGTTTGCCAAAAACCTCATTGCCGAGAAAGGCGACGATACGCCCGTGACGTGGATGCACCGCAACGAGCGCTACACCGAGAAGCTGGCCACGCCCGACGTGTCGGTGGCCGACCTCATCGGCGACGCCGACCCCATCAAAGCCGCCACGCTGAAACTGCCGTACTCCGACGAGCGGGTGATTCACTTCGGGCTGATTCCGCGCGCGCACCGCGGCATTTTCGTGATTAACGAGCTGCCCGACCTGCAGGCGCGCATCCAGGTGTCGCTGTTCAACATTCTGCAGGAAGGCGACATCCAGATTCGCGGCTTCAAGGTGCGGCTGCCGCTGGATATTCAGTTCGTGTTCACGGCCAACCCCGAGGACTATACCAACCGCGGCAGCATCGTGACGCCGCTCAAGGACCGGATTGACGCCCAGATTATCACGCACTATCCGAAATCCATCGAAATCGGCAAGCGCATCACCAAGCAGGAGGCCCGCATCAAAGACGAGCAGCGCGGCATGGTGACGAGCAACGAAATCATCCACGACCTCGTGGAGCAGGTGGCCGTGGAGGCCCGCGGCTCCGAGTTCGTGGACGCCAAGTCGGGCGTGTCGGCCCGTCTCACCATATCGGCCTACGAGCAGGTGATTGCGGGCGCCGAGCGCCGGGCGCTGGTGAACGGCGAAAGCAACACCTACGTGCGCCTGGGCGACTTCATTTCGGCCGTACCGGCCGTGACGGGCAAGGTGGAACTGGTGTACGAGGGCGAGCAGGAGGGCGCCGGCATCGTGGCCGAGAAGCTGATGGGCAAGGCCATCCGCACGCTGTTCCTGAACTATTTCCCCGACCCCGACAAGAGCAAGAAGCTCAAAAACCGCCCCTCGCCTTACAAAACGGTGCAGGAGTGGTTCGGCAACGGCCACACGCTGGACCTGCTGCACGACGCCAGCACCGAGGACTACAAAAAGGCCCTCGACCAGGTGCCCGGCCTGCGCGACATCGTGACCGAGTTGCACCCCAACGAGACGCCCGAGCACACCTACTTCCTCATGGAATTCCTGCTCCACGGCCTGAGCGAGCACAGCCTGATTTCGCGCAACCGCCTCACCTCGGGCGCGCAGTTCAAGGACCTGTTGTCGTCGATGTTCACCATGCCGAGCTTCGGCGATGATGACGACGAGGACGAAGAAGAGGAGAAGCCGCGCCGCCGGCGGTAGAGCCGGTGGTAGTATAAATGCCCCGCAGGGGTTCGTACTACCATCAACCAACCACAAACGCCCCGCGTACCCCGGTACGCGGGGCGTTTGTATTTACGCCCCTCCCGTTATGCCCAAAACCTATCCGCCCAATACCTTTTCCGTCTTCAACGTCGTGTTCGGCATTGCGGGCAGCTTGTTCATCCGCTTCCTGCAGGCCATGCTGGTGGGCGTGCTGGTGCTGCTGCTATGGTGGGGCGGGCGCGCGGCCTACACGGCGCTCACCGAAACCAGGGCGCCGCTGGCGGCCGAGCCGGCGGCGCTGCCCGGCATCGTTCCGCCCCGGCCGCCGCGCTACGAGCCCGTG
This sequence comes from Hymenobacter ruricola, assembly GCF_015694525.1. GTDB lineage: Bacteria > Bacteroidota > Bacteroidia > Cytophagales > Hymenobacteraceae > Hymenobacter > Hymenobacter ruricola. Next base: position 324,403 of record NZ_JADQDM010000002.1, on the reverse strand, counting down.
ACCGACGCGGCAGCCCTGCTGCAACCGGCCGAGGAAGACAGCCTGCGCGCCCGGCTGTTTCGGTTCGAAAAAGCCACCACCGCCCAGCTGGTCATCGTCACGGTGCCCCGCCTCGGGGCCGAGCCGCTGGAGGACGTGGCCCAGCGCCTGTTCAATACCTGGGGCATCGGGCGGCGCGAAACCAACAACGGCCTGCTGGTGCTGGTGGCCCGGCGCGAGCACCGCATCCGCATCCAGACGGGCTACGGCCTGGAGGGCGCCGTGCCCGACGCCACCGCCTACCGCCTCATCACCGACGTGCTGGAGCCGGCCTTCAAGCAGGGGAAATACTACGTGGGGCTGGACGCGGCCACCGCCCAACTCATGCGCCTGATGCGGGGCGAGGAGGCCTCGTTTGCGCGGCCGGCCGCGCTGGGCGGCTTCGCGGCGGGCCTCACCGAGGGGATGATGAAGGGGGGGCTGTTTGGCCTGTGGGGGCTGCTGCTGCTGTGGCAGTGCCGGCGCAACGGCGGCCTCATCGGCCTGTGGGCCTGGACCAAGAGCGACTGGTGGCTCAGCGGCTCGGGCAGCGGGCGCAGCCGGCGCGATTGGTCGTCGGGCTCGTCGGGCAGTAGCAGTTCGGGTAGCTCCGGCTCTAGCAGCAGTAGCAGCTGGGGCGGGGGCAGCAGTGGCGGCGGCGGGGCCAGCGGGGGCTGGTAGGAGCGGCGCGCCTGCGGCTTTCGCCTATATTCGCGCTCATGATTAAGTCAGTTCGCCTTGTCAATTTCTTCGGCTTCGGCGATTGCACCGTGGAACGGGAGCCGGACCTGAACGCGCTGGTGCATTAGCGGCAGTGGGAAAAGTAACTTCCTGCGGGCGTTTCAATAGAAGGCGGTCTTCACCGGCAATGAGAACCGACGCTTATGAAGACACCGCCCCGGCCACCCGTGGCACACCCTGAGCGGCGATGCTCAGGAATCAATCCCTCCAAGCAGTAGCCAGATTGCCATTTGCCAGCAACCAATCCCTGAAATCCAGAGATGAATCAACAAAAACGGGGGATTGATTCGTGAAATTCACGAATCAATCCCCCGTTTTCACGAATGGACCCCTATTTTTTAGTGTCCGTCTTGGTTTTGGGGCCTGTGGGGAAGCGTTTGCTCATGGTGTCGATTTCGGCCACGCCGGGCGTCTTGCCTTTGTCCAGCTGGCCGTCTTTGTATGCGTCGCGGGCCAGGTCCATGGCCTGGGCGCCGCTGGCCAGGCGCACCGTGCCGAGCAGGGCGGCCAGGGCCTGGGTTTTGGTCAGCAGCTCGTCGGCGTCGGCGAAAGTGGTGGCCCAGGTGGGGTACTCGGCAATCATTTCGTCGGTGATGGTGCGGCGCAGCACCTGCGGGTAGTTGGCCAGCAGCTTGGTGGCTTCCTGCACGAAGGGCACGCTCTCGCGGCCCATGGCCCCGGAGGCGAGGCTTTTCTGCTCGGCGTCGGTGAGGGTGACGGTGTAGGGGTGCAGCTTGTCGAGGGCCTGCTGGAGCAGGGCCAGCACGTCCTTCTTGACGGCGGCGGGGATGGGAGTGGTAACGGTTGCCATAAAACGGAAACGGGGTGTTGGGTAGAAAAAGTGCCTGACCGTCAAGCCGGGCCGTGAGCAAGGTAGGTAGAAAAAGCCCGTCCGTTCCATACCGGCATTTTTTTGTTTTCACCGGGCCCGGGTCCGGTCAGCGGGCCGTGGGGCAGCGCCCCCGCCCAGTTGCCGGGCTACTTTCCCGTGCGGGCCTGCGCGCCGCCCGCTTCCAGCGCCCGCAGGCGCTGCTCGAAGCTGCCGAGGCTGGCTTGCTGTTGCTGCACCTGCGTTTCCAAGGCATTATTTCTGGTTTCAAGGCCGGCATTCTTGGCGGCTAGTTCCTTGAGGGCTTCGAGGAGCACCGGCGTGAGCCGGGCGTAGTTCACGCTCTTGTAGCCGGCTTCATCGGTGCGCACCAGCTCGGGGTAGAACTGCTCCAGCTCCTGGGCCAGCAGGCCAATCTGCTCCTGGCCGGCCGTGCCGCCGCGCTGCACGCCCAGCGCATTCCACTGGTAGCGCACGCCGCGCAGCTGCTGCACGGCGGCCAGCGCGCCCGTCAGCGGGCGCACCTGCTGCTTGAAGCGGGCGTCCGACGTCAGGGTCACGCCGGCGGCCGTCACGGTGCCCTGGAAGTTGGCCGAGCCGTCGGCGTTCAGGCGCAGGGCATTCACCAGGTTGCCGTTGCTGGTGGTGCGCAGCGTCAGGCCGATGTTGGTGGTGGTGGCGGGGTTGGGCACCCGGGCCTGCAGGTAAGCCGTGCCCGAGGTGCCGCCGTAGGGCGCCAGGTAGAGGTGGCCGGGCAGGAACACGCTCTGGTCCGGCACGCCAACGTTGGGGTCATTCACCAGGTAGGTGTTGCCCGGGCCGGCCACGTCGAGGGTGCCGCGCGGGGTGGTGGTGCCAATGCCCAGGCCGGTCACGTTCAGGCGCATCCGCTCCACGTAGCCACTGGTGGCGGTGGTCAGCCAGGCGTGGTAGCCCGTCACCAGCGCGGTGCCCGGCCCGGCGTAGGCGAGCACGCCCCAGTTCGTGCCGAGGCCCAGCTTGGGGCCGGCCGCGCCCTGGTCCGTGTAGCAAATCTTGTCGCCGTCGGCCCGGCCCAGCTGCAGAGTGCCGCTCACCACGGCGCTGCCGTTCACGTCCAGCTTCTGGGTGGGCGTGCTGGTGCCGATGCCCACGCGGGCGCCGAACGCGCTCAGGTACACGGCACTGCCGCTTTGCAGCCAGGGCGGGGTGGCAAAGGCCACGGCCCCGCTGGCCTGCTGCGTGAGCACTTGGCCAGGCTGGCCAGGCCGGGCAGGCAGGGTGTAGGCGCGGTCGCCCTCTTGCACGAAGTAGGTGACGGGCCGCTCGTTCGAGGGGGCGTGCGGCAGGCCGCCGGTGAGGGCGCAGCCGTTGGTGCCGTCCAGCTCCTGGGCGTAGCTGGCCGGGTAGCTGGTGTCCTCGGTGGCCACCAGGTCGTTGGTGCTGTAGCCGTTGTTGTCGAAGCACAGTTCCACCAGCAGGTTGCTGGTGCCGTCCCACTGGAAGCTGCCCAGGTTGAAGGGGTGCAGGTTGCGGCCCGCGGTGGTGGTGTAAGTGCTGGCGTGCACCGGCGTGAGCGTGCCCGGCGCCGGAAACGCCCCGGGCACCGACGTGGCCGTGGTGGTGCCCATCTTGATGCTGAAGTTGGCAAAGGGCTGCCAGCCGCTGCCCCGGCGATGGGCGCGTCGGTCTGGTACACCAGCAGGCCGGGTGCGGGGGGCGGCACCGCGCCCTGGCCCATGCCCAGGCGCTGGGCCGACGTGAGGCGGGGCAGCAGGGCCCCCTTGGCGCTACTCACCACGTCGAGGGCGGCCGAGGCGTCGGGGGCGGTGGTGCCAATGCCCACGCCGCCGGTCTGGGCGCGGGCGGCGGGTGACAACAGGAGGAAGAGGGCGAAAAAACGGAGAAATTGGGTCATGACACTGCCAGCGGGCAAGAATGGACAGTGACAAAACCATCCGCCGCCGTGATGCCGTATTCACTATCGGTTGTCAACGGTGGGCAAACGGTAGTAGACGACTGCATTTGGTATGTGAGCCGCTGCCCTGCCGCGCCCAGCGCTTCGGTGCGCCAACAAAAAGCCCCGCCCACCGGGCGGTGGGCGGGGCTTGGCCAGGACCAAACGGCCCGCTTACTCGATGGCCAGCGCCTGGGTGCTGCTTTGCGGCCCAGCCGCGAGGCGCAGCGTGTAGAGCCCGGCCGGTAGCGCGCTCACGTTGAGCGTGGCCGCTGAGCCCACCGCCACGGCCCCAAGCTCCTGCCGGCGCACGCATTGGCCGAGGCCGTTGTACACCTCGGCCCGCAGCCCTGCGGCGCCGGTGGGCAGCACGACTTGCACGCTCTGGTGGGCAGGGTTGGGGAAGCAGGCGGCCGGGAGCGTTTTGGCAGAAGGGCGGCTGGCGGTAACAACCTGGTCGAGGCGTGCCTTGACGTTGGGGCCCGCGCCGTTGGTGCCATTATCAACAATCACCAGCAGCGGGAACGAGGTATACACGGAACCCATGACGAGCGACGTGCCGGCGCAATTGCTCATGAGCGAAGCCCTGGGGTTGAAAGCACCGGTGCCGGTGACGTTGCTTGAACGGCCCCATAACGCGGTGCCCGCCCCGGCCGCCGCAGAATTGTAGGTCGCAAAAATTCCGACACCGCCCGGAATGCTGGTCGCCAGCACGCCAGTGGGACTGGCCAGCGTAAACACCGTGGGCGTGCCAAAGCCGCCCTGGCCGGTGCCGGGGTACAGGCGCACGGCGTTGCCGGGTCCGTCGGCCATCACCACGTCCAGCAGGCCGTCGCCGGTCACGTCGGCCGCGTCGGTGGCGCCGGTACGGGCCAGGGGGGTGGTGCCCGCTAGCGCAAAGCCGCCCTGCCCGTTGCCCAGGTAGGTTTTCAGCAGGTTGGTGGAGGTGCTGCCCACGAGGCAGTCCAGCTGGCCGTCGTTGTTAAAATCGGCCAAGTGCAGGTTCGGGCTGCTGGCGCTGGGGTCCAGCGGCACGTCCGGGGCCGCGGCAAAGGCGCCCTGCCCGTTGCCCAATCGCACGGCCAGCACCGTGGAGGCCGGCGCGCCGCCCGGCGTGGCGGGCACCAGCAGCGGCACCACAAAGTCGAGGTTGCCGTCGGCGTTCACGTCGCCCACCCGCACCCTGCCGGGCGGCGCGGCCACCGGCACAGCCGCCGGCACCCCAAAGCCGCCCATGCCGTTGCCCAGCGCCACCGACACCATGCGCACGGTGGCGCCGTTCGAGCTGGTGAGCAGGTCCAGCTGGCCGTCGTTGTTCATGTCGGCCACGGCAATGCTGCCGGGCTGTTCGCCGGTACTCAGCAGCGTGGCCGCATCGAAGAAGCCCGGGCCGTTGTTGCCCAGCCGCAGGCGCACCCGGTCGTTTTGCGCATCGGCCAGCAGCAGGTCGATTTTGCCGTCGTTGTTGACGTCGGCTAGGGTGGGGTCGTAGAGGGCGGTGCCCACTTCGGGCAGGCTGCCGGTGCCCGGGTAGGCGTTGATGAACTGGCTGCCGCTCACCGGCGTGCGGAACTGGTACACGGTGCCCGGCACGGGCAGGCCGTTGGTGCCGCGCACGGTGGAAGGCACCGTCACGCTCACCATTTCGCCCAACCCCAACCCTTGGCTCACCTGGAAATGCAGCTGAGTGGTGCCGTCGCCGCTACCGTTGCCACTCAAAAGCCCACCGCGCCGGCTGCCAAAAACCCGGATGCCGCTGGCGCCCGTCACGGGCTGCGAAAAAGTGACGTTAACACTGCCGACCGGAGACGCGTCAAAGTCATTGCGCGCCGGCACAAAGCCACTGGCATAAGGAGCCTGCGCCGCCGCCCCACCGGGCAGCAGGGCCCAGATGGCTCCGGCGACTAAAAAAGGGTAGTTTTTTTTCATGACCAGCAAGAGGATACAAGGAAGGAAAATTCGCGTCAGCAATGATAACCAAACTTTTCGGGAAGCAGAAACCGGCCAATATATTTATTTATTGGCAGCTTTGGGCAGGGCGCTGGCTTGGCGTCAAGGCCGCGTGGCGGGCTTGGCCTTCAGCCGTGGGCGCCTCAAAGCCGTACCACGCCCAAAGCCCGCGCCCATGCTCCCCCGCTCCTCCGCCGCCGTTCCCACTTCCTTCGCTGCCGACGAGCGCCTGCGTTGGGTTGAGCGCATTGCCAAGCTCATGGACAGCCAGTTTGCGCTGCCCGGCACCCGCTTCCGCTTCGGCCTCGACCCGCTGCTGGGCCTGCTGCCCGTGGTGGGCGACTTGTCAACCACCGTCGTGTCGGTGGCCTTGCTGATGACCATGTTCCGGCACGGGGCCAGCGGGGCCGTGGTGGTGCGCATGGCCCTCAACATCCTCATCGACACCGTGGTGGGCGGCATTCCCATCCTCGGCAACCTCTTCGACTTCGCCTACAAAAGCAACGAGCGCAACGTGGCCCTGCTGCGCGCTCACTACGCCGAGGGCCGCCACCCGGGCAGCGGCAAGGGGCTGGTGCTGCTTCTGCTGCTGTTTCTGGCCGCCGTAGTGGCGCTGGTGGGCTGGGGCAGCGTGGTGCTGCTCAAGTGGGGCTGGCAGCAGTTCAGTTAAGAGTTAAGAGTTGGGAGTTAAGAGTTAAGCGTGAGCGACTAAGAGTTAAACGCACGAAACCCCTTTCCCTCAACTCCTAACTACCAACTCTTAACTCTTAACTCATAGCTCCCCTTCGCCCAGCCACCGCGCCACCGGGTAGCGGTTGTGGCCCGGCTCGTGGTAGGCGGAGTTCAGGTACACCCATTCCAGCTGGGCCGGGCCGTTGGCGGCAAAAGCAGGGTTGCCTTGCTTCAGCTTCTCCAGCCGCTCGCGCAGCGCGGGCTCGCGGCGGAGCAGGTCGGCAGCCAGGTCCTCGAATACGTAGTCGGAGAAATGCTCTTTCTGTTGCAGCACGCTGTCAAAGAAGCCCCAGGCAAAGAAAGAATCGGTGGCCTGCGGCTCCAGGGTTTCCATCAGGTAGCGGATGGGCGCGGCTTCGCTGAGGTACACCACGAAGTCGCCGGGCTGAAAGGTGGCCGTTTCCCGCACGGTGCGCAGCTGCACCTGGCTGTGCACGTAGTGCCCCTCAAAGGGCTTGGCTGTGGTCTTGTAGTCCTCGAAGTAGTAGGTTTCCACGGGCACGCTCACTTCCTGGGTTAAGGCCTCCAATGTAGCGCCGTTGCGCCGCAGCAGGTCGGCCACTTCCGTCCAGGCTTTGGGCAGGAGGTAGGCCGTGGGCCGGGTGGCCGTGGTGGTGGGCCGGTAGGTGTTGAAGTATTTAACCGGCCGGGTAAACGGCGCGGCGCGGTCGTAGTAGAGGCGCGGCTGGCCGCTCACGTCGCTGGGCTTCATTCGGCCCTCATAGCCCCGGAACTGCACGGTTTCGTGCTGGGAGTCGTCCAGGGCCCAGGTGAGGGGAAAGGTGGTTTGGGCCGCCATATCGACTGCCGCCGTGGCGCGGGCCGCCGCCAGCGCGGCCGCCTGCTGTTCCACGGTTTCCAGCACTGTTTTCAGGAAGTCGTAGGTGGAGTGCACGCGCGGCGCGAAGGCCTTGAGCATGTGCGTCTCGGGCATGAAGCCGATGGTGTTGAACAGGGCCGCGTAGCCGGTAGAATAGCGCGGGCTCTCCAGAAAAGCCTGCAGGCCGCTCTCCGGCGTCCGGCCCTCAAAGTCGACGTAGGGCGTCATGGGCCACTTTTTTTGCTCCATGCCCTGGTACAGCGCGGGCAGCAGTTGCCCCTGCAGGTACGTGCCCAGGGCCGGCGCCAGCTTGCTGTGCTGGGTGGCAATCAGGGTCATGGTGTACTGGTAGTCGGCCCCGTTGGACGTGTGGGTTTCCACAAACACATCGGGCTGCCATTTCTGAAACAAGGCGGCAAACGACTGCGCATTGCGCGATTCCTGCTTGATGTAGTCGCGGTTCAAATCCAGGTGCCGGGCATTGCCCCGGAAGCCGTATTGCGCCGGCCCGTTCTGGTTCACGCGGGTGGTCGAGTTACGGTTCAGCATGCCGTCGATGTTGTACACGGGCACGATGACCACCGTCACCTGGCTCAGCAGCTTCAGCAGCGGCTTTTGCTGCAGCAGGTCGCGGGCCAGCATCATGCTGGCGTCGATGCCCTCGGGCTCGCCGGGGTGGATGCCGTTCTGAATAAAAACGACAGGTTTGCGGGCGGCCAGATTCAGCTTGCCGCTGTTCGCCCGGCCTTGGTCAGTCGACGGCATGCTGAAGCTTACGGCACTGCTCAGCACTACTTCGTGCAGCGGCAGGCCCGCGTCGGTGAGCCCGGCTTCGGCCAGGTGCAGGTGCTGCGGGTAGGCCGCGGCCAGCTTTTGGTAGTAGGCGATGCACTCGGCGTAGGTGGCCGTGGTGTTGCCGGCGGGGTCGTTTTCAAACGGGGTGCGCCAGGCGGCTGGCGGGGGGGTGGGGGCGAGGGACATCAGCGAAGCGAGCAGAATGGTAAACATGGCCGCAAATTCACACCAAAACCCGAACCCCGCCCCGGAGGCGCCGTACCTTTGGCCAAATTCACCCATTTGCTGCTGCATGTCTGACGCCCCCGCCCGCCCGCTCATTTTGGTTTCCAACGACGACGGCATCACCGCCCCCGGCATTCGTAACCTGGTCGAAATCGTGCAGGCTCTGGGCGCCGAAGTCGTGGTGGTGGCGCCCGATTCGCCGCAGTCGGGCATGGGGCACGCCATCACCATCGGCCACGCGCTGCGCCTGAGCAAAAATCCGGTGTTCGGGCCCGACGTGGAGGCCTACGAGTGCTCCGGTACCCCGGCCGACTGCGTCAAAATTGCCAAGCACTATGTGCTGAAAGGCCGCACCCCCGACCTCGTGGTGTCCGGCATCAACCACGGCTCCAACGCCTCGGTGAACGTGCTGTACTCCGGCACCATGTCGGCGGCCATTGAAGCGGCCATTGAAGGCCTGCCCGCCATCGGCTTCTCGCTCTGCGAGTACGGCCCGCAGGCCGATTTCTCGCACGTGGCCGAATGGGTAAGCCAGGTGTGCCGCCACGCCCTGGCCCACGGCATTCCCGCCGGCACGGCCCTGAACGTGAACATCCCCAAAAACTCCGCTACGCCCATTGCCGGCCTGCGCCTGGCCCGCCAGGCCCGTGCCAAGTGGCAGGAAGAGTTCGACTGCCGCCTCGACCCCTACCAGCGCCCGTACTACTGGCTCATCGGTTCGTTCGTCAACCTCGACCACGGCACCGACACCGACGAGTGGGCCCTGGCCCACAACTACGTTTCCGTAGTGCCCTGCAAATTCGACCTCACCGCCGCTCACGGCCTGGCCCAGCTCAGCCAGAACTGGCAGCTGCCGCTGCCCGAAGCCTCTGAAGTACAGGCCCCGCCCCAGCCCATTGCGTCGGAAGACTACGGCGTGGCGGCGCAGGAGTAGGCGCGCCGCGGCCCGAAGCTAGGAACCGGAATGGCGCCGGGCGCCGCGCTTGCCCACCGGCAGCGAGCGCACCGATTTGGTCGGCGCGGGCACGTGCGCGGCCTTGCGCACCACCACGGTAGGCGCCGATGTGCCGGCGGTGGCGTCCGCCAGAGAGCTGAGGCGGCGCAGGGCCACCACTTCGGCCCCTACCGCCACGGCCAGCACCAGCAGCAGGCCCGAAATCAAGATTTTCAGCAGAGTACGCACGGAGACTTTAATTACTCCCCGAAGTTACTTTCCGGCCTATGAAGGCGGAATGAACCCGGCCGCCGTGCCCGTCTCGGCGCCAAAATGCAGCACGAACGCCGTGCCCTGGCCCACCGTCGACTCGGCCTCCAGGGTGGCGCCGTGGAAGGCGGCAATGGTTTTGGCGATGGGCAGCCCCAGGCCGTAGCCCTCCGGCGAGTTCGGCGCGTTGGCGTGGAAGCGCCGGAACCGGTCGAACAAAAACGGCAGGTGGTCGGCGGCAATGCCGGGGCCGGTGTCCTCCACGCGCAGGGTGTAGCCGCCGCGCTCGGCCGGGCGGCCCAGCACCCGGATGCGGCCGCCCTCGTGGTTGTATTTGATGGCGTTGCTGAGCAGGTTGCGCAGCAGCGTGTGCATCAGGCTGGCGTTGGCGTGGGGCCGCACGTCGTCGCCCTGGATGTCGACTTCGAGGGAAATGTCGCGCTGCTGCCGGCGGTCGTCCAGCTCCTCGGCCACGTCGGCCACGGCAGCCGACAGGCGCACGGGGGCGTCGCGCAGGTACTGCTCGTTTTCGATGTTGGCGATGAGCAGCAGGGTGCGCACCGTGTTGCGCAGGCGGTAGAGCGTGCGCTGCGATTCCACAATCTGCTGGGCGTGCGCCTCGGGCAGGGTGGGGTCCTGCAGCATATTCTCGAAGCGCGACTGCAGGATGCTGACCGGCGTGAGCAGCTCGTGGCTGACGTTGCTCATAAATTCCCGTTCCTTGGCAAACGCCGACTGTACCTGCCGCATCAGCGAGTTCAACCGGTCGTCGAGCCGGCGGAAATCAGTGGTATCGGTATCAACGGGTTGAAAGTTGAAATCCGACGGCTGACGAATGCCGCGCAGCTTGCGCACTATCAGCTCCCGCAGGGGCGCCAGCAGGTAGTGCGCCACCGCCGCATCCGACACCACCGTGAGCAGCGAGGCCGCCACCAGCACCCACAGCGCCAGCTGCCGCAGCGTGGCCGTGAGCAGCTCCACCGTCTCCAGCGAAGACCCTATTTCGACCCGAAAGGCGCGGTAGGCGGCCCCGCCGGGCGGGCGGGCAAAGCTGAGAATCCGGAAGTCTTCTACCTGCTGGTCGACCTGCCGGGGCTCCTCAAAAATGCGCTCGGGCGGCAGCGCGGCCCCGGCCGGCAGCGGCGTCAGGGTGATGTATTCCTGCTTGAAGATGTTGTAGTCGGCGTAGGTTTCGGCCCGCTCGCCGCGTTCGAAGGCCACGAGGCCGTCGCGGGCGATGAGGGCCAGCACCCGGCGCTGCTGGTCGCGCAGGCGGAAATCGGTGTGCGCCACGGCCACCCGCTGCACGATGGGCGGAATCACCAGGGCCCCGAGCAGCACTAGCAGCAGCTTGGAAATGGCATTGGAGAAGGCCAGCTTGGCTTCGAGTCTCATTTCATTTAACAATTAACATTTATCATTTAACACTCGGCTGGAGCTTGACCGGCTTTTTAGAAAGCCGCCAGCACGGCTGTTAGATGTTAATTGATAAATGTTAAATGAAAATCACTCCGCCGCGCGGTAGCCGATGCCGCGCACCGTTTCTAGGAAGTCGGCGGGGCCGAACTGGGCCAGCTTTTTGCGCACGTTCTTGATGTGTACGTCGATGTAGTTCGAGTCGGAGTCGTCTTCCAGCACGTTGCCCCACAGGTGCTCGCCGAGCTGCAGGCGCGTGAGCACCCGGCCGCGGTGCAGCAGCAGGTAGTGCAGCAGGTCGAACTCCTTCTTGGTGAGGGGCACTTCCTGGCCGTTGTGGCGCACCAGCCGGGCGTTGGGGTCCATGCTAAAGCCCTGGCCGAAGGTGATTTCGGGCCGCTTGAGGTTGAACTTGCGGCGCGTGATGGCCTGCATCCGGCTGGTGAGCTCCAGCAGCGAAAAGGGCTTGGGCAGGTAGTCGTCGGCGCCGAGGTCGAGGCCGCGAATGCGGTCGTCGAGGGCGCCGCGGGCGGTGAGGATGATGAAGGAGGCCTCCTGGTTTTCGTTGAGGCGGGCTTCTTTGAGCAGGTCCAGGCCGTCGCCGCCGGGCAGGCCCAGGTCGAGCAGCACGAAATCGTAGCTGCTCACGTAGAGCTTCTCGGAAGCTTCCGCGTAGGTGTAGGCCGAATCGACCAGGTACTGGGCCTGGAGCAGGAATTGCCGCATTTCCTGGTGCAGGCTTTTTTCGTCTTCGATGAGCAGAACGTGCATGGGGCGGGGCGGTGAAGCCATTAATGAATTACGCGGGTGCAACATACGGCACGGCCGCCTGAAGGCCGCATGAAGCCGGCCGGCCGCGGCCGTTTCGGGATTGTGGCGTAATTTGCTCGGGCAACTTTTACCTTCTCGTATTTTGGCTATGACTGCACGTTTTCCGTTCCGTATCTTCCTGTTGCTCGCCGTTTTCGCGGCGTTCGCCAGCCGTTCCGCCTCGGCCCAGACCAAAGTCAAGGTCAAGACCAAAGAGAAGCCCGTCGTCACGACGGTGTACATCGTGCGTCACGCCGAAAAAGATTCCACGTCCAACCCCGCCGACCCCACGCTCTCGGCCGCGGGCCAGGCACGGGCCCTGGCCCTGCGCCAGACCCTGGAGAAGCGCCACCCGGCCGCCCTCTTCACCACCAACACCACGCGCACGCGCACCACGCTGGCGCCGCTGGCCGCCGCCACCAAGCTGGAGCCGCAGGAGTACGACCCGCGCCGCGGCCGCGACCTGGCCGACCTCATCCTGAAGCAGTACGCCGGCAAGTCGGTGGTGGTGGTGGGCCATTCCAACACCCTGCTCTCGCTAATCGATGACTTCGGGGCGGTGCCGCCGGTCGACGAAATCGGCGAAAACGAGTACGACTACCTGTTCACGGTGCGCGTGGCCGACGGCGTGTCGCCCACCGTGGAAACCCGTGGCTACGGCGCCGAGCGGAAGCCCCTGAACAAGGCCAAAGCCGCCCCGGCCGCCATGGCCCCGATGACGCCCGCGGCCCCCAACAAATAGCGCCCGCTTCCGGCCATGACCGCCTTACGACTGCTGGCCGCGTTGTTTCTGAGCAGCGCCCTGGCCCTATCCGGCTGTTCTTCCAAGAAATACGTGCCGCCCACTCCGCCCGTGCCCGTGACCACCGTGTACCTCGTGCGCCACGCCGAAAAGGACAACGCCTCCAACCCCGCCGACCCTACGCTGTCAGTTGCGGGCGAAGCGCGGGCGCAGGAGTTAAGCAAAGTGCTGGCGGGCACGACCCCCGCGGCCCTGTTCACCACCGACTTCAAGCGCACGCGGGCCACCCTGGCCCCGTTGGCTGCGGCCACCGGCGTGGTGCCGCAGTTGTACGACGCCCTGCAGCCCGTCACCCTGGCCGCCCTCATCCGGACGCAGTACGCCGGGAGAACGGTGGTGGTGGTGGGCCATTCCAACACCCTGCTGCCGCAGATTGAAGCCTTGGGCGTCGCCCGGCCAGTGGCCGATATCGCCGAAAGCGAATACAACTACCTCTTCAAAGTGAGCATGGCCGACGGCGCGGCGCCGGCGGTGACCGTGAGCAAATACGGCCAGTAGCCCAGGCGCCGACCGGGCAAAACGGCCGCCGACGCACCCCGCGCGGGGCCGCTGCCGTACTTTCGCCCCGGCCCGGCCCCACTGGCGGGCGCTTTCGGTTGTTATCTTATGCTGAATTCCGTTCCCCGATTGTTGGCCAGCGCCGTGGTGGTGTTGGCGTTGAGCGCGCCCGCCGCTCAGGCCCAGGTTCGCCGCAAGGCCAAACCCGCGCCGGCCGCCGCCCCGGCCAAAGCCGACAAAACCGACTCGCTGGCTTTGCGCAAGCTCTTCGACGAGGCCCTGCTGCGCGGCGAGAGCTACGAAAACCTGCGCTACCTCACCAACACCATCGGGCCGCGCCTTTCCGGCTCGCCCCAGGCCCAGCAGGCCGTGGACTGGGGCAAGGCCACCATGGAAAAAGCCGGCTTCGACCGCGTGTACCTGCAGGAGGTGATGGTGCCGCACTGGGTGCGCGGCGGCAAGGAGAAGGGCGAAATCGTGGGCAACAAGGGCAAGGAAATCAGGGTGGCGGTGTGCGCGCTGGGCGGCTCGGTGGGCACCGGCGGCAAGCTGAAGGCCGGCGTGGTGGAAGTGCACAGCTTCGAGGAGCTGAAAAACCTGCCCGACGAGGCCGTGAAAGGCAAATTCGTGTTCTACAACCGTCCCTTCAACGACGCCCTGATTGAGCCGGGCGCCGCCTACGGCGGGGCCGTGGACCAGCGCGCCCTGGGCGCGGCCGAAGCGGCCAAACGCGGGGCCGTGGGCGCCCTGGTGCGCTCCATGACCAGCGCCCGCGACGACAACCCGCACACCGGCACCATGCGGCCGGCCACCATTCCCGGCGCGGCCCTCAGCACCATGGCCGCCGACCAGCTCAGCCAGCTGCTCAAGGCCAGCCCGGAGCTGCAGTTTGAGCTGGAGATGGAATGCACCACCCTGCCCGACGAGAAGAGCTACAACGTGGTGGGCGAAATCCGGGGCAGCAAATTCCCGCAGGAAATCATCACCGTGGGCGGCCACCTCGATTCCTGGGACCTGGCCCAGGGCGCGCACGACGACGGTACGGGCTGCGTGCAAAGCATTGAGGCCCTGCGCCTGCTGCGCGCGGCCGGCTTCAAGCCCGAGCGCACCATCCGCGCGGTGCTGTTTATGAACGAAGAAAACGGCGCCCGCGGCGGCACCGAATACGCCCGCCTAGCCGCCCAAAACAAGGAAACCCACGTTGCGGCCATCGAGTCGGACGGCGGCGGCTTCACACCTCGCGGCTTCAACCTCGAAGCCGACGCCGCCACCCTCGCCAAAGTGGCGAAATGGGCCCCGCTGCTCCAGCCCTACGGCGTCGACGACATTCAGGCCGGCCACAGCGGTACCGACATCGAGCCCCTGCAAGCCACTGTCCACCCCAAAGCCCTCATCGGCTACAAGTGCGACTCACAGCGCTACTTCGACATTCACCACACCGCCGCCGACACCTTCGACAAAGTGAACCGGCGCGAGCTGGAGCTGGGGGGCGCCAGCATGGCCTCGCTGATTTATCTGTTGAGCAAATACGGGCTGTAAGCCCCCGGCGCCCGGCCCCGGGGTGCCTCGAAAACGTGAATTCAGTTGTGAACAAAAGCCCTTTCAATAAGCTGCGGCTCTGCCTGTGGGTGGCCCTGGGCCTGGGGCCGGCATTTGCTAATTCGGCCTTTGGGCAGGGGATAGGCGCCGAACTCACGGCCCGCTATTGGGTGACGCTGCGCGACAAAAACGGCGTGAATTTCGACCCCGACCAGTACTTCTCCGCTGCCGCTCGTGCCCGCCGCGCCCGCCAGCACCTGCCCGCCTACGACGCCACCGACCTGCCGGTGCGGCCCGATTACGTGGCCGCCGTGGCCGCCCGCGTCGACACCGTGACGCTGGTAAGCCGGTGGTTCAACGCCGTGGCTTGCCGCGCCACGGCCCGGCAGGCGCGGGCCTTGCAGGAACTGCCCGGCGTGCGCGCCGTCACGCCGTGGCCGTTCCGGGAAGCGCAGGCGGCGCGGTTTTCGGCCGCGGCCGACGACGCTGCTGCGGAAGCGGGCTCTCCCCCGCGCAAAGGGTTGTCGGCCAACGACTACTTGCTGGCCCGCCGCCAAACGGCTCACCTTGATGGCCCGGCCTTGCGCGCCGCCGGCCTCGACGGTCGCGGCCTGCGCATTGCCGTGTTCGACGTGGGCTTTCGCGGGCTGCCCACGCATCCTGCTTTTCGGGAATTGATAGCCGACAAGCGCATCATCGCCACCCACGACTTCCTGCGCCACGGCGACAACGTGTTCATCGGCGGCAGCCACGGCACCGAGGTGATGGGCTGCCTGGCCGGGCGGCTGCCGGGCCTGAACGGCTTGCTGGGCCCGGCCCTGGGACTGGCGCCCGCCGCCGAGTTCCTGCTGGCCCGCACCGAGCAGCTGCACCGCGAGCGCTACGCTGAGGAGGAAGCCTGGCTGGCCGCGGTGGAATGGGCCGACCGCCTCGGGGCCGACCTCATCAACTCGTCCCTGGCCTACACCGAGCAGCGCTATTTTCCGGAGCAGATGGACGGGCGCCGCAGCCTCATTGCGCGGGCGGCCAACCTGGCGGCCCGCAAGGGCCTGCTGGTGGTGAGCGCCGCCGGCAACGACGGCGACAACGACTGGGTGCGCATCGGCACGCCGGCCGATGCCGACTCGGTGCTGGCCGTGGGCGGCCTCGACCCGGAAACCGGTCTGCACGTCGATTTCAGTTCCTATGGCCCCACTGCCGACCGCCGGCCCAAGCCCAACGTGGCCGCTTTCGGCATCGTGCTCACCACCACTTCCGACGACTACGAGCGGCTGGAAGGCACGTCGTTTTCGTCGCCGCTGCTGGCCGGGTTCGCGGCCTGCATGTGGCAGCAGCAGCGGCAGCTCACCGCCATGCAGCTGTTTCAGGCCCTGCAAAAATCGGCCGAGCTGTACCCGTATTTTGATTACGCCCACGGCTACGGGCGGCCGCGCTACGCCCGCTTCAAGGCAGCCCCGGGAGCGGCTGCGGTGGGCCCGACGTTCGATTTTGTGCCGCACGACAGCCTAGTGGCCGTGGTGATTCGGCCCGAGGCCGCCGTGCGCCCGGCCGAGGTGCTGCCGCTCATGGCCGAGCAAAGCGGCACGGTGCTGCCCACCGAGCTGGCCGACGAGGGCAAAGCGCCCGCCGAACCCAACACGCCCCGCGTGGGCCGCGAGCAGCCCCTGCCGCCGGGCACCGCGCCGCTGGCGCCCCTGCCCGAGCCCAACTACCCCGCCTACCTCTACTGGAACCTTGCCGACCACCGCGGCGTGCTGCACCGCTACGAAACCCGCGCCGTGACGCAGCGCCTGGTGGTGCAGGTGCCGCGCCGGCTGCTGCGGGGCGGCGATGTGCTGCGGGTGCACTTCAAAGGCTATACCGCCAGCTACTCCGAATGAGCCAGGCCCGAATGAAACTGACCCAATTCGCCATGAAAACCGGCCGTAAATTCCTCCACGGCGGTTTGGTGCTGGGTGTATTGCTGCTGGCGGCTGGGCTTCCGGCCCGGGCCCAGCAGGTGCTGGTGCAGGCCAACGTGGCCGACGATACCATCAAAACCACGTTTGGGCCCAACCGGCGCTATTTCGGGCACGCCTACCTGGGCTATGGCCTGCTGGCGGGAGGGGCGGGCGCGGGGGCTCCCGTGCGCTACGGCCTGCGCTCGGGCGAGTTGCGGGTGGGCGGCCGGCTCAAAAGGCGCTTCACCCAAAGCCTGGCCCTGAATCTGGACCTGGGCTATGCCTACCAGCACCTGGAGCTGGCCCAAAACGACCAGAAAACCGTGCCCACGCCCCAGCTGCACCGCCAGGAAAGCCTGGCCTGGCACCAGCTCTACTCCGAAATCAGCCTGCGGCTGAATGCCGGCCGCCGCGGCAATTCCGTGGGCCGCTACCTCGACGTGCTGGCCGGCGGCGGCTGGGTGGCGGCCACCAGCCACAGCACCGAAGAAGAACCCGGCCCTGGCATCGGCTCGGTGGAAGTGACGGAGCGTGGCCTGCCGTACCTGCGCCGCTGGATGGGCACGGCGGGCGCCCGCCTGGGCCTCGACCGCTACGCTTTCACGGCGCGGCGGCGCTGGTCGCCGGCCTTTGCCGCGGGCTATGCCTGGCCCGAACTGCCGCGCTGGGTGCTGGGCCTGGAAATCGGGCTGTTCTAGTCCGGGGAAGGCCGGTAAATCCTAAGGTTTCGGTTTGTCGTAAAAATGGGGCCGGGCGGCCCTGCCCGGCGGTGCCGCATGGCTCCGGCCTCGTTTTCCTGCCTTACCTTCGTGCCTCCGGCGGCCTTGTGCCGGTATATCTACATGAAAACTTACTTGTCTAAATCAGTTACTTTACTCGCCGTGGCGGCCGGTTGCGCGCTCCAGCTTTCGTCGTGCGTCAGCACCGAGCGGGAAGTGAGCAGCTCCAAAGTCGACCCGCGCAGCACCTACACCCCGCCGCCCGCCGGCTCGCGGGTGCGCATGACCAACAAAACCGTGCTCAATACCGTGAGCACCACGCACGCGTTTTCGGACCCCAGCGCCCCGGATAATTTCATTCTGGAGCTGCGCGGGCCGCGCGTGCTCACCGCCCAGGCTCACCTCATCGTGACGAACAGCAAGGGCGACACCCTGCGCCACGAGGTGCTGCCGGCGCGGGCCCTGCTCACCGAGAAAGCGCTGAGCGACCCGCAGGCCGCCAGCGTGCGCGACCAGGAAATTGCCATTCTGCAAGGCATGAACAGCTTCTTCGCCGACGGCCATTTCATTCAGCCGGCCGTGGCGGCCGGGGCCGAGCAGCCCGCCGAAATGGACACCAAAACCTGGGCCGCCCTGCGCGAAGACCCCGCTACCGTGGGCTTCGACTTCGTGGGCGCCGGCGGGGCTGAGCACCGCATTGCCTTCGCCCGCAAGCTTGGCAAAGCCGTCATCATCAGCCAGTAATTGGCTGGGTGCCGCTTTTTTATCTGGTAAATTCACGTTTTCTGTTCAGCCGTTTCTCATGAAATTCTTCCTCTCCTTCGTTGGCGTCCTCGTTGCCATTCTGCTCTTTATTCGCTTCGTGCCTTCGGCCCCCATCAACCCGGTGCTGCCCGTGGAGCAGGGGCAGGAAGAAGTAAATGGCCACAACGCCGAAGTACCCAAAGGCTCGGGCGAGGAGCCGGCTGAGGAGGAAGGCGAAGAGGGCCACAGCAGCACCAGCGTGGCCCCGGTAGCACCCGGCCAGACCTACGGCGCGGCCATCAGCCCCGACGGCGCCCTGCCGATGACGGCCCTCAGCACCGCCCTCGGCTCCCGCGACTCGGCCCAGGTGAAGCTGGTGGGCAAGGCCTCGGCCGTGTGCCAAGCCAAAGGCTGCTGGATGACGCTGCCCACCGCCGACGGCAAGCAAATGCGCGTCCGCTTCAAGGATTACGCGTTTTTCGTGCCCAAAGACCTCAGCGGCCACAACGTGGTGGTGAGCGGCTGGGCTCACCGCACCACCACCAGCGTGGCCGACCAGCAGCACTACCTGCGCGACGCCGGCAAGCCCGAGAAGGAAATTGCTGCCATCACCCAGCCCAAGCAGGAAGTAAGCTTTATGGCCGACGGCGTGCGCGTGGTGAACTAAACCACACCGCCTTCGAAGGCAATCGTCAGAACGTCATGCCGAGCGTAGCCGAGGCATCTCGCGTGCAATGGTAATCCAATTAATCAGGATTACTTCGGCATGCGAGATGCCTCGGCTGCGCTCGGCATGACGTTCTGGTTTTATTTCGCACCACCTTTCCGACATCCTGACGCCCCGACATCCCATGCCCGATACGCCCGACATTCAGCAACGCATCCTGGCCCTCACCGAGCGGCTGCACCACCTCAACTACCTCTACTACCAGCAGGACACGTCCGAAGTCTCGGACCAGGAGTTCGACCAGTTGCTGGCCGAATTGCAACGGCTCGAAACCGAGCACCCCGACCTGGCCCAGCCCAACTCGCCCACGCGCCGGGTGGGCGGCACCATCACCAAGCAGTTTCCGACGGCGGTGCACCGCTACCCCATGCTCAGCCTGGGCAATACCTACTCCGAGGATGACCTGCGCGAGTTCGACGAGCGGGTGCAGCGCGGGCTGGAAGGCGCGCCCTACAGCTACGTCTGCGAGCTGAAGTTCGACGGCGTGGCCATGAGCCTGAGCTACGAGCACGGCCAGCTCACGCAGGGCGTGACGCGCGGCGACGGTACTCGCGGCGACGTGGTGACGCCCAACGTGCGGACCATCAAAACACTGCCGCTGGCCCTGCGCCCGGGCCCCGACCAGCCCCAGGATTTCGAGGTGCGCGGCGAGGTGTTTATGCCCCTGCCCGTGTTTGCTGAGCTCAACGCCGAGCGCGAGCAAAACGGCGAGGCCCTGCTGGCTAACCCCCGCAATGCCGCCAGCGGCACCCTCAAGCTGCAGGATTCCACCCAAGTGGCGGCTCGCAAGCTGCGCTTCTACGCCTACGCGCTGCTCACGCCGGGCCGGCACTTCGCCAGCCACAGCGCCGCTTTGGAAGCGCTGAGCCGCTACGGGTTGCCGGTATCGGACACCTGGCGCCGCGCTTCGGGCATTGAGGAAGTGCTGGAATTCGTGCATTACTGGGCCAAAAAGCGCTTCGATCTGCCCGTGGCTACCGATGGCATCGTCATCAAAGTAGACGACTTGCGCCAACAGGACCAATTGGGCTATACCGCCAAAAGCCCGCGCTGGGCCATTGCCTACAAGTACCCGGCGGAGGCGGCGCGCACGCGCCTCAACGAAGTCATTTACAACGTGGGCCGCACCGGGGCCGTGACGCCCGTAGCCATGCTGACGCCCGTGCCGCTGGCCGGCACCGTGGTGAAGCGCGCCACCCTGCACAACGCCAACCAGATTGAGCTGCTCGACCTGCGCCTGGGCGACACCGTGTACGTGGAAAAAGGCGGCGAAATCATCCCCAAAATCACCGGGGTGGACCTTTCGGCCCGGCCGGCTGAGGCCACGCCCATCAAGTACCCCACCGAGTGCCCGGCCTGCGGCACGCCGCTGGTGCGGCCCGAGGGCGAGGCCCACTTCCGCTGCCCCAACGAGCGCGGCTGCCCGCCCCAGCTCAAGGCGCGGCTGGAGCATTACGTGTCGCGCAAAGCCCTGAACATCGATGGGCTGGGCGCTGAAACCGTGGGCCGCTTCTTCGATTTGGGTATGGTGAAAACGGTGGCCGACATCTACGACCTGCCCGCCCGCCGGCCCGAGCTGGTGACGCT
The DNA here is from genome assembly GCF_015694525.1 of Hymenobacter ruricola. Classification (GTDB taxonomy): domain Bacteria; phylum Bacteroidota; class Bacteroidia; order Cytophagales; family Hymenobacteraceae; genus Hymenobacter; species Hymenobacter ruricola. Next base: position 304,371 of record NZ_JADQDM010000002.1, on the reverse strand, counting down.
CGAACGCCTGGGTGAGAAAAGCATCGACAACCTCATTGCCGGCATCGAGGCCAGCAAGCAGGTGCCGTTTCCGCGCGTGTTGTTTGGCCTCGGCATCCGCTACGTGGGCGAAACCGTGGCCCAGAAGCTGGCGGCGCACTACCGCAGCATCGACGCCCTGATGGCCGCCTCGGCCGAAGAAATGGCGGCCGTGCCCGAAGTGGGCGGCGTGATTGCCGTGGCCGCGGCCCACTGGTTTCAGCAGGCCGAAAACCGCGAATTAATCGAGCGCCTGCGCCAGGCCGGCGTGCAACTGGCCGTGACCGGCGAAGCGCCCGTGCCCGCGTCGGACCGCCTGGCGGGCCTGACGTTCGTCATTTCCGGCGTGTTTGAGAACCACAGCCGCGACGAGCTGCAGCAGCTCATTATCTCCAATGGCGGCAAAATCACGGGCTCCATCAGCAAGAAGCTGAGCTACTTGGTGGCTGGCGACAACATGGGCCCCGCCAAGCGCGAAAAGGCGCTGGGCTTCAAGGTGCCTATCATCTCGGAAAGCGAATTGATGGCGCTGCTGCCGAACCCTGATGAATCTCCGGCCGCTGATGCTGCCATTGATGCGCCAATTACGGCGGGACCGAGGGAACAAGGGTCATTGTTCTCGTAATTTTCGATGCAAAACTGCACGGTTTTTGGTAAGCAGGTCTGCTGATTACAACTCTTTCTGCCATGTTGAAACCAACAAGAATTCCCCGGGCTTTCACCAGTCTTGGCGTGCTGGCCTTGCTAGTGAGCTGCTCCAAAGAGGCCCCCGACTGCAATTGTCCTCCCATGGTGAACAAAGTGACGCCAGCGGTGGCGCCCGTTGGGGCGGCCGTTGCGTTGGAGGGCTACAATTTTGACGCCGGCGGCAACAACCAGGTGCTCATCAACGGGGTAGCGGCGGCTATTACCGCATCGTCAGCTACGCGGTTGGACATTGTCGTGCCCGCCGGCGTGTACAGCCAGACCAAGCCTTACGGGCAGGTAATGGTTAAATCACAGGGGCGTGAAGGCGGGCAGGCCCAGATTTTCTCGGAAGATTACCCACAGATAACCGCCATTCAACCGGCAAGCGGGCCCGTCGGAACCGTCGTCACCCTCACCGGTAAGAATTTCAACCCGTCGATAGCGGGCAACCGGCTTCTGTTTTGGTCTTCTGTGCCGGTAGCGCCTACAGCAGCCAGCTCAACCTCCCTGCAAGTGGTGGTGCCGGCCGGCGCCAAAACCGGCCCGTTGTACCTCTACAAGTACGTGAAGGGTGAATTCGGCCAGGCCGATGCGGAATATGTTTCCCAATCGAGCCCCGTTGATTTTACCGTAACCCCGTAGCCGTACCCAGGCATTGCCGCGCAAAAAAGCCCGGCGCTGGATGAACCAGCGCCGGGCTTTTTTGCGCGGCAATGCCTGTTCTTAGAAGCTTTGCACGATATTATTCCGCAGCGTCTTGGGCGACCAGTAGCCGCTGGCAATGATGCGGCGGATGGTGAACAGCGGGTCGTTCTGGTCGCGTTTCTCGGCCAGCGAGAAGGCCGCCACGAAGCCGCGCTTCTTCAGCTCGGGGAACGCCTGCGGGTTCCAGAGGCCGAAGGGGTAGGCGAAGTAGTTGATTTTCTTGCCCGTGATTTCCTCCAGCGTTTTGGTGGGCTTGTCGATTTGGGTTTCCCAGTCCTTGCCCTGGTACTTCTTCACGTTGTGGTGGTCCCAGGTGTGCGAGCCGATGACGTTGCCCTCGTCCGACAGCTGCTTCACCATGGCCTTGGTCATGTAGTGGGGGCGGCCCAGGCTCACGGTCATCACGAAGTACATGGCCTTGTAGCCGTACTGCTCCAGCGTGGGCCGCGCGATGGTGAACTGGTCCAAATCCGTGTCGTCAAACGTGAGCATGATGGGCTTGCTCGGCAGCTTGGCGCCGGTGGTCATGTAGGCGTAGAGCTGGTCGGGCGAGACGGTGTGGTAGCCCGAGTCGGCCAGCATCTTAATCTGGGCCTTGAAGGCGGCGATGGGCACGATGTAGTCCTTGGCGCCTTTGGAGTCGCGGGCCGTCCAGTCCCGAATCTGGTGGTAGCAGAGGATGGGCACCTGCGGCCGGGCCAGAATGGCGGCCGCGTTGCCGGCGCTGGCGGCCGGAATGCTGGTGGGGTCGGGCGCGGGGGTGGCGTTGGCCTCGTCCTCGGCAATGGCTTTGGTGCCGGAGGTTTCGGCGGCGGCCGGGTCGGTGTTGGCGGCCTCGACGGTGGCGGAGCTGGTGGAGGTTTCGCCGGTGGTGGCGGTTTTGGAATCACAAGCGGCCACGGCGAGGGCGGCCAGCAGGAGGGAAGCGGAAGAAAATTTCATGGCAACTGGGCCGCGTCGCACGCGTCCGCCAACCTGGGCGGTAACATAAAAACGGGCGTGGCCGCCGGCACTGGCGGGCCGGGCGCGTGCGACGCGCCCCTACCTTTGCACAAAACTACTCCCCAATGCCCGGCATGACCAACACAAATTCCCGCCTTCCGCTCTTTCACGGCACGGGCGTGGCCCTCGTCACCCCCTTCACGCCCAAGCTGGCCGTGGACTACGCCGGCTGGCGCCGCCTGCTCGATTTCTGCATTGAGGGCGGCGTGAACTACCTGGTGGTGAACGGCACCACCGGCGAGTCGCCCACCACCGCGGCGGCTGAGAAAACCGAGTTGCTGCGCGTTGCCAAGGAGCACGTGAGTGGCCGCGTGCCGCTGGTCTACGGCATCGGCAGCAACGACACGGCTGCCGCCGAAGAAGCCCTGCGCACCACCGACTTGCACGGCATTGCCGCCGTGCTCTCGGCCAGCCCTGCCTACAACAAGCCCAGCCAGGCCGGCCTGGTGGCGCACTACCAGCGGTTGGCCGATGCCAGCCCCGTGCCGCTTATCCTCTACAACGTGCCCGGCCGCACCGCCTCCAACCTCACGGCCGAAACCACGCTGCGCCTCGCGCACCACCCCAACATCATCGGCATCAAGGAGGCCAGCGGCCTGATGGAGCAGTGCCTCGCCATCGCCGCGCGCAAGCCCCAGGACTTTTTGCTGCTGTCGGGCGACGACATGCTCACGCCCGCCCTCATCGCCTGCGGGGGCGAAGGCGTCATCTCCGTCCTCGCCAACGCCTTCCCCAAGCGCTTCGCCGACCTGACCCGCGCCGCCCTGGCCGGCGATTTCGCCGCCGCCCGCGACGGCCTCTTTCGCCTCCTTCCGCTCAACCCCCTGATGTATGAGGAAAGCAACCCCGTGGGCGTAAAAGCCGCGCTGGAAGCCCTGGGCGTGTGCGGCGCGGCCGTGCGCCTGCCGCTGCTCGAAGCCACCGGCGGGCTCAAAGAACGCATCAGGAAAGAATTGTAGGCTTCAGGAGGGGCACCAACGGCTCCACACGACGCGGTTACGATACGCAGATTAACGGTTTGTATACAACCGCGTGCAGTTACGATACACAGACAGGTAGTTTGTATACAACCGCGTGCGGTTATGATACATCTGGGTGCGGCTTTGTATACAACCGCACTGTGTTGCGATACATAGTGGTATGACTTTATGTACAACCGCGGTGTGTTGCGATACATCGGGGTACTACTTTATGCCCAACCACGGTGTGTTAGTATACAAAGGACCCGACTTTGTATACAACGCCGGTGGGTTACGATACAGCGGAGGCCATTTTGGGCTACTGCGCGGGTTCGGGCCGGCCATTGGCGGGCCTTGGGGCCGTTGGGCCGCCAATGAAGCCGGCCGGCACCGGCCCGCCGGGGCGAATAGCTTGCGCCGCTCGCCACCCATTGCTCACCGCAGCCTCACCAGCCGCTGGCCAGCACGTCGGCCACGTGCAGGCACTTGAGGGGCAGTTTTTCGCGCTTGATGTAGGACTCCAGGTGCATGAGGCAGCTCACGTCGGTGCTCACGAGGTAGTCGGCGCCGGTGTCGAGGGCGTGCTCCACTTTTTGCTGGGCCATGGCCACCGAAATGGCTTCAAACTTCACGGCGAAGGTGCCACCGAAACCGCAGCAGGTAGTGGTCTCAGCCATTTCGACACGTTCCAGGCCGGCCACGCCGTCGAGCAGCTGGCGCGGCTGCGGCCGGATGCCGCACTCGCGCAGGGCCGAGCAGGAGTCGTGGTAGGTGTATTTGCCAGCCAGGCGGGCGCCGGGAATGGCCGCGATGCCGAGCACATCGACCAAAAATTCCGTCAGCTCGTACACGCGGCCTTGCACGGCGCGGCAGGCGGGCTGCTGGGCCGTGCCGGCAAACAGCTCGTTGTAGCTGTTGCGCACCATGCCCACGCAGGAGGCTGAGGGGCTGACGATGTAGCGGCCCGCGTCTTGCGCCGGGGCGGCGAAGTCATGCAGAAATTTCTCGGCTACCGTGCGGCTTTGGTCGTGGTAGCCGGCGTTATAGGCCGGCTGGCCGCAGCAGGTTTGGTCGGGGTTGTAGTTGACTGTTACGCCCACCCGTTCCAGCACCTTCACCATGTTCAGGGCCGTGGCGGGGTAAAGCTGGTCGACGAAGCAGGGGATGAAAATGTCGGCGGTGAGGGACATTGGGGCAAGTCTTAGTGAGTGGCAAACACCCCGGCGGCCGCTTCCCGCGCGCTCCCAAACGCCGCCATATCCAAGCCCGTATCGACGCCGCGCTCGGCCAGAAAAGCCAATAGATTCTCCGTGGCCATGTTGCCCGTCAGCTCATCGGCCGCCATGGGGCAGCCGCCGATGCCGCCAATGGCGCCGTCGAAACGGCGGCAGCCGGCGTCGTAGGCGGCCGTCACTTTCTCGCGCCAGGTGGTGGGCGTGGTGTGCAGGTGGGCTCCGAACTCAATATTGGGAAACGCGGGAATCAGGGCCGAAAACAAGGGCGCGATGGTGTCGGCCGAGGAGGCGCCCACCGTGTCGGACAGCGCCACAATGGGCACGCCCAGCGCCGCCAAGTGCTCGGTGAAATCGGTCACGATTTCCGGGCTCCAGGCATCGCCATACGGGTTGCCGAAGCCCATGGAGAGGTAGGCCACCAGCTTTTTGCCGGTGCGCTCGCACAGGTTGTGCATGGCCGCCACGTCGGCCAGGGCCTGGGCGGTGGTTTGGTTGGTGTTGCGCCGCTGAAAGGTTTCCGACACCGACAGCGGGAAGCCCAGATAGGCGATTTCGGGGTGCTGGGCCGCGGTTTCGGCGCCGCGCAGGTTGGCCACGATGGCGAGAAGCTTGGTCGAAGTCTGGCTCAAATCGAGCCCGGCCAGCACTTCGGCCGTATCGCGCAGCTGCGGAATGGCTTTGGGCGACACAAACGAACCGAAATCCAACGTATCAAAACCCACTTGCAGCAGGGCGTTGAGGTAGGCGGTTTTGGTGGCGGTGGGAATGAAATCGGGGAGGCCCTGCATGGCGTCGCGCGGGCATTCGATGAGCTTCATGGAACGAGGAAAGAGGGGCGGGATGGGCGCGCAAAGGTAGCAGCCCGGCCGCGCCGCGGGGAGGAATGCATACCGAACTACCACCCGTCGCCCAGTGTTTGGAGGCATGCTTTTCAAGATGGATAGAGTTTCTCAGCAACCCGCGCCACGGTTGCTCACCAGTTACTTTTGGCTTTTGCTACTCACGGCGGCCTCACTGCTCAGCGGCTGTAGCAAGCAGCAAACCCTACAGGCGCTGTTCCAGAAAGCCACGCCGCACGAAGCCTACGCCCGCCAGCTGCACCAAGCCGGCCTTGACCGCCGGCCCGCGGGCCGCTCCTGGTTGGCGGCGGCCGACCAGGCCCTGCGCGACTCGCTCGTCGTAACCCTGCCCTTTGCCGAAACCGGTTACTTCCGCCCCGAGCGGCCCCTGGCCGCCAGCTACCGCTACGCCGTACGGGCCGGCGAGCAGGTGCACGTGAGCCTGGCCCTGGCCCCCGGCGCCAGCGCCCGCGTGTTTTTGGACGCCTTTGAAGTAGAGCCCGGCCGCGTGCCGGTGCCCATCATCAGCGCCGACACGCTGGTGCTGGACTTCCGCTATCGGGCCGACAACGACGGCCAGCACCTGCTGCGCGTGCAGCCCGAGCTGCTGGCTGCTGGCCGCTACACCCTTAAAGTGAGCCGCGAGCCCAGCGTGAGCGTCTTCCCCGTGAAAGGTCGTACCGACGCGGCGGTGGGCAGCTTCTGGGGCTCGGCCCGCGACGGGGGCGCCCGCCGGCACGAGGGCATCGACATTTTCGCCCCGCGCGGCACGGCCGCCGTGGCCGCCGTGGCGGGCTACGTGACGCGCACCGGCGAAACGCCCCTGGGAGGCCGTGTGGTGTGGCTGACCGATGTGGCCCACAACGAACACCTGTATTACGCCCACCTCGACAAGCAGTTGGTAACGCTTGGGCAGCACGTGCAGCCCGGCGACACGCTGGGCCTGGTGGGCAACACCGGCAACGCCCGCACCACGGTGCCGCACCTGCACTTCGGCATCTACCGCGGCGGGCGCGGCGCCGTCGACCCGTTTCCTTTCGTGCAGCACGCCGAGGCCCCGGCCGTGGCCACCGCCGGCCCCGACCGCCGGGGCGAGTTTGTGCGCCTGCGGGAAGCCAGTTGGCTGCAACCCACTTCGTCGTTGAAAAAAACGCAGAAATCCGCTGCAGCTCATCTCACCAAGCAAGTGCCGCTGCTGGTGGTGGGGCAGCAGGGAGCCGCGCTGCGGGTGCTCACGCCGGGCGGGCAAACTGGCTACGTGGCCGCAAAAGCCGTGGTGGCCGCCCGCGAAAAGCCACTCCGACGCCTGAGCTTGCTGGCGGCTACGGAGCTGCTGAACGGGCCGGGAGCGGCGGCCCCGGCCATCGGGGCGCTGGCGGCGCATTCAGCGGTGACGGTGCTGGGCCAGGCCAACGCGTATAGCTTGGTGCGCGGCCCGCTGGGCGAAACCGGCTGGGCGGTGCTGTAATGCGAGCGTCCGTTAGGCGGTGAGCCCGACAACCCGTCTTGGCGCGTTGCGTTAGCGGGAGCAGGGCCGTACTTTGCGGCCCGGCGGCGCTGTGCCGCCCCATCATTCCCCCGTCCTCCCCATGCCTGATACTTCTTCCTCCAACTGGGCCGACATGGCCGCTTCCCTGCTCGGCAAGCTGTCGGGCGGCGTCGAGCTGAGCTGCGCCTTCGAACAAATGGAGCTGCAAGTGCCCAACCCGCAGAACCCTAACGCCCCCGCCGCCACCTGGAAGCTGAACGGCTCGCTCCGCATTCGCACGCGCGGCGAGCAGCCCGCGGGTGCCGCCACGCCCCAATTGCCGGCCAGCCCCGCCGAGCCCGGTGCCTAGCGCCCTCGAAATCGATGCCCAGCTGGTCATCACCTGGAACGGCCACCCGCTGCAGCTCGCCGCGGCGGGCACCTACCTCATCCTGAACATTCCCAGCCAGCAGGTGCTCGACCAGCTCACGGCCGGCCCGCCCAAGGCGCCGGGAACCCCCAAAGCCCCCAAGCCGCCGGGTCCCGACCCCTTGCAGCAAATCAACGACCTGGCCCGGCAGCTGGGCTGGGTGCTGGACCTGCGGGTGGGCGGCAAAACCTACGTCACGTTCGGCGTGCAGCGCACCCCCAAAATCACGCTGAACGCGGTGCTGGGCAAAATCGGCTCGTTTTTCAAATAGCGCGGTGCGATGGGCCAAATTCGGGCATTTTGCAACTAATTTTTCCCCGATTAGTTTGGAGAATGTACCCCTTGGCCCCGCGCCCAATGAACTCCGAACCGAACCATGACAACCGGGTAGATGCCCGCCGACGTCCCTCGCCGTTTGCCCGCATCGAGCGCATGCCGCCGTTGGTGATGGTGCTTTACCTGGCGCTGCTGGCCATTGCCGTCATGTTTGTGGTGCTGGTGGTGGCCTACGTGGCGGCCCGGCTGAAGAGCGGCGTACCCACGGGGCTGCACCCGCTGCCGCGCTATTTCTCGCTGAGCACCATCGTGCTGGTGCTCAGTAGCTACACCATTGCGCAGGCGCCCCGGCTCTACGCGCAGGACGATTTGGCCAGCCTCGGGCGCTGCCTGGGGGCCACGCTGCTGCTGGGCTGCGTGTTTGCGGGCCTGCAGGTGCTGGGCTGGCGCGAGCTGCTGGCGAACGGCGTGCCGTTTGGCGGGCCCGGCAGCAAAAGCAGCGGCCAGTTCATCTATCTGATTTCGGCGCTGCACGTGGCGCACCTGCTCGGCGGCATGCTGTTTTTGCTGGCTTTCATGCTGCGCGTTATTCACAACGGGCGCGACGCGGTGCGCACGCTGGTTTTCATCCGCAACCCCTACTACCGGCGCCAGCTGCGCCTGCTGGGTACCTACTGGCACTTTATCGACGTGCTGTGGGTGATGCTGTTTGCCGTCTTCCTGTTTCTCTACTAACGTGTAACGTGCTGGGAATGCAAGCAAGCGGCCGCGAATAAAACGGTAATGCCCGACTTGCCACAATCCCGACTTATGGCTTCACCTCCAACCAGCCCCGAAACCGGCGGCCGTCGGTGTAGGTGATGTAGTAGTAATAGATGCCGCTGCTGCCCTGGCCCGGCCAGCGGAAGTCACGGTCAGCGGACTCGAATACCTGCTGGCCCCAGCGCGAGAATATCTTGACGCCGATGAATTGCGAGTCGCAGAAGTTGGGCGGCAATTCAGGCAGGCGAAACTCGTCGTTCTGCCGGTCGTTGTTGGGCGTGATGATGTTGTAGAGCTTCACGGCCACGGTGTCGGGGCTGTGCACCCGCAGGCGCACCTGCTGCTGCTGGGGCAGGGGCCGGCACGTGGCGTCGATGAGCTGAAACGTCACCACCAGGTCGCGGTGCAGGTTGGCGGCCGCGCAGCTCACGTCCCATTGAAACGTGCCGGAGGCCGCACCAGCTCCGTTCCGGGCGTCGAAGCGCATGCCCACGCTGCCCAGGTCCACGCCTTCGTTGCCGGCTCCGGTGTTGCCGGTGGCCAGCAGCGTCAGGCCGTCGCGGTCGGGGTCGAAGCCCGTGAAATGCGCCGTGTACTGCCGGCCCAGCGGCAGTTCCACCAGCGGCAAGTCCTGGCCCGGCTGTAGCGCCGGCAGGTCGGAGGCGAGGGTGGGCGGCCGGTTGCTGTAGCGCACCACCACGGGCACGCTCAGCGTGGCGGCCTGCTGGCCGTTGCAGGGCTGCGTGGCCGCCGCAAACTGAAAAGTAAACACCGAATCGGGCCCCACGGCCCGGCAGTCGACGCGCCAGGTGAACCGGCCGCGCTGCCCCGGGCTGGCGGCGCTCTGCGAGAGCGTGGCCCCCAGGCCCAGCGGGCTGAAACCCACGCCCGTCATTTCCAGCTGCACGGGGTCGTTGTCGGGGTCGGTGCCGGTCAGGTCGAAGCTAATCAGGTCGCCGATGCGCGCGCGCAGCGGCAGGGCGGGGCCCGCGGTGCTGGTGAGCAGGGGCGGGGAGTTGGGCGGCGGCACTGCCGTGAAAGCCACCCGCACGGTGTCGCGCCGGGGCAGGCTGCAGCCGTCGTCGCCCACCACCACGTCCAGCAGAAACACCTTGCCGCGCGTGTTCAGGCATTCCGGAAAGCAGAGCGTGGCCGTGAGCGTATCGGGCATGCCCACCCCGTGCACCGTGCCGCTGAACGCCGTGCTGAAACTGGGTAGCAAGCCCGAAAAATTCACCGGGCTGAGCGAGAGCGTGAGCCGGGAGTTGAGGTCGGGGTCGGTGAAGCGCAGGCGCACGCAGTGGTTGCTGCCCGGCACCAGCTTCAGCGTGTCGCGGCCCGGGCGGTAGCGCACCGAGCCCGTGGGGGCCGGCAGCAGCGCCAGGCTAGGCTTGCTGTTGGTGGGGCAGTTGATGACCATGAGCTGAAAGTCGCGGCGGGCTTCGCCAATTTTTTCGCCCCGCCGGTATTCCGAGCAGCGCACCCCAAACACGAACAGGCCCAGGTCGGTGGGCCGCACGGTGAGGCGGCCGGTGGCGCGGTTGATGCTCAGCGTGGGCGCGCCCAAAATCTGGTTGAGCGTGCCCAGCCCCGCGTTCCAGGTGATGGGCGCGTAGGGGGCGGGCTCGGCCGCAGCGGGCTTGGGAGTGTTGGTGTTGGCGTGGCCATTGAGGGGCGTCACCAGGTCGTACACCAGCGAGTCGCCGTCGGCATCCTGCCCGCCGAAGTCGTAGTAAAACAGCTCGCCGCGGCAGGCGTAGTCGGCCAGGGGCGGGAAGATGCGCGGCGTCGAGTCGTAGAACGGGGCGCCGCGGCGCACCACCGCCGGAAATTCGAGGTAAAAGGCCTGGGCCGCGTTGCCAGGCCCCACAATGTTGCTGATGCTGTTGTTGCGGCAGCAGCGCTCCACCGCCACGTAGTAGCCCAGCAGGTTGTTGTAGGTGCCGGCCGCGAGGGTAATGGCTTTGCTGTAAACCAGCTTGCGGGTGCTGAGGGTGGCGTCGGCGCAGGCGGGGTTGGTGTAGTTGACGAAGGTATTGCTGGTGAGGGGCAGCACCACGTTGGCCATTCGCTGGTTGTTGGCCTTGTCGAAAATGGAGGCCGTCAGGTCGGCGTCGAGGGCGCTGGCGCTGCCGTGCACGGCGTCAAAATACAGGTTGAGCTGCAGCGTGTACGAATCGCCCGAGTTGTGCACCAGTTCCATCTCGCCGCCCACGATGTGCGTGGCCCGGGCCGGGCCGGCCAGTGCCAGCAGCCCGACAAGCAGCAGCAAAACCAGCCGCGCCGCACCCCGCAAACGAAGGCAAAAAGACATGGGTAGCGGGAAAAGCGTAAAAATTTCTAATTAAAGTCGAAATATACGGCCGCCTCCACCAACTTCCGGCCCAGCCGCGCCGTTTGCCAACGGGCCGCTTTGCCGTACCTTCGGAAGGCCAACGCCCGGTTGGCTAACCACCCTTTCACTTAAAATGTTACCGCCCTTTCCCGTATGCGTTTATTTCTATACGCTCTCGTAATCAGCCAACTTTTTGCGGGCACGCTGCCAGCGGCCGCCCAGTCGGCCCAGCGCACGGCCGGCTCGGCCCTCGACCTGAACGCTGGCCGCCTGTGCGCCGCCAGCCGCGTTAAAGTCGCGGCACGCACGGCTACGGCTTCCATTCGCCACCGCGCCAAAATGGAGCGCTACGACGTGAAGTACTACAAGCTGGACGTGGCGATGGAAAATACCTCGCTGAACGTGGCCGGCATGGTGTGGATGCGCGTGCTGGTGCGCGGCGCGCAGGCCCTCGATTCGCTGGCGTTTGAGCTGTACCAGGCGCCGGTGGGCTCGCCCGCGGGCACGCCCACGCTCCTCGTCGACTCGGTGGTGGTGAACGGGCGCCGCGCCACCGGGCTGCGCCGCATCGGCAACGACGCCACGGCCGGCCTGGCCCAGCCCGTGGCGGCCGGCACCCTCGCCGACGCCCGCATCTACTACCACGGCACGGCCCCCAGCGGCAATTCGGCCGCCATTGGCAACGCCCTGAGCAACACCAATACCGTGCACCTGGACACCTACACCAACGCGCCCTCCTTCGCCTACAACATCACGTGGTCCTTGTCGGAGCCCTTCGCGGCCCACGAGTGGTTTCCGTGCAAGCAGGTACTCACCGACAAAGCCGACTCTTCGGACGTGTGGGTAACTACCACCTTGCCCAACAAAGTGGGCTCCAACGGCGTGCTGGTGCGCACCGTGCCGCTGGCCAACAACAAGGTGCGCTACGAATGGAAGGAGCGCCACCCCATCGACTATTACCTGATTTCGGTGACGGTGGCGCCGTTTGTGGAATACGTCACCACGGCCCACCCCGCGGGCGGGCCGGCCGTCCCCATCGTCAACTACGTCTACAACCAGAGCTACTTAAATTACTGGCAGTCCGACATCAACCTGACGGCTGGCTTCATCGAAAACTACTCGACCCTGGCCGGCCTCTACCCGTTTGCCAACGAGAAGTACGGCCACACCACGGTGCCCATCTACGGTGGCATGGAACACCAGACCATGACCTCGCAGGACGGCTTCGAGTTCACCCTCACGGCCCACGAGCTGTTTCACCAGTGGTTCGGCGACAACGTGACTTGCGCCAGCTGGGAAGACATCTGGCTGAACGAAAGCTTTGCCTCCTACGGCGAGTACCTGTCGCTACAGGCGTTCGGCCAGCCGGGCGACGCCCGCAATTGGATGAACAACGCCCACGCCTACGCCCAAGCCTCTTCGGGCAGCATTTACGTGGCCGACACCACCAACGTCAACCGCATTTTCGATTATTACCTGACCTACAAGAAGGGCGCGGGCGTGGTGCACATGCTGCGCTACCTGCTCAACGACGACACCAAATTCTTCCGGGCCTTGCGCACCTACCAAAACCAGTTCCGGGGCTCCACGGCCCGCACCGCCGACCTGCAGCGCGTGTTCGAGGCCGAAGCCGGCCGGCCGCTGGGCTATTTCTTCCAACAGTGGTTCCGGGGCCGCGGCTACCCCACCTTCAACGGCCGCTGGAACCAGGGCGGCAGCAACTTCGTGCTGCGCGTGACCGAAACCGCCTCCGTTCCGGGCACCACGCCGTTCTTTGAAACCGACGTCGACTACCGCCTCACGTTCTCGAACGGCACCACCCAGACCGTGCGCCTGCACCAGGCCAACCCCACCGAAAACTACCTGCTCACCGTGAGCGGCACCGTGACCAGCGTCGCCGTCGACCCCGACCAGTGGATACTGGACTTGCCGGGGCCGGCGCCGGTGCGCGACAACACCCTGCTGGCCTCCCGCGACGCGGCCACCGCCCCCGTGCTCACGCTCTACCCCAACCCCTGCCGCGACCAACTCCAACTGCCCGACTTTGGGGCTGCCACCGCGCAGGTGCTGGATGCCACGGGCCGCGTGGTGCTGCGCCAGGCCGTGCCCGCGGCCCAGCCGCAACTCGATACCCGCGCGCTGGCGTCAGGCCTCTACCAGTTGCGCCTGTTTGCAGCCGGCGGCCAGCTGCTGGGGCAGGGCCGCTTTGTGCGTGAATAAATTACCACGTGACTGAACAGGCATAAAAAAGGAAGCCGGCCACTAGTGCCGGCTTCCTTTTTTATGCCTGTCGAATAAATCTTAAAAAGAGTCGTGGTATTCTCCGATGCGGGCCTGGGTCGCCGGGTCGGCGGGCGGGGCATCCAGCAGGGTTTTCAACAGCTCTTCAAACGAGCGCGCCGGCGTGAAGCACGGGTCAAGCACGGCGTTGGTGGCGAGGCGGATGAAGAAGGGCTGGCCGTTCAGCGCCACCAGGTCGATGGTGATGAGGCCGAAGCGCTGGTTGCAGTGGCCGGTTTTGGGGCAGTCGGTGGGGTTGGGCTTGAAGAGCTGCTTGAGCGTGGCTTCGGTGTGGCCGCCGCGGCGTTGCACGCCGCGGTCGGCGCAGGCGCGGTGGTAGCCCAGGGCCAGCACCCGCTCGCCGAGGTGCTCATAGAAATGCCGGAAGTTGCCGGGCCCGATGCTGTCGTCAAAAAACAGCAGCACGCCCTGGCGGCCGTGTTCCCGCAGCGGCTCCACGCGCAGGCCGCGGCAGCCGCCGGCGCCGCCTTTGCGCAGGTGGTAGGCTTTGTAGTACGGCCCGAGCCAGTTCAGAAACACACGCTGCTCCACCCAGCGGGCGTGGCGCCGGGCCTGGCCCGGCGTCAGCTTCACCGAGCGCCAAGCGCCCGCAGCTTTCGCCCGGGGGCGGAACAGTTTCTGGAGGAAATCGAACAAGGGGCGGCAGGTTAATGGTGTCGAAACACCCGGTTGGGCAAATAGTTTCGGCGGCCGCGGCACGGTTGGGGCCACGGCTGGGCCGGTTTCGGCCGGCGCTTGCCGATATCGTGCCACATGCAAAAGCCGGCCCCGAAGGAAGCCGGCTTTGGCGGTTGGTAAGGGGCAAACTGAGCGGCGGCGCTTACTTCACCCGCGTCCAGGTCTGCGATTTGCCGATGAGCGAGAAGCCGATGTAGCCCTTCACTTCCATGGTGTTGGCGTTTTCCATCTTCATGTAGCAGGAGTAGGTCTTGCCGCTTTCGGGGTCGTAGATTTTGCCGTCGTCCCACTTGTTGTCGTCGTCGTACTTGAAGCCCTGCATGAACACGAGGCCCAGGCGGGGGCGGCTGCGCAGCTTGGGGTCGGGGTTCTGCGAGTCGGTTTTGGGCTTGCCGGTGGCCGGGTCGTTGGGCACGGTCAGGGTCACGATTTTGCCGCACAGCTTGTCGCCGCACTTGTATATCTCAAACGTGGCCTTCTTCTCGGCGTTGGTCCAAATGCCCAGCGGCGACATGGTTTGGGCCGACGCCATGCGGGTGAGGCCCAACACGAGGGCAACGAGCAGGAGCAGTGTTTTTTTCATTGTTGAAATGGGCAATGGATGGGTTTGGAGGGAAAAGGTAAGCAAAAAATTTCCGGAGGGCCCGCCGGGCACGTTTGCGCCTGGCAATAGGCAAGTTTACGGCCAACTTCCATTCGGCCCCGCAGCGGGCAATTCTTCATCATAAGCGCTAAAATAAATAGCACTGTAAATCAGCCTGCAAGCCCTGTCAAGCCCCTATTTCTGCAAAATTTAGCCGGTAAATTTTGAACCTTACGGCCCGCTATTAACTTTACCGCTCAGTAGTGAGTGCTACGGCCTTGCTCAAGCAGCCCTAAGGTGCTGGGCCGCGCGAGCAAGTGTTATGTCGAACGTAAAGAAAGGAGGTACAAAATGTCTAGTAGTCCCAACCAAATCCTGCCATGCCTGTCGAATGTCGTACGCTTCACCGCAGTACGCGCCTAACAACAGCTTCGTGGGGCAGCTCCTAAGGCTTCCCACATTCGGCCAGGTCTTACTGTAAGAAGTGGACGCCGGAACTGTACCCCAGTTTCGCCGCTTGGTAAGATTTGAAGGATTAGATGCCCGGTTTGCCCAGTCGCCCTTTAGTGGGACGGCAGAGGCAGGCCGGGCATCGCTGCGTTCGGGCCGACTGGGCTGGCTCAGTGGCTGGTATTCTTTTTAGCGCTGGTGAGGGTGCTTTTGATGGCGCTTTGGGGTCTGGCGGCCGGTGCCTTCTGCTTCGGCACTGGTTTTTTGGCAGCGGGCTTTCTGGGCGCTGGCTTTTTTGCGATGGTCTTCCTGGCCGTTGAATGCACCGCCACTTTCCGGGTGGCCAGCTTCTTCGGTAGGGCCGCCAACTCGGGCGCTGCTTCCACCGCCACCTTGCGCGTGGGCAAGGGCGCTACGGGCGGCGCGGCCAAGGGCTTGGCAGCGGGCGTTTTGGCCGCCGCCGCCGCCTTGCCGCCCAGCACGCGGCGCACCTGCATAAAGCGCCGCTCGTAGTCGGAGCCTTCCACCTGGCTCACCTTCACGAAGGGCTCGCGGCGCGAGGACGAGGCGTGCACGAAACGCAGCGGTTTCTCGCCCCGCGGCGAGATGACGATGCCGGCGTGTCCGGGCGTAGTGCTGGGGTTGGCCGTGCCCGTAAACACCACAATGTCGCCGGGCTGGGCTTCTTCGCGGGCCACGGGCTGGCCCACGTCGATGAGCAGGGCCGTGGAATGCGGCACGGCCACCCCGAAATGCGCAAACGTGTACATGATGAACCCCGAGCAGTCGAACCCGGTGAGGGGCGACACGCCGGCAAATACATACGGCGTGCCCCGCTGCGCCAGCCCGAAGGCCACCACGCTGTCGGCACGGGCCAGCAGGGCCGGGGCCGGTTCTTCGCGCAAGGCGGCAAACGAGGGAGCCATGGGCGCGGCGCGGGGCGGGGCCGGGCGTGCGGCGGGGCCGGGGGCCCGGTTCAGCCGGGGCAACACCAGGGCCATGGCCGCAATCAGCCCCACAAAAACCAGCCAGACAATGCGCATAAGGTAAAATGGATAAAGCCAGGGGCACAACTAAGCGCCACCATTGAGCCTAACGGTGCGCCCGCCCCGTAGGTTGAACCGCGGCGACCGGCGTACGTTTGTGCTCGTCTTTCCATCCAAACCGTATTCATGCCCAGAAATTCCACCTTGTTGCTTTGCCAGGCCGCGGCGGCCCTGTTGCTGGCCGGCCCGGCCGTGGCCGCCACCCCGCCCGCCGCCGCGGCGCCCACCCTGCGCTACAGTCTCTCGATGCCGGCGCCCCAAACGCATTATTTTGAAGTGAAAATGGAGTTGGGCGGCTTCCCGGCCGAGTACACCGACGTGAAAATGCCGGTGTGGGCACCGGGCTCGTACCTGGTGCGCGAGTTTTCGAAAAACGTGGAGGGCTTCCAGGCCCGCACGGCCGGCGGGCAAGCCCTGGCGGTGGAAAAGCTCTCCAAAAACACGTGGCGGGTGCGCCACCCCAAGCAAGCTAATTTTCAGGTGAGCTACCGCGTGTACGCGTTTGAGCTGAGCGTGCGCACCTCGTTCATCGACGCCGACCACGGCTACCTCAACGGCAGCAGCGTGTTCATGTACCCGGCCGACAACAAGATGCTGGGCAGCACCGTGGCCGTGCAGCCCGCCGCCGGCTGGGCCACCGTGAGCACGGCCCTGCGCCCGGCCGCAGGCGGCGCCAAGTTCACCTACCGAGCCGCCAGCTACGACGAGCTGGCCGACTCGCCAATGGAAATCGGCAACCACAAAGTGCTGGAATTCATCGCCAACGGCACCCCGCACCAGGTGGCCATGTATGGCACTTATCAGGCCGACGACGCCAAAATAGCGGCCGATATGAAGAAGGTAGTGGAGGAAGCGCACCGCGTGGTGGGCCAGAACCCGCTGGACCACTACCTGTTCATCGTGCACAACCTGGAGCGCGGCGGCGGCGGGCTGGAGCACCTGTACTCGACCACCCTGGAGGTGGGCCGCACCACTTACAACACCGACGCGGGCATGAAATCCTTTCTGGGCCTGGTAGCGCACGAGTATTTCCACCTCTGGAACGTGAAGCGCATTCGGCCCAAGGCCCTGGGGCCGTTCAACTACGACGAGGAAAACTACACCAATATGCTGTGGGTGAGCGAGGGCATGACCGAATACTACTCCAAGCAAATCCTGGCGCGGGCGGGCGTGCTCTCGCGCGAGGAGTACCTGGGCAAGCTGGCCAACGCCATCGGCGAGGTCGAAAACACGCCCGGCAATCGCATCCAGTCGGCCGCCGAGTCGAGCTTTGACGCCTGGATTAAGTACTACCGGCCCAACGAAAACGCCGTCAACACCCAAATCAGCTACTACTCCAAAGGCGACCTCATCGGCACCTGGCTCGACCTGAACATCGCCGAAGCCACCAAAGGCCAGAAGCACCTCGACGACGTGTTCCGGCTGCTCTACGACACCTATTACAAGAAAGCCGGCCGTGGCTTCACCGACCAGGAATACCAGGACGCCGTGGCCACGGTGGCCGGCCGGCGCTTCGATGAGTTCTTCAAAAACAGCGTGTACGGTACCAAACCCATTGATTACGCCACGGCCCTGGGCTACGCGGGCCTGACGCTGACCAAAGCGCCGCTGACTACCAACGGCACGCTGGGCGCCAACTTTTCGAACCGCACCGGCAAGCTGCTCGTGGCGCAGGTGCTACGCGACGGCGCCGCCTGGAACGCCGGCCTGAACGTGAACGACGAAGTCCTGCTCATCAACGGCGCGGCGCCCAGCGAAGAAAGCGTGAAGTCGCTGGTGAGCGGCTCGGTGGGCAACGAGGTGGCCCTGCAAGTGCGCCGCGACGGCCTCCCGCGCGACCTGAAACTCAAGATGCAGGCCAGCCCGGACGTGAAGTACCAGATTCAGCCCGTGGCCAGCCCCACGGCAGCGCAGCAGCAGGTGCTGGCCCGCTGGCTGGGCAAGTAACGAATATCAAGTCAAACCAAAAGTCAAACCAAAAAAACACTCCTGGACGTTTCCAGGAGTGTTTTTTATAAAAGGAAGTAGCGCTGTAGCGGGTTAGGAGCCACGCACTATATTTTCCAAAGGCTGCCGCATTTTCTGACAATGGCAACTTTAAACCCAATGGGCAGGGGCAGCGCGTTCACTACCGAATGCGTGGTGAACTTGGCCAAGCCACGCCAACTGACCAGGTAAGCGGCATTGGTGGCTTCCAGCGAATTGGTGGGCAGTTGGATGTCGAACAGGTTATGCAGTGTCAAACTGTTTTGGACCCACCTGTCCATTTTTTCCTGCCACTCGTCCAACGGAATGGTCTTTCGATTCACAATTTCGGGGAGGCTTTCTGCCAGAAAGGGCAGCACGGCCCACCTGGGTTTGAACCCAGTTGATTTCGAGGCGGCCGGATTATTTAACTGGCTGAAGCGAATAAACTTTTCTTTTAGCAAATGTTTTACCGTCCGTTTGGTGAGGGTTTCATAGGTATAGAACATAGTATCCAGGTGCCCGAAATCAGGATGGAGTAACAGGTACTCTCCGTGCGGTTGGTAAATGCCCTGAAACACCGGCCAGGCAATTTTGGCATAACACAGCAGGCACGCTTTGTTCATGAGCTCGGTTTTGGCTCTTTTGTCGAGCAACCGGCTTTTCTCAATTCTGTCCATTAATTGCTTGAGCGAGAGCACAATCAAATTAACGTGATTGAGCACGGAGTCTTTGATATAGCCGTCGATGCCGTCGTAATTGAACAGCGCGTCGACTCCTTCAAACAAAACCCCGTTGTCGTTCTGAGCCAACGTTATTTCCCGTTTGCGGTACTGAATGCTATTGATGTCTTCTAGCACGTCCGCGTAGAGCTTGTTGATTTGGGCCCTCTCGGTTTCCTTGAGTTGGGTGCGGTAAGTGTAGTAGATAAAGTAAAGCCCAATGGCGGTGACAATGGGGCCGAGTACACCGCCGTAAAAGCCGCCTATATCTGCTAAAACTTCGGTAAGCGTGGTATTGACATGTGGGATTAAGTCACTTAGAAATGTGGTTTGCAGAAATAGCTCGTAAATACAGAAGGGCGCTGCTATGAGCAGGAGCAAGGTGGATACGTGTAGCAGTGTGGCAGCCAATTTCTTGACCAAGCTACTGATGAAGTCGTTGTTGCTCATGAAAATTATAGCTGATTCACAATAATAAATAGTAGAATTTATACCAGCTGCTACGCTGAACGCGTGAGACTCCAAACGAAAAGGGCCGTCCGGTTGGACGGCCCTTTTCGTTTGGAGTCTCACGCGTTCAGCCGCTTTCGCAAAAAAGAAGCCACCATCGAGTCATGCACCCGCGGCTCAGCCGCTACTTAATCCGCTTCAGCGCCACCTCCCGCACCGGCGCAATCACCAGCGGCACTTTCTCCACTTTCACCGACGACGTATCCAGCCCAAAGTACTGGTCTTCGGAGGCGATGAACTGGCGGATGTAGAAGTAGGCCTGCATCACGAGCTTCTCCAGCGTCGGGAAGTCGTTTTCGATGCTCAGGAACTTCTCCAGCACCACGAAGCGGAAGTCGCCGGTGACGTGCTGCTTGCTCAGAGACTCGTAGCGCGAGGTGATGTCCACTTCCTTGTTGCGCACCAGGTCCTCAATCACCTTGCGGAAGTAGAGGTTGATGCGCTGCTGCACCCGGAAGCCCAGCCGGAAATTAATGCGGAAAACGTCGTCTTTGGCTACTTCTGTCACCTTATACTCCATGGTGTAGGGCTCATCGGTGGTATCCACGTGAATAAACCAGTAGATGTCGGCCCGCTTGGGGCGCTTCTGGAAGATGGAGTAGATGATTTTCTGCTCGATTTCGGAGCTGCGCTCGGCCGAGGTCAGGAACACCAAATGCGTGGAATACTTGGGGATGGAGTCGTCGTCGCTGAGCTGCTTGAGGGCGTCCACGTAGGGCTCCAGCCGCACAAACTCCGTGAGGCGGCGCTTGATGTAGAAGGCCTTGAGCCACACGTACATCACGCCCATGAGCGTGCCCCCGATGGCCAGCGACACCCAGCCGCCGTGCGGAAACTTAATCATGTTGGCCACCAGGAAGGAGCCTTCGATGAGCCCGTACACCACCGCAAACAGCACAATCAGCGGCAGGGCCACTTTCTTCATGCGCAGCCACATGCAGAGCAACACGGTGGTCATCAGCATGGTGAGCGTGATGGCCAGGCCGTAGGCCGCTTCCATATTGGTCGATTCCTGGAAGTAAAGCACCACCCCGATGCAGCCCAGCAGCAGCAGCCGGTTCATGCTGGGCACAAAGAGCTGGCCCTTTACGTCGGTGGGGTAGTTGAGCTTCACTTTGGGCCACATATTCAGCCGGATGGCCTCGGCTACCAGCGTAAACGAGCCCGTGATGAGGGCCTGCGAGGCAATGATGGCCGCGATGGTGGCGATGCTAATGCCAATGAGCAGAAACCACTGCGGCATGAGGGCATAGAACGGGTTGCGGCCGTCCAGCTTCTCGCCGAGGTGCTGCAGCAGCCAGGCGCCCTGGCCCAGGTAGTTGAGCAGCAGCGTGGTTTTTACAAAAGTCCAGCTGATGCGAATGTTGCCCTTGCCGCAGTGGCCCAGGTCCGAATACAGCGCCTCGGCCCCCGTGGTGCACAGAAACACCGACCCCAGCAGCCAGAAACCGCTCGGGTAGCGCACCAGCAAATCGTAGGCGTAGTAGGGGTTAAAGGCCTTGACGATGCCGGGGTTCTGCACTATCCAGAGCACGCCCAGCACGCCCAGCATGGTGAACCACAGCAGCATGATGGGCCCAAACGCCTTGCCCACTATCTGCGTGCCAAAGCTCTGGAGCAAAAACAGGCCCGCAATGATGCCGATAACAATGTAAACGACAATGGTTTGTGTAAGCTGCGGAAAGACGTTCTTGAGCCCTTCCACCGCCGACGACACCGAGATGGGCGGCGTAATCACGCCGTCGGCCAGCAGGGCCGAGCCGCCGATGATGGCCACGGCCGAGAGCCAGGCCCCGCGCCGCCGCACCAGCGCATACAGCGAGAAAATGCCGCCCTCGCCGTTGTTGTCCGCGTTCAGCGTGAGCAGCACGTATTTGACGGTGGTTTGGAGGGTGAGCGTCCAAATAACGCAGGAAATGGCCCCCAGCACCAGATGCTCGTCAATGCGGTCGGGCACGACGGCGCCTTTTAGGATGGACGACATCACGTAGAGCGGCGAGGTGCCGATGTCCCCGTAAATAATGCCTAGCGCAATGAGGAGCCCCGCCCCGGAAATGGCGGTGTGCGAATGTTTGGAATCCATGATACTGATAACGAATAGCCGCGGCCGGTGGCCTCCAACTGAATTACGGCGCGCGAAGGTAACAGGCAAGCCGCCGGAGTACGCTTGCGGCAGTGCTGCACGGAGAGCCTACGGGTTGGGGCTCAAGGAATTATTATTTCCGTGCTCCGCGGCATGGGCGGCCTCCTGCGCAGCCAGGGCCGCCTGCCGCATGGCTTCATCGGCGGCGGCCAGCACGGCGGCGGCCTCGCGGGCGGCGTGGTCGTGCAGGCGGAAGATGCGCCGGTTTACCTCGGCCGTGAAGCGCTGCCAGGGCGGTGTTTCGCCGGGCAGGGCAAAATTGACGGCTTCGCGGCCCAGCCGGTGCAGGCGCAGGCGGTTGGTGCCGCGGTGCCCGTAGGCCAGCAGCAGCGCCGTGAGGGCCATGCCGAACATGGCCGGGCCGGTGCGCAGCCAGTTTTGCAAAAAGGCAATCATGACGGCCGCCAGCCCCAAGGCGCCCAGCAAATACCACAGTATCCACTTCACGGGCGCCACCTCGGCGCGCTCCAGCTCCAGGAGCAGAAACCCCTGGCCGCGCACGCTCAGCGTGGTGTCGGTGAGGGTGACGCGGCCATCCTCGCTGACGAGGGGCGGGAGCGAAGGCAACGGCCGCAACTGCACCTCTGCCGGTTGTGGGGCATAGACGGGGGTATGGGCTGCCGGTTCGGACGGCGCCGTTAGCAAAGCGGCCCCGGAAACGGGTTCCGGGGCCACGGGGGGCTGGTCAGCGGGGGGCTGGGCTTCGAGGTCGTTCATGGGCTCAGAAACAGCCGGTTGGGTGGTGCTGGGCCGGTGCCACACGGGCACGGCCGTAGTCGTCGGGGCGAAACCGATAGTTGGTTTCGCCCCGACGGTCCCTCAGTTGTTCACTTTCAGGAGTTCCACGTCGAAAATCAGGGCCGTGTCGCCGGGAATGTCGCGGCCGGCGCCGCGCTTGCCGTAAGCCAGGTCCGACGGGATGTAGAGGCGGTACTTCGAGCCTTCGCCCATGAGCTGCAGGGCCTCGGTCCAGCCGGCAATCACACCGTTGACGGGGAAGGTGGCGGGCTGGCCGCGCTGGTAGCTGCTGTCGAACACCTTGCCGTTAATCAGGGTGCCGTGGTAGTGCGTGGTCACCGACGAGCGCAGGGTGGGCTTTTTGCCGCTGCCTTCGGTCAGCACTTCGTACTGCAGGCCGCTGGGCAGGGTGTGCACGCCGGGCTTCTGGGCGTTTTCGGCGAGGAAGGCTTCGCCTTCGGCTTTGTTGTTGTTCATAGTATTGGGGTCTTGGGTGTCATCTTCGTCTTCAGCGCCGCCCATTTGCTCTTGCAATTGTTGCATGGCGGCCTGCATTTGCTCCTGGGTGAGGCGGCTGGGGAGGCCCTGGAGGCCTTCTTTGAGGGCGCCGGCCAGCGTGTCAATGTCCAGGTCGAGGCCTTGCTGGGCAAAGTTGCGGGCCAAGTCGCGGCCAATGATGTAGCTCACCTGAGCTTGGTGGGAATCGAGATTCATGGACAGGTAAAGGGGGAATGATGCAGTGAGTTTTCCTGGCCAAGGCAGGCACTGCCGGTGAAAGAATAGCTGCACGGGTTACGCCGTTGCCGGGCCAAAGTTCCAAAAGCCGGGCCGAACCGGTGCCGTCGGTCGCAATGGCCGGATGCGCAACAAAGAAGCCCGGCGTTCGGGCCGGGCTTTTCTTGAAATAGGGGGCGCAGGAGGCTGCCTCGCGGCAAATTCCGGTTAGCAGTAGTGGTGCTGGTCGTCGTCGCCGTCGAAGAAGAACGTCAGGTCCAGGTCGGCCAGTTTGGCAGCCAGGTAGCTTACGCCGCCCAACAGCAGCAGGGAAGAGAAGGAGAGGGCAGTGGTCTTTTTCATAATAATGGGCGGAACAGCCTGGTGGCAATTCTGACGCAAAGATACGCACGGAAAAAGTAAAATGTTATGCATGCAGCATAAAATTCGATGGGATGGGACGAAAGAGAATGGAAAAGCGACGTTTTCAAATATATGCGGGCAGGCAATCACAGACTTTTGCTAAGTCACCTTAACGGCTTATTACGCATGGAGCTTCGCATTCAGAATCTATCCAAGACTTACGGCAACGGCGTGCGCGCCCTGCACAACGTCACGCTGACCATCCCGAACGGCATGTTCGGCCTGCTCGGACCCAACGGCGCCGGCAAGTCCAGCCTCATGCGCACCATTGCCACGCTGCAGGAGCCCGACGCCGGCAGCATTACCCTGGGCAATATTGACGTCCTGACGCAGAAAGAAGCCGTGCGCAAGGTGCTGGGCTACCTGCCCCAGGAATTTGGCCTGTACCCGAGCATTTCGGCCGAAGTATTGCTCGATTATTTCGCCGGACTCAAGGGCATTCGCGATGCCAGGGAGCGCAAGCTGGCGGTAGAAAGCCTGTTGCAGCAAACCAACCTGTGGGCGGCCCGCAAAAAGGCCGTGGGCGGCTACTCAGGCGGCATGCGGCAGCGCTTCGGCATTGCGGTGGCCTTGCTGGGCTCGCCGCAGCTCATCATCGTGGACGAACCCACGGCCGGCCTCGACCCCACCGAGCGCAACCGCTTCCTGGATTTGCTGAGCGAGATAGGCGAGAACGTGGTGGTGATTCTCAGCACGCACATCGTGGAAGACGTGACCGAGCTGTGCCCCAACATGGCCATCATCGCCGGGGGCGAAGTGGTGTCCACTGGCTCGCCCAACGACGTGATTGGCGAAATCCGGGGCAAGGTGTACCGCACCAAGACCGAGAAGGCGGCGCTGGCGCAGCTCAAGTCCGAATACGAGGTGATTTCCTCAAAGCTGGTGGCGGGGCAGCCCATCGTGCGGGTGTTCAGCGAGCAGCCCATCAACGGGCAGTTCCAGCCGGCCGAGGCCACGCTGGAAGACGTGTATTTCCACCGGCTGGCGCGGCGGGAGAAGGCAAGTGCGGTTTGATTCAACACGGTCATGTCGAGCTGGTCGAGACATCTCGCGTGCTGAAAGTAAAATCCTTTGATTGGATTACGGCTGCACGCGAGATGTCTCGACCAACTCGACATGACGTTCTTTTAAAGGCATTTAACACGGCGTCTTATGTTCGCACACATCTTCGGCTTTGAGCTGCGCTACCGGTTCACGCAGCCCAGCACTTACTTGTATTTCGGCGTGTTTGCGCTGTTCGGGTTTTTGTCGCAAACGGTGGAAGACTTTGGCTTTGCCAGCGCCAAGGTGCACGTCAACGCGCCCGATGCGTTGGCGCAACTGCACTTCATTGCTTCCATTCTGGGCATGTTTGTGACGGCGGCCATCCTGGGCACGCCCATTTACCGCGACGACAAGGACGGCATGACGGGCCTGGTGTACACCACTTCCCTCACCAAGCCGGCCTACCTGAGCGGGCGGTTTCTGGGGTCGCTGCTGGCCATCTGGTTCATCATGAGCGGCATTTCGGTGGGGGCGCTGCTGGGCATGCTCATGCCGTGGGTGGAGGCCACCAAGCTGGGCCCGGTGATGCCGCTGGCGCTGCTGGCGCCGCTGGTATTCGGGGCCTGGGTGAATGCGCTGTTTGCGGGCTGCATCTTTTTCGCGGCCTACCTGTTGTTTCGCTCGCCGCTGGTGGTGTACCTGGGCGGCGTTGCGCTGTTTGTGCTCTACCAGGTATCGACGTCCTTTTCGAGCCGCGTCAGCAGCGACCACCTGTTTGCTCAGCTCGACCCGTTTGGATTGGCGGCCAAGAACATTGACGCCAACTATTGGACCATTGCGGAGCGCAACACCAAAGTGCTGAATTATTTCGGCGGCGAAGTGCTGCAGAACCGGCTGATGTGGGGCAGCATCGGGCTGCTGATTCTGTTTGCCGGCTGCGCCTTTTTCCGGCTGGGCCAGGCCAAAACCAGGGTGAAAAAGGTGGCCTCCGAAGCCGCGCCGGCCGCCGTGGCTTCGGCCGGGCTGCGCCGCTCGCCGCAGGAGTTCGGCCGCGGGCTGGGGTGGTGGCAACTGCGGCAGCTCACCAAAGTACAGTTTCTGAACGTGGTACGGGCCTGGCCGTTTCGGGTGCTGGCTTTCCTGGGCATCGTGTTCGTGCTCTTCAACGCCTATTACACCTATCAGGACCCGCGCGGCATTCAGATGCCGGTGACTTACCTGATTCTGAAGCTGCTGAACGACAACTACACGCTGTTTTCGCTGCTCATCGTCACCATTTACGCTGGCGAGCTGGTGTGGCGGGAGCGCGACACCAAGCTGCAGCTGGTGTTCGACGCGCTGCCATTTTCGACCTGGGTGCCGTTTTTGAGTAAGCTACTGGCGCTGCTGGCCGTGCAGGTGCTGCTCACGCTGGTGATGGACGGCGTGGGCATCGCCATCCAGCTTTACCGGGCCCCGGCGTTGGTCGAGCCCCTGCTGTACCTCAAGGATTTTGCTTTGCAAGTGGCCAACCTGACTGTGCTCTGCACCCTGGCCATGACCGTGCAAACGGTGGCCAACAACAAGTACGTGGGCCACGCCCTGATGATGGTGTACTACGGCGTGGTGTTTCTGCTGGCCGATGCGCTGGGCCTGCACCACGGCCTGCTCAAGTTTGGCGCCGCCGTGCCCTACACGTACTCCGACATGAACGGCTACGGGCATATGGTGGCGCCGCTGCTGGCCATCAACGCCTACTACCTGGCCGGCGCGCTGGTGCTGGTGCTGCTGGCGGGCCTGCTGTGGGTGCGCGGCACCGACACCGACCTGCGCGCCCGCGGCCGGCTGTTTGGGCAGCGGCTGCGCACGCCCGGCATGCGCCCGGCCCTGGCGGTGGGGCTGGTGCTGCTGTTCGTGGCCGGCGGCTGGGTGTTTTACAACGCCAACATTCTCAACGAATACGTGACGCCGAAGGGCCTCGAAGCCCGGCAGGCTAATGCGGAAAAGAATTACAAGCGCTACGAAAATCTGCTACAGCCCAAGATTGTGGCCGTTTCGCTGAACGCCGACCTGTACCCCACGGCCAGCCCGCGCGGCTACCGCATGCGGGGCGCTTACACGCTGCGCAACAAGGCCAGCCGGACCCTGGACACGCTGTTTATCAGCTACGACGCCAACCGCAGCATCCGGAACCAGCTCACGCTGAGCCGGGCGGCCACGGTGCTGCACGACGACCCCGAGGCCGGCGTGCGCCTCTACCGCTTGGCGCAGCCCCTGGCGCCCGGCGACTCGCTCGACCTGCGTTTCGATGTTTCGTACCGCGCCCAGGGCTTCACCTCGCGCCTGAAAGGCAACGGCGTATTCGACTGGGCCAACATCTCGCCCGAAGACCGGCTGACGGCCAACGGCACCTTCCTCAACGACCCCGGCCTACACGTGGGCTACCAGCGGGGCAATGAGATGGAGGAAGACGACGTGCGCAAGCGCAACGGCTTGCAGCCCAAAGAGCGCGCCCGCAAGCTCGACGACCCGCGCGGCCGCAACGAAGCCGATTTTGGGCCCGACGGCGACTATGTGCGCTACCAGGCCACCGTCAGCACCGACCCCGACCAGATTGCCATCACGCCCGGCTACCTGCAGAAAGAGTGGCGGCAAAACGGCCGCCGCTACTTCCGCTACCGCATGGACCAGCCCATGATGCCCATGATTTCGGTGCTCTCGGCCCGCTACCAGGTGCACCGCGAACAGTGGCAAAACCCGGCCGGCGGCCCGCCCGTGGCCATCGAAATCTACCACGACCCCAAGCACGCCTACAACGTGAAACGCATGGCCGAGGCCCTGCGCAAGGCCCTGCCGTATTACACGGCCGCCTTCGGGCCCTACCAGTACCGCCAGATTCGGGTGCTGGAGTTTCCGCGCTACAAGGCCTTCGCCCAGAGCTTCCCCAACACGGTGCCCTTCTCGGAAAGTGCGGGCTTTATCGACGACCTGCGCGACCCTACGAAGCCCGATTTGGCCTTTTTCATCACCAGCCACGAGCTGGCCCACCAGTGGTGGGGGCACCAGGTGGTGGGCGCCAACGTGCAGGGCAGCAGCATGCTCGTGGAGTCGCTGGCCGAGTATTCGGCCATCATGACGGCCAAGCACGAGTTCACGCCCGCGAAGATGCAGCAGTTCATGCGCCGCGAGCTGGACAACTACCTGCGCGGCCGCCGCCAGGAGCGCAAAAAGGAGCAGCCGCTGATGCTCTGCGAGTCGCAGCCCTACATCCACTACTACAAGGGCGGGATGGTGTTTTATGCCCTGCAGGACTACATCGGCGAGGACAAGCTGAACGGCGCGCTGCGGGCCTTCCTCGATAAAAACCGCTACCAGACCCGCCCGTACCCGAACTCGGCCGACCTGATGGCCTACCTGCACCGGGCCACGCCCGACTCGCTGCAGTACCTGCTGCACGACATGTTCGAGACCATCACGCTCTACAAAAACGAGCTGAAAACCGCCACCTACACCCCGCGCCCCGATGGCAAATTCGACGTCAACCTCACCATCAAGGCCGAAAAGCTGCGCGCCGACAGCCTGGGCAACGAGAAATCCATCGCCATGGCCGACTACATCGACCTCGGCGTGTTCGGGCCCGACAAATCGGCGGGCGAAGCCTGGGACGTGCGCGGCAAGCCGCTGTTTCTGAAAAAGGTGAAGCTCACCAAGCCGGAAACCACGCTGCATTTCGTGGTGAATGAAAAGCCCGCCAAAGCCGGCGTCGACCCGTACCAGAAGCTGATTGAGCGGTATTACTACGACAACGTGAAGCCGTTGGATGAGCAAAAAGCTGGCTTGAAGCCCGTGGCGGCGAAGTAGCCTGTAGCGTGGACTCTGCGAGTCCGCGTTTCGCGAGGTCGAGCCTGCCCGGACTCGCAGACGCTACAGCCCGAAACCCGCCACTTCCCGCACCGCGCCCGGCGCCAAATCCCCCAGCCGGATTTCGCCCACCCGCACGCGCACCAGCCGCAGCGTGGGAAAACCCACGGCGGCCGTCATCTTGCGGATTTGGCGGTACTTGCCTTCCGTGACGGTGATGGACACCCAGGAGGTGGGGCCGTGCCGGTCGTCGCGGATTTTGCGGGTGCGCGGGGCGAAAGCGGGGGCGGGCTCCAGGCGGCGGGCGGCGCAGGGGCTGGTGATGTACTTCACGCCGTGAATGCCGATTTCGACGCCGGTTTGCAATTGCTGGATGGCGGCGTCGGTAATCAGGCCGTCGACTTGGGCGTAGTATTCTTTCTCCACTTTTTTGCTGCGCACCTGCTCGCTCACGTGGCCGTCGGTGGTGAGCAGAAGCAGGCCTTCGCTGTCCTCGTCGAGCCGGCCAATGGCCATGATGCCCTCGGGAAAATCGTGGAATTCACCCAGCTTTTTCTTCTTGGCCTCGCCCGCAAACTGGCTGAGGTAGCCGTAGGGCTTGTGGATGAGGAAATGACGGTGCTCCATAAAAAACGCGGCGACAACTCAGCGGACGGGGTTTTCGGCCAGCACCAGCAGCGAGTAGCCGCCCAGCAGCTTGCTGCACAGCCGCGGGCTGAGGGCGTAGAGCGCCCGCCGCAGCAGGTGCGTAATTTTCACCTTCGTGGTCCAGCGCTTGTAGCGCGGCTCGGTGTACAGGGTGCCCAGCACCCGAAAGCCGTAATCGGCCAGCACGCTGAGAATGAAATCCTCGGTAAAATTGTGGATGTGGCCCACGCGCGCCTTCGATTCGATGAGTATTTGTTCGCGCAGCAGCGACCACAAACTCAGGTCCAGCGGAATGTGGAACACGGTGTGGCGGCCGGCGCCGGCAATGCCCTCCAGGAACTGGAAGTAATTGGGCAGGTGCTCGATGACGTCGATGACCAGCAGCAAATCGTAGGGCTCGGCCACGGACTGGGCCGTGAGGTCGCGCAGAGCAAATCGGATGCGGTCGGTTTGCTTGCGCTGCGCAATGGCCAGGGCATCTTCCGAAATGTCGAAGCCGGTGAAGGTGCTGCCGGGCAGCTGCGCGGCCAACTGCACCAGCACCTCGCCGCTGCCGCAGCCCACTTCGCACACGGTGGCCTGCGGCACGGGGTGGCGCCCCAGCAGCCGCCGGATGCGCTCGGCTTTGAACGGGGCGTCCTCCTCGTGCCAGGTGGGGTTGTTGGCCAGGTAGGTGCGGTCGTTGTAAATGTCCTGCATGGCGCAGCGCGGAGAAGAAAGGCCGGTCAGATAATTCCGCAAACTTACGGCCGCCGTTTCATGCGCCGGAAGCGCCACGCGCCGGGCCGCCGCCGAGGCTACTTTTTGGCTGCCCCGCCGGCTTGCTCCGCTTTGATTTTTTCGGCCACTTCCACCAGCGGAGCCACCCAGATGTCCTTTTCGTGGGCCTTGAGGTAGCGCAGCAGCTGGCGGTGCGCGGGCAGCGCCACGTTCAGCGAGTGCCCGCCGCCCACGCCGTGAAACAGGAACACCAGCAGCGTGTGCGAGGCCTGCGCCTGCTTCACCAAATCAATCAGGTACTGGCCCGACTGCCCGTTGATGGAATAGGCATCCACGTTGCTCAGGTCAACTTGCGCGGCGGGCTTGAGGGCGGGCGCCACGCCGCGGGCAGCCACAAAGTCGTTTTTGAGCTGGTCGTAGAATTTCACGCCGCCAATCTGCAAATCGCCGCAGGGGTAGGCGAAGGTGCGGGCGGTTTTGCCGTCGATGGCGGCGAGCAGGGTGTTGTTGGCCCGGATTTCGTCCACGGCGCGGCCCACGGTGTACTTGCTCAGGTCGTGGTCGGGCGTGACGAAGCCGCGGCCGGGCAGGCTGCCGTCGCAGGGGTGAAACAGGGCGTGGTTGCCGAGCTCGTGCCCGCGTCGGGCGGCGGCGCGCCACTCGCTCAGGCGCTTGGTCACGACGGGAGAGGAGCCAATTATATAAAAGGTGCCGCGGAATTTCAGAGAATCCAGTGCGGGCACCACGTTATCCAGGTCCACGTCGATGGCGTCGTCGTAGGTCAGCACCACGGCACATTGCTTGTTGTTCCAGGCCGGGCTGTTGGTTTGGGCGCGCAGCGTCGGCGTAGTTGCGGCCAGGAGTCCCAGGGCCAGCGCAATCGTATCGATAGGTTTCATCAGAAGACAGAAATGGCCGAAAGCACCCATGCTTCCGGCCATTTTCTTGCAAGTTTAGCACCGGCGGCTTCAGAAACCGCGGGACGAACCGCTGTGGCGCCCCGGTTATTTTACCTCCTCCACTTCCACGCGGCGGTTGCGGGCGTCGGGCGAGGGGTAGAGCGGGCGCGTGTCGCCGTAGCCGACGGTGCTCACGCGTTCGGCCGCGATGCCGGCTTTCACCAGGTAGGCTTTTACGGCCTCGGCCCGCTGCTCGGACAGCACCTGGTTTTTATCGGGCTCGCCCACGCGGTCGGCGTGCCCCGACACGCGCACGTTGATGGCGGGGCGGGCTTTCATTTCGGCGGCCAGTTGGTCGAGGGCCGGGCCTGATTCGGGCAGCAGCTCCGGCTTGCCCACCCGGAACAGCACCGTGGGCAGCACCACCGGCTTGACCGATAGAATAGGCGCCGGGGCCCGCCGGGCGGTATCCGGCGGCGCGGGCGGAGGCGCTGCCGGCGGGGCGGGGGCCGGCGTTCTCGGGGGCTTGCCCGTCACGGCGATGGTGATGGGCACGGCCGCGCTTTCCCGGGTGGGGTAGTAGTCCTGCGTGATGTAGAACGTGGTGGTTTTGGTGAGCGTGGTGCGGTAGGTGTTGCCGGTGTTCACGGGGTGCTGCAGCTCCGCATCGGTGTACCAGAGCACCTTGTGGCCCGACACGCGCAGGGTGCTCTCGACGCCGGCCGGCACCGTGGCGGCCGACTTCAGCTTCACGCGGTAGAGCGTGAACGCGCCCACGCTGCAGTTGCCCACCGGCCGGTAAACGGCGTGGCCGGTTAGCCGCTCCGTGGCCGGGTCGTAGACGAAGGTGATGGCGCCATCGCACCAGTAGCTGCCGAACGTGCGGCCGGTTTCGTTCAGCTTCGGGCCGTGCTCCAGGCGCAGGCCGGGGGCGGCGACGCGGCCCCGCATCTGAAAGGTGACCGAAGTGCCCGGCTGGCCGCCCACTTCCTGGTAGAGCACGCCCAGCAACTCGGCGCCCTGGCTTTTCTGGAGCCGGAGCACCACGGGCCAGTACTTGCCCGGCTCGCCGGTGTCAGATTCTACGCCCTGCCATACGCCCGTCAGGGATTGGGCTTGCCCCGGCCCCGCCAGCAGCAGGGCGCCGATGCCGTACCAAATGCTGCGTTTCATGAAGCGAAAATAAGGGCCTGTGCTGGAAACTGTAAACGGCAAAACGTCATGCTTCGCTGTCCTCGGCATGACGGCCTCTTAGCCCGCGAACAAGGCCGCCTACCCCAGGTAGGCCATGTCTTCGGCGCTAAGCTGGATTTCTGCGGCCCGCAGGTTTTCGCGCAGGTGCGCCAGCGACGACGTGCCCGGAATGGGCAGCAGCCAGGGCGACTTGTGCAGCAGCCAGGCCAGGTTAATCTGGGCTTCGGTGGCCCCGTGCTTCCGGGCGATTTCAGCAATTTTGTTGTCGGCTTTGGGCAGCGAGTTCAGCAGCGAGAAAAACGGGATGAGCGGAATGCCGTGCTGCTCGCACAGGCCCAGCACTTCTTCGCCGCCGTGGTTGAGGCCGTGGGGCAGGGCGAGGGTGGTGCGCTGCGCGTAGCCGTACATGTTTTCGACGGTGGCAATGGCGCCCATTTTCAGGCCGGTGGTCAGTTCCTCGGGGCCCACGTTGCTCAGGCCCACGTGCAGGATTTTGCCTTCGCGCTGCAGGTCGAACATGGCTCCCAATTGCTCCTCCAGCGGCACGCCGCCGTGGCCGCCCATCAGGCGCAAGTGCACCAGTTGCACCTGTTCCTGCCGCAGGGTGCGCAGGTTATTCTCGATGCTGGTGCGCAGGTTGGCGGGCGTGTTGAAGGGCACCCAGCTTTTGTCGGGCCGGCGGGTGGCGCCCACTTTCGTGCAGATAACCAGGTCGGCCGGGTAGGGGTGCAGGGCTTCGGCAATCAGCCGGTTGGTCACGTCGTCGCCGTAGTAGTCGGCCGTGTCGAGGAAATTGACGCCGTTGGCCACGGCGGTTTTCAGGATTTCCAGCGCCTGCGGTCGGTCGGCGGGCTCGCCCCACACGTCGGGGCCGGTGAGGCGCATGGTGCCGTAGCCTAGGCGGTTGACGGTGATGGGCTGGGCGGAGTGCGCGGCAATGGTGATGGTGCTCATAAACGAAGAAAAAGGGATTGGATAAGCAGAAGACGGTTTACCGGCCCCGATGTTTGAAACAGCCACCGCTCCGCTTGCTGGCTGCCCGGGGCATGGCGTGCGCAGTGGCCCGGCCGTTTGTGCGTAATTCGCAGCCTATGGGTTATTCCTCTTCGCCCTGGGCGCGGCCCCTGCAACGGTTTTACTGGCATTCGGTGCTGGCCCTGACCTTGTTCTTCACGGTGGGCACGCTGCTGCTGGTGCTGCTGGTGCGCGGCACCCTCTCGGGGCTCGACGTGCGCCTGGCCCTGCAGGTAGGAGGGCCGGTGGGCGTGCTGGTGGCCATGCTGGAAGTGTACGTGTACCCGCGCCTGTTTGCGCGGGTGCGGGTGGGCACGCGCATCGTGTTCAGCCTGCTGCTGTACCTGGCCGGTTTTTGGGTGCTGCTCTACCTCGTCAGCCACGTCTTCAACCACCTGCTGGCTGCCGGCCCGCTGCCAACTGCTTCCGAAGCCGAAGACTTTCAGGCCTGGCGTGGCCTGGCCGTGCGGCCCCAGGGCAAGGCCCTGGTGCGTCTGCTCACCGGCTACGGCATCCTGAGCTTGTTCACCTCGCTGCTCTACCACCTCAGCAACAAGATTGGCCGGCCCGCGCTGCTGCGCCTGCTGCTGGGGCGCTACTACCACCCGGTGCTGGAGCAGCGCATCTTTTTATTCGTCGACGTGAAGGGCTCCACCGCCCTGGCCGAGGAGCTGGGCAATGAGCGCTACAGCCAGCTCATTCGGGACTTTTTCTTCGACATGGGCGCGCCCATCGTGGCCCACCGGGGCGAGATTTACCAGTACGTGGGCGACGAAGTGGTGGTGACCTGGGAGTGGAAAACCGGCCTGAAAAATGCCAACTGCGTGCGCTGCTTCTTCGCCATGCAGCAGGCCATCGACCGCCGCCGCGACTACTACCTGCGCACCTACGGCACGGTGCCCGCCTTCAAGGCCGGCCTGCACGGCGGGCTGGTGACCGCCACCCAGGTGGGCGCCATCAAAACCGAGCTGGTGTTCCACGGCGACGTGCTCAACACCACCGCCCGCATCGAGGCCCAGTGCAATGCCCTGCGCAGCCGCCTGCTGCTGTCGGCCGCGCTCTATGAGGCCCTGCCGCACCCGGCCGAATTCCGGTTCCAGGCCCTGGGCGAGTACCCGCTGCGGGGCAAAGCCGGCACCGTGGCCCTGTACTCGGCGGAAGTCCGGTAACGCCCGGTTTCCTCACTCGCCCCCAACGGCCGGTGCCGCTGCCGGCGTGGTAAGCGTGGCGCCCGCGCTGGCCACCACAATGAAAAGCACCGCCAGCCACTGCCCCGGCGTCAGCCGCTCGCCCAGCAGCAGCCAGCCCGAAACGGCCGCCGCCACCGGCTCCAGGCTCATCAAAATGCTGAACGTGCGCGTGGGCAGGGTGCGGAGGGCCTGCATTTCCAGGGTGAAGGGCAGCACGCTGGAAAACACGGCCAGCCCCGCGCCCAGCAGCAGCAGGTGCGGCGTGAGGGCCAGCAAGCCGCCGCCCGCCACCCCAAACGGCAGCACCGGCAGGGCCGCAAACAGCATGCCCACCGCCACGGCCGGCGCGCCCGGCAGCAGGGCCGCCGTGCGCCGGCCCAGCACAATGTAGACGGCCCAGCACGCACCCGCCGCCAGCGCCAAGCCCAGGCCTAGCACGTCGACGCCCGTGCTGCGCCAGGGCGCAATGAGCGCAATGCCGGCCGCGGCCAGCACCACCCACACCCCATCCACCCAGCGGCGCGAGCCGGCCAGGGCCAGGCCCAGCGGCCCCACAAACTCCAGCGTCACGGCCAGGCCCAGCGGAATGCGGGCCAGGGCACCGTAAAACAAAAAGTTCATGGCGCCCAGGGCCAGCCCGTACGGCACCACGGCCCGCCATTGGGCGGCACGCAGCAGCCCCAGCCGGGGCCGCACCACCGCCAGCAGCACCAGCGCCGACAGCCCAATGCGCACGCTGGCCGTGCCCGCCGCCCCCAGCACCGGAAACAAGCCTTTGGCAATGGCCGCCCCGCCTTGCACGCTGACGATGGAAAGCAGCACGGCCGGCACCGCCGGCAGCGTAAAACGGGAAGAACCAAACATGGCGGCGCGGGGACTACGGCAATAAACCACGCGGCCCGTTGCCCGGCGCGTGTGGGTGAGCGCCAAAGGTAGCCCCGGCCTGAAACCGGAAGCCCGCCCGGCGCTGGCTAGCGTGGTGGGTGCTTCAGGTGGTAGTTGGTGTAGCTATACTTCCCACTGCCCAGCTGGTCGTACTCATTTAAATACGTAATCCAGTAGTCCTGGCCGCTCTCGAAGTGCCAGCGGCCGGTTTCCCGGACGGCATCCTGCTGCCGCACCACGAAAACGTTGTTCTCCCGCAGCTCCAATTCGCAGGGCCGGCAGTTGGGGTAATTCGTGAGCTGGTACGTGCCCAACTCCTGCTGCTCCCACTCCTGGTCGACGCGGTATCTATTGAAAACAAAGTACGCCGGCAGCGCAACCAGCGCAACGAAGCCAACGGCGGCTTTGCGTCTTTTGGCCGGGTTTCTCGTGCCGAAAAATCGAACCAGACAGCAAAGGGCCAGCACCCCCGGCACGAAGTAAAAAAGCAGCAGACCGAGCAGAATTGCAACACTTACCATCCGGGGCTAACGAGAGGAGCGTAAGCTTTCTATTTCACCAGTACAAACCGCACCCGTTCCCGCTTCACAAAGTAGCCGGTGGCCGCCGAGGCTACCAAGTCGCCAATGGTCAGGATTTTCTCCCGGGGCCGCGGGCGCACGTTGGGAAATAGCAGCGTGTCCGCAATGGTTGCGGAGCGGCCAGCCGCCGCTCGCAGCATCACTCGGGCTCTTGCCGAATTGAACGGAGCCTGGCAAAGAGCCGCGACGATGTGTGCGGCCCAGCCCAGCAGAAACAGCGCGAGGTAGAGCGGGAGCAGCACGGGCACCAGCAGGCACGAAGCCGGAAGCGTTTCAGCGCTGATGCAATCGGTAAAATCAAACCGCGTCAGGTCGACTTGGTATTGTTCGCCAAATTGCAGCAGCAAGGCTTCTGTGTCCAAGCCAATGAGGCCAAAGTCGTCTTCAAGGGCTGAGCGAAGCGTTACGGGTTCTGTCGCGCCCAGCAAATCCCCGACATAACCAGGGACGGCGGCGGCCAACCGGCGTAAATCAGCAAAGCGAACAGGCACTTCCTGGCGTTCCATGGAGATAATCGCTCTACTTGGTGTCAAAAGCGGTGATGCGGTTGTGAATTGCCGCGTCTATCTATCAGAAGCAAGCTCAAAGGGAATCCCTGTTTCTTCTAGAGTTACTGAAGAAGCTGCAGAGCCGCGCTTGTAGCCCCGGCCTTAGTCAGTGCCGGCCAACGGTTAGTCCTTACTTTTTTAGTACAAGCTCCGCTTTGTTCACGTGCAGCGTCGGATTGTCGGCTGCCACCAGAATGGCTTTAAACGTGTAGCTCCCTGCGGCCGGAATGACTAATTCGGCATTCTTTCCGCTAAAGCGCCAGTTTACGCTCCCGTTGACATCCGTTTTTACTTCGCCAATGGTCACGTTTTTTTCGGTCGGGTCAATCTGCAGCTGCTTGAACGGGCTGCCGTCTTTGGTTACCTGCACCTGAAACCGGATGGGGGAATCGCCTTCATAGGCCAGGTCCATGTCGGACCAAAGCGCAATTTTATCGTCCTTTTGCAATTGTACGGTCGCTTCTCTCACCACTTCGTGTCCGGCCGTGCTGACTTCGTTAATTGGCAATCGGGCCACTTCCTTGCCCATCAGGGCATCGCAGCCCACCAGTAAAGGCACGAAAGCCAGTCCCCAGCAGGCGCGCTTTATTCCAATTCCGGTTAGTTGCTGCTTCATGCGGTGCGGTTGTAATTAGATGGCCGCAAACTAGTTATTTTTAATTGAGTTCCTAAAGCTACTGCTGATATGCCTCCACGCCCGCCCCCGCACCCCCGCTGCCTCTTGGCGTGGCTGAGAGAGGCGAGCGAAGCGAACCTTTCTATTTCGCTAAAATGAAACGCACGTTTTCCCGCTTCACAAAGTAGCCGGTTGCCGCGGAGGCTACGAAATCACTTACCGTCAGAATTTTCTCCTGAGGTCGTGGGCGTACGTTTGGAAATAATAGCGTACGCGCAATAATTGCAGGATTCCCAATGCCTGCTCGCAGCATCAGCCGTGCCTTTTCTATACCAAACGGAGCATAGCAAATGGCTGCAATGATGTTTGCTGTCCAGGCAAGAAGAAACAGGGCCAAGAATGCCGGCAGAAGAAAAAGCACCAGCACGCAAGAGTACTCCGTTGATTCGTCGCTGATGCAGCCGGTGAAATCAAAGCGCGTCAAATCGACCTGGTACTGCTCGCCAAACTGCAGCAACAAAGATTCCGTGTCCAAGCCACACACGCCGAAATCGTCTTCAATAGCTAAGCGCAGTGTGACGGGTTCTGTCACACCCAGGAATTCCTTGATGTAGGATGGCACCGACGTCGCAACCCGGCGTAAATCAGCGAATCGAATTGGTATTTCTTGAGCCTCCATACGGTTTTGCCTTACCAGGCTTCAAAAGTATAAGTTCTGCACAATGCAAGACCACGCCCGCCCCCGCCGCCTCTGGAGTGGCCGAGGTGCTGGGAGAAGCTGTTGTGGAAGCTCCTGACATAGCGTCGCTATTTTCAGGTGGTGCTTGTAGGCTATCGGGAGCCCCTAACTCAGCGTATAGTTAAGTCCTGGACCGCTGCCGTGCCGGGCAATCAGGCCGCGTTCAACCAGAATAGCCAGTATCTTTTTCACCGTAGGTGCGGGAATGGCCAGCCGCTCGGCGATGACCCCAGACCGGCAGCCGGGATTGTTTTCCACGAATAGCAAAACTGCTTTCTCGCGGGGCTGCAGTTGGCTGTTCGCGCCTTCGGCCGTGAGCTTCTGTAATAGCTGCTGTTGCACATTGCCCAAAGCACTAAAAAAGAACGTCAGCCACGATGATATATTCTCGCCCGGCCGCTGCGACTGGCACCGCTGCAACTCGCGGTAGTACTCGGTCTTGCGGCTTTCTATCTCGTGTTCCAGACTCACATACTGAATCCAGACGTAGCCCTGCTTGAGCAGGAGCAGGGTAGCCAGTAATCGACTGAGCCGCCCGTTGCCATCCTGAAACGGGTGGATGCTCAAAAACTCGTAGCAGAACAAGGCGCATTTCACCAGTGGGTGCGTGGCCGTGTCCTGCGCGTACCAGGCCAGCAATGCCCGCATGGCGTCCTCGGTGGCGATACCCGGCGCGGTGGTGGCAAACACCAGCCGCTTCGTGCCGTCGGGCAGGTGGGCTTCCACCGAGTTGGGATGCTGCTTGTAATTGCCCCGGTGCCACTCGTCTTTGCGGCTGAAGCGCAGCAACTGGCTGTGCAGCCCTTTCAAGCTGTTTTCGGTGAGGTCGATGTCGGGGTAGGAATCCGCAATCAAATCCAGCACCTGAAAATACCCTACCACCTCCTGCGAGTCCCGGTCTTCGAGCTTGGTAATGTCGGTGTTGCGCAGCAGCACGTCCACCTCTGCGTCACTCATGCGCGAGCCCTCAATGCGCGTCGAGGCACCCACGCTTCGCACCGTGGCAATGGCCTTGAGCTGTTTCAGGCTCTGGCCTTCGCGCCGCTCAATGGCCGACCACGACGCGTCAAACCTATCGAGCTTGCTCACTGCCGCCAGCAGCCCCCAATCCAGCGTGACCGTCACCGTGTGTACCTGCGTTTCCATGTCGCAAAAGTACGCGTCGCTCGCCGCGCCAGATACGGTACGATACGATAGGAGCTAGTAGTGATACGATAGAAAGACTCCTCCCCGCCCACTCCGCGCCCCGCCGCTTCTTGGAGTGGCAGGAGAGGCGGCAGAAGCTGTTGTAGCGATGGCGCGAAGCCACTGGCTTTAAGCCACGGTGAATCCTGCCCTCGACAAATCCACAATGCGCTGCAACACGCCTAGCAACGCGGGCAAGTCGTTCACCAAGTAACGGCCTTCATCCAAGATGAATTCGTTGCCTTCGTAACGTAGGAAGCGCCATTCGGTGCCGGTAGTAGAGCAGCCAAATAAGGCGCGGGGCGAGTGCCCTTCAAGTTCATTGAGCCGGCGGGCGGCAATGAGCTGCGCCGCGCACTGAATAATGCCCTGCTCCAAATCCTGCTTCTTGGCTTCGGCAATACAAAAAACCGGGGCCGTAATGAAATCCTGGATTCGGCTGAATGAACAGATGAAATCGCACTCCCCGCGCAAGCCCTGCGCGGGGTCGATGTCAAGGTTCATGCCCGAATAGATGGAGAACTCGCGGTGATTCCGCTCGCACAGTTCCAGCAGCACCGGCGTCACCAGCCGCTCCGAGCGCGACTTCTCACTGTTGAACCCCACTTCCAGGCCGATTTTGATTGACTGCCGCAACCAAGCGCTAGGCTCAACCGTCTCGACATCCCCAAATAGTTGTTCGGCACGGAAGTGAACGCCAAACTGCTGACGCAAGTCAAAAACGGTGAAATCGGGGTAAGCCATAGTGCCTAAAGATACTGCTGATAGCCTCCACGCCCGCCCCCCGCGCCCGCGCCGCCGCTTGTCGTGGCAGGAGAGGCGAGGGAATCTATCATAGAAGCTCCACCCGCCCGCCCCCTGCGCCCGCCCCCATACCCTTGGCGCCGCTTAATGCCGCTGAGGAAACTGGGCGTGTCTGGGAGTTTCGTTAGTATGCCCGGAGCAAGGAAGCCAACTAGTAACTTTGTTCGCAGAGTGCGAACTTGTGGCGTAGCTTTGGTGTACCCTTATGAAAGTCCACCTCATCAAACGGCAAACCGTGGAGACTTCGCGGCCCAGCACGCCCGCAGCCGCGCCGCCTTCGCGCTCTGGCTCACGGCCGTGAAATACGCCGACTGGAACACGCCCGCCGACATCCAGCAAACCTTTGGCGCGGCCGACCTGCTGGGCAATGGCACCAACCGCGTGGTGTTCGATATCGGCGGCAATAACTACCGCCTCATCGCCCGCTATGCGTTTGGCGAGCGTCAGGTGCACTTGTTCGTGTGCTGGCTCGGCACCCACGCCGAATACGACAAGCTCTGCGCGAAAAACCAGCAGTACACCGTCACTCTCTACTAACCCCGTTTATGGAAACGCTGAAATACACCGTCATCAAAACCGAAGCCCAGTACCAGGCCTATTGCACCCAACTGCAAGCTTTGGTCACCGCCTCCCAGACAACTGTCACCCAGGAGGAAATCGACCTGCTCACGCTGCTCATCGAAACCTGGGACCACGCCCACGCCACCCTGCCCGCCGCCGACCCCATCGACCTGTTGCGCTTCCTCATGGCCGGCCGCCAGATGCTGGCCAAGGACCTGGTAGCTGCGCTGGGCCTCAGCAAAGGCGCCGTGTCGGACATTCTGAACCGCCGCCGGGGCTTGTCGAAAGAAGTTATCCGCCGCCTCGCCAGCTACTTCCAGGTGTCGCAGGAAGCTTTCAACCGGCCCTATGAATTGGCCGTGGCCACCGCGCCGCTGCCCCGCCATGCGCGGGTGGTACACCAAGGGCAAGCCAGTGAAGCAGCCTAGTAACCCACGCCCCGCCGCTGCCGAAGCCTCGGGTACCCCCACCCCCTGCGCCCGCCCCCGTGCCCTGGGCGCCTCTCAGAGCCGCTGGGGAAGCTGGGAGTGTCTGAGAGTTGCGCCCACCCCCCCGCCGCCTCTTGAGTGGCTGAAGAGGCGGGAGAAGCTGTTGCAGAAGCTTTCAGAGCCTGTCTCACTAACCTTTCACTTTCTACTGCAAGCTTGAGTATCCTTGGAACCCCGCCGGGTGTGCTCGCGTGTGCGGGAGCCTTTACGCAAAGCACCCTGTTTTACTTATGTAGGAAAGGAAAGAAAGTGGACAATTGAAATCTGTTTTAGCCTATCTAAATTTAACGTAAGTAATAGTGTCTTCGCTAATTGTTATAAAACCTGATGATTTATCATTGGAGTACGAATAAATCATCATTCTAGGATAGTTCTTGAGAGAAGGTTGATAAGACCATACCGCATTGTTGCTAATTGTATCGAGAGTTACAAAGGCATGGTTTCTTATTTCTGCCAGTGTTGTATGATTAAAATCAGTTGTTAAGTGGTACAACTTGTTATTGCGAATGAACGAAGCCACAGCCATTGTTCCCATCGAATCAAGTAATGTGGTTGAGCCTTTTTCAAATACTTTTCTAGCAAACGCCCGGTCATAGTATTTTTCGCGATTTTTACTTTTCACTATGTCAGCCCAATTGCAGTAGTTTTTCAAAGTATCAACTTCTGGATTATCCATATTGTACAGCATAGTTGGGTTAGGAATAAGCAATACTTTGCTGAACCCACTTCCATGCGCTAAAGAAGTAGTCACATAATAATTACTGCTTATCTTATTGATAGCGACAGCGCAAGTTGCAGGGA
Source organism: Hymenobacter ruricola (assembly GCF_015694525.1). Classification (GTDB taxonomy): domain Bacteria; phylum Bacteroidota; class Bacteroidia; order Cytophagales; family Hymenobacteraceae; genus Hymenobacter; species Hymenobacter ruricola. Next base: position 263,685 of record NZ_JADQDM010000002.1, on the reverse strand, counting down.
TACTATAGATATGGCCGGTTTTCTTTTCATGAAAGAACAAACCTCCTCCAAATTCTCCAGCGCAGCACTGATAAGCGGTGAAAGCGTTATCCTCATAAAGCGCTGGTAATCTAATGTTATTTGGGTGCTTCCTCCAGGCATAATCGTTGCCTAAGTAATGGTTTTCACCATTGTATCGACCGCCTATTAAGGAGTCTGCATTCTCATATACAAAATCAAATGCCTCTTTATCAATTAGAGTTGTTATGGTAGTATCAATTTGAAATTTGCTCGTCAGGCAAATAAGTCTTCCATAGTTCGTTAGGCAGTAATATTTTCCTCGGTGGAATAGAGTTTCTTGGATAGGTTTGTTTAAGCTAACAGAATACTTTCTAATAATAAAATTATCCTCTGTATTGCTATTGCTCAATAAGCCACAGGAAGATGCAATAAGCGCGACTAATGCAAGGAGAATAGGTTTCATGAGTTTCCTGATACAAAAAAGGGTGCTGCCTTAGCAAGGTAGCACCCTTTTTCAATGGTTCAGGCCCAATTACATATTCCGCCGGTACTGCCCACCGACCTCAAACAGCGCGTTGGTAATCTGGCCGAGGGAGCAGAATTTCACCGTTTCCATGAGCTCGGCGAAGAGGTTGCCGTTGGCCACTGCTACTTGCTGGAGCTGCTTGAGACGCGCCGGGGCCTGGTCGGCGTTGCGGGCGTGCAGGATGTGGAGCATCTCGATTTGGTACTGCTTTTCCTCCTCCGTGGCGCGGATGACTTCGGCCGGCACCACCGTGGGCGAACCCTTCGACGAGAGGAAGGTATTCACCCCGATGATGGGGTACTCGCCGGTGTGCTTCAGCATCTCGTAGTGCATGCTTTCCTCCTGGATTTTGCCGCGCTGGTACATGGTTTCCATGGCCCCGAGCACGCCGCCGCGCTCCGTGATGCGGTCGAATTCGAGCAGCACCGCCTCTTCCACCAGGTCGGTCAGCTCCTCGATGATGAAGGAGCCTTGCAGCGGGTTCTCGTTTTTGGCCAGGCCCAGCTCGCGGTTGATGATGAGCTGAATGGCCATGGCCCGGCGCACCGATTCCTCGGTGGGCGTGGTGATGGCCTCGTCGTAGGCGTTGGTGTGCAAGCTGTTGCAGTTGTCGTAGATGGCATACAGCGCCTGCAACGTGGTGCGGATGTCGTTGAAGTCGATTTCCTGCGCGTGCAGGCTGCGGCCCGAGGTCTGGATGTGGTACTTCAGCATCTGGCTGCGGGCGTCGGCGCCGTACTTCAGCTTCATAGCCTTGGCCCAGATGCGGCGCGCCACCCGCCCAATCACGGCGTACTCCGGGTCGATGCCGTTGGAGAAGAAGAAGCTCAGGTTCGGCGCGAAGTCGTTCACGCTCATGCCCCGGCTCACGTAGTATTCCACAAACGTGAAGCCGTTGCTCAGCGTCAGGGCCAGCTGCGTAATCGGGTTGGCCCCCGCCTCGGCAATGTGGTAGCCCGAAATCGACACCGAGTAGAAGTTGCGCACCGCGTGCCGGATGAAGTATTCCTGCACGTCGCCCATCAGGCGCAGGGCAAACTCGGTGCTGAAAATGCAGGTGTTCTGGGCCTGGTCTTCCTTCAGGATGTCGGCCTGCACGGTACCGCGCACCTGCGTCAGGGTCTTGGCCTTGATGGCGGCGTACACGTCGGCCGGCAGCACGTCCTCGCCGGTCACGCCGAGCAGCAGCAGGCCCAGGCCGTCGTTGCCGGCCGGCAGCTCGCCCTGGTAGCGGGGGCGGGCCACGTTTTTGGCTTTGTAAATCTGGTCGATTTTGGCTTCCACCTCCGCTTCCAGCCCCTGCTCCTTAATGTACAGCTCGCACTGCTGGTCGATGGCCGCGTTCATGAAAAAGGCCGCCAGCGTAGCCGCCGGCCCGTTGATGGTCATCGACACCGACGTGCTGGGGTTGGCCAGGTTGAAGCCCGAATACAGCTTCTTGGCGTCGTCGAGGCAGCAGATGCTCACGCCCGCGTTGCCGATTTTGCCATAAATATCGGGCCGGTGGTCGGGGTCCTCGCCATAAAGCGTCACCGAGTCGAAGGCCGTACTCAGGCGCTTGGCCGGCAGGCCCATGCTCACGTAGTGGAAGCGGCGGTTGGTGCGCTCCGGCCCGCCCTCGCCGGCAAACATGCGCGTGGGGTCCTCGCCCTCGCGCTTGAACGGGAACACGCCCGCCGTGTAGGGAAACTCGCCGGGGAAATTCTCCTGCATGGCCCAGCGCAGGCGGTCGCCCCAGCCCGAGTAGCGCGGCACCGCCACCTTCGGAATCTCATTGCCCGACAGCGACTTGGTGTGCGTCTTCACCCGGATTTCCTTGCCCCGCACCGCGTACACGTACTCCGGGTTGCGATAATTCTGCAGCGTCGCTTCCCAGTTTTCCAGAATGGCCTGGCTGTCGGCATCGAGCCGGCGCAGCTGCGTCTGCTTGTTCTTGGTGAACTCCTCCACCATGCTGTCGCTGCTCTTTTTCTCGTCGCGGTAATGCTCTTCCAGCTTGGCAAATGCGCCGGCTACTTCGGCAATGTTGGCCTGCTCGCGCACGCGCTGGTCGTAGGCGCGGTTAGTCTCGGCAATCTCGGAGAGGTAGCGCGTGCGGTGCGGCGGGATGATGTAAATCTTCTCCGAATCCTCCACCGTCGTTTCCAGCTTCGAGGCGAAGGTGGCGCCAGTCTTGGTTTCCAGCATCTTCAGCACCGCCCGGTACAGGCGGTTCATGCCCGGGTCGTTGAACTGCGAGGCAATGGTGCCGAACACTGGCATCTGGTCCGTGGGCGTATCCCAGAGGCCGTGGTTGCGCTGGTACTGCTTGCGCACGTCGCGCAGCGCATCCAGCGCCCCGCGCTTATCAAACTTGTTCAGCGCAATCACGTCAGCGAAATCGAGCATGTCAATTTTCTCCAGCTGCGTGGCCGCGCCGTACTCCGGCGTCATCACGTACAGGCTGGCGTCGGAGTGCTCGATGATTTCGGTGTCGGACTGGCCGATGCCCGAAGTTTCGAGAATAATCAGGTCGTAGTTGGCGGCACGCACCACGTCCACGGCATCCTGCACGTAGCGCGACAGCGCGAGGTTGCTCTGCCGCGTTGCCAGGCTGCGCATGTACACCCGCGGCGAGTTGATGGAGTTCATCCGAATCCGGTCGCCGAGCAGCGCGCCGCCCGTCTTGCGCTTGCTGGGGTCCACGGAAATAATGGCAATGGTCTTCTCCGGGAAGTCCATCAAAAACCGCCGCACTAGCTCATCTACCAGCGACGACTTGCCCGCGCCGCCCGTGCCCGTGATGCCCAGAATAGGAGCGGAGGACTTCGAAGCCAGCGTCTGGTTCTGGTCGGCCTCGCTCTGCTGGAAACCGGCCACCAGCTGCCCCTTCACCCGCTCAAACTCCTCGGGGAAGTTCTCCGCCGCCGAAATCAGTCGCCCAATGCTGCGGGCGTCCTTGTCCTGAATGTGGCCGGCCTCGCCGTTCAGGTTCTGCCCGGTCGGGAAGTCCGCACTCTCCAACAAGTCGTTAATCATGCCCTGCAAGCCCATCGCACGGCCATCGTCCGGCGAGTAGATGCGGGTGATGCCGTAGCCCATCAACTCCTCAATTTCGGTGGGCAGAATCACGCCGCCGCCGCCGCCAAAGATTTTGATGTGGCCCGCGCCGCGCTCCTTCAGCAGGTCGTGCATGTACTTGAAGTACTCGTTGTGCCCGCCCTGGTAGCTGGTAATGGCAATGGCCTGGGCATCTTCCTGAATGGCGCAGTCCACAATTTCCTGCACCGAGCGGTTGTGTCCGAGGTGAATCACCTCCGCGCCGCTGCTCTGAATAATACGGCGCATGATGTTAATGGCCGCATCGTGGCCATCAAACAAAGCGGCGGCCGTGACGATGCGAACGTGGTTCTGAGGCTTATAGGGCGCGGTGGGAGCGGGGTGCATATAGTAGGGAGTAGCGCGGACTTTTGGTCTGCATCCGTGAGGGTGGAAAACGCAGGCGAAGGTACGAAAAAGCCCCGGCGGGGTCGGCCGGGGCTTCGTTCAGGATGATTCAAGCGTATTCGGCTTGCAGGAATTCGAGAAACTCAGACCACGTTCGACCAACTACATTCGAGGTCTCCTCATCGTGGCCGATGAAAGGCGTTTGAACAAAATTGCCAGTGGCTTTCTCAATAGCAAAAGCTTCACCGCCGCCATCAGACCCGATTAGGAAATAGCCGGGGTAGTTTTCGGCAGCTTGGTAATCGGTGTTGAATTGCAGCAATTCGTCCGCCTCAATCAAATAAGCCCCACCGAACTCGTAATTGCTTTCGGCGGAAAATAGGTAGGAACGATACGCTTCTGGGGGCGCGAAGTCCAACGTGTCTAAAAACTCTTGTTGATGCTGTGGAATCATGAGAAATTAAAAAATAATCTACCGCAGCTTCCGCAAATCCAGCGCAAACCCCGCCAGCACGTCCTCGCCCGACAACTCCCGCTCAAACCCTTCCAGTGTCTCATAGCCTGGTTCTTCAGCCCGGAAAATATAGGCCGTTTCGTCGTCGCAGGAGAGGAGCCAGCCTAGTTGAGTGCCATTCTCGCGGTATTCTTCCATCTTAGCCAGCAGCACTTTCAGCGAGTCAGTTTTCGACCGCAGCTCCACCACAAACGGCGGGCAAATAGCTGCAAATTTCTCCCGCTGCTCCGGGCTCAGCGCATTCCACCGCGCGGCCGGCACCCACGAGGCATCCGGCGAGCGCACCGCGCCATTGGGAAGCGTGAAGCCAGCGTTGGAATCGAATATTTCGCCGGCTTCGGGATGCTGGTTCCACCAAGTATAGAGTTGGCCGATGAGCCGGGCATTGCGCTTGCCGGTAAGCGAGAAGGTGGGCGCCATAATCAGGATTTCTTGCTGGGCGTTGCGCTCGATGCGCCATTTGCGGTGCTGCTGGCAGAAGTCGAAAAACTCGGCCTCGCTCATGCGGCTCATATAGGGGTCGTCCAGCACCAGGGGTTCGTCGGCAAAGAGCGGGTTCATAGCAAATCGGAAAATGGATGGGTTACTAAGGTACGAAAAATGCCCCGGCGTTTCGGCCGGGGCGCTTCAAAATCAAGCCGAAAACTTATTGCCCCTGAATGGCATCAACACCGGCCTGAGCCACGGCGTGGTCGTCCTCTACGGTGCTGCCCGATACGCCGATGGCGCCAATTACGCGGTTGCCCGAGTCCATAATCGGAATGCCGCCGGGGAAGCTGATGAGGCCGCCGTTGGAGTGCTCAATGTTGTAGAGCGGGCCGCCGGGCTGGGCCAGCTTGCCGATTTCGCCGGTGGGCATATCGAAGAAACGCGCCGTTTTGGCTTTCTTAATGGAAATGTCCAGCGAGCCCAGCCAGGCGTCGTCCATGCGGGCGAAGGCGGTGAGGTTGGCGCCGGCGTCTACTATGGCAATGTTCATCTTGACGCCCATTTCCAGCGCTTTTTTGTGCGCAGCTTGGATGGCGGTTTGTGCTTGTTCGAGGGTGATGCCCATGGGGTTGAAAAGGGTTTTGGAAGGTGAAATGACAGCGTGTCCGGCTCTTAACCCCCGCCGGGCTCCTATTGTTGCGCACCGCCGTCCGCTGTGGACTTAGCCAAACGATACCGGCGGGCTCAGGGCAAGCCGCCAGCCCACGGCCGCCAGCACGGCCAGAATCACCAGGCCCCAGGCCACGTAGGAGGGCTGGGCCCGCTCCACCGTCGACTCAAACGGGTCGCTGCTGCAGCCCAGGATGAGCGGGAATATGAGCAGGCCCACCATCAGCAGGTGCAGCGCTTCGTGCATGGAAAAATACGGCACCTTGCTGAGCGCAATGAAGGCACCCCCCGCCACGTAGGGCCACATCAGGGTGTAAAACACCATCCGCTTGCGGTTTGGGAACTTCATCACGGTGTGCGAATCGTGGGCCTGCAGAAAGGCCACGGACCCCAAATGGCCCAGCCCCAGCTGGATGAGGCCGGCGATGAGGGCCACTGCCACGTCGGCCGCGTTGCCCATGCGCAGCAGCCATTCCGAAACGTACCAGGAGCCTTCCTGCCGCAGCGAGTCGGCCAACAGCGACCCGAAAATGGCATTGCACGAATGAAACGCCACCCACAGCAGCAGCAGTTTGAACAGGCCGCGCTGAGCGCGCTCGTACTTCCAGTACCACAGAAAAGTGGCCAGGCCGATGAAAAAGCACACCAGCGGCCCGATGCCGTACACGCCGAGCACGGCCAACTGCCACCATTCGCGGTCGGCCAGGGTGTACGTCACGCGGCTGGGGTCCCAGGTCCCGTGCAGCCCCAGCTTGTGCGACAGCGCCACCTTCGCCAGTTGGTAGGCGGCCCACACGCCGTAGTACGCCAGCACGTAAATCGCGGTGCCGTTGAGGGCGGCAATGGCAAATTTGCGGGTCGGCGAATCGGCAGAAGGGGGCGTAAGCGTAGCAGTTTCCGGATGCATAAGTGGGTAGCGATAAGTGTAGATTAACGGCTAATCAACAAAACTACGCCGCTGGCCCGACTTATGCCACGGCGGCCGCTAAGCCCTTTCGGCTCGCAAACTGGCTTTTGCGGCCCGGGTTTCGTACCTTCGTGCTCCGAAAAACCGCCCTCTGTGAAGAATATCCGCAATTTTTGCATCATTGCCCACATCGACCACGGCAAAAGCACCTTGGCCGACCGCCTGCTGGAGTTTACCAGCACCGTGGCCAAGCGCGACATGCAGGCCCAACTGCTCGACAACATGGACCTGGAGCGCGAGCGGGGCATCACCATCAAGAGCCACGCCATTCAGATGCAGTACCCCTACAAAGGGGAAACCTACACGCTGAACCTGATTGACACGCCCGGCCACGTCGACTTTAGCTACGAAGTGAGCCGCAGCATCGCCGCCTGCGAAGGCGCCCTGCTCATCGTGGATGCTTCCCAAGGCATCGAAGCCCAGACGATTTCCAACCTCTACCTCGCCATCGGGGCCGACCTGGAAATCATCCCGGTGCTCAACAAAATCGACCTTCCGCACGCCATGCCGGAGGAAGTGACCGACGAAATCGTGGACCTGATTGGCTGCAAGCCGGAAGACATCATCCACGCCTCGGGCAAGGCCGGCATCGGCATCGAAGCCATCCTGAACGCCATCTGCGAGCGGGTGCCCGCGCCTTCCGGCGACCCCGAGGCCCCGCTGCAGGCCCTGATTTTCGACTCGGTTTTCAATTCCTACCGCGGCATCGAAGTCCTGTTCCGCATCAAGAACGGGGTGATGAAGAAGGGCGATAAGCTCCGCTTCATGGCCACTGGTAAGGAATACGGCGCCGACGAAATCGGCATCCTGGGCCTGAACCAGGAGCCGCGCCAGGTAATGGAGGCCGGCAATGTGGGCTACCTCATCTCGGGCATCAAGGAAGCCCGCGAGGTGAAGGTGGGCGACACCATCACGCACGTGCACCGGCCCACGCCGGAAGCCATCCAGGGCTTCGCCGACGTGAAGCCGATGGTTTTCGCCGGCATCTACCCCGTCGACACCACCGAGTACGAAGAGCTGCGCTCCAGCATGGAAAAGCTGCAGCTCAACGACGCCTCGCTGGTGTGGGAGCCCGAAACGTCGGTGGCCCTGGGCTTCGGCTTCCGCTGCGGCTTCCTGGGCATGCTGCACATGGAAATCGTGCAGGAGCGCCTGGAGCGCGAGTTTAACATGACGGTCATCACCACGGTGCCCAGCGTGCAGTTCCACGCCACCGGCACCAAAGACCAGGAGCTGGTCATCAACGCGCCCTCCGAAATGCCGGAGCCGAACCTGATTAAGCACATCGAGGAGCCCTACATCAAGGCCCAGATTATCACGGCTTCGGAATACGTGGGCCCTATCATCACGCTGTGCATGGACAAGCGCGGCATCATCAAAGGCCAGAGCTACCTGACGTCCGAGCGCGTGGAGATGAGCTTTGAGCTGCCGCTGTCGGAAATTGTGTTCGACTTCTTTGACAAGCTCAAATCTATCAGCCGCGGCTACGCGTCGCTGGATTATGAGCTAATTGGCTTCCGCGAGTCCGACATGGTGAAGCTCGACGTGATGCTGAACAGCGAGAAGGTGGACGCGCTGTCGGCCATCGTGCACCGTTCCAAGAGCTACGAGTGGGGCAAGCGCCTCTGCGAGAAGCTGCGCGAGCTGCTGCCCCGCCAAATGTTCGACATCGCCATCCAGGCCAGCATCGGCCAGAAAATCATTGCCCGCGAAACGGTGAAAGCCCTGCGCAAAAACGTAATTGCCAAGTGCTACGGCGGCGACATCAGCCGCAAGCGCAAGCTGCTCGAAAAGCAGAAGGAAGGCAAGAAGCGGATGCGCTCGGTGGGCTCCGTCGAAATCCCGCAGGAGGCATTTTTGGCGGTTCTTAAAATTGACTAAGCAACAAAAAAGGCGGCCATTTTCGGGGCCGCCTTTTTTGTTGCTGGTTGAGTCAGCATTAATACTGCTCAACCGGGCCGCTCTGCAGCGCGCCTTTGGGGTCTTCGCCGTACTCGTTCGGGCCCCGGGTGCCTTCCGTCACGGCGAGAATGAGGTTGTAAATAGGAATGAGAATAAACCAGCCACTCTTGCCCACATCGTGCATCCGACGAATAGCCACGGCAATGCCCGGAATCAGCACGGCCAGCGAGTAGATGGTTGCAAGCCAGGGCATTTTAACCATGCCGGCCAGGAAGCCGAGCGCGAAAGAAATAATGACGTTGAACAACGTGAAATACCAGTACTCGGCCCGCCGGGCGCGGCCGTTGAACAACGCGTACTTGTTTTTGAGAACGTCCAGAAAGTAATTCATAGGGCAATCAGGTGTTAAAGAGGTGAAGGGTACACCCGGAATTACGGTTGAGTAAATATTTGGTTTTACCAGCCATTAAATCTTGCCATTTTTAATTTTTACGTAATGAACATGCAGAGTAGTGCAACTTCCTCTATAAGCCTCATCGACGGCAAACAAACTGCGGAGGACATCAAAGCCGAAATCGCAACGGAAGTAGCCGGGCTGAAAGCGGCCGGCCAAAAGGTGCCGCACCTCGCCGCTATTCTCGTGGGCCACGACGGCGGCTCCGAAACCTACGTGCGCAACAAAGTGCTGGCCTGCGAGCGGGTGGGCTTTGCCTCCACGCTGCTGCGCTACGAGGACGACATCAGCGAAGCCGAATTGCTGGCCAAAGTCGATGAGCTGAACAACGACCCCGAAATTGACGGCTTCATCGTGCAGTTGCCGCTGCCGGCCCACATCAACCCCGAGAAGGTCATCGAAGCCATCCGGCCCGAGAAGGACGTCGACGGCTTTCACCCCATGAACATCGGCCGCATGGTGGCCGGGCTGCCCGCGCTGCTGCCCGCCACGCCCTCCGGCATCGTAGAATTACTGGCCCGGCAGGGCATCAAAACCAGCGGCAAGCACGCCGTGGTCATCGGGCGTTCCAACATCGTGGGTACGCCGGTTAGTATATTGCTGGCCAAGAACTTGGATACGGCAAACTGCACGGTTACTTTATGCCATTCGCGCACCCAGAACCTGGCCGAGATTTGCCGCACCGCCGATATCGTGGTCGCGGCCATTGGCCGGCCGGAGTTTGTGACGGCCGATATGGTGCGGCCCGGCGCGGTGGTCATCGACGTGGGCACCACCCGCGTGGCCGATGCCAGCAAAAAAAGCGGCTACACGCTGAAGGGCGACGTGAACTTTGCCGAGGTAGCACCCTTGGCGTCGGCCATCACGCCCGTGCCCGGCGGCGTGGGCCCCATGACCATTGCCATGCTTTTGCTCAACACTTTGCGGGCGGCCAAAGGAGAAATCTACCCAAAATCGGCCGACTGATTTTTTGGAATATTTGGTTATAGTACCCCAAAGCTGTACTTTTAAAGTCCGGCCTTGGAACAGTGCGTCCCATTGCCAGCGTTAAGGCTGCTTGGCATCCTGACGCCATTATCAGAATGATACCAGTGAATTTACTTTCTTCCGAAATAATTGCACCCTTTGGGGAACAAGCGGAGTCGACACCGGGCGTGCTGCTGCCCGTTATGGAGCAGTTTTATACCATTCAGGGCGAGGGCTACAACACCGGCCGCGCGGCTTATTTTATCCGGCTGGGTGGCTGCGACGTGGGCTGCCATTGGTGCGACGTAAAAGAATCGTGGGACGCCGACGCGCATCCGCGCCAGTCAGTAGCGCAGCTGGTGGCGGCGGTGCTGGAGCACCCCGGCCGCAACGTGGTCATCACGGGCGGCGAGCCGCTGATGCACGACCTGGGGCCGCTCACGGCGGCTTTGCGGGCCGCCGGCTGCCGCACCTGGATTGAAACCTCGGGCGCGCACCCGCTGTCCGGCACCTGGGACTGGGTTTGTTTGTCGCCCAAAAAATTCAAGGCCCCGCTGCCGGAAGTGGTGGCGGCGGCCCACGAATTGAAGGTGGTGGTGTTCAACGCCCACGATTTTGCCTGGGCCGAAGAGCACGCCGCGCAGGTTCCGGCGGCGGCACGCTTATACTTACAGCCCGAATGGAGCCGCGCCGCCCGCATGACTCCGGAGTTGGTGGAGTATGTGAAGCAGCACCCGCAGTGGCAGGTGTCGCTGCAAACCCATAAGTATCTTGACATTCCATAGCGTACCCTATGCGTCGCAAATCAGTGTTGGGGGCGTTGCGCCTCGGAATGATGTGTCTGCTGTGGCTAGGTTCGGCCGGCGCGGCCTGGGCCCAGCTGCCCCCCAAGGTGCAAACCCCCACGAACACCAAAGCCCGGGCCCTGCTGGAAAAAGCGCAGCAGCAGACCAAAGAACGGGACTTTGCGAAGGCCATTGAAACGCTGAACCAGCTCAACGAGAAGTTTCCCTCTTTTGGGGAAGCGTTTTTGCTGAAAGGGTCGCTGCTGAAAGCCATGGGCGACAACCGCCGGGCCTACGCCGCCTACCGCGACGGCTTGGCCAAACTGCCCGCCGACGCGTCTCACGCCTCCGAATACCAGTTGGTTGGCGACCTGGCCCTGAGCTACGGCGAGTACCAAACCGGCCTCGACGCCTACAAGCAGCTGCTGAAAGTGGCGCCCAAAACCCAGAAAAACCTGGCCAAATCGCAGCGCCAGCTCCTCACCTGCGAGTTTGCGCTGGAAGCCATGAAGCACCCGGTGGGCGAAGCGCCCGTGGCCCTGCCGGCGCCCATGAACGCTTTTAAGTTTCAGTACTTTCCGGCGCTCACGGCCGACAACCGGTTTCTGCTGTTCACGGGCCGGCCGGCCGCCAGCAGCGGCGAAGACCTCTACGTGAGCCGGCAGAGCAAAGACGGCACGCTGGGCGCGCCCATTCCCATTTCGCCCACCATCAACTCCAGCTACAACGAAGGCGCCGGCTCGATTTCGGGCGACGGCAAAACCCTCGTGTTCGCTTCCTGCGACCGGCCCAAAGCCATCGGAAACTGCGACTTATATATCTCGCGCCGTACCGGCAACAACTGGAGCCCGCCCGTGAACCTGGGCATCAACGTCAATTCCACGGAGTGGGATTCGCAGCCCTCGCTCTCGGCCGACGGGCGCACCTTGTACTTCACCTCGACGCGGCGCGGCGGCCAGGGCCAGGAAGACATCTACATGAGCACCTTGCAGCCCGACGGCAGCTGGAGCATGGCCCAAAACCTGGGCACGCCCGTGAACACCCCCGGCAAAGACATGGCGCCGTTCATTCACGCCAGCGGCACCACGCTGTATTACGTCACCGACGGGCTGGTGGGCATGGGCGGGCTCGACGTGTTTCGGTGCGAGAAAACCCCGGCCGGTATCTGGAGCGAGCCGCGCAACCTGGGCTATCCGCTCAATACTTTTGAAAACGAGGCATCGCTGTTCATCACCTCCGACAACCAGAAGGGCTTTTGCTCGCGCAGCCGCGCCTCTGAGGAGCCCGCCGGCGGCTACCGCCTGGCCCGGGAGCGGCCCGTGGAGCTGTTCAGCTTTGCGGTGCCGCCGCCGGTGAAAGCGAGCGAAACCAGCACCTACACCCAGGGCCGGGTATTCGACGCCAATACCAAAAAGCCGCTCAAGGCCGAGGTCAAGCTCTACGACCTCGACACCGACGTGCTGACGCAGTTCGTAACTTCTGACCCGGAATACGGCGACTACACCGTGGTGCTCAACGAAGGCCACCACTACGCCATGTACGCCGCGGCCGACAAATACCTGCTCAAAAGCCTCAGTTTCGACTACTCCAACCAGCATTCCTTCAACCCGCTGACGCTGGACATTTACCTGGAACCCGTGCGGGCCGGGCGCACGGTGGTGCTGAACAACCTGTTTTTCGACACCAACAAGTACGAACTCAAGCCCCAGTCGCGCACCGAACTGAACCGGCTCATCGAGTTTCTGCGGCAGTACCGCGACGTGCAGATTGAAGTGTCGGGCTACACCGACAACGTGGGCACGCCCGAATCCAACATTCAACTGTCGCAGCGCCGGTCGCAGTCCGTGGTCGATTACCTTTCCGGGCACGGCATTCCCCTCACCCGCCTGCGCTCAAAGGGATACGGCGAGGGCCACCCGCTCGCGCCCAACGACACCGACGCCCACCGGCAGCTCAACCGTCGCATCGAACTGCACATTCTTTAGTGATGGCTGGCACGGCGCCCTAGCGCTGCCCAAGGGGCGCCGCCCCCAAAAGCTGGTCTTTTACTTAAAGTAAGGCTTTAAAGAAGTGAAAATATAATTGCATTCGTGCTCAAAAAAATATGGCTCGCCCGTTGGCGAGCTTTTTTTTTGCCTCATTGCTAAGTTTTTCAATAATTTTTAAAATTTTATAAATGAGGTACTTGTGATAATTTGAAAAAATTGCGCAATTAAAAAAGTGCCAAAAAAATGTTTTTCGGTGCAAGAAATTATTCTGCTTACGTTTGGTCAGGTCATCGAAAGAAACGGCGGCCATTCACTTCATTTCACCATACGTTCACCCCATGAAAAATCTGTTCCTGGCTACCTGCCTCTCGGCAGGCATGTATGCCGGCCCGGCGTCTGCCGGCGGCCCCGGCGATGGCTCGTACTCGCAGGCGATGATGAACCGGGCCACCACGCTCACGCGGGCCCTGGCCCAGCACATCCATTTCAACGAGGCGCAGTACCTCGCGGTGAAGCAGCTGCACCTGAACATGCTCACGGAGCGTCGCGACCTGGAAATCCTGCTCAACGGGGCCAGCGCCGAAGAGCGTGACACCCGTCTGGCCGAAGCCCAGCAGCGCTACGAGTTTGAACTGGCCAGCTTGCTGCAGCCGCAGCAACTGGTGGCCTACCAGTCGCTCCGCAGCAACTTCACCGCGCACCGCCTCAAGTAGGGGAGGCCGGCCGTGCCCAAACACGAAAAAGCCCGCTCGTTGGAGCGGGCTTTTTGTTTGCCAAACGGGTGGCGAACGCCTAGCGGGCGTTCATTTCCACATAGTCGCGCTCCAGCTCGCCGGTGTAAATCTGGCGGGGGCGGCCGATGGGTTCTTTGTTCTCGCGCATTTCTTTCCACTGGGCAATCCAGCCGGGGAGGCGGCCCAAGGCAAACATCACCGTGAACATCTCGGTCGGGATGCCCAGGGCTTTGTAGATAATGCCCGAGTAGAAGTCCACGTTGGGATACAGCTTGCGCTCGATAAAGTACTGGTCGGTGAGGGCAGCCTGCTCCAACTCCTGTGCGATTTTCAGCAGCGGGCTGTCTTGCATGCCGAGGGCCTGCAACACCTCATCGGCAGCCTTTTTGATGATTTTGGCGCGCGGGTCAAAATTCTTGTACACGCGGTGGCCGAAGCCCATGAGGCGGAACGAGTCGTTCTTGTCCTTGGCTTTGGCGATGAACTTGCTGGTGTCGCCGCCGTCGGCCGCAATGGCTTCCAGCATTTCGATAACTTCCTGGTTGGCACCGCCGTGCAGGGGGCCCCACAGGGCGTTGATGCCGGCCGAAACCGAGCCGTAGAGGCTGGCGTTGGCCGAACCCACGAGGCGCACGGTGCTGGTGGAGCAGTTCTGCTCGTGGTCGGCGTGCAGGATGAGGAGTTTGTTCAAGGCGCTCACCACTACCGGATTGATATCATACTTCTCGGTGGGGAAGCTGAACATCATGTAGAGGAAGTTCGCGCAGTAATCCATGTCGTTGCGCGGGTAGTTCAGCGGGTGGCCCATGTTGTTTTTGTAGGTCCAGGCCGCGATGGTGGGCATCTTCGCCAGCAGGCGAATGATGTTGAGCTCCATCTCCTCGGGGCTCAGGTCCGGCGACACGCTCTGCGGGTAAAAGCCGGTGAGGGCGCAGATGAGCGACGACAGAATGGCCATTGGGTGCGTGGCCGAGGGGAAACCGTCAAAAATCTTGCGCATGTCCTCGTGCACCAGCGTGTGCTTGGTGATTTGGCCGCTGAAGTGGCTGAGTTCGGCTTCGGTGGGCAGGGCGCCGTAAATCAGCAGGTAAGCCACTTCGAGGAAGCTCGATTTCTCGGCCAGTTGCTCGATGGGGTAGCCGCGGTAGCGCAAGATGCCTTCTTCGCCGTCGAGGAAGGTGATGGCGCTTTTGGTGGCGCCGGTGTTCTTGTAGCCCGAGTCGAGGGTGACGTAGCCGGTCTGGTCGCGGAGCTTGCCGATGTCAAACGCCTTTTCGTGTTCGGTGCCTTCAATGACGGGCAAGGTGATGGACTTGCCGTCGAGAATGAGTTCAGCAGATTCTGCCATGGGCGGGAGGGATGGGGAAATAATACGGTGCGAAACTAAGGCATACGCCGTAAGCCGGGAAATTTTGGGGCTTAGCCCTACGCTTTCACTACAAAAGAAACCGGCCTGCTGTTTCCGAAATGGGCATAAAAAAAGCTTTTGGGGCCAATGGCAACGATTGCGAAGATTTCGCGACGCCGCAGGTTAAATCGGCGTTAAAGCCCGCTCACTTGCCGATGCAAAACTGGGTGAAGATGCTGGTGAGCAAATCTTCGGAGGAGATTTCGCCGGTAATCTCGCCCAGCGCCGCCAAGGCGTGGCGCAAGTCGGCGGCCAGCAGTTCGGTGCCGCGGCCGGTGTCGAGGCCGGCTTGCACGGCGGCCAGGTGCGCGGCGGCTGTTTCCAGCGCCCGGGCGTGGCGCACGTTGGTCACAATGGTGGCCGAAGCCGTGTTTTCCAGCGCCGAGCCGCGCACCTGGGCCACCAAAGCGGCTTGCAGCGCTTCCAGGCCCTGGTTCTGACCAGCCGCCACAAACACCAGCGGCGTTTCCGCACCCGACTCGCCTGTCCGAAGCTCAGCGGCAAAGGCTTTTGGGGTTTCGGGCGTAGCCAGGTCGGTCTTGTTGCCCACGGCCATTACCGGCAAATCAAGCCCTTCGGTGAGCTCTTTTATTTCAGCCTGCACCTCGCCGGGCGTCATCTGGGTTAAGTCGAAGAGGTACAGGAGCAGCGCGGCCTGGCGCACGCGCTGCCGGGTGCGGCGCACGCCGATGGCCTCCACTTCATCGGCCGGATTGTCGCGCAGGCCGGCCGTGTCCACAAAGCGAAACCGCAGGCCGTCGAGGCTGACTTCGTCCTCAATAAAGTCGCGGGTGGTGCCCGGAATGGCCGAGACAATGGCTCTTTCTTCGCGCAGCAAAGCGTTGAGCAGCGTCGACTTGCCGGCATTCGGCCGCCCGGCAATGACGGCGGTAATGCCGTTTTTGATGACGTTGCCGAGCTCAAACGAGCGCAGCAGACCGGCTACCACGCCGCGCACTTCGGCCAGCAGCCGGGCCAGGCCGGTGCGGTCGGCAAACTCCACGTCTTCTTCGCCAAAATCCAGCTCCAGCTCCAGCAATGCGGCAAACTTGATGAGCCGGCCGCGCAACTCCCGCAACTCCTGCGAAAAGCCGCCGCGGAGCTGATTCAGGGCCACGCGGTGGCTCAGGGCCGAGTCGGCGGCGATGAGGTCGGCCACGGCTTCGGCCTGGGCCAGGTCGAGGGCCCCGTTGAGGAAGGCGCGCTTGGTGAACTCGCCGGCTTCGGCCAGGCGGGCGCCGTGGCGCAGGAGCAGGGCCAGCACCTGCCGCACCACGTAGTCGGAGCCGTGGCAGCTGATTTCGACCACGTCTTCGCGGGTGAACGAGCGCGGCGCGCGGTAGAGGGCCACCACCACTTCGTCGATGACGTCGCCGCTGGCGGAGTCGCGCAGGGTGCCGTAGTGCAGCGTGTGGCCAGCTGCTTCGGGCAGGCTTTTCTTGGAAAAAACGGCGGCGGTAATGGCCACGGCAGCGGGCCCCGACAGGCGCACAACCGCCAGCGCGCCCGCGCCCGGCGGCGTGGACAAGGCCACGATGGTATCGGAAAAAAGAGCTTGGGCCACGACAGGTTTCGGTTACGCCGTTACAAACAAATTACGGCTGACTTCGGCCGAAATGAGTGCCGTGCGCTCACGGTTTATTCTGATTTCGAAAGAATTATCAAATGCCACCTTGTCCAGTACTTCAACCAGTGCGCCGAGCTGCAGGCCCACCTTGTCCAGGTATTGCAAGAAGGGCGCGGAAGTGTTTTTGACGGCGGCCAGCGTGCCGCGTTCGCTCGCGCAGAGGTCGGCCAGCAGGCGGTGGGCAGGGCGGCGCATGGCCCCGTCCTCGGCCGGAATGGGGTCGCCGTGCGGGTCGAGGGCCGGGTGGCCCAGGAAGGCGTCGAGCCGGCGCATGAGCAGCGGCGACTGCACGTGCTCCAACTCCTCGGCCACTTCGTGCACCTCGTCCCAGTTAAAGCCCAGCTGCTGCACCAGAAACACCTCCCACAGCCGGTGCTTGCGGATGGTGAGCAGGGCCAGGCGCTGGCCTTCGGGCGTGAGCTGCACGCCGCGGTACTTCTCGTAGTTGAGCAGGCCCTTATCGGCCAGGCGGCGCAGCATGTCGGTCACCGAGGCGGCGCGGGTGTCCAGCGCCGCGGCAATGCGGTTGGTGCTCACGCCCGCGGCGTCGGGTTCGGCCTCGGCCAGCTTGAAAATGGCCTTGAGGTAATTTTCCTCGGTGTGGCTGGGCATCTGGTTTAATAATGAATTAAGAATTGTGAATTAAAAAATTGAGTCAATGAAGCCGCGCCACCTAAGTAGCCGACTGCCGATTAATTCATAATTCTCCATTCATAATTCTTAATTGCGAAGCATATCCTACCATTTAATCAGGGCCGAGGCCCAGGTGAAGCCGCTGCCGAAGGCGGCGAGGCACACCAGGTCGCCGCGCTTGATGCGGCCTTCCTGCACAGCTTCGCTCAGGGCGATGGGCACGGAGGCGGCGGTGGTGTTGCCGTAGCGCTGGATGTTGCTGTACACTTTGTCGTCGCTCAGGCCCATTTTCTGTTGCACGTACTGGGTGATGCGCAGGTTGGCCTGGTGCGGAATGAGCATGTTGACGTCGGAAGGCTGGTAGCCGTTCTGGTCCAGGGCTTCCTTGATGACCTGCGGAAAGCGCACCACGGCGTGCTTGAACACGTTTTGGCCGTTCATGAAGGGGTAGAGGTCCTGCTTGTTGGCCACCACATAGTCAGCCCGGTTGTCGCGGTTTGAGCTGGGCTCTTTCACGATGAGCTCCTCGGCAAATTCGCCCTGCGAGTGCAGGTGCGTGCTGAGGATGCCCTGGCCTTCTTCGGTGCTGGGCCGGAGCACCACGGCGCCCGCGCCATCGCCGAAAATAACGGCCACGCCGCGGCCTTCCGGCGACTTGTCGAGGCCCGAGGAATGGATTTCGGAGCCCACCACCAGCACCGTGTCGTACATGCCGGTGCGGATGAACTGGTCGGCCACCGAGAGGGCGTACACGAAGCCCGAGCATTGGTTGCGCACGTCAAGGGCCGGGCAGTTGTTAGTGATGCCGAGCTCGCGCTGCAGGAGCACGCCGGAGCCGGGAAAGAAGTAGTCGGGCGAGAGCGTGGCAAATACTATCATCTGCACGTCGTTGGCTTCCACGCCGGCCATTTCCAGGGCCTTGCGGGCGGCGTTGGCGCCCATGTTGGCGGTAGTGTCGGTGCCTTCCTCGAACCAGCGCCGCTCCTGAATGCCGGTGCGCTCCTGAATCCAGGCGTCGGAGGTGTTCATCATCGGCTCCAGCTCGGCGTTTTTTACGACGCGGCTCGGAACGTAGTGGCCGACTCCGGCGATGTAAGAATGACGTAGCGTTGCCATAAACGGTTGAAGTGAGGGGGTGGGAGGTGCGAATAGAAGCGTGAAAGAAACGAAAGCGGCTCTGCAATGAAGCAGCCGCTCAGTTGACGCAAAATGGGCGCAAAGGTGGCGGTTTAAACGAGAGAATCCAGCAAAAGCCACAATTTTTTGCCTTCCCCGGCCCACAGCGCATCAGCAGGGATGCCGTGGGGGTAAAAACTGGCGCTCCGCAGCTGCGCCACCAGCGCGGGCCCGTCGATGGGCTGGGCGAAATCGACGGACAGTCCCGCGCCGTGTTTTTGTAGCAATTCCTGCCACAAGGGGTTCGGCGAAGCCAGCATGGGCAGGCCGTGCGCCAGGTATTCAAACAGCTTGGTGGGCCGGCAACGTTCCGTGCTCGGGTGGGGCCGGTAGGGCAGCAAGCCCAGGTGGCTGCGGCCCATTTCGGCCACGATTTCGGCGTGCGGCACGGGCAGCGCCCCGCCGATGAACGTGAGCCAGGCAGCATTGGCGGCTACCTTTTCCTGAAGCTGCCGCAGCAGCCCGGGCTGCTGGCAGAAGCCAATGATGGTGAGCCGCGCCCCGCTGGGCCAGGCCCCGCGCAGCGCCTCGGCCAGCGCAATGGCCTCCCACACGCCGTTGAGCGCGGAAATGGTGCCCGAAAACAGCAGCCGCAGCGGCTCCCCGGGCGGCGGCAGGGGCGTGGGCTGCGCGGGTAGGGCTTCGCCGGGCACGGGCTGGTACTTGTTTTCCAGCAGCACGACCCGGCCGGCCGGCAATGCTTGCAGGAAGGGCAGTTCGTCGGCGTAGCTGGCTTCGGCTAACACCACCCCGGCGGCCCGGCGAGCGGCGTGGCCTTCCACCCAGCGCAACCCGGCGGCCAGCAGCCGGCGCGTGAGGCCCTGGTACACGCGCTGGGTCGAAACGTTCAGGGCGTAGTTTTCGCGGATGTCGTAGAGGAATTTCCGGCCGGGGCCCAGGCGATTCCAGAGCAGCGTGAGCGGCAGCAGCTCCGGCGCGTGCACGACGACCAGCTGCGGTTGCAGCGCCCGCAGCAGGCGCCAGTAGCGGGCCTGCGCCCGTAGCCGGTTAGGGCTCAGGCGCGAGCCCCAGAAAATGCGGTGGTGGTGAACTTGCGGAAAGGCGTCGACCAGGGTGTGATGCAGGTCGTCGCCGGTGTCGCGGCCGGCCACGTGGAGCTCCAGGGTGGGCCGTTCCAGTAGCGTTTCGGCAAACTTGCCCCGCATGCGGGTATCGTCCACGGGCTTGAGCACCGAAGCCAGCAATACCCGTACCTGCGACGAACCGGAGCCAAACACACCCCAAAGATGGTAGTTTTGCCGGTCTAAACCCAGCAGCAGACCCCTGCTGCTCCCATATCCCATTTTCATGGCTGACCTGCAAACCCTAATCGAAGCCGCCTGGGCCGACCGCGCGCTGCTCCAAACCCCCGACACCAAAGCGGCCATCGAATCCGTCATCGAAGCCCTCGACAAGGGCCGCCTGCGCGTGGCCGAGCCCCCGCAGGACCGCACCAACGAATGGCAGGTGAACGACTGGGTGAAAAAGGCCGTCATCCTGTACTTCCCCATCCGCCAGATGAGCACCCAGGAAGTGGGCCCCTTCGAGTACCACGACAAAATGGCCCTCAAAACCGACTACGCCGGCCAGCAGGTGCGCGTGGTGCCGCCCGCCGTGGCCCGCTACGGCGCCTACCTGGCCCCCGGCGTCATCCTCATGCCCAGCTACACCAACATCGGCGCCTACGTGGGCGAGGGCACGATGGTCGACACCTGGGCCACCGTGGGCTCCTGCGCCCAGATTGGCAAAGGCGTGCACCTGAGCGGCGGCGTGGGCATCGGCGGCGTGCTGGAACCCGTGCAGGCTTCCCCCGTCATCATTGAAGACGGCGCCTTCATCGGCTCGCGCAGCATTTTGGTCGAAGGCTGCCGCATTGGCACCGAGGCCGTGATTGGCGCGGGCGTTACCATCACCGGCAGCACCAAAATCATCGACGTAACCGGCCCCGAGCCCAAGGAGTACAAAGGCTACGTGCCGCCGCGCTCGGTGGTCATTCCGGGGTCCATTGCCAAGCAGTTTCCGGCCGGCGAGTACCAGGTGCCGTGTGCGTTGATTATTGGCCAACGCAAGCCCAGCACGGACTTGAAAACGTCGTTGAACGACGCGCTGCGGGACTTTGGGGTGAGCGTTTAAGGCTGCAATCCACTATAACCGATAAAAAAGCCCGCCAAGCAGCGGGCTTTTTTATCGAACTACTTTTGCCGTACCGCACGGTTTTTCCACCTCACCACACGGCTGCCCCTGAAAAGGTGAAGCCCCCGGTGCTAGGAACACCGAGGGCTTCGAAGAAGAAGGTGGAAACGCACCTAATTCTCGGTCCAATGAGAAAAAATCGTGCGGCGAAGATACGGCGAAAAGCCGTGCTTCGTAAACCCATACTGCCTGCGCTTGAAAAAGGTTTCTGGTGGTGGCTGATGCTGGAAACGGTCAGGGTGGCAATTGCTGCCGCGGCCCGTCACTGGCTCGGCTAATGGGTTGGCAAGGGGCCGGGCCGCGAGGTCCGGCTCCTTGTTTTTTACACCCCCGCCTTCAGCTTCTCGCCAAACAGCGCCTTCACTTTGTCCACCTTGGGGCGGGCCACAAACTGGCAGTAGGGCTCGTGGCCGTGCAGGTTGAAGTAGTTCTGGTGGTAGTCCTCGGCGGGGTAGAAAGCCGGGGCGGGCAGAATCTCCGTCACCACGGGGTTGGGGAAAGCCTTGCCGTCGTTGAGCTTCTTCTTGTACTCCTCGGCCAGCTGCTTCTGCTCCTCGCTGTGGTAGTAGATGCCCGAACGGTACTGCGTGCCCACGTCGTTGCCCTGGCGGTTGAGGGTGGTGGGGTCGTGGGTTTTCCAGAAGATTTCGAGCAGCTCCTTGAAGCTGATGACGGCCGGGTCGAAGGTGACGTCGATGACCTCGTTGTGGCCCGTGAGGCCGCTGCACACTTCCTTATACGTCGGGTTGGCGATGCGGCCGCCGGTGTAGCCGGACACCACTTTCTCCACCCCCTTCAGGTTCTGAAAAACGGCCTCGACGCACCAGAAGCAGCCGGCGCCAAATGTTGCATGTTCCATGGGTAGGGTTGATTCGTTGTTGGGTTGGTAACAACGCGGTAGACGCGGCGGAAGTTATTTCCTTACATAGCTAGCCAGTGGCATCGGCTGTCATTGCGAGCGCAGCGAAGCAATCCGTCCTGTCAGAACCAGACACATCTTTCTACCAGAAAGCCCCGGCACTGCGCAGTGCCGGGGCTTTTCACATCATTAGATTGGTCGCTGAGAACAGGACGGATTGCTTCGCTGCGCTCGCAATGACAGGCGACGCTCCGCCGAAAACTACTTCCGGAACCGCGCGGCCACCACCAGCTCCTTCGAGCCGGCCGTGTATTGGTAGAAGCCCTCACCCGACTTGGCGCCCAGGCGGCCGGCCATTACCATGTTCACCAGCAGGGGGCAGGGGGCGTATTTGGGGTTGCCCAGGCCCTCGTGCAGCACCCGCAGGATGGCCAGGCACACGTCCAGCCCGATAAAATCGGCCAGCTGCAGCGGGCCCATGGGGTGGGCCATGCCCAGCTTCATCACCGTGTCGATTTCCGCCACGCCCGCCACGCCCTCAAACAGCGTGATGATGGCCTCGTTTATCATCGGCATCAGGATGCGGTTGGCCACGAAGCCGGGGTAGTCGTTCACCTCCGTCGGCGTTTTGCCCAGCTGGCGCGCGAGGTCCATCACGTGTTGCGTCACTTCGTCGGAAGTGGCGTAGCCGCGAATGACTTCCACCAGCTTCATCACCGGCACGGGGTTCATGAAGTGCATGCCAATCACCTGCTGCGGGCGCTGGGTGACGGCCGCAATTTTGGTGATGGAAATCGACGAGGTGTTCGAGGCCAGGATGGCCGCGGCGGGCGCGTGCTGGTCCAGGTCGCGGAAGATTTGCAGCTTGAGGTCCACGTTTTCGGTGGCGGCTTCCACCACCAGGTCGGCGGCGGCCACGCCTTCGGCCAGCGAGGTGAAGGTGCGCAGGCGGCCCAGCGTGGCGGCCTTGTCGTCTTCGCTCAGGGTGGCTTTGGCCACCTGCCGGTCCAGGTTTTTGGTGATGGTGCCCAGGGCCCGGTCCAGGGCCGGCTGGGCGATGTCGATGAGCGAAACAGCAAACCCGTGCTGCGCGAACACGTGGGCAATGCCATTGCCCATGGTGCCGGAGCCAATAACGGCGACGTTCATAAAAAGCGAAAAAAGAGTGGGTGGGATGGGGTAACCGGCGCCAGGCGCGGAGGTTGCAAAGCTACGCGCCCGGTAGCAACTGCCGGTTTTGTTTGCATGCACGTAACTATTTTTTCGATTATTATATCCTTTTGCAAACCCCTCCGTACAAAGCCGCATAGTTCGTTTTTTCTCACCCTTCACTTCACACTAGCCATGGGCAACCTCCTGTATATCATCGCCGTCATCCTCATCATCATCTGGGCCGTTAGCTACTTTGGTGGCTATTACACCGGCGGCATCATCCACACCCTATTGGTCATCGCCATCATTGCCGTGTTGCTGCGCGTCATCAGCGGCCGAAGCGCGGTCTAGAGCTTCGGCTCCGGGTTAACTTTAAAAACACAAAAAAGCCGGACTGGAAACAGTCCGGCTTTTTTGTGTTTGCTGACAATTAGCGTGATTTTACCTGCCAATGTTGAAAAGCAGGCTGAAGCGCACCACCAGGCCCGGGTAGAGCGAGTAAATGGTGTTGTCGAAATTATACAGGCCCACGATGTCGAAAGCTGCTTTTTCGCCGATGGGCGAGCGGTAGCCGATGCCGGCCAGCGGCGTGCTCACGGTTTTGTTCACTTTTGAGAGGTAGCCGAAGCCGTCATCGCTCAGCAGCTGGGCGTTGGTTACCTCGTATTCGGCGTGCAGGAAGAACTCCCGGTACACGATGTACTGCGCGAAGACCTTCACGCCGATGCTGCTGGTGGAAATGCTCGAAGCCCCCGCCGCCGTGATGGCGTAGCCGTCGGGCACCGAGTAGCTGCTGTAGGCGTAAGAAATGCCCGGGCCGGCGGCAAACTTGCTGGTGAGCCGGAAGCCCAACGCCGGCGCCGCGCTGACGTTGAATTGCGACAGCTGGTTGTAGGACGAAAAGCCCAGCCCGAAATTGGTGTAGATAAACTTCTTGGACGGCGGCTGGTCTTCGGCACCGCCGGCCTTGGTGGCTTTGCGGTTGGGGAAATCCAGGCCCGAGGGGGCATCGGGCGTGGGCTGCGGGGCGGGCATCGTGGTGGCCGGCTCGGGCACCGGCGCGGCTTCCGGCTGCACGGGCACCGGCGTGGGCTCGACGGTGGGGCGGGGCTGCGCCGGCGGCGGGCCGGGAGGCGCCGAGTTCAGCACGGGCTTGTCCTGCGCCTGGGCGCGGTGGGCGGGCAGCAGGCCGGCCACACCGGCCAGCAGCAGCAAGGGAAGCAAATGGCGTTTCATGCGGAAATGAATGAGGAATGGGGAATAAAGAACGAGGAATTGCGGTCTGGGAATGGGTCATTCCTCATTCTTTATTCCTCCGTAAACGAGGCGCTACGCCAGTTGGTACATCTTCTGGCGCTGCGCTTTCAGGGTTTCGTCGGCCAGGTATTCTTCGTAGTTCATGCGCCGGTCGATGATGCCGTCCGGGGTCAACTCGATGATGCGGTTGGCCACGGTGTCGATGAACTGCAAGTCGTGCGAGGCAAACAGGAGCGAGCCCGGGTAGTCGCGCAGGGCGTTGTTCAGGGCCGTAATGCTTTCCAGGTCCAGGTGGTTCGTGGGGTCGTCCAGTACCAGCACGTTGCCGCCCTCCAGCATCATCTTCGAGAGCATGCAGCGCACTTTTTCGCCTCCACTCAGCACGTTGGATTTCTTCTGCGATTCCTCGCCCGAAAACAGCATCCGGCCCAGCCAGCCACGCACGAAGCTCTCGTCTTTCTCCACGGAATACTGCCGCAGCCAGTCCACGAGGTTCAGCTCGCCCGACTGGAAGTAGTTGTTGTTTTCCTTCGGGAAGTAGCTCGGCGTGATGGTGGTGCCCCATTTGTACTCGCCGGTTGGCGATTTCACTTCGCCAAACAGGATGTCGAACAGGAGGGAAGCGGCGCGGTCGTCGCGGCCCACAATGGCCACCTTGTCCTTCTTGTCCAGCGTGAAGCTCACGTTTTTGAAAATAGTCTGGCCGTCCACTTTGGCGCTCAGGTTTTCCACGCTCAGCAGCTGGTTGCCGGGCTCCCGCTCGCTCTTGAAGGCGATGTAGGGGTAGCGGCGCGAACTGGGCTTGATGTCTTCCAGCGTCAGCTTTTGCAGCAGCTTCTGGCGGCTGGTGGCCTGCTTGCTCTTCGAGGCGTTGGCCGAGAAGCGGCGCACAAACTCTTCAAGTTCCTTGCGGCGGTCTTCGGTTTTCTTGTTGGCGTCCTGGCGCTGGCGCAGGGCCAGCTGGCTGCTTTCGTACCAGAAGGTGTAGTTGCCGGGGTACATCGTGATTTTGCCGAAGTCCAAATCGGCCATGTAGTTGCACACGGCGTCGAGGAAGTGGCGGTCGTGGCTCACCACAATCACCGTGTTCTGGAAGCCGTCGAGGAAGTTTTCCAGCCACAGCACGCTCTCGGCGTCCAGGTTGTTGGTCGGTTCGTCAAGCAGCAGCACGTCGGGGTTGCCAAACAAAGCTTGGGCCAGCAGCACGCGCACTTTTTCGCTGGCGCCGAGGTCGGCCATCAGCGAGTGGTGCTTGTCTTCGGTGATGCCGAGGCCCGAAAGCAACTCGGCCGCTTCGTACTCGGCGTTCCAGCCTTCGAGGTCGGCAAACTCGCCTTCCAGCACGGCGGCGCGCTCGCCGTCGGCGTCCGAAAAATCGGCCTTGGCGTAGAGGGCGTCCTTTTCCTGCATCACCGCAAACAGGCGCTGGTGGCCCTGAATCACGGTTTGCAGCACAACCTGGTCGTCGTAGGCAAACTGGTTTTGCTTCAGCACGGCCAGGCGCTGGCCGGCCGGCATTTCCACCGAACCGGTGTTGGGCTCCAGCTCCCCGGAGAGAATTTTCAGAAAAGTGGATTTGCCCGCGCCGTTGGCCCCAATCAGGCCATAGCAGTTGCCCGGCAGGAATTTGGCGGTAGCGTCTTCAAACAAAATGCGCTTACCGTAGCGCAGGCTCACGTTGGTGGTGGAAATCATTCAGTCAGAAAATAGTAGCTCACAAAAGCCGCGCAGCAGCGCACGGCAGGCCGCAAAATTACGCAACAGGACCCGAGCCCAAATCCACAGCGGAAAACTACGGGCCCGGCCCGCTGAAAACAACTAAGCAGCAGCCCAATTAGTGCCCGGTGGCGCGCGCAAAATGCCGCCTGCCGCCCGCAAAAGCGGCGCGGGCATAACTTCTGGCCCGCGCAGGCAGTATAAAAAGCCAGACCGCTGGCGCGGCCGGCGCATTTCCACCTTTTACCGACCTTCTTACCATGGCTGATACGAATTTAACCTCCGAAAACAACGGCTTGCGCATGGGCATTTTCACCGCCGTGGCGCTGGTGGTGTACACCGGCATTGCCGCGCTGGCGGGCTTTCTCGACAAGATTGAGGCGGGCGCCCTGGACCTGGTCATCCTGGCCGTGGGCGTGGTGCTGGCCATCAAGCGCCTGAAGGCCGCCAAGCGCGACCGGCTTTCTTACATGCAGGGCTTCAGCACGGGCATCATCACCGCGCTGGTGGCTTCGGTGCTGCTGGGCGCCTTTTTCTGGCTGATGGGCGGCATCATCAAAGACGCCGTGGAGCGCATCCAGGCGCGGGATTTGTTCGGGGCCGACCTGGGCGTGCTGATTGGCGGATTGGGCATTATCCTGCTGGGCACCATGACCGGGGTCATCGTGTCGCTGGTGGCCATGCAATACTTCAAAAGCCCTGACCATCAGCCCATAGCCAGCCTCGATTAAAGGTTGGATTATTTGGTAAAACACATTGAACAGGCCTCACTTGGGGCCTGTTTTTTTGTAATATTCCAATACAGAAAAATTTGTCTTATAATAAATAAAAGATAAAACAGAAACTAAACATTATCTTGCAGGCGTTGTCGGAAAAGCCTACCCTTTTTCAGGTCAAAAGAATGTCTGTTATGTCTAAATTTGCTCACTTCCTGTTTGCCCTGCTCCTCGTGGTTTCTTCGTTCTCGGCGCACGCCCAGATGTCGGACCGGCTGAGCGAGCACCCCACTTATGGCAAAGCCCTGGCCAAGGACGCGGAGAACGTCACCCGCGAAATGGCCAACCGTTTGCATCTCAACGAAGGCCAGGTACTGCGCCTGCTGCCCCTGAACCGCACCAAGCTCGCCGGCCTGAATAGCATCAACCGCGAGTATAAAACCGACGAAGCCGCGCGCGCCGCCAAAGCCGCCGAGCTCGAAGCCCAGTACGAGCAGGAGTGCAGCCGCATCCTGACGCCTTCGCAGCTCAGCCAGCTGCAGCAAACCAACGGACAACCCTCCACCGCTCCGGCCACCACCGGCAACGGCCTGGGTTGATTTCGCGCCCATCCGACACAAAAAGGCCCGCCGGCAATTGCCGGCGGGCCTTTTTTATGCGCTTAGCAATGCTTCTTATAAGTCCTTGCCGGGAGACAGCGGGTCGCTCAGTACCTCCGTCACGGTGCCGAGCGGGCCGAAACGGAGGCTGAGGCAGGCCGCGCCGGAGCGGGGGTGGCGGGGGGTGCACTGGCGGCCGGGCTCCAAGTAGTAATAGTACACCTTTTCGGTGCCGGCGCGCAGCTCTTCCTCATCGGGCGGGCCCAGCAGGGCGGTCACGTCGTCGGCCCGTGCTTCGTAGAGCTGCTCTTTGCTGCGCACCAGGGCGGGCACGGCGGCGCGGCGCTGGTCTTGGCAGGCGTAGGGGTCGGCGCGCCACGCTGCGGCGTCGAAGCCCGGCAGCCGGGGCAGGGCGTGGCCGCAGCCGCCGGCCAGCACCGCGGCCGGAACCGCCAGCAACCGCGCAACGCGCCGAAGCGGGGGCAGCAACAAAAAAGCAGGCATTACGAAAAAGGCTGATGAAACCGGCGCGGGTGAGCCGGATAAGTGACGAAACTAAGCACTAAATTTGGCAAGCAGGTGTAGTAGGCAGCCAGAGCATTATCGTTAGCACAGACCAATCAGGAAGTTATATGGTGAAGCGGTTTCGCGTTTTTACGGGAGCAATGGTGATGGGCGCGCTGCTGCGGGCCGGCAGCAGCGGCGCGCAAACGGTGCCCGCGGCTGCCCTGGACCAACTGCCCGCGCCCGCCCGCCGGGCGTATTTCCAGACGGCCTTTGAGCAGGAAGCGGCGCAGCTCTACGCCAAGATGGGACTGGGTGAGACGGGCCTGCCGCTGGCCGTGTTTCGGGAGGGGCTGGTGGGCTACTACAACCTGCGGCCGGCCGGCAAGCAAGCCAGCAGCCCGCCGGTGCTCACGCTGATTGACTTCAGCCGGCCCAGCCAGCAAAAGCGCCTGTGGGTCATCGACCTGGAAAAGGCCAAGGTGCTGTTTCACACGCTGGTGGCCCACGGCAAAGCCAGCGGCGCCGACGTGCCGGTGGCGTTTTCCGACAAGAACGGTTCGGAGATGAGCAGCCTGGGATTCTACCGCACGGCGCCCACCACCTACACCGGCAAGCACGGCCTGTCGCTCAAGATAGTGGGCCTGGACCCCGGCTTCAATACCCACGCCGAAAGCCGGGCCGTGGTGGTGCACGGCGCCGAGTACGTGTGCGAAGACTTTGTGAAGGCCCACGGGCGCCTGGGGCGCAGCCAGGGCTGCCCGGCCCTGCCGGTGGCCGAAACGGCGGCCATCGTGAAAGCCATCAAAGGTGGCAGCGTGATTTACCTGCACGGCCCGGCCACTGCCGGCTACCGGTCGCGGTGGCTGAACGTGGACACGGCCGTGGAGGCCTTTGCCAGCCAGCGCAAGGCCAGCTAAGGCCCGCCGCCGGGCCCGGAGAATAACCAGAACGGAAAGGGTGCGTTAAAAGCGCAGCGGGGCAATTCCCGCTGCCGGCCGCGGGTGGCCGGGCTCACCAAATTCACTTTTTCTTTCTTCGTCCATGCGCCTCAATCTCCGCTTCATCATTGGCATCATCGTGGCGGCGGTGTCCCTTTTCAGCTATTATTTCCACACTTCTAAAAACGAGGTGACCGGCGAAACGCAGCACGTGAACATGAGCGCCGACCAGGAAATCGCCCTCGGCCTGCAGGCCGCCCCCGAAATGGCGGCCCAGTACGGCGGCGAAAGCCCCGACGCCCGCGGCACGGCCATTGTGCAGCAGGTGGGCCAGCGCATCATTGCCAGCACCAAAGCCGGCCAGACGCCCTACAAATTCCAGTTTCACCTGCTGGCCGACGACCAGACCATCAACGCGTTTGCGCTGCCCGGCGGGCAGGTGTTCATCACCCAGGGCCTGCTGAAAAACCTGACCACGGAAGCCCAGCTGGCCGGCGTGCTGGCCCACGAGATTGGGCACGTGGTGGGCCGGCACTCGGCGGCTCAGGTAGCCAAGTCGAACCTGACGCAGGGCCTGGCCGGAGCGGCCACCATTGCTTCCTACGACCCCAACAGCCCGGGCAGCTCGGTGGCCAAGGCGGCCGTGGCGGCGGCCATTGCCAAGGTCATCGGCCTGCGGTTTGGGCGCAACGACGAGCTAGAGGCCGACCGGCTGGCCGTCGATTTCACCCCCCAGGCCGGCTACGACCCCCGCGCCATGATTCAGGTGATGCAGATGCTGGAGCAGCAGGGCGGCCGCAGTTCCACGCCGGAGTTCCTGAGCACCCACCCCAACCCCGGCAACCGCATCGGCGAGCTGGAAAAGGAAATCGCGGCGGAATTCCCGCAGGGCGTGCCCGCCGGGTTGAAGAAGTAGTCTGAACCGCAGATTTTCGCAGATTTAACGGACAAGAACGGATTTAGACGGGCGCACTGCCGCTATTCGCCCGCAGTTCGGCAGGCCTACTTTGGCTATCCAACGCAATGGGCGCAGCTAATCAACTGCGCCCATTGCGTTCAGATAAGAGTAACAGCCGAGCATTGCTTATGGGAGCCGTCAGAATCCGTTCCTATCCGTTAAATCTGCGAAAATCTGCGGTTCAGAAGTTTGGCGGCGTGAGGTTTTTGAAGTGGCCGTTCAGCCGTACTCGCTCCTTTAGGCGCTCGGTTTCGAGCACGACGGGCAGGATGGTGTCGAGGTGGTCGCGCACCAGCTCCTGGCGTTCCTGCTCGCTGGTGGTGGCCAGGAGTTGGTATTCCTGCTCGGTGCTGAAGCCGATGTGGTGGGCCACGTCGAAAATGCAGTAGTTGGGGGCTAGTTCCAGCAGCAGCTTGCGCAGGCCCAGGGCTTCGTAGAGCTGCCGCACTTGCTTCGTGATGATGTCGCGCAGCAGCGGGTCGGCTTCGTTGTCCTGCACCACGTCTTCAATCAGGCCGCCGGCGTAGAGCTTGCCCGGCGCCTGGCGGTAGAATTTGTTGATGCGAAACACGCCCACGGCCCGGGTCCGGATGTCGAGCTCGCCGCTGGAATAGGTTTGCTCCACGCTCACGAGGCGCATTTCGGTGCCCAGCTCGCTGAGGGAATTGTCGAGGTAGGGCGGGATGCCGAAGGTGGTGTTTTGCTCAATGCACTCGCGCACGAGCTGGCGGTAGCGGGGCTCGAAGATGTGCAGGTTGAGTTTCTCGCCCGGAAAAACGACCAAATTCAGGGGGAACAGCGGTAGCAGGCGGGCCATGCAGGTTTGGTGCGTTTGAAGGGGAGAAAAGCTGACCGGATATCCATCAAAACAAAGATTGACTGCGACCTGCCCTTTTCCATTGGGACGGGGCCGGACGCCGGGCAGCTGTACACAACCGCGAAACGGGGTGAGGGTTGGCGAAACTACGGCTTCGCTCGCACAAACGCTGAATTGAGCCGGCCCAAGGGCTTGCGGGCAGTGGCATGACTTACCTTGGATAGGGCTGTTGCCGGCAAGCGTGGCAGTTGGCAGTGGCGTCGTTGTTGGACTCGTCGGCCTGGCAATCATAGTTGTGGCTGAAGTCGTCATCATTTTGCTTACAGGTCGGGTTTGGGCTGGTCTGGTACCGGTTAATAAGTCGCAGCCGTATAGCTGGACAAGCCAAAGACGCACCCGCTTAAATTACTTTCGCATGCCGCACTTATTATTCAGAAATCTTCATCGGCTGGCCGTTGCGGTGGCTCTTGGAACGGTAGCGGCCTGCCACGGCCCCGACCAGCCCGCCACCGCTCCGCCACTGGCTGAAAAACCGCCGCAGGTTGCCGTAGCAGCGCCGCGGCTGGTGGAGCAGGCCTTGGGCGACAGCGGCTATTTTGTGACGTTGCCCGGCACCTACAAGCTGCGCAGCACCGACGCGGCCGACTTTCTGGTTTATTACTTCGCCCCGGCCGATACCACCGTGCGCACCAGTTTCACGGGCGGCCTGTACTTCGGCGGCCACCCGCAGGAAGCCAGCGAAACGGGCCCCGGCTGCCAACTGCGCCGCGTGCCTACCACGTTGCTGGGCCGCCCCGCCACCTGGCGGGTGCAGCGCTGCGCCACCGGCTACACCGTCAGCGCCGTGTTTGACAGCCATAGCGGCCAGGGGTGGAACCCCTTAATCAACGCCTTTGGCGAAGCCAAATCGGCGGCCGAGCTGCGCCAGCTGCTGGCCATTTTTGCTTCCCTGCGGCAGCAGCCGAAGGCCAGCGGCAAGGCTGGACAGTGAAAGCGACGTGTGCCCGCGGCAACAATGAAATGGGCCGTTGGCTGGGCTTATTTTGTTTTGATTAACAAAATCATATCAGTGGAGTGGCCGCGCTGCTAAGCCCTGCGCCGGCATTTTCCGTTATATACGGCCATGAATCGTTCTATACTGCTCTGGGCCGCGCCGCTGCTGCTGGCGCTCAGTGCCTGCCCCTCGAAAAAAACCGACAAAGCCCAAAGCACCACGGCCCCCGCGCCCGTGCCAGCCGATTATCGCCAGCCGGGCTACGTGCAGTACCGGGGCCAGCTGACCGGCGCGGCCGATTCTGTGACCTTGCACCTCACCATCAGCCCGGCGGTGCCCGGCGATGCGGCCGTGGGGGGCATCAGCGGCTACTACCTCGGGGCCGACGGCGAGCCGCACGAGCTGCAGCAGGTTTCGGAGGTGCGCCCGCAGCCCGATAGCCTGGTGCTGGCGTATTACGACCGTGCCGTGCGCGATGCCGACGGCAACGAGCGGGAAATTCGCTGGCGCCTGCGCCGCCAGCCCGACGGCCGCCTGGTGGGCACCGCGGGCGGGCAGGCGGTGCAGCTGCGGCCCGTGCGCCCGGTCCTGGCCCTGGCGGTGCGCTCGTTTGCCGATTCCGTGGCGGCCTTTCCCACCAAAACCCCTTCGCCGTATGGCCACGTGGGCCTGCAAGGGCTGGAGCCGGTGGGCAACTCACGCGTGGGGCAGGCCGTGGCGGCCAACCTCCGCCGCCTGCTGCGCGGCGATAGCCTGCCCAACCGGCCCGTGCCCGACCTGGCCCGCCTCTGGCAGCAGCAGCGCGCCGACTTCAGCAAATATTACCAGGAAGATGCCGCCGAACTGGCCAAGGATATGGCGCCCGACTCGACGGCGACGGCCGCGGACTCCACCGAAGACTACAGCCCCAGCCTGCGCTACCAAAGCCAGAGCAGCGCGTCGGTGATTTGCGAGCAGGGCGATTTGCTGAGCCTGCGCATCCTGGATTACAGCTACTCGGGGGGCGCCCACGGCAGCTTCGGCAGCACGGTGCGCAGCTTCGATTTGCGGACCGGCCGGGTACTCGCGTTCAATGATATTTTCCGGCCGGAGGCCCGCACCCGCTTGCTGCCCTTGCTGGAAAAGGGCGTGCGGCGCACGCTGGGCATCGGCGACAACGAGCGGCTGGATAGCCAGCTGATGGACAACGAAATTCGGCTGACCACCAACGTGTGCCTCACGCCCGGCGGCGTCCTGTTCATGTACGGGCCTTACGAAATTGCCGCCTACGCGCTGGGCGAAATACCGGTGTACATTCCTCTGGCCGAGCTGCGCCCGCTGCTGCGCGAGGGGCTGCCGCTGCCCGGCGCGGGCACCGGAGTGGCGAAGCGGTGAGGAGTTCCGTTGGGTTTGCCCGCTTACCACTAATCGGCTTCTGAATTAACTCACCGCCCGGCCCG
Organism: Hymenobacter ruricola; assembly: GCF_015694525.1. Lineage (GTDB taxonomy): Bacteria > Bacteroidota > Bacteroidia > Cytophagales > Hymenobacteraceae > Hymenobacter > Hymenobacter ruricola. Next base: position 231,336 of record NZ_JADQDM010000002.1, on the reverse strand, counting down.
GCGTTTTTCGTACTACCGCAGCATGGCCAAAACCATTCGCCCCATCCGGTGCCCGCAGTGCGGCGGCACGCAAAACACGCTGCTTGCCCCCGGCCTGTTTCGCTGCGCCAACTGCCAGACGGAATATTACCTCGATTCGGACGACGTGACCGTGCACGTGCGGCACCACTTTCCCGGCCCGCCCGCGCCGCCGGCCGGCCGTCCGCCGCTGTCGTGGGGGCAGCGGGTGGCCATTGGGCTGTGCGCGCTGGTGGGCGCGGGGGCCGTGTTTTGGCTGGTGTTCCTGATTATCGGGCTCGACCAACCTCAACAGCCCAATGCGCCGGCTGCCCCGGTGGCGGGCCTCACGTTTTACCCCACCAACTACGTGTATGCCGATGCCCGGCAGCAGCCCGTGTACGTGACGCTGCGCACCACGGAAGCCCACGGCGACTCCACCACCTGGGCGGCCGTGTTTTTTGACCCGCGCACCGGCAACGTACGCCGCGAGCAGAAACTTCCAGCCCTGGGCAATAGCCCCGAAGAACACCTTTTCAGTTGGCACACCTTTCCCGGCGGGCGGGTGTTTGTGCTGGGCCACCGGAGGCTGTACCAGGTCGACACCCGTGCCAATCAGCTCGCGGACGTAACCCAGACGCTGCTGGCCGACCAGTCCGCGGCCAGCAGCGGAATCGCACAGTATAGCTTCGACACCAGCCACGAGGCCCTGTGCGCCCTCACCAACGAAGGCCAGACCCTGTATTACCTGCCCGCCACCGGCCAAACGTTCACCGAGGGCGCGGCCTTATACCACGCCGCCGACCAGCAGCGGCCCCGCCAGTTTTTCTACTTCGAGCAAGCCCTGAGCGGCGACCTGCAGGCCGCCGCGCGGAGCCGCCTCATTCGCAGCCGCCCGGCCAGCCCAATCAGGCCCGCGACACGGCGGCCGTGGCGACGGACCGGCGCTTTTTCGATGGCCGCGTGCTGTACCAGGACGCCAATACCCTCCTTGTTCTGACCGCGCTAACGCCGCGGCGCGACGGCCCCCGGAGCGTGCAGCGCCTCGACGTGCGCGACGGTCGCATCCTGTGGTCAAAGCCCGCGGGCGCCTACGAATTTGAGCAGGCCGTGCGCACCACCGATGGGTTCGCGCTGCACTACCGCGGCGGCCCCGACTACGTGCACGGCATCGTGCTGCTCACCGACGACGGCCACGACATTCACGACTTCCAGCGCAAGCGTCTGGAGTAGCGGCCGCTTTATCAACCATTCTCTTCGCGCATGAAGTACTACGCCGCCTTCGCCTTGTTGCTGGTCGCCTGCCAGCCCGACCAGCCCGCCGCTACCACCAAGCCCGCTACTGCTGCGCCCAGCAATGCGGCCGAACCAAGCGCCCGCCCGCCGGCCGACACCTTGCACGTGGCCGACTCGCTGGGGCACCCCGCCGGCGTGCTGCGGCTGCGGCCGAGCACCAAAGCGGCTTTCGACCAGCTGCGCGCCGCGGACCCGCTGCCCCAGCGCCCGGCGGAGCGGGAAGAAGCCGCCGTGGCCAGCGGCCAGAAGGCGCCGGCCAACCTCGATGCGCCGCTGCCCGCCGACGGGCGGGTGCAGCGCCGGGGCGAAACCCTCGTCTTCCGGCCGGCGCAGGGGCCGGCCGTCACGCTGCGCCCGGTGCCCTCGTCGCCCGATGGGCCGGAGGGCAACGACATCGGGTATGCGTACTGGGGCAGCTTGCCCGCCGCCCACCAGTGGGTGGTCGACGTGACCACCGACGAAGGCCCGGCCGTGCTGCTACTGGACCAGCGCACCGGTCGGCGCACCGACCTGCTGGGGGCTCCCGCGCTGTCGCCCGACGGCCGCTATCTGCTTAGCGTGTGCGAAGACGTGGCCAGCGGCGGCACCCCCACCGAAATGAGCCTATACCGGGTAGACGGGCCTATTCCGCAGCTGGTATGGAACCGCGCCCTAGGGGATTGGGGACCGCGCTATGCCCGCTGGCGCGACGCCCGCCACGTGGTATTGGCCCTGGCGCACGCGGCCCCGAGTGGCGATGTAGCTGAAGGCGCCGGGCTGCCGCTCACCTACGCTGAGTTGGAGCTGCCCGCTACGCGCTAGCGGGGGTGTTAAAGATTTGAACCCGGGAAATCCTTTGTTTCAGCGGGTAGCGGGATGCGTTCTGAGCAGCCAGCGTAATGGGCGGCTGGAGTAGCCGTTATTCCTCAAAGCTCAAATTGCGCCAGGTAGGTGCCGCTTTCGCCGAAGTAGTCCAGCAGCTCGCCGTTTTTAAGAATTAATTCGCAGCCGTGCTCGGTTTCCCACGCCGGGAAGAAAACGATTCTGACAAACCGGTTTTCCAGGTATTCGTCTTCCTGAACCGCCACGTGGTCCAGGGTAGCTTTTTTGAAAGCAGACGCTGCATCCTTCACCCCAAACTTCCGCAAGTTGGCGTCGGCTTCCGTTTCCCCGGCCCGCACCTTGAAACCGTAGGAGATGCTTTCGCAGCATTCCAGGCAGTGCTTGTACAGCAAGGTTTGCATCAAGGGCTTGCTCTGCTCGGGTAAGTTCAGGAAATCGTTTACCGATTGGGTGAATTTCTCGGAAATGATTTTGGACGTGTTTTTCAGATTGTAATCGGACGCGAGCAGGTCCATTTGTACTTCTTTCTGAAAGAACCCGGAGTAGACCAATAGCTTCGCTTCGGTCCAGATGCTGTTAAGAAGAATCTCTTCTCTTGTCATGTGAATCTGTTTAAGGCCTTCGACACTTTTGGTCAGGCGGGATTTAGTGCGAGAGGAGGCTGTTTGAAAATTGAAGGGCGGAGTAAATAAATGCCCGGTAAGTCATAAGGCAAGCTCTGGTTGGTGGTAGCGTCTCATCAGCTGCTAACTGCCTGCTGCCACCAGCGCAGCACGGCGCGGTCGGCGGGCCGGGCCACCAGCGCTTTTTGGTGCAGGATGGCCTCGGGTGCCAGCAGCGGCAAGCCGTGGTGCCACTGGCAGGCCGCCCAGAATTCCGGCCAGCTCAGGTAGTCGTTCTCGTAGCTGCAATCTAGCACGGCGCCGGCCTGGCGGGCCCGGAGATAGTACTTGCTCGTGAGGTCGGCGGCCTGGAAGGGTAGCGTGACGGGCTGCTCCCAGAGGGTGACACGCCAGCCGCCGGCTTGCAGCTGGCGGGCCAGCGCGGTGAGGGTGGCCGGGTCGGGCGGCAGGAACAGGTCGCAGTCGGCCACCAGGCGGCGGGGCAGGGCGGGGCAGTGCCGGCGCAGGGCGAAGGTGCCCAGGATGCCAAAGGGGATGCCGGCAGCTACCAGCCGGTGCAGGGTGCGCAGGTAGAGGCGCTCGTGGGCGGCGGTCATGGCAGCGCCGGCGCGGGGGCGGCCACGCGGCTCAGCACGCGGCTGTCGGGGTCCCAGTCGCCGGAGAGCGTGCCGTCGGAGTGCAGAATCAGCTTTTGCAGCACGCCGGTGGCGGTGGCGGCTTGCAGGGCGGGGTAGCTGGAAGTTTCAAAGATGACCTCAATGCCCTGCCAGCGGTAGTGCTCGTTGTAGTAATAGTAGCCGAAGGTGCTGCCCGCGTACTGCCAGCCGGCGCGCGGGGCTTCCAGGGTGGGCACCGCAGCGGCCAGCAGCGGCTCGATGGGCACGCGCTGCTGCTCAATCCATTCGGTAAAAACGTTGGGCAGGTAGCTGCCTTCGAGCCGGCTCAGCTCCCGAAACACCACCTGGCGCACGCCCAGCCCGGCGGCCCAGGCGAGGTAGCGCTCCACGTCGGGCAGGGTGGTAATGCCCACCTGGGTGAGGATGCAGGAGTTTTTTACGGCCAGATGCTGGTGCAGCCAGCGCACGGTGGCCGCGTACACGGCGTTGTGGCGCATGGGCTGGTTGCGGTTGAAGCGCATGATGTGCTGGTTCACGGCTTCGTCGTCGTGGCAGCGGGAGAGTTCGAGGCGACTCAGGCCGAAGTCCTGCAGGGCCAGGCCCAGGTCGGGGCTGGCCACGAAGCCACTGCCGTTGGTGTAGAGCACTTTTTCGTCGAACACCATGCCCTCGTGTTCCAGCTGGGTGAGGCAGGCCAGCAGCTCGCGCAGCCACTGCGGCTCGGCGGTGGCTTCGAGGCCGGAGAGGCTCAGGCCCAGCGGCCAGCCCCGGAAGGGGCGCAGCACTTCGCGCAGGCGGGCAAAGTAGGCGGGGTAGTCGTCGATGAGGCGCTTGGCGGTGAGCTGGTGGCCGTCGTAGCGCTGCAGCTCTTCGGAGCAGAAGGCGCAGTGGGCCGTGCAGCGCACCGCGTTGGCGAAGGGGGTGAAGGTGAGGCCGGGCCGGAGGGGCCACGCCTGCCCGAAGGCTTCGATGGTTTCCGAGGGCACCGGCTCATACAGGCGCCAGGCCTGCTGCCGGAAGTGCGTCAATTCGGCGGACGTGCGGGCTACTCGGAACTGGTTGCGCAGGGAAGTTGCCATGGGCGCGCAAGGTACCGAAATTGCGGTTGGGCTGCGCTTGAGGCTTCGTTCGGGCGGGGGCTATTGGGCAGTTTTCAGTAGTAGGCAGCCGAAAGAACGTCAGGCAGTGGGGTGCCCGTCATGCAATGTGGCCGGCTCGTTATGTAATGTGCCGGCCCGTCATGCCGAGCGCAGCGAAGCATCTTTCCTACAATACTAAACCTGATTACTACTGCGGTAAAGATGCTTCGCTGCGCTCGGCATGACGTTCTTTTGTTAACGTTCTAACGCTCGGCTGACGTGCCGACAACCCACGAAACCCCGCGCACCGCGCTACTTTTGCCCCAATGGCCGCCACCCCGCTCATTCCCCGCGTTTCCTTGCTTCTCAAAAAGGCCGCCCGGCTGCTGCTGCAGGTGGGGGCGGCGCTGTTCCTGGCCTCGGTGGCTTGGGTGCTGATGTACCGCTGGGTATCGCCGCCGGCTACCTGGCTGATGCTGGAGCGCCGGGCCCACGCGCCGGTGGGGCTGGGCTACTACGGCATTCAGCCCGACCCGCGCCACATCAACTACCAGTTCCGGACCCTCGACGAGGTGGCGCCGGCCGTGCCGCTGGCCCTGGTAGCGGCCGAGGACCAACGCTTCCTCATCCACCACGGCTTCGACTTCGACGCCCTCACCAAAGCCGCCAAGCGCAACTGGAACCGCGCCGAGGGCAAGCCCGTGGTAGGAGGCAGCACGATATCGCAGCAGGTGGCCAAAAACGTGTTTTTGTGGCAGGGCCGCAGCTACGTGCGCAAGGCAGCGGAGGCTTATTTCACGGTGCTGATTGAGTTTTTGTGGAACAAGCGGCGCATCATGGAGATGTACCTGAGTGTGGCCGAGATGGGCGACTGCACCTTCGGCGTGGAGGCAGCCAGCCAGCGCTATTTTGGCAAGCCGGCGAGCAAGGTGAGCCCGGCCGAGGCGGCGCTGCTGGCGGGCGTGCTGCCCAACCCGCTGCGCTTCCGGGCCTCCAACCCCGGGCCGGTGGCGCGGGCCAAGCAGCAGCGGGTGCTGCGCAACATGCGCCGGCTGGGCGGCACCAGCTTCGTGGCGGAGATATTGAAATAGGTGGCGGGCGTGGGGTCTTGCTGGTAGTTAGAAAAAGAAGAACGTCATGCAGCGCGCAGCGAAGCAGCTTACCCGCAGTAGTGAATCAACGATGAGGACGAAGCGGGCAAGATGCTTCGCTGCGCTCTGCATGACCGCCGGCGGCATGACTGCCGGAGGGGGGCTTTCGGGCTGTATTACTGCCCATCAGCCGGCCACCCCCGCCGACCCGGCCGCTGCCCGCCGGGCCATCGTGCAACTGCTCACCACCCAAACGGCGGCCTGGAACCGGGGCGACATCCCGGGCTTCATGGCCGGCTACTGGAAGTCGGACTCGCTGGTGTTCATCGGCCGCAAGGGCCCCACCTACGGCTGGCAGCCCACGCTGGACAACTACCGAAAAAGCTACCCCGACGCGGCAGCCATGGGCCAGCTCGATTTCAGCGGGCTGCGGGTGACGCTGCTGGCGCCCACGGCCGCGCAGGTGGTGGGCCGCTGGCACCTGGCCCGGCCCGCGGCGGGCGACCTGGGTGGGTATTTCCTGCTGGTGCTGCGGCAGGTGGATGGGCAATGGGTGGTGGTGGCCGACCATACCAATAGCCAGTAAGAACGACTGTAGAGACGCGACCCTTCGCGTCTCAGCGTTCGCGCCGGTAGCAGTTCAATTAATCATTCAACGCCGAGACGCGAAGGGTCGCGTCTCTACAGTCGTTCTTGATGGAGAAGCCGGCGCTTTTTCGTGAAAAATACCGGGTGGCTTCTACGCGGCTGCCGGGCTACGACTACGCCCAAAGCGGAGCTTATTTCGTGACGATTTGCGTGCGTGACCGACAACCCTCTTTCGGCACGGTGGAAGTACCTCGCACTGGCTGGGACGCCGCTTTTGTACAGCCCACCAAACTGGGGCAGCGGGCACTCACAGGCTGGGCGAGCATTCCCGAGTTCGCACCATTCGTGACGCCGGATGCCTTCGTGCTCATGCCCGACCACATACACGGCATTCTGCTATTTGATAAAGATGAGCCATCAGGGCCGCCAGCGTCCTACGACAACCATTTCGGGCCGCAACGGAATAATCTTGCATCGGTGCTGCGCGGGTTCAAGTCGGGCGTCACAACCTTTGCCCGCGTTCATGGGCTAGCGTTTGCCTCGCAGCCCCGGTTCCACGACCGCATTATTCGTTCCGACGACGAGTTGCGCCGCATCCGTGACTACATTCTCACCAACCCCAGCCGTTGGGAAAAGGATTGGGACAACGGCGAAGGCTTGTACCGCTAAGTTGAACGATTGTAGAGCCGCGAGGGGTCGCGTCTCGGCGTTGAACAACCGGCGTTGAACCGTCGCCATTCTGCGCGCACGCTGAGACGCGAGGGGTCGCGTCTCTACAATCGTTCAACAAAAAAAGCCCGCTCCAAACCGGAGCGGGCTTTTTTCATTCAATCAGCCGGCTACAGCGCCGCGCGGCGGGCCTGCACGGCGGCCACGAAGGCATCGAGGGTGGCAATGTCGCCGGTGAGGGTGTCGCGGTCCAGCTCTTTTTCGAGCAGGGCGATGACGCCGTAGTTTTCGACTTTGCTGGTGAGGTTGTTGGCGCGGGTCTGGTAGCGGTTGAGCTGGTTTTGGTTGCGGCGCTTGTCGTCGCCGTCGGGCAGGGCGGCCACGATGGGCGTCAGGCTCGTAATCAACGTTTGGGTGGCCGCCAGCTCGGTTTCGGCGCTGGTGGCGTCGTCCCAGTTGTCGAGCTGGAACTGCAGGTTGTTGAGGCGGTTCACCAGGCCGGTGCGCTCGCGCTGCTTGGTGGCGAGCAGGGCATCGCACTGCACTGCCGTGGTCAGAAGATTTACGGAAAAAGCCATAATAAAAAAAGCAGAAAAAAGGTGAGAAAAGAAAATAAGCTGCCGGTTCGCTCCCGCGTCCCGCTGCCCCCTAAACCTTGATACGCTGGCCTTTATTGTGCGCTACGGCAAAAAAACATTTGTAAATCAATTTAAGACGATGTAGAAACGCGTGCCTGCGTTTCCGCATCAAACGACCATACCATAACAATGCCGTCAAACGGTACCGGCCCCGACCCGCGCGTAGGCGTTTCTACCGCGTTTCAGCGGCCAGCTCCTGGGCGGCAGCCGCCGCTTCGGCCAGCAGCCCGGCGATGCGCCCGCGCAGCCTCGCCTGGGCCGTGCTCCCGCTGCGGGCCAGCTCGGCGCGGGCCCCGGCTGTGAAGTCTGCCAGCCACGCCGGCGCGGCCGTGCCCGCCGGGGCCAGCGCAGCCGTAAGCACGGGCAGGGCCGCCAGCCGCCGACGGGCCCAGGCCGCCCGCGCCGGCAGCAGGCTCAGCGCATAAGTAAGCTGCTCGGCCCGGTGCTGGCAGGCGCGCTGGTGCTTGTGCAAGGCGGCCCGGTCCAGGGCTTCCGGTTCAGTCTCGGCCGGGATGCGGTGCAGGGCCAGCGTCAGCGCCGCTTGCGGCAGGGCAGCCGGGAGCGGTAGGGGGCGGATGCCGCGCTCTACCTGGGAAACCATCGTGCGGCTTAGGCCCAGGCAGTAGCCAAGTTCTTCTTGGCTCAGGTTGAAATGAGCGCGCAGGCGCGGGAGTAGGAGGGTAGCTTCGGGCGACGGCATGTTGCTCTCGTTTTTTGAACAACGTCAAAAAACGAGAGCAATTGCATGAACGGTTTTGCTCTCGGATGTTGAAGCGGGTTGAAAAGCGAGAGCAAAACCCCAGAACTACAATCGGTCAGCAGCTTGCTGGTCTATCACAAACCCGGCGGTGCGGAGCTCGCGCACCAGTTTAGCTTTCCAGTTGCTGTTACCGTGCTGAAAAATCACCCCATGCATATCGCTGGGTGTTTCCACATCTGCGGTGTAAAGCTGGAATACGTTTTTACGGGTTAGAAGCGCGATAAAGTAACCTAATTCAGACACTACGTTCTGGCGGGCACGGGGTCGCAGCCCTTCGGTAGTGGCTTTGCGGGTTTTAGGCTTTAGGCGGCCTTCGTCGTCGGGCGAACAAATAACCACGGCGTATTCACACTGAGCCGCCGCTTTTTCAAACTTCTCCGTGATGGTTTGCCCGGCGTCACCTTCCTTATCTTACACAATGCTAGGGATGCTGAGCGAATGCAAGGCCTGTTGCACTTCGTTGCGGGTTACATGGTCGCGGCCGTGTACGATAAAAACAGTACGGTTTTCCTTATCAATTTTCTGTGCCAGAGTACGGAACTGCTGCACCGTTTTTAGGTAATCAGCCGCTGACAAAGACGAAGAATAATGGGCCTGCTTAGGCGTCAGCTTAGCCAAAATTCCCTGAATGGACTTTTGATAGCTGGCACCTTTGGCAAGCGGATAATTCTTAACCCACTTTTCCAGCCCGCTGCACCATGTTGTGAGCTTGCTGGTTTCGACGTTGCGGTAAGTATTCGTTTCCTTTTTGAGCTTCATTAATTCAGTGTCGGCACTACCAATGAGCTTATGCAGGGGCGTTTTATCGTAGGGTTTCATAGAAGCGCGTTTATGCAAAAACAGCCCGCCAAAGGCGGCCTTAACCAGCCGGTATGTTTCCTGAGCCTGCGTGGGATTTATGGCTAAGACGGTGATGCTGCCCATGAGGAAGCCAATGAACCAGCCTTGCCAGTATTTTTTGGTGAAGCCTGCTGCTTTCACAGTGGCGGTCTGAGTTAGCTACTGTAACAAGCGAAGCGGGGAATGGGCAGCAACGCATTTACGATTTTCATGGTTTCAACGCAAACGGTGCTCACACGGGCCAACAAGTCCATAATTTGTTCTGCGTGGTCGGCGAAGCGGTAGGTATCGAACGGGCGCAAATGGTAGGCAAGGGCCAGCGTGCGGCACCAAAAAGCCCCATTTTTGGAGAGGAGTGTTTCTGGAATTCTTAGGTGGGCAACGCCAATAATTCAGCTTCCAACTGCTGAATGCCGCGTAGCAGATTACTGAAGCTAGGGGAACGGGTGTTGGCAAGGTCGAGCTCCGTGGCAATGCGCCGCGAACCATCTACTTTTTGATACAATCCTTTCGTGAGCGCGTGCAACTCGCGGCTGGGCGAACCGAGTTGGTCGGGTGCCTGAAATTTTGACCGGGCTTTGGGAGGCAGCGTGGCTACGATGCGACAGGCGAGTGCCCGCTCAACGGCGGGTAAGTCGGCCAAGTAAAAGGTCTCCAGTTCGGTGCAAGCGATACGAACCCGCGTCGTGGCCGCCCGACCGGCGGTCACACACTTATCCCAGAGCCGCGCTTTGAGGTCGCGGCAGTCGGGAAAGCTGTCTTGGTCGCGCAAGACCAAAAAGCGGGCTTCTGGATTGAGGTAGTAGCGCAGCCGCTTTTCCAAGCGCTTATCCAAATCCTGCTTACCCTCGAATGGAATGAATGTGCAGGTGATGGAAGCATCGAGGAAGCGAGGCAGCAGTGCTTCGAGAAGGGCCGCTGCCGATTGTTCCTCTAACAAAAATACGAGTTCGCGCTTGTTCATCGGGGGTCGGCACCGGTGAAAAACCGTTGTTTCCAGAGGTAGCCCATCTGGTCACCTTCCTGCATATAAGCCGCCACCTGCGAATTGTCCTGGGCACGTCTGATTTCGGTGCCCCCAGCAGTTTTTACCAGCCAGCAGACTTCCTCCAAGCGCACGGCATTGAGGAAGTCGGGCGAATGAGTAGACACCAGCACTTGCCCGCCCCGCTGGGCATATAGCCGAAACTCCTCGGCCAACTCGGTCATCAGCTGGGGGTAAAGTTGATTTTCGGGTTCTTCAACGCAGAGCAACGGGTGGGGCCGGGGGTCGTAGAGGAGTACCAGGTAGGCGAACATTTTGATGGTGCCATCGGACACGAAGCGGTCAAGAAATGGGGTTTTGAACGACCCATCCCGGAAGCGCAGCGTCAGGTAGCCATCCTCCGTGAGCTTGGGTTCGACGGAACTTACGCCAGGTACCCGGCGGGTCATGGCTTCCAGCACCTGGCCAAAAATTTTCGGGTGGTGCTCAAAAAGGTATTGGGCCACCAGGGGTAGGTTATCGCCCTCAGCCGATAGGTGTTCGTAAGTGCCGCTGGCTTCTTTGCGCCCACGCGCGGCGTTGATGTGAAAGTCGGAAACGTGCCAGGATTCGATGAGTTGGCGAAACGCATTAGCGGCTTTGAAGCGCTCGAACTGGCCCAGTCCTTTCAGGGCCAGCATATCGGGGGTATTCAGCTTTTGGGACTCCCGGCCCAACTCTTCATCCTTTTTGTCGAAGTCTTCTTCGTTGGTAATGGCGTAGCCCTCCCCGTTGCGAAAGTCGAGAAAGTGGTAGGGGCTGCCGTAGCGCCCGCGCTTATAGCGCAGAATCTCGCGCTTGACATAGGGCTGCCCTTTGCGCTCCCCGATTTCGAGGGAGTAGGTAACCAAGCGCTCGACTTGGGCAATGGGCATCCGGTATTGAATTTCAATCAGAATGGTTACCCCCGTTGCGCTGTCGCGGCTCACAACTTCGCGAAAGCGCCCCCGCTTATCCAGCGCTTGGCGCACATTGTTTTGCAGGCAATCGTGCAAAAAACCAAACACATCGAACAGAGTAGATTTGCCCGTGCCATTGGCTCCCACCACTACCAGCATCGGCGGAATATTAGTCAGTTCAAACTTGCGAAAGACCTTAAAATTCTTCAGGCGAATGGATTCGATTTTCATGGAACTAGGGCTGGAGCGGACAAATAACGGGCCGGAGGGCTAGATTTCACATTCCGGGCCGCAGGGGCGACTGTGCAGCCAGTGCATCCACGATTTCCATCGTTTCGACGCTAACGGTACAGACGCGGGCCAGCAAGTCGGCCACATGCGCGGCGTAGTCGGCGAAGCGGTAGGTGTCGAAGTGGGCGCGAATGGTGGGGTCTTTGGGGGTGCGCTCCTTGTACTGGTCGAGCACCCACTCCAGGGCCGAACGGTTGCCGAGGCGGTAGCGCCATGCATCAGCCGGAATGCCAGTGAGTAACGGCGTGTCGTTGTAGAGGATTGCACCGGAGAAATGGTCGGCTTTGAGGCGGGTTTTCGCCGCGCGCTCCCCGGGGGGGTGCGGGGGGGTGCGGGGGGGTGCGGGGGGGTGCGGGGGGGTGTACGTCTTTAAACCGGATAAAAGTTGCGTTTTCTCGTAATTCAGATGCAGCATCAGTAGCTGCTTGCCGGCCGTGGCCCAGGCATCAAACTCCGGGTAGAAGGGCAAGCGCGGGAAGTCGCGCTTCAGGTTCTGGGCGTAGGCGGCGCGGTAGTGCGGGTCGTGTAGCACGGCGTAGGCGTAGTGGAATATCTGCTCCCCGCTGATGCTGGCGTTGCCGTAGTGCGTGCGGAATTGGGACAGGCCCCAGGCAGTGATGTTGGGCTGCTTGTCGCCGTTGGCGTTATTCAGGAATAAGGGGACAAGTTGAGAATCGCCCGTAAAATGTAAGTCAGTAAAAGAACTTGTAGCTAATACCTGAAACGGTTTAGTAGCATTACCGGCACCAAGGCAAATAATAGGCTGATTATTCGCGTAGCTTTTACCGAAGAGACCAGATTCATCAACGAAAATTTGGGACCGGTACACAAACCGTTTGACAAAAGGTCGGTAGTTCAGTGGCAAAATTCTTCCTTCTGAAAAATCTTCCTTTTCACCTTTCGCAAATCTGACTTTCAAATTGCGTGACCACTTAATTGTACCATCAAATTCACCTTTAAGCTGCTTGGAATACCCTTCAATAAACCGTTGCATCTTGGCGGCTACTGATTCTGGTGTTATACCAACAACCCACTCATCACGGTTAGTACTCATGCCCGTTGAATAGCGCCGGAATAGCGCCCGTTCTCCCGCGATGCTTTTCGCGCCCTTCGTTTCCTTGTCAATCAACGGTACCAAGCTCTCCCAGTCGTTATCCGTTTGCCCGAGCCAGTTGCCTTTGGCGTCGGGCTTGATGCGGTCGAAATCGACGTTTTTGAACTTGGTTTCGTGGAGGAAGGTGAGCTTGTCGGCGGCCGTTTCCATATCGGGCCGTCCGGCGTAGTGAATTTTGGCGGGTTGGTTTTTGCGCTTGGGCTGCTTGATGAAAAAGGCCATCGCCACGCCCGTCTGAATGCCGAACACATTGTGCTTGGTGCCCGAGAGCTTGGGGTTGGCGCGCACGTCGCCGCCCAGGTCCACGAGGTAGATGTCGCTGAACTCCTCGGCCACCGACTTGCGGAAGCCATCGAAGGTGCGCGAGTGAATGAAGCTGCTGTTGGTAATGAAGGTGAGCACGCCCTTGTCGGCCAGCCGGTCGGAGGCCCAGCGGAAAAAGCGGGCGTACATGTCATAGAGCTTGGTTTTTTGGGCCGTGCTGCGGGCTATGTACGTGTCCTTGATGCGCTTGTCGACCTCGCGGTAGGTGCGGTTCTTGTTGTTGTCGTTCTCGTTTTGCTGGTTGGCGTTGTAGGGCGGGTTGCCGATGATGACGGATATTTCGCGCTCGTTCTGGCGCTTAATGCGCTGGGCGTTTTCGAGGCCTAGGCCGAAGCTGAGACCCAGTTGCCCGCGCCGGGTTTTCTGAAAGCCCACGTTGTCGAGGGTGTCCACGAAGCAGATATTGTGAAACTCGGCGTACTCGCCCATCTTCTGCTTGTAGGTGTATTCGATGTTGAGGTTGGCGATGTAGTAGGGCAGAATGGCCACCTCGTTGGCGTACAACTCGTGCGCGTACTTGTGGGCCAGGGTCTTCTTGGGCAGGTACTCCAGCAGCTCCGTGATGAAGGTGCCGGTGCCAGTGGCCGGGTCCAGAATTTCGACGCCCTTGTCGCCGAGCAGCTTGTCGAAATGCTTTTCGGTGAGGTATTCGGTGCTCTCAATCATGAAGCGCACCACCTCGTTGGGCGTGTACACGATGCCCAGGCGGTCGGCACCCTTGGGGTTGTATGCCTTGTAAAAGTTCTCGTACACCACCTTCAAAAACTTCTGCTTCTCCTTGTGGCTGGCAATGCCCGAAGCTTGGGCATTAATCACGTCGAAAAAGGGGCGGATGCGCTCCAGGGTATCGCGGCGGGTGGGGCCGGTGAAGAAGGTATTAATCACCTGCTCCAACTCGTGGGCGATGTTGTTTTCGCGGTGAAACTGCGTCTCATCAAACACCCGGTTGAAGATGTCCTCGGTGAGGATGTGCTGAATCATCATCTCGCGGGCCTCGCTCGCCCCAAAGTCGGGGTTGATACTGTCTTGGCCCAGCGCCACAAAGCTGGCGAGCTTGGTTTTGAAAGTGACATTGGTCTTCTCGGCAGCCTCAATCACCTTGCGCAGGCTCTCAACTACGCCGGGCAGGTCCTGCCGAAATTGCTCAATGGCCCTCCGAAAAGTGCGGACTTCGGGCCGCTCGTAGTTCAAAAATTGGGTGAGCAGGAGGTCAGTGGCCGCGTCGTCGTCGAGTAGTACGCGCCCGGTCTCACTGCCCGCTTGAATAAGCACCAGCGTGCGCGAGTCTTCAAAGAGAATGTTGTCCTGGGGGTAGCCTTTGGCGAATTTCTTTTGGATTTCCTCGTTGAGGTCGTCGTCCGTATCCTTGGCTTCCCAGTAGCCCCAACTCAGGCGGAGAGCATCTTTCACGGTGCCATCGGGGGCCACGCGCTTGCCTTTCGGCGTGAGGTAGTCCAGCTCCGGCACCAGCAGAAAGTCCTTCTGGCGGCAATATTCATTAAGAAGACTCTGAAACGCGCCGCGGATGGCCGTTTCCTTGGTGCTACCGCCGTATTGAATGAGCTGAGCAATTTCGTTTTGGTAGCGTTGGACAGCTTGGCGCGACATAATCAAAAGTGAATAGAAATCGGGCCACAAGGTAGCCTAATTCTATTCTACCAGCCCCAGCCCCGCCGCGTGCGCGGCAGCCGTGGCATAGTCGGTCGCCAGCAGCATGGGGACGCCTTCGCGGCCCAGTTCCTCGATGATGGGACCGACGAGCAGGGCGCGCTCGGGCACCTGCACGTCGCGGATGTAAATGGCTTTGATGCGGCCGGGGTGGCGGCGCACTACTTCGCGGTAGATGCGGGCGTCTTCCTGGCCGCTGTCGCCGCAGAGCACGAAGGGCAGCGCGGGGTAGGTAGTGAGGATATCGTCGATTTCGTGCAGCTTGTGGGCGAAGTGGATGGCGGCCGAGCCCGTGACGCCGGTCGGCACGGGGGCCTTGGGGCGGGCAATGCTGAGGTCGCGCAGCAGGAGCGGGCCAGTGGGAATCTCGTGCAGCTTCAGGAACTCGTCCAGCATATCGTAGAGGTTCCAGGGGCTGCTGCTCACGTAGAAGAAAGGGTTGTCGGGGCGGCCGGTGCGGCCCTGCTGGAGCCGGCGGTAGAACTCGGCCACGCCCGCGAAGGGCTGTTTCGACTGTGCATTGCTGAAGAGCACGCGGCCCAGCATCTTGACGATGTTAGTGGCGCTGGTTTCAAACACCGTGTCGTCGAGGTCGGAGATGACGCCAAACTCGGCGCTGGCGGGCGGCACCAGCACGTGGGCCTGGGTGGCAATGGCCTCGGCGGGCAGCTTGAGAAACGCGGGCAGCCGGGCCACGCGCACCGGCACGGGGTACCAGAGGAAATCGACGGGGGCGGGCAGGGCCTGCGGCTCGATGACGAGGGTGAAGTAGCCCTCGTCGTCGGTCGTGACGAGGTGCTGGCTGCCGTCGGGCAGCTCGGCCACGAGGTCGGCCGCGGCTACTTCGCGGCTGTTGAAGCGGCGCACCATGCTGCGAAAGTTGCGCCAGCGGGAGTCGGCGGCGGTGGCGGCGGTCAGGCCGGGGTCGGCCAGCAGGCGGCCTTTGATGTAGAACTTGGCGGCGGTGCCGTAGCTGCGGTAGGCGTCGATTTGCAGGGGACGCAGCCAGCCGCGCCGCGCCGAAAAACGGGTGAATAAATGGTCGGTCCACTCCGAAACGTTGGACAGGGCATTGGGCAACTTCATGGGGCAAACCTACGGCCGGGGCGGCGTAGGGGTGCGCTTGGTTCTGACAGGGCGCCTCACTCCCGGCCCCGGTTGGCTTGAAGTGCGAAGTCCCAAGCAGAGGGAACATCGATTCGGCGCCCGCTTGAACGGCAGCTTCCTGAGCCCATAAGCATCGCGCAAAGTTGCACTATCCGGGTGAAGAGCCATAACCCAGCAAAAATGCCGGCCAGCAAAGTAAAAGCAGGCCATGAAAAATAGCTGCGCGCTGATTACAACAACATTTTGTCATTAAAAAATATACACACGATTGCGGAAACGTGTGCGGTAGGTGGCAGCGGAAGTTTTAAGAAAAAAGGATTGACAGCGTTTGCGGGGCCGTCTACCTTCCGAAAGAAAGGCCTTTTTGGGCTTGCCAGGGCCTGGTCAAGCCGTGAACAGCGGGCGGCATGAGATTTTACTCAATTGCATTTTCGCTGGGAACGTTTGCGGAGCCGCATTCATCGGATTTCCGGTGCTGGCGGCTGGGGCCCTGGCGCTTTTCCTTCACTCCTAAACCATCTTCTGCCTATGAGCCCACGCGCCGAACCGGCGCCCCCTGCCTACCCCAAACCCGTCACTTTTTACCCGTTCTGTCCAACCATTCCTTTTAAACCACTCATTAAAAAGATGAAAACAAAACCTACCTTTATTGGCCTGCTGCTGGGTTGCCTCAGCTTCGGCGCGATGGCCCAGGTGCCGCTGGTGTACTCCGCCGAAAACACGGGCGGCAGCTGCGCGGCGCCGGTGCTGCCCAGCTTCAGCCAACTGCCCAGCGTCGAGCCGCTCACGGACCCGTTCATGTGGTCGAGCGGCACGGGGCGCTCCACCAGTTTCAGCGACTGGGAGTGCCGGCGCAACGAAATCAAGGCCGAGATTGAGAACTACGAAATCGGCACCAAGCCGCCCCGGCCGCAGAACATCACGGCCAGCTACGCGGCCGGCGTACTCACGGTGAACGTGACGGTGAACGGGCAAACCCTGACGCTGACCTCGCAAGTGACCCTGCCCACGGGCGCGGGGCCGTTTCCGGCCGTCATCGGCATGAACAGCCCCTCGGGCAGCGTGCCGGCCGCGGTGTTTAGCAGCCGCAACATTGCCACCATCACCTTCAACCACAACCAGGTAACGACCTACAACAATCCCCAACTGACGGACCCCTTCTACCGGCTCTACCCCGGCCAGACGCTGGCCAACTCGGGCCAGTACAGCGCCTGGGCCTGGGGCGTGAGCCGGATTATCGACGGGCTGGAGCTGGTGCAGGCCAGCCTGCCCATCAACCTGCAGCGCATCGGCGTGACGGGCTGCTCCTACGCGGGCAAGATGGCGCTGTTTTCCGGGGCCTTTGATGAGCGCATCGCCCTGACCATTGCGCAGGAATCGGGCGGGGGCGGGGCCCCGGCCTGGCGCGTGTCGGAAACCCTGGGCGCGGTGGAAAAGCTGGGCGCCACGGACTACCGCTGGTTTAAGGACGACATGCAGCAGTTTCAGGGCAGCAACGTGAGCAAGCTGCCCGAAGACCACCACGAACTGATGGCCATGATTGCGCCCCGCGCCCTGCTGGTGACCGGCAACACCGATTTTGAGTGGCTGGCCAACCCGGCGGCCTACGTGTCGGCCCGCGCCGCGAGCGTGGTCTGGAACACCTTCGGCATCGGCGACCGGTTCGGCTTCTACATCGACGGCGGGCACAACCACTGCGCCGTGCCCGCCACCCAGCAGCCCGCCATGGAAGCCTTCGTGGATAAGTTCCTGGTCGGCAACACGGCCGTCAACACCAACATTGCCGTGCACCCGTACCCGGGGCTGGACTACCAGCGCTGGACCCGCTGGTGGGGCACCAGCACGCCCGTGCTGCCCGCCGAGCCGCTGGGCAAGCGCTACTGGCTGGAAGCCGAATGCAGCGGCGTGGGCTCGAACTGGCAAACCGTGGCCGATACCTCGGCCGCAAACGGCGCCTACGTGAAGGTGCAGCCCGGCCTGAGCAGCCCCACCGCCGCGCCCACCAACGCCGCTGACGCCCTGGTGATGCCCTTCGTGGCCGACAGCGCCGCGACCTACAATTTTCTGGCCCGCCTCAACGTGCCGGCCGGGGAGGAGTACGGCTACTGGATAAAGCTTGACAACGGCGCGTTCCGGGCCGTGGGCAGCCAGCTGGCCACCAACCCCGGCTTTGAAAACGGCCTGACGGGCTGGAGCACGCTAAATGCCACCGGCGCCACCATTTCGGCCAACACCGTGGCGTCGGAAGCGCACAGCGGCACGGGCTCGATGAAGGTTATCAACCCCACGGCTCAGCCCGGCAACCAGTGGCGGGTGCAGGTAAGCAGCACCGCCTTCCCGACCACCATCGGCAGTCAGTACGTCATTTCCTACTGGGTGCGGGCGGCGGCGGGCGGCGGCTCCATCCGGATGTCGACCGGGCCCAGCAGCCCGCAGTACCAGGCCGACCAGACCATCGGCACCGCCTGGCAGCAGGTGAGCTGGACCATCACGGCGGGCGTGGCGTCCACCACCGTGCTGTTCGACATGGGCCAGGTGGCCAACACGTATTACATCGACGACGTGAGCATCAAGGAAGTGGGCGCCAGCGGCTGGCGCTGGCTGAAACTGACCGAAGCGCCTCTCACGGTGGGTCCGCACACGTTCACCATCGCCTACAACACCGGCGGCGGCACGCAGCTGGACAAAATGGTAGTGGCCGTGGCCACGAAGTCCATCCAGGGCAAAGGCGCCACGGCTTCCAACTGCAGCGCGATTTCGGCCACGGCCGGCCCGTTGGCCAACAGCGGCATCGAGGTGTACCCCAATCCGGCCAAAGAGAAAATTACCGTCAATCTGGGCGCCAACCTTTCCCACGTAAACAGCATCGACGTGCTGGACCTGGTGGGCCGGAAGCTTTCGCAGGTGGAAGTAGGCAAGCAAGCCATGCTGACCATTCCGACCGAACGGCTGAAGCCGGGCGTATACCTGCTGCGCTTCAGCGGCGACGAAACCCGGACCCAGCGGGTAAGCATTCAGTAACGCTGGCTGGGATACAAGAAAGTCAATTCCAGAACACAACAAAAAGACCTTCATGCAGCGCGCAGCGAAGCATCTTTACTGCGAGAGTGAATGATTACTATCACGGTAAAGATGCTTCGCTCCGCTCTGCATGACGGGAGGCCGTGAATAGCCTCTTTCAATAGCCCCCTTGAATCTCCTTATTTCCCGGCGTGCGCTTTGGCCCTTGCAAATTCGCCGGGCACGGCGCTGGTTTTGATTTTGTAGCGGTAGAAGCCCGGCATTTGGTCTTCTTCCTTCAGGAACTCGTGGTTTTTCTGGCTGAGCCAGAAGGTTTGCGTGTAGGGCACGTTGGTAGGAGTGTGGCCTTCGGTGACGAGCTTCCAGCAGGCCACCGGCCGGCCGCCGGGCACCGCCAGCACTTCGCGGCCGGTCACGGTGTAGGCCACGTAGGTGGGCAGCCCCTGGCCGGCATCGTAGAAGGGGATGACGAAGCGCTTGCCCGCCGCCAGCGGCAGCAGCTCGAAGGTTTCGATGTCGAGGTTCCAGTTGAAGCAGGGCTGCCGGAAAGCCAGCTTAAAAGCCGTGGCCTGGTTGCCGGCCACGCTGTCGGCCCCCGCGATGCTGGTGGCGCTCCAGTTGTAGGCCTTGCGCTGGCCCTTCACCGTTTCGGCGTGGTAGAGCGGGGCAAAATCGGCGGCGCGCAGGAGCGAAGAAACTTCGCGGTAGCTGGTGGTATCGGAGCCGTACCAGTGCTGGGTAATGCGGAAGGCGGCCTCGCCCTGGTGCGTGGTGGCCTGCACCTCGCGCCGCCACAGCCAGAAGCCCAGACTTTTGGGCTTGGCCGGGCTCTGGTAATACACCAGGTACTGGCGGGTGCCGGTCCGGAGCCGGGCCGTTTGGAGGCGGTGGTCGGTCAGGCGAATGGTGTCGGCGGTCTGGGCGGCCGCGGGCCGGGCCAGCAGGGCAGTAGCCAGCGCCGCAAGAAGCAGCCGCCCGCCGGAGAGGTGAAGGAGCATGACTAAAAGCAGGGTAAGTGAGTGAATGGCGCAAAGCACTGGCAGGACAGCCGCGCCCGGGGGCGTCATTCGACTCGCGCCGGGATTATTTCGACCATCCCGGGCCCGGCACCGACGATTGCGGATAAACGCCCGCCAACGGCCATTTTCCCCAGCTGTCGAAAAAGCGCGGTAGCTGGTCGAAAAAATGCCGGCCCTAGTGCCGCTGCTACTTTCGGAGCGGTATGTTTACCGGCCCACCCTGGCCTTTTGCTCACTGGCCGGCCGTGGCTGGCTGCTTGCGCATGATTTCAGTTTCTTCGCGCTCCCGCGTCGTGGCGCTCCACGTCTCGTTCTGGAGCGTCTACTTTTCCTTCTACACCTACCAGTTCGGGCAGGAATTCCCGCGGCGGCAAGTGGTGGTGGGGCTGCTGGCGGCCATGGCCCTCAATGCCGCGCTGGCCTACTTCAACTACCTGTACCTGCTGCCCCGCGTGCTCCGCAACCGCCGCGTGGGCGAGTACCTGGCGCTGCTGGCCGTGCCCTACGCGGCCACGGTGGCCCTGCGCGTGGTGGCCGACCGCCACCTGCTGGCCCTGGGCGGTAGCTGGCGCTACGTGCACTCCGCGGCGCATACGTGGTCGGTGGCGGTGGGCGTGCTCTTTATGGGGGTGTTCATCGCCATGCTCTACTTTGCCACGCACTGGTTTGCGCTTGAGGCCCGGACCCGGGCGCTGGAAAACGATAACCTGGCCACGGAGCTGCGCTACCTGAAGGCCCAGCTCAACCCGCATTTCCTGTTCAACACCCTCAACAACCTGTATTACCTGGCCTACACCCGCTCGTCCCACACCCCGGAAGTGGTGGCCACGCTGGCCCAGATGATGCGCTACATGCTGGAGGAGGCCAACCGACCGGCCGTGGCCCTGAGCCGCGAGATTGACTACCTGACCAGCTACATCGAGCTGGAAAAGCTGCGCCTGAACAACCCCGTTCCCATTACCTTCACCGTGGCCGGCGAGCCCACGGGCCGGCTGGTGGCCCCGCTTATCTTTATGGCTTTCCTGGAAAACGCTTTCAAGCACGGCGTGAGCACCACCTGCGCTGGGGCCTGGGTGCGCATCCACTTCGACCTGACCACCGCCGAGTGCTGCTTTACGGTGGCCAACAGCAAGCTGCCCGCGGCGGCCCCGGCCCCCGGCCCGGCCGGCACGGGCCTGCCCAACGTGCGCCGGCGGCTGGCCCTGAGCTACCCCGGCCGCCACGAGCTGCGGGTGGAAGACCTGCCCGATGAGTACCGCATTCACCTGCGCCTGACCCTATGAACCAGCTTTCCTGCCTGCTGGTGGAAGACGAGCCCCTGGCCCGCCAGCTCCTCACCGATTACGTGCAGCAAGTGCCCTACCTGCGCCTGGTGGGAACCTGCGCCACCCCCACGGCGGCCTTGGCGGCGCTGCACCAACAGCCGGTCGACGTCATGTTTCTCGACGTGCAGATGCCGGAGATGACCGGCCTGGCGCTGCTGCGGCTGCTGCCCCGCAAGCCCCTGGTGGTGCTCACCACGGCCTACTCCGAGTATGCCCTGGAAAGCTACGAGCTGGATGTGGTGGACTACCTGCTCAAGCCCATCACCCCCGACCGGTTTTTGCGGGCCGTGCATAAAGTGTATGCCCGCTGGGAGCCGGCGGTGTCGGTCGGCGTGCCTGCCCAGCCCGCCCCGCCCGCCCAACCCGCTGGCCCGGCCTACCTGTTTGTGAAGGACGGCGCCCAGCTGCTGAAGGTGTGGTGGGCCGATGTGCTGTACGTGGAAGGCCTGCGTGACTACGTGACCATTCATACCCGGCAGCGCAAGATTGTGAGCCTGCAGCAGCTCAAGGCCCTCACCCAGCAGCTGCCCGCCGACCGGTTCGTGCGTATCCATCACTCCTGCATCGTGGCCCTGGATGCCATCGACGTGGTGCACAAAGACAAGGTGCAGATTGGCGAGCGGTACCTCCCGGTAAGCGCCACCTACGCCAAAGCTTTCCGCGAGGCCGTGGAGCGCCACCGCATCTAGCGCGTGGTGAACAGATGGTTGAAAAGAATTCCAGGCTGAACGTCATGCAGAGCGAAGCGAAGCATCTTTACCGCAGCAGTAATCCCGTCAACTAGATTGCGTTGCGCGGTGGGGATGCTTCGACTTCGCTCAGCATGACGTTTCTGAATCGTATGGCCCACCGCCGCCCCGCGCAGGCACCAACTCCCTGCGCGCCGCCTGCGTACCAGTGCTACCAGTCTTTTCAACCCCACCCATGCCTACTGCCCCCGCAGCTGCTCCCCGCCCCAAAACCCGCAAGAAAACCCTGCTCCCGCAAGAAGAGGCGCACATCGTGTACAAAGACCCCGCCCGCCAGGCCGAAATGGCCGGCCTGCGCTACGCCACCGACCAGGGCAAGGGCATCAGCCGCAAGCCCACCCGCGCGGGCAATTTCGTGTACCACGACGCCAAGGGCGAGAAAATCACTGACCCGAAAATCCTGGACCGCATCAACGGCTTCGTGATTCCGCCGGCCTGGACCGACGTGTGGATTTCGCCCTCGCCCAACACGCATTTGCAGGTGACGGGCCACGACAGCCTCGGCCGCAAGCAGTACCGCTATCACCCGGCCTGGGACGAAATGCGCAGCCTCACCAAGTTTTCACGCCTGCGCACCTTCGGCGAAAAACTGGCCCCCCTGCGCGAACAGTTCAACAAGGACCTGAAACGCCCGGCCCTCGACCGCGAAAAAGTGGTGGCCCTCGTGCTCACGCTCATGGACCAGTCGTTCATCCGCGTCGGCAACAAGGAATACGCCAAGAAGAATGGCAAAACCAAGCCCAGCTACGGCCTCACCACCCTCAAGGACCAGCACGTCGCCATCGAAGGGGCCGACGTCAACTTCGTGTTTGTGGGCAAAAAGGGCGTGCCGCACGACGTGACCCTGCACGACGCCCGCCTGGCCCGGCTGGTGCGCAAGTGCAAGGAGATTCCCGGGCAGCACCTGTTCCAGTACTACTCCGCCGACGGCCAGCGCCACGCCCTCGAATCGGGCGACGTGAACGAGTACCTGCACCGCCACACCGGCCTGGCCCTTTCGGCCAAGGACTTCCGCACCTGGGGCGGCACCGTGAAAATGGTGGAATGCCTCGAAAACGTGCTGAAAGAAGAGCCCGACCTGGCGCCCGAAAAAGTGGTGAAGAAAGCTGTGAAAGTGGTAGCCACCGGTTTGGGCAACACGCCCACCGTATGTTCAAAATACTACATTCACCCGCAAGTGGTGGAGCTGTTTAAAACCGGCGAGCTCATCGAATACCTGCGCAAGCACGACGCCGAAGCCCAGCCCGGCGACCTGCTGTCGCCCATTGAGCGGCTGGTGCTGAAAATGCTGGAGCAGGCGTAGAGACGCAATATATTGCGTCTCTACTATTCTTCCGGCAGCTTGTCGTAAGCGTGCTTGGCGGGCACGCTGCCCTGATTGAAGCGCATCCCTTTATTACTGCCGCCCGCCCGCAGCTCATCGGTGCCCTCGCCGCCGTAGATGCGGACCCTAGGCTGCGCAGTGGCATTAACGCCGTGGTTTTCCACCGTGAAAACGTCATCTCCGCCGAGGCCTTCCAATTGAATCTGGTGCGTTTCGGCCGGCAGAAAGGCGCGGTGGTAGAACGGGACCGAGCCTGCCAACTGCGCCACCGAAGACACCACCACTACCGTGGAGTCGGCGTAGCGGTGAATCTCAAACCGTTCGGCTTTGGCGGTGCCGCCAATGACGGGGCGCCGGGCCAAGCGCCGGTACCAGCGCTCGGCCAGGGCGGGCAGCTCGGCGCGCCGGGTTTGGAGGGCGGCCGTGGTGCGTGGGCCTTCCAGCGCATAGGCCGCGGGTGGGAGGCGGCGCAGGGCCCGGGCCACGAGGGTATCGGGCAGGCGCTGCTGCAGGGCCTGGGCTGTGGCCTGGAACTGGGCGCGCGTCAACTCGTTCAGGCCCCGGTCATCAAGGTATTTGCCGTTGGAAAGCAGCGCTTCCTCGTTGGCAAAATGAGCTTTGAAGGTGGCCCAGTGCCGCAGGAAGAGGTGGCCGATGAGCCAGCCCAGCGCACCGTCGTCGAGGCGGTAATACACCATGTCGCGGTCCTTGGGCAGCGGCGCAATGCGGGTCTGGCCATTTGCGGCGGTGGCCAGCCAGTTCCATTGACCGGCGTGCCGGTCCCAGTCGCCCAGCCAGGCGTCGAGCAGTCGGGCCCGCAGCAGCGCGGCCTGGTCGAGGCGGTGCGTAGGCTTCTTAAACACTTCCCCGAACGCCTGCGTGCTGCTCAGTATCTCGCCCTGGGAGGCAACTGGCACCGAAGTTTTTTCTTCCAAGTACGCCAGCTGCCCGCGAAACAACCGCAGCGAGTCGCCCTGAAACAGCGGGTCCTCGGGGCGCACGTAGAACAGGCGCGGGGAGGTGTGGGGCACGCCCGCCGCCTCGGCCAGCGGCGGCACCGTGAGGGCGGCGTAGGGGTTGGTTGACGATACATTGTCGCGCAGCACGTTCACCAGAAAGGTTTTGCGCAGTGCCACCGGCGTGGCCCGGATGGGGTCTTTATCAACGGTGCGTAGCACGTAGCCTTTGCCGTCCACCGTCTTTAAGTTCAGGCTGGTGCTGTTGAAGCCACCGCCCACTTTGCCCGGAGTCAGGCCCTCGGGGTACACGTTGCTCAGGCGCAGCACCGGCACCGTAACCGGCGCGGCCCAGCTGCGCCGGTGGTGCTGGCCCACCAGCGCGCCGTACAAGCGGCCGTGGCGCGCGTATTGCCGGCCGGCCGTGGCGCCGCGCACGCTGTCGGTGGCGGCGGGCAGCGGCTGGGCGCGCACCGCATCGGGCCGGGCATCGGGTTGGAAGAAGTTTTTGCGGGCGCAGCCGCCGAGCAGGGCGCTCAGCGCGCCGAGCGCCAGCAGGGTGGCGAATAAACGAGGCGGCATCAAAGGCAAATTCAGCAATACAGTCGAGCCTTCAACGGGAGAGGCCCGGAAAAGGCTGGTTGGGTGGGGTAGAGACGCCATGGTTTGCGTCTCGTCGTTTGCTGGTGTTGTTATTGCTGCGCGGTTCTACGCGGCTCCGGTCGTTCAACGACGAGACGCAAAGTATTGCGTCTCTACAATTGTTCTTATGGCTTAATCGTCGTTCAGGCGCTCGTAGGCGCGGTATTTCTTGCGGGGCAGGCTGGGCCGGTTGGTCCCGGCGGCCGTCATGTCGGAGGCTTCGTCGTAGAGCTGCAGGCGGCGGGCGCTGCCGCTCAGCCGAAGCTGGTCGTGGCCCTGGCCGCCGTAGAGGCGCAGGGGCATGGGGCGCGCGGTGCCCAGCGTGGTCACCTCAAACACGTCGTCGCCGCCCAGAGCATCAAGACTCAGCAGGTGTGTCTCGTTGGCGAAGTAGGTGCGCCGGAAACGCAGGGAATCGCCGGCGTTGTGGCGGGCCAGGGAGGGCGAAAACACGCGCACGGTGGTGGAATCTGGGTAGCGGTTCACCACAAACCGCTCGGCCTGTGCGGTGCCGCCCAGGGTGGGGGCGCTCACCAGGGTCGAGTAAAACGCCTCGGCGGCGGCCGGCAGGGCGTTGCGGCGGGCCATGAGGTAGCCGGCCAGCCGCGGGCCTTCGAGGGCAAACACGGCGGGCGGCAGCCGGTGCAGGGCGCGCAGGATGAGCGTATCGGGCAGGCGGCGCTGCAAGTCGGCGGCGGTGCGCTGGAAATCGGCGCGCGTCATGGCCGAGAGGCCGCGCTCGTCGATGAAGCGGGCCTGCTTCACGAGGCCGGGCACGTAGCCGTAGGTTTTTTTGAAGGTGTGAAACTGCGGGGCGATGAACCGCCGCGCCGCCAGCCAGGGCATCAGGCCGTCATCGAACCGGAAATACACCTGGTCGCGGTCCTTGGGAATGGGCACGTAGCGCACGCGGCCGCCGCGCTCGCGGTACTCGGCCCATTCCCACTGGCCCTCGTGCCGGTCCCAGTCGCCGAGCCACACATCCAGCAGGCGAGCACGCAAAAAAGCGGGCTGGTCGATGCTATGGGAAGGGTGGGTGTACACCTTTTCGAGCATGGATTCGCCGCCCACAAAATCGGTGGCCCCGGCCAGGTCCGGCGTGCGCGAGGCCAGGGCGTCGTACTTCTCCTCCAGCAAAGCCAGCTTGCCCTGAAAGCGGGCCGAGCCTTCGCCCAGGCTGGTTTCGTCGGGGCGCACGTACACCAGGCGCGGGCGGGTGTGGGGCACGCCGGCCGCCGCGGCCAGCGGGGGCACGGTGAAGGCGCCGTAGGGGATGGCCGCCGAGGTGGCGTCGCGCACCGCGTTCAGCAGAAACGTGTTGCGCAGCACTTTGGGCAGGGTTTTGCTGGGCTCCTTGTCGAGGGCGCGCAGGGCAAACTCGCGCTTTTGGGGCCCCTCCAGGGTCATGCTGATGCTTTGGTAGCCGCCGCCCATCTTGCTGGGGCGCAGGCCGCCGGGCACGGCCGTGGCCAGGCGCAGCACGGGCGCCGTGACCGGGGCCGCCCACACATCGCGGTAGTGCCGCCCCCAAAACCAGTAGTACGGCCGCCAGTGCTGCGCGTAATGGCGGCCGGCGGCGGCCCGGACCGAGTCGACGCCCGCGGGCAGTGGGGCCGTGCTGCCGGGGCCCACGCGGGCATCGGGCGGGTAAAAATTGCGCCGGGCGCAGCCACTCACGAAAAGCCCGGTGAGGACCAGCAGGCAGAGGGCGGGGCGGCGTAGATACAAAGGCGGCATCCAGTGAAAAAGGACGGGAAGGATGAACCTTTAACGCAGGTGCGCCGCAAAAGTCGGCTCCGCGCAAGCCGGGCCATAACCGTAGGCCCGTGGTTTGGAGTATACGCAACTCATCCTTCGCCTTCGGCCCGCCCAGTGGCCTCCGGCCCCGACCACCTTGCCACGTCTGTTTCCATTGTCTCGCGCGGGTTCGATACGGGTTTGGGGCACGCTGGCCACCGTGGCGGCCGTGGTGGGCCTGTGGCTGGGCGGCTGCTCGCACACGGCCCCGCCCGGCAGCGCCATTGCCCAGTGGTCGCCCGATTCGGCATCGGTGCGGCTGGCGGCCGGGCCGCAGTACGCGCGCGGGCCGGTGTGGCGGTTTTTCTGGGGGGCGCACTACCGCCAGCTGTGGGCCACGCCGGTCACGGTGCCCGTCATCCGGCTGGCCCAGGCCGAGTTGGACAGCCTCACGCCCCTGCGCGCCGGCGGCAGCTACCAGAGCCGCACCCTGCGCCTGCGCACGGCCAAGGGCCACCAGTTCGTGCTGCGCTCCGTGGACAAGGACATGAGCCGCGCCCTGCCCGCCGGCTGGATTCGTACCCTGCTCAGCCCCCTCATGCGCGACCAGACCAGCGTGTCGCACCCCTACGGCGCCTACGTGGCCGCCGAGTTGGCCGAGGCCGCCGGGGTGTACCACGCCAACCCGCACCTGGTGTACATCGCCAACGACCCGGCGCTGGGCAAGTTCCAGCCCGGCTACGCCAATGCCCTGTACCTGCTGGAAGAGCGGGCCGAGGGCAACCAGGAGCACCAAGCCAGCTTCGGCGGCTCGCGGGCCATTTTCAACTCGCGCCGCATGCTCACGTCATTGCGGGAGCGGCCCAGCCACCGGCCCGATGCCCGCGCCTACCTGCGCGCCCGCCTGCTCGATATGTGGCTCGGCGACTGGAGCCGGCGCGAAGACCAGTGGCGCTGGGCCAGCTTCGTGGAGCGCGGGGGCGTGGTGTTCCGGCCCATTCCGCGCGACCGGGACCAGGCCTTTTTCCGGTTCGATGACGGGCTGATTACGCGCCTCCTGTCGTGGTTCCTGCCCAAGTTCCAGACCTTTCACGCCACCATCAAACCCGGCAGCGTGGAGGGCCTCACCCGCACCGCCCGCGCCCAGGACCGCACGTTGCTCAGCTCCCTCACCGCCGAAGATTTCCGGCAGGAAGCCGACACGCTGCAGCGCCGCCTCAGCGACGCGGCCATTGCCAACGCCCTGAAAGCCGGCCCGCCCGAAACGCGGGCCGACATCGCGGCGCATCTGGGCCCGATGCTGCGGGCCCGGCGGGCGCAGCTGCCGGCGGTGGCCCGCCAGTATTTCCAGCTGCTGGCCGCCGAGGCCTGGGTGGTGGGCTCCGACCGCGCTGAGCGATTTGAGCTGTCGGGCGCGGGGCCGGGCCGCCTGCGGGTGCGCCAACTGGCCATCCGGCCGGCGAAAGCCGACAGCCTGATTTCGGAGCGGGTGTATGCGCAAGCAGAAACCAAGCAACTAAACCTGTACGGCCTGGCCGGCAACGACGT
This sequence comes from Hymenobacter ruricola, assembly GCF_015694525.1. Classification (GTDB taxonomy): domain Bacteria; phylum Bacteroidota; class Bacteroidia; order Cytophagales; family Hymenobacteraceae; genus Hymenobacter; species Hymenobacter ruricola. The sequence goes on along the minus strand of NZ_JADQDM010000002.1, from coordinate 203,568 downwards.
ATTTGCCGTGGACCCCAGCGCCGCCGTGGGCATTGCCGTGAGTATTTATCCCGGCGAGGGCCGCGATGAAATGGCCGTAACGAACGCGGCAAACGCGTCACTTAAAGACATCACGTGGTTTATAACCCCCAACGGCACCGCTCCGCAAGCGCCGGGCCTAAAGGTGGAGCCCGACCCACAACCAAGCTTAACTACCAATGGTAAAGGCTGGCTGCAACGCTACAATCTGCGTGATTGACGGCACCAAATTGAATGCTTTGGGAGTGAGGTAGAGACGCAAAATATTGCGTCTCGTCGTTGAATAACTGGCGCTTGCACGGTGCGAACGGAATCCGACAAGCACCAAACGGTGCGGACGACGAGATGCAAAATATTGCGTCTCTATCCCCGTTCAGCATAATTAAAACAGCAGCCCGGCCAGCGGGTCGGCGCCGTCCAGCGTGCCGGTGCTGCTCAGCACCCGAAACCGGGCAAACAGCTCCTCGCCGTACCAGTTTTCGGCGCGCGTGAGCTTGATAACTTCGCGGTGCCGGACGTCGCGGTACGCGTATTCCTGCATAGCTCGGGCTGATTCCCAGACGCTGAACGTGGCCTGCCGCACCACCGGCAGTTCGCCCAGCCCGATGGCGGCCCGCACGCCCGCGGCCTCGGCCAGGGCCGCGCTGGTGGGCTCCACATATTGCCAGAAGCGCGGCGTCTTGCGCAGGCGAATGCTGGCGCGGGTGAGCACGGCCAGGGGCGCGCCCTCGGAAGCAGGGGGCGGGCCGGGAGAGTAATCAAACGGCGTCTGGCCGTCCCAGAGGCCGTGGGCTTTGAGCGGGGCCAGGGCCACGGTCCACAGCTCGGCGCTGCGCTGCTGATAATTGGCCCACAGCGGGTGCTGGTTAAAAAACGTGTCGGCGGCGGCGGCATCGGCCCACACGGCCATGAGCCCGTAGCGGTCCAGGTTGGGCCAGAAGCCGAAGCCGTTGCGGGCGCCGCTGCCCATGAGCTTGAAAAACGTGAGCCCCGGCACCTGGGCCAGGCGCGCGGGCGAGGTGCCCATCTGGGCCAGGCCCCAGCGCCGCTGGCCGGGCCGGAGGGTGAAGACGGTGAGGGTGGTGTGCGGCATCAGGGGCAAAAAGGCCGCGGCTAAAACCGCAGGTCCAGAGGGCAAACAACAAAAAAAGGCCGGAATTGCTTCCGGCCTTTTAAACGGTTAGTCCGGAATGTTACTCCGGAATGACGACCGATTGACGGTCGGCGCTGGGCTGGTCGCGCTCGCCGGTGATGACGGCTTTCACGTAAGTGTAGGCACGCAGCAGGGTGGAGTTGGGCGAATCCCAGAATTCGCCCTTGTCAATGGTCACGCGCAGCAGGGCGATGTTGGGGTCGTCGGAACCTTTGGGGAACCAGCCGCGCAGGCCTTCGCTCCACAGTTCTTTGATTTTGGCGCGGTCCGTCACCACTTGCGCGGTGCCGTTGATGGCCACGTAGGTGTTGGCGCCGGGGTCAGAATAGCCCAGGTTCACGTGGCGGTCCTGCTGCAGCTCGCCCACTTTCTGCGAATCCTGCTCGGTGAAGAACCACAGCGTGCCGTCGGCTTCCGGCTCGGAGGTGTACATGGGCCGCGAGTGCAGCTCGGTGCCCCGCTCGATGGTGGTCATCATGGCAATTTTGATGTCCTTGATTTTTTCGACGAGCTTGGTTACGTCGTGGCTTACGGCAACTTGGTCGGCCATGGGAATAGGGTGTTTGGGGAAAGATGAATCAGAAACGGATGGTTGGGTTTACGGCCCGGGCCCGTTCTTGTTTCCGGCCGCGTAGACTTTCGGCCTGCTCCGCGGTTTCAGCTATTGTGAATTTTCTGGCCCATCTTTTTCTGTCCGGCTCGCCCGCGGCACCCGCTTACGCCGATGTCCTCGTGGGACAGTTCATTGCCGACTCGGTGCCCGGCAAGCAGCTCGAAACCTACCCGCCCGGCGTGCAAACCGGCATCCGCCTGCACCGGGCCATCGACACCTACACCGACCAGCACCCCATGGTGCGCCGCAGCACCCAGCGCCTGCGCGAAGCCGGCTACGGCAAGTACGCCGGCGTGATTTCCGACATGTTTCTGGACCATTTTCTGGCCCGCAACTTCGCGGATTTTTCCGCCGAAAGCCTGCCCGATTTTACCCGGCGCGTATTCGCTTTGCTCACCGCGCGGCAGGCCGAAATGCCGGCGCGGGTGCAGCAATTCCTGCCGCACCTCACGCAGCACAACTGGCTGCTAGGCTACGCGCAGACGGAAGGCATCCGGCGCGCCTTGAGTGGCCTGAGCCGCCGGGCCACAGCTGGCTCGGGCATGGAAACGGCGGTAGCGGAGCTGGAAGCGAACTACGCGGCTTATGGAGCGGATTTTCAGGAGTTTTTTCCGCAATTGCAAAGCATGGTGGTCACGTTTTTGGACAGCGCGTGAGGCAAGGCACGGAAACGGGCACCCAGAAGCCAGCCCGGCAGCCACCTAATGCAAAAGGAAGTCGGAGTTGGGCAGAAACGGCCGTTTCTGCCCAACTCCGACTTCCTTTTGCACAGAAACGGCCGTTTTTGCCCAACTCCGACTCCTGCCAGCGCAGGTGCGGCCGTTTTCGCGCTTTTCCGGCTTCCTTTTGCACAGAAACGGCCGTTTTTGCCTAACTCCGGCGGCTTCTTGGGCAGAAACGGCCGTACCTACGCAGCTCCGGCCTAGTGGTGGTGGCCGCCTTCGCCGTGCACGTGGCCGTGGGCCAGCTCCTCGGCGGTGGCGTCGCGCACGTCCTGAATTTTGCCGTGGAAGTGCATCACCATGCCGGCCAGGGGGTGGTTGAAGTCCATTTGCACCGCCGTGTCGCCGATGCTTACCACCTTGGCTTGCATGTGGTTACCTTCGTTGTCGGCCATGGGCAGGAAGTTGCCGGGCTGCAGCATTTCCTCGTCCAGCTTGCCGTCGATGAGGAAGACTTCTTTGGGGATTTCGACCAGCGCCTGCTCGTCGTAGTCGCCGTAGGCCTGGTCGGGGGTGAGGCTGAACTGAAACTCGTCGCCGGGGTTTTTGCCGTCGAGCTGGGCCTCGAATTCTTCGGGCAGGCCGCTGTGGCCGAACAGGAACACCATCGGCGCGTCGGCTTCGGCCGATTCCACCAATACTTTTTCCTGGTTTTCGTCGGTCACGCTGAGGTCGTAGGTGATGGTGACAACTTTTTTGTCGCTGATTGCGGCCATAAGCATACGGGCCGGGCAAGCCGGCCGGGGAGTGGGTGGTAAGAAAAATTTACGGGCAAGATAAGTACGCAAAACCGGGCGGTGAAGCCAACCCCGGCGCCGCTTTTTGCGGGAGGCCGCCCGGCACCGGCCGTAACCTCGTCCTTTTGGCTGCGTTAAGCCGGCAGAAGGTGGCGGCTTCTGGCTGGCTTTTACCCACATCCTTCCCCTTATTCTTTCCTGAGTTTATGCGCAAACTGATTCCGGTGCTGCTGAGCGGCGCCCTGCTGGCCGGCTGCCAGTCCAACGAACCCAAAACCGAACGCGAAGCCGTGAACAAAGAAGCCGTCGTGACGTCCGGCTCGGACAGCTCTGCTGTCTCGGCCCCGCCTGTGCCTACCAGCGGCAGCCCCAAGCTGCTCTTCACGCTCGACGAGGCCCACAACACCCCCGACGGCCTCGCCCTGGCCCCCAACGGCAACCTGATTCTCTCGGTGCCCAATCTGGCCGACAACAGCCAGCCCGCCTCGCTGATGGAGATTGTGGGCAATGAAATCCGGCCCTTCGCCACCAATCTGCCCGTGGAACCGACCACCAAAAAAGCCGCGCCCATGGACCTGGCCTTCGGGCCCGACGGCAACCTGTACTACGCCGAAAACCAGTACGAAAACAGCAAGGATTTCAAATCGCGCCTGATGCGGGTGGAAATGAAAAACGGCAAGCCCGGCGCCATCACCACCGTGGTCGACCACTTCGCCCTGGCCAACGCCGTGGTGTGGAAGGGCAACACCATTTACGTGACCGACAGCCAGTGGGACCTGCCTAATAATGACAAAGGCAGCGCCATTATGCATTTCACCCTTGATGAGTTGAACAAGGGCACGGTGCACCTCCAGCCCAAAACCCTGGACCCGCACGTGTTGGCCACCTTCAGCACGACGGTGAACGAAACCGGCGTCGACAACGGGGCCGACGGCCTGGACTACGACAGCAAGGGTAACTTTTACACCGGCTCCTTCGGCGATGGCAAGCTGTACAAAGTCTCGCTAAAGCCCGATGGCACGCTCGCCCGGCAGGAAACGCTGACGCTGGAAGGCAAGCAGATTCCGTGCGTGGACGGCCTCATCATCGACCGCACCACGGATAAAATGTACCTCTGCAACTCGCGCGAAAACGCCATTGAAGTGGTAGACCTACGCAACGGCAACACCGTCACCACGCTGGCCCAAAACGGCGACACCGACGGCGCCGGCGGCCTCCTCGACCAGCCCGCCGAAGTGCTGCTGAAAGGCAAGCGGCTGTACGTTTCGGACTTCGACAAGCCAGAGAAAAAATTTGTGAACGCGAAGTCGGACGCGCCGCACACCATGTCGGTGATTGACCTGCCGTAATGCCAGGCGAAATGCACCCCTGACAATCGAGTGCGTTGTGAATAAACAGAAAGACGGCAGGCTGTTTAGATTGCCGTCTTTACTGTTGCGCCGGGCAGGAACTTCGGAACTGGTGGGGCGTAAAAGCCTCAGTCCTGCAGCTCCCAGGCCGAGCGGTAGCCGCCGATGCGCTCGATGTACTCCAGCATGGCCTTGAAAAACGGGTGCGCGCTGAGCGTGGACGAGTCGCCCACGAGCAGCAGCTTCTTGCGGGCGCGGGTCATGCCCACGTTCATGCGCCGAATGTCGCTCAGGAAGCCAATTTCGCCGTGCGAGTTGCTGCGGGTGAGGGTGATGGCAATGATGTCGCGCTCCTGGCCCTGAAACGAATCCACGGTGCCCACGCTCAGCATGCGGTGCTCCATGAGACCGGCCAGCTCGTCGTTGCCCTCGATGGCGTCCTTCAAATAGTTGATTTGGGCGCGGTAGGGGGCAATTACGCCGATGGTGAGCAGGTCTTCTTCGTGTTCGGCGGGGTCGTAGGGTTCCAGCAGCTGGGCGAGGCGCTTGAGCAGCAGGTCGGCTTCTTCGGGGTTGGCGGTGGAGCGGCTTTCCGGGATGGTGATTTCCTGGAAGCCGAAGCCGGCCGTGTCGAGGAACTCCACCGGCAGGTCGGGGGCAAAGCTCAGGTCGTAGGCGTCGAGGCCGGCGTGGCGCACGGTGTCGTGGGCCACCAGCTGGCCGTCGTAAAACTGCTCCGAGTTGAATTCCATAATCTGCTCGTGCATGCGGTACTGCACCGTGAGCATGCGGGCCGTGGCCGGCTGGCGCTTGATGCACTTTTCGAACAGGGTTTCGCGCAGACCGTCGCGGGCGGCTTTTTCGCTCTTCACCGTGGGCGGCAGCTGGTGGTGGTCGCCGGCCAGCACCACGCGCTTGGCCTTGGCAATGGGAATCCAGCAGCCCGGCTCCAGGGCCTGGGCGGCTTCGTCGATGAACACCGTTTCGTAGGTCAGGTGCCGGATGTTGCGGTTGCTGGCGCCCACCAGCGTGCACGTTATCACCTGCACCTGCTCCAGCAAATCCTCGGTGATGTAGCGCTCCAGGTCGTCGGCCTGCTGAAACAGCAGGCGCGCGTCCTCCTTCAGCTGGCGCCGCTGCTGCTGCTCTTCGTAGCCGAAGTTGCGCACGTATTTGCCCGCCATTTCGCGGTATTGCTCGGCCGTCTGGCGCATCGAGCGCAGTTCGTTGTAGCTTTTGTGGGCAAACACCTGGGCGTCGAGCGTGTGCTCGAGCAGCAGGTCCGACACGCGGCTGGGGTTGCCCATGCGGATGACGTTGACGCCGCGCTCGGCCAGCTTTTCGGTCAGCAAGTCCACAGCCGTGTTGCTCGGGGCGCACACCAGCACCCGCCGCTCGCGCCGGATGGTTTCGAGAATGGCCTGCACCAGGGTGGTGGTTTTGCCGGTGCCGGGCGGGCCGTGGATGATGGCCACGTCCTGGGCGGCCATCACGTGGCGCACGGCGGCCAGCTGCGACTCGTTCAGCGGGCTGGGGTAGTACAAGTCCTCGACTTTTTCGTCGCGGAAACGGGCTTCCTTGGCGCCCAGCAGCACGTCGCGCAGCTCGGCCAGGCGGTCGCCGTAGGCGCCCATCACCTTGCCCAGCGCGTAGTCCATCTCGCGGTAGCTCACCTCGTCAAAGGTGAGGTCGATGCCCAGCTTGCCGCCTTCCAGCACCCAATCGGGCAGGTCTTCCTTGGTGGTGGCCAGCAGCAGCTTGTTGCGCCGCACGCTGGTGATGACTCCTGAGAGGGTGGGCCGGTCGGTGGCCGCGCGGCCGGAGACGTTGCCAAACAGCGAAGCATTTTTGCCCACCTGGAACAGGTGCAGGCCCTGCTGCCCGGCTGGCCGCTCCAATTCGAGCACGATTTTGCCGCCGAAGCCGATGTCTTCCTTGGTGATGGTGACGGGGTACCAGGTGAGGCCGCGCTGTTGGCGCTCGGCAATGCTGGCCTTGGCGTTTTTGAGCTTGAACTGCTCCAGGTCTTCCTTCTGCTCGAGCTGCATGAGGGCCTGCACGTGGCGCAGCTCCTTTTCGAGGGCGTAAGGGTCGGAAGGGGTGAAGGTGAGGTCGGACAAAAGAAAGCGGGTTGGGTTCGTTGAAAGGGTAACAACGAAAACGGGAAATGAGTGGCGAAGGTCGCGCACATTTATGTAAGCCGCGGCAGTGTTTCGGTTTTCGTGGCAACGATGCCGGCCGCGCCCGCGACGATGGCAGCGGAGGCGTCAAGCGCAGCTGCTGCGACGTCATGTCATGCTGCTGAGGTGGCGAGAATGTTTGCCATGACGTCATGTCATGCTGCCGGGGTGTCAAGCATCCGGGCTGGGGCGTCAGCAATAGTGGCGGAGTTGACATGCTTGGCTGCCGAGCCGACAAGCAGGATTTCCGGGCTGAGAAGGGCCGTGGGCGGGGCGGCAACGCCAACCAATGGGCCCGTGGCCACCTCTGCGGGTCGTTTTATTCCTTACACTTCCAGCTTCTGCCCCTGAATGGCTTTGGCCATCAGCTCCGGAAACTTGGCCGGTGTGCAGGCGAAACTGGGGATGCCCAGGGCCCCCATTTTCTCGGCCGCGCCGCGGTCGAAGCTGGGGGCGCCGTCGTCGCTCAGGGCCAGCAGCACCACCACCGTCACGCCGGCGGCTTTGAGGGCGGCGGCGCGCTTTATCATCTCGGCCTCGCCAGCGCCTTCGTACAAGTCGCTGATTAGAATGAGAATGGTGTCTGTGGGGCGGGTGATGAGCTGCTCGCAGTAACGCAACGCCCGAGGCGTGTCGTTGCCACCGCCCAGCTGCACGCCGAACAGGATGTCCACCGGGTCGTGGAGGTTTTGGGTGAGGTCTACCACGGCCGTGTCGTACACCACCATGTGGGTTTTTACCGCTTTCAGCGACGCCAGCACTGCCCCGAATATGCCCGCGTACACCACCGACGTGGCCATCGAGCCGCTTTGGTCCACGCAGAGCACGATTTCCTTCAGGGCCTGCCCGCGCCGCCCGAAACCCACCAGCCGCTCCGGAATCACGGTTTTGTGCGCCGCCTGGTAGTGTTTCAGGTTGGCCTTGATGGTGGCGCCCCAATCGATTTCGTGGTAGCGCGGGCGTGGGTTGCGCACGGCCCGGCTCAGGGCGCCCTGCACGGCCTGGCGCAGCGGGTTGCTGAGCTTCTTTTCCAGCTCGCGCACCACGTTGGTGATGACTTCGCGGGCGGTGGCTTTGGCCTTCTGCGGCATCACCCGGCTCAAGGACATGAGCGTGGCCACCAAATGCACATCGGCCTGCACGGTGCGCAGGATTTCGGGTTCCAGCAGCAGCTGGTTGAGACCCAGGCGGGTCATGGCGTCCTGCTGCATCACGGCCACCACTTCGGTGGGAAAATACGCCCGAATGTCGCCCAGCCAGCGGCTCACGCGCGGCGCCGAGGCGCCCATGCCCACCTTGCGGTTGTCCTTGTCGCTGTCGTAAAGAGCGGTGAGCACGTCGTCCATGCGGCCGTAGTCGGGCGGCATGGTCACGGCGTTTTCCGCATCGGCAGCGGAGCCGAGGACGAGTTTCCAGCGGGTTGGAGTGGTGGATGACATGGAAGTGAGGAGTGTTTACAGGCCGTCATGCTTCGCTGCGCTCGGCATGACGGCCATCTATTGTTCTTAAATAAATTAACTAAGCTCACACCCCCAGCAGCTCCCGCAGCCCCGGCAGCACCCGCGCCCCGCGCTCCCAGTCAACATCAACTTCCGCCGCCGACGCCGGAGCGACTGCATCGGCACTGGCAATTTCCAGAATCTTCCGCCGCTCGGGCAGCGAAAAGTTGGTGAAGGCGCGGCGCAGCAGGGGCACAATTGCGCGGAAAGTGTCCTCGTTGAGGTCGCTCAACCACTGGTCGAGCAGGTCGAAAAGCTGGCGATGGTAAATGAGCAGCAGGCCGCTGCCGCGCAGGAAACCCTCAATCCAGGCGGTGGCGTAGTCGGTGGGCTGGGCAGGGGCCAGGGCCAGACCCAGGAAGGTGGCCGTGGCGTCGGCATCAGCTTGCTGGGCGTCGAAGAGCAGGCGGGTTGCGGCGCCGGCCAGCAGGCCGTTGCTGGCGGCGTTGCGCTGCACGGCGGCCAGGGCAGCGTACCAGTCGGCCTCGTGCGCGTCGTTTTGGAGCAGGCGGATGGCCTGGTGGGTGGCTTCGATGCGTTCCAAAAGAGCTTTGGCGGCCTCGTAATCAAGCCCGGCGCAGGCAGCGGGTAGGCCAATGCACAGGCGCGGCACCAGCTGCTGCACCACCTGGGCCACTTGGGCGGTGTCGGTGCGGCGCACGTTGCCGTAGCGCAGCACCTGGGTCAGCGGGGGCAGGGCGGCTAGCAAATGGGTCACGTCGCGGGTGTCGACCCCGATGGTTTCGAGCCGGCCCACCAGCGCCGGAATGGCCGCGCCCAGGTCGGCGCGCAGGGCATCTTCCAGCAGCTTGCTCACGGCTTCGAGGCTGGTGGCCTCGGCGGCACGGGCGGTGGCGCGGGCGGCGGCGGCGGCCAGCACGGTGTTGCCCCAGCGGCCGGCTTCGATGACGGAGAGGGCCATTTCGGGCTCCCATTCCAGCGTCCACAGCTCGTGGAAGGTGCCGCTTTTGCCGGCCGCTTCCTGCGGCTCGCCCCAGTTGATGGCCAGCAAGCGCAGGCGGTGCAGCAGGTGGCTGCGGTCGAGCTGGGCGGGCTGGCGCAGGTCGAGGTCCAGGTCTTTGGGCAGGGCTTCGGGCTTGAGGCGCAGGGTTTTTTGCTGCTGGGCCAGGTCCTGCTGCAAGGGCGTGGCGGGCAGGCCGGGCGGCACTTCGCCCAGCTTCACGCCAATCACCAGTTCCTTGTGCACCAGGGCCAGCGGCTCGGCGTAGCCGCCGCCCAGGATGGCCACGGCGGCTTCCTGCAGCTCGTCGATGCCCGGCAGCGCCAGCCCGCGCACGGCGGCCAGCGCCGCCGCCAGCCGCACGCCCTCAATGGCGTGGGCCGAGGAGGTTTCCACGTCTTGCCCGCGCAGCAGGCGGGTGGCGCGCACCATCCAGTGGGTCAGGACTTCCGCGCGGGGCTGGGCAAACAGCAGCTCGTACCAGGCCGGCGAAAGCACGCCCGCCCCGTAGCCCGAGCTGAAGGACAGCCGCTCGTAGGTCCAGGGAATCCAGGTGGTTTCGGTGGGTACTTTTTTCAGTCCTTTGAGCCGGGCCTTGTCTTCTTTTTTCAGCAGCTCGGCGCGCAGCACGGGGGCGTGCCAGGCCCCGCACACCACCGCCACGCGGGCATAACCCTGGGCCAGGGTGGCGCGCAAGGTTTCGCGCATAAAGGCCTCGCGGAGCAGGGTTTCCTCGGTTTCGGGGCGGGCCAGTTCTTCGCGCAGGGCCGTCATCAGGTCCAGCACCACGGCGAAGGTGTCGGCGTTGCCGGGCGCATGTTCGAGGTGGGTTTCCCACCACTGTTCAGAGTCAGAGTAGCCGGCCAGACGGGCAATGTAGGCCACGGGGTCGGTGTCGGGTTCCGGCTTATTCTGTTCACACTCCGCAACTGCACTTGGTCCTGCTTCCAAAATAAGCGGAGAGGTGGGCGTTTCTGGTGGGGGCGAAACCGGCTCCACTTGGGGGTTGGTATCGTTAGTCGGAGATTGTTGTGCTGCAGCATTCCGCATGCCAAATCGCAGCGCCATCGGCAAATCCATGCAGCGCACGTGTGCCGCGTTGCGGGCGCACCAGTGCACCGCCTGCCACTCCGGCGAGAACTCGGCAAACGGCAAAAACGACGCCTGGCCCTGCTGTTTGGGATTATACGCCAGCAGCGCCACGGGCGGCACCAACTCGGGGTTGGTGGCAGTGGCCAGGGCAGCTTCGGCATCGGCGGGGCACTCCAGCAGCACGATGTCGGGCCGGAAAGCTTCGAGGGCGGCCACGAGGCTGGCGGCGCTGCCGGGGCCGTGGTGGCGAATGCCGAACAGGCGGAGGTCGGTGGGCATAGGTGGGCGGGAAGGCAGGTGAACGAGGCGCAGTGGCAAGCGGATGGAACTGCCGGAAAACGCCGAATTATATAGGCGGTGGCGTGATTTTGAGAAATGACTGATGCGAGATGGACCCTGACCGTTAGCTGCCCCGATAAAGCACGTCGGTGCGTAGCACGTATTTGCGGCCCTCGGTCACGGCGCAGCCCTTATGGCGCAGCTCGTGCCGGAAGCAGAGGGCTGCGCCCCGTTGCGGGGCCACAGTCAGGGTTTCAAATTCAGTTTCGCCACCCACAAAACCATCATTCAGATACAGCAGAAACGTCCAGCGGCTGGCAATGTCGGCACTGGGGCGAATGCGGCCGTCCTTGTGCTTGTTGAACCGCTCGCCAACATCGTAGCGGTAGAAACGGAAATGGTCGTGCAAGCCCACGGCGGGCGCGCCATCGGGCTCAGTGGGCAGAAACTGCCGGGCGCGGAGCCAGAACGAATCGGCCAGGGCCGCATCAGCATATTCGAGCCGGAAATTGTTGCGAATGCCTTTGATGAGCTCAGACCCGGCACTGGTCGCCACGCCCGCCTCGGCGTAGCCAAGCTGCTCGCTGCGGGCAATTAGCGCGGCGCATTCGGCGGGCGACAAGAAATCGGGGATTTCAAGGATTGAGTCGGTGAGGCGATGCACGAGCATGAAGACCGATGGGAAGTGTTGGAGTGGAAAATTCCTGAAGCGGCGGCGGGGTTAGCTGGGTAAGCTGGCGGGTGGTAGCGCTGCCAGCCAGCTGGCCACGGCGCCCCTGTTTTTGATGCTGTTGGAAAAGTAGCTGAAAGAAATCCGGCGCACGAAGGATGCGCCCACGGCGGCTTCGAGGGCCGCCAGGGTATCGGCAAAATGCAGTAGCGAAGGGGCGGCTGGTAGCTCCAGCAAGCGGTTCTGCACGCGCAGGCTCGTGGTGGATGACCCAAAAAAATTGCCGGCAGTCGTGTTTTCTACGTTCCCGAAACGGATATCCCAGCTTTGGCCATTGCCCCGGGCCGCGCCGTACACCGAAACGGCCAGCTCCAGGCGCTGCGCCTTTTCGGCCGGCGAAAGCTCAAAGGCAAACCGCTTCTTTCCATCGGTCGAGAGCTCGAACGAAGCCTGCCAGGTGGGGGCCGGGGGCACTTGCAGGCCAATTTGCCGGGCCCAGATGAGCGAATCGGTTTGGGGAAGTAGCTGCTGAAAGTAGTGGTCGACTGCCGAAGCCAGCGGCGCCAATTCGGCCGCTTCCGGGAAGAACCTATAGTTGCGGCGCAGCAAATTCAGGTCGGTCCAGCCTGCCGCCAACGCCTCGGTGGTGAGCTGGTCGAGGGCCTGCAACGCCTCTTCGCTGCGGGCCAGCGACAGCAGCGCCACGCTGTACCAGTAGCCGATGATGTCGTAGTAAGGCCGCGCCCAGGGTTGGTACTGCGGCAGCACGCGGGCCACCAGCGCCACCACCGTCGGCTGCTGGCTGAAGGGCAAAAGGCGATTGGCGGCAGCACGGTTGAGTGGCGCGTGCACAAAGCTGTCGAGCTTGCGGATGAAGCCGGCCGCTTCATGCTGCTCCGTTGGGAGTAGGCCCGCGGCCTGATGCTGGTAGATAGGACCGAGTTCCCGCATGTAAAAGGTGGGATGAAGGGGGTGGATGGCCTTGACAGCGACTAATACGGAACCCGCGTCAGGGGGCTAGGTGGCGGGGAGAAGTTGGGCAAGGATGCAAATCAATAAAATCCCGCCCAACCCATAGCGCGCCTTACCGGAATCTTTCGGCGATTAGCTCCATGTTGATGAGTGCGCCAGCCTTGCCCCCAGCCGCCACAGCGGCCGAAACTGCCCGAAACGGCGTGGTGGCGTCGCCGGCCGCGAACAAGCCGGACACGCCGGTGCGCTGCATATCATCGACCTGCACGTGTCCCATTTCCGTGAAGGCGCAGCCCAATTGCCGCGCCAGAGTACCGGCCTGCTCAAACGGCACGCGGGCAAACACCGCGTCGAGCGGATGGGCAGCCCCCCCGGCCAACTGCAGAGCCTGCAATTGCCCCCGAGTATGGGCAATGCCGGCGAGTGGCGTTTCCACCACGGCGATGCCGTGGCGGGCCAGCGCCTGCTGCTGGTCAGGATTGAGCGTGGCGAGGCCATCGGTGAAGAGGGTGAGCCGGGGCGACCAATTGTGAATCAGGCGGGCAAATTCGAAGCCCACGTCGCCGTTGCCGATGACGCCCAGGCGCTGGTCGCGCACCTCGTAGCCGTGGCAGTAGGGGCAGTGCAGCACCGAGATGCCCCAGCACTCGGCAAAGCCGGGCAGCGCGGGCATCTGGTCGACGACGCCCGTGGCGAGCAGCAGCTTCGGGGCCGTGAAGCAGGACCCAGCGGCCGTTTCGACTTGGAAACCGTCCGCCACGGCGGTGGCAGCAATGGCCTCCTCAGCCCGCAACTCGACGGTGGGGTAATGGCCAACTTGCTCGATGGCCTGGGCGCGCAGGGCGGCCGGCGTGGCCCCGTCCTGGGTGAGGAAGTTGTGGGAGTGGGGCGTTTGGCGGTTGCAGGGCCGGCCGGCGTCGAGCAGGAGCACGCGGCGGCGGGAGCGGCCCAGCGCCATGGCGGCGGAAAGGCCGGCGTAGCTGCCGCCAATGATAATGGCGTCGAAATCAAGCATGGGGAGGGAAGAAAACAGCCGCGCGACCTGCGGGCCGTTTGGAGTGACGCGAGCGGGCTGCTTCCCTTACAGCTATAGTAATGCTGCAGCAGCTACGAAGCTGGTGGCACTGCGCAGGGGAATAGGATGTTCTGACTACCGTCGCAAAACAAAATTGGAGCATCGCAGAACCGAATTGGAGCGCCGGGCACCGGATTTGGCGCAGCGCAAAGCGACGTTGGAGGAGGCCAGAGCGGGATTGGAGCGGCGCAAAATGGCCATGGATGGTCGCAAAGCGGGTTTGGAGGCGCCGGGGAGATGGTAGTTGGGGGCGGGAGCGGTTTGGAGTGGGGCAGGGCAGGAGTGGAGCGGTTTGGGGCAGAAGCGGGGGCTACGGCAAGGGTGTTTTTGGATTGTTTTAATGGGCGAAGCTTGCAAGTGGCGCGGTGCCCGAGCCAGAGGCTCTAATCCTGTAGGCAGCGCGTCGTAGACGCGCGCCAGCGGAGCAGGTTTGGCGTTGTGTGACTCGTGCCGGCACGGGGTAGTTCCCGTGTTAATTCTTGAAAATGAAGCTAAGAAAAACCTGAAGTCGTGACAGCAGAGTACGGGGACGGCGAAACTCTATTTCGTCAGCTGAGAGCTCTGGCGTTTCAGCTGCCGCTTTATAGTTTAATTGCCAGAGGGGAATTGACTGGCAAACCGTTTCAGCAAATTCTTTTGTCAGGTAGTTCGTATAGTTGTAATTGCTTCGTGAATTTGATGGATAATGCTCATTAAATTTGGCAATAGCGGTTGGGTCGTAGCAGACTTTGGGACGCAAATTCTCCACCAGCCGGACGTCGATTGTCAAGGTGATATAGCGTCTGGATTTACGATGCAACCCCACCACTATAATCCGTTGACACATTCCGCCATACCAATCAATGACGTAAACTTTCGCCCCCGGCGCAAAATGCTTGGTGCCCAAGCGGATTTCTGCCCCACCGGGCCCGTAATGCCGTTCCCGAATGATGTTAGCAACGGCCGTCCAGCATGGTTTTGGGGTTTCTACGGCAGAGGATGCGGCAGAAGTATCCATCATAATTAGCTTATGCTTCAGGGTTGCTTTTGAAATAGTTGGCTAGTCTGATTTTAATAATTCGCTTGACTTCTGTGTCATTTGCAAGCGGAATAATATCACGCAATGCTTCGGCAGAAATATTCTCAGCGGCATGAACCAGTGACCATTCTACTTCATAGGTAGAAGCATCGTGCGGAGGACCTAAATTAATTAAAGCAAGGGAGTGGCTTGGCTCTAAAGGCTCGGTAAGCTGCTGAAGAAGCTTGTCGAACTCTTGCAATGGAAACGTGTCAATGGCTGCCGTTCTGTCGTCCGGCAATGGTCCCATTTCCTTAAGGCGGGCAATAATTTCAGCGTTGTTCACTACTCCACCACCTCCCGGCACGCGCGGTACAAATCCTTCCAGCCCTCGCGCTCCTTCACCACGGTTTCGAGGTATTCCAGCCAGACCACGCGGTCGGGGGCGGGGTCTTTGATGACGGCGCCGGTGAGGCCGGCGGCCAGGTCGTGGGCGCGCAGGGTGCCATCGCCGAAGTAGGCGGCCAGGGCCAGGCCGGCGTTCATCACCGAGATGGCTTCGCCGGTGCTCAGCGTGCCGGTGGGCGACTTGAGCTTGGTTTTGCCGTTGTCGGTGACGCCGGCGCGCAGCTCGCGGAACACGGTGACGAGGCGGCTGATTTGCTCCAGCGCGGGGGCCTCCACGGGCAGCTGCAGGGCCCGGCCCTGCTTGGCCACGCGGGTTTGCACGATGTGCACTTCCTCGGCCAGCGTGGCGGGCAGGGGCAGCACCACGGCGTTGAAGCGGCGGCGCAGGGCGCTGCTCAGCTCGTTCACGCCGCGGTCGCGGTCGTTGGCCGTGGCAATGACGTTAAAGCCCTGGGTGGCCTGGATTTCGGTGCTCAGCTCGGGGATGGGCAGCACTTTTTCCGACAGCATGGTGAGCAGCGTGTCCTGCACGTCGGAGGGGATGCGGGTGAGTTCTTCGATGCGGACGAGCTGGCCGGTTTCCATGCCTTTGTAGAGCGGGCTGGGCACGAGGGCGCCCAGGGAAGGGCCTTCGGCGAGCAGGCGGGCGTAGTTCCAGGAGTAGCGCAGGCTGTCTTCGGCGGTGCCGGCGGTGCCCTGCACCAGCAGGTTGGTGTGCCCGCTGATGGCGGCGGTGAGGTGCTCGCTCACCCAGCTTTTGGCCGTGCCGGGCACGCCGAGCAGCAGCAGGGCGCGGTCGGTGGCGAGGGTGGCCACGGCAATTTCCATCAGCCGCCGCTGGCCGATGTACTTGGGCTCGATTTCGAAGCCGTTATCGAGCTTGCCGCCCAGCAAATACGTCACCACGGCCCAGGGCGAGAGCTGCCAGCCCGGCGGCTTGGGGCGAGCGGTATCGAGGCTTTTGAGGGCGGCGAGCTCTTCGGCGTAGAGGTCTTCGGCGTGGGGGCGGAGCAGGGCGGGCGTCATGGGGTTTGGGGGATGTAGAGACGCAATATCTTGCGTCTCGTCGTTGCTGATGTTGTTTCGCGGGCTCGGTTTGGGGTGGTTCGGCGCGGTTCCTGTCGTTCAACGACGAGACGCAAGATATTGCGTCTCTACTCGTTCAGCGACGCCGCCAAATCGGCCTGGAAACGGAGGGTGTCGGTGAAGGCTTGCAGCTGGGATTGAAGGGTTTCGTGCAGGTCGGGGATGGCTTCGGCTTGCTGAATGACGGCGGCCGCATCGGCGGAGGCAATGTTGGCGGCCACGGTTTGCGGCAGCAGCCAGGCCAACTGGCGCAGGTGGTAGGGCGGGGCGTTGACCTGGTAGAGGGTGGCCGTGTTGGCCAGCTGGCTGGCAATGGCCCGCACCACCGTGAGGCCGAAGGCGCGGGGCCAGGGCGCGGGCACAAAGCCGAGGTCCTGCGTCCAGTTGGGCACCTGGCGGCGCACGCGCTCCAGGATGGGCGCCACCAGCAGCTCCTGCCGGGTTTCGTCGGGAAGCAGCGCGGCCAACGAAACCCAGTCGATGCCTCGGTCGCAGTGGGCTTTTTCCAGGGCCGGCCGCTCCTGCATCCACAGGGCAAGGAAGGCAGCGGCAAAGTCGGCATCCCGATGCAGCAGCGTGCTTTGGGCCCAAGCCGAAAGCAGCGGCAGGGCCCATTCCGAAGCCAGCGCGGCGGCCAGCAGCTCGGGCGGCGTGAGGCCGAGGTGAGCGGGCCAGCGGCCGGGCGGCAGCAGGGCCAGCAGGTTGGCCAGGCGGGCCGTGGCGGGGCCGACGACGGTTTTAAAGGTTGCCCCGTACGGCGACAGAAACCGCGCATTTTTCTCTTCAATGCCATCGAGCAGCCAGGATTTGTCCCAGGCTTCGGGCAGCGTGACTTCCAGCGCGGCTTTGCCCAGTCCCAGTAGCTTGCGCCGGGCCGTGAGCAGCGGGGCGGCCCGCGCCCACAGCCGCCCGGTGAGCGCCGCGTCGGGCAGCTGCACCAGCAGCTCCGCGGCGCGGCGGCGCACGTCCTGCCCCCGCGCCTTGAGCAGGGCTTCGAGCACGGGCTCCGCCTCCGGGTGGAGGTGGCGAGCCAGCACTTCAAGAAACGCCTCCTGCCCCTTGGCCGGCTCGGAGGGCAGAGCCGCCAGCACCAGGCTGCGGGCCTCGGCGGGCGCCTGCGCGAAACGCTCCGCAAGCCAGGCGCGGCGCTGGGCCAGCGTGCCGGTTTCCCAAATGGCGGTTTCCGCTTCGGCCGGCGCGGGCGCGGCGATGCCCTCGGCCAGCCGGGCCCAATCGGGGTTCAGGGCCGCCAGCCAGTGGCCGCGGCTGCCGATGACGGGCGCCAGCACGGCCCGCGTTTCGGCCGAGCGGGCGGCGTAGTGCAGCAGCGGCACCAGCAACTGGGGCGGCACCAGGCGGTCGCGGCCGGCCAGGCGGGCCAGGTAGTCGGGCAGCAAGTCCAGGTGCAGGTTGTTGACGAGCATCTGGTGCAGGTAATCGGCGCCTTTGGGGCCAATGACGGGCAGCAACTCGGGCGGGGCGGCCGCGAGGGGCGAGGCGGCGGCCGGAGTGGGGCGGTGGCCGGCCTTGCGCATCAGGGCCAGGGTGCCGGCGGCCAGCAGAAGCTGCTGCTCGGGCGAATCGGCGGGCGCGGGGAAGGCGGGAATGGGCTCGCCGCTCTGGCGGGTGCCCAGCAGGGCAATGCGCAGGAGCTGCGCGGCCGAGACCTTACCCCCTGACTCCTTCTCGCCAAAGGAGGGGGCACCGGACTTGCTCCCGATGGACTTAAGGGAAGAATCGCCCTCACGAGCCGGTGCGCCCTCTTCTGAGGAGAAGGAGTCAGGGAATAAGATTGCCCAACTGCTCAACGGCCGAAACGCTCGCCCGTCCCACTCGCCAAACAGCGTAATGGGCTGGCCGCCGCTTTCGGCCAGCAATTTCCAGCCAAAGTCCTCGTCAATCAGGCGCAAGGGCAAAGCGCCGGGCTCCGTGGCGTGGCGCAGCTGCCAGCTGCCGTCCGGAAGCGGCGTGGGTAACACCTGCGTCAGCGTGGCGGGCCACTCGCGCAGCCAGGGCTGGCGGGCCAGCGCGTCGGCGTAGTCGTGCAGTAGCTGGCCGATGGACTGGCCCGCTGGCACGGCCCCCGCTGGCACGGTGCCATCAAACTTGACCTGAACCGGCGCGGCGCGCAACGGCAGCAGGCCGGGGTAAAAAGCCAGTTCGCCCAAATAAGCGCCGTGCGGAATGAAGGGCGTGCCGAAGGGCTGCCCGCCGAAGGAAAACTCCAGCACCAGCGCGGTACGGCCGGTGTCGCGCCCGCGCAGCCAAGTGCGGCGGGCAGTGAGGCGGTCCTCGTCCCAGCGGAACTGGCCCAGCACGCGCCAGGCGTCGGCCAAGGGCGTCGTGGTGGCTATAAGGTCTTCCTTTTTGAGGTTGACGCCCACTTGCTGGAGGATTTCCGGGCGGGCTTCGGGGCTGAGGTTGGGCAGGTTGTGAAAGGCCCGCACCAGCAGGTACAGCTCGCCCAGGCGGCCCAGCAGGCGCGCGGGCCAGTCGGCGTGGGCGTGGCGCAGGGTGCCCAGCTCGCGCAGCGTGGCGGCCAAGCCAGGCAGTTGGTTGTCGACCAGGCGAGCGGCCTGACTTTCCCAGAAATTGGCGGGTTGCTGGTCGAGGGTGGCCAGGCCGGCCCGCATCAGGTCTTCAAGCCAGGCCGCGAAGTCTTCGGCCCCGGAAATCATCCGCGCGAGGCGTTTGGGGTCGACGGCCAGGCCGGACTCATTTTCGGACGCGGCTGCGTCGGGGGCAGTTGCCAACGCTTCGCTGCCGTCGTCGGTTGTGGCTTCGGGAGTTGCTCTGGCTGCTTTCGGGGGCTTTTTGGCCGGGGCCGGGATGGCCTTCTTCTCCTGGGTTTGCTGGCGCTTTTCCAGCCACTCTTCCAGCCAGGCGGGCGGGGTGGTGCCTGTGAGCAGCGCCGGCTGGCGGGCCAGCAGCAGGAGCAGGCCCGCGCCGTGCTTGCAGGGAAATACCCGGCTGGGGCAGCTACACTTAAAGGCCGTCTCGGCCAGGTCGATGCCGGTGAGGTAGGGCTTGGCGCCGCTGCCGGCGCACTCGCCCCAGGCGGCCGTGTCGGTGCGGCCCAGGTTGGCCCATTTGGTGGGGTTCAGCAGCTCCTGCCCCCGTTTCAGCGTGCCGGGGTCGGTGATGAGGGCAAGGGCCTGGGCTTCGGTGAAAGAAATCATGCGGGGCGGGGTAGGCTCCAAATGTAGCAGGGAATTTATTGGCTTGGAATGCTGAAAAAGCCTGTCATCCTGAGCGCAACGAAGAACCTTCTCACGTTAGAGCATCAAGCATCCTGACGTAATAAGGTCCTTCGCTGCGCTCAGGATGACAGCCGTCCTGGAATCTGCTCAGGCAAAAAAGTCCCCGGGGTCGGCCTGGCTTAGGTACTTCTGCAGCTTGGGCAACGAGCCGAAATAAGGCAGCACGCAGGCCAGAAACTGGTCGGCAATGGCGGCGTTGCTGGCGTAGGCCACGAAGGCCGCACCACTTTCGGTGAATTCCAGCTCGTCGAGCAGCGCCGGGGCGTGCTCTTCCACGATGGTTTCCAAATGCTCGGCCCACGAAGCCGGCGTGCCGCCAAAGCCGAAATGCTGAAACAGGCGGTAATACTCTTCCAGCCCGTCCACGTCGGCAAAAATCACCACCTCATATTCGGGCGAAATGGGCGGCGGGGCGGGGGCAAGCTGAAAAGGAAAAATAGATTCCATGGCCGCAACATACGGCTACTTGCGCCGCCGCAACGCCACTGCCAGTCCCACGCAGGCCACCGACAGCACCGCAATCAGCGCGTCGCGCACGAAATGGCCCTGCTTGGCCTCGGCCACTTCGGCTTCGAGGTCGCGCTGCTTGAGCAGCTGTTGCTTTTCGCGCTGGCGCAGGTTTTGGGCATCATTTTCCAGTTCCAGCAGGCGCTGGGCCGTCACGTTGCGGTCGCCCCGGCTGGTGTTTTCGAGCTGGGTGGTGGTGGCCGCCAGGCGCACCGACGTGGTTTGGGCCTGCTGCGCGGTGCGGTTGAGCACGTCCACGATTTGCTGGTCCTTGTCTACGATGCCCTGCAGGGCGTCCACCACTTCCTGGAGGTCCTTTTTAGATGGTTTGTTGCCGAACAGGCTGTGGCGCTGGGCGTTGGCCTCGGCGTATTGGCGGGTCAGGACAGCGCGCTCGCGCAGCAGGGCAGACAAGCGGGCGTCGAGCGGTGGGCGGGCGGGGTCCTGGGCCTGGGCCGCAACGGGGCGAAAAAGCGTGCCGGCCAACACCAAAAAGCCAAACAAAGCACGACGGGTAGTTATTTGCAGGGGTGTGGCCGGCCGCGAAACGGGCCGGGGTAACTTAAAATCAAGCGTTGTCATGAAAAAAGCGGGGATGTGGATGCTCATTGCGGTGGGCGTGTGGAGCTGTGAAACGGGCCGGCTGCGCACGCCGCCCACCTACGGCGGGGCCGTGTCGGAGGGCCTGCACGCGCAGGCCGGCAGCGGGGTGCTGCCCTTTCTCATTCAGGCCAGCAGCCAGGATGAAACCTACGGCTTTACGGCAAACAACCCCGTGCGGGTGGGCGGCGGCCGCGAAGCGGGTGCCCGCAACCAGCAGCGCTACCTCAACGCCCTGCTGGGGCCCAATGGCCAGCCGCTGGAATACGAGCGGCAAGGCAGCTGCTGCGCGTTCAAAACCACGAGCGGTGGGGTGGATAACGAGGGCCAGCTCGACATTTACGCCGTGACGTGGAAAGGGCAAAAAAAGCCGGTAACGCTGTATCTGAACATGTACGAAGAAGGCCCGCTGGCGGCACCGGTCGGATTTCGGGCCGTGAAGTAGCGGCGGGCAGCAAGTTAGGGCAGATGCCGCCCGGGCGTTACTTTTATGGGTCCGGCCGCTGAATCTCTACCTCCCAATGCCCATCGACTACTACGCCCGCCTCGCCGCGCTGGCTGCGGCCCCGGCCGCCGCCCCCGCCGACCAGTTGCCCCAACTGCGTAAGCTGCTGGAAAAAGTGCTGCGCGACGAATGCAAGCGCACCGAAACGCCGTTTGTCGACCTTAGCCAGGCCGTCGGGCAGGTGGCTTACCAGCGCGGCCTGCCCACCGCGCTGCGCAACCAACTCCAGGCCCTGCGCCTGGCGGCCAACCTGGTGCTGCACGAAAGCTACGCCGGCACGCCGGCCGAAGCCACCGCCGGCTTTGCGGCCGTGGCGGCGCTGGTGCTGCACCTCACGGGCGAGTTTTACGAAGGCCCAGCCCTGCCCGAAATGCCGCAACCGGAGGAATCGGCTGCTGAGTCAACTCTTGCGGTGGCGCCAGTTGTAGCCTCTGAGCCGGTAGTGCCCAGTGCCACCTGGCGGGTGCACGTGCTGCACGTCGACGAGGCCAAAAGTGAAATCACGGTCGAAATGGTCACGCCGGCCGATGGCTGCCCGGCCGCGCCGTTCCGCTTGCTGCTGCCGGCGGCGTATGAAAATCTGTTGCCGCTGGCCGCCGCGCTGCACCCCACGCTGCACCTCATCGGGCCGGTGCAGCAGGCCGACGGGCGGGTGAGCCCGCGCCGCGTGGTGTTGGAGCCCGATTACCTGGTGAGTGTGACCACCATCGCCGAGTGCGCCCAGGCCACGGCCACCATCCCCGAATGGGCCCTGCTGAACGCCTTTCTGCCCGACGACACCTCCCGCCCCCTCGTGGTCGGAAACCTGGTGAACCTGCTGCTGGATGAGGAAGTGAGCCACGCCGCCCAGCAAGCCGAAGTGAAAAACCTGGCGGAAATCAACGCCACGGCCGCCGGGCCCGGACCGGAAATGCTGCCGCCAGCCGGCTTCCGCGGAGAGTTTGACCTGGAAAAATTCTTCAAGCAGCGGCTGTTTCGGGCCGCACCGCTGGCCATCAGCACGCTGCCGGAGTTCCAGACGCGCACCGGCGTGCCCGAACTGCTGAACGACCTGCGCCGCCACCACCGCACCCTGCGCGAAACCCGCGTGCAAGGCTTCGTGGCCCAGAGCCGCACCGGCTATCAGCAGGAGCCCCTGCGCCTGGCCGACTGCTTCCTCGAACCCACTTTCCTCTCGGCCACCTACGGCCTGCAAGGCCGGCTCGACTTGCTGCACGAAAGCGCCACCGGCTACGATTTAGTTGAATTGAAAAGTTCGACCAAAGTGCCCCACGCCGAGCCCTGGAGCAACCACGCCGCCCAGGCCCAGCTCTACCGCTTGCTCCTGGAGTCGGTGTTTGGGGCCGACGGCGAAACGGCCGGCCGGGGCCGCACCAGCATCCTGTATTCCAACGCGGCCAGCGGCCAGCCCGCCGTGCGCCGCGTCGACCAAAACCAGGAACTGATTGACCGGCTGCTGTCGGCCCGCAACCAGCTGGTGGGCATCGAACTGCAGCTGGCCCGTGCCACCGGCCCCGTCCAGACGGCGCGCCTGCTGGCCCCCGTGCTGCGCCCCAACCTGGAGGCGCTGCCGCCCTTCGGCAAGGCTAAAGCCGAAAAAGTAGCCAACGCCTGGGCCGCCGCCGACCGCACCGAGCGCGCCTACTGCCTGGAACTGGCCCGCTTCACCGCCCGCGAAATGCGCCTCACGCTGCTCGGCGACGAGGCCCGGCCCGGCGATGCCGGCGGCCAGGCCGGCCTGTGGCGCCTCCCACCCGCCCGCAAATTCCAGAATTTCAGCCTGCTCGATGACCTGATGCTGCTGGAAGACAACAGCAACGCCCCCGATGATGCCCGCGACGGTCTCGGCCCGCACCTCATATTCCAGCGTCCCGCCGAAGGCCGCGAAGTCAACTTCCGGGCCGGCGACACGCTGATTCTGTACCCGAGAAGAAAAGCTGTTAGCTCTTCATCGAGCGACGCTAACAGCTCTCAGCCAGCAGCTAAAAGCTTGACAGTGCTTGATGCGCAGGTGGTGAAAGTGGTGCTGGCCGAAGACCTGAGCGCCGACGGCCGCGTGGTGCTTAGCGTGCGCAACCGCCGCATGGCCCCTCGCTACCTGCAAGGCCATTCGCACTGGGCCCTGGAGCCCGATACCTACGACACCTTCCGGAGGGAGTGGGCAGGCTTGTCTTCCTTCTTAAGCCTGGCGCCCGAACGGCGGAAGCGGCTACTGGCGCGCATCGGTCCGCGCGAGCCCGAGGAGTGGAGCCCGGACGCGCCGCCCGCGACCACGGCCCCGGAAGTGGTGGCCCGCGCCCTGGCCGCGCCCGACTGGTTTGTGCTCTGCGGCCCGCCCGGCACCGGCAAGACCCGCGCCGTGCTGCGCGAGCTGGCCGAGCGCCTCTACAAACAAGACAAGCAGGTGCTGCTAGCCGCCTACACCAACCGCGCCGTGGACGAAATCTGCGAGCAGCTGGTGCAGGCCGGCCTGCCGTTCATTCGGGTGGGTTCGCGGCTGGGCACGGCGCCGGTGTACCGGCCGTATCTGCTCGACAACATGCTGCGCGACTGCACCAGTCGGCAAATGGTGCGCGGGCGCCTCACCACCTGCCCGTTCTACGTGGGCACGGTGGCCAGCCTGCTGGGCAAGCCCGAGCTGTTCATGCTCAAGCAGTTCGACCTGGCCGTGGTGGACGAGGCCAGCCAGGTGCTGGAGTCGCCCATGCTGGCGCTGCTGGCCAAAGTGCCCAAGTTCATCCTCATCGGCGACCACCGCCAATTGCCCGCCGTGGTGGCCCAGGAGCCCGAAGCCAGCGCCGTGGCCCCCGAAGTAGCCCAACTGCTGCGCGACGAGCTGGGCCTCACCAACCTGCGCAATTCCTACTTCGAGCGCCTGTTCCGGCGCGCCGAGGCCCAGTGGCCGCACGCCCACGGCACCCTGGCCGACCAGTACCGCATGCATCAGGAGCTGGCCGTGCTGGTCAACCAGGACTTCTACGAAAACCAGCTGCGCTGCCCGCTGCCCTGGCAGGCCGCCCCGCTCGACCGCGCCCACTGGCCCGCGCCCGCCGATGCGTTTGCGGCGGCGCTGCAGGCCCGGCGCGTGGTATTCGTGCCCACCCGGCGCCTGCCCGAGGATTTGTCCATGAAAGAATCGGCCCAGGAAGCCGACCTGGCCGGGCGGGCCGCCGCCTACGTGGCCCAGGGCTACGGCGCCAGGTTCAACCCCGAAACCACGCTGGGCATCATCGCCAGCTACCGCAACCAGGCGGCGCGCATTCGGGCGCGGCTGGCCCAGTTGGCGCGGGAACTGGACTTGCCCGCCCTCACCCAGGTCAGCGTCGACACCGTGGAGCGCTACCAGGGCAGCCAGCGCGAGGTCATCATCGTGAGTTTCTGCTGCCACCACGAGCACCAGCTGGAGCTCATGGTCTCGCCCGACGAAAGCGGCCAGGTCGACCGCAAGCTGAACGTGGCCCTCACGCGGGCCCGCCAGCAGCTGGTGCTGCTCGGCAACGCGGAGGTGCTGCAGCGCGCGCCGCACCACGCGGCCCTGCTGGCCCGCGTGGCGGCGGTCAGGCCTTAGCCAAGCGGCTTATTTTACGTCGACCAGCTCCACTTCGAAGCGCAGCGTGGTGTTGGGCGGAATCGGCCCCGAACCCCGGGACCCATACGCCAGCGCCGAAGGAATGAACAATTCAGCCTTTTCGCCCTTGTGCATCAGGGCAATGCCTTCGTCCCAGCCGGCAATTACTTGCCCGGTGCCCAGGGTAAAAGTAATGGGGGTGTTGCCGTGCAGGATGGAGGCGTCGAACACGGTTCCGTCCATGTAGTGACCCGAATAGAGCACGGATACCTTTTTCCCGGCCGAGGCCTGCACGAGGCGTGTATCCGTAAGCACCGGCAGGTAGTACAGCCCCGACGTCTGCCGTTGGGCGGTGGTTATCTGGTGGTCATCGAGGTATTTCTTGATGATGTCGTCGTCGATTTTGCTGTAATCCTTGACGACTTGTTCTTCGTCTTTCTTGCAGGAGGTATTCAGCAGGCCCGCCGTGCCCATCAGCACCGGGAATAACAACCGGAGGACCCCGGAAGAAAAAGGAAATTTCATGCGAGCGGTTTTTTGAGTAAAAATAGGCCTTTCGCGGCAATCATGCACCGGGTAGCGGCCCCAGCGCCGTTCCGCCTGGTAACCGTTCGGAGCAGCCAAACAGTTCGGGCTGAAATGGCAGAAGCTGCCCAAAAACCGGCGCCACCCGTTTCGCGGGCTCAGCCATTTTCCTGAACCCGCTGGTCCGCAACCTTTCCCGCGCGCCGGAGCTGCTCCACCAGCAGCACCAGGGCCACGCCAATGGTGTAGGCCAGCATGTCAGCCCACTCAAACCGGCTGCCAAGCAGCACCCGCGCCGCACGCCAGTGCTCCCAGCCCAGGCGCTGCAGCAGGTGCACGTACTGCAGGGCTTCAATGAGGTAGGAAACCAGCAGCGCAATGCCGGCCACAACCCCCGTGGGC
Organism: Hymenobacter ruricola; assembly: GCF_015694525.1. Taxonomy (GTDB): domain Bacteria; phylum Bacteroidota; class Bacteroidia; order Cytophagales; family Hymenobacteraceae; genus Hymenobacter; species Hymenobacter ruricola. Next base: position 178,390 of record NZ_JADQDM010000002.1, on the reverse strand, counting down.
AGGGCCCAAATACCGCGAACAAGGCAATATAAAAGCGCTGCGGCCAGCACGTCGCCGCCGTGCGGCCGCACCCAGTCGTCGTGCACGAAAAGCGCGATAAACACCTCAACCAGCAGCAAAAGCAGCGCAACTCCCAGATATCGGTAATCGAGGCGCAGCAGCCGGCCAGGGGCTGTCGGGGAATGTACTTCGACCGTTTTTTGAGGCATCATCAAGCGCGGGAATGGTGCATGGTCGGGGCCGTCGGCGCCCGGTCGAGCGCCTGAATGCGGGCCTGGTACTCGGCCGGCAGCATGGCGTTTTTGGCCCATTGGCTCAGGGCCAGGTGCTTGGTATGGCGATACAGGGCCAGGGCGGGGCGCACCCAGCCGCCGCCGGGCAGCCCCAGCAGCTGGCCCACGTAGGGCGGCACCACCAGCCCTTGCACAGCCCGCAGCAGGCCGTAGCGCGGCCCGCCCAGGTGCTTGCGGTACTGGCGATACAAATCGAAGGTGTAGGGGCCGGCGGCCAGGTTCTGGGCCAGGTGCTGCGCGCGGGCGGCTTGCCATTCGGCGTAGGTGGTGGGCAGGCCGGGAATGCCCATGCGCCGCCCCACGCGGCAAAACACGTCCATCAGCTCTTCCTGCTCGGGCGCGGCGAGGGGACGCTCCAGCACCTCAAACGCCCGCTCGGAGTAGGCGATGAGCATGAACAGCACGTCGCGGTAGGCCCAGTCCGGGATGGCCTGGCCGCGCTTGGCTTCCACCGCGCCATGGATAGCCGCAATGGTGTCGATGGCCTGCTCGGCGCCGGCAGCATCGGCAAACACGATGCGGCGGGCGTAGTCGACGGTGGAAAAGAGCCGGCCGAGCGGGTCGGCCGGCAGGCGGCCAGTGAAGTAGAGCCAGTCGACGGCTTTGTTGAGCGCAAACTCGGCCGCGGCCCCGGCGAAGATGAACAGAACGGTATCGGCTGAACCCCAGATGCGGCGCACGATGGAATCGGGAGCAACGAAATACTGCATGGTTAAAAAGAACTTTGAAATACAAAGTTAATATAAAATTCTTTTACGCCGTGATTTTCGACCCAAGCCTTTCAGCGCAGCTCCGGACGTTCTTGTTGCCAAGTGCGCTGAGCAGAATTGGGGGTTTGGCAGCGGGCTAAACCAAGTGTATGATGCGGACGGCGCACCGCTACTCACTGTTTGCCAGATGCCGATGCGGGCTTGCCTGGCGCCTTTGCGGTGCGAAGAGGGCCGGCGGACGTTTCGCCATACCACTGAGGGGTGGGCCATCGGCGAAAAAGCGAACGAATATTTCGGGGGTAGTTAGCCGGCGAACAGCGGCGCTTCGCTGCCGCCGTCCTGTTCAGGTGAACCAAAAGCTTGATTATTCAACGATATTGAAATATTTGCAAATTGCCGGATTCTCACCTATGTTTAGCGGCTCAGCAATGCGGTTGGTGATGCCGCCTGCATTGGCACGGTTACGATTGACAACCTCACAAATAGCCCCACAATGTCTACTACCGATGACATGCCCGACTATGACTCTCTGCTGCTACAGTACAGGTCCGGGAAACTGGTACCCGTAATTGGCAGCGACCTGCTTAAGGTGGTGAGTAGTGACGGCAAGAAGATTCCATTTGAGAGATACATCATCGGCGAAATTTTAAGGGATTTAACGTATTTAACCAACGACGCAACCCCGGGCAAAGCGGCCAAATCGTTGACCGAGCTAGCCATCAGCCGCGATGGATTGGACAACGAAGTGCCGGGTATTTATTCGGAAATAAGCTCCGGTAAAGTCGACGGGCAGCCTTATTTCGACAATTCATTGCTGCAGCTGCTGGCCAGGGGTGACAATTTTAAGTATTATCTGACCACTTCGCACGACCGCCAGCTCGAAGAGCTGCTGGACAACGACGTAGACGTTTATACCTGGAACCACGTCAAAACGGAACCACTGATTATTAACAAACAATCGCCCAAAAAAAAGCTGATTTATCTTTTTGGTAAAATTGCGAAAGACGGAGAGCCCGACGAAGAGGTGTCCTACATAGACATCGACAAAATGGAGAGCTTATTCAGCCTGGCCGCGTCGGCGCCGCAGGTGCTGAGCTCGGATATGGATTCCCTGTTGGGCATCCTCAAGGGAAAAACGCTGCTCTTTATTGGCAACCACTTTGAAGATTGGTTTATGCGCTTGGCCATCCGGGTGCTGTGCAACCGAAAATTTAAGGACTTGCGCAAAAAGCTGGTTTACATCATCAACGATTCTTCGGCGGCAATACAATACGAGGAATATTTCATCCGGAAATACGGCATTGAGGTGGTGCACAAACACCCAATGCAGGACTTTATCGAAAACTTAATGAGCAAAGTTTTGGCAGAGAGTGAGTTCAAGGATTCGCACGAAGGGAAGCAGGTATTTATTTCCTACGACCGGGACAATAAAATAATCGCCGAAAATCTCAATTCCCGCCTTCGTCAGCACGGCATCAACACGTGGTTCGATGTACGTTCCTTGGAAATCGGCGAATACGAAACCGAGATTAGAAATAAAATCAATTCCGTGGGCACCTACCTGCTCGTGAGCCTGATTTCCAAAGAGCTGGCTGGAAAGCCCCAGGCAGATTCGTACGTTAAAAACATTGAGTGGCCGATTGTTGAGCAGCGGCTCACGGCCAACCGGATGTTTGAGGCAATGGGCCGGCAAGTTGAGCGGTTCAAGGTGTTGCCAGTGGCCGTCGACGAATTCAGCGGCTACTTCGACGTACTGCCTGATTTCATTCGGACCAATAATATTTACCCGCACGATAGCGACCAATTGATTGTCGATATCGATAAATTTTTAGCGCAATGAACGCCGGTGCACCCAACCCGTACAAAGGCCTTTTTCGCTACACGGCAGAAGACGAAAGCCGGTTCTTCGGCCGCGAGCAGGAAGTGAAGGACGTAATTGAAATGGTGCAGGCGAAGCCGCTGGTGACCCTCTACGGCGAGTCGGGCACGGGCAAAACTTCGCTGATTCACGCAAAGCTGTTTCCTGAATTAAATAGAAAATATTTTTTCACGGTTTACATCCGCATCAATTTTACCGACAAAAAAACGCCGTTGCAGCAGGTTCGGGAAATAATGAATGCGGAACTGAAGAAATTCTCGCAGGAGGCGCAGCCCCCGCATTTTGAAGAAACCGCGACGCTGCTGGAGTCGGCGTCCAACACGTGCTTGTTTGGGGGGCTGGTGAAGCCGGTGCTGTTTTTTGACCAGTTTGAGGAGCTGTTCACCCTGGGCCCGAAACACCAGAGCCGCCAGGAACTCACCGAATTCGTGGAGCAACTATCCGACCTGGTGGAGGTGCGCTCGGGCAAAGTGGCGGCCACCGGCAAAAGCGCCATGACCACGGATGAGCTGACGCGTAATGCGCTGAACTTTAGAACCGTGATTAGTTTGCGGCAGGATTACGTAGGTTACCTGGACGATTTAAAATTCGACCTTCCGTCGCTGCTGTACGGAAAATACCATTTAAAGAAATTCACGATTGCCCAGGCCCGGGAGGCTATTCGCGGGCCGCTTCGGGACCAGCAGGTTGCCGGTGGTGAACCCGCCGGCATTCAGCTGTCGGTAGAAAATGTGGGGCTCATCGTGCGGCAGATGGGGGTTTCCAGCGCTTTAATCAGCGAAAGCCTCAGCGATGAAGGGGCCCCGGCCGCCAAGCCATACGCCAGCAGTAGCATCATCGACCCCACGCTGCTGAGCCTATTTTGCTACGAGGTATTTAATAAGGTCCAGGCCGTGTTGCAAAAAGCCGTTTCGCCGGACGCAACCAGCGTGGGGCCGGATTATAACGCGGTATTCCGGGAAGTCATCACGTCGGCCAACGTGGAGGATACCATCGGACAGTATTATGAAAAGCACCTGGCGCATTTACAGCTGCTGAAAGAAGCCATTGAAGCGCAGTTAATTAACGACGATGGAAAACGACTGCTGGTGCCGCTTGCTACATTCAGCGAGAAAAGCGGCATCGCTAAATCGGCGGTCGAAAATTTGATTCAGGAGTCGGCGTTGCTGAAAGACTACGGCGACAACGATAAAAAAGAGATTGAAATTGTCCACGACCAAGTGGCGAAGTATGTGCTGCTGAGTAAAAAAAAGCGGGATGCTGCGCAGGCGGCGGCTGGTTTTGCGGCCAAAGTCCGGAAAAGGGCCTTGGTTTCGACCGGGGTGTTTTCGCTGGTTGCGTTAATAGCCGTTGGCATTTACGTGATTTACCAACGAGGCCAATACAACGTGATTGCCCTTCGGGATAGCAACTCTGCACTGGAAACCAAGCTGGATAATACCCAGAACGAGCTCAGGCAACAGCAGGAAGCGGCCAGCACGTTAAGCCAAAAAGTTACGATACTGAACAAGGAGTTTGAGGCGAAAATTGGCGCTGCAAATCAACGGTTTGACGCTATTAGGAGAAGCGACGCCAACCTGCAAAGGACGTTGCAGGATACCATTGCATTGCTCAAAAAGAGAAACGTCAACCTAAAGCTTAAAAATAGTGGCCTGACAAATCAGGTGATGGAAAAGGATAGAATGATAAAAATTTTCAAGGCTTCGCTTGAGATGAGCGGCAAGGACAATACGTATTTAAATCATAGAGCAGATTCCTTGCAAAGGCGAGCGAATACCTATGCTGAGGAAATAAAAAAACTGCGGGCAGACACCGAAACGCCCAGACCAAGCCCTGAGCAGGTACGCCGTCCCACTGCGTCGGAAACAGGTTCGTCGCCGCTTCTTAATAAAAGCAACTCGGGCACGGGCAATAAGACCAAGCAGTCGCCCAAAAAGAATTAATGCCTCTGTAATCTTTCCTCTTGGCTGTGGAAAACCTGCGGTTTCTGATGGGCTACGGTCTGCCGGGCGTTGCACCATTCCTTACTGCGGGCTCTGCGGTGAATAGCGCGGGCTTGGGGCGCTTGTAGAAATACAGTATCAGCAGCGGCAGCAGCGTGAGCTCGGCCACCACGCCGAACAGCAGCGTGAGGCCAATGAGCAGGCCGACGTAGAACGTGCCGTCGAACTTGGAGAAGAGCAGCGTCGAAAAGCCGCCCACCAGTATCAGGGAGGTCGTAACGACGGCTTTGCCAGCCAGCAGGTAGGTACGCCGCACCGCCTTGAAAATGTCCGGTTCCTTGCCCAGCGTGAGGCGCAGCTTGCTGATGAAGTGGATGGTGTCGTCGACGGCGATGCCGAAGGCGATGGTGAAAATGATGCTCGTGCTCACCTTCATGTTGACGCCGGCCAGGCCCATCACGCCGGCCACGATGATGATGGGCAGCAGGTTGGGGATGAGCACGACCACCGTCATGCGCACCGACCGGAACAGGCACAGCACGATGAGCGTGACCATGGCCACATCAATGGCCATGCCCTGAATCATGTTCAGCGTCAGGTTTTCGTTGTTCTTGTCGATTAGGTTGGACGAGCCGGTGAGGCGCGTGCGCAGCACGGTGCTGTCGACGGTGGCGCGCAGGTGCTGGCGCAGGGCCGCGTTCAGCGCATCGGCCCGGATGCTGCCCACGTCGGCCATGCGGCCGGTAAGGCGGCCGGCCGACCCATCGGGCAGGGCCAGGGCGCTGAACTCGGGCCGCTTGCGGAACAGGCGCAACTTGCCGCGCAGGCGCTGCAGCTCCGTGGTATCGGCCGGCAGGCGGTATTCGGACAGCCCGCCGCCGTTCAGGGCTTTGCGCACCGATTTGACCAGCGTGACGGGCGAGGCGGCGAACCGCAGGCCGTAGGTGTCGCGCAGGTAGGTCTCGATACGCTCGGTTTGCCGGAGCACGGGCAGGTCGTAGACGTCGCGGCCGGGCGCCGGTTTCAGCTCCAGCTCGAAGGGGCGCACGCCGGCAAACTGCCGGTCGAAAAATGCGAAATCCTGGCGCACGGGGTCGCTTTTCGACAAATCATCGAGCAGCGAGGAATTGATGCGCACCCGCGTGCTCAGGCCAATGGCAGCGGCCAGCACCAGCCCGCTGACCGTGAAGATGGCGCGGCGGCGCAGCAGCACCTGCCGGAACAGCCGGCCTAGCACGCCGTCCCAACTGTGGCCCTGGCGCCGCGGCTCGCGCAGCTGCGGGCGGCCCAGCAGCACCAGCATGGCCGGCAGCAGCGTGAAGCTGAGCACAAACGCCAGAATGACCGCAATGCCCGTGAACAACCCGAAATTGTGGATGGGCCGGATGGTGCTGGTCATCAGCGTGAAAAAGCCCAGGCTGGTGGTGAGCGCCGAAAGCCCGGAGCCGAACCCCGATTCTTTGATGGTGACGCGCAGCGCGTCTTTTTTGCTGGCGCCGTAGCCCAGCTCGCTCACGTAGCGGCTGATGATGTGGATGGTGTCGCTCATGCCCACTACGAAGAGCATGAGCGGCAGCAGCGCCGTCATCAAATCGATGGTGACGCCGAAGGCCGCCATGATGCCCAGGCCCCACAAAATGGCCCCCAGCACCACCACCAGCGGCAGCACCACGCCCCACCAGGTGCGAAACGTGAGCCAGAGCAGGCCCGTGACCAGCAGCACCGACAGCGACATGAACACCACCAACTCCCACTTCAGCCGGTCCACAAACACCGACTGCGCCACAATGCGGCCCGCAAAATGCGCCTGGGATTCCGGGATTTTCAGCCGCGCCATGCCCGCCCGCAAGGCGGCAAACAGCGAGTCGCCGGGCGGCTTTTCGAGGTCGGGCGTGAGCTGGAGCACCAGCGTCACGGCCCGGGCATCGGGGCTGAACACGTTGCCCACCAGGCCGGGCGTGCGGTAGATGAGGGTGGAGTCGTCGGCGCGGCGGGCGGGCTCCTGCGGGTGCAGGTAGGGCAGGCTGAACACGCCCAGGCCTTCCACCACGGGGTTGGCCAGCGTGGTGGGGGAGGTGACGCTGCGCACCGACGGCTGGCGCCGGGCCAGCTGCGTGAGGGAGTCGACCTGGCGGAGAAAAGCGGGGTCGAAGACGGTGCGGCCGGCGGGCGCTTCCAGGCCCAGCAGCAGGTAGTCGTTGTCGTTGCCGAAGCGGCGGGTGTAGCCCTGGTAGTAGTCCAGGTCGGGGTCGCCGGCGGGGTAGAAGTCGTTGAAATTGTAGTTGAAGCGCAGCTGGGCGACGAAAAACCCGCTCAGCGCGGTGAGCAGGCCCAGCACGAGCAGGGTGAGGTGGGCGAGGCGGCGAAGGGACATCAGGCGGCCTTCCGCGGGTGGGGCCGGCCGGGGCCGGGCCGCGCGGACGGCAATAGGTGAGCAAAAGGACTGAGACGCATACGCGCCGCGGCCTTGAACATCGGCGGCGCGGCGTATATTAGAGCCTGAAAACCCCGCGTTTTCGCCTTTTGTTTCCTCACCTCCCTTCTTCGTTTCTTATGAAAAATACCCTGCTCGCCCTCGCTCTGTTCGCCTTCGCCGGCACCACCGCCTTCGCGCACGACGGCCACGACAAAGACGGCAAAAAAGGCAAGAAAGAATCCTGCTCGAAAGAAATGGCCGGCGGCCACTCGTGCTGCATGAAAAAAGACGGCAAGACCGCCAGCGTGAAGCCCGCCGCAAAACCCGCCGTGGCGGCTAAGTAGCCCTCGGCAACGGCCCGGGCCGTTGCTTAAGAACCCAAAAGCCGCTTCGGAAACGAGGCGGCTTTTTTATGGGCAGTTGGCTATGCGAACGCGAACGAGTAATGAAAAGAACCCAGGTCGTGAGACGCTACTTAACAGATGTCAGCGTCAATTATACGTGTCAATCATGCCTGTTTACAGGAAAACAGCTCTATTTGACCTATCCGGGTTGCTTCCATCCATTCTTGTACAGCCTTTATGCATCTCGAGTAAGTAATTAAACAATTTGTTTCTGCTACCTAACATTTTGTACATCCTCAATTGCGAATCAAGATTACCTATATTCGTTTCATGAATACACTTGAACAAATGAAGGAAGCAACTATTCGCTCTGCTTCTGTCTATATGCGCTTCTAGACTATTCGTTAACGCTTCGTTTATGGCTATTGACCCTTTGGTTGCCCGATTTGCGGAACACGTGGCCACCCGCGACGACCCACCGCCTTACGTGCCGCCCCGGCAAGACCGGGAGGCCATTCTCGAACGCCTCGACACGGCCCTGCGGGCGCTGGGCGTGCGCCTGCGCAACCGCCGCCACACCCTGGCGCAGTTGTGCGTGGCCCTGGCCGGGCATCCCAAGGCCACGGCGGTGCAACTGGCCGAGGAAGTTGGCTTCGTTCGCCAAACCGTGACCATGGCCCTGGCTGTGCTGCTGCCGCCCGGCTACGTGGCCTACGAAAAGAAAGGCCGCAACCGCTACTACCGCTACACCCGCGCTGGCGAGGACTGGCTGCTACCCCTGCTGACGGGGGAGGTGGCGTCGGCGGCGTGATGATGGGACCACGGGCGTGACCGGGCAACGAAAAGCCGCTACGGCGACGAGGCAGCTGGGGCGTGGGGGGCGCTCCTGAAGGAATTGACGGGCCGCTGCGATGGCTGAGGCGACCAAGGCGTTGGCGGCTACAAGTTGCGCGAGTTCCTCCGTGGATTTTTACGAAGGATAGAGGCACTTATTGCTGCCAAAGGTGGCCCAGAACAGTCCAGTAGAAGCAACGCCGTCCCCCGAACCGTCGGCTTGCCCTTAAATTTGACTGCCCAGCCCATAACCCTAGCCCCTCGCTCACCTTTTGCCGCCATGCGCCAATACCAAGCCCTGCTCCGCCAAATCCTCGACACCGGCACCGTGAAAACCGACCGCACCGGCACGGGCACCGTGTCCATCTTCGGCCCGCAGATGCGGTTCAATCTGGCCGAGGGCTTTCCGCTGGTCACCACCAAGAAGGTGCACTTGAAAAGCATCATTCACGAGCTGCTGTGGTTTTTGCGGGGCGACACCAACAACGACCTGCTTGAGAAGGAGGGAGTCAAAATATGGCGCGAGTGGGCCCGGGAAGACGGCTCGCTGGGGCCCGTGTACGGTAAGCAGTGGCGGCGCTGGGAACAAGTGGAACTCGTTGCCCCGCGCCGGTTTGAGGCCCCGCCCGCCCCGTTGCAAGCGGGGTTGATTGCGGGCGTCGGCACCAATTCGCTGGCCGAAAGCCGCCACACGCCGGCTTTGGCGCAGCTGTATGCCACTTGGAACGAGATGCTGCACCGCTGCTACGACGCAAGCAAGAAAAGCTACGCCGAATACGGAGCGCGTGGGGTCTTCGTGGATGCCCGATGGCATGAGTTTGCCGCCTTCGCGTCCGATGCGTACAAACTGCCAAACGGCCTGCTCAAGCAAGCGTTTCCCGGCGATTATGAGCTGGACAAAGACTACTACGCCACCAATAAATACGGCCCCGATACCTGCCTTTGGCTCACCCGCAAGGAGCAAAACATCAATACCCGCCGCGGACGGGCCGTTAAAGCAACAGCCCCTTGGGGCGATGTGGTGGTGGTGATGGACGTGGCGGGCCTGTGCCAGGACCACGACCTGGACGAATCGACGGTCTATAAATGCCTGCGCGGCGACCGGGCCGCCCACAAGGGCTGGCGTTTTGAAGTGGTGGAAACCAACGGCCTGGTGCCCCGCCTCCGCTTGCACGACCAGATACGCCAAGCCATTGCCGAAATTCGGCTGCGTCCCGATTCCCGACGCATCATCGTCAGTGCCTGGAACGTAGCCGACCTGCCCCGAATGCGCCTTCAGCCCTGCCACGCCCTGTTCCAGTTCTACGTGGCCGACGGCAGGCTGTCCTGCCAGCTCTACCAACGCTCGGCCGATGTGTTTTTGGGCGTGCCGTTCAACATTGCCTCCTACGCGCTGCTCACGCTCATGGTAGCGCAGGTGGTGGGCCTGCAACCGGGTGAATTTATCTGGACGGGCGGCGACACCCACTTGTATTCCAATCATTTGGAACAGGCCGAGCTGCAACTCACGCGCGAGCCGCGCCCACTGCCCCAGATGCGCATCAACCCCGAGGTGACCGATATTTTCGGGTTTCGGTACGAGGATTTTGAGTTGGTGAATTACGACCCCTGGCCAACCATAAAAGCCCCGGTGGCCGTATAGAAACGGCCTGTGGGGCCTGGCCGTTTTTGGCTGCGGTCCTCGTGTCATCATTAAACGGGGAAGTATGCACGGTTGGGTTTCCTGTTTGTTGGTCTGGCTTTTAGCACTGCCCACGGCGCTGCCGGCGCCCGCCCAGGCGCGGAGCGGCCGGCGGCCGGCGCGCAAAGCGGCGGCGTTGCCGGCTCCCGTGGTGGGCACCGCGCCGCTGCTGCCGCGTTTCTGGTTGCTGACCGATTCGGTGGAGCGGGCGGAATCGGCGGCGGTTTTCACCCAATATCTTCAGCATTTTATCACCTATCCCGCTTCGGCGCTTCGGGCCGGGGTGGGCGGGGTTATCTACGCCCTGCTCACGGTGCTCCCCGACGGTCGGGTGGGCGGTATTTCCATCACGCGGCGCGATTTGAGCGCGGGCTCGCCGCCCATTAAAGCCGTGCTGGCGCTCGACGCCGAACTGCAGCGCGTGGCCTGGCAGTTGCGGTTTAAGGCCCTCGCACTGCGCCCCGACAGCACCGCCGCCGCTCCAAGCACCAGCATTGTCCGCGACGTCACTGACCACCCGGAAAGCACAGCAACCATGGAAAGTGGCGACGCCCTCGACGTGACCGACGTCACCGACAACGCCGAGGCAGCCCACGCCCCGGTCGATACCGTAACCGTCTACTACCGTTTCGCGCCCCAATAAGGCCTTTTGCAGCAACCTCCACCTCGCCACTGACGGGCACCCCAGGAACTGAGGGCAGAGGCTGCACTTTACTGGCGCACTTTTTCTAAAAACGGCAAGGTGAGCGGAGCGAAGGACGTGGGGCCGACAGCGCGCACCTCCCGTACCGAGGCCACGTTGGCGGTGAAAGCGCCATCGGCGGCCAGCAGCGCCGTGCGGGCAAATAAGCCCTCCCGGCAATCCATTCCCGCCGCCTGCGCCGCGCGTAGCACCTGCGCCCGGCGCACGCCCGCCACGCAGCCGCTCGCCAACGAAGGCGTGAAAAGCACGTCGTTTTTCACCCAAAAAATAGCCGCCGCGCCGGTTTCCGCCACGTGCCCGGCGGCGTCGCAGAGAATGATTTCATCGAGCCCGCGCTGCTGCCGCTCGTGGGCCGCGCGCACGTAAAGCCAAGCCTGCGGGCCCTTGCAAAAGCTGAGCGGGGAATACACGGAATACGTTTCCAGCGCAAAATCAGCCTTTGCAATTGGTGCATCGTCGGGCGCGAAGGCTTCGGCGTTGGCCAGCCATTCGGTGGCGTCGGTAGTAGGAGTGTAGCGGCCGCCGCCGGCGCGCCAGAGCTGCAGGCGCAGGCGGGCGGCGGATAGTTCGCTAGCCGCAACCAAGCGGGCCAGTGTGGTCTCCAAAGCTTCGGGGGTGGCCAGGGCGGCGGGCAGTGCGAGGTACAGCGCAGCGGCGGCTTGCTGCATGCGGGCGTGGTGGTCGGTGGCAAGGCGCAGGCGGCTGTTGGCGAAAACCAGCGTTTCAAAGAAGCCGTCGCCGAAAGCCAGGCCGCGGTTGGGGAGCGTGAGCGCAGCGGTGGGCAGCAGGTTGTTGTTGAAGAGCAGCATGAGCCGCAAGGTAGCCCGCTGTAGCATCGAGCCCACAAAAAAAGGACGAACCGTGTTGGTTCGTCCCTTTCAATGGTTGGCTGACCGGAAGATTATTGCACCTGCACGCGGCGCGTCACGGTGCCTTCGGCATAGGTCACGCGCAGCAGGTAGCTGCCGGGCGCCAGGGTTTCGGTGGCCAGCGTGGCGGGGGCGGCGTTGCTCAGCGCCTGGTGCAGCACCGGGCGGCCCAGGGCGTCGAGCAGGTCGAGGGCCTGCGGGTGGGCGCTGGCGTCGGGGGCCACCGTGAGGGCGGCGTGGGCGGGCACGGGCCAGGCGGCGGTGCGGTCGGCCACGGCCTGCGGGGCGCGCACCGTCAGCACGTCCGTCGCAATGAGGCGGGTGAGGGCGCTGCTGGTTTGCCCGCCGATGGTGGTGAAGCCGCCGCCGGCCACGATTTTGCCATCGGGCTGCACCAGCAGGGTGCGCACAATGCCGTTGGGCACGGCCGTGGCGGCGAAGCTGGCATCGGCGGCGCCGGTGGGCAGCAGGCGGGCCAGGTTGCGGGGCAGGCTGCTGCTGCTGAAGCTGCCGCCCAGCAGCACGCGGTTGTTGGGCTGAAGCAGCAACGAGTACACCGCGCCCGTGGTCGTGGGCGGCACAAAGCCGGCATCGAGGGTGCCGTCGGGGTTCAGGCGGGCCACGTTGCTACGGGCCGTGCCGCCGTAGGTCGAAAACTGCCCGCCCACCAGGATTTTGCCGTCGGGCTGCACCTGCAGCGCGTTGAGGCCGGTGTTGAAAGCCGGCGTGTTGAAGGCCGCGCCGGTAAAGGTGTTGTCCAATGCGCCCGTGCTGCTCAGGCGCAGCAGCGTGCGGTTGTACGAGCCCGTTGCCGTGGGCGAGTACGAAGCAGCCAGCAACACTTTGCCGTCGGCTTGCAGGGCGATGTTATGGAAGGCCTGAAAACGGCTTGCGCCCAGGCCCGAGGGGGCGAAGGTGGCGTCGCGCGAGCCGTCACTGAGCAGGCGCACCACCGGAGGCGTCACCAGGGTGCCGTTGTTGAGCAGCGAGCCGCCCACCAGCACTTTGCCGTCGGGCTGCAGCAGGAGGCGGCTCGGGAAACTCCCCGCCAGCCCCGACGCGTTGAACGAGGCATCGGCGGCGCCGGTGGGCAGCAGGCGCACCACGGCGCCTTGGGTGGCCACCAGCAGGTTGCCGTTGGGTTGCAGCACCAGGTCGACGGGCTGGTCGTTGGGGCTCAACGAATTGGTGAACGAGGCATCCACGGTGCCGTTGGCGTTGAAGCGGGCCAGCCGGCGCACGGCTTGGCCGTTCACTTCGGAAAATGTGCCGCCGGCCACCAGCTTGCCATCGGGTTGCAGCACGGCCTTCACCACCTGCCCGGTCGTTTGCACCAGGGGTTGAAACGTGGCATCGACGGCGCCGGTGCTGGTGAGCTGCACCAGGGGCCGGTCGTAAGTGCCGCTGAAGTTGGTGAAGTTGCCGCCCACCAGGATTTTGCCGGTGCTCAGCAACGTTACCGTAGTGGGGGCGGCGTTGGGGCCAGCGCCCACCTGGAAGCCGGCATCCGGGGTGCCGTTGGCGTTCAGCCGGACCACGCCGGGCAGGCCGGAGCTCGCGTTGTTGTTAATTGCCAGTACCTTGCCATCGGGCTGCAGCTGCAGGGCATCGCCCGAGTACGAGGAAACGAACCCGCCTCCAACGTTGGCCGGCGCGTTAAACGTAGGGTCGAGCGCGCCGTCGGGCAACAGCCGGACAATGCCCTTGGTGTTTCCCGACGCGAAGTTGAGGGTGCCCCATATCAAAATGTTGCCATCGGGCTGCACTACGATGTCATCGACTTCGCTGTACACGTCGAGCGGCGATGTAAAAGCCGTGTCCAGCGTGCCGTCGGCGTTGAGGCGGGCAATGCCGTTGCGCGTCACGCCGTTGTAGGTGCTGAGAAGGCCACCCACCAGCAGCTTGCCGTTGGGCAGGGTCACCACGTTGAGCAGGTCATCATTATTGACATCAATGCCCGTGCCGGGGTTGAAGGTGGGGTCGGGCGCGCCGGTGGCCGTCAGGCGGGCGATGCCCGAGGGCACGGCCACGCCGTTGATGTGGTCGAAGCCGCCCACCACGAGGAGCTGGCCGTTGGCCAGGGGCAGGTAATCGTCGATGTAGCTGATGCTGGTGCCGAAGGCGGGGCCGGTGCCGAGGTTGAACGAGGCGTCGCCGGTGCCGTCGGCGTTCAGGCGCAGCAGCGTTTGGCGGCTGATGCCGCCCACCGTGAACGGCGCGGTGGTGTTGTAATTCAGTACCATCTGGCCATTGCTGAGCAGGCGCACCCGGTAGCCGGCCGTAGCCGTGCCCACGTTCTGCTGGAAGGCCGCATCCGGCGTCCCGTTCGGGTTGAAGCGACTGATGGCAAAGGCCGGCGCGCCGTTCACGCGGCTATATAAACCGGTCATCACAATCTTGCCATCGGGCTGCTCAATGGCGGAACTGACAAAACCGGGCGCATACACCGTCAGGGCCGCAAAGCTGGGGTCCAGGTTTTGCGCCGAAACTTTCAGCGGGCCGGCCTGCAACACGGCTAAGCTCACCAATAAGAGTACTGTTTTTTTCATGAAAAGGGAGATATTCTTAACACGTAATAGAAAATCTGTTAAAAATACGACACTTCCCCGCACCGCACGGCTAACGCCGAACCACGCGGTAGGGCACCCGCACCCGGAAAGTGGTGTCGCGGCCACCAAGACGCGCGCGAATAGCCCCGTGCCATTCGGCCGGACCAGCCTTGGCCGGGGCCTTAAAACGCACTAATCCTGCGCCTTCGCGGTCAATGGGAATAGGGTGCCCATTGTAAAACATGCGAATGGACGGGCTCGAAAGGCTTTTAACCAGCACCAAATGGGCCCGATATACCTCGCCCGGGGCCACCCGGTTCGATTGGGGCGTGGCCACCGCCACCACTTTGGCACGCGGTTCTTGCCTTCCTATCTGCTGCATGAGGTATTTAAGAGTGCCTGTTTCGGCCGCCAACAGGGCGTTTTCAGCCTGAGCAAGGCTTGCCACAGCTAATGCCGGGGAGGCATCATCAAGGGACGGAACCACCAGTGAGGACGAATCAGTGGGATGAAGTCGGCGGATAGCGGCGCTGTAAAGCGCCAGTTGTTGGCGCAAGGCAGGGAAAGCAGGTTCGTCGAATTGCCGCGCCTGCTCAATCAAGAGGGGGGCGCGGGGGCGCAGCAAGGCCACGGAATCGGCGGGGCCCGTGGCGCGCCGCAGGGCGCGTATTTCCCGGAGCAGGGCGGTGGTGCGCACCCGCAGGTCCTCGGCAGAAGCAAGGGCCGCTACCTCGTGGCTTTGATATCTATTCTTCTCAACTGCGTAGCGCATGAATTTGACTGTATAATCGGCGTTCTGCGCGACCCCGACGTTCGCCTCGCTCAGTTGCTGGCTCAACAGCGCCACTTCTTGGTCCAGGCGCGTTTGCCCGGCCTGCTGCTGGTAAAAGCCCAGCCCGGTAGCCGCCGCCACTAGTACGCCGCCTAATAGAAGCCCCACGCTGCGAATCATGGCTTTGTCGGGCTAACGATGAAATATGGAACGGTCAGTTGCCAGACCGAATCGGTGGCGTAGGGCCGTGCTTCGGGGTTGGCAAGGGCGCGAATCGCCCCCCGCCACTGCGCCTGCCGAGGAACCCGGCCAACCGAATTGGCTGGAACCCGGAAGGTGAGCAAAGACCCTTCGAAAGACGGGGCCAAAGTTTGGCCGTTCACTGAAACATTGGTATAATAATAGTGTAGGTTGTTGTCCATGAGGAATAAGCGCGCTTGGTAAACCTGGCCCGGCGCCACTGTTTCCGATTCGGCCGTCGCAAACGCCCGGATGGGGTCGTACCAATCGATGGAACGGCCAGACTTCTGGGCCAGGTCGTTTAGTTTTGCGCTTCCCGCACGCCACACCAACGTTTCGAGCCGGGTGAGGCCCGCCAACGTGGCTTGAATGGGCAGCCGACGGGTAGAGAAATCCGCAAACCGATTCGCGCGTGCGAAAGACCGCAGGGTTGCGATAAGAGGCCCGGCAGTGGCACTACTGTAAGTCAGGACGGAATAGCTCACCAGTTGCTTGGCCAGTCGCGCAACGGTGCCATCATCCATGCGACCATTTTGACCAGCGCCGGGCGCTAAGCGGAGGTTGCGTTGCAAGGCTTGCAGCGTATCGGTTAGCGATTGGGTGCGTTGCAACATTTGTTGGCCCGCGGCCAGTATCGCTTGGTCCTGTGGTCGGTTATTATTGAGGTGGGTATAATAATTAATAGCGCGAACCGTCGTCGCCATCCGGGCAGCGGTCTGCCTATTATGCTCCGCCAGTCGCGCATCCAGTGCGGCCAGGTGCCCTAGGGTGGCAGCGCGCTGTTTTTGCCCTTGGTAATAGGCGATGCCGCTGGTCAGGAGAAAACCACCACCTAACAGCGCGACCAACGATAACCGGACAGCTTTCTTCATCGCATGGATGGTAAGTGCAACTGGCTACACCAACGCAAACTTCTTCCCCGGCATTGCCCGCACCACCCCCCGAAACTCCAGCCCCAGCAGCAGCGAGGCCACCGCGTAGATGGCCATCTGCGTCTGCCAGGCGATGTCGTCCATCTGCAGCTCGCGGCCGGGCGCAGCCGTGAGCACGGTGATGATGGCAAACTCCTCGGCCGTAAAGTCATCGGCCGAGTAGGAGGGCGCCGGCCGGAACTTGCCCGACTGGTGCAGGGCCGCATCCCAGTTCAGCAGCTGCTCCAGGTCCAGCGGCTCGGTGTACATGGCCGCCTTGTTGCTTTTGATGAGCGCATTGCAGCCTTCCGAGGCGGCCGAGCCCAGGTTGCCGGGCACGGCCAGCACGTCGCGGTCGTAGCTCAGGGCCAGTTCGGCGGTGATGAGCGCGCCGCCTTTTATGGCCGCTTCCACCACCACGGTGCCGTCGCTCAGGCCGGCGATGATGCGGTTGCGGGCCGGGAAGTTGTAGCGGTCGGGCGGCGTGCCGAAGGGAAATTCGGTGAGCAGGCCGCCTTGCTCGCGCATCTTCTCGGCCGTTTTCTGGTGCGTGTGCGGGTAGATGCGGTCCAGGCCCGTGGCCATCACGCCCACGGTTTCCAGGCCTTCCTGCAGAGCGGCGCGGTGGGCAATGATGTCGATGCCGTAGGCCAGGCCGCTCACCACCAGGGGCCGGTGCGGCACCAGGCCCTGCACGATGCGCTCGGTTTGCTCGCGGCCGTAGTCGGTGTTTTTGCGGGTGCCCACCAGGGCCACGGCCTTGGGCGCATTCAAGTCGGCCGTGCCTTTATAGTAAAGGATGACAGGCGCATCCGGAATCAGCTTGAGGCGGCTGGGGAAGCGCTTGCTGGTGTAAAACAGGATTTCGACGCCGTCCTTCTCGGCCTTCTTCAAGTCGGCTTCGGCTTTGCGAAACGCCGCCTCCCGCTCGGCGCCCGTGAGGGATTTCACCGTGGCCTCGCCCACGCCTGGAATGCGGCGCAGCTTGCCGGGCGGCATCATCAGCACGTTTTTGGCCGAGCCGCCGTAGCTCATCAGCTGCCGCGTGAGCTGCGGGCCGATGCCGGGTAGAAGGGTGAGGGCAAGCTCGTGGAAGAGGGTGTCGGAGATGGTAGAAGCAGGCATAGAAGGCTATTCAGCAGCGTCAGGTTCGGCCTTGCCCGCGGCGTCCACCTCTTTCTTCAAGCTCACCAGAAACGCGCGCACCTTTTCCAGGCTCTGCACCACGTCAATCTTTTCCTTGAGCTGCGGGCCTTTTTGCTTGAGCATGTCGCGGGCCCCGGGAATGGTGTAGCCGCGCTCCTTCACCAGGTGGTAGATGGTGCGGAACACCTCGATGTCCTGCGGGGTATAGAGGCGGTTGCCCTTCTTGCTGCGGCGCGGGCGCAGTTCCTCAAACTCGGTTTCCCAGAAGCGCACCAGCGACTCGGCCACCTTGAACTGGGCGGCTACTTCGCCGATGGTGAAGTATTGTTTTTCGATGTTGCGCTCTTTGTAAGGCATGGGCGGGGTGACCGGCGTGGGAGTACTCAACCCGGTTTTGCCGGTTGATTTTGCCGTAAATTAACAACAAGTCCTGCGCCCGGCCTCGTTTGTAGAAAACGCATTTTTCGGGCTGTGAACAGCGCCTGGGCCCGGCGCAAAGTTCGCAGGGCGCCAAATCACGATTTAAAAGCCCGGCAGTGTTGTGAAACGGGGCGGAGGGCTGCATTTTTGCGGTTGGCTGTGCAATGGCACGGCCGGACCTGCCTTTTTTATGCAAGCTACCCCTCCTGTCCGGCTGCTGCTGGCCGAAAACCAGCCCCTGGCTGCCCGCCTGCTGGCGGTGCTGGTGCGCGGGCTGGGCTACGAGCCGGTGGGCCCCGCCGCCACGGCCGACGAAGCGGCCGACTTGTTTCGCGAGAGCCTGCCGCCCGTCGACATGGCGTTGCTCGACATCGGCCTCGACGGCGACCGCGACGGCATTGAGCTGGCCCACGAGCTGCGCGCCGTGCGCCCGCTGCCCATCATCTTCTTAACGTCGATGGCCGACGAGCCCACTTTTGCCCGCGCCAAGCTGGCGCGACCGGCGGCGTTTCTGCTCAAGCCCTACGACGCGGCGGCACTGCAGCACGCCCTGGAGCTGGCTTTGCTCAACCATGCCGCCGGCCACACGGCCCCGCTGCCCGCCGCGCTGACGGGGGCCACCGACGGCTTCGATGAGCCCCTGACCATGCCTTGGAACCAGGAGGTGCTGCTCAGCGACTGCATTTTCCTGCGCGAACGGGGCCGACTAGTGAAAGTCTGCCTGAGCGACATTCAGTACGTGGAATCGAGCGACAAATACTGCACCCTCGTCACGGCCACCGGCCGCTACCTGAGCCGGCAGCCCCTGCGCGAGCTGGCCCTGGAACTGCCGGCCCGCCAGTTCGTGCAAATTCAGCGCAGCTACTTGATAAACGTGGCTTTCATCGAGAGCTTCGACGAAGGGCAAACGAGCGTGGTGGTGGCCGGCGCCGCCCTGCCCCTCAGCCGCAGCTACCGCGACGCCCTGCTGCACCGGTTGCGCCTGGTGGGGTAGGAAGTCCACCTTTACACTTTATGTGCGGATACTGCTGGCCCTACTCGGCCATTACCAGATTTTACCAACCAAGTGCCGCAGCTGGGGGCTTGAGGCCGCACGCGCCCGCCTGTTTTTCTGCTTCGCCGCTAGTTACGTGTTGGCCGTGGACTTGATTTCTCTGCGGCGTGGCGGCCGCTTCGGCCTGCTGGTGGGGTGGTGGGGGCTCTGGCTGGGGCTGGCCCTCGGCGGAGGGTCCGCGCGGGCCCAGCCCGGCACCCCGGCGCAACGCGTCAGCCTGGCCCGGGTGCGGGCCTTGCTCAACAAGGTGTCGGCGGGCGAAGCGGCCAGTTGGGCTGCGGCCCAGCCCACCAAGGACGTGGCCCGCCGGACCGAAGCCGAAAACACCGCCGCCTTTCGCCAGGAGCGGGAGCGCCTCTGGGCCCGCCGCCGGCAGTGGGCGGCCGAGTCGCTGGCTTTCGTGGTGTGGGCGCGGCTGGCCACCGCCGCGGCCGTGCAGCAGCAGCCCGACACCGGCCTGGCGTACCTGCGCCGGGCCCTGGCGGCCAACCGGCGGGTGCCCGGCTACGCCCTCGACGCGGCCGAGCTGAACCACCGCCTCAGCAGCTACTACTGGACCCAGCAGGCGTACGACAGCGCCCTGGCCTGCCACCGCCGCGAAATCTCCGCTCTTAAAGCCTCGGGTTTCCGCGCCGACGCTCGCCAGCGGCAGCCGCTGGCCCTCGGCGACAGCCTGCACGTGGGCATTGCCCTGGCCGGGGCCTACGCCAACGCCGGGCTGGCCCTGCGCCGCCGCGGCAACTACGCCGGTGCCGTGCGGGACTACGCCCAGGGCCTGCGCCACTACCAGCAGCTCCACGACTACGCCGGGCTGGTCTGGCTCAACGAACTGCTCGGCGAAGCCTACGAGGAGCAGGGCAACGACGAGCGGGCCGAACGCTACTACACCGCCGCCCGCCGCACCGCCCGCGCCCTGCAAGCCACCGAACCCACCACAGCCGCCGTCGACCTGGCCGAAGCCCTCGGCTACACCCACGCCCTGCTGCTGCGGCAGCGCCGGGCCCCGGAGCTGCTGCGCCTGCTGGCCGGTGGCATTGCCGAGGCCCAACGGGCCCGGCAGCGGGACACGGCCTACTGGCGGCTGGCCGGCATCGAGGCCAGCTTGCGCCTGCGGGTGGCCGAGGTGAGCCTGCGCACCGGCCAGCCGGCCCAGGCCGCGGCCGCCCTGCGCCGCGCCGCGCCGGGCCTGGCCGAGGTGACCCGCCGGGCCCCCACGCCCGCCCTTCGGCAGCACTTTTTGTACTACACCTGGCGCGCCCAGGAGTTGGTCCTGCTGCACTGGCTGGCGCGGGCCACGGCCCGCCCGCCCAACCCGGCCTGGGTGCCGCAAGCCTTGGCCTGCACCGACTCGCTCGACGCGCTGGCGGGCCGCGCCGCATTGCGCCTGCAACTGGCCGACTACCTGCTGCAAGCCGGCGAGCCCGCGTCGGCCGCCACCCTGCTGCCCGCCGTGGAAACCAGCTACCGCGCCGCGCACAACCGGGTGAAGCTGCGGGAAGTGTTGCAGCTCAAGGCCGACGCGCTGGTGGCGCTGGGCCGGTGGGAGCGGGCCTACCACGCCCGCGAGCAGCTTGATGGACTCACCGATTCGCTGCGGGCCACGCAGCAATACGCGGCCCTGGCCGACATGGAAACCCGCTACCAGACCGAAAACAAGGAAACCCAAATCCGGCAGCTTCGGGTGCACAACGCCCAGGAGCAGCGCCAGAAGCGGCTGGCCTGGGCCGGGGCCGCGCTGCTGGCGCTGCTGTTGGCCGGCGCCACCTACACCCTGCTGCTGACGCGCCGCCTCACCCGCCGTCTGCGCGAAGCCCGTGCCACCCAAGACCGGCTGTATTCCGTGATTGGCCACGACCTGCGCAGCCCCCTTGCGGCCCTGGGCGGGCTGGCCACCCTGCTCGACTACTACCGCCAGGCCGGGGCCGCCGACCCCGCCGCTTTGGAAGAAGTGACCACCGAAGTGCGCCAAACCACCAGCCAGCTCACCGCATTGGTCGACAATCTGCTGCACTGGGCGGCCAGCCAAAGCGGCGAGCTGGCCTACCGGCCCGAGGGCCTGGACGCCGCCCGCCTGCTGCACGAGGTGGCCGCCCTGTACGCCTCGGAGGCCCGCGCACGCCAAGTGAGGGTGGCCGTGGAAGTGCCCGCTGGCCTGCGCCGCCTCTGGGCCGACCACAACATGGTGCGTGCCCAGCTGCGCAACCTGCTGGGCAACGCCCTGAAAGTGGCCCCTCCCGGCTCGGCCATTGCCCTGGCGGCTCACCAGAACGACCGCCGCATCACGCTGCGCGTGGCCGATGCCGGCCCCGGCCTGAGCGCCGCCGAGCTGGCCACACTGCAAACCAGCAACACGCCCACCGGGCTGGCTCCCCGCCTGCCCGGGCAGCGGGGCACGGGGCTGGGCCTGCCCCTGGTGCGCCAACTGGCCCGGCGCCAGCAGGGCGGCTTCCGGCTCGAAAGCACGCCGGGGCAGGGCACGGTGGCGTATGTAGAATTGCCAGTGGCGAAGGAGTAGGGGCATCAGGTGCCAGACCTGGCGAGGGGTAGGGGCGGCCGTGCAGGCCAGCGGCTGCGGAAGGACAAGGGTCGTGGTTTGGGTGGGCTGCAGGGTGGCAAGAGGTACTTCCCGTTCCATTACGCTGCGGAAAATAAATGTGAAAAAAGAGGGCCGGTGCTCCGCCTTTTTTATGCTGCCCGCAATAGCGGACACGGCAGGCCTTAAACCAGCCAAGCATCGTGCGCCAAAAGCTACCTTTGTGCCATTCGTGGCCCCGCCTGCGCGGGCCGTTTCGCTTTTTCCTTATGTCACTCCCCACCGCTTCCGCTGTTCGCCAGCAGTTTCTTGATTTCTTCGCCAGCAAAGGCCACCACATCGTGCCCTCGGCCCCCATTGTGGTGAAGGACGACCCCACGCTGCTGTTCATCAACAGCGGCATGGCCCCGTTCAAAGACTATTTCCTGGGCAACAAGCCCGCGCCCTACAAGCGCATCGCCGATACGCAGAAGTGCCTGCGCGTGAGCGGCAAGCACAACGACCTTGAGGAGGTGGGCTACGACACCTACCACCACACCATGTTCGAGATGCTGGGCAACTGGTCCTTCGGCGACTACTTCAAGAAGGACGCCATTGCCTGGGCCTGGGAACTGCTGACCGACGTGTTCAAGCTGCAAAAAGACCGGCTCTACGTCACCTATTTTGAGGGCGACCAGAACGACGGCACCGCCGCCGACACCGAAACCCAGGACCTGTGGCGCCAATACACCACCGACGACCGCATTCTGCCCGGCAACAAGAAGGACAACTTCTGGGAGATGGGCGACACTGGCCCCTGCGGCCCGTGCACCGAAATCCACATCGACCTGCGCTCCGACGAGGAGCGCGCCGCCACCCCCGGCCGCGAACTCGTGAACGCCGACCACCCGCAGGTGGTGGAAATCTGGAACAACGTGTTCATGGAATTCCAGCGCCGCTGGAAGCAAAACGGTGCTGCAACTGAACTGGCAGATTTTGAACGTGAGTTTGCTAGTTCGGAAGCCGATAAGAAAAAAGCTGTTGCTAAAAAGCACGCGGAATTAACCGTTCTTGACCCACTTCCCGCAAAGAGCGTGGACACCGGCATGGGCTTCGAGCGCCTGATGATGGCCGTGTCGGGCGTGAAGTCGAACTACGACACCGACGTATTCCAACCGCTCATCCAGTTCATCGCCAAGGAAGTGGGCCTGGAATACCACGGCACCGCGCCCGCCACGGTGAACGACCAGCCTGCTACCAAAAACGAGAAAACGGACATCGCCATCCGGGTCATTGCCGACCACATCCGCACCATCGCCTTCACCATCGCCGACGGCCAGCTGCCCTCGAACGTGAAAGCCGGCTACGTCATCCGCCGCATCCTGCGCCGGGCCGTGCGCTACGCGTTTTCGAGCCTGAACCAGAAGCAGCCCTTCCTCTTCAAGCTGGTGCCCGTGCTGGCCGACCAGATGGCCGGCATCTTCCCCGAGCTGAAGGCCCAGACGGCCTTTGTGCAGCGCGTGGTGGAAGAAGAGGAAATCTCCTTCCTGAAAACGCTGGAAACCGGCCTAAACATTCTAGATTCTTGGATTCAGGAAAGCACCCGACTCCGGAAAGCTTTTAGCAATGACGAAAATGAAAAAGCCGTAATTGATGGCGAAAAGGTTTTCGTTCTACATGACCGTTATGGGTTCCCTAAAGACCTAACCAGTCTAATAGTTCGTGAACAATCGGATAGGGTGCGGTTGAGCGAGAATTGGGAAGAGCAATTCAATGTCTGGTTGGATAAACAGAAAGCTGGTTCACGCCAGGACCAGGAAACCGAGCAATCGGACTGGGTAACCGTGACCGAAACGGACGCCCCGAACGTGTTCGTGGGCTACGACCAGGACGAGGCCACGGCCCGCCTGCTGCGCTACCGCAAAGTCGACAAAAAGGGCAAAACGGAGTACCAGTTGGTGTTCGACCAAACCCCGTTCTACGCCGAAAGCGGCGGCCAGATTGGCGACACCGGCTACCTGGAGTCGCCCCTGAGCAAGGTGCGCGTGATTGACACTAGGAAGGAAAACGACCTCATCATTCACACCACGCTGGACTTGCCGCAGGATTTGGAAGGCGAGTTCCTGGCCCGGCCCGATGCCGCCCGGCGCGCCCAGATTCGCAACAACCACACCGCTACGCACCTGCTGCAAGCCGCCCTGCGCACCGTGCTGGGCAGCCACGTGCAGCAGAAAGGCTCGCTCGTGAACGAGAAGCTGCTGCGCTTTGACTTCTCGCACTTCACCAAGGTGACGGACGAGCAGCTGCGCGAGATTGAAACCATCGTGAACGAGCGCATCCGCCAGCAGATTCCGCTCGATGAGCGCCGCAATGTGCCCATTGCCGAGGCCAAGAACCTGGGCGCCATGGCTTTGTTCGGCGAGAAGTACGGCGATTTTGTGCGCGTCATCACCTTCGACAAAGACTACTCGGTGGAGCTCTGCGGCGGCCTGCACGTGCAGAACACCGGCAGCATCGGCTACTTCAAAATCACGGCCGAAAGCGCCGTGGGGGCCGGCGTGCGCCGTATTGAGGCCGTGACGGCCGGCGCGGCCGAAGCCTACGTGGACCAGCAACTCGACCTGCTGGCCCAGGTGCGCGAGACGCTGGGCAACCCCCAGCACCTCATCACCAGCATCGAAAAGCAGAACGAAGAAATCGCGGGCTTGCGCAAGCAAATCGAGCAATTCGCCCAGCAAAGCATTAATCAGCAGAAAGACCAGCTCGTAGGCCAGGTGAAAGACCTGAACGGCGTGCGCTTTCTGGCTGCGCAAGTACAGGCCAGCTCGGCCGAATCGTTGAAAACCCTGGCCTTCAACCTGCGCCAAGCGGTGCCGAACCTGGTGGCCGTGCTCGGCGCCGAAATTGACGGCAAGCCGCAACTGGCCGTGATGCTGGACGACGAGATTGCCAAAGCCGGTAAGCTCAATGCCAGCACGCTGGTGCGCGAGCTGGCCAAGGAAATCCAGGGCGGCGGCGGCGGGCAGCCGTTTTTCGCCACAGCCGGCGGCAAGAACGCGGCCGGCCTCGGCGCGGCCATTGCCAAGGCGGAAGGGCTTATTTCATTAAAAGTCTAGCTTTATTCAAGTTATGAAGCTACTTACGTCTCAGCGTAACGAGTTATTTCAAGAGCTTGCTAAAGCAGGATTGCAGCCTGCTGATTTCAGAGAAAGTTCAGCGGGGCCGAATTCTTGGTATACAGTTGAATTCAAGGATTCAGGGGTAGGCATAAAATTCTCGGTTCGGCTTGGTGATAGCAAAGAGGACGCTGAATATTTTATTAGCAAACGCCCTGGCAATTCATCTACGCCCAATAAGCACGAACAGCTCAAGGCTCGTTACTGGAATAGCCATCTCGAAGGCTGTGTTTACGAATTTCGTCAGTGGGCATTTGATGTAAAACGTGAAATTGGGATTGTCAATTTTTGGCAGGAAGTTACCAAAGCCGTTCAACTTTTTGAATTAGCCGCTGAACCAGCCGCCGATAAATTCACCATTGCCGAACTCGGCGCGCTCCACGGGCAACTGCGGATGCTGGGGCACCTGTTTGAAGCCTCTGAGTTGCTAAAGGAACGCCAAGCCGAACTGGCGGAATTGACCCAAAGCGCGGCAGTGAAAGCGGAAACGTTCACTAAGAAAGACTGGCAAAACTGGATAAAAGGCGCCTTTATCAGCGCCATTGCCTCGTTGGAACTAACAGAACCGCAAACGCAGGAGCTACTGGCGCTGATACGGCTGGCTTTCGGGGGGCTTTTTCTGAAATAGTTGATGGTACAATTGGTGAAAACGCTTTCGGTATTCATGGCTCTAACGGCACCGTTAGCGGTAGCTGCGCAGGCTGTGCCAACTGTAACCCATAACAGTATAACCGCCCAGCCGGCCACCCCCCGCCTCAAAACCGAATACCTGGACTCGGCCCGCGCCGTGCTGCCCTCGGCCCTGGGCGCCCGCTACCGCCGCGAAACCGAATACGCCGACAGCGTGCAGGCCACGGTAAAAACCTATGCTCTGGCCACTGATAAGCTGGCCAGCCTGCAGACGTATGGGCACCTGCGCAAGGGCGTACTTTCCGGCGTGTGGGAAGAATGGCACCCCAGCGGCCAGCTAGAAAGCCACGCCGAATACCTGAACGGCCGCCGAACGGGCGAGATGCGCACCTACTACCCGAGCGGGCAGCTGAAGCGTCGCGAGGTGTACAACCTGAAAAACGATTTCAAGACCAGCAGCGAATGCTTTGCCGAAAACGGCCAGCCGGTGCCGTTTTTTCCGTTCGAGCAAATGCCCGTGTACCCGAAGCTGACCCGCAAAGACCACTGCGAAGGCCGTGTCGTGGTCGGGTTCAACGTGAACGCGGAGGGGGAGGTGGCCGATGTCCAGCTCAAGCAGGGCCTGTGCCCGCTGGCCGACGAGGCCGTGCTGGCATCGGTGCGCAAGCTCAAGCGCTTCAGCCCCGGCCGGCTGGACGGCATGCCCAAGCCGGTGGCCTTCACCATTCCCGTCACCTTTGCTGTTGAATAGCTGCTCCCTTTGAAAACTTACTGCCGCCTACTGCTCGCCGCCACGCTGCTGGGCCGCGCCACCGCCAGCCTGGGCCAGGACCAGCCCGCCTCACCGGCGGCGGCCCCCGCCGCGCGGCCCGTTGAAATCGTGTACTTCGACGCCAACCGCCACAAGCTGCCCACGGAGGCCGGCGCGGTGGAGCGCCGTGAAACCACCTACCGCGACACGGTGAGCGGCACCGTCAAAACGTTTTACCTGCCCTCGGGCAAGTTGAAGTCCTTTGCGCCCTACGCCCACATCCGGCGGGGCCTGCGCCACGGCACCTTCAGCCAATACTACGAAAGCGGGCAGCTGCGCTACCAGGCCACCTTCCAGGGCGGCAAAATTGTGGGCGATTTGGTGACCTACTACCCGGATGGCACCCTGAAGCGGCGCGATAAATTCGCGCCCGGCCAGCCCGCCACCGGCGAGTGCTTCGGGCCCGATGGCCAGCCCGTGCCCTACTACAGCTACGAGCAAATGCCGGTGTACCCCGAAGGCGCCGGCGACCAGGCGGCCGTGGCCCGGGCCGTGCAGCTGAACACGCGCTACCCCGCGGCGGCCCTGCGCCAGCACGTGTTCGGGAGCGTGAAGGTGAAATTTGTGGTGGACAAAAACGGCCACGTGCAGCACGTGGAGCCCATCAAGCCGGCCGAAAACGCGGTGCCAGCCACCCTTACCGCGGCCTACGCCGCCCTGCAGCAAGCCGCCGCCGAAGCCGTGCGTCAGCTCAAGCCATTCACGCCGGGCCGTCAGGACGGCGAGCCGGTGGCCGTGTCCTTCACCGTGCCGGTCACGTTCCGCATCCAGTAAAAGAGGGCAGGAGCGAGGGCGAAAAGAATTTTTGCAAGGGTTGGAAAATCGGAATATGCGGGCAACTTTGCTACCGCATTATTTCCTTCCACCTCAATTCATTTACTGCATGCGCCTTTTTACCCGTTTCGCGGCTGGCTTGCTGTTTTCAACCCTTGCCCTGCCCGCCGCGGCCCAGTCCTTCACCGACCCGGCCAGCTACAACAACGCCATTGTGAACGAGCAGGTCGACCTGCTCAAGAAAAACCTGCGCTACATCAGCAAGGCCGCGCACAGCGAAAACGACCGCAAGATTGAAAACCGCCGCCTCGAAGTGGTGGAGCAAAACAAAGTGGCCGTGGCCAACGTGCAACGCATGCCCGCCGCCTACAAAGGCAACTCCGAGCTGCGCGCCAGCGCCCTCACCGCCTTCAAAACCATGCTGGACGTGTACTCGGCCGACTACAAAAAGGTCAACGCCCTGGCCTCGACCCGCACCGAAAGTTTCGAAGCCATGCAGCGCTATTTCGATGCCCAGGAAGAGGCCGAAAAAAAGCTGGCCGTGGTGGACGACAGCGTGAACGCTGCCCAGAAACGCTTCGCTAAGCAGTTCGGCATGAGCATCGAGAGCAGCAAGGAATCGGCGCGGCTGGCCGAGTACACCCGCCAGGTGTCGGCCGTGAACAAGTACCAGCACCAGGTTTTCCTGCCCTATTTCCGGGTGCAGAAGGCCAGCGCCAAGCTCACCGACGCCCTCAACGCGCAGGACGCCGCCGCCTTTGAGGCCGCCCGCGCGACCCTGGCCACCGAGGCCGAAAAGTCGGCGGCGGAGCTGGCGGCTGTGCCCGCGTTTCGGGGCAAAGACGTGGCCTACCGCAACGCGGCCCGCGATTTGGCCAACCTCTACGTGGTGATGTGCGCCAAGCAGTTCGTGCAGATTGCCGAGCTGCTCAAAAACAAAGACCGCCTCACCAAAGTGGACGCCCAAACCATCAACGCCAACATCAACGCCTACAACACGCAGAACCAGAAGTACAACGAGGCCTACAACAAAACCTCCGCCGCCTTTATGGACACCTACGTGCCGGTGATGAACGACTGAGGTTTGTGCGATGCATTTTTCACCGCAAGTCCAGCGTCGGCTAAACCGGCGCTGGACTTGCTTGTTTAAGGCCAAAAGGAACCCGCCGCGTACCTTAATTTCCGGAGCCTTCGTACCTTAAGGAGCGTTTAACAGAATCTGTCTTCCGGTGAAAAGCTCGTTGCTGCGGTGGGTGTGGGTGCTGGGGCTGCTGCCCCTGGCCGGGCGTGCCCAGGAGGCCGGGGCTACCCCGGAGCAAATGCAAACGGCTGCGCCGGCCGAACCGCCGCCGGTAGTGACGCCGGCGCCGCCCGCGGTGCCCTATGCCCCCGCCATCTTCTACACAGCCGATTTCGCGCCCAGCACGGCGGCCGATTCCACGGCTTTCTGTGCCGAAACGACATTTCGCGACAGCGTGGCCGGGGTCACGAAGGTCTACTACCCGTCGGGCCGCCTGATGCAGTACCTGCCCTACGCCGACGTCGGCCGCCGCCTCCTCCACGGCACCATGACCACGTGGTACGAAGACGGCGCCATGAAAACCAAGGAAGACTACGTGCGCGGCCTGCGCCACGGCGAATTGCTTACTTACTACCCGGACGGCACGCCCCGCCGGCGCGACCAGTACGTGGAGGGCAAGTGCGGCATCGGCTCCTGCTACGCCCCCAACGGCCAGGTGGTGCCGTATTTCAGCTATGAGCAGTTGCCGCTGTACCCCGGCGGCGGCGAGCAGCTGGTGAAGGAGCTGAGCCGGGCCCTCAAGCTCAACAAGGCCGAGCTGGCGGCCATGCACCGCCTGAGCCAGCAGATGCTGTGGTACCAGAACGGCTGGCGCCGCGAGGTGCGGGTGGAGCTGGCCGTGGCTTCCAATGGCCAGGTGACCGACGCGCGGGTGGTGCACAGCACCGACGACTTCCTGCGCGAGGCCGCCCTGCGGGCCGTGCCAAAGCTGTCCCGGCCATTCTTGCCGGGCCGGCGCGACGGCCAAGCCACGGCCAGCCTGCTCACCGTGCCCATTTACTACGACGTGCAGATAAACCGGCAGAGCCCCTTTGAGCGGCAGCTATACCCGGGGCGCCGACGCTACTAGCCGTTGCCGCAACCGAACGAGACGAGGCCGGCACCGCCGGCAAACCGCCCCGGGCGTACCGACTGGCGTTGCCGCAGCCGTACCTTTAAGGCCTGATAGCCATTAGTACCCCGCTTTTTTAGATATGGACGAAGCCACCCTTGCCAAGTACCAACCCGTCATCGGCCTCGAAGTACACGCCCAACTGCTCACGCACAGCAAGATGTACTCGTCCGACGAAAACGAATACGGCGTTGCGCCCAACACCAACCTGTCGGTCATCACCCTGGGCCACCCCGGCACCCTGCCCAAAGTGAACCGCACGGCCGTGGAGTTTGCCATGAAAATGGGCCTGGCCACCAACTGCCAGATTCGGCGCGACAACCTGTTTGCCCGCAAAAACTACTTTTACCCCGACCTGCCCAAGGGCTACCAGATTACCCAGGACAAAACCCCGATTTGCTACGACGGCCACGTCGACATTCGCCTGGCCGACGGCAGCACCAAGTCCATCGGCGTGACGCGCATTCACATGGAAGAGGACGCGGGCAAGAGCATGCACCTGGCCGGCGAAACCGAAACCCTGGTCGACCTGAACCGCGCCGGCGTGCCGCTCATTGAGATTGTGAGCGAGCCCGACATCCGGACCGGCGAGGAAGCCTATGCGTATTTGATGGAAATCAAGAAGCTGGTGGAATACCTCGGCATCTGCGACGGCAACATGGAAGAAGGCTCGCTGCGCTGCGACGCCAACATTTCGGTGATGCTCAAAGGCGCCGAGAAGTTTGGGATGAAGGTGGAGGTCAAGAACATGAATTCCTTTCGCAACGTGCAGCGCGCCATTGCTTATGAGATTGAGCGTCAGATTGGCATCATCGAAGCCGGCGAAGAAGTGGACAGCGAAACCCGCGGCTTCGACGCCGCCAGCGGCACCACCAACGGCCAGCGCAGCAAGGAAACCCTCAACGACTACCGCTACTTCCCCGAGCCCGACCTGCCGCCGCTGGTGATATCGGACGAGTGGCTGCACCGCGTGGCCGCCGAGCTGCCGGCCCTGCCGCAGCAGCTCTATTCGCGCTTCACCGGCGAGCTGGGCCTGAGCGACTACGACGCCTCGGTGCTCATCGACCAGAAAGACGTGGCCCTGTTCTTCGACGAGCTGGCCCGCCTCACGCCCGGGAGCGCCAAAGCCTCCGCCAACTGGGTGATGGGCCCGGTGAAGAGCTACCTCAACGAGCGCGCCCTCACCATGGCCGACTTCCCGCTCGAAGCCGCCCAACTGGCCGGCATCATCGAGCTCATCGACGCGGGCAAGGTGAACTACTCGGTGGCCAGCAAGCAGTTGTTTCCGCACCTGCTGGAGCACCCCACCGCCAACGCCACCGGCGCCGCCGAAAGCCTCGGCCTGCTCCAGCAAGCCGACACCGGCGAGCTGGCCGCGCTGGTGGAGCAAGTGGTGGCCGCCAACCCGGCCAAGGTGGCGGAGTACCGCGCCGGCAAAAAGTCGCTCACCGGCATGTTCATGGGCGAGCTCATGAAGCTGACCGGCGGCAAAGCCGACCCCAAACTGGCCAACCAGCTGCTGCGCACCGCGCTGGAGGGGTAGGAGTGGGTGTAATAGGATAAAAAGAACGTCATGTCGAGCTTGCCGAGACATCTCGCGTGCCGAAGTAATCTTTTTGATATAGTTAGTGGTGGCACGCGAGATGTCTCGGCAAGCTCGACATGACTTCTGGTTTACACTCTACCGGTTCGCGCTTTTGGAACAATAACTTTTCTGCCTGGCGTTGGCTATTTTTACGCACAAGCTTATGCTTCACCCTATGATTAAATCTGTTTTCATCGCCGCCACCGTGCTGGGCCTGGCCAACGCCTGTCAACCCGCCGAAGCGGCCGACGGCTACGAAGTATCGGGCCAGCTCAAGAACGCCCCAGCGGGCACGGTGCTGCATTTGTCGGAACTCGCCTCCAACCAGTTTGTGGAGAAGGGCCAGGCCAAAACCGACGGCTCGGGCAATTTTACGTTGAAGGGCACGGCGCTCACGCCCGGCATCTACCAGCTCAAGCTCGACGAAGCCAACCAGGTGCTGCTGCTGCTCGACAACAAAACCCGTGTGCAGCTCAGCGGCGACGCCAAAAGCCTGCCCATGTCGTACACCGTGAAGGGCAGCAAGGACGCTGAGCTGCTCCGCCAGCTCACGCAGGTGATGCAGGGTAGCCGCAGCGAGATGGAAAGCCTCGGCCAGCGCTACAACGCCGCCGGCCAGGCCGGCAAAACCGACGAGATGAAGGCCATCGAAAGCCAGTATCTGGCCTTGCAAAGCCGCAACTCGGCCCGAATCAAGAGCCTCCTCCGCCGCAACGCGACTTCCGTGGCGACCGGGTTCGCGGTGGGCGCATTCCTTAGCCCCGACGAAGACTTTGCCTTTGCCGATTCGCTGGCCGGCGTGCAGCGCAAGGCCAACCCCACTTCGCCCTTCACCCAGGAGCTCACGGCCCGGCTGGAACCCATGCGCGCCACCGCGCCCGGCACCCAGGCCCCGGAAATCAACCTGCCTCAGCCCGACGGCAAAACCCTGGCCCTGAGCAGCCTGCGCGGCAAGTACGTGCTGATTGATTTCTGGGCGAGCTGGTGCGGCCCCTGCCGCCAGGAAAATCCCAACGTGGTGAAGGCCTACAACCAGTTCAAAGACAAGGGCAAGGGCTTCACCATCTACTCCGTGTCATTGGACCAGGACAAGGGCAAGTGGGAAAAGGCCATTGCCGCCGATGGCCTCACCTGGCACCACGTATCGGACTTGGCCGGCTGGCAGAGCGTGGCCGGCGCCGCCTACGGCGTGAAGTCCATTCCGCAGTCGTTTCTGCTGGACCCGCAGGGCAAAATCATCGCCAAAAACCTGCGCGGTGAGGCCTTGGCCGCCAAGCTGGCCGAGGTGTTGAAATAGCTAATTCAAGATGCACAAAAAAGGCCCGCCTGGTAACAGGCGGGCCTTTTTTGTGCATCTTGAATTAGCTCGCAAACATGCGTTGGAGGCCGGGCCAGAGGCGCTTTTTCAGGCTCACATCGTATTCCACCAGCTCCACCGTGGCCGAGGACAGGTAGGCCAGGTTGAGGTTGGGAAACAGCACGGGCTCGTAAATCTGAGTGTTGCGGATGGTAGTGTCGAGCAGGTTTTTGCCGAAGGCGATGATGTGCGTGGCGGCCAGCTGGCGGCGCAGGTTGGCCAGCGCCACCGGCAGCTCCGCCTCCACGTTCACCAGCACCACGTCGGCCATCACCAGGTTCAGGGCCTGCAGCATCTTGTTTAGAAACACGTTGCGGTGCAGCTTCTGGAACTGGTCAGTAGGCAGCCGAAACAGCAGCACCACGCCCTGAGCATTGTTGCCGAGCGTGCTGAAGGGCGTAAGCATAACCGGTGGCACATCGGCCGGCACTGGCGCGGCCGCCGGGACGCTGGCCGGCTCCGGGGCTGCGGCCGGCGAGGTGGCGCTGGCCAGGCGGCCGGCCAACTGCACCTGGCTGGCCGTGGGAATGGATTTGGGCAGGCCGGGCCGGGCCGGGGCCTTGTCCAGCGGGTTGGCCGGTTCGGGCCGGGGCTGGGCCGGCGGCGCGGCATTGACGGGCGCCGCCGGGGCCGGTGCAGCCGGGGCAACGGGCGGCACTGGCTCGCCGGGCACGTAGAGCGTCACGTCGGTGTAGAAATTTTGCAGGAAAGCCAGCTTTTCGGCAGACATGGCGAAGGGAATAAATGGAGTAGCGAAAATACGCCGCGCCGGCACTTTTTTACCCCAGCGCAAACAAGGCTTTGAGTTCCTTGGCTTCGCCGGGCTGCATGCGGCCGGCCAGCACCAGGCGCAGCTGCCGACGCCGCAGCGCGCCGTCGTACAAGCGGATTTCCTCCTCGGTTTCGGGCACGGCTTCGGGCACGTCGATGGGCCGCCCGGCCTGGTCCACGGCCACGAAGGTGAAAAAAGCCTCGTTGGTTTTCAGCTTGGTGCCGCTCGGGATGTCCTCGGCCCACACGTCGATGTGCACTTCCATGCTGGAGCTGAAGGCGCGCGTGACCTGGGCCTGCAGCGTCACCACGTTGCCGAGCCGGATGCTGTCGCGAAACGACACGTTGTCGACCGACGCCGTGACCACGATGCGGTTGGAGTGCTTCTGGGCCGAAATGGCGGCGGCGATGTCCATCAGGTGCATCATGCGGCCGCCCATGAGGTTGTTGAGGGTATTCGTGTCGTTGGGCAGCACCAATTCGGTCATGATGACGAAAGAATCGGCGACGGGTTTTTGCTTGCGCATGAAGGAGCGGGATAAGTCAGGAATCAGCGGCAGCGCCCGACCAGCGCCCGGGCCGCCCGGCAAAGGTACGGCGGCCGCCCGGGCCTGCGCGGCAGCAAAAAGCCCCGCCCTTTTCAGGGCGGGGCTTTTTGTAAAGGAGATGGCAGCGGTGGTCAGCCGCTTTATTCCACCGTCAGCTTGCTGCTGAAAGTTTCGCCGTTGAGCGCGATGCGCACCACGTAGACGCCCGCCCGCAGCGGCCGGCCGGCCGGGCTGAGGGCCAGGGTCTGCTGGCCGGCGCCGTAGGTTTTGGCGGGCAGCACCAGCACGTCGCGGCCCAGCACGTCGGTGAGGCGCACCTGCACTTCGGCGGGGGCCGTCAGGTTGAGGCGCACGGCGGTTTCGGCGGTGAGCGGGTTGGGGAACACGCTGATGCCGCGGCTGGCCAGGGCGGCGTCTTTGCTCGCCAGCGGGCTGCTCACGCGCAGCAAGTCAAAGAAGAAGTGGTTGCCTTGCGAGGTGCCATTTACCAGCTGGAAACGCACTTTGGCACCCGAATTCTGGAACTGAGCCGGAATGGGCACCGTGAGCTGCTGCCAGTCGGAGGCAGCGGCGGGCGCGAAGCCGTCGATGGGGGTACGCCCCTTCGTGCTGAGGGTAGCCGCGTCAAACACCGTCGGCGTCGACCACGTGGCGCCGCAATCGGAGCTAAAAGCAACGCGCAGCTGCACGTTGTCGGTGGCGGAACGCAAGGCGTAGGCCCGCGCAAACGTCAGCGAGGCCCCCCCCGAAAGCCCGGACATGACGATGTTGGGGGTGACAAGCGAGGTGATGGTCCCGGCGGGAAAAAGACGGTTCGAGACGATGAGGTACCCGGTGCCATCGGCGGCGGTGGCCGCCGTCTGCCGGCGCCACACGTAGGAAGGGTTCGCCACGCCCGCGCTGGTGGTGCCCGAGACGGTGTAGTTGCTCAGGCTGGGCTCCGGAAACAAGGTTGGGAAGTTGGCGTCTTCAAACGACTCGGTCAGCGGGGCCGACACGCCGCCGGTGGGCCCTTCCACCTTGATGGCACTGGTGGCCGAGCTGCTGCCAACGCTGTTGCTCACCGTTTCCGTCACAGTGTAGATGCCGGCCGTGGGGTAGCTCACGGTGATGGTTTGGCCCGTGCCGCGGTTGGGGGTGCCACCGGGCATTATCCACGAATAGGTGACGGGGCCGCCGGCCGAGGTGAAATTGGCGGAAAAGTCGCGCAGCACCACCGGCGAGTTCACGCACGTGGTGGTGCTGGACCCGGGGGCGGCGCTAAACGCGGCAATGGGAGCGCAGTTGGGCGACACAAACCCGTCGTTGGTGCCGGTGGCCACCAGGTTGGCTGCCGAAACCAACTGGGTGCGGTTGGCCGCCAGCAAGGCGCGCATCCGGTCCCGCTGGCCCTGGGTAAACATCGTGAAGCAGAAAGAATAGTCCATGAAGTTCTGGACGTTGGCAATCTGCCCGCAGGGCGCGTAGTTGAGGTTGCAGCTCTGGGTGCCGTCGGTGGGCGGCGTGTCGGCCACGTTGTCGGTGCCGCTGCAGCTGCCGGTGCCGGGGTTGTTGGTACTGCCCCAGGGGTGAGCCAGGCCGAAGTAATGGCCGATTTCGTGGGTCGAAGCCCGGCTGTTGCTGAAGGTGCTGGTGCCGGTGGTGCCAAAAAAATCGCTCCGCACCACAAAACCGTCCCGGGGGTTGGTGGGGCTGTTGGGTGGGTTTACGTAGCCGGCCGTGATGCCGCCGCTGGAGGCCACCCCGATGGAGCCCACCACCCAGATGTTCATGTAGCGGCTGGCATCCCAGAGGACGGCGGCCTGCACGGCCCCGCTCTGGTCGTCGTTCAGCAAGTTGGGCAGGTAGTGCCGGGTGATGCCCGTGGTACAGTTGCCGTTCGGGTCTTTTTTGGCCAGGCGGAACTGGAAGCCAATCGACGCGGCAATGGGGCGGAACAGCGGAATCGTGTTGGCCGTATCGGCATTCAGCTTTTGGTAATCCTTGTTCAGCTGCTCAATGGCGCTGGCAATCTGCTGGTCACTAATGTTCTCGGGCCCGTTGGCGTGGATGACGTGCACCACCACCGGGATGGTTACGTCGGTCACGTACGTCACTTTGTTGAGTTGGGCCGCGGCCAGCTGGTTCAGCCGCTGGTCTAAGTCCTTTTGGGCCTGGCGGGCGCCGGGGTGCTCGGCAAAGTACCGCTCCCGGGCCGCGTCGTACCCGCACCAGTTACTGCTTGGGGTGGCCACCGACTGGGCGCTGGCCTCCGTGCTGGCCAGCGCGAGCGAGGAGGTGAAGGCAAAAAGTAAAATTCGTTTCAGCATGAAGAATTGAAAGAATAAGAAGTGGTTTGGAAAGGGAAATGAGCGGGTGGATGAAAAATCAGGTCAGGACTCCAAAAACAGAACGAAGTAGCAATAGTTGGAACGTGGGAAAGCACTACGGAACCACTACTTTCGACGTGCAACGTCCCAAAGGCGTTTGCAGTTCAACCACATACACGCCCGCCGCCAGCCGCGCGGCGCCGGCCGGCAGCAACGGCAGCGTCTGGGTGCCCGCGCGGCCCGCGGCCCGCACCGCCGGCTGCACCGGCCGCCCCAGCAAATCGGTCAGCCGCAGCTCCACCGGGCCGGGCGCGGCCAAGGAGAATTCAACGGCGGTTTCGGCCGTGAGGGGGTTGGGGAACACGCGCACGGCACTCGTGGCAACCGCGGGGCGGTGGGCCAGCGGCGTGGCCAGCCCGATGGTCACGTGGTCGATGTAGATGTTGTTGCCGCCGTTGCTGCCCATCTGGAAGCGCATCTGGAAGCGGCTGGTGAGGTAGTTGGCCGCAATGGGCACGGTCAGCGGCTGCCAGTCGGAAGCGGCCGTGGGCACGAAGCCGAAAACCCGCAAGGTGTCGCGCGTGTTGAGGTCGGGCCCGAAGAAATTGCGCTGGGTTTGCCAGGTCTGGCCGCAGTCGGTGCTGAACTGCACGCTCAGGTACTCGTTCACAATCGTGGGTCGCAGGGCGTAGGCCCGGTCGAAGGTGAGCACCGGCGGGTTGGCAGCCGTGAAGCCGCTCAGGTTGATGTTGGGCGAGGCGAGGCGGGTGAGGGTGCCGGCCGGCACCAACGAGCTGCGCACCGCCATGCAGGCCACGCCGTCGCTGGTTTGCAGGCCGCCGGGGGTGCTGGTCTGGCGCAGCCAGCGGGCCCCGGCCGAGGTTCCCGTGGAAGAGTTGGTCCAGTTGCGCAGGTCCGTGCCCGCGAAGTTGTTGGGAAAGCCGGGGTTCTCAAACGACTCGGCCACCGCCCCCACCAGGCCGGCACTGCCGCCAATCACCTGCATCAGCCCCGTGCGCGTGGTTGTGCCGCTCGCGCCGCCCACCGTCACGGTCAGCGTCACGTCGTAAATGCCGCCCGTGGGGTACGTAATGGCCGGGTTGCGCTGGTTGGATGTGCTGGGCTGGCCGCCCGGAAACTGCCAGGCGTAGGTGGTGCCGGGCGAGTTCGCGTCGGCGTTGTACGAATAGTCGTCAAACGACACCGTGGTGCCTTCGCAGATAACCGTGGCCGCGGGCAGGAAGGCCACCACCGGTGCGCAGGGCCCGCCCACGAAGCCGTCGTTGGTGCCGGTGGCCAGCAGGTTGGCCGGCGAGGTGAGCTGCTGGCGGCAGCCCAGGGCCAGCGAGGCCCGCATCACGGCCCGTTGGCCGGTGGTGAACATGCGCGTGCAGGTGGAATAGTCCATGTAGTTCTGCACGTTGGCCAGAATGGGCTGGCCGGTGGCCGGGTCGGTGCAGGGCGAAAAAGCCAGGTTGCAGCCGTTTTGCTGGCCAATGGTGTTGGGCGTGTCGACAATGCCGTCGTCGATGCCGCAGTTGGCGGGCAGGCCCGGCGTGTTGCTGCCGCCCCAGGTGTGGGGCAGGCCAAAGTAATGGCCGATTTCGTGGGTGAGGGAGCGCACCGCCAGGTTGCTGCCGCCCGACGTGCCGATGCTGCCAAACTGCGCGTTGCGAATCACGATGCCGTCGCCGGTGCCGCCGGTGCAGGGCAGGTAGGCATAGCCGCCGGCGCCGTTGGCGTTCACGCAAATCCAGATGTTGAGGTAGCGGCTTTGGTCCCAGGTTATCAGGCTTTTCACCCGGTCGTCGCCGATGTTAGTGTCAGTGGAATAGGTGCGGGTGATGCCCGTGGTGCAGTTGCCGTTTGGGTCGAGGCGGGCCAGCCGCATCCGGAAGCCGATGTTGGCGTAGCGCGGCCGGAAGAAGGGGATGACGTCGGCCGTGTCGGGGTTGGTTTTGCTGTAGTCTTCGTTGATGACCCGCACGGCATCGTACACCTGCGCGTCGGAAATGTTGCTGCTGCCGCCGTTGTGGATGATGTGCATCACCACGGGCACTGTCACGTCGGGCGCGGCCAGCAGTTGCGCCCGGGCCGCCGCGGGCATGGCGGCCACCTGCCGCAGAAACGACTGGTACGCCGCCGCCGCGCCCGGCTGCCGCGCAAACGCCGCCTGCTGGGCGCTGTCGAACGCGCAGCGGAAGCCGGTGCGGTGCTCGGGGTAGCTGCGGGTGAGGCCGGCGGGGGTTTGGGCGGCGGCCGGAAGGCCCAGCGCCAGGGCCGCGCCGGCGCCCAGCAACCAGCGCCGGGCATTGCGTAACAGTTTCAACATGCGTTCAGATAGGTGAGAATGAGGCGGCAAAAGCAAAGCCCGGCAGCCGGAGCGGAAGCACCGGGCCGAGGCAGCCGCATTGCCTGAGCAAGTTACGCCTAGCCGGCCGCTCGGGCAGCCCGTCGCGCTCAGGCCCGCCAGCCGCTGGCGCCCAGCAGCGGCACAAAGCGGAAGTCCTCAAACTCTTCGCGCACGAAACTCTCGGGCCCTTCGCGGGTCACGCGCACCATGCGCTGCGTCTGGTTGTCGCCCACGGGAATCACCAGCCGGCCGCCTATCTGCAGCTGGCGCAGCAGGGCCGGGGGCAGCCCCGGCGCGCCCGCCGTCACCAGGATGCCGTCGAAGGGCGCGCGCCCGGGCAGGCCCACCGAGCCGTCGCCGCAGTGCAGGGCCGCGCCGCCCGCCCCCAGCGCCGGCAGCCGCAGTCGGGTGCGGGCATAGAGCTTCTCGTTGAATTCGATGCTGTCGACGTGCGGCGTGAGCTTGAGCAGCACCGCGCACTGGTAGCCCGAGCCGGTGCCCACTTCCAGCACTTTGTCGGTGGGCCGCACGCCCAGCAGTTGCGTCTGAAACGCCACCGTGTAGGGCTGCGAGATGGTTTGGCCCTCGCCAATGGGAAAGGCCTTGTCCTGGTAGGCGTGCGCTTCGAAGGCGGGCTCGAAAAACAGGTGGCGCGGCACCGTGGAAATGGCCGCCAGCACCCGCTCGTCGTGAATGCCGCGCCGGCGCAGCTCGCGGGCGAGGGCGCGCCGCTGGCCCTGGTGGCGGTAAGTGTCCGAAAGCGGTGAAATGGCCAAAAGCTGATTGAAGTACTGTCAAAAGCAAGCCCGGCCGCCGGGCCGCCGGGGCCGTTCCCGGCGCTTGCGTTGGCATGCGGGCGGGGCCCTACCTTTGCACGGCGCGGTTTTTGTGTTCAGGCCGCTAAAATACTCCCCGCCCGCCGTTTTGCAGCTCATTCGCCGCTTTCAATACATCAAGCTTGTCGCCGCCGACTTCGGCGCGGCCCTGCTGGCCTGGATGTGCTTCTACCTCGTGCGCAAATACTTGCTCAACGAGCTCACCGGCTACCGCTTCACCGAAGGCGCCCTGTTCGACCTCACCGGCTCGGCCATGTTCATCGCCGTGTTCTGGACCTTCCTCTACACGCTGGTGGGCGAGTACCGCGACATCTACCGCAAGTCGCGCCTGGGCGAAATCATCCGGCTGGCGCGGGTGTCGCTGCTCGGGGCGGTGGTCATCTTTTTCACGCTGCTACTCGACGACCAGGGCGTGGTCAATTACAAGGCCTACTACAAAACGTTTTCAGCCTACTACCTGCTGCATTTTTTCATCACGGCCGTGCTCCGCACCATTGCCGTGAGCAGCGTGCAGCGCCTCATTCGCAAAGGCAACATCTCGTTTCCTACGCTGCTGGTAGGCTCCAATGCACTGGCTTTGAATACATTTCACGAGCTGGCGCGCACCAGTCGGCACCTGGGGCTGCGCCTGGTCGGCTTCGCGCCCGTGGGCGACACCGTGGACCCTGAGCTGGCCGCCGAGCTGCCCGCGCACGGCTCCTATCAGCGGCTGCCAGCGCTGGTGCGGGCCCTCAAGATTGAGCAAATCGTCATCGCCATCGAGCCCAGCGAGCACCTGCTCATTCAGGACATTCTCACCCTGCTCGAAGGCACGCCCGCCCGGGTCAGCATCCTGCCCGACCTGTACCAGATGCTGCTGGGCTCGGTGAAGGTGAACCACCTGTTTGGCACGCCGCTCATCGAAATCAAGCAGGATTTGCTGCCCCTGTGGCAAATCATTCTGAAGCGGCTGATGGACATCGTGGGCTCGGCGCTGTTTCTGCTACTGGCCAGCTGGGTGTACGCCTTCACGGCCCTGATGGTGAAGCTGTCGTCGCCCGGCCCGGTGTTTTACCGGCAGGAGCGCATCGGGCGCAACGGGCAGCCGTTCCGCATCATCAAGTTCCGCTCCATGTACGTCGACGCCGA
This sequence comes from Hymenobacter ruricola, assembly GCF_015694525.1. GTDB lineage: Bacteria > Bacteroidota > Bacteroidia > Cytophagales > Hymenobacteraceae > Hymenobacter > Hymenobacter ruricola. The sequence goes on along the minus strand of NZ_JADQDM010000002.1, from coordinate 138,644 downwards.
GAAAGCCGGCCCCGCCCTGAGCTCCGACCACGACCCGCGCATCACCAAATGGGGCCGCTTCATGCGCAAGGTGCGCCTCGACGAGCTGCCCCAGTTCTGGAACGTGCTGAAGGGCGACATGAGCATTGTGGGGCCGCGCCCGGAGCGCCAGTTCTTCATCGACCAGATTGTGAAAATTGCGCCGCACTACCGCCACCTGCACCGCGTGCGGCCCGGCCTCACCTCCCTGGGCCAGGTGAAGTACGGCTACGCCGAAACCGTGGCCCAAATGGTGGAGCGGCTCAAATTCGACATCCTCTACATCGAAAACATGAGCCTGGCCATGGATTTTCGGGTGCTGCTCTACACGCTCAAAATCATTGTGGAAGGGCGGGGAAAATAAATTTGGGTGACGTCGGTCATCCGGAGCAACTCAAAGGACCTTCTCACGTTGGAGCGGCTGGTTCTGACGTGGCAAGGTCCTGCGCGTTGCTCCGGATGACAACTGATTTGCTAACGGCGTACCTTTGCCCTTGCCGGCCGGAACCATTCAAGCTCCGGGTGAATTGCACCACCAATATGAATACCGAAGGAAAAGGACGAGTACTCGTCGCGATGAGCGGCGGAATTGACTCCAGCGTGGCCGCCGTGCTGCTGCACGAGCAAGGCTACGAAGTGGTCGGGATGACCATGAAAACCTGGGATTACGCCAGCGCGGGCGGCTCCAAAAAGGAAACGGGCTGCTGCTCGCTCGACAGCATCAACGACGCCCGCGACATTGCCGTGACGCTGGGCTTCCCGCACTACATCATCGACATCCGGGACGAGTTTGGCGATTTTGTCATCGACAATTTCACCGACGAATACCTGGCCGGCCGTACGCCCAACCCCTGCGTGCTCTGCAACACCCACATCAAGTGGGACGCCCTGCTGCGCCGCGCCGACCAGCTTGGCTGCCAGTACATTGCCACCGGCCACTACGCCAATATCCGCAAGGATGAAAACACCGGCCGCTTCGTGGTGAGCAAAGGCCTCGACGAAAATAAAGACCAAAGCTATGCCCTTTGGGGCGTGAGCCAGGAGAGCCTGAGCCGCACGCTGTTTCCGCTGGGCGGCATGCGCAAAACCGAGATTTACGACGAAGCCCGTCGGCGCGGCTTCACCGAGCTGGTGAACAAGCCCGAGAGCTACGAAATCTGCTTCATCCCCGACAACGACTACCGCGGCTTTCTGCGCCGCCGCGTGCCGGGCCTCGAAGCCCGCGTGGCCGGCGGCAACTTCGTGACCAAAAACGGCCGCGTCATCGGCAAGCACGAAGGGTATCCGTTTTACACCATCGGGCAGCGCAAGGGGCTGGGCGTGGCGCTGGGCTACCCGGCGTTCGTACTCGAAATCCGGCCCGATACCAACGAAGTGGTGCTGGGCAACTACGACGAGCTGGCCAGCACGGCCACCGTAGTGGGCAAGCTCAACATGGGCAAAGAAGCCAGCCTGGCCGGCCGCGGCCTGGTGCCGGCCGTGGTGAAAGTGCGCTACAACCACGACGGCGCCCCTGCGTTTCTGGAAGAAGCGGACGGCAAAATCCGCGTCTATTTCGAAGGGCCCGTGCACGCCATCACGCCCGGCCAGGCCGCCGTCTTCTACGATGGCAACGACGTGCTGGGCGGCGGCTGGATTGAGCGCCACGTAATTGGCGAAATCCCCTTACCTTTTGCCGCCGCTGCCGCCGGCAACTGATTCGTTACTTCGCTTGTCTATGCCCATACCTATGCCTCTGAATCTTTCCAACCTGCCTGGCGGCGTCGCTGCGGCCCGTTTCTTTATCGCCGGCGTGGTATTGGCCGGCGGCCTGGCCAGCTGCAAGAACGAAATAGAAGCGGGGCCCGACACCGGCACCGGGTATTACCCCGTGGCCGTGGGCAACTCCTGGACTTACGCCGTGACCGATACCACCTGGAGCCAGGCCATTGCCAACGGCCCGCTGGTGTCGCAGGTGACGCCCAGCGTGGCCACGGTCAGTTCGTACAAATTCCGGGAAACCATCACCGAAACGTTTACCGATGCGGCCGGGCGGAAAGCCTACCGCTTGGTGCGGGCCAAAATGGTGCCGCCGTCCACGGCGTGGGTCAACGACAGCGTATTTGTGCTCACGGCCAACGACCAGTTTGTGGCCCTCAACCGCAACAACGTGCGCACCGTGGAACTCGTCTTTCCGGTGCGCAACGAGGCCTCGTGGAACCTGAACGCCTTCAACAACAGCGCCGCCGATACCGTCACCAACCTCACCCGGCAGTACAGCCGCGTGGGGCAGCCCTACGCCACGGGCGGCGGTGCGTCGGGGCTGCCGGTGAAGAATTACGAAACCACGCTGACCACCAACAACACCGGCACTGCCGCCGAAAGCAGCCTGCTCAAGAGCATCGGCTACCAGCAGGTGTTCGCCAAAGGCGTGGGGCCGGTGCTGCGACGGCGGTTTTTCTTTGCGTATTTCTACCTCAACGGCAGCACCATCACCTACGTGCCGGGCTCGTATTTTGCCGCCACCACGCGCCGCGAAACGTTGATTGATTACGTGGTGAAATAGATTTATCTTCCTCTTATTAAGCCGCAGCTTTGCCGATTCTTATGGTGCCTTCCACACGTAACTGGGTGATTTTTGCGCTGCTGACGGGCGCGCTTCAGGTATTGGCCGATGCCCCGGCGGCGGCCCAGGGCACCATTCGCCGCCACTTGGTTTATTTCCGCGACAAGGCCGGCACGCCCTACTCGGTGGCTCAGCCCCAGGCGTTTCTGTCGGCCCGGGCCATTGCCCGCCGCACCAAACAGGGCATTGCGGTGCTCCCGCGCGACCTGCCGGTGAACCCGGCCTACGTAGCCCAGATTCAAGGCCTTACGGGCAGCCCGCGGGTGGTGTACACCTCGCGCTGGTTTAACGCCGCAGTGGTGTCCTGCGACTCGGCGACGCTGGCGCGGATAACGGCGCTGCCCGTCGTGCGCAACGCCGCCACGCTCAACCGCAGCCAGCAGGTGATGAAAGCCACGCCGGCCCCGGTGCAGGTTTCCCCGGCAGCCGCCCGCGGCACGCTGGCCACCCGCGCGCAGTACGGCCCGGCCTATCGCCAGGATGTGCAGATTGGCGCCACGGCCATGCACGACGCCGGTTTTCGCGGCGACGGCATGCACATCGCCGTCTTCGATGCAGGCTTTCCCGGCGTGAACCAGATTCCGGCCCTGCAGCCGGTTTATCAGGAAAACCGCCTGGCCGCGACGCGTAATTTCGTGGATGACAACAAGAGCGTGTACCTGCGCAACAGCCACGGCACCAATTGCCTCTCGGCCATTGCGGGCAACCAGGCCGGTTTTTACATCGGCACGGCACCCAAGGCTACCTTTCACCTGTGCATCACCGAAGACATCAATTCCGAGCATCCCATTGAGGAAGCCAACTGGCTGGCCGCCGCCGAATACGCCGATTCGGCCGGGGTCGACGTCATCAGCTCCTCGCTGGGCTACACCACGTTCGATGCGCCTTCCACCTCCTACACCTACGCCGACATGAACGGGCGCACGGCCATCAGCACGCGGGCGGCCACTTTTGCGGCCCGGGTGGGCATGGTGGTGGTGAGCGCCGCCGGCAACGAGGGCGTGAATCCCTGGCACTACATTTCGGCGCCTGCCGATGCCGATTCCATCATTTCGGTGGCCGCCGTCGATTCTTTTGGCATCAGGGCATCGTTCAGCTCCTACGGCCCGTCGGCCGATGGCCGCATCAAGCCTACGCTGGCGGCCATGGGACTGGCCGCGGCGGTGCTGGCGCCCAATGGGGCGGCTTTTCGGGGCAACGGCACCTCGTATGCCTGCCCGGTACTGGCGGGCATGGTGGCCGGTTTTTGGCAGGCCAATCCCACGCTCACGGCCCAGCAAGTCATTGCCGCTTTGCGCAGCACGGCCTCGCTGGCCGCGAACCCCAACAACAGCCTGGGCTACGGCATCCCGAATTTCGTGACGGCCTACAACGCCCTGCACCCCACGGCGCCCTTGTCGGCCACCGGCCAGCGGGGGGCGCCCGATGCGTTGGCCCTCTTTCCCAACCCCACCGGCGACGGCGCCCTGACGCTGGTGCTGCCCGAGGCGCTGCGCGACCAGCCCCTGCGCCTGCGCGTGCTCGATGCCCGCGGCGCGGTGGTGGCCCAGCAGCAGCTCGGCGCCACTTCGGCCAGCGAAGTGGCCGTGCAACTGGGGCGCCTGGCCAAGGGCGCCTATACCTGCGAAGTGAGCGCCGGCGCCACCCGCCGCACCGTCAAATTTGTGCAGCAGTAAGCTTGATTGGGTGCTTGGGAAAAAGGCCCGCATGCGGGCCTTTTTTTATGGAATTACCGTGGCATATTTGCTTGTTTTTGAGGGCAATATTTCGTAATTTTAAAGCATCAATTAACCTCGTTTTCTATCAGCAGCATGTTGCAAATGATGATTACCAAGCGCATCGGGCGCCGCCAGTTTCACTTCACCGTGGAAGGCAACAACTTCCACGAAACCGTGGCGGAATACGACCGGCTGAGCTTCCCCGATGTGGCGGCCTGCGGCCTGTGCGGCTCCGATAACCTGGACCTTACCAGCCGCGTCGCGCAGGGCAAATACAAATACACGTCGGTCAAATGCCTGTCGTGCCGCGGCGACCTGACCTTTGGCAAAAACAAGGACGACGACCAGAGCTATTTCCTGCGCCGCAAGGAAACCGGCGAGCTGGACTGGCGCGCCGTGGAAAAGGTCGAGAAGTAATCCTTTTGTTCGCTTCGCGGTTAAGCTTCCATAACGGCTCCACCACACGGTGGAGCCGTTATTTGTATCCGCATCTGCGACATCTTTCTCATCTGCCTAATCTGCAGTTCATGTTTACCGGAATTATTGAAGCCCTCGGGACCATTGTAGCGGTCGAAAACCAGGGGAGCAACCGCCACTTCACGGTCAGCTCGCCCTTCGCGGCCGAGCTGAAAATCGACCAGAGCGTGGCCCACGACGGCGTGTGCCTGACCGTGGTGGCCGTGGACCCCGCCGCCGGCACGCACGTGGTGACGGCCATCGACGAGACGCTGCGGGTGACCAACCTGGGGCAGTGGCAGCCCGGCCGCCACGTGAATCTGGAGCGCTGCCTGGCCGCCACGGGCCGCTTCGACGGGCACATCGTGCAGGGCCACGTCGACGCCACGGCCACCTGCCTGAGCGTGACCGACCAGCAGGGCTCCTGGCTGTTTCGGTTTGGCCACGAGGCCGGGCCGGGGCGCCTCACCGTGGACAAGGGCTCGATTTGCGTGAACGGCACGAGCCTGACCTGTTTCGATAGCACCGACACGGGCTTTACGGTGGCCATCATTCCGTACACCTACGAGCACACCAGCTTTCAGCAGCTGCGGGCCGGCGACACGGTGAACCTGGAGTTCGACATCGTGGGCAAGTACGTGGCGAAGCTGCTGGGCAAAATCGCCTGACAACCTGCTACAACGGCTTGCGTAGGAATAATAACCCTTTCCACGCAACTGTTTTTACCATGTCGAAGCGCGAATTGATTGAGCCCAACGAGGGCGACAAGCGGTACATCCGCCGGGACGAGGATGGCCGGATAGAGCATTCCGTCGAATTGCACAAATCCTTGTCGCAGGACGACAAGCACAACTCGAAAAAGACCAGCAAGCCCGGCCAGGGCGACCGCGGCGATGGCCACACTGGCAACCGCAAGCCCGCCAAATAGTCTATTTGCCTTAAAAAAGCCCGCTGTCCGTCAGTGGGCTTTTTTGCTGATAGTCGCGCCGCGCCCGGCTGCGGGCTTGGTAGTGGCTGCCTCGGAGAAAAACGTTTGGGCGCGCTGCAGGGCCCCGAGGTCGTCCTGAATGTCGTTGGGCCGCGAGCCGGTGCCGTAGAGCATGCCGCCCCACTGCATTTGCATGTAGTTGGCGGTAAGGACCAATGCGTCTTCCAGGGGCTGGGCTTCGGCGCGGTTGCCGCTGCTGGCCACTATTGACCACAGGGTTTTGCCGCGCATGTCGTGGCGGAAATTGAGCGACGAGGTGCGCAGCCAAGCGCTCCAATAGTCCAGGTAATGCTTGGCGTGCACGGGCAGGCTGTACCAGTAGAGCGGCGCCACCAGCACCAGGTCGGTGGCTTCGAGGGTGGCTTCGAGCAGCAATTGGGCATTGCCAGCCGGCTCGGGGTAGGGCGTGTGGTGGCGCAGGTCCACGAAATAAGGCAGCGGGTAGTCCTGCAAATGAATCCAGCGCTGCTGCGCGGTTTCAGGCAGCGAATGCGCCGCGCAATACGCCAGTTGCTCGGTGTTGCCCATGCGGCGGGAGCTCGAAAGCAGAAACAGAAAGCGGCGCGCGGGGCTATTCATTGTTATGACGGAATGATGCTTACACTTTTTCCGGCCACAGGCGCGGGCTCCACTGCCGGTAGGCCAGGGCCGCCAGGGCACCCAGAAGCGCCCCGATGATGGCCCCGCCTAGCACATCGGTGGGGTAATGCGCCCCAAGGTACATACGGCTGTAGGATAGTAGAATAGCCCACAAAAATACTCCGATTCGGAGGGCCCGGAAGCGACCCGGCGGCAGCACCACCGCCAGGAACACCGCCAGCGCCATGGAATTGGCGGCGTGCGACGACAAAAAGCCGAATTGCCCGCCACAGCCGTCGGGCAGGTGCAGCCGGGCCAGCAGGGCGCCGTCGTGGCAGGGGCGGGGGCGAGCAAAAAACGGCTTAAAAAGTCGGCTCGTGATGCTGTCGGCCAGCGCCACGGCCAGCACCACCAGGGGCAACAGCAGCACCGCCCGTCGCCGGAAATGGTAAATCAGCCACCCGATGAGCAGGGCATAGGCCGGAAACCAGACCAGGCGATTGGAAGCAAACAGCATCACCGCGTCCAGCGCGCGGGCGTGGCCGTGGTTGATGGCCAGCAGCAACTGCCGGTCGAAGGCTTTAATGGCTTCAAGCATCGGCCAGCCAGTCTACGCCTTTGCGGAGCCAGGCCAGCGTGGCAGCTTCGGGCGTGCCGGGCGCGGGCGGCGCGGGGTTGTAGGCCCAGCCGGTGCGCGGGGGCAGGCTCATGAGGATGGACTCGGTGCGGCCGCCGGTTTCGAGCCCGAACCGGGTGCCGCGGTCAAACGCCAGGTTGAACTCGGCGTAGCGGGCCCGGCGCTGGGTTTGCCAGGCTTCTTCGCGCTCGCCGTAGGGCAGGGCCTGGTTTTCGGCCATCAATTCCGAATAAAAGGGACCAAAAAGCTCGGCCACGTCGCGCATGAAGGCAAACAGCTCCTCGGCCGTGCCGTCGGGGCCCACGGTGAGGCGGTCGTAGAAAATGCCGCCCACGCCGCGGGTTTCCTGGCGATGCGGCAGGTAAAAATAGTCGTCGGCCCAGCGGGTGAACTTGGGGTAGTAGGCGGGGTTGTGGCGGTTGCACACGTCGCGCAGCCGCTCGTGGAAGCGGCGGGCCTGAGCTTCATCCACGTAAATCGGGGTCAGGTCGATGCCGCCGCCGAACCAGGCTTCGCCGTTGCCGGCTTCGAAGTAGCGCACGTTCATGTGGATGATGGGCACGCGCGGGCTGCGCGGGTGCAGCACCACGCTCACGCCGGTGGCGTAGAAATGCGGGTCGGGCATGTGCAGCTGCCGGGCGGCGGCCTCGCTCATCTGGCCCCACACGGCCGAGAAGCCCACGCCGCCTTTTTCCAGCACGCGGCCGTGCTCCAGCACTTTGGAGCGGCCGCCACCGCCGCCTTCGCGCTGCCAGGCATCGGTGAGGAAGCGGGCCGGGCCGGCGTCGGCGGTTTCCAGCTGCTGGCACAGGCGGAGCTGAAAATCGGCCAGCCAGGCTTCAATTTCGGGACGGATGGTGGGAGAGGGCGCGGGGTTCACAGAAAGAAGTGGGAAGCAGGCGAAGCAGTTAGGCCGCAAAACAGGGCCCGCGAAAGGCATGTAGGCCCAAAAAGCGGCTTTGTGGCCGGGCGCAAAGATACGGACGGAGGCCGGGCGTACTTTTGTGGCCTCACCCGCCCCTTGCCCGATGTCCGACTTTGCCGCGCCCACCGCACCCGACACCACCGACCTGCCCAATACCCGCGTCGCCAACGCCGCGGCGGCCGCGGCCGCCGCGTTTTCGGCCCCCAACGCGCGGCCGGCACCGGCCATCGACCCCTACCTGCTGCGCCGCGCCTACCGCCTGATGCACACGGCCGCCGCCATGGCCGACCTCTACGAAGAGCAGAAAGCCACGGCCTCGCGCTACGTGCACGCCACCGCCCGCGGGCACGAGGCCGTGCAACTGGCCACCGCCTTCCTGCTCACCGAAACCGACTTTGCCGCGCCCTACTACCGCGACGATGCCCTGCTGCTCGGCCTCGGGCTGCGGCCGTATGAGCTCATGCTGCAACTGCTGGCCAAGGCCGGCGACCCGTTCAGCGGAGGGCGCACGTACTACTCGCACCCGTCGCTGCGGCGGGCGGGCGTGCCGGTCATTCCGCACCAAAGCTCGGCCACGGGCATGCAGGCCATTCCGGCCACCGGCATGGCGCACGCCATCAAATATTTTGAGGCGCTGCCCGGCGAGCAAGTGGCCGCGGCTACCGATGCGGTGAAGAAAATCCGGGAAAATCTGGCCGGGAATCAGGCGTTGAGTTTGTGCTCGATTGGCGACGGCGCCATGACGGAGGGCGAGGTGTCGGAAGCCCTGCAAATGGCCATTCTGCACCAGCTGCCCATTATTTACCTGGTGCAGGACAACGACTGGGGCATTTCGGCCACCGGCCGCGAGATGCGCGCCATGAACGCCTACGAGTTTGCGGCGGGCTTTCCGGGCCTGCGGCGGCTGCAGGTGGACGGGGCCGATTTCTGGTCGTCGTACGCGGGCCTGACGGAGGCTTTCGCGCACGTGCGGGCCCGGCGCGGGCCGGTGCTGGTGCACGCCAAATGCCCGCTGCTGGGCCACCACACCAGCGGCGTGCGCCGCGAGTGGTACCGCCACGACTTGGCCGCCCACCAAACCCAGGACCCCTTGCCACGCCTGCACCAGCAGCTGCTGGCCCAGGGCTTTGCCGAAACCGAGCTGAACGACTTGGCCGCCGAGGCTTTGGCTACCGTGCGCGCCGACTGGGCCGAAGCCCTGGCCGCGCCCGACCCCGACCCGGCCACTTTCGCCGACCACGAGTTTGCCCCGCCCGCCATCTTGGCCGAAGCCGGCGAGCGCAGCCCCGCCGGCGCCGAGAAAACCCTGATGGTGGACGCCGCCCTGCACGCCGTGGACGACATCCTGCGCGAGTTTCCCGAAGCCCTGTTTTACGGGCAGGACGTGGGTGGCGAGCTGGGCGGCGTGTTCCGCGAAGCTGCGTTGCTGGCCAAAAAGTACGGCGACGGCCGCGTGTTCAACACGCCCATTCAGGAGGCCTACATTGTGGGCAGCACGGCCGGCATGGCCGCCGTGGGCGCCCGGCCCATCGTCGAAATCCAGTTTGCCGACTACATCTGGCCGGCCCTGAACCAGCTGGTGGAAGAGCTGTCAAAATCCTGCTACCTCACCATGGGCAAGTTTCCGATTCCGGCGCTCATACGCGTGCCCATTGGCGCGTATGGCGGCGGCGGGCCCTACCATTCGGGCTCCATTGAGAGCACGCTGCTCACCATTCGCGGCATTAAAGTGGTGTACCCGAGCAACGCGGCCGACATGAAAGGCCTGATGCGTGCCGCCTTCCTTGACCCCAACCCCGTGGTGATACTGGAGCACAAGGGCCTGTACTGGAGCAAAGTGCCCGGCACCGAAGACGCCAAAACCACAGAGCCGGCCGCTGGCTACGTCATCCCGCTGGGCCAGGCCGCCATCGCGCAAGCCGCCGATGCCGACAAGCTGCGCCGCGGCGAAACCGCGCTGGTGGTGACCTACGGCATGGGCGTGCACTGGGCTAAAACGGCCAGCCGCGACTTCCCCGGTCAAATCGAAATCCTGGACCTGCGCACCCTCAATCCGCTCGATTTCGACGCCGTGACCGCCGCCACGCGCCGCCACGGCAAGGTGCTGGTGCTCACCGAGGAGCCCCTGCTCAACAGCTTCGCCGAAAGCCTGGCCGGGCGCATCCAGCGCCACTGCTTCGAGGCCCTGGATGCGCCGGTGTTCACGCTGGGCGCGGCCAACCTGCCCGCCATCGCCCTCAACGTGGAGCTGGAGCGCCAGATGCTGCCCAGCGCCGCCAAAGTGGCCGCCGCTCTCGGCGAACTGCTGGCGTACTAAGAAGGAGTGGTGGGTTCAAGCCTGACTCGCCTGCTTTGTATCCACCAACCCACTCCTTAGAAGGGGTAACCAATGCCCAGGTTGAAGGCGATGGGGTTGGCGCTGCTGTCGAAGTAGCGCAGGGCCCACCGCTTGCCACTTAGAGCGGTGGGGTCGTAGATTTTGGTGGCCAAGTCGAGGCGTAGGATGAGGAAGGTGAAGTCGAAGCGAATGCCGAGGCCGGTGTCCAGCGCCAGCTGCCGGTAGAAACGGTCGAGCTGAAACTGTGCATTCTCGCGGAAGTACTCGTGGGTGATAGGGTCCTTTTTTTCCTGCAGGCCCCACACGTTGCCAAAATCCGTGAAAACGGCTCCTTTGATGAAGCTGTAGATGGGGAAGCGGTATTCGGCGCTGCCTTCGAGCAGCAGCTCGCCGGGCTGCTCGGTGAGGTAGTCGCGGGTGTTGTCCGGTAGCAGCGGGGTGTAGCCGCCCGGCCCCAGGCGGCGCGGCTGCCAGGCCCGCAGGCTGGTGGAGCCGCCCGCAAAAAAGGACTTGTCGTAGGGCACCACGTAATCGCCTTCCGTCCGGGTGATGGCGTGCACCACCCCGCCGTTCAGGCGCCACACAAAGTAGGTTTGGGGCGTGAGGCGGTAGTAGCGCCGGTAATCGGCGCTGAGCCGCGCAAAGTCATACACGTTCAGGTTCGTGGCGTCGAAAAGCGGCTGACGGTACAAGCTGCGCGTTAGGCCGCCAAACTCCACCGCCAGGCGCAGGTACTGGGCGTTGCGGGTTTGGTTGAAGTCGTTGGAATTATACAGCGAAGTGAAGCCAAAGCTGGGCTCGATTTGCTTGTTGAACGAGCGGTACAGCGACGAGCCTTCGGTGACCTTCAAATCTTCCAGCCGTTGCGCAAATGCCGGGCTGGGGTCGGAATTCACCAGCGTGAGCACCACGGGCGAAAACACGTACTGGTGAAACGCCGAGCGTTGCCAGATGTAGTCGAACGCGAACTCGAAATTGGAACGGGTGTATTCCGGCCGGTCCACGTAGGTTTCCGAGAGCGTAAACCGGGTTTTGGGGTTGTATTTCGTCAGAAAGTGGTTGGTGCGAAACGGCACCAGAAACTGCGGCAGCGTGAGCGACGCCGTGGCTCCGAGCTGCTTGGTCAGCACCGACTGCTGGGTCTGGTTTTCGGTGGCAACCCGCACCAGCTGCCCTTCCAAGCCGGCCCGGACGCCAAACTCTAGCACCTCGGCCCCGCCAAATGGGTTCCGGGTTTTTAGGCGTAGGTTGAGAAACGGGCCGGCCAAATTGGCCACGAACGTGGCCCCGAACTCGTCGTTTATCGCAAACTTGGGCGCCGGCGAGGCGTTGATTACCGCGTTCAGTTCGCCGGTGGTGGGGTGCAGGCCGGCGCTGTCGGCGGCGGGGGGGTCGGGCACTTTGCGGTAGCTCACGGTGCTGAAGCGGAACATGTCCAGGTCCGAGAGCAGCCGCTGGGTTTGCTGGGTGCGCGTGAGGTTGTAGAGCTGGCCGGGGCGCACCAGCACCTTGCGGGCCAGCAGGCTGGTGCTGTACTTCTGCTGATAGGCCGCGAAATGCACCGAATCAGTGACGGTGGTGTCGGTGCGCAGGCCCAGATTGGGCCGCGCCCGCAGCGCACCCGGCGTGCCGGCCCGGCGCAGGGTGTCGCCGGCGGCGTTGCGCAGGGTGCGGCCGATGCCGGCATCGGTCACGAAGCGCACCTGGCGGATGGTGTACTTGCGGTGGCCCTGCGCGGGGCCGGGGTTGGCAATGAAGGTGCGCAGCCGCACCGTAAACTTCTCGTAGCTGGTGTCGGCTTCCAGCGTGATGAACTGGGGCCGGAAATCAAAGTAGCCGGCGTTCTTGAGCAGGGTTTCGAGCCGGGTGCGCTCCTGGCCGATGATTTCCTCATTGTAGCGCTCGTTTTCGTGAATCAGCGAAGCCGCTTTAGCCTGGCGCACCACGGCCGCCACCCCCGAATCCGGAATGCTGGGCTCCTGCAGGCGGTAGAGGAACGGCGGGCCTTCGGTGATGGCGTACGTGACCGTGGCGCGGCGGTAAAGCTTGGCCAGGTCCAGCGAATCGGGCTTGCCGTTGAACACCTTGCCCATCAGCTTCAGGAACCGGCTGTGCCGGTAGCGGGCCGTGTCGGTGGCCGTCACCGTGGCCCGGAAAAAGCCCTGCGAATGCAGAAAGGTGGTCATTTGCTCCACCGTGCGGCGGGTCAGGGTGGTGTCGTACACCACGGGCGCCTCGCCCAGGCGCATGATGGCGTTGCCCTTGTCGAGGGCCAGCTGCTTGCGGGTGACCTTGCGCTCGCGGCGGGCCAGCAGCTTGCCCAGCTCGGCCGAGTCGGTGCCGGCTGCCTTCATCTTGGCCGCGTAGCTGGCCTGAATGTCGCGCAGCTTGTTTTTGATGCGCACCGAGTCGTAGAAATTGTAGCCCAACTGGTAGATGGCCAGCTTGGGCAGCGGGAAACGGGTATTGGGTTTTTGCTGAGCCAGCGCCGTGAGCCGTTCTTTGTCGGCCTGCTCCACGCCCTTTATTTCCACGCGGCTCAGCAGGCGCTGGCCCGGCCGCAGCAGCTTAAACGGCGAGCACGCCGCGGCCAGCAGCAGCACGCCCAGCGGCCCGAGCCGGCGCAGGGCCCGTAGCTTTGAAGAATAGGTCGACAACAATGGTTTCAAAAACACTTGGGAAATACGTGCAGTCGCTGCACCAAAAAAAGTACCGCCAGCGCCACGGCGCGTTTCTGGTGGAAGGCGGAAAAAGCGTGTTGGAGCTGCTAAGTTCTGACCTGGAAACCGAACACCTGCTGACTACGGCCGAATTCGCTTCCCAAAACCGTGCCTCGCTGCCCGCGCGCCTGCTCACCCTCGTCACCGAAACCGAGCTCACCCAGCTCGGCACCCTGGCCCACAACGCCACGGCCCTCGCGGTGGCCCGCCTGCCGTCCGAGCCGCCGCTGCCTCCAACGCTGCCCACGGGCGCTTTGTTGCTGGCCCTCGACGAAGTGCGCGACCCTGGCAACCTGGGCACGCTGCTGCGCCTGGCCGACTGGTACGGCCTGCCCGGCGTGGTGCTCAGCCCCGGCTGCGCCGACGCTTACGCCCCCAAAACCGTGGCCGCCACCATGGGCGCCTTCGCCCGCGTGCCCGTGTGGGAGCGCGACCTGGCCGCCTGGCTGCCCACGCTGCCGCCCGAAGTCGGCATCTTCGGCGCCGATTTGGCCGGCGACAACGTGCACCGCCTCGCCCTGCGCCCCGCCGGCGTGCTCGTCATGGGCTCCGAGTCGCACGGCCTCACGCCCGGCGTGGCGGCGGCCCTCACCCGGCGCCTGCACATCCCGCGCGGGGCCGGCGGCCGGGCCGAAAGCCTCAACGTGGCCATTTCGGCCGCCATTCTGCTCGATAACTTTTTCCGAAATCAATAAGGGATAAGAAAGAAGGAAAAAGGGAGCGGGAATAAATGCTGCCTGTACACAGCACTTATTCCCGCTCCCTTTTTCCTTATCCCATTACTACTTAGTCGATACCGAGCAGCCGCACGCCGAAGCTCAGAACCTGGGTATCGGGGCCGGCATTGGCTTTGAACAGGGGGTTCATGTTGTACTTGCCGAAGAACTCCAGGCTGCGGTAGCCGATGGTGCCCTGCAGGCCGTACTGGAAGTTTTCCATGTTGTAGCTGCCGTCTTCTTTGTCCTTGTAGGTGGTGCCCTCGCTGGTGTATTTCACCTTGGTCCAGGACTTGATGCGGTAGCCCACGAAGCCGCCCGCGCCGATGGTGAAAGTGGGCTTGTAGTGCGAGTCGCGCAGCTGCAGGCGCAGCATCAGGGGCAGGTTGATGCTGGACGTGGCCAGCTTGGTTTTCTGGTACTGGCGGCCTTCGCGGTTGAGGATGACGCTGGTGCGGCCGTTCTCGTTCACCCACTGGCGGTTGCCGTTCAGCATGTAGTTGTTGAAGGCAAATTCGGGGCCCACGGTCAGGCTCAGGGGGCTGCGCTTGCCGCCGAGGCGGGCGTCCCAGTCCAGGCCGATGTTGACGTAGCGCGAGCCTTCGGTGCGCAGGTCCACGTCCGATTGGCCGGCCACGGATTTCTGGTTCACCAGCGCGTTCAGGCCGATGTCGAGGATGAGGTGCGACTTGGTGGAGCGCTTCTCCAGGTCCTTGAGGCGCACGGAGTCGCGGTGGGCCTGGCGCTGCTCGGGGGTTCGGGCATCGCGGCCGGTCGACTTATTCCGGCCGTCGATGTTAATCACGAGGCCGGTTTTTTTCTCCAGCAGCACTTCCACCTTGTTGCTGGGGCCATTGGCCGAGGGCTTGTGCGTGGTGATGCGGATTTGCTCGGGCATGTTTTTGCCGGGCTGGTCTTTGTCGGGATAAAACTCCATGGTGACCTGCTCCGATTTGCCGTTTTTGGCCGCCGTTTCGGCCTGCGTGATGTAGCTGGCCAGCCGGGAAGTGAGCGAGTCGAGCTGGTATTTCTTGAGCTCGCGCAGCTGGGCCGCGTCGCGCACCACCAGCGTGAGGGTGGCCTGGTTGGGCAGGCGCACCACAATGGTGTCTTTGAAGAAGGCCGAGGGCGTGGCCCGCACCGTGGCGCGGGCCTCGTTCAGGCCCGCCGTGAGCGCAAAAACCAGCAGAAAAAAGGAGAGAAAAGCGCGTTGCATGATTTCCGAGAAAGAAAAGTGAATTACAATTGAATGGATTTGCTGATGCTGCGGCCGCCCACCGAGGCCCGGACGGTCACGTTTTCGGGCAGGCCCGCTGCCTCGGCCAGGCTCACCCGCTCGCCGCGCACCAAGTTACCGGCTTGCTGCAGCAGGCGCCCGCCCAGGCGGCGGCGCTCGGTGGGCTCCTCGCTCGAAGCCACGGCCGAGCTGGTGGTTTGGGCCGCGCGGCTGGCCGTGGCGTCGCCGGTGCGCACGTCCACCGTTATCAGCTCGCTGCTGCCGACGCGGACGATTTCCGGCGTGGGTGCGGGTTTGGTTTGGGCCACTACCGGGGCCGGTTCCGGGGCTTTTTGCAACTCGTCAGTTGCGCGAGCCGGTGCCGACGGGGTGGCGGGGGGAGTCGCGTGGGCCACCAGGGGGGCTTGCTCGGTGGCCGCGTCCGGCTGCCGGGTGGTTCCTTTCAGGTGGCGGAGCGGCGGCTCGGAAGCTGCCTGGCTGGCCTTTGATGCGGTAGATGCGAGGGCGGCGGGGCGGGTTGCCTGAGTAGCCGCTTTTTTCTGGGGAGATTCAGCGAAAATACTTTGCTGAGCCTTTTCCGGCTGTGCCGCCGGCGTGGTGACGGCAATAGCGGCATTTTCACGCGGCTCGATGGTCGTCTGGCTTTGGGTTTGGGCAGGGTTGCCAACTGACGCTGGGCTGGTGGTGCCACGAGTGGAGCCTTGCGAGGCAATGGCGCCGGTTTTCGGGCCGCCCGAGGGGAAGCCCAGCCACAGGCCGGCGCCGCCGGCCACCAGCAGCAGGGCCACTGCCGCGGCAATGGCCATGGGCCACCACGCGGCGGCGCGGCGCTGGCGGGGGCGCAGGTGCTCGTCTTCCAGCCGCTCCCAGAGCTCGCGCCGGGGCGGCGTGGCGTGGCCGCTCAGGGTGCGTTGAAAAAGCTGGTCGAGGCGCGGGTCGGGGGCCGGGGCAGCGGGCTCCTCGGCCGGCGTGGCCTGCAGGCGCGCCCACAGCGCATCGGCATCGCCCGGTGGGGTGGCGTGGCCGTCGAGCTTCTCGCGGAATAAGTCGTCGATATCTTCGGGAAACATAAGTCTAGGTAAGGCTAATTGCTGGAAATGGCGGCAAACTGAACCCGCCGCTGGAGCATGGCGCGGGCCTTGCTCAGCTGCGATTTGCTGGTGCCTTCGCTGATGCCCAGCAGCTCGGCAATTTCTTGGTGGCCGTAGCCTTCCAGGGCGTAGAGGTTGAACACCGTGCGGTAGCCGGTGGGCAGGGTGGTGAGCAGCTCCATCAGGTCTTCGGCCTGGAGCTGGGTGTCGGCGGTGGCGGCGGTCGTGGCCAGGTTTTCGGGCTGGGCAAAATCCTCGAACGACACGGTCATCAGCTCGCGCTGGCGCAGCTGCATCAGCGCCTCGTTCACCATGATGCGGCGCACCCAGCCCTCAAAGCTGCCCTCGAAACGGTAGGTGGGCAGGGCGCGAAACATCTTGGCGAATCCGAGAATGAGGGCTTCCTCGGCGTCTTCCCGGCGCTTGAGGTAGCGGCGGCACACGGTGAGCATCAGGCCGGCCAGCTGGTCGTAGAGCTGGCGTTGGGCCCGGTGCTCGCCGCGCACGCAGGCGGCGATGAGTTCGGCTTCGGTCACGGTGAGGGTGGGCAAAAAGCAGAAAAGTCTGGTGAGTTAGCGCGTCAGATGCACGCGGCCGGGCAAGGGTTGCCTGCGGCGGCGCTTTTTTAATAGAAAATCCCGGCCGGTGGGGCCAGGACTTTCCATTCTTGCTAATAAACCGCTAGTACTGCGCGCGGTAGAACCTGTGCCGGGCGTTCAGCTCCAGGGCATTACCCTGGTACCAGGCCACAAAATTCTTCCACTTCTCCGGGTTGGCTTTGGCCCAGGCGTCGAAGCCGTCCTCGTCGCCTTTCATCAGCAGCCAGTAGTTGTAGGCTTCGGCGTGGCCGGCTTTGGCAATCTGCCGCTGGTAGTCGAACAGCACGTTGGGGTATTTCGCGTCGTGCTTCATGTCGTAATACGTGTTGATGAAGTTGGTGCGAATGGTGTTCAGGGAAGCCAGCGTAATCTCGTGCGCGGTGGCCACGGCCACGCCCATCGTGGTTTCGTAGGCCATGCTGTAGGGCAGCTTGAAGTCCTTGCCCTTGCCCATCGTCGAGGCATCAAGCACGTTCTGGCCAAAGCTGACGGACGCCGAATTGGGCTTGGGAAAAGTGATTTCGCTCTTGTAGGTGTCGAACAGCAGCTTGCTCATTTCGGCGGTGCGGGCGCTGTTGCGTTCCAGGTTCATGAACAGCTCGCCGTATATCATGCCCCACAGCTCGTTGTTGGAGGCCAGGTAGAGCTTGGCCGCCCGGTAGTAGTTCGACGGAAAGGTGGGCGCCAACTCGATGCCTTTTTCGTAGAATTTCAGCGCTTCGGCGTAGTCTTTCTTCACCAGCTGCAGGTTGCCCAGCTCCAGGTGCAGGGGGCCCGACTCCGGAAACTTCTTCAGGCCCTGGTTGTACGTTTCCGCGGCCTGGGTTCCCTGGCCGGCCAGGTCGTAGCTGTTGCCCAGCAGCTGGTAGGTCCGCTCGCTCGCTTCCTTGCGGTCCGCCAGGGGGGTGAGCAGGGCAATGGCGGTCGGGTATTCCTTTTGCATGTAGTGCGCCAGGGCCAGTTCGTAGCCGTAATGGTAGTTGGTGGGGTCCAGCGCGGCGGCTTCTTCCAGCAGCTTGATGGATTCGGGCACGTGCCCGTCGTCCATCAGCTTGATGGCTTCCTGGCCTTTCGCCAGCGCCGTTTCCTTAGCCGATTGAGCGTTGGCCTGAACGGCCAAGCCCGCCGCCAGGCCCAGAGTTAGTATAAATGTGCGCATAAGTTTGACCCTGAGCCAGCTAAGGAAAATGAATGAATGTGAGCCGCCCAAATTACCCATTGCCGGGCATTAACCCGAATTGGCGGGCTACAATTCGTTCAGGCGCTGCCCTTCTTCCGGCTGCCGGTGCGGGTGCTTGGCCTGGCCCACCACCTGCGCGCCGTAGATGCCGCGGTGGCCCGAGAACCCATACGCCACCACGCAGGTCAGCCCCAGGCAAATGCCCGCCTGCCCGCCGAACAGCTCCAGGCCCATGAGGGTGCAGGCCAGCGGCGTATTGGCCGCCCCCGCAAACACGCCCACAAACCCCATGGCCGCCAGCAGCGCCACCGGCAGCGGCAGCACCGCAGCCAGGGCACTGCCCAGCGCCGCCCCCATAAAAAACAGTGGCGTCACCTCGCCGCCCCGAAAGCCGCAGCCCAGCGTGAGCGCCGTAAAAACCAGCTTCCAGGCCCAGACGGCGGGCGGCAGCGGGTGCTGGAAAGCTTCCAGAATGACCGGAATGCCCAGGCCGCTGTAGCGGGTCGTGCCCAGGCCCCACATCAGCAGCGCCACCACGGCGCCGCCCACCACCGGCCGCAGCGGCGGGTAGGCAATGAAGCGGGCGTAAACCCGGCCCACGGCGTGCGTGAGCCCGATAAAGCCGCGCGCCGCCAGCCCGCACAGCGCGCCCACCAGCAGCGCGCCGCCCAGCAGCGTGGGCGTGAGCGGCAGCGCGCCCAGCACCGGGTAGGCGGTGTGCCCCACGCCCCAGGCCCGCGTCACGGCATCGGCCACGGCGGCGGCCAGAAAGCTTGGCAGCACGGCGTCGTAGCGAACCGAGCCCAGCCACAGCACTTCCAGCCCAAAAACCGCCCCGGCCAGCGGGGTGCCAAACACCGATGCAAAGCCCGCGCTCATGCCCGCGATGAGCAGCAGGCGCCGGTCGGCGGCAGTCAGGCGCAGCCAGCGCGGCAGCTGGTCGGCCAGGGCGCCGCCCATTTGCACGGCCGTGCCCTCGCGGCCCGCCGAGCCGCCCACCAGATGCGTGAGCAAGGTGCCGCCCAGCACCAGCGGCAGCAGCCGCAACGGAATGGCCCGGCTGGGCCGATGAATTTCGTCCAGAATGAGGTTGTTGCCCCGACCCGCCACCTGCCCGAAATAATGGTAGGCCAGGCCAATGAGCAGGCCCGCCGCCGGCAGCAGCGCCGGGGCCCAGGCGTGGGCCTCGCGCCAGCGCGTAACCCCGTCCAGCGCCACCAAAAACCCCGCCGAAGCCGTGCCCGCCAGGGCTCCAATTAATCCGCCCAGCAACAGCCAGCGCAGCAGAAATGCCCCGGCCGAAGCGGTGTATAAGGCTCGCAGGCGGACGGGAATCAGGGCAAAAAGCGAAGGGCGGGAGGGCACGGGGCGAACGCAGGATGAGCTAAGCGGCGCGGCCCCAGCGGCCGTCCGTTCGGTAGGAATCATCAGCGCGGAGCAGGTGCTCCGGCGGTTCGCGGTGGAAATCCATCACCGGTAGCAGGAGCGCAAATATAGCGAAGGGGCTGCGCGAAGCATAAATTTCCAGGGTTTCCGGCGGTTGCGGCGGTTATTTGCGGGCCGGTACATTTATTTCCCGGCGCCCCGCTTCTGCATGGAACTGCTCACGGTCACCAACATCAGCCTGCTGGAGCAGGGCAACCAGGTGTTGCAGTCCCTCAGCTTTCAACTGCCCGCGCACCGCCGGCTGGCGCTGGCGGGCGCGTCGGGCACCGGCAAAAGCACGCTGCTGCAAATCATTGCCGGCCTCATCCAGCCCAGCACGGGCGAGGTGCGCGTGAACGGCGACCGGGTGCGCGGCCCCGCCGAAACGCTGGTGCCCGGGCACCCCGGTGTGGCCTACTTGTCGCAGAAATCGGAGTTGCCGCAGTTTTTGCGCGTCGAGCAGGTGCTGCGCTACGCCAACCAGCAGCCCCTGGCCGATGCGCAGGCGCTGTTTGCCCTCTGCCGCATCGACCACCTGCTGGCGCGCCGCACCGACCACCTCTCCGGGGGCGAGCAGCAGCGCGTGGCCCTGGCGCGCCTGCTGCTGAGCGCGCCCCGGCTGCTGCTGCTCGACGAGCCCTTTTCCAACCTCGACCGCGTGCACAAGCGCCTGCTGCAAGGCATCATCGAGGAACTGAGCACCCGCCTGGGCATCACCTGCCTGCTGGTGTCGCACGACGCGGCCGATACGCTGCCCTGGGCCGACGAAATTCTGGTGCTCCAGCGCGGCCGGATTATTCAGCAGGCCCCCCCGCACATCATCTACCACCAACCCGTGAATGAATACACCGCCAGCCTGTTCGGCGATTACAACGCGGTGCGCGGCGCGGCCCGCCAGGGGTTGGGCGGCCCCGGTGCGCAGTTTCCAGGTTCCGGGGCCGTGCTGCTGGTGCGCCCCGAAGACGTGGTACTTTCAACCAAGAGCCGGGGCGGGCTGGCCGGCGTGGTGCGAGCGGTTCGGTTTTATGGTAGCCACTGTGAAGTGGAAGTGGCCGTGCCCGGCCAGGCCGTGCGGGTGCGGCAGCCCACCGCCACGGTGGCGCCCGGCGCTGCGGTGCGGCTGTCCGTTGCCAAGGGCAGCGGCTGGTTTATCGATGAGGAATAGACAAATACTGATGCAAAAAGGCCCCGACGTGTGTTGCGCCGGGGCTTTTCCGTCTCGAAATCAGTGAATTTAATACTGCCCAATCGACAACAGCACCAGCGTGCAGGCTTCCTCGGTTTGGATGCCGCGCTGCTGGGCCAGGCGTTCCAGCTCGGGGTTTTCGGTGCCCGGGTTGAACAGGATACGCTTGGGTTTCAGGTCGAGGATGTAGTCGTACCAGGCGGGCTGGTTTTGCGGGCCCACGTAAAGGGTCACCGTGTCGATGTCTTTTTCCTGGGGCCGGTCGGTGTGGATGGGCAGGCCCGCCACTTCGCCTTTGCGAATGCCCACGGGCACCACTTCGTGGCCGTGGTTTTTGAGCATGTGGGTGGCCCGGAAAGAATAGCGCGCCGGGTTGTCGGAGGCGCCGAGCACAAGGGTCTTTTTCATAGGAGTTCAGGAGCAAAGTGAGTAAAAAGGCCATTCCGCTGTTGTGGCAGTGCTTTAAAGAATGGTTCAACGCAAGCACATTGCCCAGTTGGTTCTTCAACATTGGCCGGACGGCAGGCCTTCCCGGCTTTCTACGAGAAAACCGCGAAAACCGCTTCCGCGCACCGCTCCCCGTCCATGGCCGCCGACACGATGCCGCCGGCGTAGCCCGCGCCCTCGCCGCACGGAAACAGGCCCGCCACCACCGGATGCTGCAGCGTGGCCGGGTCGCGCGGGATGCGCACCGGGGCCGAAGTGCGGCTTTCGACGCCCACAATTTGCGCGGCGTTGGTGGCGTAGCCCGGAATTTTGCGGCCAAAGTCGCGGAAGCCCTGCCGCAGCCGCTCGGCCAGCACGGGCCCCAGCACGTCGTCCATGCGCACGGAGGTGAGGCCCGGCTGGTACGAGGTTTCCAGCAGGCTGCCGGACATTTTGTTCTTCAAAAAATCGCCGAGCAGCTGCGCCGGGGCCTGCTGCGTGCCGCCCGCCGCCTGGCAGGCCCGCTGTTCCAGCGCCTGCTGAAAGCGCAGCCCGGCCAGCGCGCCGTGCTGGCGCACGTCGAGGTCGGCCAGCTCCACGGCGGCCACAATGCCGGAATTGGCAAAGCGCGAGTCGCGCCGGCTCGGCGACATGCCGTTGACCACCACTTCGCCCGGCGCCGTGGCCGCCGGCACAATGAAGCCGCCGGGGCACATGCAAAACGAAAACACGCCGCGCTGCTCCCCGCGCACCTCCGTTTGGTGCACCAGCGAGTAGGAAGCGGCCGGCAGCAGGCCGCGCTCGGAGCGCCGGTACTGGGCTTGGTCGATGAGGGCCTGCGGGTGTTCCACGCGCACGCCCAGGGCAAAGGGCTTGGCTTCGATGAGCACGCCCCGGCGGTGCAGCAATTCGTAAATGTCCCGGGCCGAATGACCGGTGGCCAGAATGGTGGCCTCAGCTTCCAGGGCTTCGCCCGAGGCCAGCACCACGCCGCGCAGGCGGTTGTTTTCGAGCAGAAGGTCGGTGAC
Organism: Hymenobacter ruricola; assembly: GCF_015694525.1. Taxonomy (GTDB): domain Bacteria; phylum Bacteroidota; class Bacteroidia; order Cytophagales; family Hymenobacteraceae; genus Hymenobacter; species Hymenobacter ruricola. Next base: position 116,772 of record NZ_JADQDM010000002.1, on the reverse strand, counting down.
GCGGGTTTCGAAGCGCACCTCCCCGCCGGCTTCGATGATGGCCTCGCGCAGGGCCTGCACCACGGCGGGCAGCTTGTTGGTACCGATGTGGGGGTGGGCGTCCACCAGAATGTCCGGGGTGGCGCCGTGCTGCACCAGGCGGCGCAGCACGCGGCCCACGTCGCCGCGCTTGGTGGCGCGGGTATAAAGCTTGCCGTCGGAGTAGGTGCCCGCGCCTCCTTCGCCGAAGCAGTAGTTCGAATCGGGGTTCACCACTTGGTCCTTATTGATAGCCGCCAAGTCGCGGCGGCGCGTGCGCACGTCGAGGCCGCGCTCCAGCACAATGGGTTTCAGGCCCAGCTCGATGCAGCGAAGCGCTGCAAAAAGCCCTGCCGGCCCGGCCCCAACTATCAAAACCTTATCAGAAGTTGTTTTAACATTTGGATAAATAAACCAGGGTCCAAATAGGTCCGGCGGGGGAGGTCCTGTGTAAACGTCGGCCCGTAGGCGCACCAGCGGCTGTCTTCCCCGTGCATCAATAGAGCGGCGTTTTAAGTGCACAAAATCAGCTGCGCCAGCTTGCACACCCGCTTGCTCAAGAATGGCTTCATAGCGCGCTAACTCATCGAACGCCACCTCCGGCGTAAGCAGAACCTCTAATTCTTTTTTAAACATTTGTGTAAACAAAGGTAGTTATCCTTTAATGAAATTGGGCTTCTTGTTCGCCGCAACAAAGTTACGTAAGCTCCAAAGCACGAAGAGAAGCAGCGAAATCCCGAACTGGTTGATTGGGCATTTCCGTGGCTACTCAGGCTAATGCTGCCCATCATTCGTTAGTTTGCCTCATGGCTGAAATAATTGCTACAACACCAGTTTCGCGTTTTCGCTCCATCGCCAGTGGTTCCATTGGCAACTTGGTGGAGTGGTACGATTGGTACGCTTACTCCGCGTTCGCCCTGTACTTCGCCCCCGTATTCTTCCCCAGCGGCGACACCACCGCCAAGCTGCTGAACACGGCGGCCATTTTCGCCGTGGGCTTTTTGATGCGGCCGCTGGGGGCCTGGCTGCTCGGAATGTATGCCGACCGGCACGGCCGCCGGGCTGCCCTGCTGCTGTCGGTGCGGCTCATGGCCGGCGGGTCGCTGCTCATCGCCGCCACGCCGGGCTACGCGCGCATAGGTGTGGCGGCTCCGGCCTTGCTGCTGCTGGCCCGCTTGGTGCAGGGCATCAGCGTGGGCGGCGAATACGGCACTTCGGCCACCTACCTCAGTGAAATGGCCGGCGCCAAGCACCGCGGGTTTTGGTCCAGCTTTCAGTACCTGACCCTGATGGGCGGCCAACTCCTGGCGCTGTTGGTGCAGCTGGGCCTGCAGCAACTGCTCACGCCTGCTCAGCTAGGCGAGTGGGGCTGGCGGGTGCCCTTCGTGATTGGCGCGCTGGCCGCCCTGGGCGCGCTGTACCTGCGCACCCACATGAGCGAAACCAGTGCCTTTGAGCAGCACCAGCAAACCCAGGCCCAAGTAGCAGCCAATGCGGATGGCACGGCGCGGCCTTCCCAAATGCGGGTGCTGCTGCAGCACCCGCTGGCGGTGCTCACGGTGGTGGGGCTGACGCTGGGCGGCACTCTGGCGTTTTATACCTATACCACCTACGCCCAAAAGTTTCTCGTTAACACTTCCGGTTTTGAAAAAGAGGAAGCCACGCTGATTTCCTTCGGCGTGATGGCGGTGGCGCTGCTGTTTCAGCCCTTGCTGGGCGCCATTTCCGACCGGGTGGGCCGCCGGCCGGTGCTGCTCATGTTCGGCATTGGGGCTACGCTGGGCACCGTGCCGCTGCTGCGCTTGCTGGCCAATACCCACGACGCCTGGGCGGCGGCCGGACTGCTTATCGCGGCGCTGTTCGTGGTGAGCGGCTACACGTCCATCAGCGCCGTGGTGAAGGCCGAGCTTTTCCCCACCGAAATCCGGGCCCTGGGCGTGGGCCTGCCGTTTGCGCTCACCGTGGCCATTTTTGGCGGCACGGCCGAGTACGTGGCCTTGTTTGCCAAGCAGCGCGGGGTGGAGGAGTGGTTTTACTGGTACGTGACGGCCTGCGCGCTGATTTCGCTGCTGGTATACTGGCGCATGAGCGAAACCCAGGCCGAAAAAGGCCGCATGGTCGATTAGGTTTCGGCGGGCTTTTGTGGCTCGCCCGTCCAAGGGTTTGCAACAGATTAGTCCGGTTTTTCGGTTTCCGTTTTGCCGTTCGCGAAGCCGTTGGCCAGCTTGCCGAGGTCGACGTGCGACTTGGCGGTGTTGGTGTAGACTTCGGTGAGCATGGCGCCGAGAGCTTTGGCCACTTCCGGCCCGTTGCGGGCAATGGTGCCCGAAATCACGCTGTAGTAAAAGGTGGCCAGGGTGTCGCCGTCCCAGATGCCGCGCAGGTTGTCGTGCAGGCGGCGGGCCTGGTCGAGTGAGGCGTCGATGATTTTTTGTTCTTCGGGAGTCATGAGCGGGGAAATGAATGAGGCCGGTGTTCCTTACGGAAACCGGCCTCGTTCGTGTTCGTTCTTTATGCTATTTCGCGGGTCGGGTTAGCAGGTATGCTGGCTTGAATCCTCGGACAGTTGCCTAAACGCCGACGCCCTCTTCGAGCACGCTTTCGACCCAGCCCTTGCCCCAGTCTTCCAACTCCTGCGCGCTCCAGAGCTGCGGATAGAAAATGCGGCGCTGGAACTTGGGCGGCAGATAGTTGCGCCAATTGGTGCCGCCGGTGGCGGCCACGTCGGTGGGGTTGCGGTGCAGGTAGCGCACCGCCGATTTGAAGTGCATGAGCGGCCAGTTCACGTTTACGCTCACGTCGAGCTGGCGCATGGCGCGCAGCAGGCGGGGGTGCTGGCGGTCTTCGGCGGGCAGGCGCTGCACCACAGCCCACACGTTGCGGTCGTGGTAGGCTTCGGCGTGGCGCACGAGGTCGGCGGTGTACTTGCGCTCAAACTCGATGAGGGTGAGGGCCTTGGCGCCGCTGGCTTCGATGGTGGCGCCGGCTTTCCAATAGATGCAGCCCAGCAGCTGGTCGAAATCGTGGGCCGAGGCCTCGCCCAGGGTCTGGCGCTTCACTTGGTCGGTGAGGTTTTCGAGCGCGGTGCTGGCAATCTCAATCATGCGGTATTGCACGCTCTGAAAGCCCGACGCCGGCATGAGGGCCATGCGGAAGTCGAGAAACTGCTGCTTGTCCATGCCGTCCACCATCACGTCGAACGAGTCGATGAGGTTGTCGAAGTAGCGGTTGATGCGGCCCAGGCGCAGCACCACTTCGCCGAGCGTGGGCGTTTTCAGGTCGCCAATCTGCTCGTACTCACAGAGGCAGAGCTTGAAATAGAGCTCCGAAATCTGGTGGTACATGATAAAAATCCGCTCATCGGGCAGGTTGGTGAGCGGGCGCTGGAGGGAGAGTAAGGTGTCTAGCTCGATATAATCCCAGTAGTTGATGTATTTGGCGTGGTAGAGGCCTTCAAGGTATGCGGCCAAGTCTTGGCCGTCGGGGACGTATTTATCCTGCAGCCGTCGAAGCTGGGCCAGCACGGCCGGGGAAAATTCGTCCGGGGTGGGAAGGTCGGACATAAGGAAGAGGGGTAAGGTGGGAGGGGAAACGCCTGGGTGGAGGCAGGACAAATATCGTTAAAATACTGAGGTTACAAGCCGCCAATTTAAGCGGCTTGCCGAACATTCTGCACCGGTGTGGGTTTGGCGGCCTCCGCGGGCGTTGTTTTGGCCGAAACATTCGCCCCAGAGCATCCAACTGGGCGGCGCGGCGGTAGATTTGGGGCCAATCCGCTACTTTTAACCGCGCAACCGTTGAGCACGGTACCTGCCCATGGCCGAGAAATCCAGCATTTTTGATATGATTGGGCCCGTGATGATTGGGCCCAGCTCGTCGCACACGGCTGGCGTGGTGCGCATTGCGCGCGCGGCCATCCGCATTTTGGGCGCTGTGCCCACCGAGGCCGTCATCACGTTCTACAATTCCTTTGCCCGCACCTACGAGGGCCACGGTTCCGACCGCGCCATTGTGGCGGGCCTGCTGGGCTACGCGCCTGACGACACCCGGATTCGCACCGCCTTCGACCATGCCGCGGCGGCCGGCCTGCGCTACACGTTTCAGAGCGTGGGCAATGCCTCCACCATGCACCCCAACACCATCAAGCTGAACCTGCTGGACGGCGCCACCGGCCACCGGGTGGAAGTGGTGGGGCAGAGCCGCGGGGGCGGAGTCATCCGCATTGTGGAGGTGGACGGCTTTCCGGCCGATTTTTCGGGCGCCCTGCACACCCTCATCATTGATGCCAACGACGTGCCCGGCTCCATTGCCTTCATTGCCTCGGTCATAGCCCACGACCAGTGCAACATCGCCACCATGTTTGTGAGCCGCAAGGGGCGCAACGACGCGGCCCGGCAGTTCATCGAGATGGACAGCCCCATCAAGGAAATCACCCTGGCCTACCTGCGGCAGCTGAGCTGGGTGCAGCGCATCACCTACATTCCCACGCTGGAATAGGACGGCTGAGTAATAAAAATTGCGAATTGCCGATTACGTCACTGTTTACTGCTACCGCCATTCCCGAGACACTACTTTTCTGCAAGATGAAACAACGGACTACTTCCGCTTCCCTGAAGCGACGGCTACTACTGGCCGGCTTGGCGCTGGCGCTGGCGCCGGCCGCGCAGGCCCAAACCCCGGCCGTGCCAGGCTCGCCGCCCGCGGCCGCGCCCAGCGGCACGGCCCAGGCCCTGCCCACCGGCCCCTGGACGCTGCAAAGCGCCGTGGACTACGCCCTGGCCCACAACCTGAACGTGCGCCTGAGCGAGCTCCAGGCCCAAAACAACCAACAGGTGCTGCGCCAAAGCCGCGCCGCCCTGCTGCCCTCGGCCAACCTGAGCGGCTCGCAGTCGTGGCAATACGGCACGAGCGTGAACCCGCTCACCTATGAGTTCCAGAGCAATACCGTGCGGGCCAACAACTTCGCGGGCGTTGCGCAACTCACCCTGTTTCAGGGCTTTCAGCTGCGCAATACCATCAAACGTAATGACCTGGACTACAAAGCCAGCCTGGCCGACATCGAAAAAGCCCGCAACGACCTGAGCCTGAACGTGGCGTCGGCGTTTTTGCAGCTGGTGCTGGCCCAGGAGCTGGTGCGCGCCAACCAAACCCGCGTGGCCAGCGACCAGGAGCAGATTGCCCGCACCAGGATTCTGCTGAAGGCCGGCAGCATTCCCGAAAGCACCTTGCTCGACGGCCAGTCGCAGCTGGCCACCGACGAGCTGAACGTGGTGACAGCCCAGAACCAGGCCGACCTGGCGCGGCTGTCGCTGCTGCAGCTCATGAACATCGACCCGGCCAACGCGGGCGGCTTTGCCATTGCCGTGCCCCAATTGCCCGACCCCGACGAAGAAAGCACCCTGGCGCTGGATTTGAACGCCACCTACCAAACGGCGGCCAGCACCCTGCCCGAGATTCGGGCGGCGGAGCTGCGGGTGCAAAGCGCCCGCCGGGGCACCGACCTGGCCCGCGGCGGCTACTACCCGCGCCTGGCCCTGACGGGGCAGGTGTTTTCGGGCTACTCGTCGGTGCGCACGGTCACGTCGATTGGCAATGACTCGACGGCGCGGCGCACCACGTTTTTTGTGGACAACGGCGGCGTGCAGGTTCCGCTTAGCGTGACCACTTACCAGCGCAACATCGTCAACCTGCCGCAGGGCTTTTGGGACCAGTTGAACCAGAACCTGGGCCAGCAGGTGCAGTTCCAGCTCAACATTCCGATTCTCAACGGCTTGCAGGTGCGCACCGGCGTGCAGCGGGCCATCATCAACGAGCAGGCGCAGGTGGTGCGCGCCGAGCAGGCCCGCCTCACCCTGCGCCAGAGCATCGAGCAGGCCTACGCCGACGCCCGCGCCGCGCAGTTGCAGTACGCCGCCGCCAAGCGCCAGGTGGCCGCGCTCACCCTCACGCAGCGCAATTCGGAAATCCGCTTCAACAACGGCCTGCTGAACGGTACGGAGTTCAACATTGCCAAAAACAACCTGAATTTTGCCGAGTCCAACCGCATTCAGGCCAAGTACAGCTTCATTTTCCGGCGCAAGGTGCTCGATTTTTATCAGGGCAAGCCGCTGGCGCTGTAAGAACGGACCGGGCCGCCTGCGCGGCGGCCCCGGCGCGCCTCACCTTTCTGCAATTTAAATACCTACACTGAACTGATTACGCTTTCATGAAAAACAACCGTTTACTGTACATTCTGCTGGGTGTGGTGGTGCTGCTGCTAGTGGGCTACTCCGTGGCGAAGAAAAAAGGCCTGGTGGGCAAGACCACCGGCGTGGAAGTGCTGGTGTCGAAGGCCGGGCCCGCCACCATTGTGGAGAAGGTCAGCGCCTCGGGCAAGGTGCAGCCCGAAACCGAAGTGAAAATCTCGCCGGACGTGTCGGGCGAAATCACCGAACTGTACGTGCAGGAGGGCGACTCCGTGCGCAAAGGACAATTGCTGCTGCGCATCCGGCCCGATAACTACCAGGCCCAGGTGGCCATGCAAAGCGCCCAGGTGGGCACCCAGCGCGCCAACGTGGCCCAGGCTCAGGCCCGCCTGCAGCAACTGCTGGCTTCGGCCAAGCAAACAGAGCTGACCTACCGCCGCAACGCCTCGCTGTACAAGCAAAAAGTGATTTCGCAGTCTGACTACGAAGCCAGCCAGGCCGCCTACAACGCCTCACAGGAGGAAATCAACAGCGCCCGCCAGCAAATCCGGGCGTCGCAAAGCACCGTCAACGCGGCGTCGGCCTCGCTGGAAGAGGCCCGCAAAAACCTGGACAAAACCACTATTTACGCCCCCGTGAGCGGCACGGTGAGCAAGCTGAATGTGAAGAAAGGCGAGCGGGTGCTGGGCACGGTTCAGATGACGGGCACCGAAATCATGCGCATTGCCAACCTCAACAACATGGAGGTGCGCGTGAACGTGAACGAGAACGACGTGAACAACGTGAGCATCGGCGACTCGGTGGAAGTGGAAGTGGACGCCTACAGCAGCAAGGACGAGAAGTTCCGCGGCCTCGTGACCAACATTGCCAACACTGCCAAGGACGCCCTGACGGCCGAAGCCGTGACCGAGTTTGAGGTGCGCATTCGCCTGCTGCCCGAAAGCTACAAGCACCTGGTGCGCACCGTGCGGGGCCAGACCATCGTGCCGTTCCGCCCGGGCATGACGGCCTCAGTCGACATCATCACCGACCGCAAGGGGGGCGTGCTGAGCGTGCCGCTGGCCGCCGTGACCACCCGCTCCGATTCCGCGGCCCTCAAGAACGAGGCGAAGGATGCCGACCGCGGCCGCGCCGCGGCCGTGACGGCCGACGAAAAAGCGCCGCCGAAAGCGGAGATTCAGGAAGTGGTGTTCGTGGTGCGCGACGGGAAAGCGGTGCTGACGCCGGTGAAAACGGGCATCAGCGACTTCCAGAACATCGAGATTTTGAGCGGCGTGAAAGCCGGCGACCAGGTGGTGAGCGGCCCTTTCCGCGCCGTGGCCAAAACCCTAAAGGACAAAGCCGCAGTGGACATCAAAGACGAAAAAAGCCTCAACAAAGAAGCCCTGAAAGAAGACGCGGACGAGGGCAAATAAGCCGGGTCCGACTGGCTGACTGGCCGCCCAGAACGTCAGGCAGAGCGAAAGCGAAGCATCTTTACTGCGGAAGTAATCTAATTACTGGTGCGGGCAAGATGTTTCGCTTTCGCTCTGCCTGACGTTCTGGCTTTCCTAATACTATCTTCAACTCCCACCCACTTGGAAAAAATTGCCATGCTCGGCGGCGGCTCCTGGGCCACTGCGCTGACCAAAATCCTGAGCGAAAACGGCGCCCGGCTCGACTGGTGGCTGCGCTCGAAGGACGACGTGCAGCACCTGCTGCGCACCCGCCACAACCCGCGCTACCTCTCGGCCGTGCAGTTCGACCTGAACCGCGTGTACCCCACCACCGACCTGGAAGACGCCATCGAAGAGGCCGACTGGCTGGTGCTGGCCGTGCCCGCCGCCTTCGTGCAGCCGGTGCTGGACAAGCTGGACCGCGACGCGCTGAAGCACAAGCGCGTGGTGTCGGCCATCAAGGGCATGATTCCGGGCAAAAACCAGCTCGTGACCGATTACGTGGCCGAGCGGTTTCGGCTGGGCCGGCACCAGCTGGGCGTCATCGCCGGGCCCTGCCACGCCGAGGAAGTGGCCCTGGAAAAGCAGAGCTACCTCACCATCGGCTCGCCTGATGCGGGCCTGGCGCTGGAGTTTTGCGAGCTGCTGCGCAACCGCTTCGTGAGCGCCCACCCGGCCGCCGACCTCGACGGCATCGAGTACTGCGCCGTGATGAAAAACATCATCGCCCTCACCGGCGGCATTGCGCACGGCCTGGGCTACGGCGACAACTTCCTGGCGGTGCTGGTGAGCAACGCGGTGCAGGAAATCCGGCGCTTTTTGCAGGCCATCAACCCGCAGCCGCGCGATTTGTCGGCCTCGGCTTACCTCGGCGATTTGCTGGTGACGGCGTATTCGCAGTTTTCGCGCAACCGCACGTTTGGCAGCATGGTGGGCCGCGGCTACTCCGTGAAATCGGCCCAGCTCGAAATGAACATGGTGGCCGAGGGCTACTACGCCGTGAAGTCCATTCACGAGCTCAACAAGAAGCTGAAAGTGAACATGCCCATCACCGAAGCGGCGTATAACATCCTGTACGAGCGGATTTCGCCGGCCGTGGAACTGGAGATTTTGAAGGAGAAGCTGCGGTGAGGGTGTTTTTGGCCGGCGCGGCAATTGGGGTGGCGCTGTTGTTGGCCTTGCTGGGCACTCACGTCAGCCTGATAACTGGTTTGGCTCCGGTTATGGCTTGTGCTGCGCTAGTACTTTGGCTAGGGTTAGCCATCATTTGCCTTCGGGCTTCGCTTACCAGCAATACACCGTGGCGGGTGCTGCTACCTGGCTTCTTTCTTTTCCTTACGTTTCTGGTATACGGTTACGGCCTGCAACATCTGGTGCAAAAGCATTACAAAACGCAGGGGCATCCTCGTCGGTATTACAGTTGGGATACAGATAAATAATGCTTTGAAATTCTGATAATTAACAAAGACGCTCCACGCGCTGCCCATGAATTGGCTTCCACTCGCCCTGCTCACGGCCCTGTGTCTGGCGCTCTACAACTTTTTCATTAAACTGGCTTCTGACTACCTGCCGCCGGCCGTGGGCGCGGTGGTGCTGCAGTTGGTGGCTGCTGCCCTCGGCGCCGCGTGGCTGCTGAAACTGAAGCTGCAGGGCCAGCCGCTGGCCGTCACGGGCAAGGGCCTGGGGCTGGCGGCGGTGGCGGGCCTGGGCGTGGGGCTGGCCGAAATTCTGACGTTTGTGGTATTTCAGCGCGGGGTGCCGTCGTCGGTGGGCACGCCCGTGATTGTGGGCGGCTCGGTGCTGCTCACGGCGCTGCTGGGGCTGGCGCTGCTGCGCGAAACCCTAACGCTGCCCCAGGCCGGCGGCCTGGTGTTGATAGTGGCGGGCATTGCCCTGCTGGCGCGCGGGCACTAGCCGGGCAGTCAACTTTGCCCGGACTCAGTTGTGCCGCCAGGACTTGGAATCGAGCGGGTAGGTGGCCGGCACCCGGTAGATTTCCAGCTCGGCGTTTTGAAAGGCGGGCGGAAAGGGGAACAGGGGTTGGAAAAAGCCGCGCTTACCGGGAAAAGCCACCACGTAAGCGTAACGGATGCCGGGCCGCTGGTCGTGGTCGATGTGCCAGGCCCGCTCGCGGACCTCGGTGTGGGCGTAAAAGCGCAGGAACAGGTTGTGGGTTACTTCGGGCGCCAGCACGGCGCCCGGCGGCTGGGCGGCCAGCCAGTGCAGGCCGGCGCGATAAGCGGCGTCGTTGCTGCGCGCCACCGGATTGACGCGCACCACGCTGTAGGTTTCGTAGGTGCCAAACAGAACGGCCAGGGCAACCAGCGCCGGCCGCAGCCAGGGCAGTTCCTTGGCCGACCAGCGGGCCAGGGCCCAGTCCACGACCAGGCCCGTGAGCAGGAAGAAAAACGCCGCCTTGTAGAGCATCACGCGCTCGGGCGGAAACACCCGCTGCACGAGGATAACCGCGTAGGGCAGCAGCATGAACCACAGCGCGGGCCCGCCCACCTGCCGCAATTCGTGCGCCCGGTCTTCGTCCGGTTGGTTGGTTTGGTGGTGGCGCCACAGCCAGGCCAGCAGGGCCAATACGGGCAGGGTTAGCAGGGCGCCCAAGGTGCGCTGGCCGGCCAGAAAGCCTTCGGTGTGCCACAGATAGCCTGGCAGGCCTGCCCAGAATGCGTCTAGTCCCATTGGGCCCACGTTGTTAGTCGCCACCAACGCCTTCCCGCCCGAAATCAGCATGAGCGGAGCGTACAGCAGCGCGGTGCCGGCCACGGTGCCGAGGCCAGCGACAACCAGCGGCCCTGCTTCGGCCCAGGCGCGCCGACGCAGCAGGCGCAGTCCCAGCCAGGAGTACGCCGAGGCCAGCACGTACAGAAACGGAGGCACGGTGTAGGTGCCCAGCACGCCAGCCAGCACCAACCCCAGCCAGGCGGCCCGGTGCCGGCCCCCCGGGCGGCCCAACTCCAGCGTGCTGAAAAACCCCACCACGGCCAGCAGAATAAACAGCCAGTAGCCCCGGCCCACGCCCGCGTGGTACAAGCTAAGCTGCAGCCCGCAGAACAGGCCCACGGCCACCAGTGCTACCCGAAAGCGGGTGCGGCGCACCAGACCCACAAACAGTAGCACCGTGGCCGCTGTGCTCTGCAGCAGCACCGGCAGCCGCATGCTCCACCAAAAACCAGGGCTAACCTGGTAAAACAGCATGCTGACGGTGTTCGAGAGGACGTGGTTATTGGGGAGGGGGTAATAGGCGCTGGTGGCCACCAGCCCCTTGCTCACAAATAGCTCGTACGACACGGCGTCGTCGTACTCCGGATTGGCGAAGCTGAAATACACCCGTACTATGGTCAGCAAGGTCAGCAAAGCAGTTGCCAGGCCCTTTTGCCGGTTGCGTAACTCACGCCAGCCCCGGAGCAAGCCGGTTGTAGCAGCGCTGATTTCCAGTCGCAAGCCAACCACGTCGCGACGGCCTGCCGCCGGCCACGCCAGAGCACCAAATAGCCCCGCCAGCAGTAGCGAACCAGCCGCCAGCCCTTGCCGGACCATCGGCAATAGGGCGGTGGTAGACGCGCTAAGGTGCCAGTTGTTGAACGGAAAAATATGGTACACCGCCCGTATTCCGGCCAACTCGGTGGAGTACAGCACCGCCGCCGCGTAGCCGGCGCAGCAAGCCAGTAAGGCGGAAAGCAGCAGGGCAAAAAAACGGGGCCAAGCGGGCATCATCAGGCGGCAGCGCTCAGCCGTTATAGGTCTTCGTTCAGGTACCAGTAAGGCGGCAGGCCGGCGGGCGGCGGCCCTGACACCGGCACCCGGTAGATTTCGACCTCGCGGTTTCGGTAGGCCGGGGCGTAGGTGAATTTCGGCTGAAAATAGCCGCGCTTGTCGGGAAAGGCCACCACGTAGGGGTAAGCCCGGCCGGGCGCGGGGCGGCCGTCCAACTGCCAGGACTGGGCCGGCAGCTCGGAGCGGAAGTACAGGCGCAGGAAAATGCTGTGGGTGGGCTCGGGCACCAGCACGGGGCCGCGCGGCTGGCGGGCCAGCCAGGCAAAAGCGGCGTGGTAATCGGCGTTGTGCTGGTGGGGAATGCGGTTGTCGCGCCACAAGGACTCGAATTGATAGCCGGTCCAAACCAGTGCCGCCACGGCAAGCCCGGGCCGCAGGGCTCGCCACTGACGGAATTTTGGGCGTTCCAGCAACCATTCGACCCCCATGGCGAGCAGCACAAAGAAGAAGATAGCCTTGTAGAGCAGCGTGCGGCCGGGCGCAAACACGCGCTGAGCCATGAGCACCGCGTAGGGAAAGGCCCAAAACCACAGCGCCGCCGGGGCCAGCCCCAGCCACGGCGCCGCCTGCGCCGCCGGCAACTGGCCCCGGCGGGCCCGGCGCCACAGCACCGCCGCCAGCGCAAGGCCGAGGATGGTGAGCACAGCCCCGGCCTTAATCTGACCCGCCAAAAAGCCTTCGTTTTCCCACAGGTAGGCCGGCAGCCCGGCCACAAATTCCGGAAGTGGGCGCGGGGCCACGAAGCCGTTGCCAAAGAAGATGGCCGGGCCCGACACAAACAGCAGCGGCGAGTACAGCAGCAGCGTGGCCGCCACGGTCAGCAGCCCCGCCGTCAGCAGCCGAAGCAAATTTGCATAGGCTTTTTGCCGGATAAACTGCCAGGCCAGCCACGCGCCGGCCGAAGCAATGACGACGGCAAACGTGGGCACCGTGTAGGCCCCCAGCACGCCGCTGAGGATGAACAAGGCCCAGGCCGCGCGCGGGTGCCGGGTGTTTTCACCCAACGCCAGCGTTACGAAAAACATGACCCCCGCCAGGGCCGTCAGCAGCCAATAGCCGCGGCCCACCGAGGAATGATAGATGCTCAGCTTGGAAATGCTGAACAGCAGCAACGCCAGCGCCGCCGGCCAGAATTTTACCCGCCAGCGCAGGAAACCCACAAACCACAACACCGTGGCCGCCGAAGTTGTCAGCAGCACCGGCAGGCGCATGGTCCACCAGAAGTTGGGGCTCACCTGATAGAAGAGCCAGCTCAGGACATTGCTCAGCACGTGGTTGTTGGGAATGGGGTAGTAGCTGGCCGTGACGAACAAACCCTGGCTGACAAACAGCGTGTAGGAAGCCGCGTCGTCGTATTCAGGCGTGACCGAGGCCAGGCTGAGGCCCGCGCGCAAAACCGTGAGTGCGGCGAACCCCCACCAGGCCAAGCGCCGTTGCCGGGGCGTGAGCGAAGCCGCCGTTTGAGCCAAGGAGTGCCTCATGGCTCGCCCTTGCCGGGCCAACGCGCGAAGCTCTTGCCGCCCCGGGGCTCCGGCAGCCAGCCCTGCTGCCAGGAGGCCCAGCGCAGCGGCCGCGCCCCCTAGCAGCTGCCAGGCCCGCGCCAGCGCCCCGGCGGTGAAGGGCCGGGTGCGCCAGGCATAAAAGGGGAAAATGGCGTCGAGCCCGCGCGCTTCGGCCCACGGCGTGCTGTGCAGGATGGCCGCCGCGTAGCCCGCACACAACGCCAGCAAGCCCAGCCCGACCAGTAAAAAGAAGCGCCCGCCGGGCTGCGAAAGCGCTTCGCGGCCGGCACTTGGCACCTGAGCTTCTGGTACGGAGCCGGACACGGAATTAGAAAAAAGCAATGGGGACATGGCAATGGGCCGTTTCGGAAATAAAAGTGCGACCCCGCAAAATGGTTGAAAGGAAACAGAGCGCCGGTTTGGATGGGTTAAGGAATGGCCTTCCGGGTCGCGGTTTTGTGGGTGGCGTTGCCGTAAATGGTGACCAACTCATCCTGATACCGGACCCGTAATGCCGGATTTAGTGCCCATTCCGACGGCTGCAGCGGCTGGCCCTGCGGCATCACCACGTACCGAAAGTACTCTCCGGGGCGGTGCCGGTACCGCATGGGCAAGGGCCGATTATCAAGCAGACCGAAATGGTAGAACAGCAGCCCGTAGTAAGGCGCCCCGATGAACACCGGGCCAGCCGGCCGCCGCTGCAGCCACTGGTAGGCCTGCACCGCTGTGGCGGCGCGGGCGCGGCTTTGCCACAACACGGGCAGTTGCGCGCCCAGGGCCAGCAGCTTCAGCACCAGCACTGCCGCTACGGCCCCCGCCGCAGCCCGGGCGGGCCACTTCCGCGGCCAGCGCTGCCAGACGTAATCAATGGCCAGCGCCACGAGCAGGTACAGGAAATACGTGGTGTAGAGCAGGGCCCGGGCGGGAATGAATACCCTTTTCATCACCATGACAGCGGCCGGCACTGCCACCAGCGCCCAGCTTGCCGCTACCAGCCAACGGGTGGCGGCAAGCTGCCCCGGCCGGGCCAGCACCACCGGCGCACCCAGCACCACGGCGCCCCACAGCACCAGGGCCGCCCGGGGCTGGCCATAGAGCAGGCCCGCGGTATCGTAGAGGTAATTTTTGCCGAAAAGCAGGAAATCAGCCAGGGATTGGGATGCCACGTAGCGGTTGCCCAGTAGCCGGGGCCACCCCGAAATGCTGCCCACCGGCCAGTACAGCAGCGCCGCAAGGCCCCCAATGGCTAAGCCTGTCGCCAGCACTTGCCCCAGAAAATAGGCCCTTCGCCGACCGGTGAACGTGGCCCCGGCCCCGAGCAACACCAGCCCCAGGGCCAGTGCCGGCACCGCAAACGTGGGGACGGCATAAAGCCCCGCGTTGCAGCTGCCAATGAACACCGTCCAGGCCAGGCGCCGGCCGCGCGGCCGGGTCAGCAGCGTGAGCACGGCAAAAAATGCGAACTGCAGGCACACCAACTGCAGAAAATAGCCCCGCCCGGCCGCGGCGTAGCCAACGGCTATTTCGCTGAATCCGAACGAGGCCGTGACCACCGTGGCTACCCGAAAAGAACGGAAATAAGTGAGCAGCGCGTAGCTCAGGACCGTGCCTAGGGTACTAATCAGGAACGACGGCAGCCGCATGATGGCCTGCACCTGGCCCGGCAAGGCCAGCTTTAGCCCCCAGCACAGCAGGTTGTAGAGCATGTGGTTGTTGGGGATGGGGTAGTAGCCGGTGATGGCCACCGGTCCCTGGTGCACAAACGCGTCGTAAGAAACCAGCTCGTCGGGGCTCAGCGAATCAATGCCCAGCCACGCCAGCTGCACCCCGCCCAAAGCGAGCAGCAGCCCCCCGGCCAGTCCCAATTCCGCCCTTGAGCGGGCCGCCACCGTGCGCCGCAGGGCAAGCACCGCGCCGCGTAGCTCCCGAATAAGTCGCCGGCCTTCCAGCCGAAAAGCCCTGCGACCAAGCAAATATGCCGTGCCGGCCAGACTGCCGCCCAGCACCAGCAGCAGGCCCAGGCGGAACTGGGCATAAGCAGCCGGGGTAACTCCCAGCGCCAGATAAACCGGCCCGTCCACATGAAACTCAAAGTAGGCCACCTGGCGCAAGGCGGCAATCTCGGCATAGCCAGCCGTCCCATAAATCAATACGAGCAAGGCGCTGGTGCCCAGCACACCCAGCGCCGCGACTAGCAGTACGATGCGCATTCCGAAGCCCGGTTAAGAACGGCCGGGGCCCAATGCCGGCAACGCGCCCAGCGCCTCCAGCTCGGCCCACACGCGGTGCACCGGCAGGCCCATCACGTTGAAGTACGACCCCTCCAGGCGCGTGACGCCCACCATGCCAATCCAGTCCTGCGCGCCGTAGGCCCCGGCCTTGTCGAAGGGCCGGGCCGTGGCAATGTAGTGGGCGATTTCGGCTGAGTTGAGGGGCCGGAAATGCACCGTGGTCTGGTCCGAAAAAATGATTTCGCGGCCGTCGCCGCAGCGCAGGCATACCCCCGTAAACACGTCGTGCGCCCGTCCCTGCAGGCGGGTGAGCATGGCCGTGGCCTCGGCCACGTCGGCGGGCTTGTTGAGCACGTCCTCGTCGAGGCACACGATGGTGTCGGCCGTCAGCACCACTTCGTCGGGGGCCAGGCCGGCCACGTAGGCCGCGGCTTTGCGGGCGGCCAGGTATTCGGCCACCTCGGCCCGGCGCAGGTGGGCCGGAAAGTCCTCGTCCACTTCCACCAGACGGACTTCGTAAGCCAAGCCCAGGTCCGTTAGCAGCTGGCGCCGGCGGGGCGAGTTGGAAGCTAAAATCAGGTTCACGAGGGCAGGGGAGAAGCGTGGAAAAAAGGAACGAATTCGTTGCGGGCTTCTTCGTCGGCAATGCTGCTGAAGAGGAAGCCGCCAATGGTTTTGGGGTAAAAAAACGTGGATTTGGGCGGCATCACCGCGCCCGAATGACACACGGCTTCCACTTCGGCCATGCTCACTTCGTTCACGATGAAAGCGGCCGCTGCCTCGCCGCGGTCCACGCGCTGCAGGCATTCGGCAAAGTTGCGCACGTAGGCCACGCCCGGCCACGCCCGCTGCGCATCCGGCCCGACGACGCCCAGCACCTGCTGAAGCACAAAGAAGTGCAGCACCGTCAGGTCCAGGGCTTTCACCTGTGGCGTGGTGGGCCAGTCCAGCCGGGCGTGCACCTCGGGCCGCAGGCGCAGCTTGTAGGCCTGCCCGCTGGCGTAGAGGCCGAAGGCCCAGGGCTTGCCGGCAATTATTTCGGGCAGGTCGTTGGCGTCTTCCTTGGCCGTCACCACGAAGTACTCCGCCAGCTTCGGCAGCAGCGCCGCCATGGTTTCGCCCGTTGGAAGGTCGAGCAGCAGCCGGTGCGTAGGCAGAATGCGCAGGTCGTCGGCGGCCGAATTGGTGAGGTACATGAGGTGGTAGTTCCACGGCTCGTGGCCGGTGGCTGTGCCCCCAGCGGCCACTTCCCGCGCCTGCCGGTAGGCCAATGAGCCTTCGTAGCGGTGGTGGCCGTCGGCCAGGATGACTTCCCGGTGGGCGAGTACCTGCTGAAACCGCCGGACGATGGCCGCGTCCTGAATCACGGCCAGCACGTCGCGGGCGCCCTGGTAGTCCTCCACGGTTTCGTACAGTGGCGCGCGCATGGCTTCGTCCAGGTACTGTTCCAGCTCAAAATCGTCGTCGCGGTACAGGCCGTGCGTGGCGCTGGTTTGGAACTGGGTGCGGGCCAGCAGCTCGGCCCGGTCGTTCACGGAGGCGGGCAGGGTGTTTTCGTGGCGCAGCACCACGTCCTCATCCCAGTCGTAGGCCCGGATGTGGCACATGAAGCCCTTCCGGCAATATTCGCGCGGGCTGCCCGGCAGCCGGAAGTATTGGTAGTAGGCGTAAATGCCCGGCAGTTCGTCCTGCCGCAGCACCCCACGGGCCTTCCATTCCCGCAGACGCCGCGCCGCACTTTCGGCTGCGTCATCCCCGCGCGGCACCGATAAGTGAATCGAATTCAGCGGGTTCTGGTACAGGGCCTCGCGCTGCTTGGGCGACACCACGTCGAACAAAGGCGAAACGTAGGCGTCGATGTCGGCACTCAGGCTCGGGTTGTAGCGCCAGCCGCGCAAGGGTTGAATTTCAGCCAAAACGTGTCGTGTAACAGTAAACAATCATTCATTTAACAACTAACATTTATCATTTAACAGGTACGTTAGCTCAATTGCCAATTATTAACTGGTTAAATGCTTATTGTTACATAAAACCTCACGACGCCAGCCGGCTGCGCTGCCAGTCTCGGCCGGCTTTCTCATACACAATGCGGTCGTGCAGGCGGCTGGGACGGCCCTGCCAGAACTCGATGCGCTCGGGCCGCAAAATAAAGCCCCCCCAGTGCGGCGGGCGCGGCAGCGGGTCCTGCGCGGCAAACCGCTCGGCAATGGCCGTTTCGCGCGCTTCCAACTCTTCGCGGCTGCCGATTACCTGGCTTTGGGGCGAAGCCCAGGCGCCCACCTGGCTGCTGCGCGGCCGGCTCTGGAAGTATTCGGTAGAAAGCGCCTCCGGAGCCTTTTCGACGCGCCCTTCCACGCGCACCTGCCGCTCCAGCCCGGGCCAGAAAAAGTTGAGCGCGGCCAGCGGGTGGGCGCCCAGCTCCTGGCCCTTGCGCGAGTCGTAGTTGGTGTAAAACAGGAACCCCGCGTTGTCGGGCAGCCCTTTGAGCAGCACCACGCGCGACGACGGCTGCCCATTGGCGCCGACGGTGCTCAGGGTCAGGGCGGTGGGCTCGTCGAGCCGGGCGGCCAGGGCTTCGTCGAGCCACACCCGAAACTGGGCCACGGCGTCGGGGAGCACGTCGGCTTCCGAGAGCGTGCGCTGGGCGTAGGTTTGGCGAAGGTCGGCCAGTTGGGAATCAGTCATTCGGCAAAACAGTGGGCGGGCCCCGCCAGGCGGAGCATTCGGCGGTTGGTTACGTACAAGCCAAAAAGGAACATTTTTGGCGCGGCGGCAGTCTTACTTAACCCGTACGGCGGCGGCAGGACGACGCTGGCGCCGCAAGTTACAACCGTCTTAAAAGCAGGCGCGCCGGCCGGCGCCGGTTTACCCGGCCGCACTGGCTTCACGCCGCGCCCACCTCCCTAAAATCAGCCCGTTATGCGTCCCGGAACCCTGCTTATTTCCCAGCCTTTTCTTGGCGACCCCAACTTTGAACGCAGCGTGGTGCTGCTCTGCCGCGACGAGCCCGAGGACGGCACCTTCGGCCTGGTGCTCAACCGCCTCACCCAACTCACGCTGGGCGAAGTGCTCGACCTGCCCCCGCAGTTCGGCAGCACGGTTGCGGAGCTGCCCTTGTACGTGGGCGGGCCGGTCGAGCCCAACACCCTGCACTACCTGCACCGGCGGGCCGACCTGCCGGGCGCCATCGACCTGGGGCAGGACGTGTACTGGGGCGGCGACTTCGAACTGCTGCTGGGTTTGCTGAGCAGCGGCGTGGTGGCGGGCGACGACGTGCGCCTGTTTGCGGGCTATTCGGGGTGGTCGGCGGGGCAGCTGGCCGGCGAAATGCAGGGGCAGAGTTGGATACGGCACCCCGCAAGCGCCGGGAAAGTGTTTACTTTGGCATCTGATGCCTTCTGGCGGGACATTCTGCGGGAAAAAGGCGGCCGGTTCAAAGTTCTGGCCAACTATCCCGTCGACCCCCGTTTGAACTAATGGCCTTCCGGGGCTAAAGATTTGATTCATTCCACCCTTTTTTTGCGCGCTACTCTGGCCCCCGGTGTGGGGCTGGCTTTTACGAAGTTTTATGGCTGCTGAAGAAAACCCCACTGCCCCGCAAGCCGGCGGCGCCGATGCGTCGGCTGAAGACCGGATGACGATTTTGCAACGCCGCCTGGCCGAAATCCAGAGCCGCTCCGGCCAGCCTAGCGCCCCGGATGCGGCCCCGGGCGAAACCCAGTCGGAGCGGCCCGCCCAGGGCCCGCCCGCCGTGCCCGCCGGCCAGCCCGAAGGTGCCGGCACGGCTGAGGCGCCTGCCGAAGCCCCGGCTGCACCCGCCCCGGGCAGCGCCCCCGCACCCGGCACCCCTGAAGCCAGCGCCGCCCAGGAAACCGCCACGCACGTGGCCGACGCGGTGACGACGGACGGCCACGACATGTCGGCCCCGCAGGCCCGCGCCGTGGCGCACTACGGCGCCGAAATGGCTGCCGGCTCGGCCGAAGCCCCGGCCGTGACGCCGGAGCCGGAAGCCCTGCCCGCGCAGGAGCAAATTGCGAGCGTGGCCCCGGCCCCCATCGCCGACCCGGAAACCAGCTTGTCCGGCACGGGCGAAGCTGCCACGGTAGAAAGCACTTCGCCCGAGCAGCCCACCGTGGCCCTGCACACCGCCGCCGATTTAGAGTCGGCCCCCGAAGGCGTGGCGCACCTGCCCACTTCCGAAGAAACGCCCCTGAACGCCGCCCCGGCCGACGTGGACGCCATCGACGCGGGCGAAGAGCCCACCGGCGAGGCTGGCGGCTCGGAAGGAGCGGAGTCGGACGCAGCCGAAACGCCGGCTCCTGATTTTACAACGCTTGACCTGCCGGCTCAGGCCGCTTACCTGGTGGGCCTGCTCCGCCGGCCCGACGCCGGCCGCAACCGCAAGCAGATTCAGGACCTCACCCGGCAGTACGAAGCCAACGTGGGCCTGGCCCGCAGCGCCGCCCGCCAGAAGTTTGCCGAAGGCGGCGAAGGCGCGGAAGCTTTTGCTTTCCAGCAGCCCGAGGGCCAGCAGGAGTTGAACAAAGCCTTGCAGGAATTCCGGGAAAACCGCGCCAAAGACGCCAAGGCCGAAGACGCCAGCCGCGGCGATAACCTGGTGAAAAAGCGTGCGCTGCTCGACCAGTTGCGCGGCCTGGTAGAAGCGGCCGAAACCAAAGACAGCTCGGCCAAGCTCAAAGCCCTGCAAGCCGAGTGGAAAGCCACCGGCGCCGTGCCGCAGTCCGACAGCCAGGCCATTTGGGATACCTACCACGGCTTGCTCGATATTTATTACAGCAAGCAGGGCCGCTTCCTCGAAATGAAGGACCTGGACCGCCGCCGCAACCTCGAAGCCAAAGAAGCCCTGATTAAGCGGGCCGAGGCGCTGGCGCAGGCCCCCGGCATCAACAAAGCCCTAGACGAGCTCACCAAGCTGCACGAAGACTGGAAGAACATCGGGCCCGTGCCGAACGACCAGCGCGAGCCGCTGTGGCAGCGTTTCATTGCCGCCTCCGACGTGCTGCACCAGCGCCGCAAGGAGTTCGTGGACCAGCGCTCGACGGTGGAGAAGGCCAATCTGGTGGTGAAGCAGGCCCTGCTGGAGCGCGTGCTGCCCTTCGCTACGTTTGATACCGACCGCGTGAACCTGTGGCGCTCCAAAACCGACGAGTTGCAGGAAATAAAGGCTGAATGGGAAGCGGCGGGCCTGGTGCCCCGCGCTCAGGCCGATGCCCTGAACAAGCAGTACTGGGCCGCCTACAAGGCGTTCTTTAACCGCAAAAACGACTTCTTCAAGTCGTTGGATAATGAGAAGTCGGCGAACGTGAAAGCCAAGCAGGCTCTCATCGACCAGGCCGAAGAAGCCCAGAACAACCCCGACCACGACGCCGCCCGCCAGACCATCATCCGGGTGCAGAAGGAGTGGAAGGACGTGGGCCGCGTGCCCGACAAACTGGCCGACAAGCTGTGGCACCGCTTCCGCGCCGCCTGCGACGCCGTGTTTGAGCGCCCCAAGCAGGAAGCCCGCCAGCGCGAAGAAAAAGTGCAGCAGTCGTCGGTAGAGCAAACGGCGCACCTCGATAAAATTGCTGAGCAGGTGAATGCCCTGTCGCCCGAGGCCCCCGGCTCGCTGGAAGGCTTCCGGGAAATCTTGGCTGCCTGGGTGGCCGAGTTCGATGGCACCGAAGACCAGACCGGCCACGGCACCTCGGACCGCAGCGAAGAGCAACTGCTCACCCTGTTGGGCAAGTACCTCGACCACGTGCCCGGCCTGAGCTACGCTGACCGCACCGACCTGCTGTTCCAGGTGGAAGTGGGCCGCCTCAAAGCCCGCCCGCAGGCGCATCAGCAACTCACCCGCAAGGAAATGGCCTTGCGCAAGGAAATCAACGAGCTGGAAAACGACCACGCCACCCTGCAAACCAATCTGGACTTCTTTGCCCGCTCTAAAAATGCCAACCAGCTGCGCGAAGAATATCAGGGCCGCATTGCCGAAGGCCAGAAGCGCATCGAAGCCCTTAAAAAGCAGCTGAAAATGATTCGCAGCTAAAGGCTGGGATTAAGGCACAAAAGCAGAAAGTGGCCCGGCGCAAATTGCGCCGGGCCACTTTTTTCTGGGAAATGGCGGGGCCACGCTGGCATAAGTGTTGGGCCGGGCGTACTTTTGTGGCACCACTTTGCCGCCTTAGCTCAGTTGGTAGAGCTTCTGACTTGTAATCAGAGGGTCGTTGGTTCGAGTCCGACAGGCGGCTCCAGGTAATCTAACCCCCATGCAAATCACGTGTTTGCATGGGGGTTTTTCGTGGTGTGCCTGTAGCTGCTTTCTCAAAGGATGAGTGCACCTCATATCGCGGTAATGAAGAGGTCCGCTTTGCTGTGAAAACCGTGAGTTGCCAGGTCTGCTTATCGGTTGGGCCGTGAAACCTTCCGCCGCCACTTCCCACGCGGATGGGTGTGCTACCTTGGCTCCATGCGTTTCTTTGGAGCCAAGGACTGGATTGATAAGGTGCCGGCCTGGGTCTGGTTGGTGAGCATAGGTCTCGTGACAACAGCGGTCGTCGCGGTGGGCGTGGCTGTCGTGGCGGGCGGCTTGTATCTGGCCGACTGGCTCGGGTGGAGGATGTAACGGCAAGTAACCTCGTCCCCACCAGGCAGCAGGGGTATTGTATTTCTCTGGGGCTCCTTTACTTAGCCAGTGACAGGCAATCCAAAAAAGGCCATTGATTAGCGCTGGCCTGTCTGGTGCCGGCCGCCCCCTCTAGTGGGGGCGCCAAGTAAGGCTGATGCCGGTGCCGCCCGCCGGGCTCCAGAGGGGCATCACGCTCACGTCGCGCCTGATGGGCTGGCGGCCCCAGCGGTTGCGGTGGGTCAGGTAGGCCACGTGCGCCGACAATATGCCCACGCCGGCGCCGGCCACCACGTCGGACTCCCAGTGTTTGTTGTTAATCATGCGGAAAGCCGCCACGCTGGTGGCCAGCGTGTAGGCCCCGATGCCGTACCACTGGCTTTTGTCTCTGAACTCGGTGTGCACGATGCTGGCCGCCAGAAACGCTTGCGCCGTGTGCCCCGACGGAAACGAGAGGTTGTCGGACCCATCAGGCCGTTCCACGCCCGCCAGGGTCTTGATGATGTAGACCGAGGAAAGCATGATGGCCTCGCTTTTCAGCACAATGAGGGCCAAGTTGACCCGGTCATCGCGCGATTCCACACCGGCCAGCAGCACGCCGCCCACCTCCAGGTAAGGCGACCATTGCAGGTAGTCGTCGATGTGGTTGCGGTAATCTCCAAACACGCGCCGAATGTCCTTTTTCGCGTCGTAAGAGCTATAAAAGCCATGCCCGTTGATGGTGCTGGCGCCGTAGCCGATGAGCACCGTCGGCACAATGGCGGCCCGGAATACCTTGCTCTTCAGAAAAGGTTTTTTCGCCGGCACGCTGCCGACCGGGTCCTGGTATTTGTGCAGGGTGTCGGCTGGCACAGGCGTGGCCTGGGGCGTTTGGGCCGCCAGGGGCGGGGCCAGCAGGCCAAAGGGCATGAATAAGGCGAGGATACGCAGGTGCTGAAGGCGGGAAAGCATATGCCAATTCTATTAAATGGGGATTTAAAGCACGAATTACGGACCGCCCGGGCCAAGAAGGAACGTCCGTTGGCATTTGCCCGCGGCTGAGGTACGTCGGGGCCTGTACTTTTGCCTTGGTGGTTTGGCAGGCGTCAAGCACAAAGTCCGCTATTGATTTACGCGTTACAATTCTTTTTTCCTGTGGAACTGATTGCAAACACGGCCCGATTTATTGAGAATAAGTTTGCCGGCGAAGGCAGTGGGCACGATTGGGCGCACATCCGCCGGGTGTGGCACATGGCCCGCCGGCTGGCCCAGGCCTCGCCCGAAGCCGACCCCGAAGTGACTGAGCTGGCTGCGCTGCTGCACGACATTGCCGACTGGAAATTTCACGGCGGCGACTACGAAGCCGGCCCGCGCGCGGCCCGCGAGTGGCTGCGCAGCCAGGGCGCGGCCGAAACCCTGATTGCCCGCGTCGAAACCATCATCCGGGAAGTGTCCTTCAAAGGCCTCGGTGTGGCCACGCTGGTGTCCTCCATCGAAGCGGCCCTGGTGCAGGACGCCGACCGGCTCGATGCCATCGGGGCCATCGGCATCGCCCGGGCCTTTGCCTACGGTGGCCACAAAGGACGCCCCCTGCACGACGAGGCCGTGGCCCCGGTGGCCCACGAGAGCTTCGCCAGCTACCAGCAAAACACGGCGCCCACGCTCAACCACTTCTACGAGAAGCTGCTGCACCTGAAAGAGCGCATGCACACGCCCGCCGCCCGCGCGGTGGCCGCCCAACGCCACGCCTACATGGAGGCCTTTGTGGCGCAGTTTTTGGCCGAGTGGGCGGGCAATGACTGAGCGAGGCCTTGCCGGGGCCGTTCGTTCTTCGCCCTTCCCAACCGCTACCTTTGCGCTATGAAGTTGCTGTTCCGCTTATTTCCGTGTTTGTTGCTGCTGGCCGTGGGCTGCCGCACGTGCCCCATCGAGTCGTGCCACACCCGCAAGGTGCACCTGCACAGCGGTGTGAAGTACCACGGGCAGCCGTTCTGGAAAATGCAGAACCCGGCCATTGGGCAAAAAATCAAGACCTACAACCCCAAGGGCGGGAAGAATCCGCAGGACAAGAGCAAGACGTTGAAATAGTCCTACTCAATGCCCCAAAAAAGGCCACAGCGCTTGCCGTTGTGGCCTTTTTGTCGTATCTTCGCGTGCGTATAAAGAACCATTCACCGTGCGGCTAAAAAGTCCTTTTTAAGGCCATTTTTTCAGCTGCCTATCAACCACCTCAATGGCGGAAGGCGAAAAAATCATCCCGATTAACATCGAAGACGAGATGCGGGGCGCCTACATCGACTATTCGATGTCGGTTATCATCTCCCGGGCCCTGCCCGACGTGCGCGACGGCCTCAAGCCCGTGCACCGGCGCGTGCTCTACGGCATGAGCGAGCTGGGCGTGGGATACAACAAATCCTATAAGAAATCGGCCCGCATCGTGGGCGAGGTGCTGGGCAAGTACCACCCGCACGGCGACAGCTCCGTGTACGACACCATGGTGCGCATGGCCCAGGACTGGAGCCTGCGCTACCCGCTGGTGGACGGCCAGGGCAACTTTGGCTCCGTCGACGGCGACTCGCCGGCCGCCATGCGCTACACCGAAGCCCGCCTCAAGCGCCTGTCCGACGAAATGCTGGGCGACCTCGACAAGGACACGGTCGACTTTCAGCCCAACTTCGACGACTCGCTGGAAGAGCCCAGCGTGATGCCCGCCAAGTTCCCGAACCTGCTGGTGAACGGCACCTCGGGCATTGCCGTGGGCATGGCCACCAACATGGCCCCGCATAACATGACGGAAGTCGTGAACGGCATCATTGCCTACCTCGACAACCCCGACATCACGGTGGCCGAGCTCATGCAGTACGTCACGGCGCCTGACTTTCCCACCGGCGGCCTCATCTACGGCTACGAGGGCGTGAAGCAGGCGTTCGAAACCGGCCGCGGCCGCATCGTGATGCGGGCCAAGCACACCTTTGAAACCAGTAAAACCGGCAAGGACCAAATCGTCATCACCGAGATTCCTTACATGGTGAACAAGGCGGCGATGATTGAGAAAATCGCCGCGCTGGTCAACGACAAGGTGCTGGAAGGCATTTCCGACCTGCGCGACGAGTCGGACCGCGACGGCATGCGCATCGTCTTCGACCTGAAGAAGGACGCCATGGCCAGCGTGGTGCTGAACAACCTGTTCAAGAAAACGCAGCTGCAAAGCTCCTTCGGCGTCAACAACGTGTGCCTTGTGAAGGGCCGCCCCATGACGCTGAACCTGCAGCAGCTCATCCACTACTTTGTCGAGCACCGCGCCGAAATCATCATTCGTCGCACCAAGTACGAGCTGGCCGAAGCTCAGAAGCGCGCCCACATCCTGGAAGGCCTGCTCATTGCGCTCGACCACCTCGACGAGGTCATTGCCCTCATCCGCGGCTCGCGCGACCCCGAAGTGGCCCGTGGCCAGCTCATCGAGCGCTTTGCCCTGAGCGAAGTGCAGGCCCGCGCCATCCTCGACATGCGCCTGCAGCGCCTTACCGGCTTGGAGCGCGACAAAATCGTGGCCGAGTACAACGAGTTGATGAAGCTCATCGACTACCTCAAGTCGGTGCTGGAATCGGAGGTGCTGCAGCGCGGCATCATCAAAACCGAGCTGGAAGACATCCGGGAACGCTACGGCGATGCCCGCCGCACGGAAATCAACTACCAGGGCGGCGATTTCTCGACCGAGGACATGATTGCCGACGAGGCCATGGTCATCACCATCAGCCGCGAGGGCTACATCAAGCGCACCAACTTGGACGAATACCGGGCTCAGGGTCGGGGAGGAGCCGGCTCGCGCGGGGCGCTCTCGAAAAAGGACGACTTTACGGAGCATTTATTCGTGGCCACTACGCACGAGTACCTGCTGTTCTTCACCGAGTTGGGCCGCGTGTTCTGGCTCAAGGTGTACGAAGTGCCGGAAGGAGGGAAGGCCACCAAAGGCCTGCCCATTCAGAACCTCATCGAGATTCCACGCGAAGACAAGGTGCGCTCCGTGCTCAACGTGCGCGGCCTGAAAGACCCGGACTACCTCGAAAACACCTACCTGATGTTCTGCACCGAGCAGGGCACCGTGAAGAAAACCCCGCTGGAGGCGTATTCGCGGCCTCGTACGGCCGGCATCAACGCCATCACCATCAACGAAGGCGACCGGATTCTGGACGTGCAACTGCTTGCCCCGAATGCGGAGGTGATTCTGGCCTCGCGCACCGGCCGCGCCGTGCGCTTCAACGAAAGCCAGGCCCGCTCCATGGGCCGCTCGGCCGCTGGCGTGCGCGGCATTCGCCTCGAAGACGTGCCGGGCAACCGCGTGGTGGGCATGGTGTGCGTGGCCGACCCCACGCAGGAACTGCTGGTGGTGAGCGAAAACGGCTTTGGCAAACGCAGCCAGCTGGAAGAATACCGCGTGACCAAGCGCGGTGGCAAGGGCGTGCGGGCCATGAAGATTACCGAGAAAACCGGCAATCTGGTGGCCATCAAGGACGTGAACGACGGCGACGATTTGATGATTATCAATAAATCGGGCATCACCATTCGCTTGCGGATGAGCGACCTACGCACCATTGGCCGGGCTACCCAGGGCGTGCGGCTGATTAAGATTAGCGGCAACGACGAAATTTCCTCCGTGGCCAAAGTAGAAGCCGAAGACAAGGAAGACGAAAGCGCTAACCTAACGCTGGCGTCCCTGGCCGAAGGCGCTATTGCTGCCGATGGTGCTCCGTCCGGCGCCGCGCCGGCTGCTGACTTGGCAGACGCCGATGAGTTCGACGAAGAGTTGAGCGAAGAGGAAGACGCCGATGACGAGGCGGACGAAGACGAAGATTCGGACGAGTCCGACGACGAAGCCTAGTCGTGGAAGAGGAGCGGGGCGGTCCATTTGGGCCGGCCCGTTTATTTTTGGCGAACCGAAGAAGGGCCAGATGCGTTTCGGCTGAGCTTTCCTCGGATTTTCACACGCACTCATTCCATTTTTTTCGCTCGGCGGGTGGTGTTTTTAACCTAAAATGTCGGCTCCCGCTTTCCACGAGCACATTCCCAACTTTTATGAAGAAGACTTTTTTGACTCTTGCCACGGGCGTGGCCCTGGTTGCCGGGCTGCCGGCGGTGGTTTCGGCCCAGACTTCAGCCGTGACCAATGCCATCCTCAATCAGCGCTCGGGCTTGCTCGACAAAGCCCGAACGGACATCGACAAAGCCATTGTGAACGAAAAGACCAGCGGGAAAGCCAAAACCTGGTACACGCGGGGCGAAATCTACCAGGGCATGCTGGAGAGCCCCATTTACTCCAAGCAGCTGCAGCCGGGCGAGGGCCTGCAGAAAGCCTACGAGTCGTATGCCAAGACCGTTGAGCTTGACACCAAAACGGGGGAATTTGGTAAGCAGGCCGTGGCCAAAATGTCGGGCCTGTACGGCTTTGCTTTCAACGATGCGGTGAACAGCTACAACGCCAAGGAGTACGACAAAGCTATTTCTAGCTACAAACTGGCGTCGCAGCTGAACCCGCAGGACACCACGGCGGTGCTGTATTCGGCGTATGCCTACGAAGCCAAGCAGGATTTTGCGGGCGCAAAGGCCAGTTACAACCAGTTGTTGGGCATGAACTACAAGTCGGTGACGTTGTATTCGCGTTTGCTCCAAATGGCCAGGTCTGAAAAGAACGACGCCGAAGCTGCGGCGGTGCTTAAGCAGGCGTTGGCGGCTTACCCAACCAATAAAACGTTCATGCTCGAAGACCTGAACATGACGCTGGCAAGCGGCAAAGGCGGTGACGCCTTGGAGAAGATTACCAAATCGATTGCCTCCGACCCGGGTAATTCGAATCTGTACGCGGTGCGGGGCTCGCTGTACGACCAGCAGAAAAAAACCGACTTGGCGTTGGCCGACTACCGCAAGGCGGTTGAGCTGGACCCAAAGAACTTCGATGCGCAATACAACCTGGGAGTGCACGATTTTAACCGCGGCATTGAATTGGTGAACAAATCCAGGAAAATGGATTTGAAGACCTATCAGAATTCTGGTGGCAAAAAGATGGAAGCCGACGGCAAAAAAATTGTGGAGCAAGCAATAGGGTATTTTGAGAAAGCCCTTGAAGTGTCGCCAAATGAAGTGGCGGTGTTGAGTTCGCTGCAGAAAGCTTATACTACTGTGGGGCGTAATGCGGATGCGGAAAAAATGAATGCCAAGCTGCAATCTTTAAGGAAGTAAGTTCCCTAAAGCTTCATCTGAGTAGGAGAGCCCATCCAGTATTTGGATGGGCTTTTTCATGCCCGTGCCGGATTATAATATTTTTTATTTAACATAATATAAATTATAAGACTAGTTCTCGTCCTTGTTTGGTGGTTGTTTTCAAGGCTTGGCGCTGTTGCTCCAAACAAGACTTTTCAAAGCGGGCAGGTGCGCTAGCTTTAGGAATTAGGCAGCGGTGGGCTTCATTTCCAAGGTGCGTTAGCAGCCACGGAAGTCGCTAGCCAGCTAGAAACCGTTAGGTCAATTTGTGTGTCCGAAAACAGAGTTCCGGCCAACACAGCGGTTGTTACGCTTAGCAACGGCAATGGTCCGTGTGTGCTACAGTATTGTTGCTCGCTTATGAACAATTACCGCAAATACCGGTCACCGGCAATAATTGCCCGGAGATGGGAAAAAATATCATCAGCTGGCTTGGGGCGGTGTTTTGCTTAATCCCAGGGCAGTTGCCCAGGCGAAAATATTTTCAAGTAATAAAAAGCAATAAATTAAGTTAAAAATTTATACTATTTAGTACCTGCTACTCTCAAGTGGAGTTCAGAAAAATTTCAGTTTAGTATAACCGAAACTTAGGAAGCTGAGCCATCTAAGTTACAGGCTCCGCTCCTACCTGAAGTACCTTTCCAATTGGCATTTCAATACATTTTGCAGAGACAAATTATACATGCTAAATTTATATACCATATTAAAGACTTTAGACTGCATCCTGTTGCATTCACTCGACCCCAACACAGCAATGAGCTAATAAAGTCCAAAATGGCACAAAATTCTTATTATTTTTTAAACTTTTTTTTACTTTGAATCCTAATCGGCTTTTTATCGGTATGCCTAAGAAAGTACATACCCCAACCTTTTGAACTAAAATGCCCAAGCTTATTGACTACCCCCGGACATCATACGCTGGCGCGTGGGAACTGGCAGAAATTGTGGATGACACTGGCGGAAAATGTGCCATCGACACGGCCGCCCGAAAACTAAACCGCAAAGTCAGCGGGTCATTTAAGGCCATTATTGGCTCGGCAGTCAAGTTTGGCCTCATGACCAGCAAACGAGAACTGCTCAGCACCACGACCTTATTTAAGCGCATAAAACACGCTTATGACAAGAAAGAAGAACTGCTCTTCCACCGAGAGGCTTTCCTGACTCCGCCACTGTTTACGCAACTGTGCCGCAAGTTTCGCTCACGGGAATTGCCCGTGCAGATGCTTGACGTAATGCTCATCCGGGAATTTGGCGTCGAAGAAATAAACGCCCAGGGAGTGGCTAAGGCATTTGTGGAAGGCTGCCGGATGGTTGGACTGCTCGACGAACGCAACATCGTGGCTGATATAGATGCGTTGGCCGCGACACAACCAACCAGGCGAGAATTAGCGAGCCCAACGCCTGCTGCGAACCTATTCCGCCCATCGCCCGACGCGGAGCCTCCCATCGCCACTCCCGCCATGGAATCGCCCCCGGCCCAAGCTTCTGCCTACGTAGCTCCCACGACGGCGCCACAACCTGCTTCCGATGCCATCGCCAGTTTATTCGGCCTGTTGCCGCCGTTACCCAGCACGCCGGAAACACCCACCAGCGCGGGCCCCGAAACAGAACCCCACGAGCACTTGGCTGCGCAAGGAAACACCCAGGAAACTCATCGCCAAGCTGAGCCACCAACGCCACACTTCAACGACGCTGCAATGCCCCCCACGCCGGCCCACGCAGCCCCCGTGCAGTACCAACTGCAAGTGAGCGGGCCCGGCGTGAACAGCGTGCTGTCCATTTTGGAAGAGGAAGACATCATCATTGCCATGGCGCTACTGGAGAAGATTAGACGCCAGTTTAGAGCCAAATAAAATGGGCCCCGGCGGTCGTTGAAGTTCGACGACCGCCGGCAATGGCCGTCTACTGGCCTTCGGTCAGGTGCCGGGTGTTGGGCAAGCGGTGGCGTTCCTCCAGCACCGCCACCACGTCTTCCATCGAAACGCCGGCCCCGACCATCAGCACAAGCAGATGGTAGAGCAGGTCGGCCACTTCGCCCTTTAAGGTTTCGCGTTGGCCCGTCACGGCGTCAATGACCGTTTCCACGGCCTCCTCTCCTACTTTTTGGGCGATTTTAGCCATGCCCTTCTGGAAAAGAGACACGGTGTAGGACTGTGGGGCCCGCTCAGGAAATTGGTGCCGCTCGGTAATCAGGCGCTCCAGAGCGCCTAAAAAACCCACCGGGGCCGCGGGAGAAGCGTGTTGATGGGGTTGTTCGAAGCAGCTGGTGGTGCCCCGGTGGCAAGTAGGGCCGGCCGGCACGGCCCGGATGAGGACGGTATCGGCGTCGCAGTCGACGTGGGTGCTCACCACCGACAGGTAATTGCCGCTGCTTTCCCCTTTGGTCCAAAGCCGGTTTTTGGAACGGGAAAAGAACGTTACCCGGCCCTCCTGCTGCGTGCGTGCCCACGCCAGCTCGTTCACGTAGCCCAACATGAGGACCTGCCCGGTTGCGGCGTCCTGAATAATGGCAGGCGCCAGCCCGGTTACCGGGTCAAAGCGCAGAGCGGGAGCAGCGGAAGAAGGGCTGTTCATGGCGTTAAGAAAGGGGCTGATTACAGCCGAATGGGTATGCCCGCTTGGTGCAGGTAGTGCTTGAGCACCGACAAGGAGGTCTCGTTGAAATGAAAAATGCTGGCGGCCAGCGCGGCATCGGCGCCACCGACCTGGAAAACAGCCGTGAAATCGGCGGGCTGGCCAGCGCCGCCAGAAGCAATAACGGGCACGGGCACCGCGTCGCTCACGGCGCGGGTAAGGTCAAGGGCGAAACCGGCTTTGGTGCCGTCGTGGCTCATGGACGTCAGCAGCAATTCGCCGGCCCCCAGGTCGGCCGCTTCGCAGCACCACGCCACGGCTTGGCGGCCGGTGGCCACGGTGCCCGCGCGTGTCATTACCTGCCACTCCGCGCCCACCAGGCGGGCATCAACGGCCACGACGATGCACTGGGAGCCGAAGCGCCGGGCCAGTTCCGCCACGAACGCCGGCCGGGCCAAGGCCGCCGAATTGATGGACACTTTGTCGGCCCCGCTCAACAGCAAGGCTTCCACATCGGCCACCGTGCTGATGCCGCCGCCCACGGTGAAGGGAATATCGAGCACCCGGGCCACGTCGCGCACAAGGTCGGTCAGGGGCTGGCGGCGTTGGTTGGTGGCCGTGATGTCGAGAAAAACCAACTCGTCGGCCCCTTCCCGTGCGTAGCGGGCGGCCAGCGCCACGGGGTCGCCGGCATCGCGCAGGCCTTCGAATTGGATGCCCTTCACCGTCCGCCCGTCGCGGACGTCCAGGCAGGGAATCAGGCGTTTTTTTACCATGTCAGCAAAGAGTGATTATAAGAACCGACGCAAATCGGGCAGGGCGATGGTGCCCTCGTACAAGGCTTTGCCAATAATGGCGCCGTACAAGCCGGCCCCGGCCAGCTTTTCCAGGTCTTCGACGGTGGTGACGCCGCCGCTGGCGATGAAGCGCGCCCCGGGGAATTCCTGTACCAGCTGCGCGTAGCGGGCAAAAGAGGGTCCCTGCAACAGGCCATCTTTGCTCACGTCGGTGCAAATAAAGGTGTGACCTCCGGCTTGTAGGTAGCCGCTGATAAAATCTGCCAGCGTCAGCGTGCTTTGGTCGGCCCAGGCGTTTATCATGATGTGCTGGTCTTTGAAGTCGGCGCCGAGAAAAATAGTGTCGGCACCAAAGCGGGTCAGCCACGCTTTCACGGTCGCGGGGTCCCGCACGGCCAGGCTCCCGGCCGTGACGTGCTGCGCGCCGGCCGCCAGCACCTGCTCCAGGGCAGCTTCGGTCTGAATGCCCCCCCCGGCATCCACGCGCAGCGAGGTGCGGCGGGCAATGGCTTCAAGCACGGCCAGGTTCACCGGGTGACCCGCGCGGGCGCCGTCGAGGTCAACGAGGTGCAGGCGCTGCACGCCGGCGTCGGCAAAGCGCTGGGCCACGGCCACGGGGTCGGCGTCGTACACGGTCTGGCGCGCAAAGTCGCCCGCGCTTAGGCGCACGCACTGGCCGTTCAGCAAATCAATGGCGGGAATTATTTCCACGGGAAAATCGAAAAGAGACGGTAAGAGTTAAAGCGCCAAAAAGTTGGCCAGAATGCGCGTTCCTGCAGCGCCGCTTTTCTCGGTATGGAATTGAACCCCGTAAAAATTATGGTGCTGCACAGCCGCACTGAAGGCCCCTGGGTGCGCGGCTTCGGCGATGGTATACGGCCCCACGGGGGCGTAATAGCTGTGCACAAAGTACACGTGGTCGGCCGCCGACAAGCCCGTGAATAAGGGGCCTTGAAGGCTTTGCAGGTTGTTCCAGCCCATGTGGGGCACTTTGTGCTGCGCATCGGGCGCAAAGCGTTTAACCCGGAAGGGCAGCAGCCCTAGCATGGGCGTATCGTTTTCTTCGCTGTGTACGCCCAGAAGCTGCATGCCCAGGCAAATGCCCAGAAAAGGCTGCGTGAGCGTGGGCAAGACTTGGTCGAGGCCAGCGGCCCGTAGCGCCGCCATGGCCGACGCGGCTTCGCCTTCGCCGGGAAACAACACCTTATCTGCCTTACGCAGAATTTCCGGGTCAGAAGTCAGGGTAGCGACTGCCCCCAGCCGCTCCAGTGCAAACAGCACCGATTGGACATTGCCGCCTTTGTAATCCACTACTGCAATTTCCATTTCAATCAGATTAACACATTTGTTTTAGCCCAGAGCTCATAAACTCCAATTATCACAATTGTGAAAAGTACTACAGAATTCCTTTCGTGCTGGGAATGGCGCCTGACTCATCCCGTTGCAACGCCATTTTGATGGCCTTAGCCACGGCTTTGAAAATGGATTCTATCTTGTGATGCTCATTCTCGCCGCGGCAGGATATGTTGAGCGTGGCCTTGGCGTTGTCCGTAAATGATTTGAAAAAGTGGAAGAAGAGCTCTGTGGGCATATCCCCTACCAACTCCCGCCGAAATTCTGCATCCCACACCAGCCAGGGGCGGCCCGAAAAGTCGATGGCCGCCTGGGCCAGCGCTTCGTCCATGGGCAGCAAAAAGCCATAGCGTGCCAACCCCCGCTTATCGCCCAACGCCTGTGAGAAGGCCGACCCCAGGGCCAAAGCTGTGTCTTCAATGGTATGGTGCTCGTCAATGTGCAAATCGCCGTTTACACTTATAGACAAATCCACGCCACTGTGCCGGCCCAACTGTTCCAGCATGTGGTCGAAAAAGCCGAGGCCGGTTTTGATGTTGGTCTGGCCTCGGCCGTCCAGGTTAAGGCGCACAGCAATCTGGGTTTCGTTAGTATTACGCTCCAGCACAGCGACGCGGGCTGGATAGCGCAAAAAATGGTAGATAGTTTCCCAACTAGTGGTGGTGAGTGCAGCGCGCGCGTCGGACTCCTCTCCTATCAGAATGGCTTGGCAGCCCAGGTTGGCGGCCAGCTCCACGTCCGTGAGCCGGTCGCCGATGACGTAGGAGTTCAGCAAGTCGTAGCCGTTGGCCGGGTCGAGGTAGTTGGTCAGCAGAGCGGTGCCGGGCTTGCGGGTGGGCAGGCCCTCGTGCGGAAAGCTGCGGTCGATGTGCTCGGCCGCAAAACGGACGCCCTCTCCCGCCAGAATTTCCTGCATCAGGCGGTGCGGCGGCCAGAACGTTTCCTCATGGAAGCTTTCGGTGCCGAGGCCGTCCTGATTGGTCACCAGCACCAACTCGTATTCCGGCAGTTCGCGCGCGATGCGCGCCAACGCACTGATGCAACCGGGCAGGAAGGCAAATTTTTCCAGGCTGTCAACCTGCTGGCTGGGCTGCGGCTCGACGAGAATGGTGCCGTCACGGTCAATGAAGAGGGCCTTTTTCAACGTTGTTGAGGATTTGAAGGAAAGTCAGAGAATGGATTTACTGCGCGTCGGTTGGGTTGGGCGCGTCCGCTCCTATTTCCGTCAGTGCTTGCAGCAACAAGGCATTTTCGGAAGCGGTGCCCACCGTCAGGCGGAGGCAGCCAGCGCAGCCAGGCTGCGTGGTGCGGTTCCGGACGACGATGCCGCGGGCCCGCAGCTGCTCATAGATGCGCGTGGCATCGGCATTGAACCGAACGAGCAGGAAATTGGCATCGGAAGGAAAAACGTGCCCGACGATGGGCAGCTGCGGGAGGCGTTCGGTTAAGAAAGCCCGTCCGCCGAGGAGTTCGGCCCGCATAACGGCCAGGTTGGGCGCCGCGGCCAGGGCCGCCAGGGCCGGGCGCTGGGTGGCGGCCGAGATGTTGTAGGGCGGCTTGATTTTATTGAGGTAGGCGACGAGGGCAGGCGCGGCGTACGCCACTCCCAGCCGCAGCCCGGCCAGCCCCCAGGCCTTGGAAAAGGTTTGCAGCACCACCAGCCGGGGGAATTCAGCCAGCCGGGTGGTCCAACTGGGTGCATCGGCAAAATCAGCGTACGCTTCGTCGACCACTACCAAGCCGGAGAAAGTTTCCAGAATGCGCTCGATGGCGGCCCGGTGCAGCAGGTTGCCGGTGGGGTTGTTGGGCGAGCACAGGAACACCAGCTTGGCCCCGGACGCGGCCAGGGTTTGCGGGGCCGTTTCCGGCATCTGGAAGTCTGGGGTCAGGGGCAGGCGCACCACCCGCACGTCGTTGAGGTTGGCGGCCACCTCGTACATGCCGTAGGTGGGCGGGCACACCACAATGGCATCCTGGCCCGGCGTGCAGGTGAGGCGCACGAGCAGGTCAATGGCTTCATCGGAGCCGTTGCCCAGGAAAATATTGTCCGGCGCCAAGCCTTTCAAACGCGCCAGCTCAGCTTTGATGGCCCGCTGGTGCGGGTCGGGGTAGCGGCTGAAATCTTCGGGGCCCACCGAGCCCAGGCTGTTTTCGTTGGCGTCGAGCATCACCGGGGCCATTCCCTCAAACTCGTCGCGGGCCGAGGAATACGGCTGCATGCGCGCCACGTTGGGCCGAATCAAACCCGCGTACTCGTCTTCGGCGGGAGCGCCGCTTGAGGCCGCCGGGTTCGGTAGGGCAGCCAGGCGCAGCGAAACGGCCCGGGCGTGCGCGGCCAGGCCTTCGGCGGCGGCCATGGTTTCCACCACCGGACCCAGCGCGCGCAGGCCTTCGGCCGAAATGCGCTGGAAGGTGATTTTCTTCACGAACGAATCGAGCGAAACGCCGCTGTACTGCCGGGCGTAGCCGCTGGTGGGCAGCGTGTGGTTGGTGCCGGAGGCGTAGTCGCCGGCCGCTTCGGGCGTGAGGTGGCCCAGAAATACCGAGCCGGCGTTGGTGACGTGGGCGGCCAGCGCGTCGGCGTTGTCGGTGGCCAGAATGAGGTGCTCGGGGGCGTATTGATTGGAGAATGCCAGCAGGGCGGGCTCATCGGGCAGCAGCAGCGCCCGGCTGTTGGCCAGGGCCTGGGCGGCCACATCCTGCCGGGGCAGCCCGGCCAGCTGGCGGCTCACTTCGGCCTGCACCCGCTCGATGACCCCGGCCACGCTGGTCAGCAGCACCACTTGGGAATCGGGGCCGTGCTCGGCCTGCGACAGCAAATCGGCCGCCACAAACGCCGGGTTGGCGTGGGCGTCGGCAATCACCAACACTTCGGAGGGGCCAGCCGGCATGTCGATGGCCACGCCGTGCTCGGCCGCCGCCAGCTGCTTGGCGGCGGTCACGTAGCGGTTGCCGGGGCCAAAGATTTTGTCCACGGCCGGCACCGTGGCGGTGCCCAGGGCCAGGGCCGCCACGGCCTGCGCGCCCCCGGCTTTCACCACGGTGCGAATGCCGAGCAGCTGCGCCACGTACAGAATAACCGGGCTGATGGTGCCATCCGGCCGGGGCGGCGAGCACACCACCACCTCGGGGCAGCCGGCCAGCCGGGCGGGCACGCCCAGCATCAGCAGGGTGCTGAACAGCGGCGCCGTGCCGCCGGGCACGTACAACCCCACCCGCTGCAGCGGCACGGCCCGCCGCGAGCACACCACGCCGGGCATGGTTTCCACGCGCAATTCGGGCTCGCGCTGGGCGGCGTGGAAGGCTTCGATGTTGGCTTTGGCTTGCTGAATGGCGGCTTGCAGCTTGGCCGGCACCTGGGCGACCGCGGCTGCAAACTCGGCCTCCGACACGAGCAAGTGCGTCAACTCGGCGCGGTCCAGCTCGGCCGCCAGGCTTAGCAGGGCGGCATCGCCCTGCTGCTGCACCTGCGTGAAAATGGCGCGCACCCGCGCGGCCACTTGCGGGGCTTCGGCCGCGGCGGGGCGTTGCGAGAGGGCGGCCCAGGTGCTGGGGTCGGGGTAAGAATAAGCCTGCATGGCAACTAGGCAATCATTTTTTCGATGGGCAACACCAGGATGCCCTCGGCCCCGACGGCCTTAAGCTGGCTGGTGATGTGCCAGAACTCGTCTTCCTGCACCACCGACTGCACCGACACCCAGCCCGGCTCGGCCAGCGGCGTCACGGTGGGCGACTTGATGCCCGGCAGCAGGCGCCGCACTTCCTCCAGAGCCGAAAGCGGGGCGTTCAGCAAAATGTATTTGCTGCGCCGGGCCCGGCGCACGGCCTGCATGCGGAAGCGCAGCTGCTCCAGCAAATCGGTTTGCCCGGGCGTGAGGTGGGGCTGGGCAATGAGCACAGCTTCGGACCGAAACACGGTTTCGACCTCGCGCAGGCCGTTGCCGAGCAAGGTGGAACCGCTGCTTACGATGTCGCAAATGGCTTCGGCCAGTCCGATGCTGGGCGCAATTTCCACCGAGCCGCTGATGGTGTGCAGGTTGGCCCGCACGCCCTGCTCGGCCAGGTAGCGGCCCAGGATGTTGGGGTACGACGTCGCAATGTTCTTGCCCTGCAGGGCTTCCACGGAAGCGTAGGCGTCGGCGCGGGGCACGGCCAGGCTCAGCCGGCACTTGCTGAAGCCGAGGGCTTCGACTTCGAGGCCGGGAAAGCCAGCTTCCACCAGCACGTTCTGGCCCACGATGCCGAGGTCGGCCACGCCGTCCTGCACGTAGCCGGGGATGTCGTCGTCGCGCAAAAACAGGATTTCGAGCGGGAAATTGGTGGCTTCGGTCTTGAGCTTATAGGAGCTGCTGACGAAACTGATGCCGCATTCGCGAATGAGGGCGAGAGAATCCTCGCTCAGGCGACCGGACTTTTGAATGGCTAAACGGAGCATGAAGGAAGGGGTGGCGGGCCCGCGCCGGCGAAGGGCGCGGCAGCGGTTCTACTCCGGCACAACCGGTTTGGATGCAGAACGTCCCGAAAAAGAAGAAAAAGCCCGGCGCGGACTCGCCCCGGTGCGCGGCGGCGGAGGCGCGGGCGGCCGGCGCTAGCGCAAGCCTAGCACCCGGCGCGCAGCCCGGCCCCCCACAGATGGTGGTGATGGCCGTGAACCCCAACCGCAGCCACTGCGCCCGTTACGGGCCGCGCGGCACAGAGACGTGGGGTGGCGTGGGGAGTCATTGTACTGCAAAGGTACAGCAATTTGTCAAACTGGCAAACAAAACCGCCATTACTGCCCATTATTGCACCTGCTGACCCTGAAAGTCATCAAGTTGCCAATACCTGATTACCGGCCAAACCCCATAATCAGAAACGAGCCACGAGCTTCAGGTTCACCAGGCGCTGCGAGAGGTAGCTGGGCACCGAATACGTGACGCCGTTCACGTCCTGCAGGTAGTTGTAGCCGGCCACGTTGTTGGCAGCGAAGACGTTGAGGATTTCCAGGCCCAGCCACAGGCTTTCGAAGCTGTAGACGTGCGCCTTGGGGGCGCCCACGTTTTTCAGGCCGATGACTTTGGAGAAGCCCAAATCGACGCGGCGGTACATATTGGTCAGCGCGTTGGTGCCGCGCAGGTCGGGCTCGTTGGGCGGACTGAACGGCAGGCCCGTGCCCAGCACCAGGTTCACGTAGCCGCGCACGGAGGGGTTGTTGGGCAAATGGTCCTGGAAAAAGATGCCCAGGTTCAGGCGCTGGTCCTGGGGCCGGCGGATGTAGCCTTTGGGCTCGCGGCCGATTTTCTTGCCGTTGTCGTCCACCACGTTGGCCGAGTCGCCGTCCACGTTTTCGCGGGTGGTGAGCACGCCCAGGCTGAACCACGACTCGGCGCCTTGCACAAACTCGCCGCTCAGGCGGGTGTCGAAGCCGGCGGCGTAGGCGCGGGCGTTGTTTTTGGCGAAGTAGCGCAGCCGCACGTTGTCGATGTCGTAGGGCACCACGTCGGTCAGGTACTTGTAGTACGCCTCGCCGGTGAACTTGAACGGCCGCCCAAACTGCGTGAACGAGATTTCCTTGCCCACAATGAAGTGGTAGGACTTCTGAGCGCGCAGCTCGGGGTTGAGGTAGGCCTGCTGCACGCCCTGCTGAATGGTGGTCTGGTCGCGCAGCTCGCGGTAAAACGGCGGCTGGTAGTACACGCCCACCGCCGCCTTGAACGAGCGGTTGGGGTGCCGGCGGCTGATTTGGGAAAACTGCACGCGGGGGCTCACCACCAGCTGGCCGTTGGTGGTCCAGTAGTGCACGCGGGCACCGTAGGTGAGGGTGCGCAGCGTGTCCAGGTTCCAGGTGTCCTGCACGAAGCCCTGGCTGCGGGTGCTGAGCAGGCTCAGGTCGGAGCGCAGGCGGAGGCGGCGCGCGTCGGGCACAAAGTCGGCCGAATCGGCAAAGCTGTACTCGTCGAGCACGTCGCTGATTTTTTCGCGGCCGATTTTGGCGCCCCAGCGCACGGTGTGGCTGGGCGCGGCGGCCCAGCGGCCGCGGGTTTCGGCCGTGAAAATCTGCGCGTCGAGAAAATTGCGCGAGTGCTTGAACTGCGAGCCGATGTCGCGCTGGCGCACGGGCTCGTTGAACTCCGGCGAGGTGGGGTCGCGGTTGATGGCCGCAAACGAGTAGGCGGCTTCCACGTCGCGCAGCTCCGACTCGCGCGAGCGCAGCGCCGACCCCAGCAGCTCCATTTGCAGGCGCGAGGAAAAGTCGTGCTTCAAACTCAGCCCGGTCTGGTAGGTGTCGAACTGCATGCGCTCGCGGCCGTCGTAGGCAATGAACACGCGCGTAAGCTGGTTGGGTCCGGTGGAAAAGGTGGCCTCCCCGGTTTCGGGCGAGAAGCGGTAGTCGTTGTGGGCCACCACGCCCAGCAGGCCCAGCGTGGTGCGCTGCACGTCATCCTTCTTGCCCAGGCCGATGTTGACGAAGGCCTGCGCGTCGTAAAACGTGGGGTTGTAGCCGCCCTGGGCCTGCTTCAGCGAGCTGAGCACGTACTGGGCATTTTTGTAGCGCACGCCCGCCAGGTAGCTCACCCGGCCGTTGGCCGAGCGGGCTTCGGCGTGGGCCGCGCCGCCCACCAGGCTGGCCGTGAGCGAGGCGGCGAACTTCTCCGGCGTCTTGTACTCCACGCTCAGCACCGACGAGAGCTTGTCGCCGTACTTGGGCTGCCAGCCGCCGCTGCTGAACTCGACCTGTTTCACTAGGTCGGGGTTGATGAAGCTCAGGCCCTCCTGCTGCGCCGACGTCACCAGAAACGGCCGGTAAATCTCGAAGCCGTTGAGGTACACCAAGTTCTCGTCGTAGTTGCCGCCGCGCACGCTGTAAGTGCTGCTCAATTCGCTGTTGGACACGACGCCCGGCAGCGTCTTGAGAATGGCGTTGAAATCGCCGAACGGCGAGGGAATGTCCTTGGCCGTGCGCGGGTCGAGCTGCGTGATGCTCACCTGCTCGCGCGGGTCGGACTGGTTGGAGCGCGCGGTTACTTTCACGCCGCCCAGGGCTTTGGTGTCCAGCCGCATGGTGAGCGCCAGGGGCTTGCCGGCATCCGCCGGCAGGCGCAGGGACTGGCGCAACGGCAGGTAGCCCAGCCGCCGCACCACCAGCACCACCGTCTTGCCGCCCGCCGGCACGCGCACCGGGAGGGTAAAATTGCCTTCCGCCGTGGTGTTGGCCCCGCCGGGCTGGCCCTCCACTCCCACCGAAGCCAATTCCAGCGGCTGGCCGTTGGCGTCGCGCAAGGTTCCGGTCAGGGTAACGACGGTGGAAGTAGCCGCCGCTGCGGGCGCGCTCGCCGGCGTTTGGGCCTCCGCAACGGAAGCCCCCGCCAGCACCAACGCCACAACGCCACAAGCCGAAACCGGCGCCAGCCGGGCACGTCGAAATTCCCTCATGAGCGGAAGTCGGCAGTAAAAAGTAATTGCATGAATGTAAAACGCACGGCCCGGCACCCTATTGCTTGCGGCGGGCCCCATCGGCCTCCACCGGCAGTTCCAGGGCGTTGAGTTGCTCGCGCAGGCCGGCCAGCGCGGCCACCGGCCCCTCGTGGGCGCTGAACACGAAGTTGCCGGCCACCAGCACGTCGGCCCCGGCTTCCACCAGAGGCCCGGCGTTGGCCAGGTTCACGCCGCCGTCCACCTCAATCAGGGCGCTGGAGCCGCAATCGACCAGCAATTCCTTCAGCATGGCCACTTTTTTCAGGGTGTTGGGAATGAAGGCCTGGCCGCCAAAGCCGGGGTTCACCGACATCACCAGCACCACGTCGAGGTCGGCGGCAATGTCTTCGAGCAAGGCCACGGGCGTGTGCGGGTTCAGGGCCACGCCGGCGCGGCAGCCCAGCTGCTTGATTTGCTGCACCACGCGGTGCAGGTGGGTGCAGGCTTCGTAGTGCACGGTGAGGCCAGCCGCGCCGGCGTCGCGAAATTGCGCAAGGTAATGCTGAGGCTCCTCAATCATCAGGTGCACGTCGAGGGGCTGCTTGGCGTAGCGGGCCACGGCTTGCAGCACGGGCAGGCCGAAGGAAATGTTGGGCACAAAGCGGCCGTCCATCACGTCGAAGTGCAGCCAGTCGGCGGCGCTGGCCGCTAGGCGCTCGGTTTCGGCTTGCAGGTTGGCCAGGTCGGCGGCCAGAAACGACGGGGCCAGCAGCGGGGCGCGGCGAAGTGAAGTCATGGGCACGAAGATACGGCCGGCGGCGGCTCCGGCACCCCGCGCGGCCGGCCGCGCGGCCCTACTTTTGCAGCCCATCACCCAACCTCCCTCAACCGGCTCCCACCGGCCGAGCTTCCTCCCCGTTTCCCGTGCCTCACCTCGTTCCGCTGCTCATCCGCGGCATCAATAATTTGTCTGACGCGCGCTACTGCGCCGGCATGGGCGCCGACAAGCTCACCTTCGTGCTCGACCCGGCCCTGCCCGGCGCCCTCGACACCCGCACCGTGAAAGAGCTGGCCGGCTGGGTGGCCGGCGTGGAGCTAATCGGGGAATTCGACCAGCTCAGCGCGCCCGAAATCAACGCCGTGGCCGCCGACTGCGCCCTCGACGCCGTGCTGCTCCGCCGCCCCCGCACCGCGGCCGAACTGGCCGAAATCGCGCCGCCGGTGTACGTGGAGCTGTCTGCCGAAGCCGACTTGCAGGCCTCCCTCCTGCCGGATTCGCCCATCGGCTGGGTTATTGAGCTGGGCAACACCGCCATCAGCCCGCAAGCCTTGCAGCGCCTGGGCCAGCAGCGGCCCTTGTGGCTGGGCCCCGGCCTCGACCCAGGGCGGGCCCGCGACCTCGCCACGCAGCTGCCGCTGGCCGGGCTCACTTTCCCGTCGGGCGACGAAGTGAAGCCCGGCCTGCGCGATTTTGACCAGCTGGAAGCCGTGTTTGAGGCCTTGGAAGTCGACTAGCTCAAGCGAAATTGCACGTACTTGATGGGCACGCCCACGGCCCGGTACTTGCCTTCGAAGTTGGTTTGAATAGCCTGGGCTTCGGCAAATTCCGGCCCGGCTTCGGCGTACAGGTCGCGCGTAAACCGCTCCACCCGCGCGCCGGGCCGGACGGCCAGCGTTTCCAGCGTGTACTCAAACAGGCCTTCGTTGTCGGTTTTCAGGTGCAGCAGGCCGCCGGGCGCCAGCAACTGCTCGTACAGCGCCAGGAAGCGCGGCGAGGTAAGCCGGCGCTTGATGTCGCGGTCGCGCGGGCGCGGGTCTGGAAACGTTATCCAGATTTCGGCCAGCTCGCCGGCGCCAAACTGCGCGGCCAGCGCTTCGGCCCGCATGCGCACGAAGCCCACGTTGGTCAGGCCCAGCTCGGCGGCGCGGGTGCTGCCCCGCCAAATGCGCTCCCCTTTAATGTCGAGCCCCAAGAAATTGCGTTCGGGGTGGCGCTGGGCCAGGCCCACGGTGTACTCGCCTTTGCCACAGCCCACTTCCAGGGTCAGCGGGTGGGGCGCCCGGAAAAAATCGGTGCGCCAGCGGCCGCCCAGCTGCTCGTATTCGGGCTTGCCCGGCTCAATGATATCGGGACGGGTGGCGTTGTCGTGAAAACGCTGAAGCTTAACGCGAGGCAAATCGAAGAAAGTAAAATTGAAAAGAAGACAATCAGGCGGCGTACAACTCGGCCACTTCGGCCACCACAAAGGTGCTGCCCCCGATGAAGACCACGTCGTCGGGCCCGGCCGCCCGGCGGGCCGCGGCCACAGCCATCGGCACCGACTCATACGCCTCGCCGGCCAGCCCCAGCGCCGCCGCCTGCTGTGCCAGCTCTGCCGCCGGCAAGGCCCGCGGAATCTGGGCCGCGCAAAAATAATACGTGGCCTCCCGGGGCAGCAGAGCCAGCATTTCGGCCACGTCCTTATCATTCACCGTGCCGATGACCAGGTGCAGGGCCCGGTGCGGCACGCGCTGCAGTTGGGCCATCACCAGGCGCAGCCCGGCCGGGTTGTGGCCCGTGTCGCACACCACCAGCGGGCGCCGCCCGATGATACTCCAGCGCCCGCGCAGCCCGGTGAGCTGCGTCACCTGGCGCAGGCCCGTGCGCAGCGCTGCCTCCGTGAGGCGGAAGCCCAGGGCGCGCAGCTCGTCGAGCGTGGCCAGCACGCCGGGCAGGTTGAACTGCTGGTAGTCGCCGGGCAGGCCCAGCTCGGCGTTGGGCAGGTAGGGCCGGCCGTGCTGGGTGACGTGGAGGGCGCGCAGGCCGGTATCCTCGGCCGGTTCGCCCGCGAAGGTGGCGTGGTACACCTGGTCGGCCACCACCAGATGGGCCAGCTTGGCCGCGGCTTCGCGCTCAAACACGGCCGCCACTTCGGGTTGCGTCTGGCTCACCACCACGGGCACACCGGGCTTGATGATGCCTGCTTTCTCGCCCGCGATTTCGGGCAGCGTGTTGCCCAGCAGGGCCTGGTGGTCGAAGCTGATGTTGGTGATGAGCGACACCAGCGGCGTGATGATGTTCGTGGAATCGAAGCGGCCGCCCAGCCCGACTTCGATGATGGCAATGTCGACGCGCTGTTCAGCAAAGTAGTCGAAGGCCAGCGCCACGCACATCTCGAAGAACGAGGGCTGAATTTGCTCGAACAGTGGCCGGTGTTGCGCCACCCATTCCACCAGGTATTCCGGGGCCAGTTCCTGTCCGTTCACCCGGATGCGCTCCGTGAATTCGCGCAAATGAGGCGAGGTGTACAGGCCCACTTTGTAGCCGGCGGCCTGCAGCACCGCCGCCAGCAGGTGCGAGCTGCTGCCTTTGCCGTTGGTGCCGGCCACGTGCACGCTACGAAACTTGCGCTCCGGGTGGCCCAGCGCTTCCGCCAGCGCCAGGGTGTTGCCCAGTCCTTTTTTGAAGCCGGCCGCTCCCACCCGTTGGAACATGGGCAACTGCTCGTAGAGGTAAGTTAGCGTTTCGGAAT
This sequence comes from Hymenobacter ruricola, assembly GCF_015694525.1. Lineage (GTDB taxonomy): Bacteria > Bacteroidota > Bacteroidia > Cytophagales > Hymenobacteraceae > Hymenobacter > Hymenobacter ruricola. The sequence continues at coordinate 73,124 of NZ_JADQDM010000002.1, read as the reverse complement.
ACGTCACGGCGTTGAAGGTTGGAGCAAGCAGGAAAAACGCAAATTAACGGCTTTGCCGGTTGGCAGTAATCAAAAAGCCCCGCTGCCTGCTTTGCAGACGGCGGGGCTTTTGCGTCAATTGGGACGCTTAACGGACAGAATACCTAAAGTTGTAAAATCCCGTTGCGCCGCCGTCTTTCCCGTTCACATTGCGAAAAGAAGCTTTCATCAAGGCATTGCGCACGGCATTGGTTTGTTCGGGCGAGATGCTGCCCGAAACCTTGGTCACCGATTGAGGGTCGCCATTCGCATCAATGACGATTTTGAATCGGGCCACGCCCGGCGTGTCATCTATTTTTGGAATATCCGGCACCGCCTCAAACGCCCAACCGGCCATTTCGAGGCCCCCGCTGCCGGGGCTACTGCCCGAGCCGCCGCGCCCGGGCGCGCCGTAGAGCGCCTTGGCGTCGAGCGAGCCGTTGGGGTCGCCCTGGTCGCCCACGGTGCCGGGGCGGTCGCCGTTGTTGTTGCCGGTGGGCGCGTTGCTGCTGCCGTTCACGCCGTTGCCGCCGCCGGTGGCACTGCCTTTGGGCGAGAACACCACGGCCACCTGCCGCTTGGGCTTGGGCGCCACTTTCACTTCTTCCTTGGGGGGCGCGGGGGTTTCCACAGGGGCCTCCGACACGGGGCTTTCCTCGGCCTCGCTGGTGATGATTTTCTCCTGCGCCGGCGGCGTGGGGTCGGGCGTGGCGGCCGCCGCGGGCCGGGGCTGCGGGTCGGGGCTGGCCACGGGCGGGCGGCTGTCTTCGCGGTTAGGCGAGTTGTTGGCGGTGGCCATGCTTTGCACATCGCCCGAGCCGGCGGCGTCCAGGCCGTAGTTCAGCTCCACGCCGTCGCCGCCGCCCAGCGGTTGCAGCGGCGGGTCGGGGCCCTTGAACACCATGAAGATGAACAGCAGCAAGAGCCCCCCGTGAACCACCAGGGTGCCAATCAGGCCTTCGCGGCGGTGGGGTTCCTGATAGTCAATAGCCATTGTTGAGGTGCTGATTAATTTATGGGTTAATATGCTGATGCAGAACGAACCAAAAATGCATAATGGCAGGTGATGCCGTTCAGAGCTAGCGCGGTGCCAACTTTCATCAACTCATCAGCAAATTAGTCAATCAGCCCATTATTTGCCGGCCGCCTGCTGCGCCTGGGTGGCCATCACCATTTTCAGCTTGAGGCGGTTGCCGATTTCCAGAATGTCAACCAGCTTCTGAACGTTCAACGAATTATCAACGCGCAGCACCACGGTGGGTTGCTCCTCGGTGGGCGCGGTGCCCACCAGGGCCACCAGCTCGGTTTCGACCGAAGCGGGATTGACCGGCTTTTTATTGACGTAATAAGTCCCGGCCGCGTCCACCGAAATGGTGATGGGCTGCTTCATTACCTGCTTGCTCGATTTGGCGTTGGGCAGCAGCAGCTTGATGACGTTGGGGTTCACCAGCGTGGAGGCAATCAGGAAAAACAACATCAGGAAAAACATGATGTCGTTCATGGCCCCGGTCTCGACGTGCGACGTAAGGCGGTGGCGACGGGATAGATTCATTGGTTGATGTGCTAATGAATTGATAGATTAATGTGCTGAAGGCCGAATCCTAGTTTCAGCACATCAGCACATTAAAGAATCAGCAAATCAATTAATTGTCCTGGAGAATGTCCATGAACTCGATGGCCGAGTTTTCCATGCGGAACACCATGCGCTCGACCAGGATGCTGAGCCAGTGGTAGCCCACGTGGGCGATGATGCCCACGATGAGGCCCGTGGCCGAGGTCACCAGCTTCACGTACAGGCCGTCGGCCACCTGCGGAATGCCAAACTCCTTGGTGGCGGCAATGGAGTAGAAAATCTTGATAACCCCGATGATGGTGCCCACGAAGCCAATCATGGGCGCGATGCCGGCAATGATGCCCAGGATGCTGATGTTCTTTTCGAGGCGCGCAATCTCAATCTTGCCCACGTTTTCCACGCTGGTTTCGATTTCCTTCAGCGGCAGGCCGATGCGGCGCAGGCCTTTCTCCACCATGCGGGCCAGCGGCGAGGCCGTTTGGGCGCACAGCAGCTTGGCGCCGGCCAGGTCGCCTTTCACCATCAGCGAGCGGATGCCATTCATGAAGGAATCGGGGTCGCCGGCGGCCCGCCGGATGGTGAAGTAACGCTCGATGATGATGTAGACCGAAAGAATGGACAGCCCCACCAGCGGAATCATAATCCAGCCGCCGCGCAGCAGCAGGTCGAGCACCGGGACGCTGGTGCTGGCAATGGGGGCGGCGGTGTTAACAGAATCGGCAGCGGCGGGCACCACTTGCAGGAAGAAAACGGACATGCGGGAAATTAAAATTTCAAAGGATAGTAGTCGGCGCGCGTGCTCACGCGCAAGCGCTGCGCTTCGCGTTGAGCCGACGCCAGGTCGGAATAGTCGCCGGCCGTGAGGCGGAACAAGCGGCTCCCAAACGGCGGCAGGATGATGCGGGCATTGGGGTGGTTGCGGGCCAGCCCTTTGCGGCCCTTCTCGGCATTGGCCAGACTGCCGTAGGCGCCGGCAATGACGAAATAACGCCCCGTGCGGTTTTTAATTATAACCGGCGAGGACGCGGCCGGAGCCTTGGGCTTGGTCACTACAGCGGCCGGTACCGCCGGGGCAGCGGCTGCGGCGGGGTCTGTAGCCGCCACGGCCGTCACAGTTGAAGGAGCCGGCGCCGCCGGAGTTGCCACAGTTTCGGCGGGGGCGAGCGCAGTTGGGGCGGCCGGGCGGGGCGCCAGTTCCGGGGCCGCCGACGCGGCGACGTCCGACGGCGGCAGCGGGGTCATGCCTTCGGTAGTCGCCAAGGAGTTATTGCCGAAGGTACGCTGCCCGAGGGTGGCCTGTTGCGGCTCGGCCACGGCCGCGGCGCGCGTAGCGGGGCGGGCCCACTCCAGCCGGGGCAGTTGCGCCTGCCAGCGGGCCGACACCAGCCCGCGGTTGGCCAGGAACTGAAAATTGGCCAACAGCAGTAGACCCGCGGCCACGGCAATGATGCCGCCGGGCACGAGCCGGGCCAGCCGGGTGCGGCGCGCGGCCGCTCCGCGCAGGGCGGGCTGCGGCCGCTTGCTGCGCGCCTCGGCGGCCCGCACGGGCCGGGCCACCAGTTCGGGCAAGCCAAACGCGGACGCCAGCAAATTGTCGGTGCCCGTGTACTCAAAAGCCAGCCCGCGGCCGGCCGCGCGGCGGAAAATGCCGATGCCGGGCAGCTCGGTGCGGTTGGTTTCGTCGAGTTCCCGCTGGAGGCCGGCCACGGCGGCGCGCACGGCTTCGCGGGCCTGCGCGATGGGCAGGCCCAGGTGCTGGCTCAGGGCATCGACGAGCAGGCCGTCGTTGCGGGTCAGGGCCTGGTTGAAGGCCACCAGCTTGGTGGGCGGGCTCAGGGCCTGGCGGCCGGGCTGCACCCGGGCCGAAGAAGCATCGGCCACGAGGCCCCCAAAATCCGGAATAATCACGCAGTCGTGGTCACGGAGCAGGGGGCGGATGTGGTCGGCTAAGTGCATTGTATCAGTTAAGAGTTATGAGTTAAAGGGTAAGAGCTATGTTTCTAAAGCTTACTGCGTTAAACGCAAACAAACTCTCAATTCCTAACTCTCAACGCTTAACTTAGAAGGTGTAGCTCGCGCCGCCAATGACGTTGATGCCTTTCACGGGGTAGCCGTAATAGCGCTGGTATTGGCGGTTTGCCAGGTTATTACCCATCACAAAGATGGATATTTTTGGCGTAATGCGGTAATCGGCCCGCAGGTTTAGGTCGATGATGGGGTCGGTGGCCCGGTAAAAATCCGCCGTCCGGACGGCGCCGGGCGTGACGGCCGGCCGGTAGCTGAGGCCGTAGCTGGCGGAGTAAAAGTAGCCTTCCACGCCCAGCATCAGCTTCTCGAACACGTTGTAGGTGCCGAACACGGAGCCCTGAAACTCGGGCCGGTGGAACGGCTGCGGCAGGTTCTTGAGGGCGTACTTATTATAATCAAGCCGGGTGCCGAGGCGAAACTTCTCGGCCGCGTTATACAGCAGCTCGCCGTGGATGTTGAGGACGCCGGTGGCATTCTGGTCGTACACCAAATCGAATTTGGTGGGGTCGACGGGGTTGTTGGCGTAGAAGTACAGGTTGCGGTCGCGGGCGTAGGTGGCGCGGGCGTTGAATTCCAGCCCGCGGGCCGGCGTGGACGTGAAGCCGGCGTAGATGGTGGGCCCGCGGTGGGTGTCGGCCACGTTGAGGCCGCGGTTCAGCCAGGGGTTTTCGGTGGTCAGGTCGTAGCGCGTCACGCGCTGCAGGGCACCGCCCAGGCCCGCGTACACCATGAATTTCTCGGGCTCGATGGTGTAGCCGAGGCGCACGGCGGGGTAAATCACGCCCTTGCTGACGCTGGTGGCGGTGTCGGAGGAGTAGCCCACCGTGGCGCCCACCGAGAAAGCAATGTTATTCCGCATGAACTCGTATGCCGGCGTGGCTTGCACGAACGTGCGGGAGCGCGACACCTGCTCGTTAGGCGCGGGCACTTGCGCCGTGGCGGGCCGCACGTCTTTCTCTGAGATGAAGGAGGCGTCGGCGTTCACGGTGATGCGGCTCGACTCGCCCAGCGCGTAGCCGACTTTGGCGTTCAGCCGCACGTCGTTTTCGTTGGCCGAGAAAACGTCGCCCCAGTACTGGTAGCCGAGGCTGGCGTCGTATTGCAGCACCTGTTCGGGGTCGCGGTTGTGGGCGTAGGCCTTCACGCCGAAGCGGTTGAATACCTGTTTGATGTCGCCGTTTTCGGGCGTGGCCACGGGCGTGCCGTTGGCCGCCTTTTCGTAGCCGTAGAAGTTGTAGCGCTCGCGGCCCAGGTCCAGGTTGGCGCCAAAGGCGGCCGTGCCCCGATACAGTTCGCCCATGAGGTGGGCGCTGGTTTCGGCCACACCGGAGTTTTTGCCGTCCACGGGCCCGTTGAGGGAGTTGACGTGGCGCACGTCGAGGCCATAGGCGTGGTCGGTGTTGCGGGTGCTGTGGAAGTAGCCGCGGCCGTAAAACGTGCCGTAGTTGCCGATGCCCAGCTTCACGAGGTTGCCGGTGAGCGGCGTGGGCTCTTCGGCCCGAATCGTCAGCACCTTCACTGAGGGGTTGAGCCGGTCGGCGGGCAGGCGGAAATCCGGGAAAGTGTAGGTGACTTTGCGGTCGGTTTTGGGCGGCGCCGGGAGGGCAATTTTGTTGAAGTTGCGCGTGGCTTCGGGCAGCTGGTTCACCCGCTCTTTCACGATTTCAATCTCGGCTTCTTCAATCTTGCCCGTGGTTTTGCCCTTGGTGGGCTGGGCCAGCGCGGCCGGGGCCGCGGCCATTACCAGCACCGTGGCCAGGGCCCAACCCGCCGCCCGGCGTGTTTTCGGCGAAGTATGATGGGTTGACAAACGCTTCATCAGCAAATGGTTATTCAATGAAAAATACGCTGACTTAGCGTTGGGTGGCCGAGTCGGCCGGAACGGTGAGGTTGGTGCGCGGCACCGTGGTTTTGCCCTTGGCCGGGGCAGGCGTAGTGGCGGGCTTGCCGGCCGGGGTGGTGGTTTTGGCTGGCGCCTTGGCCGGGGTTTTAGCGGGGGCCTTGGGGGCGGTTTTGGTCGGTTCGGCGGGCTCTTCGGCCTGGTCGGCGCCGAGGGTTTTGAGGCGCTGCTTGGCGGCTTTCAGCACTTCGGCCACTGGGAAGTTGTTGTCGATGAGCGAATTCAGTGTGCCGCGGGCCTGGAAGTTGTCGCCCTCGGCCGCGTACACATCGGCCACGAGCAGAAAGGCGCGGCCCTGCCACAGCTGGTAGCTGCTGAAATTGGTGTTCACCTTGAGCGCGGCGGCAATGGCTTCGTCGTTTTTCTTCTGCTTAAAGAGCGTCTGGGCCAGGAAATACTGGGCTTCGGCGCCGTTCACGTCGTTGGGGGCGGCGGCCACGGCAGCGGCCAGCTCGGTGGCCGCCTGGTCGTAGCTCTCGGCGCGGTAGCTGGCTTTGCCCAAGTAGAGCAGCGCCGCGTTGGTGGCGTTGGCGGTGGCGCCGGCCTGGGAGCGCAAGTCTTCGGCCGCGCGGCGGGTGCCAGGGTAGTCGCCGGCTTCGTAAAGGCTGCGCATCTGGCCCAGCGTGGCGTTGGCTATTTCGCGGCGGTTGGTGCTGGCGCCGCGCAGGCGCTCGTAGTATTTGGCGGCCTCGGCGTAGTTCTTGTTTTCGTATTCGAGGTCAGCCAGACGGCCCACGGCGCGGTTCACAAATTCGCTTTTGCCTTCACTCACCACGTCGCGCAGGCGGGCCAGGCCCTGCTGCCGGTCGCCGGTTTTCACGTAGGAATCGGCCAGGAAAAACCGGGCGTCCGGCCCCAGCGCCGACTGCGGGTACTGCTTCAAGTACGACTCCAGGCGCAGGATGGCGGGCTGGTATTTCTCAGCCAGATACAACGACTTCGCCGCTTCAAACTCCACGCTTTCCGTGGCCTTGCTATCGGGGTTCTGGATTTTGAACGAAGCCAGCGCGGCGTCAAACTCCTCGGTGCGGCCCAGAGCGGTGAGGCTTTCCTGCAAGCTGTAGATGGCCTGCGAAGCGGCCTCGCTGCGCGGAAAGTCCGAGAGCACCTTCTGGAAGTCGGCCACCGCTTTTTCCTGCTGCTGCAGGTTGGCGTAGGACACGCCGCGCTTTTGGTACGCCTGCGGCATCAGCGGGCTGTTGGGTCGGTTGGCAATCAGCTTGGAAAAGCCGTCCACGGCCGGCTGGTACTCGCCGGCCTCAAACGAGAGCTGGGCCTGTTGAAACACCGCGTCCTCAGCGTAGCGCGAGTTGGGGTTGCTTTTCAGCAGCGCGGCCAGGGTCGAGTTGGCTTCGTCGCGGCGGCCCATCAGGCCCAGCGTGCGGCCTTTCTGGTAATAGGCGTAGTCTTTGTCCGTGGCGTTGGCCTTGATGACCTTGTCGTACAAATCCAGCGCCTGCTGGTAGCTTTTCGACACGTAATACGTGTCGGCCAGGCGCAGCGTGGCGTCGTAATAGTTAGGGTCAGTAGGTTTGGCCGCGTCGTCGTTCAGAAACGCCTGAAACTGCGGCCGGGCGCGGTCGTACTGCTTGGTGTTGTAGTAGGCGTAGCCCAGGCCGTAGCGGGCTTTCTGCTCAAAATCCTTCTCCTCGGGCGTCACGCCGCCCTGCCGGGCCGAGCGGGCCGCCGCCACGTAGGCCGTGATGGCGTCCGGGTACTGCTGGCCCACGCTGAAAATCTCGCCGCGCAACACCTGGGCTGCCGCCCGCAGGGCATCGTCCGACGGGTATTTCAACGACTTGTCCAGCAGCGGCAGGGCCTCGGAGTAGTTGCTGTTGTTGTAGAGCGTAGCGGCCTGTGAGTAGGCCACGCGCTGGTAGGTGGCGTCGAGCTTGGCGCCGCGGTCGTCCAAGCTTTCCAGGTACGTCAGGGCCTGGTTGTAGTCGGTGGAGGACAAAAAGCTATTGCTCAGCAGGTCGTCCACCGTGGCCTGGTTTTTCGAGCGTGGGAATTTTTTGCGGAAATCGCGCAGCACGGCAATGGTTTCCGGCAAATTGCCTTGCTCGTACTGCGCCTGGCCCAGCTTGAGGGTGGCGTTTTCGGCAATGCCCTTGTCGAAGGTGGATTGCCGGGCGGCCTCAAAAGCCGTCACGGCCTGCGGCTTCTGGTTGGTCTGGATGTAGCTCAGGCCCAGGTGGTAAGCCGCGTTCTGGCCCAGTGAGTCGCGGCGCACGGCCACGTTGCGCAGGCTGGCAATGGCGCCCTTGTAGTCCCCCATCTTGTAGTTGGCAAACCCGATTTTGTACTCCAGCGCCGGCTCAATCCGGCCTTTGTGAATGCTGGCGTACTTGTCGAAATTCTCCGCCGCTTCTTTGTACTGACCTTTTTGGTAGTAGGCGTCGCCGAGCAGCAGCTGGATTTCGTCGGAATTCTGGGGCGGCGGGGTGTTTTGCAGCGCCTTGGTGGCGTAGCTTATCAGTCCGTCGTAGTTGCCTTCGCGGTAATAAATCTGGGTCATCACGGCCGGCACCACGGGCTTGTAGGCGTCGTTTTGCTCGGCCACGCCCAGGTCGGTGCGGGCGGCGGCGTAGTCGCCGGCGCGGTAGGCCAGGTAGCCGGCGTAGTAGGAGCTGGCGTACTTGTACTGGCTCTGCACCTGCTTGTTGCGGTCGAAGAGCAGGCGCGCCTTTTCGTAGTCCTTCTGCTCAAAGTAGCTGTAGCCGAGCTTGAAGTCGGACTCGGCGCGCTGGTCGTTGCTCAGGTTGTCGGGGGCCACTTTGGTGAAGTAGCGGATGGCCGACTCGTAGTTTTTCTGGTCGAAGTAAAACTTACCCAGCTCGAAGTAGGCCGACGCGGCGCGCGGGTGGGCCGGGTGCTGGGCGGCAAAGTCAAGAATCAGCCCTTCGGCGTCGGGGTGCGAGAGGTAGAGGCCGCTCACGGCCACGTAGTACTCGGCGTCGGCGGTGCGGTCGCGGGCGGCGGCGGGGCCGGTTTGGCTGGCGTGTACCGGCTCAATGGCCAGGTACTGCCGAAACGCCTCCTGGGCCGCGCCGTACTGGCCGCGGTCAAAGAGCTCCAACCCTTCCTGAAAGTGCCGTTCGTCGGACGCAAAAACCTGGGTTTGCTGGGCCTGGGCCGCGAGCGGGGCCGCCGCGCTCAGGGCCGCCGCCAGCGCCAGCCGGGGAAATAGCTTCATGTAAATACCTGTCGTGGAGGGGCCGCACCGGGCCCGGGAACTGGCCAAAAGTAGCGATAAAAGCCCGTAGGTTGCCCAGCCAACGCCGAAAACCAGGGTTTCATTGCCCGTTGCGCGGGCCAAGCGCCCGGCCGCGGTAAGCCCGGCCATACCCGCTCAGCCGCCTGGAGCGTATACCAAATTCCTTCCACCCGTTTCCATTGGCTGATGAAATCCCTCCTCATCCTTCTCCTGCTCACCCTCGCGGGCTGCGCGGCCGAACAAGTGCAGCACACCGAGCAGCAGTCCAACGTCGACTTTCGCGCCTACAAAACCTACAATTTTCTGGACGTGACGGCGCGCAACGAGGCCGCTTTTCAGGGCCCCGGCACCGGCATCGAAACCCTCAAGCAAGCCATTGGCCGGGAAATGGAACGGCGCGGCTACCAGCTGTCGGCGTCGCCCGATTTGCTGGTCAACATCGGCGTGATGACGCAGGACAAGGTGCAAACCCGCGAAACCACCCTGCGCGACGCCCCCATCTACCTGGGCCAGCGCAACTACCACTGGCAGAGCCAGGACGTGGTGGTGGGCCACTACGAAGAAGGCACGGCTACGGTCGAAGTCGTGGACGCCGCCCGCCAGGAGCTCATCTGGCAAGGCTCGGTCAAAAGCGTCCTCACCCCCAACGCCGACAAGCTCGCCAAACGCATCGACTCGGCCGTGGCGGCCCTGTTTGAGAAGTACCCCGTGGCACCCACGCAGTAGTAGCGCGCGGCCCGGCCACGCCCGGCGCCTAAAAATTGCAGTAGTCCTCGCTGTCCGTCATCTGGGCCCAGCGGGCCGAGAGAAATTTGGCGTAGGCCAGCGGCATCAGGCCGTAGGAACCCAGGGAGTGGCCGTCATTCACTTCCACCACCACGGTTTGGCCGGCGGCCGTGACGCCGATGTCCAGCGAGAAAGCGGCGGGCGCTTCCGGCAGGTAGGCCGCCAGCGCCTGCTCCACCACGGCCGGGTCGAAGTGGGCGCGCCAATCGCCTTTGTAGGGCCGGGCGTCCAGGATGCGGCCGTAGCGCACGAAGCAGCGCCATTCGGTCACGAATTGCAGCGGCTCGGCGCACCACACGGGCGTGTCCTCGTACTGGTCGCCGCAGCCCACTAGGTCGCGCACGCCGCGCACCAGCACGCCGGTAAATTTCTTGGCCTCGTGGATGGGTTTCACGAACACCGGCCACTGGCGGGCATCGGCCGCCACGGCGTTGATGGTGCTTTGCCACAGGCGCCGCCCCAGAAACGGCCGCAGCACCTCGGGGTAGCCCAGCTCGGCGGGCACGGGCCGGCCCAGGGCCCGCAGGCTGGCCCGCACGGCGGCAATGTGGCCCACCACTACCTCATCCGGAGCGTTACCGTGCACCGGCGCATCATCGGTATAAGGCACAATTTCCCAGCCCATCTGCTGGAAGCCGTCCATCGCCAGGTAATTATTGACGCTCTGGGGGATGCCGTGGTGGAAGTGAATGTGAGCGCGCATGGGGTGCAGGGGCTGATGAGGAGGCGAAGTTACCAGCACCAGCGGACGCATCACCGGAGGCATCGGACGAAGCTCCGGAGCCAGCGGATGCGTTTCCGGAGCCAGCGGATGCGTTTCCGGAACCATCGCATGCGCTACCGGAGCCATCGCATGACTTCCGGACCCATTGGACGAGCTACCGGGGGCATCGGATGAGTCCCGGTACCGTCGGACAAGCTACCGCGGGCGTTGAATGGCCAGCCAGCGTTTTACCACCTGAAGCTCCGCTCCACGTTGCTCAGCGCAATAAGGCCCCGGCAGCAGTCACTACCGGGGCCTTATTATAGTTGCAAATCCATCCGCCTATTTGAACTTAGGCGTGGTGCCGGGGATGTTCAAATTACCGTTCTTGTAGCGCTTGTAGAGGTACGCGGCGCCGGCCGCCAGCAGGGCGCCTTTTACCAGGCTGCCGCCGGTCGAACCACCGGCGCGGGTGCCGTCTTCGTTTTTGCGGCCGCCGAATAAGGCGGTGAGCATGCCACCAAGGGTATTGTTCATGAGTGAAATCGGGTTTGAGGTGAGACGCTCCCTTCTACGGCGCCCACGGCCGCGGCGTTACCCCAGCACGCCGGCCGGCACGGCGTGCAAAATCAGCCACACCAGCTCCCGCAGAATCTCGGCGTCGTCCATCGAGCCGCTTTCGATGCCCTTGCTCTGCGCGTCGGCCCGGCGGATGTCGTGGATGATGCCCACTACGCGCTCCACGGGGTAGGCGCGCAGGGCCTGCTGGTACTCCTTTTGGGCGAAGCTGTTCAGGATGCCCAGGCTTTTGTACACGCCGTCGGGCGGGTTGGCGCCGGCCTGGTGCAGCACCAGCAGCTTGGTAAAAAAGTTGAACAGCAAGGTCAGGTTCGGGATGAGCGGGTTGGCCTTGGGGTTGGCCGCGAAATAGCCCAGAATGCGGTTGGCCTTGAGCACGTCGCGCTGCACCAGGGCTTTTTGCAGCTCAAAAATGTTGTAGTCCTTGCTGATGCCCACCAGGCGCTGCACCAGCTCCTCGTCAATCGGTTGGTTGGGCTTGAGGTTGAGCACCAGCTTGTCCACTTCGTTGGCCAGCCGGCCCAGGTCGGCGCCGATATACTCGGCCAGCATGGCCGTGGCCTGCCCCGTGATTTGCAGGCCGCGCGCCCGCACGTTGGCCGTGAGCCACTGCGGCACCTGGCTGTCGTAAAGCTTCTTGCTGGTCATCAGCACGGCCGGCGTGTCCTTGCCACTGAGCAGCTTGCCGAGCTTCTTGCGGCTGTCCAGCGTCTTGTGCTTGTAGCAAAACACCAGCACAGTGCTCGGCAGCGGGTTTTTGAGGTAAGCCTCCAGAAAAGGCCAGCTCCGCTCCTGCTCCAGGTCGGCCACGGTCTGGGCTTCTTTCACGATGACGACGCTGCGCTCGGCCATCATCGGGAAGCGCTTGGCCTGCCCCAGAATCCCGGTTACGTCGATGTCCTTGCCGTACACCACCACCTGGTTGAAGCTGCGCTCGTGCTCGGCCAGGGCCGTTTTTTCAATCAGGTCGGCCACCACGTCGATGTAGTACGGCTCCTCGCCCTGCAAAAAATACACGGGCTGAAACTGCCGCTGGTGCAGCTGCTTGAGAAGGGCGTCGGCTTCTATCAGGGACATGGGGTTTGGGGGACTTAGGGGCTTGGAGGCAGCCCCGCCGCAAAATTAGGCCTTGCCTACCCCCCGCCCTACCTTTGCCCTTCTTTATTACCGGCGTGGTTTAGCGGCCCGGCCATTTTCAGTCGAACCAAAACCACGTCCCCAAGTCCCCAAGACCCCATGTCCCTGATAGAAGAACTGACCTGGCGCGGCATGTTTCACGACGCCATGCCCGGCACCGCCGAACACCTGGCTGCCCACGCGCCCATCACCGGCTACATCGGCTTCGACCCTACGGCGGCTTCGCTGCACATCGGCAACCTGGCCACCATCATGCTGCTGGTGCATTTGCAGCGCGCCGGGCACCGCCCCGTGGCCCTGGTGGGCGGCGCCACCGGCATGATTGGCGACCCCAGCGGCAAATCGGCCGAGCGCAACCTGCTCGACGAAGCCACCCTGCGCCACAACCAGGCCGGCATCCGGGCCCAGTTGGAGAAGTTTCTGGACTTCACCGAAGGCCCCACCGGTGCCTTGGTGGTGAACAACTACGACTGGTTCAAGGACATCGGCTTTCTGGGCTTTTTGCGCGAAGTGGGCAAGCACCTCACCGTGAACTACATGATGGCCAAGGACTCAGTGAAGCGCCGCATCGGTGGCGGTGAGGACGCCGACAGCAGCGGCATCAGCTACACCGAATTCAGCTACCAGCTGCTGCAGGGCTACGACTTCGTGCACCTCAACAAAACGCTGGGCTGCACCCTGCAAATGGGCGCCAGCGACCAGTGGGGCAACATCACGACGGGCACCGAGCTCATCCGCCGCATCGCCAACGCCGAGGGCACCGAAGCCAAAGCTTACGCCCTCACCGGCCAGCTCATCACCAAGGCCGACGGCACCAAGTACGGCAAGTCCGAAACCGGCACCGTCTGGCTCGACCCCTCCCTGACGTCGCCCTACCAGTTCTACCAGTTTTTCCTGCGCGCCGAAGACGCCGACGCCCCGCGCCTCATTCGCGTGTTCACGCTGCTGCCCCAGGCCGAAATCGAAGCCCTCGAAGCCCAGCACGCCCTCAACCCCGGCCTCAAAACCCTGCAAAAGGCGCTGGCCAAAGACGTCACCATCCGCGTGCACTCCGAAGCGGCCTTCGAAGCGGCCGTGGCGGCCTCCGAAGTGCTATTTGGCAAAGGCGGCGACCTCGGCAGCCTGAGCGAAGCGACCCTGCTCGACGCCTTCGCGGGGCTGCCGCACCTGCGCGTGCCCCGCGCCGACACCGCCGCCCTGCCCGTAGCCGTGCTCTTGAGCGACGCCACCGACAAGCAAATTCTATCCTCGCGGGGCGAAGCCCGGAAGCTGGTGCAGTCCAACGGCCTCAGCGCCAACGGCGCCAAGCTCACCTCGCCCGAAACGCCCGTGGCCGAGCTGCCCCTGCTGCACGGCAAATACCTGGTGATAAAAAAGGGCAAGAAAGACTACTTCCTGGTCGAGCTGACGTAAGGCGTCCCGCGCCCGCCGGCCCCCGATTGCCCAAACAAAAAGGCCCTGCCAAACGGCAGGGCCTTTTTATCGTCCGCAGCATCCGCGAAATCCGAAAACTCCGCCGAAGCCGTGGTTCCGACTACTTCTTGGCAGCGGCTTTCTTGGCCGGAGCAGCTTTGGCAGCAGCGGGAGCGGCCTTCTTGGCGGGAGCGGCTTTCTTGGCGCCGGCGGCCGGAGCGGCAGCCCCTGCGCTGGCGTTTTTGGTGTTCTGCACTTCGGTGCGGAACGCCTGCGCCATCGTCTTCAGCTCCTGCATGCCTTTGCGCACGCGGGTGCCGGCGGCAGCGTTCTGCTTGTCGTAGAATTTCGAGAAATCGTCTTCGAGCGACATCACGAGGTCTTTCAGTTTGCTGAAATTGTTCATTGGGGGTTGGGGGTTGGGGGTGAAAAATGAGCTTTCTAAGCGGTTAAGCCGGCCCTAATATACAGGGATTTCAAATGCAAGCAAGTTTTTCAACTTTTTTTCAAAACCGCCTCCCCGGCTTTTAGAGGCCGATTTTCCCAAAAAAAACCCTGATTCCAGCAAGTAGGGCTAAAGTGCTTAGCTTAGAAATGTCCAAAAACGAAAGCGCCGGCTCCCCTCTCAGGAAGCCGGCGCGGGGGCTTGCCAACAGCTATTCTAGGCCGTTTGGGCCGTTGAAGGCGCTTTGCTGTAGAGGCCCTTGTCGAGCTTGGCGGCCATGGCTTCGAAGGCCACAATCGTTTCCTGCACGTCGTCGAGCGTGTGCATGGCCGTGGGGATGAGGCGCAGCATAATCACGCCCTTGGGCACCACCGGATACACCACAATGGAGCAGAAAATGCCGTGATTCTCGCGTAAATCGAAGGTTAGGGCCGTGGCGTCGGAGATTTCGCCGTTCAGAAACACGGGCGTCACCGGCGATTCGGTGGTGCCGATGTTGAAGCCTTTTTCCTTCAGCCCGCCCTGCAGGGCCCGCACGATGGTCCAGAGCTTTTCGCGGTATTCGGGGTGGGTGCGAATCAACTCCAGGCGCTTCAGGGCGCCGATTACGAGCGGCATGGGCAGCGATTTGGCGAAAATCTGGCTACGCATGTTGTATCGCAAATATTCAATCACGCTTTCTTGCCCGGCCACGAACGCGCCGATGCTGGCCATGCTCTTGGCGAAGGTGTAAAAAATCAGGTCCACGCCCTCCACGCAGCCCAAATGTTCGGCCGTGCCGGCCCCGGTGGGGCCCAGCGTGCCAAAACCGTGAGCATCGTCGACGAAGATGCGGAAGTCGAATTTTTTCTTCAATTCCACGATTTCGCGCAGCTTGCCCAAGTTGCCCGACATGCCGAACATGCCCTCGGTAATCACGAGAATGCCGCCGCCGGTTTCATCGGTCAGGCGCTTGGCGCGCTCGAGCTGCTTTTCGAGGCTGGCCATGTCGTTGTGCGAAAACACGAAGCGCTTGCCCTGGTGCAGGCGCACGCCGTCGATGATGCAGGCGTGCGACTCGGCGTCGTACACGATGGCGTCGTGGCGGCTCACCAGCGCGTCGATGATGCTCACCACGCCCTGGTAGCCGAAGTTGAGGAGCAGCGCGCCGGGCTTTTGCACGAAGTCGGCCAGCTCGTTTTCTAGCTGCTCGTGCAGGGTCGAGTTGCCGCTCATGATGCGGGCGCCCATGGGGTAGGCCATGCCGTATTCGGTGGCGCCGTCGATGTCGGCCTGCCGCACTTCGGGGTGGTTGGCCAGGCCCAGGTAGTTGTTCAGGCTCCAGGTCAGCACTTCTTTGCCCCGAAACTGCATGCGGGGCTGAATCTGGCCTTCGAGCTTGGGAAAGGCAAAATAGCCGTGGGCGTAGTGCGAATGCGAACCCAGCGGGCCGCGGTTGGCCGAAATCCGGTCGAAAATATCCACTGAAAAAACGGGTGTTAGGTGAGGTAATGAGGGGGTACCGGCCGCTTGCTGGCAAAAAAGCACTGCCAACGAAAGGCCCAACTACAAAGGTAACCCCGGGCCGCGGATGTACATAATTTGGGCTTAATAACGCCGCCAAGCGGTTGAAGCTTGCCGCCGCCGTGCGCTTTGCCCGTTTCTTTGTGGCCGATTAAAGCAATCTAGAGCAAAACAGAGCATCTCAGTCCGTCATGCCGAGCGCAGCGAAGCATCTTTACCGCGCAACGCAATCCAAGAGAAAAGATTTACTACTGCGGTAAAGATGCTTCGCTGCGCTCGGCATGACGTTCTTTTAATCAGATAGGCCTCTGCCCAAATCCCACCCATGAAAAAAATATCCAAGCTGCTCGTCGCCAACCGGGGCGAAATTGCCCTGCGCGTCCTCCGCTCCGCCAAGGAAATGGGCATTGCCACCGTGGCCATCTACTCCGAAGCCGACCGCAACGCCCTGCACGTGCGCTACGCCGACGAAGCCGTGTGCGTGGGCCCACCTGCCTCCAAAGACAGCTACCTGCGCGGCGACAAGATTCTGGCGGTGTGCCAGGAACTCGGCGTCGACGCCATTCACCCCGGCTACGGCTTCCTGAGCGAGAACGCCGGTTTTGCCCGCGCCGTGAAGGAGGCCGGGCTGATTTTCGTAGGGCCCAGCCCCGAGGCCATGGAAATCATGGGAGACAAGCTCTCAGCCAAACAAGCGGTGCAGGCCTACAATATTCCGCTGGTGCCGGGCACGGCCGAGGCCATTTCGGACGTAGCGGCGGCCAAGCAGATTGCGCAGGAAGTGGGCTTTCCCATCCTGATTAAAGCCTCGGCCGGCGGCGGCGGCAAGGGCATGCGGATTGTGAACAACGCGGACGAGTTTGAAGAGCAGATGCAGCTGGCCATCAACGAGGCCGTGTCGGCGTTTGGCGATGGTGCGGTGTTCATCGAAAAGTTCGTGACCGGGCCGCGCCACATCGAAATCCAGGTATTGGGCGACGAGCACGGCCACATCGTGCACTTGTTTGAGCGCGAGTGCAGCATCCAGCGCCGCCACCAGAAGGTGATTGAAGAGGCGCCCTCCTCGGTGCTCACGCCCGAGCTGCGCGCCCGCATGGGCCAGTGCGCCGTGGACGTGGCCCGCGCCTGCGACTACACCGGCGCCGGCACCGTGGAATTTCTGCTCGATGATAAGCACAACTTCTACTTCCTGGAAATGAACACCCGCCTGCAGGTGGAGCACCCGGTGACCGAGCAAATCACCGGCCTCGACCTGGTGAAGGAGCAAATCCGGGTGGCCGAGGGCTACCCGCTGCCTTTCGCGCAGGAAGACCTCACCATCACCGGCCACGCGCTGGAGCTGCGCGTGTACGCCGAAGACCCGCAAAACAACTTTCTGCCCGACATCGGCACGCTGAGCACCTACGTGCGCCCCCAGGGCCCCGGCGTGCGCGTGGACGACGGCTTCGAGCAAGGCATGGACATCCCGATTTACTACGACCCGATGATTGCCAAGCTCGTCACCTTCGGGGCCGACCGCGCCGAGGCCATTGCCCGCATGCTGCGCGCCATTGAGGAGTATAAAATCACGGGCATCGAAACCACGCTGGCTTTTGGCACCTACGTGCTGACGCACCCGGCCTTCGTGAGCGGCAACTTCGACACGAACTTCATCAAGGACCATTTTAATCCCGCCAACCTCGCCCCTGCCGCGCCCGACGAGGCCACGGCCAAAGTAGCCGCCGCGCTGGGCGCCCTGTTGCTGGAAACTAAGAAACCCAAAGCAACTGCCGCAACCGGCGAAACGACCGGCGCGGCGGTTTCCGGGTGGCGCCGGAACCGGCTGGGGGTGCGGTAGACGAGCGAGCTTAAAAAGCAAAACGCCTGACCGATAAGTCAGGCGTTTTGCTTTTTAAGTCCCAGGCACGCTACATCAGGTGGTTTTGGTGTACCGTTTGTACAGCGCTGTTATGCGCACCGGCTTCCAGGCCTTGCGCACGAAAAGCAGCCGGTTTGTCACAACCAAAAGCTGCTCCGGACCGGCCACGGCGATGGATTCCGGGGCTGGGTATTGTCCCTCGTCGGCCGGAGCATCCAGGAGTTGTTCCAACTGTAGACGCGTAAGCGCCGCATTGAAGTTGAAATACCGGTAAGTGGGTTGATTGACGAAGCCCAGCACCATCAGCGAATCCGGGCTGCTGTAATTCCAGTTCCGCGTTACGTTTTGGTGCTGCCAAAACTGCACCGCCATGCCGATATAGTCGTTTTTAGGACTATTGTTGCCTATCAGCACTTCAAAATCACTGTTTGATAAGCCCGGGATTTCGTCGCTAAGGTTTGTAGAGAACCGGCCGTCCTCATTGAGGTCGACGGCGAGGTCGCTGGTCACCGAAACGATTTTGTATTTGCCGTGAAATTGTTCTTTCAACGCTGATACATCTTTGCTGGGCGCTAGCTTGTCTTTTTGACAACTTCCCAGGGTTGCGGTTATACCGAGTAGCAGAAGGACCGTTTTTTTCATAGCTGTGGGGTCAGGAGATGCACCAAAGCTACGCCATTCCCTGGCGCGCGCTGGCGTCCCGCGCGTGCGCCGGCTAGGGATGGGTTCGGCTGGTGGAGTCGTAGGGTTGCCCGCTGGCGTGTATACGGGGCGGCTGTTGGTGCTGGTGTTTCGGCGGTGCCCAGCAGCCGGCGGCGGGCGCAGCACCTTAGCAAGCTGCATTGCCTACCTTTGATTTATACAGCATTGCCGAATGAACCCAAACTCGCTCGAAGCCTTTTATAGCAAACTCGCGGCCGGGCCCACGCCAGCGGCCGGCCGATTGCGGCTCACGGCTACGCCGCAGGAAGTGGGGCATTTCAACGTCTTCCGCGTGGCCGACCTGATGCTGGCCAACCGCCACCGCCCCCCGATGGCCTTTGACCGGCGGGCTTTCTACAAAATCAGCCTGATTCGCGGGCGCAGCCGCATCGAGTTCGCTGACCAAAGCACGGACGTGGCGCGCCAGGCCCTGTGGTTTGTGACGTCGCGGGTTCCTTACCGGTGGCTGCCGCACGACGCGGAGCAGTCCGGCTACTTCTGCATCTTCACCGAGGAGTTTCTGCTGCCCGCCAAGAGCGGCGTGGTGCTGAGCGAATTGCCGGTTTTTCAGCCCGGTGGCTGCCCGGTGCTGCCCGTGACGGACGAGGACTACGCGACCATTGAAGCCATTTTTGAGAAAATGGCGCGGGAAATCACGTCGGAGTATGCCTACAAGTACGACCTGCTGCGGGCCTACCTGCTCGAACTGATTCACGCGGGCCAAAAGCTGCAGCCGGCCCCGATGCTGGCGCCCGCGCCCAACGCCTCGGCACGAGTGGCGGCCCGGTTTGCCGAGCTGCTGGAGCGGCAGTTTCCGCTGGAAAGCCCGCAGCAGCGGCTGCGGCTGCGCACCGCCAAAGATTACGCCGACCAGCTGGCCGTGCACGTCAACCACCTCAACCGGGTGCTGAAAGAAACCACCGGCCACACCACCACTTCCCTAATCAGCGGCCGGGTGACCCAGGAAGCCAAGATGCTGCTGAAGCAAACCAACTGGAACGTTTCGGAAATTGCCGACGGCCTGGGTTTTGCCGACGTGGCGCATTTCTGCAATTTCTTCAAGCGCCAGACCGGCCTAGTGCCCGGTGCCTTCCGCGGCTAATACAATTGTTTGAATGCTGCAGCAAACGGTTTGACCCGCGCAACAGTGCGGCCACCCATCGGCGGGACCTTTGTGAGGTACTCCAACCCCTCATAAAAACCCTTTGTCATGAAAGTATTTGTCACCGGCGCCACCGGCTTTGTCGGCTCGGCCATTGTTCAGGAATTGCTCGGCGCGGGCCACCAGGTGCTGGGCCTGGCCCGTTCGGACGCGGGGGCCCAGGCGCTGGCCGCGGCGGGTGCCCAGGTTCACCGCGGCTCGCTCGAAGACCTCACCAGCCTGCGCCGGGGCGCGGCGGCCGCCGACGGCGTCATTCACACGGCCTTCGTGCACGATTTCTCGGCCTTCGCCGCCGCGGCCGACACCGACCGCCGCGCCATTGAGGCCCTCGGGGCGGAGCTGGCGGGTTCGGCCCGGCCGCTCGTCGTCACGTCCGGGGTGGCGGGCCTGCCCCCGGGCCGCGTGGTGACGGAAGCCGACGCGCCCACCCACGCGCCGGGCTACCCGCGCCGCTCCGAAGAGGTGGCACTGGCGCTGGCCGCGCAGGGCCTCAACGCCACGGTGGTGCGCCTGGCACCTTCGGTGCACGGGGCCGGCGACCACGGCTTCGTGCCCATGCTCATCGGCATTGCCCGCGAAAAGGGCGTGGCGGCGTACGTGGGCGACGGCGGCAACCGCTGGCCCGCCGTGCACCGGCTCGATGCGGCCCGCCTCTACCGCCTGGTGCTGGAGCGGGGCACGGCCGGCACGCGCTACCACGGCATCGCCGAGGAAGGCGTGCCCATGCGCGACATTGCGGCCGTCATCGGCCGCCGGCTGGGCTTGCCGGTGGTGGCCAAAGCCCCGGAGGAAGCGGCCGGGCATTTTGGCTGGATGGCCGGCTTCGTCGGGCTTGATGCGCCGGCTTCCAGCGCGTTCACGCAACAGCAGCTGGGCTGGCATGCCAGCCAGGCCTCGCTTCTGGAGGATATGGAACACGGCGACTATTTCGCGAGCTAAAAGCCGGTGGAGCGAGAAACCCGACACGTTTAAGCCAACGTAATCGTAGCTGCATCAAACCCCAAACTCCCCGGTCGCGCTTGCAGCCGGGGCAGTTTGGGGTTTCATGCAACGGGGCCAGGAGGGGCCGCGCTGCCTGACTCAGGGGTGGATGGGAAACATTTTTTCGTCGACTTCGGTCCCCTGGCCTGCCACTCGGCACCAGCCCGCGGCTTTTTTGACGTACACTTCCAGCCGGCGCACCTTGAGGGCGATGTCGCGCCCGTCCACGTTCAGTTGCACGTCGGCCAGCCAGTTCACCACGGCCGAGGTGCCACCGTAGACGCGGATGATTTCGGTGCCGGGCACGGGCTTCACGGATTTGAAAATCAGCTTTTCTTTGGTTTGCACGGCTTTGTGCTCCTGCGCCGAAAAGGAAATGTCGCCTTTGGCCCCCACCATCACGACGTCGTTGCAGGCGGCCGGGCCGTTGGCAGCGCCGGGGGTGTGCAGCAGGGCTTTTATTTCCCGGCGCTCTTTGGCGTAGCTCACCGTGTCCATCTGAGCGTAGGCGCTGGTGGCGGCCAGGAGGCAAAGCGTCGTGGTTATCGTTGTTTTCATGGTTGCGGCGTTGGTGTGGGCCAAAATTAGGCCGGACCACAGGCCGGAAATAGTATAAATCCGACGTCTTTGTGGCCCGGAGCGGGCGCCTACAGTCGCAGGTCGTCCTGGATTTTTAGCGGAGAATCCTGTATTTCCAGCGCCAGCAGCTTGGGCGTGGTGGCGGTGAATTGCTTGAAGTCCCGGATGAGGTGCATCTGGTCGTAGTAGCCGCACTGGTGGCTGATGGCGGTCCAGCGGGCGTGCGGGTGGTTCACTTTCAGGCGGTAGGCCCGGGAGAAGCGCGCCACGCGGGCGAAAAACTTGGGCGAATAGCCCAGCACCTCGTGGGCCTTGCGCTCAAACTGCCGGTTGCTGAGGCAGGCCAGCGCCGCGATTTCATCGATGGTGTGCGCAGCGTTTCCGCCCGATAACAGCCGGATGGCGCACTCAAAGGGGCTGGCGGCAATCAGGCTCATTTTGCGCAGCAGGTAGGCTTCCACGGTGTTTTTCATGGCCAGGGGCTGGGTGGCGGCCTGGAGTTTTTCACTGACTTCACGCAGCTCCGGCCCCAGCACATCGGCCGCGTCGAGGGGCGTGTCGAGCAGCTCGTGCAGGGGCAGGCGCAGCAGGCGAAACAGCCCGCCGGGATGGAAAGCCACCGACACGAAGCGGTGTCGCGGGCCCATGGCCAAATCGACTTTGGTGGTTTGGGGCCCCACGATGGTGCAGGCCGGCAGGTCCCGAAACGCCTGCGGGCCCTGCCGGCTGCGGGTGGCATCGGCGGGGTAAAAGTTGAGGCAGTGCTGCGGCGTGGGCGGAAACGGCGCCAGGCGGCTATAGGCCGGACCATCCAGCCGGACATCCACCACCATGATGTGGCTCACGAACGGCTGCAAGCCCCGCTGCACTTGAAAATAATCCGGCTTCATAGCCCCGGCTTGAGGTAAAATGACAGAAGCATTCGCGCTTTTCTGCCCCAAGCTAAGCAGCAACGGCCAGCCATTCCCCTTCCAGCAGCTGCATTGGAAGCGGCTATTTACTTTGCGCTGTCCGGTAACGCCGACGGGTTTTGGTAGATAACTCTGCTGGCCATGCTGTTCGTAAATAACTTCAGCACCCCCACCCAAAGCATTCCGTATGAACCCGCAACCCAAAGATTACAGCAGCATCAGCCCGTCCGCCAAGTCGCTGCTGCTGCTCAAGGGCCACACCAACATCCCGTACGCCCGGGAAATGGCGGCGCTCATGCAGGGCGCCGAAGTGTTCGACTTGGATTTTGAGGCGAAAGACTTCTGGTTCTGGATGCGGGTGGTGCACTTTGAGCTGCGCTACTGGAGCATCGACCAGCTGCTGCAACAGGCCGGCCACCCAAACATTCTGGAGCTGTCGTCCGGCTATTCCTTTCGGGGCCTGGCCCTGTGTGCCCAGGAAGCCGGCGCCCATTACATCGACACCGACCTGCCGGAAGTAGTGGCCACCAAGCGCGACCTGCTAGCGCGGCTGCACCTGGGCAAAGACCTGAAATCGACCTTCGAGTTGCTGCCGCTGAACGCGCTGGATGAGGCGGAGTTCAACGGCGTCGTGCAACGGTTTGGCCCCGGGCCGCTCAGCATCGTCAACGAAGGCTTGCTGATGTACCTCGGCCCCGAAGAAAAAGCACGCCTGTGCCGCACCATTCACGCCGTGCTGACGCAGCGGGGCGGCTGCTGGATAACGGCCGACGTCTACGTGAAGCGGCCAGCTGACGTGCGGGTGGAAATACCGCAGCGGGACGGCGAGCGCCGCTTTTTCGAGCAGCACCACATCGAAGAAAACAAGTTTGACAGCTATGAGGCCGCCCGTGCCTTCTTCGCGGAGCAGGGCTTTGAAGTGGTGGCCGAAGCGGTGCCGGACTACCAGGCCTTGAGCGTGCTGCCCCAGCTGCGGGCGGTGCTGCCGGAGGAAGCGCGCAACCGCCAGG
This sequence comes from Hymenobacter ruricola, assembly GCF_015694525.1. Lineage (GTDB taxonomy): Bacteria > Bacteroidota > Bacteroidia > Cytophagales > Hymenobacteraceae > Hymenobacter > Hymenobacter ruricola. Next base: position 50,619 of record NZ_JADQDM010000002.1, on the reverse strand, counting down.
GGCAGCCGCCCAAAATACAGGCCACCTGGATGCTGCGGGCGGTATAATTGCGGGGTGAAAGAACTTCTGGAGGACCTGGAAAGCGCCGGCAGCCAGCGGGTCCGGCAAGCGGTGGCGGAGCTGGCCGGCCAGCCTTTGCCGCGGGCGGCGCTGGCCTTGTGCGCGGTGGCCTGGCAGCGCTGGGCCGAAGGCGACCCCACCCGGCGGGCGGGCCACCGGTTTTGGCGGTTCCAGGCGAACCGGCTGGGCTGGCGCACGGCCGACGACTGGACCGACGCCGACGACATTCGGGCGGCGCTGGGCGAGGTGCTGCGGGCCCAGCTGCCCGCGCAGTGGGAGGCGCTGGTGAGGGCGGCGGCCCTTTTCAACGGCATTTTCCCGGTGGAGGTGTACATCGGCAACGGCGACACGGGCGGCTACACCCTCGATTGCCAGCGGCTGTGGCAGGAGTTTGCGCCCTACAAGGAGTGGTTTGCCGAGGCGCTGCCGCTGTCGGAGTCCTTACGGCGCGAGTGGATTACCGTGGCCCAGATTTTCTGGTCGCACTTCCGCTGGCAGGCCGACGACTCGTTTTACGGCACGTTCAGCGAGCCGGCCTGCGGGTATTTGCTGGCGCAGGCGGTGGCGCTGGCGGCCCCCTACCCCATTCAGTACTATTATTTCTACCGGCAGCTGCCCGCTACGGCGCTGAGCCACGGCGGGCCCGACAGCGTAGGTCAGGAACTGAAATTGCAGTCGGGGCTGGGGCTGACGTACTTCTACTACGCGCAGTACTGCCAGTACCACCGCCACGACTACGCGGCGGCGCTGACTTACTACCAACGCTTCCTCGACGCCGAGCCGGATTGCCAGCCCGACAACCGGTTTTACCTCTTCGACCGCGACGCCACCACGCGCAGCCACCCGCCCAGCGCCCAGGAAGCCCTCACGGAAATGGGCACCTGCTACTGGCAGCAGGGCCGGCAGCCGGCCGCCCAGGCGGCTTTTCAGCAAGCCATTGCCCGCGCGCCCGACAATTTTCAGGCGCCCTACGAGCGTCTGGGCTACCTGCTCCGCGCGCAGGGCGCAACCGCCGCGGCCCTGCCCTGGCTGGCCCGCAAGGCCGAAGTGTGCGCCCAGACCGCGATGCAGGATGCCGGCCAGCTGCCCGGCATCGGCAGCCTGTTTTACTACGACCCCAGCCGCCCCGGCCCCGCGGACCTGCGCCGCTACCCCAACGGGTACGCCTGGTGCGACCCCGCCGCCCGCGTGCGGGTGCTGGAAGTGAACGAGCTATACAAAGAAGTGGCCGATGCGTATTTCTACGAGCTGGGCGACTACCCGCGGGCCGGCAGCTACTACAAGAAATACCTGGCCCACCTCAGCCAGTTAAATCCCGACGACCCGCTGGTGTACGCCCGCAAAACAGATGCCGCCGAAAGCCAGCTGCGCCTAGCCGTGGAGCAGGGCGACTACTGGCAGGCCCGCAGCCTGGGCGAGAAGCTGCTCCGGCTGGCCCCCGGCAACGCAGTGGCGCAGCTGTACTTGGCGCGCATCCGGCAGCGCTTCGCCTGAGCCGGGCGTGAAGCCCGCTGTCCACGCCCTGGGCAAGCTCGCCGTGCGCGTGCCCAACCTGGAAAGCGCCCTGCCGGCGCGGGTGGCCGCCTACCGCCTAGCCTGTCAGATATTAGGAATTGAGGGGCCAGCCTCATCTATGAAAGCAACCCTGCGTTGGAGCGAATAAATATTGATTGTGACTGTTGCCTACTGGTGGGCTGGGGTCACGTATGCCTACCGTATTTCTTACCTCATTGCTTATGGTTTTCCAAAAACCACTACGGTTGCCCGCCATGCGCCGAGGCTTCCACCTAATCACGGAACACGTGCTGGAAAGACTGCCCGAACTGGCAAAGGTGCGGGCCGGCCTGCTGCATGTGTTCATTCAGCATACCTCGGCCAGCCTGTGCATCAATGAAAATGCCGACCCCACGGTACGCCACGACTTCGAGCAGTTCTTCGACCGTGCGGCGCCCGAAAACGCCGCCTACTTCCGCCACAATTCCGAAGGCCCCGACGACATGCCCGCCCACCTGAAAGCGGCGATGTTGGGCAGCAGCGTCAGCATCCCGGTAACGAACGGCCGGCTGGCGTTGGGCATCTGGCAGGGCATTTACCTAGGCGAGCACCGCGACCATGGCGGCCAGCGTTTGTTGGTACTTACCCTGCTGGGTGACTGAGCGAAACCCAATCTGTTAGTTTTTAGCCAGAGCTCTTGAATGGCCAGGGCAGCAGTCTATGCTACAATAAGTCCCCCACCTCGCGCACGCCCACCGGGCGCGCCACGGTGAAGCCCTCGCCAAACTCGACGCCGATGATGTGGCCGAACTCCCGCGCCCGCGCCTCCATGAACCGGCCGAACTCCTGGCTGGAGAGGTAAGTCTGGGGCTCGTCGAGCTTGGGGTTGAAGAACTGGGTGTTGAAGGCCTGGATGGCTTCCCACTTCTTGGCCCAGTGCGGCGTGATGTCGACCACGAAAGCGGGCGGCAGCTGGCGGTCCTGGATGTAGTGGTACACGTTTTTGGGGCGCCAGGCGGCCTGGGGCAGGCCGTCGTCGCCAAAGGTTTCAATCATGCGCAGGCCAGCCAGAAAGCAGGCATCGACGGCCAGCTGGGCCCCGCGGCCGTGGTCCGGGTGCCGGTCATCGATGGCGTTGGCCAGCACCACGTCGGGCTGGTAGCGGCGAATGGCGGCGATGAGCGGCAGCTGGTGCTCCCGGTCGTTGCGAAAGAAGCCGTCGGGCAAGCCCAAGTTTTCGCGAATGTCAATGCCCAGGATTTTGCACGAAGCCGCCGCCTCCGCCGCCCGGATGGCCGGCGTGCCGCGCGTGCCCAGCTCGCCCCGCGTGAAATCGACGATGCCGACCTTTTTGCCCACGGCCATGCCGGCCAGCAGCGTGCCGGTGCAGGACATTTCTACGTCGTCGGGGTGGGCGCCCAGGGCCAGGATATCGAGTTTCATTGCGGGGTTCTGTTGGTTGGTAATGTAATAAAGAACGTCATGCCGAGCGCAGCGAAGCATCTTGCCCGCCACCAGTAATCCAGTTGAATGACTTACTGGTGGCGGGCAAGATGCTTCGCTGCGCTCTGCATGACGTTTACTTATGGGCTCGTGTAGCTTACTTAATCCGCAGCCGCTTGCCCGGCTGCAGGGTTTTCACGCCCGGGTTCAGCTTGCGCAGGGTACTCACGCGCACCCCATACTTCTCGGCCACTTCCGACAGCGTATCGCCGGAGCGCACCCGGTGGGTCACCGTCTGCCGGGCCCGCGACGGCTGGCCGCTGCTGTGGCTGCTCCGGCTGCGGCTCAGCGCCCGGTTGTAGTAATTGAACAGCGCCGAGGTGATGGTGAAGTTGTCTTTCCGCAGCTTGTAGCCGGGAAAGTCGTACATCAGCACCGGGTTGATGGGGTTGCCCTGGTAGCGCACCTCAAAATGCAGGTGCGAGCCCGTGCTGCGCCCCGTGCTGCCGCCGTAGCCAATGAGCTGGCCCGCTTTCACGAAGGTGCCCACCGGCACCAGCGCCTTGCTCAGGTGGCCGTACACCGTTTCGAGGCCGTTGTAGTGGCGCACCAGAATGTAGTTGCCGTAGCCGCCGCCGTCCCAAGCCTGAATGCGCACCACGCCGTCAAACACGGCCTTCACCGAGTCGCCGGTTTCCAGGTCCAGGTCCATGCCGTAGTGCCAGCGGTAGCCGCGGAAGGCAAAGCCCGAGGTAATGGGCGTGCTTAGGAGCGGCATTTTGGCGTAGCGCTGCCGGGGCGGGTCGGTGAGGCGCAGCTTCAGCGAGTCGCGGTAGCTGCGGCCGTCTACGCGGTAGGGGTTCACGCGGTGCGTGTCCCAGATGGAATAATAGCCCGCCACCTTCACCCACGACGAATCAATGAGCACCTCCTCCGACATCTCTACGATTTCCGTCCCGCCCTCGTTCAGCGTCGTGGTGTCCTCGCTCACGATGCTGAGCTTCTTGGCCGGGTTGAAGTAAATGGACTTGGCCGCGTCCGAATTCTCGTCCGGGATTTCCTCGGTTTCAATCACTGTAGTGGTATCCGGGCGCACGTAGCGCATCTTGGGCGTCTTGATGCGGAAAAAGTCCGACTTGCCGGACGTGCTGCCGGCCTGGGCCTTGGTGCGCGGCGGCTTGCGGCGCTGGGCCTGCGCCGGGTTCAGCCCGGCCAGTAGCAGCAACAGCGCCAGCAACAGCAGCGCCGGGCGCCAATGAGTTGTTTTCTGAAAAGTCAAATGCAGAATCGGTTAGCTGATATCCGGAACGTCATGCAGAGCGTAGCGAAGCATCTTTACCGCGCAACGCAATTCCAATGATTGAATTGCGTTGCGCGGTAAAGATGCTTCGCTACGCTCTGCATGACGTTCGAAACGCAAATTTAATGCTTAGTGTATGCCCAGCGCGGCCAAGTAGCGCTCGGCATCCAACGCCGCCATGCAGCCGGAGCCGGCCGCCGTCACGGCTTGGCGGTAGGTATAGTCCTGCACATCACCGCAGGCAAACACGCCGTCGATGTTGGTCTTGCTGCTGCCGGGAATGGTTTTCAGGTAGCCCTGCTCGTCGTGGTGCAGGTAGGGCTGGAAAATCTTGGAATTCGGCTCGTGCCCGATGGCCACGAAGAAGCCCGTCAGCGGAATCTCACGCGTTTCGTGGGTCAGCAGGTTTTTTACCCGCACGCCTTCCACGCTGTGCTCACCCAGAATCTCATCCGTCACCGTGTCGAACAGCACCTCAATCTTGGGGTTGTCGAGCACGCGCTTCTGCATGATTTTCGAGGCTTTCATCTCGCTCTTGCGCACTATCATGGTCACCTTGCTCGCCAGGTTGGCCAGGTAGGTGGCTTCCTCCGCAGCCGTATCGCCGGCGCCCACAATGGCCACTTCCTGCCCGCGGTAGAAGAATCCATCGCACACGGCGCAGGCCGAAACCCCCGACCCATTCAGCTTGGCTTCTGACGGCAGCCCCAGCCACTTGGCGGAAGCACCCGTGGCAATAATCACCGCGTCAGCCGTCAGTTCAATAGTTTCGTCAATGGTCACGCGGCGCGGCGTCACCGAGAAGTCCACCGCCGTAGCAATGCCATAGCGGATATCCGTGCCGAATCGGGTGGCCTGCTTTTTCAGGTCTTCCATCATCTCCGGGCCCATGATGCCGTCCGGGTAGCCGGGAAAATTCTCCACGTCGTTGGTAATGGTGAGCTGCCCGCCGGGCTGCAAGCCCATGTACATAACCGGCGCCATGTTAGCACGCGCAGCGTAAATAGCGGCGGTATAGCCAGCCGGGCCGGAGCCGATAATCAGGCATTTGATGTGTTCAGACATTGTGCTGTAGCGCGGAGTTCTGCTCCGCGTATCGATGAACGAAAAGTGGTTGTTGGCTAACGGCGCCACCGGAATGCGAAGCAAACTTCGCGGTACGCCCCGGTAGACGCTCAACTTAACAAAACCGTACAAAAAACCCCAACCTTACAGTCGGGGTTTTTCAACAACAAAAATAAGCAGAACTTAGCCGAGGTAGGGCTTCAAGGCCTTCGAGCGCGACGTGTGGCGCAAGCGGCGAATGGCCTTCTCCTTAATCTGGCGCACCCGCTCGCGGGTCAGGTTAAACTTCTCGCCAATTTCTTCCAGCGTTAGCGCCGCTTCGCCGTTCAGGCCGAAGTACAGCGTAATCACGTCGGCCTCGCGCTTGGTGAGCGTGCTCAGGGCGCGCTGCACCTCCTTGCGGAGCGAGTCGTTCATCAGGGCCATGTCCGGCGACTCCTCGTCCTCGTTTTCGAGCACGTCGAGCAGGCGGTTCTCCTCGCCTTGCACAAACGGGGCATCCACCGATACGTGGCGGCCGCTGATTTTCAAGGTGTCCACTACTTCCGAAGTAGTCAACTCAAGCACCTCGGCTATTTCCTCCGGCGAGGGTTCACGCTCGAATTTCTGCTCCAGTTCCGAGAAGGATTTGCTGATTTTGTTCAGCGAACCCACGCGGTTCAGGGGCAGACGCACGATGCGGCTCTGCTCGGCCAAGGCCTGCAGGATGGACTGACGAATCCACCACACGGCGTACGAAATAAACTTAAAACCACGGGTTTCGTCGAAGCGTTTGGCCGCTTTGATGAGGCCGAGGTTGCCTTCGTTGATAAGGTCACCGAGCGAAAGGCCCTGGTTCTGGTATTGCTTGGCCACCGACACCACGAAGCGCAGGTTGGCTTTCGTCAGTTTTTCCAGCGCCTGCTGGTCCCCGTCGCGGATACGCTGCGCGAGCGTCACCTCCTCATCGGGCGTGAGCAAATCAACCTTGCCAATCTCCTGGAGGTACTTGTCCAGCGACTGGCTTTCGCGGTTGGTAATCTGCTTACTAATTTTTAGCTGTCTCATGGGACTAGGTAAGAACGATATCTGATGGGGTTATACGTAAGAAAAAGCCGCCCGGCCAGTCCCTAAGTCAGAGGAAGCCAACAGGCTCCCTCTGCTTTAAGTTCTCAGGCGGCGCCGGTTCGCTAGGCTTTCGCCTCGCCGTTGCTGGCGGCCGCGGCCTCCGGCTTGGGCAGAAGCACCTTGCGCGAGAGCCGGTACTTGCCGGTTTTCTTGTCGATTTCCACCAGTTTCACGTCGATGTCCTGCCCCACTTCCAGCAAGCCTTCCAGCGTCTGAATCCGCTCGTGCGTCACTTCCGAGATGTGCAGCAGGCCGTCTTTGCCCGGCATAATCTCCACGAAAGCACCGTACGGCTGAATGCTGCGCACTTTGCCCTTGTACACCTCGCCTACTTCGGGCTGGGCCGCGATGGCGCGAATCCGGTCGATGGCGCCCTGCATGTCCTCCTGGTTGGAGGCGTAGATGCTCACGTGGCCCTTTTCGTCCTTCTCCTCAATAATCACCGTGGCGTTGGTGTCCTTCTGAATCTGCTGAATCACTTTGCCGCCTGGCCCGATTACCGCACCGATAAACTCTTTGTCGATGAGCATCTTGTGCGAGCGCGGGGTGTGAGGCTTCAGCTCCGGCGCCGGGGCCGAAATCGTCTTCGCCATTTCGCCGAGAATATGCAGACGGCCCTCGCGTGCCTGGTGCAAGGCAGCGGTCAGAATCTCGTTGCTCAAGCCTTGGATTTTGATGTCCATCTGGCAGGCGCAAATGCCCTTTTCCGTGCCGGTCACCTTGAAGTCCATGTCGCCGAGGTGGTCCTCATCGCCGAGAATGTCGCTCAGTACGGCGTACTCACCGGTTTCCTTGTCCTGCACCAAGCCCATGGCAATACCGGCCACGGCGGCCGAAATCTTCACGCCCGCGTCCATCAGCGCCAGCGAGCCGGCGCATACGGTAGCCATCGAGCTGGAACCGTTCGACTCCAGAATGTCCGACACGATGCGGATGGTGTAGGGGTTTTCTTCTTCCGAAGGCAGCACCTGGCGCAGCGAGCGCAAAGCCAGGTTGCCGTGGCCAATTTCGCGGCGGCCGGCGCCGCGGTTCGGCTTCACTTCACCGGTCGAGAAACCGGGGAAGTTGTAGTGCAGCATGAATTTCGAGTAGCCCTTGGCCAGCGGCTGGTCGATGATTTGCTCATCGAGTTTGGTGCCGAGCGTGGCCGTGGTCAGGCTCTGGGTTTCGCCGCGGGTGAAAATGGCCGAGCCGTGCGCGCCGGGCAAGTAGTTGATTTCTGACCAGATGGGGCGGATTTCGGTGAGCTGGCGGCCGTCGAGGCGCACCCGCTCCTTCACCATCATGTCGCGAATGGCCTTCTTCTCGGCCGAGCCATAGTAACGGCTGAACATCTTCATATCCAGTTCCGGCTGTTCGGCAATCAGTTGGTCCAAAAATGCCTTTTTTACGCCCGAGAAGCCTTCCTTGCGGCCGGCTTTCTTGGTGTTGCCCGAGCGGGCCACATCGTAGGCGCCTTGGTACACGCCTTCGTGGATGCGCTTTTTCAGTTCCTCGTTCTCCTCGTACTTAGGATACTCGCGGGTGGGCGAGTCGGCCGTGCGACCCACGGCCTCGGCGAGCTCCTTTTGCAACTGGCACTGGGCCTTGATGGCTTCGTGGCCGAAGGCAATGGCTGCTACCATTTCCTCTTCGCTCACTTCCTTCATGGCGCCTTCCACCATGGCCACCGAGTCGGCGGTAGCGCCCACCATCAGGTCCATGTCGGCGCGCTCCAGGTCGGAAGTGCGGGGGTTAATCTGGAACTGGCCATCGATGCGGGCTACGCGAACTTCGGAAATCGGACCAGCAAACGGAATGTCGGAAATTGACAATGCGGCCGAAGCAGCCAGGGCGGCCAGCGCGTCGGGCTGCACCTCTTTGTCGGCCGAGATGAGGGTAATCATCACCTGCACCTCGTAGTGATAGTCTTTGGGGAACATCGGCCGCAGGATGCGGTCGACGAGGCGGCAAATCAGGATTTCGTAGTCGCTCAGGCGGCCTTCGCGGCGCTGGAACGAGCCGGGAATCTTGCCGGCCGAGCCGAATTTCTCTTGGTAGTCCACCGACAGCGGCAGGAAGTCAACGCCTTCGCGCTGGCTCGGGGCCGATACCACCGTGGCCAACAGCATGGTGTCGCCGAGGCGCACCACCACGGCGCCGTCGGCGAATTTGGCCAAGCGGCCGGTTTCGATGGAGATGACGCGGCCGTCGGGCAGCGCCAGGGTTTTGGTAATGGCTTGGGGTTGGGACATCAGCGGGGTTTGCTTGGAAAAGCGACAGCGGGCGAGCAGCCAAAAACGAGCGCCGCCAGCGGCCCCCGTTACTCATGATAAAAACAACAGCAATGCGCCGATGAACACCAACCGTCGGGGGCAGCCTCGGCGCCAAACCAACCCGAACAAAAAAAGAGTAGGGAACCTTCGTTGGAAGGCTCCCTACTCTCAGACTCTGGACTTACTTACGGATGCCCAGCTCCTTGATGATGGCGCGGTAGCGGTTGATTTCGCGGTGCTGCAGGTAATCCAGCATGCTGCGGCGCTTGCCTACCAGCTTCAGCAGGCCCAGGCGGGTGCTGTGGTCCTTCTTGTTCACCTTCAGGTGCTCGGTGAGGTGGGTGATGCGGTGGGTGAAGAGGGCAATTTGCGACTCGGCCGAACCGGTATCGGTTTTCGACTTTTGCAGGCTGTTCTTTTCAAAGATGGCCTGTTTTGCTTCAGTGGTCAGAATCATCGGTTGATAGGTGTTACCCCGTCTTAGATTGTGGGTGTTAAAAAATGTTGATTGGTTACCCCACGCATTGGGGTGCCGCAAAGGTACGCAATTTTAAAACAGGATAAAAGCGCGGTGCCCGGTTTTTACAGCCGGCTTGGCGCCCTTTTATCAGGCCACTAATTCCTTTTCCGGCTCCGTGATTTTGCGCAAAGCCGGAATGCCCACGCGCTGCGGCAGGCGGCGCCAGAAGTCCAGTTCCAGCAAGCCGGAGTCGTTGTAGGCCTGGTAAAGGAAAAACAGGCCGGCGGGCAGCAATACCAGGTTCGACATCCACATTCCGATGCCCACCGGCATCACAAATTCGCGGCCGTATTTCTCGCCCATGATACTGAGCACGTAATAGACAATGAAAAACAGAATGGAAATGAGGATGGGCACGCCCAGTCCGCCTTTTTTGATGATGGAGCCCAGCGGCGCGCCAATCAGAAACATCATCAGAATGGCCGCCGACTGCGAATACTTCCGGTAAATCTCGATGCGGAAAAGCGCCGAGCCGCGGGCGTCCACGTCCAGCCGCTCGGCCGTCGACTTGGCGTAGGACTGCAGGTTGCGCGCCCGGTTGAGGGCTTGCTCGATAATGGGCGCGGTGGCGGCGGGCAGCCGGGCGGCCGGCACCCGCAGGCCTTCTACTTTCCGGGCGGCGGCGCGGCCGGTGGTATCCAATCGGATGTAGGAGTAATAGGAGTTCATCGTGCGGGGCAGCTCCTGTTCCTGGATGTGCAGCTTTTTCTGCACCGAATCGGTGGCGTAGCGCAGCTGCGGAATGTTCAGCATCATCCGGTTTTGCTTGAACAACTCCTGCTTGGTCCGGGTCATGCCGAAGGAAGCCAACGAAAACGTGATGACGTTGTGGTCGAAGGCCTGCCGGATGAAGCTGGCGCCGGCGCGGTCCTGGGCGTCGGGCTGCTCCACGTAGTTGTGACCGTGGAAAAGCTCAAAAGCCAGATAGCTGCCGTTGTGGGTAGTGGCCATGTGGCCCGAATCGGCAAGCATGACGGTGGAGTTGCCGGACTTTTGGGTGTGGTCGTAAATCATCACGCCGTGCAGCCGGTCGCCGTTAACGCCCGTTTTTTTGTCCACTTTGATGGTGTAGCCAGGGATGCCGTTGTAAAACACCCCTTCCCGGATGTCGAGCGCCAGCTTCTTCTGCCGCACGTCCCAGAGCAGGCTGTAGGCTTTGAGATTGGCGCGCGGCACGATGGTTTCGTTGAACCAGAACGCCCCGACGGCCAGGCCCAGGGTGAGCAGGAGCACCGGGCGCAAAATCCGCGTGAGGGCAATGCCCGAGGCCTTAATGGCCGTCAGCTCGTGGTGCTCGCCCAGGTTGCCGTACGTCATCAGCGAGGACAGCAGCACGGCCAGCGGCAACGACACCGGCACGATGAGCACGCTGAAATAGAATAGCAGCTGCAGCAGCACGGCCGTGCCCAAATCCTTGCCGATGATGTCGTCGAGGTATTTGAGCAGCGTGTGCGTGAGCAGAATGAATTGCACCACCGCAAACGTGAGCAGGAAAGGCCCGGCAAAGGCCTTGAGAATGAGCTTGTCGAGCTTTTTAAGCATAGAACGCGGCGCTGAGCATAAGTTTCAGCCCGATACGAAACGACGACGAACGGAAAAAAGTACCGAAAAACGGACCGCACCTGGCCAAACCGGCAGCTGGCGCGGCGCTACCCCCCTACTTGCTCCCGCAGTTTGCCCACCAACCCCTCCCACATCTCGTGCTGCTCGGCCGCGTCGTGGCCCGCCGAGTAGTCGACGACGCGCAGGTACACTTCATCGGTCACCTGCGAAGAATCGAGGGTAAATTCCAGAAAGTTTGCGTCCGAAATGGGCTGGCGCTGCTCGTTGAGGAACACGAAGCGCACCGCGCGGTTCAGGCGCTGGCCCGAAATTTCGGCGTAGTGGTTTTCGTTGTCCCAGATAAAATTGAGGCGTTGCCCTTCCACGTAGCGCACATCGTCGCAAAACCACTGGGAAAGCCCCGACGCCGTGGCCAGGTATGGAAAAAGAATTTTGGGCGAGGCGTTGATGGGAAATTCCACCACGAAGCGCGTTTTGGACTGAATATCAGGCGAAGCCATAGGAGAAAAAACGAGGGCGCCCCAATAGCAACCGGCCTGAGCCAGCGGAGCGCGGGAGAAATACAGTGTTTTTGGCCCCAAACCTTGCGCCGGGGCCTATTATCGCGTTACCTTTGCACCCACAAAAAACCCGGCGGGGTAGCTCAGTTGGTTAGAGCACAGGATTCATAACCCTGAGGTCACGAGTTCAACTCTCGTCCCCGCTACTTCAAAAACCGTTTTGGCCGTGCGCTGAAGCGGTTTTTTCGTTTTAGGCCCTTTTCCGTCGGAGTCGGCTCAATCACCCATTTGTGGTGTTTCAGTCTTCAACTCATCAAGGTTAAAACCGGGCTGCAAGGGCCCAAAACAAGAAAACGCTGAACCCGAGGTTCAACGTTCTCTTGATGGATAACGCCCGAAAGGGAATTACTTCGCCTTTTCCACGATGCCTTTGAAGGCTTCGGGGTGGTTCAGGGCCAAGTCGGCTAGCACCTTGCGGTTGAGCTCGATGCCGGCCTTTTTCAGGCCGCCCATCAGCTGCGAGTACGACAAGCCGTGCTCACGAGCGCCGGCGTTGATGCGCTGAATCCAGAGGGCGCGGAACTCGCGCTTCTTTACTTTACGGTCGCGGTACGCGTAGAGAAGGCCTTTTTCAACGGCGTTCTTGGCTACGGTCCACACGTTTTTGCGACGGCCGTAGTAGCCTTTCGCCAAACGCATGATTTTCTTACGGCGGTGGCGCGAGGCCACGTGGTTGACACTTCTTGGCATAACCTGAGGAGTTTTTGGCAGCCGGCGACGGGGTTAGGGTCTTAGAGCCGGAAGCCTGGTTTATAAGGAATTATGAATTAAAAATTATGAGTTATAAATTAAAAACAGCAGCGCGCAAATGACTGTCTGATTTCTAATTCATAATTTATAATTCCTAATTAAAAGTTAAGCATCTGGCGCACGCGGCTCATGTCGGCGCTGCTCACGAGGCCGGTGTGGGTCAGGCCGCGCTTCTGCTTGGTGGTCTTCTTCGTGAGAATGTGCGACTTGAAGGCGTGCTTCCGCTTCACCTTGCCCGTTCCGGTGAGCGCAAAGCGCTTCTTGGCACCGGATTTCGTCTTTACTTTCGGCATTGTAGTGGTTGTTGGAGGGTTGGTTGTTGATTGTTGATTGCTCACTGACCGGGGGTCGGGAAGCCATCCGCAACCGGGTAAAATCTATTCGGCGTCGTTGGTGGAAGCCGGAGCTGCTTCGGGCGCTTCCGCGGGCTTGGCAGCTTTCTTTTCGGGTTTGGCGTCGGATGCCGACGCGGCCGGCTTGGCTGCGGCCTTCGCCACAACGGCCGCTTTCGGCGCGAGGTACAGGAACATGCGCTTGCCTTCGAGCTTGGGCAGTTGCTCTACTTTGGCCAGGTCCTCAAGGGCCTGGGCAAACTTGAGCAGCAGGATTTCGCCCCGCTCTTTGAACACGATGCTGCGGCCCACGAAGTGCACGTAGCTCTTGATTTTCGCGCCTTCGCGCAAAAACTCCTGGGCGTGCTTCACCTTGAAGGCAAAGTCGTGCTCGTCGGTGTTGGGACCGAAACGGATTTCCTTGAGGACGACCTTGGTTTGCTTGGCCTTTAGCTCGCGGGTCTTCTTCTTCTGCTCGTACTTGAATTTCGAGTAGTCGATGACGCGGCAAACGGGCGGCGTGGCGGTGGGCGAAATCTCGACGAGGTCGAGATTCTGGTCCTGCGCCATCTTGCGGGCCTGGTCGATGGGATACACGCCCTGCTCCACGTTGTCGCCAACAAGGCGCACCTCGCGGGCCGTGATTTTTTGGTTGATTTTGAACGGCTCTTCCACCTGCTGGCGGGGCACGTACCGACGATTCGGAGCTGCTATGGTTTGGTCCTCCTGCTAAAAAAGTGGCGGGGAATGAGATTCTAGGCTGTTTCGGCCGGGTAAGGCCTGGCAATCAGGGGGCAAATATCGGCATTTATAATTGGAAAGGCAAGGCAGGAGCCAATGAATTTCAACTGGAAGCGTAAATCATTGTCACACTGAACGCAGCGAAGCACCTTATCACGCTCGAACAAGTCGTTCAAACCTGATAAGGTGCTTCGCTGCGTTCAGCATAACAGACTTTCTGCTGTGGTGCCTTTACAGCGCCTCCACCATCTGGCTCTGCACGCTTTTCACGAAAGCTTCGAGCGGCATGGAACCAAGGTCGCCCTCGCCGTGCTTGCGCACGCTGATGATGTTGTCCTGCGCTTCTTTCTCGCCTACTACCAGCAAATAGGGAATCTTGCCCATTTCGGCGTCGCGGATTTTGCGGCCGATGCGCTCGTCGCGGCCGTCGACGGTGCCGCGCAGGTCGTGCTGCTCCAGCTGCGCTTTTACTTGGTAGGCGTAGTCGCTGTACTTGTCGGAGATGGGCAGCACGATGAACTGCTCGGGCGTGAGCCAGAGCGGGAAATTGCCGCCGCAGTGCTCGATGAGCACAGCCACAAAACGCTCCAGCGAGCCAAACGGCGCGCGGTGAATCATCACGGGGCGCTGCTTGGAGTTGTCGGCGGCGGTGTATTCGAGGTCGAAGCGCTCGGGCAGGTTGTAGTCGACTTGGATGGTGCCTAGCTGCCAGCGGCGGCCGATGGCGTCGCGCACCATGAAATCGAGCTTGGGGCCGTAGAACGCGGCTTCGCCGTACTCGGTCACGGTGTTGAGCCCTTTTTCGAGGGCGGCTTCCTGGATGGCGCTTTCGGCCTTCTCCCAGTTTTCGTCGGAGCCGATGTACTTGGTTTTGTTCTCGGGGTCGCGCAGCGAAATCTGAGCGGTGAAGTCGGGGAAATCGAGGGCCTTGAGCACGTAGAGCACGATGTCAATTACCTTCATGAATTCCTCCTTCACCTGGTCAGGGCGGCAGAAGATGTGGGCGTCGTCCTGCGTGAAGCCGCGCACGCGCGTCAGGCCGTGCAGCTCGCCCGACTGCTCGTAGCGGTACACTGTGCCAAACTCGGCGAGGCGCACGGGCAGGTCGCGGTAGCTGCGGGGCTCCGTTTTGTAAATTTCGCAGTGGTGCGGGCAGTTCATCGGCTTGAGGAAGAATTCCTCGCCGGGGTTGGGCGTTTTGATGGGCTGGAACGAGTCGGCGCCGTACTTCTCGTAGTGGCCGCTGGTCACGTACAGCTCCTTGGCGCCGATGTGGGGCGTCACGACGGGCGAGTAGCCGGCCTTCACCTGGGCGCGGCGCAGAAACTGCTCCAGGCGCTCGCGCAGGGCGGTGCCTTTGGGCAGCCACAGGGGCAGCCCCGCTCCTACTTTCTCGGAGAAAGCAAACAGCTTCAACTCTTTGCCGAGCTTGCGGTGGTCGCGGCGCTTGGCTTCTTCGAGGCGCTCCAGGTACTCGGTGAGGTCCTTGGCTTTGGGGAAGGTGATGCCGTAGAGGCGCGTGAGCTGTTTGTTTTTCTCGTCGCCGCGCCAGTAAGCACCGGCCACGTTCATCAGCTTCGCGGCCTTGATGGTGCCGGTGTCGGGGATGTGCGGGCCGCGGCAGAGGTCGGTGAAGCCGCCTTGCGTGTAGAAGGTGATGTTGCCGTCTTCGAGGCCGTCAATCAGTTCCAGCTTGTAGGGGTCCTGCTTTTCGGTGAAGTAGGCAATGGCGTCGGCTTTCGAGACTTCTTTGCGGACGTACTGGCTTTTGTTCTTGGCCAGCTCCAGCATTTTCTTCTCGATTTCGGGGAAGTCTTCGCTGCTGATGCTGCGGCCTTCGCCGAGGTCGACGTCGTAGTAGAAGCCATTTTCAATAGCCGGGCCGATGGCCAGCTTCACGCCGGGGTACAGGGCTTCAAGGGCTTCGGCCATAAGGTGGGCCGAGGAGTGCCAGTAGGTGGATTTGCCGGCGGTGTCGTTCCAGGTGAGGATGCTGACCTGCGCGTGGTCGGGCAAGGGGCGGTGGAGGTCGCGCACTTCGCCGTTGACCGACACGGCCAGGGCGTTGCGGGCAAGACCTTCGGAAATGCTGGCGGCCAGGTCGTAGCCGCTGGCGCCGTCGGCGAGCTCGCGCTGCGAGCCGTCGGGAAGAGTGATGTGGAGCATAATAGGTGACTTGCGGTGAGCGCAAAGCCGGTGCAAGTTACGGCCAGCCGCCGGAGAAACGAAGCCATTGCGGCCAAAACCCGCTGGTGCGCAGGTTGCGGACTGTGGCCGGGCCGCGTGGCTGCAACCTTCCAAGGCCTTTGCCATGGTAGCTGAACGCTGGGTATCCGCAGTTCTTTCTGAAAAAGAGAAGGCTGGCTGGACCGGGTTGGGCCGAGGCCTTCCCGTGAATGCTAGAGCCCCGACTGCCGCGGCGCGAGGGCTTCCACCGGCGCGAGTTGCGGCCGGGCGGCGGGCCGGCGGTAGTAGTAGCGCGGCGCGGTGCGCAGGCTATCGGGCAGCAAGGCCTGCACCTGCTCGTTAGTTTTCCAGACTTTGAACGTCCAGTGGGCGTTGCCGGGGTTTTCGGCCACCAGCAGGCGGTACTGGACGAGGGCCTCGGGCAGGCGTTTCTGGGCTTCCAGCGCTTCGGCCAGCAAGGCCCGCGCTTCGGGCAGGCGGGGGTTGCGGCGCAGGGCCCGGGTGAGGTGCGGGATGGCGGCCACGGGCTGGCGGGCTTTGGCCGCGGCCAGGCCCAGGCGGTAATCGGCGCGGTAAACGGTGGTGTCGAGGGCCAGCGCGCGGCGGTAATACCACAGGGCGCTGTCCGGGCGGCCCTGCAGCTCCAGCTGGCGGCCGTAGTCGTAGCGCAGCAGGCCGGAGGTGGTGTCCAGTTTCATGCCCAGCGCAGCATATTTCGCGGCATCGGCCGGAATGCGCCAGGCGTTCAGCAAAAAGGCCAGCTGGTGTAGGATTTCGGTTTCGTGAGGGTCACGGGCCAGGGCATCCTGCAGGTACTGCACGGCCGTGGAGGTGTCGGCGGTGGCCGCGTAGGCCAGGCCTTTGTAGAAAAGGGCCGCGGGCTGGTCGGGGTCGAGGCGCAGGGTGCGGTCGAAATTGTCGAGGGCGGCGGCGTAGTTGCGGGCCGCCAGGTGCGTCTCGCCCACCAGCAAAGGCAGCTCGGGGCCGCCGAAACCGTGCTCGGCGGCTTGCCGGGCCGCGGCCAGGGCGTCGTTCAACTGGCCCAGGGCCCGGAAGGTTCGCGCCTGCAGGAAGTACAGGCCCCCGTTGGCATCGTCGATTTCGAGGGCAGTGGCAATGTCGGCCAGGGCGGCACGGGGCTGGCCGGCGGCCAGGCGCAGGGTGGCGCGGCGGGCCAGCAAGGCCACGTTGCGGGGCTCGCGGGCAATGGCACCGTTGAGCTCGTCGGCCTGCACCCGGGGGCCGCTTTGCACGGTGGCCAGGTTCACCAGCGTGTCGGGGCTCTCGGCGGGCGTGGTTTGACAGGCCACGGCTAGGGCGGCCACCGGCACCAACGTGAGCTGAGAAAAACGGGAGCAGGGCATGGCTCAAGCAACGGCAAGCAGAACCGAGCGGTGCGCCCAATTCCATCGCAAAAGTAAAACCGCCGCCAGCTTCCGGCCCGCGGCGCTTTTCCCAGGGGCTCAGTCGCCTTCCCGGCTTGAGCTGGCGGGTGCCGGTGTCGGCGGTGGCGCGGGTGCCGCTTCGGAGGCTGCCCGCCGCTGGTGGCGGGCATCGGCGCGGGCCAGGGGCGGCAGCATCTTGCGGCATAAGCGACTGATGACCAATTCGTCGCTGGTAATGGGCGAGATTTTTTCCGCTTCCAGCAGCACTTCAATGGCCCGGCGCCGGCGCCCCTGGTACTGGCACATGCGGGCCAGGTCGTAGCAAAACTGCAGGTTCTGGGGTGCCATTTTGTGGGCTTTTTCCAGGTTTTCCATGGCGTCGCGGCTGTCGCCGCCCTCGGGCACCCCGCCCAGCACCAGCTTGCTGTACAGGCGTTCGAGCAGGTTGTAATGGGCCACGCGGTATTGCCAGCGGCCCAGCAGTTGCCAGGTTTCCGGCAAATCGGGGCGCCGCTCGGTGGCCAGGTACACGTGGGAGCGCAGGTCGCGAAACGCGGCCAGCCGGGCGCCGGCGCTGTAGAGGGTGGCCTGGCTAAACAAGGCCAGGGCGGCGGCGTAGTTGCTTTCGCCGCCTTCGGGCCGCAGCAGCAGGGCGCGGTCGGCGTACTGGCGGGCGGCATCGAAATACGCCGCTTTTCGCGTTTCATCGGAGTAGCGGTTGCCGATGCGCACGCTGAGCACGGCGGCCTGCCAGAGCGACAAATAGTGCGTCGGCGCGAGGTTCAGGATTTCCTGGTACACCGCCAGGGCTTCTGAGTCTTTGAACTGATTGGCGAGGCTGGCGGCCTGGAACAGCTTCACCCGCACGGCGGGCGGGTCGGCCGGCGGGGCGGTCACGACGCGGGGCGTAGCTGCCCGTTTTTTGGCAGGTTGGGCCGCCACAAGCGGCGTTCCCAGCGCACCGGCGGCGAAGACCACTACCCACCAATATAATCGAAGCCACTTCACCTGACACGCCGGCAATTTGAAAGCAAATTTTCGCAAAGAACGGCACGATGCGCGCAGACTTCCGGCAGGCAGAACTCAGGAACTGCCGAACCAAGCCCCGTCCAAAGGACTTGAGTGCGCCTGCTACCAACACCCGGCCAGTGTGGCACTGAGGAAGTAACCGCTATGGCACTCGCGCAACATTCATTGAGTTTCAACGCGTTGGCCACCAATCACCACCCCGGCGTGCTCCACCCGCAACAAGTATAATCCCGGAGCAAGCCCTTCTGTATCCAGCATGAGCTGGGCTGTTTGGGCGTTCTGCGTTTGTACGACTTGTCCCAGGGCATTAACCAGACTAATGCAGAACGGCGGAACAGCACCTACGCGCACGCTGAGCTGGCCGTGCGCGGGCACCGGCCACGCCTCGATGCGGTAAGCCGTGGCCGCCCGCTGGGCCAGCACGTTGCCATCGAGCAAGCGGGTAAGCCCAAGCACCGGCAGCCCGCTGACGGAAACAAAAGTGCCAGCCGCCACAATGGCCCCATCGGCCTGCACCAGCACGCGGGCCGCGCCCTGGGCCGGCCCCTGGCTGCTGGCAAAGGAAGCATCCGGCAGGCCATCGGGCAGCAGGCGGAACAGCGAGGGCGCGGCAGCAGGCGCCGGAAACTGGCTGAAGCCCGTCAGCAGCACGCGCCCATTGGGCTGCAGGGCCACGGCGCTCACGCTGCCGCCGGGCTGCAGCAGCTGGCTGGCGAAGGTGGCATCGGGGGTGCCGTTGGGCAGCAAGCGGGCCACGTGCGTGGTGCTCACGGAGCCGGCCTGCGAAAAGCTCCCGCCCAGCAGCAGGCGCCCGTCGGGCTGGAGCGCCAGGGCCTGCACCGCGGCCGTGCCGCGAACCGACGCCCCCAGCACGGGCGGGCTAAACGAGGGGTCGAGGGCGCCGCTGGGCAGCAGCCGCAGCACCTGGCGCGCCGCCGTGGCGCTGCCCACCACGATGTTGCCATCGGGCTGCACCAGCAGCGCATTGGGCGGCACGTTGGCCGCCGACTGAAACGTGGCGTCCACGGTGCCATCCGGCAGCAGCCGCAGCAAATTGGCGCTGGCCGGGAAGCCTGCCCGGCGCAGAGAGCCCGCCACCAGCAGCTTGCCGTCGGGCTGCCGCACCAGCTCGCGCAGGGTCGCGCCCACGGTCAGCGGCGAGGCAAAGGCCGCGCTGGGCTGGCCGCTGGGCAGCAGCTGCACCACGCCGGGTTGGGGCATTCCGCCGGCCCGCGAGAAGGTGCCGCCCGCCACCAGCGTGCCATCGGGCAGGGCCAGCACCCGCACGCCCTCGCCGCCGGCGAGGCGGGCCCGGCGGCAAAAAGCCGTGTCCACGGCGCCGCTCAGCTCGAAGCGCACCACGTTGTGCACCTCTTTATCATTGACTTCGCTGAAATTGCCCACGGCCACCAGCCGGCCATCGGGCTGCTGGGCCACGTCGCGCACCGAGCCGCTCAATTGCAGCACGGGCCGAAAAGAGGGGTTCGGCGCACCGGTGGCCTCTAGCAGCGCGGCGCCCAGCTCCCGGCTGTCGGGGGTGCCCAGGCGCAGCAGGTTGCCCGCCACCAGCACCTGCCCCGTGGGCAGCACCTGCACGCTGGCAATGCGCGGAAACAAGTCGCCCGGCGCCAAGGGTACGTTCCAGTTGGGGTCGAGGGCGCCGCTGGGCAGCAGCCGGGCCACCGGCGTGTGGCCGGTGGTCGGGTTACTCGTCTGCGTATTGGCAATCAGAATTCGCCCGTCGGGCTGCACCGCCAAGGCAGGCCGCGCGGTGAACAGCGGGGCGTAGAACCCGGCCGGGGGCGCAAATGCCGCATCGGCCACCCCGGCGGCGCTAAACCGGGCAAGTGCGGCCGTGCCCCCCGGCAGCAACGCCTGCGGCCCGGCTCCCGCCAGCAGCACCTGCCCGTCGGGCTGCACCACCACGTCGCTGAGCACCACCCCGGCCGCCAGCGCGGGCTGAAAGGCCAGGTCCTGGGCGCCGTTGGCCTGCAGGCGCACCAGCCGGTCTTCGCTCGCGGCCGGCGAGCCGGGTAGCTCCACGTTGGCCACCACCAGCACCTTGCCGTCGGGCTGCAGGGCCAGGCCGCGCACCCCCGCAAGGCGGCCGCTGGCGAGCTGGGCCTGAAAGCTGGGGTCGGGCGTGCCGTCGGGGTTGAGACGGGCCAGGCCCGGCGCCGGGGTTTGGCCCAGAAAAGCCAGGTTGCCGCCCACCAGCAGCTTGCCGTCGGGCTGCACCACGATGCGCGACACGTAGCCATCCTGGCCCGGCACGGGGTTGGCAAAAGCGGCGTCGCGGGTGCCGTCGGCGTTGAGCTGCACCAGGGCCGGGGCGGGCAGCCCGCCAAAGAAGGCATCGCCGTTCAGGCCCAGCAGCAGCTTGCCATTGGCCGCTTCGGCCAGGGTGGCCAGCTGAAAGTAATCGGCGGCCAGCGTGGCGTTGAACGCGCTGTCGGGCGCGCCCGTGGGCAGGTAGCGCACCACGCCGCTGCTGGTGGAGTTGTTATACGCCTGCCGTTCGGCGCGGTCGAACCCGCCGGTGACGACGCGGGCGCCGCTGCTGAGCTGCAGCACGCCACTCGCCGGTGCGGGCTGATAAATGGCCACCAGCGGAAAGCTGGGGTCGAGGCGGGGGCTGAGCTGCGCCGAGGCCGGCAGGGCCAGCAGCAGCGCCCCCAGAATTAAGGCAGAAAAATTGTTCATGGCTTGGAAGAAAAGAAAGCAGCGGACGCTTCCGCAAGGAGCCGCCTGCTGCTAAATGTAAGGGGTAGGTATCGGAAGCCGGAAGCCTTGCCTCCGGTCCTAGTGCTGCACTTGCAGCGCCCGCCGGATGGGCCGCCCGTAGGCGTCGCGGCCAGTGACGTAGTACAAGCCGCTGGGCAGCGCCCGCGTGTCGAGGGTCGTGGGCGCGGTGGTGCTGGCGGGCGGCAGCTCCACCAGCCGCCCTTGCGCGTTGTAGAGCTGCACCGGGCCCCGGAGGTTGTCGACCACGGCGCTGCCGTCGGCCGGGTTTGGGTGCATCCCGATGATTTCCTGGCTGGGCGCGGAGCACGGGCTGCCGTTGATGCTGGTGGCGGTGAAAATGGACGTGTTGTAAATTGTTTGAAAAAACCCGGGGGCCCGCGTCGTGCCACAGCCATCTACATAACGAACCGAAACCGAGAAGCTGCCGGAGGTGGGCGCCGTTACATACACCTCATGGTCCTGGGTGCCTTGGAGTGGCGCGATGAGGCAATTGATACAAGTCCACTCGATGTCAGTGCTGGTGCCAATGGCTTGGTTTTCGCGCAGCTAGACGGTTAAGGAGCTTTTGGCGCAAACCGTGGGACGACTATTAATGATGGCAGGAGCCGGGATGACGTCAAGGCTGGCATCGCCGTAGCCGGCCTTCACCGGAATGTCGGCCGAAGCGGGCGCGCAGCCGAAGCCGCTGTTGGCCACCACGTGCAGGGTTTGAGCCACGCCGCCCACCAGGCTGGCCGGCACGGTAATTCGCGCGATGGTGCTGCCCGGGCTGCTTTGCGTGAGGGTGAGCGGCGCCGTAATGCCGCTGAACGTGTAGCTCGTGGCCCCCGGCACCGGCTGCACACTCACGCCCTGCGTCACGCCGGGGCACAGCTCCAGCTTGGGCACGTTGAAAACGGGCGTGGCCTGGTTCGGGTTGAAGCCAATCGCCACGTCTTTCGGCGTGCCGGTAACTGTGGCGCCACTGCAATTGTAGGTGGGCGTGACGGTGAGCGTGGTGCCGCCGCTGCCGCTGGGCACTATCTTCAGCACGCCTTTCACCGTGTTGACGAGCCAGCCGCTGCCCGCGGGCACCGAGTACGTGAACGTGACGCCCGATTGGCTGGCCGTGGCCGTGGGCGTGAAGCCGGTTTGCTCGCCGCAGTTAACCGTGGTGGGCACATTGAAAACCGTGAAAGTAGGCTCTCGGACGAAATCGTAGCGGCGCTCGGCGCTAATCATGCCGGATATTAAGTTGTTAAAGGCCGTCGTTTCAAAACAGAATCGATTATAGAACCGCGCAAAGACGCTCTTGTTGCCTTCGCCCACTGGAGGCGTCACAGTGATGCTCCGGCCGCCCAGGTAATACCAGTAGCCGGTACTAGCTGACACGCCCGACCAGTACGAATCGGTCAAGCGGGTGGCGTTTTGCACGGTCCAAGTTGGTGGAATGGCCCAGATGTAGTCATTGATGACCTCGCCGGGCACCCCGGCGAAGGTTTCGACCGGCAGCGTGAGCGTGACCGGCTGCCCGCCGCTGCAAATGGGCAGGGAAGTACTGGCAGCCCCGTTGACTTGCTGGGGCAGCTTGCCAAAAACGTTGCGGATGCCAACTGTGACTTTTGGAGCTGGCGGGGTGGTGGTATTGCCATTACTAGTATTGACCAAGGTCATCTCAATTGTCCCTTGGTCGTCACCAACCAGCCATACTATTGTGAGTGCTACAGTAATTACACCATTATTATTCGTTAGGGTTGGACCAGACGTAACACGGCCCCCGGTAACTAATGGATTATTCGCGCCAGTTATTGTAGATGGCAACCCAACTAGCGTGAGGGTGGTAGATTGGCCCGGGCAGACGCCAGTAGTAGGAAGACCAGACCAATTTCCGACGGACTGCGCTCGCACCGAAGTGGCGCCTGCGGCCATTAGAATGTATAGTAAGCAGCTAAAAAGTAGTTTGTGTTTCATTTTTAGAGTTTGTTAAAAGTGAATGATGGGTTAGAAAAGAAAAAAGCAATGCAACCTGCAGACTGGATTGAACTGAGCCTTAATCGTGTAATAAGTATTATCGCCTTTATTGCCAGCACCGGAAGGAGTTCGGTCACTCACATAATATTCGACGCCATCTAAATTCCATTTTTGATGAGAAAACGTAAGCGGCAAACCCGATTCTGCTTCTGCAAATAGCCGTTGACTAATTCGTAAACGAATACCAGCAAACGCTTGTAAAAAGACGGATTGCGTAGTTCTGTGTTCTTGTTGGTCAGTCACCGCCGTTTCTGGCAATGGCGAGGCGCCTGTAGTGAACCTCGGCAACAGCCGATAATACTCGCTATTCTTTCGGTACACGTCCAGTCGAGCACCTACTTCGCCTCCCGCATAAGCCATAAACCGGCGGTTGAGCGGCAGCCACCGCTCCCGGCCCCAGGCCAGCTCCACGCTTCCGGTATGCTCCCGGTAAGAGTTACCGATTTGCAGGGGTGCATCGCCGCTGTTAAACTCATACCGGGCCACCACCCGCGCCCGCCAGGCCCGGTTGGGCTGGGTTTGCTTGCGGTAGAGCAGGCCGATGGGCAAGGAGCGGTTGGCGGTGAAGAAGTGGTCGAGCTGCGGGCTGGCCGTCAGGCCCAGGTGGTGCTGGTAGGTGCGGGCCGTGTCGGCGGGCGACAGCAATGACTGTCCCTGGGTGTTTTGCACAGTTGCCCACAGCACTAGCGCGGCCGTAGCAGAGAAAAGGAGTTTCATGGTGGTATGGAGAAAAATGGCAAACCGGGCCAGTGCCGGCCTCTACCCCAGTGCAGTAAAGCACGGATGGGAACGAGGTATGAAAAAGGACAAAATCAGCCAAAAATAGACTTGTAATTCAAGGTGTTTTTTTTTTGCACGATATACATTTCACGCTAATAAAAAACCGATTATGAGGCCATTGCCGACCTATCACAGTGGCCAATGCTCCGGGGATAACGCTGAATGCGACATCAGCTATACATGACTTCGACCGCTGTAAACAAAAAAGAGCCAATGACCAGCCCACCGGCCGGTCATTGGCTCCTTACGCCTCAGCGAATATCTGGCGCTTAAAACAGGCCCAGCTGTGCTTTGGGCCGTTTCAACAGCTCGCGGGCCTGGGCCACTTCTTCGTCGGTCACGCCCACGGGGCCGGTGGGCTCGGGGCGCGGGGCGGCGCTGGGGGCGGGCTCGTCGGCTTTGGGGGCGGCGGCGCGCTTCTTGGCCACTTCGCGGCGCTGGGGCTCGGGGCCTTCGTCGGTGAGCAGGGCCACGGCGTGGATTTTGAAGTAGTTGAGCTTGTTGCCCATGGCCTTCCAGCCCTTCACGTCGATGAACTCGTGCAGCGCAATCTGCTCTTTCTCCTTGTCGGCTTTTTTGTCCTTTTGCAGGGTCACTTCCACCAGTGGCTCGGGGTGGCAGGTCACGGCCAGCAGCTTCGAGCCCTTGGTTTCGGAAATGAACGTGAAGCGCTTGCTCAGCGTGCTGGTTTCAATCTTGAAGCGCTTGACGTAGTGCAGCTTGGTTTCGCCGTCCACGTACACCGCCGACAGCGCCACCTCGGGCTCGAACTTGCGCAGCAGCACGATGTTGGGCACGTCGTAGTGCAGGGCCGGGTCGGGCGGCGTGAGCTCGTAGCTGCCGTCCCGGAACACCACCAGCACCGTGTGCTCGGTGTCGAACGTGCCCAGGTAGCGGCCGTGGCCGGCGGTGTTGAGGCGCCCCACCACGCTGTCGAAAAACATTTCGCGCCCGCCCAGCGTGGAGTCGCCCAGGGCTTTCTGGGTGATTTTCTTGATGGGCTGCTTGGTCACGATGTTGCCCATCGAGCCCTTGCCTTTGATGGCGAGGTCAGCAAAATCGAAATCAAACTGCTTTACCCGCGCCGGAGCTTTGTCCGAGAGTTGAATACTCACGATTTCCGACTCGGAATTGGGATTAGCCGTGAGGTAGAGCGTTTTGGTGCCCTTGGTGCCCTTGGTGAGGTCGTAGACTTTGTCGCGGGTGATGCCCGACACCAGGAAACGCTTGGCAAACGAGATGCCCGAGGCACCGTCGAGGTACACCATGTTGTACACCAACCGGTCGTCGTTCTTATTGTACACGCCCACGTGCAGGATGTCCTTGCCCACGAAGGTCTTCTCCGCAATTTTGCTCACTGTGAACGTGCCGTCGCGCCGAATGGCGATGATGTCGTCCAAATCGGAGCAGTCGCAGATGGTGACGGCGTTTTCGTCCTTTTTCAGGCCGTAGCCCACGAAACCGTCGGCGTAGTTCACGTAGAGCTTCTGGTTGGCCACGGCCACTTTCTGGGCCGTCACCACGTCGAAGGTGCGGAGCTGGGTTTTGCGCTCGCGGCCGGCGCCGTACTTCTTCAGCAGGCCTTTGAAGTAGTTGATGGCGTAGCGCGTGAGGTTGGCCAGGTGGTCGGCCACTTCGGCCAGCTCGGCCTCCAGCTTCTGAATGTACTCGTCGGCCTTGAAGCCGTCGAACTTGGAAATGCGCTTGATGCGGATTTCGGTCAGGCGCGTGAGGTCGTCCTCCGTGATGGCCCGGCGCAGCACAATGCGCGCATCGTCAGCGCGGGCCTTCTCCCCTTCCACGCGCACAAATTTCTTCAGGCCCTTATCAATCGTTTCGAGGATTTCCTCCCAGGTTTCGCACTCCTCAATCTTGCGGTAGATGCGGTTCTCGATGAAAATCTTCTCCAGCGACGCGTTGTGCCACTTCTCCCACAGCTCCTCCTGGCGGATTTCGAGCTCGCGCTCCAGCAGGCGCACCGTGGCCCTAGTACTTTGGCGCAACACGTCCTCCACGCCCACGAAGCGCGGCTTCTCGTCAATAATAACGCAGGTGTTGGGCGAAATGCTGATTTCGCAATCCGTGAAGGCGTACAGCGCGTCCATGGTCAGGTCGGGGCTGACGCCGGCGGGCAGCTGCACCTGAATTTCCACTTCGGCCGCCGTGTTGTCGACCACCTTCTTAATCTTGATTTTGTTGGCTTCCGAGGCTTTCACGATGCTCTCCATCAGCGCCGTGGTGGTGGAGCCGTAGGGAATGTCGCGGATGACGAGCAGGGTCTTATCCACCTTCTCAATGGTGGCGCGCAGGCGAATTTTGCTGCCGCGCAGGCCCGAGTTGTAGTTGCTCACGTCGCAGAGCCCGCCGGTCGAAAAGTCCGGAAACAGCTGCACGTCGTGCCCCCGCAGCACCTCAATGCTGGCCTCGCACAGCTCGCGGAAGTTGTGGGGCATAATCTTGGTGCTCAACCCCACGGCGATGCCCTCCACGCCCTGCGCCAGCAGCAGCGGGAACTTCACGGGCAGCGTGGTGGGCTCGCGCTTGCGGCCGTCGTAGCTGAGCTGCCACTCGGTGGTGTCGGGGTTGAACACCACGTCGAGCGCAAACTTGCTCAGGCGCGCTTCGATGTAGCGGGGCGCGGCGGCGCCGTCGCCGGTGCGCACGTCGCCCCAGTTGCCCTGCGTTTCAATCAGCAGGTCTTTCTGGCCCAGGTTCACCATGGCGTCGCCGATGCTGGCGTCGCCGTGCGGGTGGTACTGCATGGTCTGGCCGATGACGTTGGCCACCTTGTTGAAGCGGCCGTCGTCCATCTCCTTCATGGCGTGCAGAATGCGCCGCTGCACGGGCTTGAGGCCGTCCTCGATGGCCGGCACGGCCCGCTCCAGAATCACGTAGGAGGCGTAGTCCAGAAACCAGTTCTGGTACATGCCGCGCACCGTGGCCACGTCGTGGATGGTTTCGCCGGGGGCAAACTTGGGCTCCTCCTCGGTTTCGGGCTCCGTGACGGCGGGCGCCTCCACTTCCGGCGTCAGGCTGGCAAACAAGTCGGCGCCGACGGGGGCGTTTTCGTCTTCGGTCGGGGCCGCCGCGGCATCGGCCGCAGCCGCCGGCGAAAAAGCCGCCAAATCAAAATCGACCGAATCGCCGGGTTGTAAAAAATTTTGGTCGATGGAATCGGAATCAGGAGTATCGAGAGGTGCCACGAGGGAAGCGAATGAGGTCGGCGGAGTGCCGTCAAAAGTACCAGAATCAGCGCGGAGCGCAATAAATCACAATGAAAAGGGCCGGCGCAAAGTTCCCAATATTATTAGCTATTACGCAAAAGTCACAAGCTGAGCCCTGCACCATCAAAACCCTTTAATTTGCCCAAATTACCGAATTTTTCGCACAAAAAGCAAGCTAACGCGAATAGCTAAATTAGCTAGCCCCAATAAATATTCAGATGCTGATTTGCGGCCCAGACCGCCCAAACGAAAAAAGCCCGCGCCAAAGGCGCGGGCTTTTCCGTGGAATTTGTCGGCTAGTCTACCCCTAGGCGACGGTTCAAACCTACGAACAATTTTGGTTATATACCTAATCTGCGTCTTTTTTTTTGTGCCACGCCGGCAGTTTGGCACGCGCAAGTCGGCTTACCGAACGATTTCAACCCAGCCTTTCACGTCGATGTTGCAGCCGGCTTGGCGCAGCTGGTAATAATATACCCCGGCCGGGAGGCCACTGCCGTTCCAGTCGTTGCGGTAGGCCGCGGTTTCATACACCAGGCGGCCCCAGCGGCTATAAATCTTCAACTGGGGGGTGCCGTAGGAAGCGGGCACTTTCAGAACGGCGTTCAAAGCGTCGCCGTTGGCGGTTAGCACGTTGGGGATGTCGAAGGTTTTGCTCAGCTTGATGTCGTATTCCACAATGGCGGGGCACAGCAGGCCCTGGTCGATTTCGACGCGGTAGCGGCCGGGCGACGTCACGGTCACGCTGGGGCTTTTGGCGCCGGTGCTCCAGTTGTAGGCGCGGCCGCTCACGAAGGGCGTGAGGCGGGCCGGGTCGAGCACCAGCATCTGGCCGCAGTCGAGCGAGTCGACCACCGAGCGCGTGGGCTTGGGCACCGCGTTTTTGATTTCGTATTCGACCACGGTGGGGCACACTTGCCCTTGCTGCCGCACCTGCACGCTGTAGCGGCCGGTGGCCGTCACGGTCAGGGTGGGCGTTTGGGCTCCGTTGCTCCACGTAAAGGTGTTCCCCAGCACGGGCGGCGTGAGGCGGGCCGGGTCGAGCACCAGCTGCTTGCTGCACCCCAGCGTGTCGGAAGCCGTGCGGGCGGCGGGCGGGGCGCTCACCACCACCGTCAGGCTCAGGGTGGCCGAGGCGGGCCCGCATGCCGAGGCGGGGTTGCGGCGCGTGGCCACGAGGCGCGCCGTGTAGGTGCCGGCCGTGGCGTAGGTGTGTTGGGGAGCCTTGGCGGTGTCAAGCGGCGAGTTATCGCCAAAATCCCAGCTGTAGGTGTTCGACCCGTTGGTGATGTTGACGAATTGCAGCGCGTAGGGCGCGCAGCCCGCCGGCGGGGCCTGCACCACCAGCTGCAACGCCGAAGTAGACGTAGGCGCCAAATCGAATTTGAAGGCCGCGCCGTCATTCGAGAAGGTTTGGCCGGCCGAATACGCGTTGGGCGTGGTGCCGAACAGTTTGCCGATGTTGCAGGTAATGTGGTACATCATGCCGGCGCGGGTGATGTAGTTGGAAGCCGCAAAGTGCAGGTGCGTATTGAAGGAAGGGCCCGAGTTGTTATTGGTTTCTCCGATGTAGGTGCCGTAGAGCAAGCCTGTGGCGTTTTCGCTCAGCACGCACAAATACAGGCTCCGGGGGACGTTGGAAAAGGCGTCGGCCGTGCGCGGGCAGCCCGGGCTGCTGATGGCTCCGGCGTAAGCGCTGAAGTAGAGCCGGCCGCAATTGTCGCGCCCGAAGCCGGTCAGCACGTTGCAGCTGTTCAGGGACCCAAAGCCGACCACGCTGATTTGGGTGGAAAACAAGGTGGCATTCAGGGCCGGGTTCAGGCTGTGCACAAAGATGCCCGTGGACCCGGGCACCAAGGCGCCGAAAGTGCCCAGCGTGCGCGGATAAGCGCCTTCGCTGGCACCGCCCACCAGCACGTTGCCGGCGGCATCAAAGTCGAGAAAGCGGGCCACGTCGCTGCTGCTCGTGCCCAGGTAGGTACCAGCCAGACGGGCGCCGAGGCTGCTGAGGTGCAGCACAAACCCGTCGTTGCTGAACCCCACGCCGTTGCCGGGAGCGGTGGGCAGCAGGCCGCCGGTGCCCACCGGCAGGTTGTTGCTTTGGGTGGCGCCGCACACAAACACGTCGCCGTTGGGGGCCACCTTCACATCGTGCAGGCGCTCGGCGCCGCTGCCGCCGATGTAGGTGGACCAGCGCAGGGCCGACAGGTTGGGGGCCAACCGGGTGAGCACGCCGTCCGAATTGCCGCCGTACGTGGTTTGCAGCGGGTTCAGGCGCGGGTAGTCGTTGGAGTAGCTGGTACTGCCCACCAGCACGTCGCCGGTAGCCGGGTCGGTGGTGATGCTGCCCGGAATGGTGGAAGTAGAAGCCGCCTCGTCGCTGGAGCCGCCCAGGAACGTGGAGGCCAGAATGCCGGTGCCCGTGGCGTTCAGGCGCGTAATCACCAGGTCGCGCCCGAAGCTGCCGTTGTTGAGGGTGCGGTCGTACGCGCCGTTGGTGGTGGGGTAATCGGTGGAAATGGTGGACCCGAGAATTAGCAGCTCACCAGCGGCGTTGATGTCAAAGTCAAGCGGATAATCATCCGCCGAGCCGTTGGAGCCGCTGTTGGCGCCGCCCAGGTAAGTGGCGTAAATCAGGCTGCTGCCCGTGGCCGAAAGCTTCGAAATCCCAATGTTGCCGTAGATGAAGGTGGACTTGATGGCGCCCACCGTGACGGGGTAGCCCGCGCCCAGCACGTAGCCGCCGTTGTACATGTTGCCTTGCGCATCGGCGATGGTGGTGTTGGCCGACTCACCGCCCGGCGAGCCCGAATACGTGGAGAACACCAGCACCGGGTCGATGACCAGGCGCTGGGCCGGGTCGTAGCCTTTGCCCAGCGCGAAGCTGACCTCGTGCCCGCTCAGCACAAAGCGGCAGGGCACTTCCCGCCGCTGGCCCGTGGCCGACAGCTGCCAGGCCACCGGGGCCTGCTCGCGCAGTTCGCCCACGCTCGTGCGCAGCCGCAGGTGGCCTTCCGGCGTGAGGCCCAGGCCGTCGAGGCCGTCGTAGCGCAGCCGGATGGCGGCCGGCCGGGCGCCCGCCGCCACTTCAAAGTCGTATTCCAGCTGGCCGCTGGCCTGCTGGTGCCAGCGCACGTCGATGCCAGGGTAGGCCGCGCGGTAGCGCACGTCGGCGTAGAGCGGCACGGCCGAGGCCCAGCGCGCCGGGTCGTTGCCCAGAAAATAGTTGTGGTAGGCGGTTTGCTTTTCCTGGCCGACGATGGCCGGCGTGGCCGCCGCGCCCACCATCGTCACCCGGAAGGCGTGGCTGGCCACGGGCTTGCGCGCTTCCAGAGGGGCGTCGGGGTGCTCCGCCTTAGGCAAGACGTGGTAGGTAAAGCAGTTGTTTTCGAGGTAAAGCCGGCCGTTGGGAATGTCCACGGCGAATTTCACTCGTTTTTCCCACTGGCCCTTATTCGCCACAAACGGCAGCTTGGCGGCCGGCGACTCGGCCCGCGCAATGCCCGCCGCCAGCGCCAAGGGTATACACAGAGAAACGTATTTGGTAAATGTGGTCATTTATAATAGAGTAGAAAGTTTGTTCAAAGCTAACTCGCTTTGGGTGAGTAACGGCTCAATAATCGAACCATTGCGTGCCTTTTTCAAGAAATTATTTTAGCGAAAGGCGCCAGCGCTGCGGGGCGCAAAAAAGCCCCCGGCGCTCGCCGGGGGCTTGACCATTTTGGGCCTTCCGGGGTTGCATGGTTCGGCTAGGCTTCGGCGGGCACCTCGGCCGCCGGCAGCACGTCGCTGGTTACCAAATCCTTTTCCAGGCGCAGGTTTTCGATGATGAATTCCTGGCGGGCGGGCGTGTTTTTGCCCATGTAGTAGTTCAACACCTGCTGAATGCTGCGGTCGGACTGCAAAATCACGGGTTCGAGCTTGATGTTCTCGCCGATGAACTTGCCGAATTCTTCCGGCGAAATCTCGCCCAAGCCCTTAAAACGGGTGATTTCGGGGTTTTTGCCCAGCTTGCGGATGGCGTTTTGCTTGTCCTGCTCGGTGTAGCAGTAGATGGTTTCCTTTTTGTTGCGCACGCGGAACAGCGGCGTTTCGAGAATGAACACGTGGCCGTTGCGCACCAAATCAGGGAAAAACTGCAGGAAGAACGTGAGCAGCAGCAGCCGGATGTGCATGCCGTCGACGTCGGCATCGGTGGCCACCACCACGCGGTTATAGCGCAGGTGCTCAATGCCTTCCTCAATGTTAAGGGCGTGTTGCAACAGGTTTAGCTCCTCGTTCTCGTACACGATTTTCTTCTTCAGCCCGAAGCAGTTCAGTGGCTTGCCGCGCAGGCTGAACACGGCTTCCAGCTCCACGTTGCGGCTTTTGGTGATGGAACCCGAAGCCGAGTCGCCCTCGGTGATGAAGAGCGTGGTCAGGGCTTCTTTTTCGGCGCCGTCCTTGGCGTTTTCGCCCAGGTGGAAGCGGCAGTCGCGCAGCTTGCGGTTGTGCAGGTTGGCTTTTTTGGCGCGCTGGTTGGCCAGCTTTTTCACGCCGGCCATGTCCTTGCGCTCCCGCTCGCTCTGCTCGATGCGCTTGCGCAGGGCTTCGGCCACGGCGGGGTTCTTGTGCAGGTAGTTGTCGAGGTTGTCCTTGACGAAATCGACGATGAAGCCGCGCACCGTGGGGCCGTCCTCGCCCATGTTCACCGAGCCGAGCTTGGTTTTGGTCTGGCTCTCGAACACCGGCTCCTGCACGCGCACCGAAATGGCCGCGATGATGCTGGCTCGGATGTCGGACGCGTCGTAGTCCTTCTTGTAGAACTCGCGCACGGCCTTCACCACGGCCTCGCGGAAAGCCGCCAGGTGCGTGCCGCCCTGGGTGGTGTACTGGCCGTTCACAAAGGAATAGTACTCCTCGCCGTAGTCGTTGCCGTGGGTCATCGCCATCTCAATGTCCGGCCCTTTCAGGTGGATGATGGGGTAGCGCATTGTTTCCACGTCGGCCTTGCGGGCCAGCAGGTCGAGCAGGCCGTTTTCGGAGTAGTACTTCTGGCCGTTGAAGTTGATGGTGAGGCCAGCGTTGAGGTAGACGTAGTTCCAGATTTGGTTTTCGAGGTACTCCGGGATGAAGCGGTAGTTCTTGAAAATCGTGTCGTCGGGCTGGAACGTGACGAGCGTGCCGTTGCGCTGGCTGGTTTTCTGGGGCTTGGGGTCGCTCACGAGCTTGCCCTGGGCAAACTCGGCGGCCTTGAGCACGCCCTCGCGCACGCTTTGCACCAGGAAGTAGCCGCTTAGGGCGTTCACGGCCTTGGTGCCCACGCCGTTGAGGCCCACCGACTTCTGGAACACCTTGGAGTCGTACTTGCCGCCGGTGTTGATTTTGCTCACCACGTCCACCACTTTGCCCAGCGGAATGCCGCGGCCGTAGTCGCGCACTTGCACGCGGGAATCCGAAATCTTGATGTCGATGGTGCGGCCGTGGCCCATCACGTGCTCGTCGATGCAGTTGTCGACGACTTCCTTCACCAGCACGTAAATGCCGTCGTCGTAGGCCGAGCCGTCGCCGAGCTTGCCGATGTACATGCCGGGGCGCAGGCGGATGTGCTCGCGCCAGTCCAGCGAGCGGATGCTGTCTTCGTTGTAGCCGTGGTCGGCGGCTTTGGGGGCAGGCAGCGTGAGTTGTTCGTCGTTCATTCCAAAAAATACGTAAGCGGGGCAGTCAGGCAGTAAAATAACGCACAAATTGGCGGCAGGACAAGCCGCTGTTGCCAGAATATTTAGCCGACTCCGCCAATTGGTTTAGCAGCCAACAACGGCTCCGGCGCCCAGGTTCACCGTTCCGGCCTTCGCCGGGCCTCGTTTTTTCCGCTTCCCCATGCCCCCACTGCTTCCGCGCCCCAATAATTTCTTCAACCAGCCCCGCAACATTCCCTCGGCCTCGCAGCACCACGCGCCTTCGGAAGTGAAGCAGTCGCCCTTCGTTTACTACACGTTTTTGCTGATTGGGCTGTCGCTGCTCGTGTTTGTGCTGCACAAACTCGACGGTATTTTGCTGCCGCTGTGCTTTTCGGCGCTGCTCTCCACCCTGCTCCTGCCGCTGGTGGTGCGGCTCGAAAACCGCCGCTGGCCGCGCGTGCTGGCCATTCTGGTGGCTATTCTGCTGCTGGTGGGCGGCATTGTGGGGCTCATCATCCTGTTTGGTTCCCAGATTCTGGACTTGAAAGCCGAGCTGCCGCTCATTCAGGCCAAGCTGGCGGTGATGTTTGACCAAGGCCAGCAGTGGCTGCACAACCGCTTCGGGATGCGCGTGATGAGCAAAGACGAATTTCTGGATTCGTCGCTGAGCTCGGCCAAGAAGTCGGCCGGCGGCTTTCTGGGCAGCACCATCAGCACCACGGCCGGCGTGCTGAGCGTGCTCACGCTGATACCGATTTACATCTTTTGCTTTCTGTATTACCGCGACCACATGCGGCAGTTCATGTTCCGCTTCGTGGCGCCCGACAAGCGCACGGCCGTGCTGCACACCATGGACAGCATCCAGACGGTGGTGCAGGCCTACATTCAGGGCTTGCTCACGGTCATCGTCATCGTATCGGTGCTGAACGGCATCGGGCTGCTGCTGCTCGACGTGAAATTCGCCATCTTCTTCGCCATTTTCGCCTCGGTGCTGGCCGTCATTCCCTACATCGGCATCATGGTGGGCGCCACCATTCCGGCCCTTATTACGCTGGTCGAAACCGGCTCGCCGGGCAAGGCCGCGGCCGTGGTGGGCGTGTTTGTGCTCGTGCAATTCCTGGAAGGCAATTTCATCACGCCCATGATTACGGGCTCGAAAGTGAGCATTAACCCCATGGCGGCCATCATCGCCCTCATTCTGGGCGGCGAGCTATGGGGCACGCCGGGCATGATTCTGAGCATTCCGCTCACGGCGGTTTTGAAGGTGGTCTTTGATGCGAACAAGGCGATGGAACCCTGGGGTTTCCTGCTCGGCGACGTGACCGACGGCGAAGAAACCAAGAAGGATAAATCGGACGACAAGCCCGGCTTTATGGCCAAGGCCTGGCGAATGATTAAGCGGATATAGGCATTTAGCAAGGGCTAAATTTTATACAACCCCCTGGCGGGCACAGCAGTATAGTTGACCACTCCTTTCCATTCACCAATCCCATTTCTTTCCAATGGATACCACCAACAATTCCAACCAGGCCTTCAGCGAATTGCTCGCCATTGCGCACACCGGCGCCAAGGGCTACCAGGAAGCCGCCGAAGGCGCCAGCAACCCCCAAATCAAAGCCGAGCTGAGTCAGCTCTCGCAGCAGCGCGCCCAGTTTGAGTCGGAGCTGCAGCAGCAAGCCAATCGCCTCGGTGTGGCCGGTGATGCCGTGGGCGGCGTCGAAGCTGCCGTGACCGAAGCCGCTGCCGCCGTGCACCGCGGCTGGATTAACCTGAAATCGGCCATCACCGGCCAGAGCGACTCGGCCATCCTGGGCGAGTGCGAAACCGGCGACGCCACGGCCCTGACGGCCTACGAGGCTGCGTTGAAAGCCGACCTGCCGAGCGACGTGCGCTCGGTGGTGGAGCAGCAGCATGGCCAGATTCTGGCGGCTAAAAACAAAATTACCCAGCTGAAAGGGCAAGTGAAATAAACAAAACGTCATGTTGAGCTTGTCGAAGCATCTCGCTTGTGATTGTAACTCAATCGTTGCAAAAACATTGATTAGTTGAAGCAAGCGAGATGCTTCGACAAGCTCAGCATGACGTTCTTTACTTTTACTCCATGAAAAAAGGCCACCCTTCCGGGCGGCCTTTTTTCATGCAACCTTCTGCCGGGCTAAGTTTGTTAGCCTTCCTACCGACCACCTTCCGCGCCGCGATTTGTACGCCATCATCGACCTTGAAACCACCGGCGGGCAGCCCACCCAGGACCGCATCACCGAAATCGCCATCTACATCCACGACGGCGAGAAAATCGTGGACGAGTACGCCACGCTGCTCAACCCCGGCCGGGCCATTCCGCCGTTTATCACCCAGCTCACCGGCATTACGAATGACATGGTGAGCGACGCGCCCAAGTTTCACGAAGTGGCCCGCAAAGTGGTAGAAATGACCGAAGGCTGCGTTTTCGTGGCCCACAACGTGCGGTTCGACTACTCGTTTTTGAAGAAGGAATTTGCCGACCTCGGCTACAACTATTCGCGCAAAACGCTGTGCACCGTGCGCCTCTCGCGCAGCCTGATACCGGGGCAGCCCAGCTACAGCCTCGGCAAGCTGTGCCAGAACATCGGCATCCCGCTGCAGGGCCGCCACCGCGCCGCCGGCGATGCCCACGCTACGGCTCTGCTTTTCGGCAAGCTGCTGAAGATTACCAACGAGAGCGAAGACCTGCCCCACGGCGCCGACACCAGCCACACCCTGGCCCGCGTGGACGCCCTCGCTCCCGCCGGCCGCCGCCCCGATGGCACCAAAGCGCCCAAGCCCAAGCGCGTGGCGGCCATGCAGGAGGCCATTCGCACGGCGCTGCTGCCACCGCTGGTATCGCCGGAGCTGGTGGCCAGTTTGCCGCAGGCCACGGGCGTGTACTACTTCCACAACGAGGCCGGCGAAGTGATTTACGTGGGCAAGAGCATCAACATCTACAAGCGCATTCAGCAGCACTTTGCCATTGACGTGAAGTCGCGCAAGAGCCTGGAATTTAAGAATTCCATTGCCGACATTACCTGGGAGTTGACGGGTTCGGAGCTGGTGGCGCTGCTGTACGAGTCGCACCTGATTAAGCAGATGAAGCCGGCCTACAACCGGGCGCAGCGGCGCTCGGTGTTTCCGGCGGGCATCTACCTGCGAGTGGATGAACAAGGCTACAAGCGCCTGGCCTACGGCCGCGCCGACGCCCGCAACGCCGAAATCCCCATCATCGCGCTGGGCAACCAGTACAAGGCGCAGGGCTTTCTCTACCACAAGGTGGCCAAGTACAACCTGTGCCAGAAGCTGTGCGGCCTGTATAAAACCACCGGGCCCTGCTTCGACTACCAGGTGCACCGCTGCCTGGGCGCCTGCGTGGGCCAGGAGCCGCCCGAGAGCTACAACCTGCGCGTGGACGAGGCCATTGACAGCATCAGCTACGAGCACGAAAGCTTCGTGGTGATTGGACCCGGCCGCACGGAGCTGGAGAAAAGCATTGTGCTGGTGGAGAACGGGCGCTACCGTGGCTTCGCCTTCGTCGACGAAACGTTCTCGGCGCGCAAGCTGGCCGATTTCCGCGACGTCATTCAGCCTTATGCCGACAACAAGGACATTCAGCAGATTATCCGGCTGCACCTGCGCACCAAGCGCAAGGGCGAGAAGGTGAAAGTGTTTGGATGATTCCGGTGAGTGATGGGAAGTTTTTTACATTTACGCAAGTGACTGTTTACTTTTTCCCTCTTCGCCCATGAAAAACCAACTACTCGCCATTGCCGCCGGCTTTTCGCTGCTGGCCGCCGCGCCCGCGCAGGCACAATTGAGCGGCGTCAGAACCATAAATCCATTGGGCACCGGGCCGAATAACTTTACCACCTTCGCCGCAGCCGTGACGGCGCTGAACGCAAGCGGCGTGGCAGCTACCGGCGTCACGTTTAATGTGTTGGCCGGGGTCGTATTTGATGAAACCATCCCGGCCATTACGGCCAGCGGCACGGCGGCGGGGCCCATTATTTTTCAGAGAGGGGGGTCGGCCGGGCTCAATCCCAGAATTCAGGGCACGGGCACCGGCGCCACCGACGCGGCCCTGACGCTCGACGGCGCCGACTACGTGCAGTTTATCGGCATCGACGTGGAGGACAAGGCGGCCAACACCACGGCCGTGCAGCAATTGGAGTACGGCTACCTGCTGCAAAACGGCGCCACCCATAACACCTTCCGCGACGCCACCGTGACCCTGAACCGGGCCAACACCACCCGCACCAACGGCGTGGCCCTGCTGAACGGCGGCAACGACCAAAACCACTTCTACGGCCTCACGGTGCAGAACTGCTCCTACGGCTACGACCTGGAAGGCACCACCACGGTCTACGACGACGGCACCGAAATCGGGCCCACGCCCGGCACCGCCGGGCCCGCCAGCCGGGTGTTCAGCGTGGGCGTGCCGCCCGCGGGCACGCCGGGCGGCATCGCCTTCAGCACCTACGGCATCTACCTGAAATCGCAAACCAACGCCCGGGTGTTCAACACCGAAGTGGGCGGCGTGACGGGCACCGCTTCGGTGTACGGCATCTATTCCACGGGCACCACCAACAGCGTGGACGTGACGGACTGCCGCGTGCACGGCCTGAGCAGCAGCGGCACCAACGGCATTGCCATGGGCTACTACGTGAACAGCGGCACCACCCACCGCTTCCTGCGCAACCGCGCCTACGACGTGGAGGCCGTGGGCACGAACGGCTTTGCGGCGGGCTTCGACATCACGGCTGGCACCACGAATTACCTGGCCAACAACATGGTGTACGACGTGCGGGCGGTGGGCAGCAACGCGGGCACCTCGGTGCGGGCGTTCAGCTTCCGGGGCGGGAACAACTATGCCTACCACAACACGGTGGTCATCGGCTACGCCGCCACCAACCCGGCCAACAAGAGCGCCGCGCTCTTCATGTCGGGCTCGCCGACGGTGGACCTGCGCAACAACATCTTCGTGAACCTGGTGAGCGGCCTGGCCAGCGGCGGGGGCGGCATCGGAGCAGCGTTTTTCAAAAACAACACCGTGCTGACCAGCGTGGCCGCCGGCTCCAACAACAACATATACTACGCCGGGACGCCCTCGGCCGAAAAGCTGATTTTCTACGGCGCCGCCGTGGGCGCCAACCCCGCCGCCGTCGACCAGACCCTGGCCCAGTACAAAACGCGCATGGCCACGGTGGAGCAGGCCTCGCTCACCGAGTTGCCGCCTTTCGTGAATGCGACCACCGACCCGCACCTGCAATCCGGTTTTTTCACCCTCGCCGAAGGGGGCGGCACCAATCTTTCGGCCACGCCCCTGCCCGTGGCCAACGACCTCGATTCGGACCTGCGCAACCCGTTGCGGCCCGACATCGGGGCCGACGAAGGCCTGTTTGTGGCCCTGGCCAGCCGCGCCGGCGTCATTGCCGACCTCACGGCGCAGCTGGCCCCCAACCCCAGCGGCCGGGGCCGCGTCCCCGGCTTGTGCCTCACGGGCCCGGCCCGCGCGCTGGCGCTGCACGTCACCGATGCGCTGGGCCGGGAAATCATGGCTCCGCAACCCCTGCAGCACGCCGCCGGGCCCGAAACCGTGCCGCTGGCCATGCCGGCCGGCCTGGCCGCGGGCCTGTACGTGGTGCGGGTGCTGGAGCCGGCCACCGGACACGCCATCAGCCGCCAGCTGGTGGTAGAATAAAGGCGTTGCCGGCAGCGGGCCAACAACGCCAAAACAACGGGCCGCCCTGGAATCATCTCCAGGGCGGCCCGTTGTCTTTACTTGCTTAGCGGGAGGCTACTTCTTCCCGGCCAGAATCTCGTCCACCACGGCGGGGTCGAGCAGCGTAGTCACGTCGCCGAGGTTGCTGGTTTCGCCTTCGGCTACTTTGCGCAGGATGCGGCGCATGATTTTGCCGGAGCGGGTTTTGGGCAGGCCCGACACGAGCTGAATCTTGTCGGGCTTGGCAATTTTGCCGATTTCGGCCACCACGGTTTCGATGATGCTGGCTTCCCACTGCCGGGCTTCGGCGTCGGTTTTGGGGGCGCCGTGCTGGCAGATGACGTAGGCGTAGATGCCCTGCCCCTTCACGTCGTGCGGGTAACCGACGACGGCGGACTCCACCACGTGCTCGTTCTGGTTGATGGCGTTTTCGATTTCGGCCGTGCCGAAGCGGTGGCCGCTCACGTTGATGACGTCGTCGACGCGGCCGATGATGCGGTAGAGGCCCTGCTCGTCGCGCCGGGCGCCGTCGCCGGTGAAGTAGTAGCCGGGGTACGGCTGGAAATAGGTCTGGCGGGCGCGCTCGTGGTCGCCCCAGGTGGTGCGGATGACGGCGGGCCAGCTGGCCTTGATGGCGAGGTAGCCTTCCCGGTCGTTGCCCTCGATTTCGGTGCCGTCCTGGTTGAGCAGCACGGGCTGGACGCCGGGCAACGGCAGGCCGGCCCGGGCGGGCACGCTGGGCGTGATGTCGGCCAGGGCCGAGAGCATGATGCCGCCGGTTTCGGTCTGCCACCACGTGTCCACGATGGGGCAGCGGCCCTTCCCGATGTGCGTATGGTACCAATGCCAGGCCTCCTCGTTGATGGGCTCGCCCACGGAACCCAATACCCGCAGGCTGCTCAGCGAGTAGCTGAGCACATTATCCAAAGGCGTGGCCATGAGGCTGCGAATGGCCGTGGGCGCCGTGTAGAAGATGGTGACGTTGTGCTTGTCAATCACCTCCCAGAAGCGGCCGGCGTCGGGGTACGTGGGCACGCCCTCGAACTGCAGCGAAGTGCTGCCGGCCAGCAGCGGGCCGTAGAGCAGGTACGTGTGGCCGGTGACCCAGCCAATGTCGGCGGTGCACCAGTACACGTCGTTTTCCTCCACCTGAAACACATTGCGGAAGGTATAATCGGCCCACACCATGTACCCAGCGGTGGTGTGCACCACCCCTTTAGGCTTGCCGGTGCTGCCGCTGGTATACAGGATGAACAAGGGGTCTTCGGCCTTCATTTCCTCGGCCGGGCAGGTCAGGGGCACGCCCTGGGCTTCTTCGTGAAACCACACGTCGCGGCCGGGCTGCATGTGCACGTGCCAGCCCAGGTGCTCCACCACGATGACGCGGCGCACGCCGGGGCAGTGCAGCAAAGCCTCATCGACCACGCTTTTGACCGGAATCTGCTTAGGGCCGCGGTTGAGGCCGTCGGCGGTGAGGACGAAGTGGGCGTCGGCGTCGTTCACGCGGTCGGCGATGGCGGTGGCCGAGAAACCGGCAAACACCACCGAATGCACCGCCCCGATGCGGGCGCAGGCCAGCACGGCAATGGCCAGCGCCGGAATCATGGGCAAATAAATAATAACCCGGTCGCCTTTTTCGACGCCGTTGGCGTGCAGCACGTTGGCGAACTGGCAGACTTGCTGGTACAGCTCGCGGTAAGTGAGGCGCAGGTGCCGGGTTTTGGGGTCGTTGGGCTCGAAGATGAGGGCCAGCTTGTTGCCGCGCAACGCCAGGTGGCGGTCGAGGCAGTTCTCGGTGATGTTGAGGCGGGCGCCCTCGAACCACTTGCTGTCGCCGGCCGGCGAAAACTCGCCGCTGCGCACGGTGTCCCATTTGCGGCGCCAGGTGAAGGGCGCGGCGACGTCGGCCCAGAAGCCGTCGGGGTCCTCGACGGACTTTTGGTAGGCGGCGTGGTATTCTTCAAGGGTGCGAATGCGGGAGGACATGGGAAAAGGCGTTTGGGTGAACAGGGAAAGAATTACAGGGCTTGGGGGAAACCAATCGGGGCTTGGGTAATGCCATCCGGCAACGGCCGAATGGCTTCCAGGAGTTGGGAAATGGTTTCCGGGGATTGGGTTACGGCTTCCCGGACATGCCGAATGCTTTCCGGCATGTCCGGGAAAGCATTCGGCATGTCCGGGAAAGTATTCCGGACTTGCCGAATGCTTTCCGGCAACGGCTGAAAAGGGTTCGGAGATGGGGTTATAAAGATTGGCTATTATCAAAAGGGAAGTTCGGGCTGGAAAACTACGCAGTCCGTCAGAACCCGCAGGTATCGGGGCCCCGCCGGTGGCGGCCCCGGCCCCTATTCCATAATACGCACGTTGCGCGAATCCTTCATCAGCGCCGAACCGATACCCCAGCACAGCGCCGCGATGACCACCGGGTAGATGAGGCCGGACAGGGCCGCGTGCTCTTTCAGGAACGTGCCCGCGGGCTGGTCCTTGGCCCACCCCGCAATCCAGGTGGCCACCAGCGGCACGAAGCCCCCAAAGATGCCGTTGCCAATGTGATAGGGCACCGAGAGCGAGGTGTAGCGCACCTTGGTGGGGAACAGCTCGACCAGATAAGCCGCAATGGGTCCGTAGACCATCGTCACGAACAAGACGAGACAGAAGGTGAGCAGCGTCATCATGGGCAGGTTGGGCGTGAGGGCTTTTTGCACGGCCGCCACGGCCTGGCCGGCGGCATCCACCGTGGCCGGCGTTACGTTGGTCAGGGGCCCGGCGTAGGCTTTCAGCCCATAAAACAGCGGCACCGTGAACAGCGCGGCGCACAA
Source organism: Hymenobacter ruricola (assembly GCF_015694525.1). GTDB lineage: Bacteria > Bacteroidota > Bacteroidia > Cytophagales > Hymenobacteraceae > Hymenobacter > Hymenobacter ruricola. Next base: position 9,862 of record NZ_JADQDM010000002.1, on the reverse strand, counting down.
CATGCCGACCATAATGATGCGCTTGCGCCCGATGCGGTCGGAGAGCGAGCCGAAGTAGATAAACAGCGGCGTGGCCACCACCATGCTGGCCACCAGCACGATGCTGGCATCCACCAAGTCCATTTTCAGGGCATTCTGCATGAAGGAGTAGGCGTAGAACTGGCTGGTGTAGAACACCACGCCCTGCCCCATGGTGGCCCCAAACAGGGCAATGAGCACCAGCCGGCGGTTCACCGGGTTCAGGAAGGAGTCGCGCAGGGGGCTGGTGCTGGTTTTTCCTTCCGCTTTGGCTTTGGCAAATAAAGGCGACTCGTGCAGCTGCTTGCGGATGTAGTAGGAAGCCACGATGAGCACGCCCGAAAGCAGGAACGGAATGCGCCAGCCCCAGGCCTTGAAGTCGGCATTGGGCAGGGCTTTCTTGGTGAGCACGATGACGAGGATGCTCAGGATGAGGCCGGCCGTGGCGGTAATCTGGATGTAGCTGGTGAAGTAGCCGCGCCGGTGGTCGGGGGCGTACTCGGCCACGTAGGTGGCGGCCCCGCCGTATTCGCCCCCCAGCGCCAGCCCCTGAAACAGGCGCAGCACCAGCACGATGGCCGGCGCCACCCAGCCGATGCGGTCGTAGCTCGGCACCAGGCCCGTGGCCACGGTGGCCCCGCCCATCATCAGCAAGGTCACCAAAAAGGTGTATTTGCGCCCAATCATGTCGCCGATGCGGCCGAACACCACCGCCCCGAACGGCCGCACGATGAACCCCACCCCGAACACGGCCAGCGCCCCCAGCAAGGTTTCCTCCGGCTTGCCCTTCGAACCAAACAACACCGGCCCGATAATGGCCGCCAGGGAGCCGAAGATGTAGAAATCGTACCACTCGATGACCGTGCCGACCGATGAAGCGGTGATGACTTTCCAAATCGTGCGTTCGTCCACGCGGTTGTTGTCGTGCACTGCCGGGGCATCCGCGGTGGGTAAATCCTGTTCCATCTGACTTCGCTGCTGAGGGTTGTTATCAAAACCGGCCGGCAACATACAACCCAACGGCGGGCGGAATGGAACGGAACGCGCCAGATAGGTTGGCCCTTCCTTCGCAGCGCCGCCGCTATTCTGTTTGCCGGTGGGCGGAAGTAAGCCCCGCCCCTACGCCGGAAACTGTTCTAGCTTTGGCCCTTCAAATCCCTTCCGCTGCTTTTTGCCATGGCCTCCACCCCTCCCGTTTTCCATTCCCTCACCCCCGCCGACCTCACGCCGGCGCAGTGGCACCCGTTTATGGTGGGGGCCGTGGCCCCGCGCCCGGTGGCCTTCGCCAGCACCGTGGACGCCGACGGGCGCGTGAACCTGAGCCCCTACAGCTTCTTCAACGCCTTCAGCGCCAACCCGCCCATTCTGGTGTTTTCGCCCGCCAACCGCGTGCGCGACAACTCCCAGAAGCACACCCTGCAAAACGTGCGCGAAGTGCCCGAAGTCGTCATCAACATCTGCGATTTTGCGCTGGTGGAGCAGATGTCCCTGGCCAGCACCGAGTACGAGAAGGGCGTCAACGAATTCACCAAAGCCGGCCTCACCGAGCTGGCCTCGGAGCAGGTGCGCCCGCCGCGCGTGGCCGAAGCACCCGCCGCGTTCGAGTGCGTGGTGGAGCAAATCATCGAGCTGGGCCAGAACCACGGCGCCGGCAACCTCATCATCTGCCGGGTGGTGCGCGCCCATTTCCGCCAGGACATCCTGCTGCCCGACGCCACCGGCATCGACCCGTTCAAGCTGGACGCCGTGGCCCGTCTCGGCGGCGACTGGTACTGCCGGGCCAGCGGCGCCAGCCTGTTTGAGGTGCCCAAGCCCAACCGCCACATCGGCATCGGTATGGACCAGCTGCCCGATTTCCTGCGCCAGAGCGACGTGCTGACCGGCAACGAGCTGGGCCGCCTGGCCAACATCGAGCGCAACGCCCTGCCCACGCCGGAGCAAGTCGACGAAATCAAAACTGAGCCCCTGGTAGCCTACCTAATTAATAAATACCGCGACGATGCTCCAGCGCTGGAGAAGCAATTGCTGCAACTGGGCCGGCAGTTCCTGGCCGAAGGACGGCTGGTGGAGGCGTGGAAAACCCTGCTGCTATCCGGAAATAAAAACGCGGGTAAGGGCTAGCCGATTGCCTTTCTCACCCGGGGCTGGTACACTTTTTCCAGGAAATAAGCGGCGCTGAACGTGAGGAGCAGAAACACAGCCAAGCGTACGCAATAAGTAAGGCCCGAGCCCGAAAACGCGCTGAACGACAAGATGAGGCAGAGCAACGGAAAGTGGACGATGTAGAGCCCGTAAGAAATGCTGCCCAGTGGCACTAGTCCTTTTATTATTCTCTTGGAAAACTGCTCCAGGCGGGCCGGAAACAGAAAGAAAACGATGGAAAGCGCGTAAAATAACGCCGTGAACAACAGCGCGACGGGTGGGTGCCCGTCTTCCGCTTTCATATAATGCACCAAGCTCAGGGCCGGCAGAAGCGTCATAAACGCAATAAGGGCTTTCCGGAATTTCAGCTTGATGCCGGCAAAGATGGCCACCATCACGGCGCAATAAGGCAAAAAAGCAAAGTCCCGAAAAGCCAGATACGCGTCCTGGCCGGCTGGCACAATGGTGAGGTCTTTCCTGAGCAAAAAAAGCTGCACGCGGTGCAGCAACGCCGGCGGCGAATCCAGCACTCCCAGCGTCAGAAACAGCAGGATGATGCCCACCATTGAAGCGTAAGAAACAGTGCTTTCATCGGGCCGCGAATACCTGGCCAAAATCAGCCCACACAGCCAGAACGTGAAGCCGAAAGCATACGTCGGCAGCAGGCCCTTGGCAAAGCCTGGAAAAAAGTACGCTGCTATTGTTCCCAGCATAACCATGGCAATAGCCATAAACACCGGATTTGCCCTGAAATAAGAAATGGGAATGAACAATAAATAGAATACTATCTCATAGGTAAGCGACCACGAAGGAGCAATATCATGAAGTACTGGTGTGGTCAGTCCTTGCGTAAGGAATAAATGACTAAGTATTATTGCTAACGAAGGGCTTTTAACAAGTACCAGTAAAACAAAAAGAATGCAGATTGAATAAATTGGATAAATTCTAACGAACCGCTTTTTTAGGTATAGCAAAATGGTGTCTCTCTGCAGCGGCACGGCATGCGCCTTCCCGATAACATAGCCAGAAAGGATAAAAAATAGCAATACGCTCAGATGGCCCGGCGCGGCGTATGCCCAGATGCCGCCGGGGTGATACGCCGGGTCCAGGGTATTGACTGTATTGACCACATGCGATAAAACGACGATAATAGCCGCAACTGCCCGCAGCGCTTCGAGGTCAAAATTAAATTTAGTCTTGGCAGTATTAGCAGCTTGCAGCACAGTATTGCCGCTTGCGGTGGCAGAAATATTGTTCGGTGCAGCAGTATAATTCGTGGTAATCATCAGATGCTCTTTCGCGAACAAAATTCGAGCAAAAAAGCCCTCTTTAGTATCGTGTTTTTTACTTCATTTCGTTGCCGCCAACGGAGCACTGGGCCCGCGCCGTTCAGCATTAACCAGTGCCGGTAGTCGGATTTAATTCCGCACCGCAATCAATAGCCCCAGTTCCTTATACCGCAGGTTGAATTTCTTGGCAATCATGGCATTCGTGAGCGAGCCGCGGTAGATGTAGACGCCGCTGCGGAAGTGCTCGTTGGTGAACAGCACTTCGTTGATGCCGCCGTGCTGGCTGATTTCCTGCAGGATGGGCGTGAAAATGTTGCTCAGCGCGTTGGTGGCGGTGCGGGGCACGCGCGAGGCGATGTTGGGCACGCAGTAGTGCACCACGTCGTACTTGCGGAAAACCGGGTTGCTGTGGCTGGTCATTTCGCTGGTTTCGAAGCAGCCGCCCTGGTCGATGCTCACGTCGATGATGACCGAGCCGGACGACATGGTGGCCACCATTTCCTCGGGCACCATGTAGGGAATGCGGCCGTCCTCCACGGCCAGGGCGCCAATAACCACATCGGCCCGCCGGATTTGCTGGCTGAGGGCAAACGTATCTAACGTACTCGTATAGAGCTGCATTCCCAGGTTGTGCTTGAGGCGGCGCAGCTTGTAGAGGTGGTTATCGAACACCTTCACCTCGGCGCCGAGGCCGGTGGCGGCGCGGGCGGCGTACTCGGCCACCGTGCCGGCCCCGAGGATGACCACCTGCGACGGCGGCACGCCCGTGATGCCGCCCAGGATGATGCCCTTGCCCTCGTTGGAGCGGGCCAGGTACTCGGCCGCCACCAGCATCACCGTCGAGCCCGCGATTTCGCTCATGGCGCGCACCACGGGGCGGGCGCCGCTGGGGTCTTTCATCAGCTCGAAGCCGATGGCGTTGATTTTTTTGCGCGAGAGCGCGGCAATGTATTCGGGGGTCATCGAGCCCATTTGCAGGGCCGAAATCAGGGTTTGGCCCGGGTGCAGCAGCTCAATTTCTTCGAGCGTGGGCGGGGCCACTTTCAGCAGCACGTCGGCCTTGTACACTTCCTCCGTGGAGTAGGCTATCTGGGCCCCGGCTTCGGAGTAGGCGTGGTCGGCGTACTTGCTGGGCTCGCCGGCACCGGCTTCCATCACCACTTCGTGGCCCGCGCTCACCAGGTGCTGCACGGCTTCGGGCGTGAGGCCGAGGCGGTTTTCCTGGAGCGAGGTCTCGCGGGGCAAGCCGATGAAAAGCTTGCGCTTCCGGGTTTCCACGGCCAGCATCGATTCCTGGGTGAAATAGGCGCGGCTGGTGGCCAGGGACTCAAAACCGGATGGTAGCTGCTCGGGCATAATTTCAAGGAATACTTACCAATTAACAATCATCAAGGCAAGCCGACTGCTTGCAAGCCAGCTTGTTTAGCTACTGATATTTAATTGATATAAGGCGGAGATTACGGGATAAGGGTCAGGTAAATTTCGCGGGCTTCGGCGCTCACCGCGCTGATGCGGACTTCGAGGCGCGGCGCGGGCAATAATTCGGCCACCCGCGCAGGCCATTCCACCAAGCAAAGATACCCCGAATCCAAGTACTCTACGGCCCCCATCTGTTCAGCTTCGGCGAGGGAGTTGATGCGGTAGAAATCGAAATGGTACACGGGCCGCTGCCGGCCGTCGCGGTACTCGTTTACCAGCGAAAACGTGGGGCTGCTCACGTCGTCCGTCACGCCCAGTTCGGCGGCCAGTGCCCGGATAAAGGTGGTTTTGCCGGCCCCCATCTCGCCTTCGAAGGCCACCACGGTGCAAGCAGATTCGTCGATGGCCGCGCGCACCTGCCGGGCCGCGGCCGGCAGCGCCTGGAGGGAGGGAACGGCAAGGAAGAGCGGAAGCATGCCGCAAATTTACCGGCTGGGCCACAGAGCCGCGCACCGGCTTTGGATAAATGACGCAAAACCCTGACCTTTATGCTTCGTTGCGCTGCCTAACCTGGTCAAACAAAAGACGCTAGCCTGCTTTTGAATCCCTCGTTTTTCCGCGCGGCAGCTGTCTCACTCCTTCTCTACCCCCTTCCTGTGCGCATCTCATACCTTCTGCCGGCCTGGTCACGTGTTGAGCTTTTGGGGGCCCGGCCCGGGCGACTGGCGGCCTTTGCCCTGCTTCTGCTGCTTTGGCTGGCGGGCCTGGTGCCGGCCCGGGCCCAGGGCAAGGCGGCGGTGCGGGGCACCGTGGCCACGGGCCCGGGCCCGGTGGTGGAATTCGCGACCGTGACCCTCCACCGGGCCGCCGATTCGGTGGTGGTAAAGACGGAGTTTAGCGACGAAAAAGGCAGCTTTCGGCTGGAAGGTGCGCCGGGCGGGCGCTACGTGGTGTCGGCGGCCCAGGTGGGCCTGCGCCGCGCCTGGAGCGCGCCGTTTGCCCTGGCCCCGGCCGGCATTGCGCTGCCCGCCCTCGTGCTGGAAGTGAGCCAGGCCACGGCCCTGAAGGAAGTGACCGTGACGGCCCGCAAGCCACTGTTTGAGCACCAAGCCGACCGCACCGTGGTGAACGTGGCCGACAGCCCGCTTTCGGCCGGCGCCACGGCCCTCGACGTGCTGAATCGCGCGCCCGGCGTGACCACGGAAACCGGCGTGGCCCTGCGCGGCCGGCAGGGCGTGCTGCTGGTGGTGGACGGCAAGCGCGTGCCGCTCTCGGGGGCCGAGCTGGCCGACTACCTGCGCGCCCTGCCCGCCGAGCAGCTGCAAAGCATCGAACTCATCACCAACCCGCCGGCGCAGTACGACGCGCAGGGCGGCGCCGGCGTCATTGCCATCAACCTCAAAAAAGACCAGCGCCTCGGCACCAACGGTTCGGCCAACGTCAGCTACGGGCGCGGCGAGTACGGCAAATTCACCACCGGCCTGGCGCTCAACCACCGGCGCAAAAACACGAATTTTTACGGCACTTACACCTACGCCAACCGCAACGACTTCGTGCGGCAGGAGTTTTACCGGCAGTACGGGGCCGCGGCGGGGCTGCCCGCCGTGAATAGCACCGTGACGGGCAAGCGCGTGCTCAACCTGCACTCGCACAGCGCCCGGCTGGGGGCCGACGTAAACCTGTCGAAACGGACGCTGGCGGGCGTTTCGCTGACGGGCCTGTTCAGCGAAACCACGACCAACAACGACACCCGGACGCAGTTTACCGATGAGCTCGGCGGGCCCGCCGGCCGGTACCAGTCGCTGGCGGCACAGGGCATCAACCGGCCCAATGGCAGCGCCAACCTCAACCTACGGCACGTGTTTGCTGACTCGGCCGCGGCGGCGAGCCTGACGGCCGATGCTGACTATGCCCGCTACTCCACCACGCGCTCCCTCGACCTGTACACCAACTACGAGGAGCCCGCGTTGCCCACCTCCTTGCTCACGGGGGACCAGCGCAACGACCTGTCCATCGGGGCCCTGAAGCTGGACTACAGCCGCCCTCTGCCCTACCGCAGCCGCCTCGAAATGGGCCTGAAATCGACCCGGGTGGTTTCGGGCAACGTCGCCTTGTTCTTCAACAACGGCACCTACCAGCCGAACATCTCCAACAATTTCGACTATTACGAGAACGTGAACGCCGCCTATGCGGCCGTGCGCGGCGGCAGCGCCAGCACCAGGTTCCAGGCCGGCCTGCGCGCCGAGCAGGCCACCATTCGCACCACCCTGGCCGGCGAGGAAATGCGCGAGCAGCAGTACCTGCAGTGGTTTCCCACGGCCTCCGTGCAGCGCACCCTCAATGCACGCCACGCCCTGGCCCTCACGGCCGGCCGGCGCGTCGACCGGCCCAATTACGGCCAGCTGAACCCCCTGCGGGCCTACGTCGACGCCGTTTCCTACCGCTCCGGCAACCCCTACCTGGTGGCCCAGACCAGCTACAACGTGGACCTGACGCACACGTACCGGCAGAAATTCATCGCCGCCCTCACCTACGCCCACACCCACCTGCCCATCATCACCACGGTGCAGCCCGCGCCCGACGGCGGCCGCCAGGTGGTGAACCGCGACGTCAACCTGAGCACGCAGCAGTACCTCGCCCTCACCCTGACGGCCCCGCTGGAGCCCGCCAAATGGTGGACCCTGTACGCCAATGGGGTTTTCTACTATTCGCGGTTCCAGGGCGAGCTGGCCGGCACCGTGCTCGACCGCCAGCAGCCCGCCTGCCAGCTGTCGGCCAACAACACCTTCAGCCTGCCCCACGGCTGGACAGCGGAGTTGAATGGCACATTTCAATCGGGTGAAATCTGGGGCTTCGAGCAGGGGCGGCCGCGTGAGCAGGTGCTGGTGGGCTTTCAGCGCAGCTTTTGGGCCAAGCAGGCCACGCTGCGCCTGAACGTGGCCGACGTGTTTTACACGGCGCCCGGGCGCTTCACCTCGGTGTACACCGGCTTCTCCGAAAGCTTCCTGCAGCGGCAGGACACGCGGGTGGCCACAGCCGCCTTCACCTACCGCTTCGGCAGCAGCAAAGTGGCCGCGGCCCGCAAGCGCATGGCCGGCGCCGAGGACGAGTTGCGTCGCGCGGCGAGCCAGTAAGTGCGCCAGGGGCCGCCCAATTGGCAACCCTGAAATACCTTCGCGGCCGGTGCGGCACTATCGGCCCGCCCCCTCCATTCTATGCAAGTATCCAAGATGGCCGCCGGCCTGAGCGGCTCCGAAATCATTCGCATTGGCAACCAGGTGAGCGAGCAGGTGCGCCAGGGCGCCAACATCTGCAACCTGACCATCGGCGATTTCGACCCGAAGATTTTTCCCATTCCGGCCGGCCTCACCGAGGGCATCACGCAGGCCTACCAGGCCGGGCTCACCAACTACCCGCCGGCCGCGGGCATCGGCGAGCTGCGCCAGTCGGTTTCGGACTTCCTGAAAACCCGCCAGGGGTTGGAGTACGGGCCAAACGACATACTGATTGCCGGCGGCTCGCGCCCGCTTATCTACGCCACCTACCGTGCCTTGGTCGACCCCGGCGACCGGGTGATTTTCCCGCTGCCCAGCTGGAACAACAACCACTACTGCCACCTGACGGGCGCCACGCCCGTGGCCGTGCCCACCCGCGCCGAAAACAGCTTCATGCCCACCGCCGCCGACCTGGCCCCGCACGTGGCCGGCGCCACGCTGCTAGCCCTGTGCTCGCCGCTAAACCCGACCGGCACGGTGTTCACCAAGGCTGGCCTGGAAGAAATCTGCGAGCTGGTGATAGCCGAAAACAAGCGCCGCGGCCCCGATGAGAAGCCGATTTACATCCTTTACGACCAGATTTACTGGCTCCTCACCTTCGGCGATACCCAGCACCACGACCCGGTGAGCCTGCGCCCCGAGCTGCGCGACTATGTCGTGTACATCGACGGCATTTCGAAGTGCTTCGCGGCCACTGGCGTGCGCGTGGGCTACAGCTTCGGCCCCCCGGCCATCATTGAGAAGATGAAATCCATCCTGGGTCACGTGGGTGCCTGGGCGCCCAAGGCCGAGCAGGTAGCCACCGCCCACTTCATGCCCGACACCGCCGCGGTGGATGCTTTTTTGACCGAATCCAAACACAAGCTGCAAAGCTCCCTGCAAGCCTTGTTCGACGGCTTAAAGGAACTGCAGGCCGCCGGCTACCCCGTCGATGCTGTGGCTCCTGCCGGCGCCATCTACCTCACCGCCAAGATTGACGTGCTGGGCCGCACCGCGCCCGACGGCACCGTGCTGAAAACCACCGCGGAGCTGACTTCCTACCTCATTTCCGAAGCCAAGCTGGCGCTGGTGCCCTTCAGCGCCTTTGGCTCACCAGCTTCGGAACCGTGGTTCCGCGCCTCGGTGGGCGCCGAAACGACGGATTCTATTCTGGCGGCGTTGCCCCGGCTGCGGGCGGCGCTGGATAAACTAAAATAAAAACTGCGGCATGTGTAAACTCTAATTATCGGGCATCATTCATTAAAATCGTAAAATGACGCCCAAAGCTGCTTTCAGCATCCCCACTTGTTTCATTGTTGCAACGGTGCTTTCAATAAAAGTGCATGCCCAAGCTATTCCAGCTATTCAAGCCAGAAGAATTGAATCTGTACCGGCAATTAAGCCAACCGTCACTGGCGAAGCCGTTTCGGACTCTCACAGCAAGCAACCCTTCACTTTTCGTGATAATCGAATTCCTCCGCCCCTTTTTGTAATAGACGGTAAAATTGCCAATGTGAATGATGGCAAAATCATGAACATTGAGGGGCTTAATAGCATCAATCCTCAAGACATCGAGCACATTCTTATTGTCAAAGGAGACAGTGCCATTGTTCGATACGGTCAGCTTGGCATTAATGGTGCCGTTGTTATCACAACAAAGAATAATTAATACCAACAAGCGAAAAGAAAAGGGCCGCCTCAATTGAGGCGGCCCTTTTCTTTTCGCTTGTTGGTATTAAT
>NZ_JADQDM010000029.1 GCF_015694525.1 Hymenobacter ruricola | reverse complement strand
GGGTTGGGTTGTCGGGGTCGCCGGGGCCGGGGCTGGTCATTTGCTCGGGCGGGCGCGGGCCGCCGGGAGCGGCTCCGGCGGGGCGGCGGCCGTCGCGGCCGGGGCGGCCTTCCCGGCCCTCGCGGGGCGGGCGGCCTTCGCGGGGCTCCCGGGGTTCGCGGGCGGGTTCGGCGCCGGGCTCCTGGGCGGCGCGGGGCTCGCGCTCGGGGCGCGGGGCCCGCGGCTCGCGAGGCTCGCGGCCTTCGCGGGGGGCACGGGCTTCGGGGGCGTCGCCTTCTTTGTCGCCCTTGCTCTTTTTGCGCTTCGAGCGTTTGCTGCTCGATTTGATTTTATCGTCCAAGCGGTCGAGTGAGCCTTCCACGATGGCCGACACTTCGGGCTCAGGGGCTTCTTCGCGCGGGGGCAGCAGGCTTTCGATGATTTCGCCGCGCTTGTTCATGTCCAGTAATTCGCGCACGCGGGCCGTGTCCAGCATCACCCAGTTGTTGTCGCCCTTGAAGGCAAACCACATGCGGCGGCGGAAGATGTCGGTTTTCTGCAAAAAGGCCTCGCCCTTGCTGGTTTTCAGCGGACGCTGCACCTGCGGAATGTCCTTGAGCGCGTCGAGGTAGGCGTCGAGCTCGTAGTTGAGGCAGCACTTGAGGCGGCCGCACTGGCCAGCCAGCTTCTGCGGGTTTAAGCTCAGGTTTTGGTAACGAGCAGCGGTGGTACTCACGGTTTTAAAGTCTTGCAGCCAGGTAGAGCAGCACAGCTCGCGCCCGCACACGCCAATGCCGCCGATGCGGCCGGCTTCCTGGCGCAGCGAAATCTGGCGCATCTCCACGCGCACCCGGAATTCATCGGCCAAGCGACGGATGAGTTCGCGGAAGTCCACCCGGTCTTCGGCCGAGTAGTAGAACAGGGCGCGGGTGCGGTCGGCCTGGTATTCCACGTCCGAGAGTTTCATGCGCAGGCGCAGCTCGCCCACCACGGCACGGGCCCGGAACATGGTGCCGGTTTCGAGGTCGCGCACGGCCTGCCAGCGTTCCTCGTCGTCGGGGGTGGCGATGCGCAGGATGTTGCGGATTTCCTTGGAGTCGGTCGGTATTTTCTTTTTGCGCATTTGCAAGCGCACCAGTTCGCCTTTCAGGCTCACGTGGCCGAGGTGCCAGCCAGAGCCGGCGGCTTCCACCACCACGGCGTCGCCGGTGACGAGGGGCAGGCGCTGGTCGTTGCGCATGAACTCTTTGCGCCCGCCCTTGAAGCGAACTTCGACCATGTCGAAGCCCGCGAAGGACTCGGGCACTTCCACGTCCTGCAACCAATCGAAGACATTCATGCGGGTGCAGCCGCCGGAGCTGCAGCCCCCTTTGGAGCCGCAGCCACCTACTTTGGTGGTGCCGCAGCCCCCACCGGTTGAACAAGTTGAACAAGCCATAAGGCTGAGATTATATAGTTGAGGGAAAAGAGCCTCAAGGCTCAATTTTCCACGAAAATTCGCTTCCTAGCAAAGATACACATTTCGCCAAGGGCATGCCCGCGCGGCAAGTTCCCGCAATAGTAGTGCTTAAGCGGTGCTCGGTGCCGGCTCAAAAACTGAGCAGGCCTAGCGAAGAGCCGTCCAATAAAATCTTGGATTTAGCATTATAGGCAGAAGTGTGTAAGATTATGGCAATTGCAGCTTATTGGGATAATGATAAAGGCCCGCACGGGCTCAGGCACGCATACTTTGAATTATTTTTAATGTTTCTCAAAAATGCTATTGACATTCACAATAATTCTTCTCTACTTGTGCTCATCCTTTAACCAATTTTTCACACTACCAACCCCAACAAACTTATGAAACTCAAAAACGTACTGTCCGCCGCCGCCTTGTGCACCGCTTCGGTGTTGGCACTTTCCTCCTGCTCGAAGGAGAAAGAACAAACTGCTGTTGCTCCTGCCGCAGCTTCGCAGGATGCGATGGCCCAAATCAAAGCCCTCGGCTTTAGCACCGATGGCGTGCGGACCGTGGAGGGCGGCTACGTCGTGGAAGGCGACATGCTGCTGACGCCGGAGCTGCTGGCCAGCGCCCCCGGCTATTCGACCCTGCGCGTGGGCCAGGACGAGCAGTACCGCACCACCAACCTGGTGACCGGCCTGCCGCGCGTACTCACCGTGAGCCTGAGCAGCTCGTTCCCCTCGGCCTACTCGTCGGCCGTTGACGAGGCCATCCGGCGCTACAACGCGGCCGGCCTGCGCCTGACGTTCCGCCGCGTTACTTCGGGGGCCCAGTTGCCCATCAAGTACTCGTCGAACCTGGGCACGGGCGTGCTTGGGCAGTCGGGCGGCTTCCCCAGCGGCGGCAACCCCGCGCCGGGCTTCACGCTGGTGCCCAACGTGATTAACAGCTCGAACGTGAATTACATCGCCACCATCATGGCGCACGAGATGGGCCACTGCATCGGCATGCGCCACACCGACTACTTCAACCGGGCCTACAGCTGCGGCGGCAGCGCTTCCAACGAAGGCGCCAGCAGCGTGGGGGCCATCCTCATTCCCGGCACGCCCTCGGGCGCCGACCCCAGCTCCTGGATGCTGGCCTGCGTGGGCAATGGCGTGAACCGCCCCTTCACCGCCAACGACCTGACGGCCCTGAACTACATCTACTAGCGCTGGCTGGTAACCCAAACAAAAAGCCCCGGCTCTCCTCAGAGTCGGGGCTTTTTGTTGTCTATTTGCAGCTGAATTCAGCCGGTTTATTGAATGACAATCTTCAGGACCTGGCCGAACTTATTGTCCTGCTCCACCCGCAGCAGGTAGAGCCCGGGTTTCAAGCCATCGGTTTCGATGAAGTTGATGAGGCCTTCGGCGGTGGCCGTGCGCTGGAACCGGCCCAGCGCATCGTAGAGGCGGATGGCGACGGGGGCCGTGGTGTTGGCCACCACGGTGAGCGGGGCGCCGGCCAGCACGGGGTTGGGGTAGGCCTGAATGAGGCCGGCGCGCAGCAGGAAGGCTTCTTCCGGCTCGCTGTAGAACTGCTGGCCGGCCACGTTGTCGAGGCGCACGCGGTAGAGGTAGCGCCCGGCGGCTGGCGGCTGGTCGCTGAAAGCCAGCGCAGTGCTGGCAACCGGGCTGATGGTTTGCACAGCCTCAAAGCTGCCATCGGGCCGCTGGCGCTCCAGCATGGCCGACTTCAGGCGGTAGACCGTGCCGAGGACGGCATCAAAGCGAATGGTTTCATCCACCAGCTGGCGCGGCAGAAACGACCGGAAGTAGCACGCGGTGCCTTGAGTAGCGAAGTCGATGGTGCTGCCAGGCGCGGCCGTGATGCCGCGCAGCTGCGGCGCGACGGCGTAGTAGCGCGTTTGGGCCACTTGGGCGCGGCTCAGGGCCAGCGTGGTGTCGGTGGCACTTAGCTGCTGTAACGGCAGCAGCGCGGTGGCGCCCAGCTGGTACACCTGGTAGCCGGTGGCGCCGGGCACGCGGCGCCATTGTAACAAGGTTTCTTCGGGACAAGTGTAGCCGACCTGCAACGCTGGCGCCTGCACGATGGCGAAAGTATCGGAAGGAAATTCCTGGCTGCCGACCACTATGCGCAATTGGGCCAGCGTGGTGGTATCGGGCGCGGGCCAGGTGTAACGGTTGGAGGCCAGCGGTACGGCGGCGCTTACCAGGCGCCATTGGACGCGGTCCAATGGGCGGTATTCGAGGCGACCGGTGGCGGTGGCGGGGCCGTTCCAGTTCCAGAGCAGCGCGGTGGCGGCGCCGGGCTTCACGTTGCCGGGGCCGGGGGGGCTGTGCCATTCCAGGCTCATGGGGCTGTATTCGTACGCTATGCTGAAGTCCTGCGGACCCTGTGGCACGGAAAAGCCCTGCACTCTTAGAAAACAGATGCCCGGCGCGGGCGCATCCAGCGTGATTTGCTCCACGTTGTTGAGGTGGTCGGGGCGGCGGCGGGCGGGCAGGGCCAGGGAATCGGGGTGCGGGTAGCTGCTGAGTGCCCACGGCAGCCAGCGCTGGGCAGCGTTTCCATCCAGCAGTTGCAAGTCAAGGTCGTTGACCAGGGCCTGGTTGGCGTTGGCAGCCGCTTCGGGGTCGTTCCAGGCCAGGGTGATTTTGAGTTGGTGTTGGCCGGCGGGCACGACGATGGCAAACACTTGCACGGAACCCTGCGTGGCGGTGCCGCTTAAAAAACGGCCCTCGCGCACGGTGGCGAGGGCGCCCACGGCATCGGCCTGGCCGAAACCGTTGACGAAGTCGACTTCGGGGCGGCCCAGGTTGTCGGCGCTGTTGAGGAGCACGGCTTTGACGAGGGCGGCGGGCGGCAGGCTGCCGCGCAGGTCGCGGTGGGCCTGCTGCACCAAGGCGCCCAGGCCCGAAACCAAGGCAGCGGCTTCGGAGGAGCCGCCTTCGCCGTAGGCCACGAGCTCGGGTTTCACGCGGCCGTCGTAGGCCGGGCCGCGCGAGCTGAGCGGGCTGACCTGGCCGGTGGGGTCGGTGGCGCCCACGCTCAGGGTGTTTTTCGACATCTTGAACTGGCCGGTGAGGTTGGCGACGCCGGCCAGGTTCTGGTAGGCGCCGCTGGGGCTGGTGGCGGTGCCGGAATTGCCGGACGAAAACACGTGTAGCAGCTGCGGGTATTGCCGGCACTGGCGGTCGTATTCCAGCGCTTCCACGCCGTAGTAGTTCTCGATGCCGACGCCGTAGGAGTGGTTTTGGATGGAGATGCCGGCCTGGGCGAGGGCCGCACCGTCGTCGGGCAGCAGGCGGGCGAAGTCGGAGGTAGCGAGGCGCACGGCCGGGGCCACGCCGCGGCCCAGCGGGTCGGAGTTGCCGGCCCCGCCGATGAGCGTGGCCATGGCCGTGGCATGGTCGGAAGCCGGGCCGGGGAAACTGCTGGCCGCTACCACACGGCCCTTAACGTCAATGTCGGCGGGGTCAAACGGCAGCTCTTTTACCGAAACCGTGAGGCCCTGCCCGGTGAGCTGCGGGTAGCGGGCCTGGGCAGCAGTGAAGTTGTTGACCGATAAGTCGGAGTTGTTGAGGCGGCGCTCGGCGTGGGCCTGGCGGTCGGGCACGTCCACGAACTCCACGAGCGGGCTGGCGGCCAGCCGGGCTAGCGCGGCGGCATCGAGGCCTGCCACGGAGAGCGTGCGGGGTGAGGCACTGGGCTGCGTCGCTAGCGCGGCGGGCAGATGCTGCCGCAACCACTGGCGAAAGGCGGCGGGGTCAGTCACGCGCACGCGCACGGTTTGTGCGGTGCGGCGGGCGGGGGCAGCTTGCAGGCCGGGGGCCAGCTTGCCGCGGCCGGTTGCGGGAGCCACCGCTTGGGCCCGCAGCAGCCCAGGCACTGCCAGCAGCAGCAGCAACACGTGCCAACCGCCCGGGTACCGCTTCGCCAAGAGCGCGCGAAATCCGGCCGGCTTGTTCCTCATTTCCCTCATGCACTTGACTGAATTGGGTAGAAAATGCAGCTTCAAACGCCCTTGCTCAAAGGTAAACCGGAATGCCGACGCCGTATCAATACGGGTCCCAGGGCTCTTCTATGTAAAATAAAGGTCCCCTATTCCACCTGCACAAGCTGCTTCGAACCGCTCAACACAGGAGGCAGCCTGGTCCGGTGCCCCGCGCCTACCGAATCACGCGCACGGTGTGGTTGGTTTGGTCGGTGACGTAGACGGCGCCGGCCGCGTCCACGGCCACGCCCATGGGGCAGTTGAAGCGCGCAGTCGTACCCACGCCGTTGGCCGTGCCGGAGCCGAGGGCGGCGCCGGCCAGGGTGCTTACCTGCCCGGCCGCCGAAATGACCCGAATGGTGTGATTAAACCGGTCGGCCACGTACAACGCGCCGACGGCATCGACGGCGATGGCCGACGGAAAATTGAAGCGGGAATACAGATTGACGGTGTCCTTGCTGCCGCTGCGGCCGACCTGGCCCGCCAGAAGGGTGACCTTCCCGGCAGGGGATATCCGGCGAATGGTGCGGTTGTTTTGGTCCGCCACGTACACGGTACCGGCTGCGTCCACGGCCAGCCCCGTGGGGTGGTCGAACTGGGCATTGACCCCGGTGCTGTCTTGGCTGCCGCGGCTGAACGCTTGTCCGGCCAGGGTGCTGACCACGCCCGCGGGGGAGATTTTGCGGATGGCGTGGTTGCCTTCGTCGGCCACGTACACGGTGCCCGCAGCGTCCACGGCAATGCCCGCCGGGTTGTGAAAGCGGGCCGCCGAGCCGGTGCCGTCGGCGCTGCCGTGCCGGTCGGGCATGCCGGCGAAGGTGCTGACGACGCCCGCCGGCGTGATTTTGCGAATGGTGTGGTTGTACTGGTCGCTCACGTAGAGGGTGCCCGCGCCGTCTACGGCCACGCCGTAGGGGTACCTGAACCGGGCGGTGCTGCCGGAGCCGTCGGCCGTGCCCGGGCTGAGGGCCAGCCCGGCCACGGTGCTCACGGCCCCGGCGGGTGAGATGCGGCGAATGACGTGGTTGCTCTGGTCGGCCACGTACACGGTGCCGTTGCCATCCACCGCCACCCCCAAGGGAAAGCGAAAGCCAGCCGCCGCGCCCACGCCATCGGCGGTGCCGGGTTGGTGGGCGGTGCCGGCCAGGGTGGTCACCGCGCCGGTGTTGAGGCGTCGGCTGATGGCCGCCACCGCAATGGTTACCAACGCGTAAGCCAGTACAAGCCGGGTAAATCCTTTTGTCATCGTTATCAGGCCACCGGGGAAGAGCCAAGTGGCCCTTAAATATAGCCCGGCTGCCTCATGGACGCGGCCCCTGCGACACCGGTATTACCAAAAATGCCCCGACTGAAGAAGCCGGGGCATTTTTTATACGATAACGGCGGAACTGATACTACGCGCCGGGCTTGAGCACTACCTTGGTGCAGTTGTCCTTTTTGTGGCGGAAGATGTCGTAGCCGTGGGGGGCTTCGGTCAGCGGCAGGCGGTGCGAGATGATGTCGTCGAGGCGCACGTCGCCGTCCGACACATGCTTCAGCAACTTGTCGATGTGCTTGTGGGCGGGCGCCTGGCCGGCCTGGATGATGATGCCCTTGTCGAAAATCTGGTGGATGGGGAAGTTGTCGTAAGGCGAGGAGTACACGCCCAGGATGGACACGAACCCGCCGCGGCGCACGGCGCTCAAGCAAGCCAGCATCACCTTATCCGAGCCTTTTTCCACGTTGAAGACGGCCTTGGCGCGGTCGCCGAGGCTGCGGTCGGGCTCGAAGCCCACGGCTTCCACCACCACGTCGGCGCCGTAGCCGCGGGTTTTGCTGCGGATTTCGTCCACCACTTGGTCGTGGCTTTCCCAGAGGATGCCTTCGGCGCGGGCGGCTTTGGCGGCCAGGTTGAGGCGGTACTGCTGAGTGTCCACAATCATGACGCGCGAGGCGCCGCGCAGCCAGGCCGACTTAGCGGCCATGATGCCCACCGGGCCGGCGCCGAAAATGGCCACCGTTTCGCCGCCCTTCACGTTGGCCCAGTCGATGCCGGAGTAGCCCGTGGGGAAGATGTCGGTGAGGAAGAGCACCTGCTCGTCGGTTAGGTTGTCGGGCACTTTGCGGGGGCCGTAGTCAGCGTAGGGCACGCGGGCGTACTCGGCCTGGCCGCCGTCGTAGCCGCCATACAAATCCGTATAACCAAACAAGGCGCCGCCTTTTTCCGTCATCAGGCCGCCTTCGGGGCCGTAGTGCTCGGGGTTGGAGTTTTCGCAGTGGCCGGGCAGGTCGTGGTTACAAAACAGGCAGTGGCCGCAGGCAATAGGGAAAGGCACCACCACCCGGTCGCCGCGCTTGAGGTTCTTCACGCCCTTGCCCACTTCCTCCACAATGCCCATGAACTCGTGGCCCAGGGTCATGGGCCGGGGCTGCGGAATGCTGCCGTTGTAGATGTGCAGGTCGGACCCGCAAATGGCCGTGCTGGTGACGCGGATGATGGCGTCGCGCGAGTCCTGAATTTCGGGGTCGTCAACGTTGTCGACCCGCACGTCGCGCGGGCCGTGAATGCGTAAAGCTTTCATGAAAGAGGGGTTGGAAGTGGAAAGGAAGAACTTCCCTTCCTAACGGTCCCGTTTTGGCAGGGGTTGCTGGCGGCCCGCGCCGCCGCACCTTAGCCTCGGCCGTACTCGGCCCTAGAGCAGCTGATACACTGACACTCCCGTCGCCGTGAAAATATAGCCGTACGTTTCGCCCACCAGCACCTGCCGCACCGCGGCGGGGTCGAAGCCGGCGGGCAGGGCCACGCGGCGCTCGGCCAGGGTGTAGAGGTTGAAAAAGTGCAGTGCTCCGGCGTCGAGGTAGTACAGCTCATCGCCCCGGAAGCCAATCATGCTGAGCCCGGTGAAGGGCAGCTTTTTCTTGTAGCTCCCGAAGTTGTCGAACACGTAAATGCCCGTGCTGCGGTCCACCAGATAGAGGTTGTTCTGGTACTGGCGCAGGAAGCGGAAATCGGGCCGCGAGCGGCCAATCAGCAAATCCAGCGGCGTGTTCTGGAGCAGCCGCTGGGTGTTGGGGTCGAAGGCGCGCAGCACGAGGTTGCTTTCATCGAGCAGCCAGATGCGGTTGTCGGGCGCCAGCGTGGCCGCCCGGATGGTGCCGTCCACGTAGTCGGCCAGCCGCACCTCGCCGATGAGCGCCAGGAACCTGTCGAGCAGGACGAGCTGCTGCCGGTCGTCGTTGAAGACGAGGGTGGTGGTCACGTTCCAGGCTTCTACTTGGGCGGCGTGGCCGGGCTGGGTGGGCGCGTAGGTGTTCAGGGGCAGGCCCTCGGGGCCGTACTGGCGCAGGTTGTTGTCGGCATCGGCCACGTACAGCGCCCCGCGTCGGTCCAGCGAAACGGCGCCGGGGTTGTTCAGTTTGATTTCCCGGAGCAGTTTCCAGGGCGCGGCGGTGGGGGCGGGCGTATTGGCGGCCTGCGGCGCGGGGGCCGGCTGCACCGGCGAGACAGTTTGCTGAGCCGCCGGGGCCGCGGAGGCCGCTGACGGAACGGTGACCTGGGCTTGGGCGACGGTAGCGAGGACACAGAGCAGCAGGCCCCACCCGAAAGAACGGTCATGCAGCGCGCAGCGAAGCATCTTGCCCGCAGTCACTAATCCAGATTTATTGGATTGCGTTACGCGATAAAGATGCTTCGCTGCGCGCTGCATGACGTTCTTTTCGTCGTTATGATGGCCGTTCGCGTTACTGCTCAAAATGCCGAAGGGCCAGTTCCTTGCCATCATACACGCCATAGCTGCAATAATTGACCCATTCGCCCAGGTTGATGTAGCGGCTGCCGACGGCCACTTCCACATCGAGCGGCAAATGCCGGTGGCCGAACACGTAGTAGTCGTGGTGCAAACGCGCTTCCACCTCGCGGCAGTATTGCAGCAGCCACTCCTCGTCGCCGAAATACTTGGTGTCGTCCTTGCCGGCCTGCATGCGACTGCGGCGGCTCCACTTGTTGGCCATGCCGATGCCGAAATTGGGGTGCAGCCGCGCAAACAGCCACTGCGCCAGCCCGGACGTGAACACCTGCTTCAGGGCCTTGTAGCTGTAGTCCTTGGGCCCCAACCCATCGCCGTGTCCGATGTGAAAATATTGATTGCCAATGCGCTGCGACACTTCCTGCCGCAGCACCGGGATGCCCATTTCCTGCGTGAAGTAGCCAAACATCCACATGTCGTGGTTGCCGGTGAAGATGGTGATGGGCAGGCCCGCATCGGTTAGCTCCGCCAGTTTCCCCTGCAGCCGGATAAAGCCCCGCGGAATGGCGTGCTTGTACTCAAACCAGAAGTCGAACAAGTCGCCCAGCAGGTAGATGGCCGCCGCGTCCTGCGCCGCTTCATCCAGCCAGCGCACAATGCGCTTTTCCCGCTCCAGCGAGGCTGCCGCGTTGGGCGCCCCCAGGTGGAAGTCGGAAGCGAAATAGACTTTTCTGCCCGGCGGCAAAGCGAGGTCAGGGAGCGTCAGGGCTTGCTTCATTCAGGTTAACGAGGAATATAGAACGTCATGTCGAGCTTGTCGAGACATCTCGCGTGCTTTAACTAGCTCTTTGTAATTAAATTACTCCAGCACGCGAGATGTCTCGACAAGCTCGACATGACGTGCCATTAACTTGGATTAAACCTCTTCCTCCTCCAACAAAAACAGCGCAATGCGGCGCGGGCCGTGGGCACCCAGCACAAGTGTCTTTTCAATATCCGCGGTGCGGCTGGGGCCGGTGGTGAGCGAAACCATGGACGGCAACTGCGCGCCGTACCGCGCTTGCAGCAGTTGCAGGGCCTCCCCTATCTCGGCCACTACCTGGCCGGGCCGGGCCAGCACCAGGTGCTGGTCGGGGTAAATGCTGAGCCGCCGCCCGCTGGCCGTAGCCGCCGACACCAGCACGCTGCCCGTGCGCGCCACCAGCGCCTCGCAGGACGTCAGCCCCAAATCAGCCCTCTCAAGAAACTCGCTTTCATCGGCCCGAAAGGCCACGCCGGCTTTGTACAGCAGCGCCTGCATCTCCGGCTCCCACACGAAGGGCACACCCACCTGCTGCCGTTTCTGAAGCCCGGCCAACTGCGCCGCCAGATGTGGCAGCGACTCGCAATAATAAAACTCACCGCCCACTCGCTGGAAGCTTTCGGCAAATGCCACCACCGGGTCGGCGTTGCCCAGCGGCGGGTGCACGGGCGCAGCAAAGTCAGGCCGCGGCGGCAGGGGCGCCGCGCCCGCTGCCAGCCCCTGGCGAATGCGGGCCAGCACCGCGTCTCGGGAAGATTCGGACATAAGACAAAAGTACCGGAAGGGAAAACAAAAAAGCCAGCCCCCGCGGAAGGGCTGGCTTTTAAGTAGCGCGAACTCTGCAGTTCGCGTGGCAGGACGATGCAACACAACCGACGCAGGGACGCGAACTACAAAGTTCGCGCTACTACCCGGCCACGGCGCTGCCGCTGGCGGCGGGCGCTTCGTTGCTGCGGTCGTCGTTCAGGCCCGGCAGGTTCAGGTCGGGCAGGTCGTTGCCGAGCTTGCCGCCGGCGGCTTGTTCGCCCTTCACCTCGCTGGCGGTTTCGCTGCGGTCGGTGCCAGCCATGTGGGCCTGGTAATTGGTCTGGGTGTCGAAAGGACGCGGGCCCACAAGGCGAGTCAGGTCTTCCTGTTGCAGCACTTCCTTTTCGAGCAATTCCTTGGCAATGACCTCCAACTCGTGGCGGCGCTCGGTGAGCAGTTCCTTAGTACGGACGTAGGCCTGCTCGATGATGCTGCGCACTTCTTCGTCAATCATCTGCGAAGTGGCTTCGGAGTAAGGCTTCGAGAAACCGTACTCGTTCTGCCCTTTCGAGTCGTAGAACGACACGTTGCCGAGCTTGGCGTTCATGCCGTACATCGTCACGATGCTGTAGGCCATCTTGGTGATGCGCTCCAGGTCGCTCAGAGCGCCGGTCGAAATTTTGCCGAACACCAGTTCTTCGGCGGCACGGCCACCCAGGGCCATGCACATCTCGTCAATCAGCTGCTCGGTGTTGTACAGGAACTGCTCTTTCGGCAGGTACTGCGCGTAGCCCAGGGCGGCTACGCCGCGGGGCACGATGCTCACCTTCACCAGCGGGTCGACGTGCTCCAGGAACCAGCCTGCGATGGCGTGGCCGGCTTCGTGGTACGCCACGATGCGCTTTTCGCCGGGCGAAATGATTTTGTTTTTCTTCTCCAAGCCCCCAATCACGCGGTCGATGGCATCGGTGAAGTCCTGGTCGGTAATCATCTTCTTGTCGCGGCGCGCGGCAATGAGAGCGGCCTCGTTGCAGACGTTGGCAATCTCGGCGCCGGCAAAGCCCGGCGTTTGGGCCGACAAACGGCGGGCGTCCACGTCGGGGCCCAGCGTTAGCGGCTTGAGGTGCACCTGAAAAATCTCGGTGCGGCCGTTGATGTCCGGCTTATCAATACTAATCTGACGGTCGAAACGGCCGGGACGCAGCAGGGCCGAGTCCAAGGTATCGGGTCGGTTGGTAGCGGCGAGGATGATGACGCCGGAATCGGTGCCGAAACCGTCCATTTCCACCAGCAGCGAGTTCAGGGTGTTTTCGCGCTCGTCGTTGCCGCCGGGCACCGAGCCGCGCGAACGGCTGCGCCCCACGGCGTCAATCTCGTCGATGAAGATGATGCAGGGCGCCTTGGCTTTGGCTTGCTTGAACAAGTCGCGCACCCGGGCCGCGCCCACGCCCACAAACATCTCCACAAAGTCGGAGCCCGAAAGCGAGAAGAACGGCACATCAGCCTCACCCGCTACGGCTTTCGCCAGCAATGTTTTACCGGTGCCGGGAGGCCCTACCAGCAGGGCGCCTTTCGGAATCTTGCCGCCGAGGATGGTGAACTTGCTGGGGTTCTTGAGGAACTCCACGATTTCCTGCACTTCCTCCTTGGCTTCTTCGAGGCCGGCCACGTCCTTGAAGGTGATTTTTACCTTGTCGCCCCCTTCAAACAGGGCGGCGCGGCTTTTGCCGATGCTGAAAATCTGACCGCCGGGGCCGCCGGCGCTGCCCATACGGCGCATCAGGAACCAGAACCCGACAATCATCAGCACGATGAAGCCGTAGTTCCAGATGTAGTCGCCGGGGCTGTTGCGCTCCTCAATGTTGAGGGGCAGGCGCTGGGCGGCGGGCACGTCTTTCTGCAGCTTGTCCAAGTCTTCCTGAAAGAGCTTGGCATCGACCACGGGGAAGAAAAACTGCGAGCCGCTGGTGTTGCTGGCGCCGAACGGCGTGCGGCGCATCAGCTCCTGCTTGTACTTTTCCTGCGCTTCCTGCTTCAGCTTCACCTCCACCACCTTCTGGTTGCTGATGATGGTGATTTCCTTCACGTCGCCGGCGGCGAGCATGGTTTCGAACTTCTGCTGGTTGATTTTGGCCGGCGCGTTCATGCTGTTCATCACCAGCACGCCGAACACGAACACGAGCAAGCCGGCCAGCACCCACAGTTGCAGGCCCGGCCGCGGATTGGGCGCCGGCGTCAGGGGCTTCTTTTTCTTGTTGTTGGGATTTTTATCCGACATGAAAATAGCTTCTTTAAAATCAGGTATAACTACGAGCCTAACACCGCCTCAGAAGCAAATGTTCGGCCAGTGAGAAGACGTGGAAGGGGCGTTTTTATTTTGGCGGAGGCCAAAAAAGAACGTCGCACCATCAACGGTCATGCAGAGCGGCGCGAAGCATCTTTACTGCTGAAGTAATCATTTACTATCGAGGTAAAGATGCTTCGCGCCGCTCTGCATGACTGTTTCAATTGAAGCCTGACGCTACGCCGGCTCTTCCTCCACGTAGCGGATGTCGGCGTCGCCCCACAACTCTTCCAGGGCGTAGAACTTGCGGCGGTCGCGCAGAAACACGTGCACCACCACGTCCACGTAGTCGAGCAGCACCCACTCGCGGTTGGTGCGGCCTTCGGTTTGCCAGGGGCTTTCGCCGGTTACTTTTTCAATCTCCTCTTCCACCGAGCGGGCCACGGCGTCGAGCTGGGTATCGGAATTGGCCGAGCAGATGATGAAATAATCTGCCACGGCGTTTTTTAATTCTTTCAAATTCAGCACCACGATGTCGGACGCTTTTTTGTCCTGCATCCCGCGGATGACCAAATCTGCCAATGTGTCTGAATCCTGCCGGACCAACGTACTTTTCATATTGTGGTGTTAGGTGTGAGCTTTGCAGCTGAAAGTATACGAAGTTAACGATACGCGAAAGAAGGCCGTGGTTGTCACCCCCCAAACCCTGTTCACGGGCCAGCAGCTCATCTGGCTGCCGGAGTGCGCCTCCACCAATTCGGAGGCCCAGGCCTTGGTTGTCCAAAACCGGGCCAGCGAAGGCTGCACCGTGATTACGGACTTTCAGTCGGCCGGCCGGGGCCAGCGCGGCAACCAGTGGGAAGGCGCCCCCGCCGAAAACCTGATGCTTTCGGTGGTGTGGCAGCCCACGTTTCTGGCCGCTACCGACCAGTTTCAACTCAGCCAGGCCGTGGCCCTGGGGGTGCACGACTGGGCGGCCAAGCTGCTGGGCCCCGACCCCAAGCTCCGGCTGAAATGGCCAAACGACCTGTACTACGGCGACCAGAAAGTGGGCGGTATCCTGATTGAAAACACCCTGAGCGGCCCAAAGATTCAATATAGCATCATCGGCATCGGGCTGAATATCAACCAGCAAAACTTCGCGGTGCGCACGGCCACGTCGCTGGCCATGCTCACGGGGCGGGTGTACAACCGCGCCATCGTGGCGGCGCGGCTGCTCGAGTTTCTGGAGCGGCGCTACCTGCAGCTGCGCGGTGGGCAGGTGGCCCAGCTGCGGCAGGACTACCTGCGGGTGCTCTACCGCTACCAGGAGCCGCATTTTTTTGCGGTGGACGGCCAAACGGTGCGCGGCCAGATTGTGGGGGTGGAAGACGACGGGCGGCTGGCCGTGGACCTGGGCGGGGCGGTGCGCCGGTTCGGCTTGCAGGAAATCCGGCATCTGTAGCAACCCGGGCGGCCGTTTGGGCATCTGGTGGTTATATTCAAATTTATCGATAAAATATTTCTGAAGCCGGGCAACCGGGCTGCCTTTTTTGCCGAGTTGTTTTTGCTGCCCTCAAACAACTTTTGGCAGTTTCGGGAGTCCATTAAACCGAAACGGCTGGCCCGGCGTTGGTTGCGCAAACCGGCACGGTGCTTGTCTTTGCGCAATTGACTCCTACCTTACCGGTCACCTTACCCTTTTCTGCTTGCCATTATGAAACTCTTTACTCGTTTTGTTGCCGTGGCCGCCATCCTCACGATGCCGCTGGCCCCGATACTGGCTGCCAACATCACCATCACCGTGGGCGACAACTACTACCACGGCCCCGGCAACACCAACCGGGACTTCGATACCCAAACCATCAACGTGGGCGATGTGGTGACCTGGAATTTTGTGGGCAACGCCAGCCACCCCACCGCGTCGGACAACGGCGCCTGGGTCACGTTCACCACCAACCGGTCCATCACGTTCAGCACGCCCGGCACGTTTGCCTACCACTGCGAGGCGCACGGCGCGCCCGGCGCAGGCCAGTACGGCGTACTGACGGTACGGGCCGTCACCTCCGCCACGCTGGACCCCGTGGCCGCCGGCGTTTCGCTGAGCGTGTACCCCAACCCCAGCCGCGGCCTCGTGACGGTGAAGCTGGACCAGAAGCCCGGCGCCGACTACAAGCTGCGCCTGAGCAACATCATCGGCCAGGAAATCCGTACCATTGCCCTCAGGCCCGAGCTGACGGCCGCCGGCCTGCCCCTCGACCTGAGCGACCTGCGCGCCGGCATGTACGTCTACAGCCTGCTGGTGGACGGCAAGGTGGTGAGCACGAAACGCCTCGTGCTGCAGAACTGAGGATTATTGACCTGAATGAAGAACCAAAAAGCAGCCAATGGCTGCTTTTTGTGTTTCTGGACTACATCGGGCCCGGCTTCGTGCGCAGTGCAACCATGCATTGCCTACTTTTGCCCTTTAACTGATTTGCTAGCTTCTTTTTCCGGCCGCGTTTTGCTGACGACGGCCGGCGTTGTGTGCCTCATTCGATAGTATGCGTTCCTTTAAAAGCCTGAATAACCTCGTCGGCTGGCTCGTTTTTGCCGTGGCGGCCGTCACCTACCTGCTCACCCTGGAGCCCACGGCTTCGTTCTGGGACTGCGGCGAGTTCATTGCCTGCTCTTACAAGCTGCTGGTGCCGCACCCTCCGGGGGCGCCCACGTTCCTGCTGCTGGGCCGCATCATGTCGCTGTTTTCGTTTGGCGACGTGACCAAGGTGGCCGTGCTCATTAATGCCCTGTCAGGGTTGAGCAGCGCCTTCACCGTGCTGTTTCTGTTCTGGATTATCACGCGCATGGCCCGCAAGCTGGTGCTGCGCGAGGCCGTGGGCAACAGCGGCCTGCGGGCCGAAGCCATTGAGCCCAACGGCTACCAGCGCCTGCTCATTCTGGGCGCGGGCGCGGTGGGGGCGCTGGCCTTCACCTTCTCCGATTCGTTCTGGTTCAACGCCGTGGAGGGCGAGGTGTACGCCATGTCGGCGCTGTGCACGGCGGCCGTGGTGTGGCTGATGCTGAAGTGGGAGGCCCACGCCGACGAGCCCGACTCCGACAAGTGGATTGTGCTCATTGCCTACGTCATCGGCCTCAGCATCGGGGTGCACTTGCTGAACCTGCTGACCGTGCCCGCCTTGGGCTTCATCTACTACTACCGCCGCACGGCCAACCCCAGCACGACGGGCGGCATCCTGGTGATGGTGGTGAGCATGATTATCGTGGGGTCCATTCTGGTGGGCATTATCCCGGGCCTACCCACGCTGGCGGGCAGCTTCGAGGTGTTCTTCGTGAACAGCGTCGGCCTGCCGTTCAACTCCGGCCTGATTGTGTTCCTACTGATTTTCATCGGCCTGATTTGGTTCGGCTTCCGGCTGTCGTACCAGCGGCGCAGCCAGCTGCTGAACACGGCCATGCTGTGCTTCGTGTTCATCCTGATTGGGTACTCGTCGTATCTGATTGTGCCCATCCGCAGCTCGTTTCAGCCCACCATCAACGAAAACGACCCCGAGGACGTGCTCAGCTTCGTGAGCTACCTCAAGCGCGAGCAGTACGGCTCGCGGCCCCTGCTCTACGGCCCGCAGTTCAACGCCCAGCCCAACGGCTCGGAGGCCGGCGCGCCCCGCTACGCCCGCGACGTGAAGACTGGCAAGTACAAGGAGCTGCCCCCGCAGCCCGAATACACCTACGCCGACGAGGACAAGATGCTCATCCCGCGCATCTACAGCTACGAGCCCGACCAGATTGCCAACTACAAGAAATGGGTCGACATTCAGGACGGCGTGAAGCCGACCATGAGCCAGAACCTGGGCTTCCTGTTCCGCTACCAGATGGGCCACATGTTCTGGCGCTACTTCATGTGGAACTTCGTGGGCCGCGAGTCCGACATTCAGCAGGCGGGCGTGGTCACGCCCTTTAGCTCCAGCGCCGGGCTGCCGGCCCGCATCGGCGAGAGCCCGGCCCACAACAACTTCCTGGCGCTGCCGCTCATTCTGGGCCTCATCGGGCTGTTTTTCCAGAGCCGGCGC
This sequence comes from Hymenobacter ruricola, assembly GCF_015694525.1. Classification (GTDB taxonomy): domain Bacteria; phylum Bacteroidota; class Bacteroidia; order Cytophagales; family Hymenobacteraceae; genus Hymenobacter; species Hymenobacter ruricola. The sequence continues at coordinate 7,470 of NZ_JADQDM010000029.1, read as the reverse complement.
GACAGCAAGGACGCCTGGGTAACGGGCCTGCTCTTCATCATGACGGGCCTGGCCATCGTGTTCTACCTCAACCAGCCGCCGCGCGAGCCGCGCGAACGGGACTACACTTTCACCGGCGCCACGTTTGCCTTCTCCATCTGGATAGGCTTGGGGGTGCTGGGCCTGGCCGAGCTGTTTGGGAAAGTGGTGAAGGCCGACGGCCTGCGCGCCGGCCTGGCCCTGGTGGTGGGCCTGCTGATTCCGGGCATCATGGCGGCCCAGGGCTGGGACGACCACGACCGCAGCAACCGCTACAACTCGGTGGACTCGGCCAAAAACCTGCTGAACTCCTGCGCCCCGAATGCCATCCTGTTCACCAACGGCGACAACGACACCTTCCCGCTCTGGTACGCCCAGGAGGTGGAAGGCATCCGGACCGACGTGCGCGTGGCCGTGCTCAGCTACCTGAACACCGACTGGTACATCGCCCAGATGAAGCGCCGCGCCTACAAGTCGCAGCCCTTCCCCATCAGCATGGGGCCCGAGGCCTACGCCCAGGGCACCAACGACATGCTGCCCTTTGCCGCCAACCCGGCCGTGCCGAGCGTGAACCTCAAGGAATTCCTCCAGCTCATCGCCTCCAACAACCCCCTGCTGCAGGTGCAGTACCAGGAAGGCGGCCCGAGCATGAACTCCTTCCCCACCCCCAACTTCTACCTGCCCATTGACACGGTGGCGGTGCGCAAGCTCGGCATCATCCCCAAAGACCGCGAAAACCAACTGGTGGGCCGCATGGAGTGGAGCATGGGCAAGCGCGCCATCGAGAAGAAAAACCTGGTGATACTGGACATGATTGCCACCAACAACTGGCAGCGGCCCATCTACTTCAGCAGCACCGTGGCGCCCAGCGACTACATGAACCTGCAGCCCTACTTCCAGCTGGAGGGCATGGCCTACCGCCTGCTGCCGCTGAAGGACCCGAACTACGACCCGCGCGGCGGCGACGAGGGCTTCGTGGAAAAAGACCTCACCTACGACCGCCTGATGAAGCAGTTCAGCTACCGCGGCCTGACCGACGCCCACATCTTCTACGACGAAAACAACCTGCGCTTCCCGGCCAACTACCGCGACAAGTTTGCCCGCCTGGCCAACGCCTACCTCGCCGACGGCGAAGTGGCCAAGGCCAAGGAAGTGGCCGACAAGTGCCTGGCCCTGATGCCCGACCAGGCCATTCCCTACGATTACTACTCGCCGCAGCTGGTGCCCGCCCTGATTGCGGGCGGCGAAAAAGCCAAAGCCGACCAGCTCCTCGACACCATGACGCGCCGCTCGGAGCAGATGCTGGCCTTCTACAGCACCAAGCCCGACGCCAGCCTGTTCGAAGACGACATGCGCGGCTACCTGCTGGGCCTGCAAAGCGTGCGCATTGCCGCCGAGCAGGCCGGCGATAAGGCCCGCGCCGAGAAAGCCTACGGGCTGATGAACCAGTACTACCCGCGGTAAAATGGTGAATGAGTAAATGAGTAAATGAGGAAAGGCCGGTCCGCGCAGTGCGGGCCGGCCTTTTTCGTAGCGCATTGTAGCGCGGACTCTGTAGTCCGCGTCCCCACGCCGTTGGAATCGTTCGGGTTTCCGTCGGAGACGCGGACTGCAAAGTCCGCGCTACTGCCCCACTAGCCTTGGTGGGCACAAAACAGGCCGGGCAGCGCTGCCCGGCCTCTCCCATCTGCTCAAGTACTATCGGGCAGCGCTGCCCGGTGCCTCTTGTCCTCCTAAGTGCTATCGGGCAGCGCTGCCCGGCCTATCTTATCGCATTGGGAGGCATCGGGCAGCGCTGCCCGGTGCCTCTTAGCCGCCTAAGTAGCACCGGGCAGCGCTGCCGGAGCCAGCTAGGCCGCCTTGGCGGCGCTGGATTTCTTTTTGGGATACACCCGGTTGGGCAGGCTGGCGTAGTCGAAGTACTTGCGGGCCTGCCGGGGGGCGCGGCGGTGCACGTAGCAGGCGGCGGTGTGCACGTCCCAGAGGGCTTCGGCCAGGGCCACGGCGGCGGGCCCCAGGTCCCCGATGGTGTCTTGCAGGGCGGTGCGGGCCTGGGTTTTGGTGCTGCTGGCCTTCTGGTACGCTTTCAGCAGGGCGCGGGCGGCCTTGCCCTGCGCCTGCACGGGGGCTTCGGTGCTGGCTTCGAGGGCCTCCACGTAGGCGGTGAGGCGGGTGAGGCGCTGCTTCACCGGGGCCTGGGTGAGGCCGGTCAGGTCGTCGGGGTAGTAGGTGCTGCGCTCGTCGGCGTGGTCGAAGAAGTAGCCGTGAAGCACCTTGGCGTCGGTGAGCTGAATGAAGGTTTTGAAGGTTTCATACGCTTTGCCTTCGGCGCTGGTGCTGGTTTGGCTGCTGCCGCCCTTGCCTTTGCGGGTCACCAGCTCGGCGCGCAGGGTGGCCACGGCGGCGGCCACGGCCGCGCCGGCTTCGGCGATGAGGGCGTCCACGTCGGGCGCGGCCAGGGCCGTGGCCGTGAAGTCGCCGAACTTCGCAAAGCCTTCTTTCGACACCTTCAGGTGCAGGAAGAAGTTCTCGTACTTGTCGCTTTGGTAGTCTTTCATGGGGTAAACGTGGGAATGGGTAAGGGAATGGTTTTCAGCCGGCACCCGCCGACCAATGCCGGGGCAAAATAGCCGGAAAAGTTGGGCTTGCAAGCGGTGGGCAGGCAAGTACAGAAAAGGTATGGGCCGGGTCCATAAAAGCCGCCCCAACGAATGCCGGGCGGCCATTGCTTGCAACGCAAAACGACCTATTGCTGGCGGTCGAAGCGCCCGCTGGTGACGGTGACGGTTTTGCTGCGGTCAAACGTGCTGGCCGCCGTGAACTCGAACGTGCCCGCCGAGATACGCCGCGCCACATCGGCGTAGGTGAACTCCACCTGCCCCGTGTGCTGCGCGTCGGTCACGTACAGCTCGCCCGTGTTGTTCGACTCGGTGTATGTAGCGTGACTAAATATCGTGAGAGGGTCGCCTTGAGGATAGTATAGGGTGTTCCGATTTAACGGGTATGTGCCCGGTTTCCTAGAGCGAAAGAAGAGGAGCACGTCCACGTTGTTGCCCTTCACTACACCGGACAGTTCCAAATAATACAGGCTATCAAATGCGAACCCACCGCTCAAAGCGCTGATTCGGCCCAAGCCCGAGCCGTAGCCCGTGGCCACGAACCGTTCGCCGTTGACCAGGCAGCCGCCGGTGTTTTTGCCTTCCTGCGTGGCCGGGGGCAGGCCGTCGTCGGGGTCGTCTTTCTTGCAGGCAGGGGCCAGCAGCGTGGCGGCCAGGGCCAGGGTCAGGTAGGGCTTCATGGGAAAGGAGGAAAAGGGGGTGAAAACCAATGACTGAATATAGCGAAAATGACACACCCTCAGGCGCCTACGCCTGCAGGTAGTGGTGGACGCTGGACGTGTCGGGGTCGCCGGAGACGCGGTTGAACACGTCGAGGGCGGCCAGGCCGAACACGCGGTCGTAGAGCACGTGGGTCGGTATCTGGCTCTTGTCGAGCGCCTGCAGCAGGCTGTCGGCCGCGTGCTGGGCCCGGCCGATGGTTTCATTGCAGGAATAGGGCAGGTCCATCGGCGGCTGCACGACGACCGTCGTGCCCCCGCCGCCGGGGCGCTGGGCAAAGCTGGGCATCGCCAGCAGTAAGGTCAAGGAAAGTAGAAGCTGTTTCATGAGCAACGGGTTGGGAAATGTGAATGCAAAAAGGCTTATTGCTGGCGGTCGAAACGCCCTTTGGTGATGGTGATGGTTTTGCTCGGGTCAAAGGTGCTCGACGCCGTGAATTCGAACGTGCCGGCCGTGATACCCGCCCGCAGGTCAGCCCGGGTCATCACTACTTGCCCTGTGTACTGCGCATTGGTCACATACACTTCCCCCTGCGAGCCGGACAGCGTAAAGGTGGCGTGACTAGACATCCGAATTGGGTCGCCTTGAGGATAGTATTGGGTCGTTCGGTTGAGCATATATGTTCCTATTTTCTCACCGCGCAGAAAAAGCAGAATAGTAGCGCGCTGGCCCTGGTATTTGCCGTTGAGCGAAACGTAGTACACGCTGTCAAAGGCAAACCCGCCGCTCAAGGCTGGGGTGGGGTTGCTCAGCAGGCTGCCCCCGGATTCGGCCGCGACGAACCGCTCGCCGTTGACCAGGCAGCCGCCCGTGTTTTTGCCTTCCTGCGTGGCCGGGGGCAGGCCGGCTTCGGGGTTGTCTTTCTTGCAGGCGGGGGCCAGCAGCGTGGCGGCCAGCGCCAGGGTCAGGTAGGGCTTCATGGGAAAGGGGGAAAAGGAGGTGGAATGCAATAGCCTGAATGTATTGGATTTCAGCAATACAACATCCCGCTTCAACAATAAATAATTACTACTAACGGACTTTTCCAGCAGCACCTTGCAAGCCGTTTACCGCCACTCACGGCCTCCCAGGCAGCCGGGGTGGCGCTTTTTGTCCCGCGCCGGCCGCCGGAAAAAGGACATTACGATTCCTGCGCCGTAATTTTCGGTATGCCCCTTTCCTCCTTCCACTGGCGGCGCCTCGGCTGGCTGCTGCCGCTGCTGTGCGCCGCCTTCGCGCCGCTGGCCCCGCGCCCCGACTACGCCGGCCTCTACCGCGACGTGGCCCACCTCGACGTGGACACCCGCCGCGAGGGCGACAGCCTGCGCCTCTACCTGCGCCTGCCGGCCCCCGCCCGCCTGGGCCCCGGCCACCCGCTGCGCCTCACGGCCTGGCCCAGCTACGAAGCCCGCACGCCCCTGTGGCAAGACAGCGTGCCCCGCCGCCAGCAGCACGCCACCCCCGCGTCCGACGGCGTGCGCCTGAGCTTCTGCGTGGCCGCGGCGCGCCTGCCGGCCGGCACCGTGCTGCAGCTCAGCACCGCCCCGCCCGATGCCAAAGCAGACTACCAGGAGCCCACCACCACCGCCTGGCTGCGCCTCACCGAAGCCCAGCTCGCCCGCCCCTTCGTGCTCACCGACTCGGTGGGCCAGCCCCTGCTGCGCCGCTACGTGCAGGCCGGCGAGCCCTTCGGCGTGGACTGCTACGGCCTCTACCAGCCCGTGCGCTGGAAGCGCTACGCTGTGACGCCCGCCCCCGCCCTGCCGCCCATGACCAACCCGGCCGCCATGCCCGCCGGCCCCCGCACCCTGCCCGTGCTCGACTCGGCCACCACCCGCCCCGGCCAGCCCCTGCGCTTCGCCGAGCCCGGCCTCTACGCCCTGCGCGTAGGCCCCGTGAGCACCCGGCCGCCCGTGCTCGCCGTGCTGGTGGCGCCCAACCAGTACCCCGAGCTCACCACGGCCGCTGAGCTCATCGAGCCCCTGCGCTACCTCACCACTAGCGCCGAGCGCCAGAAGCTCACCGACGCCCCCAACCCCAAGCGCGCCGTGGACAAGTTCTGGCTCGACGCGGCCCAGGGCAACCAGCAGCAGGGCAAGGAGCTCATCCGGCGCTACTACGGCCGCGTGATGGCGGCCAACGAGTTTTTCGCCGCCCACAAAGCCGGCTGGCTCACGGATAGGGGCTTGCTGTACGTGGTGCTGGGACCGCCGCCCAGCGTCCGGCGCCTGTTCGACGGCGAGGAGCGGTGGTTTTACCCCGATGCGGGCGTGGACGGCGGGGGCGTCACCTTCAGCTTCCGGCCCCGGCCGAGTACCTTTGCGCCTGATTATTACGAATTGGTGCGCCGGCCCGAGTACGAACTGCTCTGGTATGCCGCCGTTGAAAGATGGAGAACCCCACCGACCGCCCTGACCGGCCCGAACGCCCCCAACGCCCTGCCCGCCCGGTAGCCGGCCGCCGCTTCTACGACGGCGCCAACCGCCCCGTCACGCCCAAGCAGTTCCGCCCCGACCGCGGCGGCAGCGAGTTTGACGACCGCCCCGCCCGCCCCCGCGGCCGCGGCGGCTCCGACAACCAGGGCGACGCCCCCGAAGGCCGCACCCCGCGCCCTGACCGCGACGACGCCCGCCCGCCCTACCGCAGCCGCGAAGGAGGCTCCGACCGCCCGCGCTACGAAAACCGCTCGGCCCAGGCGTCCAGCATCGACATGCTGTTTGGCCTGCGCCCCATTCTGGAAGCGCTGAGCGCCGGCCGCACGCTGGAAAAGATTTTCCTGCTGCGCGGCACCAAAAACAGCCTCGTAACGGACATCTCGACGGCGGCCCGCGAGGCCGGCATTCAGGTGCAGATGGTGCCTGTGGAGAAGCTCGACAACCTGACCCGCAAAAATCACCAGGGCGCGGTGGCCTTTGTGTCGCCCATCGACTACGTGCCGCTTGACAACATCGTGTCCGGGCTGTTTGAGGAAGGTAAAGTGCCCTTCCTGCTGCTGCTCGACCGCATCACCGACGTGCGCAATTTCGGCGCCATTGCCCGCACGGCCGAATGCCTGGGCGTGCAGGCCATCGTGGTGCCCAGCCGCGGCGCCGCCCAAATCAACGGCGACGCCCTCAAAACCTCAGCCGGCGCGCTCAACATCCTGCCCGTGTGCCGCGAAGTGAGCCTGCACGAAACCGTCCGCTTCCTCCAGCAGTCGGGCATCACGGTAGTAGCCTGTACCGAGAAGGCCGAAGAAGCCGTGGGCTCCACCGAAATTGATTTCACTGGCCCCGTGGCCGTGCTCATGGGCTCGGAAGAAGACGGCATTTCGCCCGACCTGCTGAACCTGGCCGATGTGAAGCTAAAAGTGCCCATGACCGGCCAGATTCAGTCGCTCAACGTGGGCGTGGCCGCCGGCATCATGCTGTTCGAGGTAGCACGGCAGCGGGTACAGCAGGCCTAATACGGCTGCAGTCGTCTGTCATTGCGAGGCCGCAGGCCGCGGCAATCCGTCCTGTCAAAACCAGAAACTCCCTTTTACCAAAAATCCCCGGTACTGCAATAGCGCCGGGGATTTTTCTCTATTCGGGGTCTTCCCCCATGCCCTTCTCCAACTTCACTTTGCGGTCGTTACGCACAACATCCAGTTCCCCCACCGCCGTATCCGAATTGCCCACGATACTAACTTCTTTGCCTTTCACGGTAACGTATACACTCACTTCTCGGGGATAAAATTCCTCATGCTGCTTGTTATATTGGGCCGAGGTGTGGTCGGAAATCGTGTATTGTACGCCCTGATTTTCAAATTTCAACTGGGTGATTGCCAGATAAGGATTTCCCCTGTGGTATGACCAATAGGTGAACTTCTTCCAGCTGCTGGCGTCCAGCTTGGGAGGGTATTGCAATTCCACCTTGGCCGCCGTGCCGAAGCGGTACACCAAATAGGCGCCTTTCGGCCCCCGGCAGAGGGCAGCCGTCTTGCCCGCTTTGGTTGCGAAGGAAAAAATAACCGTTTCCCCGGCCCGGCTCAGATTAGCTGGTTTAGGCGGGGCGCTGGCGGCCAGCAGCAAGCCACCTGAGGTGGTCTAGGAATGATGGACAGAAGAAGGACGTATATTTCTTCTGTAATGACAGCAAAAAAGAGCGGGGCGTC
>NZ_JADQDM010000028.1 GCF_015694525.1 Hymenobacter ruricola | reverse complement strand
GAGTCGGTCGCCGCCAACCTTTTTTCACCAACGTCCCCGGACCGCTTTCGCCAGCGGCCCGGGGACGTTTGCTTTTTAGGCCATTGCTCCTTTATTATGTGCCATGATTCGTGAGTAAAAGGAAAAGTTGCGTCAGCTATCATGAAACCTGTTCGATTAGTTATGGTCTTTTGTGGAAGTGAACGCATATTATTTCGGCAAAACCAGTCTTTTTTCTTATGCTGCTGATGTATCCTTGGTTTTTGTTGGGTTTGCTGGCTGTTGCAATTCCAGTGGCTATTCATCTGTTGCACTTAAGGAGGCCACAGCGAGTGCTCTTCACCAATACTGCATTCATTCAGGATGTAGAATTGACTACTGTGCGTCATCGGCGATTACAACATTTATTGGTTTTGCTGGCACGCGCATTGGCAATTATAGCTTTAGTAATTGCTTTTTGTCAACCTTTTATACCGGCTAAAACGAGAGAGAATTCTACTGCGAATGCTGTAGTGGGCATTTCTGTTGATAATTCGCCCAGTATGCAGTTGACTGGTGTTGGCAGCCAGAGGCTATTTGAAGAAGCAGTAGAGCAAGCGCGTGATTTTGGGCAATCGGCATCAACTGCGGCGAGGCTTCGGCTTCTGCAAACCGGAAATGCTGAGATGCCACAGGCTGCTTTTTTGAGGAAGCTTGATGAATTGCGTTTGAATGGCAAGTCGGGAGGAGCATCGTTGGGGGAGTACAACAAGCATCCCATTTACATTTTCTCCGATTTTCAGCGAATTGGGTTTGCAGCCAAAGACATTGATGCACTTGCTGAGAGGCGGCAGGCAATACTTGTACCATTGGCTGGTAAGCAAGCTGGTAATATATATGTCGATAGCCTGTGGCTAGATGATGCGTTCTTGCGCGTGCGCACAAATGTGGCCTTGCACGTGAGACTGCGAAATGGCGGGGCCGTAGTAGTCAGTGAATGTCCAGTGAAAGTGTTTCTGGCATCCCGGCAAGTAGCAGCGTTTCGCGTAACCGTTGAGCCAGGGAAAGCTCTCACGACCGAAATACAGGTACAACTGGTTGACGAAACCTTGGCGCAAGGGCGAGTGGTGGTTGAAGAACAGCCCGTTGTGTTTGACAATACGTACTATTTTACGTTACAGCCCGCGGCGGTTATTCGGGTGCTGGAAATTGGCGAAATACCAATTGCCCGGCAAGTATATGGCAATGAGCCCTTGTTTACGTACAGTTTTGCGAAGCCCGGCCAAGTGAATTTTGGGGCATTGAGGCAAACTGGTTTGGTGTTGGTGCACGAGTTGTCCCAGATTGACGCGGGATTGCGGGAGGCGCTAGTTGGTGTGACTAAAAGAGGAGGGACTGTGGTGGTGGTGCCTTCACCGGCCATGAGCGGCCGTGATTCTTACCAGCGTCTTTTTAAAGAATTGGGAATTGGAACGGCGCAGTGGGAAGCTTCGTCAGGTGCACCGGAATTGCGCGAAGTAGCCATGCCCAGTGTGCAGGAGCCGTTTTTTCGTGATGTGTTTGGGGCGCAGGCACGGGCCGTGACTATGCCACGGGCCGCGCCGGTATTGCGATGGGCGCGCACGGGAACCGACATTCTGCGTTTGCGGGACGGGGAAAGCTATCTGGCTCAATTTAATAGTGGCGTTGGGAAAGTATATGTTTTCTCCGCTCCTCTAGCCGTGCCATACTCCGATTTCGCCAGTCACGCATTGTTTGTGCCCGTCATGTATCGCATGGCGATGCTTAGCTACCACAATGACCATCTGCCGGCGTATCGGCTTACACAGAGCAGCGTAAGGTTGGAGCTTGCTTCCGGCGGCGAAGCAGCACCAGCAGGCTTGGCGGCGGCCGACGAGGCGGGCCTGCGCTTGGTGAAAGACAGCTTGGTTTTGATTCCAGTGCAACGAGTGCAGGGCAACGAAGTGCAACTGCAGATTCCGGCGGAGATGACCGCGCCAGGATTTTACCAGGTGCAGCGGCGCGGCAAAACGCTCACGACGCTGGCTTTTAACCTGGACAAGCGGGAGTCGGAACTGGCGGCGTATTCGGCCGATGAGTTGAGGCAGTTGATTGGGCCGAACCGACCGAATATCCGAGTGGTCGAGGCTGGAGCGAACGGGGGAGGGCTGGCCGCGCTGCAAGCCGAGCAGACGGGGCAACCGCTGTGGCGCTACTGTTTGCTGCTGGCGCTCTTGGCGCTGCTGGCGGAGGCCTTGTTGGTGCGTTTTGGGCGCAAAGGGGCAAGTGTCCCGAACCGTACTGCGGTAGCGGCTTGAAAAGGCTACGCTTAACCTGGCGCGATAAAGTTGCGGGCACGCGTAACTTGCCGTTTTAATGAACGCATTGTTTATGGCTATTTCCTACCGCGAACCCACGGCACCCGAACGGGACTCATCGGCGCGGCCGGTGGTTGGACTAGCGCTTCGTTTCGGCATAGGAGTGGGCCTGGTGTGCGTGCTCTGGATGGTGGGCCTGCAACTGACCGGCAACAACGGTTTTGGCCCCAAGCAACTGATGGCCCAACTGCTGGTGCCGCTGGTGGCCGTGGCCAGCCAACTGTGGCTGCGGCGGCAGGTGAAGCCGGCGAAACCCGGCCTGGGGCGCTCGTTGGGGGTGGGGACGCTAACGGTGCTGCTCGCGGCGGTGGTTTCGGCCGTGGGCGTGCTGGCCCTGGCAGCGGGTGCCGGCGAAACGGCGCTGGCCCGGCACCGCGCCGAGGTGGTGGAAATAGTGCAGGCCCAGCAGCGCGCCGCGCCCCAGCCCCAACTCACGGCCGCTCAGCGGGAGCAGCAACAGCAGAAAGTGGAACGATTGACGGTAGGCGATATGGCCAGCAGCAATTTTCTTCAGGTTTTGGTGATTGGGCTGGTGCTGGCGGTGCCGGCCGGAATATTTCTGCGGGAATAATTCTCAGTACCTTTCGCATCATTTTTCTTCGCCCCTACGCCCTGCCTTATGGAAACCAATACCACGCCCGTTACCACCACTTCGGTCGGCTTGCGCTACGGCCTGCTCACCGGCCTCATCAGCATCATTATTTCCTTTGCCCTCAACGCGGCGCATCTGGAGCAAAGCCCGGCAAAGTGGCTTTCGACGGTGGTGTTGGTCGGGGGTATTTTTCTGGCGCAACGTTATTACAAAGAGCAAAGTGGCGGATACATGAGCTACGGCCAGGGCATGAGCGTGGGCATGATACTGTCGGTGGTGTCGGGGGTGCTCGGCGCAATATTCTCCTATATCTACGTGAGCTTCGTGGATAGCGACATGATAACGCGGATGCTGGACAAGGCGCGCGCCGACATGGAAACCCGGGGCGGAGCCACCGATGAGCAGATTGAACAGGCCATGCAGATGACGGCCAAGTTTATGACGCCGGGCGCGTTGTCGTTTTTTGTCGTGCTCTTCTCGTTGCTGTTCGGGCTGCTTATTTCGCTGGTTGTATCGGCAATTGTCAAAAATGCCAAACCCGAGTTTGAATAAATCAGCCGCTGCTTCCTTTCCGGTGGAAATTTCCATCGTAATTCCGCTGCTCAACGAAGCCGAGTCATTACCGGAATTGACCCGCTGGATTGCACAGGTGCTACGCGCCCGCGGGCTGACCTACGAGGTGATTCTCATTGACGATGGCTCGACGGATGATTCCTGGGACGTAATTGAGGCGCTGGCGGCGGAAGATGCTGCCCTGCGCGGCATTCGCTTCAACCGCAACTACGGGAAGTCGGCGGCCCTGAACGTGGGGTTTGAAGCGGCGCGGGGCCGGGTGGTATGCACCATGGACGCCGATTTGCAGGACTCGCCGGAGGAACTGCCGGAACTGTACCGCATGATTGTGGAGGACAAGTTTGACCTCGTGAGCGGGTGGAAGCAGAAGCGGTACGACCCATTGTCGAAAACCATTCCGACCAAATTATTTAACGGGGCCACGCGGCTGATGTCCGGAATCCAGCTGCACGATTTCAACTGCGGGCTGAAATCGTACGACTCGCGCGTGGTGAAGAGCATTGAGGTGTACGGCGAGATGCACCGCTACATCCCGGTGATTGCGAAGTGGAACGGCTTTCGCAAGATTGGCGAGAAGGTGGTGCAACACCAGGAGCGAAAGTACGGCTACACCAAATTCGGGCTGGAGCGCTTCATCTTTGGCTTCCTCGATTTGCTGAGCATCACGTTTGTGGGGCGCTTTCGGCGGGCGCCGATGCACTTTTTCGGCACACTGGGCACATTGTCCTTTTTGCTGGGCCTGCTGATTACGCTGTGGCTAACGGGGGAAAAGGTGTGGCTTTCGCTGCACAACCTGAAGGCGCGGCAGGTAACGGAGCAGCCCTTGTTTTTCCTGGCATTAACGGCCGTAGTGGTAGGGGTGGTGCTGTTTGTGGCCGGATTCCTAGGCGAGATAATACAGCTCAACGGGCCGAAGCGGAACGATTATCTGGTGCGGGAAACAATTAATTAAATTCAGTTAACATTTATCAATTAACATTTAACCGGGCGAAATACGCAGTGTAATTGTTGAATGCTAATTGGTAAATATTAACTGAAAATGAAAGTTGTTATTATTGGGCCGGCCTACCCACTGCGGGGCGGCTTGGCTACTTACGACGAGCGGCTGGCGCGGGCTTTCATCGAAGCCGGTGACGAAGCCCGAATCGTCACTTTCTCGCTGCAATACCCGGACTTTCTGTTTCCGGGCCAGACGCAACTCAGCACCGAACCCGGCCCGACCGACCTTCAAATTGAGGTTAGCCTGAATTCAGTGAACCCGCTCTCGTGGTGGCGCGTGGGGCGAAAATTGCGGTCGGAACGGCCTGATTTGGTCATTTTTCGGTTTTGGCTGCCGTTCATGGGTCCGGCGCTGGGCACGGTGGCGCGGTTGGTGCGCGGCAACGGCCACACCCGCGTGGTGGCCATCACCGACAACGTGATTCCGCACGAGAAACGGCCCGGCGATGGCCCGCTGACGCGCTTTTTTCTGAGTGCCTGCGACGGATTTGTGACCATGAGCCGACGCGTGCTGGAGGATTTGAACAAAATGGGTTTCGGCCGGAAACCGGCGCTGTACCGGTCGCACCCACTGTACGATAATTTCGGACCAATAAAGCCGAAAGCGGAAGCGCTGGCGGCACTGGGTTTGCCCGATACAATGGGCTATTTGTTGTTTTTTGGATTCATTCGGGCGTACAAAGGCTTGGATGTAATGCTCGAAGCTTTTGCGGACGAGCGCCTCGCGACGTTGCCCATTAAATTAATTATTGCCGGTGAATTTTACGAGGACGCGGCGCCCTACGAAGCCTTAATCCGGCAGCATCAATTAGAAAGCAGAATCATCCGGGCCACCGACTTTATTCCCAACGAAAAGGTGGTGGATTATTTCTGCGCGGCCGATTTGGTGGTGCAGCCCTACAAGAATGCCACGCAAAGCGGCGTGTCGCAAATAGCCTATCACTTCGAGCGGCCCATGCTGGTGACGGACGTGGGCGGCCTGGCCGAACTCATCCCGGACGGCGTGGTGGGCTACGTGGTGCCGCCCACCGCCCCGGCCATTGCCGATGCCGTGGTGGATTTCTACACGGCGCGGCGCGAAGAAACCTTTGCGGCGGGCATTCGGGAACAGAAAAAGCAGTTCTCGTGGCCGGTAATGGTGGCGGCGCTGAAGGAAGTGGCAGGGCTTGGTTAAGAATTGCGGGGTATTTTCGTAAAGTGCTCCACGTATCGCAATTCCCATGAAACTCAAGCTGCTGCTTTGCCTAGTGCTGCTACTGCTGCTACCCTGGGCAACCCTGGCCCAAACGGCGCGCATTGCGCATTTCAGCCACAGCGGAAGCTTGGCGACGCTGGATGCAGCGATGGCAACGAGGGAAGACAATTTTGGCGATATATGCAGACACTTGTTCAAGGTGCAAACTATCGTTGCCACTTCGGAGACAACGGCGGTGTTACACGGCAAAATGGTATTTGTTTGTATGGGAAAGCCAGTAAAAGACAGCCTGCGTTCTGCTCATCCCAGAACAGCTACGGCTTCGTGGGGTGGCAAGCGGGGGCAAATGGTATACATACCGGCTGAAATGTCCTTTTCTTGTGCTTGCTCGGTTGCAACGCGGCCGGTGGTTGCCAGAAGGTTTGAGCTTTTCTACCCGGAAGCGCAGTTAATTGGTTTCGATAGCTCTCAAAAGTTTACTCCTGCTATTCCGGTATTGAAAAAGCAGAAACCCAAGCGCAAGAAATCCGCATTCACCCCAATCTTCTTCGCCCCGCCCCGGCATCCCGGCGTGGCGATGGCCGTAGCGCTCATCCTGACGTTGACCGGTGCGGGCTGGCTGCTGGGCGAGCGGCCCCGGCCGGTGGTGGGTTCAGCAGCTTAGGAAGCTGCATTGTTACATCCGTTTTTCCTTAACTGCTGATGGCCATTTCTCTCGTTCGCGTTCTGATAACGGCTGGATTGACGGTCGGCTTGCTGCGACCCGTATTAGCGCAAACGGCGCGCATCGCGCATCTGAGCCACAGCGGCAGCGCGGCGAAGCTGGATGAAGCGGATTCAGAAGATAATTTTGGAGGTCCCATTCAACCGCCATACTTCAAAGCAGATAGTATTCGGTTGATTTCTGACACTACGGCCATGGGATATGGACGCTGGCATAAGATTGACAATAAAGAGACGACATTACAAATCCGGCTTGCAGCTCGAATTGAGAAAAAGCCGGTGCGCTTGACAAAGCAACAGTTGGTTAGGGAGTACCAGCACTATCAACCAGAGGTTAAACTCATCGGATTCGACAGCACGGCCAAACCCGCCGCGTCTGCTCCCACGCTGAAAAAGCAAAACACCAAACGCAAAAAATCCGTCTTTGCGCCTACCATATCCGCCCCGGCCCAGCACCCCGGCGTGGCGCTGGCCGTGGCGCTCATTCTGACCCTAACTGGAGCCGGCTGGCTGCTGGGCGAGCGCCGCTTGGCCCAACCCAAGGCCGCTTAGCCGATGCTGGGAGCTTTTGCCCGCCGCTGGGCGCTGATGTTTGTTGGGCTGTTTGGACTGACGGTGCCGTTTCGCTACCAGGTGCTGCCCAATGTGGGGCAGTGGCTGCGGCCGATGCTGGAGGCGGGGCTGGCCACGGCCGCGGGCGGCTGGCTGCCGGAGCATTCGGCGGCGCTGTTTTCCGATTCGCCGGGGCTGTGGCTGTATGCGGTACTGCTCGCGGTGGGCACAGCCGTGGCCGCGGCGCTGTGGGCCCGACTGGCGCGACGGAGCCCGGCCACGGAGGCGCGGCTGTGGTACTTGCTGCACACGGGCGCGGCATGGTTTCTGGCGCTGCATCTGTTGGAATACGGCTTTGATAAGGTGTTCAAGCACCAGTTTTACCTGCCTGAACCCAACACGTTGTACACGCCGCTGGGGCAGCTTTCGCCGGACCTGGCTTATTGGAGCGTGATGGGGGCCTCGCGCTTCTACAGCGTGTTTGCGGGGGCGGCGGAAGTGGCCGCGGGGCTGCTGCTGCTGTGGGGGCGCACCCGGCTGCTGGGCGGCCTCGGGGCCCTGGCCGTGCTGGCCAACGTGGTGGCGTTGAACTTCGGTTTTGATATCAACGTGAAGCTTTGGTCGGGATTTCTGCTGGGTCTGGCGGGGCTGGTGGCCGCGCCGGGGGCCTACACAGCATATTTCGCGCTGGTGCCGCGCGAGTGGCGGCCGGCCGGACCGCAGCGGCCGGCTGCCTGGCAGGGCCGTTGGATGGGGGCAGCACGGGGCTTACTGCTGGGCGTGCTGCTGCTGGAAACGGCCGGGCGCTTCGTGCTGGATGGCCGTTTCAACGACGACACCGCGGCGCGGCCGGCGCTGCACGGCGCCTATGCCATGGTGCCGCTGGCGGGAACGGCAGCCGGGGCGCCGACGCGGGTGTTCGTGCATCGGCGTGGCTATTTCATTACCCAAATGGCCGACGGTCGTTTACAGGACTATGCCCTGCGCTACGCGCCGGGCCAACTGCTATTGGGCGGGGCCGGTGGCCCGTCCGGTATCTTGCGCTACACCGCCGACGGCACCGGTTTGCACCTGACGGGGAGGCTGGGGCCTGATTCGGTGCGCTGGCTGGCCCGGCCGCTGCCGTGGCGCCAGCTGCCGCTGCTGCACGGCTGGCGCTGGACCACCAGCCCCAACAATTGACTTTGCGGGCTTGGTTCGGCATTGCGCACCTAGCAGTGCCTACCGGTCGCGGTAGATGCCCCACAGGCTCAGCGACTGCGAACCGTCGCCGGTGCCGGTGAAATCGCCGCCCACGATAAAGTCGCCGTTGGGCGCTACCACCACGGCCCGCACCGCGCCGTTGAGGCCGTTGTGGGGGAAGGCTTGCCAGCTGCCCTGGTGCCAGCGGGCGAGGTTTCGAATGGATAAATTATCGACGGTACTGAAGCTGCCGCCTGCGATAATATCCCCGTTGGTCGCTATGGCTACGCTATTGACGTACCCATCGAACCGGGCTGGCACATACTCCCAGTTTCCACCATCGGTGGTGTCGGAGCGCACCACGCTGCCGTAGTTGGAACTGAGGTTGTGGACGTGGCCAGTGGCCCTGGTACCCACCGTAATTTCGCCATTGCGGGCCACGGCCATGCTACTTACAAACGCCTCGACTCCGCCTTCCAGTAGGTGCCAGCGCTGGCCATCCCACCGAATGACATGGGCATCGTAATACGGGTTTGAGCCGGGAAAGCTGCCGCCCGCCACCACGTCGCCGTTGGGGGCCACGGCCAGCGCCAGTACATAGGGTGCATGCGACTCATAAATAGAATCGGTCGAGGTGGGTAAGGGCAGGGGATGCCAGCGGCGACCATTCCAGCGGCAGAGGCCGAAGGTACCTCCGGCCAGTACGTCGCCGTTGGAGGCCACGGCAATGGCTTGTGGCGTGGCGGGCGGCCCCTTGCCGAGGGGTTGCCAGCGGTGGCCGTCCCAGCGGGCAATGTTGCGAATGCTGTCGGGGCCGTTGGCGATGGCAAACGGGCCGGCGGCTAATATGTCGCCATTGGGAGCAACCGCCAGCGCACTCACGCTGCCCGAGAAGCTTGACCCGAGGCGGTGGCGGTACCGCCCGTTCCAGCGGTATATCCGGGTTTGAGGTCGGTAGGAGGTTGAGGCTGCCTTAGCTGCATTATCGGCATCGAAGAAATCGGTGGCCAGCAGCACATCGCCGTTGCGGGCGGCCGCCAGCGCCGTCACGCTCCCGCTATTGGGGTAGGCGGCCGCAAACCCGGCGGGCTCGCTGCCCGCTGGCCAAGACGCGTCAATGTCAGCCCCCCCAGTATTGCCGGCTGCTCAAGCTGGGGTTTGCCGCGTGGTAGGCGCGCCAATCAACGACTTGCCAACTGGTGCCGTTCCACTGCTCCAGAAGGGTAGGGCGGGTGAGAATGTCGTTGCTGTACGTCGTGGTGGTGGCCTGTATTTCGCCCGTTGGCGTTACTTCAAGTGTTTCGACCCGACCCTTTAAGCCGGGGCCTAATTCCTGCCAGGCGCGGCCATCCCAGCGGGCTACGTAATCGGAGTTGTTGCCGTGCGCATCAAATAACTGGCCGCCGGCCAGCACTTCACCGCGCGGGGTTAAGGCTAGCGCCACGGCGCTGCGGTGCACGTTGGCCGGGCCCAGGGGCTGCCAGGCCGTGCCGGTCCAGCGGGCCGCCGTCTGAATTTCGTGTGTCTCATACGGAAAATACCCGCGCGCTACCAGTTCCCCCGTTGCGGTAACGACCAGATTCCAGATGCTGACCTGGCGGGTGGCGGGGGCCGTGTTCGTGGCCGGAGTGGGGGCCAGCGGCAGCCAGTGCTGGCCGTCCCAGCGCAACACCTCGCAGGGGGAGCCCGAACCGAACGGAAAGCCCGCCAGAAGGTCCCCGTTGGGGGCAATGGTCAAGGCGTTTACCTGGCTTTGGGGCCAGCCACTGCCCAACGGCTGCCAGTGGTGGCCGTCCCAGCGGGTAACTATGCTCTGACTGGTTCCCTTGTCTTCCACAATGCCCGCCGCCTCCAGCCCGCCGGCCGGCAGGGCGCACAAGGCCGTGACGGTGGTGAAAGCCCCGGGCCCTTCGCCCAGCGCCTGCCAGTGCCGGCCGTCCCACCGGACCACAAAGTCGGCGTTGGGCTGCCCGCCAACATTGGTGAAATCCCCGCCAACTATCAGGTCGCCGTTGGGTTGGCGTAGCGTGGCGGTCACGCTCCCGGTCAGGCCAAGCTGGTGAAAGCCGGGCAGCCAACCCGGCTGGGCCAGGGCCGCTGCCGCCGAGCTGGCAAGGAGCAGCAGGGTCAGCCACGCATTTCGGCTAAGAGTTCGGATTGGCAAACGCAACATAAGGCAGCGTGAAGAAGGCAGTGGCTGGTTCAGACTGCTTGATGCCGACGCTGCAGGTTGTGCACAAGGCAGGGGATGGCTGATACGGCCACTTGTGCCTTACCGCGGCACGCTTTCGCGCACGGCTTGCAGCACTTTTTCGGCCGGCAGGTCTTCCATGCAGCTGGTGCCCAGGCGGCAGGTGCCCCGGTAGAAGCACACGCACTGCTTATCGGGCCCCACGAGCTGGCCGCGGCCGTAGAGGTCGAATTCGTGGGGGTTGAAGATGTTGTTCATCAAGATGGTGGGCTTGCGCAGGGCAATGCTGATGTGCATGCCCATGGTCACCTGCGTCACGATGCCGTCCATCTGGTGCATCAAGTTGATGAACTGGGGCAGGGGAAAGGTGCCCAGGTAAGCCGCGCCGGTGGCGGCGTGCAGCACGCGGTTGCGGGCGTCTTCGGCCTCGCCGCCCAGCAGCACGGGCGTGTAGCCGGCCGCCTGCAGGCCCTGGATGAGCGTAATCCACTTTTCGTTGCTCCAGAGGCGGGTGGTCCACCGGTCGCCGCAGCCGGTGTTGAGGCCGATGCGGGGGCGGGCGGCGGGCAGCGCGCGCCAGTCGTAGCCCTTGTCCTCGTGGGTGTCGAAGACGTATTCTTCGCCCCGGAAATCGAAGCCGCAGAGCTCGAAGATTTCCTGCACGTAGGGCTTGGTGTTGGCCAGGCTGGTCTGGTCGAAGATGCCGGTGAGGAATTTGTGCTCGGCCAGTTCGTTCACCGGCCAGGCCACGCCGTCGTAGGGGCGCAGGGCGTAGCCGTATTTCTCCTTCGCTTCGATGCTGTTCAGCAGCGCGCAGGCTTCTTTTTCCTTGTCGAGGTTGATGAGCACGTCGAACTGCCGGCCCTGCAATTGCAGGGCGCTGGCGAAATCGAACTTGAGAATCTCCTCAATCTCGCCCTGCGGCAGGATGGCGGGCGTGTGCGTGAGCCAGGTGATGGAGCAGCCGGGCCGCTCCTGGCGCAGGCGCCGCAGCAAGGGCGTGGTTCGTATCACGTCGCCGATGGCCCCGAGCTTGATGATGAGCACCCGGCTGCTCACGGGCGCGTACACCGGGCAGCCGTCGCACACGTAGCCGTCGGTTTTGTTGGGGCGGCAGGGCAGGTCGCCGCGGAAGTGGCGGCAGTCGGGGTGAACGACGGTGTTCAGGAGTTCAGACACGGGGCGGGCAAGGGCGGTTGAAGCGGTAAAAATAGCAGCGTAGACCGGGCCAACGGCCGCGGGCGGTTTGTACCATCCAGTTGCGTACCTTTTGCTTTTGGTGCAGAAACAGATGGTACATTCGCTTTTGAACCGACCTCCCTGAACCATGGGTTTGCTCAAGAAATTTTCCCACCGCCGGGCCGGGCAGTCAAATCTGACTTCTGGCCGGCAGGTGCAGGCCTGCTTCGGCCTCACCCAATTGCAACTGGCCCTGCTGCTGGGGGTATCGCGCGAGGCGCTGGCCGCCGCCGAGGCGGGCCGGCGTTACCTGTCGGGGCCGCCCGGGGTGCTGCTGAGCGAGCTGGCCCAACTGGTGCAGGCCCTGCCGCCCGCTGTGGATGCCGCCAACAGCCCATCTCCTGCTCAGTCCGCGCCCGCACTGCCGGAGTACAGCCGAAACGCCTTGCGCCTGCGCCTGATGGCCATCGGCCTGGAAGAGTACCGGTTGCGGCAGCAGCTGGACCGCTGCCAGACCCAAGTAGCCCAGATGCAGCGGCGCGAGCAGGCCCTGCCGGCGCTACAAGCCCTGCTGCCCCCCGGCAATGCCTACGCCGCCACCTGGCTCACGCAGTTTGCCGCCGATGCCGCTGCCATCCGGCAGCTGGAGGAGCCCCAGGCTGCTCTGCTGGCCCTGCGGCTGCGGGTGCTGGCCTTCGAGGCAAGCGAAACAGCGGCGTTGCTGAGCGAGGCAGCGGATTTATAGCCCCGGCGTTTCCTCCGCCGGCAGGTTGCGGGCAAGGTCCGCCAAGGTGACTTTTGTTCCGCGCTGCGCCCAGTAGGCGGGCCCATCAAAGGGATATTTGGGCGGGATGGTGCCGGGCGCAAATTCGGCGCAAATGACGGCGCACAGGCGCGAAATGGAATCCACCTGACCATCTTTCAGCCAGCGAACCTGGCCTTTGGGGGCCACTAGCAGTTGCGCCAGGCGGGCTTCGGCCGGTACCTGAAGCAGCAGGGCTTTGGGAAGCTTGATTAATTCCAGTTCCTCACCGGGTTGCAGCACACCGGCATCTATCAGGCTAAGCCAGGAAGTACGGTCTTTTTTGGCCACGGCCTGCTTTTCGGCTTTGGCCTCTTTCGCTCTTTTCTGAACCATGTAGCCGGTCGCCGATGGCAACGGCCCAAGTAATTATAAAGGGAAGAGCCGCCTACCGCCCCACGTAGCTATGCGGCGTGATGCCGCGCAGCTCGGTTTTCACGCTTTCGCTCACATCTAACCCTTCAATGAACGCCCCGATGCTGGCCGCCGAAATGGCTTCGCCGGTACGAGTAAGGGCCTTGAGGGCGTTGTAGGGGTCGGGGTAAGCTTCGCGGCGCAGGATGGTTTGGAGGCCTTCGGCCACCACGGCCCAGTTGGCTTCCAGGTCTTTTTCCAGCGCCGACTCGTCGAGAGCCAGCTTGCCCAGGCCGCGCTGCAAAGCACCCAACGCAATTAAAACGTGGCCCAGCGGCACGCCCAGGTTGCGCAGCACTGTGGAGTCGGTGAGGTCGCGCTGCAGGCGGGAGATGGGCAGCTTGGCGGCGAAGTGTTCGAGCAGGGCGTTGGCCACGCCCAGGTTGCCCTCGGCGTTCTCGAAGTCGATGGGGTTCACCTTGTGGGGCATGGCCGAAGAGCCCACCTCGCCGGCCTTGATGGTTTGCTTGAAGTAGCCCAGCGAGATGTACTGCCACACGTCGCGGGCCAGGTCCAGCAGGATGGTGTTGAGGCGCTTGAGGGCGTCGCAGTGGGCCGCCAGGTGGTCGTAGTGCTCAATCTGGGTGGTGGGGTAGGAGCGCGCCAGCCCCAGCCGCTCGTTCACAAACGTGGTGGCGAAGGCGTGCCAGTCGGTGCCCGGGTAGGCCACGTAATGGGCGTTGAAGTTGCCCGTGGCGCCCCCGAACTTGGCCCCGAACGGCACCTGGGCCAGCAGCGCCACCTGGGCGTCGAGCCGGGCCACAAACACGGCAATTTCCTTGCCCAGCCGCGTGGGCGAGGCCGGCTGCCCGTGGGTGCGGGCCAGCATGGGCACGTCGGCCCACTCCTGGGCGCGGGCGGCCAGGGCGTTGCGCACCTGCGCGTAGGCCGGCAGCAGCACGCCCACCATGGCATCGCGGAAGCTGAGCGGAATGGCGGTGTTGTTGATGTCCTGCGAGGTGAGGCCGAAGTGGATGAACTCGACAAACGCGCCCAGGCCCAGCTTCGTGAACTCGTCGCGCAGGAAGTATTCCACGGCTTTCACGTCGTGGTTCGTCACAGCTTCGTGGGCCTTCACGGCCTCGGCGGCGGCCTCCGAGCAGTTTTCGTAGAGGCCGCGCAGGGCGGGAAACGCATCGGCTGGCACGGCTTGCAGTTGCGGCAGCGGCAGCTCGGCCAGCGCGATGAAGTACTCGACTTCGACCAGCACGCGGTAGCGTATCAGGGCCATTTCGGAGAAGCGCGTGGCCAGGGGGGCCGTGGCGCGGGCGTAGCGCCCGTCGAGGGGCGAGAGGGCGGTGAGGGGGCTGGGCATGGCGCAAAAGTACGGGCGGGCGGCGCGGTCCGGAACGGCCGACTCCCCTCCTTTTTTAAGGAGGGGATGCCGGCGCGCAGCGTCGGCGGGGGTGGTAAAGTCGTTGAACGATATGCGCACAGTCAGCATTTGTAGCCGTTAGGCCGTAGCAGCACGCGCTTGCCGGGCTCGTTCAACGACGTCCACCCCCCCCCCGTTCGAACCTGCGGTTCGAACGCCCCCTCCTTAAAAAAGGAAGGGAATCAGCCGTTCAGCTTTTACTTCCGTATTCCGGCTACGCCGGGGTTTGCCGTACCTTTGGCGGTGGCTACCCTGCTCACTTTACTGATTTCCGTGCCCATTTCCCCTTCCACCAAGCGACTTTTAATCGGCATACTGAGCGGCGTGGCGGCGCTGCTGCTGCTGGCCGTGGCCGTGTTTCAGTGGAAGCGCCAGCAGCTGCTGGACTACGCCCTGAAAGAGGTCAAGGCCAAAGTTGAACGCAAATACCCGGTCGTTCTCACGCTGGGCCCGGCCCGGTTCGCCGGCTTCAAAACCGTGGAGATAGCCGGCCTCGGCCTCGTGCCCACGGCCAACCCCACCGACACCCTGCTCACCGCCCGCCGCCTGCAGGCCAGCCTGAGCGTGCGCTCGCTTTTCGCCGGCCGCCCGGTGTTCAGCGACCTGCAAATCATCACGGCCCGCCTCACGCCCCACAAAACCGCCACCGCCGACAACTACGGCTTTCTCATCAAAAAGCAGAAAGCCAGCACCGTGCCGCGCGACACCACCAAGGGCACCAACTACGGCCTGCTGCTGAACCAGGCCCTGGAAACGGTGTTCGACAACGTGCCCGAAGAAGCCAGCTTCCGCGATTTCACCGTCAGCTACGCCAACCTGCGCCACACCGCCCTGCTGCGCCTGCCGGAGCTGAAAATCCAGGACGGCGACATCTCGGGCCGCCTCACGGCCACCGTCGACTCGGTGGCGAACGAGCTGGGCATCAGCGGGCACATCGAGCCCGGCGACTACGCCCTCGACGCCAAGGTGTTTGGCGTGGGCGGCTCGGTGCAGCTGCCCTACGTGCCCCGCCGCTTCGGGGCGCTGGTGAGCTTCGACACGGTGCAGGTGCGGCTCGACAGCAAGGACTTCGACGACGACGACACCGGCGGCAAGCTCACGGTGCGCGGCTCGGTGGCGTCCCGCAACTTCAGCCTCTACCACCCCAAGCTGGCCGCCAACGAGATTGTGGTGAAGCGCGGCTCGATGGACTTCGTGGCCACGCTGGGCCGCGGCACCGCCGCCCTGGAAAAAGGCAGCCGCATCACGGTCAACAAAATTGTCCTTTACCCCGAAATCAGCGTGCGGACGAAGCCCAGCCGGGCCGTCAGCATCAACGTGACCTCGGCCGAGACGCAGGCCAACGACTTCTTCGCCTCGCTGCCCACCGGCATCTTCGACGAGGTGCGCGGCACCCAGGGCACGGGCACGCTCACCTACCGCATGAGCGGCAGCCTGGATATGGCCCGCGTCGACAGCCTGAAGTTCGATTCCAGCCTGCGGGGCAAGAATTTCAAGCTCACCAGCTTCGGCGAAGAAGACCTCAACAAGTTGAACACCGCCTTCAGCCAGACCGTGTACAACGACAAGGGCGACTCGGTGCGCACCTTCGTGGTGGGCCCGCCCAACCCGGATTTCGTGCCCTACAACGAAGTGTCGCCCTACCTCATCCACGCCATCACCACGGCCGAAGACCCGCGCTTCTTCACCCACAAAGGCTTCATGGAGAAGGCGTTTGTGAAGTCGGCCATTCAGAACATCAAGGAGCACCGCTTTGCCCGCGGCGGCAGCACCATTTCCATGCAGCTGGTGAAAAACGTGTTTCTGACCCGCCAGAAAACCGTGGCCCGCAAGGTTGAGGAAGCCCTCATCGTGTGGCTCATCGAGAACACCAGCCTGGCCAGCAAGCAGCGCATGTTCGAGGTCTACCTCAACATCATCGAGTGGGGCCCCAGCAAGTACCGCTGGCCCAGCGGCAAGCGCGGCGTGTACGGCGTGAAGGACGCAGCCCTGTTCTACTACGGCAAGCGCCCCGACGAGCTGAACCTGGCCGAAAGCCTCTACCTGGCCAGCATCATCCCCAAGCCCAAGTTCGCGCGCTACTCCTTCGATGCCTACGGCGACCTGCGCCGCAGCACCCGCTACTTCTTCCGCCTCATCGCCGACATCATGGCCACGCGCGGCCTCATCACGTCCAACGACCGCGAAAACCTGCCATACGGCCTCTCCCTCAACGGCCCGGCGCGCCAGTACATGCACTTCGCGGCGCGGCCCGACACCACGCGCGCCGTCGCGGCCGATTCCAGCCAGTTCGAGCCCCTCAACCTGATTGACCTGCTCAACACCGGCGCCGCGCCCGACGCCGGCGTGAACTCCAACGCCGCCGACCCCGACCCTACCAAAGCGCCGAAATAACCCAGCCGCTCCGGTCGCACCAAAAAAGGGCAGCCTCGCGCGGGGCTGCCCTTTTTTGGTGCGGCAAGCACTGGCGCTACTCCACCGCGATGCGGCGCGCCACGGTGCCGGCGGCGTAGTGCACGCGCAGCACGTAGAGGCCGGCGGGCAGCGTTTCGAGGTCCAGCGTTTGCTCGGCGGCGCGGGTGGCGGGCTGGCGCCGCACGGTGCGGCCCAGCGCGTCGGTCAGCTCCACCGCAAGGGGGCCGGCGCTTAGGTCGGGCGCGATGCGCAGCTGGCCGTGGGCGGGCACCGGCCAGGCGGCGGTGCGCGCGGCCACGGCGGCCGGGGCGGCCACACTCAGCACGTTGGGCGCCGTGATGCGGGCCACGTTGAGGCGGGGCTGCCCCGCCACGGTGCTGAACTCCCCCGCAAATGCAATGGCGCCATCGGGCTGCACCACAATGGAGCGCACCGCGACATTGGGGGTGGCCGTGGCACCAAACGAGGCATCGAACTGCCCGTTGTCGAGCACCCGCGCCAGGTTGGCGCGCACGCCGGAGGGAATGGAAGCCGTGGTAAAGTCGCCACCCAGCAGCACGCGGCCGTTGGGCTGCAGGGCCAGCGTGCGCACCGGGCCGCTAATGGCCAAGGAGGTCGTAAAACTGGGGGTCAAGGGCGCCAGTGGGCAGCAGGCGGGCCACGCCCTGGCGCGCGGCGCCGTCTACCTGGTTGAAAGAGCCGCCCGCCAGCAGCTTGCCGTCGGGCTGCTGGACCAGGGCAAATACCTGGCCCGCCGACGACCCGACACCATTGACCAGCGAGTAATCCGTGCTGCTCTGGAAGGAAGCGTCGAGGGCGCCATTGGCTTCGTAGCGGGCCAGCCGGAACGTGATGGCCGGCGTAGTGGGCCGAAACCGGCTCGCCACCACAATGCGGCCGTCGGCCTGCACCAGCACGGCATCGGCGGCGGCGGCCGCGCCCAGCGTGGGGTGGGCGAGGGCGCGGGCAAAGCTGGGGTCAATGGCCCCGGCGCTGGTGAGCCGCAGCAGCCCGTTGAACGCAACGCCGTTGGCGGTGCCGCTCAGCGCGCCCGTCACCAGCACGCGCCCATCGGCCTGCAAGGCGAGGTCCGTCACGTCGGCCACGTAGTGGCCCGGTCCGGTTACCAGGGGCATAAAAGTGGCATCGGGCGCGCCGGTGGCCTCAAAGCGCAGCACCGACTGGGCGGTGCCGGCCAGCACTTTGCCATCGGGCTGCAGCTCAAGGCAACTCACCGAAGCGGGCAGCACGCCGGTAGCAGCCGAAAAGCCCGCGTCGAGGGCGCCGCTGGGCAGCAGGCGTACCAGCCGGTGCACGGGCTGCCCGTTCAGCTCCGTAAAATCGCCGCCGAGCAACAGCTTGCCGTCGGGCTGCCGGGCCAGGGCGGTGGCCGTGCCCGGGATTTGCAGCCTGGCCACAAACGCGGGGTCGGGGGCGCCGGCCGGGCTGAGCTTCACCAGCGGCTGCTCCACGGCGTCGAAGGCGCCGAAGCCGCCGCCCACCAGCAGGGAGCCGTCGGGCTGCAGGCCCAGGCTGCTTGGGGTTTCGCCGGGGCCCGCGCCCACCTGAAAGGTCAGGTCGATGGTGCCGTTGTCGTTGAGGCGGGCCAGGCGGTTGCCCACGGCGCCGGTGAAATAGCCCGTCGCGATGATTTTGCCGTCGGGCTGCAGCACCACGGCCGGGTCCGAAGAACTGGTCGAAACTTCGCCGTTTACAAAAAGCGAAGTGGTGAAATTGGGGTCGATGCCACCCGTGGGCAGCAGGCGCACCAGGGCGGCATCCGGCGTGGGCCCGCTCAAGGGCAGGGCCAGCAAGCCATTCACCAGCACTTTGCCGTCGGGCTGCACCACCACGCCCTCCACCAAGGAACTGTTCAGCAGGGGCGAAACGAACGTGGCGTCGAAGCCGCCGTTGGCGTTCAGGCGAACCAGCCCCGTCGCGGGCTGGCCGTCGAAGTAGTCGAACTGGCCGCCAATCAGAATCTTGCCATCGGGCTGCACCGCAATGGCGGTGGGATACGCCCCCGCGCTGAACCCGGAGCCCGCGGCGTTGAACGTGGCGTCCACGCTGCCGTTGGCGTTGAGCCGGACCACGCCCGGCGCAGGCACGCTGTTGTAAGCCGAAAAAAAGCCGGCCACCAGAATCTTGCCGTCGGGCTGCGTGGCAAAAGCGGAACCGTAGCCGGAGCTCAGGCCAAAGGTCGGGCCCGTGCCCACGCTGAAAGTAGCGTCGGGGGTGCCGTTGGCGTTCAGGCGCCCAAGCTCGGCGCGGGCGATGCCGGCGGCCAGAATATTGCCGCTGCTGCTCACCAGCAGGTATTGCCCGCCGGGCAGGCCCAGCACCTGCGTCACGCCGCGCACGTTGCCGGTGTTTTGCGAAAAGGGTTGGTCAAGGTTGCCCTGGGCGTCGAGCCGGATGAGGGGGCGGGCGTTGGTGGCGCCGTTTACCCGCGTGAAAAAGCCACCCACCACGCGCTTGCCGTCGGCCTGCGCAGGGCCCATGTAGTACACCTTGCCCGTGGTGTAGAGCGACTGGGGCGAGGCAAACGTGGGGTCGAGCGTTTGGGCGGCTGCGGGGCGGCAGAGCGGAGCGGCCAGCAACAGGCAGGCCGCGGCGAGTCGAAGTATTTTCATAGACGCACGAAGGAAAAGGACGGAAAAGGTTGTCTGGCCGCCCCAACAATTATCGCGCCCGATTAGGGCACAGAAGGGCCCTTACGCCTCTTTTTTCGGCCACAGCACCGAGGCCAGCACGCTCAGCGCCAGCAGCCCGCCCACCACCCCCAGCGCGTACGGCATGGGGATGGGCAGCACGTTTTCGAGCAGGATTTTGACGCCGATGAACACCAGAATCAGCGCCAACCCATAGTGCAGGTAATGAAACAGGCGCATCATGCTGGCCAGCGCGAAGTACATGGCCCGCAGCCCCAGCAGGGCAAACACGTTGGAAGTAAACACCACAAACGTGTCGCGCGTGATGGCCAGGATGGCCGGAATGGAGTCGGCGGCAAACACCACGTCGGTGGTTTCCACCATCACCAGCACCACCAAAAGCGGCGTGGCAAAGCGCAGGCCGTCTTTCTTGATGAAGAACTTGCCGCCCTCCAGCTGCCGCGTAATGGGCAGGTGCCGGCTCAGGAAGCGCACCACCGGGTTGTTTTCGGGGTCGATTTCGGGCGCGTCGCCGGCCACGCCCATCCGGATGCCGGTGTACACCAGAAAGGAGCCGAGCAAATACAGCAGGAAGTGAAACTTGGCCAGCAAAGCCCCGCCCACCAGAATGAAGACGGCCCGCAAAATCAGCGCCCCCAGCACGCCCCAGAACAGGATGCGGTGCTGGTACTGCCCCGGTACCTTGAAGTAATTGAAAATGAGTAGAAAGACAAACAGGTTGTCGACGCTCAGGGCCTTTTCCACCAGGTAGCCCGTCAGCCATTGCAGGCCGGCCTGGTGGCCCATGGTGCGGTACACCAGGAAGTTGAAGCACAAGGACAACGCCACCCAAAAGGCGCTCCACCCCAGGGCCTCGCGCAGCTTGATTTCGTGCGCCTTGCGGTTGAAAACCAGCAGGTCGAGCAGCAGCAGCCCGATGACGAACGCCGTAAAAGCCAGCCAAAACAGGGGAGTGTTTTCCATGCGTCGGCGCAAGATAGGGCAGAAGGGCAGGAGGGCATAGGGAATAAGGCATGGGGCAGGACGGACGGAAGGAGCATCCCCTCATTCCCTGTGCCTCATCTCCTATGCCCTTTTCAGCGGGTGCACCCAGCTGCTCATCTTCATTTGCAGTACGCCAAAAAAGGCTTCCTGCACAATGCCCTTCGACATTTTGGAGGTGCCGCGGGTGCGGTCGGTGAAAATGATGGGCACTTCCTTGAGGCGAAAACCGAGCTGGTAGGCCAGCCATTTCATCTCAATCTGGAAGGCATAGCCCACGAAGTGGATTTTGTCGAGCTCGATGGCGCGCAGCACCCGCGCCGTGTAGCACTTGAAGCCCGCCGTGGCGTCCCGAATGGGCATGCCCGTGACGGCGCGTACGTACCACGAGGCGAAATACGACATCAGCACCCGCGACATGGGCCAGTTCACCACGTTCACGCCCTGAATGTAGCGCGAGCCGATGGCCACGTCGTAGCCTTCGGCGGCGCAGGCCTCGTAGAGGCGCACCAGGTCGTCGGGGTTGTGCGAGAAGTCGGCGTCCATCTCGAAAATGTACTCGTAGCCGCGCGCCAGGGCCCACCGAAACCCGTGGATGTAGGCCGTGCCCAGGCCCTGCTTGCCGCTGCGCTCTTCCAAAAACAGCCGCCCGGCAAACTCCGCCTGCAGGCCGCGCACGATGGCGGCCGTGCCGTCGGGCGAGCCGTCGTCGATAATCAGCACGTCGAAAGCCCGTGGCAACGACATCACTTTGCGGATTATCAGCTCCGCATTCTCGCGCTCGTTGTAGGTTGGGATTAGGACGAGGCCTTCGCTCATGGGGTCAAAGATAGGGTTTCGCCGTGCGAAGCTGCGTGGTGGCGCGGCGCCCTGGGCGGCTTTTTTGCTAAGCCATGTACCTATTTAAATACACCAAGCCCTGCAAGCCAGCGGACAAGGTATTATTGCTCAGTCGCCAACGTTTCGGCCGTGCGGCGGGCGTGGCGCACGCAGTCGGGCACGCCCACGCCGGCGCGCCAGTTGGCCACGGCCACGATGTGCTCGGCTTCCAGCGCGGCGGCGGCGGCGTGCGCCCCCACAATGCGTTCGTCGAACTGCGGAATGCTGCGCGGCCAGAAATAGCGCCCCTGCCAGCGCGGCGCCCCCGCAATGCCGTAAAATTTGCTCAATTCGGCGTGCACAGCGGCTTTCTGGACGTCTTCGGCCTGCAGCGCCGCGGCTTCGTATTGGGCGCCGCCCACGAAAGTGGTAAACAGCACCTGCCCAGCCGGCACCCGTTCCGGGTAAATGCTGCTGGTCCAGATGGAACCTGCCGCGTAGGTGCCTTCCACTTTGGGGTTTAGCGCGCCGAAGCCGTTGAGCGGGTGCGCCACGGCGGCGCGGTCGTAGGCCGAATACACGGCGCTCATGGGCGGGTAGTGCACGGCCGCCAGCGCCGCCGCGGCCGCCGGAAACAAGGGCTCCAGCAGCGGCGCCACCGCGTAGGTGGGCAGCGCCAGCGCCAGGTGCGAGTAGCCCGGCGCCGCGGCCAGCCCCTGCGGGCCCGTCAGCTCCAGCTGGTAGGTGCCGTCGGTGGCGCGGGAAACGGCCGTGACGGCCGTGCCCGGCTGGTACTGGGTGAGCCGGGCCGCCAGCGTGTCGGTGATGGTTTGCAGGCCATTTTGGAGGGTGATGATGCGGCGGCGCCCGGCGCCCGTGCCGCCCTTCATCAGCCCGCGCAGCACCGAGCCGTACTGCTGCTCCAGCGCCGGCAGCTGCGGAAAGGTCTTGTGGATGAGCAGCTTTTCCGGGTCGCCGGCGTAGATGCCGGCCATGAACGGGTTGACGGCGTAGTCCAGGATTTCGGGCCCGAAGCGGCGGCGGAAAAAGTGCGCCACGGTTTCGTGGGCATCTACCGGCGCGGCGGGCTGGCGGAATTCCTGGAGCAGGCGCCACTTGGCTTTCAGGCTGAAAAAGCCGTTGGTGAGCAGGCGGGGCGGGGCGCCGGGCAAGATGCGGTAGCGCCCGCCGCGCAGCACGTAGCGGTGCTGGCTCACGGCGGCCGCGTCCCGAATCTGGTCGGTCAGGCCGAGGTCGGCGAGCAATTCTGCCAGCTCCGGGCTCAGTTGCAGCGAGTTGGGGCCGGTTTCGAGCAGGTAGCCTTCCGGCGTGGCCCAGCTGCTGAGGTTGCCGCCGGCCCGGGCGTCGGCCTCGAACAAGTCGTAGGCCACGCCGCTTTTTTGCAGGTACCAGGCCAGGGTGAGGCCGCTGATGCCGCCGCCGATAATCGCAATTTTCATGTAGCGCGAACTTTAGCTACCGCTGACCTGCGGTTGTAGTTCGCGTCCCCGCGCCGTTCGGCACTCGTTCAGGGACGCGAACTACAAAGTTCGCGCTACTTCTTTTGTTCCATGACAACAAAAAACAAAGCCGTTTTTCTCGACCGCGACGGCGTGCTGAACGAAGAAATCGGCACCTACGTGTGGCAGCTCGATAACTTCATCATCTGCCCCGGCGTGCCCGAAAGCCTGGCCCGCCTCAAAGCCGCCGGCTACCACCTAATCGTCGTCACCAACCAGGCCGGCATCGCCAAGGGCCTCTACACCGCGGCCGAGGTGCGCGCCTGCCACGCCAAGGTGCAGGCCGCCTGCGATAATGCGCTGGACGCCTTGTATTTCAGCGATGCCCACCCCAGCGTGAGCGAGTCCATCCTGCGCAAGCCCAACTCCGGCATGCTGGAAAAAGCCATTGCCCGCTTCAACCTGGACGCGGCGCAGTGCTGGATTGTGGGCGACCGGCTGCGCGACATGGAAGCCGGCGCCGCCGTAGGCGTGCGCGGCATTCTGGTGGGAGAGGAAGAAGTAGAATTCGCGCCCCGCGTGGCCAATTTGCAGGCAGCTACGGACGTTATTTTGAACGGGTAGAGACGCAATATTTTGCGTCTCGTCGTTGAACGACTTGCGCTTGCATGGTGCGAACGGAATCCGACAGACACCGAACGGCGCAAACAACGAGACGCAAATAGGCGTCTCTACATCGCACACAAAAGAGGCCGGCCTCCCACGCGGGAAGCCGGCCTTTTCTATCTCAAAACCAACAAGCGCTACTGGCGCTCTACTTTCTGTGCCGTGCTCGCCGTGATGGGCGAAGAAACGCGGTTGGCTTCCTTGGTGCTGCTGTAGGCGGGGCACTTCTGGCGGTTGCAGGCGCCGAGGGTGAGGGCGGCAGCACCGGCGGCGAGCAATACGAACTTTTTCATAATTTATAGGAAAACGGTTGAGGGATGGCGAGGCTAGGCTTCAAAGATAAGCGGCTAACGCCATTTTCAATGAAAAATTCCGGCGGCCGAAATTGAATTATTCGTATCCGAGGATGCGCATCATGCTGCCGGCTTCCTGCTGGGGCGCAAAAACGGTATCGGTGAGGGTGCCGTCGGCGGCGCGATTCAAAATGACGTGCTGCGGGGCCGGAATGAGGCAGTGCTTGATGCCGCCGTAGCCGCTGAGGCTTTCCTGGTAGGCGCCGGTGTGGAAGAAGCCCACGTAGAGCGGCTGCGCATCGGCGGGCTTGCGCTCGGGCAGAAACACCTGGTAGATGTGCTTCTCGGCGTTGTAGTAGTCCTGCGAGTCGCAGGTGAGGCCGCCAAGCTGCAGTTTCTTGTAGCTCTTGTTCCAGCCGTTCACGGCCAGCATGATGAAGCGCTGGTTCAGGGCCCAGGTGTCGGGCAGGTTGGTGATGAACGAGCCGTCAATCATGTACCAGAGTTCCTTGTCATTCTGCAGCTTCTCGTCCAGAATCGAGTAGATGATGGCGCCGCTTTCGCCCACGGTGAAGATGCCGAACTCGGTGAAAATGTTGGGCTCGGGCACGCCTTCCTCCTGGCAGATGCGCTGGATGGTGCGCAGAATCTCGGCCACCATGTAGGGGTAGTCGTACTCGGGCTGGATGCTGGTTTGGATGGGGAAGCCGCCGCCGATGTCGATGGTGTTCAGCGTGGGGCACACCTTGCGCAGCTCGCAGTACTTGTGCACGAAGCGGCTCAGCTCCGACCAGTAATAGGACGTGTCCTTGATGCCGGTGTTGATGAAGTAGTGCAGCATGGTGAGCGTGAAGCGCGGGTCTTCCTTGATGCGCTGCTCGTAGAGCGGAATCACGTCGGCGTAGCGCACGCCCAGGCGCGAGGTGTAGAACTGGAAGCGCGGCTCCTCGTCGGAGGCCAGGCGCATGCCCATGTTCACCTTTTCCTGCACGTGGTCGTGGTAGTACTCGATTTCGTTGGGCGAATCGATGATGGGCATGCAGTTCACAAACCCGTCGTTAATCAGGTCGGCGATTTCCTTTTTGTAAGCTTCGGGCTTGAAGCCGTTGCAAATGATGTGCTTCTGCTTATCCACCTTGCCCTGAGCGTGCAGGTTGCGGATGATGCTGATGTCGAACCACGACGAGGTTTCGAGGTGGATGTCGTTTTTCAGGGCCTCCTCCAGCACGAAGCGGAAGTGCGACGACTTGGTGCAGTAGGCGTAGGAGTAAGTGCCGGTATAGCCGGTTTTCTCGATACCCTCGGCAAACCATTTCTTGGCCCGCTGAATCTGGGAGCTGATTTTGGGCAGGTAGGTGAGGCGCAGCGGGGTTCCGTACTTCTCCACCAGCGCCATCAGGTCGATGCCGTGGAACTGCAGTTCATGGTCCTGCACGGTAAAGTCGGCCGTAGGGAAGTCGAAAGTTTGGGAGATGAGGTCGTGATAGGTATCCATCAGTTGTTGGAGCGGGGGAAAAGCGCGACATTTGCGGCGGGCGGTACAAAAGTACCGCCGGGGTCGGGTAAACGGTCGGGAACCGAATGTTGTTCTTGCGTTACCCCGCCCCGCATCGTGACGATGGAATAGTAAGCGACTTGGCTACGGCAGATGCTTCTGCCGCAAGGCAGCGCTCGAAGCGTTTCATTCAACAATTATCATTTAATATTTAACAGTCGTTCATTCTGCGCCATTGGGCCCATTGAATAGTTGTTAAATGTTAAATGATAATTGTTAAATGATTCCCTTGGAACGATGCCGCCATCCTGCTTTCTCTAAAATCCCACCCTCCGATGAAACGCATCAAACTTCTGGAAGTACGCTCCGAACTCGGGGCCGGCACCCGCGGCTCCGGCATGGGCATCGACGCCCTGCGCGTGGCCTGCCTCAACAAGGGCTCCGACTATTTCCGTCGGTTCAATACCGTGACGCTGCCCGATTTGAACCACGTGCTGTTCGAGAAAAACCATTTCCCCTTCGCCAAGCACATTGACAGCATCTACACCGTGCAAAAGGGCATTGCCAACGCCGTGGAGCAGACGCTGCGCTTCGGCGAGTTCCCCTTGGTGCTGGCCGGCGACCACAGCTCGGCCAATGCCACCATTGCCGGCATCAAGGCCGCCTACCCGGCCAAGACGCTGGGCGTCATCTGGATTGACGCGCACGCCGACATCCACTCGCCCTACACCACGCCCAGCGGCAACGTGCACGGCATGCCCCTGGCCGCCGCGCTGGGCGTCGACAACCTCAAGCACCAGCGCAACATTCCCGACCCGGAAACCGAATTCTTCTGGCGCCGCCTCCAAAACCTGGCCGAGCCCGGCCCCAAGCTCAAGCCCGAACACTTGGTGTACGTGGTGGTGCGCGACACCGAGGGGGAGGAAGACGCCCTGATTGAGGAACTGGGCATTAAGTGGATAAAGCTGCCCGAAATCAAGGCCAAGGGTTCGCGCCAGCTCACCCGCGAGATTTACGAGCACCTGCGCTTCTGCGACTTGGTCTACATTTCCTTCGACGTCGACAGCCTCGATTCCAGCTTCAGCATCGGCACGGGCACGCCCGTGGAGGACGGGCTTTATTTGTCCGAAGCCGAAAACCTCTGCCAGGATTTGCTGGAAAACGACCGAGTGGTGTGTTTCGAAATGGTCGAAATCAACCCCACGCTGGATAATGGGAATACGATGGCCAAAAATGCCTTTAACATTCTGGAGAAGGCGACCGATGCCATCGAGAAGCGGCTACGGCTGGAGGAAGTGGTGAGCCGGTAGAAGGCCAGAGCCGCGAGTATAAGGAACAGTCGTGCTTGGCGCAGCCCCAAAGGCGACGCTGGGGCGACCAAGGAAGCCTAGGCCGCTGACGAAACGGAAAGCCCCGCCGGTTGCGGACGGGGCTTTTGGGGTGGGGTTTCGTTAGGCGGATTACCTTGTGAAAAGTTAGGTGATTATAAATTCCACCGTTTTCGTGAACCTGTGTTCGTTGTCCGCTGCTGAAGGCGTCGTTCCGTTTCCATTTCCCGATTCCGTTCCCGTCGGGCAGCCGCGGCTCGCGCGGGTTGCCCCGGCCGCAGCCGTTGATGCAGTGCGGAATCGCCGCTCATCCGGAGTTGCTCGTACGCGAGTTGGTATCGCGCTACGGAATCGAGCCCTTCAAGCGGTTCCGCCCGCCACGAGGCATCGAGCAATGCCGGTACGGGTTCCGCCCACTGCAGACCGGGGACCAAAGGCGTAATAACGGCCGTTCGCGACGACCCACGGGCCAAAAACCAGAGCGGCGGCAAGGGTTGATTAATGGGTGCATACGCTTGGAAAGTGACCCCTTGGCGCCCCCGGTGAAAATATACTCGCACCGTGCGCCATTCCTCGGCGCGAGCGAAGAGCCACCGCAGTGGCGAGAGGATTTCGGCCCAGGACTTGGCCGGCGTTTGCGCCACGGTTGTGGACAACCAAAAAAGCAAGACCGCCAGCAAGGGGGCCCACAGCACCCACGGCACGGCCCGCCAGAGCCACCGCAGCCGGGGCCAGCGCGCCTGCAGCGCCCAGGCAGCGGGAAAGGCCAAGGCCCACAGGCCCCAGCGGGGCACGTTTTCCACCGGCAACGGCACCAGTTCCAATGGCGTCCAGATGCTCAGCCCCACCAAGAGCAAGCAGCCGAGCCACGTCCCAACGACCCACTGTTGCCGCGCGAGCTTGCTGCTGTTCATATGGTTGCCATTGCCGATAACCCATTACCGCAAGGCGATGGTAAAATAGTGCTCCATTCAGCGAACTTCTAATCTGAAGTGCTAACTAAACTCACAAGGGCAGAAACAGACCTAAAAGGTAGGCCCAAGTGTAGGAAACGCGGCCACTAACTAAAGTGTAAGAAACGGTATTGGGGTATGAGTTTCGTAAACTGCATCAGCATCCTATGAAAAGCCCCGCCAGACACTGGCGGGGCTTTGGTTGCTTTGCATTTCACGTCGCAGGCAGCGGCTCAGAACTTGATGTCGAATTTGCCATTGGTCACCGTTTTGGTGCCCGTGCCGTTGGGGTCGGTGCCCGTGAAGGTGAACGTGCCCACCACATGGGATTCCCCGGCGGTGGCCGACGGGGCATAGGTGGTGAGGGTAGCGCTGCCGCCGGAAGCTATGTAGTTCTCACCCGCGCTGACGGTATACGCTGCCGAGTATCCGGTAGTGGCGCTGGCTGCCAGCGGGTAAGTGCCTACTCCCCGGCCCATGTTCAGAGTCGTCATAGTCCCCCCCGAGCCATTGGTTAGTTTGCCCACCACGGTCAGCAGCGGCAGGTTGCCCAGCGAGATGAGGCCTCCCGTGGTGAAGACGGCCGTTTCCGTTTTGCCGTCTACCGTCCAGCTCATGCCATCGCCGCCAACGCCGGTGGAGGCGCTGTCGCTGCTGTCTTTTGAGCACGCTCCCATGAAAACCATCGCACAAATGGCTAAGCTGGTGCGAAATGAATTCAAATAAGTTGTCATAAAAAGGAAAGGAAAAAGCGTGGATTTGTCGAGGACCTAGTGAAAACAAAGGTAATTAAGTATTAGAATTTGTAAAGCAAGGCCGACCCTTTTGTTCCGGCCGGTTCCTTAAGCGGAGAGGTGAGTTGACGCGGGTCGGCCCGTACCTTTGCCCCGTGCAACAGCTAGAATCCTCCCTCAAAACCGCCCTGCAAACCGCCGCTCAGGCTGTTTTTGGCGTTGAAGTCCCCGCCGCCAGCCTCACGCTCCAGCCCACGCGCAAGGAGTTTGCCGGCAGCTTCACCCTCGTCACCTTCCCGCTCACCAAGTCCCTGGGCAAAGGCCCCGAGCAAATCGGCCAGGCGCTAGGGGAGTGGCTGAAAACCAACGAGTCCCGTGTGCGCGGCTACAATGTGGTCAAAGGCTTCCTCAACCTCGAAATTGCCGATGCCGAGTGGCTGGCCCAGTTTGAGCAGCTGCGCGCGCAACCGGCCACCGCGCCCGTGGGCACCGAGGGCGGCCCGCAGCGCGTGGTGGTGGAGTATTCTTCGCCCAACACCAACAAGCCCCTGCACCTGGGCCACCTGCGCAACAACTTCCTGGGCTACTCGGTGGCCGAGATTCTGAAAGCCACCGGCGCCACCGTCACCAAAGCCAACCTAGTGAACGACCGCGGCATCCACATCTGCAAGTCGATGATTGCCTATCAGCACTTCGGCCAGGGCGAAACCCCCGCGAGCGCCGGCATGAAGGGCGACCACCTCGCCGGCAAATACTACGTGCTGTTTGAGAAGCATTACCGCGAGGAAATCCGGCAGCTCGAAGCCGAAGGCGTGGCCGCCGACATCGCCAAGAAAAGCGCCCCCCTCATGACCGAGGCCCAGCAGATGCTGCAAGCCTGGGAAGCCGGCGACCCCGACGTGAAGGCCCTCTGGAGCCAGATGAACGGCTGGGTGTACGAAGGTTTTGACGCCACCTATAAGAACATCGGCGTCGATTTCGACCAGTACTACTACGAGTCCGAAACCTACCTGCTGGGCAAGGAGCGGGTGGAGGAAGGCCTCAGCAAAGGCGTGTTCTTCAAGAAGGAGAACGGCTCCGTGTGGGTCGATTTGCAAGCCGAGGGCCTCGACGAAAAGCTCCTGCTCCGCGCCGACGGCACCAGCGTCTACATCACGCAGGACCTGGGCACGGCCGAGCTCAAGTACCAGGATTTCGGCTACGACAGCAGCATCTACGTCATCGCCGACGAGCAGAACTACCACATGCAGGTGCTGCAAGCCACGCTCAAAAAGCTGGGCAAGCCCTACGCCGACGCCATTCACCACCTCAGCTACGGCATGGTGGATTTGCCTTCGGGCAAGATGAAATCGCGCGAAGGCACCGTGGTGGACGCCGACGAGCTGGTGCGCGACGTGGTGGCCGCCGCCAAAGCCGCCACCCTCGAAAAAGGTAAAACCGAAGGCCTGAGCGACGCCGAGCTGGAAGAGCTCTACCACATGCTGGGCCTGGGCGCGCTGAAATACTACCTGCTGAAAGTGGACCCCAAGAAGCGCATGCTCTTCAACCCCGAGGAGTCGGTGAGCCTCGAAGGCCACACCGGCCCGTTCATCCAGTATTCGCACGCTCGCATCGCCGCCATCCGCCGCAAAGCCGCCGAACTGGGCATTGATGCGCAGGCCGATTGGAGCCAGCTCGCTACCCTCGAACCCACCGAGCAGGAGCTGATTCAGGAGCTGGCGCGTTACGCCTCGGTAGTGGCCGAAGCCGCCCGCAACCTCTCGCCCGCCGTGGTGGCCCAGTACGCCTACGATTTGGCCAAAGCCTACAACCGCTTCTACGCCGAGGTGTCGATTTTTCAGGAAACCGACCCGGCCAAGCGCAGCCTGCGGGTGGCGCTATCGGCCCGCGTGGGTGAGCAGATTAAGGCTTCGATGGGCCTGCTGGGCATCCAGGTGCCCGAGCGCATGTAGCGCGGACTTTGTAGTCCGCGTCTCTGAACAACACTGCCGGCGCGGGGACGCGGACTACAAAGTCCGCGCTACTGACCTGTCGGCTAATTGCCAAACCATGAAATCCATTGCCGTGTACTGCGGTTCCAGCGCCGGAACCAACCCGAATTACATCACCCAGGCGCAGGCCCTCGCCAAAGCCATGGTGGCCCAGAACCTCACGCTGGTGTACGGCGGCGGGCGTGTGGGCCTGATGGGCACCATTGCCGATGCCGTGCTGGCGGAGGGCGGCCGGGTTATCGGCGTCATTCCCGACTTTCTGGACGCCAAGGAGCTGGCCCACAAGGGATGTACGGAATTGCACGTCGTCAAATCCATGCACGAGCGCAAGCTGATGATGGCCGACCGCGCCGACGGCTTCATCGCCATGCCCGGCGGCTACGGCACCCTCGAAGAGCTGTTTGAAGTGCTGACCTGGGGCCAGCTCGGCCTGCACCAAAAGCCGGTGGCCCTGCTGAACGTGGACGGCTACTACGACCTGCTCCTGCAAGCCCTCGACCGGATGCGCGACGACCAGCTGCTCCGCGCCGAAAACCGGGCCCAACTCCTGCAATCGGCTGACCCGGAAGAATTATTGATGCAGATGGCCGCCTACCAGCCCGTGCAGCTGGAAAAGTGGCTGACGCCGCCAACTACCTGATGTAGCTCGGATTTTTAGTCCGCGAGTCCGAACGATTCCATTCGCGGACTAGAAAGTCCGCGCTACGGCCCGAAACCCTACTGGCCTGCGCTTGGTTACGCACGCAACTGCGCAATCCTTACCTTCAACTCATGAAAAAGTCCCTTCTCCTCACGCTGGCCACTGCTGCTACGGCCGTGGTTTTCATTGCCGCCAAACCGGCCGCTTCCCCTGCCATGACTAACCCCGCCGAAACCGCCAAAGCCGCCCCCTCCGTCTATGACTTCACCGTGAAATCCATCGACGGCAAAGACGTGAAGCTGAGCCAGTACAAAGGCAAGAAGCTGCTCATCGTGAACACGGCCTCCAAGTGTGGCTTCACCCCGCAGTACAAGGAGCTGGAGGAGCTGTCGAAGAAATACGCGGGCAAAGTGGTGGTGCTCGGTTTCCCGTCCAACAGTTTCAACCAGGAGCTGGCCTCGAACGCCGAAGTGGCGTCGTTCTGCGAAAAGAACTACGGCGTGACGTTCCCGCTGTTCGAAACCATTCCGGTGAAAGGCGACGACGCCGCGCCGCTCTATAAGTACCTCGCCGACAAAACCAAAAACGGCGCCGTCTCCGACGCACCGAACTGGAATTTCTGCAAGTACCTGGTGAACGAGAAAGGCCAGGTGGTGAAGTTCTACAACTCGAAAGTGACGCCGCTCAGCCCAGAGCTGGTGGCCGATATCACGAAGTAGCCTGTCCCTGAATTACTCGGAACGTCATGCTGAGCGCAGCCGAAGCATCTCTACCGTAATACTAAATCAGATTAGTTGAGCAGTAGAGATGCTTCGGCTGCGCTCAGCATGACGTTCTTTGTGTTGCTGTTTGTTTTCTGCTGCTTCCGCTGTCGCCCATGTCGCCCTGGATTTCTGCATTTCGCCCCCGCACGCTGCCGCTGGCCCTGGCCAGCATCCTCACGGGCGGTTTTCTGGCCAAAGCCAACGGCCAGTTCAACGGCCTCGTCGTGGGTCTGGCGGCCCTCACCACCATCCTGCTCCAAATCCTCAGCAACCTCGCCAACGACTACGGCGACTCCCAGAACGGCGCCGACAGCGTGCACCGCCAGGGCCCGCAACGTGCCGTGCAAAGCGGCGCCATCACGCCGGCCCAAATGAAGCGCGGCATGTGGATTTGCGGGCTGCTGGCGTTGGGCAGTGGCCTGGCGTTGCTGTGGGTGGCGCTGGGCGCGGCCGGGCTGGGGTTATTTCTCGGGTTTCTGGCGCTGGGCCTGGCCGCCATTTGGGCGGCGGTGAATTACACGGCGGGCTCGAACCCCTACGGCTACGCCGGGCTGGGCGACATTTCGGTGTTTCTGTTTTTCGGGTTAGTGGGCGTGTGCGGCACCTATTTCCTCCAAACCCGGGCGCTGCCGCTGCAAGTGCTGCTGCCCGCCGCGGCACTCGGCTGCTTCGCCACGGCGGTGCTGAACGTGAACAACATCCGTGACATCAATTCCGACGTGCTGGCCGGCAAAATTACCATTCCGGTGCGGCTGGGGGCGGTGCACGCGCGGCGCTATCACTGGCTGCTGCTCATCATGGGGCTGGGCTGCGCCACAGTGTTCGTGGCCCTAACCTACCACTCGCCCTGGCAGTGGCTGTACGCGCTGGCCGTGCCGCTGTTCGCCTTCAACGCCATTCAGGTGTGGCAGCGGCAGGAATCAATGCAGATTGACCCGCTGCTGAAGCAGATGGCCTTGAGCACGCTGGTGTTCACGGTGCTGTTTGGGGTGGGGCAGGTGCTGGGGTAAAACGCAACGCGCGTTGCCGGGGAGTAGCGGCCGCGAAATAATTGGAAGACTGAAAATTTGCTTAGCTTGCTGGCAAATTTTCAGTCTTCTTTTCATTTGGCAATAACCTCTACTCCCTCATTTATGGAACTCACTCAAGACCTGGCGCAGGTCGAATCAGTTGGCGCTGCCCCCGCGCCAGCGCAGGCACTGGACTATTTCTACAACCTGGCGGCTCAATACATGAGCGTGGGCAAGTCCGACGACGACATTCAAGCTCACTTGTTAAAGGAGGGACTCGATGAAACCACCGGGCGAACCATTCTGGCCGAGCTGCGCGTGGAGTTCAAAAAAGCCCACCTTGCCGCCGCCAAGAAAGACATGCTGCACGGCGGGCTGTGGCTCGGCGGCGGCTTGCTCGTGACGGGCGTTACTTACGCCATGGCTTCGGAAGGCGGCTCGTATTTCATGACCTGGGGCGCCATCATTTTTGGCGGCATTCAATTTTTCAAGGGCTTGGTGCGGTCCATGCAGAAATAAACTCTGCGGCTGAACCAGGCCCGGCGCAGGCTTTGCGACCGAATTAAAACAATACCGGGCGTCATTCGTCAACCCAAAGGCCAGGCTATTCTGCCTGGTCTTTTTGTTTTTCTGATTCCATCCCATGCCCCAAACCGTTTTCATTACCGGCACTTCCACCGGCATTGGCGCGGCCGCGGTGCGCCTGTTTGCCCAGCACGGCTGGCAGGTAGCCGCCACCATGCGCAACCCCGCCGATGCGAAATTTGACGACCTGCCCAACGTCCGCGTCTACGCCCTCGACGTGACCGATGCCGCCGCCGCCCCGCGCGCCATTCAGCAGGCGCACGCCGATTTTGGCAGCCTCGACGTGCTCATCAACAACGCCGGCTACGGCCTCGTGGGCCCCTTCGAGTCCGCCACCGACGCCCAGATTCAGCAGCAGTTTGCCACCAACATGTTCGGTGTGTTTGCCGTGACGCGGGCCGCGCTGCCTATTCTGCGGGCGCAACAATCGGGCGTCATCATCAACATCACCTCGGTGGGCGGGCGCACGGGCTTCCCCATGAACTCCCTCTACCACGCCACCAAGTTTGGGCTGGATGGCTTTTCCGAGTCGCTGTGGTACGAGCTGGCGCCGTTCGGCATTCGGGTGAAGGTGGTGGCGCCCGGCGGCGTGGCCACCGACTTTGCCACCCGCTCCCTCCAAATGACGATTGACCCGGCCAACGACGCCGAACCCTACGCCGCTCAGGTGCGCAGCGTGCTGGCCGCCTTCAACGAGCGCGGCGGCGCGGCCAGCTCGCCCGAACTCATTGCCGAAGTCATTTTCGGCGCTGCCACCGACGGCACCTCGCAGCTGCGCTACATTGCCGGCGAAGACGCTAAAAGCCTTCTCGGCGCCAAGTCTCAAATGAGCGAGGCCGATTTTATGGCCATGATTCAAAAGAGCTTCGGCGTGTAGCGCCCGGGCCGCACGTGGCCGCACCAAAATAGTGCTCCAGCGAAAAGCCCCGCTGTTTATCGCAGCGGGGCTTTTCGTTGGTGGCAAAGGCTACTCGGCGGCCGGGGCCGCGGGCGCGCTGGCGGCGTCGCTGCCTTCGGGCCGTGGGCCGCGCTTGCGGTTGCGGCCGCCCCGGCTGCGGCGCCGCTC
>NZ_JADQDM010000027.1 GCF_015694525.1 Hymenobacter ruricola | reverse complement strand
CCGATTGCCGGCGTGCAGCCGACCTGCTGTCAGCCGCCGGAGGCGCCGGCAACGTGCTGGCCGACAAAGCCTACGATACGGACGCGGTGCTTGCCGGCGTGGCCGCCATCGGTGCCCAAGCCGTGATTCCCAGCAAAAAGAACCGCCTGCTCCAACGGGTGATTGACCGTAATCTTTACCGCGACCGCAACAAAGTCGAACGCTTTTTTAGTCGCCTCAAGCAGTTTCGCCGGCTGGCCACGCGCTACGACAAAACGGCTAGCAGCTTTCTGGGAATGGTGCACTTCGTTTCAGCCCTGTGGTGGCTTCGTTAATTGTCCGTGCAACCTAGTAACACGCTATTAAAAGCGCTTCAATCCTCTCGCTTATTATTTTAAAACCCGCGCCCCAAGCGCGGGTTTCGTATTTTTAGACCATGAATATTCAAGCGCTTATCAGTACCGACCCAGACATATTAGACGGCCAGCCCGTTTTTGCCGGCACCCGCGTGCCCATCGAAACGCTGTTTGACCACTTGGAAGCAGGCGTTTCGCTGGACGAGTTTCTGGATGATTTCCCCACCGTTTCCAAGGCGCAAGCCGTTGCGCTGCTCGAAACTGCAACCAAGCTGCTCACCTCCGCCAATGTAGCCCAACTTTATGCGGCTGCTGCTTGACGAGAACCTACCCAAACGCTTGAAACAGGATTTCGCTGCCCACGAGGTTTACACCGTGCGCGACAAACAGTGGAATGGCATCAGGAACGGAGAGTTATTGAAACGGATGCTGGCGGAAGGTTTCGACGCCTTGCTGACGTTCGACAAAAACCTGCAACACCAGCAGAATTTTGACAAGTATACGCTGACGGTGTTTGTATTAAGCGCGCCCATCAACACCTACGCCGAGCTAACGAAACTTTCTTCTCAGGTCAGCACGCAACTGGTGGCCGAGGACTTGCCGCCGGGGTCCATTATCATTCAGGCCACGTAATCCTGCCCCAAAACCCGCGCCCCAAGCGTGGGTTTCGTATTTTTAGCCCCACACTAACACCCACACCCTTTCTCTTCCTGATGAGCAAGCACTTCCTGAGTTTCTCCGCCGCCGTGGTTACGGCCGCCACCCTGCTGGCCGCCCCGGCCGCCCACGCCCAAATCAAGACGCCCGCGGCCAGCCCCCAGAGCACCGTCACGCAGCGCGTAGGCCTCACCGACATCACCATCGTGTACTCGCGCCCCGGCGCCAAAGGTCGCAGCATCTTCGGCAGCGACAATTCGCTGGTGCCGAATGGCAAGCGCTGGCGCACCGGCGCCAACGCCACCACCAGCATCAAGTTTTCGGACGACGTGATGATTGAGGGCAAAAAGGTGCCGGCCGGCGAGTACGGCATCTACACCGTGCCGCGCCCCACCGAGTGGACCGTGGTGCTGAACAAGAGCCTCAAGCAGGGCGCCGACGTCGAAGGCTTCAAGGAAGACCAGGACGTGGCCCGCTTCACCGTCAAGCCCTACAAGCTGCCCGCCAAGGTCGAAACCTTCACCATCGCCTTCACTGACCTCACGCCCGGCACCGCCAACGTGGCCCTGGAATGGGAAAGCACCGGCGCCAAGTTCAAGGTAACTGCCGACGTGGACAGCAAGGTAATGGCCCAGATTGATGAGAAAGTCATTAAAGCCGCCAGCCCGGCGCCCGCCGACCTGGCCGCGGCTGCCGTGTATTACTACGACAACAACAAAGACCTCAAGCAAGCCGTGACCTGGATGGAGAAAGCCAATGCCGCCGAACCCACCAAGTACTGGAACCTCAACACGGAAGCCAAAATCCGCCTCAAAATGAAAGACTACGCCGGCGCCACCAAAGCCGCCGAAGCCTCCAAGAAAGCCGCGCTGGCTGCCACGCCGCCGAACGGTGAGTACGTAAAAATGAACGAGGATTTGATGGCGCAGGCCAAGAAGGGCGGCAAGTAGTCCGTTCGTCAGGTCTTCAAAATGTCATGCTGAGCGCCAGCGAAGCATTTTTACC
The DNA here is from genome assembly GCF_015694525.1 of Hymenobacter ruricola. Lineage (GTDB taxonomy): Bacteria > Bacteroidota > Bacteroidia > Cytophagales > Hymenobacteraceae > Hymenobacter > Hymenobacter ruricola. Next base: position 35,464 of record NZ_JADQDM010000027.1, on the reverse strand, counting down.
GCAACAGCAAATAATTACTTGCGCGGTAAAAATGCTTCGCTGGCGCTCGGCATGACGTTCTTTTTTTCTGGCTCGCCTACTTCCCGCGGCCCTGCAGAATCAGCAGGCGCTTGAGGTTGTCGACTTCTATTTCATTAGGCTTCGTGGCCAGCACGCGCTTGATGTCTTTGGCCGAGCGGCCGCCGAATACCACCACGCCCAGGCCGGCGGCGCGGGCCTGCGCGGTTTGCTCGGGCGTCACGCGGTCGGCGTCGAGCACCACGGTGTGGAGTTTTTCGGTGCGGGCCAGCCGCAGGCCCTGGGCAAATTCATCGGAGGCGATTTCCAGGCCGATGGGCACTCGGGGCATGGCGGCGCGTACCAGCGGAATGGTGCCGCTTTCCTGGGTGATGAGCAGCACCTTTTCGGGCGGCACGCGGTAGCGGGCCAGGCTGCGCGCAATCTGGCGGATGAGCAGCGGGGTGCGGGCGTGCGGCGGGCCGGCGGCCGGGCACGGGTCGTCCTCGTGCAGGTCGAGGTGCAGGCTTGGGAAGGTGGGGCGCCGGCGGAGGCGGGCCAGCAGCGTGTCGAAGGTGATGGGCCGCTCTTTCTGAAACAAATCGTAGGGAAAGCCGCCGTGGTAGCGCAGTTGCACCAGCTCGGCGGCGGGGTGCTGGCTCACGCAGCCGGTGCCGTTGCTGCTGTTGGCAAGCTCGGGGTCGTGGTAGAGCATCACCACGCTGTCTTTGCTGAGTTGGAGGTCGATTTCGACGCCGTCGGCGCCCCGCAGCAGGGCCCGCCGGATGCCGCGCCAGCTGCTGGGCGGCCGAAAGTTGAACGGGCTGATGGGGGTGAAAAAGCCGGAGCCCGCGTGGCCCAGCACCACCAGCTTGGGGTCCGGCGTTATTTTGGTGGTGGCGCAGGCGGCCAGTTGCCAGGCGCAGAGCAAGGCCAGTGCGACCTTGATGAGTGGGAATGTTTTTTTCATGAAAAAGCGTAGACCGGCACTTGCCTTGCGGGGCTGAACGGCAAAACGCCTCGCTGGGATGTAGGGGCGGGACTTGCTCCCGCCCAAACGTTGAAAGCTAACCCACTAGCCTACTAACTCACCGGCCTAATGGGCGGGGGCAAGCCCCGCCCCTACGCGCGGCTTCTCCAGCAACCCGAACAGGAACGTGAGGGCCACCACCAGCCACAGCGAGGCCCACACGTCGCTCAGGTAGTGCATGCCCAGCACCAGCCGCCCCAGGCCAATGAGGCCCGGCAGCACCAGCAGCGGCACCCGCCAGCGCGGAAATGCCAGCGCCAGCGGCAAAAACAAGCTGAAATACACCGCCGTGTGGTACGAAGGAAACGAGTCGTTGTGCGGCCCGGTGGCCCACAGTCCCGTGCCCGCGTAGCCGCCCCCAAACTGCACCTCTGGCCGCAGGCGGTGCACGGCGCCCTTCAGCGCTTTGGCCAGCACCATGCTGAACTCGTGCGTGAGCAGCAACACCAGAAACAGCGTGGCGCCCCGGTGCTTCAGCCCGTAGCGGCCGATGGCGAAGGCCAGCCCCAGCGCCAGAAAGATGATGGGCAGGCCCAGGACGTGCTGCATCAGCGCCTCGTGTACCGCGTCGGCGCCGGCGGTGAGGGCGGCGAAAAAAGGCTTGGCCCACCCGAAACGCGCGTGGATAAAGGCAGCCAGCGGCTGGTCGAGGAACAGGATGAGCAGGGCGCAAGCCGGCAGCGTGAAGGCCGTGAAGAGCAGGAACTGGCGAAGCGTCATGAGTGTAGCGCGAACTTTGTAGTTCGCGTTCCCGAACGAACGATAGTCGTTGCACGGCGCGGGGACGCGAACTACAAAGTTCGCGCTACTACGCGCTAGCTCAGCGCCTGGTTCAGGGACACGATGGCCGGCTTATACTCCTCGCGGCCCACGATGAACTGGATGTTGACCTTGCGCATGGCCACGCCCGCGCTGCGAATGTTGATGCCCGCCTCGGCCAGGGCGCCGGCGGCGCGGGCCAGCAGGCCGGGCTCGTCGATGTTGGAGCCGATGAGGCAGACCAGAGCGGCGTCTTCAATGGTGACCTGCTCGTATTTGGCTTGCAGCGCGGCCATAAGCTCCAGCTGCAGGTCCTTGGCCCACACCAGCACCGAGATGCTGTTGGCGCTGGTGGCTTTGAAGATGTAGCTCACGTCGAGGTCGTAGAACACCTGCATCAGGTGCAGGTCGAAGCCGGCGGTGCCCACCATCAGGGGGTCGTGGATGTCAATCATCACCACTTTGTCGGTGCCGGTGATGACTTCGACGTGCTTTTCGGGGCTGATGAAGTCGCGGGTGATGAGCGTGCCGGGGTGCTCGGGCTCGAAGGTGTTTTTGATGCGCAGGTCGATGGCGTGTATTTCCAGCGGCTTCGAGGCTTTGGGGTGAATGGCCTCCATGCCCACGTCGGCGAGTTGGTCGGCCACGTCGTAGTTGGTGAAGCCCACGGGGCGGCAGGCGTCCACGCCCACCAGATTGGGGTCGGCGGAGCAGAGGTGGTATTCTTTGTGAATGATGGCCTCCTGCGGCCGCACGGCCACGGCAATCTTGCTGAAGGTGACTTCCGAATAGCCGCGGTCGAACTCCCGCATGATGCCCTCGGTGCCCTTGGTGTAGCCGGTGGCGATGCAGATGGTGCTGGCAAAATCAATGTCGGCAAAGGCCTGCCGGATGCGCTCGTCAATGGTCAGGGCCTGGGCGTCGTCGAAGCCGCTGAGGTCGACCAGCGTGGCGTTGACGCCGCGGTTTTGCAGGATGTTGACGGAGTTGAAAGCCGAGTGGGCCTCCCCTATCGAAGCCAGAATTTCGCGGGCGGCCTGCAGGATGTTGGCGCTGTTGACGTAGCCGGAGGCCAGCACGTTTACCAGGCTATCCAGGTAGGTCTGGGCCTGGTCGATGCGCTGCTGAATGAAGGCGTCGGCCACGGCCAAGTCCAGGCCCAGTGGCTCGTACTGCTTGTTTAGCTCCTGTAGCTGGGCCGCCACCTCCTGCAGCGCCGCCCGAAACTCCTGCCCCTGGCTGATGCGGTGGTACACGCCGGGGGCGCCGGTTTTCTTGTTTTCGAGCAGCCAGTTGGTGACGTTGGCGTAGGCCGAAACGACGAAAATGCGGTTGTATAGTTCCTGGCCTTTTCGGCCGTGGAAGATGATGTTCTGCAGAACATCGGCGAAGGCGGTCATGGAGGTGCCGCCGATTTTTTCAACTGTGAGCACTTAGAGCAAACGAAAGGCGTGATGTAGCGTGGACTCTGCGAGTCCGCGCGTGTGGAGCGGGAATGGCGCGGTTCCGGCGCGGACTCGCAGAGTCCACGCTACAGTCCACTACTGCGCCACTTCCTTCCCGTAGGAAATCATGTTCGTGATAATCCGGTAGGCGCCCGGCACGCCGGCCGGCAGTTCCCGAAATAGCGACAAGCCCGTGTAGATATAGTGGCCCTTGCCGTAGTCCGTCACCAGAATAGCGCTTTCCTTGGGGGTTTCGCCGGGGTCGCTGCTCGAAATGACGGTCTGGTACTTGGGGTCCCATTTCGAGGGGTAATACAGACCCTGCTCCTGCACCCAGCCTTTGAAATCTTCGGCCGTAATCTTATTGGGGGCAGCTAGCAGCTGGTGCTTCGTAAGGGTCACGGGGGCATCTTCCACGGTCACGCGGTCGGCGGACATGGTCATGGGGTAGGGGCCGATTTCGGGCATTACGGTGCCGCGGTTCACCACGTATTGCACCACCACGTTGCCGCCCTGCTCGATGTATTTGAGGATTTCGGGCTGCTGGGTTTTGAGGCGGTCGACGGTGTTGTAGGCGCGGATGCCGACCACGAGGGCGTCGAATTTCTTGAGGGTGGCGGCGGTGAGGTCCTTGGGTTCGAGCAGGGTCACGTTGTAGCCGATTTGGCGCAGGGCGTCGGGCACTTCGTCGCCGGCGCCCATGAGGTAGGCCACGTTCTGGCCGCGCCGCTTCAGGTCGAGCTTCACCAGCGGGGCCACGGCTTCGGGGAAGAGAAACTGCGTGGGGATGTGCGGGTACTCAATCTTCTGGATGCCGCGGGCGTAGGCCTGGCCGGCCACGGTGGCGGTGGCGCGCAGCTCGGCGCGGCCGGGCGCGGCGCCGGCCAGGGGCTGCACCTGGAAGTTCACGGTCAGCTCCTCGTCTTTGGCGGCGAGGGCGAAGTCGGCGGTGGCGGGCTCGCACTTCCAGCCGGCGGGCAGGGCCAGGGCCAGGCGGCCGCTCACCCCGGCGCGCCCGGCGCGCAGCGTGACGGGCACCGTCTTGGGCTGGGCATCGGCGAAGACGTAGGAACGGGCGGGCGGCAGGTTCACCATCACCGCAGGCACCACGGCCAGCGGCTGGTATAATTCGCCCAGCACGGGGTCGGTGTGCTTGTATTGAACACCTTTTATACTCAGCCAATTGCCACCGATGAAGAAAACGGGCACGGCGCTTTGATTCTCGGGACGTCCTATTAATTCCTGACGGCTCAGTTCATTTTTGCTTGCATCTCCCCAATCAGCTTCTCCAATAAGAGCTCTTGGCCCAGATTCTCTCGCTTGTTGCGATATTAAAATCTTTTCGGGGATGGTATACATACCCTTGCTACTCGGCAATTGAAGCCAATAGGGCTGGGAAGGCAAAACATTCTTATCTATTACTACTGTGCGCTTAAACTTGACCACTTCCCCTGGCTGTAAAGGATGCGCCGCAACCCCAGCACTGTCTTTATCAACAAATACTGGCCCTGCACCGAAAAAGGAAAATGTGTTTCGAGAGCGGTTTGCTACTTCAAAATCAACCGTTAGGCGTTGACCAGGCACGACAGACGCAACTGACGTAGTTGCTTCCACATACACTCCCTGGCAAGCTTGTATTAACTCAGCTAACTCGTGCTCCTTTTTAGCCTTCCACCAAAAAAGCTCCATCCGGTCAGGAGTATCTAAATCCTGAAAAGGTATCCCGTCAAATCCGCCCCTTGTGGACGTGATACTAATAAATGCTGATTGTAGAGATTCCAGCCCCGCCACGCTGGCGCTGGGGTTGCTCGGGTCGTACTTCTTAATCACCTCCTCGATGAGCTTGCCGATTGTTGCACCACCTGGGCCAATGCGGTTCCAGGTCTGGTCCACGCCTTCGAACAGGTCTTTGGTGGCTGTGGAGCCTTTCACGGGCTGGAAATACTCCAGCGCCTCGCCCCGCTGGGCGGCCGAGCCGAAGCCCTGGCTGCGGTGGTTGCTGCGGCTGCGGGCCGCGATTTCGCCGTAGCTCTGGCCCAGCAGGGGGTTGTAGCCGCCCGCGTCGAGCCGGAGGTAGCCGTCCATGTTTTCGCCGGGCTTCACGAAGAAGCTGCCGGTGTTCCAGAGCAGGCGCTTGGGCTGCCAGGCTTGCACGTATTGCAGCTGCTCGGGGAAGCGCTTGGGGTCGCCGGCGGCGTCGAAGGCTTCGGCGGCGAGGATGGCGCTGGCCTGGTGGTGGCCGTGGCCGGCGCGGGCATCGGGCGGGAAGCGGGTGATGAGCACGTCGGGCCGGCGCTGGCGGATGACCCACACCATGTCGGCGAGTACCTGCTCCTTGTCCCAGATGCGAAAGGTTTCGTCGGACGTTTTGGAGAAGCCGAAGTCGTTGGCGCGGGTGAAGAACTGCCGGCCGCCGTCGAGGCGCCGGGCCGCCAGCAGCTCCTGCGTGCGAATCACGCCGAGGCCTTCGCGCAGCTCGGGGCCGATGAGGTTCTGGCCGCCGTCGCCGCGGGTGCAGCTCAGGTAGCTGGTTTCGAGCAGGCGCTCGTTGGCCAGGTAGGCAATGAGGCGGGTGTTTTCGTCGTCGGGGTGGGCGGCCAGGTACATCACCGAGCCGAGGACGTTGAGCTTCTTCAGCCCCAGCAGGATTTCGGAGGAAGTGTAGGTTTTGGGCGTTTGCGCTTGCGCTTCAGTGAGCAGTGAGCAGTTACCAGTAAGCAGCAGCAGGGCCGCGAGCAGCGGGCGGAGGTGTCGGAGCATGGGCGAGAAACCGGAATGGGGGCGTGAAGTTATTACGGCGCGGGCCCTCCCGTTGCTGGCGCGCGTCTCCGACGCGTGCCGACTGGCGTCGAGCCTCTGGCCCGAGCCGTTGTTTTGTCCGGGACCGTTGCTCAATGCCCGAGCCAGAGGCTCGACGCCAGTCGGCACGCGTCGGAGACGCGCGCCAGCGGTGGGTTGGGTGTAAAGGAGCAAGTGGCAAGTCAGCCAGAGCTTATGAGTAATTAGCCAGAGGTTGTGGCTAATCAGCCATGTCTTGCGGTTAGTTAGACAGATAATTCGATAATTTAGCCAGCTATTCCGGTTATATAACCAGACTTTGCGGTTAGTTAGCCGGGTCTTGCGGTTAGTTAGCCACGTGTTGCGGTTAGTTAGCCAGGTATTGCTGTAAATTAGCCAGGCCTTGGAGTAAGTTTGCCCGCTGCCTCTCATTTCAGCCCACCGTTCCCTTTTTTTATGCCTGAGTCCCTTCCCGAAGCCTTCGCCCGCCGCGTGGCCGAGCGCGACAACCCGCCGCCCCCGCCGCCGCTCAGCCAGGAGCCGGCCGCCGTGCAGGCCCGCATCGAGGACTGGCTCTTGAAAACCCATAAGGTGCGCGACAAGCGCGGCCGCCTGCGCCAAACCCGGATGCTGCTGGCCCTGATGCAGCATCCCGAGCGCACCACCGGCGAGCTAGGCGAGGCGGCGGGACTGCCGCCCCGCGCGGCGGCCCGGGTGGCCGTGCGCCTGGGCCGGGACTTCGACCTGCTCGACTGGGAGTACCGCGGCCTCTACCGCTACTGGCGCCTCACCCGCGCCACCGAAGATGCCCTGCTGCTAGTGGTGCTGGGGCCGCCTCAGCCGTGAAACACGTAGCCGTTGAAGGCGGCGTAGTTCAGCGCGTAGCTGAGCAGGCCCGCCAGCACGCCCGCCAGCACGGCCCGGCCCAGCGCCCCGGCCCACCCCAGCCCCAGGCCCTGCCGCCCGATGAGGGTGAGGTAGGTGATGAGGACCACGGCTTGCAGCGCGGCCGAGCTCAGCCCCGCCTGCCGCACGCCCAGCAGGCTGATAACGGGCAGCAGCACCAACAAGTAGAGCTGAAAGGCGCAGCCCGCCACCACCTGCACCAGCACGGCCTCGGCGTAGTTGAGCCCGCGCCTCCGGTACACAGCCCAGGTGAAGAGCGCCTGCAAGGGCAGCAACACCAGCCACCACACGTTGAAAAACGCCCCAATGGCGTGGAAATAGCCCTCCACGCGCAGTAGCTGGGCGGCGCTCAGGGTGCCGTGGCGCTGCATCTGGGCCACCACGCCGTGGCCCACGCCCTCGTAGTAGTGCAGCTTCACGCCCAGCACCGTGGCCAGGCCCACGGCCAGCAGCAGGAACTGAAAGGGGTTGAAATGGCGCTTGCGGCGGCCGGCCAGGTAGTCGGCCACCAGCCGGCCGGGCCGCCGCAGCACCAGCGGCACGAAGGCGAAGATGCCCTTGTCGGCGTGGGTGAACACGTGCAGCGCCTCGTGCAGCACGTGGGCCGTGCTGAGGCGGTGGGCCGGCGCCTGCCCGCATTGGGGGCAAAAGCAGCCGGGCGGGGCCAGGGCGTGGCCGCAGTTGCGGCACGGGGCGCCGGGGGCGGCGGAAGCGTCGGCGGTGGTCATGGGCACAAATAAAGCGCCGCGCCCCGAAGTGGCGCGCCCGGGGCGCAACATTGGCCGGCCGGGGCACGTCTTTGCCTGGGCTGAACTTCGTTGGCCGTTTTCTTGGTTTCTTTGCCACACCGGCCGCCCCTCCCTGCGGCCTTTTTCTTGTTTTATGACGGTTACTTTCCCCCGCGTCTCGCTGCCTGTGCTGCTGGCCGCTACGCTTCTTTCCGCTTGTGCCCGCCGGCCCCAGGCCAGCACCCCCGCCGCCGCCTCTGCGGCCGTGAGCGTGCCCACCGCCCCGGTGCCCGTGGTGCCCGAAACCCCGGCCCCCGCGCCCAAGCCCGCCCCCCTCGGCGACCAGAGCGCGGCCCAGTGGTACCTCAAAGACCCGCAGCTCGACAAGGTGCCCGGCGTGGGCGCCACCCGCACCTACGCGGAGCTGCTGAAATCCCTGACCCCGACGCCCGTGGTGGTGGCCGTCATCGACTCGGGCATCGACACGGCCCACGTCGATTTGAAGCCCGTGCTGTGGACTAATGCGAAAGAAATTCCCGGCAACGGCATCGACGACGACAAGAACGGCTACGTGGACGACGTGCACGGCTGGAACTTCCTCGGCGGCCCCGACGGCCGCAACGTGAACGCCGAAACCCTGGAGGTGACGCGCATCGTGGCCGCCGGCCGCAAGCGCTTCAAGGGCAAAACGGCCGCCACCGTGAAGCCCACCGAAAAAGCCGACTACGCCCTGTACCAGAAAGCCGAAAAGGCCTACAAAGCCCGCCTGGCCGAAGAAACCGAGCGCGCCGGCCAGGTCGAAAGCATGGCCGGCCCCCTCACCCAGATGGTGGGCAACATGAAGCAGGCCCTGAACGTGGAGAAGCTGGACACCACCGCCCTCAAAAACGCCAACACGGACGACCCCAACCTGAAGCGCGCCGTGGGCGGCATGCTGGAAATGATGCGCCAGACCGGCGCCTCCGACGCCGACGCCCTGCTCAAGGAGTTGGACGCCGCCTCCAAACAGGAGCGCAGCATGCTGGACAACTCGCTCAACCTGGACTTCAACCCGCGCGCCGACATCATCAAGGACAACCCCGCTGATGTGACCCAGCGCTATTACGGCAACAACGACCTCCACGGGCCCGACCCCATGCACGGCACCCACGTCTCGGGCATCATCGCGGCCGTGCGCGACAACAACCTCGGCGTGCAGGGCCTGGCCCCCGCCCCGGTGCGCATCATGATGGTGCGGGCCGTGCCCGACGGCGACGAGCGCGACAAGGACATCGCCAACGCCATTCGCTACGCCGTGGACAACGGCGCCAGCATCATCAACATGAGCTTCGGCAAGGAATTCTCGCCCCAGCGCCCGGCCGTGGAAGCCGCCTTCAAGTACGCCGCCACCAAAAACGTGCTGCTGGTGCACGCCGCCGGCAACGAAAACCACAACCTCGACGTGAGCGACAACTACCCGGCCTCGTTCTATATGAACAACGCGCCGGTGCCCAACCTGCTCACCGTGGGCGCCTCCGGCCCGAAGGACAACGCCAGCCTGCCCGCCGATTTCTCCAACTACAGCAAGAAGGCGGTGGACGTGTTTGCACCCGGCGTGGGCATTTTCAGCACCCTGCCTGGCAGCACCTTCGGCAACGAAAGCGGCACCAGCATGGCCTCGCCCGTGACGGCCGGCGTGGCGGCGGTGCTCAAGTCCTACTTCCCCAAGCTCACCGCCCCGGAGCTGAAGCGCATCATCATGCAGTCGGCGCAGGTGCACCACACCCAGGTTCAGGTGCCCGGCACCGAGAAAAAGGCCGATTTCAGCACGCTCTCCGTGACGGGCGGCGTGGTGGACATGTACGAAGCCGTGAAGCTGGCGCAGAAAGCGGCGCTGTAACAAGCAAGAAGCGTGTGCTGAAATAGCAGAACGTCATGCTGAGCTTGTCGAAGCATCTCTACCGCACAAGTAATTCAGTTACTGTTGCGGTAGAGATGCTTCGACAAGCTCAGCATGACGTTCTTTTTTTCTCCAGCTTGCACTGGATTTACCCCACGTCCACGCCCTTTTCCTCTTTCCGGAAGTGGTTTAGCACCAGCTTGTCGCTCAGGCCGGGCAGCCACTTGTTCAGAAACACCACCAGCTTGCCCTGGCCCGTGAGCACGATGGTGCGCTTGCGCTGCTGCACGGCCCGCAGGATTTCGGCGGCCACGGCTTCGCTGCTCATCATGGCGCCTTCGTCGCGCGGGCTTTCGCCCTGGGCCGAGCCATCGGCGGCCAGCGCCGTCTGGCGGATGTTGGAAGCCGTGAAGCCGGGCGCGGCCGTGAGCACGTTCACGCCCTGGTCGAGCAGCTCGGTGCGCAGGGCTTCGAGGAAGCCATTCATGGCAAACTTGGAGGCCGAGTAGCCCGTGCGCCCCGGCAAGCCCCGGTAGCCCGCGATGCTGCTGATGCCCACGATGGTGCCCTTGCGCTGAAGCAAATGCGGCAGCGCAAACTTGGTGCTGAAGACCGTGCCAAAAAAGTTGGTTTGCATCAGCCGCTTTATGACATCCAGCTCGGCGTCCTGAAACCGGGCGCGCATGCTGATGCCAGCGTTGTTGAGCAGCACGTCGAGGCCGCCGAAACGGGCCACGGTTTCCTGGACGGCGCGGGCGGCGGCGGCTTCGTCGCCCACATCAGCCCGAATGGTAAGGTGGGCGATGCCGGCTGCGGCCAGGGCCTGGGCAGTGTCGGCGAGCTTGGTTTCGTCGCGGCCCGTGATGGCCACCTGGTAGCCGGCGCGGCCAAAAGCCAGGGCGCAGGCCCGGCCAATGCCGGAGGTGCCGCCCGTGATGAGTACCGTGGAAGTAGGCATATAGCTATTAATTTAAACATCCGGACCGGACGGAAAAAACCCGAACGGAAAACGTGACGGCAAACTTACGGCCGGGTGATGCGACTTTTGAGCGCCGGGATTTCAGCCACTTCCGCCAGTCCAAGTGGCGTTGGCGGCCAAACGTGCGGCAGGGGTAAAAAAGAGGATTTGGCGAGCTGAGCGGCCCGGCGGCCGACCCGGCCCGGGAAGTGGCCGATTGGCGGCTTCAGGGTCCGCATTTTCTCCTTACATTTATCCATTGAATTCTATTGTTTTCCTTCAGAATACCGCATGCTTCCACTCTTACGTTCTTGGCCCCGCGTTGCCTCCGGCGTTGCTGCCGTTTTATTAGCCCTGGGCGTGTCGTCGGAGGCCGCGGCGCAGGCCTGCCCCCCAACCGCGGCGTGCACCCCCGGCTCGGCCAGCATCACCAACCCCTCGCTGTACCAGATGGCTATCCTGAACGTGACGGTGAACGGCGTCGCGCTGGCCAACCGAACGGTGTACACGGCAGGCTACCACGACTACAGCTGCACCGTGAACGCCGTGCCGCTGGTGGTGGGCCAGACCTACCCCATCGTCGTGCGGACCACTGCCACGGCCGTGCAAAACGTGCGGGTGTACATCGACTACAACAACGACGGGGCCTTCACCGGCAACGACGAGCTGGTGTACGAGGACATCAACCCCACCGGCAGCACGCCCGCCAACCCGCACGCGGGCACGTTCAGCCCGCCCGGCACGGCCACGCTGGGCCAGCGCCTGCGGCTGCGAGTGGCCACCGATTACATCAACAGCCCCCTGCCCACCTCGTGCTCCACGCCGGTGTACTCGCAGGACGAAGACTACAGCGTGACGCTTTCGGCCAACGCGAGCCCGCCCGTGGCCCGCTTCACCACCAACGGCGCCATCACCTGCTCGGGCTGCGTGCAGTTCACCGACGCCAGCCAGAACATCCCCACTTCCTGGCTCTGGACCTTCGGCGACGGCCAGACCAGCCCCCTGCAAAACCCCAACCATTGCTACGCCGCGGCCGGCACCTACGCCGTGACGCTGCGTGCCACCAACGCGGCCGGCAGCTCCACCAGCGCCGCCACCACCGTGACGTATAACACCACGGTGCCGCGGGCGGCCAGCTGCACCCCCACCACCACCAACTACTTTGCCAACTACGGCATCACGCGCTTCCAGCTGGGCACGATTAGTAACCCCTCGGCCGACGGCAGCGCGGGCTACCAGGACTTCACCTGCCCGCAACGCACCGACCTGCAGGTGGGCTTGGGCAACTTTCTGAGCATCAATACGGGTGGCGTCAACCCCCACGACATTCGGGTGTATCTGGACATGAACAACGACGGCATCCTAACCACCAGCGAGCAGATTTACCAGAGTCTGAACGCACCCAGCCCCGGCGTCACGGGCATTATCAACCTGCCCGGCAGCACGGTGCTCAACCAGCCGCTGCGCCTGCGCGTGGTGGCCGACGCCGTGGGCAGCAACCCCGGCCCGTGCACCAACCAGATAAGCGGGCAGGCCGAAGACTACACCGTGGTGGCCCGGCCCAACACCTCGCCCCCCGTCGCCGTCTTCGGCAGCAACTACGTGGCGGGCACCTGTGTGAACCCAATTCAGTTCAACGACCTTAGCACCAACGCCCCCACCTCCTGGCTGTGGACGTTTGGCGACGGCGGCACCAGCACCCTGCAAAACCCCACGCACCAGTACCTGGCCTCGGGCACGTACACCGTGACCCTGACCGCCACTAATGCCAACGGCTCGGCCACCCTGACGGTCAACAACTACATCACCATTCAGGTGCCCTGCCTTAACTACTGCGCCGCCAGCGGCTCGGGCGGGGCCGGGGGCGCCGGGCAGTTGCCCAGCCCGTTCTACATCACGTCGGTGAGCGTGCCCACGGCCTCGCCGGCGTTCAACAACACCTCCACCAACTCGACGGGCGGCTACGGCAACTTCACCAGTACCCCCATCATCCTGCGGACGCGGTCGATGACCGTGACCGTGGCCACCAACCTGGCGGCCGCGCACCGCACGTCCATCTGGGTTGACCTGAACATGGACGGCACGTTCGACAACAACAACGAGCTGCTGGCCAACGGCCTTTCGGGCGCGGGCACGGCCAGCTACACGGCCACCTTAGCCCTCACGAGTGCCGCCGTCAACCTCAACACCCGCATGCGGGTCATCACGGTGGCCAACACCAACGCACCCGACCCCTGCGCCCTGAACACCCTGAACGCGGAAGTGGAAGACTACCAGGTGCTGGTGCAGCCCTCGGCCGCGCGCGATGCGCAGGCCCTGCCCGGCCTGAGCGTGTACCCCACCCCCACCCCCGACGGCCGGGTGCACCTGCGCCTGCCCGATGCCAGCGCGGCCGGCCAATACGCCGTGGCCGTGCACGACGTGCTGGGAGCCACCGTGCTCAGCACCAGCCTGCGCCTGGGCCCCGCCGCCGACGCCGAGCTGGACCTGAGCGCTCTGGCGCCCGGCGTGTACGTGCTGCACCTGCGCGATGCCCGGGGCCAAACCGCCGTGCGCCGCGTGGTGCGCGAATAGCTTTTTCGTGAAATCCTGCTTTTCTCAGAACCTCACCGACACCGGCGGCCCACGGGCCGCCGGCCTGTCTTTCTGCATTCCCTTCTTACCTTTTTTGTATGTTTAAAACCTTACCACGGCGTTTTTTTGGGGCTGTCCTGCTGTTGGCCCTGCTGGTGCTGGGGGCCCGCCCGGCGCAGGCCTCCCACTTGCTGGGCGGCGAAATCAGCTACCGCTACCTCGACGCGAACGGACCGACGGCGGCGCCCTTCCGCTACCAGCTCACGGTGACGCTGTACATCAACCGCAACGCGGGCGTTGGTGGTCAGCCTTTCGTCGATTTGCCGGTGGCCATCTACAACCGCACGACCAACGCCAAGCTGAACATGACGTCGGTGAACTACCCGACGCTGCTGGGCACCGACATCGACCTGCGCAACCCCAGCAACTCGCCCACCATTACCCCCCCCATCCCGGCGGGCTGCACCGTGAACGGGCCCATTCAGCTGTTTGTCATCCAGAAGTTTATCGGGACCGTCAACCTGCCGGTTTCGTTCGACGGCTACTACGCCGTCACGAACCCCAACGCGCGCCGCGTGGACATTACCAACATCGACGCCTCGGACAACAACACCCCCATGGCGCTGTACGTGAGCATGGCCCCGCCGCTGATTCCCAACCGCTCGCCGGTGTTTTCCGATACGGCCGTGGCCACGGTGTGCCAGAACGACACCACCATCAGCCTCAACAACGCCTTTGACCCCGACGGCGACCGGCTGGTGTATTCCTTTGGCACCCCTTACGGGAAGTTTGCTTCGTCGGGCATCAACTTTCCGGGTTCCTTCCCGCCGCTGCCGCTGCCCGTTCCGTACAAACCCGGCTATAGCTTCCCCAACCCGCTGGGCAACGGTCCGGGCAATTTCGCGCTGCTGAACGCCAGCACGGGCGTTGCCAAATACGGCTCCACTGCCAACGGCCTCTACACCATCGCCGTCGATGTGTCGGAGTATCGCAACATCAACGGGCGCGAAGTGCTGCTGGGCACCACCCGGCGCGATTTGCAGCTGGTGGTGGGCACCTGCCCGGCCACGCCGCCGCCCGTGCTGCCCCCGGCCGTGACCACGCCGCGCAACTACACCATCGAGGAAGGCCAGAGCCTCAGCATTCCCATCAGCGCCACCCAGGCCAGCAACCACCCGCTGGTGCTCACCGTGAACAGCGCCCTGCTGGACGGCAGCGGGCCGTTCAACACCACCTTCAACGGCAACGCCGGCACGGTGCAGCCCGGCAACCTGACCGGCACGGCCACGGCCGCCGGCAACGGCACCGTGGCGGGCACCTTCGTGTTCAACTCGACCTGCGGCAACGCCCGCGCCACCCCCTACGACCTGGGCGTGACGGTGAAAGACAACGGCTGCGGCGGCAAGCTGGCATCCGACGTGTTCCGCATCACGGTGAACCGGGCCGTGGGCCCCACCGGCATCGACGGCCCCGCTACGGTGTGCGACCCGGCCACGGTGCGCACCTACACCGCCACGGGCCCGGTGCCGGCGTCGTACCGCTGGCGCGTGACGGGGGGCGTCATCACCAGCGGCCAGGGCACCGGCGCGGTGAACGTGACCTGGGCCAGTGCCAACGCCACCGGCACGCTGGTGCTGAAGGGCGTGTCGGCGTACGGCTGCCCCACCGACTCGGTGGTGAAGACGGTGGACATTCGTCCGCTGCTAGCCCTGACCGTGGGGGCCACGGCCCCCAGCATCTGCTTGGGGGGTACCACCACTCTCTCCGTGACTGGCCAAACCGGCCTCACCTACACCTGGAGCGGCGGCGGCCAAAGCTCCACCGGCGCTTCCATTACCGTGTCGCCCACCGTCACCACCACCTACACGGTGGTGGGCTCGGATGGCACCTGCACCACTTCGACCACCTTCACCGTGAACGTGACGGCGCCGCCCACGGCCGCGGCCGGGCCCGACCGCTCGGTGTGCCCCAGCCTGCCCGGGGTGCCCGGCGGGCCTTCCGTGCAATTGGGCGCCGCCCCGGTTACCGGCTATGCCTATAGCTGGAGCCCGGCCACCGGCCTGAGCAGCGCCACGGTTGCCAACCCCACCGTGACCCTGCCCAACACCACCGGCGCCCCCATCCGACAGGGGTATCAACTGACCGTAACGACTGGCCCTGGCTGCACGAGCACCGACTCGGTATACGTGACGGTGAGCCCCGCCGCCGTGGCTAATCCGGGCCCGGCCCTTGCCACCTGCTCGGGCGTGGCCTCGCAACCGCTGGGCACGCCGGGCCTGCCCGGCTACGCCTACAGCTGGAGCCCGGCCACCGGCCTGAGCAGCGCCACCGTGGCCCAGCCCACCGTGACCTTGCCCAACACCACCGGCGCCCCCATCACGCAAACGTATACGCTCACCGCCACCAGTTCGCAGGGCTGCGTGGCCACGGCTTCCGTGGTGGTGACCATCAACCCGGCCGCGGTGGCTTCGCCCGGGCCGGCCGTCAGCTTCTGCTCGGGCACGGCTTCGGTGCTGCTGGGCGGTACGGCCACGCCTGTGGCCGGCACTACTTATAGCTGGAGCCCGGCCGCGGGCCTCAGCAACCCAAACATTCTCAACCCGACGGTGACCGGCACCAACACGACCGGCGCACCCATCACCACCACCTACACCCTGACGGCCACCACGGGCAACGGCTGCATCTCCACGGCCACCGTGGCCGTGACCATCAACCCGGCGGCGGTGGCCAACCCTGGCTTGGCCAGGCAAACCTGCTCGAACGTGCCGGTGACCATTGGCGGCACGCCCGTGGCGGGCACCACCTACGCCTGGAGCCCGGCCACGGACCTAAGCGACCCCACGGCTGCTAATCCGACCGTGACAGCCGCCAACCCGGGCACCACCGACATCGTCCGGACTTACACCCTGACGGCCACCACCGCCAACGGCTGCACCGCCACGGGCACCGTGGTCGTGACCATCTTCCCGGCCGCCGTGGCCAACGCCGGCCTCGCCCAAACCTTCTGCTCGGGTGACAGCCGGACGCTGGGCACGGGCACGGCCGTGGCCGGCACCACCTATAGCTGGAGCCCCGCCACGGGCCTGAGCAGCACTTCGGTGCTGAACCCGACGGTGACCGGCACCAACACGACCGGCGCGCCCATCACCCGGACTTACACCCTGACGGCCACCACGGCCAACAACTGCTCGGCCACCAGCACCGTGACCGTGACCTTGAACCCCGCCGCCGTGGCCAATGCCGGCCCGGCCGTGGTGTTCTGCGCGGGTAGCTCGGCCACGCTGGCCACGGGCGTTCCGCCGGTGGCGGGTACTACTTACGCCTGGAGCCCGGCCACCGGGCTGAGCAGTGCCACGGTCCTGAACCCGACCATCAGCCTGACCACCCCCGGCACCTTCACTTATACCCTGACCGCGAGCACCAGCCCGGCCACCGGCGCGCCCTGCACCGCCACCAGCACGGTGGTGGTGACGGTGAACCCGCTGCCCCAGGTGAACGCCACGCCCCCCGGCGGCGCCCCGGTGCTGTGCTCCGGCCAGACGACGTCGTTGGGCAACGTCAACTCCAACCCGGTGGCCCTGGGCGTCACGTACCAGTGGAGCCCCACCACCGGCCTGGCCACGCCCACGGCCAGCCAGACCACCGTGACGCTCACCAACACCACCAACGCGCCCATCGTTACGACTTACACTCTGACGGCTACCACCGTCAGCGGCTGCGTGAGTACCAGCACCGTGGCCGTGACGGTGAACCCCGCCGCCGTGGCGGTGCCCGGCGCCAACCAGGCCGTGTGTTCGGGCGGCACCCTCACGCTGGGCGCGGCCCCCGTGGCGGGCTACACCTATAGCTGGAGCCCGGCCCTGGGCCTGAGCAGCGCCACCGTGGCCAACCCCACCTTCACGCTGCCCAACCTGACCAATGCGCCCATTGTGAACACCTATACGCTGACGGCCACCACCGCCAACAGCTGCGTGGCCACGGGCACCGTCACCATCACCGTGAACCCCGCCGCCGTGGCCAACCCCGGCCCGGCCGTGGCGGTGTGCGACCGGGGCCGCGTGACCCTGGGCACGCCCGGCCTGCCCGGCACCACCTACAGCTGGAGCCCCGCCACCAACCTCAGCAGCGCCACCGTGGCCCAGCCCGTGCTCACGGGCGTGAACACCACGGCTGCGCCGCTGACGCTCACTTACACCCTGACCGCCACCACCGCCAACGGCTGCGTGGCTACCAATACCGTGGCCGTGACGGTGAACCCGCGCCCGGCGCCGGAGCCCATCGTGGGCCCGGGCTCGGTGTGCCCCACCGTGACGGGCATTGCGTATTCGGTGCCCAACCCGGCGGCCACGGCCTACACCTGGCTGATTCAGGGCGGCACCATTGCCACCGGCCAGGGCACGCCGGCCGTGACGGTGAACTGGGGCGCCGCCCAAACGGGCGCGTTCCTGAAGGTGTTCCGCCTGAACGCGCAGGGCTGCTCTTCCGACACCACCACGCTGCCCGTCATCATCAACCAGCGCCTGCAAACGGTGCGGCCCACTGGCCCCGGCGACATTCTGGCGGCGGCGCCGCTGCCGCGCTCGGTGTGCCAGGCCGATGGCCCCTACACCTACCGCAGCGGCTCGTTTGCCAACGGCTCCAGCTACTCGTGGCTGATTGTGGGCGGTACGCAGGTGAGCACCTTCCAGAATACGGTGACCGTGAGCTGGAACCCGGTGACGGTGCCCACCATCGGCAAGATTGTGGTGACGGAAACCAGCAACCCCACCGGCGGCGTGTGCCGCGGCGAGTCGGACACCCTGAAGGTGCTCATCAACCCCTCGCCCCGCCCCACGCTGGCCATCACGGGCCCGGCGCAGGTATGCCAAGGCAGCGGCGCGGTCACGTTTGCGCTGCCGGGCGGCTTCCCGGGCTCTACTTATGCGTTCTTGCTGAGCGGCACCACCCTGGCCGGCACCGGCAACAGCCGCACCCTGGCCACGCTGCCCGCGCCCGGCGTGTACACCCTCTCGGTGCAGGAAACCTCGGCGGCCGGCTGCGTCGGGCCGCTCTACACGGCGCCCTTCACGGTGAGCCCCACGCCGGCCACGCCCACCATCTCGGGTTCGGGCTTTGTGTGCAACGCCGCCGTAGGCCAGCAGTACACCATTGCCAATGCGCCCGCCGGGGCCACCTACCAGTGGACCATTGTGGGCGGCACCATCACCTCGACGCCGGCCACGGCCAGCACCGTCACGGTGCGCTTCAACGCCACCGGGCCCTACTCGGTGAGCGCCGTGGAAGTGAGCGCCAGCCCGGCCTCCTGCCCCAGCGCGCCGGCCACCCGCACCATTCTGTTTGATGCTCCCAGCGTGGCCCTCACGCTGGCCTCGGTGGATGCCGCCAGCAACAGCCGCATCATCCTCAGCCTGGCGGCTACCAACAGCGCCAATACGCCGAACCAGGTGCAAATCATGCGCCGCGTGGCCGGCACGGGCACCTTTACTTCGGTGGGCCAGGTGGCGGCTTCGGCCACCACCTACACCGATGCCAGCGGCGTGGATGCCGCGGCCAACTCCTACGAGTACCGCCTGGACCTGACCAACGGCTGCGGCACGCCCCAGTCGAGCGCCGTGGTGCAAACCGTGCGCCTGCAGGCCACCGCCACGCCCGGCGCCGGCCGCAACCAGGGCAGCGTGGCCCTGAGCTGGAACGCCTACGTGGGCTTCGCGGTGAAGGAATACCGCATCTACCGCCGCTCCGACGCGGGCGCGGCGGCGCTGGTCGTTCCTCAACCCGCCATTACGGTCTCGGGCTCGACGCTGACGGCCACCGTTTCGAACACTGACGCCAACGCGACGGCTTCGGGCTTTGGCTTCCAGCAAAACTTCCGGGTGGTGGCCGTGAGCACCGACGCCACCGAGCGCCTCTCGAACTCGAACGAGGCCCGCGTGGACTTCTCGGGCGCCACTCAGGTCTACAACATCATCACGCCCAACCGCGACGGGCAGAACGATGTGCTCGTGATTGACAACATCCAGCTCTACCCCGGCAACACCTTCACCGTGTTCAACCGCTGGGGCCGCGAAGTGTACAAAACCACCAACTACCAGAACAACTGGGGCGGCGACGACAACACGCCCGCCGGCAACTACTTCTACCTGCTGACCCTGCCCAACGGCACCAGCATCAAGAACTGGTTTGAGGTGGTGAAGTAAGTTCGCTAAGCTTTCCAGGAAAAGGCCTGCCGAAACCGGCAGGCCTTTTTTTATGGCGTTCCTATCTAAGTATGTGCGACCTTACTTCAGACGCCTGCGACCTCGGTTCGGACGTCTGCGACCTCGGTTCGGACGTCTGCGACCTTGCTTCGGACGCCTGCGACCTCGGTTTGGACGCCTGCGACTGTGTTTCGGACGTGTGCGACTGCGGTTCGGACACCTGCGACTGCGGTTCGGACGTGTGCGACTGCGGTTCGGACGCCTGCGACTTTGCTTCGGACGCGTGCGACTGCGCTTTGGACGCGTGCGACTTACTTCCACAAGCCGGGCGGGGGGCTTGGCGGACTGGTGCGAACCTTACCCCAGGCCCTACCTTTGCCCAACCTATGAGCCGAGCCAAAAATATCCCCGCCGAATTACTCCGCAACGTTACAATTCAGGACATGGTGGCCGAAGGCAAGTGCCTTGTTCGCGTCGAGAACCTGGTCATCTTCGTGTCGCAGGTGGCCCCCGGCGACGTGGTGGACCTGCGCGTCACCAAAGCCAAAAAGAGCTTCCTGGAAGCCGTTCCCGTCAAGTTTCATTCGTATTCCGAGCAGCGCACCACGCCGTTTTGCCAGCACTTTGGGGTGTGCGGCGGCTGCAAGTGGCAGCACCTCACCTACGATTCGCAGCTGCACTACAAGCAGCAGCAGGTGGTGGACCAGCTCACGCGCATCGGCAAAGTGGCCCTGCCCGAGATTCCGTTCATCCTCTCCTCGCCGCAGCGCACCTACTACCGCAACAAGCTCGAATACACCTTCAGCGACAACGGCTGGCTGACGACGGAGCAAATCAACGACGACACCCGCACCTACAACCGCGAGGTGCTGGGCTTTCACACCCCCACCCGCTTCGACAAGATTATCGACGTGGAGCACTGCTGGCTGCAGCCGGAGCCAAGCAACGAAATCCGCCTGTTCGTGCGCGACTACGCCCACGAGCACAAGCTGCCTTTCAACAACCTCGTGCGCCAGACCGGCCTGCTGCGCAACCTCATCATCCGCATCGCCCAAAGCACCGGCGAGCTGATGGTAATCCTGCAATGCTACCACGCCGACCCGGCCATTGAAACGTTGCTCGACGCGCTGTATGCCAAGTTTCCCGGCATCACTTCGCTCAACTACGTGCTCAACAGCAAGGGCAACGAAACCTTCCACGACCTCGAAGTGGTGACTTATAAGGGCAAGCCTTACATTGAGGAAGAGATGGAAGGCCTGCGCTTCCGCATCGGCCCCAAGTCCTTCTACCAGACCAACTCCGAAGGCGCCCACCAGCTCTACAAAGTGGCCCGCGACTTCGCCGACCTGCAGGGCGACGAGCTGGTGTACGACCTCTACACCGGCGCCGGCACCATCGCCAGCTTCGTGGCCAAGAAGGCCCGCCGGGTCATCGGCGTCGAGTACGTGGAACAGGCCGTGGCCGACGCCCACGTCAACGCCGAAATCAACAACATCACCAACACCGAGTTCTACGCCGGCGACATGAAGGACATCCTCACGGCCGAATTCACCGCCCGCCACGGCCGCCCCGACGTCCTCATCACCGACCCGCCCCGCGCCGGCATGCACCCCGACGTGGTGGCCCGCCTGCTGGAGCTGCGCGCCCCCCGCATCGTCTACATCAGCTGCAACCCCGGCACGCAGGCCCGCGATTTAGAACTACTAGACGCCGCGTATCGGGTGACGCGCGTGCAGCCGGTGGATATGTTCCCGCACACGCACCACGTGGAGAATGTGGTGGCGCTGGAGTTGAAGTAGAATCGTTAGTTAGCGTGTCATCCTGAGCGCAGCGAAGGACCTTCTCGCGTAGGAACAGTTCGCAGTAATTTCAACGAGGCGAACGCGAGAAGGTCCTTCGCTGCGCTCAAGATGACACCCGATTACATTAACTCAATCATGCCTTATTACGTGTACATCACCACCAACCCGGCCCGAAAGGTGTTGTACATCGGCGTCACCAACCACGTTGCCGACCGTCTGGCCCAGCATTATGCCAATCGGGGTTCTGCCGAAACTTTTGCCGGGCGCTACTTCTGCTATAATCTGGTTCACCTCGAAGAATACCCGGATGTCGGCGCAGCCATTGCCCGCGAAAAGGAACTGAAAGGCTGGACGCGGGCGAAGAAGGACACGCTGATTGCCGTCGACAATCCTGATTGGCTTTTTCTGCAAACCTGAACATGGCGCAAGCGTGATAAGGTCCTTCGCTGCGCTCAGGATGACACGCTAAACAACGACTCTCATTCCATATGGACTACTTCAACGACCCCGAGCTCAACGGCAAATACCTCGGCACCATCACCAAGGACTTCGCTACCGTGTCCGATACGCTGAGTGAAGCTTCGGCCCAGATTCGCAAGCGCGACATCAGCCAATACCCCATTTTCGTGTTCGCCAAGCAGGAGGTCCCCCTCGGGGGCCTCCTCGTGAATGCCGACGAACTGAACCTGGAGTGGCACGTGTTCGCCAGCTACCTGGAGTTGTTCGTGCAGCAAGGCATCGTCAGTGCCGAGGGCATCGAGGCATTTCAGGCTACTTATAAGGATGCCGACGAGTTCTGCTGCCTGTTCGTGCTCGATGAGGACTTTACGAATTTCGTTTTCGTGCCCTACCCAGAGGACTAGGAGGCGCCAGAACAAAAAAAGAACGTCATGTCGAGCTGGTCGAGACATCTCGCGTGCAGTAGTAATTAGTTACTCTGGCACGCGAGATGTCTCGACCAGCTCGACATGACGTTCTGCTTTTTACTCTAAATAGCCTTTAATTCCGGCGCTGCACCGGCAAGTCTTCCAGCTGCGCGTAGCTCAGCTTCCAGGTATTGTCGGCGGCCTTTTTCCAGAGGAAAATGTAGTTGCCTTCGCCAAAACCGGCGGGTTCGCCGGGCGCGGCGGGCGCCACGTCCACCGAGAAGGTGCCGGCCTCGTAGGCCGTGTTGGCGTCGGTGCTGCTGCTGCTCACGCTGGTTTTGAGGTTGCTGATGGTGGCAATGGTGGCGCTCACCCATTTCTGGGACACCTCGTCTTTGCCTTTCCAGTGGGCGTTGCCTTGCACGAAGGCCACGTCGTCGGCCATCATGCCGGTGATTTTGCCCGAGTCGCGGCTGTTCCAGGCGCCGATAAAGTCCTGGTCAAGGGTCTGAACGTTGACGGCATCGCCGGTTTTGGAGCAGGAGCTGAGCGCGACGGCCACAAACAAGCTGCAAAGGAGGGATTTCATAAATCCAGGGTGTTGGTGAAAGGAAATGTGGTGGGCGGCATCACCCACGGGCTAAAAGGACCAAACCCCGAACGCAGGCGCCCGGGGTTTGGTGAGGTACTCAACTTCGGGCTTACCAGCTCTTGCGGCGAATTTCTTCGGTCGAATACGGCTTCGAAGCGTCGCCGTAGTGCGGGTTGGGCAGAAAGGCTGCGTTCGAGGCCATCGGCGCGGCCACGGCGCCCGGCAGGGCGGCCGAAGCGGTGAGGCTGTTGGCCGGCACGCCGGCGGTAGTTTGGGTGCGGTTGGCTGCCAGCACGGCGTTCTGCTTGCGGGCCAGCTCGCGGCGGTATTCGGCTTCGCGGGCCGCGGCGGCGCGGTTGGCAGCGGCAATGCGGGCTTTCTCTTTGTTCTTGTTGTCGATGTGCTTGCCCACGCCGTAGCCGATGGCGCCACCGGCCACGCCGCCCACCACGCCGCCCACGGCCCGGTTGCGCTTGTTGATGATGGCGCCGGCCGCGGCACCGCCCAGGCCGCCAATCACGGCGCCTTTGGCTTGCGGGCTCCACTGCGCTTTGGCCGGGGCCGAACCAAACACGGTGCTCAGCAGGATAATCAGGGTCAGGAAATACGGGAGCTTTTTCATGGCAATCGGAGGAAAAGTTGACGGGAAATCCTTGCGGATGTTGGTCGGAAAGACAATTAGCGTGCCACTCGAAAAAACGCGGCTGCCCGACTAAACGGTAAGCCCCGCGAGAAGGTTAGCCCTCAGGCGCCTATCCTTCGCTAAAAACTGGTCCACCCCTGGGCCTTCAGGGGCACCGGCTGGCCGGCTTTCGTAATCAGATTGGCGCCTTCGGCCGCATCGGTCAGGTGGCCGAGCACGGTGATATCGGGGTGGTTTTTAATCTTTTCGTGGTCCGCCACGGGCACCGTAAACAGCAATTCGTAGTCTTCGCCCCCGTTGAGGGCGCAGGTGATGGGGTCGAGGTTGAACTCGGCCGCGGCTTCCAGCGTGGGGTTGGCCAGGGGCAGAAATTCGCTGAACACCCGCGCGCCCGTGCCGCTGGCCGTGCACAGGTGCAGCACTTCCGAGGCCAGCCCGTCAGAAATGTCAATCATGCTGGTGGGCCGGATGCCCAACTCGCGCAGCTCGTGCACGATGTCGAGCCGGGCCTCGGGGCGCAGCTGGCGCTGCACCACGTACTCGTAGTTGGCCAGCTCGGGCTGGGTGTCGGGGTCGGCCAGGAAGGCCTGTTTCTCGCGCTCCAGCACCTGCAGGCCCAGGAACGCGCCGCCCAGGTCGCCGCTCACGCACAGCAAATCGGTGGGCTGGCCGCCGCTGCGGCGCGCTGCCTGCCCGGCGGGCACTTCGCCCAGCACCGTGACGGCCAGCGTGAGGCCGCCGCGGCTGGCGGTGGTGTCGCCGCCCACCAGGTCCACGTTGTAAGCCTCGCAGGCCAGCCGAATGCCGGCGTACAGCTCCTCCACGGCCTCCACCGTGAAGCGCGGGCCCACCGACAGGGCCACCACCAGTTGGGTGGGCAGGGCGTTCATGGCGGCCACGTCCGACACGTTCACGGCCACGGCCTTGTAGCCCAGGTGCCGCAGGGGGCAAAACGACAAGTCGAAATGAATGCCCTCTACCAGCAAATCGGTGGTCATCACCTGCTCCAGGCCGGCCGTGGGCGCGATGATGGCGGCGTCGTCGCCGATGCCCAGCACGGTGCTGGCCTGCCGCAGGCTGAAACCGGCCTGCAGACGGCGAATGAGGGCAAATTCGCCAATGGCGTTGAGGGGCGTGAGGTTTTCGGGCATAGTGCTATGTCGGGGTTGAGGCAGAGAATCCGGCCAGCCAAAGCCGGGGCGCAAAAGTACGCCCACAAAAAAAGGAGGGAATTGCTTCCCTCCTTTTTTGCCTGGTAGCGGGGCGCTTTACTGCACCACCAGCTCTTTATAGATTTTGGTTTGGCCGTCGGCGCTCCAAATCTGCACGAAATACAGGCCGGGCTTGAGGCTCGACACGTCGAGGGTCAGCTTCTCCTGGCCGGCGCCTTTGGCCTGGGCGCTGATGCGCTGGCCGAGGTTGTTCAGCACCGTGACGGTGCCCACTTTGGCGTCTTTGATTTCGACCGTGGCCTGGCCGTGGGCCGGGTTGGGGTACACGCTGATGTTGGCGTCAAACTTCGCCAGCGTGCCAGTAATGGTGGTTTGGTAGGCCCCGAAAGGACCGGTGTAGTCGATGTGCTGGCCCAGCTGGTCGTAGAGCTGCGCACCCACCGAGCCGTTGCCCGTGGTGCCGGGAGGGAAAGCGTAGCTGTACACCGACCACTCGGTGGCGATGTTGTAGGCATCGGGGGCCGTGCTGCGCACCGGCGGGTTGCTGCCGGGCACGTTCTGGGGGCCGGGGTTGGTGCGCACACCGCCCGAAACCGACGGACGACGCACGATGCTCTGGTTGGCCGCGGCCACGTACACGTGCACGGGCGGCGTGCCCGTGTCGTCGATGGGGTTGAAGCCGCTCCAGTTGCCACCGGTGCCGCCCGCCGCCAGCAGGGGCTGCTCGCCAATCACGCCAATCAGGTCCACGATAACGCCCGGCCCAACGCCGGCCGTGCCGCTGGGGTAGCGCACCAGGGTCATGGCGTCGTCGCCGCTGAAGTAAATGGGGCCGCCGCCCACGATGACTTTGTTGGTGCTGGCCGGCGCCAGCGCGTAGTCGGCGCAGAACTGGTTGGCCGCGCTTACGATGGAAGGCAGGGTGGCCTGACCGCACGCAATGACAAAAGTGCTGCGCGGGTTCATGGTGTTGTTGCCCACGGCCACGTGCTGCTGGTTGCTGCGAAACACGGCTTCCTCCTGAAAGACGGAGGTGCTGCCGTTGCTGTAGCGCCGCACCGAGTACGGGTTCAGGTTCACGACGCTGGTGGTCGGGTTGTAAATCTCCAACGCCCGCTCGTTGCCCGACGACGGCGTGGCGCCGCCGTAGCTCACGTTCGACTGGTGCGCCCCTTCGTCGTACTCAGAGAAAAAAAGCTCGGTGCCTTGCGCATGCGCCGCGCCCGACAGCAGCAGGCCAGCCGACAACAGTAAGTAATGCTTGTTCATAAAAAAGTGAGGTTAGGAAAGTCAGTGCAACGGCAAAGATACGCGTTGCCGACCGTTTAGTTGGCGCGTAGCCATTAATTAACAAGCTGGTAAAACTGACCTTGCTCGGACCGCGGGCCGCTTTGGGTCGGCGGCTTGGCAGGCACTTTTTGGCCGCCCGTGCTTCCTAACGGCTGTTAGCCTGCTTATCTTTACCCGCTCCCTTCCCACCCGCGCCCATGTCGACCACTGCCCCCCTCCGGCCCCGCAAGGCCCAGATTGACCGCACCGCCACGGCCCTGTTTCGGGCGCGGGGCTTTGCCGCCACCAGCATGCGGGAGCTGGCCACCGCCCTGGGGCTGGAAGCCGGCAGCCTGTATTCGCACATCAAGTCGAAGGAGGAAATTCTGCACCGGGTGTGCTTTGGGCTGGCCGAAAGCTTTTTTGCCGGTTTTGCCGCCGCCACCCTCGACGCCACCGCGCCCGTGGCCACGCAGCTCCGCCAGGCCATTGAGGCCCACGTGCGGGTGCTGACGAGCGACAGCGCCGCCTCGGCCGTGTTTTTGCACGAGTGGCGCCACCTGAGCGAGCCGGCCCGGGGCGAGTTTCTGGCCCTGCGCGACCGCTACGAAGCCGCTTTCCGCGAGCTGATAGCCAAAGGCGTGGCCGCCGGCGAGCTGCACACGCCCGACACCGCGTTTGCGGCCCTCACCCTGCTGGCCAGCCTCAACTGGCTGCCCGCGTGGTACCGGCCCGAGGGCAAGCTCGCGCCCGACGAAATAGCCCACCGCCTGGCCGAGCAACTGCTCAGCGGCCTGCGCCACGACGGCTGAGGCCGGCCGCCCGGGCCGGGCAGAGCCCCGCGCTACAATACGCCAAAGGAAACCGACGTTGGCCGGCAACGGTTGAGAGGAAGTTTTCTTTTCAAACGTCACGGGCGGCCGTAGCTTTGGCCGGCCCTCGCTTTTCATTTGCTTATCCTTATGCCCTCTTCTTTCATTTCGCCGGTTAAGTCGGTGGTTTTTGCGTTTCTGATTCTGTCGGCCTGCGCGGCGTCCTGCAAGCGCGACGGCGCCAAAACCGTGCTCAACCCCGCTTCGGCGGCCGCGGTGAAGGCCCAGTTCGACGTGCTGCAGGACTCGGTAGCCCTGAAATGGCGCATCATGACCGAGAACGACGACCAGAAAATCGGCACGACGCGCCTGCTTCTGCGCGAGCTAAAGGCACAGCCCGGCGCCAATGCCGCCCAGCTGCAAGCCCTCGAAGACGCCAACAACCGCCTGAAAACCATCCGCTACAACCAGGAGACCATGGCCAGCTCGGACCTGATTAATCAGTACGACAACGCCCAGGAGTCACTGCTGAATGCCTTGTACCCGGTAGCGGCCCCCAACGGCCAGGCCCCCACCGAAAACGCCCGCAATTTTGTAGAGGGCATTCAGCAACTTGACGCCGGCGTGGTGGGCTTCCGGGTACAGTACGACCACGCCGTGCGCCAATACAACGACTACCTAAAGCTGCACCAGGCCGAGCTACAATCCCTGGGAGCCAAATACGCCGCGCTCAAGCCCCTGCCCTACTTCACCATTGGGGCCAAATAAACGTTGTTCCGGCCGACCCGGTGGAAAACGAAGTGGCAGAAGTCAGGAAGGAATATATTTCCTGCGCACCTTTCAGCATCAGCCACTTACCGCTACTTAAACAACACCATCGGCCATGCAAATAACCACTACGCTTCTGCGCCGGCTCATGCCGGCACTGCTGCTGGGCAGCCTCGCCCTCACGGCCTGCCAGCACCGCAAAGACTGCGACCCGCGCCCCAAAAATAAGTGCGGCAACGCCCCTGGCCCCACGTCATCAACCACCAAGCCCGGCGGCGCTTCCTGATAATTTAATTTCCTCACTCCAAAGGCGACTGACGATTTTGTCAGTCGCCTTTTTTTATGCTCTTGCCTCAGCTTTATCTAATCTGGGCCGCTAAGTATGAGCTAGTAACGATTCTTATTTTTTACTGCTCATTCAGTCCTAAAGTCGGGTTATCTACTGCTATCCATAAACAATAAAGTATTTTATTGGAACTAACCCCGGCCACTAACGTTGGGGTAATAAGATATTTTTTCTGGATTCAATCCAATTTGGGCACCGAAGAGCTAGCATGCACGTGCAATAGTCTGTGCCTACACGTGATTTGTTTTTATGAAGTACTGGGCACTTCCGGCTACCCTCCTGTTACTCGTCGCTGGCCATCTGGCCGAAGCTGCCCCAGCCGAACCCGTGATGGACCTGGCGCTGGGCCAGCGGGCCACCGCCCTGACCCGGACCTTTACCGACCGCCTGCAGCTAAACGAGGGCGAATTCGTGCGCTTGCGCCGGGTGCACCGCATTCTGCTGGCCAGCCTCGACGACATCAACATCGAGTATGCCCAGGACCCCACCACACGCCACGCCAAGCTGCTGGAGTTGCAGGGCTACTACGAGCAGGAGCGCACGCGCGTGCTCACGCCCACGCAAGTTGGGCGGCTCGAAATCCGCGCTGTGCACGACTCATTGCCCACCGTCAATCCCGAATCGGGCGGCTTGGGCTAAGGCCGGCCACAAAAACAGACAGCGACCGTAGCCGCTGCCTGTTTTTACTGGGCCAGCCAATAAAAATTTCACCCTACAGCGCCGCCATTTCCTCGCGCACAAAATCGGCCAGGGTGCGCAGGTACTCGGTGCTGAAATCGAAGCGGATGCCGGCGGCGGCGTAAATCTGGCCGATGGGCGCAGTGTAGCCCAGGGCCAGGGCGCGCTTGTAGGCGGCCAGGCCTTCGGCGGGGTTCTGGCGGTAGTTGCGCCACACAGCAATGGCCCCGAGCTGTGCCATGGCGTACTCAATGTAGTAGAAAGGCACTTCGTAGAGGTGCAACTGCTTCTGCCAGAGGTAGGGCTTGAAGGCTTCCAGGCCGGTCCAGTCCACGGTGCGCTGATTGAACTCGTCAAAAATCTGCACCCAGCGGGCGTGGCGCTCGGTTTCGGTGTGCGTGGGGTTTTCATACACCCAGTGCTGAAACTTGTCGATGGTGGCCACCCAGGGGAAGGTTTCAAGCACGCTTTCGAGGTGGGTTTTCTTGGCCCGGCGCAGGTCTTCGGCGTCGGGGAAGAAGACGTGCCACTGGTCCATGCTCATCAGCTCCATGCTCATCGAGGCCAGCTCGGCCACTTCGGACGGCGGGTGCTTGTCGGCGCCCAGCGGCAGGCCGCGGGTGAGGAAGCTGTGCACGGCGTGGCCGCCTTCGTGCAGCATGGTCACCACGTCGCGCAGGCTGCTGGTGGCATTCATGAAAATGAAGGGCACGCCGGTTTCGTCCAGCGGGTAGTTGTAGCCGCCGGGGGCTTTGCCCTTGCGGCTTTCCAGGTCGAGGTGGCCCATCTGGCGCATGGTGCGCAGGCAGTCGCCGAGGTAGGAATCGAGGTTCTGGAAAACGGTGATGGTTTTTTCCAGCAGCTCTTCGCCGGTGCCGAAGGGTTGCAGCGGCGGCTGGCCGCTGGGGTCCACGTCGAGGTCCCAGGGGCGCAGGGCGGGCAGGTTCAGGTCCTGCCGGCGTTCCAGGTCGAAGTCGTCAATCAGCGGCACCACCGTCTCGCGGATGGCCTGGTGAAAATTGAAGCAGTCCTGCGGCGTGTAATCGAAGCGGCCCAGCGCGGCAAACATGTAGTCGCGAAAATTGGCAAAGCCCGCGTTAAGGGCCACTTGGTTGCGCAGGGCAATGAGCTCGGTGAACAGTTCATCGAGCGGCTTGGCGTCCTGCAGGCGGCGGGCCTGGATGGCGCGCCAGGCGGTTTCGCGCACGGTGCGGTCGGGGTTTTTGAGGCGGTCGGCGGCCTGGGGCAGGGTCCGCTCCCGGCCGTCGAGGGTCACGTTCATGGCGCCCACGGTGGCTGCGTACTGCTGCTGCTTGGTGCTGATTTCGGTTTTCAGCGGGATGTTTTCGGCCCGGTAAATCTCCGAAGCCCGGCGCACCGAGCGCAGAAACACGCCGTAGCGGCGCTCATCGAGCCCGGCCAGGTGCTCCGAGGCCAGCATCTTTTCGTTGAGGGCGTGGTCGTAAGGCGCCACCTGGGGCTCCACTTCGTTCACGAAGTACTGGAACGCCTCGGCGCGGGTGGGGTCCTGGGTGTCGCAGGTCATGCGGATGTAGCGCCAGGCCAGGTCCTCGCTCAGCACCGACTCCAGTTCGGAACGGTCGAGGAGCCAGCGCTCCAGCTCGGCCGGCGTGTAGATGGGCCGGTGCTGCAGCTCCTGAAAGAACGGCTCAATGGCCGTCCAGTCGGTCACCACGAAGTTTTCGGGCAGGAAGTGGCGCGGCGGCCGGCTGGTATCGGTGGCCGACTCGGCGGTAGGTTCAGCTAATTGCATCATAAAACAATGATAAGTAAAATATCCCGGGAGGCGGAATTTTTCAGGCAACGTTCATTTTACGTTTACGCAATAAATCAGCGGCCGAATAGAAACTACTTCCGGGCTTGTACCGGCCTGGCGGCGCAAGGCGGCGCGTGTCTACTCATGGCCGAAGCGTGCGCGTGCCTCTACTTTTGCTGAAAGCGAAGGTCTTACCTTAGACCCTTAAACCCTCAAACCATGTAAAATGGCCATCACAACACAAACCTTATTACGAAACCAATGAATCGAAATTTTAAGCTTGAACGCCTGCAAAATGGGGAAACAATTATCGCCAGCGAAAAAGGAAATTCCATGGTACCGCTCATTTATTCGGGTCAGAAACACGTGCTTACGCCCGCAACCCTGGAAGATGTGGAAGTGGGCGACATCGTGTACTGCAAAGTAAGCGGGCGTTTTTTCACCCACTTAATTACCGCAAAAAACGACGTCAAAGGCTGTCAGATTAGCAACAACAAAGGCTACGTGAACGGCTGGACCAAAAACATCTACGGCAAAGTCAGCGAAGTTTTGTAAATCATTCACTGTTTCATTTCTGCTTCCCATTCGGCCCTGCTCACGCAAGGCTTTTTTTATTTCTATCCGATTTCAATCACCACGCCGTCGGTCATGGGGTGGCCCACGCAGGTGAGGATGTAGCCCTGCTTCAGCTCAGAGTCGGACAGGCCTTCGCGCTCGTCGAGGTGCACCTTGCCGCTCAGGCACTTGCCGCGGCAGGCCGTGCACACGCCGGCCTGGCAGGAATACGGCAGGTCGATGTCCTGGTCGAGGGCGGTGTCGAGGATGGTTTGGCCGGCGGGCACCTCGATAACGTACTCGCTGCCTTCGTATTGCAGGGTGACCGAGCGGGTGGTTTTGGTGTTGTCGGCGGGGCTGGTCGAAACGTCGCCGTGGCCGTTGGGCTGGGCCGCTAGCAGCTCGGCGGTGTCGGCGCTGGCCTGGAAGCTTTCGCGGCGCACGCGGGCTTCGGGCACGTTCAGCAGGGCCAGGGCGGCCTGGGCCTCGGCCATCAGGCCCTCGGGGCCACACAGGAAGTATTCGGCCTGCTCGGCCGGAAACTGGTGGCGCTGCTCCAGGATGCGCAGCAGCATGGTGCGGTTGAGGCGGCCGGTGTGGCGGTGCGGGCCCAGCGGCTTCAGGGGCTGGCTATACACGTGCTCCACTTGCAGGCGGCCATTGGAGCGGGCTTCCAAGTCGGCCAGCTGCTGCTGAAATATCACCGATTCTTCGTTGCGGTTGCCGTAAATGAGCAATACGTAGCTCTGGGGCTCGGCCTGCACCACGGCTTTGAGCATGGACATGAGCGGCGTGATGCCCGACCCCGCCCCGATGAGCACCAGCGAGCGGGCCGCCTTGGGGCTGGGGCTGAGGGTGAAATTGCCGAGCGGCTCCATCACTTCCAGCTGCTGGCCCACGCGCACGGTATCAAGCAGATAGTTGCTCACCAGCCCACCCGGCACCCGTTTCACCGTCACCGAGAGGCGCGGCGCCTCCTGAGGCGTGCTGCTGAGGGAGTAAGCCCGGCGCTCTTTTTTGCCGCTGGGGCCACAGGGCACTATCAGGGTCAGGAACTGGCCGGGGCGGCTGGCAATGGGCTGGCGGTCGGGCCGCTCCAGGTGGATGGTGACGGAATCGGCGGTTTCTTGGGTGAGGGCAACGACGGTGAGGGTGTGATACATTCGGGGGCAACTGAGTAAAGGCAACGGCGCAACAAGCGGGCAAAAGGTCCGGTTTGCGAGCGCGGCGGAATGAGTACGAAAAAACCTGCCGGCAAGGAGAAATTCCGGGCCGGCCTGGGCAACAAAGGTAACTTGCCGCCGATGCCGGACTCCATCCGGCAAATTTCCTCCGCACACCCCATGCTCGCCGCGCTGCTCCAACGCCACCCCGCCGATTTCGGCCCTGTTCTCGCCCTCGACCTCAACGGCCCCGACGTGGCCCGCCTCGATTTCTCCGCCCAAAACCCGCGCCTGGCCACCGCCGACCTGCGCGACACCGCCGACTTCCAGCGGCTGGTGGAGGCCGAGCTGGCGCTGCAGCACGCCACCATCGGCGTGGGCGGCTACCTCGAAAACCGCGTCATTTACCGCCGCAGCCCACATTTCGGCCCCGGCGCCATTGACGAGCCCCGCTCCCTGCACCTGGGCGTGGACGTGTGGTGCCCGGCCGGCGTGCCCGTGCTGGCGCCCCTGCCCGCCACCGTGCACAGCGTAGCCGACAACGCCCATTTCGGCGACTACGGCCCTACCGTCATCCTGCAGCACGAGCTGGTAGGCACCGTGTTCTACAGCCTCTACGGCCACCTCAGCCGCCTGGAATGGCAGAACCTGCGCGCCGGCCAGGCGCTGGCCCAAGGCGAGGCCTTTGCCACCGTGGGTCCTTTTCCCGAAAACGGCGACTGGCCCCCGCACCTGCACTTCCAGCTCATGGCCGACCTGCAAGGCCGGGTGGGCGACTTTCCCGGCGTGGCCCGGCCCAGCGAGCGCGCCACGTGGGCCGCGCTGTGCCCCGACCCGAACCTAGTGCTGCAAAGTCGCCACTTGGTCTGAACCGCAGATTAAGCAGATTAAACGGATTTCGCCGATTTTATGGGCGGTGCGAAATAAATCTGCCATCGATAGCAAGCAAAAAGGCCATCCGGGTGAGTGGCCTTTTTGCTTGAATACAATGTCGAATCGGGTATTCCAAAGATGGCGCCGCCTATAAAATAAATCGGCGAAATCCGTTTAATCTGCTTAATCTGCGGTTCAGACATTAGTCGAACTTGATGGCCACCACCGGCTTGATGCGCGCAATCAGATACGTGGGAATCAGCACGGCCAGCAGCGAGGCGGCAAACGTGGCCACGTTCAGGATGATGAGCATGCGCGGGTCCCAGGAAATGGGCACCCGGTCCATGTAGTAGTTCTCGGGGTCGAGGGGAATGACGTGGAAGAAGTATTGCAACGCGCAGAAACCCACGGCGATGACGTTGCCGATGAGCATGCCGCGCACCGTGAGCGAGAGCCCGCGGAAGAAAAACATGCGCCGAATCTGATTGTCCGTCGCGCCCAGCGCTTTCAGAATGCCAATCATGTTCGTGCGCTCCAGAATCATGATGAAAATGGTGGCCACCATGTTGAACGTGGCCACGAAAATGATGAGCAGCAGGAAGATGATGACGTTGCGGTTCAGCAGCTGCAGCCAGTCGAAGAGCTGGGCGTACTGGTCCGTGATTTTGTCGATTTTCAGGTCGTAGGGCAGGCGCTCCAGAAACTTTTCCTCGGTCTGGTCCAGGGTGTTGAAATTCTTGAGCACCACCTCCATGCCGCCCACCAGCGAGTCAGGCCAGGCCGGCGAGTTCAGCTCCCGAATCTGGCGAATGTCGCCGATGACGTACACCTCATCAAACTCGTCGAGGCCCGTGGAATAGATGCCGCTGACGCGAAACTGCCGGATGCGCGGCGGGTTCTGAATGAAGTAGAACAGCGCCTTGTCGCCCACGGACAGGCGCAGTTTGTCGGCCACCTTGCGCGAAAGCAGCACGTCTTCGCCCGAAGCGCTGTCGGGGAAGCCGATGAATTTGCCGGCCACCAGGTTTTCGCGCATGGGCGAGAGGCCATCGGTTTCGGAGATGCCTTTTAGCACCACGCCCAGCACTTCGTCCTTGGTTTTGATGATGGCCGTTTTCACCGCGTAGGGCTGCGTCGACTTCACTTCCGGGAACTGGTGCAGCTCCTGCACCAGGCGCGGGCCGGCAATGGGCGCCACTTCGAGCGAGTTGTTGGTGTCGTAGCGCGAAATCTGCAGGTGTGAGCCGAACGAGAAAATTTTGTTCTGAATCTCGTTGCGAAACCCCTGCAGGATGGCAAACGACACCACCATCACCGCCAAGCCCATGGCAATGCTGATGATGGCTATTTTTGTGACCGACGCGGTGAAGGAGCCGGAATCGGCTCCCCCGTCAATCTTGTGGGAAATGTAGCGGGCGACATTCATTATGCGACCGTAAAGCTACGTTTCCGGCGGGTTCCGGCCGCGCGCCCGGCCCGGTTTGTGCAGGCCAGCGAGTTGACGGCGTTTTTTGCTTCTCTTTTCCCTTTTCTCATGCTTGGCTTTTCCGTAAAACTTCTCCTGTCGACGCTGCTGGGCCTGCCGGCCTGCGGCCCTTCCCAGCCGGCCGGCCAGGCAGCGCCCGCCGCAAAGGCGCCCGCGCCTACTACGCCGCCCCCCGCCCCCGCGGTTGCCGCGCCGGCCGTGACGGTGGGGGCCCAGCGGCTGGAGAAGTACCTGCCGCTGCTGAAAAACAAGCGCGTGGGCTTGGTCATCAACCAAACGTCGCGCGTGGGCGAAACCTACTTGGTGGACACGCTGAAAGCCCGCGGCGTGAACGTGACAGCCATTTTTGCTCCCGAGCACGGCTTCCGGGGCGAGGAGGCCGACGGCGCCACCATCAAGGACGGACGCGACGCCCGCAGCGGCGTGGCGGTGCGCTCGGTATACGGCAAAACCAAAAAGCCGACGCCCGAAATGCTGGCCGATGTGGACGTCCTGATTTTTGACATTCAGGACGTGGGCGCGCGGTTCTACACCTTCATCAGCACGCTGCACTACGTAATGGAGGCGGCCGCCGAGCTGAAAAAGCCGGTCATCGTGCTCGACCGCCCCAACCCCAACGGCGACCTCGTGGACGGCCCCATGCGCGAAGCCGCGCACAAATCGTTCGTCGGGCTCGACCCGCTGCCCATTGCCCACGGCCTCACCGTGGGCGAACTGGCCCAACTGCTAAACGGCGAAAAGTGGCTGGCCGGCGGCCTGCGCTGCCAGCTCACCGTCATCCCAATGGCCAGCGGCTACACCCACGCCACGGCCTACCACCTGCCCGTGCGCCCCTCCCCCAACCTGCCCACCGACCACGCCGTGGCGCTGTACCCCAGCATCTGCCTGTTTGAGGGCACCAACGTGAGCGTGGGGCGCGGCACGGCCACGCCATTTGAGGTCATCGGCAGCCCCTCGCAGCCGGCGTCGCGGCCGTATTCGTTCACGCCCACGCCCAACGCGGGCTCGCCCACCCCGCCCCTGAACGGCCAGTTCTGCTACGGCATCAACCTGGCCGACGCGCCCACCCGCGAAGGCGGCGGCCTGGTGCTGAAATACCTGCTCGACTTCTACCAGCAAAGCACCGATAAGGTGCATTTCTTCGGCAAGTATTTCGAGGAGCTTTCCGGCACCACGGCTTTGCGAGAGCAGATTATCGCCGGCAAGTCGGAGGCTGAAATCCGCGCCTCCTGGCAGCCGGGGCTGGACCAGTTCAAGGCGCTGCGCAAGAAGTATCTGTTGTATCCGGAGCGGTAGGTTCTTTCCCAACGACCGTCATGTCGAGCTTGTCGAGGCATC
This sequence comes from Hymenobacter ruricola, assembly GCF_015694525.1. GTDB lineage: Bacteria > Bacteroidota > Bacteroidia > Cytophagales > Hymenobacteraceae > Hymenobacter > Hymenobacter ruricola. The sequence goes on along the minus strand of NZ_JADQDM010000027.1, from coordinate 73 downwards.
TCGCGTGCCGAAGTAATTAGGAGGTGTTAACAGTCGCGCAACCAGAGAACGGTTGCAGCCAAATGAATAAAGG
>NZ_JADQDM010000026.1 GCF_015694525.1 Hymenobacter ruricola | reverse complement strand
GCCTGGGCCCGGCACTGGGCCAGGCGGGCGCGCAGGGGGCCCAGGTCGGGCGGGGGCAGGGCGGTGGCGGGGGCGCGGCTGGCGGCTTGCAGGGCGCGCAGGCGGGGCCAGGCGGCGGCCGGCAGCAGGCGGGCGCCGGTTTCGGCCTGCGCCACCGGCACCTGGCCCACGCCCAGCAGCCGGGCCATGTTGGCCTGGGTGAGGCCGAACCAGGCGCGCAGCTCGGCCAGCAGCCCGGTGCCGGTGGGCGAAATCAGGGGAATCATACGCGGGCGTGGCCCCTCAGCCGGGGCCGGGCTAGTAGTGAGCGGGCAAGATAGGGCGGGCTGTTATAAGAATCAGGGAGGGGTCAGATTTTATAACAACCCGCTGTTATAAAATCTGACCCCTCCCTGATTCTTATAACACCGCGAAAACGAATTGCCGCTACTCGCTACCTTTCAGCAGGCATTTAGCTTTTTGCCGACTCTTCTACTACCCTTTATGAAAAAACAGTTACTCCGCTGGCTCCTGCCCTTGTTCCTGCTCCAACTGACCGGCCCGGCGCGGGCCGTGACGTGGCCGGGCACGCCGCCCGCCGCAGCCACGCCCTCGCTGGCCGCCGCCCTCAACCCCGACGGCACCCTGCGCCCCGGCGCCAACGGCTCCTTCGATGCCAGTCAGTTCCGGATGCGGACGGCGCCGGACGGGCGGCCGGTGTTTCGGCCGGCGGGCGTGGCCGGGAGTGGGGATGAGCGGTGGGCGGACGGGTTTGGTCTGCCTATAGGTGCCGACGCCGATGTGCGCGTGGTGGTGCGGTCGGGCGCAAACATCTACATCGGCGGGGCTTTTTCCGTTATCGGCGAAACGGCGGCCAGCCGGGTAGCCCGCTGGGATGGCACGACCTGGCGGGCATTGGGGGGCGGTATCACGGGCAACGGGGTGCTGGCGTTGGCCGTGGCTCCCAACGGGGACGTGTACGCGGGCGGCACCTTCACCCAGGCGGGCGGCGTAGCCGCCAACAACGTGGCCCGCTGGAATGGCACGGCCTGGAGTGCCGTAGGCGCATCGGCGACCTACAACGGCGTAAATGGCGAAGTGAATGCGGTGGCGGTGGCCGGAAACGGGGATTTGTACGTGGGCGGGTCGTTTTCCTTCGCTGGGTTCTCACCGGCTACGATGAGTGCCACAACGTCGGTCAGCAACGTGGCCAAGTGGAACGGCATGGCGTGGAGTGCCTTGGGTGCGACGGGAGCCGAAGGCGTGTTTGGTACGGTTAACGCCTTGGCGGTGGCAGGCAATGGGAATTTATACGTGGGCGGGATATTTGGCATATCCGGCAGAGCCAACAGCGCTCAGAGCGTTGCTTACTGGGACGGCACCACTTGGCATGACATGGACTCTGGAAGAAACGGTGGCTTTGGCGGTGGCGAGGTGTATGCGCTGGCGCTGGCCCCCAATGGCGACGTATATGCAGGCGGCCGCTTTTTTCTGGGGGGCACCTCAACTCTCAGCCTCACTCAGGTCGCTCGTTGGAACGGGGCGGCCTGGACCAGCCTCAGCCCCGGCGGCGGCTACGTCTATGCCCTGACGGTGGGTGCAAACGGTGATGTTTACGCTGGGGGATACTTTAACGCGGCCAGCGGCCAGGCAACCAGCAACGTGGCGCGCTGGAACGGCAGCGCGTGGGTGGCGCTCAGCACGGCCCCCGCTTTCAGCTACACGGTTTACGGGGTGGCTGTTGACGGGGGTGGCAGCGTGTATGCCGGCGGCATCTTTTCCCAAGTCGGTGCTCTGAAGGCAAACCGCTTGGCCAAGTGGAACGGCACCGCGTGGAACAATGTGGGCGGTGCTACCGCTTTGGGCTTGGACTCGCAAGTCTATGCCGTGGCCGTCGCTCCCAATGGCGACGTGTACGTGGGCGGCAATATCACCCAGGCGGGAGGCGTGGCGGTGAATCGAATCGCCAAATGGAACGGCACGGCGTGGAGTACCCTAGGCACCGGCGCGGCCAATGGCGTAAGGGCATCCGGCAGCTTGGCCATAGTGGAGGCGTTGCTGGTTGCTCGAAACGGGGACGTGTACGTGGGGGGCACCTTTGACACCGCCGGTGGGGTTGCCGCCGAAGGCATTGCCAAATGGAACGGGACGGCCTGGAGTGCCTTGGTCACCAGCAATGGCAACGGCGTGAACGGCGGGATAGTATCGGCCCTTGCTGAAGCTCCCAATGGGGACATCTACGTCGGGGGAACTGGCATCAATGTGAGAGTCGGCAGCTCTTTTGCCCGAGGAGTGGCCCGCTGGAACGGAACGAGCTGGAGCCTGTTGGGAACAAGCTTTTCCAACGGCGTAAATGGAGATGTGTATGCGCTGGCCGTGGCTCCAAATGGTGACTTATATGCGGGGGGCAGCTTTAATCAGGCTGGCGGGACGACTGCCATCCGGGTGGCTAAATGGAATGGTACATCGTGGAGCGCATTGGGCAGCGGCACGGATGGCGCCGTCCTTGCGCTGGCGGTGGCCGGCAACGGAGACGTCTACGCTGGCGGGACTTTTAGGCAAGCCGGTGGCCAACCGGCCAGCTTGGTGGCTATGTGGAATGGCACCGCGTGGAGCAACTTGGGCAGTGGCTTTACTGGCCCCGTTGCTTCGAATATTGGTGTTACAGGATTGGCAATTGACGGCAATGGGGACGTGTACGCCGGGGGGACTTTCACTCAATCGGGCGGTGCCTCCATGAACTATGTATCCCGTTGGAATGGTGCTTCCTGGAATAGCTTGGGGACGGGCACGAATAAAAATGTACTGGCTATAGCTATGGGAACAAACAATAAACTTTACGCTGGTGGGAATTTTGGCGCCACCGGCGACGGCAGCAAGGCGATGGCCTACTTCGGCATCTACGACCCCAACGCGCCGCTGGCCACGAAGGCCCCGGCCGCGCCCTTTGCGGCTCTGTTCCCCAACCCGGCCCACGGCGTGGCCACGCTGCGCCTGCCCGCCGGGGCCCCCCGTCTGCCCGTGGTTTTGACCGACGCGCTGGGCCGGGTGGTGCGGCAATACCGCTCCCCGGCCACGCCCGAAACGGAACTGGACCTGCGCGGCCTGCCCGCCGGCGCCTACGTGCTGCGTTGCGGCCAGCTCAGCCAGCGCTTGGTGGTGGAGTAGTCAGCTGGTTGTGGATGGCGGTTTCAGGCAAAGTATTTGCTGTGGCCCGCGGCATGAAACAAACGTTACGTTCTTTCCTGCTGCTGCTGGTCCTGAGCTTCTCCGCCCTGGCACGGGCCGCCACGCCGCCCGCTACGCCCTCGCTGGCCGCGGCCCTCAACCCCGACGGCACCCTCAAACCCGAAGCCACCGGCTCTTTCGACGCCCGCCGGTTTTGCCTGCGCACCGCGCCCGATGGCCGGCCGGTGTTTCGGCCCGCGGGCGTGGCCGGCGCCGGGGATGAGCGGTGGCAGGACGGCTTGGGCCTGAACGGCGCCGAACGGCGCATAAACACCGTGGTGCGGTCCGGCAACGATATTTACGTGGGCGGCGCGTTCCGGCTCATCGGCAACATCGCGGCCAACTACGTGGCCCGCTGGAACGGCACGGCCTGGTCCAGTTTGGGCACGGGCACCGCCAATGGCACCGACCGCGAAGTGCAGGTGCTGGCCGCGGCCCCGAACGGCGACGTGTACGCCAGCGGCTTTTTTGGCTTGGCCGGAGGTGTGCCGGCCAACGGCCTGGCCCGCTGGAACGGCACGGCCTGGAGCGCCCTGGGCACGGGGCCTGCCGGCGAACTGGACGGCTTTGCCGCCGCCCTGGCCGTGGCCCCGAACGGCGATTTATACGTGGGCGGCACCATTACCCGGGCCGGCGGAATACCGGTCAACAACGTGGCCCGCTGGAACGGCACCGCCTGGAGCGCCCTCGGCGCCGGCATTAGCCTGGGCAGCACCGGCGGAACCACCGTTACCGCCCTGAGCGTGGCCGGCAACGGCGACGTGTACGCCGGTGGCAATTTCACCGAGGCCGGCGGCTTGCCGGCCAACAACGTGGCCCGCTGGAACGGCACCGCCTGGACTTCCCTGGGCGCGGGCACGGCCAACGGAACCAATGGCGGGATTTATACGCTGGCTGTGGCCCCCAACGGCAACCTGTACGTGGGCGGCTTCTTCACGCAGGCGGGCGGCGCATCCGCCGGCAACGTGGCCCAGTGGAACGGCACCGGCTGGACCTCCTTGGGCACGGGCACTACCACCAATGGGGGCGCGGCCGTTGAAACGATGGCCTTGGCCGCCAACGGTGACTTGTACATCGCCGGCAACTTCACGCAGGCCGGGAGCGCCACCGTCAGCCGGGTGGCCCGCTGGAACGGCACGGCCTGGAGCGCCGTGGGCACGCCCCCCGCCAATGCCATCGGCACCACGATAAAGGCGCTGGCCGTGGCCGGCAACGGCGACCTGTACGCCGCCAGCACCGGCGCCAACTCCATTGCCGGGGCCGCCGCCTACTACCTGCTCCGCTGGAACGGCACGGCCTGGGGCACCGTCAACAGCGGCCTGAACGGGGTGTTCGGCACCACCTACAACCCCGCGATTTATGCCCTGACGACCGTTGCCAACGGCGACGTGTACGCGGCCGGCGACCTCCGGCTGGCCGGCAGCGCCAATGTGAACGGCGTGGCGAAGTGGAACGGCACGGCCTGGAGCGCGGTGGGCACCGGCATCGTCAACAACTCCATTCGAGCCGTGGCGGTGGCTACTAACGGCGACGTGTACATCGGCGGCGCCTTCACGCAAATAGGCCCCACCGCCATCAGCTACGTGGCCAAGTGGAACGGTACGGCCTGGAGCAGCCTGGGCTCTGGCACCGCTGGCGGCGTCAACAACGCCGTGAATGCCCTGGCCCTGGCCCCCAACGGCGACCTGTACGTGGGCGGCGCCTTCACGCAGGCCGGGAGCGTGGCTGCCGCTTTCATAGCGAAGTGGAACGGCACGACCTGGAGCACCCTGGGCTCGGGCCTCACCAACGGTATGGATGGCACCGTGAGCGCGCTGGCCCTGGCCGGCAACGGGGACCTGTACGCGGGCGGCAGCTTCAGCCTGGCCAATGGCATCATCGCCAACCACGTGGCCCGGTGGAACGGCACGGCCTGGAGCAGCCTGGGAGTGGGCCCGGCCAACGGCATCGACGCCTCCGTGAATGCGCTGGCGGTGGCCGCCAACGGCGACGTGTACGCGGGCGGCGGCTTCACGCAGGCCGGCGGGGCCCCGGCCAGCCGGGTGGCCCGCTGGAACGGCACCGCCTGGGCACCCATCGGCACGGGCGCCGCCAACGGCACGAATGGCAGCGTCTCCGCGCTGGGGTTGGCCGGCAACGGCGAGGTGTACGTGGGCGGCAGCTTCACGCAATTCGACGGGACGGCAGCGGCCCGCGCTGCGCACTGGAACGGGAGCACCTGGGGCCCGCTCGGCACCGGCCTCGACGGCAACGTTACCGCCCTGACCATGGGAACCAGCGGCAAGGTGTACGTCGGCGGGTCCTTCACCGGCGTTGGCGATGGCAGCAAGGTCATGTCCCGCTTCGGCATCTACGACCCCAGCGTGCCGCTGGCTGCCCGCGCCGCTGCTCCAACTGGTTTCGCGGCCCTGTTCCCCAACCCGGCCCACGGCACAGCTACGTTGCGCCTGCCCGCCAGTACCCCCCGCCAGGGCATCACCCTCACTGATGCGCTGGGCCGCCCCGTGCGGCAGTACCCCGCCCCGGCCACGCCCGAGGCTGAATTGGACCTGCGCGGGCTGCCCGCCGGTGTCTACGTGGTGCGTTGCGGCCAACTTAGCCAGCGCCTGGTGGTGGAATAAGAAAGCGGCGTGCTGAAAAATGCAAAAAGCCCGCTGGCCAATCGGTCAGCGGGCTTTTTGCATGGCTTGCGGGCCGGGCTACACGGCCGGCTTGGGCGCTGGCAGGTCAAAGGCGGTGGCGTCGTGCTCGAAATGGCCTTTGTGCGAGCCGTCGCAGAAGGGCTTTTGCTTCGAGAGCCCGCAGCGGCAGATGCTGATGCGCTGGCGGCCGCCGAGGCCGTAGGGCTGGCCCTGGGCATCTACGAGTTCGATGTCTTCGCCCTCCACGCGGAGGGAGCCGTTGGAAAGGACGGTGAGTTTGGTGGGCATGGGGAGTTGGGGTAAATGAGTAAAAATTATAGCGGCTTGCGCATCACGTAGTCGTTCATGAAGTACGGCCCGATGGGCACGTCTACCTCGCGCTGCCGGGCAAAGCCGCGCCGCTCATAGAAGGCAATGGCGGGGTTGTAGCGGTTCACGTTCAGGTCCAGGAAGGTGCCGCCGGCGGCGCGGGCCGCGTTTTCCACCGCCTCGATGAGGTGCACGCCCAGGCCCTGGCCCTGCCGCGTGGGCAGCACGTAAATCTTGTGCAGCTTGTAGCCGGTGCCGCCGTCTTCCTCGGCCGGCAGGGGGCTGAAGGACGCAAAGCCCACCGGCTCGCCGTCCACGTACGCCAGCAGGAAGGTGTGGCGCTGCTCGGCCATCTGCCGCTTCAGCGAGGTCGACGTGTAAATCACCCGGTACATGTACTCCAGCTGCTCGCGCGAGATGATGAAGCGGTAGGTGGGCTCCCACGTAGCCTCGGCCAGCTGAATAATAGTCGGGATGTCCTTGAGCGTGGCGGGCTCGATGCGCGGCAGGGCGAGTTGGGCGTCAGAAGTCATAAGCGGCAAAACACGAAATTGCGGCGAAAAAACCGAAACAGGCCGCGCGTTTCATACGGTTGGCGCGCTCCTTGCGTTAAAAAGCCGACTCCAAACGTTCATTTTCGCTTACGCATGAAATCTGCCTCTCTCTTTTTTCTGTTGCTGGCCGGCCTGCCCCTCGCCGGCCGGGCCCAAACCGGCACCCCCCAGGACGAGCTGCTCCGGCGCGGCGAGCTCACCGGCGCCCGCCCTTCGGCCGCCCTGGCCCGGCCCCGCGCCGCCCGCCCCGCCGCGTCCGACCCCGTGCAGCAGCACCTGCTCAGCTCCGACGTGAACCTGGCCCAGGTGAGCGCCCACCAGATGCCCGACCTCTACGAGCGGTTCATTGCCACCACCCGCGACGAGCGCCGCGCCTGGACTGCCCAGCAGTGGGACGCCGCCGGCCAGGTGCTCGCCCGCCTCAACCAGCGCTACGAGCAGGTGCGCACCGAGCTGCCCCTCGAAGAGCGCCTGCGCATCCGCAGCTTCCAGGGCGAGTTTCACACCCTGCGCGGCGCCCGCGACGTAAAAGAAAAGCTGGACTAGCCGCGCGCCGGGCCCGCTTCCGCCCCGCGCTCAATCAGCCACTTAAAGGCCGTTTCCAGGTCGTCGAACTGCTCGATGGCGATGTGCGGGCGCAGCGCCGCAATGAATTCGTGGCTGGCAAACTGGTTTTCGCGGTCGGGCGAAAACAGGTAGGCCATGGCCCGCACGCCGGCTTTCAGGGCCTGGGGCAGCCACTCGTACTGCAGCCAGGGCAGGGCGTCGCTCCAGTCGCCGCCGGTGTCGCTTTTGTCGTTCAGAATGAGCGGGTACTCGAACTGCGCGCGCCAGTGCGCCGCCTGCTGCACCCCCCGGATGAGCTCCGGCCCCGCCAGGTGGCCGTGCCAGCGCACGTATAGCAGCTTGTACTCCGGGTAATAGAAATATTCCGCCAGGGGCGCCCCGTGGACGTCGGTCAGGGTCAGCAGGTGGTCGGAAGAGGCGGGATGCATAGCAGGAAATTACAACAATTTCGCAAGCTTTTCCAAATATAGCAAGTGTTTGATAAAGCCGGCAAAATACGGTTGGGCTGCTACCTTTGGGGTTCTGCTTTTCTCTCGCCTTTTTCGTTCGTAGCGCATGCACATTGCCATCGTCGGCAACATTGGGGCCGGTAAAACCACGCTGGCCCACAAGCTGGCCCACCATTTCCGTTGGGAAGTCTTTCTGGAAGACGTGGATGACAACCCGTACCTGAAGGATTTTTACCACGACATGCCCCGCTGGGCCTTCCACCTGCAGGTGTATTTCCTCAACGGCCGCTTCCGCCAAACGCAGCGCATCAAAGAGTTGCAGAAGGCCGGCCGCGGCATTATCCAGGACCGCACCATCTACGAAGACGCCCACATCTTCGCCGCCAACCTGCACGAGTCGGGCCTGCTCGAAACTCGCGACTACAACAACTACTACGCCCTGTTCGAGTCGATGATTGACCTAGTGGCGCCGCCCGACCTGCTGCTCTACCTCCGCGCCGACCTGCCCAAGCTCGTGAGCCAGATTGAGAAGCGCGGCCGCGACTACGAAAACAGCATCAGCATCGAGTACCTCAAAAGCCTCAACGAGCACTACGAGAAGTGGATAAGCAGCTACAGCGCCGGCCGTTCCCTCATCGTGGACGTGAGCGAGCTCGACTACGTGCGCAACCCCGAGGACCTCGGCACCATCATCGACAAGATTAACAACACGCTGTTCGGGCTTTTCTAAGATATCCTATAGACCGTCATGTCGAGCTGGTCGAGACATCTCGCGTGCAGCAGTGATTATTACTCTGGCACGCGAGATGTCTCGACCAGCTCGACATGACGGTTTTTAGCAGATTTATTCAGCAACCGGCAGTGCCTGATTGAAAAAATCCACCAGCGGCTGCGCCGCCGCAATGCCCGCCACCACCTCGTTCACAAACCCCGGCGCCAGCACTTCCGCGTCGGCATAAAATCGCCCGGCCCCGAAGGTTTTCAGGCGCAGCCACGCCAGGTCCGGGTCATCGGCCGCGTAGCCGCGCGGCGGCCGCGTCAGTTGCGGCCCGGTGGTGTCCAGCCCGTCCGGGAAGTAGCGCAGTAGCCCCGGCGCCTGCCGCAGCCGGTGAAATTCCTCGCCGCTGTAGTGGATTTCCTGCCGAATGGCCGCCAGCATCTCGGGCGTGGGGTGGAAGGTGCCCGCCCCCAGCCAGCTCTTGCCCTCGGGCTGAATGGCCAGGAAATAGCCCGCCCGCGGCGCGTGCCGGCCGCCCCGCTTCAGGCCGGCGCCCATGCGGCGCTTGTAGGGCTCGGGGTCGCGGTGGGCGCGGTCGTTTTTGTGCAGCCGAAACATGACGTCGGCCGTGGTCAGGTTGGCCAGGTCGGGGTCGGTGGTGGCCACGCGGGCCAGCACCTGGCGCACCAGCTCGGTGCAGGCGGCACGGGCGCGCTGGTATTCCGGACGGTGCGCGGCCATCCAGGCAGTGGTGTTATTAGCCGCCAGCTCGGCCATAAATTTCAGCAAATAGTCAAGTTCCATGCAAAAGCCGGGCAAAGGGCCCGGCTTCGCAAAACGCCACGGCGGGCGCCAGAGTTGCGGCCGGCACGCGGGCGGCTATTTGTAGCTGAGCACCGTCAGGGCGTCGCCCACGCGCAGGCGGCCGTGGTCGGGCCCCGTCACGTTTTGGCCAAAAAGCGTGCTGTTCTCTGCCTGGCGATAGGTGGCCAGCGTGCGCAGCGGGTCGCTGGTAGGGCTTCTCCGGGCGGTTTCCTGGTCAATAGTCGTCAGCACGCAGCGCCCGCAGCCCCGCACGGCCCGGAAAGGCAGGTCGCCAATCCGGAATTGCTCCCACTTATCGTCCTCGTACGCCGCGCCACCGCCAAACACCAGGTTGGGCCGAAAGCGGTTCATCGGAACGGGCTGGGCTAGGCGGGTGTTTAAGTCGGCCAGCGCCGCCTCGCCCAGCAGCAGGAAGGGGTAGCCGTCGGCAAAGCTCACCAGCTGGCCCTCCGGGTTGAGCGCGGGTTCCACGTCGCGGCGAACCATGTCCGACATGTACACCAGCCGGCAGGGGCGGCCCAGGGCTTCGGCCAGCCAGTCATCGGCCTCGGGGGCGCCGCGCCAGGCCCACAGAATGTCGTCCCACAAGGTCACAAACAGCGTTCGGTCGGGCGTGGCCTCAAAGGGAATGAACAGCGGCAGCAGTTCGGGCCGTTGACGGTGCGAAATCAGAAAGCCATTGTAGGCCGGCGCCACCGCCAGCAGAGCTAGTTCCGGGTGCTGCCGTTGCGTCATGAAGCGGTTGCGCTCGTCCACCAGCAGCCAGCGCCGGTCGTGGCGCAGCCCGCGGGGCGTCACTTCCGCCTCGGGCACGGCGTAGCCGCCCAGGGACTTAACGGGATAAAGAAAAAGGCCAGTGAGCTGAAGCGGTGCAACCATGCGGCAAAAGTACCCGGGAAATGGCAAGATGGCGAACCGCTCACTCCACCACCAGCAAGTCGGAAGCCCGCACAAAGGCCACCTTGCGCTGCCATTCCACCCGGTACCAGATGTCCTGCCGCCCCAGCACCGGCAGCCGGTCGCCGATGGCCGCGGTGCTCAACCATGCCGCGCCCGCGCTGGGCCCCGCCATCAGCGCCGCCCCGGAGCGAGCCACCAGGCCCGCCGGCACCGGCCGCAGCCAATGCAGGTAGGCGCCCAGCAGCGCCACGTAGGCGGCATACCCCAGCCACGCCCCGCGCGGCCCCCGGCGCCACAGCAACCACACAGCGCCCACCATGGCCCCGCCCAGCAGCGCCTGCAGCCCCGGGTAGTAGTAGCGCTGGGCCTGCACCCGCAGCTCCTGCTGCCAGGTGGCCGGGTAGCCCACCAGCCGGTGCTGCGTGGCCAGGGCCACCATTTGCCGCCACGTGCGCACCCGCGGCTGGCGCGCCTGCGCCAGGCTCAGGTAGAGCAAGGCGGCCGGGTAATGCCCCAACTGTTGCTGCACGTACGCCATTTTCAGTAGCAGCACGGGCGAAACCCGTCTTTCTTTCCAAACCTGCCGGTGATAATCCGCCGCGGCGGCCGAAAATTGCCCGGCCGCGAACAGCGAATCGGCTTGCCGGACAAGGGCCAGCGACGTAGTCGTAGAAATAGCGGAGATTTTTTTTCCAGCCGATTTTGTACCCAATGCCCAGACAGGCAGCAGGATTAATGCCAGTAAAAGCGTCCGCACGGAAAGGAAAGAGACTTTTTTTTGAGTCAAGGTTGTGTAGTTCGGGAGGTCGTCGTACTTTTGTGCCCACAAAAAAGGTAGCGCCTTTTGAAGTGACAAGGTACCGATTCTGTAGCTCAGCTGGTAGAGCAGTACACTTTTAATGTACGGGTCCTGGGTTCGAATCCCAGCGGGATCACCGCAAAGCCCTCGGCGTAAAGCCGGGGGCTTTTTTATTTTTATGCAGTTGGACTTGCACCCTTAAGCTAGCGCTTTGCACGGGTAAACAAACAAATATGAAGCCCCGGCTGCTGAATGCAACCGGGGCTTCGAAGCAAGAAGAAACTGGAGCGCTAGGTAGCTAGCGTTTAGCCAATGAGCACAGCGACGTCGTTACATGTTCTGCAGCAGCCACGCAATCGCGTCTTGAGCTGTGGTGAACGATGGGTGCGTGCCGTACCCATTCGCCGCAATAGGCACGAACGGCGTAATCACTCGTAGTTGCCCCCCTACCTCGGCGTAAAAGTTACCCGCCAATACGCTGACGTCGCCATCATAGAATTGGTAGCGCGTTCCGGCCCGGTCATAATGCGTGCCGAACAGGGTTTTGCCCGCGGGCACTGGCTGCCCCAACGCGTCTGTTGTTGGCGGCTTGGGGTCGTGGATGAACGTCGGCAAATCTGGCACGCCTGTGGGGCTAAGGTACGTCACGCCAAACGTGCTGCCGATGGTGAAATCCACGGCGTGCTTCGTGCGCACCAAGTCGCGGTTGCCGTTATTGAACTCCATTGAATAGCCCCCTTCCTCCAAGGACCGAAAGCCAAAGCCTGAAGCCACTTGGCCATTAGGTACACTCAAGCCACCGCCGCCTTTCAGAAACGTGCCTTCCAAGACCGGCGTGGCAGTTTCCCCACCAAATAAAATGCTCCCCCCGCGCAGGAGGACGTGTCCTTGATTTCCTTCGATATAGGGCCCCACGAAAACCGAATTATTAGCCACGGGTACGGTGGCAATGGCCCCGCCGCTGCGAAAGGTTCGGGTGCTGTTCCAGCGGTAGTAGAGATTGGAGGCAAATGTGGTTACCTCGCCGATAGAAGTCCATGTGGCGTTGCTGAAGCCGGTCCACTTGCCGCTGATGAAACCAGCCTCGGGCATCTGGCCCGTGTTGTCCACCCGGGCAACATAATAAAGAACTTTTTCATACGCAGCCGTTGCGTTCCAAACGTCAAACGTGGTGTTCCACTGGCTTTCTAGCAAATCAAATTGGTGGTTGGTTGCGCTTGGGTCAAACTTGCCCAAATACGTCCAATACGTCGTATCTTGAAGGGGAACAGGCGCTTGGTTCGTGTTGCTTTCCGCGCAAGCAAAATAGTACTGGATGCCTTGGTCCACTTTTTGAACAAAGTTTCCGGTGTGCACGCGGCAGGTAGAGCCCGTCAGGGCAGAATCCCCGTAGACGCTGTTGTTGTTGGTGTGGCAGTTGGTCCACACGCAACTGTAGATGCTTTCATCCAAAATACCCCAGTACTTGTTGCTGGTGGCATCGAAGCTGTTGATGTTCCCCACGTTGCAGTCGCTGCCGCTGACGTGAATGCCGTGTTCGGCGTTGAAACGAGCCACGCACCGGTGCACTTCCCAGAGGCTGGAATTGGAAGCCGGCACGTTGCCGGTTAAACGAAAGCCGCAGCCCTGAAAATTATAGACGCTCACGTCTTCGATTATCATGCGGCAGTCCGCCGTTACGCCGTGCTTCTGCCCGTCGGCTTGATAGGGCGAAGACGCGATGTTGCCAAAATGGATTCGCCGAAGCGCGGCCACGAAATCGCCGTGGGACGTCGGCGTCGGGGCCGTATGGAAATGAATGCCGGCGGTCCCCAGGAAGGAAAAGGCCGTCGGGTAATCGTAGAACAAATTGCCTTCCCCTTCAATCTGCACGTTGACGTACACGTGGATGGTGTCGGAAAAGAAGTACGACAGTCCCACCGGGGCGGACGGTACGTAGATGGTGCGGTACTTGGAATGGTTGGCCACAAAGTCCAGCGCCGCCTGCATGGCCGGTAGGTTGTCTTGAACGTTGCTGGTGGAAGTCCCGGCCGATTCGGGCCGGTCGGCTTTGGCCCCAAACCAGCACAGGTTGAGCGTGTTGTTTTCCGTGATGCGCACCCACCGGCCTTGCGCGACGCCGGGCACTTGCACGACCATCACGCCGTCGCCAGTGGCCGTGGAGGAGTCGTCCCAGAAGAACGGGCTGCCGCCGCCGTCTCCAGGGGTGTTACGGCCAAGCAGAGTTGCCGTGTCGTGCGTTGCGCCCAGCGTGCCCGCCAAGTCAACTAAGTTGTCAAAAACGTAAGCATTCATAAGTGTAAAAGGGTAAAGGGTTGATAATATGTGGTAAACACATTGCGTAACTAGCCTCGCCTATGCATCGACGCTGCTGAATAGCTAACATGTTTAGTACACAAACGTAACTAATTTAGTTGGCAATTATTGCTAATAAAATTGACTTTCTGTGAATTTTTATTGCTCCCCGATATTGGACTGACTTATGGCTGCCGACCCACTGCGCCTGCTGCCCAGGGCGACATCCAAGTGCTTAATGAGGAACTGGGTGTCATTCTCTTTGCGCAAGCAGAGCTACTGTTGCGACAGCGGCAGGGCGCATCGAAGTTCTTATATGCGCCGCCTGATACTTGGGAGGCCTTGCTGAATGAAGCTGGTGCAGGAAGAAGTCACCAGAATCGGTGGACGGGGTGCGGTGGCGCTTGCAGAAGCTGCGGGAAGAGCGGCAGTCGCCGATATTTCGTGTAGCCACCCACGACCCGGCTAGTTGTATGAGTGGGCGCTTGCGGGCTTGTGGGCTGGCACTGCCCGCAAGCCTGGCGAAAGCCGCATCAGCAATGCCCTGAATCAGGGCGGCCCGCTGGACAGCCTGTTCTGTGCCCGATTCTTTTTCTGCCCAGTTTGCCACCTTGTAGAACTTGGGCGGGATTTTGGAGAACTTTCATTCGCGTATCTTGCGGGTGATTGTTGATGTTGGCAAAGATATGCGATATTTCTAGCAAAAAGCAAGAAAAATCAAGTGACCGAAACTAGAAAAATCGTAGAAAAAACGCAACAGCCTGTTCACGAGCGATTAATTTTTTTAATCGAAAGGCTCGCTGGCGGTGTTCAGGCACGCTTCGCTGACCGTGTAGGAGTACCTACGGGTACAATCGGGGACATTTTAGGCAAAAAGAAGTCCAAGCCCGGGTTCGAGCTTACTGGAAAAATCTTGCTGGCGTATCCTGAAGTGAGCGAGCGTTGGTTGCTTACTGGCGAGGGTGAAATGCTCAAAACGAAGGTTTCAGCTCCCTTACAAGAAATTTCTTCTTATCCTCCCAGCCAAAACAACGTACAGGCTGTGGGCCTGCTCTCCGATATCCCCGTCATTGATTTGGGCCGTGTAAGCTTCAAAGCCCGGGCGTCGTTTAACTATGCCCAACTGCAGCGCTTCATGAGCAGTGAGCTATTTGACAAGGTGCTCTTCCGTTTGCCCCCAGGCCGCACAGCGGAGGATTACAAGGATGCTTTGGTGTTCGACATCGAGGGGGACAGCATGGAGCCCAGCCTACGCGACGGCCAGCAGGTGATTGCCTGGCCGGTGTCAGAGGGCAAATGGGAGTATCTGCACAATACTATATGCGTCGTGGATTACGACGATACCGTGACGGTGAAGGCAATTCTAAAAAACGACCTCAACAATACTGACGGGCTTACGCTGCACGCCACCGGCGGGGCTGGTGGGTCTTTCACAGTGGCCCGGAAGGACATCCACTCCATTTGGGAGGTGCGGGAATTTTATGGAGTGGTACCGGTGCGCTTGGTTGCTGCTTAGTCCAAAATCTTCATCAGGAAACAATTCACATAAACCCAAAACTAGCCTAGCCTAATTGGGGACCAAGCAATACTCGTGCTTTCGCCTTCTGAAAAATGATTTGGCCAAGGCTTCGGCTGATATCCGAACATGAAAGACCCTTTCCTGCTGGTGGCACCCGGTATGCTCTTCTCACCAATACCGGGTGGGGTAGGCGTTAACTAGCCGGAACTGCTCGCGTACCTGAGCATGCTAAGTATGATGGTGGTGGGTGGGCATTAAAGCGTGGCGGGAAGGAAATCGGATGGGTGGAGACATAATGCTTCCTGTTGCTACCGCAGGAACGTTGTTTCTACCCTGGATTACTTTTCTCGTTTTCAGCTTTTTTTGGTGAGCAGGTATTTTTTGCTGCACACCCTTCTGACGCCCGCTCCCTACCTTTCCACCCGTGAACCGCCTGCTTCTCCACGTCGCCCTGCTGGCCCTGCCCTTCGCGGCCACCGTCCAGGCCACCCACCCCTGCACCACCCACAAAACGGTCAATCACCACGTCGGCGCCAAAGCCAAGGTCAAAACCAAGCACGCCAGCGGCCGCACGGTGTACTACTGCGCCATCGGCAACACGGTCAAATACTACGCCTCGCCCGGCTGCCGGGGCTTGTCCCGCTGCGGCGCCGTGCTGGAGAAAATGAGCCTGACGTCTGCTCAGCAGCGCACGGGCCCGTGCAAGTGGCGCTACCAAGTAACCGCCGCCAAGCCACCCCGCAGTCATGGGCAAGGAAAGGGAGAAGTAGACCAGCAAAAAGCCCCGGCGTCACCGGGGCGTTTTTGTTGAACCAATGACAAGGACCCGCTATTTCACCTGGAAGGATTGCCTGACGCGGGCCCCGTTGACCTGGGCCGTGAGCCAGTATAGGCCCGGGGCCAGCCCGGTCACCTGCCACTCGGTGTCCGTCGCGGCCGTTACGGTGGGGGCCACGCGCTGGCCCAGGGCAGTGTAAAACGAGCCGGCGACCGGAGCCAGGGGCTGGGCCCAGCGCACCCGTAGTTGGCCGTCCCGCGCCGGGTTGGGAAAGCACTGCACCCCAGCCCCGGCGGCGCGGGCCGGGGCAGCCGCCAGCACCTGTGCGTTGAGGGCCTGCACCTCTGACGCGGCCAGCGCCCGGTTGTAAAAGCGGGCCTCGTCCAGGCTACCGTTCAGGCCCAGCCCGAAGCGGTTTGCCTCGACCAGAAAGCCCGTAGTGCTCGTGCTGAAGCCCGGGTTCAGGTCCACAAACATCGCGGCCGTGGCGTCGAGCGTGAACACCGACCCGCTGACTGTGCCGTAGTTGGGGCGGGGCGAGACGTAGGTCAGGGGCTGGGCCGCGCCGTCCACGTACACCCGAATTTCCCGGGTGCCCCGGTTTACCACGGCGGCGGCCGTGTGCCAGAGCCCGTCGTTGAAAGAAGCCTGCGTGGCCAGCCCAAGCGCACCGTTGGGCGAACTGGCCGCCACCAGGCCCAGGTACACCTTGCCCACGCGCGCGTTGTCAAAGCCCAAGCTCCAGCCCCGGGCCCCGGTGCCCGTTGCCGTGTAATACCCCTGGTTGGTGAAAAAGGCCTGGGTAGACGAGCCCAGCGACCGGAAAGCCACCGAGAAGCTGAAGTCGCCCGTGGTGCCGAAGCTGAGCAGGCCGTTGGGCAGAATCCAGACTTCGCCGTTGCCGCCCAGCCGCAGCGCCGCGTTGGCTTGGTTGCGGGCATCGGGCCCGAAGCCCGCGTTGGTGGCACTGTTCACGCCCATGTTTCCCAAGGCATCGGCCGTGTTGTTGTCGAAGGGAAAGCGGCCCAGCAAGCCGGCGTTTACTTGAGCGCCCGCGCTTTGCGCAAACAGGCAGCCCGTCAAGAGGAATAAAAGTCTTCTCATGAAAAAAGAATAACGGAGATAGCATCGGGGGCAAAGGTACGTGCCGCCTCTTGCCACCTGTCGCTCCTAAAAAGGCCGCGGCTTCCTGACGTTTTTTTATGCCCGCCATTTACCTTGCCCCCGTGAAATACTGGCCTCCCGCCGCCCGCGCATGACATATTACCAGCAGCAGTTGCAGCAGTTGCAAGCCCGGCTCTACCCGCAGCCTGAGGTTGGCGACCGGCTCCGGCGGGCCCGGCACCTCATCGACCGGCAGTTCGCCGACCCCCTCGATTTGGGCCAGTTGGCCGCGGCGGCCTGCTATTCTCGGTTTCACTTCCTGCGCCAGTTCAAGCGCTATTACGGCTGCACGCCGCACGAATACCTGCGCACGGTGCGCCTGGCGCACGCCCGGCGCGCGCTCTTGGCCGGCCAATCGGTCCGCGACGTCTGCTTCGCGGCCGGCTTCGACAGCGTGTCGTCCTTTTCGGGGCTGTTCCGGGAGTGGGCGGGCTGTTCGCCCGCCGCATTTCGGCAGCGTCGCGCAAAAAGCAATTTTGGAGAAGCCGGGTCGTAGCCGCGGGCCGTTACTTGCCGCCTCAACCCCACCGCCATGAACATTCGCCTCACCAGTATTCCCGTCGCCGACCAGGCCCACGCCCTGACGTTTTACACCCAGGTCCTGGGCTTTGTCAAAAAAACCGACGTTCCCCTCGGGGAACACAAGTGGCTGACCGTCGTTGCCCCAAACGAGCGCGACGGCGTCGAACTGCTGCTGGAGCCGATGAGCTTTGCGCCGGCCCAGACCTACCAGCAGGCCTGGTTCGAGGCCGGCATTCCGGCGGCCATGTTCCACGTCGAGGACTTGCAGCAAGAATACGAGCGCTTGCTGGGGCACGGCGTGCACTTCAGCGTCCTGCCCACCGCCATGGGCGCCGTGCGGCTGGCGGTCTTGGCCGACACGTGCGGCAATTATCTGCAACTGGTTCAACTGTAGTCCCCGCACGGGCGAGGGAGCGTTGCCGGGAGCCGTGCCAAGAGCCGCGGAACAGCAGCCCCCCCGTCGGAGCTTTTCTCTCCACCAGTACGCCCGCGCTAGGATAGCCGAGCGAATCGTCATATGTCTCGTTCCTTATCCGCCGGGGCGCTGCGCATGCCTTCTCCCTTTGCTTGCCACGCCATGAATAGTGTTTCGGATGCTCCATCGGACGTCCCTTGGGTTTCCCCATTAGCCAATTGCTGAGCGCTGACGGCGCCCTGTTCGTGGGCCTGGAAGACGGTACTGTGCGCCGCTTCGATTTTGCGACGCAGGAGTGGGCTGAGTTGCACGACCGCAGTTGGGGCGCCATCACCCAATTCGTGCTGGGCCCCACCTTGCAGGGGGAGGCCATTGCCGTTATTCCTCATTGCCCACCGCGCACTTCACCAGGCGCGTCCCCGGGCGCTCACCCACCAACGCCAGGTCTGGGGCGTGTAGCGCAACAAAGGCAGGGCAGCGGCCCAGCGCCCGCCAACGCCTTTGGCAAGCGCAGCCAAAGGGTAAACCCAAAGAAATACACGCCCGCCGGGCTACCGGCCCAGCCAATGCTTCCACAAAGCCCACCCCAAGCCCAGAGCGGCGACCAATCCCATCAGCACGTACACCAGGCGCGCCTGGCGTGAACGGAGGTAGGCGATGCGGGGGCGAAGGGTAGCAAATTTCATGGCCGTCGGCGATAATCCCTCGCAGTACCCGCGCCAGCGCCGCAGGGTTGCGCCATCGGCGTTACCAAATTGTGGCGTCCATGGAGCCTTTCAGGGCCGGCGGCAAGCTGGGTTCAAATGAGTCCGCCGTACAATGCATCAACACCCAACGGAAACGCAGCAAAGCGCCCCATTTTGGAAATAGAACGGGGCGCTTTGATTACGGTTGGTTCAGTCATAAGCGAATACGGGAAGTGTCTTTAAACACCAGGCGAAAAGCTCCGCAGAATAGACTTTTGCTTCGAGAAATACTACGCGGCTACTTCAGCAGCTCGTGCAGCACGGTTTGCATGGAGATGGTGCGGTTGCCGGCTTCCTGGATGATGAGCGAGCCGGGCGCGTCGAGCACGGCGTCAGACACTTCCACGTTGCGGCGCACCGGCAGGCAGTGCAGGAACTTGGCGTCGCTGGTTAGGGCCATGTGCTCGGGGGTGAGCATCCAGGTGGGGTCGTTTTGCAGTACCTGGCCGTAGTCGCGGTAGCTGCTCCAGTTTTTGGCCTGCACGTAGTCGGCACCTTCCAAGGCCTTGCGCTGGTCGTATTCGATGCGGGCGCCTTTGGTGAATTTGGGGTCCAGCTCGTAGCCTTCGGGGTGGGTGATGACGAAGTCGACCCAGTCGATTTCCGAGAACCAGTCGCAGAAGGAATTGGGCACGCACTGGGGCAGGGCGCGCACGTGCGGGGCCCAGGTGAGTACCACTTTCACGCGCTCTTTCTGCTTGGTTTCGGCCACGGTGATAAGGTCGGCAAAGGACTGCAGCGGGTGCAGCGTGGCGCTTTCCAGGCTGATGACGGGCACGGTGGCGTACTGCAGAATCTTGTTGAATACGACTTCGCCGTAGTCCTCGGCCTTGTCCTTGAGGGTGGGGAAGGTGCGCACGCCCAGCACGTCGCAGTATTGGCTCATCACCGCGATGGCGTCTTTGATGTGCTCCTGGGTGCCGCCGTTCATCACCGCGCCATCGGCCATTTCCAGGGTCCAGGAGTCGGCGCCGGCGTTCAGCACCCAGGCTTGCGCACCGAGGTTGTAGGCCGCTTTCACCGAGCTGAGGCGGGTGCGCAGGCTGGGGTTGAAGAAGATGAGGCCGACGGTTTTGTTGCGCCCGATGTGCTGGTAGCCGTAAGGGTTGGCTTTGATTTCCAGCGCTTGTTGGAGCAGAGGTTTGTAGTCGCTGGCATCGGCGAAGGAGGTGAATTTTTTCATTTGGTTTTTGCAGCTTTCTAATGTAATTAAATAATAATGCTTATTGGCATATCTACACAAGACAAGAAGTAGGTATACCAACAAGCATTACAAAGGATTTATAATGCACTGTTAATCAATGCCAAATAGGGCGTCATTTTTTGTGGTTTTGTATTGTTGAGACAATCCACAGGCAATTAAGTAATGTTCCCTAGCTACTTCTTCTTCCTTGATGGGACCAATTGAGCACAATAGAAAAGCAAGGTCGAAATGTGCTTGTGCGCTACTTGGCTCAAGATTAATGGCCTTTTCAAACTTTGTACGCGCTACTGGATAATTTTTTAATTGTTTCATTAACAGATGGCCAAAACTTAATTGAATTGTATAGTCCTCGGGTGCCAACCGTTCGGCTTGTTGTACATGAAATAGAGCTTCTTTGTAAGACCTTGGGTCCAACCTGTATATATTAGAAATATTCATATGAGTTATAGGGTTATTCGGTTCCAGTATTAGCGCAGAGGTATAGTGCTCTAGCGCCTTATCATAATCTTTGAAATGCATGTAAAATAGGTAGCCAAGGTCTCTTTGTGCCTGTACCTGCTTAGGGTTAATAGCTAGAGCATGCTCGTAATTCTCGCGGGCTTGGTCATATTTTGCGTTATCGCCACTTTGCAATAACAAGAAGCCTAAGTTGTAGTAAAGCTTATCATTATTGGGCTCCAACTTTATAGCTTGTTCAAGCATAGCACAAGCGCCGTTCAAATCATTGAATTGATTATTTAGTAAAATAGACAGTTGGCTAAGTAATCCTGGGCTGTTTGTGCTGTCTGGTGCGATTTCTAACGCTCTTTCAAGATGTTCACGCATTTTGGAAGCATCTTCCACTTGGTTATAGTATTGGGCTAAACTGTAATGTGTCTCATAACTATCAGGTCTAATTGCCAATGCTTTATTAAATAATATTAAAGCCTCTTCATAATTTTCAAGGTTCATTTCAATGTCGCCAAGTATGAAATATGATATCCACTCTTCTTGATAAATTTTCATTATCTCAAGTAAATGGCTTTTAGCCTTCTTGAATTCACCAGCTTGATGTAATGTTGAAACTAGGCCGTATAGTACAGTATAATTTCTCGGGTACTTAGCATAAAGTCGGTACAGCTGTAGTTCCTTCTCTTCTTTGTCCTTAATATCAAGAATTTGTAAACATTCGGCTTTGATGCCAGTATCTTCAGCACTAAATCCAATGTGCTCGAATATTTCTTTGTATTGATTTCCTCTAATTTCCGGCCAAGTTGCTGCCCTCATGTCGCTTAATATTCCTGCGAAATCAGAAAATGAATTGCGTATTCTGGTGAAATGATGTAGCTCTTCGCTAATGCTTTGGATATTAGATACATTGCCGAGTGATTTTATTTCTTGGTTAAGTTCAGATATCTTCTCTTCCCAATACCTAACATATTTTATTTTTCCTAGCCCACTATGTATGCCAGCGTTGGGTGCTATTATAGGAAGGATTTTGTTTTTAAAGTCTGGATGCTGAAATAGCTCTAAAGCTTCGAACATACAATTTTTTAGACTGCAAATAGCCCTGACCTATTATAACTAGTACATAGTCCCCTTCAGACATGCTTCGCATGAAATCCTTGAGAGAATCTTTGTAGTTTACGTCACGTTTATCACGTATTAGTTTGATGCCAACGGACTGCCAGTCTTGGTCAATTGTATCAGCTATGAGCATTTCTTGTTCTGACCAGCTGTATGAAATGTATATTTTAGGAGAAGCTTGCATTGTATTCGCTGGAAAAGTAAGCCGTAGTAACCTAGATTATTGGCCTGCTATGCTTTATAGAGTATATGTGCAAAAAGCGCGGACTCTTATTCAGTCCGCGCTGCCAATTTACATTGCCTTATACTCGTTCCAGCTCTTAATCTTCAAATCCTTCATCTCCAGCGTACAGAAAGCCTGAATAAACGCCTTCGCCAGACGTGCATTTGTCAGCAGCGGGACGCCGAAGTCGATGGCGGTGCGGCGGATTTTGTAGTCGTTATCCAGCTCGCCTTTGGAGAGGTTTTTCGGGATATTGATGACCAGGTCAATTTTCTTTTCCTTCAAATACGTCAGCACGTTGGGCTCCTGGTAGTCGTCGGGCCAGAAAAGGAGGCTGCTGGGGATATTGTTTTCGGCGAAGAAGCGGTGCGTGCCTTGGGTGGCGAAAATGGTGTAGCCCTTGCGCACGAGTTGCTCCACGGCGGAAAGCAGCGTCACTTTGGAGGTGATGGGGCCGCCGGAAATCAGCACGGTTTTTTGCGGGATTTTGTAACCCACGCTCAGCATCGCTTTCAGCAGGGCTTCCTCGGCGGTGTCGCCCAGGCAGCCTACTTCGCCGGTGCTCACCATGTCGACGCGCAGCACCGGGTCGGCGCCGGGCAGGCGGGTGAAGGAGAACTGCGGGGCCTTCACGCCCACGAAGGGCAGGTCGTACACCCGCTCGCTTTCGTCGCGCTCCACTTTTTTGCCCAGCAGCACCTGCGTGGCCTTCTGAATCAGGTTGTTGCCCGATACTTTCGACACGAAGGGGTAGCTGCGCGAGGCGCGGATGTTGCACTCAATTACCCGAATTTCACCGTCTTTTTCCAGGAACTGGATGTTGAACGGGCCGCTGATTTCGTAGCGCCGGGCAATTTTCTCGGCGATGATTTTCAGCTTGCGAATGGTGCCCACGTACACCTTTTGGGGCGGGTAGTACATGGTGGCGTCGCCGGAGTGCACACCGGCGAATTCTACGTGCTCGGAAATGGCGTAGCTCACGATTTCGCCTTTGTCGGCCACCGCATCCAGTTCAATTTCCTTGGCTTCTTGGATGAATTCCGACACCACCACCGGGTATTCGGCGCTCACTTCCACGGCTGTTTGCAGGAAAGCGCCCAGCTCGTGGGGGTTGGAAACCACGTTCATGGCCGCGCCCGACAGCACGTAGCTCGGCCGGATGAGCACCGGGAAGCCTACTTCCTGCACGAATTCGTGCATGGCTTCCAGCGAGGTCAACTCCTTCCAGCGGGGCTGCGCGATGCCCAACTCGTCCATGATGCTGGAGAACTTGTGGCGGTTTTCGGCCTCGTCGATGCGGGCCGGCGCGGTGCCCAGGATGGGCGCCTTCGCCTCGGCCAGGCGGGTGGCGAGGTTGTTGGGAATCTGGCCGCCGGTGGAGAGAATGACGCCCTCCGGCTGCTCAAATTCTAAGATGTCCATTACTCGCTCGAAGCTCAGCTCCTCGAAATACAGCCGGTCCGAGACGTCGTAATCGGTCGAAACGGTTTCGGGGTTGTAGTTGATGATGATGGTTTTGTAGCCTTCGGCGGCGGCCGTTTGCACGGCATTCACGCCGCACCAGTCAAACTCCACCGACGAGCCGATGCGGTACACGCCCGAGCCCAGCACCACAATGGACTTGTCGGTTTCGGGCGCCAGGTCGTTTTCGGTGCCGTGGTAGGTGCTGTAGAGGTAGTTGGTTTTGGCCGGGAATTCGGCCGCCAGCGTGTCAATCTGCTTGATGACCGGCAGCACGCCCAGCGCCTTGCGGCGGGCGCGCACCAGCAACTCGTCGGCTTTCACGTCGCCTTCGCCCAGCAGCTGCACGGCAATCTGCTGGTCGGAGAAGCCGGCTTTCTTTACCTTGCGTAGCAGCTTGGTTTCCAGACCGTCCACGCCATTGTTGCGGCCGTCGGCCAGCTTCTTGCCAAGCTGGAAAATGGTGTACAGGCGCTGCAAAAACCAATGGTCGATTTTGGTCAGTTCGTGCACCTGGGGCAGGGTGTAGCCGGCCTCAAACGCCAGGTTAATGGCGAAGATGCGCTCCTCGTTGGGCTCGCTCAGCAGCTGGTCGATGGTGGCGTTATCGACGGTTTCGGGCTTGTTGGCCACGAAGCCGCGCTTGCCGGTGTCCAGCATCCGCAGACCCTTTTGAATGGCTTCCTCGAAGGATTTGCCGATGGCCATGACCTCGCCCACGCTCTTCATGGCGCTGCCAATCTGCCGGTTCACGCCCTCGAATTTGCCCAGGTCCCAGCGCGGCAGCTTCACCACCACGTAGTCCAGAGCCGGCTCGAAAAACGCCGAGGTAGTCTGCGTCACGCTGTTTTTCAGCTCCGACAATGAGTAGCCCAAACTCAGCTTGGTCGCCACAAAAGCCAGCGGGTAGCCCGTGGCCTTCGAGGCCAGCGCAGAGGAGCGGGACAGGCGCGCGTTCACTTCAATTACCCGGTAATCTTCCGAAGCGGGGTCGAGGGCGTACTGAATGTTGCACTCGCCCACAATGCCGAGGTGACGAATGGTCTTGATGCCGATGCTGCGCAGCTTGTGGTACTCGCGGTTGCTCAAGGTCTGCGACGGGGCCACCACGATGCTCTCGCCGGTGTGGATGCCGATGGGGTCGAAGTTCTCCATGTTGCAGACCGTGATGCAGTTATCGTATTGGTCGCGCACCACTTCGTATTCCACTTCCTTCCAGCCCTTCAAGGATTCTTCCACCAGAATCTGGTCGGAGGTGGTGAAGGATTTCTGGGCCAGGGCCCGCAGCTCGTCCATGTTGTTGGCGAAGCCGCTGCCCAGGCCGCCCAGCGCAAACGCCGCCCGCACGATAATAGGAAAGCCAATTTTCTCGCCAGCGGCCAGGGCGTCTTCCATCGTCGTCACGGCCACGCTACGGGCCGTGAGCACGCCAATCTGGTCGAGCTTGTCCTTGAAAATATCCCGGTCCTCGGTGTCGATGATGCTCTGCACGGGCGTGCCCAGCACCTTCACGCCGTATTTCTCAAACACCCCGCCGCGGAACAGGGCCACGGCGCAGTTCAACGCCGTTTGGCCGCCAAAGGCCACCAGAATTCCATCAGGCTGCTCTTTCCTGATGACTTCCTCCACGAAGAAGGGCGTCACGGGCAGGAAATATACGTCGTCGGCCATGTTGTCCGACGTTTGCACGGTGGCAATGTTGGGGTTGATGAGGATGGTGCGGATGCCTTCCTCTTTCAGCGCCTTGAGGGCCTGGGAGCCGGAGTAGTCAAATTCGCCGGCCTCGCCAATTTTTAGCGCGCCGGAACCGAGGATGAGAACTTTATTGGGTTTATTCATTCTGGGGATGAGGTAACAGACTGCTAGTGCGGTCGTGTTAAAAGGCAGTCGTACAGTGCCTGCTGAAGCGTGGTGCCTGGCAGGTTGAAGTTTAATTGGTGTAAAGGGTGTCGCTTTTCACGATTTCCCACTTGCCGGACGTCCGTTTGGTCATCCAGATTTTTATCGCGGCATCAGCATGCTCGCCATCTAATAAAAAGCGGTAGATGAGGGTGTCTTTCGTAGCACTCATATCTTCCATCTTGAAACTTCTAGCTGTTATCGCTCCCGTTTTACTGGTTATTCTGGGAGAAACCCGGGCAGAATTCATGGCATTATTAACTATCTCACCTGGCTCACCCAGCACTGCTTTCAAAACCGTTTGCTGCCCCATGTACTTAATTAAAAGGAACGTGGCGAAAACCAATGCTCCCATTAGCAAATATCCCCAGTATTGAAAACGTTGGTTTTTTACTTGCATGGGAGTAAGGTGTTGGTGATGGTAAAGTCGAGTGATTGATAAGGACGGCGGAGCATATTAAATTACAACCTTCTACCATACAGATACCTTATAGGAGGTTGTAATTGAATCCGGTCCCAACGTCAAATCAAGCGTTTTGCCGTGCACCGGGTCGATATCTGAGGCAAAATCTTCAATAATTAGGTGTCGAATGGTGCCGTCGGACTCGCCATAATTAGAAGGTTCACCAAGCAAAGCAAGAAGTTGATTGTAGGTAAGTCCTTGCAACTGATGATGCTTAACCGAATCCTCAAGCATGTGCTCGCGGCATGGGAAACTGCCTATATCCCCCATAATCAACCACTGGCTCTTATCAAACTTCGTTTCCTTCTTCTCGCACCCATTAATTACATTCAAAAGAAGAGTGAGCAATAGAAATGATAGCAAGCGAAGTTTGCGGGATATCATGGTTAATCAGCAGCCTGCTTGTACGCTGCTACCGCCGTCAAAAACTCGTCAAACAGATACTCGGTATCTTCCGGGCCGCCGGCGGCTTCGGGGTGAAACTGGGTGGAGAAGAAGGGCTTGGTTTTGTGCTTGATGCCTTCGCAGGTGCCGTCGTTCAGGTTTTCGAACAGCATGGTCCACTCGGCGGGCAGCGTGGCGGTATCTACCGCGAAGCCGTGGTTTTGGCTGGTGATAAAGCTGCGCTTGGTGCCCGTGAGCAGGACGGGCTGGTTGTGGCTGCGGTGGCCGTATTTCAGTTTGAAGGTGTCGGCGCCCGCGGCCAGGCTCATGAGCTGGTTGCCAAGGCAGATGCCGAAAATGGGCTTGTCCTGCTGCAGAGCCGTTTGGAGGTGGCCGATGGTGGCCTCGCACATTTTGGGGTCGCCGGGGCCGTTGCTCAGGAACAGGCCGTCGTAGTCGATTTGGGTGAAATCGTAGTCCCAGGGCACGCGAATCAACTCCACGTCGCGCTCCAGGAAGCAGCGGATAATGTTGGTTTTGGTGCCGCAGTCCACCAGCACAATTTTGTGCTGGCCGTTGCCGTAGTGCTGCACGCCGGGCTGGCTCACCTGGGCCACCAGATTGTCTTGGTTGGGGTCGTGCATCGGAATGTCTTCCGCGGCCACGATTTTACCCAGCATGGCGCCTTTCTCGCGCAGCTTCTTGGTGAGCATGCGGGTATCGACGCCGAAAATGCCGGGAATGTTGTACTCGGCCAGCCAGTCGCCGAGGCTTTTGGCGGCGTTCCAGTGGCTGTGCTCCTCAGAGTAATAATTCACCACGAGGCCGGCAATGTGAATTTTGTCCGACTCAAAAATCCGGGAAACCGACTCGTACAATTCCTCGCCGGGCACGCCGTAGTTGCCTACCATGGGATAGGTAAGCACCAGAATCTGGCCGGCGAAGGACGGGTCGGTGAGATTTTCGGGGTAGCCGGTCATGGCCGTGCTGAATACCACTTCGCCCGCTACAGAGGTGTAAGCGCCGAAGGAAGCGCCCTCAATTTCGGTGCTGTCTTCGAGGATTAATTTGACCGATTTCTGATTTTCCAATGTGATGGTTCGGTTAGAAGAAATTTTAGCCTGTCTAATTCAGCTACCTTCTTATTTGTGGTATCTTACAACCCGGACGGTGTCGTTGCGCAGTTTTACTCGAATAGTGCCTCCCTTGGTGTCAGGTAGCTCATAGGCCATTACCAGTAGGGAATCATTACCCAATTGCTCCCAATAAGTTGAATCGGGAGTCGCTAGAGCAGTTATGACCTGTTGTCGCGTCATGCCTTCTTTCGCCTTGCTTATGCGGACGTAGGAATTGTATGCGGGAGCGAAATATTTCAAATAAAGCCCGTAGCCTATCGACAGGAGACAGCAGATGACGATGACAGTTGTTGATAATTTCATCGGCTTGGGCTTTTTAGAATTTAAGCGCTTACTGCAGGCGCAACCAGTGCGTAAAGCGCCTGCAGGAACCGGTCAACTTCGGCTTTGGTGATGTTGAGCGGGGGCAGCAGCCGCAGCACCGTGGGGTCAGAAGCATTGCCCACGAAAATATGGTGTTCCGAGAGCAATTTATCGCGCACATCCTTGATAGCAAAGTCGTATTTGATGCCTACCAGTAGCCCGCGGCCGCGAATTTCTTCGGCGCCGGCGTGGGCCAATAATTCCGTGCGTAGGTAGTTGCCCATCTCAGTGGCGTGGGCCAGTAGGTTTTCCTGCTCAATAACTTCGAGCACGGCCAGGGCTGCGGCGCAGGCTAGGTGGTTGCCGCCGAAAGTGGTGCCCAGCAGGCCGTAGGAAGCTTTCAGCTCGGGCGCAATCAGGATGCCGCCGACGGGGAAGCCGTTGCCCATGCCCTTGGCCACAGAAATGATATCGGGCCGGATGCCGGCGTGCTGGTGCGCAAAGAACTTGCCGCTACGGCCGTAGCCGCTCTGCACCTCGTCAGCAATCAACAACGCGCCGTACTGCTGGCACAGCGCCGCCAAGCCCTGCAGGAATTCATCGGAAGGCCTGATAATGCCGCCCACGCCCTGAATCGGCTCGATAATTACGGCACACACATCGCCGCCTTGCAGCGTGGTTTCCACCGCCGCCAGGTCGTATTCCAGGAAGCTGACAGCGTGGCTTGCGTTGAAGGGCGCCACGATTTTTGGGTTGTCGGTGGCAGCCACCGCGCCGCTGGTGCGGCCGTGAAAGGCACCTTTGAACGCTACCACTCGGGTTTTACCGGTGTGAAAGGAAGCTAGCTTCAGCGCGTTTTCGTTGGCCTCGGCGCCCGAGTTGCACAGAAACAGCGCGTAATCCTCGTAGCCCGACACCTGGCCCAGCTTGTGCGCCAGCTGCGTCTGAATCGGAATCTGCACCGAGTTGGAGTAGAAGCCAATGTTTTGCAGCTGCTCGGTGAGGCGTTGCACGTAGTGCGGGTGACTGTGGCCGATGGAAATAACGGCGTGGCCGCCGTAGAAATCCAGGTATTCCTGGCCCTGGTCGTCCCACAGCTTGGCGCCGAGCGCCTTTACGGGCGTGATGTTGACGAGGGGATAAACGTTGAAAAGCTCCATTAAAAAAGCACTGATTTAAGGTTGAGGCCCGTCGTTTCTGGCAAGCCAAAAAGCAAGTTCATATTCTGCACGGCCTGGCCCGAGGCGCCTTTTACCAGATTGTCGATAACCGAGGTGATGAGCAACTGCCTGCCCTGCTTCTGCACGTGCAGCAGGCATTTGTTGGTATTCACCACCTGCTTGAGGTGAATTTCCTTATCCGAAACCGTGGTGAACGGCGCGTCGGCGTAAAACTGCCGGTACAGCGCCCGTGCCCCGTCCTGCGTCAAATCTGACGGCGTGTAGACGCTGGCGAAAATGCCCCGCGAGAAATTCCCGCGGTAGGGAATAAAGTAAATCTCAGCATCCGACTGCTGCTGCAGTTGCGCCAGGCTCTCGCCGATTTCGCCGAGGTGCTGGTGCGTGAAGGGCTTGTAGATGGACACGTTGTTGGTGCGCCACGAGAAATGCGTGGTTTCCGACAGGCTCTGGCCCGCTCCGGTCGAGCCGGTGATGGCCGAAACGTGGATGTCGTCGGTGAGCTTACCGGCCTGCGCCAGCGGCAGCAGCGCCAACTGAATGGCCGTGGCGAAACAGCCGGGGTTCGCAATACTCTGGGCTTGCTGGATGCGACTTTTGTTCAGTTCCGGCAGGCCATACACGAACTCTCGGTCTTCAAATTCGGCATCGGCGTGCAGGCGGAAATCGTTACTCAGGTCGATGACGTGCGTGGTTGCGGGCAGGGCGTTTTTGTGCAGCCACGCCTTGGAATTACCGTGGCCGAGGCACAGAAATACTACGTCTTCGTCGCCAGCCAATTCCGCAGCGAAAACCAGTTCGGTTTCGCCCACCAGGTCGTCGTGCACCTGGTACACAGGGTTGCCCGCGTTTGAAGAACTCACGATGTTGCCCAGCTCCACAAACTCGTGGTGCAGCAAAATGCGGATAAGCTCGCCGGCCGTGTAGCCAGCGCCGCCCACAATGCCGGCTTTAATTTTCATCGTGCAGGCTGGCGCTAATTTTCAGTTGATTGCCAAAAATCTTGATGAAACCGCGGGCGTCGCGCGAATCCCAGGCGTTGTTTTCCTCGCCGTAGGTCGCCACTTTCGACTGCATCATATCATACTTCGACTCGATGCCGAGTAATTCAAATCGATACGGCTCTAAGTTGACGAAAACCTTGCCCGACACGTGGTGTTGCGACGAAGCGAGGAAGGCTTCCATGTCGCGCATTACCGGGTCAAGGTACTGTGCCTCATGCAGCAAGGTGCCGTACCAGTTGGCGATGTAATCCTTATGTAGCAACTGCCAGCGGGTGCTGGTGTGCTTCTCCAACAGGTGGTGGGCCTTGATGAGGATGAGCGGCGCGGGCGCCTCAAATCCCACGCGGCCTTTGATGCCCAGAATGGTATCGCCCACGTGAATGTCGCGTCCCACGGCGAAGGCCGCACCCAACTCGTTCAGCTTCTGAATCAGAGCCACGGGCTCTAGCGCTTCGCCATTCAGCGCCACGGGCTCACCTTTTTCGAAGGTGATTTCCACGCGCTCCGAGTCCTGGCGCTGCAATTGCGAGGGGTAAGCGGTTTCCGGCAGGGCCTCGTGCGAAGTCAGCGTTTCGACGCCGCCCACGCTGGTGCCCCAAATGCCTTTATTAATCGAATATTTCGCCTTTTCCCAGCTCATCTCAAATCCCTGTTTTTGCAGGTATTCAATCTCGGCCTGACGCGACAATTTCAGGTCGCGGATGGGCGTCAGAATCTCTGTTTTGGGTGCAATTACCGCAAAAGCCACGTCAAAACGCACTTGGTCGTTGCCGGCGCCGGTACTGCCGTGTGCGATGTATTCGGCCTCGTTGGCGCGGGCGTACTCGGCAATGGCCAGCGACTGAAACATGCGCTCGGCACTCACGCTCAGCGGATAGGTATCGTTCTTCAGCACGTTGCCAAACAGTAGGTAGCGCAGGCAATCCTGGTAGAAGCGTGCGGTCACGTCAATTACCTCGTGCTTCACCGAACCCAACTCGTAGGCGCGCTTTTCAATGGCAGCTAACTCTTCGGCCGTGAAACCGCCGGAATTGACGATGACAGTGTGGACTTCCAGGTCGAGCTCGCGCGACAAATACACGGCGCAAAACGAGGTGTCGAGGCCGCCGCTGTAGGCGAGAATGGCTTTTTTCTTCATTTCTAAGATGCAGAGTCGGTTTCAGAAGAGGGAGTAGGCGCAGGGTCGGCGCCAATGGGCAGCGGCGGCGTGCTATGGCTGGCGAAATCGGGCACTTGTACCTGCACAAGCTTGTCGGCCGCATCGTAGAGCATGCCCGTGCAGAGGCACATCTTGCGCTCGTTCTCCATCAGGATGCCGTAGTTTTTGCAGCTTTTGCAGCCTTTCCAGAAGTCTTCGCTGCTCGTGAGCTCCGAGAACGTGACGGGCTCGTAGCCCAGGTCGGTATTGATTTTCATCACGGCCAGGCTGGTCGTGATGCCGAAAATCTTGGCCTGCGGGTACTTGGTGCGCGACAGTTCAAACACCGCCTGCTTGATGGCACGGCCCACGCCGCCCTTGCGAATCTGGGCGTTCACAATCAGGCCCGAGTTGACCACAAAGGTCTTGTCATCAAAGGTTTCGATGTAGCAAAAGCCGGCCAGCTCATCATCCACAAAAGCAATAATGCCGTCGCCGCTGGCCATCTTTTGGGCCACGTAAGCCGGCTCGCGCTTGGCGATGCCGGTGCCCCGCGTTTTGGCCGACTCGACGTACCATTGGCATAATTGTTCAGCGTACTGCGCGTCCGCTGCCGTTGCAACCCGTATTGTCATTGTTAATGAGAAACTTAGGGATAGATGCGTGGCTGTCCGGAAACCCGTTGGCTACGGGAAATTCCTGCTAAAGCCCAAACCTGTCTGTAAGTTGAGCGGATACTAGCCCGGCTCAAAGGCGCTGGCCAAGGGGCCAACATGCGGCTGCTGAAGCCGCTAGGGTCGTCGCACCAGGGCGCACGTCGTTTCGCGCACGTCGGCCACGACCGGCTGGAAGGCCGGAGCGGGCACTAAAGACGTGGAAACGAAGATGGGCATGGCGAATAGCAAGTCGATTCGGCGCTCTAACGAAGCCGCGAACCAAGTGGTTCAATTCTGCCGCAAAGGTAAAAGGCCCTACTTTTGCCCGCAACCTTTTCGAGGTCTTTTTTGAATTAGGCGCAGCCCGTCCTTGGGTTTGCGCGCATGTGAAGGAGCGATGAAGCCGGAATTAAACGTATTTAAAATAGGCGGCGGCATCATTGACAACGAAGCCGATTTGTTGGAGTTTCTGCGGCAGTTTTCCGCCGTAGCTAGCCCAAAAATTCTTGTGCACGGCGGCGGCAAAGGTGCCAGCGAGATGCTTCAACGCCTGGGCCTGACGCCGCGCATGGTACACGGCCGCCGCATCACCGACGCCGTCACGCTGGACTTGGTGACCATGTTCTACGCCGGTAAAACCAACAAGCAGATAGTGGCCGCGTTGCAAAGCAGCGGCGTTAATGCCCTGGGCCTCAGTGGCGCCGATGGTAACGTAATTCGGGCTGTGAAGCGCCCGGTGCGCGAAATTGACTACGGTTTCGTGGGAGATTTAAGCGAGGCCAACGTAAATACCGGCCTCCTTCACCAATTTTTGATATGGGGACTGACGCCGGTTTTCTGCCCGATTAATCACGATGGCAATGGCCAGCTATTAAATACCAACGCCGATACCATTGCCGCTGCCGTAGCCAAGGCGATGAGCAAACAATACGCCGTAATACTGCATTTTTGCTTTGAAAAACGCGGCGTGCT
Source organism: Hymenobacter ruricola (assembly GCF_015694525.1). GTDB lineage: Bacteria > Bacteroidota > Bacteroidia > Cytophagales > Hymenobacteraceae > Hymenobacter > Hymenobacter ruricola. Next base: position 18,308 of record NZ_JADQDM010000026.1, on the reverse strand, counting down.
TGCTGATGTGAGCGACAACAATTCTGTAATCACAAAAATCAATCTAACTGATTACGCCGAATTAAAAGAAAGCGGCATTATTGCCGATGGCATGCTGCCCAAATTGGAAAACGCGTTCGAGGCATTGCAATTCGGTGTCGAGAAAGTAATTATTGAGCACGCGCTGCATCTCAACGACGACCTGAAAACGACCCTATGCCTGACCTGATAAATCAGTTGAGCGACGAGGCCGTTAATTTATTGATTCGGCTGATTCAAACGCCCTCCTTCTCCCGTGAGGAAGCCGGTACGGCAACGCTCATTCAGGAGTTTCTTGTGGCGCACGGCAGCAGGGTGCGGCGCCAGCACAACAACGTGTGGGCAGTTTCGCAGCACTTCGACGCGAACAAGCCCACGGTTTTGCTCAACTCTCACCACGACACCGTGAAGCCCGGCGTAGGCTGGACTTTCGACCCGTTCGGCGCCGCGGTGGAGGGGGAAAAACTGATTGGCTTGGGCAGCAACGATGCCGGCGCATCGGCCGTGAGTTTGCTGGCAACGTTTCTGTATTTCGAGAGCAGGCCGAGTGCGTTTAATTTAATCTGCGCAATTACCGCAGAGGAGGAAATATCCGGAGTAAATGGCATTCGCAGCGTGCTGCCGGAGTTGGGCAAGATTGACGTTGGTATTGTGGGCGAGCCCACGGGCATGAACCTGGCCATTGCTGAAAAAGGCCTGATTGTGCTGGACTGCACGGCCCACGGCAAAACCGGCCACGCGGCCCGTGAGGAAGGCGAAAACGCCCTTTACAAGGCATTGGATGATATTCAGTGGTTGCGGAGCCATCAGTTTCTCCGTGTATCGCCGCTATTGGGACCGGTGAAAACGACGGTGACGCAGATAAGCGCCGGCACGCAGCACAACGTGGTGCCCGACCGCTGTCAGTTTGTGGTGGATGTACGCACTAATGAGCTGTACCAGAATCAGGAAATTGTCGATTTTCTGAAGGGAAATTTGCAGTCCGAAATAGTGCCTCGCTCCACGCATTTAAATTCTTCCCGAATCAGCGAAACCCACCCGCTGGTGCGCAAAGGAATAGCCATGGGAAAAACAGTCTACGGCTCGCCCACGCTGTCGGACCAGTCGATGATGCCGTTTGAAACCCTGAAAATGGGGCCGGGCGACAGCGCCCGCTCGCACACGCCGGACGAATATATTTTGGTGAGTGAAATTCGGGCAGGCATTCGGGATTACATCGCCTTGTTATCGGGCTTCAGCTTTTAATTAATTACTAGCTCGCGCTATGAAAATTTGGGAAAAAGGATTTTCGGTGAACGATACCATCGAACAATTTACTGTCGGGCAGGACCGGGCGCTGGATATGTACCTCGCGCCGTTCGATATGCTCGCCTCGAAAGCTCAGGCCAACATGCTGGCCAGCGTGGGCCTGATTTCCGAGGCCGAACGGCAGCAGTTGATAATTGGGCTGGATGAGCTTTTAGCCCAGGTAGCAGCGGGTACGTTCCAAATAGAGGCAGATTTTGAAGACGTACACTCCAAAATTGAGCATTACCTGACGGCGAAATTTGGCGACGCGGGCAAGAAAATTCACACAGCACGCTCGCGGAACGACCAGGTTCTAACGGCCATTCAGCTGTTTATAAAGGATTATACCGAACGTATTGCCAGTAGAATGCTGGCGCTGGTAGAGGTGCTGCTGCAAAAGGCCGAAGCGCACAAAAACGACCTGCTGCCGGGCTACACGCATTTTCAGGCGGCCATGCCGAGCAGTTTCGGCCTGTGGTTTTCGGCGTATGCCGAGCATCTGCTGCTGGATTTGGCCTTATTTGAGGCCGCGCACACCGTGGCCGACCAGAACCCGCTGGGCTCAGGCGCCGGCTTCGGCAGCAGCTTCCCAATTGACCGCGCGATGACAACCCGCGAAATGGGTTTCGGCAACGTGGCCGTGAGCGCCGTGGGGGCCCAAATGCTACGCGGCAAAACCGAGAAAACGCTGGCGTTTGCCATCGCGGGCGCGGCCGGCACGCTGGGCAAGCTGGCGTACGATTTGGTGATGTACAACAGCCAGGACTTGGGCTTTGTGACCTTGCCAAAGGAGTTTACGACGGGTTCCAGCATCATGCCACACAAAAAGAACCCCGACGTATTTGAGCTGGTGCGCGGCCACGCCAACCGCCTGCAGGCCCTTCCCAACGACATCATTCTGGCCACCAGCAACCTGCCCAGCGGCTACCACCGCGACTTTCAACTGCTGAAAGAACTGTTGTTCGGACCCATGATGCAGTTTTCGGACTTGCTGGATATCCTGCTGTTTGCGCTGCCCGAAATCAAGATTAAGCCGGGCGTGATTGAGCAGGCGAAATACGACCCCATATTTTCAGTGGAAAACATTAATCAATTAATTATTTCCGGCGTGCCGTTTCGCGATGCCTACCAGCAGGTGGGACGCGCCGTGGAAGATGGCAGCTACGTGCCGCACCGCGAATTTCAGACCACTCATTTGGGGAGCATTCACAACCTGGGCCTGCCGGAAATAGCGCGCAAAGTGGCGCAGCTGAAAGCGCAAAGCTCCCTGTTTGAGAAGACCGAAAAATAGCGTCTTCCAACAGTTGGTCAGGTCACGAATTACTTAATTGCTTACTCAGGACCACACCAATACCACGGTGCCGGCCAGTATCAGGCCCGCGCCCAGAGCGCCACGGGCGGAAATGGTTTCGCCCAGAAACACCACCGCCAGCACCAGCGCGAGGGCCACGCTCAGCTTGTCGACGGGGGCCACGCGGCTCACCGGCCCCAGCTTCAGCGCCCGGAAGTAGCAAAGCCACGACGCCCCCGTAGCCAGCCCCGACAGCACCAGAAACAGCCACGTGCGCCCCGTGAGGGCGGGCAGTCCGGCCGTGGCCCCGCGCGCCGCGGCAATGCCCCAGGCCAGGATAAGAATCACCACGGTGCGAATGGCCGTGGCCAGGTCGGAATCAACGCCCTTGATGCCGATTTTGGCAAATAGGGCAGTGAGGGCCGCAAACAGGGCCGAAAGCAGCGCGTACGGAATCCAGGGGGCCATAAAAATGCGGATAAACGGGCGAATCAGGGCACTTACGCAGGCTTACGCACCGCGCCCCGAAACCGCCGGGCCCCGCCGTTAGTACTACTCCCGGCGGAGCCATAATGCCGAGTTTGCTGTTACCTTACCACCCATGCCCGAATCTGATTCTACTTTCCGCCGGCCCGACCTGCTGCGCCTCGACTACGATACCTACCGGGCCCTGCCCGCCGTGGCCAATTCTGACCTTTCGCGCCTGCGCGACGCCCTCGACGGCCGCCCACCCCGCCCCCAAACCAGCGCCGGCGACGGCGCTTTGAGCTTTGGCACCGCCTTTCACACGGCCCTGCTGGAGCCCAACGACTATGTAGCCGGCCAGCCCGGCCTCAACGACACGCTGGTGTGGTGGCTGGTGGAGGGCGTCAAGCTCGATTCGCGGCTGAACGAGCTCCTGGCCCTGGGCCAGCCCGAGGTGAGCGTGCTGTTTACAGAGCCCCAAACCGATACGCTGTGCAAGCTGCGGGCCGACCTTGTGGTGGACCACCCCGACCAGCCGTTCACCATCATCGATTTCAAAACCACCATGGCGCGCGACGCCGACCACTTCCTCTGGCAGTGCGCGGCCTACGACTACGACCGGCAAGCTGCCTTCTACACCGATGCCCTGCACGCCGAGCGGTTCCTGCTGGTGGGCGTGCAAAAAGTGGAGCCCTTTGGCGTGTTCACCATCGAAGTGAGCGAGCAGATGCTGGCCGAGGGCCGGCAGAAATACCAGCGCCTGCTGCGCCTCCTAAAAGCTCCGGCCACCGCGCCAGCTTTCCGGGCCGAAGCCGTGCAGGCGGCCGTGGACTCGCTGGGCCTTGGCGGGCCCGAAGAATAAGGCCAGCGGTTTCAGTGAAACCCGTATGTAAAACAAAAAGCCCCTTCCTGAATTGGAAAGGGCTTTTTTAGGTTCATGAAAAATAACTTACTATTTAGTAAGTAAGTGTTATCTTTGTCTTATTATGACGACTAAGGCTGCTGCCCCAACTCTTGCCCCTGATACCCGCACGCGCATTCTCGACCTGGCCGAGGCGCTGCTGCTGGAGCGCGGCTTCAATGCGTTCAGCTACCAGCACCTGGCCAAAGAGCTGGGCGTGAAGCCGGCGGCCATTCACTATCATTTCCCGAGCAAGGACGACCTGGGCACGGCCCTGGTGACGCGGCAGCTGCGGCGCCTGCGCAAGTGGCGCGACCTGCCCCGCGTGGCCGACCTGCCGCCCGTCGAACAGCTAGAAGCCCTATTTGCGGTGTATGACAACCACCTCGGCCACGACCGGCGGGTGTGCCTTTTTGGGTCGCTGGCGGCCGATTTTCGGACGCTGCCGCCGCTCATGCAGGCGGAGCTGCGCACCTTCAACCGCGAGCTGACCGAGTGGCTGGCCCAGGTGCTGGCCGTGGGGCGCGCCACCGCCAGCCTGCGCTTTGTGGGTAGCCCCGCCGCCAAGGCCGCGCAGGTGCTCACCACGCTGGCCGGAGCCCTGCAAGTAGCCCGGGTGCACGACGAAACGCCTTTTCAGGTCATCGTGGGCCAGCTTCGGCTGGAGCTGCTGGCCTGAGGTAGAAGGTATTTTAAATCTGGATTCTTCACCCGTTTTCGCAGCGCTATGACCAACACCTTCTCGCCCGCCCACGACTATTACCCGGCCGAAGCAGCCGGTGCCCGCCCGGCGCTGCGCGTGCGCTACCCCTCGCCGCCGGCGGGCCTGCGCCTGCTGCGCTGGCAGCTGAAAGTGCTGACGGCCGTGGCGCCGGGCCTGGCTTTTAAGATGGCCTGGAAGGTGTTTTGCACGCCCCGGCGCCTGCCCGAAAAAGCCTGGGAAGCGCCCGCGCTGGCCGATGCCGGGCGCCGCACCGTGGCCGCCGAAACCGGCCCCGTGGCCGTGTACGAGTGGGGCCCGGCCGCCGCGCCGGCCGTGCTGCTGGTGCACGGTTGGGAGCACCGGGCCAGTTTCTGGCGCGCCTGGGTGCCGCCGCTGCTGGCGGCCGGCCACCGCGTGGTGGCGCTGGACGGGCCCGCGCACGGCGCCTCGGCGGGCAAGCTGGTGACGCTGATGAACTTTGGCGGCGCCGTGCAGGCCGTGGCCGACACGGTGGGGGAGGTGCGCGCCATCGTGGCGCATTCGTTTGGGGCGGCGTCGGTGGCGGGGCTGCCGGTGCGGCTGCCGGGCGGGGCGCCCTTGCCGCGCCTGGTGCTGCTGAGCGTGCCGGAAGGGCCGCGGGCCGTGGCCGCCCGCTTTGCCGATTTTCTGCATTTGCCGGGCGCTTTTGTGACGCAGTTTGCCCAATATGTGGAGCAGGCCACCGGCCGGCCCGTTGGCTCGTTTGCCGCCGCGGTTTCGGGGCCGGCCACGGGGGCGCAGCAGGTGCTGGTGCTCCACGACGAAGACGACGAAATCATTCCCTTCGCCGAAGGCCGGCAGGTGGCCGCCGCCTGGCCCGGCGCGGTGCTGCACGCCACCAAAGGGCTGGGCCACAACCGCATCCTGCGCGACGCGGCCGTGGTGCAGGCCGCGGTGGCGTTCATCGGATAAAAATCCGCGCTTTTCCGGCCAAAACCGCCCGGCTTTTGTTGTGGGAGAGTTGCAAGCCAATTCTCTATTATGACCGATTCCGCGACTTCCTCTAATCCCACCATCGTGCTGGCCGGCGCCACCGGCGACCTGGGCCTGCGCATTGCCCGCCACCTGGTGCAGCGCGGGGCCGCGGTGCGGGCGCTGGTTCGCCCGAGCAATACCAGCCCGGCGGTGGCTTCTCCTCGCGAATTGGGCGTGGAAGTGGTGGAAGTCGATTTCAACAGCGTGGCGGCACTGCAGCAGGCCTGCACCGGCGCGGCCTGCGTGGTGTCGGCCTTATCGGGGCTGCGGGAGGTGATTGTGGATGCCCAGAAACGGCTGCTGGATGCGGCCGTGGCCGCGGGCGTGCCGCGCTTCATTCCCTCCGACTACTGCATCGACTACACCAAGCTGCCCGCCGGCAGCAACCGCAACCTGGACCTGCGCCGCGAATTCAGCCAGCGGCTCGACCAGACGCCCATTCAGGCCACGTCCGTGCTCAACGGCATGTTCACCGATTTGCTGACCGGGCAGGCGCCGGTCATTCTGTTCAGCCCGAAGCGGGTGGTGTATTGGGGCAGCGCCGACCAGCCGCTGGACTTCACCACGATAGAAAACACCGCCGAATTCACCGCCGCGGCCGCCCTGGACCCCACCACGCCGCGCTACCTGCGCGTGGCCGGCGAAGTGGCCACCGTCCGCGGCCTGCAAGCGGCGGCCAGCGCCGCCACGCGCCAGCCGTTTCGGCTGTTGTGGGCCGGCAGCGTGGGCGTTTTGGGGGCAATGAGCAAGATTGCCAAAGCCCTGACGCCGAAAAACGACGACGTGTTTCCGCCCTGGCAGGGCATGCAATATTTGCACAACATGTTCACGGGCAAGCCCAAATTAGCGCCCCTCGACAACGCCCGCTACCCGGAAATTCGCTGGACTTCGGTGCAGGAAGTGCTGGCAACGCGCCCAGCTGCCTGAACTGCGTTTAAAGCTCCGCAAAAACGGGTAACATTAGCCCAGCCGCATAACTAAGCTGCGGCCACTACTTTTGAACCTCGTTTCCTGCGGGCTTTCAACCAGTCGCTGATGCAAGTTCTTTCCGTAAACGTGGGCCGGCCCCGCACCGTGGACTGGCAGGGCCGGGCCATTACCACCGCCATTTTCAAAGAGCCCGTAACCGGCCCGGTGCCCTTGGCGGCGCACAATTTTGCCGGCGACCAGCAGGCCGACCTGCGCGTGCACGGCGGCCCCGATAAGGCCGTGTATGCCTACGCCAGCGAGCATTATGCTTATTGGGAAGCCGAATTGCCGCCCGGCGCCCTGGCCGGCCCCGCAGCTTTTGGCGAAAACCTGACTACCGCGGGCCTGCTTGAGCGCGACGTGCGCATCGGCGACGAATTTGCCGTGGGCACGGCCCGGCTGCGCGCGGCCCAGCCCCGGCAGCCCTGCTACAAGCTCAACGCGCGCTTCGATGACCCGCAGATGGTGACTCGGTTCGTGGCCGCCGGCCGCAGCGGCATCTACTTTCAGGTGCTGCGCCCCGGCGTGGTGCAGGCCGGCGATGCCATCGAGCTGAGCCAGCAGTCGCCATATTCCGTGACCATTCAGGACGTAGCCGATTTGTACTACGGTGTGCTGCAGGACCCCGCCGCCGTGCGGGAGCTGCTCCGCATTCCTTACTTGCCGGCGTCGGTGCGGCGGCACTTCGCGGCCGGATAAAGCACTTGTCGCATAGAGTCTAAATAGCATCCAGGCCTTCCGCCGCCAGTTGGCGCAGCACGTCGCGCAAGCCGTCGGGTTCGCCGATGAGCCGCGCCACGTGCTGCACGTACTCCGCCTCGGCCCGCAGGTCGCGCTTGAGCTGACGCAGCTCCAGCTCCTGCTTTTTGCCGGTGCCGGTAACGAAGCCGTTGGGGCCGTATTTCAGCTCGTTCATTTCCTGCTTCAGCTGGTTTTGCTGCTGCTGCAGGGCGCGGGTGTAGCGCGCCAGCACGTCGTCGGCCTCCGCATCGGCGGGGCCCGATTCGGCCAGCAGCTGCAGCAGGGTATACAGGTCGTCGGCCTCGTAGGCCTCGGTGATGCGCTGCATCTGGGCGGTTTTAGCGGCTTGCTTGTCGGGGTCGCGCTCTAAGTCGGGGTGGTGGGTGCGGGCCAGTTGGCGGTAGATGGTCTTCGCGTTTGATTCGAGTTGCTTTTGGTCGGCTTGCGCTTCGGCTTCCTGCTGGCGCTGGGCTTTGGTTTTGCGCCGGGCCCGGGCTGCCGCGGCGGCCTGCTCGTGGGGCAGCAGGGTAGGGTCGGGGAGGTATTCTGGCTCTACTTTGGAACTTGCCGCGTTGGAAGCTGATGGTTCTAAATCGACGGTTGCACTCCGGCCCTTGGGCGCATACTTTTGAATGATAGCGCCCTCGTCCTCGCCAAACCGGTCTTCCAGCGCCCGCGCATTTCCCAGAATCAACTCCGTAATCTGCTGCTCTTCCAGGCGGCTGAAGTAGCCCAGCAGCAGGGATTCTTCCAGTGGCGGAAACAGACTGCGTCGGGCCGCCACCACGGCCGTCGCGGCGGGGCCCACTTGCTGCCAGTAGCGGCGCCGGGCTTCGGCTTGCTCGACGCGCAGGTCGCGCAGCCGCTCGCGCAGGTTTTTCACGTCCAGAATGGCTTGCCGAAAGGCTTGTTGGGCCGGCGAGCCTACGGGTTGCTCCGCTTGCCGAACGGGCACGTTGATGGGCGCAGGATGCGCAGAATCAGCTTTTTTCATCGGGTGCAAAGGTAGGGCGGATGGAAAGCTGCCTGCGGCTACGGCCACAGCTCAAACGCCACCCGAAACGTGTTGCAGTGCGCGTCCACAATGTCGGCCAGCCGCTCGGAGTAGCCGCCGCCCATGCTCACGGCCACCGGCAGGCGTTGCTCGTGGCACAGGCCGAGCACGAACTCATCACGTTGCCGGCAGCCGGCGGGCGTCAGGGCCAGCTTGCCCAGCTTATCCGTGGCCAGCACGTCCACGCCGGCCTGGTAAAAGACGAAATCGGGCTGCACGCGCTCCAGCAGGGCCGGCAGCGTTTCGCACAGCCGCCGCAGATACTCGGCATCGGCGGTGCCCAGTTCCAGCGCCACATCCCAATCCGAACGCTCTTTGCGCAGAGGATAATTGGCCCCGGCGTGCATGGAAAACGTGAAAACGCGCGGCTCCTGCCCAAAAATAGCCGCCGTGCCGTCGCCCTGGTGCACGTCCAAATCCACAATCAAAATCTGCCGGGCCAGGCCGTGCGCCAACAGGTGCGCCGCCGCGATGGCCTGGTCGTTCAGCACGCAAAACCCTTCGCCGCGGTCGGCAAAGGCATGGTGCGTGCCGCCGGCCAGGTTCAGCCCCACGCCGTCGCGCAGGGCGTGCAGCGCCGATTGCAGCGTGCCTGCGCTGCTGCTCAGCGAGCGGCGCACCAGCTGCGGGCTTTGCGGCAGGCCCAGGCGGCGCACCTCGGCGGGGCTCAGCTGAAGGTCGCGGACTTTGTGCCAATATTCGGCGGTGTGCACGCGCAGCACGTCTTCCTCGGCGCACAGGCCGGGCTCGTAGAAGTCTTCCGGCGCGGCAATGCCCTGCCACAGCAGCTGCTCCCGAATCAGGGCGTATTTGGCGATGGGGAAGCGGTGGCCGGCCGGCAGGTCGAGGGTGTAATGGTCGGAAGTGGCAAGGCGCGGCATGTGGCAATAATACCGGGAAGCGGCAGCTTGGGTTTACGAAGAGTAATGTGTTAGTGAAAATAATTGGGTGACGAAAACTGCTTAAATGAATTGAATTTGCAGATTGAGAAAATTATTTTCTATTTATTTTAAAAATAATTTGTGCATTAAAAATTAATTGCAAACCTTTGTCGCACCAAAAGCAAACAAACATGTACCGGCACCTCACATTCACCAGCAATTCGGATAAGATGCAGCTAGAAAAGCTGCTCCCGCTCGGTACGTTTGCCTGATTTCAGCTCCTGCTGAAACCTGACACCGCCCGAGCCCGCAACGCTCGGGTTTTTTGTTGCTAGCCGGTTCTCAACCGCTTATATCACTCAACCCATGCGCAATATCCGCCCCAGTTACCTGCCCAAGCAGTTCTCGACCCGGCTCGATGGCGGCCTCTGGGACCGGTGCGGCCGTGCTTCTCTTCTTTGTCGGAAACGTCGATAGCCTCGGCGTAAACTCCACGAATCAGACAAGCCCGGCCCACCAAAAGCCGGGCTTTTTCGTGTTATTAATTCGCAAATAAAATGCTGTTTTATTTGAACGGGAAAGGTGCGTCTAATGCAATTTAAATCAATAACCAATTGCAAAACGGCTAATTAATTGGTCGCAATTACCTTCCCCAATCAACTCATTGCCCACGCTTTTTAACTCTGCTTTCACCATGTGTCTCTACGTGTTCAATTCCGCTTTAATCCCGCCTGGTGCGAACTGGCCACTGGCAGTAGTGGCCCATTCTCAGCACCGGGGCCGCGCTGAGTGGCCCCGGAAACAACTGAAACCGGGGCGCCGACTGCGTGCGCCCGCCTCCCTCTTTTCACCTTCTAGCTAGGCACTGCCCGCGGGCAGGCCCCCGCTTTATGGCAAACCGTAACAAACCCCTTTCGGCGGAAGCTTACCGCTGGAAACAGGCCGGGGCCGCGCTTTCGCGGCACGTCGACTGGCGCAACTGGCCCCAGTCCAAGCAAGTAGAATATATGTTTTCCTTCGGCTCGCCCCACGCGCTCTACGAAGCATTGGGCGTCGATTCGGCCCTGGCGCAGCTGTATGCGGCGTGCGTGGCGAATTGCACCGGTCCAGAGCAGGGCAGCGTGATGGGGGCGTTGCGGGCCCTGGCCGCCAAACGCACGGGCCTGCTTCACCGCCCCGAACTGGCCCTGAACGTAGCCGCCCTAGCCAGCCGATACGCCCGGCGAGTGCGCGAAGTGGCCGACTGGAAGCCCAGGAGCAACAACGTGTTTCGGCAGCTGGCCAGCCTGGTTCGGCACTTATTCGACCGCTACGGCAACGCGCCGGACTGGCTGATTGAGTCCTGGACGCGGCCCACGCTGGCGGAAGACGGCGTGAGCCTGCCCGATTTGACCCTGCACCTCGGGCAGGGGCATTCGCTGCGCAGCTTTCCCCGGCTGCCCGTGCCCATCAGCAAACGGCTGGAGCACGGCATGCGAGAAGCGCCCGCCGGCTGCACCTTCCGCGAAGCCTTGCGCTACGCCCAACTGGCCGCCCGCAACGCGCTGGACTGGTGGGGCGTGGTGATGGAATCGCGCCTGGGCCGCGCGGCCTTGGTCGATGATGCCTTCTGGCTGAGCGTGGTGGACTTTTTTGTGGCCGCGCCCATGGTCGACCCGTGCCACTTTGGGCCGGTCTGCGACTGGATTCATCAGAAGCGCAGCGTCGGCATCGGGCCCGAGCCGGCCCAGCCGGGCTTTACCCTCCGGGGCCGTGGCATGGCCTCGGTGCTGGCCCAGGCCGAGCAGTGGCACCGCGGCCAGGCCCGGGGGCATCGCCAATCGGGCGGGGCCGGCCCTGCCGACAGTAGCTGGCCGGGCCTGCCGGTGAATGATTTCCGGGCCGGGCCGGTGCGCATCGAGCAGCTCACCACCTCCGCCCAACTGCAGGACGAGGGCAACGCGCAGCGCAACTGCGTGGCCACCTACCTGCAGTCGTGCCGCCTGGGCCGCTGCGGCATCTTCTCGCTGACCGTGGACGGCACCCGCGGCCTGACCATCGAAGTAACCGCCAACCGCACCGTGGTGCAGGTGCGCGGCAAATACAACCGCTGGATGACCCCGCAGGAACACGCTTGGCTAATTCAGTGGCTCAGCCAGGCCCGCCTGGTGCTCTCAAAACACGTGGGCATCGACTGGCAGGAATAATCCAGCTGGTCATGCAGAGCGCAGCGAAGCATCTTGCTCGGAGCAGTAAACCAATCGTAAATAATTACTACCACAAGCAAGATGCTTCGCTGCGCTCTGCATGACCAGTGGGCGCAAACCCTTCACATTCAAATCCCATCCCTACTATTATGCGCTTCAACTTCTTCTCCCGAAACCGCGCGCCCACCACCGTCAACCATGAGGGCGCGCCCGCCTTCACGCTCACGCCGCAGGTGGAGCTGTATGCGGCCGTTGCCACGGCCGCACTCAGCGACTTGTTCTACGAAAAAGCCGACACCCGCCTGCAGCGTTTGCGTGAGCTGGTGGCCAAGAACGAGCCCTTGTTTGTGGCGCAACTGGCGGTGTATGCCCGCGAAAGCCTGCATTTGCGCTCGGTGCCGCTGGTGCTGTGCGTGGAGCTGGCCCGCCTGCACCGCGGCGACAGCCTCTTGAGCCGCCTGGTGGCGCGGGTGGTGCAGCGCCCCGACGAAATCACGGAATTGCTGGCGTACTACGCCCAGGCCAACGGCCGTGGCGGAACCAAAATCCTCAACCGCGTTTCCAAGCAACTGCAAAAAGGACTGGCGCTCAGCTTCAACCGTTTCGACGGCTACCAGCTGGCGAAGTACGACCGCGCCGGAGCGGTGCGCTTGCGCGATGCCTTGTTCGTGGTGCACCCCAAGGCGCGCGACGCGGCCCAGCAAGCCTTGTTCGACCAGTTAGTGCGCGGCGAATTGCCCACGCCCTACACCTGGGAAACTGAGTTGTCGGCGGTGGGGCAGCAAGCCTTTGCCTCTGAGGCGGAGCGGCAAGCGGCCGTTCGCACCACCTGGGAAACGCTCATTGCGAGCGGCAAGCTGGGCTACATGGCCCTGCTCCGCAACCTGCGCAACATCCTCGAAGCCAATGTTTCGGCCGCGGCGATGGAGCGGGTGTGCGACACGCTGGCCGACCGGTTTGCGGTGGCGCGCAGCAAGCAGCTGCCGTTCCGCTTCCTGGCCGCCTACCGCGAAGTGAAAGCCGTGCAAAGCGGCCTCGTGGCGGGCGTGTTGGCGGCCCTGGAAACGGCCATTGCGCACAGCGCCGTCAACCTGCGCGGCTTCGGGCCCGACACCCGCGTGGTGGTGGCCTGCGACGTGTCGAGCTCCATGCAACAGCCCATTTCGGCGCGCAGCAAAGTGCTGCTCTACGACGTGAGCCTCATGCTGGGCATGCTGCTGCAAAGCCGCTGCCAGCACGTGACCACCGGCATGTTCGGCAACACGTGGAAGCGCATCAGCCTGCCCCGCGGGCCGGTGCTCCGCAACGTGGAAGAGTTCTACCGCCGCGAAGGCGAAGTGGGCTACTCCACCAACGGCTACCTCGTGGTGCGCGACTTGCGTGAGCGCCGGGAAGTGGTGGACAAGGTGATGATATTCACCGACGTGCAGCTGTGGAACAGCACCGGCGACGGCGGCACCCTGGCCCAGGAATGGGCCGAGTACCGCCGCACCGTGGCCCCCGGCGCCCGCCTCTACCTCTTCGACCTGGCCGGCCACGGCACCGCGCCGCTGGAGGTGCGCCCCGAAACGGGCGTGGCCCTCATCGCCGGCTGGTCCGACAAGGTGTTCGACGTGCTGCAGGCGCTGGACAACGGCGGCTCGGCGCTCACCGAAATCGAGAAAATTGAACTGTAAAACCATGCCGAACGGCCGGGCAATAAAGCGGAATCCCCGGCCGCAACGAGATTGCCAAAACGCTTAAACCGGTGCCGTAGCCGAGACATACTTCGTTGCCAACACGATGGAAGCTGCAATGCTTCGCTGGGTTTAGGGCCCAGAGTCGGGAGTCCGGCGTCTGTTGCCCGGTTTTAAGCGCGGCGCAAGGTGGCGTAGGCCGGGCCTACTTCGCGGGCGCACATCGGGTGGCCGTTTCGGCGGCGAGGGTTCGAGTCCCTTCGTCCATCGTAGCCCGCCGCTCATTCCCCTTGCTTCGCGGCAAAACTTCGCCATTGGGCTATTCAAGCCACTTTCTGTAATCGAATTTGAGCCTGGCGCAGTGGATTCCACCGCTGTCTATTGCTTCAAACTATACTAAAAATTACGCTCATGACGTTAAAACGTACACTCCACGACTAGGACGACGGCTGCCCAACAGGGCAGTCGCCGACCGGGACGGCGCCACTGCGGTGGCCCGTTCCACCTCGGCGGCCTCCGCATGGTTCAGGTGCCGTAGGCGGGCGCTACTTCGTTGGTTGAAATCTGACTGTTAATCAGAGAGATTGGGTTCGAGTCCCCTTCCGCAGCTTCGGCTGCGGTTGACGCGCCAGCCGCTTGTTGCCCTGAATTTGCGGCGGAAGCCGAGAAAAATACGTTTCCGGGTGGGTGCCGTAGCCGGGCCTTCCTTCGCTCAACCGTAGGTGCGGTCGCGGGTTCGACTCCCGAAGTGCTGCCGCAAGGCCGCGCGCCGCGCATTGGTAGGGCCGCACCAGCTGGCCGGGCGCCTGTTGCCCCTTCCGGAAACGATGGCTTGTATTGGGTGCCGTAGGCGGGCGCTACTTCGTGGTAAAGTTTTCGGGTGAAAGCATTTTCACCTCGCGGGTTCGAATCCCGCTTCCGGCTTCGGCTGGAGGACGAAAACATTGCACCCTCCGCTTGTTGCCCCAATACATTCATTCTACTCCCTGTCCGGGTGTCGTAGTCCGGCCATACTTCGCACTTTTAATGCCCAGGTCGCGGGTTCGAGCCCCGCCGGAAATTGCCGCAAGGCCGTCGCCGTAGCTCAGTTGGTTAGAGCAGGATATCGGAGGCCGGGCGCTTGTTGCCCCGGGCAGGGAACTGTAGCGTGGACTCTGCGAGTCCGCGCCTTGGCGAACATTCTACCACGCGCGGACTCGCAGAGCCCACGCTACAAACCCAGCCGGATGCCGTAGGCTTGCGTTCCTTCGACCTGTCACGTCAGGCTTCATGCCCGTTGCGCGGGCCGTCTGTCGCTCCGGTTTTTTGTCTGATAAAACGGGCCGGTGCCGTAGCACCGCCATACTTCGTTCGGGTCGATGGGGTCGCCGGTTCGATTCCGGCTCGTGGGTTTCGGCCCGCGGTAGCTCAGTTGGTAGAGCACATATGTGGGCGGTGCGCCCTGTTGCCCAGCCCGTTTTTATCTTTTTTATCAATCAACGACGGAGACGCGAAAACACGTCTCTACATCGTGCAACGACCATTTTATGGCCAATCTTTTACGCGGCAACGACCTTCGCACCCTCGGGTTTCCGGAAGGCCGGGCCATCGGGCTCGCGCTGGCACAATTGCAACGCAAGCACCTCAAAAAACTCTCGCAAACCGACCAGCTTGCTTTGCTAGGTCAACTTTTAGCCAACCCCAAAAACTACCTCACCGACCTCGACTGGAGCCACACCGCGGCGGCCTTGCTGCCGGCGCCCTCGCGGCACATTGCTCTGGTGGAGCGCAAGCCCTACGTCACGTTCGGCGCCGAGCACATCGACCCCAGCGCCATCCACCAGATGGAAACGGCCATGAAATTGCCCGTGACCGTGGCCGGGGCCCTCATGCCCGACGCCCACCACGGCTACGGCCTGCCCATCGGCGGGGTGCTGGCCACCGATAACGCGGTGATTCCCTACGCCGTGGGCGTCGACATCGGCTGCCGGATGGCCCTGTCGGTGTTCGATTTGCCGCCCAAGTACCTTGCCCAGCGTGTGCAGGAATTGCGCACTGTGCTGCTCAATAATACCCGTTTCGGCTCCGGCCGGGGCTGGGAGCGGGGGCAGCGCATGGCCTCGGCCGTGTTGGAGCGCGACGAATTTCTGGAAATCCCTTTCCTGAAAAACAAGCGCGACCGAGCCGCTGAACAAGTGGGCACTTCCGGCTCCGGCAACCACTTCGTGGAGTTCGGTATTGTCGAAATCACCGAGGCGGAAAACGAACTGGGCGTGCCGGTGGGCCAGTACCTCGGGGCGCTCTCGCACTCCGGCTCGCGGGGCCTGGGCGCCAGCGTGGCCGAGCACTACACCAAGCTCGCCAAAGACGTGTGCCAGCTGCCCACCGAAGCCCAGCACCTCGCCTGGCTCGGCCTCGACACCGAAGCCGGCCAGGAATACTGGGCCGCCATGAACCTGGCCGGCGACTACGCCTCGGCCTGCCACGCCCAGATTCACCAGCGGCTGGCCAAAGCCTTGGGCGAACGGCCCGTGGCCAAAGTGGAAAACCACCACAACTTTGCCTGGAAGGAGCGGCTGGCCGATGGCCGCGAGGTGGTGGTGCACCGCAAGGGTGCCACGCCGGCGGGCCAGGGCGTACTCGGCATCATTCCGGGCTCGATGACGGCCCCGGGTTTCATCGTGCGCGGCAAAGGCTTGGCCGAGTCGTTGGCTTCGGCCTCGCACGGCGCCGGGCGGCTCATGTCGCGCACGCGGGCCAAGGCGGAACTGACCGAATCGGGCGTGCGGAAGCACCTGGCCGAGCACGGCATCGAGCTAATCGGTGGCGGGCTTGATGAGGCGCCGATGGCCTATAAAGACATTCATACCGTGATGGCCAGCCAGCGCGAGTTGGTGGACGTGCTGGGCTCGTTCACCCCAAAAATCGTGCGGATGGACGGGGCGTAGTGGATTTGCCTGGCCGGAGCTGCTTATGACAAGTACTCTCTAGCGCAATATGAAGAAGTCCTGGCCTGCATGGCTGGGACTTCTTTTGTTCAGTTGCTAAGTAGGTTTTGGTTTAGAAACAGGCTTTAAATCAAGATAGGCCACTTTTTTACAAAAAGAATGAGCTGATTCGTGGATTATACCAACGGAACTGATTCTGCCCAAGCTACTTAGCAATATGCCACTTGCTGATTAGCAAAATGTAATGAAAAAGACATCTCACCGGTGCCCATATCCTGAACAGAATGCCTTGAAACAACGTATTTAAGGCATATAGCAAACATGTTGGTTGGCTTAGCAGCCACTCGCGACGGCCGTGTTTGGTATTGTGGGCCTTGAGTTGCTTCTTGCCCCGGAGTGCGAACACCAGCTGCTGGCCAAGCTGAGGAAACCCCAGAGCCATCAAAAAAGCCTCGTCAGTAGCAACTGGCGGGGCTTTTCCGGCTTCTACGGGGCCATAACATCGCCCTGACGCCCGCGTACATCTGCCATCCCACCTTTTCCTTCCCGCCTATGTCAAACCAGATTCGCGGCAACGACCTCCGCAAAATCGGCTTCCCTGAAGGCCCGGCCATTGGCCGCGCCCTCGACGTGCTGGCCCAAAAGCCATTCAAGAAAATGGACAAAGGCAGCGCCCTGGCGCTGCTCAAGCAAATCAAGGACGACCCGTTCAAGTACGTGCGGGACGAGAACTGGCGCCCGGTGGCCGAGGAGCTGGTGCCCCAGCCCGCGCGCGACGTGGCCCTGAACCCGGCCATCAAAGACTACCGCCGCTACGGCAACGACTTCATCGAGGACGGCGCCCGCCGGCAGATGGACGTGGCCATGCAGCTGCCCATTACCCTGGACGGCGCGCTGATGCCGGACGCCCACCAGGGCTACGGCCTGCCCATCGGCGGCGTGCTGGCGGCGGATAACGCGGTGATTCCCTACGGCGTGGGCATGGACATTGGCTGCCGCATGGCCTTGTCGGTGTTTGAGCTGCCGGCCGCCTACCTGGAGCAGAGCCGGCAGGAACTGCGCAAGCTGCTGCTGGAAAACACCCGCTTTGGCAACAAGGAAGTGTTCCAGAAAATCAACACCGACGACCCCATTCTCGACCGGCCCGAGTTCCGGGAAATAGCCGTGGCGCGCCAGAAGCGCGACGCCGCCGTGAAGCAATTGGGTTCCTCGGGCTCGGGCAACCACTTCGTGGAATTTGGCGTGGTCGACATCACCGACCCGGCCAACGGCCTGCGCCTGCCCGTGGGGCAGTACCTCGGCGTGCTCTCGCACTCAGGTTCGCGCGGGCTGGGCGCGACCATTGCCCAGCACTACACCAAAGTAGCCATGGACAAGTGCCCGCTGCCGCCGCAGGCCCGCCACCTGGCCTGGCTGTCGCTCGACTCGCAGGAAGGGCAGGAATACTGGGCGGCTATGAACCTGGCCGGCGATTACGCCTCGGCCTGCCACCACGACATTCACCGCCGCATGAGCAAGGCGCTGGGCGAAAAGCCGTTGGCGCAGGTTGAAAACCACCACAACTTCGCCTGGAAGGAGACGCTGGCCGACGGCTGCACGGCCATTGTGCACCGCAAGGGCGCCACGCCGGCGGGCGCGGGTGTGCTCGGTATCATTCCCGGTTCGATGACGGCGCCCGGCTTTATCGTGCGCGGCCGGGGCGAGCGGGAGTCGCTCAATTCGGCTTCGCACGGCGCAGGGCGGCGGCTTTCGCGCACCCAGGCCAAAAACCAAATCACGCAAGGCGAACTGCGGCGCGAACTGAAGGACCACGGCGTGGAGCTGCTGGGCGGTGGGCTCGATGAAGCCCCGGCGGCTTATAAAGATATTCGGCAGGTAATGGCGCACCAGCGGGAACTGGTGGACGTTTTGGGTTCATTCACCCCCAAAATAGTGCGCATGGACGGCGCCTGAAACCCGGCCCGGCAAACCGGGCGCCCACTTTCCGGCGTACATACTGGCAAGTCTTCTACAGGAGACAGTTGTTTTCATAGCTAGGAAAGCCTTCCGCCACTGGCGGAAGGTTTTTTATTAAGTGGTTGTCATTCAGGCGGGGTCAGAAGCGCCGGGCAAATAAGCTAGGAGGTGTTAACAGTCGCGCAACCAGAGAACGGTTGCAGCCAAATGAATAAAGGCCAAAAAATGGGCATCCAACT
>NZ_JADQDM010000025.1 GCF_015694525.1 Hymenobacter ruricola | reverse complement strand
GCCAAAGCCGCCCACGCACGGTCACTGATTTCGTCCAGACTGCTCACGAACACAAAGATAATTGTCCGTGCAACCTAGTAAACATCCTCTTAATTCTGGACAGCGCGCGTTTACCTTGGGACCGTTTGAATATACAGCGCCTCGGAATGGTTTCTTTGCAATAAAGGCCCTATGCCGGTCCGGTTTGTTGCTTTTTGCCATAGCTGTTTTTCCGCCTCCTTGTTTCTGGCCTTTCGCATTCGCCGGGATGGTCGTCGCGTGTGAACGGGTGAGTGTCGCGCTTGAAGCAGAACCGGCGCCCAGGACGCTTTACGCCATGGACAACGACATTGCCGACAACGCGCATCCTCCCCGCGCCTTGCGGCGGGTGAAACAGTTCGCCGGGGATACCTTGTTGAATGTGCTCATCTACGACCGGCAGGGTCGGGTTGTGTTCAAGTCCTACCGTTAGTACGTGGGCGCCTACTGGCCCGGGGCTACCTCACCATGATTACCGGCACCGTGTACGTCGGCGTTAAAACCACGGACTACGACTACGGTTGGTGGAGGCGCACCGTGCGCGAATACGTGCGGGAGGCGCTCGACAGCGCCGATTCTCCCACCGTGAACACCAACCTGTTTCGGTCCATCGCCCGCCTCTAGGACCTGCCAGCCGTTTTGCACTCCCCGCTGGTGCAAGCGGGACCAGCCGCCCGCTGACCGGCATTGGTTGCCGAGCGCCGGTACGGCCACTGCGGCGTGCTCCAAGAAGTGCGGCGTGCTCCAAGAAGTGCGGTACTTCGACGACCATGGCGAAGAGACTTCCCGGGGGGCGTACGCCTATAATCGGCGCGGCCTGTGCGTGGCGTATGTCACCACGGAACGCGGAACACGAAGCCAACTCACGCGGTATACCTACGACCGGGCCCACCGGCTCGTCCACGGGCTCACGCTCGGTGCGCACAACGATACGTCGGCCCTGCTGGCGTAGCGGTACGATGCCCGAGGCCGACTCGCGGAAGCGTTCAGTTTCGCCGGCCATTCATCTTTTCCAGCGCACTCAGCAGAGCCCGAAGACCGGCTCGTTCAACGCCGCTTTGCTTACGCAGCGGACGGGCGCGTGTGGCAAGTGGAATCAGCCGAGGTTGTGTTCAAGCACCGGTGCGCGTTTGCCCGTGACGCCTGCCAGGAAGAGAAGCGGGAGCATACCCTTTTTGCACGCAACGTAGCGGGCTATGTGGCCGAGGAACTTACGGAATCGGACGATGACGAGAAGAGCACCCGTAAAGACTATCGCCATTGCTATCGTTTCTGGGAAAGCAGTAATTGCTTCAGCAGGCGCCTGGTTCGGTACCGCGCTCTTACTTGTCTCATTAATCAGCGCTTTGTATTCACGGGCTTTCGTCAGAAGTGCTACCGCGAATATTTGTTAACCAGGAACAAAGTGCAACGCCTCACGCGCCCATGAAAGCGTTGACGCAGGGCGCTGTTGGTGCCGCCTTTGCCAGGCCGCCGCGCCAGCCGCAGCATAGTGCCCAGCTAGAAGGTCGCCTTATCCAGGGTCCTTTTGGCATCAATGCGGTTGACCATGAGCGTGATGCCGGGTGGGCCGCTTGGGTTGTGGACGGCCGGGGCCGGCGGGCCCGACGGCGGGCGGCGTGTTGAAACTATCCAGCGCGCTGAAAAAGTTGTTCGCATTGGCCACGAAGAGGTTGCCCTGCGGCCTGTCCCAGTTGATTGACCACGTCATGACGCCACGCAGGTTGGGGTACGAAGCCGCAAGCACGTAGGCGCCGCCGTAAGAAACCCCCTTGACCAAATAAGCAAGGGCTTGGGTAAGGTCGTCGGGCGTGACGTAGCCGCCGGCGGGCGCGGCCCCGGTGCCGGTAGCGGGTAAGCCGAAGGCCACCTGGTCCGGGCGCAGGGCGGGGAATACCTCGGCGGGGTTGCCAGCCACCGGAAAGCCCCGCAGCAGCATATCGGTCATGGCCACGATGAAATCCGGCGTGCCCTGCCCGTACATCCGGCCATCGAGCGCGCGCTGCGGGCCGGTGTTGTAGCATTGCACGTGCACGAACGTGAGGAGGTCGCGCAGGCCGTACAGCACCGGCAGGTAGCTGCCGAAAGCGGTGCCGTAGCTGCCGTAGCCTCCCTGCACGTACTGCGTTTCGGGCGCCGCCGTCAGCCAAAAGTCCTTGCCCAATCCTCGAAAATAGGTGGTGATGTCCCGGACCGCGGCAATCAGGTTCACGATTTTGGGCGTGGTCGAACTTTTGAAGTTGCTGTCGCCGGCGTTCAGAATAACTGAATGTCCTTCCAGGTCGATGTCGAAGCCATCGAAGCCGTACTCGCTAATCAGCGCTTTCATCGTCGACACAAATTTGTCTTTGTCGGCGGTGGTGTTGAGTTCGACGGGACCGTTGGCGCCGCCCACGGAAATCAATACCTTCCGGCCCTGGCCTTGCAGCACGCGCATGTCGGCGATGAATTCGGCTTTGGGTTGCTGCGTGGGCGCGAAGGTCATCGTCATGTCACTGGCCGACACGGGAGTGGCGAAAGAAACGTCCACCACGTTGTACCGCGCGTCTACATCACGGAGCCGGACGTAGGGGGCGCTGGTGTTGTTCCAGTTCTGAAAATACCCCACAATGACCCGGCGCTGCCCCTGCGCATCGGAGCAAAACGCCAGCAGCCCTAGTAAGGCTACCGCCCACACCATTAGGGTTTGCTGGCGTTGCACGGGAGTTGTCACCCGTGGGAATGAGGGTTGAACTGTTTTCATGACGCGTGGGCCGGACGGCTATTTCACCAGCAGCTCGGCCGGCGGGCTTTTGCGCCCGTTGGGCGCGATGGTGACGGCTCGCACGGTGAGCCGGTTGTTCAGGGGCACGGCCAACGGCTTGGTGTAGAGCGCGGCGGTTTCGTCGGGCATCTGCCCGTCCAGCGTGTAGTGAATGCGGGCGCCGGGCACCAGTGAGCGCAGGGTGAACACGGCCTTGCCGCCCTGCTTCACCACGCTGGTGCTGTCGAGGCCCAGCGGCTCGGGCACGCGGTAGTTGATTTTCTTCTGGTCGAGCCGGGCAAACTGCTGGCTCATGCGCGGCACGAAAGCCGCGTAGCTCTTGCGGGCGGCCGGGGTCCAGGCCACTTCAGATACCGCCAGCAGGCGCGGAAACAGCATGTATTCGGCGGCGGCCGGCGTGGTGATGTACTCGGTCCAGAGGTTGGCCTGGGGGCCCAGCACGTGCTGCTGCTGGGCCGGGGTAAGTTCGGCTGGCAGCGGATTGTAGTTGTAGATGACGTCCAGCGGGATGTAGCCGCCAATCATCAGGGGCTCGTAAGGACTGTGGGGCTGGGGGCTCTGCCCGTAGTTAATGTAGAGGTGAGTGGAGGGCGACATGACGACATCGTGGCCCATTTTGGCGGCTTCCACGCCCCCTTTTTCGCCTCGCCAGCTCATAACGGCCGCGCTGGGCGCGATGCCGCCTTCCAGAATTTCGTCCCAGCCAATAAGCTTTTTGCCCTTGCTGGTCAGGAATTTCTCGATGCGGCGGTTGAACCAGCCCTGCACCTTTTCCACGTCGGTGTAGCCTTCCCGCTTCATGATTTCCTGCACGGCGGCGCTTTCCTTCCAGCGGGCCTTGGGGGCTTCGTCGCCGCCAATGTGCACGTACGGGCTTGGGAACAGCGCGCACACCTCGGTCAGCACGTCCTCAAAAAAGCGAATGGTGGGCTCGGTCGGGCACACAATGTCCTCGTTCACGCCCCACATGGTCCAGGTTTCGTAGGTACCGGGCTTGCAGGCCAGCTCCGGGTAGGCCGCCAGCACCGCCACTGAGTGGCCCGGCATCTCAATTTCGGGCACCACGGTCACGTAGCGCCGCTGGGCGTAGGCCACCACATCGCGAATCTGCTCCTGGGTGTAAAAGCCGCCGTAGGGCGTGGCGTCGTACTTAAAATCGGCGGGCGTTTTGAACAGCTGCTGGGCCCCAATCAGGGTTTGCTTACGGAACGCGCTGACCTGCGTGAGCTTGGGGTATTTCTTGATTTCGATGCGCCAGCCCTGGTCATCGGTCAGGTGCCAGTGGAAGGTGTTGAGCTTGTAAGCGGCCAGGAAGTCGATGTACTTCTTCACGAAGCTGACCGGAAAAAAATGCCGGCTCACGTCGAGCATGCCCCCGCGCCACCGGAAAGCCGGCTCGTCGGCAATGCGCACGTAGGGCACGCCGGCCGTGGCCGCCGGGCGGGGCGGCAGCAGCTGCAGCAGCGTCTGGGCCCCGTAGAACAGCCCCGCCCCACCGGCCGCCGAAATCCGGATGCCGGCATGGTCCACCGCCAGCTGGTAGCCTTCGGGGTTGGGCTGGGGCGCGGTCAGCAGCACAATTTGCGCGGCCGGGCGGCTGGTGGTCAGGGTCACGGTTTTGCCCAGGGCGGTCAGCATTTCCTTCAGTAGGCCGGCCACGTTCTGCTCGTCTTTGCTGCGGGCGTAAATGCTTATTTTCTGGGGCAGCGCATACGTGCCGGCCGGGGCTTGCACTTCGCGCGGCAGCGGCACCAGCCCCAGGCGCTGGGCCGGGGCTTCGGCGCTTTGGCCCAGCACCTGGTGGGTAGCCAAAAAGCCGGCTAGCAGCAAGCCAAGCCGGCGGGGTGTGGAAAGGGAAAAGGGCATAAAGGGCTGGGAATGGAAAGCAGAAGCGGCAGTGATAAACAATACGTCGTGCTGAGCGCAACCGAAGCAGCGCCTCACGTTTCGAAACTAGTCCCACCTCGTTTCACCGAAACGTGCCGACATCTTTTGCAGCCGCCAAGGAATTGCAGCAGTGGCGGCGTCAACGATTGCGCCCAGCACGACGTGTAGTATGCGGTATCAATTTCAAGGCCTTGAGCCGCGACAGCGGAAGTTTAGGGTTGATTTACCTTTTCGCGCCTGCCTGAACAATCCTTGAAGCGACAGTCTGAGCTACCACCGGCTCAGAAGGGAGCTTCCCTCTCGGCGAAGCTCCCTTTTGGCAGGCGGTTGTTTTCAGGCTCAGAAAGGAAGTAGGTTTGGCTTACTTGTCCCACCACACGCGGCCGCTCAGGTTGTCGCCGCCCGGCACGGCGGCGCTGGCGCCCCGGTAGTTGTCCGGGTTGCTGGTGATTTCGGTGGTGGGGTAAGGAAAGCGGCGCGGAATCTGGCCGTTGGTGGCGTTGTTGGGGTACACCACCGGCGTCAGCACCGGAAAGCCGCTGCGGCGCCAGTTAATCCACGACTCGTAGAAATCGAGCATGGTGTTGGTCAGCGCCCAGTATTGGGTGTTAATCATTTCCAGGCCCGTGGCGGGGGTGTAGGGATGCGCCGCGAGGTAGGTGGCCACGTCGGCCGGGGCCACGGTCATGGCGGCGTCGTACTGGCTCAGGTAGGTGTTGGCGGCCGTCACGCCGGCGTTGTAGTGCTGCGCGGCGCTGCCCAGGCCCCAGCGCTGGGCGGCTTCGGCCAGCAGCAGTTCCGACTCGGCGTAGGTGAGCACGAACGTGGGCCCGTTGCGCTTAATCATGCCCGGGCTGGGCGACGAATAATCCGGAAACGAGGTGTAGCCGGGCGTGGTCGAAATGTCGAAGCCCGCCCGGCCGCTCAGGTCTTTGCCGTTGGGCATGCCTTTCTGCGCGGCGGCGCTGGAGTTGGCGGCCGCGTTCTGGTTTTTGGTCACGTCGGTGAGGTAGAGCTGGGTGACGGCGATTTTCGACAGGCGCGGGTCGTTGTTCGTTTGCAGGTAGTCGATGAAGGTTTTCGACCACTTCACGTAGTAGTTCTCCTGGCCGCCGTCGCCGAGGAGCACCTGGCTGTTGCGGTTTTGCGTGACGCGAGCCCCCGAAATGTCGTGCGTCAGGAACGCATTGTCGGCGTTGCTTTGCATGGTTTTGCCCTGCACTTTGGTGGCGTAGGCCTGCGCCGTGGTCGCATCCGCCTTGGTCAGGCGCATGGCCATGCGCAGCAGCAGGGTGTTGCCGAAGCGCTTCCACTGGTCGATGTTGCCTTTGTAGTACACGTCGCCGGTTGGGATATCACCGGCCGGGTCCAGCGCGGCGGTGGCGTCCTCCACTTCCTTCAGCAAGTCGGCGTAGATGGCCTGCTGCTTGTCATACTTCGGCGTGATGACGCCCGTGTAGTAGCCCTGCCCTGCCTCGCCGTAGGGCACGTCGCCGTACAGGTCGGTCAGGCGCTCCATAATCAGGGCACGCATGATGCGGCCAATCTGGTGCAGGTTCTTGTACCGGGGCTTGTCGGCCGTGAACTGCACCATGTCGGTGATGGGCTTCACCTGCTCCACGTAGGCCCCCACGGTGGTGCCGCCCCAGTAGGCGGCCGTGTAGGACTCGTTGAGCAGGTATTTGTCGCCCGCCCAGTAGCTCACCACCGTCGACAGCCCCTGTATCATGGTCGAGCTGTAAATAAGGTTCGCCCGCCACGTGTCATACGCAAAGTCGGAACTGCCGGTGTAGCCCAGTTGGGCCGTGGTCAGCAGGTAGTTGGCGTCGAATGACGACTGGGTGTAAGTCGACGGGTTGGTGTTGATGTCGTCGAATTCCTTGGTGCAGCCGCTGCTCAGCAGCAGCGCACTCACCGCCGCGGCGGTGTATTTGTTGAAGACAGATTTCATGGAGAGGGAATGAAAAGCCAGGGTTGCGGGCAGCTAGAATTTGGCGCTCAGGTTGACGCCGTAGGTCCGGGACGGCGGCACGCCGCCCAGCTCCAGGCCCTGCGAGAAGGCGTTGTAGCTGCCTTCGGGGTCGATGTTGTCCGTTTTCCGGCTGATGAAAAACAGGTTCCGGGCCACCAGGCTCAGGTTCAAGCGCTGAATGTGGTTGCCGAACAGCGCGCTGGGAAAGGCGTAGCCCAGCGTAATCTGCCGCAGCTTGATGAAGCTGGCGTCCTGCACAAAGTCTTTGGACACGTTGTTGGCCAGGGTCCCGTAGTAGGTGGCGGCGTCCACCTTGTCGGCCCCGAAAGTGCCTTCGCGGTTCACCAGGGTTTCCTTCCGCAAGCCGAAGACGGTGGCGTAGTAGTCGGTGGCCGAGAAAATCTTGCCGCCAAATTTCCCGTCAATCAGCACGCCCAAGCTGATGCGTTTGAAGGCAAAGTCGTTGCTCCAGCCAGCCGTCAGGGGGTGGAAGGCGGTGCCGTAGGCAGTGAGGTCGCCGCGCACCGGCACGCCGTTGGTGGTGGTGGCCACGCTGCCGTCAGGGTTGTACTTGTAGTCATAGGCCAGCACCTGGCCAAAAGGCTTGTCCACAATTTGCCCCACGAAGCCCACGCCCGAGCGCGAGGTGGCGTACACCGACTGCTCCTGGCCGGCGGCCAGCGACAGGACCGTGTTCTTGTTGTAGGCGCCGTTCAGCGACGACGTCCAAGTGAAATCAGTCGTTTTCACGGGCAGGAAAGTCAGCAGCATTTCCACGCCTTTGTTCTCCATCTCGCCGGCGTTCAGCACCGCGCCCTGGTAGCCCGAGCTGATGGAAGCCGGCGCGTACACAATCTCATTCGTCGACTTCTTTTTGTAAAACGTCAGGTCGAGGCGCACGCGGTTCTGCACAAAGGCCAGCTCCGTCCCGATTTCAACCTCGGTGGCCGTGGAGGCCAGCAGGTTGCGGTTCGGAATGTTCACATTGTCGGGGCTGATGGTGCCCAGCGGCAGGCCGTTCAGCGTCTGGGGCAGAAACGCGTAGCTCAACTGGGTTTGGTAAGGATTGGTGGCCTGGCCCACTTTCGAGAAGCCCGCCCGGATTTTGCCAAACGACAGGAACTCCGGCTTCCACAGCTCCGAGAACACGAACGAGCCGCTCACCGCCGGGTAGGTCACGCTCAGGTCGTTGTCGAGGCCCGGCGTGGCCAGCGTCGAAAACCAGTCGCGGCGGGTAGTGGCCGTCAGGAACAGGAACTCTTTGTAGGACAAATCCAGCGAGCCATACACCGACTGAATTTCCTGGTCGCTGAAGAAGCTCTGGGCCGACTTGTTCTTGGCGTTGCCGAGCGTATTGACGCCGAACACCGCCAAATCGGACCCAATGTTCTGGAACGCCTCCGATTTGGTGCGGCGGTAGCTGGCGCCCAGGTTGGGCGTGATGGAGAAGTCTTCCCCTACTTTAAAGGTTTTGCCCACCAGCCCGTCGGCGTTCAGGTCGGTGAACTGGGTGGTCAACTCCGTAATCTTGCCCGCGGGCAGGTAGCCCGTGCCCGACGGCGTCACGGCCGTGAACCGGTCGGTGTAGGCGTCGCGCCCCACCCGGCCCTGCAAAAACAAGCCGTTTTCAAACGTGTAGCGGGCGCTTACCGTCGAGAGCAGGCGCTCGCGCTTGGTGTTGTTCACGAAGTTGTAGGCCGCGAAGTAGGGGTTGGTGTTGTAGGGGTTGCCCGTGTTGTACACCAGTTCGGTCCCGTCGGCCTTGGTGGCCGGCTGCAGGGTGCGCACGTCGAGGCTGGTGGGCAAAAAGGCCACGTTGAAGTTGGCGTTGCCGGCGCCGTCGGCCAGGATGGGCCGGTTCTTGGCCTGCTCCAGGATGTAGTTGGCCCGCGCGTCGATGGTGAAGTGTTTGAACGGGTCGAACGTGCCGGCGAGGTTAAACGTCTGGCGGTCCAGGCCCGAGTTCGGCACCACCGACTTGTTGGCCAGGTCGCTGGCCGAGAGGCGCACCGAGCCGCCCGTGAAGCTCTTGTTGAACGCCACCGTGTTGGTCCAGCTGCTGCCCGTGCGGTAAAAGTTCTTCAGGTTGTCGCGCTGGGCCACGTAAGGCCGCGTGGTGCCGTCGAACTGAATCACGTTGGAGCCGTCGAGCTTGCCGCCCCAGCTGGAGTTGCCCACCTGCGCGGCCCCCACCGCCGTGGTGGGCTTCACGTTGTTGGCGCCCTGGCCGTACTCGTATTGCCAGTCGGTGAGGTTGTAAATTTTCTCGGCCACGTAATTGCTGTTGAAGTCCAGCCCGTCGTTGCCCTTGGCGCTTTTGGTGGTAATCAGAATCACGCCGGCCTTGGCGCGGTAGCCGTACAGGGCCGACGCGGCCGCGCCCTTCAGCACCGAAATGGTTTCGATGTCGTCGGGGTTGATGTTGGAGATGGCGTCGCCCAAATCGGGGGAGTTGTCGTACTGGCCGCCGGTGTTGGCCACGCTGGGCTGGCTTTCCACCGGCACGCCGTTGATGACGTAGAGCGGCTGGTTGGTCTGGTTCAGGCTCGACACCCCCCGGATGATGACGTTGCTGGACGAGCCCGGCCCGCCGGCCGTCGAGTTCACGTTCAGGCCGGCCACTTTGCCCACCAGCGAGTTGGTCACGTTGTTTTCGCGGGCCTGCGTCAGCGAGGTGCCCTGAATTTCGGTCACCGAGTAGCCCAGCGTTTTCCGCTCGCGCGAAATGTTCAGCGCCGTCACCACTACCTCGTTCAGCGCCTGCGCGCTTTCGCTCAGCGTCACGTCGATAACCGCCTGCGAGCCCACCGGAACGGTGCGGGCCTCAAAGCCCACCGACGAGAAGACCAGCGTGGCTGCTTCGGGCACGGCAATGGAATACGTGCCCTCGGCGTTGGTGCTGATGCCCTGGTTGGTGCCCTGCACGAGCACCGTGACGCCGGGCAATGCGCCGCCTTTGGCGTCGGTGACTTTGCCCGATACCGTTCGGGTTTGCGCCTGCGCCAAGCCATACAGGCCCAGGAGCAGTAAAATGGTAAACCAAGTAGTTTTTTTCATATCCTTGAAATGGGTGGGATTAAAAAGGAAAACGCGTGACAACACAATTTCTTAGGCTGGCGCCTGAAGTGCGCCCTACCAATGCTCCAAGGTGCCGCTAAGGCAGAGCTTGACTGGCAAGGCATTAAGAATGCGGCGGGCCTGCTCCGCCTTGCGGAGTCTGAACAGAGGCCCAAGCCGGCGCTAGCCGGCTGGCCCGTAGCTAGTGCCCCAGTGAAGCGGGCAGTTGTGCAAGAAGCTGGGGCACTGGTTGGGGCAAGGCGTGGCCATGTTGGGGTGAAGTCGTTTAGCGTTTAATCGTTCCGATAACCACGCCGATAGAGGCGCCTTCACTTGCCGGGCCGCTGTTGCCAGCCGCCTAACTAATCCGGCGAGGCAGCTGCCCCGCCCTTTAATTCTAAAATGAAAAATTTAGAATAATTGATAGTTATTTTCTTTCAAACATAACTACTTCCTAACCACGAAGCAACCTGCCTGGAGAAAAAATGTGTGCGCACACGCAAAAAATATTGTGGAGAGTGCCCGCACACGCAAACCCGTCAGCTTAAATTGATTTATCTGCATCTTCTGGCGAAGATTTAAACGCATTTTTTGCATTATGCCCGCTTGAGGCCCTTCTGCTTGTTAGGTGGCGGGCACAGTGTAGCGTACCCGGCTGCGGGCCGGGTACGCATGGCCTTTGAGGGCAAAAAACAGGATGTAGAGGTAGCACGGAATCAGCAGCAGGTAGGCTTGTTGCAGGCCCAGGGGCTCCCCGAGCTTGCCGTACACGTAAGGCAGCACGGCCCCGCCGCCAATGCCCATCACCAGCAGCGCCGAGCCGCGCTCGGTGAGCCCGCCCAGGCCCTTGATGCTCAAAGGGAAGATGGCGGGCCACATCAGGGCGTTGGCCAGCCCGAGCAGGGCCACGCACAGCACCGAAGTGTAGCCGTGCGTGAACACGATGCCGGCCGTGAACCCCACGCCCAGCACGGCGCAGACGCTCAGGGCCGCCTGCTGGCTCAGGTACCGCGGAATGGCCACTACGCCAATGGAATACCCCACCAGCATGGCAATGAGCGTGAACGAGGTGAAGTTGCGGGCAATGTCGAGGGAAATGCCCTGCGCCCGGCCGTACTGAATGATGGTATCGCCGGCAATGACTTCGACGCCCACGTAGCAGAAGATGGCCAGCACGCCCAGCAGCAGGTGCGGGTAGTGCGCGATGCCCCGAACGGGCTCGCCGGGCACGGGGCTCACCTCCGCCTGGCGGGCATCGATTTCGGGCAGGCCGGAGAGCTTGATGAGCAGCGCCAGCACCACCAGCGCCCCCGCCATGATGACGTAAGGCAGCACCACCCGGCCGGCCAGCTGTTGCAGCAGCGCGGCTTTGTCCGCGGCCGAGATGGTGCCGGCCAAACGGGCTTCCAGTTCCGCCGCGCCCTTCAGCACCACGGCCCCGATGATGACCGGGCTCAGGGCCCCGGCTATCTTGCTGCAAATGCCCATGATGCTGATGCGCTGCGCGGCACTCTCCAGCGGCCCCAGAATGCTGGCGTAGGGGTTGGAAGCCGTTTGCAGCAGCGCCAGCCCCGCGCCCTGCACAAACAGCCCGGCCAGAAACAAGCCAAACGAACGCGCCTGCGCCGCCGGCACAAACACCAGCGCCCCGGCCGCCATCACGAGCAGGCCCAACGCCATGCCGTTCTTGAACCCGGTTTTCTGCAGGATGAGCGCGGAAGGCAGCGCCAGGAAAACGTAGGCAATGTAGAAGGCAAACGTCACCAGCAGGGCCTGCGAATACGCCAGCCCGCAGGCAATTTTCAGAAACGGAATCAGCGTCCCGTTAAGCCAGGTGATGAACCCGAAAATGAAAAACAGCGCACCAATAATGGCCAGCGGGGGAATAACGCTTTTTTTAGTGGTTTCCATTTGCCTTCAAATAGTTGCGGTTGTCATGCAGAGCATTCTGCGCATCAAGCAGAGATGTTATTTCTCAGCCTCTGCGGCTTAAAACCGGTGGCGCACGAACGCCTCCATGGCCTCGTACTCGGCCAGGCCCAGCCGGTCGTAGAGCTTGGCGGTGGCGTGGTTGCGGTCCTCGGAGCGCTGCCAGAACTCGCGCTTGTCGTTGCCCGGAAATACCGCACTGTCCTTCTGGCTCTGGTGCTTGAAAATAGCCTTGCGCTTAGACATCAGCTCTTCCGGGCTGATGGGCACGGCCATCTCAATCTCTTCGATGTCCCACTCCTGCCAGGCCCCGCGGTACAGCCACAGGTAGCAGTCGTCGAGCCAGCTCTCTTTGCCTTTCAAACGAGCCAGGGCGGCGAAAATAGCGTCCAGGCACACGGCGTGGGTGCCGTGCGGGTCGCGCAGGTCGCCGGCGGCAAAAATCTGGTGCGGCCGGATTTCCTGCAGAATGTCTACCACTGCCTGAATGTCGGCCTCGCCCAACGGCTTCTTTTTCACCTGGCCGGTTTCGTAGAAGGGCATGTTCATGAAGTGCACGTTTTCTTCGTGCACGCCGCAGAAGCGGCAGGCCGCCGCCGCTTCCCCTTTGCGAATCAGGCCCTTGATGTCCTGCACCAAGGGGCTGTCTTCCTCCCCGAGCTTCTTGTGCTTCAGAAACTCGACCACCTGGGCGTGCTCTTCCTGAATCCGGTCGGCGCCCAGATGCAGCTTGCGGGCAAAATCCAGCGCGAAATCCGCGTAGCGGCGCGCGTCATCGTCGAACACGGCAATGTTGCCGGAGGTCTGGTAGGCGACGTGCACCTCGTGGCCTTGCTCAACCAGCCGCAGCAGCGTGCCGCCCATCGAAATCACGTCGTCGTCGGGGTGCGGGCTGAAAATCAGCGACCGTTTCTGGGCCGGCAGCGCGCGTTCGGGGCGCTGCACGTCGTTCGAGTTGGGCTTGCCGCCCGGCCAGCCGGTGATGGTGCGCTGAATGGCGTTGAACACCTTCAGGTTGAGGTTGTAGGCGTTGCCGGCCTCGACCAGTAAGTCGCTCAGGCTGCCGTCCTTATAGTCTTCGTCGGTTAGCTTGAGAATGGGCTTCTGCGTCTTCAAACTCAGCCAGATGACGGCCCGCCGAATCAGGCGGTCGTCCCAGGCGCACATGCCCACCAGCCAGGGTGTTTTGATGCGGGTGAGTTCGAGGGCCGCCCACTGGTCCACGACCACTTTCACGCGGGGGTGCTGCTGCAAAAACGACGCCGGCACCTCGTCCGAAACCCGTCCCTCCACGGTTTCGTGCAGGATTTTGGCCTTGGCCTCGCCCCAGGCCATGAGGATGATTTTGCGGGCCTTCATGATGGTGCCCACCCCCATGGTCAGGGCCCGCAGCGGCACGTATTCCTCTTTGATGAAGTCCTTGGCGGCGTCGGTAATGGTGAGGGGGTCGAGCTTCACCATGCGGGTGCTCGAGGTGATGGACGAGCCGGGCTCGTTGAAACCAATGTGCCCCGTGCGCCCAATGCCCAGCAGCTGCAAATCGAGCCCGCCGCAGTCCTCAATCTGCTTTTCGTAGTCCTGGCAGTACTCCTTTACCTTGTCGATGGGCAGGGTGCCGTCCGGAATGTGAATGTTTTCGGGCCGCAGGTCGACGTGGTCGAACAGCTGCTCGTGCATGAAGTAGACGTAGCTCTGCAGCTCGTCGGGCTGCATGGGGTAGTACTCGTCGAGGTTGAAAGTCACGACGTTCTGAAAGCTCAGGCCTTCTTCGCGGTGCAGGCGAATCAACTCCTTATACACGCCGATGGGCGATGAGCCGGTGGCCAGCCCCAGCACCGCCAGCTCGCCCTGCTGCTGCTTGCTGCGAATCAGGCCCGCTATTTCGTGGGCGACGCGAATGGCTCCTTCGGCCGAGCTTTCGAAAATGGTGACCGGTAGTTTCTCAAAAGTGGTTTCGGGGTAATTCAGTACTTCCATAGCTGTTTTCGAGTTAAAAATTGGCTGATTTTAAAGGACGAAGCTGGAAGGCCCGGGCAGCCGCGCGCCGAGGCGGGACGCATGCTGTTAGAAGGCCGGGAATCACCACGCGGGCCGGAGAAAACGCGGGACCGAAGCGGGTAAGCAGGAGCGGGCTCAGGGCGGAATGTTTGGGGCATTCCGGTGCTCAACTGCCCCAAACATACAAGGTCAGATAAGCGAATGCAAACGATTGGGGAAAAAAAGTGTGTGCGCACACGCAGCTAAATTTCGAAGATGTGTGCGCACACGCAAAAAAAGCCCGCCAAGCCGTTTTTTCGCCTCAGCTGCTCTCCCTTGATATAGAAAAAATTTTATCTATTTTGCCACCCTCTTCCCACTGTCGACGCAAAATCCGGAGGCCGGACTGCGGCCCCCGCTCCGGTCGGCCGTGGCCCCGACTCGGAGGGCAAGCCCGGATTAGGCGGCGCTTGCAGCGGCTGGTATTTTTACGCCCCGCTTGCCTGGCAATGCCGCCATTTGGCCGATGGTTCTACTGGGTCGGTTTACCATCACGCGGTTTTTCCGTTGATGCCTGGGGTTGGAGTCACGTAAGCGCAGAGCAGACCTATGAAAAAAGACGCGGTAAGAATCAAGGACATCGCCGCCAAGGCCAACGTTTCGGTGGGAACCGTTGACCGGGTGTTGCACAACCGCGGCCGGGTATCGGAGGAAGTGCGCCAAAAAGTGCTGTCGATGATGCAGGAGCTTGAGTACGAGCCCAACATGATTGCGCGCACCCTGGGCGCCAACCGGACCTACCGGTTTGCCGTGGTGCAGCCCGACCACACGCTCGACCCCTACTGGCAGGCCCCCTGGAACGGCATTGAGAAAGCCGCGCGCGAGTTGAAGCAGTACGGCGTGACCATCACCGTGCATTCGTACAGCCTCACCCAGGTCGATTCCTTCCTGAAGCAGATGGAAGCCGCCACGCTTTCGCAGCCCGACGGCGTGCTGGTGGCCCCGCTGTTTTACCGGGAGTCGCTGGCCTTCTTCGAGCGCTGGCACCAGCAGGGAATTCCGTACGTGTTGTTCAACACCTACATTGCCGAGATGCAGTCGCTGAGCTACGTGGGGCAGGATTCCTACCAGAGCGGCTTCCTGGCGGGCAAGCTGGTGCACCTGGGCCAGACGCAGCCCGGCACGTTTCTGATTGCGCACATTGCCGAAGACATTGCCAACTCCGTCCACATCACCCAGAAAGAACGGGGCTTTCGCGACTACTTCGCCCAGCTAGCCGATGCCCCCGACCAGCCCGCGCCGGACCGGCACAAAAGCCCGTATAATATCGTCAGCATCGACCTGCCGCACCCCACGGAGCCCTCGTTTGCCCGGCAGCTGAACCGGCTGCTCGACGAGGAGCAAACCCAACTGAAAGGGATTTTCGTGAGCACCTCCAAAGCCTACGAAATCGCGCCCTATCTGCAGGCCTACCACCGCGAAGACATTCGCCTGGTTGGCTACGATTTGCTGGAAAAAAACATTCACTTCCTCAACGAGGGCATCATCGACTTCCTGATAAACCAAAACCCCCGGAAGCAAGGCCACCGGGGCATTTTCGCGCTGGCCGACTTGCTGATTTTCAAAAAGGAAGTCCCCGCCTTGAAATACCTGCCGCTCGATATCATTACCAAGGAAAACCTGCAGTACTACATCGATAAGTAGCGCCATGTATCCGCCCTACCGAGGGCACTTCGGTGGCAACTTGAGGCTATGCCGCCATGGCTATCAGCGTAGGGGTTCCTGCAGCAAGGAGGCCTTGTTTTACCCACGTGCGGCAGGCCTGTTTCGCCATTGGCGATGGCCCTGTGTCGCGGCTTCTTTAGGTTAAAACCGCGGAATTCCCGGCGTTGCCAAAGAACGTAGGTCGTTCAATTAGCCTCTCTTTTTGCCAGTCAGACCCTTTGAATGAACCAAGAGTTACTCGCCTTGGACCGGGGTGTCTGCCTGCATGGTGTCCCGACCTAAAGCTTTTTACCAATGGCTAGCAACACCGCGGATACGGTCAACCAGACTGGGATAGTCGGGACCAGACAGATATAGAGGGCGGCCGAAGAAATTAAAAGCAGAGCATCATATTCCCCTCCACGGCCCTTCAAGCCACCTCCAATCCAGAACAGCACGAGAGCGAGGAACAGGGTGCTGCCAACCACAATAGGGTAGTAGAAAAAGCATACTCTCCTCAGCAGACGAAGCATCGTTAAAGATACGCCTCTTGGCCTGAGCTGGCAGCTACTATTGGCTGCGAGACAGTTGCCACATTCAACATGCCGAAACGTTTATTTTCCTGAACTTCCCTTGTGCTTTAACTGCTTCTTGCTTTGGACTGGCAGCTCGCTACGCGAACGCCGTGACGGAATCCGTGGCAAAACCCGTGCGACGCTCGTCACGGACACCGCGCGGCGTCCGTCGCTGAGTTCGAACGAACTTCGCGCTCGCGGCACCGGCAAAAGGGTCGTGGCTGTTGCAGAACCTGTGTTCGTAGCAGACAGATGCAAGGGAAAAAGCCATTTCTCGACAAAGAGGTGACCCGCTTTCGGCTCTCGGAGCGGGTCCCGCGCCATAACCTGTACCGGCGGCTGGCCGAGCTGGTGGACTGGGACTTTCTCTACGCGGAAACGCAGTCGCTGTACAGCCACACGGGGCAGCCCTCGCTCGACCCGGTGGTATTTTTCAAGCTCGTGCTCATGGGCCGGCTGGAAAACCTGGTCAGCGACCGGCGTCTGGTCGAGCACTGCGCCCTGCGGCTCGACATCCTGCTGTTCCTGGGCTACGAAGTGGACGAGGAGTTACCCTGGCACCCGACCGTGAGCCGCACCCGCCAATTGTTTCCGGCCGCTGTCTTTGAGCGCTTGTTCGACCACGTCTTTGCCCAGTGCGTGGCCCGGGGCCTGGTCGCCGGCGACACGCAGGCCGTGGACTCTGCGCCGGTCAAGGCCAACGCGTCGCTGGAAGCGGTGCTGGAAAAACGGGCCGCCGGGCCGACTGGCCCCCACCTGAGCGGCCGCACGGAAACGCCCGCCGCGGGCGCGGTGCTGACGGCTCCAGCCCACCAGCTGCGCCAACTGGCCACGGGGCAGCGCCGGCGGCAGGGCGCGCGGACCGGTGCGCTGGGCGCCCGGCACGAACAGGCGCGCCTGCTCAGCAACAAAACGCACTACTCGCCCACCGACCCCGACGCGCGCATCTCCGTCAAGCCCGGCAAAGCCCGCGCTTTAAACTACCTCTGCAGTTTGGCCGTGGACACGGCGAAGGGCGTTATTAGCCACGTGCAGGCCGATTACGCCGACAAACGCGACAGCCTCCACTTGCCCCGGCTGCTGAGCAGCCTGCAACGGCGCTTGCGCGCCAACGAGTTGCCCCTGCGCGCGCTGCTGGCCGACGCCGGCTACGCCAACGGCCCAAATTACGCCCGGCTCGAAGCCGCGCACATGACGGCCTGGATTCCTGTTTTTGGCCAGTACAAGCCCGAGATTGAGGGCTTCGCTTACGACCGCACCACCGATGCCTTTACCTGCGTGGAAGGCAAGCAGCTGCTCTTTCAGAAGTACGACACGAACCAGGACGGGGGCTGGCACAAAACCTATTGGGCCACGTGCCGCGACTGCCAGCAATGCCCTCGCAAGTCGACGGGTGCCCCGCGGGCTCGGCGCAAGCAAATCAACCGCACGATTTACGAGGCGGCCTACCGCCGGGCCTGGCTGCGCCAGCAAAGCCGGCGGGGGCAACGGAAACGCCGCCTCCGCCAGGGCACGGTCGAGCCCGTGTTCGGGAACCTGATTCATCACTACGGCCTGCGCCGCATGAACGTACGGGGCCACGCCGGGGCCCATAAAACGATGCTGCTCACGGCCGTGGCCTACAACCTCAAAAAGCTGCTCAAGCACCGCCCTCAACGGCAAGTTAGCAGCGCGGTGGCCCTACCACAGCCTCTTTTGGGCGCGAATACCCGCGCCTGCCGACGAAACAAGCGCGCCGAAACGCCATTGCCAGCAATCGTCAACAAGCTACGTAGTAACACACCTGTCTAAACTGAGTTCTGCAACAGCCACGGTCGATTGTGCACTACGCCGTTGCCCCTTGGCGCTGCCAAGCATAACACCTGCATTTACTAAAGCGCGTCCAAAGCGTAAGTGCTTTCAGGGGCTAATTGGTGATAATGCGTCCGCAAAAACCGTTTCGTGCGTGCCTAGTTCTTTTTGCAGACCGTCGCGGCCACCACCCCCTCGACCCCGGCTTGGTCCAGCCGAAGCAGGCGATGAGGTCAGTCATGTACTAAAAGCGATGAACCAAGCCCACAAGCGCGTATACCAAACACAAAAATTTAAACCGCCGTTTAAACCAACAGCAAAACGGCCACCCGGCAATGAAGCTAAGTGGCCGTTGATGAATGTGGGAAGTAAAGGATTCGAACCTTCGACCTCTTCGGTGTGAACGAAGCGCTCTAAACCAACTGAGCTAACCTCCCAATGAATTCAAGTACCAATATGTACTTGTAGGCACCTTAAATAAAACAGCCACCTGGCTTTGCAGCGAAGTGGCTGTCTTTCAGCGTGGGGGATGTAGGGTTCGAACCTACGACCCTCTGCTTGTAAGGCAGATGCTCTGAACCAGCTGAGCTAATCCCCCGTGGGCATTTCCGTTTGGGATTGCAAAGATGGGGGGTGATTTTGGAAGCACCAAACGAAATGCCGATTTAGCGAGCAGATTTTTTCGGTTTGGAGCCCGCTGACGCAGCAATTCCTTCATTTTCAAGGAAAGAAATGTTGTGGCTGGGAAGGGCAAAAGCGGGGGCCCGGAGCGGCCTGCTGGCAAGCAACGTATTCGGGCCGCTCCCGTTAAGCTCCCGATAATTCTTTTCACCCAACCTTCCTTTTCCATGGACACCCAACTCCTCCAGAATTACTCCGAAGCCGAAAAAACCGCTTACCTGAGCGCCATTGCCAGCCTCGCCACCGCCGACCGCCAGGCCTCCGGCGCCGAAACCCAGTTTCTGCAGGCGCTGGCGCAGCAGGCGGGCCTCTCGGGCGGCGCCACGCAGCAGGTGCTGGCCGCCGCGCAGGACGCCAATAACCAAAGCATTCAGCAGAACCTGGACGCCCTGAAGGGCAGCGACCTGCGCTTTTCGCTCGTGACGGACCTCATCAGCTTTGCGCGCGCCGACGGCGCCTACGCCAACGACGAGGAGGCCATGATTGGCAAGATGGCGCAGTACCTCGGCATCAACCCCGAGCAGAAACAGACCTTGGAAACGGTGGTCGACCAAGCCGCCTCCGTGCCCCACGACCCGCAGGACCCCGCCAAACAAGGCTTTTTCGACCGCATTGGCGACAAGCTCTCCAGCGTGGGCATTCCCAAAAGCGCTCTGATGACCGGCCTGCTTGGCGTGGTGGCCCCCATGGTGATTTCGCGGGTGATGAGCGGCGGCAGCAACCAGAACCAGGGCGGCGGTGGCCTGCTGGGTGGCCTGGGCGGCAGCAGCACCATGGGCGGCTTGCTGGGCGGCGCGGCCCACAGCGGGCTGGGCGGTATGCTCGGCGGCTTGCTGGGCGGCGGCATGCTGGGCGGGCTGATGGGCGGCGGGGGCCAGCAGACCAATTACCCGCAGCAGGGCACGGCCATCGGCAGCGGCGGGCTCGGCTCGATGATGTCCATCCTCGGCGGCTTGGGCGGGCGCCCCAACTCGCAGCCGGCTAGCGCGGGCGGCAGCGGGCTGGGTGGCCTGCTTGGCGGCGGTGGACTTGGCGGCATGCTGGGCGGCCTGTTCGGCGGCCGGTAATTGTCAGAACCACGGATTCATGCGGATTTTTTGGATTCCACGGATTTCGTGGACGAATAATCCTGGGTTCATCCTATGGAGAAGGCCGCTCAGTTGAGCGGCCTTCTTTGTTAAATCGGCAGTCCGAAAGCACATAATTTATTCGGCCTCTGCTACCAAAGCCAATGAACAAGTATCTGGTACAAGCCAGAGCCAGCACACCAAGCTTCCCAATGGTCTTTTCTGAAGCACTCCAGCCTTGCGGCAGTTGCCGTTACAGCAGCGGCACCAGAGCCGTGCGACGGCGCACCGAGTAGGCGCTGAAATACCCGAGCACATTCCCCGAAAAGTTTGATTTGGGATTGGCGGGCGCGGCCGTGGTGCCGCCCTGCAACACCTGGCTGAGCGTGCGCAGGTAGGCGTACACGCCGGCGTCAATGTTCTGCATCTCGATGCGCACGCTGTCGCCGGCCACCAGCTTGTCGAAGTCGTCGTCGCCCCGGCCGAACAGCGGGCGGGCGTTGGCTTTGCCGTCGGTGAGGTCGTCGTTTTGCAGAAACAGCGTCTTGTTCAGACGGCCGTTGCGGTACTGCCGAAACAAGTAGGAATTCGGCACGCCGGCGGGGTCCACAAATTCAGGCACCACCTGCAGGCGGTCGCCAAAACCTGATTTTTCGACGCGCAGGCCCGTAAGCGGCACCGCGGGCGGCAGCGTGGCGGCGGCCACGAAAGCCTCGCCCCCGGTTTCGACGCGCAGCGTGTAGCGCCGGCCCGGCTGCCCCGTGAGGACGCGGCCCCGGTAGGTACCCGGCGTGCTGGTTTCGGCCAGGGTTTCGAGGCCGCCCGCATCGTCGCTGAGCGTGATTACGGCCCCGCTCACGGCCGGAAACGTGTTGGGGCTGGAGTAGCTCGTGCTGCGCGACACCAGCACGGTGCAGGGCCGCCCGTCATCGGCCAGGTTGCCTTCAATGGCCAGCCGCGGCTCGGCCGATTTCAGGTCCAGGTTAATGACTTTCTGACAAGCCGAGGCAAGAAACAAGGCAATGCCAGCGGTGGCCAGACGGAAAAGCAATGGGTTTTTCATAAGAATAATCGGCGCATCCTGCTGGGCTTGTCGAAGCAGGACGTTCTAAAAAGCGCTGCCTGCACAACCGGCCGGGCTAAAAATTGAAATTGTAGGTCGCCGACGGTATCATCTTGAACAGGGCCGTTTGCAGGGCCTGGGTGCGGGTGGGGTCGTCGGGCACGGTTTCGAAGGTGATGATGTAGGGGTTTTCGCGGCCCAGCACGTTGTAGATGGAGAAGTTCCAGCTGCTGTGGAAGCGCTTGCCTTCCTGTTGGGGCTTTTCGAGGGTGGCGCCGAGGTCCAGGCGCTGGTAGTGGGGCAGGCGGTCGGCGTTGCGCAGGCTGTAGAGGCTCACGACCTGGCCCAGGGCCTGGTACTTGCCCACGGGGTAGGTGACGGCGCTGCCGGTGCTGGCCACGAAGGTGCCCGACAGGCTCCACTTGGGCGTGAGCTGGTACACGGCCACGGCCGACACGTCGTGCGGCCGGTCTTGCCGGGCGTTGAACCACGCGCCGCGGTTGATGTCGGCAAACTGGCGCTCCGACTTGCTGAGCGTGTAAGCCAGCCAGCCGGTGAGGCGGCCGGTTTCCTTCTTGAGCAGCAGCTCGATGCCGTAGGCGCGGCCTTTGCCGTAGAGCAAGGTGCTTTCCACGTCGGTGCTGATGCCCAGGCGGGTGCCGTCGCGGTAGTCAATCTGGTTTTGCAGCCACTTGTAGTACACTTCGGCCGAAAAGGAATATTCCCGGTTTTCGCCCCACGCGCGGAAGTAGCCCGCCGAAACCTGGTCGGCCAGTTCGGGCTTCACATTCAGCGAGGTGGGCACGTACAAATCGGTGGGCGACGACGAGGCCGAGTTGCTGAGCAGGTGCAGGTTCTGCACGTTGCGGGCGTAGCCGGCCTTGAGCGTGGCGCGGGGCGTGAGCTGGTAGCTGGCCGCCAGGCGCGGCTCCAGGCGGACGTAGGTTTTCACCACTTCGCCCAGCCCGTAGCGGCGGGTGGACAGCGCGTTGCCTTCCACGTCGTAGGTCGAATAGTCGCCTTTGCCCAGCAGGCTGAACCCCGACAGGCGAAGGCCGGTGGTGAAGTCCAGTTTCTCGGTGGCCGCCCACTCGTGCGAAACGTAGGCCGCGGTTTCGAGCGAATGGTTGGTTTTGTCTTCCGTCGAGTTCACCCCGGAGCTGGCCCCGGCCGAAATGCGGCCCGGCGTGATGGTGTGGTAAATGGCATTGGCGCCGAAGCGCAGCGTCTGGGTGGCGCTCGGCGTGAACTCAAAGTCCTGCTTCAGGTTCCAGTCCTGAATCTTGGAATCGATGCGAATGTCCTGGTCGCTGGTGGTGAGGCGAATCTGGTAGTTATACTTGCTGTAGAGGAACGAGGTGTTGCTGAACAGCCGGTCGGTGAAGAGGTGGTTGAAGCGCAGCGTGGCCGTCTGGTTGCCGTAGGTGCTGCCGAAGGAGCTGATGCCCAGCACGTCCTGGCCCAGGTAACCCGAGAAGTACAGGCGGTTGCGGGCGTCCAGCGTGTAATTGGCCTTGGCGTTGAGGTCGTAGAAATACAGGCTGGCACTTCTGGTGGTGGGGTTGGAGGAGAGCTTCAGAAACAAGTCGGCGTAGGTGCGGCGGCCGGTGACGAGGAACGAACCTTTGTCCTTCACAATGGGCCCTTCCAGCGCCAGGCGCGAGGCAATGAGCCCGATGCCGCCGCTGCCGTGCAGCTGCTGGTTGTTGCCGTCCTTCATCCGCAGGTCCACCACTGAGGAGAGGCGCCCGCCGTACTGCGCCGGCATGCCGCCCTTGAACACGGTCAGGTCCTTGATGGCGTCGGAATTGAAAGTCGAAAAAAAGCCGAGCAAGTGCGAGGCGTTGTACACGGGCGCCTCATCCAGCAAAATCAGGTTCTGGTCGGTGTTGCCGCCGCGCACCGAAAAGCCGCTGCTGCCCTCCCCCGCCGTCTTGATGCCCGGCAGCAAGGTCAGGGTTTTGATGACGTCCTTCTCGCCAAACAGCACCGGCACCTTGGCCACCTGCTTCATGTCGAGCGTTTCGACGCCGGCCTGCGCCTTGCTGATGTTGACCGGCGAGTTGCGGCCCGTCACCACCACTTCGGTCAGCTCCTGGCCGCCGCTGCCCAGCTTGAAATCCAGGCGTTGGCTTTTATCAAGCGTGACCTTGCGCGGCTGCGCCTGGTAGCCCACAAAGCTGGCTTCCACCGTGTAGGTGCCCGCGGGCACCGTGAGGGTATAAAAGCCGTAGGCATTGGCCGCGGCGCCCACGCCCGGGAGTTCCACGATGCGGACCGACGCGCCGCTCAGGTCCTCGCCCGTTTTGGCGTCTTTCACCGTGCCGCTCACCGTCACGCGGCTCTGGGCCGCCGCGGGGCCGCCCACCATCCACACCAGCACCATCCCCAAAAGAGGCAACCCCAAACCACTTACCTTACGCATCGAATCAACGGAGAAAACACCACAAAAAGGTGGCCCGTCAAAATTACGGCCGGCTTGCTCCCCCGTCACGGGGTTCAGACCTTGCCGGCCACCGGCACCGGCGCGGCCGTGCCCGCGAAGGCGCCGCCGTGCTGCTCCACCACTTCGATGAGGCGGTAGTTGAGGTCTTCCTTCACGTTGAGGTACTCGTCGTAGCTGGTGGTGTCCACGAAGTACTGCACGGTCACTTCCTTGCCGGCGGGCGTGAGGGCGTTGAACTTCATCTGCACGTCCTGGGTCACGAGCGGGTGGGCCTGCATGGCGGCCAGCGAGCCGGCGATGATGGCGTGGAGCTGGGCGCTGGTGGTTTTCTGGTCGAAGATGAGCGTGAAGCCCACGCGGCGCGA
Source organism: Hymenobacter ruricola (assembly GCF_015694525.1). Classification (GTDB taxonomy): domain Bacteria; phylum Bacteroidota; class Bacteroidia; order Cytophagales; family Hymenobacteraceae; genus Hymenobacter; species Hymenobacter ruricola. The sequence goes on along the minus strand of NZ_JADQDM010000025.1, from coordinate 29,210 downwards.
GGTGCGCAGCGAGAGGTTGTCGAGGGGCTTGTCAATCATGCTTTTGTTGGGCACGGTCACGTAGCTTTTCTCGGCGGTGCGCAGGCGGGTGCTGCGGAAACCAATTTTCTCGACGGTGCCGCTCACGTCGCCGGCCGTCACGAGGTCGCCCACGCCGAAGGGCTGGTCGAGGAAGATGGTGAACGAGGCGATGAGGTTTTCGAGGCTTTCCTTGGCCGCAAACGCCACCGCCAGCCCGCCGATGCCCAGGCCGCCGATGAGGGCCGTCACGTTCACGCCGAACACCTCGCCCAGCACCACCATCAGCCCGATGATGATGACCAGCACCTTCAGCAAATCCTTGGCGAAGGGCAAGAACTGGTGGTCGAGCCGGGTGATGGCGGGCGTTTCGCGCAGCTCGCCGCGGCGCTGCACCACCAGCAGGGCAAAATCGACGAGCCGCAGCGCCACCCAGGTCACCGCAACGATGACACCCAGCTGAAACACGCGCAGCAGCGCCACTTTGGGCCAGGGCTCCACGCCGGGCACGGCATCGGGCGGCAGAGGGTAGCGCAGCACGCTAAACGCCAGGTAGGCCGTGCCCAGAAACAGCAGCACCGACAGCGGCTGAATGAGCAGGTCGTGCAGCTCTTTTTCCGTCACGCCCGCCGTGTAGCGCTTGGTGAGGCGAAACAGCACTTTGCTCAGCAGCAGCGACAGCAGCTGGCGCAGGCCCCAGCCCGCCAGCAGAACAACCGCCGCAATGAGGTACTGACTGACGGTATTGCCCAGAATTTCGTGGTGCAGAAACGGAGGAAACGTCATCAAAAACAGCAATGGTGAAGGCCCTAGAGACGCATTTTTGCGCCGCGTGGTTGGCCGGTGCCGTCGGCGCTTCCGTCAGCCACGCGAAGCCAGCGCGCGCCACTACTTGGCCCGAATGGCGATGACGGGGTCCAGGTTGGCGGCCACGGCGGCGGGCACAATGCCGGCAATGATGCCAATGCCCACCGAGATGAGCAGGCCCAGCGCAATGCGGGCCGTGCTCATGGTGAGCGGCAGGGCATCCTGCGGAATCATGGTCACGAGCCAGACCAGAAACAGCCCCGCCCCGCCCCCGATGAGGCACAGGCAAATGGCCTCGAACAGAAACTGAAACAGGATGAAAAAATTCTTGGCTCCGAGCGACTTCTGAATCCCGATGATGTTGGTGCGCTCGCGCACCGACACGAACATGATGTTGGCAATGCCGAAGCCGCCCACCAGCGTGGCCAGCCCCCCGATGATGGCCCCAATGACGCCGATGCGGCTAAACAGCGAGCTGATGACGGAAGCAAACATTTCGGGCCGGTTCAGGGCAAAGTTGTCTTCCTCGCGGGGCTTCAGGCCGCGGATGTTGCGCATCACGCCGCGCATTTCGTACTCCAAATCCATGAGGCCCGGGTCGTCGTCGGTACCTTTCACGCCCAGCGAGGCGCTGGGGCCGCCCATGCCGTTGGTGCTCAGGGCAAATATCTTGGTGAACGTCGAGAACGGTATCAGGCAGTTGGAGTCGTTGCTGGGCGTGTCGAGAATCTTTTTGCCCTCCTTTTCCATCACGCCGATGACGATGAACTTCTGCCCCCGCGCCTTGAACTCGCGGCCCACGGCGCCGCCCTGCGGAAACAGGTTTTCGGCGATGGTGGCCCCGATGATGGCCACCGGCCGCGCCGCGTCCATTTCCAGGGTGGTGAAGTAGCGGCCCTCGGCAATGGGCACGCTGCTCACCACCCGGTACTCGTAGCTGACGCCCTCCAAAGCGCAGTCCGACACCGAGTTGGAGCCGGCCGTGAGGGTGTTGCTGCCGTTGGCGGCGAAAATGGCCACGCCCTTGTGGTTGGGCCCCAGCTGGCGCTGCAGGGCCTGAAACTCGCGCAGGTTGGGCACCGGGCGCTTCACGTATTTCCACCACGGGTAGTCGGGGCCGAAGGTCCAGGGCCATTTGGCCACGTAAATCACTTTGTCGCCCACAAAGTCCATGCTGTGGCGGATGCTGGCCTCCAGCGAGTCGACGACGGTGAAAACGGCGATGATGGAAAAAATGCCCACCGTGACGCCCAGCAGCGACAGCACCGTGCGCAACAAGTTGGATTTCAGGGCATCGAGGGCAAAACGAAAGCTTTCGAACGTGAGGCGCAGCGCTAGCATAGGGAAAAATCAGTTGCAGAAAAGAAGAAAGGACGTGGGCCGCCACCGCAAAAGTGCATCGGAAGATTTTCGCCAACCGTGGCGCTTTTCCGTAAACTGGGTTCGCGGGCCCAAAGGACGGAAACACGCGGGGAAGTTGCTGATGATGAAAGCACGCCCCGCCGCCGGGAGTTCACCCAAAAATGGAAACTCCCGGAAAAAGCCGTACTTTTGCCTCCCCAAAATTCCGTATCTTCCCCCAAATACTGCCCTATGGCGATGAAATTGCATGAGTTCAAATTTGAACTCCCCGAGGAGCTGGTGGCCATGCACCCGGCTCGCAACCGCGACGAAAGCCGCCTGATGGTGGTGCACCGCGCCACCGGCCAAATTGAGCACCGCAACTTTAAGGATATTCTCGATTATTTCAACGAGGGCGACGTGCTGGTGTTCAACGACACCAAGGTGTTCCCGGCCCGCCTCTACGGCAACAAAGAAAAGACCGGCGCCAAGATTGAAGTGTTTTTGCTGCGTGAGCTGAACAAGGAGCTGCGCCTGTGGGACGTGCTGGTGGACCCGGCTCGTAAAATCCGCGTGGGCAACAAGCTGTACTTCGGCGAGTCCGACATGGTGGCCGAAGTGATTGACAACACCACTTCGCGCGGCCGCACCATCAAATTCCTGTTCGATGGCACCGACGAGGAGTTCCGCAAGGCCCTCTACGAGCTGGGCGAAACCCCGATTCCGAAGGAAGTTATCAACCGCGAAACCGAGCCCGCCGACAAGGAGCGCTACCAGACCATCTACGCCGAGCACATTGGCGCGGTGGCGGCGCCGTCGGCCGGCCTGCACTTCACCCGCGAGGTGATGAAGCGCATGGAAATCAAGGGCGTGGAGCCGGCGTTTGTGACGCTGCACGTGGGCCTGGGCACCTTCCGCACGGTGGACGTGGAAGACCTGACCAAGCACAAGATGGACTCGGAAAACTTCATCGTGACGGCCCCGGCCTGCGAAGTGGTGAACAAAGCCCTCGACCAGAAGAAGAAAGTGTGCGCCGTGGGCACCACCACCATCCGCGCCATGGAGGCGTCGGTGTCGGCCAATGCCCGCATGAAGCCCACGCAAGGCTGGATTGACCGGTTCATTTTCCCGCCCCACGACTTCAAAATCGCCAACTGCATGCTCACCAACTTCCACATGCCGGAGAGCACGCTCATCATGCTGGCGGCGGCATTCACCGGCTACCCCCTGCTGATGGAAGCCTACAAAGAAGCCATTAAGGAGAAGTATAAGTTCTTCAGCTACGGCGACGCCATGCTGATTCTGTAAGTGGTGAATGAGTAAATGAGTAAAGGCTCGGCTGTATTTGCAGCCGAGCCTTTTGCTTTGTTGAATATTTTTCCTGTCTGCGCTCCTACTCATGGCTTTGCCTCGTCCGTCCATTCATTCCTCCACTCATTCGCTCATTCACCGCTTTGCTATTCTGGTGGCGGGCGGCAGCGGCACGCGCATGGGCGCCGACCGGCCCAAACAGTTCCTGCTGCTGCGCGGCGAGCCGGTGCTGCTGCACACGCTACGCCGCTTTGCCGAGCCCGCGCTGGGCGTGCGGGAAATCGTGCTGGTGCTGCCGACCGACCAGTTCGATACCTGGCAGGCGTTGTGCGCGCAGTTCAGCGTGGATATCCCGCACCGGCTGGTAGTGGGCGGCGCCACGCGCTGGGCCTCGGTGAAGGCCGGCTTGGCCGCGTTGAAAGAATACCCGGAAGGCCTGGTAGCCGTACACGACGGCGTGCGCCCGCTGGTGTCGCGCCAGGTAGTGGAGCGGACTTATGCCGCCGCCGCCACCCACGCCGCCGCCGCCGCCGCCGTGATGCCCAAAGACTCGGTGCGGCTGCTGTCGCAGCACGGCTCGGCGGCCCAGAACCGCAGCCGCCTGCGCCTGATGCAGACGCCTCAGACGTTTGAAATCGACCTGCTGCGCCGGGCGTACGCCATGCCGGAACTGGCCTCGTTCACCGACGACGCCACGGTGGTGGACGACTTGTGCCGCGTGCAGTTGGTGGACGGCGATTACCGCAACCTGAAAATTACGACGCCGGAAGATTTGGTGGTTGCCGAAGCTTTGCTAGCCCGCTAACGCCAGCCTACGCTCTACGCTTCACGAATCAGCCGGTACAACTGCTCCCGGTACGTGTCGCTCACCGGAATTTCTTTGTCCTGGATGTAAATTGTGTTGCCGTCGACCATGCGAATCTTGTCCAGCGACACGATGAAGGACTTGTGCACCCGCAAAAACGGCGGCTGCGGCAGGGTTTCAGTCAGCTCCTTCAGCGTCTGGTAGGTGACCACGCGCTGGGTAGGCAGGTGAATGGACACGTAGTTACTCAAGCCCTCGATGTAGAGAATGTCGGCGTAGTTGACGCGCAGAAACTTATTCTTACTCTCGCCTTTCACGAACATGTGGCCGGCGGCAGGTGGTGCCACGGGTGCGATGGGTGACGCTGGTGGAGTCGCAGCAGCTACCGGCGCAGGGGCTGCCGGGCCCGGCATTAGCGCCAGCGCCTTCTGGGCAGCTTTGAAGAAGCGCTCGAACGAAATGGGCTTGAGCAAGTAGTCGACCACGTCGTTTTCGTAGCCTTCGAGGGCGTATTCTGGATAAGCCGTGGTGAGAATGACCTTGCACTTATTGCCGGCCAGCTTGAGGAATTGCAGGCCGGTGAGCTTGGGCATCTGAATATCCAGAAACACCAAATCGACCAATCCCTGCTGCACCATGGTCAGCGCCTCGATGGGGTTGGTGGTGGTGCCCACCAGCGTGAGGAAAGGGAGTTGACCGATGTAATCGGCCAGAATGAGCAGGGCCGGGGCTTCGTCATCGACGGCGAGACAGCGAATCATGGGCGGAATGGGCTTGGGAAGGGCAAAGAACGTTAGGCAACACGGTTCCGGGGCACCTCACCCCCGGCCCCTCTCCCCAGAAGAGGGGAGCCTGACGACTTAAAACAACTGCAGTAAATTCAGGGACTCTATTTCCGGGCCGCCGTGGCTCCCCTCTCCCGGAGAGAGGGGCCAGGGGTGAGGTTTAAGCGTCAGGTGGAGCGTAAGCACCCTACCCCACCAGCCGCAACGACGTCACGAACTGCTCCCCTTCGGTTCCCACGTGCAGCGCATGCCGCTCCGGATAAAGCAGTTCCAGGCGCCGGCGCAGGTTGGGCAGGCCGATGCCGGTGGTGGTATCCTTGTTGCCGTCGTTGCGCTGGTTTTCGACTTCGAACCGCAACCGTTCGCCTTCGATGTTCAAGCGAATGTGTACCGGGTTTTCAGAGTCGTCGAGCACGCCGTGCTTGATGGCATTTTCCACGAAGGGAATGAGGACGAGCGGCGCTACGCGGCGGCCGGCCGGCTCGCCAGTCACGGTGAAATCCACGAAAAAGCTGTCGGGGAAGCGCAGGCGGTACAGGGCCAGGTAGTTGTGCAGGTAGTCGATTTCCTTTTCTAAATCGACCAGGCCGTCGGGCGTGTCGTGCAGCATGTAGCGCATCAGCTCCGAGAGTTTCAGGATGGCATTGGCCACGGGTTTGGCCACCGGGTAGGCCATGCTGAAGAGCATGTTGAGCGTGTTGTAGAGGAAATGCGGGTTGATTTGGCTTTTGAGGAAGGCCACTTCGGCGGCGCGTTTTTCCTCACGAAGCTGGCGGTTTTCGCGCTCGCGCTGCAGGGCTGCCTGGGCGCCCCACACGGCCGCGCTCAGCACTATCATGGGGCTGCCGAAAAAGAGGTTATCGCCAATGTAATAGCCGATTTTGTGGTAAATGGAACCGTCCAGCGTGTAGTTGTGAAAGCCCAGCGTCGCGGGAAACAGCACTTCTTCGAGCAGGAAGCGCGAGGCAATGAACAAGGCCATTACTCCGCCCAGCGCGGCCACCAAACGCCCCGCTTGGCCCGCGCGCAGGAAGCGGGGATACACCACGAGGTAACACAGGTAAAACTCCGCAAATCGAATGAGCAGGAAGGAGCCCGTGAGCCACAGGCTGATACGCAGGTGCCCGCGGTCGTGCAGAAAAACGTCCAGGAATTCGTAACCGCCATACAACAGCCAGCCCAGGATGTGCCAGCGCAACGCAGATTTGGTGAGGAGGTTGGTCATGGCGGTTTCGGGAAGGGCGCTTACAAGCAAGAATAGGGAATTTCCGAAACGTCGTGCTTCGACGGTGCTCAGCATGACGTTCTGCCCAAAACTACCGCGCCCCACCAGCGCCCGCACCTTTTTTATGCGAAACGCCGGGTTTGGAATGCGAAACCGGAAAAAGGCTTTTGCGGGCGTTGGCAGCAGGTTTCGAGGCGTTGGAATAATGTTTTTCACCCCAGAAATGGGCCGGCCCACCTTTGAGCCATCAAACCGCCAACGCCCTTTCCCATGAACACCTTCACCTGCTTCCGCCGCATTTCCATCCTCGTATTGCTAGCCCTGCCGGCGCTTTCCCAGCGAGCCGCCGCCCAGGCCACGGCCACCGGCACCGTGCTCGACAAGGCCGGCCAGCCGCTGGGTTTCGCCACCGCCGTCCTCGTGGCGTTGCCCGATTCCAGCATTGCCAACTCGCAAACCACCACCGAGCAGGGCGCCTACACCTTCGGCGGCGTGAAGCCCGGCCGCTACTGCGTGAAAGCCCTGCTGATGAGCTACGCCAGCGCCCGCAGCGCCGCCTTCGTAATGGGCCAGGAGGCCATTACGGTGCCGGCCCTGCGCCTGGCGCCCGCCGCCACGGCCCTGAAAGAAGTGACCGTGACGGGCACCACGCCCATGCTGGAGCAGCACGCCGACCGCACCATCGTGAACGTTGAACGCCTGAACACGGCCGGCGAAAACGCCCTCGACATCCTCAAAAAAGCGCCCGGCGTGACCCTCGACAAGGACGACAACGTGGTGTACCGCGGCAGCACCGGTGTGAACGTAATGATTGACGGCAAGCTCACCTACATGAGCGGCGCGGCCCTGAGCAACTACCTCAAGTCGCTGCCGGCCTCGGCCATCAGCCAGATTGAACTCATGCCCAACCCGCCCGCCTCGATGGATGCCGCCGGTACGGCCGGGGTGCTCAATATCAAGCTGCGTCGCAGCCAGCTGCCGGGCCTGAGCGGCACCTACACGCTGGGCCTCGGCCAGGGCCGCTTCGAGAAAAGCTGGGCTGGCACCAACCTGGCCTACAACGTGGGCAAAGTGCGCCTGTTTGCCCGCCTGGACGGCGGCCGCTACAACTCGTTCAACCGCCTGACCATGGAGCGCATCATCCGCGACAGCATTTTCAACCAGGAGAACTACTGGCGGCCGCTCACCTACGCCGGCACCTACGCCGCCGGGGCCGACGTGGCCCTCACCGCCCAGCAGAACATCGGCGTGCAGTTTCGCGGCAGCGCCGACCACACCACGGCCCTCAGCACCAGCAATTCGGTGACCACCGACGCGGCTGGCAATTCCGGCGGCCGCCGCCAGATGAGCAACCCCCAAAACAGCAACGGCACCAACCAGGCCGTGAACCTGTACTACCGCTACGCCCTCGACAGCACCGGCCGCGAGCTGAGCGCCAACGCCGACTACGTGCATTACGCCAATGCCAAAGACCAGAGCTTCAACAATCTGATATTCTCAACTGGCAGCGAGCAGGGCCACCAGGGCGAGCAGCTGCGCAGCGATGCCTCGTCGGAAACCACCATTCGGGCCGCCAAAATCGACTACGTGCACCCCTTTGCCGGCACCAAGTGGCGGGCCGAAACCGGCGCCAAAGCCAGTTGGGTGACCTCGCGCAGCGCCATTCAATTCGATAAGCTGGCCGGCCGCGAATGGCAGCTCGATGCGCTGCGTACCAACCAGTTCCGGTACGACGAGCACATCAGCGCCGCTTATGTGAGCGTGAACACGAGCTACGGCCGCCTGGAGCTGAAAGCCGGCCTGCGCGGGGAGCTGACGCAAACCACGGGCACGCCGGCCATAGGCCCGCGCATCGACCGCAGCTACTTCCAACTGTTTCCCAGCGCTTTCGCCAGCTACAAAGTCGATGAGGATAATCAGGTGAGCGCCTCGGTGAGCCGCCGCATCACCCGGCCCTCTTACCAAAGCCTCAACCCTTTCCTCGACTATTCCGATTTCTACACCGCCCGTCAGGGCAACCCTTTTCTGTCGCCCTCACTGTCGCAGTCTTTCGTGGTGAACTACCTGCACAAAGACTTCCAGGTGCTGAGCCTGAGCTACCTGCGCGAAACCAACTCCGTGAACGAAGTAGTGACCCAAAACGACGCCACCAAAGTGTCGACCAGCACGCCCCAGAACCTCGCCGAAGCCAGCACGCTCACCCTGAGCTCGGGCGGCCACACCGACATCACCAAATGGTGGGGCGTCGACAACCAGCTCAGCGGCAGCTACATTCAGGTGCGCACCCAGGTCGAAAACAGCGCCGTGAACCTGGCCCGCTACAGCTGGGCCGTCAGTTCTGACCACACGTTCATCTTGCCCCGCAAATACAAGCTGCTGGTGGGCGGCAGCTACGACTCGCCCGCCGTGCAGGGCCTGTTCCACACCAAAGCCAGCGGCCTGATAAACCTGGGCCTGAAAAAGCAAATCTGGGCCGAGCGCGCCAGCTTCAGCTTGCGTGTGGCCGACGTTTTCAACACCAACCGCTTCCGCAGCACGCTCAACTACAACAACGTGAACCAAACCTGGAACAACCAGTGGGAAAGCCGCCGCGTAACGTTGGTATTCACCTGCAAAATCGGCAGCGGCAAAACCCAGGCCCGCCGCACCGCCGCCAGCGCCGACGAGGAGGGCCGCGTGGGCAACTAGAGCGCCAAGGGGGCCGGCGGTGCTACTTTAGCCCCGCCAACCAACCCAATTGTATGGACTACACCAGCCTGCTTTACGACGTGCGCCCCGACGGCGTGGCCACCATCACCCTGAACCGCCCGGAGGTGTTCAACGCCTTCAACGACCCCATGAGCTACGAGCTGCAGGACGCCCTGAAGCAAGTGGCGCGCGATGCCGCCGTGCGGGCCGTGGTGCTCACGGGCGCCGGCCGGGCCTTCTGCTCGGGCCAGGACCTGAAAGCGGCGCAGGAAGCCGCCGCGGCCGAAGGCAAGCCCCGCTCCTTCTACGACTCCCTGCACCAGCGCTACAACCCCATCATCCGGGCCATGCGGGGGCTGCCGAAACCCATTATCGGCCGGCTGAACGGCGTGGCGGCGGGCGCGGGCTGCTCGCTGGCGCTGGCGTGCGATGCGCTGGTGGCCAGCAGCGAGGCGTCGCTGATTGAGGTGTTCATCAACATCGGGCTGGTGCCGGACTCGGGCTCTTCCTGGTTTTTGCCGCGGCTGGTGGGCACGCTCAAAGCGTTTGAGCTGTGCAGCCTGGGCTCGAAAGTGCCGGCCGAAGAAGCGTTGCGGCTGGGCCTAGTGAACCAGGTGGTGCCGCCCGAGCAACTGGACGAGGCCACTTACGCGCTGGCCACCCGCTACGCCTCCGCGCCTACCAAATCCATCGGCCTCATCAAGCAGATGCTGAACAAGGCCGGCGCCGCTACCCTGGACGAGATGCTGGACTACGAAGCCCATTGCCAGCAGATTGCCGGTGAGTCGGACGACTATTTTGAGGGCGTGAAGGCCTTTAGCGAGAAGCGCAAGCCGGTATTTAAAGGCTGACCGCAGATTTAACGGATTTTAGCGGATGGCAACGGATTTTTTGTGGTTCCGCATTCATCGTTCCCTCTGTTAGTAAATGAAAAAGGCCGCTCATTTGAGCGGCCTTTTTCATTGCAAGTCATTTCGCGGTCAGGAATTAGAGATGAACCACAAAAAATCCGTTGCCATCCGCTAAAATCCGTTAAATCTGCGGTCTAGCGCAGCGTGATGGTGCGGGTGCGGCCGTTCACGGTCACGGTGGCGGTATTGTCGCAGGCGCCGTTGCCGTAGTCCAGCACCATCGATTTGCTCTTGGTGTTGGTGATGTTCATGGTGCCTTGCACGTAGTACTTGAAGCAGTCGCCGCGCTTGATGAGGGGCGACTGGATGACGGTGCTGTAGCCCACGTTTTTGCGGTTGATGCCGGCGGCCGAGCCGGTCACGCTGTACACGTCGTCCGAAAACGGCGTAGTGCCGAAGCCCTGCGTTTGGTTGAACGTCCAGCTGGCCGTCCAGGAGTGGGTGCCGCCGTTATTGGCCCGGATGATGCTGGCCCCGGTCACATCCACGGAAAAGGAGCCGAGGCCCAGGTCGGTGAAGGTGCGGGTGGCGGTGTGCTGGTTGTCGTTCACGAAGTAGTTCTGGCGGGTGACCACGGCGCCGGCGCGGCGCTTCTGCGTGTCGGTGGTGAAACGCACCAGAATCTGGCCGCGGCGGTAGCGGCCGTCGGGGCACAGGCAGTTGGTGGGGCCAAAGTCGATGGTGAGCGTGCTGGTCGCGACATTGTAGGTGCGGGTGGCGCAGGCGCCGAAGCGGGCGCGGAACTCCGCGTCGGGCACGGCAAAGGCCGGGCTGGTCGAGCTGAAATCGGCCGGGCCGGCCACGTTCATGGCATCGGTGCTGATGGCAGTTTCGATGTTGTCTTCGCTGCGGTCTTCGGCGGTGGTGATGTCCTCGTCGGGCGCGGCGTCTTCGGATTTCCGATTGCAGCTGGTGGTGAGCAACAGGCCGCTGGCCAAGCAGGCAAAAGTCAGGGCGCGGAGAGAAAGAGTACGCATGGCGGGAGTGTGAAAAAAATGGTGGGAGTGTGAGAAAATAGGAATATAAAGAAGGTGAACTGCGTTTGTGGCCGGTTGGAAGCGCAGGGCAGGCTCAGGTTTAACCGCAGCACAAAAAAATCCGGCAGCGCTGTGAAAAACCCGCCCGGCACGCCCTCGTATAGGGGGCCAGCCGTTCCGGCTGCTTCACCAACCCCGCCTGCCATGCGCCCGCTGCCAAATTCTTTGTTGCCTTTGCGGCGGTCAGTGCTGGCCCTGGCCTTGTTGCTGCTGGCGGCAAGCTGCTCTTCGGGCAGCGACAGCAATGACACCGCCACGGCCCAGAACGAGCAGAAAATCAACGCCGCCGACATCACCGAAAAGCAGGAAGCCGACGCCGAATTTCTGGTGAAGGCCGCCAGCAACGCCCTGCTGGAAACCGAGCTAGGCAAGCTGGCGCAGGCCCGGGCCACCGCGCCCGCCGTGCGCGCCCACGGCGCGGCCGTCGTGCAAAGCCGCCTCGACCTGCTGGCCGCGCTGCGTACCCTGGCCGCGGCCAAGAAACTGGCCGTGCCGGCCGCGCTGGGCGGAGACGAGCAGGCCGCCTACCACGAGGTGAGCACCCAGCCCGGCAGCCAGCTCGACAAGCACGTGATGGCGCTGCTGGTGAAAACCCAGAAGCAGGACGAAGACGCCTTCGACGACATGAAGGACGACGCCTACGACGGCGACATTCGGGGCCTGGCGGCCAAGTATTACGCGCCGATAAAGGAGCAACTGGACAGCGCCGAAGACACGGCCGATGCTGCCGACAAGCTGCCCTAGCCCAGCCGCAGCCTGCTTTGGAGGTGGCTGGTGCGGCCCTTCGGGCACACAGTCTTGGAGCAGCCAACTGTGAGGGCCCGCCGCTAGCTCGGCCGTGGCGCAATGCAACGGCCTGCCTTCAAAGCACGGGCCGTTTTGGGCGAAAGAACAACGGCTGAGCTTAGAAAACGGGCGCTCATAAAATTAGCCCGGGCGTGCAACATCGGGCCCGCCACTGCCCGTATTAGCTGCATTGCCAGCGCCTTGCCGTGGCGATAATTCCGGTTTCCAGCTCTGCTTTTTCCTTTTCACAAACCAATTCCCTTTTCATGAAACGCTCCTTTTTTCCCCTGCTGACGATGGGTCTGCTGACTCTGGCTTCCTGCGGCGACAACAAGTCGGCCACCGCCGAAAACGGCAACGCCAGCGACAACACGATGACCAGCTCGGCCACGGGCGGCGACACGGTATCGGCCACGATGCCGGCCGGGTCCGAAAACCCCGAAAACCAGCCCGGCAACGCCGGCTCGGCTAAAACCATGGGCGACAGCAGCGCCACGGGGAGCGGCGGCATGGCCATGGGCGACCCCAATGGCCCGACTGGCCCTCACAAAGACGACAAGGAATTCATGATGACGGCCGCTCACAGCGACCAGAACGAAATTCAGCAAAGCAAAATGGCCCTGGCTAAGGGCGTGACTGGCATGGCCAAAGACATGGCCAATAAGATGATAGCCGACCACACTAAGTCGACTGCCGACTTGAAAGCCATTGCCGCCAAAAAAGGGGTGACCCTGCCCACCGACATGGACGCCGAGCACAAGGCCATGGCTCCGGCCATGGAGAAGCTCTCGGGCAAAGACTTTGAGGCCAAATACATCTCGCAAATGCAAGCCGACCACCAGAAGACGGCCAACACCATGCGCGCCCACGAAAAAATGACGCAGGACGCCGACCTGAAAGCCTTCATTGGCAAGACGGTGCCCGTAGTGGAGCAGCACCTTGGCATGGCCATGAAAAGCAGCGACATGAAAATGTAGCGCCCAAAACGGCTGTTTGCCGCCACTTGAAAAAGCCGCCCGGGTTTCCGTGGCGGCTTTTTTTACGCGTCGGCCTATCTTGCAGCACCGGCCTTTGGGCCGGCCCCTACGCATGGACGGCAACGAGAAGGCCCAACACAACCGCGACGCGTTTCAGCTGGAACGCCTGATTTTGTTCACCGATGCGGTGTTTGCCATCGCCATCACGCTGCTGGTGATTGAGCTGAAGGTGCCAGAGCTGGAACACCGCACCGAGCAGGAGGCGCTGAACGGCTTTCTGCGGCTCACGCCCAAGCTGATTGGGTTTTTCATCAGCTTTTTCATCATCGCCATCTACTGGGTGGCGCACCACCGCATCTTTCGCTTCGTGCGGCACCTCGACACGCGCCTGATTTGGCTGAACATGGTGTTTCTGCTGTGCATCGTGCTCATGCCCTTCACCACGGCCTACCAGAGCGAGTACGCCATGCTGCGCACGCCCTGGATTATTTACAGCATTAACATCATTGCCACCGGGCTGATGCAGGCCCGCCTGCAAACCTACCTGCGCCACCCGGCCCACGGCGTGGTGCTGGCTCACGAGTGCCCCCACCCCGACCTTGACGTGATGCGTCCGCTCACGTCGCCCATCGTGTTTGCGTTCAGCATTGTGCTGTCGTTTTTCGTGCCGGCCTGGGCGCTGCGGATGGTGCCCGGCGTAGTCTTTCCGCTGCTGGCACTGCTGCTGCGCCGCCGCGGCCAGCGGCTTGAGAAAAAGTATGCGGCAGAACTAGCGGCGCGGCCAGCGGGGCACCGTTAGGAGTTTAACCATAAAAAATACCCGAAAACAAAGCGTTTTCGGGTATTTTTTATGCTGCTGCCAACCTCTATTAAGAAGCTGTTTTGGCGTATTTGCTCGTGCGCAATTCCTCGGCCAGGAAGCGGGCGGTGTGGCCTTTGCCGGCCTTGGCCACCTGCTCGGGCGTGCCCTGCGCCACGATGGTGCCGCCGCCCGCGCCGCCCTCGGGGCCGATGTCGATGACGTGGTCGGCCACTTTTATCAGGTCGAGGTTGTGCTCGATGATGAGGACGGTGTTGCCCTTGTCGGCCAGCTTCTGGAGCACGTCGGCGAGGTGGTTGATGTCCTCGAAATGCAGGCCGGTGGTGGGCTCGTCGAGGATGTAGAAGGTCTTGCCGGTGTCCTTTTTGCTGAGCTCAGTGGCCAGCTTCACGCGCTGGGCCTCGCCGCCCGAAAGCGTGGTGGCCTGCTGGCCCAGCGTGAGGTAGCCAAGTCCCACATCGTTCAGGGTCTTGATTTTGCGCAGGATGCGGGGCTGGAACTCGAAGAACTCCACGGCTTTCTCCACGGTCATGTCCAGCACGTCGGTGATGGACTTGCCTTTGAAGCGCACTTCCAGCGTTTCGCGGTTGTAGCGGCGGCCTTTGCAGGTTTCGCAGGGCACGTGCACGTCGGGCAGGAAATTCATCTCGATGGTGCGGATGCCGGCACCCTCGCAGGTTTCGCAGCGCCCCCCCTTCACATTAAAGGAGAAGCGGCCGGGCCCGTAGCCGCGGATTTTGGCTTCCGCCATCTCGCCAAACAGCTGCCGGATTTCGGTAAACACGCCGGTGTAGGTGGCCGGGTTGGAGCGCGGCGTGCGGCCGATGGGCGACTGGTCAACCTCAATCACCTTGTCCACCAAATCCAGCCCTTCGATGCTGCTGTAAGCCAGTGGCTCCTTCTTGGCGTTGAAAAAGTGCTGGTTGAGAATCGGGTACAGCGTGTCGTGGATGAGCGTGGACTTGCCCGAGCCCGACACGCCCGTCACGGCCACCAGCTTGCCCAGCGGCACTTTTAGGGTCACGTTTTTGAGGTTGTTGCCTTTAGCGCCTTTCAGCACCAGCTCGGCGCCTTCGCCCTTGCGCTTCTTCTTCTGGATTTCGATGTGCTTCTGCCCGCTGAGGTACTGCGAGGTGAGCGAGCCGGAATTGAAAATCTCCTGCGGCGTGCCCGAAGCCACGATGTGGCCGCCATGGATGCCCGCGCCGGGGCCAATGTCCAGCACGTGGTCGGCGTGCAGAATCATGTCCTTGTCGTGCTCCACCACAATCACCGAGTTGCCGATGTCGCGCAGGTGCTGCAGGGCCTTGATGAGCCGCTCGTTGTCGCGCTGGTGCAGGCCGATGCTCGGCTCGTCCATGATGTAGAGCACGCCCACGAGCTGCGTGCCAATCTGGGTGGCGAGACGGATGCGCTGGCTTTCGCCGCCGCTCAGCGTGCGCACCGGGCGGTGCAGGTTCAGGTAGTCGAGGCCCACTTCCAGCAGGAAGCCGATGCGCTTGCGGATTTCTTTCAGCAGCTCGCGGGCAATCACGTTCTGGCGCTCCGAAAGCCGGTCTTCCAGGCCCACAAACCACTCCGAAAGCTCGTTCAAATCCATCACCGACAGCTCGCCGATGTGCTTGTCGGCCATCTTAAAGTGCAGGCTTTCCTTTTTGAGGCGGTAGCCGTTGCACTCCGGGCAGGTCTGGGCCTGCGCGTACTGCGCAATCCATTCGCGAATGTTGTCCGACTCCGAATCCATCTGCCGGCGCAGGAAGGGAATGATGCCTTCAAACGGCTCCGTGAACGCCCCTTTGCCGCTGTCGGCCTCGTCTTCCGAGATGCCGTGCAGCAGGCGCTTCAGCAGCTCCTCGGGCAGCTTGTCGAGCGGTGTATTCAGCGTGGCCTTGTTCTTTTTGAGGATAAGCGAGAGCTGCTGGAAAATCCAGATGTCGCGGAATTCGCCCAGCGGCGCGATGCCGCCGCGCGCAATGCTCAGCTTGCGGTCGGGCAGCACGCTGTCTTCCGTGATTTCCTGCACCTCGCCCAGGCCGTTGCAGGTGGGGCAGGCGCCGTAGGGCGAGTTGAACGAGAACGTGTTGGGTGCCGGGTCGTCGTAGGCGATGCCGGTGGCCGGGTCCATCAGGAAGCGCGAGAAGAACTGCGGCTGGGCTTTTTTGGCGTCGGGGTCGAGCACCAGCATGGTGCCCTTGCCGTGCGTGAGGGCATTTTGCACCGAGCCGCTGAGGCGGAAACGGTCCTCTTCCTTCACCACCAGCCGGTCAATCACGATTTCGATGTCGTGGATTTTGTAGCGGTCCACCTGCATCTTGGGCGTGATGTCGAGGATTTCGCCGTCTACCCGCACTTTGGCGAAGCCCAGTTTGGCAATCTTCTGGAAATCTTCGCGGTAGTGGCCCTTGCGGCCCTTCACCACCGGCGCCAGCACCACCAGCTTCTTGCCGTCGAAGTGCTTGAGGATGTAGTTGATGATTTGGTCGTCGCTCTGCCGAATCATCTTCTTGCCCGTGGCGTAGCTGAAAGCCTCAGCCGTACGCGCATAGAGCAGGCGCAGGAAGTCGTAAATCTCGGTGATGGTGCCCACCGTGGAACGCGGGTTGCGCGAGGTCGTCTTCTGCTCAATGCTGATGACCGGCGACAGACCCTCAATCTTGTCCACGTCGGGCCGCTCCAGTCCGCCCATGAAGCTGCGGGCGTAGGCCGAAAACGTCTCCATGTAGCGCCGCTGCCCTTCGGCATAGATGGTGTCAAACGCCAGGCTCGACTTGCCCGAGCCCGAAATACCTGTAAACACTACCAGCCGGTTGCGCGGAATCTGCACGCTCACGTTTTTGAGGTTGTGCTCGCGCGCGCCGTACACTTCAATGAACGGGGCTTCGAGGTGCTGCGAGGCGGGGCTGTGGCCGTTGAGCTGGCCGTGCACGTGCGCGGTGGTGGGGCCGGCGGCGGGCATTTCGGCGATGTCGCGCACGGCCGCGGCCGTTTCCGCGGCGGCCGAAGCGCCGTTTTTGGCGGGGGTTTTCTTAACGGTTTTCGAGGCCTTGGGGGCTTCAGCAACCGGGGCAGCAGTGGATTTTTTGGCCATTCAGGAACGCAGCGAATAAGTGCGCAAAGGTACGTAGATGGGGAGCCGAAGGCTAATGATAACGGCATATTTGCCAGTTGAATTAGTCAACTCGCACAAGTCCGTCGGTGCACAACAGCAACCCGGCCCCGTTTGTGCCCGCACAAGCCATTGTTCGGCCCGAACCCCTGCCCAAGCTGCGCCGTACCACGCCTCAGCCACTTGGCACCGTCCTTGCCAATGAGCCCTAATTACCTTCCGCTGTTAAAGCGCCTTTCCATGAAAAACCTCCTCACCCCCCTGCGCATCGCCTTGCTGAGCGCCCTGGCGCTGGCCGCCGCGCCCGCCGCCCACGCCCAGATTAATGTCAACATCAACCCGCCGAGCTGGGGCCCGGCCGTGCCGCAGGGCCAGCAGTACTATTACATTCCGGAAACCCAGGGTTTCTACGACGTGCCGGCCCGCCAGTACGTAGTGCAGCGCGAGGGCAAGTGGATTCGCACGGGCAGCCTTTCGGGCTACAACCCCACCAATTTCCACCCCGTGGTGGTCGACTACGTGGGTGCCCAGCCCTGGTCGCGCTACGACGAGTACCGCGCCCGCTACCCCCGCGGCGGCAACCCGAGCAACGGTGCCCTGCCGCCCGGCCAGGCCAAGAAGCTGGGCTACCCCGCCAACCCCAGCAACGGCGGCCTGCCGCCCGGCCAGGCCAAAAAGATGAACGGCGGTCACGGAAATGGCCACGGCAAAGGCAAGCATTAATCTTTGCCGTCCCGCCCCCGTCTAAGCAAAAGCCCCGCCGCCCGGACGGGGCTTTTTGCTTAGACGGGGTTTGGCATTTTCCTTGCAGCTACTCCTATCGTTTTCCCCTATCCCGCTATCCCAATGAAACCGCTTCCAAAGATTGCGTGCACGGCGCTGCTTGGCCTGTTGGCGCTGGTAGTGGCCCCCCAGGCCCAGGCCCAGGTGAGTGTGAACGTGAACACCGCGCCGCCGGCCTGGGGCCCGCCGGTACCGCAGGGCACGCAGTTCTATTACATTCCCGAGATTGATGGGTACTACGACCTGTATGCCCAGCAGTACATCGTGTTTCAGAACGGCCAGTGGGTGGCCCTGCCCTACAATGCCGTCGGCTACGACCCCTACGCCTTCCACCCGGTCATCATCGACTACCGCGGCCGGCAGCCGTGGGTGTACGTGAACGCCCACCGCGACCGGTACCCGCGCCGCGTGGTGGTGGTGCAGCCCGTGCGCCGGGTGGGCCCGCCGCCGGGCCAGGTGCGCCGCGCCTACCGCGAGGGCTACCAGCAGGGCCGCCACGACGACAACCGCGGCAACGGCAACCACAACGGCCACAGCCGCCCCCGCCGCGACTAACGCGTCTGGCTCAGTGTCACATTATCTGCTGTCGTAGAATAACTTTGAGGCTGCCTATTTGGGCGGCCTCTTTTTTGCGCGATGGTTTTTAGCAGCACGCTCTTCTTATTCTACTTCCTGCCGGGTTTTCTGCTGCTGTACTACGCGGTGCCGACGCGGTTCCAAAACGCCGTGGCGCTGCTGGCCAGCCTGGGCTTCTATGCCTGGGGCGGGCTCAATTTCCTGGCCCTGTTCCTGACGTCGGTGGTGCTGAACTTCGTGCTCATTCGCTTCATGGACGCCACGCCGGAGCGCTGGAAGCAGCGCATTTTCCTGATTTTGAGCATCGTCCTGAACGTGGGCATGCTGTTCTACTTCAAGTACGCCAACTTTTTCCTGGAGAATGCCAGCGCCGTGCGCAGCTATTTCGGCGGCCCGGCCCTGACCTGGGAAAAGGTGGTGCTGCCCATCGGCATCTCGTTTTTCACCTTCGAGAAGCTCACCTACACCATCGACGTGTACCGCGGCGTGAACAAGCCGCTGAAATCGTTCTGGGATTTCCTGCTCTACATCATGCTGTTTCCGAAGATGATAGCCGGGCCCATCGTGCGCTTCCACGAAATTGCCGGCCAGCTCACCGACCGCCGTGCCTTCGACACCGTGGACCAGAAGCTGGCCGGCGCGTTTCGGTTCATCATCGGCCTGGCCAAAAAGGTGCTCATTGCCAACGTGCTGGGCGAACAGGCCGACCTCGTCTTCGCTACGCCCCCGGAGCAACTCTCGACCGGACTGGCCTGGCTGGGCGCGTTGGCGTACACGTTCCAGATTTATTTCGACTTTTCGGGGTATTCCGACATGGCCATCGGCATTGGGCGCATGATTGGCTTTCAGTTCCCCGAAAACTTCAACAACCCCTACGTGTCGCGCTCCATCACCGAGTTCTGGCAGCGCTGGCACATCACGCTGGGCCGCTGGATGCGCGACTACCTCTACATCCCGCTGGGCGGCAACCGCGTGGCGCCGAGCCGCCTCTACGTCAACCTCTGGACGGTGTTCATCCTGTCGGGCTTCTGGCACGGCGCCGCCTGGAATTTCATTGCCTGGGGCGCCTACCACGGCCTTTTCCTCATTCTGGACCGGCTGTTTCTGCTGCGTGTGTACCAGCGCCTGGGCGCGCTCAGCATCGTGCCCACCTTCCTCATCACGGTGGTGGGCTGGGTGCTGTTTCGGGCCGAGACGCTGAGCGGCGGGCTGGCCTACATCGGCACCATGCTGGGCCGTGGGGCGGCCGTGCCGGTGCCCTACTTCAACTTCGAATTTTGGAGCATGCTGGCGCTGGCGGCGGTGGCGGCCTTTGCCGCGGCGCTGCCCCGGGTAGAACGCTGGGAAATGAGCCTGCTGGCGCCGGGCCAGCTGTCGCTGGGCCGGGCCGTGGGCCTGGGGCTGGGCGGCGCGGTGCTGCTGGTGCTCAGCCTGAGCTACGTGGTGGGCAGCTCGTTCAACCCCTTCATCTACTTCCGGTTTTAGGCGGGCTTCAGCTCTTCTGCTCTACGTATGACCCTATTCATCAAACGAATGCTCCTGGGCCTGCTCCTGCTGGTGGTGCTGCTGCCGGTGCTGCAGGCCCGGTTCCGCATTTTTGCGGAGCGACAGCTGGGCGGTTCGTACACGCTGGCCAAGTGGCCGCTCCTGGCCTGGGAGAGCCTGCTGAACAACGCCTACCAACCGGAGCTGGAGCGGTACCTGGAAGAACGGGTGGGCTTTCGGACGCTATTTATCCAGGGGCGCAACCAGCTGCGGTTTTCGCTTTTCCATGCCTCCTCGGCCGAGCACGTGGTGGTGGGCCGCAACGGCGTGGTGTTTGAAGACGCGCCGGTGCAGGCTTACCTGGGCGTGGGTGCGATGGGCCGCGCCCGGGCCCGGACGCAAGTGAAGCGCCTGCGCCGGGTGCAGCAGGACCTGGCCAGCCGCGGCATTCCGCTGCTGGTGGTGCTGGCGCCCAACAAGGCGCGGCACCTGCACCAGTTGCTGCCGGCGCACCTGCCCACGCCCGAGCCGGGCCAGTCGGACTACGAGGTATATACCAGCGAAATGCAGCAGCAGGGCGTCGATTTTCTCGACTTCACGCCGCTGTTCAAAACCTGGGGCGACACGGCCCGCTACCCGCTTTTTCCGTGGGGCGGCACCCACTGGAATGCCTACGGGGCCACGCTGGCCGCCGACACCCTGCTGCCCCGCCTTGAGCAGCTGCTGCACGCGCCCGTGCCGCGCCTGCGGCAGGTGGGCCGGCCGACGGTTACCGCTTCGGCCACCGTCATGGACGACGACCTGGCCGCGCCCATGAACCTGCTGTGGCCCCGGGCCGGCTACCCGGCCGTGTACCCGCGGCTGGGCCCCGCGCCCGCCCGCCCGGGCGAAAAACGACCCAACGTGCTGTTCGTGGGCGACAGCTTTACTTGGGGCCTGATGTTTCCCATGCCGTTCATGCAGCACGCTTTTGACCCGGCCACTCGCTTTTGGTATTACAACCTCACGGTGTACGTTCCGGACTCGACGGAGCGCAAGGACCCCAACACCCCGGCGGTGGGCCAACTGAATTTGCAGCAGGAAGTAGAAAGCCGGCAGCTGGTTGTGGTGCTCATGACTGACCGCAACCTGCACACCGGCGAATTTGGCTTTACAAGCCAGCTGTATAACCTCTACCATCCCCTCACGGCGGCCGACCAGGCCCGCGTTGCCCAGCTCGAAAAGGAGCTTGCGAGCAAACAGTCCTGGGAGGAAGGCAGCAAACCCGACTTTCCCCAACGCATGCACGAGCAAGCTCTGGCTGCCTTCGAGCAGGAGCGGTAGCGGCCGGTTGGCCACCGGCCCTTTCTTTTTTCTACCGTGACGCTGTTTGTTAAACGTTTCTTGCTACTGTTGCTGCTGGCGATGCTGCTGGTGCCTGCCATTCAGGCGCAGCTGCACTTTTCGAAAGAGGCGGGCCTGAACGGCGCTTTCACCCTGGCGCCGCGCCCCCGCCTGGGCTGGGACAGCCTGCAGGCCGGCACCTACCAGCCCGCCCTGGAGCAGTACCTGACCGACCACCTGGGCTTTCGGCCCTACCTCGTGCGGCTGCGCAACCAGCTGTCGTTTTGGCTGTTTCGGGTGGCGCGCACCCCCGACGTGGTGGTGGGCCGCGCGGGCGTGCTGTTTCAGCCCGGCCCCGTGGCCAGCTACCAGGGCCGCGACCTGCTGCCCGCCGCCGAAGTGCGCTTTCGGGTGCGGCGGCTGCGGGCCGTGCAGCGCGCCCTGCACCGGCGCGGGGTGGAATTGCTCTTTGTGCTAGCCCCCGCCAAGGCCCGCTTCGAGCCCGAAAATCTGCCCGCGCACCTGCGCCCGCCCGCCGGCACCCTTACCAACTACGACCAGTTTACGCGGGCCCTGCGCGCCGACAGCGTGGCCCTGCTGGACTTCGTGCCCGTGTTTGCCCACTGGAAAACCACCCGGCCCTACCCGCTGTTCCCGCGCGGCGGCGCCCACTGGAGCGGCTACGGCGCCACCCTGGCCGCCGATACGCTGCTGCGCCGCCTGGAAGCCCTCGGCCACCTGCGCTTCCCGGAGGTGCGTACCGTGGGGCCGCCGCGCCTGGTGCGGGCCCTGGACTCGCTGCGCGGCACCGACAACGACCTCAGCTGGCTGCTGAACCTGGTGGAGCAGCCCGAAGCCACGCCCCTGGCCTACCGCCAACTGGCCTTCGCCCCGCCCCGGCCAGGCCAGACGCGGCCCTCGGCCCTACTGGTGGGCGACAGTTTTACCTGGGGCCTGATGCAGTTCAGCCCCTACGTGCAGCGCGAATTTGCCGACGACACCCGCTTTTGGTACTATAACCATGCCGTGCACGTGCCCGACAGCGTGTACCACGACACCGGCGAAACGGCCGGCCGCCTCGAACTGCGGCAGCAACTGGAATCGCGCCGGTTTGTGCTGCTGCTGTTTACCGAGCACAACCTGACCGAAAACGAGTTCGGTTTTACCGACCAGGTGTACCACCTTTACCACCCGCATACTGCCCCCGACCGGGCTGCTATCGACCGCCTGGCGCTGCAGCTGCGCGGCCGGGCCACCTGGGAAGCGCAAACCAAGAACCCCGATGGCGCCGCGCAGCGCGCCCGCCAGCAAGCCCACGACCTTTTCGACCGCCAGCAATTGAGGTAACGAACTGGCAGCAGCCCGCTTTCCTGCTAAAACGCAAAAAGCCCTGGCAATGAAGCCAGGGCCTTTTTAAGGGAAATCAGGTGCAACGCTGGGCCGGCGCTATTCTACCGTGACGCGCTTCGTCACAACCGAGTTTTGCAGGGCGAGGCGCAGGGTGTAGAGGCCCGCGGCCAGGTGACCAACGTCCAACTGGCCCGCGGCCCCGCTGCCGGCCAGGGGCAGCACGCCGCAATGCACCGTTTGGCCCAGGCCGTTCAGGAGCGTGATGGGCACGGGCTGGGCCGTGAGCTCGGCCGGCACGGCCACGCTGAGCAGCTGACGGGCTGGGTTGGGGTACAGACTCACCAGGGAAGCTTCGCGGCTTTCGCGGCTGGCCAGCCCGATGCGGTTGATGACGAGCTGCACATTGGGCCGGTTGGCGGCGTAGCGCACGGTGGGCAGGAGCGAGCTGCCGACCTGTGTGGCATGCACGCCCGTCGAAGACGTCACGGCCGTGTACTGCCAGCTAATATCGGCGGTGGGGGTGCCGTTGCGAAACCAGTCCACCAGCACTTCCAGGTTGCTGGTGCCGTTCCAGGGGAAGGGCGTGCCGAGCGTGAACGTTTTGAAGCCGGTGCCCGTGGGCATGGCCAGGGCGAGGTTGCTATAAACGGGCGTAGCGGTAGCCACTTCGTTGGCCCAGTTCACGGGGTCGCCGCCGAGGGTGGTGGCGGCAGTGCTTTTCATGTACACCGAGAGCTGGGAATCGGGGTTGAGCAGTTCGCCGGTGCCGCCCTTAAACCAGGCAATGCTCACGATACTGCCGGCCACGGCCCCCGCCGCCGTGAGCTCCGCGGCCGAATAGATGGACAAGGTGCGGGAGTACTTATTGGTAGTGGTGCTGGTGCTCAGCAGCGCATTGGTGGAAGCTACGGAGGTACCCGTGCCCACCGTCACGGTGACGGGCGCCTGCGCCTGCGCGGCCTGGCCGAGGTCCGCGAAAGCCAGCAGCGGGGCCCACGCTCTTTTGAAAACCCGGGAGCAGAGTAAGAAAATTTTCATAACTGAGAAGAGGAGAATAAGGTGAGGAGAAGAAAACGCCTTTAAATTACCGTTTTAATGCTATAATTCATACATATCTCATTAAACCAAATTATGAGGCAACAAAAAAGCGGCTTTGCGGGCCGCTTTTTTGTTGAGGGGAAGTGCTGGTTAGAACGCCGCGTTCTTGGGGTAGCGCGGGAAGGGAATCACGTCGCGGATGTTGCTCATGCCCGTCACGAACAGCACCAGCCGCTCAAAGCCCAGGCCGAAGCCGGCGTGCGGCGCCGTGCCAAAGCGGCGGGTGTCGAGGTACCAGTCCAGCTCGTCGGCGGGCACGTGCATTTCGGCCATGCGGGTGGTGAGCTTGGTGTAGTCCTCCTCGCGCTGCGAGCCGCCAATGATTTCGCCGATGCCGGGAAACAGCACGTCCATGGCGCGCACGGTGCGGCCGTCGTCGTCCAGCTTCATGTAGAAGGCCTTGATTTCCTTCGGGTAGTTGGTGAGGATGACGGGCTTTTTGAAGTGCTTCTCCACCAGGTACCGCTCGTGCTCCGACTGCAAATCGGTGCCCCAGTCCACCGGGAATTCAAACTTCTGCTTCGCCGATTTCAGGATTTCCACGGCCTCGGTGTAGGTGAGGCGCTGGAAGGCGTTGTCGATGACGAAGTTGAGGCGGCCCAGCAGTTCCTTGTCGTACTGGTCGTTGAGGAACTGCAGGTCGTCGGCGCAGTGCTCCAGGGCGTAGCGCACCAGGCTCTGCAGGAAGTCCTCGGCCAGGTCCATGTTTTCTTCGAGCTCGTTGAAGGCCACTTCGGGCTCAATCATCCAGAACTCGGCCAGGTGGCGGGCGGTGTTGGAGTTTTCGGCCCGGAAGGTGGGTCCGAACGTGTAGATGCTGCCCAGGGCCATGGCCGCCAACTCGCCTTCGAGCTGGCCCGACACGGTGAGGTTGGTTGGTTTGCCAAAGAAGTCCTCCGAAAAGTCCACCAAGCCGTCGGCGGTGCGGGGCGGGTGCTCGGGCGGCAGGGTGGTGACGCGGAACATCTGGCCCGCGCCCTCGGCGTCGGAGCCGGTGATGATGGGCGTGTGGACGTAGAAAAAGCCGTGCCGGTTGAAGTAGTCGTGGATGGCGAAGGCCAGCGCATGGCGCACGCGCAGCACGGCCCCGAAGGTGTTGGTGCGGGGGCGCAGGTGGGCAATTTCGCGCAGGTGCTCCAGCGAGGTGGCTTTCTTTTGCAGCGGGTAGGCTTCGGCATCAGCGGCGCCCAGCACGGTGATTTCCGTGGCCTGGATTTCCACGGCCTGGCCCTTGCCCTGCGAGGCCACCAGCTGGCCCCGAATGGCCACGCAGGCGCCGTTGCTCACGTCTTTGAGGGTTTCCTCGGGGAAGGTTTCGGCGGCGGCCACGGCCTGGATGGTGTGGATGGTGGAGCCGTCATTCACGATGATGAACTGCACGTACTTGTTGCCGCGGCGGGAGCGCACCCAGCCTTTGACGAGGACTTCGCGGTCGAGGTCCTGGCTGGCCAGGAGTTCTTTGACGGTGGACCGTTTGAGGGACATAACTTGCGGAGAAAGCGGATTGTAAGAGGGCAAAGGTAGAACCGTAGCGTGGACTCTGCGAGTCCGCGCCGTGCAGAACGTTCGCCCACGCGCGGACTCGCAGCGTCCGCGCTACATCAACTTTTCGGGCCCAACTTTAGTAAAATTGACCGTCGGCTGGTCCTTTCCGTACTTTCGTCATTATGCAACGCCTCGACCTTAAACAGCTCCTCTCGCAAAAGCTTAGCCCGCAGCAGATTCAGTTTATCAAGCTGCTGCAAATCCCGACGGCGGAGCTGGAGACGCGCATCAAAGAGGAAATGGAGGTGAACCCGGCCCTGGAAGAAGACGAGCCCGACGAACCCGAAGACCTGGACCACGACGACAGCTCGGACGATTCCGACGACCCCGATGCCAGCCTCGACAACGACGAGAACACGCTGGACGAGGACTTTGACGACCGTAGCGCCGACCGCGAAACGGCCGACGAGATGCCTGAGCCCGACCTGGCGGCCAAAGAAGACCTTGCTTCTTCGGACGACGCCCCCGACAACACCGACCTCGACCTGAGCGACTACCTCAACGACGACGAGATAGCCGGCTACAAGATGCAGGGCGACGGACCCGGCGAGGAAGAGGAGCGCGACACGCCCCTGGCCGACACCAGCGGCTCGCTGCTGGATTCGCTGCTCGACCAGCTGCACTTTGCCGACCTCGACGAGCGGCAGGAGGCCATTGGCCAGCAGCTCATCGGCTCGATTGACGGCGACGGCTACATCCGGCGCGACCTCTCGGCCATTGCCAACGACCTGGCCTTTAGCCAGAACCTGGAGGTGACGGTGAAGGAGATTGAAGACGTGCTGCGCGTAGTGCAGGGCTTCGACCCGCCCGGCATTGCGGCGCGCGACCTGCCCGAGTGCCTGCTGCTGCAGCTGGAGCGCCGGCCCCAGGACGAAGCCACCGCCAACGCCGAGCGCATCATCGGCGAGACGTTTGAGGAGTTCAGCAAGAAGCACTACCCGCGCATTCAGCAGAAGCTGGACCTGGAAGACGACGAGCTGAAGGAGGCCATCAACGTGATTCTGAAGCTGAACCCCAAGCCCGGCGGCAGCGGCCCCAGCGGCCTGGGCAAGACGCAGTACCTGATGCCGGACTTCATTCTGACGAACGACAACGGCGTGCTCAACCTGACCCTGAACGCCCGCAACGCCCCCGAGCTGCGCGTGAGCCCGGCCTACACCGAAATGTTCCGGACCTACGACAAGGCGGCCAAGAAGGACACCAAGATGAAGGAAGCCGTGACCTTCGTGAAGCAGAAGCTGGACTCGGCCAAGTGGTTCATCGACGCCATCCGGCAGCGCCAGAACACCCTGCTGCGCACCATGAATGCCATCGTGGAGCTGCAGCGCGACTTCTTCATGGAAGGCGACGAGGGCAAGCTCCGGCCCATGATTCTGAAAGACATCGCCACGCGCATCGGCATGGACATTTCGACGGTGAGCCGGGTGGCGAACTCGAAATCGGTGCAAACCGAGTTCGGCATCTACCCGCTCAAGTTCTTCTTCTCCGAAGGCATTGCCACCGACTCGGGCGAGGACGCCAGCAGCCGCGAAGTGAAAAGCATCCTCAAGGACCTCATCGGCAAGGAAAGCAAGGAGCGGCCCCTCAGCGACGACAAGCTGGAAAAGATGCTCAACGCCCGCGGCTACAACATTGCCCGCCGCACCGTGGCCAAGTACCGCGAGCAGCTCAACATTCCGGTGGCGCGGCTGCGCAAGGAGCTGTAGGGGAAGAACGGAAGAGCGGAAGACGCCTGTCATCCTGAGCGCAGCGAAGGACCTTCTCACGTCAGCGCCGATTAACTTACTGCAATCTGTTCGTCGGTGAGAAGGTCCTTCGCTGCGCTCAGGATGACAGGCGTCTTCATTCCTCATTAAGCAAAGCGTCAGCATCTTTACAGGGTGAAAACCGACGCCCTGCCCTCCTCTCCTGCCGAGCTCCAGGAACTGCTGCTAACCGAGCGCGCCCGCCGCGAGCAGGCCGAGGCCGAAATCCGGCGCCTGCAGACGCTGGGCCAGGTTCCGCTGCTTAACCCCAACCCCATTCTGCGCCTGGACGCGGCCGGCCGGCTGCTGTTTGCCAACGACGCGGCTAGCGCGTTGGCCCGGGAGCTGGAAGGCTCCGGCCCCTCGCGGGTGCGGCCCCAGCTGGTGCGCGCCGCCACCGACGCCTTGCGCTCCGGCGCAGTCACCCACGGCGAAGTGGTGGCCAACGGCCAGTACTTCCTGCTCTACACGGTGCCGGTGGTGGAGGCGGGCTCGGCCCTGCTCTACCTCACCGACGTGACGGCCCAGCGGGTGGCCGAGCAGGAAAACCGCGAGCAGCGCGCCTTCTACGAAACCATCCTGGCCCACCTGCCGGCCGTGGTGACCGTGCTCGACCCCGACCAGCACTACCGCTACATCAACCCCTACGCCGAGCCCGACCCGGCCACGCGCCGGGCCCGCATCGGCCTCTCGTTTGCCGAGCACGCGGCCGGGATAGGCCTGCCCAAAGCCCTGGTGACGCGCCGCCGTCGCCTGTTTGAGCGGGCCGTGAACAGCCGCGAAATGGTGAGCTGGGAAGAGCGCTGGCCCGGCCCCGACGGCGCCGTGAACCTCTACTGGCTGTGCTACTACCAGCCCGTGTTTGGGCCCGACGGCAGCCTGCGCGAGGTGCTGTGCTACGGCCTCGACATCACGGTGCGGCGGCAGGCCGAGGCGCGCATCCGCCAGGGCGAAGCCGAAATGAAGGCCCACCAGGACTTCACCACCCTCGTGCTCGACCTCAACCCCAACCTGATTTGGGTGCGCGACGCCCAGGGACGCACCGTGTTTGAGAATGCCGGCATGCAGGGCCTGCGCCGCCTCATGAGCGAGCTGGCCCACACCCCCACCATGGAAGAAGCCATGGACAAGGAGGAGCTCAAAACCTCGGCCCTGGCCGACCACGCCGTGCTCGAAACCGGCGAGCCCCTCACCATTCAGACCTCGGTGAAGCTGGCCAACGGCGAAGTGCGCTGGTTCCAGACGGTGCGCTGCCCCCTGGTGCTGGCCGACGGCACCGTGCAGGTGCTGGGCGTGAGCACCGACATCACCGCCCTCAAGCAGGCCCAGCACGCGGCCGAGGCCGCCGCCACCGCCCGCGAAAACTTCCTGGCCAACATGAGCCACGAAATCCGCACGCCCCTGAACGGGGTGCTGGGCATGACCAGCCTGCTGGCCAAAACCGGCCTGAACGAGCAGCAGCGCAACTACACGGCCATCATCCAGCACTCGGGCCGCCACCTGCTGAACGTGGTGAACGACGTGCTCGACATGGCCAAAATCACCTCCGGCAAGCTCGACATGGAGCAGGCCGCCTTCAACCTGTGCGACTCGATGGGCAAGGCCGCCGAGCCGCTGGTGATGCAGGCCCAGGAAAAGGGCATCCGGGTGGTGGGCACGCTGCTGCGCGACTCCTGCCCCCACCCCTGGGTGGTGGGCGACTCCTACCGCCTCAACCAGGTGCTCATCAACCTGCTCTCCAACGCCCTCAAGTTCACGCCTGCGGGCGGCACCATCACGGTGGGGGGCTATTTTGTGAGCGAAACCGCCACCACGCTCACCACCGAGTTCCGGGTGACGGACACGGGCATCGGCATTGCGCCCGACAAGCTCGAAACCATCTTCCTCGAATTCACCCAGGCCTACGCCGACACCACCCGGCAGTTTGGCGGCACGGGGCTGGGCCTGAGCATCAGCCGGGCCTTGGTGCGGCAGATGGGCGGCCGCCTCACGGTGCAGAGCGAGCTGGGCAAGGGCAGCTCCTTTGCCTTCGTGACCACCCTGCCCAAGGCCAGCGCCGAGGCCCGCCAGGCGGCCCAGGCCCCCCTGCCCCCGGTGCAGGAAGCGGCCGTGCGCGGCGCCCGCGTGCTGCTGGTGGAAGACAATGCCGTGAACCGCGAAGTGGCCCAGCTGCTGCTGGAAGGCCACGGCGTGGTGGTGGACGGGGCCGCCAGCGGCTTCGAGGCCCTGGAGCTGTTTGAGCAGCACCGCTACGACGTGGTGCTGATGGACATTCAGATGCCGGGCATGAACGGCCTGGAGGCCACCGCCCGCATCCGGGCCCACGCCAACCCCGTGAAGGCGGCCACCCCCATCCTGGCCCTCACGGCCAACGCCTTCCGGGCCGACGCCGAGAAGTACGCCGCCGCCGGCATGAACGACACCCTGCCCAAGCCTTTCGACGAGGCCGAGCTGCTGGGCAAGCTGGCCTCGCTGATGGCCGGCAGCGCCGAGCTGCTGCCGGACGTGGCCGCCGCCCCCACGGCCCCGCCCGCGCCGCCCGTTACGCCGGTGGCCCCGCCCGCCCGCAAGCCCCTGCCGGCCCCCCCCCCCCCCCGATCTTGCCCCCGAAGCCCCGCCGCTTCCCCCCCCCCTGCTCCTCCTTCTTTCCCCCGGCCCTTGGTTTAAAATCTTGGCCCCTTCTTAAGG
>NZ_JADQDM010000024.1 GCF_015694525.1 Hymenobacter ruricola | reverse complement strand
GAGTCGGTCGCCGCCAACCTTTTTTCACCAACGTCCCCGGACCGCTTTCGCCAGCGGCCCGGGGACGTTTGCTTTTTGGACTATAGCAATCGTGCCAATGGCTTTAAAGAAGGGTGTGTTGTATTTTTAACAATATTTTAATGTGCCTTTATTGTGCAAGTTTCACCAGCTCGTTATAGTCGTAGCATTGATTGGCTAACCGTACTATTGTATCTGGGTCTTGTTGGCACGGGATGGGTATGCATATATGCTTCTAGCTACTCAACTGATGTATCAGCAAATCAATTGGGTGGATTGAGCTTTGATAAGTTAATGGCCTTCAATTGGTTTAAGCAATTACTTTGGATTGCGACTGCTATTGTTTTGGTGGTTGTACTGTTGGTAGTGGATTATAAAGCGTATGATACGTTGGCATATGCATTGTATGCTGGCATGATACTGCTACTGTTGGTGACCATGTTCGTGGCAAGGCCGATTGCGGGTTCGCGGTCGTGGTTGGAATTGGGGCCTGTCCGCTTGCAGCCGGCGGAGTTTGCCAAATTCACAACAGCGTTGGCGGCATCTCGATTTATGTCGAGCATCAATCTTAGGTACCAAGACTGGCGCGACCAGTTGGTACTGGCCGCTATTACTTTATTGCCACCTCTGCTGATAGTCGCTTCTAATGAGTCTGGGCAGGCATTGGTATTTGGGGCATTGCTACTGGCCTATTTTAGAGAGGGCATGTCACCTTTGATACTGCTGCTGCTGGCAGCGGCGGGCAGCATTTTGCTGTTGGCACTTTTGGTGCCCAAGGTGTGGCTGTTTGCGTCTTTTACGTTGATTCTGGCTGTTGTACTTGGATTGAATCGTCGGGTGATGAGGCATCACTTGCCGCTGGCGGTGGGGGTATGGCTGGTGGTCATCGGAATGGTGGTGGGGGTGGACTTTTTTTATAATAAAGTTCTGCAACCACACCAGCGGCAAAGGATTGAAATACTTATCAACCCTTCGGCGGACCCATTGGGAAAGGGCTGGAATGTGACCCAAAGCAAAATTGCCATTGGTTCGGGGGGCTTATTGGGAAAGGGGTTTCTGCAAGGGACTCAAACCAAGTTTGACTTTGTGCCGGAGCAAAGCACCGATTTTATTTTCTGCACCGTGGGAGAAGAGTTTGGCTGGCTGGGTAGCTTGGTGATACTGGGGCTATACCTCACGTTGCTGTGGCGCATTGTCTATGTGGCTGAGCGACAGAAGTCCGTTTTTGGACGTACGTATGGGTATTGCGTGGCCAGCGTGTTGTTTTTTCATGTGACGGTGAATGTGGGGATGACGATAGGGCTGGCGCCGGTGGTGGGCATTCCGCTCCCATTTTTCAGCTATGGAGGTTCGTCGTTATGGTCGTTCACTATTCTGCTTTTTAGCTTGCTGGCCATTGACGCGTATCGCAAGCAGGACTTGGTGCGCTGATGGGGAAGAGGCAGGTACCGGGTTGGGTATGGGCCGTGTTGGTGGGCGTGCACCTACTGGCATTGGGCTGGGCGCTGGTACTGGACCGCTGGAATTTTCCTGACTCAGGCCGCTACCGGCAGGCCGCAGCAAACGTGCAACTACACGGCGAACTATATGCCCGGCCGTGGCCAATGCAAGCCCCGCAAGGGCAGGCGGTGCAAGAGTTCACCATTCGCCCACCGGGCTATCCTTTGGTTGTGCTGGGCCTGGGGGCTGCATTTGCTAAGCCGGTACTGCTGCTGGCAGTACAAAGCGTGCTGAGTTTGTTCGATATTGGGCTGGTGCTGGCGTGGTGGGCTAGGTGGGCCCGACCAACTGTCAAATTATGGTTATTGGCATTGGGAATGATAGCTACATTTCCAGCCCAGCTTATTTATGCTGGTGCGGTGATGAGCGAAACGGTGCTGCAGGGCATGGTGATGGCGATGGTTGTGACCTGTCTGTTGTACATCCGGGAAAAAAAAGCCCGGTATGCCGGATGGTTTGTGGGATTTCTTAGTTTGGCATTACTGATTAAGCCCGTTTTCTACCCTTTGGCACTAGTGGTAGCGGGCGCCGGTCTACTAGTCGCCGGGTGGGGCAGGCGTTTTGCGTTGGCCGTAATTGGTTTGGTGCCGGTGCTAGTGGTGGGAGTATACATGGGATGGAACGAACACCGCACGGGGTACTTTCACTTCTCGAGCATCACCGATATTAATTTGCTGCATTACAACGCGGCTGGCGTGGTGCGCCAAACCGCCGGAGCCGTGGCAGAAGATGCCTGGGTAGCCAACGTGCTGCAGGAGGCCAATGCGACCGGAAGTTTTAAAGCCCGTCAGCGAGTGATTCAGGCACGCGCCACGCAGGTAATCGCGGCGCATCCGGTGGTTTATGCCCGCCAACATTTGCAAGGCATGACTGCTTTTTTTCTGGACCCGGGGCGCTTCGATATTAGCGAATTTCTGGGCCTGACGCCGCCGGCTGGCGGCGGGCTGTTGGCCCAAGTGCGGGCGGGCGGGGCACTGCGGGCCGTCGGAAGCCTGCCGCTGGCACTACTGGGCTGGTTGGGCGTGGTGTTCGCCGCGAATGTGGGGCGGTTGTGGCTGGCGTGGCGGGGCTTTCAGCGACTTGGGCGCGCGGCGGCGCTGTGGCGCTATGGCCGCTGGGTGGCCGTGGGTTTTTTGCTCTACGTTGCGGGGCTGACCGGCCCGCTTGGCGCAAGCCGATTTCTGGTACCCGTGTGGCCATTGCTGCTGGCCTTGGCGCTGGCCGGGCTGCCAGAGCAGGCTACTCCCGAGCCGGCAGCAGGTGGCGCCAATGGCTGAAAACGAAGGCGAGCGCGGCGCAAAAGACCGGTGCCGCGAGGTAGCCCATGCGACCCAGGTCGCCGGAGAGCAGCATGTGAATTGCCACGATGGCAAGCAAGCCGGCATCGACTGCACCCAGAGGGGCGAAGATGGTCCGTGCCGCTCGGCTGGCCCTTCTTTTTTCGAGCCAGTAAGCCGCCGGCAGCAGCAGGATGAAGAAGCCGAAGATGCTAAGCAGTTCGCCCACCCCTTTGGGCGAGGCGGCCCGATGCAACGAGTAGACAATATTATCCACGTGTTCCAGCGCATTGAAAACGGATTGGCTGGCTGAGGCTCCCACCCGGGCATCGACCCAGTGGTGCACCGCCAAAAGCGCGGCTAAGCCAACGGCCAGCGCCAGCCCTTGCTTCGGCCAGGCCATGGCCCCGCGGCCAAACCAAAGCAGCCATGGCAGCACAAAAACGAACGATTCTTTCGACAGGGGACCCAGCAGCAGGGTCAGCCCCAGCGCCCAGCCCCCGCCGGGGCCACGCCGAACGGCGTAGTAGCCCAGGCTTACCACCAACAGGTAAAGGCTGTCGGTGAGGGGCAGGCCGGCGCCGTAGACGGCCCAGCGGCTGGTGAGCACGGCCAGCATGGCCAGCATGGCCGCCTCGGGCAAGGCGCCTGCGTGGCGCGCGGCATTGAACCAGCAGGCGCCAGCCGCGGCCAGCAGCAGGCAGTTGACGACGTAAAACGCAAACCGCAAGGGCCATTGCCCCGCCGGCCGCTGGGGCCAAATCCGGCCGTAGAGCCGCGCGACGGGCGCGGCCACCACAGCCGCCGCGCCCGGCACCAGCACGCGGTAGCGGTGCGTCACGCGCACGCTGTCGAACCGGCCCTCGGCCATGCGCAGGTAGCTGCGCGTGTCGAGGGAGTGCGAGAAGTCGTAATGCACATACATCGGGTAGGCCAGGTTGGCCAGAGCGGCCACGGCCAGCAGCCACGGCAGCAGCCAGCGCCGCAGCCGCGGACCCAGAATGGGCTTGGGAGGCGTTGAGCTAGGCAAACTTGCGCTCAATGAGCTTCAGCAGCTTGTTGACGTGCTCTTCCTTGCGGCTCCAGTCGTAGCGCTGCGACAGGTCGCCGGTGACGTAGGCCCGGGCCTGGTCGGCGGCTGGCAGCGAGTCGAGGTGCTGAATGGCGGCGTGGTAATCCATGTTTTCGCCCCCAAATAGCTCGTTGATGAAGCTGAAGCGCTGGTTGATGGAAATGGCTTCGCGCAGGCTTTCCACTTTCGGACCGGTCCGCTCGGCTAATGACGGCGCGGCCGTGCTGGCGCGCAGTGCTTCCGCCAAAGGAGAGGTGCTGGGCTGCACGGCCTTTAGCTTCTCGTGCAGCGGCACCGGGCCAGCGTCGGTGTTGGGCAAGGGGCGGACTGGGGCTGGCGGCGCCAACGGAGTTGGTGCCACCGGCTCCGGCATGGGAGCAGGTGGAGGAGCAGGGGCCGCCACAAACGTCGGAGGCGTTACGGCCACGGGCTCGGGGGCTGGCTTAGGGGCCGCCGGGGCCGGCTCGACCGCTACGGCCGGCGCGGTAGCCACCGATACCGGACCATCCTCCAGCAGGTCGGCGGTGGTGAGCGGCAGCAGGGCACTGAGTTCCTCCACAAGGCGCTGCATGGGCTGGTGGGCCTTGTAGTTGGCGGCGTGGTAGAGTTCGAAGCGGTGCGTCAGAAAGTCGCGGCTCAGGTCGCTGCTGTTCGGCAGGCTGTCGATAAAACCCTGGTAAAAAGGCTTGTCGATGTC
This sequence comes from Hymenobacter ruricola, assembly GCF_015694525.1. Lineage (GTDB taxonomy): Bacteria > Bacteroidota > Bacteroidia > Cytophagales > Hymenobacteraceae > Hymenobacter > Hymenobacter ruricola. The sequence goes on along the minus strand of NZ_JADQDM010000024.1, from coordinate 59,587 downwards.
AATGTAGCGCAGGCTGTCGCGCAAGGCCGTGAGCGTGGGCGTTTCGGTGCTGCCGAGCAGCAGGCGCTGGAAGCTGCCGGGCGGGTCGGCCACCAAGCCCAGGGCATCGACGGTGGCTTGGGCCAGCAGCGGCTCGTAGGCCGCGCGCCCCAAGCTGATGTGCCGCGACAGCACGTTCATGAACTGCGTGAGGGCTGCCTGCACGGGGGCGGCTTCAAAGTCGAAGTAAGGGCTGCGCAGGCGGGCCGTTTCGGCCTGCCACTGGCCCAGCAGCTGGCGCACCACCAGCAGATTGAGCTGGCGCACGGGCGTGAATTTCAGCACCGCCGGACCGTCGAGCGGAGTGGCAGCGGCCGCAGCGAAATGCTGGTCGCAGAGCCGGGCGGCCAGGCGGCGGCCATATTGGGCGCACTTGGCAAGACTATATTTGTCGTTCATAAAAAGGCCGGGTTTCGGTGGCCGAAGTTAGGCACAAATGCCCCTGTTAACGATTGAAAACTTACCCGGCGCGCCCGTGGAAGTGCCCGCCGGCGCCACCTTGCTGGCCGCCATTCAGGCCGCCGGCCACGACTGGATGCACGCCTGCGGGGCCAAGGGGCGCTGCACCACCTGCCGCCTGCAGGTGCGCACCGGCCTCGAAAATCTGAGTTCGCCCACCGACGCCGAACTGCGCTACCGCGCCGCCGGCCGCCTGCTTCCCCACGAACGTCTCACCTGCCAGGCCCGGTTGCCGACGGGCGAAGTCGCTGGCCGGGTGCCGGATGCCACGAAGCTGCCGCACGTGCGGTACTCGAACGATGCCCAGTAATTCCCGCATCAAACCAAGCGCCCAGCATTGGGCGCTTTATGAGCAACGGCTGCACCCGGAGGCCGCTTTAACGGCTGCGCAAAAGCGCGAATGCATGGCCTGCATCGGGTTGGGAATGGGGATGCTGGCCTTGCTGGGGCCTTTTGTGCCCTCACGGCGCCCGGGCAGCCACCTGCCCACCACCTGGGAAGAGTACACGGCCAGACTGGTGCCCGGCATCGGTATCGCGGTACTTGTGGGCATGGCGGCGTTTTACGAATACATCACCAAGCCCGCCAAAAACCAACGGTTGGGCTACCGTTGGGTAGGGCGGTTCGGGGTGATGAGAAAGCAGAAAGTTTTGGGCTCGGCCTGGCTGGAATTGGACCCCGATGACCTGCACCGCGTGGGCATAGCCCCGGCAGATTTCGACCACTTCCGGAAGGGCGACACGGTGGAGGTGGTGTACTCGGCCACGCAGGATTTGATAAGCGTAAGCAAAATAAACCCGCCCGCCGCAAGGCCCTGTCGCAGTGCAGCTCGGAAAAAAGAACCCGGCCGTGGCCGCCCGCTACTGCGCCCCAGGCCGTACTTTAGAGTTCCGATGGGCCTAAGCTGCCCGTTTGCTCACCTGCTTACGTTTCCGATTGTGTTTATTGAACCCCGCGTTGGCAACCGCCACAACGCCCCGCGCCGGGGCTGGATTGAAGTGGTGTGCGGCTCCATGTTTTCGGGCAAAACCGAAGAGCTGATTCGCCGCCTCACCCGTGCCCGCATTGCGCGGCAGCAAGTTGAAATCTTCAAGCCGGCCCTCGACACGCGCTACCACGCCGAGGACGTGGTGAGCCACAACGCGGCCCGCATCCGCTCGACGCCGGTGGCCCTGCCGTCCGAAATCCTGCTGCTGGCGGCGGGGTCCGACGTGGTGGGCATCGACGAAGCCCAGTTTTTCGACGCTTCGCTGGTCGACGTGTGCGAGCAGCTGGCCAACAACGGCACCCGCGTCATCGTGGCCGGGCTCGACATGGACTACCGCGGCCGCCCCTTCGGCCCCATGCCGGCCCTGCTGGCCACCGCCGAATACGTGACCAAAGTGCACGCCGTGTGCGTGTGCTGCGGCGAAATTGCTTCTTATTCCTACCGCATTGCGGCCAGCGAGAATCAGGTGCTGCTGGGCGAAACCGATTCGTACGAAGCCCGCTGCCGCCCCTGTTTCCTGGGCGGCATGCAGGTAGAGCGGCCCGCGCCGGAGGTGCGCTCCACGGCCGCGCACTAAATGGCGAGCCGCAGCGTTGGCCAAAAAAGCCCAAGGCTTTCATTCTTTTTTGAGTTCTGTTAAGCGTATGACCCACTTTTCCCGTTGTTTGCTGGCCTGGGCCGGGCTGCTGTTGCTGGCCGGCAATGCCCACGCCCAAACCGTTGGCTACGGCGACTGGCAGCTGCATTTGCCCGCCAACCGCCCCCTGCGCCTGGCCGATACCGGCGACCGGTTGTACGTGACCACCGAAAACGCCTTTTATTTTTTCGATAAAAAGCAAAACACCTCGCAGGTGCTCTCGCGGCGCGACGGCCTCAACGGTGGGCACGTAGACGCGCTGGCCTACGACTCGCTGACCCGCCAAACGGTGCTGGTGTACAGCGACGCCAACATCGACGTGCTGCGGCCCAACGGCAGCGTGCGCAACCTGAGCGACGTGCAGCGCAAACTAATGCAAGGCACCATTCAGGGCGGCAAAGTCCCCGTCAAGCAGGTGTCGATTGGGGCCGGCAAGGCCTACGTGAGCACAAGCTTCGGCGTGGTGGTGGTGGACCTGAAGAAGCTGGAAATCAGCGACACGTACACCAACATCGGCCCCGGCGGCACAGTGGTGACGGTGTACGACGCCGCGGTGGCCAACGGCGCCCTGTTTCTGGCCACTTCGGTGGGCCTGCTGCGCGGCTCGCTGACGACCAACCTGCTCGACTACCGCAACTGGACGCTGTACCTGCCCACGCCCCTGGGTGCGCCCGACCAGCGCGTGTACTCGTTTCTGGCCGTAGAAGCGGGCCAGGTGTACGCTGCCATAGATGGCAATGCACATTCGGTATATAAATACATCCCGGCTACCCCACCGGCTCAGGCCACCTGGCAGCCAGTGCCCGGCACAGAGGCCCAGCAGTACCGCCGCTTGCGGAGCAGCGGCACCGGCCTGCTCATCATGGACGACCAGGCCGGCGTGCGCCGGCTCGACCGCAACGGGGGCGTTACCACGGTGGTGCCCCCGGCGGCTGGCTCTTCGTCCATCGAAGATGCCGTTCGCTCGCGCGATGGCAACTATTACGTTGCTAATTATAGCCTGGGCCTGGAGCGAACAGCCCCCGGCGCGGGCAAAACGCCGGAGTTTTTTGTGGCAAATGGACCCCAAACCTCGTTGGCTTATAGCCTGCTTGCCGACGCTCGCTCCAACAAGGTCGATGTATTTACGGGAGGCTATTCGGAGCGGTACTTCTTTTTGGAGTCCGGCCCTCAGAATGGCTTTTATGAATACGCTGGCGGGCAGTGGACCAATTATACGGACAAGGTCTTTCCCAGCACGACGGACTTTCCAAATCCGGTCAGGCCGGTGCGCGGCACCCGCACACCCAATGGAACGCTCTACGTGGCCAATTTCGGCAGCGGTTTGCTGGAATGGAATGGGGTGAAGAACTTCCGGCTTTTTGACGACAGTACGCCGGCTGGCACTCCGTTGCAGGGCACATTTAGCATCCCTGGTCGGGTGGAGATAACCGACCTGGCTGCTACGCCGGAAGGCAAAGTCTGGGTAGTAAACCGCCACCTGCGCAATAATGGCCGCTCGGGCCTCTCCCTCTTCGACCCGGCCACTACCACCTGGCAGGTCATTCCCTTCGCGCTGGGTTTCGATGCCCTCGACCGCATTGCGTTGGACGACAACGGCTACGCCTGGGTATCGGTGTCGCGCAAGACAGACGCCAGCAGCGTGGGTGGCCCCGCCATCGGCCTCTACGCCGTCGACCCGTCGCCCACCGCGCCCAATCCGCCGCGGTTGTTCAACACCTCCTCGGGCCTGCCCGATAACCAGATTTACGAGTTGGCCAAAGACCGGCGCGGGTTCATCTGGGCCGCCACCATCAAGGGCGTGGCCTATTTCCGGGAGCCGGAAGGGCCTTTTGCCACCACCCAGGGTTTCACCCAGCCGTTTGTGACGCGGGGCGAGGGCACTGGCTTCAACGCGCTGTTCAGCGAAGCCGTGCGCACCCTGGCTGTGGACGGCGCCGACCGCAAATGGTTTGGCACCGACCGGGGCCTGTGGCTTTTCAGCCCCGACGCCGACGAGGCGCTGCTGCACTTCACCACCGCCAACAGCCCGCTGCCGTCCGACCGCATCGTGGACGTGAAGGTGAACGACAAAACCGGCGAGGTATGGGTGGCCACCCAAGCGGGCGTGGTCACGTTCCGCGGCACGGCCACCGTCACGGAAGGGCCCGTGAAATGCACGGCCGTATTCCCGAACCCCGTACGGCCCGACTTTGCGGGCACCCTGGGTATTTCGGGTTTGGCCAACAACGCCCTGGTGAAGATTACCGACGTGGCAGGCCATCTGGTGTATGCCACCACCGCGGCCGGCGGCACCGTGACCTGGAACCTGACCAACCCCGACGGCCAGCGCGTGCGCTCGGGCGTCTACCTGGTGTTGTCGACCGATGCCGACGGCAAAAATGGCTGCGTGAGCAAAGTGGCCGTACTGAGCAAATGATTGCTGATTCGCCGATGAAGTAAGGTGCTGATGCGCTGAGCCGCCTTTCCTGAATGAGGGAGTACGGCCCGTCCAGCAAGCACATCAGCACCTTACCTTATCAGCAAATCAATAAATTGCACCATGCTGATAAAGACCCGGGGCATTGTCCTCAGCTACCTCAAATACCGCGAAAGCAGCATCATTGCCCGCATCTACACCGAGCGGCTGGGCGTGCAGAGCTACGTGGTGAACAGCGTGCGCAAGGCCAAGCCGCCGGGCCGCATCGCACTGTTTCAGCCCTTTACGCTGCTTGAGCTGGTGGCCTACGTGGCCAAGGGCAGCAGCGGCCTCACGCGCTTGTCGGAATACCGGTGCGCCGAGCCTTTCCGGACCCTGCCCTACGAGGTGCAAAAAAGCAGCGTCGTGCTGTTTTTGTCGGAAGTGGTGGGCCGGGCGGTGCGCGAAGAGGAGCAGAACGAGCCCCTGTTCCAGTTCCTGCACGATTCCATTCTGGCCTTCGACCGCCAAACTACCGGTACCGAAAATTTCGCCCTGGTTTTCCTGTTGCAACTGGCCGCCTACCTGGGCTTTGGCATCAGCTCCGGAGCCGAGCTTACCGACCAGGTGCTCATGGCCGGCCACGCGCCCATAAGCAAAGGCGCCACCGGCCCGGCTACCCTGCGCCTGCACGAGTTCGACGGCTATGTGGATGAGCTGCTGCGCGCGCCGGCTGCTAGCACCATCCCCAACGGCCGCGTGCGCCACGAACTGCTGAACGTCATCATCCGCTACTACCAATTGCACATCGAGCAGCTCGGCGAAATTCGCTCGCTGGACATTCTCTCGCAGGTGCTGAACTAAGCGCGGTGGGCCTAGTGGAGCGCTCAGTAGGAGTTATTGAAAATCCACTAGCTCCACCTCGAAGCGCAGCACGGCGTTGGCGGGAATGTCGGCGCCCGCGCCGCGCGTGCCATAAGCCAGCGGCGACGGGATGAGCAGCACGGCCTTGCTGCCCTTGGGGAGCATGGCGATGCCCTGGTCCCAGCCCTGAATCACTTGGCCCGTGCCCAGCGCGAAGGCAATGGGCTCGTTGCCGTGCTTGGCCGAGGAGTCGAACTCCTGGCCGGTGGCCAGCACGGTGCCGCGGTACAGCACGCGCACGGTCTGGCCTTTCTGGGGCGTGGGGCCGGTGCCCAGCTTCTTGATGATGTAGTAGGTGCCGCCGGCCGTTTTACGGGCAGTGGCGTTGTTTTTCTTCAGGTAGGCCTGAATCTGGGCCACGTCTTTCGTCATTTGCCCCGCCGATTTGGCCAGCTCCCGCTTGGCCATTTCCGCCTGCAGCTTTTCCTGGCGGGCCATCATGTCGGCCACGGTCAGCAATTCCTGGGCGCTGGCCAGTACCACCAGCGTGTTGCCGCTTTTGCGGAGGAAGGGCGGCACGGGCTGATGAAACGTGTTGGCAAACACCGTATCGGCCTGCAGTCGAAACACGCCGCTGTCGCCGGGCAGCAGCAGGCTCAGGCCTTCTTCAATACCGCCCCGGGCCGGCTTTTCGGGCAGCTGCACGGGCTGTGGCGTGGGCTGCATGTGGCGCGACTGCATGAGCACGGAGTCGCGGCCGGTGCGAAATTCCATGAACACCGTGAGTACTTGGCCGGCGCGGCTGGCGTAGGGCGCATCGGCCGGGGCCAGGGCACGGGGCTGGTACTTGCCCGCCGCATCCTTGCGAAACAGGCGGTAGTCAGTGCCCGAAGGCAAGCGGGAAAAGGCCGGAGCCGTCTGTGCCGCCGCCGGCTGTCCAACGGCCAGCAGGGCACCCGCCAGAATGAGCAGAAAAGAACGCGTCATCAGCAAAAAATCGTGAATAAAAAGCTGGCGCTAGCCAGCCAGTAGGAAATGGGGGCAAGAACAATGCGATGAGTGGCGCCGGCTAGCGCACGCCCAGCACCTGCAATTCAAACACCAACTCGGTGTCGGGAGGAATTAAAAAGCGGGTGTCGTCGTCGGGATGGCGCACGCCTTTGGCGCCGTAGGCCAGTGCCGCCGGAATCCAGGCCCGCACCCGCGAGCCCACGGGTAGCTGCGGCAGCAGCTCGTCCCAGCCCGCAATCACCTCGTGCCGCCCCACCCGAAACCGCAACGGCGCGCCCCAGGCCACGGTGGCATCGAAAACGTGGCCATCGGGCAAAAAACCGGTGTAGCGCACGGCCACGCGGCTGCCGGCGTGGGGCAGGGCCCCGGTACCGCGCTCATGAAACACGTAGCGCACCCCGTTGGGGGTGCGCTGTGGCACCAGGCGCACGGTATCGGAGCCGGCCACGGGCGCGCTGGGCGTGGTGGGCACGGCCGGTTTGGCCCCACCGTCCTGGGCGCGGGCCCCGGCAGCGGCCAGTAGGCCCGTGGCCAAAGCCACGGTTGTTAGCCCGCGCCGGGTAGCCCACTCGCTCGTCATAGTCGCTTATAAAACTTCGAGAACTTCTACGTCGAACATCAGGGCCGAATCCGGGGGGATACCCGTGGTACCCGCGGGGCCGTACGCCAGGCGCGAGGGCAGCAGCAGCAGCTTGCGGTCGCCGGCGCGCATCAGCAGCAGGCCTTCGTTGAAGCCGGGCCGGATGGACGGGTCGCCAGCCGTAAACACGACGCATCCGCAGGCCGTGTGCTTGTCGGCCGAGTTATCAAAAATAGTCCCGGCCGGGTAGGCCGGGTTGCCCCCCGACGCCGGGTAGCCCGACGTCTCTGGGTGCGCGCCGTTGCTCAGGAAGCGGCCCACGTACTTCAGCCGCACTTGCTTGCCACTGGTCACGGCGGGGCCCGTACCGTCTGCCACGCTCACCAGGTATAGGCCCGAGTTGGTGCGGGTGGCTTTGCTGGCGAGGTTGTTGCGCTGCAAATACCGCTGAATGGTGTCCTCGTCGATGACGCGCATTTGGTTCTCGTGGTCGGCCAACTGCTGTTGGTAGGTGGTGGAGTTGCAACTCCACAGGGCCGGGGCCGCCACCAGCAGGCCCGCCGCCAGCACCCAGAAGCGCGAACGGAGCAAAAGTTTTTTCATGGCGAGGCGATAAAAAGATTCCGGCCAACGGAGCCCGGGCAGCAGTGCCGCGTCGCCCGTTGGCCGGAATCGGAACGTGTAAGTACTAAGAGTTATTGGACGTCAACAAGTTCCACTTCGAATTTCAGCGGCGAGTCGGCCGGAATGTCGGCGCCCGCGCCGCGCGTGCCATAGGCCAGCGGCGAGGGAATGAGCAGGATGGCGCGGCTGCCCTTGTTGAGCAGGGCAATGCCTTCGTCCCAGCCCGGAATCACCTGGCCCTGGCCGATGGGGAAGTCAATGGGCCGGCCGGCTTTGGCCGACGAGTCGAATTCCTTGCCGCTGAGCAGCGTGCCGCTGTAATTCACGCTCACGGTCTGGCCGTTGGCGGGCTTGGGGCCCGTGCCCGGCTTCAGCACCTGGTAGTAGATGCCCGAAGCCGTTTTCTGCATCGTGAGGTTGTTTTTCTTCATGTAGTCCTGCAGCACGGCATCGTCCTTCTTGAACTGGGCCTGCACTTCGGGCGTGGCGAGGGCTTTGGTCTGAGCCGCTTTCTGCTCTTCCATCTGCTTCTTGAACTCGGGCGAAGCCATGCGCTGCTTCATCTGGGCCGCCATGGCGCGCTTCTGCAGCTCCGGCTGCATGGCCTGGGCTTCGGCCTGGTCGATGAGCTTGCCCGTGGTGGCCACGTACATCATCACCACGTTGCCGCCGCGCTTCAGGAACGGGGGCACCGGCTGGCCCGATTTGGGCTTAATCAACGAATCGACCTGGAAGCGGAACACGCCGCTGTCGCCGGGCTGCAGCAGGCTCAGGGCCTCGTCGGGAGCGCCTTTTTGCTTGAGCTCCTGCAGGGGCAGGGGCACGGGCATGCCCACGTCGCGGCGGGTGTTTTGCAGCACCGAGTCCTTGCCGGTGGTGTAGCGCATGTGGCCGAGCAGGAACTTGCCGATGCGGTCCTTGTAGGTGGGGTCGCCGTCGGGGCCGATTTCGCGGCGCTCGTAGCTGTTGCCCACTTTCTTGAAAATCTTGTACTCGATGCCGGACTTGGTCTTGGCAAAGTCACCGCCGCCTTTGTTGCAGGCGGTGAGGGTAGCGAAGCCCAGCAGGCCGGCCGCCAAGGCCAGCTGCCGCGCAGGGCGGGAGGAAAAACGCATGAAAATAAAAGAAGTGAAGAATCAGAAACGGTTCAAAGTTACGCCACCGGCGGCGCTACGGCGGCGGGCACACCCGTTAATTGTTCCTTGTACTCAAGCAGGATGCCGAGGAAGCGCTCCACGGTTGCATCCAGCGTGTCGTAGCTGATGCCGCCGGCCGCGTTGTGGTGCCCGCCGCCGTCGAAATGGCGGCGCGAAAAGTCGCTTACCGAGAAATTGCCCACCGAGCGGAAAGAAATTTTCACGGCCACGCCGCGGTCGATGAACACGGCCGCGAACTTGATGCCCTCAATGCTCAGCGCGTAGTTTACCAAGCCTTCGGTGTCGCCGGTTTTGCTCTGGTACTCGCGCAGTTCTTCCTGCGTGATGGCAATGTAAGCGGTGTTGAACTCGCGGTTCACCACCAGCTTGTCCTTCAGCACGAAGCCCAGGAAGCGCAGGCGGATTTCGGAATGCGAGTCGTAGATGAGGCGGTGCACCTTGGAGAGGTCGATGTTGACCTTCAGCAGCTCGGCAATAATCAGGTGCACGTTGCGCGAGGTGCTGGGGTGGCGAAACGAGCCCGTGTCGGTCATGATGCCCGCGTACAGCGCCTCGCCGATGCCTTTGGTGATGAGGTCCTGGTCGCCAAGGTCGCGGATGATTTCGAAAATCAGCTCGGCTGTAGCGGCGGCGCTAGGGGTCGAAAAAACGATATCGGCGAAGCTTTCGGGCTCCTGGTGGTGGTCCACCAGCACCTTTACGCCGCTGGCCTGGCGCACGTACTCGCCCAGTTCGTTGATGCGGCCGAGGCAGCTAAAGTCGAGGCAGCAGATGACCTCGGCGCGGTTCACCAGGTCGCGCACCTGGCGGTCGTTCTGGCGCCTGTCGTACACCACCACTTCGTCGTTGCCCTCCATCCAGTTGAGGAAAGCGGGGTAGTCGGAAGGCGTGACCACGGTCACGTGATGGCCCTTTTGCTTCAGGTAACCAGCCCAGGCCAGCGACGAACCCAGCGCGTCGGCGTCGGGCTTGTGGTGGGTGGTGATAACTACCTGCTTGGGCTGCGCGAGCAACTCCTGCAGGGCAAGGATGGAACTAGACATCGACAACGTGAATGGCCCAGTGGGAAAACGGCGGGCCGGTGGCTTACAAATAATTGGGGCGGCAAAAGTCGGAAGAAATCTGGTCTTAACAACGCGGCCCCCCCGGAAGGTTCTGTTCGGCTATCCCAACGGGCCCTGGGGCCCGGCCGAGGAACGGCGCCGGCTTTGTGGCTACTTTTGCCCCGCAATTAGTTTTCAACCAACCCCCTCCCCGCCCCAACAATGGCCACCAACCGCACTTTCACGATGATTAAGCCCGACGCCGTCCAGGAAAACCACATCGGTGGCATCCTGAGCATGATTGAGGCCGGCGGCTTCCGCATCGTGGAGCTCCAAAAAATCAACCTCACCGCCGAGCGCGCCGGGCAGTTCTACGCCGTGCACGCTGAGCGTCCCTTCTACAACGACCTGGTGAAGTACATGTCGAGCGGCCCCATCGTGGCTGCCATCCTTGAGAAAGACAACGCCGTGGCCGATTTCCGCACCCTCATCGGCGCCACCAACCCGGCCAACGCCGAAGAAGGCACCATCCGGAAAAAATACGCCAAGAGCATCGAAGCCAACGCCGTGCACGGCTCCGATTCCGACGAAAACGCCCAGATTGAAGGCGACTTCTTCTTCGGCTCGAAGTAATTCGCAGTTAGAAGGATAAGCGTTAAAAAAGCCCGCCCTGCATCGTGCAAGGCGGGCTTTTTATTTGTGCCAAATGCTGACTTTTTTTATACCAAATTTGTATTGCCGAGCTTATAATCAACGGTTGAAGCCGATGCGGCCGGGCGTTTTGCTTTCGCTCACAAAGTCGGCTTTGTCACGGTTGTAGAGGTCGGCCAGCGTGATGGGCTCCGTGACGGGCTCGGTTTGGCCGAGGGTGGCGGCCAGGGCCTGGGCTTTTTCCACGGCCAGCGGCTCGAAGCGGTAGGAGGCGATGAGGCGGCCCTTGCGCAACAGAGCCTTGTCGATGCGGGCCAGCTCGGCGTTGAACGTGCAGATAATCTGGATGTGAAAACCGTCGGAGAGCAGGCCGTCGGACAGGTTCAGCAGGTTGCTGACGGCGTTGCCGCCGGGCCCGTCGCGCTTCGAGAGCAGCTCCTCGGCGTCTTCGATGAGCAGGATGGAGTTGGTGTTGTCGTGCAGCAGGTTGATGAATTCGGGGTCGGCGATGCGGGCGGCCAAGTTGGGCGGGATGAACAGCTTGGGCTTGTCGGTGAGGCCGCAGAGGTGGCGGATGTAGCTGGTTTTGCCGGTGCCGGGCGGGCCGTGCAGGATGACGATGCCCTTTTCTTCGGGCTGCTGCAGGCGCCGCAAAATGGTGTCGTGGGCGGGCAGAAGGTCGTCGTTGTAGTGCGTGGCCAGGTCGAGGGCCGGAATCTTGATGGGCAGCGGCGTAAACTCCAGGTCGTTGAAGGCCAGGCGCAGCACCTGAATGCGCTGGTGCTCTAGCTGCCCGGTTTCGAGGTGGCTGGCCAGCAGCGCGCGCAACTCGGCCAGTAGGGCCGCGTCGGCGTAGGCCGAGTAGAGCAGCTGGGCGGTGCGGTCGCCGTAGGGGCCGCGGTCAAAGAAGCACAGCAGCAGGTGCGGCGCCAGATTGAGCGAGTAATGGCCGATTTCCGGCGTTTTGCCCACTTTTTCGATGTAGACGGAATGCGCCACCGTGGCCGCCTCCAGGTCGTGGCTTTCGGCCAGCTTGGCCAGCACCTGCTGGCGCGCTTCGGCCTCGGCTAGCTGGTAGATTTCGCGGCGCGGCAGCACGCCAAACGCGGCGTAGAACCAGGCGTTGGGCTGAAAGTAGGAGTCCTTGTCAAAGCTCTGGGAGAGGTCCGGGGCGGCCGCCGGTGGCCAGGGAGATGTCATATACCAGTGATGAACGCAATGGGCTGTGGCTCAAAAACAAGCCGGCCCGCGCAGCCGAAAGGTACGAAGCCCGCCCCGCGTGAATCAAGGCCTCAGGGCGCGGAGGCGCGGGTTTTGCCCGGCACATCAGCAAAAAAGCCCCGCCATTGGCGAAGCTTTTTTGTTGGCAATAAGATGGTTTTGCCACAGAGCGCTCCTGCTGGCGCTACGCCTGCTCCACCGAAAACAGGCCTTCGGGCTGGGGCTCTTCGGTGGGCTGCGTGGTGTGCTTGTGCTTGAAAATGAACACGAACAGCACGGCAATGGCCAGTGCGTAAGCGGCAAACGTGAGCCAGATGCTGTGCCAGTCTTTCACGCCGTTGGCGTCGGTGAAGTACGCCTGAATGATGAGGCCGCTCAGCGAGCTGCCCAGCACGGCGCCGAAGCCGTTGGTCATCATCATAAACAAGCCCTGCGCGCTGGCCCGGATGCTGGGCTGCGTCTGGGTTTCGACGAACAGCGAGCCGGAAATGTTGAAGAAATCGAAGGCCATGCCGTACACGATGCACGAGAGGATAATCATCCACAGGCCCGAGCCGGGGTTGCCGTAGGCAAACAGGCCGAAACGCAACACCCAGGCAATCATGCTGAACAGCATTACTTGCTTGATGCCGAAGCGGCGCAGGAAGAACGGGATGGCCAAGATGAACAGCGTTTCGGAAATCTGCGAGATGGACATGATGATGGCCGGGTGCTTTACCGAAAACGTGTTTTGGTAAGCCGGCACTTTGTCGAAGTCGTGCAGGAAAGTGTCGCCGTAGGCGTTGGTGAGTTGCAGGGCCGCGCCCAGCAGCAGCGCAAACAGGAAGAAGGTGAGCATCTTGCGGTCGCGCAGGATGGCGAAGGACTTAAGGCCCAGAATTTCGGCCAGGTTCTGGCTCGACGTGCTGGCTGACTGGGGCGGGCAGGCGGGCAGCGTGAACGAATAGATGCCCAGCAGAATGGCTGCGCCGGCCGCCACGTAGAACTGGCTGGCCGACTTCTCGAAGCCCAGCAAACTCACCGTCCACATGGCCACGATGAAGCCGACGGTGCCCCACACCCGAATGGGCGGGTAGTCCTTCACCACGTCGAGCCCCTGGCGTTTCAGGATGGAGTACGACACGGCGATGGACAGCGCCAGCGTGGGCATGTAGAAAATCATGTTCAGCAGGATAACCCAGAAGAACGTGCCGGGGTCCGTCACCATGGGGATGGTGCACAGCACGAGGCCGCCCAGGATGTGCAGGATGCCGTAGAGCTTTTCCGCATTCACGTACTTGTCGGCCACGATGCCCATGAGCGAGGGCATGAAGATGGAGGCAATGCCCATGGTCGAGAAGATGGCGCCGAACTGCGCGCCGGACCATTGCTTCGTTTGAAACCAATACGCGCCAATCGTTATCAGCCACGAGCCCCAGATAAAGAACTGGAGAAAACTCAGGATTGTCAGGCGCAACTTAGTGTTCATGCAGAGTCTGTTTAAATAGAGGTGGGATTTAGGCTGCTAAAGATACACGGCTTCGGGCCAGCGTGAAGTGCCGGGCCCCGAAGCCAGCCGCGGGACAACAGGCCCAGAATTGAGCCGGCGATGCCCGCGCCCGGCATGTGATGGCGCCACCAGCTTCTTCCGTAACGTAGCTTGCGCCTGCATTATCCCCTCACCGATGGCTGTGGCCGAACGCGTTGCTGAGCCGGGCCCGTTGCCCATGAAAACACCTTTTCCCTGGCGTGGCGCCCTCACGGCGGCCGCGCACTATACCGCGGCTTTTTCCGTCACCACGCTGCTGCACGAACTGGCCCACGCCCTGGTATCGAAGGCGCTGGGCGGGCAGCCGGTGCTCTACAACAGCGCCGTGAACAGCCTCAACCAGCACCTGCCCGCGAGCAGCGAGGTAGCCATTGCCCTGGCCGGCCCGCTGCTGAGCCTGGTGCAGGGCCTCGTGTTTCTGGCCTGGGCCTGGCGCCGGCGCGGGGCCGGCGATGCCGCGTTGTGGCGCCTCTACCTGGGCTTGTTCGGCATCATTAACTTTCTGGGCTACCTGCTCATTGGCCCGTTCGTGCCCTATGGCGACATTGGGCGGGTGGAGGCCCTCTGGCACGTGCCCATGTGGGCCAGCGTGACGTTGGCCGCGGGCGCGGGCTTCGGCCTGCACTTGGCCGTGAGCCGCACGGCGCCGCTGTTTCTGGATTTTGGGCCGGGCCTGGCGCGCCCGCAACGGGGCCAGCTCATGAGGGCCCTCGTTGCGCTGCCGTGGCTGCTGGGCTCGGTGCTGATTACCGCGCTGGGCTGGCCGTCGCCCACGCCCATCAGCTTCATTTATCCTATTATGAGCAACATGGTGCTGGGCGCTGCCTGGGGCGGGGCCATGCGCCAGCCCTACCCAACGTCTGCGACTGGTGAAACGCTGCCACTTCTGCCTTCGCTGCATCTGGGCTGGGCTGTGGCTGCGCTGGTGGTCGTCGGCGTCGTGTTTCGGCTGCTGGCACCAGGAGTTGCTTTGTAACTGAATGAGAGTAAAAAAGCCCCAACCTGCGCAGGTTGGGGCTTTTTTACTTCCGTTCCGTTACAAGCGCAGGCCTGCGGCTACGCTTCGTAGCTGGGCGAGAACGTGCCGGCGGGCTCGCCGCTGGCCACCGGGTAATCGGTGTAGCCGTCGGCAAAGCCGTTGGGGCCGGGCGCGTAGAAGGTGGCAAAATCGGGCTGGGCCAGCGGCTGGCCGGCTTTCAGGCGCTCCACCAGGTCGGGGTTGGAGATGAAGGGGCGGCCGATGGCCACAAGGTCGGCTTTGTCGGCCAGCGCGGCTTCAATCTGGTCCACGGTGGTGTAGCCGCCGGCCAGGATGAGCGTGCCGGTGAATTTCTCGCGGATGGTGGCCACCGTGGCAGCCGGCACGGCGGGGGCGCCCATGCTGGAATGGTCGACGAGGTGCAGGTACACCACGCCAATTTTTTGCAGCTCCTCGGCCAGATAGGCGTAGGTTTCGTCAATCTCGGCGTAGTGCGGCATGTCGGAGGCCACGCCCCAGGGCGAGAGACGGATGCCGGTGCGCTCGGCCCCGACGGCTTCGACCACGGCGCGGGTCACTTCGAGCACGAAGCGGGCGCGGTTTTGCACGCTGCCGCCGTACTCGTCGGTGCGCTGGTTGGAGTGCGGGCTCAGGAACTGCTCCAGTAGGTAGCCGTTGGCGCCGTGCAGCTCCACGCCGTCGAAGCCGGCTTCCAGGGCCAGCTTGGCGCTGTGCACAAATTCGTCGCGCACGTGGGCCAGCTCCTCGGTGCGCAGGGCGCGCGGGGTGGCGTTGGGCTTCATCTGCTCCTGGTCGGTCCACATATCGCCGGCGGCGGCAATGGCCGAGGGAGCCACGCCCTCGGCGCCCTCGGGCAGGTTGAGGCCGTGGAAAATGCGGCCGGCGTGCATCAGCTGCACGAAAATGTGGCCGCCGTGGTGGTGCACCGTCTCGGTGATGCGCTGCCAGTTGGTGGCTTGCTCCTGGTTGAACAGGCCGGGAATGCGCGCGTAGCCCAGGCCGTTGGCCGACGGCGAGGTGCCCTCCGTGATGATGAGGCCGGCGGTGGCGCGCTGGCGGTAGTACTCGGCCATCAGCTCGTTGGGCACGTTGCCCAGGGCGCGGCTGCGCGTCATGGGGGCCATCACAAGGTGGTTGGTGAGGGTGAGGTTGCCCAGCTTGGCGGGCTCAAATGCTTTGGTTGACATGGGTTCTGAAGAAGCTGTGGCGCGCGTGAGTCGCCGGATTGGTTGAAACGCGGCTAAAAAGCAAGTAGGTACATGAATTGTTTTTAAGCAGATGCTTGGTAGAGACGCAATATGTTGCGTCTCGTCGCCGCGCCGTTCGAGACGTCGTGTGGCCGTCATTGTTCAACGACGAGACGCAACATGTTGCGTCTCTACTGCCATAAAAATTAAAAAGCCCGTTTCCGGCGAGGAAACGGGCTTTTAAAGCTGCTTAACTGGCTAAACCTACGCGGGCGTGGCTTCGGCGAAGCGACGGTTTACTTCGTCCCAGTTGATGAGGTTGAAGAAAGCGGCCACGTAGTCCGGGCGGCGGTTCTGGTACTTGAGGTAGTAGGCGTGCTCCCACACGTCGAGGCCCAGCACCGGGATGCCTTTGCAGCCGGCGTCGGGCATCAGCGGGTTGTCCTGGTTGGGCGTGGAGCAGATTTGCACCGAGCCGTCGGTTTGCTTGCAGAGCCACGCCCAGCCCGAGCCGAAGCGCGTGGTGGCGGCTTTGGCAAATTCTTCTTTGAACTTGTCATACGTGCCGAAGGCCTTGGTGATGGCGTCGCCGATGGCGCCGGTGGGCTGCCCGCCGCCGTTGGGCGAGAGGATGGTCCACCACAGCGAGTGGTTCCAGTGGCCGCCGCCGTTGTTGCGCACGGCCACGGGGGCCTTGGCGATGTTGTGCAGGATTTCTTCCAGCGACTGATTTTCCATTTCCGTGCCCGCGATGGCCGCGTTCAGGTTGGTCACGTAGGCCTGGTGGTGCTTGGTGTGGTGGATTTCCTGGGTCTGGGCGTCGAACGTGGGTTCGAGGGCGTCGTAGGAATAGGGAAGTTTCGGAAGTTCGAATGCCATGGGTGAAAAGGGTTTGGGGTGGTGAGGGTATGAGCGTGTCGAAGGTAACTAACCCGCGAAGCCGCTGCTAGGTTACGGCCGCGGCCCGCGAGCATCAAAAATAGGCTATTTGCGCTTTACATTGAAGAAAGCCTGCATGAGCGCCGCGCACTCGGCCGCCTGCACGCCGCCGCGTAGCGTGGTGCGGGGGTGCAGCAGCTGCCCGTGCCGCCGGAAGCCCACTTTGGGCTCGTTGGCGCCAAACACCACGGCTTTCAACTGGGCCCAGTAGCTGGCGCCGGCGCACATCACGCAGGGTTCGATGGTGACGTAGAGGGTGCAGTCGGCGAGGTATTTATTGCCCAAGTAATTGGCGGCGGCGGTCAGGGCCAGCATTTCGGCGTGGGCCGTCACGTCGCGCAGCTGCTCGGTCTGGTTGTAGCCGCGGCCGATGATTTGCTTTTCAAACACCACCACGGCCCCGATGGGAATTTCCTCCGCTTCGAAGGCTTTTTCGGCCTCGGCCAGGGCCTGGAGCATGAAATAATCGTCGGTCATAAGGGCTGTAGCGCGGACTTTGTAGTCCGCGTTTGTGCAAGGTCAGAGTCGTTTATTCGCGGACTACAAAGTCCGCGCTACGTTACTTTTTCATCGCAATGGCACCCATTACGGCCTGAGCCGTGGGCTGCCACTGGGCCTGCTCCTCGGCGGGGGCCACGAAAGTGAAAACGTATAATTGCGTGCCCTCAATGGCGTATTGCACGGCCTGGTAGCGCTTGATGGGCGCCATCTGGCTGCCGGTGCGGCGGGCATCGGTCACGGTCGACACGAATTCAAAGTAGATGAAGTCGCGGCCGTTGACGGTGCGGATGTCTTCCTTCAGGAAATCAACTTTGGTGTAGAGGCGCTGGATGCTGGACTTGTAAATCTTAATCAACACGCCGTAATCGAAGCTTTCGAAGGTGGTGGGGCGCACGGCCACGCTGAAATCGACGCGGCCGCTGGGGTTGGAAAACACGGCCAGCGGCTTGCGCGGCGAGGGATACTTCACGGCAATGCCGTCGTCGGGCAGGGGCGCAAAGCCGGCCGGCACGCCCACGCTCAGGCCCGAGCCCAGCTTGGTAGTGGTGAGCTTGGGCTTGGGCGCAAACGCGGTGAGGCTCAGCAACAGCAGCAAAAACGACAGGATTCTCATAGGTAATTTATGCATAGCAGGATACAAAAGAACGTCATGCAGAGCGGAGCGAAGCATCTTGCCCGCGCAACTAATCCGTTTTCAATCGGATTAGTTGCGCGGGCAAGATGCTTCGCTCCGCTCTGCATGACGTTCTGAGGGCGAAACGAAGCCGGCGGCTTAGCGCCGCGCGGCGGGGTACTTGATGCGGACCTTTTTCCAGTACACGTAGTTGCCGGTTTTGGCCTCCACGAGGTAGGTGCCGGCCGGAATCTTGCCCAAATCGACGGGGGCGCCGGTGTTGTTGGCCGGGTCCAGCTCGGTCTGGTAGATGACTTTGTTTTTGTAGTCGGTCATCACCAGCGTGCCGGGCTTGGTGAACTGCTGCGTGAAGCTGAGCAGGATGCTGGTGGAGTTGGGCTTGGGAAATACGTCGATGCCCGACAGCGTTTCGATGCGCTTGACGGGGCCATCGAGCGTCACGGCATCGGCCGTGCCCTTGGATTTGATGACGGTGCCGGAAGCGTCCGACTTGCTTTTCGTCTTGATTTTGGTTTGGGCCTGCGCGGTGCCGGCGGCCAGCAGAGCGGCGGCCAGGGCCAAAGAAGGGAGGAGTTTCATGGAAATTTGAAGGGAACGAAGACAACAAAGGAAGCAGCTACGGCCGGCCTTTGCATATCCCGTACCAAAAACGGCCGAACTGGGTTGCCGGCCGGCGCGGCTGAGCGGCTGGCGCGCGTTTCCGACGCGGGCCGACTGGCCCAGCGCCGCCGTGCGCGCCGGCCCCACCCCGAGCCGGGGGCTCGAAACCAGTCGGCCCGCGTCTGAAGACGCGCGCCAGCGGGTGCCTGTATGGCGTTTTACAGGGCCCTAAGCATTTGCGTGGGTGTCTGAAAAACGTTTTTCAGAGCACTGAGCATTTGTGTAGGTGCCTGAAAAACGTTTTACAGAGCATTATGCATTTGTGTAGGTGTCTGAAAAACGTTTTTCAAGGCACTAAGCATTTGCGTGGGTGTCTGAAAAACGGTTTGCGGCCGTCCCGCCCCGCCGATTTCCGCCCCGCCGCCTCAATGGCTACCTTCGCACAAAAAAGCGGAACCCCAACAATCCGTTTTAATCTGTTAGAATCCGTTAAATCTGCGGTCCATGCTACGTACCCACACCTGCGGCGAACTCCGCGAAGAACACATTGGTCAACCCGTCAGCCTCTGCGGCTGGGTGCAGCGCACCCGCGACAAAGGCGCCATCCTCTGGATTGACCTGCGCGACCGGTACGGCCTCACGCAAGTAACCTTGGAAGAAGGCGTGGAGGCCGAAGCCGTGCGCGAAACCGCCCGCCAGCTCGGCCGCGAGTTTGTGCTCCAAGTGACCGGGAAAGTGGTAGAGCGTCACTCCAAAAACGACAAAATCCCCACCGGCGCCATCGAAGTGCGCCCCGAGAAGGTTGAAATCCTGAACCCCGCCAAGCTGCCGCCCTTCCTCATCGAAGACGACACCGACGGCGGCGACGACCTGCGCATGAAGTACCGCTACCTCGACCTGCGCCGCACCCCCGTGCGCAACAACCTGATGCTGCGCCACAAAATGGCCCAGGCCGTGCGCCGCTACCTCGACGGCCAGGACTTCATCGAAGTGGAAACCCCGGTGCTCATCAAGAGCACGCCCGAAGGCGCGCGCGACTTCGTGGTGCCCTCGCGCATGAACCCCGGCGAGTTCTACGCCCTGCCGCAGTCGCCCCAGACGTTCAAGCAGCTACTCATGGTGTCGGGTTTCGACCGGTATTTTCAGATTGTGAAGTGCTTCCGCGACGAAGACCTGCGCGCCGACCGCCAGCCTGAATTCACGCAGATTGACTGCGAAATGGCCTTTGTGGAGCAGGAAGACATCCTGGATATGTTCGAGGGCTTGGTGCGCTACCTGTTCAAGGAAATCAAAAACCTCGATTTCCCCACCGTGCCCCGCATGACCTACGCCGACGCCATGCGCGACTACGGCAACGACAAGCCCGACACCCGCTTCGAGATGAAGTTCGTGAACCTCACCGAAACCGTGAAGGGCCAAAATTTTCCCGTCTTCGACAACGCCGAGCTGGTGCTGGGCATCAACGCCGCCACCCTGGCCGCCTACACCCGCAAGCAAATCGACGAGCTGACCGAGTGGGTACGGCGCCCGCAAATCGGCGCCACCGGCCTCGTGTACGCCCGCGTGGAGGCCGACGGCTCGGTAAAATCCTCGGTTGATAAATTCTACTCGCAGGAGGAATTGCAGAAGTGGAAGGCGGCCTTCAACGCCAACCCCGGCGACCTGCTGCTGCTGCTGGCCGGCCCCGAAGCCAAAACCCGCAAAGCCATGAGCGAGCTGCGCCTTGAAATGGGCCGCCGCCTGGGCCTGCGCGACCCCCACTCGTTCTCGCCGCTGTGGGTGATTGATTTCCCGCTGCTTGAATTCAGCGAAGAGGAAAACCGCCACTTCGCCATGCACCACCCCTTCACTTCGCCCAAGCCGGAGGACCTGGCCCTGCTCGACAACCCCGAAACCATCGGTCAGACCCGCGCCAACGCCTACGACCTCGTGATAAACGGCGTGGAAATCGGCGGCGGCTCCATCCGCATCCACGACCGGGCGGTGCAGGCCCGCATGTTCTCGCTGCTCGGCTTCACGCCCGAAGAAGCCCAGGCCCAGTTCGGCTTCCTGCTCGACGCTTTCGAATACGGCGCCCCGCCCCACGGCGGCCTCGCCTTCGGTTTCGACCGCCTCTGCAGCCTCTTCGGCGGCTCGGATTCCATCCGCGACTTCATCGCCTTCCCCAAAAACAACTCCGGCCGCGACGTGATGATTGACTCGCCTTCGCCCATTGCCGACGCGCAGCTCAAGGAGCTGAGCATTAAGACGGACGTGGTGGCGAAGTAGGGGCCGCAGTTTAAAAGTAAAGGGCTGCTGTTGGTGAAAGCCGATGGCAGCCCTTTACTTTTAGCATCATGAAGGAGGTGCGTTATGTGCGATGGAAAGCTATGATGCAGGTAATGGTCGGTGCCGCTATTGCTACCGGTGGGTTGCTGATAATAGCTAGCAGCAAGCAGGCATTGCCAGGGGTATTATTCCTGATATTCGGTACAATAATGGCGCTCGTTAATCGATTGAAGCTGAAAGAAAAAGATGTGCTGTTGCGCCTGACCCCTGAGCAAATTTGGACCAAGGAATTTGGCTGGCAGCCTTGGGGCAGCCTGCTGGTCAAATTAGAAAACAGCCGCCAAGGCTACTCGTTAGAAATTCGTCGGCCTACCGATTTTACACCGCGCTTCCACGAATATGTATCAGCATTGACTATCAGTGAGCATGAATTGCAGGATTGGGTTAAGCGCTTCGCTGCTGCCACTGATTAGAAACGGCAGTAAACGGAAGCGGCGACTGAACCATCAGTCGCCGCTTTTCCTTTAAGCGCGCTACGCTGGTTGACACCAAAAATCGTTGACACCCCAAACCACCCGGTTCACCGTGAAACGACCCTGACTAAACGAAGAGACACCCCGACCCCTAAGTGCACCGAGTAGGTTTGTATCAGTTAAACGCCTCACCACTCGCACTCATGACCAAGTTTTACCTCTTCGCTGCCGTTGTGTTGTTCTGGGTTACGCTGAGCGCCTCCCTGATGCGCGTGCAACTGGCTTCTTCGCTGGTATACAAGATGCGCGTGCCCACTTACCGCTCCGTACCTATCGGTTCGAGAGTGGTCGCCCAAGTGCAAAGCCCAGCTTCGGCCACCTCGTATAATTAATACCCCAACCGAGTAATTCGGAATTATCAGATTATCACCGTCCAATAACTCATCACGCCGTCCAATAGCTTATCATACCAAATACAGAAAGAGCCGCGCCCATTAGGCGCGGCTCTTTCGCATTCAGAACAACTAGCTGCCTCGCTACCGCCAAGCCGTGTTCTCTTTGAACTCGACCGGGTACATGTTCAGGTATTGCACGATGCGCGGATAGGTGCCGCGGTTGGGGCTGCTGCCGTGCGGCAGCGCGTGGTGCCAAATAACGAAGTCGCCAGCTTCGGCCGCGATGGGCACGGCCTGGGCGTCGAGGTTCACGCGGCGCGGGTCAACGCCTTCGGGCAGGCCAGCCAGCCAGCTTCCCAACTGGCGGTGGAAGCCAGGCACACAGCGAAAAGCGCCCTGCTCGGCCGGCGTGTCGCAGAGGTAGAGCAGGCCTTGGGTACCGAAACGGAGCGGCGGCTCCAGGCTCATGTCCCAGTGCAGGGGCGTGCCCTGGTGCTGGTAGGTAGCCGTTTCGGGCGGGTTGAAGCTGGTGCGGTCGGTGGTTTTCCAGAGGTCGGCGGTCTGCCAGAGCTGCGCAAAGGCCTTCTGAATCCGCTTCGACTGGCGGTTGACCAGCAAGGTGGGGTGATGGTAGAAGTCCATCATAATGCCTTTGCCAATTGGCTTCTGGTACCAAGTAGCAGCGTCGTTGGGGTCCATTCCCAGAGCTTCCCAGACTGCCCACTCCGTTGCGCGGGCCTGTTCTTTCGACACGGCCCCGCGCACGATGACGTAGCCGTGCTCATCCCAAAACGCCAAATCCTCGGCACTGAGCACGTCGGCATCTTCTTCAATTTCGCGCAGGCTAATCTGTAGGGCTTCTGGGTATGGTTTGTTGGCAAAGAGGCTGTTGAGGCGCGCAATCTGCAAAGGAGCAATTTGGCCGCCATTTTTTGCCAAAACCCAGCTTTCAAAATCCGCAAAATTTGGAGCGGCTTGCATCAGGTACCGCAACGTTTCCTCAATTGGCAAGCCTAGCCCATTCAGCAGCAAATTATCGAACCGCCAGTCCTTTTCCGTTGCCTCCACAAATACACCGTTGCGCTTCGCCAATGCTTGCGACCAGTAGCGTTTCAGATACATCACCCCGAGGCTGCCAGTCTCATTCGCTTCAGCCAGCACGTTTGATGGGGCTTTTGTTAAGTTCACGGAGGCTTCTGGATTAAGGATTAACGGATGGTAAATAGGCAGAGCCAAGTTACGGAGGCTGATAAAAAAAGCGGCAACTGAAACCTCAGTTGCCGCCTCCTATTTAGTGAGTTGTTAAGCTTAGAAATTCCGCTCGCCCGTCTCGCGCTTGCCCAGCATCACGGAGCCCACCATAGCGGCCAGCAGCAGGATGGAAGCCAACTCGAACGGCAACGCATACTGCTGAAACAGCACCAGCCCCAATTGGTCTACCATGCCGATTTGGGATTTGAAGGTGGCTGGGTCATAGCCGGCGGGGTTCACGTTGCGCAGGGCGGCTACCAGAATCAGCAGCAGCGAGCCACCGGCAATGGCAGCCGCAATTTTGGCCAGGGCAGGCTTGTGCGGCTCCGTCTCTTCGTTCAGATTCAGGAACATAATCACGAACAGGAACAACACCATGATGGCGCCGGCGTACACGATGATGTTCACGGCGGCCAGGAACTGCGCGTTCAGCAGCAGGTAGTGGCCGGAGAGCGTGAAGAACGTGAGGATGAGAAACAGGACGCTGTGCACCGGGTTTTTGGCCAGCACCACGCCCAATGCACTCAGCAGGGCCACGAACGAGAGAAAGAGAAAGAGAGGGGACATAAGTAGCGCGGACTTTGTAGTCCGCGAGTGGGACGGTGAAGTATAAATTCTAGCCAGACGCGGACTACAAAGTCCGCGCTACGTTACGCCAGTTGAGCCCGCAGCTTGTCGGCCTGCTCGGGCGTAAGCTGGATGCCGCGCTTCGAGCGGTTGTCGGGCGTCACGGGCTCCACCAGCCGGTCCTTGCCGTAGATGAACTCGTCGCGCTCGAAACGCGGCGGAGCCATTTTGTCGGCTTGCAGGTACACGGCGGCTTTGGGGCAGGCTTCTTCGCACAGGCCGCAGAAGATGCAGCGCAGCATATTGATTTCGTAGCTCACGGCGTACTTCTCTTCGCGGTAGAGGTTTTCCTCGCCCTTCTTGCGCTCGCCGGCCACCATGGTAATGGCTTCGGCGGGGCAGGCCACAGCGCAGAGGCCGCAAGCGGTGCAGCGCTCCCGGCCGGCTTCGTCGCGCTTGAGCACGTGCAGGCCGCGGAAAACGGGGGAGAAGGGACGGGTCTCGTCGGGGTAGCGGACGGTGACTTGCTTCTTGGTGGCGGCACGGAAAAAGTGCCGCATCGTAATGGTCAGGCCCTGGAAAATAGCCGGCAGGTAAGCCCGCTCGGCAAAGGTCATGGGCTTCTTTTCGAGAACTTTGGCGCGTTTGCTAAGGGATTCCATAGAAATTCTGTCATGCTGAGCTTGCGAAGCATCTTATCACGTCCGCAAGCCGCTGAGGTAACTAAATCTGACGAAAGCAGCGGTGATAAGATGCTTCCTTCGTCAGCATGACAAACAAAGTTATTTAATCACGCCGAACGTAATCAGGCCGCCCGTCAGCATGATGTTGAAGATGGCCAGCGGGATGAGGATGGTCCAGCCCAGGCGCATCAGTTGGTCGTAGCGGAAGCGCGGCAGGGTCCAGCGCACCCACATGAAGAAGAAAATGAAGCCGAAGATTTTGGCGAACAAGCCCACCAATCCGAGGATGGTGATGATGTTTTGGGCCGTCACCAGCTCCAGGCCACGGCTCGATACCAACCAATCGCGCAGTTCGTATTGGAAGGGGAAGTTGAAGCCGCCGAAGTACAGCACGCTCATCACAGCCGAAGCCACGAACACGTTGATGTACTCCGCGAACAGGTACAGGCCCATTTTCATGGAGCTGTACTCGGTGTGGTAGCCGCCAATCAGCTCGGTTTCGCACTCCGGCAAGTCGAAGGGAGTCCGGTTGGTTTCAGCGAAAGCGCACACGATGAAGATGATAAAGCCCAGCGGCTGCTTGGCGATGTTCCAGAAGTGCCACTCGCCGGCCACCGATTGCTGAAGCGTGATTTCGCGCAGCGACAGCGTGCCCGACATCATCAGCACGGCAATCAGGGCGAGGCCCATGGCGATTTCGTAGCTGATGTTTTGCGAGGCGGCGCGGATGGCGCCGAGAAGCGAGAACTTGTTGTTCGAGGCCCAGCCGCCAATCATGATGCCGTACACGCCAAGCGACACCATGCCGAACACGTAGAGCATCCCGACATTGATTTCAATGCCCTGCAGGTGAATAATGGTATCGCCAAACTGCAGGAAATTGCCGAACGGAATAACCGCCGACGACATTAGGGCCGTGACCATGGCCAGGCAGGGACCGAATACAAACAGCGCACGGTTGGCGCCGGCCGGGAAGAACTCCTCTTTGGTGAAGAGCTTCACGGCATCGGCCAGGGGCTGCAGCAGGCCGAAGGGGCCGGCGCGGTCCGGGCCCACCCGGTCCTGCAGAAACGCGGCAATCACGCGCTCGGCATAAGTAGAATACGTGGCAATCAGCAGCGAAACGCCGAAAACTACCAGAACGACGAGGCCTTGCCAGCCCAGAGCGGGAAGAGTCATGTGTTGATGTGTTGATTTTTTGATGTGCTAATGTGCTGTTTTTCGCTTACGCTTTGTGATGTGACCAGCACATCAGCAAATTATTCAATCAGCACATCAATCAATTAGCCATTAATGCCGCCCAAGCGGAGGGGCGGGTTGCGTTCCAGTTCGCGGGTGGTGCTCTCCGGCAAGTCGGCCAGCACTTGGGGGTTGATGACCGGCAGCTCGTAGTGGTTGGCCGAGATAACCGAGGCGCGGTTGATGTGCGCCGGGCCTTCGAGCACCCAATCCGAAGTTTCCTTTTTGTCGAAGCGGCAGGTGTTGCAAATCCACTCTTTCACTTCGCCGTACTGGTCCTTGCGAGCCGTGACGCGGAGCACGTCCTTGCCTTTGTACCAGAGGGTTACTTTGCCGCAGCACTTCTCGTTTTCGCAGTCGCGGTGAGCATTCACGGGCTTCGTGAACCACACCCGCTGCTTGAAGCGGAAGGTTTTGTCGGTCAGCGCGCCCACCGGGCACACGTCGATGACGTTGCCGCTGAACTCGTTGTCGATGATGTTTTCGATGTAGGTGCCTATTTCCGACGCATCGCCGCGGCCCAGCACGCCGTGCACGCGCTCGGGGGTGAGCTGGTCGGCGGTGTACACGCAGCGGTAGCACAGGATGCAGCGCGTCATGTGCAGCTGGATGAGCGGGCCGATGTCGATTTTCTCGAAGGTGCGGCGCTCTTCCTCGTAGCGGGTGGTGCTCACGCCGTGCTCGAAGGCGAAGTCCTGCAGGTCGCACTCGCCGGCCTGGTCACACACCGGGCAGTCGAGTGGGTGGTTGATGAGCAGCATTTCCACGATGCCCTTGCGCACGTCCATCACCTGCTGCGAGGTCGTGTTTTCGACCACCATGCCGTCCTGCACCGTCGTGATGCACGAGGCCACCAGCTTGGGCATGGGGCGCGGGTCTTTGGCCGAGCCGGCCGCCACGCGCACCAGGCAGGCGCGGCATTTGCCGCCGGTGCCCTTCAGCGGGGTGTAGTAGCACATGGCGGGCGGCACCACGCCCCCGCCAATCTGGCGGGCCGCGTTCAGGATAGTGGTTCCGTCCGGAACCTCTACCTCAATGCCGTCGAAGGTTATTTTAGCCATTGTTTATTCGGATTTAGGTCGTCATGCTGAGCGAAGCGCAGCGGAGTCGAAGCATCTCTACCTCAGTACTACTCTAATCGGCTCAACGAAGCGGTAGAGATGCTTCGACTCCGCTGCGCTTCGCTCAGCATGACGTTCTTTTTTATTGGTCTGGTTTAGGCCAGTACTGGGGCGCCGCGGTACGCCGCGCCGGGAGCAGTAGCCTCTTTGGGATTGGTCACGTGCCACTCAAACTCGTGGCGAAAGTGACGCACGGCCGCAGCCACCGGCCACGCCGCAGCTTCGCCAAGCGGGCAGATGGTGTTGCCTTCAATCTGCTTGGCCACGCTCACAATCAGGTCGATGTCGTGCATTGAGCCGTGGCCGTGTTCGAGGCGGTGCAGTACTTTTTCGAGCCAGCCGGTGCCCTCACGGCAGGGTGAGCACTGCCCGCACGACTCGTGATGGTAGAAGCGGCTGAAGTTCCAGGTGTTCTTCACGATACACGTGGTTTCGTCCATGGCAATGAAGCCGCCGGAGCCCAGCATGGTGCCCGTGATGAAGCCGCCGTCGCTGAGCGACTCGTAGGTCATCAGGCGGTTTTCGCCGGCGGCGGTTTTCAGAATAAGCTCCTTGGGCAGAATTGGCACAGACGAACCACCAGCTACTACGGCCTTCAGGTCGCGACCTTTCCAGATGCCGCCGCAGTACTCATCGGAGTAGATGAATTCCTCCACTGGCACGCCCAACTCAATTTCATAGATGCCCGGCTTGTTCAGGTGGCCACAAGCCGAAATCAGCTTGGTACCGGTGCTTTTGCCCACGCCCAGCTTGGCGTATTCGTCGCCGCCTTCGTTCACAATGGGAACGACAGCGGCAATGGTTTCCACGTTGTTCACCACCGTGGGGCGGGCATAGAGGCCCTGCACAGCGGGGAACGGCGGCTTGTTGCGCGGGTTGCCACGCTTGCCTTCCAGTGACTCTAGCAAGGCAGTTTCCTCACCGCAGATGTAGGCGCCAGCACCGGGGTGCACGTGCAAATCGAGCGAGTAGCCCGAGCCGAGGATGTTCTCGCCCAGGAAACCAGCTGCGTAGGCTTCGGCAATGGCCTTTTCCAAGATGCGCAGCACGTACAACAACTCGCCGCGGATGTAGATGTAGCTAGTGCGCGCGCCCAGGGCATAGCTGCCCGTAATCATGCCCTCGATGAGCAAGTGGGGCAGTTTCGACATCAGCTGACGGTCCTTGAAGGTGCCGGGTTCCGATTCGTCGGCGTTGCAGACGAGGTAGCGCGGCACGCCCTCGGGCTTGGCCAGAAAGCTCCATTTCATGCCCGTGGGGAAGCCTGCGCCGCCGCGGCCGCGCAGGCCCGACTTCTTCACCTCTTCCACCACTTCGTCGGGCGTCATGGTTTTGAGCGCCTTCTCCACGGAGCGGTAGCCGCCGTGCTTGCGGTAAACGTCGAAGGTTTCGATGCCTTCGACGTTGATATGTTCAGTTAATAGCTTGCGTCCCATCTACTTGTTTTCTAAACGTGCGAGCCGATTTTCGATGCCATCCAAGCGCTGCCGAGTCGCGCCCGCTTCCTCGCGGAAGGCATCAATAATCATGGTGGTATTGGCGCGGTCAGCTTCCATCAGCAGCTCGAAACGCTTATTGGTTTCTTTCTGCTGGCTCAGCATGATTTCGGCCATCCGGTTAATGGAAGCCTTCATATCGTGCATCTCGATTAAAATCTCCGACACGACGAGCGGCAAATCCTGATTCTGTTCGGCCATGAGCTTAGTAGTTTTTGAGCGAGTTGGGCAAACCCGTTTCTTCCCACGGCAGGATGGGCCGATGCACCAGGCTCTTCAGTTCGTTCAGCATGGCGTCCACCGCTTCCGGCGTGTCGAGCTGCTCGTAGTATTTCTCGCGCACTTGCACGATGGGGGCGAAGCCGCAGGCGGCCAGGCACTCTACTTCTTTCAGGGTGAAGGTACCGTCGGGCGAGGTGCCACCCACTTTGGCGCCGGTAATGCGCTCCAAGTGCTCCGTCAATTCATCTGAACCGCGCAGCATGCAGGGGCCCGTGCGGCAAATTTCAAGCACGTGCTTGCCCACCGGCTTCAGGTTGTATTGGGTATAGAACGTGGCCACCTCGTACACCTCAATCGGTTTGATTTTTAGCGTTTCGGCTACCAAGTCCTGTACTTCGGGGCTTACCCAACCGCCAAACTCGGCTTGCGCAATGTGCAGAATCGGCAGCAGGGCCGACTTGCTCCGGTCTTCCGGATAATGCGTGAGCAGGCGTTTGATTTCCGCCTGAGCGGCGGGAGAGAATTGCGGTTTGGTGGGCGCGGTAGTCGGCTCCATAACGGGTGATTTCAGCAAAAACTAGGCGTCCAGCTCGCCGGCGATGACGTTCATGGACGAGAGAATGACAATGGCGTCCGACAGCGTCGTGCCCACGGCCATTTCGGGATAAGCTTGGTAGTAGATGAAGCAGGGCCGGCGGAAGTGCAGGCGGTAAGGCGTGCGGCCGCCGTCCGAAATCAGGTAGAAACCCAACTCGCCGTTGCCGCCTTCCACGGAGTGATATACCTCACCGACAGGCGCATCAATCTCGCCCATGATGATTTTGAAGTGGTAAATCAGGGCCTCCATGTTCTTGTACACCTCCTGCTTGGCAGGCAGGTAGTAGTGCGGCGCATCGGCGTGGTAGGGGCCTTCGGGCAGGTTCTCAAGCGCTTGCTTGATGATGCGCAGGCTTTGCCAAATCTCCTCGTTGCGCACGATGAAACGGTCGTAGGTATCACCGTTGGTGCCCACCGGAATGTCGAACTCGAAGTCTTCGTAGGAAGAGTAAGGATTCATGGCGCGCACGTCGTAGTCGACGCCGGCGGCCCGCAGGTTGGGGCCGGTGAAGCCGTAGTTCAACGCTTTCTCCGCCGAAATCGGGCCCACGTTCACCACGCGGTCCATGAAAATGCGGTTGCGGTTGAACATCGACTCGAACTCCTTCATCACGGCCGGGAAGGTTTTGAGCCAGTCGCGCAGCTTCTGCAGGGCTACCGGCGAGAAATCCCGCTCCATGCCGCCCACGCGGCCCATGTTGGTGGTCAGGCGCGAGCCACACACCTCCTCGTAGATTTCGTAAATCTTCTCGCGCTCCTGGAACACGTACAGGAAGCCCGTGAAGGCGCCCGTGTCCACACCCAGAATCGAGTTGCAAATCAGGTGGTCGGCAATGCGGGCCAACTCCATCATAATCACGCGCATGTACTGCGCCCGCTTGGGCACGGTCACGCCGAGCAGCTTTTCCACGGTCATGTGCCAGCCCATGTTGTTGATGGGCGACGAACAGTAGTTCATCCGGTCGGTGAGCGGCGTGATTTGGTAGAACGGCCGGCGCTCCGCGATTTTTTCAAAGGCGCGGTGGATGTAGCCGATGGTGGGCACGCCCGACACAATCCGCTCGCCATCCATTTGCAGGATGTTCTGGAAAATGCCGTGCGTGGCCGGGTGCGTGGG
Organism: Hymenobacter ruricola; assembly: GCF_015694525.1. Taxonomy (GTDB): domain Bacteria; phylum Bacteroidota; class Bacteroidia; order Cytophagales; family Hymenobacteraceae; genus Hymenobacter; species Hymenobacter ruricola. Next base: position 30,097 of record NZ_JADQDM010000024.1, on the reverse strand, counting down.
ACCCAGGTTCAGCGTCGTCAGCTCCTGGCTGAAGTCGTTGAGCAGGGGCATGAGCTGGCCGTGGCGCTGCGCAGCGGCCTCCTCGTGTATTTTATGGGTGCCTTCCAGCGTGTCGTTTACTGCCATTTTACTATTGTCATCCTGAGCGCAGCGAAGGACCTTATCACGTCCGCGCCGCAGGTTGTTGCTATAAAATCTGGCGAAAGCAGCGGTGATAAGATGCTTCCTTCGTCAGCATGACAAAAGGCCTAGCGGCCGAAAAACAGGTCGGTTTTGTCTTCACGGGTACCGTCCTCGAGCGGGTATTCCCGCCGCATGGGGTGGTAGTCCATGTCCTCCACGTTGAGGATGCGAATGAGATTGGGGTGGCCGGTGAAGATGACGCCGAAGAAATCGTAGGCCTCGCGCTCCATCCAGTTGGCGGTGGCGTAGAGGTCGGTCAGAGTCGGCACCACCGGGTCGGTGATGGGGAAGAAGATTTTAATCCGCAGGCGGATGTTCTGCGTCAGGCTGTGCAGGTGGTAAATCATGCCCAGCTCTTGGCCCTCGTTCTCGGGGTAGTTGATGCCGCACATGGTGGTCAGGAAATGAAACTTGATTTCCTGGTCCTGCTGCAAGCCAGCGATAATGTCGTGGATGCGTTCCCGTGTGGTAGTCACCGTCAGCAGGCCGTAGGGCCCCTCCACATCGGTGAAAGTGGCCTCACCAAACAACTTGTGCAGCAAGGCCAACACCCGCGCATTCTGGACCTTAATCGGGTCTTCGGCAACTGGAGCTTCGGGAGCGGCGGCAGATTCCTGAGGGGACATGTATTCTGGTTTTTGGTTTTTGGTTGATTGTTTTTGGCTGGTCACGCAAGCGTCTAAAAACCAGAAACAGTTAACCGTAAACCAGTCAATTACTTGATGTTGTACGACGCCAGCAGGGCCTGATACTCAGGTGCGTTGCGGCGGCGGAAAGATTCGTTCTTGGCTAGGTCCTGCACGCGCATCAGGCCGTCGAGCACTTGCTCGGGGCGGGGCGGGCAGCCGGGCACGTACACGTCGACCGGAATGATGCGGTCGATGCCTTGCAGCACCGAGTACGAGTCGAAGATGCCGCCTGAGCAGGCGCAGGCGCCCATGGCCAGCACCCAGCGGGGTTCAGCCATTTGCTCGTACACTTGCTTCACAATGGGGGCCATTTTCTTGGCGATGGTGCCCATTACCATGAGCAGGTCGGCCTGGCGGGGCGAGAAGCTGGGCCGCTCGGAACCGAAGCGCGAGATGTCGTAGTGCGAGCCCATGGTGGCCATGAACTCGATGCCGCAGCAGGAGGTAGCGAAAGGCAAGGGCCAGAGCGAGTTGGCGCGGGCAATGCCCACCACTTTCTCCAGCGAAGTGGCGAAGAAGCCAGCGCCTTCAATGCCCTCGGGGGCCTCGACAGTTTTGATTTCCGGAACTCGGGTATCCATAGTTGAGATGGGTCAGATTGGACGGCCTAATGGCCTAGTTGCCAACACCAGCGACGCGGCAAAAGTTTGGCCAGATTAGGCTTCGTTCCAGCGCAGGATGCCCTTTTTGATGATGTAGAGGAAGCCCGCGAGCAGGAAGAACATGAACAGCACCATGGCAATGAAACCGTCGTTGCCCAAGGCGCGGAAGTTCACGGCCCACGGATACATGAAGATTACTTCAACGTCGAACAGCACGAACACAATGGCCGTGAGGAAGTATTTCACCGAAATCGGGGTGCGGGCGTTGCCCACCGACTCGATGCCGCACTCGAAGGCTTCGTTCTTCACCTTGCTGCTGCGCTTGGGGCCCACTAGGTGCGAAACAATCATGGCGAAGGCTACAAAGGCCAGCGCCAGACCGAATTGGATGAGGATGGGCAGGTAATCGGAAGGCTGATAATTGGTAGTCGGCAGGATTAACAACATAGCTGTGGATTTAGAGGGTGGCAGCACCCGTGGGCGCTGAAGGGCAAAGGTAGCGCCTACGGATTAGGGGTGCAATTTTATGGCTGGCTTGCGGGTTTGCGGGGTATCTTTGAGGCTAAGGCAACGCCAGATGGAACAGGAAAAGCTTCCCGAAAAACGCTATACCGTGGCAGAATATATGGCCCTTGAGGAGCGGAGTGACGTGCGTCATGAGTTCTTTGAAGGAGAGGTATTTGCCATGTCGGGCGGAACCTTGAAGCACAATTTGCTCGTCGGCAATTGCTACGCAGCATTGCGAGCGGGGCTGCGGGAGCGAGACTGCCGGGCTTTTTTCGAAAACGTGCAGTTGGCGGTGGAGCAGGGGCGGTACTACAACTACCCGGACCTGATGGTCACTTGTGCTCCGAGTGACCTACTGGCGGAGCGCACCGTGACGTCGCCCGTGCTGTTGATTGAGGTGCTGTCGAAATCAACCGAAACCCGCGACCGGAGCTGGAAATTTAACCAATACAAGCACCTGCCTTCGTTGCAGCATTACTTGTTGGTTTCGCAAATCACTTGCCTGGTAGAATGGTATCGGCGGGAGGAAAGCGGCGTGTGGTCGTTCACGCCGCTGGCATTGTTTACCGATGAGCTTTTCATTCCTGAATTGGACCTGACAATGCGTTTGCACGACATTTATGAGGATACGGGAATCACTCAAATGAACATTTGGTTCGACTCGGAGGACCCCGATTATGAAAAGCGGAAAGCTCAATAAAAAGGGCCGCATCGACTGATGCGGCCCTTTTTGCTTATTACAAGCCTTTGTCGCGGTTCAAGTCCTCCGCGGGCTCTGAGCCCAGGAAGGGGTAGCGGTAGTCCGTGACGGGCACGAAGGTTTCTTTGATGGCGCGGGGCGATACCCACCGGATGAGGTTGAGCTGCGAGCCGGCTTTGTCGTTGGTGCCGGAGGCGCGGGCGCCGCCGAAGGGCTGCTGGCCCACCACGGCGCCGGTGGGCTTGTCGTTGATGTAGAAGTTGCCAGCTGCGTTCAGCAAGCGCTTGCTGGCCAGGTCGATGGCGTAGCGGTCCTGGGCGAAGACGGCGCCGGTGAGGGCGTAGGGCGAAGTGGTGTCCACCAGCACCAGCGTCTCTTCGAACTTATTTTCATCGTAGATGTGCACCGTGAGCACGGGGCCGAACAGTTCCTCGCACATGGTCACGTACTTGGGGTCTTTGGCCAGGATGACGGTGGGCTCGATGAAGTAGCCTTTCGACTTGTCGTAATTGCCGCCGGCAATGATTTCCACCTCCGGGTCGGCTTTGGCGGCGTCGAGGTACTTGGCCAGCTTATCAAACGACACTTCGCTGATGACGGCGTTGATAAAATTGCCGAAGTCTTCCACGTCGCCCATTTTGAAGGAGGCGAGGTCTTCCTTCACGTAGCCGAGGATTTCATCGGCGGTGTTGGAGGGCAGGTAAACGCGCGAGGCGGCCGAGCACTTCTGGCCCTGATACTCGAAAGCGCCCCGGCTCATGGCCACGGCCACGGCTTTGGGGTGGGCCGAATGGTGGGCGAGGATGAAGTCCTTGCCGCCGGTTTCGCCCACGATGCGCGGGTACGACTTGTAGAGGTGGATATTTTGGCCGATGGTCTTCCAGATGTTCTGGAACACGCCGGTGGAGCCGGTGAAGTGGATGCCGGCAAAGTCGCGGTGCGAAAAAATGACGTCGCCGGCCGTGGGGCCGTCTACATACACAAGGTTGATGACGCCATCGGGCACACCGGCTTCCTTGAACAGCTCCATTAGCACCTGGGCCGAGTAAATCTGGGTGTTAGCGGGCTTCCAGACGATGACGTTGCCCATCATGGCGGCCGAGGAAGGCAGGTTGCCGGCGATGGACGTGAAGTTGAAAGGCGTGAGGGCGAACACAAAGCCTTCGAGGGCGCGGTGCTCCACGCGGTTCCACATGCCGGGCAGGCTCTCGGGCTGCTGCTTGTAGATTTCCTGCATGTAGTACACGTTGAACCGGAAGAAGTCAATCAACTCGCAGGCGGCGTCAATTTCGGCCTGGAACGCATTCTTGCTCTGGCCCAGCATGGTGGCCGCGTTGATGCGGGCGCGGTAGGGGCCGGCCAGCAGGTCGGCGGCTTTCAGAAACACGGCAGCGCGGTGCTCCCAGGGCAGCTCGGCCCAGGCGGTGCGGGCGGCCAGGGCCGCCTCAATGGCCAACTGCACGTGGCTGGCGTCGCCCATGTGGAAATGGGCAATGGTGCGCTGGTGGTCGTGGGGCGGCGCAATGCGCTCCAGCTTGCCGGTGCGCACCTGCTTGCCGCCGATGTACATCGGAATGTCCAGTTCCAGCCCGCGCAGGCTCTTGAGCTGCTGCTGCAGCTCCAGCCGCTCTTTCGAGCCGGGCGCATAGCCCTTCACGGGTTCGTTAATCGGGATGGGGACGTTGAAAAAGGCGTTGGCCATAAGGGTTCGGGTTAGGTGGTTGTGGGAGTTTGGGTAGGACGAGGCAAAGGTAAAGGGAATCTCAAAGCCGCTTCAGCAACTCCCGTACCTGCCGTTCCAGGTCCTGGTACGAACCGGTGTTGTGTAGCACGAAATCAAAATTGGGATAAGCATCCATGGCCGTTTCGCTGGGGTGGTTGTCGTCGCGGGTGCCGTCGCCGCGCTGCTGCAAGGGGTCGCCTTCCACGCGCAGCATGAGGCCGCCGCGGGCCCGGATGGGGTCGGCTTCGTTGGCATAGCGCACGTCGGGCACCAGCACGCCGGCGTCGGCGGGCAGCGCGGCGAAGAAGGCATCGACCCACACCAGCGGCTCCCACTGGCGCAAGGCTTCGCCCACTTGCTGCAGCATTTCGCCCCGGGTGCGCCGGAAGGTGGGCACCAGCTCGGCCTTGCCTTTTTGGGTATAATAAGGCGCTACGTTTTCGCCGGTGAGGGCGGCGCAGACCGATTTAATAGAGTCGCCGAAGGAGCGAACCTGCCAGCTGCGCTCGGGCTGGAGCTGCTGAATCAGCCGGGCCACGGTGTCTTTGCCGCTGCCCCGGCGGCCGGAGAGACCAATGAGGTGTACCATGAGGAAGTAAAAAAAGTCATGCTGAGCGCAGTCGAAGCAAGACGTTTTTTATTTAGGATTCTTACAAAAACGCTTTCAATTCGCTCAGGCAGCTGATTTCGTGCGTGGTTTGGGCGAAGTGCCGGCGCTTGTCGGGGTTGAAATACACTTGGTCGATGCCGGCGTTGCAGGCGCCCAGCACGTCGCATTCCAGGTTGTCGCCTATCATCAGGCTTTCGGCGGCGGTGGCACCGGTGTGCTGCAGGGCGTGCGCGAACATGCGCGGGTCGGGCTTGAGGTGGCCGCTGTGCTCAGAGGTAATCACGGACTCGAAGTAATGCGCGAGATTCGAGGAAGCCAGCTTAATAGCTTGAACATCGTTGAAGCCATTCGTGATGAGGTGCATCCGGTACCGGGGCTTGAGGTAGTCCAATACCTCATGGGTGAACGGAAACACGGCCGACTTCTGCGGCAGAATGTGGGTAAACTCCGCCGAAATGTTGGCCGGAATGTCTGCCTCTGGCACGCCCAGCTTGGTCAGCGTGCGCACAAAGCGCACGTCCCGCAGTTGGGCTTGCGAGATTTTGCCGTTCTGGTACATGCGCCAGAGCGCGTGGTTGATGTCGCTGTACACCCGGATAAACTCGTCTACCGTGAAGGTGCCGAACCGCGCGAAATCGTGCCGCTCGTAGAGGGTGTGCAGCGTCTCGTTGGCGTTTTTCTCGAAGTCCCACAGCGTGTGGTCGAGGTCGAAGAAGAGGTGACGGTATTTCATGTAGCAGGTCTCAGTTAACTGTTATATAGCTCGTCACGCCGAGCGTAGCATCTTTACTGCATTACTAAATGGTTAGCGGTGGCGGGAAAGGTGCTTCGCTGCGCTCGGCATGACGTTCTGGTTTCACCCCAGTCCGCCCGCCAGCGCCATGCTGAGCACGCCCGCCAGCATGACGCCCTTGCACCAGGCACTCAGGTGCTTGAAGTGGCGCCGTCGGTCGGCCCGGATGAGCAGGCGCGCCAGCTGGGCCATGGGCCCCAACACCAGCAGCACCAGCCAGGTGCCCAACGGCCAGTGCCCGCTCATGAACAACCGCGCGGTGGCTCCCGCGGTTAGCAGGGCCAGGCAGCCCAGGAAGAGGCCCGTGACCCATTTGGTGCGCGCCACGCCCACCACCAGCGGCAGGGTGCGGCAGCCGTGCTGGGCGTCGCCCTTCATGTCTTCCACGTCTTTCACAATCTCGCGCACCATGGTCAGCAGAAAAGCGGCCAGCGCGTAGGGCCACACCACGCTGCTGCTGCCGTCGTGGCGGGCCAGCTGCAGCTGCAACTCGGGCAGCAGCACCAGCGCCGCCGTGAGGGTGGCAATGCTGGCGTTGCCCGCCAGCGCCACCCGCTTGAAGCGGGCCGAGTAGCCCCACAGCAGCAGGGCCGTGCCCAGCGTGACGGCGCCCAGCACCGGGTGCAGCCAGCCGGCCAGCAGCACGCCCGCGCCGCTCAGCAGCATGTGGGCCAGCATGGCTTTGCGGCGGTTCACCACGCGGCCCACCACCAGCCGGTCGGGCCGGTTGATGGCGTCAATTTTCACGTCGTAATAGTCGTTGATGATGTAGCCAGCCGCTGCCACCAGCAGCGCGGCCAGCACCAGCAGCGCAAAGCGGGGCGCCAGCAGCGACTCGCGCAGCGGCTGGTGCGGCAGCAGCAGGCCGGCCCGCACCAGCGCCATGCACAGCAGCATTATCAGCAGGTTGGGCCAGCGCACCAGCGTGGGCAGGGCCGTGCGCAGCCGCTCCGCCGGCGGGGGCGGTGCGGGGGCGAGGAGCGGCTTGGGCGGAGGCGTGGGCATGGCAACGGGGCGGGCAAGGCGCAAAGGTCGGGCAAAGCGGCGGGCCGGCCGGCCGGGTCACAAAAAAAGCCTCTCCGGCAAGGAGAAGCTTTTTCAGCGGGTTGCCCCGAAGTTGGTTTCAGTAGCTCAGATTTTGCGGACGTTCACGGCGTTGATGCCTTTGCGGCCTTCCTGCGTTTCAAATTCCACCCGGTCGTTTTGTTGCACCGTGGCTCCGTTGAGGCCCGTTACGTGGACGAAAAAGTCTTCTTTCGTTTGGTCGTCGGTTACGAAGCCGTAGCCTTTGGCTTCGTTGAAAAATTTAATGATGCCGGTTTTCATGCAAAAAACTAAAAATGGAAAGGAGGAAACCGCCCGGGTAAAGGCTGCGGCAATGCCTGAAATGGGAGGTTGGGCCCACTTCAAGGGCAGCTTACGCGGGAAGCTAGTGCCGGGTTGGGCACTGGCGGCAACCGCCTTCGCTGTCTATTGGTTGTCGCGCCACTCGTACACCCACTTGGCCTGGATTTGCTCCAGGTGGCCCTCGGTGGCCTGTTCGCGGGTGCCGTCGAAATTATCCAGGCTCAGCACCCACTCGATGAGGTCGGTGAAACGGATGCGGTAGATTTTGGCCTCGGTGAAGTCGTCGCCGAACTTCTCGTAGAGCGCCATGGCAATGTCCTCGTGGTCGGCCCAGTGCATGGGCGGCTCGAAATGGCTCATTCTGTTGGTGTGCTGATTAAGTGATTTGCTGATGTGCTGGGAATGGCTTTCTTGACTCTGCGTTTGCCGAGATGCGCTGCAAAGCACATCAGCAAATCAATCCATCAGCACATCGAAAATTAATGGCCCAGGAAGTGCTGGGGCGGGATGGTGACGGTCACCTGCATGTCGCGCTCCAGCACGCACTGGCAGGCTAGGCGGGAGTTGATGCGCGGGTTCTCGGCGCGGTCGATGAAGTCTTCTTCCTTGTCCGAGATTTCGGGCAGGTCGTCGCCGCCCGCGTTGATGTAGATGTGGCAGGTGCTGCAGCCGCACACGCCGCCGCAGTTGTGCTGCAGCTGGATGCCGTTGTTCAGGGCCACATCGAGCACCGACTCGCCGGGGGCCGCCACGTGGGTTTGGGCCGGCTGGCCGTCGCTGAACTGGAAGGTGATGGTGGTGGCGGGAACAGACAAAACGAGAAACTTATAAGTCGAAAAAACACAGCTTTTGAAGCCGCAAAGGTACTCCCTCCCGCCCCGGCATCAAAGCTGGGACTGAATGCTGGCCCGTAGCGCGAACTTTGTGGTTCGCGTGCCCCGTGCCATTCGCGCATCGTTCCGGCACGCGAACTACAAAGTTCGCGCTACAGTTGCGCCTGGATGCTGGCCGTGAGCTGCTGGTACAGCGCCTGCCAGGCCGGATGCGCGGCCAGCGCGGTCTGGTGCGCCGCCAGCGTGGGCGCGTCGCGCCGCACGGCCGGTCCGGTTTGCACCGCGAAGGGCGAGTTGGCCAGAGCTTTGTCCACGGTTTCGCGCACCAGCGGGGCCAGCAATTCCGGCGGCAGCTGGGCCTCGGCCAGCAAGGCGTCGGCAATGCCCAACAGGTGGTTCGTGAAATTGTTGGCGAATACCGCGGCCACGTGCAGCTTGAGGCGCTGGGCCGAGTCGAGCCGCCGCACGTGTTGGCTGAGGCTGCCGGCCAGGTCCAGCAAAGTGGTTTCGGCCGCCAGGTCGTTGGCTTCGACGCACAGCGGGACCGCGGGCCAATCGATGGCGCGGCCGGGGCTAAACGTTTGCAGCGGATAGAACACGCCGCCGCGGATGGCCGGCTGCGTTTCAAAAATGCTGAGCGGCAACGCGCCAGCCAGGTGCGCCACCAGGGCACCGTCGGGCCAGGCGGTGGCGGCCAGCAGCGGGGCCACGGCGGCATCGGGCACGGCCAGCAGGTACACATCGGCAGGCGGCAGGGGCAGGGCCAGGTCGACAAGCAATCGGGCACTAGGCAACTCATCCACCAGCGCAGCAGCACGGGCCGGGTTGCGGTTCCAGACGAAGACCACCGAATGCCCGGCCGCCAGCAGCGCAGGTCCCAATTGGCTGGCCACCCGGCCGGCTCCGAGCAAGCCTATTCGTAGAGAAGCAAAAGAACGAGTGGACATGAGCAAGCTAAGAGGGTTAGGCCTCGCGAAAGGCGAATAAAAAGGCCGCTCCTGCGACAGAAGCGGCCTTTTCGTATTCAGAAAATTGATTAGCCCACCGGCTGGGGCCGCGCCGCCCGGCTGCCCGCTTCCGCCGATGCTTCGGTTTCGGGGGCGGCTTCCGAGGCTACGGCGCCGCGGCCGCCGCGCTGGCGCACGCTCAGGCCGAAGCCGAGGGCCATGAGCAGCGTGCCGCTCCAGAGCAGGTTGATAAACGGCTTTTCCATGGCCTTGAGGATGACGTAGTCCTTCTGGGTGGTGCTCACGCCGAAGGTGAACTTGCCGGCCGTGGGGTCGATGGCGTTGAGGGTGAGGCGCACGCCGAGGTCTTCCACTTCGTCGGGCACGCGGCCAATCATGCGGTTGCGGATGACGAACACCGGGTGGGCGTGGTACTGGCGTTTCTCGCCGGTCACAATCATGTCGGCCTGCAGGGCGAGGTCGCCTTTTTGCAAGTTGAGGCCGGCGGTTTCGTGGGCCGGCTCAATGGCCCGGAACACGGCGAAGTAGTCATTCAGGAAAATGGTGTCGCCCACGCTCAGCACGCTTTCCTTGGCCTCGCTCCACGGCTTTTCCTTGCGCGGGTCGAGCACCGAGCTCACGTGCGTGTAGATGTCGTAGCCCCAGAACTTCTTGATGGCCGGCGAAGCCAGCAGGCCGCCCCCGCCCATCTCGTCATTCACCTGGGCGCGGGGGTAGAGCGCAAACTGCTCGCCCGACTTCACATCCTTGTAATTGATGCGGTAGTAGGTGTTTTCGGGCAGGATGTTCACCGTGTCGCCCGTCTTGTAGTAGGTTTTGCCTTCCACGGTGATGGGGGCGCGGGCCAGGGCCTTGTAGTCGTCGTCGGTGCGGAAGAGGAACTGCTTGTCGACGTAGCCGGGCACGCCGGGCACCTCAAAAAACTGGCCCGTGTAGGTGAGCTGGTAGCCGTGCATGGGCGTGGTTTCGTTGCGCCACAGCAGCACGTTGTCGCGGTTCAGGTCTTCGTCGAACTCCCGCGAATACAGCAGGCCCGACACGTTGCGCGAAATGATGTTGGAGTAGCCCGCCGAAGCCAGGATGCCCAACAGCATCAGGGCAATGCCCAGGTGGGCCACCGCGCCGCCCGAGAGCCGCACGCCGCGCCGCAGCAGGTTGAAGATGGTGCCGAAGTTGGCCAGCACGCCAAACAGGCCGGCTAAGGTCAGCATCACGTAAGCCGGCGAAATCGTGAGGCCATTGTAGCGCACCAGCAGCACCACCAGCGCCGTGCCCAGCAGGGCCAGCAGGGTGGGCGCCGTGAGGGAGTTTACCACGGTGGTTTTGTCGTTGCGCTGCCACCACATGATTTGGGCGATGCCCGACAGCAGGGCCACCACCACGCCCATCCAGAGCTGGAATTTGGAATAGTGAGCAATCTGGTCGGCCGGCAGGGCCACGTTGGTTTTAATGCCAATCAGGCCCATCAGGGCATTATATACCGGAATGCTGGTGGTGTAAAGCACCTGGAAGGCGCCCAGGCAGAGCACCGTAGCGCCCACAAACACCCACAGCTCCGGGCTGTAGCCATCCAGCTCCTTGGGCGAAACGGGAATCTCTTTCCAGCGCGACACCAGCAGCGCAATGGCCAGCACGGTGAAGGCACCAAGGTAAATCAACAGCTGGCCCGACAGGCCCAAATCCGTGAAAGAGTGCACTGAGGCATTGCCCAGAACACCGCTCCGGGTGAGGAAAGTGGCGTAGAGAATGAGCACAAACGTGGCCACCACCAGCGCAAACGAGGTGCGCAGGCCAATGCGGCGCTTCTGCCACAGCACCATGCCGTGCAGCGAGGCCACCAGCACCAGCCAGGGAATGTACACGGCGTTTTCCACCGGGTCCCAGTTCCAGTAGCCGCCGAAGTTCAGCGTTTCATAAGCCCAGTAAGCGCCCATGACCACGCCCACGCCCAGCACGCCGCCGCCGATGAGCGTCCAGGGCAAGGCCGGTTTCACCCAGGCGGTGAGCTCGCGCTTCCACAGGCCGGCGATGGCGAAGGCGAAGGGCACCAGCGTGAGCGCGAAGCCCAGAAACAGCGTAGGCGGGTGAATCACCATCCAGTAGTTCTGCAGCAAAGCGTTGAGGCCGGTGCCGTCTTTGGGCACGAAGTCGGGGTTCATTTTCCACACCGGTAGGTCGGTAAGGAACTCGCGCAACAGGATAAAGGGGGAAGAACCGACTTTCACGCCGCCCAGCACCACGCCCAGAATCATACTCACCAAAAACAGTTGCACGCCGCTGAACACGGCCATTACCGGTGCTTCCCACTTGCGGTTGAAGCGCATGATGCACAGGCCCAATACCACTTGCCAGAAAATCCAGAGCAGGAAAGAGCCTTCCTGGCCCTCCCAGAAACAGGAAATCATGTACTCCACCGGCAGGTGGTTGGAACTGTGGCTCCAGGCGTAGTAGTACTCGTAGCGGTGCGCGTGAATGATGTTGAACAAACACCCAATCACACTCAATACCGCCGCGCCGTGCACGAAAAACGCGACGCGCGCCAACCGCAGCCAGCTCTGGTCTTCGTCGCCGAGGGCCCGGCCCCGGGAAGCCTGGAAGTAGCCGTAAGCCGCCACCAGCGCCGCCGCAAACGCCACGATGACGCTCAGGTGGCCGATTTGTCCTACTAATAAGTTCATAAGCTAAAGAATATCCGGCAAATTTACCGCCGCGCCGCCGGAGCCGGTAGGGCTAACAACAACTTATCGGTGAAAAAGGCGCCCCGCACCGGATGACACGTGATTTCGACGGCAATTTTTTCCAGGCCGGCCTCCCGCCACCGGCGCACCGGTAGCTCGGCCTGACGCGGGTCGCTGGGCTGATTGACGAGCTGCCGCGACAGCAGCACCTGCCCGCTGGCCGGGTTGGTGACGACTACTGAGAGGCGCGCTTTGTTCGGGTACTTGCGCAGCGGCAGCTCCACCACCGCGCGGTCGGCGGCGCCGGGCAGCGCCGCGGCCTCGCCGTAGCCGTACCACCACTGCCGCAGCCGCACCGGCGGCGGGCCACTGGGCGCCTGCGTCGTCACTACCTGGTAGTCGTAGGTGCCGGGGCCGGGCAGCGTATCGGTCACCGTGTAGGTTAGGGCCGGCTGTCCGTACGTGTCGCGCTGCACGGACACCAGCCGCACCTCGCTGCTGCGGTACTGGTGCACCTCGCGGCGCAGCACCCGGCAGGCGGGCGCGGCGGCCAGCGAGTCGGGCAAGGTCCAGGTAAGCTCGACTACGTGGCTGGCGGTGGGCAGCACACGCGTGGGGTTGGGTGGGAAATAGCTGACGGGCATGCCCACCGGCTGGCGGCTGACTTGCAGCGAGAATTGGCAGAAGTCCTTCAGGTAGCCGTCCACATCGAGCAGGTAGGGCCGGCCGGCGCGCAAAGAATCCAGCGTCACAAATACGTCATCCTGCGTGCCGAGCGAGGTGCAGCTCAGGATGCGGTAAGTAGCCGGTTGGCAGGGCGTGCCCGTGAGTACCACAAGCTGCACCCCACGCACGTCGCGGCACTTTTGCCCGCCAATGTTGATGAAGTAGCGGCCCGACGTTCTGGGGGTAAACTCAAACCACTGGTCGTTGTGGTACTCGATGCACTTGCCAGTCAGGCGCTCGTCTACGCAGCTGCGCTGCACGGTGCAGCTGGTGGTGTTGGAGGTAATGACTTCCTCGGCTTGCAGGACGCGGCGGTTTTCGATGTTGTCGTTGGCAACCTGAGCAAAGGCGGTAGAGGCGGAAGCTGCAAGGAGTATCAGGCAGCAGGCCAAAAACAGAACGTCATGCAGAGCGCAGCGAAGCATCTCTACCGCGCTACTAATTCTTTTGATTGAATTACTGCAGCGGTAAAGATGCTTCGCTCCGCTCTGCATGACGGGCGGGAAAGGGATGAGCAATACCAGCTTATTTGACTGAAGCCGTGGCGCCCTGGTTCAAATCCTTCTTCACGTATTTGCTGGGGCACTTCAGCAGGATGTTGTCGGCCATGAAGACGTTCCCCTTCATGCAGCCGGTAATCACCACTTGCTCCGAAGCGTCGAAGTCCTGCGGCTTGGGGTTATTGTACACCACGCGCTGGGCCACGTGCAGTGTGTCCACCAGCGTGAAGGCGAAGTAGTTGGGGTCCGTCATGGGGTCGTACTCCAGGCCCATGGGCTGCTTGGCAGAATCCCGCGGCAGCTTGCCCACCACGTGCACTTTGGTGGTGTTGCCCTCAGCGGCACGCTGGCGGGCTTCGCCGAAGCCCACGTACACGCTGGCGTCGGCGGTGGTGCTGAGGATGATGGCGGCGGCCACCGCAATGATGGCCATGACGAAAATGTGCGACTTCTTCATAGACCGCAGATTGAACAGATTTTCACGGATTGAACAGATTTTCTGGGGTTCCGCGCGCCGGGGGCGCAGGGGTAACAGCGCAACCGGGCGGCAGGTGCCCGGCTATTTTTTTATTTCTTCTTCCAGGCGGCTCACCTTGCGGTCGAGTGAAATAAGGTAAGTGAGCAGGCCACCCACGATGATGACCACCACGGCCACCACCACGTAGATTTTGCCGTTGGCGCGCAGGGCGTCGGCCATTTCGGGCTCGGCGGCCGGGGCTTGGGCCAATGCGGTGGCGGCGTTGAACAGCAGCGTCAGCAACAGCAGAAACAGGGCCGCGGGGCGCGGCGAGAGCTTAATTTTCATCGTGTTTCAATTTCAGGAAAGCAAAGCGGCTGCTGACCTGGGTGAGCCAGAAGGCAAACAAAATCCAGCCGATGACGGCGGGGTAAAACACCTGTCGCATGGTGTTGTCGAGGTCGTATTGGTTGAAGCCGGGGTTGCCGGTCTGGCCGGGGTGCAGCGAAGGGCCGCTCAGGCGCGGCAGCACAAACAGCAGCGGAATGGCCGCCGCAAACGCAAAGATGTTGTAGATGGCCGACACCCGCGCCCGCTGCTGCTCGTCGCGGAAGGAGCCGCGCAGCACCAGGTAGGCGCCGTAGATGAGCATGGCCACGGCCGCGCCGTTCAACCGCGGGTCGGGCGTCCACCACGCGCCCCAGGTGAACTTGGCCCACACGCTGCCGGTGGCCAAACCCAAAAGCCCCAGCACGATGCCCGTTTTGGCCGACTCGTGGGCCAGCACGTCCAGCCGCTCACTCGGCTCGCGCAGGTAGCGGATGGAGTACCACACCGACACCAGCAGCACCATAATCATGGAAAACCACATGGGCACGTGGAAAAACAGGTTCCGGATGCTCTCGTTTACGATGGGCAGCCGCGGCACCGCAATCAAGATGCCCACCGCCGAAGCCCCAATCAGCAGCAATGCCGTGATGGACTTCCACACCACGCCCGACGTGCGCTGCTCGATGAGGTATTGCCCGCCCCACACGCCCAAGATAGGCAATGCTATACTCGCAATGGAGGCAATTACACCTATTAAAATAGTTTTATTATTCATTGATAACTAAGAAACTGGATGTTAGCCGCGCCACAAAAAAGGAAACAGCAGGTATGAGGTGGCGCCCACAATCATATTCAAGGCCACCAGCGTGAGCACCGAGCTTTGGCTGACGCTCCAGTCCAGCCCGTCCAGCGCATTTTTGCTCACCTTAACGAGCAGCAGCAGCATGGGCACCATGATGGGGAAGCCGAGCACGGCCATGAGCGTGGCGCCGTTGCCGCCGGCTTTGGCTGCGATGCCCGACACCAGCGTGAGCGTGGTGGCGAAGCCCAGCGCACCCAGCAGCAGGTTGCCCACAAACAGCCCGGGACTCTGAATGGGATTGCCTAGAAAAACCGTGTACAGAAACAGCCCCAGCAGCGCCACCACCGTCAGCAGCAGCGCATTGTAGAGCATTTTGGCCAGGATAATGGCCTGGGGCCGCACCAGCGTGTAGTAGTACAGCCGCTGCCCGGCGCTTTCCTGCATGAAGCCCTTCGCCACCGCATTGATGGCCGCAAACAGCAGGATGACCCACAGCAGCGCGTTCCAGGCCGGGGGCGGGGGCGTGCCGCCGCGCAGGCTGAAGCTCAGAAAGCACACAAACACCGTGCTGCCCACGTACAGCAGTAGCCCGCCCAGTGCCGCACGCTGCCGCCATTCGAGGCGGAAGTCTTTGGCTAACAGAGTGGAAATTTCGCGGAGCAGGGGCACGGTCAGCAGGTTCGTTTCGGGCCGCAAAGATACGCCCGACCCGCCCTGGATTATTCCCCGACCACCACTTTTGCGCTAGCGGTGCGGCCTTGCTGGCTCACTTCCAGCACGTAGAGGCCGGGGGCCAGGGCACCCAGCGGCAAGGTCAGCCGGCCGCTGGCCGGTGTGGCTTCGGCGGCGTACACGGCCTGGCCCAGCAGGTTGCGCAGGCGCAGCGTGGCGGGCGCATTGCCGGGCAGGCGCAGGTTCAGGGTGCCGTGGGCGGGATTGGGGTAGGCGGCCATATCCAGCGCCGGGGCGGCCGGGCGGGCGGCCAGCACGGTGGTGGCGCGCAGGGGCAGGAAATTGAGCAAACCCAGGGCCGGCTGGTCCACCTGGTGCACGATGTGGCTTTCGGCCACGGCGGCCGAGTTGGTGCCCCAGTCGTTGTTCTGGGCCAGCATGTTGTCGGGCATGTTCAGGTAGAAATCGTACACCTGCCCGCCGTTGCCGTTGTTGTAGAGCAGGTTGCGGCCCACGTTCAGGCTGTCGGTGCTGCTGATGTCGCCAAAGCTCATGGTGGGGCCGGGGGTGGTGCTCGTGGTAGAGGTGCGCAACACCGTCACGCCCCAGAGGTTGCCGCGCAGCACGTTGCGGCTGGCCACACCGGTGAGGGTGGCGCCGCCCTGCAGGTTGATGCCGCTGCCACCGGTGTTGGCGTTGGGGTTGATGTTGTTGTTTTCAATGACGTTGCGGGTGACCACGGCCTGAATGCCCGAGCCCAGCAAGGCCACGCCGTAGCGGTTGTTGGCAATGCGGTTCTGGCGGATGAGCACCTGCGTGGTGCCGGCCGAGCCCAGCAGGTTCGACACCGACACGCCCCCGGCCATGTTGTAGGGACCGCCCGTCACGCGGCAGCCCTCCACCACAATGGGCGTGGCGCCGCCAATGCCGAGGTTAATCTGCGGATAGTTCGCGTTTTCCGTGTCGTTGTTGCGGAACACGCAGTTCCGGATTATCGGCGAGGTGTTGCGGTTGGCCGGGCTCAAGACGCCGGAGCGGGCATTGTCATAAATGCGACAGTTCAGGATGCGCGGCGCCCCGCCCGAGGGGCTGATGGCCCCACTGTTGGTGCTGGTGGTGCCGATGCGCGACACCTGGTAGCGTACCACGCAGCTGTCCAGCAGCAGGTCATTGTCGAGAATGCGGATGCCGCCGCCGTATTCCACAATGGTTTTGCGCAGGCGCGAACCCTGGCTGGTGGCCGAAAACGTGAGGCCCTTAAACGGCGCCGCGCTGGCCTGGGCCGTAATTTTGACCGAGTCGCGCGGGTTCACCAGCAGCACCCCGTCCACGGTCACCAGGGCCGCCGCGGCCACGCGCAACGCGGCGTTGGTCGTGATGGCCAGCGTATCGGTGGGGCTGAGGCGCAGGTCACCGTTCACGGCGTAGGTGCCGGGGCCGGTCAGCACCACGTTGGAGCCGGGCGCGGCGGCCAACTGGGCCAGCGTCCAGCGCACGCCGGTGCCGGGCGTCTGGAACTGGGCGTAAGCGCCGGAGCCCGACAGCAGGAGCATCAGGCCGGAGAGTAGCAACTTTTTCATAGCGGGAAGGGGCTTGGTTGGAGATGCACAAATAACGGAATCGACGGCTTGTTGAGCGGAGCGAAACAAAAAAGGCTCCTGGCTATCAAGCCAGGAGCCTTCTCAAGCGTCATCAATTCAGTGCTAACCACTGACCATCCACGCTTGCCCGTTAAAAATCGTAGCCCAGCGTGAAGTAGAATTTCGGGCCTTTGGTGATGTAATCCTCCTGGCCCCAGGCCACGTCCATCTTGCCATAAAAGCCCAGCAGCGTGGTGCGAATGCCCGCACCGTAGCCCACAAGGAAGGGGTTGCGGAAGTTGACCACCGTGGCCGAGAAGTAGTTGCCCGACGGCACCACTTTCACGGTGTTGGCCGAGTTGTCGAGGCCAAACGGGTTGGTGCCCGAGTAGGCCGTGCCGGCGTCGGCGAAGCCGGTGAGCTGCAGGTTGCGGAAGAAGCCCGAGTAGATGGGGCGCCGGGCGAAATACTGCACAATGGGCACGCGCAGCTCACTGTTGAACAGCACGTAGCGCGGGCCGCTGCGGGCGCTGTAGTTGAAGCCGCGCAGGTTGGTCACAAACTCCTGGTTCATCACCTGGTCGGCAGCCGAGTAGCCCGGCAGGAAGCGGTTCTGGTCGTATTCGGCGTTGATAACCCAGTCGTCCATGCCGCCGATGCGGAACACCTGGGCGCGCGGACCGAAAAATTGCCCGTAGCTGGCGCGGTTAGCCCACACAATGGAGCGGCTGATTTTCTGGTAGTGGCGCAGGTCAATCACGAACTTGCCAAAGCTCTTGCCCTTGTCGTTCACGTTGGTCAGGTTCAGCACGCTGGCTTTGAGGCGGGTGCCCACCACCATGTTCACGCCGGTGTTGATGCTGTTGTCGAACACCAGCTCGCCGTTGTAGCCCACGTAGTTGGTGCTCAGGTCGTTTTCGGTGGAAGCATCGCCAAGTTGGGTGCTCGAAATGTTCACGAAGCGGGGGCCGCCGCGCACGCTCAGGTTGTGGGTGAGCGGGTAGGCAATGGTGGGCGCCACCTCGTGGCGGCCGTAGCGGAAGTTGTTGTTGCCAATGCCGAAAAAGTAGGCCTGCTTCTGGTAGGCAAGGCTCCAGTCGTAGCGGTGCGTGAGGTTGGTGTAGGCCGCCCGGATGTTGCTGGTGCGCAGGTCAAACAAGCCAAACAGGCTGGCGTCGATGCGCTGGTTTTCCAGCACGTCGGTCAGGGCCGCCTTGAACTGCAGGCCCACGCCCACCAGCGGGTCCATGTACAGGGCCGTCGACACGTTGTCGGCCATAAAGCGGGTGTCGTAGCGGAACGGGCCGCTCAGGGCCGGGGCGTTGGCCTGGGCCGCCGTCGCCGCCGCTGCTGCCGTCGAGGCCGTCGTGGGGGTGAGGCGCCGCCGCTTGGTTTGCGAGGGCTGGGCCGGCTCGTCTTCCTCAAACTGGTAGTCGCTGGTGTTCACGGTGCTGCTGGCGGGCTTGGGGGCCTTGGCCGGTGCCGTTGTGGTGGCCGAGTCGGCCGGCGCGCCCGCGGCGGCAACCGAAGACGTTACGGGCGCGGGCGCCGGGGCGGGCTTGGGGGCCGCGGCTGCCCGGGGTGGGGCCGACCGGTCTTCCAGCGTTTGCTGCCGGGCCGTTTTGGTGAGGGGGAAGCTCGTCGTGAGCGGATATTCGGGGTAGAGGTAGAGGATGTCGCGGGACTGCGTCGGCGCCACAAACACCAGCGCCGACGTCTGCGGGCTGTAGTCGAAATCGTGCGTATTGGGCAGCCAGTTCGTCAGAATGGTGCGCTGCTTAGTTTTCAGCGAGTAGCGGTACAGGGCCCGCACGCCGCTTTCCTCGCCCAGGTACAGAATTTCCTCATTGGAAATGGCCCGGGGACGCGTCTCGTTCGAGATGGTGCTCACCAGCGTTTCCACCGGAATGGGGCGCCCGTCGAGGTGGTATTCAAACAAGTCGTAGTTGTTCACCACGTTCTGGAAGGTGGCCGGCCGGGCGCGGCCCGCCGAGTCGAGGTAGCGGTTCGAGCTAAACACCAGGCCTTCGCCGTTGGGCAAAAACACCGGCTGCACGTCGTCGAACAAGTCGTTGGTGAGCTGCTCGGCCTGCCGGCTGCCGGCCCGCAATAAGTAAATGTCGTTCTGCCCGTTGCGCACCGCGCTAAACACCAGCGCCTTGCCATCGGGCGAGTAGCTCATGCTCAGAATCTGGTCGTAGGGCGCAAACAGCGAGGCCGGCCGCGAAAACCGGATGGCTTCGCGCGCCCGGCGCACCAGCCCGCGGCCGTCGGCGTCGCGCAGGCGCAGGGTCATTTCGCCGCGGCTCATCTCGGCCACGGCCACTTGTGAGTTGCCACGCCAGGCCAGCACGGGCAGGCGGGTCTCAATTTGCTGGTCGGGGGTTTTGTAGCCGCCGCGGCTCAGGGTGCGGCGGTGCTTGCCGGTGCGGTCCACCACCACCACGCGGTAGCGGCCGCCTTCGTTCTGGGCGTAGGCCACCAGTTGGCCGTTGGGGCTCACCACGGGCTGCGAAAACACGTCGGCGTGGCGGTTGCGGCCGCCCTGGCGAAATTGCTTGTCTGGCTCTACCAGCGTGGCCACGGGCTGGCCGTTGAGGTCGCGGTAATACGTGAGCCAGTCTTTCAGAAAGACTTTAAACGGCACGTTCAGCGAAGAACTGATGCCCACCTCAATGTCGCGCGTAATACGCGTGAGGTTCAGAATATTCTGGATGGTGGTGTAGCCGTAGCGCTCGGCCACATAGTTCCAGATGCTCTGGCCCGCCAGCGTGGAGTTGCGCAGGAAAAACGGCGCCGTGCGCATGCCCGTGGGGTACTGCTTGGTCATGTCGCGCATGAAGCCGTCCATTTCCACGCTCCAGCCCTCGGCCGCGTATGCCGAGGCCCCGCCGATGAACCAGTCCGGCAGCTGCAGCAGGTAGCTGCTCTGCAGCACTTCCTTCAGGGAGCCGCCGTACATCATGTCGTTGAGCAGCACCTGGGTTATCTGGGTGCTGAGCTCGCGCTTAAACTCCGTCTCCTGGCCGCCGAAGGCAATCTGGACCTTGCTCATGCGCGCCAGCGGCGTTTCGCCGCCGTTCACCTGCTGCAAGGTGGCCGTGAGGCCGATGTTGCTCTGGCGCAGGTCGCCCACCGAGTTGTAAAACAGCAGGGTGGTTTTGGAATACGGGTAATAGCCGATGAGCGAGGTGATGCGCTGCAGCTCTTTTTCGGCGTACTCGGCGGCGCGGCGGGCGCTGCCTTCGCCGCCGTCGTAGTACATCACGTTAAAATTCTGGGTGCTCAGCTGCTGCCAGTTGAACTGCTTGTACTGCACGCGCACCCGCCCAAAAGGTTCCTGCGCCGTTTGGGCCCGGGCGGCGGGCGGGCCCAGCAAGGGCAGCAGCAGCGCGAGGGCGCCCAGCGCGCGCTTCGTGAATAATGAAATGGTCATAACGGAGGCAACGAGCAAAAGCGGATTTTCGTCCGCGCGTAACGCTAAAAAGTCTGCGGGCCCTAGGAAAGGTTCCGCCCGGTGGGCGGGCCGCCCGGGGAATTGAAGTAAAAGGATTTAGCGGAAAATTGTTCCGGTATCGCACCAGGAAAAACGCGGCCCGGCCACGCCCGGCCGGGGCCGGGTTCAATAGTACTCAAATTACGCCAACCGGCCGCAGCGCGTTGTAGCGGTGCAGGCTCACGTCGGGCCACAGTTCGGCGCGCCCTGCCAGCCAGTCGGCCAGCAGCACGGCCAGCCGCGGGGCCAGCATCACGCCCTTGGACCCGTAGCCGCCGCAAAAGCTTAAGGCCGGCGCGGTGGGGTGGGGGCCCAGCAGCGGCCGGCGGTCGCGCACGGCGGGCCGCACGCCCGCCCGCTGCCCCAGCACGGCAAACGGCAGGTCGGTAATCACCGTGAGGCGGGCCGCCAGCTCCTCGCGCCCCACGGCCGTGGGCCCCTCGGCAAACGGCGGCCAGCGGTAGGTGGCGCCCACCCGGAAGCGCCCGCCGCCCAGCGGCACCACGTAGGCGCCGCGGTTCAGCACCTGGGCCGGGCTCAGGCCGGCGCATTCCACGTCCAGCACCTCGCCCTGGTTGGGCGTGAGCGGCAGCCAGCTAAAATAGGGGTTGCGCACGGCCGCCGCGCCCTCGCAGCACACGACGTGCCGGGCCCGCACCTGGCCCGCGTAGGTGGCGCCGGCGTCGTCGGTCGTCAGCTTGCTCCAGTCAAAACCTTCGGGCTGCAGCCAGCCCTCGCGGGTGCCTTCGGCGGCCAGGGCAGCCAGCAACTCGCGCACGGCCACGTGCCCGCCGCCGCGCAGCCACGCCCCGCCGAAGGGCGCGTGCACGCCGGCCAGGCCGGGGTCGGTGGTGGTGAGCTCGGCCACGAAGCCGGCCCAGGGCTGGTCGGCGCTGCGGGCCAGCACGGCGTTTTGCTCTTCCACCGAGCCGAAGAGCTTGAAAATGGGCGACTCGTTGAAAAACGGCTGGTCGAAGCGCTGCTCCAGCTCGCGGTAGAACGCGGCGGCGAACGGCAGCAGCTCAGCCGCGCGCCACGACAGCGCGAAGCGCTTGCCGGCTACGGGGTTCATGAGGCCGGCCGCCACGTTGGAGGCTGAGTTGGCCTGGCCGGGGTCGTACACCTGCACGCGGTGGCCCCGTTGGCGCAGCACATAAGCCAGCGTGGCGCCCGCAATGCCGTGGCCAACCACCAGAAAATCACAGTCCATCATGGCCGGCAAGGTAATGAGACTTACTTTAACAAGGAACCCGCCCTGTCATCCTGAGCGGAGCGAAGGACCTCATTACCCCTGAATAATTTGCAATAAATTCAGACGGCGCTGGCGTGAGAAGGTCCTTCGCTGCGCTCAGGATGACAGGGCGAGTTTACTCCTCATTAAGCGAAGCGCCGTACCTTTCCGCATTGCTCAGACATTTTGGTTTTGTATGACGGTCGCCGGTTTCACGTTCAATGCTTTCTCCGAAAATACCTACCTGCTGATTGACGAGGCCACCCGGCAAGTGGCCATCGTGGACGCCGGCTGCTACGCGCCTGCCGAGCAGCGTGCCTTAAAAGAGTACATCGAAACCAACGACTTGCAAGTAGCGCTGCTGCTGAACACCCACTCGCACATCGACCACGTGCTCGGCAGCCAGTTTGTGCTGAGCACCTGGCCGGGCACGCCCTTCCTGGTGCACCGCCTCGACGTGCCCACCCTGCGCGCCGTGCCCACCTACGCCACCAACTATGGCTTTCCGCAGTACCAGCCGGCCGAGCCCACCGGCGAGCTGGTGGCCGGCCAGCCCGTGCGCTTCGGCGAAACCGCGCTGGAGGTGCGCTTCACGCCGGGCCATGCGCCGGGGCACGTGGTGTTCTACCACGCGCCCACGGCCACCGTCATTGGCGGCGACGTGCTGTTTCAGCGCAGCATCGGGCGCACCGATTTGCCGGGCGGCAACCACGCCGAGCTGCTGCACAGCATTGCCACCGAGCTCCTGACCCTGCCCGACGATACCGTGGTGTACCCCGGCCACGGCCCGGCCACCACCATCGGCGAGGAGCGCCGCGCCAATCCCTTCCTCATTTAACGGCTCGCTATTATCATTTAACAGCCCGGGCGAACGTTGAGTGCGCGCCCAGTAGCTGTTGAGGGAGATAAGTGGAGCCGATAAAATGTTAAATGCTAATTGATAATTGTTAAATGAAAAGACACCTGCCCAACGCCGTGACCTGCCTCAACCTGCTGTGCGGCTGCCTGGCGCTGACGGAGATTTTTGCCGGCCGGCTCGAAAACGGCGCTTGGTTTGTGGCCGCCGCCGCCGCCGCCGACTTTGCCGACGGCCTGCTGGCCCGGGCTCTGCGCGTGTCGTCGGCTATTGGAAAAGACCTGGACTCGCTGGCCGACATGGTGTCGTTTGGCGTGGTGCCGGGGGCTATTCTGGCTCATCTGCTGGCCGGGCATGTGCTATTTGGCAGCGGCACGGAGCCGATGTCGAACTGGGTTTGGATGCCCTACTTCGGTTTTCTGGTCACCATCTTCTCGGCCCTGCGCCTGGCCAAGTTCAACAACGACACCCGGCAGACGACGTCCTTCATTGGGCTGCCCACGCCGGCGTGTACGCTGGTGGTGGCCTCGCTGCCGCTTATTCTGGCCCACGACCAGTTTGGGCTGAAAGCTTTCGTTCTTAATCCGCTGGTACTGTTGGGCCTCACGGTGCTGCTGTCGGGGCTGCTGGTAGCCGAGCTGCCGCTGTTTGCCCTGAAGTTTAAGACCCTGCGCTGGGCCGATAACCGGCGTCGTTTTTTGTTTTTGCTGTTGGCGGCAGGATTATTGCTGGCGTTGCGCGCGGCGGCCGTGCCGTTGGTGGTGCTGCTCTACGTGCTGCTTTCGGTGCCCAAAACGGCGGCCCGCTGACATATTCGCGGCTGGCGTTGCAATAAATAGAGTATTTGGTTGTTAGGATGGGGTTGCCAGGTGAACCTGACGCCCGGCCGCGCTGTTGCGAGGGCCACCCCCGGTGGGCCCGTGCAGCAAGGCAGGTATTAAAAACATAGCGTGTATGCGTCTTTCTTTTCTCTTCATTGCTTTTGCGGGGTTGATAGTGGGAGCGGCCCGGCCGGCCCGCGCGCAGTCGGGCGGCCTTCTCACCACCCACGGCACCATCAAGTGGGGCGGCTACGCCGAGGTGCCCGGCCCCGGCACCCGCAAGAAAAAAGTGCCCACCTACGCCGAAGCCCAGCCGGTATTGAACGAGCAGGTGGGCTGGTACACCGTGCGCCTGACGGGCGGCGCCGTGGCCCAGGGCGAGTTGCTGAACCTGGTGTACGAGCCGTTTTCCGCCGCTGACGCTCAGCTGTTTGACGCCGGCAAGCTGCCCGCCGGCCCCGACCCACAGCTGAGCTCCGGCACCGAGATGAAGCGCACGGTGACGTACCTGAGCCTGCGCCCGGCCCGCCGCAACCCCCAGACCGGCCAGCCCGAGCGCCTGGTGTCGTTCGACTACCGCTACGCGCCGGGCAGCGCTGCGGCCGCGCGCGGCACGGCCACGGCCGCCCACGTCTACGCCACCCAATCGGTGCTGCGCACCGGCGACTGGTACAAGCTGGGCGTGGCCGAAAGCGGCGTCTACAAGCTCGACAAGGCCGCCCTGGCCGACTTGGGCATTTCCGGGAACATCAACCCCAAGAACCTGCACCTCTACGGCAACGCCATGGGCATTCTGCCCCAGGCCAGCGCCGTGCCGCGTCCCGACGACCTGACCGAAAACAACATTCAGTTTGTGGGCAACCCCGACAACACGCTCGACAACAACGAATACTTCCTGTTTTACTCGCCCGGCCCGCACACCTGGGCGGCTGACGGCGCCGTGTTCCGGCACCGCAACAACATTTATACCGACACGGCTTACTATTTCGTGACCGTGGACAACCAGCCGGGCCGGCGGGTTGAGCCGGTGGCCCCGCCGGCGGCCGGTGCTACTCCCGTGCTCATCAATTCGTTTACCTACCGCGACTTCTACGAGCACGACCTGATTAGCCTCATGCACTCGGGGCGCAACTGGGTGGGCGAGGGTTTTCGCAGCGGTGGCCAGCAAAACTTCACGTTCGACAACATTCCCGACCTGGTAAGCAACGCGCCGGTACAAGTCACGTCGTCGCTGCTGGCCAGCTCGGCGGCAGGCAGCGCGTTTCAGCTCACGCTCAACAACACCAGCCTGGGCACCGAGCCGCTCAGGGCATTGGTGCCCCAGGCATTTTTTCCCATTGCCGTCGAAACCACGGCCACCCGACAGTTGTACCTGCCCAATCCGGGTACTTCGCTCACGGTGGGGCTCACCTTCTCCAGCGGCGACCCCAGCGCCAACGGCTACCTCGACTACCTGGAAATTAACGCCATGCGCCAACTCCGGCTGACGGATAAGCCGCTGGAATTCCGTTCGTTGAGCAACATCGGGCCCGGACATCTCAACCAGTACCAGCTGGCCAATGCTGCCGGCGCCACCGTGTGGGACGTGACTGACCCGCGGCGGCCCGTGGCCCGCGCCCTCGATGGCAGCAACAGCTTCGTAGCGCCGTCCGACACATTTCGGGAATTTGTAGCTTTTCAGCTTACCAATAACTTCGGCAAAGTGCGGCGGTTCGGCCGCGTTGACAACCAGAACCTGCACGCCATCAACAGCAACCCGGCCGCGCTGGTCGACCTGGTTATTGTGACGCATCCGGTGTTTTACGCCCAGGCCCAGCGCCTTGCCAACCACCGCACCTCCCACGACGGCCTGCGCTCCGTGGTGGTGACCACCACCCAGGTTTACAACGAATACGGCTCGGGCGGGCAGGACGTGACGGCCATTCGCGACTTCGTGAAGCAGCTCTACGACCGGGCCCCCGCCGGCCGGCAGCTGCAATTGCTGCTGTTCGGCGATGCGTCGTTCGACTACAAGTCGGACCCCTACAACGACGCCAACTTTGAACCGGACTGGTGGAAAAGCAGCCGGGTGCCTTTCCGCGCCAGCGCCGACTTCGACAACTTCAACCAGAACTACGTGCCCACCTACGAGTCGCGCGAGTCGCTGACGCCGTTCTATGGTATACCCAGCTATTCTTCGGACGACTATTACGCCCTGCTCGACGACAACGAAGGCGAATGGGTGGAAGGGTCGAGCAATGAGCTGCTCGACATTGGCGTGGGCCGCCTGCCGGTGCGCCTGCCGTCGGGCAAGTCAACCGACGTGACCCAGGCCCGGCAGCTGGTGGACAAAATCATCAGCTACGACGCCACGGCGGCCTATGGCAAGTGGCGCAACCGCATTTCGCTGGTGTCGGACGACGGTGAGCGTAGCTTGTTTGTAGACGACACGCGGGGCTCCGATAACATTGCCAACATTGTGCAGACCACGGCGCCGGCCTACAACGTGCACAAGGTGTACCTCGACTTGTATCCGCAGCAGGCCGTGGCGGCCGGGCAGCGCTCGACGGCTGCCAACCGTGCCATCGACCAATCGGTGGAGCAAGGCTCTTTGATTGTCAACTACCTGGGTCACGGCGGGCCGAAGGGCTGGGCCGATGAGCAGATTCTGACCAATGCGTCGGTGATGGCGTTGCGCAACGCCAACAACCTGACGTTCTTCACCACGGGCACCTGCGATTTCAGCACCTTCGACAATCCCGACTTTACCTCGGCCGGCGAGCAGGTGCTCACCGACAATGCCACGGGCGGGGCGGTGGGCCTTTTCACCACCACGCGCGTGGTAGATGCGGGCCAGAACGCAGGCCTGAACGATGCCTATTTCCGGCGGGTGTTGCAACCCCTCAACAGCCAGATGCCCGCCATCGGCACGGTGGTGATGCTAAGCAAGAACGACTTTCACCGCGCAAATGGGTCCGACCTCAACAACCGCAACTATACCCTGCTGGCCGACCCCAGCATGACCCTGGCCTACCCCCGCCAGACGGTGGTGCTCGACAGCGTGAACGAGCGGGTGGCGGGCGTGTGGACGCCGGCCCCGGCGCTGCAGGCCCTGTCCCGCGTGCGGGTGCACGGCCGGGTGCTGAATGGCGGCGCGCCCAACACCGGCTTCACGGGCCGGGCGCAGGTCACCATCTACGACAAGCCGACCATGGTGAAAACCCTCGGCGACGAGGAAACGCCCACCACGCCGGAGGATAAGCCGCGCGATATAGAGGTGCAGGAAAGCGTGATTTATGGCGGCCAGGCCAACGTGGTGAACGGCGAGTTCAGCCTGACGTTTGTGGTGCCCAAGGACATCAACTACAACCTGGGGCTGGGCAAAATCAGCCTCTACGCCTCCGACCCCACGCACACCGTCGACGCGCACGGCTACCAGTTGAAGCAGGTGGGCGGCGCTTCGCTCAACGCCCCGCAGGACTCCATTCCGCCGGTAATCACGCTGTTCATGGACAACGACAAGTTTGTGTTTGGCGGCCTCACCGGGCCCAACACCACGCTGCTGGCCCAGCTGAGCGACTCCAGCGGCATCAACACCACGGGGGCGGGCATTGGCCACGACATCACGGCCGTTGTTGACCACGACGATTCCAAGCTGCTGGTGCTCAACGAGAGCTTCGTGTCGAGCGTGGGCAATTTCCGGCGGGGCCAGGTCACGAACCTGTTCAAAGGACTGGCCAACGGGCCGCACACGCTGCGCGTGAAAGCCTGGGACACCTACAACAACTCGTCGGAAAAAGAGATTGAGTTCGTGGTGGCCACCGACGAAAAGCTGGCCCTGGACCACGTGCTGAACTACCCCAATCCGTTTGCTACCAGTACTACGTTCATCTTCGACCACAACCAGGCCGGCGGCGAGCCCGACGAGCTGGACGTGCAGGTGCAGATTTTCACGGTGGCGGGCCGGCTGGTGCGCACGCTCACGGCCACGGTGCCCAGCACCGAGTCGCACAACAAGACCATCAAGTGGAACGGCCGCGACGAGTTCGACGACCAGCTGGCCCGTGGCGTGTACGTGTACCGCCTCAGCGTGCGCTCGCAGAACAAGGGCACCGTGGCCTCGAAATACGAAAAGCTCGTCATCCTGAATTAACCTAATCCGCTTTTATTTGCGCCCGGGCCGCGAATGGCCTCCTCACCCACCTCTATGCATTCACTCGTTTCATGTTCGCGCTGGGCGCTGGTAGCCGGCTTGCTGGCTTCGGCCGCTTCGGTTCAGGCCCAGGGCCAGCAGCACACCATCACCACGGCGGTGCCCATTCTCACCCTCAGCCCCGATGCGCGCGCCTCGGGCATGGGCGAAGCGGGCGTGGCCACCTCGCCCGACGCCAACGCGGCCTACTTCAACCCCGGCAAGCTGGGCTTTGTGCCCTACAAGTACGCGGCGTCGGTGTCGTATTCGCCCTGGCTGCGCAACATCACCGACGACATGAGCCTGTCCTACCTCTCGGGCTACGGCAAAGTGGGCACGCGCTCGGCCTTCGGCGCCTCGCTGATGTACTTCGATTTGGGCAACATCGACTACCGCACCGGCAACAACCTGCCCAACGGCTCCTTCAACCCCAAGGAGTACGCCGTTTCGGTGTCGTACGGCCTGCAACTGACCGATAATTTCGGCGTGGGCATTTCGGCGCGCTACATCCATTCCAACCTCATCGGGGCCATCAACAACAACAGTTCAGAGCCGGGTAACTCGGCGGCCGTGGACCTGGGCGCGTACTATTCCAAGGACCTCACCATCGGCACGGGCCTCTACAACCTGGCCTTTGGCGGCGCCATCTCCAACATCGGCAACAAGATGACCTACGTCAAAGCGACGGAGCCCAGCTTCCTGCCCACCACGCTGAAGCTCGGCACGGCCATTACCCGCGAAATAGACCAGTACAACAAAATCACGATAGCCCTAGACGCCAGCAAGCTGCTGGTGCCCTCGCCGTACTACGAAAACGGTGTGGCGTCGAACACGCCCTCGATTGTGGCCGCCAACACGCAGCGCAACAACCAGTCCATTGTGGGCGCCATGTTCTCGTCGTTCAGCGACGCGCCGGGCGGCACCAGCGAAGAAATCCGGGAAATCAACCTCTCGGCCGGCCTCGAATACAACTACAACGACTTGTTGTACGCCCGCGGCGGCTACTTTTATGAAGCCCCCGACAAGGGCGACCGCCAATACCTGAGCCTGGGCCTGGGCGTGCGCTACCAGGTGTTCGGCATCGACGGCACCTACCTGGTGCCCACCGGCAACAACTCGCAAAACAACCCGCTGGCCCAAACCATTCGGGTGTCGCTGCACTTCAACCTGAACAAGCTCTCCGACGCGTTTGACGAAAACGGTGCCGGCGGCACCAGCGGCGAGCTCCCCACGAACTAAGCCGACGGACTGCCACCCCAGAACGTCATGCTGAGCGCAGCCGAAGCAGCTCGCGTGCAACAGTAATTCAATCGTGAAAACGAAAGGGTTGCTGCTACACGCGAGCTGCTTCGGCTGCGCTCAGCATGACGTTCTTTTTCCATTCGCTTCCTCCCCTCTGAAATCAACCACTGCTCTTTATGCTCGACCGCACCGTCGCCCCTCCCGTTCAGCCGCTGGCCCGCGTAACGCTGCCCGCCGCCGACGTTCTTTCCCTGCCCAGCGGCGCCCGCCTGCACGTGCTGGCCAACGATGCCCAGCCCGTGGTGCGCCTGCAGGCCGTGTTCCGGGCCGGCAAAACCGTGGAGCCCCGCCCCGGCCTGGCCACGCTCACGGCGCGCATGCTACTGGAGGGCACCACTACCCGCACCGCCCGCCGAATTGCCGACGAAGTGGCCTTTTACGGCGCTTCGCTAGAATGTGACGCGGGATTTGACCGCTCCACGCTCACGCTTTACTGCCTCACGCGGCACCTGCCCGCCCTGCTGCCGCTGGTGCTGGACGTGCTGCAAAACCCGGCCTTCCCGGCCAGCGAGCTGGACCAGCTCAAAACCCGCACCGTCCAGAACGTGCGCGTGGAGCGCCAGAAAACCAGCTTCCTGGCTTCGGAGCGGTTCAATGAATTGCTTTTTGGGGCCGAAACCGCCTACGGCCGGCCATTTAACGCCGACGAGTACCAGGCACTGACGGCCGAAGAAGCTCGGGCCTTCCACCAGCAAGCCTACGCCCTGGCCAACGCCGAGCTGTTTTTGTGCGGCGATGTAGCAGCGGAGCGTGAGCTGGTGGCTTCTGCTTTTGGCGCGGAGCCAATGGGCGCAACGCAAAGGCCCGAACAGCAGTATGGACTAGAAATTGACGTATCCATCCCACCGTCTCACGTCGAGCGTGTGCCAGTGGCGGGCAGCCTGCAGGCGTCCATCCGGATGGGCCGCTTGTGGCCCAGCCCCACGCACCCCGATACCCACCGCCTGAAGTTGCTGGCCAACGTGCTGGGCGGCTATTTTGGCTCGCGGCTGATGCGTAACATCCGCGAGGACAAGGGCCTGACCTATGGTATCTACGCCAGCGTGGCCCCGCGCGAGGCAGGCACCTCGCTCGTCATCGGCACCGACGTGAAGGGCGAAAGCGCCGACTTTGCCGTGCGCGAAATTGAGATGGAGCTGCGCCGCCTGCAGGAAGAACTGATTCCGGCCGACGAGTTGGAAACAGTGAAAAATTACCTGCTGGGCAAGTTTGCCAACGAACTATCCACCGTTTTTGAGCAGTGCGACAAGTACAAAACGTTGGTGTTTCTGGAGTTGCCCGCTGACTATTACACCGAATTCGTGCAGCAAACCGAGGCCACTAATGCCGAAACGCTGCGCACGCTGGCGCAGGCGTACCTGTTGCCAGAGAATATGCAGATTGTGATTGCCGGACCAGAAAACGAGTAAAAACAAATCAAAGCAACGTCATGCAGAGGGCCGGGGGAGGGAGGTTAGGGCGGGGGGGGAAGGGAAGAGGGTGGGGGGGGGGAGGGTTCGCGCGCCCCCCCCGTTGCGGCG
>NZ_JADQDM010000023.1 GCF_015694525.1 Hymenobacter ruricola | reverse complement strand
GGCCTCGCCCTCGGGGCGGGGTTCGCGCGGCGGACGGGCGTCGCCTTCCGGGCGCGGGGCGCGGGGCTCACGGGGCTCGCGGGCTTCGCCATCGGGGCGCGGGGTACGCGGCTCACGGGGCGCACGGTTTTCGCCCTCCGGACGGGGCCGGCGCTCGCGGCGCTCTTCGCCTTCGGGACGGGGCGGGCGCTGGTAGGGCACGGTGGGCGCCTGGCCGGCATCGAGGGCAGCCAGAGCGTTTTTGGCGGCCGCGAGGCGCTCCAGGTGCTTGGGGTCTTTGGGGTCGGGGGCGTCGCGGCGGGGTTTGCCGCCGTCGCGGCCACCATCCCGGCCGCCTTCGCGGCGCGGGCCGCGGTCGCCTTCGGCACGGGGGCCACGGTCGCGGCCGCCACCTCCGCCGTGGCCACCGCGGGCGGGGCGCCCACCGATTTTGCCACCCAGGCCGGCGAAGCGTTTGGGGTCAAACTCGGGCGCTTCGCCCAGGCCCAGCGCTTCGGTAATTTTCTGCTTCTCGATGTCGCGCTCGATGAGGCGCTCAATTTTCACCACCCGGTCCTGGTCCTGGTCCGAGATGAAGGTGATGGCGGTGCCTTTGGTGGCGGCGCGGGCCGTGCGGCCGATGCGGTGCACGTAGTCCTCGGCGGCGCGCGGGATGTCGTAGTTCACCACGTGGCTCAGCGAGTCAATGTCGATGCCGCGGCTGAGCACGTCGGTGGCCACCAGAATGGGGAACTGCTTGTTTTTGAAGGCGCGCATGATTTCCTCGCGCTCTTCCTGGGTGCGGTCGGAGCTGATGCCGCGGGCTTCGATGCCAAGCTTGTTCACCGCTTTCACGATGCCGCCCACGGCCGCTTTCTGACTGGTGAAAAGCACCATGCTCTGCACGTCCTGCGTTTTGATTAGGTGCTCGAGCAGGTAGATTTTCTGGCGGTCATACGCCATGTAAAATTGCTGGTCGATGCCGGCGGCGGGCTTCGATACGGCCAGCCGGATTTCGTCGGGGTTCTTGAGAATCTGCTGCGAGAAGTCGCGGATTTTGCTGGGCATGGTGGCCGAAAACAGCAGCGTCTGCCGCTCCTTGGGCAGCTGGCGCACGATGTTCAGGATGTCATCGCTGAAACCCATGTCCATCATCTTGTCGGCCTCGTCCAGCACCAGGTACTTGATTTGGTCGAACTTCACGTAGCCCATTTGCAGGTGCGCGATGAGACGGCCGGGGGTGGCGATGATGATGTCGGCCCCGGAAGTGAGGGCGCGTTTCTGCTGCTCCCAGTTCTCGGACTTGCCGCCCCCGTAGATGGCTATCGAGCTGGCTTCCACGTAGTAGCCGAAGCCCATTACCTGCTCGTCAATCTGGGTGGCCAGCTCGCGGGTGGGCACCAGGATGAGGGTGGTGGTGTGGCCGTGCTTGGCGTGCGAAATCTTGTCGAGCAGCGGCAACAGGTAGGCGGCGGTTTTTCCGGTGCCGGTTTGGGCGCAGGCAATCAGGTCTTTGCCTTCGATGATTTTGGGGATGGCCTGCTCCTGAATGGGGGTGGCCTGCTGGTAGTTCATGGCGTCTACGCCGGCCAGCAGGTCGTCGTGAAGCTTAAATTCGTGAAACGTCAAGGTTCAGCTTGTTAAGTATTTGAAAATGGGCTGACATGGTGCTTTCGGCCAGCAAACCGCTTGATTTGTGGTAAAGATACAACGCCGGCGCGGTGCCACGGACGAGCAAAAACCGGCCGCCGCGGCGTCCGAAGCCTCCTCCGAAACGCCGGAAGTCAGCTCCGAAATGCCCGAAGCCAACTCCGACGCGTCCGAACCTTGCTCCGATGCGTCCGAACCTTGCTCCGACGCCGAACGTGACGTTCTTTGCAGCCCCCAACCATCGCCGCCCATGCCCATCCTCGACCGTTTCTCCACCCAATCCGCCGACTACGCCCGCTACCGCATCGACTACCCCGCCGCGCTCTACCACTGGCTGCTGCCCCAGGTAGCGAGCCGCGAGCGGGCCTGGGACTGCGCTACCGGCAACGGCCAGGTGGCCGTGGTGCTGGCCGATGACTTCGTGCGCGTCGATGCCACCGACCTGAGCGACAAGCAGCTGGCCCAGGCCGCGCCGCGCCCCAACATCCATTACCAACGGGCCCAGGCCGAGCACACGCCCTTTCCGGCGCAGCGCTTCGACCTCATCACCGTGGCGCAGGCCGTGCACTGGTTCGAGCACGCCGCCTACCACGCCGAGGTGCGCCGCGTGGCCCGGCCCGGCGCGGTGCTGGCCGAATGGGGCTACAACTTCTGCCGCACCGACAGCGCCGCCCTCAACGCGGCCCTCGACCGGTTTCACGACGAAACCTCGGCGCCGTACTGGGACGCCAACCGCCGGCACATCACCGAGGAATACGCCCGCATTCCCTTCCCGTTTGCCGACGTGCAGCACGCGCGGTTTGCCGAAATGCGGCAATGGACGGCGGCCGACATGCTGGGGTACCTGGGCACGTGGTCGGCCGCGGCCAACTATGCCAAGCAGCACACCGGCGCCGACCTGACGGCCCTGGTAGCGGATGAGCTAAAACAGCTGTGGGGACCGGGCGCGCGGGAAGTCACGTTCCCGGTTTTCATCCGCACCGGGCGGGTAGAATAATTCGCGGGCGGCCCCGTTGGTAGGCGCACCAACCCCTTATTTTATGACGCTAATGCTTACCCGGTGGCGGGCCGGGCTGCTGTTTTATCGCAGCGCCGCCCCGTTTATGCTCGGCATTTCGGGCCTGATTTTGGGCGCCGTGCTGCTGCCCTCCATCTACGAGGGGCGGAGCAGGGGAATCCTGCCGGCCCTGCTGCTCGCCAAGCTGGCCACGGCGCCGGTGGTGTGGCTGCTGTCGGAGCGGCTGCGGCCGGGGCAGTATTGGTTTTACTTCAACCTGAACATTTCCCGCCGGCAACTCTGGCGCGGCGCGGTGGCCCTGGATGGGCTGCTGTTTTTGGGCAGCGCCTGGCTGATGCGGGCGGCCTTATCATGAGCGAGACAGCGCTTAACGAGGCCGGCCCGCAGGTGCTGGAGGCCGATGGCATTCGCATCGAATTCGGTGGGCGGCAGGTGCTGAGCAGCGTGTACCTGCGGGTGCAAACCGGCCAGATTGTGGGCCTGCTGGGCCGCAACGGCAGCGGCAAGTCGGTGCTGCTGCAAACCATTTTCGGCGCCCGCGCCGTGGCCGATGCCTCGGTGCGCGTGAACGGCCGCCGCGTGGTGCCGGCGTTCCGGGAGCGCGGGCTGCTGAACTACCTGCCCCAGGAGCCGCTGCTGCCGCCGTCGCTGACGCTGGCCCGCGCGGCGCGCCTGCTGGGCGTCGACCTCGAAAACGCCACCGCGCGCTTTCCCGAGCTGCGGCCGCAGTTCGACAAGCGAATCGGCGAGCTGTCGGTCGGGTCGGCGCGGCTGGTGCAGGCGCTGCTGCTACTGCACGCCGATACGGCTTTTTCGCTGTTCGATGAGCCGTTTTCCGGCGTGATGCCGGTGCACGTCGAAACCCTGGCCGAGGAAATGCAGCACCTTAAGCAGCGCAAAGGCCTACTCATCACCGACCACCGCTACGCCGAGGTGCTGCCCCTCTGCGACGTGGTGTACCTGCTGCACCAGGGCCGCCTGCTGCGGCTGGACGGCGACGTGCGCGAGCAGCTGCGCGACTACGGCTACTTGGCGGGTTGAGGCAAGTGTTGACGCCCGCGCGTAGCTTGCTGGCTTTCCCCGCCGCCTTGTATGTCGCCCGAACTACCCTTCGCCCACCTCCGCGTCCTCGAACTCGCTTCCGTGCTGGCCGGCCCGCAGGTGGGCCAGTTTTTTGCCGAGCTTGGAGCTTCCGTTTTGAAGATTGAAAGCCCGGCCGGCGACGTCACGCGCAGCTGGAAAACCACGACCGAAACTGCTGCCGCTGCGGCTCAGCCCGCGGCTGATGCTTCCGTGTCAGCTTATTTCGCGGCATCTAACTGGGGCAAGGAATCCCGTGTGCTCGACCTGACAACGCCAGCCGGGCAGGCCTCCTTGCACCAACTAGCTGCCACCGCCGACCTCGTACTGGCCAGCTACAAGCCCGGCGACGCCGAAAAACTGGGCGCTGACTACGCCACCTTGTCCGCGAAAAACCCGCGCCTCATCTACGGCCACCTCACCGGCTACGGCCCCGAAACTGCCCGCGCCGGCTACGACGCCGTGCTGCAGGCCGAAGCCGGCTTCATGCACCTCAACGCCGCCGGCCCCGGCCAGCCCCCGCAGAAAATGCCCGTGGCCCTGGTCGATTTATTGGCCGCCCACCAGCTGAAAGAAGGCTTGCTCACGGCCCTTTTTCAGCGGGAGAAAACCGGGCGCGGGGCGCTGGTTCAGGTCAGCCTGCTCGATAGCGCCCTAGCCTCGCTCGCCAACCAGGCCGCCACCTACCTCGTCACGGGCCACGACCCGCAGCCCATGGGCTCGGGCCACCCCAGCATCGTGCCCTACGGCACCGTGTATCGCGCCGCCCACGGCCGGCCGCTGGTGCTGGCCGTGGGCTCCGACGGCCAGTTTCGGCAGCTGTGCGCGGCCCTGGCGCGGCCCGAATGGGCGACAGACACCCGCTTTCAAACCAACGCCGCCCGCGTGCGGCACCGGGAGGCGTTGGAAATGCTGCTCACCGACCGCATTGCCGGAATGAATGGCGATGCCTTGCTGGCCGACCTGGAACGCCGCACGGTGCCGGCCGGCGCCGTGCGCTCGGTGGGAGAGGCCCTGGCGCGGCCATCGGCCGTTGGCATGCTGCTGCCGGAGGCTGGCGGCCGCGGGGCGGGGCTGCGCACGGTGGCGTTTCGCAGCCCGCAGTGGTCGGTAGTGGAAGAATTGGAGGCTCCGCCGCCGCTGCGTGGGG
This sequence comes from Hymenobacter ruricola, assembly GCF_015694525.1. Taxonomy (GTDB): domain Bacteria; phylum Bacteroidota; class Bacteroidia; order Cytophagales; family Hymenobacteraceae; genus Hymenobacter; species Hymenobacter ruricola. The sequence continues at coordinate 61,486 of NZ_JADQDM010000023.1, read as the reverse complement.
CGCGCCCAAATGAGACGGACCAGGCGCCTAATGCGGGAGATTGAAACTAAGGTCCTGCTTGCGTTCGTATCCTGTGCACATTAGCCGCGGGGCCTTGCTGGTGCTGGCGGCGGTGCAGTGGTTCCTTTACTTTCGTTTGCGTCGCGGTTCCCGGGGCGCTTTTTCCTTTCCGCATGGCCAAGTCTCCTTCCAAAAATAGCGGCGAACCCGAGCTGTTCGCGCCCGCCGAAACCTCGCAAGTCCCGGTCGTTGAAGACGTAGCGGGCGGCGCTCCCAAGAAAAAGAAGGCTCCCAAAGCGGCCAACGCCGCCGCCAGCACCCCAGCCGCCACCACGTCCCCCGAGGCGGGCCACACCGGCGCCACCGCCACCAACAACCACCCCACGGCCGAAGCCGGCTCGCCCATCGAAGCGCCCGCCGACCGTCTCGACCAGATTTTTGACGGCCTCAAGCAGAAGTCGGTGGCCAAACAGGCCATTTTTCGCAACACCCAGGCCGCCTTCGACTGCCTGCGCCTCGTGTCGCAGGAATTGGTGCTGGAGCTCACGCGCCGCCTCACGCCGCTGGATTCCAGCGTCGTCATCGAATACCGCTCCATCAACGACATGGAGTTTCAAATCAAGTTTTCGGGCGATTTGCTGGTGTTTGTGATGCACTCCAACGTCGTCACCTTCCCCGACGACTACGGGCCCATGCCCAGCGCCTACGTCAACGAGGATTTTCGGCGGCGCTTTTTCGGGCACATCATGGCCTACAACTTCATGGCCGACAGCATCAAGTACCAGCGCCTCAACGACCCCGGCTACCTGGTGGGCCGCCTGCTGGTCAACATCGAAAACCACTACTACCTCGAAGGCGTGCAGCAACTGGAACTGCCCGACAACGACATGTCGGACAACATCATCAAGCCCGAAGCCATGCGCCTGTTCGTGGAAAGCGCCATGATTGCGGCCGTCAACAACGACCTCATCGCCCCGCTGCTGCCCGAAATTCAGAAAATCAGCGTCAAACAGAAGGTTGAAAACCAACAGGTAAGCCGCGGCAGCAAAGTGGGCTTCAGCTTTTCGCACCAGCAGCCCTACGAGGCGTAGATTGGTCTATTGTGCCGCCGGTCATTGCGAGCGCAGCGCGGCAATCCGTCCTGTCCTCCGCGACCAACCTCGGAATGTGACAGAGTTTGATTGAAAAGCCCCGGCACCATTGCGGTGACGGGGCTTTAGCTTCGCTGACCTTCGGTTCTGGTAAAAGGGCGGGTCTGTTCTTGACAGGACGGATTGCTGCGCTGCGCTCGCAATGACCGGCGGCCCGCCGGCGAAGGCTACGCCCGTCCGTAACCCACCTTCTGGCGCACCTTGGCCAGCACGCCCGCGCCGTATTCCTGCGCCTTTTGGGCACCAATGGCCAGCGCGGCGTCCAGTGCGGGCAGGTTGCTCATGTAGAAATCGAACCGCTCGCGCTCGGTGGCAAAGCGCCGCAGAATCAGCTCGTACAGCTCCTTTTTAGCGTGCCCGTAGCCGTAGCCGCCGGCCTCGTAGTTCCGGCGCATGGTGGCCGTTTCTTCCGGCGTGGCCAGGGTCGAATACAGCTTAAAGGTGACGTCGGTGGCCGGATTCTTGGGCGCTTCGAGCGGGGTGCTGTCCGAAATAATGCTTTTTACGGCTTTCAGCAGCTCTTTTTCGGGCGCGAAAACGTCGATGATGTTGCCGTAGCTCTTGCTCATCTTGGCGCCGTCGGTGCCGGGAATGGTCATCAGCTCGGCGTCGACGCGGGCCTGGGGCTCCACCAGCGTCTCGCCGTAGCGCGAATTGAAGGCGTGGGCAATGTCGCGCGCGATTTCGAGGTGCTGCATCTGGTCCTTGCCCACGGGCACAAACTCAGCATCGTACAGGAGAATATCGGCCGCCATCAGCACGGGGTAAGTGAACAAGCCGGCATTCACGTCCGAAAGCCGGTCCGACTTGTCCTTGAACGAGTGCGCGTTGGCCAGCATGGGGTAGGGCGTAAAGCAGCTCAGGTACCAGGTCAGCTCGGTCACCTGCGGCACGTCGGACTGCCGGTAAAACAGGTTCTTCTCGGTGTCGAAGCCGCAGGCCAGCCAGGCGGCGGCCACGGCGTAGGTGTTGGCGCGCAGCACGGCCGCGTCGCGCACGGTGGTGAGCGAGTGCAGGTCGGCGATGAAGTAGAGCGAGTCGTTGGCCGGATTTTTCGACAGCTCAATGGCCGGGAGAATAGCCCCAAGCAGGTTGCCCAGGTGCGGGCGGCCCGTGCTTTGGATGCCGGTAAGAATGCGGGACATGGGGTTGGGTTAGGGTTTCAGGCGGACTCCTTGGTTGTAAGCGCGCACCACGTCGGCCAGGTGGGCCCGGGTAATGCCGTTGGTGGCAAATTGCCGTTGCAGCACCGGGTCGGCGGGGAAGAGCGCGGCCACGAAGGTACCAGACGCCAGCTTGGAGTCGAAGCCCGGCGTGCGGCCGGGGGCGTAGGCCAGGAAACTGGGAGTGCCCGCCTTGCGCAGCACCAGCAGCTTCACGTGTGCTTTGAAATTGGGGCCCATTTCCACTTGGTAATGGTAATAAAACAGCTCCACCGGACCGGTTTCCAGAATTTCCAACAGGGCGGGTTCTTTAAAATCCGCATCGGTGCCGCTGAGGAAACGGAAGTCATTCACCCGCACAAAACGATGGTTTTCAACGGTGAAATACGTGACTTCAGCGGCGCGGAACCGGCGCTCCTTGCCGTTTTTGACGCCCACCATCATGGTGGGGCTGCCGTTCTCGGCCAGCATCAGCTTCAACGAAGCTTCGCCTTTGGAGCCGTTGGCCAGTTGGTAGGTGCCGGGAGCCAGGATGAATTGCGCCTGCGCGAGCCCGGGCAGCAACGCCGCGGCGGCCAGGAAAATAGATTTAAGCAACATGAGCTCACAACCGCGCATTGGCCCGGCAAATTCACACGCTCACGTTCTCCACAGCTTCCTCCTGAAGCTCAGCCGTTTCCTCCTTGCCCAGGTAGCGGTCAATCAGGAAATGGGCCAGGTACAGCACCGGCGTGAGCAGGATGGCCGACGCAAATTTGTACCAATAATTGGTATTGGCCACGCTCACCACCTGGTCGATGGTCCAGTTGCCGAACACGTAAAAGGCCACGTACAGCACCACAAACGAATCGACGAGCTGCGACACCAGCGTGGAGCCGGTGGCCCGCAGCCACACAAAGCGCCCGCCCGTGGCTTTCCGAATGGCCGCAAAAATGGTGGCGTCCAGCACCTGCCCCGCCGCAAACGCCACGATGGAGCCCGTGATGATGCCCAGGCCCTGCCGGAAAATGCTCTGGTAGGCAAAATCAATGTTGAACGGCCGGCCCTGATTATCGGCCTTGTTCACGTCGAGCCAGAAATCGGCCGGTGGCAGCTTGGTGGTGAGGTAGATAACTCCAAAGGCAAACAGAATGAGCACCACCGTGAGGTAGCTGATGCGCAGCACCCCAGCCTTGCCAAAGTACTCGTTGATGATGTCCGTCGTCACAAAAACCACCGGCCAGATGAGCACGCCCGCCGTGAGATTGCCGGGCAGGCCCATCAGCTTATCGACCGAGAAAATCTTGACGCCGATGATTTCGGCCAGCAGCGCATTTACCAGGAAAATGCCGCTCAGCACGAGGTAGAGCTGCTGTTTTTTGTGCGCGAAGGTATTCATGAGTTAAAATTTTGTCATCCTGAGCGGAGCGAAGGACCTTATCATGACACACCGATTTGTGCGAGCGTGAGAAGGTCCTTCGCTCCGCTCAGGATGACAAACAATAGATGCCACTACAAACTCGCCGCGAGCCCTTCGGTGGCAAGTTCGGCCTCGGGGTACACGGCCCGGGCTTCTTCCAGCAAGGGCCCGAGGCTTTTGTAGCGGCTAGAGAAGTGCCCGATGAGAAAACGTTTCGCGCCGGCGGCCGCAGCCAATTGCGCGGCCTGGCGGGCGGTGCTGTGGTGGGTTTGGGCGGCGCGCTCGCGCAGCTCTTCCAGGAACGTGGCCTCGTGGTAGAGCAAGTCGACGCCCTGAACGAGGTCGGCCAGCGCGGGCGTGTAGAGCGTGTCGGAAAAGAAGGCGTAGCGGCGCGGCGCGGGCGGCGGGCCGGCCACATCGGCGTGGCGCAGGCCGGGCTGCTGCCCGTCGGCGGGCAGGTCTTCGCCCTGGGCCAAGCGGGCCAGCTGCTCGGGCCGCAGGCCGGCGGGCAGCCGTTCCTTGAGCAAGTTGGCGCGGCGCGGCCGTTCCGAAAACAGGTAGCCGGCGCACGGAATGCGGTGGCGCATGGGCAGCGAGGCCACCGTAAGCAGCTCATCTTCATACACCACGGCGTGGGCTTCGGTGTCTACGGGCGTAAACTCCATGGCGAAGGCCAGGTGCATGTTCGAGACGCGGGCCTGGGCGACGAGGACTTCGTCTAGCCCGGGCGGGCCGATGATGCGCAGCGGCTGGGTGCGGCCCTGCAGGTGCATGGTGCCCAGCAGGCCAAACAAGCCAAAATAATGGTCGCCGTGCAGGTGCGAGATGAAGATGGCCCGCAGGTGATGCGGCCGCACGCGGTACTCCAGCATCTGCCACTGCGTGCCTTCGCCGCAGTCAATCAGGTAGGTAGAAGCGCCCACCGTGAGCACCTGCGCCGTGGGGTGGCGGCCGGCGACCGGCGTGGCCGAAGCCGAGCCCAATATCTTCAGCTCGAAAGTCAATGGTTCGCTGTTGGCTAGCAGCGGATGGCTGCTAGCTTTTTTTAAGTGAAAAAGAGGGCGGTGAAGAAAAGCAAAATTGGCTGCCAGCCGGTAGCACCCCCGAAAGAAGGCTAACAGCTAACAGCCAAGTGGCGAATTAAGGCACCCGCTAACAGCTCAAAAAAGCTATTCCTTATCGGTCAGGTCGCGCTCGATGGCGTGCAGAAACACGCGGTCAATGCCTTCTTCCACCGTGGGCAGGATGTGCAGCACCGACTCCAGCTTGCTGATGGTGATGAGCTTCAGCACGTGGTCTTGCAGGCCGGTGAGCACCAGCAGGCCGCCCGTGGAGTTGCAGAGCCGGTTGGCAATCAGAATGGAGCTGAGGCCCGACGAATCGGTGTACTTCACGTTGGTGAGGTCCAGAATCAGGTTGTTGATGCCTTCAGCGTTGAGCTTCACAAACTCCGATTTGAGGTCGGGCGCCACGGTGGTGTCGAGCTTTTTCTCCTCAATGGTGATGATGGTGTAGCTTTCTTTTTTATCAATCGTGTACTTCATACAGCGGGCAAGGAGAGTAAGGGAACGGCGAAGGTAAATAAAAAACCCAAAATTTTGGGTGAAGCTGGCTAATGTTTTGCTCCGGCCCGCAGGGGCCCGGCGGGCGGCCCCGCAAACGTGAGCGAGGCCCAGGTCGATTGCCAGTCGGCGCGGTCGCGCAGCTTGGCGGGTGCCACCGTCATGTCCACGGCGGCCAGCAGGTACGGGCCGGGCCCCGATAGTCGTAACAAGATGCGGCCGTTTTGGTTGGCGCGGGTGGTGTAATGCGTGGTGGGCAGGCCGCCGGGCTGGCGCTGCCATATCTGCACAGACGCGCCAAAAGCCGGCTTGCCATTGTGCAGCACGCGCACGGTGAGGGATTTATCGGTGCGCACGCGGTAGGGATTTTGCTCGGGCACCAGCTCCAGCGGCAGGCCGTAGACGCGGCGGCAGGCGCTGTCGGTGGCGGCAAGGGTCGCGGCGGCTTCGCCCACTTGCACCAGGGCTTTGGCGCAGCGGCGGTAGGTTTCGCGGCCGGGCTTGTCGGTTTGGTCGTTTTCCTGGCGCAGCTTCAGGGGGTAGTCAAGGCCTTCTTCGCGCAGGTAGGCGGTGAACTGCTCGGCGGGCAACTCGGTGAAGGAGTTGGTGGAGCGCAGGAGCACGACGTGGGTGCCGGGCTGCGCAAAGGTGAAGGCGGTGCGGAAGGTGTCGGTTTCGGCCGCGCCGGGGGCGGGCGTGAGGTTGGAACTGTCGGCCGGCGCGGGGCCGTAGCGGGCCAGGCGGAGGACTTTGGTGGCTTTGGTGGTCCAGGGTTTGCCAGCGAAGTCGGCCCCGATGAGGGGGTGGATGCTGACCGTGGCGCCGGGCTGCAGGCGGAAGCGCGGGGCTTCGAGCCAAAACTCGTGGGCGAGAGTGGCGGTAATCGAAATGAAGCCGGTTATCACCAGAATGGGTATTCTACTGTGCATGGAACTGATTGGAAGTTGCTGACAGTAGTTTTTCTCGCACTACACTGGGTAGGTCGGCGGCGAATACCGCATTTGCGGGCCGTGACCGTTGAATAAAAATGGATTCTTGGGCGCCATACTTTTCAGGGCGGCTTGTCTCGACGCAATGGGAATAGGTCATTCCGTCAAATTGGTAATCGTAAGCTACGCGGTAAAAGGTTGTGCCGTCGATTTCCTCCGTTGTGGTGCGGGCTGGTTCGAGGGTTCCGGTAACGAGACTGGGGTCGGCAGCAAGGGCCCACAATAATTTGTGCTTGTCAACGCTGTGGTAAACCAAGCCCAGGCCGAAAACGATGAACGCAGCGCCTATTATTAGCTCATCGAGGGCATATTCTGAATTGGATAGCTTGACCAGCAGGCTCGATAACGCTATAAGTGAGCCGCCAACTCCTACCAGGAAGCTGCCTTCCCGCAACATTATTTCCAGTTTATCGCTAGCAGTCAACCTCATTAGAAATATGTCAGTTGTTATTGCCGCTCCAACGCCAAGGCATACGCCCGGTCGTAGTGCACGCGCAGGTTTTTCCAGTCGAACAGCTCCGCCGAGCTTTCCACGGCGTTGCGCTGCATGATGCGCTCGCGGCGGTTGAGCAGCACGAAGTCCCACATCATGTTGCAGAGCTCCTCGGCCGACTCGTCGAAGGATTTTTCCTGGCGGTGGACCACGAAAATGCCTTTCGATTCGGGCTCCGGGATGGTTTCGAGCACGTAGTCGCCGAAGCCGGACAGGTCGGAGGTGATGGCGGGCACGCCGCGGGCCACGCATTCGAGCGGGGTGTAGCCCCAGGGCTCGTAGTAGCTCGGGAACACGCCCAGGTGGCAGCCGCGCACAAACTGCCCGTACTCCATGCCCAGCAGGGGCGAGGCCGGCGACACGAAATCGGGGTGGTACACCATTTTCACCCGGTCGTGCTTGTGGTTGAGCAGGCTGGCCCGGCGCATGAAGTTCAGAATGTCGTCGTCCTGGTCGTTCACCAGGTTGTGGGTGATGACGGGCGGCAGGGTGTTGGTTTTCCAGCTTTGCAGGGTGCGGCGGTAGCGCAGGCGCCAGTAGTCGTCCACCATGTTGCTGAGGTCGGGCAGCTTGTGGTCCTGGCTGGCGGCGGCGGCGTAGAACAGGCGCTCACCCACCTGCCGCTCGATGGCTTGGCAGGTTTCGTGCACTTCATCCAGCAGGGCGCGGCGTTCCAGCACCTGCGGGTTGATGCTGGTGTAAGGGCGCTTGGTGATGAAAAACATCACCACCTGGCCGTCCAGCCCACTTTGCTGCAGGCGGTGGTTGAGGCGGGCCAGGGCTTCGAGGGTCAGGTCGAAGCCTTTGTTGTGGTACTCGTAGCGGCCCGAAGTGAAGAAATACAGCGTCCGGTCGAGGTCGAAAGCGTACGACTGGAAAAAGTGGGCCATTACGAATTCGTGAATTTTGGCCTTGTACTGCTGGTGCAGGTTCTGGAACTCGTGCAGGGCCACGAAACGCTCGATGTTGAGGCCGTTGGGCAGCACCGCATCGGGTATTCTGTCTAATAGATAAATGCACTCGCGCACCGTTAGCTCGCTCACGGTGGTGAAGACGTGGCTGCCGTGGGCGGCGGCGCGCTCCATCTTCACGGCCGGCTCGATGTTGAAGTGCTTGGCCTCGTTTTCCCAGTTCACCCACATCAGGTGGTCGTAAAAATCGGGGTCGTTCATGGCCAGGTAGCGGCCCAGTAGCGTGGCGTGGGTGGTGAAAAGCAGGTGGGCCGGCACCTGCAGGCGGCGCAGCTCCGGAATGGCCACGCCGGTCATCCACTCGTGGAAGTGGCCCAATAGGCGCTGCTTGGGCTTCACCTGGGCCGCCACGTGCTGAAAGAAGATGGTGGTGAGGTGCCCAAAGGCAATGACCTGGTGCAAGAGGTCGTCATTATCCGGCGAGGGAATGCCGTGGCGCTGCCAGAGGTCCGATTTCAGCTCGCCGAGCTTGTTATAAGCCTGAAACGGGTTGATAAGTACCACGCGGGGCCGGCCCGTCACGAGCCAGGTGCCGTAGCACACGTCGTAGCCCTGGGCGCGCATGGTGCGCACGGCCGCGCCGAAGGGGTCGGAAGCGGTGTGCACGGTCAGGTCGTCGAAGGCCTCGAACTCGCCCTGGGCCATGTTGGGGAAGTAGGGGCCCACCAGGCAGTAGCGGCTGCCCCAGGCGGGCACGGTGGCCGGCACTTTCGAGCGGATGACTGTGTAGATGCCGCCCACCTGGTTGCAGACTTCCCAGGCCACTTCGACCAGCAGCGAATCGGGAAACAGGACTTCGGGGGCATTGGACTGCGGGAGCATACGGGCGGGCAAGGAAGGAGTACGAGGGTAAGAACGCGGCGAAAGGTAAGCCGGTTGGCCGTTAGATGCCACCGTGGGCAGCAGTTTTTCGGGCAGCGCCCCGTAGGTACCTCGGCCGTGGCAAAACTTCGCGCCCCGGCGCCGGTTACCCGCCTTGCAATTCAAATTCATCCTTATTCAGTGCTCCCGATGTCCGACACCACCAACGTCCTCACCCTCGAAACCGCCATCCTGCCGGTGCTCACCCAGCGCCGCAGCCCCCGCGCTTATAGCCCCCAGCCCGTGCCGGCCGAGACCCTGCACCAGGTCTTCACGGCGGCCTCGTCGGCGGCCTCCTGCTTTGGCGAGCAGCCCTGGCGCTACCTCGTGGGCACCCAGGCCGGCAGCCCCGAGGCGTTTGCTAAAATCCTGACCAGCATGGGCGAATTCAACCAGGTGTGGGCCAAAAACGCGCCGGTGCTGGGCATAAGCATTGCCAAGCTCACCTTCTCGCACGACGACAACCCCAACGCCTGGGCCCGGCACGACGTGGGCCAGGCCACGGCCACCATGGCCATTCAGGCCACGGAGCTGGGCCTGCAGGTGCACCAAATGGCCGGCTTCTCACCCGACAAGCTGCGCGCCGCCTTCAACATTCCGGCCGGCTACGAGCCCGTGGCCGTGTTCACCCTCGGCTACCCCGGCGACCCGGCCGCCCTGCCCGATGCCCTGCGCGAGAAGGAACTGGCCCCGCGCACCCGCAAGCCACTGGCCGAATTCCTGTTTGAAGGCGCCTGGCCCGGCCTGGCTGACGAGCGCTACGACCAAGCTACGGTATAATTCATATATTGGCTGTTACTTTTCAACTAAGGAACTGCCATGAAAAACATTGGAATTCTGGGCTCCGGCGTGGTGGCCACCACGCTGGCCGATGGTTTTTTGCAGCGCGGCCACGCCGTGATGCTTGGCACCGAGCACCCCGACAAGCTGCGCGCCTGGCACGCCAACGCCGGCCCCACCGGCCAGATGGGCAACTTCGCGGCCACCGCGGCTTTTGGCGATGTGCTGGTGCTGGCCGTGAAGGGCGCGGTGGCGCCGCACCTGCTGCGCGCGCTGGACCCCGGCGCGTTGGCCGGCAAAACCATCCTCGACACCACCAACCCGATTTCCGATGTGCCGCCGCAAAACGGCGTGCTGCACTTCACTACCAGCTTCGATGAGTCGCTGATGGAGCAGTGCCAGCAGGCCGTGCCCGGCGCGCATTTTGTGAAGGCCTTCAACAGCGTGGGCGCGGCCGTGATAGTGAACCCCGACTTCGGCGGCCTCACGCCCACCATGTTTATCTGCGGGAATGATGACGGGGCCAAGGCGGAGGCCGCCGAACTCATCCGGGCCTTCGGCTACGAAGCGGAGGACATGGGCGGGGCCGAAGCCGCCCGCGCCATCGAGCCGCTGTGCCTGCTGTGGTGCATTCCGGGCTTTCGGAATAATGACTGGCAGCACGCATTTAAGCTACTGAAGAAGAGCTAATAGCCCGTCATGTCGAGCTTGTCGAGACATCTTGCGTGCCAGCACTAATCCAATTGAGTTGGTACTGCACGCGAGATGTCCCGACAAGCTCGACATGACGGTTTTTTCCTCAGATAAATCCTGCCCCTAGTGCAGCGGCCGCTTCTTGATGATGCCGCCCTGCGCGTCGTCAATGCCATACTGCACCACGAAAGCGTGCGGGTCGATGCGCTGAATTTCGGCGTGGAGCTGGGGCAATTCCAGGCGGGTGACGACGGTGAAGACGATGTCGCGCTCGTTCAGCTGCTCGCCGCGCTTGCCGAAGCCGGCCTTGCCCTGGTAGAGCGTCACGCCGCGCCCCAGGCCCTCGGTGATGGCCAGCCGGATGGATTCGCTGTGCTCGGAGACGATGGTAACGCCGGTGTATTGCTCGATGCCGTTGAGCACGAATTCCATCACGCGGGAGGCTGCGAAGTAAGTGAGCATGGAGTACAGCGCCGGCTCGGTGCCGAGCACCCACACGGCCACGCCGAAAATGATGACGTTCAGAATCAGGATGATGTCGCTGACTTTGAGGAGCACCAAGTGGCGGCTCACGAGCAGGGCGGCAATTTCGGTGCCATCGAGCACGGCGCCGCCGCGCATGGCCAGCCCAATGCCCGCCCCGATGAACACGCCGCCAAACACGGCCGTGAGCAGGCGGTCGGAGGTGATATCAGGGAAGGGCACGAAGGCCAGCACCAGCGCCAGCCCACCAATGCCAATGGCGCTGCGCACGGCAAAGCGGCGGCCCATCTGCCGGTAGCCCAGTGCCACGAAGGGCAGGTTGATGACCAACAGCAGCACGGCCAGCGGCAGGCGCAGCGCCGCCGCCACCAGCATCGACACGCCCGTGACGCCGCCGTCGATGAAGTGGCTGGAGAGCAGGAAGGCCTTTAAGCCGAACGCGGCCGCGAACACGCCGGCGAGGATGAAGGCCGCATTTTGTAGTTCGGAAGCGGGGCGGTTGATGGTTTTCGCGGTGGTATTGGCCATGAGGCAAAGAAACGGCGAAAGGGCAGAAGCGCCGCCAAAAGGTATCAACTGGACAGCGCACGGCCGCTTGGTTGGGCGCCGCCAAAGAAGGGAAATGCACCGTGGTTCCCGTAAGAGCTAGCGTCCAATTCAGCCCCCAAAGGCCCGAGCGGCCGTGCCGGAAAACCGCTGCACGGGCCTTTTTGTAATTCCGGCTTTTTAATCCTGCGACAAAACCAGCACCGCGTACGGCGCCAGCCCGATGCTGCCGTGCCAGGCGTAGCCGTCGTACTCGCCGGCCACGGCGTCGAGGCCGAAGCTGTCGAAGTCGGAAAATTCGCCGTCGTAGCCGCGCCAGTCGCTGTTGAAGCGCACCGTCCAGCGGCCGGGGGCGGGCAGGCCGAGGGTGTAGTTGTCGCGGGCCGCGTTGGCGAAGTTGGCGATGACCACCGTGGTGTCGTTGGGGCCGCCGTCGCCGTTGGCCCAGCGGGCGAAGGCCACCAGTTTCTCCTCGTTGTTGACGTGAAAAACGTGGGTGTGCTGCCCGCCCAGGCCCCGCGTCTGGCCCCGGAAGTTGCGGCGCAGCGCAATCAGGTCGCGGTACAGGTTCACCAGGCCGGGGCGGGCGTCCACGTCGGCCCACTGCAGCGGCTCGGCGTCGTTGAACTCGCCCTCGGCCAGAAACTCCTGGCCCTGGAAGAGCATCGGGATGCCGGGCGCGGTGAGCACCAGCGCGGCGCCCAGGGTGGTGCGCTTCTTGGAAAAGTAGCTGCTGGCGTCGCCGGGCATGATTTCCTCGGCCACGCGGCTTTTGCCGTTGGCCACTTCGTCGTGGCTTTCGGTGTAGATGACGCGGCGGAAGGCGTCGCCGTTGTATGATTCCGAAATGGCCTCGGCCACGGCCGGCATGTTGCGGTCGGCGTCGGTGGGCGTGGTGAGGGCTTTTACGATGGGGTACACAAAGGAGGAGTCCCACTGCGAATCGAAGCCCTGGCCGCCGTTGGCCACGCTTTCGGTGATGCCGGCGTTGCCGCGCATGTCCTCGGCAATGGTGATTTTCCAGGGCATGGTCTGGTCGATTTCCTCGTTTATCCAGCGCATCAGGCTCCAGCCCTCGGGCAGGTCGTCGCCGGGGTTTTCCTCGCCCTTCACGTTGCGGATGAAGGCAATGGCGTCGGCCCGCAGGCCGTCCACGCGGTATTCCTGCAGCCACATCAGGGCGTTGTCGCGGATGTACTGGCGCACTTCGGGGCGGCCGTAGTCGGGGCGGTTGTGGCCCCAAGGCGTTTCGGCCTTCCAGTCGTTGTAGAAGTAGATGCCGCCGCCGTCGTTCTCGCTCCAGCCATCAAATTGCCATAAGTCCAAATCGCCGGGGCCGAAGTGGTTGTACACCACGTCGAGCACCACCGCAATGCCGTGCCGGTGGGCCTGCTTCACCAGCTCTTTGAAGGCCACCGGCCCGCCGTAGTCGCTTTCCAGCGCAAACGGGTTCGAGGGATTATACCCCCACGAGCGGCTGCCCGGAAACTCCGTAGCCGGCAGCAACTCAATGCAATTAATGCCCAAATCGCGCAGGTAGGGCAGCTTTTCGGCTACGCTGGCGAAGGTGCCGACTTTATCGGCATCGGGCGCGTTGAAGGTGCCCACGTGCAGCTCGTAAATCACCAGCTCGTTCCAGGCCGGCATGTGGAACTCGTCGTCGGCCCAGTCGAAATGCGGGTCGTGCACCACCGAGGCGCCGGCCGAGTTGGTCACTTGCCGGGCGTAGGGGTCGTTGCGGTCGAACTGGTTTTGGCCGTTGGTGAGGTGGTACTTGTACTCGTCACCGGGCTTGGCCGCGGGCACGTCGGTGGCCCAGTAGCCGTCGCCTTCTAGTTGCAGCGGGTTTTTTTGCGCGTCCCAGTCGTTGAAAGTGCCGACGACGGAAACCGCCTCGGCGTGGGGCGCCCACATCCGGAAAGTGGTGCCGCCGGCGTGGGGCACGGCGCCCATGCCGGGCTGCGGGGCGGGCCCGGCGTGGGCCTGAGCGGCGGAAGGGGAAGCGGAGGTTTTGGCGCGGGGCGCGGGGGTGGAAGCAGAAACGGGGGGCATCGAAAAAAGCAAAGCCCGCTGCCCGGGCAGCCGAAAATGCGGCCGATGCTGGGCAGTAGGTAGCGGGGTTATACGGAATGGATGAGCTTTTGGCTGCGCGGGCCCGGGCGGGGCGCCGGAAGCGGGCCAGGCCACGCCGCCTACCCGGCCGCAGCGTTTGCCAAATTCTGCCGACTTTGCGGGCATGGACCCGACTACTTCGCCCGCTGCTGAGGAATGCACCACGCTCTACCACCGCCGCCACGCCCGGCAGCAGGTGGGCAAATCGTTCGGGCACTTCGGGCCGGCCGTGGTGCTGTTGTTTGGCATTGCGCCGGTGCTGGGCGGCGACGAGCCCTTCACGCTTCTGCGTGCGCTGGAGGTGCTCATCGGCGCCGCCTACCTCGTGCTCATGGTGCGCGAGTGGCGGCTGCTGCGCCACAACCCCCACCACCGCGAGCCGGTGGCCTGGCTGGAACTGGCCGCCGCTGCCATTCTGGCCCTCGAAAGCTACCACATCTGGCACCGGCACCACGAGGCCGAACTGGCGGGCCAGCCCCACCGCTTGCACGTGCTGCCGTGGCTGTATGCGGCCATTGCGGCCGTTTTCGTGGTGCTGGCCTTTCGGATGAGGCAACTGGATGGCCGCCTGTTTCTGCACCTGCACCCCGCGGGCTTTGCCGTGCGCACCTCGCGCCTGGGCCGGGCCCACCGCCTGCGCTGGGCCGAAGTGGCCGCCGTGGAGCCCGCCGGCCCCGCCGATGCGCTGGTGCGCTGCACCGATGGCCAGACCCACCGCATTGCCTTCGCCGACTTGCACGAAGGCCCCGCCCACCGCGACCGCCTGCTGGCCCACGCCGCTGGGCACCTGGCCCCGGCACCAAAGCCGGGCTAAAACCCCTTCCGCGGCAACTTCAACGGGCCGGCCGGTGTTTTGTGAATAATATTTGCCCCGCGTTTATCCTGCCCATGCCCCGTCCCAAACCCGTTATTTTTGGCCTCTACGGCTGGTCGCCCGACTACGGCTTCCGCTACATTCACCCCGCCAACCGTCGCTCCTTCGAGCTGCTCGAACCCGTGGGCAAGCTCTTCGAAAAAATCAGCGAAGACGAAGACGGCGAGTGGATAACCATTCGCTACGACGAGCAGCAGTTCCTCGTGCGCCCCGAGCTGTTCAAAGAAATTTACCACAAGCCCAAGTTCAGCTTCGGCGATGCCGTGGAGGAAGTGACGTCCCAGCCCGGCCAGTACCGCCACTTCGGTCAAGTGTCCGACGTGTTTTGGGACGAAGCCACCGACACCGCCTCCTTCCAGATTGTGGAGCGCAAGCGCAAGCTCCCGCGCATTTTCCAGGCCAGCGAGCTGCGGGCAGATTGATTAAATTGATTAATAGGATAGAAATTGCCTGTCATCCTGAGCGCAGCGAAGGACCTTCTCACATTTGCATAAAGCATTTCAACGTGAGAAGGTCCTTCGCTGCGCTCAGGATGACAGACGAGTTTAATTGCTTGATTAAGCCATAAGCATCACACCCCCAGCCAGATGCCGGCCACCACGCCCGCCGCGCCCAGCGCCAGCAGCAGCGCATACAGCGGCCACACGTAGCGCAGCCACTCATCAAACCGCAGCTTGCAGATGGCCAGAATGGCCAGCAGCGAGCCGTTGGTGGGTGTGATGAGCTCGCACAGCCCGGCCGCGTACTGAAACGCCAGCACCACCACCTGGCGCGAGAGCCCAATGAGGTCGGCCAGCGGCGCGAACAGCGGCATGGTGAGCGTGGCTTGCCCGCTCACGCTGGGCACGGGCAGGTGCAGCGCGGTTTGCACCGCCATCATGCCCAGGGCCGAGAGCGTGACCGGCAAATGCGCCAGCGGCGCCGACATGCCCTGCACGATGGTATCGACGATGTGGCCCTGCTCCAGCACCACGAAAATGGCCCGCGCAAACCCAATCAACAGCGCCGAAAAGGCAATGTCGCGGAAGCCCGTCACAAAGCCCTCGGCCGTGCCCGACAGCCCCAGGCCGCCCAGCAGCCCGGCCCCCACACCCAGCACGAAAAACAGCGCGCCCATCTGGTCGAAGTCCCAGCCCAAACTCACCACCCCATAGCCAAAAATGCTGAAGCACACCAGCAGCAACAGCAGCACCAGGCCGTGGCGGCCGGCGCCCCGGGCATCAGCGGCCACTTCTTCGGCGGTGATTTCCGGCGCCACGCGGTGGCGAATGGCGTGGCGCATCACGCCCGCAATCCAGAGCGCCACGGCCGGCAGCAGCAGCGCCAGCCGGTAGCCGCCGCCGGAGAGTAGCGGCAGGTGCGCCAGCTTCTGGGCCACGCCGACCTGGAAGGGATTTATTGGGCTGAACGCGGCCCCTACGATGGCCGCGCCCAGACTGGCCGCCACTGCCGTGATGACGGGATAGCCCAGCCGGCGCATGAGCACGAGCAACACGGGTATTAGAGCCACTATTTCCTCGCCCATGTTTTCCAGGGCGCCCATGGTGGCGAAAAGCAGGCTGATGATGGGGATGACGAGCACCTCGCGGCCGTGGGCGCGGGCCAGCAGCCAGTCCACGCCGTGGCGCAGGGCGCCGGTCTGGTCGAGCACGGTGAAGGCCCCACCGGCCAGGAAAATCAGGAAGATGACGCCCGCCGCGTCGGCCATGCCCTTGGGAATGTCGACCAGCATGTCGAGCGGACTGACGGGGGTGCGTTCCACGCGCTGGTAGGAGCCGGACACCACCACCTCGCGGCCAGTAGCTTTGTTTTTCTGGCGGGCAAACTGGCCGGCGGGCAGCACGTAGCTCAGTGCCGCCGCCAGCATGATGAAGCTCACCAGCAACACCAGCGGGTGGGGAAAGCGAAAAGTATTCATAAGAAAAGTCCGGGCGCCGCCCGTAAAAACGCGGCGCGAAGGTAGAGACGCAACAGGTTGCGTCTTGTCGTTGAACGAGGACGTTCGAACGATGCCCGAACGGCACGGTGCCGGTCGTTCAACGACGAGACGCAAAATATTGCGTCTCTACCTCGTTCTGGCAGCCTAGTGCCGGTACTCGAGATGCGTGGTGATGGTGGTGTGGCTTTTGGAGTCGTTCCAGGCGTAGAGGGCCAGGCCGCCCACCAGCAGCCCGAGCAGCACCAGCAGCAGCACTTTCCAGAAGGAGAGGGGCCGCGAGCCGCTCACCTTCCCCGTCTGCCCGTTCACCAGAAAATGGTAAAGCTTGCCGCGGTAGGTATACGCGCACAGCCACAGCGGCAGCAGCAGATGCTTAAACGACTCCTCACTGAACGTGGTGTCCACGCGCAGGCCGCGCTGGGTGTCGCCGCCCAGCAGCTTGGAGCAGGCGGCTTCCTCCCGTTCGCGCACGGTGGCACGGGCCAGGTCCAGGCCCTCGGCCAGGTCGATGGCATATACTTCGGCTTCCCAGCCCAGCAGCACGCGCGCGTCGTAGTCCACCACTTGCTGCAGGTCGTAGTTCAGCACCTCGTCCACGTGCTTCTGCTGGTGGGTCAGGCTGCGCGAGGCCAGCGTGAGCACGTCGTCGTAAAAGCAGTCGTGCACGCCGTTGCGATACGTCCAGCGGGTGCGGCGCTCCTGCCGGGTCACGCTGCGGCCCTTGCCGTCGGTGCTGCTCACCGTCACGTAGTAATAGTCGCCCCGCTCGCCGTCCCAGTCGGAGTGCGCCTGCGCATCAAACGTCCAGAATGGCAGGTAGATGCCGTGCAAATTATCCAGGTTGGCGGCTTTGGCGAGGTCGTTCGGCGCCAGCCAGCTCGTGCCAATCCAGCCGCGAAATCGGTCGGTGGCCGCCGTCCGGCTCAGGCGAAACGGCAGCACGCCGGCCGGCTCAATCAGCCGGGTGCGCTGGGCTTCGGGGTTGATGGCGCGGCTGCCGCAAAAGCCACAGCTCAGCGTCGGCTGGTCGGCCGCCACGCGGGTGCGGGCCCCGCAGCTCGGGCAGCTGAACAGCTGCTGCTCGGTGAGCAGAGCCGGGTTCAACTCGTGGTTGACGAGCAGGCCATCGAGCCGGTTTTCAACGAGCCGGTTGCGGCTGAACGTCAGGGCTTGCGTGGCGCCGCAGTGGCCGCAGCCCAGCTGCTGCGTGTCGGCCTGGAAAGCCAGCTGCGAGCCGCAGCCGGGGCAAGGCGCGCGCAGCAAATCCTTCTCGCGTAGCTGACGCAGGGTTGCTTCAGTGGCGGGGTCCATGGCGGGGTAGGGTGGGTTTGGGTTGAGGCAAGTAGGCCGTCATGCTGAGCTGGTCGAAGCATCTCGCGTGCAATGGTAATTAGTTACTCTTGCACGCGAGACGCTTCGACCAGCTCAGCATGACGCTCTGTTTCAGTAAGTTTTACAGCCGCGCCAGCAGCTCCGCTTTTTTGGCGTCGAACTCCTCCGGGGTTAGAATACCGTCGGCTTTCAGCTGACCGAGGTCGCGCAGCAGCTTCATCACCTGCTCGCGGTCGGCGCCGGCGGGCGGGGTGGCGGGGGCTTGGGCAGCGGGCGCAGTGGCGTTGCCCATCATGTTGCCCAGGCCACCCAGCAGCACCGCCGCCCCGCCGATGCCACCGTCCTGCTCGGCCGCTTTTTCCACGGCCAGGCCGGCCTGAAACTGCTGGAAGCGGGCCATGTCGCCGGCCATGTTCATCTGGGAGGTCTTGTCCAGGAAGGCTTCGACTTCGGCCGGCAAGCTGGCATTTTCGAGGTAGAAGCGCGTGAGCTCTAAGCCGTAGGCACCGAAATCATCTTGCAGCAGCGGGCGCAACCGCTCGCCCAGTTCCTGGTAGTTGCGGGCCAGGTCGAGCACCGAGACGTTGGCCTCGGCCAGGGTGTCCGAAAACTTGTTGACGATGGCCGAGCGCAGCTGCCCTTCCACGTCCGAAATGCGCACCAGCGAGTTGGTGCCGGCAAATTCCTGCAGGAACTTGGCGGCCTCGGTCACGCGCAGGGCGAAGGTGCCAAAGGCGCGGATGCGCACCTGCTTGAACTCCGGGTCGCGCAGAATCACCGGGTTGGGCGTGCCCCATTTCAGGTTGGTGAACTGCTTGGTCGACACGAAGTAGACGTCGACTTTAAACGGCGAGTCAAAGCCATATTTCCAGCCGCGCAGGGTGGTGAGCACGGGCATGTTGGCGGTGCTGAGCTCGTAGCGGCCGGGCCCGTACACGTCGGCAATGCGGCCCTGGTCCATCAGGATGGCCACCTGCGACTCGCGCACGGTAAGCTGGGCGCCGTTTTTGAGATTGTTTTCGTGGTCCGGAAATTTCCAGATGACGGTATCGGTTGAGTTGTCAACCCAGTCGATAATCTCAATCAGTTCGTTGCGAATAAAGTCGAAGAGGCCCATGATGCGGTCGGTTTCCTGGTGGCTAAATTTGGTGCAACCTAGCAATAATATTCGTTATTCCATATCCTTGCGGCTGCCCTTTCCCGTCGCCCTTCTGCTGCCATGACTTTCGCCGACTTCAAAGCCCTGCACCAGCGCCGCCAGGCCGAGCACCTCGCCCGGCACGGCACCTGCCTGGCCGAGCGCCAGGAAGACAGCTTCGACCTGACGCTGTTTGCGGTGGAGGGCTTTTTTGCCGAAATCTGGCGCAGCCGCGGCGAGGATTCCATCCTCTTCATCCACGTCTTCCAGAAGCCCGCCGGGCTGGGCGACTACCTGCGGCTGGTGCAACTGCCCGAATTGGGCTAGCGTGGTTTTCTTGCAAAGAGTTTACGGCATTTCGGTGCCCTGGCTCTCCCCTTAATTTCTATGCAGGCGCTCATTTTTTGCGGCATCCAGGCCAGTGGCAAAAGCACGTTTTACTGCCAGCGGTTTCTGAATTCGCACGTGCGCATCAGCCTCGACTTGCTGCGCACGCGCCACCGCGAAGCCCGGTTGCTGCAGTTTTGCCTCGAAACCCAGGCCCGGTTTGCCGTCGACAACACCAACCCCACCGCCGCGGAGCGCCAGCGCTACATCGGGCCGGCCAAGGCGGCGGGCTACGCCGTCATCGGCTATTATTTCAGCTCCTCGGCCGAGGCCGCGCTGCTGCGCAACCGGCAGCGGGCGCCGGCCGAGCAGGTGCCCGCTGCCGGCATTCGCGGCACGCGGGCCCGGCTGGAGCTGCCGAGCTACGCCGAAGGCTTCGAAGAGCTGTACTTTGTGCGCATTGACGACGATGGCCGCTTTGTGGTCGAGCCCTGGCACCTATGAGATTTGACGAACTGGACGCCCGCCTGCGGGTTTTTGAAACCGCCCACGACCACTGCGCCCTGCCCGGCCTCTACCTGGTGGCCCGGCTCGACGGCCGCAATTTCACCCGCCTCACCAAGGAAGTGCACGCGTTTGAGCGGCCGTTTGACGAGCGGTTCCGCGACCTGATGGTGGGCACCGTGCAGCACCTCATGCAGTGCGGGTTTCGGGTGCGCTACGGCTACACCGAGAGCGACGAAATTTCCCTGCTGCTGGACCCCGCCGAAGACACCTTTGGCCGCAAGCTGCGCAAGTACCAGAGCATTTTGGCCGGCGAAGCTTCGGCGAAATTTTCGCTGTTGCTGGGCAGCCTCGGCACGTTTGACTGCCGCATTGCGCAGCTGCCGCGCCGCACCGACGTGGTGGATTATTTCCGGTGGCGGGCCGAAGACGCCCTGCGCAATTCCCTGAACGCCCACTGCTACTGGCTGTTGCGGGGCGAAGGCGCGACCGAAGCAGGAGCCACGACCCAGGTGAGCGGCCTGCGCACTTCCGAGAAACACGAGCTGCTGTTTCAGCGCGGCATCAACTTCAACAATTTGCCCGCCTGGCAGAAACGGGGGCTTGGGTTGTACTGGCAGCTGGTTGAGCGGCAAGGCTACAATCCGGTGACGCAGCAAACCACCCAAACGCAGCGGCGCGAGCTGCACACCGATTTTGAGCTGCCCGTGCGCGAGGCTTATATGGAGTTCATTCAGGGGTTGCTGCTCGGATAAGTTGCCCGGCCGCAGCTTCCGCGTAGCGTAAACACGGCCGGATGCAACCGCCACGGCCTCACCGCGGACTTTGCGCCGCCCCGGCACCACTGCCCCGGCTTTTTGCGACCAGATGATGCGCTTTTGGGGATTATTACTGCTGCTGCTGGGCCGGCTGGCGCTGCCCGCCAATGCTCAAACCAACCCCACCGCGCGCACCGTCGAGGAGTTTGGCTACCGGCGGCAGGTGGTGATGTTCGGGCGCGACAGCGTGCAGGTGCTGCTGCTCTCGAAGCCCGGCGAAGAGAAACTCAGGAAGCCCTTGTTGCTGTGGGTGCAGGGCTCGCTGCCCACCCCGCTGCTGCTCTACGACCAGCGCGGGGCCTACCCGGTGTTTCCCTTTCACCCTAAAAAAGTGCTCGAAACCTGCCACCTGGCCATCGTCAGCAAGCCCGGCATCCCGCTGACGGCCGACGTGACCGGGAAAAACCCCAACGTCATCTTCCAGCGGAGCCAGCCGCCGGCCTACTACTGCGCCCGCAATTACCTCGACTACTACGTGCGGCGCGACGAGGCCGTGCTGCGCTTCCTGAAAAAACAGCCCTGGGTGGAGGCCGGCCGCGTGGTTATCGGCGGGCACTCGCAGGGCACGGCCGTGGTGGCGCACCTGGCCGCGGTGCCGGGGCTGGTAAGCCGCGCCGTGTACCTGAGCGGCAACCCCCTGGGCCGGCTCATGTCGATGCTGGCCGAGGCCCGGCAGGAGGCTGACACGGCCGCGGTGAACTGGATTTTTCGGCGCTGGCAAGCCGTGGTGGCCGACCCTGCCCGCACCGATTGCCAGGGCGACGACCCGCGCAACACCTACGGCTTCGCCGCCTCGGAGCTGCCCGTGCTGCTGCGCACGCGGGTGCCCGTGTTCGTGGGTTTCGGCACGCTGGACCACGGCGTGGCCGGCGACGACTACCTGCGCCTCGAAGCCACCCGGCAGCACCGCACCAACTTCACTTTTCGCGAGTACCCGGGCCGCGAGCACAATTTCTTCGGCTTCAAAGACGGCCAGATTAACTACGACGATTTCTACTGGGACCAGGTGGGGGAGGACTTTCTGCGCTGGGCGGGCTTGTGGCCGCGGTAGCCGGGCGGCCTCAGTCTTCCAGCCGGTCCACGTCGGTCAGCTGGCCTTTGTTCTGCATGATTTGCAGCTCGAACCGGCTCAGCGAAAACGACTCTTTGCTGTATTTGTTGGGCGCGTTGAGCTCGTCGATGGGGTGGTTGTTGTTGATGACGTACTCGTTGGCCACCACGTCCACGGTGGGGCCTTTCACGCCCACCACTTTCAGCAGCGAGTAGTTTTTGTCGTCGTCCTTGGCGCGCACCGTGTAGATGTCGCCCACGTGGGGCGCGGCCAGGAAGGCGTTGTTTTCGCGGTCGTTGCGCGCGCCGGCCACGGCGGCCCAGCCCAGGCCCAGCAGCAGCAACGCCGTGCCCGACCACGTCCAGAGCGGCATGCGGGTGTCCTGCTTCACGGCCCGCAGGGGCGCCTGCAGGGCCGCCGGCAGGGCTTTGTTGTCCCAGCTCATGTGGCAGCTGGTGCAGGCGGCCGCCAGCGGCTTGCTGAAGGGAAACAGCGGGATGTAGTAGACGTGGGCGTAGCGGCTGAACAGGCTCACGTGCAGGGTATCGGTGGCGGCGCAGAAGGGACAGGCCACGCCGGGCAATGGGGCCGTGCGCACGTGCGTGCCCTTGTAACCGTAAAAAATCATGAAATAGGTAGCGGGTTGGCCAGCGGCAAGGAGAAAAATGAGGTGGCTAAAGGTAGCACCCGGCGGGCGCCAAACCAGGCTTTTGGTGGCCCATTATGAAGGAGGCGATGCTTGCTGCCGCACAACGCAGCAGGCCGCCGGTGCTACCTTGCCAGACATGAAACGCTTCCTGCCGCTCGCCTTTGCCCTGGTCAAATTTGTGTCGGGCTACTTGCTCACCAGCTCTTACTACGACCTGCACCGCGACGAATACCTCTACCTCAACCAGGGCCAGCACCTGGCCTGGGGCTACTTGGAAGTGCCGCCGCTCATTGCCGCGCAGGGCTGGGTGACGCTGGCGCTGGGCGGCCAGGAGGGCTGGGTGCATTTCTGGCCGTTTCTGTGGGGCGCCGCCACCGTGTACCTGGTGGTGCGGCTGGCGGGGCGGCTGGGCGGCGGCTGGTTTGCGCAGGCGCTGGCGGGCACTTGCTACCTGGGCACGGCCTTTGCGCGGCTCAATCTGCTGTTTCAGCCCAATTCCTTTGAGGTCTTTGGGTTTGTGCTGGCGCTGTACGCGTTGGTGTGCTACGGGCAGGAGCAGCGCCCCCGCTACCTCTACCTGCTGGGGGCCGCGCTGGGCCTGGGCTTGCTGAACAAGTACACCACGCTGTTTTTCGTGGCCGCGCTGGGCGGGGCGCTGCTGCTCACGCCCGGCCGCCGCCTGCTGCTCAGCCGGCACTTCTGGGGCGCGGCGGGCCTGGCGCTGCTGCTCTGGCTGCCCAACCTGCTGTGGCAGCTCCGCCACGGCATTCCGTTTCTGCACCACATGGCGCTGCTCAAAGCCAGCCAGTTGGTGCATGTCGACCCCGCCGATTTCTGGAAATCCCAGCTGCTGTTTTGCCTGCCGGCCGTGTGGGTGTGGGTGCCGGGGCTGCTGGCCCTGCTGCTGGGGCGCGCCTTCCGGCCCTACCGGGCGGTGGGCTGGGTGACGGTGCTGGGCGTGGGCCTGCTGGCCGTGCTGAGCGGCAAGGACTATTACGCCCTGGGCTACTACCCGGCGCTGTTTGCCTTCGGCGCGGCGTTTTGGGAAACGCGGCTGACGCGCCTGGGGCCGCGCCTGGGCCTGCGCTGGCCGCGGGTGCTGCAGCCGGTGCTGGTGCTGCTGCCGCTGGCCTTTGTGGGGCTTTTCGCGCCGTTTCTGTTTCCGTTGCGCGGCCCGGCGGCCATGGCGGCCCTGCGTCCCCGGTTTGCCAAGCTGGGCTTTTACCGCTGGGAAGACGGCCAGGACCACGCCCTGCCGCAGGACTACGCCGACATGCGCGGCTGGCGCGAACTGGCCGCCAAAACCTGGGCCGCCTACCAGAGCCTGCCCGATTCGGTGCGCGCCCACACCCTCATCCACTGCGCCAACTACGGCCAGGCCAGCGCCATCAACTACTTCAACCGGCACCACCCACTGCCGCCGGCCAACAGCCTCAACGGCAGCTTTATCTACTGGTACCCGCCGGTTGAAGATTGCCGGGCCGTGCTCATCGTCGACGACGAGCTCCACCCCGAGCTGGCCCCGCATTTTGCCAGCTACCGCCGCTTTGGCGCCGTGGCCGACCCCTACGCCCGCGAGCGGGGCACGGCCGTCATCATCGGCCTGCGGCCCGATGCCGCGGTGCTGGCGCTGGTGGCCCGGGAGCGCCGCGCCGAAATAAGCGCTTGGGAAGGGCCGTCCTCCAAGTAGCCGCCGTCGCGGCCGGAGCTACGTAGTTGTCCCCATTGAGGAGGCCCGCCCGCGCCGCGCGGGCGCCGACTTTTTTAATTCTCATACGTAGTACTACGCAGCAGTTCGCGGCCCGTTATTGGGCCCAAAAACGGCCTTAGGCGGAGAATCAGGCACTATTTGGAGGATTAACATGGCTATTCAACAACTGATTTATTGCAGCACTGCTACCCGCCCTTTGAACGAAGACGAGTTGGTGCAGTTAGTGGGACAGGCGCGCATCCACAACCACAGCCAAGCCATCACGGGGCTGCTGTTTTACGACGGCGGCAAATTCCTGCAAGTGCTGGAAGGCGAGCCCGCGGTGGTCGATGGCTTGTACGCCCACATTGCCCACGACCCGCGCCATACTGGCCTCACCACCGTGCTCGACGCGCCGGTGCCGGCGCGCAACTTCCCCGAGTGGAGCATGGGCTTCGGCCAGGTCGATTCGGCCGCCCTGGCCCGGCTCCTCGGCTACCTCGACCCGCGCTGCCGGGCGGCCCTGCTGCCCCGCACCTGCAACGTCCAGGAAGTCATCGCCGACCTGCTGCGCGATTTCATGGCCGAGCAGCCGCCCGCGCCCCGCCGGCCCCGCGCCGTTTGGCACTGACCCTCTGGTGGCTAGCCCGCGAAGGCGAACTTGGCCACGCTTTCCCACGGCCCCTGGCGGTAAGCCCACAGGTGCAGCCCCGTGCCCACGGCCTCAAACGGCACAAAGGCGGGCTGCAGCGCGGCCAGCAGCTGCCGCGCCGCCTCGGGCGTCACCTTGTTTTGGATGGTGACGTGGGGCTGGAGCTTCTGCTGGTCCTGCGGCGTGAGGTGCGGGGCAAAGTCCGTTTGCAGGCGGCGGTGCAGGGCACGCAGCTCGGCGTTTTCGAGGGTGAAGGCCACGCCCCGGCCCAGCGAGCGCAGGCCCGTGACCTGCAGCGGCAGCGGCGATTGGGCGCGGCACAGCGCCTGCAGCTTCTCGCTCAAGCGGGCCCGCTCCGCGCCGGGCAGGTGGTGAAACAGGGTGAGGTGAGCCGCCAGGTAATTAATGTGGGGAGGAAAATGCTGGCGGCGCAGGTCGTTGAAATACGTTTGGGTGGCGTCGTCAAGGGTCAGCGTGAGGATGAGCGGAGCGTCGTCGGCAGGGAGCATGGGGCAGGGAAAACGGGATGCCGGTGAGTACGCAAGCCGGGCTTCATCGGGCCAGGTTTGCCGCTGGAATGGTTACGCCGTGCCCGTCGGAATTCGTGAATAAAAAGGCACTTATTCGCGAATCAGGGCCTTTTTACGGACTTAATTCCGGCCGGAAAGCGTTGCATAACTATCCGTCATTAACCTGATTTTATGCTCGCTGCCGGCTCTCTCATTTCGCTTTCCGATACCCTGCTCACCGACGCGCCGGCCCTGGCGCCCCGCACGCACCCGGCCAAGCTCTGGCTGCCGCAGCGCGTGGTGTTCACGCCCGATGCCCTCGACGAGGAATTCGGCCAGCAAATCCTGGCCCGCGTCTCGGCCCAAAACCTGGAAGTGGAGCTGCTGAAAAGCAACCGCCTCACCGGCCTGCGCGACCCCGGCGGCGACGTGCGCGCCACCTACCGCACCGCCAAAAACACCCTGGCCGTGGTGAAGGCCCCCGCCGGCGCTCTGCGCCTGCAGCCCACGCCGCCCTCGGCCGACTGGCAGCTCAACCTCGCCGAAGGCTGCCCCGCGCACTGCCAGTACTGCTACCTGGCCGGCTCGCTCAGCGGCCCGCCCGTGGTCAAGGCCTTCGCCAACCTGCCCCAGCTGCTGGCCAACACCGCCGCCTACGAGCAGCCCAGCCGCGTCGTCAGCTTCGAGGCCAGCTGCTACACCGACGTGCTGGGCATCGAGCACCTCACCGGCAGCCTGGCGGCAGCGGTGCGGCATTTCGGCCAGCGCGAAGGCGCCCAGCTGCGCTTCGTAAGCAAGTACGACCACATCCATTCGCTGCTGGGCCTGCCGCACCAGGGCCGCACGCGGGCCCGCTTTTCGCTGAACGCCGAGCCCGTGGCCCGGCGCCTGGAAGGCGGCACGGCTTCGGTAGAAGCGCGCATGCAGGCCCTGCGCCGGCTGGCGCTGCCCGTAGCCCAGGGCGGCGGGGGCTACCCCGTGGGCGTGGTGCTGGCGCCCATTATGCCCATCCCCGGCTGGCAGCAGCACTACGCCGAGTTGCTCGACCGCCTGCAGGCGGCCCTGGATTTCGACTGCGACCTGACGGTGGAGTTCATCACCCACCGCTTCACGCCCGGCTCGAAGGACGTGCTGCTGCAATGGTACCCCAATACCAGCCTCGACCTGGCCGAGGAGGGCCGCGCCGTGAAGCGCAACAAGTTCGGCGGCCTGAAATACGTGTACCAGCCCGAGCAGATGCGCGCCATGAAAGCGTGGTTCTACGCCGAGTGGCAGCGCCGTTTCCCCGCCGCGCCGGTGCAATACTGGACCTGACGCCTGTGGCTTAATGAGGAATGGAAGGCCTTACTTTGCCGCATGCTTCCTTACACCCTCGTCATTCAGCACGCGGCCCAGGTGCTCACCCTGGCCGGCGGCCCCCCCGACCGGCCCCTGGCCGGGCCCGACCTGCACCACTGGACCATCATCGAGCGCGGCTACGTGGCCTGCCAGGGCGATAAAATCGTGGCCGTGGGCCCGATGGATGAGCTCAACCTGGCCTGCATCACGCCCGAAACCCGCCTCGTCGACGCTACCGGCTGCGTGGTGATGCCCGGCCTGGTGGAGTGCCACACCCACCTCGTGTTCGGCGGTAATCGGGCCCACGAGTTCGAGCGCAAGCTGCGGGGCGAGTCCTACCTCGACATTCTGGCCAGCGGCGGGGGCATCCTGAGCACGGTGCGCGCCACCCGCGCCGCCTCGGAGGACGAATTGCTGGCCAACGCCCTGCACCACCTGGACGGCTTCCGGCGCTACGGCGTGACCACGCTGGAAGCCAAAAGCGGCTACGGCCTCGACCGCGACACCGAGCTGCGCCTGGTGCGGGTGGCCCGCGAGGCCGGCCGCCGGCAGCCCGTGCGGGTGGTGCCCACGTTTCTGGGCGCCCACGTGGTGCCGCCTGAGTTCAAGGAAGCCGGCCCGCGCGCTTACGTCGATTTCATTCTGCGCGAGGTGCTTTCCGACCTGAAAGGGGAGGCCGCCTACGTGGACATTTTCTGCGAGGAAGGCGCGTTTCCGCTGGAAGTGGCGCGCTATTTCCTGGAGCAGGCCCACAAAATGGGCTTTGGCCTGAAGATTCACGCCGAGCAGCTGCACGACCTGGGCGGCTGCGAGATGGCCGCCGAGCTGGGCGCCGCCAGCGTCGACCACTGCGACTACCTCACGCCCGCCGCCGCCGCCCGCATTGCCCAGCGCAGCCAGGGGCGCACCGTGGCGGTGCTGCTGCCGCTGGTGCCGCTGTTTTTGCGCCAGGAGAAGTACGCCCCGGGCCGCGCGTTCATCGACAACGGCCTGCCCGTGGCCGTGAGCACCGATTTCAACCCCGGCTCGTGCCCCAGCAAAAACCTGTGGCTGGCGCTTTCCGTGGCCTGCCTCAAGATGGGCTTCACGCCGCAGGAAGCCGTGGCGGCGGCCACGCTCAACGCCGCCTGGGCCATTGGCCACGCCGCCGACTGCGGCAGCCTCGAACCCGGCAAGCGGGCCGATATCCTGGTGCTGAACGTGGGCAGCGTGGCCGAAATCCCGTATTGGCTGGGCGAAAACCCGGTGCGCGAGGTGGTGCTGGGCGGCGCAATGCAGTAGGCGCCGCGGCGGCCCGCCCGCGCTCAGCGCCAGTCGTAGGAAACGCCCAGCACCACGCCGGCCCCCACCAAATGCCGCGGCGTGAGGCCGGAAGCGGGCTTCGACAGCGAGTTGAGGAAGTACGTGGCGCTGGGCTGGGCCAGCAGCTCCAGGCGCGAAGCCAGCCGGTAGCGCAGGTCGAGCCCGCCGCTCACCGACAGGTTGAGCGTGCGGTTGGGCCCGGAGTCCACCGTATTCCACGCGTGTTGGGCCACGTCGGCGCCCGCGCTGCGGCCGCCCAGGTACAGGGCCGCGTCGGCGCCGCCCAGCAGGCCGTAGCGCAGCTTGCCGCCGGCCCGGCCCAGGGCGTAGCTCAGCCGCACGGGCACCGTGAGGAAGCGGTAGGTGTCGCGGGAGCTGACGGGGGTATAGATGTAGTCGAAGGCGGGCTGGGGCGGCGCCGAAACCACCGGGCCGGGGGACCTTCTGGTGGCCGTGAGCACATCGTAGGTCCGCTGCATGGCGTATTGCTGGTAGCCCAGCCCCGTGCTGAGGCTCCAGCGGCCGTTTAGCACCCGGCGCACCTGCAGTGCCAGCGCGAAGCCGGTGCGGGCTTCCTCGGCCCGTTCGCGCGCGGTGCCCGCGGCGTTTGCATCCAGCGTATTGGGAACCGGACCGGGGCCGTCCGGCGCGGCGGCGGTCAGGTGGCGGTAAGTGTAGGCCGGGCCGCCCAGCAGCTGCACCGCCCACCGGCGCGGCCCCGCGGCTTTGGCGGCGGGCAGCGTATCGGCGGGCAGCCGCGCCGGCCGGCCGGCCATTACGCCCGTCGGCAGCGCCGCTGGTCGCAGCGCCAACGGGCTGACGAAGGCGGTTGAGGCCGGCATGTTTTCACTAAAGACGGCTGCCACGGCCACCGGTGGCGCGACGGTTGCCGCCGCTGACGTGGCCCCAGGCCCCTTTCCCTCCGCAGCCGGCCCAGTTGCAGCGGGGCGTTTGGTCGCGGCCAGCAGGGTGCGCCTCGCGGCGGCAGTTTCAGCCGCTACGGCGCCAAGAGCCGGGCCCCGGTGCGACGGTGCTGTGCCTTCGGCGTCCACCCCGGACCGCCCGGCCGGCCCATTCGGCCGGCCCGCAAACCGGTGTTTTCGGGAAGATTCGGAAGTAGTAGCCAGCGCCATCGCCGAATGGGTCGAAACTGCCAGGCCGTGGTTGGGGCCGCCGCCCGGGAGGCCGGCGCTGGCATCAGCACGAACTCCGGCCTGCGCGGCAACGGCTGCCGGAGCCACGGCGGGTGCCGCCGATTCTTGCGTTGCAGCAACTCCGGCCGCAGTCCGCGCCGCCGGGGCGGAAGCCGTGGCCGGAGCCGGAGCCGCGTCGGTGTCGCCGCCCGCCGCCGGCCGGGGCGGGCGGTGGGCCAGGCCTTCCGGTTGGGGCCGCACGGCCTGGCGGGCCGTGCCGGGGCGTTCGCGCCGATGCTCCCACTGCCAGGTGGCCGCCCCCACAAAGGCCAGCAGCACCAGCAGCAGGGCCGCGGCGGCGCGGCGGCGGCGCTTGCGCAGCTGCGGCGCGGCCACGGGCGGCGGCAGCTGCGCCCGAATGGTGGCCCACAGCGGCGCGGGCGGCTCCTGGCCGTAGTCGGCCAGGCGGCGGCGCAGGGCATCGTACAGGTCGTCGGGTTCGCGGTCGGTCATGGCAATTGGGGGTGATGGTGGGCCGCTAAGCGGGTTTCGAGCAGGCGGCGGGCCCGCGCCAGCTGCGATTTGGAGGTGCCCTCGGCAATGCCCAGCAGCTCGCCGATTTCCTGGTGCGAGTAGCCCTCCACGGCGTAGAGGTTGAGCACGGTGCGGTAGCCGGGCGGCAGCGTGGCCAGCAGGGCCAGCAGGTCGGCGGCCTGCAGCTGCTCCACGGCCGAGGGCTCGGCGGCGGGCAGGTCGGCGGCTTCGGCTTCGAGGTCGGCGCCGGGGCTGGGGTGGCGCAGGCGGTGCTGCTCCAGGGCGTGGAGCGAGGTGGTGACGGCAATGCGCCGGGCCCAGGCCTCGAACGGCCCCTGGCCGCGGTACTGGTCGAGGCGGGTGAAAATTTTAACGAACGTGTTTTGCAGGGCGTCCTCCGCTTCGGCCCGGTTGGGGCAATAGCGGAGGCATACGCCCATCAGGGCATAGGAAAGGCGTTGGTAAAGCCGATGCTGCGCGGCCGATTCGCCCCGCCGGCACGCCGCCAGCAAGGCCTCATCAACCGGGGCATGGGGAGGCGGCATGCAGGAAAAAAAGTGAAAAGCGGGCCGTACGCCACCCGCCTTGTGAGGCCATGACCGGCGGCCGGCCGGTTCGGTTGCGCGGGCATTAAAGATATTTTGAAATAAATCAGTCGGACCCCGGCGCGCCACCCAAAAAACCCGGGAAGCCGGGCTTTTTGGGCGGAATTCCGGGGTCGGACCCCGGCGCGACGCCCAAAAAACCCGGCCCGCCACCAACAAAACCTGGCGTCCCGGCTAAAAAACCCGGCGGGCCGCCCAAAAAGCTCGGAATCTCACCCAAAAAACCCGGCGCGCCGCCCCAAAAGCCTGGGGCTTCGGGTTTTTTGAGCGACGCGCCGGGGTCCGACCCCGGCGTTCCGGGGTTGGACCCCGGCGGCTTTTGCCCCTTGCGCCGTATTCTTGCCCCTGCCTTCCACCGCTTTTCGTTTGCCCGTGATGCGCTATTTCCACGTCGACGCCTTCGCCCAAACTCCCTTCACCGGCAACCCCGCCGGCGTGTGCCCGCTCGATGCTTTCCCGCCCGCCGGGCTGATGCAGCAAATTGCGGCCGAAAACCACTTGGCCGAAACCGCGTTCATCGTGCCCCGCCCCGAAACGACGGCCGAGTACGACATCCGCTGGTTCACGCCCACCGTCGAAATTGACCTGTGCGGCCACGCCACCCTGGCCGCCGCGCACGTGCTGTTCACGCACCTGGGCTTTGCCGAAAAGCAAGTCACCTTCCACAGCCAGAGCGGCCCCTTGCGCGTGGCCCGCGAAGCCGACGGCCGCCTCACGCTCGACTTTCCCTCGCGCCCGCCGCAGGAGCTGGCCGCGCACCCCACCGGCCTGGCCGACGGCCTGCGCGCCACGCCCCTGCACGTGCTGGCGGCCCGCGACCTGCTGGTCGTCTTCAGCACCGAGGCCGACGTGCTGGCCCTGCGCACCGACTACGCCCGCATTGCCGCCCTGGAGTACGTGGGCGTCATCGCCACCGCGCCCGGCAGCCACGGCATCGATTTCGTGTCACGCTTTTTTGCGCCCCGCGTGGGCGTGCCCGAAGACCCCGTGACCGGCTCGGCCCACAGCACGCTCATCCCATATTGGGCCCGGAAGCTGGGCAAAACCGAGTTGCGCGCCCGCCAGATTTCCCCGCGCGGCGGCGACCTGTGGTGCCGCCTGCGCGAGGGCGGCCGGGTCGACATCAGCGGCTACGCGGTGACGTATGCGGCGGGGGAGCTGCGGGTGGGGGCAGAATTACTTTAGCACCGCCTCCCGCTGCCGGCTAAGTTCCGCGTTGATTTTGGCCTGCTTGCGGTCGTTTTTCTTAAGAGCGTGCTGCGCCTTTTGGTGGGAACGCCGCGCCTTTTCCTCCGGCGTACGGAACAAGGGAATCAGCGGCATTATCCGTTTCGAGCCGCTGTTGCCGCCCGTCGAAGCGGTGGCTCGCTGCTGCGCTTCAACTTCGGCGGCGGCGTTGGCGTGGTGCTGCGACAAGGATTCGGTGCCACCAGGACCGTATTGAGCGCGGGCGGCGGCCGGAGCCAAGGCCAGCACGGTCCCCAGGAAAAGGATGTTTTTCATGACGTTCATCTCACCAGCTAACAGCCCGGACACCCGCGCGAAGGCTGTGTAAACGACTACGTTGCGGACTGAATTAAGTTAAATCGCCCGAGCTGCTTTGCGAACGGCCAAACTTTGCCAGACCAAATTAAGACCATAAGTGAATTGTTTCAGTTGGCGCATAGCCAACTCATTGAACGAAATGCCTGAATGGCCGCATTCAGCAGCCGGAAGGCTGAGCCCGGATACGCGCCCAGCAGCTTCGCCCGATGGCGCCTGCAGGAATTGGCCCCCGCATGGCATGATATCAGCGGCTACGCGCCGGCGCATGTGGCCGCGGGAAATTCACGTTGGCTAATTCTTATAATAGTGGTGCCTAGCATTATCGCTTTGCTTGCTACCTTGTCGGCTTATCCGTAGTCCCCGGTTTTTTATGAAAGCATTGATTGCATGGCTGCTGACGTGCAGCGTGGGCGTGGCGGGCGCCCAAACCAGCAGCCCCGCGCCCGCCCGCGACGTGGTGGCCGAAGGCGTGAAGCTCTACGACCAGGGCAAGTACGACGAAGCCGTGGCCAAGTACCAGCAGGCGCTGGCCGCCGCGCCCAAAGACGAAGTGGCCCTGAGCGAGCTGGCCCTGGCCTACAACGCCCTGGGCCGCAACGCCGAAGCCGTCGACATTTGCCAAAAGCTGCTGAAGGCCAACCCCGACTCGGACGCCATGGTGTACGTGACGCTGGGCAACAGCCTCGACGCCTTGAAAAAGCCCAAGGAAGCCACCCGCGTCTACGAGCAGGGCCTCAAGCGGCACCCCAATTCCTACGAGCTGTATTTCAACGAAGGCGTGGCGCAGGCCACCAGCGGCCAAGCGCCGGCTTCCATCGGCAGCTTTCAGCAGGCGGTGGCCATCAATCCGCAGCACGCCAGCTCGCACATGAGCCTGGGCCTCATGCAGCTGGCCAGCCAGGCGCGGGTGCCGGGCATTCTGGCGCTGGCGCGGTTTCTGGTGCTGGAGCCGCGCGGCCCCCGCGCCACCCAGCGCCTGCCGCAACTCGACCGGGCCATGACGCTGGGCGTGAAGCAAACCGGCGAAAAGGCCACCACCATCACCCTGTCCAGCGCCGCGCTGTCGGGCGCCAACGGCAAAAGCAACGGCCCGGACAATTTCGGCCCCGCCGAGCTGATGCTCTCGCTTTCGGCGGCCACGGCGCTGACCAAGGAAGCCAAGCCGACCACCGACATCGAGCGTTTCGCCGCGCAGTTCAGCTCCTTGTGCGAAACCCTGGGCAGCCTGAGCGACAAGCAGCAAGCCGGCTTCACCTGGAATTACTACGTGCCCTATTTCGTCGAAATGCAGAAAAAAGGCTTCGTGCCGGCGTTCGCCTACCTCGCCCATTCCACCCAAACCGAGGTGCCCGAAGTACAGCAGTGGCTGACCGCGCATCCCACCGAGGTGCAGGTGTTTCAGGAATGGTCGAAAAACTACGCCTGGCCCAAGGCAATTCATTAGGGTCGGCAAGCATTAAGCAAGAAGAGGCGTCCTTCTAAGTCTGAACGTCATGCAGAGCGCAGCGAAGCATCTCTACCGAGGAAGTAAATAATTTACTCTTCGCGGTAGAGATGCTTCGCTGCGCTCTGCATGACGTTCGTTTTTGTTGAGTTTGCCCCCACGGCCCCACCCGAAAATCAAGCCGTTTTGCGGGGCGCCTTCTTAGTAGTGGTGCTGGCGCCCAGCCGCTCGGGGTTCTCGGCCAGGAACTTACCCCAGCTTTTGCCGCCGCTGGCCGTCACGTTGTTGCCCCGCATGTAGTGGTGGCACAGGGCCACGGCCAGCGCATCGGTGGCGTCCAGAAACTTGCTGGCTTCGGCCACGGGCGGCAGCTTCAGGGTCTGGCGCAGCATGTGGGCCACCTGCTCCTTGGTGGCCGAGCCCGAGCCCGTAACGGACTGCTTCACCTTGGTGGGCGCGTACTCCACGTAGGGAATCTGGCGCGAGAGGGCGGCGGCAATGGCCACGCCCTGGGCCCGGCCCAACTTCAACATGCTCTGCACGTTCACCCCAAAAAATGGCGCCTCTATGGCCAGCTCGTCGGGCAGGTACTCGTCGATGAGCTCCAGCATGCGGTCGAAAATCCGCTTTAGCTTTACGGCGTGATTCGACCCCAAGGCCTTCATGTTAATGACGTCGTAGCACAGCACGTCCACGCGCTGGCCCCGCACCTCAATCAGGGCGTAGCCCATAATCTGGGTGCCGGGGTCGACGCCCAGAATGATTTTGGGCAGCAGCTCGACGGCGGGAGCGGGGCGGGGGCGAAGGGGAGCGGGCAAAACGAGGGCGGTAAAAAACAGGAAGCCGGCAGCGCACTCCCTTTGCAAAGCTACGACGCAGGCACGGCCGCGCCGGAAAGCGCTGGCGGCCCAACGCCGCCCAGCCCAATTGCCCCCGCAACCGCGCCGGCCCCCGAAAAAGGTCCCGGTGCCCGCAAATGGGGCCGCCTGGTGTTCTGGGGCAAAATCGGGGTCACGCTGCTCACGCTGGGCCTGCTCTATAATTCCATCTTCGCGGCGCCCGACACGGCCGCGGCCTGGCGGCAGCTGCTGGCCACCACGCTGCGCGGGGCCGGCCGGGGCCCGGTGCTGCTGGCGCTGGCCTTGGTGCCCCTCAACTGGGGCCTGGAGGCCTGGAAATGGCACCGCCTAGCCCGGCACCTGGAGCCCGTCACGTTCAGGCGCAGCTTCCGGGCGGTGCTGGTGGGCCTCACGCTGGGCTTCGCCACCCCCAACCGGGTGGGCGACTACGCCGGCCGCATCATTGAGCTGAAAAGCCGGCGGGTGAGTGCCCTGGGGGCTGTTTTCCTGGGGCGCTACTGCCAGCTGGTGGCCACGGTGCTGGCGGGCGTAGCGGGTTTGCTCTACTTTCTGCTGACGTTTTATTTGAGAGGTTACCCGGCGGCCGGGCTGGGCGTGGTGGTGTCGGCGGCCCTGATTGGCGGGCTGGTGCTGGTGCCGCTGTACCGCTCGCGGCTGCTGCTGGCGGCGCTGGGGCTGTGGCGGCCCTTGCGGCGGTTTCGGCCGGCGCTGGCCATCATGCCCACGTATCCGGCGCGGGCGCTGCACGCGGTGCTGGCTCTTTCGGGGCTGCGCTACGGAGTATTTTGCGCACAGTTTCTGCTGCTGCTCAACGCCTATGGCGTGGCCTCGCCGCTGGGGCCGGGGCTGGCGGCGGTGGCGGGCACGTTTTTGTTGAAATCGTTGGTGCCCTCGCTCAATGCGCTGGCCGACGTGGGCGTGCGGGAGCTGTCGGCCACGCACCTGTTTGGGCTGCTGGGGCAACCGGCGCTGCCGGTGCTGAGTGCTAGTTTGAGCTTGTGGGTCATCAACATTGCCCTGCCCAGCGCGGCAGGCCTGCTGCTGGTGCCGGGCCTGCGGGTGCTACGCGAGAAACGCGCCGGCCGATGATGGGCGTGGGAGTGGCGCTGCTGGTGCTGCCGACGCTGTATGCGGCCCTGATGCTGTGGCTGCGCGGCGGTTGGGATGCTGCGCTTAATGAGGAATTAGGAAGGAGAAATGAGAAATTATCGGACAATAATTCCTCATTAATATTCTCTGTTCTCATTGCCGCCCGCAACGAAGCAGAAAGCCTGCCCCAGCTCCTGCGCGACCTGGCCGCCCAGACGCTTCCGGCCGGCCGGTTTGAGGTCCTCATCGCCGACGACCACTCCACCGACGCCACCGCCGCACTGGTTGCCGCCGCTTCCGCAGCAACGTTCCCCCTCCGTCTCGTTTCGCTGGCCGCCCCCGAAACCGGCAAAAAAGCCGCCCTGCAAGCCGCCCTGCAAGCCGCCCGCGCCCCTTGGCTGGTGTGCACCGATGCCGACTGCCGCCTCGGCCCCGGCTGGCTGGCGGCGTACGCGGCGCTTATTGCCCAACGGCAAGACGCCAATTTCATCAGCGGACCCGTGCTGCTCACGGGGCCAGATACGGTTTTCAATAACCTCATGGGGCTGGAGTTTGCCGGGCTGGTGGGCGTGGGCGCCGCCTGCCTGGCGCGCCGGCAGCCCACCATGTGCAACGGCGCCAACCTGGCCTACCGCCGCGCCACCTTCGAGGCCGTGGGCGGCTTTGCCGACAACGCCCACCTGGCCAGCGGCGACGACGAATTTCTACTGCACAAAATTCACGCGGCTTTTCCCGGCACTGCGCATTTTCTGGCCGATGCCGCGGCCATAGCCCGCACGGCCGCGCCAGCTACTTTGCGGGCGCTGCTGCGGCAGCGGGTGCGCTGGGCCAGCAAGTGGCGGCACTACCAAAGCCCGGCCTCGCGCCGCCTCGCCCTGCTGGTGCTGGGCGCCAACGTGGCGCTGGCCGCCGGGGTGGGAGCGGGGCTAGCCTGGCCGGCGCTCTGGCCGTGGGTGCTGGCCGCCTGGGCCATCAAGCTCGGCGCCGATGCGTGGTTTCTCTCGCCGGTGCTGCGGTTTTTGGGGCGGCGCAGGTGGCTGTGGGGGCTGCTGCCGCTGCAGGTGCTGTACGCGCCTTATGCGCTGGCCGTGGGCCTGGCGGGCTGGCGCGGCAGCTACCAATGGAAGGGGCGGGCAGTGAAGTAGTTATAGTGAAGATAAATCGACCAAAAAACTGCTTCAAGGGGCTTGGATGGTAAATTTGCCGCATATATATTCCACCTAACCCCCGGTACTCATGCGGTTCAACTCGGTTGGTTTCGCCCTTTCGATGGGCATGGCGTTGATTGTCGTGCTAATTGGTTTCACCCTGCTAAGCGCAGCTGGCTTGGCGGGCTTTGCAGCCGAGTCCGCCGTCGCCGCGGCCCCAGTTGTTGCCGACAGTGTTGTTTTTAGCTGTAAAGGCGCGGGCCTCCCAGCTTCCGCTGGCGCGCCGGCTGATTTATCCCCGGCTGATGTCGGAATGATTGTTGCCGGCGATGTCCTGTTCAAGAACAACTGCGCGCAATGCCACGCGGTGAACGAGCAGGTGGTGGGCCCGGCCCTGGCCGGCATCCGCCAGCGCCGGCCCGTTTCTTGGCTGATTCCGTGGGTGAAAAACTCCAGCAAAGTGGTGGCCAGCGGCGACGACTACGCCGTCGCCCTCTTCAATAAATACAGCAAGCAGCAAATGCCCTCCTTCACCCTTTCTAATAAGGAAATTACCGCCATCCTGGCCTACGTCGCCTCGCAGGAAGGCATGGCCGTGGCCGTCCGCTGATGAGCCAGTGGCCCAGGCGCTACACCGCCGCCTTCAGGGCCACGGGCCGGGTCAGCCGCTCGCGCAGCCGCAGAAACGGCGTTTCGAAATAGCGGAACGACAAGCTGCTGAGCGCCACCGTGGGCCCGAGCGTGACGGCCACCATGAGCACGGCTTTGCCCAGGCTGTCAACGACGATGTGGCGGTCGAGGCAGTACTGGAACGCCATGTGAATGAAGAGGATGTGGAACACGTAGAGGCCGTAGCTGATGCGGCCCAGGTAGGCCAGCACCGGGTTTTCGAGCCGGATGGCGGAGCCAGCCGGCAGAAAAACGGCGATGATGAGCGCAAACAGCAGCGCCACCGCGGTGGAGCGAAAAATGTTGAACAAGCTGCCCGCCGCGTAGGGCAGCGTATCGGCCTGGCACACAATGACGAGCAGCGCCCCGGCCAGCAGCAGGTAGCGCACCGGCAGCCGAATGCCGTTCAGGCGGGCCGAAAACCCGGCGTAGTCCACCGCCACCCAGTAGCCCAGCAACCCGCCGATAGCAAACTCGTCGAGGTGGGTGAGCAGGTCATTGGTTTCCATCTGCACGTTGTTGGGGAAAACGAATGGCTCCAGTGCCCGAAACGCGTAGGCCAGCGGCAGGCAGGCCAGCAGAAACGTGAGAATGTGCCGCCGCGGCACCAGAAAAATGGCGGCCACCCACACCAGGTAAAAATGCTCCTCGATGCACAGCGACCAGAACACGGGCAGCGGCGTGGTGCGCGGGAAGTTGTCCATCAGCAGCATCTTGTAGTTTTCCAGAAACGTGAACGAGAAGCGCCAGTCGGGCACGTAGCCGCCGCTCACCATGTGCAGGCCCAGGCGCTGGGCCAGGTCGTCGGGCACCAGAAAAGCCAGCAGCACCCCGGCGTAGAACAGCGGCCAGATGCGCAGGCTGCGCCGAATGAGGAAGCCCCGGGCGTCGACCTGGCCCCGGGCGCGCTTGTCGGCCACCAGCAGGTAGGTGATGAGGAACCCGCTCAGCACGAAGAAAAACTGCACCCCGATGCCGCCGCCGCGCTTCAGATAATTGAACAGCGGCGACTCGACCTGAATGGGCACGTGAAACAGGTAAACCTTGAGAAAGGCAAAAAAGCGCAGCGCTTCGAGCGAGGCAAAATGCAGCTTGGCCGGGGGCGCGGGGGCGGGAGACGGGGGCATTGACGCGAAGGGAGGAGAGCGGCAAGATAACAGCCATGCCGGCCGCTACTGCCGCACCGGGCGGACCGTGGCTTCGGTGACGCCGATAATCACGCCGAAGTCACCGTCGGTCTGGGTCTGGCGGGCGCCGTGCTCGTAGCTGCGCGACACGAAGCCGTCGAGATAAAGCGCTTGCCGGCAGCCCGCTTGCCGGAAATATTCGGCGAAGTCGTAGAAGTTTATTTTGCGGCGCGACATGGCCAGCAGCACGCGGCCATCGGGCAGCAGGCCCACCCCGTTGCGGATTTGGCGGTTGGCCGAGCCCGCCCGGAAGGCCGGATGCAATTGGCCGTCGACGACCAGCATGGGCCCCGATTGGGTGGCGTAGGCCACGCGGGGGCTGGGGCGGAAGTCCGCACTGGGGCAAATGTGGGCAGCGCTGTCGGTGGTGAGGTAGAACACGCCGTTGGGCTTGAGGTAGAAATTGCCGGCACCCGCGGCGGTGTCGAGGGGCATGATGGTTTCCCCGGCCTCAATAAACAGGCCCTGGGGCGCGTACTGCGGGTTGAACATGCCCGCATTCATGGCAAAAACCAATTTCTGGCCCCGCGCGCCCAGCCAGCTTTTCAGACCCTCCAGGCTCCGGAACCGCTGGCCGTGTTCGTCTTTCCAGTAGAGCCTGAGCGGGGTGCGGCGCACGTCGGCGCGGTAGCTAATGAAGGGCGAGGTGCCGACCAACTGGCGGGCCAGGGGAATAAGCAACCCCAGCAGCACCGGCGCCAGGGCCGCAAGCAGCAGAACCTTGTACTTGTTCATGGCAATAAAAAATGACGGGCCGGGGCCGGGCCACCATAAATGTACCAACGCGGGCAGCACCCGCCCGCCAAGCCGGGCCCCGGGCTTACATTTGCCCTACTCCCTCATCGCGCCAACTCCTACCCGTGACCGACCCCGAATTCGACCTGCTCGACGAGCTGTACTTCGTCACCCCGTTTCGCACGCTGCTCCAGAAAACCGGCCTGCCGCCAATGGAGCTGGAAAACCAGCTGCGCAGCCTGCTGGAGCAAGGCCTCATCCGCAGCTACTGGCCCGACGTGGACACCGAACTGGCCTACGAAACCACTTCCTTCGGCGCCATCGCCCGCGACGCCTCCTACCTGGCTTCCAAGGAAGGCCTCTTGCAGCACAATACCCGCTAACGATGGCCTCGACGGCAGTTTCGCCCGCGCCGGCCCCCGCGCCCAGCGCGGCCGCCGTGGCCCGGCCGCCGGGCTACTACGTGCGCCAGCGCCTGTGGCAAAACTGGCCCGCCGTGGCCGGCTTGGCCTTCATTGCGCTGTGCACGCTGGTGGCGCTGCTGGGCTACTGGATATTGCCCGACAACTCGCCCAATGCCAGCCACGGCTTCGTGCAGATTCAAAAGGAGCGGCCCGGCCTACGCGTGCTCTTGCTGCGCCAGCCCCTGCCCGATTCGGCGCGCAATGCTTCTGGCGCCGATAACATCTTCGCCACCTGGCTGCACGGCCGCGAGCCCGACATGCAGGAAACGCCCATCGGCGGCTACGAATTTTCAGGCGATTCTATTGTGCTGAAACCGCTGGGAGAACACTCGGCCGAAGCTGGGCGGCTACGGCGGCTGGCGCTGTCGGCCGTGGTGGGCCATGCCGGGCCCGCCGCTACTTTGCAGCAGGAAATCAAGGAGAAGCACCTCGTCAGCCGCCCCTACGTGCTGGGCACCGACAAAGCCGGGCGCGACGAGCTGAGCCGGCTGCTGCTGGGCACGCGCATCTCGCTGGGCATTGGGCTGGTGGCAGTGCTCATTTCGCTGGCGCTGGGCATGGCTGTGGGCGCCGTGGCCGGCTATTTCGGCGGCTGGGTCGATTCGCTATTGCTGGGCGTGATGACGGTGGTGTGGAGCATTCCGGGCATCATGCTGGTCATCGCCATTTCGCTGGCGCTGGATAGCAAAGGCGTGTGGGTCAGCTTCGTGGCCGTGGGCCTCACCATGTGGGTGGACGTGGCCCGCGTGGTGCGCGGCCAGATGCTGAGTTTGCGCGCTGCCACCTTCGTGGAGGCTGGCCGCGTGCTGGGCCTGCCCACCTGGCGCCTCATTGCCCAGCACCTGCTGCCGAACATGCGCGGCCCGCTCATCGTGCTGGCCACCAGCAATTTTGCCGCCGCCATTCTGCTCGAAGCGGGCCTGAGCTTTCTCGGGCTGGGGGTGCAGCCGCCCGCACCCAGCTGGGGCCTCATGGTGAAGGAAGGCTACGACCTGCTGGGCACCGAGGCCGGCCTGTGGCTCACGCTGCTGCCGGGCACGGCCATTTCGCTGCTCGTGCTCAGCTTCAACCTGCTCGGCAACGGCCTGCGCGACGCTTACGACCCCAAAACGCCCGTGGCGGCGTAAGTTTGCAGCCCCGTTCGCGTTTCATGCGTGTTTCATGCGGGCTGCTTACCTTGCCGTATGGCTTCTGCCCCTCTTTCTTCTGCTGAGCCCCTGGCCGACGCCCTTGGCGCCCAGGTCACGA
Organism: Hymenobacter ruricola; assembly: GCF_015694525.1. Taxonomy (GTDB): domain Bacteria; phylum Bacteroidota; class Bacteroidia; order Cytophagales; family Hymenobacteraceae; genus Hymenobacter; species Hymenobacter ruricola. The sequence continues at coordinate 21,499 of NZ_JADQDM010000023.1, read as the reverse complement.
TGCGCGACGAGCAAATCAAGAAGCTGCGGCGAGAGCTGCTGCTCAAGCAGTTCGAGCTGGATACGGTGCTGGGCGTGGCCCACGACATGACGGCCCGCGACCACACCGTGGACGAGCTTTACCACATGCTGCGCCTCACCCTGCAGGGCCAGCGCAACGTGGTGCAGCTGCTGCTTTTTGCCCGCGAAGACCACGGCTTCAAGGTGCGCGTGGCCCTGGGCTGCGACCTGGCCGAAGCCGAAAAGCTGGCGCTGACGCCGCATTTGCTGGCCGGCGGCGTCACGAACCCGCAAGCCGTGGAGGACCTGCACCTCGGCGAGGCCTGGGACCGGTACGAACTGGTGATTCCCGTGCTGCGCCAGAAGCAGGTGGTGGCCTACGTCTTTGTGGGCGGCCTGCGCGACAACGACGTGCGCCAGCAACTTATTCCTTTCCTCGGCTCTTTGGCCAACACGCTGATTGGGGCCGTGGAAAACCGCCGCCTGCAAGCCCAGCGCGTGGCCGACGCCGCCGTGCGCAAGGAAATTGAAATTGCCCAGGAGGTGCAGGCCATGCTGTTTCCGCGCAGCCTGCCCAACGACGCGCACCTGGCCATCGAGCGCAGCTACGTGCCCCACACCGAAATCGGCGGCGACTACTACGACGTGGTCGAAATCGACGCCGACCGCCTGCTGCTGTGCGTGGCCGACGTGAGCGGCAAGGGCGTACCGGCCTCGCTGCTGATGTCGAACTTCCAAGCGGGCCTGCGCACGCTGCTGCGCCAGGGCGTGGAACTGGCCACCATCGTGCCCGAGCTCAACCACCTGCTGTTCCGCAACTCGGGCGGCGAGAAATTCATCACCGCCTTTCTCGGCATCTACGACCGCCGCACCCGCCGCCTGCAGTACGTGAACGCCGGCCACAACGACCCCTTGCTGCTGCTCGACGACGGCGCCGTGCACGCCCTCAAGCACGGCACTGTCATGCTCGGCATCATGGAAGAGCTGCCGCTGCTGCGCGTGGGCGAAACCGAAATTCCGGCGCACTCGCTGCTGCTGCTCTACACCGACGGCCTCACCGAAGTATTCGACGCCCACAACAACGAATTTGGCGAAGAAGGCGTGCTGGCCGTGCTGCAGCGCAACCGCTACCTGCCGCTGCCCAAGCTGCACCAAGAACTGCTGCGCAGCATCAACGCCTTCAGCGCCCACGACGCGCAGTTTGCCGACGACGTGACCATTCTCAGCTGCCGGTTTAAATAATCAGGTTGGCCGTAAACAGATAAGCCGCAACTAATTTGCGTCAGACCGTGTACATTTGTTGTGTTGTGCAAACGATAAAAAACAAAGGCCGAACCTCCCGGCCCGGCCTTTGCCAACTACCGGAGCCAATGAGCGAGCAACGCAAAGCCAATAGCCTTACCTAACCCGCCCGCTAACCCCACCAAAACAACTTTTCCGACCGTTTGTAGTAGTTTCTTCGCGCTGTCCTTTGTCATTCTTGCCAGAAGTGTGAGGGTTGCTTCTTAACCCTCACACTTCTCGAAGCCCGGTTGTTAGCGCAGCCGGGCTTCTCTTTTTACAGAGCGAGCCGTTGGGCTGAGGGACCTACCTAACGCGAGTGATTCAAAGGTATGCCGCTGTAAAGGCCCATCATATAGCAATGCAATACTATCAGTGTGCTACACCGTTGGTGCCACTAAAAATTTATACTTTTTGCGCTATTTTGTCACTTTTTTGTTAGCTCTCTGGCGTCAGCAAGCACGCATCAAGATAAGCTAGCAGCCGGATTTGCCGGAACTGTTGCGCCGGTTTCCTCAATAGCTGCGCTTGCCTCTGCCAGCCAGGTTTCGGCCCGGACGAGCAACGCAATGCACACGAAGAACACCGGCCCAATCTTGTCCACCTCCACCAGCTCGTTGAGGGTGAGGTGGAACACAATGACCACCAGCGACATGGCCGCCCCCAGCACCACGCGCCGCACCTCAGGCTGCTGCCCCGAGCGGCGGTAGAGGCTTTCGGCCTTCAGCAGGGCCGTGGCGATGAAGACGGCGAAGAGCAGAAAGCCGGGAATTCCTTGCTCGGCCAGCTGCAGCAGGAAGTAGTTGTGGGTGGTTGATTTTTCGGGGTTGTCGCTCACGTAGGTGCGGAAGCTCTTCACCGTGTAGCGCTTGTATTCGGGGTAGAACGTGGCCGCGCCGCTGCCCACAATGGGCTTATCGGCAATCATGCGGGCGGCGGCCACCCAGCGGTACACCCGCTCCATGCCCGACACGTCCTGCAACTTGTAGGTGGCTTCGAGGTGCTTCTCAAAGTTCTTGCCGTTGAACACGGTGCGCTCGTAGTTGGGCGCAAGCTCCATGTAGTTGTCGCCGCTGGCAATGTGGGCCACGCTCAGGGCCGTGCCCAGGGCCACGGCCAGCAGCACCACCCGCGTGAAGCGCACGCGCATCACCACAAAAAACAGGGCCGCCAGGGGCAGCGAAAGCATGGAAGCCCGCGTGTAGGACGTGAACAGGCCAAACAGCAGAAGGCCCAGCATCAGGCGCCAGGCCAGGCGCCCGCCCGTCGTGGTGGCCGCCCGCAGCGCAAACCAGCAAAACGGCACCAGCAGCGCCAACATGGTGGCGTAGATGACGTGGTTGCGGAAAAACGGGTGCAGCGCCCAGTTGATGTCGGCAAACGAAAAGCCCTTGCTGGCGTGCCGGCTCGCCACGTAGAGCACGCTCAGGCTGGCCCCGGCGGCGTAGAAGGCCACGAAGCGCCACGTATCGGCCGGCCGGCGCACGATGAGCAGCGTGCCCAGCAGAAACGGGGTGATGTACCACACCTTGGCCAGCAGGTACTTGACGGACTTGAGCGAGTCGACCGAGAAAAAGGCGTCGACGGCCGTCCACAGCAGCATCAGGGCCACGATGATGAGCAGCGGGTGGCCCCACTCGCGGCGGCGCAGCTGCGCGTGGCCCGCCCCCAGCAGCAGCGTGGCGCCCACGCAGCCCGTGAGGGCCAGCATGAGCGGCTCGGAGGGCACGTCCATGCTGAGCCCGCCAAACAGGCTGATTTCTTCCGAGAACGGCAGCAGGAAAAACAGCAGGTAATAAATCCACCGCCACTCGACCAGGGCCACCAGCAGGGCCACGGCCAGGCCGGCGGGCAGCAGCAGCGCCGGCATGCTGAGCAGCCCCGCCGCCGCGCCGCCCAGCAGCAGCACGCCGATAAAGGCCATAAACAGCAGCTGGGGTCCGTCGAAGGACTGCCGCAGGCGGCTCAGCCAATGGTTCACGGGCGGGTTCACGCCGGGCGGGCCGCGCCGGGCCGGTTGCGACGGTACAATTCCAGCAGAGCGATGAAAATAACCGACAGCACGAACGTGAGCACCACCGAGCCCACCACAATCAGCCAGCGCACGGGCTTGATTTTCTTGGTGGCGGGGTAGGCCTTCTGCACAATGTAAAGGCTCGCAATGCGGCCTTTCAAGCTCAGCTCGGCCGTTTCGAAGGCCGAGCGCGCCCCGATGAGGCGGCTCTGCAGGTCGGCCACGCGGGTCGTGAACATGCTCAGCGAGTCGGTGCCCTGCACGTAGCTTTCCAGGTTGATGAGGTTGCCGCCGTCGCGTTTGGTGAGGCCGCGCAGCGCGCGCCGCAGGCCGGCCACGTCGCCGCCGCTGGCTTCGGCCTTGCGCAGGGCGGCTTCGGTTTCAATGAGTTGCTTCACCATGTAGCGGCCCTGCATTTCCAGGCCGAAAATGCCGTAGCGGCGGCGGGCACCCACCAGTTCCTGGCGGCTGCGCTCGTAGCTGGTGCTCAGGTATTCGTAGCGCTGGCGGTAGAGGTCGAGCACGTGGCGGCGGTTTTCCAGCGTCAGCTGCTGGTTCACCGAGTCGATGACCTGCACCAGGGTGTTGGCCACCCGCGCGGCCAGGTTTTTGTCTTTGTCCATGAACGTGAGTTCGATGGCGTCGCGCTCGTTGTGCACAATGGCCAGGTTGTCGGTGAACTCCTTCAGCACGAAGTTGTCGGTGGCGTCGTCGCCGGGCGCGCCGGCCTTGTAGTGCTTGTACAGGTTAAACTTTTTGATGGCCAACTCCGCCACCGGCTGCGACTCGCCGATGGTGATGGCGCGGTCCAGGTCTTCGGCCCGCCCGCTGAGCTCCAGCTTGCCGCCGTCCACGAGGCGGTCAGGGTCAGTAGTTTGCGGGTTGGTGGGGATGAAAATGGCGGTGGAGCGGTACACGTTGGGCATCAGCAGCGCCACCACAATGCTCACCACGGCGGCCAGGGCCACGGCCCCGGCCACGAGGTATTTCCAGCGGTTGATAATGGGCCCCAGGCCCACCAGCGAGAACGAAGGTGCAGACATACAGAGAAAAAGAAGCCGTCGCGCGCACGTTTTTTAAATGGGACGGAAGGAGCGGGAAGGCGGCAGGCAAAGATAGCCGGAAAACGGCCCCGCGCGGCGCGGCGTGCGGCTGGCCGGCCCGGGTGCGTAGCTTTGCGCTTCCGGCGCCCGGTGCCGGTTATCCTCTTTCGGGCCTTAGCTTCTTCGTCGGCATCAAACGGTTTTTTGGCAATATCAGCTTCGTCGTCCTGCTCAACCTGCTGGTGAAACCCGGCTGGGTGGTGGTCGAAAACCTGGTGCAGGACCGGCTCGGGCACGCCACGTTCGGGCTGGTCACGGCCCTGTCGGCCCTCACGCTGGTGGTGGCCGCCCTCTCCGACCTGGGCCTCACGCCCTACGCCGTGCAGCGCGTGGCCGCCGAGCCCCGCTTCATGGCCGAAACCTTTCCCACGCTGCTGCCCCTGCGCGGCGCCCTCAACTTCGTGGCCCTGGCCGCCATGCTGGTGCTGGGCGCGGTGCTGGGCTACCGCGGCACCGAGCTGCTGCTGCTGGGCGCCGTGGGCACGGCCCTGCTGCTGGCCCAGTACGGGCAGTTTTTGCGCGGCACCCTGCAGGCCCACCAGAAATTCAACACCGACGCCGTGCTCTCGGTGCTGGAAAAGTTTGTGCTGCTGGGCGCCGTGCTGGCGCTGCTGCCCCTGGGCCTCACGCTGCCCAACTACGTGGGCGCCCGGCTGGGCGCGGCCGCTTTCACCGCCGTGCTCACCTACGGGCTGATGACGCGCCTGTTTGGCCGCGTGCGGTACCGCTGGCAGGGGCCCGTGGCCCGCACGGCCCTGCGCGCCAGCCTTCCTTTCGCCCTCATGACGCTGCTCTACGGCGTGAACGAGCGCATCGACATGCTCATGCTGGAGCGCCTGGCCTCGCCCACCGAGGCCGGCTACTACGCCGGCGCCTACCGCTGGGTCGACGCCGTGATGATGTACGCCTGGACGGTGCTGCCGCTGTTTTTTGCCAAATTCGCCAGCGTGCCGAAGGACGCCGGGGCCCAGCGCCAGCTGCTCATGTTCGGGCAGCGGGTGGTGGCGCTGCCGCTGCTGTTCGTCGTGGCGTTTGTGCTGTTTCGGGGCGAGGTGGTGTTCTGGCAGTTCAAGCACAGCACCCCGGCCGAGGTGGCACGCATGACCCTGTGCTTGAAAATCCTGTTCCTCAACGTGCTGGTGCACGCCTTTTTCGCCATCTACAGCACCCTGCTCACCAGCACCACCCACGAGCGCGCCGTGAGCTGGCTGGTGGCCCTGAGTATCGCCCTCAACATCGGCCTGAACCTGTTTTTGCTGCCCCACTACGGGGCCGTGGCCGCCTCGCTCAACACGCTGCTGTGCGCCGTGGCCGTGTCGGGGGGCTACCTGGTGCTGGTGGCGCGGCGCACCGGCGTGGGCGTGCCGTTTCGGCTGCTGGCGCGGCTGCTGCTGGCGTTTGGGCTGCTGTGCGGCGTGTGGTACGGCCTGCAATATGGCTTGTACCTGCGCTGGTGGGTGGAAGCAGGCATCATGGCCGGGGTATTTGCCTTGATTGTGCTGGGCACCGGCCTGGTGCAGCGCAAGGAGATGGGGGGGCTGCTGCCGGGACGGGGCGGGAAAGGCTAAGTGGAACGTCATGCAGAGCGCAGCGAAGCATCTTTACCGCTTCGTTGGGCTGTTTGATTTACAATTGAGGTAAAGATGCTTCGCTGCCCTCTGCATGACGTTCAACAACCGCCCGCTCGCCCCACTTCACATCGCCGTCAACACCCGCTTCCTGCTGCCGGGCGCCCACCTGGAGGGCATCGGCCGCTTCAGCTTTGAAACCCTGAGCCGGCTGGTGGCCCAGCACCCGGAGGTGACGTTTCACTTCCTGTTCGACCGCGCGTTTGACGCGCGCTACCTGTTTGGGCCCAACGTGGTGCCGCACGTGCTGCTGCCGCCGGCGCGCCACCCGTTTCTGTTCGTGGCGTGGTTTGAGGGGGCGGTGGCGCTGTGGCTGGCCCGCCACCGGCCGGCGGCGTTTCTGAGCCCGGACGGCTTCACCACGCTGGCCACCGCGGTGCCGCGCGTCACGGTGATGCACGACCTGGCGTTCGAGCATTTTCCGCTTGATGTGGGGTTGCTGCAACGCAAGTACTACCACTTTTTCATGCCGCGCTTCGCCCGCGCCTCGCAGCAGCTGGTGGCCGTATCCGAAGCCACTAAGGCCGACATTGTGCAGACCTACGGCATCAGCCCCGAGAAAATCAGCGTGGCCTACAACGCGCCCGCCGCGCTGTTTCGGCCCCGGCCGGCGGAGGCACAGCGCGACATCCGGCGCCAGTTCAGCCACGGGCAGCCGTACTTTCTGTTCGTGGGGGCGCTGCAGCCGCGCAAAAACCTGGGCAACCTGCTGCGCGCCTTCGACCTCTTCAAAACCCAGGCCGGCCCGGCCGCCGCCGAGGCCCAGCTGCTCATCGTGGGCCGCAAGGCCTGGAAAGCCGGCCCCATCCTCGAAGCCTACCAGCAGATGCGCCACCAGGCCGCCGTGCACTTCACGGGCCGCGTGGCCGACGAGGAGCTGGCCGGCCTCTACGCCGCGGCGCGCGCCACGGTGTATGTGCCCTATTTCGAAGGCTTCGGCATTCCCATCGTGGAGGCGCAGGCCAGCGGCTGCCCGGTGCTCACGTCCAACCTGAGCTCGATGCCGGAGGTGGCGGGGGAGGGCGGCGCTCTGCTCGTCGACCCGCACGCACCGGCCAGCATTGCGGCCGGGCTGGCCCGGCTCTGGCAGGATGCCGACCTGCGCCGGGAGCTGGTGGCCCGCGGGCAGCAGAACCTGGACCGGTTTTCCTGGGCCCGCAGCGCCGAAGTGCTGTGGGATGCGACCGTGCGGGCCATGGGCCGGTAATGGTGAGGAATTGACAGGGCCGCAGGGCTTCGGGTTGAAAATTCCTCATTTACCCACGCGCAGCGTTGAGCGAACGCGGCGCCCCGGCGTTACTTTTGTAGCACCTTATGGCCCGTTTGCATTCCTACAATTTTACCCACGTGCTGCTGCCGCAGCTGGCCTGGCGCCGCCCGGCTTCGGTGCGCCGCGAGCTGAGCGACCCGTTTCTGGCGCGCGAGCTGCTGCATTACGTGTGGGACAAGGCGGCCGAGAACCTGCCCGCGGCCGACAAAGTGGCGCCCCGCGGCCTGCGCCTGAGCTGGCACGAGGTGGCCGGCCGGGCCACGGCCCTGTTTCACCTGCCGCCGCCCCAGGGCACGATGGAAGCCTATTACTCGGCCCTGGTGTACGAAGAAGACGAGCCCGCCGAAACCGAGGCCGAGGAAACCCGCCCCCGCTACTTCACCCTGGAAGCCACCCTGGGCCTGAGCAGCCCGGCCGGCTGCCCCACCGTGGTGGGCGAGTGGGCCGGCGAGGCGCACCGCCACCTGGGCCGCGGCCCGGCGGCTGGCCAGCCCGACACGGCCGCGGCCTTCCTGGCCATATTGGCGGCGGTGCTGGGCCCTTTGCCCGATACGGAAGTGCCCTTTATGCACATCGTGCGTTCCTGATGGGCGCGGGTTCCCGGCTCGAAGCGGCCCTGCTGACCCGGCCGCCCAAGCTGCTTCACGCCCTGCTGCCCGGCTGCGAGTGGACCGGCCCGGCTGCTCCGGCCACCGACACCCCGGCCCTCTACCTCACGTTCGACGACGGGCCCATTCCCGAAGAAACGCCCTGGGTGCTGGCCCAACTGGCCCAATATGATGCCCGGGCGGCCTTTTTCTGCGTGGGCGACAACCTGCGGCGCTACCCCGAAATTGCCCGCGCTGCCCTGGCCGCCGGCCACCGCCTCGGCAACCACACCCAGCACCACCGCAGCGCCTGGAGCCTGCCGCGCGCCGCCTACCTGGCCGAAGTGGCCGAGTGCCAGGCCGAAATAGAACGGCTGACCCGCGCCCACCGGACCGAAGCAACGGCCGCCGGTGCGGCGCCGGCAGCGGAGGCGAAGCCCTTGTTCCGGCCACCGTATGGGCGGCTCACGTGGCCGCTGCTGCCGGCTTTGCAAAAAGAGTTTCGGGTCATCATGTGGTCGGTGCTGACGCGCGACTACGACCCCGCCCTGCGCCCCGAAGACTGCCTGCGCTACACGCTGGCGGCCGTGCGGCCCGGCGACGTGTTGGTGTTTCACGACAGCCGCAAAGCCAGCGCGCGGTTGCGCTTCGTGCTGCCGCGGGTGCTGGCGCACTTTGCCGGGCGCGGCTTCCGGTTTCTGGCGCCGTGAGTGGGGCGCTGGGGGCTTTTCTGGGGCTGTGGCTGCTGGGGCTGGCCTATGCGGCGTGGCGCTTTGCCACTGGGCGCGGGGCCCAGGCCGCTGTCGCGCTGCCCGTGCCGCTGCCCCGCGTAAGCATCCTCATTGCCGCGCGCGACGAGGAACTGGCCCTGCCGCGCTGCCTGGCCAGCCTGCGGGCCCTGGAGTACCCGGCCGAGCTGCTGGAAATTCTGGTGGGCGACGACGCCAGCACCGACCGCACCGCCGCCGTGGCCGAAGCCGCCATGCAGGGCTTCGCGGGCCGGTTCCGCGTCATCCCCATCGCCGAAAACCTGGGCGCGGCCCGCGGCAAAGCCAACGTGCTGGCCCACCTGGCCCGGCACGCCACCACCGACTTTTTCTTCATTACCGACGCCGACATCCACCTGCCCGCTACGTGGATTGCGGCGCTGCTGGGCCACGCGGCCCCGGGCGTGGGCACGGTCACGGGCATCACGGCGGTGCGCGGGCCGCGGCTGTTCGACCACTTGCAAGGCATTGACTGGCTACTGTCGCTGAGTTTGGTGCAGGTGGTGAGCGAGCAGGGCCGGCCCGTGACGGCCATGGGCAACAACATGCTCGTGACCCGCGCCGCCTACGCGGCCACCGGCGGCTACGAGGCGCTGCCCTTCTCCGTGACCGAAGATTTTGCCCTGTTTCAGGCCGTGGTGGCGCGGGGCTTTGGGTTCCGGCACGTATTCAGCGCTGCCGCGCGGGCCGACTCGCTGCCCATGCCCAGCTGGCGGCCCCTGCTGCGGCAGCGGCGCCGCTGGCTGCGCGGCGTGGAGGCGTTGCCTATACGGCTGCGCCTGCAGCTGCTGGTGTTCAGCGGGTTTTGGCCGGCGCTGGCGGGGCTGGCGGGGCTGGCGGGGGTGGCCGGGGTCGGGCCCGCGCTGGCCGTATGGGGCGCCAAAATGCTGGTGCAGGGCGCGCTGGCGTACTTCGCGCACCGCCGGGCAGGGCTGCGGCTGCGCTGGTGGCTGCTGCCGCTGTTTGAATTTTACACCCTGGCGCTCACGTTCAGCCTGATTGGCTACCGGCTGCTGGGCGGCGCCGTGGTCTGGAAAGGGCGGCGGTATGATTAAAATATTGATGACAAAAAGCCCGTCATGCAGAGCGTAGCATCTTTACCGCGCAACGCAATCCAATTAAAAGGTTTACTGCTGCGGTAAAGATGCTACGCTGCGCTCTGCATGACGGGCCAGTTTTTTTTATAATTCTAAAAAATGCACCTCACCGACTCCCACGCCCACCTCTACTCCGAACAGTTCAAACCCGACCGCCTCGACGCCCTGCGCCGGGCCCAGGACGCGGGCGTGCGCACCATCGTGATGCCCAACGTGGACCACAGCAGCATCGACGCCATGCTGGAGCTGGAAGCCCAGGCGCCCGAAACCTGCTTCGCCATGATGGGCCTGCACCCCTGCTCGGTCACGCGCGGCTTCGAGCAGGACTTGTACGAGGTGGAAACCTGGCTGGGGCGCCGGCCCTTTGCCGCCGTGGGCGAGTGCGGGCTCGATTTGTATTGGGACAAAACCCTGCTGGCCGAGCAGCAGGAAGCCCTGAAAATTCAGTTGGAGCTGGCCAAACAGCACAACCTGCCCATCGTGCTGCACACCCGCGAAGCCTTTGCCGAAACCGTAGCCCTGGTGGAAGCGGCCCAGGACGGCCGCCTGCGCGGGGTGTTTCACTGCTTCTCGGGCACGCCCGCGGAGGCCGAGCAGGCCATCAAGCTGGGATTTATGCTGGGCATTGGCGGAGTGGCCACGTTCAAGAACGGCGGGGCCGACAAGGTGCTGCCCGGCCTCGACCTGCAGCACCTGCTGCTCGAAACCGACTGCCCCTACCTGGCGCCCGTGCCGCACCGCGGCAAGCGCAACGAGCCGGCCTACCTGCCGCTGGTGCTGCGCCGCGTGGCCGAGCTGCTGGGCCGCGACGTGGCCGAAGTAGCCGAAGCCACCACGCGCAACGCCGCGGCCTTGTTCAACCTGTAGCGGGGTGGCCAACGACAACCGCGACGCGCTGCTATACACGGCAGCTGCGGAAATAAAAGAAACGCTGGCTGCCTTAACGGCCCGGCCCGGGCTTTTCAGCGAGGAAAACTTTGCCAGCCGGGCCGAAGTCCTGGATGAGCTGGAATTTCACGTCCTGGACCGTCTGGACGGCTTGCTTGCCGAGAAGTTGCCTGCGGAACTCAGCAACCTAAGAAACCAAGCCACGGCGCTGAGAGGTGAACTGGAAGCCCTCGACCAGCGGCTTTTCCAGCGGTTGCGCGCCTTGATTCGGGCGGGGCAGTGCACGCCGGAAAGCTTGCGGGCACTGCTGGAAGCCTACGCCGGCCCGCCCGAACCCGGCAGCAGCCCCGCCGCCACCGAATATGATGCCCTCGACACGCTCACCAACGGGCTGTTCATCGATTTGGCCGAGCCCCTGGCAACCGAAGCCCACGACCCGGAAATGGTGTATTACCAAAAGACACCGGCCCGCATCATCTTCGAAATGGCGGCCAAAATAAGTGCCCACGATACGTTCTACGACCTGGGTTCCGGGCTGGGGCAGGTGCCGCTGCTGGTGCGGCTGCTGAGCGGGGCCACCACCGCGGGCGTCGAGATTGAGCCCGCGTATTGCCGGTACGCGCAAGCCTGCGCCGACGCGCTGCGCCTCACCCGGGTTCGGTTCCTCAACGCCGATGCCCGCGCCGTGGACTACGCCGACGGCACGGTGTTCTTTCTGTTTACGCCGTTCACGGGCCAGATTCTGGCCCGCGTGCTGGGCCGGTTGCGGCAGGTGGGGCAGCACCAGCCGCTCCGCATTTTTTCCTACGGGCCCGGCACGCAGGCCCTGGCCCAAGAGCCCTGGCTCCGCCGGCTGAGCCCCGCAGGTGGGCACTTGTATCAGCTGGCGGAATTTCGGAACGGCTGAGGCGCCGCCGGGCGCCTTAAGCCGTGGCCATGCCTTTTTCCAGGCGGTTGAGGAGGCTTTCGATGTGGTCGGCGTAGGAGTTGATTTGGTCGAGGCCAGCGCGCGACTCTTCGATGTGGCCGCGGGTGTAGCGGCCCACCAGGTCCTGGCCGGTCTGGAGCATTTGCTGGAGCACGCGCTCGATTTCGCGCACTTCGGGCTGGGCGCCGAGGGCGGGCTTCACGGAGTTTTGCAGCCACTGGCCCAGCGGGTTTTCGCGCAGGGAGAAGAGTTCCGGCTCGGCCTCGCGCACCCCGTAGAGCACCGAGCGCAGCCGCGACTTAAACAACACCTGCTTGACGCGGGCTTGCTGAAAGTCGAAAGAGGAGAGGGCCATGCGGGGAGGGGGTAAGCGGGAAGAAAAAGGGAGCTAGCAGGGCGGCCAAGCCATAACTGGGCCACAATGGGCCGGGCCTAGTTGCCGGGGGTGCCGTTGAGGCGTTCCAGCGCCTGGCGGGCCAGCACGAAATCGGTGACTTCGAAGGCAAAGACCATGATGCCGGCCGGCTGGTTGTTTTCGCGGAACTGCTGGTAGATAAAATTGAAGTACGAGTCGCGCAGCTCCTTGCTGGCGTCGCGCTCCAGGTGCAGCTTGAGCTCGTTGCCGAAGAAGGTTTCGCCGGTCTGGTACACGTTGTCCAGGATGTCGATGATGCCTTGCTCGCGCACTTCGGGCAGCACTTCTTCCACCGTGTGGCCCAGCAGCTCGCGGTGCGGAAACAGCTGCTGGTAGGCCGGGTTCACAAATTCGTACTCGTGTTGCGGGCCGCGCAGGATGCAAATCATGGCCGGGGCCTGCATGAACAGGTTGTGGAAGGTTTCGCGCTGGCCTTCGGCCTTCTGGTACATTTGGTAGGCCTGCTCCGAGAGCAGGGCCTGCTGCTCGTTGGCTTGCAGCAGCTCCTGCACCATCTGGCGCTGCTCGTGGATTTCGGTGGCGCCGCCCACCCACATGGTGATGTGGCCGTCGGCGTCGCGGCGGGGCGTGGCCCGCACCAGAATCCAGCGGTAATGGCCGTCGTGGCGGCGCAGGGGATATTCTACCTGGTACGGGTCGCCGGTGGCCACGGAGTGGTGCCAGGCGTCGAGGGCCCGGGCGAGGTAGTCGGGGTGCACGCTGCTGCTCCACTGCTCGCCGGTTTCCTCGGCCAGGGAGCGGCCCGTGAAGTCCAGCCAGCGCGAGTTGAAGAAGTCGCGGTAGCCGTCGGGCCGGGCCGTCCAGATGAGCACGGGCAGGTTTTGCAGCACAAAATTGGTGCGGTCCTGCGCTTCGGCCAGCGCTTTCTGCACGCGCGCAGCTTCCAGGGCGGCGCGGTGCTGCTCGGTCACGTTCTGGGCGCGCTGCAGGATGTATTGCAACTGGCCTTCGTCGTCGAGAATGGGGTAGTGGGTGGCCTGCCAGTAGATTTCCTCAAAGCCGCCGCCCTGCTCGGCGGGCCGGGCCAGGTCGTAGCGAATGACGGGCATGGTGTGCGGCTCCAGGTGCCGGCGCACGTGCTCGTGCGAGGCCGCGATGACGTCGCCCTGGTTCTGGTCGACGGCGGGGTAGGCCTCGAAAAAGGGGCGGCCCACGGCCTGCTCGCGCGCCAGCAGCGACACGGCCACGTGGCTGTCGGTGTCGTCGAGGATGGTGGCGTCGGCGTCGGGCGCAATGAGCAGGAAATTATCCGGCAGGGAGCGAAACAGGCGCTGGTAGTCTACGGGAGCGTCGGGAGCAGTCATCGGCAAAGGAGGCAGCAGAAAATGCGGGGGCAACGGCGGAAAGAAGCGCAAAAATAAGCGCTGCTGCCCGCCGGGCCGTGGATAAACGCCAAAAGCGGCCGCTCGGATGCCAAACATGGCCGAATGGATATGAGGAAGGCATGAACGCCCGGCTGTACCCGACGAGCGGCGGCGGACCCGGCGCGCCCAACCGGGCCGCCCGCGTGGCCAAAGGTTCGTCGGCGCGGGCCGGCGCTTCGTCCGAACGAGCCGACGCTTGGGCACCATTTAGTTGAACCCGGGCGGGCCCGCCGGCCACCTTTGACCCAGTTCTTAACCGCTGGTTCCCATGAAAACTGCCCTGCTTTCGCTGCTCCTGCTGAGCGCCGCCCCCGCCGCCCAGGCCCAAACGGCCCCCGCCGCCGAAACCCACCAACCCACCGCTTCACCCACCCAGCTCAGCGGCGTGGTGCGCGACGCCGACGGCCAGCCCCTGCCCGGCGTGAACGTGTTCCTGAAAACCACTTTCGACGGGGCCAGCACCGACTCACTCGGCCGCTTTGCCTTCCGCACCGACCACCCCGCCGGGCCCGCCGTGCTGGTGGCCACCTTCATCGGCTACGAGCCGCTGGAGCTGCCCGTGACGCTGGGCCCGGGCCCCATCGCGCTGCCTAGTATCAAGCTGAAAGCCAGCCGCGCTGCCCTCGGCGACGTGGTGGTGACGGCCGGCGCTTTTGAGGCCAGCGACGAGAAGCGCGCCGCCGTGCTCAAGCCCCTCGACATCGTGACCACGGCCGGCGCGCTCGGCGACATTGCCGGCGCCCTCAACGCGCTGCCCGGCACCACGCGCAACGGCGAAACCGGCCAGCTCTTCGTGCGCGGCGGGGCGGCGTCGGAAACCAAAACTTACCTCGACGGCTTGCCCGTGCAAACGCCCTACGCCGGCTCGGTGCCCAATGTGGCCGCGCGGGGCCGGTTTTCGCCGTTTTTGTTTAAGGGCACCGTCTTCAGCACGGGCGGCTACTCGGCCGAGTACGGGCAGGCGCTGAGCGCCGTGGTGGCCCTGAACTCGACGGACCTCGCGCCCGAAACCCAAACCAGCCTCTCGCTGATGAGCGTGGGCGGCAGCCTGGCCCGCACCCAGCGCTGGGCCCGCACCAGCGTGGCCGTCAGCGCCGACTACAGCAACCTGGCCCCGTACTTCAACCTCGTGCCCCAAACCTTCGGCTGGGAAAAAGCCCCGCAGGCCCTCGGCGGCTCGCTCAAGCTGGCCCACCAGGTAGGGGAGGCCGGCATGCTGAAAGTGTACGGCACCTACAGCCGCCAGCGCCTGGCCCTGCGCCAGCCCGACGCCAACCCCGAGTACAGCGCCGGCCACCCCGTGGCCCTGGCCGACGACAACGCCTACCTCAACGCCACCTACCGCGCGCCTTTGGCCGGCGGCTGGAGCCTGAACACCGGCCTGGCCCTGACCCAGGACGATAACCTGGTGCGCCCCGATGCCCAGTCCGTGCGCGACCTCGACCGCTCGGCCGTGGCCCGGCTGGTGCTCACCAACGACTCGGCCAGCACCTGGTTCAACCTCAAAATGGGCCTGGAGGGCTACGCCCAGCGCTACCGCCAGCAGTACCAGGCCGCGCCTGATGCAACGCCGCTGACCCTGGCCGTGGACGAGCAGCGCACCGCCGCCTTCGCCGAAAGCGAGCTGGTGCTCAGCCGCAAGCTGGCCGGCCGCGTGGGGCTGCGGGGCGAATACTCGGCCCTGCTGGGCCGCTTCAATGCCGCCCCGCGCCTGGGCCTGGCCTACAAAACCGGGCCGAACAGCCAGCTCTCGGCCGCCTGGGGCACCTTCTACCAAACGCCCACCACCGACTTGCTGCGCATCAGCCACGCCCTGCAGTTTGAGCGGGCCACCCACTACCTGCTCACCTACCAGCACCAGGTGCAGGAGCGCACGCTGCGGGCCGAAATCTACCAGAAGAACTACGCCCAGCTCACCACCTTCGACGCCGCCCAGCCCTACAACCCCACCACCTACCAGAACGCCGGCAGCGGCTACGCCCGGGGCCTCGACGTGATGTTTCGGGACCGCACCACCTTCAAAAAGGCCGACTACTGGGTGAGCTACGGCTTTGTGGACACGCGCCGGCAGTTCCGCGACTACCCCACCACGGCCGTGCCCACCTTCGTGGCCCGGCACAACCTGAGCGTGGTGGGCAAGTACTGGGTGCAGCCCCTGCACACGCAGTTCGGCTTCACCTACGCCTACGGCTCGCCCCGCCGCTACAACGACCCCAATCTGCCCGGCTACAACCAGGGCCGCCTGCCCAGCTACCAGGACCTGAGCTTCAACGCGAGCTACCTCACCCACTGGTTCGGGCAGTTCACCATCGTCTACGTGTCGGCCTCCAACGTGCTGGGCCGAAGCAACGTGTACGGCTACAATTTCGCCAGCCAGCCCGACGCCAGCGGCCAGCTCCGCAGCGTAGCCATCACGCCCGGGGCGCCGCGGATGCTGTTCGTGGGCGTGTTCATCTCGATTAACAAGACGACGAAAGTGGATTTGAACGAGCGGCCGGACTGAGGACATTGCCGGATGCCGGACGCTAATTGTTGCGCTCAGCCAATATTCAGGCGGTAACTGTCGTTTCGACGGAAACCAACCAAATCCACCCATGACCATTTCGTTACGCTTTCTTATACTGGCCCTGCTCACCGGCAGCGCCTTTGGCCTCACCAACTGCAAAAAGGATAAGGAGCCGGAACCCGACAAACGCTCGCAGCGGGAAATATGGCTGACCACAACGGGCTGGAATAAGCAGAGCATTACAGATGCTTACACTACCCCTGTGGGTGTAGTGACATCAAGCACATCACCCCCGTCCAATTACTTTCCTGCCTGCGCGCTGGATGACCTCGACCACTTCAACGCCGACCGAACCTTGACGATAGAAGATGGGCCGCTGCAATGCCAGTCCTCGACGCCCCCCAGCACCATAACCTGGGCTTTCGCCGCCAACGAAACCGAGATTATTTTCAATCCAGCAGGAGTAAGCAATAAGATTACGACGCTAACCGCTACGACCCTTGCGCTCACCTACACCGAAGCCATGCCCGACGGAACGACGTGGAATCAAACCGTGACGTATGCCGCCCGGTAGCAGGAGGCACCGCCGAAAGCAACATAGGTGAACCCCTAGTAAGAATAAACGAGGCCGGGCCAAAATACTTACCAGGGATTAGTAAGTATTTTGGCCCGGCCTCGTTTATTCTTACTATGTCCCAATCGCCGGGCGGGCCTACGCTGGGCTGCTCGCAGTTGGCTTGCCCTTAGGCAGCTTGGCTGGCGCTTTGGCTGCGGGGGGAGGGGGCACTCAGGTCGGCGTAGCGCTCGAAGAGGTGCTGCACGCGCTCGGTGTCGAGGGTGAATTTTTTGGCTCGGTAGAGGCACTCCACGCGGGTGTAGAAGGTGCGGTGGGCGGCGCGCAGGTCAGGCGGCATGCCACTCCGCAGCGTGGCCGTCACGCCCGGGGCGCCGCGGATGCTGTTTGTGGGCGTGTGCCAGCAAGAAGTGCCGGCGGGTAATCCTTACTGGCCAGTGCTGTCTTTTTGCGGGGAGGTGCCCCGAGCTTTTGGGGTGGCCGGGGTGGTAGCACTGTCACGTAATGGCGCAGCGACTGGTCGGGTACGCCGCCAGTGCCGGGCCAGTGCCCGGCGCACGGTGGCAGGCGTAAATTCCGCGGGGCGGGGGCCCGGGGTTTCGTCCTGGCGGTATTCGAGGTAGGGGTAAGGTGTTTTGTCGAAGCGGTAGCGGGGGCGGCCGGCTTTGTCCTGGCCAGCGGTGTGCAGCACTTCCACGCGGTAGTAATCCATGTGGCCACCGTCTTCGCTTTGGCTATAGGTGACAAGCGTCACCAAGTCGGGGCGGCCGTCGGCATTGACGTCGGCTACGAAGGGAATCGCCGACTGGTCGGGCAGGTCGCCGATATTTTCCAGATGAAACCGTTGCACGGCGTAGGTATGCGGCCGGTAGGGGTCGAGTACGAACACCTCGGTATCGCGCCAGCCGTAGCTGGTGTAGGGGGTAGATGGGTCGATGACCGATTTCGCGAACACCAGCTGCCGGCCGTAGGGGCTGGCCCGCCAGGCCAGGGACTGCAGGGCGTTGGGCTCGTACCAAGGGTACGACAGCGGCAGCACCCGCCGCACGAAGGCGGTATCGGCCTCGCCGGGCCGGCGCACGGCGGTGCGCTGCCAGCGGGTGGTGGCCTCGCGGCGCTGGGCGGGGCTGGCCGCGCCGGGGGCCGGAATAACCAGCGTGTACCCCCGGCCCTCGGGAACCCCGCTGGTTCGAAAGTGCAACTGGTGCACAGCCGCCAACACGGCCGAATCCACGGCCGGACTCAGGCCCCGCACCACCTGCGCTTCGGCTATCGAACCCCAGTTCCTTACCTCAAAGCACACGACTACCCGGCTGGTGTCGGCGGGCACGGGCGTGCCGAAGGGCAGCACTATTTGTGTTTGCACGGCCTGCCGGAGGGCCGCCCAGCCGTAGCGTTCGGCGTAGCCGTAGTCCAACTCCGGCAGGAGCTCCACAAACGACTCCGGCGGCGGTGGGGGCAGCGCGGCGGCAGTGGGGGCTTTGTCGGGGTGAGAGCAGCCGAAGCATAGCGCGGCGGCAAGCAACAGCAGCAAGCCGACAGGCAGGCGGATGGGCATGGCGGGGTGGGAGACGTACCAGCGGCTGGTGCGGGCTAGCAAATATGCGGCGTGCGGGGCGCGGGCCAATGCGCTTGTCTGCAAAGCTCATCCACCATCCGTTAGCCGCCCCCTTGCCGCAAACGGCCGCCTTGTTTGGCACAATTGCCCCTTTTGCTGGGGCGCTGTGTGCGCCACCTTTGCGCTCGGCATTCACCCCAGCAAGACCCCCATGAGAAAGCTCCGCATCCTGGCCCACATTTCCCTCGACGGGGTTGTCCAGCACGAAAACGACGAACACTTCACGCACGGCGACTGGACGACGCCCTACCGCTCGCCGGCCGGGCTGGCGGCCGTGCTGGAAGCCCAGGGCAGCCGCTTCGACTTGCTGCTGGGCCGCCGGACCTACGACCTCTGGGCCGGCTACTGGCCTACCGCCGGCGATACCCCGATGGCCAAGCAGTTGAACACGGCCACCAAATACGTGGCCACCCACCGCCCCGACAGCCTCGGCTGGGGCCCGGCCCAGGGCCTGGGCACCGACGCGCTGGAAGGCGTGCGCCGCCTCAAGGCCACCGCCGGCCCCGACCTCGTCCTCTGGGGCAGCACCTCGCTCACGTCGGAGCTACTGGTTCAGGGGCTGGCCGATGAGCTGGTGCTGCTGGTGTACCCCGTGGTGCTGGGCCCGGGCAAGCGCCTGTTTTCCGACCGCCTCGACGCGCGCGAGCTGGCCTTCGTTGGCTCGCAGGCCACGCCTTCGGGCGTGCTCATCACCACCTATCGGTACGTGGGGGCGCTGCGAGCTTAGCGCAGTGAGCCGCCTTGCAATTTCGCCGGCCAGCCCGACGCCAGCGGCCAGCTCCGCAGCGTGGCCATCACGCCCGGGGCGCCGCAGATGCTGTTCGTGGGCGTGTTCATCTCCATTAATAAGACCACGAAGGTGAACCTGAACGAGCGGCCGGAGTAGCTGGCGCAAGCTGGCGCGCGTCGCAGACGCGTGCCTACCGGTAGCTTTCCAACGCCTGCCAGCGCCTCTTTTCGCCCGAGCCAGAGGCTCGAAGCCAGTAGGCACGCGTCGCAGACGCGCGCCAGCAAGGTGGATTGGAACGAGCGGCCGGACTGAGCTGCCGGGACCTCACCCCCTGCCCCCCTCTCCCCAGGAGAGGGGGGCAGGGGGTGAGGTCCCGGCGTCAGGGCCAACCCCGCTTGTAAACAATTTCCGCCAAGCCCCCATAATTCTTTACAATCCTTGTAAACAATTTCGGCTCAGCTCCCATAATTCTTTACAACAGCCGGCCCGCCGCCCAACTCACCCCCGCCGCTACCTTCGCGGCCATGCTACCCCTCTTTGCTCCCGCCCCGGCGGCCTTGCCCGCGCCGCTTGCCACCTACCACCCCGCCACCGTGCTGCCCGACTGGCCCGCCCGCGTGGAGAAGCTGCGCCAGTGGCAGCAGCGCATTGCCTCGGGCTACGTGACCAGCCAGAAAGAGGAAGCCCTGCAGGCCGAGTTTCTCACCCTCGTGTTTGGGCAGGCGCTGGGCTACGAGCACGAGCGGCCCGACTACCGCCAGCTGCTGCTCGAAAAGAAAACCAACGTGGACGGCACCAAGCCCGACGGCGCCCTCGGCGACTTCGGGGCCGACGGCAAGGGCGCCCTCGGCGGGCCGGTGCGGGCCGTGGTGGAGCTCAAAGACGCCCGCACCCTGCTCGACGCCAAGCAGAAGCTGGGCCTGACGGCGCCCCTCACCGGCAAGCTGGCCCTCACGGCCGAGTGGAAGCCCTGGAGCACGGCCCTGGGCAAAGCCCTCGGCCGCTCCCTCAACCTGCCCGAGAAAGGGGAGTGGCTGCAGCACTTTGAGCAGCACCAGCAGCAGCAGGCCGCCGCCCGCCAGCGCCTGGCCCGCCTCGACGCCGACCTCGACCAGCTGGTGTACCGGCTCTACCAGCTCACGCCCGCCGAAATCGCGCTGGTGGAGGGCGGAGGCGGGGCCACGCCGGGCCAGGAGTAGCCCATGCTGACCCCGCAACAGCGCCAACAACTGGCCGAATACCTTCGGCACTACTGCCCCGAGGGCTGGCGGGCCGTGCAGCAAGGCCGCCGGGCCACCGCCCTGCCCATGCTCACTACGCTCGACAAAGCCGCGATTTATTATTACACCGATGATGGCTTCGAGGCCCTAAACCGAAAGTTGCACGCCAGCAGCGGGGCTAATAACACCTTGCTGGGGCAGGGCTTAGCGGCGGCGCTGGCCAAGCTGCCGGCGTATGTGGGGTTGGTTTTCTGCGGCGCACAGCTACGCACTGGGCAGCTTTTATTTTATCGCGCCAGTATGGATTCGGGCGAGCCCGTTAGCTGGCCGGCTTTTCTCTCGGCCAGCCAGAAAGCTACCGTTGCTCATCAGTATCTGCACAGTCCCCGCAAGAATTGCTTATTCGTCATTCAGTCGCGCACCGGCCGGCTCATTGGAGAAATATCGAAATACGGGGTTGACGGGCAAAACGAGAGCGAGGTGTTGTTTGCGCCACGCACACGGTTTGAGGTGGTGGCAATGGTAGCTGAAACCGGCTACACGCGCATTGTGTTGGATGAATTATAACGGCCTGTCTTACGTATCTTGCTAGTATGAAACCCGAAGCGTTTTTGCCGTCGAACACCCCTGGGCCTGGCTCCGCTTCGTCGGTACCAGCGGTTCCGGTGCATACGGGACCAGCAGCCACTCCACGCCATCCGGCCCCAAGAGCAGCTCTTAGCCCCGCCCAATTTGACGAGTGGGCCGCGAAATACCTACGTGATAACCGGGGCGCGCCCCGAGCAGACCGCCTAGAGCTTATTGAATGGCGGCACCGGTACCAACTCCAGCAGGAGGAAGCCGAATTGCGGTCCAACCCTGCTGCCCGGGAAGAACTGCGCCTGATTGCGGAACGCCTGGGCCGCAAGGCCCAATCCGGTTTCGGCGGTGCGCCTGCTGCCAATGACGCGACGGCTGCCGGTTCAAATCCTCCCCGATAGGCTTGTTGTACGCGTATGGAAAGCCCCGCCTGCCCCCGC
Organism: Hymenobacter ruricola; assembly: GCF_015694525.1. GTDB lineage: Bacteria > Bacteroidota > Bacteroidia > Cytophagales > Hymenobacteraceae > Hymenobacter > Hymenobacter ruricola. The sequence continues at coordinate 470 of NZ_JADQDM010000023.1, read as the reverse complement.
AGGCGGGGCTTTTCGTTGCCAGTGGGGCTGCTCACAGCTCTTGTAAACAATTTCGAAGCCAGGGCAATAATTGTTTACATATCTTGTAAACAATTTCGGCAAGTATCCCATAATTGTTTACAACCGTTCCGATGGCCCGTTCCGCCTCCTATTCCGAATCGCGCCTGGCGCGGGTGTGCCGTTACTACGGCCTCACCCGCGCCGAGCTGGCCGCCCTGCTGGGCGTGTCGCCGGCCCTGCTCAGCCAGCTCGAAGCCGGCCGCCGCGCCTACACCGCCGCCGTGGCCGCCCGCCTGGCCCCCTTCCTGGCCCCCCTCGAAGCGGCTGAAGTCCCGCCCGAACCCGCCGACACCCCGCCGCCCGGCCCCTTCGACCCGCGCCCGCTGGCCCGGCGCCGCGCCGCCTGCCTGCACGAGGCCCGCAACCTGCGCTGGCGCCTGCGCGCCCTACCCTGTCTCTTATTCACATTT
>NZ_JADQDM010000022.1 GCF_015694525.1 Hymenobacter ruricola | reverse complement strand
AGTTGGATGCCCATTTTTTGGCCTTTATTCATTTGGCTGCAACCGTTCTCTGGTTGCGCGACTGTTAACACCTCCTAATTACTTCGGCACGCGAGATGTCTCGACCAGCTCGACATGACGTTCTGATTTTTGGCGTTCTACTCTTCCGCCCCTCCCTTACCGCGCCGGGTCGGCCACAAACCAGAAGTCGCCGGAGTCGTTGAGGTTGTGGCCTTCGGCCTTGCCGCGCGTGGCGGCGTCGCCGGCATAGTAGTACAGCGGGTGGCCGTTGTAGACGAGCTGCTCGCGGTTGCCGTCGCGGACGAGGGTGGTGAACTTGCTGGCCACCAGGGTAGAAGGCATGGCGGGCTTGCCCATGTATAGGGCCGGCCAGATGGCCGCGCAGCCGCCGGTGCAGTTGGTGGCCAGGGTGCTGGGGCTGGCGCCGTCCTTGGCGAAGTAGTAGAGCGTCCGCCCGTTGACGTCGGTCAGGAAGGTTTTGGCCGAGGACGTGTCGGTGGTTTTGTCCACCACGTTTTTGCTGGCCAGCACCACGCCGTAGTCGGGGTTGAGCACGTGCCAGATGCCGCCGATGCCGTTGCCGCCGGTGGCCCCGGGCGCCTCGCGGGTGTACACGCCCGCCGTGGCCGGGGCGTAGTAATAGAGCGGCCAGCCTTTGTAGGTGGTTTGCGGGCGGCCGTCGGCGGTGGTTTTGGTGGCGAAGTCGGCCGCGTTCAGGGCCTTGGGCACCTTGATGTTGGCTTCGTAGTACACGGGCCACAGCGGCAGGCAGGTGGCACTGGTACAGGTGTTGGCCCCGTCGATGTCGCGGGCGAAGAAGTAGAGCGTGTTGCCGTTGGCATCGGTGAGGTAGGTGCCGAGGGTGGCCGAATTGGCCAGCTTCACGTTGGCCACGGCGTCCTGGTCGACGGCGGGCTCGGAGTCTTTTTTGCAGCCGGCCAAGCCGGCGCCAAGCGAAACCAGAAGCGCAAGGCCCAGGCCGATAGCCCGGAAGCGCGTCAGAAAAGAATGTGCCGAATGCGTCATAAAAGTGGTTGGTTAAGAAGCTGAATGGGTGAAGAATGAAGTCGGAACAGCTCGTTTTTTGGCACGAGAAATCCTGGCCCGTGCCTGGCTGGCCGGGAGTATCGGGCCAGGCAGAGTGCCGGACCAATGAAAAAGGGGCATAAAAGCCAGCCGGCAGGTGAGCGGACAGCGGAAGCCGGCGCCAACTTCCGGCCGCCCGTTCACGGGCCAGCCGCCGTCTCATTGCGCGGCTCTGGGTGAGTCAGGCGCGCTGGGGCCGGGGGCTTTACCTTCTACTCGGCTTGAGGCGGCAAAGGGTTGGCTGGGCGTGGCCAAATGTTTCGCAGGCCGCCCAAGCGCGCCGGGCAGGCGGCTGGCTAATAATATAGAATGTGCCGGAATCTTAGCAAACGCGGCGGTGTTGTGGGCTCAAAGCGTGCTTCCCAAACTGATTAGCCTCAACTATTTTTCTTATTGCTGACAAATACCTGATTTACAGCAATAAAATTTACCAATATTTTTGGCTTTTTTGGCACGTTTCTTTCTACCTTTGGGTTGTATTACAGAACATCAGTTGGACACATTAAAACACCCCACCGCCATGAACGAGGCCACCAAAACCACCAAGGACGTTACCAAAAAAGTCAAAGTCGAGAGCTTCGATATCAGCCGCTCCGACGAAACGCTGGATTTGGCGAAGGACCTCGCTAAGTTCATCAAGGAAAACAAGCTCACCACGAACGTGCAGGGCAAGGAGTTCGTGAACGTGGAAGGCTGGCAGTACGCCGGCTCGCGCCTGGGCATCGTGCCCATCGTGGAGCACGTCATCAACGTGAGCTCGCCCGAGGAAATGAAGTACCAGGCCAAGGTCACGCTGTTTGACCTGCGCCACAACGCCACCGTGGGCGCCGGCTTCGCCGTGTGCTCGAACAAGGAGAGCGGCAAGAAATTCTACCAGGAGTTTGCCATCATGAGCATGGCGCAGACCCGCGCCATCGGCAAAGCTTACCGCAACTGCCTGGCCTGGATAATCCGCGCCGCTGGCTACGAGCCCACGCCTGCTGAGGAGATGGACTACAACACCAACACGCCTGCCGCTGCGCCGGCTCCGGCGGCTGCTGTGGCCCAGGCCGTGCCCGCCATGCAGGTAGTGCCCACCGAGCCCGCGGCTCCGGCCGTGGCCGCAGAAGCTGCCGTTGCCCCCGTGCAATACGCCACGGCGGCGCAGAAAGAGGAAATCATCCGCTTGCTGAACCACCCGGTCATCACCCGCCCGGAGAAGACCAAGATGCTGCTCAACATCAACCGCCTCGACGAGGAGCGCGCCGTGCAGGCCATCGCCAAGCTGCGCAAAGCCATCGACGACCGCGAGAACGGCGAGAAAGCCGCTGCTTAATCAACTTTGCTTCTATTTCTGCCAGCCCGGCGCCGCAAGGTGCCGGGCTTTTTTTGTGGCTTTGGTTTTACTACTGCTTTTTAATTCTTTGCCTTCACAGCGGCTGTGTTGTTATCCATTTCCCAGTCGAACAACAGGTGATTGGGGTCAATGCCAGCCCGGGCGGGCTCGCCGGGCACCGTCACAGTGATTAGCTGCTTTCCGGAGTGTATTCGGTGCTTTTGCAGGTAGAGCAGATGGGTTAACTGCCCTTCCTTCTTGGCGGGGGCAAAAACGCCAATTTCCACCCAGTCATTCATGGGCGCGTCAGTCTCAGCACCTTTGGCATCAATTACCAGCTTGCGCGCCTGCACGTCCAGCGTCACCTGCCAGTTTCCGGCGGTGGTTTTTTGGGCCGTGGTTTCCTTGGTTTCCAACTCCCAAAAGGTATTCGCCGCAAATAAGTCGTGCAGCAGGTAGTGGAGCGAATCCGGGGTTGTGGCTCGTAGTTCCCGGTACAGGTCGAGCGGGGTCGGCAGCGGGGGTGTTCCCGAACCGTGTTTGGCGAGCAGGCGGCGCAGGGCGGCGTGCACCGGCTCTTGGCCGGTATATTCCCGCAGCGCATACATGGCCAGCGGGCCCTTGCGGTAGTACTGGACCCGGTCGGTTGCCTGTAGCAAAGGCTCGGCGGCCCGCGCCCGGGGGCTCAGAAAATCATCGCGCATCATGTCGAGGAGTCGAAGCAGTTGCTCGCGCCCTTGCGTGGCTTCCACGACTTCCAGGGCCGAGTACCAGGCCAGGCTCTCGGTGAGCAGCGCCGCCCCGCCGACCTGGGCCGGCGCCAGTTGGTGGCCCCACCAGTGATGCGCCACCTCATGCGCCACCGTTGCCGACGGCAAGTCCACGCCCCGCGGGTCCTGGTCGGCATTGAGCCGGGCAAATCCTTCCTCGAAAGTGATATTTGTGGGGTAGGCAAACAGGGTTTTGCGGTCGCCGGCCACTTCCACGAACCGCAGTTGACGGTGCAGATAGGGGCCGAACTGCCGGGTCAGGTAGCCGAGTGCGTACTGCGCCGCGCGGACCATCCGCTCCACGTTCAGGGTGTGCCCTGGGTGGTGGAGGACTTGTATCTCGGTATCGTGCCACTTGGCCTGACGCACAGCGTAGGCAGCGGAGAAGAAGGCGTAGCTGTTTTTGATGGGCGCGTCGGTAGCGTAGTGAAAGTAGCGCCGGCCGGCCGTGGCCCACGTCTTGCGCAGCGTGCCGGGCGCCACGGCCGTCTGCCCGTCGTCGGTGCCCACGATGGTTTCAACCAGCACCTGCTCTTGCCCCGAAACGTGTTGGAGCGCGATGGGGTCGTCAAGGGGCGTCACCTCCGGTCGCGGGGCCAGGCCGTGTAGTTGCCGCTGCCTCGCGTCGCGAAACTCGCGGCTCCGCTGGTAGCCCAGGCTGGGAAGCCAGCCGCCGTCCACATACGTGCCGTTCGGCACCACGGACGCGGCCAGCTCGTGGCGGCTGAAGCCCTGCGGGGCAAAGGCTACTTCGAAGCTGAGCTGCAACGAGTCGCCCGGCAGCAGGGGCTTCGCCAGCACATAAATCCGATGCCCGAGCTCATTGTCGATAACGGCCGGTCTGGCCGGCAGGTTGAAAGCCAACGCACGGGTTTCGACTCCCGGGGTGGTTGCTACCTGAATTGAGTCGATAGGTGAACGAGCCTGGTTTACCAGAAAACAGGTTCCGCGGACCTCCACCGCTCGGCGCTGGGGATAAAGCTCCACGCGCAGGCGGGTAGCAGTGGTAAGGGGCTGCGGGGCGCCCACGTACCGACCGTACTTGCGCTCGTACTCGGCTCGCCAGCCTTCCTCGTCGGCGGGGGCTGGGCTGGCGCCCGGCGCGGGCAGGTTGCGAACGAGCAGGCCGCCAATGGTTAGCAAGAGGGCGCCGGCTACCGCCGTGGTTGCGGCGGTGCGGCGGGTGAGGCGCCGCCGGGCCACGCGGAGCCGCGGCCTCAGGGCCCGCTCCGGGCCCCGCGGCCAGAATAGCCGTGCCACCACAGCAAGCAGCAGCGCCCATGCGGCCCAATAGGCCTTAAAGAGCAGCCACGGCCCGACAAACGGTTCAAAGCCCCGAATGTCCGAATACGACCAGCCCAGGTCCGAGCCGTAAACCAGCAGCCCGGGCTCGATGCCGAACTGCGGCCCAAAAGTCGTTACCACGTATGCCAGTGTGGAGAGCAGATGGGCCACATATTTTTGGTCGACCACGACGTGCAGCGCGAAGGCCAGCACCGTAAACAGGAGGTAATCGACGAGCCGGAGGCCCAAGAGAACCTGCGCGTACAGCCCCAACTCGAAGTGGTAGTACCCCAGGCGCACCTGCACGAGCATCGCGGTGGCCACCAGCAAGGCCTGCGCGGCAACGAGCCCAAGCGTCAGCCCCGTAAACTTGCCGGCGAAGCTCACCCACACCGGCACGGGCGCCGCCCCGGCAATCCCGCCCAGGCCCGCTTCCCGCTCCCGCCACACCAGCTCGCCCACGTAGTACACAATGAGCAGCGGAATGACCAGCCACATGCCGTGGTTGGCGCTGTTTTCCAGAATGTTGGCCCACAGCCCGGTGGTGGGTAGCTCCGGCACGTCGTAATATTCTGAGAACCACAGGGGGCCGGTCAGGAACACAAAGGCCGCGAGGGCAGCAACCCCAAGGCCGCCCCAGCCCGTCACAATCAAGTGAAACGATTCCTTCGCGATGGTAAACACCTGCACCGCGCGGGAACCGGGCCCGAATGCCTGCCGGACCGGCGCGGATGCAATCGGGGCACTCCGGACGATTGCTGTTTCGGGAGGTAGCTCGGAGGGTCCTCCTTGGCGAACGGCCCGGCGACTGCGTTCGGCGAGGTGCGCGAGCCGGAAGCGGAAATACGTGAATGCCAGCAGACCCAGGGCCACGCTCAGCCACACTAGGCGGTTGACGAGCATGGCCGGCTGCAGGCCGACTAGTAGTGTATTCTTCTCGCGGGCCGTCCAAACGTCCGAGAGTTCGGCCAGCACGGTAAGCCCCAGCGGGTCCGTCAGCTTGGCGAGGGCCCAGTTTCCCTGGTGCACGGCAACTAACTGCCAGCTAACCACCGCGGCAAACAAGAAGAATATGCCCCCCAGGTAGCTCACCACACCGCGCCGGCCGAAAACGGCCGCGGAAAACATGAACGCCACTGCAATAACTGCATTTGGCAGTGCCAGCAGAAAATAGGCGCTGAGGTACGAGGCCAGCCGCGTGGGCCCCAGCAAGTCGGCGTGCTCCCCGGGCAGGAGCGCAGCAGCCAGCAAGCCCGCTGGAATGGCGCTCAGCAGCAGGGCGCCGAGCGCCACGGCGGCGAGAAACCGGCCGCCGAGGTAGGCGCCTTTGCCGACGGGGGTAGTGTAGAGGAGGGGGTGCATCCGCGTTTCCACGTCCCGGGCCGCGGCGCCGCCCGCAAACGCCGCCAGCGCCAGCAGCCCCATTACGCACGCCACCAGCGTGACCTGCGCGGCCGCAAAGGGCGCGTTGAGGTAGTAACCACCGACCAGTGCTTCGTTGACGAAAACCTGGCGGGCCATGAGAAACGAGAGCCCCAGCAGCAGCGCGAAGTAGAACCACGTCGAAACGCGGCGCAACTGGTAGGCAACTTCGTAGTAAAATATCTTCCAGAGCTTCATGAGGTTGCCGCCCCTCCTTCCTGCGCCGAGGTTGGGTGGTAGTGCCCGGCCATGGTGGTGAAGTACACGTCTTCCAGGTCGGGTGGCACCGCTTCAAAGCCCGCCCCGGGCGCTGCTTCGCCGTACACCCGCACCACGGTGCGCCCCCCCAGCAGCCGGGTGGAGATGATGGCGTGAACTTGCGCCAGCGCCGGCAGAGCCGATTTTTCCACCACGCTGCGCCAAACCTTCCCCCTTATTCTTTCGATGGCTCGCAGCGGCTCAGCTTCGAGCAGAATCTGCCCCTGGTTGATGATGGCCATGTTGGTGCACAACTCAGCTACGTCTTCCACAATGTGGGTGGAGAGAATGACCACGCTGTTTTCGCCCAGCTCGCTGAGCAAATTGAGGAAGCGCACCCGCTCGGCCGGGTCCAGGCCGGCGGTGGGCTCGTCCACTATCAGCAGTTTGGGGTTGCCCAATAGCGCTACGGCTACGCCAAAGCGCTGCTTCATGCCGCCGGAAAAGCCCCCCAGTTGCTGCCGGCGCACGTCCCACAGGTTGGTTTGCCGGAGCAGGGCTTCCACCACTTCCCGCCGCGCCGCGCGCTGGGTAATGCCCTTGAGCACCGCGAAATAATCGAGCAAATCTTCCGCTTTTGCTTTCGGATAAACGCCAAACTCTTGAGGCAGATAGCCTAACGTCTCGCGCACCTTTTCCTTTTGGCCCAGCACATCCAGGCCCGCTAGCTGGATGCTGCCTTCGTCGGGTTCCTGCAGGGTGGCCAGGATGCGCATCAGGGTGGATTTGCCGGCCCCGTTGGGCCCCAGCAGGCCATACAGCCCAGCCGGAACAGTGAGGGATATGCCCTGGAGGGCCCTGACCCCGTTGGGGTAGGTTTTGGAGACGTTGCTAATGGTTAAATTCATTTTAGAGCTCCTTTTAGGCTGGTAATCTTAGGGCCCGTGCCGAATGCCGAGGCATAAACGCCGCCTCAACGGGCGCTGGGGCAGGCTGCGCGGCAGCAGCTTTTTTGGCAACTGCTTTGGGCATGCTGATGAAATGAGCTACTAGCCGGCCCGGCGCTTTTCGTCCTCAGCGCCGCCCGTGCGGCGGCGCGTGGGGGTGACTTTGCTGTTGCCGAAGCGGTAGGAAAAGGAGAGCGTGACCAGGCGCGAGTCGCGGCGCTGCCGGAAGGTTTCCGAATAGTCGTTGTAGGTAGATGTCACGCGGGAAACCTGCGTGTAGAACAGGTCGGCGCCGCTCAGCTTGAGGGTGGCTTTGCCGTCCAAAATGGCTTTTTGTACCCCGGCCGCGACTTCGCCGATGGGGTATTGCACCAGAAAGCCGTACACGAAGCGCGAGTCGTAGCGGCCGTTCAGCTCCGCGCTCCACCCCTTGCCGAAGGTGAAGGAGTGGTTCATGGTTGCCTCTAGCGTGAGGCCGCTGCGGTTGAGGTTGGTGCCGGCCAGCTCGCCGGTGAACCGGTTGACGTACACCACGGCGTTGGCGTACACCGTCCACCACTTGGCCACCTCCACGGGGGCCGTGAGGGTGAGGCCGAGGTAGTGCTGCTGGCCGAGGTTGCGCACGGTGGACAGCACCGTGCTGTCGGTTTCGAGCTCGAACACGCTGACGATGGGGCGGCTGGTCAGGCTATAGCTCAGGGTCAGGCTGTATTTCTGCCGGAAGGTATGGGTCAGGTCGGCGTTGTAGCTGGTTTGGGGCAGCAGCGCGGGGTTGCCGCTGGCAAAGGTGGTGCGGTCGGTGATGGCGCGGAAGGGGTTCAGCTGCGTGTACGTGGGCCGGTCGATGCGCCGGCTGAGCGCAAAGCTCGTTTCGTGCTGCTCCGAGAAGGTGCGCTTGAGGGCCACGCTGGGAAACAGCTGCAGGTAGCGCCGGGTGAAATCCTTGAACTCCACTTCGCGCTCCTGCCGGCCCACGGTGGTGGTGTGCTCGGCGCGCAGGCCCGCCGTGAGCGTGAGGCCGGGCCGCGTGCGGGTGAGGGTGAAGTAGGCGGCCTGGATGTTTTCCTCGTATTGAAACCGGTTGGAGCGGCCGAAGTCGAACTGCTGGTTCGTGAAAAAGCGCAGGTCGTTGTCGGTGCTCACCTGGCTGATTTTCGCGCCGGCTTCCAGGCGGACCTGTGGGCCGAGGGGCTGGCTGTAGTCCACCTTGGCCGAGCGCAGCGTGATGCCGCCGCCCTGGAGGCTGCTGTTCTGGTCCAGCGGCGCATCCTGTAGTGTGTACGTCTTCAGCAGGTTGTCGCGGTCGGCGGTGTAGTGGCCGTAGTCCAGGTCGGCGCTGAGCTCGCGCGTGCCCACCGAATCGTCGAACACGTGGCGCAGGTTCAGGTTGGCGGTGGCGTTGGTCAGGTAGCGGTTCGAGTAGTTGGTGGAGTAGTAGGCTTCCGTGGTGCCTTGGGTCAGGTCGCGCACCACGGCCGCGTTCAGGCCGTTCACCACGGCCCGGTTGGTGGCGCCGTTGCCCAGCACGCCCAGGGTCGTGCGCTTCGACAGGTAGTAGTCCATGCCGGCCTTCCAGCTTTGCACGCGCACGTTGTTGGGCAGGTGGTTGTCCTGGTCCGATTGCGCCGCCAGCTGGCTGCCGTCGGTGGTGGCCCGGTAAAAGTTGCGGTGAATCACCAGGTCCGTCACGCCGGTGCGGTCGCCGTAGTTATAAGAACCGAACAGGTTGAGTTTCTGGTGGCGGTGGTTCAGACTCAGCCCGCCGGTGTACTTGCTGTAGGGGCTGTAGCTGTAGCTGCCGTTCACCGTGCCGTTGGTGCCCTGGCGCTGGTCCTTCTTCAGGTTAATCGCAATGATGCCCGCGCCGCCCTGGGCGTCGTACTTGGCGGGCGGGTTGGTTATCAGCTCGATGTTTTTGAGCTGCTCCGCCGGCAGGGCGCGCAGGTAGTCGGCCAGCTCGGCGCCGCTCATGGGCTGGCGCTTGCCGTCGATGAGCACCAGCAGGCCTTGCTTGCCACGCAGGGCCAGGTTGTCGTTGGCGTCCACGCTCACGCCGGGGGCGCGGCGCAGCACGTCCAGGCTGGTGTTGCCGGCCGCCAGCGTCGAGCCTTCCACGTTCACGATGGTGCGGTCGGCTTCGCGCTCGTACAGCGGCGGCTTGCCCACCACCGTCACCTCCTGCAGCTGCGTGGCCGCGCTGGTAGCCAGCTGCAACACCGGCAGCTCCACCACCGCCCGGCCGGCTTCAAACGGCGGCGACCACCGCCGGTCGAACCCCACCTGGGCCGCCGACACCACGTAGCGCCCCGCTGGCGCCGACTCAAACTGAAATGCGCCCTTGTCGTCGCTAAACTCGGTTTTGACCACGGTAGAGTCCGCCGCCCGGTGCAGGGTCACCGTGGCGTACTCCACCGGCAAGCCGGCCGGGGTTTGCACGGCGCCGCGCACGCCCGCCGGGGCTTGAGCCTGGGTCCCCTGCGCCACCGGCAGTAAGATGAGAAGCAGCCCGCAACGGGATGGGGCCGGAAGAAGGTGCAGAAAAGAGGACTTTAGCATGAAAATAAGGTTCAGAAAAGCAGAAAAGGTGGGCAAGGCAAGGACACTCGCAGGAGCCGGCGCTGATACAGCGAAGCCGTCTACTGCGGGAGACAAGTGGGGGAAGGGCCGGAGCCATTTGGCCGGGCGGCGTCCGGTTATTTTTGACGAATAATGGCGACCAGGGCAGGGTCGCGCCCGGCGAAATATTCCCGGCCGGTCAGCTCGGCCCGGAGGCGGGGCGTGAGGTCCGGCACCGCCAAATCCAGGTACAGGTAAGGCGCCAGCTCGGGGTGCGGCGCGGGCGAGTAGCCATGAAACCGGTCGGCGTAGTGCAAATCCAGGCCCGAGTTGGGCAAGGTCAGGTTGCCGCCTTCGGCCCAAAAATCCAGCGAGTCGCCCACCGGTGCGCCCACCACCACGGCCCCCGCCTGCCGCAGCTGCGCCGCGTGAAACAGGCCCGCCGAAAACGTGGCCGGCCCGGTCACGACGTACAGCCCGGCCCCGCGTTCCTTAGCCACAGCGGCCAGCTGCCCGAAAAACGCCTGCGCCACCTGCAGGTTGCCGCCGGTGTTGAGGCGCAGGTCTACCACGGCTTTGGCCACGGGGCGGGCCCGCAACTCGGCCAGCACCTGGGCCCCGAAGGCCTCAAAGGTTTCGGTGCCGGGCTGGTTGCCGGCGCGGTTGTACTGCACATACAGGAGCTTCTCGGCCGGCAGGTAGTGCTGCCAGTAGTAGCGCTGCGGCCGGCACAGGTAGAGCGGCAACTGGGTCGAGTCGTTGGGCAGGGCGCTCTGCCAGGTGGCGCCGCGGCCCGGATGGCCCGGCATCAGGTCCCACCACGCTTCCAGGGGCTGGCGCGAAGGCGTGAGCGGCAGCGGCAGCAGTTGGGTCGTGAGGCGCTTGCCAGCGCGGGTGCGCACTTCCAGAGGTGTATTTCCATCGGCACCCGCCAGGCCCAGCCCTTGCAGAATCTCGGGGCTGGTAAGCGTGTAGGTGCTCATGTAGTCCTTCCAGCCCGCGCTGCCGGCGTAGAGCGGCGCCACCCGCCGGCGCAGGGCGTCGGGCGGCTGGCCGGCCAGCCGCCCGACTTTGGCTCCCAGTAGGGCCGCGTGCTCGGGCGTGGTCTTGACCACGTACAGGCCATCGGCAAACCACCACAGCCGCACGGGGTAGCGGCGCAGTACGCTGCGGTTGCGCAGCAGGTAGAGCCGGGTATGAGCATTGCCGCTCGACGCCACGGCCGCCGCCAAACCCACCAGCAGCTGCGGCGAAGTCTTCAGCGCTGCCGAGTCGCGCAGGTTGGTGACGCGGGTGCGGAACCGGGCCGCGGCGGCAGGACTAAAGGTTTTATCGCGCAACAGGAACGAGTCCAGTACCACCTGCAGGTCTTGCCGCCACTGAGCGGGCGTGAGCGAAACCTGCGCATGGCCGGGCGGGGCTGCCCCGAGCGCAACCGCCAGCAGGAGCAGCCGGGGCAAAAGAAAGCGGTTCATTTGATGCAGAAAAAGAGGTGAGGTAATCAGGAAAGACCAAATGATGAGGCGAATAGATGCCTTGCGACAACCGCCGCCTACCGGCCGGCGCGGTTTACTTCGTCGAGGTCGCTGGCGCGGCGCTTGGTGTCGAACTTTTCGCCCCGGGCAAACTTGTAGCGCACGCTCAGGCGCACGGCCTGCTCGCCGCGGTACTGCGCGAATTCGTTGAGGTTGCCCGCCTGGCGGTACACGCCCCCGATTTGGCGGGAGCGAAACACGTCCGTCACGCTCAGGCTGGCCTCCAGCTGGTCTTTGGCAAAGGCGCGTTTCAAACCTGTGTCGACCCACGCAATGCCCCGCACCCGGTACACGCCGTAGATGCCGGGCCCCACGTAGCTGCCGTTCACTTCGAGGCGCAGTTTGGCCGGTAGCTGCACGGTGTGGGTGGTTTGGGCGAAGAGGCTCAGGCGGCCGTTGCGCACGCCCTGTCCGTTCAGCTCGGTGCTCACCCGCTCGTAGGTGCCGGTCAGCACGTTGGTGGTTTGCCACTTGGCCATCAGGCGCCACGGCGCCGAAAGCGTGGCGTTGAAGGTTTCAAACCGGCTGAGGTTCTGCTGCTGAAACACGGTGAGCGTGTCGCGGGTATTCTGCAGCGGAATCTGAGCCATGTAATCCCGGGTGTTGGCGTAGCCCACCGTCAGATTATACTGCGACTTCCAGGTTTGCACCACCTGCAGGGAGGTAGTGTATTGGGGCCGTAGATTCGGGTTCCCCTTCACCACCGAGTACGGGTCCAGAAAAATCACGAAGGGGTTCAGCTCCTCGTAGCGGGGCCGGTCGATGCGGCGGTTGCACTGGTAACTGATTTGATACTGTGGCGACACCGTTTGCTGCACAAACAGGCTGGGGAACAGGTTGAGGTAGCGGCGCTCGTTCGTTTGGCTGAGCGTGCGGGAGGTGCCCTGGCTGTGGGTCTGCTCGGCGCGCAGGCCCGCTTCCACGCTCCAACGCTCGGACAGCGTGTGCGTCACGGTTGCGTAGGCCGCGTAGATGTTTTCCTGATAAATAAAATGGTTGGTACGGCCCAGGTCGGGCAAGGACTTCTCGGCCACCACGGTAAAAAACCGCAGGTCATTATCCGAAACTACCTGGCTGATTTTGGCGCCAGCTTCCAGCTTGGTGGCTCGCGTCAGGGGCCGCACCAGGTCCAGCTTGGCGGCGTAGATGTCGTAGTTCACCGGGTTGTCGCTGGTCAGCAGTTGGTCGCGCACCGCACCGGTTTCCCGCCGAATGTGGTTGGCGAAGGTGTTGCCGACCGCGCTGTTGAGGTTGACATAATTCAGGTCGAGGGCCAGCGTGGTGCCGGCCGTATCGAGCTGGCCGAGGTAGTGCAGGTTGGCGGTGTGGCTGCGCAGCTCGGAGGTGGTGCGGGTGAGGGCGTCGATGAATTGATTGGTGGCCGCCTGGTCGGAGCGCAGGCTGGTGGCGGTGCCCAGGTCGCGGGCCTGGTCGGCGCGCACCACGTACAGCATGCCGCCCAGCGTGTGGCCGGGCCGCACGGCCCAGTCGGTGCCCAGGCGCAGCGCGGGCGAGTTGCGGAAACCTTCTTCCCGCCCGGTCTGGTCGAACAGCAGCCCCTGGCTGACGTCCGAAAACACCCGCGTGAAAGCCAGCGTCCGCAGCGTGGGCCGGCGCGAAAAGTCCAGGTTGCCAAAGGAATTCCAGGCGCCGCGCTTGTAGTTCAGCGTGCCGCCCGTGGAGTAGCCCGCCAGGCCGTTGTACTGCGCGCCCGCGTTCACGCTGCCGTTGAGGCCGCTCACGGTGTTTTTCTTCAGCGTAATGTTTATCAGCCCGCCCGTGCCAGCAGCGTCGTACTTGGCCGAGGGCGAGGTGATGAGTTCCAGGGTTTTGAGGTTATCGGCCGCCATGGATTGCAGCAGGCTTTGCAGCTCCTTGGCCGAGAGGTAGGTGAGCTTGCCGTCGAGCATGACCTGCGCGCCCGCCTTGCCGTTGAGCTGAATGGCGCCATCGGGGTCGATGAACACGCCCGGCGCCCGGGCCAGCACATCGTAGGCGGTGTTGCCGGCCGCCAGGGCCGTGCCTTCCACGTTCACCACCAGCCGGTCGGCATGCTGCTCAATGGTCGGCTTCATTCCCTGCACCACCACTTCTTTCAGCGCCTGGGCTTCGGGTCGCAATTGGACAGTGCCAAAATCGTGACCCTGGCCGGGGGCTGCCACACCGATGGGTCCGGATTGCCAGCGGCGGTAGCCCAGCGCCGTCACGCGCAGCCGGTAGGTGCCCGAGGCCGGCGCGGACAGCGCAAACCGCCCGCTGCCGTCGGCCACGCCGCCCGCCACGAAGGCCGAATCGGCGGCGCGCACCAGCACGGCGTTGGCGAAGGGCAGAGCCTGGGCTTTTTCGTCGGTGACCAGCCCGGTGAAAGAGCCGGTGGTTTGGGCCTGGCACAGGCGCTGCCCGGCCCCGAGCAGGAGCAGCAGCAACAGCGCTTTCGTGAGCAAAGAAGTAGGAACAGGCATACGATAGGCCAGGCGGCCGTAGGCTGGTGGGTTGCTCTCCGGGCAAGAACGGCGTTGCCTGCGGCGGCCGGAGGAGAGCCGGAACGGGCTGCTGGGCAGGTTGCTGGCAAAAGAAACCCATCGTTTGCCGCGGCGGGACGGCGTTCGACACCTGCCCGGATTTATTCGACATCCGGGCTGCTCGGGCAGGTTTCCGGCGTTGCGCAACGTGTCGAATATCCCCGCCCACCTGTCGAATAATTGGGCCGGGTGCGCCGAAGCCCTGCGCTCAGCCGGTACTTTTAAGCGACTTCTTGCTCCTTGCCGCTTATGCTTGACTTTCTCCGCCGCCACCGGGTCGTGCTGCTGCACGTCTCGTTTTGGGGGCTGTACTTCTCGTGGTACGTCTACCAGTTTCGGGCCGAGTACAGCTGGCTGGCTTCGGTGGGATACACGGGGCTGTCCATCGTGCTCTACTTGCCGCTGGTGTATTTCAACTACTTCGGGCTACTGCCGCGCTGGCTGCGCCACCAGCGCACCGGCCGCTACCTGCTCGAATTTGCGGCGGCCTTCCTGCCGGCCCTGGCGCTGCGGGTGTACGTGCTCTGGCACTTTGCCCCGGCCAATGTGTCGCCCGATTATCTATACTCGCCCCTCTACGTGCTGGGGCTGGGCGTCAGCATGCTCTTCATCGCGGCGTTCGTCAGCATGCTGCGATTTGCAGTGGGCTGGTTCGAGCTGGAAGCCAGAGCCAAGACGCTGGAAAACGCCCAGCTCACGGCCGAGCTGCAGCTGCTCAAGGCCCAAATCAACCCGCACTTTCTGTTCAATACCCTCAACAACCTGCAGTACCTGGCCTACATGCAGTCGCCGCACACGCCGGAGGGCATTGCCCGGCTGGGCCAGATGATGCGCTACATGATTTACGACTCCAACCACCCCGAAGTGGCCCTGAGCGAGGAGCTGGAGTACATGCAGAACTACATCAGCCTGGAACAGCTGCGCCTGAACAACCCCAACGCCATTGCCTTCGAGGTGGCCGGCCCAGTGGCCGCGCAGCAAATCGCGCCGCTCATTTTGGTAAGCTTCCTTGAAAATGCGTTCAAGCACGGCCTGGCCACCCACGGCAACGGCTGGGTGCGCGTGCGGGTGGAGCTGGAGGGCAGCCGCTGCGACTACACGGTGACCAACAGCCGGCCGGCCACGCTGTCGCCGCCGAAAAAATACTCCGGCGCGGGCCTGCAGAACGTGCGCCGCCGCCTGGCCCTGAGCTACCCCGGCCGCCACTCGCTGCAGATTGACGAACTGCCCGAGGAGTACCGGGTTCACCTGCGTTTGGCGCTCTCATGAAACTCACCTGCCTGATTCTCGACGACGAACCCCTGGCCCGCGAGCTGCTGGTGGAGTTCATCAAAAAAGTGCCATACCTGCACGTGCAGGCCACCTGCGCCAGCGCCCTGGAGGCCATGGAAGTACTGCGCGCCGTGCCCGTCGACGTGCTGTTTCTCGACGTGCAGATGCCCGACCTCACCGGCCTGGAGCTGCTGCGCCTGCTGCCGCGCAAGCCGCTGGTGGTCCTCACCACGGCGTATTCCCGGTATGCGCTGGAAAGCTACGAGTTCGACACGGTCGACTACCTGCTCAAGCCCTTCACGCTGGAGCGCTTTCTGCGCGCCGTGGAAAAAGTGCGGGCCCGCGCACACCTCGCCGAGCCGGAAGTGGCCGCGGGGCGGAGCAGCTCCCCATTCCTGTTCGTGAAAGACGGCGTGAAGCTGGTCAAGGTGCGCTGGGTCGATATTCTCTATGTCGAAGGCCTGCGCGACTACGTGGCCATCCACACCCGCGACCAGAAAATTGTGAGTTTGCAGCGGCTCAAGGTGCTGGAGCAGCAACTGCCCGCCGAGCAGTTCGTGCGCATCCACCAGTCGTTCATCGTCAGCCTGGAAGGCATTCAGGCCATTCACAAAGACAAGGTGCAGGTTGGCGAGCGTTTTCTGCCCATCAGCGACTCTTACCGCAAACACTTTAAGGAATTCATCGACCGCAACTTCCTGCAAACGGACTGATGCAGGGAGCTTGGCACTCCTGCCAATGGGCCGAGCGGATGCGTGCGTCGGCGGCCGGACAAGTACAGAGCGCGGCTACGCGCCCGTTGGTTCGCCGGCCTGAACTTGTGCGGGGCATCGGGGTTATGGTCACAGTTTATGGTGGGCGGCCCCGGCAGTGAGCCGGCGCTGCCCGATAAACCCGCCGATACCTTCACCTCAACAAGTTCTATTCAGATGAAATTCACCCTTTTCCTTGCGGCCGCGCTGGCTGCCTTCTCGGTGCAGGCGCAGGCCCAAACCGCCGCGGCTCCGCGCGCGGCCGCCGACCAGATTGCCACCAAGAAAGGCCCGCTCACGCTGCAGCCCATCACCCACGGCAGCGTGGTGCTGACCTGGGGCGGCAAAACCATTTACGTGGACCCCTACGGCGGCGCTGAGGCCTACGCCGGGCTGGCCGCGCCCGACGTCATCCTCATCACCGACATTCACGGCGACCACCTGGACCCGAAAACGCTGGCGGGCCTTTCCGTGGGCAAAGCGCTGATGGTGGTGCCCAAAGCCGTGGCCGAAAAGCTGCCGGCTGAGTACAAAGCGCAGGTGCGCGTCCTCGGCAACGGCCAGAAGCTCGACACGCTGGGCCTGCGCGTGGCGGCCATTCCGATGTACAACCTGCCCGAAGCGGCCGACGCGCCCCACCCCAAAGGCCGCGGCAACGGCTATGTGCTGACCCTGGGCGGCAAAAACGTCTACCTCTCGGGCGACACCGAGGACACGGCCGAAATGCGCGCCCTCAAGAACATCGACGTGGCCTTTGTGTGCATGAACCTGCCCTACACCATGGACGTGAACCAGGCCGCGCAGGGCGTGCTGGCCTTCCAGCCCGGCATTGTGTACCCCTACCACTACCGGGGCCAGAACGGCCTAAGCGACGTGGCCAGCTTTAAAAAGCAAGTGACTGCCGCCAACAAAAAGATTGACGTGCGGCTGCGCAACTGGTACCCGGCGGGCAAGTAAGCCACCCGAACACCCTCCACCGAAGCGTCCTGCTGGGCCCTGGCTTGGCAGGACGCTTTTGCGTAGCCCGGGCGCTGTTTGGATTTTCGGCGGCTGTATCTTCGCCGCATGCCCTCTCCTCCTACCGAAATGTCGCCCCTGGCCCTGCTGCGTGAGCACTGGGGGCACACGTCCTTTCGGCCGGGGCAAGAGGACATCATCACCTCCGTGCTGGCGGGGCAGGACACGCTGGCGCTGCTGCCCACCGGCGGCGGCAAGAGCATCTGCTTCCAGGTGCCGGCCCTGGCGCGGCCGGGTATTTGCATCGTGGTGTCGCCGCTCATTGCCCTGATGAAAGACCAGGTGGACAACCTGCGCAAGCGCGGGCTGAAGGCCGAAGCCATCTACGCCGGCATGAGCCACCAGGAAATCGACCACGCGCTGGACAACTGCGTGTACGGCCGCCACGTGAAGTTTCTGTACGTGAGCCCCGAGCGGCTGCTCACCGACCTGTTTCAGGTGCGGGTGGCGAAGATGAACGTGGGCCTGCTGGCCGTGGACGAGGCGCACTGCCTCTCGCAGTGGGGCTACGATTTCCGGCCGCCCTACCTGCGCATTGCGGAGCTGCGCGAGAAGCTGCCGCCGGATGTGCCGGTCATCGCCCTCACGGCCACGGCCACGGCCCAGGTGCAGGCCGACATCGTGGAGAAGCTGAAGTTTCGGGAAGGCTCGCGGGTGTTTCGGCAGAGCTTTGCGCGGCCCAAACTGTCGTACTCGGTGCTGCACACGGAAGACAAGCTGCGCCGGCTGCTGGAAGTGGTGCGCGGCGTGGGGCCCGGCAAAACCGGCATCGTGTACGCCCGCACGCGGCGGCAGACGGAAGACACGGCCGCGTTTCTGCAGCAGCACCGGTTTCCGGCCGCGGCGTACCACGCCGGTTTGCCCGCGGAAAAGCGCACGAAGGTGCAGCAGGACTGGATTGCCGACAAAATCCGCCTCATCGTGGCCACCAACGCCTTTGGCATGGGCATCGACAAGCCCGACGTGCGCCTCGTGGCCCACCTCGACGCGCCCGACACGCTGGAAGCCTACTACCAGGAAGCCGGGCGCGCCGGGCGCGACGAAAAAACCGCTTTCGCCGTGCTGCTGGCCGGACCCAACGACGCCGACGAGCTGCGCCGCCGCACCAATCAGTCGTTTCCGCCGCTCGATACGGTGAAGCGCGTGTACCAGGCGTTGGCCAACTACTCGCGCACGGCGGTGGGCGGGGGCGAGTTGGCGGCGTTTGAATTCGACATCCAGCAGTTTGCCGAAACCTACCGCATCAAGGCCGTGGACGCGCACAACTCGCTTCGGATTTTGCAGCGCGAAGGCTTTGTGCAGCTCAACGAGGCCGTGAACCAGCCGGCGCGGGTGCACCTGATACTCAACCACCAGGATTTGTACGCCTTTCAGGTAGCCAACGCCCAGCACGACTTGCTGATAAAGGCCCTGCTGCGGCTGCACGGCGGGGAGCTGTTTTCCGACTTCCAGACCATTTCGGAGAATGCGCTGGCCACGCACTTGCGCCGCAGCGTGGTGGAGGTGCGCCAGCAACTGCGCTACCTGCACACGGCGGGCATCCTGCACTACCAGCCGCGGCAGGAGTCGCCGCAGGCGATGTTCACCACGCCGCGCTACGACGCGCCCAAGCTGCCCCTCGACCAGGTGAAAATGACGGCCGCCCGCGACCTGGCCCGTTCCAAAACCAACGCCGTGGGCCAGTACCTGGGCGGCACGCGCTGCCGCCAGATTCTGCTGCTCACGTATTTTGACGAAACCGACCCGGCCCGCTGCGGCGTGTGCGACATTTGCCTGGCCGAAAAAAAAGCGGCTCAGGTTGCGGCCGAATCGCCTTCGCTGCGGGAGCCGGTGTTGGCGCAGGTGCGGCAACAGCCGCTGTCGCCGCGGGAGCTGCTGGCGGCGTTTCCGCCCCGGGATGCGGCAGCGGTGACGGCCGCCGTGCGCGAAATGGTGGACCGGGGCGAGCTGGCCTATGCGGCCGATGGGCGGCTGGTGCTGCCGGCTGGTTAGCCTTAAACAGAACGTCATGCTGAGCTTGTCGAAGCATCTCGCGTGCTGAAGTAATCCAATCAAAAAGGAATACTCTTGCACGCGAGATGCTTCGACAAGCTCAGCATGACGTTTTTTAGCTCTTGCGTTTCGATATCCGCTATTTGCCTTCGGCCGAATATGCCTGGTAGCCGCCCAGCAGGTTGCGCACGTTGGTGAAGCCCTGCTGGGTGAGGAAGGCCTTGGCCGAAGCCGAGCGGCCGCCGCCTTTGCAGTGCACGATGACCTCCTGGTTTTTCCACTCGTCGAGGTCGTCGAGCTTGTCGGGCAGGGTGCCGAGGGGAATGTTTTGGGCGCCGGGGATGCGGCCTTCTTCGTGCTCCCAGGTTTCGCGCACGTCGATGAGGGTGGGGGTTTCGCCGGCCTGCTGGCGTTGGCGGAGTTCGGCGGGGGTGATATCGGCCATGGTTAGGGAAGAGGGGAAAAGTGAAAAAGGGGAAAGGGAGAACGAAAGTAAGCCGAACGTTTCTTGATTTCGTAACCGGCTAATCGGCCGGCGCGTGCGGCCAAATGGTTACCTTTGATGCCCTGTTTCTTATTCCCATCCAAGTCCCCACGTTCCTAAGCCCCCAAGTCCCTTTTTCATGAAACACTTTTTCACTTCGTGCCTCGTGGTGCTCGGGCTGGTTCCGGCCGCGCTGCAGGCCCAGACGGTGCCCCCCATGCCGCCCGCACCGCCCGCCAACCTCTCCGGCCAGGCCCTGCGCGACTGGTACCGCCAAAACTGGTACGACGGCAAGCGCGTGGAGCTGAGCTACGCCACGGCCCGCGGCAAAATGTACAACTACGCCGACAACTACAACAACCTGGTGACCTGCGTGTACTCGGGCTACCAGGAAACGGTGCCCTACAGCGCCACCAACACCAGCACCGGCACCGTGAACCGCATCAACTGCGAGCACACCGTGCCGCAGTCGTGGTTCAGCGAAGTGGTGCGCATGCGCTCCGACATGCACCACCTCTACCCCACCTACGACACCTGGAACAACCTGCGCGGCTCCGACCCGTTTGCCGAAATCCCCGACGCCACCACCCAGACCTGGATGCGCGGCCTCGTGAGCCAGGCCACCATCCCCACGGCCAACATCGCCGAGTGGAGCGAAGACACCAACACCCAGTTTGAGCCCCGCGAAGACCACAAGGGCAACCTGGCCCGCTCGGTGTTCTACTTCTACACCATGCACGGCGGGCAGCAGGCCCTCATCGCCACCGGCCACGGCGACATCAACTCGGTGGCCGACATCAACACGCTGTACGCCTGGCACCTCGCCGACCCGGTGGACGCCCACGAGATTGAGCGCAACAACCGCGTGGCCGCCAGCCAGGGCAACTTCAACCCCTACATCACCTACCCCGGCACCGTGGCCACGGCCTGGGGCCTGGCACCGGCCGGCCCGGTGTTCAGTTTCGCCACCCCCAGCGGCACCATCGCCGAAGGCAACAGCGGCACCAGCACCTACACCTTCACGGTGAACCTGGCGCCCGCTGCCACCACCGCCACCACGGTGCAGGTGAACGTGGACGGCACCAACTCGACCGCCACCAGCGGCACCGACTTCAGCTTCAGCGCACCGGCCACGGTGACGTTTCCGGCCGGCTCCACGTCGCAGACGGTGACGGTGACGGTGAACGGCGACACCCAGCCCGAAGCCGACGAAACCGTGGTGCTCACCCTCACCAACCCCAGCACCGGCAACAGCGTGGGCTCGCCCGGCAGCCACACCCTCACCATCACGAATGACGACGGCCCGGCCCCCACCGTGGCCTTCGCTTCGGCCAACGGCAGCATCACCGAAGGCAACAGCGGCACCACTACCTACACCGTGAACCTGGTGTTTACGGGCACTTCGCCGGGCGCTTTCTCGGTGCCCGTGAGCGTGGACGTGGCCAACAGCACGGCCGCTTCGCCCGCCGACTACGTGCTCAACACCACCAGCGTCACCTTTGGCGGCGTGGCCCCGCCCCAGCCCATCACCATCACCGTGAACGGCGACGCCACCTTCGAGCCCAACGAAACGGTGCGCCTGCGCCTGGGCACACCCTCCAACGCCACGGTGATTGTGGGCCAGCCCAATGGCCACACCCTCACCATCCTCAACGACGACCAGGCCCCGGCCGGCGCGCCCTGCACCAAGCCCTACTTCTCGCAGTACGTGGAAGGCTCGGCCACCAACACCAAGGTGCTGGAGATTTACAACCCCACCACCAGCCCCATGCCCCTGGCCGGCAAGCGCGTGGCGCTCTACGCCAACGGCACCTCCACCCCCACCTCTACGCTGAACCTGACGGGCACCATCGCCCCGGGTGACGTGTACGTCATCGCCAACACCGGCGTGGTGGACACGGGCGTGGCCGCTCAGGCCGATGTGCAAAGCAACGTGGCCTTCTTCAACGGCAACGACGCCGTGGCCCTGTTCGACGGCACCGATACGCTGGACGTGATTGGCGTGATTGGCCAGGACCCCACCGGCGGCGCCTGGACGGTGCCCAACGGCTCGACCCTCAACAACACCCTCGTGCGCCAGCCCACCACCAGCCAGGGCGGCCGTTGGAACGGCCCCTTCGGCAGCAGCACCTGGAGCGCCGGCGGCGTGGACAACTACACCGGCGTGGGTTCCTACGTGAGCGCGGCTTGCTTCATTCCCACGGCCAGCCGCGCCGCGGCCACGCTGCGCAACGCCTTGGAAATCTATCCCAACCCCGCCTCCGAAACGGTGCAGCTGCGCCTGCCCGGCGTGCCCGCCGCCCGCCCCGCCACCGTGGAAGTGCTGGACATGCTGGGCCGCGCCGTGCGCCAGCGCACCGCCCAGCTCAGTGCCACCGACGCCGTGCAGGTGGACCTGCGCGGCCTGCCCGCCGGTCTCTACGCCGTGCGCGTGACCTGCGACGCGGTGGAATACACCGGCCGCGTGGTGGTGCAATAGTCCGCCCCAACCCGCACAAAAAAGCCCCCGGCCAGCTGGCCGGGGGCTTTTTTGTGCCCCGTCCGGCGCAGTCGGGGCGTTCGGTAGCGCCGACCGGCCAGGCGGCTGAGCAATATGGCCTCTCGGTGCCGTTGACCGGCCCTGCAAGGGAGCTGCAGGCCCGGTCGACGGCACCGAGAGGCCTTGCAAGGGAGCTGCAGGGCCGGTCGGTGCCGTCGGGAAGCCATTCGCCACTGCTGCATGGCTTCCCGGCAGCGCCGGGGGGCCGTCGGCTCTTTTGCAGGGCCTCTGAGGCGGCTTTGGGGCCGGGCGGCAGGGGCTTAGGCCAGGATGTCTTCGTACTCGGCGCGGTGGCGCTTCACGAAGCCGGCCATGAACACGCAGCTGGTTTTCACTTTCAGGCCTTCTTTGCGGGCAAAGTCGAGGCCGGCGCGGGCCAGCTCTTCGGCCACGCCCTGGCCGCGCAGGCCCTCGTCGACGAAGGTGTGGGTGAAGTCGATGACGTCGTTGGCGGGGCGGGCGTAGGCCAGCTCGGCCTGGTAGCCCTGGCGAATAGTAACGAATTCCTGGTCGGCGGCGTGGTGGGTAATGGACATGCGTACTGACGGTTTTGGGTGGAAATGGCCGGCCTTGCGGGCCGGGGTGAACGGTGGCGGCTGGTTTGCGTACAGACAAGGGAAGACGGGCCCGGTCCGTTGGTTTTTCTCTCTTACCCCCTTCACTTCCCATGGATACGCAAAACCCTCCCCTGCCGCCGGAAAACGATTACCGCCCCCAGGACCAGCAGGACCGCGCCGCCGCCGCGCAACCCAACCCCAACGACCCCATTCTGAACGCTGACAGCCCCAACTATGGCGAGTTCGGCGGCGTGGCCCCCTCGGCTCCCCTCGCGGCCAACTACGCCGCCCAGCCCACCAATAGCGCAGCCCCCGCCGGCCGCGACGGCTCGAACGACAACCCCGACGAGTTCAGCGAATTCCGCGACCGCGAGAAGGACGCCCAAAAAGCCCCCGACAACCCTGCTGACCAGCCCGGCCACGTGGAGCAAAACCAGGACCCGGCCGCCGTGCGCGCCACCCGGAACGCCGACAGCGACGTGCAGCGCGCCGCCTGGGCCCAGGACGACCCGCGCTACGCCGGCGGCGGCTCGCACAATACCCGCCAGGAGCCCGCCGATGATAAACGCCCGGCCAACGACGAAGAATAACCCCCCGATTTCACCTTTTTAGCCCGTCCCATGTCCCCCGACAACCCCAACACTTTCAACGAAGAGCCCAACGCTGAGGATGGTGCTTCCACGCCCATGCTCAACGCCGAAACCTACGGCCAGCAGCTCGACGACAACAACGCGTCGGGCCAGGAGAAATCCGATGAGATGGACGACTCGCTCCGGCCCGACACGCAGGCCATGAACCAGCCCGGCCCCGCCCCCGCTTCGGACGAAAACCTGCCCAAAGAGTTGACCGACCCCAGCGACCGCGCCTTCACCTTGCCCGAAGAGCAAGGCCCGAACTAAGGCTTTCGTCGCTTCGCGCCATGAAAAAGGCTTCCGTTAGCACACGGAAGCCTTTTTTGTTTGCGTCTGCCTTTGGCTACCACCGCCACCCCACCTGCGCGCCCGCGTACCAGGCCCGGCCCGGCGCCGGCTGGAAGTAGCGCCCGCCAAAAGCGTTCAGGTCGTTGCCGAGGCTGTAGCGCCGGTCGGTGGCGTTGTCGAGGCCGGCGTAAATGTTGGTTTCCAGGTGCCCCAGCAGCGTGCGCCGCCAGCCGCCGCGCGCGCCAAATACCCAGTAGCCGGGCGCGGTGTCGGTGTTGGCATCGTTGAGCACCACGCGGGCCTGGTGGCTCAGGTTGGGATTAACATAAAAGCCGTGGGCTTCGCTGAAACCGAGCCCGGCGCTGAGGGTGTGCGGCGCAGTGCCGGTGAGGCGATTGCCGCGCAGGTCCGCGCCACCGCTGGGGTAGCTGCCGAAGCGAAAGTCGTTGTAGGCGTAGCTGGCCCAGGCGCGCAGGCCAGTGGGGGCGCCGGGCTCGGCGGCCGAAGCGGCGGGCGCTACCTGCCACAACCAGCCGCTCAGGGCCGCTTCGAGGCCGCGCTGGTGGGTGCTGCCGGTGTTGCGAAACACGACAATGCCTTGCTCGGTGGTGCTGCTGACGATGGTTTCGCGCAGCTCGAAATCGAACAGGTTGAGCTCGTAGCGCAGCCGGTTGGCTAGCCAGCTGCCGCGGGTGCCCACCTCGTAGCTCGTGCCCCGCTCGGCCTGCAGGCTGCCGTTGAGGCTGGCGTCGGAGGGCCGGATTTCTTCGATGGTGGGCGGCGAGAAGCCCGTGCTCACGCTGGCGTACACGGATAGATTGGAGCCAAATTCCTTCAGCAAGGCCACGCGGGGCGATACTTCCGGCCGGAAATCGCGGCTGAACTCGTAGCCACTGGGGGTGGCGGCCGCGTTGCTCACGCGGGCGATGCCGTAGCGCAGCCGGTTGTAGCTGGCGGCCACGGTCAGCAGCAAATCGGCGGGCAGCTGGTAGTCGGCCTGGGCAAACACGAAGCCCGTGGTGGTCGTGATTTCGTCGTCGTAGCGCAGCGCGCCGGGCGTGCCGCCGTTGTTCTGGTAGCTGCGCCCGTTGGTGAAGCCGGCCTGCACCTCGCCGCCGCCCTGCAGCCGCAACACGCGCCCGGCCAGCGCCGTGCGGTAGCTCAGGGCCGAGCGGCCGCCCAGCCCCAGCCCCGTGTTGCGCTCATAATCGACCAGATACGGCGTGCGAATGGCCGTGCCGCTGCCGTACAGCGTGGTTTGCAGCTCCAGCTTATCGGTGAAGCGGTACTCGTGCGTGAGCCCCAGCAGGCCGGTGCGCGAGGCGTAAAACGCCTGCTGCGCCACCGTGCCGGGCGCCGTGGCCGTGCCCGGCCGCGCCTGCCGCGGGTCGGCCTCAAACTGCGCCCGGGTGAGGCCGCCGGGCAGCTGGTAGTTGATGTCGGTGTAGAGCAGGTGGGCGGCCAGCGTGGTTTTGGGCGAGGCCACTGTGCGCACGTCCAGCGCGAAAACCTCGCGCCGCAACGCGCTTTGCACCCGGTAGCCGTCCAGTTCCTGGTGGGCGTATTGGGCCCGCACGCTGCTGGTGGCGCTGCCCGTTTCGGCGGTGGCGGTGGCGCGGCGCAGCCCGTAGCTGCCCACGGTGGCGCCCACCGCCACCCGGCTGCGGCCCGCCGCCACCTCCGGCGTGCCAAACAGGGCCACGCCGCCCGTGCCGGCGCCGTACACGCTGCCGGCCGGCCCTTTCAACACTTCTAAGCGCCCGATGATGGCCGGGTCGAGCAGGTTGAGCGGCGTGCTGCCGCCGGCTTCCGTGAACGGGATGCCGTTGTAGTACACCTTCACGTTGCGCACCCCAAACGGCGAGCGCAGCGTGCTGCCCCGGATGCTGAGCCGGTAGCTGGCCGTGGCGCGCTCTTCCAGCCGCACGCCGGGCAGCGTGTTCACGGCCTGGGTGAGGGCGGCGGGGTTGAACTGCTGGAGGGTGCGGGCATCGAGCACGCCGATGGCGGCGGCGGTGCGGCGCAGCGGCAGGCGCTGGCCGTAGCCCGTAACGGTGGCTTCGGGCAGGGCCACCGCGCGGGCGGTATCGAGCGGGGTCTGGGCGCGGGCAGCGCAGGGCAGCAGCGCCAGCAGCAAAGGAATGCGTCGGATTGTGGTCATGGTAATTGCCCGGCTGCCCGGCTGCCGGGTGGTGAGCCGCCGGCCCAGCGAGCGTCCGCGCATTTGGGCGCATCTTGCCGCATGAAATCGTTTTTACCCCTTTTGGTCGCGGCGGGTTGCTTGTTCTCGCGGGCAGCAGCGGGCCAGCAGGCCAACCGCATCGACGACTTCAACCGCATTGGCTGGTACGTGTACGAGGGCGACCACCGGCTGGGCCCGCGCCTCACGGTGCACACCGAGTACCAGGCCCGCCGCACGGGGTTCATCACCGGCTGGCAGCAGGCGCTGCTGCGGGCCGACGCGGGCTACCAGGTGCTGCCGCGCCTCCGGCTGGGCGGCGGCTACACCTTCCTCAGCACCCACCCCTACGGCAACCACCCCACGGCCGACGCCGGCACCTACCCCGAAAAACGCTTTTACGAAGACGTGACCCTGGCCGACACCCTGGGCCGGCTCGCCCTCAGCCACCGCCTGCGCCTGGAGCAGCGCTGGATTGGGGTGCCCGGCGCCAGCGGCCCTCTAAACAACGAGGCCGTGTGGCAGCGCCAGAACCGCATTCGCTACCAGCTGGCGGGCGAGTTTCCGCTGCAGGGCCCCACCCTCGACGACCACGAATGGTACTTCACGGCCTTCGACGAGGTGTTCCTCAACTTCGGCCGCGACATCACCGCCAACGTCTTCAACCAAAACCGCGTGGCGGCGGGCGTGGGCTATCAGTTCAGTGAGGATTTTCGCATCGAGCTGCAGTTCCTGAATCAGATTACCCAGCACTACGACCCCGACCCGGCCACCCGGTTTCCGGTGTTCGAGTTCAACAATGGCTTCCGGCTGGGGGTGACCTACAATTTGACGCTGATAGAATAAACGACAGCCGGCGGGCGTTGGGAGTAGCGCGAACTTTGGCTACGCCGACCTTCGGTTGTAGTTCGCGTCCACGCGCCACTGGCATCGTTCTGCCACGCGAACTACAACCGAAGGTCGGCGTAGCCAAAGTTTGCGCTACTGCCCAGCCATGCACCTCCCCCGCCGTCATCGCCGCCAGCTGCTGTTGCCGCCGGGCCTGCTGGCACTGGCGGGGCTGCTGTGCCTGGGGTGCGCGTTGCTGGGCGGGCACCCGGAGCAGCTGAAGCGGCGCAGCGTAATGCAGCTGACCATGCCGCCCCGGCCGGATTCCGACTTTTTATGGGGCAAGATGCAGTACGGCGGGCCGCACCTGCGCTACTCACAACTGCCCTATTTCCGCCAGTGGCGGACGGTCGAGTTTGGCGGGGGTGGCCTGCTCGATACACTCGCCACCCGCCAGCTCAAAGCAGAAATCAACGACCTGGCAGCAGGGTGGCAAACCCGGCCGTTGCACGACGGCTTGCGCGTCCGGTTTGGCTCTCGGGCTCGCTACGCTTCCCTGGTGCTGGTGCTCGATTTGATGAACCGGTACGGCGTCAAGAAGTACTTCCTCGACGTGTACCACCCGCGCACCGGCTCCACTTTCTATGCGTTCGATGGCGGCATTCAGCGGCGGTACTGGCGCGACTCCTGGTTTCGTCCTCTCGCCTTAGTCGCCGAAACTAAAGCAGAAACTGAGGCACTAGCCCCGGTTTCGCTCCCGCTCTGGGTTCGCATGAGCAGCGCGGAGAATTGGGCGCCCGACGTTTCCCAACTCGCGGAAAGCTGGGAGCTGCTCCAAGCCCCGGAGTGGCGAGGCCCGGCGCTGCTACTGGCGCTGCTGGGCGTCCTCACCGTGTGGCGGGGGCGGCCGGGGCGGGCGTAATCCGGCCCGGTTTCCGGCGGTATTTTTGCGCCATGCCCGCCCTCCCGCCCGACCTGCGCCGCGCCCTGTTCAGCCTGCCCGAGAAAGAAAAAGACCAGCTCCTGGCCCGCCTCGTGGCCCTCGACCCCGTCCTGACCGAGCAGCTGGCCTTTCGCCTCCTCGAAGGGCCCGACGCGCTGGAAACCCGCCGCGCCGCCCTGCGCGCCCAGGTCGACGACCCCGTGCGCGGCTACCACCCCACTCCCAACGACCTGCTGGTGATACTGCGGCAGCTGCAGGCCCGGCTGGCCTACCACGCCAAGATTACGGACGACACCTTCGGCGAAGTGGAGCTGAGCTGGCGCCTGCTGGCCAACGTCTTCCGGCACCAGCCCGAGGTGACGGCCCGCCTGCACGGCCCCACCCAGCCGCTGCTGCAGCACCTCACCAAGCGCACCCAGGAGGCCCTGAAACAAACCGCCCGGCTGCACGAAGACTACCACCTGGAGTTGGCCGACACCGCCAACGCCGTGCTGGCCGCGCTCTGGCAGTCGGGCGCCGCGCCGCTGGCCCGCGAGCTGGGCCTGCCCCGGGCGCTCTGAGCTTTTTTGGCGAGCTGGCCGCTGCGCGGGCATCTTTTCCGGCTCAATCGCAGTACAAAGCCTACGTTTCGTTGCACTGCCCCGCCCCCGCCATGTCCACTCCCACCAACCCGCGCGCACCCCAACTTTCCGAAGCCGAGCTGCGCCAGGCGCTCGAAGAGCTCGACGCCAAGATTCAGACCCTGCGCAACCGCGCCCACGCCACGGCCGCCGGCTCGCCCAACACCTACCTGGAACACGCCGACGCCCTGGAAGCCAAGCGCGCCCTGCTGGCCGAGCAGCTGGGCCAGGCCCCAGCCGACGACGCCGAGAGCGGGGTGCTTGCCAAAATCCGGCACGGTATTGAAGCGTTGCGCGACGACGTGCGCGGGCTGCTTTAGCCCGGTCCGTCTCCGGCCATCACGGCCGGGCCGTTTCACTTTTTCACTCATTCATCTTTCCCTGCCATGAAACAAGTACTTCTCCTGCTCTTGTTTACCGTGTTTGCCGCTGGCTCCGTTCAGGCGCAGGCCAAACCCAAAGTGAAAGCCAAGCGCGCCTTCTCCCATACTTCCGAAAGCAGCCACGGCAAAACAGCCAAGACCCAGTTCCGAAGCCAAAAAATTCGGCCGGTGATTGAGCTTCGGCCGCACAGCCTCGAACGCTCCAAAACCGTGAAAGCGCCCAAGCCCTATAAATACAGCAACGGCACCCGCCTCAAACCCGCGAAATGAAAAAGCCCCGCTTCCTCACCGAAGCGGGGCTTTTTCATTTCTGAGCAAGGCCGCGGTTGGCGGCGCAATTATTTCGGGAGCGTGGGCAAGCCGGGCGGGCCGGAACTTCGTAAAAGGGTACCTTTACGTATCCCACATTCCGTAGCCTTCTGCCTGATGAAAAACACGTTACGTCTATTCATATTCCTGTTCGCAATTGGACTGGCGTGGCCGCTGCTGGCCGCCGCCACGCCCCCCACCATTGCTGGCCGGCTGGTGCTGAAGATGCGCGCCGGCCAGATGCCGGCCCAGCTAACGGCCGTGCTGGACCGGCTGGGCGCGGGCGCTCTGCAGCAGAAATTCCCCCACACCCAGGCCCCCAGCCCCGAGCGCCCCGGCAGCGTGGACCTGCGCGGCATCTACCAGTTTGCGGCTCCGGCCGGCCTGCCGGTGGCCAAAGCCCGCGCTGCGTTGCTGGCCACCGGCGCCGTGGAGTACGTGGAGCCGCTCTACATCCGCGAGCCGCTGTACCAGCCCAACGACCCGCTGGCTGACTCCACGCTCACCGACATCGCCAACAGCCAGTTCTACCTCAAGCAAATCCAGGCCTACCGCGCCTGGGACATCACCCGCGGCGACAGCAGCCTCGTCATCGCCATCACCGACGGCGGCGTGCGCCTCACCCACGAAGACCTGCGCCAGCAGGTGAAGCACAACTACGCCGACCCCATCAACGGCCTCGACGACGACCACGACGGCTACGTGGACAATTTCACGGGCTGGGATTTTGCGAATAACGACAATGACTCCGGCTACGACCCCACCATTCTGCACGGCTCGCAGGTGGCCGGCGCGGCGGCGGCACGCGTGGGCAACGACCTGGGCCTGGCCGGGCTGGGCAACCTGTGCCGGTTCATGCCGCTGAACATCTACCCGAACACGCCCACGGGTTCGTTTGGCGGGTACGAGGCCATTGTGTACGCCGCCGACCACGGCTGCCAGGTCATCAACATGAGCTGGGGCGCCATCGGCGGCTATTCGCGCTTCGAGCAGGACGTCATCACCTACGCCGCCGTGAACCGCGACGCCGTGGTGGTGGCCGCCGCCGGCAATTCCAACACCGACGTGCTGTTTTACCCCGCTTCCTACGACCACGTGCTGTCGGTGAGCGGCGTGCAGAGCACCGACCAGAAAAGCGGGGGCGCCACCTTCAACCACCGCGTCGACATGGTGGCCCCGGGCCTGAGCATCGTGACCGTCAACGGCGGGCGCGACGACGACTACACGGCCGTGGGCGGCACTTCGTTTGCCTCGCCCCTGGCGGCGGCGGCGGCGGCGCTGGTGCGCAAGGTGTTTCCGCAGTACACCTCGGCGCAGGTGATGGCCCGGCTGCGCCAAACCACCGACAACATCGACGCCCTGCCCGCCAACGCCGCCTGGGCGGGCCGCCTCGGCACGGGCCGCCTCAACGTGCTCAAGGCCCTCACGCGCGCCAATTTGCGCGAGGCCCGCGTCATCAGCAGCACGTTTGCACCGGCCCGCCCGGCCTACGCGCCCGGCGACACCCTGCGCCTCACGGCCGACGTGCAGAACCTGCTGGAGCCGGTGACCGGCCTCACGGTCACGCTCACCTCGCTCTCGCCCTACGTCACGGTGCGGCAGGGCAGCTTTGCGGCGGGCAGCCTGGCCACGCTGGCCCGCGCCACCAACGCCGCCGCGCCCTTCCGCCTGGCCGTGGCCACCAGCGGCATCCCCCTGAACACCACGGCCACGCTGCGCTACCGCCTCACGGCCGCCGGCGGCTTTCAGTACGACCAGTACGTGGACCTGCTGCTAAACCCCGACTACGTGGTGCTGAACGCCAACGACCTGGCCGTCACCCTCACCAGCCGCGGCAACCTGGGATACAACGACGTCACTGCCACCGTCGGCGCGGGCCTCACCTACCGCGGCAGCGGCAACGTGCTGAGCGAAGGCGGCCTGCTGCTGGCCACCACCCCCACGCAGGTATCGGACCGGCTGCGCAGCACCGGCCGGCTGTCGCGCGAGTCGTTTTTCAGCCTCATGCAAGCTGCCCGCCAGGAGCCCGGCCCCCGCGCTGACCAGGAAGCCCGCATCGCCTTCCGGGACACCGTTCCGGGCACCACGCCGCGGGTGCGCAGCGTGGGCGTAGCCGTGCGCCAGCGCGCCTACGCCTGGGCCACGCCCGGCCGCCGCGACTTCGTGCTGCTGGAATATTCCCTCAAGAACATCACGCCGGACACCCTCAAGCCGCTGTACGCGGGCATTTTCACCGATTGGGACCTGCCCAACCCCGACGGCGCGGCCCGCAACGCGGCGGCCTGGGACAGCACCCGGGCCCTGGGCTACTGCTACGTGCTGGGCACGCCCACGCCCCAGATGGGCCCCGCCATCTACGCCGGGTTGCGGCTGCTGCGGGGCGGCACGCCGGCCGTGTATTCCATTAACAACGGGGCGCCAATGGGCGCGGCCGTGCGCCTGGCCGATGGCTTCTCGCCGGCCGAAAAATTCCTGACGCTGAGCAGCGGCACGGCGCCCGCCCAGCGCACCGCCGGGCTGCCCGCTGGCGCCGACGTGTCGCAGGTGGTGGGCACGCGCCTGGCCCGGCTCGCCCCCGGCGACTCGACCACGGTGACCTTCGCGCTGCTGCTGGCGCCCACCCTGGCCCAACTGCAAGCCAGCGCCGATGCAGCGGCGCAGGTGTACGCCACCATCCTACCAACCCGGCTAACGGCCCCGGTGGCCGGTTTCAGCGTGTACCCCAACCCGACCGTGGGGCCTTTGCAAGTAGAATTGCCGGCGCAATTCGGGGCGGAAAGCGCGCAGATTGTCAATGCCCTGGGCCAAATAGTGCGGCGCCAGCCGGCCAACGGCCGGAACCTCAATCTGAACTTGCTGGGGCTGGCGCCGGGCGTGTACACCTTGCGGGTTCTGGGGGCGAGCGGCGTGCTGACGAAGGCCATTGTGGTGCAGTAGGATGCCGCACCGGGTGGTGAATCAGCGCTTTTAGTGGCAGGTTGCGACCGTATTTATCCGGACATACCAGTAAGAATACGGAGCAAAAAACCCGTCAGTAGCTGCAAAAACCCGTATTTATCGGTTGCCTGCGACGTGGGCGGGGTACGTTAGAGAGCGAACGTAGTTCACCTTCGCTCCTTCCCATGAATTCCCAACCCTCTCCGGCTGAGGCGACGCAGTTGGCCTGCGCCGGACCCAGCTTCCGGGTGCGCCAGTCGCCCGAGGCCCCCGCCTACCACCAGCTGCTGTTGGAAGACGCCCACGGCAACGTGGCCCAGTGGGTGATTCCGGTGGCCCTCAAGCAGCTGGCCCGGCAGCCCGTGCTGCTGTGGCTGCTGCCTACGCCCCCGGCCCCCGACGCCACGGCCTGCGTGGAAGCCGGCGCCGTGCAGCTCGCGCCCCGGCACCTCGACCAGGCCCCCGACCTGCGCACCCTGCTCCTGAAAGGGCTGCTGCAGCTCAATTTCGGGGGCCAGCTGCTGCGCGGCTACCACCGCCTGCGCTGCCTGAGCGGCGGCAACGGCCAACTCTGGCAGCTCACCCCCATCAGCCACGCATGAAGCCCTACGCCCTGGTCATTCACGGCGGCGCCGTGACGATGAAACCCGGCGAGCTCAGCCCGGAAGAAGAAAACATCCAACGCGAAGGCCTGCGCGACGCCCTGCAAGCCGGCTGGCAAATCCTGCACGACGGCGGCACCGCCCTCGATGCCGTGGAAACCGCCGTGCGCCGCCTCGAAGACAACCCGCACTTCAACGCCGGGCGCGGCAGCGGCCTCACCCAGCAGGGCGAGGTGAAAATGGACGCCGCCATCATGGACGGGCGCACCCTGAACGCGGGCGCCGTGAGCGCCGTGCGCTACGTGCAAAACCCCATCAGCCTGGCCCGCGCGGTGATGGACGACAGCCCCCACGTGTGCCTCTCCGACGAAGGCGCCGTGGAGCTGGCCCTCGAAAAAGGCCTTGCTATGCAGCCGCCCTCCTACTTCCTCACCGAGAAAACCCGCCAGCAATGGCTGGAAATCATTCAGAAAGAAGGCGCCGAGGCCATGCACGACACCGTGGGCGCCGTGGCCCTAGACCAGGCCGGCAACTTGGCCGTGGCCACCAGCACCGGCGGCATCGAGGGCCAGCTGAAGGGCCGCGTGGGCGACAGCCCGGTGATTGGGGGCGGCACTTACGCCGGCAACGAGGCCTGCGCGGTGTCGTGCACCGGCGACGGCGAAGTCATCATGCGCGGTGCGCTGGCGCACGAGGTTTTTTCCCTGGTGAAGCTGACGAAAACGCCCCTGGTCGACGCCTGCCAGCAAGCCATTGAGCTGCGCGCCGCCGACCTGCAGGGCGACAAAGGCATGATTGCCGTCGACAAAGACGGCAACATCGCCCTCGAATTCAACTGCAACCTGATGCGCCGCGCCTACCGCGTGGGCGAGGCCGAGCCCGTGGTGGCCATGTGGCGCGAAGAAGCCCCGCCCCAAACGCCCCAAACCCGCTGAGTACGACGCCGAAGTTACCAGTGGGATGAGAGGCCGCTTCGGCGCAGCTTACGTACTTATCTAGATGTCCAGAACAATCATTGTATCTAACCGCTTGCCGACCAAAGTGCTGCGGAGCGAAGACGGCCTTACCTTCCAGCCCAGCGAGGGCGGACTGGCCACGGGCCTGGGCTCGATATACCGGGCCGATGGCAACGTGTGGGTGGGCTGGCCCGGCCTGTTCGTGGACGACCCCACCGAGCAGGCCCACGTGACCCAGCAGCTGCAGGCCGACAGCATGGCGCCGGTGTTCCTCACCGAAAACGAAATCCAGGACTACTACGAAGGCTTCAGCAACGGCACGCTGTGGCCTACCTTCCACTATTTCAGCCAGTTTGCGCTGCACAACGAGAAGCACTGGCAGGCTTACGTGGCCGTGAACGAGAAATTCTGCCAGGCCGTGCTGGAGCTGGCCGGGCCCGACGACACCATCTGGGTGCACGACTACCAGCTGCTGCTGCTGCCCGCCATGCTGCGCCGCGAGCGGCCCGAGGCCACCATCGGCTTCTTCCTGCACATTCCGTTTCCTTCTTACGAGCTGATTCGGGTGCTGCCCTGGGGCCCGCAGCTGCTGGAAGGCCTGCTCGGGGCCGACCTCGTGGGCTTTCACACCTTCGGTTACATGCGGCATTTCCTCAGCGCAGTGGCGCACCTGCTGGGCCTGCCCAACCAGAACGGGCTGGTGGAAACCGCCGACCGCACGGTGCTGGTCGACGCTTTCCCGATGGGCATCGACTACCAGCGCTACGCCGAAACGGCCGCCTCGGAGGCCGTCATCAAGCACGAGCGCACCTACCGCGAAGCGCTGCCGGGCATGCGCGTCATCCTGAGCATCGACCGGCTCGACTACACCAAGGGCATTGCCGAGCGCCTGCTGGCCTTCGAGCAGTTGCTGAAGCGCCACCCGGAGTGGCGCGGCCAGGCCAGTCTGCTGATGGTGGTGGTGCCCTCGCGCGACCAGGTGGCGCAGTACCAGGGGCTGAAGGTGGAAATTGACGAGCTGGTGGGGCGCATCAACGCCAAGTACAGCACCATCGCCTGGACGCCCATCCAGTACTTCTACCGCTCGTTTCCCTTTGGGGAGCTGGTGGCGCTGTACCGCCTGGCCGACGTGGCGCTGGTAACGCCCGTGCGCGACGGCATGAACCTGGTGGCCAAGGAGTTCATTGCCTGCAAAACCGACCAGCGCGGCGTGCTCATCCTCAGCGAGCGGGCCGGCGCGGCGCGCGAGCTGTCCGACGCCCTGCTCATCAACCCCACCGACACCAACCAGATGGTGGCGGCCTTGCACGAGGCCCTGCTCATGCCCAAGGAAGAGCAAACCGCCCGCATGACTCACCTGCAGGATTTAGTGCGCCAATACGACGTCTTTGCCTGGACCAAGCTGTTCATGGACCGCCTGGCGTACAGCAAAATCAAGCAACACCTGCTGGACGTAGACGCCCTCGACGCGGACACCAGAACCCAGCTCCTGCGCGATTACGAAACGGCCCCCAAGCGCCTGCTGCTGCTCGACTACGACGGCACGCTGATGCGCTTTTACGCCACCCCGCAGCGCGCCCAGCCCGATGCCGAACTGCTGGAGCTGCTGCAGGCCCTGGCCGACAACCCACGCAACCGCGTGGTCATCATCAGCGGGCGCGACCACGGCACCCTGGAACGCTGGCTGGGCCACCTGCCCCTCGACTTCATTGCCGAGCACGGCGTGTGGCTGCGCCGCCACGGCGACGACTGGAGCTTGTTCCGGGAGCTGCGGGCCGACTGGAAAGTGGAGCTACGGCCCATTCTGGAGCAATACGTGCGCCGCACCGCCGGCTCGCTCATTGAAGAGAAGGATTACTCACTGGTCTGGCACTTCCGCCGGGCCGACGCCGAGTTGGGGGCCATGCGCGCCCGCGAGTTGATGAACCACCTCACATTCATGACTTCGAATACCGATTTGCAGGTGCTGGAAGGCAGCAAAGTCATCGAAATCAAGAACGCGGGCGTCAACAAAGGCACGGCTTCCGCCCGCTGGGTGAGCACCGAACAGCCCGATTTCATCCTCGCCTTGGGCGACGACCGCACCGACGAAGACACGTTCGGGGCGCTGCCTCCGGAGGCGTACACCGTCAAAGTGGGCCGGGCCCCGCGCTCGTTGGCGCGTTATTCATTGACGGGCCCGGCGGAAGTGCGCAAGCTGCTGCAGAGCTTGTTGGGAGTGGAAGCAGGTGCGGTGAAGAAGTGAGGTTGACAGCCGCGTAAACAGAACGTCATGTCGAGCTGGTCGAGACATCTCGCGTGCTGAAGTAATTAGTTTTCCGCGGCGAGATGTCTCGACAAGCTCGACATGACGTTTCGCTGCTTCCCTCGCACCTCACACAAAATTCGGCTTGTCCAGCTTTTTGGAAATGCGGTAGGCCGCGTTCATCAGCCCCACGTGGCTGTAGGCCTGCGGGAAATTGCCCCACTGCGAGCCCGTTTTGGCGTCCACGTCCTCCGAGAGCAGGCCGAGGTGGTTGGTGTAGCGCGTGAGCTTTTCAAACTCCCGGATGGCGTCGTCGATGCGCCCCACGCAGGCCAGCGCCTCCACGTACCAGAAAGAGCAGATGAGAAACGTGGTTTCGGGCGTGCCGAAATCGTCGGGGTGGCGGTAGCGGTAAAACAGGCCCTCCGGCGTCATAAGCTCCTTTTCCAGCGCGGCCAGGTGGGTTTGGGCCAGCTCCGAAGCCGGGTCGAGGTAGCCCATGAGGATGAGCTGCAGCGTGCTGGCGTCGAGGTGCGGCGAGCCGATGGCGTTGGTATACACGCCGCGCGGCTCGTCCAGGCAGGCTTCGATGCGGCGCGTGGCCTCGGCCAGCAGGTGGTTGGCCCGGGCTTCCATCTCCGCGTTGCCCAGCTTGCGGGCCACGTGGCCGGCGGCGTGGCAGCCCGCCCAGTGAAACAGGTAGGTATAGCAGTGAAACTGCGCAATGTGCCGGAACTCCCACAGGCCCGCGTCGGGCAGGTCCATGGTGCTTTCGATGAAGCTCAGGGCCTCGTACACCAGCTTTTCGGGCGCCGTGCGCTCGGGGTTCACGAAGCGGCGGTCCACGTAGAGCGGCAGCAGGGCCACCAGCACCTGCCCGTACACGTCGTTCTGGATGTGGGTGTAGGCGTCGTTGCCGATGCGCACTGGCTGGTTGCCCAGGTAGCCCTCCAAATCCAGTTCCTGCTCCACCAGCTCCGAGGTGCCGCTGATGCCGTAGAGCGGCTGGTACTTGCCCTTGAGCTTGGTGGAGATGTTGGCGATGTAGTGAAAATACCGCTCCATTTCCTCAAAATGGCCGATGTTGTTGAAGGCCGTAAGGATGTAGTAGGTGTCGCGCATCCAGCAGTAGCGGTAGTCCCAGTTGCGGGTGCTACCGGGCGCCTCGGGCAGGCTGGTGGTGCTGGCCGCAATGATGGCGCCCGTGTCTTCGTACTGGTGAACCTTTAGGGCCAGGGCCGAGCGGATGACCTGGGCCTGGAAAAAGTCGCCGATGCTGGTGCTTTTCACCCACTTGCGCCAGTAGTCCACGGTGTAGCGCAAAAAATGCTCGGCGGTGTTTTCCAGCGGCGCTTCCAGCGGCGCGCCGTAGGTGAGCACGAGGTACTTGGTTTCGTTGAGGGCAAAATCCTCGCCTTCCAGAATGTAGGTGAGCGGGATGTTGGTGGTGAGGCGGATTTCCTCTTCCAGGCCCAGGTAGGCAATGTGGTTGGAGCTGCGGCGGCGGTCCAGCTGCTTCTGGCCGTACTCGCCCACGGGGTTGCACACCACGCGCACCCGCGGCGCGCCGGCCAGCGGCTCCAGCTTCCGAATAAACATCAGCGGCTTGTAGTACCGCTCGTACTGCGCAAAGCGCGGCGCGAAGTCCGTGACGCGGTAGCGCCCGTCGCCAGCGTCAATTTCGGTGCGCAGCACGTTGGTGTTTTCCAGGTAGTACTGGGTGGACTCAAACGCGCCCTCGGCCGGCTTCACGCTGTATTCGCCGCCCTTTTTGGTGTCGAGCAAGCTGCCAAACACAAAGCTGCTGTCGAAGCGCGGCCAGCACAGCCAAGCCACGGAAGTGTCCATCTTAATCAAACCCAAAAAGGCGCAGTTGCCAATCAGGCCCATGTCGTAGGTGTGCTTGGCGGCGGAAGTCGGCTGAGAATCGGTCATCGGAAACGAGCTAAATAAGCCAGGCGCCAGCCCACGCCGGCAGCCACAAAAAAGCCCGGCAGTCGCCTGCCGGGCCGTGAAAACGTACGCGCGCTCCGCCCCAAAGTTGCGCGCAGGTGCCCACCGCCGAGCTTAGCGCAGCTCCCACAGCTCGTCCCAGCCGGTGGTGTACAAGGGCGAGCGGTGCGCCGCCCGCCCCGCCCACACTGGCTGTTGCACTTCCCCCGCCGCATTTTTGGCCACGCCCTGGGCCGCCAGCCGCACCAGCTGCCGGCCAAAGCGGGCGTTCAGGCCATCCAGCGCCGTCATGAGCTGCTGGCGGCGCGGCTGGTCGGCGGCCGGGGCCGAAAACAAGCCCAGTTGCCCCTGCCCTTCCGGCTCCAACCCGCTGAGCAGCACGCCGGCGCGGTGGTAGGCCGTGCCGGGGCGGCGCAAGCGGCTCAGGCCCTGCAGGGCGGCCTGGGTCAGCTGGCTGGTGTGGTTGGAGCCGTCGGTCAGGCTCACCACGGCGGTGTGCGTTTTGGGGCCCGCAATGGGCGCGTACTTGTCCGTGCCCAATATCACGGTCACCACATGGGCCGCCAGGCCGTGCCGGCGCAGCTTCTCCGCGGCTTTGGCGGCAAAGGTGGCCACGGCTTCGTTCAGGGCACTGGCCTCGTGCTGCGGGCGGCCGAAGGAACGGGTGCACGTCACGCTGTGGCGGCTGGCCCGGTTGGGATGCAGCTGGTCGTCCTCGTCCCATTCAGCGGGGTTCCAGTCCAGGCAGGGCTGGCCGTGCAGCTCGCGCCACAGGCGCTGGCCCACCACGCCGCCCAGGTGCCGGCGCAGCCAGTGCTCGGGCATATTGGCCAGTTTCAGGCCCGTGTCAATGCCCATGTCGGTCAGCTTGCGGGCGTAGCGCCGGCCTACGCCCCAGATGGTGTCGACCGATATTTCGCTCAGGGCGTGTTCCCACTGCGCCGGCGTTTCGAGTAGCAACACGTTGTTGGTGCCGTGCAGGCGGGCGCGGCGGTTGGCCAGCTTGGCCAGCGTTTTGGTGGGCGCAATGCCCACGCACGTCGGAATCCCGGTGTGCTGCTTCACGGTTTCGTGCACGCGCTGGCCGTAGGCCCGCAGGTCCGAGCCTTTCGTCAGCCACTTCAGGCCGCTGAAATCCAGAAAAGCTTCGTCAATGGAATACACTTCCACTTCCGACGTAAAATGGCTCAGTACCTGCACCACGCGCCGGCTCATATCGCCATACAGCGCGTAGTTCGACGAAAACACCTTCACCCGATGCTGCTCGATGAGCGGGCGCGACAAGTGGTAAGGCTCGCCCATTTTCAGGCCCAAATCCTTGGCTTCCTGGGAGCGCGAAATCAGGCAGCCGTCGTTGTTCGACAGCACCACCACAGGCCTTTTTTCCAGCTGCGGCGCAAAAACCCGCTCGCAGGACACGTAGAAATTGTTGCAGTCGACCAGCGCGTACATGGCTTTTGACGTTTTAAGGATGCCCTATTTCACCTGCGTCAGCTGGTGCTCGCCCAGCGCGTGGATGACGTGCGTGACCACGCCCCACACCAGCAGCCCCGCCTCCTGGCTCACGGGCACGGGCGCGTAGCGGGCGTTTTCGGCCACCAGCCAGGGCTGGCCAGCGCGGTGCTGCAGGCGCTTAATGGTGTGCTCGCCCTCCACCACGGCCACCACGATGCTGCCGTGCCGCGGCTGCAGGGCGCGGTCCACGGCCACCAAATCGCCGGGGTGAATGCCGGCCCCAATCATCGAGTCGCCGCTCACGCGGGCCAGGAACGTGGACGCCGGGTGCCGGAACAGGTGCCGGGCAAGGTCGAACGGCGAGTCGAGGTGGTCGTCGGCCGGCGAGGGGAAGCCCGCCGGCACCGGGCAACCGAACAGCGGCAACTCCCGAGTGGTGAGCAGGGACGCCGAAATAAAATCGTGCAGAGATGTAAGCATAAGCGGGCCCAGCCGTCTACCCCGACGGCTTGGGGCTGCTATTTACTAATTAAATTAGTAAATAGTTTTGCCAGGTCTCCCAATCCACGGCCGGGCTGCCGACGTACATCACCCCGCTTCACCCAATAATCATGTTGAGTTTGATAAATAGGCTGCATTGTCTCTGAAAAAGACTAAAAATTATTCTCCAAATTTTTTAGTTTATCGCATAATTAGTATCTTTGGACATGTCAAACGTCAAGCTCCCCACGCCGCTGCCCTTGCAGCAATTTGCCCGTTGCGTGAACGACGCGCAGCGCCCCGCTGACTACATCGGCGACTGGCCCGTGGCCGGCCGCGTGTACCCGGTTCGGGTGCTGCCGCACGTCCGCACCGGCCAGCCGCAGGTGCACGTTCTTGGCTTCTACGCCGAGCGGCCCTACGGCGCCTTCGCCGCCCACCGCTTCGAGCAGGTGGCCGAGGTGTGGCTGAATTAAGCCATCCAACCCCATGGTTTCACCCATTTTGGCCCCGCTGGCTTCATCGCCGGCGGGGCCGGTTTGTTTCTATCGGGTTCGACAGAACGTCATGCTGAGCTTGTCGAAGCATCTCGCTCGGGGTGGCAATCCAATTGCAGGGGTTTACTGTTGCAGGCGAGATGCTTCGACAAGCTCAGCATGACCGTTCTCATTGTCAGTGACTGTACTGATAAAAGATGCCTTTGTCCGAGGGCGTCCAGAGGCAGGCTTTTTGGCCGCTGGCTTTGAGGGCGTTGTTGGTCCAGGTGTTGCAGGTGTAGAGAAAGCTATAGACGCGGCGAGCTTCGTAAAAAGCGTCGTCCGGGCCGTAGCTGTGGCCCTTGATGTGCTGCGCGCGGCCGGCGGCGTCGTAGGCGAAGCT
Organism: Hymenobacter ruricola; assembly: GCF_015694525.1. Lineage (GTDB taxonomy): Bacteria > Bacteroidota > Bacteroidia > Cytophagales > Hymenobacteraceae > Hymenobacter > Hymenobacter ruricola. The sequence continues at coordinate 34,768 of NZ_JADQDM010000022.1, read as the reverse complement.
GGTTTGGATGTAGCGGATGAGGCGGGCGTACTCGTCGTGGCTGAGGTGCAGCGGCACGGTATCGGGGCCGGGCGGGAGGCCGTGCAGGTAGGTGGCGTGCATGGCCGAGGAGCCCAGCCAGAACGCGGCCACGAAGGCGGTGCTGAACTTGAGGTCGGCCCAGGTGGGCGTGTCAAGGTAAAAGCCTTTGTCGCCCCAGCCGAAGGCAATGTAGCGCAGGGTGGTGTCGCCGGACGGAATGTTGGCGTAGGGCAACTGTTGGCTCCAGTCCATCTGGGTGGTTTTGACGGGCACCACGATGTCGGTGTGCACGCCGTTGGTGTGCAGGAACACGGCCACGTCGGGCGCGGCGCGGGGGTCGGCTTTGGCCACCGGAATGTGGGAGAGCACGAAGGCCGAGGCCATGTAGGCCGCCACGGTGCCGCTGAGGGCCACGGCAGTGTAGGCAAGGCCTTTCAGCACTTTTCGGAAAGTAAACGGCATGGGCGAAACGGCGGCAAAGTAAAAAAAAGCATCGCCGCTGCCAAATACGGCAGAACGGAAAAAGTAACCCAACCCGTGTGCCGCGCGGCCGCCTGTACTTTTGTCCGGCCCCGCCCGCTGGTGGGACGGGCCCTCCTCTTGCCCCCATGTGGACTTCTACCGCCGACCAGTTGGCCCTGCTCGAAGCCGAGTGGCGCACCCCGACGCCGCGCTTTCGCAACCTGCCGCTCATTGCCCGCTACCACGCGGCCGTGGCGGGTGAGCCAGCCTACCACCGCCTCGACGACCAGACCTGGGCCGACCTCAACGGCGACGACCTGTTTGCCCGGCTCGACGGCACCGTGAGCCGGGTGGGCCAGCAGTGCCTCTACCATCGCCTGCGCAGCCCGCTGGCCGATGCGCCGGCGCTGCAGGAGTTCGACCAGGCCGCCCGGGTTCTGGCCGGGCCCGCTCCGCGCGGGCAGGCCCTGCTGGCCCTGCGCGGCCTCACTTCCCCCGAATCTTATTACCTGCCCGATTTGCTGGCCGGCAACGCCCTGCCCGAGTTGAGCTGGACGGCCGCCGCACCGGCGCTGGTGCTGCTGCTGCTGGCCACGGTGGTGGGCGGGTTCTGGCAGCCGGCGCTGTGGCTGGGGTCGGCGGCGCTGTTTTTGCTGCACACGGTGCTGCATTTCGTGTATCGCACCCGAATTGTGGCAGGCGTGCGGCCCATGCTGCAGCTGGGCAGCCTGTACAACGCCGGCCGCAAGCTGGCCCGGCTGGAGGTGCCTGTGGCGGCGGTGGGCGGGCTGGGCGAGCCGCTGAGCCGGCTGGGCTCCATCGTGAATAAAGTGGCGTTTTTGCAGTTTGAGGGGCAATTGCAGTCGGACATTGCCGCGCTGCCCTGGCTGATGCTGCAGTACGTGAAGATTGTGCTGCTGCTCGATTTCATCGTGTACCACAGTTGCCGGCGCGAGGTGGAGCTGCACGCGGCCGCCATCCGGGCCGTGTATGAGGGCGTGGGCTACGTGGATTGCGCGCTGGCCGTGGCTGGGTTCCGGGCGCGGCAGGTGCATTGCGCGCCGGCTTTTACGGCCGAAACCGGCCTGCGCCTCGCGGGCGCCTACAACCCGTTGGTGGCCGGCTGCGTGCCCAACGACCTGGCCGTGGCCGCCGCCAGCGTGCTGCTGACGGGCTCCAACATGTCGGGCAAAACCACCTTCATGCGCACCATTGGCCTGAATGCGCTGCTGGCCCAAACCATTGCCACCTGCCCGGCCACGGCCTACGCGGGCCCGTTTCGCCGGGTGGTGTCCAGCATCAACCTCGCCGACAATCTCCCCGAAGGCAAGAGCTACTACTTTGCCGAAGCCGAAACCATTCTTGGCTTCATTCGGGCGGCCGAAGCGGGCGCGGGCGGCTACCTGTTCATTCTCGACGAGCTGTTCAAAGGCACCAACACGGTGGAGCGCATCGCCGCCACGCAGGCCGTGCTGGCCTATTTGCAGCCGCGCAGCCTGGTGGTGGCCTCCACGCACGACGGCGAGCTGGGCGCCCTGCTCGCGCCCGCTTTCACCGAATACCACTTCTCCGAAACCGTGACCGACACGGATTGGTACTTCGACTACCTGCTCAAGCCCGGCCCGCTCCGCACCCGCAACGCCATCCGGCTGCTGGCCCGGGCCGGCTACCCGGCCAGCATCGTGCAGGCCGCGCAGGCGCTGAGCCACTCGCTTGCTGAATGCGGAGGCTTAAACGGTCATGTCGAGCTTGCCGAGACATCTCGCGTGCCACCACTAATCAACAAGGATTACTTCGGCACGCGAGATGTCTCGGCAAGCTCGACATGACCGTTTTGAGTCACACCAGGTCGCAGTACCAGAACCCCGTGTCGAACGGGTTAGGGTCAGTTTCGTCGCCGCACTCGTAATCGGAAGTGTCGGCTTTGGGCGCGGGCGTGTATTTGCGGTGCACGATTTCGCCTTTCTCAAAGGCAATGGGCTCGCGGAAAATTGGCCCGTCAAACACAAAGGTGTGGAACTCGCCGTTTTCGCCGCAGGGGTCCACGTTGGGCGGCAGGTCGCGTAGAAACTGCTCGTCAATCACGCGGCCCACGAAGCTTTGGTCGAGGTATTTGTCGTTGACGCAGGTGGTGATGGTTTTGAATCCCAGCCCCAGAAACTCGCGGATGAGCTGGCCCGATGGCACGCCCCAGAGCGGAAACACGACGGGCAGGCCCAGCTTGTCGAGCTGCAATTCGCGGTAGCGGCGCAGGTCTTCCAGGAAAATATCGCCGAAGATGGAAACGCTGGCGCCCTGGCTCTTGAGGTCCTGTAGCGTGGCGGCCATGAGCTGCTCGTACACCTCCATGCTGGGCATTTCGGGCAGGAACAGCTTGCGGCAGGGCAGCCCGAGGCTGGCCACCTGCCGGTCGAGCAGCGCCACGCGCACGCCGTGCATGGAAATGCGCTGGTAGGGCTCGCTCACGGTGGTGAGCAGGGTTTGGATGCCGTATTCTTTGCCTTGCAGCACTTTGTAGAGAGCCAAAGCAGAATCCTTGCCCCCGCTCCAGTTGAAAATGGCCGGTTGTGTCATCGGAGCAAAGAAAGGCTGTAGCGTGGACTCTGCGAGTCCGCGCCCGAACGAACCTTCTGCCACGCGCGGACTCGCAGAGTCCACGCTACGGGCAACCTTTTCCGGCCCGGGACCGAACAAACAGGCCATGCATTTTACCGTCATCACCCCCACCCACCAGCGCCGGGAGCTGCTGCCCGAAGCCGTGGCCAGCGTGCGCGCCACCGTGAGCGCCCCCCTCGATTTCTCCTTCGAGCACCTGATTTACGACAACGGCTCGCGCGATGGCACGGCCGCTTACCTGCGCCAGGCCGCCGCCCAGCCCGGCCCCCCGCTGCGGCACTGGCACTCGGCGGGCCGCCAGCTGGCCGGCCACGCCCGCAACTGGCTCATTCAGCAAGCGCCCGCCGATGCCTGGGTGGTGCCGCTCGATGACGACGACATCCTGTTGCAGCGCACGCTGCACCACTACGCCGCCCAAATTCAGGCCCACCCCGGCCGGCCCTGGTTCGTGGCCGATTTTCTGCGCGTGGACGAGCAGGGCCGCTATTTGCCCAATGAGGACTACTACGCCTGGCAATTCGATTCGCCGGCGGCCATGCTGCAGGCCATTTTCCGGGCCGAGCATTTCATTCAGGGCAACGTGTGCTACCGCCGCGCTTTTGTGGACGAAGTGGGGGGCTACGACGGCGAGCTGGCCATGGCCGAGGACCTGGATTTGTACGTGCGCTTCCTGCTGGCGGGGCAGCTGCCGGTGCTCTGCCCGCACATCAGCCACCTGCACCGCTTCCACGCCCGCAACGTGAGCATCGGGGTGGATGCCGACAAGCACAACGCCGATTTGCGGGTGATTTACCAGAAATACGCGGGGCCGCTGCGGGCGCTCGGCATCGGAGAACCGGGAACGTAATCACCGCTTATTTTTGGGCTTTCACCCGCCTGCCCATGTCCGCCGCGCCCAGCCCCGCCCCCGTCGATACCGAAGTGTACAGCATTCCGGCCGCTTACCGGAAGATGGAAAACACGCACATCCTGTTCTGGCTTCTCAAAGACATTGCCTGGTGCATGGTGTGGCGGCCGCTGGGCCTGGCCATGGTGGTGCCCACGCTGGGCATTGCCATCGTCATTGCCTGGCGCACCCGCGCCTACGCCTCCGAGCTGGCCCACAACCTAGCCATCGTGTTCTGGATTACGGCCAACTCCTACTGGATGACCAGCGAGTTTTTCGGGTTCGACACGGTGCACGTGACGCCCACCATCACGGGCAAGCACCTGGCCCTGGTGCCGTTTCTGCTGGGGCTGGGCATTCTGCTGTACTATTACCTGGTGACGAAACCGCGCGAAAACCGGGCGGCCACGGCCACGCTGTAAAACACGGCAGCGCGAACTTTGTGGTTCGCGTCCCCGCGCCATCGAAGCCCCTGCCATCGTTCGGGTATCCTCCGGGGACGCGAACTACAAAGTTCGCGCCACTGCGCCACGCCCATGACTCCCGAAGAACAGCACGCCCGCATCGAGCTCCGCGCCTGGCAGCTGCGCATGCAGCGGAAGCCTTCGCGGCTGAACAACTTTGCCCGGCGCGTGCAGGTCCGGCTCAATGCTTTCCTGCCCGAAAAGGTGCACCAGGCCATCACCGGCGCCATCAAGCAGATGGTACGCGGGGTGCTCTTCGGCTCGCAGCACACCACCGGCCGGCCCCTGGCCGAGGCTCCTTTCGCCGCGCGCGAGGCCGAGGTGCGCGCCCGCATCCGCGACTACCGCACCATGGCCACGGCCGAAGGCGCCGTGACCGGCGCGGGCGGCTTCCTGCTGGGCCTGGCCGATTTTCCGCTGCTCATCGGCCTCAAAATAAAGCTGCTGTTCGACATCGCTGCCCTCTACGGCCACGACGTGAAGGAATTTCCCGAGCGCCTCTACCTGCTGCACGTCTTCCAGCTGGCGTTCAGCAGCCAGCACGCCCGCAACGAAACGTACCGCCGCCTCGCCACCTGGGACGCCTACCGCCACACCCTGCCCGCCGACGTGCACGCCTTCGACTGGCGCACTTTTCAGCAGGAATACCGCGACTACATCGACCTTGCCAAAATGGCCCAGCTCGTGCCCGTCATCGGGGCCGCCGTGGGCGCCGTGGCCAACTACAAGCTCATCGAGCTGCTGGGCGAAACGGCCATGAACTGCTACCGGATGCGCCATTTCGCCGCCGCCGATGACGCGCTGCTGCCCCCGCCCCCGCAGGCGCCGCCCCTGCCCGCCTAGCCCACCAGCCCCGCCGACACGCTTGACGCCCCGGCTGGCATCGTTGCCAACTCGGCCTGTATCGCTGACGCCTGCGCCTGTATCGTTGCCAGCTCGGCCTGTATCGTTGACGCCTGCGCTTGTATCGTTGACGCCTGCGCTTGTATCGTTGTCACCCCGGCACGTATCGTTGTCAGGTCGGCACGTATCGTTGTCAGGTCGGCCGCTATGCTTGCCAGCCCGGCCGGCACCGTTGTCACGGCGGCAGCCAGCGTTGCCGGGGCTGCCGCCGGGGTAGCGGCCGGCGTTTCGGCACTGCGGGCGGTTACACGCCTTCGTCGTCGAGGTAGAGCCCGCAGTGCGAGCACGCCCGGATGGTGTAGTGCCGGCCTTTGTTTCGGCGCATTTTCCTGTCGCAGGTGGGGCAATGCGGCGCCGAAAACCAGCTGCCCGGCTCCAGGCCCGCGCTGCCGCACTCCGGGCAGTAGGTTCCTATTTGCTCCAGGTCGCCGGCGCAGCCGGGGCACCTGAGCTGGCCGGCCATCCGGACGGCCATCACCACCCCCACCACCACGCACGCCACAAAGCCAAAGCCCACCAGCGGGCCCACGATGGTTGAAACCGACGCGGGCCCTACCGCCGACAGCAGCATGCCCGCGGCTAAAATCCCCACGCACCAGCCCACGAAGCGCTTTTGCCGGCGATAGGTGGCCGCAACGGGCGCGAACTCGGCCCGCAGCCGGGCTTGCTCAGCTGCCGTGTAGGGTGCGTTGGTGGTGGGGTTGAAGGGCGTCAGCAAGCACGTATTTCCGCTAAGTGTGCTGCGAATGTATTCTCCGAAAGCTGCCCCACCTACGCCGCCGCTACCAGTGCCCGGGCACTACGGCAGGTTCACCCGGTCGCCGTGCGCTTTGGGCTCCGAAATCACCAGAAAATGCAGGTCTTCCGGCCCGTGGTTGGCAATGCGGTGCGGGGTGCCGGGCGGCACGTGCAGGCTTTCCTGCACCACTACCTGCGTTGTTTCCTCCCCTATTTCGAACGTGGCCTCGCCCGAGAGGATGAAAAACACCTGCTGCGCCCGGGCGTGGCGGTGCCGCTGCTCGGCCGTGCCGGGCGGCATGCGTTCCTGAATCACGCTCAGCGAGTCGGAGCGCAGCAGGTGCCAGCCGTCGCAGTGGTCGCCCCAGGTGTAGTGCTCGGCGGTGCGGGTCGAAGTTTTCATGGCTTATTCGAGCGGGTTGGCGGGCCTGTTCCGCGCTTTCGCGGCGAAAGCGCACCCGTTGTTGCGCAGCCAAAATAACGTTGCGCGGGCCTCACACCGGTCTTACGGCCGGGCTGCGGGCCCAAACCAGCGGGCCGCGGCCTCCTGTAGTTCGTTGGCATCGGGTTCGCCGTCGGTGGCCCAGGCCACGAAGCCGTCCGGGCGTATCAGGGCGGCGCGTAGGCCCAGTTGGTCGTTGGCGCGGCCGGAAAGGTGCTTGATTTGGCCGCTGTACTCACCGGCCCACGTTTTCAGGGAAGCGCGGCCATCGAAATCGAGCAGGACGCCGTGGCCGGCGCGCAGGTGCTCGCCCATCGTCGTGCCGTCTTCAAACTCGAAATTGGGCACGCTGCGGCCCACCAGCGGGTGCGTGCCGCCCAGGTCGTAGTGCGTGGAGACGCCCCACACCCGCCCGGCAAAATAGGTGGCCCCGTCGCGCGTATTCATCAGGTCACGGATGATGGCGTGCAGCGCGCGGGCCTTGGGGCTGGGCTCCATGATGGCCACCTGGGCGCGCGACCAGTCCAGCACCTGGGCCCCCAGGGGGTGGCGCTCGGTGTGGTAGCTGTCGAGCAAGCCGGCCGGGGCGTGCCCGTGCACCGTGGCGGCGAGCTTCCAGCCCAGGTTCAGGGCATCGCCCAGCCCCAGGTTCAGGCCCTGGCCGCCCAGTGGCGAATGGATGTGCGCGGCATCGCCGGCCAGCAGCACCCGGCCGCGGCGGTAGGCGGTGGCCTGCCGGGCGCGGTCGGTCCAGGTGGTGGCGTGGTGCAGGGCCGTGACGGTCACGTCGGTGCCGGAAATGCGGCGCAGCAGAGCCTGCACGTGTTCGCGCGTGACGGGCTGGCCCGCCTCGCGGAAGGCGCCGCCGTCGAAATCCTGCAGTATCAGGTAGCCGGGCTGCGCCTGCATGTACATGCCGGTGGGCGTCATGTGGCGGCCGGGTTTTAGCTTCTCGGGGTCGGCCAGGTCCACTTGCGCCGAGTAGCCGGTGAACTCCGGTTCGGTGCCGGCAAAGTCGAAACCGCCGGCCTTGCGCACCGCGCTGCGGCTGCCGTCGCAGCCCACCAGCCACTTGCCCCGCCACGAGTGGCCCCCGGCCTGCACCGTGACGCCCTCCGCGGTTTGCTGAAAACCTGCAAGGGCCAGCCCGCGCCGGATGGCCACGCCCAAGGCCCCGGCGCGGCGGGCCAGCACCGTTTCCAGCTCCTCCAGTTCGGAAAATAGCTGGGTTTCGGGAGAGCCGGGCAGCCGGTGCGGCCACTGGGAAGCGTCGATTTTGTCGACCGGAAACTGGATGCCGGCGAAGTGCCCGCCGGCCTGCACTGGTTTGCCGGCGGCCGCAACCGTGAAATGGGGCGCCTTCAAACGCTTGGGCACCTCCAGCTCGTGCAGCAGCCCGCGGCGGTGCAGCGCTTCCACCGAAGGCGCGTTGAGCCCCCGCAGTCCAAACGGCAGCTGCTTGATGGGCGAGTGCGGGTACTCCGCCGCTTCCAGCAGCAGCACAGAGCAGCGGGCCAGGGCCAGCTCGCAGGCCAGAAATAGCCCCACCGGCCCCGCACCGGAGATAATAACGTCGTAGACAGCTTGATTTTGTGTGGGTCGCATTTGAGTAAAGTGTCGCTTTTAAAAAGGATAATTGCGACACAAAACTCCGGCCGGCCCCCGCCTTAGCCTTGAATAAACACGACAAAATCGTTGCTCATCGCCCGGTGCCCGCTCGTGGCTTTGCGGGCGAAGGCGGCGGGCGTGGTGCCGCTGTAGCGCCTGAACTCCCGGCTGAAATGGGCCTGGTCGGCGTAGCCCAGCTCGTGCGCCAGGCCGGCCAGGTTGGCCGCCGGGTGCAGCCATAGGTGGTTGCGCGCCTGCTCGAAGCGCATCAGCCCGGACACGTCTTTCACGCTGTGGCCCGCGGCTTGCTTAAACCGCCTTTCCAAGGTGCGCACCGTGGCATGCGCCGCGGCCGCCACCTGGCTGACGGGCAGGGTGCCGTTGGCCGCGCGCATGGCCGCGCCGGCTTTGCCCAGCATGGCGTCGCGGGCCTTTTGCGCCCGGTCGTGCACGAAATACTGCCTCACCTGCGCCAGCGCTGCCGGCACGTTGCCCGCCCGCAGGCACTGCTGCAGCGGGGCTTGCAGATGGGCCATGGGATGCTCCACCACGCGCACGGCATCCTGGCCGGACGGCAAACCGAGCAGGTCGAACACCGTCCAGGGAAAGCAGCGGACGCCAATGATTTCCAACCGGTGGGTCGAATAAAAAGTCACCGGCCGGTTGAGCAGCCCCACCATAAACGGCGACGGCAGGGCCTGCAAGCCGCCCTCAACGGCGATGCTGCAGGAGCTTCCGAAATGGAAAATGATTTCCGCGTAGCCGTCCGGCACCACTTCAAAGCCCGCTACCTCTTCGCCCAACTCCCGGCGGGTGTACCAAAAGCCTTTGATGGCATCCCGCAGCTCTTCCGGAGGCGCTAAACTTTGGTAGTGCATGTGGCAAGATACTGCCGCGCCTTGCTCTTCGGAGACTAGCGCCGACGTGCTCAGGCGTGGGGCCCGGCGGTTTCGCAGCACGGCTTCGCACACGCACCGGCTGATGGCGCCTGCCGGTGGGTACGGCCTTGGATAATGGCTTGGAGTTGCCAGGCCTACCTTTGGCTATGGCCTTGCTGCTTGAGGAAACCACTAGCGTCAATCCATTTCTAACCTTGGTTGTGGCACTGTGCGCAGTTGGTTACTTCGCCCTGCTCGCGCTGCTGAGACTAACAACCACGGGGTTTACTCGCAGGCTAGGATATGGGGCGATGCTCATTGTCGCGGCAGGAATACTTGTTCTTTTAAGAAGCTTAATCCTTTAGCCCATGCCGCTCCTGCTTGATGAAACTGCGATATTCGGTGTGTTCGGCGCTATTTTCATCGGTATCCCTTTCGCTATTGCTTATCTCATTGCGTTCATCGTGATAGCATTCAGAGCCAGAGGGGACAAGCGCATCGTCATCCTACTTGTAATGGCTCTGATAGCCCTGGTAATATTTCCCTCTATCTTCTCGCCGTTGCGGTGGGTTCACTAAAACTCGCAAACACAACGGCCGCCTCAGTTTCCTGGGCGGCCGTGGCCGCTTACGCGGCTAGTGCTACTCGCTTATTTATGCGCCGGCACACGGCCACTTCGGGCGAAGCCGGTTCAGGATGGAGTCGGTTTTAAAGCTCAAAACAAGTAGCAGGAGCGCTGCGGGGCGCAAAATGACTACGTGGCACGGGCACGCCTCACCGCCGCTATATTTTGCCCTGCCCCACGCAGGTTACGCCAAACATTTTATTCGCCGGTGCTATTTTCATTTCCAGTGAATTCAGCCCCAGCAGAATGGAGTTCGCCAGGCTGTTTGTTGGCTTCATGTTGGAAGCGGCTTGCTTTTGCCCGCGCCAGTTGCTTATCCGCCGCACCATCCACACCAAGGGGAAAAGGCCGCCGTAGAGGTAATAATTGCTAATCTGGCGGAAGGCCGCCTGCTGCAGCACCTTGCGGAGCATCGGAATCTGGTAGCGGCGGTAGTGCTCCAGATACACATCGTGCCCGCTCCAGAGTGACTGGAAGGCCGGCACGGTGATGAAGAAATGGTTATTATCGCCCACGCTGGCGGCCTTCACGCTTTGCAGCATTTGCAAGTCGTCGGCCAGGTGCTCCAGCACATCCATCATGATGACCAAGCCGTTTGTAATCGTACTCGGAATGGCATGCACTTTTTCCACTTTTGCGCCCCGGGTCGGCGCCATTTCTTCCTCAGAATACCCGATATCGACCAAGTACACTTTGCTGATGGCGTCCCCAAACACCTTCTCAAGCTCCAAGGCAAAGAACCCCGAGCCGGCGCCTATGTCCACGATGGTCAGGGGCTTGCCAGCCGCCACAAGCCGTTGGGCATACCGTATCAAAGGCAGCTTTTTGGATTGGTAGTACCAGTGCGTGTCAGGATTAACGCCGCTTTCTACCTCTTTTAAGTCCATTTTATTGCTTTTTAATGAAGGAACGTTGAGAAACTTACTGTGTGATGCGCAGCATAATCCCGCTTTATTGCATCAAAACGACTAAGTTACTACCATAAGCAAGTAGTTGCGTATGGCACTGCGTTTAGTTGCTTTTACCTAGTGGGCAAACAGCAACCAAACGAAAGAGCACCAGACCAAAGGTAGCCAGCGCACTTGTCACTCGGAAAAAGCGCAAAAAGCACAAAAAACGGCCGCCCCGGTTCCCCGAAGCAGCCGTGGCTGTTTAGGCATTGAAAGCGGAAGCATTATCAGGCTGTTCCAGAGCCTCAGCTGAGAGTAGCGCCAGCGCCATTACTTGGCTTTTGTCAGTTGCTTTCGCACCTTCTTGTCTACGGCCTGCGGGTCCAGCTTATCGGCAAGTGCCAGGTACTTTCTGGCGCTGTCTTTTTGCGGATAATACGAATAGGCGCCCGTCAGCGTAGCGTACAGACGCGCCTCCTTGGGGTTAAACTTGATGGCCTGCTTCAGGCACTGAACGGAACTATCCAGGGCCGCTGTATTCTTCGTAGCCAGGTACACGTTTCCGTAGCTAACCGAAGCGCTTTCCCACACATTGGCCTCGGTCGGGTTGCGGGCGATGGCCACCCGGAAAAAAGGCAGCGACTCGATGAACTGCCCTTGCCTCCCCAGGATGTTGGCAAAGCCCCAAGGCACTTGCTGGTTCATGCTGTCCAGCAACCAGGCCTGATTGAAACGCCGCATTGCCACGTCCAATTGGTTGTTGTAAAAGTATTTCCAGCCAAGGGCCGCGTAGGCCGAAGCTGCCTCCTGAGGGCTTTTGTGCCTACGGGCGCAATCCGCTAAGAACCGCTTATCGGCCTCCAGCTGTTCCGGGCACTTTTTTACCCGGCCATACATGGGCAGCAAGTTGATTCCGGAGAGGCAGGGCGGCGTGGCACCCACGCACATAAGGAGCATCAGCCCGGAGAAAAGCGACGGTAGCTTTTGCATAGGATGCAAATTAAATTTACCTGACTGCTGCTAATATACTCAACCACAACGGCCGCCCCGGTTTCCCGAGGCGGCCGTTTCACTTATTCACTGAAGCTGCTTTTTCAACTCGCTTACTTCTGCGACATCTGGGCGGCGCCGCTTTCCATCAGGCGAATCAGGTTCAACGCGGAACCCGCTTTAAACCACTCAATCTGGCCCTCGTTGTAGGTGTGGTTGAGGGTGATGAGGTCGGTGTCGCCGTCGGGGTGGTGCAGGCGGGCCTGCAGGGGCTGGCCGGGCGTGAAGGTGGTCAGGCCGAGGATGTCGATGAGGTCGCCCTCCTCGATGAGGTCGTAGTCGGCCTTGTTGGCGAAGGTCAGGGCCAGCATGCCCTGCTTCTTGAGGTTGGTTTCGTGGATGCGGGCGAAGCTCTTCACAATCACGGCGCGCACGCCGAGGTGGCGGGGCTCCATGGCGGCGTGCTCGCGCGAGCTGCCTTCGCCGTAGTTCTCATCGCCTACCACCACCGAGCCGATGCCCATGGCCTTGTAGTTGCGGGCCGCCTGGGGCACGGTGGTGTAGCCGCTGCCCTGGGTGGTGTAGTCGCACACGCGGTTGGCCTCGCCGTTGAAGGCGTTGGTGGCCCCGATGAGCATGTTGTTGGAGATATTGTCCAGGTGGCCGCGGTATTTCAGCCACGGGCCGGCCATCGAAATGTGGTCCGTCGTGCACTTGCCTTGGGCCTTGATGAGCAGGCGCAGGCCTTTCAAATCGGTGCCTTCCCAGGGCTTGAAGGGCTCCAGCAGCTCCAGGCGGTCGGAGCTGGGGCTCACCAGCACCTGCACGCCGCTGCCGTCGGCGGCGGGCGCCTGGAAGCCGGCATCTTCTACAGCGAAGCCACGGGGGGGCATTTCTACACCGCGGGGCTCGTCGAGCTTCACGGGGCCGTTGGTGCCTTGCAAGGTGTCGGTGAGGGGATTAAAGGTCAGGTCGCCGGCAATGGCAAAGGCCGTCACGATTTCGGGCGAAGCCACGAAGGCGTGGGTGTTGGGGTTGCCGTCGTTGCGCTTGGCGAAGTTGCGGTTGAAGCTCGTGATGATGGAGTTCTTGCGCTTGGGGTCGTCGGTGTGGCGGGCCCACTGCCCGATGCACGGGCCGCAGGCGTTGGCCAGCACCACGCCGCCCATCTGCGAGAACGTGTCGAGGAGGCCGTCGCGGGCCACGGTGTAGCGCACCAGCTCCGAGCCGGGCGTGATGGTGAACTCGGCGTTCACGGTCAGGCCTTTGCTCACGGCCTGCTCGGCAATGCTGGCGGCGCGGGTGATGTCCTCGTACGAAGAGTTGGTGCACGAGCCGATGAGGCCCACTTCCAGCTTCTCAGGCCAGCCGTGCTCGCGCACGGCGGCGGCAAACTGCGAGATGGGCCAGGCGGCGTCTGGCGTGAACGGGCCGTTCACGTAGGGCTCCAGCGTGTTGAGGTCGATTTCGATGAGCTGGTCGAAGTACTTCTCGGGCTGGGTGTACACCTCGTCGTCGGCGCGCAGGTGCTGGCGCACAGCGGCGGCGGCTTCGGCAATCTCGGCGCGGCCGGTGCCGCGCAGGTAGTCGCCCATCTTCTCGTCGTAGGCAAACACCGACGTAGTGGCCCCGATTTCAGCGCCCATGTTGCAGATGGTGCCTTTGCCGGTGGCCGAGAGGCTTTCAGCGCCCTCGCCGAAGTATTCCACGATGGCGCCGGTGCCGCCCTTCACGGTCAGGATGCCGGCCACGCGCAGAATCACGTCTTTGGCCGAAGTCCAGCCGTTCATTTTGCCGGTCAGCTTCACACCGATGACTTTCGGGAACTTCAATTCCCAGGCCATGCCGGCCATCACGTCCACGGCATCGGCACCGCCCACGCCGATGGCAATCATGCCCAAGCCGCCCGCGTTGGGGGTGTGGGAGTCGGTGCCAATCATCATGCCACCGGGGAAGGCATAGTTTTCAAGCACCACCTGGTGGATGATGCCGGCGCCGGGCTTCCAGAAGCCGATGCCGTATTTGTTAGAAACCGAGGCCAGGAAGTCGTACACTTCTTTGTTTTCGGCGTTGGCCTCGGCCAGGTCGGCCGTGGCGCCGTCTTTGGCTTGAATGAGGTGGTCGCAGTGCACGGTGCTGGGCACAGCGGCCGTGGCCTTGCCGGCCTGCATGAACTGGAGCAGGGCCATTTGGGCGGTGGCGTCCTGCATGGCCACGCGGTCGGGGGCGAAATCGACGTAGGAGACGCCGCGCTCGTAGGCCTGCTTTACTTCGCCGCCGTAGAGGTGAGCGTAGAGGATTTTCTCGGTGAGGGTGAGGGGGCGCGCCACGGCGGCGCGGGCTGCCTCAATGCGAGAACCCATGCCGGCGTACACCGCGCGAATCATTTCCAGGTCGAAAGCCATAGGATACTTAGGTAAAAAGAGTGGTGGTGCAAATGTAGTACTCCCAGCAAGTAGGACCTAGCCGAATTGCGGGGGTGCGCTGTTTGAAAGGTAAACGTCGGTTTTGTGGGTGACGTTCGGGTGAGTTTTCGTCGCAATGGGCGCAAAAGGCTTTGCAGGCGGTTGTGGAGGCCAGCGGCAACCTATTGGCCCAGGCCACGGTTGTGGAGCTTCCGTTTGCATTTTTGCGGTTACCTATGAACAACGTATTTCTTCGCCTGGCGGCCACGGCCGCCGTGGGCCTGAGCCTAGGCGCCTGCCACTCCAACAACTCCACTTCCTCCGAAACGGCTGCCGCTGGCGGCACGGGCTCGGCCCCGGTGCTCACGCCCGGCCCCTGGCGCGGCGTGCTGGCCACCCAGGGCCAGGAAATCCCCTTTCTTTTCGAAGTTAAAACCGAAGCCGGCAAGCCGGTGGTGTACCTCATCAACCAAGGCTTGAATGGTGAAGAGCGGCTGCGCTGCGAGGACATCAAATCGGCCGGCGACTCGACTACCATCCGCATGCACGCTTTCGATGCCGCGCTGGTTGTGCGGGCTGACGAGGCGAACAAGCTGAAAGGCATTTGGGTGAAGTACGATACCAAGGACCCGTACCGCGTGCCGATGACGGCCACGGCGGGGGCACAAACGCTTTTTCCAGACCAAGGAAATGCGAAGACTTTTGCTTTTGATGGTACCTGGAAAGTGACTTTTCAGGACGAGAATGGGGAAACCTACCCAGCCGTTGGCATCTTTGACCAAGACGGAGCGGGTCCCACCACGGCGACTTTTCTGACGTCAACCGGCGACTACCGCTACTTAGCCGGAAAAGCAGGCGAAAGCGACCTGCGTCTCAGCACCTTCGACGGCAGCCATGCCTTTTTGTTTACCGCCCACAACGGGCCGAAAGAGCCCGTTGACATTACCAAGCACTACGCGCCCAATACTTTGTTTGGCGACTTCTACTCCGGCAAATCCGGCCACGAAACCTGGACCGCCGTGCCCGACCCGAAAGCCAAGCTGCCCGACGCCGACACCCTCACCTACCTCAAAAAGGGCGAAAGCCGGCTGAATTTCAAGTTTCCGAACGTGATTGAAGGCGGCAGCATCTCCCCCACCGACCCCAAGTACCGCGGCAAAGTGGTAGTACTGCAAATCCTGGGCTCGTGGTGCCCCAACTGCATGGACGAAACCAACTTCCTGGCGCCCTGGTACGAGAAAAATAAGGCGCGCGGCGTTGAAATCATCGGCCTGGGCTACGAGCGCAGCGGCGACTACGCCAAGTCGGCCCCCAAGCTGCGCAACATGCGCGAGCGGTTCCACATGGGCTACGACGTGGCTTTTGCCGGCGTGAGCAACAAGGATTCGGTGGCCAAGTCCATGCCGCAACTGGCCAAGTTCCTGGCTTTCCCTACCACCATTTTCCTAGATAAGAAGGGCAACGTGCGCAAGATTCACACGGGTTTCTCGGGGCCCGGCACGGGCAAGTACTACCAGGAAGAAGTTGCCGGCTTCGAGCAGACCGTGAACAAGTTGCTGAAAGAATAAGCTGTCTGCAACAAAAAGGCGTTTGAAACGCCGCATGCATGCGTGCCGCTTCGGCCTCGGTTGCCCTCACTTTGCGGAGTTGGGCGCGACGGGGCCGGGGCGGCACGTTTGCGTGGCCCCCCGGCCCACTGGAGGAGTTGGTGCGAGCAGGCTCGCACCGACGCGAAACCGCTACGACCACCAGCCCGATAGCCAGTCCACCAGCTTGCATTCCAATTTTGAGAGCGGGCGATTTCCCTAAAAAAATTCTCAGTGGATGAGAGAGCCGCGTGAAACGCCGTTTGCCTAACGTGGCTTTGAACAGAATCAAAAACCTGCTAGCCACTATTGGTTAGATTATAATTCCATAAATTGGAAGACGTCCTATTTTAGGAATTAATATGATATGAGTCAATTATTTACGAATTTTGTTTGTAGTCGAACGTGTCATTAAATTCCTAATTCTATGCGCAATTTTACTTTAATTATTTCCGCTTACATCGGTTTATTTATTCTCACGGCCGCGGCCGGTATGCCGAGTGCTTGGGCCCAGGTAGTGCGGCAAGCCACGGCCGTTACCGACCGGGACCGTGGCTGCGTTGCTATCGTCTGCGGCGACATCAATGACAGCGCCATGGCTGTAGATGCGGCTCCCGCCACGGCGGCTTCCATTTCGCCGCCCCTGGCGCTGGGCACCGCCGCCTTGCGGGTGGGTTTTGCGGCGCCGGTGCCCACGGGCGCCCGGGTGAAGCTGCTGGTCAGCTTCACGTCGGGCAATGCGCTGAGCCTGGGCTTGGTCAACAACACATCCATTCGCACCTACACCGCCAACGGCAGCACCGCCAAGCAAACCCTGAACATGGGCACTGTGCTGAACCTGACCACGCTAAGCGACCAGGTGATGCCGGTGGAATTTACGGCCACCAACGACTTCCAGGAAGTGGAGGTGCGCACGGGCAGCCTGGTAGCGGTGAATGTGGGCTACTCGGTG
Organism: Hymenobacter ruricola; assembly: GCF_015694525.1. Lineage (GTDB taxonomy): Bacteria > Bacteroidota > Bacteroidia > Cytophagales > Hymenobacteraceae > Hymenobacter > Hymenobacter ruricola. Next base: position 18,302 of record NZ_JADQDM010000022.1, on the reverse strand, counting down.
CAGCTCTACCACGTCACGGCCACGTTTACCCCGCTGCCGGTGGAGCTCACCGCCTTCACGGGCAAGGCCCGCGGCACGGGCGTGGAGCTAAGCTGGCACACGGCCACGGAGCGCAACAGCGCCTACTTCCAGGTGGAGCGCGCGGCCGACGCCCGGGGCGACTTCCGGACCCTGGGCAAGGTGGCAGCGGCAGGCAGCGCGACTAAGGCTTCGGACTACCAGTTTGTGGACGCGCAGCCTTTGGCGCAGGGCTACTATCGCCTGCGGCAGGTAGACCAGGACGGCACCACCGCCTACAGCCCCGTGGTGGCGGTGAGCGCCACGCCGGCCACGGCCCTGGCAGCCTACCCCAACCCCACCACCGGCCTGCTGGCCCTGCGCGGCACGGCCGCCACCGGCTTCACGCTGCTCAACTGGCTGGGCCAAGTGGTGCAGCAAGGCACCTTTTCAGTAAACGAAGCGCAGCAGCTCGACCTGCGCGCCCACCCCAACGGCGTGTATTACCTACGCGAACACGCCACCGGCGCCACCCTCAAAGTGGTGAAAACGGCCGGCGAATAGCCGCCACGCCACCGCAAAGGCGGCAAATAAAACGGGGCCCGGCAGTTGTGGAATCTGTCGGGCCCCGTTTCGTTTTTTTTACCAAGAGCCCCGGCACTTTCGACGGACCGGTTTAGCGCAAGCGCAGCCGCACCCGGAAGTCGTGCTTCGGCCGCAGGGTGATGAGCGGCTGCATGGTCACGGGCGCCTGCCCGGCCACCCATTCCAGTTCGAAGCGACGCAGCAGCTCCAGCGTCACGAGCTGCATTTCGGTGAGGGCGAATTGCATGCCGATGCACAGGCGCGGCCCGCCGCCGAAGGGCACGTAGGCGTTGGGCTGCACCGGCCGCGCCTGACCGGGCGCAAAGCGGCCGGGCCGAAACGCTTCCGGCGCGTCCCAGTACTTGGCGTCGTGGTGCAGGCCGTGGAAGTACAGCGAAAACAGCGTGCCCTTCGGAATGCGCAGGCCCTGGTACTCGTCGTCGGCCAGGGCCACGCGGTCCACCATCCAGGCGGGGGGGTAGCTGCGCATGGTTTCCTGCACGGCCCACAGGGCGCGGCCCAGGCGCGGCAAATCCTCAAACGCGGGCGGGCGGCCGGCCAGCACAGCCTCGGCCTCGGTGCGAATAGCGGCGGCCTCGTCGGGGTGGTGGGCCAGCAGGTAGGTAAGCCAGGTGAGAGCGTTGGCGCTGGTTTCGTGGCCGGCCACAAGCAGGATGAGGGCTTCGTCGAGCACGCGCTCGGGGCTCATGGGCTCGCCGGTTTCTTCGTAGCGCACGTCCAGCAGCATTTGCAGCAGGTCGTCGGGCGGCGGGGCTTGGGGCCGGGCGTTATCGTGCTGGCGCTGGGCAATGAGGCGGCTGAGCAGCGCGCGCATCTCGGCGGCCAGGGCGTCGTGGTACGTGAACTGGCCTTTTAGCCGAAACCAGGGCTTGAGGTAGGGCTGCCGGATGGAGCGCACGAAAAACGCCTGAATCTCGGTAATGAGCCGGGCCAGGCGGTCGAGCTCAGCTTCCGGAAAGTTGGTGCTGAACACCGAGCGCGCGATGATGCGGAACGTGAGCCGGGTCATCAGCTCGTGCACTTCCACGGCGGTGGCGCCGCCCTGCTGCCGGGCCCGGGCCACCAGCGGCGCCAGGGTTTCGGCCGCAATTTCCTGCATGAGGCCGGTGAGGCCCGCCACCCGCTGCCGGTGAAAGCCCGGCTGAATGAGCCGACGCTGCCGCAGCCAGTCAGGCCCATCATTCGTCAGCAGGCCGTGGCCGATGTAGCGCGAAAAGCCCCGCGTGAACTTTGATTTGGCGTAGTTGCGGTGGTTTTTCTGGAGAATGTGCTGTATCAGGCCGGGCTCGCGGGTGAGGATGCTTTTCTCCACCCCGCCAATGTACAGCTCCACGGTGTCGCCGAAGTGCGCCAGCGTGGCATCGAGCACGGGCAAGGGGTCTTTGGCCAGCGCAAACGAGCGCAGCAGCGAGCGCCAGCGCGGCACCTGCGGCAGCCGAAATGCGCCTGGCGCCACTTTTTCTGATGCTTCCATTTCAATCATACCCGGGGCCCGCAAGGCGCCGGCCACTGCCAAAAATACCACCCGGCCGCGGCCCATCCATCTTTTTCGGCCCGCCCGCGTAAACCCCAACCGGGCCCCGGCCCGCCTTTCTTTTCTTTCCCCCAACACCTTTCCCCTATGTGGATTCAGCAAAACCCCAGCTCGCCCGCGCCGCTCGCCGATTTGCAAGGCCGCGCCGTCGGCCTCAAGTTTGAGTGCCAGCAGTGCAACACCGAAGTCTTCACCGACCTCATCGGCGTGCCCGCCCCCAACGACCAAGCCGACTCGCCCGAGCACGCCGACAACCACGAAATCGAGGAAATCAAGTGCCCCGGCTGCGATATGACCCACCAGCTGGAAGTCGACAGCACCTTCGACGGCGTGACGTTCAAAGTGAGCGACGCCAAGACGGTGAGCTACCAAGTGGCGGAGTAAGGACCGCCGATGAAACGGATTTTAACCGATAAAACGGATTGTTTGTGGTTTCGCGCCCGTGCCGAAATCGCCAAAATTTTCGTCAAACAAAAAGCCGCTCGGATTGAGCGGCTTTTTGTTTGTAGGGCAAGGGATGACCCACAAAAATCCGTTTCATCCGTTAAAATCCGTTTCATCGGCGGTCCTATTTTTCCCGCTCTATCGTGTAGTTAATCAACTCTTCCAACGACGTCCGGCTCGGCGAGGCCGGGAAGGTGTGCAGGATGGCCAGGGCGTCGTCGCGGTACTTTTTCATCGTGCTGATGGCATAATCCAACCCGCCCGACTTTTTCACAAATTCAATCACCTGCTGCACCCGGTCGCGGTGGCCTTCGTTGTTTTTCACGTTGAAAATCACCTTGCGCTTTTCCAGCCAGCCGGCGTGCTGCAGGGCATAAATCAGCGGCAGGGTCATTTTTTTTTCCTTGATGTCGATGCCCACCGGCTTGCCAATTTCGGCCGTGCCATAATCGAACAAGTCGTCTTTTATTTGAAAGGCAATGCCCACTTTTTCGCCAAATAGCCGGGCGCGCTCAATCGTCTCTTTATCAGCCCCCACGGAGGCCGCGCCCACGGCCGTGCACGAGGCAATCAGCGAAGCGGTTTTCTGCCGGATGATGTCGAAATAAACGTCTTCGGTGATGTCTAACTTCCGGGCTTTTTCGATTTGCAACAATTCGCCTTCGCTCAATTCACGCACCGCGTTGCTCACGATTTTCAGCAGGTCGTAGTCGTCATTTTGCAGCGCCAGCAGCAGCCCGCGCGAGAGCAGATAATCCCCGACCAGCACGGCAATCTTGTTCTTCCACAAGGCATTGATGGAGAAGAAGCCGCGGCGGTAATTGCTTTCGTCCACCACATCGTCGTGCACCAGGGTGGCGGTGTGCAGCAGCTCGATGAGCGCGGCGCCGCGGAAGGAAGCATCGGGCAGCGGGTCGCCGGTATTAGCCTCGGGGCGGGCGGCGCGGGCCGTGAGAAACACAAACATGGGCCGGATTTGCTTGCCCTTGCGCTTCACGATGTAGCCCATTATCTTGTCGAGCAGCAGCACCTTTGTGCGCATCGACTGGCGGAACTTGTGCTCAAACTCTTCCATTTCGGCTGCGATGGGGGCCTGAATCTGGTCGAGGGAGAAAGTGGGGTGTTGGGGCATTGCGCCGGCAATGATACGGCAGAACGAGGAAGGTGGCAGGGTTTCGTGGTGCTCATTGGTCCATCATCTCACCGCCCCTACCTTCGCCGCATGCTCACTCACGCTTCTTTTTTGCTCACCGGCAGCGGCCACGGCCGGACCTTCGAGGCCGATGCCACCTACCGGCCCGACGGCCAAGCCAAGCCGGTGGTGCTTTTCGTGCACGGCTTCAAGGGGTTCAAGGACTGGGGGCATTTCCCACTGCTGGCCGACTTCTTTGCCGAGCGCGGCTTCGTGTTTGTGAAGCTTAACCTGTCGCACAACGGCCTGGTGGTGGGCGGCACCGGCGATTTGGAGGATTTGGAAGCTTTCGGGCGCAATAACTTCAGCATTGAGCTAGATGATATTGGCCAGATAATCGACGCATTATTTAACGGCCATTCGCCGGTGCCCGCCGCCGAAATGGACCTGAACCGGCTGTTTCTAGCGGGCCACAGCCGCGGGGGTGGCCTCGTGCTGCTCAAAGCCGCCGAGGACCCGCGCGTGCGGGCTGTGGCCGCCTGGGCCGCCATTGCCCAGGTGCCTCCGCAGTGGCCCCAGACGGTTTTTGACGAGTGGGTACGGACCGGCGTACTGCACGTGCCCAACACGCGCACAGGCCAGCAGTTGCCTTTGCACTACCAGATTGTGGAAGACTACCACCGCAACCGCCCGCGCCTCGACATTGCCCACAACGTGCGCCGCAAGCTGCGCCAGCCCTTGCTGCTGGTGCACGGCACGGAGGACGAAACCGTGAACGTGGCCGCCGCCCACGCCCTGCACGCGCTCCGGCCCGAGGCCGAACTGCTGCTGGTGCCCGGCGCCACGCACATGTTCGGCGGCGCGCACCCCTGGGCCAGCCCGGAGCTGCCGGAGCCCGCCCGCTTCATCGCCGAGCGTACCGCCGATTTTTTTCTGCGCCGCGCATGAGCCGCGCCGTCACCGCCTATCTGCTGCTGGGCAGCAACCTCGGCGACCGGGCCGCGCTGCTGGCCGCGGCGCGCGCCCAACTGGCCGCCTCAGCGGGCAAAATCACAGCGGCCTCGGCGATTTATGAAACTGCCGCCTGGGGCCGCGAAGACCAGCCGGCTTTCCTCAACCAAGCGCTGGCCCTGCGCACGGAGTTGTCGGCCCAGGAGCTACTTAAGGCGTGTCTTGCCACCGAGCGAAAGGCCGGGCGCGAGCGCCTCGAACGCTGGGGCAGCCGCACGCTCGACGTGGATATATTGCTTTACGGCGACGAAATCATTGACGAGCCCGGGCTGGCCGTGCCGCACCCGCGGCTGCCCGAACGGCGCTTTGCGCTGGCGCCGTTGGCCGAAATAGCTGGTGAGGTGCGGCATCCAGTGCTCGGGCTGCGCGTGGGGGAGCTATTGGCGGAGTGCCCGGACCCGCTGCCGGTGCACCCGTCAGAACCGTAGGGGCGGGGCCTGCCCACGCCCGTCGTTGAACAAAACCAGAACCGATTGTTCAACGACGGGCGGGGGCAGGCCTCGCCCCTACTCGTTCTACTATCCAATGGTGGCCGTGGGCACAATTTTCTTCACCAGCCCCTGCAGCACCTTGCCGGGGCCGCACTCGATGAATTCGGTGGCCCCGTCTTCGGCCATGCGCTGCACCAGCTGGGTCCAGCGCACGGGGGCCGTGAGCTGGGCCAACAGGTTGGCTTTGATTTCGGCCGGGTCGGTGTGCGGCCGGGCGTCTACGTTTTGGTAGACGGGGCACTTAGCGGCGTTGAAGGTGGTTTTTTCGATGGCTTCGGCCAGGGCGGCGGCGGCGCTTTGCATGAGCGGCGAGTGGAAGGCGCCGCCCACGGGCAGCGGCAGGGCGCGCTTGGCACCGGCCGCTTTCAGGGCCTCGCAGGCTTTGGCCACGCCGGCCGACGAGCCCGAAATGACCAGCTGGCCGGGGCAGTTGTAGTTGGCGGCCACCACCACGTCGCCAGCGTCGGTGATGTCCTGGCAGATGCGCTCCACCGTGGCGTCATCGAGCCCCAGAATGGCGGCCATGGTGCCGGGCTGCTCCTCGCAGGCGGCCTGCATGGCCTGGGCGCGGCGGGCCACCAGCGGCAGCGCGTCTTCAAACTTCAACACGCCGGCCGCCACCAGGGCCGAGAACTCGCCCAGCGAGTGGCCGGCCGTCATGCCGGGCTGCAGCTCGGGGCGGGCCACAAACTGGGCCACCGAATGCACGAAAATAGCCGGCTGCGTCACGTCGGTGCGGCGCAGGTCCTCGTCGGAGCCCGTGAACATGACGTCGGTGAGGCTGAAGCCGAGGAGGTCGTTGGCCTGGGTGAGCAGGGCGCGGGCGTCGAGGTTTTGGTCGAATAAGTCGCGGGCCATGCCGGGAAACTGGCTGCCCTGACCGGGAAATAGTACTGCGGAGGCGTTGCTCATGAAAGTTGCGGGAGATGGGAAAATGAACGGAGGCGCAAGCTGCACACAAACACGCATTGGCCCCAAAAAAGCCGGAGCGGGCCCTAGGGTCGCTCCGGTTATTGAATAGGCTGAAAACGGGCCGGAAAGCCTGTTGAAGGCCCTCTCTACCGAATGATTTCCACCCAGCCCTTGTACTTGCGCGTAGTGCCGGCCGCATCGGCAAACTCCACTTCGGCCAGGTAGTAATAAATGCCGTCGGCCACTTTGCCGTCCTTGCCACCCGAGTTGTCGCCACTGATGGGCCCGCCGCCGTCCCAGTTGATGAGGACGGGGTCTTGGGCGGTGGTCGTGTTCTCAAAAACCTTGCGGCCCCAGCGGTTGAAGGCCTGGAAGTGCACCCGCCGCACGGGCGAGTTGGACCGGGGCTTGAACACGGCGTTCTGCGCGTCGCCGTTGGGGGTGAACACGTTGGGCAGGGAGAAAAACAGGCAGTTGTCCTGGCAGGCCACGTTGCTCGTGTCGCTCACCGCCCCCCCGGAACCCACCGCCTGCACCGCGTAGCACCCGCCCGTAGCGGGCAGGTTGGCGTGCAGGAAAGAGGGCTGCGTGGGGGTGCCGATGAGAGCAAACGCGCCCGTGGCGCCCGGCCGGTAATACACCCGGTAGCTGACCGCGTTTGCCTCGCAGCCGGCCGGGGTATTGCCCAGAGTCCAGCTCAGGGCGTTGGCGTAGGTGGGGTTGCCGCCCGAAGGCTGCGTCGCCGCCAGGCTGTCGCAATTGGTGGGGCGCAGCGTCAGCACCGGCGCGCAGGGCAGCGCAATGAGCTGGCGGCACTGCTCCTGGCTCCGGTTGAGCAAGGAGCTGAGGAAGCCGGTGGGGACGTAGCGGCCCTCGGTGCGCACGTAGTAGCAGTAAGTTTCGCCCTTCACCAGGGCGGGGTCGTTGTCGAGGTAACTGCCCCCGGTAAGGCCCGTCGGGGCGGTGGCCACCTGCACAAAATTGAGGCTTCCCGAGGGCCGGCGGTAGATGGTGACGGGCCGGGCCGAATTGTCCCACGGCACGTTGTAGCTCCAGCGCACGCTGAAAGACGTGGGCGGGCTGCTAGCCACCGCCGTGGTGCGCACGCTGCTGGCCGGCGCGCTGGTTTCGGTCACGCTGGGCTGGCCGTTGGCGAAGCTGCGCACAAATTCCAGCCGGTAGCTGTACTGCCGGTCCAGGGTATTGAGGCCGGTGTCAACGTAGGACGTATCGTTCAGCGAAGCGAAGGTGCGCACCGGCGCATAGGTGGTCGGGGCCAGGCCTTCGCCGCGCGAGAGCACAAAGCTGGGCGTGCCCGCAAACGAGGCCCCCGACGCGCTGCGCGGCTGCGTCCAGCGCACGGCAATCTGGCCCGCGGTGGCGCTGGTCACTTCCACGTCCACATTTTTCAGTTGGGCGGCGCGGCCGGCAAAGGTCACGCAGGCCTCGTCCGACGCCAGACTGGCCCCGCCGGCCGGCAGCGGGAAGTCGGCGTAGAGGCGGTAGCAATACGTCAGGCCCCGGTCGAGGCCCCGCCCGCCGTTGTCGTCGGTAAACGCCACGGTCGTGGGCGACACGGTGCCGATGCGCACGTAGCCCGACGAGGCCGGGATGCCCGTTTCGCAGGCGCCCGGCGCGGGCCCTGGGCCCACCTTGCGGTACACGTAGATATTGGAGGCGTTGGCGCACGCGTACTGGCTCCAGCTGAGCTGCGTGCTGTTGAGGCCGCCGCTGGTCAGGCCGGCCACGGCCTGCACGTTGCGGGGCGGCGGGCCCACCACCGTGATGCTCCACACCTGCTCGTCAATCAGCGGCTGGTTGGACGGGGTGGGCGCCCCGGCCGGCGTGTCCTGAGCCTTGAACACCACCAGGTACGGCTGGCGGGCCACGTTGCTGCAATCGGTGCGCCAGGTGAAGGTACCGCTGGCTTGCGGGGGGCCCGCGGTGGTTTGGAAAAACGTGGCCGGGGGCCTGATGCCGGAGTAGGCAAACAGGGTAATCGGCGTGGGGGCGGTGCTGGTGCTGGTGTAGCCGTCGGTGGCCGTGACGGTGCCGGTCACGGTTTGGCCGGCCACCACGCACAGGTTGGGCGGCAGCGTGAGAATGGGGCGCAGGTTGTTGGTGTTCACCACAATAATCTGCATGTCGCGCACCACCTGCCCTATCCAGCGCCATCCCAGCGGCACCCGGCGGTATTCATCCACCCGAAACGCCACGTTATAAGTTCCCGACTGCAAGGGCGCGTTCCAAGTGATTTGCCCCCGGCTGCGGGGCCGGTTGCTAATCTCAAAAATGGCGGGTGCCCCCGGCACCCCTACCGGGTCGCCGTTGTAAGCTACCTGCACCGGTACGCTGGGTTGGGTGATGATGGGGTCGTTGGGGTAGCGGAAATTAGGCACGTCCAGCACCTGCGGGTTGTTGTTGCCGGTGGCGTTGGGACAGGGCGGGCCCAGGATGTCCGCGGCCAGCAGGGTCGACTTCTGACTCGGCTGCAGGGTGTAAGCCAGCGAGTCGCCGTCGGCATCGTAGGCGCCGGGGTTGTGCAGAAACACCTGGTTGGTGGCGCCCTTGTCCACGGCCGGCGACGTAAACACCGGTGTGTGGTTCAGACCCAGCGCGGGGTCGATGTAAATGGTGGTGCTGATGTAAAACGACTGGCTGCTGGAGTTGGACATGTTCAGCACGGCTGCCACACGGTTTTCGCCCACGAACTTAATCGTGTACTGGCCTGTGGAAGGGAAGATGTGGTCAAACAAGTAGATGTTGTAGCTAGTGTCCGAGATGCCCGGCAGCGGCCGCCGGCCGCCCACCCGCGGCACCGGCGTGCAGGTAGCCGTGCCATCGCCGAAGAAAATAATCGCCTCCGGCTGGTCCACCACGTTCTGCCCTTCGGTGGTGTAGAGCACCATCTTGAAGAAAATGCGGCGTGGGTTGTGCACCGGTGTGGTATCTACTTTGGCCTGAATGTCGCCGGCGCGGATGTGGCTGGCGCGGGCCACCTCGGGCCGGGCCAGCAGCCCGGCCACCGCCAGCAGCAGCAGCGCCGCCAGACGAGTACCCGCACCCATTCGGAAGAGGAAAAATTGTAGCATACTGTTCCAGACTAATTGAACGTGACCCGGCCCCGCAGCGGCCCCGGCACACGCAAGATATTATGTAACTCCGCGGCTGGTGCCAGGTTTTGCGAAAAGTGACCCGCAGCGCTCAAAGTTGCCCCGCAACCACGGCAAATATGCCGACTTCGCTCAAAAAAATTAAGCCCAAAAGAAGCTCCCTCGGGAGCCCCTTTTGGGCTTGTGCAGTGGCAGGCCACGTAGCGACTAGCGGATGATTTCCACCCAGCCTTTATACGTGCGCTTGGTGCCAGCGAAATCAGCAAACTCCACCTCGGCCAGGTAGTAGTAGATGCCGTCGGCCGCCATCTTACCAGCGCCGGACGTGGTGCCGGCCGAGCCGGCTTCCTCCACCGGTCCGCCGCCGTCCCAGTTGATGAGGACGGGGTCTTGGGCGGTGGTCGTGTTCTCGAAGACCTTGCGGCCCCAGCGGTTGAAGGCCTGGAAGTGCACCCGCCGCACGGGCGAGTTGGTCTTGGGCCGGAACACGGCGTTCTGCGCGTCCCCGTTGGGCGTGAACACGTTGGGCAGGGAGAAGAACAGGCAGTTGTCCTGGCAGGCCACGTTGCTCGTGTCGCTCACCGCCCCCCCGGAACCCACCGCCTGCACCGCGTAGCACCCGCCCGTAGCGGGCAGGTCGGAATGCACGTAGTTAGGCGTGATGGTGGTGCCCAGGAAGGTGAAGGCGCCCGTGGGCGTGGGCCGGTAGTACACCCGGTAGCCCGTCACGGAGGCATCGCAGCCGGTGGGGCTGTCGCTCAGGGTCCAGCTCAGGCGGTTGGTGTACCGGTCGTTGGGCGTCGGGAACTGAGGCCGGGCGGCTAGCTCGTCGCAGTTGGTGGGTTCCAGCACCAGCCGCGGCGTGCAGGGCGGGCTAATCAGCACGAGGCAGTTGACCTGGCTGCGATTCAGCAGCGAACTCAGGTAGGGCACGCCGGCGTATTGGCCCTCCGTCTGCACGTAGTAGCAATAGTTCTGGCCCTTCGCCAGGGTGGGGTCATTATCGGTGTAGGTGCCGCCGGTGGCCGTGGTGGGCGCCGTGCCGACTCGTGTGAAGGCGCCCGTGCTGCCGGTGCGGCGGAATACCACGGCCGGCCGGGCGGCGTTGTCCCAGGGCACGTTGTAGGTCCAGCTCACGCGCACGGCCGCGGCCGCGGCCGAGGTGGGCGCGGTGCTGGTGCGCACGCTGCTGGCCGTGGGCGAAGCCTCGCGAATGGCCGCGCGCGGGTCGCCGGCCGGGAAAGTGCGCACAAACTCCAGCTTATAAGTGTACTGCAAGTCCTGGGTGTTGAGTCCAGTGTCGGTGTAGCAGGTATCCACCAGCGAGCTAAGCGTGGCAATGGGCGTGAAGGTGGCCGGAGCCAGCCCTTCGCCGCGCGACAGCACGTAGCTGGGCGTGCCGTCGAGGGGGCCGCCGGCCGACCGGGGCTGCGTCCAGCACACCTGAATCTGGCCGGTGCGCACGTCGGTGTTTTCCACGTCCACCTTCACGAGGCGCGCAGCGCTGCCCTGAAACGAAACGCAGGCCTCCTGCGAGGCAATGCTGGCCCCACCGGCCGGCAGCGGAAACTCGGCGTAAATGCGGTAGCAATACGTCTGGCCGCGGTCGAGGCCCTGGGGCGTGCCCGCGGCGTCCAGGTTATTGTCGGTGAAAGTGGTAGCGCTGGCCGGCAGCGAGGCAATGCGCACGTAGCCCGCCGAAGCCGGAATGCCCGTGTCGCAGGGGCCCGGCACGAAGCTCGACGCATTCACCTTCCGGTAAATGTGAATCTGAGAGGCGTTGGTGCACGCGTAAGAACTCCAGGTGAGCACGGCGTTGGTGGTAGTGCCGGTGCCCGGCACGGCGCGCAGGTTTTGGGGCGGCGGGCCCACCACCGTGATGCGCCACGTGCGCTCGTCAATCAGCGGGGGGTTAGACGGCGTGGGCGAGGCAGGGCTGTCCTGGGCTTTAAATACTACCAAGTAGGGCTGGCGAGCCACGTTGCTGCAGTCGGTGCGCCAAGTGAAGGTGCCGCTGGCCTGCGGCGGGCCAGTCTGGCTTTGGCGGAACGTGGCGGGCGGCAAAATGCCCGAATAAGCAAAAAGCGTAATGGGGGTTTGCGGCGCGCTGGGCGAAGCCACGTCCACGGCCGTCACGTTGCCGGTCACGGTGGCGCCCGCCACCACGCAGATATCGGCCGGAATGGTGATTTCGGGGCGCAGGTTGGAAGCCGCCGTCACGATAATCTGCATGTCGCGTATCACCAGGCCGATGCGGCGGCGGCCCAGGGGCGTGCGGCGCCATTCTTCTACTTCAAAAGCCACGTTGTAGAAGCCAATGGCAGCGGGCGCGTTCCAGGTAATCTGCCCGGTATTCACGTCCTGCACGAAGATGGCCGGCGTCGGGGGGCTGGTAATGCCCGCCGGCACCCCGTTGTAGGCCACCTGATAGACCACACCCCCGGTTATTGCGGGGTCGTTGGGGTAGCGGAAATTCTGCACCACCGTGGGCGCTGGCTGGTTGGTGCCCGGGCCCGGGCAAGGCGCGCCCAGCGTCCCGCTCACGCCGGCCGACACCTGCTGGCTGGGCCGCAGGTGAAAAGCCAGCGAGTCGCCGTCGGCATCGTAGGCGCCGGGGTTGTGCAAAAACACCTGGTTCATCCCCGCTTTGTCCACGGCCGGCGCCGTGAGCACCGGCGAATGGTTGAGGCCCAGGGCCGGGTCGATGGTGATGGTGGTGCTGATGTAAAACGTCTGCGTACCAGAGTTGGACATGTTCAGCACGCTGTTGTTGCGGTTCTCCCCAATAAAGCTAACCGTGAAGCTGCCGCTGGAAGGATAGATGTGCTCGAAATAATAGATGTTGAGGCTGGTGTCGGGATTGCCCGGAAGGGGCCGCGGCCCCACGGCCCGCAGCACCGGCGTGCAGGTAGCGGTGCCATCGCCAAAGAAAATGGTAGCGTCGGGCTGGTCAACCGACGCCGGCGGCAAACCTTTGCTGATGTCCAGGTAGAGCACCATCTTGAAAAAGATGCGCCGGGCGTTGCGCCCGGCCGTGGTGTCCACCCTGGCCTGAATCTCACCGGCCCGAATGTGTGAGGCGCGCGCCTGCTGCGGCCAGCTCAGCAACAGCAGCAGTCCCAATGCCGCCCACACCCTCATCCGAAGTAAAAAAAGCTGTATCATACAAACGCAAACGTAGAAATTTAAACCAGACCAGGAGGTGACCAACGGCAGCTGTAGTGGCCGAAACCCCTCCTCCCGCCCGAAGAACCAGCCGGCACGCGCCGCCCCCGGGCGTGTAAACGATGCCGGCGGCGGATAGATTCACCACTCCGGCCAATGTTTTCGCAAACCCCGGCCCGGGCCAAGAATGAAGCCCGTCCGTTGCCCGGTTAGCGGGTGGGGGCTACCTTTGGGCCCTCAAAACACACCTCTTCACTCGCCCAGTTTGGCTACTTTATGAGTTGGATAACCAAAACTTTTACCAGCAGCATCGGCCGGAAGATTATCATGTCGCTGACGGGCTTGTTCCTGTGCACCTTCCTCGTCGTCCACCTCATCGGTAATTTGCAGCTGTTTAAGCACGACCAAGGTGCGGCTTTCAACACCTATTCCCACTTCATGGGCACCAACCCGGTCATCCGCACCATTGAGTGGGGCCTGGTGCTGGGGTTCGGCTTCCACATTTTTGAAGCCTGGGCCCTCACCCGCCGCAACAAGGCCGCCCGCACCCAAGGCTACGCGCAGTGGCACGCCGAGAAAAACTCAGAGTGGACCTCCCGCAACATGGGCATTCTGGGCACCATCATCCTGATTTTCCTGTTGGTGCACCTGTACAACTTCTTCTGGCGCGCCCGCTTTGGCGGCCTGCCCAAAGTGGGCGGCGCCAACCCCGAAGTGCGCGACCTCGACAACCTGTACCTGGCCGTGGTGGACTCTTTCCACGTGTGGTGGTACGTGCTGCTCTACGTATTGGCCCAGATTAGCCTCGGCTACCACCTGTGGCACGGCTTCCGCTCCGGCTTCCAGACCCTGGGCCTGAACCACCGCAAGTACACGCCCCTTATTAAGTACGTGGGCTACGCGTTTGCCGTGGTGGTGTCGGCGGGCTTTGCCTCCATGCCGCTGTATTTCTTCCTGTTCACCAACCCGCAGGGTGAAATAGCCGCCAATGCTCCCAGCCTGTTGCACACCATCGCGTCGGCTTTCTAAGTAATCCGGTTGGTGCCGTAGAATACTGGCCGCGCCCGCCAACACCTTGGGCATTTAGCTGTTCTACTACCAATCGTCACTCCATCACTCCGCTCCCAGTATGCTGTTGGATTCCAAAATACCCGAAGGCCCCCTCGCCGAAAAGTGGGAAAAGCACAAGTTCAACGTGAAGCTCGTGAACCCCGCCAACAAGCGGAAGTACGACGTCATCGTGGTCGGCACGGGCTTGGCCGGCGGCGCTGCCGCGGCCTCGCTGGCCGAGCTGGGCTACAACGTGAAGGCCTTTACCTACCACGACTCGCCCCGCCGCGCGCACTCCATTGCGGCGCAAGGCGGCATCAACGCGGCTAAAAACTACCAGAACGACGGCGACTCCGTGTTCCGACTGTTCTACGACACCATCAAGGGCGGCGACTACCGCGCCCGCGAAGCCAACGTGTACCGCCTGGCCCAGGTGTCGGTCAACATCATCGACCAGTGCGTGGCCCAGGGCGTGCCCTTCGCCCGCGAATACGGCGGCCTGCTGGCCAACCGCTCCTTTGGCGGCGCCCAGGTAAGCCGCACGTTCTACGCCCGCGGCCAGACCGGCCAGCAGCTGCTGCTGGGCGCCTACTCGGCCCTGAGCCGTCAGATTGCCTACGGCAAGGTGAAGATGTACACCCGCTCGGAAATGCTCGACGTGGTGGTGGTGGACGGCCAGGCTCGCGGCATCGTGACGCGCAACCTGATTACCGGCGAAATTGAAACCCACGCCGCGCACGCCGTGGTGCTGGCCACTGGTGGCTACGGTAACGTGTTCTACCTGAGCACCAACGCCAAGTACTGCAACGTAACGGCCGCCTGGCGCGCCCATAAAAAAGGCGCTTATTTCGCCAACCCCTGCTTCACCCAGATTCACCCCACCTGCATCCCCGTCAGCGGCGACTACCAGTCCAAGCTCACGCTCATGTCGGAATCGCTCCGCAACGACGGCCGCGTGTGGGTGCCCAAAACGGTGGAAATGGCCGAGCGCGTGCGCCAGAACCAGATTAAGCCCCAGGACATTCCGGAAGACGAGCGCGACTACTTCCTGGAGCGCAAGTACCCCGCGTTCGGCAACCTCGTGCCGCGCGACGTGGCCTCGCGCAACGCCAAGCAGATGTGCGACGAAGGCCGCGGCGTGGGCAGCACCGGCCTGGCCGTATACCTCGACTTCTCCGACGTTATCAAGCGCACGGGCGCTGAGGCGGTGAGCCAGAAGTACGGCAACCTGTTTGCCATGTACGAGAAAATCACCGACGAAAATCCCTACGAGCGGCCCATGCGCATCTACCCGGCGGTGCACTACACCATGGGTGGGCTGTGGGTCGACTACAACCTGCAAACCACCGTGCCGGGTCTCTACGCCACCGGCGAGTGCAACTTCTCCGACCACGGCGCCAACCGCCTCGGCGCTTCGGCCCTGATGCAGGGCCTGGCCGACGGCTACTTCGTAATTCCCTACACCATTGGCGATTACCTGGCCCAGACGCCGCCCAAGCCGGTGGACACCAGCCACCCGGCTTTTGCCGAGTCGAAAGCCTTCGTGCAGGCCCGCACCGAGCGCCTGCTGAGCATCAAAGGCACCCGCACGCCCACGCAGTTTCACAAAGCGCTGGGTCACATCATGTGGGAATACTGCGGCATGGCCCGCACCGCCGAAGGCCTGAAGCACGCCAAAGCCGAAATCCAGAAGCTGCGCCAGGAATTCTGGCAGGACCTCAAAATCACGGGCACCGGCGAGGAGTTGAATCAGGCCCTGGAAAACGCCGGCCGCGTGGCCGACTTCCTGGAACTGGGCGAGTTGATGGTGGACGACGCCCTGCACCGCAACGAAAGCTGCGGCGGTCACTTCCGCGAGGAATACCAGACGCCCGAAGGCGAGGCCCTGCGCAACGACGACGAGTTTGCCTACGTGGCCGCCTGGGAGTACCAGGGCGACAACCAACCCGAGAAGCTTAACAAAGAAGAGCTTACGTTTGAAAACGTGAAGCTCACGCAACGGAGCTACAAGTAATAATCTGTCATCCTGAGCGCAGCGAAGGACCTTCTCACGTGCGCATCAAGTAAGTTACCAACCCAACGAGCCGGGGCGTGAGAAGGTCCTTCGCTGCGCTCAGGATGACAAACGATAAAACAGAAAATGGCCGGTTCCAACCCCAACGCTAAACCGATGAACCTGACCCTGAACGTGTGGCGGCAGCCCAACCGCACCGCGCCGGGGAAAATTGTGGAGTACCACGTGAAGGACATTTCGCCCGACATGTCCTTTCTGGAGATGCTGGACGTGCTGAACGAGGACCTGCTGCACGCCGGCCAGGACCCCGTGGCCTTTGACCACGACTGCCGCGAAGGCATCTGCGGCTCGTGCGACCTGTTCATCAACGGCCGCAGCCACGGGCCCGAAAAGGGCACCACCACCTGCCAGCTGCACATGCGCAAGTTCTCCGATGGGGACACCATCACCATCGAGCCCTGGCGCGCGTCGGCCTTCCCCGTGAACAAAGACTTGAGCGTGGACCGCTCGGCCTTCGACCGCATTATTCAGGCGGGCGGCTACGTGAGCGTAAACACCGGCGGCGCCCCCGACGGCAACGAGATTCCGATTCCGAAGGAAATTTCGGACCGCGCGTTTGAGGCGGCTACCTGCATTTCGTGCGGGGCCTGCGTGGCGGCGTGCAAGAATGCCTCGGCCATGCTGTTCGTGTCGGCCAAGGTGTCGCAGCTGGCGCTGCTGCCGCAGGGCCAGCCCGAACGCAAAACCCGCGTCGAAAATATGGTGGCCCAGATGGACAAGGAAGGCTTCGGCGCCTGCTCCAACATCGGCTCGTGCGCGGCGGAGTGCCCGGTGGGCATCTCGCTGGAAAACATTGCCATCCTGAACCGCGAATTCCTGGCGGCCAAAGCCACGTCGAACAACCTAGCGTAAATCGGCGCCTGGTTCGTCTTATCAAAAGCGCGGCGGTTACTCGCCGCGCTTTTTTGTTGTTTGCTGATGAAAGAACTGTTGCTGACCGGCCTGGGGCGCCTGCGCCTCGTGGCCATTCTGGAGGGGGTATCGTTCCTAGTGTTGCTGCTGGTGGCCATGCCGCTGAAGTACCTGGCCGGGCAGCCGCAGGCGGTGCGGCCGGTGGGCATGGCGCACGGGCTGCTGTTCGTGTTGTATTGCTTTTTGTTGATTCAGCAAAAAATATTTTATAGAGAGATGATTAAATACAGAAGGGCTTAACCGGACTCAATATGTGAACAACCGTTACAAGCGAAAATTAATAAAAAGACAAGAGTATAAATATTTATTGAATATCAAAAGGTTCTCATAAATTCGTATTAAGCACCTCTTTACCACCCGGTTAGCTGACAGCTGGGAAGAGGTGTATTATTCACTTTTCCACACCCCATCACATGCCAAAAAAGAACCGTTACCTGAAGGTATGGTCCGTTCTGCTTATTCTCGGCGCTACTTTATATAGCTGTAGCAAGGTCGATGTTGAACGGGCAGCGACCAAAACCATAGGCATTGAAGAATTTCGCTCTACCTTCTATAGCAAGGGCTATCACAAGGCACTAATCCAACCATTTGGAGACACTGCGGAGATTTATTGGTTTCCTGGTTGGGGTCGCAGTTACAAAAAGAGCAAGGGAAACTACCAATATACCTTTGTACCCCTATCTCTCAAGCTTCGGTCAAATAAGAACCTCAAATGGCGGGATGACGTCCAATTGTTGGGAACGAACAAGTTCCTCCTAATCAAGGAAGGGACTGGTGAACCTGATTTTATTATCGCGACTTATAATTCAACCGTTAAGGACCGCGCGAAGCTCTTGGATGCTTTCAACCATCCTGCTCAGGCACCACCATCCTGCTCAGGCACCAGCCTTCACAGGCATCCTGACGCTTAATTATCTTTCTTCATCTGCAAAAACCGTTTTTTTCTATAACAACGGGCTTTGCACTAGCCCTAAGCCCTCGGAGACGAGAGCTTCTTCCAATCCTAACAAGAATATTAGTGTCAGTAGCAACAGTTGTATTTACTACTATACTTGTACATGGTACGCTTCCTGCCCAGGCGATGACCGATATTCGGGGATTATGACGCAAACGTCGGGCGCTGGAAACTGTGAACCCCCTGGCTATGAACCCTGCCAGACTTGGGGCATGAGTTGGTCGCAGTATGACTCTCACGCATATTTGAGTTGCACTCCCGATGATGACCCGCCGCCCTTTGACCCAGGCGGCGGCGGCGGTGGCGGCGGTACCAGTGGTACAGCAGACCCAAACACCCCCCACATCTATGCTGATGAGTGCGCTGGATGGAACGAGATGGTAGACCGGCTTGTAGACCCTAATGGATTGGAATTAGGAGCCTATCTGGCCTCAACGGGGCACCTGATTTTGCTTCCGTCCACTAGTGCTGGCACCACAAGACACGGCTTTGTTCCGGATTTTCCTTACCGAGATACCCAAGGCAGGATTGTCTTGAACATGTTCCAAGTGGCGCCTGGACAGTGGCAAATAGATGCCACCGATTACAGCTCTGGCTCGGGAGTTATTACCACCTATAACATCGTCTACTTTATACATTCACACCCTCTGGACCCCGGTTACGACTTTGATAATCCTAGCCCTGAAGACAAGGCGGCTGCGGGAGGGTACCCCGGCTTAGACCAGTATATTGTCAACGGAAACAACTTAATCCGATATGATTCCTCGGGCATTATATGGTCTTACCCGAATCCGTGTCACTAACGTCAACACCAGCAGTCATGATGAAGCTGAGGTGGTCTAGCTAAGCCGGACAGAACTGGTACGTGGTTTTGAGTTGGGATTCGAAGTGGTTGGGGGCGAGGTA
>NZ_JADQDM010000021.1 GCF_015694525.1 Hymenobacter ruricola | reverse complement strand
CACGGCGGCGGGGGTGGTGAGCACGCTGGCCGGCCTGGCCGGCGCCTCCGGCAGCGCCGACGGCACGGGCGCCGCCGCCCGCTTCAACTACCCCGCCGGCGTGGCCGTGGACGCGGCGGGCACCGTGTACGTGGCCGACCAGAGCAACACCACCATCCGCAAAATCACGGCGGCGGGGGTGGTGAGCACCCTGGCCGGCTCGGCGGGCAACCCCGGCAGCGCCGACGGCACGGGCGCCGCCGCCCGCTTCTACTACCCCACCGGCGTGGCCGTGGACGCGGCGGGCGCCGTGTACGTGGCCGATAGGGCTAACAACACCATCCGGGTCATCAGGTAGAAGGATAGCACGTCGGTGTTTTCCGGAGTAATAAAAACGTGGGTCGAAGCCGCACCGAAGTTTTTCGGTAGGGCTTCGGCCTACGTTTTTGCCACTCCGGAAAATACCGACGTGGCTTCGGCCTACATTTTTGCCATACCGGGAAACAGCGACATGCCTTCGGCCTACATTTTTGCCATACCGGAAAACAGCGACATGGCAAAAATGTGGGTTGAAGCCACGTCGGTGTTTTCCGGTGGGGCTTCGACCTGGGTCTTTGCCATACCGGAAAACACCGGCACGCCACGGACCCGGCCCGTTGCCACGCCGAAAAATGCCGGCGCAGCACCGGCGTGAAAAACCGGCGGCTGGCACCCGCACGGGCCAGGCGAAGCGTCCGGCAGTTAAATATGACGCTAGGTGATGAAAGGCTGCTGAAAAACAGATACATTGCCGCCGCCTACGGCTACCCAATCCCGGGCCGGCCGCTCAAGGATGTGACCATGCAAAATCTACTCCGTTTGCTAAGCGTTGTCTTCGCCGACACCGAACGTTCCATCGAAGACACCTCGGCGGGTTTCCTCGAACACAACACCCTGTTTCAGGCCCTGCCCGACCGCGCCGCCTTGCTCAAGGCCAACCAAACCCGCACCGCCGCCTACGCCGCGCAGCTCACGGGTTTCAACACGGCCATCGGCAGCAGCCAGGCCGGGCAGCAGGTGGGCCGCACCCTGAGCGTGGCCGAGCAGGGCAAGGCCCTGGCCCGGCTGAAATCGAACCTGGCGGCCCTCAACAACGACTTCGTGGTGGCCGACGCCGCCCTGCGCGCCACCCTGGTGCAGCTGCTCTACCCGCGCGGGCTGGAGGAGTACAGCAAAGCCAGCTTCAAAACCCTGCCCGACAAGCTGCGCGTGTACCTCGACCTGGTGCAGGACCCCACCAACCAGGTGCCGGCCGCCCTCGCCGACAAGAGCGTGGAGGAGCTGGCGCCCTTTGCCACCGCCCGCGAGAAACAGGCGGCCCAGCAGCAGGCCACCGGCCAGGCCCGCCAAAAGCGCCGCGACATGCTGCCCCTGCTGGAAGAGCAGCTCACCCGCAACCTGCACGCGCTGTGCGTGTACTTCGAGGACAACCGCAGCCAGGTGGCGTCCTTTTACAACAACCGCTACTTTGGCGAGCAGGCCGCGGCCCACCCCGGCCGCTACGCCGGCCAGGTGGGCCGGGCGCACACCAGCCAGGTGGTGAACCTGGCCGAGGCCCCGGCGCGCTACACCCGCTTGAGCCTGGCCGTGGACGAGGACTTCGGGCTCAGCTTTTACCGCACCGACGACGTGAAAGCCCCCACGCCGGCCGATGCCCTGCGCGTGACCAACGCCACCCCCCGCACCCTGCCCCTGGCCGAGGTGCCCGGCAAGGGCGCCCTGCTGGTGGTGCGCAACGACAGCCCCTACCTGGGCCACTACACCGCCGAGCTGCTGGCGGGGTAGAAGCCGGCCGGCCCGTTGCCCGAACAGTAGCGCCCACCCCCGGCCGGGGTGGGCGTTTTTGCTGGCCGCCCGCAACCGTGCCGCCCGCCCCGCCGCCTCGCGGGGGAGCTGCTGTGCCCCCGGTGGCGGCAATGCCCGCCGGGCGGTAGCGCCGTACCTTGCAGCGGCTTACCCGGTTGTTCCTCCTTGCTCGCTGCCCGCTTATGACCCCTTTTTCCTCTTGCTGCCGGGCCCGGCGTACCGGCCCGCTCTCTTCGTTGCGGGCGGCCCTGGGGCTGCTGGCGCTGCTGCTGGCCCTGCCCGCCGCCGGCCTGCGGGCGCAGGTGCTGGCCCGCACCTTTGCCGCGGGCACCTACCATTCGCTCAGCATTCACGCCGACGGCACGCTCTGGGCCACCGGCGACAACGGCTACGGCCAGCTGGGCACGGGCACCACCACCTCCGCCACTGCCTGGGTGCAGGTGGGCACGGCCGCCACTTGGGTGCAGGTGGTGGCCGGCTCTGAGTACACCCTGGGCTTGCAAGCCGACGGCAGCCTCTGGGCCTGGGGCCGCAACTACTCCGGGCAGTTGGGCCGCGCCACCAACGCCGGCACCAACACCGCCAACCCCACGCCCACGCAGGTGGCCGGCACCTACACGCAAGTGGCCGCGGGGCAGTTTCACAGCTTGGCGTTGCGCGCCGACGGCAGCCTCTGGGCCTGGGGCGACAACACCTACGGCCAGCTGGGCAACGCCACCAACGCCGGCACCACCACCCCGAACCCCACGCCCACGCAGGTGGCCGGCACCTACACGCAGGCAACGGCCGGTGAAGCCCACAGCCTGGGCTTGCGGGCCGATGGCAGCCTCTATGCCTGGGGCTCGAACTACTACGGCCAGCTGAGCCGCGCCGCCAATGCCGGCACCACCACCGCCAACCCCACGCCCGCGGCGGTGCCGGGCACCTACACGCAAGTGGCGGCCGGCAACAACCACAACCTGGGCTTGCGGGCCGATGGCAGCCTTTGGGCCTGGGGCTGGAACGGCTATGGCCAGCTGGGCATCCCCGCCAACAGCGGGAACGGCGCCCCCAACCCCACGCCCGCGCAGGTGGCCGGCACGTATACCCAAGTAGCGGCCGGGGCTTTCCACAGCTCGGGACTGCGGGCCGACGGCAGCCTTTACGCCTGGGGCTGGAACGGCGACGGCCAGCTGGGCAACCCCGCCAACAACGGCAACAACACCCCGAACCCCACGCCCGCGCAAGTGGCCGGCACTTATGTGCAAGTGGTGGCCGGACGCAACCACACCCTGGCCCTGCAAGGCAATGGCAGCCTCTGGGCCTGGGGCTGGAACTTCTCCGGCCAGTTGGGCAACGGCAGCACGAGCGGCCTCAACGCCGCCAACCCCACGCCCGCGGCCACGGGCACGGCCCTGGTCACGCGCAGCCTGTCCCTTGGCCTCGACTTTGGCCTGGCCGTGCGCGGCGACGGCACCCTCTGGGCCTGGGGCAGCAACGCCTTCGGCCAGCTGGGCCTGCCCATCGCCATGGCCAGCACCACCCGCCCCGTGCGGGTGGGCACCGCCACCGACTGGGTGATGGTGGCCGCCGGGCAGTTCCACAGCTTGGGCCTGCGGGCCGACGGCAGCCTCTGGGCCTGGGGCCACAATAACTTCGGCCAGTTGGGCAATGCCACCAACAACGGCACCACAAACCCCAACCCCACGCCTACGCAGGTGGCCGGCACCTACACCCAAGTGGCCGCCGGAGCCTACCACAGCCTGGGCCTGCGGGCCGACGGCAGCCTCTACGCCTGGGGCTGGAACCAGTTTGGCGAGCTGGGCATCGCCACCAACAGCGGCACTTTTGGCCCGAACCCCGTACCCACGCAGGTGGCCGGCACCTACACCCAAGTGGCCGCCGGAGCCTCCCACAGCCTGGGCCTGCGGGCCGACGGCAGCCTCTACGCCTGGGGCTGGAACCACTACGGCCAACTGAGCAGCACCACCAACAACGGCACCGACATTGCCACCCCCACGCTCACGCCGGTGGCCGGCACCTACACCCAGGTAGCGGCCGGGGGCACCCACAGCCTGGGCTTGCGGGCCGATGGCAGCCTTTACGCCTGGGGCAGCAACACCTACGGCGTGCTGGGCTCGTCTGTCAACATCAACACGTACAACCCCAACCCCGTGCCCACGCTGGTGGCGGGCACCTACACCCAGGTGGCCGCCGGGGTACAGCACAGCCTGGGCCTGCGGGCCGATGGCAGCCTCTGGGCCTGGGGCACTAACTACGCCGGCCAGCTGGGCAAAGGCAGTTTTGGCCCCGACGCCAACCCCACGCCCACCCGCGAGGTCACCCTCGGCACGGGCTGGACCACGCTGGGCACCGGCTCGGTGGCCTCCTTCTCGCTGGTACGCACGCCCTCAGCCCAGAACTTCGCCAGCGCCGGCCAGAACGGCGACGGCCAGCTCGGCGACGGCACCACCACCAATGCCAACCGCTTCGACCGCGTGAGCCCGCTCACCAGCTTGCAGCCGCTGCCCGTGCGCCCCGGGGCGCCGGCCGAAGCCGGCCTGGCCCTGTACCCCAACCCCGCCCCCCGCGGCGCGGCCACGCTGCGTGGGGCAACCCCCGGCGCCCCGGTGCAGGTGCTCGACGCCCTGGGCCGGGTGGCGGCCACCGCCACGGCCGACGCCGCCGGCACGGCCGCCCTGGCCGGGCTGGCCCCCGGCCTGTACGTGGTGCGGGCTGGGGCGGGCCGCCTGCGCCTGGCGGTGGAGTAGGGAGCAGTGGCGCCCTCGTGGGCCACTACGTGGCCGAGCTGCTGGCGGAGTAGCCCGCCGCGCCCCGCGCCCGCCCCAAAGCGCCTGCCCCCGGCCGGGGTGGGCGCTTTGGGGCGGGCGCGGGGCGCGGCCGGTACTTGGGCCAACCCGTTGGGCCAGGCCGGCCGCACAGCAATTTACCTCTAACTAGCGGGGGCGTGCGAAGCTGATTGATATTTGCACCCCCTTTCCACCGCTCGGCCGGCATGCTACCAGAACTACTGAGAACAATGTGCGCCCTGCTGGGCGGCTGGCTGCTGCTGGCCGGGCCGGCGGCCCGCGCCCAGCCCCTGGAGCAGCAGCCCGACCGCGTGCTGAGCACGGTGGGCCTGCGCGACGTGAGCAGCGACGC
Source organism: Hymenobacter ruricola (assembly GCF_015694525.1). Taxonomy (GTDB): domain Bacteria; phylum Bacteroidota; class Bacteroidia; order Cytophagales; family Hymenobacteraceae; genus Hymenobacter; species Hymenobacter ruricola. The sequence continues at coordinate 83,007 of NZ_JADQDM010000021.1, read as the reverse complement.
GGCGGGCTTTGCCTGGGTGGCCACCCGCCAGGGCCTGTTTCGCTACGACGGGCGGCAGCTGGTGCCCCTCGGGCAGCTGATACGGCAAGGGCCGCACCCGGCCGGGGAGGCCACCCGGGTCGTGGTCGACCCGACCGGCACGGTGTGGATGGGCCTGTCCGGCGGGCTCTACGCCTTTGTGCCCGCCACCGGCGAGCTGCGCCAGGTGCTGCTGCCTCCCCGCAGCGGCCAGCTCAACGCCCTGTTGCTGCACCGGGGGGCGCTGTGGATTGGCCGGGGGCTCGACCCCTGCCAGGTGTTTCGGCTGCCGCTGCGGCAGCCCCGGCAGCCCCCGCGGCTGGTGTGGCAGCACCCGCAGGGGATAGTACGCGCCATCGAGCCCGACTCGGCCGGGGGCCTGCTGGTGTTTGGCGACAAACAAAGCTGGCGGCTGCTGCCGGGCGGGCAGGCGCAGCCCGTGGCCACCCACAGCCACCGCTACCGGGTGCAGGCAGCGGGCGGCCCCCGCCGCACGCAGGTAGCCGACCACCCCCTGCGCCTGCCCCACGGCCCCTATTACCTCACCGACAGCACCCTGGTCGCGCACCGGCCGCCGCAGCCGCCGCGGGTGCTGGCCCACTGGCGCCGAAGCATCTCCTCGGCCGCCGTGCCGCGCCTGAACGTGCTGGAACTCGACAGCACTTGGTACTGGCTGGGCACCGGCGAGGTACTGGCGCTGTCCATCCGGCGGCAGCGGCAGCCGCCCGTGCTCCAGCACTTCCCCTTGAGCCTGGCCCGCGGGTGGAACGGCTGGCTGTGCTTCAACCGCGACCGGACGGGGCTGTGGGCCTTTGCCGAAGGCATGCCGGGCGTGTTCACGCTGCAGCCCCGGCCGGCGGCCGTGCAAGCGCTGCCCGTGGCCGGCGGGCAGCGCCTGAGCACCCGCGTCATCAACCGCCTCGCCGACGGCCGGCTGGTGGTGGGCAGCTACGCGGGCACCTTCACGCAGGCCGCCGACAGTCCGCTGGCCCCCCTGCGCCCCTGGCCGGGCGAGGCGCCCACCACCGTGTGGTTTTGCAGCCTGCGCCTGCCCGATGCGCGCCTGGTGATTGGGCTGGAAGACGGCCACGTGCGGCTCCTGACCGGGGCGCGGTTCGAGGATTTCGTCTGGGCCGGCCCCCATCCCACCCCTTCGGGCAAAGCCACCTTCTGCCTGCTACGCACCCGGGCGGGGCAGCTGTGGGCCGGCGGGCAGCAGGGCCTGTTTCGGCTTGACCTACCCCACCGCACGCGCACCCGCTACCGCGAAGGCGACGCCGCCTGGCCCCTGCACCACTGCGAGATTGAGGCCCTGAGCGAAGGCGCCGGCGGCGAGCTGTGGCTGGCCACCAACCAGGGCCTCTACGGCCTGCAGCCCGCCACCGGCGCGCTGCGCCACTACGGCCCCACCGAGGCGGGCGCGCACCACCTGCCCACCGCCCTGCTGCGCTGCGTGCTGGCCACCCACCGCGACAGCGTGTGGCTGGGCACCACCGACCAGGGCCTGCTGCTGCTGCACCCGGGGCGGGGCGTGCGGCAGCAGCTCACCCAGGGCCAGGGCCTGCCCCACGCTACGGTCAGCTTCGTGCTGGCCCCGCCGCCCGGCCGGGTGCTGTGGGTGGGCACCGACGCCGGCTTGGTGCGCTACGAACCCCGCACCGGCCGCCGCAGCGACCTGACCACCGCCGAGGGCCTGGCCACCAACGAGCTGAACCGCCAATCGGCCTGGTACGATTCGGCCCGGCAGCGCCTGTACGTGGGCGGCGTGGGCGGGCTGAGTTACCTTGAGCCCCAGGCCCTGGCCGCCGCCGAGTACCGGCCCCGGCTATTGCTCACCGCCCTCACCCAGCACCACGCCCAGCCCGATACCATTCGCACCGATTACCTGACCGGCACCTTGCCTCAAGGCCTGGAGCTGGCCCCCGGCGACGCCTTCGCCGACCTGACCATCAGCCTGAGCGATGACGTGGGCCCCGAGGGTCGCTTTGCCTACCGCCTGCTGGGCACCGGCCGCGCCCCCTGGCAGGAGCTGGGCACCGGCAACCGCCTGCGCCTGCAAGGGCTGGAACCGGGCGACTACACCCTCGAAATAAAGGCTGAAACCGGGCTGGGCACGCCCGCCCGCAACGTGCTGCGCGTGCCGGTGCACGCGCGCACCTACTGGTGGCGGCGCCCCGGCGTGTGGGCCAGCCTCACCGCTCTGCTGATGGCCCTGGCTGCCGGCGGGGTGTATGGGTGGCAGCAGCGCCGCGCCCGGCAGCGCGAGCAGCAATGGCAGGCCGAGCGGGCCCTGCGCCAGCGCATCGCCGTGGACCTACACGACGACGTGGGCAACCTGCTCACCCAAATCAGCCTGCAAAGCGGCCTGCTGCGCGAAAGCTCCCTGCTGCCCGCCCCCCTGGTCGCCCGCGTCGAAACCCTGACCACCACCGCCCGTCGGGCCACCCAGCAGATGAGCGACGCCATCTGGGGCCTCTCGGCCACGGCCCCCACGCTGCCCGAGTTGCTGGTGCACATGCGCGACCACGCCTACGAGGTGCTCCAGCCCCTGGGCATCGAGGTCAGCTTCGACACCCACCCCGCCGTGGCGGGCCTGCCCCTGTCGGTGGAGGCCCGGCAGGCCCTCTACCTCATCTTCAAGGAGGCCCTGCACAACGTGGTGAAGCACGCCCACGCCACCGAAGTACACGTGCAGCTCACCCCCGCCGGCCGGGCCCTGGCCCTCACCATCCGCAACGACGGCCCGCCCCCCGCCGCCCCCGCCCGCGCCGAGGGCCAGGGCCTGGCCAGCATGCAGGCCCGCGCCGCCGCCGTGGGCGGGCGCGTGGCCTACCCGGTGCAGGCCAATGGGTTTGTAGTGGAGGCGGTGGTGGGGGGGTAGGGGGGGAAGGAAAGTGAAAGCGCCTGTCATCCTGAGCGCAGCGAAGGACCTTACCACGTCGGGACGAATCGTTCTCACGTGATAAGGTCCTTCGCTGCGCTCAGGATGACAGGCGCTTTCACTTTCCTTCCCCCCGTTACCAACCCATCAATCCTCCTAGTACGACGGCCCTTTATCAGCCTGCACCAAGTCCTCTTCCTTATCGGCGTACTGCTCAATGGGGGTGCAGGCGCAGATGAGGTTGCGGTCGCCGTAGGCCGAGTCGATGCGGCTAACGCTGGGCCAAAACTTGTTGGCGCGCACGTAGTCCATGGGGTACACGGCCTGCTCGCGGGTGTAGGGGCGGGTCCACTCGTGGGTGAGGACGGTGGCGGCGGTGTGCGGGGCGTGCTTCAGCACGTTCTCTTTGGCGTCGGCCTGGCCCGACTCCACCGCCGCAATTTCCTTGCGGATGGAAATCATGGCGTCGCAGAAACGGTCCAACTCGTCCTTGCTCTCGCTTTCGGTGGGCTCCACCATCAGGGTACCGGCCACGGGGAACGACACGGTGGGCGCGTGGAAGCCGTAGTCCATGAGGCGCTTGGCGATGTCCTCGACTTCAATGCCGGCCTTCTTGAACTGGCGGCATTCCAGAATCATTTCGTGGGCGCAGCGGCCGTTGCTGCCCGAGTACAGCACCGGGTAGTGCGCCTCCAGGCGGGCCTTGATGTAGTTGGCGTTGAGGATGGCAATCTGGGTGGCGCGCGTCAGGCCCTCGCCGCCCATCATCGAAATGTAGGCGTAGCTGATGGGCAGGATGCTGGCCGAACCCCACGGCGCGGCCGAAACCGAGCCTTCGGCGCGGCCTTCCACCGGCACCACGGCGTGGCCGGGCAGGTAGGGCACCAGGTCGGCTACCACGCCGATGGGGCCCACGCCGGGGCCGCCGCCGCCGTGCGGGATGCAGAACGTTTTGTGCAGGTTGAGGTGGCACACGTCGGCGCCAATGTTGGCGGGCGAGGTGAGGCCCACTTGGGCGTTCATGTTGGCGCCGTCCATGTACACGCGGCCGCCGTGGTTGTGAATGGTCTGGCAGATGTCGATGATGGTTTCCTCGTACACGCCGTGCGTGCTGGGGTAGGTCACCATGAGGCAGCTCAGGTTGGCGGCGTGCTTCTCGGCCTGGGCCTTGAGGTCGGCCACGTCGATGTTGCCGTCTTCGGTGCTTTTCACCACCACCACCTGCATGCCGGCCATCACGGCCGAGGCGGGGTTGGTGCCGTGGGCCGAGGCCGGAATCAGGGCCACGTTGCGGTGGTGGTCGCCGCGGGCGTCGTGGTAGCCTTTGATGGCCAGCAGGCCGGCGTACTCGCCTTGCGCGCCGGAGTTCGGCTGCAGGCTCACGGCCGCAAAGCCGGTCACCTCGCACAGCCAGGCTTGCAGGTCGGAGAAAATCTGCTGGTAGCCCTGGGCCTGCTCGATGGGGGCGAAGGGGTGCAAACCGCCGATTTCGGCCCAGGTCACCGGAATCATTTCGGCGGTGGCGTTGAGCTTCATGGTGCACGAGCCCAGCGGAATCATGCTGTGCGCCAGGCTCAGGTCCTTGTTTTCGAGCTGCTTCATGTAGCGCAGCATCTCGTGCTCGGCGTGGTGCGTGTTGAAGATGGGGTGCGTGAGGTATTCGCTGCTGCGCACCAGGCTGGCGGGCCAGGTCAGCTCGGCCTCGGTGGGCATGTCTGCGGCATCAGCTTGCTTGCCCAGCACTTTGGCGAAGACGTTCAAAATGTCGTTCACGTCGCTCAGCTCGGTGTTCTGGTTCAGTGAAATGCCCACGCGCACCTCGTCGAAGTAGCGGAAGTTGATGCGGGCGGCTTCGGCCTCCTGGCGCAGGGCCTGCTGCAGCTCGGCGCTTTCGAGGCGCAGGCTCAGGGTGTCAAAGTAGGCTGAGTTGGTTTGCTCCACGTCCAGCTTTTTCAGGCCGGCTTCCAGGGTTTGAGCCAGCACGTGGGTGTTCACGGCGAACTGACGGAGGCGCTGGGGGCCGTGGTACACGGCGTACATGCCGGCCAGCACGCTCAGCAGCACCTGGGCAGTGCAGATGTTGGAGGTGGCTTTTTCGCGGCGGATGTGCTGCTCGCGGGTTTGCAGGGCCATGCGGTAGGCCTTGTTGCCGGCCGCGTCGATGCTCTGGCCGATGAGGCGGCCGGGAATCACGCGCTTGAACTGCTCTTTGCAGGAGAAGAAGCCGGCGTGCGGGCCGCCGTAGCCCATCGGCACGCCGAAGCGCTGCGAGTTGCCCACGCACACGTCGGCGCCCAGCTCGCCGGGCGAAGTCAGCAGGGTGAGAGCCAGCAGGTCGGCGCCCATCACCACAAACACGTTATTCTTCTGGGCTTGCGCGATGAAGTCTTTGTAATCAAATACCTCACCGTCGGCGGCCGGGTACTGCACCATGGCGCCGAAAAAGCCGTCGCCGCTGAGGTCAATCTGGCGGTGGTCGCCCACCACCAGCTCAATGCCCACCGGCGTGGCGCGGGTGCGCAGCAAGTCGATGGTTTGGGGCAACACCTGCTCCGACACGAAGTACTGGTGGGCGCCTTTTTTCTTGGTCTGGCTGTGCAGCATGTGCATGGCTTCGGCGGCGGCGGTGCCTTCGTCGAGCAAGCTGGCGTTGGCGATTTCGAGGCCGGTGAGGTCAATCACCATCGTCTGGTAATTGATGAGGGCTTCGAGGCGGCCCTGGGCGATTTCGGCCTGGTAGGGCGTGTAGGCGGTGTACCAGCCGGGGTTTTCCAGAATGTTGCGCTGGATAACCGGGGGCAGGGTGGTGTCGTGGTAGCCGAGGCCGATGTAGGTTTTGAACACCTGGTTCTGGCCGGCAATCTGCTTGAACTTGGCCAGGAAAGCGCGCTCACTGAGGGCGGCCGGCAGGTTGAGCGGCTTCTTGAGGCGGATGGCCGGCGGCACGGTTTCGTCGATGAGCTGCTCGATGCTGGCCACCCCGATGGTGCGGAGCATGGCGGCCTGCTCGTCGGCGCCGGGCGCGTTGTGGCGAGCTTCAAAAACGTCAACTGGCGAGAATTTCAACGACATAAAGACGAATAAATGATGGGAGTGGAGGCTGGTTTCGGAGACAACAAAGGTAGCCCCGAAAGGATTGCCGCCGACGCGCTGGCCGGGCAAAAGCCCCATGCTTTGCCGGTGCTCATCCCAGGGATTAACCTTCGGGCAATGTTGAAAACTTTAGCTTTGCATTTCCCTCCATCACCCACCACCCACCCATGTCCCGCACCATTGGCCTCATTCGCGAAAGCAAAACCCCGCCCGACAAGCGCGTGCCCCTCACGCCCAAGAAATGCGTGGAAGCACTGAGCACCTTCCCCGGCCTCGGGCTGGTGGTGCAAAGCAGCGCCATCCGCAGCTACGCCGACCAGGAATACCGCGACCTGGGCCTGGAAGTGCGCGACGATGTGAGCGACTGCGACGTGCTGCTGGGCGTGAAAGAAGTGGCCGTTGACCAGCTCATTCCCAACAAAACCTACCTCTTTTTCTCGCACACCGTGAAGAAGCAGCCCGCCAACCGCCAGCTGCTGCAAGAAGTGCTGCGCCGGAACATTACGCTGGTCGACTACGAGATGCTGACCAACGAGCGCGGCGAGCGCATCGTAGCGTTTGGGCGCTACGCGGGCATTGTGGGGGCCTACAATGGCCTGCTCACCTACGGCCGCAAGCACGGCCTCTACGAGCTGAAGCCCGCCTGGCAGTGCGTGGACATGGACGACATGCAGGAGGAATTTTTCAAGGTGAAGAAGCTGCCGCCCATCAAAATGGCCGTCACGGGCTCGGGCCGCGTGGCGCAGGGCGCCCTGGAAGTGCTCGACCGCATGGGCATCCGGCGGGTGAGCGTGTACGACTACCTGTACCTGGATTTCAACGAGCCGGTGTACGCGCAGCTGCGCAGCTCCGACTACAACCGCCGCCGCGACGGCCGCGTGTGGGACACCGCCGACTTCCACAAAAACCCGCAGGAGTACGAGTCGGCCTTCGGCATGTTCGTGCCCGTGACGGACTTGCTCATTGCCTGCGCCTACTGGCACCCGGCGGCGCCCCGTTTGTTCGAGGAAGCCGACACCCGGATGCCGGGCTTCCGCATCAACACCATCGCCGACGTGACCTGCGACGTGGACGGCTCCATTCCCGTCACCAAGCGTAGTAGCACCATCGCCGACCCGGCTTTCGACTACAACCCCGCCACCGGCGCGCTGGAGGCGCCCTACTCCGGCCCCGCCAACCTCACGGTGATGGCCGTGGACAACCTGCCCTGCGAACTGCCCCGCAACGCCAGCCGCGACTTCGGCCGCCAGCTGCTGGACAACGTGTTGCCCCACCTGCTGGGCCCCGACGCGGAGGGCGTCATTGCCCGCGCCACCATTGCCACCGGCGGCGCGCTCACGCCCCGCTACCAGTACCTGGCCGACTACGTGGCGGAGCTGGAGTTAGGAGTTAAGAGTTAGGGGGAGGAGTCGGGGCGTCTGTCATCCTGAGCGCAGCGAAGGACCTTCTCACCGAGGAACGACTTGCAGTAATTAAGTGCAGACGGCGCTGACGTGAGAAGGTCCTTCGCTGCGCTCAGGATGACAGACGCCCCGACTCCTCCCCTTTAACTCCTAACCCCTAACTCTTACCTCCTAATACCCCTCCTCCTGGTAGCCGTAGGCCCGCAGCTTGGCCTTCCAGGTTTTGGGGTACTGGGCCCGCAGCAGGTAATAGATGGCGCGCAGCACCTCCGTCACTTGGTCGAGCAGCTCGTTTTTGGTGTCCACCACCGTCGAGACGGCACCCGCGGCGTTGCCGGCCGTGGCCAGGGCGGTCCGGTAGTCGTCGCGCATGGCCGTCCAGTAGGCGAGGCCGTATTTTTTGGTTTTCAGGCCGTGCTTCGCCAGGCCAGTGAGCAGGGTGGTGAGGGCGTTGAGGCGGTCTTGCTGGCCCTTCGGAAACACGTAGCTGCCGTGCTGCAGCCGGAAGCCCAGGGCCGGCAGGTAGCCGCGCACGGTGGCGTCGTCCGCGTCCTCGTATTGCGCCTCCAGGTAGGTGCGCACGTTGCCCAGGCGCTGGTTGATTTCGGCGTCGAGCCGGTCGATGGCTTCCGCGTTGGGGCTCACGTCGGCCTTGGTCACGTTGGCCGTGTCGAGGTGGGTGGCCAGTTCGGCCGCCAGGGCCGTAAAGGTGGCCGGCGGCATCCACATCAGGCCCAGCGCGGCGTTGGCCGCTGCCCCGGCCGCGTAGGCGGGGGCCACGGCGGTGGCCAGGGCCGTGATGCCCACCTCGGTGGTGGGCAAAAAGCGGGTGGCGCGGCCTTTTTTCTTCGGGGCCGGGGCGGCGGCATCTCCGGCAGGGGCGGCATCGGGCGAGCGGTGGTAGGCGTGGAAATGCATAAGCTGAGGCTTTTAGGCATGAATGTGTTTGCTAGATAGGCATTATTTGCCAGACGCCCCCCGCACGCATCTGCGCCGGGGGGCGCCGGTGCTCATGCCCCCCCCAACGCAGTTGCGCCAGGGGAGCATGTGCACCGGCGCCCCCCGAACCCATTTGCGTTTGAAGGGCGCGAGCCCTGACGCTCCCCAAACACAACTGCGTTCAGGGGGTGTGAGCACCGACGCCCCCTGAACGCAGTTGCGCCAGGGGGCGTCGGCCCGGCTTATTCCAACGCTACGCGCCGCGTCACGGGGCCGGTGGCGTACTGCACGCGTAGCACGTAAGCACCGGCCGGCAGCGCGCCCGTTGCCAGCGTCAGTTCGGCTTGCGGGGTGGGCTGGGTGAGCACCACGCGCCCCAGGGCATCGAGCACCTCCACGCGCTGGGGGCGGCTGGCGGCGTCCAGGGCCAGGTGCAGGTAGGCGTGGGCCGGCACCGGCCAGGCCAGGGTGGGGGCTTTGGGCCGGTGCCGGGAAGCCACGCTCAGCACGTTGGGGTCGAGGAGCCGGGTGAGGCCCGTGTAAAAGGAAGAACCGTTGACCGACGTGAAGGCCCCGCCCGCCACAATGGCGCCATCGGGCTGCACCAGTAACCGGAATATCGGGCGGTCGGGGCCCGCGGTGGGGGTGTAGCTGACATCGAGGGCGCCGGTGGGCAGCAGGCGCGCGCTGCCATGGGCCTGGGCGCCGCTGGTGAGCAAGGCCCCACCGGCCAGCAACCGGCCGTTGGGCTGCAAGGCCAAGGCGTACACGTTGCTTTGGCTGCCCAGGGTAGTGGTGAAGGTGACATCGGGCGTGCCGTCGGGCAGCAGCCGGGCCACCGCGCTGCTGGGCACGCTGCCGAACTGGGTGAACTGCCCGCCCACGTAGAGGCGGCCGGCCGCGTCGAGCTGCAGGGCCCGCACCGCCTCAAACGTCACCGTGGCGGGCGTGGTCACGAAAGCCGGGTCGGGGCTGCCGTCGGGCAGCAGGCGCTGCACCAGCGCGTAGGGCCGGCTGCCCACCGTGCCCTGGCCGCCCACCACAATCCGGCCATCGGGCTGCACCAGGAACTGCACCACGTTGAAGGCCGACGGGTAGGCGAAGCTAGCATCGACCTGGCCCGTGCTGCCCAGCAGCCGGGCCGACGTGCGCGACGCATTGGCTCCGCCCCCGGGCGTGAGGATGAACATACCCGAAATGAGGACGTTGCCGTCGGGCTGCACGGCCAGGGCGCGCACTTTGGGCACGTTCAGGGCCGAGGGCGGCGGCTGAATGGGGGACGCAAAAGCCGCGTCGGCCACGCCCGTGGGCAGGAGGCGCCCCAGGGCCTGCCGCGTCGTGCCGCCCAGCAGCGTAAAGTCGCCGCCCACCAGCAGCTTGCCGTCGGGCTGCAAGGCCAGGTCGTACACGATGCCGTTGGTGGCGGCGGCCGTGGTGAAAGCCGCGTCGGGCGTGCCGTCGGGGTTGAGGCGGGCCAGGCTGCCGGCCGCCACCCCGCTGATTTCGGTGAAGATGCCGCCCACCAGCAGCTTGCCGTCGGGCTGCAGCGCCAGGGCCATCACCTGGCCCGGGTTTTTCAGCTGCGGGTCGAAGCCGGCATCCACCGTGCCGGTGGGGTTGAGCAGCTTGTAATTGGTGAGCAGCTGCCCGTTGGCCAGCAGCTGCAGCGACGTGGGCGCCTCGGGGTACAAGGCTCCGCTGATTTGCTGGGTTTGAAAGCTTGTGTCCAGGCTGCCACTGGGCAGCAGGCGCGCCACCCGGCCAATGGGCTGCCCGTTGTAGGAAAGGGCCGTGGTGGCCACGAGGATGCCGCCGCCCGGCTCCACCACCACCGGCTGCGTGGGCAGCACCGGGCTGTTGAACCCGCTGCTAAAACTGGTGCCGGTTTGAAACGACGCATCCGGAGTGCCGTCTGGAAGCAGGCGGATGAGGGGCGGAGGTGGGGTGCCAATGCCTTGATAAAGCACGTAAGCGGCCAGGATTTTGGCATCGGGCTGAACGGCCATGCCGGCAATAAAATGGCCGCTGGCGATAACAGGGGCGCTAAAGCTGGTATCCAGCGTGCCGGCGGGCAGCAAGCGGGCCAGCAGACCCACCGCCTGTCCTTGCACCGTCGAAAAGTAGCCAGCCAGCAGCAATCTGCCGTCGGGCTGAAGCACCACCCGATTTATGTAAGCATACTGCCCATTGCTATTCGAAATGCTGACTTGAAACGTGGCATCAAGCGTTCCATCGGCGTTGAGGCGAATTAGTCGGTTAACGGTTTGGCCGTTGAATTGCGTGAATGCCCCGGCCAGCAACAGTTTCCCGTCGGGCTGTACCACTACATCGTTCACCCCCACGCTGGGGCCAGTACCCGTGTTAAAAGAAGCGTCCGGGGTTCCGTCGGCGTTGAGGCGCAATAAGCCACGCCGACTGACCGTGCCCAGAGTGAGTAGGGAATTATTGGCCTGTGAGAAGAGCAGGAGCTGGTCGTTGGGCAGGGCGATAAGGCGGTCCACCTCGGCCACGTTTAGGCTAGCCGTGTTGGCCTGAAACACCGCATCGACCTGGTTGCTGCCCGCCAGCAGGCGCACCAGGCCGTTGCTGGTCATGGCGCCCACTTGCCGGAAGCTGCCCAGCAGCACCCGCTTGCCGCTGGGCAGTTGCACTACTTGCCGGGCAGAGGCTGCGATGGCTACGTTGGTGGCCTGAAACGTGGGGTCAATGGTGGGGCCCTGCGCCCGGGCAGTGCCAGCAACTAGCACCAGGCAGCCCAGCGCCCACAGCCCAAAACGTCCTCGGAGTAGAAAGTTTGCTTTCATAAATGGAAATAAAATACGAAAGCCTCACGAGCAAGAATAGCGCCGATTCTGCTATGTAGTTGGGAGTGCTGTGCAAAGGAATGCCAACAAAAAAGCCCCTTCTGCTACCAGGAGGGGCTTTTGAATAACTAAGCAGCGGCGGTGGATTGGAAGGCGCCTTGCTTGGTCAGATTCAGTTGGGCTAGAACGTGCGGTGGAACCAGTTCTTGATGTCTTCCACGGCGTGGCCGGTTTTCTCTTGCAGGCGGCCGAACCACTCGTCCTGCTTGCCGTCCTCGTAGTCGAGGTCGTCGTCGGTGAGCTGGCCCCACTTCTGCTTGGCCTCGCCTTTTACTTGGTTCCAGTTGCCGCGAGCCTTCAGCTCGGTTTGGTCGTTGAGGTTATTCTGGTTGAGGTCCATGAGTGAAAAAGATGAGAAGGGTAAGGAAATGTGGATGGGAAGGAGGTAAACAGTTGGGCTTGTACGCGGGGCCGCCGGGCGGCGTTGAAGGCGCCGCCCCAAATGCCCGAATGTTGTACGGCCGCGCTTGGGCTAAGCAGGGCCTTGCCCACGAAAAAGCCCCGCCACTGGGGTGGCGGGGCTTCGGGCAGGCGGCGTGGGCCACTTACTTCTGCGGCGTGGCGGGCACTTCTTCCACTACTTTGTCGGCGGGCGTGTTGCGCACCATGGCGGTGTCGCCGGGTTCGCGGGCCAGGTCGGCTTTGGCGCTGTCCACGGCGTTGTCCATTTTGTCGCCGGCCTCGGAGGCGGCGTTTTCGGTGGCGGTGGCGGCGTCATCGGCTTTTTTCTCGGAGCACGACGTGGCGGCGAAAGCGCCGAAAGCAGCCACCAGGAGCAGGGATTTGAAAGAGGTTTTCATGGGATTTGGAAGGAAACGAATGGTTGAAAATCGACCTTAATGAGCGGCCCGGGCAAAAGGTAACCCGCCCAACTGCCACGCGGCGCGGCAGTTGGGCGCGGCAGCTTAACCGTACGGCGCCCCAATTTCCAACGTTGCCAGCGCACTAGCCTCCGGGCCTGAAGGCGGCGGCAACTGGAAAATTCAGCCGCGGAAAATTTTGCCGCGCCGCCGCGCCCAGCGCCGTAATTTGGCCCCATGGACGACCTGCGCACCACGCTGCTGACCCTGAGCTCCGACGAGCGCCGCGATTTTGGCGTGTTCATTCAGCGGCAGCGCCGCAAGACCGCCGGCCGGCAAGACTCGCGCCTCTACGAGCTGCTGGTGCAGGCCAAGGAGCTCAAGCCCGAGAAGCTCATCGCCAAGCTCTACCCCGACGGCCCCAACCCCGCCGCCTACTACGCCCTGCGCAAGCGCCTGCTGCGCCACCTCACCGACTTCCTGCTGCTGCGCCAGCGCCAGCTCGACACCACGGCCGCGGCCTCGGTGCGCGGGCAGCTCACCCTGGCCCAGTATTTATTCGAGGCCGGCATTCCGCGCCTGGCCTGGAGCACGCTGCGCAAAGCCGAAAACCTGGCCCACGAAAGCGAGCAGTACGAGCCGCTGAACGCCGTGTACAACCTCCAGATTCAATACGCCGACTCGCCCTACGCCCCGCCGCTCGACGAGATTCTGCCCCGCTACCGCCTCAACAAAAAAGCTGCCGACGAGGCCGAGCGCGCCAACATTGCCGACAGCCTGCTGCGCCAGCGCTTGCGCGAGTCCCGCGTGCGCGGCCGGGCCACGGTGCCGGTCGACGGCATTTTGCAGAACATTCTGGCCGAGTACGACCTGCAGGAAGCCTTCGCCCGCTCGCCGTCGCTGCTGAGCCGGCTCATGTCCATCGCGCGCAACGCCATGCTGGTGCGGCGCGATTTTGCGTCGTTTGCGCCCTTCATCGAGCGCTGCTACACGCTCATGGAGCGCCGCCACGGCTTTGCGCCGGCCCAGCGCGGGCACCAGCTGCGGCTGCTCTACATGCTGGCCCACGCCCTGTACCGCTCGCGCCGCTTCGCCGAGTCGGTGGCGTACCTGGAGAAGGGGCAGGCCTTGCTGGCGGGTGGCCCGGCCCGGCAGTTTGGCGAGTTTGTGCCGCGCTTCACCTTTTTGCTGGCGGCCAATTACGCTTTTTTGCGGCGCAACGCCGAGAGCATTGCCCTGCTCGAAGCCATGCTGCGCGGCCCCCGCCCCCTGGCGCCGGGCGACGACCTCACGGCGCGCTTTCAGCTCTCGTTTCACTACTTCGCCGAAGGCAAATTTGCCAAAGCCAACCAGAGCATGCTCAGCCTGGGCCGCACCGACCACTGGCTGGAGCAGCACCTGGGCCTGGAATGGATGGTGAACCGCAACATCGGCGAGCTGCTGATTCAGTTCGAGCTGGGCAACCCCGAACTGGCCCTGACCCGCCTGCGCGCCATCGAGAAAACGCTACGCGAGCAGTTTCCGGCCGTGCCGGCCGAGGGCGACGCGCCCGCCGCGCCCGTGGGCGGCCCCTACAACCCCGTGCTGCTCTACCTGGGCTTTGTGCGCGAGGTGATTGAAAACCCCACCGCCGCGCGCCAAACCGATTTTTTCAACCGGGTGGCGCACATTCCCAACTTCCTGTCCTTCGACCGCGAGGACCTGCAAGTACTGAGTTTCTACGCCTGGCTGCGGGCCCAGACGCTGGGCCGTCCTTACTACGACGTGCTGCTGGAAATGGCCGCGGCATAGCCGCCGGCACGAAAAAGCCCGGACGCCATAGAGCGCCCGGGCTTTCTCGTGCCTCTTGCTAATGGTGAGCTGGCTACTTCTTGCTGGCTTCTTTGGCGTTGGCCTTGGCCTGCTCGGCGGTGCGCTCGGCGGCGTCGCCCATGGCACTCATTTTGGCGTCCAGCTTTTCGCCGGCGGCATCGAGCTTTTTGCCGGCAGCGTCCAGCTTGGTGTCGAGCTTCCGACCGGCCGCGTCCAGCTTGTCGCCGACGGCGTTCAGTTTGGCGTCCAGCTTGGCGCTGGCGGCGTCCAGCTTGGCACCGGCTTCGGCCGCGGTAGTGGGACGGGTGCTGTCGGTGCTGACGGTGGTCGTGGTGGTGCTGTCGGCCGCGGTGGTGGTTTCGGCGGTTTTCTGTTCGCAGGAAGCGGCGGTGAAGGCCACGGTGGCGGCCACAAACAGGGTTTTGAGGGCAGTTTTCATCGGAATCTGATTCTGAGTGGATGGATGCCGTTTAATCAGAGTCAGCGGCAAAAGGTAACCCGGCCCGCGGGCACCTCCGGCGCGGGTGCGGGGCCGGGAGCATAGGCTAACTTTTTAGTCTCGGCGCTAGTATAGCCCCTGACGCATCTCTCTTTTTCCGCATTCTCATGGATTCAACCGCCAACATTCCGCAAACGCCTGCCACTCCCGAAGTGCCCCTGGCCGTGAGCGACCAACAAAATACCGCCCTGCTTGACGACACGCTCACCTTCCTCACCGCCAGCACGCCCACCAATTCCGGGCCGCAGGGCCGCGCCGAAATCGAGCGCTGGGAAGCCGTGCTGGCCTCGTCGGACCGCCCGGGTCTGGCCAAAATCAAGCAGGAGCTCGGCCAGCTAAATGAGTTGCTGGCCGACCCCAAAAGCCCGGCCCACGACATCGCCGAAATCCTGGCCAGCCTCGGCGCCGAAACCGCCAAAGTAGCCGACGACGCCGGCGGCGAATACAGCGGCCCACTCAACAACTTGAGCAAGCTGCTCCTCAAAGCCGGCAACTCGCTGTCGCGGTAGCGCCGCGCCCGCCATTTCGTAACCATTGTAGCGCGAACTTTGTAGTTCGCGTCCCCGCGCCGCTGGCCCAACGTTGGGCCGCCGAGCTGGGACGTGAACTACAACGTTCGCGCTACTGCTTTATGCCTTCCTACGCCCCCGCCGACCTGCTGCCCTACGACCCGTTCGACGGCATGCGCTTCGGCCCCGAAACCTGCTTCCTCAGCGGCCAGCCCACCGGCCCCGACGACACCGTGCCCGTTTTCGCCGACTGGCTGCAGGCCCGCTACCACTTGGCCGAGCGGCCCATTCAGTTGCTCGACCAGCGTACCGTCCTCATCCAAGACCTGCGCCTGCCCGCCAGCCCCGCCGCCCGCCAGCGCATCGCGGAGCTGGAGCGCCGGGTAGAGGCCGCCAGCCTTGAAGGCCCCGCCGCGTTGCGCGCCCTCGGCGACGACGCGCTATTCCTCTGGATGGGCAAAATGTTCTACGGCATCTTCATCACCGAGCTGCTGAACGAGTTTGAGCCGCTGATAAAACCCAAGTACCCGCTGGCCGAAAACGCCGCACTGGTGCGTCGGTTCCAGGCGTTTTTCCAACTCCTGCAAGGCCTGCGCGTGCCCACCGAGTACGCCGATTTTGTGCCCGGCTCCATCTTCGTGCTCGAAGCCGACCCTACCGAGGACGTCACGCCCTTTGAGTACGACGACGACCTGAACACGCTCGTCTTCAGCATCAAGCTCGACAAAGCCGTGCTGGTGGCCTGTCTGGTCGACATCGGTTTGGTGGGTCAGGCCATGCGCAAGGTCTACGCCGATGCCCAGCGCCCGCTGCACCCCGTCCAGATTGCCGAGTTCAAAGCCCGCGTGTACTACGCCGCCCACCTGCTGCACGTCGTGCCCGACCTCTACCCGCGCCACCCGCGCCCCAGCGACACCCAACTGGTATTCGATGCGCTGATTGACGACGTCACCGGTGCCATCTTCAACCCCTGGGAAAACTCGGCCTACACCCAGGCCCTGGCCGAAATGTGGCAGCGCTGGAACATCACCCTCGCCGACGTGGTGGCCAAACCCGCCGAGCCCATGACGCTGCTCTACGACGAAGCCGGCGAGCCGCGGGAGTTGAAGCATTGGCCTGCGACGGTTTAATCAAGTAAATAGAACGTCATGCAGAGCGCCAGCGAAGCATCTTTACCGCGCAATGCAATCAAATTACCATTGCGGGAAAGATGCTTCGCTCCGCTCGGCATGACGGCTTGATTTTATGTTCTCGCTACCATCCTACCTGCGCACCGCATTGATTGTGACGCTGCTCCTGCCGCTGAATGGCTGCATCCGGCTGCTGCTCAAGCCCAACCGGGATTTTGAGAAATACACGCCCCCGCCCGCGCCCGATTACGCGCAGGCCAGCAACTGGGCCGCCCTGCCCACCCGGCGCGACTCGGCCGATGCCGTACCCCGCTATTCTGCCTTGCGCGATGAGCAAGCCACCGCGCCCGTCGACGTATTCTTCGTGCACCCCACCACTTACTACTCGGCCCACGCCTGGAATGCCGACCCGCGCAAAAAAGGGCTGAACAAGTACACCGACCGCACCACCATCAAGCAGCAGGCCAGCGTATTCAACGCCACGGGCCGCATCTACGCGCCGCGCTACCGGCAGGCCACCATCTATTCCTTCCTCGACAAAGAGCCCAACGGCCAAAAGGCCCTGGAACTGGCGTATTCCGACGTGCGCGCCGCCTTCCGGTACTACCTCGCGCACTACAACCAGGGCCGCCCTTTCATCATCGCCAGCCACAGCCAGGGCACCGACCACGCCACGCGTCTGCTCCACGAATTCTTCGACAAACCCACCCCGCTGCGTCGCCAGCTCGTAGCCGCCTACCTCATCGGCTTTCAGGTCAAGCCCAACGAATTCCTCACCATCAAGCCCTGCGCCGACTCGCTGGCCACCGACTGCTTCGTCGCCTACAACACCACCGACGCCGGCCACGAATCGGCCATGTTTCAGCCCAGCATCGCCGTCAATCCCCTCACCTGGACGCTCGATTCCACGCTGGCCCCGGCCTCGCTGAATCGCGGCGCCGTCAGCCTCGGCTTCAGGCACCTGCACCCCCAGCTCACCGGCGCCCAAGTTCACCACGGCCAGCTCTGGGTCATGGCGCCCCGCTTCAAAGGCTACCCGCACTTCCCGCCCTCCGGCAAGAAGAAGCTGCGCTACTCTCGCCACATCGCCGATTACGCGCTGTTTTACATGAATATCCGCGAGAACTCGAAGGCGCGGGTGCGGGCGTGGCTTGATAGAAAAGGTCAGTGAGGCGTTTCCGATAAAGCGAAGTCAAAAGCCTTTTTGAAATGCATCACACTCAACTGTGGCATGGCCTGACTGAAATGTTCAATATTCCGCCAAAATGCAGTTTCATCAAAGTCAGCAAAGTCGTTGGCTGCGGACAAAGCAAAATTGTGAAGCAAGTAGGCTACTGCGCCAGAGTAATTGACTTGATTCCGGCACTGTTGGTCGGTCAAATGAGCAGAGCTGTCGGGCGTAGGGGTTGTGCGAATATCAAGTAGAAATTGATAAAGCAAATAGCGGTACGCCCGCTTTCTATGAGATTCCATAGCCACAAAGAAAAGCCCCGCCGGCACAATGCCAGCGGGGCTTTTCTTTCAGCTAAAAACGGCAATTAAGCACCAATAGCCACGCGCTTGAAGTCCGACACCGTCATGCCTTTCGACTTGCTGTCGAGCAGCTGGGCGATGGTCATCGAGCCGTCTTTCACGAACTCCTGGTTCAGCAGGGTCTGCTCTTTGTAGAACTTGTTCAGCTTGCCTTGGGCGATTTTCTCCAGCATGGCTTCGGGCTTGCCTTCGGCACGCGCCTGCTCTTTGCCGATTTCGATTTCGCGCTCCACCGTAGCCGAGTCCACACCGTCTTTGTCAACGGCAACGGGCTTCATGGCCACAATTTGCATGGCCACGTCGCGGCCCACGGCAGCCACATCGGCCGAGCCCACGTTCTTCAGGCCCACGAGCACGCCTTTCTTGCTGTCTGAGTGGATGTACGAAGCCACTTTCTCAGCGGTCAGGGTCACGTAAGTCAGGTCCAGCTTCTCGCCGATTTTGCCGGTCAGGTCGGTGATGTGCTCCTGAATGGTCAGGCCATCGTCCTCTTTCACGGCCAGCAGCTCCTCTTTGGTCGCGGCGTTGGTGCGCACAGCGGCATCCAGGATGCGCTGCACCAGCTCGCGGAAGTTAGCCACTTTGGCTACCGATTCGGTTTCGCAGGCCAGGGCCACCAGTTTGCCGTTGGTGCCGTCTTCGCTCACGCTCACGGCCACAAAGCCTTCCGAGGTTTCGTTCTCGGCGCGCTTGTCAGCGATTTTCTGACCAGCCTTGCGCAGAATGTCGCGCGCAGCTTCGAAGTCGCCATCGGCTTCGGTCAGGGCTTTTTTGCAATCCATCATGCCGGCACCGGTCATGGTGCGGAGCTTGTTTACGTCTGCGGCGGTAATAGCGGCCATTGGAAGTAGCGCGGACTTTTAGTCCGCGAATTAAGTGAATGGTTGTTTTTGAAAAGGGTCGCGGACTAAAAGTCCGCGCTACGAAAAGAAAAAGGGAACCTCCGGAGCCTAGACTACTCGAAGGTTCCCTTTTTTCAAAGAGCTCAGAAGGGACTATTCTTCGTCAGCAGCCGTTTTTTCGGCAATGGCCGCCTCGTCGGCTTCCTTGCGGTCGGCGTCTTCTTTGTCAACTTTGCGCTCCGACAGGCCGTCTTCGATGGCCTTGCCAATCACGCTCACGATGAGCTGAATCGACTTCGAGGCGTCGTCGTTGGCCGGAATCGGGAACTGCACCAACTCGGGGTTCGAGTTCGTATCGCAGATGGCGAAAACCGGGATGCCCAGTTTAGCAGCCTCTTTCACGGCGATGTGCTCGCGCTTCACGTCCACCACAAACAGCGCAGCGGGCAGGCGGCCGAGGTCGGCGATGCCACCGAGCACGCGGTCGAGCTTGGCGCGCTCACGCGACATCATCAGCTTTTCGCGCTTAGCCAGTGCAGCGTAGGCGGTATTCTCTTTCACCATCTTGTCGATGGTGGCCATCTTCTTCAGGCTCTTGCGCACCGTGGCGAAGTTGGTGAGCATGCCGCCCAACCACCGGTCGGTCACGAAAGGCATCTTCAAACGCTCGGCTTCCGTCGTAACGATTTCCTGCGCCTGCTTTTTCGTGGCTACGAACATGATTTTGCGGCCGCTCTTCGCGATGTTGCGAATAGCCTGGGCTGCGTAGTCAAGCGAAACCAGCGTCTTGTTGAGGTCAATGATGTGGATGCCGTTCTTCTCCATGAAGATGTACGGCGCCATTTTGGGGTCCCACTTGCGGGTGAGGTGACCAAAGTGGGCACCTGCGTCGAGCAGGTCCTTATAGGTAGTCTGGGCCATGATAAATTTCCTCCTGGATTAGCGTTTCGAGAACTGGAACGAACGACGAGCCTTGCGCTTGCCGAATTTCTTGCGTTCCACCATGCGCGGGTCGCGGGTGAGGAAGCCTTCCTTCTTCAAAGCAGGACGGGTTTCCTCGTTGTCGCTCACGAGCGCCTTGGTGATGGCCAGACGGATAGCTTCGGCCTGAGCCGAAATGCCGCCGCCGCGCACGTTCACCTTGATGTCGTACTGGCCGACTTGCTCAAGAATTGCCAGGGGTTGGTTCACGACGTTCTCCAGCAACTCGTTGCTGAAATACGACTTCATGTCCCGGTCATTGATAGTGATATTCCCTTGCCCGGCCTGCATGTAGATGCGGGCCACCGAGGTTTTTCTTCTACCAGAGGTGTTGGTAATTGCCATTTAGTGGAAAAATAAAAGCGTAAGCCGGCGTTGGCTTACAGGTTTTTCAGTTCGATAGCCACGGGCTGCTGTGCCTCGTGGGGGTGCTCGGTGCCGGCGTACACGTACAGGTTGCGGTACTGGGCGGCGCCGAGGCGGTTGTCTTGCAGCATGCCTTTCACGGCGTGCTCAATCACGCGGCGCGAGTCGCGGTTCATTTGCTCGCGCACGGTGCGACGCTTCTGGCCGCCGGGGTAGCCCGAGTGGGTGATGTAGACCTTCTCGGTCATTTTCTTGCCCGTCACGCGCAGCTTGTCGGCGTTGAGAACGATGACGTTGTCGCCGCAGTCCGAGTTGGGGGTAAACGAAGGCTTGTGCTTGCCACGCAGGATGTTGGCAATCTGCGAGCAAACGCGGCCCAGCGGGGCTACGCTGGCGTCTACGATAACCCAGCTCTTCTGGGCGTTGGCCTTACTGACGTGGGTCGTCTTGAAGCTCAGGTGGTCCATGAGTCGAAAAAAAGGTATGCTAAACTATTGAATAAGAGTACGGAGCCGCGTAGGCTTCGGGAAAAACGGACACAAAGGTACTGATTTATGGGGAAATAGCCAACCCGGGGTCGGAAAATATTCCTGCAAACCAAGCCACTGGCTCGCTAAGGCAGCAGAAGCTAGTGGTTTTGGCGCAGCGCTTCCACCAATACCCGGAAGTCCTTCGGGTAGGGCGCCTCCACGGAAATCTCCTCGCCATCCAGCCCCACAAACTGCAGGCGTAGCGCGTGCAGGGCAAAACGTTTAATAAAGGGCTGCTCTTCCTCGCCCTCCTTCATATTGAACCTTTTTTTCAGCGAAGACAGGTAAAAGTCCTCTCCGCCGTAGTCCTTGTCGCCCACGATGGGCGCCTGCAAATACATGAGGTGCAGGCGAATCTGGTGCATGCGGCCGGTTACGGGCTCGCAGAGCATGAGGGCGTGGCGCGCGAAGGTTTCGAGCGTGGTGAAGTGGGTTTCGGCTGGCTTGCCTTTGTACGCCAAGCGCGCCTTGCCCCGGCTGGTGGTTTCGATGTTGCGCTCCACCACTTCGTCGTGCATCTGTGGGGTGCCCCACACCACGGCGTGGTACTGCTTCTTTACCTCGCGGTCTTCAAACTGCATGGCCAAGTGGCGGTAGGCCGCCGGGTTTTTGGCAAAAGCCAGTGCGCCGCTGGTTTCGCGGTCGAGGCGGTGGGCGGCCTGGATGTCGTCGTGGTGCTGGCGGGCTAGGCGCAGCATGTTGGGAGCGCCGCCCACCCGCTCATCGAGCGTGGCCAGAAACGGTGGCTTGTTGACGACGAGGTAGTCGTCGTTTTCGAAAATAACGAGGTCGGAGAAATTCGGAAGCTTCATAAGAAGCCGCAAAGGTACGGCCTGTAACCGGCGGGCGCCGACCATGAACGGTCATGTCGAGCGCAGCCGAGACATCTCGCGTGCGGTAGTAATCCCACTGATGGAGTTACCATTTCACGCGAGATGTCTCGACAAGCTCGACATGACGTTCTTTTTCCGTTCTAAGCGCCCATTTTCGGCTTGCTCAGCTTGAATTCCAACGTGGTACCTTCGCCCACGGTGCTTTTCACTTTGATGGTGGACTTGTGCGCCTCCACGATGTGCTTACTGATGGCTAGGCCCAGCCCGGAGCCGCCCGACTCGCGCGAGCGGCTTTTGTCGATGCGGTAAAATCGCTCAAAAATGCGGTTCTGGTGCTCGGGCGCAATGCCGCTGCCGTCGTCGCGCACGGCGATGCGGACGCCGCGGCTGCCCTCTACCAGCGCCACCACCACGCGGCCGTGGTCGCGGCCGTACTTGATGGCGTTATCGACGAGGTTGACCAGCACCTGCCGGATGCGGTTGCGGTCGGCCACCACCAGCAGCTCGGCCGGCAGCGTGGGTGGGAATAGTTCCAGTACGGTGCCGCGGCGTGCGGCCTGCTGCTCCAGCAGCTCAAATATTTCGCGCACCAGCGCCACGAGGTCGAAGCGCTGGCGACGCATGCGCACCACGCCTTTTTCGAGTTGGGCAATGGTGACGAGGTCCTGCACCAGCGCGTCGAGCGTGTCGAGGCTGGCGGCGGCTTTGGCCAGGAACTTGCGCCGGGTGGCTAGGTCGATGTCGTCGTCCTCGTCGTCGAGAATGGTATGTACGAAGCCCTGCGCGGCAAACAGCGGCGTCTTGAGCTCGTGCGAGACGTCGGCCAGAAACTCGCGCCGCAGGGCCTGCAGGCGCACCAGCTCGTCCAACTCCTGCTGCCGGCGTTCGGCCATGAGCAGGATTTCGTCGCGCACCCGCTTCACGGGCTCGGGCCGAAACAGGAATTTGCTGCTGAGTTTCTTGAACTCCTTGCGCTTGATGTGCTCCAGCCCAGCATAGATGCCGTTGATTTCCCGAAAAATCAACGCTTCGAACGACAGGTACACCAGCAGAAAGCACGCCGCCACCGTGACGCCCGCCGCCAGAAACGCCTCCCGAAACGGCAGCGTGGGGCCAATGCGGGCATACGCCGTGAGCACGCCCGCCACCAGCAGCGCAATGAGGATGGCAATGGTGCGGGAAGAAAGATTCATCGGGGTGTAGCTGTTTGGGTAAAAATAAGTCATCCTGAGCACAGCGAAGGACCTTCTCACGTCAGTGTTCAAACGTGAGAAGGTCCTTCGCTGTGCTCAGGATGACAAACAGAAACCAAGTCCTCAATCCACGTTGAACTTGTAGCCCACGCCCTTGATGGTCTGGATGTGGTGGTCGCCCACTTTCTCGCGCACTTTGCGCACGTGCACGTCCACGGTGCGGGCCAGCACGAATACGTCGTTGCCCCAGATGTTCTGAAGCAGCTCTTCGCGGTTGAACACCTTGTGGGGCGTGGCGGCCAGGAAAGCCAGCAGCTCAAACTCCTTCTTGGGCAGGCTGATTTTTTTGCCGTCCTGGTACACGGCAAAGGCCGTGCGGTCGATGCGCAGGCCGTTGATATCGATGGCGTCGACGGCAGCGTGGGGGTCCTGGTCGCGGCGCTTCACAGCGGCCAAGCGGCCCAGCAGCGCCCGCGGCTTGATGGGCTTGGCGATGAAATCGTCGGCCCCGGCCTCGAAGGCCGCCACTTCGGAGAATTCCTCGGCGCGGGCCGTCAGGAACAAGATGTAGGTGTCTTTGAACTTGGGTTGCTCGCGCAGCAGGCGGCAGGTGGCAATGCCGTCGAGGTGGGGCATCATCACGTCGAGCAGGATGATGTCGGGGTGGAAATCGGCGGCAATTTCGAGGGCTTTGCGGCCGTCCGGAGCCGAAGTGGTTTGGTAACCTTCTTTCTTCAGGTTGAATTCGAGCAACTCGACGATGTCCGGGTCGTCGTCGACCACGAGAATCTTGTACACGGCGGATTTGGCAGCAGTCACGGCGTTACGGGCTTAAGTGAAGCAATAGTTGCGCCTGCAAAAGTACCGCTCCCGGCGGCCCGGCCTATGTTACGATTGTGTGACCCGGGGCACGGGCGCGGGGGCATCTGCCGGCTGCGCGTTCACCGGGCTCACGCACAAGGCAATGGTGTACAACACGTTTGTGAAAATGTAGAGAACGCCGTGAATGGCCCATACCTGCCGGCTCAACTCCTCAGAAAGGTTGAGCACGTAGTTGCTGGACAGGAAAATAAAGCTGTTGCTCAGAAAGTAAAGCAACAGCGCCGCCGAAATCCACAGCATCGGCTCGCGCTCCAACCGGCGGGTGACCGTTTTGCGCGTGGCTTCGCGGTAGAAGTAGCTCCCCACAAAGGCCAGCACCAGCACGCTTTCGATGAAATGCTGCACCGGGCTGAATTGCGCGACGTCGAGGCGCGGCGAGTAGGTGAGAGCCGAACCCAGCAGAAAACCCGCCAGCAGCAGCGGAATGCAGCGGCTCAGGGCCGAAGGCCACAGCGCCCGCCGGTACATCAGGGCCAGGAAGGTAAACTCCAGGGCCGTGTCAATCGGCGCCAGGAAAAGGTTGGGGCGGTGGTAATGCCGCAACGTGCGCGCCACGATTTCTACCAGCAGGCACGCCAGCAGCAGCGGCACCAGGTAGCGCGGCGCTGGCCCCAGCCGCCGGTAGCGCGCCAGGCCCACCAGCGTGGCCACAACGACCGGAACAATGGAAAAGGTGAAAATGAACTGCTGAACGGACTCCATCAAGTGGGGTGGGGGCGTAGCCGCACCGCGCTAGCGCAAAAAAGAAATCCGTACTGATACCCCCTTACGTCCGCTTCGGGCCGTTTCGGGGGCGTGGAGAGCGACTACTTAAGAACCGTAAAATTACATTAATTCACCAGGTTCAGGCGCGATTTCAGGCCCTGGTAGCGCACCATGTCCACCTTCACGGTGCCCACGAACATCTCGGCCTGAAACAGCACCGGAATCTTGTTGCGGTCGTCGGAGAAGTACACCGAAATGGCGTTTTCGCCCCGGAACAGCTTGTTATTCGGCATCTTGGGCACCAGCTTGAAAGCGCGCACGTCACCGGCTTTGGTTTCTACCACTTCGCGGCCTTTGAACACCACTTCGAGCATAAAATTGTCGCCGTCGAAGTAGCCGGGCACGCGCACTACGTCGCCCACCTTCATGCGGTCGAAGTTGAGGGTGCGCAGGTAATAGAAGCCGCTCACCAACTCCAGGGTGTTGTTGGCCACCTTCACGGTAGTGCGGGCGTTGTTGTGGCTGTGGTCGGTCACCTCGGCCACGTCGTGCAGGTGGTCGAACTCCACGGTTTCCTTTTTGCGGTAGTTCTTCTCGGCAATGTCGCGCTGCGCGCGGATGGGCAGGATGCTGGTGGTGTCGATGTAGGCCCGCCACTGGTCGCGGATGCGCAGGAAAAAATCGAACGAGCCCGTGGTTTTGCCGCTTACGGTGGCTTTGTAGCAGGGCCGGTCGTTCACGCGCTCCAGGCCGCCGGCGGTTTCCACGGTGGCCTCGCCGCCGTTGATGAGACCGTAGTGCACCGTGTACTTAATGACTTCGCCGCGGCCGAAGCTGGACTGCGGAATGCTGCGCACGGCATCGCCGGGCCCGATGGGCAACTGCGCGGCCGCTAAAAGCACAAGGATAGCAGGGGTAAAAAAGAGCCAGCGGCGATTCATAATTATAACGAGAAGTAGCGCGAACCGGGCCTAGACAAAGGCAGTGCCAATCCGATAATCAGCTCAAAGATACGGACCAAAAAAAAGCCCGTTGCCATGGGCAACGGGCTTTGCATTTTAGGCGGATGCCCAGCGGCTTACAGCGTGTCTTCGCCGTCTTCCACGATGGACAGGTCGACGGGGATGACGTCCTCGTCGCCCTTGGCCAGGGTCCGGATTTTGCCTTCGATTTCTTCGGCCAGTTCGGGGTTGTCGAGCAGCAGGGTTTTCACCGCTTCGCGGCCCTGGCCGATTTTCTGGTCGCCGTAGTTGAACCACGAGCCCGACTTGCCGATGATGCCCATGTCGACGCCGAGGTCCACAATCTCCCCGACTTTCGAGATGCCCTGGCCGTAGATGATGTCGAACTCGACCACTTTAAAGGGCGGCGCCACTTTGTTCTTCACCACTTTCACCTTGGTGCGGTTGCCGGTCACGTTGTCCTTGTCTTCCTTGATTTGGCCGATGCGGCGGATGTCGAGGCGCACGGAAGCGTAGAATTTCAGGGCGTTACCACCGGTCGTGGTTTCGGGCGAGCCGAACATCACGCCGATTTTCTCGCGCAACTGGTTGATGAAAATGCAGCAGCAGCCGGTTTTGTTGATGGTGCCGGTGAGCTTGCGCAGGGCCTGGCTCATGAGGCGGGCGTGCAGGCCCACCTTCGAGTCGCCCATGTCGCCTTCGAGTTCGCCTTTCGGCACGAGGGCGGCCACGGAGTCGATGACGATGATGTCGATGGCACCCGAGGAAATCAACTGGTCGGCGATTTCGAGGGCTTGCTCGCCGTTGTCGGGCTGGGCGATGAGCAGGTTGGTGGTGTCGATGCCCAGCTTTTCGGCGTAGGATTTGTCGAAGGCGTGCTCGGCGTCGATGAACGCAGCCATGCCGCCTTTCTTCTGCGCCTCGGCAATCATGTGCATGGTCAGCGTCGTCTTACCCGACGATTCCGGGCCGTAGATTTCGATGACGCGGCCGCGCGGCACCCCGCCAATGCCCAGAGCGATGTCGAGGGAAAGCGACCCCGTGCTGATGCTCGGAATGTCGTCCACCTTGTTGTCGCTGAGCTTCATCACGGTGCCTTTGCCGTAGGCTTTGTCCAGCTTGTCCAGCGTGAGCTGCAGGGCTTTCATCTTTTCGGCAGCGACGTTCATATCGCCTTTCTCCGCTTTTTCAACTTTGTCGGCTTTGGAGGCCGTTTTGGTAGCTAGTGCCATGAGGGGGTGTTTGAGAAAAAGGAATTAGGTTTGGTAAAGTTAAGGGTTTTGGCGAGGTCGCAATCAGATAATTCTATTCCTGGGTTAAAACTTCGGACAGGCCCTTTTGCGACGGCTTTTTCTAACACACTGCCCCGTGGTTTCGTGCCCTAGAAAGGGGAAATATATGAGGAAATTTCTAAAAATATTAGTTGGCCTTGTGGCTGTGCTAATTAGAGTGGAAGCGGCGCACGCGCAACTGGATAATCGGGCGTTTATTCAACCTTATGATGTAAGAAAAACAGCCGAAGAACCCAAAGAAACGCTGGTAAGCGCTGAGGATTCTGCCAGGGCGAAGATTCGGGAGAATATTCGAATGGATGCTGACAACGTGTGGCGCATGAAGCAGGAAGGACACAGCGGGGAGTTGCGGCTGGCAATAAGCTCCTTTACTTTCTTCAAGGACAATGAGTATTTCAATAAGATTGTCGACGGATATACGCTCTTTGGCACCCAGTTAAATCCCCAACTCATCTATTACCCCACGAAAGAACTACGCCTGGAAGCCGGCATCTTTTTGTGGAAGGACTTTGGAAACCCTGAACTAAAGCAAATAAGGCTGACCTACCGCGCAACCTGGACGAAGGACAAGCACCAGTTCATCCTGGGTAATATCCGCGCCAACCTCAACCACGGCTACGTCGAGCCCCTCTTCAACTTCGAGCGGGTGATGCTAAACCCGCTGGAAGAGGGACTACAATACCGCCACCTCGGCAACCGGCTGTTTCTGGACGTATGGGTGGACTGGCAGCGCCAGCAGTACCGCTACAGCAACTACCAGGAAGAAATAGCGGGCGGCCTGAGCAGCAGCTACCGCTTGAGCGACGACTACCGCGAGTGGCAGGTAAAAGTACCTTTTCAATTCACTGCCACCCACCACGGCGGGCAGATTGATACCCTGAATAAGCCATTGCAAACGCTGTTCAACGAAGCCATTGGGCTGGAAGCACGGCGTGCACTTGCCGGTTCGGCGGTGCAGGCATTTCGCTTCAACGGCTACGTCCTCGGTTTCCAGGACCATTCCTTCGCGTTCCAGCTGCCCTACAAACAGGGCCGGGCGCTGTACCTGAATACCACGCTCGAAACGCGCTACGCCGACGTGATGCTGAGCTACTGGCGGGGCCAACGCTTCGTGGCGCCGCTGGGGGGCGACCTGTACCAGAGCGTGTCGCGTACGGTGGCCGACCCCGGGTTCACGGACAAAAACCGCCAGCTGCTGTTTGTGCGGCTGCTGCGCGACTTCCGCATCGCCGACGCGGCGGCCCTCACCGTGCGCGTGGAGCCGGTGTACGATTTCAATGCCCAGTTGCTGGATTTCTCTCTGGGCGTGTACCTGAATTTCCGGCAGGAATGGCTGCTGGGCAACAGCGGCCAGCGCGTGCGGGTGGGGCAGTAGCCGTGGGAAAGCCTCAGGGCCAGGCGGAGGCTATTCGTCGCGCGAGAGCCAGAAGCGGCGGATGTTGCTGGCAGCCTCGGTGGCGCGGAACCAGCCGGGGCGCTTGGGCGGGGCTTCGGGCCTGAAGCCGGCGGCCCTGGCCACGGTCTGCCCGCGGGGGTTGTCCACGAAGCAGCGGATGAGCAGCTTCTGGCTGCCCACGGGCCCGAAACCGAAATCGATGACGGCGTTGAGAGCTTCGCGGGCAAAGCCGTGGCCCTCGGCGGCGGCGGCCAAGTAGTAGCCAATTTCGGCCTGGCCGCGCGCCTGGGGCATCAGGCAGATGTCGCCGAGGTAGTCCTGCGTGGCGCGGTGCCAGATGCCGAACACGTAGAAGCGGCCCGACTCCCAGTCCTGCGCGAAGGCTTGCAGGGCGGTGGTGGCATCGGCGGGCACGCGCACGGCTTGCAGGCGGTCGGGGAAAGAGGTGCGGAAGCGGGCCCGGTCGGCATCAAGCAGCGCGAAGAAGGCGCGGGCATCGGCCGGTTCGTAGGGGCGCAGGCAGAGGCGGGCAGTGAGCAGCGGAGTGCGGGGCAACATGGGGGCAAATACGGCAAAAGCGCGGCTGTAGTAACCTGAGCCATGATTAGAAAGTAAGGAAATGTACGCCTGGCTCCAGCACGAGGCTTCCTTCCTTTCCACCTAACCCCCGCCCAAGCTGGAGATTGGGCTTTCTAGTTTTATGGCAAACAGACTGAGTGGCAAAGTGGCCATCGTGACCGGGGCGGGCTCCGGCATTGGCGAGGCCGTGGCCAAAAAATTTGCAAGCGAAGGCGCGGCCGTGGTCGTGGCCGGTTTTGCCGAAGACCCGGTGCAGGCCGTGGTGGAAGAAATCCTGGCCGCCGGCGGTCAGGCCGTGGCCTTTCAGGGCGACCTCTCGCACGAAGCCACCGCCCAGGCCTGCGTGCAAACCGCCGTGGGCCGGTTTGGCCAGCTCGACGTGCTGGTGAACAACGCGGGCGTATTCCCCGCCGCCGAAGAGCTGGACAAATACCCGGTGGAAGCTTTCGAGTACATGGTGAAAAACAACATTTACTCTGTGTTTCACATGAGCCGGGCCGCCCTGCCGGAGCTGAAGAAAACGCGCGGCAACATCGTAGCTGCCGGTTCGGAAGCCGGCCAGATGGGCGAACCCATGAACACGCCCTACGGCGGCACCAAGGGCTTCGTGCACGCCTTCATCAAGGGCATTGCGGGCGAGCAGGCCAAAAACGGCATCCGGGCCAACTGCGTGGGGCCCGGCCCCATCGACACAGCCTGGACCCACAAGGAAACCGGCCCCATGACCTCCAAAATGGAGAAGCAAACCGTGGAAGGCGTGCCCATGGGCCGCCGCGGCACTCCGGAGGAAGTGGCCAACGTGTATTTGTTTCTGGCTTCCGATGAGGCCAGCTTCGTCACCGGCGCCATCTATTTCGTTGATGGCGGCGTGACCATCTCCAAAAGCAGCTCCGGCGCCGAAGTGCCCAGCGACCTCAAGAAGGAGCCCGCAGGATACTTGAACCTGCAACACAGCAAAGACGGCCACACCGAAGTGCGCGACGAGGACGCCGGCCACATGATGAGCCGGAATGTCTGAACCGCAGATTTAACGGATTTAACGGATTTAACGGATTCTGCCGTTTACAAGTACAACCTAGCAAGAAGGCCGCTCATCTGAGCGGCCTTCTTCGTTTTCCATATCATCGAACATACGGCAAACCCTCTGTCGTAGATAGAATCTGTATAATCCATTAAATCCGTTAAATCTGCGGTTCAGACGGCGTACTGGCTGGGGCTGCCCAAGGCCTGCTGGGTGCGCATCACATTCACCTGGCGGGCGGCTTCGTTGAAGAATTCGAGGCGGCGAATGAGCATTTCCTTGGTCAGCACGCGGCCTTCGGGGGTGCGCATGGTGCCGCGCTTGTCGGCGAGCACGCGCTGCATGGCGGCCAGGGTCTGGCCCTCGTGCTTCATGAACTGCTGCTGGAACTCGGCCAGCCGCGCCACGCCGCTGGCGGTGAGAGCAAAGTCCTCGCCGGCGCCTTGGTTCAGCACTTCGCATAGTACGTACACTTCAAGAGGCAGGCTGGTTTCGAGGGCCGTGGTGCGCAGGTCGAGGCCGGCGGCCAAGGCGTCGAGAATGATGCGCACGTTGCGCTCAAATTGCTGATAGTAGGCTTGGGCTTCCATTTATTTTGTCTGGGCTTTTGTCATCCTGAGCATTCTGCGATTAAAGCAGAGACGAAGGACCTTATCACGGTTGCGCTGCAAGGATTGACAAATCTACTTCGGCAAGCGTGATAAGGTCCTTCGTCTCTGCTTTAATCGCAGAATGCTCAAGATGACTGGCATCTTCTACAAAAGTTCTTTCACAATCTGCTCCACGCCCACGCCCTCGGCTTCGGCCTTGAAGTTGCGCACCAGGCGGTGGCGCAGGATGGGCACGGCCACGGCACGCACGTCCTCAATGTCGGGCGAGTACTTGCCGTTGAGTAGGGCGTTGCACTTGGCGCCCACAATGAGGTGCTGCGAGGCGCGGGGGCCGGCTCCCCATTCCAGCAGCTGGTTGGTGCGGGCGTGGGCGCGCTCGGTGTTGGGGCGGGTTTTGTGCACGAGGCCCACGGCGTATTCCACCACGTTGTCGGCCACCGGCACGCGGCGCACCAGCTCCTGGAAGGCCTGAATGTCGGCGGCGTGCAGGACTTTGCTCACCGTCGGCTTGCGGTCGGAGGTCGTGTTTTTGACGATGTTCAGCTCTTCGGCGTAGCTGGGGTAGCCCAACTCAATGTTGAACATGAAGCGGTCGAGCTGCGCTTCGGGCAGGGGATAGGTACCTTCCTGCTCGATGGGGTTTTGGGTGGCCAGCACGAAGAACGGGCGTTGCAACGGGTAGCGCTGCCCGGCCACCGTTACGGCGTATTCCTGCATGCTTTCGAGCAGGGCGGCCTGGGTTTTGGGCGGCGTCCGGTTGATTTCGTCGGCCAGAATGATGTTGGCGAACACGGGGCCTTTCACGAAGGTGAAATCCCGCTGCTGGTTCATGGTTTCCGAGCCCACGATGTCGGAGGGCATCAGGTCGGGGGTAAACTGGATGCGATTGAACGACAAGTCCAGCGAGTCGGCAATGGTCTGAATCAACAGGGTCTTGGCCAGGCCGGGCACGCCCACCAGCAGGCTGTGGCCTTGCGAAAACACGGCGGTGAGCACCAGCCGCACCACTTCGTCCTGCCCCACGATGACTTTGCCAATTTCCTGGCGCAGCTTCTGGAAGGAGGCGGCCAGGGCGTCGGCGGCTTCTTTGTCGGAGGGGTATTGGGCCATTCGGGGTGATTAGTGTAAAAAAGCTGTCATCCTGAGCGCAGCGAAGGACCTTATCAAAAGTGAACAGTTGCAGCGTTTTCGGCTACGGCTGACGTGATAAGGTCCTTCGCTGCGCTCAGGATGACAGGTGTTGTTTCTATTTATTTTCCGTCGATTCCAGCACTTTGCACTGGGCGTATTCCGGGGCCACTTCGAGGTACACGGTGTTCCGGTTTTTCTCAAACCACTCATCCAGCGCCTTGTTGCGCTTTTCGTTGAGGGCAGCGGCGGCAATTTTCTGGTAGTCCTGCTCCAGGTTGGCCTGGTGGGGAGGGGTGTTCGATTTCAGCCACAGGATGCGCACGGCATCCTTACCGTCGTCGGTGCGGTAGGGCATGGGCGGGGTAATGTGGCCCACCTTCATGGTGTCGATGGTGAAGAACACGGCCGGGTCGAGCTTGTCGAGCGGCAGGCGCGAGCCGCCGTCCTGGCGGTTCACCAGCAGGCCGCCGTTGGTGCTGCTTTGCTTGTCCGAAGAATTGTCCTTGGCCGCTTTGGCAAAGCTGATGCTGTCGGTCAGAATCTGGCGGCGCAGGCGGGCTAGTTTCTTGGCCGATTCGCTGGCGTCGGCGGTGCCGGTTTCAGGCTTCAGCAGGATGTGACGCGTGGAATACGTGTTGCCCTTGCGCTCAATGAACTGAATGAGGTGGAAGCCGAACTGCGACTGCACCACCGGCGACATCTGGCCGGGCTCCAGCTTCATTGAGGCCGCTTCGTACTCCGGCACCAACTCCCCGCGCTTGAAAAAGCCGAGGTAGCCACCTTCCTTGGCCGAGCCCGGGTCTTCGGAGTACTGCCTGGCCAGGGCGGCAAAATCGCCCCCGGCCAGCACCTGCGCCCGGAGGTCGTTCAGCTTGGCGATGGCGGCCTGCTTGGCTTTCTCGTTCACCTGCGCCGGAATCACAATCTGGCCCACTTCCACTTCGGTGTTGAAGTAGGGGAGGCTGTCCTTGGGCACGCGGCTGAAGTACTGGGCCACTTCGCGGGGCGTCACGGCCACCTTGCCGGTGATGGTTTCCTGCATTTTCTGCTGGGTGAGCTGGTCCTTGATTTGCGGACGCAGGTCGTCTTTCAGCGCCTTGATAGGCTTGTTGTACTGCTCCTCCAGGCGCTTTTCGGAGCCAATCTGCTGCACGAAATAGGCCATGCGGCGGTCGACTTCGTCGTTCACGCGCTTGTCGTCCACCGTCACGGAGTCGACTTCGGCGCGGGCCAGCATCAGCTTGTTCAGCACGAGGCTTTGCAGGATTTTGCATTTCAAATCCGGCGGCAGCGGCTTGCCGGCCGCACGGCTCGTCTCCTGCAAATAAATATTCTCGACGTCGGAGCGGAGCACAATCTGGTTGTCCACCTTCACCACGATGCCGTCGAGCAGTTCCTGGCCCTTGGGCCGGCTAATGCCCAACTGGGCCTGGGACGCAGGCGCAAAGCCCACCAGCAACAACAGCGTAAGCAGGGCCGACGCCGCAGCGCGATTCATTTTAACAAGCATAAACAACTGAATAAAGCCCCACGGCCAAACTGCCGGAGCCTGAGCCACACCAGCGCATAACACGCAAACGAGCCCACAAATTTCATGATAAATCCGCGGGCGGACAAAAACAAGGAGCGCCGCCCGCTCCGGATGGTTGCAACGGCTAAAACAGAACGCCATGCCGAGCGAAAGCGAA
Organism: Hymenobacter ruricola; assembly: GCF_015694525.1. GTDB lineage: Bacteria > Bacteroidota > Bacteroidia > Cytophagales > Hymenobacteraceae > Hymenobacter > Hymenobacter ruricola. The sequence continues at coordinate 50,514 of NZ_JADQDM010000021.1, read as the reverse complement.
GCATCTTTACCGAGGAAGTAGATAATTACTGCTGCGGTAAAGATGCTTCGCTTTCGCTCGGCATGGCGTTCTGTTACTTCGTTACGAGCTTGTTTACCTCGGCTTCGTTCACTTTCACCGGGCGCGCGGCGCGCATCTGCGAAATCCACTCTTTTTCCAGGTAGGTCTGGTAATCGGACGTGGCTTGGCCGCGGGCTTCGGCGAGGGTTTTGGGGCCGGCGGGCAGGGTTTTGTCGATGGTGACGGCGTAGTAGCGGCCGTCTTTCTGCACGTTGTAGGTGCCGGGGCCCTTGCCCATGAGGTCGTCCATCACCTTGTTGTCGCCCTTCTGGAACACGCGTTGGGTGATTTGAACCGACAGCGGGTTCTGCTCGTTCAGCGCCGCCTCAATGGCCGCCGGGCTGGCCGTAACCAGCGCAATCTGCACCTGGCTGTCGGCCGCCGGGGCCTTTTGCACCGCTTTGCTGATGCGGCGCGCCGGCACCCCGCCGCGCACCTGCAGGTAGCGGGCGGCCGAGTCGGCGCGGGCGGCAGCCAGGCTGGCTTTCTCGCCTTTTTTCACCCGTCCCGTCAGCGTTACGCGCGCCAGCGTGTCTTGCAGCATGCGCTTGGCCACTTCCTGTAGGGCCAGCACGCCAATTTTGGTGTAGCGCGCCGAGCCAGCAATGAAGGGCGACACCTTGGGCACGTTCTTCGTCAGGGGGAAGCGGCCGGTTTTCAGCTCCTGTTGCACGCGGGCCAGCAGGGCAGGCGTGGCGGCGCTGGCCACGGTGCCCTGCACGCGCTGGTCCCACTGGTACTTGGCCTGGTTGTCGGCGAAGTACTTTTTGAGCCCCACGGTGTCCTCAATGGCTTTGCTCCACACTTTCTCGTCCATCAGCTGGAAGAGCAGAATGCCGTCGCGGTATTCCTTCACCAGCATGCGGTAGTCCTCGTACTTGGTGTCGAGGCTGTTTTTCTCGAAGTCGGTCAGGGACTGCTCCACGTACTGGTCGTAGAGCTGCTGCATGGCGAAGCTGGGTTGCGCGCCGGTGCGGGGGTGCTGGTTTTGCTGGGCGTAGGTCAGGAAGTCCTTCACCGTGTAGGGCTTGCCCTTGATGGTGAACAGGGGCGAATTGTCGGAAACCGCGCCTTTGGCCAGTTTCGCACCGGCGGCCGGTGCCGCATACTTGAAGCGGCCCGCCACCAGTGCCGTGTCGGCCTTGCTGAAGACGTAGGTTTTGGCGGCCGGCACTTCCGCAAACTGGTCTTCCTGGCGCACGCGCTTCAGGAAGGCGGCTTTGTTGAGTTCCGAGCGCGAGTCTTTGGCCACCTTGCTTTTCAGGCCGGCTTCCAGGTCGGCGAACTTGGCCAGGGGCTGTTTCTCAATTAGTTTGATAACGTGCCAGCCGTAGGGCGTTTGCACGGGCGCCGAGATGTCGCCGGGCTTTTGCAGCTTGAACGCCACTTCCTCAAACGAGGGAATCATGCGGCCGGTGCCGAAAGGCGGCAACTCGCCGCCGTTGGCCGCCGAGCCGGCATCTTCCGAGAACTGAGCCACGAGCTTGTCCCAGTTTTCGCCTTTTTTCAGGCGGCTGTAGAGCTCGTCAATCTTCTTTTTGGCCGTGAGCGAATCGGACTTGGCCGCGTTGGCGTTCACCCGAATCATGAGGTGGGCCACCTTGATTTCACCCTGCGCGGCGCGCTTGTCATTCACCTTGATGAGGTGGTAGCCGAAGCGCGTGCGCACCGGCTGCGACACCTGCCCCACCGGCGTTTTATAAGCCGCCGACTCAAACGGGTACACCATCTGCATGGCCGTGAAGTAGCCCAGCTTGCCGGCGTTTTCCTTGGCCGAGGGGTCTTCGCTGTTGGCGCGGGCCAGCACGCCGAAGTCTTCGCCCGCCAGCGCCTGCTTGCGCAGCTCCTCCACCTTCCGGTACGCCTTCAGGGTGTCCTGCGGGGTGGCGTCGGGCGCCACGCGGATGAGGATGTGCGAGGCGTTCACCTCCTGGCTCATGCGGTCGTAGGCTTCGCGCACCAGCTGGTCGGTCACGCTTTTCTCGGTGAGGTAGGGCTGGGCCAGTTGCTGGCGGTAGCCCTCCAGCTCGCGCTTAAAGGCCTGGGTGGTGTCGAGGCCGCGCTGCTCGGCTTCCAGCACCTTGAGACGGAAGTTGGTGTAGAGGTCGAGGTAGTCAGTCACGCTCTGGCGGGTGCCGTAGTCGGGCGCCGAGCTGTTGTTTTTGCGGTACACGTAGGCAAACTCGTTGGCCGGCACGGGGTAGGTGCCCAGCGTTTCGACCACGGGACCGGCGGCGGTAGCGGCCGAAGCAGCCGGTTTGGAGGTCTGGCAGCCTGCCAGCAGCGTGACGACGGCAGCGCCGGCGTACAGAATGCGGTTGTGCATATAAAGGAGAAAGGAAACAAAAACGACGGCGCCGATGAAAGCCGCCGCGCGGGCATAAAATTACCGGTGCGAAATTAACTAATTTCCGGACGGAAAGAAAGGCGACGCGCCTGAGAGGCCAAAGCCCCAAACAGAACGTCATGCTGAGCGTCAGCGAAGCATCTTTACCACGAGAGTAACAATTACTATTGCGGTAAAGATGCTTCGCTGACGCTCAGCATGACGTTCTTTGAGTTGGGACGACTATGCCAGGTGCTTGCTCAGGTGGCAGACGGTGTGGTTGCCGCGGGTGAAAAACTCCACCCGGTCCATGAGGCGGTTAACCAGGGCCATGCCCATTCCTCCTTTGCGGCCCTCGCGGATGTAGGCCCGCAAATCGGGGCTTTGGTGGGCGCCGGGCAGGAAAATGGTGTCGCCGTGGTCGGCAATTTCCACGTTGAGCTCCTGCTTCTCAAACGCCAGCTCCAGGTCCAGGAACTGAGTTTCGTCCTCGTTGTTGGCGTGGATGATGAAGTTGGCCACCACCTCGTCCACGGCCAGCACCACTTGGTTGACCGTGATTTCGGGCAAGCTGCGGCTGTTGAGGTAATTCCGCACGAAATCCCGCACCTGCTGGAGGTGGGCGCGAGAGCAGGCAATGCGGAGGGTAGACTTCATCTTGAATTATGAGTTATGAATTATTAATTATGAATTGTCAAATGGCGAAGTGAACAACCAATTCGTAATTCATAACTCATAATTCATAAGTAGTATCAGGCGGCTTCGGCTTCGGCGGCGCTGGGCACGATGGTCATCAGCGCATCCAGACCCAGGATTTCAAATACGTTGAACACCTTTTCCTGCATGTTGAAAAATACCAGCTTCACGTTGGCATCCTGGAAGCGCTGCAGGTGCGAGATGAACACGCCCAGGCCCGCGGAAGAGATGTAGCTGAGCTTGGCGCAGTCGACGAGCACCTTGCGATAGTTGAGGATGTCGGGCTTGGCCAGCTCCGTGTCGAGCACGATGGCGGAGCTGGCGTCCAGCTCACCATCGAGCAGCAGGGTGAGGGTATCGGCGGAGGGTTGAGCAGTTACTTTCATAATGAGGTCGATACGTCAGGCCAACGGTGGGGGTTGGGCCGACTTGAATTTAATGACGAGCAGCGTCTGGTCGTCGTGAATCGGGTGCCCGAGGGTAAAGGCGTTGAGGTCGTTGAGGATAAAGTTCTTAATGTCCTCCGCTTCCTGAAAATAGCTTTCTTCGAGCCGCAGCTTGAGCCGGTCTTCGCCGTACTCGTCGGTGCCGTCGCCGCCGCGCGCCTCCACGATGCCGTCGGTGTAAATCACCATCACGTCGCCGGGGCTGTAGTCGTAAAACTGGTTTTTGATGTGCTTCTCGTAGCTCTCGTTCCGGATGATGCCCAGGCCGAGGCCCGTGGATTCAAAGTAAAACACCTCCTCGCGCAGGGCATGGTAGTAGAGCGTGTGGCAATGCCCGGCGCGGGCAAACACAAAGCCGCCCTGCTCATAATCAATGATGTAGAGCGAGGACGTGATGAACGAGGACTTCTCCAGGCAGTGCGTGAGGGCGGCGTTGGCCTGGGCCATGAAGCGGCTGGGCACCGGGAACTTGTCGCGCTCGTTCTTGGCCAGCGGGTTTTCCTGCATCAAGGAGTGGAAAATCCCCTTCATCTGGGCCATGTGGAAGGCGGCCGTCACGCCCTTGCCGCTCACGTCGCCGATGATGACGGCCAGCCGCCGGCCCGGCAGGTGCAGAAAGTCGTAGAAGTCGCCGCCCACTTCCTTGGCCGCCAGCGAGTGCGAGCTGATGTCAAACCAGTTATCCGTCGGCAGGTTTTTCGGAATGAGGCTGTCCTGCACCTGCGAAGCAATTTTCAGCTCTTCCTGGGTGCGCTGGTTTTCTAGCGAGGTGCGCACCAGCTCCAGGTTTTCGATGCTGAGTACGGCCTGGCTGGTGAAGGTTTGCAGGATACTCAGGTCTTCGCGGTCGAAGGTGTGCGGCTTCACCTTGAGCAGGTAGAGCATGCCGTAGTTGAAATGCAGGCCGCGCAAAGGCAGCTGCAGCAGCGAGCGGAATTCCTGCACCGTGCCCTCAAACCCCACGCGGGCGTTCAAGTCGTTGGTGATGAACTCGCCTTCGGGCAGGTCGTGGCCGCGCAGGCGGGTGCGCAGGTCGTCGGCCTGGGCCGGGTTGAGGTTGTGGTATTGGGTGGCGGCGGCGGCCTCCACGTTGGCGTGGCCGGGGTCGAGGTCGAGCCAAGCGGCGTCGGCCTGCACGGTTTGCACCGCCGACTCCAGCAGGATGCGGTACACCTCGGCCGTGGTCTGGCCCCGCTGGATAATCTGGGTAAGGCGCTGCAGGCGCAGGATTTCGTTGCGCCGCTGCTCGATGACGTCGGCAATGGGCAGGTTGAAAAACGTGACCAGCAAGCCCATCAGGGCATAAAAAGCCGAGAAAAAAGCCGTGAGTAGCAGAAAGGCATATTGCGGCTGCGGGGCAATGAGCTGCGGGTCGACCTGCGTGACGCGGAAGTACTGCACAAACACCAGCACGCTGAACAAGAGCCCGGCCTGCAACAGCACGGCGCGCCATTTTTCGCGCTGGCTGAGGTAGGCCACCCATTTCTGGTGCCCGCTCAGGTAAATGCCGTAGAGGCCCAGGCCTACCACCAGCGGGATGCTCAGGTAGTTGGGCGGGTTCACGCCCACCAGCCGAAACAGCAGCGTGGCGCCCAGCAGCACCTCAAAAATCGTCCATTCGCGCTGCAGGCGGGGCGAGGAACGAAACAGCACCAAGGCTCGCCACGCGTAGTTGGTGCGGGCCAGGAAAATGACAAACAACCCGAGGTTCAAGGTGTAAATGCTGGTGAACAGCAGGCTGTTGCTGCCAAAAACCGGCTGGTTTTTCATCAGGCGCTCCAGCAGGTGCAGCCCAATGCAGCCCAGCGCCAGCAGCCCCGGACCCGCCAGCAGGCGCCGCAGCAGCCGGATGAACGCCTGCCCCTGCAGCGGCGAGGGCCGGTAGCGGTAGTACAGGAACACGCCCAGCACGAAAGCCCCCTGCGCCAGCTGCGTGGCCCAGTCGGGCCAGGTGCCCAGCCACGGCCCGGCCCCCGAGTGGCTCAGGGCGCTGAGCAGCAGCACGCCCCAGCTTAGCAGGCTAAACGGCAGCAGAAAAGAGAGTAAGCGTTGAGGCACAGACACTAACTAGGAATAACACAAGCGCACCAGCCCGCCGCGCCACTGTCGACGCTCAACTGGCATGCAAGATACAATCAGCCGTGCAAAAGCAACCCCAACATTATGGCCACGGCAAAGAGCCCCGCCAGTGTAAACCGACGGGGCTCTTTGGGTTTCAGCCTGCTAAAGCCACCGGGCTAGCGGCTCGAATAATTGGGGGCTTCGCGGGTGATTTGCACGTCGTGCGGGTGCGACTCGCGCAGGCCGGCCCCGGTGATGCGCACAAACTGCGCCGCCTGCAGGGCTTCCAGGTTGGCCGCGCCCACGTAGCCCATGCCGGCGCGCAGCCCGCCCGCCAGCTGGTAAATCACCTCCGACACGTTGCCCTTGAAGGGCACGCGGCCCACAATGCCCTCGGGTACCAGCTTCTTCACGTCGTCCTCGGCGTCCTGGAAGTACCGGTCCTTGCTGCCGTCCTCCATGGCCTCCACCGAGCCCATGCCGCGGTAGCTCTTGTACTTGCGGCCTTCGTAGATGATGAGGTCGCCGGGCGCTTCCTCGGTGCCGGCCAGCAAGGAGCCCACCATCACGGCGGCGGCGCCCCCGGCCAGGGCCTTCACGATGTCGCCCGAAAACTTGATGCCTCCGTCGGCCACCAGCGTCACGCCGGTGCCTTCCAGGCCTTTGGCGGCTTCGAGCACCGCCGACAGCTGCGGCACGCCAATGCCCGCGATGATGCGCGTGGTGCAGATGGAGCCCGGCCCCACGCCCACCTTCACCACGTCGGCGCCGGCGTCGGCCAGGGCCCGGGCGCCGGCGGCGGTGGCCACGTTGCCGGCCATCACGGGCAGGTTGGGGTAGGCTTTTTTGATGGTGCGCACGGCGTCCATCACGCCCTTGGAATGGCCGTGGGCGGTGTCGAGGCTCACGAGGTCGACGCCGGCCTCGACCAGCGCAGCCACGCGGGGCAGCAGGTCGGCCGTGACGCCCACGGCGGCGCCCACGCGCAGGCGGCCCTGGCCGTCTTTGCTGGCGTGCGGGGCGCGGCGGCGCTTGCGAATGTCTTTGTAAGTCATGAGGCCGGCCAGGCGGCCGTCGGCGTCCACCAGCGGCAGCTTGTCGACTTTGCTGTCGGTGAGGAGCTGCTCGGCGGCAGCCTGGTCGATGCCGGCGGGGGCCGTGACGAGGCGGGCCAGCGGAATCATGACGGTGGTCACGGGCTGGGCCAGGTCGGCTTCAAAACGCAGGTCGCGGCTGGTGAGGATGCCCTGCAGCAGCCGGTCCTCGGCCACCACGGGGATGCCGCCAATGTTGTGCTTGCGCATGAGCTGGCGGGCGTCGGCCAGGGTGGCGGTGGGCGGCAGGGTGAACGGGTCCTGAATCAGGGTCGATTCGCTGCGCTTCACGCGGCGCACCTGCTCGGCCTGCGCCTTGACGGACATGTTCTTGTGGATGATGCCCAGGCCGCCTTCCTGCGCCAGCGCGATGGCCATATCTGACTCCGTGACGGTGTCCATGGCCGCCGAAATCAGCGGGGTGTGCAGCCGGATGGTGGGGGTGAGGCGGGTGCCGGTGTCGCAGTTTCGGGGCAAAACCTCGGAGTACGCTGGCAGCAGCAGCACGTCGTCGTAGGTGAGGGCCTCGAAGGCAATTTTGGGGGGTGCGGAATCCGCCATGGCAAAAGGGGTTGGGGGTTTGGGCCTTTTGCCAGGCAAAGGTACGGCGGGAAGTTGGGTTGAAAGCCAGAAAAACGATTCCTGAATGTAGTGTTTCTGTCATCCTGAGCGCAGTAAAGGACCTTCTCGCGGCTGGTGCATTAAGGAGGTTACTGCTGCCTGGTATTCGGTAAAAAGGCCCTTTGCTGCGCTCAGGATGACAGAAACAGTCCCAGTACACCCTTCTTTATAAACAATTACGCCCCGCAATCCGTCTTAGCGGCTACCATTTCATTGCCTCTTTTTATGCCCGATACTACTCCCAAAACCTGGTTCATCACCGGCGCCTCGTCCGGCTTTGGCGAAGCCCTGGCCGACTACATTCTGGAAAAAGGTGGCCGCGTGGCCGCCACCTTCCGCAAGCCCGAGCAGGCGGCGGCCTTTACGGCCCGCGAACCCGAGCGCACCTTTGGCGCCGTGTGCGACGTGACCAACGAAGGCCAGGTGAAAACGGCCATCGCCGATTCCATTGCCCGTTTTGGCTACCTCGATGTCATCGTGAACAACGCCGGCTACGGCTCCATGGGCAGCATCGAAGAAGTGCCGGCCGAAGAAGTGCAGCGGCAGTTCGACGTAAACGTGTTTGGGGCGTTGCACGTGTTGCGGGCGGTGCTGCCCCACCTGCGCGAGCGCCGCAGCGGCCACGTGCTGAACATCACCAGCATCGGCGGGCTGCGCACGTTCCCCGGCGTGGGCATTTATAATGCCTCCAAGTTTGCGCTCGAAGCCATTGGCGAGAGCCTTTCGCTGCAAGTGGGGCCGTTGGGCATCAAGGTCACCAACATCGAGCCCAGCGGCTTCCGCACCAAGTGGGCGGGCGAGTCGGCCACCATCGCCAATACTAATATCGACGACTACCAGGCCACGGTGGGCGAAAACATCCGCAGCATTCAGGGCTACAGCGGGCGCCAGCCCGGCGACCCCGTGCGCGCCGCCAAAGCCATGTACGAGGTGGTGTATCTGGAAAACCCGCCCCTGCACCTGCCGCTGGGCAAAGCGGCCGTGAAAGGCGCCCGCGAGAAGTTTGCGGCCCTCACCAACGAGCTGGAGCAGTACGCCGAGATGGGCGACGCGGCCGATTTTCCGGCGGGCGAATAGCCTTTTTAGCGCAAAAAGCTACGGCCGGTGTTTCGTTTCAGCCTGAGCGAAATGCCGGCCGTTTTCGTGGGGCGCGGGGTCCAGTTGGCGCGGCCACGGGTAAGCTCTTCGTTATCCAAAGCGGCAAGTTTGCCGTTCTTGCGGCACCACCGCTTGTTCTTAGTATGCCGCTCACCACCAACGACCACCGCGCCAATTCCTGGGAGGATTTGCAGCGCCTGCTGTTCCAGAACACCTGGGACGGGCGCATCGGGCGGTTTCGCTCGCCGTTTGTGTACCGGGGCAGCCGCTCGCGCCACTACCGGCTCGATACCAGCCTGCAGCGCCTCGGCGGCGAGTACCACAACCTGGAGCACCACCTGCTGCGCAACTTCCGCAAGTACGCCCGCGACACGCCAACGCAGGTGGCCGGTGCCAGCACCTGGGACTGGCTGGCCCTGGCCCAGCACCACGGCCTGCCCACCCGCCTGCTCGACTGGACGTACTCGCCCTACGTGGCCCTGCACTTTGCCACCGACGACCTTGAAGCCTACCACGAAGACGGCATTGTGTGGGCCCTGAACTACGTGAAAGCTGCCGAGCACCTGCCCCAGCGGCTGCGTCAGGCCCTGCACCAGGAGGGCTCCAATGTCTTCACCTCGGAGCTGCTGCAACCCGTGACGGGCAGCCTGGCCGACCTGGAAGAGCTGCAGGCTGAACCCTACGTGCTGTTTCTGGAGCCGCCCAGCCTCGATGCCCGCATCGTGCACCAGTACGCCCTTTTTTCGTTGATGAGCACCGCCCAAAGCGTGCTACACGACTGGCTGGCCGCCCGCCCCGAGCTGTATTTTCGCATCATCATCCCGGCCGAGCTCAAGTGGGAAGTGCGCGACAAACTCGACCAGGCCAACATCACCGAGCGGGTGCTGCTGCCGGGCCTGGGGGGCCTCAGCCGCTGGCTGCACCGCCACTATTCGCCCGCCCGGGGCCGCGACGCCGGTGGGCCCGGCGGCGAGCTGCCCGGCTAAGGCCGCAGCCACTATTGGCTAGGAATTAGTCCTGCCAGGGCCAGTGCCAGCGGAATTTGTGCTCTTTGGCGCGGGCTTTCTGGGTGGGGGCGTGGCCCACCACCTGCACGTCCCACACCAGGCCCACGGCACGTAGCAGCGCCACCAGGTACCAGCCCAGGTCCAGCTCGTACCAGGCGGTGCTCATCTTGGCCGAGCTGGGGTGGGCGTGGTGGTTGTTGTGGAAGCCCTCGCCGAAGGACAGCGCGCCCAGCACCCAGTTGTTGAAGCCGTGCTCTGCGGCGTCGTCGATGTCGTAGCGGGCGTAGCCGTACTTGTGCGACACAAAGCCCACGAACCAGTGCCCTAGGATGGTGACGCTGACGCGCAGGGGCACGCACACTATCATGGCTTCAAATCCAAAAAACGCCCAGATGAGCCCGGCCGCGGCCAGCACGTGCAGGTACCAGGTTTTCTCCAGAAACGCCAGCCACGGGTCGTGCAGGTCCTCGTCGGGGATTTCGTAGCGGCCGATGTCGCCGGACTTGAGCGCGAAGTGCAGGTTCCAGTAGTAGTCGCGGGCCATGGAATGGTCGTAGCGGAAGTAGGCCGGGCAGTCGACGCGGTTTTGCCAGTAGTCGCGGAAGTAGTGCACCCGCACCCACGACAGCGGCCCGCCCAGCCCCGTGTGCACAAACAGGTACGCCAGCAGCCCCCGCGTGAAACGGGCGCAGCGGTAGGAGCGGTGAATGATGCCCCGGTGCAGCCCAATGGAGTGCCCAAACCCCACCGTGACCACCGTGAGCACCGCCGAAGCCAGGCTGCGCGGCCCCGACAAGCTGGAGAAGCCCCACACCAGCGCCGGGGCCAGCATCAAATACAGCCAGCCGATTTTCAGCCACCCGGGAGTGAGCTTGTCACCGGCAATAACGGGCGAGGAATCGGGGGCTGAGGCCATAGTGGGCGGGGATGAAGTGGACTTTTAACAAAATTAACCCCCAGCCACTTCGCGTGCGAACGAAAAGCTTATTGCTGGCCACAAGCTTATTGCCCCAGCCGTTTTTTGGTCAGCTTGGTGGGAATGTGCTCCATCGGCTTGTCGGGCCAGGGGTGCTTGGGGTAGCGGCCCTTCAGGTCCTTGCGCACCTCAAAGTAGCCCTTCTCCCAAAAGCTGCGCAGGTCGCGGGTGACCTGGGCCGGCCGGCCGCCGGGCGAAAGCAAATGCAGCAGCAGCAGCACGCGCCCGCCGGCCACGGTGGGCGTTTCGGTGAGGCCAAACAGCTCCTGGAGCTTCACGGCCAGCACCGGCGCGGCGGGGTCGCCGTAGTCGAGGGTAATGTGCGAGCCGCTGGGCACTTCCAGCGCGGCCGGCGCCAGGCGGTCCAGCTCTTGGCGCTGATTCCAGCCGCCGGGCAGGCGGGCCAGCAGCGGCTCCGTCAGGTCGAGGCGCTGCACCTCGGCCAGGGTTTTGAGGCCGGTGAGGTGCGGGCCCAGCCAGTCGGCCAGCTCCCGGGCCAGCGTCTCGTCGTCGAAGGCGGGCCAGCTTTCGGCCGCCGCTTCCCCGGTTTCGCCCGCCGGGAAATGCCGCCGCAAGAACTCCAGCCGCTGCTGCAGCTGCCGGGCGTGGGGCGTCCAGTTGAGCTTGCCCAGCCCGGCTTCCAGCAAATAGGCCAGCAGGGCTTCGGCTACCAGCTCCGGCCGGGGCTGGCCGATGACTTTTTCTTCCAGCAGCAACGCGCCCAGGCGGCGCACCCAGCGGCCCGTCACGCGCTGGGCCGCCGGGTCGTAGCGCACCTCCTCGGTGGTCGTAATCTGGTCGGCAAAAGCCAGCTCCAGCTCGTCCTGCTCCAGCGGGGCGGCTAGCGTGGCCCGCGGCGCCGAGGCCGTGCCCGCCAGGTGCGCCACCGCGAAAAAAGTGGCCTGCGCGTCCACGTCCGTCGTGTTCAAACTCACCCGCTGGCCCGTCACGAGGCGCAGCCGGTCGTGCGTTTCGCGCTGGGCCAGTCGGTCGGGGTAGGCCAGCGCCGTGAGCAGGCCCACGGGTGATGTGCTGATTAACTGATTGGCGGATGTGCTGTCGGCTTTTCCCAGGCGGCCGGTCAGGTTGCGGGCCACGTCGCGCACGCGCTGCAAGGTGGCGTGGTGCAGGGCCAGGCCCGGCAGCGGCGGCCGGCCGCTGGCCAGCGCTTCGAGGCGCAGGCGCAGGTCGGGCGGGGCAGGGCGGGTGTCGGTGGGCGCGGCCCAACGCAGCAGGTCGCGCTCGGACAGCAGCGCCGCCAGCGAAGCGGCTGCCGCGCCGTGGCCCAGCTCCTGCCCGCGCACGACCAAGTGCCCCAGCCGCGGTGGCAACCCCAGTGCCGCCAGCTGCCGGCCGTGGGATGTGGGCTTGGTTTTTAATGAAGAATTATTCGACGTCCCCAAATCTTCGTTCGTCATTCTTAATTCTTCATTAAGCGAAGCTGAATGTGAAGCGTCCAATGCTCCCAGGCGCAACAGCAGGTCCTGAGCCTGGCCATAGGCGGCGGCCGGCGGCACGTCGAGCCAGCGCAGGCTGCCGGGGCCAGCGGCGCCCCACAGGGCTAGCTCCAGCACCAGGCTGCTGAGGTCGGCGGTCTGGATTTCGGGCGGGCGGTGGGCCGGCAGGTTGGGGTGCTCGGCTTCGGTCCAGAGGCGGTAGCAGGTGCCGGGCGCCAGGCGGCCGGCGCGGCCCCGGCGCTGGTCGGCGGCGGCGCGGGCCACGGGCACGGTTTCGAGGGTGGTGAAGCCGGTGCGTGGCACGAAGCGCGGCACCCGCGCAAAGCCCCCGTCAATCACCACCCGCACGCCCTCAATGGTGAGGCTGGTTTCGGCAATACTGGTGGCCAGGATGACCTTGCGCCGTCCGCCGCGCACGGGCCGCAGGGCAGCATCCTGCGCTTCGAGGGGCAATTCGCCGTGCAGCAGGTGCAGGTCTACGTGCTCGGGCAGGGCCTCCTGGAGCTTGCGGGCGCTGCGCTGCAAGTCGCCCACGCCGGGCAGGAACACCAGAATATCGCCTTCCGGGTGCGCGTTCAGGGCGGCCCGCACCTGCGCGGGCACCAGCTCGGCCAGTCGGTCGGCAGGCTTGGTGGGCAGGCTGGCGGCGCGGCGCGGGTCGAGGTAATGCGTTTCGATGGGAAACAAAAAACCGGCCGACGACACCACCGGCGCGGGCAGCCACTGCCCCAGCCGCTGGGCTTCCAGCGTGGCGCTCATTATCAGGATGCGCAGCTCGGGCCGCAGCACGGCCTGCGCATCCAGGGCCAGCGCCAGGCCGAGGTCGGCATTCAGGCTGCGCTCGTGGAACTCATCAAACACCACGGCCGCCACGCCTTCCAGGGCCGGGTCGTCCTGAATCATGCGCGTGAGAATGCCTTCGGTAATGACCTCCACGCGGGTTTTCCGGCTCACCTTGCTGTCCAGGCGCACGCGGTAGCCGATGGTGCGGCCCACGGGCTCGCCCAGCAGCTGCGCCAGGCGGGCGGCGGCCCCGCGCACGGCCAGCTGGCGCGGCTCCAGCACCAGGATTTTATCCTGCGGCGCACGCCACTCGGCGGCCAGCAGCTCCAGCGGCACCACGGTGGTTTTGCCGGCGCCGGGCGGGGCTTCCAGCACCACGCGGCTGTGGGCCGCCAGGGCCGCCCGCAGCTCGGGTAGCGCCGCGAGGATGGGCAAATCGGGGAGGGGCGGCAGGACGAAGGCGGGGTTCACCCGGCAAAATTACACCTGCTGCATGGGCCACAGCTCCACGCTCACGGGGCCGCCCGCGTGCACCACCGGCGCGCCGGCGGGCGTGGGCAGGCCGTGGCTTTCCACCAGCGACGACTCGTAGTGCAGCACCTGTGCGCTGCTCAGCGGCCAGGGCGCGTGGGCCACCCGGCCCCGGTAGAGCTTGGTCTGGGCTTTATTGCTGGCGTAGAGGCAGTACCGCTCGGTGAGGAAAAAGGCCAGCGAGCCCGGTTCGGCCGGGGGCAGGGGCGCGCCGATTTTCCAGGTGGCGCGGAAGTGGGCGGCCGGCTTGCCAGCGTGCGTGCGCCGGGCCGTGAACTGCCGCAGCTGCGCGCCGGGGCTTTCCAGGCGCATGGTGGCGCGCAGGTAGGGCAGGTGGAAAAACGTGCGCGCCACCCACACGGCCAGCGGGCTGGTGGCATCGAGCGAGAAAAACCACACGCCGGGCACGCCGTCGAGGTGCACGTAGGTGCGCACGTTCAGCTCCAGAAATTCATCGCTGCCGGGCAGGGGCGGGGTCACGCGGGTGCTCACCTTCGACATTTTGAAGGGCACCACGCCCAGCCAGGCCATGCCCTCGTGCGTGTCGGCCTGCAGCCGCGGCGGCAGGTGCGGCTGCAGCAGCGCCGCCGGTACCGGCCAGTGCAGAAACAGCAGCTCGCTCCACTGCTGGCGGAGCAGCGGCGCGCCCACGGGCCGCTCGCGCAGGGCCAGCCGGGCGGCCAGCGTGGGGGCGTTGGGGTCGGCTGCGGCCGGCGGGGCAAATGGTAAGTCAAGCATGGCAGAAGCAAAGTGTGCTTCTACAACGGATTTCAGGCTCAAACGATTGCGGAAATGTCTGCCGCGTCGGCAGAACGGTCATGCCGAGCGCAGCGAAGCATCTTGCCCGCAATAGTAAATGATTAGTGCTGGCGGTAAAGATGCTTCGACTGCGCTCGGCATGACGTTCTTTATATCTGCGTGATGCTTCAGTACGTCGGAAATGCCGGGTCGACCTGCGCGGCCCAGGCGGCCACACCGCCGCGCAGGTTCAGCACGTTGGCGCGGCCCAGGCGGTGGCGCAGGTAGCCCGCGGCCTGGCCCGAGCGCACGCCGTGGTGGCAAATGACCACCACCGGGCCGTCCTGGCGGATTTCGTCGGTGCGACGCGTGAGCTCGCCCAGCGGCAGAAGCCGGCTGCCGGGCAGGTGGCAGTAGTCGTATTCTTCGGGTTCGCGCACGTCGACGAGCTGCAGGTCGTCGCCGGCTTGCAGGCGGCGGTGCAGCTCTTCGGGGCTGATTTCGAGGGGGGCGCTTTCCATGGCAGGGGTTAGAGCGGGCAAAAGTAGGGCCCGGGCTCTACCTTGCGGCGCAACTTCCCCGCTCGCCTTGGCCGCCTTGTCTGTTTCCGATGTTCTGCCCGCGGCGCTGGCCGCCATTCGCGCCGCTAGTCCGCTGGAGGTGGCCGGCGTGGTGACGGGCGTGGCCTGTGTGTGGCTGGCGGCCCGCAATTCCATCCTGAATTTCCCCATTGGCATCCTCAACGGCGGGCTCTACCTGGTGGTGTTCTGGCAGAGCCGGCTCTATTCCGACGCCGGTTTGCAACTGGCCTTTGTGGCGCTGCTGGTCTACGGCTGGGCCAGGTGGCTGCACGGCGGCGCGGGCGCCGAGGCCGCGCCGCTGCCCATCACGCGCACGCCCGGCCCGGTGGCGGGGTGGCTGGCGGCGGCGGGGCTGCTCTACGCCGCCGGGGCGGGCTTCCTGTTTGCCGAGCACACCAACGCCGCCCTGCCCTACTGGGACAGCAGCACCACGGCCATCAGCCTGGCGGCGCAGCTGCTGCTCTCGCGCCGCCACCTCGAAAACTGGCTGCTCTGGATTGGCGTTGATGTGGCCTACGTGGGCATGTACTGGCACCGCGAGCTGTACCTCACCAGCGGGCTCTACGTGGTGTTTTTGGGGCTGGCGGCCTACGGCTACTGGCAGTGGCGCCGCGAGTTGGCGGCGGCCGCTACGGCGGGCACGCACTAATATGTAAGGCGATAGCACGGGCAGAAGCTAATTAAGTCGTAGCGCCGTGCAATCTTTGTCCGGCCGTGCGTTCGGAGGCACCCCCGTTATTCCACCCGATGACGGCTCCCTTGCGCCGGGGTTTCCCTTCCATCCCCCGCCTTTCCGCCCTCTCTTTGCTGCGCATTTCCCTTACCGGCCCCGAATCCACGGGCAAATCGACGTTGGCGGCCCAGCTGGCGGCGCACTACGGCACGTCCTTCGCCCCCGAATACGCCCGCGAATACCTCGCCGACACCGGCCCGCACTACACCCTGGCCGACATTGAAGAAATAGCCCGCGGCCAGCTGCGCGCCGAAGCCGAAGCCGTGCGCACGGCCCGGCACGTGGTGTTTTGCGACAGCGACCTGCTGGTGATAAAAATCTGGGCCGAGCACGCCTTCGGCACCTGCCCCGAGTGGATACTGCGCCGGATTGACGAGCAGCAGTACGACCTAGTGCTGCTCATGGGCGTGGACCTGCCCTGGCTGCCCGACCCCCTGCGCGAGCACCCGCACCTGCGCCAGCAGTTCTACGACCTCTACCAGCGCGAGCTGCGGGACCGAATGTCCAACTTTGCCGAAATTTCGGGCTCCGGCGAGCGCCGCTTCGCCCAGGCCCGCTTTCTCGTTGATGAACTGCTGCGCACGGCCGAAACCCCGTCTGTGCTGCACGAAGACCCAATCCCGTACGCCACCATGCCTTCGCACTACACTTTGCGCACGCCGCAGTGCTGCGCCACGTTCGCGGCCCGCGGGGCCGAGCTCACCAGCCTCGTCACCACCGCCAACGACCTGGAATACGTGTGGCCCGGCGACCCCGCCGTGTGGGCCCGCCACGCGCCCGTGCTGTTCCCCCTGGTGGGCCGCCTGCCCGGCGACGCCTACCACTACCAGGGCCGCGACTACAAGCTGCCCCAGCACGGCTTTGCCCGCGACCAGGAGTTTGCCGTGCTGCGCCACGACGAAACCGAGCTGGTGTTCCAGCTGCAGCACGACGAAACCACCCAAACTGTCTTCCCCTTCGCCTTTGAGCTGACCATCACCTACGTGCTGCGCGGCACCGAGCTCACCGTGCGCTGGGACGTGCGCAACCCGGCTGCCACCCAGCCGCTGCTCTTCAGCATCGGGGCGCACCCGGCCGTGCGCTGCCCGCTGCTGCCGGGCGAAGCCTTTGAGGATTATTACTTTGAGTTCGACCACCCCGTCACGCTGGAGCGGCACCTGCTGCAGGGCGGCCTGCTCACGGGCCAAACCGCGGCCGTGCTAAACGAAGAGCGCGAGCTGCCCCTGAGCTACGAGCTGTTTGCCGACGACGCGCTGGTTTTCAAGCACTACGACTTCTCCGGACTGGTGCTGCGCTCGCGCAAGTCGGCGCATTTCGTGCGGTTTCAGTTCGACGGCTTTCCCTACCTCGGCCTCTGGACCAAAGGGCCCGGCGCGGGCTTTGTGTGCGTAGAGCCCTGGTACGGCGTGGCCAGCCCGGCCGGCGAGCCCGGCGAGCTGCGCGACAAAGAAGGCATCCTGACACTGGAGCCGGGCCAGGTGTTCACCGCCGCCTACACCATTGAAGTGAGTTAAGCGTCAAAAAGTTAGGAGTAAAAAAGGCCCGCCTGGATTATCAGGCGGGCCTTTTTAATTTTTAACCAATGCCTTACAACTCCACCCGGCGGCGGTTGTAATCGGGTTCCCAGTCGCTGATGGGGCGCGAAATACCGGGCGGCAGGTCGAGGTCGGGCAGGCCGGGGTCGTGCGGTTCGCCGCCGTCATCGTCGCCGTCGGAGGGCGGCGGGGGCGGCAGCACGCGCCGGCGGCGCGGCATCACCAGCACGAAGAGGAAGAATGCGCAAAAGGCGACGGCGTAGACGAGATTGAGCATGACGAAAGCAGCTTAAGCGGGGCGATGCCTATGAACGCAAGCCCCCGGCCCGACGTTGCGCGGCCGACGTCCCTAAATTAACTGATAGCCAGCAAACGCGCACGCTCCGGGCCCGGCAATAAGTAAAAAAAGCGCGCCCGCCGCCCACAGTGTTACCTTTGCGGCCTGTTTAGGGGTGCTGAGGTTGTGTACAACCTCGGCTGAGATGATACCCATCGAACCTGAACCGGGTAATGCCGGCGCAGGGAACAAACAATCCGCGGACGTTTCCGCCGCCGCTCCGACCCCTGGGGCGACGGCGCGTTCCATCTTTAGCTGTTGACTTTTGAAAACTGTACTGCTCGTCGGCGCCGCCCTCGTGGGGCTGGCCGCTGCCCCGGCACGGGCCCAAGAAACCGCCCCGCCCGACACCGCCAAGCTGCGCCGCATCCTGACGCCCGAGGCCGTGGTGACCGCCACCCGCGCCACCGACAAAACCGGCACCGCCTACCAAAACGTGAGCCGCCAGGAGCTGCAAGCCCGCAATTTCGGCCAAGACATTCCCTACCTGCTCGACCAGACGCCCAGCGTGACGACGACCTCCGACGCGGGCACCGGCGTGGGCTACACCGGCATCCGCATTCGCGGCACCGACGGCACCCGCATCAACGTGACGCTGAACGGCGTGCCGGTGAACGAGGCCGAAAGCCACGGCGTGTTTTTTGTCGATTTGCCGGATTTGGCTTCGTCCACCCAAAGCATTCAGGTGCAGCGCGGGGCCGGGCCCAGCACCAACGGCGCGGGCGCCTTCGGGGCCAGCCTGAACGTGGAAACCCTCGGCCTGCGGCCGAAAGCCTACGCCGAAGTCAACAACTCGGCCGGCTCGTTTGGCACCTGGAAAAGCACGATAATGGCCGGCACGGGGCTGCTCAACGGCCATTTCGCGGTGGACGCCCGTGCCTCGCGGGTGCAGAGCGACGGCTACGTGGACCGCGCCTCATCGCGGCTGAAGTCGCTGTACCTGACCGGCACGTATTCGGATGAGAAGACCCTGCTACGGGCTTTGGTATTGACTGGCTACGAAACCACCTACCAAAGCTGGTACGGCCTGGCCGACTCGCTGCTGCGCAAAAACCGCCGCTACAACGAAGCCGGCACCGACGCTGGCCAGCACCTGCCCGCCTATAAAAACCAGACCGACAATTACCAGCAGGACTACTACCAGTTCCTGATTTCGCGCCAGCTCGCACCCACCCTAAACCTGAGCGTGACGCCCTTCTGGACGCGCGGCGGCGGCTACTACGAGGAGTACAAGGCTAATCAGGATTTTGAAAAATATGGCATTGGTGGCCCGGTGTATCAGCCGGCGGCCGGCGGCGGGTTCGATACGCTGCGTACCACCGACGTCATCCGGCGGCGCTGGCTCAAAACGGATATGTACGGCGCCACCTTCGCCCTGCAGGCCCGGCCCACGAGTGGCCGCATCACCGAGGCTACGCTGGGCGGGGCCGTGGTGGGCTACCGGGGCCAGCATTTCGATGAGCTGACCTGGGCCCAGCGCGGCACCTTCATCCCCGAAACCGGCACGCGCTACGACGACGAACCCAATGCCCACAAGCAGGACATCAACGTGTACGGCCGCGTGAACGTGGGCCTGACCGATAAGCTGGCCGGCTTCGCCGACCTGCAAAACCGCTACGTGCGCTACGAGCTGTACGCACCCGACGGCCGCCCCAACGGCGCCAAAAGCCAGCAAACGGCCCGTTTCACCTTCCTCAACCCCAAGTTGGGCCTCACCTACCAGCTGCGCCCCAGCACCCAGGTGTACGCCTCCTTTGCGCTGGCCCAGCGCGAGCCCACCCGCACCGACTACACCGACACGCCCGCCGAGCGCCGGCCCACCGCCGAAACCCTCTACAACTACGAGCTGGGCCTGCGCCGCGCCACCGAAAAGGTGCAGGTCAACCTGAACCTCTACTACATGTACTACCACAACCAGCTGGTACTGAGCGGGCAGCTGGACGACGTGGGCAACGCCATTCACACCAACGTGGCCGAGTCGTACCGCCGCGGCGTCGAAGCGCAGGTGACCTTTAAGCCCGTGCCCGCCCTGAGCCTAACGGCCACCGCCACCGCCAGCCAGAACAAAATCAACAACTACACCGACTACCTGACCGACTACGACCAGGGCGGCGAAAAAGCCACCACCTACCAGCAAACCAATATTGCTTTCTCGCCCGGTTTCACGGCCGCCTACACCGTGGAGTACGAAGCCCTGCCCGGCCTGAAGCTGGCCACGCTGGTCCGCTACGCCGGCCGTCAGTACCTCGACAATACCAGCACCGAGTCGCGTAGCATCAGCCCTTACTACGTGCAGGACCTGCGCCTGCGCTACCTCTGGCACCCGCAAAAACTGGGCTTTCAGGAAATTGAGCTGGCCGGGCTGCTCAACAACATTTTCGACACGGAGTACGTGAATAATGGCGCCACTTACGGCTACGTAAGCGGCGGGCAAGCTCAGTATTCCACCTATTACTACCCGCAGGCCAAAACCAATTTCCTGGCCTCGCTGAACCTGCGTTTCTGAACCGCAGATTCTGCAGATTTAACGGATTTCACAGATTTTTTGTGGCCGGCTTCTAAAATTGATTTGTAAAAAGGCTACTCATTTAGAGTGGCCTTTTTTATTGCGCCTGCGGCGGCACGTTATCATCCCTTAAAGAAGAATCTGTGAAATCCGTTAAATCTGCAGAATCTGCGGTTCAGAAACCACCGCTCAGATAATCAGGCGTACGCCGCCGAGCTCCGAAATCTGGTACGGAAACCGGTCGCCGGGCGAGCCGATGAACATGAAGTTTTTGGGGATGTTCCACCGCTCCGACAGTTCCTCGATGAGCGCCGGGCCAAAGCTGCCTTCTATCGTCACGAAGTCGACCTCGATTTGCTCGTAGGCGCGGTCCAGCACCCGGATGTCGTTCAGCAGTTCGTCGGGGTATTGTTCGCCGGGCTTGAGCAGCGTCACGATTTTCAGGCGGTTGGTGAATTCGTTTTCCACCACGTAAGTCATCACCTTGTTGAGGTTGGCCACGTTGTCGCCCTTCGTAAAAAACACGAACTCCTGCTGGGCCAACTCCCGCAGCTGCCGGCGCACCTTGAGGCGGGCCAGGCGCGCCACCCGCGGCAGGTGCCGCGCCAAAGACTCCACCGCCGACATTGCCAGGTTGAGGATGGCAATGCGGTTGAGCATGATGGACACCACGGCCATGGCCGGCAGGAAGTATTCGAGGAACACAATCAGGTACTCGGGGTGAATGCGGACGTTGCCGAACAGGGCCACCAGCACGCCCAGCAACGCCAGCGTGACCGTGAGAATGCCCGCGTACACCGGCCGCGGCAGGTTGGGCCGCTTGCCTTTGAGCAAAAAATTGCCCAGCGCAAAAAACGCCATCACCGACAAAAACGAAATGGTATAAACGCCCGCCAGCGGCCCCAACTGCCCCTGCGTGATGAACAGCACCGAGCAGCACAGCAGGAAGAAAACGATAAGGATAAGGTAGTTGCTGCCCCGCTTGTTTTCGCGCAGAAACACCTGGGGCAGAATGCGGTCCAGCGTCATGCGCTTCATCAGGCCGCTCACGCCCACGAAGGACGTGAGCACGGCCCCGCTGAGCACGGCCACGGCATTCACCGAAATGAGCTTGCCCAGCCAGGGCCCGCCCGTAACGGTGCCCAGGTGCGAAAGCAGGGTTTCGGTGTGCTGGCCCACCTCGGCCAGCGGCAGCACCGCAATGGCCAGAAACGCCAGCAGCGGGTTGAACACCGTGACCACCACCCACATGTTCCGCAGCGTTTTCTGAAACACGCCCTGGGCCTGCTCCTCCACGAAGTTGGCCGAGCTTTCGAACCCCGAAATGCCCAGCATGGCCGCGCTGAACCCAAAGAACAATGCTCCCAGGATGCTGCCGCCTTTCACTGGCACGTGGAAGTTGAGCGACAGATTGGGCATGCCGTGCGTGGCCAGGTACCACACGGCCACGCCCACCAGCAGCGTGAGCGACGCCAGATGCGTGAGAAAGATGATGACCGCCACGATGGCCGACTCCGACATGCCCAGCAGCGTGAGCACCAAAAACAGCCCCAGCAGCCCCATGGTGGCCCAAATGATGGGTAGCCCATGCCACAGCGTGTGCAGGTAGTGCATGGCTTCGTTGGCCGAGAGCACGGCCGTGGCCATGTACGACAGGATGGTGAGGCAGGCGGCCAGCGCGGCGTTGCGCTTGCTGGTGGTGTTCAGCAGCACGTTGTAGGCGCCGCCGTTCAGGGGCAGGGCGCCCACCACCTCGCCGTAGATGCGCCGAAACAGAAACAGCACCGCGCCCACCACCAGCAGGGCCAGCCAAGCGTACTGCCCGGCGTAGGAAATGGCCAGCGCCGACACATAGAGGCACGAAGAAGAAATGTCGTTGCCGCAAATGGCGGTGGCTTCCAACTCGTTTAGCTTGGCGGCGTGGTGGGTGGGAGGCCCGGTGGTGGACATGGTGAGAAACGTATGAATTTTTGGCAAGCATACGACGCCGCGCGTTAAAAGGAGGGCCCGCCCGCGCCGCCAACCGAAAACAGGGCACTTCCGGCCCGTGGCCTTCCAGCCAGCCGAACCGCACCTGCGCCCCGGCTGTTACCTTTGCGGCCGCATTCCCACTCATTCTCACCGCCCCACTTCCCCGCTTATGTCTTCGCAAGCCGACGTACTTTCCCCCGAATCCAAAGCCCACACCGCCCAAAAGGGCAGCACCAACGCCAACGGCTTCACCGATTATTTCGACCTCGACGGCCTGTTGACCGAGGAGCACCTGCTCATCCGCCAGTCCATCCGCGACTTCGTCAAAAAGGAAATCAGCCCCAACATCGAGAAATGGGCCCAACAAGGGCACTTCGAAAGCAGCATGGTGCGCAAGTTCGGCGACGTAGGCGCCTTCGGCCCCACCATTCCGCAGGAGTACGGTGGCGGCGGCCTCGACTACATCAGCTACGGCCTCATCATGCAGGAAATCGAGCGCGGCGACTCCGGCATGCGCTCCACCGCCTCGGTGCAGGGTTCGCTCGTCATGTTCCCGATTTACGCCTACGGCTCCGAAGAGCAGCGCCGCAAGTACCTGCCCAAGCTGGCCAGCGGCGAGTGGCTGGGCTGCTTCGGCCTCACCGAGCCCGACCACGGCTCGAACCCCGGCGGCATGACCACCAACATTAAGGACATGGGCGACCATTACCTGCTGAACGGCGCCAAGCTCTGGATTTCGAACTCGCCCGAGTGCCAGGTGGCCGTGGTGTGGGCCAAGAACGAGCAGGGCCGCATCAAAGGCGTCATCGTGGAGCGCGGCATGGAAGGCTTCAGCACCCCCGAAATCCACAACAAGTGGAGCCTGCGCGCCAGCACCACCGGCGAGCTGGTGTTTGAGGACGTGAAAATCCCCAAAGAGAATATTCTGCCCAACATTGACGGGCTCAAAGGTCCGCTGTCCTGCCTCGATTCGGCCCGCTTCGGCATTGCCTGGGGCGCCATCGGCGCGGCCATCGATTGCTACGAGTCGGCCCTGAAATACTCCTTGCAGCGCGAGCAGTTCGGCAAACCGATTGCCAGCTACCAGCTCCAGCAGAAGAAGCTGGCCGAAATGATTACCGAAATCACCAAGGCCCAGCTCATGGCCTGGCGCCTGGGCGTGCTCAAAAACGAAGGCAAAGCCACCTCGGCTCAGATTTCGATGGCCAAGCGCAACTCGGTGGAAATGGCCCTGCACATTGCCCGCGAAGCCCGCCAAATTCACGGCGGCATGGGCATCACCGGCGAGTACCCCATCATGCGCCATATGATGAACCTGGAATCGGTGATTACCTACGAAGGCACCCACGACATCCACCTGCTCATCACCGGTGCCGACATCACGGGCATTCAGGCATTTAAATAGGCAGCAGCAGTTGGGTTAAATCTTAACAGCAAACGGCCGCTCCAAGTAATTGGGGCGGCCGTTTGCTTGCGGGCTGCTTAGCGTTTCTCCAGAAGATAAGCCGTCGTCATCATTCCTTCTATGGCTTGAGGAGTTGCCTGAATGACGACCCAACCCTGCTGCTTAAGCTCATTGATTTTTTGAAGCTCGGCCATGTGTAGTTTATTCATGGACTGGGTAATTTGCTTGGCCGAGGTGTTGCGGGCGTCTACATCAACAACCGTGCTTTTACCAGCGGCGTCTACTACGGTGACCTCTGCTTTGCTTGTGAAGCCGGCGAACGTAGCGCTGCCGATTACCATCATGTACCCGCTTGGCTCGGCCGGGGCCTTCGGATAAAATGCCCACGAGCCGGCCACGGCCAGCGCCAGGGCGGTGGAGAGAAACACTTTTTTCATAAGCGTCAAAGAAGAAGGGGAGTTAATTGCGCCCGCAACTTACTCCACCAACCGCTTTGCTAACGTGACTGCAGTGACCTAGCGCCGCTCCATCATGTACACGGTTTCGGTGGTGGCGCCCACGCCCACGGTGCTCTGGGCCACGCTCACCAGCCGCCAGCCCTGGGCGGCTAGCTTATTCACTTGCAGCAGCTCGGCATGGTGCAGAGCCACGGCCACGTCGGTGGTGCTGCGGTCCGAGCTGGGCTTCACGTTGGTGAGGCGCTGCACCTGCTGCTTGCCATCGGGCTGAATGGTCACGATTTCGGGCACGTAGGACTCGTTGCCCGGCCGGCCGCTGCCCACCACCATCAGGTAGACCGTGGGCGCGGGGGCGGCGTTGGGGTAAAAGGCCCAGGAGCCGGCCACGGCCAGCGCCAGCGCAACGGAAGAAAGCACTTTTTTCATAAGCGGAAAAGTAGATGAATGGCAATGCCCTTGCAATCTAGGCTATTTACTGCACCACCAGCCGGCGCACCGCCCCGCCGCTGCGCACCAAGTACACGCCCGCTGGCAATCCCTCGGGCAGCCGCAGGCGGGCCGTGCCACCGGCATCGGCCGTGGCACTGAGCGGCATCCGGCCCAGTGCGTCGAGCAGGATGAGCGGGGCGTGAGGCGGGGCCCCGGTGAGGGTGGCCGTGCCGTGGGCGGAATCGGGAAAGACGGAGAAGGTGGCACGGCCAGGGGCGGCGGCCAGCGCCAGTTGGTTGAGGCGGATGCTCACGGTGCCCGTGTTGCCGTTGTTGCCCGTGAGCAGGTCCAGGCCGCCGTCTACATCGCCCATGACGATGCAGTAGGTAAGGCCGCCCCCCGCGCTCACGCCGAACTGCTGAGCGCCGCGGAACGCGCCACCGTCGTTGAACTGCACGCTCACCGTATTGGCGCCGTTGTCGGCGGTGAGAAGGTCCAAATCCCCGTTCCAGTTATGGTGTGGTAGTTGTCAAAATTATGGGCCAGTGGATTTTATTCCTCCAGCAGTTCCGCCAGCCGCCCGATTTCGGCCCGGGCCGCGGCCACGTCCTCGTCGTCGGGGTGGTTGGCTTCCACCACTTCCACAAACCCGGTCATCATGGCCATCATCGCTTCGCGGGTGTGGCGGGCGTCTTCGGCCGTCACCTCCGGAGCGTCGGATGCGTCGCCCCGGCCACTCATCAGAAAGTCCTCAAGGCTGCCCACGGCCGACACGGCGGCCACCGAGCTCAGGGCGCACACGTGCGCGGCCTGGTAGAGGCGCAGCATTTCCGACCAGGTGAGGGCAAATGGCACGTCGTCTTCGGCGGCCAGCAGGCGGTCGGCCAGCCGCGTCAGCGCCTTCTTCCGAAACCGCGGCACATCGGCCAGCGCCCGGGCAAAGGGCGTTTCGCCCAGGCCGGCCAGCAGGTGGGGCAGGCGCAAGGCCAGGGCCAGCGTCGCGCGTTGCGCGTGGGTGAAGGACACCTGCACGGCGGCCTCTTCGGCGTCCTCGGCCTCGTCGGCGGCATCCAGGGCGGCGGCCCGCTCGTCCTCGGGCGAGCTGCCGGGCGGGTAGTAGGGCCGCAGCGTATCGGCCAGCCGGCTGAAAATGCTTTCCGTTTGCAGGCGGCGCATGCGCAGCTCCTCCTGCAGGTCGGCGTCGTTGGCGCTGAGGTAGTGGCCGATGTTTTCCAGCAGCGCCTCGCCCTGGCTCAACAGGTAGGTCCGCAGGCTTTCGGTGCCCTCGTCCGACACGTTATGGCGGCCCAAGTAGGCCTGCAAGGGCGGCCCGAGGGGGCTTTCGTACACCTGAATGCCAATCTGGATAAAGTCGAACAGCTCCAGCGTGTGCAGGGCCATCACGCGGGCCAGCGCGGGCGTGTCCTTCACGTTGGCCAGCCGCTGCACGGCGTCCAGGTCGTAGCCCAACAGCTCAGTTAGGGCCATGGGCACGGGGTCTTCGTCGTGGCCCATCAGCATGTAGTTGGCCACGCTGCCCAGCATCAGCAGCGGCTTCAGGGCCTCGAAGAGCTCGGGCGGCACCTGGGCCACCTGCCGTTCCAGCTCGGCCTCAAATTCTTCGTTTGGCTCGGGTGTGGGGTCAAATTCGGCGTCGTCGTCATTAATCGCAGCCATGGCATACCGGCAAAAAGTGCCACTCACGATGGCGCCGGTAAGTTGGGGGTAAAAGTTGGAAAATGCTGCACCCGTGCGCGAAGGAGAACGCCGGGCCGGGGCCACCGTGCCCAAACCCGCCGCCCGTGCCGTAATTTGGCCCCATGATGAAAATCGTCACCGCTTCTGAACCGCTCGTGCTGCTCGAATGCCTCGTGGCCGGCACCTCGCACCGCCCCAATCTGGAGAAATACGAGCCCAAATTGCAAGTCGGCCAGGCCCTGCTGCTCACCCGCGAGCCCGACAACCACTACGACGACTGGGCCGTGCAGGTGCACACCGCCCCGCCCGACTCGCCCGACAACGTCTGGCTCGGCTACCTGCCCGAAGGCCGCAACGAAACCGTGGCCCGGCTCCTCGATGCCGGCAAGCACCTCTCGGCCCGCCTCAACCACAAATCCTGGGAAACCGACTGGCTGCACCTCGACATTGAGGTGCTGCTGCACGAGTAAAAAGTCTTTTCAGGCCGTCTGTCATCCTGAGCATTCTGCTTTCGCAGAATGCTCAGGATGACAGACGATTTTTCTTTAGTACACGGAGCTTTTTTGCAGGCAAATTAGTTACTCATTAGCTTAGCAACGAGCGACCAATAATTTTAGCAACTATATCTATGCGCGAAGCCTTTCTCACCGGCGGCACCGACGGGTTTGATGCCACCGACAAGGACATCGACAAAGCCCTGCGGCCGCTCAGTTTCGACGATTTTACGGGCCAGGATAAAATTCTGGAGAACCTGAAGGTCTTCGTGGCCGCCGCCAAGCAGCGCGGCGACGCCCTCGACCACGTGCTGCTGCACGGCCCTCCCGGCCTGGGCAAAACCACCCTCTCGCACATCATCGCCAACGAACTGGGCTCGGGCATCAAGATGACCAGCGGCCCGGTGCTGGATAAGCCTAGCGACCTGGCCGGCCTGCTCACCAATCTGGAGCCGCACGACGTGCTGTTCATCGACGAAATCCACCGCCTCAACCCCGTGGTGGAAGAGTACCTGTACTCGGCGATGGAGGACTACCGCATCGACATCATGCTCGACTCGGGCCCCAACGCCCGCTCGGTGCAGATTTCGCTGTCGCCCTTCACCCTGGTGGGCGCCACCACGCGCTCGGGCATGCTCACGGCGCCGCTGCGGGCCCGCTTCGGCATCTCGGCCCGCCTGGAGTACTACGATTCCAAGCTGCTGACCACCATTGTGCAGCGCTCGGCCGAAATCCTGGGCACGCCCATCCACGAAGATGCGGCCTTTGAAATTGCCCGCCGCTCGCGCGGCACGCCCCGCATCGCCAACAACCTGCTGCGCCGCACCCGCGACTTTGCCCAAATCAAAGGCGACGGCACCATCACGGTCGAAATCGCGCAGTTTGCCCTCAATGCCCTCGACGTAGACGCCCGCGGCCTCGACGACATGGACAAGCGCATCCTGACCACGATTATCGACAAGTTCAAGGGCGGCCCGGTGGGCATCAGCACCATCGCCACGGCCTGCGGCGAAGAGGGCGAAACCATCGAAGAAGTGTACGAGCCCTTCCTCATTCAGGAAGGCTACATCAAGCGCACCAGCCGCGGCCGCGAGGCCACTGAGGCGGCATACCAGCACCTGGGGCGGCTGTTGCCCAACCACCTGCGCGGCAACAACGGCGCCAGCCTGTTTGACGAGATAACCTCGTAACCTGTTTTGTCCTGTGAAAACGCACCGCCCGCCGGCGGTGCGTTTTTGCGTGTAGTCAGTTGCTCATGCACACTTTTACCGCGACGCTGGAGCTGATTGGCGTGAACCCGTTTGTGCAGGTGCCCGATGCGGTGCTGGCCGACGTGTTTGCCCAGGCGGGGCGCAGCAAAGGCCCTATCCGCGTGCACGGCACCGTGCACGGCCGGCCCTACCAGCAAACGCTGGTGCGCTACGCCGGCCTCTGGCGCCTCTACATCAACCTGCTGATGCTGCCCAACTCGCCCCGCCGCATCGGCGAGGTGCTGGACATTGCCCTGGATTACAACCCGGTGGCCGCGCCGGTGCTCAGTTGCCCGGCCTTCGAGCAGGCGCTGGCCGAAACTCCCGAAGCCCGGGAGGTGTTTGCCCGGCTGGCGCCCTCGTGGCAGCACGAGGTGGTGCGCTACCTCCTCAGCCTGAAAACCGCTGAGAGCCTCGAGCGCAACCTGGGCCTTGCCATTGGCTTTTTGCTGGGCAAAAACCGCTTCGTCGGCCGCGACCGGCCTTAACTTCACTTCTGCCAAGCATGCTTCCACAGTCTCAATGGGCCCCGTTCATCAAGCGCCGCGCGGCGGAGCTGGGCTTCATGGCCTGCGGCATCTCGAAGGCCGAGTTTTTGGAGGAAGAAGCCCCGCGCCTTGAAACCTGGCTCACGAAGCGCATGAACGGCCGCATGGGCTACATGGAAAACCACTTCGACAAGCGCCTCGACCCGCGCCTGCTGGTGGACGGCGCCAAATCGGTGATTTCGCTGCTGCTCAACTACTACCCCGCGCCGGAAAATCAGCAGTCCGACGATACGCTCAAAATCAGCAAGTACGCTTACGGGCGCGACTACCACTTCGTCATCAAAGACAAGCTGAAGATGCTGCTGGCCGACATGGAAGCCGAAATCGGCCAGATTGGTGGGCGCTGCTTCGTCGATTCGGCCCCGGTGCTGGACAAGGCCTGGGCGAAGAAATCTGGTCTGGGCTGGGTGGGCAAAAATTCGAACCTGATAACGCCGGGCACGGGCTCGTTCTATTTCATCGCCGAACTGATTGTGGATGTGGACCTGCCCGCCGACGGGCCCATCCGCGACTACTGCGGCACTTGCACCAAGTGCCTCGACGCCTGCCCCACGCAGGCCATTACGGAGCCCTACGTGGTGGACGGTAGCAAGTGCATCAGCTACTTCACCATCGAACTCAAGGACCAGATTCCGACCGAGGTGGCCGGACAGTTCGGCAACTGGGTCTTTGGCTGCGACATCTGCCAGGACGTGTGCCCCTGGAACCGCTTCAGCAAACCGCACACCGAGCCGCAGTTCGACCCCGCGCCCGGCCTGAAAGACCTGACGCCCGGCGACTGGCGCGAAATCACCCACGAATTATTTACGGAGCTGTTTCGCCAGTCGGCCGTGAAGCGCACGGGCTACGAGGGGCTAAAACGCAACATCCAATTTGTGGCCGCCTACCCGACCGCCACCACCGGCGAAACGCCGTGAGGGTTGCCAAACACCTTTTTCAGCACCCGCCGGTACACCCGTGCAAACTGCTGGTAGCACCAGGCCCGGAAATCGGACAGCTCGGCGGGGAGCAGCATTTTGAGGGCTTTGCGCAGCTCTTTCTCGAACAGCGCCTTGCTGAAGCTGACCTTGACCAGAATCATTTTTACGTAGTCTAGCATAGCATCAGAGAATACGAGGAAGGGGAAGGGTGGAGGTGGCCGCGGGCCCTACGGGAGAGCTTGGCAGCTGCCTGATAATGAAGGTACAACCGGCCGGCGGGGCAACGCAATAGCTTGCGCCTGGTGCAGCCGGCTTGGGTGCCCGGATACGCAAAAAGAGCGGCCAGGGCCACTCTTTTTCTGCAAAATGCCAAAATTTTATATCGCGCTATATTGCCCTCTTTAGAAGAACAGGCTGAGGGCCGCTTGAGCTGCGGCGGAGCTTATGGGCTCGTCAAATGCCTCAGCAATGGACTCATCGCTCACGAAAGTGAGCCTGAACACGTTCAGGATGGTGGGGAAGGGCACCGTGGCGCCGGCCAGCCGCTCGTGCAGCAAGTTTTCCTCGCCGCCCGTGGCGGCAGTGGCCAAGGCCTGGGCCCCGGCTGGGCGCGCAATGGCGGCGTCGGTGCTGCTGGGCCAGTTTTTCACGGTGGCACCGCGGCTGCGGCGCAGCCCGCGCACGTGGGCCGAATGCTCGGCCTCGACGGCGTGAATGCGCAGGGCCGCTTTGTAGAGCTTGGCGTCGTAGGCGATGTTGAACACCTGCCCTTTGTAGAGCCGCACGCTCAGGTCTTCGAGCTGCTGGGCCAGGGCCAGAAAGTCATCGTACACGCTCAGCACGTTGGGAAACAGCACGGGGTTGGCGGCCACGTTGCGCTGCCCGCTGAAATCGAAGGCCGGCATTGGGGGCAAAATGGCGCCGCCGTCTTGCAGGGCCTGCGTGAGCAGGGCCACGTGCTGGTTCTGATGGCGCAGGATGCGCTGGAAATCGGGGGCCTGCGCGGCCGGAATCAGCCCGTTCACGGCCAGGGCCCGGGTGTAGAAGGCCGACACTAGGCGCTCCAGCAGTAGCAGCTGGCTCACGGCGTCGAGCGAAGTGTCTTTGGTTTCGGCGGCGGCGGGCAGGGCCGCGCCCAGGCCCAGCGGCAGCGCCGCCACGGCGGCCCGGCCCAGTTGCTGCAGCAACGCCCGGCGCGGCGCGGCGCCCCCGGCCGGGGGCGTGGCCGCCAAATGGTCAAGAAGGGAAATCAGCTTCATACAACGGGAACGGGCAAACTGGCGACGGAAATGACGTAAGGGGCAAAAAACGGCGCCAGCGCGGCGTTCACTTCCACCGGGGTTTTCGGGAGAAGCTGGCCGGCGGCGTCCACCACGTCGTCGTTGGCAAAAGAGCCGGGCACGAGCAGGTCGCGCACCACGGCCGCGTGGCGGGCCTGCACCGACGAGGCCTTCAGCAGCAACTGGCGCTGGTAGGAGGCGGCGCTGCTAAACAGCGGAATAATGACCGGGTAGAAGGCCGCGGCCAAATCTTCCAGCTTTTGTGCGGCGGCCAGCAGGCCTGCCCGCGTGCTGAGCGTGAAGGAGCTGAGGTTGAACGCAAAATCGGTAGGAAACAGCTGTGCCGTCAGGGCGGGGTCAAGGTAGTAGCGCAGCAGCTCGCGGTAGGCTACCTCGTGGTCGTACATGTTCAGGAAGAGGGCGCGCTCGGGCGCCGTCAGGTCGGCGGGCGGGGTTTCAACCACTTTCTGGTACAAGGTCGACTTCGCCAGCGCCAGCAAGTAGGTCTGATAAAACAGGCCGTTATCGTCGGCGGGCAGGGGCAGCAGGTGCGGGTCGGGGAGTTCGGGAGTCGGGGTCGAGGTGTCGCACCCCGTGGCGGCCACGAGGGCCACCGTGGCCGCCGATGCGGCCGAAACCCGTAGAAAACCGCGCCGTCCCAGCGGTTGTGCCCGCCAGGCGGGCGAATGGGAGTGTTCAGACATGCTTAGCTAATTCAATCGGCCGGCCCGAAACCTCGGGCCATGGGCTACTGCAAAGGTACTCGCTGCCCCTCCAATGGTTGCAAAGGCCAAAAAAACAGCGCCGGTTCCGCGAGATGCAGAACCGGCGCTGTTTTTTGGCCGCTCAAAAGGCTATGCCCGGGGCTATTGTTTGAGCGGGGTCACGAGGGCACCCACTTCGGTCGGGGTCAGAATCTCGTCGAACGAAGCGGCGGCGTCGGCGGCCGAATACGTGGTGTTGGGCGTGATGGCGTTGGCCGCAATCAGGCTCACGCCCGACTGGGTGGTGTTGCTTTCGGGGATGGCGCCCGCGTAGTTGGGCTGGCTGTCCTTGTCGCCGCTGCCCGTAATCCAGGGCGTCTGGCCGCGCATGGTGCGGATGTGGGCCGCGTGGCGGGCTTCCACCGAGTGGATGCGCAGCGCGGTTTCGAGCGGGTTGTAGGCGGTGCCGCCGATGGTGACGTCGGCGATGCCCAGCAGGTCGCCGGCGCGGCCTTTGTAGGCGCGCACCCCGGTGTCTTCCAGCAACTGCGCCACTTCCAGCTGGGCCGCGAACGAGCCCAGGCCGTTAAAAACCGTCGTGCTGAAGGCGTTGCCCGTCACGGGCGTGCCGCCAATGCCGCTCACCACGGCCTGCAACAAGGCCACGTGGGCGTTTTCATTTTTCAGAATCTGGTTGATGGCGCCCTGGTAAGCGGCGCTTTGGCCGGAGAAATATTGCGAGGCCACCATCTTCTTGTAGAAGTCGGCTTCCAGCAGTTCCAGCGACAGGGCGTAGTTGAACACCTCTTTGGGGTCGCCGGCGGTGGTGCCCGCGTAGGCTTTGGTGAAGAACGAAGCCAGCAGCGCCGGGCCCGCGGCCAGGGCGGTGCGCTTGCCGAGGGTGGTGAGCGAGTTGAAAACCGAACGGCGCGTGTCGAGGCGGCCCATCACGTCGGGGTCCACTTCGGCCAGTTGGTTGATGATATTGAAGAAATTCATGGCGAGAATTGATTACGAGTGAATGGGAAAGGACTAGGCGTTGACCCCGATGCTGCTGCCGTCGAGCTTCTCGGTGATGAAGGCCTGGGCCGTGGCAAGTACGGCCGTGGGCGTCATCACCAAATCCAGCCCCTGGGCGTTTACGGAGGTAGCGGCGTTGCCGTCTTCGGCAAAGGTGCCAGGCGCAATCAGGTCGCGGATGTAGGCGGCGTGGCGGGCTTCAACCGACACAATCTGCCCGGCAATTACCAGGTAAGCGGCATTTTTGATGAGCTTGCCGGCGCCGTTGTAGGCCGATACGCCAAGGTCTTCAAACGCCTTGGCGGTGGCCAGGATGCTGGTGCGCGTGTCGAAGGTGCCGGTGGGGTATTTCGGCGTGAGGCCACGCAGCGTCTGGCCGGGGGCGTCGCGGGTGATGGCCGCCTTGAAGAAGTCGCGGTGAA
The DNA here is from genome assembly GCF_015694525.1 of Hymenobacter ruricola. Lineage (GTDB taxonomy): Bacteria > Bacteroidota > Bacteroidia > Cytophagales > Hymenobacteraceae > Hymenobacter > Hymenobacter ruricola. The sequence goes on along the minus strand of NZ_JADQDM010000021.1, from coordinate 18,329 downwards.
TGGCTTCGTGCTTGGCCACTTGCTGGAAGTAAGCCAACTCGGCACCCGACAGCACGCTGCCAGCCGCCACCTTGGCATAGAAATCGGCTTCGAGCTGCTCCAGAGCGTAGGCGTAGTTGAGCACGCCCACGTCGCCCGAGCCCAGGCTGATGGAGCCGTCGGCGGTAGTCGAGTTGCCGTTGGGCAGGTTGGGTTTCACCGGGTCCGGGCTGTCTTTCGAGCACCCAGCCAGCACCAGGGCCGAAGCCCCGGCCGTAGCGCCGGCGTACATGAAAAAGGAGCGCCGCTTGATGGGCGTATACAGCGGCTGCGCGAACGTGGCATCGTCGGAGCCCCGGGGCTGAAGATTGTCGGACATGGGTGAGAAACGTTTGGTGGAAAAATGAATGACGGTTGAGAAAAGGCAATAAATGCCCGCACGGCGCCAGTGGCCCGTTTTTACAGCGGAAAACCTGAACAGTTCGGGGATTGTGAAGGCAGATACGGTAGTTTAGCTAAAAAAGGATTGGTTAAGCTAAAAATATAGCTTGTACAGCTTGCAAAATTCACTGCTTTGGTTTATATCGAGAGTGCTGCTTTCGCCGCAAAAAGCGGATTCCGACGTTGGAAGCTACTTTTAGGGCCTGCAATCGCGCCAGCAGTTATGGGGAGACTTTTTGAGATAATCACCTTGCTCTGGCTACTGGCGGGCGCCGAACCGGTAGCGGCCCAGCCGGGCGCGCCTCCCAAGCCCGGCGCCGCGGCCCCAGCCGACGTGGTGCTCGTGCCCGGCCCGGCCACGCTGCCCGTCACGGGCACGTTCACGCTGGGGTTTCGGCTGCGGGGCGGCACGCTGGGCCAGTATTCGGAGTTTCCGGAGCTCGACGGCTTTAAGAAAACCACTAAAGTCCGCACCAACACCACCCGCACGGTGCAGGGCCGCCGATTCACCGACGTCACCATCACCCAGCGCTACGTGCCCTACGGCGAGGGCGACATCGCCATCAAGCCCTTTCAGCTGACCGTGAACGGCGTGGTGCTGCAAAGCCCCGCCGCCAAAGTGCGCGTGACGCCCGCCCCGGCCGCCGCCAATCCGCCTGCCACGCCATCCGCCAGCGGCCCTGTAGCTTCGCCCGGCACCGCGCCCGCCCTCACCCGGCCCGCCAACCCCGCCGCCCCGCTGCAGGCCGTGGGCGACCTCGACAAGCTGTTTGGCAAGCCCAAGCCGGCACTGTACCAGGACGTGCCCGACCACGCCTTTCTGGCCGTGGTGGCCGAGCGGCCCAGCGTGTACACGGGCGAAGGCGTGCGGGTGGGCCTGTATTTCTACCTCAAGCCCGAAGACCAGGCCCTGCTGGATTTTCACGACTTCAACGACCAACTGCCGCCGCTGCTGCACGAGTTGCACCAGCCCACCGCCTGGCAGGAACCCGGCCCCGAGCCCAGCGTGACGCCCGACACCGTGCGCCACCTGGGCCAGCGCTACCTGCGCTTCCGGCTGGCCGAAAACGTGTATTACCCCCTCACCACCCAGCCCCTGCGCTTCCCCCCGCTGGCCCTGACGATGGTGAAGTTCAAGGTCCTCAAAAAGCCCGAGCCCGGGCAGGACAACCGCCTGGCCGGCTACAAAACCTACTACGCGCCCAGCGTGGCGGTGCAGGTGCGGCCCCTGCCGCAGGCCACCCAGCGGGGCGCCGTGCCGGTGGGCCGCTACAAGGTGAAAGAAGCCATTAGCCGGACGCGGTTCCGGGTGGGCGAGTCGTTCACGTACTCGTTTGGGGTGGAAGGGCAGGGCAACCTGGCGGCCGTGCTGGCGCCGGTGTGGCCCACGCGGCCGGGGCTGGACGTGTACGGCCCCGAGGTGCGCGAGGAACTCGCACCGGGCGGGGGGCGCAAGCTGTTTCGGTACCGGCTGGTGGCCCGGCGGCCCGGACTGATTCCGCTTGACAGCCTGCTCAGCATCGTGGTTTTCAACCCCGCCACGGCCCGCTACGACACCCTGCGGCCCGCAATACGGCCGCAGGTGCGCGGGGTGGCCGTGGCGCTCAATGCCCTGCCCAAGCCCGAGGACGACCCGTTCTACGGTCCCGCGTTGGCGGGCGCCGACGCCACCCTGCAGCCGCTGGACGTGTACCGCGACGTGCGGCGCTACGCCGACTGGCTGCTGCTGGGGTTGGCCGGGGTGGCTGCTTTTGGCTGGTGGCGGGCGGGGCGGCGGGCGTAGTTTTGGTGCCTGGTTGGTGGTGCCTAGTGCTTGGTTTAATATGCATGAGCACCACCATCCGAGCACCAGGTACTATCAACCAAGCACCAACAACATGTCCAACTCCTTCGGCTCCCTGTTTCGCATCACCACCTTTGGCGAGTCGCACGGCGCGGGCATCGGGGTCATTATTGACGGCTGCCCGGCCGGCGTGGCCGTGGACGCGGCCCAGATTCAGGCGGCGCTGGACCGGCGCCGGCCCGGCCAGTCGGCCCTCACCACCCCGCGCAAGGAGGCCGATACCGTGCACATTCAGTCGGGCCTGTTTGAAGGACTGACCACCGGCACGCCTATCAGCCTGTTCATTCCCAACGCCGACCAACGCTCCGACGACTATTCGCACATTGCGCACGCCTACCGCGCCAGCCACGCCGACTACACCTACGACGTGAAATACGGCCGCCGTGACTACCGCGGCGGGGGCCGCAGCTCGGCCCGCGAAACGGCGGCGCGCGTGGCCGCCGGTGCCGTGGCCATGCAGCTGCTCGCGCATTTCGGAGTGGAAGTTGCCGCTTACGTGTCGGCCGTGGGCGAGGTGGAAGTGCCCGTGAGCTATGAGGAGTTGGATTTTAGCCTCATCGACAGCAACCTGGTGCGCTGCCCACACCCCGAAACCGCGGTCCGTATGGAAGCCCGTATCCGCGAAGCGCAGGCCGCGCACGACACCGTGGGCGGCGTGATTACGGGCGTGGCGCGGCGCGTGCCCGCCGGGCTGGGTGAGCCGGTTTTTGACAAGCTGCCGGCTGTGCTGGGCCACGCTTTGCTCAGCATCAACGCCGTGAAAGGGTTTGAATTCGGCTCCGGCTTTGCGGGCACGAAGCTGTCGGGTTCGGTGCACAACGACGAGTTTTACACCGATGAAACCGGCGCCGTGCGCACCCGCACCAACCACAGCGGCGGCAGCCAGGGCGGCATCAGCAACGGGCAGGACATTTATTTCCGCGTTGCCTTCAAGCCCGTGGCCACGCTGCTGCAGCCCCAGCAAACCATCAACGACCAGGGCGAGGCCATCACGCTAGCGGGCCGCGGCCGCCACGACCCCTGCGTGCTGCCCCGGGCCGTGCCCATCGTGGAAGCCATGACCCAGCTGGTGCTGGCCGATTTGCTGCTGCGCGCCCGCGCCAACCGGCTTTAGCGCTTCACAATCACGAATTCGACGCGGCGGTTGCGGGCTTTGTTGGCTTCGGTGTCGTTGGGCGCCACGGGCCGCAAGCCCCCGTAGCCCCGGGTGCTCAGGCGGGCGGCCGCAATTTTTTGCCGCACCAGATAGGCTTTCACTGCCTGGGAGCGCTGCTCGCTGAGCAATTGGTTGGGCTTGGGGTCTTTGGCGTCGCCGGTATTGTCGGTGTGGCCGTCGAGGCGAATTTCCAGGCCGGGGTGCTCGGCCAGTGTCTGGGCCAGGCGGTTGAGCTCGGGATAAGACGCCGGCAGCAGCTCGGCCTTGCCACGCACGAAAAACAGGTTGTTCAGCGCAATGGCTTCTTCCGCGGCAGCACCCACCATGGGCGCCGGGGTAGCCAGGCCACTCAGCTGCTTGGGCACGGCCGCCGCCGGACGGGCTGCTTGCAAAGCCGCCGCTTTGGAGGCCAGGGCTTCAACGGGGGCCGTCAGGGGCATGAGGTATAGGTCCCTGGTTACTTCGCCGTATTTGGTGGCCGCGGTCAGGTTCAGGCTTTCATTCACCGAGAGGTAGCCGGCGGCTGTGGCGCGCAGGCCGTACTGCTGCCCGACCGGCAGGGTGGCTTCGAACGAGCCGGCCACGGCGGGCAGCACCACGCCGGCTTCGGTGCCGGCGGGCAGCTGCTCGTAGCGCACCTCGGCCGTGGCGATGGGCTGGTTCGTGCGGGCGTCGAGCACCCGCCCGCGCACCAGTACGGTGGCGGCCGGCTTGAGCGCGGGCGGCAGCGCCAGCCGAAAAATATCGCCCAGGTGCCCCGGCCCGGCATCGCTCACCCAGTAGGCCACGTCGCCGGCGGCGGAAGTGGAGTAATAGCTTTCGCCCATCGGCGTGTTAATGGCCGGCCCCAGGTTCAGCGGCTCGCTCCACTTGGTCCAGGTTTCATCGAGCCGGGTGCTCATAAAAATATCAAGCCGGCCGTAGCCCGGGTGGCCATCCGATGCGAAGTAGAGCGTTTTGCCATCGGGGGCCAGAAACGGCGCCACCTCCCGCGCCGGCGTGTTGATGGGAGCAGGCAGCGCCACCGGGGCCGACCAGGAGCCGTCCGGTTGCCGCCGGCAGAGGTAAATGTCGTTGTTGTCGAGCGCCGTGGTGAGGGCCGCGGAGCGCAGCAAAACCGTGCCGCTGGCATCGAGACAATAGGTGGAGTTGCGAGCCGCAAAGTCGGGCCGGTAGCCCGTGCCTTCGGGCAGGGCCTCGGGCATGGTCCAGGTGCCGTCGGGGCGGCGCTGGGTGCGCGACAGGCCCGGGCCCAGCAGGGTGCCGGCCGGCCCGTAGCGGTTGCTCATGAGCAGGGTCTGGCCATCGGGCGATACGTGCTGGGGGTAGTCGGAAGCGGCCGTGTTGATGGGCGGCCCCAGCGCCTGCACGTGCCCCCAGCGGCCATCGGGGCCGCGTTCGGCTACGTAGGTGTCGGAGTTGAAGGCGTTGGCGTTGTCAATGTCGAGGTGGCTGCCCATCGCCCGCGAAAAATACAGAAACCGGCCGTCGGCCGAAACCAGTGGGGTGGCTTCGTCGCGCTCGGTGTTCAGGCCGGGGGCATCGAGGCGTTCGCGCCGCAGGGTGGCGGGGAGCCCCGGGGCCAGCCGAATGGAGTGGTGGTGCCAGATGCGCAGGCGGCGCAGGGTCACGGCGCCCCCGGCTTCCACCGTCAGGCCCAGGCCCTGACCCGGCGGATTGGGCCAGGACTGCTTCAGCAGCTGGCGGCCATCCACCCAATACGTTACCTCGGCGCCCGTGCGGGCAATGCGAATGGTATGCCAGTCGGCCGGGGCCACGGTACTGGGTAAGGGCTGGGTGGCCAGCGCCGTCCAGGCGCCGGCCTGCAGGCGCAGCACCGCCGCCGTGGGGGCTGCCAGCGCCAGGTTCAGCTGCGTGGTGGTGAATTCCTCGGCCGTGCCCAGCCGCTGCCCGGCCCAGTACAGGCCGATGCTTCCCTGGCCGCGCAGCTCGCCCTCTAGCGCAAAGTCCTGCTGCTGGTTGAGGGCTGGCCCGTAGGGCTCGATGGGAATGTTGCTGAAAGTGGTGCCGAGGGACTGGAAGGCATAGCCGGCCGCGGTCAGTTCCCCTACTAAGTTGGGGGTGCGGCCCACCCAGTAGGCGTGGCCCTGCTGAAAATTCTCGTCCGTGAGCAAATCGGGTGGCAGCTGCTGGCCACGGCCCCGGGCCGGAGCCAGCAACGCCAAGCCGAGTAGTAGCGCGTGCGCCAGGTATTTCATGCTTCTTGAATAGGAGGGACAGGTATTAATGGCCACCGCCGACGGCTTGGCCGCGGCGGTTTTTCACGCCAGCAAGGTAGGGCCGGCATCTGCCAGCCCGCCATCCGTGCCAGCCCGTATTTTTTCTGGCGTCCCGCAATCCATGTAGCTACATTTGCAACCTCTGATGCCCGGTTGCGGTTGTATCTTTGCCGTTGCAAACGCGTCAAGCTTTCTCCTTGATTTTAAGCCCCTCAGCCATGTCTGTTTCCATTTATGCCGAAGCGTCTCCCAACCCGGAGAGCATGAAATTTGTCCTTAACAACAACCTGCTGGCCGATGGCGTGAGCGTGGACTACCCCAACGTGGAAGCCGCCGCCAACTCGCCGCTGGCGCAGGAGCTGTTCAATTTCGACTACGTGGGCCGCGTCTTCATCGCCCAGAACTTCGTCACCGTCACCAAAACCCAGCCCGACCTGGGCTGGACGCAGCTCATCCCCGAGCTGCGCCAGTTCCTGAAGAGCTACGTGGAGGCCGGCGGCCCCATCTTCACCGTCGACCCCGCCGCCGAGCAGAAGGCTGCCCAGGCCGCCACCGCCGGCGACCCCACCCAGCAGGAAGGCCAGATTGCCCAGAAAGTCATCGACCTGCTCGACAACTACGTGCGCCCCGCCGTGGAGCAGGACGGCGGCAACATCACCTTCAAAAGCTACCACGAAGGCATTGTGACCGTGAACCTGCAAGGCTCGTGCTCGGGCTGCCCCTCGGCCACCGTCACGCTGAAATCCGGCATCGAAAACCTGCTCAAGCGCATGGTGCCCGAGGTGCAAAGCGTGGTGGCCGAAGGCGTGCTGGTGTAAGTGAGAGTCAAACATAAAAAAGGCCCGCCTGATGATTCAGGCGGGCCTTTTTACGTTTGGTTGTCATGCAGAGCGTAGCGAAGCATCTCGCGTGCTTCCACTAATTATTTTCCTGGCGATTGAATTACTGCCACACGCGAGATGCTTCGCTACGCCCTGCATGACGGCCTCAGTCCCGCGATTTCACCGTGAAATTCCGGGCCACGGTGAAGCCGAAGAAGATGTCGCCGTCGAAGAAATTGCCGGTGGTTTGGGGGATGAAGAACTTCTCCACCATGCCGCTGGAGTTGGTGACGTGTAGCTGGAACACGTGCCCGCCGGTTTCGATGTCGACGCCCACGCCGAGGGCGTTGCGGTAATTATCGGCCACGTAGCCGGGCAGCACATAGAAGTAGTCGGCGGTAAGGGCCAGGCGCTTGGTGAGTTTCTGGCGCAGGCCGGCCCCGATGGAGTACACGTCGTTCTGCATGCCTTCGAGGGCCACGTAGTTGCGGTGGATGAGCGTGGGCATGAGCTGCACCGACAGGCTGGAGCTGAACTTGCGCGCCAGCAGCACCTGATAGGTGTAGTCGAGGCGCGAGGCGGTGGTGCGCTCGGTGGCGTTGGGCGCGGCTTCGTTGAACTTGAGCGTGGTGATGGCCGACGAGGCAAACAGCGTGACCGAAACCGGCATGGGGTGCGCGCCCGTGCTCTGCTGCAAGGCCCGGTATTTCAGGAAGCCGTCAAACGTTTTTTCCTGAGAGCTGCGGCCCAGGCCCACCGCCAGTCGGTCGGTGAGGCCGTACTCGAAGCTGAGGCGCAGCACGGCATTATCCAGCCCAAAAAACTCGTAGGCACCGCTGTTGAGCGTGCCAAAACGGTGCTGGATGAGGAAGGCCAGCGTGCCCTCGCCCGGCGTTTCGACGGACTGCGAGTTGATGATGTGCGTGCCCTTGAACGTGGCCGCCACCGCCTCGCGCTTGGTCGAGTCGGTGGTTTGCTTTTCGAGGTCGCGCAGCAAGTCGTTTTCGGTTTGGGCGCGGGCGGGGCCGGCCCAGGCCAGCAGGCCGGCCAGCAGCAAGCCAGGAAAGGAAATAGCGTAAAAATTGCGGGGCATAAAATGCGTAGTAAAACCGGTGGGAAGTTAGTTGGTGGGGCGGGTGGCGGCGCCCACGGCGGCCGGCACGGGGTCGCAGGCCAGGGCCACCTTCACGCTCACGCTTTTGGCGATGTTGTTGCGCACCAGCAGCGGAATCTCAATGTTGTAATCGGCCGGGGCCACCGGGAAAATGGCCGCCGCCAGCAGCTGGCTGCCCTTCAGCTCCACGGTGGCCGGCACCTGAATGCGGTGCGTGACGCCGTGCAGCGTGAGGTCGCCCTCCACCTGCAGGCTGTGCGGGCCGGGCGTGGCCAGCGTGGCCGCATCAAACCCCACGAAGCGGCCCGTGAAACTGGCTTTCGGGAATTTGTCCGACTCCATGTAGTTCTCGTTGAAGTGCTCCTGCATGAGGGTGCGCTTGAACGCGAACGCCTTCACGGGCAGCGTAAAGGCCAGCTGGCCGGTGCCAAAGTCGAGCACCGCGGCCACCTGCTGGTTTTTGGCCTCGATGTCTTCGATGGGGCTGGCCGAGAAAAACGACACCCGCCCCGCCTTGGTCATGAACTTGCTTTGCGCCCGCGCATGGGGCTGGACGAGCAGCAGAAATAGCAACAGCAGCGGCGAAAACGAGCGTTTCATAGCAAAAGAGGGGAGCATTTAGTTGTTGGGCTTGCCGGCCGCAATCCAGGCCTCGATGCGCTGGATGTCGCAGTCCGACAGCTTTTCGCGGCCCTGGGGCATGGGGTCGAAGCCGGCGTCGTGGCGGATGCAGCCGAGCAGCTTGCTGGGCGAGAAATAACTGTTGATGGCCGCGTAGTCGCCGAAATTGTTGCCGCCGCCCTTCACTGGGTAGTCCTTGGAGTTGTGGCACTCGCGGCAGTGGGCGTCGAAAATGGGCGAAATGACGTTGGCGTACGTCACGTTTTCGTGGGGCACGTCGCAGGCCGGGGCCGGGTCGCCGTGCGAGTAGGTGCAGCCGGCCGCCAGGCCGAGCGCCAGCAGCGCCGCGCCCGCCAGCGCCGCGCGCAGCCGGGCAGGTAAAGGGTACTTGTCGGACATACCGAACATCGTCAAAAAGTAATAGATAAGTGAAATGGGCGTGAAATTCCAACCCGCAAGCTACGGCGCCGCGGCGGCATTACGCGCGGCTAAAACCCATACTTCACGCCCAGAAACACGCCCGCGCTGGTCAGCTTGAGCTTGCCGGCGCCCACGCCGGCCAGGGGCAGCTTCACGTAGGGCTCGGCGTGCAGGCTCCAGCGCGAGCTCAGGGCGCGCTCGTAACCGGCCGAGAGGTTGAGGATGCTGAACAGGTGGCGGTTGGCGTTCACCACTTCGCCCGACCAGTAGCCCGGCTTGTTGTACTCCACATACGAATAGGAGTACTGCTCGCGCTGCATGAAGAAGGAGGACAGCCCCACGCTGCCATACAGCGCGTAGTGCGGACGCGAAACCAGGTCGTAGCGCAGGTTCAAGGGCACGTCGAGCACGGTGCAGGAGCCGTCCACGTCGTCGAAGTAACGGTGCGTGAGGTAGACGCCGTAGTCGCCAAAGTCGTAGTCGGCGCGCCGGGCCTTGTATTGCTTGGTCGAGCGTAGCAGGCCCGTGGTTACGCGCAGGCGGCTGCCGAGGCGGTATTCCAGCACCACGCCCAAGTTGGGCAGTGGGCTTTCCACGTTGGCAAATTTCACCGTCGTGATGTCGGGCGCGCCCACCAGGCCCACGTAAAAACGCGGCTGGTGAGCCAGCGCTGGCTTTTCCGGATTGGCCGGCGTGGGGGCCTGGGCCAGCGGGGCCGGCAAAGCCGGAGCAGCGGGCAAGGCCAAGCCTACCGGTTTTAGCGGCAAGGCGGTATTCTCGGCAGCTAGGGCTGAATTATCGTTGACTTGGGCAGTGTTTTCCGTCGAAGAGCCTGCAACCAAAGCCGCCGGGGAAGCTGGTGAGTCGTTGCCCGCTGACGGCCGGGCCGGGTAGCCGCGGTGTCGGCGGTTGGCTGGGCCAGCCGCAGAAACGACCGTCGGCTCTTCGGAAGGTTGCGCCAATATCGTTCGGCCCGCCGCCTGGCGCCCGGTTCCAACGGCAGTTGCGGTGGCTGAAGCAATGGTCGACTTGCGAGCGGAAGCCGTGGGCTTGCCTTCTTCTCCGGCAGCTTGGCGCGTAACTCTCGTAGTTGCTACGCGCCGTTTAACAACAGCAGAGGCAATAGCCGGCATTGCAAGGCCACGAACCCGGTCTTCGCGGGAGGCTGAAAGGCGGCGTACAGGCTTTTTTGGGGACGTTGCGGCCAATACTACCGGGGCTTTGGCTGGTGCCGGGCGACTATCGGCCGACGGCGAAGCGGCCGACAGCGTTTCGCCTGGCTGCGAAGCTGGCGCAGCCAAGGCCGCATTAGCGGCAGCCGTGGCCGTGGGCACAATTGCCTTGGCTGCCGCTGGAGCAGCTGTGCTAGCAGCAACTCTGGCCGCAGTGGAGTTCACTGCGGTGTGTGCTGCCGCCTTTGTGCTGGCCTGCGCCGAGGCCGCCACCTCAGTTGCCTTTGTCGCGGCTGCAACAGCCGGGCGCGGAGCCGAGCCGCTGGGCCACCACAGCAGCCAGCCCAGCCCCACGAGGGCTACCACCAGCACTTCCGCCGCAAAAAACTTCCACATCTTCCGCCGCACGGCGCGCTCAATCACGGCTTTGTCGAGCTGCGTTTCCAGGCGCAGCCAGGCGTCCAGCGGAAACGGCGCGGGGTCCGGCTCCGGCGGATTCAGCCGTTGGAAAGCGTTGTCAATATCGTTATCCGACCACATAGCGGGCTGTTGAAATAGGATTGGATTGGGCCAGCATCGTGCGCAAATGGGCTCGGGCTTTAAACAGGTTGGATTTGGACGTGCCCACCGAAATGCGCAGCTGCTCGGCAATTTCCTCGTGCCCAAATCCGTCAATCACCGCCAGGTTGAACACCGCCCGGTAGGCCGGGGGCAGGCGCTGCACCAGGCCCAGCAGTTCGTCGTAGCTCAGCGTGTCGAGGGGCGTGGCGCCCTGGTCGGCCTGGTTGAGGGTCACGTCGTCGAGCTCCTGCTGGTGCTGGTGGCGCTCGTTGGCGCGGTAGTGGTCGATGGCCGTGTGAATCATGATGCGCTTGAGCCAACCGCGGAACGAACCCAGCACATCCTCGGGGTGGCGGGCCGCGTCGAAGCGGTACAAGTCGCGGAATACTTTCAGAAAGCCGTCGTTGGCCGCTTCCAGGGCCTGGTCGCGGTCGCGGGCGTAGCGCAGGCAGATGCTCATGGCAAAGCCGTGAAACTGCCCGTAGAGCCGGCGTTGGGCCACGCGCTCCTGCCGCTGGCAGGCCGCCAGCAACTCCGGCAGGGTAGGGGGCGCAGAACTTGGAGAGGAGAGGTGCAGCATGCGAGCGGCGATTGGCGGGGCTTCACTAAACGACTCGGAAGATAAGCAAAAACGGTTGCCTCTGTCTGAACCGCGGATTTATCGGATTCGTCGGATTTATCGGATTTTGTGGACGTTTTCGGGGTGGGACAGAAATAAAAAAAGGCCGCTCCAGTAAGAACGACCTTTTTTAACTGAAAATAATCGGCTACAAAATCCGATAAATCCGCGGTTCAGACTACACGTTGGCTTGGCTCAGCTTGGGCGTGCCAGCGTCCACACCGGTCACGTCTTCGCCGCGGGCGAGGCGCTCGCGCTCCTCTTTCTTGCCGTAGGTGTCGAGGATAATTGGCGTAGCGATGAACAGCGACGAGTACGTGCCGAAAATCACGCCGATAATCATGGCGAAGGAGAACGAACGCAGGGTTTCGCCACCGAACACGTACATCACAAACACCACCAGGAACACCGTGGTGAACGTAATCATGGTGCGCGAGAAGGTCGAGTTCAGGGCCGGGTTCACCACTTGAGCAAAGGTCAGCTTGGGGTTCTCGCGCAGGTACTCCCGGATACGGTCGTAAATAACCACCGTGTCGTTCATCGAGAAGCCGATAACCGTGAGCAGCGCGGCCACGAAAATCTGGTCCATCTCGTAGTTCAGGCCAAACAGGCGGGCAATCGGGAAGGCCGCAATCACGAGCAGGGCATCGTGGAACAGGGCCACCACTGCCGCCATCGAGTACTGCCAGCGCTCGAAGCGGAACAACACGTACACGAAGATGCCCAGCAGCGTGAGGCCCAGCGAGAGCACCGAGGTGCGCTTGATGTCGTCGGCGATGGTGGCGCCCACTTTCGAGGTCGACTTGATAACCGGGGCATCGGCGCTGTACTGCTGCAGGCCCCGGTTGAGGGCCGCCACCACTTTGGCGTCGGCGGCGGGGCTTTCGTCTTCGGCCAGGTAGCCGGTGGTGATGCGCAGGCGGTCGGGCGAGCCGTACTGCTTCACTTCGAGGCCGGCGCCTTCAAACACGGGGCGCAGCTTGTCGCCCACGGCCGAGGCCTCCATGGTTTTGTTGAAGTCAACCACATAGGCGCGGCCGCCTTTGAAGTCCACGCCCAGGTTGGGGCCGCCCTGGTAAGCCATCAGCGCGAAGCCGATGACGATGAAAGCGGCCGAGAAGGTGTAGGCGAGCTTGCGCTTGCCCACGATGTCGAAGTTCAGGTTCTTGAACAGGTTGCGCGAAATCACCGTGCTGAAAGTCATCGGGTGGTTCTCGTTGCCCTTCACCATCCACTCGATGATGAGGCGCGACACAAATACGGCCGACAGGAACGAGGTGAGCACGCCAATGCCGAGCGTCACGGCGAAGCTCTGCACCGGGCCCGTGCCGAAGAAGCCGAGAATGACGGCAATCAGCATGGTCGTCACGTTCGAGTCGAAAATGGCCGAGAACGCGCGCGAGTAGCCTTTGTTGATGGCATCGGTGAGGCTGAGGCCGTGGTCGAGTTCTTCGCGAATGCGCTCAAAAATTAGCACGTTGGCGTCCACCGAGGTGCCCATTACCAGAATCAGACCGGCGATGCCGGGCAGGGTGAGGGCCGTGCCGAACTGCGCCAGCACCCCGAGAATCAGGAAAATGTTGAAGAGCAGGGCGATGTCGGCCACGATGCCGGCACGGCCGTAGTAGAAGGCCATGAACAGCATGATGATGACCACGCCGGCCAGCGACGAGTACAGGCCCTGGTTGATGGCTTCCTGACCGAGCGAGGGGCCCACCACGGCTTCTTCCACGATGCGCGTGGGGGCGGGCAGCTTGCCGGCCTTCAGCTGGTTGGCCAAATCCTGGGTGTCTTCAATCTGGAAGCTGCCCGTGATGCTGGTGCCGCCGCCCGTGATTTCGCCCTGCACCACCGGCGCCGAGCACACGTAGTCGTCGAGCACCATGGCTACTTGGCGGCCGATGTTGGCGGCCGTCATCTTGGCCCACTTGCGCGAGCCCGTGGGGGTCATGTTCATCAGCACTTCGGGCTGGCCGTTCTGGCCGATGTCGGCGCGGGCGTCGTTCACGGCTTCGCCGCTCAGCATGGGCACGCCGTCGCGGGTTTTGCGCACGGGCACCAGCTCCAGGTACTCCTGCTTGTCGATGGTGGTGGGCTTCAGGCTCCAGAGCAGGGCCAGGGTGGGGGGCAGGGTGGCTTTGGCTTCGGGCGAGCGCAGGATGGTGTTCATGCGGGCGGTGTCGCGCAGGTTCACGCCCAGGCGGCCGGGCATGGTGAAGAGCTTGGCGAGCACGCCGCCCTGGGTCGAGTTGGCAGCCGAGTCGGCCGCGGCGTTCTTGGTTTTCTTGGCCAGCTGCTTGGCCAGCGAAGTCGTGTCGCCAGCGGCGGCCGTAGCCGAGGTGTCGGCCGACGCCACGGCGGGGCCGGCTTTTTCGGCGGCCTGCTTGGCGGAAAGCTGCTTGTCGAGGGCCACCAGGAAGGGGCTGATTTCGTTCTGGTTCCACACTTCCCAGAACTCCAGCTTGGCCTGGCCTTGCAGCAGCTTGCGCACGCGGTCGGGGTTGTCGACGCCCGGCAGCTCAATCTGGAGGCGGCCGGTGCCCTTCACGCGCTGGATGCTGGGCTGGTTCACGCCGAACTTATCGACGCGGGTGCGCAGGATGTTGAACGAGCGGTCGATGGCTTCTTCCACTTCCTTGTCGATGGCGCCAATCACCTTCTCGTTCGAGGAATTGATGTCGATGCCGCGGCTCTTGTTGGTGGTGTTGGCGAAGATGGTGGCCAGCGGCTTGCTGGGGGCCAGCTGCTGGTACTGCTGGGCAAACAGCGCCGTGAAGGGCGTGCCGGAGTTGGTTTTCTGGGCTTCCTGGGCGTTGGCCAGGGCTTTGTTGAAGGCGGGGTCTTTGCTGTTGCCGCTCATGGCCCGCACAATTTCTACGGGCGACACTTCCAGCGTCACGTGCATGCCGCCTTTCAGGTCGAGGCCCAGGCCAAGCTCGCTCTGGCGCACTTCGCGGTAGGTGAAGGGCCCGAACACGGGCGCGCGCCACACCGAATCGAGGTAGTGCTGGCGCTGGCCTTCGTTGAGCTTGCCGTTTTGGGTGGCGTAGGCCACGGCCTTCTGCTGCACCCCGCGCGAGACGTAGGTGAAAAACAGAAAGTACGCGCACAACCCCGTGACGACGAGGGTGAGCGCGATGATTAATCCTTTGTTACGCATTAGTTGATGGGTTAATTATTCGATGTGCTGATGTGCTGTTTGAGGGGGCTGGTGGTAATGCCGCCACTACCGCGTTTATAGAAGTAGGGCCTCCCGATGGCTGATAATTGATGCAATCCTCCAAAAAGGAATTGCCTGATGCCACTGCCAGCGCAGCACATCAGCACATCAATTAATCAGCAAATCAGCCTAGGGGGCCTGCGGCGACAGGGCCACGGCCAGCAGCCGCGCCCGAAACACCTCGCCGGCCCGGATGCCGGCCCGCGGGCGCGGCACGGCCAGGCGCTGGCGCAGGCCGGGCAGCCACACGGCCGGCACGGCAGCGGGCAGCCAGGCCACCACGGGCGGCGCCACGAAGTGCTTGAGCGAAGCCGTGGCTTCCAGCAGCACCTTTTGTTTCACCACCGTGGCGCGCGTGACCCGCGTTTCGCCGGTGCCCACGGGGCGCAGCACGCTCACGGCGCGCTGGTTCAGGCCCAGCACCAGCAGCACCGTGGCGGCGAGCAGGGCAAAGCGGAGCGAGAACCAAAAACGGGAAAGCAGAGCCAGCATGGGTACGGACGGGGTCTGCAAAGATACCCATTGGAAAGGAATGAAGGCAAGGGCCGCGCATCATGCCGCAAAAGGCCCTCGCCGACGCGTATGGCCAGCTCGCCCCCCGTTTGGCGAACTCGCATGCGCGTATGACGGGCTCGCATGCCCGTTTGGACGGCTCGCACACCTGTATGGCGAACTCGCACACGCGTTTGGGCAGCTCTCATATGTGTATAGCCAACTCGCACACGCGTTTGGGCAGCTCTCATATGTGTATAGCCAACTCGCACACCCGTTTGAGCAACTCGCACACCCGTTTGAGCAACTCGCACACCCGTTTGAGCAACTCGCACACCCGTATGGCGAACTCGCACATGCGTATGACGGGCTCGCATACCCGAATGACGACCTCGCCAAAGAAAACACCACTCGCAAAAAAGCCCCTACCGACACGGCAGGGGCTTTTTCAGCCGTGAGCTACGGCCGCAGTTGCTACTTAACCTCCAAGCGGACGACGCTGCGGCCGTCGGCACTCGTGACGATGACCAGGTAGAGGCCCGGCCGCAGCTCGTGCAGGGGCAGGCGCACGTCGTGCGCACCCGCCTCCAGCTTGGCCAGGGGCAGGGCCAGGGCGCGGGGCAGGCCCGTCATGTCCTCAATGCGCACTTCGACGGAGCCGGCGTCGCGCAGCTGGAAGTGCATGAGGGCTTCGCCGCTGGCCGGGTTGGGCGAAATCGTGAGCTGGCTCAGGTGCTCCGTCGAAGAAGAGCCGCGCGTGTTGCCCGCCACTGCCCGGCCGTGCTGGCCGGTGGTATCGGGGGCCAGGGGGCGCGTGCCGGCGGACCGGAAGTTGCCCTTCACGTTGCAGGTCAGGTTGGCCCCCAGCACCCAGGCGGGGTCGCTTGCTTCCACCAAGGTCGAAGCCCCCAGGTAGCCCAGGGCGTTGGCTACGCCGCCGGCGCTGGCGCTTGACCAGTCCGAGACGTCCTGGCCGCCCGTGCCCCGCAGGTCGTAGTAGCCCACCAGGCCCGCCTGTGGCGAAGTAAGGCCCGCCGCCTGGAGCGCCAGCAGGTCGGCGGCGCTACGGGCGGTGTTCCAGACGCGCAGCTCGCCCAGCTGGCCGTAGAAGCCTTCCAACGGAAAGTTGGGGTCGGAGCCAAACGAGACGTTGGCCGTGGAGGCGGCGCTGCGGGTGGTGGTGGGCGCGTAGGCCGCCGCCACGCCGTCGATGTAGAAATGCAGCTGGTTGGCGGCGTCGTGCGACACGGCGACGTGGTGGCAGCCCCCGGCGGGCAGGCTCATGCCGGGGTCGGAGAGGCTGTAATAGTTCTGGCCTTCGAGCTGGCACAGCAGGTAATGCCCGTTGTAGAGGGTGAACGAAACCCCCTTGACGTTGTAGCTGGCGTCGGTGTAGCGGTTGGTGAACAAGGTTTGGGTGTAGCCCGTTGTATAATCGGCCCGGATGGTGGCCTCAATGGTGAAGGTCTGGCCCAGGCTGTTGAGCGGGGCGCCACTCACGTACGGAATGGTCACCACGTCGTCGTTGCCGTCGAAGAGCAGGGCTTCGGGGCCGGTGGGACAGATAGCACTCAGGTCGGGGTTGTTGCCCGTGAGCCGGCCGCAGAATTGCAGTTGGGTGCGGCAGTTCAGGGCCGGCAGGCCCAATGCGGGGTTGGTACCGACGATGGCCCCCGGGGCCACGTCGAGCACCACGTCGCCCAGGTCAGCACCCGCTTCGAGGCAGAGGTAGGCCCCCGCTTGCACCTCAATCCGGCCGCCGGTGCCCTGCAGCTTGCCGCCGCTGCGCACCACGAGCGAGCCGCCGGGCGTGATGCGCAGCTTGGTGCCGGCCGCGCCCGTGTACACGCCCGTGCTCTGAATGTCGAGCAGGGCCCCGGTTTTCACCGTGAACGTGGCACCGCCCGCGCCGAGCTTCAATTCGCCGCCGTTTTTTACCACGAAAGCCGTTTTGTCGCCTTCCACGCTCACGGTGGAAGCGCCGTCCTGCAAAAACTGGATGCCGGGCCCCGCGCAGGTGAGGGTGGTGGGGTTGATGAACTCGCCGGCAACTTTGGTTTCCCGGTTGTTGGTGCCGCTTTTGTTGATGGTCAGGACGCCCCCGCTGGTAACGTGCACGTCGGCGCCGCTGGCCGTGTTAAGCACATTGGTCATCACCAGGTCGCCGCTCCAGCGCGTGGTGCGGGCCACGTCCACGTCGTCGTAGCGCACTTTCACCGTGATATCCCCGCTGCTGTTTTTGCTTATCAGCTCCACCGACAAACCGTTCAGGTGCAAGGCCGACAGTTTGGAATTTGTTCTGTCGTAGCGCTGATGCTCCGCGATGGCGGGGTTATGGGCGATGCCCATCTTTTGGCCCACGGTGTTGAATTCCACGTTGGGGCCAAACATGCCGTTTTCCCACGTTCCATTGGAACGTAGCGAATAGTAGTGTTCGTCGTGACGCGGGGAGCCGTTGCCGCCGTCGCGGTTGTTGTAGATGAGGTTATCAGGGGTCATGACCCCGTTGAGATTTTCCCCATCCAGGCGACGGTCGGTTATCTGGTTTTCGCCCCCGAACGGGTTGGCGGTGGGGTTTGTGAAATCGAAGATGGGGTGATAGTAATGGTAATTGTTGTAATCCGACGACGTCGTGGAAGGCGTGTAGTCGAAGTTGCCCTGGGCAGAAATTACTTTCAAGCCGTTGCAGCCCACCGTATCAGACGGGTAGGTGCCGCCCGGCAAGGGGCTGGTGCGACTGGTTTGCATGTCTTCCACCATCGCCAAAATGCCGGTAGGGGCTGTGGGATAGGGGAGCGGCGGTTGCGGATTGTAGTCCCAGGAATTGGTAAGCCAATTCGCCCGGTCGTCAAAATTGCTTACGTGCTGGTGATTTTCCAGCCACAGGTACTGCGAAGCGCTGCCCGGGATGCGAATGCGCATGGCGTCGCCCGTCGTCACGAAGTCCCGGAGCGTGAATTCACCGTTGGTGGGCGTTAGCTGGCTGGGCAGGAGTATGTCGCTGTTGACGTGGTTGGCGCCGGTCTGCAGCTCAATCCAGCCGTTGTACCACCGCTCCCAAGCGTTGGCCGCGTCGTGGGTTTTGTAATAAGCCATCATGCCCGGCCCCTGGGTGCCGTAGAAGCGCATCCCCATGACGCTGTTGGCAAAGAAATAGTGGGGGCTGTTGTACACCGTATGGGCAAACTCGTGCTGAAAAATCGCTTGGTCGAGCCCTGACATGCCAAACGCCTGGGTGAACCCGTTGCCGTAAATAGAATACGACTGGCCGTTGGCAGACGGAAGACCAAGCGCAAAGCCCACGCCCGCCCAGCCACCGTTGCCATTAATCACCGTTGAAGTAAGGCCATAAGGCTGCTTGGTGTTTCGCCACACGATAACGGTATAGTCGATAACGTGGTCTGGGCTCGTGATACTATTGTCGTATTGAAAATTGGGCGTGGTACCGGGAAAGTTAGGGTTGACGCCCCGTTGGTCGACCTGGCTAAAATCAAAGTTTTGGGTATCCGGGTCATTTCTCAGCGTATTCAGGACTTCTTGGGAGTAGTAGACCTGAGGTGGTCTAGCTAAGCCGGACAGAACTGGTACGTGGTTTTGAGTTGGGATTCGAAGTGGTTGGGGGCGAGGTAA
>NZ_JADQDM010000020.1 GCF_015694525.1 Hymenobacter ruricola | reverse complement strand
GCCGAAAATATTGACCAAGGCCCAAATGTCAAGAATGGCCAACAAAACGCCCCAAGGAGCAAGACTACCGTCCGCGTTGAAGCGGCGGCACGACGAGGCCAGCATCATCAGAGGAAGCAGTAGAGCTGTAATGGGCAAACGAGAAACGAAGTGACGAAGGGTATTCATGAGAAAGGAAGGAAAGTGAAAGATGGATTTGCTTCCGCTTACGCAAGGCTTCCCAAATAGATTAAAAGAAGTACTTATAACGATTATATATTGTTGATTGTCAAATAATTGTCTTCAAGAATGTGCTTATTTGCCGTGCAAATTCGATACCTGCCTGGGGCATGAATATGAGCGTGAGGACTACGCCGTAGAGCGCGCCGTAGAAATGAGCGTCGTGGTTGATGTTGTCGCCTTGCCGGCGGCCTTGGTAGTAGGAATAAGCCAGATACAGGAAACCAAAGATGAACCCAGGAATGCCCAGCTGGGGAGGCAAAAACATCAGGTAGATTTTGTTGAGCGGCGCGAAGACTACTCCGGCAAAGAGCACGGAGGCCACGCCGCCCGAAGCACCCAGGCTGCCATAGCTGCGGTCGTCGCGGTGGCGGAAATAGGTGGGAATGTCCGAGACAATGATGCCGCCCAGGTATAGCAGCAGAAAGCGCCAGATGCCACCAATGCCGCCGAAACCGTCGAGGCCGGGCGCGCCGGTGCCATTGGCCAGCACCGACAGCACGAGGCCTCCGAAGGAATAAAAGGCAATCATGTTGAAGAAGAGGTGGCCCCAATCGGCGTGCAGGAAGCCGGAGGTGAGGAAGCGGTACCACTGGCTGTGGTCGCGGGCTATGCGGTAGGGCCGCAGTATCCACGACTCCATGAGCTCGTGATTGGACCAAGCGTAGGCGGAAACGAGGACCGTGAGGCCGACGAGTATAAGGATGGGATTGAACACGGGCAATTAGTTTTCGCGGTCCATGAGTTGGAGCGCAAGCTGATGCAGGGGCTGCTTGCGCTCATTTAGCGCCGCTACGCGCTCCAAGTGCTGCAGCGCATCCTGGAAGTAGGAGTTGATGAGAGCTTCCGTCTGGGAGCGAATTTCGAGCTCGTCGTAGATGGCGCGCACGGCGGCCACTTTGGCCTCGGCATCGACCACGGGCTGGCCAATGTGCAGGGCTAGGATGGCTTGCTGGGCGGGGCTGGCCTGGGTCTGGGCGGAGAGCAGCAGGAAAGTCTTCTTGTCGGAGATGATGTCGCCACCCACGCGCTTGCCGAAGGTAGCGGCGTCGCCATATACGTCAAGCAGGTCGTCGCGCAGCTGGAAGGCTAGGCCAATGTCGGTGCCAAACTGGCGCAGGTGCTCGGCATCGTCTTCCGAAGCGCCAGCTAGGCGGGCGCCCAACTCCAGGCAGAAGCCGAGGAGGACGGCCGTTTTCAGGCGAATCATGTCCAGGTATTGGGCAATGCTGACCTGGGATTCGGTTTCGAAATTCATGTCCCACTGCTGGCCCTCGCAGACCTCGGCAGCCGTCTGGCTGAAGCGGGCGAGGATGCGCGGGAGCAGCGCGGGGGGCACGTCCAGGAACAGCTCGTAGGCCCGCACCAGCATCACGTCGCCGGAGAGGATGGCGACGTTGGGGTTCCACTTTTCGTGCACAGTGGCCTGGCCGCGGCGCAGGGGCGCCTGGTCCATCAGGTCGTCGTGGAGGAGGGTGAAGTTGTGGAATACTTCGGTGGCCAGGGCGGGCTTGAGGATGCCGCTGAGGTCGTCGGTGAAGAGGTGGGCGCCGAGCAGCGTGAGCAGCGGCCGGATGCGCTTGCCGCCAAGCCCCATGATGTAGCGAATGGGGGCGTAGAGTGTGTCGGGCTGCTCGCCGTAGCTGAGCTGCGCCAGGGCGGCGGTGATGTTAGCGGGGAAGTCGGCTGGGGTCATAGGTGGTGCAAAGAACGGGGGCATCTGTCATTGCGAGTGAAGCGTAGCGGAACGCGGCAATCCTTCCTCTCAAAGCGAGCAGCCTTGAACTGCGACAACCCAACCAGACGAGCCTAGGTTATCGCAACAAGCCCTCGTACTTCTCCTCCACGTTCGCCAAAGCTTCGCAGTCACAGTAGCCGCCAAAGTCGCCAAGCCATTGCTTTATGGGTTCAAACGGGAGGTTGTGGCTGGCGGCGAATTCTTGGGTGAAGCGCAATGTATCGTCGCAGCCGTGCTCCTCTAGTTGCTGGTCGAGGTAATCGAAAAAGGCCTGAAGCTTCTCTTTTGGCATTGGTAGCGCCGCGAGTTTCTCAGCGTCGGCTTTCTGTCGCAGCTCACTTTGGATAGCCTTGCGGCGTTGTTTTTCTTCTCGGGACGGCATAACTGAAAGAGGAATAAGGTGCCAGCAAACGTATGACTAAAAAGCCCCAACTCTGGGTAGAGCCGGGGCTTTGTCACTTTTCAAGGTTGGTCGCATTGGGAGGACGGATTGCCGCGTTGCGCTGCGCTCCACTCGCAATGACAGGCGATGGCTACCGGCGCTTGTTGCCCTTGTGGGCACCCTTCGCCATGCCGCCACCTTTGCCGCCCTTGTCGTAGTCGCGGTAGCCGCGGGGGGCTCCGCCGCCACGGGTGCGGCGCTCCTCGGCTTCGCGCTTTTTCACGTAGTCGGGACGGTCATCGACCAGCTCGAAGTCGATGGTGCGGTCGAGCAGGTTGGCGGATTTTACCACTACTTCCATCACGTCGCCGAACTGGATGATGCGCTTTGTGCGGCGGCCTACGATGCGGTAGTTGTCCTTGTCGAGTTCGAATTCATCGCCGGGAATATCGGAGAGGCGCACCATGCCTTCGCACTTGTTCTCCTCGATTTCGATGTACATGCCGCGCTCCGTGAGACCCGACACCACGCCTTTGAACGTGTTGCCGATTTCATCGACCATGAACTCGACCTGCTTGAATTTGATGCTGGCGCGCTCGGCGTTGGCGGCGAGTTTTTCGCGGGCCGAGGAGTGCTTGCACTCTTCTTCCACGGGCTCGGCCGGCACGTTCTTGCCGCCTTCGAGGTAGTGCTCGAGCAGGCGGTGGGCCATCATGTCGGGGTAGCGGCGGATGGGCGAGGTGAAGTGTGAGTAGTGGTCGAAGGCCAGGCCGAAGTGGCCGAGCGGCTCGGTGGTGTAGATGGCCTTGGCCATGGTCCGGATGGCCAGCCCTTGCAGCACGTTTTGCTCGGGCTTGCCCACCACCTCGGAACTGAGGTTGTTGAGCTCGGTGCTGATTTTTTTCGGGTTGTCGAGCTTCAGCTTGTAGCCGAATTTCTGGGCGAAGAGGGCGAAGGTTTGCAGGCGCTCGGGCTCGGGGGCTTCGTGCACGCGGTACACCATGGTGAAGCGCGGCTTGGTCTTTTTAAGGTTGAACACGAACTCGGCCACCTTGCGGTTGGCCAGCAGCATGAACTCCTCAATCATCTTGTGCGCGTCCTTGCGCTCCTTCACATACACGCCGAGCGGCTTGCCATTTTCGTCCAAGCGGAACTTCACCTCCTGGGTTTCGAAGGTGATGGCACCCTGCTTGAAACGCTGGGCGCAGATTTTATGCGCCATGTCGTTGAGCACATTTATCTCCACGGCGTAGTCGCCCTCCTTGCTTTCGATGCGCTCCTGCGCCTCCTCGTAGCTGAAGCGGCGGTCGGAGTGAATGATGGTTTTGCCAAACCACGACTCGTAGAGCTTGCCGTTTTCATCGAGCTCGAACACGGCCGAGAAAGTCAGCTTGTCCTCGTTGGGCCGCAGGGAGCAGAGGCCGTTGGAGAGGCGCTCGGGCAGCATCGGAATCACGCGGTCGACGAGGTAAACCGAGGTGGCGCGGTGCTTGCCCTCGCGCTCCAGCTCGGTGCCGGGGCGAACGTAGTGGGTCACATCGGCGATGTGGACGCCTACTTCCCAGTGCCCGTTTTCGAGCTGCCGGATGCTGAGGGCATCGTCAAAATCCTTGGCGTCGGCGGGGTCGATGGTGAAGGTGGCGATGTTGCGGAAGTCGCGGCGGCGGGCTATTTCGTCCTGCTCAATCACCTCGCTGATGCCTTCCGATTCTTCCTCCACTTCGGAGGGGAATTCGAAGGGCAAACCGAACTCGGCCATGATGGCGTTTATTTCGGCTTCGTTGCCGCCGGCCTGCCCGAAGTTGCGCACCACCTCGCCCACCGGCTGCCGGTGGTTGTCGGTCGGGAACTCGTTGATGCGGACCAGCACCTTGTCGCCGGTGCGGGCATCGTGCAGCAAATGCGGCGGCACGAACACGTCGAAATACACCTTGCGGTTGTCGGCCTTCACGAAGCCGAGCGTGCCCTGCACCTGGAGCTGCCCCACGATTTCGGGACGCACCCGCTTGAGGACTTCTACCACGTCGCCCATCGGCCGGCCGTCGCGCGAGCCGTTACGCAAGCGCACCCGCACCACGTCGCCCTGCAGCGCAAACTTGAGTTGGTCGGTGAAGACCCGGATGTCGTCGCCGTTGTCGGTACCCTCCGGCACCACGAAGGCGAAGCTGGGCGTGGCCAAATCGACAGTGCCGATGATGGTGTTCGAGGGGGCCCGGTCGGGGCGGTCGTCGCCGTCCACGTAGTCGAAGCCGGCCGAGCGGCGGCGGTGCACAATGGGGTCCTGGCCGAACTGGGCCTGCACCGACAAGTTGCGCGGCGGGGCCACGGCCGACTCGCCTTTCTTACCGCCTTTTTTGGCGCTGGACGGCATCAAAGCCGCCGCCACGGCGTCGGTATCGGCGAGGCGGTATTCGTCGTTTTGGAGCAGCGTAATGAGGCCGTTTTTGCGCAGCACCTTGATGTGGGCAAATATCTCTTCGCGCTGGCCCTTGGTGGTGACGCCGAGGCGGCGCGAGAGCTGGCGGTAGGCCATCACCTTTGTGGGGTTGTCGGCGAAGACGCGCAGGACTTGGTCCTGGGTGATGGCCGCGGGTTCGGGCTTTTCGCGCTTGGCGCGGGGAGCCCGGGAGTTTTCGGGGGTATTCATTTGGGGTAAAAGTGGCCGCCGAAAAGTTGATTGGTCGCAGGCGGCGAGAGCGGAAATGGATTGGCTGGCTGGGCCGCGCCGCTTTATGAAACGCGGGCCGGGCCGGGAGGTTATAGTGCGGGCTCTGCGAGTCCGCGCGGGGTTGGGATTGACGCAGTAGCCGCCAGAATCTGGAGCTTCGTCAGCGCTGTTTGAGTAGCGTCTGGTAGCGCAAGGTAGGAGGGCTGGCCGGGATGTAGCGCGGACTTTGTAGTCCGCGTCCCCGCGCAGCTTGGCAGTCGTTCGGGTATCCGCTGGGGACGCGGACTACAAAGTCCGCGCTACAGGAGGTACGGCGCGGAATTACGTCCTACTTGCTACGGCGGCTTCGATGTCGGCCAGGCTGTCCTTCGGGATGGCAGCCAGCAGGCCTTGGGTGTATTCGTGTTGGGGAGCGGCGTAGATGGCCGCCGCCGGGCCGCTTTCCACGATGCGGCCCTGGTGCATGACCAGCAGCCGGTCGCTCATAAACCGGGCCACGGACAGGTCGTGCGTGATGAACAGATAGGTGATACCGAACTCGCGTTTGAGGTCGTTGAGCAGGTTGAGGACCTGCGCCTGCACCGAGACGTCGAGGGCCGAAACCGACTCGTCGCAGACAATCAATTTGGGCTGCAAGGCCAGCGCCCGGGCAATGCAGATGCGCTGCCGCTGTCCGCCGCTGAACTCGTGCGGGTAGCGCTGGAAATGCTCGTCGCGCAGCCCCACGGTGCGCAGCAGCTCCAGCACTTTCGCCTTTTGCTGCTGGCGGGTGCCGCCCACGTTGTGCACGCGCATCGGTTCCCAGATGGCCTCGCCCACGGTCAGCATCGGGTTGAGGGCAGCGTAGGGGTCCTGAAACACCAGCTGCAAATCGCGCCGACGGCGGCGCAAGTCCCCGCTCGACAGCTTTGCCAAATCGGTTCCTTCAAACAGGATGCTGCCCGCCGTTGGTTCCGTGAGGCGGAGCAGGGCCCGGCCCAGCGTGGTCTTGCCGCAGCCCGACTCGCCCACGAGGCCGATGGTTTCGCCGGGGTAGAGCGTGAAGCTGACATCGTCCACGGCCCGCACGTAATCGGTGGCGCGGCGGAAGAAGCCCTTGCGGAGCGGGAAGTAGACCTGGAGGTTTTGAACCTGGAGAAGCGGCGCGGCGTCAACCTCACCCCCCCGGCCCCCCTCTCCAAAAAAGAGGGGGGAGACAGACGAATCCGAATTTTGGGGCGAAGACGGGGCAGAGGAAGAAACTGAAGAATCAGCAGCGGCCGAAGCTTCTTCTGAAACGGCTGCTTCATCGCGCATAACCGGTGCCCCCTCTTTTTTGGAGAGGGGGTCAGGGGGTGAGGTTGACGCCTGCGCGGAACCGGACTCCACCCGTGGAACATCCCCCAAAATACCATGTTCCACGGGGAACGTTTTGGCGGTTTCGATTTTATCGTGTAACTGCTGGGCCTCTACTTCGGGCGAAGATTCCGCAAGTGCCTCATCTGGCAGCGGAAACATGGGCGCGGGCTGGGCCAAAAGCTGCCCGCTGGCGTCTTCCCGCATGAAATCGGCCACCACGGGGAGGCGTTTTTTGCCCACCGAGAGGCGCGGACGGCACGCCAACAGCCCTTTTGTGTACGGATGTTGCGGATTTGAAAAAATATCCAGCACCCTCCCCTGTTCCACGACCTTGCCCCGGTACATCACCAGAATGCGGTCGGCGATTTCGGCCACCACGCCGAGGTCGTGGGTGATGAAGAGGACGGCCGTGTTGTGCTGGCGGCGCAGGTCGTCGATGAGGCGCAGCATGCGGGCCTGCACCGTCACGTCGAGGGCCGTGGTGGGCTCGTCGGCGATGAGCAGGACCGGGCGGCAGGCCATGGCCATGGCAATCATAACGCGCTGCTTCTGGCCGCCCGAGATTTCGTGCGGGTAGCTACCGAAAATGGCTTCGGGGCGCGGCAACTGCGCCTCGGTGAATAGCTCGATGGTGCGGGCCTTGGCGGCGGCTTCGGTGAGGTCGGTGTGGAGGCGCAGGGCTTCCACCACCTGGCTGCCGCAGGTGTACACGGGGTTCAGCGAGGTCATCGGCTCCTGGAAAATCATGCCGATGTCGTTGCCGCGCACTTGGCGCAGGTCAGTTTCGGAGAGTTTCAGCAGGTCGGTCTGGCCAAGTTTTTCGGACTGAAAAATGGCCTGGCCGCTGGCAATGCGGCCGGGCGGCATCGGAATCAGCCCCAGCAGCGCCAGCGACGTCACGGATTTGCCCGAGCCAGATTCGCCCACAATGGCCAGCGTTTCGCCCCGGTGCAGCTCAAACGACACGTTGTCCACGGCCCGCACGTCGCCGCGGTGGCTGGAGAAGTCAATGGTGAGGTTGGAAACGGTGAGCAGCGGGTTGGGCACGGAGGGAATTGTGGGTGGCAGTTTTGGGGTGGTTTCGGTACGCAAGAACGTCAAGTACGCAGGAACGTCATGCTGAGCGCAATAGAAGCATCTCTACAGAAGGCACTTCTCAGACCCATTTTAGAAAAGCAGTATGTTTACGTTCTGCTCCTACAGCATTCGAAAACGGGGCTTTTCAGTAGTTCATCATGCCATTTACTAGACTTTCAAGCCGCTTGACCTTGCTCTATAAGCTCATCATCCCACTCGTAGGTGTTGCTGGCTTAACATGCTATGTCTGGGTAATATTATCTCAACACTGGTTGCTGGAACTACATGGCGTATTGGCGTTGAGCCTTTTCACGATACTATTGCTTTTTACTGTCACTGTTTCTATTCGTATCAGACATGTCGCTTACAACGACTCATTTATCCAAGTCAGAAATTATGGTCAGCCCATCTTGATACCCAATACAGAATACCGGATGCTGGAGCTTGGTGAATTTCCATTTAGCTTTCTATACCGATTGCGCACCTCCAATGCCAATCCACAGTTTTTAGGCAGTTTCAGCGAAGCATTAAAGCTTGTAGTCAATAATTCGTTTGAGCCCGAAAACATTGCCGTTGCTCGTAGAGTGTTGTCAAGAAACCGATTAAATTAAACGTTTCCTCGATTGACGTTCTACGATTACCGTTCAACGGCGCGGCCCCTCCCCTACTACGCCAGCTTCTCCGCGTCTGGGGCGACTAAGGACGCGCTTATTTCAAGCTATCAAGCACTGCTTGCAGGAAAGCTAAGGTTTGCGGGGCACGTTCAGCCAGTTGCGCTAAACCAGTACCAAGGCCGTCTTCTGGAATTACGACCGTGCCGCCCTTGGCCAAATGCTGCTTAACGGGAGCAAGGTCTTCTTCAATCATGCGGCAGTTGGCAGCGTATGTTTCATCGGTCCAAAAGTCGCCCTCGTTCAAGCGCGGCCGGCGCTTAGTCCTCACTCCTACTGCATTCGGTTCATCGCGCATTTGGATGGCCTGCCCACCTTTGCCACGTCGTTCTTCATTGTCGCCAAACAGGTACAGCTTGTCCGGATTAGCCTGCAAATCGGCCCGGAAAATCATTTTTTGCTTGATTACCATGAGAATCGAAAGAGAAAATGGCGTGAAAAAAGACTTCGAAACTTAAGCTACTGATGCGACGCTAGGGGCGCAGCTTCGCTGGTTTCAGCCGGAACAGGCTGCGATTCGTTGAAAAAGCGGCTCTGGTTGAGCAGAATTAGGGCGACGCCGATGAAGATGGACGAATCGGCGATGTTGAAGATGGGAAAGCCGTTGCTGTACGAGCCGCCGATGAGGGGCCAGGATTTGGGGAAATAACCCACGTACAGCGGCACGAAAATCATGTCGATGACTTGGCCGTAGAACCAGCGCGTGGGTGAGCCTACCGGGGCGTTATTGTAGAGTATTCCGTAGAAAATCGAGTCAATCAGGTTGCCGACCGCGCCGCCGAGGATGAGTGCCATGCAGGCGATATAGCCGGCCGCCACGCGCTGACGGCAGAGGCGAATAATATAGTAAATCAGCCCACCCACGGCCAGCATGCGGAAACCGGTGAGCACCAGCTTGCCGTAGGGCGCGGGCAGCTCAGCCCCGAAGGCCATGCCGGGATTCAGCGTGTAGGTGAGCTTGGCCCACTGGCCGAAAATCGGGATTTCGCCGGCCGAACCAAGCTGCATGTAGTTGTGCACCAAATACTTCGAGAGCTGGTCGATGGCGATGACGAACAGCGCCAGCAGGAAGAATTTAGCCGCGGAATGCTGGCGGGTGGTGAGCGTTGGGTGCATTGTAGGGAGGTTGTCCTTGAGCAGAACGAAAGGACAAAGAACGGTATGCCGGAAGTTGTAGCGTGGACTCTGCGAGTCCGCGCATCGTTGGGCGATATGTCGTTCGTGCGGGCGCGGACTCGCAGAGTCCACGCTACAGTTCGCTACCCCAGGTTCTCCGAGTCAGGAGCTACCAGCGGCTCGCTGTGTTTCTCAGTTACAGCCACCGACTCTTCCTGCTTGAAAAAACGGCTCTGATTGAGCAGAATCAACGCTACACCGATGAAAATGGAGGAATCGGCGATATTGAAGATGGGCCAGAGCGAGACGTACTTCCCTCCTATCAGCGGCCAGTTTTGGGGCAGGAAGCCCTCGTAAATGTCGACGTAGAGCATGTCGATGACCTGGCCGTAGAACCAGCGCGTGGGCGAGCCAAACGGCGCGTTGTCGTAGATTATGCCGTAGAAAACCGAGTCAATCAGGTTGCCCACGGCCCCGCCGAGGATGAGAGCCATGCAGGCGATGTAGCCGGCGGCGGCGCGCTGCTTGCAAAGGCGGATAATGTAGTAGCTCAGGCCAAACACGGCCAGCAGGCGGAACCCACTGAGCACCAGCTTGCCATACGGCGCGGGCAGCTCGGCGCCGAAGGCCATGCCTGGGTTCAGCGTGTAGTGTAGCTTGGCCCAGTGGCCGATTAGGGGGATTTCGCCCGCCATGCCGGGCTGCATGTAGGTGTGCACGGCCCACTTCGAGAGCTGGTCGAGGGCAATGACGAACAGCGCCAGCAGGAAAAATTTAGCCGCGTTTTGCTGGCGAGTGGTGAGCGTTGGATGCATTCAGACGGGGCCAAAAGTGGCGGGAGCGACGGCCTGTTTTATTACCGTCCTTTTGTACCTTTTTCAACTGATTGTCTGAGGTTTTGTGCGGCCAAAGACGAGCTTATTGACTGTTTGTGCGGCCGAGGACTCGCCGGGGATTTCACCTCCCGGCGAGTCGTTCAGCATCAGGCAGTTGCGACCTCCAACCGAACCGGCACGGAGTAGTCATCAAATTCGAGCACCGAGCCGCCGTTCACATCGGCCGCGAAGGTGAGGGCGAGGGCCTGCGTTTCGGTGCGGATGTAGTCGCCGAACGCGGCCACGGCGGCCGTGAGCTCGGGCTGCTGGTCGGCCAAAGTGACGCGGATTTTGTCCTGCACTTCCAGGCCCGAGTCTTTGCGCAGGTTCTGGAGGCGGTTCACCAGCTCGCGGGCGAGGCCTTCCTGGCGCAACTCATCAGTTAGGGTCACGTCGAGGGCCACGGTGAGGGGGCCGTCGGTGGCCACAAGCCAGCCGGGCAGGTCGTCGGTGCGGATTTCCACATCGTCGGGGGCCAGGGTGATGGGCTGGCCATCGACCTCCACGGCGAGGCTTCCCTCCTTCTCCAGCTTCGAGATTTCGGCCGCTGTCATGGCCTGAATGCGGGCGCCCACGGCCTTCAGGCGCGGGCCGTATTGCTGGCCGAGGCGCTTGAAATTGGGCTTCACCGACTTCACCAGCACGCCGCTTTCGCTCTCGTCGTCGAGGAATTCGATGTGCTTCACGTTGATTTCGGCGCAAATCAAGTCCTCCACGAGGCCGACTTGCTCCTTGGTCGTCTCGTTCAGCACCGGCACCAGGATGCGCTGCAGGGGCTGACGCACCTTCAGCACCGACTTTTTGCGCAGCGAGTGGGCCAGCGAGCTGATGCGCTGAGCCAGCTCCATGCGCTCCTCCAGCTTCGGGTCGATGCGGGCCGTGTCGGCCTCCACCAGCAGCGTCAGGTGCACCGATTCGGGCGAGTTAAGAGTTAAGAGTTGAGAGTTAAGGGTTGATTCGGTTGATGCTCCTGCTTCAACTCTTAACTCTTCACTCTTAACTCCTAACTCTCCGAAAACCATGTTTCGGTACAGCCACTCGCCGAAGAAGGGCGCGATGGGCGACATCAGCTGCGCCACCACCACCAGGCATTCCTGCAAGGTTTCGAAGGCAGCGCGCTTATCCTGAGTAAGTTCGCCTTTCCAGAAACGGCGGCGCGAGAGGCGCACGTACCAGTTCGAGAGCTGGTCGGTCACGAAATCCTGAATGGCGCGGGCGGCCTTCGTGGGGTCGTAGTTGTCGAGGTGCCCGCGCGCTTCCACAATCAGCGACTGCAGCTTGCTCAGCACCCAGCGGTCCAGCTCGCTCAATTCGGCGTGCGGCACGCGGTCGAATTCGCTGGTCTGAAACTCGTCCAAATTCGCGTAAAGCGCATAGAACGAATACGTATTGAAGAGCGTGCCGAAGAAACGGCGCTGCACTTCGGTCACGCCGGCGGGGTCGAACTTGAGGTTGTCCCACGGTGGCGCGTTGGCGATGAGGTACCAGCGGGTGGCATCGGGGCCGAACTGCTTGATGGTGGCAAACGGGTCGACGGCGTTGCCGAGGCGCTTGCTCATCTTTTGGCCGTCCTTGGCCAGCACCAAGCCATTGGCAATCACGTTTTTGAAGGCCACGGAGTCTTCCAGCATCACGGCCAGGGCGTGCAGCGTGAAGAACCAGCCGCGCGTTTGGTCCACGCCTTCGGCGATGAAATCGGCGGGGAAATTCTTCTGGAATTGGCTCTCGTTTTCAATCGGATAATGCCACTGCGCGTAGGGCATGGCGCCGCTGTCGAACCACACGTCGATGAGGTCGGGCTCGCGGTACATGGGCTGGCCGGAGGGGCTGACGAGGAAAATATCGTCCACATACGGCCGGTGCAGGTCCACTTTTTCGCCGTTGGCGTAGGGGTTGTGGGTCATGATTTCAGCCGCCACGGCCTTGTCAATCTCCGCCTTCAGCTCGGCGATGCTGCCGATGCAGATTTCCTCCGTCCGGTCCTGGCTGCGCCAGATGGGCAGCGGCGTGCCCCAGTAACGCGAGCGACTTAAGTTCCAGTCTACCAGGTTCTCCAGCCAGTTGCCGAAGCGGCCGGTGCCGGTGCTTTCGGGCTTCCAGTTGATGGTTTTGTTGAGCTCGATGAGCCGGTCTTTCACCGCCGTGGTCTTAATGAACCAGGAATCGAGCGGGTAGTAGAGCACGGGCTTGTCGGTGCGCCAGCAGTGCGGGTAGGTGTGCTCGTACTTCTCCACTTTGAAGGCCGTGCCGTCGCCCTTCATCTTGATAACAATGCTCTCGTCCAGCGTTTTATAGTCGGCGCCGGTTTCGTCGTGGCCGTCGTAGTTCTTCACCCAGCGGCCCGCAAACTCGCCCATTTGGGGCACGTAGCGGCCCGTCCGGTCCACGATGGGGCCGAGCGTACCTTCGGCATCCGGCACCATCAGCGCCGGGATGTCGGCCAGCTGCGCGGCCCGGAAGTCATCGGCGCCAAACGTGGGCGAGATGTGCACGATGCCTGTGCCGTCGGCAGTCGTCACAAAATCACCGTGTATAACGCGGAAAGCTCGTTCTTCACCTTTGAAGTGAGGAAAGTTTTCTTTGACGCCAAATAGTCGCTCGTAGTTGATACCTACTAAATCCTTACCATCTGCTGTTCCAGCACTCTCATGTGGAATGCGGCCTTTTCTTAACCAATTGCTTTCGAGTTCCTTTTTCAGGGCCTCATTTCCTTGGATATCAAACCCGTCAGAATTGCCATTAAGAAGCCAAGGTGTTAGGAGAGAATAGAGCTCTGGTGAGTACTTTTCTCTTTCATTATAGAATTCATCGCAGCCAAATACTTGACGCATTAATTCCTGTGCAACAACTACAGTTATTGGCTCAAAAGTGTAGGGATTAAGTGTCCTGATAACTTCATAGACAAAGCTGCTATTGACAGCTAATCCTGTATTAGCAGGCAATGTCCATGGCGTTGTAGTCCAAGCAAGAATGAATGCATCAGGAGCTTGCGAAGAATTAGCGGCATGTTCGTACAAGAAACTTGATTTCTTCTCCCGCTTCACCTTGAACTGCGCCACCACGGTCGTGTCCTTCACGTCCTTGTAGGTGCCGGGCTGGTTCAGCTCGTGCGACGAAAGGCCGGTGCCGGCGGCCGGCGAATACGGCTGGATGGTGTAGCCCTTGTAGAGCAAGCCTTTGTCGTAGAGCTTCTTGAGCAGCGCCCAGCAGCTTTCGATGTATTCCGGCTCGAAGGTCACATAGGGGTCGTTGAGGTCGACCCAGTAGCCCATTTTCTCGGTCAGGTCGTCCCACTGCGCCTTGAAGCGCATGACGGTTTCCTTGCAGCGCTGGTTGTAGTCCTCCACGCTGATTTTCTTGCCGATGTCCTCCTTCGTGATGCCCAGTTCCTTCTCCACCTGAAGCTCGATGGGCAGGCCGTGGGTGTCCCAGCCGCCTTTGCGGGGCACTTGCTTGCCCAACAGCGTCTGGTAGCGGCCGAAAATATCCTTCACCGTGCGCGCCATCACGTGGTGGATGCCGGGCGCGCCGTTGGCCGACGGGGGGCCTTCGTAAAACACGAACGTGGGTTGGCCTTCGCGGCTGCTCACGCTCTTTTCAAAGATGCCGTGCTCCTTCCACCAGGCGAGGATGTCCTCGCCGAGCTGGCCGTAGTTGAGCGGCTGCTTGTATTCGGGGTATTTCATTTATGTAGAGCAGTTTGCACGATGTAGAGACGCAACATTTTGCGTCTCGTCGTTGCTGATGTTGTTTGGTCTGCGCGGGTTTGGTCGTTCTGTTGGGTTGTTCTGATGGAGTTGTTCAACGCGAGTCGTTCAACGACGAGACGCAAAATATTGCGTCTCTACATCGTTCTATCAAATCGAGTAATCGCCTTCGTAATCGGAGGCTTTGTGCATTTCTTTCAGGTTCAGGTCGGCATCATCGTCCTCCTCGTGGTACGACTCATCGTAGTGGCGAATGAGGGCATTGGTGTCCGTGTCGCCCTTGCCGTGCTCAAACGTCACGAGCAGCGAGGGCAGCAGTATCAGGTTGGAGAAGTTGGTTATCAACAGCGACGCCGACATTAGCATTCCCAGCGCCTTGGTACCGCCAAATTCGCTGAAGGCGAAGATGCTGAAACCCACGAACAACACAATGCTCGTGTATATCATGCTGGTGCCCGCCTCGCTCAGCGTCACGGATACGGCTTCGCGCACCCGACCGCCGTTCAGGGCCATTTCCTGTCGGAATTTGGCCAGCAAGTGGATGGAGTTATCTCCATCAATCCCCAGCGCAATCACGAAAATCAAGGCTGTGCTGGGCTTGAGCGCGATGTTGAAATAGCCCATGATGCCGGCCGTGAGGATAAGCGTGACGGCATTGGGGATAAGGGCGAAAAGCACCGTTTTGAAGGAGCGGAACAGGAAAAGCACCACCAGGCCCACCAGCCCGAAGGCCATGAACAGGCTGTCGCGCAGGGTGTGAATGACGTACTCGTTGCCCTTGGTGAAGATGATGGTCGTGCCCGTGGGGCGAATGTCCATGCCCGTCCCTTTGAAGATGCGATTCATCTCCGGGATGATTTTCGTGTTCATCAGCGTGTCCAGGTTCTGGGAGCCGATATCGGCGATTTTCAGGCTAATACGGGCCTTCTGGCCGGTGCTGTCCATGAAGGAGCGCAGCAGCTTGCTGTTCATGCCCGCGCCGCCGGCGGAGTTGCCGGAGTTGGCCAGGGCGCTGAGGATGAAGTTCTTCTCCGAATTATCGGGCAGGCGATAGAACGACGGGTTGCCGGTATAAAAAGCCTGCGTGCTGGCTTTCAGAAAAGTAACCAGGCTCACGGGCGGCGACAGCTCCGGCTGCGTCCGCAGGTACTTCTCGAACTGGTCGATTTTCTCCAGGTTCTTGAGCTTCAGCAGGCCCTTTTTCTTATGGGTATCCACCTCGAATTCCAGCGGCATTACGCCGTTGAAGTGGTTTTCGAAAAAGGCCAAATCAGAGTTCACCGAGCTTTTCTTGGGCAAGTCGTCCACCATGTACGACACGGCTTCGATGCGCGAAATGCCGATGGCGGCGCCGGCTACCAGCACTAGGGCCGCGATGTACACGGTAGGCCGGCGGTCGAGCACGAGGTAGTCGAAAAACTCCAGCAGCTTGGTGAGCGGCGTAGCGTCAAGATGTTCCAACTGCTTGGGCGTGGGCGGCGGCAGGAAGGTAAACACGGCCGGAATCAGAATGAAGCTGATAATGAAGGCCGCGAAGATGTTGATGGTGGCCACCAGGCCGAACTGGTAGAGAATGGCAATGTCGGTGAAGGCAAACACGATGAAGCCCACGGCGGTGGTCGTGTTGTTCATCAGCGTGACGAGGCCGATTTTGCGGATTACCCGCGTCATGGCCAGCATCTGATTGCCCGATTTTCGGTAGTCGTAGTGGTAGCGCGAGAGCAGGTAGGTGCAGTTCGGGATGCCGATAACAATGATAATGCTGGGAATCAGGCCGGTGAGCAGGTTGATTTTGAAGCCCAGCAGCACAATGGAGCCAATGCACCAAACGACGGTGACGCCCACCACAATGAGCGGAAACAGCACCGCCGACCACGTCCGGAAAAACACCAGCAGCGTAATCCCGGTCACAATCATGGCCAGAATGGTGAAGAATTTCATCTCGCCGGCCACTTTGCTCGTCATCGTGGAGCGCACGTAGGGCAGGCCGGCGTAGTGCAGCTTGATACCCGTTTTCTTCTCAAACTGCGCCGCAAAGCCCAGAATGTTGTTCATCACCGCCTGCCGCTTCGAGGAGTTCAGGTATTTCGGGTCCATCGTCAGAGCCAGCAGCGTGGCCCCGGTGTTCGGGCTGATGAGCTGGCCCTTGTAGAACTCCACGCTGTTCACGACGCGCATCAGGCTGTCGAGTTCCTTCTGGCTGCGCGGCGGAGCTTTGAAGATGGGCGCGGCTTTGAAGCTATTCGTAGCCGTGTCTTTGCTGATGTTGAGCAACTTGCTTACGCTCAGCACGCCGTTCACGCCCTGCACTTTGGCCAGCGTATCGGTCAGGATGCGGAACTCGTTGAAGTTGCCCAGCTTGTATACCGAGCTGTCCTGCATCCCGATAACCAGCACGTTGCCGTCTTCCCCAAACGTCCGCTTGAACTGCTTGAAGTAAATCATGTCCGGGTCCTGCTCGCTCACCACTTGGGCAAAGTCGTAGGTCATTTCCACGTCCTTGGCCTTCCAGGCCATGAACACGGTGATGGCTGCCAGCACCGCAATCAGCGACAGGCGAAACCGGATGATGAAGACGGCGAGCTGCTCCCACATAAAACCCTGCAAAAACGCAAAGTTACGCCAAGGCCGGGCGCCTCGTCTGTCATTGCGAGCGGAACGAAGTGGAGCGTGGCAATCCGTCCTCTCGCTGCGCAAAGCGTTAAGATGTGATGAAATCAATAAAAAAGCCCCGACTCATCATGGAGTCGGGGCTTGTAAACAGGTAGCGTGGACTCTGCGAGTCCGCGCGGATGAGAACGTTTCTACCTGCGCGGACTCGCAGAGTCCACGCCACAGTTTCCTACAGTTGCTCGAAAATGCGGCGGGGGCTCACCGCCTCGCCGATGTAGGCGCGCAGCTCCGAGATGGCCATGCGGGTTTGCTCGCGCGAGTCGCGGTGGCGCACGGTCACGGTGTTGTCCTCGAGGGTCTGGCCATCGACTACGATGCAGAAGGGCGTGCCGATGAGGTCCTGCCGGGTGTAGCGCTTGCCGATGGCGTCGCGCTCCTCCAGCACGAGGCGGAAGTCGTACTTCAGTGAGTCGAAGATTTCCTGGGCTTTCTCGGGCATGCCGTCTTTGCGCACCAGCGGGAAGATGGCGGCCTTCACCGGGGCCAGGGCCGGGTGCAGCTTCAGGAACGTGCGGGTTTTGGTTTGCTGGGCCTCGCCCTCGCCTTCGGTGATGGTTTCTTCCTGGTAGGCGTTGCAGAGCGTGGCCAGGAACAGGCGGTCGGCGCCGACGGAGGTTTCCACCACGAAGGGCACGTAGTTGCCGTAGGCCTTGCCGGTGGCGGGGTCGATGTCGGCGTCGAAATACTGCTGCTTTTTGCGGCTCAGGTTCTGGTGCTGGGTCAGGTCGAAGTCGGAACGGGAGTGAATGCCTTCGATTTCCTTGAAGCCGAAGGGGAATTCAAACTCAATGTCCACGGCCGCCTTTGCGTAATGGGCTAGCTTGTCGTGGTCGTGGAAACGCAACTTCTCGGCCGGCAGGCCAATGGCCTCGTGGAACTTGCGGCGGGCGGCCTTCCAGGTGTCGTACCACTCGCCTTCGGTGCCGGGACGCACGAAGAACTGCATCTCCATCTGCTCAAACTCCCGCATGCGGAAGATGAACTGCCGGGCCACAATCTCGTTCCGAAAAGCCTTGCCGATTTGCGCAATGCCAAACGGAATCTTCATGCGGGCCGACTTCTGCACG
Source organism: Hymenobacter ruricola (assembly GCF_015694525.1). Lineage (GTDB taxonomy): Bacteria > Bacteroidota > Bacteroidia > Cytophagales > Hymenobacteraceae > Hymenobacter > Hymenobacter ruricola. The sequence continues at coordinate 73,674 of NZ_JADQDM010000020.1, read as the reverse complement.
TTCAGGAAGTTCACGAAAATGCCCTGGGCCGTTTCGGGGCGCAGGTACACGGGCGGCGCGTCCGAGTCCACGGCCGAACCCTGGGTGGAGAACATCAGGTTGAACTGGCGCACCTCGGTCCAGTTGCCAGTGCCGGAAACGGGGCATTTGATTTTCTCGTCGATGATGAGCTGGCGCACGCCGGCCAGGTCGTTGGCCGTGAGCAGGCGGCCCATCTCGGCGGTGAGGGCGGCGCCACGTTCCGGGTCGCCGGCGTTTTCGTACTCGGCGGCTTTTTCTTCGAGCAGCACGTCGGCGCGGTAGCGCTTCTTGCTATCGAGGTTGTCAATCAGCGGGTCGTTGAAGCCGGCGATGTGGCCACTGGCTTCCCAGGTGCGCGGGTCCATGAAAATGGCGGCGTCGATGCCCACCACGTTGCCGTGCAGCTGGGTCATGGCGTCCCACCACAGGCGCTTGAGGTTGTTTTTGAGTTCCACGCCGTTGGGGCCGTAGTCGTACACGGCGGCCAGGCCGTCGTAAATTTCCGATGACTGGAACACGAAGCCGTATTCCTTGGCGTGGGCCACGATATCTTTTAGTTGCGCGGGGTCAGATGCTGGGTTCATGCCTGCAAAAGTAGGCCGATGCGGCGCAAGCTGAAACTTGTGCGTAGAAGGCGCGCCCGTTTGTCATCCTCATCTGTCGTACGCGCAGCGAAGGACAGATGAAGATGACAGGAGGCCCACAGCACGCTCCCTGTTCACAATTCGGTAACATGCCGCCAGTGAGGCATCCCCCTACCTTTGACCCATGATTACACTCAATTTCCCACAAACCCGCCTTTTATGTTTGGTTTAGAACCTCACGTACTCCTGCTTCTCATCGTGTGCCTGCTGGCCGCCTGTGCGTTCGAGTTCGTGAATGGCTTTCACGACACGGCCAACGCCGTGGCCACCGTCATTTACACCAACGCGCTGCGGCCGTGGGTGGCCGTGGTCTGGTCGGCTTTCTGGAACTTCATCGGCGTGTTCGCCGGCGGCATCGGCGTGGCCATGGGCATCATTTACCTGCTGCCCGTCGAAACGCTGGTCGACCAAAACGTGTACCACGGCATCGCCATGGTGGGCGCGCTCATTCTGGCCGCCATCATCTGGAACGTGGGCACCTGGTACTACGGCATTCCGGCGTCGAGCTCGCACGCCCTCATCGGGTCGATTCTGGGCGTGGGCATCGCCTTTTCGCTGCTGCCCGAATCGAAGGGTGCGGCCGTGAACTGGAGCAAGGCCAGCGAAACCGGCATTGCCCTGCTGGTGGGGCCGCTGCTGGGCTTTGCGCTCACCATCGGCATGATGTTTCTGTTTAAGCGCTTCGTGCCGAGCAAGGCCATTTTCAAGGAGCCGCACAAGCGCAAGCCCCCGCCCCTCTGGATTCGCCTCACCCTGATTACGACCTGTACGCTGGTGAGCTTTTTCCACGGCTCCAACGACGGCCAGAAGGGCGTGGGCCTCGTGATGCTGATTCTGATTGGCATCGTGCCCTTCCGCTTCGCCCTCGACGAAACCAAGAACCCGCTCGACCTGCGCGCCTCGCTGACCAAAGTGGAGTACGTGATGAGCCGCGTGAACCGCGCCGACCTCAGCCCCAACGACCAAAAGAACCTGGCCGATATCCAAGCCGAAACCGCCGACCTCGACCGCATTTTCGAGGGCAAAACCGATATCAAGCAGCTGCCCCTGCAAACGCGCTTCGAAATTCGCCGCGACGTGCTGCTGCTCACCAGCAAGGCCAAAAAGCTCCTCGGCTCCGAAAAAGTGAGCCTGAGCACCGCCGACCGTAAAACCTACGACGACGCGACCACGGAAATGAAAACGTTCACCGACTACGCCCCCTGGTGGGTGCTGCTGATGGTGAGCCTTTCGCTGGCCGTGGGCACGATGATAGGCTGGCAGCGCATCGTAAAAACCATCGGCGAGCGCATCGGCAAGGAGCACCTGAGCTACGCGCAGGGGGCCTCATCGGAACTGGTGGCGGCCGCCATGATTGGCGCCAGCACCCTGCTGCACCTGCCGTCCTCCACCACGCACGTACTCACTTCGTCCATCGCGGGCAGCATGGTGGCCAGCCGCGGCGTGAAGAACGTCAACCCCGGCATGGTGCGCAGCATTGCGTTGGCCTGGGTGCTCACGCTGCCGGTCACCATGGTGCTGTCGGGCCTGCTGTTCCTGCTGTTTCGGGCGGTGCTCGGGTAGCCGGTTCAGTCCTCCAACAACGAAAAAGGCTGCTCCTCAATGGGGCAGCCTTTTTGTTTGCGCGGTTTGTTAGCAAAGAGGTAGTTGCTAGCAAAACGTGGAATTCGGGGGATAACCTTACTGTTTTTAGTTACTTATCCACTTATCCACAGCAAAAACCGGGGTAAATGTGGATAACAAAGGCTTTACTTGGGCCACTGCACTTCCATGTCGTCGTTGATGAAGACGCCGAAATTGACGAATTGCAACTCGCCCTCTTCGAAGTACAGGTCTATCATCGACTTCTCGTAGGAAAGGCGCACGGCCCCTTCTTCCATGGTTTCGAGCTCGGGCGTGGGCTGGTTGTGGCGCTGCATGAGCGCCTTCACTTGGTCGATGCTCAGGCCGGCAATGGCTTCGCCGAAGAGGCGCATGTTGGGGTTGTCGGTTTCGATGCAGCTGAGGCGGAAGTCGTCTTCGCGGTCGAAGTAGAGGGAGAGGAGGTAGTCTTCCTCGTGGTAGTTCCAGGCCTGGTGTTCGAAGTCGTCGTCGTCGTCGGACTCGTCAATTTCTTCGGGCTCGCCCACCAGGGTCCGCACTTCGTCCATGGTGGCGCCGAAGCGCAGCGGGCCCATGCCGGTGCCCAGTATGATTTCGTTTTCCTCGATGCTGGAGGGTTGGGGGGTGCTCATGGGATTGGGGTGAAGGGTAGTAAGCAAAGGTAGGGTTGGGGCCGGGTTGTTGGTGCCTTGGGCTTGGTTAGGAACTGTCATCCTGAGCGTAGCGAAGGATGACAGGCGGGCCACTTTATCCACACACTTATTCCCTCACTTCCCGTATTTCTCGATGAAGGCCTCCTTCTGGCGCAGGTATTCCGGGTTGGCCTTCGCCTCGTCCCATTTGCGCTTGAAAATGGCGGCGGCCTCCACTTTGTCCGCATCGGGATGAGTGGTGCGGGGCAGCTCGGCGCGGCCGTGGGCGCCGCTCTGGCCTTTTTTGTCGTCGGGCACGGGGCCGGCGTACTTCTTGCCGCCCTTGTGGTTGGCGTAGCGCCGGGCCCGCGTGAAGCCCATCTGGATGAACTTCCGGGCCATGTCGGCCCCCACAAAGTCGTGGGCCTTCAAATACGCCTCAAACAGCGCGTAAATAGCCTCCGACGACTCCTGGGCCACCGCCGCGTCTTTGAAGCGCCAGTGCGGCAGAATTTCGCCCTTGTAGGGCTGCACCAGCAACACACCCTGCTCGCCCCGGCCCACGCGGTACAGCTCGGGGTGCTGGCGGAAGTCGACGGTGTGGAAATCGAGGGTGTAATCGAAGGGCATAGTCGGGGACGATTTTATCCACGCTTTACGCAATTTGTGGAAAACCGGCAGTTGGCTTGGGGAAAGCTTGCCGCTTCAACCTGAAAAATGCCCGAGGCTCGGAAGGGTCCGGGCCCGGGCAAACCCTTGAATCGGGCCTGGACCCTTTTCCGGGTTTTCCCCACTTTTAATTTTTGATTAAATTTTTTTCTAAAAAACTCTTTTTGTTTCCACTCATTAGGGACGTTGATAAGTGGATAAGCGCAAGAGGTTATCCCCAGCGGGGAAAACGTGGGGGTAATGCAGGCCTTTTCCACGTGCTATCCACCGGCATTGTGGATAATATTTCACTGATTAATAAGTGGTTGTAGTATTTTTCAACATCTCCTCCGGGTTTCCACATTTTTATTATCCCCGCCTAAATGGGCCTGTGGGAAGGGCCGCTGGTACGGGGAAGTTATCCCCGGTTATCCCCGTGGAAAACCTCCTGTGCGGGGTGCCAAACGGCCAAAAAAACTTGTGCCCGCTTTATCCCCCGGCCAGCCCAATGTTTCCACCAGGTTATCCCCGAAATTTCCCACACCGCCAAAACCGTGTGGAAAAGCCCGTGGAAAAGAGGTGGATTACCGCCCAAAATCCGCTTCAGTAACTGGAATCGGCCATAAGTTTTCCACGAAACCGGCCGCATGGCGGCCGCCGGCCCCGCCAAGTGACTCTGTGGCCGCAACGGCCACCGCCCGCCAGCAAAGCGCCCCGCCGGGGCAATGCGCGGCTTCCGGTAGCCGGCATTGCCCCAGCGGGGCGTTGAAAAGGGAAGATTTTGCGTAAAAGGCTCGTCTAGAAACTCAGTGGCTCCACCACGTCGAAGCCGGCGCGCACTTGGTGGAGGCGCGGGTCGAGGTACACGGGCTCGGCCGGAAGCAGCAGGTTGGGGTCGCCGCCGCGCCAGTGGCCGTCGCCGTCGGCGTCTATCAGCACGCGCAGGCGGTAGGTGCCGGGCGGCATGTCGGCGAACAAGTACTTGCCTTTGGGCGAAGCCAGGCTGCTCACCACCTGAAATTTGTCGTCGAGCAGCTGGAGCTCGAAGTTCTTTTCTTTGGTGGCGATGGTGCCCGACAGGCTCGTGGACACATCCTGGGAGCTAACGCCGAGGCGCAGGGGCCGCAGGCGCAGGCTCTGGCCCGTGACGGCGGTGATGGCCGTGCTATCCAGCTGAAATTCCAGGCGGGTGGTGGCCTTGCTGTTGAAGCGGACGGTGAGGCGGGTGCGGTCGTCGCTGAGGGCGCCGTCGGCGGGCAGGCGCAGGGGGCGGCGTTTCACGGAGTCTTCCACCAGCGTGCCGAGGGGCTGGCCGGCGGCCACGCGCACCGGCACCGTGAACAGGAAGCGCACCTGGCCTTCGGGGTACACGCTGCGCGGGTTGCCCTCCACGGTGTAGAGGGGCGGGTTGGCCACCTTTTTGGCCGTGGCCGGCGGCACCGGAAACTTTACCAGCAGGGTGTCGTGGCCCACGTTGCCGGTGCTGTCCGTCATGCTGAGCAGGTAGCGGCCGTCGCCCACCTGGGGCGTTTTGAAAAGAATAAGGGCGCGGCCGCGGTCGGTGAGCTGCAAGGCCTCGGCCACCGCGGTGGCCGAAACGCCGGCATCGAGCGGGGCCAGGGCGGCCGTGCGCAGGGCTTCGTTGAAAGCCAGGCGCAGCTGCGTGGGGCTGGGCGTGCGGGTGGTGAGCAGCGGCGGGCGCCGGTCGGGGCGGGTGAAGGCGAGGGCAACGGGCTGGGCGGTGCTGCCGGCCACGGTGATGGGCGCGGGCAGGTAGGCAATTTTCTCGCCGTCGTCGTAGCGGCCGTTGTTGTTCTTGTCGCCCACGGCGTAGATTTTGTAGGTCCCGGCCTTCAAAAAGCCGAGGCTGAACTTGCCGTCCTTGTCGGTGAGCGTGGTGTAGTAGGGGCGGCCGCGGCGCACGCCGGCCGTGTCGGCTTCGCGGTAGAGGCCGATGCTGGCTTCGCCCACGGGCTTGAGGGTAAGCACGTCGGTGAGAGTGCCGGCCACTTTGCCCGAGTCGAGCACGGCGCCGGTGCTGAAGTTTAGCACCGCGTTTTTGGCCGGCAGGGCCTCGGTGATGTCCACCACGCCTTCCCGGAAATTAAAGCTGTAGGTGGTGTTCGGGTCCAGTGGCTTCTCGAAGAGCAGCGTGACGGAGTTGCGGTCTTCGCGCAGCTTATAGAAATTGTCTTCGGGCAGCTGCGGCGTGATGAACAGGTTCTTGCTCAGGTCTTTGGTGACGACGGGCTCCGAAAACGTGAGCCGGATGAACTGCTGGCTCACGTTGCGGGCCGCGCTATCGGGCGAGCTGGCGATGCGGCGCGGGGGCGTGCGGTCGCGCGGGCCGCCCAGGGGCGGGGCCACGGCGGCGCAGCTTTCAAGCAGGGCAACCAGCGCCAGCAAAGCCAGCAGTTCAGCGCGAACGGACATTATAGAGAAGCAGCGTGGTGAGCGTGAGAACAACAATGGCCGCCCCGATGCGCCAGGCCAACGGGCGCGTCACGGCATCGGTCGGCTCGGGGGTAACGACGGCGACGCGGCGGGCAGTATCGGCCACAAAGGTCGGGGCCGGCGGTTGGAGCGAGTCGGCCCGCGGCGCGGCCACGGGCGTCGGCGGCGCGGCGGGCACCGTTTGGGCGCGGGCCGCCGGCAGCAACCAAGCGGCCAGCGCCAGCCCCCTCCCCCACCGGCCGGCCGCGCGCCGCATCAGGCCGCCGGGGTGCGCCGCCCGGCCACGTACAGCAAGCTCGAATATTGCCCCTCGTGCTGCTCGGCGTATTGGTTGGATTTGTAGCCCGCCTTCAGCACCGTGAGCAGGCCGCCGGCGCGCTCGGCTTTGTGCTTCTCGCTGAGCATGCTCACGTAGTAGGCATCCAGCGGCATGGGCAGCGTTTGGCGGATGGCCAGCTTGTGCTTTTTGAGCAGCTGGGCCATGGTTTTGGGCGCGAAATGGTAAAGGTGGCGCGGTACGTCGTAGGCGGCCCACAGCTCGCGGTAGTGCTGGGCGTCGAGGCTTTCCACGTTGGGAACGGCAATGAGCAGCACCCCGTCGGGCTTGAGCAGGGCGACCAGCTGGGCCAGGGTTTCGTTGAGGGTGTGAATGTGCTCCAGCACATGCCAGAGCGTAATCGCATCGAACGTGCCGGGCTGAAACTGGACCAGGCTTTCTTGCCCGATGGGCTGGCCCAGGCGCTGGCTGGCTTCGTCGCGGGCGCGGGCGTTGGGCTCCAGGCCCGCCACCTGCCAGTTGCCCGACTTGGCCGCGGCCAGGAAATGGCCGGTGCCGCAGCCGTAGTCGAGCAGCTTGCCGCGGCGCGGCGCAAACTTGTTCAGTAAGCCCACCTTGCGGCGCATGGTGAAGAAGCGGGCCACTTTGTAGGCCTGGTTCACCAAACCCACGGCGGCGCTGTTGTGCGACACGTAGTCGTCGGACTCGTAGTAGCGGCCAATGTCGGCTTCGGCGGGGCGGGGGTTGGTGAATTGAAAACCACAGCCCGCGCACTGCACAATGGCGAAGCTTTCGTGGCTCACCGTGCGGTCTTCCACCACCAGCTTGTTGCGAAACTCGCTTTTGCCGCACACCGGGCAGCTTTCTAATCGTTCGTAGGACACGGATACTTCTAAATGGCAAAGCCGGCCGCGGGTAGTGCGGCACGGCAACTTTCATAGCCCGGCAAAGTTCGCAAGATTTTACGTAGCGCGGACTTTGTAGTCCGCGTCCTCGCGCAGCTTGGCAGTCGTTCGGGGACGCGGACTACAAAGTCCGCGCTACGTAACTACCGCCCCAAGTATACCATCAGAACCGATACATCGGCCGGCGAGATGCCGCTGATGCGCGAAGCCTGCCCGATGGTTTCGGGCTGAACCTTGAGCAGCTTTTCGCGGGCCTCGTGCGAGAGCGCGGGCATGGCGCGGTAGTCGAGCCGGCCCTGAATCACGAAGTTTTCCAGCTCCTGCATGCGCTCGGCCTGCTGCTGCTCCTTCACCAAATAGGTTTCGTACTTGATGTTGATGATGGCCTGCTCCAGGGCCTCCGCATCGAAAGCCGCCAGCGCGGCATTCAAAGCCGGCAGGGCGCGGCGCAGGTCGGCCAGCTCCACGTTGGGCCGGCGCAGCAGGTTCATGGCGCGGGTTTTTTCGTGGATTTCGGCTGAACCCAACTCTACCAGCAGCGGGTTGATTTCAGCCGTTTCAATGGCGAACTTCTGCAGCAACTCAGCCAACTCTGCGGCTTGTGCTTCCTTCAGCCGCACCCGTTCCAGACGCTCATCGGAGGCCAAACCCAACTCGTGGCCCAGCGGGGTGAGGCGCAGGTCGGCGTTGTCCTGGCGCAGCAGAATGCGGTGCTCGGCGCGGCTCGTGAACATGCGGTAGGGCTCGTCGGTGCCTTTGTTCACCAGGTCATCAATGAGCACGCCGATGTAAGCCTCGCTCCTTTTCAGGACGAAGGGCCCCTTACCGTGCACCTTGTTGTGCGCATTGATGCCGGCCATCAGGCCCTGGCAAGCCGCTTCTTCGTAGCCCGTGGTACCGTTGATTTGGCCCGCGAAATACAGGTTCTGCACGCGCTTGGTTTCGAGCGTAAGCGAGAGCTGCGTGGGCGGAAAAAAGTCGTATTCGATGGCATAGCCCGGCCGGAACATCTTGGCGTTCTCAAAGCCCGCGATTTCGCGCAGGGCGCGGTACTGCACGTCCTCGGGCAGCGAGCTGCTGAAGCCGTTGATGTAGCATTCCACCGTGCTCCAACCTTCCGGCTCCACAAAAATCTGGTGACGGTCCTTGTCGGCGAAGCGGTTGATTTTGTCTTCCACACTGGGGCAATAGCGCGGCCCCAGGCCCTTGATGCGGCCCTGGAACATGGGCGACTTCTCGAAGCCCTCGCGCAGGATGTCGTGCACTCGCTCGTTGGTGTAGGTGATGTAGCAGGGACGCTGCTGCGTGAGCCGCGGCGTGTCGAGGTAGGAGAATTTGCTGGGCACTTCGTCGCCGCCCTGCGCCTCCATTTTGGAATAGTCGAGGCTGCGGCCGTCCACGCGGGGCGGGGTGCCGGTTTTCATGCGCCCGGCCTCAAAGCCCAGCTCCAGCAGCTGCTCCGTGATACCGCGGCTGCCTTTCTCAGCGGCCCGGCCACCGCCGAAATTCTTCTCGCCGATGTGGATGAGGCCGTTTAGAAAGGTGCCATTCGTGAGCACCACCGACTTGCCTCGGAACTCGATGCCGAGCTGGGTTTTCACACCTACCACCGTGTCGTTTTCTACCACAATGCCGGTTACGGCTTCCTGCCAGAAGTCCACGTTGGCGATGCCTTCCAGCGTCAGGCGCCAGGCTTCGGCGAAGCGCATGCGGTCGCTTTGCGCGCGCGGGCTCCACATGGCGGGGCCCTTGGAGCGGTTCAGCATCCGAAACTGAATCATGGTCTGGTCGGTGATGATGCCCGACTGGCCGCCCAGCGCGTCGATTTCGCGCACAATCTGGCCCTTGGCCACGCCCCCCATGGCGGGGTTGCACGACATCTGCGCGATGGTGTTCATGTTCATCGTCACCAGCAGCACTTTCGAGCCGAGGTTGGCGGCGGCGGCGGCGGCTTCGCAGCCGGCATGGCCCGCGCCCACTACAATGACGTCGTATTCTTCTTGCTGAAACATATTCGGGGCACGCGCTGGGGCGCATTCAGTATAGGGAACCGCAGTAAAATGCGGAAATAGAAACAGTTCAACGCTGAAGGCGCCGCAGAGCGTTCCAGTCGTATCGGGGGCAAAAATACGAAATCAAAAACCCGCCGGCAGTTTCACGTGAAACGACTTGCGGGTTCAATAATTCAGATGTAAGCAGAACCGTTCAGCTGCTCTCCATCATTCCCTCCAAGCCCTCTGGTAGCCAGTCCGCAAATAATTCAGCCGAATGCGCTGCCACCATTTCCCAGGAAAAGGGCTGCCACAGGCCTCGGACATTGTCGAAAACCTCAGTGGCGGCGGGGCAGGCAAACAGCTTGTAATCGAATTTCGGGTAGCCGTAGACGAGGTAGCCGGGGTAATAATAATCGAGCCCCAGGTGGCGGGCGTGGTCGGTTTTTAGCAATAGCAGATACTTGCCGAGGCTGTGCTTCCGGTAGTTCGGGTCGTAGAAATTGAGAATGCCGGCCAGGGAGCGCTCGCCGCGGTCGAAGATGCCGGCGGCGATGAGGCGGTCGCCGTCGCGCAACTCGGTGACCTGGGTGTTGAACACGTTGTGCGTCTCGCCGCCGAGCAGCACAGCTTCGATGGTGGGGGCGGCATCGAAGGTGATGGAGGCGCGGTAGCGGGCGTACAACTCCTCGTATTCTTCCGTGATGCGGAAGGCGCGGACGGTGGCCGAGAAGCGTGAGTTGCGGCGCAGCAGCGCCCGCTGCTCCGGGCCCCAGCTGATGCGCCTGAGCGCCAGCCGGAGCCAGTGCGCGGTGTAGAGTCGGCCGCCAAAAGGCACGAAGTGGCAGGTGAACAGCTCCTGCTGCATCCGGTAATAGCCCTGGGCGAGGTAGAAATCCAGGGCGTCGCCGCGGATAATGGGTTGCTCGGCGGAAGAAGAGGCGGACATGAAAAGGCGTTGCTAAACAATAGAACGACTGTAGAGACGCGACCCTTCGCGTCTCGGCGCGTGAACAAATGAAATAAGCAGGTACAGGCTAAACAACGACGAGACGCGAAGTGGTCGCGTCTCTACAGCCCATACATGCCAAACGCCCGCTAAAGGCGGGCGTCGGGTGGTTTTAATCAACAAACAGCCGAAGGGCTAAAAAGTACGCAGCGACAGACAGTCGTCTTCCTTTTTGCGCATGGCCGTTTGGCTCAGCAGGTCTTTGTCGTGGTAGCCGAGCAGGTGCAGCACGCCATGAATCATGACGCGGTGCAGCTCATCGCGGAAGCTCACGCCGAGGTCCTGGGCGTTGTCGCGCACGCGTTCCACGCTGATGAAGATGTCGCCTTCCAAGATGTCGGCGTCATCCGAGTTATCGAAGGTGATGACGTCCGTGAGCGTGTCGTGGTCGAGGTACTCGACGTTGAGTTGGTGCAGGTAGTCGTCGGAGCAGAAGATGTACGTCAGCTGCACAATGCGGTGCTCGTGTACGGAGGCCACGCGCTCAATCCACCCAATGAGCTCCTCGGCGTCGGAAAGCTCGAACTCGGGCACGTCTTCCACCATGAACTCGATGCCGGGGGCTTCGTGGTGCAGCGCGCCGGGGGGGAAATTGTCGTGGTGGGGCGGCCCCACCGGCGGGTGGCTCATCATGCGGCAACGGCAGCTTTAGGCGGCGATGTGGTCGGCGTTGGACGTCTCGTCGGCGGGCGCGGCGGTGAGCTGGAAGGTGAGCTGCACGCGGCGGCCCTCCTTGCTGAACTCCACCTCATCAGCCAGGTGGCGGATGAGGAAGATGCCGCGGCCCCCGGGGTTTTCCAGGTTTTCGGGCGCCGTGGGGTCGTCGAGGTTGTCGTAGTTGAAGCCCGCGCCCTCGTCTTCGATTTCGAATTTGAGCTGCTGAGGCTCCACGTAGAGCGACAAATAGACGTTTTTGTCTTTGTCGAACTTGTTGCCGTGGCGAATGGCGTTGTTCACCGCTTCGGTCACGGCCACCATGATGTTGCCGTAGATATCGTCCTCAATCTGAAAGGTATCCTTGGAATTATCGATGAAGCTCTCGACCACACGGATATTTTCTACGAGCGACGGAATCTGAATTTTTACCTGCTTCATAAGGCGGTTTGATAGGAAGGGCGGCGGCGGGTTCGGGGCGGCAAAAATAGTCTTTTAAATGGCAAAGCGCCACAACAATTTCTGCCAGCCCCCGGCAGCCCGGTTTCGGCAGAACACTAAACACTTAACGAAACGGCGGCCGGTTTGGATGGGAGCCGCCGGCCGCCTACTTGATTTTCTGGAAATACTCCCCCACTTCGCGCTGGTAGTACGGGGTGAGGTTCGGGGGAGTACTACGTAGAAGTTCGGTCTGGCGTTCCTTGCTAACCTTGTATTTATCAAAAGCCGGCGGAAAAACCGGGGGTTTATACTGAGCCGCCTGGGCTTCACGCTTGGTGTCCTGGTCGCGCTCGCGGGCCGATTTTTCCACTTCCAGCAGGCGCGTGAGGATTTGCTGCTGGCGCATGATGGTTTCTTCGGTGAGGCGCTTGTTCACGAGGTCAGTCTCGGTTTGCTCCATCATTTTCTTGATGTCGCCGGTGCCGCCCATGCCTTGGTCGCCCTTGCCATCTTTGCCATTCTGGCCGCCTTCTTTCCCGTCTTTTCCTTCCTTACCGCCTTCTTTCCCGTCCTTGCCTTCGCCGGCCTGACCCTGGCCGGCTTTGCCGCCGGGCTTGCCCTGACCTTGCTGAAGCTTGTCGAGCTGCTGCATGGCTTGGCGCAGCATCTGCTGCTGACCGGCTAGTTTGGCCAGCTCTTCCGACATCTGCCGGCCTTGCTTGCCACTCTGCGAGAGCTTCTGAATCTGCTCGTTGAGCTGCTGCTGCATCTTGCCCATGTTGCCCGGGCCGGGCTTGCCGCCCTGGCCCGGCCCTTTGCCCTTGCCCTTCTTTTTGCCGGGCTTGCCTTGGCCGTCCTGGGGCTGGCCTTTGCCGGCCTGCTGCTCCTGCTGCATCTGCTGGAGGGAGCCTTGCAGCATCAGGGCCAGGTTGTTCATGCTGGTCATGGCCTGCTGCTGGGTGGCGGTGGCGCGGCCGGGGTCGCGCTGCTGGATGTGGGTGAGCGACTCATCCATGCGGCCGTTCATCTCGCCCACCTCACGAGTCACGAAGCTCTGGATTTTGGGCTCCTTTTTGGCCAGCGCGTACAGCGAATCCTGAATGATTTTGGCGTCGTCGCGCAGCTTGCGCTGGGTCTGGCCGAGCTGCACAAAGCGCGGGTCGGACTGGTCCACCTTGCGGAAGTCCTTCATCAGGTTTTCCTGGTCGAAGCTCAGCGTGAGCAGGTTTTCGAGGATGTCGCGCAGGTCGTCGATGTTCTGTTGGGCCTGGTCGCTCTCTTCCTCGCTCATCTGGTCGCGCATTTTCTGCGCCATCTTTTTCATGCGCTGGGCGGCGCTTTTTTGCTTAGCCGAGGCCTTGGAGTTTTGGTTTTTGCCGAGCTGCTGCTGACTTTCCTGCATGTCCTGGTCGGTCTGCTCCTGCTCGGGCTTCTGCTCGTCCATGCCGTTCTGGTCGCCGAGCTCTTTGTCCATCTGCTTGAGGTCCTGCAGGTCCTTTTTCAGGTCCTCGAACTCCTTCTGGTTTTCGGCCTGCTCCTGCTTCAGCTGTTCCTGCAGGGCTTTCTGCTCTTGGTTCGAGAGCTTATTGTCGGGGTTTTCTTTGTCGTTCTGGGCGGTTTTTTCAGCCAGCTTTTCCTCGGCCTTGGCCAGCTCGTCAAGCTTGTTGGCGGTTTCTTCCACCTTCTGCTCCAACTGCATCTGCTTGAACATTTCGAGCGCGCGGTCGAGCTCCTTCTGCAGGGTGTCTTCCTTGTTTTCGAGTTGCTGCAGCATCTTTTGCATCTCGGCGTCGGGCTGCTTCTGCTCTTCCAGCAGCTTTTTCAGCTTGTCGTACAGCTTCTTGGTTTCGGGGTCGAGCAAGTCGGCCATCAGCTTTTTCAGCTCTTCGGCCTTCTTGGCCAGCTCCTCGCTTTTGGGGTTGGCCTGGTCTTGTTTCTGCTGCAGCTGCTCGAACATCTTCTGCATCTGCTCCATCTGCTGGTTCATCTGGTTCTTCTGGTCCAGCATGTTTTCCAGCTGCTTCCGGTCCTGGAAGCTCAGGTCGCGCTTGGTCTTGAGCTTGTCCTGCGCCTTGGCCAGCTCGCGCTCCAGCTTCTCGCTCTGCTTGGCGGCCTGGCTCATCTGGCTGGCCACCGACTCCGCCTGGGCATTCAGCTCCTGGCGCATCTCGCGGCTGCTGGGCAGGCGGAATTCGGCCGGTCGGGTGCGGGTGGCCTTGGGGCCGTGCACGCCGTCGTTGTCCCAGGCCTCCACGTAGTATTCCAGCCGGTCGCCGGGCCGCAGGTTCAGCGGGTTCAGATTCCAGGTATAGGCGTAGGTACCCGAGCTTTCGCGGGGCAGCGCCAGCGCCGTGACGCGCTGCAAGCTGGGCGCCGCGTTCGGCCCCTGCCCGGCGCGCCGCAACGCATAATGCAGCTCCAGCCGCGTCAGGCCATAATCGTCGCGCACGGTGCCACCCAGCGCCAGGTAGCGGCGCGTCACCGTATCGGCAAAGGCTTCCAGCGTGAGCGTGGGCGCCAAATCCGGCACCGCGGTGAGCTGGTAGGAAATCGGGTCGCGGTTGAGGCTGGCCGGGTTTTTCAGGCGCAGCAGGTAGGGCTGCGAGCGCAGCACCCGCCGCTCGGCCACGAAGGTGCCGTCGTCACCGGTGGCGGCCAGCGTTTCATCTGGGTTCTGGAACACCAGGGCCAGTTCATCGGTAGCCGCCGTGGCAAACTCCCAGCGCACCGTGCTGCCTTCCGGCACCGTCAGGTTGCCGCCGTTTTCAATGGTTTCGGCCGCCTTGCCCGTGTAAGCCGGGTAGGTAATGTTGACTTTAAAATCACGCAGGTTGGGCCGCTCCAATACCGTCAGCTCATATTCCTGCGAGGCAAACCCCGCGCCCTTGAGTTGAAAGGTCACGTCGCCCTGCGGCTGCTCAAACGTGTAGCGAAACTGGTCGCCGTGCCCGGCCACCTTGCTCAAGCGCCGCTCGCCGTCGTTGTAGGCAATGCTTACATCGGCCGGCAAGGCCGAACCGGCCACCGCCACGTCCAGCGTAAAATCCTCGCCCCGAAACGCCGTCAGCTTGGGGTTTTTAATCAAAAACTGAAACGGCGCCGGCGGCGAATACGCCCGCTTGTAGTGCCAAATCCGCTCCGTGCCCTGCACCAGAAAACTGGGGTAAAACGCCAGCAGCAGCAGCAACACCGCCACGGGCACAGCGGCGTATTTCCACAGCGGCCGGCTCTGTTGCTTGATGTCGATGCCCTCGGCGAAGGAGATGTTGCCCATCTGGGCGGCGCGCTGCTCCAGGCTGGCGGCGATGAGGGCGTTGTCGCGGGCCTGACCCTGCAGCTGCAGGGCGTTCAGCAGCCGGTCCTGCACGTCGGGGAACAGCTCCCCTACCCTTCTCGCCGCTTGCTCGTCGCTCAGCAGCCGGCGCAGGTTGGTGAGGGCCGCCAGCGGCGTCCAAATCCAGCGCGCAAAGCTGTAAATCGTGAGGCCAATGAACCCGAACAGCAGCCCGGCCCGCACCACGGTGGGCAGGTAGAGGAAGTATTCGAGCCCGTTGAACGCCACGAAAAACGTGAGCAGCAGCCCGCCGGCCACCAGCAGCCCGCGCACCAGCAGGTTCAGGTAAAACTTACGCTTGAAGGCTTCCAGCTCCGTCCGCACCCGCGCCAACGCGGGGTACTCGGCCGCCTCCGCTCCTTGCTCTATCATCACCGCCATAAATCAGGTCTAAGTCAGGAAAGATACATCAGGACGCGGCGCTTGGTTCGGCATTGTAGCGTGGACTTTGTGGTCCGCGTCTTCGGCAGAATTTCAAACGGCGCGGGGACGCGGACTACAAAGTCCGCGCTACATCACCTCCACCCAGGCGGGGCAATGGTCCGAGTGCACCACATCGGGCAACAGACCCGCGCCGGCCAGCCGCGGTTGCAGGGCGGCATCGGCCAGCCAGTGGTCGAGGCGCCAGCCCACGTTGCGCTGGCGCGAGCCGGCCCGGTAGCTCCACCACGAATAGTGCCCCACGGCCTCGCCGTGGTGGTGGCGGAAGGTGTCCACCAGCCCGTCGTTCAGGAAATCCTTGAACCACTGCCGCTCTTCGGGCGTGTAGCCGGGGCTGTTCTGGTTGGCCTTAGGGTTGTGCAGGTCGATGGCCGTCTGGCAGCAGTTGAAGTCTCCGCCAATGAGCAGCGGCGGGGTGTTGCCAGCGGCCCGCAGCTGGGCCACGTAATCGCGAAAAAAGTGCAGCCATTCCACTTTGAAGGCCTGCCGCTCCGGCCCACTCGTGCCCGAGGGCATGTAGGTGTTCAGCACCGACACGTCCTCAAAATCCAGCCGCAGCACGCGGCCTTCGTCGTCGTAGCAGCTCCGGCCGCAGCCGTGGACGACGGCTTTTGGCTCCACTTTGGTAAAGGTGCCCACCCCGCTATAGCCCGGCTTTTGGGCCGGGTGCAGGTAGGCTTTGTAACCCAGCGCTTCGAAGCCGGAAACGTCCATGGGCTCGCGGCTGGCTTTGATTTCCTGCAGGCAGAGCACATCGGGCGCGGCGTCGGCCACCCAGTCCAGCAAGCCCTTGCTTACGGCAGAGCGCAGGCCGTTGACGTTGTAGGAGATGATTCTCATTAGTTTTACTTCAAGAAATAAGAACGTCATGCAGAGCGTAGCGAAGCATCTTTACCCCGAGAGTAAATGAATTACTTACTGCGGTGAAGATGTTTCGCTACGCTCTGCATGACGGGCTGTTGGATTACAAGTCGTCGCCCGGGTCCAGTGCGAAATATTCCAGCACATGCCATTTCAGCATGCGTTCTTGCTCCTTCAAATTAGCAAACGGCACGGGGCGCAGCAGCTTGTAGTGCGGCCAGCCGTCCTCGTCCACGCGCTCCAACTCGTAGTGCCCGCTGAGGCTGAAGAGGCGGCAGGTGGCGATGTGCATCAGGTCCTGCTTCTGCTCCTTGGTGAAGGTGGTGATGCCCTGGTTCAGCTCCTGAATGCCGATGAGCAGCAGCAGCGCGTTCAAATCCGGCCGCTTGCCGAAACGCTCCTGCATCTCCAGCATCAGGGTTTCCCAGCGGGCTTCGAAGTCTTCTTCGGCCTCGTGGGTGTGGTTCAGGTCCTCGCTCATGCAGCGTGCTCGGCGTGCGGCGGGGCGGGCGCCACGGCCTCCGTTTTCAGAATTTCCCAGTACTCCACGGCGCGGCGGAAGTGCGGAATCACGATGCTGCCGCCGATGATGTTGGCGATGGCAAACACCTCGTAAATCTCCTCGTCGTTGATTTTTTCCTCGAAGCACTTGCCGAGGTGGTATTTGATGCAGTCGTCGCAGCGCAGCACCATGGAGCAGGCCAGGCCCAGCATTTCCTTGGTTTTGACGTCGAGGGCGCCGGGCGCGTAGGTGTTGGTGTCGAGGTTGAAAAACCGCTTGATGACCTTGTTGTCGGCCGCCAGAATGGTTTCATTCATCCGCTGGCGGTACTCGTTGAATTCGGTGACTTGGGACATGGAATGGGAAAATCGAGTAAAAAAGAACGTCATGCTGAGCGGACGCTCAGCATGACCCTTCTGGGTGAGCCTATTAGCAAACAACCGGCTACATTGCTCTTTCAAAATTACTTCCCAAAACCTCGCCCTCCCCCTCTGCCATGCTCCGCTCCGTCTGGAATGATTTCGTCGGCCTTATCTACCCGCGCCTGTGCCTGGCCTGCCAGGAACCGCTGGTGAGCGGCGAAAACCACCTCTGCACCGGTTGCCGGGCCGAATTGCCCTACACCGATTTCCACCTCCTGCCGCCCGAGCAAAACCCCATCGGCCGGCGCTTCTGGGGCAAGCTGCCCATCCGCCACGCCCTGAGCTACCTGCGTTTCGTGCGCCACGGCCGGGTGCAGCACCTGCTCCACGAGCTCAAATACCAGGGCCAGCGCGACGTGGGCACCGCCCTCGGCCAGTTGTATGGCGCCGAGCTCCACGCCACCGGCCTTGCCGCCGACTTCGACCTCATCGTGCCCGTGCCGCTGCACCCCAAGAAGCTGGCCAAGCGCGGCTACAACCAGGCCGCCGCCTTCGCCACCGGCTTGTCCGATGGCCTGAAGGTGCCCGCCGGCCTCAACATCCTGCGCCGCAATACCAACACTAAAACGCAAACCAAAAAGAACCGCGCCCAGCGCTGGGAAAACGTGGCGACGGTGTTTGAAGTGGAAAATCCGGGGCAAGTCATCGGCCGCCGCATCCTCGTGGTAGATGACGTGCTCACCACCGGCGCCACCCTCGAAGCCTGCGGCGCGGCGCTGCTGGCAGCCGGCGCGGCCGAGGTCAGCATTGCTGCCATTGCCTGCGCCGATAGGTAGCCGAGAAGCTTGCTGCCGGTAGTTTGCTTTTGAATGAGAATGCGTTACATTTAAGTATTCATCCATTAACACTCTTCTACTGTATGAAGCAAAAACTACCCCCCCCCCCCCGCGACCTGTAGCCAGCAGCCCGGCCTGGCGCGGCCGGTTGCTGCTGGCATTGCTCGTTGTCAGCTTCTGGGCTAAGGCGCAGGCGCCCATGCACTGCGGCACCATCGCCAGTGCCGGCAGCGGGTCGTCCTCCTTGCTGCCGCCGCCTACCATTCCTGGGCCGAGCACGTCTTGTGCCGAGGTGCAGAACATCAGGGTCAACGCGCATTTTATGCAGCACGATAACGGCACGGGCAACTTTACGGCCACCGACGACGGCCACCCCATCAACCCGAACACCGCCGTCACGGGCTATGGCTACGCCCAAGCCTTAATATGGTCGTGCAACGGGCAGATGGAGCAAAACCCCGTGCTGAACATGCCGCCCGGCAGCGCGCTCACGCCCATCCCCAAGCGGGTGCGCTGGGTGCTCGACGGCGTGTACTTCGACCGTAGCAGCGCTTACCGTGACGGTGCTAATGCCAACGGCTCACCGGCGCGTGACTATGCTCCTCTCTGCGTACGAGGTGATTCCGTTATTAATATTTTTCTGGTGGAAGAAGCCGACTGGCCTTACGTTGGTATTCGTGGAAATACCAACACCAATAGTCCCGTGTCCGAGCCTGCAATTCGTGGCTATGTGATGAATCAGGCCCAATGCGACGTGAGCCCGGCGCCGGGTAAGCTTTGGGCCGTGGTGTCGAGCCCGTGGACAAAATATGTTTTAAGCAACGTAGCGGGTTGGCAAATGGCAAGTGCACTCAATTATGAGCTGTGTCACTTAATGGGGCTCAATCATCCGTTTCAATCCAATATATACACTTGGGGTGAGTGTGCAGAAGCGCCCATGAACGCTAATTGCTGGAACCTCAACGAGCCAGCCGGCCCAAATTGTGATGCCTGGGACAAGGTGTCGAACAACGTAATGGACACCAACGCTTCGCAATCGTCGCTGGCACCGTGCCAGATAGGCATTATCCAGAACAATCTTAATACCTGCCTGAAAAGCCGCTTCGTGTACAAGTGCAGCGACTGCCGGCCCACCATGGCCAACTTCGAGCTGCCGCCCGGCACCTGCGGGCGCCTCACCAACATCTGGCTCGACGGCCGCGCTACCTGGGCCAGCCACTGGTTCAGGCTGGATATTGACAAAATCAATTCCAGCGGGCAGCCGATAAGCGGCACCCACTACGACATTACCCAGACCCGCGAACCGGGCCTGGAGCAGCTCGATGTCCTCTACGCCTTCGCCGCCAACAGCCGCTACCAGGTTAAACTGACCTCGTTCACCAACTGTGGGTCTGCCTCGGTGCGGGTGCGCACGTTTGATACCGGGGCATGCACAAGTCTCACTGCCCCAATTGCTCCCACTACCACCGTGTCTAACCGCTAGAAAACATGAAACAGTTATTTGCCATCCTTTTGGTTGTGCTGCTGGTCCCTGTTGTTACCATGGCGCAGAGTCCGCCGGGCTGGGGCTGGGTCACCCAAATCGGCACGTACGTGCCTAACTCCGTGGGCGAAAACAAGGTGGTTGGGCTGGGGCGCGACGCGGCCGGCAACCTCTACCAGCTCGGCACCTACGAGGGCACGCCCGCCATCGGCGGCCAGCCCACCACCAACGCGGGCGAAACAGACGTGTTCCTGGCCAAGTACTCCCCGACCGGCGCGCTGCTCTGGCTGCGCACCCTGCAAAGCCCGGGCTTCGAGGCCGCCTCGGCGCTGGTGGTCGAGCCCAGCGGGCGCTGCACATTGGCCGGCAGCTTCGGCGGGGGCCCCGCCGGGGCCAACCTAGGCTTCTTCGGGTTCAGCGCGGGCTTCTCCCTGGCCGGGCCCGCCGTGTGGGGCCTGCCCACCACCCCGCTGGGCTACGGGTCGGTGCCGTTCCTGGCCGCCGTCGACGCGGCCGGGGCGTTGCTGTGGGCCGACGTGCCTTCGCCCACGTACGGGGTTGGCATCACGGCCCTGCACCGCGACGGGGCTGGCAACTGCTACCTGTCGGTCAACATGCGCTCGCAAAGCCAACTCCTCGTCAACGGCCAAGCCTACCCGCCCATCGGCATCTCCGACGCAGTGCTCGTTAAATACACCCCCGCCGGCCAGCCCGCTTGGGCTCGCCGGTTAGGTGCCAGCGGCGGCTTTACGTCTAGCGGGGGAGTTAAAACCGACGCCGCCGGCGCCGTGTACTGGACTATCAGCCATAGCCAAAACCTGCTGCTGGACGGACGCGTAATCCCAGTTGTAACCTCTGCCGTCCCCGTGGCGCAAGGCAGCAATACCTTGGTTAAGGTGGACGCAAATAACGTGGTGCGTTGGACAAAAAACAGCTTGTTAAAGCGGGGAACTGCTAACGCCCAGGGAGAGGTGTTGTTCATTGACCAAACCGACAACACCCTATATTTAGGCGGTGGCAGCTACGGCGGCACTGTCACCAATCCGGAGGCTTCCGTATCACTGGCGGTGCCAACCGGCAGCTATGGGACATGCATCGCTCGCTGCGATACCAGTGGCGCCGTGCAATGGCTGCGGCCCTTCGCCTTCGCCTCCACTGTGCCCAACGGCGCCGGTTGGGCCGCAGTCGGGCCTATTAATTTTTTCCCGGATGCCACCGGTTACACGGCGCTGACCAGCACGGCGTATGCCGCGCAAACCGTTTTCCCACCCAACAACACCTTTGACTTCAGTAAAAACGGCCTGCCCTGTGTGGTCCGCTACACTTATGCCACCAACCAGTTTGATTGGATTCGAACCGGAGGAATTGTGGGTAGTTTTCCCGGCACTTCGCTGGGCAGCACCGCAGTGGCTTCGGTTGTCGACGCCAGCGGAAATGTGTACGTGACCGGCACTTTCACGGGTGTGGCCCAGTTCGGCGCCATCACGGCGGTCACTGCTTCTCCCTACCAGCCGGAAATCTTCCTGGCCAAGCTCGACCAATCGGTGCTCACCGCCGCCCGGCCCGCCGCGGCCGGCCGGGCCTGGAGCGTGTTCCCCAACCCCAGCCCCGGCACCGCGCAGCTGGCCGGCCTGCCCGCCGAGGCCCGCGTGCGGGTGTACGACGCGCTGGGCCGGCTGGTGCGCGAACTGCCGGCCGTGGCCACGGCTGCGGCGCCCCGCACCCTGGAGCGCCTGCCGGCGGGCCTCTACCTGCTGCAAGTCACCCACACCGCCGAGCCCTACCGCAGCCAGCGCCTGCTGGTGGAATAAGCGCCGGCCGGCCGCGACAGGCACCCGGGCATCGCGGCCGACCAGTGTCCATCCCGAAGCAACCTGACCGCCAACCCGGCGGCCCTGCTTCCTGAAAGCACGATGCTGGAAAACAAAAAGGCCGCTCCTGATGCAGGAACGGCCTTTTTGTTGCTTAAGGTCGAAGCTTACTTGTTCGAGCCAGCGTTAATCATCGCGCAACGGAAACCGATGGTTGCCGTGGCCGAATCCTCGGCCATGAAGCGGCGCGTGCCGGGCGACAGCCAGTAGGCCACGTCGCGCCACGAACCGCCTTTGTACACGCGCACGTGGTCGTCAATCAGCGACTGGTAGCCTTTCTTGTCGTATTTCGATTCGGGGTCACCCACGCCGTTGCGGCGGAAGGGGTTCAAGTCTTCCACGTCCTGGAACGACAGGGGGCGGTACACGTCCTGCACCCACTCGTTCACGTTGCCGGCCATGTTGTACAGGCCGTAGTCGTTCGGCGGGTAGGAGTAGATGTACTCCGTAATCATGGCGCCGTCGTTCAGGCTGCCGGCGATGCCGGCGTAGTCGCCACGGCCGCGCTTGAAGTTAGCCAGGAACTGGCCCTGCTTCTTGCCGTAGGCGTTGCGGGTCGACTTGCCATCCCAGGGGTAAATGCGCTTTTCCTCCTGGTTCTCGTTGCCCACTTCCTGGGTGCCCACGAGGGCTTGCGCGGCGTACTCCCACTCGGCCTCCGTGGGAAGGCGGTAGTTGGGCAGCGTATTGCCGTTTTCGATAGAAGTCGAGTTTTTGCCGGTGGCCAGGGCCCCAGCGGCGCCAGCAGTGCCTTCAGCACCAGCCGCGGCGCCTTCGCCAGCCGGCTTGTCTTTTTTCTTGCCGAAGAGGCCTTTGCCACCGCCGGGCTTGCTTTCGCCGCCGGCCGCGAGGCGCTCGTTCACCTTGGCGGTACGCCAGGTGCAGTAGTCATCGGCCTGCAGCCAGCTCACGCCCACTACGGGGAAGTAGCGGAAGCCGGGGTAACGCAGGTAGTACGTCACGTAGGGGTCGTTGAACGACAGGTCGCGGGCCCACACCGTGGTGTCGGGCAGGGCCGAGCGGTAAAATTCCTCAGCCGAGTCGGCGCGGATGAAGTGCAGGTATTCCAGCCAGTGAATGTTGGCCACTTCGGCTTCGTCCATGTAGAACGAGGCGATGGTCACCGTGCGCTCGATGTTGTCGTGCGTCTGGGTTACGTCCTCTTCCTGCGAGCCCAGCACCGTGCGGCCGCCTTCGATGAACACCAGACCCGGGCCTTCGGGG
The DNA here is from genome assembly GCF_015694525.1 of Hymenobacter ruricola. Classification (GTDB taxonomy): domain Bacteria; phylum Bacteroidota; class Bacteroidia; order Cytophagales; family Hymenobacteraceae; genus Hymenobacter; species Hymenobacter ruricola. The sequence continues at coordinate 51,482 of NZ_JADQDM010000020.1, read as the reverse complement.
ATTTTTTTGAAGTTGGCCACGGCCATGCCCTTCTCCGTGTTATACTCAATACCCGTCGTAGAAGAATATTTGCCGGGCTTCTGGGCCGTGGGCGGGCCTTTCTTGCCGCAGCTCGCCAAGACCACTAGGCCAAGCACGGATAGGCGTAGATAATTGGTTAATTTCATAACAAAGTTAAAATGAGTATGGGGCTGAGGAGTTATCTAAGGCAATTAGGACGCAATAATACAAAAAATTAAAATGCCGGACAAGGGGCCGCTGGGTAAACTCTTCTTTTTAGGCGACGATGGGCGTTTTCTAATCGGTCAAATGCGCGGAGGGCCAGGGTTAGTTCGTGGGCACCGCCCAAATCGGCGCTTAGGCGGCTGAGGCCCACGTCGTAGCTGTAGCCCAGGCGCAGGCCGCCGGCCTGCACCCCGGCCACCACGGCCAGCACGTGCTGCATCTCAACGCCGCCGAGCGGCGCAATATTGCGGTACACCGCCCCCAGCGTCACGGGCGACATCGTGACGTAAAGGCCTGCTTCTGTGCGCTGAGAGCCGCCCTGGCGGGTGTAGGCGGCCACGGGCGTGTAGCTGACTTCGCGGGTGGCGATGCCCGGGCCGGGCTTGACGGCGAAGAACTTGTAGCCGCCCGACACGCTGAGCAGCAGCGGCAGCGTGCTCTGCTGCCGGAAGCCCAGGCCGGGCTGGTTGAGGTGCTGGCCGGCGAGGCTCAGCCAGAACTGGTCGGTGTAGAGCACGGCGCCGGTGCCCAGGCTGAGGTAGTTGACGGGCGGAAAATCCAGGGACTCGGCCGACGGGCCGGCCAGGCTGCCGTCTTCCCGAATCTGGTCGCCGAACACGAAATTGTCATATCCCACGCGCTGGCGGCCGTAGCTGGCGCGCAGTCCGCCGCTCAGGGCCAGCTTCTCGGTGAGGCGGGTGTGGTAGGCGTACAAACCCCCGATTTCGAAGCGCGTGTAGCCCACCACCCCGGCCCGGTCCTGGTTGATGAGCAGGCCCAGGGCGTGGTGCTGGCCCTTCTGGTTGAGGCGCACGTCGCCGGCGGCCTGCAGGCTCACGAACGAGCCGGCCAGGGTGGGCAGCTGGTTGCGGAAGCTAAACGTGGCGCTGTAATCGTCGACCAGCCCCGTGAACGCGGGGTTGGTGTGCAGGCGCGTGGCGAAGGGCTGCGAAAAATACACGTCCTGCCCATGCGCACGCAGGGCCAGGCCCAGCAGGCCGGCCGCCAGCACGGACCGGAGACGCGGAAAGAACGAGGGAAAACGCCTGGGCATGAGAAACCGGGTAACGCCGGGAGCGGCCGTTTAGTGTAGCCCCCGAAGCGAAGGTACAGCCCCGGACACCTTGCCTACCCTACGGCCGGCTTCACTTTTGCAGCACTTTCACGCTGAGGCGGCGGTTTTTGGCCCGCCCTTCTTCGGTGGTGTTTTCCGCAATGCCGTAGCGGGGGCCGTAGCCCCGGGCATCGATGCGGGAAGGGCTGATGCCCATTTCTACGAGGCTGGCCCAGGCGGTGCGGGCGCGGGCCTCGCTCAGCTGCTTGTTGACCTTATAGGTGCCGGTGCTGTCGGTGTAGCCCCCCAGCTTGACGCGGGCATTGGGAAAAGCCTTCAGAATGGCGGCAACATTGCGCAACTGGCTCAGCGACTCGCCGGCCAGCGTGGCTTTGCCCGGCGTGAAAAACACGCGGTCGAAGTTGTACCAGCCGTTGGTGAGGTCCAGGGTGTCGACCTGCATTTGCGGGTTGGTCAGGAAGCGGTAGAGGTTGCTTTCGGTCGAATTGACGCCGACGCCGGCGATAGTACCACCTCCGGGCAGCTTCAGCGTGGTGGGCAGGCCGGTTTCGTAGATGTAATTGCCGCTTTTGGCATCGAAGTGCCCCGGTACGATGGGGTCCTTGACGGTTCTGGACGTGGGGCGGTACGTGCCGCGGGCCGGGTAGCGGCTGTTGCGGCGGTAAGCCGGGGCCGAAGCTGGAACCGGAGCGGGCGCTGTGCCTGAGGCTGCTACGGTTGTTGAAGCTGCGGCGGGCATGGGTGCGGGCGCAGGCATTGGGACTGGCATTCGGGCTGGGACAGCAGAAGGCATGGCCTTCATTCCATTGCCGGAGACCGGGGCGGCTGCCCCGGGCCCGGAAGGCGCTGCCGAAGCCACCGGGGCGGAAGCCGACTGGGGTGCGCTGCCTGTGTATTGCGGCTGGTTGGGCGATACCGTAATCAGCACCGGGCCGCCCACCACGGCTTCTTTGGCCAGCGTGATGGAAGTGCCGTTGGCGTCATTATCCAGGGCATTGTTGGTGCCGCCGGGGGTGCGGTTGTTGCGGCCCTTGCCGTTGTCGCCGTCCAGCTTGCTGAGTACCACCGTGAAATTCGCGGTTTTGCCGGCTTCCAGGAAGATGTTTTCCACGGTTTGGGGGCGGTAGCCGCCCTCGCCCACGCGTATCACGTACGGCCCGCCTACCATCAGATTGGGCACCATGAACCGGCCGGACCCGTCGGAAGCGGCCGCGTGGCGCACCCCCGACGGCATATGAATGACCGTGACAGCGGCCCCGGGCAGGGCCCGCCGGTCGTCGGATTGCACGTTGCCCATCAGGCTTAGGGTGGTCACCTGCGCCTGAGCGGCCGAGACGAAAGCCACCTGGAGGAGCAACAGCGAGAAAATGGAGAGCTTCATATATAGAACGCGAATTAGCAGCAGCAAATATACCGATGAAATACCTTTATGAAAATTAGGTAAAAATTTGTAATTTATCTAATCTGGCAAATTGATTTTTACTAAGAACTCTGCCGTTGATTCATGTTTCTAGTGCTGGCATTGCAGCGCGAAAAAGAAGCGTTGGGTAGGCACTGCTGCGCTTTGGGAGAGGCTTCTACAGCCGTGGGTGAACTGTTTTAAGCATTTGGAGTATTTTATAGTTGGGGTTGGCCCCGCGTTTCGGCTTGGCTGATGCCGGGGTGCTGAACGGTGCGGGTATTGTAAAAAAACGCACTAGCCTACCCGTTTTACCTTTGCTCGCAATAACTTATTTACTCTTGCTATGCGGAAAATTCTGTTGGGTTTCGTCGTGTTTCTGGTGGTGCTGGTGGCTGTGGCCGTGGCGGCCCCGTTCCTGTTCAAGGACAAGCTGCGGGCCTTGGCCGACAAGCAGATTGCCCAGCGCGTACGCGCTCAGGTGCAGTACGACCCCGCCAACATCGACGTGAGCGTGCTCCACTCCTTTCCGGACCTGACGCTCGACATCAAGAACCTGCGCGTGATTGGACTCGACTCGTTCAGCCGCGACACGCTGGCCTTTCTGCCGAATATGCGCGTGGGGCTGGACATTATGACCGTTATCAAGGGTCAGGAAATCAAGATTAACAGCGTGGAGCTGGAGCGGCCTGACCTGAGTTTGCGCCGCCTCAAAAGCGGCCTGGCCAACTGGGACGTGGTGATTTCGGACTCGGCCGCCGCGGCCAAGGGCCAGGACACCAGCCAGATGAACCTGGCCATCAAGGGCTGGAAGCTGACCGACGCCCACCTGCGCTATGAGGACCTGACGCTGCCCTTCCGCATGGAGGCGCGCGGCGTGAACCACTCGGGCAGCGGCGACTTTGCCAGTAACGTGTTCGACATGAAATCGCAAACCACGGCCGCCGACCTGGACATGACCTATGGTGGCGTGGCCTACGTGACCGACAAGCAGCTCGACGCCGACGTGACGCTGAACATGGACCTGAACAAAAACCTCTACACGTTCAAGGACAACCGCATCAAGCTCAACGAATTCCCGTTCAGCTTCGCGGGCGCCATTGGTTTGCCGAATGCTTCGGACATCACGTTCGACATCACCTTTAAGGCGCTGGAAACGGACTTTAAAACCCTGCTCAGCCTCGTGCCGGGCGTGTTTACGGAGAAGTTCAAGAACATCGAAACCAGCGGCAAGGTGGCCTTCGACGGCTACTACAAGGGCACGCAGAACGCCCTGCACATGCCCGGCTACGGCGTGAACCTGGTGGTGACCAACGGCCAGTTTAAGTATCCGGATTTGCCGCAGGCGGCCAAAAACATCAACCTGAAAATGCAGGTCGATAACCCTTCCGGCTACACCAACAACGTGAAGGTCAACATCCCGCAGTTTCACCTCGACCTGGGCCCGAACCCGGTGGACGGCAACATCGCCATCGACGGGCTGGAACCGATGAACGTGAACGGCCGCGTGAAAGCCAACGTGAACCTAGCCGAAGCCCTGAAGGTGTACCCGGTGAAGGACCTGGCCATGCGCGGGCAATTCTTCGTGGACGGCACGGCCAAGGGCGTGTATTCCAAAACCCAGATGCCGGTGGTGAACGCCGCCATCAAGCTGACAAACGGCTACGTGAAATCGGCCAAATTTCCGGCCCCGATTGAAAACATTAACCTGAACGGTACGGTGGTAAACACGACGGGCCAGGTGAACGACACGCAGATAAACCTGCCGCAGTTCAGGATGGTGCTGGAAGGTGAGCCGCTGGAAGGCCGCCTGAGCGCGCACAACATCGACAAGCCGGTGTTCGACGCCAACGTGCGCGGCACGGTGGACTTGACCAAAATCACCAGGATTTTTCCGCTCGAAGGCATGACCGTGACGGGCCGCGTGGCCGGCGACATTGCCGCCAAAGGCAACATGGCCGACGTGGAAGCCGGCCGCTACCAAAACGTGGTGGCCAGCGGCACGGTGAAGGCCAACAACGTGACCTACAAGAGCAAAGACCTGCCGCAGGGCGTAAAAATCAGCTCGGGCACGGCCACCTTCAACAACAATCAGATTACGCTGCAAAGCCTGAACGGCACGGCCGGCAGCTCCGACTTCGCGGCCTCGGGCACGGTGAGCAACTACCTGGGCTATTTGTTCACGCCGGGGCAGTCCTTAAAAGGCAACCTGACGGTGAACTCGCGCAATTTCAACGTGAACGAGTGGATGGTGGACGAGGTATCGGCCAAGCCCACGGCGAAAGGCGCGGCTGCCCCGGCCAAGGCCGACGGCGTGCTGCAAATCCCGAAGTACTTCGACCTGGTGCTGAACAGCCACGTCGACAACGTGACTTACGACAACCTGAAACTGACCAACGCCCAGGGCGCCGTGACGGTGCGCGACCAGACGGCCGTGCTCAAGAACATGACCTTCAACACGCTGGGGGCCAGCTTTGGTACCACGGGCAGCTACAGCAGCAAGAACCTGGCGCACCCCAAATTTGATTTTGGGTTGAACATCAAGGACCTGAATTTTCAGAAAGCGTTTTCGGCCTTCAATACTATCAAGACGCTGGTGCCGCTGGCCAGCCAGGTGGAGGGCGTGTTTGGCACCAATTTCAGCGTGAGCGGCGAAATGGGCCCCGACATGATGCCCAACCTGGCCACACTGAGCGGCAAAGGCCTGTTCGACATCGTGCGGGCGGCGGTGAATCAGTCGGAGGTGATGACGAAGATTGCCAGCCTGACCACCTTGCCCGAGCTAAAAACCATTCTGGTGGTCGACAAGAAAATCCAGGCCAACATCGTGAACGGCAACCTCGTGGTGCAGCCCTTCGACCTGACCGTGGGCGACGTGAAGATGACCCTCGGCGGCTCCAACAGCCTCACCGGCGCGCTGGCTTACGTGACGGCCCTCAACGTGCCCACCGGCAAGCTGGGCTCGGCGTTGAACAGCAAGCTGACGCAACTGACCGGCGTGAAGGACATTTCGGGCACCGACCGGGTGACCCTGGGCCTGAACATCGGCGGCACGGTGAAGGCGCCCAGCGTGAAGCTGACGAGCGGCAGCGTGAAAGACCAGGGCAAAGCCATTGTGACCAACGTGGTGAAAACCAAGCTTACCGATGCGCTGCTGGGCTTGGCCAACAAAAAGAAAGCCGTCCAGGACAGCACCAAAACCAGCACCGACGCTGCCAACCAAACCGCCGAGGAGAAAACCCGGCTTGCCCAGGAGAAAGCCAAGCTGGAAGCCCAGGCCCGCCTCAAAAACCAGATTGGCCAGGGCCTGAACAGCCTCTTCGGCAAACCCAAGCCCAAGGCTAAGCCCGTGGAACCGGCTGATTCGACGAAGAATTAGGACCGTGCCGCGCCGGCCCGGTTCTGGCAGGCTTGTTGAGAAAATGGCCCGGCAACCTCCCGGTTGGCCGGGCCGTTTTATGCCCCATTCGCTTCCACCAATCTTGTTTTTTTATGAAAATTACTCGTCTGTTGCCTTTCATCGGCGCCGCCGTTTTGGGCCTGGCCGGCTGTTCTAAAGACACTGATAGCAGCGAAACCTCCAAGCTGGAAGTGCGGCTGATGGACGCCCCTGGCGACTTCCGCAGCGTGGTGCTGGACGTGCGCCAGATTGAGGTGCACCTGAAAGATGAAAACGACCCGGACGGCTGGAAAACCCTCGGCTTCAAACCCCAGACCATCAACGTGCTAGAGTATGTGAACGGCCGCTCGGCGCTGCTGGTAAGCGAAGATTTTGCCCCCGGCGACCTCAAGGAAATCCGCCTGATTCTGGGGCCCGACAGCTACGTCGTGGGCACCGACGGCCAGCGCTACGACCTGAAAACGCCCAGCGGCCAGACATCAGGCGTGAAGCTAAAGCTCGACAAGGCCACCCTGCGCCAGCGCAGCACCTTCCAGCTCCTGCTCGATTTCGACGTGGCTAAATCCATTGTGGAGCGCGGCAACTGGCGCCCCGGCAACGACAAAAAGGAGCGGTACCTGCTCAAACCCATCATTCGGGTGGTGGCGCAGGATTTGGCGGCCGGCATTCGCGGCACCGTGGCGCCGGCGGCGGCCCTGCCCCAGGTGCTGGCCATCCGGGCCACCATCCTGGGCCCCGATACGGTGAGCACCTCGGCCGATGCCTCGGGTGCGTACCAGCTCAACGGGCTGGCGGCCGGCACCTACCGGGTGGAGTTTTTCCCCAGCGCCCCGGCGCCCACGGGCCAGACGGCCTACCACTCCGAAACCCGTGCTGGCGTAGTGGTGACCAACGACAACGTGACCACCATTCCCACGGTGAATTTGCAGTAGCTCATTGGCTGGAAAGTCAGCAAAAAAGGCCTGCTTTCGCAAGAGAGCGGGCCTTTTTTGCTGGCAAGCAAAAAATAGCAGAGCCGCTACGCCAGTTGCTGTAACAGCGCCAGCAATTCGCGCTGGGTGGTGCGGGTTTTGTCCTGCGCGTACCAGCCGTGCAGCTGCGTGGCAAAGTCTTCGTAGGACACGCCCTCCTGCTTGAGGCGCACGAACAGCTCCTGCGCCGGCGCGGGGCGCGGGCCCCAGGTGGCGGCTTCGGCCAGGGTGTCGGTGTGCAGCACGATGAGCTTGGGGATAGAGCGGCCGCCGTTGGTGAGGTAGTGGTCCATGAGGTCCAGGTTTTCGTCACGCAGCACGTAGCGCGTGGCAATCTTGCCCTGGCTGGCTTTGGCCACGGCTTCGAGCACGGGCACAATCTGGGCCGCGTCGCCGCACCATCCTTCCGTTATCACCAGCCACTCGTAGCCTTCGGAAAGGTTGTTGAGGGCTTTTTGCATTTCCGGCAGCAGCTGAATGGTTTTGTCCAGGCGCTGCATCCGCTGCAGGTTCAGGCGAGCGTATTGGATAATCTGGTCGGTTTGGGTGGTGCCGGTGGTGCGGTTGTCGGCCATCAGCTCGTCAAGCAGCTGGCGGTAGGCCGCGTAGGAGTAGGCACGGTTGAGGCATTCGGCGGTAAGGACCGGGGCCGGGGAAATCAACTCAGACATAAGGGGATATACTTAGCGGATGGATGGCACTAAAAAACCCCTCCGGGCCCGGAAGGGTTTAAAAGCAGTCAATTAATGCCGTTGGCTTACAGGCTGGGCACGGCGTGCTGGGCCGCCGCGCTCAGCTCGCGGCAGTAGGTGATGAAGTCGGAGTTGACGGGCTCGAAGCCGTGGTCGCGCAGGCGGGTGGCCACCTGGGCGCGGTGGTAGCTGGCGTGCACCACGGAGTGGGTGAGGATGTCGTGCACCATGCTGTCGTAGCTGTTGCCCAGCGAGTTGGTGTAGGAAATCAGGCGCTGCAGCTCGGTTTCGTCGGCGTGCACCATCAGCTGGTGCAGGGGCTCCGAGGTTTGCTCGTGCAGGCGGTGGATGGCGGCGAGGTCGTGCTCCTGCCACACCTTCACGGGTTGGGGCTGGCCGCCAATGCGCGAAATCCAGATGGCCTGGGCATTGAGCACGTGGCTGAACAAGCGCAGCACCACGGCCGGAATTTCCTGGCCGCTGGCCGCTATTTCATCGAGGCGATTCAGCACCGTGGCATTGGCCCACACGTTGAAGGCGCCGAGTTTTTTTAAGGTATCCATGGGAATGAATTATGAATTAGAAATTATGAATTATGAGTTGAAGATGGATGAATTGGTAGAAAGACAGTTCATAATTCAGCATTCATAATTCATAATTCCCTTTACCGGGGGTCTTGCCAGACCAGCTGTTCGTTGGTTTTGTTTTTGTCAAAGTCGGGGCATTTGCCGTCGCCCTTGCCGGTGATGCCGCCGTCGGGCTGGCACACCAGCTTGCCTTTGGTGTCGAAAACGTTGGAATACTGGTCGCAGCACGGCGCCGAGACGTAATACACCGTCTGGCCGCCGTATTGGTAACGCAGAATGCGGGTGATGGGGTTGCGCTTGCGCTCGGCCAGCACGGCGGCAATGCGGGCCTTCAGCCACGGCGGGCGGGCCGTGGTGTCCGATTCGGCCACGCGGGCGGGCACGGGGTCCACGGTGTTGGTGCTGGCAGGGGCCGTGGTCACGCTGCCACCGGTCACCACCTGGCCGTTTTCGGGCGGCGTGGTGGGCGTGGTCACGCTCACCTGCTGCGGGGCGCAGGCCGTGGTCAGCAACAGGGAAGCGGCAAAGAAAAGCAGGCGCATGGGGTCAGAATGGAAAAGTTGGGCCAATAAATCAGCAAACCTGCTATGGGTACGCCCGCTGCCCGCAATGGTTCAGTTCCGGCAGTGGCCTAGTGGCCGAAAACCTTCGGCCCGAACACCAATGCGCCTACCACCGCGGCGCCCAGCGCGGCCAGCAGCACGGCGCCGGCCGCCACGTCCTTGGCCTTGCCAGCCAGCGGATGGTACTCCGGCGAAGCCAAATCCGTCAGCGCCTCAATGGCCGTGTTCATGAGTTCGGCCGACCACACGCAGGCCACCGAAATGGCCACCAGCGCCCATTCCAGGCGCGAAATGCCGTAGTAAAATCCCAGCCCGACGACCACCGCCGTGGCCACGGCGTGGAAGCGCAAATGCACCTCCGAGCCCAACGCCGCCCATACCCCCCGAAAGGCGTGGCCGAAGCTGGCGACGCGCCGGCGCCACAAGCCCTCCGGCGGCCGCAGCCGGTTTGGGCCCGGGCCGGATTGGGCGGGCTCAGCCACGGGTTTCGAACTCTTGGAACGTGGTTTGGCGCAGCTCCGACCAGTCGGGCTTGATGACGCTGAAAATGACCGTGTCGCGCCGGATGCCGCCCTGCGTGGGGCGGTGGCTGCGCAGGGTGCCTTCCTCGGTGGCGCCCATGCGGGCCATGGCCGTGCGCGACTTGTAATTGCGCGAGTCGGTTTCCAGCTCCACCCGCTCGTAGCCCAGCTGGCCGAAGGCGTGGCACAGCAGCAGGTGCTTGCAGGCCCGGTTCAGGCCCGAGCGCTGGAACCGGGTGCCCACCCAAGTGTAGCCAATGCTCACGCGCTGGTCGGCGGCCGAGTCGTTGTAGTAGCTGGTGCTGCCGGCCAGCTCGCCGGTTTCGCGGTCGATGATGGCGAAGGGGTAGCGCAGGCCCTGCGCGCGGGCCTCCAAGGCTTGGCGCACGTAGGCGGCCAGGCTCACGGCGTCGTCGGCGCGCGTGAGGGTGTACTTCCACAGGTCGGCGTCGAAGGCCACGGCTTTGAGGGCTTCGAAATCACCGGTTTCCAGCGGGCGCAGGCGGGCGCGGCTGTTTTCAAGAACGACGTGAGCAGAGAAATCCATTGGCCGGCAAAGATGCTGGGAAAAAAGAAAAGCCGCCCCACCGGCCTGGGGGGGGCCGTGCTTTTGCCGCCGCTGAGCCGTGCCGCCGCGGCCCCAGCCGCTACGCCGCCACCAGCAGCGGACCCGTGGCCGCCGGGGCCTGCGCGGCCTCTTTGGCCCGGAGGGCCTGCTGCACATGGCGCTGCTGGTGCACAATCACAAACTCAAAAGCCTCGCCCACGCGCATTTTCAGCAGCTTGAGGAATTCCACGGGCACGGCTTTGCGGTTAAGGTCGGCAGCGCCGGCCTGGGCCAGCAGCTCCAGTAACCGGTGTTGGTGGGTGTAGAACTCGCTGAGCACCGCGCCGCCGTCCAAGCGTATGCCGCCGGGGTTCATTCGCTGCAGGGTTTTGGCCTTTTGGGTATTGCCGGGCGCCATCATCGCGATGAACTTGCGGCCCAGCCAGCTGTGCCTCACTTCCGCGGTGGGGCGCCCGGCGGGTGTGGCCACCGCCCGGGCCATTTGGGGGTTGTAGTAGCGGCTGTAGCGGTTCAGGTGCTCCAGGCACTCCAACACGCTCCAGGCATTGGGGGCGGGCTGCTGGTTGAGCTGGGCCAGTCCCAGGGGCTCTAGTTCGGTTTGCACGGTGGCCAGCAGCTGGCGGACGGCGCAGTCCAGCCCGGCAAGGAAAGCGGTGGTGTTCATGGCGTTGATTTTTTTATCAAAGGTCCGGGCCGCGGTTTTCCGGCGCCTTGATTGAAATCAAGATTTACCGCAGCCGGCTCAGGGTTTCGGGCGTCATGCGCAGGTAAGAGGCCAGGTATTTCTTGGGCACCGACTGAAAGATGTGCGGGCTGCGCTGCCGCAGCCGCTCCAGGCGCTGGGCGGGCTCGGGCAGCAGCAGGTCGATTTCATGCTCCATGCGGCCCACCAGCGTTTTTTCCAGCTCGTGCCGCCACAGCTTGGCCAGGCCGGGGCTGCGGTCTACGCAGGCCTGAAATTCGGCGCGGCTAATGGCAATGAGCCCGCTGGCCCGCAGGGCCTGAATGGCGTATTCCGACGGCTTGCCCATGGCAAACGACGGAAACGAGCACACCATGTTGCCCGTGTGCACAAAGCCCACGCAGATTTCCTCGCTGGCCGTGGGGTAAAAGATGCGCAGCAGGCCGTGGTGCGCGAAGTAGAGGTACTGCTCCGTCTGGCCGGGCGCCACCAGAAACGCGTTGCGCGGCACCCGCAGCTCTTTGGTCCAGCCGGCCACGAAGTCCGCAATTTCGGCCGCTGTCAAAAACGGCACGGCGCGTAGCGTGTCGGCCAGCAGGGCGCGGGCCGCGGCAGCAAAAGCAGGCACAGAAGCCATTAGAGAAGAGGGTTAGACAGCAGAGTGAGCATCAATATTGGAATTCCTGGGCTGAATTAAAGCAGTTGGGCTTCCTATTCCGATGTTTTCCGTTTGGCGCACCAATCAATAGCGCAAAAATATTTTCGGCATAATAATGTACATACATATAATGTACGTACATTTGATAAATCAAGCCTTTTGGTGAATCACACGCCAGATGTTCGCTAATCAGAACTCAATTACATCACTCTCAATAATTATGGAAATTGGAATTGATAGTTTCGCCGCCTTATTTGACAATGGCACCGACCAGAAACCGAGTGGCGCCGAAGCCATGAGCCAACTGCTCGACCGCATCGAGCGGGCCGACCAGGTCGGCCTCGACGTGTTCGGCATCGGCGAGCACCACCGCGCGCAGTTCCTGGACTCGGCGCCCGCCGTGATTCTGGCGGCCGCGGCGGCCCGCACCCGGCGCATCCGCCTCACCAGCGCCGTCACCGTGCTCAGCGCCGTCGACCCGGTGCGGGCCTTTCAGGAATACGCCACCCTGGACCTGATTTCGCAGGGCCGGGCCGAAATGGTGGTGGGCCGCGGCTCTTCTATCGAAGCCTTCCCGCTGTTCGGCTTCGAACTAGACGACTACGACGAGCTGTTTGCCGAAAAGCTGGACTTGCTGCTCCGCATTCGGGACGAGGAAAACCTGCACTGGTCCGGTAAGTTCCGGCCCGCCCTCACGGGGCAGGGCATCTACCCGCGGCCCGTGCAGGCGCAGTTGCCCATCTGGCTGGGCGTGGGCGGCACGCCCGCTTCGTTTGTGCGGGCCGGTGCGCTGGGCCTGCCGCTGATGGTGGCCATCATCGGCGGCGACACGCACCGTTTCCGGCCCTTGGTGGACCTGTACCGCGAAGCTGGCCGCCGCGCCGGCCACGCGCCCGAGCAGCTGAAAGTGGGCCTGCACTCGCTGGGCTACGTGGCCGAAACTACCGGGCAGGCCGTGGAAGAATTCTTTCCCGGCTATGCCCGCACCTTCACCGAGCGGGCCCGCGAACGGGGCGGCTCTGCCGTTACGCGGGGCATGTTCGACGCGCAGGCCGGGCCGCAGGGGGCGCTGCTGGTGGGCAGTCCCGAGGAGGTGGCCGCTAAAATCCTGCGTCACAGCGCGGCCCTGGGCGGGGTGTCGCGCGTCACTTTTCAGCAGGACGTGGCCGCGCTGCCGCACGCCGAAACCATGCGCTCCATCGAGCTGCTGGGCACGCGGGTGGCCCCGCTGCTGCGCGGCGCTCGGGCAGAATAAGGCCTGGTCTGGCCGCCCGGAAAGGGCAAAAAAAGAAGTCCCGGCTTAACGGCCGGGACTTCTTTTTTTGAGAGCAATAGCGGGAGTTACTTGATTTTTCCCACCATTTCCTCCGGCTTCAGCCACTCGTCAAACTGCGCTTCGGTGACGTAGCCGAGCTTGAGGGCGGTTTCCTTCAGCGTTGAGCCGTTTTTGTGGGCCGTCTGGGCAATTTCGGCGGCTTTGTAGTAGCCGATGTGGGGGTTGAGGGCCGTCACGAGCATCAGGCTGCTGTCGACGTGCTTCTTGATGTTGGCCTTGATGGGCTCGATGCCCACGGCGCACTTGTCGGTAAAGCTCACGCACACGTCGCCAATGAGGCGGGCCGAGTGCAGGAAGTTGTAAATCATCATCGGCTTGAACACGTTCAGTTCGAAGTGGCCGCTCATGCCGCCGATGTTGATGGCCACGTCGTTGCCCATCACCTGGGCCGCCACCATCGTCATGGCCTCGCACTGGGTGGGGTTCACCTTGCCGGGCATGATGCTGGAGCCGGGCTCATTGTCGGGAATGTCGATTTCGCCGATGCCGGCGCGCGGGCCCGAGCTGAGCATGCGGATGTCGTTGGCAATTTTCATCAGGCTGGCGGCCACGGTTTTGAGGGCGCCGTGGGCTTCCACGATGGCGTCGTGGGCGGCCAGGGCCTCAAACTTGTTTTCGGCCGTCACGAAGGGCAGCTTGGTGAGGTCGGCAATGTGCCGGGCCACGTTCTCGGCGTAGCCTTTGGGCGTGTTGATGCCCGTGCCCACGGCGGTGCCGCCCAGCGCCAGCTCGCTCAGGTGAGCCAGCGTGTTCTTGATGGCGCGCAGGCCGTGGTCGAGCTGGCTCACGTAGCCCGAAAACTCCTGGCCCAGCGTGAGCGGCGTGGCGTCCATGAAGTGCGTGCGGCCGATTTTGACGATGTGCATGAAGTCCTGCGACTTGGCTTTCAGCGCGTCGCGCAGCTTCTCGATGCCGGGAATGGTGGTTTCGACCAGGATTTTGTAGGCCGCGATGTGCATGGCTGTCGGGAACGTGTCGTTCGAGCTTTGGCTCTTGTTCACGTCGTCGTTGGGGGCCAGGGCCTTTTTCTCGTCGGTGAGCTGGCCGCCCTGCAGCACGTGGCCGCGGTAGGCAATCACCTCGTTCATGTTCATGTTGGATTGCGTGCCCGAGCCGGTTTGCCACACCACCAAGGGGAACGCATCGGCCAGTTGCCCGCTCAGAATTTCATCGCACACCCGGCCAATCAGCTCGGCCTTGTCGGCGGGCAGCACGCCGGCGTCGCGGTTGGTGAAGGCGGCGGCTTTCTTGAGGTAGGCAAACGCGCAGATGATTTCCTTGGGCATCTTGTTGATGTCCTGGGCGATGGGGAAATTCTCGATGGAGCGCTGGGTTTGGGCGCCCCAATACGCGGTGGCAGGCACTTGCACGGTGCCCATGGTGTCCTTTTCGGTGCGGAAATCCATGCGTTGGGAAATAGAGAAATGAAGAAGAGTAAGGTCGAGGTGTAGGGCTAGAATCTGGCGCAAAAGTACGTCGCCCGCCCACGGCCACTTTTATGCTAACCGAAATAGCTGCTAAATGACTTCCCGCGTACACAGAAAAAGCCGTGACGGCTGCATCGCTGAAGCATCGGCGCCAGAGCCGTTGCCGCAGCTTTTACTGCCTCACCTCCCCATTTTATCCATTTACCGCATGTCTTCCATCAAACAAGTCATTGAAATTCTGGCCTCGTCCGACAAAAGCTTCGAAGACGCCCTGCAGCGCGCCGTGCAAAGCCTGAGCTCCTCGGTGCCCAACATCTCGTCCATCTACGTCAAAGACCAGAGCTGCAAGGTGCGCGACAACCGCATCGTGGAGTACCGCATCACGGCCAAGGTGAGCTTCGGCACGCCGGTTGAGCCGTTTGACCTGAGCGAAATCGAGCGCACCTACGACGAGATGCCCGAGCCCGCCGGCAACGGCGCCCCCGACTACAGCCACGTCCAAATCAAAACCGAGCCCGAGCTGCCCCGCGAAGTAGAGCCTGGCGGCAGCGCCACCGAGCCCGCCAGCGGCGGCGGCTACAGCGGCTAGCGGCCCTTGGCTGCCTAAGCGGACTGCCCCCAGGCCGCGTTGCTTCGCCGGGAAGCAGCGCGGCCTCTTTGGTTATGAATGGCGCAAAAAGGCCGATGAAGCCACGGAAGTGCCTGAGCAGCGCTACCTTTCGCGCAGCAGCCAGCGGCTAATGGCTGGCACTGCGGTTGCCCAAGCTTCGCCTTTTTTGCCAATGACCCCATTCCTTTTCCTGCGCGCTGGTGCTGGGCTGCTGCTCAGCGCCACGCTCCTGCTTGGCTGCAGCCAGCCCCAAAGCCCGGGCGAAATCGACCCGGCCGCGGCGGCCGGCAACCCCGTGGCCCGCTACTTCGCGCCCTCCGAAACCGGCGTGCAGGACGGCGGCGTGCGGGTCATCCCCATCAGCACGCCCAGGGGCAAATTCAACGTCTGGACCAAGCGCTTCGGCAACAACCCGAAGATGAAAGTGCTGCTGCTCAACGGCGGCCCTGGCGCCACGCACGAGTATTTTGAGTGTTTCGAGAACTTTCTGCCCCAGGAAGGCATCGAGTTCATCTACTACGACCAGTTGGGCTGCGGCAACTCCGACAACCCGCGCGACACGGCCATATGGAGCCTGCCGCGCTACGTGGAGGAAGTGGAGCAAGTGCGCCAGGCCCTGCACCTGACCAAGGACAACTTCTACCTGCTGGGCCACAGCTGGGGCGGCATCCTGGCCGCCGAGTACGCCTTCAAGTACCAGCAAAACCTCAAAGGCCTCATCATTTCCAACATGATGATGAGCTGCCCGGCCTACGGCAAATACGCCGCCGATGTACTGGCCAAGCAGATGAAGCCCGCAGTGCTGGCCGAAATCCGGCAGATTGAAGCCAAAAAGGATTTCAGCAACCCGCGCTACATGGCCCTGCTCGAACCCAATTTTTACGCCGCGCACTTGTGCCGCATCGTGCCCAATCCCGAGCCCGTGACCCGCGCCATGGGTAAGATGAACCAGTCGCTCTACGTGACGATGCAGGGCCCCAGCGAGTTCGGCATTTCGGGCAAGCTGGCCCACTGGGACCGGGTGGCCGACCTGCCCCGGCTCGCCGTGCCGGTCCTGGCCATCGGCGGCCAGCATGACACCATGGACCCCGAGCACATGCGCATGGTGGCCCAAAAAGTGAAGAACGGCAACGCCCTCATCTGCCCCCAGGGCAGCCACATGAGCATGTATGACGACCAGCAAACCTATTTCACCGGCCTCGTCAAATTCCTGAAATCGGTGAACGACGGCTCCTTCAAAGCCGGCGCCACGCTGTAGCGCGGACTTTGTAGTCCGCGTTTCTACGCCCCCCAGTGGCTCGCCAAAGTCGCGGACTCGCAGAGTCCGCGCTACATTTAAAACGGCACGCTTACTTCCATGGGCAGCGGGGCACGGCGGCCGCCCGCTATGCCGGGCTGCCAAGCCGGCCCGTCGCACACGATGCGCAGGGCCTCGGCGTCGTAGTCCTCGCGCAGGCCGCGGGTGACTTTGAGGTCGCTCACTTTGCCATCGGCACCTACCGTGAATTTGATGCGCACGTTGCCGTTCATGCTGGGCCCTTTTTCGGGCTCAAACTCGGCAGCTTCGCGGCGCAGGTGGTCGCGGAAAGCAGCCGTGCCGCCCACCGGCGCTGGATTGATGACCACCGCGGCCATGGGCGTATTGCGCACCCGCGCCACGGCTTGGTCGGCCACGGCAATTTTGGCTTTTTTGTCAGCGGCGACCACCAGTTCCCGTTTAGCCTCCCGATTGGTGGCCGTGGTGTCAGCAGCGGCCGCTTTTTCTTCCATTTCTGCTGGCGGCGTGCTGGCACTGGCCAAGACCGGGGCCGTCGCGGCCATATCTGCAGTGGCCGAGGCGGCGGGCGCGGGCGCGCTGGCCACCGGCCGGCCAGCGGGCGAAGTTGCGGGCGGACGGGGAGTTGAATTTGCCAGCCCGCCGTTGCCGGGCAGTTGGGCGGCGGGTGGCTTGGGCGCGCGCGGCCGGGCTGGGCGCGGCGCGGCGGGCGGCGCCACGGCGGCGTAATCCGCGGGGGCGGGCTTGGTCGAAGCGGGCGGGGCCGCGAGTTTCTGGGGTACTGCGGCTACTGGGGCGGTTTGCCGGGTGGCGGGGGCAGCGTCGTGGCGGGCGGTGGCGGGCGGAGTTTCGGCCTGCTGCAAGCCCCAGATGCCGCCTCCTACTACCGCCAGCAGCGCGGCCGCGGCCGCAATGCGCGGCCAGGCCCAGCGCATGACCACTGGCCCGGGTTCAGCCGCACCGATGCGGGCCTGCAGGCGGGTGTGCAGCTGGGCCACGGCGCGGTCGGTGGTGGGCGCGTCGCTCATCGAAAAACCTTCCACGAGGTCGGCGCAGCGCTCGCAATCAAGCAGGTGGGCTTCGAGGCGGTGCTCCTCTGCGGGCGGAAGGGTGCCGGCCGCGTAGGCGCGCAGCTCCGCCGTGGCCGGGTGCGGGCCGGGAGCGGGCAGCTGGGCAAAAGGCGAATCAGCGGGCGACATGCAGGGGGTTGTTGGGGTTGGAAAGCGGGGGCGCGGGGGCGGCGGATGCCGGCTTAGGCGGCGCGGGCGGGTCGAGCTGGCGGCGCAGCATGCGCTTGCCGTTTTGTAGGTGGCTGCGCACCAGGTTCAGTTCGAGGCCGGTTTCGGTGGCGATGTCGCGGTAGCACTTCTTTTCCAGGTAAAATAATTCAAGGCAACGGCGCTGGGCCGGTGGGAGCTGGGCCAGCGCCGCCTCCATGCTTTGCAGGCGGGTTTCGGTGTCGGCAGCTTCCTCGGCGGCAGCTTCCTCGTCCAGCAGATGCCGGCCGCCGGCGGTTTCCACATCCGTGGCGTCGGGAAAGCTCACCAGGAGCGGGCCGGCGCTGGGGCCGCCCCGTTTGCGGGCGCGCAGCTGCATCAGGCAGTGGTTGCGGGCGGTGGTGTGCAGCCAAGCCGGAAAGTTGTCGGGTGCGTGGGTGCGCAGTACCTTCACCAGGTGCTCAAACAGCTGCATCACGGCGTCTTGGGCGTCTTCGTCGGGCGGGGCCAGATAGCGGCGGCACACGGCAAAAGCTTCGGGCAGGTACCGGTCGTAGAGCACGCCGAGGTCGGTCACGTCGCCGCGCAGGCGGTAGCGGGCCAGCAGCTCCTGGTCGGAGAGCGGGGCAGCGGCGGCGGGCGAGGAGCGGCGGAAAAACATGGCGCTGGCAAGGTAAGCGCATTTTGGGAAAAGGACAGGTAAGAGCACTGCTTCATGACCAACTGACTGATTTCCGGCCGTGCCTTTGCTTTTTCTGCTTCCCGGTGTGCAATCCGTTCCGCGGCCGCATCAGTCCAGCAAGTTTCACCAACCCCCTTGCTGCCATGAGAAACCTGTTGTTGCTGCCGCTGCTTGCCACCCTGCTGGGCGCCCCGCCCGTGGTGGCCCAACCCACGAAACCCGCCGCGGCCCAAGCCCCGGCACAGAACACCACCAAGAGCTGGGTCGTTTCGGGCCTGGTGCGCGACCAGGCCAGTCACCAGCCCCTGCCCGGCGTCACGGTGCTGGTGAAGGGCACCAACCTAGGCGCCGCCACCGACGCCCAGGGCCGCTACTCGCTCCTGGTGCCCAACGCCGCCCGGGCCGTGCTGCTGTTCAACGTCATCGGCTACCTGCCCATTGAGAAACCCGTGGGCACGCACCACACCCTCGACGTGGCCCTGGCCGCCGACACCCGGCAGCTGGAAGAAGTGACGGTGACGGCCAAGGGGATTGAGCCGAAAAGGGCGGCAGTGAGCTATTCGGTGGCCACGGTGACCGCTGCGCCCGCCCAGGCTGATAAAAAAGTCAAGAGCAAAGACGGCCTTCGCGGCCGGGTGGCCGGCGTGCAGCTGGCTGATTATTCGGCCAACCAAAGCACGGCGCGGCCGCTTTTGAACACCCCCTACCCCGCCCGCGACGAAGCCGGTGCCGGCGATACCTACGCATACGTGCAGGAAAACGCGTTTTTCTCGGCCAAGAAAGACCCGCTCAGCACCTTCTCGCTGGATGTGGACAACGCCAGCTACAGCAACGTGCGCCGCTTTCTGAATGAAGGCCAGCTGCCCCCGCGCGACGCCGTGCGGGTGGAAGAAATGCTGAATTACTTCCGCTACGAGTATCCTGCGCCGCCCGCCGCCTCGCCCGACCCCGTGCGCCTGAGCACCGAGCTGGCCGTGTGCCCCTGGAACCCCGCTCACCAACTGGCCCGCATCGGCATTCAGGCCCGGAAAGTGGAAACGGCCAAGCTGCCGCCCGCCAACCTCGTGTTTCTGGTCGACGTGTCGGGCTCGATGTACGGCCCCGACCGCCTGCCCCTGGTGCAGGCCGGCCTGAAGCTGTTGGTGAAACAATTGCGCCCCCAGGACCACGTGGCCCTGGTGGTGTACGCCGGGGCCGCCGGCCTGGTGCTGCCGCCCACGCCCGGCTCGCAGCCCCAGGTTATTCTTGATGCCATCGACCGCCTGCAGGCCGGCGGCTCCACGGCCGGCGGCGCGGGCCTGCGCCTGGCCTATTCCACGGCCCGGCAAAGCTTCAACAAGGAAGGCAACAACCGCGTGATTCTGGCCACGGACGGCGATTTCAACGTGGGCGAAAGCTCCGACGCGGCCATGGAGCAGCTCATTGTGGAGCAGCGCGAAAGCGGCGTATTCCTCACGGTGCTGGGTTGCGGGCGCGGCAACCTGCGCGACGCCCGCATGGAAACCCTGGCCGACAAAGGCAACGGCAACTACGCCTACCTCGACAACCTGGACGAGGCCGGCCGCGTGCTGGTGGCCCAGTTCGGCGGCACGCTCTTCACCGTGGCCAAAGACGTGAAACTGCAAATCGAATTCAACCCCGCCCGCGTGGCCAATTACCGCCTCGTGGGCTACGAAAACCGCCTGCTGGCCGCCGAAGACTTCAACAACGACCGCAAGGACGCCGGCGAGCTGGGCGCGGGCCACACCGTGACCGCGCTCTACGAACTAGTGCCCGTGGGCGCTTCGCAGCCGCTGATTGACGACCTGAAATACCAGCCCACCAAAGCCACCCCCGCCACCATGCAGCAGTTCCTCACCAACGACGTGCTAACGGTGAAGCTGCGCTACAAAGAGCCGCAGGGCAGCACCAGCAAGCTGCTGGCCCAGCCGCTGGTGGGGGCGCCCGTGGCCATCGAAAAGGCCTCGGCCGATTTCCGCTTTGCTGCCGCCGTGGCCCAGTTTGGCATGCTGCTGCGCCAGAGCGAGCAGCGCGGCACCGCCACCTGGGCCGCCACCGAACAGCTGGCCAACAACGCCCGTGGCACCGATGCCGACGGCTACCGCGCCGAGCTGGTGCGCCTCGTGCGCCTGGCCGAGGGCCTGAGCGGCAGCGGCGCCGTGGGGAAAAGGTAGCGCGGACCCTGCGAGTCTGTATTTGGGCAAACTCTCTGCCGTCCAAGCTGCCAATCAGAAAGGCCCCGCCGGTGCGCCGGCGGGGCCTTTTTATAACATATTTCAGATACTTACCCGAGAATAATCGGAAATAGATGCGTGAACGATGATGGCGGTTAGTCCGCGAGAATTAGAAGGAGTAGTTCAGGCCCACTTTGATGACGCGGTTCTGGGCGTCAAAGCGGTTGTTGGCGTCGAGAGAGGTCAGGCTGTAGTCGTAGCCGGCGCTCAGGCCCAGGCCGTTTTCGAACTGGTAGCCCAGGCCGCCCACGGCCGAGAAGTCCACCTTGCGCAGCTGGTTCGAGATGTCGAAATCCTGTTTGTAGGCCGAGAAACCGAGGGCGCCGGCTTCCACGCGGGCCTGGCCGTTCACCAGGAAGGAGGCCTGCGGGCCGGCGTAGAAGTACAGGCCCGGCGTCACAAATACCTTGGCCAGCACGGGCACGTCGATGTAGGCCAGGCGGGCCGTGCCCGTCACGTTGGCGTTCAGGAAATCGAGGGCTGGGAAGGGCAGGGTGCCCTTCAGCACGGTGCCTTTTTCGGAGTAGTTGATGCCCGGCTCGATGGCAAAGCTTGAGCCCAGGGGCAGCGTGGCGTACACGCCGGCGTAGAAGCCGGGTCGCATCTGCTTGGTGATGGCGCCGTCCGGGGCGTAGCCGGCCAGGTCGGTGAAGGTTTTCACGGCGTCGCCCTGGATGTCGGCCACGTTCAGGCCGCCCCGGAAACCGAAGCGCACGCTGGAGTTGCTACCGCTGCTGGCCGGGGCCGAGTACGAGGGCTTGGAGTAGCTGGGGGCTTTGCGCGAGCTGCTGCCCATGGGCCGGGTGGAGGGCGCGGCTTTGGGGTTGCCGTAGGCGTCGCGGTACACTTGCTGGGCCGAAGCCGCAAAGCTGGAAATCAATAGGCAAGCCGCGGCCAGGCCGCCCGAAAGGCGTGAAAATTTCATGACCAAAAAGGTTGAGTGGGTGAAAGAAACCGGCCTCGCTGCGTGCTCAGGCACTGTTCCGGCGAGGTGGCCGATGACAAGGGGTATTACAAAACCGTGCCAAACCCGCGCCCGCCTTTTGGCTCCGTCGCGCCCGGCCGCCGCTGGCCCCGACGAGCAGGCGGCTTTGCCGGACCAGCCGCCCGCCAAAGTCGACCAAGCCGCCCGCCGCGAAAAGCAAAAAAGCCGGGCCGCCCAACAGGCAGCCCGGCTTCAAGGCCAGAAAAAAGGCGGAAACGCTACTCGCGCACCAGCTGCTGAGTGCTGGCCGGGCCGGTGGGCGGCGTGAGGCGCAGCACGTACAGGCCGGGGGCCAGCCCGCTCAGGTCGAGGGCCTGACGCAGGGCCCCGGCCGGGGCCGTGAAGGCCTGGTGGCGCACGGTGCGGCCCAGGGCATCCAGCAGGTCGAGCTGCACCTGGCCGCCGGTGGCCAGGTCGGCGCCGATGGTCACGGCGTCGGTGGCGGGGTTGGGGTAGGCGTTCCAGGCCGCGGCGTCGTGCCGGGCCAGGGTGGCCGAAGCCAGCATCACGGCCGTAGTGGCCGTGTTGGTGATGACCGGCGCGTTGTAGTCGAACACAATGCTGGCGTGGTTCGGAATGACTTCGCCCACGGCCAGGCTCGGTTTGGGTTGCACCCGGAAGCGCACGAAGCCCTGCGAGCGAATGACGTCCTGGTTGCGGTGGGGCAGCTTGATGTTGACAAAACGCACCGTGAGCAGGCCCGCGTTGCTCAGGCTCCAGATGCAGTTGTGCGACTGCGCCACCAGCATCAGGCTGGATAAGTTCAGCTTATGAAAATCCAGCGTGTCGTTGATAACCACCGTAAAAGCCGTGTCGGTGCCCATGTTCTGAAAGCGCACGGTGTAGTCCAGCGGCTGGCGGGCGGCCACCTGGGCCGGGGTGAGGCGGTCGTAGTTCACCGTGATGTCGTTGGGGTCGAAGGAGCCGGTCACGGTTTGCTGGGTGGTGGCCGTGTTGTCGGCCGGCACCACGTCGCCGGTCAGCGGGGCCGTGGCCGTGGTGGAAAGGGCCGTGCCGAGCGGTGTATTCGTGGGCAAGCTGAATAACACGTCGAACTCGCGCCGGGAGAAGGGCGCCAGGTTGGTGTAGGCCCACGTCACGGTTTGGCCCGTGCGGCTGCCCCCCGGCGTGCTGCTGATGTAGCTCATGCGGCTGTCGAGGGCGACGTTGAGGCTGCCGCTGGCCACGGTGGTGGTGCCCACGTTGGCCAGCGTCACGCGGTAGCGCGTCACGAAACCGGGCCGGGCGGCGGCGTAGGGCGTGAAGGTTACGCGCAGGTCGCCCTGGTTGGCCACGGGGCTGAAGCCGAAGTGGCGGGCCGTGTCGGCGCGGCCGTAGCCCGAGAAGCTGCCGCTGTAGCCGCTGGCGGTGGGCTGCGAGATGGTGTAGTGCAGCGGCGGCACGGGTGGGGCCAGCGTATAGGCGCCGGTGCCGGCAAACACGCTGTAGTCGCCGGTGCTCTCGATGGAGCTAAAGTAGCTCAGGGTGCCCTGGGTGGCTTCCAGCACTTGGGTTTGGGGGAAGGCCACGTCGCCGGAATCGCGCACGCCGTTGCCGTTGTTGTCGAGGTAAAGCGCCCCGCGAATGGTGTTGTGGTGCGTGCCCACGCGGGTTACCAGAGCCCCCGCGCCCACCAGCGTGAACGCCCCGAGGCGCGAGGCGGGCGGCGTCAGGCTGAAGCCCCCCGGCCCGGTGATGGAGCTCGTGGAGGCATACAGAAGCCAGTACAGGTTGCCCTTGCCGTCGGCGCCGAAGGCCACGCCATCGCTAAAGGCCCCGTCGCGCGGGTTGTAGGGCAGCTGGCCGGTGCCGTCGCCCACCGCCCACATGGGGGCGCCGTTGGCGGCGTAGTGCACCAGGTTGTTTTCGGAGCGCAGCACCAGTGTGCCGATGGTGGTGGGCGAGCGCCCGGCAATCAGGGCCGTGTAGGCTTGAATGGTGACTTCGCCGTTGGGGTGCACGAGGATTTCCTCGCCGGTGGAACCCGGAAAGCCGCCCACGCTGGGTTCCTGATTGGTGGCCCACACCAAGTTGCCGGCCGGGTCGTACTTGGCCACCCCAATGCCGATGTTGCCGCCCACGTTGCCGGTCACGTAGTAGTTGCCGGCGGTGTCCACGGCCATGGCGTTGTAGGAGTTGGGCACCGGCACCGCAGCGGTGAGGCTGGTGCGGGCCGAAACCAAAGTGCCCGTCGGGCCCACCCAGAGCAGAAAGCTGAGCACGTTGCCGGGGTTAGTTGTGCTGAGGGCGGGCGTGCTGCCCGGGCCGTAGTACACCGAAATAATGGAGGTGCCAAACCACATGCAGCCCCCGCGCGGCCGCCCCACCAGTCGGCTATTGGAATAAATGCCGCTGTAGGGCCGGCCATTGCTGCCGAGGGAGCCCCCGGCGGGCACGCCACGCACGGGGCGCACCCATTGGCCGGTGCCGTCGCTGCGGGCCCCCACCATAAACATGTTCGCCGTGTCGAGGCGGGTGCCCCCGATGGTCACCACGCTGTCAATCGCGCTCAGGAAGTAAAAGTTGCCCAGCCCATCGGCGGCCATGGACGTTTCGACGTTCAGTTGCAGCGGGAGGGAGTTCACCCATTGCAGGTCGCCGGTGAGGGGGGCGATTTTGCCGTAGAAATTGCGGTTGCCGCCGCCCGCGACCGCTGTGGTGCCCCAGCGGGGCGCGTTGCTGAAGCGGCCCGTCACGAACACGCCCCCGGTGGTGGGGTCCAGGGCCAGGGCGTGCCGGTCGAGGAAAGTATTGGCCAGCTGCTTCACCCAGCGCACCTGCCCGGTCGAATCGTATTTGATGATGGCCTGGGTGCCATTCACGGCCCGCAGCCGTTGGTTGCCGATGCGGGCGCTGTCTTTGAAAACGAAGCCCACGTAGCTGTTGCCGGCCGCGTCGACGGCACCGCCGGCCTCAAAGCCGGCGTTGTTGCCCTCGTTGCGCGCCAGCTTGGCCCACTCTATTAATTGGGCCGAAGCGGAGCCTCCCCAGCCCAGCAACAGGCCGGCCAGCAGCAGGAATTTTTGTAAATGTTTCATTCGAATTTAGCGGAAAGCAAAATGAGAAAAACCGGGCGGCCAGCGGCCAAAAGGTGGCTTGGCCAGCCGCCCGGCTCGTTATTCCACGGCCAGGCGCTGGCTGGTGGTGCTGCCGTCGGGCAGCTGCAGGCGCAGCACGTACAGGCCGGGCTTGAGCGTGCCCACCGCCAGCGTGTGGCGCAAGGCCCCGGCCGGGGCCACCAGGCTCAGCTCGCTCACGGAGCGGCCCAGGGCGTCGAGCACGCTCAGGCGCACTTTGCCGGCCGTGGGCAGGTCGGCGGCCAGGGTCACGGTTTCGCGGGCCGGGTTGGGGAAGGCCGTGAAGGCCGTGGCGCGGGCATCGGCCCGCAGGGCCGTGGGCATGAGCACGGCCGTGGTGGCGGTGTTGGTGCGCACGGGCGCGTTGTAGTCGAAGAAGATATCGGCCTTGTTGTGCACCACCTCGCCCAGGGCCAGGGTGGTTTTGGGCACCACGCGGAAGCGCGCGAAGCCTTGCGAACCCAGTTCGTTCTGCGCTTTGTAAGGCAGGTGGATGTTGAGGAAGCGCAGCACCAAGTTGCCCTCGCCGCTCACGCTCCAGGTGCAGGGATGCGACTCAGCCACGAGCTGCAGCGTGGTCAAATCCAGCTTGCGGAAGTCCAGCGTGTCGGCCACCACCACGGTGAAAGCCGTGTCGGTGCCCATGTTCTGAAAGCGCACGGTGTAGTCCAGCGGCTGGCGGTCGGCTACCTGCGTGGGCGTGAGCTGTTCGTAGCTCACCGAGAGGTCGTTCGGGTCAAACGAGCCCGTCACACCCTGCGTGGTGGAGCTGTTGTTGTCGGCCGGCACGAGGTCGCCGGTGACGGGCGCGGCTGCGGCCACGGTCAGGGTCGTGCTTAGCGGCGTGCTGGAGGCAATGGTGACAGTCACTTCCAGGGTGCGGCGGCCGAAGGGCGGAATGGCCGGGTAGTTCCAGCGCACCACGCGCCCGCTGATGGTGGTGTTGGGGTAGCTGCCCACGTAAGTGGTATTCGCGTCGAGCGTGACGGTGGCCGTGCCCGCCGGGATGGTGGCCGTGCCCACGTTTTCCAGCGTGAGCAGCTGCCGGGCCTGGAAGCCGGGTCGGGCCGCCCCATAAAAGGTGAGCGTGGCGCGCAAATCGAGCTGGTTCGGAATGGGCCGGTAGCCAAAGTGCCGGGCCGTGTCTACGCGGCCGTAGCCCACGAAATTGCCGGTGTAGGGCCCACTGGTGGGCTCCGTGAGGGCGTAGTGCAACGGCGGCACGGGCGCGGGCAGGGTGTAGGCGCCGGGCCCCACGTAGATATTGAACTCACCCGAAGTATCGAACGTGCCGAGACGGGCGGTGGTGGGCTGAATGGCTTGCAGCACCATGTTCTGGGGGAAGGCGCCTTCGCCGGCGTCGCGCACGCCGTTGCCATTGGCATCGAGGTAGAGCCGGCCGCGAATGGTGTTGTGCCGGGTGCCGATGCGGGCCACGTTGATGCCGCTGCCCACGCGCGTGAGCTGCCCATACAGGAAGGTGGGCGGCGTGAGGCCGCTGCCGCTGGGGCTGATGGCGTTGGGCGAATACGAGCCCGGCGCGGTCACGTAGTACACGTTGCCTTTGGCATCCAGCTGCACCGAAACCGCATCCTGGTCCGACGTGGTGGTTTGCGGGAAGGGGTCGCCGGCGCTGCGGCTGGCGGCCACCCAGCGCGGCACCCCGGCCGCATCGAAGTGAACCAGGCTGTGGTATTCAGTCAAAATAAAATCGCCGATGACGGGCTCCCGGTCGGTGTCGACCTGTACGGTGGCTTCCCCGTTGGCATCCACCGCCAGCAGCATGCCGACGTTGTAGTTGGGGGCGGTGCCGGGTTTTGGCACTTGGTTGGTGGCCCACACCAGCGTACCGGCCGCGTTGTATTTGGCCAGGCTGAAGCCTGCGCTGCTGGAGCCGGTCACGTAGTAGTTGCCGGCGGCGTCGCCCGCGGCGGCGTTGGCACCGGGCACGGGGGTGGTGGCGGTGCCCCCCAGCCGGCCGGGCCGAATCCAGGTGAGGGCGCCGGTGGGGCTCACGCTGGCAATGAAGTCGTCGAACGTGTTACGGGCTAGGCGGCTCGGCAGCACGGGCGGGTTGCCGGGGGCGCCGAAATACAGGGCCTCGTTGAAGGCACCAAATAACAGGCAGCCGCCGTCGGCTTTCGGGCCCACTTGCAGGCCGTTCACGCCCGAGGGGCAGCGCGGGTCGTAGCGTTGCGCGGGGGTGGGCAGGGGCGTGGCGTGCATGCGCCGAGTCCACTCGCCGGTGCCGGCAGCGTTGTTGCCCACCAGGAAGGTCTCGGTCGAGTCGATGGGCTGGCCCCCGAGCGTGCTGGTGCCGCTGCCCGCGTAGTAAGAGGAAGTGCCGGCGGCGATGTAGCAGTTGCCGAGGCCGTCCACGGCCAGGCTGCGCGCCCAGTTGTAGTTGGTGGGCAAGGGGCGGGCCCACAGCAGCGTGCCGTTGGCGTCGCACTTGCCGTAGAAGCCTACCTGGCCGGTACCGGCTAGCGCCGCGCCGGGCACCGGCACACCGTCCCATAAGGCATTGGCGTACATGTCGCCCGACACGAAAAAGCCGCCGTTCACCGGGTCGGCTTTCAGGCCGTTGAGGTTGCTCACGGGCAGGTTGATGCCGCGAATGGGCTTCACCCACACCACGCGGCCGGTCGAGTCGAGCTTGGCAATCTGGTAGCCGTTGCGAGCATTGTTGGGGTGGCGCACCAGCCGGCCGCCCACCCGGGCGCTGTCCACGAAGCCGAAACCGAAGTAGGTGTTGCCGGCCGGGTCGGTGGTGCCGCTCACCCCAATGGAACCGTTGGTGCCTTTGTTGTGGGCCAGGGTGGCCCATTCAAATACCTGGGCCGAGGCCCCAGCTTGTGCGCTCAGCACCAGGGCCAGCAGCAGCAATACGCGTTTAAGTAGGTTCATTCTCACGAAAAAAGAAGGTAAATCAGAAGGAGTGGACGGCTCCCATCGCTCCGGCCGGGACGCAACGAGAATACCGTTTTCAAATAGCCAGACCAGCCCGGTTATGAAAAGGCTGCCGGTTGAGCTACGTATTTCAAAAGTTGTTTATCGAGGCACATAAATTCCCGAATACATCCTAAAAGAGCAGGCCTTTCAGTTGATTTTCGGCTCTGCGCATCAGAAAAATACCCGGAACCACTGCCCGCGAGCGTGCCCATAGCACCGCGCTACAGCCCAAACCGCAGCCCGAACATCAGCCCCGTGGCCGTGGGCTGCTGCCGCAGGCCGGTTTCGGGGCGGTACAGCGACAGCGCCTGCCAGCGCAGGCTGGGTGCCACGCTTAGGCTGATGCGGTTGGTGAGGGCGTAGTTCAGGGCCAGGGAGCCGGTCAGGGCCACATTTAGCCGCCTAAATGGCCCTTCGCCTGCCCCGATGGTTTCGGAGCGGAAGTTCCTGCCGTCCTGCGTCACCACTTGCGTGCCGCCCAGGAAAAACTGCAGCTGCGCCCCGGCCGAGACGTCGGCCCACCAGCGGCCCGTGCCCGGCGTGAGGCGGTAGCGCAGCAGCACCGGCACCGTGAAAAACCGGTAGGTAGGCTGCAGCAGCTTGGTGGTGGTGGTTTCTTTCTTGCTGATGAGCGGGGTGATGGTTCGGCGCACGGAGTGGATGCTGTCGTGCTGCACGGTGGTGGTGTACACGGTGTCCTGCCGGGGCACGTACACCGTGTCGTAGCCAATGACCTGGCTGTTGCTGTTGAAAATCGGGTTGAGCTGCGGAACCTGGATGATGCGCACCGAATACGTCTGGTTGGTGGACGTGAAGAAGGTGGTGGTGCGCGTGGTGGCGGTGTCGTATTTCACCAGCACGTCGGTTTTTTGGTTGGTGATGCGCACGTCGGCGCCGTAGGTGCTGAAACCCATGCCGCCGCCCACGCTCAGGCGCGGCGTGAGGCGATATTCGGCCATGAGAGCGGCGTTGAGGCCGCTGCGGCCGGTTTCGTGGTTGCGGCGCAGCGCGGTGAGGCTGTCGCCTTCGGGCCCTTGCAGGCCGAGGGTGTTTTGCTCGGGCGCAGCCGTGAGCAGCAGGCTCCAGCGGTGGGCCAGCGGGCGGGGACGGGCCGTGTCGGCCGGGGCCGGGCTGGTGGCGGCCAGGGCGGCTTGGGGGGCGCCGGGTAGGTCGCCCAGGGCCAGCAGGGTGCTGTCGGTGCGGCGCTGCAGGCGCAGCAGCTCGGCGCGCTCGGCGCGCAGGCTTAGCAGGAGCGCGGCGCGGCTTTCGGCGGGCGGGGTGCCCGGTTGCAGGGTTTCCACGCTGGGCAGCTGCACCAGCACCTGCCGCTCCAGGGCCGCCAGCGGGCGCAGGGTGGCGGGCGTGGAATCGGCCCGTGCCAGAATGGCCGGGGGCACAATTTCGGCCCCCGGCTCCCCCGGTGCGCCCACGCCCACCGCTGCAGAGGTCGTCAGAGACGTGTGCGAGTTGATTTCAGACGTGTGCGAGGGCGTTTGGGACGGTTGCGAGTGAACTTGGGACGTGTACGAGTGAGCTTGGGACGTATGCGAGTTGGCTTCGGACGGTTGCGACTGGGCTTCGGACGTGTGCGAGTGAGCTTGGGACGGGTGCGAGTTGGTTTCGGACGCATGCGAGTGAGCTTCGGACGCGTCGGAGGGCACTTGAGACGACCCGGAAGCCGCTGCATAGGTCCAGACCTGGGCCACGTTTGCACTACGGTGTTGCGCCGCCGCGTCGGAGCAGTCGGCATGCGGCAGCAGCCAGCCGGCCAGCCCACTCAGCAGGGCCACCAGCCCAAACAGCAGCGGCAGCCGGGGCTTGGCGGGCACCGGGGCGCCGATGCGCGGCTCAATGCCGGCCCACACCGGGGCCGAGGGTTCCAGGCTGTAATCCTCAAATTTGCTGCGCAGGGAGTGGTCGAGGCGGTTTTCTTCCGGTTCTTCCATCATAAGTTCAAGTAGCTGGCCTGCTGCTGGTGCAGGCGGGTGAGTTGTTTGCGGGCTTTGCTGAGCTGGGCTTTGGAGGTGCTCTCCTGAATGCCCAGCAGCTCGGCGATTTCGCCGTGGCTGTAGCCGTCCACGGCGTAGAGGTTGAGCACAAGGCGGCAGCCGTCGGGCAGGCGCTCCATCAGGGCCAGCACCTCGGCCACGCCCAGGCGGTCGAAGGCGTCGGCGTCGGCCGCGAAAGGCTCGGGCACGTCGTCGAGCAGCATCTGCTGGCG
The DNA here is from genome assembly GCF_015694525.1 of Hymenobacter ruricola. Lineage (GTDB taxonomy): Bacteria > Bacteroidota > Bacteroidia > Cytophagales > Hymenobacteraceae > Hymenobacter > Hymenobacter ruricola. Next base: position 22,124 of record NZ_JADQDM010000020.1, on the reverse strand, counting down.
GCGGTGCTGCCCGCTCTGCCAGTGGTTGATGGCCGTGGTGACGACAATGCGCCGCACCCAGCCCTCAAAAGAGCCGTCGGCCCGGAAGTCGTGCAGGCGCGTAAACACCTTCACGAACGCATCCTGGAGAATGTCCTCGGCCTCGGCCACCGAGTGCACGTAGCGGCGCGCCACGCCCAGCATGCGGCCGGCGTAGCGGGTGTAGAGCTGGCGCTGCGCCGCCGGTTCGTGGCGGCCACAGCGAGCCAGCAGGTCGGGTAAGTCAGCGGGCGGAGCTGGCATGCAGGCAAGGTAAGCCCGCGCGCCGCGCGCAGGCACAGGCCAGACAGGCCCCGGCCCGGAAAGGCTGCCGGGAAGGCGAAAATTATTTTTGCGGCGCTGGCTCCGAGCGGTTCAGCAGCCGCAGCAGCACCCCGTTTGTCCACCCAAAGCCGTCCTGCAGCGGGTACTCGCCCCCACCGGCCGGGCGGTGGGGGTGCAGCACGTCGTACTTCTCTAGCAGCTGCCCGGTTTGGGCAAACACGCGGGCGTTCAGCCGCACCCAGCGGTGGGCCACGGTGTCGGCCAGCGGGCGCTGCTGGTAGCGCCCGAGGCCTTCGATGGCCAGGTACTGCAGCGGGGCCCAGCCGTTGGGGGCGTCCCACTGCTGCTTGGTTTCGCTGAGCGAGGTCAGCAGCCCGCCCGTTTTCAGAAAATTTGCTTTGAGCCCCGCGCCCACCCGCGCGGCCTGCTCCGGCGTGGCCAGCCCAAACGCCAGCGGAAACACGCCCGCCAGCGTGCGCACCGCGGAGCGCTGGCGCTGCCGCCAGTTGTAGTCCTGAAACCAGCCGGCCTTGGCGTCCCAACTCAGGGCCAGCAGGGCGGTTTTGCGGGCGGTGGCCTTCGCCGTGTAGGCCCGGGCCTGGGCGGGCTGGCCCGCCACGCGGGCTGCTTCGGCCAGGGTCATTTCCAAATTATACAGCAGGCAGTTGAGGTCAACGGGCACCAGGTCCGTGGTTTGGATGCTGCCCAGCCCGCCCGCCGACCCAAACCAGCGGCTGCTGAAGTCCCAGCCCGACGCGGCCGCGGCCCGCACGTGGCGGTAGAACTGCGCGGCCGGCTGCTGGCTTCGCCTGGCGGCGGCCACGTCTTCGGCGTAAGATTCTTCGCGGGGCTGGTCGCTGTCGTCCCAGTAGCGGTTGAGCAGGGCGCCGGTGGGCAGGCGCACCACGCGGCGGGCCGCGGCGCCGGGCTTCAGGGCGTCGGCGCCCTGCATCCAGTAGCGGTACTCGGCTTCGAGGGCGGGGCGGTAGCGCAGCAGCTCGCCGTTGCCGCGCTCCTGGGCCAGCAGCTGCACCATGCGGGCAAAAAACGGCGGCTGCGAGCGGGTGAGGTAGTAGCTGCGGTTGCCGTTGGGGATGAAGCCGTAGCGCGCGACGAGGAAGGCGAAGTTGTCGGTGATGTCTTTCAATAGCTGGCCTTTGCCGGCCTCCGCCAGCCCCAGCATGGTGAAGTACGAATCCCAGTAGTACACTTCCCGAAACCGCCCGCCCGGCACCAGGTAGGGCTTGGGCAGCGGCAGCAGGGAGCGGTACGGCGCCAGCGAGTCGGCCGGGTCGGGGGCCGGTGCGGCGGGCCGGGCCAGCACCGTCCAGAGCGTGTCGAGGTGGTGGCGCAGGCCGGCCGCGATATTGCTCTGAAATGGCACGCCGCCCTCCGCCGGCAGGTCAAAATGCGCCGTCACAAAAGCCTTCAGGTCGAAGCCCGGTTGGTTTTTCTCGCGCCGCCACGCCGCCAGAATGGTGGCCGGCCGCTGCCGGGGCGCGGCGTCCACGAAGGTCTTGCCATCGGCGAAAACGTGGCCCAGCTGCACCGCCTCAAACAAGCCCGGAAACAGCTGCCGGGGCGAAAGCAGCTTGCCCACGGAGGCGGACCCAGTGGGAGCTTCCGCTGCTTTGACGGTTGATTTGGGCGCCGCGTTTTCGGTTTGAGCCTGGGCCGGCCAGCAGTGCAGCAGCCCCAGCAAGCAACAGAGGAGGAGTCTTCGCATAAGAAAAGGGACTGGAATGGGCCGCCCGCTGCGCACGAGGCATTTTCTGTTGCTTACGTGCCTCAGCCATTTTTCGCTTCGACGGCCTTACTGGTCGCCTTTTCCTAGGTGCGCAGGCCATCTGATAATTATTTTAACTAATGAAATAGTTTTTAAACTAAAAAATTAGTTGTACGTTTGCTTGTACCGGAACTGCCTGCCACACTGCTGCCTATGGACCCCTCCTCTTTCCCCGAACTCACCCGCGCCGAAGAACAGGTGATGCAGGTGCTCTGGCGCCGCGGCCCCTCCTTCGTGAAGGACGTGCTGGCCGAGCTGCCGGCCCCGCCGCCGGCCTACAACACGGTCTCAACCATCATCCGCATCCTCGAAACCAAGGGCTTTGTCGACCACGAAGCCTTTGGGCGCACGCACCGCTACTTCGTGCGGGTGGCCCAGGACGACTACCGCCGCTTCTCGCTGCGCAAGCTGCTGGGCGGGCATTTCGGCAATTCCTTCAGCCGGCTGGTGTCCTTCTTCGCCAAGGAGGAAAACCTCGACGCTGCCCAGCTCGACGAGCTGCTCCGCCACGCTTACGAACCCCAAAACCCCACCGACGATGAACCCAACCAGCCTGCTTAATTGGATGCTGCTCAGCACGGTGCTGCTGGGGGCGTGGTGGCTTTGCTACCGTTTGGCCCTGCGCCAGGAGCACAGCTTTGCCTACAACCGGGTGTTTCTGGGGCTGGGGCCGCTGCTGGCGGCGGGCCTGCCGCTGCTGCCCGCCGCGTGGCTAAGCGGCTGGGGCGCCGGGCCGGTGCCGCTGGCGGGCGCGGTTTCGGTGCTGCTGCCCCCGGCGGCGGTGAGCGCCGAAGGTGCCGGGGCGCCGGCCCTGAGCTGGGCCGTGGGCTTGGTGGCGGTGTACGTTGCCGGTGCCGTTTTCATGCTGGGCCGGCTGATTTTTGGGCTGGGCCGCTTGTGGTGGCGCACGCGCCGCCTGCCCCGCGAAGCCGGCCCCGGCCACACGCTGGCCCGCACCCAGGGCCGGCTGCCCACCAGCTCGTTCGGCCGCACCGTGTTTTGGGACGAAACCCTGGCCCTGAGCCCCGCCGAAGCCGCGCAGGTGCTGCGCCACGAGCTGGCCCACGTGCGCCAGGGCCACACCTACGACCGCCTGCTGCTGGAGCTGCTACAGGCCGTGCTGTGGTTCAACCCCTTCGTGCACCTCTGCGGGCGGGCGCTGGCCCTCACCCACGAGTTTCTGGCCGATGAGGCGGCCCTGCGCCCCGCCGCCGACGCGGCCGGTGCGCCGGCCCAGACTTATACCCACCTCCTGGCCCGGCAGGTGGCCATCCGCCTCGGTTTTGCTACTCCGCTCGCACATTCTTTTTCTCATTCTCAAACCCTAAGTCGCATTGCCATGATTCAGAAAACCTCTCCCGTTCGCCGCTGGAAGCAGTGGCTGGCCCTGCCCCTGGCGGGCGTCCTCGTGCTGGCCGTGGCCTGCGAGAAGGCAACTCCCAAGGCCGAGCCGGCGGCTGCAGCGGCTGCCCAACCGGCGGTGGCCCCGCCGCCCCCGCAGATGGTGTACGAAACCGTGGACCAGATGCCCGCGCTGCCGGGCGGGGGCGGTTCCGAAGCCATTGTGGGGGCCATTCAGCAGCACCTCGACTACCCCGCGGTGGCGCCCCGCGACCGGAAGAGCGGCACTTCGTTCGTCACCTTCGTGGTGAGCGACCAGGGCGAAGTGCAGGCCGTGAAAGTGCTCAAGAGCCTGGGCCCGGCCTACGACGCGGCCGTCATCGCGGCCATCCAGCGGCTGCCCGTCTTCGTGCCGGGCCGCAAAGAGGGCAAAGCGGTGGCCGTGAGCTTCACCGTGCCCATTCAGTTTGTGTGGCGGTCCACGGTGCGGGTTTCCGGTGCCTTGCCGCTCAACTGGCGGGGCTGGGCCCTGGAGTCGCCGGGCCTCGTCGGCTGCTAGCCGCGCTTTTTTCCACCGAAGAAAGCGCCCGGCAGCGGCCCCATTTTGGTGAAATCAATTGAAAAGCTCCGCCCCGCGCCGGAGCTTTTCTGCGTTAAGCCCGGCCGCAACCGGGCAAAGTGGGCTAACTTGCACCCTGTATTGGCCCCCTAACCCGTTTTTATTCAGTGTTGTTTTCCCTAACGCCGCGCGCTGCGCTCGTGGCCGCCACATTTGGCTTGCTGGCCGCCGCCAGCCTGCCCGCTTGTAAAACCACCCCCAACGAGGGCGAAAAAGGCGGCACCGCCGCCAACGACAGCGTGGCCAACAAGCCGGCCCCTGTTGACACCATCAAAATCAAGATGCTGGCCGCGCGGCGCGACTCGCTGAAGGCCGACAGCATTGCGCGCAAAAACGGGCAGCTGCCGGGCGCCATTTTGCCGGGCCACCGCATCGTGGCGTTTTATGGCAACATTCGCTCGAAGGGCATGGGCATTCTAGGCCGCGAGCCCAAGGAGCAGATGTTCCGCAAGTTTGAGGGCGTGCTGAAGGAGTGGCAGGCCGCCGACCCCAGCATTCCGGTGCAGCCCGCCCTGCACAACGTGACCATCACGGCCCAGGGCACCGCCGGCAAGGACGGCAAGTGGCGCCTGATGAACTCCAAAGCCACCATCGAGGAAGTCATTGCCTGGGCCCGCGAGCACAAGTGCATCCTGTTTCTGGACGTGCAGCCCGGCCACAGCACCCTGCCCGTGGAGCTGCCCAAGCTGGAGCCCTACCTCAAGCAGCCCGACATCCACCTCGGCATCGACCCGGAGTTTTCGCTGGCCACCATGCCCGGCGTGCGCCCCAACCAGCGCATCGGCACGCTGGATGCCAAGGATGTGAACTTCACCATCAACTTCCTGGCCCGCATTGTGAGCGAAAACCACTTGCCGCCCAAGGTGCTGACGGTGCACCGCTTCACCCGGAAGATGATTACCAACTACAAAAACATCAAGCTCGACCCGCGCGTGCAGGTGGTGATGCACATGGACGGCCACGGCGAGCCCACCCTGAAAAAGGATTCGTACCACGACTACATCCAGACCGAGCCCGTGCAGTACACCGGCTTCAAGCTGTTCTACGAGTACGACCCCAAGCCCAAGCCCCACCACATGATGACCCCGGTGGAAGTGCTGACCCAGCTCACCCCCAAGCCGCTGTACATTCAGTACCAGTAGGGGCGGACGGTGGCGCCCCGGGGGCCCACCCCGGGGCGCCACCTCAAAACTTCCACCTTCCGCCCAAAAAGCCCGGCACGCCGACCTTTTCAGGTGGCGCGCCGGGCTTTTTGGCTGGGATGCCGCCTCAAAAGGTCGGCGCGCCGCTCAAAAAGGGCGGGACGTCGGGCTTTTGAGGCGGCGCGCCGCCCAAAAAGCCCGGAACGCCGCCCAAAAAAGTCGGCGCGTCGGGTTTTTCGGGCGGCGCGCCGGGGTCCGACCCCGGAATGCCGGGGTTCGACCCCGGCGCGCCGCCGGGCCGGCACCCCGCCTCACTTCGCCTTCGAGAACGAATACGGCGCCGCGGCCGGCTGCGTGCCCCGGCTCTTGTTGGGTGTGGCGCTCATGTCAAAGTTGAGCGTGGCACCTTGCATCAGCTCCGTGTGGCTAAGCCAGTTTTTGTCGTAAGGCTGGCCGTTGAAAGTAAGCCCATTGACATAGCGGTTGGCGGCGGAGTTGTTGGGCGCGTTCAGCACGACGTCTTTGCCGGAGGGCAGGTGCAGGGTGGCTTTGGGAAAGAGCGGGGCGCCCAGCACGTACTGGTCGGTGCCGGGGCACACGGGGTAGAAGCCCAGGGCCGAAAACACGTACCAGGCCGAGGTCTGGCCGTTGTCCTCGTCGCCGCAGTAGCCGTCAGGCGTGGGCAGGTAGAGGCGGTTGAGGGTTTCGCGCACCCAGTATTGGGTTTTCCAGGGCTGGCCGGCGTAGTTGTAGAGGTACACCATGTGCTGAATGGGCTGGTTGCCGTGCGCATAGTTGCCCATGTTGGCAATCTGCATCTCCCGGATTTCGTGGATGACCTCGCCGTAGTACGACGCGTCAAACACGGGCGGCAGCGTGAAAACGGTATCCAGCGTGGCCACGAACTTCTGCCGCCCGCCCATCAAATCAATGAGCCCCTGCACGTCGTGAAACACCGACCACGTGTAATGCCAACTGTTGCCTTCGGTGAAGGCGTCGCCCCACTTGAAGGGGTTGAAAGGTTTTTGGAACGAGCCGTCCTGGTTGCGGCCGCGCATCAGGCCGGTTTCCTTATCGAACAGCTTGCGGTAGTTCTGGCTGCGCCGGGCGTAGAGGTTAATTTCCTTCTTGGGCTTGTTCAGCGCCTTGGCCAGCTGGTAGATGGTGAAGTCGTCGTAGGCGTATTCCAGCGTGCGGGCCGCATTTTCGTCGATTTTGACATCGTAGGGCACATAGCCGAGCTTGTTATAGTACTCCACACCCTTGCGGCCCACGGCGTCGAGCGGCCCGGCGTTGTTGGCGCCGTGCGTCAGGGCTTCGTAGAGCACGTTCATGTCCTGCCCCCGAATGCCTTTGAGGTAGGCGTCGGCCACCACCGAGGCCGAGTTGTTGCCCACCATCACGTTGCGCAGGCCGGGGCTGCCCCACTCCGGCAGCCAGCCGCTTTCCCGGCAGTCGTTGGCCAGGCCCTGCTGAATTTCGGCGTTCACGTCCGGATACAGCAGGTTCAGGAAGGGAAACAGCGCCCGAAACGTGTCCCAGAAACCGGTATCGGTGTACAGGTAGCCCGGCAGCACCTGCCCGTTGAACGGGCTGTAGTGTATGATATGGCCAGCGGCGTCGCGTTCATACAGCTTGCGCGGAAACAGCAGCGAGCGGTACAGGCACGAGTAAAACGTGCGTCGTTGGGCCTCCGTGCCACCCTCAATCTCGATGCGGCCCAGCGCCTTGTTCCAGGCGGCGCGGCCCTGCTGGCGCACGGCGTCAAAGTCCTGCTCGCCAATCTCGCGCAGGTTCAACTCGGCCTGCTCGGGGCTGATGAAGGACGAGGCCACCCGGGCGTTCACCTTTTCCCCTTTTCGGGTTTTGAAGCCCACCACGGCTCCGGCGTGCTTAGCCGTCACTTCCAGCACGTCGGCGGCCAGCGCTTTGTCCTGATACAGCGCCGTGCTGGTGAAATCATGGTCAAATTCCAGAACGAAGTAGTTCTTGAAGTTCTTGGGCACGCCGCCGCTGTTGCGCGTGGTGTAGCCGATGACGCGCCGCTGCCCGGGCAGCACCTTCACGTAGGAGCCGCGGTCCAGCGCATCAATCACCACGTAGGCGCTGTCGGTTTTGGGGAAGGTGAAGCGGAAGCGGGCGGCGCGCTCGGTGGGCGCTATTTCGGTGGTTACGTCGTGGTCGGCCAGGTACACGCGGTAGTAGTTGGGCTCGGCCACCTCGGCCTTGTGCGAAAACCAGCTGGCGCGGGCGTCCTCATCAAATACCCGCCGGCCGGTGATGGGCATGAGGGCAAATTGCCCGTAGTCGTTCATCCACGGCGAAGGCTGGTGCGTCTGCTTGAAGCCGCGCAGCTTGTCGGCCGAGTACTGGTAGGCCCAGCCGTTGCCCATCTTGCCGGTTTGCGGCATCCAGAAATTCATGCCCCAGGGCAGGGCAATGGCCGGGTAGGTGTTGCCGTTCGAGAGGTCCGGCTTGGAGTCGGTGCCGATGAGCGGGTTCACCCACTGCGCGGGGTCGGCAGTGGCGGCGGGCGTCTGGGCAAAGGCGGGGCTGGTAGCCAGCCAGAGCGCCGCCAGGGCGATAAAGGCTTTTAGCATTTGAAAAGAAAATAGACCGTCATGCTGAGCTTGTCGAAGCATCTCGCGTGCAAGAGTAAATAATACCACTGCACGCGAGATGCTTCGACAAGCTCAGCATGACGTGCTGGTGTTTTTCCTAAGCCACCGCCGCCCGCCGGCTGCCGCGCAGCCCGTACCACAGGATGTACCCGTAGCACACCACGGGCAGCAGCAGGGCCAGTCGCAGGCCGCTGTGGTCGGCGATGGTGCCGAACAGCAGCGGCACCAGCGCCCCGCCTACCACGGCGGTGCACAGCAGGCCCGAGCCTTCCTCGGTGTGCCGCCCCAGCCCGGCCAGCGCCAGCGGGAAAATGACCGGCCACATGATGGAATTCATCAACCCCACGGCCAGCAGGCTCCACATGGCGAGTTCGCCGGTGGTGTTGATGGAGATGAGCACCAGCGCCGCCGCCATCACCGCGTTGAAGGCGAGCAGCTTGGCCGGCGGGAATTTGTTGAGCAGGTAGGCGCCCAGAAACCGGCCCACCATGGCCCCGCCCCAGTAGTAGGAAACTTGCCGGCCCGCCGTTTCCGGGTCGAGCCGCATCACATCGGGCAAAGCGAAATAGTTGACGAGGTGAGAGCCAATGGCCACTTCCGCGCCCACGTAAGTGAAAATGGCCACCACGCCCAGCACTAGGTGCCGGTAGTGCCAGGCCCGCACCGAACCGGCTTCCACGTTGGCCACCTGTTCGGTGGCCAGCTCGATTTGCGGCAGGTTGACCTGGCTCAGCATCAGGCTGATGAGCAGCAGTGCCCCGCCGATAACCAGGTAAGGCACCTGCACCGCCCGCACATCAATGGCCGCCGCCGAAGTGACGGTGGCCAGCTTTGGCAAGCGGCTCAGAATTAGCGCGCTGCCCAGCAGCGGGGCCAGCGTGGTGCCCAGTGAGTTGAACGCCTGCGTGAGGGTGAGGCGGGCCGAAGCCGACCGCGCCGGCCCCAGGATGGCCACGTAGGGGTTGGCGGCCACTTGCAGCAGCGTGATGCCCGAGGCCAGCACAAACAGCGCCCCCAGAAACAGCCCGTACACCCGCTGCGCTGCGGCCGGGTAAAACAGGAACGCGCCCACCGCCGCCACCCCGAAGCCCAGCAGCATGCCGCGCTTGTAGCCGAGGCGCGCCACCAGCTTGCCCGCCGGAATGCTCATCAGGAAATAGGCCCCGAAAAAACAGAGGTTAATCAGGTTGGCCTGCGCGTAGTTGAGCTGGAAAATGGCCTTTAAATACGGAATCAGGATGTCGTTGAGGCAGGTGATGAAGCCCCACAGGAAAAACAGCGTCGTGACGGCACTCAGCGCCGAGGCGTAGCGCGGGGTGGTGGCAGAAGCGGAATCATCCGCGAGGGTGGCTTGGGCGGAGACAGGAGGCAGGGCGGCCATAAAGTGGGAATTGGGGAGGGAAAGAAGGAAATTTGAGGGGCCGGAATTGGCGAAGCTCAAAGCTAAAGTGTTTGAGTTAACCACGCCCGGGCGCGTTCCGGTAAACGGCTTCGCTTGCTCCGGTACCGCTGGCAACGGCTTGCCAAGCAAAAAGCCCCGGCTCGCCATGAACCGGGGCTTTTTGAAGAGGAATTGGCCAGGCCGGCGGCCGCGCCACGACGGGCGAACTCAGTGGGCGTCCATGCTGATTTTGCCCACCACTTTCACACGCTTCACCAGCAGAATGAGCGGCAGGCAAGCCAGGAAGAAAATGCCCAGCGCCGTGAATATCTGCGAGTAAGTGATGAGCGAAGTCTGCTTCATCAGGATGCCTTGCAGGGCGGCGTAGGCCTGCTGCCGGGCCTGCTCCAGCGGGAAGCCTTTCGACATAAAGTTCTGGGTGAAGGCTTGGATGCGCTGCACGGTTTCGCCGTTGTAGAGCGAGATGTTGGCCGAGAGGCTGTTGCGGTTCTGGGCCAGGCTGCGCTCCAGGTAGGTGCCCACGATGGCCACGCCAAACGAGCCGCCGAGCTGGCGAATCATGCCCGTGATGCCGGCGGCCTGCCCGGCGTCTTTGCCCTGCAAGCCGGCCAGGCTCATGGTGGTGATGGGCAGGAAAATGAGGCCCAGGCCCACGCCACGCACCATCAGGGGCCAGAAGAAGTCGCTTTCGCCGGCAGTGGGCGAAATCTTGCCGCTCATCCAGAAGGTGAAAAAGAAGAAGATGATAAAGCCCACCGGAATCATGTACTTCTGGGGTATGCCGGCCTGCAATGCCCGCCCGATGAGCGGCATCATGAAGCCCGAAGCCAACGCCCCCGGCAGCAGCAAAAAGCCGGTTTGGGCCGCCGTGAAGCCCAGAATGCGCTGCGTGAAAATGGGGAAGATGAAGATGGAAGCAAACAACCCGAAGCCCAGCACGAACGACAAAAATGCGCCCACCGCCAGGTTGCGGCTCTTGCCCAGCACCCGCAAATCCACGATGGGCTTTTCGGCCGTGAGCTCGCGCCAGATGAAGCCGATGATGCCCACCGCCGAGCAAGCCGTGAAGAAGTTGATGAGCGGGTCTTCGAACCAGTCCTTGGTTTCGCCCTGCTCCAGCACGTACTGCAGCGAACCCACGCCGAGAATGAGCAGGAAAATGCCAGCCCAGTCAATCTCGCGCAGCGGCCGCGGAATGGCGTTTTTGATGCGCTCGGGGTCGCGGATGAAGGTGAGGGTGAAGATGCTGGCCAGAATGCCCACCGGCACGTTCACGTAGAAAATCCAGGGCCAGTCGTAGTTGTCCACGATGTAGCCGCCCAGCGTGGGGCCGATGGTGGGCCCGATAATCACGCCCATGCCAAACAGGGCCTGGCCCAGCGGCAGCTGCTTGGGCGGGAAGGTATCAATCAGAATGGACTGCGACGTAGCCATGAGCGCGCCGCCGCCAATGCCCTGGATGAAGCGAAACGCCACCAGCTCCCAGATGTTGGTGCTCTGGCCGCAGGCCATGGAGGCGAGCGTGAAGATGACGACCGAGGCAAAATAGTAGTTGCGGCGCCCGAACTGCTCGGCCAGGAAGCCGGTCATCGGAATCACAATCACGTTGGCGATGGCGTAGGAGGCCACCACCCAGCTCACTTCCTGCTGCGTGGCCGAGAGGTTGCCCATCATCTGGGTCAGGGCCACGTTCACGATGCTGGTGTCAATGAGCTCCAGCAGGCAGCAGAGGACCACCGTGACAACGATAATCCACTTAGTAAATCCGGTTTCCATGTTTTACTCTGTTTATGGTCGGGCTTGTCATCCTAAGCGCAGCGAAGGACCTTCTCACGTCCATGCTGTCTGGTATACAGCAAGCTATTCAGGCGTGAGAAGGTCCTTCGCTGCGCTCAGGATGACAAGCGAAAATTCAAGCCTCTACTTCACCTTCACCTCGGCCGTCACGCTCATGCCGGCGCGCAGGGGGTGGTTAGCGTCCACTTTATCCAGAGCGATGCGGACGGGGATGCGCTGGGTCACTTTCACGAAGTTGCCGCTGGCGTTGTCGGGGGGCAGCAGGGCAAAGCGGGCGCCGGTAGCGGCCGACAGCGACTCCACGTGGCCCTGAAACTCCTCGTTGGGGTAGGCATCTACCTCAATCTTCACCGGCTGGCCCACTTTCATGTCTTCCAGCTGAGTTTCCTTGAAGTTGGCCACCACCCAGGTGCGGGCGCTGCCCACGATGCCAAACAGCTGCTGGCCGGGCCCCACCACCTGGCCGGGCTGCACGTTTTTCTTGCTGATGATACCGTCCTGCGGCGCCGTGATGGTGGTGTAGCTGAGCTGCAGCTTGGCGTTGTCGAGGTCGGTCTGGCGCTGTTTCACCACGGCCTGGGCCACGGCCACCTGCTGCTCGGCGGCGGCCACTTGCTGGCGGGCCACGCTCACCTGGTCGGTGGCGGTGGCGCGCTGGGCGGCGGTGGCTTTCAGGTTGGCTTGCACGGCGTCGTACTCACTCTGCGGAATGATGTCCTGCTGACGCAGGAAGGTGCTGCGCTTGAGGTCTTTCTGCAGGCGCTCCTGGTTGGCCTGGCTCACGCCGATGCCGGTTTGGGCGCTGCGCACGTTGGCCTGGGCGGTGCCCACGGCGGCGCGGGCGGCCGTTACCTGGGCCTGGGCCGCGAGCAGGGCGGCTTCGGCGGCGTTCACGCGCTGCTGGTAGTCGGCGGGGTCAATGGTGACGAGGACGTCGCCCTTTTTCACGGGCATGTTGTCGTCCACTTTCACTTCCAGCACGGGGCCGCCCACGCGGGGCAGCACCGGGTACACGTCGCCCTCTACCTGGGCGTCGTCGGTGTCTTCGTGGGCCTTGGCGTACTGGTAGCGCGTGAAGCCATAGAAGCCGCCGCCCAGCAGAATGAGCGCCAGAATGAGGAAGACAAGGGGGTTGCGCTTCTTGGGCGTTTCCATGGGCTCGGCTTCGGCCGAGGCCGCGTGGGGGTAGGGCGCGGGGGCGTTTTGTACGGCGGGAGAGGTTTCGGTCTGGGCCATCTTAGTAGGTGTTCGGGTGTCGGTTTTTAAAGAGAAGGGAAGTCGGAAACGGCTGGTAGTGAGGGTCAGTTCACCGGCTCAGCGGTTTCTGCCTGAAGGGGGCCGCGCACCAGCAGCGTGGCGCACCGGGCGGTGCGCAGCACAATCTCGGCGGTGGTGCCCATCAAAAAGCGGGTGAGACCGGTTTGGCCGTGCGCCCCAATAACAATTAGGTCGGCCTGCTGGCGGCTGGCTTCGGCCACTATTTCCGAAGCCGCCTCGCCGCGCACCATGCCGGTGTGCACGTGGGCCACGCCGGCTTCTTCGGCGGCGGTGCGCAGGGCCTGCATCCGGGCCTTGCAGGGCGCAAACACCGTGGCGTCGGGCCGCTGGCCGGTGGGGTCTTCCTGCGGCTCGCACACGTGCAGCAGCCGTAGCTCAGCCCCCGTGGCCGCGGCCAGGGCCGCCGCGTACGCCACCAGCCCAGCCGACGCGGCCGAGAAATCGAGCGGACAAAGGATGGTGGAGAGGTTCATTGTTAGGGTAATGGAAAGGTTTAGAACGTCATGCTGAGCTTGTCGAAGCATCTCGCTCGCTTCGTTGTAATCCTTTTGTTTACTGCAACACGCAAGATGCTTCGCTGCGCTCTGCATGACGTTCTTTCTTCATTCAGAAAGCCTATTGCCAAATCTGCTCGCCGGTGGCGCGGCGCAGCTGGTACTGGCCGAGGGTGTAGTTGTACATGGCCTGGGCGCGGGCCAGGCGGGCCTGGGCGAGCTGGGTTTCGGCGTCGAGCACGTCGAGGTTCTGGCCCACGCCGTACCGGTAGCGGCCCTGGGCGCGGGTGAGGGCGTCGGAGGCCTGTGCCACCTGCTGCTCGGCGTTGGCAAGGCGGGCCTGGCTGAACTCCATGTTGTTCACGGCCTGGCGCACATCGGCCCGGATTTGCTCCTGCGTGTCCTGGGTGCGGGCCAGGGCGGCGCGGCTGGTGGCCGCGGCTTCCACGCGCTGCTTCTTGTTGCGGCCCCCGTCGTAGATGGGTACCGACAGCTGCACCACGCCCACCGTGTTGAACCGAATCCGGTCGATGTCGGGCAGAATGTAGCCGTTCTTGCCGCCCACCTGCGCGCCCACGCCCAGGGTGGGCAGGTCGCTTTTCTCAATGAGACGGGCCTGCAGCTCAGCCGTTTTTTCGGCGTCGCGGGCCAGCTTCACTTCCGGGCGGTTTTCGGTGGCTTTGGCAATTTCGGCGGCCAAGTCCACGGTTTGTGGGGCGTAGGTGAGGTTGCCTTTTACCGGAATATCGGCCTGCGCGGGCTTGTGCAGCAGGCGCGCCAACTGCACCTGCTGGTTGCGGAGCTGGTTTTCAAGGTCGAGCTTGGTGTTCTGGGCCTGCGTGATGCGCACGTCGGTGGTCGTCACGTCAAAACGGGTGCTCACGCCGCCTTGCACGCGCTTTTCCATCTCGTTGCGGTGGGCTTGCAGCGAGGCAATCTGCTGGTTTTGCACCCGAATGCTCTCGCGCATAAACAGGATGTTGTAATACACCTGCGCCGCGTTGAAGGCTAGGTCACGCCGCGCCACCGTAATGTTATCCTGCGCCGTTTGCACCTGCGATTCGGCCACGCGCACCGTGGCCGCGTTCTTGCCAAAATCGAGCAGCAGATATTGCGCCGTGAGGTGAAAATCGTAGTTGTTGTTGGGGGCAAACTGCAGCACTTCGCCGTTGAAAGGCAGCTTCACCACCGGGTCGATGCGGGTGTAGGTGGCCGTGCCCGTCACCTGCGGCAGGAAACCGGACTGCGTCTGCGCGAGGCGGCTGCTGGCGGCGTTCGACAGCTCGGTGAGGTTGGCGATGCCGGGGTTGGCGTCGAGCACCGCCTGCACGGTGGCGCCCAGCGTCAGCGAGTCGCTGGCCAGGCCAATGGGCTGCGCGGCAGCCGGCACGCTGGGCTGCGTTTGGGCCCGGGCCGAATCAGCCGCGCCCAGCAAACCCAGCGTAAGTAAGAAAGCCGCCGGAGTGAAAGAACAAGAAGACATAAGCGAATGCGGATTGAATCTGCCTTCGCTTACCTAATGCTGTGCCAAGGGTTGCGGACGAGTTTTAACTAGTGCCTAAAAACGCCTCTGCAAGCCTTTAACGCTAGTTTTTGCGCAATCGAACGCATTTGAAAATCGTGTGCCAGATAGCTTTAATTCCTTAAATAGCAGGAATTTCTACCTTTTTACTCCTGTTATTTGAGGAAAAAAGCAGTCTAGCGCAAAACATATTGTACATGAAAGCGTCTGTAGATTGGAGAAAAGCGGCTGGAAATCGGTTGGCTTTTCCGGTGCCAGACGAACCCATTGCATGTCCGACCAAGACGAAACCCTGCTGCTCCACCTCAACGAGGCCATCGCCACCATTCGCGATAAGGATTCGTTGTTTAAAGTGGTGACCACCAAGCTGCGGCTGATTTTCCCCTTCGACCTCATCGGCATCAACGTGTTCGATGCTGAGTTGAAAATGAAGCGGCTGTTCCTGCGCGACTACTACGGCGTAGACGAAGCGCCACCGCCCCCCGCCGGCATGGACCAGTTCACGCCCATCGCCGGCTCGCCGCTCGAAAAGCTGTTAGATAACCCGCGGGTGCAGCAGTTTACCCCAGAAGAGTATCTGGCTGACTATCCGACCTATGCGCCGTTCAATAAATTTCAGAAGCTGGGCGTGACCCACCTCACGGCTGTGCCGCTCCACATCGGCGGCCGGCTCACGGGCATCCTGACGCTGGCTTCGCGCCGCACGCCCCACCTCACGCCCGCCGACGAAAAGCTGCTGGACAAAATTGGCTCCCTCATTGCCGTGGCCGTGGCCAATACCCTCGCCTTCGAGGAAGTAGCGCGCCGCGAGCAGGAGCGCACCCTGCAACTCAACATCAACAACGCCCTGCTTAGCATCAAGCAGCGCGAGCCGCTGTTTCGGGCCGTGGCCGAGGAGTTGAGCCGCGTGGTCAGGTTCGAGTACTTCGGCATTCGGGTGCAACGGGCGGGGCAAGGGCAGGAGTTTCAGGCCTTCGCCGAGTTCTCGCGCATCGAGCCGGGCGCCCCGCTCGTGGCCCTGGCCGCCGACCGCGACAACGACGAAAGCCTCGCTAATAAAGTCGGTATCTACCAGCAAAACACGGATTTGCTGCAAGTGCCAGCTATTTACTCCGGCCCTGATTTCAAAACCCTGGCCGTGCGCTACCCGCGCCTGCGCTACGTGTACGAGCACTACCACACCCGCGCCCTGCTGGTGGCGCCCATCTGGCAGCGGCCCGATGGCGCCGCCGTGCTCACCCTCTCCGCCGCCGACCCCGACGCCTTCCGCTCCGAAGACCTGGCCACGGTGCTCGCCCTCGTGCCGCAGATTGCGCTGGCCCTGGAAAACCTCTTTGCCTTCGAGCAGATTGAAGAACTGAAAGCGCAGGTGGAGCAAGAGCGCACCTACCTGGTCGATGAAATCAACACCTCCGCCCGCTTCGGGGCCGATTCGGGGGCTTTTGTGGGCAGTGGGCCGGCCCTGCAACTGGTGCAGCGCCGCATCGGCCTGGTGGCCCCGACGGATACGACGGTGCTGATTTCAGGTGAAACCGGCACCGGGAAAGAGCTGGTGGCGCGCGAGCTGCACAATGCGTCGCCCCGCCACGCCCGCGCCCTCATCAAGCTCAATTGCGCCGCCCTGCCGGCTCAGCTTATTGAGAGCGAATTGTTTGGTCACGAAAAAGGCGCCTTCACCGGGGCCGTGGAGCGCCGCATCGGCAAGTTTGAGCTGGCCAACGGCGGCAGCATTTTCCTGGATGAAATCGGCGAGCTACCGCTCGATTTGCAAGCCAAGCTGCTACGCGTGTTGCAGGAAAAAGAGTTCGAGCGCCTGGGCGGCACCAAAGTGCTACACTCCGACGCCCGCGTCATTGCCGCCACCAACCGCGTGCTGGCCGATGAAGTGGCCGCCGGCCGCTTCCGGGCCGATTTGTACTACCGGCTCAATGTTTTTCCCATTGAACTGGCGCCCCTGCGCGAGCGCCGCGAAGACATCGAGCCCCTGATGCGCCACTTCATCCAGCGCCTGAGCAAGCGCCTGGGCAAGCCCGTGCGCCAGGTGCGGCCCACCGATTTGGCCGCCCTGCAAGCCTACTCCTGGCCCGGCAACATCCGCGAGTTGGAACACGTGCTGGAGCAGGCCATCATCGTGAGCCAGGGGCCGTTTCTGGAGTTTGCGGGCTTCGCGGCGGCGCCGCTGGTGCTGGCTGCGGGCACTGCACCGGCCGCCGCGCCCAGCTTCGCACCCCTCAAAACACTGAAGGAGCAGGAGCGCGACCACATTCTGGCGGCGTTGCAACGCACCGGCGGGCGCGTGAGCGGGGCCAACGGCGCGGCTTTGTTGCTGGACATCAACCCGAAAACACTGGAAGCGCGCATGAAGAAGCTGGGCATCCGCCGCACAGTGGGCGTGGAGGCGTAGAGACGCGACCCTTCGCGTCGCGTCGTTGGACGATGCAAGCGGCGCGGGCACCGAGACGCGAAGGGTCGCGTATCTACATCAGGTACCCGGCTGATTCCGTGTTAGTACGTAACTCAAAATCAGTACTAACCCAGTCGAAAGGGGCCGTTGGGTGCCGTAGAAAGAGTCGCGGTTGCGCTGGCCGCTTCACTCTTTCTCCTTTCCAATGGCAGCAACCCGTCACGTTTCCGGTACCACTTGTGCCCACCGCCCGCGAAAACAGTTGGGTGCGTTCAGCAATTTCGGCTGGCTGCCCGTGCTGTTTCTCGGGCTGCTGCTGAGCAGCTGCGCCACTTCCAGGCTGGGCGCTGCGGGCCAGAAAAAAGTGCAGGGCAAAACCTACGTCGTCATCGGGGCTTCCAGCGGCTTCGGGCGCGGCATGGCCGAGCAACTGGGCGAATTCAAGGCCAACGTGGTGCTGGCCGCCCGTCGCACCGAGCTGTTGGAAGAAATAGCCACCAAGATTCAGGCCGCGGGCGGCACGGCGCTGGTGGTGCCCACCGACATCAGCAAGCCCGAGGACGTGCAGCACCTGGCCGAAGCCGCCGTGAAGCAGTACGGCCGCGTGGATGTGTGGGTGAACGACGTGGGCGTGGGCGGCATCGGCAAGTTCTGGGACATTCCGCTGGCCGACTACTCGCGCATGATTGACGTCAACCTCAAAGGTATCATTTACGGCAGTCAGGTGGCCATCAGGGTGTTCCAGAGCCAGGGCCGCGGCACGCTGATGAATCTGGGCTCGGTGGAAAGCCACGTGCCGCTGGCCTACCACGCCGTGTATGCCGCCACCAAAGGCGCCGTCCGCAACTTCGACCAGGCCCTGCACCACGAGCTGCGCCTGCAAGGCTACACGAATATCGAAGTACTCACCATCGAGCCCTGGGCTGTCGACACGCCCTTCTGGGGCCACGCGGCCAACTACAGCGGCGGCACGCCCCGCATGGCCGCCCTGGACCCGCCCGCCAAAGTGGTGAATGCCCTGGTGCGCGCCTCGGTGCGGCCCCGGCAGGAGGTGCCGGTGGGCTGGAAAGCCAAAGGCGCCGTGGTGTCGCACCGCATCGCGCCGCGCTTCACCGAGCGCGTGTCGGCCAACATCGACCACCATTACCAACTGAAAACCGCCCCGCCCGCGCCCGCCACCACGGGCAGCCTCTATGCGCCGCAGGCGTCGGGGCCGGGCGTGGACGACGGCGTGCGCAAGCGCATGAAGGAAGAAAAGCGGCAGCGCAAGGCTCGGAAAGCGGCCGGCGTCTCTGAGGCCTCCAAGTAGGGTCAGCAAAGCCCCGCCCACGGTCGGCCGCCGTGCGCGGGGCATCGGCCGTTGCCTGTTTTGCGTAAGCTCGGCTATACCAACCTTGCTTATAGATGAATACGATTCAACATGTGCTGCTGGGAGTGGCCCTGGCCGCTTCTCTCAGTGCCTGCTCGCAGGCAAAAGATGAAAAGGAGGAGCGCCGCGAGGCCGATTCGCAGCGCGTGGAGGCGCCGGGCATGAGCATTGAAACCAAGGGCGATGCCTCCACGGTGGTGACCAGCGACGAGAACGAAATCGTCATCGCGGGCAACAAGTCGGTGCAAAGCCGCGCCTGCAGCGGCCAGGACGTGCAGGTGCAGGGCGACGACAACCAGGCCACCCTCACCGGCACCTGCAAAGGGCTCTACATCATCGGCAATCGAAACAAAACGACTCTGGAGAACGTGGCCACCATTCAGGTAACCGGCGACGACAACACTGTGCGCTGGCGCGGCACCGAGCCGGAAATCACCAACATCGGCAAGGGCAATACCATCACGAAAGCCGACTGATGAACGCCCAGGCGCCCGGCGCGTCTTGTGTGCCGGAGGCTTGGGCTTCAATCAGTCGTCGAAGCTTACTTCCAGGCGTGTATGTCATTTATCGAAGTAAATGGGAAAAAATGAGCCTTTTGCGCTCCTGATTATCGTGAGTAGTTGGGAATACTAGCGCTAGTTGGTGGGAATGCCTTGGATTTTGTAGCCAGTGACTGGGAATATCTACAAGCACAGACTAGAAAAATCAGGAGTAGTCATACAACTAGGCGGCCATCATTTTGAAAGGTATGGCTTTGTAAAAAAAATAATTTGAAAAAATATTTAATGATTTTGTTTTGGGCTTTTACTCGATTATTTACAATTATTAAATTTTATTCAAAAGTAATTACGGAAAAGCACTCTTTGCTTTAGATAATACTCCTGTTGAGCATACATGATTTTAACTAATATTTTAGCTTGTACCTATATAGATACAAGCCTTTGAATCATAGATTCTTAGTATTGACATCTGCACAGGTATAATCTACATTGGCAAGAATTCTGGCAGCTGCGACTCGCCATGTCGCTGGATTGCCTATAATCAATGTAAGGGAATGATGAAACCAGTGCGAAAAATAGGGATGACCTATCGGTCGCTAAGTGCCATCCAGCCATCTGGAAAAAACGGCACTTTGGTGCGTGCGGAATCTGCTCTGGAACGAGATGCCTGCTGCCTACTTGAATTTGACCCAGCCGTGGTAGAGTATGTTGAGCAGCCCCTTACAATTCAGTACACAGAAGAGGGGCGCTCCCGGCGCTACACGCCCGACTTCTTTGTTCGCTACGCAGCAGGCAGGCCCGCGCGTTTAATTGAAATAAAATACGCGAAAGACCTACAAGCCTCTCAAGCCCTATTCGCGTCAAGATTTTTGGCCGCTCAACAGCACGCCGAGGCAGCAGGATGGCAGTTCCGCATCTGGACGGAGGTAGAAATTCAAACGCCCTACTTAAAAAATGCCAAGTTTCTGCTGCGGTTTCGTGCTCCTGTGCTCTTTGCACAGCCAGAGCACTGCTTTCTCCTTTTAGAGTTGGTGGCCCGGTTGGAGCGCACTACTCCTGCAGAACTGCTACGTGTCGCTTCTGATAAACCAGAGAAGCAAGCCGTGTTATTACCGGTACTCTGGCACCTGGTCAGCACGGCTCAACTCGGCTGCGACTTATCGGTGGCGCTTACAACGCACAGTCCAATTTGGAGTCTCCATAACCCAATTTCATTTAGTCATGGTTAAGATAATACTGGAACCGGGCAACAGGTACTTGTATCGGACGCATCCTGTTCGTTTCAAGCGATTACTCGACCTAACGTTGGCGCTGGGTGAATACGAGGCTACCGGTGCCTTGGTGCAAATTCCTGTTGCCGACCTTCAGCCAATAGAAGAGCCGTCGGAAAATGTGCTGCCATTCGATGACGTGTTGAGCGTGCCGACACAAGCGTGGGCCAAGGCCCAGCGTCGACTGTCCATCCTTCAACCCATTCTCGCGGCGCGGGGCGATTCGGCCGTATTCATTGGGGTTTGTGAAGCCCATCAATTAGGAAAATCGACCATCTACCGCTGGTTGAAAGCGTACGATGAAGCGGGTTCCGTACAAGCGCTGGTTGAGTTGCCCCGCACCGGAGGCAAAGGCAAAAATCGGTTGGACGATGCCCGGACGGCCATCATCGACGAGGTAATAGCCACCCACTACTTGACTCGGCAGAAAAAAACGGCGAGCGAAATTGTGCTAGAAGTTCGGCGGCTGTGCCGACGGGCAAAACTGCAACTACCGGCCGACTCCACGGTTCGGCGCCGCATTCACCAGTTAGACCAGGAAGAAACGATGCGCCGCCGCCTAGGCAGTAAAGCCGCCCGCGACCGTTTCAGGCCCCAACAAGGCGAGTATCCCGATGCCGATTATCCGCTCCAGGTAGTGCAACTGGACCACACCCCGGTGGACATTATCCTGGTTGACGAAATCTTCCGCCAGCCACTAGGGCGACCTTACCTGACCATGGCCATCGACGTGTACTCGCGGATGGTGGTGGGAATGTATTTGTCGTACGACCCGCCGGGCACTATTGGAACGGGTTTGTGCATGGCCCATATGTTACTGCCTAAAGAGCAATGGCTAAAAAAAAAGGTGAAAGTGGAGGGACTGTGGCCCTGCTGGGGGGTGCCGGGGGCGCTGCATTTAGACAACGCCCGGGAGTTTCGAGGCGAGATGATGCAGCGGGCTTGCGAAAAATACGGCATTCGTCTAGAATACCGCCCCGTCAAAACGCCTGATTACGGGGGGCACATTGAACGGCTGATGGGCATCTGCATGAAGAAAGTGCATACGCTGCCCGGTACAACGTTTTCGAACCCGCAGCAGCGTGGCGCATATGACTCAGAAAAAATGGCCGCCCTCACCATCCGCGAGTTTGAGCAGTGGTTAACGACGTACATCGTCGATGTTTACCACAAGCGGGTGCACGGCAAAACTCATCAGATTCCTTACCAGTGCTTTGAAGAAGGCATTATGGGAACGCCCGACCAACCGGGCACCGGCCAGCCCGAGCGCCTTTACGATGAAGAGCAGGTGCGCATCGACTTTCTGCCATCTACCCGGCGCACGGTGCAGCAGAAGGGCGTGCAAATAGGCTACATCTACTATTACGCTGACGTACTGAGCGGCTACATCAATCGAGTAGAGCCGGGCAGCGGCGAAAATGGCAGCAAACAACTGTTAACATTTAAATACGACCCACGCGACATCAGCGTCCTCCACCTTTTGGAGCCTGGCACTAATTATTATCACCGCGTGCCCTATCGCACGACCTCCCGGCCGAGTATTTCGGTTTGGGAGCACCGGGCCGCTATTCGGGAACTGCGGCGGCAGGGCATGAAAAAATTGGACGAGGATGCCATTTTCGACGCGTGCGACCGAATGCGCGACATCGAGTTAAGCGCAGTGGCGCGAACGAAGAGCATGAAGAAGGGTATCCATCGGGTGTTGCGCAGCCTGACGCCGGAGGAAGTAGTGTTGCGGTTGCAAACGGAACCAGCGCCGAAGGTGATGCCGGTCGAACCCCAACAACTCCCGGCGGCCATCATGCCCCTTTCAATAGAGGGCCTTCAAGCTTTCGATGACTCTTCGCTGTACGAACAATGAACGCATCACACCTCCACCCAGATGTAGCCAAGCAGTTGGAACTGCCCAAAGCCGAACGGCAAAAGGCCGTTGGCGCGATGAAATGGATTCCGTATACCAGGGCCCGTCACGTCATGCAGATAATGCATGACTTGCTGGACCACCCCCCTTGTTACCGGATGCCTAACCTATTGTTGGCGGGAGATACGGGCAATGGCAAAACCCACATTATTCGGCGATTTGCGGACGAACACCCGTTTTACACCCGCGAATCGGATGGACATTTGAGGTGGTCTAGCTAAGCCGGACAGAACTGGTACGTGGTTTTGAGTTGGGATTCGAAGTGGTTGGGGGCGAGGTGAGGTGGTCTAGCTAAGCCGGACAGAACTGGTACGTGGTTTTGAGTTGGGATTCGAAGTGGTTGGGGGCGAGGTA
>NZ_JADQDM010000001.1 GCF_015694525.1 Hymenobacter ruricola | reverse complement strand
TCATCCTGAGCCAAGATCAAACTCTCCATTGTAAAATATTCCTACACCATAGCGAACCATGGCTGATGTCGAGTGCTGACCTTGCTCACATATTGACGTTATGTCAAATTCGTTTCGCTTGGTTTGTTTACTTGCTTATTTCCGAGGAAATGCAGCAAGTGAAACACTTACTATTTTGTCTGTTTCCGTCATTCAAAGAACGTTTGTCACTTCCAATTGAGGTGACAATGTGGGCTGTTTTAGTTGCCCTTTCCGTTGCTATTGCAGCGCCCTGTTCGATTTGGGAGTGCAAAGGTAGGAAGATTTTTTAACTTGTCAAGCTTTCGGCGAAAAATTTTTAAGAATTTTTCTTTCGACTTTTCAAGTTTAGCCGCCTCCTATTGAAGCGGGCTGCAAAGGTAAGGAGGAGCTTTTTGACTTTCCAAGAACTTTCGAAAAAATCTTTTTCGATGCCTTGGGTCAGTAGCACGAGAGGCAAGACAAGTCTTTGGCTTTCGTAGTTCCGATACCCTCAATTCTTTTGGATTGTGCTGCCCTTGGGTGGCTGTGCTGGTGAAAGACATTTTCACCAGCCGGCAAGTTCCGAACACTCCAAAAATTTTGCTCAAGCCTTTCGGTGTGTGCAACCCGTAGTCCGTTTGACGATTTGGGACTGCAAAGGTAGGAGGACTTTTTTGGCGGGCAAGGAGTCGGTTACGAAATAGCCAGAGCAAAGGTTGTAAGTAGCTGATTCTGGCAGAGAAAAAATGTCATAAATTTTTTCTGACATTAGAAAAAGTGTTTAAACTAGCTGGAAACGGCATTTAAGCATTACTATACTGCTAATAGCTCGTTTAGATTCTGGTCGAACTTTTAGTTTAGCCCGATGCTAGGACTCGCCTCTTGGTTATGAACACAATACATGAAATTTGAGCGGTGGCGACGAATCTGGGTATCCATTCCTTGCGCTAACGGAAGCTCTATTAAGTGTTAGGTTTAATGAAAACGCCGCCTGGACCATTTATTGGCCTGAGGCGGCGTTGCTGGTGGAATGGATGATTTTAGCGATGGAGGGTGCTTACTCTATCGGGGCCGACGCTGACGATGCGGATGGGGACTTGGAGTTCTTGCTCTAGGAAGGTGAGGTAGGACTGGAGGTTGTTGGGGAGTTGGGCGACGTCGGTGATGGTGGTGAGGTCGGTGTTCCAGCCGGGGAGGGTTTGGTATTGGGGGGTGATGGTGGTGAGCTGGCCGGGGTCGGGGAGTTGGGGGGTGCTGGCGCCGGTGGCGGTGCGGTAGTGGGTGCAGGCTTGGATTTCGGTGAAGGCGTCGAGGACGTCGGCTTTCATGAGGTGGAGTTCGGTGACGCCGTTGAGCATGATGGCGTAGCGGAGGGCGGGCAGGTCTATCCAGCCGGTGCGGCGGGGGCGGCCGGTTGTGGAGCCGAACTCGCGGCCAGCCTGGCGGATTTGCTCGCCTACTTCGTCGTGGAGCTCGGTGGGGAATGGGCCGCTGCCGACGCGGGTGCTGTAGGCTTTGATGATGCCGTAGACCTTGTCGATGTGGCGGGGGGCGATGCCAAGGCCGGTGCAGGCACCAGCGGCGGTGGTGCTGGAGGAGGTGACGTAGGGATAGGAACCGAAGTCGATATCTAATAGAGAGCCTTGGGCGCCCTCGGCGAGGATGCGCTTGCCTTGGGTGAGGAGGTCGTTGAGGAGGTATTCGGTGTCGATGAGCTGGAGGGTGCGCAGGAACTCGACGGCGGAGAAGAAGTCGGCTTCGAGGGCTTCGATTTCGAGCTGCTTGTTGTGGTGGGCGGCGATGGCGGCGTGTTGGGCCACGGCTTCTTTGTAGCGCTGCTCGAAATCGGGGAGCAGGATGTGGCCGACGCGGAGGCCGACGCGGCCGATTTTGTCGGAATAGGTGGGGCCGATGCCTTTGAGGGTGCTGCCGATTTTGGTGTTGCCGCGGGCTTCTTCGCTGATGCGGTCGAGGGCGCGGTGCGAGGGGAGGATGAGTTGGGCTTTTTTGGAGACGTAGAGGTTTTGGGCCCAGTCTACTCCCCTATCAGTGAGCTTTTGGAGCTCCTGGCGGAAGACGATGGGGTCGAGGACGACGCCGTTGCCGACGATGTTGAGGATGTGGGGGTGGAAAATGCCGCTGGGCACCTGGTGCAGGACGTGCTTGATACCGTCGAAGGTGAGGGTGTGGCCGGCGTTGGGGCCGCCCTGGAAACGGGCTACGGCATCGTAGGTGGGTGCGAGGACGTCTACGATTTTGCCTTTGCCTTCATCGCCCCATTGGAGGCCTACTAATACGTCTACGGGCATGTGTTCTGGGTATTCGGTATGAAGTAGTCGGTATTTAGACTACTAGGAAATGGATTGAGAAATCTTAGCGGAGAAAATTGCCTGTATAATCTCTTTGCTTCGGCTTGGTTTGCTGAATTCCTGGGATGAGGTGGTATTCAAAAGGCAAAAAAATGGCCGCCTAATCGGCGGCCGGGGTTAGGAGTTGGCGGGCGGCGGCTTCATCGGCCGATACGGTGAAGATGTTGTTTAGCTTGGTGAGGGCCAGCATCTTTTTGGGGTGGTCGGCAGGGTTGATGAGGACCATCTCGCCGCCGCGGCTGCGGAACTTGGTGAGGAGCGAGACGAGGACGCCAATGCCGGTGCTATTGATGTAGCGGATTTCGGAGAGGTCGACGGCGCATTGGTTGAGCTCTTCGCCGAGGTGCGTGTTGACGGATTGGAGAAGCTGGTCGGTGTCGGGGCTGCCGATTAGGTCGCCGGAGAGGCGGACGAAGAGAATGCCGTTTTGGACGGAGCTGGTGGTGGTCATGCGTGAAACCCCTCCCCCGGCCCCTCCCCGGCAGGGAGGGGAGCGCGACGGGACTCGTGGGAAAATTGTTAGGTTGAAGATGCGGAAGAACGGGCGGCGGCCTGGGCGCGACAGTCGCCGCAGATGCCGTAGAGGTTTAAAGAATGGTGCAAGATATGGAAGTTCAGCAGGTCGCCGACCATGGTCTGGATGCCGTGGATGCGCGGGTCGCAGAATTCCACCACTTTATGGCATTCGGTGCAGATGACGTGGTCATGCTGGCGGTAGCCGTAGCTCTTCTCGTACTGGGCGAGGTTGCGGCCGAACTGGTGCTTGCTGACGAGACCTTGCTCGACCAAGAGGTCCAAAGTGTTGTAAACGGTGGCGCGGCTTACCTGCAGGCCGCGCTCCTTCATGCCGGCGTAGAGCTCGTCGACGTCGAAGTGGCCCGAGCGGGCGTAGATTTCTTCGAGAATGGCGTAACGCTCGCCGGTTTTGCGGAGGCCTTTGTTTTCGAGGTGGGCGGTGAAGAGCTTGCGGACTTCTTCGAGCTTATCGGTATTGAGCGTAGCTTCGGAGGCGGCGCTGGGCGTGTGCTTGGCGGCGTAGCCGGTTTCGGAAGAGCCGCCTGCCCCCTGCCCTTCCTCGGCGGAAGTAGGCTGTGGGTTCGGGAAAGCTACTTGGGGAGTTTGCACGGTGGGTTTGGAATGATTGGCAGGTAGAGAAACCAAAGTTAGAAAAGCGCGAAAGGTCGCTTTAGGTTCTCAGCGCTCGAAATAAAGGGGATAATGCGTAGCGCAACCGGGATTGAAGGCGGCCTGGCAACGCGGGCAGGTGTTGTGGCAGCTTAAGTAGCTGCTGATGCTGAGGGTGGTTTTGCAATTGCCGCAGAGGATGGCTTCGGTGACGTATTCGGATTTGGGCCAGACGGCTGGGGCGTGGTTGGCAGCTTCTTGGTGGCAGTCGAAGCAGGCGTAGAACGTGTCGCAACACTTGAACTTGATACCGATGATGTCGCGCTCCGAATGCCAGTGAGCGCATTGGGTGCGCTCGTTCACGCCGGTGCCGTGGACGGTGATGGAAGCTGGTTGGCTCATACTTGTTGCGAATCGAACCGCTCGACCTGCAGCACGCCGTTTACTTTGCGTAGGCGTTGGATGAGCTTGTTGAGGTGGTCGGTGTCGTTGACGAATACCATAATTTGGCCATCGAAAATACCGTCGTCGGCGTTGATGGTGATGGAGCGCATATTGACCTTTAGACTGGTACTGATGATGCGCGTGACGTCGTTGACGAGGCCCACACGGTCGGAGCCCTTGAGGCGGATGCCGGCCAGGAAAGCCAGTTCCAGCTGTTCCGTCCACTTGGCGCGCACGATGCGGTTGCCGTAGTTCGACATCAAATCGACAGCTCGCGGACAGCTGGTGCGGTGGATGATGAGGCCTTGGTCGGTTTCGAAGCCGAACACGTCATCGCCGGGAATGGGATTGCAGCAGCGGGCAATGCTGTAGTTGAACTTGTCAGTGTGCTCGCCTACTACGAGCATATCGGGCCGCACGCCGCGGATTTTTTGCACCTCGTTGTCGAAGGTTTTGGGTTCGAGCACAGAGGGCACCGGCTTGTCCGACGTGAACAACGACTCCCGAATGGTGCGTCCGTCAACCTGTCCAATAGCAAGCCGATAGTAGAATCCCTGCGCCGTGGCCACGTTGAAGTAGGCCAGCAGGCGGTTGAAGTTTTCCTGCGTGAAGGGCACGCCGATGTTTTCGAGTCGCTTCTCCAACAGGAACCGGCCGTCTTCGGCTTTGGCGCGCTTGTCGTCGCGCAGGAAGTCCTTGATTTTGGAGCGCGCCTTGGTCGTGATGACGTAGTTGAGCCACTCCGGCGTCGGCCGCTGCTTGTGTGAGGTCAGGATTTCGACCTGGTCGCCGTTGTGCAATTGGTAGCTGAGGGGCTCCAGCTTCTGGTTGACCTTGGCACCGAGACAATGCAGACCGATTTGCGAGTGGATGTCGAAGGCGAAATCCAGCGCGGTAGCCTTATCGGGCAGAATGACTAGCTTGCCTTTGGGCGTGAAGGCGTACACTTCCTTCACGAACAGGTTTTGCCGGAACTCGTCCATGAATTCCAGCGCGCTGGAATTATTCGATTCCAGCATCTCGCGCACCTTGTTCACCCACCCTTCCAGCGAACTTTCAGGCTGGATGCTGCCCGTGTCTTTGTACTTCCAGTGCGCGGCGTATCCTTTCTCGGCGATGTCGTCCATGCGGCGCGAACGGATTTGCACCTCCACCCACTGCCCAGCGCGCGACATCACCGTCGTGTGCAGGCTCTCGTAGCCGTTGGCTTTGGGCGTGCTCACCCAGTCGCGTAGGCGGTCGGGGTTCGGCTGATAAAAATCAGTCACAATGCTGTAGACCTGCCAGCAAGCCGCTTTTTCCTGTTCCGGCGGCACGTCCAGAATAACGCGAATAGCAAACAGGTCATACACTTCATCGAAGGTGATGTTCTGCTTTTTAATCTTCTTGAGAATGGAATAGATGCTCTTGGGCCGCCCTTTGATTTCGTACTCAAAGCCTTGGGCTTTCAACTCATCATCAATCGGCTGCACAAACTCCTTGATAAAGCGGTTGCGCGCCGCCTGGCTCTGGCGGACTTTCGACTTGAGGTCATTGTAAGTCTCCGTGTCAGTGAATTTGAGATACAAATCCTCCAATTCACTCTTTATAGTATAGAGCCCCAGCCGGTGCGCCAGCGGCGCGTACAGGTACAGCGTTTCCGAAGCAATTTTCAGCTGCTTGTGCCGCGGCATCGAATCAAGCGTCCGCATGTTGTGCAGGCGGTCGGCAATCTTAATGAGGATGACGCGCACGTCCTCGCTCAGCGTAAGCAGCATCTTGCGGAAGTTCTCGGCCTGCTCGCTGGTGCCGTACTCAAAGACCCCCGAGATTTTCGTGAGGCCGTCAATAATGCGGGCTACTTTATTGCCGAACTCGCGCTCAATGTCCGAAATCTCCGTAGGCGTGTCCTCCACCACATCGTGCAGCAGAGCGGCCACGATGCTCGTCGTCCCCAGCCCAATTTCCTCCACCGCAATCTGCGCCACCGCCAACGGGTGCAAGATGTAGGGCTCGCCCGACTTACGGCGCATCTCCTTATGCGCCTCAAGGCTCTGATTGAATGCCTTTTTAATCAGCTTTGGGTCGCCGTCCTTCAGGTAAGGCTTTGCCGTGCGCAGCAGGCGGCGATAATGACGCAGGATTTCCTGGCGCTCAGCTTCGGGAGATATAACGGGAGGCATAATGAGTAAAGTAACAACGACGGGCGAGAAAAAGTGGCTTCATAACGCGCCAACCCCTACTTATACCCGAGCTTTGCGCGCAAGGATTTTCCCGAGTACCTTTGCGGGCCCGTAGCAATCGGCGTGCGGCCCCATATGCGGATATGGCGAAATTGGTAGACGTGCCAGACTTAGGATCTGGTGCCGCAAGGCGTGTGGGTTCGAGTCCCTCTATCCGCACTTTTTTCTGATACGGCCTTCAGTCGCATAGGCTGGAGGCTTTTTTTTCAACCACTCAACCCGCCAGCAGAAGCCGGCTCCCCTGTTTTGAACATCACCCTCGACAAGAACGACGAGCAGCTGACCGGGCTGCTGACCGTGCACCTGACCGAAGCCGACTACGCCCCCACCGTCGACAAGCAAATCAAAGAGTACACCAAGCGCGCCCAGGTGAAGGGCTTCCGCCCTGGCATGGTGCCCGTGGGCATGGTGCGCAAAATGTACGGCAAAGGCATTCTGGCCGAGGAAATCAACAAAATGCTGGGCAAGGCCGTGGATTCCTACATCAAGGAGAACAACATCAAGCTGCTCGGCGAGCCGCTGCCCGTGGCCAGCAACGTGGACTTCGACACCGACAAGGACTTCGATTTCCAGTTTGAGCTGGGCCTGCTGCCCGACTTTAATTTGCCCGAAAGCCTAACGGCCGAGCTGCACAAGGTGACCATCGACGACGAGACGCTGGCCCAAACCAACGAGCAAATCGCCCGTCAGTACGGCGAGACGACCAACCCCGAGGTTTCGGAGGCTGGCGACTATTTGTTCGGCAAGCTGAAGAAAGCCGACGAGGAAGGTGACGGCCGCACCGTGCTACTGCCCATCAACAAAGTGGCAGCCGACCAGCAGGAGCAATTCATCGGCAAGAAAGGTGGCGACGTGATTACGTTCGACCTGCAGAAGGCCTTCAACAACGACGCGGCTTCGATTTCAAACTTCTCGGGCCTGAGCAAGGACGAAGCGACTGCGGCCACCGGCGACTACGTGTTCAACGTGGAGAAAGTGAACCGCACGGCGGCCCCGGAGTTCAACCAGGAGTTGTTCGATAAGGTATTTGGCCCCGAGGCGGTTTCGACGCCGGAAGAGTTCGATGCCAAAGTGCGTGAGACCATCCAGTCGAACTACGACCGCGAGGCCGAAGGCTCGCTGAACAACCGCATTGTGGAGCAGCTGGTGAACGGCGTGGACATCAAAATTCCCACGGAGTTCTTCAAGAAGTGGCTGGTGCGCGCCAACGAGGGCAAACTGACGCCCGAGAAGGTAGAAGAGCACTACACCGACTACGAGAAAGAGCTGAAGTGGAGCATGATTCGCAACAAGGTGGTTGAAGAAGCCGGCCTGAAGGTGAGCAACGACGAAATCGTGAACCGCACCCTCGACAAAATCATGGGCCAGTTCAACATGCCGAACATGCCCGATGAGATGCGCGAGTCGATGCGCAGCTACGCTGACCAGTACCTGAAGCAGGAGAACGGCAAGAACTACGTGAACGAGTACGAGGCCATTCTGGCAGAGAAAGTGCTCGAAAACCTGCGCGGCAAAGTTGTTGTTACGGACAAGCCCGTAACGGCCGAAGAATTCCGGACCCTGCACAGCTAATGGCTGCGTAGCCCGACTTTTCAAAAAGCCCTTACGGAGACGTAGGGGCTTTTTTGTTGGGGTTCCGACAACATTCCTTTACTTCGCCCGTCTTAGAACCATCACCCGCGCAAGCGCAAGCCGGCGCCACATTTCAACCAAATGCTGAATAAACAAGAGTTTCGCAAGTTTGCGGTGAAACACCAGGGCCTCAGCGGCCTGGGTGTGGACCAGTACATCCAACACGTGGAAGGCCAGACCCGCGGCGGCCTGATTATGCCCACCGGCATGACCCGCTCGGTGATTGAGGAGCGCCCCACGCGCTTCGCCGAAATCGACGTGTTTTCGCGCCTCATCATGGACCGGATTGTGTTCCTGGGCACGGCCGTGGACGATTACATCGCCAACATCCTGACGGCCCAAATGCTGTTTCTGGAGTCGGCTGATGCCAAAAAAGACATCCTGCTCTACATCAACTCGCCCGGTGGCTCGGTTTACGCCGGCTTGGGTATTTATGACACCATGCAGTACGTGAACCCCGACGTAGCCACCATTTGCACGGGTCTGGCTGCTTCGATGGGCGCGGTGCTGCTGGCTGGCGGCGCTGCCAACAAACGTTCGGCCCTCCCCCACGCCCGCGTGATGATTCACCAGCCTTCGGGTGGCGCGCAAGGCCAGTCGTCGGACATCGAAATCACGGCGCGTGAAATCCTGAAGCTGAAGAAGGAATTGTATGACATTCTGGCGCAGCACACCGGCAAAACCTACCAGGAAATCCACGACAATTCGGACCGCGACTACTGGATGCGGGCCGACGAGGCCAAAGAGTACGGCCTGATTGACGAGGTGCTGGAGAAGAAGAAAGCTTAATTTCGGCTTCGGTCACACCCGCTTATTCTGTGGCATAGCTACTTGCTATTGATAACAAAAAAGCCTCTGCTGATTAGCAGGGGCTTTTTTGTTTGCGGCGGAATTTTGAAACTACCCACTGCTATGATAATGCGGGGCAGCGTTGCTTAAGGACGGTAGATTACAAAGTTGAAGCCTTGCTCGTCGGCATTGGCGGGATTGGACAAGCGCCGCACTTCTACCTCAACCAAGCCATTGGGGCCACCGTTGGCCGCCGCAGCGCTGAAATCGTTGAGGCCGGTGGTGGTGCCGATGCCACACGAGACCACGCAGACGGCGTTAGTCAGGTTGAGGTTGCCGGGGCTGGTAATGGTGATGTCGTAGAGTCCTAGGCCAGGCAACGGCTGGTTGACAGTGAAATTGCCGGAACCGTTGATGATGGTGCCGGTTTTGCTCACCCGACCGTAGGCGATGGGCAGGAGGTTGGCCCCGCCGGTGGTGGGGCTATTAAGCTCGACCATGCGCACCGGTCCGCCGCTGACGTCGAGGGCCCGGCCTGTGCCATTCTGCACGATTTCGACGGCGGTGGCGGAGCTGCTGGTGTTGTTTTGGCCAAAATATCCGGCCCGGCCGGTGCCGGTGGCCACGCCGTAGATGGCCGTGGCAGCACCGGAAGCGGACCCGGCAATCCCGATGCCGTTGGTGGAGGCGGCCGTCCCCAGCACGCCGTAACCACTGCTGCCGGTGGCGTCGCCCCGCACCCCGCTGCCGCTGACGGTAGTGCCCAGCACCCCGGTTCCCCCGCTATTGGTGCTGATTCCTTTCACTCCGGCCATCCCAGCATTGCTGCTGTTGGTGGTGCCGTATACCCCGGTGCCGCTGGTGCTGCCACCAATGACGCCGTAGCTGTTGGTAGCCGACCCGCTCACGCCGTAGCCACCGTTGGCCGAGGCAATGCCCCGCACGCCGTAGCCACCCTCCGTCAGGCCCAGCACCCCGCTGCTGGTGCCGCTGCCGCTTTCGTCGTTGCCCAGCACGCCGGCCGCGTTGCCGGTAGCGCCGGTGGTGATGACGCCTTCCACGCCGATGCCGTCGGCGCTGGCGCTTTGCTTCACGCCCCGAATGGCCGGCTGCGCCGAGGTGGCGGTGTTCACAGCGCGCAGGGCGGGCCGGTCGCCGTTGGTGCTGATATAGGCCGCCGTGGAGTCGTTGGCCGCATTGGCATTGGTTAGTTCGGCGATGCGGCCCAGGTCGCTCCCAGCCTTTTGGGCTTGCAGGGACGAACCGGTGGTGCTGCGGCCGTACAGGCCCGGCCCACTGCCCGAGGAGCCACTCACGCCCCGGCTGTCGGCGGATTCGCCGGCCACGCCGTAGCCATTGGTGCCGCTGGCCACGCCGCGCACGCCATAGCCGCTCACGGCCAGGCCCAATACGCCGGCGCCGCTTCCACTGGTAGTATTCGCGTTTTCGCCGCGCACGGCCGCCGCGCCATTGCCCGTGGCCGTGCCGCTGAGGGCTTGGCCGGCACCGGTGTTGCTCACGGCGAAGGCCGTGCTGCTGGTACTAGCGGTGCCGGAGTAGGGCAAAGTCAAGCCACTGCCCAAAGCAGGTTCGATGAAGACCCATCCGCCGGGCGTGCCGGCGTAGTACCAGAACCCGGTTTGGGCCCCGCCGGAGGCCGTGCCGTCGGTTTGGTACACCATCAAGCCCTGCGGGGGGGCGGTGATGGCCGTGCGCTGGGCCGCCGTCAGGCGCGGAATCAGCAGGCCCTTGTCAGTGGCCCGGATGTCGAGGGCCGCTTTGGCGTCCGGCGTGGTGGTGCCCACGCCTACTTGCGCCTGGGCAGCCAGTGGAACCAAGGCCAACAATGCGGCGGCAAAAGGCAAGACGTACTTCATGGTAGGTGCGTAAATTCGGAATGCGGACTTCGAAGGAGTGAGCAGCGGTTTCGGCCTATTTGCCGGCCGGCTCGAAAGAAGCTGTCACCTGGTCGAGCACTTTCTGCAAGGGCGCGAACTGCGCGGGTGCCCGCGTGGCGGAGAAGCCGTAGCGGCGGCCGTCGCGGTAGGCGTACACGCTCACCAGCTTTAGGCCGAAGGCGGCATTTTCAACCCGATAAGCCGGCAGCCCGGCCCCCACTTTGGTGGTGCCGACCTGCGGCGCCGCGCCGCCCGCGTTGCGAGCCGCGCTTTGCACCACGGCCGCAAACTCGGCCTGGCTCAGGGCGGGCTTGCCGCCGTGGGCAAACACCATGAGCTGGTCGTTCGGGTCGCTCAGGCGGTAGAGCTGCAGGCCGTTCATGCGGCCGAGCTGCGCGGGCGGGGTAGTGGCGGGCATGCTCTCGCTTTCCTGCGGCCCGGCGGGCTGGCCGGGGCGGTCGGGCAGCATGCTGCTGATGCGCAGGTAGCTATAAGCCCACCCCGCCGGCACCTGCACCGAAAAGTTGCCGCCCGGCACGCGCACCCGCTGCGCTCCGCTCGCCGCGGGGGGCGCAGCGGGGGGCGCAGCGGTAGCTGGCCCGGATGACGGCGCCGGCGCAGCGGGAGCCGGCTTGTCTTTCCGCCGGCCAAACAAGCCTTTTACCCCGGCCCCAATGCCGTCAATTCCGGCGTTGACACCGCGGCTGATTTCGCCGTTGGCGCGGCTGTTCACGCTGCTTTGGGCGGTGCGCGTGGCTTGGTCTTTCGTAATTATCTGGGCAGTGCCGGGCAGGGCTAACAGCACCGCGGGCAGCAGGAGGAAGCGAGAAATTTTCATGAGCAAGTCAAGGGTTAAAGTTTAAATAGCGAAGCATTTACCGTGCTGCGCAAGGAATAACGGGTGGCGGGGCAATTGCTTTCGGACTGGTTGCACTCGCGGCTTTTCATGCTTGCTGGCCGTGCCTTTAGGTAGGAAGTGAGGAAGCAGTGCCTCACGGACCGGGGCAACTCAGGGCTGGTACACCATGAAAGAGAAGGTATCCAGTGCGCCGGCCGGGTCGAAGACGAACTGCACCTGGCCCGCGCCGCCCGCGAAGCCGTAAATGGGGGCATTCGAGCCGTTGGGGGTGGCCATGATGGCGGCCGAGCCGAAATTGGCGGTGCTCAGGCCGGAGGCCGCCGTGAACGTTACCGTGTACAGGCCGTTGGTTTGCGAGCAGGTGAAGTTGCCAGTGCCCGAGGCCACGGTGCCGTTGGCCCGGATGCGGCCGTAGGCCACGGGCAGCAGGTTGGCAGCGCCGGTGGTGGGCGTGTTCACTTCCACCGCGCGAACCGTGCCGGCCACGTCGAGCTGGGCCTGCGGGTCGTCGGTGCCGATGCCCACGCGGCCGTTGCCCTTGATGCGCATGAGCTCGGTGCCGTCGCCGTTTTTGCCGCCGGCGTAGAACACGTGGTTGTCGGAGACGGCGCTCACGTGGTAGTTGAGCTGAAAGCCGCTCACCCCAAAGCCGTAGTGGTTGGTGCCGCTGCCACCGTCGTAGAGCGTGATTTTGGCTTCGGTGGTGGCGGGCGTAATGCTGAGCTGGGTGCGCGGAAATGAGGTGCCGATGCCCAGTCCCATGCCCATGGCGTAGCCCGCCCCGTTGTTATCGAGCACCAGGGCCGGGCCCGTGCCCCGCTGCCGGATGGTAACGGCCGCGGCCGAGCTGGCGGTATTGCTCTGGGAAATATAGGCCGCCGGACCGGTGCCGGTGGTGGTGGCATTGAAGGCCGTGGCCGGCCCGCTGGCACTGGCCACTACCGCGGTGCCGTTGGCCTGGCTGGCCTGGCCCTGCACGCCGCGGCCGCCGGGCGCGTCCACGTCGCCAAACACGCCGATGCCATTGTGGCTGAAACCCGACACGCCAACGCTGCTGCTGCTCGTGCCCGTGTTGCGGCCCACCACCCCCGCCACGCCGATGCCGTCGCCGGCCGTGCTGCCGCGCACGCCGATGTCGTCGCCGGAGGTGCCGCTGACGCCCACGTTGGTGGTGCTGGAGCCGCTCACGCCCGGCCCGCTGCTCGACTCGCCGCTCACGCCGGTGCCGCCCGAGGTAGCGAAACCCCGCACCCCGGCAGTGGCTATGGTGGTGGCTTCGGTGGTGCCGAACACGCCGGTTTCCTGTTTGCTGCGGGCGTACACGGCGTAGTCGGCGTCGCTCAGGCCCACCACGGCGGCGTCCTCAATGTTGGGCACGTTGGTGCCCTTCACGCCCACCACGCCCTGGCCGGGTCCGGTGCCGTTGACACGCCCCACCACGCCCTGCCCGCTGGCCGAAGCCCCGCGCAGGCCGCTGCCGCTGCCCGTGTTGGTGATTTGAAAAACCGGCCCCGACGCCGACGGGTTGGCCGAACCGCTATAAGGCAGCGTCAGGCCGCCGCCGGTAGCCGCCGTGAACTGCTTGGTGCCGTCGGCGAAGACGAGGCCGGTGGTGGCCGCCGGGCCCGTGATTTTGATGTTGCCGCCCACTTCCAGGCGCTCGCCGGACGCCGCGGCCGCCCCCAGCCCGATGCCCACGTTGCCAGGGTAACCGCTGTCGCTGCCATCGAAGCGAAAATCGCGGGCCTGGAACTGCAGCCGGTCGTCGGCGCCGGCTTCGCCCAGCGTCACGTAGTCGCCGTCGCCGAATTTGAGGAGCCGGTTGTTGGCCGCCGAGTTCCACTGGGCAAAGCCAACGCGCACGTCACCGCCGTCCACGCGCAGCCGGTCGCCGGCCGTGGGGGCTGGGGTGGTCCCCAGTCCGGCGTTGCCGTTGCCATCCAGGCGCAGCCCCACGGTGCCGGGCACGGTGGCCGTGCCGCCCACCAGCAAGTTGCCCTGCAGGTTGAGGTTTTGAGTGGCGGTGTGGTTGCCCAGGTTGTCGCCGGCGCTGGCCGGGCCGGAGGTGAGGCGTGTCCACTGCGGGGCGGCGGGCGTGCCGGCGTTGTAGTAGAAGCCCGGGCCGTCGGGCAGCGCGGCGCTGGCGCTGTACACGAGCAGGCCCGTGGCCGGGTTCGTGATGGTCGTAGCGTCGGTGAGCGAGGCCAAGTTCACCTGGTTGATGAGCAAGCCCAGGTTGGGCGCGCGCAGGTGCAACGACGCCGACGGATTGGGCGTGGTGGTGCCAATGCCCACGGACTGGCCGTAGGCGCCGGCCGAAGCCAGCAGAAGCAAGGTGCCGGTGCGGCGCGCGTGGGCGGCTAGTTTGTTCATGGGAAGAGAATGGTTTTGCCGCTTCGCCTTGACCCGGCCGGCAGTAAGAGAATGCTAGATTTTTACCAGCTCCACGCGGCGGTTTTTGGCTTTGCCGGCCTCGGTGGCGTTGTCGGCCAGGGGCTTGGTTTGGCCGAAACCGGCGGCTTGCAGGCGGGTGGCGTCGATGCCTTGCGCGGTGAGGGTGGCCACCACCGTGCGGGCGCGGGCTTCGGAAAGCTCCTGGTTGTGCGGGGGCGTGCCGGCGTTGTCGGTGTGGCCCTGCACGGCCAGCTTCAGGTCGGGGTTCTGCGACAGCAGGCTGATGATTTGGGCGATGGTGGCCTGCGCGTCGGGCTTGAGGGTGGCCTGGTCGGTGTCGAAGTTGAGGTAGAGCGCGACGTGGCCGGTGGCGTCGAGGGCTTTTTTCATCTCGGCGGCGGGCAGCACGGAGGCTTGCATGGGCAGGGCCTTTTTCTCTACCACGGTCAGCCAGTAATTTTCGTGGTCGTCGTAAATCTGGTAGGGCTCTACCCAGATTTCCTTGTCGGGGGTGCGCACCATGTAAACGCCGGCCTTTTCGTGGGGGAACATGCTGTAGCGGCCCCGGTGGCGGCGCTCGTCGAAGGTCAGCTTGGCGTCGGCGAACTTCTGCATATTGCCTTCCCACACGGTCACGCCGCCCAGGTCATGTATCAGCTTCTCGTAGGTTTTCTGCACCTGGAAAAACGACGCCCCGCTCCCCACGGCCTTGATAGTGGCCAAGCGGCCTTCGACGGGAATGATTTTCGTGCCGTCGAAAAATTCGTACCGGTCAAACGCGGCGTCCTTCATCAGGTCTTTCACTTCCTCGGAGCGCACTTCGCTGTCCTTGATGGTGCCTTTGTGGTAGTTGTCGAGCAGAGTGAAGTAGGGCCAGGCCCCGAGCTTGGGCGTGACGACCGGGGCGGTGCTAGGGTCGAAACCGGCGGGCGCGGCAGGCGCCGCCGTGGCCGGAGGTGCCGCTTCGGGAGCGGCGGCTGGGGCCACCGCAGTTGCTGGCGCCGGTGCAGGAGCAGGCTTAGTGGCGGCAGCGGCTTCGGTTTCCGCGGTGGCTTTTGGCTCGGAGGAGCAACTGGTCAGATAGGCAAAGGCACTTACCAGCAGAATGGAATAACGGAGTTTGAACATGAAAAGAGATTTTTAATCGAAGGGAGCTACTGAAGTTTTTGTCAAGGCAGCGCGAGCGAAAGCAGGCGCCGGCGGGCGTCAGGTGGAGCCGCAATGCCTAGCGGCGGGCGCTGATTTCCGACGTGCGCGGGCCTTCCTGCGCGGGCGTCAGCACCGCCACCGAGTAGATGTAGAGCACCTGCGGCCTGGCCGTGGCGTCGAGGTAGCGCGTGGCGGTGGCGGGCAGCGTGGCCAGGCGCTGGGGCTCGGGCTGCTCGCGGGTGCGACGGTAGAGGGCGTAGCCGCGGCCGGGCAGCACGGCTGGGTGGCTCCAGCTCACTTCCAGGCCTTTGGGTACCGCGCGGGCATTGAGCTGTGAGGGGGGGACTGCCGCAGTGCTTGTGCTGGCAAAAACCGTTGGCGTGGCCACGGGCGAGAGCGCGCTTTCCGTGCCTTGCGCATCAAGGGCCGAAACAGCATACTGGTAGGCCTGACCGGGGCGCATAGTGGCGTCCTCATAAGCCGGAGCGCGCAAGTCGTCGGCCAGCAAAACGAAGCCGGGAGCGGCAGCAACGGCCGGCGCGGCGGTGCTTTTGCTTGGTGCGCCTTTTCTAGGAATCGGGGCCGGTGCAGGCTTGGGTGCCGGCGTTGCAGCCGCAGCGGGACGGCGGTAAACGCGGTAGCCGACCACAGCAGGGTCGCGCCGCTGCACATCGTCCCAGCTCAGGCGGGTGGCGGCACCGTCGGAGTAGCCGCTCAGGCCAAGAGGAGCCGCTACGGCCATGGGAATATTGGGCTGGGCGGCGGCGTGGTCAGAGAAGGGACTGGCTTGCAGGTTCTTGTTTACGTCCTGCACGGCGTACACGTATTGGCGGCGGCCGTTGCGGGCGGTGGTGTCGAGGAAAGTGAGCGTGCCGCCGCGCAGAGCCGGCGACACCACGACCATAGAATCCTGGTCGGAGGTGCCGCGGTACACGAAATAGGCTTCGTGGTTGAGGTCGGGCCCGGCGGGCTGCCAGCGCAGGCGCACTCCCCTACCCTCCGGCTCGGCGGTGAGCTGCACGGGGGCCAGGGGCGCGCTGCTGCGGCCCTCCCCGCCCTGGTGAGACGCGAAGGCCGCACCCGTAGCCGCTTCGGGGGCCCGCAGGCCGCCGCGCAGCAGCGTGCGCAGGCGGTAGTGGTAGGTCACGTTGGGCAGCAGGCGGGTGTCGAGGTAGCCGGCGGCGCTGGCCGGAATGGTATCGAGCCGCACGTAGTTGCCGCGGGTGTCGCGCGAGCGTTGCACTTCAATGCCCAGCAAATAGGGCTTGGCCGGCAGTGCAGGCCAGCTTAGGGCGATGCCGTCGGTGGTGTCGCGCGCATTCACGCGGCTCACGGCGGGCATGCGCGAGGGCGAAACTGACAGAACGTAAGCCGTATCGGAGACCGGGCCGGGGTTGCCCACGAAGTCCAGCGGTTCGATGTAGTAGCGGTACAACGCCTCGGGCTCGACGCGCTGCTGGAAGGTGAAGCGCACGGAATCGTCGCGGCCCCGCTCGTCGCGCGTGGCCAGGATTTGGTCGGCCACCACGGAGAACGTCTTTTCGCCCGGCCCCTGCCGCCACACCCGGCCAAACAGGGTGATGAGCGGCGTGTTGGCCCGCGCCGCGGGCGCCACCCAGCGCACCACCACGGCCGAGTCGCGGCCGGTGGCGCGGCGGGCGCGGGGGCGCGGCAGGGCACTGCGCTGGCCCACGGCCACGGTGGCTTCGGGGAAGCGGGTAGTGGCGCCGGCGCCGCTGGGCGCGCGGCCGGTGGCGTACTCGGGCACGAGGCGGTAGGCGAAGCGGGTGCCGGGCTTGGCTTTCACGGCGTCGGCATCGAGGAAAGCCGTGCCCAGGGCCACCCGAAACGACAGGCTCAAACCCAGAAAGCCGTAATCGTCGAGGCTGGGGTGGGCCTGGAGGTAGGCCCAGGCCGCGTCGTCGGAAGCCAGCTGGTGGGTTTGGCGAATTTGTTCGAGGACGCCGGGACCGGCTTGCTGGCGAAACTCGGCCAGTGAACCAGCCTGGCGCACTTGGCCGACTTCCTTGAAGTCGTTGCTGCCGGCCGGGGCGCGCAGCACGCGCACCGCCACCAGGCCTTCGGGGCTGGGCTTGGCGGCGCTGAGCGCGGTGTTGCTCACCACCGCGTAGACGCCGGCCGGCGACGGAAACACGGGCGCCTCGCCCGTTTCGGCAGCCTCTGGGGCGGCAGGGCGCGACTGGGCCCGGGCGGGTGCCGGTGGCGTTGTAACGGTCAGCCCCAGGCAGGCGCTCAAGAGCAAGAGGGCGTTCTTCATGGCGTTGGAAACTTGATAGTTGTTTGCAGAAATGGTGTAGCGTGGACGCTGCGAGTCCGCGTATGAGCGGGACGTTCGCCCAGGCGCGGACTCGCAGCGTCCACGCTACCGTTCGTCAGGCTCCCTTCCTT
This sequence comes from Hymenobacter ruricola, assembly GCF_015694525.1. Classification (GTDB taxonomy): domain Bacteria; phylum Bacteroidota; class Bacteroidia; order Cytophagales; family Hymenobacteraceae; genus Hymenobacter; species Hymenobacter ruricola. Next base: position 929,761 of record NZ_JADQDM010000001.1, on the reverse strand, counting down.
GAGGAGGGCGCCCGGCGTCAGGCGTTTAGATGTCCAGCCCCACGTCCATGCCCGACGTGGACTTGTAGTCGACCGTGATGCCGGGGTGGGCGCAGACTTTGATGCCGACCGGAATCGGGCAGACTTTGCAGCCGAAAACGCAGGCCTTGAAGCAGCCGCCCCAGCAGATTTTGTTGGCGCAGGCGTTGCTGCAGTCGCCCAGCCAGCCCACTAGGTGGGCGCCCACGGTGCCGTTGAGGTTCCAGCCCTGCGACGGGTTGTAGCCACCACCCAGGGCCCCGGCGGCGCCTACGTCGGCCCCGCCAATGCTCTTGCCGGCCACGGTCAGGTCGGCCCCGCCGCCCCAGCCGCTGCTGATGTACAGGCCGTAGCTGTTGCTGGCAAAATTCATGTTGAGGTTGCTGACGGCGTCGTTGTAGTACCAGATTTTGCCGCAAGCCTCCCAGAAACAGGCGCTAAACGCGTCGTTCTGGTGGCGCCCAAACGAGGTGTTGCTCTGCATGTGCGCGCCGTTCACGGTGGTGCCGTTGCTGAGGTAGGCTTTGTCGATGAAGCCGGTGTAGTCGCCCAGTTCGGGGTGGTTGTTCACGTTCAGGTTCTGGCCCACCAGGATGTTGGCATTGGCGTTTATCAGGCCCAGCAGCGAGGTTTTCGCGCCCATGCTCATCACCCAGTAGGAGTCGTTCTGCTTGCCGCTCACCACCACAATGCCGCCCACCGTGCTGCTGCTCATGCCCGGCAAGGGCGTGTAGTTCGACGTGAGCTGCACCGAGGCCAGGGAGTTGGGGAAGTCCAGCAGCAGCTTGGCGTTGGCCATTTTCTGCTCGGCCACCGTCAGGTTGGCCGTGCCGGTGATGACCGGGCCGGCTTCCACCGTCACCTTGATGGGATTCAGGGCCAGGCCGGCTTCAAACGCCGCCACGCTCACCACCCCGCTCACGGTCACCGATTTCAGCTTCTTGTTGCCGTAGCTCAGGCCGCCGCCCACGCTGGTGAGCAGCAGGCCCGGGCCCACCGGCACCGGCGGAATGTTGCTCTGGATGTTGGCCGCAAACTGGATGTCGCCGGCCACTTTCTGGTACTTGAAATCGGCCTTCACATTCATCACGCTCACCAGATTCAGCCCCAGCGCCCCGGCAAAGCCGTTGTTGAGGAAGCTCACCGAGCCGCCCAGCTCCCCTACCCCGATGGGCACGTGCAGGCCCACGTTTTCGAGCGAGGGCGCCTTGCCGGGGCGGTACTTCAGGTTGCCGGCCTCGGCTTTCACCAGCGGCAGGGTCAGCTGCACGTCGCTGAGCACGTCGATGCCCACGCCGCCGATGGTGTTGAACTTCACGCCCTTCACTTTCAGCGAAGCCAGCCCGCCGAAGCCGATGGAAAAGTCGGCCGGCACCTGGGCCGAAAACTGGCCGTCGGACCGCACCGTGAAGGCCTGGACGGTGATGGTTTTGTCGATGAGCGGCAGCGTGGTGGTGGCCCCGCCGCTGAAGAACGACGGCCCGCCGTTGGGCAAGGTGCCGAAGGCCAACGGCGAGCCGGCCACCGGCTTGAACTTGGCCAGGCTGAACACGTCGAGCCCGGCGCTGGGCAGCACGAAGTTGCCGCCGTAGAGCTGGCTGGTGCCAATGAGCAGGTCGGAAAAGTTGACCACGCTGGCCGCCGAGCCCGGCACCTGCACCTTCACCGCGCCGCTGAGCTTGAAGCCCTGCTCGGTGAGGCCGCCGCCGGTGAGCGTGAAGCCGAAGCCGCCTACGCTCACGCTCACCGCCGGATTCAGGCCCAGCGTGGCGGTTTTGATTTCGCCGCCGGTGGCAATCCACAGGTTGCTGACGTTGATTTTGACCGAGTTCAGGCCCGGCACTTTGTCGAGCTGCACGCTGCCGGCCAGGTGCAGGCCGTCGGTGCCCGCGGTGCTCTGCGTCAGGTCGACGGTGGCGGTGAAGCCGTAGAGCGAGAGGGCGGCCGACTTGGCCGGGGCCCGCAGCTTCAGGGTGGTGGCGCTGTAGGGCAGCTTGCCGTCGGAGCCCAGCACGGGCAGGACGGGCACGGCGCCGGTGCCGGGGGCGTCGCTGAGGTAGGTTTTCACCCCGGCGTTCCAGGCCCAGCCCAGGTTGTTGCCCAGCGTGCCGTAGTTGATTTCGACGGCGCCGGCAATGAGCCCTTTGGTGGGATTGCCGGCCTGCATCTGCACCTTCAGGCCCGCGGTTTCGGCAATTTTGACGGGCAGGAATTTGAAGGCCGTCATCGCCAGCTCGGTGGCGTCGGTGAGGACAAAATCCTTGCCTTTGGGCCGCAGCACGCCGTTTTTGTCCACGCGCACGGCCACGTTGGCAAACTCCAGGCGCGTGCCGGATTTCACGCTGAAAAGGACGTTGCCGGGCAGGTTCACGAAGGCGCCGGTGAGGGTGGTGTCGGCGCCGGTGGCCAGGGTTTTCACCTCGATGGGGAAGCCCAGCAGCTTATCAATGGCAAAGCCGGCGTTGGTGAGGGCAAAATTGACGGTGGCGTTCTGGCCGGGCACGAAGGTCTGGCTCTGGCTTTGGCCGATGAGGCCCTGCTTGGTGGCCTCCATCGTCCAGGGGCCTTTGGGCACGCCAATCAGCTCGTACTGGCCGTTGGCGGCGGTTTGCACCTCCATATCGGGCCGGCCGATGACGCGCACTTTGGCGCCGGCCACGGCCGCGCCGTCGGCTTGCACCGTGCCTTGCACGCGGGTGCCGGGTGCCAGCTTCACGGTCAGTTCCGTCACCTTGCCGTTGGTGGCAATGGTGAGGTCCTGCAGGCTGGGCACATAGGCAATGGCCGCGCCCGCAGGGCCGCTGATGCGCAGGCCCGCCGGCCCGCCGGGCGCTTTCTCGAAGTAGGTCTGGCCATCGGCGCCGGTGGTTTGGCTCAGCACCGGGTCGGTGCCGGGGAAGGCCACCGTGGCGCCGGCCAGCGGCTGCCCGGAGGCCGAGTCTAGCACGGTCACGCGCAGGCGGCCCACCAGTTTATTGAGGGTGAAGACGCCCAGGTCCTGGCCGTCGCCCACGACACCGCTGCCGCCACCGGCGCCTTGCAGGTAGTTGAGCAGCGCGTTGTTGTCGGTGATGCTGCCCCCGTTGTACTGGCTGGCGCTGGCAATCCCAAGACCGATGCCGGCAACGGCGCCGCTGTTGCCCGCACCCTGACCGGCGGGGAGCGCACCCTGACCCGCGGTGTCCGCACTCTTACTGGCGGTGACCGCACCCTGGCCGGCGGTGCCCGCACCCTGGCTGGCGGTGCCCGCACCCTGACCCGCGGTGATTGCACTCTGGCCGGCGGGGAGTACACCCTGGCCAACGGGGAGCACACTCTGGCCGCCGGGGAACACACCCTGACCGGCGGGAAGCGCACTCTGGCCGCCGGGGAGCGCACCCTGGCTGGCGGGGAGCGCACCGTTGCCTATTGGGCCGGTGCCGGGCAGCTGGAAGGGCGCCGCGCCGGCCACTTGCAGGCTAGAATTCTTGCCGAAGGTTTTGGTCAGGTCGTTGGTGACGTTTTTCTGGGCTTTGGCCCCTGCGCCGGAGCCAGCGCCGGTGCCGCCCAGCACGAAGTAGTTGCCGGAGTTCTTCTTGCCGGTTTTGGGGTTGGTGAGGCCGTCGCCGTCCACCCACACGCTGGCGCGCAGCTCCTGGAAACCCAGCTTGTAGATGATGAGCGTGTCGGCCCCGGCCTGATGGGTGGTCATGAACCGGCCCTCGCCATCGGCCTCAAACGGCTTGCCGCCCGATTTCCAGCGCAGGTTGGCCTGGGCCACGCCGGGGCCCTCGTCGCTCACCACGCGGCCGGCCACGGGGTGCACCACGGCGTCAATCGAGATGGGGTCGCGGGTGACGATGCCCTGCGGGCCGGTCTTGTCGAGCTTGATGTTGTCTTCGCGCCAGCCCTTTTCCACGCCCGGACCGGTCAGTACTTCCAGCGTCATCGGCACCGAAGTTTTGCCCAGGGTGCTGATGCTGAACGCGCCCTTGCTGTCGGTTTGGGTGGTGTAGATTTTGCCGTCGCCGGGCGTGGTGCGCTTCAGGCGGATGTTGGCGCCCACCACGGGCGAACTGTCGTGCTTGCGCAGCACGCGGCCGCGCACCAGCGGCGGGCTGCCCACCAGCTCAATCTTTTTGGTGATGGTGACGACGCCGTCTTTGCAGCTGGTGCCGGCGGGCCAGGCGCTCAGCGTGGTGGCGAAGTTGTTGTAGCCCTCGCCGGTGATGAGCAGGTTGTACTTGTCGGAAGCGCCGCCGTTGTTGGCGAACAGGCGCGTGAGCGCCGTTTTCGTCACGGGCACGTCGGTGATGAGGATGCCGCCGTCGGCGCCGAGGCGCTGGGCGCGTTTCTCTTCCGGCTGCTGGCCTTCGGGCTTGGCGTAGGCGTGGGCGTTGTACCAGCTGGGCAGGCGGAAAACCGACACCTTAACCCCGGGAGCGGGCTTGCCACCCTTGTCCACCACTTCCAGCTTCAGGCGGTAGGAGTTGGCCAGGCACAGGGTCTGGCCCAGGTCGTAGCCGCCGTCTTTGCCGGGCTTGAGCTCGTAGCCGGTGGGCTCTTCAAAGAAGTGCGCGTCGCTGATTTCCACCCGCAGGCGGCTGACCTGGTACGTTTTGTTCCCGTCGATAAACTGGGGCATTCCGCCCCCTTCTATTGGCGCCGTGAGCATGCTGATGGCGAAGTCGCCGTTGGCATCCGTGGTGCCAATGCCCATCACCTTGTGGCGCTCGGCGTTGAGCGTGGGGTCGTTCCAGCCCATCTGGCCCTGGGCGATGGGTTTGTAGTCATACACCAGCTTGATTTTCTGGTGGGCCAGCGGGTAGCGGCTCTTGCCGATGATGCCGGGCAGCTGCATACTGGGTGCCACCCCTAGCTGGATGGGCGGGTTGCTGGCCGAACTGGAATTGCTGCCCGTGCCGAGTTGCGAACCAAGCTGCCCGCCGCCGGCCAGGCTCCCGCCGCCCACACTGAAGCCGGTGGTGGTACCGCCGCCGCTCACCACGCTGGTGTTGCTCATCATGCCGGCGTTGGCACCGCCGGTGGTGGAAGTTGTCACGGCCGTCAGCGGGCCCGTGGTGGCCGTGGCGCCATTGTAGCCGCCCGTCGGGCTGGCACCCGCGCCGGCGTTGGCGCCGTAAGAGCCGGCCGCGCCGCCCGCGCCGCCGGTCGAGGCCGTGTGCAAGGCGCCGCCGAGCGCCGCCGTAGCCGTGGGCCCCGCGCTGGGGTCATTAAGCGCCGCCAGGGCGTTGCCGGTGGCGTCGAGGCCTTTGCTATTAACTTCTGTAAACAAGGAATTGGCTTCCTCGCTGGCGCGCCAGCCCCACTGCAGGTTGCCGCGCACCAGCACCATCGGAATCTTCGTGGTGACGGTGTGCATATCCTTCACCGTTTGGATGTGCGGCGCCGGAGTGGAGGCCACGGCCGGCGCCGCGCCGTACACGAAGCTTTGCACCTCGGAGCGGCCGTTGTTGCGGAACACGGCCTGGCCGCGCGGGTCGCGGGCCGTCACGGCAAAGGCGTAGCGCCGGCCCACGATGAGGGCCGGCTCGGAAGGTCCGTAGAGCAGCACGGTGGCGCCGGTCACGGTGCGCTCGAACAGCGGCGGCACCGTGCCGGCCAGAAAGGCGTCGTTGATGTTGCGGCGCGGGTCCGACATTTCCACGATGCGCAGCTCATACTCCGTCGTGATGGGCGCGCCCGCCGGCCGGCTCCAGGTGAACAGGATGTTCTGCGGGCTCACCGCCTTGAAGTTTTCATCGGCCAGCGGCTTGATGATGTAGGGCGGCTCCAGGCTGCGCAGGGCGAAGGGGCGCGAGCAGCCCACCGGGTCTTCGGCCGAGAGCGGGCGGCCGTTGGCGTAGTCCAGGGCCTTCACGCAGATGGTGTAGGTGCCTTCGGGCAGGCCGTTGCCGCGCACCATCTGCTGCATGGTGATGCCGGTGTAGGTCAGCATGTTTTCATCAAACAGCTGGCTCAGCTCCTCCTGGTCGAGCCGGCGGGTTTGCAGCGGGTCGAGGTTGACGGGGCGGGGCGAGCGGGCGCTGGGCTTGGTTTGCACCCGGATGCCGTTGTCGCCGCTCAGGGTGCCGGCCAGCTGCAGGCTCAGGGGCGTGCGGGTGGTGTTGCTGAGGGTGATGAGCAGGCGGTTGGGCTGGTCCACGTAGTCCGACAGGTGGGTCGAGTACGGGGGCAGCGGCATCACCGTCACGCGCACGGCCTGGACCGAGGCCTGGGCGCGGGCGCCACCTGCCAGCAGTAGCAGCGGCAGCAGCAGGCACAGGCTTCGCAAAACAGAGTTGAGGTCTTTCATGCGGAAAAAGTTGGAGTGAAGGATGTAGTCAAAAAGCGCGTCAGCCAAAGCCCATCAGAGCGTGAAGCCGTAGCCGATTTCGCCGCGCGTTTCGGTGTAGCGGGGGTTGCTGGGCGTGTCCTGGTCGGGCTGGCGGGCGGTGTAGGCGGCGTCGAGGCGGAAGCTGTGGTGGCGGCCGGCGCGGTAGGTGGCGCGCACCCCGCCCCCCACGATGCGGCCCGGCTCGCCAAACCGGCGCGCCGACAGCCAGGAGCCGCGCAAGCCCAGCCGCAAGGCGTCCTGCTTGAGAAAAGGCCGGTCGGCCGAGAGCTGCAGGCCGCGGTTGAGGTCGGCGCCCTGGCTCAGGCTCAGCTCCGTGTAGTTGTAAGTGGCGCCCAGCGTGAGGCGCGGCCCCATCAGCGTGAGCTGGTAGTTCAGAAAGGCGTTGAGCGAGGTGAACTCGCTGAGCTTGTCCAGCACGCTGCTGCCCAGGCCGCGCAGCGTGGACCGGTCCACCGACAGCAGCACGGCGTGGCCGTAATGGTCGCCCATCAGCACGTAGCGCGGCGCCACCGAAAAGCTTTGCGTCGTCTGGGCCAGCCGAAAGGAATCGGCTACCTGCACGGCGCCGGCCTGCTGCTGGTCGGTGGTGAAGTTGGTGTAGTTAAGGTCGATGCCCAGCCGCTCGGACAATTCGGCCGACGCCGACACCGAGCCGATGATGCGGCGGCTGGTGAGCTGCTTCTGACTGCGCAGGTTGTCCTGCTGCACGCCCAGGTTGCCGCTCAGCCGCAGCTTTTGCTTGAAGAGCGCGAAGCTGGGCGCCAGCGTCAGGTTCTCCAGGTCGTCCTGAAAAAAGTAGGCGCCCATGCTCTGGTAGCCGGGCGAGATGCGGCGGTAGCGCACCTTCAGGCCACGCCCGTTTTTGGAATAGCCGGCGCCGGCTTGCCAGGCGGTGTAAGCTTCCGTCGAGCCGTTGATGTCGATGAGCTTGCCGAAGGTGCTATTCACGATGCCCGGCAGGTTGCTCTTTTCCAGCTGCAAGCGGCTGCCCAGGCGGCGCGTAAACAGGCTGATGGCACCGTCGCCTTCCACAAACCAGTACTTGTCTTTGCCCAAGCCCAGCCGGCCGCCCAGGCCCACGGCCAGGTTTTCGGCGGGCTGCACCAGGGCGCCGGTGTTGCCGGCCGCCAGGCGGTCGGTGGCGCTCACGCTGGTGCTGTCGTCGCGGCCTTTCACCAGGGTCACGTCGATGAAGGATTTCTCCGGGGCGCCCACGCCCAGCTTCAGCGCGTAGCCGCGGCGCGAGAAGGCGAAGGGCGCCGTGAGGCCGGTGGTGGCATCCACGGCGGTGGCGCGGGCGAAGCGGCCCACCATCAGGCCGAAGCGAAACTTGCCGGGGTTCAGCTCCACGCCGGCGCCCAGCATGGTGTGGCCGGCCAGCGTGAAGGGCGACCACGACAGGTTGCGGTAGCCCAAATGCGCGGTGGCCCACTTATAGGTCGGGCTCAGCCCGAACTGGTTGAAGGGCTGGCGCACGGCCCGGTCCTGCTCGCTGAGCACGAAGTCGAGCGGCACGGCCACGCCGTAGATGTTGACGGTGGGGCTGCCGCTGAGCACGTAGCTGAACGGCTTGCGCCGGGCCGTGATGTTGCCCGAGTAGTTGTAGAACACGGTGCGCAAATCCAGGGCGCCGGTGAGGGTCACGGGCTTTTGCTGGGCCAGCGTGGCCAGGTCCTGGGCCCGGGTGACCGCAGCCCCGCTCAGCAGCAGGGCCGCGGCCGTGAAGCGCAGAAAGAGGTGTAGCGGATGTTTCATAGCGCAGAAAGAGACCCGGTGGTGATAAGCGAAAGCAAGCGCAGTCAACAAACAGATAGTCAAGCTTCCGACTAAGGCAAAGAAACCTTGATGCGATGGCCAAACCCGTTCGTATTTGGTGCAAAAGCGTTATTGAATGTGCCTTGCTCTTCGGGTTTATGCCAAATGCGTGCGGTTTTGCGCAGGGCGGCGAAAGCGGAGCCGTAGTGGTCATTTTCCCACGCCACTCCGGCGGTTGCCATTCGAATTTCAGGCGCTGGCAGCGCCAGAATGTTGCACCACCAATGGGCATGGCGGAGCCCACTGGGCCCATATCGCAGCGCCTGAAATTGCTGTTTTCCCGCTTTCAGTCAAGATTTGCGCGGCGGCCTGGCCACCATTGGGCAAGCCCGGCCGCCGCGCTGGTGGCCTAATGAAACTTGTGGATGCTGAAGCTGCCGTTGGTCACGGTTTGGGTGCCGCTGCCGTTGCCCAAGGGCGTCGCGCCGGCCGTGAAGGAGAACGTGCCGCTGAGTTTCTGGGCATTTTTGTCAAACTCCGTGACCGTGACGGTGCCATTGATGGCGTTGGGGCCGTACAGGGTAGTGTAAGTCGCCCCGGATTTGCCATCGGCCCCGTTCAGGGTGATGGAGCCCACGGAGTAGTCGTTGAGCGCTGAGCCCTTGGGCAGGTCGTACACGCCCGGGCCTTTCGCACTAAGGCCCAGCAGCGGTATCGACAACACGTTATTGAGGTCTTTGGACCCGGCGAGAATGAAGATTTTGTCGCCGGGGTCCACCACGGCGCCCGCCGTAATCTTGTCGGTATAAGTGACGTTGTTGTGCGTCCAGGTCACGATGCCGTCGCCTTCGGGCGTGGCGTCGTCATCGGAAGAGTCTTTTTTGCAGGACGAAAGACCCAGGGAAGCGCCGCACAGCAGCAGCACGGCGTAGCGAGTGAAGGAATGCATGGGGGTCTATTGAAAAAGGAGAAAGGAATGGAAAATGGTAGCCGGCTAATCGGCGGAGGCGCGGCTTCCTTGGCGCGGCACCAGACTCGGTAGCGGAAACCCCTGATTCGAGCCAGCGCGACGCTGGGCGCATCGGACGGGCGGTTGCCTACCGGAACTTGGTGAACGTGAAGCTGCCGCTGGTGACGTTTTGGGTGCCGGTGGCGCTGGTGTTGGGCACGGCCCCAGCCGTGAAGCTGAAAGTGCCGCTGAGCTTCTGGGCAGCCTTGTCGAACTGGCTCACCGTGATGGTGCCGTTGCTGGCGTTGGGGCCGTAGAGGGTGTTGTGCGTGGTGCCCTGGCCACTGCTGGCATTGAGGGTAAGGGCCGCAACCGGGTAGTTATCAAGCACGGAACCCTTGCGCAGGTCGTACGTGCCCGCACCTTTGGCGTTGATGCCCAGCAGGCTCAGCGACACGATGTTGTTGTTGTCTTTGGAGCCGCCGGTGACGATAATTTTATCGCCGGTATCCACGATGGCCGAAGCGGTGAGGGTGCTGGTGTAGGTGGTGCCGTTGTGGGTCCAGGTCACGGTGCCGTCGCCCGAGGACGTGCCGCTGTCATCGGCCGAATCCTTTTTGCAGGACGACAGGCTGAGGGCCGCGCCGCAGAGCAGCAACAGGGCATAGCGAGAAACCGAACGGAAGGTTTTCATGGGGCATGCGGGTTACAACAGGGTTAATTTGATGGTCAGAGGATGTCCGGCCTTGGTTATTTGGGCGTGTAGTTGATTTTGTAGTCCACGTTGTTCGTGTTTTGCCAGGCCACGCTGGGGTTGCCGGCCACGATGAGCGCCAGCTCGAAATCAGCGCCCGAAGAACTGTTCAGCACTTTCTGAATGGCCGTTTTATCGAAGCTGCGGCCAATGGACAGCTTCTGGCTGGTCAGCTCAAACACCTTGCGGGTTTGCTGGGCACTGCTCCCATCCTTCAGCACCAGTTCCGAGTCGTTGTTCTGGAGCGCCCAGGTGCCGTTGCCCGTCGTGCCGTCGCTGTACGTCACCACCGTTTTGCCATCGGTGTTGAACTTGTAGCCCGCCTGGTTGGAGGAAGGCTCAGGAAAGGTATTGGACTGAGCGTCAATGGTCAGGGTGGAACTGTTCACTTTCCAGGTCCCGGCCGTGAGCATGGCCGTTTTGGAGGGAGCGGGCGCATCTTCTTTGTCTTTTTTGCAGCCCATCGAGGTGACCAGCAGCCCGGAAAGCAGGAGAATGGAAAGGGTTTTCATGTTAAGAAGGGAAATGGTGGTTGGAATTGATGAAAGAAAGTGAAGTTATTTTTTGTAAAATCCAGAAAAACAGGCGGATGCTGAAGAGTGCAAACCTTTTCTATTTCCGGGCCGCGGGCCGCAGCAGCCCCCAGTTGCTGAGCACGCCCGCGGGCCCCTCGCCCACCGTGCAATGGCCGGCCAGCTCAAACCCCAGCCCCTGATAGAAAGCCAGTTGCGAGGGCACCTGCCCGCTGAAGTAGCACGGCAGCGGCGACTGGCGCAAGGCCAGCGTGGCCGCCAGCAGCCGCCGGCCCTCGCCCCGGCCCTGGGCCGCGGGGTGCACCGCCACGCCCAGCAGCAAGTGGTGCGGGCCGGCCAGGCTTTGGCGGCGCAGCCACGCCACCGTGCGGATGAGGCGGCGCAGGCGCTGGCTGCCGGCCCAGCCCAGCCACCAAATGGCCGGCAGCAGCAGGCGCAGTTGCAGGGCCCAGGGCCGCCGCAGCTCCGTGGGGTGCAGCCACAGCACCAGGGCCGTGCCCGCCGCATTGGTATAAGCCACGCCGTGGCGAAACACGTAGTCGAGTAGCTGCCGGAGCAGCCAGTGCTGGCGGCGGGCGCCAATGGGCGGCGCGCACACGTAGCTCAGGGCCGGGTGGGCCGCCATGGCCTGCCCGAGCAGCGCCACGGCCCACTCCAGGTCGGGGGCTTCGAGGCGGCGCGGAATGGCGTGCCGCACCGGTGGAAAGTTGGGAAAAGGGACACTTTGCATAAGCGCCAACGCCGCCAAATGCGAGCGGCGTTGGTACTGGCAAAGGAAGATTGGGCCTGCGCGGAAGCTCTTCCGCGAGCATCCCAAATGCTTACGCGCACATTGCGCGGCATTCGTTGGCGTTGCGCGTGCGTTGGTTTTTGCGCGCGCACCCGGTTTGAACGCCGAAATCGTGGTTTTTCCCGAGAAAAAAGCCGGCGCTTATTCCTTGCCCACCGTGCTGGGCGCGTAGCCAAACTGCCGCGAAAACGCCGTGCTGAAGTGGGCCGGGCTGCCGTAGCCCACCTGGTAGGCTACTTCCGCCACCGTGCCCACCTTGGCTTGCAGCAGCGCCAGCGCCCGCAGCAGGCGGGTGTTGCGCAGGTACTCGCCGGGGGCCTGGCCGGTGAGGGCTTTCAGCTTGCGGTGCAGCTGGGTGCGGCTCAGGCCCAGCTCCTGGCCCAGCTGGTCCACGCCGTAGGTTTCGTCGCTCAGGTGGGCGAGCACGGCCGCGTCGAACTTCTCCAGAAAGGCCTGGTCGAGCGAGGGCAGGGCGGCTACGGCCGCCGCGTGCACGGCCAGCTGGTTGGGCAGCGGCGCCGTCAGCCGGCCTTCGGCGGGGGCGCGGTCGGCGGGTTCGGCGCCTTCTTCGGGCGCGGCCAGCAGGGCGAAGCGGGCGCGGTTTTGCTGGCTCAGGCTAAGCAGGCTGCGCAGCTGGGCCAGCAGCTCGCGGGGCCGGAACGGCTTGGGCAAATAGGCGTTGGCGCCCATCTCCAGGCCTTCGAGGCGGTCATCAGCCGAAGAGCGGGCGGTGAGCAGCACGACGGGAATGTGGCTGGTGGCGGCATCGGTTTTCAGCGCCTGGCACACCTCGTAGCCGCTCAAGCCCGGCATCATCACGTCGCTCACAATTAAGTCCGGCACCTCGGCCCGCGCCAGCGCCAGCCCGGCCGCCCCGTCCGGGGCCAGCAGTAGGCGGTAGCCCGCCGGCGCCAGCGCTTCGGCAATAAAGGCCCGCACTTCGTCGCTGTCTTCGATGATGAGCACCAGCGCCGCTTCGGCCGCCGGGGCGCTGGCCGGCTCGGTGGGCGCCACCGGCGTGGCAAATGTGCCGTCCGGCAACTCCAGCGCCGCGGGCGGCACCAGCTTCGGGGGCGTTGAGGGCGGCGGAGCGGGTGCGGCGGGGTCGGCCACCAGCACGCCGCGCGGCAGTTTCACCACAAAACAGGCGCCCTGGCCAGGCGCGCTGCTCACTTCCACCGTGCCGCCGTGCAGGGCCACCAACTCGCGCACCAGCGCCAGCCCAATGCCGGTGCCCTGGCGGGCCGCCCCGGCTCCGGGCCCGGCCGGCTCGCTGCCGCCCTGATAAAAGCGGTCGAACAGGTGCATGAGGTGCTCGGTGGCGATGCCCGGGCCGGTGTCCTGCACGGCCAGTTCCACGGTGCCGGCGGGCGCGGCCACGGTGGCTGGCCCGCTGGCCAGCCGCAACGTGACCTGCCCGCCAACCGGAGTGAAGCGCAAGGCATTGGCCAGCAGGTTAGTCAGCACTTCGTCGAGCTTCACCGCATCAAACACCAGGGGCACAAATCCAATGGGCGCTTCCAGCCGCAGGGCAATGCCCCGGCTGGCGGCCAGGTCCTCGAAGCTGGCCAGCGCGTGCCGCACCAGTTGGCCCGCGTCGCCGGCCGTGGGGTGCAGGCGCAGGGCTCCGGCGTCGAGCTTGCTCAGGTCGAGGAGCTGGTTGATGAGGGCCAGCAGCTTGCGGGCCTGGCCCAGCACCAGGCCGCCGCGCTGGCGGCTCAACGTGTCGGGCGCTTGCTCGGCCAGCAGTTCGGCCGGGCCGAGGATGAGGGTGAGCGGCGTGCGCAGCTCGTGGCTGATGTTGGTGAAGAAGTCGGTTTTCACGCGGTCCATTTCCTGCAGGTGGCCCAGGGCCTGGCGCTCCAGGCGGCGCTCGGCGCGCTCCCGCTCCTGCAGGCGGGTGCGGCGGCGCACCACGTACAATACCAGCCCCAACGCGCTGGCGTAGAGCAACCAGGCCCACCAGCGGCGCCACCAGGGCGCCTCGATGGTGAAAGAAAAGGCAGCGGGCTTGCTCCAGCCGCCTTCGCCGTTGGTGGCCCGCACCTCAAAGGTGTAGGGGCCCGGCGGCAGGTTGGCGAAGGTGGCCGACGTGCCCTCGCCCGGGCTGGCCCAGGCATCGCCCAGGCCGCGCAGCCGGTACTGGTAGCGCACGCTGCCGGGCCGGGCCAGGCTCACGCCCTGGAAGTCAACGCTCACGCCGTTGAGGTGGTAGGGCAGCGTGAGGCCGGCCTGCAAAGTGGTGTCGCGCAGGTTCACGCGCAGCCCGGTGAGGCGGGTGAGCGGCGGCACGCTGGCGCGGGGCACGTGCCGGGGATTATACAGCATCAGGCCGCCCACGGTGCCCATCCACACCTGTCCGTTGGAAGTCAACAGCACGGCGTTCTGGTCGGTTTCGCCGCCCAGAAAGCCGTCGGCCGGCGCGTAAGAGCGCACGGTGTTGGTTTTGGTATCGAGCACATCGATGCCCAGGTTGGTGCCCACCCACACCCGGCCGGCGCTGTCGCACTGCACAAAATAGGGGTTGATGGAGTGCAAGCCCAGCTCCAGGCCGTAGGTGTGCAGGCGGCCTGAGGCGGGCTCGTAGCGCAGCAGCGTCTGCCCGATGGGCCCCAGCCAGAGGTGGCCGCGCCGGTCTTCGCTGATGGAGCCGACGGTGAGGTTGCCGGACTCCCCATCCACCCGGCGGAAGGTGTCGTGGTCGGTGTCGACGCTGATGAGGCCGGCGTCGTCGGAGGCCAGCCAGAGGCGGCCGGCGCGGTCGCGGTACACCTGCCAGAAGTTGTTGCTGGTGAGGCCGTTTTGCCCGGCCCGAAACGTGCGGAAAGACTTGTCGGCGGGGTCGTACACCGTCACGCCGCGGCGGTGCGTCACTAGCCACATGCGGCCGCGGCGGTCTTCGGTCATGCTGGCCACGTATTGGCCGGCCAGGCCTTCCACGTTGCGGTCGTAGCTGTCCCAGCGGCCGGTGCGCAGGTCGTAGCGCCAGGCGCCTTCGCCCAGCGTGCCCACCCACATGCCGCCGTGGCTGTCGGGCGCCAGGCTGAGCACGTAGTGGCCGCGGCCGGTGCGGGCCGGTATCAGCAGCGGGCGCGCGGGCGGCTGCGGGCCGCTGGCCGCCAGGGGCAGCCGCGCAATGTCGCGCTCGGTGCCCACCCACAGCTCATCGGGGCGGACCTGGCTCAGGGCCGTCACGGGGTTCACGGGCAGGCCGTCGGCGGTAGTGAAGTGGGCAAACCGCTCGTCGGTCAGGTACTGGTTCACGCCGTCGTCGAAGGCGGCCCAGAGGCTGCCCTCGCGGTCCACCAGCACGTCGCAGGCGCGGTCGTCGTCGAAGGTGGTGCGGCGCGCGATGGTGGTGAACCGCAGCTGGCCACCTTGGATGGTGCCCCGGCACAAGCCAGCGGCCGTGCTGGTCCACACGCGGCCCATGCCGTCCTGCACCACGCGCAGCGCGGGGCCCGGCAGGAGGCCATCGGCCGGCCCGTAGCGGCGCACCCGCCAGCCGGCGGGCCCGGTGCTCACCCGCAGCAGGCCGGTGGCGGCCCCCACCCAGGCCACCGAGTCGCTGACGCGGTAGCAGCCGTTGAGGCGCTGGCGCAGGGCTTCGGGCAGGGCCGCGCGCTCGGCGGGCAGGGGCTGGCCGGTGCGCCGGTCGAACACGAGCACGCCCAGCGGGGTGATGGCCCACTGGCGGCCGCGCAGCCCCGGGCCCACCCACTCCATGGTGTCGGTGGGCAGGCCGCGGGCGGCGCTCCAGTGCTGCACCGCCGTGTCGGGGCGGCCCGCCTGAAACTTCAATCGCCAGATTCCTTGTCCCTTCGAGCCCACCCACAGCTCGCCCGGCCCGGCCCACAGCGCCGCCAGCAGGCCGGGCACGCGCAAGCCGGGCAGCGGCACCGGGTGAATGCGGCCGTTGGGGCCGAGGGCGGCCAGGCCGGTGTACTTCTGGCCCAGCCACACGGTGCGGCCGTCGGGCGCCGCGGCCACGGCCAGCACGTGCGAGTCGGGCAGGCCTTCCTGGCCGCCGTAGTTTCGGAATTCCTTGCCGTCGAACACGCACACCCCGCCCTGCGTGCCCACCCAAATGCGGCCTTCCGGGTCCTGGGCCAGGCAGTACACGCTGGACTGCACCAGGCCGTTGGCCGTGGTGAAGGTGCGCATGGCCAGCGTTTGGGCCGCCGCCGGCGCGGCCAGCGCCGCCAGGCTGCTCACTATGCCGAGCCACCACAAGGTCATCCGGCGCTTCACCGGCTTAGCTAATAGACGTGGAAACATAGAAAGACGGGTCCAATCGGGCACCACACAAAGCTATTGGCCCCCGGCAGCATGTAAAATAGGTAAGATTACTCATACCCGATTCGTATTTTCGGGGCGGCAGTCCGGTCAGCCCTTGTGCGTTATCCCCGCAACTGCCTTTGTCTATGCTCAAGCTTCAGCACGCCCAGCAACTCAGCGCGGCTCTCGTTCCTCTTTACGCCGACCCACGGCCGGACCACATGCTGGGACGGCTTTCTGGCGCAGTCAGCGAAGTGATGGGGGCAGAGTTAACCTGTTTTGATGTTTTCGACGCCCACGGCCAGATGCTGAACCTGGGCAGCAACTCTCCCAGCCTCTTCACGCCCAGCATGGTGGGCCACCTGGCCGAGCACATTCAGGCGCACCCGCTGTTTCAGGGGCTTTTCATTGAACGCCGCCCAACGCCTTTAAAAATCAGCGACTTTTGCCCGAATCACCGGTTTGTGAAGACGGACATTTTCAACGACTTCTACCGGCCCATTGCCGTCACGCACCAGCTCGTGGTGGCCTTTGAGGTGCCGGGCCTGGGGCTCACCACCTGCGCGCTATCGCGCAGCCACGCCGATTTTACCGAAACCGAGCGGGCGCTGCTGGCCTTCGTACAACCCCACCTCATTGCCCTCATGCAGCTGGCGTTTCCACTGGCTTTAAAGGGCTTAGCCCGAGCGGCGGCGCTGGCTTCCACGCTGGGCCTCACCGTGCGCGAGGGCGACATTCTGCGCCACCTCGCGCAGGGCCGGGCCGACAAAGAAATCGCGCATCGGTGCCGCATCAGCCCGCGCACGGTGCACAACCATTTGCGCAGCATCTACGCCAAGCTGGGCGTGGACAACCGCACGGCGGCCAGCCTGCGGGCCGTGGCCGGGTACTGAGCCCGCCCACGGCCCGGCCACGCTAAAACTTGGCCGCGAGGCCCACTTTGAGGTAGGTCTGGTCGTAGCCGAGTTCGGCGAAGGCGCCGATGCTGGGCGTGAAATAATAGCGCCCGCCCACGAACAGGCCGAGCGCAAACTCATTGCCGCTAACCGCCGTGGAGCCAAAAAAGCTACTACCCTCAAAGGAGACGCCGGCGTGCCGCACACCCATGCCCAATCCTCCGTAGGCATCGAATTGCTGCGAAACCGGATAGTGAAACGCACCGCGCAGCGTCACGATAACGTCGGTGTACTTCCATTTGTCGCCCCCGCCGTAATCGTAGGTGGCGCCCTGGTAGCCGGCGAAAATGCCGACGCCAAGTACGCCCGGTCCCAGCGGCATGATGCCACGCTCGTAGGACACGCTCAAGGCCGGCGATACCGACGAGCTACCGCCGAAAAAACCGGCGCCGTAGCCATAGCGGTTGCCCAGCCCGATGCCAACGTTCACGGCGTTGGTGCCCACCTCGAAGGGGTCGGTGCCGCTGGCGGTGGCCGCGGGCGGCGGGGGCGGCGTGGGGGCCGGGGCGGGCGCCGCCACCGGGGCGGGGGCCAGCTTGGGGGTGGGTTTGGCTACGGGCTTGGCGGCGGGTTTGGTCGCGGGCCGGGCGGCGGGTTTGGGCGCGGGCTTGCGCGGGGTGGTCTGGGCCAGGGCGGCCGTGAGGGGCAGCGCGGCCACGCAGGTGGCTGCGAGCAGGAGACGGGGAAAAGCGAGCATTAGGGTGCTAAGTGAGTAAGGTGATGAAGGAATGAAAGTCAAAACATGGAGGTAAAAAATTGCGCAAATATAGTATTGCTACTTATTCGCCTGCGCCAGCTGCCCGGCCGTAGCCGGGCGCTGGGCCTGCTCCAGGGCCGCGAGGCGGGCGGCGAGGTCGGTCTGGCCCGCCTGCACGGCCTGCAGTTGCTGGCGCAATTGCGCGTTTTCGGCCCGGAGCTGGTCGTTCTGCTTGGCCAGCTCCTGCACGCCCGCCAGGGCCACGCCGGCGGGGTCGATGGTGCTGATGCTGGTGTCGTTTAGGCCGAGGTGGAAGAGGCGGTAGAAGTCCTGGGCCATGGGGCCGAGGTGGGTTTCGCCATTGGTGCCTTTGTAGGCCCAGCGGCTCAGCGGGAGCTGGCGAATGAGGCCCAGCACCTGCGCTCCCTCCACGGGCTGGATGTTCTCTTTCAGGTTGATATCCGAAGCATTGGTCCAGGTGCCGCCTTGGGAGAGGTAGGCGGCGTTGCCGTTGGTGGCGTTGCTGCCCACTTGCAGGGCCACGCCCAGGCCGGTCACCTGGTTGCGGCCCAGCAGCCACTGCCGCACGTTGATGTTGCCGAAGGCCATGGTGTTGTCGGCGGTGAAGGCCGCGCCATTGCCGAGGGCCGTGGAGTTAGTCAGGTTTTCGTAGCCACCGCTGTTGAACGGGCCCGCGCTGGTGCCCACCACCGTGAGGCCGGTGCCGGTGATGTTGGCTAAGCCGGCGTTGTGGCCGATGAGCACGTTGTCGGTGCCGCTGGTGGTGCTGATGCCGGTTTGCCGGCCCACGAAGGTGTTGCGGGCGCCGGAGGTGATGCCGGCACCAGCCGCCTGGCCCAGCAGGGTGTTGTTGTCGCCGGTGCTGAGGCTGGTGCCGGCCAGGTCGCCCACGGCGGTGTTCGACTCGCCGCTGGTGCTGGCCTTGCCGGTTTGGTAGCCCACGAAGGTATTGTAGTTGCTGTTGTTGCCGGAACCGGAAGCCCCGGCTTCGTTGCCAACATAAGTGTTGCGGTCGCCGCCGGTGTTGGCCTGGCCGGCGTGGTAGCCCACGAAGGTGTTGTCGGCGCCGGTGGTGTTTTGCAGGCCGGCCTGGTTGCCCTCGAAGTGGTTGTGGGCGCCGCTGGTGTTGGCGCGCCCGGCCTGGTAGCCCACGAAGTGGTTGTCGTCGGCGGTGGTGAGGTTGAGGCCGGCCTCGTAGCCCAGGAACGTACCGTGGTCGCCGGAGGTGTTGCTGTTGCCCGCGAAGTAGCCCAGGAACACGTTGCCGGTGCCGGAGGTATTGTCGGCGCCGGCACTGGCGCCCACCACGGTGTTGTTGCTGGCCGTGTTGCTTTGGCCGGCCTGGTAGCCCAGGAAGGTGTTGTTGCCGCCCGCGGCGGTGGCGTAGCCGGCCTGCAGGCCCACGAAGGTGTTTTGGTCGCCGGTGCTGAGGTTGCTGCCCGCCAGCCGGCCAATGACCACCGAACCGTCGGTGGCCGTGGCGTTCTGGGCCGCGCCGTCGCCGATGAACACGTTGTTGTCGGCCGTGAGCTTGTTGCCGGCCGAGTCACCGATTATCACGTTCTGGTCGCCGGTGAGGTTGGCGGCCAGCGCGCCGTGGCCCAGCACCACGTTGCTTTCGCCGCTGGTGTTGCTGCGGCCCGCCCGGAAACCGAGGAAGATGTTGCCCCGGCCGGTGGTGTTGGCGTAGCCCGCGCGCATGCCCACAAACAAGTTGCGGTAGCCCGTGGTGGAGCTGTAGCCGGCCTGAAACCCGCTGAAGTGGTTGGAGTAGCCAGTGGTGTTGGCCTGGCCGGCCTCGTGGCCGTCGAAGTGGTTGGCCGAGCCGGTGGTGGTGCGCCGGCCGGCGTTGTAGCCGTTGAAGTGGTTGTCGTTGGCCGTGGAAACGAGGCCAGCCTGGAAGCCCACGAAGTGGTTGCGGTCGCCGGTGGTGTTGCCGGCGCCGGCGAAGTAGCCCAGCAGGAAATTGTTGTCGCCGTTGGTGTTGCTGTCGCCGGCCCGGAAGCCCACGAACACGTTGTTGGCGCCGGTGGTGTTGGCGTAGCCGGCCTGGTAGCCCTCGAAGTGGTTGCTGCCGGCGCTGGTGTTGTTGTAGCCGGCCCGGTAGCCCACAAAATGGTTGTAGTTGCCGGTGCTGCTGCGGCCGGCCTGTTGGCCCGAAAAGTAGTTTTCCGTGCCCGTCACGTTGGCCCGGCCCGCCTCGAAGCCCACGAAATGGTTGTTGTCGGCCATGGTGTTGGAAAGGCCTGCCGAGTAGCCCTGGAAGAAATTGCCGGTGCCCGTGGTGTTGGCAAAGCCCGCCCGTAGGCCTTCAAACTGGTTGTTCTCGCCATCGGTGTTGGCGTAGCCGGCCTGGAAACCGGTGAAGTGGTTGCTGCTGCCGGTGGTGTTCAGGCCGGCCTGGTAGCCCACAAAGTGGCTGTTGAAGGAGTTCCCGGGCAGCCGCTTGCCGGCCTGGTAGCCCACCAGCAGGTGGTTGTCGGGAAAAAAGGCGGGCCCTACCGGCACGCCGCCCAGCCAAAACGCGCCGTTGACGTGCAGGCGGGCCTTTTCTTGGCTGTTGATGCCCAGGCGCAGGGGCTTGATGTCGGTGGTGCCCACGAAGTTGGTCGTGGAGTCGGTGGCGGCGTTGCCGGTCAGGCCCCAACCACTGCCAGCCGGAGCCGCACCGGTGTTGAGCTTGGTCCAGCTGGGTGCAGCGGGGGTGCCGGCGTTGTAGTAAAAACCCACCCCGCCCCCCAGGCCGGCGTTACGGTTGAAGACAAGAAGACCAGTTGCAGGTGTTGGGATTGTGGTGCCATCGGTGAGTGCAGAAAGGGTGACTTGAGGAATGAGCAGGCCTTTGTCAGCGGCCCGGATTTCGAGTGCGGCCGAGCCGTCGGGCGCGGTGGTGCCGATGCCGACCTGGGCCCGGCCGGCCCGTGCCAGCAGCAGCCCCGCCGACAGCAGCAGAAAAGCGGAGATGTTTTTCATATTAAACAAGGAATGAGCAAGCTAAAAAAACGCAACGCTAGGCCAGTCCTTCGCGCAGCAAGCCCCAGGTGGGGGGCCCGCCCGCCCGCAAATCGGGCGGGCACTGCCCCATCAGGCGGAAGCCAATGCGCTGGTAGAAAGGCAACTGTTCAGGTAGCTGGGTATCGAGGTAGCACGGCACGTGGGGGGCCTGCATGGCGCCCATGGTGGCTTGCAGCAGCCGGCGGCCCTGGCCCTGGCCGCGGGCGGTGGGGTGCACGGCCAGGGCCAGCAGGTAGTGGTGGCGGGTGGTGGCCACGCTTTGGCGGCGCAGCCAGGCCGTGGCCGCCAGAAAGTGCCGCAGGCGCCGCAGCCCGCCGCCCCGCAGGCGCCACAAGGCCGTGGGCAGCAGCCCCGACCGCAGCAGCCGCCACAGCGACGCCGCCGGTTGGCCCGGCCCCAGCCACACCGCCAGGGCCGTTTGGGTGGGGTTGGTGTAC
Organism: Hymenobacter ruricola; assembly: GCF_015694525.1. Classification (GTDB taxonomy): domain Bacteria; phylum Bacteroidota; class Bacteroidia; order Cytophagales; family Hymenobacteraceae; genus Hymenobacter; species Hymenobacter ruricola. The sequence goes on along the minus strand of NZ_JADQDM010000001.1, from coordinate 909,221 downwards.
ACCCGCCCGTAGCGCAGGCCGAAGCGCAGCAGCCGCTCCAGCAGCCACACCCGTTGGGCCGGGGCGTCGGGGCCGGTGCAACAGTAGCTCAGCACCGGGTGGCCGGCGCAAGACGCGGCCAGCAGCGCCGTGGCCCAGGCCAAATCGGCGGGCTCCAGGCGGCGGGCGGGCGGGGCAAAGGCGGTGGGCATCGCGTTAGGCGGATGGAGTAACAGACGCAGGATGAGGCGAAACCAACAGGTAGCAGCAGGCCGAAACGGGCGTTTGGCCCGTGCTTCTCTTCGTGGCCGGAGGCAGTTTTGGGCTTATTCGCGCACCAGCTTCAGCACCTGGCTGGTGCCGGCGGTGGTCACGCGCAGCAGGTACACCCCGCTGGCCAGGGCCGCCGTTTCGGTGGCAAACAGGTCTTCGCTCACCCGGCGCGAGGTGGTATATTCGGCCAGGCGCCGGCCCGTGGCGTCGGTGAGGGTGGCCGTGAGCGGGCCCTCAAACGGCTGCTCCACCCGAATGTGGGGCCCGGCGCCGGCCGAAGGATTGGGCCAGGCCGTCACGAGCAGGGCCGTGGCGCTTTCCACGGCCACCGGCCGCACCGCCGAGTAGCTGCCCGTGCCGTCCTTGTCTACCTGGTGCAGCCGGTAGTAAAGCGTGGGCACGCCGTACTGCGCCACCTTGGCGTCCGTAAACTGGTAGTCGTGCGCGGCCGTGCTGCTGCCCAGCGCGGCCACGCGCCCGGCGCGCTCAAAGGCCACCCCGTCGCGGCTGCGCTCCACGTCGAAGTAGGCGCTGTTCTTTTCCGAAGCCGTGTTCCAGTCCAGCCGGGCATCTGCCCCCTGGCGGCGGGCCTCGAAGGCCGTGAGCTGCACCGGCAGCGGGGCGCTGGGGTCCGAGAAGGTGAAGCGGCCGGCCACGGGCTCCGCAGCGGCCCCGGGGGGAGCGTAGGTGCGCGGGTCGCCGCCCGTCACGTTGGCCGAGGGCCCGGCCGCCAGCACCCAAGTCGTGAATGGCGAAGCGCTGCGCCAAGGCGTGGCTTGGGTCATATTGCGGCCATTATCGAGCGCCGCCAGCCAGCTGAAATTCAGTTGGCGGTTGCCCGAAGCCGTGGTGGCCATCTCCCAATACACGGCCGTCGACGAGTTGCCGCCCACCGTGGTAACGGCCGTGGGGCCCGTCACGCGGGTCAGGGTCAGGGTGCCCACGCTGGGTCCAGCCGGCATGCTCAGGCCCAGAAAAGGGCCGAAGGCCGTGCCGTTCACGGCGCGGGCGGCCATGCTCACGGGCCCCACCAGGCGCGCCCCGGTGGTTTCCACCGGGTCCGGCGCGGTGGGCAGCAGTACTAGGGGGGTGCCGCTGGCAATGCTGACCAAGCCGCTGGTGAGGGTGAGGGTGCCGGCCACGTTGGCGTTGGTGCTCAGGGCCACCCCGGCCGGGTTGTTCACCGTCAGGTTTTGGAGGGCGACTGTGGCGGTGCCGTTCACGCTCTGGGCGGTGGTGCCCACGGCCCGTAGCAGGGCAGCGGGCGCGGCGGGCGCCGTCACGGTGCCGTTGTTGGTGAGGTCGCCGCCGAGGTCCAGCTGGCCGTCGTTGGTGAGCGTGGCGCCGGTGCCCACGGTCAGGTACGAGGGCATAGTGACCAGCCCGCCCGCGCCGATGTAAAACGTAACCGGCCCTGCAAGCGTCATCTGGGCCCGGGCCGCCGAAGCGGGCAGCCCCAGGGCCAGGCCGGTGAGAGCAACTAGAAAGTAGTGTTTTTTCATGGCGTTGGGGAAGGATGAACAAGAGCGGCTTGGTGGTTCCAAAGCAAGTGCCCTTCCCTACCGCCGCCGTTCGCAGGCGTTGCAAATGCGTGTTTCAGCGTTGCAAAAGCCCTGTAGCGGTTGCACATTCTTTCGGATTTGTGGCAACGCCCTCAAATCAGCCCAAAAAAGCCTTGAAAAAGCTGGTTGCAGTAAAACCCGGCTCTCCGTAGCCGATTGGATTCTGCCTACCCGTTGCGCTCCATCTCGGCCTCGCGGCCGTGCCGGGCCGCCGCGCTGGGCGGGTAGCCGAACTGCCGCGAAAACGCCGTGGAGAATGCCGCCGGGCTGCCAAAGCCCACCTGGTACGACACCTCGGCCACGGTGCCCACCTGCGCCCGCAGCAGGGCCAGCGCCCGGTGCAGCCGCGTCTGCCGGATGCGCTCGCCCGGCGACTGCCCGGTGAGGGCCTTCAGCTTGCGGTGCACCTGGGTGCGGCTCATGCCAATGTCGGCGCCCAGTTGGTCCACCCCGAACTGCTCGTCGGCCAGGTGGCGCAGCACCGATTCGTTCACCCGGCGCAGAAACTCCTGGTCCAGCGAGGGCAGCCCGGCCACCGCCGCCTCGTGCGCCGCCAGCGGGTCAGCCGCCGGCTGGGGCGGGGCGGGCGCCGGGGCCACGGCTGCGTCGGTGCCAGCGGCGGGGCTTTCCGCCGCCACCGGCGCGGGTACGGCCAGCCGGGCCTGCACGCTTTGCCGCAGCGCCAGCAGGTTGCGCACCTGCGCCCGCAGCTCGCGCGGGCTGAAGGGCTTGGCCAGAAAGCTGTCGGCGCCGGTTTCGAAGCCTTCGAGGCGGGCGTCGGGGCCGGAGCGGGCGGTGAGCAGCACGACGGGAATGTGGCTGGTAGCAGGGTCAGTTTTCAACGCCTGGCACACCTCGTAGCCGCTCAGCCCCGGCATCATCACATCGCTCACGATTAAGTCTGGCACTTCCGCCCGCGCCAGCGTCACGCCCGCTTTCCCGTCAGCAGCCGTCAGCAGGCGGTAGCCCGCCGGCGCCAGCGTCGCCCGAATGAACTCGCGCACCTCGTCATTGTCTTCCACAATGAGCACGAGCTCACGCAAGCCTTTTTCCTGGCTTTCAGCATCTGCATTAGGGGCATCGGCGGAAGATGGCGGGGCTAATTGGGCCGCCAGCGGCTGGCTTACTCCGGGCTGAGCCGCGCCAGTGGCGGGCTGCAGCAGGCGCGGCAGTTGCACCGTGAAGGTGGCGCCGGCGCCGGGCGCGTTGCTCACTTCCACCGTGCCGCCGTGCAGCGCTACCAGCTCGCGCACCAGCGCCAGGCCGATGCCGGTGCCCGTGCGCTGCTCGTCGCCAGAGTTGTTGGCTTGGTAAAAGCGGTCGAATAGATGGGGCAGGTCCTCGGCGGCGATGCCGGGGCCGGTGTCGCGCACGGCCACGGCCACGCCGCCGTCAGGAGCGTAGCGGTCGGGCGGGGTTTCGGCCACCGTCACGGTCACGCTTCCGCCGGCGGGCGTAAAGCGCAAGGCGTTGGCCAACAGATTGGTAATAATTTCTTCCAGCTTGCTGGCATCGAACACCAACGGCACGGGCGTGGCCGGCACTTCGCAGCGCAGCTCGATGGCGCGGCTTTCGGCCAAAGACGAAAACGACACCACCAGCTGCCGCGTGAACGCGGCCACGTCGCCGGAGGTGGGCAGCAGGCGCAGGGCCCCGGCTTCGAGCTTGCTCAAATCAAGCAACTGATTGATGAGGGCGAGCAGCTTGCGGGCGTTGCGCAGCACCAGACTGCCCTCGCGCCGGATGGCGGGGTCGGCGGGCGCGGTAGCCAGGGTTTCGGCGGGCCCCAGAATGAGAGTGAGCGGCGTGCGCAGCTCGTGGCTGACGTTGGTAAAAAACACCGACTTCACGCGGTCCATTTCCTGCAGATGCCGCAGGGCCTGCCGCTCCAGCTCGCGGTCGGCGCGCTCCCGCTCGCGGCTGCGGGTGTACGCCCGCACTCCGTAAATGGTCAGCCCAAACAAACTGCCATACAATAGATAAGCCCACCACGTGCGCCACCACGGCGGCCGAATGGTGAAGGCGTAGGTAGCCGGGCGGGTGCTCCACACGCCCTCGTTGTTGGCGGCCAGCACCCGGAAGGTGTAGGCGCCGGGCGGCAGGTTGGTATAGGTAGCGTTGCGGCGGGCCACCGGGCCCTGCCAGCCGGCGTCGAACCCCACCAGCTGGTAGCGGTAGCGCACGGCGGCGGGGTTGGTAAGGCACAGGCCCAGGTAGTCGAAGGTGAGCTGGTTTTGCCCGTGGGCCAGCGTGAGGCCGGGCGCGGCCACGGTATCGCGCAGAAACAGGCGCAGCCCCGTGACGCGGGTGGCCGGGGGGCGCCGGTTGGGCCAGCGGCCGCCGGGCACGTAGCGCATCAGGCCCTGGTTGGTGCCCACCCACAGGGTGCCGTCGGGGGTGCGGTGCGTGGCCAGCTGCTGCGCGCCTTCGCCAAAAAAACCTTCGGCGGGCCCGAAGCGCTGCACGCGCCCGGTGCGGGGCTCGTACAAGTCGAGGCCCTGGCCGGTGCCCAGCCACACGCGCCCGGTGGGGTCGGCCTCCACGCCCAGCAGGGCCAGGGCCGGCCAATGTCCCGGGTACGTGGCGGTGGGCACGGGCCGCAGGCGGTGGCCGTCGTAGCGCAGCAGGCCGTTAGCGGGCGAGGTCACCCACAGCTCGCCGGGCCGGCCTTCGCTCACGTCCGTCAGGGTGGCGAGGGCCGCGGAGCCGGGCACTTGTCGAAACCGGTCGGGGCGGCCGTTGCCGCCTTCGTCCAGCCAGAGCAGGCCTCGGTCGTCGGTGCCGAACCAAAGCCGGCCGCGGCGGTCGCGCAGCAGTTTCCAAAAGGACGCGGTGCCGGGGCCGTCCGGGTCAGCGGCGGTGTAGGTGCGCCAACGGCCGGTAGCTGGGGTATACACGCTCAGGCCGCCGCGCTCGGTGGCCAGCCACATGCGGCCCTGGCGGTCTTCGGCCAGGCCCAGCACGCGCTTGTGCTGCAGCTCTGGCACGTGGGCAAAGCTTTGCCAGCGGGCGGTGGCCGAGTCGTAGCGGGCCACGGAGCCGGCCGTGCCCACCCACAGGCCGCGTCGGCGGTCGGCCGCGAAGCTGCGCACGAAAGTGTGCAGCTCGGCGGGCTGCGGCACGTCGCGCACCTGCCGGCCCGCGGCGGCGCCTGGCTCGAAATACCGCAGGCCCAGGTGGGTACCCAGCCAGTAGGCGCCCGGCCCGGCCGGGGCCACGGTCATCACGCCCCCCGCCGGCAGGCCCTGGGCTTCGGCGTAGTAGGCAAACCGCTCGTCGGCCAGCCGCTGGTCGAGCCCGGCCGAGCCGTGGGCTATCCACAGATTCTTTTCGGCGTCTTCGAGCAGCAGGCCGGGGCGGAAGCTGAGGTTGGCCGGGTCGGGGTAAAACTGCCAGTGCCCGGTGTGGTCCAGGCAGCCGGTGCCGGCCGTGCTCAGGGCCCAGAGGCGGCCGCGCGCGTCGGGCCGCACGGCCAGCACGTTCGGCGAGCCCGGGCCGCTCAGGTAGCGGCGCACGCGCCAAGGGGCGCCGGGGCGGGCGCAACTCAGGCGCAGCACCCCGCCCCCAAACGAGGCGGCCCACCACAGCGTGTCGGCGGCCCGCACCACCTGGCGAAATTCCTCCTGGGGCAGCGAGGCCAGCGGGGCCACGGGCGCCGGCAGCACCCGGCCGGTGGCCGCCGCCACCAGCGCCAGGCCGTGGCCGGTGGCCACCAGCAGCTGGCCGGCCGGGCCGGGGCACAGGCCGCTTACCTGGTTGTTGGGCAAGCCCTGGCGTTGGTCCACGTGCACCACGGCGGTGTCGGCCGGGCCAAAATGGCAGCGGTAGAGGCCGGCGCTGCTGCCCACCCACAGCGTTTGGGCATCATCGAAGTACAGGGCAAACACGAGGGCGTTGGCATCGAAGCCGGCCGGCCGGTAGTGGCGCAGGCGCCCGTGCCGCACCCAGCTCAGCCCGCCGTGGAAGTGGCCCAGCCAGAGGGTGCCGTCGGCCTGCTCGGCCAGGGCCGACACGTTGGAGTCGGGGGTGCGGCCCTGCGCCGCCAGCGGGTGAAACCCGGTGCCGTCGTACCAGCAGGCGCCGCCGCGGGTGCCGGCCCACAGCCGGCCCGTGTGGTCTTGCAGCAGCGCATACACCGTGTTTTGCAGCAGGCCATCGGTGGTGCCGAAGTGGCGCTGGGCGAGCTGCTGGGCCGGGCCGCGACGGGCCATCGCAAGCAACCCCCAGCACAAAAACAGTGTCCTCAGCAGCAGTCTTGTTCGCATAAGCCCCTGGCCCAACCCGAAACAAAGCCCCATTGAATGAACTTTGTCTGGCGCAAGTTTTTTTGAAAGCTACTCAATATTCACCAAACGCGGTATTTGCGGGCCAGAGCGTTGCGCCATTTTTTCCCGCCGCAGGCGTTGGCGATGTCGTACCTTTGAACTCGCTTGTCCGAAAAAGCTTCTCTTCCACCCTATTCTATTCCGTACTCCGTGGCCGAAATATCCTGTTCCTTTTGCAATAAGAGCAAGCGCGAAGTTGCCGTTATGATTTCGGGCATCAACGCCCACATTTGCGAGAAATGCGTGGGCCAAGCCCAGCACATCCTCGACGAAGAAGCCAAGGCCCAGGACGCCAGCAAGCAGCCCAAGTTCAACCTCATCAAGCCCAAGGCCATCAAAGACCACCTCGACCAGTACGTGGTGGGCCAGGACGAAGCCAAGCGCGTGATGAGCGTGGCGGTGTACAACCACTACAAGCGCCTGATGCAGAAGCCTTCCGAGGACGAAGTGCAGATTGAAAAGTCGAACATCATCATGGTGGGCGAAACCGGCACCGGCAAAACCTTCCTGGCCCGCATGCTGGCCAAAATCCTGCAAGTGCCCTTCTGCATCGCCGATGCCACCGTGCTCACCGAGGCCGGCTACGTGGGCGAAGACGTGGAAAGCATCCTCACCCGCCTGCTGCAAGCGGCTGACTACAACCTCGAAGCCGCCGAGCGCGGCATTGTGTACATCGACGAAATCGACAAGATTGCCCGCAAGAGCGACAACCCCAGCATCACGCGCGACGTGAGCGGCGAGGGCGTGCAGCAGGCCCTGCTCAAGCTCCTTGAAGGCACCAACATCAACGTGCCGCCCCAGGGTGGCCGCAAGCACCCCGAGCAAAAGATGATTTCGGTGAACACCGAGAACATCCTCTTCATCTGCGGCGGCGCCTTCTCGGGCCTCGACCGCATCATCAAGAGCCGCCTGAACACCAAGCCGTTGGGCTTTGCCAAAACGAATCTGGAAGAGCAGGTGGACACCGAGAACTTCCTGCGCTACGTGTCGGCCCAGGACATCAAGAGCTTCGGCCTGATTCCGGAGCTCATCGGCCGCCTGCCCGTGCTCACCCACCTCAACCCGCTGGACCGCACCACGTTGCGCATGATTCTGACCGAGCCTAAAAACTCGCTCGTGCGCCAGTACAAGCGCCTGTTCGGCATGGAGAACATCGAACTCAGCTTCACCGAAGACGCCCTCGAATACATCGTGGAGAAGGCCGACGAGTACCGCCTCGGCGCGCGCGGCCTGCGCTCCATTTGCGAGAGCATCATGACCGATGCCATGTTCGAGATGCCCTCGGAAGAAGGCGCGGACACGCTGCAAATCAACCTGAGCTACTGCCGCAGCAAGTTTGAGAAGTCGACGCTGCGCCACATGCGGGCGGCGTAGTTTGATGACTGATAGTCGATACTGAGCAGTCAGTATTTGGTCGTGGGAAGTTCGGTTTGGGCCGGGCTTCCCATTTTTGTTGGCTTACTTTCAAAAGCCGACTTCCGTTTGGAGCACCTCCATGCACTACTTACGCGCCTTGCCTTTCCGTGTCTTATTCCTTAAATGCCTTACCAGTTGAGTTTCACCTGACTACTGCTCCACTGACGCCTAACGGGTTGGCAGGCTTTGAGGCATTGTGCCAGCGGGTTGGTGGCAAGGCCTTGCTTATTGAACTGGCACGGGGCCAGCATTGCCAGCAACCGATGTTGAGCCTTGTAAAAACGGATATCGCCCCAGCCACTGCGCTCGTAGAGGCGAGGAAGCTGGCGGAGCAGTTTGGAGATGGTGGCTACTCGGTGCTACGGCTTAAGCTGGAGGTACCAGCCTGGGGCGCGGCCTGGGCACGCCTGGCGCAGCTTGCAACGGGCGGCACATACTATGAGTGGCACGGCCGGGTATGGTATGAGCGGGAAGCGGAGCTGCGGGCCTGGTGTGAGCAGCACGCGGTACACCTCTCCTCCAATGCGTTGCGCCATCGGCCAGATACCCGTTTCGTTACCCTGCGCGAGTTCGGGCCAGTTGCCCAGTTCGCTGCCCGCGTAGCAGCGGTACAGGACGGACTAGCCGCCAATGGCTGGAACGTAGCCAAGCAGCAAGCCGAATTTTGTTTTTTTGACAGCCAGATATCGCTCGATGCCGGTTGGCTAACCACCTGATTTCAGTTGTCCGTGTTCAAAAGGGCCTGATGAATAACAACTGATAATTAGTAACGACACCTTATGACACCCGAAAAACTTTGGACTCCGCACAATGAAATGCTGGCGCAGGAGGCCTTTATTCGGCGGGCGGCAGCAGTAGGTGGCCCATTTATGCTGAAGGGCAGCTTCGTAACGCGCCAATACTTTGCTCACCCCGAGCAGCGGATTCCGCAGGACTTGGATTGGGTGTGCCTCACTCCAGCCCAGAGCGAAGAGCAAATGCGCACCCTGCTCAATGCCTGGGCTACGGCCGTAACCGAGCAGCCCGCCACCGACGGCTTCACTTTCCAGAGCTTCCGGGAAAACACGTTCTGGCGCATGATGGACTATGCCATGACCGACGATTTCCCCACCGTGAATACGGATATAGGCGTCTGGTTACCCAGCTATTCTCCCGCCACCGAAGCCACAATGCTCAGCATTTCGGTTGATGTAAGCTTCAACCTGGTGGTGGAGCCGCCGCCAGTCCCGCTCACCTACCACCCCCTCGACGGGGAGACCTTTCTCGTGCCGCGCACCTGTCCGCTGGCCTTGCAAGTGGCCTGGAAGCTACACCAGACCCTGGTGCGCCCCCGCTACAAAGACCTCACCGACTTGATAGCGCTGCTAGCCGTGCCTGCTTTTGATGCTCCCACCCGGGCCGCCGCTTTGCAAGCCTTCGTGGACGAGTGCCACAGCGACCAGGTCGACCCTAAGAAGATTCGCTACTACGCAACCGGAGATGCCGCTGCCGACAGCCGCAAGTTTGGTCAGCGCGAGTCGTTGTGGTTTCATCAGCTGCTAAACCTCGGGGACAAAGCATCTAACCCATTTGGCAACATCTACTTACAATACGGTCATCACCTCGGCACAGGCAGCAAGCATTATACGTCATTGCCTGAGCTACTTGCAGATTTTCAGCTAGCGCTGAACAATGCCGGCATCAACGCAGCGGTGCTTGAGTATCTGCCTTTACCTACTCCTCGGCGCGCTGAATAAGTCCGTTGTTTGTGTAGAACAAGTGCCCCAGGCTGGCGCTAAAGCCTTGCAGGCATAGCAGTGGCTGCAAGGCTTTAGCGCCAGCCTTTACCTTCGCCCCCACTGCATCCCGTCTTGCGATTTTCAATAGCTGCGCGCATTCTGTTTCTGACCTATCTTCTTGGCGGGGGAATGTTAGGTGGCGTGCTGACAGTTTGCCGGCCCCCGTCGCCCAGTCCACCGCTGCGTGTGAGCATGGTGGGCGACGTGCTACTGGCCCGCGGCGTGCCGGCCGCCCTGGCCCGCGACAGCGTTGCCCTGCGCCGCAACACCCGCCGCTGGTGGGCCGGCAGCCGCTACGTCATCGGCAACCTGGAATGCCCGCTCACCACCGTTGAGCAGCCAGCAACCAAGCCAATCACCTTTCGGGCCAAGCCGCGCTGGGCGGGGTGGCTGCGGCGGCTGGGGCTCACGCACGTATCGCTGGCTAACAACCACACCTTCGACCAGCACCTGGTGGGCCTGCGCGATACGGAACGCGCCGTGCGCGCCGCTAGGCTGGGCCCGCTGGGATACCAGGCTGATTCTGCGACTGGCTGCCTGCCTACCTTATTAGGCCGGGACAGCAGCGTGGCCGTGCTGGCGTACTCCGAATTTCGGACGGGCGGCGCGGGCAAGCGTTGCGTGTGCGGGCGCGATTTTGCCGCGCTCTGCCAGCGGCTGGCCGCCTACAAAACCTTGTTTCCGCAACGGGCGGTGCTGGTGTACCTGCACTGGGGCACCGAATATGCCGGCCAGCCCACCGCCCGGCAGCGGCAGCAAGCCCATACGCTCGTCGACTGCGGAGCGGCGGCCGTGGTGGGCGCGCACCCGCACGTGGTGCAAACCGTGGAGTTTTACCGGGGCCAGCCCATCCTCTACAGCCTGGGCAATTTCCTGTTCGACCAAAGCCGGGAAGCTACTGCGCTGGCGGTGCAGGCCGATTTTGACCTGCGGGCGGGGCGCGTGGTGGCGACGTACCTGCGGCCGCTGCAGCTGGTGGGCGCCGTGCCCCGCCCCGCCGGTGCCCACGCCCAGGCCGCGCTGGCAACCCGCATCCGGCGCTATTCACCTGAGGTGGGACTGGTGCCGGCGGGCGCGGCCGGGGGCTGGCGGCTGCAGCCCACCGGTCCCGGCGCGGCGCAGGATTCGCTGCCGGGATTCTTTGAGCGGCAGGCCGCCGTGGCAGGCCCGGCCGGCGCGGCCACGGCCCGGCTGCGCGCATTGCCCCGTGCCCGCCAAACCCAGGTGTGGCTGCCCACGGCCAATGGCGGCGCTTCCGTGGTGGATTTTCGGTTTCCGATTTACGCGTTTGGGTCGGGCGACGTGGACAACGACGGTTACACGGACTTGCTGATTGGCCCCATCAAGCCCACTCGGTTCGACAGCGCCCTGCACCGGCGGCTATTTGTGTACGCCCTCGACTCGGCAGGGCGGCTGCAGCCGCGCTGGCGCGGCTCGCGGCTGACGTACCGGCTGCTCTATTTCCGGACCGAACGGAGTGCCAACGGACGCACGTATGTTCGCACCCTGGAGCGGGCGCCCGATGGCCGCTACTGCATCGGGCGCTACCATTGGCAAGGCTTTGGGCTGGCGCTCGATGGCTTTTTGGCCCGGCGGCGGTCGTTGGATGCCGCGTACCGGTGCTTCGTTTTATGACACTTTTCCTTCCTTTTATTTTTGCATGAATCGTAAACTTTACCTGCCGCTCATTGGCCTGACCGTCGTTTTGGCACTGGCCGCGGGCTATTTCCTCTGGGAGCGGCACGCAGCGGCCTCTTCTTCCTCTGCGGCAGGCCCGGCGGTGCCCACGGGCAGCACTCTGCACGACAACGGGTTTGGCGAGCAGGTGCCCGTGGTGCTCACCGAGGACAAAACCGCACTGGCCAACGTCTACGCCCGGCCTTACATCAAAGAATATTTTGACCCCTCCGGCGAATACGCCCTTGCCGACTCGCTGAAGCGCAAGCCGCTGCCCGCCTTCGACTACGGCCAGGACCTGGCCGGCAAGTCCTACCTCGACCTGGTGCTGCTGCGCAACACGCTCTACGCCCGCAACGGCTACTGCTTCATGAACGCCACGCTGCGGCGCTACTTCGACAAAACCAACTGGTACAAGCCGGTGTGGAGCGAGCAAATGGACTCGACGGGCAAGGAGCTACCCGTCGAAATCATCCCCGTGCCGCTCAACCAACAAGAGGCGGCTTTTGAGCAGAAAGTCAAGGCCTTTGAAGACAGGCTGCTGGCCAGCCGCGTGACCAAGCCGGGCGGCTACCCGATGATTGGGCCTGACTTCGTGACCAACCAGCGCGAGTTTCTGCTGCCGCCGGCCCTGCGCACGGTGCTGGCCCGCAACAACTTTGCCCTGGTGCCAACCAAAGAAGAGCAGCTGTTTTACCTCTACGACAAGGGCGAGTACGCCTTCACGCCGGCCTTCGTCACCACCGATTTATTCTTGCAGCTGCTGCACAAGTACCTGAACGGCATTCTCGAAGACGTAGAAGAAGAGCGGCTGCTGCCCGTGGTGGCCACCGTGCTGCGCCAGGGCAATGCCCAGGCCCGCACCCTAGCCGCACAGAGCCAGCAGCCCGACGCCCGCGCCGCCGCCGAGTGGGCTGCCACCTACTACGCCGTGGGCCAGAGCCTGCTCACCGGTCAGTCGGGGCAGGTTCCGCCCACCTACGCGGCCGCTGCCCTGGAGGAAATAGCCAACGCTAACCAAGCCGACGGCAAGGGCTCGCTGTTCCTCAAAGACTCGCTGTTTGAGTACCAGTCGCTGAAGCCGCGCGGCATGTACACCCGCAACGACACCACCAGGCGCTACTTCCGCACGGTGAAGTGGCTGAACACGGCCCCGGTTTTTCTCGACACCGACGCCGGCCTGCTGCGCGCCGTGGCCCTGGCCAAAGCCCTGGCCGGCAACCCCGCCGCCACGCAGGGCTTCCAGAACTTCACGCACGTGCTCGACGTGCTGGTGGGCGACGAGGACAACCGCTCGCTCACCAACCTGCTGAAGCTGCTGGCCAGCCCCGGCTACGCCGGCAAAACCCTCGACGAACTGGCCGCCCCGGCCGTGCTGGCCCGCCTGCGCCCGGCGCTGCTGGCCACCGGCACCGACCGCGTGCGCGCCAAGGGCCTCACCGTGCACGCCCAGGAAGCCCTCGACCGCCCCACCCTGCTTTTCACGGCCGGCCGCTACACGTTCGACGCGGAAATCCTGTCGCGCCTGACCGAGGTGCGCAACAAAAAGCGCCCGTTCCCGAAGGGCCTCGACGTGTTTGCCACCTTCGGCACGCCCGCCGCCCAGGACGTGCTGCTGAACCACTACCGCGAAGCCGTGCAGTGGCCCGCCTTCCCCGACACGCTACGGCAGTTGCAGAAGCAGTTTGGGGCCGCGCCGGCCTGGGACCGCAACCTCTACACCAAAACCCTGCAAACCCTGCTCAGCCTGAACAAGCCCGCGCCGCCGGCCGCCGGCACGCCGCTGTTTGCCGCCACGCCGGCCTGGCAAAAGCGCAACCTGAGCACGGCCCTTGGCGGCTGGGCTGAGCTGAAGCACGACCTGCTGCTGTATTCGGAGCAGCCGATGGCGGCTGAAATGGGCGGCGGGGGCGACGGCGGCCCGCCCCCGCCCATTATTCTGGCCTACGTGGAGCCCAACCTGCCGTTCTGGGACGCGGCCCTGGCCTTGCTGGCTTTTCAGGAGCAGTCCCTCACCCGCCTCAAGGCCAACACGCCGCACCTGAGCGGCCTGAACAAGGACCTGCGCGAGAAAATAGCGACCATGCGCCGCATCACCCAGCAGGAGCTGCGCCACGAAAAAGTGAGTGAAGCCGACATGGCCGACTTGTCGGAAATTGGGGGCTGGGCCGAATTCCTGACATTCAACATCCTCAAAACCGACCGGTTGCCCGAGCGGGAGCGCCATCTGGGCGTGACAGCCGACGTGTATGCCTACAACGCCCTGCGGCTGGAAGAGGCAGTGGGCGCCGTCGATGCCCTCTACACGGTGGTCGAAATCAACGGCACCACCGTGGTGGCCGTCGGTCCGGTGTTCAGCTACTACGAATTTCAGAGCCCCAGTCCGCTCACCGACGAGGAGTGGCAGGCCAGGCTGCGCACCAGCCCGCCGCCCCGGCCCACCTGGCTGCGCGAGTTCATCGTGCCCATTCCCAAAGTCAACACCAAAGAAGTGGACGGCCTGTATTGAGCCCCGGGGAAGAAAGGCCAATAGTTTCCATCACAAAAAAGCCCGCCAATTCGGCGGGCTTTTTTGTGATGGAAACTGGCTGAAATGCTCAGCCAGACGTTCATCTACTCCACCACCACGCGCTGGATGCTGGGCGCGCGGCCTTCCGTTTGCACGGTGAGGAGGTAGGTGCCGGTGGCCAGGCCGGTCGTGGACAGCTCGGTGCTGCTGCCGCTGAAGCTGCGGGTGGTCACCGTCTGGCCCAGCACGTTGCGCAGCGTGAGGCTGGCCGAGCGGGCCGGCAAAGCCAGCGTGAGATGCAGCGTGCCCTTGGCTGCAATGGGGTTGGGCCACACGCTGAACGTGCTCTGGTTGGCATTGGCCGTGGCCGACAGCGGCGTCACGGTGAACAGGCTGCCGTTGCTGGCGCCGTTGGGCGAGGACAGGTATACGTCGCCGGTGGTGGCGCCCGTGGGTACCACCACCGTGATGGTGGTGGCGTTGACGACGGTGAAGGACGTGCCCCGAAGGCCGTTGAAGCTCGCCGCCGTGGCCCCCGTGAAGTTGGTGCCGGTGATGGTGACGGTGGTGCCCTCCGGTCCGCTGTTGGGCGATATCTGGGTGATGGTGGGCGCCGACGCCGAGCAGGTGGCGCGCAGCACAAACGTGCCTTCTTCGCCGTCGTAGCCCGTCACGAAAATGCGGTACGTCTCGCCCAGCACCGACGCAAAGGTGACCGTCGAAGACACGCCACCGTTGCTGTTGCAGTTGCTGGCGTCGTCGTTGCCGCCCACGCACACGTAGGCGCCGCAAGCGCCGGAGTACACAAACAGCTTGGTGTCGAAGTTGGTCCCGGCGTTGCACGTCGACACGGTTAGGTTGTTGCCCGTGCCCACGATGGTGTAAAACACCCCGCCCGCGTCAATATCAGCCACGCAGTTGCCGGTGGGGTCGCCCGCGTCGGTCGCGTTCACCGTGCTGCCCGTCACGCTCTGGCCGCAGGCAATGGCAATGGCATCGGCGCAGAGGTCGTTGGCAGGCGCTAGGCCGAAGGACGTGGCCGAGCAGCCCTGGCCGCCGGGCCCGGTCACGCAGATGGGGCCCGTCGAGACGCCTACCGGCGCCGTTGCGGTCAGCTGAGTGGCCGAGTTAATCGTGAATGCCGGCGCCGCCGTCCCGTTAAACGTCACCTGCGTGGCGCCGAGGAAGTTGGTGCCCGTGAGCACCACCACCGTGCCCGCCCGGCCCGAGGTCGGCGTGAAGGATGTGATGGTAGGCGGCTGAATTACGGTGAACACGGCCGACGACACGGCCGTGTTCACCGGCGTGGTCACCGAGATGTAGCCCGTGGTGGCGCCCGCGGGCACCGTGGCCGTAATCTGCGTGGCCGAATTCACGGCGAACGTCACGGCCGCCGTGGTGTTGAACCGCACCTGCGTGGCGCCCGTGAAATTCGTACCCGTGATGACCACCACCGTACCCACGGGGCCGGTGACGGGCGTGAAGCCGGTGATGGTGGGCGGTGCCCCCACCACAAACGGCGTGGCCGAAGTGGCCGTGCCCACGGGCGTAGCCACGGTGATGGGGCCCGTGGTGGTGCTCGCGGCTACCGTGGCGGTAAGCTGCGTGGCCGAAACCACCGCGAAGCTGGCCGCCGGCGTGCCGTTGAAAGCCACCGCCGTGGCGCCCGTGAAGTTGGAGCCGAGGATGCTAACCACCGTGCCGGGCATCCCGCCGGTCGGCGTGAAGCTGGTGATGGTGGGCCCCACGGCGGGCGGCGAGATGGTGAAGTTGGCGTCCGAAATGTCGAAGAAGTAGTTATCGGCGGCTTCCACCATGATGCGGGCCTGCGTTTGGGCGGTGGCGGGGCTGGGCGCCACCACCACGGCCGCGCCGTTGTTGGGCACGTTCTGGGCCAGCACCGTGGGGTAGGTCAGGCCACCGTCGAGGCTGAGGCGGATGTTGACCACGGCGCAGCTCACCGGCGCCGCGTCGGTGCCGGCCACGTCCCAGGTCACGGTTTGGGCGGCGCCGCCCACCCAGGTCACGCCCGTGTTGGGGGCCTGCACCACAAAGGGACCCGCGGTTGCGCTGCTGCTCAGGCTCACCGTGGAGCTGTAGTTAACACCGCCGATGACGCCCACCAAGCCGTTGTGCTCGTCGCGCACGGTGCAGCGGAAGTTCAGGGGGCGCGTCACGGTAGGCAGGCGCTCGCCCAGCACCGTGGTGTTGTTCACGAGGCTAATCAGGCGCGGGAAGTAGCGCGTGGGGCTGGAGTTGGGCGTGAAAGAGCGGAACAGCGGAATGGCCTGGCCGGGGACCTGGGTGGCGTTGGGCGAGCCCGCCGGGCCGAGGTCCAGCTCTTCCCACATATAGGTGAGGGCGTCATTTTCGGCGTCGGTGGCGCTGGCCGTGAGCTTGAAGGGCGTGCCGATGGGCAGCACCTTGCCGCTGGCGGGCACGGCCGTCACCACGGGCGCGGTGTTGCCGGTGGCCGAGTTCACGCTGCAGGTGGTGCCGTCAATAAACGCCCGCATCTCCTGGTAGTTGGCGGTATGAAAAATCGGGTCCGAGTTCGGCTGCAGGTTGTTGGGCGAGCCGCAGATGCCGGCATACGCCATGATGGTCGAGCCCGAGCCCGGCTCGTAGGCCACGTCGGCCTCGCGGTTGCCGGCGCAGCTGCCCGAGTCGTCGTTGTTGAAGGTGTGGTTGCCGCCAAACTGGTGGCCCATCTCGTGCGCCACGTAGTCAATGTCGAAGGAGTCGCCCACAGGGGTGCGCGAGCCGGTCACGCCGCGCGCCTTGTTGGCGTTGTCGCACACCACGCCCAGGTAGGCCACGCCGCCGCCGCCGGTGCTCACTACGTGGCCAATGTCGTAGTTGGCCGCGCCGATGATGGCCGTGATGTTGGACTGGTTCTGGCCCAGCATGGCGTTACCATTGCCGTTGCTGTAGGGCGTGGGCGGCGGGGTGCCCCCGTCCAGGAAAATCAGCTGGTCGTTATTGGCAATGAGCACCAGGCGCACGGCCAGTTCCTTCTCGTACACGCCCACCACGCGGTTCACGGTGGTGGCTTCGCCGGCCATCACGCCGGCCACGGTGTTGCCCTTGGTGAGGGCGTACTGGGGCGTGCAGGCCAAGGCCAGGCGGTAGGTGCGCAGCTGCGGGCCGCTTGAAAGCAGCGCGGTGGCGCGGCTGGCCGCGGCGGCCGGTCGGCCGGCTTTGGCTTTCGGGGCGTCCTGCTTGGCGTCGAAGCCGCAGGTCAGCGCCGCACCGGCCGCGGCCCGGTTCATGTCTTTCTTATAAAAGCCGAGGTAGTGCCGCACGTCGGTCCGGCTCATGGGGTCGATGTAGAAGCTGTTGCCGTTGGCGGTGAGCACTTGGGCGTGAAAGCCCATGGGCGTCACGTCGAGGCGCACCGACGCGGCTGCGTCGTCGAGGCCCACGCCGGCGTAGGTTTTGATGGCGGGGAAGCGGGCCGCCAAAGCGGGCTCCATGATGGGCGCCTCGCGCACGGCAAACCGGCCGAGGTGGCCGTCGGGCAGGGGCAGCGCCAGGACCAGGGGCGCGGCGCCGGCTTTGGTTTCGAGCGGGGCCGTGACCAGAGCGGCGCGCAGGCTGGCCAGGTCCAGGGTCAGGGCCTGGGAGTGAAACAGGGCCGCCGCCAGCGGCGAGGTGGCCGCCGCAGCTTTGGCTTCGGCATCGGCCCGGAAGAAGGGCGAGTCAAGCCGCTGGGCCCGGGCACCGCCCGAAACGCCCAACAGAGCAAAAAGTGCGAGCAACAAGCGGCCCATACGGGCAGGGCCTTTCCGGGCCGACGAGTTGGAGGGCAGCTGGGGGCGAGCCGGCCGGGGCAGGTATCGTTTCTTCATTATGGGCGAGTGAGTTGGGTGGAAGCAGTAAATATAACAGGCCGCCGATGCCCGCCCGGTCAAAATCGACCAACGCCCGAATTAGGTCGCTTGCCGTGCGCATCCGTCGCTTTGCCCGGCACTAACGCCCTTCAGGCCGATAACAAGCCATCGTTTGGGGCAAAGAAGTTTACGGGAACACAAAAGCGCCCTGCCCCGAGGCTACTCCTCAGCGCGGGACGCTTTGCATTATTTATAGCAGAAGACGCTTTCGCCTGAACTCGTAAAGCCAGGGCCTTCGCAAGCCGTGCGCTAGGCGGGCTGCAAGTACTTCACCATCAGCTCGGCCGTTTTTTTGGCGGCTTGCTGCTGGCCCAGCTTTTCGCGCAGCTCGGTGTAGCCGGCCCGGATGCGGGCCTGGTAATCGGCGTCGGTGAGCATCGTGCGCAGCTCGTCGAGCAGGTTGCGGGCCGTGAAGTCGCCCTGAATCAGCTCTTTCACCACTTCGCGCCCGGCAATGAGGTTGACCAGCGAGATGTAGGGCACCTTGATGACCATCTTGCCGATGGTGTAGCTCAGCAGGCTGGTGCGGTAGCACACAATCTGGGGCACGCCAAACAGGGCGGTTTCCAGCGTGGCCGTGCCGCTCGTGACCAGCGCCGCGGCGGCGTGCGCCAGCAGGTCGAAGGTTTGGTCGAACACGAAGCGGATGCCGTTGCGGTGGAAGTGCTTGTAGTAATTAGGGTCGAGGTTTGTGACGCCGGCCACCACAAACTGGTATTCCTGAAAGCCTGGCAGAATGGCAATCATCTCGTGCAGCATCTCCTCGATTTCCTGCTTGCGCGAGCCCGGCAGCACCGCAATGATGGGCCGCTCGGGGTCGAGGCGGTTGCGCTCGTAGAAATCGGGCGTGGGCTGAAACTCGGCCACGGCGTCGGCCGTGGGGTTGCCGGTGTAGTCGATTTCGTAGCCGAACTTGGCGTAGAACTCGCGCTCGAACGGCAGAATGGCGAACATCTTGTCGACGTAGGCCTTCACCTTCTCGACGCGGCTCTGGTTCCAGGCCCATATTTTGGGCGAGATGTAATAGAACACCTTGATGCCGCGTTCTTTGGCAAACCGGGCCATGCGCATGTTGAACCCGGCGTAGTCCACCAGAATCAGCACGTCGGGCTTAAAGGTCAGGATGTCCTGCTGGCACTGCTTGAGGTAGCCCCGAAACTTGAGCACGCTGGTAGCGGCCTCCACAAAGCCCATGATGGCCAGTTCCTTATAGTGGCGCACCAGCTCGCCGCCCTCGGCCTCCATCATGTCGCCGCCCCAAAAACGGAACTGCGCGGCCGCGTCCTGCACCTTGAGCTCGCGCATGAGGTGGGCCGCATGAAAATCGCCCGAACGTTCGCCGGCTATTAAGTAATACTTCATTTAGTGAGTTAAGAGTTAATAGTTAGGAGTTAGGAGTTCTGGTTCTGAATGGCACCTGCGCGAAAATCCGCCAAGGTCCAACTCCTAACTGTCAACTCTCAACTCTTAACTTCTTCAGCCGTAGTATTCCACGAAGTTGCGCGGCGTTTCGTAGAGTTTAACGCAGTGCAGGCGGGCCTGGGTGATGGCGGGCAGTTCGCGCTCCAGAATTTGCCAGAAGGCGATGGCCAGGTTTTCGGTGCTGGCCATCTGGCCGGCCATGAAGGGCACGTCGAGGTTGAGGTTTTTGTGGTCGACCTGCTCGGTGATGTGCGTGCGCAGCAGGTCGGAAAGGGCCTTCAAATCGACCACAAAGCCGGTTTCGGGGTCGGGCTCGCCCTTCACCGTCACGATGAGGTCGTAATTGTGGCCGTGCCAGTTGGAGTTGGCGCAGGGGCCGAACACCTCGCGGTTGCGCTCGTCGCTCCACTTGGGGTTGTGCAGCTTGTGGGCGGCGTTGAAATGTTCCTGGCGGCTAACGTAAATCATTTTCTAAGCTTTTAGCTACTAGCGGTTAGCCATTAGCTTTCTTGGGCTTCCTCCAAAAAAGAAGCTGACAGCTAACAGCTAAAGGCTAATAGCTTAATTATTTTTCCGCAGCAAATATACGAAGAAGGGTACCCCGAACAGGGCCGTGACCAAGCCCACGGGCAGCCCGGCGGGCGGGTAGAGCAGCCGCGCCAGCAGGTCGCAGGCCAGCAAAAAGCCGCCGCCCAGCACCGCGCAAAACAGCAGGTTGTAGCGCCCCGTGGTGCCCAGCAGGCCCCGCGTGAGGTGCGGAATGAGCAGGCCCACGAAGCCCACCGGCCCGCACAGTGCCACCACGCCCCCGGTGAGGCCGGCCGCCAGCAGCACCAGCAGCCAGCGCCGCCGCGCCACCGGCAGGCCCAGGGCAGCGGCCCGCTCCTCCCCCAGCAGCAACAGGTTCAGGTCTTTCTGCAAAAAAGCCATGACGAACAGGCTGACAATCAGCACCGCCGCCGGGTACGGCAGCACGCCCCACCCGGCCCGCTCGAAGCTGCCAAACGCCCAAAATACCACGCTGCGCAGGCTGCCCTCCGGCGAGGCCAGAAACGTGAGCAGGCTGCCCACCGCCGAGGCCAGCGCCCCCACCGCCACCCCCGCCAGCAGCAGCGGCGCCGGCAAAATGCGCCCCCGTCGCGTGCCCAGCGCCACCACCAGCAGCGTGGCCGCCAACGCCCCCGCCAGCGCCGCCACCGGCGGCAAATACACGCCCGCCAGCGTGAGCGAAGGCACCAGCACGTAGCTGGCAATGGCGCCCAGCGACGCGCCCGAAGCCGTGCCCAGCAAATACGGGTCGGCCAGCGGGTTGGTGACGAGGGTTTGGAGCAGGTAGCCGCTCACGGCCAGGCTGGCGCCGGCCAGCAGGGCCAGCAGCAGGCGCGGCAGCCGCAGCTGCACCAGCACCAGCTGGGCCGGGTCGGCGGGGTCGTAATGCCGGAAAGTATTCAGGATGAAGCCGTAGGAAGTGGCGTAGCTGCCCACGCGCAAGCCCAGCACTACCAGCGCCACCACGAGCCCCAGGCCCAGCATCAACCACAGCAACGGGCGACGGGCGGGCATCAGCGGGCGGCGGCGGTTGACTTGGCAGCAGGCTGATTAAGCAGCGCTTGGAGTTCCCGCACCGACTCCACGACGCGCGGCCCCGGACGCTCCATGAGGTTGCCGGTGATGGCGAAGACGCGGCGACTTTTGTACGCGTTGATGCGGCGCAGCTCCGGGTAGCTTTTGAAAAACGTGCTGTCCAGCTTCCCGAAGCTGCCGCCGAGCAGCACGTCGGGGTTGAGCTTGAGGATGTATTCGCGCGTCAGGGCCGGGTAGGGCTGCGGAAAGGTTTCGGTGACGGCGTTCTGGCCCCCGGCCAAACGGATTTCGTCGGTAAAGAGCGTGTTCTGGCCGTAGCAGTAGATGGGGTCCTGCCAGGTGATGGCCAGGACTTTTGGTGGGGCGTCGGATGGTTGGGTTGGTGAACTGGTGAGGCTTTTCAGACGCTGGCGCAGCGAGTCGGCCACGCGGTGGCCCTGCGCGGGGCGGCCCAGCAGCCGGCTTAGCTCCTCCACACCGGAGAATACGTCCTCAACTTTACGGAAACGCATGTAATATACCGGAATACCCAGGTCCTGCAGGCGCTGGGCATCGTCTACCGACGTGATGCCTTCGACGGTGAACACCACGTCGGGCTTCAGGGTGATGAGGCGCTCCATATCCAGCGGGTAGTTGTTGACGACGGGCTTTTGCAGCACGGCGGCGGGGAAATTATCCTGCGGGCAGCGGGCCACGATGGTGGCGGTATCGGCCACGGCGTAGAGCATTTCGGTCATGCTGGGGGCCAGGGCCAGCACGCGGCGAGGGTGCGCGGGCAGCGTGAGGGCGCGGCCCATGCCATCGTGCACGGCCACGGGGGCGGCCGGTTTGGACTCGGATTGGCAACTTGCCAGCCACGCCAGCGGTAAAAGCAACAACAGGAAACGCATGCCGCAAAGGTAGCGGCGCCACCCGGCGCGTCGGTTTACCTTTGCCCCGTCCTCAAGCCCCCACCCTATGATAGTAGTCACCGGCGCGGCCGGCTTTATTGCCAGCTGCCTAGTCGCCCGCCTCAACGCCGCCAATTTCAACGACGTGGTGGCGGTGGATAATTTCTCAGTTGAAAAGAAGCTGCCCAACATCCAGGGCAAAAAGCTGCGCGAGTACGTGGACCGCGAAACGTTTTTTGAGTGGCTCGACGCCCACCACGAGCAGGTGGAATTCGTCTTCCACCTCGGCGCCCGCACCGACACCACCGAGATGGACCCGGCCGTGTTCGACGTGCTCAACCTGAACTATTCCAAGCAGATGTGGCAGGCGTGCGTGAAGTATAATTTGCCGCTGGTGTACGCTTCCTCGGCCGCCACCTACGGCGACGGCACCCTGGGCTACACCGACACCGACGAGGCCCTGTTTCCGCTCTACCGCCCGCTTAATCCCTACGGCGACTCCAAAAACGACTTCGACAACTGGGCCCTGGCTCAGGCCGAAAAGCCCTATTTCTGGGCCGGGCTGAAGTTTTTCAACGTGTACGGCCCCAACGAATTTCACAAGGGCCGCATGGCCTCGGTGATTTTCCACGCCTTCCACCAGATTCAGCAAACGGGCTCGATGATGCTGTTTAAGTCCCATAATCCCGACTACACCGACGGTGGCCAGATGCGCGATTTTGTGTACGTGAAGGACGTGGTGGAAGTGTGCTATTTCCTGCTAAATAACCGCACCCATTCCGGCATCTACAACCTGGGCAGCGGCCAGGCCCGCACCTTTCTGGATTTGGCTCTTAACACGTTCCAGGCCCTGGGCCGCACGGCGGACATTCAGTTTAAAGACACGCCCGAGGACATTCGCGACAAGTACCAGTACTTCACCGAAGCCGACATGAGCAAGCTCCAAAGCATCGGCTACGACCAGCCGTTTACGCGGCTGGAAGACGGCATTCAGGACTACGTGCAGAACTACCTGGTGCCGGGCCGGTACATGTAGTTAGCCCAACGACTTACTTTATTGGTCGTCATGCAGAGCGCAGCGAAGCATCTTTACCGCAATAGTAAACATGCTTAGTTGCGCGGTAAAGATGCTTCGCTGCGCTCTGCATGACGTTCTTAACTTCACTTTGCCGCCCCCGCCCGTGACTCACGCCGTCCGTCCCGTCATTACCATCGTGGGCGGCGGCTTTGCGGGCACGGCGCTGGCGCTGCAATTGCGGCAGCAGCCAGCGTTGCGGCAGGCCGAAATTCACCTGATTGAGCCCCGGGAAATTCCCGGTCCCGGCCTGGCTTACAGCGCGCGCCGGCCGGAGTATCTGCTGAACGTGCGCCCCGGCGCGCTCAGCCTCTACCCCGACGCTCCCGGCCATTTTGCCGACTGGCTGAAAACCCAGCCCGAAAGCGCCGCTGGCGTGCCGGAGTTTGCCGCCCGGGCCACCTACGGGCGCTATCTGCAAGAAGAGCTGGGTGCGGCCCTGGCGCCCACGGCCGCCGCGCCGCGCATTCTCTGGCACAACAGTAGGGCCCTGACGGCACCCTTACGGGGAGGCCCGGGCCGCCGCCAGGTGCTGCTGGCCAACGGCACCGAAATCAGCAGCGACTACGTGGTACTAGCCCTTGGCAACTTCCCGCCCCCGCCGCCCGCCGGACCCGACCACCGCTACCTGCACCACCCCGGCTACCACGCCGACCCCTGGGCCATCGGCAACCTGCGCCGCATCGGGCCAGATGACGAGGTGCTGCTCATCGGCTCCGGCCTGACGGCCGTGGACGTGCTGCTGGCCCTGCACAAAGACGGACACCGCGCGCCCGTGACCGTGGTGGCCCGGCACGGCCGCTGGCCCACCGCCCACGGCCCGGTGGCACCGCCCTACCCCAGCTTTTACCCCGAGCTGGCCGACAAAACCACCGTGGCGGGCGTGCTGGCCGTATTCAAGCGCCACTTGCGCGCGGCGGCGGCGCAGGGCGTGGACTGGCGCCAGGTAATTGATTGCCTGCGGCCGGATTTGGGCCGCATCTGGGGCGCGTGGCCGCTGGTGGAGCAGCGCCGCTTTTTGCGGCACCTGGCGGGCCCGTGGTCGGTGGCCCGGCACCGCAGCCCACCCCAGAATGCCCAGGCCCTGGCCGACCTCTCCGCCGCCGGCCTGGTGCAATTGAAAATCGGCACGGTGCGCGAAATCCTCCCGGCCGGCGACCACCTGAACGTGCGCGTGCGGCCCCACGGCGCCCCCGGCTCCTGGCTCACGGCCCGGCATGTGGTGTGCTGCGCCGGCCCGCTGCTCGACTACGGCCGCATTGCCGACCCGCTGGTGATGCACCTGCGCGACGCCGGCCACCTGGCCGCCGACCCGCTGGGCCTGGGCATGCTCACCGACGCGCACGGGGCCGTGCGCGGCCCCGACGGCGTGGTTTCCGCCACCCTCTTCACCCTCGGGCCCAGCCGGCGCCCGGCCTATTTTGAGTCGACGGCCGTGCCGGAATTGCGGCAGCAGGCCGCCGCTTTAGCCGCGGAACTGGCGCGGCGCGTAAGCCAGGGCGCGTAGCCGGGGCCATAAAAAAGCCGCTTCCCTGCGAAAGCGGCTTTTGTGGGCAATGGAAGCATGGCGGCTTAAGCGGCCAACGCCGGATACAGAGGCAAAACCGGCGCTTCCGTGGCCGGGAAGGCGGGGCGAATGTCGGCCAGGCGGGCGGGCGCGGCGGTGGGCTGCGCCGCGTCGTGGTGGCGCAGGGCGCGCATCAGCAGGTAGCGGTATTTCTCGGCGTCGGCGAGGGCTTGCTCAATGGCTTGCACGGCGTCGGCGTGGGCCACCACGGCCTGCAGGTTGCGGCGCGGACGGCGGGCTTCAAACACACGACCTTCGAGGTATTCGGCGGCAGATTTCATACGTGAAAACGGGCTGGCTTTTAGAGGAATATCAGCGTATTGTAGTAACCCTAAAAACGCGGTTTTCATTCCCGTAGAGGCCGATTTTGGCGCATAATTTTGCGTGTTTCAAAACGCTTTAGAACCCAAAACGTCATGCTGAGCTTGTCGAAGCATCTCGCGTGCAGGAGTAAACCAATCGAATGAATTACTGCCACACGCGAGATGCTTCGACAAGCTCAGCATGACGGTCTTTTTGCTCTGTCTCCCCTGCTTTCTCAGCCAATCTTCAGCACGATTTTGCCGAACTGCACGCCGGCGTCCATGCGGCGCAGGGCGGCTTCGCCTTCCGCCAACGGGAACACCTCATCCACCACCGGCACGATTTGCTTCTCGGTCACCAGCGCCAGCATGTCTTCAAAGTCCTGCGGCGAGCCCATGGTGGAGCCGAGGATGCTGAGTTGCTTCCAGAACACTTTGGCGGGCGGCAGGTCCGGAATGGCGCCCAGCGTGCCGCCGTAGAACACGATGCGCCCGCCCGGCGCGGCCGCGTCGAGCAGGGCGTTGAAGGCCGGCCCGGCGGCGCTGTCAATGATGACGTCGAACGGGCCACCGGCTTGCTGCATGAGGGTTTTCACCCAGTTCTCAGCCGTGTACTTGATGCCGCCTTTCGCGCCCAGCGCCCGGGCGCGGGCCAGCTTGTCGTCGGAGCTGGACGTGACCCAGACCTCGGCCCCGCGGGCGGCGCAAAACTGCGCGGCCAGCAGCGCCACGCCGCCGCCCACGCCCGTCACCAGCACCCGCTCGCCAGCCTGCACCCGGGCGCGGCTGAAGGCGGCCCGGTAGGCTGTGAGCCCGCCCAGCGGCAGCGCTGCGCCCTGCTCATAGCTGAGGTGGGCCGGCAGCGGCCGGACGTATTCGGCGGGCAGGGTGATGTATTCGGCAAATGTGCCGGGGTCGGGCATGCCCCGCACCACAAAGTCTTTGGCCTGGACTTTCGGATTATTGCCCCAGCGCAGGCCGGGGTAGAGCAGCACGCGGGCACCCACCGCGGGCGCCTCAGCGGGCACTTCGGGGCCGTGGGTGGCTACTTCACCGGCGCCGTCGGCGCCCAGGATGCAGGGCAGCTTGATGCCGCCGTACTGGCCCTTTTGAATCCAGACGTCGCGGTGGTTAAGGGCGGCGGCGTGGAGCCGGACGAGGATTTCGCCGGGGCCGGGCGTGGGCGTGGGCACGTCGCGCACGGCGGCGGGCTGGTTAATGGCGTCGAGTTGGAGAGCTTGCATGGTTTCAGTGAGCAATGAGCAAGTAAAAGAACGTCATGCTGAGCGCAGCCGAAGCATCTCGCCCGCGAAGAGTAATTATTTACTTACTCGTTTTCCCTCTTCTGCCTACGCCACGTTAGTCTTTCACTAAGCGCTTGACCACGGTGCCTTCCTGGGCGTGCAGGCGCACGGCGTACACGCCCGGCGGCAAGCCGCCCAAGTCCAACTCGGCCCGGGTCACGCCCTGGCGCACGGCCACGGCCCGCGCCTGCACCACCTGGCCCAGGGTGTTCAGCACCTCCACCCGCACCGGCCCCTGGGCCCGCAGGCCGGGCACCTCCAGCGTGGCGCGGCCCGCCGTGGGGTTGGGCCACAGGCGCGCCCCGGCCGCCAGGGCCCGGGCGGCGGCCGTGGCCAGGGCGAAGGGGAACACGGCCTGCGTGCTGGTGCAGCCCAGGTTGTTGGTCACGGTCAGCCGCACGGCCGTGCCCGCCCCCGGCGCGCCGGCGTAGCGGTGGGGCGGCGGGGCGGGCCCGTCGAAAAAGGTGCCGTCGCCGAAGTCCCAGTGCCACAGAGCCAACTCGGCGTGCCGCGGGCCGGGCGTGGACAGGCTCACCAGGCGCAGGCTGTCGCCGCCGGCCGTGAAGGCGTAGCCCACCTGCGCCTGCGGCCGCACCCGGCACAGCTCCGCCACATACGGCGACCCCACGTTGGCGAAGCGGGCGAAGTAGTCTTCGTAGACCGTGGCCCGGTTGGTGGCCCGCGTGCCGCCCACCACGTAGGCCGAGCTGTCGGCGCTGCCCACCAGCGCGGCCAGGCCCGTGGGCCGCTGCGGGTCGTTGCCGAAGCGGTACTGGAACGCCCAGCGCGGCGCCCCGCCCGCCGTGAAGGCGGTGAACTCCACCCCCACCTGCCGGGTGAGGGCGTTTACGCGCCCGCCCCCGAACACGACGTCGCCGCGGGGGGTGCCGTAGGCGAAGCCAAAATAGTCGTTCTGGTTGCTCGTGTTGGGCTGGGTGTAGGTCCACTGCGGGCGCAAGAGGCTGTCGACCTGCACCAGCTGCGCGTCGTTGTTGGCGCTGGTGGGCAGGCGCCGGGCCCCGCTCACCAGCGCCCCGCCCCCGCGCGTGTTGGAGACGAAAAAGCCGCCGTCGAACTGCGCGCCCGCCCCGAAGCGGGCCGTGCGCAGCGTGTCGCCTTGGGGCGAGAACTGCACCAGCCAGTGGTCGAAGCGCGGCAGGGCGGCCCCGCCGGTGTAGGGCGTGCCGTTGTCCGAGTAGCCCGTGGCCAGGTACGAGCCGTCGGGCCGGGCCACCAGCCCGTTGAGCAGCCCCACCCCGCCGTAGCCCCGGCTGGGCCAGGTGCGCCGCCAGAGCAAGTTGCCCAGCAAATCGAACTTGGCCGCCCCGCCCTGCCCGTAGGTGGCCGCGGGCGTGCTGGCCGGCGAGACGCCGTTGACCAGCACCAAAAAGCCGTCGGGCACCCGCAAGAGCGCCCCCACCGACGCGACGTCGGCGACCGGGTAGCGCCGCTGCCAGCGCACGTTGCCCAACGTGTCCACCTGCGTCAGGGCGTAGAAGCGCTCGGGCGGCAGCGTGGGGCTGGCGTTGGGCTCGTGGTGGTTGCTGAGGTAGGTCAGCAGGTGGTCCGGGCCCAGCACGACGTCCACGAAGAAGTCCCCGCCGTCGGCTTGGTTCAGGTTCAGCCGCCGGTAGCGCACCGTGTCCCCCGACGCTTTGCTCACCACTAGTGCTAACTCTTTCTTCCCTCGGCTCTGAATGGTGACATCTGCTTCGCCGCAATGCACAAACCGGTGACCAGGTAACTCAAAGGACTTGCTGAAAAGGGCCTGAAACCGAGGCGTATTTTTCCGCTCGCCGATAAGCGTGGGCTGCGCCAGGGCCGCGCCAGCCAGAACGAGGCACCAGCCCCCGACTACCGTCAGACACTGGCAAAATCGACGAAACTTGCTCATTGTACCAGCAGGTTATGGTGAGCGACGGGACGGCCTCCAACTTCGAGGGCATAGTGGTAGATGCCGGGCGCCAAAGGGGTCACATTAAGCTCCACGGTGTGCTCGCCGGCCGCCACGGCCCGCCGCAGCACCACTGCGCCCGAATAATAATTTCGGACGACCAACTCTGCCTCGGCGCTGCCCTTGGGCGTGCGGTAGCTCACCGAGGTGCGGCCCGAACACGGGTTGGGCGCGTTCTGGGCCAGGAAGGCATCCTGAGTGGCCACAGTCGAGGTACTGACCGGCGGGTGCGGCGCCACGAGGCCCTGCAAGCCGTTGGCGAAGCCTTCCGAGGCGCAGTCGTTGGCCTTCATGGGCAGCAATGAAGAAGAGAGAACGATTGTTGAGAAGCCAAATATATCAGTACCCGGTTCAGAGGCAAGCCGTTTGGTATTATTTTTCAATGCGTTGCTCAAAACATTACCCCTGCTGTCGCTCGCCGGTACAGGAGCCCGGCGGCCCGCGAAGAACCAGCCTGCCCGCAGCAGGAAATGAACTGCGCTCGTTGCGTCGATAACCTTCCTGCAAAGGCGTCGTTCAAACGAAACGCCCCGACGCGGGCACCTTTCACTCTCGCACCCCCAACGCAATGCCCGAAACCCACTCCCTCGAAGCCGTGCTGAACACGCCGCAAAAGAAGCTCGCGTTTTTTCAGAACCTGATTTTGGTCGCCGCCGCCGACGGGCAGCTCAGCCAGGAGGAAGGCGATTTTCTGCTGCAAATCGGCAACCGGCTGGGGCTGAAAGCGGAGGAGGTGATGCCCATCGCCGACAATCTGGGGGTGCTCAGCTTCATTGTGCCGGCCGAGGGCATTCAGCGCACCCTGGAGCTGCAAACCCTGGTGCAGATGATGATGCAGGACGGCCACCTCGACGCCCGCGAGTACGGCCTGTGCCAGGAGTACGCCATGCGCATCGGCTACAGCAAGTCCATCCTCGACGACATGGTGAGCCAGCTGGCCGGCGGCCCGCCCAACCCCTCCCCCAACCCGCCCACGGTGAGCTAACGCCCCGTGGAGCGGCTTCTAGCTCGCCCGTTTCAACCCGATGAGGGCCAGCGGGCCCGCCACCAGCAGGCCCGTGGCCAGCCCGCCCAGGTGCGCGGCGTTGTCGATGTTGCCGGTGAGGCCCGAAATGAGGTTGCTGAGTACCAGGTAGAGCACCAGCCCCAGCATGGCGCGCCGGTCAGACTTGTCCAGCACCAGCTTTTTGCCAATCAGCAGCACCAGCAGCAGGCCATACAGGCCGAAGATGGACCCGCTGGCGCCCACCGAGTTGATGCCGCCGGTGTGCCACCACAGGCTGGCCAGCCCGCCGCCCACGCCGCTGGCCAGGTACACCAACGCCAGGCGCCAGGGCCCCACCCGGTCTTCCACCAGCAGGCCCAGCAGCCAGAGCGAAAACATGTTGAGCAGCAGGTGCGAGAGGCCGGCGTGCACAAACTGGTAGGTGAGCAGGCGCCAGGGCTGGCCGTGCAGCGTGAGCCCCGACACGTTGGAGCCCCACACCACCAACTGGTGCGGCGTGGGCGCCGACGCCGACACACCGCTGAGCACCATCAGCCCGAAGATGAGCAGCGTAAAATCGAGCAGCAGCGGCGTGGCCAGGAAGCGGCGCGACGGAATGAGCAAGCCCCGCAGCAGCTGGCCCAGCAGTTGGCTCCAGGTTTCGGGCGCTTCGGCCAGGGGCGGCGGGGCAGCGGGCGTGGCCTCGGGCAGCAGGCCGCGCCGCTTGAGCTCGGCCACGGCGGCGGCGCCCACGGCGGGTGGGTAGCGGGCCGCGTTCTGGGCCAGGTACAGGAGCTCGGCTTCGGGCTTTTGGGCGAAGAGCTGGGCGGCGAGGGCGGCGGTGGAGCCGGGCCCAGCGCCCGCAGAGGGGGTGGCTTCTTCCATCAAGGCAGCACGCGGCAAGTAGCGCGCCAGCCTTCAACAACCGGCCACTTTGCCAGTTCGGATGTTGGGTGTTCGGTGTTGGGTGTTGGGTGTTGGGTGTTCGGCTAAAGCTTTTACCGAAACCCAACACCTAAAACCCAACACCGAACACCCAACACCTAATACTTTATCGTCAGCACCGTGGCCTTGTAGGGCTTGCCGGTGACGGGCGAGGCGGGCAGCACGTCCTTGAGCCAGTCTTGCACGTCGGCTTCGCGGGACACCAGCTCTTTGTCTTTCAGAAATTGCTGGTGGGGCAGCAGGGCGGGAAACTGCTCCAGAATGTGCTGCTGGCTGCTGGCGGCGTCGCGCATGCGGCCATATACGTTGGCCATTTTCGGGCCGAAGCGGTAGCTGTACACGGCGCCTTTGTTGAACTCCGACCAGGTTTGGCGCACCACGGTGGTTTGCTCGGCGAACATGGGGCCGGCCTTGCCGGCGTGGGCCTGGCCGGTGAGGTATTCGGTTTGCATCTCGGCCGTCCAGAAGCGGCGGGCCAGCTCGCGGAACTGCCGCAGGGCCTGCGGGTCTTTCTTTTCGGCGGCCGGCATGCGGGCCACCAGTTGGTCGGCCACCGCCGACGCTTCGTAGGTGGGAATGGCCGAGGTGGCCACTTCCGTGAGCTTGGGCACCGGCCGGGGCTTGGCCGGCACCGCGGCCGCCTGCACGCCCCCGCCCCGCTGCTTGGTGTAGTACAGGTAGCCCAGGCCCAGCAGCAGCACGGCGGCCAACGCCAGGTTCAGGAAGCTGGCGCCGCGGCCCGCCCGGGCCACGCTGGCCGGGGCCTCAAAATCCTGCGGCGCCAGCGGCGGCAGCTCCACGGTCAGCAGGCCGCGCCGGCGCAGCTCGCGCCGGGCCAGCTCTATCAAATCGGGCTGGTAATACTCGGGGTGCTCGATGAGAAACCGCAGCTCGGCTTCGGTTTTCTGGTGATAAAAATCGGTAGCGGAGTCGGACACGGTGGCAGGTGGCGGGGCTGAAAGTGAATAGCGGTTACTAAGATGGTGAACGCCGGGCAAACCGCCGCGCCCAACCACCGCGCCCGCCCGCCGTAAACTCAACCGCGAGGCCTGCGGGCCGCCGCGCGTCCTTCCACTCATTCGTTTTATTCCCATGCCCGACCCCACGCAGAACCCCACCGACTCGCAGCCCGACTACGCCCCCACCGCGTCCACGCCCGACCAGACGTCGGAGCAAGACAGCACCGTGAACGCTACGCCCGACCCGGCCCCCGACGAGCAGCCCAGCACCGGCACCAGCATCCCCAGCAGCACCCAGCAGAACATGGGCGACGGCGCGGGCATCCGCGGCGACTACGGCGACGCCAGCCAGACCAACGGCTTGGAAGGCGGCCCCGACACGCCCGACCAGCCCGAGACCGATACCGAGCTGACGGGCTCGTAGAAGCATTAGGCTTACGCTCGATAGACCGTCATGCCGAGCGCCAGCGAAGCATCTTTACCGCAGCAGTAACTCCTGCACTTGGATTACTTCCACGGTAAAGATGCTTCGCTGGCGCTCTGCATGACGTTTCGGTTAAAGGACGTTTTAAATGACAACGGCCCGCATCCAGCGTAATTTGCGGCTTGTTCTCGTGTTGCTGATTTTCCGTTGATGCTCCGTTTTCTTGCCGCAGGCCGCTTTTTCCTACTTCTTACATTGCTGAGCTGGGCTGCCCCCGCCCAGGCCCAACCCACCGCCGATACCCTGCTGGCCATTCCGCCGCCCAAGCGCGAGCTGCGCGGCATGTGGGTGGCCACGGTCGAAAACATCGACTGGCCCAACCAGCGGGGCGAGTCGCCCGACCAGTACCGCCGCGAGTACCGCCGCCTGCTCGACGCCGGCCAGCGCGCCGGCCTCAACGCCGTCTTCGTGCAAATCCGACCCGCGTCGGATGCCTTTTACAAGTCGGACCTGGAGCCCTGGAGCAAGTGGCTGACCGGCACGCAGGGCAAGGCCCCGGCCGACGGCCAGGACCCCCTGCCCTTCCTCATCATCGAGGCGCACCGGCGCGGCATGGAATTCCACGCCTGGTTCAACCCCTACCGCGCCACCATGGATTCGGTGACGCGCCGGCTGGCCCCCACCCACCCCTTCCGGCAGCACCCGGAATGGTTTCTGCGCTACGGCGGGCAGCTGCTGTACAACCCCGGCCTGCCGGAAGTGCGCGCCCACATCACCCGCGTGATACTGGACGTGGTGCGGCGCTACGACATCGACGCGGTGCACTTCGACGACTACTTTTACCCGTACCCGGACCCGGGCAAGGTCATTCACGACGAGGCCGCTTTCCGCGACTACAACCCCGACGGGCTGACCAAGCTGGCCGACTGGCGCCGCCAGAACGTGAACATCCTCATTCGGGATTTGCACGACAGCATTCAGGTGGCCAAGCGCTGGGTGAAGTTCGGCATCTCGCCGTTTGGGGTGTGGATGAACAAGTCGAAGGACTTCCCGCAGGGCTCCGACACGCGGGCCGGGCAGCCGTCCTACGCCAATTTGTACGCCGACACGCGGCTGTGGCTGGAAAAGGGCTGGATTGACTACATCGTGCCGCAGCTGTACTGGAGCACCAATTTCCGCCTCTGCCCCTACCCCGTGCTGGTGAACTGGTGGGCCCAGAACCACTTCGAGCGCCACCTCTACATCGGCCACGGCACCTACCGGATGCTGGAAAGCACCCGCTCCGACACCACCTGGCGCAACCCGCGCGAGCTGCTGCGCCAGATTCGCCTCAACCGCGCCACCGACGGCGAGGCCGTGGGCAGCGTGTTCTTCTCGGCCAAATCGGTGCTGCGCAACCCCCTGCACACCACCGACTCCCTCACCCAAACCCTGTTCCGCTACCCCGCTTTGGTGCCAGCCATGCCCTGGAAAGACGACCTGCCGCCCCTGCCCGTGGCCAACCTCACCCTGCGCCGCCTCGGCAGCGAAGTGACCCTGAGCTGGCAAAGCGGCCCGCCCGCCGCCGACGGCGACGCGGCCACCTACTACGTGCTCTACCGCTTCGACGCCAACGAGCGCAGCACCCCCCACGACCCCAGCCACATCCTGGCCCTGCCGCGCCCCGCCCCCGGCTTCCCCGCCACCTACG
Source organism: Hymenobacter ruricola (assembly GCF_015694525.1). Taxonomy (GTDB): domain Bacteria; phylum Bacteroidota; class Bacteroidia; order Cytophagales; family Hymenobacteraceae; genus Hymenobacter; species Hymenobacter ruricola. The sequence goes on along the minus strand of NZ_JADQDM010000001.1, from coordinate 876,708 downwards.
TGGACACCACCGCCGTGCCCGGCCAGGCCTACGCCTACTACGTGACCGCCGTGGACCGCCTGCACAACGAGGGCCGGCCCGTGCGCGTCATCAGCACCGGCCAAGCCGGCCCCGAGCTGGCCCTGGGCCAGGCGCCCGGCGGCACCCGCCCGGCTACCACGCCACCCGTGGCCACCCAGCCCGCCCCCCCCAAACCCGACCCGCGCTTCACCCTGCCCAGCGGCGAAAGCCCCGACAAAGCGGCTCCGCTCCTCAAAGTCAAAGTAAAAGAGAAACCCAAGAAGCGCGGCTTCTTCGGGCGGCTGTTTGGGGGCCGGGACTAGCGCCGCCACCAGTGGCGGAGCATGCGGGCACAATGGTCATGCCCACCGCCACAGGTGGCGGGCCGTGTGGGCACACCAGGCAATAGCATCGCCACAGGTGGCGGGCCATATGAGCACACCGGTTATGCCTATCGCCACCTGTGCCGGCGCTTTTTGGGTACTCGGCGGTTTTTCCGCTGCATGCGGCAAGCCACCTAAGCACTGTGCTCATGCCCGCTGCCGCATGCGGTTGGCCTAGCCGGCACTGCGCCCAAGGGTGCTGCCGCACGCGGCAAGCCACCTAAGCACAGTGCCCACCCGGCTTGCCGCATACGGCGGGCCGGGTGGGCACATGAGGTAAGGCCGTTGCCGCACGCGGCGGCGCTACAGCGTCTTGTACTCGAAGCGGACGCGGGCCGTGGAGCCGGCTGTGCCGGGCCGCACGCTCAGGATGCGCAGCAGCCCCAGTTCCGCGTTGCGCACGCGCACGGCGTACACGTCGCCGGCGGCCACGGTGCCCAGGTCGGCGCTCACCAGGCCGGCGGTGAGGCCGTTGGTGTAGAGCAGCGTGCCGGCGGTATTCGCCGTGGCGTTCGCGTAGAAGCGGTCAATTTGCGCGGGCGTGAGCTTGGTGTAGCGGGTGGTGTTGGCGGCCGAAAGCGTCACGGTGGGACTCACGGAGTTCACGAACAAATCCTTGGCCGCGGGCGGGTTGGCAGCCGGCTCTATCTGGCCGGTGCGCAGGTTGAAGGCCAGCGAATCGGGGGTCACGTTGCCCCCGGCGCTGATGCGGCCGGTGCGCAGCGTGGCCAGCGGCGTGGCCGTCGTCACGTTGAGGGGGGGCGCAGTCACGGTCACGGCCTGCACCGGCCCGTAGGCCGTAAAGGAATAGGTGATGGCCTGCCCGGCCGCCGCGGCCGGAATGGTCACGTCGACGGTCCGGCTGTTGGCGGCGCCGGTGGAGGGGTTGCGAACCACGCCCACGCGCACCGGCGCACCGGTGCCGATGCGGTAGAAGGTGGTGAGGCTATCCACGGCCTTGAACAGCGGCGCGGTGGGCGAAGGCAAGGTGGGCACCGGGGGCTGTGTGCCCACCCCGGTTTCGTTGATGACGAGCGAGTAGCCCACGATGTCGCCCGCGGTTTGGGCCGTGCCGGCCAGGGTGTTGCGGTAGGTGGCCGGCGTGGCCCCCAGCTTTATGGTGATGGGCTGGGCAATGTTGTAGGTGAAGCGGCGCAGGCGCTTGCTGCCGTTCTGGAAGGTGAAGGTCACGTCGACGCGCACGGGCAGGCCGTTGGCGGCCACGGGCACCACGTAGGGGATGGCCTGCGTCTGCACGGCCCCGGCGGCGTTGAAGGTGCCGCTGGCCGGAAACGTGCCCACGGCCGCGGAGTCGGCGGTGCCATAGGCCTTGCTGCCAATCACCTGAAACACGCTGATGTCGCGCAGCTGGTCGGTCTGGGTGAAGGACACGTAGAGGGGCACGGTTTCGCCGGGGGCGTAGCGCGGGGCCAGGGGCACGCGCGGCAGGCCCAGGCTGGCAAAGCCGGTGTCTTCCACGGGGGCGTAGTAATCGTCGAGCTCCTTTTTGCAGCTGCCCAGCAGCAAGCCCAGCAAGGGCAGCGCCGCGAGCAGCGTTTTGAATGAAAAGTGTCGCATATAAGTATCGTTTGAAGTCAAAGAGTGAATGTTGCCCGGACCGGACGAGTAGTGGAACGGTCCTGCACAGCCGTTTCCTTAGTCGCTAGGGGCGGTCGAACCACAGCGGCTTGGTCACGTAGTCCTGGTCCGAAGTAGCACCGGCTTCGGCGTAGAGCGCGGCCACGGCGTTGGGGTTCACCGTGACTTCGGTGGCACCCGGCAGCAGGCGGCGCGGGTAGAGTTTGTCGCCGTTGGCGGCCACGGGCAGCGGCGGCGTGGTGCTGGCGTTGTAGGTGGGGAACAGGAAATTGACGTACAAGTCCGAGCGGTAGTTGTAGCGGCGCAGGTCCGACCACGAGTCCGGGTTCAGGAACATGGCGATGTACTTCTGCTCCATGATGGAGCGCAGCGTGAGGGCGCCTTCGTTCTGGGGCACGGCGGCGCTGGCCAGATAGGCCGCAATCTGGCCGGGCAGAATGGTCGGGAACGTCACCAGCGGCGCCGAGTACGTGCCGCCGCCGCCCACCTTGGCCATGTGCGCCCGGATGCCTTCGCGCAAGGCCGCCAGAGACCGGGTTTTGTCGCCGGCCAGGAAGGCGGCTTCCGCCTCGATGAACTTCAGTTCGTGGTAGGTGATGGCCTCGAAATAGCCCAGGTCGCGGGCGTACCAGCCGCCGTAGAAATCGGTGACGTTGGCGCTGCCCGGCGTGATGTTGGCAGATGCCGAGGTGAGGCCCACGCCCGGGTTCACGCCCGAGCCGGTGCTGGGCGTCAGGACGCCGAGGCGCGGGTCGACCACGCCCGGGAACGTGGTGCCGTTGAGGTACTTGACGATGTTCGACGAGAAGGTGGCCGTGCCGAAGTTGGCCCGGGTCACGCCGAAGATGTTGGTCGTGCCCGTGAGCGGGGCCACGGCCGTCTGGAAGTTGATTTGGGCGTCGTCGGCCGAGCTTTGGAACGCCTTGTCGCAGAGGGCGAGCACGTCGGTGGCCTTGTAGCTGGCCTTCTTGGTGAGGTGCTGGGCCTGGCGGGCTTTCAGGGCGTAGGCCAGGCGCACCCACTTGGCGGGGTCGCCTTTGTAGAGAATGTCGCCGCTCTCGCTGGGCGCGGTGCTGTAGAAGGGCCGCACCTGGGCGCTGGCGGGCTTGCTCATTTCCACCGCGCCCTCGTCGCAGAGCTGGTTGACGACGGCGTAAATCTTCTCCTGCGGGTCGTACTTGGGCGTGAAGTTGGCGCCGCCCTGGTAGGCCTCCGAGTACGGAATGTCGCCGAGCATGTCGGTGGCGTGGGCCAGAATCACGGCCTGCATGATTTTGCCAGCCCCCACGTAATACACCGAGCCTTCGGCCTCTGCCGCCTTCTGCATCACCGGAATGTTGCCGCCCGCCTGGAAGTAGGAGTAGTTGAAGGTGTTGGTGCTGTTGGCGTTGGTGAAAAAGTACTGGTCGTTGCCGAGGCTGTTGGGCGTGCGGCTCACCACGTACTGCGTGATGTAGGGCGTGCGCAGCGCCGTGAACATCTGCACCTGGATGCCGTTGGAAATAATGCCCGGCAACAGGAAGTTGGGGGTCGACGCCACCGGGTTGTTGGGGTTGTCGTTCACGTCGAGAAACTTCTCGCACGCGGTGAGGGCCGTGCCGCTCAGCAGCACGCCCAGGCCAAGTATATATCGTTTCAGGTTCATAAGAAGAAAGTTGATGCTGGTTGTCTGCCGGTCATGCCGAGCGCAGCGAAGCAGCTTGCTCGCCGCCACTAATTCAATTGATTGCGTAGCGCAGTAAAGATGCTTCGCTGCGCTCTGCATGACGTTTTGCTCGTCAAAATCATTCCTAAAAATTCACGCGCAGGGCCATGTCCACGCCGCGGGTGGCGGGCACGTTGCCGTAATCGAAGCCGTTGGAGCCGCCGCCGCGCACGCCCGCGCCGGCCGCAGCCGTTTCGGGGTCGGCGCCGCTGTAGTTGGTCAGCAGCACCAGGTTGCGGCCGGTCACGCTCAGCTCCACGCCCTTGATGAACTTGGTGGGCGTGAGGAGGCTGGCCGGCAGCGCGTAGCTCAGGGTCACGTAGCGCAGGCGGGCCCACGAGCCGTCCTCGATGAAGGCCGTGCCCACGCGGCCCAGAATGCTGGTGTAGTAGTTCTGGGTCAGTTCCACGGGCCGGGTGTTGGGCGAGTAAGTGCCGTCGGCGTTTTTCACCACGCCGTCGAACACTACCTGCTTGTAGCGGTCGGCGGTGCGGGGCGAGGTGCCCACGCCGGTCTGGTACCAGTCGTTGCCGTTGATGACCTTGCCGCCCACGCGGAAGTCGAGCAGGCCGGTCAAGGACAGGTTCTTATACGTGAACGTGTTGGTGAGCTGCGTAGTGAAGCGCGGGGCGCGGTCGCCGGCGTACACCAAGTTGGTGTTCACGCTGGGGTAGCCGGTGAGGGTGTTGATGAGCACCTTGCCAAAATCGGGGCTGTTGGGGTCGGTCACGCGGTTAAAGTCCGTGGCCCCCACGCCCGTGATGGGGCGGCCGGGGAAGGCCCCGCCCTCGTGTACATCCGTGATGAAGGCATCGGACTGAAACACCACCGTGAGCGGGTAGGGCAACTCTTCTACGCGGTTGGTGTTGTGGTAGAAGTTGGCGATGATGTCCCAGGTGAAGTTGTTGGTTTTGACGGGCGTGCCGGTCAGCGAAATCTCCTGGCCCTCGTTGGTCACGATGCCGCCGTTGATGTACTGCAGGATGAAGCCGGCCGCCTGGCTCACGCGGGGCGCAATAATCTGGTCTTTCGAGCGCGAGTAGTAATAATTAAAGTCCAGGCCCAGGCGGTTTTTGAGGAACTGCAGGTTGAAGCCGGCCTCGTAGGTGCGGGTGCGCTCGGGCTTCAGGTTAGGGTTCGAGCCGAAGAAGTCGTTGCGGAAACCGCCGCCGATGTAGGTGTTCTGGGCCAGGGCGGCCAGCACGCGGTAGGGCTGCGTGTCCTTGCCCACCTCGGCCACCGAGGCGCGCACCTTGCCGTAGTTCAGGATGTTGCTCTGGTCCATGCCCAGGGTTTTGGTAAACTCGTAGCCCAGGCCGGCCGAGCCGTAGAGGAAGCCTTTGCCGTAAATCTTGCCCTCATCGGGCCGCGGCAGGGTCGAGGACTGGTCGTAGCGGCCCTGCAGTTCCACGAATATCTGATTGAAGGCGTTGATGCTCAGGCGGGCGAAGTTGCCGATGAGGTGGCGCGTGGCATCGCGCTGCAAGGCGCTGCGGTTCACGGTGTTGTTCAGGCCCACGAAGCCAGGGTTCTGGAAAATCAAGCCCAAGTAATCCACGGCCTGGTCCTTGTTCTCCTCGATGGTGTTGCCCAGGATGAGGGTGCCGCCGAAGTTGCTGCTGAATTCGTGGTTGAAGGTGGCCAGCGTGGTGGCCGTAATCAGGCGGAACTGGTCCACGGTTTCGGCGATGCCGCCGTTCTGGTTGCCCACCTGCGAGGTGCCCACGGCCCGCACCGACGTGTTGCGCGAGGTATACAGGTCGGTGCCGATGTTGTGGCTCAACGTCAGCCAGTCTGCGGCCTTGAACGTCAGCTGCACGTTGCCGATGAAGCGGTTGGTGCGGTCGGTTTGCGGGTTTTTCTCAACCGTGAAATAGGGGTTGTCGGCGTCGGCGTCGGTGCCGTTGCCGGGGGCCAGCAGGCGGCGGCGGGTGCCGTCGGGGTTGAGGTAATTGCGGGCGTCATCGCCGCGCGGCCAGTTGAGCAAGCTCAGCAAATAGCCCCCCGACGAGCCGAACAGGCCCGGCCCCTGAATGGGCCGCGCCCCGCCCGAGGTCAGGTACTGAGCCGAGCCGCTCACGCTGAATCTGGACGAGAGCTGGGCCGTGCCCGAGAGGCGCACCGTGCTTTTGTCGTACTTGCTCTGGGGCGTCACGCCGCTTTGCTGCAGGTTAGAGGCCGACACGAAGAACGTGGCCTTTTCCGAGCCGCCCGACATGTTCAGGAAGTTCTGGTAGGTGTAGCCCTTGCGGTAGAAATTGGCCAGGTTGTCGTACACCGGCTGGCCCGGCTGGAAGCGCGGCCCGAACGAGATGCGCGTGGTGGCGTCGTACAGGCCGTTGGTGCCCTGGCCGTACTGGTCCTGCATTTTGGGCAGGCGGTTCACCTCGTCCACCGACACCTGGGTGCGGAAGTTGAGCGTGGTGGTGCCCGACGTGCCTTTCTTGGTGGTGATGACCACGGCGCCGTTGGCGGCGCGCAGGCCGTAGAGGGCGGCCGCGGCCGGCCCCTTCAGCACCGTGATGCTGGCAATGTCCTCGGGGTTGAGGTCGCCGGCGCGGTTGGCGGCGCCCACCGAGCGGCCCAGCAGGCCATTGAACTGCGAGCCCGCGCCCGGCGCCGCGCTTTCCTGAAACGAGCTGTTGTCCATTATCATGCCGTCGATGACGAACAGCGGCTGGTTGTCGCCGTCGAGCGAGTTGCCGCCCCGGATGACGATGGCCGCGCCCTCGCCCGGCGCCCCGCCCGACGACGTGATGTTGACGCCCGCAATTTTGCCTTGCAGCGCGTTCACCACGTTGGTCTGGCGCGAGTCGATGATGTCCTTGCTCTTCACTTCCTGCACCGACGTCACCAGCTCGCGCTTGGCCTGCTGGATGCCGTAGGACGTCACCACCACCTCATCGAGGCCGGTGGTGCTTTCCTTCAGGCTCACGTCCACGGCGCCGTCGGCGGGCACGGTGCGCTCCTGCGAGCTGTAGCCAATGAAGCTGAACACGAGGGTGGCGCCCGGCGCGGCCTGCACCGAATAGCGGCCGTCGGCACCGGTGGTACTGCCCGTGGTGGTGCCCTTTACGAGGACGGTGACGCCTGGCAAGGGGCTTTGGTCGGTGCCGGACGTGACAAGGCCGCTGATGGTACGGGTCGCGGCTGCGGCGTCCGCCGGGCGGGCCGTCTGGGCCCAGCTGGCGGGGGCCGGCGCCAGGCCCAGCGTCAGCAGAAATAACCAGTAAGGTTTTTTCATGAGGTAAGAAATTTGGTGGGGAAAGACGGAAAAACAGCGCCGGCCAGCAGCATTCAGCAATGCGGCCGGTGGGCAGGGTTCGACAATTTAAGCCAGGTAAAGCCCGCTGCCATCATGGCAAGGCGGGTTCTGGGGGCAGGGCAGGGAAAGTGCCGGCCAGGGCGGTGGAAAAGAAGGGTTCAAATGTGCGAAATATTCAGGCAATATTCACCCAAACGTTTGCGGAATTTTTACGAGCTGGCTCACAATCGTAATCTGGCTATTTTCTATGTAATTCGCCACGGCACAGCAATTTTCCAACGGTGGGCGTTGCTTCATCCGTAGCCGCTTCCTACTTTCCCTGGCCCTTACTTTTCCACCCTTTCAGCTGCTTTCCATGACGTCTCCTCTCGCAGAACTGCCGGCCACGGCCGGCGCCCGCCTCCCCGTCAGCCTCTACGCCGATTCGGAGCAGGCCTCCGCCGCCGTGGCCGCCCAGATTGCCGACCTCATCCGTAGCCGGGCCGCCGAGGGCCGGCCCTGCGTGCTGGGCCTGGCCACCGGCTCTTCCCCCACGCGCGTGTACGAGGAGCTGGTGCGGCTGCACCGGGAGGAAGGGCTGAGCTTTCAGAACGTCATCAGCTTCAACCTGGACGAGTACTACCCCATGGCGCCGGGCTCGCTGCAGAGCTACGTGCGCTTCATGCGCGAGTACTTATTCGACCACGTCGACATCAAGCCTGAGAACGTGCACATCCCCGACGGCACGGTGCCGTCCGAGCAGGTAGGCGAGTTCTGCCAGCGCTACGAGGAGCAGATTCAGCAGGCCGGCGGCATCGACTTGCAGCTGCTGGGCATCGGGCGCACCGGCCACATCGGCTTCAACGAGCCCGGCTCCGGCCCCGCTTCCCGCACCCGGATGATTACGCTGGACCACGTAACGCGCACCGACGCGGCTTCTGACTTTTACGGCGAAGAAAACGTGCCGCGCCGGGCCCTCACCATGGGCGTGGGCACCATTCTGGAAGCCCGCCAGATTGTGCTGCTGGCCTGGGGCGAGGGCAAAGCGGCCGTGGTGAAGCGCATGGTGGAAGGCGACGTAACCGACACCGTGCCCGCCACTTACCTGCAGCGCCACCCCGCCGTGCAGGTGGTGCTGGATGAGGCCGCCGGTGCCGAACTCACGCCCCGCAAAACGCCCTGGCTGCTGGGCCTGCCCTGCGACTGGCACGACGCCGCCCTGGTGCGCAAGGCTGTGACCTGGCTGGCCCGCACCGTGAGCAAGCCCATCCTGAAACTCACCGAGGAAGCTTACAACGAAAACGGCCTCTCGGAGCTGCTGGCGCAGTCGGGCCCGGCCTACGACATCAACATTCGGGTCTTCAACGAGCTGCAGCACACCATCACGGGCTGGCCCGGCGGCAAGCCCGATGCCGACGATGCCCACCGGCCCGAGCGCGCCGCGCCCTTTCCCAAGCGCGTGCTCATCTTCAGCCCGCATCCCGACGACGACGTGATTTCGATGGGCGGCACGCTGCTGCGGCTCGTGGACCAGGGCCACGAGGTGCACGTAGCCTACCAGACCTCGGGCAACATTGCCGTGTTCGACGACGAAGCCATTCGCTTCGCCGAGTTCGTGGCCGACTACGACCACGCCTTCCGCCTGCCCTCGGGCGAGCCGGCCGACAACCTCTACCACCGGGTGGCCGACTTCCTCAAAAACAAGCAGCCCGGCCAGGTCGACAGCGACGAAGTGCAGCAGATTAAGGGCCTCATCCGGCGGGGCGAGGCCAAGAGCGCCTGCCGCCTGGCCGGCATCCCCGACGCCAACGCCCACTTCCTGGATTTGCCTTTCTACGAAACCGGCCGGGTGCGCAAAAAGCCGCTCGGCGACGAAGACATCCGCCTCACCATGGAGTTGCTGAACCGCATTCAGCCCCAGCAGATTTACGCGGCCGGCGACCTGAGCGACCCGCACGGCACCCACCGCGTGTGCCTGGCGGCCATTTTTGAGTCCATCAACCGCCTCAAGGCCTCCGGCACGGCCTGGCTCGACGACTGCTGGGTGTGGCTCTACCGCGGCGCCTGGCAGGAATGGGACGTGGACCAGATTGAAATGGCCGTGCCCCTCTCCCCTGCCGAGCTCACGCGCAAGCGCCGCGCCATTTTCAAGCACCAAAGCCAGAAGGACCGGCCCTTGTTCCCCGGCGCCGACCAGCGCGAGTTCTGGCAGCGCAGCGAGGCCCGCAACCGGACCACCGCCAAGCTGTACGATGAGCTAGGCTTGCCGGAGTACGAAGGCATTGAGGCGTTTGTGCGCTGGGCGTTTTGAAGGGCCCGTTTGCTTCGAAAAGAACGTCATGCAGAGCGCAGCGAAGCATCTTTACCGCGAAGAGTAACTAATTGCATTGCGCGATAAAGATGCTTCGCTGCGCTCTGCATGACCGTCCTTTTTCACCCATCCCACTCCCATCCCACGCGCCCATGCAACGCACCACCCAAGCCGCCCTCGACACCACCGGCACCTTACCGCTGGCCGAGGCTTCCCAGCCGGGCCGGCTCATCTCGCTCGACGTCTTCCGCGGCCTCACGGTGATGGCCATGATACTGGTGAACAACCCCGGCGACTGGGGCCACATCTACCCGCCGCTGGAGCACGCCGAATGGAACGGCTGCACGCCCACGGACCTCATTTTCCCGTTTTTCCTGTTCATCGTGGGCGTCAGCCTGGTGTATGCGCTCGATGGGGTGAAGCGCCAGGGTGGGCCGCAGGGCGCGGTAATGTGGCGCGTACTACGCCGGGCGGCCATGCTGTTTGGGCTGGGGTTGCTGCTGTCGCTCTACCCGAAATTCAACTTTCCGGTGGTGCGCGTCATGGGCGTGCTGCAGCGCATCGCACTGGTGTTTCTGGGCTGCAGCTTTATCTTTCTGAAAACCAGCTGGCGCACCCAGCTTTGGCTGATTGCCGGCCTGCTCATCGGCTACGCGGTGCTGATGCAGCTGGTGCCGGTGCCCGGCTTCGGCCCGGCCAACCTGGAGCCCGCCACCAACCTCGGCGCCTGGCTCGACCGGCTGATTATCAGCGAGCCCCACCTCTGGAAGCAAAGCCGCACCTGGGACCCCGAAGGCCTGCTCGGCACGCTGCCCGCCCTGGGCACCGGCCTGCTGGGCGTGCTCACGGCCCAGTGGCTGCGCCAGCCCGGCCCGGAGCCGGCCGCCAAAGTGGCCTGGCTGTTCGTGGCTGGCGGCGCTCTCACGCTGCTGGGCCTGCTATGGGCGCCGTGGTTTCCCATCAACAAAGCCCTGTGGAGCAGCCCCTACGTGCTGTATGCCGGCGGGCTGGCCATGGCCGGGCTGGCCGCGCTCTACTGGGTTTGCGACGTGCAGGGCCACCGCGCCTGGACGCGCCCGGCCGTGGTCTACGGCGTCAACGCCATTTTGGTGTTCTGCCTGTCGGCGCTGCTCTCGCGCACGTTCGGTCTGTTCAAGCTGCCGCTGCCGGGCGGCAAAACCGGCGGCGTGAAGGAATGGCTCTACGAATGGGCCATCGCGCCGCATTTTGCCGACCCACGCCTGGCCTCGGCGGCCGGGGCTCTCACGCTGGTGGTTATCTGGTATTTTATTCTGAGTTGGATGTACAAAAAGGGCGTGGTGCTGAAGGTGTGAGGGAGCCTTTTCACCCGTCCGTCATCCTGAGCACAGCGAAGGACCTTATCCCCGCTGAACAAATCGTTCTTACTTGACAAGGTCCTTCGCTGCGCTCAGGATGACGGACGGGTTGGCGTTCTTTGCCTTCGGACAACGACTCCATCTCATGAAAATCCTCATCATCGGCGGCGGCAACATGGGCCTGACCTACGCCCGCAGCTTCGTGCGCGCCCACATCACCTCACGGCTCGATTTGCGGCTGCTGGCGCGCTCGCCGGAGCGCGTGGCGGCGCTGGCGGCCCACGAGCTCGGCACCGTGTGGGGCGCGCCCGAAGAATGCGTGCCCGGCGCCAACCTGCTCATTCTGGCCGTGAAGCCCCAGGACTCGCCCGCGCTGTTTGAAACCCTGCGCGGGCTGGTGCAGCCGCAGCAAGTGGTACTCAGCATCATGGCGGGCGTGCGCATTGCCACCCTGCGCGAGGCCCTGGGCACGCCCAAAATCATCCGGGCCATGCCCAACCTGCCCGCCCAAATCGGCATGGGCATGACGGCCTTCACCAGCACCGACGAAGTGACCCGCGCCGAGCTGGTGCAGGTGCAAAACCTGCTCAGCACCACCGGCAAGACGGTTTACGTCGAAACCGAAGCCGCCATCGACGCCAGCACGGCCATCTCGGGCAGCGGCCCGGCCTACGTGTACTACTGCATGAGCGCCCTCATGGACGCCGCCACCCAAATGGGCTTCGCCCCCGCCGAAGCCGAGCTGCTGGTGAGCCAGACCTTCCGCGGCGCCGTGGACCTCTACTCGCAGTCGGGCCTGAGCTGCGAGGACTGGATTGCCCGCGTGGCCTCCAAAGGCGGCACCACCGAGGCCGCCCTCAAGGCCTTTGGGGCCGGCGCGGTGCGCGAGGGGCTTGTGGCCGGGGCGGGCGCCGCGCGCGACCGGGCCGAAGAGTTGGGGAAATAAAAGCCCGGCGTTTCCTTTTTCTGCCGGTTATTTGATTCATGAAAAAACCCCTTCTCTGCCTGCTGTTCGCGGCCATCGGCTACCTGCCGGCCCAGGCCCAAACCGCGAAATCGAAGGCGGCAACCGCTGCGGCCACCCCCATTTCCGCCAGCCATCGCCAGGCGGCCGAAACGCTGCTGGCCCTGGTGTACCCCCCGGGCTCGTTCGATAAGCTCATCGACCAAGTGCTGGACGCCCAGCTCAAGCAGCGCCCCGAAGCAAAGGCCATCGAGCCGGAGATGCGGGCGTTTTTCACCAAATACATGAGCTGGAGCAGTCTCAAACCCGATATCGTCGAGATGTACAGCCGCAACTTCACGGAACCGGAGCTGCGCGACATCACCAAGTTTTACCAAACGCCCACCGGCCGCAAGATGGCATCGACGCTGCCCCAGCTGATGCAGTCGGGCATGGAAATCGGCCAAAAACGTGTGCAGGAGCACCTGCCGGAACTGCAGGAGGCCATCAAAGCCAAAATGGAAGCCGAGAAAGGGAATTAGCCGATTCCCGCCCCCTACCCAGCGGCGGCCGCCCAGCCCACTCAGCGGGCCGGGGGGCCGCCTTTTTTTAGGGCAGGGCGTAGCCGGCAAAGTCTTTTCGCAGCTGCGTTTTGAGCAGCTTGCCGGTGGCGGTGTGCGGCAGCGCGTCCACGAATTCCACCGCGTCGGGCTCCCAGAACTTGGCCACTTTACCCCGGAAAAACGCCAGCATTTCTTCGGCCGACACGTCCAGCCCTGGCCGACGCACCACCACCAGCAGCGGCCGCTCGCTCCAGCGGGCGCTGGGCACGCCGATGACGGCGGCTTCGGCCACGGCGGGGTGGGCCACGGCCAGGTTTTCGAGGTCGATGCTGGAAATCCACTCCCCGCCCGATTTGATGACGTCCTTCGAGCGGTCGGTGATGTGCATGAAGCCGTCGGGGCTGATGGTGGCCACGTCGCCGGTGCGGAACCAGCCGTCGGCGGTGAGCTCGCCGGGCGCGGGGCTGCGGAAGTAGTCGCGCACCACCCAGGGCCCGCGCACCAGCAGGTCGCCGAAGGCCGCGCCGTCGTGCGGCAGTTCCTGGCCGTTGTCGCCCACAATCTTCATATCGACGCCGAAAATGGCCCGGCCCTGGGTGGCCAGCACGGCCGCTTTTTCGTCTTTGCTCAGGCCCAGCTGCTTCACTTTGAGGCGGCTGGCGGTGCCCAGCGGGCTGGTTTCCGTCATGCCCCAGGCGTGGGTGATGGTCACGTGCAGCTCGGTTTCAAAGGCCCGCATCAGGGCCGGCGGGCAGGAGGAGCCGCCCACCACCGTGCGCCGCAGCGTGCTGAATTGGCGGCGGCCCTCGCGCATGAATTGCAGCAGGGCCAGCCAGATGGTGGGCACCCCGGCCGAGAACGTGACGCCCTCGGTTTCCATCAACTCAAACAGGCTGGCGCTGTCCATGCCCGCGCCGGGCAGCACCAGTTTCGCGCCGTTGAGCGGGGCCGCGTAGGGCAAGCCCCAGGCGTTGACGTGGAACATGGGCACCACGGGCATTATCACGTCGGTGGCCGCGCAGCCCAGCGCATCGGGCAAGGAAATGCCCAGCGCGTGCAGCACCGTGGAGCGGTGCGAGTAAAGCACGCCCTTGGGCTGGTCGGTGGTGCCGGAGGTGTAGCACAGCGAGCAAGCTGTGTTTTCGTCGAAGCTCGGCCAGTTATAGTCCGCCGTTTCAGCCGCCAGCAGGTCCTCGTAGCAGCACAGACCCGGCAAGGCTGAATCGTTGGGCAAATGCTCGGGACCGGTCATCAGCACCCACTTTTCCACGGTGGGGCAGGCGGGCGCCAGCTTTTCCACCAGCGGCAAAAAGGTCAGGTCGAAGAACAGCAGCCGGTCTTCGGCGTGGTTGATGATGTAGACGAGCTGCTCGGCGAACAGCCGCGGGTTGATGGTGTGGCACACCGCGCCGAGGCCCGCCACGCCGTAGTAGAGCTCGAAATGGCGGTGGGTGTTCCAGGCCAGGGTGCCCACCCGGTCGCCGTTCTCAATGCCCAGCCGTAGCAGCGCGTGGGCCAGTTGCTTGCTGCGGGCGTGGGCGTCGGCGTAGGTGTAGCGGTGAATGCCGCCCTCCGGCCGGCTGCTCACGATTTCGGTATCGGCGTGCCACTTGGCGGCGTGCTCGATAATTGCCGCCACGCGCAGCGGCTCGGCCATCATCAGTCCTAGCATAGGAAGCGGGGTGGGATTGAATAGATGCCCGTAAGGTAGCAGCCGGGCACCTAAGTTCTCGCCGGCCCCGCGCCTACTTCCGCACCGCTTCAATGGCCAGCTGCAGCAGCGACGAGCGCACGCTCAGCTCGGTCAGCTTGTTGTTGCGCCGCGTGGGGTGCACGCGGTTGGTGAGCAGGATGACCACCAAATCCTGCGCGGGCTCGACCCAGAAGTAAGTGCCCGTGAAGCCGGTGTGGCCGTAGCTGCCCGGCGAGGCGCTTTTGGCCGAGTTTACGGTGGGGTTGGCGGCGGGGCGGTCGAAGGCCAGGGCGCGGCGGTTGTCGGGGCAAAACTGGCAGCGCGTCCACTCGGCCAGCACGTCTTTGCTGAACACCTGCTGGCCACCGTAGCGCCCGCCCCAGGCGTAGGTCTGGGCCAGCTTGGCCACGTCGTTGGCATCGCCGAATAGGCCGGCGTGGCCCGAGAGGCCGCCCAGCAGGGCTGCGCCCTCATCGTGCACGGTGCCGTGCAACAGCTGGCGCCGGAAGGCCGAATCGACTTCCGTGGGCACGATGCGGGCCAGTGGGAAGCGGTTGGTGGGCCGGAAGCCCAGCGTGGTGGCGCCCAGCGGCCGGTACACCTCCTGCTGCAAAAACGCGTCGAACGACTGCCCCGTCCGCGCTTTCACCAGCTCCGGATAGAGAATGAACGACAAATCCGAGTACACGTAGCCCGGTTTCTCGTTCAGCGGCGACTCCCCTATTCCCTTGTAGATGCGCGCCGGCAAATCCTTGCGCGCCCACAGCCCGGCCGCCGCCGGCAACGGGAAGCGCGCCGAAGAATCACTCCGGAAATAGCGCCGCCGCATGTCGCCGTTCTTCTTGCGCAGCTCCTGCCAAAACGGAATCCAGGCCTTGAGGCGGGCCTGGTGGGCCAGCACGTCGCGCAGCTTCAGGTCGGCCTTGTTGGTGCCGCGCAGGAAGCCAAAATAGTTGCCCAGGGCGCTGTCGGGGCTGAATTTGCCCTGACCCTGCAGCTTCATCAGGGCCGGCGTGGCGGCCATCAGCTTGGTCATCGAAGCCAGGTCGTAGAGGTCGTCGTTGCGCACGGGGCGCGGCACACTCACGGCCTGGGCGGGGGCTGGGGCTTTGTTCTTTTTAGCGTCAACCACCGCGTCGCCGAAGCCGGCGTAGGTTTGGTTGCCGTAGCTTTTGCGCAGCACCACCGTGCCGCGCCGGGCAATGAGCACCTGCGCGCCCGGAAATGCCTGCGCCGCCAGGGCCCGGCCCACAAGGCTGTCCACGCGGGCTTCGAGGCGCGGGTCCATGTTCACGTCTTCGGGGTTGGCGTAGCGCAGGCGGAAGCCCGCGGCCGTGCGCAGCCCGAAGCCGCGCGGGTACCGGTCGCTCACCGTCACGGGCAGCTTGCCGGTGGCCGCGATGCCGCCAAAAATGGCCTGCGCGGCCAGGCTCTGGGCATTCTCGCTTTCCTGGTAGGCCAGAACGACGGCGGCGGCGCGGTCGATATCGCGCACCTTGGCCACGGCGTAGGCCGAGCCGAACACGCTGATTACCAAGGTTTGCTTCTGGTCCAGCAGCTCGCGCAGCAGCAGGTTGGTTTCCGGCGTGATGCCGAAGCTGGTGGCGGGCAGGCGGCCCAGGCTTTGCAGGCCCACCAGCACCACGTTGTAGGGCTTGAGGGCGGCGCGCAGCTTCATCAGCTCATCGAGCGTGGGCGCGGCCGCGGCGTGGAAGTGCGCGGCGGGCGCGTAGTCGGCCACCGCTTTCTGGAAGTCGGTGGTGTCGCGCGGGGAGCCGCCCAGCACCAGCGTGGCAATGCGCAAGGTGTCGAGGCGTTGCAGCGGCAGCAGGTTTTTCTGGTTGCGCAGCAGCGTGATGCTCAGCTCGGTGAGGCGGTGGCTGAGGTACTGGGCGTGCGGCGGGTTGAGGTCCTGGTACAGGTTTTTGGTATCGATGGGCCGGTAGTGGTTCAGGCCGGCCCACTGCTTGAGGGCCAGCACGCGGCGGCAGTGCACGTCGATTTCCTGCTGGGTGAGGCGGCCGCTGTCCACGGCGGTGCGCACCATGCGCAGGGCCAGCGGAATGTTCCTGCTGAACTCCAGAATGTCGTTGCCGGCGATGAGGGCGCGCACGTCGGCCTCGCCCGGCGCAAACATGCTGATGACGCCCTTCATGTTCATGGCGTCGGTGAAAACCAGCCCTTTAAAGCCCATCTCCTTGCGCAGCAAATCGGTAATAATGGGCTTGGAAAGCGTGCTGGGGCCCGGCACGGTGTCCAGGGCCGGCACGTTGAGGTGGGCCACCATCACGCCGCCCAGCCCACCGGCCATGAGGCTGCGAAACGGCGGCAGCTCCAGCGTATCGAGCCGCTTGCGGTCGACGCGCACGGTGGGCAGGGCCAGGTGGGAGTCGGCGTCCACGTCGCCGTGGCCGGGAAAGTGCTTGGCCACGGCCAGGATGCCGGCGTCCTGCATGCCGCGCATGTACTGGCGGCCGTCGCGGGCCACGGCGGCCGGGTTTTCGCCCCAGCTGCGGAAGCCGATGACGGGGTTGGCGGCGTTGTTATTCACGTCGACCACCGGCGCGAAGTTGACGTGCATGCCCAGGCGCTTGAACTGGTGGGCGATTTCGCGGCCCATGTCGTAGAGCAGCGCGGTGTCGCTTTCGCCGCCCAGGCTCATCTGGTAGGGGAATTTTACGATGCTGTCGAGGCGCATGCCCACGCCCCATTCGCCGTCCATGGCCACGAGCAGGGGCACGCGGCTCTGGCTTTGATAGCGGTTCAGCAGCCTGGCCTGCCGCATCGGGCCGCCCTGGAAGAATATCAGCCCGCCGATGCCATACTGTTGAATGAGCGTCGAAATCGAGTCCTCGTCGATGCGCTTGCGGTTGGAATACGCGGCCACCATGAACAGCTGCGCGGCGCGCTGGTCGGGCGTGAGCACCCGCATCAGGCTGTCCACCCACGGCGAGTGCAGGTAGCGCGTGAAAGCCGGGGCGACGGGCGAAGCAGCTTTTTTAGGCGCTGCTTTTTTAGCACCTGCGGCGCGCGTGGCCTTTCGCGCGGCTTCCACGCGGGGGATGGCGGGGCGCTTGACCGGGCCGGCCGGGCGGCGCTGGGCGGAGGAGAGCAACGGGGCGGCCAGCAACAGCAGCAGCAAGAGGAACGTGGGGAAGGCGGTGCGCAAGGGAGTCTTTATTTTTTGCAAAAGTACCGCACGGCGAGGCGTGTACTGGCCGGCTGCTTGACGCCTCACGGCCCGCAGTTGGCATACCCACCTGCCCCGGGGGCTTTCTTTTTCCGGACGATGCCGTATGAAGAAGCGGTTTTGGCTTCTAACATCCTCCGCTCATGCTCCTTCCCACGTCCCTTGGTGCTTCTTACCGGTATTGCCTGGTCATCTTAGCCGCTGGCGGCTTGCTGAGTGCCTGCAGCGGCGGCGCGCCGCTCGAACAATCCAGCGGCGGCTCGGGCCGCTCCACGGCGGTGCAACTCGACACCACGGCCACGCTGCCCACCGAAGCCTGCGGCCTGCTCACGGCCCGCGAAGTGAGCGAGCTGACCGGCCAGGACGTGCAGCAACAAGCCCAGGGCGACGCCTGCCGCTTCGTGGACGCCACCCGCCCCACCGACCCCGACGCGGTGGTGCTGGTGTCGCTGCGGCCGGCCACCGCCTTTGCCATCGCCGAAGCCGGCAACCAGCACAACCGCCGCGCCGTGGTGCGCATTGCGGGCCTGAGCCGCGCGGCGTACTACGACGACTACCGCGGCGACCTGTACGTGCAACTGCCCGGCCGCACGCTCGTCATTGGCATGCCGCGCCGCCTCGAAGACCGCCGACGCGACCGCATTGCCACGGAGCTGGGGCGGGTGGCCCTGGCGCGGCTGGCCAGTCGCGCCGGCACAGCGCCGGCGCAGTAGCTTCGGGGCGGGTGCGGGGCCCGGCCGGGCTTCGTAGCTTGCGCCAACTTTTTCCCGCCTTCATGAAGAAAACTGTACTGGCCGGCCTTATGGCCGCCGCGCTGGTTTCGGCCTGCAACCAAACCAAAACCACGGAAACTGCCGTCACCAGCGCCCCCGGTGCGGCCGCCGACTCCACCAAGGGCCTCAACGGCCTGTTTGCCAGCTTCTGGGAGCGGCAGTCGCGCCTCGACCCGCTGTCGGCCACGGCGCAGGGCGACAACCGCTACAACCACCTGCTGCCCAACGACCAGACGCAGGCCTTCCGCGACACGCTGCGCACGTTTTACCAGGACTACCTGGACCGGCTGGGCAAGTTTGACCGCGCCACGCTGGACGACAACGACAAAATCAGCTACGACATCTTTCAGTACGACCTTAAGCAGCGGGTGGCGGGGCTAAAGCTGAACACCTGGATGCTGCCGTTTCAGCAGTTCTGGGGGCTGCCCATCAGCATGGGGCAGTACGGCTCGGGGCAGGGCAACCAGCCGTTTAAGACCGTGCAAGACTACGACAACTGGCTGGGCCGGGTGCGCGGGTTCTCGGTGTGGGCCGATTCGGCCATCGGCAACTTCCGGCGCGGCATGCAGGCCGGCGTGGTGCTGCCCCGGGCCCTGGTGGTGAAAATGCTGCCCCAGGTGCGCGCCGCCGACATGCAGGTGACCGACCCGACCAAGTCATTGTTCTACGGCCCCATCAACAGCTTCCCGAAAGACTTTTCCGACGCCGACAAGCAGCGCCTCACGGAAGACTACAAAAAGGCCATTCTGACGGAAGTGGTGCCCACGTACAAAAAGCTGGGCGACTTCCTAGCCAACGAATACCTGCCCAAGTCGCGCGCCAGCAGCGGCATCAACGCCGTGCCGGGCGGGCCGGAAATCTACCGCTACTACGTGGGCTACTGGACCACCACGGAGAAAACCCCGGCCGAAATCCACGAGCTGGGCTTGCGCGAAGTGGCCCGCCTGCGCGCCGAGATGGAGCGCATGAAAACCGAGCTGGGCTTCAAGGGCACGCTGCGGCAGTTCTTCGAGAGCCTGAAAACCAACCCCAAGGCCATGCCCTTCAAGACGGCGGAAGAGGTGTTGGCGGGCTTCCGCCAGATTCAGGCCACCATCGACCCCAACCTGAAAAAGATGTTCGGGCGCACGCCCAAAACGCCGTTTGAGATTCGGCGCACCGAGGCCTTCCGCGAGGCGTCGGCGTCGGCCGAGTACAACCAGGGCTCGCCGGACGGCACGCGGCCGGGCATTTTCTACGTGCCGCTGCCCAAGCCCGCCGAGTACAACGTGACGCAGGGCATGGAGTCGCTGTTTCTGCACGAGGCCATTCCGGGCCACCACTACCAGATTTCGTTGCAGCAGGAAAACACCAGCCTGCCCAAGTTCCGCCAGTTTGCCGGCTACGGCGCCATGACCGAAGGCTGGGCCCTCTACTGCGAAAGCCTGGGCAAGGAGCTGGGCCTCTACAAAGACCCCTACCAGTACATTGGCGCGCTGAGCGACGAGATGCTGCGCGCCGTGCGCCTGGTGGTGGACACCGGCCTGCACACCGGCCAGATGACCCGCGAGCAAGCCATTGACTACATGCTCGACAACACGCCCGACAACCGCGAAAACGACACCGCCGCCATCGAGCGCTACATGGCCATTCCGGGCCAGGCGCTGGCCTACAAAATCGGCCAGCTGAAAATCCAGGAGCTGCGCGCCCGCTACAGCCAGCAGCTGGGCAGCAAGTTCAAGCTCAGCGACTTTCACGACGAGCTGCTGAAGGACGGCGTGATGCCCCTGGCCGTGCTCGAAACCAAGATGGACGCCTGGGCCGCTCGTCAGAAGTAAGGCCGGCTTTGCACATTCAGAGAACAACTCGCTGGCAACGGCGAGTCGTTTTTCTGCTGATAAACGGGCAAGGCTGGCGCGCCAGCGGTGGCAGCTGCCGAGGGAAACTGGCGCGAATTGTGGCATTCCAGCGCAATTGGGCGTAGATTGCGAGCTTATTCTCGCGGTGAATGGGCAAGTTGGTTTTCGTTTTGCTGGCGGCCCTGGCCCTGAGCGCAGGGCCCGCGGCGGCGCAAGCGCCCCCGGCCGGCCGGAGCCCCAACCCGGCCGGCGTGCTGCTGGCCAACCTCTTCAATAATTACTGGGACGACCGCGCCCGGCTGTTCCCCCTGCTGGCCATGGCCCAGGGCGACAACCGCTACAACGACCGCCTGCCCAACGACCAGACCCGCGCCTTCCGGCAGCAGCAGCAGCGCCTCTACCGCCGCTACCTCAACGACTTGCTGAACATCGACCGCGCCCGCCTCTCGGCCGAGGACAAGCTCAGCTACGACATCTTTCAGTACGACATGCGCACCCGCCTCGACGGCCTGCGGCTGGATTTGTGGATGCTGCCCTTCGCACAGTTCAACAGCGTGCCCAGCGTGCTGGGCGTGCTCGGCGGGGGCAGCAGCGCGCAGCCCTTCCGCACGGTGCGCGACTACGACAACTGGCTGGCGCGGGTGGGCCGCTTTCCGGTCTGGGCCGATTCGGCCATTGCCAATTTCCGGCTGGGCATGAAGGCGGCCGTGGTGCTGCCCCGCGTGCTGGTGCTGCGCACGGTGCCCCAGCTGCAGGCCTTTGTGACGAGCGACGCCACCAAAAGCCCGTTTTACGGCCCGGTGGCGCGGTTTCCGGCCGACTTTTCGGCCGCCGACAAGGCCCGGCTGACGGTGGCTTACCAGGAAGCCATCCAGACCGATTTGGTGCCCACCTACCGCAAGCTGGCCGACTTCCTGCAAACCGAATACCTGCCCCAGGCCCGCACCAGCACCGGCTTCAGCGACGTGCCCGGCGGGGCCGACATGTACCGCTACCAGGTGCGCCTGATGACCACCACCGACCGCTCGCCCGACGCCATCTACCAAACCGGGCTGGCCGAGGTGAAGCGCATCCGAACCGAGCTGGAGGCCTTGAAAAAGCGCGTGGGCTTCCGGGGCCCGCTGCCGGCGTTTTTCACCTACCTCAACAGCAACCCCCGTTTCACGCCCTACCAAAGCCCCGACGAAGTGCTGAACGCCTTTCGGGCCATCCAGAACAAGATTGCGCCCAACCTGGCCAAGGCCTTCAGCCGCGGGCCGCGGGCCGCGTTCGAGATTCGGCAGACGGAGGCCTTCCGCGCGGCCACGGCCCCGCCCGAGTACAGCCGCGGCACGCCGGACGGCACCCGGCCCGGCATTTTCTACGTGCCCATTCTCGACGCCACCAAGTTCAACGTGACGCAGGGCATGGAGTCGATTTTCCTGCACGAGGCCATTCCGGGGCACCACTACCAGCTCTCGCTGCAGCAGGAAAACACCAGCCTGCCCAAGTTCCGGCGCTTTGCCAGCTACCCGGCCTTCAGCGAAGGCTGGGCGTTGTATTGCGAAAGCCTGGGGCCGGAGTTGGGCTTGTTCAAAGACCCTTACCAGCGCATTGGCGCGCTGGGCGACGAGATGCACCGCGCCCTGCGCCTGGTGGTCGACATCGGCCTGAACGCCAAGGGCATGACCCGCGAGCAGGCCATCGACTACCTGATGGCCAACGAGCCCATCTCGGAACCGGAAGCCACGGCCGAGGTGGAGCGCTACCTGGCCCTGCCCGGCCAGGCCCTGGCCTACAAGGTGGGCGCGATGAAAATACAGGAACTGCGCGCCCGCTACGAAAAGCAACTCGGCGACAAGTTCGACGAGCGGGCCTTTCACGACGAGATTCTGGCCGGCGGCAGCATGCCCCTGGCCGTGCTGGAGCGCCGCATGGACGCCTGGGCCGTGCGCCAGCGCTAAAATCCGGAAGCGGGCAACCCTGAAAATTCAGTAAACTGCGCCCATGAAAATGCGGACACTAAAAGGTCCGCTGGCGGCCTGGCTGCTGGCGGTGCTGATGCTGCTGGGGCTGCGGCCCCACGCGACGCGGGCCCAACGCCGGTTTGAGCTGGCCGACATCGGCAAGCTGGTGAACGTGAGCGACCCGCAGCTGTCGCCCGATGGCCGCAGCATTCTGGTGGTGGTGTCGCGCCCCAATTTCACCACCAACCGCCACGACGCCGAAGTGGTGCTGGTGGACGTGGCCAGCGGCCGGCAACGCGTGCTAGTGGCCGGCCGCCCCACCGTGAAGCAGCCGCGCTGGGCGCCCTCCGGCGACCGGGTGGCGTTTCTGGCTCGCACCGGCACCGGCAAAGACGCGCACACCCAGCTCTTCGTGCAAACCCTGGCGTCCGGCGAAGCGCGGCAGCTCACCAGCGCCGTCGAAAACGTGCAGCTCTATAGCTGGAGCCCCGACGGCACGGCCCTGGTCTACTCGGCCGCCGATGCGCCCGCCAACGCGGCCGAAGCGGCCCGCGGCCACGACAGCTTCGAGGTGGGCAACGGCGCCGTGACCCTAACCGCGCCGCCTGCGCCCGACCACCTGTGGCTGGTGGCAGCGGCTGGCAACGCCCCCGCCCGCCGCCTCACCAGCGGCCCGCTCAGCTTGCCCGACGACTCGTCGGCGCCGTTTGGCTGGGCGCCCGACGGCCGCGTGCTGGTGTGCGTGCTCCGCCCCAGCGCCCAGACCGGCGACCAGGAAACCCAGGTGTACACCCTGGAAGTGGCCTCCGGAGCGCTGCGGGCGCTGCCCGGCTCGCCGCACCGGGTCGACCTGCCCGCCTACTCACCCGACGGCCGCTGGATAAGCTACCAGACGCCGCGCGAGCCACCGTATTTTGAGTCGCTGGAATTTGACGTGGTGCCCGCGGCGGGCGGCCCGGCGCGCCACCTCAGCCGCGCGCTCGACCGCAACCTGCAACGCGCCTTGTGGAGCCCCGACAGCCAGAGCCTGTTGGTGGGCGGGAACGACGGCACCACCGTTGCCATCTGGCAGCAGGGCCTGAACGGCAGCAGCCAGCGGCTGAAGCTGGGCGCGGTGTCGCCCAACGGCAGCTACTGGGTGGACATGTCGGTGGGCCGCCGCGCTGCCCTGGCCCTCACGGCCAACGAGCCCGGCCGCCCGCCGGAGCTGTACTACTTAGCGTCGCCCGCGGCCGCCCCGCGTCGCCTCACCGATTTCAACCACGAAACGGCCGCCCTGCCGCTAGGCCGCATGGAAGCCGTGCAGTGGACGTCCGACAACCTGCGGCCCGACGGCGTCCTCACCTACCCGCCCGACTTTGAGCCCACCAAAAAATACCCGCTGGTGCTGATGATGCACGGCGGGCCCTCCAATGCTTCGCGGCTGGCGTTTTACGGGCTGGGGCAGGCGGTGGCGGCGCGCGGCTACGTGGTGTTTCAGCCCAACTACCGGGGCTCCGACAACCTGGGCTACGCCTTTCAGCGGGCCATTCGGGAAGACGCGGGCGCTGGGCCGGGGCGTGATGTGCTGGCGGGCATTGCCGCGCTCACAACGCGCGGATGGGTGGACACCAGCCGCATTTCCCTGAGCGGGGCCAGCTACGGCGGCTTCCTGACGGCCTGGCTCATGGGCGAGCCGTGGCGCTGGCGCTGCGCGGTGGCGGCCTCGGCCGTGGTCGATTTGCTGGATAGCTACAACCTGAGCGACAACAACATTGCCAACGCCGGGCACTACGGCCCCTCGCCCTGGCTGAGCGCCGAAAACCTGGCGCGCTACCGGGCGCAGTCGCCCCTGGCGCGGGCCGGGCGCTGGCGCACGCCCACGCTCATCCTGCACAACGTGAACGACTTCCGGGTGCCCATTGCCAACGCCTATAAGCTTTACCACGCCCTGCAGGACAATGACGTGCCGGTGCGCTTCGTGGCCTTCCCTATTGCGGCCCACGTGCCGGGCGACCCCGTGCGCAGCGCCGAATGGAACCGGCTCTGGGTGGAGTGGCTCGACCGGTATCTGCAGCCCGGGCCGGCGGCCAAATAAGCGGCGCGCCTACTTCCCCTTGGCCGGCAGCTTTGTCCGTTTCGTGCCGGTATGCCTTCGGCGTCCTGCTCGCCAACAGAACTTCAGGCGGAAGCGGTGTGGTAAGGCGGGAACAACCGGCCCGCCGGCCGCTTGGGCAGCAGGCCGAACTCCTGCAGCTGCTCGATGTGGTGCGGCTCGCACACGCCGCTGAACTTGATGGCCGGGTGCGGACACTGCGCCACCCGGCAGGGCTTGCCGCTGGGCTCGAAGGTGTTTTTGGCGTAATACGGCTGCATTAGGGCGGCGTACACCATCCACGCGGCGGGCTGCAGGTAGGGTTCCCGCAGCCACTCGGCTACTTCGATGGCCGGCACCTGGTACGCGTATTCGGTGCCGCCCAGATTCCACTCCCACCCGGTTTGCCAATAGTGGCCGCACTGCGGGCACTGCAACAGCTTCAGCTTCGCGGCGGCGTGGGTGACCAGCAGCCCCAGCGGCTTCAAAAGGGCTGGCGTGGCCTTGATGCGCTTGTTGATGGCGGCACGGGTGAGTTCAAGCGGCGGATACTGGGAACAGACGCAGGGCATAACCCAAAGGTAGAACGCCCGGCTGGGCGCCCGGCCCGATAACGCCCGCCCGGCCCGCCCGTATAGCCGGCATGCTTACTCTGACCAATGCCGAACTGGCCTTCGTGCTGGGCCGCCTGCTGATGGGCGTGGCCTTTCTGACTCATTTCCTGGTGCGGCTGCCCAAGCTGGCCGCGTTTCAGGCGGGCATGGCGAAGCAGTTTGCCAATTCCCTGCTGCCCGAGCTGCTGGTGCGGCCTTTCGCCGCCGGGCTGCCTTTCGTGGAAGGCGCCATTGGCGTGCTGCTGATTATCGGGCTGTTCACGCGCGCCGTCCTCGCCGCGGCCATGCTGCTGATGACGGCCCTGGTGTTCGGCAGCAGCCTGCTGGAGCAATGGGCTACCGTGGGCACGCAGCTGGTCTACGGCCTGTTTCTGTTTGCGCTGATTCTGCACAGCCAGTACAACCGCCTCTGCCTCGACCGCTCGGCGGGTCCCACCGCACACTAACGTCCTGGGCTGAACAATTGGGGGAAGAAGCTGGTCATTGCCCCACCACGCCCGCTCCCACCTTCGTTCCTCCATGCGCCACCTCACCGCCGCCGACCTTCAGGCTTTCGAGAAAATCTACCGCCTCAACCTCGTCAACGGCCTGCCCGGCTTCAAGCCCGCCAACCTGGTGGGCACCGCCGCGCCCGACGGCGCCACCAACCTGGCCGTGTTCAGCTCGGCCCTGCACCTGGGCTCCGACCCCGCCCTGCTCGGCATCGTGACGCGGCCCACCACCGTGCCCCGCCACACCTACGCCAACCTCAAAGCCAGCGGCTGCTACACCCTCAACCACGTGCCCCAGGCCCTGGCCGCCCCGGCCCACTACACCTCGGCCAATTTCCCCGACGACGTGTCGGAGTTCGACGCCTGCGGCTTCACCGCCGAGTACCGCGACGGCTTCCCGGCGCCCTACGTGGCCGAAAGCCCACTCAGCATTGGCCTGCGCCTGCTCGAAGAGCACGCCATCAGCAACGGCACCGTGCTGCTGGTGGGCGCGGTGGAACACGTGTATCTGCGCGAAGAAGGCCTGCGGGAAGACGGCACCCTGGACCTGGCCGCGTTTGGCGTCGCCTGCATCTCCGGCCTCGACGGCTACCACGCCGTGCAGCCGCCCGTGCGCTTCGGCTACGCCCGGCCGGGGAAATTTCCGGAAGCGCAGTAAATGTTTTTGCCTAAAACGTCATGCCGAGCGCAGCGAAGCATCTTTACCGCAGCAGTAATTGATTTTACTATTGCGGTAAAGATGCTTCGCTGGCGCTCGGCATGACGTTTTAAGACTAATTATCGGCGCTCCGGTCTACGGATACTGCGTTTCAATCTTGCGGCTCCAGGAGTCGGAGTAGCGCTGGTCGGCGTGTTGCCGGGTACCAGTCTCGTGCGAAAAGTTGGAACCGCCGTGGCCTGGCTCCGAGCCGGCAGCCGGGTTGTCGCGGTACCAGGCCCGGTACGAGCCGTCGGCCGGGCGCTGAGCGGCTTTGCCGGGCGAATCGGAACTGTCGGTACGGCCTTGTTTCCGCTTTTTGTCTTTCTTTTTGCCCTTGCCGGCCGTGGCCAGCGCCACGGCCCCAATGGCCAATCCGGCCAGGGCCAGGCCTTTCAGCCAGGGCTGCACCAGGGGCGGCGGCACCGAGGTTACCCCGCTGCCGTCGGCCGTGGCCGGCACTTTGGCGTAGCGGCCCACTTTGGGGCGGGCCAGCGCGTCGAACCGCGGCACGAAGTCGGCCAGCTGGCGGCGCAACGTGGTGCCGCTCATCGGAATGCCGTGGCCGGTGGCGGCCACTTCGGGCTCCAGGCGGGCCAGCAGCGCTATCGACTCGCGGGCGGCGTCCCAGTCGGGCGTGAAGTAGGCCGGCGGGCCGTGCACTTCCTGCTTCTGGGTGTACACCGCCGAGCCCGACTCCTGCTTCACGGTGGTGAAAGCGTCGCCGGCCACCAGCACCTTGTCGTGCTCGCGGAAGAAGGAAACGTGCCCGAACGTGTGCCCCGGCGTGTGCACCCAGCGCCAGCCGGGCAGGCCGGGCACGCTGCCGTCGGCGGGCAGGGCCTGCACGCGGGGGCCGAAATCGTAGGCGTGCTTGGGGTAAGTAAAGGAGAGGTAGGCCATCATGCCGCCGCCCACGGTGGGGTCGGGCGGCGGGAAGCCCGACTTGCCGGTGAGGTAGGGCAGTTCCAGAGGGTGCGCGTACACCGGCACGTCGGGCCAGGCAGCCAGCAGGCCATCCAGGGCGCCCACGTGGTCGAAGTGCCCGTGGGTGAGCAGGATGGCAGCGGGCGGGGTGTCGGGCCCGAACAGCTCCTCGGCCTGCTTGATAATCTTGTCAGAAGAGCCCGGCAGGCCGGCGTCAATCAGCACCCAGGGGCCCTGCGGCTGGTCTTGCGGAAAGGCGTAGTAGAGGTTCACAAACACGTCGCGCAGCACGCTCAGGCCGGGCACTACGGCGGTGAAAGCGGGCGTGGTGGCCCGGGTGGCATCGTTGGAAAGCATAGGCGGGGAGGAAGTGGGTGAGGTGGGGAGAAGTGAGGTGGGGACTCGCAAGCCGTCACGCAACGAAAAGAACGTCTTGCCGAGCGCAGCGAAGCATCTTTACCTCGGAAGTAATCCTGTTGATTGGAATGCGTTGCGCGGTACAGATGCTTCGCTGCGCTCGGCATGACGGCTGACGGGCCGGCCCGCTGCTACTACGGCAGCCGGTAGCCGGCAGGTTGAGTTTTTTCACTACCTAAAAAGCCGCGCCGCGCCTACGGCCGCGCTTCGCCCAAACGCAAAAAGCCCGCCACTGAACCAGTGACGGGCTTCCAGCGCGGAGCTTAAAAAACTACTGCGGCTGCGACTTGGGCTGCGGCTGGTCGTTGGTGTTGCCGTTGCCGTTGGTGGCTTTGTCCACCGAGTTCATGGTGCCGTTGGCGGCCTGGGGCGAGGCGGTGCTGTTGCCGGCGGGGGCCGAGTTGAGCTGGTCCTGCACGGTGCCGTTGGCAATGGCCGCGGCCGAGCCTTCGCCGCCGGCGGGCTCCACGCGCTGCTTGTAGTTGATGCTGTCGCGGTTCACGTCCCAATTGTGCCAGCCGGGCGCTTTGGTGAAACCGTGTTTGAATTGCGGGTTTTCGCCCGGGCTCCAGCGGTAGTCGCAGGACGAAAGCGTGGCGGCCAAAGCGGTGCCCAGCAGCAAAGCCAGGGCGGGACGAGAAGAGAGCTTCATGAAGTAGGTCTGGGGATTGGTCCCACAAAGTACGGGGATTTCGGGCGGAAGGCCAACCCGATGCCGCCGTGCGCGTTACTTTCGGGGCCGGCGCGTGCCGCCACTCTTCTGCTTTTTTCGTCATGGCCGCTTCCGACGCTCCCCAGCCTTCCCGCTTCCGCCGGGCCCTCGGGGCGGTGGGGCGCGCCGCCCTGCTGCCCGTGCGCGGCGCCGGCTACCTCGTGCGCTCGGGCCGGGCCCACCAGCATTTTTTCCTGCCCGTGCTCAACGGCGCCCTCGGCGACCAGCTGGCGGCCCGCTTCGACCGCCGCGCCATCCGGATGAGCTTCCGGCGGGGCGGCGAGGACGTGCCCGTGGCCGACCTGCGCCTGAGCGAGCCCCGCCAGAAAACCGTGGTGTTCGTGCACGGCCTGATGGGCGACGAGCTCATCTGGCAAACCGGGTTTCAGGACGCGCCCGGCAGCCGCCGCTACGGCCCGCGCCTGGCCGAAGAAACCCACTGCCGCGCCCTCTACCTGCGCTTCAACTCCGGCCTGCACCTCTCCGAAAACGGCCGCGAGCTCAGCCGCCTACTCACCGAGCTGGTCAGCACCTACCCCGACGCCGTGGGCGAGCTCGTGCTGGTGGGCCACAGCATGGGCGGGCTCATCATCCGCTCGGCGGGGCATTATGGTCAGTTAGGAGTGAAGAGTGAAGCGTTAAGAGTTGACTCAACCGAACCAGCGCTACCAACAGAGAAACAAACCCTAACTCTTAACTCTCAACTCTTAACTCAACAAGCCCCCTGGCTGGCGCATTTGCGGTCGGTGTTTTTGCTGGGCACGCCCAACGACGGCTCGTGGCTGGAGCAGAACTCTCACTTCACGGCGCGGCTATTGGAGCGCATCAACCTGTTTCCCACGCGGTTTCTGAGCAAGGCGCTCAACCAGCGCAGCAACGGCATCAAGGACCTGCGCTACTCCATATTGGTGGACGATGACTGGCAGGACGCCCACGCCAACGACCTCACGCCGCCGCGCACGCCCGTGCCGCCGCTGCCCGGCGTGCGCTACCACATCCTGATGGGCGCCTGGCTGCGCTCAACGCGCCCTTCGGCCCTGCGCGAGTACTTCGGCGACGGGCTGGTGGGCCAGGGCAGCGCCCGCGGCCACGCCACGTTTGGCGACGAGGCGGCCCTGCCGGAAGGCGCCAGCGTGCGCACGGCCGTGTTCGGCCAGCAGCACCACGGCGGACTCCTTACGCACCCAGAGGTGTTTCAGTACCTTAAACAGTGGGCATAGGCCCTGGCTTTTTCGTTAAAAAAGCCAGGGCCAAATCCGCGAAGGAAATGGCCCTGGTTGTGGAAAGGAAGGAAGGCTGGTTGAAATCAGGTGGTGCTGCCCGTGGTAGAGCCCGACGTGCTGCTGCCCGATGTGGTGCCGCTGGTAGTGCCCGTGGTAGTGGTGCCCGACGTGGTGGAGGCGCCTGTGGTGGTACCGGAGGTGGTGGCGCTGCCGGCCGGGGTCCCGTTGATGTCGCTGGCCGACGTGGTGCCGCTGGTGGTGCGCGGCTCCGAGCCGCTGGTAGAGCCAGCACTTTCGGAAGTGGAGCAGGCGCTGAAAACGACGAGCGACGAACACAGCAAAGCGCCAGTCAGCCCGGAAAGCCATTTGCGTTTCATAAGGGAAGGAAAATGTGGAAAGGAAGGAACGATGCCGGATGGCACTATGGCTATACGAGCCTCACGGGCGCGATTTATCCGTAAATCCCTCCTGGTAAATACGTATTTTTTAGTTGCGCATGGTCGCCGACGGAGCCTCGGGTTGCGGCGGCAACTCGCAGTCGCACAACACTTCGCGGGTGGGTTTGGCCACCTGGTAGTTGGGCAAGGATACCTCCTTCATGTACACCACCGAGAGGTGGCGCAGCGGCGGGTGGGCCGGGTTTTCGTGCCAGATGCGGAGCAGGTAGTTGCAGTAGTAAGGCCGCATCCAGGCGAAATCGACGAAGAGGTAATTCTCCGAATACTTGCGCCACCGGTCGTTTTTGAACAGCGAGACGATGGCGGCGGGCTTGGTGTAGCGCACGGGGGCGCCGCCGCGGTTCAGGTCCAGCACTTGGCCGCGGGCGGTGGTGCCCTCGAAGATGTACCAGCCGTCGTCCTTGAACACCGTGGGCGCAAACATGCCCCAGTGCTGGTCGACGCGAAACAGGTAGCCGAACCAGCGCAGGCCGTCGGGCAGGCGGCCGCCGCGGGGCCGCAGCACGGCCACGTCGTCGAGGTTCCAGAGGCAGACGTAGGCCAGCACCACGGCCACGAAGGTTTCGCGCGCGGCGCGGGCCAGGCGCAGGCCCCCGGCGGTGGGCGGGCGGGTACGCTCCAGTCGCAGGCGCCAGGGGGCCTGCCAAGTGGGCAGCTTGGCGTGCCAGCGCCGGGCCAGGGGTGCGAGGCGTCCGAAGCGCCTTTCCAGCCAGTCGAGCGCCAGGGGCGGCAGCAGCCCCAGTATCGAGGCCCAGTTTATCAGGAAAAACAGGCCCACAAACAGCGTGAGGCTGATGGTGAGGTGAAAGAAAAACAGCACCCCCACCACCAGCAGCCGCCACCAGCGCACTCCCACCGGAATGAACAAGGCAAAGGGCAGCAGGAGCTCGGTGAAATAGGCCCCGAAGGTGAGCACCCGCAGCAGCTCGGGATACGGGTAGAGCAGCCGGCCGCCGGGCAGCACCAGCTGGTCGAGGCTGAAGGCGTAGTAGAGCGCGGTGCCTTCGCGGGTCCACTCGGCGCCGTTTTTGAGCAGGGCGGTGCACCAGTACAGCAGGGCCAGCTGCACCACGTAGGCCACGGTGGCCGCGCCGAAATAATCGAGCCGTGCGGGTGCGGGTTTGTCGCGCGCGTCCCGGGACCAGACCCGGCCCCAGGGCAGGAAAATGCCCCAGAACAGCAGCATGCGCAGCAGGTCGTCGCCGCCCTGGCCGATGAGGGTGTTGCGGTTTTGCAGCGACACCAGCAGCACCCACGAGGCCACCGTAGCCAGCCGCGTGTGGTAGCCCAGCAGCAGCGCCCCGGCCACCAGGGCGGCGAGGAGAAACAGCACGGCTTCGACCTGCCACAGGCCGCTGGCGGCGTGCAGCGAGAACTGGTAGGGCGTCCAGGCGCGCTCCAGGAGCACGGGCACGGGCATCACGCCCATATTGGCGTAGTGGGCTTCGAGGTCGGTGCTGCGAATGGCTAGGTCGACCAGCACCACCGCGGCGGTGGCCATGCGCAACAGCGCCAGGGCCCGCAAATCGAGCACGAACGGGCGCTTGAGCACGCCCCAAAAGCCCGGTTTGGCTTCATCCATAAAATGAACCGGCGAGCGCCGGGAAGAAAATCAACAAGGCGAAAAGGCTGTCATACGGAACGACGCGCCCTTTCGCCTTGCGAAAAAAATCTAAGCCTTAGGAATTTGGTTTCCTATCGCGTGGTGGAGCCGCTGGTGCTGCCCGAAGTGCTCATGCCCGTGGTGGAGCCGGAACCGCTGGTAGAACGGCCACTGGTGGAACTGCCGCTGGTAGAGCCGCTGCTGCGGCCCGACGTGGTACCGCCGGTGGAGCCCGACGTACTGCCGCTCATGCGGCCGGAGGTACTGCCGCCCGCGCGCCGCGAACCCGAAGTGGTGCCGCTGGTGCTACCACTGGTCGAGCCCATGCTACCCGACGTACTGCCGCTGGTCGAGCCCATCGAGCCCGACGTGCTCATGCTGCCCGAACCGCTGGTAGAGCCGCTGGTGCTGCGGCCGCTGCCGCTGGTGGAGCCCGAAGTGCTCATGCCCCGCGAGCCGCTGGTGCTGCCCGAAGTAGACATGGAACCTGAGCCCGACGTGCTGCCGCTGGTGCTACCCGAGCCGCCCGTGGTCGAGCCGCCCGTGGTGCCCTGGTAGTCGAGCGCGGCCAACGACGACTGGAAAGAAGTGGCCGGCGACTGGCTGTGCGCCGTCAGGCCCATGTCGAGGACTAAGGCCGAAACTCCCAGAGCAACGGCCCAGGACGGCCAGGAAAGGTGCTTTTTCATAACTCTATGCGCTGAGGGTGGAAAGGAAGGAAAGAGAACAAGCCAACGCGCCGGGCGCATTGGCCTGCGAAAAACTTAGTGACTGCCGGTGGTGCCGCCCGTGGAGCCCGAGCCGCTGGTAGAGCCGCCCGCGCCGCCCGTGGAGCCGGAAGTGCTCATGCCGCCGGTCGAGCCACCCGTCGAACCGCTGGTGCTCATGCCGCCGGTTGAGCCGCTGGTGCTACCCATCGAACCCGAAGTGCTGCCGCTGGTGGAGCCCATGTCGCCGCCGGTGCTGCCGCTGGTGCTGCCCGACGTGCTCATGCTGCCGCCCGTGCCGCTGGTAGAGCCGCTGGTCGGGCTCGTATCGCCGGCGCTGCCCGAGCCGCCCATGCCGCCTTCCGAGCCCGTGCCCGAGCCGCTCATGCTGCCCGAGCCGCTGCCGCTAGCCGAGGAGTCGCTGCTCATCGTGCTGGTGTCGGAGCTGGTCGAGGTAGAACTTTCGTCCGAGGTTTTGGATTGGCAGGCCCCGAGCAGGGCAGTGCTGAGGGCCAGCGCGGCGAGAGGGGAAATAATTTTTTTCGTAAACATGACAATAAGAGGTTGGTATGGTTAGCTATACGACCAACGCCAAAGCCCCAACCGACGAATAAATCCGTATTTTCTTTGAAACAAATACGGAGTTGCGCCCGCGGCCACTTCGTATTCGTCGCCTTGCACCAACCTCCCGGCCGGCGGGTTCGTTAACATCGGCGCTGCTTTCCCCTTTTCCATGCCCTCCCCCGCCGCTCCCGACACCATTTTCTTCGACGGCGTGTGCAACCTCTGCAACGGCTTCGTGCAGTTCGTCATCCGGCACGACGCGGCCGGGCGCTACCGCTTCGCGGCCCTGCAAAGCGAAGCCGGCCAGGCCCTGCTGGCTGCCCAAGGCCAGGCCATTCCGGCTGCCGCCCCCGAATCGGTGCTGCTGCTGCGCCAGGGGCGCCTGTATTCGCATTCCAGCGCGGTGCTGCGCATTGCCCACGGCCTGGGCGGCGCCTGGCGCCTGGCCGCCGTGGCCGAGCTGCTGCCCCGTGCCCTGCGCGACGCCGCCTACCGCTTCGTGGCCCGGCACCGCTACCGCTGGTTTGGGCGCGAAGAAAGCTGCATGCTGCCCACCCCGGCGCTGAAAGCGCGGTTTTTGTAGTCCCCAATCCCCGGTCACGGCTGCCCTTTCCGGCGCAGCTCCGCCTCGTACACCCGCCGGCCCAGGTCGCGCAGAAACGGCAGGCCCACGGTGTCGTACTCGTACTTGTCGTCGTTCAGCACGCCGTCGGCATTCACGTAAAGCACCGCGCTGAGCAGGAATTCAACGCGGTTTTCCGGGTCCTCCACGTAGGCGTTGTCGATGAGAAAGCCGTAGGCCTGGCCTATTTTATTGAACACCCGCACGCCGGCGGGCAGCGGCGCGAGCCCTCCACCACCCAGCAGGAACTTGGCGTAGGTGTCGGGGTAATGCGCGGCGTCGTAGCGCGGGTGCCGGCTGGCGCGGGGCGGCCACGACAGCGCCTCGCGCAACAGGGCCACATCCTCGGGGGCAAGCTGCAGGCGCTGGCTCGCCGGGAACGTCTCCGGAAAAAGCACGGCGCGCAGCAGGCGCTGCAAGTCGGGCAGCGAGAAGGCATTTTTCTGGCTGAAATCCAACGGGCCTGGCACCGCCTCCGGGCCCTGCACGTGGGCTTGCCCTATCTGCTCGCCGCGCAGCTGTAGCCGGGGCCAGGGGCCGGCGAAGTAGCCGGCGGGCTGCTGGTAAAGCAGTTGCGTGGCGGCGGTGTCGGCGTAGAAGGCCACCGGGTTGGAGTGGCGGCTGCCGGGCTCCTGGTCGCCCACGGCAAGGCGGTGTTGCAGGCGGCTGTGGCGCAGGCCCAAACGGGCCAGGCCGGCGTTCAGCTCGGCCGGCCCCACAAACTCATAGAGTCGGTTGAAGGCGTTGTTGTCGCTCACCAGAAGGGCTTTGCGCACGTAGTTGGCCAGCGTGGGGCGGCCGCTGGCGCTGCTGCTGTCGCGGCGCGCCCGCGTTTGCCCGGCAAAGGCCGAGTCCGTGAGCATGGGCGAATCGGGCGTGAGGCCGGGGATTTGGGCCGATAAGCGCCGGAGCTTTTCCAGGGCCAGGGCCGCGGCGGCCAGCTTCACGGCGCTGGCCGGGTAGAAATAGTTGTGGGGCCGCATCTGGTAGCCGTAGCGGCGGAAATGCGGCTGCCCGGCCGCATCGCGCCGCACCCGGGTGTAAAGAATCTGCAGCCGGTACGTCTCGGGGTGGGCCAGCACGCGGCTGAGGCCCACGGTGTCGTGGCGCAGCACCTGGCGCAGGGGGTTCGGAAGCAGTTGAGCAGCGGCCGGGCCGGCGGGCAGCATCAGCAGGCCCAGCAGGAGCCTCATTTGGCACACCAGCCTGTTCATCAGAAATGCACCTGCTCGGCGCGCCGCAGGAAGGCTTCGTCGATGGTGGCGCCCAGCCCGGGCACGGTGGGCACTTCCACCACGCCGCCGGGCCGGTAGCGGATGCCACCCAGCACGGGGTCTTCGCTGAACATGAGCGGTGTGTCGAAATCGCAGTGCCGGATGGCGTCGTTGGTGAGGGCGAGGTGGGCGGCGGCCGTCATGCCCAGGCGCGATTCGAGGAAGCCGCCCACTTGCAGGGTGAGGCCGGCGGCCTGGCCGAGCTGCGCAATTTTCCGGGCCCGGTGGAAGCCCGACGACTTGCCCAGCTTGATGTTGAGCATGCGGCAGGCCTGCAGCCGAATGAGCCGGGCGGCGTCGTGCTCGTCGCCGCAGCTTTCATCGGCCATGATGGGGATGGGCGAGGCGGCCGAAACGCGGCTCAAATCCATGAAGTGCTGGCGCAGAATGGGCTCTTCGCAGTGTTCGATGTTGAATTCGGCCAGTGCCTGCAGCACGGCAACGGCGGTGTCGGCGGTTTTCCAGCCCTGGTTGGCGTCGATGCGCAGCGGGTGGGCCGGGCCGATGCCCGCCCGAATGGCCCGGATGCGGGCCACGTCATTTTCCAAGGTGTCGCCCAGCTTCACCTTGATGGCGGGAAAGCCTTCCTGCTGAAAGCGCACGGCGTCGGCCTGCATTTTTTCGGCGGGACCGAGGCTCACGGTCATGTCGGTGTGCAGGGTTTTGCGGTTGTGCCCGCCCAGGAATTCGTACATCGGCAGGCCCGCGTGCTGGGCCGCAATGTCGTGCAGGGCCACGTCGAAGGCGCTTTTGATGCTGCTGTTGCCGTAGATGATGCGGTCCAGCTCGGCCAGGGCGCCGGACAGGTCCAGGGCGTCGCGGCCCCGGAGGGCGGGCGCGAAGTACTGGCCCACGAGGAAGCAGGTGTCCACGCTCTCGCCGTTGATGGTGAGGAAGGGACTGCACTCGCCGTAGCCGGTATGGCCGTCCCGGGTGCGAATGACGACCACCACGTTTTGCACCGCCAGCAGCGGGCCCAGGGAGATGACAAACGGCTCGCGCAGCGGCACAAGCAGCTTGTAGATACTGATGGCTTGGATGGTGGTGCCGGGCATGATGCAGCAAGCGAACGGGGTGGGCCCGCAAATGACGGCGCCCGGCCGGGATAAAGCAACGCGGCTGCCACCGGCTGCCCCAGGCAAAGGGTCCCAGTTGCTCAGCCTTGCTTCCGTGCCTCTTAAAGGTTGCCGAACCCGGAGTTGAAGAATTCTCGGCTCGAAAGCACAGAACGCATGGTAGGTGAGTGCGCGCTACCTACCATCTTTGGCGAACACTCGCCCGCTCAACTACTTCCGCCACTTTCCCCACCCACCCGCCAATGTCTCCGATTTCGCCCGTTGCCACGCCAGCTGCCGGCCTCCCCCGCGCCGCCACGCCCCGCGTGCAGGCCCTCGACGTGGTGCGGGGCCTGGTCATGGTCATCATGGCCCTCGACCACACCCGCGACTTCTGGAGCCCTTTCCCTGTGCGGCCGGAAGACGTGGCGCACGCCCCGGCGCTGCTGTTTTTCACGCGCTGGGTCACGCACTTCTGCGCGCCCACATTCGTGTTTTTGTCGGGCTGCAGCGTGTATTTGTACGAGCAGAAGCGGCAGGACGGGGCGGCCGTCAGCCGTTTCCTGCTCACGCGGGGGCTGTGGCTCATCCTGCTCGAAGTGGTGCTGCTCACCTTCATCCTCAGCTGGAGCCACGACCTGATTTTGCTGCTGGTCATCTACGTCATCGGGGCCGGGCTGGTGCTGCTGGCGGGCCTGCGCTGGCTGCCGCGCGGGCTGCTGGCGGGCCTCGCGCTGCTCATCATTGTTGGCCACAACCTGCTGCCCAACATTGCCCCCGTCACGGCCGCCAATGCCGGGTGGGCACTGCTGCACAACGGGCCGTTTGTGCTGCCCGTGCTGGGCACGCCCGTGCTGGTGGGCTATTCGCTGGGGCCGTGGCTGGGGGTGCTGCTGGCCGGCTACGTGCTGGGGCCGTGGTTCCGGCTGCCGCTGCCCGAGCGCAACCGCCGCCTGCGCTGGGCCGGGGCCGGGCTGCTGGTGCTGTTTGTGGTGCTGCGGGCCACCAACTGGTACGGCGACCCCTCCCCCTGGAGCCCGCAGCCGCAGGGCGGGCTGCACACGGCCCTGTCGTTTCTCAACGTCACGAAATCGCCGCCGTCGCTGCTGTTTGTGAGCCTCACGCTGGGCGTGGCGCTGCTGCTGCTCAGCGGGGCCGAAACCGCCACCGGCGGGCTGGTGCGGGTGCTGCGCACGTTTGGGCAAGTGCCGTTTTTCTACTACATCGGGCACTTTGCGCTGCTCAGCTTCGCGGCCTGGGTGTGGACCACGCTGGCCTTTGGCAAGGCAATAAATCTGGCGTTCGCCAACGTCAAGGACTGGCCCGCCGGCTACGCGCCCAGCCTGGGGCGGGCCTACCTGGTGTGGGCCACGGTGGTGCTGCTGATGTACGGGCCCTGCCGCTGGTACCAGCGCTTCAAGCAGACCCACACTTATTGGTGGCTGTCGTATTTGTAAACGGGTGGTGAAAACGCCTCCGGGCGCGGGTGCAGCCCCATGCGCCGGCCCGCCAAAGGCGCGGCGGCCCCGGCTACGCCCCGGCGCCCAGCGGCAAGCCCACGCAAAAAGTGGTGCCCTCGCCCTCGCGGCTTTCCACCGCCAGCGTGCCGCCGTGGCCCTGGGCAATGATGTCGTGGCTCAGCGAGAGGCCCAGGCCGGTGCCCTCGCCGGTGGGCTTGGTGGTGAAAAAGGGCTGGAAGATTTTTCCCAGCACGCCGGCGGGGATGCCCGTGCCGTTGTCCGTCACCCGGATTTCGACCCGGCCCTCCGTGTGCTGCGTGCTCACCGTCACGGTGGGCGCGTAGCCGGGCTCGCCGGTTTGCTGGCGCTTTTGCACGGCGTAGAAGGCGTTGCCGAACAGGTTGAGCAGCACCCGGCCCAGGTCGCCGGCCACGGCCTGCACCGGCGGCAGGCCGGGGGCAAAATCGGTCTGGAGCGTGGCGTTGAAAGTCTTTTCCTTGGCGCGCAGGCCCTGGTAGGCCAGGCGCAGGTACTCGTCGCAAAGGGCGTTGAGGTCGGTGGGGGCCCGCTCGCCGGTGCTCTGGCGCGAATGCTCCAGCATGCCGCGCACAATGGCCGCCGCCCGGCGGCCGTGCTCCGTGATTTTGCCCAGGTTCTGGCGCACATCGGCCGCCAGGGCCGTTACTTCTTCCGCGTCGTGGGCGGCCTGGGCTTCTTCCAGCTCGGCCATCAGCTCGGCGCTCACTTCCGCGAAGTTGTTCACGAAGTTCAGGGGGTTCTGAATTTCGTGGGCAATGCCGGCCGTGAGCTCGCCCAGACTGGCCATCTTTTCCTTCTGAATGAGCTGGGCCTGAGTGGCGCGCAGGTCCGTGAGGGAGCGTTGCAGCTCGCTGGTGCGCTGCTGCACCTGCTGCTCCAGGGTTTCGTTTTGGGCGGCCAGCAGGGCCTGCTTTTCCTGCTCCTGGGCCAGGGTTTGGGCCGAGAGGCGCTCCACTTCGGCCAGCTTCACTTGCAGCAGCTGGCTGTCGAGGGCAAACTCGCGGGCCAGAAACAGCGAGATGCCCAGCGCGGGCGAGAGCTCAAACAGCAGGCCCACCGCCCAGTTGCCGCTCGATAGCGCCTGCAGGGGGTTGGGCACCCGCAGCAGCTGGCTGACCAACGCCGACAGGGTGAGCACCACAATGACCAGGAGAATCACGGCAAAGCCCGCTCCCACAATCCAGGCGCCGCGCTGGCGCTGGCGCAGCGCCCGCACCGTCAGGCGCACCAGCTCAATAATGGTGACGAGGATAAGCAGCGCCAGCACGTTGCCCAGGTACGTGGCCCCGCTCAGGCCCAGCACCAGCAGCGCCCCCACCCCGCCCCACAGGCCCTTATATACCCAGCCGGGGCGAAAGCCGAAGAGGGCATAGAGCGCCCGCACGGCCCACACGTAGCCCACCGCAAACAACAGCGTTTGGCTAAACGGCAAAAGCACCGCCACCGCCAGCGGCGGAAAGGCCACCCCCCACTGCACCACGGCCGTCAGGCCGCTCAGGGCCAGCGCCAGCGAGAAAAAGGCGAAGTAGAGGTTGGCCCGCTGCCGCGGGTAGTACCGAAAAAAGGCCAGGTGCAGCAGGGTGAGCAGCCCGAACACGGCGGCGGCGGCGCTGCTGACCAGCGCGGCCACTACCTGCCCGGCGGCCTGCTGCCGCACCTGGGCCTCGGCGCGCAGGCGCACCTGCAGCAGGGTACGGGCGGTGTTGCCGTTGCCGGTGCCCAGCCGCAGCAGCCCCGACTGCCAGGGCGCGAAGCGGATGGCCAGCACCTGGGTGGCCGGGCCGCCCGCGGGCACCTCAATGGCCGGCAGCTGCTCGGGGGCGGGCACCTGGCTGGGGTTGGGCCGCACGGTGCCCGAGCGCTGCACCAGGCGCCCGTTGAGGTACACTTCCCAGGCCCCGTAGCCCAGCACCTGCAGCCGCAGGGCCCGCGCCCGCAGGCTGTCGGCGGGCCGAAAGCGCAGCCGCACCCAGCCCATGCCGGTGCGCAGGCGCGGGGGCAGTTTGGCCAGGGGCTGGCGGGGGTCGAAGGTTTCCCAGGCCGAGGCGTCGAAGTCGGGCCGGGCCCAGGCGGGGTTGTCGCCGGCGTGGTAGCGCCAGCCCGGGGCCAGCAGCCGGCCGCCGGCGGGCAGGCGGGCTATGCTCAGCGTGTCGGGCGGGGGCGGCGGGGTGGCCCGGGCGGGCAGGGCCAGCAGCCACGCGGCGGCCAACAGCCACAAGTAGCACCTGGGAAAAACGGAAACCCCGCCGCCCGCCCTGCGCCGCAGCGCTGTCAATTGCCGGAAAAGAAAAGCCATGGTCCGGCAAGCTAGCACCAAAAGCGACGCGCGGCACCAGGCGGCTTCGGGTGGGTTTTGGGGCGTGGGTTCGTGCCGAGTCCTCGTTCTTTGCCCGCGCCGCCCGCCCGGCGCTTGCTTAGCGCAGCGCGGCCTGCACGTCCACCACCTCGAACTGGTCGTTGTTTTCCAGCAGGTGTTTCAGAATGGGGATGTGGCCCTGGCCGAAGATGAGCACCACGTAGCCATCGCCGGGCCGCACCTGGCTGATGATGTTAGCGTAAATCATCAGGTTGCGCAGGTACCAGTCGGACACGGCGCCGGCGCCGGCGAAATTCTGGCCCGCCCCGATGCGGGCCATGTACTGGAGGTAGAGCGCCAGGTTGGCCCGCAGTTGCGCCGGCTGGTTGATGAAGCGGAGCACGTCGGTGAGGGTGCCTTTTTTCAGCTCCGCGTCGAAGGTGCCCAGCAGGGCGGTGGCGGCCATGCCCATGTCACGCAGCAGCGTTGGCTGGCTGGCGGCCGTGGCCGCCATCAGGCTGTCGTGGGGGTTGGTGCTCAGCTCATCGACGCAGGTGATGTGGGGCAGGCCCAGCTTCCGCGCCAGCCGGAACCCCAGCTGCTCGCGCTCGGACACGGCCAGGGCGTAGCGCCCGGCCAGGTACTGCCCGTAGAGGCTGTCGACGGCCGCCTGCCGCTTGTGGGGCCGCTCTATCATCACCTGCCGGGCGTGGGTGCGGGCCAACACCGCCGTGAGGGCTTCGAGCTCCTGCTGGCGGCGGGGGCTGCGGAAATCGTCGGTTTTCAGCTCGTACCGGTCTTTGTGCGGCGTCTCGAAGTGGATGGTGCCGAGCAGCAGGATTTTGGTTTTGGCCGGCTGCGCACTGGCCAGATGGCTCAGGGGCAGGGCCAACAGCAGGAGCAGTAGGTTGAGGTGCTTCATGGTCGGGAGCGTTGGGGCGAGGTGGCGCCAGCGGCAGCCCCGTCCCGGCTGATACGGCTTTCGGGGGCAACGGGTAGGGGTGTAGAGACGCAACATGTTGCGTCTCGTCGTTGAACAGTGACGCCCGAACGATGCCCGAACAATGCGAGACCGGTCGTTCAACGGGGAGACGCAACATGTTGCGTCTCTACACCCTGGCCAGCGCGGTTCTGGTTATTCAACAACGAGACGCACCGGGTGGCGTTTTTACCGGAACAGGCTGAGCTCGTTGTGTTGTTCGGATGCCCATTTAGCAGGGTTGCCGTGGATGTAGTCACGGATTTTTTCCAGCTCCCGCTCGTCGCGAATGATGCGGTCGTAGTAGCCCGCTTGCCACTGAAAGGAAAGGCCTTGCCGGGTGGCCCAGGCCTTTACGCCCACTTTGAAGCCACGGACCACGGAAGCGAGGTTGTTGGATTGCGGGCCAAACCGGGCCTCGGGCTGCCCGGCATACGTGGCGGGACGGTCGAAAAACAAGATGCCATGCACGTGGTCGGGCATGACCACGAATGCATCGGGCCGGGCGAAGGGGAAGTGCTGCGGCACCTGCTGCCAGCAGTCCCAGGCCCGCACGGCCAGGTCGTTGCCGTTTAGGTAAGCATCTGTGAGCGCCCCGGCGGCGGGCACGATTTCGCCGAAACACGGCGTCCGGTCTTTCGTGCAAATGGTGACGAAGTAGCCACCGCCCTGCCCGTAGTCGTGCCCCACCCGCCGCGCGGAGTCGATGCGGTACCGCTCATTATACAAGCCGTTCAAGTTTGCCATAGTAGAGACGCAATATATTGCGTCTCGTCGCTGAACGACTGGTCCCGTGTCGTTCGGGCATCGTTGAAACACCAGCCGGTAGAGACGCAACATGTTGCGTCTTCTCGTTGAACGACCGGAACCGCCCCGTGCGAGTGTCGTGCAAACGTAATCGTTCAACGACGAGACGCAACATGTTGCGTCTCTACCCCCAGCCCCCATTTCCAGGGGCACTGCCGCCACGGTGGCGGCGGGGCCGCGCCGAAGGGAAGCGGCCAACCCCTGCCTGCCCGCCTAAGTTTCCCTACCCTACCACACGGCCTTTGGCACCGGCAACTGCCTCGGCCGCCGCAGGCCCGCCCCCGCCCCACCGCCCGGCCGGGCGCGGCTATTGCCCGGCGCCCCCCTCCGAACGCCCGAAAAGAGCTTGCGCTGAGCGTCCGGAGGGGCGCGCTGACCGGCCGGAGGGAGGGGCTGCGTGCCCGGAGGGGTGCGACGGGCAACCGGAGGCCCGCGCCGGACAACCGGAGGCCCACGCCGCTGGGCCGGTGGCTTTCGCCGGGGCACCGAAGGGGTGCGCGGGCCGGGCGGCGGGAAATGCGGCGGGGGTTGCTACATTCGGGGCACCTCCGGCTGCGGTTGGGGCTAATTGTCTATCCCATTACCCTTTTACCCCCTTTACCGATGCGCCAAACGCAACCCACTCCCCTCTTCAACATGGCCCAGAGCGAGCTGATACGGCTTAGCTTCGAGAAGCACGGCTACCTCGTGCGCGACGCCGCCGACCTGGCCGCCCGCGGCATCACGCCCGCCCGCGTGGCCGCCTTCGATAAGCAGCGCCAGGACTTCGAGCTGCTGCCCACCGACATCGAACTCGACGCCGCCAAGCAGAACGCCACCCTGGCCAAGGAAAAAGCCCAGGCCACGGCCGTGACGCAGCTGCAAGGCATCATGGGCATCGTGGGCACGGTGCACGATGCGCGCTCGGCCAGCTACAAGATGTTCGGGAGCGCCGGCTTGGCCAACGGCCCCGAGGCCGACCTCTACGTGGGTCTGCTGCGGGTGGTGCGCGTGGGCCGCGCCCACCTGGCCGAGTACGCCGGCGCCGGCCTCACGGCCGCCATGCTGGACGAGCTGGCCGCCTCGGCCGCTGTGTTTCTGGAGCGGCTGGGCCAGCAGCAGGACGCGGAAAGCGCCCGGGGCCGCGCCGCCGACGCCCGCATCCTGGCCGGCAACGCCCTCTACGAGGAACTCATCGACCTCTGCGCCATCGGCAAGGCCCGCTACGCCACCACCGACGCCCGCAAGTACGAGGACTACGTGGTGACCGACGCGCCCGCCCCGGGGGCCGGGCCGGTGCCGCCCAAGGCGTAGGAGCGTGTTGTGCAAAAAAAGGCGCCCGGTGGGGCGCCTTTTTTGATGGGGGTAGAGACGCAACATGTTGCGTCTCGTCGTTGAACAACCGGAACCGCGCCGTTCGGGTGTCGCCCCAGCGTCCCCGTTCTGACGCCGGTCGTTCAACGAGGAGACGCAACATGTTGCGTCTCTACCGCGCCCACCCCCCGCCTCTCACCGCACGCCAGCCCCGTTTCCAAGGGCACTGAGGCAACTTGGGCCGCTGAGAAACAAGACTAGGCGGCAGCGCGGTGCAGACGTGCGCTATCTGAAGTTCACATAAGCTAACTAATCCACACAAGAATCTCGCGCTCGATTCGCCCCTGATACACCACATAAATATCCCCTTCATAAGAGCCCTTGCGACGGCCAGCTTCCACGCCGGAGCGTTCCACGTAATAATAGTGCCGGCCGTCGCGACCATTACACTGGGCTGAGAAGGCCAAGAAAATGGCATTTGCTTCGGTGCCAGAAGCGTTGAGCTGGGTACGCAAGGCCTGCCATTCAGCCGATGTATTAGGCGTTGCTAAGCACTCCGGTCGTACGGTGAGAAGCAGGGCCGCATCCAAAGAGCGACCTATCCTTTCGCTTCGGAAGGCGAAGTTGGAAAATTTCGTTTCCTCGCTGTAACGATGAAAACCAGCGGGTACTAGCACCACGAACTCACCATGCACGAGAGAATCATGCTGCACGATGTAATCGTAGACCAAGCCCACCTCGGTAGAGCCGTGAGGGGAAGTGGTTTCGCGGCACCCACTGCCCAGGCAAGCCAACAGGAGTTCAGCGCAGGCAAGTAGAAACGTAAATAGTTTGGTCATAACCAAAAGAGGTGGTTACTCGAAAAAAGCGACTTGCTTTCTTCACTATAACGGTGGTTATTGTTTCAAACAGAAAAGGCGTTCCGTGGAACGCCTTTTCTGTTTGAAACAATAAGAAACTTATGCCACCGGAACAATCGCCACTTCCGCCTTCTCCCCCGCCGCCGCCGACGCCACGCGTACCCGCACCTCCCCAAAGCCCACCGGCACCACGAGGCTGGGCAGCACCAAGCCCGTTTCCAAAGTCACTTCTGCTACCTCAGCTACTTGGCCGTCGGCCGTCGCCTCTAACGCCCCAGGCAGGCCGTGCAGCACCACGCGGTAGGTGGCGTAGCTGGGCGCGTAGTCGCCCTCGATGGCCTGGGTGAGCACCAGCTCCTGCGGCGAGCCCGCCACGGTGAAGCGGCGTAGGGTGCGCTGGCCTTCGGTGTAGCCGTAGCCCTCGCCGCCGTCGTCGTAGTGCACGCTCTCGGCGGTGCCGTTTTTGTAGTACACGTGCAGGGTGAGCTGCTCGATGGCGCGCTCGCCCACGTATTGCAGCACGGGCTGCATGGGCAGCACGGCGCCGGCCTTCACGAAGAGCGGGATGCGGGTGAGGTCGGCGGTGGCCCAGACTTCGGCGCCGCCGCTGGTGGGCGCGTCGGTCCAGTAGTAGAACCAGTCGCCGCGGGGCAGGTACATCCAGCGGCCGTCGGCGCCGGGCTGGGTGATGGGGCACACCAGCAGGTTGTCGCCGAGGCCGAACTCGGCCATGCGCAGGTAGGTTTCGGTGTCGTGCTGGTCGAGGAAGGTGAGCGGGCGCAGCATGGGCGTGCCCTGGGTGGCGTACTGCCAGAACGTGGTGTACATGTAGGGCAGCAGGCGGTAGCGCAGCTCAATGAAGTGCCGGGCCAAATCCGTCACCTCCTCGCCGAAGCTCCAGGGCTCCTGGTCGCCGTGGTCGCCGGAGCTGTGGGTGCGGAAGAACGGGTGGAAGGCGCCCAGCGCAATCCAGCGGGCATAAAGCTCGCCGGTGGGCGAGTCGATGAAGCCGCCGATGT
The DNA here is from genome assembly GCF_015694525.1 of Hymenobacter ruricola. Lineage (GTDB taxonomy): Bacteria > Bacteroidota > Bacteroidia > Cytophagales > Hymenobacteraceae > Hymenobacter > Hymenobacter ruricola. Next base: position 832,992 of record NZ_JADQDM010000001.1, on the reverse strand, counting down.
CGGAGCCGATGAAGCTGAAGCCCGAGATGCTCAGGCGCTGGCACTGGATGTTGGCCAGCCAGAGGTGTTCCCAGGAGGCGATGTTGTCGCCGGTCCAGCCGGAGGAGTAGCGCTGGCCGCCGCTGTAGGTGCTTCGCGTGATAGTGAAGGGCCGGTTGGGGTAGCAGAACTGCTTCACGCCGTCGTTGGTGGCGCGGGCCATCTGCATGCCGTAGATGTTGTGCGCCTTCTGGTGCGAGGCCCAGTGGCCGTCGTAGTGGAAGCGCACATCGGGCGGGAAGGTGCCCTTCTCGAACACCGCCGGCTCGTTCATGTCGTTCCACACGCCCTTCACGCCGATGTCTTGGATGAGTTCCTTGAACAGGCCGGCCCACCAGGTCCGCACCTCGGGGTTGGTGTAGTCGGGGAAGTTGCAGAGGCCGGGCCACACCGAGCCCTTCATCAGCGGGCCGTCGGCGCGGCGGCAGAAGTAGTCGTTGGCAATGCCTTCCTGGTACACCGAATACTCCGGGTCAATCTTGATGCCGGGGTCGATGATGACGACGGTTTTGAAGCCGTCCTCGGCCAGCTCGCGCACCATGCGCTTGGGGTCGGGGAAGTGCTGCTTGCTCCAGGTGAAGCAGCGGTAGCCCTCCATGTAGTCAATATCCAGATAAATGGCATCGCAGGGGATTTTTCTATCCCGCAAACCCGAGGCAATTTCCTTCACATTGCTCTCGGGGAAGTAGCTCCACTTGCACTGCTGGTAGCCCAGCGTCCAGAGGGGTGGCAGCTCGGGCGGGCAGGTGAGCAGGGTGTATTCCTGGGTCACCTCCATCAGCGTGGGGCCGTAGATGAAGTAGTAGTTCAGCTCGCCGCCCTGGGCCCAGAAGCTGGTCACGTCGGCGCGCTCGGCGGCGAAGTCGAAGCTGGCGCGGAAGGTGTTGTCGAAGAAAATGCCGTGGGCAATTTTCTGGTGCAGCACGTGGTAGAACGGGATGTTCTTGTACAACGGGTCGGAGCCTTTGGTGTAGCCGTAGGTGTCACTTCCCCAGTTGGTGAAGCGCTTGCCGCGCAGGTTCATGTTGTCGGGCTTGTCGCCGAGGCCGTAGTAGTGCACGCCGGGCGGCACCTGCTTGCTCATCTTCACGATGTCGTTGCCCGAATCGTAGTCGTACTCCCAATGGAAGCCCTTTTCGTCGTCGCTGAGGATAGTACCGGAACGGTCGAGCACGCGGGCCTTCAGGTTTTCCTTCTGCACAATGCAGATGAGGCGGGCCGTGGTGAGGCGGTAGTGGTCGGGCTTCTCACGAAATTCTACCTGCGCAGGCGCCAGGCGGGTGGTGGCATCGGCCGGCACGGCGTAGGAGAAGTCGGGGTTCAGCGGGCCATCTGTGAGGTAGCGAAAGCGCAGGATTTTATCCGAAAGCACGTGCAGCATGAGGCGCACGCCGTTCTGGCAATTGAAAAGGAAGCGGTTGCCGTCTAGTTCTTCGGCGCGAATGACTTCGCCGGGGTAGTGTTCCTGGTGGCTTTTGGCCGCCAGGTCGTTCACCATGTAGTTGTTTTCCTGAATCGAGGTATCCATAAAAAGCGGGGTTCTGAGCAAAAGGCGGCGCGGGGACGCGGCGGGGCAAAAAAAGACCGGCCAGGCCGGTTAAGCGAGGGTTAAGTACGCAAGATACTTTTTCCGGGCTGGCCAAAAAGATTTTTCGCCCAGATGTGGCTCCGCTGCCGTAGCATTGGGGGTAATATGAGCGTTGCGCATTCGCTGGGCGCCGCTGTAGCGTGGACCCTGCGAGTCCGCGCCGGGGCCGTGCCAGCCAAAACGCGGACTCGCAGAGTCCACGCTACATTTCCAATCCGCCCATGACCCCGTCCGATTTTTCCGTTCTGCTGCTGGCCTGGGACAATGCCGACCCCAGCGTGGCCGTGCTCGGCGGCGCGGCCCTGCCCCCTACCCTACCACTGGTCTATCACCTGGCCGAGGAACGGGCCGTGCTGGCCGTATACCCGCATTTGCCAGCGCAGGCAGAAAGTCATGCTGGAAATGAACTGGCCGAAGCAACAGCCGAAGCTCATGCGTCCGGGTTCGCTTTCCAAGCCAATGGAAATGCAGAAAAGACCGTTGCAACTGCAGACACAGAAGCCGCTCCAGAAGCTGAAGCTGCGAAGCATGCTACCAACGAAGCCGGTGAAACTGCTGCTCAAGAGGCGCCGGGCACGCGCCGCCTGGAAACGGCGGCCACCGGCACCGCCGCGGCGTTTTCCTCCCTCCTGGTGGGGCTGGACGACCTGGCCGCCGCCCCGGCCACCCGCCCGGCCAGTGGCTTTGCCGAAACAAACCCCGTGCTGCCCGCGCCCACTACCGCGACGGCGCCCTCGCCCGGCCCCATCCGCAGCCAGTGGCCCACCGGCGCCAATGCCCCGCAGCGCCTGAGCTGGGCCGCGCCGGCCGCGCCGTACCTGGGGGCCAGCGTGCCGGCCGGGCCGCCGGTGCTGGCGCCCGTGCCGCCGCTCGTTCCCGCGCCCACCGTGCGCGAAGCCGCCGACCTGGCGCACGCGGCCCTGAGCTGGCCGTCGGGTTTCAGTCCGCTTTCGTCGGCGGCCGCTCCGCCGCTAGCCGCAGAGCCTGCAGAGAACGAAGACGTCCCAGTGCAGACCCAGGCAGAGGATGCCGGGCAACTCCCGGCTACCACGCTTCGCGCCGAGGCGTTTGACGAGCCCACGGAGGAAATCGGCGCGGCCGAAGCCAACGACCTAGCGGCCCCGGAAGACAACTTAACGCCAGATGCGCCCGCTCCCAGCGCCCCGGAAGCGGAAGCTGAGTTGCCGCAACCCATGCCGCAGCCGGAACCGGCGCGGCCAGCTGCGCCCACGCTCACCGTTCGCACGCCCGCGCTGGATGGCCTGAACTACCGCATGATTCAGTACGCCCGGCAGGCAGCGCAGTTGGTGCACGGCCGCACCGATTTTGAGGTGATTTACGCGCCCAACTGGCCGGCCTGGCTGGCGGCGCTGGAAATTCGCAACCGCTCGCGGCGGCCACTGGTGCTGTACGCCGCCAGCCTGGCCCACGCATTCAGCGCGAACGCGGGCGGCTGGCTGCCGGAGGTGGAGCGCCTGACCCTGCGCCGGGCCCGCCTCGTGCTGGTGCCCAACGAAACCGTGCGCCAGCAGCTGCAGGAGCAGTACGGGGCCGATGTGCAGGAGGTGCGGGTGGTGGCGGCGGGTGATGAGGAAGGTGTGCGGGCCGTGTTGCGCGAAGTGGCGGCCAGGTAGAAGCGGCCCGGATTGGTTTTCTTTGCGCTTAGCCATCTTAATTTCCCTTCTCCGCATGCAGCCCGAACACGAATTTGAAGCCGTTTTAGAAGCCGGCGAGGACCACGGCGGCGTGTTTGTGGTGCTGCCCTTTTCGGTGCAGGAGGTGTACGGCACGCGCGGCCGCATCCCCGTGCAGGCCACCTTCGATGGCTACCCCTATCAGGGCAGCGCCGCACCGCTCGGCGATGGCTACCACGCCCTGCTCCTGCTCAAGCAAATCCGCAAAGCCATCGACAAAACCGTGGGCGACACGGTGCGCGTCACCATATCGCGCGACGTGGCCGAGCGCAAAATGGAAGCCCCCGCCGACCTCGCCGAGCAGCTCGCCGCCAACCCCAAAGCCGCCGCTTACTTCGCCAAGCTGGCCTACACCCACCAGCGCGAGTACGTGCGCTGGCTGGAAGGCGCTAAAAAGCCCGAAACCCGCGCCAAACGCCTCGGCGAAGCCGTGCAGCTGCTGAACCAGGGCCGCAAGCGCGGCTGAGTTTCGGCCTTTTCTGGTTCCCTGAAGGCCGAACGCAACGTTGAGTGCAGCCGAGACATCTCGCGTGCTTTATATTTGAGCAAACGTTTGCGCTAACTCCTGCCCGGTAAGTTTGGCCTCGTTGTGTTTCTCCCCCGTTGGCATCCCACCCACACCTCTTCCCATGAAAAAAAGCTGCTTCCTGCTGCTCCTGTTGCTGCCCTTGCTGGCCGGCGCCCAATCTGTCAGCATCGACCGCGTGAACCCGACCAACTGGTGGGTGGGCATGAAAAACCCCAACGTGCAGCTGCTCGTGCACGGCCTCGGTGCCGGCACGCTGACGTACACCGTAAATTATCCTGGGGTGAAACTGCTGAAAACCAACGCCGTCGAGAACCCCAACTACGCCTTTCTGGACCTGACCATCTCCCCCACGGCCAAGCCCGGCACGGTGCGGCTGGTGGGCAAAAAAGGCCCCCAGACCGTAACCCAAACCTGGGAGCTGCGCGCCCGCGACAAGTCGCCCAAAGCCCAGGGCGTGACGGCCGCCGACTTCATCTACCTGGCCATGCCCGACCGGTTTGCCAACGGCGACCCCAGCAACGACAAGTTTGCCGACCTGCGCGACCCGAACCTGGACCGGGCCAACCCCTTCTTCCGCCACGGCGGCGACCTGGCCGGCGCGGCCCAGCGCCTGCCCTACCTCAAAGACCTGGGCGTGACGGCCATCTGGTTCACCCCGCTCATCGAAAACAACCAGCCGCTGACCAACGAGGGCGGCACCATGCGCGCCTCCTACCACGGCTACGGCTTCACCGACCAGTACAACATCGACAAGCGCTTCGGGGGCAACGCGGCCTACGTCGACTACGTGAAAAAGGCCCACGCCGCCGGCCTGAAGGTGGTGCAGGACGCCGTGTACAACCACGTGGGCAACACCCACTGGATACTGCAGGACCTGCCCATGAAAAGCTGGCTGCACCAGTGGCCCACCTACACCAACACCACCTACCGCTACCAGCCCATCACCGACCCGCACGCCGCGCAATCGGACCGCAAAAACACGCTCGACGGCTGGTTTGTGCCCTTCCTGCCCGACCTCAACCAGGGCAACCCCTACGTGGCCAACTATCTGATTGAAAACGCCATCTGGCAGGTGGAATACTTCGGCGTGGATGCCTACCGCATCGATACCTACATGTATAACGACCAGCCCTTTATGAACCGCTGCAACGCCGCGCTGCTGGCTGAGTACCCGCGCCTGCACATCTTCGGCGAGTCGATGGTGAACAACGTGGTGGACCAGGCCCACTACACCCGCAACAACATCAACTTTCCCTTCAAGTCGAACCAGCCCGGCACCATCGATTTCGTGCTGGAGTACGCCATGCTCGCCGGCCTCAAGGAAGTGGGCACGCCCGGCGTCACGGGCTGGGACAACGGCCCGCAGCACTTTTACCAGGCCCTGGCCCAGGACGGCGTGTACCAGGACCCCACCAAGCTGGTGACCCTGCTCGACAACCACGACCAGAACCGCTTCCTGTCCGAAGTGGGCGACGACCTGGACAAGTACAAGATGGGCCTGACCTGGCTGCTCACCACGCGCGGCATCCCCAGCCTGTACTACGGCACCGAAATCCTGATGAAAAACTTCAAGGACCCCACCGATGCCGAGGTGCGCAAGGATTTCCCCGGCGGCTGGCCCGGCGATAAGGAAGACAAGTTCACCGCCGCCGGCCGCTCGGCCCGCGAAAACGAAGCCTTCGACTTTGTGAAAAAACTGGCCACCTACCGGCGCGACCACCCGGTGCTGCACTCCGGCAAGCTGATGCAGTACCTGCCCGAAAACGGCCTCTACGTGTACTTCCGCTACGACGCCACCGGAACGGTGCTGGTGGCCACCAACCCCACCGATAAACCCACTGCGCTGCCCACCGGCCGCTTCTCGGAGCGCATGGCTGGCTTCACGAAGGCCAAAAATGTGCTGACGGGCGAGAGCCTAAGCAGCCTGGCCACGCTGCAACTACCCGCCAAAACCGCCGTGGTGCTGGAGCTGGGGAAGTAGCCAGCCAGCCGCGCGGCGGGTGACGTGGTTCAGGGGCCGCCTGTAACTTGCACCCATGAATCGCATCGGGGCGTGGCTACTGGTTTGGGCCTGGGCGCTGGCGGCCGGCGGCGCGTGGGCGGCCCCGCCGGCGGCCCCGGACAGCCTTGCGCGGCCGGAGTTTGCCCGCTGGCCGCGCGCCACGCAGCTGCGGCTGGCCCGCGGCGGCATCGACCTGCGCACCGCCCCGGCCGTCGTCCGGCTGCTGCGCCGCCCCGACCTCCACTACGCCGTGCGCACCGAGCTGATGGCCACGCTGGCCGGCCACTACCTGCACGAAAACCAGCCCAGCCTGGCCATTATCCAGATGTTGCAAACCCGGCGGCGCTACCTGGCCGTGCACGACTCGCTGGGGGCCGCCATTGCCTGCGAGTGGCTTTGCTATTCCTACTTTCTGCTGCACGAGTCGACGGGGCTGGCTTACGGACGCGAGGCCCTGCGCCTGGTGCCGCACACCGAAGCGGGCCGCCAGCAGCTGGGCGGCATTTACGTGAACCTGGCCGACTGCGCCTTTGGCGTGGCCGACTACCCGCTGGCGGCGCAGAACTACCGCAAGGCCATGCAGTTGGCCTTGCAACGCAACAACCTGCGCAGTGCGGGCATGGCCCAGGCCAACCTGGCGGCCGTGGCGCTCCGGCAGCAGCGCATTGCACAGGCCGCGGCGCTGCTCGATTCGGCCGCGGCATTCTACCCGCCGCCCCGCAAAGTGGGCGCGCAGCTGGTGTTTGAGCTGCTGCGGGGCCAGCTGGCCGTGCGCCGGGGACAGCTGGCCCAAGGCGTGGCCATTCTGGCGGCGGCCCGGCAGCAGGCCATCGAAACGCAGCAGTTTCGCGACGAGATAGAGCTGATGAAGGCCGCCGTGCCGGCCCTGAGCCAGCTGGGCCGCTACCGCGAGGCGCTGGCTTACCAGCAGCGCATTACCACCATGCAGGACAGCGTGTTTGAGGAATCGAGCGCCCGGCACGCGCGCGAGCTGCGCACCCTCTACGCCCTCGACCAGCAGCAGCAGCGCATCTCGCAGCTGCAGGCCCGCACCCAGCGCTCCGACGCGGCCCTGCGCCAGCGCACCCTGCTGCTGCTGGCCGGCCTGCTGGGCGCCGGGCTGATGCTGGGGCTGGTGGTGCTGCGCCAGCGGCACCGACACCGGCTGGCCAGCCGCGCGGCCGCCCAGCGCATGCGCGACCGCATCGCGGCCGACCTGCACGACGAAGTGGGCACGCTGCTGGCCCGCGTGAGCATGCAGGCCGACGTGCTGCGCCAGACCCAGCCCGCCGAAAGCCCGGCGCTGGACCGCCTGCTGACCAACACCCGTGCCGCGGCCGGGCTGATGCGCGACATCGTGTGGGGCATCGACTCGCAGGCCGACACCACCGGCGCCCTGCTCGACCGCATGCGCGACTACCTCGACCAGGCCGCCGGCCCGGCGGGCCTGCGCACCCACCTGGCCGTGACCGGCCTCGCCGACGACTGGCCCCTGGCCTCGGAGCTGCGGCAGCACTTCTTTCTCATTTTTAAAGAAGCCGTGACCAATGCCGTGCGCCACGCCCGCGGCGCCACCGACCTGTGGGTGAGCCTCACCCGCGAAGCCGGGGAGCTCCGGCTGCTGGTGCGCGACAACGGCCAGCCCGCCCCGCCCAGCGGGCGCAGCAGCGGCCTGGGCCTGCGCAGCATGCGCCAGCGCGCCAGCGCCCTGCAAGGCACGCTGCTGGCCGGCCCCACCGACGGCCCCGGCTTCAGCGTGGCCCTGAGCGTGCCGGCCTGAACGGGCCCTACAGCTGCCCGCGGGCCGAGCGGCTCATGAGCTCGGTGCGGCCGCTGACTTGCAGCTTTTTGTAGATGCGCTTGGTGTAGGTGCGCACGGTTTCGACCGAGAGGTGGAGCCGGGCCGCCACCTGCTTGTCGCTGAGCCCGTCGACCACGGCCTGCACGACCTCGCGCTCGCGCTCGGACAGCAAATCGGCCTGCACCGAGGGCGTGGGCTTGAAATGGGCCAGCACTTTGCGGGCCACCGAGCGGCTCATGGGCGCGCCGCCGCGGTGCACTTCCAGCACGGCCTCCTTCAGCTCGGGCAGGGGCGTGTGCTTGAGCACGTAGCCGCTGGCCCCGGCGCACAGGGCCTGGTAGATGCGGTCGGCGTCGTCGAACACGGTTTGCATGAGCACGTCGGTGTCGGGCAGGCGCTGCTTGATGAGGGGCAGGGCCTCCAGGCCGCTCAGGCCGGGCAGGTGGATGTCGAGCAGCAGGACTTCGGGCGCCTGGCGCACGTCGGGCAGCTCGGCCAAAAACGCCTCGACCGACCCGGCCAGCAGCACACACTCGAACTCGGGCTGGGCGCAGAGGTAGCCGTGCAGCAGCTCGCGCAGTTCGGGGTCGTCTTCCACAATGGCAAGGCGGATACGGGTCATGGGGCAAAGGTCCGGTGCCGGGCCGGCCGGGGCAACTCAGGGCATGTCCTCAAATGAGGTATAGCCCCGGGTTGCGGCAACGGAAGTGCCTGCGGGAATTTTGCCCCGCATTTGCTTTCCCTCTTCGCTGCCCCCGTTTATGAACAAACCCTTACGCGCGGCCCGCCTCGTAGCAGGCATTTTGTTTGGAATACGGCCCGCCGCCCAGGCCCAGACCACGCCCGGCGGCGTGGGCGTGGGCACGGCCACGCCCCACGCCTCGGCCGCGCTCGACGTGACTTCCTCCACCAAAGGCCTGTTGCCGCCACGCCTGAGCCAGGCCCAGCGCGACGCCATCAGCGGCCCCGCGGCGGGCCTGACCGTTTACAACACCGATTCAGGCAAGCTCAACACTTGGAACGGCTTCTTCTGGACCGAAGCCGTGAACGGGCTGCCCCCCGGCGCCACTGCCCCGCAGGTGCTGTCCTTTGGCTACACGGGCGCCCCCCGAACCTGGACCGTGCCGCCCGGCGTCACGAGCGTGCAGGTGGACATGGCCGGGGCCCGCGGCCGCACCATCGACAACTGCTCCAACTGCTACCGGGGCGGGGCGGGCGGCCGGGTGCAGGCCACGCTGGCCGTCACCCCTGGCCAGGTGCTCACCATCGTGGTGGGCGGCGACCGAGGCTACATCACCACTTCGCTGTATCAGGACGGCGGCTACAACGGCGGCGGGCGCGGCTCCGAGCCCGGCGGCGGGGCCACCGACATCCGCATCGGCGGCACGGCCCTCACCGACCGGGTGCTGGTGGCGGGCGGCGGCGGCGGCTCGGGCTTCTATGCCCGGGGCGGGCCCGGCGGCGGCCTCACGGGCGGCACCGGCCTGCTGCCCAGCGCCGGCAACCCCACCGGCGTGCCCGGCACGGGCGGCACCCAAACGGCCGGCGGGGCCGACGGCACGCCGCCGGCGCAGTTTTGCTATTGCAGCTCCATCCCGGCCACGCTGGGCCTGGGCGCCAGCATGGACGGCGACGGGGCCAGCCACGGCGCGGCGGGCGGCGGGGGCGGCTACTACGGCGGCGGCGCCAGCTACGGCAACGCGGGTGCGGGCGGCGGCAGCTCCTATGCCGACCCCGCCAAAACCAGCAACGTGGTGCACACGCAGGGCTACCGCAACGGCGCCGGCTACGTCACGCTCTCCTTCACCTTTCAGCCCGAGGCGCCGGTTATCAGCCTCAACAACGCCACCACCTCGCAGGCGGCGGGCAGCGTCATTTTCAGCGATGGCAGCAAGCTGGCGGGCAATTCGGGTCAGTTCTTTTGGAATAATTCGGCCGCGCGCCTGGGCATTGGCACCAACAGCCCGCAGGCCGCGCTGCACGTAGCCGGCAACGCCCGCTTTGAGGCCCTGGCCGGCGGCGGCGCCCGCATGCTCACCACCGACAACGCCGGCAACCTGGCTGCCCAGGCCCTGCCCACCGACGCCCAGCAGCTCAGCATCAACGGCCTGACGCTGAGTTTGACGGGCGGCAACTCGGTGAGCCTGCCCGCCGGGGCCGACAACCTGGGCAACCACACCGCCACCCAAAACCTGAACCTGGGCACCAACCAGCTGCTGGGCAACGGCAGCAGCCAGGGCCTGGGCGTGAGCAGCATCGGCGGCCTGCTGCTGCCCGGCGGCGTGATTCAGCGCGGCGGGGCGGCCATCACCGGCACCACCGACCTGGGTCTGTACTCGCGCCTGAGCGGCAACTTCATGCGCCTGGTGACCAATGCGGCCCCAATTCGCTTCTATTCCGATGACAACTTCGGCACCACGCCCAACGTGAGTTTCGAGAGCAACGGCGACGTGGGCATCGGCACCGGCAACAACACGCCCGCCAACCGCCTCGACGTGCAGAGCGTGGCCCGCAGCGGCACCCACGGCGCGGGCCGGACGCTGTACGTGACCGGCGACTTCAGTGAGGCCAGTAACGGGGCGGAATTCCGCCACTCCAACGGCACCCAGGGCGTGGGCATCGGCTACAACTCGCTCTACGCCGCCGGCTCCAACGCCGACCAGCCCCTGAACCTGATGCCCAAAGGCAGCGGCGGCGTGGGCATTGGGACGACGACGCCGGGCGCGCTGCTCGACGTGAACGGCAACGCAGCGGTGCGCGGCAACCTGGGTTTCGGGGCCAGCACCCGCCAGATGATTAATTTGTGGGATGCCACCTACGGCATTGGCATCCAGAGCGGCACGCAGTACTTCCGCACCGGCGAGGCCTTTGCCTGGTACACCGGCGGCGTGCACAACGACAACCAATTTAACGCCGGCGGCGGGGGCACCATGCAGATGATGCTCAAGAACGGCCGCCTGGGCATCGGCTCGGGCTTTAGCAACGCGGCCCTGCCCAACGGCCCGTTGGAAATCCGCCAAAACAGCCCCTACATGGTGGTGCATTCGCCCAACAACGCCTGGGCTTCCTTTGGCCTGGACGCGGGCGACGGGTTCAAACTCAAGCTCAACGACGGGCCCGACTTCGCCGGCACCAACTACATCACCTTCAGCGGCACCAACGTGGGCATCGGCACCACGGCGCCGGCCTTCCCGCTGGATGTGCAGCGCAGCCTGACGCCCGCCAACTTCAACTACGGCTACCTCAACGGCAGCGGGGCCACCGGCTACGGCTCCAACAACACCGGCCCGGTCAGCATTCGGGCCACCGGCCGGGTGCTGGCCTCGGAATTCAATGCCACGTCTGACCGCCGCCTGAAAAACGTCATCGGCCGGAGCGACCGGGCGGCGGACCTGGCGTTGCTGAATAAAATCCGCATCACCGACTACACCATGCGCGACCGGGTGCAGTACGGCACCCGTCCCTTCAAAAAAGTCATTGCCCAGGAAGTGGAGGAAATCTTCCCGCAGGCCGTCAACCAGCACAGCGGCTTCCTGCCCGACGTGTACGCCAAGGCGGTTGCCGTACAAAGCGTGGGCGACTCGCTGCTGCGCCTCACGCTGCCGGCCGCGGCCACAGCCACAATTGGCCAACGCGTGAAACTCATTGGCCCGGCCGGCGAGGTAGTGGCCACCGTGGCCCACGCTTCGGCCAGCAACACGCTGGTGGTGCGCGGGGCGCGGCAGCTGGCCGGCCAGCCGGTGTTCGTCTTCGGCCTGGAGCACGCCGACGTGCGCACCGTCGACTACGAAGCCCTGGCCATGCTCAACGTCAGCGCCACCCAGGAGCTGGCCCGCCAGCTCGCCGAGTTGCAGCAGCAAAACGCAGCATTGAAACAGCAGAACACCGCCCTGCAAACATCGCAGTCCGCCGACCACGCCCGGCTTGAAAGGCTGGAAGCCCAGGCCGCGCAGTCGGCCGAGCTGGCCCAGCGCCTCAAGGCCCTGGAAAACCTGCTCGGTACCCGCGCCGAGGCCCGCTAGAGGTCAAAGAGCAAAGAGCTGAAAAGGCCGGCTTCGTGCGAAGCCGGCCTTTTTGAATAGTCCTCAAATGAGGTACAAGCTTGGTTTGCGGGCCGGTGGCCTGCCGTCGGAGCTTTGCCTCACGCCCCCGAAACTCATCTGCAAACAGCCTTTTCATTTATGAACCAAACTATACGCCGTGCCTTGCTAGGGGCTGCCCTCATCCTTGGCGGGCACCAAGCCGCCCAGGCCCAGACCGGGGGCGTGGGCATTGGCACGGCCACGCCCGACGGCTCGGCCCTGCTCGACCTTACTTCCGGCAGCAAGGGCCTGCTGGCCCCGCGCCTGAGCACGGCCCAGCGGCAGGCCATCAGCAGCCCGGCCAAGGGCCTGCTGGTGTACCAGACCGACGCCTCGGCGGGCTTCTACTATTTCGATGGGGTGAACTGGATTCAGCTGCCCAGCGGGCTGGTGCCCAATGCCCTGGGCGTGGTGCCCACGGGCACGGCGGCGCAGTACGACAACAACGCCGTGGTGAGCACCGTGGCCGGCGCCGGGCAGGGCTTCCAGGACGGCCCCAGCACGGCGGCGCAGTTCAACCTGCCCCGGCAGGTGGCCCTGGACGCGGCGGGCGTGCTCTACGTGGCCGACCAAGTCAACAGCCGAATCCGCAAAATACTGCCCGACGGCACCGTGAGCACGCTGGCCGGCTCCGGGGCCAGCGGCGCGCAGGACGGGCCGGGCGCGTCGGCTTCGTTCAACCAGCCCTACGGCGTGGCCGTGGATGCTGGCGGCGTGGTGTACGTGGCGGACATCGCCGGGAGCCGCGTCCGCAAAGTGCTGCCCGACGGCACGGTGAGCACCCTGGCGCTGACGGGCAGCGCGGGCGGGCCCGCGGCCGTGGCCGTGGATGCCAGCGGCGTGGTGTACGCCGTGGCCGGCAACCAGGTCCTGAAAATACTGCCCAACGGCACCGTGAGCACCCTGGCCGGCTCGGGCACGGCGGGCTACCAGGACGGGGCGGGCGCGGGCGCGCTTTTTAACACGCCGAGCGGCATTGCCGTGGACGCGGCGGGGGTGCTGTACGTGGCCGACGGGCGCAACCACCGCATTCGCAAGGTGTTGCCCAATGGCACGGTGAGCACCCTGGCCGGCTCGGGCACGGCCGGCAACCAGGACGGGCCGGGCGCCACGGCGCAATTCAACACGCCCGTGAGCGTGGCAGTGGACGCGGCGGGGGCGGTCTACGTGGGGTCGCTCACCGGCGGCCGCATCCGCAAGGTGCTGCCCGATGGCACCGTGAGCACCCTGGCCGGCAACACCAACGGCTACCAGGACGGCCCCGCGGCCACGGCCCGGTTCGGGTACGTGTCGGGCGTGGCCGTGGACCCCAGCGGGGGACTGCTCTACCTCAGCGACACGAACGTCAACGCCATCCGCAAGGTGGCGCGCGGGCTGCTGGCCAACGCAGTGCCCGCCATCGGCAACCAGCAGCTCAGCCTCGCGGGCCAGACGCTGAGTTTGAGCGGCGGCAACTCGGTGACGCTGCCCAACGGCGCCGACAATCTGGGCAACCACACCGCCACCCAGAACCTGAACCTGAACGGCAACCAGCTCGTGGGAGTGGGTCGCCTCGACCTGCTGGCCGGGGCCGACAACAACGGCAGCAACGACCCGGGCGCCGTGGCCTTTCAGTACCGCACCGGCGGCTACCGACACTGGCTGCGCTCGCGCCACGACGACCAGGCCGCCGGCGCGGGCAACAACCTGGATTTCTTTCTCAACAGCTCCACCACTGCGGCCGGCAGCATTGCCCCTGGCGCGGGCAACATTCAGGTGCTGACCCTGCAAAACAACGGCGGCCAAGCCCGCGTGGGCATTGGCACCGCTACCCCCAGCCAAGCGCTGGACGTGGCCGGCAACGTGCAGATTAGCGGCAGCGGCAATGGGCTAAAATTCCCGGACGGCACCACCCAGACCACGGCCCCCCGGCTGACGCTGAGCGGGCAAACGCTGGGCCTTGGCGGAGGCAACACGGTGACGCTGCCGGTGGGGGCCGACAACCTGGGCAACCACACCGCCACCAAGGCGCTGGATTTGAACGGCAACGCGCTGGTGAGCGGTGGCACCACGGGCCTGAGCATCAGCAGCACCGGCAACGTGGGCATTGGCGCTGGCAGCCCCGGCCAGAAGCTGGAAGTGGCGGGGCAGGTGTTCAGCAGCACCGGCGGCTTCCGCTTTCCCGATAATACGGTGCAAACCACGGCCGCCGCGCCCGACAACCTGGGCAACCACACCGCCACCCAGCCCCTGAAGCTGAACGACAACTTTCTGTCGAACAACGGCAACGCGGGGCTGCGCATCGACAACAACGGCCGGGTGGGCGTGGGCACCGTCAGCCCCACGGCGGCCCTGCACGTCACCAATCAGCTGCTGGGCGGTGGCCCCAATGTTGCGGCGCAGGCCACGATAACGGCCTCCTCGACGCTGGCCGGCACCCCCGCAGCGAATGCCATCGACGGCAACACCGGCACGGGCTGGTCGGCCGCCTTAAACCAGCCAATGCCCCAGTGGCTGCAGCTGGACTACGGCGGCCAGCCCCGCGTTATCAGTCGCTACAGCATCTATTTGCGCCGCTCGTTCGCCGCCTCCGGCACCTGGGACCTGCAGGGCAGCAACAACGCCAGTGCCTGGACGACGCTGCACACCGTGGCCGCGGCCCAGCCGGTGGACGTGACCAACAGCTATTCGTTTGCCAACACCACGGCCTACCGCTACTACCGCCTGCTGGTGAAAACGGCCTCCGATGGCTCTGCGCGCAGCGATGTGGAGGTGAATGAATGGGGACTGCTGGACCAGACCGCTCCGGCGGTGGCCCTGCGGGTGGACCCGGGGGCCCTGCAACTGGGCAGCGGTGCCGTGGTGAACACCTTCTCGGCCGATGCCACGCTGGCCGGCAACGCCGATGACGCGGTGCCTACCCAAAAGGCCGTAAAAACCTACGTGGATGCCCACAACCAGACGCTGAGCATCTCGGGCTCCACCATCAGCCTCACCAACGGCGGCAGCGTGACCGTGCCCTCCTCGGCCGACAACCTGGGCAACCACACCGCCACCCAAAACCTGAACCTGAACGGCAACCTGCTCACTGGCGGCGGCAGCCTGGGCCTGCGCATGGACGCCAGTGGCAACGCGAACTTCGGCACCACCACCCGGCAGATGCTGAACCTGTGGGACACCAACTACGGCATCGGTATTCAGGACAACACGCAGTACTTCCGCTCCGCTGATTCGTTTGCCTGGTTCACGGGCGGCGTGCACAACAACAGCCAGCTCAATGCCGGCGGCGGCGCCACGCCGATGGTGCTGAAAGCGGGCCAGTTGGGCATCGGCACCTCGGCCCCGGTGGCCGCGCTGGACGTGCCCAATGGCTCGGTGCACCTGCCCGGCGACTCGTGGATTCGCTACTCTGGCGACAACAAAAACTACCTGCGCGGCACCACCATCCTGGCCGACGACGCCCAGGGCGGCCGCGTGGGCATCGGCACGGCCAACCCCGCGTTCCCGCTCGACGTGCAAAGCGCCCCGGTTACGCCCGGCAACTTCGCCTACGGTTTCCTCAACGGCAGCGGTTCGGTGGGCTACAGCGGCAGCAACACGGGCCCGGTGAGCATCCGGGCCACGGGCCGCGTGCTGGCCTCGGAGTTCAACGCCACTTCCGACCGCCGCCTCAAAACCGTCATTGGCTTGTCGAATAACGCGGCCGATTTGGCCTTGCTGAATCAGTTGCGCATCACCGACTACACCATGCGCGACCGGGTGCAGTACGGCACCCGCCGCTTTAAGAAAGTCATCGCCCAGGAAGTGGAAGCGGTGTTTCCGCAGGCCGTCAACCAGCACGCCGGCTTCCTGCCCGACGTGTACGCGCTGGCTACTTCGGCCACGGCCGAAGGCGACTCGCTGCTGCGCCTGACCTTGCCCAAAGCGGCGGCGGCCACGGCTGGCCAGCGAGTTAAGCTCATCGGCCCGGCCGGCGAGGTGACGGGCACCGTGGCCAAAGCGGCTGGCGGCACCCAGTGGCTGGTGCGCGGCGCAGCCCAATTGGCCGGCCAGCAAGTCTTTGTCTTCGGCCTGGAGCACGCCGACGTGCGCACCGTCGACTACGAAGCCCTGGCCATGCTCAACGTGAGCGCCACCCAGGAGCTGGCCCGCCAGCTCGCCGAATTGCAAAAACAGAACGCTGTCCTCAAGGCCGAAGCCGCCGGCAACCGCGCCGAACTGCAGCAGTTCAAGGCCGAGGCGAGCACCCAAACCGCCAACCTCGCCCAACGCCTGCAAGCCCTGGAAAACATGCTGGGCACCAAAGCTTCCGTGAAATGATGCGTACCCTATCCATTCAAACCACTTTGGTGCTGGCCCTGACCGGCGCCACGGCCCACGCCCAGAGCCTCACCAACACCGGCACCCAGCTTACCGTGGAAGCCGGCGCCCTGCTGGCCGTGCCCGGCGCCCTCAATAACCAGACCGGCGCCACGCTCACCACCGGCGGCACGGTGCAGGTAGGTGGCGACTTCACCAACGCGGGCACGGTGGTGCCGGCCAGCGGCAAAGTCGTCCTGAACGGCGCCGCCGACCAGACCCTGACGCCCGGCGGCGCCACCCTGGCCAATGTGGAAGTGCGCAACTCCGGCCCCGCCGGCAACAACCGCGTGCTGCTGCCCGCCGACCTCACCACCAGCCAGCAACTGCTCCTGACCAGTGGCCTGCTGCGCACCGCGCCCGCCGCCACCGCGGTACTGCCCGACGGCGCCACCCTAAGCGGCGAAGCCACCGGCCGCTACGTGCAAGGCAACCTGCGCGTGGAGCGCGCCGCCCTGGCCGGCACCGCGCCGGTAGATTTTGGCAACAGCTTTGTGCTGAACCCCAACGGCAACGCCCTGGGCACCGTGCGCGTGACGCGCACGGCCGGCCTGCAAACGGCGGGCGTGAGCTTCGACGCCAACCCTGGCAACGCCACCCAGCGAAGCATTGACCGCTTCTGGACCGTGGACGCCGACCAGGCCCCGACCACCGCCGTGGAAGCCTCCCTGAGCTGGCTGGCCGACGACGATAACGGCCTCACCTTCGGGCAGGGACAGCTGTACCGCGTGCCGGGCGCCGGTGCGGCCTGGCAAGCGCTGGGCAGCCCGGCCAACGGCGCGGCCCGTAGTCTGGCGGCTACCACCGGCAGTCTCGGTCGCTTCACGGTGAGCACCGCGGCGGCCCCGCTGCCGGTGGAACTGCTGGCCTTCACGGCCGAGCGGCGGGGCGCCGACGGCCTGCTGAAGTGGGCCACGGCCTCGGAGAAAAACAACGACCGGTTTGAGGTGGAAAGCAGCCCCGACGGGCGCACCTACCGCCGCATCGGCACGGTGGCCGGCCAGGGCAGCAGCAGCCAGCGCCACGACTATTCGCTGACGGACCCCAACCTGGCCCGCTACGCCACTGACCGCGTGTACTACCGCCTGCGGCAGGTGGACCGCGACGGCACCGCCCAGTTCTCGCCCGTGCGCACCGTGCAGGTGCCCCTGGAAAGCGGCTTTGCGGTGCAGGCTTACCCGCAGCCTTTCGCCACGGAATTGAATCTGCTGATTCGGACCGACGAAGCCGGGCCGGCTGTCGTTGCCCTGCACGATGCCGTGGGCCGCGCCTTGCTCACGCGCCAGGCCAGCCTGCAGCCGGGCAGTACTGCCGTGGCGCTGCCCGAAGCCGCGGCCTTGCCCGCCGGCGTTTACGTGCTCAGCATCACGCAAAACCACTACCACCGCGCCCTGAAAGTGGTGCGCGAATAGCCCGTTCTCTTGTCATTTCTCACCTCTCTTATGAACAAACCGCTACTCACGCTGACGCTATTGGCTGCCGGCTTCACGGCCGCTGCGCAAACGCCCATCACCATCACGCAGGCCGATTTCCCGGCCGCCGCGGGGGCCGCCGAGCGTTACCAGGACGCCAACCTGCCCGCTTCCGTTTCGGCTACGCCCACCGGCGCCAACCAAGCCTGGGACTACCGCAGCCTCACGCCCAGCGGCCAGGCCTATGCCCTGCCCTACTTGCCCGTGCCGGCCAACTCCAGCATTGCCGGCGCGCAATGGACCCGCGCCCGCACGGCCCCGGTGGGCTTTCTGGCCTACAACATCACCTCGTATTACAGCCTGACGGCCAACGGCCGCATCAGCCTGGGGCGCACCGTGGCGCGGCAGGCCACGTCGCTGCGGGCGCTCACGGGCGGGGCCAACGACTCGGTGGTCATCAACCGCCAAACCATTTCCCTCGGCGCGGGCCTGGTAGACGTGGCGCTGCCCCTCTCCGCGGGCGCCCACTACCGCCGCTCTTTTCGCTACGCCACCACGGGCATCATCACGGTGGCCACGGCGGGGCTGAACCAGGTGCCTTTCCGCCTCGTGAAGCGCGGCACGTACACCGATTCGGTGGCCGGTTGGGGCACGGTGCGGGTGCCGGTGGCGGGCAGCGCCACGGGCTCGTCGGCCATTCCGGTGCTGCAAGTGCGGACGCTGTCGGTGGAGCAGGACAGCGTGTACCTCAACGGGGCGCCGGCGCCGGCCGCGCTGCTGCAGGTGCTGAACATGACGCAGGGCGCCATCACGCAGTACTACCAGGACGACTTCCGGCGCCGGAATTCCATCCAGCCGGTGCTGAGCTTGTACTACGCCACCGCCCAGTTTGGCACGCCCTACACGGCTTCCTACTCCACCGAAAGCACTTTGCTGGCCGTGCGCAACGCCCTGGCTACGGAACTGGGCGGCCTGAGCGCCTACCCCAACCCCGTGGCCCGGGGCCCCCTCACGCTGTGGGCCGGCAACGGCAGCCGCCAGCCCCTGCGCCTGACCGTGCGCGACGTGCTGGGCCGCGCCCTGGCCACCGCCGCGGCCGCCACCGGGCAGCCCACCGCCGTGCTCGACGGCCTGCCTGCCGGCACCTACCTGCTGGAAGCCGAAGGGCCCACCGGTGCCCGCAGCACCCTGCGCGTGGTGCGCGAGTAAGCGGCGACGGCCCGGCCGTTCACGCTTAAGCCCACTTCGTGCAGCGGGGTGGGCTTATTTTTTATTTCAATACAGCAACTGTGCCTTAGCCCGCCTTGTGCAACCCCAGTTGTTGCAACTGCGGAAATTGCGGCTGAGTGTCCTTCACTGCATTGGCGGCTTTGACAAACGACTTTCCCTTGAACAGGTAATAGCGCGCGTACCGGACACTATCCGGCAGGGGCTGCCCGTTGCGCAGCTCCTGGGAGAATAGCCGGGTGTACTTGTTGCAGTAGTCCGTTTTGTAGAAGCGCTGATTGACGGCCAGCAACGGGGTTTCCAAGGGCGCTTGCAGGCTGATTTGGGCCATGTCGTAGTACTCAGCCACCACGTAGAGGCGGTAGCCTTTGCGCTTGCACACGTCCTGCAGACTTTGCAGCGACGCGCAACTCTTGCCGTGACAGTTCGGGCCCCAGATGTAGACCAGGCTGCTGTCGTGGGCCGGCAGGGCGTTGAGCAGGCTCTGCGCGTTCACGGCGTACACCAGCCCGCTGCCGGTAGCCGGGATGGCCTCTCCGGCCGCCACAAACCGGATTTTTTCCTGCTCCGACGGCGACAGCTTCTTGTAGCCGCTATTGAAGCCCGTGATGGTGACGGCGCAGCCCTGCAAGAGCAGCCCCAGTCCAATCATTGGTGCAAAAAGTGCCTTCATGATATAATGATATAAAAAAGACAATGGTTGATGAACGCGTAAGCAAAAGCCTGCCGGTGGCTACCCCCGCGCCAGCACCAGCGCCACCCGGCTGGGCACGTAGAGGCTGAGCTGGTGCTCGTACGTCTCGTAGGCAAACGCCTCGTCGGTCCGGTCGAAGCCGCCGAAACGGCCGTTGTCTGACGACAGCACCACGCGGTACTTGCCTTCCTCCGTCACCCAGAAGCGGTAGTCGGTCAGGCTTTTTTCCACGTGCAGGTTCACGACGAACACCAGCCCGCCGCGCTCGAAGGCCAGCACCTGGTTTTCCTCATCGTGCTTCAACAGAGTGGCCGGGCCGGCGGCCAGCAGGTGCCGGGCTTTGGCCAGCTGAATCATCGCCTTGTCGAAGTTGCCCATTTGATGGAACTTCAGGTCGGGGTTGTCGCCCAGGCTCCACTGGCGGCGGGCGTAGCGGTAGCTCCAGCCGTTGCCCTCGCGGGGGAAATCGACCCATTCCGGGTGCCCGAACTCGTTGCCAATGAAGGTGAGGTAGCCCTCGCCGCCAGCTGAGAGCGTGAGCAGGCGGATGATTTTGTGCAGGGCCAGCGCCCGCGCCGCGCCGGGGTCGCCGTCCACGTTGTGCATGTGGGCGTAAATGGCCGCATCGAACAGCCAGTGGGCAAGGGTTTTGTCGCCCACCAGGGCCTGGTCGTGGCTTTCGGCGTAGGCAATGGTCTTCTCCCCCGCCCGGCGGTTGGTGAGCGTGTGCCAGAGGTCGCCGAGGGGCCAGTGCTCGTCGGGCGTGTGCTTGAGCAGCTTAATCCAGAAGTCCGGGATGCCCATGGCCAGGCGGTAGTCAAAGCCCACCCCGCCTTCTTTAATGGGCCGGCACAGGCCGGGCAGGCCGCTCATGTCCTCGGCCACCAGCAGGCTGCCTTTCTTGAACTCGTGGGCCAGCGTGGTGGCCAGCTGCAGGTACAGAATGGCGTCCTCGTCGGCGGCCGGGCCGAAGTAGTTGTCGTAGCCCACGAAGGCCACGCCCTCGCCGTGGTGGTGGTAGAGCATGCTGGTCACGCCATCGAAGCGGAAGCCGTCGAAATGGTATTCCTCCAGCCAGAAGCGCAGGTTGCTGAGCAGAAACTGCTGCACCTCGGGCCGCCCGTAGTCGAACAGCTTGCTGTCCCAGCCGGGGTGGTTGCCGCGCGCGCCTTTGTGAAAATACAGGTTGCCGGAGCCGTCGAAATCGGCCAGTCCCTCGGCCTCGTTTTTCACGGCGTGCGAGTGCACGATGTCGAGCAGCACCGCAATGCCGCGCCGGTGGGCCTCATTGATGAGAAACTTCAGGTCCTCGGGCGTGCCGAAGCGGGAGCTGGCCGCAAACAGATTGGCCACGTGGTAGCCAAAGGAGCCGTAGTACGGGTGCTCCATCACGGCCATGAGCTGCACGGTGTTGTAGCCGCCGGCCTCGATGCGGGGCAGGACGTTTTCAGCGAATTCGCGGTAGGTGCCCACCCGCTCGTCCTCGGTGGCCATGCCCACGTGGGCTTCGTAAATGAGCGGTTCGGGCACGGCCGTGGCGGTGCGGAACTTCTGGTCGGTCCAGGCAAAGAGCGTTTCCGGGCGCCAGATTTGGCCGGCGAAGTCCTTGGTGTGCTCGTCCTGCACGGCGCGGCGCAGGGTGGCGGGCAGGCGGTCCTTGCCCTGGCCGTGGGCCACCACGTGCACCTTGTAGCGGCTGCCGTGACTCAGGCGCTGGTCATATTCCGCACCGGGCAAAAACGCTTCCCACACCCCAAAATCCAGCTTTTGCAGCGGGTTGGCCTGCCGGTCCCAGCCGTTGAAATCGCCGACCAGAAACAGGGCTTCCGCCCCCGGCGCCCACTCGCGGTACACCCAGCCGCCGCGCCCGGCGTCGTGGTTCAGGCCGAGCTGCTGGTGCGCGGTGGCGTAGTTCAGCAGCGAGCCGTGGTACTGCTCAATTTCGGCCAGCCGGGCCTGCAGGCGCTCCTGGCGGCGGCGCAGCACGGGCTCGTAGGGCGCCAGCCACGCGTCGTTTTTGACGAGGGCCAGCGGGGGCCGGCGCGGGGCTTTGGGGGCGGGCGGAGCGGTGGTTTTCGACTTAGCCATGATGCAGGGAGGGTTTTCGTCAAATGTAGCGCGCCAAAGCTACTGGCCGAGGGCCTGAATGGGCTCGCCGAGGTTTTGGCAAGGCTGGGCCGCAATTTTCCGCGCCTGGTAGCAAGGGCGGCATTATTGCTGTTATTTTGCTTAATGTTGAAACGTCTACTCACTATTTCGCTGGCGCTGCTCATGGCCTGTTCGGCCGAGCGGCCCGTTACGTCTACTTCGCGCGCCTTCGAGGGCTCGCTGGGCACGCCGCCGCCCAAGGCCGCGGCCCCCAAGCTGGCCCGCTACGCCATGGTGGTGTCGGCCCACCCCGAAGCTTCTAAAATCGGCACCCAGATTCTGCAGCGCGGCGGCAATGCCTACGACGCGGCCGTGGCCGTGCAGTTTGCCCTGGCCGTGGTGCTGCCCGCGGCCGGCAACATCGGCGGCGGGGGCTTCCTGCTCTACCGCGACCGCAACGGCTCGGCCGGCTCGCTCGACTTCCGCGAAACGGCCCCCAGCGGCGCCTCGCGCGACATGTACCTGAATGAAAAAGGCGAGCCCGTGACGGCCCTGAGCACGGCCGGCGCGCTGGCCGTGGGCACGCCCGGCACCGTAGCCGGCATGGTCACGCTGCACCGGCAGCTGGGCAAGCTCTCGTGGCCCGCGCTGCTGCAACCGGCCGTGGCCCTGGCCACCAAAGGCTTCGCCCTCACCACCAAAGAAGCCGCCGGCCTCAACCACGCCAAGGCCGATTTTGCCAAATACAACACCCACGGCGCGCCGGCCTACCTGCGCCCCGGCGGCGGCGAGTGGCAGCCCGGCGACACCCTGCGCCTGCCCGAGCTGGCCCGCACCCTCACCCGCATTCGCGACCAGGGCCGCGCCGGCTTCTACAAGGGCGAAACCGCCCGCCTGCTGCTGGCCGAGATGAAGCGCAGCGGGGGCCTCATCAGCCAGGCCGACCTCGACGCCTACCGGGCCAAGTGGCGCGAGCCCCTGCGCGGCCGCTACCGCGACTACGACGTCATCACGATGGCGCCGCCCAGCTCCGGCGGCGTGGCCCTGCTGCAAATGCTGCAAATGCTGGAGCCCGTGGACCTGGCCCAGACCGGCTACCACACGCCCCTGGCCGTGCACTACATCACCGAAGCCGAGCGCCGCGCCTACGCCGACCGCGCCACCTACCTCGGCGACCCGGACTTTGGCCTCGTGCCCACCCACAAGCTGCTCGACGTGGACTACAACAAGCAGCGGGCCGGCTCCATGCGCTCGCGCGGCCGGGCCTCGGCCAGCGCCGACGTGACGGCCGGCGCCAACCTGCCCGGCTACGAAAGCGACCAAACCACCCACTTCAGCATCATCGACGCCCTCGGCAACGCCGTGAGCTGCACCACCACCCTCAACGGCGCCTACGGCAGCAAAGTGGTGGTGCCCGGCGCCGGCTTTTTGCTCAATAATGAAATGGACGACTTCTCGGCCAAAGCCGGTTCGCCCAACTCCTACGGCCTCACCGGCGGCGCGGCCAACGCCATTGCCCCCGGCAAGCGCATGCTCAGCAGCATGACGCCCACCATCCTCACCCGCAACGGCCGCGTGGCCCTCGTGACGGGCACGCCCGGCGGCAGCACCATCATCACCAGCGTGTTGCAGTCCATTCTCGGAATTGTCGATTATGGCTTCAACGCCCAGCAAGTCGTCACGGCCCCGCGCCTGCACCACCAGTGGCTGCCCGACATGCTCTTCGTGGAAGCCGGCGCCCTGCTGCCCGCCGCCCAGGACACCCTGCGCGCCCGCGGCTACCACCCCCAGCCCGAGTTGCCCTGGGGCCGCCTCGACATCATCCACGTGCTGCCCGACGGCACCCTGGAAGGCGGCGCCGACCCGCGCGGCGACGACACGGCGGCGGGGTATTAGCCTGACAGTTGAACAGAGACGACATAAAAAGAACGTCATGTCGAGCTTGTCGAGACATCTCGCGTGCCAGAGTATTCAATTACTGCTGCACGCGAGCGAGATGTCTCGACAAGCTCGACATGACGTTCCGTGTTCCTGAGCTTTTCGGCTCTTGTGCGGCTTAGCCTTGCACCGCCGGGGCTTTAGCCAGGTGGCGCAGGTTGCCGGCGGCGGCGATGAGCTTCTGGCTGAGCTCGCGGGCTTTGTCGCCTTCGCCGCTGAAGTTGTGGGTGGTCAGGGCCGATTGGGCGGTGAGTTCGCCGAGGTTTTGGAAGGCCTGGGCCATGCCGGCGGGGTTGTTGCCTTCGATGTGGCGGCGCAGGGTTTCCAGCTCGGCCACGATGGGGTTCAGCACGGGCTGGTTGATGTTGCGCAAGTGCTGAATCCAGTTGTCAATGTGGCTGTAGCCGGCGCTGGGGTCCATCTGGAAGCCGTTGCCGGTGGCGGTAAACAGGGATTTGATGCCGGATTCTACTTCGGAAATAAAGCTCATGGGAAGAAGAGGAAAATGAAAACTGGAACCCAGCCGGCCCCGCACGCCGCGAAACCCAGGCCTGGGACCGCAAAGGTACACAGTGGGGCAAACCAAAACGTCATGCCGAGCGCGGCGAAGCATCTTTACCGCCACTAGTAATTATATTTACTCAAACGGTAAAGATGCTTCGCTGGCGCTCGGCATGACGTGCTGAATTCCTCCATCAAGCCGGCAGGGCGGTGCTGGCGGCCACCAGCGCCTCGCTCAGCCGCCGCAGCTTGCTGGCGATTTCCTCGTCGGAAACCGTTTCGGCGGCTTTGGCCGTGAGCAGGCCCACGCTGTGCAGCGAGTGGCTGATGTTGGCCGGGTCGCCCTGGTGAACGTAGTTTTTGAGGTTGCTGAGCTCCGTGAGGATGGCGCCCTGGGCACCGGTTCCCTCGCCGTCGAGCAGGCGAAGCCAGCTATCGAGCTGGCTGGTAGCGGGCGCGTTGCCCAAGCCGCCTTTCACGGCGTTGATGGCGTCGTCGAGCGACTGATTCGCGGAGGCAGGATTGAATCTGGACATAAGTAAACGTGTGGATGGAAGGATGCTTGGGTTTACTCAGAGCCAGCGTGAAAGGTTAGCCCAATGCTATGAGCATCAGTTTGCCCTGAATAAAAAAGGCTGCCGGCTCAGTGCCAGCAGCCTTTTGTGTAAGTCTAAGCCTGACTTCTTAACCGCCCAGCTGGCCCGCGGCGGTGCTAAGCACTTCGCCCAGTTCGCGCAGCTTGTCCTGGGCATCGGGTGTGGCCGAGGCCGCGGCTTTGGTGGTGTGCTCGCCGAGGGTGGCGAGGCTCCGGGCCAGCGTAGCAGCATCGGCCGTGCCGCTGCGCAGCAGGTCGTGCAGGCGTTGCAGCTCGGTGGCGATGGGGGCCAGTTGGGCGTTGCCTTGCAGGGTTTTAATCCAGCCCGCAATGTTTTCGCCGGCGATGTCGGCGGCGTTGGGCAGGCCGCCGCGCAGCGCGCCGAGCGTGAGGTCGAGCTGGCTGTTACCGAGGCTGCCTTGGGAGGAAGGGGTGTTCATGGGCGTGGAAAGGTTGGTGACGTGAAAGAATGCCTTACCAACCCGCAACGCCCGGGCTTGTTGAAGCCCGCTGCCACAACATTTTGTCTTTCCTCAACAGCACGCCGCCGGGGCGGGCCGTTTTCGCGGCGCTTCTATTCCTCGCCGGGGTGCAGGGCCTGCACGTCGGGGTGGTTGTAATTGACCACGATGACGGAGAAGGGGTGCGGCTCGCCCTCGCGCTTCTCGATGCGGATGGTGCCGGCGTCGCGCAGCTTGTTGAGCAGGTCGCGGCGCTCGTAGTCGGGCAGCTCGGGCAGCTCGTCGGTGAGCAGGCGCATGAACGGGCCCAGCCACAGCTCGGGCACGCGGCGCTGCTGCTTGGCTTCCAGCTTCTGAAACTCGCCCAGAATGAAGGCCAGCGTGCGGCGCTCCACCTCGCTGGCCAGGCGGCGGGCGGGGGCAAAGTCGGGTACCTCCTCGGCCGGGCGCGCGGCCACCGGGCGCCCCACCACGGGCATGATGGGCCGCGGCGCGCTGGCCGACGGAATGGAGCCTACCTGCGGGCCCTTGGGGGCGCCGGGGGCCTCGGCGGTGGCGCGGGCGGCCAAGGCGGCGGCCGTGGGCACGCCCACCAGGCCCTGCTCGCGCAGGCGGCGGCTTTCTTCCTGCATGCGCAGGCGGTCGGCGCGGCGCTTTTCGAGCTGCTCGATGCGCTCGGGGCCCAGCAGGTCACGGGCGTCGATGAACTGAGCGGAGCCAATGTTTTGGAGCAAGTCGCCGGACACGGACTCGCGGAAGCCAGCCACCAGCACCTGCCGGGCCTGCCGGCGCAGGTGCTGCAGCACAGGAATGTAGTCGCGGTCGCCGGCCACGAGCACGAAGGTACCGATGTCGGGCCGGGTGTACATCACCTCCAGCGCGTCGATGCAGAGCTGCATGTCGGCGGCGTTTTTGTGGTCGGTGCCCAGCACGTTGCGGGTGCTCACGCCCATGAGGTAGAGGGCGCCCTGCGGGGCGGTGGCCAGGCGCTCGAAGTCGGCGTAGGCGTAGCTGATGAGCGAGTCGAGGCCCTTGGCGGCCAGTTGTTCGCGCAGGCTCCGCACGATGTCAAGGACGTAGTCGTTGAGGTCGGGCGGGTCGTGGAAGTGGTTCTTGAGAAAGTAATAAACGTTCTCAAAATCGATAAAAACTGCAGCGTACGGCGAAGCAAGGGACTTGGGCGACATAAGGCGAAGGTACTATATCCCGCTTTGGGACGCATAACCTCGGCCGTAACCTTGCGCGAAGGCGCCGCTTTTTCAACCACATAAGTCGCTTTTGGGGCAGTGGGGCACTGCTGAGACAGGCACAAAAAGAATAGTTGCATAGCAGAATAATTGTGTGCACCTTGGCCATTGCAATGGTGCCAAAGCGTTGTGAGTCTGCGCGGCGGCTTCCTGCAAATTTCTTTCCATCCATTTTTCCCATTTTCAGAAAGCATGAAAAGTTTCTACCGTTTCATGCAACCGGCCACGAGGCTGATGAGCACGCTGGTGCTGTTGTTGTTCACCCTTCGCGGGCACGCGCAGCAGGAGGGCATCAGCACCATTCACCCCGGCTATTTCAATTCTTTCAACTGCTTTCCCGGCGGCGTGCCGGCGCCCCTGCGGGCGCCTTCCCGGGCGCCTGAGACCGGCACGGCGGCCTCGCTGATTCCGGGCGGCCCGGGTCCGGGCCCAACGACGCCCAGACCGGTGTCCTACAACGGCATGAGCTTCTCGCCCAAGGGCACGTTGAAAGTGCTGGTTATTTACGCGGGTTTTACGAACGATAATGTCCAGCCCACCCCCAATAGTCCGAATCTTATTCCCAACAACAATAATGACCCGCAGAACCCCTGGCCCCAACGAGGCGGCAGCGGCACCAATCCCAACTGGGGGTAGTCGCTACCGACCAACGCGACGACGACTTTCTACACCAGCCCGAACCAGTTCAGCAACACGGCTACCGACCAGACGCTGTCGAACTTCTACTACCAGATGTCGCAGCACAACGCGAACCCGCTGCAGCTGCTGGCCGTCAATTTCCCGACGCGGGTGAACGTAACGGCCACGGATGCCGACAACCAGGCCGGCTGGTTGCATTACAACCAAATGGTATTTGAGCGCATTCGCAACGACTACCAGCCGGAGTTGCAGTCGGTGATGAGCCAGGGCATTGACTCGCGGACCAACAACCCCAACTACGCCTACGACAACAGCGCGTCGGCCCCGGACCATCAGGTAGACTACACCATCATCATCTGGCGCTACGACGGCAACCACAACCCCCATAATACCTTCGGGTTGGAATTTGCTGATGGCAGCGGCGGCGGGTTCGCCACGGTAGGGTTTGGCATATTATCGACGGGAATTTCGCCGGCCCTGACCACCGGGCAGGTTTTCCCCTCGCAATACAACGGCTTTACGCAGTGCATTGGCGTCCGGGGCATGGACAAAGCCATTTTCACGCACGAGCTGGCGCATACCCTGTACAGTGCGCCCCACGTGTACGGGGCCAACAACGTGGTGGGCAAGCACCTGTACGGCAGCGTGGGTTACGGCATGATAGGCGGCCCGATGCTGAACTGCGCCAACGGCTGGGAACGCTGGTACCTGAACCGGATTACGCTGCAAGCCAGCGGCGTGCCCGCCGACGTGTTTAGTGCCAACACCCTATCGCCGGGCGGGCTCTACACCCTGCGCGACTTTATTTCGACGGGCGACGTGGTGCGCATCCGGCTGCCCAACTCCCGGGCCGCCGACGGCACCGCCCAGTACCTGTGGCTGGAAAACCACCAAGGCACCAGCGTGTGGGACAACGCCGCCTGGGTGCTCGACGGGCAAAGCCCGCCGCAGCCCTTCCCCGCGCCGCCGCGCGGGCTGGTGGCCTACGTGGAAGACCTGCACGTGCTGCAAAGCGCGCCCAACCCGCCGGGCGGCAGCATTGAGGCCGGGGGCCTGCGCATTCTACCTTCGGGCGGCCTGATAGACGCCGACCACAACGGCCAGACCTCGACCTTCAACAACCACTTTTGGGGCAACGTGGTGCATGATTTCGTTCGTCGGCGCGCCAACCCGACCGGCCCGATGAGCGGGCAAAACAGTCCCATTGACGACCGAAACGGCGACCGGGTCATCGACCACGCCGAATTCACCAATTCCAGTAGTGGCCAGCCGCACGACCACAATGAGGGCTTTGTCTTCATGAGCTTCGACCACGCCAACCTGGACGGGCTGCTGGGCACCTTCATGACTTACAACCAAGTGGGCCAGAAGCTGGGCCTGGACCGCAACCCGACCATCTTTCCCAGCCAAGTGTTCGACCCGAATACGCAGCAGCTTTCTCCCATCCACCTGAGCGGGCTGTCGGTCGAAATCGTGGGCATCAGCGGCGGCGACATCACCGTGCGCGTGCGCTTCGATGACGTGGCCGTGGCCCAAAACACCCGCTGGACCGGCAACGTGGCCCTGCACCCCGTGCCCAACAGCGCCTACGCGGCGGTGGTGCAGCCCAACGTGGTGCTCACCATTAACCAAAGCGGCACCCCCAACCGCACCACCCCCATCGGCTCCACCGGCACCAAGGCCGATTTTATCAACCCGACCCGGTTGACCATCAACACTGGGGCCGAGGTGCTGCTGAAAGACGCCACGCTGCTGATACACGACCGCAGCACCGCACCGTATACGTGGACGACGACGCGTTTCTGCGCGTCACCGACAACGCCTACATCGAAGTGGACGACCAGTCGCTGCTGAGCGTGAAAACCCAAGCCGAAGCCGACGCCTTGCAAAGCAACAACCAGCTAAAGCTGCTGCCCGGCGGGCAGTTGGAAATCCGGGACGCGGGCACCGTCATCACGGGCCTGCGAGCCACCGTCCCGCCGGTGCTAGTGTTTCCTAACCCCAGCACCGCCATGCACTTTGCCGCGCCCGAGGCCACGGGCGCCGGCAGCTACCGCTACCGCGTACTCAACGCCTTTGGGCAAGTAGTGCGCACGGCCCAGGCCAGCGGCGAGGCTCTGCAGGCTGGCATTACGCTGGAGGGCCTGCCCGCCGGCTCCTACCTGTTGGAGGTGCAGGCAGCGGCTGGCACCAGCCGGGTCATCAAACACGTCGAAGTTCGCTAAGCACCCGACCATGAGACATAACCTAAACAGCCGGCCATTGCGGGCCGGGATACTGTGGCTGGCCGTGCTGCTGGGCCTGCTGGCCGGCGCGCCGGCGGCCCACGCGCAGCTGCTGCGGCAAAAAGCCTACGGCACGGCCACGGGCCAGGAAACGATGGGGGCCATGGCCAGCCTGCGCGCCGGGGGCTACCTGCTGGGCGGCTCGCAATATTTTGGCGCGACCCCCAACCGGCCCGGCGAACTCTACCTGCTGCGCCTCAACGCCGTGGGCGACACGCTCTGGACCCGGCACTACGGCCTGCGGGGAGCGCGTGGATTCTACGTTCAGCACGCGTTGGAGGACGCGGCGGGCCGGGTGCTGCTGGTGGGCAGCAGCTTCACGTCCTCGGGCACCACGCAGGACGATGCGTTCCTGGCCTTGTTCAGCCCGCAGGGCGACACGCTCTGGACCCGCCGCGCCCAGAGCCCGTTTCAAGATTACTACTCCCGGCCGCAGTTGACCCCGGCAGGTGATTTCGTGCTGGCGGCCAACCTGGAGGGCGCCCCGCAACTCGTGCGCATATCCCCCTCGGGGCAGCGCCTGCAACAGGTCATCGTGGCCTATTCACCGTCCGATTTGGGACAGTTAGGCTTGTTGCTTCCGGCCAACAACGGCGGGTATTGGGTCGGAGCATATAATTCCACGCCGCCTTACACCGGCAACTTTGTGCGTTTCGATGCCGCCGGCGTCCGGGGAATAGAGTTGCCTATATTGCCTAATGGCCCGGCATTTGGCGATTTCATCTACGATGGTAACGAGTATATTGTAGCAACCGGGGAGGGCGTGGCCCGGTTCGACGCCAACCTGAACGTGGTGTGGAATCGGACCCTCACGGCGCGGGGCTACCTGTTCGGGCCGGACTTCATTCGGGCCACGCCGGACGGCAACTTCGTGGTGGGCGGCGGCATCAACACCACCTCCGGCGGGCAGGACCTGGGCTTTGCCAAGATTTCGCCCGCCGGTCTGCCCCTGCGCGACACGGTGCTCATCCGCCCCGGCAACGAAACCTTGTGTGGGCTGGCCGTGGCCCCCGGCTCGGGCAACTACGTCTTCGCCGGCTCGGGCAGCCAGGGCCCCATCGGCGGCGAGGACATCTTCTGGGGCGAGCTGCGCCGCAGCGCCGTCACGGCCGCCCGCCCCGGGCTGGCCCCGGCCAACGCCCTGACCGCCTACCCCAACCCGGTGGGCGCCGACGGCGTGGTGCAGCTCGCGGCCGGGCAGGCGCTGCGCGGCACCCTCACCTTGCGCGACGCGCTGGGCCGCGAGCTGGCCCGCTGGCCCGGCAGCGGCGCTCCCACGCAGCGCCTGGCCCTGCCCCCGAGCCTGCCCGCCGGCCTCTACCTGCTCACCCTGGCCCCCGCCGACGGCGGCCCCCGCCAGGCCCTGCGCCTGCTCCGGCCCTAAACCGGCCGTGGACTGGCCACCGCTGTTGGGCGGCGAAGCGCGAAGCGGTAACTTGCCGCCTTCCGCTTCGCCGCCCATTTGCTTTTGATGAAGGTTTCTCGCCGCCTGGTTTCCTGCTGTATTACGTTGTTGCAAGCCGGCGCGCTGGCCGGGCTGCTGGCACCCGCCGCTCAGGCCCAGCGCGCGGCCGATGGCCCACCGGCCTCGGACCCGTTTGGGCGGCGCGTGGTGCCGGCGCGGGCGGTGCCGGGCGGGCGGTATCGGTCGCACAAATACGACATTCGCACACACGTTTTGACTATTGCGGCTACTGACGGTAGCATCCGGCAGGTACGCCCCTGGAGAATGGGGGTAGTAAAAATCAGCTATTTTGCTTCGGGTGCAAAACCCGACACCGATTCATCGCTGAGTGTAATTGAAAAGCCTGTATCCCAATGGTTTCCGCCTAATTCATCAGGCTACCACGGGCCAGATTGGGAAGCACCGGAAGCGGCTGTCAAGCATTGGAAAAAGCAATTAGCCAGTGGCGATATTCGGCAGACAAAAGCTACTTTGATGTGGCCTATCGCCGGTGATTTTATCTCGCCGCTACACCAGCAAGTCGTGGTTGTTGATAAAGACGACCTGGGTATCAGCATTATGAATGGCGTGGAACCGTTAGTAGGTGAAAAGGGTGCTGCCTTTCGCCGCGCAGCCTCTACGCCTAGCCCGACCATCGCACCTGAACCTAGCGGCGTGGCCGTACGCTTCCGCCTCGCGCCGGGCGAACGGCTCTACGGCACCGGCTCCCGCGCGCTGCCGCTGGACCGGCGCGGCTACCGGCTAGAGCTGTACAACCAGGCCCACTACGGCTCGCAGAACAACGAGCCCAATCTCAACATCACGCTGCCCACGGTGCTCAGCAGCCGGGGCTACATGCTGTTTTTTGATAACCACGCGCCGGGCTACCTCGATTTGGGCAAGGCCGATAAAAACCTGCTGGAATACGGCGGCGAAAACCTCACCGCCCTCTCCTACTTCGTGATAACGGGCCGCAACCAGGCCGAAATCCTGGAGCGCTACACGGCCCTCACCGGGCGGCAGCCGCTGCCGCCGCGCTGGGCCCTGGGCCTGATTCAGAGCCGCTTTGGCTACAAGACCGATGTGGAGATGCAGCAAGTGGCTGCCCGCATGCGCCGCGAGGGCTTCCCGCTCGATGCGCTGGTGCTGGATTTGTACTGGTTTGGCGGCACCACCCGGCAAGGCGATTTCGCCTGGGACCGCAGTAAATTCCCCGACCCGGCCGGGATGATGAATCGCCTCAACCAGCAGGGCGTGAAGACCGTCCTGATTTCGGAGCCTTACGTGATGCGCACCTCGCGCAACGACTCCACCGTGCGCACGTTGGGGCTGGTGGGCACCACGGCGGCGGGCCGGCCGTTCACGGTGGGCTCGTTCTGGGCCGGGCCGGCCAGCATCCTCGACGTGTTCAAGCCCCAGACCCGCGACTGGCTGTGGGGCTACTATAAAAAACTGCACCAGGAGGGCGCCGCCGGCTGGTGGAGCGACCTCGGCGAGCCCGAAAACCACCCCGCTGACATGCAGCACGTGGCCGGTTCGGCCCGGGCCGTGCACAACGCCTACGGGCAACGCTGGGCCAGCATTCTCACCGAAGGCTACGCCCGGGATTTCCCGGAGGAGCGGGTGTTCAACCTGGCGCGCGCGGGCTGGGCGGGCATGCAGCGCAACGCCGTTTTCCCGTGGTCGGGCGACATCAACCGCTCCTGGAGCGGCTACCAGGCCCAGGTTCCGGTGATGCTGGGCATGGGCCAGGGCGGCGTGGGCTACATGCATTCCGACGCCGGCGGCTTCT
Source organism: Hymenobacter ruricola (assembly GCF_015694525.1). Classification (GTDB taxonomy): domain Bacteria; phylum Bacteroidota; class Bacteroidia; order Cytophagales; family Hymenobacteraceae; genus Hymenobacter; species Hymenobacter ruricola. The sequence continues at coordinate 800,596 of NZ_JADQDM010000001.1, read as the reverse complement.
GCGTGGGCGGCATCGACCCGGAGCTGTACACCCGCTGGCTGCAGATGGCCAGCCTCTGCCCCATTCTGCGGCCCCACGGCGAAGGCGTGCCCCCCGAGCCCTACTATTATCCCGACCCCTACAAGAGCAGCGTGCGCAACGCCGTGCGGCTGCGCTACCAGCTGCTGCCCTACCTCTACACGCTGGCCTGGCAGAACGCGACCAAGGGCGCGCCGCTGGTGCGGCCCCTGGATTTCAGCACGGAATACCCCGAACCCAGCCCCCGGACTGGCCCCCCACCCGCGGCGACGGACGACCAGAATTCTCAGTACTTACTCGGCCCCAACCTGCTGGTGGCGCCCGTGCTACACCCCAGCCAGCGGCGGCGCAACGTGCGGCTGCCCGCCGGCAACTGGATTGACTTCTACACCAACCACACTTATGCCGGCGACCGCACGGTGGGCGTGCCCGCGCCCCTGGCGCACGCGCCGCTGCTGGTGCGCGCCGGGGCCTTCCTGCCGATGACGGCCTACCGCCCCAGCACGGCGCTCTACCGTCCCGATACGCTGCTGCTGCGCTACTACCCCGACCCGAGCGCGTCGGAGTCGGAGTTCACGATGTATGACGACGACGGGCACTCGGCCCAGGCGCTGGCCCGGCGGCAGTACGAAACCCTCACGGCCCGCGGCTTCTGCACGCCCGCCCAGACCGACATCATCCTGAGCAGCAACGGCGAGTACCCGGGCCAGCCGGTGTTTCGCTACCTGCGGCTGCTGGTGCAGCGGGTGGCTGCGCCGCCCACCGCTATTTTCTTCGATGAAAAGCCCGTGCCTGCCGAAGGCTATTCCTATAATCCCGCGACGCACGAGCTGGAGGTGCATTTTCTGATGAACGCGGGCGTGTCCGTGCGCCTGAGCGGCCTGAAAATCCTCACCGAAACCGCGCCCGATGCCGGGCCCGATGCCCTGACGCTGGAAGCCCCGGACGCCCGCAGCTTCGGGCCCGGCGGCACCACGCTGCACTACACCCGCCACCCGCCCACCACGCCCACCGTCGACATTCGGCCCGACCGCCACAACCCCAAGCTGGAAACCAGCACCGTGCGCGTCGCGGCGGCCCTGAGGATTGTTAATAGCCGGGGGCAGCTGGTTTTTACCGAAATTTTGTCGAACGAGCCCGGCCCGCACACCCTGCGCTGGGACGCCCGCAATGCCGCCCCCGGCGTGTACACCGCGGAAGTGGAGGGGCAGCACCAGCGGCTGATTGTGACGCCGTAGCGGCCCGCCATGCCAGTGCTTATGCCCTCGCTCATACAACAAATAATCATTCTGCTGCTGGCGATGGCCAGCGGCGGGGCTGCGGCCCAGCCCACGGCTCCCGCCATACTGCGGGGCCGCGTGTTGCACCCCAAGGACTCGGTGGTGTTTCTGGCCCGGCCGCGCAGCCTGCTCGACCCCACGCCGGTGATGGCCACGGCCCGGCTGAACGCGGCGGGCCGATTCACGGTTGAACTCGACAGCCTGCGCCGGCCGCTGGCCGCGCAGTGGGGCCTGGGCCGGCCGGCGCGGGCCCGCCGCGTCATTCCCCTGTGGCTTGCGCCCGGCGACACGCTTACGCTGGAAATTGACGCGAAGCGGCCCCAGCGCAGCCTGCGCTTTGCGGGGCGCGGGGCAGCGGCCAACTACTACCGCACCGCCCAGCAGCGGGCCCGCGTCGAGAATTTTTACGACGCTCCCGAAGGCCGGCCCGAGCCAAAGAGCCCGGCCCGAATGCGCGCCAGGGCCGACCGGTACCGGCAGCGGGCCGAAGCCGTGCTGGCCGAAGCGGACCGCGCCCATCCGCTGCCGCCGACGTTTCGGCGGCAGGAAGCAGCGGCCATTCGCTACGCCTGGGGCCAGGCCCTGCTGGGGCTCCATATGGACTACGAATACCGCGCTTGGGGCCAGGGCCCGGTGGTGCGAAAGCTGCCCGAGTCGTATTATTCTTTTCTGGCGGAGCTGCCCTGGCCGCAGGACTCGCTGCTGGCGCACGGGGCCTACCGGGGGTTTGCCGTGGGCTACGTGCGCTACCTGCTGCGCGAGCGGCGGCAGCGCCTGTCGTTTTCCGCCTTCGTGCCCCGGCAGTTTCCGTGGGCCTACGACACGGTGCGGCGGGTGCTGCCGGCCGGCCCCACCCGCACCTACCTGCTGGCCCAAACGCTGGACGACCTGCTGCAGGCCGGCTACGAAAGCGACCTGGCGCCCCTGCTGGCCCATTTTCAAACCCTTGGCCCCGACCAGGAGCTGCGCGCGGCGCTGGCCCGGCGGCAGGCGCAGCTGGCCTTTACCCGCGCCGGGCAGCCAGTACCCAACTTTACCCTGACCAACCTGGCGGGCCAGCCCGTGCGCCTGGCCGACTTCCAGGGCCAGCTCGTGTACCTGGATTTGTGGGCCAGCTGGTGCCAGCCCTGCCGGGCCGAAGCCCCGGCGCTGCGGGCCTTGCAGGCCCGGTTTGCGGCGCAGGCCGGGCAGCTGGTGTTCGTCAGCCTTTCCATCGATGCCAGCGCGGCGGCCTGGCGCCGGGCCGTGGCCGCCGACCACCTCACCGACGCGCCCAACCAGGTGCAGGCCCTGGGCCAGATGGCCGACCCCGCCCTGCGCCGGCTCTGGGAAGAGCGGGGCGTGCCCCAATACTGGCTGCTGGGCCCCGATGGCCGCATCCTCGACGGCAACGCCCCGCGGCCCAGCGACCCGGCGGCGGCCACCACGCTCGAAACCGCTCTGCGGGCCGCGGCGGGGTCGCTGGGCCGTAAGCCGTAAACTTTGTTCATTTCACCCTCCGCCCATGCTGCCCTTCGACACCGCCCGCCTGCACCTGCGCCCGCTCACCGAGGCCGACACCGCCGGCATGTTTGCGCTGGATTCCGACCCGGCCGTGCACCGCTACCTCGGCGGCATCGGCGGGCGGCTGCTGACGGAGCCGGCCGAAAGCCTGGACATGATACGCTTCATTCGGGCGCAGTACGTGGCCAACGGCATCGGGCGCTGGGCCGTGCTGCTGCGCGAAACCGGCGAGTTTATGGGCTGGGCGGGGCTGAAGCGGGTGGCGGGCCCCCTCAACGGCCGGCAAGATTTCTACGACCTCGGCTACCGGTTTCGGCCGCCGTTCTGGCGGCAGGGCTACGGGTACGAAGCGGCCCAGGCCTGGCTCGACTACGGGTTTCAAACCATGAATTTGCCCCAAATCTGCGCGTACGCCGACGTGGAAAACGTGGGCTCGCGTCGGATTCTGACCAAAATCGGTTTGCGCGAAGGCAATGAATTCGTGGAAGACGGCGTGCGCTGCGTGTGGTTCGAGGCCAACAACCCCGCCTCACTCAACGGGTAGGAATTTCGCCGGGCCGCTGCGGCCGCGCCAGCGCGTACACTCCTACCACCCAGCCCACCGCGCTGGCCCAGCCCGCCAGCACATCGGACGGGTAATGCACGCCCAGGTACATGCGCGCCCAGCCCACGCCCAGCGCAAACAGCGGCGCCACCGCCCGGGCCGGCCAGGGCGCCCGCTGCCGCCACAGCAGCAGGCCCACAGCCGTGGCCAATGCCGCCGTGTCCATGGCGTGCCCGCTGGGGAAGCTGAGCGTGGTTTCGGGCCGGATGCTGGGCCACAGCTCCGGCCGGGCCCGCGCCACCAGAGCCTTGATTACTTGCGTCAGCAGCATCGAGCCGCCCACGGCCAGGGCAAATACCCCCGCGTCGAAGCGCCGGCCGCGCCACCAGAGCCCGCCGGCCAGCGCCAGCCCCGTGCCCACCATGGGCCAGGTATTGCCGATGATGGTGAGCACGATGGCCAGCTTGTCGAGCAGCGGGGTGGCCTGCTGGTGCAACAACAACAACAGCGGCTCGTCGAACCAGAGCCGGCCGGTGGTGAGCACCTTCAGGGCCAGCCCGCCAAACACCAGCCAGGGCAGCGCGCATCCCCACACAATTAAGGCCTTATGCCCTCGCACAAACTGGCCCAGTCTCATCCAGTACGAAGCAAGGGGCATGGCAAAAGCGAAACTAAAAAATGGCGCCGGGCGGCGTAGTGCCTACGTATGGCAGCGCGCGGCGTTACCGCAGGGCCCGGCGCTACGGCCGCGCCACCATGTCGAACGCCACCTGGAAGTCGTTGCGAATGGCGTAGCTGCCCAGGTTTTGGAAGAAGGACGCGGAGTTGTAGTTGATGCCGAACCGGGTGCGGTCGAGGGTGGCGGTGCCGCGCAGGCGCAGGCCGCCCGCCACCGGCTCCACGGCCACCGGCATGTCGACCGGCTTGGTTACGCCTTTGATGGTGAGCGTGCCGTAAGCCCGCCCCGCTTTGAATTCGGTGAGCTGGAACGTGGCGGTGGGATAGGTGGCGGCGTCAAAAAAGTCGGCGCCGCGCAGGTGCTCGGCCAGTTGGGCCTGCTCGTGGGCGATGGTGGCCATGTCGACAACCACGCGGGCGGCGCGCACGGTGGAGCCCTCGGCCGTAAGGCTGCCTTCGCGCAGCCGGACGGTGCCCTGCGGCGCCCAGGTGCCTGCTTCGGCGTGGCCGGTCCAGGTGAGGGTGCTGGCGGCGGGGTCGAGGCGGTAGGTAGTGGCGGCGGGCCGGGCGGCGACCAAAGTCAGGAGCGAAACGAGGAAAAGCAGGGCAGTTTTCATGGAATGAGGCAATAAAAAGTGGGAAGAAATTAGTTGCGGGTTTGCGGCTCCGCTTCGGTTTCAATCAGGCCGTAGCCTTTGTAGAGGCGGCCTTGCGCGTCGCGGGCGATGATGAACCAGAGGGCGTCGCCGCCATACAGGCTTTTGGCGCTGGCGGCGTAGCGGTAGTTTTTGGCGAACGTGTAGGTGACGCCCTGCCGGAGCTTGCCGCCGGGGCAGTTGAACAGCTCGGCGAATTCGGCGGGCGTTTCGTGCAGGTTGGCTTGCCAGCCGGCGGCGCTGTACCAGATGTAGCTGCCGCAGCTCACGATTTCGAGGTCGGCGGCTTCGGCGCGCACGCTGGTGCTGTGTTTCCAGACGTAGCCGCCGGGCACGGCTGGGTTGGGCTCGGGGTAAATGGGGTTGGGCGAGTGCCAGAGGGTGAGGCCCACGGGCAGGCGGCGCAGCTCGTCGGGCAGGGCGCGGGTGCGGTCGGTCCAGGCCGGGGCGGGGGTGGTTTGGGCCTGGCTCAGGGCCGGGCACAGGGCCAGCGCGCCGAGGGTCAGCAGCAGGAAACGGGTCATGGTTGGGGGCGTTTGAAGTACGACCCAAAGGTGGCCCCCTACCCCACCGCTCCTCGCCCCAAAACCGGATGTGGGACGTGCCACTACCGGATGTGGGGCCTCTTTGTCATTGCGAAGCCGCAGGCCGTGGCAATCATTCCTTTCAAAATCAGACACCTACTCCCACCAGCAAGCCCCATCTCTGCTCAGAGCGTGGCTTGCTGGAGAGGGCATAAAGGCATTGTCACAACTCAAGGCTTGTCACGCCGGGCAGGACGGATTGCCACGGCCTGCGGCCTCGCAATGACAGGCAGGCCGCCCTGCCCGACCTCAGCCCTGATAATCCCGCGGGGCCACGCCGGTCACTTGCTTGAAAATCCGGTTGAACGTCGTCTTCGAGTTGAAGCCGCTTTCGAAGGCGATGCCCAGCAGGGTGAGGCGCCGGGCGTCGGGCGCGGCGAGGCGGCGCTGCACTTCGGCCACGCGGTAGCCGTTCACCAGGTCGTTGAAGGAGCGGCCGAAGCCGGCGTTCACGGTGAAGGAAATGAGGCGCGGCGGCAGGCCGGTGTGGGCCGAAAGCTCGGCCAGCGTCAGGGTGGGGTTTTGGTACAGCCGGTCGTCAACCAGCGCCCGGCGGATGCGCTCCATGATGAGCGGGTCGGGAGCCGGCGGCGCAGTTTGGGCGGCTGCTTCGGGGTTCGGGGCGGGCGGGGGCGGCGGGGTTTCTTCCGTGGCGGCAACTTCTGCGGCGGCAATTTCGGCTGCTTCGGGAAGCGACCCAGGGGCTGGCGCGGCTGCCAACTCAGCGGCCGGCTCCTCGTCGGGGGCGAAACGCACGGCCCGCATGTCGGCCTGCCGCAGGCCCACGATGCCGATGACGAACACCACCACGCCCAGCAGCTCGGTGGAATAGTCGTAGCGGTAGTACAGGTCGAAAAACTCGCGCAGCACCAGCTCCACCAGCCACTGCCCGCTCACCAGGGCCAGCAGCACCAGCAGCCAGCGCAGCCACCGCAGCCGCAGGCGCGACACCTCCGAAAAATTGTCTTCCAGCCAGCGGCCGTACTGCCGCAACAGGCGCAGGCTGAGAAACAAGTACGCCATCAGCGACACCCAGGTGCCGATGAACTCCAGCCGGTAGGTGACGGGCCGGTGCACGTGCTGCCAGAAATCGTTGCGCACCGCGTAGGGCTGGAAACGCAGCCACCAGTACAGCGCCGCCTGCCCCAGCACCGGCCCGAAATGCCACCAGTACCCGGCCCGCCACCGAAACCCGTGGTTCACGAGGCTGCGCACGTAGAAATACAGCAGCGGCCCAAACCCCAGCGAGTAGTAGATGGGCGAGAAATACAGCCCGGCATTCTGCCCGTACAGCCCCGAAACGCGGAAAAACCCGTCGAGTACCCACAGCGCAATGGCCACCATCAGCAGGGCCAGAAAGCGGTTCGACACCCGGTTGAAGACCGAGGCGGCCAGCAGCCCGGCCGCAAACAAGGCTTGCGCGATGACGGCAAACAGCGCCACCGTCATAAAGGAAATCGTGACTTGCATAGGGCTCAGTGCCAACCGGCGGCCGCAAAGATGCTTCCCGCTGCCCTACTGAATACTTCCCGCTGGCCGGCCCGCACGGCCAGTTGCAAGCCCAACCGCCGCCCCCACCCCGGCCCGTTGCCCATAAGCTCGGCAACCAATCAATCAAAACCAAGTAAATACCTGTACTACTATCCGCTGCTCCCGCCCATGCCCCTGCTTGCCGAAACCATCACGCCCTTCGACTGGCAGCGGCTGCTGTGGTCGGCCGACGCGCCGCCGGCTTTTCTGTTTGAAGTCGCCTTTCGCTGCGTGGTCACCTACCTGCTCACGCTGGCCGCCCTGCGCATCACCGGGCGGCGCGGGGTGCGGCAGCTGTCGCTGTTCGAGCTGAGCATCATCCTGGCCCTGGGCTCGGCGGCAGGCGACGCCATGTTTTACCACGACGTCGCCCTCTCGCACATTGCGGTGGTGTTTGGGGTGGTGATGCTGATGTACCTCGCCTTCAACCGCCTCACCGAACACTACCCGCGCTTCAGCGACTGGCTCGAAGGCAAGCCCGTCCGGCTCATCGCCGACGGCGCCATCGTGGACCGCGCCCTGCGCAACCAGAACCTGACGCACAAGGAGTTATTCGGGGAGCTGCGGCAGCTGCAGGTGGAGCACCTGGGTCAGGTGCGGCTGGCCTACATCGAAGCCACGGGCCAGGTTAGCGCCTACTTCTACCCCGATGAGGAAGTGCGCCCCGGCCTGCCCATCACGCCCGAGCTGCTGGCCGAGCCGCTCACCGTCATTGCCGAAGCCGGCGACTACGCCTGCATTGAATGCGGCCAGGTGGCCAAGCTGACGCCCGCGCCCTGCCACGCCTGCGCGGTGTGCCGCTGCACCGAGTGGCTGCCCACCAGCACGGCCCGGCGCGTGGCCTAAGGGCGGCGCCCAATCAAATAAAACGGTCCTGAATTCGTCTGCCGGGTGCATTCCCGACCGTTTTTTATTCGATTCATGCCCATTTCTTTCGATACCGAACAAGTCAACGCGCTCATGCGCACGCGGCGCAGCACGTTCATCCCGCAGTTTGTGCCCGGCCGCGTCATCCCCGACGACCTCATCTGGCAGCTGCTCGAAAACGCCAACTGGGCCCCCAGCCACAAGCAAACCGAGCCCTGGCGCTTCACCGTGTTCACGGGCGCGGGCCTGGTTCGGCTGGCCGAGTTTCAGGCCGATTTGTACCAGCAAACCGCCGGCCCGGCCTTCAAAGCCGCCAAGCACGCCAGCCTGCGCCAGAACCCGCCGCGCTGCTCGCACGTCATCGCCATTGCCATGAAGCGCACCGAACCGCACCTGCCCGAAATTGAGGAAATCGAAGCCGTGGCCTGCGCCGTCCAAAACCTGCACCTCACGGCCCACGCCTACGGCCTGGGCGGCTACTGGAGCAGCGGCGGCATCACCTACACGCCCGAAGCCAAGGCCTTTTTCGGCCTCGGAGCCGACGACCGGCTGCTGGGCTTTTTCCAGCTGGGCTACGTGGAGGTGCCCTCCGCGCCGGGCCAGCGCGGGCCGGTGCAGGACAAAACGCGCTGGGTGCGTGAGTAGTGGCCGTGGCAGCGCCCGCGCCGCTATCTTTAGAACCCGAAATCGGGTGTGTTCGGTGGCTTGCGGCCGTGCAACTACCACCGGCTTTCCGGCATCTTGTTGCTAACTCATCTTCTGCGTCTTATGAAAAAACTTGTTTGCGGCGCGCTGGCGCTGCTGCCCGCCCTGACCCAGGCGCAGGCCCCCACTGAAAACTTTGTGGTGAAAGGCACCGTGGGCGCCAAAGCCAACGTCACCAAAGCCTACCTGCGCTACGTGCAGGCGCAAAAATGGCTGGTCGACTCGGCGGCCGTGAAGAATGGCCGTTTCGAGTTCAAAGGCGCGGTGTCTGAGCCGGGCCGTGCCACGCTGGTCCTTAGCCACAACGGTACCTCGCTGGCCAACTCGAAGGACGCGACCAAGGACTTTTTCTTCGTGGAGCAGGGCACCATTGCCATCAGCATGCCCGATTCGGCCACCAAAGCCGTGGTGCGCGGCACGCCGCTCAACGACGAGAAAACCAAACTAGGGGCCGCGCTGAAATCCTTGGACGACCGCTACGAGGCCTTCGTCAAAGAATACCGCGCCCAGCCCGAGGCCACCCGCAAAGACCCGGCATACATCAAGCAGCTCGAAGCCAAGCTCGACCCCATCGAGGCCGAGCAGAAAGCCATTCGGACCGCCTACGTGAAGGCCCACCCCGACACCCGCTATAGCTTGTTTGTGCTACAGGACGTGGGCGGGTCGGTGCCCGAAGTGACGTCGTATGCGGCACTCTACCAGGGCCTGAGCGCTAACCTGCGCAACACGCCGCGGGGCCAGCGCATCGATGAACAGATTAGGCGCCTGCAGAAGGTGGCCATCGGCTCGATGGCCCCCGATTTCACCCAGAACACCCCCGACAATGTGCCCGTGAAGCTGAGCAGCCTGCGCGGCAAATACGTGCTGATTGACTTCTGGGCGAGCTGGTGCGGCCCCTGCCGCCAGGAAAACCCCAACGTGGTGCAGGCCTTCAACACCTACAAAGACAAGGGATTCACCGTGCTGGGCGTGTCCTTGGACCGCGAAGGCGCCCACGACGCCTGGGTGAAAGCCATCCAGAAAGACAACCTGACCTGGACGCACGTCTCGGACCTGAAATATTGGAACAACGCCGCCGCGCAGGAATACGGCGTGCAGGCCATTCCGCAAAACTTTCTGCTCGACCCGCAGGGCAAAATCGTGGCCACCAACCTGCGCGGCGAGGAGCTGCAAAGCACCCTCGGCAAGCTGCTGAACAAGGTGAACTAGCGCTTTTTAGCAACGCATATTTACGCCGCAAATCAGGGCCGCTTTCTAAACAAAGCGGCCCTGATTTGCGGCTTTTTTGGCCGTCATGTCGAGCTTGTCGAGACATCTCGCGTGCCACCACTAATCAACAAGGATTACTGCCCCACGCGAGATGTGTCGACAAGCTCGACATGACGTTCTGTTTTTTTGTTTAACGCTTACCTCATTCATGGAAGCTGCTTTTTCGCAACAATACGAGTTGGTTCGCAGCGCCCGCGCGGCGTTGCTGGATTATTGCGCCACGCTCAGCCCCGCGCACTTTGTGGCGCCCGTGGCGGCCTTCAACCACAGCAGCATCCGCGACTTGCTGGTGCACATGGCGGCCTGCTACGATTTCTGGCTGGGCCAATCGGCGCTGCAGCGCCCTGCGCGGCCCCGGCCGGCCCCCGAAACCGTGCCCGACGTGGCGGCCCTGCGGCGGCTTTTTGGGGAAGCCGATGCGTTGGTGGCGGATTTCGGGCAGCACTTTGCCGGCCGGTGGCTGGAGCCCGTGCCGGTGGCGGTGCCGCGCCAGCGGGTGCCCCAGCCGTTTTCGCCGCTGCACTTGTTCACCCACGTCATTACCCACGAGTTTCACCACAAAGGCCAGGTGCTGAGCATGAGCCGGCAGCTGGGCTACACGCCGGTGGATACCGACGCCATCCGGACCTAGCCCGTACCGTGGCGTGGACTCTGCAAGTCCGCGCACTAAGGGGTATTCGTCTAAGCGCGGACTCGCAGAGTCCACGCTACGGAACGGCCGTCAGCCCAACCTTCGGCCCCTTTTTCCGGTTAGTGCAGCTCATTCCTACACTGCTTTTTTCGCTATGCAAACCCGTGAACTCGGCCGCTCCGGCCTCTCTATCTCGCCGCTCATGCTGGGCGGCAACGTCTTTGGCTGGACCATCGACGAGGCTACTTCCTTCGCCGTACTCGACGCCTTCGTGGCGGGCGGCGGCAACGCCATCGACACGGCCGACGGCTACTCGGTGTGGGTGCCCGGCCACGTGGGCGGCGAGTCCGAAACCATCATCGGCAAGTGGCTGCAGCGGCGCGGGCGCCGCGACGACGTCGTCATCGCCACCAAAGTGGGCTGGGAGGTAAACGCCGATAACAAAGGCCTGAAGAAAGACTACATCCTGCGCGCCGTGGAAGGCTCGCTCCGGCGCCTGCAAACCGACTACCTCGACCTCTACCAGTCGCATAAAGACGACCCCACCACGCCCGTGGAGGAAACCCTGGAAGCCTACGCCCAACTGGTGAAGGAAGGCAAGGTGCGCGCCATCGGCGCCTCCAACTTTACCAAAGAGCGCCTGCAAGAGTCCTTGGCTGCCAGCCAGCAGCACGGTTTCCCACGCTACGAGACGCTGCAAAACCTCTACAACCTCTACGACCGAGAGGATTTCGAGAAGAACCTGGCGGCCATTTTATTGGAAGAAAACATCAGCGCCATTCCGTACTACGGCCTCGCCGCCGGCTTCCTCACCGGCAAGTACCGCTCCGAAGCCGACTTGCAAAAGAGCCCGCGCGGCGGCGGCGTGGGCCAGAAGTATTTGAATGAAAAAGGCTTAGCCATCCTCACGGCCCTCGATGCGGTGGCTGACCGGCACTCGGCCACGCCGGCCCAGGTGGCGCTGGCCTGGCTGATGCAGGCACCCGCCGTGACGGCGCCCATTGCCAGCGCCACCAGCGTGGGCCAGGTCACGGAACTGCTCGAAGCCACCGAGCTGCGCCTGACCGCCGACGACTTGCAGACGCTGGAGCAGGCGCAGCCGGCGAAGGCCGAGTAAAAGCCATTATACAAGAACGGTCATGCTGAGCTTGTCGAAGCATCTCGCGTGTGGTAGTAATCCAATCGCAAGAAAAGAATTACTACCACACGCGAGATGCTTCGACAAGCTCAGCATGACCGTTCTTGTATCCTCTATTTCCAGCCTTACTGCTTGTATTCAACGCGAATAAAGCGGTCGGCTACCTCGCCCATATTTTCCACGGCATGCCCGCAGCGGCGGGGCCGGTTGTTGAAAGCGGAGAACCATGCGGGCACAGAAAGCTGCTGGCCACTGGCTTGCAAAAACAGATAGCCGACCCGGCCTTGATTCCCCTGCTGGCTTGCAACCCGCCGCCACGCGCAACGCCCCCGAGCCGGTGCGCAGCCGGTGCTAAGCGGATGCGCGCCGATTCGGGGGCGTAAAAAAGATTCCGGCCTGCTACCCGGCAACTACCGCAATTCCAGCAAGTAGGGGTTTTTGGCCAGCAAGGCCTCGCGCTGGGGCGCGTTGTGGCCGCGGGTGATGAGCTCAACCGTGAAGTCGTCCTCGGTCAGGCCCTCCGGATTTACGGCCATGAGCGGAAAAGCCGCCTTCACCTCCAAATGCGTTTGGCAATTAAGGCAGTAGCCCGAATCCCAGCGGCTCAGCACCGATTTATACCCCACCAACCGCTTTTTTCCGCCCACGTTGGCATACGCCACCACGATGAACGACCCCTTGATGGGCGCTTTGTTGATGCGGGAAACGTGCAGGGTTTTCAGCTTAACCGCCGCCTGCGGGGCTGCTGCCGGGGCTGCCGGCGAGGCCACCAACGGGGCTGCCTGCGTGGCCGCTACCGGCGGCAGGTCTTCCAGCGAGCCCGGGCTGTAGGTGTAGCCCAGCTGGGTTTCGATGTTGATGCAGTCGCGGGAGGTGTAGATTTGCCCGCCTTCCAGCTTCTGAAACGGGTTCAAAGGCGAGTCGAGGTTCAGCGGGGTATCGGGGGCGAAACCGGGGGTTGGGCCCTGGCTGTCGGAGGAACTCGTGCCGTGGTAGCCGTCGATGATTTCGAGTTGGTCGACGGCGTTGTGCCGCTTCTGCCACAGCCAAAACACCCGGTCCACGTTGCAGTGGTGGAAGTAGAAAATGGGGTCCAGCGCGGCGGTGTCGTTTTCACCCATGTCGCCGTTGGCATCGGGGATGGGAGAAAAATCCCCCTGCGACGGCACGTCGAACCCCCCGGTAGCCAGGTGGATATCGTTGTGGGGCTGCTCGAGGGGCATCACTTGGTTGTTCTGGTTTTCGGGCTGCGTGTTCCACTCCTGCGCCGAAGTGGTGTTGGAAAACACGGTGTAGTTGGGCGCCTGCAAGCATTGCTCAAACTCCTTGAGTATCCCGATGGGTTGAGCCGGCTGAATGGGCTCATCGGGCGTTACCTCGAAATCGTGCTGCAGCCACCGGACAATGTTGCCGTTGAGCAGCTTGACGTTCTGGTCGTAGTCGGCGTACTGGGCGTTGTGTGTCGTGGTCTGCTGCTGGTCGGCGGGCGTGCCCACGAGGCCCGACAGCGGGTAGCGCACGGTTTCGTAGCCCGCCGGCTTGCTGTATTCGGAATTATCGCCCCCCACCTGGTCGACGATGGCCACCGGGAAAGTGAAGGACAGGAGGGGGTTGGGGATTTTTTCGCCGGTCGCAAACGTGTAGGTCGCATCGGTCAGGGCCGTCGGAATTCCCTGCGCCAGCGCTTCGGCCGTGGTCTGGTCCCAGTACGGCAGCATCACGTCCTCGCAGCCGGGAATGCTCTGCAAAGCCTCTTCTACCTTGAGGCAATACACGCGGTGCCAGGTGGGAAACAGCACGTTGCCGTGGTTGCAGTAGCCGCCCCAGTACGCCCCGTTGGTTTCGCCCTCGCCCCGGAAAGGCTCGCCGTGGTAGCCGCCCAGGTTAAAAAAAGACCGGGGGTCGTCGGGGTTCAGCTCTTTGATGCCTTTCCAGGCGCGCATCAGGTCGTCCAGGGGCTTGGGGTTGCCGGCGGCGTGGTCTTGTTGTAGCTCCACGATGGAGCGCCGGGTGCGAAGGGAAGCGGTGGGGTTCATGCGGGTAAATCGGTTTTGGTTAGCGATGAGGAAGTGAGCGAGAAGTTTTGAAGGAGTGAGCCCGTTACCAGCGCGCCGATTCCGGCCAGGGCCAGCCAGGACTGCAGCGGAAACACGTTGCGGGCCAGCAGGATGCAGGCCGCCCCCACCACGCTGCACGCAAACGGCCAGTACCGCCGGGCAGCCAGCTGCCGAAACAGCAGGTACAAATGCACCAGCAGCAAGCCCATCAACGCCGGCAGCATCCAGGGCTGGTAAGCCGGCAGCCGCGCGATGCCAATGCTGCCGAGCACGCTCATGTAAGCGGCCCAGCAGAGCGGGCATTTGGGAAAAAATGCAATGCCGATGCTGACCAGCGCCGCGGGCACGGACTTGGCCAGGCGCCCTGCCCGGCCCCGGGCCCGCGAGGGCTGAAGGCGTGGTGCCGGCTGGGAGCAGCCGCACCCGCAGGCAGCCGTGTTGGCGATAGCATCCATGTCTATCAAGTAGCTGGTTAAGTGGTAGAAGCCTGGCAAAAGTAGGCCACGGCCAATGCCTTCCTCCACGTAGAAACACCCGATTTGGTCGCCCCGTATTTCTACCTGCATCCGTTGCCCGCGCCGCCTTTTCCGCTGCCCAACCAGTCACTTACTCAAACGCTTATGCGTGACCCGTCCGGCTTTTGCCGGGCAGTTTCGGGACATCAAGGCAAAAAAGCCGCCCACCGGGGACGCGAATGTTTCGGTCCCCGGTGGGCGGCTTTTGCGGTTGGTGGCTGGCCCGGCCGGCAGTTGGGTTGCGGCCACCCGATGCCCGGGCCCTACTGCGCCGCCACGTCGGCAAACTCGTAGGTGCGGGCCACTTCCAGCGGCCGGCCGTCGGCTTCGGCGTAGGGGTACACGAAGTAGTTGAGCGGCGGGCCGGCTTGCCTGGGCGCCAGCTCCACGTCGCGGCCGCGGGTGAACTCGACGCGGTTTTCGTCGTGGGCGCCGAAGAAGTAGTTGCGCCTGGCGGGGTTCTTGGCCGCTTCGGAGGCGTCGACGGGCACCCAGCCGGTTTGCGGGGTGTAGAACTCGGCCCAGCAGTGGTAGCCTTTCACTTCGCCCTTGCCGCGCTCGGGCGGCAGCGGCAGGCCAATGCTGAAGCGCGCCGGAATGCCCAGGCTGCGGCAGTAGCCGATGACGATGGCGTGGAAATCGGTGCAGTTGCCGCGGCGGGCGTCGCAGGCGTAGTAGATGTCGCCGCGGCCCCAGCCCTGGCCGCTTTTGTCGTAGGTCACGGTGCTCACCACGTGCTCGTAGATGGCGCGGGCTTTTTCGAGGTCGGTTTTGGCGCCGGCTTTGGCCACTACTTCTTCGGCTTGCTGCTTGATTTTGGCATCGAGCGGCACCAGGCGGTCGGGGCCGAGCCATCGGGCCATGTTGGGGTCGGCTTTTTCCTTGGCAGGCTTGGCCGTGGGGGCGTTGGCGCGCAGGTTGAGGTGCTCGCGGCGCGTGATGTGGGCCGTGAGCTTCACCACCAGCGGCGCGGTGGGCACGGCGGCGGGCTGCAAATGCAGCATCTGGTTGCCGTAAGCCCCCTTTTCAATTTTGTAGGGCACCGGCGACTCTATTTTGAGGTCGCGCACGTCCTGGCTGGCGTCGGCGTGCGGCACGGGCAGCCACAGGTCCAGGTTTTTGGTGCCGGCCGGCGGCACGGGCACGGTGGCGGTGCTGGTGAGCACGAACGTGCGGCTGCGCGGGGCGGCGGGCGTGGGCGCGGGTTTGGCGCCGCGGTAGCCGGGCAGCAGCACGCACGCGCCCAGCAGCCCGGCCCACACGGCCGGGCGGTTCAACAAGGAAAGGTTCACGGAAACGGGGCAACAAGTCGCTGCTGGCGGGCGTCAATCGAGCTGGATGAAAACCCAACGGCTTCCATTAGACGACCAACGCAACGTGCAATGCCCGCCCACGCGACGCCGCGCGGGCGCCCGCCAGTCAGGGCCAACCAGACCCCAGCAGTGCGCCAAAGGTACGGCCGGCGCCCCCGCCGCAAGCCGCGAACGGCCCTCCGAAGGCGTTGAAGCTCCCTCCGAAGCTTGCAAACTCACCTCCGACGCCTCTGAAACTCTCTCCGAAGTTTCGGAAAGCCCCTCCGACGCTTGTGTACCGACCTCCGGAGAGCTGCGCAAACCGGCGTGAGAGGGCAGCCACTACTTTTGGGGCATGAAACCCACTGGCCTGCCGGTACTGGCCCTCGCCTCGTTTCCCCAGGCACACCCGCCCGCGCCCTACTACGCCGAGCGGCTGGAAACGCACGTCGTCCGGTTTCCGCACGTCAACGTGGCCCACGCCCACGATTTTTACCTATTGCTCTACATCACCGCAGGCACGGGCACGCACACCGTTGATTTGGTAACGTATGACCTAAGGCCGGGCAGCGTGTTTTTTCTGGCGCCGGGGCAGGTGCACCAGTGGCGGCTGGGGCCGGAGACGCGCGGCTTCGTAGTGTTTTTCTCGGCCGATTTCTACCTGTTTCGCTACCCCGGCAACGGGCTCTACGCCTATCCCTTCTTCGGCAGCGCGCACCCGCCCGTGCTCTACCTGCCGCCCACCGAAACCGAAATCCGGCCCCTGTTCGAGTGCCTGCTGGATGAGTACACCGCGCCCTACACCAATCAGGCTGAGGTGTTTCGCAGCTACCTGCACCTGGCCCTGGAGCTCAGCGCCCGCCACTGCCCCGCCCCGCCCGCCGAGGCCGAAACCGGCCCCGCGCTCCAGCAAATCCGCCAGTTCGGCGCGCTGCTCAACGAGCACTACCGAACCAAGCGCAGCGTGCGCGACTACGCCGAGCTGCTGCACCTTTCGGCCAACCACCTCAACGCCCTGTGCCGCCGCGTGCTCAACAAAACGGCCAGCGCCCTCATCCACGAGCGGGTTATCACGGAGGCGCAGCGGCTGCTGAGCCACTCCGGGCTGGGCGTGGCCCAGGTGGCGTATGAGCTGGGCTTTGAGGACGCTTCGTACTTCGTGCGCTACTTCCGCAAGTACGCCGGCACCACGCCGGAGGCCTTCCGGCAGCAGCGTTGATTTGTCCTGTAAGAAGCCGGAAGCGGGCTGCGAGCCCGGGCCGGGCGCCCGGTAATTTTGGGACATCAATGCGGCAGCTGCCGCGCCGGCCTCTCGCGCATGGGCGCGGGCCGCATTCTCCCGTATAAATTGTACCGCCTCATGCATCCCTCTTCCGCCCCGGTTATGGCCGACCCCACCGATACGTCCGAATTCGTCGATTCCACCGCGCTGGCGCTGCTGCAGCTGCGCTGCCCGCGCTGCCACCAGGGCAAGCTCTTCAGCACCTCGGCCCTGAACGTGACTCGCTTTGCCCAGATGCCCGAGCAGTGCCCCGTGTGCGGCCAAAGCTTCGAACCCGAGCCGGGCTTCTACTTTGGCTCCATGTTCATCACCTTCGCCTTCAACGTGGCCACCTTCCTGGGGCTGGGCGTGCTGATTTACTACCTCCTGGACAACCCCGATACGTGGGTGTACGTGAGCATCATCACCGGCGTCACGGTCCTGTTCACGCCGCTCATCCTGCGCTACTCGCGCGCCCTGATGCTGTACTTGTTCGGCGGTGTGCAGTACCGGAAGGGAGTTAAGAGCTAAGGGTTAGAAGTTAAGGCTGTCATCCTGAGCGCAGCGAAGGACCTTCTCACGCTGAACGACTGGCAGTAATCAAGACGATGCAAACGTGAAAAGGTCCTTCGCTCCGCTCAGGATGACAGCCCCAACTCTTAACTTTTAACTCCTCCTTCCTACCGCAGCGTCTGCGCCCGCCACACGTTATTGTAAGGGTTGGCGTCGGGCAGCAGCTTGGTGGCGTTGAGGCGCACCAGCGTGAGCGGCGTGGTGGAATTGTAGCGGAAGGTCCAGGTGCCGCCGCGCTGCCAGATTTCGACGGGCAGCTTCACGCGCGACTTTTTGCCGTTGGTTTCCGTCACGTCGGCCGTCACGGGCATGGCAGCCTGGCCCTTGTTTTCAATGGTGATGAGGGCGCCCTGGGCGGGGTCCTGGTTCACGTAGGTGACGGTGGTCACGGCCTGGTCCAGCGTCCAGTTGTTGTACACCCACTCCTGCCAGAACCAGCTCAAATCCTCGCCGCTGGCCTCGTTCATAGTCCGGAAAAAGTCCTTCGGCTGCGGGTGCTTGAAGGCCCAGCGCCGAATGTAGGTGCGGAAAGCGTAGTCGAACCGCTCCGGCCCAAGGATTTCTGAGCGCAGCAGAAACAGGCCGTAGCCCATCTTGCTGTAGGCCGCGTAGCCGAGGTAATTGGAGGGCGTCACGTCGGGCACGGTGTAGGGCGGCACGGTGGCCGGGTCCGTCATGTAGCGAATGTTGCCCTGCACCAGCCGGGCGGTGTCGTTCAGCTGCTTGGCGTACTCGCCGTTGTTGAAATTATTAGAGGAAAGAATGTTGATGAAGGTGTTGAAGCCCTCGTCCATCCACGGGTACTTGCGCTCGTTCGAGCCCACTATCATCGGAAACCAGTTGTGGCCGAACTCGTGGTCCGTCACGCTGTACAGGCTGGCCTTGCGGGCCTTGGCGCCGCAAAACACGATGCCCGGGTACTCCATGCCGCCCACCACGCCGGCCACGTTGGTGGCCACCGGGTAGGTGTATTCGTACCACTGCTTCGAGTTGTATTCGATGCTCTTCTTCACGTACTCCGTGCTCCGGTTCCAGGCCGTGTCCTGGGCCACCTCCGTTGGGTAGAGCGACATGGCCAAGGACTTGCGCCCGCTGGGCAGGTTCATCTTGGCCGCGTCCCACACAAAAGCCGCCGAAGCGGCCCAGGCCACATCCCGCGCCCGCTGGCACTTGAAGTGCCAGGTCAGGCGGCCATTTTTGCCGCTGGGGCGCGAGCCCGCCTGCGTCACCTCGTCCGCCGAGCGCACCGTCACGGTCTGGTCGGAGCCGGCGGCCTTGGCCAGGCGGCTTTGCTGGGCGCTGGTGAGCACCTCGCCGGGGTTCACCAGCTCGCCCGAGCCGCCCACCAGGAAGTTCGCGGGCACGTTCACC
Organism: Hymenobacter ruricola; assembly: GCF_015694525.1. Taxonomy (GTDB): domain Bacteria; phylum Bacteroidota; class Bacteroidia; order Cytophagales; family Hymenobacteraceae; genus Hymenobacter; species Hymenobacter ruricola. The sequence goes on along the minus strand of NZ_JADQDM010000001.1, from coordinate 782,124 downwards.
GCGTAGTCGAAGTTGCCGTATTCGAGGTAAAACTCGGCCGTGAGGTAGGGCAGCGTGTTCCAGCCTTCCACGTCGTCGTACACGGCCATACGCGGGTACCACTGCGCAATTTCAAAGATTTCGCCGTTTTTGGTTTTCAGACGGCCCAGGCGGTCGGAGCCGTACTCGGGCACGTTGAAGCCGTAGTCGACGTGGATGGCCAGCTTGTCGCCTTTGGGCTTCAGCGCCTCGGGCAGTATGATTTGCATCCGGGTGTCCTGCACACGGTAGTTGGCCTTCATTTTCTTGCCGTGCAGCTCAATGGTCACGCTCTGCAATGAGTCGCCACCCTGGAAGCCGCGCGCCCCGTTGCCGAAGCGCCCGCCGCCCACCGGCGTCACGGCCGCCCCGCGCGAGGTTTCCTTGTACAGGTTCTGCTCAAGGTAGAGCCACACGAAGGGCAAGGCGTCGGGGCTGTTGTTGGTGTAGGTGATGTCGACGGAGGCCGTCACGCGGGCGGCTTGGTCGTCGAGGCGGGCGTTGATTTTGTAGTCGGCCGCGTTTTGCCAGTACTGGGCGCCGGGCTGGCCGCCGGCCGTGCGCGTGGGCGTGGCCAGTTGCTCAATAAACGAGGGGTAGAACAGCGCGCGGGCATCGTAGGCCGGGCCAGTACCGGCCGGCGGCCCCTGAAACTGGGCCACCGCCGGGCCCGCCAGCAGCAGCGCCGCGCTCAGCAAAAATGTAGATTTCATGAAGGAAAGGGGAAGAATAGTGACAAAAAAGAACGGAAATCGTCTGTTTTTTGCCAAAGGTAATGGCGCGGCCCCGCCCCTACGCCAGCTTTTGGCGCACCAGCTGCATCAGGTCGTTCAGGTCGGCGTCCGCCATTTCCTTGGCGTCAATAAATGGCGTCAGCGCGCCGGTTTCGGCCACAGCGAAAGCGGCCGGCAGCCGGTGCCCGCGCCACTGCGGATGCTCGCGCTCAAACTCGTCGCGGTGCCGAAACTCCACCGGCACGGGCAGGCTTTTGATGAAATCCCGCCACTGCGGCCGCATGCGGGTGGCGCCGTAGGTCACGGCGCACAGCGCGCACGGGTAAGTGCCTGGCGAAAGGATTTTGTGGAACGTGTCTTTCAGGCCCGCCAGCAGGCCGGTGTCGGCGTTGTACACGAAAAGCAGGCGCTGGGGCATGGCGAAACGAACAAGTGAACGGAGCGCAAGTACGCGCCAGGCCGCTCAACCGAGCCACGTGGCGCCGCCTGCAGCCCCGGGAGCCGTTGCTACGGCTCGTGCTTAGCTTTGCCCACTCCCTAATTTTTGTCATGGACGTATGAAGCTGTTTTACTGTTTTTTCCTGCTGGTATTCGGCGCCGCGCTGCGCACAAGCGGCCAAAACATCTATCCGGAGAAATTCGACGGGTGCCATCTCTCTCACTTCTGCCTCGATTGCGGCGAGCCCAAGGCGGCCTATCCAGCCGATTTGACGGCGTATTTCCGGGAAAAACTGCCCGCCGAAGCCACCAAACGCCTCAAGGGCCTGGCCCTGGTGCAGGTGCTGGTCGATTCGGCGGGGCACCCCTGCGTCCTCAGCCAGGTGAGCAACCTGGGGCCGCAAGCCCTGGCCCAGCTCAACTTGCGCGGGCTCATCAACGGGATGGGGCCCTGGGCGCCGGCCCAGGAGAAGGGCAAGCCCGTGAATGCGTCGTCCAGCCTGCGGTTTGCGTTTGAGGGCGGCCAGGCGGCCGTGACGTACCAGCGCTTTGACTTTTCGAAGCAAACCAACCTGAAGTCGGTGGGCACCGTCGAAATCCTGAACAAACGCCAGCAATACCCCGCGCATCCCAAGGGCGCGAAGCTGGAAGTGTTTACCCAGCAGAACTCCATCGTGCCGTGGGACATGATGCGCGTGGCTTGCCCCGACCAGAACAACACCGTGTGGGTGGGCACCGACAACGGCCTAGTCAAAATCGAGCACGGCCGCATGACCCTGCTGAACGCCTCCAACTCGGGCCTGCGCACGAAAGGCGACAACAAAGTAGGCCTGCTGGACGGCGCCGTGGACGCCCACAACAACAAGTGGTTTTCGGAGGGCTACGCAGCCTACCGCTACGACGGCACCACCTGGACGCGCTTCGACTCCACTTCCGCCCCGTTGCGCTGGATTACGGGCATCCACGCCGACGCCAACGGCAACGTGTATTTCAGCGGCAGCCACGGCCTGGCGCGCTACGACGGCACGAAATGGAGTGCCCTCACCGCCCAAAACAGCCAACTGCCGGCCGGCATGACCATTGGCACTTTTGTGGACCGCAAAAACCGCCTGTGGGTCAGTTCCTACAAAGGCACGGTGCGGCTGCACGAGGACGCGCGGGAGGTATTCACCAACGGCCCCACGCCGTTGGGCAGCGCCACGTTCACCTGCGCCGCCGAAGACGCCGACGGCGCCATTTGGTTTGGGTTGTACGACGCGGACAAGAGCAAGCAGCACAGCGGCCTGGCCAAATACACCCCCGACGGCAAGTGGGAAGTCTTCACGGCCGCCAACTCCGGCTACCCCGGCAACGACGTGCTGGACGTGGCCATCGACCAGCAGCGGCGCGTGGTGTGGGCCAGCGTCAACCGCGTGGGCCTGTGCCGGTTCGATGGCAAGGAGTGGACGCTTTTCACGCCCGAAAACTCGGCCGTGCCCAGCACCGTCATCACCGATATTTCGCTCGATGCCGAGGGCACGCTGTGGGGCGCCACCCACGCCGGCCTGCTGAAGCTGCAGCCGCGCTAAGGCGTTGCCGGGCGGCGGGCGAGGCGGCAGAAGCGGACGGCCACAGGACAGGGTTTGCCGGGCAACGTTGCAACGCCGCGCCCCGGCCCGAAAAGCCCCGGCCTTCGGGCCGGGGCTTTTCGGGTAACCAACGGACGATAAAGCGCGGTAACTGCTGACAGCGGCATTGCCGCGAAAAGCAGAGGAGCGACGTAAACCGAAACCTGCTGGGCTCAAATTCTGACCATGGACTTGCTTGGCACTCTGTTCTTTCTGTACATCCTGTTCGCGTTCGGGTCGGGGGCAATTGGGCTGCTGATGCTCCTGCTAAATCGCAACGGCAGCCGCTCCAGGCCCGCCGCTGTTCACCGGAGCCACTTTTTTCTACTGCCTCTCTACTTGCTTCTGCTGGCGGCGGCAGGGTCCGGGCTTTGGGGCTGGTACACCGACGCCACGTACTTCACGCCTGCCCGCGCCGACTTGGTTGGCCAGTATGTGGTTGACAAAGAGCATAGCGACGCCAACCTGGAATCAACGGTTTCGCTCACTCTCAACGCCGACTCTACTTACGTCCTTACCAGCAGCCTGATGCACCCGTCCCGCGGCACCTGGGCCATGCCAAACTGGGAATCGCCGCCCTTCGAGCCGGCCCTTGTGCTGTCCCGCCCCGACGACTTTTATCAAGTCGTGGTTATTCGGCAAGCACAGACGTTTCGACTGGGTATTCAGGGCCGCGACCCGGACGACACGTCGGTGTTGGCATTGAAAAAAAGGGAATAGGAAGGTTATAATTCTCCCCGAAGTCTCCAACTGGCAGCCGCCGCGCCCATCTTTGTGGGCATGTCCGCTCCCGCTGCCCCCCTGCCCTACCTCGTTTTCGATTTTGACAGCACCTTCACCCAGGTTGAAGGGCTCGATGAGCTGGCCGACATTGCCCTGCAAGGCCAGCCCAACCAGGCCGACGTGGTGGCCCAAATCAAGGCCCTCACCGACCAGGGCATGGCCGGCGAAATCGGCTTCCAGGAGTCGCTGAGCCGGCGGCTGGCGCTGCTGGGCGCCAACGAGAAGCACCTGGCCCCGCTCGTGGCCCGCCTCCAAACCAAGGTGAGCGAAAGCATCCGGCGCAACGGCGCCTTCTTCCGGCAGTTTGCCGACCGGATTTACGTGGTGAGCAGCGGCTTCCGCGAGTTCATCGAGCCGGTGGTGGCCGAATTCGGCATCGCGCCCGAGCACGTGCTGGCCAACACCTTCACTTTTGATGACGCCGGCAACATCACCGGCTGCGACCCGGCCAACGTGTTGAGCCGCGACGGCGGCAAGATTCGCCAGCTGGTGCTGCTCGATTTGGACGGGCCGGTGTACGTGCTGGGCGACGGGTATACCGACTACCAAATCCGCGAAGCGGGCCTGGCCCACCGCTTCTACGCTTACACTGAGAATGTTACCCGTCCCAGCGTGGTGGCCCACGCCGACGAAGTGCTGCCAACCTTCGACGAGTTTTTGTACCAACTAAAACTTCCCATGACTCTTTCGTACCCCAAGAACCGCATCAAAGTCCTGCTTCTCGAAAACCCTGATGCCCGCGCCCAGGAGCTGTTCACCCAGGAAGGCTACCAAGTGGACACCGTGCCCGGCGGCTTGGACGAGGACGAGCTAATTGCGCGCATCGAGGGCATGAGCATTCTGGGCATCCGGAGCAAGACGCAGGTGACCCCGCGCGTGCTGGAGGCGGCTAACCGGCTGATTGCCATTGGCGCGTTCTGCATCGGCACGAATCAAATTGACCTCACCGGCGCCATGAAAAAGGGCGTAGCCGTGTTCAATGCCCCTTTCTCCAACACCCGCTCGGTGGTGGAGCTGGCGCTGGGCGAAATCATCGTGCTGGCTCGCCGCATCCCGGAAAAGAACCCCAAAATGCACGCCGGCGAGTGGGATAAGTCGGCCAAGGGCTCGTTCGAGATTCGCGGCAAGACGCTGGGCATCGTGGGCTATGGCAACATCGGCTCGCAGCTGAGCGTGGTGGCCGAGGCCGTGGGCATGAAGGTGGTGTACTACGACGTGGCCGAAAAGCTGCAGCTCGGCAACGCCGTGAAGTGCCGCACCCTGGACGAGCTGCTGGCCCAGGCCGACGTGGTGACGCTGCACATCGACGGCCGGGAGGAGAACACCAACTACATCGGCGCCCGCGAGTTTGGCCTGATGAAGCCCGGCGCGCTGTTCCTCAACAACGCCCGCGGCCACGTGGTGGACGTGCCCGCCCTGGCCGACGCCCTGCGCCGCGGCCACCTCGGCGGCGCGGCCGTGGACGTATTCCCGTACGAGCCCAAAACCAACCACGAAACCTTCGAGAACGAGCTGCGCGGCCTGCCCAACGTGCTGCTAACGCCGCACATCGGCGGCAGCACGGCCGAGGCCCAACGCAACATTGCCGAGTTTGTGCCTGAGCGCATCATGCAGTACATCAACACCGGCAACACCCAGCAGTCGGTCAATTTCCCCAACATCCAGCTGCCCACGCAGCAGGCCCACCGCCTCATCCACATCCACGCCAACGTGCCCGGCGTGCTGGCCAACATCAACAACGTGCTGGCCGCCCACCACGTCAACATCCTCGGCCAGTACCTGAAAACCAACGAAAACATCGGCTACGTCATCACTGACATCAACCGCGAGTACGACCAGGAGGTGATTCAGGCCCTGCGCGCGGTGGCGCACACCATCAAGTTCCGGGTGCTGTACTAGGCGAATGTTCGGCCGGACCCTGTTTTCTGACGCGCGATGAAAGCACTGCTCATTCTGGGCCTGGCGCTGCTGCTGGCGGCCGGCGTGTGGTGGACCGGCAAGCGGAACGCCGGGCCCAACGCCGATTTTGCCGAAAAGCTCTACCGCGCCGGCGTGCTGAACGCGGCGGGGCGCGATGAGCTGCTGCGCCGAATGCAACACAATGAGCTGAAGTACGAGCGTACCGACCCGCTCACGCAGAACAGCCAGGAAGTGTTCGGCACCACCCGGGCTTCGGTCCTGAATTTCTGCGCCGAGGCCTTTCAGGCGGAGAGCGCCTACCGGATGCCGGACGTTGCCAGCAGTGACTTGTTCATTGCCGGGCAGGCCCCCGACTCGGAGGAGAGCCGGGCGGCGCGGCAGGAGTTTGCACAGGAGCTCAAGCGCTTCGGCGGCGACACCAGCGCCCTGGTGCGCTACCGCTTCGACCAGCAACCCGCCCGCTGCAAAATCGAGCAGGCCATTCCGGCCGAAGACTCGCTGCCGCCGGGCGGCTGGACCATTTACCCGCCCCTGAGCATCGCGCCGACGGGCGGGCAGCATTGGATTAGCGAGCGGCGCAGCGTGTGGGGCAAAACCCGCACCCGCACCGCCCGCGACCTGCAGGCCGTGGGCCTGCTGGACGCGGCCGCTTACCGGGAGCTGCAACAGGGCTTGCAACGCGGCACGCTCTTCAACGAGATGCAGGTGTGCCAACGGGCCGCAGACCTCATGCAGCGCCCCGAAACCTTTGCGCAAGGCTTCGCGGAGCAACAGCAATGGCTGCAGAAGCTGGAGCGAGCCGGCCTGCTCAGCGCGGCCCAGCGGCGGCGCCTCACGCGCGAAACCCGGCCCAACCAGCTAAAAAGCCCGTTCGACGTGGTGGGCTACTGCGAGCACGGCCGCATCGTGGACCTGCGCGCCGTGGAGCAGGCCCCGCAGCAGCTCTACCCCGCGCTCTTTCGGCAGGCGCAGGCGCTGCTGCCCGCCTTGCACTACACCGACCTGCACGTGACCACCGGCCTCAAAGACGAGGGGCTTGCTTTGCTGAGCCAAACCGTTACCATCAGCTTCCGGGCCGAGGGCCGGCGCTACGCCAACACCTTTGTGCACAGCTACCGCCGGCGCGACGGCTCCGACCCCAACCCCGAGGCGGACCCCGGCCCCAGCGAAGAGTTTCACCAAAGCCTCAACCGCTGGCTGGCCGACCGCAACTCGCCCCTGCGCCTGTACCAGGCCCACACGCCCGATGCCCAGTCGGTGTACGGCAGCGAGCGGCTGGGCCTGCTTGCCATGACGGCGGCCCAGCGCCGGCTGTGGGGCACCAACGGCTACTTCCTGTCGCAGGAATCGCACGACAACCGCTTTAGCTCGGCCGGCGTCGAGCAGCTGCTGGCTACTTATCAGGCGCTGGGCCTTTTCGCCCACCTTTCACCCGCCGAAATAGCCCGGGGCCGGCGCGACGCCCTGGCCGGCCAGAAGGCCAGCTTCGCCGAAATCCTGCTGTGTTTTCCGCGCATGCTGTATGTGTCCGATGGCGAAACGGCCAACCCGCCCTACCCCTACGCGGCCCTGGCCCGGGAACTCGCGGCGATGTCGCGCGGCGGCTTTGCGCCGACCCAGGTTCAGGACGGCTTTGGCCCCGACTATCCGACCACGGCCACGGTGCCCTTCGGCTTCACGCTGGGCGGCCAGCGCTACCGCGCCCAACTGGCCGTGAAGAGCGACTGGATGGACCCCAAAGCCACCGAGCTCATCAACCGCGCCCTACAAGAGCAGCACGCCGCCGGGCAGTTCTACGATTGTGCAGACGGCGAAGGGCTCATTTTCCTCACGCCCCGCCAGTACGAGGCCTTGCACCAAGCGCAGCCCGACCTCTTCGAGACGCCCCGAGATGACACGGGAGAACCTGCTTTCTGACCAGCGGGCCCTTAGTACGGCACGTAATTCTCCCACTGCCAGGGCGTGGCTTTGTCGCCGAGCAGCTTCTCCAGCAGCTCTTTGAATATTTTGTCGGCGTTGGAGCTGTTGCTCAGCAGCAGAATGGCCTTTTTGCGGTCCTGGAATACGACGCTGTGGTTTTCCCAGCCGTCGTCGTGGCCTTCTTTGAAGTAGGCGTGGCCGTGGGGCGACTCAAACGTGCCCCAGCCCAGCCCGTAAGCCAGGCCAATGGCGCGGTTGCTGTCGGGCGCGGCCACGGTGGCCATGGGCCCGAACTGGCCTTTGAAGAGAATGCGCACCTGGGCGCGGGTCATTTCGGCCATCGTGCTTTTTTTCAGCAGCTTGCCCTGCATCAAGGCGGCCAGGAAGGCGGCGTAGTCGGCGGGTGTGGTTTCGAGCGAGCCAGCCGCACCGGCTTTGGTGCGCTTGGTTTTGGGCAGCGGCTGGCCCTGCTCGTCGTAGCCCAGGGCGTAGTTGGCTTCGAAGGCCGGCTGCCACACGTAGCTGGTATGTGCCAGGCCCAGAGGCTGGAATATTCGTTCGGCGCTCAGCTTCACCAGGCCTTTTTGGGTGATGGTTTCAATGACTAATTGCAGCAGCTGCAGGCCTTCGCCGGAGTACCAGTACTGCGCGCCGGGCGCAAATTTGAAATGCAGCTTTTTGTCGGGCGAAATCCAGCGCCAGTTGGGCAGGCCGGTGGTATGTGTGAGGCACATGCGGGCCGTAAGGAGCTTCCAACGCTCGTCGCCGGTCAGGTCGCGGTAGGCGTCGTATTCGGGCAGCGGCTTGGGCAGGTAGGTGTGCAGGGGCCGGTCCAGGTCGAGGCGCTTTTCCTGCACCAGCTGCATCACGAGGCAGGCAAACACCGCTTTGCTGAGCGAGGCGCCGTACATGGCCGTGCTGGTTTCGAGCGGAGCGCGGGTCTCGAGGTTGCGAAAACCGTAGGCCCGGAGGTACTGCACCTGGTTGTTTTCGAGCAGCGCCAGGGCCAGGCCGGGAATGCGGGCCGTGTCCATGAGCTGTCGCACCAGCCGGTTGATTTCCGGCGCGGGCAACCGGCGGCCGTCCAGCGTATAAAAAACGGCTGGCGACTGCGCCCGGCTACTCAGCGGCGCAAGCAACAGCAGCAGCCCAAACACAAAAGTGCTTTTCATAATGCGAGCCGTTAACCCCTGATAATTCGCCGTAAATAAACCGCTTTCGCTCGTAACAGCCGTGAATGCCAATGGCATCAGCAAAGCAAAAGGCGCCGGCTTCCAGTGGTCTGGAAACCGGCGCTTTTTTCACGAGAGCCGAGCGAAGAAGCTGCCCGCTTACTGGCGCGTCACCTTGCGGGTGAAGGTGCCGCTGGCCGTGGTCAGGCGCAGTACGTACACGCCGGCGGCCAGCTCGGGCAGGGCGCTCAGGGCCTGCGGGGCGGTGCCTAGCTCCAGCGTAGCGGCATACACAGGGCGGCCGGTCAGGGTGCTCAGCGACACCGCCACGGCTTGGGGGGCGGCGCTGCCGGGCAGGGCCACGGCCAGAGTTTGGGCGAAGGGGTTCGGGTAGGCGTCCACCGTGGCGGGGGCGCTGGCCGTGGCGCGGTTCAGCACTACCACCGGCGAGTAAGCCGTGGTGCCGTCCGCATCTACCTGGCGCAGGCGGTAGTAGCGCACCGGGGCGGCCTGGGCCGTGGCCGACGCGTCGAGGTACTCGTAGCTGCGGGCCGTGGTGCTGCGGCCGGCGGCCGGCAACTCGGCCACAGAAGCGAAGGCTTTGCCGTCGGCGGAGGCTTCTACCACGAAGGCGGCGCTGTTCTTTTCCGTGGCCGTGGCCCAGTTGAGGCGGTTGCCAGCGGCGGTGGCGTGGCCTTCGAAGGACACGAGCTGCACGGGCAGCGGCGCCGAGAGCGAGGGCGCGAGGGCCGACTGCGTTTGCTCGTAGCGGAAGATGCTGCCGTTGCCGTTGCCCAGGAAGAGGTCGAGCAGGCCGTCGCCGTCCAGGTCCGTCACGGCCGGGGCGGCGTAGCCGCCCACGTTGCTGGCGTTGGTGCCGGAGGCGCCCAGGTTGATGAGGCCGGCCGAGGTGCCATCGGTGGTCAGGTTGCCGATGGCGTTGAAGGTGACGCCGTTCAGGCCCGACTGGGTGTAGAGCATCACGGTGCCGGCCTTGGTGCCCACCAGCATGTCGAGGTAGCCGTCGCCGTTGTAGTCGGTGAGCAGGGGCTTGTCCACGTCGCCGGCGTCGATGACGGTGCCGTTGGCCAGCTTCACCTGGCCCCAGGCCGTGAAACCGGCCGTGGTGCTGGCGTTGGGCGTGGCTTGCTCGTAGCGGCGCATGGTACCGTCGTTGCCGCCCACCAGGATGTCGAGCAGGCCGTTGTTGTCGAGGTCGGCCACGGTGGGGCGGGCGTAGGAGCCGCCGTTGGGGGCTGCGCTGGTGGCCGTGCCGAAGGGATTAGTGAAGAGCGTGGTTTTGTTGAACAGCAGGGCGTTGGCGCCGGTGGCGGCCAACTGCTCGTAGCGCAGCACGGTGCCGGTTTCTTCGCCAACCAGCAGCTCCAGCAGGCCGTTGCCGTCGAGGTCGGCCACGGTGGGCTTGGCGTAGTTGCCCACGTCGAGGGTGGTGCCGTCGGCATTTTTGAGGAGCACGCCGGCGTTGAGGGTGAGCGAGTTGGCCTGCGCCTGCTCGTAGAGTATGATGGTGCCGTCGCCCTGGCCCATGAGCAGCTCCACGAGGCCGTTGTTGTTGAGGTCGCCGGTGGTGGGCGTGGAGTAGCTGCCGGCGGCCGTGGTGCCAGTGAAGGCCGTGCTCTGCTGCCCGTAGCTCACCGCCGACGACTTGCGGGTGACGCCCAGCTTGGGCCCGGCCAGCACCGTGCCGGTGCTGGTGGTGAGGCGCACGCGGCCAGTGGCGGCAGCCGGCGGCACTATCACCGACACCGACGTGGCCGTGGGCGTGCCCACAATGCGCATCTTCTGGCCGTTGAGCTGCACCGAGGTGGTGGCGGCCAGGTTGGTGCCCGTGATGATGACGGTGGCGCCCGCGGCGGCCGTGGTGGGCGCAAAGGCGGCAATGGTTTGGGCCGACACAGCGACCGGGGCCAGCAGGCCCAGACCGGCCAGCAAGGTGCGGCGCAGGGAAAACGTAAAATCAGCGGAGGTAATGGGAGCGAACATGTTGAGAGGAGAAAAAGGCGTTTGGAAGGCCAGTCGTGGTTGTTTCGACTTGACGATGCAAATTTGTTAGGCGTGCCGACTATCTATTTTTCCTCGTCGTTTAACTCCGGCCTTTCCTCGTTCAACCCGGGTCGTTTCCTAGCGAAGGGCGGGCCTGGGCCAGCCGGGTAAGCAGGATGGGCGCACCCAAACTGCGGCAGGCGGGTTTTCCTGAAAATGCGGTCCCGCTTCCGGCGCGACAACTCCGCCTGTTTCGGCGCAGCCATAAGCCATTAGCTCGTCGAACACCAGTTGTAATCCGCGGATTATCTCCATTCTACAGTCGTCGGGGGCGGGGTGCTCTGCACACCGACTGATTCGGCCACTGCTACTCTCAGCGCTGTTTGCCACCGCCATGAGCACGGCCGGCGTCACTGGCCCCCTGGGCAACGTACAGCGGGTGCCGCACTGCGCAGCCAATGAGTACACTGCCAACCGGGCCGTTGAAACAACGACGCCTACATCTCACCGCTGGGCACGCCTTGAGCTACAGCATCCTGAATACGTGCAGCCCGAACGTCATCGTTTACGGCATGAACAGGCCGTTGTGGTGCTGTAGGTACTGCTTCGCCGGCTGGTCGGCCAGCAGCTTCGGCAGCACTTTTAGCGGCTTGCCATCGAACTGGTAGTACTCCTTGCCGTTCTGGAATTCCTCGCGGATGCGGCTGCTCACGTGCACGGTGCGGTCGTCAGCGTCGATGGTGAGGTAGTGCCGGTCGAAGAGCCTGTGCAGGTCGGAGCGCAGCAGCAGGCCATTGCCGAGCGAGTTGGGGCCGGCCTGCGAGAAGGGCTGAATGTGGGCGGCTTCCAATACGGGCAGCGTTTTCTCGCCCGAAATGGCGCATTTCTTCTCGTAAGCCTGCGTTACCATTGCTTTGAAAGCGCCCTGGCCGACGCGCACTTTCGTCAGCGCCTCGCGGTAGATGCCGGGCGACTCCAAAACCAGCGAATCAGTGGTGGCCAGTTCCTGCGTCAGCGAATCCTGCCGGTACCGGAGCATGGTGGCGCTCACGTCGGCCCACAGCTGGCCGCCCACTGCCTCGCTAGTGTTGTACACCTTGCCGGTCACGATGGAATTGCCCCAGCTCTCGGGCGCGGGTATCCAGTCGGGCTGGCGGAAGAAGAGGGGGGCCGTTAAGACCAGGCAGCTGATGACCGGATTGGCTTCGGCGGGCTTGCCGTTGGCGGCCCGGTATTTTCGAATAGCCTGCGCAAAGTCGAAATAGTCGCCGAAGCCGTTGCGGGGCCCGAACATTTCCCAGGCCGTAAAAATCGGCAAATCAATCTGGTTGGTGAAAAAGCCAGCCCCCGCGATGCAGTGAAACGGCTTCTTAAGCTTCAGCAGAAACGGGGCCCCCGACGGCACGGCGCCAAAGTTCTTGCCTCCACCCAGCGGCTTCCAGAAATTCACGTCTTCGCGCGGCTCCTGCCGCAGAAAGTCAAACCAGCACTTATCTGTGACGCCGACGTAGAAATCCATGGGCTTGGTTGCTTTCAGGGAAGATTATTGAGCTTTTTCGCTCAGCAGCGCGTCGTACTTCGCCTTGAGCTCGTCATATTGCCGCACCTTTTCCAGGTACAGGCCATACACGTGCAGCAGTTTGTCTTTGCACTCCTCCACGCTGGCAATCTGGTACACTTCCACCGGCTCGGCGGCAGCGGGGGCCAGCTCCTTGAATTCTTCAGCGAAGTTGTGGTAGATGATTTCACCCACCCGCTTAATGAAATCGAAGTCCAGGTTGGGGTCCTCAAAGCGGCGGTAGAGGGTGGCACGGCTGATGCCGAGGGCGGCGAAAAGCTTCGTCACCTTCACCCCGCTTTTCAAAACCACCTCCTGTAGAATTTCCCCGCGGTGTTGCTTGGCCATATCGGGTCGGAGTAGAAAGGGCCAAAATTGGGCCGTTCTACCACGGGCCTGGCCACCGCTTATTTCACCAATTTGACGCAAACCGAGAGGTTGTGAGACATATTTGTATCAAATATGTCTCACAACCTTTTCTATGGATGGCAATCCTGATTCTACCCAGCTCCGCCTGCCGGACAACCCAATCCTCAACAACCCTTACCTGGCGCCCGACAAGCATTACGCCACCGACCTCGAAGGCAACCTCGACTACGCCAAAGTAGAGCCCGGCCGCCGCCTGTTCGTGCCCGAGGTGCAGGTGATTCCGGGCCGGCACAAGGGTCAGAAAGAGGTGTTTGCCTTCAACGAAGCCGCCGCGGCCTATGGCACGCACCTCATCAACCTGGTGCGCAAGGAGGTGGGCCTCTGGCGCGCCGCCGGCTATCCCGACGTCACCCGCGTGACGCGTGAATTACTGGCCTTCTGGTTTCCCGACGAGGACGAATCGCCCCGCAAAAAGCTCTTTTTTGCCCAGCGCGAAGCCGTGGAGACTGCTATTTGGCTGAACGAGGTGGCCGCCCGCTCCAACGCCGGCAGCCACATCCTGGGCCAGTTGCGCGAAGGTCAACAGTCGGTATCGGCCCACGCGGCCGACCACCTGCCGCGCATCGCCTTCAAAATGGCCACCGGCAGCGGCAAAACCGTGGTCATGGCCGCCCTCATCCTCTACCACTACCTCAACCGCCAGCAGTACCGGCAGGACGTGCGCTTCGCCGACAACTTCCTGCTGGTGGCGCCCGGCATCACCATCCGCGACCGGCTGGGCGTGCTGCGCGCCGACACCACTTCCGACCGCAACTACGCCCAGGACTACTACCACGAGCGCAAGCTGGTGCCTGCCCAGTACGAGGACCTGCTCGAAGGCCTCAACGCCCGACTGGTTATCTGCAACTACCACCAGTTTGAACCGCGCACGCTGCAAGGCAACAAGCGCGGCGTATTCGACGGCAAGGTGGGCGCCGACGGCAAAAAGCAGGAAGAATACGAAGACTACGCCCAGGTTTTCCGGCGCCTGCTCAGTGGCTTCCGGCCCGGCAGCCGCCTGCTGGTGCTCAACGACGAAGCCCACCACTGCTACCTGCCCCAGGAAGCCCCTGGCAAAAAGAAGAAAGCAACCGACGCCGACGAGGCCGGCGCCGACGAAAACGCCCGCGCCGCCGTGTGGTTCAGCGGGCTGCGCGAGCTTGGACAGCGCTACCAGCTCACGGCCGTGTACGACCTCTCAGCCACGCCCTACTACCTGCAAGGCTCCGGCTACAAGCCCTACACGCTGTTCCCGTGGATTGTCACCGATTTCGGCCTGGTTGAAGCCATCGAGAGTGGGCTGGTGAAAATTCCCTACCTGCCCGAAAAGGACGACACCCAGCAGCTGGACATGCCAGTGCTACGCAACCTCTACGAGAACGTGAAGGACGCCCTGCCCAAGATGGGCAAAGCTACCGAGCGCAAGGAGAAGGACGCGGCTTATGTAGAGAAAAAGCCCGAGCTGCCGCAGCTGCTCGTCACGGCCCTCGACCAGCTGGTGGCCCATTACGAAGAATACGACCAGGGGGTGCGCGAGCGCGGCGAGCGCCGACCCGAGCTCCTGAGCACGCCCCCGGTGCTGATTGTGGTGTGCAACAACACCGGCGTGTCGAAGGAAGTGTACAAGCACATTGCCGGCTACGAGTACGACGACCCCACCCACGGCCGGCAGGTGGCGCTGGGACACCACGACATTTTCTCGAACTACCTGCCCGACAAGTCGCCGCGCCATCGCCCGCCCACGCTACTCATCGACTCCGACGCGCTGGAAAACAGCGGGCAGGTAGACGAAGCCTTCCGGCGGGTGTTCAAGGACGAAATCCGGCAGTTCCGGCAGGAGTACCGCCGCCTCTACCCCGACCGCTCGGCCGACGACCTGACCGAGGCCGACCTGCTGCGCGAGGTGGTGAACACCGTGGGCCGGCCCGGCAAGCTGGGCGCCCACGTGCGCTGCGTGGTGTCGGTGAGCATGCTCACCGAAGGCTGGGACGCCAATACCGTGACGCACATCGTGGGCTTGCGTGCCTTTGGCTCGCAGCTGCTGTGCGAACAAGTAGCCGGCCGCGCCCTGCGCCGCCGCTACTACGAACTGCAGGGCTACGACCGAAACGGCGAGGCCGTGACCGGTGCCACCAAGGCCGATAAGGCGCGCATTGTGGAGTACAAGTTTCCGCCGGAGTACGCCCGCATCATCGGCATTCCCTTCAAGGCGTTTCGGCGGGGCAAGGGCAGCAGCGGTGCCGGCCCCGAGGGCGAGGAAATCACGCCCATTCGAGCCCTGCCCGAGCGCGAGCACCTCGAAATCCGCTTTCCCAACCTGGCCGGCTACCGCGAGGAGCTGGGCACCGGTGCCCTCGTGCCCGACTTCGCGGCCGTGGGCAAGTTCGAGCTGGACTTCTCCAAAATCCCGACCCATACGGAGTTGGCGTCGGCGTTTTCGGGCAGCACTGAAAACATGCGGCTCGAAGCCCACGAGCGCATCCGCGACAACGAGGCGGTGTACTACGTGGCCAACGAGGTGATGCGCTACCACTTTTCCGATGTAGGCGGCGCGCCCCTCATGCAGTATTTCGGCCCGGTGCGCCGCATCGTGGAACAGTGGTACCACGAGTGCCTCACGCTGGTGCACCAGACCGACCCGGCCTTCAAGCGGCTGGTGAAATACTGGGACAGCAAGGCCGTGGCCAGCCACATCAACCAGGCCATCACGGTGGGCCTGCCGGCCGAAGAGCGCCGCATCCGGCCGGTGCCCATGCCTTACAACGCCCACGGCAGCACCCGCTTCGTGCACGGCCAAACCACCCGGCCGGTGTTCGAAACTACGAAAAGCCACGTCAACTACGTGGTGGCCGACACCCAGAGCTGGGAGCAGATCTGCGCCAAGGTGCTCGAAGACCTGCCCCAGGTACTGAGCTACGTCAAAAACGCCTTTCTCGACTTCAAAATCCCCTACCTAAAGGAAGGCCAGCCCGGCAACTACGTGCCCGATTTCATCGCCCGCGTGCGCACCCGCAGCGGTCAGACCGTGAACCTGATAATTGAGGTGACGGGCATGAACCGCGACAAGCAAGCCAAGAAACTCTACACCGAGCACTACTGGCTGCCCGCCGTGAACGGCGACCTGGCCGCCCTCGGCCTGCCGCCCGACGAGCCCTGGGCCTTCGTCGAAATCAGCGAGAGCGAGAAATACTTCCGCAACCAACTGGTGGAGAAAATTCAGGGATTGTAGTCAGTCCGTCATGCAGAGCGCAGCGAAGCATCTCGCGTGCTCAAGTAACCCAATCGATTGATTCACTGCTGCACGCGAGATGCTTCGCTGCGCTCTGCATGACGTTCTATTCTTTCCCAATGCCCAAGAAAGCCACCTCCGCGCCTACCCCCGCCGCCGACCCCACCGCCTACACCCACCAGGACAAGCGCACATACATCCCGTCCGAAACCGAGGCCGGCGCCGAGCAATTCAACCCCAAAGTGCAGGGCCATTCCACGCGCCTGCTCGACAAAAACCCCGTGGTGCACCGCGGGCAGGACCCCGAGCTGAAATGGCTGGGCAAGTACGAACACGAGGGCGAGGACCGCCCCGATTACCTCAAGCTCGACATCCGCTCGCTCTACCGCCACGAGCACGTGCGCCCGCAGGAGCTCATGTCGCGGCTCTACCGCGAGCGGCTGGCCCAGGCCAACGCCCAGCTCGGCCTCTTCGGCCAGGACTACCAGACCGTGGACGAGCTCGACAAGCCGCTGAGCTACTACCAGCACCACGCCGCCTGGGAAAACCGCCTCATCCTCGGCGATTCGCTCTCGGTGATGACCTCGCTGCTGGAGCGCGAAGGCCTCGACAAAAAGGTGCAGATGGTGTACCTCGACCCGCCCTACGGCATCAAATACGGCTCGAACTGGCAAATCAAACTCAACAACCGCACCGTGCAGGACGGCAAGGACGAGCACCTGTCCTCCGAGCCCGAGCAAATCAAAGCCTTCCGCGACACCTGGGAGCTGGGCATCCACAGCTACCTCAGCTACCTGCGCGACCGCCTGCTGGTGGCGCGGGAGCTACTGACGGAATCCGGCTCTTGCTTCGTACAGATTTCGGACGAGAACGTACACCTTGTTCGGAATTTGATGGATGAAGTATTGGGAAGCAGTAACTTTATTGGCTTGGTAATATTCCAGAAAAAGGGAAGCCAATCAGGAGACTTTTTACCGCCAATTAATGAGTATTTGGTCTGGTATGCGAAGAATAAAGAACAAGCAAAATACCACCAATTGTATGTTGAGCGAAATTTAATGGGTGTTGGAGGGTCTGGATTTACGAATGTTGAATTAGCAGACGGTACCGTCAGAACCCTGTCGAAAGAAGAAGCTTTTGGACTCAACGATTTACCGAAAGGCGCTAAAGTTTTTCGGTATAATCCGCTTTTTTCTGATAAACCAGGACCTAATGAACCTGTGACTATCAACGGAAAGGAATATCCTTCAGGTGGAAATTCTTGGAAAGTCAGTCCCAAGTCGATTCCAAAGCTGTTTGAATCAGGAAGAGTAATTGCCCAAAAATCCCGGCTAGTATTCAAACGTTACGCTAAGGATTTCCCTGCCGTTGAAATCAATAATATCTGGTTAGGACTAGGCGGAGCGACAGGGAAAAATTACGTAGTCCAGACAAACGAGGAAATAGTCAAGCGCTGCATGCTCATGTGCACCGACCCCGGCGACCTGGTGCTGGACCCCTCCTGCGGCAGCGGCACCACTGCTTACGTGGCCGAGCAGTGGGGCCGCCGCTGGATAACCATCGATACCTCGCGCATTGCCCTCAACATCGCCAAAACGCGGCTGATGACGGCCAGCTTCCCTTACTACCACCTATATGACGAAGCCGGGCAGGACATTCGCCAGGGTTTTCGCTACAAGGAGGTGCCGCACATCACCCTCAAGAGCCTGGCCAACGACGAGCCGCCGGCCAGCGAGAAGCTCTACGACCAGCCCGAGGAAGACAAAAAACGCCTGCGTGTGGCCGGTCCCTTCACCGTCGAAACCCTGCAAAGCCTGAACCCCGTGGCCCCCGAGGAGCTGGAAACGCCGCCCGAAGAGTTGGAAAGCCAGGCCCAGTTTGAGGGCCGGGTGTTTGCCGGCCTCACGGCCTCGGGCGTGCGCAACGGGGCCAAAAACGAGCAGGCCGTGTTCCTGCGCGTGGAGCGCCGCGCCTCCCCCGCCCTGCCCGCCGAGGGCTACTGGCGCGACGCCGAGGGCCGCGAGCGCAAGGCCTATTTCCTGCTGGGGCCGCGCTTCGGCACCGTGAGCAAAAGCCAGGTGAACGAGGCCGTGAAGGAGTGCCGTCAGCTCGGCGACGCCGACTGGCTGGTGGTGCTGGGCTTTTCCTTCGACGACGCCATCGAAAACCGCGAGCAAACCACCAGCGCCGGCACGTTTCAGGTGACGCGCGCCCGCATCGGCGAAGACCTGCTGCAGGAGGGCTTGCTGAAAAAAGATAAGAAAGCCGCCTCCTTCGTCACCATCGGCGAGCCCGAAATTGGCCTGCTGCGCGACGAAGCCGCCGGCACCGCCACCGTGGAAGTGCGCGGCCTCGACATCTGGGACCCCATCAACAACCGCCTGGCCGCCCGCTCCGTCGACGACATTGCCTACTGGATGCTCGACGACGACTACGACGGCTCCAACTTCCTGGTGCGTCAGGTTTTCTTCTGCGGCGGCGAGAAAGGCGAGTTCAAAAAGTGGCGCGCCAAGCTCGACGGCCAGGCCAGCGCCACCGCCAAGAAAAAAGCCGAGCAAACCCTGCGAATCGAACTCGACGAAGACGCCTGGGAGCGGCTCTACGGCTTCCGCTCCCACCCCATCAGCTTGCGGCCGGGCCGCCGCGTGGCCGTGCGCGTCATCAGCCAGTTCGGCGAGGAAAGCACGCGGGTGCTGGCGCTGTAGCCCTTTTCTCCTGTCATCCTGAGCTTAGCGAAGGATGACAGACGATTTATAACCCCTCGACTTCTACAGCCGCTCGCGCACCAGCCGCAGCACGCGCTCCACTTCGTTGCGCATGTCGCCGCTGTCGGTCACGTGGTTGTTGTTCATGAAGGTGAAGGCCACCAGCCGGCCGCTTTTGGTGCGCAGGTAGCCGCACACGTTCAGGTTGTTGCTGAGGGTACCGGTTTTGCCCCACACCCAGGGGCCGGCGGCGTCGTGGTAGCGCTTGCGCAGGGTGCCCTGGCCCCCGCCGGCCGCCAGCAAGCTCAGCAGGCGCGGCTCGGGCACTTCCTGGTGCAGCTTGAGCAGCAGCGCCGTGAGGGTGCGCGGCGTAACCAGGTTGAGGCGCGAGAGGCCGGAGCCGTCCACCCAATGCACGGGGTCGGGCAGGCCGGGGAGCAGGCGGCGGCGGGCGTAGCGAATCACGCGGCCGGTGCTGAGCGAGTCGTGGCTGCCGATGGTGGTGCTGCACATCAGCAGCAGCTGCTCGGCCAGGAAGTTGTCGCTCACGCGCAGCATGCGGCGGTAGAGCGAATCGACGCGCAGCCCGTGCAGCGTGCGGATGGAGTCCTGGCCCGGCCGGGGGCGCCAGGCGGCGTTGGCGGTGGCGCGGCGCAGGGTGTCGCCCAGCAGCCGCAGCATCAGCCCGCGGCTGGTGACGAAGGGCGTTTCATCGACCCACTTTTTGTTGGAAGGCAGCACGTGGAAGCGGTTTTCCTGCAAGTCGCGCAGCACGTGGGTGTCTTTGTCGAGGCCCGGCGTGAGCAATTCGGGCGTGGCCGGGCCCACCAGCGGCACAAAGTAGCGTGGCAGCACCCGCACGCGCGACACCGGCCCCGCCGGGCGGGCCGAGGCGGTGCCGCCGGCCCGCGTTTTGGCCGGCGCCGTGGGCGTGGCGTAGAAGCGCACGGTGTTGCCATAAATGGGAAAGGCGCCGCGCTCGGGCTGGAAATAGTAGCCGTAGTCGTCCCAGGTCCAGCCGGGGCCGAAGGGCGTGACGCATCTGATGTCGCCGTAGGCCAGCACTTTCTCCGGCCGGTTTAGCAGGAAGCTGTAGGCGCGGCGGCTGGGCACGTCGCCGTGCAGCAGCGTGGGGTCGCCGGTGCCCTGGAAAAACAGCGTGTCGTGGCGGCTGAAGTAGCGCAGGCTGGGCAGCGAGTCGCCCAGCAGGTGCAGGCCGGCGTAGAAGCTGAACAGCTTCATGTTGCTGGCCGGGGTGAAGTATTTGCTGTCCTGAAAGCCGTAGAACGGGCGGGCGCTGTCGGCGTAGGCCAGGCTCAGGCCCACCTGGTGCTGGCGCAGAACGGGCGAGCTGTTCAGCAAAGAATCGAGCCAGGGCAGCGGCTGGCCGGGCCGCACGGCCGCGGGCGCCGCGGCCGGCTGGTCGGTGCCGGCCTGCGCGCAGGCCGATAACTGGGTGGTCCCGACAATGAGCAGCAGCAGGAAATACAGGGAACGTCGCATCGGCCGCAACTTACGCAGCAGAGGCGTCTGGGGTGGCCGCAGGGGGCAGAAAGAAGGCGCCGGAAGCGAAGTAGCGCGGACTTTGTAGTCCGCGTCTCCGCGCCGTTAGCATCGTGCGGGTATCCGCTAGGGACGCGGACTACAAAGTCCGCGCTACGGCGAAACGCCACTGCTTTCGCCTGCCGCATCTGTGGCTTCGCGCCATGCTAAAACGCCTGCGCCTCCGCAATTTCACCGTGTTTGAAGACGCCGACTTTGAGTTTGGCGAAGGGCTGAACGTGATTGTGGTTTACTTCCTTAGGAACTGGGGCTGTGGCGTCCGTCTTCATCCCCGCCAAGGAAGTCCTGACAATGGGTTGGCTTCTCCCCCTCTACGACCGGCGCGAAATTCCCATTGACGAAACCTACCCCGACCTCCTGCGCCTGCTGATGGGGCCACCCCTGCGACAGCCCGAACCGGCCCACATCGTAGCGCAGCTCCAGCAGCTCATTGGTGGGAAGGTGGAGGAAGAAGGCGGCCATTTCTACCTCGCCGCCTCTCCGCGCCCGAGCAACCGCACATGGAGATGAACCTCGTGGCCGAGGGCTTCCGCAAGTTTGCTACGCTGTACAAGCTGCTGGCCAACCGCACGCTCACGCCCGAAACCACCCTGTTCTGGGACGAGCCGGAGGCCAACCTCAACCCCGCCTTGCTCAAAGACATGGCCGCCGTGCTCACCGAGCTGGCCAAGGCGGGCTTCCAGATTATTCTGGCCACGCACAGCCTGTTTTTGCTCAAGGAGCTGCACATCCTGGCGCAACGGGAGCGGCAGCCCGTCAAATATTTTGCGCTGTATGCGGGGGAGAACGGGGCCACGCAGGTCGAAACCAAGGACGACTTTATCCAACTGGAGCACGTGGCGGGGCTGGATGCGGAACTGACCCAAACCTATGACTTCGAGGATGCCTTAGACCAAGCCGATGCCGACGATAACGGAACCCGCTAACGAGCAGAAGCCGCGGCTCCGGTTCACGTTTCCCGATACGTGGCTGGCCTTTAAATACGACGAACAAGACCCGGTCAATCCTCACTTTTATCAGGAGCGACTGGAAAAGATTGACGGCCTGCGGGGCGTCGATATCGTGGCCGGCCCCCAACCGGCTTTCGCCGAGCTGCTGTTGCTGGAAGTAAAAAACTACCGGGGCCGGGCCCCCAAGCTGCACCAAAAAGTGAAGTCGGGCAAGCTGCATCGGCAGCTGCTGCTAAAAGCTGTTCATACCTGGGCGGGCCTCCACCTGGGGGCGCGCCAACAGGATGCCCTCTTGCCCGCCGACTTGCGAGCGGCGATGCTGCGCCCGGCCCAGCCGGTGTCGTTTGTGGTACTGCTGGCCGAAGACCCCATCTGGCCTACTGCCAAAGTCACCGATACGCGCCAAGAGGAGCACAATCGCCGCACGAAACGGCAAGGGTTCGAGAAAAAGCTGCGCGAAAAGCTGACGCCTCTCGGCATCCAGTGCCGTTTGGCCGACGTGGGCGACCTGCCCAAACGGTGCGCCTGGCAAGCCGAAGCCCTGGCACCTGCTATTGGGCCGGCCAGCGCGTGAAACATATTCGCCTCACAAATCAGAATATGTTTCATGGGTTGAAACTTATTTGCAACTTGTGGCGAAATATGTTTCAACCCTAGCCGCTACCTGTCCGTGGCCCGCCCCTCCAACTTTCCCGATTCGCGTTTGGCCGTTCTGCGGCAATACCTGGGCATCCCCCAGCAGGAGCTGGCCGATTTTCTGGGCATCAGCCGCAGCCTGCTGGCCAACATTGAAGCCAACCGGCGCCCCCTGAGCCCGGCGGTGTACGAGCGGGCCGCGCCCCTGCTGGCCCTGGTGCCCGAAGACGCGCGGCGCGCGGTGCTGGGCATTCCGCAGCCGCCCCCCGCCCTGCCCGCCGCCCCCACCGCCAAGCCCCTCGAAGCCCGCCGCGACTACTGCGTCTGGAAAGCCCGCAACCTGCGCTATGAATTGCAGGCCCTGCACCAGCGGGCCGCCGTGGGCCTGCGCTGGCAAACGGCCCTGCCCGCGCTGCTGGCCGCCCTGCCGCCCGCCGCGCCCGAGCCCGCCCCGCCCGGCGACTGGTCGCGCTTCACCTACCCGCGCGAGCTGGCCGAGCTCTGGGCCACCGCCTTCACCCCCGACGACGCGGCCCGCCACCACCTGCTCCGCCTGCAAGCCGAAGCCCTCGAAACCGAAGCCGCGGCGCTGGCCGCGCTGCTGGCAGAGGGGGAAAGTAGTCCGTCAGCACACCAGCTGTCATCCTGAGCGCAGCGAAGGACCTTCTCGCGTTTGAATTACGGCCAACTGTGCTGACGTGAGAAGGTCCTTCGCTGCGCTCAGGATGACAGACGCCCCCAACAAAATCAAAAGCCCTGCTTTCCTGTTGTCACCCTTCATTTATAGCTAACCCGCCTATTATGTCCACCAACGCCCTGTTCGCGCCCTTCGCGCTGAAATCCCTGCACCTCAACAACCGCATTGTCATGGCGCCCATGACCCGCTCCTTCTCGCCCAACGGGGTGCCGGGCGCCGACGTGGCCGCCTACTACCGCCGCCGGGCCGAAGGCCAGGTCGGCCTCATCCTCTCCGAAGGCACCGTGGTGGAGCGCCCGGCCTCGTCCAACGACCCCAACATCCCGCATTTCTACGGCGAAGCTGCGCTGGCCGGCTGGCAGCACGTCATTGATGAAGTGCACGCGGCGGGCGGCAAAATGGGCCCGCAGCTCTGGCACATGGGCGTGATGGCCGAGCACCGCTCCGGCTGGAAACCCTCAGAAGCCTTCGAGGGCCCCTCCGGCCTCATCAAGCCCGGCCAGCCCACCGGCAAGGCCATGACCGAAAACGACATCACCGACACCATCGCCGCCTTTGCCCAGGCCGCGGCCGATGCCAAGCGACTGGGTTTCGACTGCCTGGAGCTGCACGGCGCCCACGGCTACCTCATCGACCAGTTTTTCTGGGCCGGCCTGAACGAGCGCACCGATGCCTACGGCGGCGACGACCTCACCCAGCGCAGCCGCCTGGCCGTGGAGCTGGTGCGCGAGGTGCGCCGGGCCGTGGGCGAGGAGTTCGTCATCAGCCTGCGCCTTTCGCAGTGGAAGCAGCAGGACTACGCCGTGAAGCTGGCCCACACGCCCCAGGAAATGGAGGCCTGGCTGCAGCCCCTGGCCGCGGCCGGCGTCGACATTTTCCACTGCTCGCAACGCCGCTTCTGGGAGCCCGAGTTTACCCACGAAGGCTCGGACCTGAACTTCGCGGGCTGGGTGAAAAAGCTTACCGGCAAAACCACCATCACCGTGGGCTCGGTGGGCTTGTCGGGCGAATTCCTGGCCGGCTTCGCGGGCGAAGCTTCGGAACCACAGGGCATCGATGAGCTGCTGCGCCGGCTGGACCGCGACGAGTTTGACCTTGTGGCCGTGGGCCGCCAGCTGATTGTGGACCCGAACTGGGTGGAGAAAATCCAGCAGGGCCGCGCCGACGAAATGAAAGGCTTCAGCCGCGAGGCGCTGCGCACGCTGGTATAAGCGGGTGGTTGCTTTTGGCAGCGCCAAAACGCAAAGCATCCCAGCCGCCATTGACTCTAGGCGGCTGGGATGCTTTGCGTTAATGACAGCAGCGCGTTTGCGCAATGGCGCCGGTGTTCGGCCCAGCTAGCCCGCTTGAGTGGCCCCGGGCAAGGTGCCGAAGCGCGTTCTAAGGTCCTCGTAGGCAGCGGGCGAAATGGCCAGGTGCTGCACCACGGTGGCGGTCGACTGCGTGGTTTTGCCTTTGTTGTCGACTTTGGGGGTCACGTTTTCCAGCGTCAGGTACTGGCAGGCGGGGTCGCTGGCCACGCGGTGCAGCTTGAGGCGGGCGAAGGGGTCCAATGCCGACTGGGCCAGGTGGGGCGCCAGGGCGTGAAGCTGGCCGGCTTCGAGGGCCGAGCGGGTTTGGGCCACGTCCTGGGCAAAGGCAATGGGGTGGGCCAGGGTTTCTTCGTCGGCCCACTCGTTGGTGAGCTCCGAGAAGGGCTCAGTGGCCTGCGAGCGGGCCATCAGGTAGGCGCCGCCGAGGATGATGACCAGCTCGACCAGCCACACCAGCCACAGGAAAAGGCCCGTGGGCGTGGCGCCCTTCAGCGACCAGGTGCCGGTTGCGTTGATTTGGTTGATGGCGCTCCACATGGCGCCGGGGTGGGTGAGCGCATCGGCAAATATGCCCGCGCTGAACGAGGTGCTGGTGTCGGCCTCGCGCCCGGTGCCGGTGGTTTCGGCATTGAAAAGCAGCGTGAGGTAGAGGCTCCATTCCAGGTAGACGGCCGCCAGGCCCACCAGCCCGGCCAGCGCGCCCACGCCCGCGGGGCTGCGCAGCTTGCCAGCCCGCGCCAGCAGCAGCAGCGCCCCGCCCAGCACCAGCCCAAAGCCCAGGCAGAGAAAGAAGTTGATGTACACGAAAGGAATGTACCAGACGGCGTAGATGTACACAAACGCCAGCACCGCGGCGGCCAGCACGCCGCCCAGCAAAAACAGCAGCACGCCCCCAAGAGGCATTTTATTGGAAGGTTGGTAATAGAGACTCATGCGAAGGGGAAAAAGTGGAAAGCAGGAATAACCCAACCGCAATAAACGGATGAATACCCGTCATGCAGCGCGCAGCGAAGCATCTTTACCGCAGCAGTAATTCAATCGACAAGAATCAGTATTGCGGTAAAGATGCTTCGCTGCGCGCTGCATGACGGGCATATAACCCCGCCCCTACCGCTCGATGTGCTTCACCTTGGCCTCGTCCAGGTCTAGCTGGGCTTCCTGCTGGCGCAGCACCTCGTCGTCGAAGCGGTCGTGGTGGCGCAGGTGGGCCAGGGCTTCGCGCTCCACGTTCAGCACGTCGAGCAGCACGAGGTGGTACTGGCGCAGGGCGTCGCGGCCGGCCTCGTCCACTTCCAGCGAGTTGAGGGTGCGGGTGGTGAGGTTGATTTCGGTTTGCATGCGCTGCTGCAGGCGGGCAATGAGCTCGTTGGACTCGGTTTCGGCGGCGTACTGGCGCTGCAGGTGCTTCACGGCGGCCGTGCGCAGGTGCAGGCGCACGCCGGCTTCCTGCTCTTCCAGCGGCGTGCGGTCGTCGCGCTCGGCCAGCCGGGTGAAGCGGATGATGGCCGGCAGCGTGAGCCCCTGCAGCACCAGCGTGACCAGAATGACCACGAAGGTGATGAACAAAATGAGGTTGCGCTGCGGAAACTGCAGGCCGTCGGCCGTCAGCAGCGGCACCGACAGCGCCGAGGCCAGCGACACCACCCCGCGCATGCCCGCCCAGCCCAGCACCAGCGTGCCCTGCCAGCCGGGGCTGGGCTCGCTGCTGCGGACTTTCCGGCTCAGGTAGCGCGGCAGGAACGCCGCCGGGTACATCCACAGCAGCCGAATGACGATGACCAGCGCGCTCATCAGCAGCCCGTAGGTGATGGCCTGTTGCAGGGAATATTCGCCCAGCCCTTCCACCGCAATGGGCAGCTGCAAGCCAATGAGGATGAAGACCAGCCCGTTGAGGACAAAGCTCACGCTGGCCCACACGCTGTTGGCCTGCAGGCGGGTGTTGGCGTCGAACACCCGGTGCGAAAGGTGCGAAAGCAGCAGCCCGCCGCTCACCACCGCCAGCACGCCCGAAAAGTGGAACTCCTCGGCCAGCAGATACATCACGTAGGGCGCCATGAAGGTGAGCACCGTGTTGATGCTGGGCGTGGTGGGCAGGAACCGGTGCAGCAAAAAGAAGCCGCACGCCACCACAATGCCCACCACCAGCCCCATGCCGCTCACGATGACGAAGCTGGCGGCCGCCTGCTGCCACACAAACACGCCCGACGACACGGCCAGCAGCGCAAACCGAAACACAATGAGGCTGCTGGCGTCGTTTATCAGGCTTTCGCCCTCCAGAATGGCCGTCACTCGCCGCGGCACCTTCACGCCGCGCAGCACCGAGGTGGCCGCCACGGCATCGGGCGGCGAAATGATGCCGCCGAGCAGAAAGCCCAGCCCCAGCGTGAACCCCGGAATGACAGCCTGCGCCACCACCGCCACAATGCCCGACGTGAAGGCCACCAGCCCAAACGCCAGCAGCCCAATGGGCCGCCGCCAGCGCCAGAAGTCGTTCCAGGAGGTGGTCCAGGCCGCCTCATAGAGCAGCGGCGGCAGGAAAATCAGGAAAATCAAATCCGGCGCAATGGCCACGCGCGGCAAGCCCGGCACGAAGCTCAGCGCCAGCCCGCCCAGCACCAGAAAAATGGGGTAGGAAATGTGCAGCTTCTGCGCCAGCATCACCAGCAGGAACACGGCGAACAGCAGGCCGAGAATGAGCAGCAGGGTTTCGTGCAGCATGAGGTAGCGGTTGAGCTTGCAAAGTAAGAACGTCATGCTGAGCCCGTCGAAGCACTTGGCTGCTGCCGTAGTCGCTGCCAGTTGTAATGCCGCAGGCGAGGTACCGCGCTGCCTGATGGCCTTTCGCTTGGTGCGACGGGCAAGAGATGCAGGAGAGCGAAACACGGTTCTGCGCTGGTCCACCAGCATGGTGCGGCTTGATTGTTGCTTGGTCATGAGAGCCGATGCGCACCACTCAGGCAGGCATTAACTACTTCTGTTCCAACCAGCCCTGTTTCTATGCTTCACTTCTCCCCTCTCGATTTCCCGCACCGGGCCGTTGCCCGGGTGGCACTAGGACTGCTGCTGGCCAGAGGCGGCGCGGCGCAGGCCCAAACGCCGGCCACGTTTGCCCCGGTCAGCACCTACCCGACTGGCTTCCAAACCTTCCCTTTTAAGGTGGCCGTACTCGATGTGAACGGCGACGGCCGGCGCGATATCGTGACCGCAGACTCTGGCGGCGCTGTAGGAGTGCTGCTAGGACAAACCGGCGGGGGCTTTGCCGCAGCGGTCACCTATGCAGGTGGCGACGGCTTTTCCACCGGCTTAGCTGTGGCTGACACAAATGGCGATGGCCGGCTTGACCTCGTGGTGACAAATAGCATAAGCAACACGGTTGGGGTGCTGCTGGGCCAGCCCGCCGCAGGCTTTGCACCGGTTATCACTTACAGAGCCGTGGCCAGCAGCAACAGCGGCTCCCCAACCGATGTGGCCGTGGCCGATGTGAACGGCGATGGCCGGCCCGATATCCTCACCGCCAATCCCGGCGGCGACGAGGTTGGCGTGTTGCTGGGGCTGGCTGGCGGCGGCTTCGCCCCGGCCACTGTATACCCAACCGGCAGCCGCTCCGGCTTTTTAGCAGTGGCCGATGTGAACGGCGACGGCCGGCCCGATGTGGTCACGGCCAATGGCAGCACGGCCGGGGTGTTGCTGGGCCAGGCCGGTGGAAGCTTTGCCCCCGTTAGTACTTACTCGACCGGCATCGGTACAACCGGCTTGGCGGTGGCCGACGTGAACGGCGACGGCCGGCCCGATATCGTGACCACCAAAAGCGGCAGCAACCTGGTGGGAGTGCTACTGGGACAGACCGGCGGAAGCTTTGCCCCGGTCATAACTTACTCAACCGGACCCGGCAGTAACCCGCAGGGCGTGGCGGTGGCCGACGTAAACGGCGACGGCCGGCCCGATATCGTGACGGGCAACACTGGTAACAGCACGGCCGGGGTGTTGCTGGGACAGGCTGGCGGCGGCTGGGCGACTGTCAGCACCTACGCTGCCGGTGCAGTCGGCTTTACCCTTTACGGCGTGGCCGTGGCCGACGTGAACGGCGACGGCCGGCCTGATATCGTAACGGCTAACTTCGGCAGCGACAGGGTCGGCGTGCTGCTCAACACGGGCACCTTCACGCCCCTGGCCGCCGCACCCGGCGCCGAAGCAGCCGAAGTGGCCTTGTTTCCCAACCCGGCGCACGAGGGCTTCGCCGTGCAGCTGCCCGCCGCCTGGGGCGCCGTTGCCGTCCGGGCTGAGCTGCGCAACGCGCTGGGCCAGGTGGTGCGCCAGCAACCGGAGGCGCGGCCGGCCAGCGGGGCCGCACTCACCTTTGCTACCGCGGGGCTGGCCCCCGGCGTGTACGTGCTGCGCGTGCAGGCCGGCAGCCATTCCCTGACGAAACGCGTGGTGCTCGACTAGCCCGCTTCGCGCCCTTGGTTTGTCTCATTGCCTCCACTGCTGCCCGGCCGTGGAGGCTTTTTTTGGCTGGTGGTCAAGCCACCTGAACCGGCGCGGCTCAGGCAATTGGGCGCCGGCGCGGGCAGCGCGCGCCCGGCGGCGGGAGCTTTTTTCGCGGGTTCCCAACTTCCGCGCCGTACTTTTGACTCCCGTCATGCCCGAACGCTCCACTCCCCCCTCCGCGTCGGCTGCGAAATTCATTTTCGTTACCGGCGGCGTCACTTCTTCACTCGGCAAAGGAATTGTTTCCGCCTCGCTGGCCAAGCTGCTGCAGGCCCGCGGGTTCCGAGTCACCATCCAGAAGTTCGACCCCTACATCAACATCGACCCCGGGACGCTGAACCCCTACGAGCACGGCGAGTGCTACGTGACCGACGACGGCGCCGAAACCGACCTCGACCTTGGCCACTACGAGCGGTTCCTGAACACGCCCACCTCGCAGGCCAACAACGTGACGACCGGCCGCATCTACGACCACGTCATCCGGCGCGAGCGCGAAGGCGCCTTCCTCGGCAAAACCGTGCAGGTGGTGCCCCACATCACCGACGAAATCAAGCGACGGATGCTGCTGCTGGGCCAAACCGGGCAGTTCGACGTGGTGATTACCGAAATCGGCGGCTGCATCGGCGACATCGAGAGCCTGCCCTTCGTGGAGGCCGTGCGCCAGCTGCGCTGGGAGCTGCCCGAGTACGATTCTCTGGTGATTCACCTCACGCTGCTGCCGTTTTTGAAGGCCGCCGGCGAGCTCAAAACCAAGCCCACCCAGCACTCGGTGCGCGACTTGCGCGAGGCCGGCCTGCAGCCCGACATCCTGGTGTGCCGCTCCGAGCACCCCATTCCGATGGAGATGCGGCGCAAAATCGCGCTGTTCTG
This sequence comes from Hymenobacter ruricola, assembly GCF_015694525.1. Classification (GTDB taxonomy): domain Bacteria; phylum Bacteroidota; class Bacteroidia; order Cytophagales; family Hymenobacteraceae; genus Hymenobacter; species Hymenobacter ruricola. Next base: position 753,111 of record NZ_JADQDM010000001.1, on the reverse strand, counting down.
CAACGTCAAAATCAACTCCGTCATCGAAAGCCTCGACGCCGACAGCATCTACTCCGTGCCGCTGCTTATGCGCAAGGAGGGGCTGGACGAGCGGGTGATTAAGCGCCTGAAACTGACCGGCGGCGCCCAGCACCCCGACTTAGAAGCCTGGAAAGACTTCCTGGGCAAGCTCAAAAACCCGACCGAGGAAGTGACCATTGCCCTCGTGGGCAAGTACGTGGAGCTGCCCGACGCCTACAAATCCATCAACGAAGCCTTCGTGCACGCCGGCGCCCAGAACGAGTGCAAGGTGACGGTGCGCAGCATTCAGTCCGACAACGTGACGCCCGAAAACATCGCGGCCCTGCTGCACGGCTGCGACGGCGTGCTGGTGGCGCCCGGCTTCGGCGAGCGCGGCTTCGAGGGCAAGATTGCGGCGGTGCGCTACGTGCGCGAAAACAACATCCCCTTCTTCGGCATCTGCCTGGGCATGCAGGTGGCCGTGGTAGAATACGCCCGCCACGTGCTGGGCCTGCTCGACGCCAACTCGACGGAGATGGACGCCCTCACGCCCAACCCCGTCATTGCGATGATGGAAGAGCAGAAAAACATCACCCAGAAGGGCGGCACCATGCGCCTGGGCGCCTACGCCTGCGACCTGCGCCGCGGCTCCCGCGCCGCCAAGGCCTACGGCCGCAACCACATCAGCGAGCGGCACCGCCACCGCTACGAGTTCAACAACCAGTACCTGGCCCGGTTTGAGGAAGCCGGCCTGCAAGCCACCGGCACCAACCCCGACACCGGCCTCGTGGAAGTAATCGAGCTGCCCAGCCACCCATGGTTCGTAGCCGGCCAGTTCCACCCCGAGCTGAAAAGCACCGTGGAGAATCCGCACCCGCTGTTCACGCGGTTTGTGCGGGCGGCCATCCAGCACCGCAAGGGGTAAGAAACTTGTCATTGCGAGTGGAGCGCAGCGGAACGCGGCAATCCGTCCTCTCTCTGCGACTAGCCCTGAGTTGTGAAAAAGCCTTTTCTCTCCCATAAAATATGGTGCGCACTTACTACGTCTATTTGCTCACCAACGCCAACCATACCGTCCTGTACATCGGTGTGACTAATGACCTAATCCGACGCGTAGCCGAGCACAAAGCCAACTCTCACGAAGGTTTTACCAAGAAATACAACGTGCATAAGCTAGTGCATTTCGAAACCTACTCCGACATCAATGCGGCAATTGCCAGGGAGAAGCAGCTCAAAGCGGGCTCACGGGCCAAGAAATTGGCTTTGATTGAAGCCAACAACCCAGCTTGGGAAGAATTGGTGGGGTAGAAAGTTTTATCACGTCAGAGGGCTGGTCGCTTAGAGAGGACGGATTGCCACGGCCTGCGGCCTCGCAATGACAGACGAGGCCTTTTCCGCCCGTACCTTTGCCCCTTCGCAACCTTAAAACAATAATGGACAAAAATCAAGCAACCGGCCTGTTTCTCATCTCGGCCTTGCTCCTCGTGTACTTGTTCTTCTTCAGCCCGAAGAAGGACGAAAAAGCCGCTGGCAAAACGCCACCCGCCACCACGGCCGCCACGCAGGCCCCGGCCCCCGCAGCCCCGGCCCTGGCGCCCGAAGCCGCCCTCGACAGCACCGCCGGCCCGGCCCAGGACCTGCACCTGACCAACGCCAACCTCGACGTGACCCTGTCGACCCGCGGCGGCCGCGTGACGGCCGTGCGCCTGCTCAAGTACAAAACCTTCTTCGGCCAGTCGCTGGATTTGTTCGACGCGAAAAGCGCGCGCATGGACACCCGCTTCCGCACCGTGGACGGCAAAACGGTGAAGTTTTCGGATTTGAATTTTCAGGCCCAGCCTTCGCAGGCGGGCGGCGCTTCGGTGCTCACCCTCACGGCGCCGGTGGCCGGCGGCAGCATCGTGCAGACCTACACGCTGCCCGCCAACAGCTTCGAGGTGAAGTACGACCTGCGCCTGCTGGGCCTGGAGCGCACCGTGGCCCAGGAGCCGCTCACGTTCTCGTTTGTGGACCAGGTGCGCCAGACCGAGCAGGACCTCAAGCAGAACCGCAACCACACCACCATCAACCACTACCTGGCCGCCGGCGACCAGGGCGCCCTGGCCGAGGCCAGCGAGAAGCCCGAGGAATACAAGGCCGCCGGCCCGGTGAAATGGGCGGCCCACAAGCACGACTTCTTCGTGGCCGGCCTCATCGCCGACCAGCAGCCGTTCGCGGGCGGTGCGTTCAACTCGAACGTGAACCTGGCCGACTCCAGCACCATCAAAACCCTGAGCAGCACGCTCACCATTCCGGTGGCCGAGGTGGAGCAGGGCCGCGGCCAGTACCGCTTCTACTTCGGCCCCAACGCCTTCAACACCCTGAAAGAAGTGGCGCCCGAGTTCGACCGCAACGTGTACCTGGGCTGGGGCCTGTTCCGCTGGGTGAACCGCTTCGTGGTGCTGCCGGTGTTCCACTTTCTGGAGCAGTACATCAGCTCCTACGGCATCATCATCCTGCTGCTGGTGGTGCTCATCAAGCTGGTCACCTGGCCGCTGACTTACAAAACCTACGAGAGCCAGGCCCGCATGAAAGTGCTGAAGCCGGAAATTGACCAGCTCAAGGAAAAGTACGGCGACGACCAGACCAAGGTGCAGCAGGAAACCATGAAGCTCTACTCCACTTTCGGAGTAAGCCCGCTGAGCGGCTGCGTGCCCACGCTGCTCACGCTGCCCATCCTGTTTGCCATGTTCCAGTTCTTCCCGAACGCCATCGAGCTGCGCCAGCAAAGCTTCCTGTGGGCCAAGGACCTGAGCAGCTACGACGTGTTTGTGAAGCTGCCCTTCTACGTGAAATGGTACGGCGACCACGTGTCGATGTTCACGCTGCTGATGACGGCCTCCACCCTGCTCATGACCTGGCAGAGCAACCAGACCAACACGGCCATGCAGGGCCCCATGAAGACCTACAGCTACCTGATGCCCATCATCTTCCTGTTCGTATTGAACAGTTTCGCGGCGGGCCTCACCTGGTACTACTTCGTGTCGAACGTCATCACCTTCGCCCAGCAGGCCATCACCAAAGCCTTCGTGGACGACACCAAAATTCGGGCCCAGCTCGAAGCCAACAAAATCAAAAACAAGGACAAGAAGCCCGGCGGCCTGCAAGGCCGCATCGCCGAAGCCATGAAGGCCGCGCAGGAGCGCGAAGCCCAGGCCAAGCGCAAGTCGTAGCTTCTTCTGTCATCCTGAGCAGTCTGCTCAGGATGACGGAGAAAGCATAAAAGCCGGCAGAACACAACCGTAGGCACGGTTTTCGTTCTGCCGGCTTTTTGTTTGCCTACTTGCACCCGGCAATTCTCTCACCCGTGTTATCCCAGCTCCCCGCCATGCGCCATCTCGCCCTGTTGCTGCTGTTGTTTGCGTTCGGCCTCACGCTGCCCGCCTGCGCCCAGAAGGCCACCAAAACCCAAAAGGTGAAAACCAAAAAGGTCAGCAAAAGCCCCGCCGCCCCGGCCAAGCCCGCCAAACCCGCCGTGGCCGACGGCCCGGTCATCACCTTCGAGCGCACGGCCTGCTTTGGCACCTGTCCTTCCTACACCCTGCAGGTCTTCGCCGATGGCCGCGTGGCCTACGAGGGCCGGCGGTTTGTGCCGCAGGTGGGCAAAAAGGAGTTGCGCATGTCGGCCGCGGCCGTCGCCGACCTGCTGCAGCGAGCCCGGGAAGCGCATTTCGAGCAATTTCAGCCGCGCTATACGCAGAATACCAGCGACCTGCCGAGCGTGATACTCGCGGTGCGCCAGGCCGATGGCCAGCTCAAAGCCGTGTGGGTGGAAGAAGGCGAGCCCGAAAACGTGCGGGAGCTGGTCACCTATTTCGGGCATCAGTTCGACGCGCTGGCGCAGGTCGGAGTCCTCTCCGAAAAATAGCCTAATAGCCCTGGCGCGGGCCTGGCGCCGCCCGCTGCCTAGTTCCCGCCCGGAGCGGTGGGCGCAGGCTTGAACACCAACCGAAACGCCTTGAGCGCCGCCGGATGGTAGATGGTGGCGTGCGTTTCCTGGGGCATGGCCTCGTATTGGCAGGTGATGGTGCCCCCTGGCTTGCTGTTTAGCAGTTTGGCCAACTGGTTCATGACGTCCGGCTCTCCATCGCGGCTGGTGGCCAGAAACACGGTTTTGGGCGGGCCCGCCTTGGCCTGGAGCAAGGGGGACTTAGCGGCCTCTTTCGCTAGCTGGCCGTTGTTCCACCACAGGCTGGGGTCGAAGGCTAAGTAGGTATTGAACAGTTCGGGCTCCAAGAGCAGCGTTTCGACCACAAACAAACCCGCCAGCGACTCGCCCACGATGGCCGTTTCCGCCGTGGTGCGGTAGCGCTTTTTCACCGCGGGCATTAGCTCCTCGCGGATAAACTGCCGATACGCGGCCGAGCCGCCCACGCGGGGCGCAATTTTCTTGTCCTTCTCGTTGGTGGTGGGCCCGGTGAGGTCGCGCCGCCGCTCGGTGTTTTCGATGCCCACCAAGATGAACGGCCGCATCGTGCCGTTGCCCACCGACACCTGCACCAGGCCGGCCACGTGCAGGAAATCTTCCTTCATGCCGCCATCGGGCATGTAGAGCACGGGCAGGCGCAGGGCCGGCGTTTCGGCGTAGCCATCCGGCAAGTACACATTGATACGGCGCGTTTCGCCTAAGGCTTTCGAGGCAATGGTGAAGGTTTGGCCCATCACCAGCGGCGCCGCCTCGGACCCCGGGCCCGGGGCTTGGGCGTGCGCGGCCGAAAGCCCGGACAGGCTCAACAGCATCAGCAAAACGGCGGGGCGGAAGCAGCTCATTGGCTTGGGTAAAAAAAGTTTGGCAAGGGCAATGACGCCAACGGCGCCGAAAAGGATGCCGCTAGTCCTTGTGCACGCGCTCCAGCAGCAGGGTGTTCATGGGGTTGGGCGTGAGGCCGCGCACGTTGTTCTGCGTCAGGCGCACCACTTCATCGTAATAGAGGCTGATGACGGGCGACTCTTCCACCACAATACGGTCCATGGCCTGGTAGAGGGCCGTGCGCCGGGCCACGTCCTGGGTGCCGCGGGCTTCGTCGTAGAGCTTGTCGTACTGCGCGCTTTTGAAGTGGGTTTTGTCGGGGCCGGCGGGGCTGAAATTGGGGCTGTAGAACAGGGCCAGGTAGTTTTCGGCGTCGGGGTAGTCGCCCAGCCAGCTTTTGGCGAAGAAGGCCACCCGGCCGTTGTCCACCAGGTCCTGCTGCGCGGCCGATTGATTGATGTCAATCTGGACCTGCACGCCCACGTCGGCCCACTGCTTTTGCAGGTACTCGCCTATCTCCTTGCGTTCCAGCACGGTGCTCAGGCGCAGGCGCAGGGGACGCTGCAGCCCGTAGCCCGCGGCGCGCAGCAGCTGCCGCGCCTTTTGCGGCTGGTAGGAGTAGCCCGGCACTTCCTTTTCCGAGAACGACGGCAGGGCTTTGGGCACGAAGCCCGAGTTCCCCGGGTCGCCCACGCCGTTGAGCAGGTACTTCAGCATCTCGGGCTTGTTCAGGGCGAAATTCAGGGCCTGGCGCACGCGCCGGTCGCGCAGGGCCCGGCCTTGGGCGGCCTGCTCGCCCGTCAGGTTGGCCGAGTCGAGCTGAATGCCCAGGTATTCGGTGTTCAGGTACGGCGCTTTTTGCACCGTGAACTTGCCCTTGAAATCATCCCGAATGGTGCCGTCCGGGTGCATGATGAGGTCGCGCGAGCCGGCCCGGATGCCGGACAGAAAATCCAGCTTGCCCTGCATGAAGGTGAGAAACTCGGTTTTGCGGTCGGGCAGAAAGCTCACCGCTACGGCATCCAGGTACGGCAATTTGCGGCCCTGCCGGTCGCGCCGCCAGTAATTTGGGTTGCGCTCATACAGCAGCACGTTGCCTTCGTCCCAGAGCTTAAACCGGAACGGACCGGTGCCCACCGGATGCTCCCGAAAGTCCTTGCCGTACTTGGCCACGGCCTCGTGCGGCACCACGTAGGCATACGGCATCGTCAGAATGCCCAGAAACGGCACAAACGGCTCCTTCAAATGGATGCGTAGCGTGGAGTCGTTGGCGGCCACGAAAGCCGTGTCGCTGATGCTGCCGTCGGGCTTCTCCAGCACCTTGCCCCGGAAAATCCAACCGCCGGTGCTGGCCGTGGCCGCATCTAGGATGCGCTTGAAGGAATACACGAAGTCCTGAGCAATAACCCGACGCGTGGCAGCGGGAGAAGCTTCTGTGCCATATTTTTCTATATCGGCTCGACTTCGGCCTGGATGGTCTTTCAGTTCCTGGTCGACCAATGCTTTCGTGTCAGCCGCCGAAGGATGAAATACCTCCTCATTCTCATGAAAGAAAACCCCTTTTCGTAATACGAACGTGTACGTCTTGCCATCGGGCGAAATGCTATAACGACGGGCCAGCGCCGGCACCGGCTGCAAGGCCGAATCAAGCTCCACCAGCCCGTTGTAGAGCTGGTTCACGGCCCACCAATTGGCCTGGTTGCGGGCAAAAGCGGGGTCGAGCGACGAGAGGGCCTCGGGCTGGTTGTAGCGGAACACGCGGCGCTCGTCGGCGGCCGGGCGGGCCGCGTCGTGGCAGCCGGCCAGCGTCAGCAAGCCCAGCCAGAATCCAAACCAATTAGCCAAGAAGCTAGCCCGACGTGCCAAAAAAGGGGCCATGCGAAGAGGGAAAGAATGTATCTTTGTGCAATGCTACGGCAAAAGTTATTAGTTTTTAGTTGTCAGTTATTCGTTGTCAGTTGTTAGTCGAAAGCCCCGGAAAAGGCCGCTAACTGACAATGAAGCCCTGAACTGCTAACAACTGGCAACGAACAACTGACAACTAGAGAGACTCATGGGAAAAATCATCGCGGTAGCCAATCAGAAAGGCGGGGTGGGCAAAACCACTACCTCCATCAACCTCGCGGCGTCCCTGGCCGCCCTGGACTACCGGACCCTGCTCGTCGACGCCGACCCTCAGGCCAACGCCACTTCCGGCGTGGGCTACGACCCGAAGGACATCCAGAACAGCATTTACGAGTGCATGGTGGACGGCATCAACGCCCAGGACATCATCCTGCCCACCAACATCCTGCCCCACCTCGACCTCATGCCCTCCCACATCGACCTGGTGGGCGCCGAGGTGGAGATGATAAACCTGCCCAACCGCGAAGAAAAAATGAAGGAGGCCCTGCGCCCCCTCGCCGAGCAGTACGACTACATCATCATCGACTGCTCGCCCTCGCTGGGCCTCATCACCGTCAACGCCCTCACGGCCGCGCACTCGGTCATCATCCCGGTGCAGTGCGAGTACTTCGCCCTCGAAGGCCTGGGTAAGTTACTGAACACCATCAAAATCATTCAGAGCCGCCTCAACACCGAGCTCGAAATCGAGGGCATCCTGCTCACGATGTACGACGTGCGCCTGCGCCTGAGCAACCAGGTGGTGGAGGAAGTCCGCATGCACTTCCAGCAGCTGGCCTTCGACACCATCATCCCGCGCAACGTGAAGTTGAGCGAGTCGCCCAGCTTCGGCATCCCCGTCATCCTGCACGACGCCGAAAGCAAAGGCTCCATCAGCTACCTCAACCTGGCCCGCGAAATCGTGGAGAAAAACAGCGTGGAAGCCACCGAGGAAACGGCCGAGGACGAGCGGATTTAAGGAATCGCTTTCAAAAGGCCGTCATGCTGAGCGAAGTCGAAGCATCTCTACCGCACAACTAATCAATCGGCGCCATAGCAGCGGAATTCCCTTCTGATTCTTAAAGCTCAGCCAATTCCTAATGGCATCTTCCTCCGAACGCCTGCCGCCAGATTTTCGAGTAAGATACCGTCTCTACAGTGCTGAAGAAGGAGGACGAAAGACGCCGCACTTCCAGCACATCCGGTGGGATTTCGCTTATGAGGATGTGGAAATTTCTCCGCCAAATCAGGTATTTATGATTTGGCCGGAATTTATCACGCCATCTGGCGAAATGCTACCCGAAGGTGAGCCTATGCCCCAGTATGGCTTGGCTGATATGTATATTCTAAATTCTGCTTTTCGGGAATTTCACAGCCAGCACATTAGGGTTGGGACTAAAGGCTACTTCCGGGAAGGCGGTTTGATAATTGGTCAGTGTGAAGTCGTTGAATTAATTGCGCTGCACCAGAATCCTAAGTCATAATTTGACTTTTTGAGACTATTCAAACCATGTAGTCGTTAGCTTGCACTCCATGTACACCTCCCCTGCTCACCCCCTAATTGGCATCGACCCGGAAATCCGGTTCGGCCGGGCGTGCCTGATTGGCACCCGCATTAGCGTGGATGATGTGCTGGGCTGGCTGGGCAATGGCATGAGCAACGCCGACATCATCGAAGACTTTCCCGAACTCACGGAGGAGTTGATTCGGGCCTGCCTGCGCTTTGCGGCCGACCGCCAGCGCCACACCCGCCTGGTAGCCCGGTGAAGCTGCTAATTGACCAGAATCTGTCGCACCGCTTGGTGAAGCACTTGCAGGAGCAGTTTCCCGGCACGGAGCAGGTGCGACGGCTGGGATTAACCAACAACCGCGACACCACCATTTGGGAGTACGCTCGGCAACACGATTTTGTGATTCTGACGCAGGACGAAGACTTTTTCGACCTTAGCTCATTACGAGGCGCGCCGCCCAAAGTGCTTTTGCTCAGAACCGGAAACCTGCCTAGCGCGGAGGTAGTGGCGCTGCTGCGAAGCCAATTGCTGCTGATTTATACGCTGCTGGCGCCGGAGAGCGAAGTCAACTGCCTTGAACTGACGTAGCCACCGCCCGCCCCAAACTTCCGGCTTGCCCTTCGCTGAACTCTCCGTAAATTTGACGTTCGGTTGCCGACTGCCTTTTATGGGCCCGGCCCACGCACTATGGCTCAAGAGAGAAACGAAGAGAAATTGCAAGCTGCCCTGGCTGCCGCCGCGGCCGTGAAACGCAAAGGTGGCCTGGGCCGCGGCCTCAACGCCCTGATTGAGGGCAGCTACGACAAGAAAGGCGACCGGCCCGGCTCCGACCGGCTGGTGTCGCACCCCGTCAATTCGGTGGGCTTCATCTCGGTCGAGCACATCGAGGCCAACCCCTACCAGCCCCGCACCCACTTCGACCAGCAAGCCCTGCAGGAACTGGCCGACAGCATCAAAATCCAGGGCATCATCCAGCCGGTGACCCTGCGCCAGCTCGGCACCAATTCCTACCAGCTCATCTCGGGCGAGCGCCGCCTGCAGGCCTCCAAGCTGGCGGGTTTGGAGACCATTCCGGCGTACATCCGCAAGGCCGACGACCAGCAAATGCTGGAAATGGCCCTGATTGAGAACATTCAGCGCGAAAACCTGAATGCCATCGAAATTGCCCTCAGCTACCAGCGCCTGCTCAGCGAGTGCAACCTGCGCCAGGAAGAGCTGGGCGACCGGGTGGGCAAAAACCGCTCGACCGTCACCAACTACCTGCGCCTGCTGAAGCTGCCGCCCGACGTGCAGATTGGCCTGCGCGACGCCGAAATCAGCATGGGCCACGCCCGCGCCCTCATCGGCCTCGACGACCCCAGGGCCCAGGTGGAGCTCTACCGCAAAATCGTGGCCGAGGAGCTGTCCGTGCGCCGCGTGGAAGAACTGGTGCGCAGCGGCTACGGCCGCCCCGCGGCCCAGCCCAGCGAGAACGGTGCCGCCAGCGCCGCCCCCGCCCAACCGGCCGTGCCCGCTGCCGAGTTGCGCCGCACCGAGCGCCACCTCACCGACCGGTTTGGCTCGCGCGTGCAGGTGCGGCCCGGCCCCAAAGGCAACGGCGAAATCAAAATCGCCTTCGACTCGATTGAGGACATGCAGCGCATCCTGCACATCCTGCACCCCTCCTAAAGCCGCCGCCCCCGGTGGGCAGGCGGTTCTCGTAATTCAGAGCACTGGCCAACATGCTAAATCCCGGGCGTTTTCCGTTAGCGGAGTTGCTATGAAGAAGCTGTATCATCACATCGCGGCCTTGCTGGTTCTGGCTTGCTCATTGCTGGCGGGCCCAAGCGGCTGGGCCCAAGTATTCAACCCCGCCAATCCCAACGACCCGGCGGCGCGCACGCCGGCCCAAATTCTGGCCGACACCACCGAGCGCCGCGAAGTGGTGGTGACGCCCGAAGCCAAGCGCCGCAAAGCCGCCGCCGACTCAGCCAAGCGCACCGAGCGCATGTTTCGGGCGTTCGGCTACGAGGGCATTCGCCTCACGCGGCCGGGCAAGGCGGCCCTGCTGGCCACCGTGCTGCCCGGCGCGGGCCAGATTTACAACCGCCGCTATTGGAAGCTGCCGCTGGTGTACGGCGCCCTGGGCACGGTGGTAGGGCTCGAAGTTTTCTGGCAGCGGCGCTACACGGAGTTTTCCGACGCCTACGACCTGGTGACGGCCAACCCGAAACTGCTGCGCACCACGAGCCTGGGCCCCCAGGCCCGCCTATTCAACAGCGCCGAGGGCATCAAGTCGGCGCTGGTGTACTACCGCGGCAACCGCGACATCTACTACCTCTACATCGGCTTGGCCTACGGCCTGCAAATTGTGGACGCGCTGGTGGACGCCCACCTCAAAGACTTCGACGTGAGCGACGACCTCGCGCTGCACTGGCAGCCCACGCTGCTGCCGGTGCCCGGCCAGCCGGCCGTTATTCCCTTCACGCCCGGCCTGCAAGTGGCGCTGCGGGTGAAATAATATATTTTATCTACCTGTCATCCTGAACATTCTGCGACTCAAGCAGAGACGAAGGACCTTCTCACCCTTGCTTCACTGCAAGTCGTTCAACGGTGAGAAGGTCCTTCGCTGCACTCAGGATGACAGACGCTTCCAAAATCTCCTAAGATGAAAATTCTCCTCATCGGCTACGGCAAAATGGGCCAGACCATCGGCGCGCTGGCCCGGCAGCGCGGCCACGAAATCGCCGGCATTGTGGACCTGCACGCCGGCCCGGCCACCATTGCCGACTTCACGCCCGCCACGGCCGACGTGGCCATTGAGTTCACCCATCCCGATTCGGCGTTTGCTAACGTGGCGGCCTGCCTGCGCCAGGGCCTGCCGGTGGTGTGCGGCTCCACGGGCTGGCTGCACCATTTTGAGGAAGCCCAAGCCCTGACCGCTGAAGTAAACGGCAGCCTGTTCTACGCTTCCAACTACAGCGTGGGCGTGAACCTGTTTTTCCACTTCAACGAGTACCTCGCGGCTAAAATGAGCCAGTTTGGCGGCTACGACGTGGCGGTGCGCGAAATCCACCACACCCAGAAAATCGACCAGCCCAGCGGCACAGCCCTCACCACGGCCGAAGGCATCCTGCGCCACTTCCCCGCCAAAACCACCTGGCGCAACGCCCCCGCCGAAAGCCCCGCCGAGCTGGCCATCCTCAGCGAGCGTACCGGCGAGGTGGTGGGCACGCACATCGTCACGTACACCTCCGACGTCGACACCCTGGAGCTCAAACACGAGGCCCACAGCCGCGAAGGCTTTGCGCTGGGCGCGCTGCTGGCCGCCGAGTGGCTGCCCGGCCGCCGGGGCGTATTTGGAATGAAAGAGCTGCTGGATTTGTAAACAACGTCAGGCCGAGCGCAGCGCAGCATCTTTACCGCGCAACGTAATTAGTTACCATTGCGGTAAAGATGCTTCGCTGCGCTCGGCCTGACGTTCTGTATATTTTTTAAACGGCCTCTCAGCCAGTAACTCCCCCGCTGCTGCGTTTCTTTGCCTGATTTTCACTGCCAAGCCCAAGCTTGCTTCCCATGTCTTTGCTCAAAACCGACCCCACCGCTCCCCCGAAGCCGCCCAAAACGAAAACCCGCGAATGGGCCGATTCGCTGATTTTTGCCATTGTGGCGGCCACGCTCATCCGCTGGGCCACGTTTGAGGCCTACACCATTCCCTCGCCCAGCATGGAAAACTCCCTGCTCGTGGGCGACTATTTGTTTGTGAGCAAGCTGCACTACGGCCCCATCACGCCCCAGACGCCGCTGCAGGTGCCCCTCACCCACCAAACCATCTGGGGCACGGGCCTGCAAAGCTATTCCGAGCTCATTCAGCTGCCTACTTACCGGCTGCCGGGCTTCTCCGAGATTAAGCGCAACGACGTGGTGGTGTTTCACGTGCCCCACGAAACCCAGTTCCCCGCCGACCTGCGCACCAACTACATCAAGCGCTGCGTGGCCGTGGCCGGCGACACCCTCGAAATCAAAAACGGCCAGGCGTACCTCAACGGCCAGCCCGAGGGCGCCGTGCCCGGCCTGCAAACCGACTACGAAATGCAGGTCGACAACCCCAACGACGAGGTGCTGGCCGCCCTGCGCGCGCACGGCGTGGTGGACTACCAGCAGCCCGGCGGCATGCCCCAGGCCATGGCCGGCGAAGTGCCCGGCACCTTCGTCTACAAAATCAGCTGCAACGCCGCCACCGCCGACTTCTTCCGCAAGCAGCCCTACGTGAAGCGCCTCGACGTGTACGAGCCCGGGCTGGCGGGCAGCCTCTTCCCCGACCGCGCCGACTTCACCAATTCCGACGCCCTGAGCAAAACGCCCCGTAAGTGGACCCTGGACAACTACGGCCCCCTGCCCATCCCCAAAAAGGGCCAGACCATTGCCCTCAGCCCCGGCAACGCCGCCATTTACTACAAAATCGTGGCCCGCTACGAGCACAACCAGGGCGTGACCTGGAACAACGCCGAAGGCATGATGTACCAGAACGGCAAGCCGCTCACCAGCTACACCATCAAGCAGAACTACTACATGATGATGGGCGACAATCGCCACAACTCCGAAGACTCCCGCTTCTGGGGCTTCGTGCCCGAAGACCACGTGGTGGGCAAAGCCGTGCTCATCTGGCTTTCCGTGGACCCCAACGCCGACTTCTGGCACAAAATCCGCTGGAGCCGCCTGTTCAACATCATTCACTAGCCCACTGGTTTGTCATGGCGAGCGCAGCGAAGCAATCCGTCCTGCTCTCAGCGATTAGCCTGGTATTATGGAAAGCCCCGGCACTGTGCAGTGCCGGGGCTTTTCGCTTCATTCGCGCGTCTGGTTTGGATGGGACGGATTGCTTCGCTGCGCTCGCCATGACAAACCCGGTTTACCACACTATCGGCTCCAGGCCCATGCGCTGCAGCCACGCGTTGGTCTTGCTAAACGGCTTGCTTCCGAAGAAGCCCTTGTCCGCCGCAAACGGCGACGGGTGCACCGACTTCAGCACCAGATGCTTTTTCTCGTCAATCAGCTCGGACTTCTTGCCCGCGTAGGCGCCCCAGAGAATGAACACCACGTGCTCCTTCCCCTCGGAAACCTTGCGAATAACTGCATCGGTGAATTCTTCCCAGCCCTTTTTCTGGTGCGAGGCCGGCTCGCTGGCCCGCACCGTGAGCGTGGCGTTGAGCAGCAGCACGCCCTGCTGGGCCCAGCGGTCGAGGTTGCCGTTGGGAGCGGGCGGCGTGCCGGGAATGTCGTCCTGCAGCTCCTTGAAAATGTTCTGGAGCGAAGGCGGCGTGCGCTGCCCTTCCTGCACCGAAAACGAGAGGCCATGCGCCTGGTTGCGGCCGTGGTAGGGGTCCTGGCCCAGTATCACCACCTTCACTTGCTCAAACGGCGTGGCGTCGAAGGCGTGAAATATCTGGGGGCCGGCCGGGAACACGGTAGCCGTGGCGTACTCACCTTTCACAAAGGCGATTAAGCGCTGGAAATAGGGCTTTTCAAACTCATCGGCCAGCACCGGCCGCCAGCTTTCGGCTATCTTTACCATGGAAAGTTTTCTGAAAATAAACGGGTGTTCGCGGCGTTGGAAGGCCGCGGTTGCGTAAAACCAATTTCCGCGGGCCGCTGTTACGCCCGTGCTACCTATTAGCCCGACACCTATGCCCACCACCACTACGCAAGGCGTCACCGTTTCGGTTACGACCAACTACTTGCCCGACTATTCCAGCCCCGGCCAGGAGCACTTCGTGTTCGCCTACAAGATTGAAATCCGCAACAACAGCGAGTTTACTGTGAAACTGTTGCGCCGCCACTGGCACATCCACGACGCCAACGGCGTGGTGCGCGAGGTGGAAGGCGAAGGCGTGGTGGGCCGCCAGCCCGTGCTCGAGCCCGGCGAAGCCCACCAGTACGTGAGCGGCTGCAACCTGAAATCGGGCGTGGGCAAGATGCGCGGCACCTACCTCATGGAGCGCCTCGCCAACGGCCAGGAATTCACGGTGGAAATTCCGGAGTTCACGCTCATGGTGCCCTACCGGCTTAATTAATACTATAGCGCGCCAAGCGCATTGTAGCGCGAACTTTGTAGTTCGCGTCCCCGCGCCGTGTGGCGTCGTTCCGGGACGCGAATCATAACGTTCGCGCTACTTCTTGTTTCAACTTCTCGCTTACCTCCGCTTCTGGCTGCGTTCGGGCAATGCCCACGGGCTGCATTCGCCCTTCGTGTTCGGCCTCTACACCTCCGTGGTGCGCCACACGGGCATTTATAGGACCTACGCCGCCGTGGAAGTGCGGCGCCAGCAGCTATTAAATAGCGCCGCCCGCATCAGCGTCACCGATTTTGGAGCGGGCTCGCACACCGGCGCCGGCCGGCAGCGCCGCGTGGCCGACATCGCCCGCACCGCCGCCAAGCCCCGGCACCTCGCGCAACTCCTGTTCCGGCTGGTCAATTACTTCCGCCCCGCCACCATCCTGGAGCTGGGCACCTCCCTGGGCCTCACCACCGCCTACCTGGCCTCGGCCGACTCGCGCAGCCGCGTTGTCACCTTCGAGGGCTGCCCCAACGTGGCCGCCGTGGCCCGCGACACCTTCGCCGCGCTGCAGCTGCGCAACATCGCCCTCATCGGGGGCAACATCGACCACACCCTGGCCCCCGCCCTCGCGGCGCTCCAAGCCCCCATCGACTTTGCCTTTTTCGATGGCAACCACCGCTACGAGCCCACCCTGCGCTACTTCGAGCTCTGCCTGGCCCACCGCACCGAAAACTCGGTTTTTGTCTTCGACGACATTCACTGGTCCGAAGACATGGAGCGTGCCTGGGAGACTATCAAAGCCCACCCCGAGGTGATGCTGACGGTGGACTTGTTTTACATCGGCCTCGTCTTCTTCCGCAGGAACCAGCCCAAGCAGCACTTCTGGCTGCGCACGTGAAATATCCGTCTGTCATCCTGAGCGCAGCGAAGGACCTTTTCACCGAAGAACGTGCAGTGGTGAGAAGGTCCTTCGCTGCGCTCAGGATGACAGACGACAAAAACGGACGCCTCTCAGAAAGCTATGGCAACTGGTTCAGTTCGACTTCGCCGCGGTCCTGAATGGCCTGCCGTACCCGCGTGAGCTTCACCAGGAGGGCTTCGAGCTGGTCGAGCGGCAGCATGTTGGCGCCGTCGGAGAGGGCGGTAGCGGGCGTGGGGTGGGTTTCGATGAACAGGCCGTCGGCGCCCACGGCAATGGCCGCTTTGGCAATGGTTTCGATGAGGGCGGGCTGGCCGCCGGTCACGCCGCTGCTTTGGTTGGGGCGCTGCAGCGAGTGCGTCACGTCCATCACCACGGGCACCTCGAACTCGCGCATGGCGGGCAGGTTGCGAAAGTCCACCACCAAATCGGAGTAGCCGAAGGAGTTGCCGCGCTCGGTGAGGATGACGTGCGGGTTGCCGGACTGCCGGATTTTGTCCACGGCCCATTTCATGGCCTCACCGCTCAGGAACTGGCCTTTTTTCACGTTCACCACCTTGCCGGTTTGGGCGGCGGCAATGAGCAAATCGGTCTGCCGGCACAGAAAGGCCGGGATTTGCAGCACGTCGACGTACTCGGCCGCCAGGGCCGCTTCGCTCGATTCGTGAATGTCCGTCACCGTGGGCACGCCAATTTCGCGCCCTACTTTTTGCAGGATGCGCAAGGCCGTTTCGTCGCCGATTCCGGTGAAGGAATCCAAGCGCGAGCGGTTGGCCTTGCGGTAGGAACCCTTGAAGATGTAGGGAATCTGCAGCTTGTCGGTGATGTGCTTGATGCGCTCGGCAATGCGCAGGGCCATGTCCTCGCCTTCGATGACGCAGGGCCCGGCCATGAGGAAAAACTGGCCGGAATTGGTGTGGCGGAAGTGCGGGAGCGTGTTGGCGAGGGCCTGGAGCATGGGGTCTTAAGTAATTAGCAGCCTATGAAATCTTAGTGACTTACAGATGATTGGTTTCATGTTAGCTCCGACTTTCGTTCGGCCAGGGCCACCTAATATTGCGAAACCAAATGGTTATGCCTACGAAAAGCAGAAGAAAGAAAAAGAACATGATGCCATCCTCAAAGGCATCGTCGTAACTAGCCGACTCATACTTTTCAGATTCAATCCGAACTCGTTCTATCGATTGGTAGATGTGGTGACCTAATACTACCAATAGCCATGCTATTACTGCCCACGCAAATCCCAGCGCGAGTTTGAAGAGTGCGAGTATGCTATGCATAGCAAAGGGGCAGTTATTGTTTCTTCAAACAAATAAACAGCTCGCGTCCCTGCCGGGGCTTGAGCGAATGGGTGGCGGTTTCGAAGTGCCGAAAATCGAAATACGGCGCAAAGTAGGCGCGGTACTCTTCCTTGCTGCCGCCAAAGGGCGGCTCCTGCACCGGGCCGAAATCGGTGTCGAACAGCAGGCCCATGAGCGTGCCGCCGGGCCGCAGCAGGTGGGCCACTTGCCGGGCGTAGGCCGGGCGCAGGCTCGGGTGGAGGGCGCAGAAGAAGGTTTGCTCCACAATCAAGTCGTAAGACGGGTCGTTGGGCAGCGCGAAGAAATCGGCCAGCAGCAGCTGCCCGGCGGGGAAGTCGGGCACGCGGGCGGCCAGGGCGCGCAGGGCTTCGGGGGCAATGTCGGCCACGAACACGTGCTGGAAACCGCGCCGGTGCAGGTACTCGGCCTCGTAGGCGCGGCCGGCGCCGGGGATGAGGATGCGCGGCTGCCGGGCCACGTCGAGCTGGTCGAAATAGGTGCGCAGCGGCGGCGTGACGCCGTGGGCGTCCCAGCCGTCGCGGCCCGAATCGTAACGGCCTTGCCAGTAGGCCGCATCGAAGGCGGGAAAAACCGTTTCCATACCGTTGAAGTATACTTGTAACTTGCCAGGGCACGGAAGTCCCCTATTTTTACGCCCAACGCCCAAAGGTACGTGCCGCACTGCGGCGGGCGCGTTGCTTTCCCTGTTGCTTTTTCGCTTAATACCTCCCGCATGGACCCGAACGAAACTCCCGAACCCCGTTCCAACAACAGCCGCGTCCTGCTTTGGGCAGCCCTCGTGCTCGTGCTCCTGGGCATCAACGGCGTTCTGTTCTACCTCAACCAGCAAAAAGGCCAGAAAAACGAGGAACTGACCACCGAAGTCCAGGCCAAAGACAGCAAGCTGCAGGAGCAAATCAAGCAATACGAGGCCCTGAAATCCGATTTTGAGCGCCAAAGCCAGGAGCTACAAGCCCTGGGCCTGAGCAACGACTCGCTGGTGGCCAAGATTGCCAGCGTGAACGCCGACCTGCTAAAGCTGCGCTCGTTCCGGGCCGGCAGCTTTTCCATTGCTCAGCAAAACCTGTTCAAGCAGCGTGCCCAGAACCTGGAAGGCCAGCTCCGCAAAAAGGACAGCGACATTGCCCAGCTGAAAAAGGACAACGAGGCCCTCTACACTGAAACTACCACTCTCAAGGAAAAGCAGAACCGGCTGACCGACACCATCAGCACGGTGGTGCGCAGCAACCGCGAGCTGAGCGAAAAAGTCGGCGTGGCCTCGCGCCTGCAGTCCGAAAACATCAAAGTGGCTATCATCACCTCCAAAAACAAGGAGAAAGAAGACGACAAAGAGGAGTTCAAGGCCAAGAAGGTGGAGAAGGTAAAAGTGACCTTTAACCTGGCCCGCAACGACGTGTCGCCGAAGGAAACCAAAGCCATCTACATGCGCATTCTGGAGCCCGACGGCGCCGCCCTCTACAACCTGAGCACGGGCGGCGGCACCTTCACCGTGGACGGCCAGGAGGCCTTCTACACCCAAAAGCAGGACGTGGTGTACGACAACAGCAAGCAGAAGCTGGAATTCGTGTACGCCAAAGGCGCCGACTACAAGAAAGGCCAGCACACCGTAGAGCTCTACGAAAGCGGCCAGTTGATGGGCAAAACCACGTTCACGCTGAAGTAATCTGAACCGCAGATTGTCGCAGATTTAACGGATAAGAACGGATTCAACCGGCGCTTAGCGCCCGAATTCTTCTGGCAGTTTTAACAAAAAAAGCCGCTTCAGTAACTGAAGCGGCTTTTTTGGCAACAGGCGCCGGGGGTGCGCGGGCTGGTAGAAGCACGGAGCCGGGCAAGGCAGCCGACCCAACTACCACCGCAATGGGTCGTGCCCTGGCCGCAATCCTACTGTTTGCTGCCGCAATCCTATTTACTTACGCCGCAACGAGTCGTGCTCCCGCCGCAATCCTACTTCTTCCCGCCGCGATGCAACGCGATGCCGCCGCAATGCAAGTTGCCCACGACGCAATCCTATTTATCACCGCCGCGGCGCTTTTGGTGAGTGGAAAGATGCCCGGGCGAGGGTGCTGCCCTGCTGTGCTGCGCTGAAAAAAGCCCGCCGGCCTAGGCGGGAGGCGGGCTTTGCCGTTGCGGAAGCAGCACGCTACTCCACCGCCAGGCGCCGGGCCGGGCCGGCGCCGCGCAGCAGGTAGAGGCCCGCGGGCAGGCCGCGCAGGTCGAGCGCGGTTTCGGGGCCGACTGGGACGGGGTAGCGGCGCACGGCCCGGCCCAAGGCATCAGTGAGAGTGAGGGGCGCGGGGGCAGTGCCGGCGGGCAGGCGCAGGGTGGCCGCGTGGTGGGCCGGGTTGGGAAAGAGGTTGCGCGGGTTCAGGAAGCGATGTGGAATCGGCTGTTAGGGGATAATGAGGGAGGCTAGGAAACCGAGATAGGGACTGGGGCTCGGGTTGGCGAGGGTAGTAGCACCAAAGATGGTCGTAGGGCTAGAAAAGAAATGGCCCGCCACGTACATACGAGTTCCACTCACTGCTAAGGAGGTTGCTTGCTCAACGCCTATGCCGCCCGCTCTTTGTGCCCACACGAAGCGGCCCGTGCTACCATCGTCGGCAAGTTTGGCCACAAACACATCAGGAGAATAGTCGGTGTTGAGCGCATTGGTTAGGGTGGCGAGGCCAAAATCCGCTGTGGGACTGCGAAAATCACCCGCCACATACACGCTGGTGCCGCTCACAGCCATCGTGCGGGCAATGTCGACGCCTACGCCGCCGGCCCTTTGTGCCCACACGAAGCGACCGGCGTCGGTGAGTTTGGCCACAAATAGGTCGGTAGTCCCTGCACTGGTAAGAACAGCCGGACCGAAGGCCACGGTAGAGCTGCCAAAATACCCGGTTACGTACACACTGGACCCACTCACGGCCAGGGCAGTGGCTTGCTCCTTATTTGGTCCTCCGGTCCGTTGCGCCCATACGAAGCGGCCCGTATTGCCCGCATCGGTAAGCCGGGCCACAAATACGTCATTGCCACCCGCAGTAGTCAAGGTGGCTGAACCGAAGGCTGCCGTGGGGCTACTGAAATAGCCTGCCACATACACACTGGTTCCGCTTACGGCCAGGGCGGTAGCTTGGTCAACGCTTGTGCCGCCGGCCTGCTGCGCCCACACGAAGCGACCTGTGCTACCCGCATCCGTGAGCTTGGCCACGAAAATGTTGATAAAGCCTGCATTGGTCAGGGTAGCCGGACCAAAGCCGGCGGTACGGCCGTGGAAATACCCCGCTACGTATACACTGCTGCCGTTCACGGCCAGCGCGCTGACATCGGCAGCAGACGTACTACCGGCCTGTTGCACCCACACAAAGTGGCCTTTACTGCCCGCATCTGCCAGCTTGGCCACGAATAAGTTGCCCATTTCCGCATTGGTCAGGGCTAGGGTGCCGAAGCTAGCGGTGGAGCCGGAGAAGCTTCCGGTAGGGTGCCGAAGCTAGCGGTGGAGCCGGAGAAGCTTCCGGTCACGTACACGCTGGTTTTGTTTACAGCCAGCGCGGTAGCGGCATCGTAGCCCGTGCCGCCGGCCTGCTGCGCCCACACGAACTGGTTGCTGACAGGGCTGAATTTGGCTACGAACACATCATTATCTCCCAGGCTTGTGAGCATGGTACTGCCCAGCACCACCGTATTCCTGAATTTTCCGGCCAAATACACGTTGCCCGCCGCATCGACGGCCGTGGCCGTCACAACCGAGTAATTGTTCGCCGCTGCCGCCGTAGCCGTGGCCACCGCCCGCGCCGACTGCCAGGCCGGGGGGGCCTGGGCGGCGGCCGGAAGGCTTAGAGCCAAAAGAAACAAAGCCACCAGGGTGCGAAGCAGCGCGGCGGGAGGTAGAGTGGAAAAGTTGACCATAGAAAAAGGAAATGAAAGTTCAGACAGGACGCAATATAAAAGAGGGAGCCGGACGAATCCCGCTCCCTCTTTCGCTTTGATTAACAGCGACGTTTAGCCCGCCGCACTCGTCTTCTCAAACTCGTCCAGCTTGGCCAGCGTGGCGCTGATGTTCTCGGTGAAGATGACGCCAACGCCGCCCTGCGGCGTGTGCTGCAGCAGGTGGTCGATGGCGTCGGGCTCGTGTTCGATGTAGGTGATTTTCAACTCCGGCTTGTCGAGGCGCAGGCCGCGCTCCATGATGTCGCGCAGGAACTCGGCCGACTTGCCGCGCAGGTCGCGGTCTTGGCGCAGAATCACCTCGTCGAAGATGCGGCCGGCGATGCGGGCGAAGCCCAGCGTGTCCTCATCGCGCCGGTCGCCCAGGCCCGACACGATGCCGATTTTGCGGGTGGCCGGCGTGGCGGCCATGAACTCGGCAAATTTGGTGATGCCGGCCGTGTTGTGGGCGTAGTCCACGATGACTTCAAAGTCCGGGAAATTGTAGCTGTTCATCCGGCCCGGCGTTTTGGTGGCCGACGGGATGAAGGTGCGCAGGGCCGTCTTGATGTCGTCCTTGTCGAATCCAGCCAGGTAGCCGGCCAGGGCGGCGGCCAGGCTATTCTCGATGTTGAAGCCCGCGCGCCCGCCCAGGGTCACCGGAAACTCGGCGGCCCGGTCAATGCGCAGCTTGTAGCTGTTGCGGTAGATGGTGACGTAGCCTTCCTCGTACACCGCGGCCACCCCGCCGGCCTCCACGTGCTCCTGGATGCGGGGGTTGTCGTCGCGCATGCTGAACAAGGCCACGCGGCAGTCCACGGTGCGGGCCATGGCGTACACCAAGTCGTCGTCGGCGTTGAGCACGGCCCAGCCGTTTTTGCGCACCGTGCGGGGCAACACACCCTTTACGGCCGCCATCTCCTCCACGGTGTAGATGTCGCGCAGGCCCAGGTGGTCGGCGGCTACGTTGGTCACCACCGCAATGTCGCAGGTGTGAAAGCCCAGGCCCGAGCGCAACATGCCGCCGCGGGCGGTTTCCAGCACGGCGTAGTTCACGGTGGGGTCCTTCAGCACGAACTCGGCGCTTTGGCCGCCGGTGCAGTCGCCTTTCTGCAGCTGCACGCCCTGAATGTAGATGCCGTCGGTGGTGGTGAAGCCCACTTTGTAGCCCTTGCTGGCCACCATGTGCGCAATCAGGCGCGTGGTGGTGGTTTTGCCGTTGGTGCCCGTGATGGCAATGATGGGAATGCGGCCCGACGAGCCGGGCGGAAACAGCATGTCGACCACCGGCGCGGCCACGTTGCGCGGCAGGCCCTCGGCCGGCGAGATGTGCATGCGGAAGCCCGGCGCGGCGTTCACCTCAATCACGGCGCCGCGGCTTTCGTTGAGCGGCACGGCAATGTCGGTAGCCATCAGGTCGATGCCGCAAATATCCAGGCCCACGATGCCGGCCACCCGCTCGGCCAGCAGCACGTTGTAGGGGTGCATCTGGTCGGTCACGTCGGAGGCCGTGCCGCCGGTGCTGATGTTGGCCGTGCTTTTCAAATACAGCGTTTCGCCGGCTGGCAGCACCGATTCCAGCGTCAAGTCGCGGGCTTCGAGGATGTCCATGGTGTGCTTGTCGGCCTTGATGCTGGTGAGCACCTTTTCGTGGCCGATGCCCCGCCGCGGGTCTTTGTTCACCTCGTCGATGAGCTGCTGAATGGTGCTGCGGCCGTCGCCGGTCACGGCGGCCGGCGTGCGCTTAGCGGCCGCAATCAGCTTGCCGTTCACCACCAGCAGGCGGAAATCGAAGCCCTCGATGAATTGCTCCACAATCACGGCGCGCGAATATTCCTGCGCGGCTTTGAGGCCGGCGGCGGCCCCCTCCCAGTTCATGATGCGGATGGTGGCGCCCTTGCCGTGGTTGCCGTCGAGCGGCTTGGTCACGATGGGGAAGCCCAGTTCGTCAATGGCGTCGCGCAGCCCGTCTTCCGAGTACACGGTGGTGCCGCGCGGCACGGGCACGCCCGCGTCGTTGAGCATGGCCTTGGTGCGGTTCTTATTGCCGGCCACTTCCACGCCCGCGTGCGAGGTGTAGCTGGTGGTGGTGGCCCAGATGCGCTTCTGGTTCACGCCGTAGCCCAGCTGGATGATGTTGCTATTCTTAAGCGCGATGTATGGAATGTTGCGCGAAGCGGCCTCGGCCACAATGCTGTAGGTACTGGGCCCGATGAACTCGTCCTCCCGGATTTCGTGCAGCTCGTCGATAATGGGCTTGAGGTTCACGTCTTCCTGCTTGCACAGGGCTTCTACAATCTCCACGGCGGCCTGGGCGGCGCGGCGGCCGGCCCGCTCTTCCTGGTAGGCAAACACCACGTACTCCACGCCGTCTTCGCGGGCCGGGTAGCTTTTGCCCCAGTACACGGGCATGCCGGCCATGCGCTGCAGCTCCAGCGCCACGTGCTGAATGACGTGGCCCAGCGGCTCGCCGTCGTTGAGCTGGTCCTCGTTCAGGGGCGGGTGCTTCGGCGACTGCCGGCCGCTGATGCCGCCCGGCTGCGGCTGCCCAATCTTGGGAAACAACTCCATGAACTTGGCCGGCAGTTCCGGAATGGCGTTCGACCACGAGCCGGCAAACTCTTCCAGGTCCACCTTTGTCACGATGAGCTTGGTGTGCTTCACGGACCAGTAGCTGGGCCCGCGCATGGTCCGAATGTCAATAATCTTCATAAGGGGTCGGGGTGGTGAGGGTAGGTTTCAGCCGAAAGTACGGACCCTCGGCTCGCTTGCCTACGAAAGGTAGGGATAATGCGGCCTAAAACTCAGAAACAAAGTTTTTGCGGGCGAAAGCGCCTCCCCTACCCGCAGCAAGCGCGGTTTTCCAGGCAATTTGGCAAGTCAACGAGCCAGTTTTATCAACAGGCTGAAGCCTATATTTCGTAACGGCGATTTCCTCAGCTTCTTTTGGCGGACTGAGCTCATGCCGGGCCGGCGCCGGGCGACGGTTGCTGTGCCCGCGGAGCAACCGATACGCTACCGCTTATCCTCCTGCGGTTTGAAACTGCCCGAATAAATCTGCTGTAAGATGGCGCGCCCCACCAGCGGGCGGTAGTGCGCGTCTTCGTAATAATTGCCGGCCTGCGCGGTGAAGGCATTAGCGCCGCTAAAATCGTGAATGGCGGAGGCCCCAAAAACCCGCTTTAAAACCGCCAAATCGGCAGGATTAAGCTGTTTTTGATTAAACAGCGGACTAATAACGAAGTGGTAACGGGTTTGGTGACGGGCGAAAATGGCGCGAATGGCTACCAGTTGCCGCAACTGAGCCGGGCCGATAACCGCCGCTGAAACCCCGGGCCGGCGAGCCGCTTTGAGCCGTTCATTACGAGCATAAAAGTCCAGCGAATCCCGCCTGATTTCCTCGTTCAGTTCCGGCAGCACCAAGTCATTGGTCACCGGGTCGTAGTAGATGCGGCGGCTTTCGAGCAGGCCCCTCATGCCGGGCCGGAATTTTCCCGTCAGCCGCAGCCGGATGAACTGATAGAAGAACAAGTTGGATAAATAGGCCTTCACAAAAGCTCCCTGAAAGCGCAGCCGGGAGCTGCCCGTGGTGCGCGGGTCTTTGCGCAGCAGGTGGGCCGCCGTGTCGTGCGTCTGCTCCAGCAGGTCGGCATCGCCAACGATGAGCACGTTTTTCAGCCTGGCCCCGTGCTGCTCCAGAAACTGCAGCTTTTTCCAGACCCCGTATAGGGACTCGCTCGAAGCATCGTAGTGAAACGCCGCGGTGTCGTGAATGTACGGCTCCCAATCGCGCACCAGAAAGGCCATGGTGCGCGAATCGCCCAGAATGAAAGAGTGGTGGGGCCGCCGCTCGTAGGTGTTCAGGTACATCTGCGTGCTGGTGTAGTCGCGGTTCGGCACGGCCACCAGGCGCTGGTCGAAGGTGGCATACCGGCGTAGCACCCGAAACGGGTCCAGCACCAGATAGCTGACCAGAATGGCCACCAGCGGCAGGCTGAGCAGCAGCACTTTGCGCAGCAGCCGGCCACTGCCACGAGCGGAAGAACGAGAAGTATCGGCCACGTTCGGGTAGTGGGCTTAGAATTGAAAGTAGATGAACCGGATGTTCTCGTAAGCCCCCAGCAAGGCAATGCTGAGCACAATGCCGTAGTAAATAGCCCAGCGCACCGGCGCGGCCTGCTGCCCCAGCCACGCGTTGAGGGAAACGTGCCGCTGCGCTTTTTCCACCAGAAACAGCAGCGGCACGGCCAGCAACAGGGTCATCCACTGCGGGAAGGGGTACAGCACGCGCACCGTATACCAGCCCGTAAAGGCCTGCTCGTGCCACACGGCCGCCGCGGGCTTCAGGAGGTGGGTGATGATGTAGACGGCGTCGTGGAGCCCGTTGGCGCGGAAAAATATCCAGGCAAACGTCACCAGTGCGTAAGTAAACGCGAGGTTGAGCCAGGGATGATTCAAAAAGCGCAGGCCCAGCTGTTCAATGAGCTGGCTACGGCTTTTCTGGGTGAGCTTCCCGACGACCAGGTAAGCGCCGTGCAGGGCACCCCAGGCCAGAAACGTCCAGTTGGCCCCGTGCCAGAGGCCGCTCACCACGAACACAAAAAACAAGTTGAAACACGCCCGTGGCAGCGCCACCCGGCTGCCGCCGAGCGGAAGATATAAGTAGTCCCGAAACCAGCCGGACAGCGACATGTGCCAGCGCCGCCAAAACTCCGCGATGCTCGTGGCAAAGTAGGGCCGGTCGAAATTCTGGCGCAGCTCGAAGCCCATCACCCGGGCCGCGCCCAGCGCCATGTCGGAATAGCCCGAAAAGTCGCAGTAAATCTGAATGGAGAAAAACACCGTGGCCACCAGCAGCGGCAGCCCCTGAAAATGGCGCGGCTGGTTATACACCTCGTTGACCAGGTACGCCAAGCGGTCGGCAATCACCACTTTTTTGAATAAGCCCCACGCCATCAGGCGCAAGCCGCTCACCACACGCGGGTAGTCAAAATGCTTTTCTTCGTGAAATTGCGGCAGCATGTGCTGCGGCCGCTCGATGGGCCCGGCCACGAGCTGTGGGTAAAATAGCACGTACAGCGCATAAATCCCGAAATGCCGCTCGGCCGGGTAGCGGCCCCGGTACACCTCAATGGTGTAGCTCATGGCCTGAAACGTGTGAAACGAGAGCCCAATGGGCAGCACGAGCCCCAGCAAAGGCAGCGACGCAGCCGGGTTGCTCAGGTGCAGCAGCCCGTTCATGTTGCCAATGAAGAAGTTGTAGTATTTGAAAACCGCCAGCACCCCCAGGTTGGCCGCCAGGCTCAGGGCCAGGTAAAACCGGCGTTGCCTCCCCTGGGCGTTTTCAATAAAAATACCGGCGCCGTAATCGATGACAATGGTCAGGAGCAGGATAAGAATGTAGGCCGGGATAAAGGCCATGTAAAACACGCAGCTGGCCAGCAGCAGCCACCACCACCGGTGCCGGTGCGGCAGCAGGAAGTACAGAACCGTTACGACTGGAAAGAAAATCAGGAATTCGAACGAGTTGAATAGCATAAGTTTCTGCCCCTGATTGCACCGCTACCAAACTTCAGATAAGCCGCTCAACCGCCTTGCCCAACAAAGCAACAAGCCGTAAAAGCGTGGAAGCCCCTGTCCCATCAGCGCTACGTTTAAACCTTAGCAGCGCCCAAACGCAACAAGCGCGACTGTTTAGTGAATTAATGGCATTCCTGTCCAGTTGGCTCAGCCATATGGCACCTCTATTGTACCTAAAAAGCGGAATCCCCTTGTAAACGCATGGCTTACAAGGGGATTCTGTCAATTTAAAGAGGCAACGAGCGGATTCGAACCGCTGTAGGAGGTTTTGCAGACCTCTACCTAGCCACTCGGTCACGTTGCCAGTAGTGGGCTTTTGGGACCGCAAAGGTAGGCAGCCCGTTTGGCGTAGGCAAGGCACCGGCATAAAAAAAGCCCCGGCTGCAACGCCGGGGCTTTCTTCATTACGCTAACTCAGCTGAGCACTAGGCTTTGGCTTCGTCGTCCTTTTTGTCGGCGTCGTCGCCGGCAATCAGGTCTTTGGCTTTGTCCACCAAGTCGCCGGCCACTTCCGAAGCCTTCGCGAAGGCATCCGAGTGCGTCACAGCGTCCACAGCGTCCGAAGCAGCGTGCTTCACGGTGTCGAGAGCAGCCGAAGCGGCACCGGCAATGCCAGCCAGCAGGCCACCTTCGGCGGGAGCGTCAGCAGCGGGAGCTTCTTCAGCGGCCGGAGCAGCCTCAGCAGCGGGAGCGGCTTCGGCCTTGGGAGCCTTGGCAGCGGCGGCGAGCTTCTGCTCACCAGCCTTGCGTTCGTTGCCCATCATCTGGTCGCGCAGGGCGCTCAGCGCGTCGAGGTCGCCGAGGGTCGACTTCTCTTCGGTCTTTTTCAGGTCGCTGATTTTGCCTTCGCCCTGGGTGTCGCCACCTTTGGCGTTGGTTTTCTTCTTGAACTTGGCGTTGCGGCTGTCGTCCTCAGCGGCGGCTTCTTTGTTGTAAACAGCCGTGTGCGAGAGCACAATGCGGCGGTCGTCCTTCGAGAACTCCGTTACGCGGAAGTCAAGCGACTCACCGTTCTCGGCGGTCGTGCCATCTTCCTTCACCAACGACTTGGGGTAAGCGAAGCCCTCGATGCCGTAAGGCAATTCGAGTACTGCGCCACGCTCCGACTTCTCGGTGATGGTAGCCTTGTGTACCGAGCCGGGGGTGAACACCGTCTGGAAGGTATCCCAGGGGTTTTCTTCCAGCTGCTTGTGGCCCAAGGCCAGGCGACGGGCGCCCAGGTCCAGCTCCAGTACCACTACATCGAGCTTGTCGCCCACCTTCACCATTTCGGAGGGGTGCTTGATTTTCTTGGTCCACGACAGGTCCGACACGTGCACGAGACCGTCCACACCCTCTTCCAGTTCTACAAACAGGCCGAAGTTGGTCAGGTTACGCACGGTACCGCTGTGCTTGGTGCCCACGGCGTAGGTGGTGGCGAAGTCGCCACGGGTCCACGGGTCTTCGGTCAGTTGCTTGATGCCGAGGCTCATCTTGCGGTCTTCGCGGTCGAGCGTCAGAATCTGCGCTTCTACCGTGTCGCCCTGCTTGATAAAGTCCTGCGGGTTGCGCAGGTGCTGGCTCCAGCTCATTTCCGAAACGTGGATGAGGCCTTCCACACCGGGTACCACTTCCATGAACGCGCCGTAGTCGGCCACGTTCACGATGCGGCCCGATACTTTGGAGCCCGGCTGCAGGTCGGCCGGCAGCGAATCCCACGGGTGGGGCGTCAGCTGCTTCAGGCCCAGCGAAATACGCTTCTTGGCTTCGTCGAAGTCCAGCACCACGATGTTCAGCTTCTGGTCCAGGGTCAGCACTTCGCTCGGGTGAGCGATGCGGCCCCACGAGATGTCCGTGATGTGCAGCAGACCGTCGACACCGCCGAGGTCGATGAACACGCCGAAGTTGGTCATGTTCTTGATGTTGCCTTCCAGAATCTGGCCTTTTTCGAGGTTGTTCAGGATGGCCTCACGCTGCTTCTCGAGGTCTTTCTCGATGAGTACTTTGTGCGAAACCACGACGTTGTCGAAAGCGGAGTTGATTTTCACCACTTTCACTTCCATGCGACGGCCCACATAAATGTCGAAGTCGCGGATGGGCTTCACGTCGATTTGCGAGCCGGGCAGGAAGGCTTCCACGCCGTCGAGCTCCATGATGAGGCCGCCTTTGGTGCGACGCTTCACTACGCCTTCCAGAATCGTATCCAATTCCAGAGCGTCGTAAATAGCCTTCCAGGCCTGCTTGATTTTGGCTTTCTTGCGGCTCAGGATAAGCTGGCCGTTAGCATCTTCCTGGTCTTCGATGAACACCTCCACCTCGTCGCCGATTTTCAGGTCGGGCAGGTCGCGGAATTCGGTGATGGACACCAGACCATCGGATTTGAAGCCGATGTTCAGGATAACGTCGCGGTCGGTGATGCCTACCACGGTGCCTTTCACCACTTCTTCTTCCTGTACGGTCGTCAGGGTGTCGCCGTACATTTTCTCCATCTCAGCGCGCTGGTCCGAAGAATAATTGCCGCCGAAGCCGGTCGCTCCAACGTTGTCCCAATCAAAATCGTCAACTAATTCAGTTGCCATACTTGTGTGCGGGCTCCAGTGTAAAAACGCAGCGGCCGAAGCCCGGGCTGCTACGCCGTTGCTTTTGAACCTCTTGCCGTTAGGGCGCAAGGCCCGCCACCTTGGCGGGGCCGCAAAGGTACGGATTATGAGGCGGTTTTGCTAACACTGATTCGCAATGCCTGCCGTTCAAAGCGTTTCAAGACAGTTGAGTTAAGCAAGGCGTTTCAGGAATGCTTCGGCAGAAAATACGCGCACGCTGGGAAAGCCAGCAGCACCAAGCCCATCAAAATGCCGGTCGTTGCTGACGAGGTAATCGGCGTTGCCGGCTACGTAGGCATCGACAAACTTTTGGTCATCGGGGTCGATAAAGGGCAGACGCCAGTGGTAACGCACCTCGTGGCGGCTGACGTTTCGCAGGTTGCTTAACGCTTCGAGTACGCTGTGCGCCACAACGGCGCCATTACGTTGGGTCAGAATTTCTTCGTATTCGAGCAGGATGCCTGTGCTCACTACCAATGTCAACTGCTCTCGCAGCAAGGCGTCGAAAACCGGGCGGAATGGTGAGCGGCGCCCAATGCTAACCAGCAAAACGTTGGTATCCAGAACTACCCTCATGCGGCATGGCGGCCGTGGGCGGTGCGCAGGTGTTCGCGCACCCAATTATGCATTGTTTCAGCGGTCCAGCCATTTTTATCCCATTGCTCGTCCACCAAATCAGCAGCCCGTTCGGCATAATACAGGCCGATAAGGTGACGGATATCAGCAGCTTCTTCTGGCGGCACCGGCCGCTGCAACAGGGCCTGCAAATCTGCAGGCCCTGGCAAAGATGCAGCCTGATGATTAACAATATCAAGATTAATCAGCACCAACCGTTGAATCTGGTCTTGGCTTAGTTCGACGGAATCGGGGAGCAGAATGGTTACAGCTTTCATGAGCGAGTCACTTATAATCAAATTTACGAAAAAGCAACTGTAAACCGGTCTAGCCGCGTAAGGAGAACGGTAACATTTCACCCAAAACACCTTACTCTAATGGCTTATATCAAAGCAGGTAACGACACGGCCGGCAACCCGGTTAATATTTTCTACGAAGACTGGGGGCAGGGCGCCCCGGTGGTGCTCATCCACGGCTGGCCGCTCGACCACACCATGTGGGAGCACCAGGCCATTGGGCTGGCCAAGGCCGGCCTGCGCGTCATTGCCTACGACCGGCGCGGGTTCGGCCGCTCCTCCCGCCCCTGGACGGGCTACGACTACGACACGATGGCGGCCGACCTCAACGCCCTGCTCGAAGAGTTGGATTTGAACCAGGTGACGCTGGTGGGCTTCTCGATGGGCGGCGGCGAAATTGCCCGCTACCTCGGCACCTACGGCGACAAGCGCATTGCCCGCGTGGCTTTCGTGAGCGCCGTAACGCCCTTTATGCTCAAGACCGACAACAACCCGGAGGGCGTGCCCCAAAAGGTATTCGACGAAATGGCCGACGGCATGAAGCAGGACCGGTTTGACTTCCTGCAAACCTTCGCCAAGAGCTTCTACGGCGTGGGCATGATTAGCCACCCGGTGAGCCAGGGCGTGCTGGACTGGAATTTCACGGTGGCCTCGCTGGCGGCGCCGAATGCCACGCGCGACTGCGCGGTGGCTTTTTCCAGCACCGATTTCCGGGCCGACTTGTCCGAAATCAAAGTGCCGACGCTGGTGATTCACGGCGACGCTGATGCGACGGTGCCCTTTGAGGCCAGCGGCGAGCGCACGGCCAAGATGATTCCGCAGGCAGAACTGAAGGTGTATAAGGGCGCGCCGCACGGCCTATTCTTTACTGACAAAGACCAATTGACGACGGATTTGCTGTCGTTTGTGGGCCGCTAGTTTTAGAAACCACAGATAACAAAAAGCCCCGGCGCATTCGCGTCGGGGCTTTTTGTTGTTGGGTCTGGTCGGGCTATGCGGCGCGGCCCATCTGGCGCAGGAACATGACGTGCGAAACCACGGCGGTGCGGGTGCGGGCGTAGTTGTTGTAGGTGATGTCGAACTCGGCGCACACCTGCTGCACAATCTTGCTGATGGCGGGGTAGTGCACGTGCGAGATTTTCGGGAACAAGTGGTGCTCAATCTGGAAGTTGAGGCCGCCAACCAACCAGCTTACCACTTTATTATCAGTAGCAAAATTGGCGGTGGTGCGCACCTGATGGATGGCCCACTCGTCTTCCAGCTTGTGGGTGGTGGCGTGGGGCACGGGGAAAGCCGCGTCTTCCACGGTGTGGGCGAGCTGGAATACCATGCTCAGGACCAGGCCGGCCACGGCCGTGCTCAGCATGAAGCCGGCCAGCCACGGCAGGAAGCCGACCAGGTAGATGGGCAGGGCCACGTACAGCAACAAGTTCAGCACTTTAAAGCCCCAGAAGCTGACGTGCTCGCCGGTGTTCATGGGCTTGAGGCCGATGGCGCCGATTTGACGGGAGAAGTATTTCTGGTAGTCCATGGCAAAAATCCAGGACGTGTAGAGCATGCAGTAGAGCGCCCAGAAATAGAAATGCTGGTAGCGGTGCAGCGCGTGCTTGGGCTGGTCGGGTGTCATGCGCATCCAGGGCTGGATGTTGATGTCGTCGTCGTGGCCCTCAATGTTGGTGTAGGTGTGGTGGATGAGGTTGTGCTTGGAGTTCCACATGTAGGGGCTGCCGCCGAGCACGCCCAGCGTGTAGGCCGCCAGCTTATTGACCCAGGCAAAGCGCGAAAAGCTGCCGTGGGCGCCGTCGTGCATCACGTTGAAGCCAATGGCGGCGATAACGCAGCCCAACAGAGCACATTCAAGCAGGGCCCAGCCCCAGGCGGGCGTGAAAAACACCAGATGCACGTAAAGGGCGGCCATCATTCCCACGAGCAAAACGCCCTTGAAGATGAGACTGAAGTCACCAGTCATCCGCTGCCCCGATTCCTCGAAATAGTGATTGATACGGGTTTTGAGCTCGGTATGAAACGAGCGGGTTGCAGCGAACTTGGGCAGGGCCATAGGCAGGTTTGGGGGGGAATAAAATCAAAGGTACCCCTTCCTAACCCTATACGGCAGAACTTAATTCAGGTACGCGTGCCAGTTCTGGTCGATGGTGCCCGCCGAGAGCTTGAGGAAGCCCGCCAACGTGGGCTTTTTGGGCTGCTGCCGGATGGTCAAACCGGCCTCGTTGGGCGTGTGGTGGCCTTTGGCGTGGTTGCAGCGGGCGCAGGCCGTGAGCAGGTTGGTCCACGAAGATTCTCCGCCGCGCGAGCGCGGCATGACGTGGTCGAGCGTTAAATTTTTCGTAGAACCACAGTACTGGCACTCGAAATGGTCGCGCTTAAAGATGTTGTGGCGGCTCAGGGCAATGCCTTTGTAGGGCACGCGCACGTAGCGTTGCAAGCGAATGATGCTCGGCTTGGGAAAAGATTGGGAGATGGTGCGCAGGGTGCCGTGGTCCGACTTGGCCACCATCTCCGCCTTGTCGAGAAACAGGAGCACAAACGCCTTCTGCACGCTGCACAGGGTAATGGCGGTATAGTCGCCATTCAGCACTAACACTTTTTGGTCCATACACGCTTGGGGCTCGGATAACCCGCCGAAAGCTAGCGGTTTCCAAGCAGATAAACAAGCGGGTTTGGGTTAAGTTCAGCCGAGAGAAAATGTTAAAAAGACCGTCATGCCGAGCGCCAGCGAAGCATCTTTACTGCAGCCGTAAACTATTCACTATTGCGGTAGAGATGCTTCGCTGGCGCTCGGCATGACGGTCTTTGGTCTTCTGTTCTACTCCTCCCCTACTCCGGCAGCAGGCGCTTGATGAGGCGCAGCTTGTGCGAGTAGCGCTGCCGCTCGCGGTTGAAGATGCCGTTGTGGTCGAGCGGGTCGATGCGGACTTCGCCGTGGGCGTGCAGAATCTGGCCTTCATCCAGCACCATGCCCACGTGCACGATGCGGCCCTCGGCGTTGTCGAAAAAGGCGAGGTCGCCGGGCCGGGCCTGGGTCACGAAGTGCACCTGGCGGCCGTGGTCAATCTGCTGGCGGGCGTCGCGCGGGAGCTGGATGCCCACCAGGCCGTAGAGCTGCTGGCACAGCCCGGAGCAGTCGAGGCCGAAGATGCTTTTGCCACCCCACACGTAGGGCGCCTTCAGGTACATGAGGGCGATTTTGCGCAGCAGGGCGGCCTGGCGGGCGTGGTCGGGCGCGGCGGTGGGATTGGTGGCAGTGCCGTTGAAGAAGTAGTTGCGCTCGCCGATGCGCACGTTCATGCCGTCGAAAAACGGCAGGCGGCAGCCCAGCGTGAGCGGAATTTTGGTGGTGGCGTCGCTCACGGCCTGCACTACGTCGAGAGCGCGCGGGTGGTCCTGGGCGCACCAGGCGGCGTAGTACTCGGGCGAGACGGGCGTGTGCTGCTTGAAATCAATCCAGCCCACGTAGTCGTCGGCCGCCAGCTGCACTTGCAGCCAGCTGCCGTCGGTGACCAAAATCTGGTAGCATTCGCCAAACAGGAGTTGGGTGACGAGTTCGGCCCGGTCGTTGGGCTCGGCGCGGACGGGGACGGCGCTCAGGGCGCAGATGCCGGGGTTCAAAGTGGTGAGGTGGTGAAATGGTGAGGTGGTGAGTTGACGCAAAGAACGGTAGCCGTGGGCTTACTCGCCATTTCGCCATTTCACCTTCACATTCGCTCCATGTCGCGCTTTTGGGCTTTCTCTTTGAGGTCGTTGCGCTTGTCAAAGAGCTTTTTGCCCTGGGCGAGGGCTATTTCGATTTTGGCAAAGCCGCGGTCCGTCACGAAGAGGCGCAGCGGGATGATGGTCAGGCCCTGGTCCACGCTTTTGCCGGCCAGCTGCTTGAGCTCGCGCTTGTTGAGCAGGAGCTTGCGGGCGCGCATGGCGTCGTGGTTGTTGTAAGTACCTAAGGAATAAGGCGCAATGCGGATGCTGTGAATCCAGAGGTCGCCTTTGTGGTCGAAGGTGCAATAGCCGTCGGTGAGGTTCACGTTGCCCTCGCGAATGCTTTTTATCTCGGTGCCCTGCAGCATCACGCCCGCGTCGTACTTGGCCAGGAAGGTGTATTCGTGGCTGGCGCGGCGGTTTTTGATGTTGATGATGACGGGTTTGTCGTCTTTGGCCATTGGGCTAATTGTCGGTTACGCGTGGGCAGTTGCCAGGCCCCTGATGGACGGGCCGGCAAAGGTAGGGTCCTAACGCAGGGCCGCTACTTCAGTTTCAGGCGCGGGTCGGGGCTGGTGAGCTGGGTGGCAAAGTCGCCGGCTTCGTACTGGAAATGCGCGGTCATGGCCACCATGGCGGCGTTGTCGGTGCAAAACTGAAATTCTGGAATGAACACCTGCCAGCCCTGGGCGTCGGCTTCGGCTTCCAGGGCGGTGCGCAGGCCGGAGTTGGCGGCCACGCCGCCGGCCAGGGCCACTTGCGTGAGGCCGGTGTCGGCGGCGGCGCGGCGGAGCTGGCGCAGCAGCGTGGCCACGATGGTGTGCTGGATGCTGGCGCAGAGGTCGGCCAGGTTTTCCTGAATGAAGTCCGGGTTGGCGGCGGTTTCTTTTTTCAGGAAATAAAGCACCGCCGTTTTCAAGCCGCTAAAGGAGAAGTCGTAGCCCGGCATGGCGCCCACGGGGAAGGCAAACCGCGCGGGGTTGCCCTGGCGGGCCAGCTTGTCGAGATGCGGGCCGCCGGGGTACGGCAGGCCGAGCAGCTTGGCCGTTTTGTCGAAGGCTTCGCCGGCAGCATCGTCTATGGTTTGGCCGATGACGTCCATCTCCATGGCCGATTTCACCACCACCAATTGCGTGTGCCCGCCGCTCACGGTGAGGCAGAGGAAGGGAAACTGCGGCTTGGGGTCGCGGATGAAATGGGCCAGAATGTGGGCGCGCATGTGGTTCACGGCCAGCAGCGGCTTATCCAGGGCCAGGGCCAGGGTTTTGGCAAACATCCCGCCTACTAACAAGGAACCGAGCAGACCCGGGCCCTGCGTGACGGCCACGGCGTCGAGGTCGGCTTTGGTGAGGCCGGCTTCTTTGAGGGCGGCCGTAACGACGGGCAGCAGGTGCTGCTGGTGGGCCCGCGAGGCCAGTTCGGGCACCACGCCGCCGTACTGCTCGTGGACTTTTTGGGTGGCCACGACGTTGCTCAGCAGCTGGCCGCCGGCCAGCACGGCCGCGCCGGTGTCGTCGCAGGAAGATTCGATGGCGAGGATGATGGGATGAGCGGGCGAAGCCATAGTAATTAGTGCAGATGCTTTGAAGTAAGCTGTAGCGCGGACTTTGCAGTCCGCGTCCCCGGCGGATACCCGAACTGTGCGGCGACGCGGACTGCAAAGTCCGCGCTACTGGTAGACGAATCGGCCGGCCAGGTCGATATTTTGGGCTCATTTGGGCCCGACCGCCGGACCGGAACGGCAAAGTTCGCGTTACTAACCCGAATTGGCCGTAAGGAAGCGAACCGCGGCCCGGCCCCGGCCGTTCCATTGGCCTGATAATTGGCTGAGCGGCTTGGCGGTTGACTCAAGCCACCAAAAAACCGCAACTTTGCGGATTAACCCGCGTTTTTCGCTTTCAACTGTTCTGCTCCGGTGCGTCGTTTCTTCGCCATTCTGCTGAAAATACTGCTGGGCCTGGGGCTGCTGGTGGTATTGGCCGTGGTGGGCGCGCTCATTGCCTTGCGGGTGCCCAGCGTGCAAACCCGGCTGGCCCACGAGGCAGCCGACGTGCTCACCCAGAAGCTGGGCCAGAACGTGACCATTGGGCGCGTGGATGTGCGCCCCTTTTCCCGGGTACTGCTCGACAGCGTGCAAGTGCAGGACCGGCGCGGCGGCGAGCTGCTCAGCATCGGGCGGGCCGACGCGGACATCTCGCTGTTCTCGGTGTTTGACCCGCGGCACCTGCACATTGCCACGCTCACGCTCCATGAGCCGCGCTTCGAGCTGCGCAACCTGCCGGGCCAGCCCGATTCGACCACCTTCAGCCAGTTTATGGCGGCCGTGAAGCGCATGATTGGGCCCTCAACGGACACGACCAAATCCAAGCCGTTTGATTTTCAGGTGGGCAGCGTCGCGCTGCGCAACGGGCATTTCGCCATTCAGAAAGACGACGTGCCGCGCGCCAAAACCTACGGCCAAAGCATTGACTACGACCACCTGCTGGTGGACAGCATCTACGCCGACATCTCCAACATCCGGCTCGGCGATACGCTAGGTCTGCGCATCAGCCACCTGCACGCGGTGGAAACGCCCTCGCAGTCGCAGCTGCGCGAAATCACGGCGGACATGACCTACGGGCCGCATTTCTGGGAGTTTAAGGACTTGAGCTTGCGCGTAGGCCGCAGCCAGATTAAGGACTACGTGCGGTTTGAGTTCCGGGTGTTCACCAACTTCACCGACTACAACGACTCGATGAAGACCATTGCGCGGCTGCGCGGCTCGGAGGTGTTTTCGGACGACATCGCCAAGTTTGCGCCGCAGCTGCGCGACCTGCACGAGTCGGTGAAGCTCTCGGGCGACGCCGCGGGCTACGTGCGCAATTTCAAGGTCGACAACTTGGACGTGCGCTACGGGCAAGGCACCCACATCGTGGCCAAGCGCGCCAACGCCGAGGGCCTGCCCAACTACAAGGAAAGCTTTATTGACTTGCGCATGCTGCCGTCGGTGGTGCGCACCAGCGACCTGAAACACTGGCTGCCAGCCGCGGCCAACAAGCTGGTGCAGAAGCTGGGCACCGTGAAGCTGGAAGGCTCGGTGCTGGGCTTCTACGACGACTTCGTGGCCAATGCGTCCTTCGACACGGCCCTCGGCTTCGTGGCGACGGACGTAAACCTGAAAACCAAGTCCGACCTCACGCACGCCGCCTACGAGGGCACGGTGCGCAGCAACGGCTTCCAGCTGGGCCGGTTTTTGGGCGACGAATCGGTGATTCGGGACGTGACGCTGAACGGGCGCGTGGCCGGCGTGGGCTTCTTGCCGCCGTTTGCGCGCGGGCAGGCCTCGCTCGCCATCCCGGCCATCTGGCTGAACGGCTACCGCTACCGCAACCTGTCGCTCAACGGCGACTTTCACCAGCAGTCCTTTAGCGGGCACGTCACGGCCAACGACCCCAACGTGAAGCTGGTGGGCGACGGCCACATCGACCTCGACCGCGAGCACCAGGACGTCGACATCAAGGCCAAAATAGAGCGGGCCGACCTGCGCGCGCTGGGGCTGATGAGCCAGCCGCTCATCGTGGCCACCACCACCGACGTGAAGTTCCGCGGCGTGCAGCTCGACTCGCTGATTGGGCACGCCTACCTGCGCAAGTCGCGCTTCACGCTGGGCAAGCGCCAGCTCCGGCTCGACACGCTGGACCTGATAAGCACCCGCAATCGCCTGAACCAGCGCGCCATCACGCTGCGCTCCGAAGCCGTGGATGCCCGCGTGGCCGGCGCCTTCAACACCTCCGACGTGGTGCGCGACGTGCAAACGCTGCTCACCGAGTACCGCCTCAACTTCGAGAGCAACGCCGCGGCCACGGCCGACTACTACCGCCGCAAGCGCCAGCGCGACTTGCCGGTGTACCAGGTGGACCTGCGGCTGCACCTCAAGAAGCCCAACCCGGTGCTGGCCCTGTTTGTGCCCGAGCTGCGGGTGGCCGACGGCAGCCGCATCGACGGCTCGTTCCGCAACGGGGCCACGTCGATTTTCCAGCTCGGCGGGCACCTCGACAGCCTGCGCTACGGCCCCGTGCAGACGGTGAACAACGACTTCGACTTCCTCACCTCGAAGCTGCCCTACAAGCCCGACATTCTGGCCCAGGCCAGCGTGACCAGCGACCGGCAGGTGCTGCCGGGCCTGGGCAAAACCGAGAAATTCATCCTAGAAAGCGTGTGGGACCAGCAGCGCATTAATTTTTCGACTTCGCTGGCCCAAACCGGCACCACCAACAAGGCCGTCATCAACGGCTCGATGGGTTTCCTGCCGCGTGCGATTGAGGTGGTGTTCCGCCAGTCGGGCGTGCATTTGCTGGACAAAGACTGGACCATTGCGGCCAACAACTCGGTCACGATTTCCGATTACGGCCGCGAGTACGACGTGAAGAACCTGACGTTCAGCAACGGCGTGCAGTTTGTGGGCGCGCAGGGCTTCATCTCGCCCGATGCCAGCAAGCCGCCGCTGCAACTGCAGGTGAAGGACTTCCAGCTGGCTACCCTCAATGCCCTCACCGGGCAGCGCCTGGGCGGCCGCGTGAACGCGCAGGGCACCCTGAGCGGCGTGTACGGCCCGCTCACCATCAGCAGCACGCTGGGCGTGGACTCGCTGACTTATGACGGCACCCTCATTGGGCAGGTGGCCGGGCGCGGCGACTGGGACAACACCGCCAGCAAGCTGCGCGTGAACCTGGACGTGGCTCGCGCCGGGCAGTCGGTACTGACCGTGCTGGGCGACATTGCCCCGCGCGACGAGCGGAACCAGCTCAACCTCACCGGCACGCTGAACGATGCGCCCATTGTGCTGGCGCAGCCGTTTTTGGGCTCCATCATGAAAAACCTGGGCGGCACGGGCCGCGGCGAGCTGCGCCTGACCGGCTTGTTTGGCTCACCCAACCTGCTGGGCGCGGTGGACGTGAGCAACGGCCGCTTCACGTTTGGCTACCTGGGCACCACCTATACCTTTGCCGACCGGGTTTTCTTCACCAACACCAGCATCGCCTTCCGCAACATCAAGCTACGCGACGCCCTGGGCAACACCGGCACCGTGGACGGCGTGGTGAGCCACCGGGGCTTCAAAAACATGAGCCTCGACATTGCGGCCAGCTTCCGCAAGATGCAGGTACTCAACACCACGCGCAAAGACAACGACTTGTATTTTGGCACGGCCTACGCCACCGGCACCGCCCGCGTAACCGGCCCCACCGACGACCTGAACGTAGTGGTGCGCGCCACCAGCGAGGCCGGCACGCGCCTCTCGCTGCCCTTCGACAAAGCCGCCAGCGCCGAGAAAGCCAGCTACATCAAGTTCGTGAACAACAACCCGGCCGGCGACACGGCGCAGCTGCGCAAGGCCAGGCTCGTGGCGGCCCAACAAGCCAAAATCGACCTTTCGGGCATCACGCTCAACATGAACCTGACCGTGACGCCGGACGCCTACCTCGAAATTCTGCTGGACGAAAGCACCGGCGACGTCATCCGGGGCTCGGCGGCGGGGCAGCTGCGCATGGCCATCGACACGCGTGGCGAGTTCAACATGTTCGGGCAGGTGGAAATCACGCGTGGGGCTTACAATTTCACCTTGCAGGGCCTGGTAAACAAAGAGTTTGTGGTGCGTCCGGGCGGCGTGATTTCCTGGAACGGCGACCCGCTGGCCGGCGAAATGAACGTGACGGCCACCTACACGCAGCGTACTTCGCTGGCCCCCGTGCTTGGCATTAATTCTCAAAGTGGAGGCGCGGCCGTGGTGCCCGTGACGGCGGTGATGAACCTGACCGGGCCACTGCTGTTACCGGCCATCAAGCTCAACATGGAATTCAACGACGCGCCCGGCGCCTTACAAGCTTCGCTCACCAACTTTATTACCTTGCTGCGCAACGACGAGCAGGAACTGAACCGACAGGTTTTCAGCCTATTGGTATTCAAACAGCTTTCGCCGCTGGGCTCCTCATTGGGCAGCACCATTTCGCTGCGCGGCCAAGACAACACGGTGCAAAACAGCCTGGGCCAGATTCTGAGCACGCAGCTGGGCCTGCTCACCTCGCAAATCGACCAGAACCTGGAAATTGACTTCAACATCAACGGCCTCACGGCTGAGCAGCTGCAGGCGCTGCAGGTGCGCCTGAGCTACTCCTTCCTCAACGGCCGGCTGCGCGTGACCCGCGAAGGCGGCTTCACCAGCAACGCCAACATCGTGGGGCTGCCCAGCGCCGGCACCGGCAACACCGCCGGCCAGGCCTCGCTGCTCGGCGACCTCAGCCTGGAATACTATCTGCGCCCCGACGGCAAGTTCCGCACCAAGCTGCGCTACGAGACTACCCCGCGCGACCTGGAAACCATCAACCAGCCCCGCGCGGGGCTCTCGCTGCTGCACACCGAGCAGTTCGACACCTTCCGGGAGCTGTTTACCCGCAAAAACCCGAAAAAGAAGGAGCGCCGCACGCAGCGAGTCCGGGAAGGCAAGGAAGTGCTGACCGTGGACGAGGACCCGCGGACGAACCTGTAGGGTTGGGGCTTATTGCAGGTAGCCCATGTAGCCGTTGTAGAAAGCCCGGCCGGCGCGAAAGACCTTGGCCGCGTCGGGGCCCGAGTTGTCCCACATGCTGGCCACGTAGCCGGCGTGGCCGGGAGCGGAGTGGGCCGTGGCCGTGGCGGCATTTTCGCGAATGAGTTGCGCCGCACGGTCTTTCACGACCAGCTGCTCTTCTTCGGAAAGCTGGTAGAGCTGCGGGTAGGTGGCTCTTATTTGGGCAGTTAGGGCCTCCTGGCTGGCGTAGTGGGCATTGAGCTGGGCGGGGGTGCGGTACGGGTCGGGGCACTCCGTTCCGTTCTCGAAGTGGGCTTGCAAATCGGCGCGGCGCGCGGCCTTGCCGGCTTCGGTCAACCCGTTGTAATACGCTTCGTCTTCGTTCAGAAACCGTTCATTGGCAAGCACAAACGAACGCACCACCGGGTCGGCGGCCATGGTAGTGGCAAGGTCGGCGGAGGTACTGGGCTGCGGCGTGGCGGCCACGGCTAGCTCCGCGGCCGGGTCTTGGCGTTCGCAGGAAAAAACGCCCGCACTCGTCGCCGACAACGCTGCTACCAACATGATTTTTCGTTTGGCATTCATAAAAGAAGGGGTGTGCCCGGCGGTGTTGCCGTTGGCCTAAACATAGTAATATTTTATCTTTTCTCAAACCTTAATTTTCTTCGCCGGCCCGGGGGCGGCTTGCGTATGGCGGCTGGCAGCTTTCTACCTTTGTTTTTCCATGCCCCAAGTACACAAGAAAAAATTAGGCTCTTACCCCACCCTGCTCGTGGTGTTCAGCATCACGCTGGCGCTGGTGGTGATTGGGCTGTTTGGCCTGCTGCTGGTGCACGCCCACAAGCTCTCGCAGGTGGTGCGCGAAAACCTGGAAGTGCAGGTGTACCTCGACCGCGACCTGCCCGAAACCGAGCTGCTGCGCCTGCAGCAGGACCTGGGCCAGCTGCCCTACGTGGCCGAGCGCGACGGCAAGCCCCAAATCCGGTTCGTGAGCAAGGAAGAAGGCGCCCGCCAGTTGCTGCAAAGCACCGGCGAGGACTTCCGCCAGTTCCTCGGCGACAACCCGCTGCGCGACGCCTACGCCCTCAAAATCAAGCCCGAATATACCGACACCCTGCACCTGCGCCAGCTGGAACGGAGCGTGAGCGCCCAGCGCGGCGTGTTCGAGATGCAGTATCCGCAGGATTTGTTCGCCAGCATCAACAATAACCTGACGCGGGTGAGCCTGGTGCTGCTGGGCTTCGCGGCGGTGCTGGTGCTGGTGGTGGTCATCCTGATTAACAACACCATCAAGCTGGCGCTGTTTTCGCAGCGTTTTCTCATCCGCTCCATGCAACTGGTGGGCGCGACGCGGCTCTTTATTCAGCAGCCGTTTCTGCGCCGCGCCACCTGGCAGGGCCTGGCCAGCGGCGTGCTGGCGGCGCTTATTCTCATTGCTTTGCTTCAATACGCCTACCTGGAAGTGACGGAACTACGCCTGCTGCGCGACGACGTGAACCTCGGCCTGCTGCTGCTGGGCGTGGTGGGGCTGGGCGTGGTCATCGGCTTTTTCAGTTCGGCCCGGGCCGTGCACAAATACCTCAACATGTCGCTCGACGACTTGTATTAGAACGTCATGCTTCGCTCCGCTCGGCATGACGTTCCTTCAACATTGAATAATTCCTTTATTATGCAACCCACCAAACCCGCTCCGCACTTCGCTTTCGGTCCCCGCAATTTCCGCCTGATGTGGCTTGGCCTGGCCGTGCTGGCCGCCGGCTTCATCACCATGATGTTTGGCGATAAAGAAAACTACGGCGAGGATTTTCTCGGCATCACGCTCGGGCCGCTGCTGCTCGTGGTGGGCTTCGGCATCGAGTTCGCCGCCATTCTAGTGCGCGACAAGACTTTGGTGCCAAGCCCGGCAGCGCCGACTTCGCTTCCAGGCCTCACGGCCGATGCCGTGGCGGCCGCCAACGCGCCGGCCGCGCCAGTTGTTCCGGCGGCCCCGGCCTACAAGCGCCCGTAACATAATGGCTAGCAGTTAATGGCCAATGAGAAATCTGTTAGCCGTTAACCCCTAACCGTTACCCACTAACCGTTAAAAAATGACCTATTGGCACGCGCTGCTCCTCGCCATTGTGGAGGGGCTAACTGAGTTTTTGCCCGTTTCCAGCACCGGCCACATGATTATCGCGTCGGCGCTGCTGGGCATTCCGGCCACGCCGTTTTTCAAGCTGTATCTGGTGGTCATTCAGTTGGGGGCCATTTTGTCGGTGTTCGTGGTGTACCTCAAGCGCTTTTTCCAAAGCATCGACTTTTATCTGAAGCTGCTGGTGGCGTTTTTGCCCATTGTGCTGGTGGGCCTGCTGTTCAAAAAGCACATCGACGCGCTGCTGGAATCGGTGACGACGGTAGCCGTGATGCTCGTCGTGGGCGGCGTGGTGCTGCTGTTCATCGACAAGTGGTTTCCGCAGGAAGAGCCCAACCAGGGCGGCCACCCGGTCACCAACCCCAGCTTCAAGGAAGCCCTGATTATCGGCCTGTTTCAGTGCTTGGCGGTGGTGCCGGGCACCAGCCGCTCGGCGGCCACCATCATCGGCGGCCTCACCCAGAAGCTCACGCGCCGGGCGGCGGCGGAGTTTGCGTTTTTCCTGGCCATGCCCACCATGGCGGCGGCGGCCGTGAAGGACATTTACGATTACTACAAGGAGGCCAAAGCCCACGGCGTGGACGTGATGCACCTGTTTTCGGGCGCGGAGTTGAAAATGCTGCTGCTGGGCAATGTGGTGGCTTTTGTGGTGGCGCTGCTGGCCATTCGGCTGTTCGTGGGCTTCGTGGCCCGGTATGGCTTCCGGGCCTTCGGCATCTACCGCATCATTGCGGGCGGCATTCTGCTGCTGATGCTGGCGTTGAAACTTCCTTTGCACGTGCTATGAGTACCAAAAGCCTGGCCGATTTCGATTTTGAAACGGGCGAAGTCCTGCTTCTGGACAAGCCCCTGACCTGGACTTCCTTCGACGTGGTGCGCAAGGTGAAAAACGCCCTGCGCATCAAGAAAATCGGCCACGCCGGCACCCTCGACCCCCTGGCCACCGGCCTGCTCATCCTCTGCACCGGCCGGAAAACCAAGGAAATCGACCAGATTCAGGCCCAGGAAAAGGAGTACACCGGCACCTTCCGCCTCGGCGAAACCACGCCCAGCTTCGACCTGGAAACGGCCGTGGACATGGCCCGCCCCTACGCCCACCTCACCGAGGAGCAGATTCGGGCCGCCGTGACGCCCTTCCTCGGCCTCATCCAACAAACGCCGCCGCTGTTTTCGGCCGTAAAAATCGACGGCAAGCGCGCCTACGAAATTGCCCGCCAGGGCCTGGACGCCGAAATCAAATCGAAAACCGTCGAAATCAAGGCTTTCGAGCTGACGCGCATTGCGCTGCCGGAAGTGGATTTTCGCATCGTGTGCTCCAAGGGCACGTATGTGCGCAGCCTGGCGCGCGATTTTGGCGTGGCGCTGGGCTGCGGCGCCCACCTCACGCGGCTGGTGCGCACGCGCATCGGCGAGTTTCGGGTCGAAGATGCGTTTTCGCTGGAAGCCATTCAGGCCCTGCGCCCGCCGCGGCCCGAGGGTGAAAGCGACATCCCGCGCCGGGAGCGGCCCAAAACGGCGCCCAACCGCGCTGGCTTGCAATATTTTGCCGCTTTGCAAGCCGATGCTTTGGCTGCCAAGGAGCATCAAGCAGCAGCAGGTACTGCCGCTGACGCTGGGCCGACGGAAGCGCCGGAGTAGAGACGCAACATGTTGCGTCTCGTCGTTGAACGAGTCGTTGAACGACGCCTACACGGAAGCCGAACGCCCCCAGGTGGCGCGGACGACGAGACGCAAAATATTGCGCCTCTACGCTGTTCAAACCAACGCCCGTTACCTTCGCGGCACAGTTTCACTTCACCTTTTCGCTTCTCCGGCGCTTTCAATGCACGTCATCCGCGACCCGGCCCAGTTTCCGTTTCTTGGCAATGCCGTTGTCACCAGCGGCACCTTCGATGGCGTGCACCTGGGGCACCAGCGCATTTTGGGGCGGCTGCGCGAGGTGGCGCAGGCCAGCGGCGGGCCGTCGGTGGTCATTACTTACTGGCCGCACCCGCGGCTGGTGCTGGGCCCACCGCCCTCCCACCCCGAGCTGCTGGAACTGCAGCTGCTCAACACGTTGGAAGAGCGCATAGAGAAGCTGGCTGAATTTGGCGTTGATTATCTGCTCATCGTGCCCTTCACCCGGGAGTTTGCGCAGTGGACATCGGAAGAATACATCCAGCACCTGCTGCTGAAGACCGTGGGCGCCCGGCAGCTCGTCATCGGCTACGACCACCGCTTTGGCAAAAACCGGGAAGGCGGCTTCGACTATCTGAGCCAAAACGCTGACCGCTACGGCCTGACGGTGGAAGAAATTCCGCGCGAGGACGTGGACGCCGTGGGCGTGAGCAGCACGCGCATTCGCCACGCCCTGCGGCAGGGCGACGTGGCCACCGCCAACCGCTACCTCGGCTACCCCTACCCGCTCACGGGCCGGGTGGTGCACGGCCAAAAGCTGGGCCGCACGATAGGCTACCCCACCGCCAACCTCGCCACCACCGAGCCGCTGAAGCTGGTGCCGGCGCGCGGCATTTACGCGGTGTGGGCCACCACGGCGGCGGGCCCGCGGCACCCGGCCATGCTCAGCATTGGGGTGCGGCCCACCATTGGCAACGATTTG
Organism: Hymenobacter ruricola; assembly: GCF_015694525.1. Lineage (GTDB taxonomy): Bacteria > Bacteroidota > Bacteroidia > Cytophagales > Hymenobacteraceae > Hymenobacter > Hymenobacter ruricola. The sequence continues at coordinate 708,684 of NZ_JADQDM010000001.1, read as the reverse complement.
GCCCAGACCATTGAGGTGAACCTGCTCGACTTCAGCGGCGATTTGTACGACCAGCTGCTGACGCTGGAGTTCGTGGCCTGGCTGCGGGCCGAAGAAAAATACGACGGCCTGGACGCGCTAACGGCCCAGCTGGCGTTGGATGCCCAGGCCACGCGCGCGGCGCTGGCGTAGGCTTCTTGTTTATTTTAGTTCATGTCTTTCACTATGAGTTATTTCCGCTTATTAATAATAAGCTGCTTTTTGCTATTCACTGGCCAAGCAGCGCAGGCTCAGGGCAAGCTCACGGGCGTGGTGCGCGACTCGGCCACGAATGAGCCCCTGTCGTTTGCCAGCGTGTTTCTGGCCAATACCACCTTGGGCGTGACGACCACGGAGCAGGGCACGTTCGTGTTTCCGAAAGTGCCGGCCGGCACCTACGATATCGTGGGCTCCTACGTGGGCTACCGCCTGGCCAAGCAGAACATCACCGTGGGCAAAGAGTCCCAGGAAGTGAACCTCAAGCTGGCTTCGAACGGCAACCAGCTGGGCGAAGTGGTGGTGAAGCCGGCCCCGAACAAGCCCGAGGAGTATCAGAAATTCTCGCGGCTGTTTTTGGGCGGCAGCACGTTTTCGGCCCAGTGCCGCATCAGCAACCCCGACGACGTGCAGGTGCTCTACGACGACTCGACCAAGGAGCTGACGGCCCAGACGAAGGGCTTTTTGCAGATTGACAACGAAGCCCTGGGCTACCGCCTGAAGTACTACGGCCTGCAGTTCTCTTTCAGCGACAACGACCATTCGGTGTTCTATTACGGCCAGCCGGTGTTTGAGGAGCTGAAGCCCAAAGACGAGCGCCAGCGCAAGCTCTGGGCCGCCAACCGCCTCACGGCCTACAAAGGCTCGTTCATGCACTTTCTGCGGAGCGTGTACAACGACCGCCTCAAGGCCGAAGGATTTTATACCCAGCAGATTCGGGTGTTTGAAAACCCCAAATACCTGCGCGCCGAGGAGCAGCGCAAGGCCCTGGTGGCCGGCAAGCCCGACGGCGCTTACACCGCCGCCGAGCAGGACTCGCTGGACCAGTGGGACGGCCTGGCGCCCATGCTGGCCACGCTCAACCAGCAGCCGCTGCCCATCGACAGCATCCGGCGGGTGTCGCCCAACGGCAAGCGCACGTTTCTGCGCTTCAACGGGGAGCTGCAGGTGGCCTACTTCGGCGAGGCGCCCGACCCGCTGTATAAGCGGCCGATGTCGCCGCTGGGCTACCCGAAACCGCCTTTTCCGACCGGCCCGCGGCAGGTGTCGCGCCTGAAGCTGCAGGGGCGCGAGGCCCAGTTCCAGGCCAACGGCACGCTGCTGAACCCGCTGGATGTGTTCAACGGCGAGTACTGGGGCTTCGAGAAAATCGGAGAGTTTCTGCCGGTTGATTACGTGCCGGGCAGCCTGCCGCCCGCCGCCGGCCCCGCCCGCCCCTAATGCGTCGGTACCTGCTGCTTCTGCTTAGTTTGGTGTTAGCGCCAGGGTTGGCCCGGGCCCAGGGCAGCCTGAGCGGCGTGGTGCAGGACTCGGTGACGCACCAGCCGCTGGCCTTTGCCAGCGTGTTTCTGGCCAACACGACCCTGGGCGTGACGACCACCGAGCAGGGCACCTTCGTGTTCAAAAGCGTACCGGCCGGCAGCTACGACGTGGTGGGCTCCTACGTGGGCTACCGCCTGGCCAAGCAGCCCGTGACCGTGGGCGCCGCCCCGCAGGAAGTGACGCTGCGGCTGGGCCCGACGGCCAACCGGCTGGGCGAAGTGGTGGTGCGCCCCAACCCGCACCGCGCCGACGACTACCAGAAATTTGTGGAGCTGTTTTTGGGCCGCAGCACGTTTTCGGCGCAGTGCCGCATTCGGAATCCAGACGATGTGCTGGTCGATTTTAATGCGGACGCCAACGAACTGACGGCCTCTTCCTACAAGTTCGTGCAGGTGGATAATCAGGCGCTGGGCTACCGCATCAAGTACTACGGGTTGCGCTTCGTCACCAATTTTAACCAACACGTGGTCAGCTTCTACGGGCAGCCGGTGTTTGAGGAAATGAGCGGCAGCGCCCGCCAGCAGCGCCGCTGGACTGCCAACCGCGCGAAGGCCTACCACGGCTCGCTCACCCACTTTTTGCAAAGCGTGCGCGACGGCGACCTCACCGCCGGCGGCTTCCTGGCCCAGCGGCTGCGCATCATTCCCAACCGGCGCTTTGCGCGGGCCGACAGCCTGGCCCGCCAGCTGCGCAACGAGCGCATGGGCACCGTCTTTTCGCGCGCCGACCAGGACTCGCTGGCGCGCTGGGCCCGGGTGCCGCAGGCTTTTTCGATGCTCTACACCAGGCCCCGGCCGCTGGACAGCCTGCGCCGCGTGTCGGCCGATGGCCAGCACGTTTACCTGCGCTTCGTCGACAACCTGCAGGTGAGCTACCTGCGCGAGGGGCCCGACCCGCTTTACCAGCTTCGCACGGCGCTGCCCACCAACGCGCCCTTGCCGCCGAGCGACCGGCAGGTGTCGCAGCTTATCCTGCTGGAGCCTGAAATTGAGATTCAGCCCAACGGCCAACTGACGAACCCGCTGGGCGTATTCACCGACGAATACTGGGGGTTCGAAAAAATGGGTGAATTTTTACCCGTCAATTACCGGCCGCCGGCCCCGGCGGCCGCCCCTTCCCAACCCACCCCATGATAGATAAAACCGTCTCGAATGCCCAGGAAGCCCTGCAGGGCCTGGCCGATGGCATGACTTTGATGCTCGGCGGCTTCGGCCTGTGCGGCATCCCCGAAAACTCGATTCAGGAAATCCTGCGCCTCGGCGTCAAAAACCTGACCTGCATCTCGAACAACGCCGGCGTCGATGATTTCGGCATCGGCCTGCTGCTGCAAACCAAGCAGGTGCGCAAGATGATTTCGAGCTACGTGGGCGAAAATGCTGAGTTTGAGCGCCAGCTGCTGAGCGGTGAATTGGAAGTCGAGCTCATTCCGCAGGGCACCTTGGCCGAGCGCTGCCGGGCCGGCGGCGCGGGCATTCCGGCCTTTTACACGCCGGCCGGCTACGGCACGGAGGTGGGGGAAGGCAAGGAAAGCCGCGAGTTCAACGGCAAAATGTACCTGCTCGAAACCGCCCTGCACGCCGATTTCGCCTTCGTGAAAGCGTGGAAAGGCGACACGGCCGGCAACCTCGTCTACAAGGGCACGGCCCGCAACTTCAACCCGATGATGGCCACGGCCGGCAAAATCACGGTGGCCGAAGTGGAAGAGCTGGTGCCCGCCGGCGAACTCGACCCCAACCAGATTCACACGCCGGGCATTTTCGTGCAGCGCATCTACCAGGGCGAGCGCTACGAGAAGCGCATCGAGCAACGCACGGTGCGGGCCGCTTTGTAGAACCAACCAGCGGCCTGAGTTATGCGAGTTGCGCTGCGTATCCGTTTGGTGCTGGGGCTAGTGGTGCTGCTGATGGCATTGGTGCCGGTGGCGTTTGGGGTATACCTCAACGAAACCAGCCCGGCGCCTACTACGGCCCGGCTGGCCGGCCGCTGCTCGCGCTACTGCGAGGCCCACAACTGCCCGCACGCCACGCCGGCCAACAGTCCGGCTTATTTCCGGCTGCGCCCAGTCTATAACGCGACGGTGCAGGGCCTGATGGGCGGCGGGCGGCAGTGGTACGCCACGGTCAACATCGCCTTTTACCTCGTGCTGATTCCGCTGCTGCTGCTGTGGCTCACGTATGGGGCGCTGCGCAACGCGGTGCTGATTCGGCAACTAAAGTCCCTGCGCCGTGAATAATTTGCTGGCAGTGGGCGCCCGGTTGGTGCGTTTTGCGTTCTGGTACTGCACCGATTTCATGGTGAACCTGGGCAACCGCACGCATACTTCCTACAACGAAGCCAATGCCTGGGTACTATTGCTGCTCATTCCCGGGGTGCTGGCTTTGTTGGTGGGCGTGCACCTGGTGCAGTGGTTTCAGCTGCGCCGCCTGGCCGCCGCCCGGCGGGCGCCCGTTTCTTCTCCTGGCCCGGTGGGCCGCTAGCTGGTTAAATTCGTTATGCTTCTACCCAAAAAATCTTTCGCCCTGCTTCTGCTGCTGAGTGGCTACGGCGCCGCAGCCCAGGTGGCCGCGCCCGCCCGAAAAGCGCCGCCCCGCCCGGCCATCAAAAGCACGTTGCTGCCCGCCATCGGAGGCCCGGGCACGCGGGCCAGGCTGCTGGCCGCCGCCCCGCCCACCGTGGACCCGGCCGAAGCCCAGCGCATCGACCAACTGCTGCAGGAATACACCGCCGACCAGCCCGGCACGGGCCCGCTGGCAAAAGTGCTGAACGATGGCAGCGGCAAAGTGCTGCTCCGCCCCAACAAGCGCGTGCCCGGCGCCATTGCCCTGGTGATGCGCGACGGCAAGGTGCTGTACCGCAAAGCCGTAGGCTACGACGATTTCGTGCAGCAAACGCCCCTGCGCACCGACGCCATCGTCCGCATTGCTTCCCAAACCAAGGCCATTACCAGCATTGGGTTGATGCTGCTGTACGACGAAGGCAAATTCCAGCTCGACGACCCCATTTCAAGGTACTTGCCGGCGTTCAAAAACCCGAAAGTGCTGGCCACGTTCAACGAGAAGGACACGACTTACACCACGGTGCCAGCCAAAAGCGAAATCACCATCCGGCAGCTGTTCACCCACACCTCGGGCATCAGCTACCCCGTGATTGGGACGAAGGAAGCCCGCGCCATCTACGCCAAAGCGCATATTCCGAGCGGCATCGGCACGCCGGCGGGCTCGCTCGCCAAGTCCATGGATGCGCTGGGCACCCTGCCGCTGATGCACCAGCCCGGCGAGCGGTTCACCTACGGGCTGAGCGTGGACGTGCTGGGCCGGCTGATTGAGGTGCTTTCGGGCCAGCCGCTGGACCAGTACCTGCGCACGCGCCTGTTTGAGCCGCTGGGCATGAAAGACACTTGGTTTTACCTGCCCGCCGACAAACAGAACCGGCTGGCTGAACTCTACACCGAAAACGCCGCGCACCAAACCGTGTTCATGGAGCCGCATGACGGCATGTATCCAAACTATCCGAAAGCATCGGGCGGCACCTATTTCTCGGGCGGCGCGGGCCTCTCGTCCACCATCGACGACTATGCCCGCTTCCTGCAAATGATGCTGAACAACGGCTCCTACAACGGCCGCCAGTTGCTAAAGCCCGCCACCGTGGCCCTGATAACCCAGAACCAAATGGGCGACGTGAGCCAGGGCGGCAACAAGTTCGGCCTGGGCTTCAGCATCACCACGGCCCAGAGTGCGGCCCGGCAGCCGTTCGGCCTGTCGGAAGGCTCGTATGAGTGGGGCGGCATTTTTGGCACCACCTATTGGGTCGACCCTAAAGCCAAACTGGTGGCGTTGATTTACACCCAGAAATACCCCAGCGGCACGGCCGGCGACCTGGCGGGCAAGTTTAAGACGGCCGTTTATCAGTCGTTTGTTGCTGAGCAAAAGCCGTAAGCCTGTCATGTAAGCAGAACGTCATGCAGAGCGCAGCGAAGCATCTTTACTGCTCAATGCAATTAATTACTACAGCAGTAAAGATGCTTCGCTGCGCTCTGCATGACGGCCTTTTTAAACTTCATTCCCACCCCGAACACCCAGAAACCCTCATCATGCTTGACAAACACGGCATCGCCCGGCGCATCGCCCAGGAAGTAAAAGACGGCTCCTACGTCAACCTCGGCATCGGCATTCCCACGCTGGTGGCCAACTACATTCCGGCCGGCATCAACGTGGAACTGCAGTCGGAAAACGGCTTGCTCGGCATGGGCCCCTTCCCCACCGAAGACCAGGTCGACCCCGACCTCATCAACGCCGGCAAGCAGACGGTGACCACGCTACCCGGCTCCAGCATCTTCTCCTCCGCCGACTCCTTCGGCATGATTCGCGGCGAGCACGTGGACCTCACCATCCTCGGCGCCATGGAAGTGAGCGAGCGCGGCGACATTGCCAACTGGAAAATCCCCGGCAAGATGGTGAAGGGCATGGGCGGCGCCATGGATTTGGTAGCCTCCGCCAAAAACATCATCGTGGCCATGCAGCACGTGGCCCGCGACGGCTCCAGCAAACTCCTCACCGACTGCACCTTGCCCATCACGGGCCTGCGCTGCGTGAAGAAAATCGTGACCGAGCTGGCCGTGCTCGACGTGACGCCCGACGGCTTTGTGCTGCGCGAGCGCGCCCCCGGCGTGAGCGTGGAGCAAATCCAGGCCGCCACCGCCGGCAAGCTGGTGGTGCCCGAAGGCGAGGTGCCCGAAATGCAAGGCGTGTAAACACGGCGGCGGCGGTTTCATATAGCAATCTGCGGTGCTTCTGCGCGTACCTTCGTGGTCACTTATTTAGCTGATTTTATGCGCCGACTCCTACCCTTTTTGCTGCTGGCCGGGCCGGCGCTGGCCCAATCGCCCATCATCGACCGAACGGACATGCCGAGCCTGACGGCCGGCGTCGACACCCTGCGGCTGAGCGTGGCCAGCCCGGTGCTGCCCGCCGCGGCGCCGCCCCTGTCGCGGCGCGGCGCCAACCAAACCTGGAACTACGCCAGCCTAACGCCCACCACGCAGCGCGTCGAAACCTTTCTGCCGGCCAGCACCGCCATAGCCACGTCGCCGCTGGTTTACGGCCTCACCTTTGGGCCGTTCGGCGGCGCGAACCGGGCCACCGTGGCTTCGCCGCAGGCACTGCCGGTGGCGGCGGGCGGCCTCGTCCCGCTCACCGATACCTACCAGTTTTTCGCGTTGTCGGGCGCTGCGGCGGCGGTGCAGGATTTTCGGTCGGTGGGCTTTGGGGGCACGGTGTCAGGCGCGACGGTGCCGGTCACCTACGCGAGCCACGCCCAGCAGGACGTCATCTACCGCTTTCCGCTGAGCTTCGCCAGTTCCGCCGATTCCAGCAATTCCTACTTCACCACCCCGGCGGCGGCCGCGGCCGTGGGCTACCTCAGCCAGAAGCGCAAGCGCGTGAACAAGCCCGACGCCTGGGGCACCCTCACCACGCCCTTTGGCACGTTCCAGACGGTGCGCGTGGTGACGCGCCTGGAGGACCACGACAGCATTTCGGTGGGCCCCATCAGCCAGGGTTTTGATGTGCCGGTGACCCGCGAATACAAGTGGCTGGCCAACGCCCAGCACGTGCCGGTGCTCACCATCACCACCACGCTACTGGCCGGCCAGGAAACCATCACCAACGTGGAATACCGCGACATTTACCGCCGCCCGGTGCGCCTGGCCACCCGCGACGCGGCCACCGACGCGGCCCTGAATGCGTATCCCAATCCGTCGGCCGCGGGCACTCCGCTCACGCTCAGCCTGCCGGCGGGCAGCGGCCCGCTCACCGTTTCGGCCATCGATTTGGTGGGGCGGCAGCTGTTCCGGCGCGGCTTCAGCACTTCCGCCGAGGTGCTCACGCTCGGCGCCGACGCGTTTGGCGGCTTCCGCGGCGTGGCCCTGCTCACCGTGACCACGGCCCGCGGCACGGCCACCCGGCGCGTGGTGCGGGAGTAAGGTTGGTATTGCCCCAGCTTGGGAGGCAGCTCCTAATCCCGAAGCGTGTGCCATTGGCTTATCGGCGGCATCACATGCCTGGCTGCACTATTGCAGCAATCCATAAGCCGTAATTACAACGATGAGAATAGCGCTTTTGCTCTTGCTCCTGGTGCTGCGCCCGCCCGCGTGGGGCAGTCAGATTGTCGTTGGCCTAAACTCGGACAACTTGGTTAGCTGGAGCGTTTGGGAACGCGAAGGCACTTCCCTGCAACATTACTTGCTGCTGTATAACAAAGACGCGCAGCCGGTCGACGTCAAAATCAAGCTGCGGCAGCTTGCGGCGGTTGGCACCAACTTCCAGAACGTGCCCACCAACCGCACGATTTTCCACGTTTCGGTGCCGGCCCGGCAATTGCTGCGGCTGAAATACCCGAAGAAGCTGTTGCGCTCGGACTACACGGAATACTTCGAAAACGACAAGGCCATCGGCCTGTTGCCGGCCGCCACCGCCCAGCCCGACCAGTCAGTGCTGAACGACTCGTACCGCTTTTACACCGACCAGGGCATCAACGCTCGGTATTTTGGCTATTGGGTGGCGCTCGAATCCATTGATGACTTGCCCAGGCGCATTGCCCTCACCGCGGCGCACAGGTTTGCTGCACCCGACGAAACCACCAAAGAGGAATACCATTTGGTGAAGCTATACCCCGGCCTTGAGTACCGTAACCCACGGGCTGGCGCATTAGATTCGGTGTACCGGGCGGGGGCCGATGCCTCCATTATTCGGCTAGATGCGGCCCGCCCCAGCGCCGTTGTGCCCGTGAGCCCGGGCGTGGCGGCCACCGGGTTTTCGGTCTACACCGTCTACGTCGAACAGATTAATGACGGCTACAGCTACGACGAAGCCAAGCGGCTCGTGCCCAACAAATCCGTTGGCTCCTCGATTGGCTTCCTCCCCGTTTTTCCCAAACAACCCAAGCAGCACAATGGTCGCCGGCCATGAATTTAGGGAACGTTCGCACCGTTCGGCCGCCGTTTTCGTTTGATTACCCGTTGGCAGAATCTGTCGACGGGTTTTTTTACGGGTAATTTTGAGCAGGTCCATTCGGCCAGCGGCACCGTACCGCTTTTTTGCTCTTTTCCTTGCAGTTTCGTTTTTCTTAGTAATATGGCCACTTCCTCCAACGGCAAATCTTCTGCTGCTTCTAATGGCAAAACCGCCCCCGGCGGCGCCCACGCCAAAAAAATAGCTACCCCCAGCGCCGCCCCGGTGGCCGAACGCCTCACGCCCACCGCGGTGCCGGCCCACAAGCTGGTGCTGCGTACCCTGCGCCGCTCCGACTTTAAGGCCATCAAGGAAATCATGGACAAGGTGTATTCCAACATGGAAGGCGCCTGGGCGGCCGATGAGTTTGCGGCCCTCATCCGGAAGTTTCCCGAAGGCCAGATTGGCATCGAGGACAATGGCCGCCTGGTGGCCGCGGCCCTGGCCATCATCGTGGACTACAGCAAGTTCGGCGACAAGCACACCTACGCCAAAATCACGGGCAACGGCAAGTTCGACACCCACGACGACGACGGCGACACGCTCTACGGCGTCGACGTGTTCGTGGACCCCGAGTACCGCTCGCTGCGCCTGGGCCGCCGCCTCTACGACGCCCGCAAGGAGCTGTGCGAGAACCTGAACCTGCGCGCCATGGTGGCGGGCGGCCGCATTCCCGGCTACGCCGCCTACGCCAACGAGATGACGCCCGCCAAGTACGTGGAGATGGTGCGCAACAAGGAACTGGTCGACCCCATCCTCACTTTCCAGCTTTCCAACGAGTTCTACGTCCGCAAGCTCATCCGGGGCTACCTGCCCTACGATTCCGAAAGCAAGGCCTACGCCACGCTGCTGGAATGGATTAACGTGTACTACGAGGAGAAGGAAAAGCTCATCGGCAACCAGAAGAGCAACGTGCGCATCGGCATTGTGCAGTGGCAGATGCGCGCCACCCGCAGCCTGGAAGACCTGCTCCAGCAGATGGAGTTTTTCGTGGACACCGTTTCGGGCTATAAATCTGATTGCGTGATGTTCCCGGAGTTCTTCAACGCCCCGCTCATGGCCCTCACCAACGAAGACTCGCCGTCGGTGGCCATCCGGGCCATGGCGGCGTTTACGGAACCCATCAAGCTCAAAATGATGGAATTGGCGGTGAGCTACAACATCAACATCGTGGCCGGCTCGATGCCGGTGTACGAGGACGGCAAGCTGCACAACGTGGCCTACCTCTGCCGCCGCGACGGCACCGTGGACGAGCAGTACAAGCTGCACGTGACGCCCGACGAGGCCAGCTACTGGGGCATGCGCGGCGGCGACAAGCTCAAGTGCTTCGACACGGACTTTGGCAAAATCGGCATTCTGGTGTGCTACGACGTGGAATTTCCGGAACTGGCCCGCATGCTGAGCGACGAGGGCGTGAAAATCCTCTTCGTGCCCTTCTGGACCGACACCAAGAACGCCTACCAGCGCGTGCGCATCTGCGCCCAGGCCCGGGCCATCGAGAACGAGTGCTACGTGGCCATCACCGGCTCGGTGGGCAACCTGCCGCGGGTCGAAAACATGGACATTCAGTACTCGCAGTCGGCCGTGTTCAGCCCCTCGGACTTTGCCTTCCCGCACGACGCCATCGTGGCCGAAGCCACGCCCAACACCGAGATGACCCTGATTGCCGACCTCGACCTGGACCTGCTCAAGGACCTGAACACCAGCGGCGCCGTGCGCAACCTGCGCGACCGCCGCAAGGACCTCTACTCGCTGAGCTGGACCGTGAAAAAAACCGACCGCGACGAAGAGCTGCTGGAGCAAGGCACCGAGCGCCTGCCCCGCACCAGCCGCCGCAAGGCCGTGGCGGCCGGGTAGCCGGCGTTCGGGCCCATGCCGCCCGGAACGTCATGAAACCGTGAAAAGCCCTGCACAATGCTTTGTTGTGCAGGGCTTTTGCTTTACTTTAGCCACCTAGCAATTGCTATTCTTGCGAATTGAACGCGCCGGTTTGGCTTGTCTCGCCTCTTCAGCCCCTATTATGCGCCTGTTCTTTAACACGCTAGCTCTGGCAACGGCCGGGCTGTTCAGTTTTCCACACCAGGCCCAGGCGCAAACGATTTACGGCCTCGTCGCTGCCGACGACGTCCTCAGCTTCTCGCTGCTTTCGTTTAATGCTACGTCGCCGGGCACTGTCACCCTACAAGGCCGGGTAACGGGCCTTGTCGGATTCACCATTTTATTAGGCATCGAGCGACGGCCGGCCACCGGGCAATTATTGGCGCTGGGGTACGACAACAGTACTCCCACGCCGCAGGTGCGCCTGTACGAGTTAAATCCGCTCACGGCGGCGGCCACTCCAGTTGGCCCGGCCATGGGGCTGAACCTTGGTAATTTAACCGGCAAAATAGGGTTCAGCATCGACCCCACCACCGACCAGATTCGCGTGGTAACGCCCGCCGGCAACAGCTACCGCCTCAGCCCCACCACGGGGGCCCTGCTGGCAACGGATGCCAACCTGGCGTACGCCAGCACCGATGCCTATGCCGGTCAAAACCCTGATGTACAGTCCATCAGCTATACCAATAATTACGCTACTAGCCCGGCAACCCAGTTGTTCGGCATCGACAAAACTGGCAACCGGCTGGTGCGGCAGGCGTCGGCTGGCAGCCCGGCGTTGGCCACAGTGGGAGACTTGGGCGTCCGGCTGGGCTCGTTTGACTTAGGCATCTCGACCGATTTGCAGAGTCAGACCAATAAGCTGTACCTGATGAATTCCACTCTCACCGGCCAATTCAGTCACACGGCCAATTGGTACACCGTGAATGCCAGCACCGGGACGGCCAGCCTGGTTGGCGTCATCGGCTCTCCCAACTGGCTCCTCAACATCGTCGACACGGCCGTGCCCAATTCCCTCGTCACGGCCACCCGCAGCCGGGCCGATTTAGCCGCCGATTTCAGCGTGTACCCCAACCCGACGGCGGGCCCGGCCAGCCTCAGCTTCCGCCTGCCACGGGCGGGCCAGGTGGAGCTGAGCGCAACGGATGCCTTGGGCCGCCCGGTGGCCACGCCGCCCGCGGCACGGCTGGCAGCCGGCCCGCACACGTTGCGCTGGGCCCCGCAGCCCGCGGCTCCGGGCCTGTATTTGCTGCGCCTGAGCGTGGACGGCGTGCCCGCCGCGACCGAGCGCGTGCTGGTGAAGTAGGGCGCCCTGGGGCGGCGGCCGGGTAAAATCTTTTTGCCATCTTGCGCGCCCAACCCTTTCATTTTTTGAACCGCATGCAGCAAGACTACTCCTTTTCTGAATTTGCCACCCAGCCGGTAGAGTTGCCCTACGCCACCACCGGCCAGCGCCTCGGCAACTACCTCATCGACGTGGCGTCGTACTATTTCTTCTTCATCGTGCTTTGCCTGGTGCTGGGCGTGGTGATTGGGCTGACCGGCCACACCGAGCTGCAGCGCTACGCCGAAGGGCCGGCGAGTACCTTGGCGGTGTTCGCGCTGATGTTCCTGTACTTCTTCGTGCTGGAAGTATCCACGGGCCGCACCATCGGCAAGCTCATTACGCGCACCCGCGTGGTGATGCAGGACGGCTCGGAGCTCACCACCAAAGCCATTCTGCTGCGCACGCTCTGCCGGCTGATTCCGTTCGATGCCTTTTCCTTCCTGGGCGGCGACTCGGGCTGGCACGACACCCTCTCGAAAACGCGCGTGGTGCAGATTCCCCGCTAGCTTTCGGCCCGCCTTCGGGCAAAGCCCGCGCCCGGCCCGGTGGCCAGGAGCGGGCTTTTGTGCGTAAACTGCGGCCCCAACTTCACCCGCTATTCCCCACCAATCCTCATAATATGCGCGTTTTCATCACCGGAGCCAACCGGGGCCTGGGCCTCGAACTCACCCGCCAGTACCTGGAGCGCGGCGACCAGGTGTTTGCCGCCAGCCGCCAGCCCGACCAGGCCACTGACCTGCAGCAGCTGCGCCAGCAATACGCCGACCGCCTCGTGTTGCTGCCCCTCGACGTGGCCAGCGCCGCGTCCATCGAAGCCGCCGCGCAGGCCGTGCAAGCCGCCACCGACGGCCTCGACCTGCTCATCAACAACGCCGGCGTGTACCCGCACGCGGGCTCGGGCGACGCCCACCAGCGCCTCGGCCAGCTCACCCACGACGACGCCATCGAAACCATGCAAGTGAACGCCATTGGGCCGCTGCTGGTGGCCCAGGCGCTGCTGCCGCTGCTGCGCGCCGGCCAGAAGGGCCGCATCCTGAGCATCTCTTCGGGCCAGGGCTCCCTCACCTGGAAAGCCACCGGCGACCCTTACCACTACAGCGCCAGCAAGGCCGCCCTGAACATGTACATGCGCAGCCTGGCCGCCGAAATCGGCCACATGGGCCTGATTTCGGTGCTCGTGGACCCCGGCTGGATGCGCACCGACATGGGCGGCGACCACGCCAGCCAGGACCCCGCCGACTCGGCCCGCGGCATCATTAGGCTAGCCGAGCAGCTGCACGCCGAAGAAAACGGCAGCTTCGTGACCTGGCAGGGCCAGCCCGTGCCCTGGTAAGGCCGGTTGAATCAACCAAAACCAAAAACGGTCATGCAGCGCGCAGCGAAGCATGACCGTTTTTTCTAAACCCAATTGCCCTGCCAACGGCTATTGGCTGGCCAGGTAGGCATGGTCGCGCAGCACGGTTTGCAGAAAAGGGCCGTCGGGCAAATCGGTTTGGATGCCGGTGAGGGACTTCACCTTGTTGGCAATTTCGTTCAGCAGCTCGTAGTTGTTGCGCGCCACGGCTTGGTTCGCCAGCTGCCGCACCAGGGCCACGTCGTGGTCGGCCAGCAGGGCGGCCTGCGGAAACACGGGCTGGTAGGCGTCGGCCAGGCTGCTCAGGCCGGGCGCCAATGGAGACGTGGCCTGCGGGCGCACCTTCACCACGCTGGTGCCGGCGGCGATGTCGCCGAGGCGCTGCCCGCGCCCGTTGGCGGCAATGGTGAGGATGGCCACCAGGCCGCCGAAAAAGCCCGTGTCGATGATGCGCAGCAGCCAGCGCAGCAGGTAATCGCCGAGGCTGGGCGCCGTGCCGTCGAGGCGCATCACGCGGATGTCGCGGGCTTTCTTGCCAATGCTTTGGCCGTTGAAAAACACTTCGCAGGCGAGGTGGTAGAACACGTAGGGCACCGCGGCCAGCGCGCCCAGCACCACCATGGCCGCCGAGCTCTTGAATTCCAGCACCGCAAACAAAATGACCCAGGCCGCCACCCAGGCGCCGAGGATGAGGTTGTCGAGGATGGCGGCCACGATGCGGTCGCCGAGGCTGGCGACTTCGTATTCGAGCGAAACGTTTTGGGCGGTCTGGACGCGGATGGAGGCCATGGGTGCGGAATAATTTCCGACGAAGAAACGGCAAAACCCGCGCTGCGCAAAACTTGCGCCCTTGCCGGGGAAAAGCGCGCGGTTGGGCGGGCTCGGCTTCCTATCTTTAAGCCCCACAACTCCTACCCATGCGAGAAGCCGTTTTTTTGCGCCAGAACCAGGAGCGCTGGCAGCAGTACGAGCGGCAGCCACCGGCCGGCCCCGACGAGCTGGCCGCCCGCTTCGTGGCCCTCACCGACGACCTGGCCTACGCCCAGACCTTTTACCCCACCTCGCCCACCACGGCCTACCTCAACGGCCTGGCCGGCAAGCTGCACCAGCGCCTCTACGCCAACAAGCGCCAGAGCCACGGCCGCTTCGCCCGCTTCTGGGCCGCCGAGCTGCCGCTGGTGGTGGCCCGGCACCGCCGCACGCTGGCCGTCACGGCCCTCATTTTCCTGGTGTTCACGGCGCTGGGGGCGCTGTCGGCGGCCTACGACGACTCGTTTGTGCGCGTGGTGATGGGCGACGCCTACGTGAACCAAACCATCGAGTATATCCGCCGGGGCGACCCCATGGCCGTGTACAAGCAGGAAGGCGAGACGCTGATGTTCCTGGGCATCACGGCCAACAACATTTACGTGGCCCTGAGCATCTACGTGCTGGGGGCCACGCTGGGCATCGGCACGCTGGTCCAGATGTTTCGCACGGGCATCATGCTGGGCTCTTTTCAGTACTTCTTCTACCATTACCACGTGCTGCGCGCCTCGGTGCTCACCATCTGGATACACGGCACGCTGGAGATTTCGGCGGTGGTGGTGGCCGGTGCGGCGGGCTTTGTGATGGCGCAGGGGCTGCTATTTCCGGGCACCTTCAGCCGGAGCGAGGCCTTCCGCCTGGCCGCGCGCGACGGCCTCAAGATGGCCATTGGCCTGGTGCCCATTTTTGTGGTGGCCGGCTTTCTGGAAGGCTTCGTGACGCGCCACACCGAAATGCCGGTGGCGGCCAGCCTGGCCATCATCGGCGGCTCGGCGGCCTTCATTGGCTGGTACTTTGTGTGGTATCCGCGGCAGCTGCTGCGCCGGCAGGGCCTGGCCGTTTCCGCTTAAGCTTTTTCAGGGTCCGCCATGCGTCTGCTGTTTGCCCAAGCGTCCGACTTTCGCCGCGAGCGGGACTTTGGTCAGAAAATCTCGGCCACCATTGAGTTCATCGCCGCCCATTGGCGCGGCCTGGGGCAGGTGCTGCTGTACCTGGTGGTGCCCGCCACGCTGGCGCGCCACCTGCTGGCCGCGGTGGTGCAGCGCTACCTGGCCGTGGAGCTGCCGGGCCCCGGAGCCGCACGCCCCCTGGATTCCGCCAGCGTCTTGTCGCGGCAGCTCGGCCTGTGGAAACTGATTTACGCCTCGCCGGCTTACTGGCTGAACACGCTGGCCGGCTCGGTGTGCTTCACCCTGCTCATGCTCAGCGTGTATGCCTACGTGGGGCTGCTGTTGCAGCGCCGGGCGCCGGGCCCGCCCGTGGCCGTGGCCGAGGTGTGGGCGGGGGTACGCCGCGGGTTCATCGGCACCTTTTTCTCGCTTTGGGGCGTGGTGCTGCTGGTTGGGGTGGGCTTCGGCTGCCTGCTGGTGCCGGGCATTTACCTGAGCGTGGCCCTCAGCCTGTTTTTCATCGTGCGGCAGGCCGAGGGCACGGGCTTTGGCCAAACGCTGGGCCGGTGCCTGCACCTGGTGCGGGGCAAGTGGTGGTCCACCTTCGGGCTGATTTTCATCACCCTGCTGCTGCTCTACATCATTCTCGTTGGCGAGGGCGCCGTGGCCGTGCTGCTGTCGGGCGGGATGAGCGCCGCGCTGCACGCTTCCCGCACGCATTCGCCCCTGTTCACTGTGGTTGTCACCAGCATTGGCAGCGTGGCCACGCTCTTGCTGTACCCGCCGTTGCTGCTGGCCTTGGCTTTTCAATACTTCAACCTAGTGGAGCGCAAGGAGGGCGTCGGGCTGCGCCTGTTGGTGGACTCGCTGGGCCAGACGCCCGCGCTGCAGGTCAGCAACGCCGCCTACCGTCCCACCGACGAAGGCGAATATTAACTTTCGGGTCCGCCCGAATGCCCCTAACCCGATAAAACTCAGCCCCTGGCTGACCTATTGAATGAAAGCAAAAAGCAGATTTACCCGCGAAGCCGACTTTCGGCAGGAGCGGGATTTTGGGGCCAAAGTGGGCGCCACCTTCGAGTTTGTGACGGCCCAGTTCCGGCCCCTGGTGAAGTGCCTGGCGTATTTTGTGCTGCCGGCGGCCCTGCTCGGCGGCATCGGCATGGGCCTGGCAATGGGCAACCTGCTGGGCCTGATGACGGGCGGAACCGGGCGGGTGACCAGCCGCCTACCGGAACAATTCGGAGGGCCCAACCCCCTGATGACGGGTTCCTCCGTCCTCGGCTTCGGGCTGGCCGCGTTGGGCTTTCTGGCCGCGTTCCTGCTGCTGTCGAGCACGGTCTACGGCTTTGTGCGCGTGCGCCTCAACACGCCCCCCGACGAGCCCGTGACGCCCGGCCGGGTGTGGGCTTTTGTGCGCGGCCGGCTGGGCAGCGTGGTGGGCGCCTGGCTGCTGCTGAGCATCATTTTGGGCCTGGGCATCGGCATCGTGGGCGGGGCGCTGGGGCTGCTGGGCCCCGGCTTCATTGTGCTCCTTATGCCGGCGCTGCTGTGGGTGGTGGTGTGCCTGTCGCTTTACTTCCCGGCCCTCTGGATGGAAGACGGCGGCGTGGTGGCGGCCTTCCACCGCTCTTTTTACCTGATTAAGGGCAAGTGGTGGTCCACCTTCGGCCTGTACCTGGTGGTTTCGTTCATCACCGGGGTGCTGAACTACATTTTCATCATTCCTTTCTACGGGCTGATGGCCGCCCGCCTCGTGTTTCACTGGAACGTCGACGACTCGGGCATCCTGAACATCATGGCCATGTGCATCTACGCCCTGGGCTGGATTTTCACGGCGGTGCTGCCGCTGGTGGCCATGCTGTTTCAGTATTTCAACCTGGTGGAGCGCCGCGAGGGCGTGGGCGTGCGTCAGCTGCTGAGCACCCTGGGCCAAACGACGGCCCCGCAGGTGAGCAACGCCGCCTACCGCCCCGACGAGGAAGGCGAATACTAGCGCCGCGCGGGCTGCGGCTGCGGTGTAGCTTTGGGAGAATTAATCCTTGAATAAGAGAATAAATCAGGACCAGTGGTCGATAGTGAGCGTGTTCGGATACGTGAGTAAAATGCCGTGGAAACCTGCTGGCCGCCTTAGGCCGGCGCTGCTGGTGCTGTGCCTGAGTGGGGCGCTGGGCACCCTGGCGGCGCCCGGGCCCCAGGCGCCGGCGCCCAAAGCCGCGGCCGCCGCGAAGCCGCCGCGCCCGCGGCCCTTGCCCTTCGACCGCACCACGCCCCTGCCCAAGCGCCGCCTCGACGAAGCCCGCCTGCGCGAGTTGGCCAGCGAGCGCGAGTTCCGCTACGTGGAGCCCGACCAGAGCACCAGCGCCTGGGACGCCTTCTGGGCCCGCATCTGGCGGTGGCTGGGCAACTTGCTGCGCACGCCCACCGGCCGCTTCACCTGGAAGTATGGGATGTACGCGGCCATTTTGGCGGCGCTGGTGTACGCCGTGCTCAAGCTGCTGCAGGTGGACGTGACGGCGGCCTTTGGGCGCGCGGGCCGGCGCGGGCAGCTTGCCTACGACACCGAAGCGGAAAACATTCACGAAGTGGATTTTCGCACCCGCATTGCCGAGGCCGAGGAAGCCGGCAACTTCCGCCTGGCCACGCGCCTGGGCTACCTCGAAGTGCTGAAGCATCTTACCGACGGCGGCTTTATTCAGTGGCAGCCCGACAAAACCAACCACGCCTATCTGTTCGAGTTGCCCGCCGGGCCCCTGCGCGACGCTTTCCGGGCTGCCACGCGCGAGTTTGAGTACGTGTGGTACGGCGAGCTGCGCCTGAGCCCCGCCCTCTACCAGCAGGCCCGCGCCAGCCAGCGCGCCGTGAGCGCGCTCGCGGCCGGAACCCCCCGCGTGGCCCCCGCCGCCCCTAACGCCTTGCCCGCCTGATGCCCCAGCTCTCCACGTTTCGTTTGTACCTGCTGGGGGTAGCGCTGCTGTTTGCGGGCTACGTGACGCTGGAATACAACCGCCCCCGGCCCCTGGACTGGACGCCGACCTACGCCAACAAGGACAAGATTCCCTACGGCACCTACGTGCTCTACGACCAACTGCCGCGCCTGCTCGGCACCGACTCCGTGGAAACGGTGCGCCTGCCGGTGTACAGCCAGCTCACCGGCCTGACCCTGGACGACGCCGAGCCGGACTACCGCATCCGCCGGATGCAGGAAGGCCTGGAAGAAGCCGAAGAAGCTGCCGAAGATGCCACCGAAGCAACCGACTCAACGGCCGATTTTAACGATTCGACCGCCACGGCCGAGGCCACTGAACCCACCGATTCGGCAACCCGAGAGGCCGACGCGGATACCGCCACTGACTCCACCGCCAGTGCCTCCGGGACTGAGGCTGAAGGAAATGAAGAGGAGTACGAGGACGACGAGGAGGAAGAATCAACGGACGCCCTTCCGCTACGCGCCGGGCCCGCCAACTACCTGTTCATCAACGAAAGCTTTGAGCTGAGCCGGCCCGACGCCCACGCGTTGCTGCAGTTTGTGGCGCGCGGCAACGACGTTTTCGTGGCCGCAAAATCCTTCAGTAGCGGGCGCGGGCTGCTGCGCGACAGCCTGGGCTTCGACGTGAAAGACGCACCCCTCACAACCACCAAGGGCTACAAAGGCATTTTCGCCATCGACTCGGTGGAGTTGCGCTTCACCAATCCGGCCCTGGCCAGCGCCCACATTCGCCTGCCCGGCACCAGCGTGGAGCAGCGCCTCGCCGTGGATTCCGGGCGCGTGGGGCGCACCCTGGCCACCGATGCGCAGGGCCGGGCCGTGCTCATTCGGCTCGACCACGGCCGAGGCCATTTTTACCTGTGCACCGCGCCGGCGGCGTTCAGCAACTACTACCTGCTACGGCCCCGCACCGCTTCATTCGCCGAAGCCGCGCTGGCCTACCTGCCCGCGCGCCGCGCTTGGTGGGACGAGTACCAGAAACAAGGCCCCATAGGCGAGCAGTCGCTGCTGCGGGTGGTGTTTGCGCACGAGGCACTGCAGTGGGCCTACTACCTGTGCCTGTTCGGCGGCCTGCTGTTTGTGGCGGTGGAAGCCCGGCGGCGGCAGCGCATCATTCCCACCCTGCGGCCCCTGCCCAACACCACGCTGCTGTTTACGCGCACCGTGGCCAGCCTCTACCGGCAGGGCAGCAACCACGCCCTGATTGCGGAGAAGAAAGTGGGGCTGTTTCTGGATTACCTGCGCACGCGCTTTCAGGAAAACAACCCCGATTTTGCCGATGCCGACTTCCGCGAGCGCCTCAGCCAGAAGTCGGGCCTGCCCCGCCCGCGCGTGGACGAGCTGCTGCGCCTGGTAAATTTCGCCCGCACTGCCCCCCAGATGACCGACCAGCAACTCCTGCAGCTCAGCAAGGCGCTGGGTGATTTCAGGCGGGAAGCCGGTCGCTGAATCCGTTTTTGCACTGTGCCGCGAAAGGACCTTTCCAACAAATTGCACTATCCCGCACTACCTTTTTGAAGCTCTTTTAAATCAACTTTCTATCAGCAGTAGGCCTGTTGTTTTTAACCCGACCTGCCTGACAGCGAACCCGAACCGCGCCCCAATATATGGACATGGAAAACGAAAATCTCGACGCCGCTGCCCCCACCCCTACGCCGGATTTTTCCAGCCACGTGCCGGTGCCAGCGGCCACCCCAGGCGCTGAATCCGCCGCGCCGGACGCCAGTGCAACGGAAACCGCAACCAGCAGTGGCGGCGCCGCGGCCGAACCCGAAGGAGCAATGTCCGAAGCGCCGGCCGTGGCCGAAGCCTCGTTTGCGCCGCGCACCGACTTCGCCCGCCTCACAGCCCAGACCGAAGCCATTCGGACGGAAATCGGCAAAATCATTGTGGGCCAGACGGAGCTGCTGGAATTGCTGCTAACCGCCATTCTGGCCGATGGACACGTGCTGCTGGAAGGGGTGCCCGGCGTGGCCAAAACCCTCATGGCCAAGCTGCTGGCCCGCACGCTGGAAGTGCCGTTCAGCCGCATCCAGTTCACGCCCGATTTGATGCCAAGCGACGTGCTGGGCACTTCGGTGTTCCGGCAAAACAAGGCCGACTTTGAGTTTCGGCGCGGGCCCATTTTCGCCAGCGTGGTCCTGATTGACGAAATCAACCGCGCGCCGGCCAAGACGCAGTCGGCGCTATTTGAGGTGATGGAGGAGCGCACCGTGACCCAGGACGGCACCACCTACCCCATGACCGAGCCCTTCCTGGTGCTGGCCACCCAAAACCCCATCGAGCAGGAAGGCACCTACCGCCTGCCCGAAGCCCAGCTCGACCGTTTCCTGTTCAAGCTGCACGTGGGCTACCCCACGCTGGCCGAGGAAGTGCAGATTCTCAGCGGCCACCACGCCGGCCTGGGCAGCACCCACCTGGAGGCCGTGCAGCCCATTCTCAGCGCCGCCGACCTGGCCGCCCTGCGCCAGCAAGTGGGCCAGCAGCGCGTGGAAGCCAACATTCTGGAATACATCGCCAAGCTCGTGGGCCAGACGCGGGCCCACAAATCCCTGTACCTCGGCGCGTCGCCCCGCGCCTCGCTGGCCTTGCTGAATGGCGCTAAAGCCCTGGCCGCCCTGCGCGGCCGCGACTTCGTGACGCCCGAAGACGTACAGTTCCTCGCTCCCAGCGTGCTGCGCCACCGCATCATGCTCACGCCGGAGCGCGAGATGGAAGGCGGCACGCCGGACGAAGTGGTGAAGCAGATTATGCAAGCGATTGAAGTGCCGCGCTAGATGCAGTATTCCACCTCTTGGCTGCTGGACCAACTCGCGCAAGGGCAGCGCCTCAAATACCTATTTTTCTGGGGCCACCAGCCCAGCCGCGACGGCACCATCACGAAGTCGTGCTTCAGCCAATGGTGGCGGGCCGATTTTGTGGTGGCCGGCGTCACCTACCGCTCTACCGAGCACTGGATGATGGCGGAGAAAGCGCGGCTATTTGCGGATGACGCGGCTTTGGCGCGCATTCTGGCCGCGCCCAGCCCGGCCGAGGCCAAGAAGCTGGGGCGCGGGATTCAGGGCTTCGAGCCGGAACGTTGGGACGCGCACAAGTACCAGATTGTCAGGGCCGGCAACCTGCGCAAATTCAGCCAGCACCCCGATTTGAAGAAATTCCTGCTTGACACCGGCGACCGGATTCTGGTGGAAGCCAGCCCGGTTGATGCCATCTGGGGCATTGGCCTGGCGGCCGACTCGCCTGATGCGGAGAACCCGGCCCGCTGGCAGGGGCCCAACCTGCTCGGCTTTGCCTTGATGGAAGTGCGGGACGAACTGCGAAACCTATGAGCTTTTTTCTGACTCCGCGCTTCTTTTTAGCCGTGGCCGGTTTGGCCGTGGGCTTCGTGGTGGCCTTTTTTCTGCCCTGGCTGCTGGGGCCGATGCAAATTGTGCTGGGCCTGTTTGTGGTGCTGGTGCTGCTGGATGCGCTGCTGCTCTTCGCGCCGGCCAAAAACAAGGTGGTGCCCGTGTTCGGGCGGCGCGTGATGGGCGACAAGCTGGCCAACGGCTCGGAAAACGACATTCAGATTTACCTCGAAAACCGCTACCGCTTTCCCATCCAGACCGAGACGATTGACGAGATTCCGCACCAGTTTCAGCGGCGTGACGTGCTGTTTCGGGCGGCCGTGCCGCCGGGCGAAACCCAGATTATCAACTACCAGCTGCGGCCCGTGAAGCGCGGCGAGTACGAGTTTGGAGCGCTGAATATTTACGCGGCCTCGCCGCTGGGGCTGGTGCGGCGCCGCTTCCGCTACGAGCAGGGCCGCACGGTGCCAGTGTACCCCTCGTTTCTGCAGATGCGGCAGTACGAGCTGCTGGCCATTCACAACCGCCTCACGGAGGTGGGCGTCAAGCGCATCCGGCGGGTGGGCCACAGCATGGAGTTTGAGCAAATCCGGCCCTACGTGCCCGGCGACGACCCGCGCAGCATCAACTGGCAGGCCACGGCCCGCCGCGCCGGCACCGGCGCCGATGACGCACTGGTGGTGAACCACTTCCAGGACGAGCGCGCCCAGCAAGTGTACTGCCTCATTGATAAAGGCCGGGTGATGCGCATGCCGTTTGATGGGCTGAGTTTGCTCGACTACGCCATCAACGCCACGCTGGTGGTCAGCAACATTGCCCTGCTCAAGCACGACAAAGCCGGCCTGCTCACCTTCTCGAACCAGCCCGGCGCCACGCTGGCGGCCGACCGCCGCCCCGGCCACCTGCTGAAGCTGCTCGAAATCCTGTACCGCCAGAAAACCCGCTACCTCGAAACCGACTTCGAGTTGCTCTACGCCACGGTACGGGCCCGCGTGAAGCAGCGCAGCCTGCTCATCCTGTTCACCAATTTCGAAACGCTGCACGGCATGCAGCGGCAGCTGCCCTACCTGCGGCGCCTCTCGAAAGACCACCTGCTGCTGGTCGTGTTCTTCGAAAACACCGAACTGCGCGAGTACCTCGACGCGCCGGCCGAAACCACGGAGGACGTCTACAACCAAACCATTGCCGAAAAATTTGCACAGGAAAAGCGGCAAATTGTGCTCGAATTGCAGCGCTACGGCATTTATTCGTTGCTGACCGCGCCGAAGGATTTGACGGTGAACACCATCAATAAGTACCTGGAATTCAAATCCCGCGGCTTGATATAGCCCACGGATTAGCAGGAATTTAAGCGGGTTCTACGGGTTTGAGCTTGCGCTGAACTGCGGTTGTGGACGTGTATTTGCAGACGGCGCCCTGAATATTCCTTTGATGATACGAATGCGGAAGGCCGACAGAATGAAAAAAAAGGCACTGTGGCTACTGGCCTTGCTCCTGCTGATGGGGCAGGCCGGACTGGCCCAATCGACTTCGACGCTGCTGCCGGTGCCCGCCGAAATGCGCTGGGGCCAGGGCCGACTGAACCTCAGCAAGCCGCTGAAGCTGCAGCTGGACAACTCCCCGGACCCGGCCGTGCGCCCGGCGGTGCGCCGCTTGCTCACCCGCCTGCAGGGCCTGGCGGAGCCCGCCACCGGCCCGGTTTTGCAGATTCGCTACGGCCGGACGGGGCTGCCCGAAAAATTCGATGAGGAACGCTACAGCCTGCGCGTGACGCCGATGGGCGTGAGCATCGACGCCCCCACCAGCCTGGGCGTGCTGCGGGCCCTGGCCACGCTGGAGCAGCTGCCCGTCACCGAAAAAAAGCAGCGCTACCTGCCCGAAGTCGACATCCAGGACCAGCCGCGCTTTGCCTGGCGCGGGCTGCTGATTGACGCCGCCCGGCACTTCATGCCCGTGGCCGTGATGAAGCGCAATATCGACGGCATGGCCGCCGTGAAGCTGAACGTGCTGCACTGGCACCTGACCGACGACCAGGGCTTCCGCATTGAGAGCAAGGTGTTTCCGCGCCTGCACACCGTGGGCAGCACCGATGGCCTGTATTACACCCAAGCCGAGGTGCGCGAGGTGCTGGCCTACGCGGCGGCGCGCGGCATCCGGGTGGTGCCGGAGTTCGACATGCCCAGCCACACCACCAGCTGGATTGTGGCCTACCCGCGCCTGAAATCCAACGACTCGACCTACGCGCCCTACACGCAGTGGCGCACCACCAACGTGGCCATCGACCCCACCCGGGAAAGCACCTACGCCTTCCTCGATTCGCTGCTGACGGAGATGACGGCGCTGTTTCCGGACCCGTATTTCCACGCCGGGGGCGACGAAAACGACGGGCGCAACTGGCGCCGCACGCCCCGCATCGTGGCGTACATGCGGGCCAATAACATGGTGAAAGCCGACGGCAAAACCGTGGACAAGCACCAGCTGCAAACCTATTTCAACCGCCGCGTGCTGGCCCTGTTGCAAAAGCGCGGCAAAAAGATGATAGGCTGGGACGAAATTCTGGGGCCGGACCTGCCCAAAGAAACGGTCATCCAGAGCTGGCGGGGCAAAAAAGGGCTGAACGACGCGGTCAAGCTGGGCCACCCCGCGCTGCTGTCCAGCGGCTACTACCTCGACTTGAACCTGACGGCGGCCAGCTCCTACCTCACTGACCCGCTCCCGCCCGACACGCCCCTCACGCCCGCCGAGCAACAGCTGGTGCTGGGCGGCGAGGCGGCCATGTGGGCCGAGTTTGCCGACTCAACGATGCTGGATTCGCGCATCTGGCCGCGGGCCGCGGCAGTGGCCGAGCGGCTGTGGTCGCCGCCAGCCGCCACTCAGAGCGTGGCCGATATGTACCGCCGGCTTCCAGCTGTTTCGGCCGAGCTGGAAATGCTGGGCCTGCGCCACCGCATCGTGCCGGAGCTGCTGCTCAAGCAATTGGCCGGCGGCAACAACGTGGCGCCCTTGCGCACCCTGGCCGAAGTACTGGAGCCCGTGAAAGAGTACAAGCGGCATTTCCAGGGCTTCAACTACACCACCGCCACGCCGCTGAACCGGCTGGTGGACGCCGCCCCGGCCGAATCGGAAGTGGCCCGGCGCTTCGGCGTGCTGGTCGACAGCGTGGTGGCGGCAAGCGGCTCGGCCTCGGGCCGGTCGGCGGCCACGGTGCGGCAGCTGGCCACGCTGCGCGCCCAGCTGCTGCGCTGGCAGGCCAACGACGCGCTGCTGCAACCGCAGCTGCTGCTGCACCCCATGCTGCGCGAGTACGGCCCGCTTTCCACTAGCCTCGCCGCCGTGGCCAAGCTGCTGCTGGAGCGCCTCACGCAGCTGCAAACCGGGCAGGCGGCGTCGGCGGCGTGGCAGGCCTCGGCCAAAACGCTGCTGGATAAGGCCCAGGCGCCGGCTGGGCAAGCGGAGCTGGCCGTGGTGCGAGCGGCCCGCAAGCTGGCCGGCATTTAAGCCCTCGATGCTCGCCTTTTTTCCGCACTGCGCACTTTAATGGCTGCCACGCTTTGATTCCTTCCTCCCCCATTCTTCGCCACTTGCTGCGGCTGGGCCTCGTGCTGGCCGTGGTGCCGTTTGTGGCGCTCATGGCCTTCAATCATCCGTTTTTCGATGATTACCGCACGGCGTACTGGACGCACGAGCACGGGCTGTGGGGCATGCAAAAGTGGTTTTACCTGACGTGGTCGGGCCGGTTCACCTCCACATTTTTCATGACCGTGCTCAACCCCGTTACCTACGGCTGGCTGGAAGGCGTGCGGCTGGTGTCATTGCTCGTTTTCGGGATGCAATGGGCCAGTTTAGCGTTTTTGCTGCGCACAGTTTTTCACATCGTGCTGCGGATTGAGTTTGCCTGGAGCACAGCGCATTGGGCGACGGCCCTGCTGCTGGCGCTGTTTTGCAACGCGACGGCCGCGCCGTTTTCGTTTCTGTACTGGTTGTGTGGGGTTGTGGTGTACCAACTCACTTTGTCGAGCCTGCTCACGTTTGCGGCGCTGGCTTTGCGGGCGGGCTGGGGCCCCGCGGCGGCGCAGTGGCGCAGCGCCGGCTGGGCCTGCGGGCCGCTGGTGCTGGCCGTGGCGGGCAATGAGCTGACGATGCTGCAAGCCGTGCCGGTGCTGGCCCTGCTGGGCTACGCCCTGCCCACAGCCGCCCGCCCCAAGTGGTGGCTGTGGCTGGCGGTGGCCGGCGCTACGGCCGCGGCTGCGGTGCTGGCGCCCGGCAACTGGCTGCGCGTGGCCGCCACCGCCCCGCCCACCGACCCGCTGCACGCCTACCGCTGGCTGGTGCTGCTGCCGCGCACGGCTTATTCAATGGTGCTGTTTCTTGCGCAGCCCCTGAATGCGCTGAGCTTGCTGGCCGCCGCGGCAGCCGGGCTATGGCTGGGGTTTCAGTCTAGTTCTTCTACTACTGCCGCCGCGGTGGCCAGCTGGCCGCGCCGGCATTGGTGGGCGCTGCTGCTGGCTTTTGGGGCAATGAATACCGTCGGGTTTCTGCTGTTTCGCTACGTGCTGGTGGGGCCGCCGCTGCACCGGGGTCGCAATGAAATGCTGCTGCTCATGCTGATAACCGTGCTGGCGCTGGCGTGGCTGGTGGCCCTGCTGCCGGGGGTGGCCCGGTGGGCGCCGCGTTTGCGGCGCTTTGCACCCGCGCTGGCGCTGCTGGTGGCGGGCTTGTTTGCGGTGGGCAATGTGCCGGTGGCGTGGCGCGAGCTGGCCACGGCCGCCGCGCCCTTCGATGCCCAGATGCAGGCCCGCTACGCGCTGTTGCGCGAGGCCCAACGCACCGGGCAGCCCACGGTGACCTTGCCGCCGCTCCGCCTGCCCACGGCCCGGATATTGATGCCGCTCCGCCAGTTCACGCCGCCGCGCAACCTGGAATTTGACATCGACCTGACCACCGGCTGCGACGGCAACATCAACGACGTGACCGAGCGCTACTTCCACGTGCCCAACGTGTGCTGCGACCCCAGCGCGCCCGACCTTGTGCCCCGGCGTTAGCCGCCGGCCCCCTTTCCAATCTTCTGCGCCGAAGTATCTTTCCGCATGCAAGCTGCCATTACCCACGCTCTGGCCAACCTCAATTTCACGGCCATCGACTTTGAAACCGCCAACGAGCACCGGGCCAGCGCCTGCGCCGTGGGCGTGGTGCGGGTGCGCGGCGGCCACATCGTGGAGACGTACCAGACCCTGCTGCGCCCCCGCGTGCTGCGCGTGGACTGGCGCAACTACCAGGTGCACGGCATTGCCGAAACCCAGCTGCACGACGCGCCCAGCCTGGCCGATGTCTGGGCTGACCTCCTCCCCTACCTGCACGAGCAGCCCGTGGTGGCCCACAATTCGGCCTTCGACGTGAGCGTGCTCGAATACACGCTGCGCGATTTCGGCGTGCCCATTCCGGCTTTCCACAGCCTGTGCTCGGTGAAGCTGGCCAAGGTGTGCTGGCCGTTTCTGGAGCGCCACAAGCTCGACCACGTGGCGGGGCATTTTGGCATCCCGCTCAACCACCACGACGCGCTGAGCGACGCACGGGCCTGCGCCGAAATCACGGTGCGGGCGTTTCAGTCCGGCACGGCACTGCCGCTGTGCTACAAGCAGCGCGAGCTCACGGCCGGGCTGGCGGCGCGGGCGGCGAAGCAGGCCTACGCGCGCGCTTAGCGCCGGGCCGAAGAACCCGGGCGGCCAAAGACGTAAGCGAGGCAAAGGCTGTGGAACGGCGCCGGAAGGTACGGAAGGAGCCTGTGCGCATCCCTTTTCCATGCTACCCGCCGGGTTCGGTTACATTCGCATAAAAATAAAAGGAATGTAACCGAACAGCAGGCCCCCGCCGGCCACTGCCCCGAAACCGCCTCGGCAAGCGCTCAAAACAGCACCGCCACCTGCATGCGGCCGGTGTGCACGGTGTTGAGGCCGCTGGCTTTGCGGCCGTCGTAGGCCAGCGTGATGTTCAGGCCGTTGCTGAGGCGCTGCTCCACGTTCAGGTTCCAGGTGAAGTTGCTGCCGGGGCGCAGGGCGTTGAGGATTTCGATGGCCACCACCGAGTTGAGGTCTTCGGGCCGGTCCACATCGAATTTGACGCGGGTGTAGCGCGTGGCGGCCGTGATGGTGCGCTTATTCACCTGGCTGATGCGGGTTTCGATGCCCAGCTCGTCGAAGATGCCGGGGTGGGTTTCGGCCGGCGTGGGCACGGGCACCGTGGGCAGGTCGGCGGT
This sequence comes from Hymenobacter ruricola, assembly GCF_015694525.1. Lineage (GTDB taxonomy): Bacteria > Bacteroidota > Bacteroidia > Cytophagales > Hymenobacteraceae > Hymenobacter > Hymenobacter ruricola. The sequence continues at coordinate 681,056 of NZ_JADQDM010000001.1, read as the reverse complement.
GAAGGTGTTTTGCTTGTGGGTGCGCAAGTAGGTGCCGGTGAAGCGCAGGCTGGGCGAGGGCTGGTAGCTGATTTCGGGCTGCACGGCGTAGCTGAGCAGGCGGTAGTTGCGGGTGAGCAGGTAGTCGCTGCTGGCTTCGCGGATGTCGCGCGAGCCCGTGAGGCGGCCCGTGAACGAGGTGGCCAGCGTGCGGCGCAGCAGCAGGCTCTGGGTGCTCACGTTGCGCAGGTCGCGGCCCTGGGCCAGCAGGGTTTTCTGCTGAGTTTGCTGAAAAGTGAGCTCAGCGCCAAATACCGGATTGGAACGGTTGAAGTACAGCGTGTTCCGAAAGAGCTGGTTGAAAGCCAGCAGTTGGTCGTCCTCCTTGTCGTAGCTGAAGGGGCTGAGGCGCGAGAGCAGCCGCGGGTCGGTGGTGCGGCGGTCCACGGTGATGCTGGTGAGGGTGGCGAAGCGCGACGCCACGGCCTTCCAGCCGCCGGCTTCGCGCCAGCCGCGCGGGGCCGCCGTGGTGAGACGGTAGCTCAAGCGGTTGGTAAAAGCCGTGATGTAGTCGGTGGTGGGCAGGTAGACCTTGATGTAGGTGCGGTACTGCGCGTCCGGCGTTTGCGCCTCAAAAAACTCTTCCTTGTCCTCGCGCAGGTTGCCGTTGAGGTCGCCGGCGTAGTAGTGGGTGCCCTGCCCGGCCGGCACGGCCAAAAAGGAGTAGTCGCGCTTGAGCTCGCGGCCGGTGGCCACGCTGTAGTTCAGCTCGGAGCGCACCTGATTCTGGAACAGGCTGGCGTTGTAAAACACCTGGCCCAGCACCGTGCGGTTGTGCGCCAAGCCCAGCGAATCCAGGTCGCGGTAGGTGGCCAGCAGCCGCACGTCCTGGTTTTTGCTCAGGCGCGAGGCCAGCGTGCCCTGCCAGGTTTGGGCGGTGCCGCGCAGCTGCAGGGCGTTTTGCTCCAGGTTGGGGGTTTGGTCGCGCCGGTAGCTGTAGTCGAGCCGGAACTGGGTGCGGGCCGAGTCGCGGCTTTGCAAGAACACGTTGTGCTCGTCGAAGTAATTGGCCGAGCGAATGGTATCGGTGGTGGTGGAGCTGACGCGGTTTTTATCGAACCGGTAGGTGTAGCCCGGCACCACGCGCCCGCCCACAAAGCGGCCCGTGGCCTCGCCCCGCGCCCAGTCGGAATGGAAGCGCCCGGCGTCCGAGTTCAGCAAAAACAGCGAGCCGCGCAGCTCCAGGTTGCCCACCTTCTGGGCCGCGTCCAGCCAGTGCTGCAGGCCGCTCACCTCGCCCGGCCGGTAGCGCCGGCTCAGGCGGTAGTTGACGTTGTTGTTAAAATCCTTGGCGGCGCCCACGCTGAAGTTGAAGATGTTGTCTTCGCGGGCCGTGGAGTTGACGCCGGTGCTCTGCTGGGTGGTGCCGTTGCTCCAGTTGCGCTCAAACTCGATGTCGCGGTAGCGGTCAATCGGCGAAAAGTTCTTGCCCGTGTACTCGTAGTCGAGGGTAGAGCGCAGGCGGTAGCCGCGCAGCGGGCCCACGGCCAGGACGGCGGGCAGGCGGCGGTCCTGCATCGCGTAGCCCACGCGCACGGCCCCGTCCTGGTCGCTCTCAGGCGAGAAGCGGTTGCGCTCCAGCCGCGAGTGGGCCGCGTCCACAAACACCGTCGTGCTGCTGTCTACTTGAAAGCTGACGCCGCCGGCCACCATCTGCTTGCGCAGGGGCGTGGCCACGCGGCGCACCGGCAGGTAGCGCCCCCCGCCCGGGCTCACGTAGGTATACACGGTGCCGTTGGTGCTCTGGAAGCGGGGCTCGGTGCTGCGCTCGTAGTCGCCGTTGCCCTGGCCCACGTCCGTAAACGCCACGTTGTAGGAGCCGCGCACGGAATCCACCGGCGAGTCGGCGCCCACGTAGGTGAACACGGGCAGGCGCCGGCCGCCCACCGTGCGTACCTCGCGGTGGTACTGCACAATGCGGCGGTTGTAGGCCGTGGAGTCGCCGCCGGCCACCTGGGCCACGCCCACGTTGCCGGCCCGTTGCAGCCGCCGCACCAAGGCGGTGTCCTGCAGGTCGATGTTCAGCGCGTTGTTGGGGTTGTCGGCCTCCTGGTAGAAGTTGCCGTGCACGTTCAGGCGGCCCAGCTGCTGGTAGTGGCTGGCCGTCACCAGCGAGCGGGAATAGTTCAGGTCCGAATACTCGAAGTCAATCTTAATCCGCGAGTTGCGCGTGATGAGGTGGCGCGGCGTGAACGTGACTTCGGCCAGGTTGTAGTCAATGGTGTAGTCGGCGTCAAACCCACGGGTTTGCAGACGCCCATCCAAATACACTTTCTCCGAGTTGGCCAGCACGATGATGTAGGGCTCGCCGTTGGGCCCGCTGAGGCGGTAGGGCCCCTGCACATTCTCGATGGGCGGCAGGTCGATGCTGGCAAACTTGCCCTTGGCCACCCCGCCCGCCACCGCGGTGGAGGAGCGCCACGCCAGGCCCTTGCGCACGCCGCCGCTGTTCACGGTGGCGCCGGCCACGGGCGCGGCATCGCCCTGGGGCAGCGGCGGGGCGCCGCCGGTGGCTTGCTGCCGGTTGGGGTCGGTGAGCTGCGGCTGGCTGATGGCGGGCGGGTTGAGCGTGGCCGGCGCCGTGGTGTTGCCCGGCCCGGCGGGCAGGCTGCCGTTGGCCAGCTGGCCCACCTGCCCATTCAGGAACGTGGCGTTCGACATGCCCTGCGAGGCGCCGGCGCCGGCCAGCCCGAGAATGGGTGGGCCAAAATTGGCCTCGGCGGCGGCACCCTGGATGTTTTTGTAGTAGCGCAGGAAGTAGTCGGGCTTGTTGCGCAGCACCACGTCGCCGGCCGTCAGGCTCCAGTTGGGGTTGGTGAGGGTGATGTAAATTTTGTCGAACTGCTGCAGCTGCTGGGTGTTGCCTTCGGGCTGAAACGGCACGTTCTGGTCCGAGATGGCGGCCGTGAGGTTGATGTTTTCGGCCAGCTTGCCTTCCAGCTGCAGGTTCAGGGCCGAGTTCACGAACACGTTCTGGGTGTTGCCGAAGCTGATGCCGCGCGCCAGGTTGCCGGTTTTGTTGATGCCCGGCGTGCTCAGAATCTGCTCCTTTTGCGAAAAGTCTTCCAGCCCCATTATCGGCTGCCGGAAGCCCAGGCTGTCCATCAGCCCGATGGGCCGGCGATAGCGCGCGGCCGTGAGGCGCAGCGGCAGCACCCGGTAGCACACTTCCACCGAATCGGCCACCGGGGCGCCGCTGCTGTCGCGCGGGGCGGGCCGCACCCAGCGGTAGCGGTCGGTGCGGCCGTCGTAGTCCAGCCCGCGCCCGCCGGCCCGCACCGAAGACGGCACCACGGTCAGCGTATCGGCCAGCGCGAAAAAGGTGGTGTCGCGGCCCGGCGCGAGGCGCACGTAGCGGCAGCGCCGGGTGCTGAGCGGCGGGGCATCGGCCGGCTTGGCGGGCCGCACCTGGGCCTGGGCCGGCAGTAGTAAAAGCACAAGCGCCGCAACGAGCAGGCCCGCAAGGGGGAAGCACAGGCGTAAGCGGCGAATCATGCGGTAAAGGTCGGGTTTGGCGGGTAACGCGGGCAGGCAGCCGTTTCGTGCCCGACTGAGTGCCGTACCGCTTCATTCCGGCCTTTCGAAATCACCATGGTGCGGCTGAGTCGAAGCGAAGCCTCCGGGGTTGCGCGTTAGCCCGCCAGCGGCAGCTCGATGAAGAAGTCCGTCCCCTCCCCCACTTCGGTTTCAAACCAGATTTTGCCGCCGGCGCTCTCGATGCCGCGCTTGGCCACGGCCAGGCCGATGCCGGACCCGCTGGCTTTGGTGGTGAAGTTGGGCACGAAGACTTTTTCGCGCACTTCCTCGGGAATGCCGGCGCCGTTGTCGCGGATGGCCACGCGCACCTGGCTGCCGTTCACGGGCGTCAGCGACACGTCGATGTGCGGGTCGCGGCCTTCGGGCACGGCCTGGCGGGCATTGATGAGCAGGTTGTTGAAGGTGCGCACCAGCAAGCTTTCGTCGGCGTACACCACGTAGCGGCCGGTTTCGGCATCGGGCGGCAGGTGCAGGTCGAGGGCGCCGTCGGTCGAATCGGGCTGGTGCAGGGCGGCGCAGCGGCGCAGGATGGCGGCCACGTCCAGGCGCTCGGGCCGCATGGTGGGCAGGTTGGTAAAGGTGCTGAACGAAGTGGCGATGTCGCTCAGCACATCAATCTGGGTAATCAGCGTTTGGGCGATGCGGCCGATGAGTTCCTCGGCGTTGGCCCGGCGCTCGGCAATGGCTTTTTGCAGAAACTGCAGGCTCAGCTTCATGGGCGTGAGCGGGTTCTTGATTTCGTGGGCCACCTGCCGGGCCATTTCGCGCCAGGCCGCCTCTTTTTCCTGGGCGGCCAGCTCGCGCTTGCTGGCCTCCAGCTTGGTGAGCATGGCGTTGTACTCGCGCACCAGCAGGCCGATTTCGTCGTCGGAGCTGCGGTAGTCCAGCAGCTCGTTTTCGCCGGTGAGGGTGGTTTGCGTCAGCTTTTCGGTGATGAGCTTGAGCGGCGCCGTGAGCTGCCGCGCCGCCGCAAACGCCAGCCCCAGAAACAGCAGGAACATCAGCGTGAAGATGTTCAGAATGGTGGTAAACAGCTCCGTCAGCTTGGTATTCAGCTCTTTCTCGGAGTCGAAAAACGGAATGCCCACGTAGCCCAGAATCGGGCCGGTCGGCATGGCCATCTCGTCGTCCGACGACCCGTCGTCATCGTCAAACACCGGGTTGCCGGAAGCGTCAACGCCTTTTCTCAAGGCGCCGTGGGGCAGCACGTGGCCGGCCAAATCCGTGGACACCGCTTCCCCCTCCCCGGCCCGCACCGGCAAATACAAGGCGTTGAACGACAACGACCCCGCCCGCTCCGTGAGCAGGGCCCGGGGCCGGTTGTGCTCCCGCAACGACACCACGGCCTGCGGGTTGAGCAAGGGCCCGAGCAGGCCCGCGTCGAAAATGAGGGGCTGGCTGCTGGCCAGCAATTCGCCGTGGACGTCGTAAAGGTTAAGGTCGGTTTCGGTGAGGGCGGCCACGTTCCGGGCCAGGGCCGTGAGGGTGGGCCGCGCGGTGCTGTCCGACAGCAAATGGCGCTGGCGGCGCAGGCTTTCCAGGGCCAGCTGCCCGCGCCGCTCGTAGGTGCGCGACAAGTCGCGCTTGTACGAATCGATGAGCTGGCTGGCGGTGGCCACGCTCACCACCAGCAGCGGCACCACAATGCCCACGTTCAGCAGCAGCTGAATGCGCGTGCTGAAGTTGAGCCGCAGCCGCGGGGCGGCCCGGCCCCGCAGCAGCAGCGCCAGCCCGCCCACCAGCAGCCAGAAGAACGACGACAGCAGAAACTGAAAGGAGAAGTTGGCCAGCCAGTCGCCCAGCGAATAGGTGGCCGTGGTCACCACCACGGTGCGGCCCTTCGATTGGCTGCCGCCCAACGAGTCAATCACCGCGAAATGGTGATAGCCGCGCCGGCTCAGGCCGCTGGTGTAGAGGCGGGGCTCGGCCAGCAGGCTGGTGGGCAGGCGGTTGGCGTAGTCGAAGTCGCCCTCGCTGTACACCAGGCGGCGGTGGTTGTAGCCGGCGTAGCTGAGCTCGGTGGCCAGGCCGGGCTGAAAAAACGCCTGGTCGACCAGCAGTTCCGGCAGCACGCTGTAGGTGGTGAGCTTCTTCAGGGTCAGCTCCACCCGCACGGCGCCCAAGGGCAGGCCAAAGCCATTCACGCGCGTGCCCGGCACGGTGATGAACGCCACGTAGCGCCGCGAGCTGAACGGGTTGGCCGCTTTCACGAGGTACACGCCGCGCTGCTCGGTGGCCGTGGCCGTGCGCTCCAGGGCCGTGCGCGCGGCCACCAGGCCCGGGGTGTCCGGCAGGGCGCCGATGGGGTCGCCGGATTCGTCGTAGATGGTGACGTTGCTCTCGTATTTGTCGAAATAATCGCCCAGATACTGCCGGGCGATGCGCTGCCGCACCACCTCCGGCCGACCAAACGCCGCCGACAACGAACGGCGCACGAAGGGGTCGGCCGCTATTTCGCGCATGCGCTCCCCCAGCAGAAATTCTCCCTGAAGGTCATTGTCAATGAGCAGGTTGCCGGCCAGCCGCTGCTTGTCCACCAGCAGTTGCTTCTCAAATTGGGCGTACAGCGCCAGCGCCCCCGTGGCCGAGGCCAGCGCCAGCAGCAGCACCACCAGCACCGACGACTGGTAGCTGCCCGTGGTGGGAGCCGCCTGCATGCCCACCGCCCGCACCAGCGACGCAAACAGCAGCAGCACGCCGGCCAGCAGCACCCACGGCTGCCCCAGCGCCAGGCCCGCCCCCAGCACCGGCAGGGCCACCAGGGCCGGCCCCAGCAGCAGCGCCCGCCGCGGCACGTGCTGCAACAGCGCCCCGGCCAGCTGCGTCAGGCCAAAAAACCCGACCAGCCACGCGGCGGTGTGCAGCAGCACCGCCAGCGCCAGCAGCAGCCAGAAGCCCGATATCTGCAAATTGCGCGATACGTCCAAGCTCAGCTGCGAGCTGCCGAAAGCGGTGGTGTAATACACGAACAGCAAGGCCAGCCAAGCGCAAAAAACCACGCCGAGCCCTGCCGCAGCCAGTGCCTGACCGCCCGGGGTGCGGGGCGCGCACACCCGGCGCAGCACGTCCCAGTGCCGCCACAGGGCAGCCCCGCCCACGGCGGCCAGCAGCATCAGCAGCGCATTCAGTAGCAAATCGCCCAACGAGGGGGCCCAGGCCGCCGCCGCGTACACGCGCGGGTCGAACAGCGGCAGCTCGATGAAGGAATAGGGCAAACCCAGGTACAGCAGCGCCCCCCGTAATCCGGCCAACGGCAGCACCAGCGCGGCAACGGCTGCACCCGGCCGCCCGGCCCGCCACCAGCGTAGCGCCAGCAGCAGCCACCCGCCCGCGTACAGCAGGCTGCCCAGGCCCAGCAGCACCAGCGGCACGTACTGGCCGGTGAGCGGGTTGGGCTGCAGCCGCTCGATGGAAAACAGGTAGTGCCCGTCGGCAGCCTCGAAGCGGGCGCGGCCGGCGCCGGCGCTGTCGGCCACCACCTTCAGCTCCATGCCCCGGAACAGGGCCTGTTCGCCGCCCTCGCGCAGGTAGCGGTTCTTGATGAGGTAGTGCCGTTCCAGCGGCACGTAGGTGAGGATGGTGAACCGGCCCGCCATGCGGCGCAGCAGCAGGAACTTCCCCACCGGCGTTTCAATCAGTTGTTCGGCGCCGGGGCTGGCTGCCTCGGCTTCGGGCCGCAATGTGGCGTCGGACCAGTACCGCAAGTCCCCGTTTTCGAGCACGCAGGTGGGGTACGTGGTGTGGGCCAGCAGTTGCTGAAAGCTGTAGTTGCCCCGCGGCAGCTGCGCGGCCACGGTGTCAGCCTCGCGGCGGGCGGTGTTTTCGGCCTCGCGCACGAGCTGTTGCAGACGCGCTATATCAGTGCGGTGCACCACGCCGGGGGCCTGGGCGTAGCGGCTGGCCAGGTAGCCCCCCGCAAAACAAACGGCCGCCGCCAGCAGCAGCAGCCAGGGCAAACGACGCTTCGCCTGTACAGTAACCACAGATGCGTTAGTGGGTGTAGAAGTTTGCAACAAGAAAAAAGACGTAAATGGAGCCGTGGCTACGGTTTCAATTCAAAGTAAGCGCGTGGGCGCGCTGGTTTTGCCCGGGCTCACTCATAAGAGCTGTTTTCGAATACTGCCGTTATCAGCACGATGGCGTTGAACTCGACAGCAAGGCCCCGCAAAATCTGCGCCTAATAAAAAATGCCGCCCAAAGGCGGCATCACACGGATAGCAAAGGCTCAGTAAAATCAGCGGGTGGCGTAGCGCGGGTCGAAGCGGGTGCCGCCGAAAGCGTACAGCATCACGGCCCGGGAGTAGCGGAACAGCAACGGCGTCACGGCCAGTACTGCCGCGGCCACCGTGCTGATGTAAACCCACAGCGGCGGGTCATTGGCCAGGTAATACAGTAAAAAGCCGATGGCCAGCAAAATGCCCGTCGAGAACCCTGAGCTGATGTACATGGCCCCGTAATAGAATCCCGGTTCGGGCTCATACGTCTGCCGACACACGGGGCAGGCGGCCGGCATCTCCATAAAGCTGGTACTCAGCGCCGGATTGGTGAACAACTGGCCGGTATGGCAGCGCGGGCAGCGTAATTTCAGCAGCGCCAGCGGTGTCGATTGGATAGCCGCAGTGGAGGGCTGCATCAGGCTTTGGCGGCCTTCGGCTTGGGATGCGTGCGCCGGTACCAGAAGTAGCCCACCGCCCCCATCAGGATATACGGCACGGTCATCATGTACACGATGCCTTTGTTGAGGCCGGCCACGTCGTAGTCGTCGCGCTCCTGCTTGGCGGCTTCCACCTGCGCCTTACACATCACGCACTGCGCGCGGGCAGCCAGCGGCGCCACGCTCAACAACACACCCAGCAGCAGGGCAAAAGCGGCGGAAAAAAGAGTCTTTTTCATACGAATAGCAACACGGTAATTGAAGCAAAGTTTCACCTTAGCCACTAGCCTAGGTGTAATACGGCGAAATCATGAAGTAAACGATAACGCCCGTTATCGACACGTACAGCCACACCGGGAAGGTCCAGCGCGCAATGGCCTTGTGCTTGGTGTATTGTCCGGTGAGGGCGAAATACAAGGTAAAAAGCACCAGCGCCACCGTCACCACCGCGAGGCTGATGTGGGTGAGCAGCAGGAAAAAATACACCAGCCGAATGGCACCCACTCCGCCAAAGTGCGTGCTGGCCACCTGCGAGTGGTAGGCCACGTACGACAGCAGAAACACCGACCCCAGCGCGAACGCCGTGCCCATCATGGCGCGGTGCTTGAGCACGTCCTTTTGCCGGATGAAGTAGAACCCCGCCAGCAGGCACACGGCCGTGAGCGAATTGAGCACCGCGTTCAGGGCTGGCAGAAACTTCACCTGCGCCCCCGGGATGCGGAACGTTTCGGGGAAATAATAGAGGATGGCCACTAGCAGGGGGACCACCAGTCCCAGCACCCCGAGAATGATTTTGTAGCGGGTGAAATCGCCGGGCTCCAGCACCGGCGGGTGCAATTGTTCAGTGGGGGTGCTCATAATCGTAAAGCTGCACGGTGATTTCCGTCAGTAATCGGTCCATCTCGCGCCCATCCGTCCCATCGTAGATGCCCCGAACGCGCCGCTGATTGTCAATCAACAACAAGCGCCCCGCTGGGATGTTGGCAGTATACACGGCGCCCGGCAGGCGCCGGGGGTCGGAAGTGAGGCGGAACTCGCTCCGGGCAAGGCGGCTCAGCGTGTCGGGCGCGCCGGTCAGGAAAAACCATTTGCCGGCAATGGCCCCGTACTGCTCGGCCAGCCGCGCCACGGCGGCAGACTCCGGGGCCTGGCGCTCCATCACAAAGGTAGCCAGGCGCACCCGGGGCTCGTGCCGAAACTTTTCCTGGATGCGGAGCAGCTGCCGGGCCACCTTGGCGCTGGCCTCATTCGGGCTGTAGAACTGCGCGATGTAAACTCCTTTTCCAAGTTCCTGGCTGCTCACCACCCGGCCCGTGGAAGCCGCTAGCGCAAACGGCGCAACTTGGTGGAAAACAGTATCGCGCCGCCACTCCCCGCCGACTTGCGCAGAATCCACGCGGTCGGGCAGGTAAGTGGGCAGCGCGTAACGGTTGGTGCCGAAGCGAAACAGGAACAGGAATGCCAGTACCGGCACCAATAGCAGCAGCCCCAGCAAAAGGGTTTGGCGGGGCCGCATTCGCTATTTGAACATGTTTTGCAGCACTTCGCCGATGAATGAGCCTTCGGTTACGAGGGCCACCAGCAGCCACACCAGCAAAGACATCGGAATCAGAATTGTCCAAATCAGGCCTTTGGTTTCGTGCTTCAAGTGCATGAACTCACCCACGATGAAGAATGCCTTCAGGATGGTGAGCACAATAAAAATGCTGTTGCGCAGGGTGCTCGGGTGCATCAGGAACACGAAAACGAACTCGACGGCGGTGATGCCCACCAGCACGAAGAAGGTTTTCCAAATCCAGCCGGTATTCGGTTTGGCGATTTCGCCGGGAGCGAGCGTGTGCTCAGTAGTTGCGTGGGAAGCCATTAGGGAGAATTATAAATTATAAATTATGAATTATGATTTGGGCAAATTGCCTTCCTCACATTCATAATTCATAATTCGAAATTTATAATTAAAACTAAACGAGGTAGAAGAAAGTGAACACAAACACCCACACCAAGTCCACGAAGTGCCAGTAGAGGCCGATTTTCTCAATCATTTCGTAGTGGCCGCGCTTTTCAAACGTGCCGTTGGTGGTGGCGATGAAGCACCACACCAACAGGCAGACGCCCGAGAACACGTGGGTGCCGTGGAAACCCGTGATGAAGAAGAACAAGTCGGCAAAAAGCACCGGCCCGTACTGGTTCATGGCTAGGTTGGCGCCGTGAAACACCGTCCCATCGGCCATCACCGTGCCTTCGGTGTGGCCGTGGATGAAGTGGCTCCACTCCCAGGCCTGGCTCAGCAGGAAGGTGCTGCCGAACAGGATGGTCCAAAGCAGCCACTTCTGCACGTCGGCCTTGTCCATGCGCTGACCGGCTTCAACGGCCAGAACCATCGTTACGGAGCTCAAAATCAGAATCATGGTCATCAAAGCCACGAAACCGAGGGGCACGTTGGCTTCGCCCATGCCGGGGAAGGCGTTGAATACATGGTCCGGAATGGGCCACCACCGCGTGCTGAACACAAAATCCTTGGCTTCGCCCGTAAATACTTCGTGCTTATGGCGAATCATGCCATAAGTGGTGAGGAAAGCCGCAAAGGTGAAAGCGTCAGAAAGCAGGAAGAACCACATCATCAGCTTGCCGTAGCTCGCTTTGAAAGGTTCGTTGCCGCCATCCCAGGTGCCGGTGCGCGGGGCGTCGTGGGTAGCGGGTGCAGTAGGCGACTGCAAAGTGGTCGATTGGGCCATAGCGGACAGCGTAAACGTCGTTTTAGTGGTTCAAAAGTAAGAACAAATACAGGTACAGCCAAAGTCCGCCCAGGAAGTGCCAGTACAGGGTAGCGTTGCCAATGGAGAGCATGGCGCGCGAATGCACCTGATAGTTAAGTGCTCGGCGGAGCACCACGGCCAGAAAAACAAGCCCCGTAACCAGGTGAAAAGCGTGCACGCCCATGAGCACGTATACGAACGAACCCGAAGGATTGGCGTCGGCGCCGCCAAAGTAGGTGTTGCCGGCCACCAGGTCGCCAAAGCTCACATACTGGCCCGCCAGAAAAGCCAGGCCCAGCACCAGCGTCACGACCAAGCCCGTTTTCAGGCGGCCAAGCTCGTCCTTACGCGCTGAGAAGTAGGCCCACTGCATGCTGGCACTGCTCAAGGCAATGAGGATGGAATTGATGAGCAGCGAGGCCGGCAGGTCGAACTCGCGCCAGTTGCCTTCGTCGCGCCGCACGATGTAGCCGCTGGTGAAAGCCGCGAACATCATCACAATACTGAAAATGAGCAGGATGAGCAGCACGCGCTTGGGATGCCAGCCTAGCCCGACTTCTTTCTCAGATAAAATTTCCGGTTGGGGATTCATAGGATAATTAGTTATTGGTGCTCGGCCGTTGCCCCGTAATGGTTACGCGGCACTGCCGTCTTCTTCTAACAACTGCCCGCTAGATTTTGTCCAGCACCAGCGCAATTTGTACGATGGGCAAGTATAAAAACGAGGCAAACATGATGCGCAGCGCGGCTTTGCGCGACTGCGTGCGCATGAGCTGCACGGTGAGCAGCAGGAACAGCACCCCGCACACCACCGCCACAAAAGCGGAGATTTGGCCCGAGATGTTGAACACGAGCGGCAGCAGGCTCAGCGGAATCAGCAGCAGCGTGTAAGTCATGATTTGGAAGGCCGTGCGCAGGTCGCGGTTGCCGGGCGAAGGCAGCATTTTGAAGCCGGCGCGCTTGTAGTCGTCGTCGGCCACCCAGGCAATGGCCCAGAAGTGCGGGAACTGCCACATGAACTGGATGCCGAACAACACCCAGGCCTCCACCCCAACGTACCCCGTGGCGGCCACCCAGCCAATGAGCGGCGGCAAGCCGCCCGGAACAGCGCCCACAGCCACGCAAATAGGCGAAATCGTTTTGAGCGGCGTATAAATAAAGCCGTACAGAATAAGTGACAGCAGCGAGAGCGCGGCGGTGAGCGGGTTGAAAGCGTAGGCCAGCAAGCCCAGCCCCGCCACGCCCAGCAGCACGCAAAATACCCAGGCCTCGCCCGGCGAAATGACGCCCAACGGCAGCGGCCGCTGGGCCGTGCGGGTCATCAGCTTGTCGAGTTCCCGCTCGTGAACCTGGTTGATGATGTTGGCCGAGCCGGTGACGAGCAGGCCGCCCAGCATCACCAGCAGCGCGCGACTCCAGCTAAACTCGTGCGCCCCCAACAGGTACCCAATTGCACTGGAAAACGCCACCGTGAGCGAAAGCCGGAATTTAAGCAGCTGAAAATAGGCGCGGGCCTTAACCATCAATACGTCTTCTAGTTTCGTCGCTTAGCGCTCAGGCCATTAACGGGTGGCTGCCAAACGGGCCGCAAAGTTACGCAACAACCGGCCGGGCGGCATCCGATGGCGCAATAGTTTCTGGCGCTGGCGCTTTCCGGGCCTGGGCTATGGCCAGCAGGGTCAGGAACTGCACGCCAAACAACACGGTGGCCAGAGTGAGATGCACCGGCTGCACTGCCGCGGGCAGCGCAAACGAAGCCAGCACCACCCCAGCCAGAATTTCGAGCCCGATAATGCCCAATGTAGCCAGCACCAGCCGCCGGAGCCGGACCTGAGCAAACTGCCACAGCTCGTACCCCAGGTATACATTCAGCAGCAGCACCAACGCCGAAACTGTGCGGTGAACACTAAATACGCTGCCCAGCTTCTCCACCCAATTTTCACGGCCCATGTAGCCTGTTGCAGCTGATACCACATCAACCTGCTCCCGTACCTGCGTGCCCAGCATTATCTGCCAAAAGGTAAGCAGAAGCGCCGCCCACAGCCACACCTGTAGCCCACCACTGGGCACCGGTGCCGAAGCTTCTTCTCCAGCTGTAGCAGCGCCGCTAAATGCCGCATCCTCCACCGCTGTCTGTTCTCGACGGGCCCGGTCCACCGCGTATAGCAACAAAGCCACAATTACCAGAGCCAGGGCCATGTGTATGGTCACCATCACGGGCAGCAGATTAGTGGACACCACCAGCGAACCTAAATAACCCTGCACGCCGGTGAGAAGAAACGATGCCAGCGCCAGCCAGAAAATGGCCCGGTCGCGCCGCCAATACGGCAGTGCGAAAAGCACCGTTAGAAACACAAAAATTCCAATCAGGGCACCCAACAACCGGTTCACGTATTCAATCCAGGTTTTTACTGGGTTGAAATCCGTTTCGATGTATTGGGTAGGATGCGCGAAAATGCTGCCCGCCACCTGCGCAAAGCCCAATCGCTGCAGGGTACGGGCCAGCTTCTGATTTTTGGCCACGCGCTGGGCCGTGTATACTTCCTTGTAGTTGGGAGGTAGCTGACTGATTTTGGTGGGTGGCACCCAACTGCCAAAGCACTTCGGCCAGTCCGGGCAGCCCATGCCGCTGCCCGTGCTGCGGACGATGCCTCCCACCAGAATCAACAAGTAAACGGCCACCACCGTCAGCATTCCCACGAAGCGGAAACGCCGAACAGCGAGGCTCATCGGCCAATTATTCATGCTCACTAATCTTCTTTAAAATCATTGACAATAAAAAGGGCCGCCGGTCAGGCGGCCCTTTTTGGGACTTTCACTTTGGGTCAACTTACTCAGCCATGTCCCGCTCGTAGGGCAGGTTCGACGAGTGCGTTTGCGAGTAGGGCACGTTCTGCGGGATGAAATCCACTTCCGAACCCGGCTTGCTGTAGTCGTAGGGCCAACGGTATACGGCGGGAATCTCGCCGGGCCAGTTGCCGTGGCCGGGCTCAATGGGAGCCGTCCATTCCAGCGTGGTCGAGTTCCAGGGGTTCTGGGTGGCGCGACGGCCGCGGAAAATGCTATAGAAGAAGTTGAAGATGAAGATAAACTGGCCCAAGAAGGCAATAATGGCCGCAATCGAGATGAACTTGTTCATATCAGCAAATTGCGAGAAGGCATCGAAGCCGGTCCAAGCGTAGTAACGGCGGGGGAAGCCGGCAATGCCTACGTAGTGCATCGGCATAAATACCAGATACACACCAGCAAACGTCAGCCAGAAGTGGATGTAGCCCAGCTTCTCGTCCATCATGCGGCCGAACATCTTCGGGAACCAGTGATATACCCCGGCAAACAGACCGAAGAAGGCCGAGCTGCCCATTACCAAGTGGAAGTGAGCCACCACGAAGTAGGTGTTGTGCATCTGAATGTCCAGCGTTGCGTTGCCGAGGATAATACCCGTCAAACCACCCGAGATAAACAGCGACACGAAGCCGATGGCAAACAGCATAGCAGCCGTGAAGCGAATGTTGCCGCGCCACAGCGTAGCCAGCCAGTTGAACACTTTCACGCCCGAGGGCACCGCAATAATCAGCGTCAGGAACATGAAGACTGAACCGAGGAAGGGGTTCATGCCCGTCACGAACATGTGGTGAGCCCACACCACAAACGACAGCAGCGAGATGCCAATCAGCGAGCCAATCATGGCGCGGTAGCCGAAGATGGGCTTGCGTGCGTTCGTAGCCAGTACTTCCGACACCATGCCCATGGCTGGCATGATAACGATGTACACTTCGGGGTGACCCAGGAACCAGAACAAGTGCTGGAACAACACCGGCGAACCGCCCTGATTGCTGAGCGCCTGCCCGGCAATGTAGATATCCGACAAGAAGAACGAAGTGCCGAACGAGCGGTCAAAAATCAGCAGCAACGCCGCCGAGAAAAGCACCGGGAACGACAGAATGCCAAGAATTGCGGTAAGGAAGAACGCCCAGATGGTGAGCGGCAGCTTGCTCATGCTCATGCCGCGGGTACGCAGGTTGATAACCGTCGTCACGTAGTTTACACCACCCAACAGCTGCGACACGATGAACAATGCCATCGATACCAGCCACATCGTCATGCCAGTACCCGAACCAGGAATGGCCTGGGGCAGCGCACTCAACGGCGGGTATATAGTCCAGCCAGCCGCCGCCGGTCCGGTTTCAATGAACAGCGACGAGAACATCACCACGCTCGACAGGAAGAAGAACCAGTACGAGAGCATGTTCATAAAGCCCGATGCCATGTCGCGGGCCCCTACCTGCAGCGGAATGAGGAAGTTCGAAAACGTGCCGCTCAGTCCGGCTGTGAGCACGAAGAACACCATAATGGTCCCGTGCATCGTCACCAAAGCCAAGTAGAACTCCGGGTCGAGCTTGCCGGCTTCGCTAACCCAGCCGCCCAGTATTGGCTTCAGCCACTCCATGGTGCCTTCGGGCCAGCCGAGTTGCAAACGGAATAAGCTGGAAAGCGTGCCCCCAAGAATTGCCCAGAAAATACCCGTAATCAGGAACTGCTTGGCAATTTGCTTGTGGTCTTGGCTGAACACGTACTTCCACAGCCAGTGCTGGTCGTGGTGCTCATGATGATGGTCATCGTGCAGCAGGTGGTCGTCGTGCTCGGTAGCAGGAACCGGAGCGGAACCACGACCGCCTTGCGCTTCAACGCTGGGCGAAAGATTAGGCTTAGGCGTCATGTCTGACATAGCGAGATACCGTTAGATTGTATTAGTAAGAAGCAGCCAAGGGAGCCGGGGCCACTTCTGGTGCCTCGGGCTGAGCCGCTACGGGAGCAACCAACGTTTTGGCTTTCTGTTTAAAAGCAGCCATTACCTCCGGGTTTTTGGCGGAGAACGACTGTTGAGCAGCGTACCAGTTCTGGTAATCGTCCGGCTCGTCCACAATCACCGTGGCTTTCATAGCGAAGTGGCTACCGCCGCACACTTGGTTACAAGCCAGTTCGTAGTTAAACTTCGGGTTGCCCAATTTGGCCCGCATCTCGTCGGTCGACATCGTCGGCGTGAACCAGAAACGAGTCGGCATGCCCGGCACAGCGTACATCTGCACGCGGAAATGCGGCATATACACGGCGTGCAACACATCGCGCGAACGAATTTTAATCAGCACCGGCACGCCTTTAGGAACATGGATTTCGTTTGTGGTGAAGTCGTCAAGCGCCGATTTGTCGCTCAAGTCAAAGCCCCACTCGTTTACGGCATCAATCATGCGGTAATTAATCACACCGAGCTTCATGTCGCGACCGGGGTAGCGCACCAGCCAGTTGAACTGCTTGCCCATCACCTCTACAACAACTGAATTCTTCGGAGCCGGGCCAGTGATGCGAGTCCAGGCTTTCCAGCCGGCGAAAATCAGCGCTGCCATCACGATGGCCGGGATTATCGTCCAGATAACTTCGATTTTGTTGTTATGAGCAAAAAAGTAAGCCCGACGGCCCTCCTTGTGCTGGTATTTGTAAGAATAAACGAACAAAAGGCTCTGGGTAATGGCGAAAGCGACGCCAATCACGGCCATCGTAATCCAGAACATGCGCTCCATCTGGTGGCCATGTACAGAAGCAATAGGCGGGTTCATCTTGTTGAAATTCTCAACGAAAGAGTAGGCGAACCACGCCCCACCAAACACAAGGAACACGAGCATCAGAATAGCATTGACGCTATTGCTCATGCCGATATCGCGCGTAAAGGTGCCGGAAAAAATAGAAGTCAGAATCTGCAAGCGAAACAGCAGGCCGAACACGACCAGCAGCAACACCAACACCAGCAAAATGGTAAGAGCAGTCATTTTTTAGATATTAGAGTCGAGAGCTTAGAGCTTAGAACCCGGGCAAAACTCAAGAGCATTCTGAGTTCTGAGTTCTAAAATCTCAGTTCTAAAGAAAATTAAGTAGTGTGGTGGATGCTTTCGTCCAGGAAGGGGTGGTTGACGGGCACAAGCGAAGCAGAAGCCAAGCGGCGCGTGAACAGAATCAGGAAAGCACCCAAGAAAATGGCCGCGATGCCAATCTCAATCAGAAACCCGCTTTCACCCTTTAAAGTTGCTGGCATAAACATCAAATAGAAGTCCGACCAGTGGCCAATCAGGATGGCAATGCAGACAATCTTCATCATAATCATCTGACGCTTGGCATCGCGCGTCATGAGGCCCAGGAAGGGGAACACGAAGTTGATGACCAGGTTGAAGAAGAAGATGCCGGTGTAGTGGCCTTCGAAGCCACCAAGGCGCTGGTTGTAGTAAACCGCTTCTTCGGGCAGGTTGGCGTACCAAATCAGCATGAATTGTGCGAACCATACGTAAGTCCAGAAAATACTGAAGCCGAACATCAGCTTGCCCAGGTCGTGCAAGTGGTTAGAGGTCAAAGCCTTTAGGTAACCAGCCTGCTTCAGAAAGATGGCCGTGAGGGCAATGGCAGAAATGCCCGATACCCACCACGAAGCGAACACATACCAGCCGAACATCGTGCTGAACCAGTGCGTGTCAACCGACATCACCCAGTCCCAGGCAGACATCGACGACGTCACAGCGTAGAGCACCAAGAACAAGGCCGACGCATTGATGCTCTTGTGGAACCACACCGTACCTCCTAGTTGGTCTTCGGCCAACGACAGCTGACGCAACTTGTAGCTGAAGAAAGCCCAAATGGCGAGGTAAACAATGGTGCGGATGAGGTAAAAAGGCAGGTTGAGGAAACCGCTTTTGCCAGCAATGATGGCGTCATAGTTCGGGTTGCCCTTGTCCATGATGCCTTCGTGGGTCCAGTGGAAAATGTCGTGGCGGCCCAGCAGGAACACCACCAGCATAATCACGGCACCAGGGATAATCCAGGCACTGAGGGCTTCCGAAATGCGCTTGACCATTACCGACCAGCCAGCATAAGCCACATAGTTGATGGCCATGAACACCGTACCAATGGTCGAAACACCGAGGAAGAACACGTTGCTGTGCCATAGGCTCACGATAATGCGCTTCACTAGAGTGGAGCTGCCTTCTTCGTGCAATGAAGCACCAGCCCCGTGACCGGCCGAGGCACCGAGGTGGCCTGTTGCTTCGCCAGCAGCGGCGTGTTCTTCAGCCCCCCACCCCATTACTTGGGCCAGAATGCCGAGAATCAGCACCACCACACCGGCGACGATGATGGTAATAAAAGTCTTGCGAGCGCCACCCGTAATAACGAGCTGTTCAGCCGTGGCGCTATCTTGATGCGTCAGAGTTGCCATAGTTATTTGTTGCCGGGGGTGTGGGTGACGCCGGAACCGTTGGGAGCAACGGTGCCGCCTTGACCGGGAGTCTCCGAGCCTTTGCCGGCCTGGGCCTCTCCTACCGGGCCTTGGTTGGCGCGGTCAGTCATTTCGGTTGAGTCGTTTGCGGTAGAAATCGGGCCTTTGGCGATGAGCTTGCTCAAGGCATCCGGACCTTCGCCACGCTGCAGTACCCGTACGTACATGGCGATTTTCCAACGCTCCTCCGGGTTCACGATGGAACCGTGGGGCATCATGCGGTTGCGGCCCCATTGGATGACGTGGTAGATGTGGCCATCGTTCATCGTCTTGTAAGCGCCCGCTGAGTAGTTCGGTACGCCTTTAAACTTCAGGCCTACTGGGCCTTGACCGTCGCCGGCCTCACCGTGGCAGTGCGAGCAAATGCGGGTATACAGCACCTTGCCCTCTTCCAGATTGGCTTTGGTATAAGGGAACGGGTTGCGGAGGCGACGCTCGGCGATGCCCACGCTGTCTTTCGGAATATGGTCGTAGTAGTTCAGCTTGCCGCGCGGAATGGTGCCGTTGGCCGGCGTCCGCTCATTGATGCCGAAAGAATTGACCGTATTGAAGTTGGTTTGCTTCAGGGGCTCGTACGGGATGGACTCGTACATCTCCGGGGCGTACTCCACACCGGGGTCGTCGGGCCGATGAGTACAGGCCGAGGCCAGCCCCAGGGACAGCAGCAGCGCCGAAACGCGCAGGCTCAGGTTCAGCGGATGCGTCATTAGTTTTTGCTCATTTCTTTTTGGTTGACCTCCGAGGCACCGTTGTCGCGCAGTAGTTGGGTCAGCCGAGAAAACTGCGAGCCGGTCTCATCCAGCTCGATGGCCATTACGAACTTATCATCGGTAGCCCGCACGTCCATTACATGGGTTTTGAAGCGTGGATACAGGCCCGTAATCGTGAAGAAGGTCAACGCCATGCCGTGACAGGTGAAGAACACCGTCAATTCGAACGCCACCGGAATGAAAGCGGGCAGCGCGATATGCGGCTTGCCACCGATAATCATCGGCCAGTCGAAGCCCAGCATGTAAATCTGCATCCAGAGCGCAAACGACAAACCCGTCAGGCCAAAGAAGAAGGCCGCAATGGGCAGACGCGACCGCTCGATGCCCAGGGCATCGTCGATGCCGTGTACCGGGTAGGGCGAGAATACGTCGTAGATTTTCACTCCAGCCGCGCGCACGTTTTCAACGGCGTGCAGCAGCACATCTTCGTCTTCGAAGATACCGAGGGCGAATTGCTTAGTCATGCTTGGTATAAGTTACGGGAGCCGACGCCGGCACGCCGGGAGCAGCAGGGTGAGCGGGAGCGTGGTGCACAGCTTTGGCCGGGTTGTAAGTCGGGCCATTATCCACGGTGTATTTCAGGATGGTTTTCACCTCAGCCATGTTAATCACGGGGAAGAACTTGGCGAAGAGCAGAAACAGCGTAAAGAACAGGCCGAGCGTACCAACGTACAGTCCGATGTCGATAATCGAGGGCGAGAACATGGCCCAGCTCGACGGCAGGTAGTCGCGGTGCAGCGAGGTCACGATGATTACGAAGCGCTCGAACCACATCCCGATGTTCACGATAATGGACAGAATGAAAGTCAGCGGAATGCTGTAGCGCACGCGGCGCAGCCACACCAGCTGGGGCGTAATCACGTTGCAGGTCATCATTGAGGCGTAAGCCCACCAGTAAGGACCGGTAGCGCGGTTGATGAAGGCGTATTGCTCAAACTCTACCTGCGAATACCAGGCAATGAAGAACTCCGTGATGTACGCCACGCCCACGATGGAGCCAGTTACCATCATGATTTTGTTCATTAGCGCAATGTGTTCCAGCGTGATGTAGTCTTCGAGGCGGAACACCACACGGGTAATCAGCATCAGCGTCAACACCATGGCGAAGCCCGAGAAGATAGCACCAGCCACGAAGTAGGGCGGGAAGATGGTGGTGTGCCAGCCCGGAACCACCGACGTTGCAAAGTCCATCGATACAATGGTGTGTACCGAGAGTACCAGCGGGGTCGAAACACCAGCCAGAATCAACGAAACGGTTTCGTAGCGCGACCAGGCTTTGGCCGAGCCTTTCCAGCCGAAGCTCAGCATGGAGTAGCTGAAGCGGGCAATGGGGCCCTTGGCACGGTCACGAATCGAAGCGAAGTCAGGAATCAGGCCGATGTACCAGAACACCAGCGACACCGT
Organism: Hymenobacter ruricola; assembly: GCF_015694525.1. Lineage (GTDB taxonomy): Bacteria > Bacteroidota > Bacteroidia > Cytophagales > Hymenobacteraceae > Hymenobacter > Hymenobacter ruricola. Next base: position 660,584 of record NZ_JADQDM010000001.1, on the reverse strand, counting down.
GAAGTAGGTCGAGATAGCGAATACGTCCCAGAGCAGCGGCGAATTGAAGTTAGCCCACAACGAACCCAATGTGTTTTGCAGCGGAAACACGTAGAAAGCCAGCCATGGACGGCCCATGTGCAACACCGGAAACATGGCGGCGCAGATTACGGCGAAAATCGTCATAGCTTCTGCGGCCCGGTTGATGGAGCTCCGCCACTTCTGACGGAACAGCAGCAGTACGGCCGAAATCAGGGTGCCGGCGTGGCCGATGCCCACCCACCACACGAAGTTGGTGATGTCCCAAGCCCAGTTCACGGTTTTGTTCAGGCCCCACTCCCCGATGCCGTACCATACGGTGCGGTACACGGAGTAGAAGAACACCCCGAGGAAGAACAAGGCCACGCTCAGGGCCGCCATCCAACGCAGGTTGGGCTTGGCTTCTACCTGATAGCAGATGTCTTGCGTGACGTCGTGTAACGTCTTACCGCCGGTTACGAGCGGCTCGCGTAAGGCTGATACGTGCTGCATAATGGTATGATATTAAGCGTTTTCTTCTTTGCCGAAGAACTCCGATTCGGCGTTGCGAATCTTCGTCAGGTAGGTCACGTTCGGCTGCACGTTGATGGAATCGAGCGCGTGGAAAGCCCGCTCGCCGTCTTCGCGGCGGAGCAGCTGGCTGATGCGGCTGTTGGGGTCGCGCATGTCGCCGAATACGATGGCTTCGGTGGGGCACGACTGCGCGCAGGCCGTCACAATCTCACCGTCTACGGGGCGGCGCTTTTGCTTCTTGGCTTCGAGCTTGCCGAGCTGAATGCGCTGCACGCAGAACGTGCACTTTTCCATCACCCCACGGGCACGCACCGTTACGTCTGGGTTCAGCACCATGCGGCCGAGGTCGGTGAACATGTGGCCGTTCACCGTCTCAAACTTCTCATTCGAGTAGTACGAGAACCAGTTGAAGCGACGCACTTTGTACGGGCAGTTGTTGGCGCAGTAGCGGGTACCGATGCAACGGTTGTACGTCATCTGGTTGATGCCCTCCGAGCTGTGCGTGGTGGCCAATACCGGGCATACCGTTTCGCAAGGTGCGTGGTTGCACTGCTGGCACATCATCGGCTGGAAGATGACCTGCGGGTTTTCCGACGGGTCTTCCATGGCGGCGTAGGTAGAGACCTTGCCTTTTTCTTCGAAATCGGTTTTGTGCGCCTTCGAGCTGTAGTAGCGGTCGATGCGCATCCAGTGCATTTCGCGGCGGTTGATTACCTGCTGCTTGCCCACTACGGCAATGTTGTTCTCGGTCTGGCAGCCAATCACGCACGAGCCGCAGCCGATGCACGAGTTGAGGTCGACCGCCATGCCCCAGTGGTGGTTGTTGTACTGATAGTCCTGCCACAGCGAAACCTTGTTGGGTTTCTCCAGGCCATCAGGCGTGGCAATCTTCTCGTATTCGGTTACCTCTTTGGGGTTTTTGATGTAAGCAGCCAGCGAGTTCTCCTGAACAACCGGCTTGCGGTCCATTAGGGTGTGGTGCGTCTGGGTTTGGGCAATGGGCGAGGTGGCATCGGTTTTGGTCAGCGTCACCACGTTGTTGTACATGATGCCGTTGGCCGTAGCCATCGCGAAGGGAGCCGCATTGGCGCCAACTTGGTCACCGGCTTTGCCGGCCAGCGTGCGGCCGTAGCCGAGGGCAATGCTCACCGTGCCGTTGGTCTGGCCGGGCTGAATCAGCACGGGTAGTTCAATGCTGTAACCGTTGCCGGTCACCTTCACCACGTCGTTCTGCTCCCACTTGTTGGCCACGGCCATGGCACGCGGGATGGCCACGTAGTTGCCCCAAGTGGCTTTCGAAACCGGGTCGGGCAACTCCTGCAGGAAAGGGTTGTTGGCCTCGCAGCCACCAGCGCCGATGCCTACTTTCTCGTACAGCGCCAGCTCAACCGCGTTGCCGTTAGCTTTGGGGGCGCTATTGATTTGGCTGATGGCGGCGGCCGGGCTCAGCGCGGCTGTCATCATGGCCGGAGCAGCGGGCAGGGCGGTGCCAGTGGCCACGCCGTCGTGCACCACTTTGTCCCAAGCCGCGTCGTTCGGGGTCAGGGCGCGCCAGGTGGCGCGCAGGTATTTGTAGTAAGTCGTGTTGTTGCCAGCCCAGTGAAGCAGGCTTTCCTGAGCCTGACGGGTCTGGAACAGCGGGGTGATAACCGGTTGCGACAAGCTCAGGAAGCCGCGCTTGGGCTCGAAGTCGTTCCACGATTCCAGCCAGTGGCTGTCCGGAGCGGCGTACTGGCAGAGGATGCCGGTTTCGTCCAGACGGTCGTTCAGCGAAATGGTCACCGGCACTTTGGCGATGCCCGACTTCACTTTGGCACCCAACGGGTGGTTGAATACTGGGTTGGCGTTGTAGAAAATGACTGCGCCAACGCTGCCATTGTTCATGTCATTCACCAGCGCGGTCATGCGGGCGTCGTCGCCTTGGCGCACATAGCTCGGAGCGTTCAGGTCTACCGTAGTGCCGACGTTGCCCAGCGCCTGGTTGATAGCTGCTACCAGCGTCTGCACGGCCGGGTCGTTGGAGCCCGAAACCACGAGGCCAGTGCCGCGGCTGGCCTTCAGGTCGTTGGCTGCTTGGGTCAGCTTGGCATTCGAGTAGGAACTTTCACCGCCGCCAACTACTGCGTTGTACAGAGCCAAAGCAACTGCACCCATTTCCGAAGGCTTCACTGGCACGCGGATGTCGGCATTGGAGCCGGTCAGCGTCATGGCGGTTTCGAACTGGTAATGGCGCGACATGCTGCGCTTGTCGTTGCGCACCTTGCGGTTGCGCACGTACTGACGAGCGTACTCCACTGGCGAAATCCAGGTACCGAGGAAATCAGCGCCCAAGCTCACGATGACGTTGGCGCGGCCGAAGTCGTAGCCGGGCACCACGCCGTTGTTGGCTTGCAGCAGGCCCGTCACCGATTGCGTGTCGTACATGACGTGCGTGGTGTTGGGGTAGCGCGAAGCAAACTCGGCAATGGCCCGCTTGGTGGAAGGGCTGATGATGGTAGGCGACACGATAGCGATGCGGCCAGCACCGGCCAGCTTGCCGCGTACTTCGCTGTCGAATGCGGCAAATTCAGCCTTCTCGTGGGTACTGCCCTTCTTGATGGCGAAATGCTGCAAACGGCCGCCGTCGTACAGGCTAAGCACGGCAGCTTGGGCGCGGGCCGACAAACCGCCTTGCGTGATAGGCGACTCAGGGTTGCCCTCCAGCTTAATCGGCCGGCCTTCGCGCGACTTCACTAGGACCGCATTGTAGTCGGCACCCGTGAAATAGGTCGAAGCGTAGAAGTTGGAGATGGTTGGGTCAATCTCCTCGGGCTTGTTCAGGTACGGGATGGCCTTGCGAACCGGGGTTTCGCACGAGGCCAGGGTGGCGGCGGCCACCCCAAAGCCCATCAGCTTGAGGAAGTCGCGGCGGGGAGCCGAAGTAGCGTCTTTGCTCTCATGGCTCTCCTTCACTGGCATGAACTCAGCAAAAGCCGATTGCATGAACTCCGGAGTGCTTTCTAGTTCCTCAATTCCTTTCCAGTACTTCATTTGGGAGGGTAATCAGTAATTCAGTATTGGGTAGTCAGTAGTCAAACACGAGTAGTCTCAATACTGACTACCCAGTATCGACTACCGAAAATCAGCTTATTAGTAGTGGCACTTCGAGCACTCGGTACCGCCGTTCGACGACACGGTGAAGGGAGCACCGGCGTTTTTGGTGTCGTGCAGCTTCACGAGGTTGTCGTAGTACTTGTTGTCTTTCGAGTTGATGGGCATCTCGCGGTGGCAGTTGATGCACCAGCCCATGGTGAGGGCCGAGTATTGGTACACCACTTCCATGTTCTGAATGGGGCCGTGGCAGGTCTGGCACTGCAGGCCAGCCACCTGCGTGTGCTGCGAGTGGTTGAAGTAGGCCAAGTCGGGCAGGTTGTGCACACGCACCCACTGAATGGGCTGCTTGCGCTCGATGGCGCGGTAGATTTTCTTAATTTCGGGCGACTCCGTCTTAATCTGCGAGTGGCAGTTCATGCAGATGTTGGCCGAAGGAATGTTGGCTGACTTGGCCTTATATACCGAGGTGTGGCAGTAGGCGCAGTTAATCTGGTGCTCGCCGGCGTGCAGTTTGTGCGAGAAGGCAATGGGCTGGGTGGGTTGGTAGCCTTGGGTCAGGCCCACGGCCATCACGCTTTGCACGCCTTCGTAAAGTAAAACCAGTGCGAAAACCGTCCCCACAATACCGCGCATCACGGGCGAGCGGTACAGCTTGCTCCAATCGAAGCGCTGCTCCAAAATCTCCACGTCGCGGCCGTCGAGGTCCTTGCGGCCACGTAGCACGTCTTTCATCAAATTGCCAATGATAACCAGTGTCACCACCAGCACAATCAGCACCACTACAAGGACAATGAGCAGGATATCAACATATTTACCAGTGCTAGCACCGGCTTCGGCACCGCCAGTGGCATCAGCTTTGCCATCAGCACCCGCAGCATTAGCAACTGTCGGACCGGCAGGCCGTCCCTCCTGCGAGGTTACGTAAGCCACAATCGAGGTGATTTCCTTATCCGAAAGGGCGAAGGAAGGCATCTGCTGCTTGTTGAACTTGTTGTACAGCTCGACGGCATAGGCGTCGCCGCTGGCCACCACCTTGCTCGAGTTCTTCACCCACGGCAAAATCCAGGAGATGGGCCGGCGCTTGGTAATGCCGCCCAGGGCCGGGCCTACTACTTGTTCGTTCACCGCGTGGCACTGCGCGCAGTTGCCTTTGAACAGGGCATCACCAGCGGCAATTGCGGCGGCATCGCCACCGGCAGGGGCGGCACCGGGGGCCACAGCCAAGGCCGGCGTGGCACCAGCGGTGGCACCGGGGGCCACGCCCTGGGTTTTCACATCGGCCGTCGAGCCTGCTTGGGCCAAAGCCTGTTGGGCGCCGGCAAATGTGAGCAATAGCGCCAGCAGCAGTTGAGGTAAAGAACGAAGTCGGTTGCTATTCATAAGGAAATAGACGGTAAAACGAAACGCTAGGGGCATTTCAAGGCCACAAATGTAGGTCAGGAATCGTAGGCGGCAAAAAGCGGAATGCAATTTCTAAGGGACCTCCACCGTTCATATTGGCCCATTTCTATGCTCTATTCCCCGGCTTGAGCAATGCTTTCACGCGGGCCCGCCCGGTGCGGTGCTATTCTTAGTGTCTCATTAATAGGCTCCCATCGGCTGGCCGATATCTTAAGGAGCAACCTGCCTCGCGCGGGTTTTGTTAGGCTGCCCGTTCCTCTTGCCGGCCGCATTTTGTGCCTGCTGGCGAAGTGCTTTTTGTTTCGGGCAAGGTGCCGACTGGCTTGGACAATCGGGGGCTTTTTGCGGAGAGCCCACTCGTTCCGCATACCTTATATGTATGAAGTCGAAGCCATGCTTGGCAATCTGCCCGAAAGTCAGTACCTTTGCGCCCCAATCAAATTTTTTCACCCCCAAATTTTCACCCCGTCGTAATGGAAGTAAGAAATTACGAGACGGTCTTCATCGTAACTCCCGTGTTGAACGAGAGCCAGGTGCAAGAGACGGTCGAGAAGTTCACTCAGGTGCTTAAGGAAAATAGCGCCGCCCTTTTATCCACCGAAGCCTGGGGCCTGCGCAAGCTGGCGTACCCGATTCAAAAGAAGTCGACCGGCTACTATTTCTGCCTGTCGTACACGGGCGAAGGCAACATCGTTGACGTGCTGGAACTGGCGTTCCGTCGCGACGAGCGCATTATCCGGTTCCTGACCACGGTGCTCGACAAGCACGCCGTGGAGTACAACAACCGCCGCCGCAACGGCGAAATGAACCAGCAGAAGGCTGCGAAAGAAACCGAAGCCGTAGCCCAATAATCTAGCAACGACATGGCATCTCCCGCATTCAACCGCAACAACGACCGCGCGGCCAACAACAAGCCGCAGGACAACCGCAAGAAATACTGCCGCTTCAAGAAGAACGGCATTAAGTACGTGGATTACAAAGACCCGAACTTCCTGCTGAAGTTCGTGAACGAGCAGGGCCGCGTGCTGCCCCGCCGCCTCACCGGCACCAGCCTGAAGTTCCAGCGCAAAGTGACCCAGGCCATCGCCAAGGCCCGCCACCTCGCCCTGATGCCGTACGTAGCCGACGCCCTGAAATAAGCCTTAGACCTGAGAACTGAGAACTGGGAATTCAAGAGATAGTCATTTGGCTCTGAGTTCTGAGTTCTAGGCTCTCATATCTTAATCAAGACAATGGAAATCATCCTCAAAGACGACGTTAAGGGCCTCGGGTACAAGAACGACATCGTGACCGTGAAATCGGGCTACGGTCGGAACTTCTTGCTGCCGCAGGGCCTGGCCATTCTGGCTGACAAGACCAACAAGAAAATCACGGCCGAGAACGTGCGTCAAGCCGCTCACAAAGCCGACAAAATCAAAGGCGACGCCCAGGCCATTGCCGACCAAATCGGCGAAACGGTGCTGGAAATCCCCGCCAAGGTGGGCGAAAGCGGCAAAATTTTCGGTCGCGTAACCACCCTGCAATTGGCCGATGCGCTGAAAGCTAAGGGTGTGGACGTGGACCGCAAGCGTTTGTCGTTCGACCAGGAGCCTTCGGCCGCTGGCGACTACACCGCTACCGCCAACCTGCACAAGGAAGTGAAGCACACGGTGAAATTCCGCGTGGTAGCTGAATAGTTTCGGCTGCGCAACTGTTGGAAAAGCCCTGCCTGCTGGCGGGGCTTTTTTTATTCCGGGCCCGGCGCCAATCCGGCAGACGGGCTATTTTTGCTGTAATGTTTAGAACTGAACTACCCATCGCCCCGGCTACGGACCAGCTTTCGCGCACGGCGCGGGTCCTGACCGTGGGCTCCTGCTTTGCCGACAGTATCGGCTCGCGCCTGCTGGCCAACAAGGTAGAGGCGCTGGTGAACCCCTTTGGCACCGTGTTTCAGCCCCTGGCGCTGGCCCGGCTGCTGCGCGCGGCTGCGGGCGAAGAAGTAGACTGGCAGCAGCACGTGGTGGAAGCCCGGGGCCGCTGGCAGAGCTATGATTTACACGGCAGCATCGGGGCCGAGTCGCCGGTGGAACTGCTGCAGCACATTCAGGAACTGGTGCGGCGCACGGGCGAGTTTCTGCGCAGCGCCGACGTGGTGCTGCTGACGCTGGGCACTGCCTGGGCCTACCGCCTGCGCGAAACCGGCGAACTGGTGAACAATTGCCACAAGCAGCCGGCCGACTTGTTTGTGCGCGAACTGCTGACGCCGGACGAAATCATCAACGCGCTGGCCGAGACGCATGCTTATCTGCGCCGCATCAACCCGAAGCTGCGCTTTGTGCTGACGGTGAGCCCCGTGCGGCACTTGAAGGACACGCTGCCGCTGAACGCGGTGAGCAAATCGGTGCTGCGGGTGGCTACGCATATTGTGAGCGACTTGCTGCCGGGTGTGGCCTATTTTCCGGCCTACGAGTTGCTGGTGGATGACTTGCGCGACTACCGCTTTTATGCGGCCGACATGCTGCATCCGTCGGAAGTGGCCGAGGACTACATCTGGGAGAAGTTTGCGCGGACGTATTTCGACGCGGAGTTTGGCCGGTTCCGGAAGGAATGGGCGGGCGTGCAGCAGTCGCTGGGGCACCGGCCGCTGCACGCGGGAGCGCCGGAGCATCGTCAGTTTCTGGAAAGCACGCTGCACAAGCTGGAGCAGCTAAGTTTGCGCCGCGTGGAAGTGAGCGACGAACTGCAAACCGTGCGCACGCAGCTGGCGGCCTTGCCCGAGCCCCGGCAGCCCGAACCAGCAGTTGAGGTAGAGGACGACGAGGAGCGGATTGACATTGGGGAAGGCTCCGCGGTTTCCGTGGTGGAGCGTCCCATTGACCCCACTCCAACCGTGGCCGATGAAGCGGATGAGGCGTTGGCTTCGGCGCTTGGAAAGGCGGGTGAGAGCCGGCCGCCGCGTTTGTCGCCGGAAGAGTTTCGCTCGCAGCGGGCCAACCGCTCAGGACGGCCGGAGCGCGGCCGACGCGACGGGTGGGACAAGGGAAGGCATACAGTGCCGAGTGAGAATGAGCAATTCCAATCGACTGAAGCATTTGTTGGTGAGCTTCCAGCAGAACCGTTGTCTTCTGTTGAGTCCGTTGAGTCTGATATAACTATAGCGACTCAGCCGCTTGAGCAGGCTGCAGCTTCGGCTGAAAATACGCTGGAAGTTGTCGGTGGTCAGAAGCCGGTCAAAAAGAAAAAGCGGCGCTCGCGCGGCGGTGCCAAGCGCACTGCTCGCAAACACGCATTGCGCCTGGCTGCTGAATCGGGGCAAGAGAACGTTGGGACAGAGGCCACTACGGCAGACGTGACGGACACAACTGCTCCTGAGCCGGAAGCAGCGGCAGAAATCAGGAAACCCAGCGTCATCACCAAATCGGTACCCGTGAAGCGTGGCGGCCGTCGCGACGAAGCCGGGCGCGTGCCGCGGGTGCCGCTGTTTGCGGCGCCGCAGCCCGCCGCGGAACCGGACTTTGAGCCAGTGCTGCAGGAGGTGGGAGTTACCGCCGATGCAGAGTTGCCGTCGTTGCCAGCGACCGAAGTTGTGGAAATTCCGGCTATTCTGGAAAGCGCCCTAGATGTTTCGCTCGAAACGGCCACTGGCTCTTCGCGGAACAGTCGTAACCGCAAAAAGAAAAAGCCGGCTCAGCCCAAACCAGAAACGACGGAAACTGAGGCAACGCCCAGTCAGCCAGTGGCCACGGCCATTCAACTGGCAGCGCCTGCCGACATGATTACAGAACCGCAACCAGTGGCTGAAACGGCGCCGCGGGCAGCTGCGGCACTGCCGGTTGAGGTTGCGATGCCGGCCCAAGCGGTGGCCCCAGCTTCGGCCGGAAATGCTCCGCGCCGTTCCAGCCGCAAGTCGCGGGCTGTCAGCGGGGCGCGGGCTGAGAAGCCAGCCGTGGATACGCCGGTGGTGCCCGTGCCGGATGCTTCGCAGGTGCGCACTCAGGTAGCCGCCGGGCGCATGACGGGCTCGTCGGCCTCGCTGGTGGAGCCGGATGCCAAGCCGAAAAAAGCGGCTTCCGCACCTCGTGCGTCCAAGAAGCCGGTTCCCGACGCAGCGCCCGAAACCGAAGCTTCGCAGCCGGTGAAAAAAGCCGCAGCAAGCAAGCGCAAGGCGCCGAAAGCTGCTCCGGAAGCCCCTGCCGCGCCGCCGATACCGGAAGACGCGCTGCCGCAAGTACCGCCGGCAGTGCTAAAACCCAAAGCGGCCAAACCCAAAGCCGCGGCGAAGTCCAAACCAGTCGCGCCAAAAGCTACTGCGGCTAAACCCAAAGCCACCAAACCAAAGGCTACAAAGAAGCCCGAAAAACCTGCTTAACCTTACCCAAACCCGGCCACTTGCGCCGGGTTTGGCGTTTTAACACCGCAGTACGTCTCCTCTCTCCTTCCATTATGGCCCACCCTTCGCCCGCCACCAATCGCCTCGCCCAGGAAACCAGCCCTTACCTGCAGCAGCACGCCCACAACCCGGTGGACTGGTACCCGTGGGGCCCGGAGGCGCTGGGCCGGGCTCAGGCCGAGCAGAAGCCCATTCTGGTGAGCATCGGCTACGCGGCCTGCCACTGGTGCCACGTGATGGAGCGCGAGTCGTTTGAGGACGCGGCTGTGGCGGCGGTGATGAACCGGCACTTCGTCTGCATCAAAGTTGACCGCGAGGAGCGGCCCGACGTGGACCAGGTGTACATGGAAGCCCTGCACGCCATGGGCCTGCAGGGCGGGTGGCCGCTGAACGTGTTTCTGACCTCAGAGGCCAAGCCGTTTTACGGCGGCACGTATTTCCCGAAGGGCAACTGGGTGCAACTGCTGCAAAATATCGGCCAAGTCTACGCTGGCGAGCACCGCGCCGAGTTGGAGCAGTCGGCCGAGCGGTTTGTGGAAGTGATTGCGAAGAGCGAGCTGGCCAAATACGGCGCCCACAACCACAACGCGGCCCAGGAAGCCGATTATTCGGCCCTGCAAGCTATTGGCGTGGTGCCGGAAACCGACCCGGCCGGCGTGTCGGAAGACGAGTTTAAGCTGCTGGTGTACAACCTCGGGGTGAAATTCGACCGGGAGCGGGGCGGCCTGAACCGGGCGCCCAAGTTTCCCATGCCCAGCATCTGGCGGTTTCTGCTGCGGGCCCACGCCATTAGCGGCAGCCAAACTGTCCTCAATCAAACCGTGCTGACGCTGCGCGAAATGGCCTGGGGCGGCATTTACGACCAGGCGCACGGCGGTTTTGCCCGCTACTCGGTGGATGCGGAATGGCTGGCTCCGCACTTCGAGAAAATGCTTTACGACAACGGGCAACTGGTGAGCCTGTACAGCGAAGCGTACCAGCTGACGCAGGAGGAGCTATTCCGGGAAGTGGTGTACGATACCGTGGAGTTTGTCCGGTTGGAACTGACCAACGCGGAGGGCGGCTTCTACTCGTCGCTGGATGCCGACAGCGAGGGCGAGGAGGGCAAATTCTACGTTTTCACTAAGGAGGAATTGCAGGATATTCTGGGTGATGAGGAGCCGCTGTTTTCGGCCTATTACAACTGCACAGCGCCGGGCAACTGGGAGCACGGCCGCAACATTTTGCACAGGCGCCAAAGCGACGCGGACTTTGCCGCCGCGCATGAGCTGGCGCCCGGCATTGTGCCGGAACTGGTGGCCGGTTGGAAGCAGAGAATCATGGCCGTGCGCGCAACCCGCGCGCGCCCCGGGCTCGACGATAAAATTCTGACCGGCTGGAACGCCCTCATGCTGCAAGGCCTGACGGACGCCTACCGGGCTTTCGGCGAGCCGGAGTTTTTAGTGGTGGCCGAGCGCAACGCCGCGTTCATTCAGAGCAACCTGCGCCAAGGGCCGCAGCTTTTCCGCACCTGCAAAAACGGCCGGGCCAGCATTAGCGGCTTTCTGGAAGATTACGCGCTGGTCATCCAGGCCTACATCAGCCTCTACGAAGTCACGTTCACGGAAAGCTGGCTGCGCGAGGCCGAAACCCTGACCGAATACGTGCTGGCCAACTTCTTCGACCCCACCGAAACGCAGTTTTTCTACACCGACAGCCGCGCCGAAGCCCTCATTGCCCGCAAAAAGGAATTGATGGACAACGTCATTCCCAGCTCCAACTCCGTGATGGCGCACAACCTGCGCCGCCTCGGCCGCCACCTGGAAAGCGTCCGCTACACCGACCTGGCCGTGGCCATGCTCGCCCAGGTGCGGCACCTGGTGGTGAAGGAAGCCCAGCACCTCAGCAACTGGGCCTCGCTCTACGCGGCGCTGCTGCGGCCCGGCGCGGAAATCGCCATCATTGGGCCCGAGGCAGAAGAATTTCGCGAACAGCTAAACCGGCATTTTTTGTTTGACGCCGTCGTTGCCGGCACCGAAACCCGCTCGGAGCTGCCGCTGCTGAAGCTGCTGAAACCCGATGCGGCCGGCCGCACGGCCGTGCACATCTGCCGGGGCCAGTCGTGCCTGGCGCCGGTTTTCGATGCGACCGAAGCACGGCAGTTGTTGGGGTGATGGTACCGGGCTTACCATTGGCCATAAAAAAAGAGCCGACCTAGTGGTCGGCTCTTTTCATTAACTGCTAATTAAGTGCTAAGAACATTTATTCCAGCACCACTTTGCGGGTCAACACTTCATCACCCACTGCCACTCGCAGGGTGTAGAGGCCCGTGGCCAGGCCGCGCGTGTTCAGCACCTGTTCGGTGGTGCCGCTCGGCAGGGGCTGGCTGAGGACTACCTGGCCCAGCGCGTTGAGCAACGTGGCCTGCAGGCCGCCGCGCAGGCCGCTCAGGCGCACCGTGAGCTGGCCGCTGCTGCTGGGGTTGGGGAACACCAGCAGGCTGCTGGACTCGGCCTGCACCCGCGCGGCCGTTACCACCGACCCCGCAATGGTGAAGGCGCCCGGCGTATCGGCGTTGGCGTAGCCGCTCACGGCCACGTAGTAGCGCTGGCCCGGCGTGAGGCCCGTTAGGGTCAGCGGGCCCACGGCGGTGTTGGCCGCGCCGCTGCTCTGGCAACTCACCAGGGTGAAAGGCCCGGTGGTGCAGTTGGCCGCCGTGAACACGCGCACCATGCCCGCCGGGGCCCCCGCGATGGTGAGGCGCACCGACGTGGTGCCGGCCGCCGGCGTCATGCTAAACCAGACGTCGCCGGCCGTAGTGGCCGGGCCGCAGGCCGGCAGGGCAATGCCTGGCTGGCCGCTCGTGGTAGCACCCACAGTGGTGCCGGAAACCGGCTGCAACGGTCCGCCCGCAGCGGTAATGCCCAGCGTGACAGCGCCGCAGGGGTCGTCGTTGGCCGGCTGGACCGGCGCGGCCACCGTCTGGAAGCAGAAGGGGCCCGCAAACGCGCTGCTTCCCGACGGCGCCGGGCAATTCTGGCGCACGTAGTAGCAATATTGGGTACCGGCGGTGAGGCCAGACAGCAGGTAAGTAGGGCCGGAGAGGCTGGCCACTGTAGTGCCCGTGCCGGGTGTGAAGCCCTGCAAACCGTACTCAATGGTGTAGGTGGTGCCGGCGGCTGGCGTGCCACCCGGTTGCCAGCTCAGTTGGGCAGAGGTAGTGGTGAGAGTACCGGCCGTGCCGCTGGTGGGCACCGCGCAAACGGGCGCGGTCGTGGTGAAACAGCTCGGGCCAGTCTGCGTGCTGCTACCATTACCGCCGGGGCAATTCTGCCGCACGTAGAAACAGTAGGCTGTGCCGGGGTTCAGCGCAGTGAGTTGCGTGCCGGGGCTGGTGAGGCCTGCCAGTACGGTGCCACTACCGGGCGTAAAGCCCTGCAGGCCGTACTCCACAGTATAAGTAGTGCCAGCGGCGGGCGTGCCGCCCGGCTGCCAGCTCAGTTGAGCCGAAGTGTTGGTTACATTGCTCGAAGCCAGTGCTGTGGGTGCTACGCACACCGGTGTGGTGGTGGTGAAGCAGCTTGGACCGGTCTGCGGGCTGCTGCCATTGCCACCGGGGCAGTTCTGCCGCACGTAGAAGCAATACGTCGTGCTGGGGTTCAGCGCGGTGAGTTGGGTGCTGGGGCTGGTGAGCCCGGTCACCGTAGTGCCGGTGCCGGGCGTGAAGCCCTGCAGGCCGTATTCCACGGTGTAAGTAGTGCCGGCGGCCGGCGTACCACCCGGCTGCCAGTCCAGCTGCGCCGTGCTAAGGGTAATATTGCTCGAAGCCAAAGCCGTGGGCGCGGCGCATACCGGCGGCGTGGTGGCGCACACGGCCAAGGTGCCCGACTGGTTGGCGTAGAAGGCCCACACCCGCACGTAAAGCACTTCGCCGGGCGTCCGGCCATTGAACGTAAGCTGCGACTTGAGGGCACCGCCTTCGTCGTCGCTGCAGCCCAGCAGCGTCAGGTTGCCGCAGCTGCCCGCGTACATGGCCATGCCGGTGTCGCCCACGTCGGTGCCCGTGGTGGGCACCACCGTGCGCACCGTGAGGGTGCCCGAGGCGGGCACCGTTAGCTGGAACCACACGTCACGAGCCGGGGCGGTGGTGCCGGCGCCGGCGCAGCCGGGCAGCGGCAGGGTGGCGCTGCTGGTGGCGCTGGTGTTGTCGGTGGTGGTTTGGCTGACGCAGGTGGTGCCCACTTGCACGGGCAGGGGCAGGGCCCCCGCGCACTCGTCGTTGGCCGGTGGCGGCGGCGGCGTGGAGAGGCACAGCGTAAAGCCGGCGGCTGCCCCCACCGGCGGCGTCGCCGCGGTGGAATACACCCGGATGAAATAGGTCTGGCCGGGCGTGAGGCCGTTCACCATCACCGGCTGAGCGGCACCGGCGAACACCGTGCTGCAGAACAGGCTGGTCGAAGCCGCGCAGGTGCCGGAGCGCACTTCAAAAACGAAATTGCCTTGCGATGGATTGAGCAGCACATTGTGCGCCGTGTTGCCGGCCACAAAGCTGTACCACACATCGGCCGCGCTGCCGGTGCCCCCGCCGCAGCCCGTGGCGGCCGGCAACGACTGCGACGCGTTTTCTACCGTGCCGCTTACCGGGGTGCCGCAGTTGTTCGTGGTCGATGCCGTCACGGGCAGCGCACTGGTGCATTCGTCGTTGGCCGGCGGCGGCGGGCCGGGGTTGATGCACAGCGTGAAGGTGGCGCTGAGGGGCGCGGGCTGGGTGTTGCCGCTGGCGTACACGCGCAGGAAATACGTTTGGCCATTGGTGAGACCGCCCACCAACGTGCCGCTGGCAGTGTTGGCGAATACGCTGTAGCACGACACGCTGGTGCTGGCGGTGCAGGGGCCGCTACGCACGTCCACCACGGCCGCAAAGCGCGAATTGAGGGTAATCAGCTGGGTGGCACCGCTGGCCACGAAGCTATACCACACGTCCTGGGCCACGGGCGTGGTCGCGCTGGCGCAGCTAGCGGTGGGCAGCGACTGCGACGCGGCTTCGACCGAGCCACTCACGGGCGCGGCGCAGGCGGCCGTCACGGGCACGGCCACGGCGCCGGCACACTCGTCGTTGACGGGCGGCGTGGGCGCCGGGCTCACGCACAACGTAAAGGTGGCATTAGCCGGCGTGGGCTGATTGGCCCCGTTGGCATAGATGCGAATGTAGTACTGCTGATTGGGAGTCAGGCCGCCCACCACCGTGCCACTGGTGGCGTTAGCAAATACACTGGTGCACAGCAGGCTGGCCGAGTTGGCGCAACTTCCCGAGCGCACCTCCATTACGGCTCCGAAGCGCGTGGTGAGGGTGATGAGTTGGGTGGGCGCACTCGCTGCGAAGCTATACCACACGTCGGCGGCTGTGGTCACGCCCGCGCCGCAGTTGGCGGTGGGTGGCAGGCTTTGGGTAGCGTTGGCCACCGTGCCGTTGGTGGAAGTAGTACAGCCCTGCACCACCGCCACGGCCACCGCCGTGCTGCATTCATCGTTCACCGAAGGCGGCGGGCCCGCCGTGATGCACAGCGTGAAAGCCGGATTGACCGGGGTTACCGTGGAATTGGCGTACACGCGCAGGAAATACGCCTGCCCATTCACCAACCCGGTCGCCGTCACGCTCTGTCCCGTGAAAGTGGTGGTGCAAAACACGCTGGTGGAGCTGGCGCAGGTGCCCGTGCGCACGTCCAGCACCGCCCCGAAGGTGCCGCTGAACGCAATGGTCTGGGAATTGCCGTTGGCCACGAAGCTGTACCACACATCATTGGCCGCAGTCCCGCCGCAGTTGGCCGTGGGCGGCAACGACTGCGAAGCAGCGGCCACCGTGCCGCTGATGGGCGCTGCGCAGCTGGTGGCAATGGGCACCGCCGTGGCGCCCGTGCAGTCGTCGTTGGCCGGCGGTGTGGGGCCGGGGTTGATGCACAAGGTAAACTGCGGGTTGGTGGGCGTAAAAGTCCCATTGAGGTACAGCCGCAGGAAGTACGGTTGGCCGCTGCTCAGGCCCGTCACCGTCAGCGGCTGGCCACTGAAAGCGTTGCCACAAAACACGCTGGCCGAAGTGGCGCAGGGCCCCGAGCGCACGTCAGCTACGGCCGTAAACCCGGCCGTCACCGTCACCAGTTGCGTGGGGCCACTGGCCACGAAGCTGTACCACACATCATTGGCCACAGTTCCGCCGCAGCTGGCCGTGGGCGGCAACGACTGCGTGGCCCCCGCGATGGTGCCGCTCACCGGCGTGGCGCAAGTGGCCGTAACCGGCACAGCAATGGCCCCGGCGCAGTTGTCGTTGGCCAAAGGAGGCGGCGAAGTTGCGCACACAGCAATGTTGCCGCTACGCTGGTTGCTCCACGACCACGCCCGCACGTAGAGCACCTCGCCGGGCGTGCGCCCCGTGAAGGCCAGTAAAGACTTATTCCCATCTCCTTCGTCGTCGCTGCAACCCAGTTGGGTCAGGTTACCGCAAGTGCCCGAATACATGCTCATGCCGGTATCGCCGATATCGGTGCCCGTGGTAGACACCACGGTTTGCACGGTCACGTTGCCGCTGGCCGGCACCGTCACCGAAAACCACACGTCGCGGCCGTTGTAGTTGGCGCAGGTGGGGGCGGGCACGCCGGCACTGCCGGTGGCCAGGGTATTGTCCGCACTCACCTGGGTGGTGCAGGTGCCGGTGGTGCTCACCGGCACGTTGAGGGCGCCGGCGCAGTCGTCGTTGGCCGGACCGGTGCTGCCCTGCCCGATGCACAGCGCAAACGTGCTGCTGATGCCGGTGGGCGGCGTGTTGCTGGCCGGGTATATCCGAATCAGGTAGGGCTGCCCGCCCACCAGCCCGCCCACGCTCACCGCAGCGGTGTTGTTGTTGGCGATGGTGGTGCAGAACACGCTGGTATTGCTGGCGCAGGTACCGCTGCGCACGTCCAGAATGGCCGCGAAGCGCGGGGCCAGCGTGACCAGGTGAATGGAGCTGCTGGCCGTGAAGCTGTACCACACGTCGTTGGCGGTGGTGAGGCCCGGGCCGCAGGCGGCTGTGGGGGCCTGGCTCTGGGTGGCGCCGGCCACCGTGCCGTTCACGGGCACGGTGCACACGCTGGAGGTAGTCAGCGCCACGGCCCCGCCACAGTCGTCGTTGGTTATCTGGGCCATGGCACGGCTACTGCCCAGCGCCAACAGCAATGCCCACACCAACGGGGCCCGTTTCAACAGCAAGCGTATTGTTTGCTTCATAAAAAATGTAAAAAAAAGGGTGGATGAGAAATCAGGCGGGCCCGATACCGGACTGGTCTTTGGCTGCCCAAGCTATAAATTATTCTAACAAAAATCCAGCCATCACATAGATATAAAAGGATTTATTTTCTCCGCTTAGCTGTTATCCCCGATGGCTATGTTGCTGATGCCTAGGCTGCCTGCCCGCGCCGGGGCAAACCACCCGGCCCGGGGCGGGGCAAAAAGCGGGGCCGGCCGCAGCCCGGCGGTAATTGGCCGGCGCGGGCCGGCGGCTTTATCTTTACTATTCGCCCCTACCCCAGTTGCCGTTTTGAACCTCGCGCTTGATTTTATTTCGCCCGCCGCCGCGCCTTCGGCCGACCGGGTGACGCTGTTTGCCGACGTCATTTTGCCCTTGCCTCTGCCCCGGCTCTACACCTACCGGGTGCCGTACGAGCTGAACGACAACGTGGTGATTGGCGGGCGCGTCATCGTGCAGTTTGGGGCAAAAAAAACGCTCAGCTGCATTGTGGCGGCCGTGCACGAAATCGCACCCAAGGAATACCAGGCCAAGTACATCCTCGAATTCATCGACGATGCGCCGGTGGTCACGCAGCCGCAGCTCAAGCTATTCCGCTGGATGGCCGACTATTATATGTGCACCATCGGCGAGGTGATAAACGCGGCGCTGCCCTCGGCGCTCAAGCTCAGCTCGGAGTCGCGCATTCAGTTGCACCCCGCGTTTTCGCCCGAGGAAAACGAGTATCCGCTCACCGAGCAGGAAGAGTTGATTGTGGGCGCGCTGGGCAACGTGGAAGACGGCAAAGCGCTGACGTTTACCGAAGTAGGCGACCTGCTCGGCATCACGTCCTTCCACAAGGTCATCAAGTCGCTGATGCACAAGGACGTCATCTTCCTCTTCGAGCATACGGCCGACAAGTACGCGCCCAAGGTGGTGAAGAAGGTGCGGCTGGCGCACCATTTCGTGTCGGAAGCATCGATTGAGATGCTGTTCAACAACCTCAGCAGCAAGCCCAAGCAGCTCGACGTGCTGATGAAGTACCTGCAGCGCGTGCCGGTGTACCAGAACGAGCATTCCAACCAGAAAGGCATCGAGAAAGCGGCCCTCACCAGCAGTCCGCACCTCTCGGCTTCGGCCGTGAACACGCTCATCAAAAACGGCGTGCTGGAGCAGTTCGATGTGATTGTGAGCCGCTTCCCGCTCGATGACGAGCCCACCGCGCAGCTGCATTTCAGCCTGAGCGAGGCCCAGACCGCAGCGCGCGACGAAATCATGGCGCACTTTGGGGAGAAGGAAATCGCACTGCTGCACGGCGTGACCGGCGCCGGCAAAACCGAAATCTACATCGACCTGATTCGCAAAGCGTTGGAAAGCGGCGGGCAGGTGCTGTACCTGCTGCCCGAAATCGCCCTTACGGCCCAGATTGTGAGCCGCCTCATGCGTGTGTTCGGCTCGCGGCTGGGTGTGTACCACTCCAAATTTTCCGACAACGAGCGGGTGGAGGTGTGGAACGGCGTGCTCTCGGGCCGTTTCCAGGTGGTGGTGGGCGTGCGCTCGGCAGTGTTTTTGCCGTTCGATAATCTTTCGCTCATCATCGTGGACGAAGAGCACGAATCGAGCTACAAGCAGTACGACCCCGCCCCGCGCTACAACGCCCGCGAGGTAGCCCTGATGATGGCCAACTTCCAGGGCGCCAAAACCTTGCTGGGCTCGGCCACGCCGTCCGTCGAAACCTACTACCAGGCCAAGCAGGGCCGCTACGGGCTGGTGAGCCTCACCAAGCGCTTCGGCGAAGCCGGCATGCCGGAGATTGAGCTGGTGGACACCCGCAAGGCCCGCGAGCACAAAACCATGCACAACCATTTCACCGCCGACCTGTTGGGCGAAGTAGAGCGCACGCTGGGCCGCCAGGAACAGGTCATCCTGTTCCAGAACCGGCGCGGCTACGCCCCCGTGGTGGCCTGCCAGGACTGCGGCTGGATTCCGAAGTGCACCAACTGCGCCGTGAGCCTGAGCTACCACAAACACAGCCACGAGCTGCGCTGCCACTACTGCGGCTACCACGACCCCATGGTGACCAAGTGCCCCGCCTGCGGCTCCCGGGCCGTGAAAACCCAGGGTTTCGGCACCGAAAAAATTGAGGACGACCTCAAAATCATGCTCCCGCAGGCCAACATCCAGCGGATGGACCTGGACACGACGCGGGCCAAAAACAGCTACCAGCAAATCATTGCCGACTTCGAAAAGCAAACCACCAACGTGCTGGTAGGCACCCAGATGGTGACCAAAGGCCTCGACTTCGCCAACGTGAGCTTAGTGGGCATCATCAACGCCGACAGCATCATTCACTACCCCGATTTCCGAGCGCACGAGCGCGCCTACCAGATGTTTGTGCAGGTGAGCGGCCGGGCCGGGCGCAAGGGCAAAAAGGGCAAAGTCATCATCCAGACGGCCGACCCCACGCAGGTGATTTTCGACAAGGTGATTCGCAACGATTACATCGAGTTTTACAACTACGAAATCGTGCAGCGGCGCGAGCACGGCTACCCGCCTTTCATGCGCGTCATCAAGATGACGGTGAAGCACATCGACCAAAGCGTGGGCGAGGCCGCCGCCATTCTGCTCACCCAGGAGTTGGTGGCCCGGCTGGGCCAGGCCGCGGTGCTGGGCCCCGAAGCGCCCTACATCTTCCGCATTCGCAACTTCTATTTGCAGGAAATCACCATCAAGCTCGACCGCGCCCACACCGTGCTGAAGTGGGCCAAAGAGCAGATTTGCGCCGCTATGGACGTGGTGCGCGACCAGAAAGAGTTCAAGCAGGCCCGCCTCGTGGCCGACGTGGACCCCATGTAACTGGTCCAGTTGAGGCACGAAAAAACCCCGACCAGAAACGGCCGAGGTTTTTCGTGTGCAGGCAGGAGCCAAGCTTATGCCATGTCGAGCAGCGCCAGCAGCAGGATGAGCACGCCCACGATGAAGACAATGAGGCCCAGCAGACGGAACAGCCCTGGCAGCAGCGCAATCAGCGCTCCGATTACCATGAGGATGATGCCCGTTTTGATGCTCACGCTGAACCCGCTCTTGGCGGTTTCGGCCGTGCTCTGACGGTCGGCGCTGGGCGCCTTGCTCAGCATTTTCGACACCCGCTTCTCGATTTTACGAGTCAGCATGTTGGTCAGCCCCTTGGCTTTGGGAGCGTCGCTGGCAATGGTGGTGGCCGTGGTGGCACCAGCGGCTGTGGTAGCAGTTGCCGTGGTCGTTTGGGGCGCAGCGGCTTTAGCAGCTGTTGCGGGGGCTTTTTCAGAAATCGGAGCAGCTTCAGCGGCGGCGGGTGCTGGCGCAGCAGCTACTTCAGCAGCGGCCGGAGTGGTTGCGGCCGAAGCAACGGCAGCCGGCTTCGCGGGCGGCACCGGCGTGGCGGCGCGGGCCACGCCGTGGTACGAAGCGCCTTTGGGCAGCATCGCATACTCGGCCCGGTTGCAGTTGCCCAGGGCGAGGGCGCAGCAGGCCACCGCGGCCAGCTTGGTGAAGGGCTTGGTGAAAGACAGAAGAGGGTTTTTCATGACAAAAAGGGTAATGGGGTAAGCGAAATGCTCGTTCTACGGCCAAAGCGAGAAAGCGGTGCCCCCGCTGGCGCAATTTCCCCTTTTAATCAAGTTGCATCTTTCTTAAAGCCCGAACCGGCCCGCATAACCACCAGCTTGGCCCGGCTTTTGACGCGCTGAACGCGCCGCCCGGAATTGCTGTTGACTGCCCCGGATGTGTTTACTTGCGAATCGTATGAGGTATCGTTTTCCAACCTGGCAACGCGCCCTGACCGCCGCGGGCGCCAGCAGCAGCGCCGGCCTGCTGCTGTGGGGCTGCACCCAGCTGCCCGCCGAAACGCGGCCGTCGGCCTTTGCTTCCCAGCGCCTGCAAACCGTGGTGCGCGCCGATACCAGCGGCTATGAAACCGCCCCGCCCCGAGACCCCAACGG
Source organism: Hymenobacter ruricola (assembly GCF_015694525.1). Taxonomy (GTDB): domain Bacteria; phylum Bacteroidota; class Bacteroidia; order Cytophagales; family Hymenobacteraceae; genus Hymenobacter; species Hymenobacter ruricola. Next base: position 639,973 of record NZ_JADQDM010000001.1, on the reverse strand, counting down.
CATTGGCACCTATTATATGGGCCGCCAGATTGCGCACGTCATGGGCCACGAAGGCGCCAGCTGGCTGGAGCGCCGCGGCCGGCGCCAGGAAGAAGGCACCGACCTGCTGCTGAAAGAGCTGCAGCTGAAACCCACCGATGTGGTGGCCGACATCGGCGCGGGCACCGGCTTCTTTTCCTTTCAACTGGCCAAAAAAGTGCCCAAAGGCCAGGTGCTGGCCGTCGACATTCAGCCCGAAATGATTGCGGCCCTGCAAGACAACAAGCGCCGGCTGAACGCGCCCAACGTGCGCCCGGTGCTGGGCACCACCACCAGCCCTGCCCTGCCGGCCGACAGCGTGGACCTGGTGCTCATCGTGGACGCCTACCACGAATTCGACCACCCGCGCGAGATGGGCCGCGCCATCCGGCGCGCGCTCCGGCCCGGCACCGGCCGCCTGGCGCTGGTGGAGTACCGCGCCGAGGACCCCAACGTGCCCATCAAGCGCATTCATAAGATGAGCGTGGAGCAGGCCCGCAAGGAAATGGCCGCCGTGGGCCTGGAGTTCATCGAGAGCAAGGAAACGCTGCCCCAGCAACACCTGCTGCTGTTCCGGCGGAAATAACCTGGGATTCGGCAGTCTGTCATGCCGAGCGCAGCGAAGCATCTTGCTCGTGGAAGTAAGTAATTACTGCTGCGGTAAAGATGCTTCGCTGCGCTCGGCATGACGTTTTGATGGCGCGTAAGTCTCCTGCTGCGACCTTTGCGGGCTATGACTGCCATTGACCCGCGCCAGCTTTCCATCCACGACTTCACCTATGCGCTTCCGCCCGAGCGCATCGCCCCCGAGCCCCTCCCCGACCGCGCCGCCAGCCGCCTGCTGGTGAGCCGCCACGGGCAATTAGCCGACAAGCACTTTCGCGACCTGCCCGGCGAACTGCCGCCGGGCGCCCTGCTCATTTTCAACGACACGCGCGTGGTGCGGGCGCGGCTGCTGGTCCGCCGGCCCACGGGCGGGCAGGTCGAGCTGTTTTGCCTGGAGCCCGTGGCGCCGCACCGCAGCCTGGAGCTGGCCTTGCAGCAAACCGGCCACTGCACTTGGCGCTGCCTGGTGGGCAACGGCCGCCGCTGGAAAGCCGGCCCCGTCACGCTGGAATTCACGACTTCCGAGGGCCAGACGGCCACCCTCACGGCCGAGCGCCAGGCGCAGGAAGCCGGCACCGCTTTCATCCACTTTCGCTGGGCGCCTGCCGGGCTGCCTTTTGCCGAGGTGCTGCGGGCGGCTGGCCACCTGCCCCTGCCGCCCTACATCGACCGGCCCGACACGGCCACCGACGCCCTGCGCTACCAAACCGTGTACGCCGCCGCCGAAGGCGCCGTGGCCGCCCCCACGGCCGGGCTGCACTTCACGCCGGAGCTGCTGGCGGAACTGGCGGAGCGGGGCTTTGCCACCGGGCACGTCACGCTGCACGTGGGCGCCGGCACTTTCCAGCCCGTGAAGGCCGACCACATGGCCGAGCACCCCATGCACACCGAGCCCATCATTGTGACGGCGGCGCTGCTGCGTCAGCTGCTGGCGCACGGGCCGCGGCCGCTGGTAGCAGTGGGCACCACCAGCCTGCGCACCCTGGAAACCCTGTACTGGCTGGGCGTGGGCCTGCTGGTGCCGCGGCCGAACGCGGCCGAACACCCGACCACCGAGCTCCTCGTGACCCAATGGCAGCCGTATGAGCAGGCCGAAGCCGCCGCCCAAATAGACGCCGCGCAGGCCCTGACGACCTTGCTGCGCCACCTCGAAGCGGCCGGCACCGACACGCTGGAGGCGCGTACGCAGCTGCTCATCGCGCCGGGCTACCGGTTCCGGGTGATTAACGGCCTCATTACCAACTTCCACCAGCCCGAAAGCACCCTGCTACTGCTGGTGGCGGCGCTGCTGGGCCCCGGCTGGCGCGCGGCCTACGACCACGCCCTCGCGTACGGCTACCGCTTCCTGAGCTACGGCGACAGCTCCCTGCTGCTGCCCTAGCGGCGCCAGCGCAGCCAAGGAGGGGCCTGTAAAAGGCGGCACGGCTCTTGCGAGAACCTTTGAAAACAGGGACCGTACAAGGCCCCACTTACCCTTAATTTTTCCTTCTGACTGACCATGAAAAAAGTAACCTTGTTGCTCGCCCTTTGCGCTTTCGCCACCGCTAGCTACGCGCAGACTACGCCCACCACCGAAGTGAAGGTGCGCGATAACGGCACCGAAAAAGTGGTGACCAAAACCGGCAAAACCAACGTGGGCCAGGCCCTCGACAACACCAAGGACGCTGCCGGCAACGTAGCTCACAAAACCGGCCACGCCATCAAGTCGGGCGCCAAGAAAACCGGCCATGCGGTGAAGCACGGCGCCCAGAAAGTAAGCGGCAAAGCCAAAGAAGGCACTGCCAAAATGGAAGACAAAACCGAATAGTTTCGGGCTACCTACCTCCCCTTTCCGCATTTCCTAAAAACCCTGACCTGCATAGGTCAGGGTTTTTTCATGTCTGACAAGAGGAAAACACGGTGGCGTTGTGCCCAACACGACGTGGTTTTAAAGGGTTGGTCGTTCGCGCACTTCGTGTAGCACACGCTCAACTACGCCCTGCCCAAACAGGCTGACGCCCGCATTCAGCACCACCAGGGCGGCGGTGCCGGCGGCCACCCATTGCTTGGCGGGCGCGCGTTTATTCATGAGGCTGCCAGCCCATTGCACCATGCAGGCGCCCGCGCCGATGGTGACAAGGCCCAGGGGAGAAAACAGCAGCCATTTGCTTTTGTGTGTCATAAACCGAGGAGGAAGGAAAGAAATGAGGGGATGTAATGAACGCCGCAACGCACCGATTAAGTCTGCGACCTGGCGCGGCCGCGTACCTTTCGGCTTTTAGCCTACGCACCAAAACCGGCCGTGTTGCGGCCGTTGCCAGTCCCTTGCCCATGTCACCTTACGAACAGCTCCTGCACCTTGCCTTCACGGCGCCCAACGACGTGAAGTATTACCTCACCCCCACCGCGCTGCAGGCCCACGACCGCCTGCGCGCCGCCGCCCCGCCTGACCGCCCTTTCCGTTTCGAGCAGGTGCGGCTGGGCTTGGCCATGGCCCTGCTGAAGCTGGTGAGCGAGCTCGGCGACCACGACGCCAGCCGGCAGGTGCTCGACGTGCTGCACCGGGCCTTGTCGGAAGCCCGCTCGCCGGAAGACATCGACCGCATTGTGGGCCGCGAGGCCAAGCTGTTCGACCGCCTCTACGAAAACCTGTACGTGAACGAGGAAGGCGAAGAGCTGCTCAACCTTTTCGGCCGCACCCTGGATGCCGACGCGCCTCAGCTGCTTGAAGAAGTGGCCCAGGAAGCCGTGGACCTGGCCCGCACCCTGGACTTCGCCGCCGACGAGGAAGACGAAGACTAACCCCGACAGAAGCGGGTTTCCCCATTTTTAGCCCTTCAATCTTCCCAACCAAAATTTCTAATTCATCATTTTTAATTCCTAATTTACTCCACCATGGCCCTTACCATTTTTGGCTTCCTTCTCCTGGTTTTGGGGCTGAATGCTTCGCGCTTTTCCGACCGAATGGAACGGCTGCGGGGCGGCCTCATCTTTCTGGGCGTGGCCTTTTTGCTGCTGGGCATCTCACTGAGCACGGTGGTGCAGGTGGGCGTGGGCCAGGTGGGCGTGCAAACCCTGTTTGGGCAGGTGCAGAAACACGTGCTGCAGCCCGGCCTGAACGTGGTGAACCCGTTGGTGGACGTGACCCGCTTCGACACCCGCACGCAGAACTACACCATGTCGGCGCAACACAGCGAGGGCCAGCAGGCCGGCGACGACGCCATTCGGGTGCTCTCGGCCGACGGCCTGGAAGTCGTCATCGACCTCACCGTGCTCTACCACGTGGTGGCCGCGCAGGCGCCGCGCATTCTGGCCACCATTGGCGAGGACTACCAGGACAAAATCGTGCGGGCCATCTCGCGCACCCGCATCCGCGACAACGCGGTGTACTACGATGCCGTGTCGCTGTATTCGACGCGACGCGAGGAGTTTCAGGCCCGTATTCTGGCGGCTATCGAGAAAGATTTTCGCACCAATGGCCTGCAGCTCGACCAGCTGCTGATTCGCAACATCCAGCTGCCGCAGTCGGTGCGGGCCAGCATCGAAAGCAAGATTTCGGCCGAGCAGGACGCCCAGAAAATGCAGTTCGTGCTCCAGAAAGAAAAGCAGGAAGCCGAGCGCAAGCGCGTGGAAGCCCAGGGCATTGCCGACTACCAACGCATCGTAAACACCGAACTCAGCGACAAGCTGTTGCAGTACGAAACCATCAAGGCCAACCAGGCCATTGCCACTTCGCCCAACGCCAAAGTCATCATCATGGGCGGCGGGCGCGGCAACGGGCCGCAACTGCTCCTGGGCGACAAATAGCCGGGGAGGTTTCGGCAGGCACAAAAAAAGGCTGCGACAATCGTCGCAGCCTTTTTTGTGAGTTAATCCGGCGCTTTTAGCGATAATAGGCGTTTTGCGTCAGGTTGGCGTTGTTGATTTCGCGCTGCGGAATGGGCAGGATGAAGCGCGGGTCTGGGCCCAGGCCGTGGCCGAGCACAGGCAAGCCAGCAATAATATTGATATTTTTAAATGAGTAAATAAGTGATTCTAATGAGGTTTGGAGGAATGGTGAAACAGGAAAAAGGGCAATCGGTATTTTCATAGGCTTTTCGGATTTTTATTGAAAAAGACGCATCGCTAACTAATAAATAATATATTATTTATAATTTTTTAGTACAGATGCTAGAACAAAGATGATTACATACGCCCCACGCGTACTTAATTTCCCCGCTTTGCCTAATAGTTTCCCACGGCCTGCCGCAGATGCCTACCTTTACCGCGCCAACGGCGCGGTGCGCCCCCTGCTGGCCTCGCTGACCTGTCTTTCGCTTCAATGCCCACCATTCATTACCTCACCACGGCCGACGCCATTGCCGATGCCGCCGCTCATTTTGCCACCTTGCCCCGCATCGGCATCGACCTGGAGTTCGATGACATGCGCCACCGCTACGGCCGGCACCTGGCGCTGATTCAGGTATTTGATAGCCAAGAAGTTTACCTTATCGACCCGCTGCTGCTGACCGACATGGCCGCCGAGCTTGAGCCCCTGTTTGCCGTGCTCCGCGACTCGGCTGTGGCCAAAGTGTTTCACTCCTGCAAGTCCGACATTCTGCTGCTCGACGAGCTGTTCGGAGTCAACTGCCGCAACATCGTGGACACCAGCGTGCAGTTTACGCTGCTGGCCGCCGAGGACAACAACATTTCGCTTGGCCGCCTCATTCAGGCCGAGTTGGGCTTTGAAGTGGACAAAGGCGAGCAAAAATCGAACTGGCTGAAGCGTCCCCTCACCGAAGCCCAAAAGGAGTACGCCGCCAACGACGTCCTCTACCTCTTCGAGCTCACCGACCGCCTCAGCGCCCGCCTGCAGGAGCTGGGCCGCGCCGACTGGGCGGCCCAGGAAAACCTGGCCCTGGAAGCCGTGCGCTACGGCCGCGACGACCCGCGGCCCTGGGCGCGCAACGCCGCCAAATACAAGATAACGCCGCAGGAAATGCCCGTTTTCCGGGAGCTGTACCTGCTGCGCGACGCCGTGGCCCGGCAGCTCGACCGCCCGCCCTACCACGTGCTGAGCAACGACAAGCTGGCCGAGCTCACCCGCCGCCCCATCGAAACGCCCCTGCAGCTGCGCACTGCTAATGGCCTGCACCCCGAGCTGAAACGCTCGCCCTACGCCGAGCAGCTGCTGGCCATCGGCACCACCGACCTGGCCCCCGACGCCCCGCTGCCGGCCGACCAGCGCAAGTTTCCCTTCCGCCGCCGCCTCAGCGGCCCCGCCGCCACCCGCGCCGAAGCCCGCGAAACCCTGCTCAACGCCCTCAAAGGGCACCTCGCCGCCGACCACGGCAGCACCATGGCCAACATGGTGCTCAGCAACCGCCTCATCGCCGACATCATTGAGCTGGGCGCCGACGCGGCCTTGCGCCCCTGGCAGCAGCAGCTGCTGCGCGAGTCGGCCGAGCGCCACGGCGAGAGCTACGAGCAGCTGGCCGCGCCGTTTGCGTAAGGCCTTGCCCGAGGAACTTCGTGCCGCGAGAACGTCATTCCAGCAACGTTGTTGGGCACAGAAATTCAAGACAGCGAAATGCGGAGAGGTTGGCTCATAGGAGGAATAGGGGCGCTGCTGGTGCTGCTGGGGGGCGGCTATGCGGCGTGGCGCGTGCTGTACCGGCCCAACGTGCGGGCCTTCGCCGAAGGCCCGGCCTACCTCTACATCCGGACGGGCACCGGCTACGCGGCCGTGCTCGACTCCTTGCGGAAACACGAGCTGCTGCTGGAGCCCGGCACGTTTGAGTGGGTGGCTGAATACCAGGACTACCCGCCGCGCGTGCGCCCCGGCCGCTACCGCCTCGACCCCGGCCTGGGCAATGTGGACCTGGTGCGCCGGCTGCTGCGCGGCGAGCAGGACACGGTGCGCTTCGAGCTGAACGCGTTTCATTACCTCGACCACTTGCCCCGCCAGGTGAGCCGGCAGCTCGAAACCGATTCCTTCAAGCTGGACCTGCTGCTGGGCGACAACGCCGGCCTGCAGCGGCGCTACGGCCTCGACACCTGCACCGTGCGCACCCTATTCATGCCCGGCCCTTACCGCCTGCTGTGGAACACCGGCGCCCGCGGGTTTCTGGACACCATGGCCGCCCGCTACCGCCGCTTCTGGACGCCGGAACGCCAGGCCCGGGCCGACTCGCTGAAGCTGAGCCGCACCCAGGTGAGCGTGCTGGCCAGCATTGTGCAGCGCGAAACCGCCCAGCCCATCGACAAGCCGCTCATCGCCGCCGTTTACCTCAACCGCCTGCGCAACGGCCAGCCCCTGCAGGCCGACCCCACCCTGCTCTGGCCCCTGCACGGCCTGGGCACCCGCAAGCGCGTGCTGAACGTGGACAAAAAAGTGGATTCGCCCTACAACACCTACCGCCACAAGGGCCTGCCGCCGGGCCCCATCACCACGCCCCGGCCGTCGAGCCTCGACGCGGTACTGAAGCCGGCGCACAACAAGAACCTTTTTTTCTGCGCCCGGCCCGATGGCAGTGGTTTTTCCGACTTTGCCGAAACCTATGCCCAGCACAAAATCAACGCCCGCCGCTACCAGCACCGCCTCGACAGCCTGGGGGTGAAACGCTAGGTTCGCGCCTGACCAGCCAGGTTATTTTACGGTTATCATTGAATGTTTGCACTTTGCCGGGTAAAAATACTCTCTAAACCGGTCCCGACTAGTTCAGAGCACCTGCGAGAGCTCTCAAAAGGGCTCCGGTCGTTGCCGCACTGGCTTAGAGAGCTCTCGCAGGCATTCCGGACTAGTCGGGACGACCTTCGAGAGCTCTCGCAGGCACTCCGGTCGAGCCAAGAGCCCTTCCGAGAGCTCTCGGAAGGGCTCCGTCCGTTGCCGAACCGGCTTAGAGCGCTCTCCGAAGGCTTCGGACGGGTTGCGCCAGCCGTCTGCCGGCGCTTTGCTGGCCAGTGGCGGCGCCACTCATTCGCCCGAGACGGGCCTGGGGGCGGCCGATGCTAGCGCCGGGCTGCGTACTTTTGTTTCCCAATTTTCCGCAAAACCGTCCGTATGCGTGCACGTCTTCTTTTTTTGCTTCCCCTCTTCTCTGGCTTGACGGCCGCCGCCACCGGCTTCGACACCGGCCCGCAGGGCGCGCGGGTGCTGGGCCTGGGCGGCGCCAGCACGGCCTACATCGGCAGCATTGCCGGCCTGAGCACCAACCCCGGCCTGCTGCCGCAGTGGGGCGACTCGCTCACCCGCCTCAGCTTCGGCGGCTTCGGCCAGATTCGGCGCGCCTCTTTCGTGGGCCAGGACACCTACCTGCGCACCAACCAGGACCTGACCGTGCAGCCCGGCGGCTACTTGTACGCCACCCGCGCCGTGAGCAAGCGCGTGAGCGTGGGCCTGGCCCTGAACACGCCCTACGGCTACCACACCAAGTGGCCCAACGCCTGGGAAGGCCGCTCCGTGATTCAGGAAAGCCAGCTCAGCACCTTCTTTGCCCAGCCCACGGTGGGCTTCAAGCTGAACGACAACTTCAGCCTCGGCGTGGGCTTTGTGTACGCCTACGGCAAATACACTCAGCGCCGCGCCCTGGGCCAGTACGACGACCCCGCCGCCCAGGCCAACCTGAGCAGCAGCGGCTCGGGCTACGGCGTGAACGCGGGCCTCTACGGCCGCACCGGCGACAACCTCGCCTTTGGCATCAGCTACCGCAGCGGGGTGAAGCTGAAAATGAACAACGGCGCCTACACCACCGCGGGCGTGCCCGGCCGCGACGCCAGTCTGCTGGCCGGCGCGTCCGACTTCAAGACCCAGATTAACCTGCCCAGCACGCTGTCGGTGGGCATCGCCGACCGCGTCACCAAGAAGCTGCTTCTTACTTTCGATTTCGCCCTCAGCGGCTGGAGCACCCTCGATTCGCTCACCCTCGACGTGGCCGCCAGCGGCCCGGTGCCGGCCCAGCGCCTGCGTACCGCCCGCCGCTACGAGGACGCCCTGGCCTTCCGGGTGGGCACCGAGTACCAGGTGAATTCCAAGCTGGTGCTGCTGGCCGGCCTGCACTACGACGAGACGCCCGTCCGCGACGAGTTCGTCAACCCCGAGTTCGTGGACGCCAACCGCGTGGGCGCCTCGGCCGGCCTGAGCTACCAGCTCAGCCAGCGCCTGGCCGTGGAGGCAGCCTACGCCTTCGACTACGGCCAGCTGCGCACCGCCCGCGCCGACCAAACCCGGTTTTTGGTGAGCAACGTGAGCGGCACCTACCGCACCCTGTCGCACACCGCCTCGCTGGGCGTGTCGGCGGCTTTCTAATCTTCTCTTCTTGTCTTGCTGATTCTGATTCCATCACGTCGATGAACTACTTTTTCCCGAAGGGCCTGCGTTGGGCGGGCCTGGCCGCCGGCACCGCCCTGCTCCTGAACGCCTGCGCGCCCGGCCAGGACACCCCCACGCCCGTGGTGGGCCTGAACGTGAGCAGCTACCTGGCCGTGGGCGACACCTACACGGCCGGCGTCAGCAACGGCGGCCTCACGCGCACCAGCCAGGAATATTCTTACCCCAACCTGCTGGCGCGGCAGTTTCAGAGCGCCTCGGCGGGCGGCAGCTTCGTGCAGCCGCTCTTCGACGGGGCCGAGGGTTCGAACCGCGCGGTGTTCCGGGGCTTCACGCCCGAGGGCTTCCTGCAAACCCAGCGGGTGCCGGGCACGGCCGTGCGGCGCACGGTGCTGCTAGCCAACGCCTGCACCACCACCCCGGACACCCTGCGCCTGCTCAAGCGCAGCGCCACGGCCGGCACCCTGCCCCAGAACCTGGGCGTGCCCGGCCTGCTGCTCAGCCAGGTCGACGCGGTGGGCCTCGGCAATGAGGCCTCGGTGGGCATCCGCGCCTTCAACCCCTACTTTGAGCGGCTGCTGCCGGCCAGCGACAGCCGCACCTACTTTCAGGCGCTGAGCACGGCGGCCCAGTCGGCCACGTTCTTCAGCTATTTCCTGGGCATGGACGAATTTATGCCCTACGTGCGCAGCGGCGGCACCTGCGGCGCGGTGCCGTCGAGCCGGCAAATGAAGCTCACGGCCAAGCGCATTCTCGACGTGCTCACGGCCAACAAGCGGCCCGGCATCATCGTGAAGCTGCCGGCCATCACCACCATCCCGCTGCTGCGCCAAGGCAAAGGCACCGACGTGGAAGCCCGCCTGCAGGCCTACTACAAAGACAACGCGCCGCTCTACATCGAAACGCCGTTTGTGCCCGGCACCTCGCAGCGCATCACCGAGCGCGACTACATTCTGGCCACGGCCCTGCCCCGCCTCGGCAAGCCCACGCCGGTGGTGGTGGGCGGCACCACCCTGATGCTGCCGTACGGCCGCGACAGCCGCAACCCCATCGTGAACGCCGACGTGCTGGACGACACGTCGGAAATCGTGTACATCACGGCGGCCATCAACGACTACAACAACGCGGTTTTTGTGAATTCCACCACCGTGCTGGGGTTGTCGGGCCTGGCCAAAGCCTACGGCCTGCCCATCATCGACCCGGCCCAGAATTCCTACTTGCTCGACGCGGGCTTCCTGTTCAACAACGTCGCCAACTCGATTTCGGTGGGCGGCGTGGTGTACTCGGCCGAGCCGGTGCGCGGCAACTTCTTCTCAACCGATTTTTACTCCCTCACGCCCCGCGGCAACGGCCTGCTGGCTAACGCCTTTATATCGGCTATCAACCGGGCCTACCGTTCCAACATCCCGTCTCTTGACGTAAACGACCTGCCCACGACCACCGAGTAAGCCTTTAGCGCAGCCGGTACAGCCTCAGCGGCAACGAGTCGGCCTGCGCCGCGCGCCACGACTGCAGCGTTTCGGCGTAGTGCTGCCCCGTGAATTCGGAGTGCTCCAGATACAGCAGGCGCTGCTGCAGCTGGGGCGCGGGCCAGGCCGCCACCGGCACCTGCCGACGCAGGGAATCGAAGTGCGCCACGCCGGTTACCTGCCAGTAGCCGTCCAGCAGCACGTACTGGTAGCCCTGGCGGCGCAGGCCGGCCAGCTGGCGCTCGCCGATGATGGTTTTCAGGGTTTGCTTTTCGCTCAGATAAGGCGCCAGGTTCAGCCCCACGGTGCTGGCCACCTTGGTGGCGCCGTGCGCCTGCAGCCAGGCCGCCACCTGCGGATAGGTGCTGGGCAAGGGCGCGTACAATTCCCGCCGAATGCGCTGCAGGTTGAGGCCCACGCCAGCCAGCACCAGGGCGGTGAGTGCCCAGGCGGGCAGCACGCGCCGGCCCGCCAGCACGGCCAGCGCCGCCAGCGGCAGGTAGGCGAAAAGCAGCCCGCGCGGTGCCTTCACCAGCACCGACATGCCCGCCAGCATGCACCCAGCCCAGAACAGCAGGTAGGGCAGCAACGGCCACGCCTGCGCCCAAGGGCGCCAGCCGTCGCGCCACAAGCGCCACGCAAACCACGCCGCCAGCCCGAAACCCGCCAGCAGCAGCGGCGACTCAAATTCGGCCAGGTAGCGCAAGTAGTAGAGGCCGTCGGGCTGCACGCCGGCCTGCCGCCCAGCCGGGTTGGCTGCCACGGGCACGGCCGTGCGGGCATAAAAGCCGAACCACCGGTACCACGGCAGGCCCACCGCCACCCCCAGCGCGCCAAACGCCACGTAGGGCGCCAGCAGCACCGGCACCACCCGCCGCCAGGTGGCGCCCTGCCGCCACAGGCCGTCGGCGCGCGCGGCTTCGAGCACCAGCAGCACGGGCAGGGCAAACAAAAACTTGTAGTTAAAGCTCAGCCCCAGGGCCAGCCACACCGCCACGCGCAAGGCCGCCGCCGGGCTGGACCGCCCCAGCCGCGCAAAGTGGCTTTGCAGCAGCCCCGTGAACAGCACCATGCTGATGGAAATGGGCGTGAAGTCGCGCCCCGAGAAGGTGAGCAGCAGCGAAGTGCCGCCCAGCAGCGCCAGCGCCCCGGCTTCGGGGCCGCTGAGGCGGGCCTGGCGCGCCACCCAGCCCGCAAAAAACGCCACGCCCGCCACGCCCAGCAGCGCATTGATGGCCTGGAAAACCAAATAGCTGCGCGTGAAAAGCGCCACCGGAATGTAAAACACCAGAAACCCCGGGCTGCCGGGAATAAACAGCCGCGCAAAATCGCCGTGCGCCATGCCCTGCACCACCTGCCAGTTGCGCACCGAGTCGTAGTCGGAAGGGCCGGCCTCGGGCAGGCGCCACAGGCGCACCAGGGCCACCAGCAACACGGCGCCCAGCAGCCACCAGCGGCGGCCGGGGGCCAGATGTTCGTTATTTGTACCGGTTGCTGAAAGCATACATGAAAGCGGCGCGGCCGGCGCGAAGGTCGGCAGCGCCGCCCGAACATCCTTACCCCTCCCCTCCTGGCTTGCCCATGAACATTCTGCTGGTGGAAGACGACCCGCGCCTTTCGGCCCTCATCCGGCGGGGGCTGGAAGAAGAACAGCTGACCGTGCGCGTGGCCTACGACGGCCTCGAAGGCCAGCAGTTGGCCCTGGCCCAGCCGTTCGACCTGATTATTCTGGACGTGCTGCTGCCCGGGCGCAGCGGCCTGGAAGTACTGGCCGCCATTCGAGCCCGGGACCCCGACGTACCCGTGCTCATGCTCACGGCGCTGGGCACCACCACCGACAAGCTCCAGGGTTTCGGCAGCGGAGCCGATGACTATCTGGTCAAACCCTTCGACTTTGCCGAGCTGGTGGCCCGGGTGCGCGCCCTCACGCGCCGCAGCAACCCCGCGCCCAAAGGCTCCCGCCTCACGTTTGCCGACCTAGTGATGGACATTCCGAGCCGCACCGTGACGCGGGCCGGGCAGGCCCTGCGCCTCACCGCCCGCGAGTTCAACCTGCTGGAAGTGCTGCTGCGCCACCCCGGCCGGGTGCTCAGCCGCAGCGAGATTGCCGAGCACGGCTGGGACGAAGCCTTCGACGCCGGCAGCAACGTCATCGACGTGTACGTAAGCTACTTGCGCAAAAAGGTGGACCACAGCTTCGCCACCAAGCTCATTCACACCGTGATGGGCGCCGGCTATGTGCTGCGCCAAGAATAAGCTAAACGTCATGCAGCGCCCCATCTGTCATCCTGAGCGCAGCGAAGGACCTTATTACGTGAAGCCCTTCTATCGCGGTAAGGTCCTTCGCTGCGCTCAGGATGACAAGAGGTTGAACTACTCCACGAGATGCTACGCGCTGCATGACGTTCTTTATTAACCTGCTCATTCCCATTCATGACCATTCGTAACCGGCTTATCTGGCTGTTTGTGGGGCTGGTGGCGTTCATTCTGCTGGCGGTGCTGAGCACGGCCTTCCTGCTACAGCGCGACTACGGCCAGCGCGAGTTTCGCCAGCGCCTGCGCGACCGCGCCGAAGTAGCGGCCTACATTTTTCTGGAAAAAGACGAGCTGCGCAGCACCGCTTTTCAGGAGTTTCAGAAGCGCTACCAGCAAACGCTGACCGACGAAATTATCCAGATTTACAACGCCCAGGGCGAAGTGCGCTTCGTGCGCGAAGATGCCCGCCTGGAAGTGCCGCCGAATGTATTGGCCAGCATCGTGGCCGGCAACGAAGAGTATTTTGCCGATGGCCCGCGCCTGGCCGTCGGCATTTTTTACCACGACAACCAGGGCTCTTTCGTGGTGGTGGCCGGGGCCGAAAACGTGCACGGCCAGGCCCGGCTGCGGTCGCTGGCCACCATTATGGCCTCGGTGTTCGTGCTGAGCTTGCTGCTGATTTACGGGGCCGGGCGCGTGTTTGCGGGCCGGGCCCTGGCGCCCATCGCGGCCATCAACGACCAGATGGACCGCATCACGGCCCACGACCTGCACCTGCGCGTTGCCGAAGGCCTCTCGGATAACCAGAAGGACGAGCTTTCGCGCCTGGCCCACACCTTCAACCGCCTGCTCGACCGCCTGGAGGGCAGCTTTGAAGCCCAGCGCGCCTTCGTGCGCTACGCCTCGCACGAGCTGCGCACGCCCCTGGCTGCCAGCATCGGCGAAGCGCAACTGGCCCTGACCCGCGACCGGGACCCCGCCGCCTACCGCGCCGCCCTGCGCGAGTTGCTGGCCGACCTCACCCAGCTCAATGCCTTGCTCAACCACCTGCTGGAGCTGGCCCAGGCCGAGGTGCCCCTGCCCGAGCACGACGCCTGCATCCGGGTAGATGAGTTGCTGGCCGAAGCCTGCGCGGCTGTGGAGCCGGCCCAGCGCGCCCGCCTGCAGGTGCACACCGGCCGCCTGCCCGCCGAGCCCGAGCAGCTGGAGCTCACCGGCAACCGCGCCCTGCTCGCCCGCGCGCTCGGCAACCTGCTCGAAAATGCCCTCAAATACTCCGCGCCGCAGCCGGTGGCAGTGTCCCTCGAATACGAGCCCGGCCGCGTGCTGCTGCGCATTCAGGACCAAGGCATTGGCATTGCCGATGATGATTTGCCGCAGGTATTTCAGCCGTTTTTTCGGGCGGCCAATGCGCGGCCCGTGGCGGGGCACGGCGTGGGCCTGGCACTGGCCCGCAAGATTATCGAGCGCCACGGCGGGCAGTTGGAGCTGGCCTCGCGCCTGGGCCGCGGCACCACGGTGCTGGTACGGCTGCCCACGGCGTAGGCGTGTTGCGCAGGCTCAAAAAAGGGCTTTTTATGGTTTTCTAATCCCATTCTAATGACTCTCCTGTAGTCTTGCGGCTGTCATCAACGCCGCATTACTATGAAGAAGTCGAAGTTATTGCCGCTTGTAGGGCATACGTCGCGCCGGCCGGCCGTTGGCCTGCTGGGCACTGTGCTGGGGACGCTGGCGCTGGGAGCCTGCTCGACGACCGGCACGGAGGCGCCGGACCTGCCCACCCCGAGCCAACTCGTGTCCCAACACACCCAGGTACCCACCGCGAGCGAGGCGCCCGCCGTGCCGGAACTGGTGCTGAGCGGCGAAATCGTGGCCGACGCCGACCACCTGGCCCGCGTGTTTCCGCGGGTGGGTGGCGAGGTGCTGCGCGTGGGGGCCGACCTCGGCGACGAAGTGCACAAGGGGCAGGTACTCGCCGTGTTGAGAAGCCCGGAAATTGCGGCCCTGCAAAACCAGCGCACCGCTGCCGACGCCGACCTAGCGGTGGCCACTAGGCAGCTCAGCGTCGCGGAGCAGCTGGAACAGGCGGGCCTGGCCTCCGGGCAAGACGTGCACAATGCCCGCAAAGCCGTGGAGCGCGCCTTCGGCAATGCCCGCACCAGTCGGCGGCAACTGGGCGTGTACGACGTAACTCCCGGCGAAACTTACACCCTGCGGGCGCCCCAGGCCGGCTACGTGCTGGAGAAAAAGCTCAGCCCCGGCATGCGCTTTAACGCGGCCGATGTGCAGGCAGCCTTCACCGTCACGAACCTCGACCAGGTGTGGGTGCTGGCCAACGTGTTCGAGTCGGACCTGGGCCGGGTGCGGGCGGGTCAGGCCGTGGAAATCACAACCCTGAGCTACCCCAATACCCCGCTACGCGCCCGCATCGACCGGGTGGCCGACGTGCTGGACCCCGAAAGCAAGGTGATAAAAGTGCGTTGCGTGCTGCCCAACCCCGGGCACCGGCTAAAGCCCGGCATGCACGCCCAGGTGCGCGTACTGGCCGACGCCCCGGCCCCTATTCCCACGGAAACTTTATAACGGCCCCGCACCCGTCACGCGCCATGAAAGTACTCCTGATAGAACCCGACGAGCAGCCGCGCCAGGCGCTGCTGGCTTTTCTGCGGCAGGCCCAATACCGGGTCGACCTCGCCACCACCTTTGCCGAAGCCACCGCCTTTCTGGCCAGCCAGACCTACGATTTCGTGCTGCTGGCCCAGGCCCTGCCCGACGGCGACGGCCTGAACCTGCTGCCCGCGGCCCTGCGCCACGAAACCCACCCCACCTCGTGCATCGTGTTCACGGCCACGCCGGCGGTGGAAGAGCGGCTGCGCGGCTTCGCCCTCGGCGCCGACGAATGCCTGCCCAAGCCCGTTTCGGTGGCCGAGCTGGAACGCCGCATGCGCGTCATCATCCGCCAGCGGGTGGGGCTGCAGCGGCCCGCCATTCACTTTGGCACCGGCTTTGTGCTCGATTTGGCGGCCCGGCGCCTGTGCTACGGCCCCCACTACGTGCACCTGAGCCGCAAGCAATTCGATGTGCTGCACCTGTTGCTGAAGCGCCGCGGCCAGGTGCTCACGCGCCAAGAGCTCGGCGCGCACATTGGGCGCCCCGCGCGCGACCATCGGGAAAACTCTAATTACATCGACGTGCACATCATGAACGTGCGCCGGGCCCTGGCCCCCTACGCGCCCGTCGATTTTCTGGAAACGGTGAACGGCATCGGGTACCGGGCGGCGTAGGGCGGCCGGGCGCGGCGCCGTAGCTTCGCGGCCCGCTCCACCCCTTTTCCGCTTTCCCTTTCCCGCATGCGTCTCGTCATTCAGCGCGTTTCCGAAGCCCAGGTCACCGTCGACGGCCAGGTTACCGGCCACATTGGCCCCGGCCTGCTGGTGCTGGCCGGCTTCGCTCCTACTGACAGCCCGGCTTCCCTCAGCTGGATGTGCCGCAAGCTGGTGCAGCTGCGCATTTTCAACGATGAAAACGGCCAGATGAACCGCAGCGTGCAGGACACCGGCGGCCAGGTTTTGGTGGTGAGCCAGTTCACGCTGCTGGCCGACGCGCGCAAGGGCAACCGCCCCAGCTACATTGGGGCCGCGCCACCGGCCGTGGCCGAGCCACTCTACCGGCAGTTTGTGGCGATGGTGGCCGCGGAGCTGGGCCAGCCCGTGCCCACCGGCATCTTCGGGGCCGACATGCGGGTGAGCTTGGTGAACGACGGCCCGGTCACCATCGTGCTCGATTCGCCCGCGTAACTCTCGTTTTTCCTTGATTTATCCCTCGCCCCATGACCATCGAAGAAGCCCAGCAAACCGTTGATACCTGGATAAAAACCACGGGCGTGCGCTATTTCAGCGAGCTCACCAACATGGCCATTCTCACCGAGGAAGTGGGCGAAGTGGCGCGGCTCATCTCGCGGCAATACGGCGAGCAGTCCTTCAAAGAGTCTGACAAAGGCAAAGACCTCGGCGACGAGCTGGCCGATGTGCTGTTTGTGCTCATCTGCCTCGCCAACCAAACCGGCATCAGCCTCACCGACGCCCTGGCGCGCAACCTCGCCAAGAAAACCGAGCGCGACGGCCAGCGCCACCACAACAACGAAAAGCTGAAGTAGTAAAAGTCTGTCATTGCGAGGCCGCAGGCCGTGGCAATCCTTCCTCTCCGTGCCACTAGCCCTAAAACGTGACAAACCCTAATAAAAAGCCCCGACTCTACGCAGAGCCGGGGCTTTTCACAATAGAAAACTAGTCGCTGAGAACAGGACGGATTGCTTCGCTGCGCTCGCAATGACAGCGTGGCGGCTACAGCGCCACCAGCCGGTCCTCGCGCCAGATGGGCAGCACGCCAGCGTAAGCGTCCACCCGCAGGCAGAACTTAAAGTCCTGGCTGGCCTCCAGCGAGTTGAGCCGGCGCACGTGCGCCGATTGCAGCAAGTAAGCCGATAAATTTCCTTTTCCCTGCTGCCACAGATGCAGCGCGGCCAGCGTCGCATCGGAACTGCGCACGTCGAAATCTGGAGCCAACTGCTCGGCCAGCGCCCCGCCAAAAACGGTGTCCTCCAGGCAAAAGCGGCCCTTCCAGCCGGCGCACACCACCAGCACATCGCGGCCCTGCGCGCGGGCAAATTCCGCTACTGCTTGCAGGTTGAGGAAGGCGCCGACCACCACAGCTTCCGCCGCCAGCGAGCGCCGTAGCGCCGCCGTGCCGTTGGTGGTGCTGATGGTGAGGGCCCGGCCGCGCACCGGCCGGGCCTCATCCAAAAAGCCGAAGGGCGAGTTGCCCAGGTCGAAGCCCGGCGCGGGCACGCCGTCGCGCTCCGCCGCCGTCAGGCAGCCGTGCTGCTGGCCGTAAGCGGTGCATTCATCCAGCGAAGCGACGGGAAAAACGTGCGTAATACCCTCCCCCAGTGCCGTGACAATCGTGCTTGACGCCCGCAGAATATCCACGATGACGGCCACCTGGCCGCGCAAATCATACAAAGGCAGCAACTCGGGCGAGAAGCAGATATCAACTTTGGGCATAAGATGTAGCGCGGACTTTGTAGTCCGCGTCTCCGCGCAATGCGCAGTGGTGTAACAACGCGAGGACGCGGACTACAAAGTCCGCGCTACAACTCTATTCCTCCGTGCCCTTGGTCAGCGGCAGCTTGCTGACGGTGGCGGGCAGGTTTTTGCCACGAATCTGGACGAAAATCTGGGTGCCGGGCGCGGCAAATTCCGTCTTCACGTAGCCCATGCCGATGCCTTTGCTCAGCGAGGGCGACTGCGTGCCGCTCGTCACGTCGCCAATTTTCTGGCCATCAGCGTCTACCAATTCGTAGTGGCCACGCGGGATGCCGGGGCCGTCCATGATAAAGCCGACCAATTTTTTCTGCACACCGGCTTCCTTCTGCTTCTTCAGGTTTTCGGAGTTGGTGAACTCCTTGGTGAACTTGGTAATCCAGCCCAGGCCGGCTTCCAGCGGCGAGGTGGTGTCGTCGATGTCGTTGCCGTAGAGCGCGAAACCCATTTCCAGACGCAACGTGTCGCGGGCGCCCAGGCCGATGGGCTTGAGGCCGTGGGGCTGGCCGGCGGTCATGATTTTGTCCCACACCATGGCCGCACTTTCGTTCGGGATGTACAGCTCGAAGCCGCCCGCGCCGGTGTAGCCCGTGGCGGAGATGATGACGTCGGGCGCGCCGGCGAAGGTGCCCTGCACGAAGGAGTAGTACGGAATGCTGCCCAGGTCCACATCGGTGAGCGACTGCAGCGCGGCAATGGCTTTGGGGCCCTGCACGGCGAAGAGGCTGGTGCGGTCGGAAATGTCCTCCATCTCCACCCCTTTGGTGTTGTGGTGCTTAATCCAGTTCCAGTCTTTCTCGATGTTGGAGGCGTTGACCACCAGCAGGTAGTCCTCGTCGGCCAGCTTGTACACCAGCAGGTCGTCCACGATGCCACCGTCGTGGTTGGGCAGGCACGAATACTGCGCTTTGCCGTCGGTGAGCTTGCTGGCGTCGTTGCTGGTCACGCGCTGAATGAGGTCGAGGGCCTGGGGGCCGCGCAGCCGAAACTCGCCCATGTGCGACACATCAAAAATGCCCACCGCGCGGCGCACGGTGTGGTGCTCGTCGAGGTCCGAGGAATAGCGCACCGGCATGTCGTAGCCGGCAAAGGGCACCATTTTGGCCCCCAGTTGGCGGTGCGTGTCGTTGAGGGTAACGGTTTTCAGGGAAACGGTCATGGGCGGGTTCGTGGAGTGGCGGGTTGGTGGGTTCGTGCTGCAAAGGTGGGGCAAAAAAGAAAAGCCGCTTCAGAACGAAGCGGCCTTTTCTGTAACTTCCGTCATCCTGAGCGCAGCGAAGGACCTTATCACCGCTGAACAGCTGGCAATAATTACCGCTCCTGGCGTGATAAGGTCCTTCGCTGCGCTCAGGATGACAAACGATTATATACGCACCATCCAGTTGTGCACGTCGGCGCCTTCGCCGGTCCGGATGGCGTCCAGCGCCGCCGTCACGCGCTTCGAGAAGGCATTGGCAGGCAATTCGGGCAGGTCGTAGTCCTGGCCCTCGTAGCCGATGGTGGCAATGGGCGCAATGGTAGCGGCCGTGCCTACGCCGAAGGCTTCGTCGAGCTTGCCGGCGGCCAGGGCGTCCATCACCTCGCGGCTGCCGAGCTTGCGCTCTTCCACCACCAATCCCATGTCGCGGGCCAGCTGCAGCACGCTGCGGCGCGTCACGCCGTCGAGGATGCTGGTGCTGAGGGCGGGCGTCACCACCTTGCCATCAATCACGAAAATGGCGTTCATCGTGCCCGATTCCTCCACGTACTGATGCTGTGAAGCATCGGTCCAGATGAGTTGGTTGTAGCCTTCGTTCTGGGCCAGCTTGGTGGGGTACATGGCGGCGCCGTAGTTGCCGGCGTTTTTGGCGTAGCCCGCGCCGCCCTCGGCCGAGCGCACGTACTTCTGCTCGAAGCGCACGCGCAACGGCTTGTTGAAGTACAGGCCCACCGGGCAGGTAAAAATCATGAAGCGGTACGAATCCGAAGGCCGCACGCCGATGAAACCGTCGGTGGCAAACATGAAGGGCCGGATGTAGAGCGACGAGCCCGGCGCCGAGGGCACCCAGGCGGCATCCAGCTTCAGCAGCTCGCGCAGGCCCTGCATGAACAGCTCTTCCGGGATGGTGGGCATGCACATGCGCTCGGCCGAGGCGTTCATGCGCGCCCAGTTGTCGAGGGGCCGGAACAGGGCCACGCCGCCGTCGGTCTGGTGGTAGGCCTTCATGCCCTCAAAAATGGCCTGGCCGTAGTGCAGGGCCGAGTTGGCGGGGCTCACGGCCATGTCGCCGTAGGGCACTATCTGGGCTTCCTGCCATTCGCCGTTGTGAAAATCCACGGCAAACATGTGGTCGGAAAACGCCTTGCCAAATTCCAGGTGGTCGAAATCGACCGAGGCCAGGCGCGACGCCGTGGTGGGCTGGGTGCGAATGGGAAGTAAGTCAATCATGAGCGAGTGAGTTCGGGGAACAGAGAGTGGGTGGGATTTTGGGGAGTACGTAGGATGCAGGGGGTGCGACTATCGTCGCGGGCAGTCAAACCGGAAACGTTGGTGCTAAGACACCGTTTACGTCAAAGTCGTGCCTGCCAGGTCACTTCTTCCACGCCCAGGTCGTGGGCCATAGCCCGGCTCAGCACAAACAGATAGTCGGACAAGCGGTTCAGATACACCACCACCAATTCGGCCACGAACGACTCCTCGCCCAGGTGAATGGCCAGGCGCTCAGCGCGTCGGCACACGCAGCGGGCCACGTGGGCGTGGCTCACGGCCGGGTGCCCGCCGGGCAGAATAAAGGCGCGCAGCTCGGGCAGCGCCAGGTTCAGGCGGTCCATTTCTTCTTCCAGCAGCGTCACGTCGGCGGCGTGCAGGTCCGGCAGCTTCATCTTCGACTTCTCCGGGTCGGCGGCCAGGGCCGAGCCGATGGTGAACAGCCGGTCCTGAATTTCCTTGAGGAGCGGGCGCCGGCCCACGTTCACGTCCTGGTCGCGCACCAGCCCGATGTGGGCGTTCAGCTCGTCCACCGTGCCGTAGCACTCGATGCGCAGGCTGCTTTTGAGCACCCGCATACCGCCGATGAGCGAGGTAAGGCCTTTGTCGCCGGTTTTGGTGTAGATTTTCATTTGGTGAGGCGAGAGGTTGAGCGATACTCCCCTCCTCAGCTGAGGAGGGGACGTTTCCGCAAAGCGGAAACTGGGGTGGGTGGTTGACTCGTTGAACGACTCGCGTTGGCATTATTGGCTTGGTCGTCTGGGCATCGTTCAACGAGGTCAACCACCCCCGTCCGAGCCTGCGGCTCGAACATCCCCTCCTCATCTGAGGAGGGGAGTTTGACGTTCTAACGCGCGGCGGTGGCGTGGGTGGTGATGTCGGTGTTCACCTCGTCCGACTCCACCAGGCCGTCGCGCAGGCGCACGATGCGGTGGGCATAGCGGGCAATATCTTCTTCGTGCGTCACCATGATGATGGTATTACCCTTGGAGTACAGCGCCTCAAACAAATCCATGATTTCGTGGCTGGTTTTGGAGTCGAGGGCGCCGGTGGGTTCGTCGGCCAGCAGCACACTAGGGTTGTTGACGAGGGCGCGGGCAATGGCCACGCGCTGGCGCTGACCGCCCGAAAGCTCGTTGGGCCGGTGCGAGGCACGGTCGGCCAGGCCAACGGACCGCAACGACTCCAGCGCGCGCTCGCTGCGCTCGCGCTTGCTCAGGCCGGCGTAGATGAGCGGCAGGGCCACGTTGTCGAGGGCGCTGGCGCGGGGCAGCAGGTTGAAGCTCTGAAAAACAAAGCCAATTTCCTTGTTGCGTACTTCGGCCAGCTGGTTGTCGCTCATGCGGCTCACGTCCTGGCCATTGAGGATGTACTGGCCTTTGCTGGGCGTATCGAGACAGCCCACGATGTTCATCAGCGTGGACTTGCCCGAGCCCGACGGCCCCATGAAAGCCACGTACTCGCCGCGCGGAATCTTAATGCTCACCGAGCGCAGCGCGTGGATGACTTCCGCGCCCATCACGTAGTTTTTGGCGATGTCGGTGGTTTCGATGACGTTGGGATTCATGGCTCGAAATACTTATTGCAGAGGTGGAACGGCGGGCGCTACGGAAAAAGAGTCAGAAGCCGCGGCCCGG
This sequence comes from Hymenobacter ruricola, assembly GCF_015694525.1. GTDB lineage: Bacteria > Bacteroidota > Bacteroidia > Cytophagales > Hymenobacteraceae > Hymenobacter > Hymenobacter ruricola. The sequence goes on along the minus strand of NZ_JADQDM010000001.1, from coordinate 618,131 downwards.
GTTGCCCGGTGCGCCTCGTACTCGGCCGCTAAAGTAGCATACGCGGCGGGTGCCAGTTGCCGGCGCAGCTGCGCCAGGGCGTCGGTGGCATATTCGGTGAGGCCCGCGTCGGCCGCGGCCAGCACGTAGCCCCTCAACAGCGCCGGCGACTGTGGGTTTTCATCCAGGCCGGTGCGCAAGGCTTCGTAGGCGGCCGTGTAGTTGCGGCGCTGCGTAAAAAAGCGCCCCGCCGCCAGCATGGCGGGCTCGTTGAATGGCGCCTCGCGCACAATGTGCTGGTAGTTTTTGGCGGCTTCGGCGGCTTGGTTGGCTTGCTCGGCCTGCCGCGCCCGCGCCAGCCAGTCGTCCCCAACGCGCGTGGCTGGCGCCGCCCCAGTCGCAAACGAAGCCGTGGCCAGCTGCGTCTGCGTCCGGCGGCCCAGCAGCTGCACGGTCGAATCGGGCGACGCGGCCAGGCGCAGGGCTTGGGCCCGCGCCGAATCCATTTGCCCACCCAACGCCAAGGCATACGCCCGTGCTTCGCTGGCCTGCACCGCGCCGTGAGAGGCGGCAAATGCCAGTTGGTCGGCTGCAGTGACGTACTGGCCCTGCTGCAGCTGCCACAGGCCCAGCAGCATTTGGTAGTAAGCCGCCGTGCCCGAGGTGCCGGCCGCCAGGGGCAGCAGCAGTTGCCGGGCCGTCCGCTCCTCGCCTATCGCGTGGTGTGCATAGGCCTGCAGGAATACTAGCTGCTCATAATAGGCCTCGTTGGCGTCGTCCTTGGCCAACCGAACCAGGGTGGGCAGCATTTTCCGCAAGCCCGGCCCATTCGCCATTCTGATATTGGTCAGCACCTGATGGTACAGTTGCGCAAACGTGGCGTCGTCCAAGACTCTGGGGGTGGCGGCCCCGGCGGCTTCGGCGGGCTTGGTGAGCAGGCCCAGCAGCAGTTGGTTGGCGGCCAAGGCAGGTTCGGTTTCGGGGTTGCTGTCGGTGGGCTGCTTCCGGGCCACGTCCAGCAGGTTTTGGCTCAGCAGGAAACCTAGCTGGTTGGTGCGGCTGGGGTAGCTGCCGGGGCTCAGGCGCTCGGCCTGGTCCAGGTAGTAGGCCACCGAGTCGCTGAGGGCTGTCTGGGTGAAGAGTTGGGCCAGGTCGCCGGCCAGGGCCGCGCTGCGCGGCTGCGCCTTCAGGCCCCGCCGCAGAATGTCCAGCCCATCGAACAAGTCGTCGGGCTGATTGAACAGGCTGGCCAGGCGCGCCGATACTTTCTCGCTCGGCCCGCGCAGCAGGGCCCGGTTCAGGGCCACCATTTCGTTGCCGCGCTGCTGCCGGAAACGGTATAGGGCTGCGCGCCCGAACTGGGCGTGCAGGTTGGCGCGGTAGAGCACGTCGCCGCTTTCGGCGTAGTAGCGCTCGGCCAGCACGGCCAGGCTGAGGTCGTCAGGGTTGGCTTCGCTTTGCTGGCGGGCCAGGTCGCCGAGGTTGTTGTACTGGCCGGCCTGCACCTGGTCGGGCAGCGGGAAGCTGCGGCGCGACTGCACGATGATAATGCCGCCGATGGTCAGGATGTACACGGTGTAAAACGGCAGCCGGCGCGGCTCAAACGCCACCCGGTACACCCGCAGCCGCTGCTGAATGAGCGGCATGAAGTTGATGAGCACATACAGCCAGAAAGCCCCACCCGCCAGCAGCAGCGCCAAGCCCGTGAAGCTGCGCGCCGCCGCCAGCAGCGGCGTGTTATCGGTGGCAAAGGCGTAGGCCAACGCGCCGGCCGCGGCCGCCACCACCAGCGGGTACAGCACCACCGCCCCAGCGTAGGGCACTGTGGCAGCGTAGCTGGGCGCCCGCAGGCGCAGGCCCAGCCCGCCCGCCACCACGGCCGGCAGCAGCAATACCAACGGGTCCAGGCTCACGCCGGGCAGCAGTTGCAGGCCGTCGTTCCACACATACAGCAGCAGCACGCCTAAATAAAGAAGGCTGGCCGCCACAAACGGCCACAGCCCGAATCGACTGGCCGGCTGCTCGGCCTGCGCATTAAACCACAGCAGTGCCCGAATATTCTCCACGCCCACCCACAGCACCACCAGCGCCACCAGCGCGGCCCCGCCGGGCGTGGCATAAGCCGCCAACTGCAATGCGGTTTCGGCGGCCGGCAACTGGCTTTGGTTGAAAATTAAGGCGCCCAGACCAGCTACGATGGTGCCCAGTACCAGTACCCGCCGGCCTAGTCGCCAGTCTTCGGCGAAGGCCTGCAGCGCGTAGGACGCGCCGCCCACCAGCCCCAGCATCAGGTACAGAAAATACCGCTCACTGGTGTTGAAAATGCCCAGCGACTCGGTATTCAGCGAGAGCAGCAGGAAAATGACCGGAATCATGGCCGCCGCAAAGGCCGTGCGCGCCAGGGTGCTAGCCACGGCCACCCAGCCCACCAGCGCCAGCGCCAGCATCCCCAGAAACAGCGCTGCCGCCACCGGTTGCGTGAATGGCCCGGCCACGTCGTGGGTCAGGCTCACGATGAAGCCGCTGGCCTGCACCGGCAGGCGCACCGGCCCGGCCGCCACCTGCTCCAGCGTGAGCGGCACGGTTTGCAGGTGCGGCACCAGGCGCAGGGGCAGGGCACTATCGGACCCCGTGAAGTAATAAAAAATGGCCAGGCCCACGGCCAGCGCGGCCAGCACGCCCAGCCAGCCCGGCCGCCAGGCGCGCGTCGAAGCGGGTTTCGGGCTCAATTATTCCAGCACTTTGGGCACCCGGAAGTAGTCCGAATCCTTGCGTGGGGCGTTGCGCAGGCCCTCCTGGTGGCTCACGGTGTTGCGGGCCTCGTCGTCGCGCAGCACGTTCACTTCCTGCGAGAGGTGCACCAGCGGCTCCACGCCGGTCGTGTCGAGGCCTTCGAGTTGGGCCACGAAGTCGAGGATGTTGTTCAGGTCGCCAAGCATCTGCTGCTCGCGGGTGGCGTCAAATTCGAGGCGGGCCAGGTGGGCCAGGCCGCGCAGGGTGCCAAGGTCGGTGCTCATATTGAGTTAAGAGTTATGAGTTAAAAGTTAGGAGTTGGCCGGCTCGGCTTCCGGCGCATCTACAACGGTGGCAGGGTCCTTCCAAGTACTCGGGCCGGGCTTGATGGCGCCTTCGGGCAGGAAATCGCCGCTGAGCAAGGCCGCCACCCGTTCTTTCAGGGCCGGAATGTCGGCCAGCGTGAGGCCGGTGGTGGGAATGGGCTTATGGAAAACGATTTTGAGGCGGTGGTAGCGCACGCGCAGGCTGCCCTTCACGTCGGGCATGAACATGTGGTTCAGGGGCTGGCCCACGGGCACCAGCGGCACGCCCGCTTCAATGGCCATCTGAAAAGCGCCGTCGAGCAGCGGCAGCAGCTCTTTGCCGGGCTTGGGCGAAATGCGGCCCTCGGCAAAAATGGCAATGCTTTTGCCCGCCGCCAGGCTGCGCCGGGCCTGCACCATGGCCTTGCCGCGGCTCACGGCGCTGGCGCGGTCCACGGTGATGTAGACGTTGCCGAACAGCGGCCCCCACACGGGCACTTTCGCCAGCGAGGCTTTGCCCATCATGTTCAAAAACCCCGGGATGTACTTGAACAGCATCATGATGTCGATGTACGAGCCGTGGTTCGACACGTACACGCAGGGCGTCGGGTTGGGCGCCGGGGTTTCGCGCACCACTTCCACCGGCATGCCCCACATCGTGATGGACAGCCACGACCAGAACCGGTTCAGGGCGTGCACCACGCGGCCGCCGCCAGGCCGCCGGTGGAAAAACCATTGCATCGGGTAGATGAGCACAAACGGCACGATGAACCAGAAGACGGCCCAGGTGGTGTAGAGGCGCTGGCCGATGTAACGAAGCAGATGGCGCATGGCGGCAAAGTTAGAGCATTAACCCGGGTGGCGGGGGTGCGGCCGGCAAACCGCGCGGCTACTTCCGCGCCGCCAGCAGCTTTTCCACTTTCAGTAGGCCCGCCACGCTGATGCCGTCGGTGATGCGGTCTTCCATGCACAGGCGCACGGCCTCGGCCAGCGGCAGCTTCCAGAGGCGCAGGTCCTCGGTTTCTTCGGGCTCCACGTCGCCGGCCGTCAGGTCCTCAGCCAGAAACACGAAGCCTTCCTCGTCGGTCACCGAGTTGGAGGTGTGAATGCGGGCCACGCGCGTCCAGCGCGCCGCCGTGAGGCCGGTTTCTTCCTTCAGTTCGCGCTGGGCCGATTCCAGAATGTCCAACTCGACGGGGCCGCCACCCATGGGAATCTCCCAGCAGTACTCGTTCAGCGCGTAGCGGTACTGGCCCACCAGCCAGGTGTTGCCCTCGGCATCGATGGGAATGATGCCCAGGGCCTTGTTTTTCATGCTCACCACGCCGTAGATGCCGCGGCCGCCGCGGGGGTTCAGCACTTGGTCTTCGCGCACCGAAATCCAGGGGTTGTGGTATTTTACTTCAGTGCTCAGGGTTTGCCAGGGGTTGTGGGTTTCGTCGACGGCGGGCGCGGAGGGCAGCGGCATATATAGCGGAAATCGGTTTAAGATGCCCTAAAAATACGGTTGCCGGGGCCATGCCCGCGCGGCTAATAATCGATTGAAAGTTGTCATCCGCCGTGCCAGAGGTTTCGTTGGGCGACTAAACCGTTCAATTAAACCAAATTTCTTTGCGTTCGGCCCGTCCAGCCTAGTATCTTTGACCCATAAGTACCCCCGCACGGGCTGGAAATGTGGAAAGGAAGGACCTCTCGTGCGGCGGCGCTCTGGCTGAAAAGGTGGGGTAGACACCTCCAAAGCCGGACCCGCCACTTTAAGGCCGTCGCACTTGTGCGGCGGCCTTTTTCGTGGGTGTCACTTTCGGATTCGCCCCGGCCAGCCGTCGGGCTTTCAACCCAAACCGGACCCTCGCCGTACCAAGAGGAACCGGCCGCCCACATCCCGGCCCTCCCCTTCTCCCATGGCCCAGTCCAATTCGAAATCCAACCAAAAGCCTGCCGACAACGAGCACGACCCGCTCTTCAACCTCAAGCACGCCCAGGCCGAAGCCGACCTCGCGGCCAACACCAACGGCCTCGGGCCCGTCACGAACGAGTACGTGACCACCGACGAAGACGGCGAAATCGACGAAGGCCCGCGCGACAGCCAGGGCCAGCGCCGCGGCGAACCCGACAACTCAGACGAAGGCAGCACCGCCGGCCGCCATTAATCGGCCTCAAAGCCTTTACGGAGGCTCACTTTAGGAGCAATGCGCAAAATGAACCCGTATTTTGGGGTTGATTTGCGCATTGCTCTTTTTTTACGCCCTTGCTACTTTCCAATTTCTCCGGCCACGCCCTCGAAGCGGGCCTCGACGAAGCCGGCCGCGGCTGCCTGGCCGGCCCGGTGTTTGCCGCCGCCGTCATCCTGCCGCCCGATTTCAATCCGCGCTACCTCAACGATTCCAAGCAGCTCAGCGCCAAGCGGCGCGACGCGCTACGGCCCGAAATCTGCGCGGAGGCGGTGGCCTGGGCCGTGGGGCAAGCCTCGGTAGAAGAAATCAGCTGCCTCAACATCGCGCAGGCCAGCTACCTGGCCATGCACCGCGCCGTGGCCGCGCTGCCGGTTGTGCCCGCTCATTTGCTGGTGGATGGCAATCGGTTTCGCCCGTTGGCTGGCTTTGAGCACACCTGCGTCATCGGCGGCGACGGGCTGTACCGACACATTGCCGCCGCTTCGGTGCTGGCCAAAACCTTTCGCGACGAGCACATGGCCGCGCTGGCCGCCGAGTTTCCGGAGTATGGCTGGGCGCAAAACGCAGGCTACCCCACGGCGCAACACCGCAACGCCATTCGGGCGCACGGCCCCACCCCGCACCACCGCATAGGTTTCCGGCTGCTGTAAGCCGCAGCTTTTTAAGGAAAGAAGGTTAATTTTTGAGCTTCAGCAAATCCAGAAACAAGCTGAAGCCATCCACGTTGGTGCCGCCCTCACCAAATTTGTCAAAGCTCAGCGGCTTGATGATGTAACCGCTCACGGCCAGCTCCTGGGCCTTCAACCGGTCCGATTCTAGGTCCGACGTTGTCATGATGAACACGTTCAGGCCCACGAACTCGGGGTCCGAGCGCAGGGTTTCGAGCAGTTCCAGGCCGTTCATGCGCGGCATATTGATGTCGAGCATCACGAGGCTGGGGCGGGCTATTTTGGGCTCGTCGCCTTCGCCGCGCAGCATTTTGAGGGCTTCGCGGCCGTTGCGGGCATGCACCAGCGGCACATCGATATTCTGGCGGCGCAGTTCGCGCTGCACGTTCATGACGTCCATCTGGTCGTCTTCCACGAGCAAAATGCTGGGCGTGGGATAATCGGCGGACATAAGCGTAACAATTGTTCGGCAGCGGGAATATGCCCGCAGAAACGGCCGCGTTCGGCCGTCAGGTAGCGACTGATACGGGCGAAACGGTCGCGGCGGCCACGGTCGGGCCCAGATTTTTGGCTTTGGGCGGCTGCTTGGGCCAGGTAAAGACGAACTTAGCGCCCTGTCCTTCCGCCGATTTCACCCCAATGCGGCCGCCCTGGCGCTCCACAATCTTTTTCACAATGGCCAGCCCCACACCGGTACTTTCCAGCGTATCGCGCTCGGTAAGCGTCTGGAAAATAACAAAAATGCGGTCGTGGTATTCCGGGGCGATGCCCGGCCCGTCGTCGGCCACGGAGAAGAGGTAGAAGTCGCCGGCGTCGTCGCAGCTGATGTGCACGGTGCCGGTTTCGGGGTGGTCGTGGTACTTCAGCGCGTTGCTGATGAGGTTGGTAAACACCTGCTGCAGCTGCACGGCATTGGTGGTGAGCGTGGGCAGGAAAAACGGCAGCTCCACCTTGAAGCCCGGCGGCGGGTTGAGCGTATCGACCACTTCGCGCAGCAGTGTGCGCACAAACACCGTTTCGTTGGCCTGGGCCACCCGCCCGATGCGCGCCAAATCAAGAATGCCGGTGATGAGCTTTTCCATGCGGTGCACGCGCTGGCGCATCAGGCCCAGAAACTCGCGGATGTGCGGCGGTAGCTGGTCGGGCCCCATGTCTTCCTCAATCCAGCGCGAGGCGCTCTCAATGCCACGCAGGGGCGCTTTCAGGTCGTGCGACACCACGTAGGCGAACTGGTCGAGCTCCTGGTTGCGGTTTTCGAGCTGGCTGATGTTGGCGCCCACGGTGCGGGCCATCACGTTCAGGGCCGATGTCAGCTCGCTCACTTCGTCCTGCTCGGTGTCCACAATCTGGCTGCTGTAGTCGCCGTCGGCCATTTTCCGGGCTAGGTTCACCATGCTGCGCAGGCGCTGGCCAAATATCCGCACGATGTAGCTGGCCCACATCAGCCCCAGCACCAGGGCCGCAATGGCCAGCCCCGCCGACAGCCACTCGGCCCGCACGATGCTGCGGTCCAGGTCCTGGCGCAGGCGGTCGCGGGTACGCGCCTCGCTTTGCTCAAACGCGGCCAGCCGCTCCCGGATGTTGTCCATCACCTGCTTGCCGGTCAGGCCTTCGGTCAGGCGGCGGTGCGGCATGCCTTCCAGCCCGCCCTGGCGGGGGTTGCGCAAGCGAATTTCCCGCTTTTCGGCCACCAGCAGGTGGCTGTAGCTGGACCACTGCTGGAACAGGCGCTGGGTTTGGTCCACCAGCTTCACCTGCTCGGGCGAATCCGTCACCAGGTCGCGCAGTTCGCTGAAACGGCCAATGAGCTGCCGTTCGCCGTCGTAGTAGGGCGCCAGGGTTTGCTCGTTGCCGATGAGCAGGTAGCCCCGGAACCCGGTTTCCATGTCGATGATGTTGCGCAGCAGGTTGGCGGCTTGGTTCGTCACCCGCTGGGAGCTTTCCACTTTGCGCGAGTTGCGCAGCACCTGCCCGGCCAGTTGGTAATAGAATACTACCACCACCGCAAACAGCGCCAGCAACAGCACAAATCCGGCAAACAGCTTGGTAGTAAGCGTTATTTTCATGCAATCGCCGCGCGGGCTCAGTTTAGGCCTCCCTACGCAGCTTGGCCTCCATGGTTCTGAGCAAGTCCACTATTTCATCGGCCACCACCTGCAACGGTCCGAACCCGGCCATGGCCTCCTCCGTCTGGCCGGCCTGATGCATGTCCATCAACCGGTTGGCCTCCTGGTGAATGAGAACGTGCTGCTCGTCTACCTGCCGGGCTTCGGGTAGGTGCGCGTAGGGGCCGCCGTGGCGTAGGCGCTCGGCTATCCAGTGCCCGAGGCTGCACTGCTCGGGGTCGCGCAAAGGACCCTCCTCGCCACCACGCCCGAACAGGTACGAGCGCACCCGGCTTTTAAAGTGCACATGTTTAATGTGGGCTGACTCAAAATCCCGCTTCAGTTCTTCTACCGTCATCGACAATGCAGGAAATTGGGCCGCCGTGCCGGCCATTCTTCGCACGGGTTCGGCCCGCAAGTAGGCAACGAAATCTGAGCTTTCCACACATACAAGCTGCTGGTTTCACCCGTAGCGGGCCGACCTTCCCGGCGCCGCGGCAAAATTCGGTACTTTTGGGGCACCATTTCTCATCGGGCGCGGCACGCGGCCCTTGCGGCTATACGACCGCCCCCTCACCCATCCCCCACCATGACCCAAGACCAGATAAAGGACTTGAAGGGCCGCGCCGAGGCCCTGAGGAGGTATCTTTGACTACGATGCCCGCAAAGAACAACTAGCCGTCTACGAGGCCAAAACCACCGCCCCCGGCTTCTGGGACGACTCCAAAGCCGCCGAAGCGACGCTCCGCGAAATCAAACCCATCAAAACGTGGACCGACGACTACGAGGCCGTGCAGCAAGCCCTGGCCGATACGGAGGTCCTCTATGATTTCTACAAAGAGGGCGACGTAACAGAAGCCGAAATTCAAGCCGATTACGACGCCACGCTTAAGAAAGTGGAAGCGCTGGAATTCAAGCGAATGCTTTCCGACGAGGAAGACCAGCTTTCGGCTATCATCGACATCAACCCTGGTGCCGGCGGCACCGAAAGCCAGGACTGGGCCGAAATGCTCATGCGCATGTACATCATGTGGGCCGAAAGCCACGGGTTCGGAGTGAAGCAAGTCAGCTACCAGCCGGGCGAACAAGCCGGCATCAAGTCGGCGTCGCTTGAAATCGATGGCGACTTTGCCTACGGTTACCTCAAAAGCGAAATTGGCGTGCACCGCTTGGTGCGCATGTCGCCGTTCGACAGCAGCGGCCGGCGCCACACCTCGTTTGCGTCGGTGTTTGCCTACCCCATCATTGACGACACCATCACCATCGACATCAACCCGGCCGACATTTCCTGGGACACCTTCCGGGCCGGCGGCGCGGGCGGGCAAAACGTGAACAAGGTGGAAACCGCCGTGCGCCTCACCCACGCGCCCTCGGGCATCATCATCGCTGTCCAGATTGAGCGCAGCCAGCTCATGAACAAGGAGCACGCCCTGCGCATGCTCAAATCGCGCCTCTACCAGATTGAGATGGACAAACGCCACGCCGAGCGCGACAAAGTGGAAGCCACCAAGAAGCGCATAGACTTCGGCTCCCAGATTCGCAACTACGTGCTGCACCCATATAAGCTCATCAAAGACCTCCGCACCAGCATCGAGCGCACCGACGTGCAAAACGTGCTGGATGGCGACTTGGATGAGTTTATCAAAGGCTTTTTGATGCAGAGTTGACGCGGGTTTTGCTGAATAATGTACAATAAAAAAGGGCTGTCCGATTGGGCAGCCCTTTTTGTATGAGTTGGGACTTGATTAGAATTTATCCCAAAACAGCTTGGTCTCAACCTTGTCACCACCAATAGCAGCGGCGGCCTGGCTGTAGTTAGCACCGTTGATGTTCTGCTCTACAACAGGGTAGAGGAAGCGAACCGGAATACCGGAGATAGCCGTAGTAGGGGCTGTCAATACGGGGTAATCGAGACGTCTCCACTCTCTCCAAGCATCTACTGGCTGGTTATACAGCGCCACCCACTCTTGGTACCCAATCTTCTGCTTATAGGTAGCGCCGGCGCCACCGGCCGTAGCGTAAGCTACACCGGGCTGTGCCAAGTAAGCTGTTGCTTCAGCCGCTGTGCCACCCCACTCCAATATCGAAGCGGTGACAGCAGCATTGTAGTGCGATTCGGGAGTACCGCCGACAGCGTATCCGCGAGCCGCTGCTTCAGCAAGAAGAAACTCTACTTGGGCATACGAAATCAGCACGCCCGGCAGGGTCTGAGCCCGGAGTTTGGCACCCGGCTGCGAATTTGTCTCAGGGCTGTTAGCCCCCCCATATGTACCACCATTGTAAAGATTGGTAGCAGGAGTTGGGTTAGTAGCCGGGTCAAAATAATCATTCAACCGCGGGTCAACAGTACCGGTTACCGGCCCCGTGGTTCCCTTTAACTGGTTGATGAAGAAAGAAGTACCAACAAAGTCTGTACGGCCACTCCGAACCAAGTCCTCATAAAGGGGATTGGTGTTGGGGAACGTGCCGTTGAAAGCTAGGTCAATAACATCAGCGTTCGAAGCAGGCAGTTTGCCAACTGTTGCCTCAGCCATCGTTTTTGCTTTGGCGTTGTCTACATCTGCCAAGGTTAGTGCCATACGCAACTTTAATGCATTGGCAAACTTAATCCAGAGCGCAGTGCTATTGTTGTTAAGCAAATCAGCGCTAGCAGTACCCGTGAGCAGGCCAGTGTTAGCTGCTGGGTTGAATTGGCCAATGGCAACGTCCAAACGAGCAATTAAATCTGCGTAGACTTTTGCCTGGTCATCATATGCAGGCCGGGCATTGGTAAAGTTGAGTGCTTCACTATATGGAACATTACCAAAGGTTTCCACTAACGTGGCCCAGGTATAAATCTCCAGTACTTCCGCAACGGCTGTGGCATTGGCCTTGCTGGCAGCAGGCACGCTTAGGTCATTTGGAATGGTAGCTTTTGCTTCCCGCAGGTCGCGAAGGCAATCGCGATAGAGCGCATTCCAAAATGCTCCCGGAATGCTACGGGTATTGAGGTCATACCGGCTTTCCGTAGGATAGTCGGTAGCAGCCCAATACTGCACGTAGAATCGAAGAGGGTTCAGGTTAACGTTTGTGCTGACCACAGTTCGGGCCAGTGTACGCTCTGCATTTGCAATGAAACCGGAAGCAAGCGCTGTGGTAGGGCTTTTGGGGTCAACGTTGAAGTTGTCCTCCAAAGAGCCCACGCAGGAGGTTGTCAGCAACGCTACTGACAAGCCAGATAGCAGTATTTTTTTCATGATTATTTAGAAGCTAAGACGGAGGTTAGCACCAAGGGTGCGGACAGCAGGGTAAGAACCCGTGGAATAACCTTGACCAAATTGACCGGAGCTCGGGGCATCTTCGGGGTCAGCATAGGGCAGGTTTTTGTGGATAATCCAGAGGTTGCGACCCACGATGGAGATGTCTACACCCTTTACAGCACCTACTTTGGATACGAAGGCTTTAGGCAAAGAATAAGAAAGCGACACTTCGCGCAACTTCACGAAGCTAGCATCATAAACAAAGGCAGCGGCCGGATTGTGCGTCGTGCCATAAGCGGTTGCGCCATCTGCTTCGCCGCTGTTATCAGCACGCACAGTGTTGGGGGTGCCATCGGCTTGCACACCCGGGAAAATCACGCCACCGCCGTCAGCGACCGGGTTACGCGAAGGATTGCCAAGGTCGTTCAAACCAGCAGTTTCCGGAGTCAAGCCAGTGTCAAGGCCATAGGAACGGTCAAGGGAAAACACCTGACCACCTTTGCGCACATCCACCAGAAAATACAGCGAGACCCCTTTATAGGACACAGTGTTAGAAACACCACCGGTCCAATCAGGATTGGGGTTAGCGATTACCTCGTTAGCCGTAGCGGTCTGGGCATAGTACCCGTCTTCCTGCACCACTTTTTGGCCATTAAGAAACACATAGTTGGTTCCGCGAATGGTGCCGAAGGGCTGGCCTACCGTTGCATTGCTCGATACACCGCCTTGGTAGGTGGTGAGCACAATGTTGTCTGACCCTTCAAAGAGTGACATCACACGGTTCTGGTTTTTAGTCCAGTTAGCGTTAATTGTCCAGGTAACGTTGTCGTTTTTGACGGGTACCACAAAGCCAGACAGTTCAACACCGCGGTTGCGCACGTCGCCAGCGTTCACGTAGCGGAAGCCATACCCACTGGCGGTGGAAACGTTAATCGGAATAATCTGGTCAACAGTATTGGATTGGTAAACAGTTGCTTCAAAGCCCAACCGCGTGTTCAGGAAAGCGGCTTCGATACCAGCTTCAGCGCTTTTGGTGCGCTCCGGTTTCAAGTCTGGGTTGTTCTTGGTGCTCGGCACAGAGAAAAGGGCAACCGAGCCAAAAGCCGTAGGCTTGTCATAAGAATCCGCAATGCTATATGCTGTGGCACCAGCGCCAACCTCAGCATAGTTCACCCGAACCTTACCGTACGACAACCAAGGAGCCGTTTCCTTCAGCATTTCAGAGAAGACAAAGCTACCGGCCGCTGAAGGATAGAAGAAAGCATTGTTTGCACGAGCCAGAGTCGACGATTTATCTCTTCTAGCAGTCAGGTCCAGAAACACCATGTCTCTGAAACCAAAAGTGGCACCCGCAAAAACACCGTCAACTGCTTGGCGCACATCGCTTTCAGTCGGAGGGGTCAGGGTCGACAAGCTGTTCGATAGGGTATACAGTTCCGGAATCACAAGTCCACCATTGGTAGTGGCGCGAATGGATTTAGTGGCCTGACGGCGCAGGTTAGCCCCAAGCAAGCCAGTAAAGCTCACGTTCTCCGTGATTTTAGCCTTAAAATTACCAATCAGGTCGAAGTTAGCTTCGCGATACGTCCGGTTGTAACGCCCATAGCTGGGCACCCCTACCGAGCCATAAGCATACCGTTCTTCCTGCAGGTCGTCGTTCGAGTCCAGCGTTACCCGGCCCAACACATTAAACCAGTCCGTCACTTTGTAAGTAAGAGCTACGTTGCCGAAAGTGCGGTAGCGCGAATCCGTTTCAAAGCTCTTGTAACGGGAAAAGTATGGGTTGTTCCAATACTTTGCTGCCGAGTTGGTCGGGCTCGTTAGGTTCCAGCTGGCGTTCAGATTCTGGTAATCGTAGGCCTGCTTCTGCTCTTTGATATCGACGTTGGTCTGCCACCACTGACGAAAATTCGTCATCAGGTTTTCGCTGGTAGCACCGCTGTAACCGGTACCGTAGCGGCCTTTGCCATCCACCACCGAGAAGTTCACGGACGCGCTGGCCGTTAGACGGGAGGTTAGGTTATACGAACCAGCAAAGTTGACTACGTTCTTATTGACCTGGCTATTGGGCAAAATGCCTTTATCGCGAACGCTGTTATAGCCAATCTTAAAAGAGCCCCGGTCGTTGGCACCATCTACAGTGATGCTGTTATTCAGCGTCATCGCAGTCTGGAAGAAAGTAGACGGGTCATTTTCAGCGGCAACCCACGGCGTTGGGCTGCCAAAGTGTGCGCTACCTGGCACCAATGCGCTCCATTGATATACCTGCAGGTTTGGGTCGAAACGGGGGCCCACTGAAGCATCGGCGTTCAATTGGTTGTACAAGTCCAGAACACCATCGCCGTTAAAATCCCGTTTACCAAAAGTGGGACCATAGCCGGCGCCATACTCTTTCTGGTAGGTGATGAAAGTACTCTTGTCAATACGCCCACCCGTGACGCCAGCATTAATGGTAACCCCTAGGCCTTGACGACCTTTCTTAGTCGTAATAAGGATAACACCATTGGAGGCACGCTCACCGTAAAGCGCCGTTGCTGCTGCGCCTTTTAGAATGGTCATCGTGGCAATGTCATCCGGGTTGATATCAGCCGCGGCATTGCCGTAGTCGTAACCACCGCCACCGGTCTGCTGGGTTGCCGTGTTGGTGTTGGCGTTGCTGATTGGCACACCATCTACTACGAACAACGGCTGGTTGTTGCCCGTGATTGACTTCGTACCGCGGATAAGAATGTTGGTTGAGCCGCCCAGCGTGTTGCTTTGACGAATCTGGACACCCGCTACTTTGCCTGACAGGCCATTGATGGGGTTGGGGTTACGAGCAGCTGTTATTTGGTCCCCTTCAATCTGCGTGGCCGCGAAGGGCAACGAGTTACGGGTACGCTCTTGTCCCAGGGCCGTTACGACTACCTCACCCAATTGCTTCACATCAGCGCCGAGGCTAACATTATACGTGTTTTCAGACCCAATTGTCTGGTCCACCGTGGTATAGCCAATAGAGCTAATCGAGAGCGTAGTGGCCGACGAGGGCACGCTAAGGGAAAAGCCTCCATCAGCGTTGGTAGAGGCGCCTACCGTGGTGCCCTTCACGAGAACCGTGGCCCCGGGCAGCCCCTGACCGTTCGCCCGGTCAGTTACTCGCCCGGAGATGGTCCGGTCTTGGGCATAGACCTGCTGCAACAGGCCGGTCATTAGAAGCATGACCATACATAAGAGTTTTTTCATTTGACTGGTTGGTTGGTGAGTGAAAAGGTAAAAAAAGTGTGTGTGAGGGCAATTATACAAGAAAATTAGCTTCTATCTGGTCGCACGCTCTTCATAGTCACTAAGGCAGGCAGTAGTTAAGAAGTATCTAAAGCCCCTAACCACTAAGGTCAGCCTGAGGCAAGTAGTTCCGGTTAGACGGATATCTCAGTGCCCCCAGTGCCATGACTTTGCGAGATTAAGGGAAAGGCTTCCAAGTGACCAATAGAACAACAACGCCTCATTTCTTGCCGCGGCTACAGGAGGCTCTTGCCAGAACCAAAGCTAACACTTGTTCGGCAGAATCATTTTTTGGCAAGATATCACATGTTTTGGTGACTGATAGGTTGTCCTACTGTTTTTTTTTCATTAAGTCTCTTGGTTTTTTTCAAATACTACTAATGAATGACTGTACTCGAATAGGCAGTAAGCGCTATGTCTCCATGGTTTTCTGCTTTCTGAAGTCACCTGGTTTATTGCTTTTACTTTAAAATATTCATATTATTAATTAAATAAGTTCCATTACCTAAGAGAGCAGCCCGCATTTTTTGCAGAAGACAGCGTCACTGCATACGTATCTGGCATCAACAGCCCCTCGCCTTTACACAAATGCACACAATTTCAATCAGTTGGGAATGACTAAACCGCATGCCGTTAGTGAAGGGCCCGCAAAAAACTCCCAAGCAGGCGATGTGCATTTTAAGGTTGCGTAGCATCAAGCACGTAACTAGACCGTGGTAGAAGCTGGGCGGCGCTAAATTTACGGTTGGTTTTCTTAGGTAAAATACGCGGTAATGGTGAGAATTTTCAGCGAAAGCAGTACTTTCATCTTTTAAAATGCGTCCACCCACTTTCTTTTTCCTCTTTTCTAACACACCCACTTTTTCAACTCAATGAAGAGAACCTTACTATTGAGCCTGCTGCTGCTGCTGACCCTTGCCGGGCGGAGCTGGGCCCAAACGCGGCCTGTGACGGGCCGCGTCATCGACAAAGCGACCAACGAGGGCTTGCCAGGGGTAGCCGTAATCGTGAAGGGCACCACCACCGGTACGGCGACCGATGCCGAGGGTCATTACTCTCTCAACGTAAGCGGTGCCAGCGCAGTACTCCAATACAAGTATCTGGGCTACCTGACGACTGAGCAGCCAGTGGGAAGCGCGGGGACGCTGGACGTGGCCTTGGCTGTTGATAACAAGCAGCTAGACGAAGTGACCGTTACGGCCTTGGGCATTTCGCGCGAGAAACGAGCCCTGGGCTACGCCGTGTCCGAAATCAAATCAGAGCAAGTAGTGCAGAAGTCCGAGCCGGACTTGCTGCGAACCATTTCGGGCAAGGTGCCGGGCGTGAACATCATCAGTTCGAACGGGGTACCGGGGTCGTCATCGCGCATTACCATCCGAGGCAACACGTCGTTTTTCGGCGAAAACCAGCCCCTGTTTGTGGTTGACGGCGTGCCATACGACAACTCGCAGACCGAGTCGGAAAACGCCGTTGTTGCAGGCGCGTCCTACTCCAGCCGGACGGCCGACGTGGACCCCAACAACATCGCCTCTATTAACGTGCTGAAAGGCGCAGCGGCAGCGGCCCTCTACGGCTCGCGGGCCGCTGGCGGCGTTATCGTTATCACCACCAAAACCGGTGGCGGTGGCCAGCGCGGCCCCAAAGGCATTCAGGTGGGGTACACCACTGGCTATTCTATTGAAAGAGTAGCCGCCCTGCCCGACTACCAGAATCGGTATGGTGCTGGCTCCAACTTCACTCAAGGTCCCGTCAACGGCTCATGGGGGCCTGAATTTGGCAATAAGGCGCAGGGCGCGCCCGAGACCATCGCGCACCCCCAGGCAGGCAACCCGAACTTTCCTAACATTCCGGCAGATGCTCGAATTCCTTACCAGGCATATCCGAACAACGTGAAGGACTTCTTCGCATCGGGTCACCTGTACGAGAACTCGGTTTCACTGAACAGTACCAACGATAACTCCAGCTTCACAACCATCGTGTCGCGCGCTGACCAGAAGGGCACTATTCCAAATTCGTCGTTTGTGCGCAATAATATTAGCGCCGGGGGTTCAGGGAAATTCAACAAGCTGACGGTAAGCGGCAACGTGGCTTACACCAACACGGAGCAGCAGGGACCCATTTTGGGGGCCAACAACTTGCTGGGCGGCAGCCCTTCGGCCTTCGCTCGCACTTTGTTTCTGACCCGTAGCCTCGACTTGCAGGGGCTCCCGTATAAAGACCCGGTAACCAATGCCCCAGTGTTTGCTTGGCTCACGACGCAAGCCGACAACCCGCGCTGGTCTGTAGAAAACAGCATTTACCGGTCGCGCGTTGACCGCGTGGTGGGCAGCTTAGGCCTATCGTACGCCATTAAGGACTGGTTGACACTGACCTATACTGGCGGCGTGAACACGTATACGGATGCCCGCAGCACCGTTGTTCGTCCGGGCTCGCTGGCCTACAGCGGCATTAGCCAAGTGATTGAAGATAACATTCAGAACACGGAGTTTGAGCAGACTGCGCTGATTAACTTTAACAAGAATATCACCGAAGACATCACCGTGACGGCCAGCGTGGGGCAAAACCTCAACGCCCGCACGTTTGATGGCAAGTCCTATCTGGGCAAGGACGTCATCATTTTCGGCATCGACAACATCGAGAACACCCGGGAGAAGAGCACCTACGGCTACGCTTACTCCAAGCGCCGCCTGATGGGCCTGCTTGGCAACGCAACCGTTGGCTACAAAAACTTCGCCTTCGTGACCCTGACGGGCCGCAACGACTTTTCCTCGACGTTGAACCGCAACGGCAATATCGATACTCCGGGCCGCTCCTTCTTCTATTCGAGCGCCGCGGGCTCGCTGGTGCTGAACGAGGCTTTTAAATTGGACTACCGCTGGCTGGATTTGGCGAAAGTGCGGGCGGCTTACGGCCGCGTAGGCCGCGATGCTCCTGCTTATCGCTCGGGGGCCACGACCTTCAACATCAACCCGGGCGGCGTATTTCCCTTCCAGGGCGTGGCTGGCTTGGCAGTCGGAGGCATCATCAACAACCCGGCCTTGACGCCTGAGTTTTCGACCGAGCTAGAGTTGGGCACCGAACTGTCCTTCCTAAAAGGCCGCATCTCATTTAATGGCACGTACTACGACAAGCGTTCGACCAACCAGATTGCCCCCCGCGACTTGACGGCCGCCACTGGTTACGGCGCGTTCTACACCAACTTCGGCGAAGTTTCCAATAAAGGGTTCGAAGTGGCCTTCACGGCCATTCCCGTCGATGTGAAGGGCTTCCGTTGGAGCAGCACGTTCAACTTCACCCGCAACCGGAACATCGTAGAAAAAACTACGTCCAACAACGACACCCTGGTAGTGGGCTCTGCCTTTAATCTGCTAGGCCTGCTCATTCCAGGCCAGCCTTACGGAGTGCTCTACGGTACGGCGGCCAAACGGGCCCCGAATGGTGAATTGTTGGTAGACCCCATCAACGGGCGTTTGGTGCCGGGCGGCAGCAAAATCATTGCCAACCCCAACGCGGATTTTTTGATGGGTTTCATCAACCAGTTCACGTATAAAGGCATCACCCTCAATACTCTGATTGACTATCGCAAGGGTGGTCAGATATACTCCACCACCATTCAGGAAGAGTTGGGCCGCGGCGTAACGAAAGACACCGAAGACCGCAACCGCTTAATCGTTATCAACGGGGTTCGATACAACCGAACCACTGGAGGGGCGGACTATGATACTAATGGTACGCCATTGCGCAATACCACCGCCATTTCGGTCAATGACCTGTACTTCGCGCCTGCCGGCGGCGGCGGCAGTGCGGCTTCTAACGGCTACAACGAGCAATCCATTTATGACGCCACCACGGTGCGCCTACGTGAGGTATCGCTGGGCTACGACTTGCCTAAGTCATTGTTGAGCAAGACGCCGTTTGGGATTGTCAACCTCTCGGTTTCGGGACGCAACCTCTACTGGTATTCGCCCAACCTGCCCAAACACACCAACTTTGACCCCGAAACCAGCTCCTTCGGAGCCAGTAATTTTCAGGGAGTTGAGTTGACGAACGCGCCGACCACCAAGCGCTACGGTGTGAACCTTCGGGTCACTTTTTAATGTTTGATTTTGGCCTTAAGGCTCTTTCAATATATGAAATTTCAGAAAATTAGCGCCACTCTGGCACTGGCCAGCCTGCTGGCCGCAGCAACGAGCTGCAAGGATTTCTACGACGTAAACAAGAACCCGCTAGCCCCGACCTCGACCACGCTCAACACCTTGCTGCCGGTGGTGCAGGTGAGCATGGCGAGCGACCTCGGCGATAACGTAGGGGGCCTCAGCCAATACACCATGGCCCTGATGCAGCAGTTGTATAACACGCGCAGCATCGGCAACTTCACGCAGACCGGCAACTCGTTCGGGGGCCAGTGGGCGGACCTGTACAGCAGCGTGCTCGTTAACAACGAACTTGTCATCACGCAGGGCACGCGGGAGCAGCAGTGGGTTTACGTAGGCATTGCGCAGCTACAGAAAGCGTACGTGTACAGCCAAATGGTGGACCTGTGGGGCGACGTCCCGTACTCGCAGGCCCTGAAAGGCGTGGAGAATATTTCGCCCCGCTTCGATAAGGACGAGGAAATCTATAACGGTTCAACTGACGGCTCGGTCCAGAGCCTGTTCTCGCTGATTGATGAGGGCATTGCCAACCTCAGCAAGCCTTCGAGCAACGCGGATTTGACCCGGGCTGACCTGATTTACAATGGTTCACCCGACAAATGGAGGCGCTTTGGCAATACTCTTAAGCTTAAGCTTTACAATCAGATTCGGTTGACGCGTGACGTGACTCCCAATGTGACGCCGCTGCTGACCGCAAGCTCGGACTTACTGCAAGAAGGCGAAGATTTTGAGTTGGCCTACCGCAACACCACCAACCCGGACAACCGCAACCCCGGTTACGTGTTTGACTTCAGCACCAACCCTGAAAACCGCATCGGGCGTTACTTCTACGAAGGCATGCTGGCAAGAAACGACCCGCGCATGCCTTACTATTTCTTCAACCAGGTAGCGAAGACGGCCCCCACTACCACCCAGCAAGATTACGTGAACGGGCCCTTCGTGACGGTGCGGCCGGGCTCTACGGGCCAGTACACGGCTTCGGCTAGCACGGCCTCTTTCCAAACCGTCCAGGGCCTTTACCCCATCGGGGGACGGTACGACGAAGGCAAGGGCGGCAAAACCGGCACTAAGGAAGTGGCCGGCAAGGCCGAAGCACCCCAGCGCTTGCTCACGTATTACGCCCGTAAATACACCGAGGCAGAGTTGCAGTTAACGGTACTCAATAACCCCGTGGCCGCGCGCGAGGCGTTTGTTGAAGCGCTAAACGCGTCGTTCCGAAAGGTGAATGCCATCGCTACGGCCGACGGCAGCCCCGTAATGACTGCAACTCAAATCACGGGGTACCTCAACCGGCTTGACAACGGCACGGCAGTTCCGGTTGCTAACTCGGGCCCGCTTAATCGGTATGATAAAGCGGCTACCAACGACGAAAAACTCGAAGTCATCATGTACGAGAAATACGTGGCCAGCTATGGCTACGGGGTCGATGTGTTTACGGATTTCCGCCGCACGAAGCACCCGCGTATCCGCGTGTCGCAGCAAGTGGCAAACGCGTCGCGGGGGCTGCTGCCTGATGATGGGGGCACCATAGGTAACGGTGTTTTTCCGCGCCGTTTGCTCTACCCCTCGTCCGACTTGCTTTTGAACCCCAATTCACCGAAGGTAAACAAGGCCGAGGATGCCCCCATTTTCTGGGAGCACTAGGTTCTCATTCATTGATTCCAGATGCTTCACTATATGAAAAAGTATTTCACCCGTTTGCTGCTGCTGGTTTCGGCGGTGGCAGCGTTGCCGGCCTGCCGCGAAACCAGCCGGATACCGGAGCCAGCCTACGAAAGCATTCCGCAGATTATTCCGGAAATCAACCCGGCAAAATCTTTCTTCAATTACTCGAAGAGCAAAAACTCGATTAAGACAACCACAGACAGCAGCTACACTCGCCCAGTGTTTGAGTTCGTGGTAAATCCCTCGCAGGGGTATACCGAAATCCAAACGGTTGAAGTATACAAGAGCTTCCGGCGCAATAATATCCTCGGGCCCCGGATAAAGGTTACTGACCTGAGTTCTTTTCCGGCTACGGTTACTATCAACAGCCAGGACGCCATCAAGGACCTGTACGCAACTAGTCCCGCTCCCAACAACCTTAATCCGACCCCCATCTTAGCTACTTCCGCTACGGCCCGCAACAACATGTTCAACGGCGAAGCAGTGGTGTTCACCTTTGAATACATTATGAAAGATGGGCGCCGCATCATCCTGACCCCGCTTTCCACTACGGTAGGATTCGTTAATGCTCCCATTGGCACCTTTGTTAACACGCCTTATGCAGCAGTTGCCGAGTTCCGGTAGTAGATAGCTGACCGGTTTGTGCAAAAAGCCCGGTGCTGCATCTGTCAGTACCGGGCTTTTTTGCAAATGTCGCAAACGAGAATACTTCAGCTTAATTTCGGCTACCCGGCGCAAATTTTATGAAAATGTAACCCAGCGTACGCAAAAAATAAATTTCTCCGTTTTTGCCAATTTAAATCCGTTATTTTTGGCAATGCAATCTCACCTGTCTCATTTAACTTTTTAACATTTTGTCCATGAAAAAACACATACTCATGAGCCTCGTGCTCATGTTTACTCTCCTACACGGGGCGATGGCGCAAACGCGTACCGTTTCTGGAAGGGTAACCGACCAAGCAAACGGCGGCGGCTTGCCGGGCGTCACGGTGCTCTTAAAGGGCACGACAAATGGCGTTTCAACAAATGCCGACGGCGGCTTCAGCCTGAGTGTGCCGGAATCGGGCGGCACCCTGGTTTTCAGTTCAGTAGGAATGGTTACGCAGGAGCGTACCATTGGTAGCGAAACACAATTCACAGTATCCTTGGCTACTGACAATAAACAGCTTAGCGAAGTTGTTGTAACAGCCTTAGGTATTGAGCGCGAACGGAAAACCTTGGGTTACGCCGTTCAAACCTTGAGCAACGCAGACATCACAAAGGCCAGCGAAACCAATGCTGTGCGGTCGCTTCAAGGCCGAGTAGCAGGCGTTCAAATCACGAGTGCTTCTGGTTCTGCTGGTGGTGCTACTCGGATTCAGATTCGTGGTCCTCAGTCATTCACTGGCAATAACCAGCCTATTTATGTTGTCGATGGCAACGTGATTAGCAATTCGGCCACTACCACCCAGACGAATTCCGGTGGGGATTTGAATAATGGGGTCGACTTACCCAACCGGGGTGCAGATATCGACCCCAATAACATCGAGTCGATGACCATTCTAAAAGGCCCAGCTGCAGCAGCTTTGTATGGTGCCGCAGCTGCTTCTGGCGCTATCATCATCACCACGAAGAAAGGTGGGGGGGCTAAAGGCCGCTCGCAAATCAATGTTATCAGCGCGGTGACATTTGACCGGGTGAATCGCCTACCTGCTTTCCAGAACACCTACGGCTCGGGCAATGACGGGGTATACGACCCGCAGAACAACCAGAGCTGGGGCCCAAGAATGAATGGTCAAAATGTAGCCGACTGGCATACGTACACCTTAGCCCCTTCGGGCGCAGCAGTAGTCGACTCCATTGCCCTAGTTCCTCATCCTGACAACGTTCGGGACTTTTTCGAGACCGGGTCTACGTACAACAACTCGATTAACTTCTCTGGCTCGAACGAACTCTCCCGTTTTTACGCCTCGGTATCCGATGTGCGCACCAACTCCTTTATTCCCAACACAAACTACCGTCGCTCTACGGTGGCGCTTAACGGTTCAACGCGCCTCTTCAATAAGCTTACCGTTGGAGGCACTTTCAACTACGTGAATTCGGGTGGCGACTTGGGTGTACAAGGACAGTCACGCGGTAACATCATCCAGACGATTGTTAATACGCCCCGGGATATTGAAATTAAGGACCAGAAAGATTACAACGACCCGCGCTACAACCTTACCGGTTACTATTTGGCTGGGTTCCGCAACAATCCGTACTTTTTGCTCGCCAACAACTTATTGACGAATGAAGTAGACCGGTTCTTCGGCAATGCAACCCTTAGCTACGACGCTACCGACTGGCTAAATATTACTTTCCGCCAGAGTGCAGACACGTACTCAGACCTCCGCAAGCAGAAAATTGCCCAGGGCACCATTGCTAACCTAGCAGGTCGCTACAGCGAGGACGAGCTCTACGGCCGCAACCTCACGACCGACTTCCTCATAAACGTTACCAAGCAACTCTCGCCGGACTTTACTTTGAAGGGCATCATCGGCACGAACTACCAAGAGCAAAAGCGGGAACGGCTGACAGTGGATGCCGCTTCGGGTTTGGTTGTGCCAGGATTTTACGACATCAGCAACGCAGTTAGTCTGCCTCTCACTTACAAACAAGATTCCAAAACCCGTTTGTTCGGCGCCTTTGCGGATGTACAGTTAAATTTCCGCAATTACCTGTCGGTAGACGTAACGGGCCGCAATGATTGGTCTTCAACGCTGCCTGTCAAGAACCGCTCTTTCTTTTACCCTAGCGCCAATACCAGCTTCATCTTTACTGAAGCGTTCAAGCTCCCCACCAACATCCTGAGCTTTGGCAAGCTGCGGGCTAACATTGCTTCGGTAGGCAAATCCCCTGACCCATATGTATTGAATCCCGTATTCGTGAAATCTACGGTTGACGACGGTTTCAGTGGGCAGTACCAAGCACCTTTCCAAGGTACGGTGCCCGGTTTCCGGGTTGGCAATGCTCTCGGCAACCCAGACCTGAAATCGGAGCTCACGACTTCCTACGAAGTAGGCACCGAATTGCGATTCTTCGGCAACCGCATTAACCTCGATTTCACCTACTACAACTCGCGCAGCAAAGACATCATCGTAGCAGTTCCGGCCGCTAGTACTTCCGGCTTTACTTCTCAGTACGCCAACGCCGGTACGATGGAAAACAAAGGCATTGAGGTGCTCTTGGGCGGTACCCCAATCTCCACGAAGAGTGGCTTTTCTTGGGACATCAGCGTCAACTACACCCGTAACCGCAACCGCGTTATCGAGGTAAATAACATCACCCCGAACATTGGCCTGGGTGGCTTGAGCAGCCCCTCCATCGAAGCCCGCGTGGGCCAGCCTTACAACAGCTTCTACGGTACCCAAATGCTGCGCGACCCCGATGGCAACATAGTGGTTAGTGCCACTACTGGCCAACCGTTGGTTTCGCCGGTTCTCACCACGCTGGGCAGCATTCAGCCCAATTATCTGGCGGGCCTGAGCAACACTTTCAGCTTCAAGGGCTTGTCCCTGAACGTGCTATTTGATACCAAGCAGGGTGGCAAGTTCTGGTCTAATACCATCAACACGGGGTATTTCTCAGGCAACCTGAAAGAAACGACTGCCAATGACCGTCAGCCCTTCCTCATTCCCAACTCGGTAGTTCGCAATACAGACGGAACTTACTCAGCCAATACCAAGTTAGCCGACCCATATACCTATTGGACAACGATTAACAACATCGGCGAAAATTCGCTGTACGACGCCTCGTATGTTAAACTGCGTGAAGCCAGCTTGTCTTACTCCTTGCCGGCTTCGCTGGTGAACAAAGTCAAGCTGACAGGTATTCAGTTCACCTTGACTGGTCGCAACTTGTTCATCTGGACTCCAGCCTCGCAGCCCCACCTGGACCCGGAAGTAAGCGCTTTTGGTACGGGCAACAGCCAAGGGTACGAATTCTATTCTTATCCTTCGACCCGTTCGATGGGTGCCAGCCTCCGTCTCACTCTGTAGTATTGCTTTAGCACAACAACATGAAATACACTCGTATTACTTCATTGGCATTGCTGGGCCTCCTTCTAGGTACCAGTGCTTGCAAGAAAGACTTCCTAGATATAAATACCGACCCCAACAACCCTACTACGGCTGACGTTAACTTGGTTTTGCCCTCGGGCCAAGCGTTTGTTAGCTTCATTGTAGGTGGGCAGTACAATGTGATAGGCGAAATCCTATCTCAGCAAATGGGCATACCCAATGGTGGCAACCAGTACCGTACATGGGACCAGTACAACATTCCAACCAGTACGTTCGACGGTCGCCAGTTTCAGGGCTTGTACGCCGGGGCCTTGGAGGACTTTCAGTACGTCATCACACAAGGGACTGCCCAGAACGAGTTCCGCATGGTTGGCATTGCCAAGATTCTAAAGGCCCATTCCTTTCAAGTACTCACCGACTTGTATGGCGATATCCCTTATTCGGAAGCCTTAATGGGCACTGCCAATCTTACCCCAAAGTATGACCGGCAACAGGATGTGTATGCTGCGCTGCAACTCTTGCTCGATGATGCCATCAATGACATCAAAAAACAGCAGGGCCGCTTCCCTGGTACCGCCGACCTCAACTATGGCGCCCTTAACGAGGCGGGCATGAGCCGGTGGATTCGGCTCGCTAACACGTTGAAACTCCGCTTCTACATCCACATCAGCACCAAAGACCCCGCCACGGCTGCCGCTGGTATCAAGGCACTTTATGCGGCCAATGGAACGACCAATCCGTTCATGTTGACGGGGGAAAACTACCAGTATGCAAACACGTCTGCGTCAAACAGCGAAAACCCGTTCTATCAAACCAACTTCCGACTGCAGAACAACTTAGCCGTTAGTTCTACCATTGGTAACTTGATGACGACGTTGAATGACCCGCGTCGGTCAGTTTTCTTCTTAGATGCGGACTTGCGTATTCCTACTGGTCAAACGACTAGTCCCATCGACTACCTGTTTGTCGAGCCTGGCCAAGCGGCTCCGTACCCCAATAACTACACTTTCCCAGGCACTACCAATGCTGTAGTCCGGCTGTCGTATCCCGGCACCTTCTTTATCGGGTCAGCATTTTCTAATGCTGGTGCATTGGGGAGCACTTATGCGGGCATCACAGCTACTGATGCTGCTGCCAAAGCTCGGCCAACGCTCCTGCTCACGTATGAGGAAAGCTTGTTCCTGCGTGCTGAAGCAGCCGTTCAAGGCTGGACTACTAATGAGGATGCGAAGGCTCTCTACGATGCCGCGGTGACGGCTTCGCTCACCCGCTACGGCGTAGGTGCTAGTGCAGCAACGTATCTGGCGAGTACAGGTGTGAATTTTGCTAATAGTGCAAGCAATGCAGATAAATTGGCGCTCATTGCCAATCAAAAGTATATCTCCTTTTTTGCAACTAACGGTGCTGAAGCTTGGACGGAAAACCGCCGGACTGATATTCCCACCATTAAATCTCCGTTGACTAACGTATTGGGACCAAACGTTTTTGTAAAGCGTCTCCCATACGTTGACTCGGAGATACTGCGAAATCCCAAAGTGGCCGATACTGGTATCACTCCGGGTAACTTAACTACTCCAGTGTGGTGGGACGTAAAATAAAATACGATTTGTCACATACGGATACTCTATCCAAATGGTAAACGTAACAAAAAAAGCCCCAGCCAACTTGGCTGGGGCTTTTTTTGTGCTTTTATATTAAAGAATGTACTGGCTTAAATCCCGGTTTTTCATCATGTCGCGCAGGCGCTCGTCCACCAGCGCGGCCGTGATTTGCACGTGCGCGTGGGCTCCAATCTTGTCGGGTATGTCGTAGAGAATGTCGTTGAGCAGACGGCTCATCACCGTGTGCAGGCGGCGAGCGCCGATGTTTTCCACTTCGGCGTTTACCTCGGAAGCTATTTCGGCCAGCCGTTCCAGAGCCTCGTCGTCGAAGGTGAGTTCTACGTCTTCCGCTTTCAGCAAGGCCTCGTACTGCTTGGTGAGGGCATTTTTGGGGTCTTTCAGGATGCGGAAGAAGTCTTCCTTGGTCAGGCTTTGCAGCTCGACGCGGATGGGGAAGCGGCCCTGCAGCTCCGGAATGAGGTCGCTGGGCTTAGAGACGTGAAAGGCGCCGGCCGCGATGAACAAGATGTGGTCGGTGTTGACGATGCCGTACTTGGTGCTCACGGCCGAGCCTTCCACGATGGGCAGCAGGTCGCGCTGCACGCCCTGGCGGCTCACGTCGGGGCCGCCTTTGCCGCTGCCGCCGCTGGTGGCCACTTTGTCAATCTCGTCGATGAAGATGATGCCGGCATTTTCGCACTGCCGGACGGCTTCGTCCTTCACCTCGTCCATGTCGATGAGCTTGGCGGCTTCCTCGTCCAGGAGCAGCTTGCGGGCTTCGGCCACAGTCACCTTGCGCTTGCGGGTTTTCTTGGGCAGCATGTTGCCCAGCATGTCCTGCAGGCCCGAGAGCGTACCCTCGTCCATGCCGGGAGGCGCCCCCATGATGCCCACGCTGGGCCCCGACTGCGCCACCTGAATCTCGATTTTGCGGTCTTCGAGCTCCCCGTTCTTGATTTTCTGACGAAACCGCTCGCGGGTGCGCTCGTTCAGCTCGGCGTCAGACTGCGGCTCCTCTCCTCCCCCGCTGCCAAAGCCGAGGCCGGTTTTGGTGCCGGCGGGTTGAGGAATGGCCGGAATAAGGGCGTCGAGGATGATTTCCTCCACGGCGTCGGCGGCTTGGGCTTTCACGGCTTCCTGGCGGCGGGCTTTCACGCGGTTCACGCTTTGCTCGGCCAGGTCGCGCACCATGCTTTCCACGTCGCGGCCTACGTAGCCCACTTCGGTGAATTTACTGGCTTCTACTTTCACGAAAGGGGCGTCGGCCAAGTGGGCCAGGCGGCGGGCAATTTCGGTTTTGCCCACGCCGGTGGCCCCAATCATGAGGATGTTGTTGGGCACGATTTCGGCCTGCATGGCGGCCGGGGCGTGCAAGCGGCGCCAGCGGTTGCGCAGGGCAATGGCCACGTGGCGCTTGGCTTCGTGCTGGCCAATGATGTATTTATCCAGCTCGGCCACGATTTGGGCCGGGGTGAGAAAGGTGTCGTTGAGCATGAAATAGTGTACGAAGTTTGGAAGTGTATTGGGGACAAAAAAGCTGTCATCCTGAGCGCAGCGAAGGACCTTATCAACCTGGAACGAAAGCCGTTCTAACGTGATAAGGTCCTTCGCTGCGCTCAGGATGACAGACTTTATTCAATCCGACAAGGTTGTTACTCCTTCTTCTTGAACAAAGAATCCAGGTTGCGGGAAATCGTAAAATACTCGCTCGAACCGGCCGCCTGCAGCGTGGCGTGAGTGTAGTCTATCTGGAAAGTACTGATTTTGAGCATCGCGCCGAAACTAAGGCCGGCGCTGCCGCTGGTGTTGTCGAGGCGCAGCTCGCGGCGCTGGAGGTGGTTGTAGCCCACCCGCAGGTTGAAGCCCTTGCCCAGCACCAGGGCCGCGGCCACGGTAAAATGCCGGGCCAGGTTGTCGCCGAAGCTTTTGGTGGGTTTTTTCTCCACGCCGCTGCCGTCCAGCTGGCCGCGGGCGTTGGGGTCGAGGTACTGGATGTCCCACTGCTGCAGGTGGTGCGCCGTGAGGGAGATGCGCACGGGCATGTGCTCGGGCTTTACCGTGGCCCCGATTTGCACGTCGAGCGGCAGCGGGCCGCGCTCGGTGCCGGGGTAGGGCGAGAACTGGTAGCCGGCGTTTTTCACGGCCAGCCCGGCCGTGAAATCGGCCGTGGGGTGCTTGTAGACCACGCCCGCGTCGGCCACGCCGGCCAGCGAGCGGCTGCCCGCAATGCTGGACACGGCCAGCTTGGTGGTGGCGCCAAAAGTGAATTTGCCCTTGGTGTAAGAATCGGACACGCCCACCGTGTATTCATTCACCCCAATGGTGCCCAGGCTATTGCCGGCCAGGTCGTAGCTCTCAAAATCGCCGTAGTTGAGGTAAGTGACTCCGACGCCAAAGCGGCCGTATTTCTGGGTATTGAACACGTAGGCGGCCGTGCTCTGCTTGATGTCGGCCACGTAGGCCACGTAGCTCAGCGCCAGCCGGCCGTCCATCTCCTCGTTCAGCAAGGCCGGGTTGGCAAACAGCATGGTCGGGTCGTCGTTGCGGGCCGATACGCTCATGCCGCCCAACGCGGCCTGCTGGGCGCCGGTGGGCAAATCCAGAAACGGAAAAACCGTGCGGCCGCCCAGCTGCTGAGCCGCTGCGGGCCGCAGCCCCATTACTCCCAATAAAAGGCAAAAACCGGCAACCCGGTGCGTGGAAAGCTGCTTCATTGCTCTAAGTTACGGCCCGGGGCCTGTTGGTGCCGACTCAACGCCGGCCGTCGGGTTTTCGCGTACCCAGCATCGCAGAATTTATCAAGGCAGTTCGCGCTTTGGCGGCGATACCTCGCGTCAGGACCGCGAGCGTTCGCGCTTTTTCCCCGAAACCTCGCGGTCCGGGCGCGAACATTCGCGCTTCTTCCCCGAAACCTCATGGCCTGAGCCCGAGCGTTCGCGCTTTTTCCGCGACATCCCGCGCCCGGACCGCGAAGTGTCATGGCCCAAGCGCGAACGCTCGCGCCTTACTGCACTTCCACGCTGGGCCCGAGCACCGGCACGGGCTCATCACGCACGGGCAGCTTCTGCGGGTGCGGCACCAACTCATCGAGCAGGGCCACGCGCAGCACGTCGTCCACCCGCTCGGCGTAGTGAATGGTGAGGCCTTTGAGGTAGTCTTCCTGGATTTCCTCGATGTCCTTACGGTTTTTGGGGCACAGGATGATGTCCTTCATGCCGGCGCGGCGAGCCGCCAGCAGCTTCTCCTTGATGCCCCCGACCGGCAGCACTTTGCCGCGCAGGGTGATTTCGCCGGTCATGGCCAGCTTGGCGCGCACCCGGCGCTGGGTGTAGGCCGAGGCAATGCTGGTGAAAATGGCAATGCCTGCGCTGGGCCCGTCCTTCGGCACGGCGCCCTCGGGGAAGTGAATGTGCAGGTCGTACTGCTCAAACAGGCGGTAGTCGATGCCTATTTCATCGGCTCGTGAGCGCAGGTACGAAAGCGCCGTAATGGCCGATTCTTTCATCACATCGCCCAGCTGCCCGCTCAGCGTGAGCTTGCCGCGGCCCCGGCTCAGCAGGCTTTCCACGAACAGAATGTCGCCGCCCACGCTGGTCCAGGCCAGGCCCGTCACCACGCCGGCGGTGTCGTTGTCCTGGTACTGGTCGCGGTCGAAAATGGCCGCGCCGAGGATTTTGCGGATTTCCGCCGGCTCCATCACGGCGGGCAGCTCTTCCTTGCCGGCCTTGCGCCGGGCGAGGTTGCGCGTTACGGCGGCCAGCTTGCGCTCCAGGCCGCGCACGCCGCTTTCGCGGGTGTAGTCGTCGGCCACGCGGTGCAGCGAGGCATCGGTGATTTTTACCTCGTTCTCGCCCAGGCCGTGCTCCTTGAGCTGCTTGGGCCAAAGGTGCTTGCGGGCAATCTGTACTTTTTCTTCCTGGGTGTAGCCGGTGAGGTCGATGATTTCCATGCGGTCGCGCAGGGCCGGCTGAATGGTGTCGAGCGAGTTGGCTGTGGCAATGAACAGGACCTTGCTCAGGTCGTATTCCACCTCCAGGTAGTTGTCGGTGAAGGTGGCGTTTTGCTCCGGGTCCAGCACTTCGAGCAGGGCCGAGCTGGGGTCGCCGCGGAAGTCGCTGCTCACCTTGTCAATCTCATCGAGAATGATGACCGGATTAGAAGCCCCGGCCTTTTTAATCTGCGAGATGATGCGGCCGGGCATGGCCCCCACGTAGGTTTTGCGGTGCCCCCGAATCTCGGCTTCGTCGCGCACGCCGCCCAGGCTCATGCGCACGTACTTGCGGCCCAGGGCGGTGGCAATGCTGCGGCCGAGGCTGGTTTTGCCTACGCCGGGCGGGCCGTAGAGGCAGAGAATCGGCGCCTTCAAATCCTGCTTCAGCTTGAGCACAGCCAGGTATTCGAGGATGCGCTCCTTCACTTTTTCGAGGCCAAAATGGTCGGCATCGAGGATTTTTTTGGTTTGCTTAAGGTTGAACTTGTCCTTGGTGTACTCGCCCCAGGGCAGGTCCAGCAAGAACTCCACGTAGTTCACGCTCACCGAATAGTCGGGCGCCATGGGGTTGGTGCGGGCCAGCTTCTCCATCTCCTTTTTGAAATGAAGCGCCACCGGCTCGGGCCATTTCTTGGTTTCGGCGCGCTGGCGCAAGCGCTGCACGTCCTCGTCGGGGCCTTCCTGGCCCAGCTCGTCCTGGAGCGTTTTGAGCTGCTGGCGCAGGAAATACTCGCGCTGCTGGGCATCGATGCCGGTGTGGGTTTTGGAGCGAATGTCCTGCTTGATTTCCAGCAACTCGGCCTGGCTGAGCAGGGCTTCGAGCAGCTGGCGGGCCTGGGCTTCGGGGTCGGAGAGCTCCAACAGGCGCTGCTTGGCGGGCAGGTCGAGTTGCACGTTCGAGGACAGGAAGTGCGTGAGGAAGGCCGGCGACTGAATGCCGTCGAGCATGGCCCGGGCTTCCATCGGAATCTCGGGCGTGAGCTCCAGCACCTTGGTGGCGGCTTCGCGCAGGGCCTGCAGCAGGCCGAATTCGCCGGGCACGTCGGGGTTCAGGGCCACTTCTGAAAAATAGCGGACGCGGGCCACCAGCGGCGTGAAGCTAAGCTGCTCTTCGATGGCGAAGCGCACCTGGCCCTGCAGGATGATGGTAATCTGGCCGTCGGGCTGCTCCAGCAGCTTGAGGATGCGGGCCAGCGTGCCCACGGGGTGCAGTTCCTCGGTGGTGGGCTCGTCGGCGTCGGGGTTGAGCTGGGCCACCACGCCGAGGAGTTTGTCGGCGGCGTAGGCTTTGCGCACCAGCTTCACGCTTTTTTTGCGCGTCACCGTCACGGGCAGCACCACGCCGGGAAACAGCACGGTGTTGCGCACGGGCAGCAGGGACAGGGTGGGCGGCGCGTCATCGCCGCGCAGGAGGTGGTCGGGGTCGGCGGCCATGATGGCGATGGCTTCGGGTTGAGAGTTAGGGTCGCTGAGGGCCCGCAGGGGGAACGCAGCAGGAGTGTAAACAGATGCCAGACGCATGGACGAGAGAAAAGCCAGAAACAACGGCGACGGGTGCCACATTGGCAGCCCGTGGCGGAATGAAGCGGGAGGTACAAGGTACGGCTTCCCGCCGCGTTTGGACGTCAAGCGCCGTGCCAGGGGCGCGCGTACGCCAAAGCGGCGCACGCGGGAAGGAGTAACCGCTCACCTGCAGCATATAAATCACTAAATTGGTGGCAACTTGCGCCAATAATTATTTTTATTACTCTACCAATGCCGGTTTTATTGCGTCGGGGCGCGTTTCTTTTCTTGCTGCTATTGGGCGTGGTGAGCTCGTTTCAGGCCCAGGCCCAGCGCCGGCCAGTCAAGCGCATTCCCGCGGCGGCTTCGCCTTCGGCCGATACCACCAGCGGCGGCGCCTCGGCCTCGCCCAAAAAGGAGCCGACCAAGCCCACGCCCGCCATTGCGCCGGGCACCTACCGCGTGCGCGGCCTCAACAGCCGCGTGAGCCGCAAGCTGCACCTGCGCCCCGACGGCACTCCGGACTTTGTTTACACCAACCGCTACGCGTTTTACGAGGACAAAAAGGCGTTGCGCGCCATTGCCAAGGCCGAAAAGAAGCACCGCTACCACCAGGCCCGCCTGCAGCTGGAAGACTACGTGGCGCACTTCGGCCCCACCAATTTTGCCAAGAACACCGACATGCTCTGGCGCCTGGGCCAGCTGCTGGAGCGCGACAGCCAGACGGTGAAAGCGCGGGCGTACTACCGCTTGGCCCTCAAGCACCACCGCACCGACATCACGAAGGTGCAACTCTACTACGACTCGCTGGAACAGAAAAACCAGGACCTGTACGTGCCCCTCAAAACGTACTACGACCTGGTGGAGTACCGCAAGAACCTCAACACCTTCCACCCGCCCAAGGGGGTGTACACCAGCATGGGCGACGCCATCAACAGCAAGGCGCCGGACTACGGGCCGGCGCTGGGCGGCAACGACTCGGTGTTTTTGTTCAGCAGCAAGCGCAAGCGCCGCGGCATCACGGGGGTGGTGGACGAGGACTTGTACACCTCGCGCCGCGAGGGCATCAGTTGGACCGATGCCGAGCCGCTGCCGAAGCCGATTAATTCGCCCAACAATGAAGGGTCGGCGTGTTTGAGCAAGGACGGCCGGACCATCTACTTTGCCCGCTGCGAGTGCGCCACCTGCCGCGGCAACTGCGACCTCTACACCGCCACCAAGGGCAAGGACGGCAAGTGGGGCACGCCCAAAAGCCTGGGTTCGCTGGTGAACTCGCCGGCCTGGGACTCGCAACCCACGCTCTCGCAGGGCGAAGACACGCTGTATTTTGCCTCGGACCGGCTGGGCGGGTTTGGGCTGTCGGACATTTATTTCACCCACAAGCTGAAGAACGGGCAGTGGAGCCCGGCCGAAAACATGGGGCCGGTGGTGAACACGCGGGAAAGCGAGGTGAGCCCGTTTTACCACCCGCTCTACCACGTGCTGTACTTCAGCTCGCGCGGGCAGCTGCTGAATTTCGGGGATTTTGACATTTACAAGACCTACAAGGTGGCCGGGCGCTGGCAGGAGCCCCGCAACATTGGCCCGCTGGTGAACGGGAAGGGGTCGGAGTACTACTTTACCATCGACCGCGAAAGCAAAAACCTGTACTACGCGCGCTCCGAGGTGCAGGAAATCAACAACCTGGACCTGTACTCTTTTCCGCTGCCGATGGAGGCGCAGCCGCTGGCCACCACGCGGGTGGAGGGCACGCTCATCGACTCGGTGAGCGCCAAGCCGCTGAAGGGCATCGTGAGCATTATCGATACGGACAACGGGATTGAGGTGGCCAGCAAGTTCATCCGGCCCGACGGCACGTTTGACTTTGAGCTGATTGAGGGCTCGCACTACGCCATGCTGATTCAGAGCCCGGACTTTTTCTCGGTCGAAAAGCAGTTTGCGCTGAAGGGCGACACGGTGATGACGCTGCTCACCAACAGCATCGACTACAAGCTGCCGCTGATTTTCAAAAACCTGGAGTTTGAGGCGGGCAAGGCCAACGTGCTGCCGGCCATGCAGCCCACCCTGGACCGCATTGCGCTATTTATGGTGGACCACCCGGCGTTCCGGCTCAGCATTGCGGGCCACACCGACAGCAGCGGCGACCCGGAAGTGAACGAAAAGCTCTCGCAGGACCGGGCCGAGGAAATCCGCAAATACATCGAGCGCAAGGGCAAGCTCAAGCCCAACCGCATCGAAAGCTTCGGCTACGGCTCCACCCGGCCGCTGAAGGACGAGCTAACCGAAGCCGACGCCAAGGTGAACCGCCGGGTGGAGTTCCGCCTCATCAAGCCCGACGGCGACAAGCCCGCCGACGGCGGCGCGGACTGGAAGTAGCCCACGCCTTGCGGCCGTTTGCATATGCAAATGGACTGTTTGCTCGTGCAATCAAGCCGTTTGCATGTACAAACAGTCCATTTGTACATGCAATCAAGCCATTTGTATGTGCGAATAGCTTGATTGCATGTACAAATGGACTGTTCGCTCATACAAACAGACTGTTTGTATGAGCGAATGGCTTGATTGCATATACAAATAGCTTGATTGCAGGAGCAAACGGCTTGATTGTAGAAGCAAACAGTTTAATTGTAGGAGCAAACGGCTCGTGGGTATCTATTCCACGGCCAGCACCCGCACCACCTTGCCGTTAAAAGCGGCGTCTTCTCCCGCCCGCAGGCCTTTGAGGGCCACGGCCACCGGCGCGGCGGGCGAGACGGCGAAAACGTCGGTGCCTTCGAGCTTGCCGGCGCTGATGGCGATGTAGAACCGGCCCAGGCTGGTGCCGACGAGGGCGCCGGGGCGCACGGTGTCGCAGGGCGCGTCGGGGCTGATGCGGGCGAGTTCGGCTTGCAGCTGCTGGGCCTGCTGCATGTGGGCGGCGTTGCGGTCGCGCTCGGCGTTGGCCATTTCGCGGCCGGTTTCATACTTGTCGCCGGCGCTGCTCTTGGTTTCGGAGCTGGACGATTCCTGGGCGGCCTGCATGGCGGTGCGGGCGGCGCTGATGCGCTGCTCGATGAAGACCTGACAGGCGGCGTGGAGGGCGGGTTTTGAGGACATTAAATCAGTATTGGCCGCCGTGTGAAAAGATTGCGGGCATTTCCTGCGAGAAACCAGCCGCTGACCAGCGAAAGGAGCTTGGGTATCGGAAAGGGTATCGGCTTATTTCCGCTGCACTTTATCCAAGTTCCGTAAGTCGGCGGCGTCTTTTTGGCGGCCAGTGCTGGCTTTATTTTTTCGCAAATCGGCCAAGCTGATGAAGTTCACGGTTACGCCATCCCAGGTTGAAGGCTCGCAGGCCGCGTAGCAGTCAGCGAAGGTTACGCCGTCGATTTCATTCAGGATATCAATGCGCACCGGCGCAACGCCCAATTGAATGATTCCGCCCGGCGCCAGGAAATCGGCTTCTCGATACATACTGCCAAACCCGAAGTCGCCCATTACCTGTACCAGCAGGACGGCGTTTGCCGGGCTCACTTCCACCCATACATCGATGTCGCCGGTGAAGCGCAGGTAGCCATGATAAGCTACCGCATAGCCACCCACCACCATGTACCGGACTTTATGAGCGTTTAATAGCTCGATAAACTCTTTGAAGTCTTGGTCCAGGGAATTGGCTAGGGGCATGGCGATAGGTAAACCAGATGGATTGGATGCGCAAGTGTTCCAGTGCGGCAAGGCGTTCCTGCGGCGTTTTGGTCAGCCAATAGGCGACATCTTCGCTCTCCTGGTCGGCGTGCAAAGTGGTTTTGCGGGTAACGGTTTTATCGAGGCGGAGCACGGCTAAAGTTACGGATTTCTATCCCGCTAAGATGAGCCCCACCGCCACTTTCCTGTCATTCCCTAAACGCGGCACCTTGTTCTGCCCACCCAGCCGGCCCAGGCTTTTCATGTAGCGCTGGAAAGCGCCGACGGGCAGCGGCGTAAGCAGCAGCGGCACGAGAATGTTGCCCCGGCGCAGGTCGTCGTAGTAGCTGTTGCGGCGGCGCAGGGCCGTGTCTAAAGCCGCCGCGAAACTGCTGGCATCCTGCGGCGGGCGGGCAAATTCCACCAGCCACTCGTGGCGCGAGGGGGTGGTAGGGTCGTCGCTCACCAGCGGGGCCACGGTGAATTCAATGACTTCCACCTCCGGAAACTGCGCCATGGCTTCGCGCAGGGCCTGCTCCACCTCCTCCCCTATCACGTGCTCGCCGAAGGCCGACAGAAAGTGCTTGATGCGGCCCGTGACCACCACGCGGTGCGGCCGCAGGCTCACGAAGCGCACCGTGTCGCCGATGCTGTAGCCCCACAGGCCGGCGTTGGAGGTGAGGACGACGGCGTAGTTGCGGTCCAGCTCCACGTCGGCGATGGTGAGGCGGGGCGCGTCGGGCTCAAAAAACCGCTCGGCGGGCACGAATTCAAAGAAGATGCCGCTGTTCAGCAGCAGCAGCAGGCCCGGGTTGCCGGGCTCGTCCTGGAAAGCCAGGAAGCCCTCGGAGGCCGGAAACAGCTCGATGCTGTCCACGGGCCGGCCGATGCTCTCGAAGAGCTTGGCGCGGTAGGGCTCGAAGTTGACGCCGCCGTACACGAACAGGTTGAAGTCGGGAAACAGGTCTTTGATGGGCCGGCCGGTGCGGGCCGTGAGGCGGTCAAAATACATCTGCACCCACGGCGGAATGCCCGAAATCAGGGTCATTTGCTGGCCCAGCGTTTCGTCCACGATGCGCTCCAGCTTGGTTTCCCAGTCTTCGATGACGTTCGTTTGGTAGCTGGGCAGCTGGTTGCGGCGCAAGTAGGCGGGCACGTGGTGGTTGGCAATGCCCGAAAGCCGGCCCGTGCGGATGCCGTGGTGCAGCTCTAGCTCCGGCGAGCCCGACAGGAATATCAGCTTGCCATCCAGAAACTGGCTGCGCCCGGTGCGGTAGATGTAGTAGAGCAGCGCATCGCGGGCGCCGTCGATGTGGTTGGGGATGCTGTCCTTCGTTATCGGAATGTACTTAGTGCCCGAGGTGGTGCCGCTGGTTTTGGCCAGGTATAGCGGGCGGCCGGGCCAGAGCACGTCGGCCTCGCCGGCCTGGGTGCGGTCGAACCAGGGCTTGAGGGCTTCGTAGTCGCGCACGGGCACCTGGCGGGCCAGGTCGTGGGGTGTGCGCACAGCGCCCAGCTCGTGGGCACGGCCGAAAGCAGTGCCGGCCGCCGCGGCCGTGAGGCGCGCCAACAGCTCGCGCTGGGTGGCTTCGGGGCGTTGCTGCCAGCGCTCGTGGCGCCGGGCAATGTAGCGGGCCAGCGGCCGGCTCAGCGTAGCTTTTACTCCCATAATCTGTCGAAAAACGCCGTTTGGAGGGAAGCGAAGGTACGTTGGCCGGTTTCTTCGGCTACGGTTGAGGCAACCTCGCTACCTTGCCGCCGTTACCTGAACTCATTAATTTCACTCTTTCACTTCTCTCCATCATCATGGCAGACCACAAAGGCAGCGCCGCCTGGACCGGCGACATCAAAGGCCACGGCACCCTCAGCACCGAAAGCGGCCTCCTCAACGCCCCCTATTCCGTCGGCAGCCGTTTCGAAGGCAAGCCCGGCACCAACCCCGAAGAGCTCATCGGGGCGGCCCACGCCGGCTGCTACACCATGTACCTCACCAGCGTGCTCACCAAGCACGGCCACACGGTGAACACCATCAATACGACCAGCACCGTCACGATGAACCCCAACAACGGCCACCCCGTCATCGAGCGCATCCACATTTCGGTGGAAGGCAACGTGAGCGGCGGCAACATCACCGCCGACGACTTCCAGAAGCACGCCGAAGACGCCAAAGCCAACTGCCCCGTGTCGAAAGCCCTCAGCGCCGTGCCGGAAATGACGCTGGACGCGAAGTTTGTGGGCTAGTATTCTAATTAGAATACCAGAACGTCATGCAGAGCGTCAGCGAAGCATCTTTACCTCAATACTAAAATCAGTTAGTTGCGCGGTAAAGATGCTTCGCTGACGCTCTGCATGACGTTCTGGTATTTAGAACCGGCCGTTCTTTTCCTTCTGCCAACGCACAACTACTACCCAGCACTTAAATTTGCCCCATGCCCACTGGTACCACTCGCATCCGCCTTCGCCCCGCCAACACCTCCCGCGTCCCGTTCTGGGGGCAACTGGCCATCGGCTTTTTTTGGGTAGTGTACGTGCTGTTCATGATGGTCGGCGACCCCAACGCGCACGACTACCACTTCCTGCACTGGGTGTTTCTGGTGTTCAGCCTCGTCTACATCGGCTACGTGCTGGTGAACAATGCGCCTATCTTCGGCACCCAGAGCTATCTGGAGTTCACGCCCGGCTACATCGTGCACAAAAACGGCCTGTTCCGGCCCAAGCAGGTGTTCGCCGCCGAAAACATTGCCGCCCTGGAGCTCAAGCCAATGGTTCTGCGCGTGCGCCAGAAAGACGGCGAAATCTACGCCCTCAACCTGCGCGAAGTGAAAGGCAAGCGCCGCAAGCTGAGCTTCCGCGAGCAAGTGCGCGAGTTTGCCGCCAAGCACAACGTGCCCCTGCAAGAGGTAGCGCCCAGCAACGCGGCTTAGTCAAACAGCTGGCTGACCACGATTTCGGCACCCGTGACGGGGTCACGCAAGGTGTCGCCGTTGTAGAAGTACTTGTATTTCATCGGGGCCGAATACACGGCCACCGCCCGCAACTCGGGCACCACCAGCCAATACGACTGCACGCCGGCGGCGAAGTAGCGCCCGGCCTTTTCCAGCAATTCGGCAATCACCTGCGTCGGCGAGAGGATTTCGATGGCCGTGCGCGGCACTACCGACACGGCTGTGAAATCCGGGCCGGCCGAATTGGGCAAGGTCCCGGCTACAAACACCGCGACGTCAGGAATCATTTTGCCATCCGAAATCGACAGGCTGATTTCGGCCAGCACTTCGTAGCGGTCGAGCAGGAAGTTTTCGAGCTGTCGCACCAGCTGTTTTTGAATACGGGCGTGTTTGAGGCTGGGCATAGGCTTTCCGCGTTCCAGCTCGTAGTCAGAAATTTCGGGCGCAAGGGTTTCCATGGGTCGGGAACTTTCCCAAATGTAACGCCGCCGCCCCCGAAATAGGTGCCTTACTTTTTGGCGAACTTCTTCCGCAGTTCGTCCACCTGGTCGCGGAATTTCTTATCCGAATCCACCAAATCCGACACGGTTTGCACCGAGTGCATCACGGTGGTATGGTCGCGCCCGCCGAAGTGGAACCCAATGGTTTTCAGCGTGTGCGAGGTGTGGTGCTTGGCGAAGTACATGGCCACCTGCCGGGCCGTCACCACTTCCTTCTTGCGGGTTTTGTCTTTCAGCAACTCCACCGAGATGTTGAAATACGCGGCCACGGTCTTCTGAATGAAGTCGAGGTT
The DNA here is from genome assembly GCF_015694525.1 of Hymenobacter ruricola. Lineage (GTDB taxonomy): Bacteria > Bacteroidota > Bacteroidia > Cytophagales > Hymenobacteraceae > Hymenobacter > Hymenobacter ruricola. Next base: position 579,315 of record NZ_JADQDM010000001.1, on the reverse strand, counting down.
CACCTCGGCCTCCACTTCCTCAATGATGTGGCGCAGGGCCTGCTTCACCATTTCCAGGTCAATGTCGCGGCGGCTCAGGCTGCTCTGCGCCACCAGCGAGGCGATGACGCCCTCCAGTTCGCGCACGTTGGTGTGCACCGAGTTGGCGAGGTAATCCACCACGTGGTCCGGCGGAATGTCGATGCCGTCCTGCTCCATCTTGTTGCGGATGATGGCCACCCGCGTCTCAAAATCCGGGCTTTGCACGTCGGCCGTCAGGCCCCACTTGAAGCGGTTCAGCAGCCGGTCTTCCAGGCCCAGCAGGTCCTTCGGCGGCCGGTCCGACGTCATCACAATCTGCTTGCCGGACTGGTGCAAGTGGTTGAAGATGTGGAAAAACATCTCCTGCGTCTTGCCCTTATTGGCCAGAAATTGCACGTCGTCCAGAATCAGGGCGTCGACCTGCAGGTAGAAGTTGGCAAAGTCCTGCACCTGCGCGCGCTGCACGCTGTCGATGAACTGGTTCGTGAACTTCTCGGCCGATACGTAGAGCACAAACCGCTCCGGCGAAGTGGCTTTGATGTGGTTGCCAATGGCTTGCACCAGATGGGTCTTGCCCAGGCCCACACCGCCGTACACCATCAGCGGGTTGAAGCTAGTGGTGCCGGGCTTGTTGGCCACCGCGAGGCCGGCCGAGCGGGCCAGCCGGTTGCAGTCGCCCTCAATGTAGTTGTCGAAGGTGTAGGAGCCGTTGAGCTGCGACGGCACGATGTTGCCGTCCATCGGCCGGGCCGTGTCGAAGGGATTGCGCGGCGGGGCCAGGGTTTCGGCCCCGGCCAGGGCGTTGGTGCCGAAGCTGCTGCGCTGCACGGGCCGCACGGCGCTCGAATTCACGTAGCGCGCCGAGGCCGCCCGGGCGCTGCCGGCCAACGGGTTGCCGGCGGGCGCGGGCGCCGGGCCGGCGCTTTGGGGCGCGTCGCGCGGGTCGGGCGCAGCGGCTTTGCGGGGCGGGGGCAGGTGCAGGGTTTTCGGCTGCGACTGCGAGTTGCCTTGGTCCACCACCACGCTGTATTCGAGGCGGCCTTCGGGGCCCAGTTCGCGGAACAGCGCCTGCCGCAGCTCGTCTACGTAGTGCTCCTCCAGCCAGTCGTAAAAATAGGCGCTCGGCACCTGAATGGTCAGCACGTTGCCCTTGAGCTCAACGGGCACAATGGGCTGGAACCAGGTCTTGAAGCTCTGCTCCCCGATTTCCGCCGATATGCTGCGCAAGCAGCCAGCCCAAACCGTGCGAAAATCCTTGAGCATGAGAGCAATTAGACAAAAACCGGGGCGCCGCCGGCAACGAAAACAATGAAAAAAGCTGCGCCTTATTGGCGGCGCATTTTTTTAGAGGGGGACAAAATTGTGGAAAACTCTGCACTTAAAAAAGCCGCAAAGCACTTGTTTATGTCGTGCTTTTAACAGGCGGCGCGAACCGGCACCACAGCGGCACTTGCCAGCCCGGGCCGCTTGCTTTTCACCGAAAACTCATAATCCAATCTTCCCAGATTGATACCCGACCAGCCCACCTGATTGATGAGCGTGGTGTGCCCGTCGGGGGTGGCAATGGGCTCCGGCGCGTCCATGAACGTGTGGGTGTGCCCGCCCAGTATGAGGTCGATGCCCGACACCTGCGCGGCCAGCTTGCGGTCGTCGAGTTTGGCGTTGTCGTACTTGTAGCCGAGGTGCGAGAGGCAGATGACGAGGTCGCATTTTTCGGGGCCGCGCAGCTGGGCCACCATCTCCTTGGCCTTGGCCACGGGGTCGAGGTACACGGTCTGGCCGAAGTTTTTGTCGGCCACCAGGCCGCTTAGCTCAATGCCCAGCCCGAACACGCCGATGCGGATGCCCTGCTTCTCGAACACTTTGTAGGGCGCAAACCGGCCGGCCAGCGGCGTTTTGGAGAAGTCGTAGTTGGCGATGAGGAAGGGGAAAGTGGCGTTGGGCAGCTGGCGCTGCAGGCCTTCGAGGCCGTTGTCAAAGTCGTGGTTGCCGAGGGTGCTGGCGTCGTACTGCATCTGGCTCATGAGCTTGTATTCCAGCTCGCCGCCGAAGAAGTTGAAGTAGGGCGTGCCCTGGAAAATGTCGCCCGAATCGAGCAGCAGCACGTTGGCTTCCTGGGCCCGAATGTCTTTGATGAGGGCCGCGCGCCGCGCCATGCCGCCCAGCCCGGCCCACTGCCCGCCGTTGTCGGGAAAGGGCTCGATGCGCGAGTGCATGTCGTTGGTGTGCAGGATGGTGAGCTTCACCGGCGCTTTGGCGGCGGTGGCGGCCTGGGCGGCGTTGGCCACGCTGCCCAGCACGCTGAGGCCGGCGGTGCCGAGGATGGAATTGCGGAGGAATTCGCGGCGCTTCATGATGGAGAATTATGAATTAAAAATTATGAATCATGAATTGAGTTTCTGAAGCATGAATTGCCTGGAATCGCCTAGCCAAACAATTCATGCTTTCTAATTCATAATTCTTAATTGGCCCGCACCCGTCCTTCGACCCGGGCCGTGATGGGCTGGCCGGCTTTGGTCAGCTCGCGGATGTAGTCGGCGATGGCGGTGCGGAGCAGCACGTTGGTGTGGCGCGGCACCAGAGTTTTGAAGAACCCCATGTTGTCGCCGCCGGTGGCCAGGTAGTCGGAAATGGCAATGGGCCAGGTGCGGTTGTCGTTGACATCAAACGGCTGGCCGCCGATGCGGATGTCCTTGGGCAGGCCGTCGAAGGTGACGGTGTAGGTGGCGCCCGAAACGGCCATTTTGACGTGCGCGGCGTAGTCGAACAGCTGCTGCACCACCGGTCCGGGCGCGTCAAGCACCACCAGCTCGTTTTCAAACGGCATCAGCTCAAACACCGAGCCTAGCGTGACGGGGCCGGCCGCGAAGCCGGCGCGCAGGCCGCCGTTGGTCATCACGCCCAGGGCGATGGGCTGCTTGAGCTCGCGGCTGGCGCGGGTGCGCTGCAGGTCGGCCACGAAGTTGGACAGCGGGTTTTCGCCGGGGGCTTTCGTGAGGGGGGCCGGGGCGGTGCCCAGCACTTCGGTCATCTGGGCCGTCACGCGGTCGTGGTAGGGCGCGATGAGAGCCGCCACAGCCGGGTCTTCGGCCTGGGTTTTGCCCACGGGTTGGCTGGTGACGGGCGCAAAATGGGCCGTGGGCGTGTAGGCCGCGCGCTGGCAGGCCGGCACCCCGGCCAGTGCCAGCAATACTAAAATCAGGGGGGAAACCGAACGAGAGCCGGGCAAGGTTATATGCATGAATGCAAAAATAAGGGCGCCAAGCCCGGCGATGGGCTCGTGGGAAGCACAAGAAGGCTAAACGCAAGCAATAAAGCCCTGCCCCGCGGGCGACCAGCGCGACCAGGCAGTGGGAAAAGCTTTTGTGCCAACGTTTATTAACGAAAGGTCCGGCCTACTTGGTGAAAGTATACCCCAGCAAAGCAAAATAGCGTTGGTTGGCAGTGCCAGTGCCAACGGTGCTGATAATGCCTGAACTCCGCTCAGTCCGAAGTTCCAGGGTGAGCAAGCGGCCCGCCAGCGTTGCCAGGCGCCCGCCTATGCTGCCTACAAAGCCATATTCAAAGTCATTCACCCCCGAGCCCACTTCTTCTTCTAAGGTCTTCGAGTCATTGTACTCGATAACGCCCGCGCGGTTGGCGTAGCCAGTTTGCAGAGACGTGTCGAAGCGCAGGCGCCGCGCGTAGCTCACCCCGGCCTGTGCAAATGGCCGAAGCCGCCCGGTGGGATACGTGTAGCGCACTAGCAGGGGCAGGCGCAGGTAGGTTAAATCAAGACGGGTGCGCTGGTGGGCGCCGCCAAAATTGACCCCGCGCGAATACGTGTCTAAGTACCGCTGCTGCTCTACCAGCGCCTCGAAGCGTAAACTTAGTTTTTCGCTGAGGCTGGAAATTGGTATGTCCGCGCTCAGGCCCAAGGTGGGCAGCGGACTGCTCACGAACCGGCCAGTGACCAATATGCCCTCGCCGTCGGCCGTGAGGTGGCTGGTTTCAGCGCCAAGCAACAAGCCGTAGCGCACCCGCTGCCTGGCGCTGCTGACGGGTGACTGGGCGACCGCAGTCGCAGCTGCAGCCGCAATTGCGGCAGCTGGCACCCGACAGGTGTTGTAACCCTGCACAATGGCCGTGAGGGCCGAAGCAGTGAAAGGCAGGCTGGCAATCTGAAGGCGGGCCGCTTCACAGTCAGCCATCAGCTCGGTGAGCACGCTGCGGTAGAGGCGGATATTGCGATAGGCCCGGGTCACGCCTTGCGACTCGGCCGGGCGCTGGGCTACCAGTTCGGCGGGCGGGCGCGGGGTCTGCTCCGAAGCCGAGGCAACAAAATACCGGTCGACCCCGGCCTTGCTGCGCATGCGGTAGAGCGCGAGCGGGCCGGTGGCCAGCAGCTCCATAAACACCGGCGCCGGGGGCGCGACGTAGGCGTACTGCACACTGTCGGTGGTGGCCAGCAGCTGCGAGCGGAACTCCCGTCCGCCTGTGAAGCCGTACCCCCGAATCTGAGCGGGGGTGTACGACGACACGTCGACAGTGGCGGTGGGGCGGAAGCGGCAGATTTCGGCACTACGCGCGGCACCGCGGTAGTCGGTCTGGCCGCGTACGGTGTCACCGCTTAAACGCACGATGTAGCCGGCCCGAAAATCGGCTTGGGCCCGGACCGCCCCGGCAGTGCCAAACCAACAGGTGAACGCCAGGAAGTAGAATAGTTTTTGATTCATAAAAGCAGGCAACAAGAGAAATGAGGGCAGCTTGCAGGAACCAGCAAAGCTACGCCGACGGCACTGCTTAGCCAGTGCGGAGCGCCTTTCAGACCGGGGCGGTATCTTTCGGCCTGTTTTGGGAGTATGCTCCCAAGCCTCTTTCCCGCTTCATCGCTAGCCCCTCTATGCCCGATACCCCGGCCGCCCCGCCCGTTTCCTTCGCTGAATTTCCGGCCGTGACCACGGCCGAGTGGCAAGCGCGGCTGGCCCGCGACCTCAAAGGCCAGGACCCGGCCACCCTGCGCTGGCCCCTGCCCGACGGCTTCAGCGTGGAGCCTTTTTACCACCACGAGGCCCTGGCGGCGCTGGGCGGGGCGCCCGCGCCCCTGCCCCACCCCGTGGTGCCCTGGCTGAACGTGCCCGCCCTGAACGTGCCCGCCGGCGAAGGCCGCCAGCAGATTGACCAGGCCGCCGCGGCCCTGGCCCACGGCGCCGACGGCGTGCACTTCATCCTGGCCGACGCCGAGCTGTTCGCCGTGCACTATCTGGCCGAGCAGCTGCCGCTGGCGTCTACTTTCATCGGCTACACGGTGGCCGCCGGGCCCGACGCCCTGCTCAGCCAGCTGGTGGAGGCGGCGCCCGGCACGGCCCTGCGCGGGTTCCTGCGCTTCGCGCCCGGCCCGGTGCCGGAGGGCGCCGAGCTGGCCGACTACCGCACCGCGCTGCGCCGCTGCGTGAGCTTGACCACGGCCATGCCCGACTTCCGGGCCCTGGCCGTGAACGGGGCGTTTTTTGGCAACCGGGGCGCCACCGCCACCCAGCAAATCGCCTTCACCCTGAACACGGCCGCCGCGCTGCTGGCCGAGCTGCCCACCGCCGAAATCAGCGCTGCGCAGGTGGCCGCCGCGTTGCACCTGCACGTGGCCGTGGCCCCCAGCTACTTCCCCGAAATGGCCAAGCTGCGCGCCCTGCGCCGGCTGTGGGCCACGCTGCTGCACGGCTTTGGCCTGCCGGCCGGCCTGAACGCGGGCCTGCGCATTCACGCCGTCACTTCCTCGTGGACCGTCACCACCCTGGACCCGCACACCAACCTGCTGCGCCACACCACCGAGGCCATGAGCGCCGTGCTGGGCGGGGCCGACTCGCTGAGCGTGGCGCCGTTCGACTGCGTGTTTGCCGAGGCCAACGAGTTTTCGGCGCGGCTGGCCCGCAACCTGTCGGTGCTGCTGCGCGAAGAATCGGGCCTGGGCCTGGTGCAGGACCCCGCCGCGGGCTCCTACTTCCTCGAAACCCTGACCGACCAGCTGGCCCGCGAAGGCTGGCAGTTGTTTCAGCGGATGGAGGCGGCGGGCGGCCTGCCGAAGGTGCGGGGCCAGCTGCTGGACGAAATCAAGGCCGTGGCAACGGAAACGTTCCGGCGCATTGCCGGCGGCCAGCAAGTCATTGTGGGCACCAACCGCTTCCAGAACCCCAAAGAGCAGTTCAGCTTCCACCCCAAAAAGCTGCTGCGCTCGGCCGACTTCGACGTGACGCGCGCCGCCTACCCCACCGAGGTGCTGCGCCTAGCCACGGCCCTGCACTTCGAGCGCCGCGAGAAAAAAAGCAAGCGCGCCGCCGTGGTGCTGCTGGGCACCAACACCAACCAGATTATTCTGGAGCAGTTTCTGACCATGCTGCAGCCCCACGAGCGGCCCGAAATTGCGGCCAGCCACCCGCTGGGTACGCTGTCGGTGCTGTATTCTTCGCCCGAGGAAGCCACGCTGATGTACGCCACGCCCGAGCAGTTCCAAAAGTTTGCCCGCTTCATTTACCAGATTCCGACCGAGAAGCAGCAATTCATTCCGCCGGCCCTGCTCAGCTCCGACATGGCCACCCTGCACGAGGCCGTGCGCGTGTTCGGCTTCAAGGAAATGAAGGTGCAGGGCTACACCACCGAGGAGGTGCTGGCCCGGCTGCAGGGCCGCTAACCGCTGGAACGCATGCGAGCTGCTGGCAAAATCCTGGTGGGGCTGCTGCTGCTGCCAATGGCACTTGCGGCCGGCTACTGGTATTCGCAACGCGAGCCGGACAAGCCGCGGTTTTACGTGGACGACACCTTGGAAGCCGATGTATGGCAAATTCCAATCGTTGACCCCTACCGGCTGATTGCAACGGAAAGCTTCAACGGGACCGACCCTGACTATAGCCGATGGGGGTTTCAGTACGGAAACGACCTGACGTCTTTTCACCCTGATTCCATCAACTACGAAAAGGGGTTGATTATTTACCACGACGCCCTCGATGGACGTTATGGATTTCTTGACATCGCGCGAAAAACGACTCGTGTTCCCAAAGACTTTTCACACTTTGTAACGTTTGCTGATTCTGTTGGCGTGGGCCGAAAGCTGTACGCTGTCGAATCTGTTTACAACTGCTGGCAGCAAACGCGGCAGCTTCCCTGGGGGAAGGAGATTTTTGCCCAACACTGCGCGGGGAATACCCCGAACTAATCTATGCGTCCCGACTTTTCTACGATTCCCTACAACGCCGCTCCGGCGCCCACCGTGCCCACCGCCGCCCCGGCCGCGGCCCTCACGCCGGAAGGCATTGCGGTGAAGCCCTTTTACACAGCGGCCGACGTGACCCACCTCGACCATCTGGGCTTTGGCGCGGGGCAGGCGCCCTACCTGCGCGGGCCCTACGCCAGCATGTACGTGCAGAACCCGTGGACCATCCGGCAGTACGCGGGCTTCTCGACGGCCGAGGAATCGAACGCCTTTTACCGCCGCAACCTGGCCGGTGGGCAGAAGGGGCTGAGCGTGGCCTTCGACCTGGCCACCCACCGGGGCTACGACTCCGACCACCCGCGGGTGCAGGGCGACGTGGGCAAGGCCGGCGTGGCCATCGACTCGGTGGAGGACATGAAAATCCTCTTCGACCAGATTCCGCTCGACCAGATGTCGGTGTCCATGACCATGAACGGGGCCGTGCTGCCGGTGCTGGCCTTCTACATCGTGGCGGCCGAGGAGCAGGGCGTGAGCCCGGAAAAGCTGTCGGGCACCATTCAGAACGACATTCTGAAGGAGTTCATGGTGCGCAACACCTACATCTACCCGCCCGCGCCGAGCATGCGCATCATCGCCGACATCTTCAGCTACACGGCGGCCAAGATGCCCAAGTTCAACTCCATTTCCATTTCGGGCTACCACATGCAGGAAGCCGGCGCGACGGCCGACCTGGAGTTGGCCTACACCCTGGCCGATGGCCTGGAGTACGTGCGCGCCGGCCTGGCCGCGGGCATGAAGATTGACGAGTTTGCCCCGCGCCTGAGCTTCTTCTGGGCCATTGGCATGAACCATTTCATGGAAATTGCCAAGCTGCGCGCCGGGCGCCTGCTCTGGGCCAAGCTCATTCAGCAGTTCAACCCCAGCAACCCCAAAAGCCTGGCCCTGCGCACGCACTGCCAGACCTCGGGCTACTCCCTCACCGAGCAGGACCCTTATAACAACGTGGCCCGCACCACCATCGAGGCGCTGGCCGCGGCCCTGGGCGGCACCCAAAGCCTGCACACCAACGCGCTGGACGAGGCCATTGCCCTGCCCACCGACTTCTCGGCCCGCATTGCCCGCAACACCCAGCTCTACCTGCAGCACGAAACCGACATCACCAAAGTAGTGGACCCCTGGGGCGGCTCCTACTACGTCGAAACCCTTACCCACGAGCTGGCCGATAAGGCCTGGGCTCTCATCCAGGAAGTGGAGGCGCTGGGCGGCATGGCCAAGGCTATCGAAACCGGCCTGCCCAAGCTGCGCATCGAGGAAGCCGCTGCCCGCAAGCAGGCCCGCATCGACTCGGGCAAGGAAATCATCGTGGGCGTGAACAAGTACCAAACCACCGAGAAAACCGAGGTCGAAGTACTCGACATCGACAACGACGCCGTGCGCACCAGCCAGATTGCCCGCCTGAAAGCCGTGCGCGCCAACCGCGACGAAGTGGCCGTGAAGGTAGCCCTGGCCGACCTCACCGAAGCCGCTGGCGTGCGCCTCAACGACCTAGCCGCCGACGCCGACAAAGACGCCCACAACCTCCTCGCCCTAGCCGTGACCGCCGCCCGCGCCCGCGCCACCCTCGGCGAAATTTCCGATGCCCTTGAGGCCCAGTACGGCCGCCACCAGGCCACCACGCGCACCGTGGCCGGCGTGTATTCCCAGGAAATGTCGCACAACGAAGCTTTCGAGCAAGCCCGCGCCGCCGCCGAGGACTTTGCCGCCCGCGAAGGCCGCCGCCCCCGCATGCTCGTGGCCAAGATGGGCCAGGACGGCCACGACCGCGGCGCCAAAATCATTGCCACCAGCTTCGCCGACGTGGGCTTCGACGTCGACCTAGCCCCCCTCTTCCAAACGCCCGCCGAAGTGGCCCGCCAGGCCGCCGACAACGACGTGCACGTGGTGGGCGTGAGCAGCCTCGCCGCCGGCCACAAAACCCTGCTGCCCCAACTGCTCACGGAGCTGAAGGCACTGGGCCGCGAAGACATCTTGGTGATTGCCGGCGGCGTCATCCCGGCCCAGGACTACCAGTTCCTCTACGATGCCGGCGTGGCCGGCGTGTACGGTCCCGGCACGGTCATCGCCACCGCAGCGCTGGAAATTCTGGGGAAGCTGGGTTAATTTGACGATTTGATTTTTAATGTTCAACCACTAACTACTCATGGATAAGCCAATCAAAATTCGTAAACCTGGAACCGGCGAGTATCAGGACCTCACAGGAAGTATTAACGTTGAAATGAGGGCTGGGCTTACTGAGAACTTTAAATACCTGTGCCAAAAGTTAGGTATAGATACCACAAAATACACCCCTGTTGCTTTGGATATTTATGCAACTGAGTATTCACCATCAGCGCCACATCTATCCATTTTTGCTAAAGAAGGAAACGGCAATGAGGTCACCGAATTTAAATTTGATGAGTTTCCTTTAGCAACGCTTTTATCCTTCATGCGTGGCTACCATATACTAGTCTCACCAGATTACAAGAAGATAGACGACTACGTTGTAAAGGAATCTATCGAATTGTAATTTACAATTACCAGCCCGCCATCTTAGCGGGCTGTTTTATTATAACCTACCCCCTCCCCCATGCTCCCCTTCCCCGCCCTCGACCGCCTCAAAGTCGACCTCGATGCCCTGCGCCCCCCTGGCTCAGGAACAGGAGCAGCGGGTGCTGCAAAAGTTTCGGCTCGAATGGCGCTAGTTATGGGCTGCCGGCGTGTACGGCCCTGACAAGGTCATCGCCACGGCTGCGCTGGAGATTCTGGGTAAGCTGGGGCGTAAGCTAAACACTTTATATTTGGCTCGATAACCCTTAGCGCATTACGGATATGAGTCGGCTTTATCTTCGTCCACTAACGAATAGTCTATTTGCCCGCCCCTTTGTAGAAGGGGTATTAAACGTACGGCGTGCGGCCGAGATTGCGGAAGCTACCAGCCAGATTATGCAGGCGGAAATCCATTTGGCAGCAATGGAGGAACGTCCTACGTTAAAGTTCAAGGAATATCGTTCGACCCAATACAGCGAAGACAAAGACCGTGAAGCTTTGCGTGAGCAAATCCTATTGGAGCTGATTCGTGAAACGCGGCTGGACAACGACGACGACATCAAGCCCGGTAGTGGGGGTGCTATGCCCCAGACACCCGTTCAACGCGGCAAGCAAGCTTTCCTAATTATCGGCTTGCCAGCTTCCGGGAAATCCGGTATCGCCAGTCGCGTAGCCGATGCCAACGGAGCGGTGGTGATTGACAGCGATTATGCGAAACGCAAATTTCCTGAGTTTGCACAGGGAGCGTTTGCGGCTACCGTGTTGCACGAAGAATCCTCGATAATCGTTCTGAACGATGAAGACGAAGACGAAGAAAATCTGACCGGCTTCTGCTTTAGTGAATCGTATAACATAGTTGTTCCCAAAATTGGCTACAATACAACATCTGTCCGAAAGCTTGCGCTTTACTTTAAGAAATACGAGTACGAAGTACATCTCATTCTGGTCAGCCTAGACCGCCAGCAGGCCACCCTTCGCGCTTACCAGCGCTTTATTACCTCCAAGCGGTACGTGCCTCTCTCGCTCATTTTTGATGTGTATTCCAACAATCCAACCCTTGCTTACTTTCGCCTTAAGCAACAACACGCCGATGTATTCGCTAGCTTTAGTGAAATCTCAACCGAGGAGAGGCCTGCACGCTTAGTAGAGAGTTCGCTGGATAATCCGACCAAAATGCTCGGGCTCCCTACCTGAACTGATTGAAGTGCTTTTCCCGTTTCTAGTTTGACTTCTACAGCTATTGCCGCTATGCCTACTTCCAAAAAACCTGCATCCAGTACGAAATCGAGTGCGGCCAAGGCTAGCGCTAAATCTAAAGCAAGCACCAAAAAACCGGCGGCTTCTACGGCCGTAGCACGTCAAAAGCCTGCGGCAGTAGCCGTGGCAAAGCCAGTTGCGTCAATATCTCCGGCGGCTAAAAAAGCATCTTTAAGCAAAACGGTGGTTGACGTGAGCGAGAGCCGGACGAGTAACCCTCGCACCAATACCGTGACCATTACCAAAATCACCCGCAATATCGTCCAGTTCCATATGACGGAGGACATCGAAATTCGGCGGGTTACAAAATCGGATAATGTATCGAAGGAAAAGCTAAAGGCGAAGTACGCTAATTTAAAAGCCAAAGTAAAACGTTAGCTTGGCCCGTACTCAAGTTCCAGGCCCGCCCCACCCGGCGGGCCTTTTTCGTGCCCGCCCGGTAGCCACCGCTTCCCGGGCTTTAGTTGCGCCTTCCCGAGTATTAATTGGTTGTTCCCGGGCCTTAGTTGGCTCTTCCCGAGTGCCAGTTGGGGGTTCCCGGGCCTTAGTTGGCGGTTACCGAGTGGTAGTTGGCGGTTCCCGGCGGCGGGAAGACCCAACTACCACTCGGGAACGGCCAACTAAGTGGCGGAAATCATCAACTAAATCCCTATCTTGGCGACTATCAAGCACTCTTCATTTTCAGTTATATGCAAACCTCTACCGACGTAGTTCGGCACTACACCATGGCCGATGCCACCATGCGCCAGAACATGCGCACCATGCACGGCTACTACCTCACCCACCAGGCCGAGTTTCAGGCTTTCAACCCAGACTTTGACGCGGACTTCGGCGCCGAGTGGCTGGCCGCCCTCGACCTGGCCGACACCACGCCCGACCACACCGTGCGCACCGGCGAGCTGAAGGAGGACACCGCCGAAGTGGAAGACGTGATGGTGCGGGCCCAGCGCGCCGCCCAAACCCTGTATTACTACGTGGGCCGCGCCTTCCCCAACAACGCGGGCCGCATGACCACCTACGGCCGCAAAACCTACGACGCCGCCCGCAACCACCACGACAAAATGCGCACCCTGCTGCACACCGCCTTCGCCGCGGCCACCCGCGACCACGCCGCGCTGGCCGCCAAGGGCTACACCGCCACCCAGCTCGCCGAGCTGGGTGCCCTGGGCACGGAGCTCGCCGGCACCAACACCGAGCAGGAAATGAAAAAAGGCACCAATACCGAAGGCCGCGACCATTACGTGACCGTGCAAAACCACGCCTACGGCTACGGCCAGGAAGCCAGCACCGCCGCGAAGGTGCTTTTTGCCGCGGACAAGGCCACCCGGGACCTGTTTCGGCTGGGCGGCGATGCCCCGGATGCCTCCGCCAAGTCCAAGCCGGCCACTACCTGATTTTTACCTGCTCAGCCCAAAAAAGCGGCCCGGATTCACATCCGGGCCGCTTTTTTGCGAGGTAACAGTTCCTGGGCTAACGCACCTGGAGGGTGGTGCGGGCCCGCACCCTCGCGCTCGCGCTGGGCTACCTCTTGCCGCTGTAAGCCGCCGGGGCCGCGCGTGGAGCCCGGGGTCGCCGGGCTGCCCCAGTTTCCCCGGAAATAGCCGTATGTTGGCATGGCCAAACCGCTATATTCCCGCCATGCACCTGCTCAGCCTGTTACTCATCGGCCTCGTGGCCGCCATCCACCTGTATATTTTGTGGCTGGAAATGTTTGCCTGGACCACGCGCGGGCCCCAAACCTTCCGCTCGCTGCGTCCCGAGCTGTTTGCCCCCACCAAAGTGCTGGCCGCCAACCAAGGGCTCTACAACGGCTTCCTGGCCGCCGGCCTTGTCTGGGCGCTGCTGATTACGGACCCGGTCTGGCACCGCTACGTGGCCAGCTTCTTTCTGGGCTGCGTGGCGGTGGCGGGGCTGTACGGCGCGGCCACAGCGGGCCGGCGCATCCTGCTGGTGCAAACGGTGCCAGCGCTGCTGGCCCTGGCCGCCGTGTGGCTGGCCTGACCCACCGCTGCGCCGGGCCCGAACGCAACAGGGCCGACGCATGCGCCGGCCCCGTCGATATTCCAAGAATGCCCTGCGCGGCTGCCTACGGCCGCTCCCGCACCACAAAGGGCACGGCCAGCGTGCGCGACACGCGCACGGCATCGCCGGCCACGCGGCCGGGGTTCCACCAGGGCATGAGCCGAATCACCCGCAGGGCTTCCTGGTCGAAGCCGTGGCCGGCCCCGCGCACCACTTCGGCGTCGAGGATGCGGCCTTCTTCATCCACCACGAAGCTGACGAACACGGTGCCGGAAATGCCTTTGGCCAGGGCCTCTTCCGGAAAATGCGCGTTCTGGCTCAGGTACCGGCCGTAGGCGGCGTCGCCGCCAGGAAAGGTGGGCAGCACTTCCGAGTAGGACAGCACCTTGGGCTTGCCGGTGACTTCGGCGGTGGTTTCGGGGGAGGCCGCGCCGGCCGGGGCGGCCTTGCTGAGGGCGTACATTTTCACGGTGAGCGGCGCGGTGCCGGACACGGCCAAGGCCTGGTCGCGGTAGCCCTCGCACTTAAACACCAGCACGGATTTCACGTCGGACAGCGTCAGCAAGAAGTTGCCGGAGGCGTTGGTGCTCGTCACGTGCGAGGCACCCTGCACCGATACCACCACGCCGGGCAACGGTTCTTCCTGGTCGGTCAGCACCCGGCCCGTCACGGTGGGCACGGCCGGCGCTTCGGCCGCGGTGGCCGGGCGGGCGCCTTTTAATTGCGTCAATTGCGGCCCACCGGCCACCATCAGCTGAAGAGCGACTACTGTAGAGATGAACAACATAATGAAGTGATTTTAAGGGTGAATGAAAGGGAAAAACGCTATGTATTCGCAACAATCGTTTGGGGCTTATTTTCTGGCTGGCTTTCGCTTGCTCAGACTGGCCAGCTGCCCACCCCAAATGGTTGTATGCCGGGAGGCTGCTATTCTTTCAGGCAAACAAACTCCAATTCACACTCCTGTTATTGGTCAATACTGCTATTCGCATTCAGGACAGCCTCACGCAGCAAGCCCGCCCTTATACGCATTGAAATTAGCTGCTTATGAAGCGAATTAAACACTTTTTCAATTAAGAAACGAAAAGTCGATTTCTAAGAATAAAAATATTTTCCAAAGCAGATAACATACCACACATAAAATATAATTTTTCCTACCCGCACCCTAGTTAATCCTTCAAATTATAGACGAGTTAACCCACCTACCACAACCGCTCTCAGGCCATCGGGGCCCGAAAATGAGGAGTCCGGGCACATCTTTTTCCGGGTCGGAGCGGTTTAGCGTCAAAATACTTTCGCTGATTCTCATGGACCTGCAACTCACCGATAAAACGGCCCTCGTCACGGGCTCCACCGCCGGCATTGGGCTGGCCATCGCGCGCCGCCTGGCCGCCGAAGGGGCCGAAGTCATCATCACCGGTCGCACGGCGGCCCGCATTGCGGCGGCGCGCGCCGCCATTCTGGCCGAAACGCCGCAGGCCCGGCTGCGCGGCGTGGCCGTCGACTTTGGCCGGGCCGACGAAGTGGCGCAGCTGCTGCGCGACGTGCCGGCCGTCGACATCCTGGTCAACAACGTGGGCATTTTCGAGCCCAAGCCCTTTGCCGAGATTCCGGACGAGGACTGGGTGCGCTTTTTTGAGGTGAACGTGCTGAGCGGCGTGCGCCTGTCGCGCCAGTACTTCCCGCTGATGCTGGCCCGTGGCTGGGGCCGCATTCTCTTCATTTCGAGCGAGTCGGCCCTGCAGATTCCCTCTGAAATGATACACTACGGCACCACCAAAACGGCCCAGCTGGGGGTGGCGCGCGGGCTGGCCGAGCTCACCAAGGGCACGGGCGTCACGGTCAATTCGGTGCTGCCCGGCCCCACGGCCTCGGAGGGCGTGGAAGAATTCATCAAAAAACTTTCGGCCGAAGGCAAGAGCAAGGAGGAAGCCGAGCACGACTTTTTCCAGCACGCGCGGCCTTCGTCGCTGCTCCAGCGCTTCATCACCCCCGACGAAGTGGCCAGCCTGGTGGCCTACCTGTGCAGCCCGCTGGCGGCGGCCACCAACGGCGCCTCCGTGCGCGTGGACGGCGGCGTGGTGCGCAGCATCGGGTAGCGCGGCGCGGCCCCAACTTTTTGGCGCCGCCAGGCAACCGGCCGCGGGCGGCGTGCATCTGGCGCAGTGGAGCGGGCCTTACTCGTGCGGGGCCCGCTTCACCGCGCTTTTTGTTTTGCACGCCTCTCTTTTCTGCACATGTTCAAATCCCTGTTTCTTCTGGCCGGCGCCCTGCTTGTGGGCGGCGCCGCGCAAGCCCAGGCCCCGGCCGCCGAGGTAAAAGCCCTCACCGCTCGCCTCAACCAGCTGATGGTGGACCCCAAAAACCAGGACGACGACACCGAGGTGCGGGTGTCGTTGGCCGACTGCGGCTTCCGCCAAACCATTCGCCAGTACCGCAAGCCCGGCGGCGAGGCCAGCGCCACCAACATTTCGGTGAGCAACAGCAAGAACGGCGGCAGCTGGGGCCTCCGCAGCAACGAGGACGTGAAAATGGAGCTCACCCTGGCCCAGAATTGGGCCGAAGTGGGCTCCATCAGCTACGCTGCCCAGCAGCACGAAAAAGGCGGCAACCGCTACTACGACCTCATCGTGAAGCGCCGCGAAACGGCCAAGGGCAAGTCTTCATCGGGCATGTCGGCCACCATCACGCTCTCGCTCAACACCGACAGCGAAAAGGAAGTAGCGGCCCTGGTGAAGCGCCTAGATGAGGTGCGGCGCCAGTGCACCAGCCGCCGGGGCTAGGCAGGGGCGGCGCTAGGCCTCGGCGGGGGCGCCGCCCAGCACGGCCCAGGCTTCTTCGTTGCCTTGCTGCCCGGCCAGGGCCAGGGCGGTGAGGCCGCGCGCGTCCCGGATGGTTTTGTCGGCGCCGGCTTCGACGAGGATGCGCACCAGCTCGTTGCGCCCAAACAGGGTGGCAAACATGAGGGCCGTGCCGCCGTTGCCGTTTTGCAGGTTGAGGTCGGCGCCGCGCTCGATGAGCAGGCGGGCCACGTCGGCGTAGCCCTTGAAGCTGACGCCCATCAGGGCGGTGTTGCCGGCGGCGTCCTGCACGTTGGGGTTGGCGCCGGCGTTGAGCAGGAACACGGCGGCGTCGTAGTGGTCGTCGTAGGCGGCCAGAATGAGCGCCGTGAAGCCTTTGGCATTGGCCACGTTCACGTCGAGGCCCGAGGCGAGCAGCTCGTGCAGGGCGGCCACGTCGCCGCGGCGGGCGGCGTCGAACAGCAGGTCTTCGGGGCGGGAGGAAGTAAAGTCCATGAGGAGGTGGAGGCGGTGGTGAAGAACGTTTTTAATGTAAGTAGGCGCTAACGAGCGGCTGGCGTTTGCGTTGCGCCCCGGGCTATTCGGGTGCGGCGCCTGGCCTCAGAAGCACAGCAGCACTATCAGCGTGAGGATGGCTAACAACCCGCCCACGGCCGCCGTGTTCACGTACATTTCGGCGGTGTGGCCGGGCCACACGCCCACGCCGGCCACGGCGGCCAGCAGCAGCGGCAGCAGAAAAAACGTGCCGTAGATGGTGCCGCCGTAGGGCTGAAACGGGGCCGGGCCGTCGGGCGAGTCGGGCGAGCTCACCCGGCTCACCACCCCGAGCAGCGGCGTTTGCCACACCCGGATGGTTTGGTCGTCGCGCACGCGGTGCCCGATGGCGCTGGGTAGCCGAAACGTGGTGTGCTCGGTGCGCACCCGGTAGGCCAGCTGCGGGTCGGACAAGGACCCCGACACCGACACCGGGAAGCGGCTGTGCACGGTTTCGTGCGGGTAGTCGCGCAGGGGCAAGGCCCAGTCGAGGCCCAGCAGCAGGCAGCAGCCCAGCACCGCCACGTTGAAGCGGCGGGCCCAGACGGCCCAACGCTGCATGCGCTCGTCGGCACGCCGGGCGGCCGAGGCGGGCGCGGCCGGCTCCTGGGCCAGCAGCAGGTCGTAGGCCACCCGGCGGCGGGGGTTGCCGAGGATGTCGTAGCCGGTTTCGACCTCGGCCAGGCGAGCTTTCATGGCCCGGTCGGCGGCGGCGAGGCGCTTGAGGCGGGTGCGTTGGCTTAGGTAGGCCTTTTCAATTTCCTGGGCCGTGGCCGTGAGGCCCACGCCCAGCACGCGGTAATAATTCTGCATGAGTTTCGCCGGGAAAGGCTCGAAAATACGGACCCGGCGCTACTTTGAAACGTGGCCGCGCGGGACGCTAGTATGCGCGCCTTCTGCCGGTTGCGGCCGGCCGGGCAAATCGGCGGCGGGCTTTTACTGGCGTAGGCATTGGGTTGTAGGAAGCGGACGCGTACTTAGCAACGTTGCGCGCGATGTCCCCGCTCCTACACCTTTTGGCAGCGCTAGCCAACAAAAGCCTGCTGGACTATAATTCGTTGATTCGAAAGTACTAAGCGCAGGCTTTTCGCGTTGAAAGGGCCTCTTCGTGCCCATATCCTGCTGATTCGCCTATGCGCTTCCTTTACTTATTTGCTGCGACGGCAGGCTTAGCGGCCTGCTCCGGCACCGAAACCGAGCAAGCTGCCCCGCCCGCAACGGCCCGAGAGCATCCCAAGGCGGCTGACGCAAGGGCCGTCATCGCACCCGGACCCGGCGTACTCAACCAGCCGGCAGTGGACCCACGCCCGCCGCTGGTTGCCCGGCCCCAGCGGCCCCGGCTGGGCCCAGCACCCCGGCCGGCAACTTACCCAGCGGAGCCCGCTTCTGAGGAAAGCTACGCGTATCCGCTCCCAAACCCCGAGGTGCTGGAAGCCCCGCGCCTAACGCACGCCGCCACGGACACTGCCGCATTTGGCGCCGCCAAAGCGGCGCAGACGTTCTGGCTTCGGCCGGGCCGCGACACGGTCGTTTTCGGGGCCGAGGGCACGGCCATTGCCGTGCCGGCGCAGGCTTTTGCCGAGGACCGGCCCGGCGCGCCGGCCCCGGCCGGCCCCGTTGCGCTTCAGCTAAAAGAATTTTATTCCCTGCCGGACATCCTGCTCAACAACCTCAGCACCAATTCCAGCCAGGGCATTCTCGAAACCGGGGGCATGCTGCACCTGGCTGCCCGCACCGCCACGGGCCAGGCCTGCACCCTGCGGCCGGGTACCGAACTGCTGCTGCGCGTGCCCGCCCCCCGGCCCAAAACCGGCATGCAGCTCTACGACGGGGTGCGCACCACCGGGCGGGGGCTCGACTGGCAACGCCCCCGCCCGGCCCTGAAACCGGAGGGATTCCGCTGGAACGGCCCCGGCGCGCGCGGCGGCGAAGCCCGGCTGCTGGCCGTGTTGCGCCAGCAAGTGGGCTTTTCGCCCGGCACTGCCCAGCGCCTGTGCACTGCCCAAACCCGGCCGCAACGCCAAGCCCTCCGCCGCGCCAGCCGCTTCTCGGGCCGGAAATGGGTGGAATACGGCCGGCTCACGGTGGCCGTCGACCGCCGGGGCGCGGTCGTGAACGCCGCCGTTAATGGCATTCAGGACCCGGCGCTGCGCGAGCGGCTGTGCGCCGCCGCGCGGCAGCTGCCCGCTTTTTTGCCGGCCACCCTAAGCGGCCCCTTCCGCAGCCAGCCCCCGGCGGCCCGCAGCTACCTCACCAGCATCCGGCGCCGGCGGCCGCTGGCCCCCGCCAAGGCGTTGCCGCAACTGCCGGTGGCGGGCTCCTGGAACATCGACGTGGGTTTCACCCGCGACGGCCGGATGGTGTTTCCCTGGCCCGCCAACAGCTACACCAACGAAGGGAGCAACAAAGCGCTGCCGGTATTTCAGGCCGACAGCGCCCGCCGGCGGCTGCAACAAGCCGGCACCCGCGCACTCCAGGCCACCAGCCTCGACTCGCTGAGCGGCTACTTGTTCAGCGCGGCCAGCCTGGGGTGGGCCAATTGCGACCGGACTGGCCAGCTGGCCAGCCAGCGCATTCACTACCGCGTGGAAACCGATGCGCCCAACACCCGGCTGCAGCTGGTGTTTCGGCGGGTGCGGGCCGTGATTAGCAGCGACGGCGAGCTCTCCGGCACCTTCCTCCAGCAGTTCCACGCCTCTCCCGTGGGCGAGCCCGCCACCCTGGTGGCCCTCAAGCGAGAAAACGGCATCACTTATCTGGCCCTCAAAGAGGTAGTGATAGGCGAGCAGGTGGAAAGAGGGCTGGCTTTCCGGCCGGTTTCGGCCGAAGAGCTACGGAGTGCTCTGGCCAAAATCGACCAGTAGCACGCGAGTTGGTCTTCGCGCCAGGGCCGCCATGGCGCGGGCTTTCGCAGCTTTGATGAGGTCTTTAAGGTCGTCCAGCCAGCCCCCATCGATGGCCCTTGCGCGGGGTATTGTTGCCGCAAACTTGCATTCGTCGCCGTTCACGCAGTAGCTTTTCTACCTGAATCGGCCCAGCATTGCTGCTTCCCAGCATCATCCAGTTTCCCACCGGTCCCGCCATTGCCGCTGCACACGATGCGCCTGCCGCCGAGGGCCACTAAAGAAACGCGCTTGCGTTTGCCGGGCGGTGCGGGCCAGGCCAGAACCTTAGAAGGCCCGTGTAGTGCATGGCCGGTGCCTCTTCTTCTTGGGGAGAGGGGCCAGGGGGTGAGGTCATCCAAACTTCGCTTCTCCAAAAAAGCCCACCAAGTACCCCAAAGCGCCCGCCGCGTGCAAGGCCGCAGTCTGCTCCATCGTCTCCCGGGCTACTGCCGAAGCACGCTGGCGCATCCGCTGCTCGTAATGGCTGATGGCGGCTTGCAAATCCGGAAACTGGTCGTCGGTCAGGCAAGTACTTAATTCAAGGGCGTCAAGCATGGCCATGTTCACGCCTTCGCCGGCGTAGGGCGGCATGAGGTGGGCGGCGTCGCCGAGGAGGGTGATGTTGGGTTGGGCGGGCCAGGTTTGGTCGAGGGGCATGCAGTACTGCGGGCGGGGCACGCAGGGCGTGGCTTCATCGGCGAAAAGCTCTGCCCAACGCTCATCCCAGCCGGCAAACTCCTGCCGGAACCAGGCCAGTACCTCGGGCGCGTTCGAGAAGTCGATGCCGCTGTCGCGGGCCCAGGTTTCGGCAGTTTTGCAGCCAGTGTAGAAATTCAGGCTGCCGTCGCCTTTGGCGCTTACCACCAGGGTTTTTGCATCGTCCAGCGCGAAGATTTTGCCGCCTTGCGCCAACTCGTGGAGGCGGGGCGCGTTTTGCGCCGAATCATACACGCTGCCTTCCACTATGGTCACCCCCGAGTAAAATGGCTTGATGGGCGTGAGCAGCGGGCGAATTTTGGAGTTGGCGCCGTCGGCGCCGATGAGGATATCGGCCGTGGCCGTTGTGCCATTTCGAAACGCCAGCTGCCAGCCCGCGCCCAGCGGCTGCACCGAAGCGAGCTGACTGTCCCAGACCACCGTATCGGGCTGCAGCGAGTCGAGCAGGATGTCGCGCAACGGGCCCCGGTCGATTTCGGGGCGAAAGGATTCGTCGCCGAAGGTATCGGCCGGCGCCTCGGCGTGCTGGTCGTAGGCCACGGCGGCGTGCTTGTCGGTCAGGCGCAGTTTGTCGGCGCCGGGGCGGTAGCGGGCCTTGAATTCTTCGAGCAGACCGGCGGCGCGCAGGGCAGCCAGTCCCGATTCGTGGTGCAGGTCCAGGGTGCCGCCTTGCACCCGCCCGTGGCGGCTGCGGTCGCGCTCATACACGCGCACGGCGGCACCGTTTTGCTGGAGCAGGCGGGCCAGGGTGAGGCCGCCAGGGCCACCGCCCACAATGGCTACTTGTTTGTTTTGCAATAACATAGCTGAACATATTTTTAAGTTCAGCGCAAAACTATTGCTCCGGCAAAGCGGATAATTGTATAAATCGGTCGTCTTGGTTGCGGGCCAGCTCTTTGGGCACCACGCCCGCGTATTTCCGGACTTCGCGGATGAAATGGGCCTGGTCGGCAAAGTTTTCTTCCGGGAAGAGCTTGCCGGCTTTGAGCTGGGGCAGGGCCGCCCGAAACCGCAGAATGTTGGCGTAGGCTTTTAGCGAAAGGCCAAACATCTGGGTGAAGTACCGATTGATTTGCCGGCTGCTCCAGCCCGCCGCCGTGGCCAGGGCCTCCACCGCCGTGGCCCCGTTGGTGGCGTAAAGCCGGTCAAACAGAATGCGCTTTCGGGCGTCGATTTCCTGAGGCAGCAAGGGCTCGATGTGTGCCGCAGCGGTGGCGCAAAAGCCGTCAAAATCGTGCAGGTCGGCCTCGTTCAGGCCCAGGAAGTCGGGCGCCAGCCGGCAGCCGCTTTCCCGCAAGCCGGCCACCCGCACCGGCAGCAGGTATTCGGCCGCCAGCAGTTTCCAGCTGATGGCCCACACGGGCTGGTGCGGTGGAATGGCCTGCGGGCCGGGGTGCGTGTCGAGCCCGCGCAACGTCACCTCATAAGGCCCGGCCGCGGGACGGGAAAAGAACACATCAATCCGCCCGTCGGGGATGAGCACCATCGGCTGCGCCTCATCGGCGTGGTTGACCAGCATCCAGAAGCTTTCCACAAAGGCGGCCAGGGCCGGTGGCGGCGGGCATTCCCGGTATTCGATGTCGCTGAAAGCCATGGCGGTATGCTTACTAGAGTTTCGCCCCTACCCTATCGCCTTCTGCACCCAGGGCTTCAGGCCCGGCACGCGGGCCAGGCGCACGCCCGCGTTCACCAGCCAGGGCTTGTTGCTGAGGAAGCGCATGAGGCGGTAGCTTTTGGCCAGCTTGCGGCTGATGCGGTGCGCCACCTGCTGGTCGTACTTCCGGAGGAAAGCGGCGCTGAAATCCCGTTTCCCAAAGCAGGCCAGCACCTGTCCCGCGGCCAGCATCCCGCTCTGCATGGCCGTGTCGATGCCGTGGCCCTGAATGGGGTCGATGAGCGAGGCCGCGTCGCCGCACAGCAGGAACCGCGCGCCACTCAGCGGCACCGTGCGTCCGCCGCCCAGCGGCAGCCCAAACCCCTGAATGGCGCCCAGCTGCCGGGCCTGCCCGAAGCGCCCGGCCAGGGCGGGGTGGCGGGCCAGCAGCTCGGGCAGCACCTGCTTCAGGTCCACTTTGTGGCGGGCCACGGTTTCGGAGAGCATGCCCAGGCCCACGTTGTAGCGGCCCTGGCCCACGGGAAAAATCCAGAGGTAGCCCTGCAGGTAGTCTTTGGTGAAAAAGTATTCGGTGAGGCCCGCCTCGGCGCCTTTGATGTTCTCGAAGTAGGCCCGCACGCCGGCGCAGTGGTGGGCGCGGTCGAGCGGCAGGGGCAGCAGCTGGCGGCGCACCACGGAGTTGGCCCCGTCGCAGCCAATGACCAGCTGGCAGGTCAGTTCGGCGCCTTCGGCCAGATGCAGGTGCACGCACTCGGCGGCCACGTGCAGGCCTTTGAGGATGGTGTTTTCCAGAATGGTGGTGGGCGTGTGCAGGCGCACCAGCTCCAGCAGCGCGGTGTCGAAGGTTTCGCGCGGGCTGTTGAAGCTGGGCAGCTTCCACTGCATCCAGAGGCTGTCGCCGTTGGGCGCCACCAGGCGCGACTGGCGCACGGCGTCCAGCGGCTGCAGTTGCCACAGCGCCTCGGCAAACGCGGGGTCGAGCTGGCGCAGGGCCTTCAGGGCGTGGCCCGGAATGGCGTCGCCGCACACTTTGTCGCGCGGGAACTGGGCTTTGTCGAGCAGCGCCACGCGCAGGCCGCTCGCGCGCAAGGCCAGGGCGCAGGCCGCGCCCGCCGGGCCGGCGCCGATGATGGCCACGTCGTAGTCGCAAATAAATGGGGCAGCGGCAGACACGGTTCCAAAGGTAGCGCGGCCTCCGCTTAAGCGCCGCGCCGCTCAACTCCTCTTTTTCAAACACAAACCCCTTAAAACACCCGACGAACCACCCACCGCTCAGCTTCCGCAGCCAAGCGTAGCTTTTTTTCGTTAGCTTGCTATCGACCTTTCCACCCTTCTACTCGGATGATGAACTCTCTACTCGCTTCTCTGATTCCGGCCAACGACGCCGCCCGGCTCGGTGCCCTCGACCGCTACCAGCTGCTGGACGCCCGCAGCGAAAAAGTGCTCGACGACGTGGTGGCCACCACCGCCCGCCTCTTCCAGGTGTCCAACGCCATGATTTCCATCGTGGAAAAAGACACGGTGCTCGTGAAAGCGCCCTACAACCTGCCCGCTCCCATCGAGCGGGTGCCCCGCGAGCAAAGCCTGTGCTCGGCCACCATTTTGCAGGACGACACGGCCGTGTTTGAGGACCTGGACCAGACCAGCGCCCCCGGCGTCGACATTTCACTGGTGCGGCATCTGGGCCTGCATTTCTACGCCGGCCACAGCCTGCGCACCCCCGACGGCCACAACCTCGGCGCTCTTTGCCTGCTCGATGGCCCGCCCCGCCGCTTCACGCCCGCCGAACGGTCGTTGCTGGGCCGCATGGCCGGCCTGGTGATGCGCCTGCTGGAGCTGCGCCGCCTGCTGGGCGCCCACGCCGGGGCCACCGTGGCCCTCTGGGAAATCGTGTACCGGTCCATCAGCGAGCAGCTGGGCCGCCTCGGCGCCCTGGCCGAGCGGGTGGCGCCGCGCAGCGCGCCCAGGCAGCTTTCGCCCGCCGTGGCGCAGGAAGCGGGCGCCATCGTGGGCATCATCGACCAGTTTTTGGTGGCCACGCTGCGGCGCCCGTAAGCCCGGGCGGCAACTTCCTGTGCGCGCTTGCGGTTACACAAGGCCGGTGGCCGGGCCGTTTCGGCTGCGCCAGCTTAGAGCCGCACTTCCTCATCGCGGCCCTGTTGCCCTTCCTTCTTATTTTGACCGAACTTCCTGCTTCCCTGATTCCGGCCAACGACGCCGCCCGTTTGCACGCGCTTGAGCGCTACCAGCTGCTGGACGCCCGCAGCGAAAAAGTGCTCGACGACGTGGTGGCCGCCACCGCCCGCCTGTTTGGCGTGTCCAACGCCATGCTCTCCATCGTGGAGAAAGACGAGGTGCTGGTGAAAGCGCCCTACAATTTGCCGGTGGAAATCGAACGCATTCCGCGCAACCAAAGCCTGTGCTCGGCCACCATTTTGCAGGACGACACGGCCGTGTTTGAGGACCTGGACCGGGCCAGTGCTCCGGGCGTCGACATTTCCCTGTTACAGCAGCTGGACCTGCATTTCTACGCCGGCCACAACCTGCGCACGCCCGAGGGTTACAACCTCGGCTCGCTGTGCGTGTACGATGGCCCGCCCCGGCCGTTTGCCCCCATCGAGCGCGCCCTGCTGGCCACGCTGGCTGGCCTAGTGATGCGTCTGCTGGAGCTGCGCCGCACTCTGGGCGCCCACGCCGACAGTACCGCCGTGCTCTGGGAGCCCGTGTACCGCGCCATTGGCGGGCAGCTGGCCCAGCTCACGGCCCTGGCCGAAAGCACCA
Organism: Hymenobacter ruricola; assembly: GCF_015694525.1. GTDB lineage: Bacteria > Bacteroidota > Bacteroidia > Cytophagales > Hymenobacteraceae > Hymenobacter > Hymenobacter ruricola. The sequence goes on along the minus strand of NZ_JADQDM010000001.1, from coordinate 554,913 downwards.
CGCCAGCGGCCCTCACCGATGGGGTAGCGGCCGAAGTCAAAGCTATTGCGGCGGTCATCGACCAGTTTGTGGCAGCCACGCTCCGGCGCGTATAGGCCCGGCCACGCGGGGGCGCCGTACTTTTGCGGAGTTTCCGTGTTTAGCGAATTATGGTTGAAAAAAATGAGGTGAAAACGCTGGCCTTGCTGGGCGCTACGGGCTCCATCGGCACGCAGGCGCTGGAAGTGCTGCGGCAGCAGCCGGGCCGGTTCCGGGTGGCGGTGCTCAGCGCGCAGCGGCAGTGGGAGCTGCTGGCGCGGCAGGCGCAGGAGTTTCGGCCGGCCGTGGTCGTCATCGGCGATGAAAGCTTTTACCAGCCCCTAAAAGCGGCCCTGGCCGGCCAGCCCGAAACCGAGGTGCTGGCCGGGGCGGCCGCCCTGGCCGAAGCGGTGACGCGCCCCGAAATCGACATCGTGCTCACCGCCCTGATGGGCTACGCGGGCCTGCTGCCCACGGTGGCCGCCATCCGGGCCGGCAAAGACATTGCCCTGGCCAACAAGGAAACCCTGGTGGTGGCCGGCGAGCTGATTACGGGTTTGGTGCGGCAGCACCGCGTGCGCCTGCTGCCCGTCGACTCCGAGCATTCGGCCATTTTCCAGTGCCTGGTGGGCGAGGAACGGAATCCCATCGAGAAAATCATCCTCACGGCTTCGGGCGGGCCTTTCCGCGGCCGCTCGGCCCAGCAGATGGAAAGCGTGACCAAAGCGCAGGCCCTCAAACACCCCAATTGGGACATGGGCGCCAAAATCACCATCGACTCGGCCTCGCTCATGAACAAGGGCCTGGAGGTAATTGAGGCCAAGTGGCTGTTTGGGCTCACCAATGAGCAAATCGACGTGGTGGTGCACCCGCAAAGCATCGTGCACTCGCTGGTGCAGTTCGAGGACGGCTCTCTGAAGGCCCAAATGGGTTTGCCCGACATGAAGCTACCCATTCAGTACGCCCTCGGCTACCCGCAGCGGCTGGCCAATGCCTTCCCGCGCTTCTCGTTTCTCGACTACCCTACGCTCACCTTTGAGGCGCCTGACCGAGTAGCGTTTCCCAACCTGGAGCTGGCGTTTGGGGCCATGCGGCGGGGCGGCAACGCGCCCTGCGTGCTCAACGCGGCCAACGAAGTCGCCGTGGCCGCATTTTTGCGGGAGCAGGTCGGCTTCCGGCAGATGTCGGACCTGGTGGCCGAGTGCCTGGCGCGGGTATCGTACCTTGCCGAGCCAATACTGGCCGATTTGGTGGCGACCGACGCGGAAACGCGGCGCATCGCCGAAACGTTGGTTTAAGAATCGTTGTCATGCTGACGAAGGAAGCATCTTATCACGGCTGCCCTAGTCAGATTCACTCACAAATAAGCAGCGCGAGCGTGATAAGGTCCTTCGCTCCGCTCAGGATGACAGATTAATAATATTCCCCCTTGGCTATCCTCACCATGATTGGCCAGCTTGTGCTGGCGCTTTCCATCCTTGTTGGCTTGCACGAATTCGGCCATTTTGCCTTCGCCAAGCTGTTTAAAATCCGGGTCGATAAGTTTTACATCTTCTTCGACTTCCTGTTTCCGATGCCCAACGTGGCCAACTTCGCGTTGGTGAAAAAGAAAATTGGCGAGACGGAGTACGGCATCGGCTGGTTTCCGCTGGGCGGCTACGTGCAGATTCACGGCATGATAGACGAGACGCAGGACGCCTCGGCCCTGGCCGGCGAGCCGCAGCCCGACGAGTTCCGGGGCAAGCCGGCCTGGCAGCGCCTGCTGGTGATGCTGGGCGGCATCATCATGAACGTAATTCTGGGCATCGTGATTTTCGCGGCGGTTTCCTACAAGTGGGGCGACACGTATTTGCCGGCTTCGGAGGCGCGCTACGGCGTGGTGGCCAACGGCCTGGGCCGCTCCATCGGGTTTCGGACGGGCGATAAAATCGTGAAAATCAACGGCCGGCCCTTCACCGAGTTCGACGACGTGTACAAGCCCGACGTGCTGATGGGCGACAACGCCTACTACACCGTGGAGCGCGACGGGCAGCTGGCCGACATCAAGGTCCCGCAGGACTTCCTTACCAAATTCAGCAAGCAGGCCGACCAGGACAGCTTTTTTGTGAGCCCGCGCATCACCTTCAGCGTGAAAGCGGTGCAACCGGGCAGCGCCGCCGACAAAGCCGGCCTGCTGGCCGGCGACAAGATTGTGAAGGCCGGCGGCCAGCCGGTGCAGTACTACGATGAGCTGAAAGCCGTGCTCAAGGCCCACAAAAACCAGCGCGTGGCGCTGGAAGTGGACCGCCAGGGCCAGCTCCTGCCGCTGTCGGTGGTGGTGGGCAAAACGGGCCTTTTGGGCTTCGAAATGAAGTCGACCATGAAGACCTCGACCCGCTACTACGGCCTGGGCGAGTCGGTGCCGGTGGGCGTGAAGAAAGCCTTTGGCGTGATTGGCCTGCAGGCCCGCGCCTTTGCCAAGATTGGCCGCGGCGAGCTGTCGGCGTCGGAAAGCATCGGCGGGCCGGTGGAAATTGCCCAGCAGTTTGGCGGCGTGTGGGACTGGCAGCACTTCTGGGGCCTGGCCGGCGGCCTGAGCATGGTGCTGGCTTTCATGAACCTGCTGCCCATTCCGGCCCTCGACGGCGGCCACGTGGTGTTCCTGCTCTACGAGATGATAATGCGCCGCAAGCCGTCGGATGCCTTCATGGAAGGCGCCCAGCGCGTGGGCACGGTGCTGATTCTGGGCCTGATGGCCTACGTGCTCGTGTTCAAGCAGGTAATGAAGCTGTTTCCCAAAGAAGAGCCCAAAACCGAGCAGGCGCCGCCGGCCAAGCCCGTGACGCCACCCCAGCCCTAGCCCGGTGGCCGGCTACTGTTCACCAAAGCTTTCGCCTTTCATTTTCCGCTGCCCGTGCGCTACCTCCTTGCCGCTTTAGCTGCTGTGCTACTGTTGCCGCTGGCCGGCGCGGCCCCGGCCTGGCACGCCTACCACAGCACCATCACGGAGCTGCGCCACAACGCGGCCAAGCAGCAGCTGGAGCTGTCGGTGAAGGTGTTTACCGACGACTTTGAAAAGGCCATTTCGCAGGGCCAGCCCAAGCCGGTGAACCTGACCGACGCCGGCCCACGCCCCCTCGCGCTGGCCGCCGCCTACCTGCAGCGCACCTTGCAGGTGCGCACCGTGGCCGGCGCGGCCCTGCCGCTGCAGGTGCTGGGCATGCAGCCCGAAAACGACGGCTACTGGCTGTTTTGCAAGGTGCCGCTGCCCGGCCCGGTGTCCGGCGTGCAGCTGCGCCAGGCCATGATGCTGGAAGCATTCGGCGACGAGATGAACATCGTGAACCTGGAGGCCAACGGCAAAAAGCAGAGCGCGCTGTTCCGGGCCGGCCACGAGCAGGAAGTGCTAACCTGGTAGCCCGGCCGTCGTTCCATCTACGGTTTCCAGCCGCAGAAGCCCGATTTCGAACGTCTGAGGTTCGAAATCGGGCTTCTGCGGCTGGAAATCGGCCCAATCTGGCTCGATTTCGGGGGGTCGACCCTCGAAATCGAGCCAAATCAGGTCAAAATCGAGCTAATGAGGACCGATTTCCAGGGTCAGGCCCCCGATTTCCGGCCAACTTGGCTCTATTTCCGGGGTTCAACCCTCGAAATCGGGCCTCATTGGCTCGAAATCGGGGGTCCGACCCTCGAAATTGAGGGTCGGACCCCCGATTAAATACCCACCGGTCTACTGGCTGATGGCGTGGCGCAGGAACTGGCAGAGCGGCACCAGGGCCCGGAAAACTTCCAGCACGTAGGCCCGGAAATCGTCGTGGCTCAGCACGTCGGCGTCGGCCATCGGGTGGGTAGCCACGAAGCTTTTGTGCTTGAGCAATTCGATTTCGGGGTGGTCGACGGAGTAGCTGGCCGGGGCTTTTTTGAGGCGCTCGCCGCCCAGCGCCCCAAAGTAGCGGTGGAAATCGGGCGCGGCCAGCAGGGCTTTCAGCTCGTCGGCGTTGTAGTCGATTTCCTGGCGGATGGCGGCGAGCTGGTCTTTGTCGGGCTGGTACATGCCGCCGGCAATGAGCGTGCTGCCATTCGGACCGATTTGGACGTAGTAACCCGACGTTTCCACGTCCTTGCCGCTGGCGGTGAAGTACGCCGAAAAGTGCGTTTTATAAGGGTCCTTGTTGTTGCTGAAGCGCACGTCGCGGTAGATGCGGAAGACGCTTTTGCGGCCTTCGGGCCCGGCCAGCGCGGGGTCGAGCTGCTGGAGTTCCCGAAACCAGTACTCGGCGTCCTCAATGAACTGGGCGCGTAGCTGGTCGTAGGTGGCTTTGCGCTCCTGAAACCAGGGCCGCTCGTTGTGCCTGGCGAGGCCGGAGAGGAAGGTGAAAAGGGGTTTTAGCTGCATGGGGTGCGGGGTGATTGAGGGGTTGTCTTACGGTCATGCTTCGCTGCGCGCTGCATGAAGTTCTTTCTCTTGTTCTTTCAATCATCATCGCTTTTTTCCTCCTCCCGCTCGGCCTTCGCCTCGCGCAAAAAAGCGGCGCGGCGCGGAGCCGGCATGCGGCTGCGCTCGCCCCGAATGGCTTGCCAGATGTTTTCGTTGAAGGCCAAGTCCGGCGCGGCGTCTTCGCGGCGCATGTCGAATTTCAGGGCGCGGCGGGCGGGGGCGTTGAAGGCGGTGTTGCGCACATCCTGCGGGGTGGTGGCGGGGCGCAGGGCGTAAGGCTTGAAGTTTGGCTTGGGCGTGAAGCAGGCCCAGAGCGGCAGCGCGGCGGCATCGTACTGGCTCATGGGCGGCAGGCCGAGGATGAGTTCCAGCGTGCGCAGCATACCGGAAGTGGTGTAGGCAGTGTGCACCACGGCGTGGCGCCGGATGTAGGGCCCGATGAGGTAGGCCGTAGAGCGGTGGGCGTCGACGTGGTCGGGGCCGTTTTGGGCGTCGTCTTCCACTATCATCACCACCGATTCCTTCCAGACGGGGCTTTGGGAAAGGTGCTCGATGAGGCGGCCGAGGGCGAGGTCGTTGTCGGCGGCGTAGGACCAAGGGTGCAGCTCGCCCTTGCGGGCGCCGTAGGTGTGGTCGTTGGGCAGGCGGATGATGCTGAGGTCGGGCAACTTGCCGGCGGCCACGAGTTGGTCGAAATCCTGCTCCCAGACCTTTTCGCGGTCCACGTCCTTCACCTTCAGGTTGAAGCCGGAATACGCCTTGCAGTAGTTGGCGGCAATGGCGGGCGTGGTGGGCTTGCCGCCGAATACGAACTCGCCGTAGGAGCGGAACGTGCGGCCGGCGCGCAGGCAGTAGTCCCACAAGAAGCCGTCTTGGGGCTCGGCCACTTCGCCCTTGTTGCCCTCAAAATCGTAGTCGCCGCCGCGGCCGCTGTAGTGGCCGGGCCAGGTTTTCTCCACGAAATCGGTGGCGTAAGCGGCCGTGCTCCAGTTGTGGCCGTCGGCGCTCACCTCGGCATCCACGTAGAAATTATCGAGCAGCACAAACTCCCGCGTGAGGGCGTGGTGGTTGGGCGTCACCTTTTCGGGGAAGAGGCAGAGGCTGGCGTCGCCGTTGCCGGCCGGCACGTCGCCGAGCACCTGGTCGTAGGTGCGGTTTTCCTTGATGATGTAGAACACGTGCCTGATGGGCGACTTCTCCCCCACGCGCGGCGGCACGGGGTTGCCAGCCGGCACATCGGGCGAGGCTTCGCGGGTTTTGGAGTAGGGCGTGTTGGCGTACACCTGGGCCGAAAACGTGGCCAGGGCCGCCGCATCGGGCACGGGCAGGCGCGTGAGCGAGCTTTTTAGCAGCCCGCCGATGTAGCCGGCGCCCTTCTCGCCCACGTCGCGCCCGGGGTTGGGGCCGTTGGGATTGGCCAGCGAAGTGCTACCCTTGCCGTTCGCCACCAATAATTGCGTGCCTGCCACGCGCACCGCCGTGGGGTACCAACCCGTGGGCACGAAGCCCAGCGGGCGGCTGGCAGCCGGGTCGCGCACGTCGAACACGGCCAGGCAGTTGTTGTCGGCGTTGGCGATGAAAAGTTGGGTTTCGTCGGCGCTCAGGGCCACGCCGTTAGGCGTGCTGCCGGCGGGCGAGGCCGGGAAAAGGGCCGTGTTCAGGGTTTCGGTCACGCGCCCGGCGCGGGTGTCGATGACCGAAACCGAGTTGCTGTTGGCGTTGGCCACGAAGAGGCGGCGGCCGTCGCGGGTCAGGGCCAGGTCGTTGGGGTGACTTTCCACGGGGATGGATGCCAGCAGCGCCTGCTTTTCGACATCGTACACCGCCACCGCGTGGCCGCCCCACAGGCTGATGTAGAGCCGTGCACCATCGGGGCTGAGCAGGGCGCCGTAGGCCTCGGCCGGCAGCCGGAGGGTGCGCAGGACTTTGCGCGCTTTCAGGTCGAGGGTGTAGAGCGAATTGTCTTCGCGCGTGACGGCGTAGAGCTGCTGGCGTCGCCCATCCACGGCCAGGCCCGCCACGCCGATTTTGCTTTTGGGCCACTTTTCGCCTAGCACAATGGCGCTGTCGGGCTGTAGCTCCCGGCCCTCCACTTTGAAGCAGTGCACCCGGTTCGACTGCCCGCCCGAAGCGTAGAGCGTGCGGCCATCGGGCGCGAAGGCCAGGCCGGCCCAGGCCGTAGGCACCACTTTGGTGTCGAGCAACTGGCCGGTGGCGGCGTCGAGCAATTGCACCGAGTTCTGGCCCCAGCCGGCGTTCACCACGGCGACCAGGCGGCCGTCGGGGCTGATTTGCAGGTTGAGGGGCAGGTCGCCGAGGGGCGTGGCGGTGCCGGCGGGGCTGAGCTGCCAGCCGTTGGGCAACCGGGTTTGGGAGGTGCCGGCACTGGGACCCGGCAGCACGCCGGGCGCCTCGGGCGCGGGCCGGGTGCTGGGGTTGCCGGTGCAGTTCAGCAGCGCCAGCAACGGGGCCAGGCGGCGGAGTTTGTTGAAAGAAAGCATGCGCAAAAGCCGCGCAGTGGCATGGTTGCGCTAGCGGCTGCGAAGGTAGCCGAGCACACGGGAAGGCTGGGCAGACGCGGGCGCCCACGCTCGCCCAACCATTTTCCCCACCCACAAAATAGAAACAGCCGAATGCCGTTGTAAGCGCATTCTCCACTTTCACCGCTCGGGTTTTTATGTTGCGTCGTTTGTCGTGCTGCGGGTTGTTGCTGCTATCCGCATTCCAGTTAGTTGCCCAGGGGTGTACCACGCCCAGCAGCAAGATGCCGGCGGATAGCCTGGTTGGGAAAAGCCCGGCCTTGTTCTGGAAGGAGCAGCTGCGGTTTCCGCGGGTGCGGGCGGCGCAGGCAGCCATTGGGCCGCAGCTGGCCGCGCGGCTGCGCACGCACGCGCTCGAATCCAAGCGGCTGGAGGTGTTTATTCGGATGATAAAGAGCCGCGCCGAACTGGAAGTGTGGGCCCGCAACCAGGGCGGCGGCCCCTTCCAATTGTTTGAAACCTACCCCCTATCGGCCACTTCGGGCACGCTGGGCCCCAAGCGCCGGGCCGGCGACTACCAAGTGCCCGAGGGCTTCTACGAAATCGACCGCTTCAACCCCAAAAGCAACTACTACCTCTCGCTGGGCCTGAACTACCCCAACGCCGCCGACCGCGCCCTGGGCGAGCCCAACCCCGGCGGCGACATCTTCATCCACGGCGGCGAGGCCTCCATCGGCTGCATGCCCATCACCGACGCGGGCATCGAGGAAGTGTACCTGCTGGCCGTAGCCGCCCGCGCCGCCGGGCAGGCCGTCATTCCGGTGCACATCTTTCCCTTCCCCATCACCGAAGCCGAGCTGGCCCGGCGCCGCAACAGCCCCCACCAGGCTTTCTGGCGGGGTTTGATGCCGGGCTACGCCTACTTTGAGCAGCACCACGACGTGATGCAGGCCGGGGCGCTGGCGGTGGCGCGGTAGGCAGCTTGTAGCGTGGACTCTGCGAGTCCGCGCCGGGGCGAACATCCTAACGGAACGCGGACTCGCAGAGTCCACGCTACAAGCCGCGCCGCACCATTGGGCACGGTTTTTTCGTTTAGCCGCGAAACCAACCGATTTCCCTTGCCCATGAGACGCTTTTTGCTTGCGTTGTCTTCCTTGTTTTTTGCTTTCGCGGCCCAGGCCCAGCGGCTCACCGACCTCTGGTATTTCGGCCAGCAGGCCGGCCTCACCTTCGCCGACGGAACGCCCAAGCCGCTGAACGACGGCAAAATGAGCACCTACGAAGGCTGCGCCGTGGCCACCACCTCCAAAGGCGAGCTGCTGTTCTACACCAACGGCGAAACCGTGTGGAACCGCAAGCACCAGCCCATGCCCAACGGCCACCAGCTGATGGGCAGCGGCAGCAGCACGCAGTCGGCCCTCATCGTGCCCGACCCGGGCTCCGGCAACGTGTTCTACATTTTCACGGTGGCGCCGCAGGGCACGCCCAACGGCCTGCGCTACTCGATAGTGGACATGACCCGCGACGACAACTTCGGCGACCTGCCGCGCGTGAACCTGCTGCTGGTGCAGCCCGTGGCCGAAAAGCTGGCCGCCGTGCGCCACCAGAACGGCCGCGACACCTGGGTGGTGGCCCACCGCTGGAACTCCAACGCCTTTGTTTCTTACCTCGTGACGGCCGACGGCGTGTCGGCCAAGCCGCTGATGAGCAACGTGGGCAGCATGAACGCCGGCCCCGGCCGCAACGCCATCGGCGCGCTCAAGTTTTCGCCCGACGGCAAGCACCTGGCCGCCGCGCTCTGGCGCGAAACCAACAAGTTTGAAATCTACGATTTTGACCGCGCCACCGGCAAAGTGAGCAACCCGCGCAGCTTCGGGCCCTTTGCCGAAGCCTACGGCGTGGAGTTTTCGCCCGACGGCTCGAAAGTGTACGGCACCTGCAACGGCGTGGGCGGCGGGCAAACCGAAATCTGGCAGTTCGACCTCAAAACCAAAGCCAAAACGCTGGTGGGCAAGTCGGCCAATCGCAAAATCGGCGCCCTGCAGCGCGGGCCCGACGGCCGCATCTACGTGGCCCGCGAAGACAACCCCAACCTCGGCGTCATCGAACAGCCCAACGCGCTGGGCGCCGACTGCAAGTACGTGGACGAAGGCCTGAAGCTGGGCGGCCGCCGCAGCAAGCTGGGCCTGCCGGCGTTTGTGGTGGTGCCGTAGGCAGAGCTTAATGAGGATTGAAAAAGGCTGTCATCCTGAGCGCAGCGAAGGACCTTCTCACGTTAGAACAGCTAGTTCAAGCGTGAGAAGGTCCTTCGCTGCGCTCAGGATGACAGCCTTTTTTTATTTAATGCGCCGACTAATTACTCGCTGCTTACTCGCCGCCGAACTTGAAGCGGAGCAGGCCAAACGCCACCGACGAGTACGGCGACTCTTCGCTCAACAGGCCCACCACGTCGCGCGTGCTGATGCCGGCTTCCCACACGGGCGTCACGAAGGTGAGGCCCAGCGGCAGGCTCTTGCCGTAGCCCGCGCCGCCCGTGAAGCCGCTGCTCAGCTTCAGCCAGTGCAGGGGTTTGTAGTCGACGCCCACGCCCACGAAGGGCGCGGTGAGGTTGCCGGCCACTTTGTTCAGGGGCATGGTCACGTCGAGGCCGGCTTCAAAAAACTGGCTGATGCGCACGCCGCCGCCCAGGCGCAGCTTGGCCGGCAGCGCGGCCTTGCGCTCCTTGGCCGCCTCGTAGGTGAAGAGGCTTTGGGCGTTCTGGTCGAACTGCTTGCTGATTTCAGTGAAAACGTCGTAGGTCTCCAGGCCGCTTGAGGAGGTTTGCTGCAGCTTCTGGTCGGTGGCCTGCAGCACGTTGCCGGTCCAGGTCATCGAGCCAATGTCGGTGACCGACGCGCCCACGCGCACCATTTTGCCAATCTCGGCCGCCAGGCCGAAGTCGAAGCCGTTGCCTTTGCCCACCGGGCTCAGGCCGGAGCCGCTTTCCAGGTTGAAGCTGGGACTGGTGGCCAGGTTGCCGTAATTCACGTTGAACAGCGGCGACAGGGCGTTGTAAGCGTACAGCGTGCCGCCGCTCACCCGCACGTCGGAAATGCCGATGCCCTGGATGTAGCGGTAGCCCACCCCGGCCGACAGCTTAAAGCCGGTTTTGTCGAGCACCTGCACGCCGTAGGAAATGTTGTACTCGCTGGTCCAGGCCGCCTGAATGCTGGTGCCGTCCAGCACCGCCGACACGTTGGGCGCGCTGGGGTTGGTGGGCGTGGGCGTGCCGCTGGTGTTGGGCGTGGGGTAATACTGCTTGATGACGGCGGCGTTCTGGCCGTTCACGATGATGTCGGCTGCGTTGCCGTTCAGGGCCAGGTGGCCGGCCACGCGCTGGCGGTTGCTGAAGGCAATGCCGCCCAGGCCGTTGGGCAGCGTGATGGCCAGGCCCAGGGTGGTGGCGTCCACGTTCAGGTTCAGCACGTTGTCGCCGGTGAGCTGCTGCACCAGCAGGGTGCGGTCGGCGGGCGTCAGGCTCTGCTTGCCGTCGTAGAGAATGTGCTTGAACATGGTTTTGGTGAGCGACTGCGACCCCACGCCCGCCCCAATTTCGCCGATGGTGAAAGCCACCTTGAAATCGGTGCTGCGCCCCAGGTTGGCGGGGTTGATGCCAATGACCTGGTAATCGGTGGCGAAGGTGTTGATGACGCCGCCCCGGCCGGTGGCCGAAAAGTTACTCAGCTCGTTTTGGGCCAGGGCCGTGCCCGGCAGCGCCAGCCCCAGGGCCAGCAAAAAAGGGTGGAAAGATGCTTTCATTCAGAAACCAATAAGGAAGAGAGGGATGAGAGGAGGCGGGAGGAAACGGGTGGCCGCAAAGAACCCGCGCCCGGCCGGGGGCGCCAACTGCAGTCGTCCAACGCCGCCAGAGCGTCGACAATTGCCGTTTGGTGGCCCACATTGCCAAAACGCCCGTTCTTTGCAGGCGCAAGCTAACGCCTACTCGTCAATATATTGCCTCCCAAACGCCTTTCCGCCGCCGAATACGCCGCCGGCATCCGGGCCGGCTCCCGCACGGTGCTGGGCCGCGCCATCACGCTGGTCGAAAGCACCCTGCCCGCCGACCAACTGCTGGGCCAGCAGGTGCTGCAGGCCGTACTGCCCCACACCGGCCGCAGCCTGCGCGTGGGCATCACGGGCGTGCCGGGCGTAGGCAAAAGCACCTTCATCGAAGCGCTGGGCCGTTACTTGGTCGAAACCCAGGGAAAAAAGCTGGCCGTGCTGGCCGTGGACCCCAGCAGCCAGCGCGGCGGCGGCAGCATATTGGGCGACAAAACCCGCATGCCCTGGCTCTCGGCGCACGCCGCGGCCTTCATTCGCCCCTCCCCCGCCGGGCGCAGCCTGGGCGGCGTGGCCCGCGCCACCCGCGAGGCCCTGCTGCTGTGCGAAGCGGCGGGCCACGACGTCATTTTCGTGGAAACCGTGGGCGTGGGCCAGTCCGAAACCGCCGTGCACGGCATGGTCGATTTTTTCCTGCTGCTGCTGCTGGCCGGCGCCGGCGACGAACTGCAGGGCATGAAGCGTGGCATCATGGAAATGGCCGACGCCCTGTGCATCACCAAGGCCGACCAGGGCAATGAGCAGGCCGCCCGCCGCGCCCGCGTCGACTACCAAAGCGCGCTGCACCTGTTTCCGGCCGCGCCCTCGGGGCAGGTGCCGCCGGTGCTGCTCACTTCCGCCGTGGCCGGCACCGGGCTGGCCGAGGTGTGGCGGGCCATTGAAAGCTACGCCGCTGCCACCCGGCAGAGCGGCTATTTCCAGCAGCGGCGGCAGCAGCAGCAGCTCCAGTGGCTGCACGAAAGCATTGTGCAGGAGTTAGAAACGCGCTTTTACGCCGCTGCCGCTGTGCGCGCCCGCCTGCCCGCCCTCCAACAGGACGTGGCCGCCGGAAGGGTTACGCCCTTCGCAGCGGCCACGGAACTACTGGACCTAACAGACCGCGCCGGCCCTACAACGCCGTAGCGCTGGCCAGCACGTTTTCCACGCGGCGCGTGGTCAGTTCGCGCACGGCGATGGTGGCACTGCCGGGCGTTTTGCCGTCCACATCCACCGCGTAGCGGTAGTGCTCCTCGCCCAGCCGCACAATGACGGCGTAGTGGCCGGTGGGCAGGTCGTCGAACTTCAGGCGGGTGCCATACGAAGCATGGTGGGTTTCATTCAGCACCCAGCGGCCGTTGCCGAGGTGCACCACGCGCAGCGTGAGGGCCTTGTTGGCGGGGTTGTAGATGCGGACGCGCAGGCTCTCGCCGTCGGGCTGCGATACTTGCACGGATTCTTGAGCAGCAGGCGTTTGGGCCTGGGCGGGCTGGGCCAGGCCGAGGCCCAGCAGCCCGAGGGCGCCCAGCAGCACCGGGCGGGCGCCCTGCGCAGCGGCAGATACTTGGGTGGCGAGGTGGGCCAGGCGGGGGTTGAGGAGGGTTTTCATAAGTTTTTGCAGAAAAAGGGTTGTGGGGGTGAAGAGTTGAAAAGTTGCCCCGGGGAGGCCGGCGCCAGTCAGCGGCTCGTGTCCGGTTTTGAGCGGTGACTGCCCAAGGGCATCAGGAGTAATTCCATTCTCGTGCCAAACAAGTATTTTTCTCGTAATCAGTCAATTGCATTCATATACTCGCTATTAAGCCTAGGAAAAGCTGTCCGATAGTGGGCAATTGTTCACTATCGGCCGCTGGCGGGAGAAACCGCCTGCTAAGTGCCCGGCGTTTCAGCGCGGCCTTCGCTTGCCTGGCGGGCTCCTGCTGGGAAGATGTGCGCTGCCGGGGTGCGGTTGTCTCAGCCGTTTCCTTTTTTACTTCCCTACAATAGAACCCGTTTTTGGGCCTTGAACAGGAATCTGGGCCTAGGCTCGAAGGCGACGTGAACGGGCCGCGGCTCGAAATCTTCTTGCTGGCACCCGGCGCGCCAACCCCCTTCCTCGCCCGAAACCCGGCCGCGGCCGGCGCCATTGCGACTTTTTAAATAGCTTCGTTGCGCCGTTGTTCCGGCCTGAATTTTACCTCATTCCTTCCCGCTTTTCCGGTCTTATGTTGCCTGCTGCTTCCCTGCCCTTTTCGCGCCTGGCTTTGCTGGGCCTGCTCTCGCTCGCCGCCCTCAGCGCCCGCGCCCAAACGCCGGAGCAAGTGCGCCGCTGGCAGCACCTCGACCTGCAGGCCGACGGCGTGCCCGGCATCAGCGCCGACAAGGCCTACCGCGAGTTGCTGGCCAACCGCAAGCCCGCGCCCGTGCTCGTGGCCGTCATCGACTCGGGCATCGACTCGACCCACCAGGATTTGAAGGCCCTGCTTTGGCGCAAGCCCACCGAAGTGGCCGACAACGGCCTCGACGACGACCACAACGGCTACGTGGACGACGTGCGCGGCTGGAACTTCCTCGGCGGCAAAGACGGGCAGAACATTGCCGTGGAAACCCTGGAACAAACCCGCATCGTGGCGCAGTACCGGGCCCAGTTTGAGGGCGCCAAGCGCAAAAAGCTTTCGCCCGAAGACCAGGTAAAATTCGACCAGTACGAGCGCGCGAAAAAGTCTTTTGAGAAAGACCTGGACGCGGAAAACAAGCAACTGGCTGTTTTGAAAGAGGCGTTTGCCAGCAACACGTTTTCCTTCGCAAAGATGAAGACGGCCCTGAACGTAGCCGTGCTCGACACGGCCGTTTTGCGCCAAGCCATGGTGTCGCGGCCCGACGTGCCCAGCGCCAAGTCGTTGTATGCGTATCTGCGCCGCACCCATTTCGGCAGCACCGACGAGGAACTGAAAGCGCTGGACGAGGCCCTGACCCACTCGCGCAACCGCGTGGAGAAAAGCCTCAACCCCGCCTACAACCCGCGCCCGCTGGTGGGCGACGACGTAAATAACCTCACCGAAACCGGCTACGGCAACCCCGACTCGCAGGGCCCCGATGCCAGCCACGGCACGCACTGCGCGGGCATCATCGCGGGGGTGCGCGGCAACGGGCTCGGGGCCGACGGCGTGGCCGGCGGCCCGGTGCGCGTCATGAGCGTGCGCTCCACGCCCAGCGGCGACGAGCGCGACAAGGACGTGGCCAACGCCATTCGCTACGCCGTGGACAACGGCGCCCAGATTATCAGCATGAGCTTCGGCAAAGACTTTTCGCCGGACAAGGCCCTCGTGGACGCGGCCATGCAGTACGCCGACCAGAAGGGCGTGCTGCTGGTGCACGCCGCCGGCAACAGCAGCCTCGACACCGACCGGGAGCAAAATTTCCCCTCCAGCCGCTACCTCAACGGCCAGGACATTGCGAACGAGCTGACCGTGGGCGCCAGCAGCCGCCTCAACACGCCGGCCCTGACGGCCACGTTCTCGAACTACGGCCAGCAGACGGTGGACCTGTTTGCGCCCGGCGTCGACATTTATTCTTCCACGCCGGCCAACACCTACTCCACCTACAGCGGCACCAGCATGGCCGCCCCGGTGGTGGCGGGCGTGGCGGCGGTGCTCAAGTCGTACTTTCCGCAGCTCACCGCGCTGCAGCTCAAGCAGGTGATTATGCAGTCGGCGGTGCCGTACCACACGCGGGTGTACAAGCCCGGCACCAAGCAGCTGGTCGATTTCGCCACGCTCTCGAAAACCGGCGGCATCGTGAACCTCTACGAAGCCGTGAAGCTGGCCGACCGGATGACGGCCGTGAAGTAGCGCGCCGCCGATTGAGGGACGCGCACTTGTAAGGAACCGGACGAAACCGCGTCTGCGGAAACAATTATTATCCCTCCTTTCTCCCCCGGTTTCATGCGCTCGTTTACCGCTCTGCACTCCGATTCCATCACGCTGCACCTCATCAACGAGGACAAGCTGACGGATATTTTTGCCTTGTTTCAGGGCTTTCCGGACTCGAAAGAAATGCTGGACGAGCTGTTTCGCAGCTACCTGCCGCGCTACGAAAACGGCCGCCGCACCAACTTCGGCTTTTACTCGCTGCTGGGCGGCGAGCTGGCCGGCCTGAGCCTGCTTTCCGTGGACAGCTGGGAGGAAAGCGCCGGCTCGACCGGGGCCGACGTGTTCCGGCACATGCGCGGCCGGGGCGTGACGCCGCGCAGCAAGCCGCACCTATTTTACCTGGCCTTCGAGCTGCTGGGCCTGAACCGCGTGGCCACCGGCCACCGCGTGTCCAACGTTTCCTCGCAACGCTCGATTGCCAAGACGCCGGGCTTTCAGTTTGAAGGCATCATGCGCGAGTCGGGCGTGAACGAGCGGGGCGAGTTCGAGGACGAGTTGCTGTACGCCATTCTGCGGCGCGACTGGCTGGCGCTCTACGACAAGTCACGCGTGACAGTAATTGAGTAACCCATACTGTGGCCGGCGCGGAATGGCCTGGCAACTAGCGCCATCTTTGGGCCTGCATCTGCTTCTAACCCCTTCGCTATGAAACTCAATCACCTGAACCTCGCCGTGAGCGACGTCCTCGAAACCCAGCTTTTCTTTGAGAAATACTTTGGGTTCCGGCGCCTGATGCCCGGCAGCCCGGCCTTCGCGGTATTGCGCGGCGAAGACGGCTTCACCCTGACGCTGAGCAACCTGAACAAAGCCAGCGCCGTGGCTTACCCGGAAGACTTCCACATCGGCTTCGTGCAGGAAACCGAGGCCCGGGTAAACGAAATCAACCAGCAGCTGCGCGCCGACGGCTACGACGTGGCCGAGCCCCGCAAAGCCCACAATTCCTGGACGTTCTACTTTCGGGCGCCCGGCGGGCTGCTCATCGAAGTGCTGTGCTAGAATGTGTTGGAATGTGTGAGGATGGCGCGCACAAAACAGGTCGTCATGCAGAGCGCAGCGAAGCATCTTGCCCGCCGCCACTAATCTCAATCAAAAGGATTGCATTGCGCGGTAAAGATGCTTCGCTGCGCTCTGCATGACAGCCTATCTTCCACCTCCTACCCCTTCCGGGGCCGCAGCGCCAGGTAGTCCAGGTAATACAGCACCTTGATGGACACGTTGTTGTTGTGCGGCGTGTTGAGGGTGCTGTTCAGGTTATCGAAATACAGCGGCGTGGCGGCCACGCCCTCGTAGTAGTTGAGGTCGGGGTTGTTGGCGTTTTTCCAGACGATGCTGACCTGCGAGCCGGGCGCAAACCACCACGAGTACACGGCGTCGATGTTGAAGGCGTTGAACGTGTTGTCGCGGTTGCGCGGGTAGCCGGGCTCGGGCGTTTCCAGGCCGTCGGGGTGCAGGCGCGAGAAGTCGCGGTAGTGCACGTTGCTCACGTAGTGCCGCAGGCGGATGTTGAACGACATGCGGTTGGTGAAGGTGTAGGTGGCCGTGGCCGTGTTCGTGACGGTGGTCACGTGGCGGCGGCCCAGCAGCACGTCGCCCTCCTCGCCGCCGAAGCGCCGAAACACCGCCGTATCGCCGGGCAGGCTGGCATCGAGGCCGCCGGCGTAGCCAATCTGGTTCTGGTTGCGCTCCGCGTCCAGCGAGTACACGAAGCTGAGCCGGTTGCTGACCCGGTAGCGCGGGCTCAGGCTGATGGACACGGAAGTGCGGCCGGTGCGGGCGCCGTCGGGCGCAAACAGCCGGACGCCGCCGCTGATGTCGTAGGCAAACTTTTTGCGGTAATCCGACGACACGAAGCCGCTCAGGCCGGTGTTGGCCGGCTTGCGCACGTAGTAGCGGCCCAGGGGCGCGCGGCGCGGGTCGAAATAGTCGCGGGTGACGGGGATGAGCGAAAGGTCGACGCCCAGGCTCAGGAAGTTTTTGGTGATGGTGGTGTTGCCGCCCAGGTACAGGCCCATGTCCTGGTAGCGCGTGGGCCGCTCCAGCAGCGAGTGGCTCACGCTGGCGTAGGTACGCAGCTTGTTCAGCTTCCAGAACGGCTTGTAAATGTTGTAGTTGGCAAAAACGGACTGCGAAATGTTGTTGTTGGCGAAGAGCAGGCCCAGGTCGTTGGGGTTGTAGGTGTGCGACTCGATGCCGTGGTCGACGCCCCAGGTAAAGTTGCCGCTGATTTTACTCAGGTTCACGTAGTATTTGTAGCCGCTGGGGTCATCAATTTCCTCGTCGGAGCCGAAGGCTTTGCCCTGGCGGTGCGAGTACAGCAGGCGCCCTTCGACGGCGTAGGAATTCTCCTTGTTGGCGAAGCGAAACAGGCCGCCGGTCACGTTGGCGTCGTAGGTCTGGCCGGCGCGCGTCACGTTGGTGTTGATGAGCGAGACGTAGGAATTGTTTTTGAGGCTCTGGTCGAGCACCACGATGTTGTAGTTGGTGAAGGGCTGGGTCAGCACGTCGCGGCGGGCGCCGCTGGTGCTGTCCTGCAGGGTGGCGTACACGTCGTTGCTCACCGCGTTGAACACGCCCACGCCCAGGCCCTTGCGGGTGCGGCCCGAGACTTTGGTGGCGTTCAGCAGCCGCGTCACGCCGGGGTTTTGCACCACAAACTCGCCGGGCTGCCGGTGGCCGTCGCGGTCGAGCTTGCCGGGACGCAGCTGCCCCTCCACCCCGTCAAAACCGATGGGCGTGGCCCCCACGCGGCGCGAGTAGAACAGGTTACCCTTGTTGAACAGTTCGGTGCCTTCGGTGAAAAACGCCCGGTTTTCGTTGTATTGCACCTCAAAGGGCGAGAGGTTGAGCACTCGGTTGTCGCTCAGCACCTGGCCAAAATCCGGCACCAGCGTGGCGTCGAGCGTGAAGCTTTCGTTGATGCCCCACTTCACGTCGGCCCCGCCGTTGAGGCTGGTGTTCGTGTTCTGCTTGCCCTGCTCGTGGTAGGGGTAATGGTTGACGTAGGCCGAGACGTAGGGCGTGAGCGAGAGGCGCAGCGGCGGCTTGAGGTCGCGCAGGCCCGTGAGCAGGCCCCACTGGTTCACGAACCCGCTGACCTGCGGCTTCACCTCGTTCCAGAAAAACTTTTGCCGGGACACGCGCCGCTGCCGCCCAAAATTCAGCCCCCAGGCCTGCTCCGGGGCACTGCTGAAGCGAATGGCCGAGTAGGGAATGCGCAGCTCGGCCACCCAGTCGGTGCCGCGCAGGGCGGTGCGCGAGTCCCACACGGCGTTCCAGCTGCCGTCTTCGCCGTTGGCCGGCGACTGGCGCAGGTCCACCTGCACGCCGCCCGAGGTCACGATGAACTCGTAGCCGTTGAGGTGGTCGTTGTAGGTATCGAAAAACACCCCAAACCAGTCCGAATTGCCAATGTTGTCGCGCGCGCTCAGCTCGCGCAGCACTGAATCGGGCGAGACGTCGTGCATCACAGCGCCCACGTAAATGGCCGCGTCGTCGTAGAGCACGCGCACTTCGGTGGGGTACTTTTCCAGGCGGCCGGGCGTGGGCTCCAGCTCGTAGAACTGCGAGGCCACGGGCGCCGCCTGCCACACGGCTTCGTCCAGCACCCCGTCGAGCTTGGGCGGGGCGCTGATGCGCACGGCCTGCAGCTGGCGCTTGGGCGCGGGGGTGGCGGCGTCGGTTGGCGCAACCGGGGTTTGCCCCCGCGCCGCGCCCAGTCCCATCAACACCCAAAAAAACACCAGTAAAAAGCGGTACATAGACCTGTTCAAGAAAGCGGCTTTAGTAGAGGCCAACAGATGCCGGTTGGGGAATGAAAGTTGCTTGCCGCCCGCAAAAGCCCCCGAAAACCGGCCGGCGCTGGCAGCAAAAAGGCCGGCTCCCAACGGAAAGCCGGCCTTCTGCAGAAATAAGGGGAGTCGGTTAGTCGAGCGAGATGGACATGTTGTAGGTGCTGCCTTCGCGGGCATCCAGCAGCTTGCGGTATTTGGCCGCCTGGTCGTCCGACACTTTTTTGCCGTTCACCGTGAGGCCCGAAGAGTTGAGTTGCAGGCTGAAGCTTTTGTCGTTTTCGCCAACCAGGCCGTCTTTGCGCAGCTCGTCACGCAGCGCGCGGGTGTCCACGCTCGGGGCGCGGGGCGGGCGCGGCGGCGCGGGCGCGTCCAGTAGCGGCGCGGGTGGTGGCGGCGCCAGGGCACCGCTTGGCCCCATCGGGGCGGGAGGCATGGGGGCGCGCGGCGGGCGGGGCAGCCGCGGCGGGGCGGCATCATGGTCGCTGATGGTGGTGGAAGTCCCGTTGCGGCCCACCGATACGGAGCTGGTGGCCGTCATTTTGCGGCCGCTGTTCTTTTCGTACAGCTTCACGTACTTGTCCAGCACTTTCTGGGGCTGCGTTTTGCCATCTACCACCAGCTCGCGCGCCGTAAGGCGAAACTGGAAGTTGTTGCGGTCTTTGATGAGGCCGTCCTTGAGCAGCTCACTCACCAGCACTTCTTCGTTCACGCTGCGGCGCTCTGCCACGCGGCTGCGCTCTTCCCGCTGCTCCTCCCGCTCTTCGCGGAGGCGCTCCCCCATTTCGGCCGCGCGGTCGCGCAGTTCCTGCTGGCGGTCACGCAGCTCCTGCTGCCGCGCGCGCAGCTCTTCCTCCTGCGCCCGCAGCTCCTCCTGCAGGCCCTGCGACTCGATGCTACGGAAGCTGCTCGCCGACTGGTCGCCGAAGCGGAGGCTGTGCGGGGCGCTGTCGAGGCGCTTGAGTTGGGCCCGCACCTCATCGAGGCGGCTGTTGAGGCGCTTGCGCTGTTCGGCGCTCAGGTTTTTCACGGCGCTGGCTTCGCGCAGGCCGCGCTCGGCGGCGCGCAGGGCGTCGCGCGTTTGGGCCAGGCTGGGGTCGGGGCCGGCCGGGCCGCCGGGCAGTTGGGAACGGAAGGTTTGGGTGAAATTGCCGGAGCTGTTGCGGTTCCAGAGTTGGTTGAAATTGCCCGGGGCTACCTCCACGAACGTGCGGCCGTTGGACCGGGGCGCCAAGCGGCGCAGTTCATTGAGCCCCTGCGGGGATGCCGCCAGTGGGCCAAGCTCGACGTAAGTGCCGCCGTTGGCCTGCGGCCACTGGTACACGTAGGGCGCGTTGCCGTTGGAGTTGCCGCCGTAGACGTAGGTGCGCGACTGAGGCCCGGAAGCGGGGTCGACCTGGATGACTTCTACCTGCGCATCCTTGTCGTTTTTGCTTTTGGCTTTGACTTTGCCGGTGGCGGTTTCCACGCGCTGGCCATTCACCACCAAGTCCGTTATCCGGCCTTTTTTGTCTTTCGTCACCACCACTGTGCCGGGCCCGGCGAGCACCGGCGCCGCCTCACGGCCGTCGACAATGACGCGGCGGCCGTCGCGGCGCTCCCGCACGTTGCGGCGGAAGATGGTGTCGCCCATCGTCGCATCCGAACCGTGGGTGTCTTCATCAGCCGCGGCCAGTTCACGGGCTTTCGCCGCCGCGGCCTCTGTGGCAGCGGTGCCAGCCGCTGGCGTCGCGGCAGCCCCTGATTTCGCGGCTGCGGCCCGCTTCGTAGTGTCGGCCGGAGCAGTAGGCCGGGCGGCGTTTTGTACCGGACCGGTTTGCCAATCAAAAGCAGCCGGCTGGGCACTAGCAGCTGCCGGCCGCGAAAGCGGCCCGGCCAACGCCACGCTGCCGCCCAGCAGGCCCAGCCCGCCCAGCACCAGCGCCCCGGCCATGCAGCCTTCCGCCAGCGTGGGCGCCGCCGGGCGCCGCTGCACCAGCCGGCGCACCCGGTTCAGGAGCGCGCCGCGGCCGCCCATGGCCGCCAGCGCCAGGCGCGGCGAGGTGGTCACCACGGCGCTCTGGCTCCACTCGGCCAGCGCCGTGAGGGCCCGGGCCAGCCGGAGCGAGTCGCCGCCGCACAAGGCCGTGGCCGTGTCGTCGCAGCAGTTTTCGCGCTCGGTGCGCACGCAGCGGGCCATAAACCACACGGCGGGGTGGTAGAAGAACAAGGATTCGGCCACGGTTTGCAGCAGGTTTACGAGGTAGTCGCGGCGCAGCACGTGGGCCAACTCGTGGGCCAGAATGGCTTCCAGATGCGCCGCCGACAGCCCGGCCACCGCGCCCAGGGGCAGCAGTATCACGGGGCGCACGTGGCCCACCACCAGCGGCACCTGCACCAACGCCGACTCTAGCAGCGCCACTGGGCGGCGCACGCCGCTGCGGGCCGCCAGCGCCGCCAGCCGCTCCTGCCACACCGCCCCCAATGGCCGCACGCGGTAGCGCCGCAGCCGCTGCACGTACAGCAGCCCGCCCAGCATGCGCAGGCTCATGGCCAGCAGGCCCAGCAGCCAGCCCAGCACCAGCAGCGGCATATGCTTGTCGAAATACCGCAGCCCCACGGCCAGCCAGTTGGGCATGGCCGAAGCGTCAGCCTGGTTCTGGGCCGTCAAAACTGGCGCCTCTGCCCCGGCCGATGCTTTGTCAGCAGCCGATACCACCACGGTGGTCACGGTTTCAGTCGTAGTAGCGGGCCGCAACGCCGGCCGCTCGCCCTGCTTCGATGGGACCGTGCGGGCAGATTCTACGATGCGCGTGGTTAGCACCTCGCTTTTTGCCGGTCCGCCGCCGGCCCGGAAATACAGCCCAAACGTGATGCCGGCCAGCGCCACCATCATGCCCAGCGCCCCGGCCGAAGCCACGTAGCGCACCTCGGCGCGCTGGCGGCGCAGCAGCAGCAGCGCACCCGCCAGCACGGCCGCCACCAGTGCCCCCTGCCACAGCGAGTGCAGGAGCGTCCAACCCAGGGCCCGCGTCAGCGCGGGCGAAGCGAAATTCTCAAGCGCGGTCATCGTCGTTGGGATTAGGAGTGGAATTTTGGATTTCAATGTCGTTGAGCAGCCGGCGAATTTGGGCCAGCTCGTCGGCCGAAGTCTGGCGGCTGCCCAGGGCCTGCATCACCAGCTTCAGGGCCGAGCCGCCGAACGTGGCGTCCACGAACTTGTCGAGGAGCAGGCCCTGGGTTTCCTGCTCGCGTACCGCGGCCCGGTACACGTGGCTGCGGTCGGCATCGTCGCGCCGCACCAAGCCCTTTTCCAGCATCAGCTGCAGGATTTTGAGCGTGGTGGTGTAGCCCACTTCCGCCTGACGGCGCTGGCTGAGGTGGTCGTTGATGGCCCGCACGGTGGCCGGCCCGTGCTGCCACAGCACGTGCAGGATTTCCAGCTCGGAATCCGTAGGTTTGGGGGGCGGTGCTTTGCTCATGTGGTCGAAACGTGAGGTTGCTACGAATTATTTCGTAGGATGCAGCAAAGATATTACGAAACGCTTCGTAGTTGCAAACACGGAGTACGAATTCTTTCGTACTAATCACCCAAACCTTTACAACTGTATCTAAATCAACGTGCTAATTTTGTCAAGTCCAGCTTGATAACGTTACCTGCGCCACTGACTGAAACACCAGCGGCGCAGTCGCTGGCCATTCGGCGCTAACGCCAAGCAGAAGACTAGGCTTCCGTGCGCCGCTTGGCCAGCGTCACGCGGGCGCGGTGGCAGATGCCGCCCAGCGGCGGGTTGAACTTGCTCACGCTCACTTTCACCTTGCGCACGTGCGGCAGCTCGGCCATGATGCGGTCGAGCACGCGGTGGGCCACGTGCTCCAGCAGCCGGGCGGGGGCCCGCATCTCTTCGGCCACCAGACGGTAGAGCACCTCGTAGTTTATGGTCTGCTGGAGCTTGTCGGAGGCGCCGGCCGCCAGCAGGTTGGTGCTGATGTAAAGGTCGACCCCGTACTTATTCCCGATTTTCTGCTCCTCGTCGTAGTAGCCGTGAAAGGCGAAAAACTCCATGCCTTCGAGTGCGATTTGGCCCATGCGGTGAGTGGTGGATTGGTGGATGGGTGAGTTGGTGGTTTGCGGCCTGTGGGGCCCGCTTTCGCTCCGGCCGCAAAGGTCAGCCACAAAAAAAGAAAGCCCGTCCGCAGACAGGCTTTCTTCAAAAAATGACGGCTACAGAATCCGACCAATCCGTCGAATCCGAAAAATCCGTGGTCTAGATTTCGTCGAAGAATGACTTCTCGACTTCGGCCACAGCCGGCTCTGGCGTGGCGGCCATGCCGGGCTGGCCGGGCTGGCCGGGATGCGTCACGGGCGAGGGCTGGTTGATTTCCGGATGGCTGGGGCCGATGGGCTGAATATCGGGCGCGGTGGGCTCTACGCGCGGGGCGCCCGGCTGGGGCACCTGCGAGGGCGCCGGCTGCTCGATGTTGGGCGCGGGCGAGATGCCGGGGTTTTCGGCGGGTGCGTTGGGCCGCTCAATGTCGGGCTGGGGGGCCGTGTTGGGGTCGGGCTGCTGGCCGGGCTTGGGATTGTAGCCGGTGGTTTCAGCGGCCTGCTCCAGTTGCGCTTCGGAGCGGCTGCGGGCGCCGGGCGCGAAAGCGGCCGGGGTAGCCGCAGCCACGGCAGCGGCGGATGAAACGGCGGAAGTGGACGTGACTTGCATGGCGGGCGTGGGCTCAGGGGTGAGGTCGGCGGCCGGTTCTTTGGGCCGCTCCACGTGTACGCGCGCGGCGCGGGAAAGGATGGCCGCCGTGCCGCCCTTGGGCCGGTTGCGGGCTTTCTCCACCTTGTCCAGCGCATCGGAGGCCAGGTGGTGCAGGTCGCGCACCAGGGTGTCGAGCTGCTGCTCCAGGCGCTGGCACTCCTGGCCCAGGCCCGTGACTTCGCGCTGCATGTCGGCCACGGTTTTTTCGGCTTGCTGGTAGGCTTCGTCCACCACGGTGCGGGCGCGCTGGCGGGCGTCGTTGAGGATAGTTTCGGCCTGAAACTGGGCCTCGCGGATGCGCAGGTCGGCGTCGCGCTGGGCCTGCTCGGTGATGTTGTTGCTGGTGTCCTCGGCCGTTTTCAGGGTGCGGTAGAGGCTGCTTTCCACCTCGCGCATCTTCTGCACGTCCTGCTGGGCGTGCTCCAGCTTGAGGCGCAGCTCGCGGTTCTCGTCGCCCATCCGCTCCCACTGCTGCGAAATGGTGTTTAGAAAGGCCTGCACCTCGTCCTTGTCAACCCCACGAAAGGATTTTTCAAACGTTTTCTGGCGGATATCAAGGGCGGTGATTTTCATGATTATTGGCTGTTAGCTTTTAGCTGCTGGCTATTAGCTGGGGTGGTCGTTAGGCGGCCGTCGCAGAATCAGTCTATTTTTTCGGAGAAGCTAACAGCTAATAGCTATTGGTTAACAGCTTCCAGGGCCCATACGGCCAGGCTGCGGTCGTCGCTACACGAAACTAGCCGGTTTTCGGTGCCCGGCCAAACCAGCCGGTTCACCGACGTGCCGTGCCCGGCCGAGCGGGCCCGGTCGAGCACGCGCAGCAGCGTGAGCGTGGCCGCATCCCACAATTTAATGCTTTTGTCGAGGCTGCACGAGGCCAGGTAGCGCCCGTCAGGGCTAAAGGCCAGGTTATTGATGGTGTACATGTGGGCCGGCACGGTGCCGGCCAGCGCGTAGTCCGCGGCCACGTCCCAGCTGCGAATCTGGGCGTCGCGGCCGGCCGTGAGCAGACGCGCGCCATCCGGCGAATACGCCACCGAAAACACCGAATTGGTGCTTTCACCGAGAGTAAGTTTGGTTTCCAGCGAGTCCAGGTCCAGGATGCGGGTGAAGGTGTCGGAGCTGCCCACGGTCAGCTCGCCGCGGCCCTCGTGCAGGGCCAGGCAGCGCAGGCTTTTGGGGGCGAGGCGCAGGAGTTTCGCCAGCCGGAAATCGGGCAGGGCCAGCACGGCCAGCGTGCCGTCGCCCAGGGCCACGTACAGGCGCTGCCGGCTTTCCGAAACCACCATTTCAAAGATGGCCACCGGCGGCAGGGCCGTGGCGTGCGCTAATTTTCTGCCCGCCAAATCAATGGCCTGAATGCCCTGAAAATTGTGGCCCAGCACCAGCATATTCTGCCCGGGCAAGTGGCGCAGGGCATACACCGAGTTTTCAACGCGGGCCAGCAGCTCGCCGTCGCGGGTGGGCTCGGCGGCGTCCCAGCCCACCACCATGCCGTCGGCGCTGCCCGAATAGATGGTGCTGCCCGCGCCCAAGGTGAGAGCGTACACCGCGTCGCGGTGGCCGGCGAGGGTGGCTATTCTGGTGACGGGCGGGCGAAAGATTTCAGACATGACGGGCCCCGCAAAGGTAGCTTTGTTTGGAGGTGAGGCCGCTTGAGAATGGCCCACCCGTCATCCTGAGCGCAGCGAAGGACTTTATCAGGTTAAAACGGAAAAGACTTGTTCAGGCCTGACAAGGTCCTTCGCTGCGCTCAGGATAACAACGCGCCCAATATTCAACCACACCCATGCCCCTGCACTCCCTCCAGCGCCTCTCTCCTACTGCCGTGCTGGGCCTCTGGCACCTCACCGAAACGCCCGCCGAGCTGTGGCCGCTGCTGCCCCAGGCCAGCACCTACCAAACGCTGCTGCCCGCCACCGCCGATGCCCGGCGCCAGGCCCAGTGGCTGAGTGGCCGGGTGCTGATACATCGGTTACTGAGCGAAGCGGAGCTGGCTTTTCCGGCTGAAATTCAAGTGCGCAACGATGCCACCGGGCGCCCCTGGCTGGTGGGCGCCGGCCTGGGCGACACGGTTTCGCTGTCGCACTCGGGCCAGTGGGTGGCGGCCGTGCTGGCCCGGGGCGGCCGGGCAGGGGTCGACGTGGAAGAAATTCGCGACAAAGCCCAGCGACTGGCCAGCAAGTTTCTGGCCCCCGGCGAGTGGGCGGCGGCGCAGGCCGCCCACTCGCCGGGGGCCGCCGACGCCAGCGCCCACTACACCCTGCTGTGGAGCGCCAAGGAGACGCTGTACAAGCTGGCCGCGCAGCGCGGCATCATTTTCAAAACGCAGCTGTTGCTGGGCGAATTTGAGTGGCGGGAAGCCGGCGAAATCCCGGCCACGCTGGTTTTGAGCGGCGCCGAGACGCGGCACTGCATTTGCTATTCCCAGCCGTCGCCCGGCTACGTGCTCACGTATTGCCACGAACCGATTCCCTAAGCGGCGGCGCTTACATTTGACTTGTTTAACTCCCTTGCCATGTCCTTCCGCCGAATTTCTATCCTCGCCGCCGTGGCCCTGCTGGCCGTGACGCTGGCCGTGGGCGTGGCCCGGGCCCAGGCCGGCCCTACCGTGGCCGACTTCACCCTCAAAACCGCCGCCAACGCCGACGTGGCCCTGAAAAGCTACGCCGGCAGCAAGGCCGTGGTGGTGGTGTTTCTGAACCCGACCTGCGCCTTTTCGCGCCTCTACCAGGAGCGGCTGGCGTCGCTCAGCAATGCTTACCGCGGCCGGGGCGTGCAGTTTTTGTTCGTCAACGTCCCCATTTTCCTTGATGCGCCGGGCACCGCGGCCCCGGGCGAAGTGGAGCTACCCACCCTCACCGACGCCAGCCAGCAGGTCGACAACCTGCTCGGCGTCACCAAAACCGAAGAAGCCGTGGTGCTGCAACCCGTGGCCGGCGGGTTCGCCATCCGCTACCGCGGCGCCATCGACGACAACCCCCAGGTGGCGGGCAGCGTGCAGCAATACTACCTCAGGCAGGCGCTGGAAAACGTGCTGGCCGGCCGTGCCGCCGCCGTGGAAGGCAAGCGCGCCACCGGCTGCCTGATTAAGCAATAACCTCTGCGCCTGTCATTGCAAGGAGGCACGACGAAGCAATCCGCCCTGTCAAAACCAGACATTCTAATAAAGCGAAAAGCCCCGGCACTGCGCAGTGCCGGGGCTTCTATTTGGGCTCTTATCACCATTCAAGGCTGGTCGCTCGGAACAGGACGGGTTGCTTCGTCGTGCCTCCTCGCAATGACAGATGTGGGCCCCGGCTACTCCAGGATGCTGAGCAGCACGGCCACTTCGGCGGCTTTCATGGGCTCCTGCAGCTTCTCGAAGCTCATTTGCAGGTTGCGCAGGGCGCGGCGCACGATGTCGATGTTCGAACAGGGTTCGTAGAACATCGGATTGGAGGAGATGTTGAGCTGGCTCACGTAGTGCTCGATGTCGGTGCGCGAGAGCACGAGGCCGCGGTTGTAGCAGTTGATGTAGAAGGGTTCGGCGCCTTTGAGTTCGGGGCGGAAGGTGAGCACGAACAGGTTGGGCAGGTTCACCCCGAAAACCGGCAGATTGAGGCGCTGGGCCACCAACAAATAAATCACGCACAGCGTGAGCGGGTTGCCGCGCTTGGTCTCAATCACGCGCTGCAGCATGGAGTTGGCCGGCGAGTGGAAGTGCTGGGTGTTGGCCGCAAACTTGTGCACCCGGAACATGATGTGGTTCAGGGCCTGCACCTGGTCGGCGGGGTGCATGTCGGGGCGCAGGGCCGTCCAGGCCTCGAAGCGAAGCTGCTCGATGGCGCGGTTCAGGGCCTGCAGGTCGGCATCGGGATATTGATAGGTGTTGAGCAGCCACATGCCTTCGAGCAGGTCGGTGGCCCCGGCTTCGCGCCACACGCGCAGGCGCTGCTGCAGGCCCTCAAATTGCAGGTGATGAATCAAATCCTCCAGCCGCTGCTGCTGCTGGCCGTCGAGGGTTTCCTCCCACGACTCTTCCAGAAACGGAATGATGCTTTCGCCCAGGTTCTGGATTTTGTCCTGAATCTGGGGCGCGATTTCCGGGTCGTCGAGCAGCGAGATGAGGGCTTTTATTTCTTTGTTGGTCATTGCAGAAGAAGGCACGGCTGAGCAAATTAACGCCCAAAACGGGGTTAAATGAGCCAAACCGGGCAAATTTCAGCAACACTGCCGCGGGCGCTACAAGTTTCGTCGGGATGGTTTTGGCGGCACGACCAAGCGCCAAAAGGCCGGTCACGAGCGAATCCGGAGATTCGCCCGCCACCGGCCTTTTTGCAGAAAAAAGGATGAGAAAAGCCTACTATTGGTGTTGGCCCAGGTTGCTCAGCCCGGCGCCCGTGAGCGTGGCTTGGGCGCTGTCGCCAAAATGGGTGCGCAGCTGCTTGATGCCGCCGGCTTCCAGCTTTAGTTCGGCCAGGCGCTGCACGTTCAGGTCGGCGGCCTGGATGCGGTTGGTGTTGGCGATGTGCAGCACCGAGCGGCTGCCCGGGCTGCGGCCGGTTTCGGCGCGCAGGTAGCCGAGCTGGTTGTTAGCCATTTCTACCTGCGAGCCCAGGTCCTGCCGCACCCAGAGGCTGTCCTGCCGGAAACCTTCCACCCGCAGGGCGCGGTCGTAGCCGGGCGCTTTGTCGGTGAGCACTTTCCCTTTCACCTGGTAGGCCGCGCCGGCGGTCAGCTGCCGGAGTTGCGGGCAGCTGATAATCACCACGCCCTGCCGCCCACCCAGCGACTCCTGCTGCTCGGGGAAGGCCAGGCGGACGGTGAGGCGCTGGCCTTGCTGGGTCACTTTCACGTATTTCTCGGCTTGCTTGTTGAGGCGCACGCCGTAGGGGCCGGCCACTATTTTCACGCCCATCTGGCTGGCCGCCTGCACGTCAACTTCGCTGAAATTCTTGAAGTTGAGGGCCGTGGTGGTTTGCGCGGGGTCTTTGTAGGTGCCCTTGGCGTACTCGGCGCGCAGGCCCATGTTGTAGGCGGTGAGGGAGCCGAGCAGCAGCAGCAGGGCCGCCAGCAGCCATTTATTACTGGTTTTCATGTCCGTTGGAAATTGTGGGGGCGGTGGAAAGAGCGGCCGCTTGGTCGGCCTTGAACTGGGCGTAGCGCTGCTCCAGCTCTTCGAGGCTGATGTCGAGCAGGAAAATGGTTTTGAACAGCTCGGGCAGTTCCTGCTGCAGGAAGCGCGCCCGCCGAAACTGCTTCACTTTGGCTTCGGCGTCGGGCGCCACGAAGAAGCCGATGCCGCGCTTGTTGTACAGCACGCCCTGGTTTTGCAGAAACTCGTAGGTGCGCATCACCGTGTTGGGGTTCACTTGCAGCTCGCCGGCCAGGTCGCGCACGGACGGGATTTTGTCGTCGGGCGGCCACTGCTGGCGCAGAATGTTTTCGCTCACGTACCCGGCTATTTGCAGGTAGATGGCTTCGTTGTCGCGGAATTCCATAGAGAGAAGAATTACAGCTGCTTTTCCGTGAGGCGGAAGTAGGCCGCCACCCACAGCAGCAGGGTCAGCCCGAGGGGCAGGTAGCTCAGCCACTGCATGCTGCTCATGGGCAGGCCAAGGTTGTAGACGTGCGTGCCGCCCTCCATCAGCGTCAGCGTGGTGAACGGCGGGGCCGGCCGTAGCTCGCCGCCCACCAGCACCTTCAGCGCCTGGTAATTGACCAGCGACAGCCCCAGCAGCAGCGTGAAGAGCGCGAAGCCCGTCTTGATGAAATGCGTTTTCTCGAAGTAGATGGCCCCGCACAGCCAAACGGCGTGCAGCAGCACCAGCAAGCCCGCCATGGCCTTCACCGCATCGGCGTTGCCAAACACGTTGAGCAGCTCCGGGGTGTGGCCCGCCGGGGCCCCGCCGTACAGCACCAAGGCATCAACCGCGTAAAAAACGCTCGTGAACACCAGCAGGAAAATGGGCATCGAATACAGCCACCCCACCAGGTACTTCTCCAGGTGCGAGGCCGGCAGCAGCAGCGCCACCGTGGCCTGCCGCTTCTCGCCAAACTGCGAAAAGATGGTACTGGTGAAAATGATGGCCGAAATCAGCAGGAAAAAGACGAAGAACTCGGCCTGTCCCTTCATGCTCAGCACGCCGTTGCCGGAGTAGGCGGCCAGGCCCAGCAGCAGCAGCAGGAAGCCCGCCAGCACGCCCACGGACATGCCGTAGCCGGGCAGGTGCTCGGTGGTGTGCCGGCTGAACAAGCGCGCAAAGCGCGGAAAAGAAAAGGTTTGGTTACTGGACGGATTCATGGCGGGGCTGGTTTAAGTAGGTGTGCAGGGCGGTGGCGTCGCCGCTGGTGAGGGCGTTGAAGAGCAATTCCAAATCGACGCGGCTGTAGGCGCCGGCCTCGTTGGGCCGGATAGCCACCGGGCCGCCCACCGATGCGCCCTGGTAGAAAGCGCCCGGCGCTTCGGCCGCCGCGCCCCGCGCGAAGGTGAGCCGCTCGGCCAGCTGGTCGATGTCGTGGTTGAGCACGATTTCGCGGTTGTGCACCACCACCACGGTGTCAATCAGGCTTTCGAGGTCGCGCACCTGGTGGGTGGAAATGACCATGCAGCGCTCTTCGCTCAGGGCCGAAGCCAGGATTTTGCGGAACTGCACCTTGCTGGGAATGTCGAGGCCGTTGGTGGGCTCGTCGAGCACCAGCAGGCCGGTGTTGGCGGCCAAGGCGAAGGCAATCATGAACTTCTTCTGCTGGCCGTGCGAGAACTTGTTCAGCTTCTGGCCGCGCGGCACTTCCAGCTCTTCGAGGTACTCGTACAGCTGCTCGGTGCTGAAGCGCGGATAGAAGCCGGCCGTGTGGGCCACAAACTGCTCGGCCGTGAGGGCCGGTGCGTACACTTCCTCGGGCAGGAAAAACAGGTCTTCGAGCACGGCGGGCTTGCGGGCGGCGGCGGGCTGCTCGTCAATCAGGCAGGTGCCTTGCCAGGGGAAGGCCAGCCCCACAATGTTCTTGAGCAGGGTGGTTTTGCCGGCCCCGTTCTTGCCCAGCAGGCCGTAGATGTGGCCCCGGTCCAGCGACAGGTTGAGGGCCTGAAAGAGCGGGTGCTTCTTGGAGTACCCAAAGTGGAGGTTTCGGATGCGCACCATGTGCTTGTTTGTTTTAGTGTACTAATTATCTAGTACACCACAAACGTACGTCACGGAGTTGGCATCGCGTACTCGGTTGGCAAAAAATATTTTTAATTACTGGTTGAGACGCCGGCGGCAGACTGCCGCATCCGATGGCGGACCAGCACGCCTCACCCGCCGGATTGACACAAGCCGCGCCGGGGCTCTACTCGGCCGCCTCGGGCGGAAGCCGGCGCAGAATGCGCTGGTCGATGTAGAACGTCCCGAACGGCACGAAACAGGCCAGCAGCACCTTCCAGGTGGTTTCGCTGAATTTCCAGCGCTGCTCCACCCCTACGCTCAGCGTTTTGATGACAAACAGCAGGAACAGCAGCCCGTGCACCGGCCCCAGCGCCCGCACCAGCGCGGGGTCGCCGTACAGGTGTTTCATCGGCACGGCCACCCCCAGCAGCACCAGCAGCGAAATGCCCTCCAGCAGCCCCACCAGGCGCAGCTGCTTCACGTTGGAATTGAAAAATCCGGCCATGTCTACGTTCTGAAAAAAGCCCGGCTGGCCAAGGGCGAAAACGGCCACGGAATGAATAAAAAGATGCTCAACAGGGCCCCGCCGTACCACACCAGCATGGTTTGGAACTGCTCACGCGGCGTGGGCCGCCGCTTGGCCAGCGCCGAGCCAATGGTGATGACAACCACCGAAACCAGCATCAGCAACGGGTGCAGCACCGCAAAAAAGGCGGCATCCAGGGTGACGCCAGTGCCGCGCAGGCTGGCCAGATTGGCCCGCACCACGGGGCTGCTGAAGTAAAGCGCCATGCCCAGCAGCAGCTGCACGTGCGCCAGGGTGGCCGTCCAGTGCCGCACGGCATCATCGGTTTTGGTGAAGGGCCGCCCGGCCGCGAGGCCGGACCAGGCGCGAAAAATGGCGTGAATCAGGCTCAGCAATACGAGCCAGCGAAAGGCCGAATGGAGCGTCAGAACCGTGGCGTACATCGTGGGGAAATGGATGCGGCAAAGGTCTGCGCGCGGGCGCGGCGCCGGCTAGGATGAAAGCAGCCGGTTTCCGGATTTTTCAATCCGCCGGCGAAATTCCAGCGGCGTCAGCCCTTCGTACTTTTTGAAGAGCCGGCTGAAATACGACGGGTCTGCCAGGCCCACTTCGGCGGCCACATCGGCCACGGAAAGGCGGCTTTGGTGCAGCAGCACCTTGGCTTCGAGCACCACGGCCTCGGCAATCCAGGTGGTGGGCGACTTGCCGGTGCTGGCTTTCACGGCTTTGTTGAGGTGATTGGGCGACACGTGCAGCTGCGCCGCATAATCGGCCACGCGCTGCTGGCGGCGGAAGTGGGCCTGCAGCAACTCCCGGAATTGATTGGCGAGATGCGTCGCCGCGGGGCGCAGGCCCGCGGCCACGGGCTCATACACTTGTTGCAATTCGTGGAGCAAGGCAACCAGATAGGCCTGTAACAGTTCCGGCCGGGTTAGCCCGCGGGCCGAGTACTCGCCGAGCAGGCGCTCCAGCAACGGCCGGACAAATGCGGCCCCTTGCTCTCCCAAACGAATGCACGGGTGCCCCCAAATGCTGAGAAACTCAAACTCGCGCAGCAAGCCGGGCCGGGCAAACCGGCCGAGGAGGAAGTCGCCGTGAAAATTGCAGAGGTAGCCGCGGTTTTGGTCCACGCCGCTTTCGAAGGCGAAGACCTGCCCGGCCGGCACCACCAGGCATTCGTGCTGGTGAATGGTGTGGGTTTCGCTGCCGATGCTCATCACCGCCTCGCCCTCGGTGAGCACAATGAGCGTGCTGGCGTCGGTGCGCGTGGGCGGCACGGGCAGCTTCATCAGCCGAATCATGTCCTCGACCCGCACCATAAAAAACCGCTCGAAACCCGGTTGGAGCAGCGGTGCCAGCGGCGGCTCGGGCTGGATGTAGGCCTGCCGGAAGGCGGCGGTGCTGTAGGTTTTGATGGAAGTGCGAGGCATCGGGATGTTGTAAGCGCACGGGAACCCAAGGCGCTAGCCCTGCGGTTTTCTACCCCCAAATATGTCGCAGCCGCTCCCAGAATCCCGGCCGGGCCTCGTCGGCATCTTCCACCGGCACCTTGCCCAGCAGCGCCCGGACCCGAAAAATATCCTTTCCCACCACGCTGACAACTTGGCGGTAGTCGTTCTGGGCGTAGTGCAGCCGGTAGGCGTGCGTGGCAATGCCCTGCGCTTCCAGCCGCGCCCGCAGTGCCTGCGCCGCCGGCTCCGAGCGTAGCATGGCGATGAGGTGGCGGTGCTCCATCTTCATGACGAAGTCGAAGAAGAACCGGCAGGCGGCGTCCTCGTCGGGCGAGGTGAAGATGGGCGGCTGGTCGTGGCCCCGCTCGGAGTAAAATACGTTCCACTGCGCCTCCTGCCGCATCAGGCAGAAGCCGTCGTAGCTGCGCGTGTTGAGGGCGTAGTTGTCGGGGTTGCAGCCCTCGGCCAGCAGGCGGCGTTCGAGTTCGGCGGTGGTCATGGGGGGGGGCTATTCGCCGGCTTGCTTGAGCACAGCTATTTCGAGGGCATCCGAAAACCGGAAATTGGTTTGCCTGATTTGGTCAAGCAGCGGCTTCACGGCCGAAACCAGCCCTTGCCGCTTGGCCCGCAATAGCACCCCAAACGTACCAGTAAGCTGAATCGACAACTTTTCAGCCGTTTTTCGTGCCTTGTAGTCGTCCAAAATCAGCGTACATCCCGGCCTTTCCAAAGCCAGCGCAATGGCGCTGGCTTCGCCGGCATCTACCAGCAGTGCCAGCAGTTGCTCCCGGGCCGCGTCGATAGCCGCCTCCTGCCTTATCCATTCCGGCAGTGGCAACCCGTATTCGGCGGCCACCACGGGTGTGGTCGTAGCCGTGCCGTAAAGCTGGCGCAGCAAATCCAACTGACCGATTTTGGTCAGCACAATCAGGCAGCTGGCATCGGCGATGATGAGTTCAGGCATTTGCCGCGTCGCGCGCAATGTCCTCGGCCGGGTAGTTGAATACCGACACGCCGTAGTCGCCCAGCAGTTCCATAAAGGTGCGCTTGCTGTAGCCGGCCAGCTCGGCGGCCTGCCCCAGCGAGAGCTTGCCCTGCTCGTAGAGGCGCGTGGCCAGCAGCATGGTCACTTCTTTGGCGCTCAGGTCCAGTGAATCGGGCAGGTGCAGGTGCAGGGTGAGGGTTGGCATGGGGTTAGTGGTGGGGTGGTTTCTCTAAGTTACGGGAGGCGCGGCGGGTGGGGCGCAGGCAGTGGTTTTGCCCGCGCCGTTGGGGCCGGCCAGGAGGTAGAGGGTTTTCATTCGCTATAGGGCAAAGAATAGCCCATCAAAACCTAACCCGAAAGTATTGCTCCAATACAAATGGTGAGCACAAAGAAACCGTAAGCAGCAAAATACTCATCAATCCGTCGATGTACCAGTTGTAGCTGGGCGGTTTACTATCCCAACGGTCAGCAATAATCAGATGTCGTCCAGTTATTAACTGGACTAGGTTATCAGCTATCAGAAAAATAACCAGAAACACTGCTGGCACAAAGAAAGACGCCGTTTGGAAACCAGCATTTCTGAAATACCAGAATCCGAAGACTGCCAACACAAGAGCCAAGCCCAAATGCGTTAAATACACTTTTGTATCAAACAGGGCATTGTACGGCTTTTTCTTGGGTGTTAATGTCAGGAATCCGTTGCACATATAGAACACGTAGCCGAATCCGATGGCGACACACAATATTTCCATTCTGAAAGTTACCTATACTTCAGGTCACAGCGCAGTCAACTGCTATTCTCCTCACACCTGAATCACGCCCACATTATACGCCTTCTCAATCGGCGCATGATTAGCGGCCGCGATGCCTTCCGAAATCACCTTGCGCGTTTCGAGCGGGTCAATCACGGCATCGACCCAGAGGCGGGCCGCGGCGTAGTAGGGCGAGAGTTGCTCCTCGTAGCGCGCCTTGATGCGGTCGAGCAGCTCCTTTTCGGCTTCGGGGGTGATGACTTCACCCTTGGCTTTGAGCGAGGCCACCTGGATTTGCAGCAGCGTGTTGGCCGCCGCCGCGCCGCTCATTACCGCTAGCTGGGCGGTGGGCCAGGCCACGATGAGGCGCGGGTCGTAGGCCTTGCCGCACATGGCGTAGTTGCCGGCCCCGTAGCTGTTGCCCACGATGACCGTGAACTTGGGCACCACCGAGTTGCTCATGGCATTCACCATCTTGGCGCCGTCCTTGATGATGCCGCCCTGCTCCGATTGGCTGCCCACCATGAAGCCCGACACATCGTGCAGAAACACCAGCGGGATGCGCTTCTGGTTGCAGTTCATGATGAAGCGCGCCGCCTTATCGGCCGAGTCGGAGTAGATGACGCCGCCCATCTGCATGCCGGTTTTCTTGCTCTTCACGATTTTGCGCTGGTTGGCCACGATGCCCACCGCCCAGCCATCAATGCGCGCCAGCCCGCAGATGAGCGTCTGGCCATACAGGTCCTTGTAGGGCTCGAACTCCGAGTTATCAACCAGGCGGTTGATGATGTCCATCATGTCGTAGGGCTTCACGCGGTCGGCGGGCAGCAGGCCGTAGATTTCCTGCTCGTCCTGCGCCGGCTTGGCCGGGGCCACGCGGCTGAAACCGGCCGACGCCTGCCCACCCATCTTGTCGAAGATGTTGCGGATGTGCGTCAGGCACTCCTCGTCGGTATCGAACTTGTAGTCCGTCACGCCCGAGACTTCGGAATGCATGCTTGCGCCGCCCAGCGCCTCGTTGTCGATGCTTTCGCCGATGGCCGACTTCACCAGATAGGAGCCCGCCAGGAACACCGAGCCCGTGCCGTTCACAATCATGGCCTCGTCGCTCATGATGGGTAAGTAGGCCCCGCCGGCCACGCACGGCCCCATGATGGCCGAAATCTGCACGATGCCCATGCTGCTCATCACCGCATTGTTGCGAAAGATGCGGCCGAAATGCTCCTTGTCTGGGAAAATCTCGTCCTGCATGGGCAAATACACGCCGGCCGAGTCGACGAGGTAGATGATGGGCAGCTTGTTTTCAATGCTGATTTCCTGGGCCCGCAGGTTCTTTTTGGCGGTGATGGGAAACCAGGCGCCGGCCTTCACGGTGGCGTCGTTGGCCACCACCACGCACTGCCGCCCGGCCACGTAACCCATCACAACGACCACGCCGCCGCCGGGACAGCCGCCCTCTTCCTTGTACATCCCCTCGCCCGCGAAAGCGCCGATTTCGACCTGCGCCGCGCCCTTATCCAGCAGGTAGTCAATCCGCTCGCGGGCGGTGAGCTTGCCCTTGGCCTTGTGGGCCTCGATGCGCTTCTGGCCACCGCCAAGAGCGACTTTCTGGAGCTTTTGGGTGAGGTTGAAGCTGAGCTGCTTGAGTTGGTCTTCGTTGCGGTTGAACTCGACGTTCATAAGGAATGCGGGGTGGGATTTGGTGGGAATGGGCGCAAAAAAATCCGCCCGGGGGCGGATTTCAAAGGTACGGGTAGTTTGAACGTCGTTTGGGAATTGCCCGTCATGTCGAGCTTGTCGAGACATCTTGCTCACTCCGTTGCAATCGCATAGAATTACTTCGGCATGCGAGATGTCTCGGCAAGCTCAACATGACCGTTCAAAACCTACTTCAGCACCGGGTTGGCGTCCACCTTTTTCACTTCGGTCGTGGTGGTGCCGTCGGGCTTCTTCTCGGTTTCTACCTTGCTCTTGTCCTTGCCGCCGCCGAACACCGAAAAGTGCACGTAGCGCTTGGGGTTGGCCTTGAGGTCGGTCAGCAGCTCGTTGGAACTGGCAGTGGTGGCGGCCAAGTTATTATAGAGCGTGGAGTCGTGCAGCAGCTTGCCCATCGAGCCTTTCTGGTCGCTGAGGGCCGTGTTGAGGCTTTGCACGGTGGTTTGGGCGTCGGCCAGCGTGGCATTGAGGCGGCGCAGGGCCGGGCCCACGGGCGCGGTTTTCAGCGAGTCGGAGAGCTGGCCGAAGTTCACGGCGATTTTGTCGAGCTTGCCGGTGGTGCGGTTCAGGGCGGTGCTCATCTGGGCCAGGTTGCGGGTAATGAGGGCGATGTTGGCTTGGTTGGCCACGATGAGCTTTTGCAGGGCTTCGGTGCTAGCGCGGGCGCCGGCCAGCGTGCCCTGAATGCTGGTTTGGGCGTCCTTGTTCAGGAAGCCGTTGATGTGGGCCAGCGTCGCGCCCACCGTGTCGAGCACGGGCAGGGCCTTGGCCTGGAAAGCGTCGATGCTGCTCACCGCCGACTTAGTACGCAACTCCTCGCCGCCGCTGAACTCCTTGGTGTTCCGGCCCATGAAAAGCGTGATGGTTTTCGAGCCCAGCAGCGAGCCGCTGAGGCCGGCCGTGGTGGAGTCGCCCACGGTGATGCCCTTCTCCAGCTCCAGCGTAGCGCGCACGTTGTTGCCTTTTTCGGGCTGCAGCTCCAGGTTCTTCACCTGGCCCACTTTGATGCCGTTGAGCAGCACCTGGGCGCCCACGGTGAGGCCGTCGGCCGAAGGGTACACCGCGTAATACGTGCGGTCATTGGACAGCAGGTTGCTGCCTTTCAAAAAGTTATAGCCTACCACGAGGGCGACAATAGCGACGATGGCCAGCAGCGCCACTTTTATTTCTTTAGACACTTGTAGAGGTATTGAGTGATAAATTGAGAATAGGCTACCTGGCTTGACCACCTACGAGAGCCGGTCGGTGCAGGGTCGGCCGGATGAGGAAATACTAGCCCCAACCGTAGGGCCGGCTGCTACCCGCCCTCCAGCTCGCGCTTGTATTCGCGGAACGCGCGGTAGATGCCTGCGGCCATATACGACTGATTGGCTTTGTCGTTCAAATACCGTTCTTCGGTGGGGTTGGTGAGGAAGCCCGCTTCGATGAGCACCGACGGCATGGTAGACTTCCAGAGCACGATGAAGCCGGCCTGCTTCACGCCGCGGCTCGGGCGCTTCACGCTGGTGCGCAGCTGGCGCTCCACGCGCTGAGCAAAGCGCAGGCTGTTGGTGATGTAGGCCGACTGGAAGAGCGAGAACATGATGTGGCTCTGGGGCGAGTTGGGGTCGAAGCCGTTGTAACGGGTCTGGTAGTTTTTTTCTTGCAGAATAACCGAGTTTTCGCGCTGGGCCACGCCCAGGTTGGCGGTGGTTTTGTGCAGGCCCATGGTCCAGACTTCGGTGCCGTGGCCGGCGCTGGGGCCGGCGTTGCAGTGCACCGAGATGAAGAGGTCGGCGTGGTTGCGGTTGGCAATGGCAGCCCGCTCGTCGAGTTCCACAAACACGTTGGTTTTGCGGGTGTACACCACCTTCACGTCGGGCAGGTTTTCTTCAATCTGCTTGCCCAGGGCCAGGATGATGCCCAGGGCCACGTCGGCTTCGCGGGCGGAGGCGCCGGCGCAGCCCCGGTCTTTGCCGCCGTGGCCGGCGTCGAGCACCACCGTGCGCAGGCGGTAGCGGTAGGGCGAATTGGCGTCGGGCAGCAGGGCCGAATCGGCCGCAATCCGGGTGGAGTCGGCCGTGGTCTGGGCCTTGGCTTTCCACTCGCCACTCGCAGCGCCCAGCAGCAAAAAGGCGGCACTGGCCAGGATGACAATAATCCGCACGTTGTTCGTTGAAGGGGCGGTAGCGACCTGCTACCTTTGTAGAAGCCCCAAAAGTAAACGAATTAACCGCTACTATACTTTGCCTGTTTGGTTTGGCCCCTTTTCTGCCGCTGATTTTCGGGAACGGCCGCGCCGTTTCCGCAGTGCCGCAACGCGCCCTGTTTTGCGGCGGGCGCTGTTTTTTCTGTTGCTCCTCAGCGGCACCGGCGCGGCCTGGGGCCAGGCCGTAACGCCGGCCACCCCGCAAGGCCAGACGCCCCGCAAAGCCAAAATTCAGGCCCGCAAGGCGCGGCGCAAGGCCATTCTGGCCACGCCGGCCACCCCCGACCAGGCGCCCGTGCTGCCGGCCCGGCCCCTCCCGAAGGCCAAGCCCGGCCAGCGGCCCGGCAGCGCCCCCACCCCGCCGGTGCGCAACATTTCGGCCGACCCGCGCGACCCCGTGGGCCCGCCCCCGCCCGGCGCCGTGAACGCCGGCCAGCCCCGCGTGCCCGGTGCCTCGCACAAGCCCGTGCCCGACACGCTGGCCCCCGGCGGCACCACCCGCCTGCCCGGCCTCGCCCCCACCGACACCACCGGCCTGGTGAACGGCGTGAGCCGCTCCGGCGACTCGCTGCAGCTGGCCGCCAAGCGCAAGGGCCAGGTCGAAACCACCATCAACTACACGGCCAAGGACTCCATTCAGTTCGACGTGCCCAATAAGGTGGCGCGGCTGTACGAGAGCGCCAACGTGAAGTACGGCGACACGAACCTGAAAGCGGCCCTCATCACGGTGAACTACGGCACCAACACCATGCAGGCCAACAGCCGGGTCGACTCGCTGAACCGCAACAAGGTGGTGGGCCGGCCGGTACTCGTGGACAAAGGCTCGACCTACGAAGCCGGCAGCATTGCCTACAACTTCAAAAGCAAGAAAGCCAAGGTGACCGAGGCCGTGACCACGCAGGGCGAAGGCTACGTGGGCGCCCAAGTCATCAAGCGCCTGCCCAACGGCGACATCAACGGCCTGATGGGCCACTACACCACCTGCAACCTGGAGCACCCGCACTTCTACATTCAGGCCAAGAAAATGAAGGTGATTCCGGGCGACAAGGTGGTGACGGGCCCTTTTAACCTGGTGATTGGCGACGTGCCCACGCCGCTGGGCTTTCTGTTCGGCTTTTTCCCTACACCCAACAAGAGCCGCGGCTCGGGCGTGCTCATTCCTACCTTCGGGCAGGCCGCCGACCGCGGCTTCTACCTCACCAACGGCGGCTATTACTTCGCGCCGAACGACTACATCGGCGTGCGCCTCACCGGCGACGTGTACGCCGGCAACGCCCAAACCTTCGGCGGCTGGGGCGCCACGGCCGATGTGAGCTACCTGAAGCGCTACACTTTCCAGGGCAATTTCAACTTCCGCTTCACCACCCGGCCTGTGGCCCAGATTCTGGACCCCGGCTCGCTCACCACCAACCCAGAATACATCAAGCCGCCGGCCGAAAACTCGTTCTGGATTACCTGGAACCACTCGCCGGTGCCCAAGCCCGGCGGCGGGCGTTTTTCGGCCAGCGTGAACGCCGGCACCAGCGCCTACAACCGGTCCTACAGCATCGACCCGCGGCGCTACTTGTCCACGCAGTTCAGTTCCAGCATCAGCTACTCGAAGCAGATTCGGAACTCGCCCGTCAACTACGACATCCGCCTGAGCCAGAGCCAGGGCACCGACGGCACCATGACCTTCACCCTGCCCGACATCAGCGTGGGCGTGGCCCGGCAGTACCCCTACCAGTGGTTCGGCATCCAGCCGGGCGCGGGCGGCAAGCTCGGCGCGGCCACTTACGAGCAGTTCACGGTCAGCTACAACCTGACGGCCCGCAACGAGGTGAGCAACCAGATTAGCGCCCGCAGCCTGCCCAACGGCCTGCCCCTGCTGGGCGGCACCACCGACATTACTCGCATTCCGCTCAGCTTCGGCAACCTGGGCAAGCTGCTGCAAAACTCGCGCAACGGCATGCAGCACCAGTTCGGCATCGGGCTGGGCTCGTACAGCGTGGGCCCGTATTTCAAGCTCAGCCCCTCGGTGAGCTACAGCGAGGTGTGGTACGCCAAAAGCCTGCGCTACCGCTACAGCCCGGTGGCCCAGGCCGTGCGCATCGACACGGTGTACGGCTTTAACCGCATCAATACCTATTCGGGCTCGGCTAGTCTCA
Source organism: Hymenobacter ruricola (assembly GCF_015694525.1). Lineage (GTDB taxonomy): Bacteria > Bacteroidota > Bacteroidia > Cytophagales > Hymenobacteraceae > Hymenobacter > Hymenobacter ruricola. The sequence continues at coordinate 514,813 of NZ_JADQDM010000001.1, read as the reverse complement.
ACACCACGTTCTACGGCACGGTGGTACGCAAGGGCACTCACAAGATTCAGGCCCTGCGGCACAAGGTGACGCCCAGCCTGAACTACACCTGGGCCCCGGACCTGGGCCGCAATAACGTGTTTCCGCAGAACGTGCCGGTGTACCCACAGGGCCAAAACGTACTCAATGGCTTCGTGGACCAGTTTGGCCGTGTCGTCACGGACACGCGCACCCTCAACGCCTACGCCTTCAACTCCTACGAAAATTTCCTGTACGGCGCGCCCAGCAGCAGCCGGCAAAGCCTGCTCGCGTTCAGCCTGCAAAACTCGGTGGAAATGAAAATCCGGGACGACAAGGACACCACCGGCCTCAACCCGTTTCGCAAGTCCAGCCTCATCGAAGGGCTCGATTTCAGCATGAGCTACAACTTCGCCTCGCCCGGCGACACCCTGCACCTCTCGCCGCTCAACGTCAACTTCCGCACCCAGATTGCCCGGAAGCTGAACCTCAACAGCAACGCCAGCTTCGAGCCCTACCAGCGCGACGCTTCGGGCCGCACCATCAACCGGTTTTTGTTTGAGGGCAACCCGCGCCGGCTGCTGCGCCTGGCCTCGGCCAACTTTGGGGCCACCTACAGCTTCAACCCCGCCACCGGCAAAAAGAAAAGCGTGGTGCCCCGCGCCGTGGCCCCCACCAACGACCCCAGCCTGGGCACCGTGGGTCCGCCCAACTACTACGCCGACTACGTCGATTTTGACATTCCTTGGGAGCTGGCCCTCACCTACGCGGCTGGCTACACCACCAACACCGTGCCTCTTACCCAGGCTTACATCGACGCCAACGGCGGCAAGCGCCCGCCCATTCTGGCCCTCAACACGGTGGGCGTCACGGGTTCCATCAAGCTCACTGAAAACCTGCGCGTGAGCTACAACCTGGGCTACGACATCACGCACCAAACCGTGACGTACCCCAATCTTACCTTCTTCCGCGACCTGCACTGCTGGCAAATCAACGGCACCTGGATTCCCTTCGGCATCACCAAAGGCTACAACTTCACCATCGCGGCCAAGAGCAGCTTATTGCAGGATTTGAAGATTAATCGGAACCGCTACGCCCAGTACCAGTAATCCGTGAGCCGTTCGCGGGGAGATTGGGGCCGTTGGCGGGGCCGGGACCGGGGTTGAACGCTATTGCCAGCGCCGCAAGGCCTTGGGAGGTTGTTTTGAACACACCTCCTACTTTCTGCTGCCATGAACCCGTTCTTCCTCCGCGTGCTCCTCGCCGCCGACTCGGCCCAGCAGGCCGCCGCCGTTGAGCACTACCTGCACGAAGCCGGCCACGAAGTGGTGCGCGTGGAAGCCCGCGCCGACGCCGCCCTCAAAGCCGCCCGCCTCGTACACCCCGACCTGGTGGTGCTCTGCGGCGCCTTGCCGGGCGACCTGGACGGCGGGGCCCTGGCGGCCGCCCTGCAGCAGGAGGCCCTGCCCCCCACGCCCGTGGTGGTCGTGACCGACCCCGCCCAACTGCCGGGCCTGCTGGCGTTGCAGGCCCCGGCCTGGCCCGCGCACTCTGAGGCGTCGTCGCTGCCCCAGCAAGACCTGGACCCGGGTTCCGCGCCGGAAGAGGGCGAGTAGCTGGCTGATTTTCAGGAATTTTTCAATAAACCCGTTTTAGCCCCTGCGCTTTGGCCAGGGGCTTTTTGCTGGGCGCCGGGCAGCGGGTAACGAAATTGTTGCCAGCTTTGCCCCGTCAAACGGCTTTTCACCCGGCCTTTCCGGCCCCCGCCCGCCCTGCTATGTCCCAGCACAAGGAAGTCAAACTCGTCACCACCCACCAAATGCTGGCCATGAAGCAGCGGGGGGAAAAAATTTCCATGCTCACGGCCTACGACTTCTCGATGGCCCAAATCCTCGACGGCGCCGGCATCGACGTGCTGCTCGTCGGCGACTCGGCCTCCAACGTGATGGCCGGCCACGAAACCACCCTGCCCATCACGCTCGACCAGATTATTTACCACGCCCAAGGCGTGGTGCGCGCCGTGAAGCGGGCCTTTGTGGTGGTCGACATGCCCTTTGGCTCCTACCAGGGCAACTCGTCGGTGGCGCTGCAGTCGGCCATTCGCATCATGAAAGAAAGCGGCGGGCATGGCGTGAAGCTGGAAGGCGGCGCCGAGGTGAAGGACAGCATCATCCGCATTCTCACGGCCGGGATTCCGGTGATGGGCCACTTGGGCCTCACGCCCCAGAGCATCTACAAATTCGGTACCTACACCGTGCGAGCCAAGGAGGAAGCCGAGGCCCAGAAGCTGCTCGAAGACGCCCGCCTGCTCCAGGAAATCGGCTGTTTCGGGCTGGTGCTGGAGAAAATCCCGGCCTCGCTGGCCAAGCAGGTAGCCGAGGAGCTGACCATTCCCGTCATCGGCATCGGCGCCGGGCCCGACGTGGACGGCCAGGTGCTGGTAGTGCACGACATGCTGGGCCTCACCAAGGGCTTTGAGCCCCGCTTCCTGCGCCGCTACGCCGAGTTGCACGACGTGATGACCGCGGCGGTGCAGCACTACGTGGCCGACGTAAAAAACCGCGAATTTCCCAGCAAAGAAGAAGGCTACTAGCTCATTGCCAAATACTAACCGCCTGGTAGAAAGGCGGCGGCCGATGTGCTTTGAGGCGCATCAGCCGCCGCCTTTTTTTATTTTATTCAACCTATACCAATTACAACGATTGAATCGTTAGCTTTGCAAAACAAAGTACTTCACAAACGCCGCATGGGTCCCTCCGCCAATCGCCTGACGTCTTCCATTAGCTGGTCCATCACCTTCAAGGTCGTCATCATCGCCGTGCTGCTGGTGCTGTTGCTCATCCCGTCGAGCATGGTGGAGAGCCTCATTACCGAGCGGGCCGAAAACCGCGACGCGGCCACCGCCGAAATCAGCAGCCAGTGGGGTGGCTCGCAGCTGGTGCTGGGCCCCGTGCTGGTGCTGCCCTACACCGCCCGCGTGGTGAGCGAAAAAGGCGTGGTGAGTGAAGTGGTGCGCTACCTCAGCCTGCTGCCCGACACGCTGGCCACCACCGGCACGCTGGCACCTGAGCGCCGCCACCGCGGCATCTACGAAGCGGTGGTGTACCGGGCGGGCCTGCACGTGCAAGGCGCCTTCCAGGCGCCGCGCCTGGCCGATTTGGGTGTTTCGCCCGAGGCCGTGCGCTGGTCCGAAGCCTTTGTGACGGTGGGCATTTCCGACATGAAAGGCATCCGCAACGGGCTGGCGCTGAACTGGGACGGCCGCGCTCACCCCTTCGAGCCGGGCGTGCCCAGCGCCGAAGTGCTGCCCTACGGCAACGCGCCCACCGTCAGCACGCAGTTCAGCACGGTGCTGAACGAGCGCAACCGGTATTCCAAGTACCACGAAGAGGACGCCGACATGGAAAGCCGCGGGCAAACCACCAGCGGCGTGAGCGTAGCCATTCCCGTGCCCGACGAGGCCGCCCTCACCCGCCGCCACACCTTCTCCTTCGACCTCGACCTGAACGGCAGCACCGGCCTGATTGTGGCCCCCCTCGGCCGCCAAACCACCCTGCACCTGAGCGCCCCCTGGGCCGACCCCAGCTTCATCGGGGCCTTTTTGCCCACTCGCCGCACCCTGAGCGGCAAAGATTTTACGGCCGACTGGCAGGTGCTGCACCTCAACCGCAACTTCCCGCAGCACTGGCGCACCGACACCGACCGCCCGGCCGTGGACGAGTCCACCTTCGGCGTGCGCCTGCTGGTGCCCGTGAACGAATACCAGAAAACCATGCGCGCCGCCAAATACGCGTTGCTGCCGCTCACGCTCACCTTTCTCATTTTCTTCTTCGTGGAAGTGCTCAACCGGCGGCGCTTCCACCCGTTCCAGTACATTCTGGTGGGGTTGGCGCTGGTCATTTTCTACGTGCTGCTGCTGGCCCTAGCCGAGCAAATGCCTTTTGATGCCGCCTATGCGCTGTCGGCCGTGGTCATCGTGGGGTTGGTGACGGCCTACGCGGCGGCCAGCTTCCGGCACCGGCGCCTCACGCTGGTCACGGCCGGCGTGCTCACGCTCGTGTACGGGTTCCTATTCGTGGTGCTGCAATTGCAGGACTACGCCCTGCTGGTCGGCAGCATTGGGCTGGTGGTGGTGCTGGGCGCCGTGATGTTCCTCTCCCGCAACGTGGACTGGTACAACCCCGCGCCCCCCGGGCTGGCCCCTGAGGAGTCGGCAGCAGCCTGAGCCGCTACGGTTTCACTCCCGCGCGGCTTCGTATCTTCGCGGCACCAAAAGCAAGAGCGGAGCGCCCGGTGAGTGTGGTCTGATGACGTGCGGAAGCCCCCGTGTGGGTTCCTGGCCCGCTCTTGCGCCATCCAACCTTCCGCCCGCCCCCGCCGCGTGAACCGACCAAACCTCTGGTCTGAAGGCAGAGAAATTCTGTTTGAAGACAACCACCTCCTCGTCATCAACAAGCCGGCCGGCCTCCTCGTGCAGGGCGACGCCACCGGCGACGAGCCCCTCTCCAAAAAAGCCGCCGAGTACCTGCGCTTCAAGTACAAGAAGCCCGGCGAGGCCTTCGTGGGCGTGGCCCACCGCATCGACCGGCCCGTGAGCGGCGTGGTGGTGCTGGCCAAAACCAGCAAAGCCCTCAGCCGCCTCAACGAGATGTTCCGCGACAACCTGATGAGCAAAACCTACTGGGCGCTCACCGGCAAGCCGCCCGTGCCGGAAAGCGGCACCCTCATCCACTGGCTGGTGAAGGACACCGTGCGCAACGTGACCAAGGCCTACCCCACCGCCCACGGCCAGGGCCTACGCTCCGAACTGAAATACGAGCTGCTGGGCCCGGCCGGCAACCGCTTTCTGCTCCAGGTAAACCCCGTCACGGGCCGCCCGCACCAGATTCGGACCCAGTTGGCCACCGGCCTCGGCACGCCCATCGTGGGCGACGTGAAGTACGGGTTCATCGCGCCCCTGCCCGACGTGAGCATTGCCCTGCACGCCCGCCAGCTGCAACTGCAGCACCCCGTCACGAAAGAGCAGATGACCTTCGTGGCGCCCTTGCCCGATGCGCCGCACTGGGACGCCGCGCGGGAATTCCACCGGTAGGGGCGCCGCAAACGTTGCCGGTTTTGCCGCGTGCAAGATTTTGGCCTTCTGGCACCGAATTATCCCCCGCCCTGGCGGTGGCCGTAATTTTGCGTTACCTCCACTGAACCTAACGACGGGCGTTTTGCTTGTGCGGGCAGTTCAGCTTCAGAACCCTTTATGGCCATCCTCATTTTCTTCGTTGCCCACTATTACTTATCTCTGTTCACCCAGACGTTTTACCTGCACCGCTACGCCGCGCATAAAATGTTTACGATGAACAAGTTCTGGGAGAAGTTCTTCTTCTTGTTCACCTACCTCTGCCAGGGCAGCAGCTTCCTTTCGCCGCGGGCCTACGCGCTGCTGCACCGCATGCACCACGCCTACTCCGACACCGAGCTGGACCCGCACTCGCCCCACTTCTCGAACAACGCGTTCGACATGATGTGGAAGACCAAGGTGATTTACAACGACGTGGTGAACAACAACCACGAAGGCGCCAAGCGCTTCGAGGGCGACATTCCAGAGTGGAACTGGCTCGATAAATTCGGCGGCACCGTCTACTCACGCCTGGGCTGGGGCACGGCCTACGTGCTGTTCTACATCAACTTTGCCACGGCGTGGTGGCAGTACCTGCTGCTGCCCATCCACTTCCTGATGGGCCCCATCCACGGCGCCATCGTGAACTGGGGCGGCCACAAATACGGCTACCAGAACTTCGACAACCGCGACAAATCTAAAAACACGCTGGCCCTGGATTTCCTCGCCTTTGGCGAGTTGTTCCAGAACAACCACCACAAGCTGCCCATGCGCGTCAACTTCGGCGTGAAGTGGTGGGAATTCGACCCCACCTACGTGGCTATTTGGGGCCTCGACAAAGTGGGTATCATCAAGGTGAAGCGCAAAAACATGAACCTGAGCACCATGTCTAAACTGGCCAAGCCCAAGCGCGAAGCCGTGGCGGCATAAATAACCCAAACCGCGATAACAAACCGCAATAAAAAACCCGTTTCTAAAGTAGAAACGGGTTTTTTATTGCGGTTTAGTGAAGCTACAACAGTAGCAATGCCTGCTGCAAAGCATCGCGAAAAGCAGTGAATGAAAAGACAAGTTGGCTTTCTCCATCATCCAGATACAACCGGCCTTTTTCCTTAATCAGCCAATAGTTCTGGTTACCACCCAAGGCTTGCCATTGCTCCCGCCCGCTTTTTCGTTCGCTCATGCGCACAAGCTGCTGAAACAGTTGCTGAGCAGACGCTACCATCATGTCCGGAGCGCCCCGAAACAATTCCATTCGGCTAAGTCCGGTATCAATTTGAAGCCAGCCCGGTGAGTACTGCGCATCCATAGCATGTTGCGCAAACGGCTCAGCCGGGACGATGGTAATGAATACCATAATAGCTTAACAAAATATGAGCAAGCTACTTCCGAAGCTGCTTATTATCCTATACCTTTGCACTCCCAATTTCGGGAAACCCTCACCAGACGCACGAGCTGCGTCGCACAACCCCACCGGTTTATGGCAGTTAAAATCCGCCTCGCCCGCCGCGGCCGTAAAAAGGCCGCTACTTACGACATCGTAGTAGCCGACTCCCGCTCGCCCCGCGACGGCCGTTTCATCGAGAAACTCGGCACCTACAACCCCAACACCAACCCCGCCACCATCAACTACGACGCCGACCGCGCGTTTTACTGGATGATGACCGGTGCCCAGCCCACCGACACCGTACGGGCCATGCTGAGCTACCGCGGCGTGCTCTACCGCCGTCACCTGCAGTTGGGTGTCGACAAAGGCGCCATCACCCAGGAAGTGGCCGACCAGCGTTTCGATGCTTGGAAACAAGAGAAAGACGCCAAAATTGAAGGCAAGCGCACCGGCCTGGTTGATGCGAAGGAAGAAGCCCGCAAAGCTGCTTTCGCCGCCGAAACCAAGGTGAAAGAAGCTCGTGCCGAAGCCCTGCGTCAGAAGCAAGCTGCCCTGCTGGCCGCCAACGCGCCCGCGCCGGCTGCTGAAGAAGCCACCGAGGCTCCGGCCGAAGAGGCTACCGCTGAAGCTGCCGAGTAGTTTTTAGGTTACTAAAAACCGTAAGAGTTTGGGAGTTGTGAGCCGGACCGGCTGGCAACCCCCAAACTCTTTTTCGTTTCCCTTCCCCGCCCGCCATGACCCTCGACGAAACCTATCAGCTCGGCTACCTCCTCAAAACGCACGGCCTGCGCGGCCACGTGGCCGCCCACTTCGACGTGGACGACGTGGACGATTACCTCAAGCTCAAGAAGGTGTACCTGGCCCTGCCCGCCGCCCCCACCAAGCTGGTGGAGCACAACATAGAAAAGGTGCAGCCCCAGTCCGGCAACCGCGTGCTGCTGAAGCTGCGCGGCATCGACCGCATCGAGGAAGCCGAGCCCTTGCGCGGCGCTCAGCTCTACCTGCCCTTGGCCGAGCTACCCGCGCTGGATGAAGACCAGTTTTATTTTCACGACGTCATCGGCTTCACCGTAGTGGATGCGAATCTGGGCGAGTTGGGCACCGTTGAGAATTTCTATGAGCTGCCGCAACAGGACATGCTGGCCATGCGCTACCAGGGCCACGAAGTGCTGATTCCAGTGGTTGATGAAATCGTGACCCACGCCGACCACGAGAAAAAGCAAGTCCACGTGAACCTGCCCGACGGCTTGCTCGATGTGTACCTCAAGCCCTCCTCCCGCGACCAGGACGAGCCCGACGAGTTTGAGGAAGCATAATGTAGCGTGGACTCTGCGAGTCCGCGCGTTGTAGAAGAACGTTCGCTCCGGCGCGGACTCGCAGAGTCCACGCTACACACTCCCATATGCGCATCGACATCCTCACCTGCCTGCCCGAGCTGCTGGTCAGCCCTTTTGCCCATTCCATTGTGAAGCGGGCGCAGGACAAGGGCTTGGTGGAAATCCACCTGCATCAGTTGCGCGATAAGGCCATCAACAAGCACGGGCAGATTGACGACGCCGTGTTTGGTGGCGGCGCCGGCATGGTGCTGCGCGTGGAGCCCATTGCCGCTTGGATAGACGAACTACAGGCCCAACGGCCCTACGACGCCGTCATCTACCTCACGCCCGATGGCGAGACGCTGCGCCAGCCGCTGGCCAACCGCCTGTCCTTATTCCAGAACATCATCATGCTTTGTGGTCATTACAAAGGCATCGATGAGCGGATTCGCCAAACCTACATCACCCACGAAATCAGCGTGGGCGACTACGTGCTGAGCGGCGGCGAGCTCGGCGCGGCCATCTTGGTTGATGCCGTGGTGCGGCTGCTGCCGGGCGTGCTGGGCAATGAAGAATCCGCTTTGTCCGATTCGTTTCAGGATGATTTGCTGGCGCCGCCAGTGTACACGCGGCCGGCCGAGTGGCGCGGGCTAGCCGTACCGGACATTCTCTTATCCGGCAATACGCCCAAGATTGAGGAGTGGCGGCACGAGCAGGCGCTGACCCGTACGCAGGCGCGGCGGCCCGATTTATTGGGCTAAAACCAGATTCAGCAGCTTCGTTTTTCGAATCAGCAGCAAATCAGTGAACAAGCTAACGCATGTTCTACAAATGACTTGCTATCCTCAACTCAAAGTCCTATCTTTGCGCTCCGTTTCGATAAAATACTAATTCCCGACGGCGGCGCCGTCTTTCGCAATTTCTCAGCCATGAGCGTACTACTTGACTTTATCCAGGCCGAATCGCAAGAGCGCCGCGCCAGCTTTCCGGACTTCGCCGCCGGCGACACCATCAACGTGCACGTGAAAATCCGCGAGGGCAACAAGGAGCGCATTCAGCAGTTCCAGGGCGTGGTGCTGCAGCGCCGCAACCCCAGCTCGAACGGCGAAACTTTTACCGTGCGCAAGATTTCGAACCAAATCGGCACCGAGCGTATTTTCCCCTTGCTGTCGCCCAACATCGAGAAAATCGAAGTGGTGCGTCGCGGCAAAGTCCGTCGCGCCCGTCTGTTCTACCTGCGCGGCCTCTCGGGCAAGCAAGCTCGCATCAAAGAGCGCCGCTTGAACGTGGCCAGCAAGGCCACCGCCTAAGCACCGCCGCAGCTCATCAGCTGCTGATAATAAAAAAGCCGGCCCCACGCGTGGGGCCGGCTTTTTTAGGTTTGGGCTAGTCCAAGGGTTTAGATTTGGCCGTTCGGCTTGTGCGACGAGTAGTCCTGCGGCAGACTGCCGTCAACGTCCACCGTGCCACCTTGTAGCTGCTGCGCCACGGCGGTGAGCACTTCGCCCAGCTTGGTGACGCGGGTGGCGGTGTTCACGTTTTCGGCGAAGTTGGCGGCCTGGGTGGTTTCGGTGCCCAGGCGAGCCAACAGCGGCGCGATAACATTGACGTCGAGCGTGCCGCTGCCAAAGTGGGCTTTCAGAGCCTGCAGGTCGACCACCAGTTGGTGAAACGCCGGATTGTTGGCTTCTTTCAAATCCTCAATCCAGCGTTGCAGCTGATTGTCGAGGCCGGCCCGCTCGGCAGTAGAGGCGAGGTCGCCGGTGAGCAGGTGAATGGCGCTGTCGAGGTGCACCTGGTGCTGCGAATCTTTCTTTTCCATGGGTGGGGTGTTGTGGTAATCGGTAAGCAATTGCGGCGTCTGGTGCGCCGCTTACTTCTGCCAACGTAGCAACGCCCTGCGGGGTTGGCCCGCTCGGTGAGCAAACCCCGCTCGGTGAGCAAACAAAAAAGCCCCGCCAGCAATGGCGGGGCTTTTCGGCAAGCGCGAGACTTGGAACCTGCTTACTCAATCTTGTTCATGCGGTCCTTCACGGCTTCCAGGGCCACGCGCATGTTCACGATGTCGCCGCGGGCGGCCTCCTGCTCTTTCAGGTTGGCGTCGATGAGGTTGTTGAACTGCTGGAGTTCGGCGGCGTTGGCGGCCAGCATCTGCTGGATTTCAATCTTGCGCGCCTTGTTCTTTTCGATGTCTTTCTTGATGGTGTTGGCCTTTTCAATCACGGCCATGTGGTTGTTCTGCGAGGCCACCAGGGCGCGCTCGGCTTCGGCAATCTGCGACACCAGGTCTTCGCGGTACATCATGCGGGCGAAGTCCTTCAGGTACTTCTCGGCCGACTTCCACTGCACCGGCGTTTTGTCTTTCGCCAGGTAGGCGTTGCCCAGGTCAATGCTCCACCACACGGTGGTGCCGGTGGGCGTAGCGTCGACCTTGGAAATGACGCGAATGGGGGTAGGTGCAATTTCTTCGATGATGACGCCGTCCATGGTCACCACGCCTTTGTTGTTCTTCACCTTGCTGCCGAACTTGTCGTTCAGCTGCTTCAGCCAGGCGGCCTCCACGCGCTTGTTGTCGAGCTGCATGCTCACGCGCTGGCCCGTGCGGGGCACGTTGCCAATAGACATATCGGCCTCATCCACAGGAGATTTCTGGGCATAACCGCCCAGCGTGGCCAAGCATACAACAAGTAGGATTAGTAGGCTTCGTTTCATGGTAATAATAACTTAGAGAGAGCTTTAAAAATGGTCGGGGAAAGGCTGCTGGCTGCGGTGTCGTTTTCCGGCTTTTCAAATTTAAGACCTTTCTTTCATGCAAATTCTCTTCGCAAGGATTTTTTTAGGAATAATGCTGTTTTTATTGGTTTTGTTCAATCCATAATATCTTAAGTCTATTTATCCCGATTCCTTGATTCAGAGAATATGCTGTCAGTGCAATTCCATCGCAACAAAGCAGAGTAAACGCGGGTTGTAAGCGTCTATGCAAGTAACCGTTTGCCGCACCGAGCACTTCAATGCTGCCCACCGCCTGCACAATTCTACCTGGAGCGACGAGAAAAACCAGCGCGTTTTCGGCAAGTGCAACAACCCTAACTACCACGGCCACAACTACAACCTAACCGTGCGCCTCACCGGCCCGGTAGACCCCGAAACCGGCTACGTCTACGACCTCAAGCGGCTGAGCGACGTGATTAAGCATGAGGTGCTGAACCGCTACGACCACCGCAACCTGAATTTGGACACGGAAGAATTCCGTACTTTAAATCCCACGGCCGAAAACATCGCCGTGGTTATCTGGCAGCGCCTGCGCCCGCACCTGGACGCGGGCCTGGCCCTGTCGGTCACGCTCTACGAGACGGACCGTAACTTTGTAGAATACCATGGATAACCCTTCCGGGCCGGCCCCGGCAACCGACTCGCACCTGCCCCCGGGCCTGCGCACCCCGCTCCGCGACGATGCCTTCGCGCGCAGCGACGACGACAAGATTGCGGCCATCAGCGGCCACTTTGAGGCCATCATGCGCGAGTTGGGCCTCGACCTGACCGACGACAGCCTGGCCGGCACCCCGCGCCGCGTGGCCAAAATGTACGTCAAGGAGTGGTTCAAGGGCCTCGACCCGGCGAACCGGCCGGAAGTGCGCATGTTCGACAACCGCTACGATTACCACCAATTGCTGGTGGAGCGCGATATCACGCTGTTTTCGTGCTGCGAGCACCATTTTGTGCCCATCGTTGGCAAGGCCCACGTGGCTTATCTGCCCGGCGAGCACGTGGTGGGCCTGAGCAAGCTCAACCGGGTGGTGCAGTACTACGCGCGCCGCCCGCAGGTGCAGGAGCGCCTCACCCGCCAGATTGCCGAGGAGCTGAAGCAGAGCCTGGGCACCGACGACGTGGCCGTGCTCATCGAAGCCGACCACTTGTGCGTGATGAGCCGCGGCGTGAACGACACCAGCAGCTCGACCCTCACCAGCGAGTACGGCGGCCGTTTTGCCACCGACGAAGCCCTGCGGCGGGAGTTTCTGCGGCAGATTGGGAAGTAGTGCGTTAGCTGTTAGCCACTGGCTAGTAGCTGTTAGCTTTGCCAAATACCAAGTCCGCAAAAGAAACGTCTGATATTCTTTACAAACGAAAGCTAATAGCTAATAGCTAGTGGCTAACAGCTAATAAATGAAAGTCCTCATCACCGGCGGCACCGGGCTCATTGGCACGCGGCTGGCCGAAATGCTGATTGACAGCGGCTACGAGGTGGCCCTGCTGAGCCGCGAGCCAGCCAAGAGCAGCCACTTCCGCAGCTTCCGCTGGGACCCGCGGGCGGGCACGATGGACGACGCGGCCATTCTCTACGCTGATTACATTGTGAACCTGGCCGGGGCGAGCGTGAGCGACGGCAAGTGGACCGACGAGCGCAAGCGCGACATCATGAGCAGCCGGCTGGGCGGGCTGGCGCTGCTGCACCGCGAGCTGGGCAACCCGCGCCACCACGTGCAGGCGTTTATTTCGGCCTCCGCCATTGGCGTGTATGGCGATACCGGCGACAAGCTGCTGACCGAAGAAACGCCGCCCGGCCTGCCCACGCACGACTTTCTGGCCGACGTGGCGCACCAGTGGGAGCTGGCGGCCGAGCCCGTTGCGAAGCTGGGCATTCGGACGGTGGTGCCGCGCATCGGCATCGTGCTGAGCAAAGAAGGCGGGGCCTTGCCCCAGATTGCCCGGCCGGTGAAGCTGGGCGCGGGCGCGGCGCTCGGCAGCGGCAAGCAGTACATGTCCTGGATTCACCTCGATGACCTTTGCCGCCTGTTTATCGCTATGCTGGAAGGAGCAGCCTGGGAGGGCACCTACAACGCGGTGGCGCCGAACCCGGTGACTAACCAAGAGTTCACTAAGGAGCTGGCCGAGGTGCTGCACCGGCCGCTGATTTTGCCCAAGGTGCCGGCCTTCGGGCTGAAGCTGGCCATGGGCGAGATGAGCGAAATCGTGCTGGCCTCGCAGCGGGTGAGCGCGGCTAAGGTGCTGGCGCAGGGCTTCCGGTTTGAGTACCCGGAGCTGCGCGGGGCGCTGGAGGCGCTGTATGGGGGGGAGTGAATTAAAATCTACAGCAAAGCGTAGCTTAGGGAAATTAACTGCCAAAAAACGCTGACATGATAAGCCAAGAGCAAATTTCCGTGGTGCTGAAAGATTTGCCATCCCAATTTTCCATTGATGAACTGGTGGACAAGCTGATTTTCATTGAGAAAATTGAGGATGCCATCAGGCAGGGTGAGCGCGGCGAAACGTACTCGACGGAGGAAGCCCGGGAATTGCTGCGGCAATGGTCAAAGTAAGGTGGTCGCGGCGCATCATCGCGGAGATTCACGAGGCGCGGGAATACTTATTGCCGTATGCTCCGGCCTCTGCGGAACGGTTGACAAATGAGATTTTTGCCAAGGGCGTATTGCTGGAACAACAGCCGCTGCTGGGCCGCGTGGTGCCAGAAGCGAAGCGCCCCGAGGTACGCGAATTGTTCTACAAAAAGTATCGCGTGGTTTATCGGCTGGTCAGCGACTCCGAGATTCTGATGCTGACGCTCCACCCCGCCCTGCGGCCGTTGGTGGTGGATGCTCTTTCAGGAGAGTGAGTGGTCTAAGATTGTTTTTAGTCCCTGCAAGCCGGACAACGCCTCCGCACGTCATTCAACGGCTACGGAACCGCGTCCAACGCTTCCGGAAAGGCTTCCAACGGCTCCGCAAGTCATTCAACGGCTCCGGAGATGCTTCCAACGCATCCGCAAGCCAGTCAACGGGTCCGGAAAGGCATCCAACGCACCCGGAACCCCGTCCGATGGGCCCGGAAGCCATCCGACGGCCCCGGTTACTCGTCCGACGCTTCTGGAAAGGCGTCCGATGGCTCCGGAGAGGCGTCCGACGCATCCGGAAGCTGGCCGATGGCTCCGGAGATGTATCCGATGCATCCGGAAACGCATCCGATGGCTCCGGCCGGGCATCCGATGGCACTGGAAATACGTTCTATTTTTATTTTCACCCTCCTTCAGCCTCATGCCCCAATTACCCGACCTCGAACTAGTAGCCGAAAAAGTCCACGAAGCGTGGATGCAAACCAAGAAGTCGCAGGGCGTGACCACCCGCCAGAGCGAAACCGGCGAGGAGTTGATGGTGCCCTACGCCCAACTCAGTGAGCCGGCCAAGGAGCTGGACCGCATGACCGTGCGGACGGTGTATGCGGCCATTGAAGCGTTGGGTAGCTGAGGTGACGAGTAACCAATGCAAATACGCCCATTAACCGAGCTTATTAATAACCAAGACCCAGGCTGGCCGCTGGTGCAGGACTGGATTGCAGCCGCTGAAAACGACGTGCGGCTGTTGCCCAAAACGGCTGCCCGTGCCGAGAGCGCCTTATTAGCTGCTCAAGTGACTACCCGTTCGCCGATGGGCGCGGTGGTTTACGAAACGGGCGGCATCCTCGTGGATAATGGTTGGCTCCGCATCTTGGGTTCTGGCTCGCCAGGGTTGAACCGTGACTTGATGGGTTGGAACAAGGACAAGCAAGCAGGGCTCCTGTTGATTGCCGACGATGCGTTGGGAGGTTTTTTCGCGCTCAATGGCGGGGCCTTCGGGCAGGAGTCTTTGGGCGAAATCTTTTACCTGGCACCGGACAATCTGGAATGGGAGCCGCTCGACATCGGCTACTCTGATTTCCTGGTTTTCTGCTTTTCCGGCGATTTGGAAAAGTTTTATGACGGGATGCGCTGGAAAGGCTGGCAAGCGGAGGTTGCGCAGCTTAGCGGTGACCAAGGCATCAATTGCGTCCCGTTTCTGTTCACTGAAGAGGGCCAGGATTTGAATAAAGTGAGCCGCAAAGCCGTGCCCATTGCAGAGTTGTGGGGCTTACACAATGATTTTCGGGAGCAACTCGGGATTCACTAGCGCCGCAAACTGTCCGGCACGCCGCCGCCGTTGTTCATCTGCTCCAGCAGGTTGTCGGCAGCGATGGTATCGACGGCCACGGCGCGGCGGCGCGGCTCCGATTCGGACACGCAGGTGTACTTCTTGGTGATTTTGACGGTGGGCTTGGGGAAGTGGCCGGGCGTGTAGCCCAGTTCCTTGTCCTGGTAAATTTTCTCCATGAACTTGCCGAAGATGGGCAGGGCCGTGCGGCCGCCCTCGCCCTGCTGCGAGCCCGTGAAGTGGATGCTGCGGTCTTCGCCGCCCACCCACACGCCGGTCATCAGGTCCTTGGTCATGCCCATGTACCAGCCGTCGGAGTAGTTGCTGGTGGTGCCGGTTTTGCCGCCGATTTGGTTGTCGTTGTGCCAGAGGTCGTAGTCCCAGAGGGCCTGG
The DNA here is from genome assembly GCF_015694525.1 of Hymenobacter ruricola. Taxonomy (GTDB): domain Bacteria; phylum Bacteroidota; class Bacteroidia; order Cytophagales; family Hymenobacteraceae; genus Hymenobacter; species Hymenobacter ruricola. The sequence goes on along the minus strand of NZ_JADQDM010000001.1, from coordinate 499,672 downwards.
GAGGTGCCGCCGGGCTCTTCCATGCCGCCGCGCAGCATGTAGGTCATCAGCCAGGCGGTTTCGGCCGGGATGGCGCGGTGCTGCACGGGGTCGAACTGCTGGATGACGTTGCCGTTGCGGTCTTCGATGCGGGTGACGAGGCGCGGGTCGGAGCGGAAGCCGTTGTTGAGGAAGGTGCTGTAGGCGTCCACCATTTCGTACACGCTCACGTCGCCGGCCGAGCCCAGGCCGATGCTGGGCACCGGCAGCAGCGGCGAGGTGATGCCGACCTTGTGGGCGTATTTGGCTACGTTTTCCCAGCCCACTTTCTCGGTCAGTTGGGCCGTCACGGAGTTCACGGAGCGGGCCATGGCGTGCCGCAAGGTCATGTTGATGCCGGTGTATTCGCGGGTCACGTTGTCGGGCTGCCACTCCATGGGCTTGCCGTTTTCGACGTAGTTGATGGTCACGCGCTGGTCCCGAATGCGGTCGCAGGGCGAGTAGCCGTTGTCGAGGGCGGTGAGGTACACGAAGGGCTTGAACGTGGAGCCGGCCTGGCGCTTGCCCTGCTTCACGTGGTCGTACTGGAAAAAGCGGAAATCGAGCCCGCCCACCCAGGCCTTAATCTGGCCGGTGAAGGGGTCCATGCACATCATGCCCGATTGCAGGAAGTGCTTGTAGTAGGCCAGCGAATCGAGCGGCGACATCACCAGCGTGGTGTCGTTGTCGTCGTGCTTCCAGGTGAATACCTTCATCGGCCGCTTGGCATTCAGGGCCGAATCGAGGCGCTGGGGCTGGTTTTTGTAGCGCGCGGCGAGGCTCTTGTAACTCTCCGTGCGCTTCATCTGGGTCAGGATGAAGTCGGGAATTTCGTTGCCCTTTTCGTCTACCCAGGGGTTTTTGCCGCGGTTGCGCCAGAAGTTGTCGAACTGCCGCTGCAAGGACTTCATGCGCTCGTGCAGGGCCTCCTCGGCGTGGGCCTGCATGCGCGAGTCGATGGTGAGGTAGATTTTCATCCCGTCGCGGTACATGTCGTGGCCGGTGCTGTCGCACCACGCGTCCACAAACTGGCTGATGGCGCTGCGGAAGTAGGTATCGGGCCCGTCGATGTGGGGCTCGACGTGGTAGTTGAGCACGATGGGCGTGGCCTTGAGGGCTTGAATCTGGGCGGCGGGCAGCACGCCGGCCTGGCCCATGCGGTCGAGCACCACGTTGCGGCGGCGCAGGGCAGCGGCCGGATGGAACTTGGGGTTGTAGGCCGTGGGGTTGTTGAGCACGCCCACCAGCATGGCCGCTTCCTCGGGCTTGAGGCTGTCGGGCGAGGTGTGGAAGAAGGTTTTGGCCGCCACCTTGATGCCGAAGGCGCTGGAACCGTACTCCACGGTGTTGAGGTACATCCGCAGAATTTCCTCTTTGGTGTACCGCTGCTCCAGGTCCACGGCCGTGAGCCATTCCTTGGTTTTGGCCACGATGGTGCTCACCACCGGGATGTAGCCCAGGGCGCCACGGCTCTGCTGCCGGCGGATTTTGTAGAGGTTTTTGGCCAGCTGCTGGGTGATGGTGGAGCCGCCGCGCTTCTCGCCGCGCAACGACGAAAACGCGCCGCCCACCACGGCCTGCAGGTCGATGCCCGAATGCTCGTAGAAGCGCACGTCCTCCGTCGCAATCAGGGCCTTGATGAGCAGCGGCGACATTTGATTGAGCGCCACCGGCGAGCGGTTTTCGCGGAAATACTTGCCGATGAGCACACCGTCCGAAGTATATAGCTCCGAGGCCTGCTCCACCTTGGGGTTCTCCAAATCAGAAAGGCTGGGCGACTTGCCGAAGAGGAACATGAAATTGGTGCTCACCAAAAACGGGTACACCAAAAACAGGATGACCAGCAGGCCAAACCCCACCCAGGCCCAACTGGCCAGCCGCAAGGGCCAGCGGCGGCGGCGCGGCGCTTTCGGTTTCGGGCCCGAAGAAAGGGAAGAGCTTGTCGGTTGGGAATCGGCCATGCGAGGCAACAAGTAGAATGCGGAACCATAAGCTCCGCCGCGAAGAACGACAAATATACCTGTTCAGGTCCCCAAAAGTCCGCAATAAGCCGCGCGGCGGCCCCGGAACAAATCCGAACTAGCGGCGCTGCCGGCCCGCCAGGATGGCCTGGTGGTGCACGTTGCGCCGGGCGCGCAGCTTGTTGCGCTGCCAGCGCCAAGCCAGTTCAACCAAAGCCAGCAGGATAATGCCCAGCCCCAGGAAGTAGCTCCAGTGCAGCATCCGGACCTGGCCCCGGGTGGGCGCCTCCAGCTCCTGAAACAGCAGCAGGCCCCACAGCTCATCAAGCAGCGTGAGCACCCACACCACGCCCGCAAACAGGCGCCCTACCCTACCCAACGCCAGCTGCCAGTGCAACAGGTACAGCACCAGCCCCGGCAGCGCCGAGAGCAGCACCAGCGGCTCTTCCTGCACCAGCGGCAGCCCCAGAAACACGATGCTGAGCGTTTCCTTCAGCACTTGCGCGGCCGCCAGGCTCCGGCCCAGCTTCGAGAGTTTGGGAAAGGCGGTGTGCGGGTGCAGGTGCGACGACGTGGGCATAGCGCGGCAGAACAAGGGCTTAGGGACCGCCAATATAGGCAGCGCCCGCTAGTAGCGCCGCGCCATGAGGCGGCTGGCCTGACAGCGCCAGGTCAGCACCACAATCAGCAGGCCTTTTACCGAATCCAGCAGCAGGTTGTCGGGCTTGCCAAAGGCGTAATAAATGCCGATGCCAATGCCAATCCACCAGAAGCCCAGCAGGTAACACCAGGTGGCGTAGCCCGGCCGGCGCTGCCACACCTGCAGGAAAGCCACCAGCGCAACCAGCGACACAAACCCCAGCAGCCAGCCCGTGACGTAGGCCAGGAAAGTGGTTTCGGGCCCGTATTTCACGCCAAACTGCGTCAGGGTGAACACCGGCGCGAAAAAAGCCCCACCGGTCAGCGCTACTTCGGCGAGCAAGGCGATGAAGAGCACAACCAAAAGCAGCGTACGGGCCATGAAGCAAAGGCAAGCGTGAAGTCGTCACGGGCCTTTCTCAGACTTGGAAAGCCCAACGGGCCGCCAAGCTAAACAATAAACTTGGATAAGTTACTATTTCGATTTTCAGCAGCAAGGGCTTGCTTTATGGTTGAGCTACTGTGAATGCGGGCTTTGGCCGCCGCCGAGCTGCAAGCTTCACGAAGGCGCTTCTTGTTTAGACGCAATTTTTTCATTGCAAAGCCACTGCCCTTTTGCTCGCCCGAGCTTTGCGTGATGGCACTGCCTGCTATTCGGATAGCCTAGCCTCAGCCGGCGCTGAGAAACGCCGCCCGCAGGCCGCTGATGAAGGACAGCAGCGTGAGCAGCCCCACGCCCAGACCCAGGGCCAGCGAAACGCAGCAAATGGCAAACCGCATCCAGCGCGGCCCGCTGTAGGTGGCTGGCCAGCGCAGCAATACGCCGATGGTTTGCAGTCCGCCGGCCAGCAACAGCAGCGTCAGGGCCACCCAGGTCCAGAACTCGGCCTGCACCGGATGCTGCCAGATTTCCCGCTCGAACCACAAACTGAGGCCGGCCAGGCCCACGCCCCCGGCCGTGAGCCAGAGCCGGGGCGGCACCTCCGGCCAATGGGGCAGCAAGTGCCGCACATGATGCTGAAGCATAAAAAGCAAGGATTAGGTGAAAAAAGGCTGCGATTTACTTCGACGACCACAGCAGCATGAGCTGGGTGAAAGCCAGCAGCAACAAACCCAGCAGCACCACCGTGGCCGGCAGCACGCCGCGCAGCCAGCGCCGGAAGCGGGCATCGGGCGTGGCGGCGCGCTGCTGCCAGGTGAGCAGCAGGCCGAGCGCGGCCACGTCGCCGATGCAGAAAATGACGCCCAAAAAGGTCAGCAGGAAGGGAGGAATGGAAGCCATGAGTTGATGTGCTGATTAATTGATGTGCTGATATGCTGCGTGGCTACCGCAAGGCCTGGCGGGCCTGCCAGTCGGCGTAGGTGAGGCCCTGCCAGTGGGTATAGCCGGCGTATTCCGCCCTGGCGTTGTTGAGGGCGAAATCGAGGCGGCGCTGGGCGTCTTCGGCCGTGATGACCTCGCCGGTGCCGTCCTCAGAGTCCATGGTGAGCAGGGTGGCGTGGTTGAGCAGGGCGCGGCGGGCCTGCAGCGTGGGCAGCACCCGGTCGGGCATGTTGAGCAGGAAGCCGACGTCGATGCTGCGGAAGCGCGGCTGCAGGTTGTACTCCGCAATCCAGACCTCCCAATTGCCGGTGGCCAGCAGCAGCAGCACCGCGTACACGGCCAGTGCATTGAGCCGCACGAGGCTGTAGGCCGAGCGGCGCTGCCAGATTTTGAGCAGCACCGTGCCCAGCCCGAAAAACACCAGCAGCAGGAAAAAGCACACGCCAATGCGCTTATAAGCCACGCCGCTGTGCAGGATGTAGTAATAATTGCGCAAGCCCACCGACACGGCCAGCACCGCGTTTTGCAGCACCCACACCGTAGCGCCGCCGCGCAGCCAGCGCAGGCCCGGCTGGTAGAAATTGAGATTGCGCCGGAAAAACCACAGCACGATGCCCATGGCCAGCAGAATGCTGAAGATGAGCACATAAGTCCCTTCGTGCACGAACTGGGCCAAATCGAACCCCGGCGCCGGCTCAAACCCAAACCACAGCCAGTTGATGTCGATGGCATTCACCGCCAGCAGCAGCACGTTCACCAGCCCAAATACGGCCGCCGCGGCGTAGAACTCCTTGCGCAAATCGAGCGCCCGCGCGGCTTTCCAGCGGAAATCGGGCCGGCGCACGCCGAAGGAGGCCACCCCGTCGCGCTGCCGCCGGATGAACTCGCCGAAGCGCGACTCGTGGTCGGCAAAAGCAAACACCGGCACCGCCACCACCACGCCGGCCACCACCACAAAGCCCAGCGCCAAGAACAGCAGGTGAACCAGCGAGATATCCGGAATCAGCCGCGCCAGCCACTCGCCCAGCAGCGCCAGCGCGCGCCCGCTCAGCCGGTCGTACACCGGGTTGGCCACCGCGAACAGCAGGTGAAACGCCCCCAGAATGACCACCGGCACCACCAGCAAGCGCCCGTAGAACCAGCCCCGGCGCATGCCCGCGCCGCCGTGGCGTGGCGCCCGTAGCCCGCGCAGCACCCGCAGCCAGGCCTGCGCCGCGCTATTAGCAGCCGTGAGCGCCGCATAGGGCACCAGCTTCAAGTGCGGTTGGTTCACGTAGCCCAGCAGCATGAGCAGCGAGGTGCCGCAAGCCAGCGCCGCCGCGCCGGAGCCGTACACGGCCATCATGGCCCCGCCGAAAACGCTGCCGCCCACCGCCAGCCAGAAGTAGCCCGAGCGCCGCACCGCCGCCACGCGCGGCAGCAGCACCAGCTGCGCTACCACTACAAATAAGCTAAACACAAGCAGATTGACGCCGCCCTTTTCCTGCCAGAACAGCCAGTCGAACAGCACCACGCCCAGCGGCAGCAGCAACTTTTGCGCCCTGGTGAGCGGCGGGTGAGCAGTAGTAGTAGCAAAAGCGACGGGCGGCACAGCAGCAGGCCATTGCGCCCCGGGTTGCAAAGAAGATTCCATGGATTAAAACGCTTTGTATTTCAAAGTAGATTTTCAAAAAAGTTGGCCGAACGGCCAGGGCTAGGGATATGAAGCTGGTTGGCGCCTCCCCTATTGCGGCACTACAATCTGCGGGCCCGCCACCGGGGATGCACCGACTTCAGCGAGAGGCAGCAAGTCGTTCACGTGGCGCAGGGTCAGCACGCCACCGGGCCGCTGCATGCCCTCCAGCCGGCCATACTCAGCCACAATGGCTGCACAGAAGCGGCCCACGCCGTAGCCCCCGACCGCAAACGTGCGCCGGCTGGCCACGAACACCACCATCGCCGTGCCGGCCATCAGCCCCCGGTAGAACTGCCGCCACAGCCACCCGCTCAGCCGGCCGCGGCCAAACGACCACTGCCGAATGGCCAGGCAGTGAAACGCGAGGTGCATTTCCTCGTCGTGCAGAATGCGCCGGCAAATCTGCCGCAGCAGCCCCGATGGCGTGGCCGCCGCCAGCGCCCGGTAGTAGACGGCGGCCACCACCTCGGCGGTCAGAATCACGCGCACCATGTGCTCCAGGCCCAGCGGGCGGCCCAGTGTCCGAAACACCTCGTGCAACCAGTGCGTGTGCAGTTGGGGAATCCCCTGCTGGTCCATGAACCGGCCCAGCATCTCGGCATGGCCTTCCTCCTCGGCAATGAACAGCTGCATGGCGGCCGCGTAATCGGGCACGCCGTAGGCGCGGGCCAGGTCCAGCAGGTGGTCGCCGCCCGTGCCTTCGCCGCGCTGGAAGGTTTGCAGGGAGGAGCGCACGGCGCGCAGTTCGGCGGGCGTGAGCGGCGCGGCCTCGTGCCAGGGCAGTTCGGCGGCGCTGGCGCGGTTGGCCTGGAAGTAGGTTTTGACGTCGGTGAAGGTCATGAGTTTATTGGTTAATGGCGAAAAACGTCGCAGCAGGCTCAGAAAAAGACCAAGGAAGCAAGCGTCCAAACGCCGCCAATCAGCAGTGTCGCTATTTGAAAAACCGTCAATGTGGCGTACCAAATACAGCCCGCCACTTTGGCTACAGAAGTCACTTCTATTGTAAACTGTAACCACTCCTCCCCTCCTGACAATGCCTGCCACCAGATGAGTGAGTGTGCTAACCAAAAGCTTGACAGGATAAAAAAATCAGCATTCTCGCTGCTCAGATGTCTCTCAAACAGCGTTGCCAATCCCAGCCACCCGCCTACGCAGGCTAGCGTCCAGCACAGGCTGCTTGCCAGCCATTGCTCCAGTGTGTGAGGTTTTGCGAATGGATTTTGCATCTGGTTGCCCGTGTTGCGGCTTGGTAAAATCGAATTGATATTATGCCATTCACCGCTGCAGCACCGGCAGCGACATCAGCATCTCAGAATCTCCTGATTGCTGCGCCAACGGCTCTAGGCCAGGTTTTCCATCCTTGCCGCGCACCTTACTCAGGATGGCTTCCAGCAGCGGGCGCATGGAGTCGAGGTGGCGCGACTTTATCATGAAATTCCAGAGGGGCTCGAATTTTTTCCAGCCGCCGGCGTAGGCGAAGTGCTTGAGTTGGTGACGCAGCGTGTCGTGCACCAGGCTGGCTTTGGTGATGTTGGTCCAGGAGTAGAAGTCGCGGTAGGCCTGGTCGTAGCCCTCCTTGAGCTGGCGGGCCGTCAGGTGCGGGCCGGGCTGGCACACCACCGTGCGGGTGTCGTACTCGTTCCAGCGGCGGTGCAGCAGGCGGCCCTGCGCCTCCATCTGCTGGAAAAGCGCGGTGCCGGGGTAGGGCGTGGCAATGTGAAACGTGGCCGTGGTGATGCCCTGCTGCACGCCCCAGTCCACGGTGCGCCGGAACACGTCGGGCCGGTCGTCGTCGAGCCCGAACACAAAACTGCCGTTCACCATGATGCCCAAATCGTGCAGCCGCTGGATGGCTGCGGCGTAGTCGCGGCCCAGGTTCTGGGGCTTGTTACTAGACTTGAGGTTGACCGGGCTCAGCGTCTCAAAGCCCACAAACAAGCTGCGCAAACCCGCCTGCGCTGCCTTTTCCAGCAGCCCGTTATCTCGCAAAATACTATCCACAGTGGCCGCGCCCTGAAACAGCCGCCCCATGCCCCGCATGCCCTCAAAGAGCCCCGCCGCAAAGCGCGTGTGCCCCAGCAAATGGTCGTCGAGGAAGTAGAGGTGGCGGCCGGGCAGGCGGTCGATTTCGGCCAGCGCGTCGTCCACGGTTTGGGTATAAAAACCCTTGCCACCCTGGAAAAACGCGTCTTTGTAGCAAAAGTCGCAGTGGTGCGGGCAGCCGCGCGTCACCACAATGGAGTTGGGCACGAGGTAGCGCTCCCGCTTAATGAGGTCGCGCCGGATGGGCGGAATGCCCACCAGCGTGCGCCCCGCGCCCGACACGTAGCGCGGCCGGGCCCGCCCCGCCTGCCAGTCCCGCAGAAACTCCGGAAATATCTCCTCGCCCGGCCCCAGAAAGATGCTGTCGGCGTGCGGCGCGGCTTCATCGGGCAGGCTGGTCACGTGCAGGCCGCCCAGGCACACATAGGCGCCGCGGGCCCGGTAGTGGTCGGCCAGCGCGTAGGCCTTGTAGGCGTTGGTGATATAGACTTGGATGATGACGAGGTCGGGCTCGTCGTCCAGGTTCAGGGTTTCCACGTGCTCATCCTGCATGTCGGCCTCCCACCCTTCCGGCAGGTAGGCCGCCAGCGTGGCCAGCCCCAGCGGCGGAAACAGCGAGTACTTGATGGGCCGCCAATAGGGGTTGGTGGCTTCGGTGAGGGCCGGGAGGATAAGCTTTACTTTCATCTTAAAGAACTTTGTGATTCAAAGCTTATAGGCAAAAAAAGAGAGCCGTATGCGCCATCTGTCATCCTGAGCGCAGCGAAGGACCTTCTCACGTTCACGCAGTTTTAATTTACTGCCAATTGTTCACCGGTCAGAAGGTCCTTCGCTGCGCTCAGGATGACAAAAAGTTACCCCCGCAGCAGTTTTTCCAGGGTGGCGAGGTGCTCCTGGAAGGCCACTTTGCCGGCAGCGGTGGCGGCGTAGGTGGTGTTGGGCTTTTTGCCGACGAATTGCTTGCTCACCAGCACGTATTCGGCCTTTTCGAGGGCGGCGACGTGGCTGGCAAGGTTGCCGTCGGTGAGGTCGAGGGCTTCTTTGAGGTCGTTGAAGCTCACCGATTCGTTGGCCATCAGCACGGCCATCACGCCCAGCCGCACGCGGTGGTCGAAGGCCTTGTTGAGGGTGTGGATGAGGTGCTTCACGAAGAAATAACGGGTTTACCGGCCTTGCCCGGCCGCTCGTAGCGGTTGTACATCACCAGGCCGTAGCCGATGTGGCCCAGCCCGAAGCCCAGCGCAAAGAAAAGCAGGCCGTACTCGGGCAGCAGCAAGCACACCAGCCCCAGCCCGATTTGCGTCACGCCCAGCCAGCGAATCTCGTCCAGCGTGTACTTGCTGGCGTTGAGCAGCGCGAGGCCGTAGAACACCAGCAGGCCGGGCATCACCAGGGCCACGTCGGGGCCTAGGTACAGGCGCAGGCAAAACAGGCCGCCCGCCACCAGCGGAATGGCCAGCGCCACGGCCAGGCGCCGGCCGGGGGCGCTCCACAGCTTCTGGCCGTCATTATGCGTGCGGCGCTGGGTGAAGAAAAACGCCACCAGCAGGGCCAACCCAATCATGCCCCCGGTCAGAAACAACAGGCTGGGCAACTCGGCCCGCCGCATCTCAACCGAGGAATGCAGCAGGCGCGCGTAGCCGCCCACCACGCTGCTGTCCTGAAAGGCGCTTTCCAGCAGCCGCATGCTGAACGCGGTGCCGAGCAGCGCCACCACGCCTGCCCCCACCCCGCTCAGGCCGGAAAGCGACAAAAAGCGCGAGCTGCGCTCCATGATGGCGCGGATTTCGGTGAGCTGGGCTAGTGGGTCGGGGTTGGCAGGCTTCATAACCATAGAAGTACTTTGTGATGCAAAGTTGAAGAAAAGAATTGATACATTTGCTATCAGGCTTACCAAATATTTTATGCTTGACGCTTCAATCACTGATTTTAACCCACTGCGGAGAGGTTTTTACCTTTGGCTGCTCACTAATCTTATCGGTGATAGTGGATGGGCAGTTTGCTTTTTATATAAAGAGAAATGGCCCATCGAAAGCAGTGAGTTAGAATGGGCATCATTTTTTGCCGGTTGCATCCTGACTCTTTCGATGGTCATCATTCCATTTGCGAAAATCCTTTTTGCTTACGCTTTGCCTTTGCCAATGATGCAGCGACTCATACTAATTGGCATGGGTCTACTAGTGCTTTGGGGCTTACCTGTACTGCTATTAGCAGCTTTCGTCGCGTTAGATTTCAATACAAATTTTTTCAATTTCTTACTCGTGATACTCCCCATCACCAGTTCATACTTAGCAGCAGCATACATAGCAGCCCTCTTGATATACCGTCACTGGCTATTTCGAACTAGAGCCGTTGACAATTTCATCGCAGATTCTTAGCAACCAGTTTCTTACAGATACACTCGCCACCTCCAATACGCAAGATGCTTCGCTCATTGTACGCTCTAATGGCTTAGGAGGTGCCTCTCTGCGTATGCTTGGGACATGCGCCTGCGCCTCCGCCTGTTCGAGTTTGAAGACCTGCCGTGGTTTCCAGCCGTCATCCGGGCCGGGATGATGGACTACCTGCGCTTCATGATTTCCGCGCTGGGCACCTACCGGCCCATTGCGCCGCTGCTGGCCGAGGGCCTGGCCCGCACCGGCCACACCCGCGTGCTGGAACTGGGCGCCGGGGCCGGCGGCGGCACCGAAACCGTGCTCACGGCCTTGCGCGCCCACGGCCACCCCAACACCACCATCCTGCTCACCGACCTCTACCCTCAGCCCGCAGCATGGGCCGACATTGCCCGGCGCACCCACGGTGCCATTGGCTTCGAGCCGGCTTCGGTGAATGCGCTGGCCGTACCCGCGCAGCTGACGGGCTTTCGCGCCATTTTCTCGGCCTTCCACCACTTCCCGCCCGTGGCGGCCGAGGCCATGCTGCGCGATGCCGTGCAGGCCGGCACCGGCATCGGCGTGTTTGAGGGCGCGGGCAAGCACTGGGGGGAGTTGCTGCTGGCCTGGACGGTGCTGCCGGTGGCGCAGTTGCTGCTCACGCCGTTTTACCGGCCCTTCCGGCTCAGCCGGCTGGTGTTCACTTATCTGATTCCGCTCATTCCGCTGTGCACCATCTGGGATGGGTCAGTGTCGCTGCTGCGCATGTACTCCACGGCGGAGCTATTGGGCTTAGCTCGCGCGGCCGACCCGGAAAAGCGCTTTACCTGGCAAGCAGGCAAGAAACGGCACTGGTGGGGCCCGGAAGTGACCTATTTGATAGGCTGGCCCAAGTAGCGCGATGTAGCGCGAACTTTGTAGTTCGCGTCCCACGCCAGTCAGTCGGTTCGGGTACGCGAACTACAAAGTTCGCGCTACATGCTCAACGCCTACAAAAAAGCCCTGCCGCTGCTGCGCATCCCCTTTTCGGTGTACCTCATGCCGGTGTTCTGGTTTGGGCTGAGCGCCTTGCGCGGGCCCTGGAGTGGCTGGCGGGCCGCGGGCGTGTTTGTGGTGCTGCACCTGCTGGCCTACCCGGCTTCCAACGGCTACAATTCCTACTACGACCGGGACGAAGGCAGCATCGGCGGCTTGAAGGCGCCGCCCAAAGTCACGCCGGAGTTGCTGCACTTGGTGTGGCTGTTCGATGCGCTGGCGGTGGCGGGCGCGGCGCGGCTGTCGTGGGCGTTTGCGGCCCTGGTCATGGTGTATTTACTGGTTTCCAAAGCCTACAGCTACGAAGGCATCCGCCTGAAAAAGTACCCCTTGCTGAGCACGCTGGTGGTGGTGGTTTTCCAAGGCGCTTTTACTTTGCTGATGACGCAGGTGGGCGTGGGTGCCACTTCGGCGCAGCTTTTTGAGAAAACCAACCTGCTGCTGGCGCTGGTAAGCACGCTGTTTCTGTGCGGCTCCTACCCGCTCACGCAGGTGTATCAACACGAGGAAGACGCCCGGCGCGGCGACCGCACGCTGAGCTTGCGGCTGGGCATTCGGGGCACGTTTGTGTTTGCGGCGGTGGGCTTGCTGGCGGGCGCGGCGGCGCTGGGGCTGGCCTACTGGCTGCGCCAGGAAATACGGCCGCTGCTGATTTTTTTGGTGGCTACCGGGCCGGTGGTGGCGCTGTTCGGCCGCTGGGCCCGGGCCGTGTGGCACGACGAAAGCGCTGCCGACTTCGAGCACACCATGCGTATGAACCAAGTGTCGTCGTTGTGCCTGAGCGCGGCCTTCATTGCCATGCTACTGTGGCGCTAAGTTGCCGTGTGGGCTTCGGCAACTTAGCGCGCCGTTGGGCACGTATCAATCCCATTCATCAACCAAAAATTGTTTTGCTATGCGTTGCTCCTGGCTCCTGTTGCTGCCGCTGCTGGCGGCCTGCAACTCCACTCCCTCGGCCGTGAATGAAGGCACAGTTTCGCGCGTGGCCGACCGGCAAGGGCGCGATACGACCACGGCCTTGCCCGCGCCCGATACGGCCGCGACCAAAGCCGTTTCGGCCGTGAGCGACACCTTACGCGTGGCCCGCGAGCGCCACAATTTCAGCCACGCCGAGGGCCCGTCCGATTTGTTCCGCCTCGTTTTCCGCGGCCCGTCCATCCTGGAAGGCAACGCCGAATTCACCATCACCAGCCCCGAAGGCCAAGTCATTTTCCGCGAAATGCTGACCGAGCCCGACCTCGAAGCGGCGCTGGTGTATGAGATGAAAACGCCCACGGCCACCCGGGCCGAGCGCGAAACCTTCGTGCTGCGGCGCATCGACCGGTTTTTTCTGCCCGCGCAGTTTCACACCCCGGCCCTCGACGCCAAAGCCGGCTTTCCTACCGACATTGCCAACCTGGAGCGCCCCACTTGGGACGACCTGCGCAAACGCCCCGACGCCATCGGCTTCGAGTACCTGAAAGGCAAGGAGGACCGGCAGCGCATCGCCTGGTCGCCGCTCAAAAAGCAAGTGGTGCGGGTGCAGTAGAGACGCACTACGTTGCGTCTCGTCGTTGAACGATGGTTGAAGCAACACCCGAACGGCCCGGACGACAAGACGCAACATAGTGCGTCTCTACGCCCCTGCCTCCCGCAACAGCTGCTCCAGCCCTGCCCGAAGCTGCTCATACGGTTGGTAGCCGCGGGCCAGCACGTAGCCCTGCTCCCCTACCCGCACCACAGCCGTGGGGAAACCCTCCACGCCAATGCGGGCCACGGCGGCGAACTCCTGCTGGGCGGCGCGGGCCGTTTCGGGCGCGGCCCAGCGGCGCTGAAAGTCGACTGCATCGACCCCAAAGGGCGCCAGCAAGTTGTTGTAAACAGAGGGGTCGTTTAAATCCTGGCCGTCGCGAAACAGGGCCAGCTGCACGGCGTGGGCAAAGACCACGGTGCGGGCCGGGTCCTGCGTGAGGTGGCGGAAAGCGGCGATGGCCCGGCTCGGCGGCTCGGAGTCGTAGACGTAGTCGCCGGCCTCGCCCAGGGCTTTGAAAGCGGCGCCGAACTGCACGCCGGTTACTTCCTCCACCTCGGGCAGGCTGCGGCGCAGGTCGTCCCAGACGTCGGCAATCGGGCCTACGTCCTCGCCTTTTACCATGCCGCCGCACAGCACCGACACGTCGAGGCGCCCCGCAAAGTCCTGCTGCACCTGCTGAATCACGGGGCTCATGCCGTAGCACCAGCCGCACAGCGGGTCCTGAATATAAAGCAGCTCGGGCAGGTGGGCGGGCGTGGTTTCCGGGGTCATGAAGCAAAATAACCGCCGAATCGATGCGCAACGGCCAAACCAGAGACAAGGAAACAGGAAATTTTACCACATTTACGGGGCAATCAGCTCACTCCCTGATGGAAACTGAAGTCTCGTCCCCGGCCCTTGCTCCCACCCTGGTGGTGCCCGTGCCGCCCACGCCCGAAACGCCGACGTGCGCCAGCTGCCACACGCCGCTGGCCGGCGCCTACTGCCACGCCTGCGGCGAGAAGCGCCTGCACCGCCACGACTACGCCCTCAAGCACTTCCTGGAGCACACCGTGGACACCGTCACGCACTTCGACCTGCGCGTGCTGCGCGACCTGTGGCTGCAATTGCGGCGGCCGGGCTTCCTGGCGGCCGAGTGGCTGCAGGGCCGCCGCGTGGCGCACGCCCCGCCGGTGCAGCTGTTCCTGGTCACCAACCTGCTGTTTTACCTGACGGCCTCGGCCTCGCATTTCAGCGCCTTTGAGACCAAGCTCCGGTACCACTTCAGCAGCAGCAACCTCTACGGTGGCTTCGCCTACCGCCTGGTGCAGCAGCACCTCCGCAAAACGGGCCTCACGTTCGCGGCTTTCGCCGAACACTTCGACCACCTGGCCCACGGCTACTCCAAAAGCTTAGTTTTTCTGTTCATTCCGCTCCTAGCGGGGCCGCTGTGCCTGTTTTTCTACCGGCAGCGGCGCTACTTCGTGGAGTGGGTCATGCTGAGCACCTACCTGTTTGCCGGCATGCTGCTGGTGTATGCGGCCATGGCCCTGCTCATGTACGGGCTGCTTATTTCATCGGTCCTGACTCCGGCGGTCGACCAGGACGGCATCCTGACCTTGCTGATGATAACGCTGACCACGACCTACGTCGGGCTGTTTTTTAAGGAAGCTTTCCCTTCGCAGCCGTGGCCGCTGCGCTGGGGCAAGGCCATTGGCATCACCTTCAGCTTCGCCCTGGCGCTCATCATTCCCTACCGCTTCGTGCTGTTTCTGGTGTGCTACTGGGCTGCTTCATAGGGCCTAAAGAATAACTTTCGAAAGTTGAATCCTTTCGCCACGCGCGCCGTTACGGCCTCGATATGCTACTTCGGTAGTGCTAGGCTTGATTAAAGTTGATTTATAGCAAAAAGCCCCGTTGCAGAAGTGCAACGGGGCTTTTTTTATGGTCAAAACAGTGTACTAGCCGTTCATGGCCAGCAGGAATTCTTCGTTGTCCTTGGTGCCTTTGATGCGGTCCTTGAGGAATTCCATGGCCTCGGTGGCACTCATGTCGTTCATGAAGCGGCGCAGTACCCACACGCGGTTCAGCTCGTCTTTGCTCATCAGCAGGTCTTCGCGGCGCGTGCCCGAAGCCGGGATGTCGATGGCCGGGAACACGCGCTTGTTGGCCAGCTTGCGGTCCAATTGCAGTTCCATGTTGCCGGTGCCCTTGAACTCTTCGAAAATAACCTCGTCCATCTTGGAGCCGGTTTCGATGAGGGCCGTGGCGATGATGGTGAGCGAGCCGCCGCCCTCCACGTTGCGGGCCGCGCCGAAGAAGCGCTTGGGCTTTTGCAGGGCGCCCGCGTCGATACCCCCCGAGAGGATGCGCGACGAGCTGGGCTGCACCGTGTTGTAAGCGCGCGCGAGGCGGGTGATGGAGTCGAGCAGAATCACCACGTCGTGGCCGCATTCCACCAGACGGCGGGCTTTGTCCAGCGCCATTTCGGCGATTTTCACGTGGCGGTCGGCTGTTTCGTCGAAGGTTGAGCTGAGCACTTCGGCCTTCACGGTGCGGGCCATGTCGGTCACTTCCTCGGGGCGCTCGTCGATGAGCAGCACCATGAGGTACACTTCGGGGTGGTTTTCGGCAATGGCATTGGCCACTTCCTGCAGCAGCACGGTTTTACCGGTCTTGGGCTGCGCCACGATGAGGCCGCGCTGCCCTTTGCCAATCGGGGCAAACAAGTCGAGCACGCGAGTGCTGATTTGGGCTGACTTGGTGGTCAGTTTCAGCTTGGAATCGGCGAAAAGCGGCGTGAGGTGGCTGAACGGCACCCGGTCGCGGACTTCCTCCACGGTGCGGCCGTTCATGCTCTCCACGCCCACCAGGGCAAAGTATTTTTCGCCCTCGCGCGGCGGCCGGATGGTGCACACCACCGTGTCGCCGGCCTTCATGGCAAACTGCTTCACCTGCTGCGGCGACACGTAAATGTCGTCGGGCGAGCTGAGGTAGTTGTAGTACGGCGAACGCAGGAAGCCGTAGCCGCCGTCGGGCATCAGCTCAAACGTGCCGCCGCCGGGCACCACCAAATCCAGGTCCTGGCGCTGGGGGCGCGGCTGTTGCTGGTTTTGATTTTGGTTCTGGCCCTGCGGCTGGTCGGTGCGCGGCGTGCCGTCGGGGTTGAGGGCGCGCTGCTGGCGCTGCTGGTCGCGCAGGGCGTAGCGCTCCTCGCGGGTCAGGTTGCGGTTGTCGCGGCCGTCGCGCGGCTCCCGGGGCGTGCCGTCGGGGTTGTTGCGGGGCTGGTCCTGGCGGGGTTCGCGGGCCTGGCCGTCGCGGTTTTCGCGGGGTTGGTCGTTGCGCGGCTCCCGCGGCTGGTCGTTGCGGGGTTCGCGGGGTTGGTCGTTGCGTTGCTCACGGGGCTGCTGGTCCTGGCGGGCGGGGCGCTGCTGGTCGCGGCCGTCGCGCAGGGGCAGTTCGCGGTTGTCGCGCTCAAACCGGTCGGCGCGGTTGTCGCGGCGGTCGGTAAAGCCGTTGGCCCCGAATTCGCGGCGGTTCTCCCGGTTATTGTCGCGGTTTTCGGCGCCGTTTTCAGCCGGGTTGGCCGCCGCCGCCGCCGCTTCGGCGGCCTTTTCGGCGGCCATCTCAGCGGCACGCTGCTCGGTGATGGGGCGGCCGGCGCGGTCTACCCGCTCGCGGCGGCGGGGCTGCTGGTTGGCCTGGGCCTGTGGTTGGTCGGCACCATTAATCTGCGTGTCAGCGCTGGGGGCATCATCGGCACCGGTTTCGGTGGCAGCCGGAGCATCCTCGGGAGCTGAAGCTGGGGCCGGCTCATTGGCCAGCACGGCGCCTTCGGCCTCGCTGGCGGGCACCAGAGCCAGGCCTTCGATGGGGTCCAGGATTTCAACGTTGGGCTCGGGGGTTGCAGCAGGAGCTGGCGCGGCGGCAGCGGCCGGGGCTTCGCGGCGTGGTTCGCGGGCGGGGCGGGCCGGCTGGGGCTTGCGGGTGGGCGGGGCCACGTCGGAAAAAGGCTGCTCGGCGGTGCTGGGGGCCGGGCGACGGGTGGGCTTGCTGGCGCGGGGCGGGGCGGCTACGGCGGCCGGAGCAGCAACTTCGGCTACGGCCGCGGCAGGGGCGGTCACCGGCTGCTCGGCGGCGGGAGTCAGGGCCTGCTGGTCGAGGATTTTGTATATCAAATCCTGCTTGCTAAGCCGTTTGAAATTGCCCACGTTCATTTTTTCGGCAATCTCTTTGAGGTCGGACAGCAGCCGGTCCTTCAGCTCGTTAATGGTGTACATAAAGGGAATAAGGGAGGGAACATCGGCTTGAGGCGAGGGAGCGGGCGGCTGGGGCAAGCCCGTGGGGAGCAGGGCCCGCAAACGGCACGGAGCGCGGCGGGACCGCAACTAGTACTCGCAGGGTGCGCGAAATGCACCGAAGAAGCGCCCGGGGCGCAAACGAATAAGCAAGAAGTGAGGGGCAGAATGGCCGCTGGTAATATCAGCAAAAGACGGGCCGGCGGCGGGCACTGCGGCCCGCTCACCCTGCCACGGCGGCCGGTTGCTCCCGCAATGTTAGGGCATTACGGGCAAACCGCCAAATCGGATGCGGTGCAGCTGGGTTTAAACACGCCGCGTGGCGAAATAAGTTGCGCTGCCCTTTCAAGACCGCAAGCGCGGGGCGCGGAGCGGCTGCATTTTCTTCCGACCTTTGCCGGCATTCCATCCCGTTTTATGCTGCAAATCTCCGTTCTCCGCGACCAGACCGAGTTGGTGCTGGCCGGCCTCGCCAAGCGCCATTACCCCACCGGCCCCGCCGACGTGGCCGCCATCCTCGACCTGGACCAGCGCCGCCGCCAGCTCCAAACCAGCCACGACGCCGCCCAGGCCGAAGCCAACAAGCTGGCCCAGCAAATCGGCGGCCTGATGAAAGCCGGCGACAAAGCCGGCGCCGAAACCCTCAAAACCCGCACCGCCGAGCTCAAGCAGCACACCCAGACCGCCGCCGCCGAGCTGGCCCAGGTGGAGAAAGAGCAGCAGCAGTTGCTCTACAAGCTGCCCAACATCCCGCACACCAGCGTGCCCGAAGGCCGCGGCGCCGCCGACAACGAGGTGGTGCGCGAGCACGGCGCCAAGCCCGCCCTGGGCCCCGACGCGCTGCCGCACTGGGAGCTGATTAAGAAGTACGACATCATCGACTTCGAGCTGGGCGTGAAAATCACCGGCGCGGGCTTCCCGGTATATAAAAACCAGGGCGCGCGGCTGCAGCGGGCCCTTATCAACTTCTTTCTGGACGAGGCGCGCGACGCCGGCTACACCGAAATGCAGCCCCCCGTTCTGGTGAACGAGGCCAGCGGCTACGGCACCGGCCAGCTCCCGGATAAGGAGGGCCAGATGTACCACGACGCCAAAGACGACCTGTACCTCATCCCGACGGCCGAAGTGCCGCTGACCAATATTTACCGCGACGAGATTGTGCCCGTGGACCGGCTGCCCGTGCGCATGGCCGGCTACACGCCCTGCTTCCGCCGCGAGGCCGGCTCGTGGGGCGCCGACGTGCGCGGCCTCAACCGCCTGCACCAGTTCGACAAGGTAGAAATCGTGCAAATCACGGAGCCCGACCAGAGCTACGCCGCCCTGGAGGCCATGCTGGCCCACGTGGAGGGCCTGTTGCAGCGCCTGAACCTGCCCTACCGCGTGCTCCGCCTTTGCGGCGGCGACATGGGCTTCACCTCGGCCCTCACCTACGATTTGGAGGTGTGGAGCGCCGCCCAGGGCCGCTGGCTGGAGGTAAGCTCGGTGTCGAACTTTGAAACCTACCAGGCCAACCGCCTGAAGTGCCGCTACAAAGTGGAGAGCAAAACCCAGCTCCTGCACACGCTGAACGGCTCGGCGCTGGCCCTGCCGCGCATCGTGGCCGCGCTGCTCGAAAACAACCAGACGGCCGACGGGATTCAGCTGCCGCAAGTGCTGCACAGCTACTGCGGCTTTCAGAAGATTGGGTAGGTGCCTGCCATTGCGGACAGGCCCAAGGAGCAGTTTTCGTCCGGCTAAAACGCAGATACCTTAAATTTATAAAAAGCCCCGTCACTGCACAGTGCCGGGGCTTTTCGTTGAAGTTCGGAAGGACTGCGAACTTTAGGAAAGCTTGTAGTTCACCTCTTCGATTTCAGCTTGACGGGCATTTGCAAATCCCCTATCTGTTCCGGTTTGCACAAAGCCGCATTTTTCCAACACCTTCCGGGAGCCGTAATTGTCGAAGGCAACGCCGGCGTGGAGGGGCCGGGTGTGCTCGATTTTCAGGAAGTCGCGCAGGGCGGTGGTGGCAATGCCCTGGCCCCAGAATTTTCGGTCAATCCAATAGGTAATCCCGGCTTCGCCACCCATCATAAATTTGGCGATGCTGCCCGCAATTACCCCATCGACTTTTACCGTCCGCATATGGATGGTCGGGTCGGCTAAGTACTTCGTGTACCTCTCGATATAGGCCGCTTTATCATTCGTGTCTTTCGGCATGAATGCGGCTAAATGAGCGGCTTCCTGGTCAAGCTGGAATTTAAAGAAGGTGCCTAGCTCCTCCTTCGCGGTTTCCATCAAGGTGACCATGCTTTTTGCTATCGTTTTGAAGTTGTGCAACATTTTCGCGGGGGTCCGCAAGAAGCGCAACGCGTTTGACGCACGCCGGACGGCGCGCCTAGTATTCCGCCATTTCCTCGTCCTTATAGCACCAAAGCCAGCGCTCGCCGGGCTCGGCGGAGGCGATGACGGGGTGCTGGGTGGCGCGGAAGTGCTTGGTGGCGTGCTGGTTCTTGGAGTTGTCGCAGCAGCCCACATGGCCGCACTCCTGGCAGGTGCGCAGGTGCACCCAGGTGTCGCCCAGGGCCACGCATTCGGGGCAGAGGTGCGAAGGAGCGGTTTTGAGGCTGGTGAGGGCAGTGAGGTGCTGGCAGGGTTCGGGCATGAAGCGAAGGTAAGACGCTTGTGCCTGAGGCCGCAAGCCGGCGACGCAGGATTTTCGCGGTCGTTTAGCGTCCGTCGCGGGATGCCGGCAAATCCAGGTTCAGGGTTTGGTCGCGCATGCACTTGAAATGGCCTTGCGGGCATTTCTCGAAGCCGATTTTGGAGCAGGGGCGGCAGGGCAGGTCCGGCACTTCCAGCACTTTGAATTCCGTCTTGTAAGGGTACATGCCGAAGGCGGGCACGGTGTTGCCCCACACGCTGAAAATCTCCTTGCCGAAGGCCGCCGCAATGTGCATCAGGCCGGTGTCGTGGCTCACCACAAACTGCGCCTGCCGCAGCAGCGAGGCCGACTGATGCAGCGAATACCGCCCGCAGCCGTTGTGGATTAGGGTCCTGGGAACTTGGAAACCTGGGGACTTGGACGGGAAATAATACGGGCTGTCGGGTACCGTCGAAGTGGTTTCGGCCGTCACGGCCTCCGTCTCAAACGCCTGCTCGATGACGTGGCCGATGCTTTCGTCTTCCGGCCCGCCGAGCAGCACCACGGGCCGGGCCAGCCGGGCGCACAGCTCAATGAGCTTTTCCACGGGCAGGCGCTTGGTGGCGTGCTGCGCGCCAATGGCCACGGCCACGTAGCCCCGCTGAAACGGCGCCGGCAGCGTGGCGAGGTCGACTTCCTGACTGGCGGGAATAAAATAATCCAAGCCCTTGCGGTCGTCCTGCACGCCGAGCGGCGCGGCGGCTTCGAGGTAGCGCTGCACGATGTGCACGCGCGGCAGTCGGTCAATTTTGAAGTTGACCAGCAGCCACTTCTGGAAATTCAACTTGTCGAAGCTGTGGTTGGGCACGCCCAGGCGCAGCTTGAGGAGGCGGGTGCGCAGGTTGTTGTGCAGGTCGACGATGTAATCGAATTGCTCGGCTTTTAGCGTCCGCACCAGCTCGCCCAGGCTGCCGGTGAGGCAGTGCACTTTCGTGATGTAGGGGTTGGGTTCCAGCAGACCGCGGTAGGCGGGCTTGGTGGCAAAATGCACCTCCGCACCCGGCACCTGCCGGGCCAGCGCCCGCACCACCGGTGTAGTCAGCACGATGTCGCCGATGGAAGAGAAGCGAAGAACGAGGATTTTCATTTATTAACTCGTTAGAACGTCATGCGGCGCTCAGCATGACGTTCCTTCAATGGCAACCTATTCAAACAACGACTTTTTGTATTTCAGCGGCGGCTTGATGTTGGCTTTGCGCTGCTCAAAATAGGCCGCCACTTCGTCCACCGACTTGGCGTTAAACGTCATTTCCTTGGTCAAAAGGCCCTTGCGGCCCATCAGCACGCCGTAGCGCATGTCTTCGTAGCCGTTGGTGTGGTGGGCGTCGGGGTTGATGCTGAGCTGAACGCCCTGGTCCAGGGCGTAGCGCACCCAGCGCCAGTCCAGGTCGAGCCGCCAGGGATTGGCGTTGATTTCGATGATGACCTGGTGCTGGGCGCAGGCGTCGATGACGGCCTTATAATCAATGGGGTAGCCCTGGCGGCGCAGCAGCAGCCGGCCGGTGGGGTGGCCCAGCATGGTGGTGTAGGGGTTTTCGATGGCACGCAGCAGGCGGTCGGTGGCCTTGCGCTCGTCCATTTTCAGGTTGGAATGGATGCTGGCCACGATGAAATCGAACGAGGCCAGCACGTCGTTGGAATAATCCAGCGAGCCGTCGCCCAGAATGTCACTCTCGATGCCTTTGAAAATGCGAAACGGGGCCAGCTCGGCGTTCAGCTTGTCGATTTCCTGGTGCTGCTGGCGCACCCGCTCCGGGCCGAGGCCGTTGGCGTAGTGGGCGGCTTGGCTGTGGTCGCACAGGCCCAGGTACTCGTAGCCGTGGTCGCGCAGCCAAGTGGCCATTTCGCGGATGCTGTGGTTGCCGTCGGAGTAGGTGCTGTGGTTGTGCAGGGAGCCGCGCAGGTCGCCGTCCTCCAGCAGGCGGGGCAGCTTTTTTTCGGCGGCGAGGCCGATTTCGCCTAATCCTTCGCGCAGCTCGGGCACGATGAACTGTAGGCCGGCCTTCTCATACAAGGCTTCTTCCTGCTGGAATTTCTCGCGCCGCGCCCACTGGCGCAGGGTGGCGGGTGCCCCGCCGCCGTGGCCCTGCACGCCGGGCAGGGCTTCGTCGAGGTGCTCGTCGGCAGCCGAATTAAGGAAAACCTCGGTAGCGAAGGCTTCGGGCGAAACCAATAAAACCTCCACCTGCACCCCCGACTCCGTGGCCTTGCCGCGCCAGGCGAAGGGGCCGGAGCGGCGCGGGTCGGCGGTGAGGCCGTCCAGCGAGTTCAGCAGCTCATGGGCCTTCGAGGGCTGGTCGGTGGCGGCCACCAGGCGCACGGTTTCCACTATTTCGAGGCGGCGGCGCAGCTCCCCGGCTTCGGCTACCTGGTCGGTTTGCAGGGCGTCGCGCAGGCGCTGGGCGAGGTCGGCGGCCAGTTGCTCGGCCTGCGGGTAGAGCACTTTGCCCTGGCTTTGGCCAGCAAATTCCAGGGCCTCCAAGATGGCTTCCTGGGTCTTTTTGCCGAAGCCTTTGAGCTTGCTCACTTGGTCGTTTTCGGCGGCCTCGCGCAGGGCCTCAATGCTTTCGATGCCCAGCTCGCGCCACAGGCTGCGGATTTTTTTGGGGCCGATGCCTTTGATATTGAGCATTTCGACCACGCCGGGCGGCGTTATTTCCAGCAGGCGCTGCAGGTCCGAAAACGTGCCGGTGTCGAGCAGCTCGGCCACTTTGGCGGCGGCGGTTTTGCTCAGGCCGGTGCGGTCGGGCAGGCCGGAGCGCTCCACTTCGGCCACGGGAAAGCTCAGCGCATCGAGGGCGTTGGCGGTGCCTTCGATGGCCCGGATTTTAAAGGGGTTTTCGTCGTGCAGCTCCATCAGCTGGGCGGCCAGCTTGAAGGCGCGGGTCAGGGCGCGGTTATCCACGGGAAAGTAGTTGTTGGGAAAACGAATGTAGCGTACCCGGGTGCTTACGCGGAAAGCCGGGGCCACGGCCAGCCCGGCCGTTTCTGCGTAGGCGCCTGAAACGCCTTACCTTGGCGCGCTCACCTTTTTGTGTTTCTCATGCGCTTGTCATCCCCGTTTGTCCGGCTGCTGCCGCTGTCACTCTTGCTGCTCTCGGCCACCTGCCAGCAGCACCAGCCGGCCATTGTCACCTCCCCCGCTTCCATGAAACAAGTCGAGGGCACCTGGCTCAGCTCGCGCGAGGAAGACCGCGGCGACACGCTGGTGTACCGGCCCAACACGTATAAGTTTCCGCCTTCGCGAGGCCGCACGGGCTTCGCGTTCAAGGAGTTCGGCCGCTTCGAGCAGTTCGACATCGCGCCCACTGATGGCCTGGCCGGCCACCCCGGCACCTGGGTTATCGACGGCACGAACAAGGTCCGCATTCACCTCGACGAAGGCCAGGAACCGGACTACACGCTCGAAGTGGTTTCGCTCAAAAACAAGGTGCTGAAGGTGCGGCGCGTGCCCAATTCCAGGCCCTGAGCTTGCCGGCCGTTGCCACAAGCTAGGCTGAGAACCTAACGGCCGCTATTGGCTGTTACACCGGCCTCTCCCCTACTCGTTTTCTTATGTCGCTTCGCACTTCCTTCAAAACCCTGCCGGCCCTCGCGCTGGCCCTGGCCTTCACGTTCAGCCCCGCTCTAGCTCAAAAAACCGCCATTAACGCTCCAGGCGGCCAGGCGAAAGGGAACATGGCCACCGCGCCGCAGCCCAAGTCGCCAGTGGTTTCGGCGCCGCAGGTGGTAGCGCCTGCTCCGGGGCTGGAAGCCGCTGGCTGGCTCGCCGACCTGGGCGCGGCCCAGGCGCAGGCCAAAGCCACCAACCGGCCCATTCTGGCGGTTTTTTCGGGGTCCGACTGGTGCAAGCCCTGCATCATGTACGAGCAGGAAGTCTTTGCCAAGCCCGAGTTCGCCGCTTACGCCAAGGACAAGCTGGTGCTGGCCCACTTCGATTTTCCGCGTCAGAAGCGCAACCAGCCCACCGCCGCGCAGCTCAAGCTCAACGAAACGGCCGCCGCCCAGCTCAACCGCGAGGGCGACTTTCCGCTGGCCGTGGTGCTCTCGCCCGAGGGCAAGGTGCTGGCCAAAACCGGCTACATCGCCGGCGGCCCGGCCGCGTTCGAAGCCTACCTGAAAAAGGTGGTGCCCACGCTGTAGACACGCGTATTCGCGTCTCGGCGTCCGCGCCGTAAGGGAATCGTTTAAACCATCGTTCTATTGCCGAGACGCGAATACGCGTCTCTACCCCGCCTGCCTTGCCTGCTAAACTGCTGCTGATTCTGCTGCTGCTGAGCGCCTTGCCCGGCCGTGCCCAAACGGCCGCGCCGCGCCACACCTTCACGCGCAGCGCCCACCTCATGGGCTCGCATTTCACCTTCACGGTGGTGGCGGAGAATGACTCGGCCGGGCAGCGCGCCCTGCGGGCCGGCCTGCTCGAAGTGCGGCGCATCGACCGGCTCCTGTCCTTCTGGGATTCTACCTCCGAAGTGGTGCGCATCAACCGCCTGGCTGGCATCCGGCCCGTGGCCGTGTCGGCCGAAACGTTTGACTTGATAAGTCGCACCTTGCGCCTCTCCCAGCTCAGCGACGGCGCGTTCGACATCACCTTCGCCAGCGCCGACAAGCTGTATAAATTCGACCGGCAGGCCCACGCCGGCTTGCCCGACTCGGCGGCCGTGCGGGCTTCGGTGCGGCGCATCGGATGGCAGAAAATCAGGCTTGATGCGGCGCAGCACACGGTTTTTTTGCCCGAGAAAGGCATGCGCATCAACCTGGCGGGCATTCTGCAGGGCTACGGGCTGCGCCGGGCCCGGCAGGTGCTCGACGGGCTGGGCATCAAGGGCGGGCTGCTGAACGGCTCGGGCGACATTCTGTGCTGGGGCCGGCAGGCCGACGGCTCGCTCTGGCGCGTGGCCATCGGCGACCCCGACCACCCGCGCAGCGTGGCCGCCTGGATTGACGTGACCGATATGGCCGTGGTGACGGCCGGCAACTACGAGCAATACTTCACGGTGAACGGGCAGGTGTACGGGCACATCATCAACCCGCACACCGGCTACCCGTCGGTGGGCCTGCGCTCGGTCACCATCGTCTGCCCCGACGTGGAGTTGGCCGACGGCCTCGACGAGGTCGTCTTCGTGCAAGGCCCCGGCGCCGGCCTGGCGTTCATCAACAAGCTCAAAAGCGTGGACTGCACCCTGATTACTGACGACAACCGCACGCTGGTTTCCAAGGGCATGCAGCTCAACTATTATCACGGCGCCACCGCCGCGCACCCCTGATTTACCGTATTGGCTGTTGTGAAAAACCTCCTTTCCTGCCCGCGCCTGGCACTGGCGCTGTTGATGCTGCCACTCGGCGCGGCGCTGCCCGGCTGCGTTTCCGTGGCGGCCTACCAGAAAGTGTACCTCAACGACGAGGACATGAAGCTGGCCGGCAAAACCGTGGAAACGCCCGAAACCAACTTTGAGAGCTATCGCGAAGGCGCCGGTGGGGCCAACGGCGGCAAAGTGGGCGGCGGCTGCGGCTGCAATTAGCAGCGCGCAACGTGCGGTGAGCAGTGAGCAGTGAGCAGTGAGCAAAAAGAACGTCATGCTGAGCTTGTCGAAGCATCTCGCGTGCAGCAGTAATCCTCTTCAACGATTGATTTACCCTAGCACGCGAGATGCTTCGACAAGCTCAGCATGACAATCGGAATAATTTCCATCCCGTGAAAAGCACTTTTCTACTTTTTTTCCTAAGCCTCCTGGCCGCGCCAGCATTGGCCCAGACCAATCCCGGCACCACCCAGAACCCCAACCGCATCGACGGCTACGGGGCGCCCGTGGGTGCTGCGGTGCCGGTGAGCCGGGCGGCGGAGGAAACCACCATCGACATCATCGGCGGCTACTACCAGCAGGACGGCAGCCACGGCGCCGTGGAGGGCGGCCGTGGCACCCAGCGCCTCACCGACGTGCCGCCCGCCATCATCGTGAACGTGCCGCTGGACACCGTGAGCCGCCTCACGGCCAATGTGGGGGCCGACTTTTACGCTTCGGCTTCGACGGATAGAATTGATTTTGCGCTCTCGACGCCTTCCTCTCACGACGTGCGCTACCACGGCGACTTCGGCTACTCGCGGGAGCACAAGTACCGCGGCACTACCTGGGGCATCGGCGCGGGCGTGTCGAAGGAATACGATTATTCGTCCTTCAACATGGCGGCTTCTTTTGCCAAAACCTCGCGCGACGGCAACCGCCAGCTCAGCCTCGCGGGCCAGGTCTTTTTCGACCAGGTGACGCTGATTCAGCCGCTGGAGCTGCGGCCGGGCTACTCGCCGGGTTCCCTCACGGGCAAGGGCGAGGCCGGCACCGACCAGCGCCGGACCTACAACTTCTCGGCCACCTACTCGCAGGTGCTCACCAAGCGCCTGCAGGCGGCCGTCAGTACCGAGCTGGTTTCGCAAAACGGGCTGCTGAGCACGCCGTTTCACCGGGTGTATTTCCGCGACAACCCCGTGGCCAACCCCGAGCCCGCGGCGGGCGGCGACTTTTCGGCCCGCTTCCCCACGGCGGCGCGGGTGGAAAACCTGCCCCGCGCGCGCTTCAAGTACCCGCTGAGCCTGCGGCTGAACTACTACGCCACCGACCTGGTGCAAGTGCGCGGCTTCTACCGCTTTTACAACGACAACTTTGGCGTGGCGGCCCACACCTTCGAGGTGGAACTGCCGGTGAAGGTGACGCCCTTTTTTGTGCTGTACCCCTTCTACCGCTACCACACCCAGACGGCGGCCCGCTACTTCGCGCCCTTCGCGCAGCATTCCATCAACGACACTTATTACACGTCCGACTACGACCTAGCTGCTTTCTCGGCCAACAAGCTGGGCCTGGGGCTGCGCTACTCGCCGGTGTACGGCCTCACCCGCTTCCGCGTGCCCGGCCAGGATGCCCAGGGCCGGCCGCGCGTGATGCGCCTCAAGTCGCTGGATGTGCGCTACGCGAACTACCAGCAAACCGGCGCCTCTATTTACAGCGCCGCCGACCGGGCCGACCTCAAAGCCAACATCGTGAGCTTCGATTTGGGCTTTGCACTGTGAGCTAGCGAATTGGTGGAGTGGTGGGTTGGCGGATTGGGGAGTTTGCTGGTCGGCTTGTGCAAATTGCGCGGCCATCGCATCAATCCATCACCCACTACTCCATCACCCCACCACTTGAAACACTGGCTCGTTAAATCCGAACCCGACAAATACTCCTGGGACGCCTTCACGGCCGAAGACGGCACCGCCTGGACCGGCGTGCGCAACTACCAGGCCCGCAACAACCTCAACCTCATGCAGCCCGGCGATTTGGTGCTGTTCTACCACAGCGTGAGCGAAAAAGCCGTGGTGGGCGTGGCCGAAGTGGCCGCCCCCGCCGCGCCCGACGCCACCGCCGAAGCCGGCTCGCCCTGGGTGGCCGTGCGCCTGCGCCCCGTGCAGCGCCTGCCCCGCCCCGTGAGCCTGGCCCAACTCAAGGCCGACGAGCGGCTGCGCGAGCTGGCCCTGCTGCGGCAGTCGCGCCTGTCGGTGCTGCCGGTGCGGCCCGAAGAGTTTGACGCCGTGCTGGCGCTGGGCACGAAATAAACCGGCCAAAAACCGCGCAAAAAGCCACTTTTGCGCGTAACTTTAGCGAAGCAACCGCTCGTTGGAGTAGGTATTTCCAGTTGCTTTTCTGAGCACACGGGCATGAAACTCCGCCATTTTCTTCTGCTGATTGGGGGCTGGGCGCTGGCCACGGCCCCCGCCGCGCTGGCCCAGAAGCGCGGCCACGCCTCGCTGCCCCCGCCGCCCAATGCGCCCGTGCAGACGGCCCGCACCGAACTGCCCCTGCAGCCCTCCGACAGCGAAGTGCACGTGCAGGCCCTGGCCGCCGACAGCACCGTGGTGCTGCTGCTGGGCCGCGACCGCCTGCTGTCGAGCAAGTCCAGCTATTCCTTTCAGCAGTACGACCACAACCTGCAGCTGCGTCAGGAAACCCCGCTGGAAGTGCCCGCAGAGTTTGATTTTACGCGCATGTGCGCCGAAGGCAACACGGTGTACGCGCTGTTTTCGTCGCACAGCGTGTCGGGCCGGCTGCTGGCCGCGGCCTACAACGGGCAGCTGGGCCAGGTGCGCACTCAGCAGTTCGAAACCAAGCTGAGCCGCGAAGTGGTGGAGCTCAAAGCCCTGGACAGCCGCCTGTTTGCCACGGTGCTGCTCAACGACCAGCTGCACGTGACGGCCCTGCTGCTGGACGTGGCCACCGGCCAGATGCAGTACCTGCCCTCGGTGTACGAGCCGCTGCCCACCCAGCTCACCTTCGTGGCCGACGCCGCCACCCGCCGCGCCGAGTACGTGCTGAGCCAGACCAACGGCCGCAAAAGCCGCCTGCTGCTCAAGCAGCTCACCGACCGCGGCCAGCTCGTGAAGTCCGAGTTTGTGCAGGCCGAGAGCGACCGCAGCCTCATCACGGCCCAGGTGACGCCCCCGCAGGACACCACCGCCCGCCTGCTGATGGGCACCTACGCCCTGCGCGGCCTCGACTACGCCCAAGGCCTGTTTGCCACCGACCTGCGCTCGCCCGCCAGCCCCGGCACCAAGGCGCCGCTGCGCTTCTACGATTTCCTGCACCTCAAGCACTTCTTCGATTACCTCAAGCCCTCGCGCCAGGCCCGCCTGCGCCTGCGCACCGAGCGCCGCCTGGCCCGGTCCAGCTCGCCCACGCGCTGGCACTACCGCCTGCTGCTGCACGAGCTGCTACCCCAGCCCGACGGCGGCTACGTGCTGGTGGCCGAAGTGTACGCCCCCCACTACCGCTACAACAGCTACGGCAGCTACACCGGCCCCTACAACAACCTGGGCAACCAGTTCGGCATGTCGCCCTACGCCAACTCCCGCGTGTTCGACGGCTACCAGACCACGCACGCCGTGGTGTGCGGCTTCGACCGTGCCGGAAACCTCATCTGGGACAACATTTTTGTGGTGGAAAACCTGCGCCGGAGCGAGTTGGAAGAAGCCGTGCGTCTCCAGTCCCTGCCCGACGGCCGCCTCGTGCTGGCTTATCTCGACGAAGAGAAGCTGCGCTACAAGGTGATAAACCGCGCCGAAGACGCCCCCAACGACCTCCAGGTGGCCATCCAGACCAGCGCCAGCCCGGCTAAGGCCCCGGCCGAGCGGGTGAGCGATACCTCGCAGGCCGATTTGCTGCCCTGGTTCGGCAGCCGCTTTGTGGCCACCGGCTACCAAAAAGTGCACGTGGAGCACGGCCCCGACCGTGAGGTGTTTTTCCTGAACGCAGTGGCGTTTTGACTTAAGCAGGTTGATTCTGTCATTGCGAGGAGGCACGACGAAGCAATCCTTCTTGTCAGCGCCAGACACTTTCTTTTGCAACAAAGCCCCAATACTGCGCGGTATTGGGGCTTTTCACATCAGAAGGGTAGTCGCGGAAAACAGGACGGATTGCTTCGTCGTACCTCCTCGCAATGACAGTTCAGGTCGTCCTTTCTCACCAACTTTGCCGCATGTTTAGCAAACTTCGCCTCCCCGCCCTTTTTCTGTTTTTGCTGCTCGTGGGCTGCCGCGCCGGCGGCCCGGGCACGCCCGCCAAAACCGTGGCTTCCTTCTTCTCGAAATACGAAGGCCGCGAGGGCTTCAAAACCACCGAATGGTCGGCCGACCTGCTCCAGCGCCTGGCCCTGGTGAAAGCCGCCAAGCTTCTCGGCGGCTCCGACCTCACCAACGCCATCACGGGCATTCGCTCGGCCAAAGTCATCAGCTTCGCGCCCACCACCACCTCGGCCAAAGAGTTGGCCGCCGAAGGCCTGCGCGGCGAGGCCGCCGGCATCCTTCAAAACAACAAGTACGACCCGCTTTCCACGGCCGGCTTCGGCGGCAGCAACTACGCCATTTCCACCCGCGGCTCGGGCAGCAGCGTCTCGGAGTTTGCGGCCCTGGGCACGCTGCCCGACGTGGCCGACTCGTTCGTGCTGGTGTCGGTGCAGGGCAATTTCACCCGCTCTCAGGTAGAAGCCCTGGCCAAGTACCTGCCGCAAATCGTGCAGGCCACGGGGAAGTAATTCTTGATGTGCTGGTTTTTCATGTGCTGATGTGCTGCGGTCAAATGCGCTTGAAAGCGGGTTTGCGGAAAGCGAAAGGCCAATTCCTCTTCGGAATTGGCCTTTTTATATTCGGTGAATGATGAGCCAGCGCAGCACATCAGCACATGAAAAAATCAGCACATTAACGAGCCATCAAGTCCTCAATGGTGTCGGCCTGCAGCGGAATGTCGGCCATCAGGTCCTCGTTGCCATTAGCCGTGAGCAGGATGTCGTTTTCCAGGCGGATGCCCAGGCCTTCTTCGGGAATGTAGATGCCGGGCTCACAGGTGTACACCATGCCCGCTTCGAAGGTGCGGTATTTATAGCCCACGTCGTGCACGTCGAGGCCCAGGTAGTGGCTGGTGCCGTGCATGAAGTACTTCTTATAGAGCG
Organism: Hymenobacter ruricola; assembly: GCF_015694525.1. Lineage (GTDB taxonomy): Bacteria > Bacteroidota > Bacteroidia > Cytophagales > Hymenobacteraceae > Hymenobacter > Hymenobacter ruricola. Next base: position 469,662 of record NZ_JADQDM010000001.1, on the reverse strand, counting down.
GCGCGGCGGGGTCCTGGTTCTTCACGTCGGAGGCGTTCAGCAGGTCCAGTTTGATGAGCTCCTGCTCCATGCACTCGCCCACCTGGCGGTGGTATTCCTCGATTTCGGTGCCCGGGATGAGGCGCGTTTTGGCGAAGGCCATCACGGCCAGCACGGCCTCGTACACCTGGCGCTGGCGCGGCGTGAACTTGCCGTTGACGGGGATGCTGCGCGACAGGTCGGCGGCGTAGTTGGCGTACTCGGCGCCGAAGTCGAGCAGAATCACGTCGCCGTTCTGGCACTGGTTGTCGTTGGTGGTGTAGTGCAGCACGTTGGCGTTTTTGCCGCTGGCCACGATGCTGCCGTAGGCCGGCCCGCGGCTGCGGTTGCGCATGAACTCGTGCACGATTTCGGCCTCAATCTCGAACTCCCACACGCCCGGCTTCACAAAGCCCAGCAGCCGCCGAAACGCCTTGCCCGTGATGTCGCAGGCCTGCCGCATCACCCGGATTTCCTCGGCGCTCTTGATGGCGCGCAGGTTGTGCAGCAGTGGCGCGGCGCGGCGGTAGGTGTGCAGCGGGTACTGGCTCTGGATGGATTTGATGAAGCGGGCGTCGCGCGTTTCCACCTCCACCACGGACCGAATGTGCTCATTCGAGTTCAAAAACACGTTTTCGGCTTCGTTCATCAGCGCAGGCAGCACCGATTTGAAGCTTTCCAGCCACATAATCGTTTTAATGCCCGAGTTTTGGCGCGCCTCGTCCTTGGTCAGCTTGTAGCCCTCCCAGATGAGAATGTGCTCGGACGTCTCTTTCAGAAACAGAATTTCGCGGTGCTGCGGCAGGCGCGCGTCCGGAAACAGCACCAGAATGCTTTCTTCCTGGTCGACGCCGCTCAGGTAAAACAAGTCGTTGTTTTGGCGGAAGGCCATGGTGCCGTCGGCGTTGGTCGGCATCACGTCGTTGCTCTGGAAAATGGCCAGCGAAGCCGGCGGCAGCAGTTCGCGGAAGCGGCGGCGGTTTTCAACAAAAAGCTCGGGGGCAAGCGGGGCGTAGCGCATGGGGCGGGTTGGTTGGGAATGGAGCGCGCAAGTTAGGCAGCCGGTGCTTGCGGCGGCTTTGGCCCGGCGCTTCCTGCCACAAAAAAGCCCCTGCCGGTGAGACAGGGGCTTTTTCTATGGGCGCTGGCGCCTAAATGCTACATCTTGGTTTTGGTCGATTTCACCGTGGTGGTCTTGTTCGACTTGTAGCGCATGTCGGGGGTGCCGTCGGCTTTCATGGGGCCGCTCACGGTTTTGGTGCTGCTGGTTTTGTTTTCCGAGTAGCGCATGTCGGGCGTGCCGTCGGCCTTCATTTTGGTGCTGCTCGTGGTTTTGGTGTTGCCCGAGGGCGTGGTCATGGTGCTCGACTTCGTCATCGTGCCCGAGCTTTTGCTCATGGTCGATGATTTGCTCATGCCCGCCGGGTTGCTGGTCGTGGTCGACTTCACGGTGGTGCGCGTGGCGGGCGTTTGCGACGACGTGGTGGTGGTTTTCGAGGAGCTGCTGCTCATCGTGGCCGTGGGAGTCTGGGCCAGGGCGGCCGGGCCGCCCAGCAGGCCCAGCGAAATCAGGATTCCGAAAATGCGCTTCATAAATTAAGAGAAAGTAAAGGGTGAGAAGATGAGCCTCCTACGCGACATTGCGCGGCGTAGTTGGCTGAAAGCGTAGGCTTTTTCACGTTTCAAAAGCGCAGGTTGCCCATTTTTTTGCTTTAGCGTTAAACCCGCGCCCTCGTTTCCGCTCCAACCCGCACTGTTCCACTTATTATTTCCTTCACGCACCATGAAAAAGGCCCTGTTTTCCCTCGCCACTGCCCTCGGGCTACTCGCCGTTTCTCACACCGCTTCGGCTCAAACGGCCACGCCCAACCTCAACGAACGCCAGCGCAACCAGCGCGCCCGCATCCACAACGGCGTGGCCAATGGCGACCTCACCCGCGCCGAAGCCGACCGCCTCAAAGCCCGCGAAGCTGCCATTAAAGAGCAAAAGCAGACGGCCAAAGCCGACGGCGTGGTGACCCGCGACGAGCGCCAGGACATCCGCCACGACGAGAACAAAGCCAGCCGCGCCATCCACCGCCAGCGGCACGACGCCCAGGTTCGGCCCAACAAATAAACCGCACGGTAACTGCCGCTAAATCAATCACTAATCCCTGCGTCTGAAAAGATGCAGGGATTTTTTATGATTATTAAATTGAAATATTTTGCTTAAATATTTACCATTACATACATTCGTCTCCAAGTCAGCCGTGCCTGCATCCTGTTTGCAGCGAATTCTCTGGCAAGGCGCACCCTCACTCCTCATTCTTATCCCATGAAAAAATACCTCTACTCTTTTGCGCTGGGCACTTTTCTTATCCTGGCCCCCGGAGGCGCGTACGCCGCAAGCGCACGCCTGACAGCGCCTGACAACCCTGCCGAAGTGCAGCGCAAAGCCGCCGCCCGCGAGCAAAAAGCCGCCGCTCGCGAAAAGGTGGCCGCCGCCAAGCAGGTGTCCAAAATGAAAAGACTTTCCGTCAAGACCCACCGCTTCACCGCCAAGCTGAACCACGTGATGCTGGTGGTGCTAGGCATGGAAGAAAGCAAAACCGTGACCTCGCCCCGGCAGCTCAAGCGCCAGCTGCACGCCCACCAGAAGCAGCTGAAGATGCACGCCAAAATGGGCTCGCGGGCCCGCCGCAGCCGCACGCACGAATAACCCACACCGCCAAAACACCCCCACGAAAAAGCCCCTTGCCAGCTAGGCAAGGGGCTTTTTGCAATAGGAAAGGAACGGGGCTTAGGCCGTTACCTGAGCTTCGAGTTTTTGGGCGAGCACGTGCTTGGGCACGGCGCCTACCTGCTTGTCCACGATTTGGCCGTTCTTGAACACGAGCAGCGTGGGGATGCTGCGGATGCCGAACTTCATCGAGGTTTGGGGGTTGGCGTCGACGTCGACTTTGCCAACAACCACTTTGCCTTCGTATTCACCGGCCAGCTCTTCCACCACGGGGCCTACCATGCGGCAGGGGCCGCACCATTCGGCCCAGAAATCGACCAATACGGGCTTATCGCCGCCGATGATTTCGTCAAAGTTGGCGTCGGTTATTTCAATTGCTTTGTGTCCCATTTCAATTTGGGTTGGGGTTAAAAATGTTCTGGCGTGTACGGCCGTTGGGGTCGCAAGGTAGCAGATATTGGATGCTTAACATGGTGCGCCGGGGAAAGTTCAGCCCGCCGAAGCCGCCTGTGTCAAGGCCGCCATTTTCTCGGCGAATGGCGGAAATGCCGATGTAAAAATGTTTTGTCGCACCGCTGATATCGCGACCGGACCAGCGCGGGCGCCGCACCAATCCAGAGAAAAGGTCTGATTCTTGCAGCCTAAAATTTATCAATTCTAACAAATAAAAGTCCTGCTCATGACCAAACTTTACTCGCCTTTTCGCCTCTTCGGGTGGCTGCTCCTTTTGGGCTGCCTGAGCTTATCGGCCCACGCCCAACGGCCCCCTCAAACGTGGGTGTACGACTCCCTCGGCCGGCCCCTGCGCGTCAACCACGAGCTGCTGGTTAGCTTCGACCCCTCGGTTATCACCCGGGCCGCCGTGAACAGCCGCAACGGCAACCAAGGCCCACTCAGCGACTTCCTCAAGCCCGCCACGGCGGCGGCGCTGCAAGTAGCCTTGGGCATTTCGCTGATTAACGTCTACGCAATCAAAGTGGTGAGAACCGCCATTCCGGCCGACTCCCTGGCCCCGGACGGCACCCATCAGGAGCCGTTCTGGAACACACTTCTCCTGTGTTTCCCGTCTGAAACCGATGACTATGCGGTGATGAACATTCTCTGGAACCAGCCATTTTCGGTGGTAAAATCCAGTGGGTACAACTTGGCCGTGCAACTGCATAATAGCTCAGCAGCCGGCCCGCCGCCTTTTTTGCTGGCTCCGGGCGCCGGCCAGCCCCTGGCCTACCCCATGCCGGCGCACGACGTGGTGACGTTTGCCCTGCCCAGCCCGCTGCCGGCTTCGGCGGCCCTCACCGTTTTCACGCCGGCCGGCCGCGTGGTTTACACCGAGCAGCACAAGGTTTTCCAGCACGGCGAGTTGGTGCCGCTGCAAATCAATCTGGCCGCGCTGCCGCCCGGCCAGTACTTCTACCGGCTCATCACGCCCGCCAGCACCTACCAGGGCCGCTTCGAGAAGCAGTAGTCACTGGCAATAAAAAGGGCCAGTCCGCGCGGACTGGCCCTTTTTATTGCCTTAAAATTTGCCGCGCCCGAATCGCCTAAATCAACGTGCACACTTCCATTTCCATCTCCCGCATTTTCTCGATGAAGGTTTTGGGCTCAATCTGGAAGCGGCGCGAGAACATGTCGACGGCCAGGTGCTCGTGGGGCTCAGCAAACTGGATTTCGAGGCGCTTGCTGCCCGGCGCGGCCCCGATGGCTTCTTCCAGGCGGTCGAGCATGGGGCTGGTCACGGTGCGCAGGTCCAGGCGCACGCGCACGCCCTTGCTGCGCTTCTCGGCCAGTTCGGAGAGCGGCTCCATGGTGAGGATGCGCAGGTCCCACTGGTCCTGGGTGTGGCGGCGCAGCTCCTGCTTGAGGCGCACGTACATGGGCGGCACCTGCTCGTTGGGGTAGTTGCGCGGGTTGATGAGGGGCGCAAACTTGGTGTAGTCGTCGCGAAACAGCGCCGGGTTGATGCTCGTCTCGTAGTCTTCGAGGGTGAAGGTGCAGAAGGGCTGGCCGGTTTTGGTGGTCTTAAACAACACGTTGTTAATCAGGCCGGCCACCGCCATTTCCTTGTTTTTGATTTCGTCCACCTTGTCGAGCCCGCAGGTGCAGTAGGCGTCCAGCTCCAGCTTGTAGCTGTCCAGCGGGTGGCCCGAGAGGTAGAAGCCCACCACTTCCTTTTCGCGGCGCAGCTGCTCGCTTTTGCTCCAGGGCTCCATCTCGTGCATCTTGGGCAGCGGCGCGGCCACGGCCCCAAAGGCGCCCGCACCGAAAAGGCTGTGTTGCGCCGATTCTTTGGCCGCGGCGTGCTGCTGGCCCATTTTCATGGCTTTCTCGATGAGGTTCTGGTCGCCGTTGGGGGCGTCGAGGTACAGGCGGCGGTGCTTGCCGAAGCCGTCGAAGGCGCCGGCCTGGGCCAGGCTTTCAAACGTTTTCTTGTTCACGGTGCGCAGGTTCACGCGTTTGGCAAAGTCGAAAATGTCCTGGTATTCGCCGCTTTTCTCGCGCTCCTCCACCATGCTTTCCACCGCAAGCTCGCCCGCGCCCTTCACCGCGCCCATGCCGAAACGGATGGCGCCTTCCTGGTTCACGTTGAATTTCAGGAGGGATTCGTTCACGTCGGGCCCGAGCACGGGCACGCCCTGCTTGCGGGCTTCCTCAATGAAGAACGTCACCTTTTTGATGTCGCCCATGTTGTTGGTGAGCACGGCGGCCATGTACTCAGCCGGGTAGTTAGCTTTCAGATAACCCGTCTGGTACGCCACCACCGAGTAGGCGGCCGAGTGCGAGCGGTTGAAGCCGTACTCGGCAAACTTCTCCATCACGTCGAACACCTCGTTGGCTTTCTTCGCTTTGATGCCGTGCAGCTTTTCGGCGCCCTCGATGAACTTCTCGCGTTCCAGGGCCATCTTTTTCATGTCCTTCTTGCCCATGGCGCGGCGCAGCAGGTCGGCGCCGCCGAGCGAGTAGCCGGCCAGAATCTGGGCTGTCTGCATGATTTGCTCCTGGTACACCATGATGCCCTGGCTGTATTCCAGGATGGGCTTGAGCAAATCGTGCGGGTACACCACTTCCTCGCGGCCGTGCTTGCGGTTGATGAAGTTCGGGATGAACTGCATCGGGCCCGGGCGGTACAGCGCGTTCATGGCAATGAGGTCTTCAATATTCGTCGGCTTGAGGTCCTTCAAATACTGGCGCATGCCTTCCGATTCAAACTGGAACGTGCCGATGGTGTCGCCGCGCTGGTACAGCGCATACGTCTTCTCGTCGTCGAGCGGAATGTCGTCGATGTCGATTTTCACGCCGTGGTTGCGCTCAATCAGCCGCAGGGCATCCACTATGATGGTCAGGGTTTTGAGCCCCAGAAAGTCCATCTTCAGCATGCCCGCGCTCTCAATCACCTTGCCGTCGAACTGCGTCACGAGCAGGTCCGAGTCTTTGGATGTCGAGACGGGAATGTACTTCGTGATGTCGTCGGGCGCAATGATGACGCCGGCCGCGTGAATGCCCGTGTTGCGCACCGAGCCTTCCAGTTGCGTGGCCAAGCGCAGAATCTGGCCCTTGAGGTTTTCGGGGCTTTCGTCGCGCCGAATCATGTCGAGCTCCTGGTTTTCGGCGAAGGCGCCGGCCAGGGTGGTGCCGGGCTTGTCGGGCACCATCTTGGTGAGGTCGTTGGTTTGCGGCAGCGGCAGCTCCATGGCCCGCGCCACGTCCTTAATGGACGATTTGGCGGCCATGGTGCCGAAGGTGATAATCTGGGCTACCTGAGTTTTGCCGTACTTACCCACCACGTAGTCAATGACTTTCTGACGGTTCACGTCGTCAAAGTCGATGTCGATATCGGGCATCGACACGCGCTCGGGGTTCAGGAAACGCTCGAACAGCAACGAGTACTTGATGGGGTCGATGTTGGTGATGCCCACGCAGTAGGCCACCGCCGAGCCGGCCGCCGAGCCCCGGCCCGGTCCCACGGCCACCCCAATGTTGCGGCCGTGGTTGATGAAGTCCTGCGTAATAAGAAAGTAGCCCGCGAAACCCATCGTCTGGATGATGCGCAGCTCGTAATCAAGCCGTTCCTCGATTTCGGATGTGCGCTCGGAGTAGCGCGGCGGCTTGGTCATCGTCACGGTGCCGGTGCCGGCGCCGGGCCCGAAGGCGCCCACGTAAGTCAGCTCGCGCAGAAATTCGTCGGCGTTGGCGAAGGGCGCCGGAATGGGGAAGTTGGGCAACAGAATGTCGCGCGCCAGCTTCGGGGGCGTGATTTTGTCAACGATTTCGTTGGTGTTGTCCACGCTGTCGGGGCGGTCGATGAACAGCTCGTTCATCTGTGCCTGGTTTTTGAAGAAGAACTGGTCGTTGGCGAAGCCGAAGCGGGTGTGCGGCTTGGGTTTCTGCAGCTCCTCGTCGATGCGGCGCAGCTGGCGCTGGGCGGCTTCGTCGCGGTTGTGGTCGCGGCGCAGGTTGTCGAGCAGGTCGTATTTCACCTCGCCCTTGCCCGTCATCAGGGTGTAGTAGTTCGTGCGAATGTCGCCAACCGGAATGCTGTGCTCTTCGCCGGTGTTCACGCACAGCAGCAGGTCGTGGGCGGCGTAGTCAGTCTGGTCCACGTAGTGCGAGTCGTTGGTGCAGATGACCTTGACGTTGTACTTCTTGGCGAAGCCCAGCAGCACCTGGTTCACATCTTCCTGGCTTTTGCCGGTGCCGTCGAAGTTCATCAGGCCGTGACGCTGGATTTCGATGTAGAAATCCTCGCCGAACAAATCAATCCACCACTTCAGCTTTTCCTCGGCTTCGGCTTCGGTGCCGAACAGGATGGTCTGCGGAATTTCAGCCCCAATGCAGCAGCTGGTGGCAATCAGGCCCTCGTGGTACTGCACCAACAACTCCTTGTCGATGCGCGGAAACTTGGAATACAGGCCCTCGATGAAGCTCAGCGAGCAGAGCTTGGCCAGGTTGTGGTAGCCGGCCTGGTCCTTGGCCAACAGCAGCTGGTGGTAGCGGTTGTCGCGCTCGCCCTTTTCCCGGCTGAAGGTTTTTTTGAACCGGTCCTCCACCATGTAAAACTCGCAGCCCACAATGGGCTTCACGTTGTACTTGTTGGCCTCGGCCACGAAGTTGAACGCCCCAAACATGTTGCCGTGGTCGGTGAGGGCCACGGCGGGCATCTCGTCCTTCTGGGCCTTCTTCATCAGGGCCGAAATGCTGGCCTGGCCGTCGAGCAGCGAGTATTGGGTGTGCGAGTGAAGGTGTGAGAACGTGGGCATAGGGCAGGGCGTTGGAAACGGGCTAATCGTAAAGATACCCCCGGCCGGCGGGCATTCCCAAACCCCATTTCACTGCCGGCTGATTCCCTGAGCGCTGCGTTTTTTGGAAAGCATCGCGCCTCCCAGCCGCACCAAAGCGCTCCGGATTATGCCGCGGCTCCCAACGCGCAAAAGCCGCCGACTCCAATGAAGTCGGCGGCTTTTGCTGGATTTAGCCGGGTCTTGGCCAGTGTCCCGGCTACCGGGCGCCGGCCTGCACCCGCAGCACCTCGCCCACTTTAGCGGTGTCGTCGGCCTTGGAATTCCAGGTTTTGAGGTCGGCTACCGTCACTTTGTAGAGGCGGGCGATGCTGTAGAGGGTTTCGCCTTTGGCCACGGTGTGCTGCGTAGCGGCCGCCACTGGCGGAGCCGCCGCAGTGGTAGCGGCCGGCTTGGGCACGTACAGGGCCGGATTGGTGCTTCCTGCTGCCGGGCGCGGCGCGGAAGGCGGCGTGGGCGCGGCGTTAGCGGCGGGCACGGGAGCCGCTTCGGCTTTGAGCACCAGCACCTGCCCTATCACCAGGCCGGAAGCGGGCGTGAGGTTATTTAACGCCATCAGCGTGGCGGGTGGCATGTTGTAGCGGCGGGCCACCGAATACACAGACTCGTGGGCCTCGACCCGGTGCGTAGCGGGCAGCGCGGCGGGCGCTGCTGCGGCAACCACAGAGGCTGCAGGCGCGGGCGCGGGGGGCACGGGCTTCGGGGCCGGCGGGGGCGCGGGGGCGGGCACTACTACCGGCTTGGGTGCCGGCCGGTACTCCACGGCCGGACGCGTGGCAACCGGCGCGGCCACGGCCACGGGAGCCGGCGCCGGCTCGCCGGGCTCATCGGCCAGCGGCTCCGAAACCGGGGCCGGAGCCGGCTTGGGCAGCGGCGCGGCCTGAGGAGCCCGAACAGCAGGCGCCACCGGCGCGGGCGCGGGCGCTGAAGCCACCGCGGGAGCCGGTACTGGCGCCGGAGCCGCCGGCGTGGCAGCGGCCGTGGTCAGGGTTTCGCCCCAGCCGTCGCCTTCTGCGGGCACCACGCGCTTGGTTTTGGTTTTGCCGTCCTCCGTTTTGACCTTGGTTTTGATTTTGACCTGGCCGCTTTCGGTAGCCGTGCTTCTAGGCAAGGTTGCCGCCTCGTTGGCCGTGGTTACCAGGGCGTCGGTTTCCTGCTCGGCGGGCGTGGGGGCTGCGCTGGGGCGTTCCAGGGCCACGGTTTCGGCCAGGCTGCGGTATTCGATGGCGGTTTCGCGCGGGCGGGTATGCTGCAGCCACAGCAGGCGGCCGGGGCGCAGCTCTTCGTTGCGGGCCATGCGGTTTTTTTTCAGCACGGCTTTCTGGCGGATGCCGTACTTCTGGGCCACGTCGAAAATGGTTTCGTTGGGTTGCAGCACGTGGTATTCCACGGCGGCCACGTCGCGCTTGCTTTGCAAGTAGTACGGGCGGCCCGTCACGGCCACGTCGAAGGCTTTCAGCTCGTTGTGCTTCAGAAACTCGCCCAGGCGCTGGTGGCCGCGGCGGGCCAGGTCGGCGGTGGTTTCGCCGGGCAGGGCAATGAGGGCGCGCAGGTTGTTGACACGCACTTCGGCCGTGTTGGCGCCCACGGCGGGCAGGGCCAGCAGTTCGCCATTGGCTTGCAGGCGCTGGTTGGCCGCGATGCCGGCGGCCTGGGTCACGTCGCCCACGGGCACCACCAGGGTGTAAGGGCGGTCGGCGGGCACGGCGGCGGCCAGCAGCCAGCGGTTGTGCGTGGCCAGGGCGGCGGGGTCGGTGTGCAGGGCCAGGGCCTGGGTTTCCAGGGTTTGGCCGGCCACGGCCGGGAACTCCTGCAGGCGCAGGGGCGGGGCGGGGTTCTGGCCGCAGGCGGGCTCAAAGGCCAGCTTGTGGGCCAGAAACATCAGCACGTAGGGCGAGGTGGCTTCGGTGACGGCCATTTCGGTGGCGTCGAAGTCGGAGGGCAGCGTGTAGGGCTGCACGCCGCCCAGGCCGGTGTAGTAGCTCAGCAGGGCGTTGAGCCAGTTGTGCAGTGACTTGTTGTTGCGCGTGAGGTAGCGGGCGGCGGCGCGGGTGCTGGCGGCCAGGTGCTTGCGCTGGTCCACTTCCTCGTTCACCACCAGGCCCAGGCCGGTGGCGGTTTCGCGCTTGAGCTGCCAGTAGCCCACGGCCTCGTGCACGCTTTGCGCATCGCCCACGAGGGCGCTTTCCTGCAACACCAGGTAGCGAAAATCGAGCGGCACGCCTTCTTCCTTCAGCACCCGCTCCACGATGGGAAACGCGGCGTCGGCCTGGTCGACGCGGGCCTGAAACGAGGGCTGGTGGCGGCACAGGCCGTCGGCTTTTTGCTGCACCAGGCGCTGGGCTTCTTCGTTCAGCACCAGGTGCAGGCCGGCCACGTCGAAGGCGGCGGGCACGTCGGGGTGCCGGGCCGTGGCCGTGGGCTGGGCCGCCAGGGGGCCGGCCAAAGCCAGCAGCAGGAACAGGAAAAACGATTTTTGCATAGCGGGAAGCACGGTCTCGCCTACAAAGTACCTGAATTCCGAGGGAATGTGGTGCTCCGCGCCTTACAGCCCCAGTTCCTGCACGATGAATTCTTTGGCGCCGGCCGGGCCCGTGAGGTGCAGCCAGGCCACCGCGCCTTCGCCCCCGAAGCGCAACTCAAACGAAAAGAAGGCACAGCATTGGCGCTCGGTTTTCACAAATTCGGCCAGCTCGTCCACCACTTCGTCGCTGCCCTTGAACTCGTAGGCAAAGCCGGCGGGCAACTCGTGCCGGCTCACCACCTGCTGCTTCAGCGAGGCGATGACGGTTTCCTTGCGCTGCCGCAATTCGGGGGAAGTGAGCCGGCAGGCCACTACAACGCGGCCGGCATCGGGAGCAGAAAGGGAGTGGCTCATGACTGCGTTGCGGTTCGAGAGGAGGATTGAAGGCGTCGCGCCATTTCTAAATGAGTACGGCTGCGGCCCTTAAGGCCGCCCCCCGCCGCCTGGGAAGCCACCCCCGCCGCCATCGGGCCGGCCGCCGCCGTCGGGGCGGCCCATGCCGCGGCCGCCGTCGCGGGGGCCGTCGGCGGGCTCGTTGGGTGCTACCACGTTGCCGCTGCGGATGTTGTAAGTGAACATCAGCATGAAGTAGCGTTGCAGGATGGTGGTTTGCACGTCTTCGTAGTAGGCTTCGGTCACGTTGCGCTGGATGGCGCGGTTCTGGCCCAGCAGGTCGAAGGCGTAGACTTTGATTTCGCCGCGCTGGCCGGGGAATAGCTTCTTGCCCAGGCTGGCGTTCCAGAGTGCATACGGCTTGTTGTAGCCCGACGACAGGCCCGCGTAGTACTGGTGCACGAGGTCGGTCTGGAAGTTGATGCCGGGGCCCACAATCCAGTTCAGCCGCACCCGCGTAACCTGGGTGAAATAATCGGTATTAAGGTTGGACCGCAGCGTGTTGCGCACGTAGTTCTTGTTCGACGTGGTCGAAGCCGTGAAATCGAGCTCGGGGCTGATGTTGGAGCTGAGCGTGAGGCCCGCCCCGAACGAGGGCACGCGGGCGTAGTTCAGGGCGCCGTTCACGAGGCCCGGCGTTTGCGTGAAGCCCGCGTTGGCGCTCAGGTTTACGTTGGTTTTGAGGGCCTTGATGGGCCGGCCGTAGCTGGCCAGCGAACGCACCGAGTACTGCTGGCTCAGGTTCACGGGCTGGGTGAGCTGGCCGCCGGCCGGCAGGCGCACCGCGTCGGCGCCTTCGGGCGTCACGGTGGTTTCGCGCGCGGCCACGGTGGTGCGGTTGGCGATGGGGTTCTGGACGTAAGAGCCGTTGAGCAGGGCGAAGAAGTTGCTCGATACTTCCGGGTTCGAGGCCGAATAGCGGATATTGGCCGAGTGCTGGAATTCCTGGCGCAGCGTGGGGTTGCCGATGGTGAGCTGCAGCGGGTTCGAGTTGTTCACCACGGCCTGCAGCTGGCTCACGCTTGGGGCGCTGGTGTTGGTGCGGTAGTTGAGGCGCAGGTTTTTCTGCTTCGTGAAGCGGTACTGCGCGTTGGCGTTGGGCAGCACGTTCACGAAGTAGTAGCGCCCGATGCTGGGGCGCGGGTACTGCGCGTCGCTGTACAGTTCCGAATATTGCCCCGACACGCCCACACTGCCCTGAAACTTCTGGGTGTTGTGCCGGAAGCTGAGGCCGCCCGACTGCGTGAAATAGTAGTTGTCGAACACGTTGCTCAACGCCTCGTTCAGCTCGGGCGTGTCGCCGTTCACCAGGTTGTAGGTGTACTTGTTCGAGTTGTTGGGCGCGTAGTTGATGGTGTAGTTGCCCTGCAGCTGGTCCTGCCTGCTCAGGGCCTCGGTCAGGGCCAGGTTGGCGTTGAGGCTGCCGCCGTGCTGCTTCAGGGTGTTGGTTTGGTTGAGGTCGTTGAGGTTGTTCACGCTGTCGTCGGTGCGGAGCGTTGCGCCGCCGTTGCGCTGGCTGTAGGTGCCCCCGATGGTGAGGCTGGCCGTGCGCCCGGCCTTTGGGAAGCGGTGGCGCAGCAGCACGTCGCCGCCGGTGTTCAGGCCCTTGTTGTTGGAGTTGTAGTCGCTGTGAATGCGGCTTTGCTCCTCGCCGGCGTTGCGCGTCACGCCGTCCACCACGCTGGTGGCGTCGTTCTGCTGGTAGCTGAACCGGGGCCGGAACAGCACCGAGTTGGCCGAGTCAATCTTGTGCTCCAGGCGCATGTTGAAGCGCTGGTTGGTGTTCAGGCTGTTGGTGGTGGCGTTTTGGGTGAAGGTGGTGTTGGCTTGGTCGGGCAGCACGTACTGGCGCTGGGTGCTGCTTTCGTTGCGGTTGTTGGCGCGGTTGAAGAAGTAGCTGGCCGACAGCTCGGTTTTCTTGTTCCAGGCGTCCGAGAAGTTCAGGCCCGCCGCGTTGGTCGTGGTAATACCGCCGCTCTGGTTCACCAGGAAGTCGCCGGCGTTGCCGCCGTTGCCACCGCCTCCCCCGCCGCCCTGGCCGCCGCGTCCGCCCCCGCGGCCCCCGCCGCCCACGTTGGAGTTGCCCACCACGCCCAGCAGGTCCTCGGTGCCGAAGTTCTGCTCGTTCACGTTGTTGCTCTGGGCCAGCACCGCCACCCGGCGGTCGCCCTTGAAGTTGTTCACGTTGCCGCTGGCCCGGTAGCGGTCGGGGCCGGCGCCGGCCACCACCCGCCCAAACGTGCCGTTGCGAAACTCCACCTTGGTCACAATGTTGATGGTCTTGGTCGTGTTGCCGTCGTCGAAGCCCGAAAAGCGGCTTTGCTCGCTGCGCTGGTCGAATACCTCCACTTTGTCCACCATTTCGGCGGGCAGGTTTTTGAGCACCGCGTCGGGGTCGTTGCCGAAGAAGGGCTTGCCGTCCACGAGCACCTGCTGCACGTTTTCGCCCTGGGCCTGAATCTTGCCGTCGGCCCCGCGGCTCACGCCGGGCATCTTTTCCAGCAGGTCGCCGGTGGTGGCGTCAGGGTTGGTTTTGAAGGCGCGGGCGTTGAACTGGGTGGTGTCGCCCTTCTGCACGCTCTGCGCGGCCTGGCCCGTCACCACCACGCCTTTGAGCTGCACGCCGCCGGTTTGCAGGGCCAGCGTGCCGAGCATCAGGGGCTGGCTGGCCACGGTCACGGGCTGGCTCAGCTTGGCGTAGCCCACAAAGGAGGCGTCGAGCACGTAGCGGCCGGGCACCACGTTATCGAACTGAAACCGGCCTTCGGCGTCGGCCGCCGTGCCGGTTTTCACCGAGTCGGGCAGGCGTATCAGCAGCACGTTGGCCCCGATGAGCGGCGACTGGTCTTTGCCGTCGGTGATGCGGCCGCTCACCGTAGTGGGCGCTTGCGCGCGGGCCGCGCCCAGGCCGAGGAGCAGGAAAAATAAGAGGGTAACGTGCCGCATGTAAAGAGGAAAAGCGCTGAAAATTGGTCTGACGGGATTCCGCCGGTCAAGGTTGGCCGGGCCGGCTGTGGCGGGAACCGCCGGCTACTTCCGGCGCAGCAGCAGCAGCCCGTCGCGCAGGGGCAGAAACACCGGCTCCACCCGCGCGTCGCGGGCCACTTTCTCGTTGAAAGCCCGGACCAGCGGCGTGTCCTTGTCCCCCGGTTTCACCGCGTGCGCGGGCAGCACCTTGCCGCTCCACAGCACGTTGTCGACGATGAGCAAGCCGCCGGGCCGCACGTGGTCAATGACGGCGTCAAAGTACGCGGCGTTGTTGCGCTTGTCGGCGTCAATAAAGACCAAGTCCCACACTTCATCGACCAAGCCCGGCAAAACGTCGAGCGCCGCGCCGATATATAAGCGAATTTGCGCCGTGCGGCCCGCCGCGGCCACGTAGCGCCGGATGCGCGCTTCCCGTTCAGGGTCTATTTCAATGGTATGCAGTATGCCATCCTCGGCCAGCCCTTCCGCCAGGCACAGCGTGGCGTAGCCGCAAAACGTGCCGATTTCCAGCACGCGCCGCGGGCGCAGCAGGTGGCTGAGCAGGCTCAGGAACCGGCCCTGCAAGTGGCCGCTGCTCATGCGCGGCAGCAGGGTTTGCAGGTGCGTTTCGCGGGTGAGCTGGGCCAGCAGCGGCGGCTCGGGCGCGGTGTGCAGCTCGGCGTAGGTTTGAGTGGGGTCGTCGGTCATGGGCATTGCACGGCAGAGATGCAATATTTTGCGTCTCGTCGTTGCTGATGTTGTTTGGTTGTTTGGGCGGACGGCGTGGTTCCGGTCGTTCAACGACGAGACGCAAAATATTGCGTCTCTACAACGCTACCAACGGCTGCAGCCGGAATACGTACACTTGAAAGCCGGACTTGCCCGGCCCGTAGGTGGAGCCCACCACCCGGTACAGGCCTTCGTAGCGATACACTTCCAACTCACCTTCCTCGGCGGGCTCACCTTCCTCGGCGGGCACTTTGCGCAACACGCGTACCGGCAAGCCGGTTTCGATGCTCTTAAGCAAGGCCAGAATGCCGGTGGTGGCTACCTGGTCCATGATTTGACGGCCGGTTTTGGGGTCGCGCCCGCCGTTGCCGGAGTACAGGATTTCTTCTTCGCTAAAGTCGTCCTCTTCGTATTGCCCCGCCAGCACGATGCTCTCGGCGCCCAAGGCGGAAGTACCACACACGCCCGTCCGGCGCGGGCGGTGCACGCCGCTCAACGACAAGTCGATACGGTTGCGAAAGGTATCGCCGGGCCGGTAGCTGCCCACGTGGCCGTACACTGGCTGGCGGCCGCTTTCTCTATTTCCGGTGGGTTTCATCAGCATTCGGCTCATAAAAATGGATTCGCTGATAAGCCAGAAACGCCGGGTCGATTACGTGTTTTTTGTGCAGGCGCAGTTTTCCTTCAACGCCAAGTAATTGCCCGTCATCAGCCACCCCAAAACTGCCCAAGTCAAACAAAACGTGGTGGTTGGGGCACAGGCAAAGCACGTTTTCTAACACGTCGGGGCCGTGATGCGGCGCACCCAGCGGCCGGATGTGCGCAGCCTCGGCGTACGGCCCGGCGGACCCGCGCAGCTGCGTGCCACACACCTGGCAGCGGTGTTCGTGCAGCATTTTTACGCGGCGCGTCACGGCTGTATCCCGCACAATGCGCAGCGTGGTTGTTTCCCGACGCGGCGCCGGGCCATAGCCAGCCGGGGGCTCGGCCGCAATTGAATCCTCTGCCTCCAAGCCCCCAAATAATTTGCCCTGTACCCCCGATTCGGGAGCAGCCTTTGCAGCCGGAACCTCGGCCGTTTCATCAGTATCTGCCTTCTCGGCCAGCAACTCCAGCCGAAAACGCCACACTCGGTGCCCTGATTTGCCTGGCTCGGCCCAATGGCTCACCACGCGGTAGAGCCCGGCGTAACGGTAGAAACTACTGTGGCCGACTGTCACTTTGCGCGTTACGCGTAGTGGCAGTCCCTGCTGCTCGTTGCGCACCAATTCCAGATTGGCGCCCGTCAGTGCTTGGTCGGCTACTTGTTGGTTGGTTTCGGCGCTGCGGCCGCCCCGACCGGTGTAAATAATGATGCTGCCAAAATCCTCGTCATCCTCGTAGCCGCCCGACAGCACGATGGATTCTGCGCCCCCGCCTTGCCGAGCGCTAATGCCCGCCTGCGTTTGGCGGTGCACCCCCGCGCCCCACAATTCGAGCCGACTGGCAAACTCATGCCCCGGCAAAATGCCCGGAATCGAGCCAAAAACAGGATGCGCTGATGTAGGCACGGCTTGTTGCTACTTCCCCTCCGGCACGTATTGCAGCACGCTCAAGTGCTCATCGGTCAGCACCTCGTTGGCCATCTCGCGCAGCTCAACGGCCGACACCCGCTCGATTTTCTCGAAAATCTCGCTCAGCGGCTCGACACGGCCCAGGTCCAGCGTGCTCTTGCCCAGCAGCTGCATCAGGCCGCTGTTGCTTTCCTCACTCATGGCCAGCTGGCCCATGAGCTGGTGCTTGGCAATGTGCAGCTGGTTGGTGGTGAGCGGCTTCTCGCGCAGCAGCTTTAGCTCCTTTTGCACCAGACCCAGCGTGCGGTTCAGCTGCTTGCCCTCGGTGCCGAAGTAAATGCCAAACAAGCCGGTATCGGTGTAGGGCGAGTAGGTGCTGTCGATGGTGTACACGAGGCCGTATTTCTCCCGCACGGCCAGGTTGAGGCGCGAGTTCATGCCGGGGCCGCCTAGAATGTTGTTCAGCATGAAGAACGGGATGCGGCAGGCGTCGTTCAGCGCGTAGGCCGGGCCGCCCACCAGGCAGTGCGCCTGCGAAATGGGCCGGGTTTCGACCTGGGTTTTGCGCGCGTAGCTGCCCACCGGGCGGCGCACCCGCGGCCCGCGCTTAGCCGGCAGCGGCGCCAGAAATTTGTCGGCCAGCTTTTTCACCGCCTCAAACGGCAGGTTGCTCACCGAGCTGAACACGAGTCGGTCGGTGCGCATCTGCTCCTGCAAAAAAGCGTGGAAGTCGGCCGTCTGGAAGCGGCTCACGCTTTCGCGGGTGCCCAGAATGTTGACGCCCAGCGGGTGGTCGCCGAAAATGACGGTGTCGAAGTCGTCCACGATGGCGTCTTCGGGGGCATCCTGGTACATGCTCATTTCTTCCAGAATCACGCCCCGCTCCTTCTCCACCTCGCGGCCCGGAAACACGGAATTGAACGTCAAATCGGTCAGCAGCTCAAACGCCCGCTCGAAATGCGTGCTGAGCAGCGCGGCGTAGAAGCAGATTTTTTCTTTGGTGGTGTAGGCGTTGAGCTCGCCGCCCACGGTTTCGAGGCGGTTGAGGATGTGGAAGCTCTTGCGCTTCTCGGTTCCTTTGAAAGCCATATGCTCCCAGAAGTGCGCCAGGCCCTGCTGGTGCGGCGCCTCATCGCGCGAGCCAATGTCGAGCAAAAACCCGCAATGCGCTATTTTAGTGTGCGGTACCTGCTTGTGCAAGAGGCGGATACCGTTGGGATATTCGTGAATGTGATAGTCAAGCATAAGATTGCAAAGGTACCGTAGCGCGGACTTTGTAGTCCGCGTCTTGAAGGAATGTCATTAAAAATGGCGCGGGGACGCGGACTACAAAGTCCGCGCTACATCAACCGGCAGCGTAGCCAGTAGTTGCCCTACTTCAATGGTGTGCGCGCAACGAAAGTGCCCCAGCGGGCAGGCGCCGTGCCCGTGCAATCCGCAGGGCTTGCACGGCAGCGGCTCCCGGGTTTCCACCACGAAGGACACCGGCGCCAACGGCCCAAACCCAAACGCCGGCACCGTGGAGCAAAAAATGGCCGTAACCGGCGCGCCCACCGCCGAGCACAAATGCATGGGCGCCGAGTCATTTACGTAGTTCATCACGGCCCCGCGCATGAGGGCCGCCGAGGCCAGCAGGCCGATTTTGCCGGCTAGGTTCACCAGGTTTTCGCGGCCGCTGGCGGCGGCCAGGCGCTCGCAGGCGCTTACGTCGGGCGGGCCGCCCAGCAGGTACACACGCAGGCCAGCGGGCAGCGCCGCCAGCAGCTCCAGCCATTTGGCTTCCGGGTATTGCTTGGTGAACCACACCGAAGTGGGCGCAATGCAGAGGTAGGGCCCGGCCGCCGCGTAAGGCGCCACAGCGGCTTCATCGGCCGCCGAGGGGTATAGACGCGGCGCCAGCAGCGGCGTGGGCACCGTATCCGTGAGCAGGCGCAGGTTACGCGCCACTTCGTGGGTGCCGTCGCCAATAACGTGGGGCACGCGCCGCGTGAAAAACCGGCTCAGTGGGTTTTTGGCAAAGCCTACCCGCTCGGGCGCCCGCGAAAACGCCGTGAGAAAGCCCGTGCTGGCGAAGCGCTGCAGCGTGACCACGCGGCGGTAGCGGTGGGCCCGAATCTGGCGCAGCAGCTGCCACAGCGCGGCGTATTTGCGGTGCTTCTTGTCCCAGATGAGCACCTTCCGCACGTGCGGGTGGCCGGCCAGCAGGCCCTCGTTGCCGCGGCGCACCAGCACGTCGACGGGCGTGGCGGGCTCGGTCTGGTGCAGGTACTCCAGCAGCGCCGTCATCAGAATGACGTCGCCGATGAAAGCGGTTTGGATAAGCAGGGTGGCGGGCGAAGACTCGGGCATGGGCTAGCGCAAAATTACGGCCGGCCGGGCGCCTTGCGTGCGCCCGCCGCACTGTTCAGGCTAGGCGCTACCTTTCCGCGGCTTTTGCGCCGGGCGGGTCACGCCTGCCGTGTAATGTCCGGCCATTTCCCCCGATTCACCCATTCCAAACGATTCTTAATTATTCACTTTTCTTCGCTTCCCTTCATGCTTTTTGTCATTACTGTTCCGCTGGCTTACACCGTCTTCGGAATCATTATCGGGCTGCTGGTGCTGCTTTTGCTGGCCAAGTCCCTGCTCGGCATCGTGGTCATCGGCGAGATGCAGGTGGGCGTGGTGGCCAAAAAATTCTCGCGCCGCAACCTGGCCGCCGGCCGCCTCATCGCCCTGGAAGGCGAAGCCGGCTATCAGGCCGACACGCTGGCGCCGGGCTGGCATTTCTTCCTCTGGCCCTGGCAGTATTCGGTCACCAAAGAGCCCGTGGTCATCGTGCCACAGGGCGAAATCGGCCTCGTGGTGGCCAATGGCGGCGAGCCCATCCCGCCCAGCCACATCCTGGCCCGCGAAATTGACTGCGACAACTTCCAGGACGCCCGCGCCTTCCTCACCAAAGGCGGCGAGAAGGGCCGGCAAATCGGCATGCTCACGGCCGGCACCTACCGCATCAACACCGCCCTGTTCACCGTCATCACGCAGCGCACGGCCGGCTCCATGGGCATGATGCCCGAGGAACTGTTCATCTACCGCGTGGCGCCCGACGCGGTGGGCATCGTCACCACCCTCGACGGTGTGCCCATCACGCCGGGCGAAATTGCTGGCCCCGTCATTCCCAACCACAACAACTTTCAGGACGCGCAGGCCTTCCTCTCGGCCGGCGGCAGCCGCGGCCTGCAGGAGCAAATCCTGCTTTCCGGCTCCTGGAACCTCAACCCGTGGTTTGCCCGCGTCGAGCAGGTGCCCATGACCGAAATTCCCATCGGCCACGTGGGCGTGGTCATTTCCTTCGTGGGCAAGCCGGCCGTCGACGTCAGCGGCGCCGATTTTACCCACGGCAACCTCGTGGAAGTGGGCCACAAGGGCATCTGGGCCACGCCGCTCTACCCCGGCCGCCAGCCCCTGAACACGCACATCATGAAAGTGGAGCTCATGCCCACCACCAACATCGTGCTTAACTGGGCCGTGCGCACCGAAGCCCACCACTACGACGACTCGCTGAGCAGCATCACGGTGCGCTCGCGCGACGGCTTCTCCTTCAACCTCGACGTGGCCCAGATTATCCACGTGGCCGCGCTCGATGCGCCGCGCGTCATCTCCCGCGTGGGCTCCATGAAAAACCTGGTCGACCACGTGCTGGAGCCCATTGTGGGCAACTATTTCCGCAATTCGAGCCAGGAATTCACCGTGCTCGACTACCTCACCAACCGCGCCGAGCGCCAGCGCGAAGCCTCGGCCTACATCCGCACCGCCCTGCAGGAATACAACGTGCAGGCCGTCGATACGCTCATCGGCGACATTGTGCCGCCGGCCCAGCTCATGACGACGCAAACCGACCGCAAGCTGGCCGAGGAGCAACGCAAAACCTACGAAGTGCAGCAGGCCGCCCAAACCCAGCGCCAGGCCCTGGTGCGCGAAACCAGCATCGCCGACATCCAAAACTCGCTGGTGCAAAGCGAGCAGGGCGTCAACATTGCCGAGCTGCAAGCTAACGCCCAAGTGAAAAAGGTGCGCGGCGAAGCCGAAGCGGCCAAGCTGCGGGCCGGTGGCGAGGCCGAAAGCACCCGCCTGCGCGCCATCGCCGACTCCGAAGCCACCCGCCTGCGCGGCGTGGGCGAGGCCGAAGCCATCCGGGCCATCGGCAACGCCAAGGCCGAAGCCTACCGCGTGGGCGTGGAGGCGCTGGGCACCCGCGAGTTCACCGGCCTGCAGCTCATGCAAATCATCGGCGACCGTCAGGTGAAAATTGTGCCCGAAGTGCAGGCCAACGGCGGCGCCAGTGGCACCGGCGGCGGGCTGGTGGAGGCGCTCATCGGCCTGCTCGCCCAACAGCAAACGGCGCAGCTGGGAGCGCCGGCGCCCGTTGCCGCACCGCCCCCTCCGCCGCCAGCCGCAGACGTCCCACCGACAACCTCCGATTCAAAAGAGCTATGAAGTAAAACGGTCATGCTGAGCGCAGCCGAAGCATCTTTACCGCGACACTAAATCAAATTAGTTGTGCGGGCGAGATGCTTCGGCTGCGCTCAGCATGACCGTTTTATTTGTGTTGTCTTGCTTGAGAACCTACGTCAGCTGCGTGGGCCGGTTTACCACTTCTTCCAGCGAAATCAGGGTTTCGGTGCGCTCGATGCCGTCGATGGGCTGAATGCGGTCGTGCAGCACGTCGCGCAGGTGCTGGGTATCGCGGCACACGAGGCGGGCAAAGACCCCGTAAGCGCCGGTGGTGAAGTGAATGCTCACTACCTCTGGAATGTCGCGCAACTGGTTTACCACGCTGGTGTACACCGAACTTTTCAGCAGGTAGATGCCCAGAAAAGCGCTGACGCCATATCCAAGTTTTTGATAATCAATTCGCAGCGTGGCGCCCTGCACGATGCCGATTTCTTCGAGCCGGGCCATGCGCACGTGCACTGTGCCGCCCGACACGTTCACCTTCCGGGCGATTTCGGTGTACGGCATCTTGGCGTCCTGAATGAGCAAGTTCAGAATGTTGCGGTCCGTATCATCAAGTTCGTAATTTCTAGCCATGTTTTGCAGAGTGGAATTAAAGAGAAAGCTAAATTATGACCTTAAAATTAACTTTATTGTAAATTTTAAGTTAAACGATGAAATTATTTGCACCATGTAACTTGTTCACTTACATTTGTTGCAATCCAAGGCAGAAGGCCACGGCAGAACGTAGTGGTGAAAAGTGAACAAATAAACGCAGTATTTCCCGCGGTTTGTCACCAATCCCTTTATGATTGGACTTTCCTATCAATACGGCCGTGGTTGGATACGGAGGAGAAGAGGGGAAAACGAGATAGTGCATCTGGGTGGGTGCACGTCTCACACAAGTAAGAGGCGACCTCTGGGTGGGGGTCGCCTCTTCGTGCTTTAAAACGATTGCAGTCGGACTCAAAGCACGTATCATCCAGGTGGTCAATAAGTTATCAGCGAGTAGCAACGGGCCCGCGCTGGTGCTGGTACTGCTGCACTCCGGCCCGCAAAAAGGCGCTGAACTGCGCCACATCGGGCTCGTAGGCAATAGGCGTTATCAAGGGTTTGCTGGTGGGGTCGTTGGGGTCGAGCAGCACGTAATAGGGCTGGGCGTTAAAGCCATAGCGGGTGATTTGCAGGTCGGCGTTTTGCTTGCCGAGCGTTTTTTTCACCTGCTGGTCGTGGGTGGAGGTGTACCATTCCCTTTGCGGCAGTTCGGTTTTGTCGTCTACGTACAGGGCCACCACCACGTAGTCGTTGCGCAGCTGTTCCAGCACTTGGGGGTCGCTCCACACGGTGGCTTCCATCTTGCGGCAGTTCACGCAGGCGTGGCCGGTGAAATCGATGAAAATGGGCTTGTGTTCTTGCCGGGCCACGCGTTTGGCCTGCTCCAGGTCGAAATAGCCGTTGAGGTTGTGGGGCAGCTCCAGAAACTCGCCGAAGCGCGGCACCTCGCGGGTGGAGGCGGCGCTAACCGGAACCGCAGCCCCGGCAGCGGCCAGCGAAAAATCGTGCTTGCTCTGGGGCGGCAGGTAGCCGGCCAGCAGCGGCAGCGGCGCCCCAAACAGGCCCGGCACCAGGTACACGGTGAAGGCGAAGGCCAGCACGGCCATCAGCAGCCGGCCCACGCTGAGGTGGTCCAGCGGGGAGTCGTGCGAGAGGCGGAACTTGCCCAGCAGGTAGAAGCCCAGCAAGGCCGAGAGCACCACCCAGAGCACAATGTACACGTCGCGGTTGAGCAGTTGCCAGTGGTAGGCCAGGTCGGCGGTGCTCAGGAACTTGAGGGCCAGCATCAGCTCCACGAAGCCCAGCACCACCTTCACGGTGTTGAGCCAGCCGCCGGAGCGGGGCAGGCTTTTGAGCCACGACGGGAAGATGGCGAACAGCGTGAACGGCAGCGCAAACGCCAGCGAGAAGCCCAGCATGCCCACGATGGGCTGAATGCGCTGCCCCCGGGCGGCCATGCCCAGAATGCTGGCCACGATGGGCGCGGTGCACGAAAACGACACCACCACCAGCGTGAGGGCCATGAAGAAGATGCCGGCCCAGCCGCCCTTGTCGGCCTGCGCATCTACCTGGTTCACAATTTGGTGAGGCAGGGTAATTTCAAACAAGCCCAGAAACGACAGGCCGAACAACACGAACACCGCGAAGAAAATCAGGTTGGGCAGCCAGTGCGTGGCAATCAGGTTCGGGCCGTCTTCGCCCAGCAGCACCGACACGAGCACCCCCATCAGCACGTAGATGCCGATGATGCTGGCCCCGTACACCAGCGCTTTGAAGATGCCGCGCTGGCGGCTGTCGTTGCCGCTCGTGAAGAGCGAAACCGTCATGGGCACCATCGGAAACACGCAGGGCGTGACCAGCGCGGCCAGCCCCAGCGTGAAGGCCAGCAGCGCAAAGCCCCATAGCCCACCGGCTTCCTTCACCGGGTCCTGGGCCAGGGCCACGGCGGCGCTGGCGGGGGCAGCTTCGGCGGGCGCAGGCGCCGCTTCGGCTGGTGCGGCCGGCGCCACGGCAGCGGCCTCTGCGGTAGCTCCCGAATCGGAAACCATGGTGGGCGCTTCGGTTGGAGGTACTGCTTCGGGGACGGCGGGAGCCGTTGCTACGGTGGCGGTTTTGGCCGGCGCATCGGCGGGAACCGCCACGGCGCCCGTGGCTTTGGCCGGGGAGGCGGTGGCGGCGCCCGCCACGGCCAGCGGGCCGAAGGTGAGGGTTTCGTTGCCGGGCACGCAGCGGCCGTCGACGGTGGTGCAGCTTTGGTAGTCGGCGGTGGCCGAAACGGTGAGCGGGCCGGGCTGCAGCACTTTGATGCGCTGGCGCAGCTGCCCGGTTTTTTCCCAGAAGGCCACTTCGCCTTTGAACACTTCGTCCTGCTCGTGGTGCGACTTAACGGACTGCAGCTTGCCCACCAGCGCGTAGGCCGGGCTGGGCTTGAAGGCCAGGGTGAAGACGACGGGGCCCACTTCGTCGCTGAAGTCGGAAGCGTAGAGGTGCCACTTGTCGTCGATGCGGGCATTGATTATTAGCTCTACTTCCTCACCCACTTTGGCGGCGGGCTGGCTCAGGGCCGTGCTCAGGTGCGTGGGCGTGAGGATTTGGGCCGCTACGGGCCCGGCCAATCCCAGCCAGAGCAGCAAAACGGTAATTATCCAACTAGTTTTCATGGGTACAGGTATCGGGCGCGGAAGGGGCCGTTGCTTTTTTCACAACCGCGAAATGACGAACCTCGCGGCGAATCGTATTGTTGCCGTCGCAACCGAATAGTGGCGCAAAGACGCGGGTGGCGCCACGGGATTCAGCCCACAAAATAAGGCGGCCCGCCTCACAAACGTTCGCCTCAAAAACGCAGCCGCCCAACCACCTGCCGCAAACTGCGTACTTTTGGGTAACAAAGGCCCCCAGACCGACCGCGTCGCGGGGGCCGTCCACATGGGTTTACAATTACTTTTCACCGTTTTACTGGTATTGGTAAACGGCTTTTTCGTGGCCGCCGAATTCTCGCTGATTCGCGTCCGTCTCTCACAGCTGGAGGTCAAAGCCAAAGAAGGCAGCCGCCTCGCCGGCCAGGCCCTCGGGGTGCTCCGCAAGCTCTACGACTACCTTTCGGCCACCCAGTTGGGCGTTACCATCGCCTCGCTGCTCCTGGGCGCGGTGGGCGAGGAGCTGTTCACGGAAATATTTGCGGGCTTGCTGCCGCGGCTCGGCATGCCGGTTTCGCCGGCCACCCTGCACACCATTGGCGTGGGCCTGGGGCTGATTATCCTGACTTTTTTGCACGTGCTGTTCGGCGAGCTGTTTCCGAAGGCGCTGGCCATTCAGCGGCCCGAGGCGGTGAGCCTGGCGCTGGTGCTGCCGCTGCGCGGCTTTTACTATATCACCCGGCCGCTGACGTGGTTTTTGTCGAAGGCCTCGAACCTGCTGCTGGGCGCTTTTGGCGTGCAAAACGCCCACGGCACCGAGGCTCACACTTCTGACGAGTTGCGCCTGCTCATCGACCAAAGCAAGGAAAGCGGCGAGATTCAGGACTCGGAACACGAGCTGATTGAGAACGTGTTCCAGTTCAACGACCGGATGGTGAAGCAGATAATGGTGCCCCGCACCAAGCTCTCGGCCTTGGATGTGCACGCGCCCGCCGACCAGATTCTGGACACCATTTTCTCCGAAGGCTTTTCGCGCCTGCCCGTGTACGAGGGCAACATCGACAACATCGTGGGCGTACTCAACGTGAAAGACCTGCTGCCCATCATCCGGCGCGGCGAGCCCGTGGATTTGGCCCGCATCATGCGCGCGCCCTACTTCGTGCCCGAAACCAAGAAAATCAACCGCCTGCTGCGCCAGTTCCAGCGCAAGCACATCGTGATGGCCATCGTGAGCGACGAGTTCGGCGGCGTGTCGGGCATCGTCACCATCGAGGACATCATGGAGGAACTGGTGGGCGAAATTCAGGACGAGTACGACAACGAAGTGCCCGTGGTGGAGAAAGTGGCCGAGGACGAGTACCGCGTGAACCCCGCCACGCCCATCTCCGACGCCAACGAGTACCTACCCTTCCCCCTGCCTGAAGGCGAAGACTACGAAACCGTGGGCGGCCTGCTCAACGTCATTTACGGCAGCATCCCGGAAGTGGGCGACGTGGCCGTGCTCGACCCCTACGAATTCCGGGTGCTGCAACGCTCGCGCCGAGCCGTGGAGCTGGTGCAGCTGCGCGTGACCACGCCCCTGGAGCGAGAGGCGCCCCGCGGGGAACTGGACGACGAACTGTAAGAGACTCTTTTTATGGAAAGTTTTGAGTAGCAGAAGCAAAACCTCCTGTCTTCTTATTTATTCAACAACTTATCGCCTCTTCGTGTATTCACTGCCTTTGGGCTTCATCTCATCCGTCAGAATGCGAAACAAGTCACTGTACACAAGGACGATTAACACGACTCCCATCAGCGGGACAAATAAGATACTTGCACCGATGATGGCGTAAAATATACCCAAATCAGTATAGCCAAGGTAGAATCGGTGAACACCCAGGCTACCCAATAGCAGGCAAAGCAATGCGGCAACCAGCCGGCTTTTACCGTTGGTAGCACGGCCATCGGTAAACCCATTTTTTTTCTGTTTGCTAACCCGGCGTAATTCCGGCTTCATGCCTTTGCGGTCAATCTTGGAGAAGGCGGGGTGGACAGTTGCATTTTCAACCGCCACGGAGTTATACCGACCATACTTTACACCTGAAACCTTCAAAGGAGTGGCTGATGCCACTGTCAACGGCACCGAAACTCTCTCTTTAGTTTTGGCAACTGCATCAGGTTGCGTGGTCGGATTGAGCGTGCATGTATGAGTTGTGGTCAAGTATGCTGTAGTGGTATTGTCAAAAGAATAGCTCGCCCGCTGGCAACTATCGAGTCCTCCAACAAGCATCAACAGGCCAATTACTAGTTGCTGAATATGGCGGGAGTTGGTCATGGCCATGATAATCGAGGGAGCGCGAGGGCACTCCGCGGCGAGCTCGGCGACGAGTTGTAGGCCGCAACGGCTAAAAGAAACGGTCGGAATACTCGCCGTCTTTGGGCGTCAGGCTCCCGGTGATGATGCGCACGATGTCGCTCAGCAGCCAGGCCTCCAGCAGCACCGACAACAGAATAGCCACCAGAAAGAAGCCGGCATAGGCCCCGCCGAACACGATTCCCAGAATGCCGAGGGTGGCAAAGAAGAGGGTTAGCGCCCCTACCCCCAGGTAGACGAAGCCGCGGCCAACGTACCCCAGGTAAAATTGGTGGGCTCCCAAAGTGCCCAGGAACAGTGCCAGAACCAAGGCAATTCCTTTGCTCCGCCGGGGCGATGGTTCGGCGACACCGGGCGCCAACGCCTTATGCCCGGCGGCGCGCCGTTGAACAACCCGAGCCAGCGGCGTTGCTTTTGCTACTCTGGCAAGGGCTTGACCTACAATCCGCTGCTCAGTTTTCATCACTTTGAGCTGCTTGGGCGAAAGCAGCAAGCGACGGGAAGCTGCCAGCCTGTGGCGCGGCTTGAACAGCCGGGCGGGCATTGCAACCACAGAATCGGGAGTCGGCCCCAGCGCCGAAGGCGCGGCGACCCGGCCCACCTCCGGCCGGGCGGGCTCAAACGTGGCTTGATTGGTCTGAAACGAGTAAGTGGCCCGGTGGCAGCCCGCCGAGGCAAAGCAAATCAGCAGTGCGCAGGCGCAGGCCAATCGAATTGAGCAGAAATGCCTCATAAAGCGCTTGTACAATGTAATGCCCTGCGAAGTACCTCCCTGAAGCAACCAGCTTACAAGTATAAATGCAGCTTTATCAGACCTTAACAAAGCAGCATAATTTTATAATTACTAAATTAATAATCTGATTTTTAGAAAATTAAGCTGAAAACCGCGCGAAAATCAAGGACTTTACAAATGCGGGCTACTTCAGCCAGCTGGCGTAGGTCTGGTAGTTGGCGGCGGTGCGCCGCAGTCCTTCGCGTTGGGCCTCTGTCACGGGCTTTATTTTTTTGGCGGGCACGCCGGCGTAGAGAAAGCCGGGCTCGCACACAAAGTTTTCCAGCACCACGGCGCCCGCCGCGATGATGCAGCCGGTGCCTACCACGGCGTGGTCCATCACAATGGCGCCCATGCCGATGAGGACGTCGTCCTCCACGGTGCAGCCGTGCACCAGCGCCCGGTGCCCGATGCTCACGCGGCTGCCGATGCTGAGCGGGGCTTTTTGGTAGGTGCAGTGTAGGATGGCGCCGTCCTGAATGTTGGTTTCGTCGCCGATGCGGATGCGGTGCACGTCGCCCCGAATGACGGCCGTGAACCAAACGGTGCATTTCCAGCCCAGCACCACGTCGCCGATGACGGTGGCGTTATCGGCCACAAAGCAGTCGGCCGGAATTTGCGGAAAAATACCGTGAACAGGTAATATAAGGGCAGGCATGGCGATTTAGTAGCTGGTGCGGCCGTAAATATGCGGCGGTTTGCGCCGCGTGTTCATCCTTTTTTTATTTGCGCCATGCTTTTTCAGGAACGTCAGGTATTCATTCGTCGGTGGTGGCCGCTGCTGTTGGGGCCTATAGTGCTGATAGGGGCTTTGCTCCTGGCCGTGCCGCCTAAAGGCGCCTTCCCGCTCAATTGGTTGGGGGCGCTGGGGGCAGCGGCGGTGCTGGCCGGCGTGGCCCTGCTGCTCACGCTCCGCCTCGAAACCCGCCTGGACCAGGCCGGCGCCCACTACCGCCTGTTTCCGCTGCAATGGCAGTGGCGCTCCCGGTCCTGGGCCGAAATCGCCCGGGCCTACGTGCGCGCCTACGACCCGCTGAGCGAGTACGGCGGCTGGGGCCTGAAAGGCAGCGCCCGCAACCGCGCCCTCAACATCTCGGGCGACCAGGGCCTGCAACTGGAATTAACAAACGGGCAGCGCCTGCTGCTGGGCACCCAGCGCCCCACCGAGGTGGCGCAGGCATTGCAGCAACTGGGCGTGCCCGGCCCGGGCGCGGCCTTGGCGAGCTAAGCGCCTACCAGCCGCTTCCAAGTGCCTTTTTCCCAGTTGTACTTGAGGGTGCTGGGCAGCGCCTGCCAGAAGTATTTGCTGGTTTCGACGGCAAAGCTGGGCTGCATGTAGCAGTTGATGGTGCAGCCCTCGCAGGCGGGCAGGCGGCCTTCCAGCGCGGCCAGGCGCTGGGTTTCGGGCGCGTGGTATAGGTCAAACAGCTGGCCGGCGATGGGAAATTTCTGCTCGCCGAGGTGGTAGCAGGGCAGCACCAGTTCGTTTGAGGGCGAGATGACCAGCGTGGTGCTGGCGGCCCGGCACACGGGCGCGGCTACGTGGTTGCCGCCGTCGCGCCGCAGCTGGATGAAGGCTTCGTTCAAATACACGCCCTTGCGCTTGCCGAAGGCGGAGAGGTAGTCCAGCTCGGCGGGCGTGAGCTGCTCGCCGGTTTCCACGTCGCCGTACTCAAAAGCGGGGTTGAGGATGAGGACAAGGCCGTTGGGCTGGGTGATGTCGCGGTACACGGCTTCCAAATCCCGGAGGTTTTTGCGGAAGACGGTGAAGAGAATGTCCGGCCGCTCGCCCAGCTCTCTGGCCACGCGAATGCTTTCGAGCACGAAATCGTAGCAGGCCACGCCGCGGCCCAGGTCGTGGGTATCCCGGTCGGCCGAGTCGAGCGAGAAGTGCAGCATGTCGACCTTGCCGCGCAGCTTTTCGGCATTTTTGGGGTAGAGCAGGCCGTTGGTCGTGACGGTGGTGATGAAGCCCATCTCCCGCGCTAGCCCCAGAAACTCGGGCAGTTGCCGGTGCAGCAGCGGCTCGCCGCCCGTGAAATCAATCACCGACACGCCCAGCCGCTTGAGGTCGCGCAGGTTCTGCGTCACGTCTTCCAGGGTGATGTAGGGCGAAGGCTTCTCCCAGATGTCGCAAAACGCGCACTTCGCATTGCAGCGGTACGTGACGTAGTAATTGCAAAGGACGGGGTGCTTGACGAGACGCATGGCGGTAGCGTGGACTCTGCGAGTCCGCGCTTAAAAGGTGGGCAACGCGCGGACTCGCAGAGTCCACGCTACAAAGCTAATGCGGCAGCTTGCCCCAGGCGGCGGGGTCCCACTGCTGGGGCGTGGCAGCCAGCGCCTCGGCCGTGGCGTCGCCGTAATGTTCCTGATAGTAGTTGCAGAAGCCTTTGAGCGGGCAGCGCGGGCAGTTGGGCTTCAGGAAAAAGCAAATCTGCTGTCCGTGCCAGTAGTTGTGCTTGTGGAAGTTGAACAGCGTCTCGCCATCGGCGGGCAGCAGCGCCAGCAGCACCGCGTGAGCTTTCTCCACCGATACTTTCGGGCCCAGAAATCCCACCCGCTGCGCCACCCGGTGCACGTGCGTATCCACTGGCAACACCGGCTTGTGGTAGTTGAACAGCAGCAGCAGCGAGGCTGTTTTCAGGCCGATGCCGGGCATGTCTGTCAGCCAGGCCATGCCTTTGTCCACCGGCCATTCCGCCAGAAAATCCAGGTCAAACGGCCCACCGGTTTCGGCCTGAATACGCCGCAGGATTTCCTGAATGCGCGGCGCCTGCGTATCGGGCCAGCGCGTGGTCCGGATGGCGTGGGCCAGTTCCGGCGTGGGCGCGGCCAGCACGCCCGGCCAGTCGCCAAAGGCTTCCAGCATGCGGTCGTAGGCCAGCTCTTCGTCGGCGTGGGTGGTGCGGTGCGAAAGGACCGTCGAAATCAGCTCGCGCATGGGCGTGCGGCGCGGCTCGGGCGGCAGGTGGCCGTAGAAGTGGTCGAGAATCTGGTGGTCAGCCCAGGCCTTTTCGGCGACTGGCGAGGCGTAGGTGGCGTCGGGAGAAGGCATTTTTGGTGTACCTACGGCCGAGCCGCAAGGTTGCCTTGCCGGGCCTGCGCCGACCAAAAACCACAAAAAAGGCGACCAGTGTGGTCGCCTTTTTTAGTTGAATACCGGCGGCTCTTACCCCGCCGGCGTGGTCTTAGAGCTGGCCTTTCTTGGCAGCTTTCACCATTTTCTCGTTGGCGTAGATGGCCACTTCCACGCGGCGGTTGGCGGCTTTGCCAGCGGCGGTGGTGTTATCGCCCACGGGCTGGGTCGAGCCGTAGCCGGTGGCCGTGATGCGGGCGGCGTCCACGCCCTGGGCCTGGATTTCGTTCGATACAGCCTGGGCACGGCGCTCGCTCAGCGGCTGGTTGATGGCGTCCGAACCGGAGTTATCGGTGTGGCCTTCAATCACGACGTTGGTGTCGGCGTATTTTTTCAGCGTAGCGGCCAGCTGGTCAATATTGCCGGCCGCTTCCGGGGTCAGGCTCGACGAGTTGGTGGCAAACAGGATGCCCGAAGCGAAGGTGATTTTGATGCCCTCGCCCACGCGCTCCACTTTGGCGCCTTCCAGGTCGCGGCGCAGCTCAGCGGCTTGCTTGTCCATTTTTTTGCCGATGAGGGCACCGGCCGTGCCGCCCACCACGGCGCCGATGATGGCGCCTTTGGCAGTGCCCGACTTGCCGCCAATCAGGCGGCCGGCCACGCCGCCGGCCACGGCGCCACCCAGGCCGCCAATGATGCCGCCCTTCAGGGTTTTGCTCATGCCTTTCGGCTTATCCGTCGAGACAGTGGTGGTTTGGGCCTGCGCAAAATTATTCACCAACAGCAGCAGGGCCAGCAGAAAAGTGAGGGACAAACGAAGAAATTTCATGTTTAAAAAAGGGTTTGGATAAAAGATGCCAGCAAAAAGCCGCCGCTGGTACAACGGGCCGGCAAGTACGCCATTTGCAACCACCTTGCCAAACTATTGAGGTGAGACATTAGCGGCACAAAAAAAGGCCTTGCCGCAAAAGCAAGGCCTTTTTCATCATCTGTCTGGGGCACAATTGCCCGGGCGCGCCTTACTTTTTACGGTAGGCCTCGTAGCGGGCCGGGTCTTGTTTCTTGTCTTTGTTGCGGCCAATCAGGCCCCCGCCCACCACGCCGGCGGCCCCGCCGATGATGGCGCCCTTGCCGCCGCCGAGCACTGCCCCCGTCACGGCGCCCGCGCCGCCACCAATGGCCGCACCTTTGGCCTTATTGCTCCAGCCTTTTTTGGGCGTGGGCGTCGTCTGGGCCTGCGCGGCCGAACCGGCCAGCATCAGAAACGCCAGCACCAGCAGGAAATATATTTTGAACGTTTTCATGGTAAATCAGGAATGAAGGTTGAAAAACAACGGGCTTTTAACGCAGGCACTTTTGCGTAGGTTGTGCCAAAATCAGCTCATTTCAAAAGCAACGGGCACAAAAAAAGGCCGCCCGAGCAGGCGGCCTTTTTGCATTGAGCTGCGGCCCATTGACCGCCCAGACAGCGAAGCTTACAGCGTGCCGTTTTCGGCGGCCTTCTTCATTTTCTCGTTGGCGTAGATGGCTACCTCCACGCGGCGGTTGGCCTGCTTGCCTTCAGGGGTGCTGTTGTCGGCCACGGGCTGGGTCGAGCCGTAGCCGGTAGCCGTCACGCGGCTCGCAGCCACGCCCTTGGAGATGGTGGAAGCGGCCACGGCCTGGGCCCGGCGCTCGCTCAGGGGCTGGTTGATGGCATCGGTGCCGGTGTTGTCGGTGTGGCCTTCAATCAGCACGTTGGTGTCGGGGTATTTCTGCAGCACGGCGGCCATTTTGGTAATGTCAGCTTCGGAAGCCGGGCGCAGGTAGGCCGAGTTCACGTCGAAGAGAATGCCCGAGTCGAAGGTGATTTTGATGCCTTCGCCCACGCGCTCCACTTTGGCGTTCTGCATGTCTTTCTGCAGGTCGGCGGCTTGCTTGTCCATTTTGCGACCGATGATGGCGCCGGCCGTGCCACCGGCAGCAGCGCCGATGATGGCGCCAATGGCCGTGCCCTTGGCCCCGCCGCCAATCACGCGGCCCAGGATAGCGCCAGCGGCCGCGCCGCCCCCGGCCCCAATCAGGCCGCCTTTGGTGGTTTTGCTCATGCCCGTCTTGCGGACGCCGGTGCCGTTATTCGTCGAAAGGTCGGGCTGGGTGCTGGCTTGCTGCGAAGTGGCGCAGGAGCTGAACAGCAGCACGAAAGCCATCAGGACCGAGAGGAGGGATTTGGAGGTGTTCATCAGGAGAAAAGTTGGTGAGTGTTGGGCCGTATACGGGAAAAGCCCATTCCGGTGACGGAAACAGGCTTTTCAAGAAGTGTGCCGAAAATAAAAAACGCGGTTTCCAACCATCTAATGGGGTTTTGGGGCGGTGCGGCGGGCTTCGCGCTGCTCCGGCACAGCTACCGGTGCGGGCTGGAGCATGCCCAGCAAATCGGCCAGGCGCTGCTTGAGCTCGCGGCGGTCCACGATGAAATCAAGAAAGCCGTGCTCCAGCACGAATTCGGCGCTCTGAAAGCCCTTGGGCAGGTCCTTGCCAATGGTTTCCTTGATGACGCGCGGGCCGGCAAACCCGATGAGCGCGCCCGGCTCGGCAATGTTGAAGTCGCCCAGCATGGCAAACGAAGCCGTGACGCCGCCCGTGGTGGGGTCGGTCAGCAGGCTCACGTAGGGCACGCCGGCTTCGGAGAGCAGGGCCAGCTTGGCCGAAGTTTTGGCCATTTGCATCAGCGAGTAGCCGGCTTCCATCATGCGGGCGCCGCCCGAGCGCGAAATCATGAGAAACGGCGTCCGGTTTTGGCGGGCGAAGTCGATGGCGCGGGCAATTTTTTCGCCCACCACCGAGCCCATCGAGCCGCCAATGAACTTGAAATCCATGGCGGCCACCACCAGCGGCTGGCCCGCCGACAGGCCGTGGGCCGAGCGCACGGCGTCTTTCAGGCCGGTGTTGCGCTCGGTGGCGGCCACCCGCTTGGGGTACTCCTTGGTGTCGACGAAGTGCAGCGGGTCGCCGGAAGTGAGGTTGGCGTCAAGTTCGGTGAACTGGCCCTGGTCGAACAAAAACTCGAAGTAGTCAGCCGCGTCGATGCGGTCGTGGTAGTTGCAGTTGCCGCACACGTACAGCAGGCGCTTGTGCTCGGCCATGGTCACCACGGTTTTGCACTCCTGGCACTTGTGCCACAGGCCGTCGGGGGTTTCTTTTTTCTGGTCGGTGGGGGTAACGATGCCCTTTTCTACGCGCTTGAACCAGGCCATATTGTTAGCTTTTAGCTGTTAGCTGATGGCTATTAGCTTTATTTTTGGGAGGAAGACGACAAGCTTCGGGCCTGCCGGGGCTACTTAAAACCGGGCGTCAAAGATAAGCCAAACCAGCCGCCTTCTGCCACTGCGGCGGCCCGGGGTGGCGCCGGCCCGCCGTAGTGTACGCAAGAGCTTCCTTTTTGTCCGGGGCAAAAGGCTTCGGCGACGAGCATTCCGGCCAGCGCGGGGCCGAAGCCTTTTGCCTGCCGTACACCGCGCCGGGGCTAAGCCGCGGCAGGGTCGACGTTCCTGGCGATGGAGTGAAAAGCGGGGGTAATGGTCGATTTGGGCGAATTGCTGCGGCCGGGCCGCCCGTTAAGCGCTACCTTGCTACGCCAACGCGGCCGGACAGTCCGGCGGCCGATGGCCCGGCGCTTCGCCTTCTTTTTGCCTGTGAAAACCTTCTCCCCTACCCTGCTGGGCCTCTTGCTGCTGGCGGCCCCGGTGCTCAACGGCTGCGTGACGGCCAAGAAATACGACGACCTCAGCGCCCGCCAGCAGGCCGATGCCCAGGGCAAGGAAGCCGCTGAGCGCCAGCTGCGCAGCACCACCGCCGAGCTCCAGAAAGCCTCCGACGAGCTGGCCCAGCTGCGCCTCACCCAAAAGCGCCTCGTGACGGACTCGGCCGAAACCGGAGCCGCCTACCGCAAAACGCGCATGCTCTACAATGAGCTGAACAGCAGCTACGACAAACTCCTCAAAAACAGCGACCGGGAACTGGCCAACAAATCGTCGGACTATAACAAGGTTGCCAAAGACCTGGCCCGCCGCGAAGCCGAGCTGGGCGAGCTGGAAACCACGCTGCAAAAAAGCAAGGCCGTGAACGACCGCCTCGCCGCCGACCTGCAGGCCCGCGAAGCTCGCCTCACCGAGCTCACCAAGGCCTTGGCCGACAAAGACCAGGCCGTGGCCGACCTGAAAGCCCGCGTGAGCAAGGCCCTGCTCAGCTTCAACAGCAGCGACCTGCAGGTGAAGCTCAAGGACGGCAAGGTATACGTGTCGCTGTCGGAGCAATTGCTGTTCAAATCGGGCTCGACCAAGGTGGACCCCAAAGGCCAGGAAGCCCTGAAAAAACTCGCCACCGTGCTACAGGAGCAGAAGGATGTGAACGTGGTGGTGGAAGGCCACACCGACAACGTGCCCATCCTGCGCGGTACCGCCGGCCTCGCCGACAACTGGGACCTGAGTGCCCTGCGCGCCACCGAAATTGCGCGGCTGCTCACCACGGCCGGCGTGGCGTCGGAGCGGGTCACGGCGTCGGGCCGCGGCCAGTACGTGCCCGTGGCCCCCAACGACACGCCCCAGAACAGGGCCCTGAACCGCCGCACCGAAATCATCCTCACGCCGAAGCTCGACGAGCTGTTTCAGATTCTGGGCAGCAACAGCACGGCCCCGGCCGGGGCAGCACCGGGAAAGTAGCGAGACTGGTCAGTTGTTTAAAACGCCTTCCAGAACGTCCTGCTGAGTTGGTCGAAGCCTCTTTGTCGCGCGCAACTAATTAAATTTAGTACTGCGGTAGAGATGCTTCGACCAGCTCAGCAGGACGTTCTTTTCTATGAATACTATTCCCACCAGTTAGCATTGAGAGGCCCGGCGGCTACGTCGACGCGCTGACCGGGGGCGGGCAGCAGCAGCGGCACCTCGGGCCCGGCCTCGGCCAGGAGCTCCTGCACCGGCGCCCGCCAGGCGTGCAGGGCCAGATTGAACGTGCCCCAGTGCAGCGGCAGCAGCGGCCCGCCGCCTAGCAGCCGGTGCGCCTGCAAGGCCACGAGTGGGCCCATGTGAATGTCGGCCCATTCCGCGTCGGCCGCGCCAATTTCCAGCATGGTCAAATCGAAGGGGCCGAAGGCGGTGCCAATCTGCCGGAAGCCTTCCTCGAACGGGCCCGAGTCGCCGCCGAAAAACACCTTGTGCTGCGGCCCCAGCAGGCACCACGAGGCCCAGAGCGTGTTGTTGCGCGTGAGCCCGCGGCCCGAAAAATGCCGGGCGGGCGTGGCCACCAGCGTGAAATCGGGCGCCAGGGCGGCCTTCTCCCACCAGTTCAACTCGGTGATGCGGGCCGGGGCCACGCCCCAGCGGCGCAGGTGCGCGCCCACGCCCAACGGGCAGAAGAACGGCACTTCGCGGCGCGCCAGCGTCCGGATGGTAGCCTCGTCGAGGTGGTCGTAATGGTCGTGCGAGAGAATGACGGCATCGAGCGCGGGCACGTCGGCCAAGGGCAGCGGCGGCGCAAAAAACCGTTTCGGGCCCACCAGCTTTGAGGGCGACACCCGCTCGGCCCACACGGGGTCGGTGAGGAAGCGGCGGCCGTCGATTTCGAGCAGCGTGGTGGAGTGGCCCAGCCAAGTGGCGCGCAGGGCATTGGGCGGCACGGGTGCGGCCAGCGCGACAGCATCGGCCCGGAACGGACCGAGCGGCTGCCGGGGCTCGCGCTCTTCTTTGCCCCACAGGTAGCGTTTGAGCAGGGTGCCGTAGCCGGAAGTGGGGCCGACGGCGGTGGCAATGGCATTGTGGTATTTCTTGCCGTCGTGGCGGGCCTGGAGCTGCATAAAAAAAGGCTGGGAAGCGCCCTACGGAGGCGCCTCCCAGCCAAGACGCACAGCGCGGCCGGATATTTGGCGGGCTTGCGCCAACGCAGGCTTTTTAGGCTTAAAAATCAGCCTTTAAGCCCAGCGCCAGGGTCAGGAGCTGGCCAATGCCCAGGCCACCGTTGCGGTTGTTGAGGTAGCTGGCCAGGTACAGGTCGTTGCTGCCCAGCTCGTAGTAGAACGACAGTTTGCGGGGCTGGCCCGTGGCGGCCACCGGGGCGGCCAGCAGCGTGAGGCGGCTGCCCAGCAGGGGTCCGTAGCGCGTGTCAGTCGAAAACCAGTAATAGTCGCTCGAATACTGGCCCTTCAACTCGTCGTTGATGGTGCCGTGGGTGTAGCTGAAATAAGCGCCCACGGTGATGGGTACTACCTGCAGCTTCTCGCCCACCGGCAGCCGGAAGGGCGAATACAGGAACTTCACCGACGCCAGACTCAGCGTGGAACTGGCAAAGCGCTTGGGGACGTAGCCGAGGAGAATGTCGGTTTCGAGGCGGCCTTTTGAGTATTCGTAGCCGGCGCCGGCGGCCACCATGCCCAGGCCGCCGCCGGTTTGCAGAGCCAGGTGGCCGGGGCGGTACCAGGGGCGCGCGGCGCGCGGCGGGGCCAGGGCAGAATCGGGCGGGGTGGCGGCGCGGACGGCGCCAGCGGCCAGCAGCAGGGCCATTAGAAGCAGGTTTTTCATTAGAATGCGACCCGTTTGATGCGGAATTGCTTGTCGCCCCACACGGTGACCACCATGTAGTGGCGCTCCGAAAACGCATCGGAGTTCACGTAGGTCACCCCGTCGTTGTAGGGCTGCGAAATGGCGAAGGAATGGTTGTG
This sequence comes from Hymenobacter ruricola, assembly GCF_015694525.1. Lineage (GTDB taxonomy): Bacteria > Bacteroidota > Bacteroidia > Cytophagales > Hymenobacteraceae > Hymenobacter > Hymenobacter ruricola. Next base: position 432,906 of record NZ_JADQDM010000001.1, on the reverse strand, counting down.
GCCGTTCATCTCGAACACTAGGTTCGGGGCTTCGCTCAGGGCCTGCACGTAGGGCGTGCGCAGGGCGGGGTCGAAGTCGTCGTTGGTGGGCGGCACGTGGCAAATCACCACCTGGCGCCGGGCACCGTCGAGGTGGTTCAGTTGGGGGCGCAGCCAGGGCATGTCGGGGGCGGTGCCGTCGAAATTGTATTCGCGGCCGTTGGTGTCCACCATCGTGAATTTGGTATCGCCGTACACAAACGAGTAATTCAGGGCGCCGAAGATGTGCTGGTAGGTTTCGCGGCCGTTGCCCACCTGGTCGTGGTTGCCCACCACGGTCACGTAGGGCACGTTCAGGCGCCGCAGCTTCTCGTCCACCCAGCGCATTTCGCGGGCCAGGCCGAAGTCGGAAATGTCGCCGGCCACCACCAGAAACGAGATGCCCGACAGCTGGTTCACGCTGCTCACCAGGTCCTTGGCTTCGTCGTAGAACTGCTGCGAGTCGCCGGTGAAAACGAAGCGCAGGGTGTCGCCGGGGGCCAGGGGCCGGGCCTGCAGCTTGGCGAGGTTTTTCTCGGTGAGGTTGGTAAATTCCTCGGGGACGCGGTGGTCGTTGGGGCTGAATTCGATGAGCTCGCAGCCCGCCAGGCCCAACAGCGCCAGCAGGGTAACCGCCCGGCCCAGGCCGCGCAGAAAAGAAGAAAAATGCATGGTCAAAAAACCGACCCACTTGCCGGCCCGAATAAGGATAAACACGCCTTAAACCAGGTTTCGGTCCGGTTGGTTGAGGTTTAACTTGCTTTTAATGTAGGTACACTTGTGAGGCGGCGCCTGCATAATACTGTTTTTCACCTTAATGCAGGCGGGCGAGTTGTCGGCCAATGGGCTTGCGGGCGCACCGCTGCAGCTTGAGTTCGAGCACAGAGCAGAGCGGCCGGATTTCGATGGAAACCGGCAGCCAATGCACATCTGAAAGGCACAGCTCTTTACTTGACTTCAAACACCACGTCGTACACCGCCGTGATGTTGATTTTGCGCAGGTTGGGCGTGCCGATTTCGCCGCCCTCGCCCCCCGCGATGCTTTTGTTTTTCTTATCATAGCCCATCGAGCTATACGCCGCCAGCTTGTCGTCGGCCACGGCGGAGAGCGGCAGCACCTCCACGGCCGCCACGATGCCGCCGAGCTGGCCCCCGGCAAGTTTGGCCACGGCCTGGGCCTTCTGGCGGGCATTGGCGGCGGCGCGGCCGGCCACCTCCAGACGGGTGGCTTCGAGACGGCTGCTTTCCAGGTTCACCACGCGCAGGTTGTCGGCCCCGGTTTGCACCAGCTTCGGAATGAGGTCGTTGAGCAGCTTGGGGTTGTTGAGGGTCAGGCGGTATACTTTGGTGAGGGCCACGTTGGCGTTGGCCGTTTTCGAGAAGCCGCCGTAGCCGCTGGCGGCTAGGTCTTCCAGCACCAGCTTTTCGGGCGCGATGCCGGCCTGCTTCAGCACCTGCTGCAGGCCCTGCTCCTGTTCCTGGGTGCGGGCGTTTTCCTTCACGTTATCCGAAAAGCGGTAGGTGAGCAGCAAATCGGCCTTTTCGGGCTCCAGCTCCTGCTCGGCCGTGCCCCGCACCAGAATGGTGCGCGGCGTGGGGACAGGCGCCTGGGCCGCGCTAAAGTGAGCCAGGGGCAGCAGCAACAGATACAAATGACGCATGGGGCGAAGCGGAAATGGGGTGAAAACCTTAAAAGTAAAAGCGCCGGGCCGCCCGCAAAGGCAACCCGGCGCTTACAACGCTCGCGGCGCAAATTATTACCCAATGGCCTGGGCCAGGTCCTCAATCAGGTCCTCGGCGTCCTCAATGCCCACGCTCAGGCGGATGAGCGAGTCCGAGAGGCCCGACTTGCGGCGCTGCTCGGCCGGAATGCTGGCGTGCGTCATGGTGGCGGGGTGGCCGCTGAGGCTTTCCACGCCGCCCAGGCTTTCGGCCAGGGTGAAGTACTTGAATTTCTCCAGCACGGCAATGGCATCAGCCTGCTGGTCGCCTTTTAGCACGAAGGAAATCATGCCGCCGAAGTCGCGCATCTGCCGGGCCGCCACGGCGTGGTTGGGGTGGTTTTCGAAGCCCGGCCAGTACACTTTTTCCACTTTGGGGTGCTGGCGCAGGTACTCGGCCACGGCGCGGCCATTTTCGCAGTGCCGCTGCATGCGGATGTGCAGCGTTTTCAGCCCGCGCAGCACCAGGAAGCAATCCTGCGGGCCGGGCGTGCCGCCGCAGGCGTTCTGGTAGAAGCTCAGGCGCTGATGCAGCTCGTCGTCGTTCACCACCAGCGCGCCCATCACGGTGTCGGAGTGGCCGGCCATGTACTTGGTGAGCGAATACATCACGATGTCGGCCCCCAAGTCCATCGGTGTTTGCAGGTAGGGCGTGCTGAAGGTGTTATCCACGGCCAGCAGGGCGCCGCACTCCTTGGCCACGGCCGCGGCGGCCGCAATGTCGATGACGTTCAGGAGCGGGTTGGTGGGAGTTTCCACCCAAATGAGCTTGGTTTTTTCGCTGGCCACGGCGCGCACGGCTTCCATGTCGTGCATGGGCACGAAGTGGAATTTGATGCCGAACACTTCGTACACTTTCGTGAACAAGCGGTAGGAGCCGCCGTAGAGGTCGTTGGTCGAAATCACCTCGTCGCCGGGCTGCAGCAGCTTCATCACGCAGTCGATGGCGGCCATGCCGGAGGCGAAGGCCAGGCCGTGCTTGCCGTTGTCGAGGGCGGCCAGGGCGTCCTGCAGCTGCGAGCGGGTGGGGTTGTGGGTGCGCGAGTACTCGAAGCCCTGGTTTTTGCCGGGCGAGGTCTGCACGTAGGTCGAAGTCTGGTAAATGGGCGTCATGATGGCCCCGGTGTGGGGGTCCGGGTGCACGCCGGCGTGGATGGCTTTGGTGGCGAATTTCATGAATGAGGAGGTGGGATTTTAGCGAAAATGAGCCCGGCGCGCGGCCCATGGCGGCGCGTTGGGCCGGCAAGTTACGGAAGCCCGGCAAGGCAAGACCCAAATGCTGGCCGGCCGCTATATTCGTGGTTTGGCTACCACATAATCAACAGCCAATTACCGTATTTCAGCCCGTTGCGCCGCATGAAAAAACTACTCCTCTACTTCATGCTCGCTTTCGGCACGGCCTTCGCTAAGCCCAAAGCCAAACCCGTCCTCACCGCCGCCGACTCCGTGGCGCTGTGGCGCGCCGCCGAAAAAGCCTACGTCGACTCCGTGAATGCCACCCTGCACTACCAGCAGGGCCACATCGTCCTGCCCGGCGGCTTCGGCGAGCTCACCGTGCCGCGCGGTTTCCGCTACCTCGACTCGGCCCAGAGCCGCCGGGTGCTGGTGCAGCTCTGGGGCAACCCCAACGGCGAAAGCCTGGGCATGCTCTTCCCCATCGACCGCGGCCCCGTCGACCGCAACCACTGGGCCTATTCCATCGATTTCGACCCCATGGGCCACGTGGCAGACGATGATGCCGACGACATCAAGTACGACGAGCTGCTGGAGGAAATGCAGGACGACACCCGCGAAAACAACCGCGAGCGCGAAAAGCGCGGTTTCGAGCCCGTGTACCTCCTCGGCTGGGCTGCCAACCCCTACTACGATGAAAACACGCACGCCCTGCACTGGGCCAAGGCCCTGCGCTTCGGCACCGACCCCGACACGGTGCTCAACTACAACGTGCGCCTGCTCGGCCGCAAGGGCGTGCTCATCCTCAACGCCATCGGCGACCCCAGCCAGCTGGCCGAAGTGAAGGCCAGCATTCCCGGTTTGGTGCACAACGTCACCTTCGTCAAGGGCCAGCAGTACACCGACTTCGACGCCAGCCTCGACGAGGTGGCCGCCTACTCCATCGGCGGGCTGGTGGCGGGCAAGGTGCTGGCCAAAGTGGGCCTGTTTGCCGTCATCGTAAAGTTCTGGAAAGCCGGCCTGCTGTTGCTGGCCGGGGCCTGGGCGGCCATCAAGCGGTTTTTTGGGTTCGGCCAGAAGGAAGCGTAGCCGCCCGGGCCGGCGGCGCGTAAGCAGGGCACGGGGGCGGCTGGCCGCGCCGGACAAGGGCCCCGGCCCCGCTACCTTCGCTGCCCATGAAATTTCTGCGCGAGCTCTTTCGGAAGAATTTTTCCACGCTGCTGTCCATGCTGCTGCTGGTGGCCGTGCCGCTGGTGGGCAGCGCCTCGCTCACGGGGGTGCTCTACCACAACCAGCAATTCCTCGAAAACCTCAGCACCGGCCAAAGCCTGCTCTACTTCGTCATCGTGGGCGTGGCCATGGCGTTTTCGCTGGTCAATACCACCGCTGTGGTCCTGATAACGGGGTTTTATTTGGGCTGGAGCGGCTTTCCGGGCATGGTGGTGGCGTATGCGCTGGCGGCGCTGGTGGGCTACCAGGTGGCTTCCGCCCTCGACCACGGCAAGATGCTGGCCTTTCTCGGTCATTTCCCCAAAGCCGACGCCGTGATGAAAGAACTGAAAACCGACAGCTGGCAGTTGATTTTCCTCACGCGGGTGTCGCCCGTCACACCGTTTGCGCTCATGACGTTCGTGCTGGCCATCATGCGGGTGCGGCGCGGGCCCTTCCTGCTGGCTTCGGTGGCGGGGATGCTGCCGCGCAGCCTGTTTTTCTACTGGCTGGGCACCAAGGCGCAGGACGTGTTCACGCTGCTGAAAGACCCCGGCACCGGCACCACCGGCAAGCTGCTGCTGCTGGCGCTGGTGGCGGCCTCGTTTTTTGGCATCTACTATCTTTTCAACCAGGCCCTGAAGCGGGCCCTGAGCAAAGGTGCCGCCGCTCCCCCAACCGCTCCTTGATTATGAGCAGCTTGCACTTTTTTTCAAAATTTATTTAACAAAAACCCGCAGCGGGCTTGTACGGCCACTTTTTTCCGTCTTACCTTTGCGCTCCCAACACGGGAACTGGTTGTGTAGCTCAATTGGATAGAGCATCTGACTACGAATCAGAAGGTTTAAGGTTCGACTCCTTACACGACCACAAAAAAGGCCCTTTGCGACACTGCGAAGGGCCTTTTGCTTTTCCGGGGGACCCGGGAGGGGACCCGCTGTCTCTAGAGCGTGTTAATGGCTTAGCAGGTTGATGTGATATGCTTTGCCGAGCATGAGGCAGGCAAACATAAGGTAGTGAATGCCTTGCAGGGTACTGGTGAGACGTTCGTAATTCCGGGCCAATTGCCGGAACCGGGCGGCCCAGGCAAAGGAGCGTTCCCCACCCCCCGCTGCTCAGCCTCCCGCCAAGCCCAAGCACGGCGGCCGGCTAATCGGCGGGCAACAACAGTGCCTCTAGTGCACCGAGAGAGCACAATCCAGCGCGGGCGCCTGGGCAGGCACGTGATTACGCCCTACCACGGCAAACACGCGCTGTCCAGCGCGAGCCTTGTCGGCAATGAGGCGATACATGTAGGCGTTGCGAAACTCGCTGGAGGCGCGGTTGATGTCGTTGGTGAACTGGCCACCCGTGCTGGCCGAGGCTGCCGCCGGGTCGAACCAAGCAGCGGGAGCCTCCCACCAATTGCCACCCTGAGGCCAGTGCTTCCGGTACGCGGCGGCTAACTCCGGCACCGAGCGGATGACTTGGTCAGCACCGGGCAGCACCTGGGCACTTTTCGTCAGAAAGGCTTCCATGGCCTTTGTAATCTGCTCCGGGGTAGCATGGGAGCGCGTGCGCAGGCGTTGCGCCTCGCGCAGCATGTAGAAGAGCTTGAGCTGCTCCGGGTCAAACTTGGTTTTGAGGTGCTGGTACTCGGCCACCGGATTTTCGAGCGATTCTACCGCAATGTGCTGCTGTTTGGCCAAAAAGCGCACGTAGCCGGACTCCCCGAGTCGGGCAATGGTTGCGGCGGCCGTGGAATCAACTCCCCGATTGGGCCCTTCAAACAGGACAATGGTGGGGTTGACTTCCGCAAAAGCCTGTTTGATGCGGGCAAACTGCGGGTGCGTGGCATCCTGAGAGTGCTCGGCCCCGAAGTAGTAGACGCGGCCGCCGGTGGGCAAGGAGCGTGTGTACGTCCAGGTTGGCTTGGCTGGCAGCGGAGCGGCATAGCTCAGCAGTAGCTTGTCGCAGGGGCCAGGAACAACGTTTTGGGCCAGTACGGGGGCGGAGGCCAGCACGACAGTCAGCAGCCCAAGTAAAGATTTCATAGCGAGGTAATGGAGAAAACAACGCCGCAAGTTTTTCCTAAGCCGCTGGTCCTGCTATCACACAGGCAGGTGCACAGAACAGCTTTTCGGGGTGGCAGGTTGAGCTAAAAGATGAGTCTGATGGAGCAGGCTGGCGCCGCTTATTCCAGCGTCAGCCGCTGGCTCATTGCACCGCAGCGCAACGTGTACATGCCTGCCGGGAGCCCGGATAAGGGCATTAGGACCTCCGTGCCAGCTACGGGGGCCGGCTGCGAATGCACCTGCCGGCCCAGGGCATCGAATACCTGCAGCTGGGCTGCCACTAATGACCCCACCAAGCGCACCCTGACCGCGCCGTGGGCCGGGTTGGGGTAGGCCAGCAGCTGGTTCGGGACACTGCTGGCGGAGCGAGAGGCCGTGCGAACAGGCGAATAAACGGCGGTGCCGTCCCGGTCGACCTGGCGCAGGCGGTAGTAGAGCGTGGTTGCCTCCAGCGGGCATTGGCTGTCCATGAAGCGGTAGTCGGTTAGCTGGGCGGTGGTACCCTGGGCCGCCACGGTGCCAATGCGTTCAAATACCTGGCCCCCCAGGCTGCGCTCTACTTCAAATGTGGCGCTGTTCTTCTCCGAAGCCGTGCGCCAGGCCAGGGCCACGCCGGAGCCGCTCGGCTGGGCGGTGAAGGCCGCCAGTTCTACCGGCAGCGGGGCCGCGGCGCTGGCCAGCGTCAGAAAGCCAAATTGGTTCACGCCCGTAACGGTGACCGCGTTGGCCGTCGCATCGCGGCTGGTGGCACCAAGGCTTTGCCAGGTACTCGCCCCAAAAGTGGTGGAGCGGAACAAACTCAGGTCGGTTTCGGCCAGCCCTTGCAGCTCGGTTTGGGCGTAGGCGAAGGTGAGCGTCGCGTTCGAAATAGGGTTGGCCGGCTGCAGGATGTAGTAGCGCTCAATGCCGTGGTTGCTGCCGGCGGTTACGGCCGTGCCGGTAATGCGCGACACGGCCACGTTGCCGGGCGCGGTTGGGCTGGCCGGGTCGGGCGTGAGCGTGAGGCCCAGTCCCCCGAGGTTGCTCAAGGCGTTGGTGGTCAGGCTCTGGGTGGTAACCACGACGCCGAGAAGGTAGCCATTAGCCGACTCGTTGAGCATGCCCGCCGGCCCGATGGTGACGTACCGACCGCTGGTTTCCAACGTGCCGTTGATTAAGTCCAGCGTCTGCGTTACCTGCAGATTGTTGGAAAGGTGCAACAGGTTCCCGCCGGTCTGGGTGAGGGTGCGCACCGTGGGCGGCAGGCCCGAACCGGTGTACTGCACCCCCGGCCCGATGTAGTGGTAGTTGGCGTCGGGCGAGAACGTGCGGGGCCCCGTTACCTGCACTGCGCCGTTGCTGCCGCTGGCCGTGATGCCTGTGGCATCGCAAATGAACAGCGCGGCCCCGGCGGCCAGCGTGAACGCCCCCGGGCCCGTGAGGGGCTGGCAGCCGGGCCGCAGCAGGCCGCCGCTTTGCACCAGCAGCTCGCCCTCCACCACCACGGGGCCACCCAGCACGGCATCGCCGGTGCCGGTGACGGTGATGTTGTGGTAGGTGCCGGCCGGAATGGTGGCGGCGGTGTTCACCACCAGGTCGGCGGGCGGGGCGGTGAAATTCAGCTTCACGTATTGCAGGTTGCCGCGGTCGCCGCCGCTGGTGTCTTCCAGGCGCAGCGTCCACACGCCGTTGGCCGGGCCGGTGCTGAAGCCTGTGAGCGGAAACTGGGGCCGAAACGAGCCAATGAACGGCGATGCGCCGTCCCCCACGGCCACCGGGGCCGCATCGACGAAGTGCGTGACTTCGGTGGGGCAGTTAAAGGGGTTGCCGTAGTTGTCGTCGCGCCCGCCGTTGTGGCTGCTGAGCACCACGCGCTGCCCGGCCGGCGAAATCAGGCTAATTTCCAAATCAGAATCCCAGGTGTGGAACAGCGACAGGTCGACGGAGGTGAGGGTGAGGCCCGCGCCGAGCGTGCCAGCCACGCCGCTCACGTAGAGGGGCACGTCGGTAACGCTGACATCCGCAATTGGAATGTTGAGCCCGCAGTTGGCCGGCGTATTCGTCACCACCGTGAAGGGCGTGGCGCTACTGCCCAGGCCATCGAGCGAGGCCACCCGCAAGAGCCCCGTGGCCGCATTTATCGTCGGCACCGTGGCCGTGATGCTGGTGGCCGATACCACCGTAAAATTGACCGACACGCCGTTCAGCGACACGTTGGTGGCCGCGGTGAAATCGGTGCCGGTGATGGTGATGACCGTGCCCGGCACGCCATAGCTGGGGCTGAACGAAGTGATGGTGGGCGCCGGCGCAAGAACGGCGGCGCGAGCCGGGGCCGAAGCGGCGGCTGGGCGCAGTCCCGCGGCCAGCAGGCCGATTGCACAGGCAACGGAGCGAAAAAATGGGTTCATAGGTAAGCAGAAAAGAGGTGAGAGAATGCCAGAAACAGTGGGCCGTTCCGGTGCTTCAAAGTTGCCGGGCGCCTGCTGACAGGGCCAATGGGGAGTTGCATGAGCTGGGATTTAGCCCGCCTGAATTGTTGAAACCCAAGCTTGCGGGCAGCAACCGCGAGGCGCGCACCCGGCCGTGGCCCATCTGCATTCAAAGTCTAGCTGCTGGTATTCCGGGAAGCGCTTGTTCCGCGAACACACAGAAGCGACAAAGTCTAGGTGCTCCTGGGCTCTGTCGCTTCTGTTCGTCAAACCCAGCGCGGTCTGTGGCCTTACTGCTTCACCACCCGCCGCCGAACGACCCGGCCATCGGCCAAGGTGGCGCTCACGAGGTAAATGCCCGGTTTTTCTTTTGCCAGGCTTATAATAATTGCGGAGGCAGTAGGCGTCACCATTTGCAAGCAACGGCCGCTCAGGTCGTAGAGGGCCAGCGCAACAATGCGCTGGCCGGTGCGATTGACGAGTTGCACCGCATCGGCAGTGGGATTTGGGTATAGTTGAAAGTCGGTAGCTTGTTGAGGGGCCGTGGCCGAGGCCAGGCGCCGCCCCGTGTGGTACACCCGCACGTCGGTATCCTGCACCATAAACACGTCGCCATCGGCGAACTCGGCAAACTGTTGGGCCTGCCGAAAACCGTCGGCCCCCGCGCCCAAGCCAGCGCGCTCCAGCCGCCAGCTGCGCCCGCGGTTTTGCGAAACCAGCGTGCCGCCGACCGTCGGCGGGCCCGGGCGGGAACTGTACCAGTCGCCGTTTTGGGCAAAGTGGAGGTTGGCCAGTGGCGCGCGGGCCCACCAGCTTATGCCGCTGGTGCCGCCGTGCACGGTCCAGCCGGCCAGCGGATTGGTTACGTTGGTCAAGCTCTGGGCCAGGTTGCCCGACGCCTCAAAGTTTTGGTAAACTCCCTGGTAGCTGCACTGCAACGAGTCTTGGGGGCTCACGGCCAGGGCCGTCACCTCATACATCGTAACGGGGTCGGTGAAGCCGGCGGCGTTGAGGCGAACCGGCAGGTACTGCCAGCTCAGCCCTTCGTTCGTTGAGAGGTAGAGGCCCGGCTGGGAAGCACCCTGCTGGTCGGCTACGGCGGCGTACACGCGGCCCAGGCGGTCAGTCGCTAAGCGGTCCACAAAGCGCCCGGCCCCGATGCCGGTGTTGCGCGCCTGCCAGGTCTGGCCTTGGTCGACGGAGCAAAACACGCCGTTGCCGGTGCTGCTGCCTGCGCCGTTCACGGCAATGTACTCGCCCGTGCCCACCAGCAGCGCGCCCTGCGGCGTTTCCGCGAAGGCGGCAACCGGGTGCGGCGTGGCTAAGGCTACCGAATCCCAGGTGGCACCGGCATCGAAGCTGCGGTACACCTTGCCCGCGCCGCCGGCCAGCAAGTGGCCCTGCCGGGTGGCAAAAACCGCGAACACCGGCCCGGTGCGCCGGGCCAGCTGCCAGGTGCGCCCCCGGTTGGTGGTGCGCAGCAACCCAGCGGCTACCGCCGTCAGCAGGGTCGAATCGCCGGTGGCGGCCACGCCGGTTTTAGGGCCGCCGGGGAATGTTGGGGTAAGCTGCCAGAGTTGCGCCTGAGCCGGCGGGCTCCACGCGCTCAACCCCAAGAAGGAAGCTCCGCAAGCGAAGCGTTTCCATTGCCGCAATGGGCCAGCAAAACCGGTGAGATGGAGCATCGCCGCCATAGCATTTGGTCTGGGTTTGTCAGTATGAGCCATCGCGCTTTATTGAGCGTTCAACTACAGGTTTTTTTAAGCTGTTTGGCGTTGTTTAGTGCAGCTGCAGCCGCTGCGTGGCCAGGTAGCCAGCGGGCCCCACCAGCCGGAGCAGGTACAGGCCGGGCGGCTGCGCGCCTGGTTCCACCGTGACTTCGGAGCCGGGAGTGGTGGGAAGTGCCTGCGTGAAAACCGTCCGGCCCGTGGCATCCAGCAGGGTGAGTTGCAGGCCCGTGCGCGGGGCCGTGGCCGGCAGCGGCAGCCGAAAGCGGACGCGGGCCGGGTTCGGGTAGGCCTGCAAGGTGGCCGTGGAAGCCGCGGCGGCGGTGCCGGCCACGACGCTGCCGAGCTTCACCACCCAGAAATCGCCCCCGCCCCGGCTGGCCTGCGACTTCTCCCCGCTAATGCCCGAGGCCGCATAGCCCGCCAGCACGTAGCCGCCGTCGGCGGTGGGCTGCAGCGCCGCCAGCTCATCGTAGGAGTTGCCGCCCAGGGTTTTTTCCCACTGCGTGGCGCCGGCGTGGTCCAGCTTCACCACCCAGAAGTCGTAGACGCCCCGGCTGGGCTGGCTTTTGTCGCCGCTGGCCACCGAGCGGGAGCCGCCGCCCAGCACCCATCCCCCGTCGGGGGTGGGCCGCAGGTCGTGCAACTCGTCGTAGGCGTTGCCGCCGAGGGTGCGGTCCCATTGCCGGGTCCCGTTGGCCTCGAGCTTCACCACCCAAAAATCCTCCATGCCTTGGTTGGGCTGGGTTTTGTCGCCGTCGCGGTCCGAGAAAGAGCCGCCGCCTAGCAGGTAGCCGCTGTTGGCCGCCACGCCCAGGGCAAAAAACTTGTCGTATTGTGAGCCGCCGAAGGTCTGGTCCCATTGCTTCGCGCCGGTGGGGGTGAGCTTCACCACCCAGTAGTCGCCGCCGCCGCGGGCGGGCTGCGTTTTGTCGCCGCCGATGCCCGAAAACGAGGTGCCGCCCACCACAAAGCCGCCTTCGGGCGTGATTTCCAGCGCAGCTGGCTCGTCGCGGTCGGGCCCGCCGTAGGCGCGGTCCCACAGCTTGTTGCCGGTGGCATCGAGGCGCAGCACCCAATAGTCTTCCTGCCCCTGGCCGGGCTGGCTGCGGTCGCCGCCGGGGCCCGAGTCCGAAGCCCCGGCGAGCAGGAAACCGCCGTCGGGCGTTTGGCGCAGGCAAGTCAGTGCGTCGGCGCCGCTGCCGCCGTAGGCCCGGTCCCAGAGCTTGTTGCCGTTGGCGTCGAGCTTCACCACCCAGTAGTCGGCAAAGCCGCGGCTGGGCTGCGTGCGGTCGCCGCTGGCGCCGGAGTAGGACGTGCCGCCCAGCAGAAAGCCGCCGTCGGCGGTGGGCTGCACGGCGTTCAGCTCGTCGGTGTCGGACCCGCCAAAGCGGCGGTCCCAGAGCTTGTTGCCCGCCGCATCGAGCCGGATTACCCAATAATCCCGGTCGCCATGGCTGGGCTGCGACTTGTCGCCGGTGAGGCCCGAATCGGAGTCGCCGGCCACGAGGTAGCCACCGTCGCTGAGCTGGTGAATGCCCCGGGCGTAGTCGTTGCCCGTGCCGCCCAGGGTGCGGTCCCACTGCTGGGGCGGGGCCTGGGCCGCGGCGAAATGGTGAGCCAACAGGCTGCTGAGTGCGAAAAAACAGGCAGCCAGCCGCTGCCGTGCGCGTAAAGACACGTTCATGGGGAGAAAAGAGCGGGAAAATCCAGGAAGAAAAACAGCTCGCCGGGCTACTGCCAGCGCACGTAGATGGGGTCGTTCTGCGGGCCTTGCAGGCCGCTTTCGTAGCTGCCGCCTCCGGCCGGTTTGAAATAGACGCCGTCGAGAGCGGCCTGGAACGGGGGAATGTTGCTGCGGCTCACGCCCACGCTGTGGGCCACGCCGCTGAGGCGGCTGGTGGCCGTGACGCGGTACTCGCACTGCGGGATGTCGTAGAGCCAGTAGTTGTCGTGCGTTTCGGTGTAGGGCACCACCGTGAACGACTTCCGGATGACCTGCGGGGCGCTGCCGTCGAAGAGCGTGGCGCCCGCCACGGGCGTGAGCGTGACGGTGACCTCGGTGCCCACGGGCATGCCCGTGAAGTTGGAGTCCATGTTGACGAGCCGGATGGCCCCGCCGAAATAGCCCGCCGAGGTGCCCGGCGTGCGCGGGCGGTCGGGGATGGTGCCCGAGAGCTGCCACCGGAAATCGCGCGTGGCGCCCTGGCTGCCGGGCGCGAAGGCATCGTAACCAGCCGCAGTGGGCATGCCCAGGCGCAGGGTGTAGGGCTGGCCCTTGTAAGTGACTTCGTGCCAGGCGTAGATTTTCCAGCCGCCGAACTCCAGCTTGGGAAAGGTGTAGTGGCCGATGGCGTCGGTTCGGACTTCGGCCCAGCTGTGGGTGACGTCGTTTTCGGCGCGGACGCGCACCCCGGCTAGGGGCTGGCCTTTGGTGTCAAGCACGTTGCCCTGCACGGTGTCGGCGAAGCGGGAATTGTCGGGATTAGCGGGGGCGGGAGGATTGGGGGTTTTGCAGGAGGCCAGGGCCAGCAGGCCCCCGGCCAGTAAGCCCGCCCGGCGCTGAAGGAAAGAATTGAGCATATCAGTTGCAGAAAAAAGGGTTAGAGAAGCCTGGTTTGCCAGCAGTTGCCCAACGACCTTGCCGGTTACAGGGCGGCCCCGGGCGAAGCAGAAATGCGATGCAAAACTCTTCGGCAGCTTTATCGGCTACCACTCAATCCTGCGCGAATTGTCAAAACCATTTGCCGTATTGGGCAAAGCCGGCCTTCAAATGGTTCACTCTTTTTTCGTCAGGCAAGCCGTCTGAGCTTGTTTTGGACAACTGCCGTGAACCAGTCTTCAGCACGCCAACTCGGCGCGGAGCGTGGCCTGCACGCGCAAGACCTGCTGCACGTGGCGCTGCTGGTGCACCACCACAAACTCCAATGCCTCGCCCAGGCGCAGCTTCAGCAGCCGGAAAAACTCCACGGGCACGGTTTTTCGGTTGAGGTCGGCGGTGCGGGCCCGGTCTAGCAGTTCCAGCAAGCGGGCCTGGTGCTGGTCAAATTCGGCCAACACCTCGGCGCCCAGGCGGCTGCCCAGCGGGTTCATGTGCTTGAGCGTGCTGCTCTTTTTGGCATTGGCGGGGCGCATCATCTCCACCGATTTGCGGCCCAGCCAGCTGTACCCTACTTCGGAAGAGGATGCGGTGGCTTCGCCAGATTTGGCCAGAGCCTTGGCCAGTGCGGGATTGTAGTAGCGGCTGTAACGGTTCAGGTGCTCCAGGCATTCGAGGATGCTCCAGCTGGCCGGGGCGGGCCGCTGGTTGAGCAGGGCCGGGTCGAGGGCGGCGAATTGGGTGTGCGCGGTGGCGCGCAGGTCGGCGACGGCGGTGTGCAGCGCAGCGAGGAAATCAGAAGGTGTCATAGTGGTTGTTTTTTTTGACAAAGTTCTGACCCTGAGCGCGCCCCAAACATTGACGGGCGTCAAGAATTAGCGCAGGCGGCTCAGGGTTTCGGGACTCATGCGCAGGTAAGACGCCAGATACTTGCGCGGCACCACCTGAAAAACGCGTGGGTTGCGCTGCCGCAGGCGCGCCAGCCGTTGCGCCGGCTCGGGCAGCAGCAAGTCAATTTCGTGCTCCATGCGGCCCACCAGCGCCTTTTCCAGCTCCCCGCGCCAAAAGCGGGCGAACGCCGGGCTGCGCTCCACAAACGCCAGGAACTCGGCGCGGCCAATGGCCAGCAGCTCGCTTTGCCGCAGCGCCTGAATGCCGTATTCAGAGGGCTGGCCCGTCACAAACGACGGAAACGCCACCAGCAGCGAGTTGGCGTAGCCGAAGCCCACGCAGGTTTCCTCGCCGGGCGTGGTGGGGTAATAAATGCGCAGCAGCCCGTGCCGCACCAGGCACAGGCGCTGCTCCACCTGGCCGGGCCGCACCAGAAAGTCGCCCCGCCGCAGCAGCATCGACTGGTCCCAGCGCGCGGCAAAATCCTCGATTTCCGCGGGTGTCAGGCCAGGGATTTGGCCGAGAATGGCCGTCAAGAGCGTGCGGGCGGCGGGAGCGGGCATAGTTGCAAAGAAAAAACACCAGGCCCGGCGGACGGGTAGCGGCCCGGCCAGGGCTGGTTCAACGGGCCGCCACCAGGCGCTGCAAAGCGGGCTGCCACACCAAGGCGTGCCGCCCGCCGACCTGGACGTACACGCGGTTGTGGACGCGCAGGCAGCTGTCAATCCGGGCCAGCATGAACTGGTCGCGGTACCGCGCGCTCGTTTGGTTGATTTTGTTGAGGACGGTTTTGGTGAATTTGATTTCTACGGTTTCATAATCAAACGTCGCCGGGTCGAACGGCTTGTTGTAGAAGGCCGCGTAGGCCGCGTAAAAGTGGGGCAGCGCTTTCTGCTCATCCGTCAGGCGCAGGCCTTCGCGCTCAAAATCTTTTATCAGCGACGGAAACAGCTGTTCGAACTCGCTTCGGGTGTGTTGCTTGATAAACAAGGTGTTTTGGCCCAGAATGGCGGCCAGCATTATCTGGTCGGTAGCAAACTTCTTTTGCAGAAACCGGTACTTGCCCTGCGCCGGCGGTTCCAGATTCAATTCCTTCACGGCGTGTTTGGCCGCCCACCACCGGGCCAGGCCCATCTCGAAATACGTGCTGAGGCTGGCATTTCGGCTGGCCTCCACGCCGATATAGTCGCCTTCGTACAAAATAATATCGGGCCGAAACGCAGCCAGATTCCGCTCAATGTCTTTGCCCTCAGCATCCGTCGAATCGTTCGTGTGGTAGCTGCCGTACACAAACACCGTTTTCGGGCCTTTTGCATACTCTTTGATGAAAGGCAGCTTGGTTTTCAGGGCGGCGCTTTGCGCGTAGGGAATGGTTTGGTAAGCCGAATGGCAGGAGGCAGCGCCTGCCAGCAGCGCCATTCGCATCAACAAGGCGGTGGTTTTCATGCTGATTAATCATTAAAAGGGTTTCGGGCCACTTGCAGCGGCTGCGCCTCAGGTTAGCAGACCAAGGCCGCAAAGCCACGGACGATTACGGGTTGCGCTGTGGCTCCCAGCAGGTAATGCAGTGGCCTGCGCGCGGCTTCGCCCCATTCAGCAACGCCTGCTGCAAGCACCTTACTTGCCCATCCAGGTTTTGAAGTCGCTCACCTTTTCGCGGCTCACCAGCGCGTCTTTGTCGAAGGCGGGGCGGAAGGTGAGCGCGAGGCGGTTGCCGAAATAGGGCTGCATCTGCTCCACGGCCTGGTGCGTGACCAGCATGCCGCGGTTGATGCGGAAAAACCGGGCCGGGTCCAGGGCTTCGGTCAGCTCGTCGAGGGTGTAGTCGACCAGGAATTTCTGGCCGGCGTGGGTGGCGAAAAAGCTGTACCGCTCGTCGGTGTAGAAGTAGGCAATGTCGCCGGTTTCGACGGACAGCAGGCGCTGGCCCTGCCGCACCAAAAAGCGCTGCCGGTACTCGCGCGGCGCCTGCTGCTGCAGCTGTTGCAGCAGCTTTTCGATGTTGAGCGCGGGGCCGGCGGCGGGGGCGGCGTGGCGGCGCAGCTCCTCGTACTTGCGCAGGCTGCGCGCCAGCTCCTCGCGCTGCACGGGCTTGAGCAGGTAGTCGATGCTGTTCACCTTGAAGGCTTGCAGGGCGTACTCGTCGTAGCTGGTGGTGAAGATGACCGTGCTGTGCACCGGCGTGCGCTCGAAAATCTCAAAGCTTTGCCCGTCGGCCAGCTCGATGTCCAGAAAAATCAGGTCGGGCTCGGGCTCGCCGGCGGCGCGGCGGCTTTCCAGCCAGGCCACCGTGTCTTCGATGCTGGCCGCTACGCCCGCCACCGCGAGCGTGGGGGCCACTTCCTGCAACAGCTTGCGGAGCTTGCGCACGGCCAGTTCTTCGTCTTCAACAATGAGGGCATTCATGGGGTGAGGAGCGGAAATTGCGCCAACAAGGGCAGCGTAACGGTAAAATACTCGGCATCGGCCTCGACGAGCGGCTCGGGCTGGGCCAGCAGCTGGTAGCGGGCCCGGATGTTGGCCAGCCCGATGTGCGTCGACTCGAACCGGCCGGGCCGGGTGGCTTTCTGCTGCAAATTATTGCGCACCCACAAGCGGCCCTGGGGCGTGGTGGCAATTTCAATGCGCAAGGGGCGGGCGGGCAGAATGACGTTGTGCTTCACCGCATTTTCCACCAGCAGCTGCAGCGTGAGGGGCGGCAGGCGGTGCTGCCGGTACCGGCTGGGCACGTCGATGGTGAGGTGCAGGCCGGGGCCGTGCCGGGTTTTGAGCAGGTGGTAGTAGGAGGCAATAAAGCCCAATTCCAGGTCGAGGGTGGCCAGCTCGTCGGCGCCGCTGCCGGCCGCGGCCGAGCCGCCGTTGGTTTGCAGCAGGTAGCGGTACACGCGCGCCATCTCGTCCACAAACTGCTCGGCTTTCGCGGGCTCGTCGGCAATGAGCGAGGAAAGGGAATTGAAGCTATTGAAGAGAAAATGCGGGCTCACCTGGCTGCGCAGGCCCTGCAGCTGCACGTGCAGGTTTTCGCGCTTCAGCGTTTCGCGGTCGAGCTGCTGCTGTTGCCACTGGCCCAGAGAATGAAACGTTTCGTAGAGGCCCAGGGCCAGCACCAGCGCTACCAGGTTCAGCGCGTAGGCTTTCAGCAAGACGGCATAGCTCGGCGTAAAGCCAAACAGTTGAAATGCAGTATATAACACTACAATGACGCCCAGTGATGCCACCGCCAGCAGCGCGTGCACCAGCAGGGTGAGCCCCACGCGACGCAGCGTTTGCCCAAAGCCGGGCAGCCGCCGGCTGATGACAGCCGCCACCCGGGCCTGCGCCCAAAACCCGGCGCTCAGCAGCGCCGCATTCAGCAAAGTGGCCTGGGCGAACGTGGCGGAGCTGTGCCAATACGCTTCGCCCAGCAGCAGGTAGCCCCAGGCCAGCACCAGCCAGGGCATCGTGAGCAGATACGCCCAACGGGTGCGGTGGTCAGGCAGGGCAGCGGGCGGAGACGTAGCCAAAAGTGCCATGAAAACCTACGGAAACAAAACGAAGGAATAGGTAAACGGTTAATCGACTGACGATTCAGCTTCATTCAGGAAGGTGTGTACGTCGCCCGTCAGCAGCCCGGCGTAGCGGGTAATTTTCGCCGTCGGCCAGTCCCACCAGCGCAGGGCCAACAGCCGTTGCACCGTGGCGGCCTCAAAGCGCGGGCGCAGCAGCTGCGCCGGGTTGCCACCCACGACGCTATAAGGCGGTACGTCGCGCGTCACCACCGAATACGCCCCGACAATAGCTCCGTCGCCGATGGTAATGCCCGGCATAATGGCGGCGCGGTACCCCAGCCAGACATCGTTGCCAATCACAGTATCGCCTTTGGTAGGATAGGCTTTGCCGGCCATCGCGCCCTGCCAGTCGTGGCCGAACACGGCGAACGGATACGCGCTAACGGCCCCGGTGAGGTGATTGGCGCCATTCATGATGAATTCAACCCCCGAGGCAATCATGCAAAACTTGCCGATGCGCAGGCAGTCGCCCGTGAAATCGAACAGGTAGCGCACTTGGCGCAGAAAATTTTCAACCGTTTCGAAATCATCGTAATACGTATAGTCGCCTACGCTGATTTGCGGGTGGTGCACTACGTTTTTCAGGAAACACAAGCGGTTGTAACCCGCCAGGGGAAACGCGGCATTGGGGTCGGGAGCAGTCATAAATCACGTGTCGGGAGAGAAGCGCTATCGCCTTTGCGGGGCAGCCAGCAGCTGTTGGACAAGCTTAAAGGTGCGAAACGACGCAGCCGGATTCAAGCCTGCCCGGCGCCAAGTGCGTATTCAGCTTCCTGAACTGGCAAGGCCGGTGCGTGAACCGTGCTCGGACGCGGCACGGGCAGGCGGAAAACCACCAGCCCCAGGCAAAACCAGGCCACCACCGAATACCCGGTCATGCCATACAGCACCACCTCCGACCGGCCAAACGCTAGGCCCAGCAGCATGGTGAACGGAAACCAGCACCCCACGCCCAGCGGCACCCACCGCGCCCAGCCGCGCAGCCGCCTCGCTCGCGCCACTGCCGCGCCCGTCGCCAGCATGAACACGTTGCTGATAGGCCAGAAAGCATCGAAGAAGCGGAAAACCGACCCTTCCGAATTTGGCGCCACAATCACCCAGGCGTTCCAGATGCAGGCCATGGCCAGGCAGCCCAGCTGCGCGTAAAGCACCGCCCGGCCAACCTTGGTATCGCCCGCGGCCCGCAGGCGCAACAGGGCCACAATGCTGCCCGCCCAGCCCAGCATGTAAATCAAGTCGCACGTGCCCGTGAGGGAAGTGTTGTGCATGCCGGCCTTGATAAAGAAATGCGTTTCAAGGCCGAGAAACGGCGCGGCAGCCATGCCCAGCACGCCCAGTACTTTGTTGGAGATTTTCATAAATCTTGCAGAAAAAAAGGAGGAATTGATAGCGCCCCGCCGCCCGGCCTTCTGACGAAGGGCCCAGCGGTGAATGCCGGACAAAAGTGCGCCATCCCCCGGCCCTGCCAAAGGCGAAGTGGGCCCAACTGCGGGTTTCGTTGCTTCAATTGTGGCTCTTCGGGCCTGAAATTCGGCCGCTAGGCGGGCAGCAGCGGCAGCGTCACGGTGAAGTGGGCGGGTTCGGCTTCAATCAGCGGGCTGGCCTGGGCCAGCAGCTGGTAGCGGGCCGTGATGTTGGCCAGGCCCACGTGGTTGGATTCGACGCGGGTGGCACGGGGCTGGGCGTTGTTGCGCACGCACAAGGCCCCCGCTGGCGTGGTCACGATGTCGATGCGCAGCGGCCGTGTGGCCTGGATGACGTTGTGCTTCACCGCGTTTTCCACGAGCATTTGCAGCGTGAGGGGCGGCAGGCGGTGGGCCAGATAGTCGTCGGCCACCGCCACGCGCAGCTCCAGGCCCGCGCCGTAGCGGGTGCGCAGCAGGTGGTAGTACGACTGAATAAATGCCAACTCGGCCGCCAGCGACGTCAACTCGCTCTCGTTGGTTTGCAGCAGGTAGCGGTACACTTTGGCGATTTCGTCCACGAACCGCTCGGCCAGCGCGGGCTCCTCGGCAATGAGCGAGGACAGGGAGTTGAGGGTGTTAAAGAGAAAGTGCGGGTTAATCTGGCTTTTCAGGCTTTGCAGCTGGCTGCGCAACGCCGCTTTCTTGCGCTGCTCGAAGTTGAGCTTGCTTTCCTGCCAGCGGCCCAGCAGGTAAAACGCCTCGTACACCAGCACCAGTAGCAGCACCACCAGCAGGTCGACGGCGTAGAGCACGGCCGCTACCGCCGCGGGGCGCAGCTGCACGCCCAGCGCGCGCGCCAGCCACCCCTGCACCTGCGGCACCGCCTTGTGCGTAGAGAAAAATTGGCCCACGGTGATGGACGTGCCAAACAGGTGGCCGTACGAAAACAGCGCCACGCTGCCCACCAGAAACACCACCGACACGCCCAGGCCCAGCAGCAGGTTGCCCGCCACGCGCTGCGTAGTTTGGTGCAGGCCGGGGTAGCGGCGCACCACGGCCCGCGTGGCCCGGTTCAGCCCCCACAGCCAGCGCTCCGCCAGCAAGGCCATCAGCGCCGTGGCCCCGCCAAAAACCACCGGGCGCTGCAAGTACGCCGGCCCCACAATCAGGTAGCACGTGAGGGGCACCACCCAGGGCAGCACCAGCACGTAGGGCCAGTGGCGGCGGAAATTAAACCGCGGAAGCACGCGTTGCCAGCTCGTTTGCATGGGCCCGCTCACTGGGTGGCCAGCTGCGGCGTCCGGCAGCCCGCCAGATGAATGCTCACCGTGAAATATTCTTCGCCCGCGGCCACCTCCACGGCCGGGCCGCCGGGGCCCAGGCGCTGGTAGCGGGCCTGCAGCGCCGCCAGGTTGTCTTGCGGCAGGGGCACGCGCACGGTGCGTTTCTGCCGGGTGTTGCGCACCCGCACCTGCCCGGCGGGCGTGGTGTCGACGGCAATGCGCAGGGGCCGGGCGGCCGAAGCCACGTTGTGCCGCAGGGCGTTGTCGACCAGCGTTTGCAGGGTGAGGGGCAGCAGGCCGCCCTGGCGGTGCCCCTCGGCCACGTCGGCGGCAATGCTTAGCTCTAGGGCCGCGCCGTAGCGGGTGCGCAGCAGGTGGGCGTAGGAGGCCAGGTAGCGCAGTTCGGCTTCCAGGGTGGTGAGGCCGGGGTGGCCGGCCAGTGGCTCGCCGCCGCGGTGGCTTTGCAGCAGGTAGCGGTACACCTTGGCCATTTCGTCCACGAACCGTTCGGCCTGCCGGGGGTCTTCGCCGATGAGCACGGAGAGCGAGTTGAGGCTGTTGAAGAGGAAGTGCGGGCTGATTTGCTGCTTCACCTCGTCGAGCTGGCCCTGCAGTTGCTCGTGCTCCAGCCGCTCGGCGCCCAGTTGGTTGGTTTGCCACTGGTTCAGGGCCAGCAGCAGTTCAAACAGCACCACCACCAGCACGTTCACCAGCAGCACTGAGCCCACAATCCAGGGCCCGGTGGCCGGGTTGTAGCGGTAGCCAAACAGGTGCACCGCGTCCATGCTCCACATCCACGCCGCCGTGGACGGCCCAAACAGCACGCTCATCACCAGCACCAGAATGCTAGCGCGCTGCCGGGCCTGCTGCGGCTCGGGGTAGCGCCTCGTCACTTGCTCGGCCAGCGCGTTGCACAGCACGATGGCCGGCACGCCCAGCACCACCAGCAGGCCCGTGCCGCCCAGCAGCACCCGCCAATCGGTGAAGTAGCGCGGGCCCCAGTACATGTAGCTGTAGAAGGGAATGGTGAAGAAGGTGGTCCAGCGGTAAAAGCTCGCCTGCACCGTGCTGGGCCGAATGGCCTTGAGCAGCACCCGCAAAAGGAAAGGGTCGCGCAGGGTAGCCATTCCGGTTGAAGTCACAAGCAAATGGTTGATTGGCAGTCGTTGGGCTGCGGGCTTGATGCGAATGAAAGCAAGGCTGCGGCCCGAAATAAAGGTGTTTAAAAGTACAGCACGCGCCCGGCTCAATCCGAAAGAAGGGGGCGAAATGCGCCATGTAGTGCTTGAATTGCGCAAAGCCGGTGATGAACTGTGGGTCCCGCTGCCAGCAAGGCTGTCTTGGTGCGGCGTAAGTGGCGGCGTTGGTCGCAATCCATTAATAAACTGGTAATTACCGCAATAGACCTAGCGGGCCGCATTTGGCCGCGCAACTGAAATCCAAATTCATCCGGTTCATGCCACATTTTCTGCAGTTGGTTCCATTCGCCATTGGCCCACCCCTGGGGCGGCCGGCAATTTTGCAACACCAACCCGCCACCAGCGCCGGTTAGAGCCGGCTCTTTCGGTGCTCCTGAGCCATCTGGCGGGCCGCAGTACAACTGCACTACGAGCGAATTAACCGGCCTCATTCTCACCTTTTTTCTGCTTCACTTTTTCTCAACCTCATCCTTTTTTCTGTATGAAACGCATTGCTCTTTTCGCCCTCACCGCCGCCACCTTGCTGGCCGCTGCCTGCACCAAAGACAAGGAGAAGGCCCCCCAGCCCAAAACCCCCGAGCAGCTGCTCAGCGCCAACGTGTGGCACATGACGGCCCTCACGGCCAACCCCGGCCTGCAAACCACCGGCGGCACCACCGTCACCGACATCTACCCCTTCATCCCGGCCTGCACCAAGGACGACACCCAGGAGTTCGCGGCCGGGGGCCAGTTTAAAAGCGATGAGGGCGCCAGCAAGTGCGACCCCTCCGACCAGCAAACGGTGACCGGCACCTGGAGCTTCGTCAAAACCGGCAACGACAACGGCGTCAATGTGCTGGTAAACGGCAACCAGATTCGCTTCAAGGTGCTGAACGTGACGGATACGCAGCTGCAGATGAGCACTGCCGACGACTTGTTCGGCATTGGCTCGGGCACCAGCGTCACGTACACGCTGACCTACACGAAGTAGCCCGTTTCCCACTCACTCGCACTGCTTTGCCCTATGCTTCGCTCCTTCCTTTCCGCCCGCCGGCGCCCGCCGCTCGTCGCCTGGGCCTGGCTGCTGACCTTGCTGCTCAGCGGCGCCCTGGCCGGCTGCCACCACGAAGACGGCATCGACCCGGTGCCCTCGCCCGAAAACCCGACGCAAGTGACCACGGCCGTATCGGGCCTGGTGCGCGACGAGCAGAACCGCCCCGTGGCGGGCGCCCTCGTGCGGGTGGCCGGCCAGTCCCAAACCACCGATGCCAACGGCGCCTTTTGCTTCGCCAGCGTGACGGTGCCGGCGGCGCGCTACGTGGTGCAGGCCAGCAAAGCCAACTACTTCGACAGCACGGTGGGCCTGAAGCCTGGTGCTGGCCAAACCGCCACCACGGTGCTGCTGACCAGCCGGGGCCCGGCCCTCACGCTGGGCTCGGCCACGGCGGGCGGCACCCTACAAGTGCCCGGCGGCGCGCGCATTGAGTTTCCCGCCGGGGCCGTGGCCCGCAACGGCAGCGCCTACGGCGGCGCGGTGCAGGCCTACGTGCGCTACATCGACCCCACTTCGGCCCGCGTGAACGACCTGATGCCCGGCCGCGACCTGCAAGCCGAGTCGGCCGACGGCAAAACCCAGAAGCTGAAAACCTTCGGCGCCATGCGCGTGGAGCTGGAGGACGGCGCCGGCCAGGCCCTGCAGCTCGCGGCCGGCCAGCGCGCCACGCTGCGCTTCCCGGTACCGGCCAGCATGCGCGGCGCGGCGCCCGCCACCATCCCGCTCTGGCACTTCGACGAGGCCAAGGGCTTGTGGGTGGAAGAAGGCTCGGCCTCCCTCACGGGCGGCGAGTACGTGGGCACGGTGGGCCACTTTTCGAGCTGGAACGCCGACCAGATTGTGGGGCCCAGTGCCTTCATCAAGTTCCGCATCCGGCCCACCACCGACCTGCCGGGCTTCACCAAAAAAGAGGCCCCGTACCCCGTGGCTCGCGTGTCCATTCCCCGCCTCGGGTTGCAAATGACCGTGCTCTGCAACTCCGCCGACAGCGTGCAGATTGTGGAGGTGCCGTCCGGCTCGTGGACCGGCCCCGCCGGCGAGGCCGACGAGCTGTTCAGCACCGCGGCCGAAAACTTCGGCACCGCCAGCGTGAATCGCCTGAGGCTGGGCAACCTGGCCCCCGGCACCACCACCGACATTGGCACGCTGCGGGTGAACCCGCTCAGCGCCGTGAAAGGACGCTTTGCGCCCAATAGCTGCAACGGGCGGCCTGTGGACCACTACTTTGCCTACTACGACACCCCGACCGCCAACGGCGACTTCACGCTCTTCTACCGCAGCGTGAGCGCGGACGGCCAATTCAACTTCCGTTGCGCGCCGGGCCAACTCATCCGGCTGGCGTTCTACAACGACGGCGGCCAGGTCATCGGCCAGCGCGACGTGGCCCCGCCGCCCGCCGGGCAGGTGCTCGACCTCGGCGCGCTGGACCCCTGCACCGGCAACCCCGCCACCAACCCCGGCAACAACGGCGGCATCCTCGTGCCCGGCAACCCCGGCAGCGGCAGCCACACCGTGGACCCCAGCGCCCGCGTCGACTTCACAATTAACGGCGACGGCCACGTGAACGAGTCGGTGCAGATGCGAGACACCAGCCCAGCCGGTGCGGGTCCATTTGCTACCTTCTTCGCCAACGGGGCCGCCATCGGCATTCCCGGCCCGGCCCTCCAACTCCAGGCCGGCGGCACCGGGCCCGGCAGCAAATTCATCTACCTGGCGCTGGAAAACGCCTCCGGGCGCGGCACCTTTCCGCTGACCGTGATGCTGCCCGGGCTGATGTTCAACGGCGGCGAGCTGACCATGCAGGCGTATTTTCCCCAAAGCCCGCGGCCCGCCACCGGCCTGACCGTCACCATCACCCGCTATGATGCGGTGGGCGGCCGCATCCAGGGCACCTTCGCGGGCACGCTCATGGCACTTTCGGGCGATGTCGTGACCATTAGCAACGGCTCCTTCGACCTGCGGCGGGGCGTGGATTTGTAAGCATCCGGCCTTGCTTGTTGTGCCGTCTTAGTAGCGGCCTGCCGCGTGGCGCCTACATGCTGTTATTTAAGTGGTTGATAGCCTTCTTTCAGGCCCAGCGCCGCGTGAGGCGCCGCTTTCCTCCCCATCTTTTTTCTGCATTCATGAAATTCCTCCTTGCCTCCCTGCTAGGGCTGGGCTTGCTGGCCGCGCCCGCCGCCCACGCCCAATTCCGTTTGCCTAACCTCGGCCACCGGCTGGAAAGCGCCGTGAGCAACCGCCTCAGCCAGCGCACCGACCAGGCCATCAACCAAGGTCTCGACCAGACCGAGCGCACCGCCACAGCCGCCGCGAAAAGCAGCGCCGGCAAACCGGCCGACCCGGCGGCTGCTCCGGCGCCCGCCAGCGCCGATGCCCCAGCCGCGGAGAATGGCCGCGCCACCACCCGTTACGATTTTGTGCCCGGCGCGCAGGTGCTGTTTGAAGACCGGTTGACAAACGAGAAAGTGGGCGAGTTTCCTTCGCGCTGGGACTTGGGCAAAGGCAGCGCCGAAGTGGCTACGGCCAACGGGCAAACGGTTATTCGGCTGGACAACAACGCGAACATCAACCCGCTGTTCAAGCAGGCCAGCTACCTGCCCGCGGTTTTCACGCTCGAAATGGACGTTTTCCTGGGGCCTGATGACCGCTGCCGCCTCTGGCTGTGGGACGAGCGCCAGGGCCACCAACCGGGGAACGGAACCCTTGACTGGCTCGACGTTTCACAGCGCGAAATCAGCATTCCCAACCAGCACCTGGGCCTGGCCCTGACCGGGGCCCCGGCGGTGCGCGCCGGCCGCTGGTGCCACCTGGCGCTGGCCTTCAACCAGCGCAGCCTCAAGGCCTACCTCGACCAGAACCGCCTGCTGAACGTGCCCAACGTGAGCGGCCGGCCCACGGCGCTCACCATTGGCGCCCGGCAGGCCTCGCGCAGCACCACGCCGGTGCTGCTGCGCAACGTGCGGCTGGCCGCCGGCGGCACCGACCTCTACGCCCGCCTCGCCGCCGAGGGCCGCCTGGTGACGCACGACATTTTGTTCGACCCCGGCCAGGCCGTCATCAAGCCCGCCTCCCAACCGGCCCTCCGCCAGTTTATCGACCTGCTGCAAAGCCAGCCCACGCTGCGCTTCCGCATCGAAGGCCACACCGATGCCGACGGCGAGGCCGGCGCCAACCTCCGGCTTTCGCAGGCCCGAGCCGAGGCCGTGCGCGCCGCCTTCCTGCAAGCCGGCATCGCCCCCGACCGTCTCAGCACCCTAGGCATGGGCGAAACCAAGCCCCTCGATGCCAGCCACACCGCTAGCGCCAAAGCCCAGAACCGCCGCGTCGAGTTCGTGAAGCTGTAGCCGCCCCGACTGCTTCCCATTGCCATTCCTCCAACTCAGTCTTTCCTCTCACTACTTCCTTTTTTCTGTCATGCAAAAAGTTCTCACTTTCGCTCTCGCGGCCGCGCTGGTGGCCGGCAGCGCCCACGCGCAAACTCGCCCCGGGGCCCGCTCTACCGCCCGGCCGCTCCCGCGCACTCCGGCCAAAACCCCTGTGGAACGCCCCGCCGCGCCTGCTCCCAAACCGGTTGTCAAGCCGGCGCCGGCGGTGGCGGCCACCTCCTCGTCTGGCCCGGTTGAGGCTGAGCGGGCGAGCAGCCAGGAGCCGCTGGGTAAAACCCTGTCGATGAAAACCGTTTCGGACCGCTCGTTCGGCAAGGGTTCCAGCGCGCTCAACCTAGGCGTGGGCTTCGGCCTGGGCTACAACTATACCACCGGCGGCAACACCACCCAGACGCCCGCCCTGAGCCTGAGCTACATGTACGGCGTGGGCAATGCCGGCCCCGGCGCCATCAGCGTGGGCGGCGCGGTGGGCTACAAGAGCATCACCTGGAAAGACGGCGGCGAAAGCGCCACCTGGCGCAACATCTACGTGGGCGCCCGCGGCGCCTTCCATTACGGCTTCCACAACCCGCGGCTGGATGCTTACGCCGGCCTCGGCCTGGGCCTGCGCGTGGTGTCCTACTCCGATAACTACAGCGCCGCCGCGGGCCTCAACACCAGCAGCACTTCGAGCGGCAGCCAGGCCGAGGTGAGCAGCTTCATCGGGGCCCGCTATTTCTTCTCCGATAAAATCGGGGCCTTCGCCGAGCTTGGCAACGACACCAGCTACCTCAAGCTGGGCCTGAGCGGCCGCTTCTAACGCCTGCCTTTTTTTCTAATCTGCTACCTGCTTTCTGCACCTCTTTTCATGCGTACCCTTTGCTTTTTGTTACTGGCCGTGCTGCTGCTCGACGCCCCTGCGGCCAACGCTTACCGCTTGCTGGGCATTGGCCGCCCCTCGGCCCGCCAGCGCCAGAAATATTCCTACATGCTCAACGGCCGCCGCGTGCGGCGAGTACACCGGCAACCCGTCCGGCCGCGGGGCGCCGCCTTGCAGTCCCCAAGCTGAGATTGTCGCACTGGCAATCAGGAGGATATTGCCCTCCGTTGCCTGACCTCGGCGAGCTGAACGGGCATCAAGACAACAGCTTCCGTTGAGATGAAATAGAATGCGTGTAATTCGAGCCGGTTTCCGTCTCAGCACTCTGCCGGGCCTACCGCGTAGCGGGCGCCTGTACTTCGCGTGCTGTCAGCAGTAGTTACGACGCGATTTTAGCCAGTTCAGGGCTTCTAATTCGCACTTGGCGTTGGCTGGCATTGGGCACCCGGCGGCGGGTCCGGACTTTTGTTCGGCTCGCCAACGCCTGGCGACACGCGCCGGACGGGTTGCCGTTGCCCGGTGTCAGTATCCGACCTTTTTCCCGCCGTTCGTCATGTCATTTTTGAGAAAAATAGGGCTATTAACCTGTCTTTGCAGCCTCTTTTCGTTGTTCGTCCACCTGCAGGCCCACTCCGGCCAACGCCCTCCCACCCCCCTTCGCGGGGCCGAAGTGAACCGCGCCCCGGCCCGGACGTTGTTTCGGCAGGTGAACGTGGTGGACGTGGAAACGGGAACCGTGCTGCCCAACCGGGACGTGCTGGTGGGCAACGGGCGCATTTTGTCCGTTCAGCCCCATCGCCCGGCCGGCCGCACCCCGCCGCCCGGGGTGCGGGTGATTTCGGCCAGGGGCCAGTACCTCGCGCCCGGCCTTATCGATTGCCACACGCATGTGTTCTACCAGGCCGACCTGGGGCACTACTTGCGCAACGGCGTGACCACGGTGTTCAGCCTGGGCCAGCCGCCCGAAGTGCTCGCGTTGCGGGAGCAAGTCAAGCAAGGAAAAGTGGCCGGCCCCACGATTTACGCGGCCGCCTTGCTGGATGCGGCGCCGTCGGATTGGCAAGGCCGGGTATACAGCTACGTGGTGCATTCGCCGGCCGAGGTGGACGCGGCGCTGGTCCGCATCGTGCACCAGCGCTACGATTTGCTCAAGGCTTACAACGGGTTGTCCACCCCCGCGTTTGACGAACTCATGCGCGTGGCCAAGGCCTACGGGCTGCCGGTGGTGGGCCACGGCGTCCGCGAGCCGGGCATGGAGCACATCCTCTCGAAAGGGATGGCCATGGTGGCCCACGGCGAAGAATACCTCTACACCGTTTTCAAAGACAGCCTGGACGCCCGCAAAATCCCGGCCGCGGTGGCTTTCACCAAACAATCCGGGGCCTTTGTCTGCCCCAACTTATCGACGTTCCACGCCCTTCTCACCCAATGGGGAGACAGCCTCCGGTTTGCCGGCTTGCTGAAACAGGCCGGCCATGCGGAAAGCCGCGTGAGTCCTCCAATCCTGCAGTTCTGGACGCACGAGAACCACTACATTCACCGGACGGGCGCGCCGCTGGTGCCCATGTACCCGTTCTTGCAACAACTCACCCGCGCATTGCACGCCGCCGGCGTGCCCCTGGTGGCTGGTACCGATTCGCCGCTCATTCCCGGCTGCTTTCCCGGCTATTCTCTGGTCAACGAGCTGGAATTGTTAGTCGAGGCGGGCCTGAGCCCGGCCGACGCGTTGCGAACGGCCACGCTGGTGCCCGGCCGGTTCACGGCCAAGCACCTGCCGCACGTACCCAAAATAGGCCGCGTCAAAGTAGGCTACCGCGCCGACCTGGTGCTCCTGTCCGCCAATCCGCTGCAAAGTGTGCACAACCTGCGAACAATCAAAGGCGTCATGGCACAAGGCCGGTGGCAAGCCGCGCAGGGAGCGCAAGGCAACGGCCAGTAGGTCAACGCTCGTTTTTCGAAACACCGTGCGTTCAAGCCGCGGCCGTGGCTGTTGCAGAACTCCCATGCTGGTGGCCTGGATAGTTCGTAAAAGTCGGATGCAAGGCAAGAGGCCACCCCTACCCGCACAGCGTCAAGTTTCCTGGGCTAGGGGGTGGCCTCTTGTGCCTCACGCAGCCACGCTTTGGCCTCGCCGACGTCGCCAAACATGCGCATCTGCAGTTGCCCTCCCAAGCCCAGGCGCATGGCTTCCGCCGACAGGGCCGCCATGGACTCGGGGCTGACCACGTTGACAAAGTAATTCAGGCCCTGCGCAATGGCTCGGGGCCCAGTCCGTTACAATCCATTCCACGGCGTGGTCCTAAGGCCCCACCACTTCGCGGTTGTCGTTGAGCAGTGTATAGTCAAAGCCAAGAAAGGGGCCGCCCGTTGCGCTGCCTAGGGGGCCTAGCCAGAACGGGCAGCAGTTATGCGAAACGGCAGTTATTCCAGCCGGCTCTGGCCAGGAAGTAGTACTGAAAGGCGCGCCTTTTTGACGCCCCTCTCCTACCCCAAGCAAGCAGGCTAAAAGGCGCTTTTTGCTGAGTCAAGAAGTGGGTTCTGAAGGTTTTTGCGGATTAACTTAATGAACTATACTTTCTGAGCCATGCCACCAATTAGGTTAGCTTCTAACTGCGCGCATCCTGCTTAGGCAGGTTGATTGGCATCTCATTCCGGGAAGCTCGATTGAAAGAATCACTCATACGCTAAAAGTATATATTGTAAATTAATATAAATCAGACATATAATGAGGAATCGACCGCGGTGTTGGTGCCTTTTTAGATACCTCATAACTGGGGGACCCGTCAGGGGACCTGTGACTTATCTCTCTTATATCAGGCCGTATCAGACTAGATAATCGCCAGCCGTACAAACCGCGTTGTTGAAGTCGGCCCCGATGTGGCAGCGCACGCAGCCCGCCTTGCCGTTGAAGAGCGCAAAGCCCCGTTTCGCCGAGGCGCTTACGGCTGCCTCATTGTCGTTGAGGCGCCAGTCGTCGAGCGGCGACTTGCTGGTTTCGAGGCTGCGCTCAAACTCGGCCAGGGCGTTGGCTAGGGTGCGGCCCGACTACCAATAATGGAAAAGCACTGGCTTTGATGCGAGTTTTTACGTAGGAATCTGGTGCTTACTGCGTAGAACCAATACAGTTCCTCCTTGTTCAGCTAACCACCAACCCCGCCTGGCAACGCCACGTTTTCCCATTGGGACGTGGGCTGGCCGCTTTGCTGCGCCTCCCAGGTCCAAGGCCGAGGTCGACAAATAAACGGTTAGACTTGCCTTTCCAACTCATTGCCCAGTACAACCTTGAAATACAGACTTATCCGAGGCCTCAAACCAGCTTCGCGACCCCTATTCATCCTTTATTTTTAACCGCCCGCTTATGCCCTTGCTCACCATTCTCGACGAAACCGCCGGCGGCAGCATCCTGCACCGGCTGGAGCTGGAAATCAGCCAGGAAATGCTCACCGTGCGCGAGCTCATTGCCCGCCGCGTGCACGACGAAGTGACGGCCTACAACGAGCGCCAGACCGGCGTGTTTCAGGGCCTGGTGCAGCCCACCGAGTCGAAAAAGACGCTCAACGGCGGCTTCCGCCTGCGCCCCCACAAGCTCATCGACGCCGAGCAGCAGGTGTACCGCGCCCTGGAAGCCTTCCAGAAAAACGGCTTTTTCGTGCTCGTGAACGACCGCCAGGTGGAAAGCCTCGACGAAGAAGTGTGGCTGGGCAGCGGCGCCACCGCCAGCTTCCTGAAACTCACCCCGCTGGTGGGCGGCTGAGGCATGGGACTGCTCGACCGCTTTCTGGCTTTGCTCACCCCTCCCGCTGCCAATCCACCCGCCATGTCCACCACCAAAAAAGACCAGTTCAATCCCACCATTCTGGACGATGAGAGCCCGGAAGCGCTGGAAATGAAACCCGTACTGGCCGAGCTGCTGCCCCAACTGCTTGGCAAAGACTACAACACCAAGCTCAGCGACCTGCCCGCCTACCAGACCATCCGGGCCCAGGATTCGGCCTACCAAAGCCGGATGGTGCTGGCCCTGACGGCCGCCATCAAGCGCGTGGGGCACAACGACGGCGACTACCGCATTCGCTGGGTGCTGGCCGACGTGCTGACGGCCCTGCTGCGCACCACCCTCGCCCTCACCGAGGCCGACTACCTGCGCCTGTTTGCCAGCTACGGCATCAATCTGGAAGAGCCGGGCAACGCTGCATTATACGTGTACCCGTTCCCGCTGCTGCTCACGCTTGGCCAGGTCGGCAAGCTGGCCAAGCGCGGACCCCTGGGCCAGCCCATGCTGACTTTTCTGCAGCGCGTGTGCGACCAAAGCACCGGGCAACGTGGCGACCAGCTCAAGGTGCGCCTCAAAGCCCAGGAGATTTTGAGCCAGTCTGCCGGCGACGACGCCCTGCCCGTGGTGGTGTTTGCCGACGGCGACCCACTGGGCCAGGCCCTCGCGCAGTTTGTGGCCGGCCTCGACCGCACTGAGTCGCGTGCCGCCCCCTGGCTGGGCCTGCTACAACGCTGGCAAAAAGCCAGCCCCGCCCAGCCAACCGCCAAGCTGCGGCAGGAGCTGGACGCCGCCACGGCCGCCATCGGCCCCGACGCCGTGCGCGAGCAGGGCCGCGCCTGGCTACAGCTGCTGGCCGACACGCCGGTGACCGAGCGCCCGCACGTGCACGAATACGGCGACGGCACGACCTACAATTACTCCACCTGGGACTTCGTGACGGAAGCCAACGCCACCGTGGCCAAGGGCCTCGTCTGGACTTTGCAGCCGCTGGCCGACCCGCCGCTGCTGGAGACGCTGACCACGCTGGCGGCCAAGTGCTTCCGCAAGATTCCCGGCAAAGGGCCCCTGGCCGTCGGCATCGGCAACGCCTGCCTGCTGGCCCTCTCGCAAAACGGCCTGCCCGGCGTGGCCGCCCTGGCCCGGGTGCGCAGCAAAATCCGCCAGACTAACACCCAGGAAACCATTGCCCGCTACATCGCCCAGGAATCGGCGAAGCTGGGCGTGAGTCCGGCCGAGATTGAGGACATGGCCGTGCCGGATTTCGGCCTCGAAAACGGCCGGCTGGTGGAGGAGCTGGGCGACTACACCGCCACCCTCGCCCTCGCCGACGGCAAGGCCGAAACGCAGTGGCAGAAAAGCGGCAAGCCCCTCAAAAGTGCCCCCGCGGCCCTCAAAGCCACCCACGCCGAGGAGCTGAAGGAGCTGAAAGCCGCCCAAACCCAGGCCCAGCAGACCTACAGCACCCAGCGCGACCGCCTCGACCGCGGCTTTGTGGAGGAGCGGCGCATGCCGTGGCCCTGGTTTGCTCAATATTATTTCCATCACGGGCTGATGAGCGAGCTGGCCCGCCGCCTCATTTGGCGCCTGCACTACCCCGACGGCACCTACGAGGACGCCCTGTGGGTGCGCGAGGACTGGCGCAACGCGCGCGGCCAACCCCTGCCCACCCCCGCCGACCAGGCCGAAGCCGTGCAGCTCTGGCACCCGCTGCTCGCGCAGCCCAGCGAAGTGCTGGCCTGGCGCGAGCTGCTGGAGCGCAACCAGTTGCGCCAGCCGCTGAAGCAGGCCTTTCGGGAAGTGTACCTGCTCACGCCGCCCGAGGAGCGCACCGCCACCTACTCCAACCGCATGGCCGCGCACATCCTCAAGCAGCACCAGTTTAACAGCCTGGCCAAGCTGCGCGGCTGGCGCTACCGCCTGCTGGGCGCCTACGACAAGGGCTACGACTCCGAAATTGCCACCTTGCCGCTGCCCACCCACCACCTCACGGCCGAGTACTGGGTGAGCGAGGTGTACGCCGACGGCGAGTGGAACGACACGGGTATCTACAACTACGTGAGCACCGACCAGGTCCGCTTCACGCGCCAGGACGTGCCGGTGCCGCTGCCCGAAGTGCCACCGCTGGTGTTCTCCGAAGTGATGCGCGACGTGGACTTGTTTGTGGGCGTGGCCTCGGTGGGCAACGACCCGCAGTGGCGCGACAACGGCGGCCTGGCCCAGTTCCGCAACTACTGGGAAAGCTACAGCTTCGGCGATTTGAGCGAAGTGGCCAAGTCGCGCAAGCTCGCCCTGGAACGGCTGGTGCCCCGCCTGAAAATCGGCAAGGTGAGCGAAATCAAGGGCAACTTTTTGGTGGTGAAGGGCCACCGCCACACCTACAAAATCCACCTCGGCTCGGGCAACATCCTCATGGAACCCAATGACCAGTACCTGTGCATCGTGCCCGACCGCTCCGGCAAAACCCTGGGCACGGGCGACGTTTTCCTGCCCTTCGAGGGCGATGCCGTGCTGTCCATCATCCTCAGCAAAGCCCTGCTCTTGATGGACGACGACAAAATCACCGACTCCACCATCCTGCGCCAGCTGTGAGCCCGACCGTTCTTGCCCAAATGCAGCAGCTGGGAGGGCGCATCGACCAAGTCGAGGGCCAGTCGTTGGCGGATGACTTGCAGGCCATCACCTTCGACACCGTGCTTTACCGCCGGCCCACCGATACGCCCTGGGCCACTGCCGCCGAGGCAGAACCCATCGCGGGGCTCAACGAAGTGGTAGAGGCCCATCGCGCCTTGCTGACCACCGACCTGGTGGCCTTCTATCAGCGCGTGGCCGACCATTTCTACCGCCTCACGGAGGCTCCGCAGGGCCAGGTGTTTTACCGCCCCAGCCTCTTCACGCCCTTTCGCCCCGGCACGGCTGACTACGCCGAATGGAACGACTATTTCACTGACTCCGACGAAGTTGATTTGAGCCCAGTGTTCGAGGTTGTCTCCGACCCGGCTCCGGACTTCATCTACTTGGCGCACAGCTACGGGTTTCCCGACACGTATTTCCTTTGCCTGTCCGACCCCAACCCGGCCAACCCCACGGTTTTCAGCACCGACCACGAAGAATTCTTCGCTTCCATCACCAACGAAGGCCCGCTGGAAAATTTCTGGCAGCGCTTTATGTCGAAGGAAGAATTGCTAACCCGACTCCGGGAACGCCTGGCCCAATGAAACCCGAGCCGTTGCCTCCTCCCCCGCTTTCTATGGACCAACTCACCGATTTACAAGCCGCCGTCGAAGCCGAAGGGCTCGGCGCGTTCTGGCCGCGGTTGGCGCCGCAGTGCCGCCCCAGCATCCGGGTGCTGCCCCAGGCCGCGCCCGATGCGGCGCTGCCCGTGGGCGCCTCCCGCCTGGGCGGCGTGCCCGACCTGCCGGCCGCGGCCGAGTGGCCCGCCTGGGAAGGCCGGCCGCTCAGCTTCCTGGCCCAGCTGAACCTGGCGGAGCTGGCGGCCTTTCCGGCTGCCGCGGCGTTGCCCGCCGCCGGGTGGCTGTCGTTTTTCTACGATGCGCAGGAGCAGCCCTGGGGCTTCAGGCCCGCCGACCGGGGCCGCGCGGCGGTGCTCTACCACGACGCCACCGCAATGCTGGCCCCGCGCCCGCTGCCCGCAGGCCTGTCGATGGACGCGTACACCGCTTTTCCAGTCGCGCCGCTCACGTTTGCCGCCGAAATGACCTTGCCTGACCCGTGGGAGGATGACTTTAACATCTCTGAGGATGAAGTGACCGAGGACCAGCGCCAGGCCTTCTGGCGGCTGATGCACCGCCACGGCGACGGCACCAGCCGCCTCTTTGGCACGCCCGATGCCATCCAGGGCCCCATTCGCCAGCAGTGCGCGCTAGTTTCGCGCGGCATCAGCACCGGCAGCCCCGAGGCCCTGCAGCAAACCCGGGAAGCGCTGAGTTTCAGCGAGGCCGAAGTGGAAACCTGGCGGCAGCAGGCCGCCACCGATTGGGAGGTGCTGTTGCAACTCGACAGCCACGAAGCCGAGGCCAACATGATGTGGGAGGACATGGGCCGCCTCTACTTCTGCCTGCCCCGCGCCGCCTTGGCCCGCCGCGATTTTAGCGCCGGTTGGACGGTGCTGCAATGCTTTTAAATTAGTCCCATGCTACTCGGCGTGTACTGGTACTACGGCTTTCCCGAAGGCCTCTACCACTTCGACTTCTTCATCTTCCGGCCGGGCCTGGGCGGGCACGCCGACGGCCCGGCCGAGCTGACCGTGACCGTGCACGCGCCCAACCCAGCGGCCCTCCTCGACCAGGTGCGCGCCGTGGCCGCCCGCTACCCGGAAGGGCATTTATTTGCCGAAACCCACGGCCTGCTGCTGCGCCTCACCGTGGGCGACTACGCGCTGTCCGACTACGCTTTTCACGTAGCCAGCGAGCTGGAGCAGATGCTGCGCCAGCAGCAGGCCACCGCTACCTCCGAACCTTTACCCGCCGGTGCGCAATTCCTGCGCTTAGCGGCCCCGCAGGACCCCACGCCGCCTTTCCACTACGGCGGCATCCTGCAAGCCGTTGGCTCAGCGCCCAGAAAGTACCGGGCCGAAACCAGCTCCCTGCGCCTCGATTGCCACCTGCCAGCGGCCCGCAAAGCAGCGTTTATCGAAGCCCTGGACCAGCTCTGCCAGGAAGCGGGCCTGGATGTGCTCTACTACTTCGACCACGAAATCGGCCAGCAGGTCAACCTGATGGTGTTTTTCAGCAACGGCCGCCAGGGCGTGGGCGGCGCCCCGCTGCGCTACACCGACCCGGCGGCCCTGGCCACTGCCGTGGCCGCGTGCCTGACCGCCCACGGCGGGCAGCCCAATCACCTCGGCCGCTACCCGGACGACTACCCCGAACGCGGCCCCCACGCGGTGCGCCTCGTTGACGCCGACTTTGTGCTGTGACCTCTTTACTTTCAACACAACATGTCCATTCAGCCTGATTTCGACGCCGCCACTTTTTGGGACGACAGTGCCTACGCCTGGAAGGCTTATACCGAAGCCCCGCCCACCGATGAGCTGATTCAATCCATCGAAGCCAACTTGGGCTACACCCTGCCCGCGTTTTACGTGGCGCTGATGCGGCAGCGCAACGGCGGCGTCCCGCGCAACACCTGCTTCCCCACCACCACAGGCACCTCTTGGGCCGACGACCACGTGGCCATCAGCGGCATCTGTGGCATTGGGCGCACCAAATCTGTGTCGCTGGCCGGCGAGCAGGGCAGCCAGTTCATGCTCGATGAATGGGGCTACCCGCCCATCGGCGTGGTGGTGTGCGACTGCCCCTCGGCCGGGCACGACGTGGTAATGCTCGACTACCGCGCCTGCGGCCCGCAGGGCGAACCGGCCGTGGTGCACGTTGACCAAGAAGACGATTACCGCATCACCCCGCTGGCGCCAGATTTTGAAACCTTCGTGCGCGGGCTTGTCCACGAGTCCACCTTCGAGGAGTAGCCTGTTTTTTCTTCCCATACATCATTTCATCAGTGAAGCAACTCTCCCGCATCACCTCAATGCTGGCGTTGCTGGCCAGCGCCGCCTGCCGCCCCGAAACGCCGGCTGCGGAGCAAGCAGTCCCGCCAGCGCCGGTTCCTGCGGCCCCCGCCCCCAAGCCCGCCGCTGCGACCACTGCCGGCCCCGCCGACACGCTGCACTTGCCCGGTGGAGCAGTAGTAGCGTTGCAGCCAACCAATGCCGCAGTTTTCAACCAGCTTCCAGCCAGCAGCCTGCCCGACCTGCCCAATGACCCGACGGCCGAGCATCTGGCCACCGCCGAGGGCCGGGTGCGCCGCGCTGGGCTCGACCTCTTGCTGCGGCCAGTCCAGGGCGTTGAGGTCAAGCTGACCTCAACGCCCGAGGCCGAATTTACCCTGCAAAACGGCGCGGCCGTGCGCTATGCCTACTGGGGCAGTCTGCCGGCGGCCCATCAGTGGGTGGTGCGCGCCTGGTATTGGGAATCGTCGGGCACCGTGCTGGTGGACCAGCGCACCGGCCGCCGCGTCGAACTACCCGGCGACCCCGTGGCCGCGCCCGACGGCCGCCATGTGCTGCTAACCAGCCCGGGCCTGAGCGGCGGCGACCAAGCCAATACCGTGGCCCTGGTGCAAATCGACCCGGCCGGCCCACGGCTGCTGTGGCAGCGCGAGCCCACCACCTGGGAGCCCGCCGAAGCCCGCTGGGCCAGCCCCACCCGCGCCGTGCTGCAGCTGCGCCACACCGATGCCGAAGGCAACATTCCCGACGATGCCCCCGTCAGCTACGCCGAACTGAACCTGCCGCGCTGATTTGAGCCAGTGGATTATTTGCCGTAGAGACGCATCCTTGCGTCTCATCGTCCGCACCGACTGGATGGTTGCTCAACCGCAAGTCGTTCAACGACGAGACGCAAGGATGCGTCTCTACACCATCCTAATGGCTTCTGGCTCGCCAATAAAAAAGCCCCACCGGAATACCGGCGGGGCTTTTTTGTGCCAATCAATTAGCTCAACGCTACACCCACTTGTTATCGAGGGAAGCGCCGTTTACGTCAATCTTGTTGGCCGAAATCACCAAGCTCAACACCATCGAGGCCTGGGTTTCGCCGCCGCGAGCGTCGAAGCTCTCGGTATAGCCCACACAGTAGGCTTCTTTGAAGGCGATTTCCTTCATTTTCGAGTCCTGGTCACCGCGCTTGAACACGATTTTACCGTCGGCCCGCTTGTAAGGGTCCAGCATCCAGCTGATGAGCTTTACGCTGTCCGTCGACACGATGGTCACTTTGATGGTGCCGCCCTGCACAACGGATGACGGACGACCCTTGTCGTCGGTGGTTTGGTTGAAGGTGTAGCTGCAGCTAACAACTTCACACGCTTCGCTGCCAGCAGCGTCAAATACAGCACTGAAAGAGGCCATGGTAAAGGGGTTTTGTGGAAAAAATGGAAAGAGTCACGCTACTGCGTGAGGTAAGAAGGCATAAACACCACTAGTAAGTTTCAGCAACTTACAAATATTTTCGCAGAGCGCTATGTTGTTTTATTGTTGCGCGTACTCGGCGTTCCAGTCGCGGCCGGGGTTGTCCGGGTCGTCGCCTTTGGTGCCGTCGAGCGACACGAGGAAGGTTTTGGCCGGGAAATACGGCACCATGTGAATGTCGAGAATAATCCGGTCTTTCTGGTCCGGGTCGCGCTCAAATTTCTTCACCGAGAACTTCTCAATGAGCTTGCCGGGGCCGGCAATGCCGTCGAGGAAGCGCACAATCTGGTTTTGGATGTCCATCCGCATGTTATGGTCCCAGTTCTCGAAAGCGCGGCGGTTGAGGAAGTCAATCAGCACCTTGGTCACGTAGTCAAACACGCGCACCACCGAGTAGGTCTGCAGGCCAATGTTGTCGCCGTTGAACAGGGTTTTGGCCGAGAAAGCCATCACGCGGCCGTACTCGTTCACCATCGGCACGAGGCCGATTTTTTCGAGGTTGGAAATCTCGCTTTTGCGGAGCGGGAATTTCACGCCGTCTACTTCGTTCAGGGTGCCGTGCTTGCGGCCGGCCGTGACCTGCGAGGCCAGGGTGGAGTAAATCCGGCCCGCCAGCGCCGACGACGGCGGCACGAACATGTCTTCCTCCTCCCCTATTTCTTCCAGCTTGCCGCGGCCCACCAGCCAGTTGGCCGTCATGATGACGTTGGACTTGTGGGCGTCGCCGCCGGTCAGGTTGGCTTCCTCGAACAACTCGATGACGTCCTCCGGCGTGTCGTAATGCTCGAAATCGGTGACGAGCATCACTTTGTTCTTATGGGCAATTTTGGCCCATTTATCCACCACTTTGTTCGAGCCCAGGTAGCCGGGCACCACCAGCAGCGAGTAGTTGTCGCGCAGGTCGAGGCGGTCGTAGTTCTGCTCCAGCTCCTCCGACACGGCGTCGATAAACGTCGTGTTGTCCAGGTCCTGCAATTGGTCCTTGTCAGCGTTCATCACCGACACGTTTTTCACCTCGTCCTGGTCGGTATTGCGGAAGAACAGGGCCACCGAGCGGTAGGCTTGCTCTAGCTCGTGGGTGGCTTCCACAGCCTTTTTGAGGTTGTCGGTGAGCTGCTGCTGGGCTTCTTCTACGCGCTGCGTGCCCTGCTCCACGGCGTCGGCCACGGTTTCGGTGTTGCTCAGCAGCGAATGCCACAGGGCCAAGCGCTTTTTGAGCTGCTTGCGGTCGGCCTTTTTGCTTTCCTCCGAAAGGAAAATCTTTTTGCGGGCCTTCTTTTCCGGGTTGAGGTTGGAAGCGCCGTCGATGGTGGTTTCGAGCAAATCGAAACCGCCTACTTTCAGCAGGGCCTGGGTGCTTTGCTCCAGGGCCGGGCCGGCTGCCTCGCGGGTTCGGTAGTTGGACGCCGCGTCTTGCTGTTCAAGTGCCATATAAGGGGGAAAGGCAATGAGTCGGTTAAGAATGGAAGAGAAATGGAATTTACTCCAATTCGTCCATCATGGCTTGAATGGCTGCCAGGAAAGCCGCCTTGGTTTCGGGGTTTTCCAGCGCCGTCTTCAGAATTTTATTGGACTTGAGCTGGCGGAGCAGCTTCTGCAGGTCGTCGGTTTCCGACGCCAGGCTCTGCAGGAAGTTGCTCTGATTGATGATGCCTTTCTTGCCAAAGTCGCCCAGAGACGAGAAATGCAGCTTTTCGGGCACGGTAGTGCCTTGCGCATCCTCAAATTCCACGGCCACTTCGGGCTTAAAGTGAGCAAACACCGCTTCGGGGGTTTTGAGGCCCTCCACCACCTGCGGCCGCAGCGGGGCGTTGGTGGTGAGCTTCTGCACCAGCAAGGTGCGGTTGAGGGGGATATCCGAGATGGCTTCGGAGGAGTTGTCGAGCTTTCGCTCCTGACCGCCAATTCCGTACGTATACATAGAAGGGGGTGTGGATGGGGAGGCTGAGCGCACAAACAACCTGCGTAGCCAACCGGTGAAGGCATTCATTATGCTGGCGTTCTATCTTCGTTACGGACAGGCGCAAGCCAGGGTTGGCCGGTGGAGGTTTTTTTAGCACGACGCCGGATTTCTTTCCCAAGCCAGCCCTAATCTACACGAAAAAACCGTTGGGCGCACCCTGGCCCCCTTTTTTTCCGTAGCCAAAACTCCACGGTACTCTTACGTTCCACCATTCGCCGCCTGCCCTTGGCTTACTCCGACAACCTCAAACGCAGCCTGCACATCGCGCAGGCCGTGGCCCACGAATACCGCCAGGCCCACTACGCGGCGCCCCACCTGCTCACGGCGCTGCTGCACAACGAAATAGGCCTGGCCTCCTGGCTGGTGGCGGTGCTCGACAAGGACATTCACTACCTGCGCGAGTGGGCCGAAGTGCGCCTCGAAGACGAGCCCAAAGCCGCCCGCCCGCCCGAAATGCCCACGCCCGACCCCGGCGTGCAGCAGGTGCTGGAAATGGCCGATTTGGTGGCCCTGCAACTGTCGCGCGACCAAACCGACCCCCTCAGCGCGCTGGCCGCGCTGTTGCGCCCCGGCCTGGCCTTCACCGCTGAGCAGCTGAAATCCTTCCCGCTCACGCAGAAGGAAATAATGGACGCCGCCCAGGCCGAAATGCCCGCGCCCGCCATCTCGGCGGCCGAAGAGCCTGGCAACGCCGCCGGCAGCGCGGCGCCTAGCGGCAAAGGCGGCGCGCTGGCCACGTACTGCACCGACAAAACCGCCCAGGCGCGCGAGGGCAAGCTCGACCCCATCGTGGGCCGCGACCGCGAAATTCGGCTGGTGGCCGAGATTCTGGGCCGGCGCACCAAGCCCAACGTGCTCCTCATCGGCGAGCCGGGCGTGGGCAAGTCGGCGTTGGTAGAAGGCTTTGCCCAGCAGATTGCGCAAGGGCTGGTGCCGGTGCATTTGCGCGAGGTCACGCTGTTTGAGCTGGATTTGGGCACGCTGGTGGCGGGCGCTTCCTACAAAGGCGAGGTGGAAGACCGCATCAAAAAGGTGCTGACCGAAATCAAGCAATTCACCCGCGCCATCCTGTTTATTGATGAAATCCATGTGCTGCTCGACCCCAAGGGCAGCGCCGGCAGCGGCATTGCACAGCTGCTCAAGCCCGAGCTGGCGCGCGGCGAGCTGACGGTTATTGGCGCGACGACCAACGACGAGTACCGCCAGTACGTCGAAAAAGATGAGGCCTTCAACCGCCGTTTCGACATCGTGCGGGTAGAAGAACCCACGCTGGTGGTGGCCGAACGCATGCTGGAGCGGGTGCTGCCCATCTACGCCACGCACCACGGCCTCACGCTGGGCGAAGGCACCGTGGCCGAGGCCGTGCGCCTGGCCAAGCGCTACCTCAAGGACCGGCAGCTGCCCGACTCCGCTATCGACTTGGTTGACCGCACCATGGCCGCCATTCGCATGTTGGATGAACAGGCCGTGGCGGGACTCACGCAGCTCCAGAACGACTTTGAAACCCTGACTGCCCGGCACGAAGAATTGGGCGAAGCCGATTACCTGCGCGAGCTGCGCTGGTTCCTTTATCAGGTGCAAAACCAGGTGAGTCAGCTCTGGCTGAACCAGTTGGAGAACGAGCAGCAGCCCGAAACCCTGGAAACCAGCGCCGAACTGGAAACCTACCTGCGCGAAATCCTTGGCGCGGTGCTGGCCCTGGCCGACCACAAAAAGGAAAGCGTAGAGAAGCAGGACATTGCCGCCATCGTGTCGGGCAAAACCGGCATTCCGCTGGGCAAGCTGCAAAGCAACGAGCGCGAAAAGCTGCTGCGCATGGACCAGATTCTGCAGAAGCGCGTGGTGGGCCAGGATTTCGCCGTGAAGGCCATGTGCGCCGCCATTCTGGAATCCCGCTCCGGCCTGACCAAGGCCGGGCAGCCCATTGGCTCCTTTTTCCTGCTCGGGCCCACGGGCACCGGCAAAACCGAGCTGGCCAAGGCGCTCGCCGATTTCCTGTTCAACGACGAATCCTTTCTCATTCGCTTCGACATGTCGGAGTTCAAGGAAGAGCACTCGGCCGCGCTGCTCTATGGTGCGCCTCCCGGCTACGTGGGCTACGAGGAGGGCGGCTTGCTGGTGAATAAAATCCGGGAGAAGCCTTACTCGGTGGTGCTGTTCGATGAGATTGAGAAGGCGCACCCGTCGGTGTTCGACATCTTTCTGCAAATCCTGGACGAAGGCCGCCTGCACGACCGGCTGGGCCGCGAAGGCGACTTCTCGAACGCCGTTATTCTGTTCACATCCAACATTGGCTCTGAGCAAATTAGCACGGCCTTCCAGGCCGGGCGAGTGCCCGCGGCTACGGAACTCATGGAAACCATGAGCCGCCACTTCCGGCCCGAATTTCTCGCCCGCCTCACCGAAATCGTGCCCTTCGCTCCTATTTCCGAGGAAAACGTGGGCCGCATTTTCGACATTCACCTGCGGCCGCTGCTGGAGCAGTTGCGGCGGCAGGGCATCACGCTGGAGCTCAGCGAGGAGGCGCGGCAGCATCTGGCGCTGTCGGGCTTCACGCCGCGCTACGGCGCCCGGCCCATCACGGGCGTGATTCGGCAGCAGCTGCGGCGGCCCATTTCGCGGCTCATCATCAGCGGCGAGGCCCGCAAGGGCACCGTGCTGGCCCTGAGCAAGCCCGAAGGCAGCGACGAAGTGGTGTGGACCACCACCCAGGAAACCGACGCCGCCGAGCCCGCTGCGGAAACCCCAGTGCCGGCCGCCGAGCCAGCCCCCAACGTGGCTTGACGTCACTTCACCCCACGCAATTGCTCAAGAAAATAAGTCTTAGCTTTACTAAAACCGGCAGTTTGCGCTACCCCCCACGTTTATGGCATCGTTCTATGCGGAATTAGAAGTAGACGGCCACACCTACCCAGTGCGCTGGTGCCGGTTTGCTTTCGAGCAGGCCATCAACGAGCGCGGCCGGGCGCGGGGCAAGGTGCGCCACGGCCAGCTGCACCTGCGACTGGACGTGCCGGAGAGTGACCAGCTGCTGGCTTGGGCCGCCGCGCCGCGCAAGCCGCTGGCGGGCCACGTCACTTTCTTTGAAACCAACCGGCTGACCGCGCGCGAAACCGTGGCCTTTGCCGCCGGCGAGTGCGTGGGCTATGAGGAAACATTCGCGTCCGGTGACGGCGGCGACGGGGCCTACGTATGCCTGCTCACCATCGCGGCCGGGAAGCTGGAACTCACGCCTGGCGGGCCGG
Source organism: Hymenobacter ruricola (assembly GCF_015694525.1). Lineage (GTDB taxonomy): Bacteria > Bacteroidota > Bacteroidia > Cytophagales > Hymenobacteraceae > Hymenobacter > Hymenobacter ruricola. Next base: position 390,430 of record NZ_JADQDM010000001.1, on the reverse strand, counting down.
CACGGGCGTTCGTGCCGGCGGCGGCGCGGGACTACGGCGCACCGCTAATCAGTCCTTATTCTCCAACCAGCGTCTCAGTAGAGCCTTCAGTTACTCAACCCAAGAAAAAGCTCGTTGCGGGCACCGCTGAGCATAAGCAGGACCGCTGGGAACGCTACCAAAAAAGAGCAAACAGCCAGTGGGATTATGCGCGCTGGAGCCAGCAGTACGACACCAACATGAATAACTGCAGTGTTGGACTAAGCCGGGAACGGGAGTATTGCCAGGCTTGGGCGGGAGAAAGCAAAACCCTAAAAACAGCCTTCACCCTACGTCAAATTGATATCTATCGCGCTGAAGATGATTACTGCGGCCAGCTTAAAACGGGTAAAGTGAGCCTAACTGCGCAAGCAGAAATAGACTTACAAAAAGATGCTGACCTAGTCAACAACCTTTACCAAGTGGAATACATTTTAGAAAAAGGCGCGAGCAAAAATTTTCTAACAGCCTTAAATCGCATTGGTGCTACCTACAAAATAGGCCCTCAAATTCCTTAATTCATTGAGTACTGCCATGAATCCGAGCACCCTTGATTTTGCCGAAGAAGAGGAAAAGTTTCAACTCTTTCTTTTTGAATTGGAGGACCGACAAGAAGCATTTATCGAAAATTCTACTGCTCAAGGATATCAACTTGATTACACGTCCCAGAGCCTGACTGAATTGGAGCGGTATTTAACGGCCATGCCATTCAGCTGGGACGACAAATCCGACGAAGCCGTCGGCCGGCGCTTGGATTGCTGGACTTACCTGGGCGAGGTAGTTCGCCAGAATCATGGCGGCGATTGGCAACTGAGTTGGAACGACGACAACTCAGCCAACCGGGGCCAATTTGTTATCACGGGGCACGCCCCGGTCGAAGGGGTAGAATTCACGCCCCTTCGGTTGATAAAGACGTTTATTCAGCGGGGCCAAAGTGGCGCGCTGAACCGTGCCGTGCAAGCGCAAGTAAACCCGACGCCGGTTGATTTCAGCGACTTGCGCGAGTAGCTTGCCGAGCTGCGCTACTTGTTCAAAGGCATCCGGGCTTAACGATTGCAATTTATTACTGCGGCTGGAAGGTAAATACTTCACCCGCTGTGCCGCCTTCAAACACCCACGCTCTAGGGCTTAACGCGCCGACCCATCATCAAGGTCGGGCGCTTGAACTCACGCCTGGTGGGCCGGTGCGGGCGCTGGTGCCGGCGGCGGTGCGGGACTACGCTACTGCTGTTGCGGCTGGGGCCGTGGCAGCTGCGCCAAGCGCGAGCCTTGTGCCAACTGGGCAAAAAGGCTCGTGTGACCAGCACGACAAACACTCGGGGCGCAAGCAGTACGAATAGCTGTCAATGGAACCGAACCCTTTCGTTTCGACCAAAGAACCTGCCACACTGGCCGATATTCAGGCCATTGAACAGGAATACCATTTCACGCTGCCGGAAGACTACAAAGCCCATTTGCTGGTTCACAATGGTGGGTGGCCCACCCGTAAAATTTTTCTTCAGCAAAACGAAGACGGCAGCCAGACCGCCCAAAAAATCAGTGATTTTAAGTCCGTTAAGCATGGCCCGTCGAAACTGGAGCGCAGTCTGGGGCTTTTGCACGACCAGCTGCATCCGCACTTGGTGCCTTTTGGGTCCGAAACAGGCGGCGACTTATTCACCTTGTCGGTAGGCCCCGAAGACTATGGCAGCGTCTATTACATCAGCCACGAAGCGTACAAGCCTCCGAAGAAAAAAGAGCGCCAACTGCCTCGTCAGTACGGCAAAGGGGTGTCATTATTGGCTTCTTCGTTCACAGCGTTCATGGCGGGTCTGGTAGCCGGGCAAGCGTCATAAACTCAGGTTTGTCTGGTTTTCACACTTAGATATGGCGCATTGGCTTTTTTAGCCAATGCCCGCTGGCTTTACTACCACCTCGTATGGCAGGTTCATGGCCGACTGCCCGGCCAGCACCGTTTGCAGCTCGTGGGCGGCGCGCTGCCACTCCGGCGCACTCAGGCGGCTGGGCACGTTGGGCGTGAGCTGCACCCGAATGCAGCGCACGAAGCCCGCCGCGGGCGTGGCCCCGGTCTGGAAGCCTTTTTCGATGTGGACCGCCGCCAGGTGCGGGCCCAGCTCGGCCCAGCAGGCGGCTTTGATGTCGGCCAGGGTCACGAGGCGGTTGCGGGCCAGCAGGTTGCGGCGCAGGGCGTGGGTGCGCTCGGCGGGATTGGGCCGCTCGCGGCCGCCGCTGGTGGTGGTGAGCAGGCGCACCTCGTCGATGTAGTGGCCGTCGTGAATGCGGAGGCGGCTGCCGGCGGGCAGGCGGTTGGCGCCCTCGCCGTTGCTGGACCAGTACTCTAAGTACACGCTGTCGTTCACGTTTTGGGGGCGCAGCAGCAGGTAGGGCACCGGCTGCTCGGCGGCGCGGCTGCGGTCGAGGCGCTCTTCGAGGCGGGTCAGGTTCTGGTCGAGCTCGCGCAGGATGGAGCCGATGAAATCGGTGCCGGCGGCGGTGAAGGCGCGGCTTTCGTCGCGCAGCAGTTCCAGCAACTCGCGTAGGGCCTCGCGGCCGGTGCGGGTGTCGAAGCGGCCCACGCCGTGGGTGCGCAGCGTGTAGGTATCCGTCGCGCCCTCCGACAGGTCGCTGAGCGTGGTGGAGCGGTAGGCCACGTTGCTGAGGCTGTACACGTCGCGCACGGCCAGAAAAGGCTCTTCGCTGGCCAATGGAAACAAATTGAGCGCCGGCTGCAGGCGGAACAGCACCTTGTGCAGGCGCCGGTTCAGCACCGGGAAGCAGTTCAGGGCGCACACCAGCTGGTCGAAGGCCTCGGGCGGCAGGGCGTGGGCAAAGCGCACCTCCAGCCACAGCAGCGGCTGGCTCAGGGCCTGCAGCTCGGCGCTGGGGGCGGGAAAAGCCGCCGTGAGCTCGGCCGGATATGGGCGCGGCACGTAGGTGGCCAGCACGCCGGCCGAGGCCGAAACCTGCACGAAAGACGGCGAGTACAGCGCCCGAATCTGCTGCTCGGCGCGGCGCAGGAAGTCGTATTCGCCGTCGAGCGGGCTGGTGGTGCCGGCCCCCAGCGCGGGCTCGGGCAGGCCCTGGGTTGCCGTGAGCTCGGTACTGCCCAGCAGCCACCGCTCGCCGGGCAGAAAAGCGGCGTAGCTGGCCCGGCGCGGCTCGTTCAGCCAGTCAAAGTAAAAGGTCAAGTCCACCGCATCGAGGCCTTCGGCGGGCAGCTCCAGGCCAATCCAGAGGCGGCGGTGCTCGGTGGGCGGCGGGGCGGCGGCCTGCGCCACCACGCGCTTCTGCCCCGAGGGCTCCACCAGCCACACCACGGCGTCGGTGGCCAGGCAGCGCACGGCGCCGCTCACGAGGCGGGTGGCCTGCAAAGGCGAAAAAAACATTTCCTGCCCGGCTACCTTGCGGCCCACCGTGGGCGGCTCAAACACGAACTGGGCGTCTTCGGGCAGCTTCACCACGGCTTCGCGGGCGCGGGCCTGGGCAATGGCGTGGGCCGGGTGCGGGGCGTCTACCACGTCGGGGTTCAGCAGCGTGGCCAGGCGCTCAATCAGCCGGTACTGGGTGTTGTTCAGCTCCTGCCCCACTTTTTCAAACTCGACGGCGCAGGCCTCGAGCAGCAAATTCACCAAGGGGTCGAAGCCGTCGAGGTCGGCCTCGGTGTAGCCCCACAGTTCGGCGGCCTGCCGCGTGAGGCGGCTTTTGACGCTGGCTTTGCTGAAATCGGCGGCAGCGGGCGCCGGGAAGGAAAGAGGAGGCAGCACGGGGGTAAGGAAGTTATGGCGTCTTTAAAACGAGAACGAACCTACAAGAACGTCATGCCGAGCGGAGCGAAGCATCTTGCCCGCTGTAGTAATCAATTTTACTATTGCGGGCAAGATGCTCTGCATGACGGACTATCGTCCTCATATAATCTTAATCAACTGACAGCGGCGCGACGAACAAGCTGGCCTGAAACGCAAAAGCTTCCGCCGTGCGGTACAGCGTGGCATTCACCGTCACTTCCAGCCGCTTGCGGATGCGCTGGCTCACGTTTTTCAGCTCGAAATCCATCACGGCCACGTCGACGCGGGCGCGGGTCAGGCGCGGCTCGTAGTCGCGAATGGATTCCTCGATGGAATGCTGCACGTTGTCTTTCCAGCGCATGGTGGTCATGGCTTCAAAGTCCTGCTCCCACACCTGGCAGCCGAAATCGGGCTCGTAGCGCGACTCGCCGAAGTAGGTGGTCAGCATCAGGTACAGGTGCTGGGCAATGGACTCCTGCACCGAGCAGCGCGGCAGCTGGCGACGCTCCAAAATCCCTTCCAAATCGAGCGGCAGCTGGTAGTACGAAGCACTCATGCGAGGCAAATGATAACAGAAATAAGCAGCGGGCCGCACCCCGGCTGCACCCGCGAAAGTCGGGCTTTTTTCCCGCTTTGCCTACGCCTGGCGGGGGCGTTTCGTTGCCGGCCGGCGGGGCCCGTCTGGCGGCGAGGGTGGCCGTTTATTTTTTAGCGCCGTACTTTTAGAATACGCCGGGGCCCTCCCCGACCGGTCGTTTCTCTCACCTTTCCGCCTTGCCTTTATGTCTTTTAGCGCCGCGCTCATCATCGACAATAAAAGCTACACCGTGCGCCACTTCACCTGGGGCGTGCAGCAAAACACCGACGTGGTGGGCCGGCCCGATGCCCGCGTGCAGGGCGGCCGCCTCCAGGTTGAGCTCGATTCCGAGCCCGACGAAACCCTGCACCACTGGGCCCTCGACGACACCAAGAAGATGAGCGGCGAGCTGGTGGTGTTTGCGGCCGACAACCGTTTTTCGCGCCGCAAAACCATCCGGTTCGAGGACGCCTACTGCGTGGGGCTAAGCAAGTTATTCGACGGCACGGCTTCCGACCAGGGCATGACCATGACGCTGACGCTCTCGGCCAATAAGCTCAGCAACGGCGAAGTGACGCTCGACAACAAGTGGCCTGCCTAATCCTTTTCCGCCTTCCGCATGTCCTCCTTCCGCTGCCTCCTCGCCCTGGCCGACCAGGAATTTCCCGTCGTGCTGTGCACCTACGAGTTCGAGCAAGCCACCACCGAGCGCGGCCGGGCCACGGCCAAGGTGCGCAGTGGCCTCATCACGCTGCACCTCGACGTGCCCGACGGCGACCAGCTATTGGCCTGGGCCACCGACCCGCACAAGAAGCTCAGCGGCTCGCTGCTGTTCTTTGAAACCAACCGGCCCATCGTGCGCGAAAAGCTGGCGTTTGAAGACGCTTTCTGCGTGTCCTACGACGAAGTGTTCCAGTCGGGGGCCGAGCCGCAGGGCGCCTACCGCTGCATCCTGCGCATTTCGGCGGCCAAGCTGGCCCTGAACGCGGCCGAAAAAGACAGCGCCTGGGCCCAGACGCGCTAGCGCTTCTCGCCACCGCTCAGCCGCCCGGCAGCCGAGCCCGCACTCACGAAGGGTTTCAATCGGGCCCAGGGCAGCACCAGGGCCCGGGTCTGGCAGGCACGGCCAATCTGGGCATCGCCCAGCAGCACGTAGTAGGCGCTGGCACTGATTACAAAATTGTCCCAGGCCATATTATCGGGCTCCAGCTGGCAGTCGGAACTGCTGTCCAGCGCCGGCTGGAGGGTGCTGAGCAAAAGCGTTTTGAAGGCGGCGTTTTGCTGCAACACGTCGGCAGGTGCCAGCTTGCGGCCGGTGCGTAGGTCGTAGGTCAGGCCGGTGGCCCAGTTGACGGGGCGCGGCCCGATGCCGTCCTGCGTGATGGCGAAGGCCACGCTCACCAGTCCCTGCTGCAGGAGGTAGGGCCGGAAGCTGACTTGCAGCAGCGTCGGAATTTTATCGCGGCGGTTTGCGCGGGCCGTGGTTTCAATCTCCTTCACCAGGTCCGTGCCAAAGGCCTGCGCCTCGCGGTTGAAGGCGGCAATTCCTACCGTGTCGGTGGCGGCGGTGCCGGGCCGGGGCCGCAGGCGCGGGTAGGTTACCTGCACCGTAAGATTGGTGGTTTTCTTGGGCTTGATGATGACCGGCTCGACGGAATAATCGGCGCCCGGCTCGGCCGAATTGGCCGGAAACGCCTCGGCGCCCGCCGCACCGAAACCGGCCGACCGCGGCGGCGCGGCCGGCACGTTCTGGGCGGCCGCCGGGCTGCCCAGAACGGCCAGCAGCAGGCCGAGGCAGCACGTAGAAAAGCCTGAAACGGAAAAAATCATGAGGCAGTAGCGGCGTTTAGCGGACGCGCACGAACGAAAACCCGCCGCCCTGGCCGTAGTTGGACAGCTGCAACGTGTTGCTCGTCAGCTTGGTGATGATGTAGCAGTAGCAGTCCCCGTCCTGGGGGCTGCGCACGGTGAGCAAAACCGGCGTTTTATATACGAGGGGTTTCTGGTCTGCGCAGCCGCAGGTGGTGGAAATTGTGTAGCCGGAAGCCGACACCTGCTTGCCGGCGTACTTTTCGATGTAGCGCGTGGGCGTTATCTCCACTTCCGACAGCTTATCTGTCGTCGATTTCCAACGGCCCACGAGTTCCCGGGGGAAGCTGGCGGCGGGGCCAGCGGCGGTTTTAGGGGCGGCGGGCGGGCTTTTCACTTCCTGCCCGCAGGCCGCGGCCGTCCCGCAAAAAACGTACAGGGCCAGCAGCCCCAGCAGTCTCGCTCTGGTCATGGGGCGGGTCATTTCAGGCCAAAGATTTTTTTGGCGTTGGCGGTGTAGCGGCGGCGTTCCTGCAGGCCGTTGGTGCCGCCGTTCACGGCGCGGCTCACCGAGTCCACGTTGTCACTGTCGGCGCGGGCGTTGATGTTTTTGGCTTTTTTGTAAATGAGCCAGAAGTACCCGGCGGCGTCGGAGGCCCATGGCTCTTCTTCTACCAGCTTCATGTTTTCGCCCTGGGTGAGGTCCTTGCCGATGTATTTGCCATACTTCACGTACACGTCGCGGCCGGTAATCTGGATGAGGCCGCGGCCGGCGAAGCGCACGCCGTCGCCTTTTTGGGTGTTGCCCAGGTCGGCTCGGCCTTCGTAGGATTTGCCGCTGGCGTATTCGCGGGTGGCTCGGAAATGGTCGCTTTCCACCGAAACCTGGGCCAGAAAGTGGGCCTGCCGCAGGCGGGTGTTGATTTCGTATTTCTGCATGCTTTTGTTGAGCGGTGCCACGTGCTTTTCGATGTTGGCGAGGCTGGCCTCCGGGCAAATGGCCTTAAGCTGCGCGGCCGTCACTTCCAGCGGGTTGCCCGAGTCCAGGGCCAGCGGCGTTTCCCAGTAGGCAAAATTTATTTGCCGGTTATACACCAGCGTGCGCTTGTCGGGCAGGTGGTAGTAGTCGGTGTTCAGGCTGCCCTTGTTCGACACCTGATAGAGGCTGTACTCGGCGGTGGTGTACACCGGCACGTAGGCCGGGGTTGGCAGCGGGGCCAGCAGGCTGGTGCCCGGGCCCGCGCCGAAGCCCGCGGGCTCGAGCGGCCGGTTGTTCATCCAGCCATCGTACTTGAAAAAGCCCATCAGCCCGCGCCCGGACAACTGCTCGATGACGCTTTGGGTGGCGAAGATGTTGCGAATAGTTACGTCGTACTCCATGGCAGCGAAAACAGATGTCTGAGGAATGAGGGTCCGGCCGGGTCGCCCACACGAACCGGCCGCAGCGCAGTTGCTGGTGGGCCAGTAGGCCGCGTTTTGGGCACCGGGCCGGCCGGCGCAAACGGTATCTAAGGAACTTCAACCACTAAGTAAGCGTAAAGCTTGTTGGTCAGCTGCTGCAACGGCCGCAGCTGGTTTCTTCTTTTTCGCGGCAGCGGTTCCGGCGGTTTGCAATCGGCAAGCGCCCCGCCACTGGCTTCCGGCTATACGAAACTGGCCCGGCGAGGGTGGCCGCGCGGCCCGGTTGTAGCGGAATGCGCTGCTTTCCTTGGCGCGCCTTTTTTATATGCGCACCGGCCGGCCCGGTTTGCGGCCGCCGCTTTCGTAACTTGTTGTTTGCAGGCGCCGGCCGCCGTGTCCGAACCTGATTTGTAAGCCCGAAACGCACCCCACCCGACTAACCCCTTTCGCATGGCCCGTCAAGTAAAGCTGCTCATTCAGCCCAAGGATAACCCCACGCTGCTGTCGGAATACAACTACGTCCGGATTTTTCAGGACCTGCACACCCACCATTCCTTCGAAATCAGCGTGCCGTTCGACTACCTCGAAGGCCGACAGGCGGGGTTCATGCAGAAAACGCACAGCGCGCTAGTGGGCAAGCCCATCGTGTTTTCCCTGGCGCCCGACGGCGAGGGCACGGGCGGCAAGTTTGCCTTCACCGGCTTCGTGACCGACCTGGTGGTGGCCAGCGACAACGACTACACCGGCAGCTTCCTCATCCGGGGCTACAGCCCGGGCGTGCTGCTCACCGACGGCGTGCAGAAGCGCACCTTCGTGAATCAGCCCCTGAGCGCCATCATCGACCAGGTGCTGCAGCCCTACCGCGCCAACCTGGTGCCGCGGGCCAAAAACCTGAAAAGCAAGGCCGCCCTGCCCTACGTGGTGCAGTACGACGAAAGCAATTTCGACTTCCTGAACCGCCTGATGGCCGAGTGCCACGAGTGGTTTTTCTACGACGGCACCACCCTGCAGTTTGGCCTGCCCGGCCAGCAGGACACCGTGGCCCTGGAAATGAACCGCAGCTGGAGCAGCTTCCAGCTGGAGGCCGCCATCCGGCCCGGCAAGGTGGCCCTGCACAGCTACGACCCCGTGCAGCACCAGCGCTGGGACGGCAAAAACCCGGTGACCACCAGCGGCATGAGCAGCAACCAGTTTGCGCAGTTTGCCGAGCAGACCGGCAACGACATTTTCTCGCAGCCCTCGCACGCCCGGCCGCCGCTGCCCGCCCAAAGCCGCACCGACGTGCAGGACGCCGCCACCGGCCAGGGCGCCGCGCTGGCGGCCAGCTCCCTGCTCTTTCGCGGACGCAGCGAAAACCCGGATTTGCGTCTCGGCACCCTCATCGACGCCACGGCCGAGGGCCTGGGCAGCGACAACCTGGGCACCGAAAACATCGGCAAGTACCGCATCATCAGCCTCAGCCACGACGTTGATTTTGCGGGCACCTACACCAACACCTTCACGGCGGTGCTGCACTCGCTGGCGCAGCCGCCGGCCAACCCGCAGGCCCGCTCCCAGCCCGGCCTGCCCGAGCTGGCCGAGGTCATCGACGTGGCCGACCCTGACAGCCTGGGCCGCGTGAGGGTGCGCTACTACTGGCCCACAGAAAAGCCTGCCGACGCCGAAACGCCCTGGCTGCGTGTGCTCACGCCTTATGCTGGCGACGGCAAAGGCCAGATGTTTACGCCCGAAGTGGGCTCGCAGGTGCTGATGCACTACGAGCACCACCGCCCCGAGCAGGCCCTGGTGCTCGGTAACATGTTCCACTCCCAGAATAAGCAGAACGCCATCTACACCCGGCCCCAAAACCAACTCAAGGGCATTCAGACCTCGGGCGGGAATAAGTTTGTGATGAGCGACGTGGCCGGGGAACAGTCTATTCTGATTTCCAATTCTAACAAAAAAAGCACTTCGATTCTGGTCAGCTTCAAGGGCGACGGCAGCATCGACATCAAGACCAACGGGCCCATAACCATGACCTCGGGCGATAGCATTTCTATTGCAGCCAAAAAGAATGTCTCTATAAGGGCTGGAGAAGACATCACCCTGGCAGCCGACAAGAACATTCTGGCCGAAACCAAGGACGAGAGCATCGGCATTCGGGCCAAGAAGCGACTGGTGCTGACGGCCACGGACGAAAACCTGGCTTTGGAAGCCAGCAGTAAAAAAATACTGGCCAAGGCATCCGATAACGTGGAAGTATCGGCCGGGGCCGTAGCCAAGATTATGGGTTCCGACATCAAACTGAGCAAGTCGTAAACGCTGGCAAGGGCCGCGATGCTCTTGCTTCTTCTCCTAAATTGACCACGCACTTTCCAACCTATGGCCAACGCATTGGACCAAGCGCAAGCCACGCCGGCTCAGGACCCCATGGGGAAGAGCAAGGTGGGCGAGCCCGACCAGCCAAACAAAGTAGGGGTAAAAATTAAAGCCGCTATCTTCTTCGATGGGACCGGAAACAACGAAAACAACACGAAAAAACGAATAAAAGACCCGTATTACATGACGATGGGGTTCGACCCCTTGGGCCGTCGCAGCAGCTACAAAAACGCCTACTCCAACGTGGCCCTGCTGCATTTCATGCACCAAAAGAAGGTAAGCAATGAGAAAATCATATCGGTGTACATGGAAGGCATCGGCACCACCAACGACGGCGACGACGACATAAGCGGGGGCGGTTTCGGGTCAGGGCCGACCGGTATTCCGGCACGCGTAACGGAAGGCATTAAACGCTTGGAATCCAGCGTAAAATCGCTGCTGCTTGCTACTGAGGACGGTTACTTAGAAGAGTTGACTATTTACGCATTTGGCTTCAGTCGGGGAGCAGCGGCGGCTCGGCACTTCTGCGCCCGACGCACCAATTCGCGGGGCCGTGAGAACAATTTGTGCGGAGCGCTGGGAGCCGACGCGGCAGTGGTCAAGCTGAAATTCGTGGGTCTTTTCGATACCGTCTCGTCGTTCGACGAAAATGACAAGGAAGACACGAGCCTAAGCAGCCTGCTCGGCAAAGCCGTGCGCCACAAGCTGTTCGATGACTACTCGTTTCGTAACGACGTACCCGAGCTACACCTGTGGCTGGACGACCCCACGCTGGAAAAAGTGGTGCAACTGCGGGCTGCCGACGAATACCGGGTCAACTTTTCCATCACCAACATTGTGAGCGCCACCAGCCAGCACAAGGGCTTGGAACTGCTGCTGCCGGGGGCACACTCCGACATCGGCGGCGGCTACCAGCCCGGTGCCACCGAAAAGCTGGAGTATAAGAATCCCGCGCAGTACAAGCTGGCCGCGCACTTCCAGCGCCAAGGCTGGTACCTGCCCGCCCAACTGGTGACCACCTGGAAAGACCAAGGCAAGGGCGTGCCCCGGCAAAAAATCGTTACGGGCACGCGCACGCTCGGCAACTCCTTTCAGCACGTGTCGCTGGCCGTCATGCTCAAGCTCATCGTGGCGGCCGAGTGCGAAATTAAGTTTGATTCGCCGACCGCGCCCGACGAGCGCACCGCTAAATATACCGTACCGCCCGGCCGGTTGGCCACCGTGCGCGACCAGCTGGCAGGCTTTGCCGTGGAGCAGTTTGGGGCGCGGCCCGCGGCCGCCGTCACCGCGCCCGTGGCCGACGCCGACTACCGCTGGCTGCGGCAGCACTACCTGCACCTGTCGTGGAGCAACAGCACCGGCATGGAGATGCGCGTCGATACCAGCGCTTACGATGCCCTGCTCGAAGCCCGTTCGAAGCGGCAACTAGCCGCCATGGAGGCGGCGCGCCAGCAGGCCCCGGCCGATAGCAGTGGGGCCTTGCCCCCCATGCCGCCCATGGAAGAGCTGCCCCCCAACGACAGCTACCTGCCAACCCGCCTGCCCATCGAGGGCTGATATACTTTCGCTCACTGCCATGTCTCAACTAGCTGGCTATCTGCTTGCCCTATCGTTGGCTGTGGCTGCATGGGTGGCTTGCTCTCCCACCCCACTCATACTCAAATCACCTGGTTCCGTGCTGCCCGCCACAACCCCGCCGCCCCCCGAAAGCTTCCGCCTCTCTGCCGCACCGGCGGCGGCGGAAGGATACCCAATGGAAGTAATAGACGGCTACTTCCTGCCTGCTGCCGGCAATGGTAGCACCGGCATTCCCATCGCCCCCGAGTTTTTGGAAGGGGACTGGGGGCACTCGGCCATCAGTTGGGGGGTGGGCAATCCCATACAGCCCGTGCCGGAAAGGTTTTGGGTGCGCTGGTACTCTTACCCGGAAGACAAGTTCTACGAAGGACACTGGCTCTTGCCCGGCCAGCACTTAACCGAATTGCTACGCCAAGGCTACTGGAACACCAAAGACAAGCAGCACGAAACGTACGATGGATTGACGCTATGCTTGCTGCCCAAGGGCGTGGTAGTGGTATGGCTAACCGGTGCCAACCAAGTGCTGCTGGGTCGCTACGAGGGCAGCGAAATTAACTACGACTTCAAACGCTTTAACGAGGCGGCCAACCGCCCGCGCATGGTGGTACAGGAACAGGCCAAGCTGCCGCCAGCCGTGCAGCACGAAATCAAGACCCATACGCTCAGTACCCGCCGTTGGGACGCCTACCTTAAGACATACTCGTGGCAACTGGCGTTCAATCGGTCTTTGCAGCTCGAAACATTTAGCCTCACCTGCTTAAATGCCGAGCGCACCCACTACCCTCCTACCGCCGACCTACCCACCTACGTGCAGAACCTATTGCGGCCCCAAACGCGCGCGGTTCCCGCTCACCTGCTGCTGCTGGTGGATGCGGGCTATGGGCGCCGGCGCAAAATTCGGGTTGATGCCTTTGAGGAGGCCGAGACCCTGGCCGCCTTCCGCCAGCTGCACGCCGCCCGGCCCGATGCCCCGCTCACGCTTTTCGTCGAAACGGACGAGCGCGTGAGCCAGGCCCGTTTTTTTGTCAAGAATGACCAGCAGCAGGTACCGCTGCCCCACGCCAAAGTAGTGGTTTATGACGCCGACTAGGCAGCCTGCGTATCTCTCACCGCCCGATGACTATTGCACCGCCCCTTCCCGTCACGCTCACGCTGCGCCCGGCCGTGGCCCACTACACAGCCACTAGTCGCTGGGAAGCCTACGCTGCCGGTGACTTCCAGGCCACCACCATCACCAAAGCCTTGCGCCTGCAGGTGCATTCGCTGGCCGAGGGCCTGAGCGTCATCCTCGAAACCGGGCCCCCGTCGCTTCGCACCTCAACCGACCCGGAGCCGCTGGCCGAGCTGGCTCAGCGGCTGGCAGCCCTCTACGCCCGCCTGGAGCTGTTGCTGACCCCCGCTGGCGAAGTAGCCGCGCTGCTCAACTACGACGCGTTGCGGCAAGCCGGTGAGCAGGTGCTGGCCGGGTTGCGGGCCACCACCGCCCCCGATGACCGCGTGACCACGACGCTGCTGGACTTTACCGAACGGCAATTGGCTTCGCCCGCCGCGTTGCTTCACTCGCTCCAGTTCGACTACCTCTACCAAACCCTGTTTCCGGGCTTGTGCCGCCAGCCGTTGGGCTCACCTCGGCCCCCCCGACGGTTCGCCGGCTTCTTCGATAAAACGCCCCTGTGGTTTGCCGAGCAGGTGACGATGGAGCCGGCGGTGGGCACCGAGCCGGTGGGCGTGCGCGTGCACGGCCCCCTCGACCCGCAGCGCACGGATTTGGCCGCCGTACAAAACCATTTAGCCAACGCCCTTCAACTAGCTGCCGCTGGCCAGGCAGGCCAGGTGGGGCCCCTGCCAACGCCGCACTTTTGTTATGAGGCCACCTACGGCATGGAAGTGGGTACTGGCTTGCCCGAACACGCCGAATTAACCGTATACGCTCGGGCCGGGCAATTGCTCAACAAAGAATATCACCTTACCCTTGCGCGCATATGAGCCAGGTTGGACAAGAACTAGTGTGCAATGGTGCCATCTGCCGTTGCGATAAGGGCACACTGCCCAGCCAGTTGCAGGTGGTCAGTCCGCACAACAGCTACTTGCAGGGCAAGCTCGTAGCCACTACCCTCGACAAAACGTTCCTGCCCTTTGGAACCTGCGCCCTCAAAAACAACACTCCCTGTACCCCTGCACTGCTGTTGTGGGAGGACGTTTTTGACTTGGTAGAAGTCAACCAGCCTGGCCGCCACCCCTTACTAGAGAAAAGCACCATTCGTTGCGCCATCGGTGGCCAGGTGAGCATCCTCAACACCTTGCAAATAGCTATTCCGGCGCTGCCTGCCCCGCCACGGGTAGAGGGCGTGCGCACGGCTTTTCTCAGCTTGTGTCCACTCTTGCTCAATGAGGAAGAAGAATAGGTTGTTGCCGGGAAATAAGGAAGACAGTTGAGGCCAGTTCTTCAGGCCCGAGGTGGGCTCGCAGGTACTGGTGAACTACGGGCACGGCTTGGCCGAGTTAGCCGTGACGTCAGGCAATCGCCCCCACAACAGGCAGAAATACGTTGCTCGCTACCTGAACGCCGAGAGCACCTCCTCGCCCCAGACCCGCGATGTGGCGCCGTACCTAAGGGCCCTGCTCACGCCCCAGGCCCGTCCCGTGTCCTGCAGCCTGTGGCTCTACGTCACGGATGAGGCCGGGCCTAAATTCGTGCTCAAGGCCGACCCGGTGGACGAGCCGGAGGCCCAGGCGGCTTTTGAGCAGCTCCAGCAGGCCCACCCGGCCGGCCCCATCACGCTACGCGTGGAGACCGACAAGCATGTGAAAGCCGCCACGCTGGTGCTGAAAAGTGGCGGTCAGCGCATTCCCTTAGCCAAGAGCCCGGTTCGCATCACAGCTCTGTGGGCAAGTTCGATGGCGTTATTGGAGTAAGCAAGGGCTTCCAAAAAGGACGCCTCACGCCACGTAACAAGCGCTGGCAGATTCCGCTACGGAGAACCCAGGCGCGGCTCTTCGACGACGATTAGTGGGTTTGAAGGCTCAAAATCCTACAGCAGCCCAAAGAAGCGCGGCGGCCGGCCCAGCTCTACGTTGATGGGCTCCAGCGTTTTCTCGATGGCGGCCTTCAGGTCGTCGGTGGCGGGGTCTTGCAGGATGTTGATAAAGGCCGTGCGGGACTGGTCCAGCAACTGCTTGCGCTCCTTGCTGCGGGCCTTGTGGTCGAGGGCGCGCTGGCGCAGGCAGTCGGCTTCGGCAAAGGCAATCTGGTCGGTGAGCAGCGCAATCTGCAGGCGGGCGTTGCTGCTGGGCGCAACCGCGGCCTGGCTTCCGCCCCCTCCGCCCCCGCCCCCACCGCCCGAAGGCATGGGCATGGGCCGGCTCAGGCTGGCTTGCAGCATGATAATCTGCTGCTTGGCCTGCGAGAGCTCGGCGGCCATGCGCTCGGCGCTGCGGGTGTCTTCGCCATTTTTGGTCAGCTGCTGGCGCAGCACGTCGATGGTACTGCGGTTGGAGCGAAACAGGTCGAAATCGCGCAGCACGTTGCGGGCGATGAGCCGATGGGCCCGAATCTGCATCTGGGCCGAGTCGTTGCGCAGCTGGCTCAGGTTCACCGCAATGGAATTCAGGTAGTCCTGGTTGGCCGTCGACAGCTTGCCAAGCACCAGGTCATTGGTTTCGACGCGCATGCGCTGGTCCACGGCATCAATGCGCTGCAGGTGCTGGGTGAGGGTGTCGAACTGCGTAATCAGCCGGGCCTGCTCCTCGTGGGTGCGGTCGAGCTCTTTTTTCAGGCGGGCGTTTTCGTCGGCAATGCTGCGGTTCGAAAACAGGTAATACGACGCCCCCACCGGAATGAGCAGCGACAATAAGTATAGCAACGTGAACTGCCACAGGCGGGTGCGGCGTTCGGGTTGGTTGAGGGGTTTCATGCGGAGGGGAAGAGGACGGCGGGCAGCGGCTTAGGTGGTGAAAGGGCTCCAACGGGCAGGGCCATTGGCCGGGGATTCGGGCGAGGGCGTTGAGAGTGGTTTGGACGCCACCGGGTTTTCGTTGATGAAGGACTGCCACCCTTCTTTGTTTTTGCCAATGTACTCCAGCTGGCTGAGCTGCCGAAAGATGGCCCCAATCAGCTGCCACAGCTGCTGTTGCTGGCGCAGGTGCTCGTGCACCTGCTGGTGGTCGTAGGTGAGCGTGACGGCCCCCTGCAAGGCCCCCAGCAGCGTGGCCGGCAGCGTTTCGGACCATTGCTCAAAATACTTGAGCAGCTCTTCGCGCTCGGCCTCCGTGAGGGCGTCGAGTGAGGTTTTCACCTGCTTGGCCACCCGCAGCAAGGCATCGAGCAGGTAGATGGGCGGCTGCGCGGCGGCCATCAGCTGCAGGGTGGTGAGCTGCTGGGCCAGGGCAAAGGCGGTGCGCTCGGCCAGCTCGCGCACCATGTCGGCCAGCGGGCTGCGCTTGTCGGTGCGCAGCTTCACTTTATGAATGATTTTGAAGGCATCGGTTTCGATTTCCGTGAGCTGGAAATCGAGCTGGTGCAGGGCCTGCAGCAAGCCCGGGTGGCTGGCCACCGCCGTGCTCGGCGGAATGAACTGCGTCACGGGCCGCAGCTCGCCGTCGGCGTACAGCAGCTCGCCCACCACCAGCGTGAAGGCGGCGCTGGCCGCGCCCGCCAGTTGCTGCGTGGGCACGAAGCTGAGCTCGTAGGCCGGGCGGGTGTAGGGGTGGCGGGGCGGCACTTCCTCGGGCACGGGCGTGCCGGTGGGCACCCGCTCAAACGGGTTGGCCGTGAGCACCACGCTGAAGCGCAGGCCCTCGGTGGCCGTGAGGCCGAACGCGGCCAACAGCTGCGCCAGGCTGGTGCGGGCCGTGAGCGGCGCACTGCTGGCCGTGATTTCGATGCGGACGCCGCCCGCCGTGATGGCCCGGCACTGCGTGAGGCGGGCTTGCACCTCGCTCTGGGCATCCACGCTCAGCAGCAGCTCAAAAGCGGCGGGGCTGCCCAGCTCGTTGGCGGCAGGCAGCAGGCCGTAGTTGTCGGGGCGCAGCTGCAGGGCCACGGCGTCGCGCAGGTGGTCGGTGGTGAACCGCTCGGTTTCGGCGAAGTGGCGGCGGGAGATTTTCATCCCGTCGACCCAATTCACCGGATAGTAAGTAATTTCAGGAATCATAGCCGGGAAAGAGAAGCGAAAGTAACCGAAAAAAGCCGGCGTGCTTGCCCGCAGGCTTATTCGGCGGCGGACAGAGCGGGCACGCGCTGGGCCACGATGATGCTGCCCTGGCGCAGGAAATTGTCTTGGAACGTGTAGTCCGGGTCATAATAATGACGGCCGCGCCACCACGGGCGCTTGGCGTAGAACAGCCAGCCGTAGGCCTGCCCCTGGTTGTCAACGTACTGCAGGGCCTGGTCGGGCTTGAGCTTGTTATAATCGGTGAGGAAGATGGCGAACAAATCGCTCAGCCGCATCTGGTGGGGCGCTTTCGAGGAGAAGTCGTGGTAGAGCGCCTCGCCGTAACGTCGCGTCATCCAGAAATGAACAACCATGAAGTTGTTCAGGTCCATGCGCGAAAGGTCGGGGCTGGCGGCCAGCGGGTTGTAGTGCCACAGCTTGTACTGCTTGTACGGAATGGCCCGCCAGGCCCGGTACGACTGCCAGAAGAAATACGGCAGCAAAAACGGAATAACGGCCGTGACAAAGCCGGCGGGCGGCAGGTAGTTTTTGGCCCAGGGCACCCAGCGCAGCGCCAGGATGGCGCCGGCCCCCAGCAGGGCCGTCACCAGCAAAATAAGGGCGGTTTGCCAGCGGCTGTCGCGGTCGTACCAGCCCAGCCAGCGCGGCAGCATGGCGGCGTAGAGCCAGCCGAGCAACAGCACGGCCAGCTGCAGCAGTGCCAGCGTGGGCGGAAACGTGAGCGGGCTGCGCACCGCCGCCAGCCCCAGCAAGCCGAACACGAGCACCGTGCCCAGCACATACAAAAAACTACTGATGAATACCTTACTGTTCTGCACCCGCGAACTGGCGTTGGACAAGGTGCTGGAAGCGGCGGAACTGGCCTGAGAAGCAGGGTTTGGAAGCATTAGGGAAACGGATAATCGATTGGGCAAAGGCGGCCGGGCCTCCCCTGCCCCGGTTATGGGCAGCCGAACAATGTACGCAAAATATCAACTCAGGGCCATTCCCTTGGCCGGCCGCCGGCCCAACCCCGCCCCGGCGGGCGGCGTAAGGCAGCGAAGAAGTGGTTACTTTGGGCGCCTTCGCCCGCTTACGTATTCGCCCGTGTCCGATACCATCTCCGTTCATCGCCTGCTGGCCCAGTTGCGCCGCCAGCCCTTCGACTTGCGCCTGGAAGTAATTCTGGCCGAATTGCTGGCTTTCGGCTACGACTTCGATGACTTTCTGGTGCGGCCGGTGGGCCTGTTTGCCCGGCGCTACCGCCGCGACCTGGGCGCCGTGAGCGACGAGCCCTTCGAGCGCGGCAGTCGCCCCGTGGTGCGCACCGTGCTGGAGGTGCACCGCGAAGGCCTCTACGACGCCCTGCCGCAGCAGGTGTTTCACCAGCCCGGTAGCGCCACCACCGACGCCCCGCCCGGCGTGCGCACCATGATTCAGGACATCCACCTGCAGCGCCGCAAGGAGAAGGCCACCCGGCTGTTTTTCCTGCCGTTCGAGCAGGAGTTTTTCCGGTTTCGGGTGCGCGTCGAGCAGGAGGAACGGCGCTATTTCACCAACCTCTCGGCCCGCTGGTACAACGAGGCGCTGGCCCGTTTCTGGGGCATTGCCGACTGCGGCCTGCCCCCCGAGCCGCTCACCAATCTGCTGTATCTGTTGCCATTGGCCCACGGCATCGTCGGCGACCTGGCCCGCACGCAGTTGTGCTTCGAGAGCGTGCTGGGCCTGCCCGTGCAGTTGCGCACCATTGCCCCCCAGCGCCATGCCCTGCCCGCGCCCGCGGCCACTGCGGCCCAACCCACGTCCGGCGGCGCCCTCGGCCACCTGGCCCTGGGCCGCGACCTGGTGCTGGGCGGCGACTACCAGGAAACCCTGCCCGCCCTCGAAATCAGCCTGCACGGCCTTTCCGTGGCCAGCTTGGAAGCCTACCTGGCCGGCGAGTGGCCCGCCAAGGCCCTGGAGCTGCTCTGTGAATACTTCGTGGCCTTTGAAACCGACGTGGTGGTGCGCTATGAGATGGCCACCGCCGAGCCGGCTTTCTACCTAGGCGAAGGCGAAGACGCGCCGGTGCTGGGCTTCACTACGGCCGGCATCTGACCTGCTCGAAGGCACTCAGCAGCAAACCAGCTACACCAGTGGGGGCCGGCGGTGCACGAAGCGCTGCTTGAGCCACAGGAACGGCACACCCAGCCCGACAATGAAGCCCCAGTCGGCCCCAAACCGCTCCAGGCCTTCCAGCGCCAAATCGGCGCGGCCCACCACCAGGCCCGCGCCGATGAGCGCGGCGGCCGGCACAAAGGCCATGGCGATGAGCGGCCCGGCCTGAAAGCTGCGCCGAAACGCGGCCAGGGTGACCACCCCGGCCAGGGCCCCCGCCGCGGCCAGCAGCAGTTCCGGCAGCTTCGGGTGGGCCAGGTGCTGCACCTCGCCGTTGGCGGCGAGGGCAGCGGCGCTGGTTTCGCCGGCCGCCACCAGCGCCCACATGGTGAGGGCCGCCGCGGCCACCAGCACGGCGTAGCCGGCCCCGGCCGATTCCAGGCCCCGCCGCACCAACGACCAACGCCGGAGCACCAGGCCCAGCGGCACTTTGGTCATGGGGTCGAAGCCGGGCGCGATGACGGCCGAAGCCACAAACGCCACGGCCTGCGGCACGGGCTCCGCCACCAAGCCGATGGCGGCGATGATGCCACCCAGGCCCATGAGCAGCAAGTAGTTGGTGGTGATGCGACCCTGGTGGCGCAGGCCGCTTTCCATTTCTTCCCAAATGGCCTCGTCGCGGTCGTCGTCCACGGCCTCGTGGGCGGCCGGGGCAATGAAGCTGGCCACTTCGCTGGTCACCACGCTCAGGTCCTGCGGGTTGGCCACGGCGGCCCGGGCCCGGCGCAGCACCTCGTCGGCCCCGCGGTTGAGCACGTGCACCGTGAGCACGTCGCCGACGGGCTTGCGCGAGGCCCCGCGCAGCACGGCCAGGCCAATCACGGCATCTAAATCAGTGAGCTGCGCGGCCAGCGCGTCGGTGACGGTCGGCGGCACGGTCAGTTCCAGGGTTCGGTGCATGCAATCGGGTTGGGTGGAGGCAGGCGCGCTGGGCGCCGCAAGGGCTTACGCAGCAGGTGCACCGGCGTTCGTGAAAGCTGCTCAGGGCCTCAGTGCCCAAGTGGCACCAGTAGCTCCGTGAGCCGAGCCCCAGCTGTTATCCTAATAGTATCCAGATTCCCAACGGCAATCAGGACTAACCGGGTCAGTTGGTGTTACTCTTAATTCACAGATAGCCTTAAACGAAACAGCCACCATGCTTTGCAACATGGTGGCTGTTTCGTTTAAGAGTTAATCCGACTTACAAAACCAGTCCGTATTACTCCTGATTTTTCTTCTTCACCATTGTCAGAATCGTGGCCACGGCCACCGTCTCTGCGGTTTCATCGGTCACGGTCACTAGCCAGCGCACGATGCCCTTGGCCACGTCGGTTTCGTCGCGCTTCTCCTGTCCTACTTTCTCCTTCACCGTCAACGTCACGCCGATGGTCATGCCGGGGTACACGGGCTTGGTGAAGCGGCACTCGTCGAGGCCGTAGTTGAGCAGCACGGGTCCTTTGCGCGGGTCCACGAACATACCGGCGGCCTTGCTCAGGATGTAGTAGCCGTGGGCCACGCGGCCGGTGAAGAGCGTGCCTTCCAGCGAGGTGGCGTCGACGTGGGCGTAGAAATTATCGCCCGACACCTGGGCGAAGGCCGTGATGTCGGCCTCCGTCACGGTGTGGCGGTGCGTGGTGTAGGTCTGGCCGATTTCCAGCTCCTCGAAGTAGTGCTGGAAGGGGTGCTTGTCGCGTTCAATCTGCCGGGCGCCGGTCTGGTACACCTCCGTGATGGCCGTAATCATGCTGGGCGAGCCTTGCAGGGCCACGCGCTGCATAAAATGCTCCACCCCACGAATGCCGCCCATCTCCTGCCCGCCGCCGGCCCGGCCGGGGCCGCCGTGGATGAGTTGCGGCAGCGGCGAGCCGTGCCCGGTGCTTTCCTTGGCCATTTCGCCGTTCAGCACCAGGATGCGGCCGTGGTGGGTGGCGGTCCCCATCACCAAGTCCTGGGCCGTGCGCGGGTCGTTGGTGGCCAGCGAGCACACCAGCGAGCCTTTGCCCAGGTTGGCCAGCGTCACGGCTTCTTCGGTTTCACGGTAGGGCATCAGCGTCACCACCGGGCCGAAGGCTTCGATTTCGTGGCTGTCGAGGTGCTTGAACGGGTCGTCGTTGCGCAGCACGATGGGCGAGGTAAAGGCGCCCTTGGCGTAATCGGCGCCGCGCTCCTTGCCCAGCAACTCCACTTCTTCCAGGTTGCCGTACACGATGGGCGTATTTTTGGCCAGGTGGCGCACCCGCTCGCGGAAAATCTCGGCCTGGGCCCGGCCGGCCAGCGCGCCCATGCGCACGCCCTCGGCCTGCGGGTGGCCCACGGTGGTTTGAGCCAGGGCCTTACCTAAGGCAATCTGCACGTCTTCGAGGTAGGCTTCGGGCACAATGGCGCGGCGGATGGCGGTGCATTTCTGCCCGCACTTGGCCGTCATCTCCTTGCGGATTTCCTTGATGAATAAGTCGAATTCCGGGGTGCCGGGCCGGGCATCCACGCCCAGCACAGCAGCGTTGAGCGAGTCGGCTTCCATGGTGAACGGCACGGCTTCCTCGATGATGCGCGGGTGGGCGCGCAGCTTGCGGCCGGTGCTGGCCGAGCCAGTGAACGTGACCACGTCCTGGTAGGTGACGTGGTCGAGCAGGCCCTGGCCCGAGCCCACCACCAGTTGCAGGGCACCTTCGGGCAGGATGCCGGAGGCGATGATTTCGCGCACCACGGCCTCGGTGAGGTAGGCCGAGGGCACGGCGGGCTTCACCACGGCGGGCATGCCGGCCAGCAGGTTCACCGCAATTTTCTCCAGCATGCCCCAGATGGGAAAGTTGTAGGCGTTGATGTGCACGGCCACGCCCTCGCGCGGCACCAGCAGGTGCTGGGCCATGAAAGTGCCGCCCTTGCTCAGGCCCACCGGCTCGCCTTCCACATAAAACGGCTTGTCGGGAAACTTGCGGCGCAAGGAGGCGTTGGCAAACAGGTTGCCGATGCCGCCCTCGATGTCAATCCAGGAATCGGCCCGCGTGGCGCCGGAGCGGTAGCTGAGCTCGTAGAAAATTTCTTTTTTTTCCTGCAAGTGGAAGGCCAGCGCCTTGAGCATGCGGCCCCGCTCGTGAAAGGTCATGCGGCGCAGCTGGGGGTTGCCCACGCGGCGGCCGTAGTCGAGGATGGCGGCAAAGTCGAAGCCTTCGGTGTTGGCCAGGGCAATGACTTCGCCGGTGCTGGCGTCGAGCAGCTCCTGGGGCGTATTGCCGCCGGCGGCCCAGCGGCCGAGGGTGTAGTTTTCGAGGGTATGGGGCATGGTGGGTGGGGGTTTTTTAGAAAGTTAGGCCGTCTGTCATCCTGAGCGCAGCGAAGGACCTTTTCACGATTGAATAAGTTGTTCAATCGTGAAAAGGTCCTTCGCTGCGCTCAGGATGACAGACGGCGCGAGCCAGATGCTTTGCTCTACATGACGACCTATACCAATCGGGGCCGAATTTAGGCTGCCGGCGCCACTTAGGCCACGTCCCGGCCGCTACTCAATAAGCCAAATTGTCCGGAAAACTGTTCCGCTTCAAACAACCCGGCGCCGGCAAACTTAGTAGGCGAAGGGGCGGCGCCTAGCTTTAGCCGGAGCCAGCCCCCGCTCTTGCGGCTGCCCGCCTTACCTTTTGCCTTCGTAACCACTTAATTCCGAAACCGATTTTCCGATGAGCGACACGCCAACTTCTTTCTCCTTTGGCATGATTGGCCTGGGCACCATGGGCCGCAACCTGCTGCTGAACCTGGCCGACCACCACTTTGCGGGCGCCGGCTATGACAAGGACGCCGCCAAAATCGACCTGTTGGCCCAGGAAGGCGCCGGCAAGCCCGTGAAAGGCTTCACCGAGCTGCCCGATTTCATCAACAGCCTAAGCCGGCCGCGCGCCATCATGATGCTGGTGCCGGCCGGCAAAATTGTGGACAGCGTGATTGACGAGCTGCGGCCCCTGCTCGCGCCCGGCGACGTCATCATCGACGGCGGCAACTCCCACTTCACCGACACCAACCGCCGCGACGCGGCCCTGGCCGCCGAGGGCTTTCACTTTTTCGGCATGGGCATCTCGGGCGGCGAGGAAGGCGCCCGCTTCGGCCCCAGCATGATGCCCGGCGGCGATAAGCAGGCCTACGAGGCCATGCGGCCCATGTTCGAGGCCATTGCGGCGCAGGTGGACGGGCAGCCGTGCGTGACGTACATCGGGCCCGGCGCCGCCGGCCACTTCGTGAAAATGGTGCACAACGGCATCGAATACGGGCTGATGCAGCTCATTGCCGAAACTTATGCGGTGATGCAGCGCGGCCTGGGCCTGGACAACGGCGCCATCGGTCAGGTCTTCAGGCAGTGGAACGAGGGCCGCCTGCAGTCTTTTCTGCTCGACATCACGAAGGATATTTTCGGGTTCATCGCGCCCGGCACCGACCACTTACTGCTTGACGACATCAAGGACGAGGCGCGCTCGAAGGGCACGGGCAAGTGGACCTCGCAGGTGGCCATGGACCTGGAAATGGCCATCCCGACCATCGATACGGCCGTGGCCATGCGCGACTTGTCGAAATACAAGGCCCTGCGCGAAAAGCTGGCCGGCCTCTACGGCCCGGAAGCCGCGCCGCTGGAAGTAGACAAGGAAGCCTTTTTGGCCAGCCTGGAGCAGGCGTTCTATTTCAATATGGTCATCACCTACGCCCAGGGCATGCACCTGCTGGCCAAAGCCTCGAAAGACTTTTCCTACAACCTGCAGCTGGCCGAAATTGCCAAAATCTGGCGCGGGGGCTGCATCATCCGCTCTACTTTTTTGAACGACATTTTTAACGCCTTCCAGCAGGAGCCGGAGCTAGAGCATTTGTTGGTTGATGGACGGGTGCAGGAACTGGTGAAAGGCAGCGTGCCGGGCGCGCGGGCCGTGGTGTCGGCTGCCGTCACGGCCGGACTGGCCCTGCCGGGTTACTGCTCGTGCCTGAGCTACTTCGACACCTTCCGGACCGCGCGCCTGCCTTCTAATCTGATTCAGGCCCAGCGCGACTACTTCGGCGCCCACACCTACGAGTTGATTGGCAAGGAGGGTGTTTTCCACACCCAATGGACACCGGAGCACGAAGACGCGGCCAATAAAAAGGACGTACAGCCGGAGGAAAACGCCGGCAAAGAGCCGGTGACGCCCAACGCCTAAGGTTAGAACGTCATGTCGAGCCTGTCGAGACATCTCGCGTGCCACCACTAATCAACAAGGATTACTGCCGCACGCGAGATGTCTCGACAAGCTCGACATGACCGTTGTATTACATTCAATTACAAGCACCTGCTTCCCTCTTCTGCGCATGAGCTCTTCCTCCCAAAAAATTCCGCCTACGATTTTCGTCATTTTCGGCGGCACCGGCGATTTGAACGCCCGCAAGCTGGCGCCGGCCCTCTACAACCTTTTTCTGGACGGCTGGCTGCCTGAGCAGTTTGCCATCATCGGCACGGGCCGCACCAAGCTCTCGGACGAAGAGTTTCAGGAGAAAATCCTGGACGGCATCAACCAGTTTTCGCGCACCGGCAAGGCCGCCAAAGACAAATGGACCACCTTCAGCCAGCACATCGTGTACCAGGTGGCCGACGTGAAAGACGCCGGCACCTACAAGGATTTCGGCAAGCGCATCAAAGAATACGAGCAGCAGTGGGACGGGCCGGCCAACGTGATTTACTACCTGGCGGTAGCGCCGGAGTTCTTCCCCATCATCGCCTCCAACCTGGCCAAAAGCAAGCTGACCGACGACTCCGACCGCACGCGCATTGTGATTGAAAAGCCCTTTGGGCACGATTTAGACTCGGCCCGGGCGCTGAATAAGCTGCTGGGCGACATTTTTGAGGAGCGCCAGATTTACCGCATCGACCACTACCTGGGCAAGGAAACGGTGCAGAACATCATGGCCTTCCGCTTCGCCAACGCCCTGCTGGAGCCGCTCTGGAACCGCAACTACATCGACCACGTGCAGATTTCGGTGAGCGAGCAGCTGGGCGTGGGCGACCGCAGCGGCTACTACGACGGCGCCGGCGCCCTGCGCGACATGATTCAGAACCACCTGCTGCAGCTGCTGTGCCTGGTGGCCATGGAGCCGCCCGTCAACTTCACGGCCGACGAGGTGCGCAACCGCAAGGTGGACGTGCTGCGCGCCATGCGCCGCTTCCGCAGCGAAGACGTGCGCGAGTCGGCGGTGCGCGGACAGTACGGCGAGGGCTGGATGCAGGGCGAGCAGGTGCCCGGCTACCGCCAGGAAAAGGACGCCAACCCCACGTCGAACACCGAAACCTTCGCGGCGGTGAAGTTTTTCGTGGACAACTGGCGCTGGCAGGGCGTGCCGTTCTACGCGCGCACCGGCAAGCGCATGCACCGCTCGGCGTCCATCATCATGATACAGTTCAAGGACGCGCCGCACAACATCTTCCCGCCCGAAACGGCCGAAAGCTGGAAGCAGAACCGCCTCATCATCAGCATTCAGCCCGAGATGAGCATTCGGCTGCAAGTGCAGGCCAAGCGCCCGGGGCTCGACATGATGCTCAACACCGTGGACATGGTGTTCGACTACAAAGGCACCTACACCAGCGAGGCCCCCGAAGCCTACGAAACCCTGCTGCTCGACACCATGCTCGGCGACCAGACCCTGTTCATGCGCGGCGACCAGGTGGAAGCGGCCTGGGACCTGGTGATGCCCATTCTGAACTACTGGCAGGGCCGCATCAGCCAGAATTTCCCCAATTACTCGGCCGACTCATGGGGCCCGGAATCGGCCGAAGCGCTGATTGCGCGCGACGGTTTCCACTGGTACACCCTGCCGCTAAACGGCGGCAAGCACTAGCGCCATGCAGCTGCACATTCAACCCACATCCGGGCAGGTGCTGGCCGAACTGGCCGATTACTTTGTGGCGCAGGCCGGCCAAGCCATTGCGGCGCGCGGCCGGTTCGTGGTGGCGCTGTCGGGCGGCAACTCGCCCCGGAAATTGTACGAGCTGCTGGCCTCGCCCCCCTACCGGGAAAAGGTGGCCTGGCCGCAGGTGTATTTCTTCTTCGGCGACGAGCGCAACGTGCCCGCCACCGACGCCGAAAGCAATTACCGCATGGCCAAAGAAGCGCTGCTGGCGCCGCTGAACATCGCCGCCGCTCAGGTTTTTGCAGTTGACACTTCCCTCCCACCGGCCGAAGCGGCGGCGGCTTATACGCGCACCATCCAGGAATTTTTTGGCGCCGAAGAAGCCCGCTTTGATTTGGTTTTGCTCGGGCTCGGCGACAACTCGCACACGGCCTCGCTGTTTCCTCACACGCCCGTGCTGCACGATGCCAGCGCGGGCGCGCGGGAAGTGTTTTTGGAAGATAAACAAGTGTATCGCATCACCCTCACGGCTCCGCTTATCAACCAGGCCCGTGCCGTGGCTTTCCTGGTTTATGGCGCCGATAAAGCGGCGGCCGTGCGGCACGTATTGCGCGACGCGCGCGACGTAGACGAATTCCCGGCCCAACTGATTTCTCCGGCCGGGGAAGCGCACTGGTTTCTGGACCAGGCCGCCGCTTCCCTCCTACCGCACAATTGAACGGGGTAGAGACGCAACATTTTGCGTCTCGTCGTTGAACGTCCGGAACCGCGCCGTTCTGGGACTACTGTTCAACGACCAGACGCAACATGTTGCGTCTCTACCCCGCCCAAACCCATCACGGCAACTGCGCGAAACCGGCCGCGGCCACCGGCGTCTGCCCCGGCCGCAGCACCTGCACCTCTGCGCCCCGGGCCACCACCGCAGCCCGCGCTAGGCCCAGAAACAAGCCCTGCTCCACAATTCCAGGGATATTCTGTAGCTGCGCAGCCAACTTTTCCGGGTCGGCTATCACGTTGAAATGGCAATCAACCAGCAGGTTGCCCTGGTCTGAATGCGCAGGATGGGTGGGCGTGGCTTTGTCCATGCGCAGCACCGGCGCGCCGCCCAGGGCCGCTACGGCGTCCAGCACCCACGGCAAAGCGAAAGGCACGACTTCCAACGGCAGCGGAAACCGGCCCAGTTGCGCCACTGCTTTGGAAGAATCGGCCACAATGAGCCAATAGTCGGAAGCCGTGGCCAGCACTTTTTCGCGCAGCAAGGCTCCGCCGCCGCCTTTCACGAGGCGCAGGTGCGGGTCCAGCTCGTCGGCGCCGTCCACGGTCAGGTCGAAGCGCAGGCCGCGCCGGGGTTCCAGCAGCGGGATGCCGCCTTCGCGGGCCAGGGCCTCGCTGGCCAGGGACGTAGCGGTGGCCTGCACTTTCAGCTGGCCCGCGCGCACGGCCTCGCCCAGCAGCGTGATGAAGCAGGCGGCCGTGCTGCCGCTGCCCAGGCCCAGCACCATGCCGGAGCGCACCCAGCGCAGGGCGGCGGCGGCAGCTAATTGTTTTTCGCGGGCGAGTTGTTCGGAAGATGGGTTCATAATTGGAGTGGCAAACGTAGCGCGAACTTTGTAGTTCGCGTACCGGCACGACACCTAATGGCGCGGGGACGCGAACTACAAAGTTCGCGCTACAACGCTACGGCAGCTTCTACTTTCCAATCGAAAAGCCCCGCAACCGCAGCGAGTTGGTCAGAACCGACACCGAGCTCAGCGCCATGGCCCCGGCCGCCAGCATGGGCGAGAGCAGCCAGCCGAACACCGGATACAGCAGCCCGGCCGCAATGGGAATGCCGAGCGTGTTGTACACAAACGCGAAAAACAGGTTCTGCTTGATGGTGCGCATGGTTTGGCGCGACAGCGCAATGGCCGTCACCACGCCCTGCAAATCGGAGCGCATGAGGGTGATGCCGGCGGCTTCCATGGCCACGTCGGTGCCGCCGCCCATGGCCAGGCCCACGTCGGCCTGCGCCAGGGCTGGGGCGTCGTTGATGCCGTCGCCGACCATGGCCACGGTGCGGCCTTCGGCTTGCAGCTCCTTCACTTTGACGGATTTGTCGGCTGGCAGCACTTCGGCAAAGTAGCGCGTGATGCCGACCTGCGCGGCCACTTTGGCGGCGGTTTGGGCGTTGTCGCCGGTCATCATCACCACTTCAATGCCCAAGGCTTGCAGCTGCTGAATGGCGGCTTTGGAGGTTTCGCGCACCACGTCGGCCACACCGATGACG
This sequence comes from Hymenobacter ruricola, assembly GCF_015694525.1. GTDB lineage: Bacteria > Bacteroidota > Bacteroidia > Cytophagales > Hymenobacteraceae > Hymenobacter > Hymenobacter ruricola. The sequence goes on along the minus strand of NZ_JADQDM010000001.1, from coordinate 362,497 downwards.
GCTACGGCCCGCCCGGCCACGGCCACATAGAGCACCGTTTTGGCCTGAGCCAACAGTTGCTCGGCGTGGGCAGTCAGGTCAGCCGAAACGGCCACGTTTTCTTCTGCGAGCAAACGCTGGTTGCCGATGAGGGCGGCTTGGCCATTCACCGTGGCAGCCGCGCCCTTGCCTTCGATGGCCCGAAAACCGATTGCAGGCAACGCAGACGTGCTCCGAGCGTCGGCGTAGCGCACCACGGCCTCGGCCAGCGGGTGTTCGCTCTGCCGTTCCAGAGCGGCCACCAACGGCAGCAGCGACGCAGTATCCTGACCGGGAGCCGGCAGAAAATCGGTCACGGCGGGCTCGCCGCGGGTGATGGTACCGGTTTTGTCGAGCAGCACGGTGTCGACCTGGTGGGCTTTTTCCAGCGCCTCGGCGTTGCGGATGAGGACGCCGTGCTCGGCCCCCTTGCCGGTGCCCACCATGATGGCCGTGGGCGTGGCCAACCCCAGCGCGCACGGGCAGGCAATGATGAGCACGGCCACGAAATTGGTGAGGGCCAGGGGCAGGCGACTGGCCTCGGGGCCCAGCGCAAACCACAGCGCGAACGTGAGCACGGCCATGCCCACCACCGTGGGCACAAAAACAGCGCTGATTTTATCGGCCAGCCGCTGAATGGGCGCGCGGCTGCCCTGGGCGTCTTCCACCAGCTTTACAATCTGGGCCAGCAGGGTATCGGCGCCCACTTTGGTCACGCGAAAGCGAAAAGCGCCGGTTTTGTTGAGCGTGGCGCCGAACACGGCGTCGCCCACGCGCTTGGCCACGGGCAGGCTTTCGCCGGTGAGCATGGCCTCGTCCACGGCCGACTGGCCTTCGGTAATGACGCCGTCGGTGGCCACTTTCTCTCCGGGGCGCACCAGCACCACGTCGCCGGGCTGCACCTGCTCGATGGGCACATCGATTTCCTGGCCGCCGGGGCGGACCACGCGGGCGGTTTTGGCCTGCAAACCCATGAGGGCCCGAATTGAGGCCGAAGTCCGGGTCTTGGCCCGCATTTCCAGCACCTTGCCCAGCAAAATGAGGGCAATAATGGTGGCTGTGGTGTCGTAATACACCTCCGGCATCAGCCCGTGGCGCATGAAAAAGCCGGGCACCAGCGTGGCCGCTAGGCTGTACAGAAACGCGGCGCCCGTGCCAATGGCAATGAGCGTGTCCATGGTGGCCGAGCGGTGTCGGAAGCTGTTCCAGGCCGAAGTGTAGAACTCGCGGCCGCTGTAGAGCAGCACGGGCAGCGTGAGCAGCAGCAGGCCGTAGTTCAGCCCCTGCACATTCACGTGTTGCATGGCGGTGGGCCACAGCATGAGCATGCTCAGCGGCATGATGACGGCGGCCAGGCCCACGGCCACCCAAAAGCGGCGCTTGAGCGCGGCATAGGCTTCGGCTTTTTGGCGGTCGGCGGCGCTGGTGTCGGGGGTGCGTTCCGTTACGCCGAAACCGGCATTTACCACCGCTTCTTTGAGCGTGGCGGGGCTGGCCTGACCGGGCCGGTAGTGCACGGTGGCTTTTTCGGTGGCGAAGTTGACCAGCGCGCTTTGCACGCCCGGCGCGCGGCTGAGCGATTTTTCGACGGCCGCCGCGCATGAGGCACAGCTCATGCCTTCGATGTCGAGGGTGGCAGTTTCGGTATTTTCAGAAGAGGGAAACATGGCGCAAGCAACGGCTATAGTCCGTCTGAACGGCGGTACGCTCCCCTAACAACCAGGGCCCGTACCGCGTTGCAAAGGAACCAGCCGCCCGCCCCAAAACCGGTGCGAAATGCGGCGCCAGACTTGCGTAATTTCCGCCTAAACGGCGTGCAGAATAACGTAGAGCGACACCGTGGAAACCACGCCCCACAGCAGCACGCCCAGCACGTAAGGTCGCGCGCCCACCGCCCGCAGCACCCCGGCTGACAGCCCCGCGCCGATGAAAAACAACGTTACGGTCAGGCCGATTTTGGCCAGCCGCACCAGCACCGCGCCCACCGGCTGCAGGGCCGGCAGCCAGGTATTGAGCAGCATGGCCACGATGAACCCCAGGATGAAATAGGGCAGCTTCACCTTCACGCCTTTCTGCTTGAAAGCCAACGCCGTGCCCAGCGCTACTGGAATAATCCAGAGGGCGCGGGCCAGCTTTACGGTGGTGGCCACTTGCAGGGCTTGGTCGCCGTAGGCCGCCGCCGCGCCCACCACCGAGCTGGTGTCGTGAATAGCAATGGCGCACCACAGCCCAAACTGGTTCTGCGTCATGGCCAGGGCGTGGCCGATGGGCGGAAACGCAAACAGCGCCAGCGCGTTGAGCACGAATACCGTGCCCAAGGCTACCGATATTTCCTCATCCTTGGCCCGCAGCACCGGCGCCACCGCCGCAATGGCCGAGCCCCCGCAAATGGCCGTGCCGCACGAAATCAGGTGCGTCACCGAGCGGTTCAGCTTCAGCCAGCGGCCCGCGAAATAGCCCAGTACCAGCGTGCCGCAAATGGACGCCACCGTGAACAGCAGCCCCTCGCGCCCGGCCTGCACCGCCGCGTGCGCGTTCATGCCGAAACCCAGGCCGATGACGGAGAACTGCAGCAGCTTGGCCGTGGCTTTTTTGGTTTGGGCGCCGAAGGGGTTGCCCGTGGTTTGGGCCAGCACCAGGCCCAGCGCCAGCGCCACCGGCGGCGACGACCACGGCGAAAGGCAGTACAACAACACCAACCCAAACACCACCTGCCGCAGCGTGAACGTGAACCCCAGCAGCGTGTGTGGCGCGTGAAAAGACCGGAACGGACCCGCCGGGGCCGCTGACGTCAGCGGGCCCGTTCCGGCATTCTCAGGAGTTTTGGTAAGTAGCTGCGGCATTGGGTGGGAAGCATTTAGTCCCCCAAAATTACGCCCTTACCTACCCGTTGGTTAATGGCAAAATGTTATTCCAAATAACCTCTGGTTATGCAAGCTCCTTGCACTCGGCCTGTGCAAACCCAAGAAATCGTTGCGCCGCCCGCGCCAGTGGCTGCCCCTGCACCCACACTGCCTCGAATTGCCGGGCCAGGTGCAGGCCCTCAATGGGCACGATTTCGAGCAGGCCGGCGGCCAGCTCCCGCGTCAGCGCCCGGCGCGACACAAAACCCAACGCCTCCGGTGCCGCCTCCAGATAGGCCTTGATGGCTTCGGTGTTATCAAAATAAAAGGCCACTTGCAGGCTGCTGAGCTTGATTTTCAGCTCGCGCAGGGCAAATTCCAGCACTTCCAGCGTGCCCGAGCCGCGCTCGCGCAGCACCAGCGGGCGGGCCAGGGCCTCGGCCAGCGGCACGGGCGTGGCCGGCGGGCCGGCGGCCGCGGCCCGGCGCACGGCCACCAGCTCGTCGGGCAGCAGCAGCTCGTAGTGCAGGTCGCGGCTTTTGGTGCGGCCTTCCACGAAGCCCAGGTCCAGCTCGTGGCGCAGCAGGGCGTCGGCAATGCGCTCGGAATTGGCGTTGAGCAGGGTGAGGCGCACCTTGGGGTGGCGGGCCTGGAAGGCGGGCAGCAGGCCCGGCAGCACGTATTGGCTGAGGGTGGTGCTGGCGCCCAGGCGCAGGCGGCCGGCGGCTTCGTCGGGGTCGCGCAGGGCCAGCAGCTGGTCTTCGAGCTGCTGGGCCGAGGCGGCCACGGCCTCGGCGTGGGCCTGCAGCAGGCGGCCGGCTTCGGTGAGGGCCACGCGGTTGCCGCGGCGCTCCAGCAGGCGCTGGCCGTGCTGCTTTTCCAGCTCGTGCAGGTGCTTGGTCACGGCGGGCTGGGTCACGAACAGCTCCTGCGCCGCCTTGGTGAAACTCAGGTGCCGGGCCACGGCCGCAAACACGCGCAAACGGAAATCGGACATGGGCGCAAGGTACGGGAGTGGGCGGATGCTGGCGGACTGTAGCGCGGACTTTGTAGTCCGCGTCCCCGGTGGATACCAAAACAGCTTTAGCGGCGCTAGGACGCGGACTACAAAGTCCGCGCTACAGTCCGCCTATTGCGCTAGCGTAGCTCCTTGCGCATGCACAGGCTGTTTTCCACGCCGATGTACTGCCCGTAGTTGGGCGTGAGGGCATAGCCGCTTTTCTCGTACAGGCGGATGGCCTCCGGCTGCTTTTTACCAGTTTCCAGCACGCAGGCGGCGTAGCCCAGTTCCTGGGCCCACTGCTCCAGCTCGGCCAGCACGGCGGGGGCCACGCCGGTGCCCCGGTGCGCGGGCTGCACGAAGATGCGCTTGACTTCCATCTGGCCGGATGCGAATTCCTTCAGGGCCCCGCACCCTACGGGCTCCTCGCCTACATAGGCCACTACCACATGGTTTATTTTATCAACCTTGTTGTACTGGGCGTAAAAAGCGTGGTCGTCCCCGTCACGACGGGCCAAATCATGGTCGAGCAGCTGCACAAGGGCGCGGAAATCGGCGTTTTCGGACGTGGTTCGGAGAAGGCGTAGCATGGTGGAAGAAGGGGATAAAGAACGTCGTGCTATAATATGCTACAAATAGAACGTCATGCAGAGCGCAGCGAAGCATCTTTACCGCCACCACTATTTATTTACTCTCGCGGTAAAGATGCTTCGCTGCGCTCTGCATGACGTTCTTCAGCCCTAGACCTACCCCACCCTACTCCGGCAAGTGCCGGTCGAAATGGGTCTTCAGCACGTCGTTCAGTTTTTCGCGGGTCAGGGGTTTGTTCAGAAAGCCGGCAATGTTGAGCTGCTGCACCCGGTCCACGTCCTGCGGGTGCAGCGAGGTGGTGAGCATCACGATGATGATGGCCTGCTTTTCGGGCAGCGGCAGCTCGTTGTAAGCGGCCAGGAACTGGAAACCATCCATGACGGGCATTTTCACATCCAGCAGAATCAGGGCCGGGCAGTCGGGGTGGGCTTCCCGGCAATGGATTTTTACCTGCTCCAGCGCCTCCTGGCCATTGAGGGCCACCAGCAGCTTATCGGTCATCACCAACCGATTGATGAGCAGCTTGTTGAGGTAATTGGTGGTTTGGTCGTCGTCGACGAGCAGGACGCAGGTAAGCTTTTGCATGAACGAATCAGCCGAAAACAGGCAGCCAGGCGGCGCGCCGATTACCGGCTAAAGTACACCGAAAATGTGGTGCCCTGCCCCAGCCGGCTGCGCACGGTGATGCGGCCGCCGGCGTTTTCCACCATTTTCTTCACCATGTACAGCCCAATACCCGAGCCATCGACGTGGTCGTGAAAGCGCTGGAACATGCCGAAGAGCTTCTGCTCGTTGGCCGGGTCCAGGCCCAGGCCGTTGTCTTCCACTTCGAGCACCGCGCCGGCGCCCTCGGGCCGGGCCTGCAGGCGCACCAGCGGCAGGCGGTCAGAGGCGCGGTACTTGAGGGCGTTGCTGAGCAGGTTGAAGACGACGGAGCGCAGGTTTTTCTCGGAAAACAGCACCGTGGGCACGGCTTTCACGTCCACCAGCAGCTCGGCGCCGGTGCCCTGGATGAGCGGCTCCAGGTCGAGGCGCACGTTGCGAACCACGGCGGCCAGGTCCACGGGCTCGGCGGGCAGGCCGTGCTCTTTTTGCAGCTTGCTCACGTCGGTGAGCTGCTCGATGGTGCGCTTGAAGCGGTTCACCGAGTCCTGCATCAGCTCTAGGATGGGCTGCACGGGGTCGCTCTGCACGGTGGCGAGTGGCAGCTCGCTCAGCAGGGCATCGAGCAGACCCTCGATGTTGCTGATAGGGGCCTTGAGGTCGTGGCTGGCCGTGTAGATGAAGTTGTCCAAATCCACGTTCACGCGGGTGAGCTGCTCGTTGTTTTCGCGCAGCTGGCGCTGGCCCTGGTCGATGCGCTCCAGGGCCAGCTTGTGCTCGTGGATGTCGGTGTAGGTGCCCACCCACTGCATGATGTCGCCCTGCTCGTTGCGCGAGGGCAGGGCGCGGCCCAGCATCCAGCGGTACTCATCGGCGTGGTTGCGGATGCGGCATTCTACCTCAAACGGCTCGCCGGTGATGAGGCTGTGCTGCCAGCGGGCCTGGGCAGCGGCGGTGTCGTCGGGGTGCAGGCGGGCGCGCCAGGAGCGGTCGGAGGGCGCGCCCTCACCCGGGGCGTGGCCAATGTAGTCGTACCAGCGGCGGTTGCGGTAGGTGTTTTCGCCGGCCGCGCTGGCCGTCCAGGCAATTTGCGAGATGCCTTCGAGCAGGCGGCTGGCTTCGGCGGCGGCGCGCTCGCCGGCCAGGCGGGCGGCTTCCTCGCGCTTGAGCTCCTCGCTCTGGCGGTCGAGCAGGGCGTTTTGCTCTTCCACCTGCGCCCGGATGGCCGTGATTTCGCGCTGGGCCGAGAGGTCCGTCACAATCAGGGCCAGCGTGGGCGCGTCGTTGAAGCTGAGCACGTTCATGCTCACCGAAAAGGGCACCAGGGCACCGGCCCGGTTCTTCAGCGGCAGCTCGCCCCGGCTTTTGCCCGTCCAGCCCTGCCGCAGCAGCTCGGCCCAGTAGTCCTGAAACGCCAGCGGCACAAAGCTCTCGAACGCGCTGCCCATGATTTCGCCCAGGGTCAGGCCCAGCAGCCCGGCCAGCGAGGCGTTGCAGTACAACACGGTGGCGTCGTGGCTGAGCAACACGGCCCCCTCGTTCATCTGCTCGATGAGGGTGCGGTAGGTTTGGTCGGCGCCCTGCAGCGTAAAAATGCGCGGCCCCTCGGTGCCCTGCACGGCCAGCGCGTCCACGGCCCCCGAGCGGATGGCATGTATCAGCTCCTGTGCCTCTTCCAGCTGGTAGCGCAGCTCTTCGTTTTCGCGGGCCAGGTCAACTGCAGGCGTAGGCTCACTCATGGCCGGCGGGGTCGTCGGGGGGCGAAGCGAGGCCGAGGGCTTTCAGCACCCGGTCGCGGTCCGAGAGGTCGCCCACGAGGCGGCGCACCAGGCCGGGCCGCAGCTTGATGAGCGTGGGCACGCCGATGAGGTCTTCCTGCTGGGCCAGCTCGGGCTGCTGAAAAATGTCGATAATCAGCAGCTCGTAGCGCCCTTTCAGGTACTGCTCGCAGATGTCCTTGATGTTGCGCACGGCGCGCGTCGAGTTCACGGTGGCGCCCGTAATGTACAGGTGCAAGAGGTACTCCGGGGCGGCCGGCTCCCGAAAACCGGGGGATGGTTCAGGTTCCATTGGCCGGGGTTATTTGCTGATGACGGGGCGCACGTCGAGCCCCACCAGCACTTTTTCCTCGTTCGAGAGGTCGCCAATGATTTTGCGGATGGGCTCGGGCACCTTGCGCACCAGCGTCGGAATGGCCAGAATCTGGTCGCCCTCGGCCAATTGCGGGTTCACCAGCAGGTCGATGACTTCCAGCTTGTAGCGGCCCTTGAGGTGCTGTTCGCAGTATTTGCGCAGGTTGGCCACGGCCGTCACCGACTTGGGCGTTTGGCCGGCCACGTACAGGCGCAGCTCCCAGGTTTCGTCGTCGAGAGGGTCGTTCAAATCTTCAGCCATGGAAATGGTACTAAAAGCGGAGGCCGGAGGCAACTCAGGTGTACGGATTACTTGCCGGTTTCGCCGGATAGCGGCGCGTTGAACGCCGGCGGGTTGGCCGCCGTGATGCGCTGTTTGCCGCTTTGCAGGGCCTCGTTGCGGCTTTGCTCGTGAGTGCTGATTTGGCGCAGCTCCTCTTCCACACTCTCAAATTCGGTGCGCAGGTTGGCAATGTTGGCTTCCAGCATGCGGCGGCGGCGCTCCAGCTCGCGGTCGCGGCGCTCGGTTTCCTGCTGGGAGGCCAGGGCCTGGGCGTGCTCCTGCAGCTGCTGGGTGAGGCGGCCGGCGCCGGTCACGATGCCCGTCGGGCCCAGCACCACGTCCAGCAGCTCGATGCCGTGCTCGGTCACGATGAACTCGCGCACCTGGTTGGAGTGCGCCATGCCGCGCGACTTGAGGATGCTCAGGCCACGGTTGCGCTCGCCCACGCCCTCCAGGTCGCGCACCGAAATCCACGTGTCGACCAACGACGACACGCCTTCCTCGGTCATCTCGGCGCGGCCCACGCCGCCGTTTATCAGGGCCGTGAAATAGGCCGTGATGCCGCTCACCTTCAGGAAGTCGATGAGGCGCGTGAGCATGCTGCGCACTTCGGAGATGTTGCCGACGGTGATGAGGTTGGTGATGGGGTCGATGACAACGGCGTCGGGCTTGAACTCTTTCACTAGGCGGTGCAGGGTCACGAGGTGTTGCTCCAGGCCGTTGAGTGTGGGGCGCGAGGCTTCGATGCGCAAGCGGCCTTCGTTTACGTGTCCTCTCAGGTCGATGCCCACCGAAGCCATGTTGCGGATGAGCTGCTGCGGGGACTCTTCAAAGGCAAAAAACAGGCAGCGCTTGTTCTCTTCGCAGATTTTTTCGGCAAAGGCGGCGGCCAGGGTGGTTTTGGCGGTGCCGGCGGTGCCGGTCACCAGCACGCTGCTGCCTTCGTAAAAGCCGCGCCGGCCGAACATCTCGTCCAACGCCGGCACGCCGGAGGACACGATGTTGTTCGACACCTCGTGCTCCAGGCGCAGGGAGGTCACGGGCAGCACCGAAATGCCTTCGCCGGTTATCAGGTAGGGGTATTCGTTAGTGCCGTGGGTGCTGCCGCGGTACTTCACCACGCGCAGGCGGCGGGTCGTAATCTGGTCAATCACGCGGTTGTCGAGCAGAATCACGCAGTCCGACACGTACTCTTCCAGGCCCTGGCGCGTGAGCGTGCCGTCGCCGCGCTCGGCCGTGATGATGGTGGTGACGCCCTTGTCCTTCAGCCAGCGAAACAGCCGGCGAATTTCCGAGCGCAACACGCTCTCGTTCGGGAAGCCCGAAAACAGCGACTCAATCGTGTCCAGCACCACGCGCTTGGCCCCGACGGCGTCGATGGCGTAGCCCAGGCGAATGAACAGGCCTTCCAAATCGTACTCGCCGGTTTCCTCAATCTCGGAGCGGTCGACGTGCACGTGGTCCACGCGCAGCAGCTTGCGCGCCTGCAAATCCTTCAAATCGAAGCCCAGCGAGGCCACGTTGGCAGCCAACTCTTCGGCCGTTTCCTCGAAGGCCATGAGCACGCCGGGCTCGTTGAATTCCGTGATGCCGCGCACCAGGAACTCGATGCCCATCAGGGTTTTGCCGCAGCCCGCGCTGCCGCAGATGAGCGTGGGGCGGCCCAGCGGCAGGCCGCCTTCGGTGATTTCGTCCAGGCCCTCGATGCCGGTGGGCGCCTTGGGTAGCTGGGGCAAGGTAGCGGAAGCGGAAGAAGAATTCTCTGGCATGGATAGGGAAGATAGCCCGGCAAAGTTAGTTGGTGGGAAGGCACCGCGGGGAATTGACTGCTTCGGGCCCCGCAGGAACCCGCAAGAATGCTCATGCCGAGCGCAGCCGAAGCATCTGGCGTGCTTTAAGCAAATCCTTACAATTGGATTACTGTTGCACGCGCGATGCCCCGGCTGCGCTCGGCATGACGTGCTTTTTGTATTGCCTGCTAGCGCTCCGCCTACCGGCTGCCGGCCTCAAAATCCATCCAGCCGGCGCGGTGCTGGTCCATTTCCTGGGCGCTGATGCCGTAGGCCGACAGCACTTCCTCGGGGCTGAGCAGGCCCTGGTCCACGGCGTTGAGGGCGGCCCACACCTTGAGCCGGCGCTCGGCTTCGGCGCTGGCGTCGGGGGCCGGTTCGGGGCGGCCGTCGGTGTCGAAATAGTTGGGCGAAGACTCACTCATAGACCCCTGCAAGTTAGGTCGCTATTTATTAAGTCGGCGTGAATTTATGACAATTTCGCGGCGCGCTTTTTACTTATTTCCAGCGGCTGAAAAACTGGTCGAACGCCTCCCGATAACCGTCGCTCACGGGCAGGGTTTCGCCCTGAATCTGGACCGTGCCGCGCCCCACGGCCTGGATGTGCCCCAGCCCCACAATGTAGCTGCGGTGAATGCGCAGGAATTTGCCGGCGGGCAGCTTTTCCTCCATGCTGCGCAGGCTGGTGAGCGAGAGCAAAGGCCGCGCGGCGCTGGCCAGATGCACTTTCACGTAGTCTTTCAGTCCCTCCACGTACACGATGTCGGCCAGGGCCACGCGCACCAGCTGGTATTCTACTTTGAGGTAGATGTGGTCCTCGGCCGGCGGAGCGGCGGGTGGGTGGATTGGGGGCGTAACGGGCGCGGCGGCCGGGGATTCGCTGGCCTGCTTCATCTCGAAATAGGCCTTGGTTTTGAGCGCGGCGCGCAGAAACTCCTCGTAGTTGAAGGGCTTGAGCAAATAGTCCAGCGCATCGACGCGGAAGCCTTCCAGCGCGTACTGGTTGAAGGCGGTGGTAAAGATGACGCGCGGGCCGTGCTGCAGCACCCGGGCCAGTTCCAGGCCGCTGAGGTCGGGCATCTTGATGTCGAGAAACAGCAGGTGGGCGTCGGGCCGCTCGTGCAGGGAGCGCAGGGCGGCCACGGCGCTTTCGTGGCGCCCCACCAGGCGCAGAAAGGGCGTGCGCTCGATGAAGGAGCACACCAGCCCGAGGGCCAGGGGCTCGTCGTCGACGGCCACGCAGTTGATGACGAACGGGGCTACAGGGTCAGTTGGAGACATACTTCGTACTCGTGGGAGGCGTTGCGGGGCGTGACGGTGACGGTGTGGGCGCGCGGATAAAGCAAATCGAGCCGACGCTGGGTGTTGGCCAGGCCGATGCCGCCGGGCTCGTCCTCGTCGGCGTCGGGGCGGTCGGGAAATACGGTGTTGCGCACGCTCAGCTCCACGGCATTGGCCGCGGGCTGGCGCAGCCGGATGGTGATGCGGCTGGGCGCCGTGGCGCTCACGCCGTGCTTAAACGCATTCTCGACGAAGGGCTGAAAAAGCATGGGCGCGATAAACGGGTCGGGGCTGAGCGGGTCGGGCCGCTCGAAGTGCACCTGCACTTTGGTGGTGAGGCGCAGGTGCATGAGGTCAATGTAGTCCTGCAAGAAGCTAATTTCCTGGCTCAGGCGGGTGTGGCCGGCCGGCGACTCGTAGAGCACGTAGCGCATCATGCGCGAGAGGCGGTGCAGGGCCACGCGGGCCTGCTCGCCGTCGAGCAGCGTGAGGGCGTAGATGTTGTTGAGGGTGTTGAAGAAGAAGTGCGGGTTTATCTGAGCCTTGAGCAAACTCAGCTCGGTGGCCACCTGGCGGCGCTCCAGCTCCAGGCGGCTTTCGGCGTCGCGCTGGCCTTTTTGCATGGCCGCCAGGCTGGTGGCAATGCCCAGCACCAGCAGCGTGATGAGCAGCACACCGGTGTTGAAGCCGGGGCTGCCTTCCTCGGGCCCGGTGAGGGGGTGCGGGCGCGGGCTCGACCACGGGTTGGGCGGGTTGAGGACGGCTTCGCGGGCGGCGGCCACCAGTTCGGGCACGCGCAGGCGCTGCTCTACCTGATGGTGGATGAGCAGCACCACCAGCACCACGCCGGCGTTCAGCAGCACGTAGGCCCAGGCTTTTTTGGCGTAGAGCAGCTTGGGCGCGGCCCAGCCCACGTTTAGGTAAAACACGCCCGCCAGCAGCCCAAACACCACGGCCTGGGTCAGCCAGAACTCCGTCGGCTTCGGGCCGGGGTAGTCGGGCTGCTGGGCCACCAGCAGCACCGCCACCAGCCCCCACACCAGGGCATGCAGCAGCAGCGTGGAAGCAGAACGGAGGGGCGGTAGCGGCATTTTGAGGGAATGAGGAGCAGGGAATAAGGAAAGGGGTTAGCGCGGGCGGAGCAAGGAAAATCAAAACGGGCCGCACATAGGGTGCCCTCTCCCTTATTTACTTTTCCTTATCCCTTTTAGGCGTCGCAAGCTACAACCCGCGCCCACGGCGGCGCGTGCCCCAATCGGCCAGCTCGGCGGGTTTGCCGGCCAGTCAGCGGTTTTGGAGCATTTATCTGCAAGCCTGGTCTTTCCGTGAGATGGACGGCCGGATTTGGCTGCCCAAACCGGGAAATGGGCGACGCAGCCAACCCACTCGGCGATTCCGCCGAGTGAGGGGGAGAAGGGCTGCGCAACTTTGAGCAACCGGGCCGCCCTGCCCGCCGCCTGCTTCGCCCTTTCCCTCTCATTCATGGCCGCTTCACTACTTCCCCGGGTTGCTTCGATGCTGGCGGCGGCCACGCTGCTGCTGGCGGTGGCCTGCCACAAGGAATCGGAAAACGCTACGCCCTCCAATGACGACCTGAGCGTGCTCGGCGCCCTGCCCCTCGCGGCCCCGGCACCGGCCTCTAACCCAAGTAGCCCGGCCAAAATCGCGCTGGGCCGCGCCTTGTTCTGGGACCCGGTGCTGTCTGGCGGCAAGGACGTGAGCTGCGCCAGCTGCCACCACCCCGCCAACGGCTACGCCGACGCCCTCGACCTGGCCATTGGCGTGAACGGAACCGGCCTGGGCACCGCCCGCCATTTCCGCCAGCCCAACGCCATTCCCTTCAACAAGCGCAACACGCCCACGGTCCTCAATTCGGCTTTCAACGGCCTGACCAACGGCGGCAGCTACGACCCCACCCGCGCGGCCATGTTCTGGGACAGCCGGGCCCAGTCGCTCGAAACGCAGTCGCTGCTGCCCATTGGCACGCTGGAAGAAATGCGCGGCACCGCGTGCAGCGAAGGCGCCGCCCTCGACACCGCCGTGGCCCGGCTGCGGCGCATCCCGGCGTATGCGGCCCTGTTCAGCGCCGCCTTCGCGGAGCCGGCACCCGTCACGGCCACCAACATGGGCAAGGCCCTGGCCAGCTTCGAGCGCACGCTGCTGGCCACGGATGCGCCGTTTGACCAGTACCTGCGCGGCGATAAAACGGCGCTCAGCGCCCAGCAGGTGCAGGGGCTGAATGCCTTTCTGAGCAGCGGGTGCGCCAAATGCCACAGCGGCCCCATGCTCTCCGACTACCAGTTGCACGTGCTGGGCGCGGCCGACAATGCCAAGAACGCCGCCTCCGACGCGGGCGCCAACAACTCCTACGCCTTCCGCACGCCCAGCCTGCGCAACGTGGCCCTCACGGCGCCCTACATGCACAGCGGCACGCTGCCCACCCTGGGCGCGGTGCTCAACTTCTACGACCCCGGCCGCGGGGCGCCACCGCCCGCCAACCCGCACGTAGCCCCCGGCCAGCGCGACCCGCTGTTTCCGGCCCGCGTGCAGGACCCGCAGGCCATCATCGCCTTCCTCCAGTCCCTCACTGCCGCCAGCTTCGACCGCACGGTGCCCGCCGCCGTGCCCAGCGGCCTGCCCGTGGGCGGCAATATTTAGCAGGGCCGGCCTTTTCGCTTCTTTCTCCATTATTCCGCCTCCGCTTATTCCATTACCCTTACGCTTCTCCCGGTTTTCATTTTTTCACTCTTTTCTTTTTCAACAACCATGCGACTATCCACCACCCTCCGCCTGCTCAGCGCCGCCGCGCTGCTGGGCTCCATGAGCAGCTTTTCGGGCTGCGAGAAAGAATGCGTGCGCCCGGCCGGCGGCAAAAACTGTCAGAAGCCGACCCCGCCGACCACGACCCCGCCGGCCGACACCACCAAAACGGGCGGCGCGAGCTAAATTGCTGATTACCGAACCGCCGGTTCGGGCCTGGTTGGGCCCGGCCGCTCTCTGCAAGGGGCGGCCGGGCCTTGGGCCGGGCGTCGGTTATTTTTTTCGCTATCCTATTTGTTATGAAGTGTATCTGGACGGCACGGGCTGATTTTCGGGGGTGGGCGCTGGTCCTGCTCGCGCTGCTGGCCCCGCTGGCAGCCGCGGCCACGCACATCGTGGGCGGCGAGCTGGACTTGCAGCACAAGTCCGGCAGCACCTACACCTTGAGCCTGAACCTGTACTTCGACGCCATCAACGGCAGCGCGGGCGCGCTGGACGACAACCTCACGGCCAGCATCTTCAACAAAACCACCAACCAGCGCATGGCCGACGTGGTGCTGCCCCGCGTTAGCGACACCTTCGTGAACTACACCAACCCGGCCTGCACCGTGGGCTCGCTGAGCACCCGCAAGCTGGTGTACACCAAGGACATTACCCTGAGCGCGGCCACCTACACCAACGCCGCCGGCTACTACGTGGCCGTGGAGCGCTGCTGCCGCAACGTGACCATCGGCAACATCGTGGCGCCCAACAACGCGGCCCAAACTTTTTACCTCGAATTTCCGGCCGTCGTCCGCAGCGGCGCGGCCTTCCTCGACTCGACGCCGCGCATCTTTCCGCCCTTGGGCGACTATGCCTGCCGCGACGAGCTGTTTTACTACGACTTTGGCGGGCAGGACCCCGACGGCGACTCCCTGGCCTACGACATGGTAACGCCCCTCAACGGCCACGCCACCAACCCCAACCCCATCCTCGCCCAGGCCGGCCCGGCGCCGTACTCCCTCATCAACTGGAACCGCGGGCTGGGCACCAGCAACCAGATACCGGGCAGCCCGGCCCTGGGCATCGACGCGCACACGGGCCGCCTCACGGTGCGGCCCCGCGACCTGGGACTGTTCGTGTTCGGGGTGCGCTGCTCGGAGTTTCGGCGGGGCGTGAAAATCGGCGAAACCCGGCGCGACTTCCAGCTCTACGTACTGAACTGCCCCACCAACATGGCGCCCACGCTGCAAGTGCGCGCGCCGGGCAGCGCCGCCGCCTACCGCCCCGGCCGCGACACGCTGCGCCTGACGCCCGGCGGCAACCGCTGCCTTGCCATTCGCTACACCGACCCCGACCCCAGCTCCACGCTCACCATGACCAGCCGGGCGGTCAATTTCACCACCGCCACGGCGCCCGTTTTCACCAGCACCACCAGCGGCACGGTGCACAGCGCGGGCGCCCCCGATACCCTCACCACCACGCTGTGCTTCCCGGACTGCCTCGACACGGGCGGCCGGGTGTACCTGGTCGACGTCATTGTGGCCGACAACGGCTGCAGCCTGCCCAAGCACGACACCATCCGCATTGCCTTCACGGCCGCCTCCCTGCCCAACCAGGCGCCGGTGCTCGCCACCACTTTCCCGCCCGCGCCGCTGCCCGTGTCCGACGACGCGCCCGCCGTGGTGCGCCTGACGCTGGGCGAGCGCTACGATGCCACCCTCACCGGCACTGATGCCAATCGGAATGCCCTCACCCTGAGCGCCGCCGGCGCCGGCTTCAACCTGGCCGACGCGGGCATGGCCTTCGCGGCGCGCAACGGCTACGGCCGGGCCGACGCCGCGTTTTCCTGGCTGCCCACCTGCGACGCCGTGGCGGCGGCCCGGGCCAACAACGGCCTGCTGGTGCGCTTCCGGCTGGCCGAGGCCGGGCCCTGCGAGCCGCTGCCGCAGGAGCGCCTCATCCGCTTCGTGGTGGCGCCGAAGGGCGACTCGCTGGCCTTCCGCCCGCCCAACGTCTTCACCCCCAACGGCGACGGCCTGAACGACTCCTTCCGGATGCCCGACCTGCCGGTGGACTTCTGCGACCACAAGTTTGCCAGCATCAAAATCTTCTCGCGCTGGGGCCAGCCCGTGTTTTCATCATCGGAGCGCGGCTTTCAGTGGAACGGCGCGGGCGCGGGCGGCCTGTACTACTACCTCGTCACCTACACCGACGGCCAGAAGTACAAGGGTTGGGTGGAGGTGCTGCCGTAATCATTTGAACAAGCTGCACTACCCGTCATGCCGAGCGCAGCGAAGCATCTTGCCCGGGTCAGTAATCAATAATTAGTGGCGGCGGGCAAGATGCTTCGCTGCGCTCGGCATGGCCGTTCTTTCGAAACCCAATCAGCCCACTGTTGCCCACTGCCCCCATGAAGCTCAAAAAGAACATTGCCACCAGCGAATCCGGCTTCATCTTCAACCCCGCCACCGGCGACTCCTTCTCGGCCAACCCGCTGGCGGCCGACATTCTGGCCCGCGCCAAGGACGGCCTGGACCCGGTGGCCATCAAAGCCGACATTCTGGAGCGCTACGACGTGGCCCCGGGCCAACTCGAAAAAGACTGGGACGACCTGCTGGCCCAGCTGCGCGAATTCAACCTGCTAGACTAACCCGCCGTGCCCCTCCCCGCTGCCCGCCCCCGCCTCACGGTGGCCGTGACCGGCCTCAACGCCACCGACAGCCCCGGCCCGGGCGTGGCCGTCATCCGCGCCCTGCGCGAAAGCCCGGACTTCGACCTGCGCATCATCGGGCTGAGCTACGAGGCACTGGAGCCGGGCATCTACCTGCGCGAGCTGGTGGACCGCACCTACCAGCTGCCCTACCCCTCGGCCGGCACGGCGGCGCTGCTGGAGCGCCTGCGCTACGTGCGCGAGCAGGAGGACGTGGCCGTGCTCATCCCGAATTTTGACGCCGAGCTGTACAACTTCATCAAGCTGGCGCCGGAGCTGCGGGCGCTGGGCATCCAGACCTTTTTGCCCACGCTGGCGCAGCTGGAGGCCCGCGACAAGCTGAACCTGCCGGCTTTCGGGGCGGCGCACGGCCTGCGGGTGCCGCCCGGCCGGCTGCTGCACGCCGTGGCCGAAGTGGCGGGCGCAGCCGAGGCCCTGGGCTGGCCGCTGGTGCTGAAGGGCCGCTACTACGATGCCGCCGTGGTGCACTCGCTGGCCCAGGCGGAGCAGGCCTTTCTAAGGCTGAGCGGGCTGTGGGGCGTGCCGCTCATCGCGCAGCAGTACGTGGCGGGACAGGAAATCAACATCGCCGGGCTGGGCGACGGCCACGGCCGGGCCCTGAGCGCGGTGCCCATGCGCAAGCTCACCATCACGGACAAGGGCAAGGCCTGGGCCGGCATCACGCTCGAAGACGAGGCTCTGCTGGCCCTGGCCCGCCGCTTTGCCGAGGCCACGCGCTGGCGCGGCGGCTTCGAGCTGGAAATCATGCGCACGCCGGGCGATGAACTGTTCATCATGGAAATCAACCCGCGCTTCCCGGCCTGGATATACCTCACGGCCGCCGCCGGCCAGAACCAGCCGGCGGCCCTGCTCCGCCTGGCGCTGGGCCTGCCCGTGCCGCTGATGGACGGCTACGCGGTGGGCAAAATGTTCGTGCGCTACGCCTGGGACCTGATTACCGACCACACCCAGTTCCAGCAAGCGGCGGCGCTGGGCGAGCTTTGAAGGGTGATGGCGGGCGAGCGGCTGTCATCCTGAGCGCAGCGAAGGACCTTCTCACGTCCGCAGCAATTGTTTACGGCAAATTGTTCATCGGGAAGAAGGTCCTTCGCTGCGCTCAGGATGACAGGCGCCTTCTCCGCCTCGCCCGCCCCCTAATTACACCCCATGAAACTCCCCTACGAACGCCCCACCCTGCGCAAGCTCACGGCCGGCGCGCTGAACAAGTTTGGCCCGCGCGCCGGGGCCCGCGCCGTGACGGCCCTGGATGGCGTGGCGGTGGACGAGCTGGTGGCCCGCTTCGGCTCGCCGCTGTTTGTGCTGAGCGAGCGGCAGCTGCGGCGCAGCTACCAGGCCGCCGTGCGGGCCTTCGGCACGCGCTACCCGCAGGTGCAGCTGGCGTGGTCCTATAAGACGAACTACCTGAATGCCGTGTGCCGCACCTTCCACCAGGAGGGCGCCTGGGCGGAGGTGGTGAGCGGCATGGAGCTGGAAAAGGCCTTGCTCAACGGGGTGCCCGGCCCGCACATCCTCTTCAACGGGCCCGGCAAGCGGCGCGCCGACCTGGAACGCGCCTGCGCAGTCGACGCCGTGATTCACCTCGACCACGCCGACGAGCTGCACCTGCTGCTGGACGTGGCCGCCGGCCGGCCTCAACGCCCCCGCGTGGCCCTGCGCGTGAACCTCGACGCCGGCATTGTGCCGCAGTGGGACCGGTTCGGCTTCAACCTGGAGAATGGCGAAGCCTGGCAGGCGCTGGGCCGCATCGTGGCCCCGGGGCGGCTGGAACTGGTGGGCCTGCACTGCCACATCGGGACGTACATCCTGCAAACGGCGGCCTACGCCACGGCGGCCGCCAAGCTGGCGGCGCTGGCCCTGCGCTGCGAGCGGGAGCTGAATACTTCCATTCAATACCTCGACCTGGGCGGCGGCTTTCCTTCCACCAACACGCTGAAAGGCGCCTACCTGCCCGCCTCCGATACCGTGCCGAGCCTGGACGAGTACGCCGAAGCCATCACCGGGGCCTTGCTGGGCGCGGGCTTCAGGAGCGGCGAGCTGCCCGTGCTGGTGCTGGAAGCGGGCCGGGCGCTGGTGGACGACGCGGGCTCGCTCATCGGCACGGTGCTGGCGAATAAGCGCCTGGCCGACGGCCGCCGCGCCACCATCCTCGACTTTGGCGTGAACCTGCTCTTCACTTCTTTCTGGTACGACCACCACATCAGCCCCACCCGCGAATTCTCCAACCAAACCGAGCCCACGGTGCTCTACGGACCTTTGTGCATGAACATTGATATGCTGCGCGAAAGCATTGCCCTGCCCCTGCTCGCGCCCGGCCACCACGTGCTGGTGCACAAAGTGGGCGCCTACAACCTCAGCCAGTGGCAGCAGTTCATCAACCTGCGCCCCAACGTGGTGCTGATTGACCAGACAGCCCAGGTGCACCTGATAAGAGCCGCCGAGACGCTGGAATACCTGCAGCAGCTGGAGCAGGTGCCGGCACACCTGCGGTAGGTGGTGTTTGTCATTGCGAGTGGAGCGCAGCGCAACGCGGCAATCCGTCCTCCCAATGCGACCAACTTGCCTAACCCAGAAAGTTCTTCATTAGCCACTCACCACTTCAAAAAACAGTCTGAGGTTATCAGGCTGGTCGCATTTACAGGACGGATTGCCGCGTTCCGCTGCGCTCCACTCGCAATGACAAACACCTCTTCCATTCCTTCTTTCTTTCGCGCCGTGCTGCACAGCTACGCCATGCTGTTCTTTTCGCAGCACCGGGGCTTTGCGGCGGTGCTGCTGCTGGTCACGTTCAGCCACCCGGCCGCCGGGGTGGCGGGGCTGGCGGGTGCGGCGCTGGCGGTGGCCGGCGCCCGGCTGGCCGGCTTCAATAGGGAATGGACCGACGCGGGCGCCTACAGCTTCAACTCCCTGCTGACCGGGCTGGCGCTGGCATCCTGCTACGCGCCGGGCTGGGCGCTGGCGGGGCTGGTGGCGGTGGGCGCCGCCCTGGCCCTGCTGCTGAGCGTGGCCCTCGGCGGCTGGCTGGGCGGGCGCGGACTACCGTTTCTGTCGCTGCCCTTCCTGCTCACCACGTGGCTCTTGCTGCTGGGCAGCGGGCCGCTGCTGCACCTGGCGGCCGCCGAGGGCAGCGTGTACTGGCTGAACGACGTGTACGCCGTGGGCGGGCCGCGGCTGGTGGGCTTGGCCCAGTGGGTGGCCGACTGGCCCTGGCCGCCGCTGCTGGCCACCTACCTGCGGGCGCTGGGCGCGGTGCTGTTTCAGGACAATGCCCTGGCCGGGCTGCTGGTGGCCGGCGGGCTGCTGTGGCACTCGCGCATTGCGTTTTCGCTGTCGGGGCTGGCGTTTTTGGTGGCCTACGGGCTGAGCGCGCTGGCGGGGCCGGCGGCGGGCGGGCTCAACGAGTACAACCTCGGGGCTAATTACCTGGTGGCGGCCATGGCCGTGGGCGGCGTGTTCGTCATTCCCTCGGCGGCCAGCTACGGCTGGGCCCTGGGCAGCGTGCCCGTGACGGTGCTGCTGCTGGCCGGCCTCACGGCCCTGCTCGACAAGCTGGGGCTGCCCGCGCTGTCGCTGCCCTACTGCGTCACGGCGCTGCTGTTCCTCTACGTGCTGCTGCTGCGCGAGCGGCCCGGCGCGGGCCTCGTGCTCACGCCCGTGCAGCGCTACTCGCCCGAGCGCAACCTCTACGCCCACGCCACCGACCGCGTGCGGCTGGCCCACCAGGGGGCGGTGGCCCTCACCCTGCCCTTCCTGGGCGCGTGGCGCTGCACCCAGGGGTACCAGGACGGGGGGCCCACCCACCTCGGCGACTGGGGCCAGGCGCTGGACTTCGCCATCGTCGACGCCGACGGCCGCAGCTACCAGGGCGCTGGCCGCTCGGTTTCCGATTTCTACGCCTACAACAAGCCGGTGCTGGCCCCCGCCGACGGCGTGGTGGCGGAGGTCGTGCAGCACATTGAGGACAACGCCGTGGGCGACGTGAACCTGGCCCGGAACTGGGGCAATACCGTGGTGCTGCGCCACGCGCCCGGCCTCTACACCCAGCTGTCGCACCTGCGGGCCCACTCGGTGCCGGTGAAAGTGGGCGAGCACGTGCGCCGGGGCGACATTGTGGGCACCTGCGGCAACTCCGGCCGCTCGCCCGAGCCCCATCTGCACTTCCAGGTGCAGGCCACGCCCTACGTGGGCTCGCGCACCGTGGCCTACCCGCTGGCCTACTTCGTGGCCGAGCCTCCCAGCCGGCCAGCGGGGCCAGAGCGTGCGGCCGGGCGGTGGGCGGGCTCCCCGGAGTTTTCCGGTAGGACCGCAACGCATGTCGAAACCATACCGGAAAACTCCGGAGTGGCCAAAACCTACGTCGAAGCCATACCGGAAAACTCCGGAATGGCAAAAATGTACGTCGAAGCCATACCGGAAAACTCCGGAATGGCAAAAATGTACGTCGAAGCCATACCGGAAAACTCCGGTATGGCAAAAACCTACGTCGAAGGCATACCGGAAAACTCCGGAGTGGCCAAAATGTACGTCGAAGCCATACCGGAAAACTTCGGAGTGGCCAAAATGTACGTTGTGGCCATACCGGAAAACTCCGACATGCCTTCGGCGTACATTTTTGCCATACCGGAAAACTCCGGGGTGATAAAAACCCACGTTGCGGCCACCCCGGAGTTTTCCGGTATGGCTTCGGGGCGGGATGTTGGGGCCCCGGATTCCCGGCCCAGGCCCGAGCTGCGCCACTTCGCCGTGCCCGTGGTGGGCGAAACCGTGCGCCCGCCCGCTTTCAACCGCACCCTGGCCCAGGCCTTTCGCTTCCCGCCCGGTTACGCGCTGGACGTGCGCGCCGTGAACGCGCCCGACGCCCCGGCCCAGCGCTGGGAGGTGTTCACCGACGCCTACAACCTGCCCTACCTGCGCTGCCACGCCACGGGCGCGGTGGCCTACTTCGGCGGCGACGAGTCCGTGTTCTATTTCACGGCCTTTTATGGGTCCGAAGCGTCGTGGCTCTACCTGCTGTACCGGGCCGCCTACCGGGTGCCGCTGGCGAGCCTGCCGGGCCAGCTCACCACGGATGAATTTCCGCTGACCGTCGTTGGCAATGCGGCCCTGACCTGGGCGCAGGACTTCCTGGCGCCGTTCTACCGGTTTGTGAAGCCCACGTTTTCGCTGGCCGAAGCCCCCACCGAGGCCAGCGACTGGGCTGGCCGCACCGTGCGGCTGCGCAGCCGCGTGGCCGTGGCCTGGTTTGGCCGCGAGCGCGAGACGCAAACCGCCGCCTTGCTGGTGCAGGAAGGACGCATCTCCGAGTTGCGCGTGCAGCGGGCCGGCACCGCCGTCCACCTCACCTTTTCCGTGGCGGGCGCATGAGGCGGGGAATGGACTTTTTCGCGGAGAGCAGGCCGCCGCGTTGGCAATGGGGCACCCGCGGCTGGTGGCGGCTGGCGCTGCTACTGGGTTGCTGCGGCCTCGGCCTGCTGCGCGCGCAAAGCCAGCAGCTGACCGACTTCCACTACGCCGACAGCCTCACCCAAACCTTGGCCGCTGAGTACCGCTGGGCCGAATTGGACTCGGTGGGCCGCGCCGCCCTGCGCCTGGGCACCGATTACCCCGCCCTGCGCCGCCGGCTGGGCCAGGCCGCCCTGGCCCGCGAAAAGCCCGCCCTGGCCCTGCGCCACTACGGCCGCGCCCTGCGCGAAAACCCGCTCGACACCGCCGCCCGCTACGGCCTGGCCCTCGCCTACCTCGGCCTCAACCAGGGCGGCCCCGCCGCGCTGCTGGCCGCCCGCCTGCCCGACTCCCTGCGCCGCCCCCTGCACCTGCTGCCCTTCCAGGCCCTCACCCAGGCGGAAGTGGAAGCCAGCGGCCAGCGGGCCGAGAACCCGCACCGGGGCGACGCCGGCTACTGCCGGCTCGACGTCAGCAGCCGGCTCAGCGCCCGCGTCAGCCTCAACCAAAACGTGAGCTACTTCGGCCAGACCGTGGAGCTGCCCGACCGCCGCCGGCCCGGCGCCGGCCGCCGGTACCCGCTCCGCCAGGGGCAGTACCACGCCCTGCTGGGCGCGCAGCTGGCCCCGCGCTGGCGCGCGCTGCTCGGCTACAACCACCTCAGCAGCGACCTGGGCCTGCTCACCAACCGCGCTGACGACCTCGGCTACGCCGCCCTGGCCTACGCCCGCCCCCACTGGACGGTGCAGGCCGGCGTGTTCGCCGGCACCCTCACCGACACCGCCCGCCTGCAAGCCGACCTGCGCCTGACCGCCTACCCGCTGGGCAACCTGCGCCTCTACGGCTTCGGGCGGGCCAGCGTGCTGCGCTCGGGCGGCCGCAGCTACCCGCACGGCGTGCTGGGCGCCGGCGGCCGGCTGCGCCGCCAGCTCTGGCTCGAAGCCTACGCCGGCACGGGGCTGACGCCCGCGCTGGCCGAACTCGACGGCACCTACGTCTACAACCTCCTCGACCCCGTGCGCGAGCGCGGCGGCGCCAACCTGCTTATTTTGCTGAGCCGCCCGCTGTCGCTGCGCCTGAGCTACGGCGCCGAGCGCCGCCGCGACAGCATCGACGGCCGCTTTTATTCCTTGCACTCCCTTAGCACCGCCCTCGCATGGACCTGGTAAAGCTGACCTTTTCCGCCGCCGCGCTGGCCTGCGTGGCCCCGGCCGCGGCCCGTGCCCAGGACCAGGCGGCGGCCTTCGCCAGCAGCTACGCCGCCGAAGCCAAGGCCGACTACGCCGACGCCATCGCGCCCCTCAAGGCCATTTACACGGGCACCTACGAGCAGAACCTGCGCCTGGGCTGGCTCTATTTCCTGGCCAAAAACTACACCGCCGCCGCCGCTCACTACCAGAAAGCCGTGGAGCAGCGCCCCTACGCCATCGAGCCCAAGTTCGGCCTCATCAAGCCGCTGAACGCGCTGGGGCAGGTTGAGAAAATGCTTGGCCTCTACACCGACGTGCTGAAAGTAGACCCCCAAAACACCCAGGCCAACTACTGGGCCGGCGTCATCTACCTCAACCGCAAAGCCTACGGCCCCGCCGCCCGCTACTTCGAGCGCGTGGTCAACCTCTACCCCTTCGACTACGACTCCAACATCTCGCTGGCCTGGGCCTACCTCAACCTCGGCAAAAAAGCCGAAGCCCGCGCCCTCTACACCAAGGCCCTGCTCATCCGGCCCGGCGACGCGGCGGCCACCGCCGGCCTCAAGCGGCTGTAGCGCAATCCTTAATTCTTGGGCCGGCGGCCGGGCCTGTTCGCCCGTTGCCGGGCGGCGCGCTTGGCTTGCAGGCGGGCGTATTCGTCGGCCTTCAGCACCGCGCGGAGCTGGGCATCTACCTCATCTTCTTCAAAACGGGACATCGGAAATGGGGGGATAAATGAAACATCGGCCGGCGCGCCAGCCCAGCCGGGCGCCGTCGGGCCAATGACCCCAAAAGTCCGTTTCCCGTTCGCGGGCCCGGTCCTTAATCGGCCAACGGGCCTTCTTCGCCGACCACCGGGCACCCAGGGACAAGTTCGGCTTCCGGGCAATTTCCGGCGGGGCCCGTCGTTGTCTCCGGCATTGATGGAAACATTTGGCCATTTTAACGTCATTTTAACCTCAGTCATCGATTAGGGCTTGGCTATTCACTGTGGTTTTTGAATATTTGCTTGTCAGTAAAGGCGTGGTTAACTTACGCTTTGAAAACAAACTGACTGGCTTACCCCCTTTTGCTGCCTGGCTTATGCCTGATTTTTTGCACGATTTTTACGCTAACCAGGCCGCCGTCGGCAGCGGCTGCGCCGTTTCGCCCGATGTCCCCATCAGCGACACCGAACGGCTGGCCCTGCGCCACTCGGCGCACGAAACCGGCGGCCAGTTCATTCTCGACCAGAATTACCCCAACCCCTTCGTGGGCGAAACCACGGTGCCCTTCACCCTGGCCACCGCCGCCGATGTGCGCCTCGACCTCTTCGACATGCTGGGCCGCAAGGTGGCCGGCGTGGTGCGCAAGGGCCGCGGCGCGGGCACCCAAAGCATCAAGCTCAACCTGGTGGGCCTGGGCCTGGCCGCCGGCGACTACGCCTACCAGCTCGAAGTGACGAACCGCCACGGCGTGTTCCGCCAGCGCAAGCTGATGACGGCCGAATAGATTTGGGGTGCGTGAGAGCACAGCCCCCGAGGCCGGCCGCTGCAACGGTCGGCCTCTTTTTGTTGCGCAGCCGTCGATTCTGGGGCCTGGTGCCCCAAGCGGCCGCGCGCCGCTTTTAGGTTCCGCCGCCCCGAGCGTACTTTGTTGCCCGGGACGCCGCTGCGGTGTCCCCGTTGTTCCTTTTGCTCTTCCCACCGCGGCCCCGCCGCATCAAAACCATTTTATGGCTGACCAAACCCTTACCGGCCTGCGGGCCGGCGTGCTGCACGGCGACGAAGTGCAGGCGCTTTTTACCCACGCCAAGGCCCACGCCTACGCCCTGCCCGCCGTGAACGTGACCGGCACCAACACCGTGAACGGCGTGCTCGAAACCGCCAAGGCGGTGAATTCGCCCGTCATGATTCAGTTCTCGAACGGCGGCGCGCAGTTCTACGCCGGCAAGTCGTTGCCCAACGACAAGCAGCAGGCCAGCATCGCCGGCGCCATTTCGGGCGCCCAGCACGTGCACCTGATGGCCGCCCTCTACGACGTGCCCGTGGTGCTGCACACCGACCACGCCGCCAAAAAGCTCCTGCCCTGGATTGACGGCCTGCTCGACGCTGGTGAGAAATACTACCAGCAGTACGGCCAGCCGCTCTACAGCTCGCACATGCTGGATTTGTCGGAAGAGCCGATTGAAGAAAACATCGAAATCTGCAAGCGCTACCTGGAGCGCATGGCCAAAATCGGCATGACGCTGGAAATCGAGCTCGGCGTGACCGGCGGCGAGGAAGA
Organism: Hymenobacter ruricola; assembly: GCF_015694525.1. Lineage (GTDB taxonomy): Bacteria > Bacteroidota > Bacteroidia > Cytophagales > Hymenobacteraceae > Hymenobacter > Hymenobacter ruricola. Next base: position 337,589 of record NZ_JADQDM010000001.1, on the reverse strand, counting down.
CGGCGTGGACAACTCCGACGTGGACTCCTCAAAGCTCTACACCCAGCCCGAGGAAGTGGCCTTCGCCTACGAGCAGCTGAGCGAAATCAGCCCGCGCTTCACCATTGCGGCCGCTTTTGGCAACGTGCACGGCGTGTACAAGCCCGGCAACGTGAAGCTGCAGCCCAAGATTCTGCACAACTCGCAGGAATTCCTGCGCCAGAAGCACAACATTGAGGAGCAGTTGCCCATCAGCTTCGTGTTCCACGGCGGCTCGGGCTCCAGCCGCGAGGAAATCCGCGAGGCCATCAGCTACGGCGCCATCAAGATGAACCTCGACACCGACCTGCAGTGGGCGTTCTGGCAGGGCATCAAGGACAACTACGTGAAAAACGAAGGCTTCCTGCAGGGCCAAATCGGCAACCCTACCGGCGCCGACTCGCCCAACAAGAAGTACTACGACCCGCGCGTGTGGCTGCGCAAAGGCGAAGAAACCTTCGTGGCGCGCCTGAAAGAAGCCTTTGAAGACCTGAACTGCGTAAACCGCCGGTACTAGGCGCCGGGCGCGGCTCTGTCATTGCGAGCGCAGCGCGGCAATCCGTCCTGTTTTCAGCGACTCCTAAGTCCTAATTAAGACAGAAAGCCCCGGCGCCATTGCGGTGCCGGGGCTTTTTGGTAAAAGAACTGGGCTGGTGTTGGCAGGACGGATTGCTGCGCTACGCTCGCAATGACAGAGCCGCCCCCGCCCGCTTACTTTCCAATCGAGCCAATCTTAGGCTGCACCTGGATGATAAACCGCTTGTTCAGCGCCTCCTGGCTGCCCGTGTAGCGCCCGGCCCCGCGGAAGCCGCTGCCCGCCGCCACCACCTCCAGGTTGGCGGGGAAGCGCAGGCCGGCCTGCTCCCACAGCCGAATCACGGCCAGGGCGCGGTTGTAGCTGAGCTGGCGCACGCCGGGGCCGTCGGCGTTGTGCGGGTCGTTGGCGGGGTAGCGCAGGTCTTTAGCGGCGCGGCCTTCCACCACAATGAGGTACTGCACGTTGTCGTCGTTCTTGATGGCCTGCATCTGGCTCAGCAAAAAGCGGCCGGCCTTCACCAGCGGGGCCTGCGCCTCGGCGGGCAGCACCGCGCTTTGGGGCGAGAACGTGACGGGGAAGTTGAGCTCGTAGCGCTTATAGCGCTCGTTGTAGATGAAATAATTGCTTTCTAAGCGCTTCAGAGCCGCTTTTATCTCGTCGAGCTTGCGCTTCTCCGCCACCTGCACCTTGAGGTCGTAGATGAGCTTGTCGTTGTCGCGCTGCTTGTCTTTAAACAGCTTGTAGCTGAGCACAAACAGCACCAGCATGGTCAGGAACAAGGCCGTCATGAGGTCCACGTAGCTGGGCCAGAAGAAGTCCTTGCTTTCTTTCATGGGTGAGGAGATTGAGGCTTATGGTGGCTGATTAGTAGCGCGAACTTTGTAGTTCGCGTCCCCAAACGATGCTCGAACAACTGTTAACGGCGCGGGAACGCGAACTACAAAGTTCGCGCTACTTCTTGCCCAAAATATTCCGCTGAAACCAGTTGGGCCGGGTAATTTCTTCCAGCACCTTGTTAGTCCGGTCTACTTGCTGCAAGAGCGCCTGCTGCAGCTGCGAGTCGGCTTGCAGGCGGGCTTCCATGCGCTGCATGGCTTGGGCCAGCACCGAGGCCTGGCGCTCCTGCAGGCTGTTGAGCTGCTGCTGCTGCACTGGCAGTTGGGTGAAGGGGTTGAGGTACTCGGTGATTTTCTGGTAGACGTTGTTCTGGTTGAGCTCGCGGAAGTGACGCTGCCACTGCTCATGGGCCTCGGTCGCTTCCTTTTGCAGCTCCAGCAGGCGGCCGTCGAGCTCCACGTCCATGCGGTGCACGCCCTCGCTCACGCCCTGGCGGATTTGGGCGCCGAGGTCGGCCAGCAGCTTGCCGTGCTGGCTGAAGAAGGCCACCTGCTGGCGTAGAGCATCGTCGTGCTGCTGCAGGTACTGCGGCACGCTGGCCAAGCCCTGCTCCAGGGCCGTGAGGCGGTTGAGCAGCGCGGTAATCACCTGCGCCACTTCGGCGCCGTGGGTCACGGTGTTGTTCAGGGCCTGCTGGTAGCCCAGAAATTTTTCGAAAGTCTGGGCGCTTTCGTCCACCCTATCAAACACCTTGATGGTGGCATTGGCCAGCTCCGAATAGCCGATTTTCTCCAACTGCTCCAGGAAGCGTTTTTGCACGCTCACGTTGTCCGTGATGCTGGCAATGAGCGGCGTAAACTCGTGGATTTTGCTGAAAAAGTCGTTCTGAATCTGGCTGAAGAACTCCGCGTTGAACGTGTCCAGCACCGATTTCAGATTGGCCATGCCGGCCTGCATGTCGGAGTTCAGCTTGGGCAGCAGGGCCTTTTGCAGGAAGGTGTAGTAGGCGTTTTTGTTGCGGTCGCGCCCGGCGCGGGCCTGCTTCAGCAGCTGGTTGCCGGCCAGCGTGAAGGCCAGGCCAAACAAGCTGCCAATCATGGCGATGAGCACGCCGCCGAGGAAGTGCTGCACGTCGCCGTTGCTGAACGAGGTGTCCTTGGCCGGGTCCGCCGCGGCCTCGGCAAAGGGGTTGCCCACCAGCGACACCAAGCCCAGAATGGCCCCCGTGAAAGTGCCCAGCAAGCCCAGGTACAGCGGCGTCGAAATCTGCGCCTGAATCTCCTCGTCCAGCGCTTCGGCGTGGCGCTCGGAGATGTCCTTCAGGATGCCAAAATCGGCCGCGGCGCCGCGGTTGTTGAGCAGGTATTCGTTGGTATCGGTGATGATTTGGTTGAATTCCGGCGAGGCGTTGCGCGTCATCAGCGCGTCGTACTGCACGTCAAAATTCCGGTCCGGATTGGCGGCCGTAAACGGGATGGGCTGCACCGCCACTGCCCCGGCGGCCGGGTACATCGCTCCCACCCGCGCGGTGAGCTGGCGGTTGCGCCAGAACACCACGCCCTGCCAGACGACCAGCGCCAGCACCAATACAATTTCAACTAAGAGCATAGCAGGGATTTAGAGCGAAGGTAGAGACGCAAGATTTTGCGTCTCTACCTCAAAACTAATTATTAACTCAGCGCGATGCCGGCCTTCTGCACCACGTGCCAGGCGTCGTCGCGCTTTTCCAGCTTGCCGGGCGCCAGGTTTTTAATGGTGGTGAACTGCTCGGTGGGTGGCAGCTCGAACGCGAAAAACTCCTTAAGCTCCCGCACGCCGTTGCCGATGATGCGCGACTGGTCGGCCTGCGGGCTGAACGAGAACTGCGCCGTCGTGGCTTCGGCGTGCGGCAGCGTAATGAGCAGCGGCATCTGCGGCAGCGGGTTGGGGCTGAGCTTGCGGTGCTCGATGCTGGGCACATCGGGGGCCGGCGCGTAGTAATGCACGGGGCCATTGGCGGCAACGGGCGTGGCGGCCGCTTCCAGCGCGGTCAGCGCCTCTACCCGGGCGTCGCGGTCAATGGGCACCTCGTTGCCGGCCACGGTCGAGTCAATCAGCTCCTGAATGGCGGGTGGCGTGGACGTGGGCGCGGCCCATTCCACGGTTTGGCCCGGCTCCAGCGGCGGGCTGTCGGGCGAGGAAGGCGAAGTAGGGTTCATATCGGTGGCGCGGTGCGGAACGGTCCAGTCCTGCGAGCCGCGTGAGGAAGAATTTTTACGCGGTTGATGACCTGATTTACCTGACGTTCCCGAGGACTTTGCAGAAGATTTGCCAGAAGCCGAAGGCCGTGGCTCGCGGCCCTGCAACTGGCTCAGCGACTGAAAGGAGCCCGGTTTGGATATGTTCTCAGCTCTGGGTGTCCCCTGCGTCGCTGCCGGGTCAGCCGGCCGTGCCGATGCTCTGGGCACGTTCTCGGCGCGTTTCCGCGGCACCGGGGCCTCGGGCGCAGGGCGCGGGTCGGCAACGTCGGCCACTTTCCGGGGCTGGCGGGCCAGCCACCGCGCGCCCAGCACGCCAATGGCAATGCCGCCCACCAGCAGGCCCAGCATCCAGGGCCAGTTGGAGGCCGAAGCGGCCGGCGCACCAGCCACCGAGTCGGAAGCCGCGGGCTGGGCATGCGCGGCCGCCCCGCTGCCCAAGGCCAGCAGGAGCAGCAGCGCCCACCGCCGCAACGGGCTAGTTGAGCGGCTGCGCGTCATGAAGCACCTTGGATAGCTCATACAGGGCGTTTTTGAACGGCAGGAAGAACAGGGTTTCGGGGATGGTGTCGCCGTCGCGCAGCACGTCGGCGTACTGCTGGCGGTAGAGGTTGAACGAGTCGCCGAGGCTGCGCTCCAGCGTGGTCATCACCAGGCCGGGGTCGTTTTTCACGCCCAGGTCGGCCTGCACGCGCTTCAGCTCGGGGTCTTCGAGCAGCAGCTTGAGGCAGGCGCGGGCGTTGCTCAGCACGGCCTGCTTGATTTCGTCAGTCACGGCCGCGGCTTCCAGGTGGTGCTCGCCTTTGTCAGCCAGCGGGTTTTCGGCATCGGGGGCAACGCCCACGGGGCGCACCAGCGGCGGGTCCTGCGGAATCTGGCCGGTGGCGAGCACACCGCCGTTGGCGGTGGTTTGCTTGGGGTCGTCGGCCAGCTTGATGCGGAAATCGGCCGGCACGGGCTGGCCGGTAGCTTTCTCCATGATGAGGCGAGCCAGCTTCTCCACCGGCTGCAGGTTAGAGCCAGCCGCCAGCAGGCGCACATAGAGGCTGCCGCGCCCCGTGAAGCACAGGTAGCGCGGCAGTTGCTGCCCATTGGCCACCGTCACCTGCGCCACGTGGTAAATGAGCGCACCGAAGTGCAGGTAAAACAGCACCCGCAGGTGCTCAGCCCGCAGCAGCCGCTCGCTAAAGCCCAGCAGCTGGTCGTAGTTGAACAGGAAGCTGGCCACGTCCTCGGAGCCGAAATTGTCGGTTCCTTCGGCCACCAGCACGTATTCGCGGGCCCGGCGGGCAGCGGGCGAAAGCACGGCGCTTTGCACCCCGGCCACGCCGAAACGCACAAGGCCGTTGTCCTTCGAGCCGCGCACTTCGGCGCCGCCGTCGCCCCACAAGTCATTGCCGGCGAAGCGGAACGAGGTGCTCAACACCGGCTTGCGGTCAGCATACAGCAGCACGTCGGTAGTGCCGCCGCCGATGTCGATGAAGGCCGCATTCTCACCCGGCCCCAGCGTCACAATATTGCGGCGCGTGAGGTAGTAGTACGGCGCCGTCGACTCGACCATGCAGGGCATGGACGCGGTGGTGTGGAAAACGTCGTGGAACAGCGTGTCCCACTCGCGCTGGTACAGGTTGCGCTGGTAAGTCGAGAAGCTCAGCGGGGCAAACCAGGTGATTTGCGTAGCCGCGAGGTTGCCGCCGTTCAGGGCCACCTTGGCGCGGCACAGCAGCAGGATTTCCTTGAAAAACGCCCGCACGCGGTTGGTGTTGGCGATGTTCAGCGAATTATCCCACTTCAGATTGGTGTGGTAATTCGGCCGGCGCTGCTCTTCGGTGATGATGCCGAAGGCCACGTTGATGTTGCCGAGCACGCTCAGTTCCTGGGTGGCGTAGTTAACGGCCTCGTAGGTAGCGGTGCGGGCCGGGAAGGCGTAGGGCGAATTGTCGGCCCCGATGATGGGCGGCACGAACTCCCGCTCCTGGTACTGCTGCCAGCGCTTGATTTGCACGAAGTTGGCCGGGTCATCGTCGATGCCGCGGTACAGGCGCTCGTAGGTGCTGCGGTCGGGCTCAGCGGTGCTCTTTTTGAGCAGGGCCACGGGCGTGTCGGTCAGGCCGAAGCTGAAGGGCCTGGGCTCCTGGCCGGGGCTGTCCTGCATGGCCACGTGGGTGTTCGTGGTGCCGAAATCGATGGCAAAACGGTACTCCTTGGTGCCCTGGCGCACTTCGGGCCAGCGCGGGATGATGAGCGCGCGGCCCTCGGCCGGGGCCGGGTTCAGCACTTCGAGGTAGTCGAAATGCGTGCCGCGCACCTCGTAGTAGGTGCTGCCCTCGTCCTGGCTGGTTTTGGGGGTGCGCTCGTAGCGGGTGGCGCTCTGGTCGGTGCCGGTTTCGCTGAGCTGGTGGCCGTTGGCCCAGAATTTCAGGTCGACTTTCTTGGTCACCATGCTCGGGTCGATGTTGTTGGCATCCACCAGCATGACTTTGTAGAAGTCGTTGTACTGCGGTGCGTCGGCCACTTTCACGAACGGGAAAATAGACAGCGCCACGTTGGTCACCAGCAGCCGGCCGATGTTGTCGCCCTGTGGGTTGGGGTAGTAGGCGCGCTCGTAGTCCACGTAGTCGCCGCCGCTCACCGGCACGCGCAGCCGCACCCGCACGCTGGCCGAATCCATTTCCACCGTCAGGTGCTCGGCCAAATCCTGGGCCGTGAAATAGTCAAAATACGTGGGCTTGAGGGGCAGCAGCGGCCAGTTGCTGGGTTTGAAGCCCGGCGCAACCTTCAAATTGCCGCTGAAAAAGCGGGTGTCGTCCACCTCGTACGGCACCGTGAGCAGCGTGTCTTCCAGCAAGTCGTTCACCGTGAGGTAGGGGTACGGCAGCTCCGGGCCGGGCAGGGTGCGCTCCTTCAGCGGGCGCGCATCAGCGGCGGGCACGATGGCGCCGCTGTCGGCAAACATGGTTTCGTTGAAGTAGCGCTTGCCCACGGCCTTCAGCCCGGGTCGCAGCACGATGGGCAGCGGCCCCGCCACGCCCGGCCGGCTGGGCCGGATGAACAGGTCCGAATTGCGCACCGTCCCTTCGTCGGGCCGCACGCGCAGCAGCACGCCGGCCACGTCAATCTGGTTGTTCGACGCATCCGTCAGCACCGGGAAGTTGCTCAGGCTGGCCGAGCCTTCCAGGGCCCACTTCTGCAACTGGCTGCGGTCGAGGGTGTCGCGCACCAGCGGGGCCAGCGACGTCAGCGCCGGGTCGCCGGTGAAAAGCTGGTACACGTAGTCGCGGAAAGCGGTTTCGCGGGCTTCCAGCGGCACGTAGGTGCTGTCGAAATAATAGCCGCCGCCCTGGGGCCGCTGTACCGGCAGCGGGCGCACGTTGGGCGCCGGGAAAAACAGCGTGAGCGGCGAAGTGCCGCCGATGAGCTGCGGCACCCCGTTTGGGCCGGGAAAATAAATCAGGTGCAGCTCGGTCAGCTTCGCAAAGCGGCCGTCCAGGTACAGCGCCAGCACGTCGGCCAGCGGGCGGGTGGCGGGGTTTTGGCGCAGCTTGGCCAGTTCCTCGTCTTTGCGCCAGGCCCGGATTTGCAGGCGTTGGCTGGCCAGCTTGCGCTGGTGAAAGTTGAACACCATCTCCCACACGTCCCAGAAGTGGCTTACCAGCTGGTGGTAAACGGAATCCTGGGCGGCCCCGCCCTGCGTCACAAACCGCAGCGCGGTTTCCACCAGGTGCATGCGCGCGAAGGGCGAGGGAATGGACACGGCCACCTTGGCCGCGCGGCCGCCCTGCGGGTCGCGCAGGCGCTCCACTTCGTGGGGGCCAATTTTTCCAGTCGGTCCCCAGCCCTCGTGGGTGCTGGAGCCGGTATCGTGCAAACGCAGGATTTTAGCCATGAAGGTTGTTTTCGGTCAAATGGCGCGAGTTGTTGAATCGGCGGTCATTGCGAGGGCGCAGCCCTTGGCAATCCGTCCTGTTCTCAGCGCGTCACTTAGTAATGTAATGAAGTTAAAATTGTTGAGGGCTCTACCCAAGACTTAAGGCTTGTCACTTCTCGAAGCTGGTCGCATTGAGAGGACGGATTGCCGCGCTACGCTCGCAATGACAAACGGCTACGAGTATTGCAGCTTCTTGTCCAGAATCTCGCCCGTGGCGTCTTCAAAGGCCTTTACCACCCAGCGCAGGGCCTCGTTTTCGGTGGGGTTTTTCAGCGTCGCCTTGCCCACGGCTTTGGTGAGCTCGTCGCGGAAATAGCCCGGCGTGATGCCTTTGCTGAAAATGCCGGTTTCGACCGTTTTATCGGCCACCATTTTGTTGAAATCCATTTCGTCGGCCCGAATGGCGGTGTAGCGGCGCTGGTTCACGCCCAGCTCCCGAATCCACTCGTTGTACTCACCGAAAAAGTCGTACAGTTCGCGCAAGGCGCGGTTGTTGCGCAGTTGGGCCGACAAGTCCCCGGCTTCGTAGTAGGGGGCTTTTTCATCCTCCGGCGTGTGCTTGAGGAAATAGCGGGCGAAGTAGTGCAACTGAATGAGCGGGCGGGCCACCTCCTGGCGCAAGTCGCTGGGCAGCTGGCCGAAATCGACGTCGGTGCTGTCCGATTTCAGGCCGTACTCGTGGTACAGCGGCTGGTTACCATCAAGCTGGTTGTCGGGCACTTCCATGAAGTGCTGGATGGACAGCGCGCCCAGCATTTCGAGCAGGTGGGCCTGGTTGCGCTGCTCGGCGCGGCCGGGGTGGTTGGCCAGCGGCTGGCCCGGCTGGTCGCCGAGATAGTACAGGGCTTCCAGCCCTTGCAGGTTGTCGGCGTAGTACGACAGGGCCGTTTTGGTCTTCGTAATGAACGTATTGGAATCGATGAAATCCTGCCCGGCGGCCTTTTCATCGGCCGAAGGTTCCTGCAGCTTGAAGTAAGGCAACATCACCAGTGCGCCGGCTTTCAGGCGGCGGCGCACTTCGGGGTGGGCCAGCGGCGAGTTGGCGTCGCGCAGGTTTTTCACCAGCAGCGGGAAGCCGGCCGCGCCCGTGCCGCCAAAAATCGAGCTAATGAAAAACGCCCGGTCGCCGTCCTGCAGGCTCTGGGCGAGGTAGCGCATTTCCTTGGACTGCACCACGGCATTGAGTACCACCGAGCCCACGTTGGGCGAGCCGCGGAAACCCACGTCGAGGTTGGCCGCGAGGCTGTCCTGCGTGAACAGCAAATCGACCAAACCCTGCGTTTCCACCGAGAGGTCGTTGTATTTCAGGTAGTCGCGAAAGGGCTGGCTGATGCCGCCGAAGTCGTACACGAACGAGTCGCGCAGCTCCTCGCCGCCGCCGCTGGTGTTGAGGTGGGCCAGCGTGTTCATGGGCTGGCTGAAAAAGCCGGTTTTTTCCTTCTGGCCGTCGCCGTACAGGGCCTCGTGGATGCGGGCGTAGCGCTTGAGCAGGGCCACGGTGCGGGTCACGTCGCCGTTCTGGGTGTCGGGGTCGATGAGGACGGGCACCACCTGGTCGCAGTTCGGAATGCGCACGCCCGAGGCCAGCAGCATGGTGAGGGAGCGCAGCACGCGGGCCCCGGTGCCGCCCACGGCGAAGATGAATAGTTTGGACATAGCTGAGTTAAGAGTTAAAAGTTAGGAGTGAAGAGTTGCCAGCTGGAGTTAGAATCGGCGCCTAGCCAACTCTTCACTCCTAACTTTTAACTCTTAACTGCTCTAAAACGGCCCTACAAACGGCGTGGTGCGCGCGTAGGTGCTCCAGCGCTTCAAGAGCACCGAGAAAATAAGGAACCACAGCGCCGCCACAATCATGTTCACCACCATGAAATAGCCCAGGTAAGTGCTGGACTCGGCCCCGTGGCTGGTGCTGAAATGGTGGGCCAGCGCCACGCCCAGCCCGGCGGCCAACGCCAGCGTGAGCACCCAGTGCGTGGTCCGGAACATGCCCGTGCGCAAAGCCGAGTTGAACACGTAGTAAAACGCCAGCACCAGCAGCAGCGCCACGCCCAGCGTGCTCCAGCCCACGGCCGCGAAAATGTCGGTTTTATACAAGCCGTAGTCGGCCGGGCGCTGGTTCTGGAAGATGGAAATCAGAGCCGAATACAGGCTGGTGAAGAAGGTTTGCATAGGAGAGGTGAGAAGTGAGACTGGGAGAACTGAGACGTGAGAAACCTAAGAATGGAGAACAAGCCTTGTCTCCTATCTCACTTCTCAATGACTCGTATCTCCTTTATTTATCGTTTTTGAGGGGAAGCTGAACCGTGAATACGGGCGGCAGCGGCGTGGGATACGACTGGCGGACGCCGGCCAGAATCTGGTCGAGGCCAAACGTGCGCGGCGCGGGCGTATTGTCGTTGGTGGTGCTCCAGGCCGCCACCCAGTCCGGCGTTTCCGGAGCGGGCAAAGCCAGGCTGAGCGTGGCGGTGGGGGCCGCCAGCTTGCTCACCCGCAGGCGCAGGGCGTGGGTGTAGGGCGCCAGCACCGGCTGGCCGCTCTGCTGCTCTTCGGTGAGGGCGCGCACCGAGCCCGGCACCAGCGCGGCTTGCCCGTTGGGCAAGCGCACCTGCAGATGTTGGGCCAAAAAGGCCGTTTGCTGCCACGCAGCGGGCAATTCTTTCAGGTTCAGCCCCACCGTAAATTCGGCCGGGTCGTCCGACACTTTCATGGTCAGGCCGTTATCCTCGCCGTACACGCTGCCGCTGGGCTTGAGTTTGGGGTCGGTCAGTTTCACCAGCAACGGCGCGAAAGCCGGCGTGCTCGTCTTCAACCCGAAGAAGGCTTGCTGGGCCGGCGCGTTCCGGAACACCTCGGCGGTGAAGCGCGCCACCAGTGCGGGCGGCCCAATCACCCACACGTAGTAGGGCACTTTTTCGCCATTCAGCGTGCGCTTTTGCACCGGCGTTTTCACGGCCGGGAAGTAGCTGCCGTAAAAACGCGAAGTCTCGCCAAACACCGCCACGGCCAGTTGCTTCTGGCTCACGGGCGCGATGGACGTGCGAATGAGGTTGGGCAGCTGCGAAAACGCCGACCGGTCCTCGGGCCCATAAATGAAATCGGAAATGACGACACTGACCTCCTGCGCGGCCTGCGGGCGCGCCAAAATGCCTTCCAGCATCTGCGGCAGCTCGGTGCCCAGGGCGGCTTGCGACACGTTGCCCTGCACCAGGTTGCGCAGGTCGGCAAAGGGCACGGCCTTGGGTGCGGCGTTTTCGCAGAGGTAGTATTTGCGGCTGTTCACGGCGCCGTTCACCTGCGTTTCGGTGATAAGCGCGCCGATGCGCTGCTGAAATTCGGTGGCGGGTTTGTCGGCCCCGCCGCGGGGCACGAAGCCTTTCATACCGCCCGAATATTCCAGAAAAACGCTCACGTTGAGCGGGGCGGCTTCGGTCTCGGTGGGCGCAGGGGTGGCGGGTTTGGCGCCCTTAGCAGGTTTAGAAGCAGTGGTTTCGGCGGTTTCAGAGCCGCCGCAGCTGGCCACCAGGGCCATGGCCCCGAGCAGCGCGCCGGCTAGCCGGAAGCCCCGGAAAAAACGCAAAGCCCGGGGCTCGGCGGAAACAGATGTCGGCATGGAGTAAGCGCTAGGCAGGATTTTGGGCGAAGTATAGGCATTACGCAACGAAATGCCCCACGGCCGAAAACCTGAGCCGGTAAACGCCGCCGGGCCGCGCTTGGTATGGTGCCGGCGCGCAGCAGGCGGTTTCGCGAATAATCGGCTACTGCAAAACATGTGCTCATAAGCCCAACCGCGAGCGGTACTTCTGGCCCGCAGCGCCATTGTCCAGCTTATGATTGTATATAGCCAGCAATATTTTGTAATATTGCATAAAAATTGGCCGGAGGTTGTTGTTCGGTTTGTGTTGTCTGATGCGCATTGTTGCTTTCCGCCCCGAGTACCAAATAACCGTCGACCGGGCCCAAAACCGGATTTTCTACCAGAACTTCAGCGCAATGCGCGCGGCAGCATCCCTCCCCCACTACCGCCACGACTGGTCGGCCGCCCTGGCCGAAGTGCGGCCGGGCTTCGTCATCCTCAGCGACATGCAGGTGGTGAACGCGCACGGCACCGCCCTGCTCTGCGAGTTTCAGGCCGTCGAGCAGCTCATCGTGCAGCGCGGCGTGACCCTGGTGGCCGAAGTGCATGTGCCCGGCCTGCCCACGCGGCGCTACTCCGACGCCGTGACCACCAGCCAGGCCATGCCCGTCGAGTATTTCCTCGACATCTGGGACGCCACGCAGTTTCTCGACGAGCTACAACTTCGCACCGACACGGCGGCTTAGCGCCGGCTGATTCCGGGCTTTTTGAAGGGCTTTCGGCCAACGATTTAGGCGGGCGCGTTGTTATAACCCGAGGCTGCGTTGGCGGCCCCGGCCGGTGGCCGTACCTTTGCCCCAGCGGCTTCCTACGTTGTGGCCGCTTCAACCCGACGCCCGGTTAAAGGCACTTATTTCATCCTATGTCCACTCCCATTTCCACTGACATTTGCATCATCGGGGCTGGCCCGGTGGGCCTGTTCGCCGTTTTTGAAGCCGGTTTGCTTAAGCTCCGCTGCCACGTGGTGGACGCCCTGCCCCAGCCCGGCGGCCAGCTCTCCGAGATTTACCCCAAGAAGCCGATTTATGACATCCCCGGCTTCCCCGAAATCCTGGCCGGCGACTTGGTCGACAACCTGATGAAGCAGATTGAGCCCTTCCAGCCCACCTTCACGCTGGGCGAACGGGTCGAACAATTCCAGAAGCTCGACGACGGCTCGTTCCAGCTTTTCACCACCGACGGCTCCGAAATTCATTGCAAAGCCGTGGCCATTGCCGGCGGCCTGGGCTCCTTCGAGCCGCGCAAGCCGGCCGTGGAAAACCTGGAGCAGTTTGAGGGCGGCCGCGGCGTGCACTACATGGTGCGCGACCCCGAGCACTTCCGCGACAAAAAAATTGTCATCGCCGGCGGCGGCGACTCGGCCCTCGACTGGACCAACTTCCTCGCCAACGTGGCGTCCGACGTGACGCTGGTGCACCGCGGCACCACCTTTCGCGGCGCCGCCGACTCGGCCGAAAAAGTGAAGACGCTGGCCGAAGCCGGCAAAATCAAGCTCGTGCTCAACTCCAACGTGACGCACCTGCACGGCAACGGCATGCTGAAGGAAGTGACCATCACCGGCAACGACGGCCAGGCCGAAACCGTCCCGCTCGACTGCTTCATCCCGCTTTTCGGCCTCACGCCCAAGCTCGGCCCCATCGGCGAGTGGGGCCTGGAAATTGAGAATGACGCCGTGAAAGTGGATACGGTGGACTACAGTACCTCGCTGCCCGGCGTGTTTGCCATCGGCGACATCAACACCTACCCCGGCAAGCTCAAGCTCATTCTCTGCGGCTTTCACGAGGCCGCGCTCATGTGCCAGGGCGCCTTCAAATACATTTTCCCCGACAAAAAATACACGCTGAAGTACACCACCGTCAACGGTGCGCCCAGCATGTAAGTGGGCTTGAAGACGAGTCATGCCGAGCGCAGCGAAGCATCTTTACCGTGGTGGTAAATAATATACACCACGGTAAAGATGCTTCGCTGCGCTCGGCATGACGTTCTTTTGTGCTTAATAACCCAATCCACTTATGCAAGAAGACATCCGCATCTACGTTGAAGAAGCGCCGGGCCAGCGCCGCGAAATCATGGCGCCCACCGACATGGGCCTGAGTCTGATGGAGCTGCTGAAAGCCAGCGGCTACGACATCATGGCCACCTGCGGGGGCATGGCCCTCTGCGCCACCTGCCACGTGGAAGTGCTGGCCGGCCCCGCCCTGCCCGAGCCCGAAGACGCCGAGCTCGACATGCTCGAAACGCTGCCCGTGGTGCACCTGGGCTCGCGCCTGAGCTGCCAGATTCGCCTCACCCCCCGCACCGACGGGCTGGTGGTGCGCCTGGCGCCCACTGGCGCGTAAAAGGCTGCTGGCGCCAAGTCACCACCTGTCATTGCGAGCGCAGCGCGGCACCCGAAGGACAGCGTAGCTAATCCGTCCTGTTCTCAGCGACCAGACCTAAGATTGTGACAAAGCCCAAACAAAGGCCCGGCACTACGCAGTGCCGGGCCTTTCTGATTAATAATGACGTGTCTGGTGTCGTGAAGATGAGTTGCCACGGCCTACGGCTTCGCAATGACAAACACCTACCCAGCGGCACTCAGGCGCTGGCGCATCCGCTCCTTGGCCGCTGCCGACAGCTTGGCGCCGGAGCTGGCCCGGCTGGCGGCGGCGCTGCGGGCCCACTCCGCGATGAGCACCGTTTGCCGGGCGTAGCGCTTGCAGTAAGGGCAGTAGCGCAGGTGCAGCCACAGGCTGGCCCGCGCGCCCGTGGGCAGCGCATCGTCGGCCTGCTTTTCCAGCAGCAGCGTAGCGTTTTGGCAGGTAATAATTCGTAGCATAACCAGTGGTTAATTCTTGCCCAGGCCGTGTTTTTCGAGGCAACGGCGCAGCTGCAGCTTGGCCCGGTGCACGATAACCCAGTAGTTGGCAGAACTCAGGCCGAGCTCCTGACATATTTCTTCGGCAGATAATTCCTCAATAAACCGCAGCGCAAACACGGCTTCCTGCTGCGGCGGCAGGCGCTGCTGGCAGCGCTGCAGGATGTCGTGCAGCTCCTGCTGCTCCAGCGCGGCGTCGGCGTTGAGCCAGCTGGCGGGCGCCTGCGGGCCGGTCCAGTGGCCGTTGGCGGGCGCAAAAAAATCGGCTTCCGTGGCGCCGCCTTCGCTGAGCTCGTCGAGGCTGACCTGCGTGGCGCGGGCCTGACGGCGGTAATGGTCGATGATTTTGCGCCGCAGGATGACGAATAGCCACGTCCGCTCCGACGCTTCGGCCCGAAATGTGGCCAAGCCGTCGAGGGCGCTCAGGAAGGTTTCCTGCACCAGCTCTTCGGCCACGTCGGCGTCGCTCACGCGGCTGCGGGCAAAGCTGAAAAGCTCGTCGCCGTAGCGCTCGGGCCACTGCGCGGGAACGGGGGTGGGTGGAGTCATGAAAAGCAGCAAGGAGCCGGGCCCGGCTCGTTCCGCAAGATTACGCCAGCCGCTGGGAACACCACGCTTTCGGCGCTGCTGCAACGCGCGGCCCGGCTACGGTACCGGGGCGGCCGCCACGCCCACAATGCGCCGCGAAGCCGTTTCCTGCACCAGGGCCACGGCCCGCAGGTTTGGCCGTTGCCAGGCCGCTGCAACCGCCAGCTCCGTGGTGGCGCTAAAAGTACCATCGGCCTGCACCCGGCCCAGGGGGATGAGCCGCCGCACCACGGCCGCGTGCCGCAGCAGTTGCCCGGAGTTCTCGCCCCGTCCCACTTGCGACGACAGCCCGCGCTCGGTGATGGCCAGCAGCACCTCCGCTGCGGGCGTACCGGCGGGCAAGCTGCGCACTTCTACGCTGGCCCGGCCTTCCCGTACGGCCACGCTTAGGGCCGCTTGCGGGGCTTGGGCGGCCCGGGCCACGGTGGCGGCCAGTTCGCCGGTGCGGCTGCCCACAAATTCGTAGCGGCCGTTCACCACGGCCTGCGGCGTGTAGGAGCCGGTGCCGAAGCTCTGGGCGTATTGGCGCTGGCGCTCAGTGTAAACCGGCGACGAAAAGACGTCCTTCCAGCCCAGCCGATTCCAGTAGTCGACGTGTTCGCCGAGGGCAATGACCTCAACACCGGGCACGGCCTGGGCGGCTTCCAGCTCGCGTAGGGCCGCATCGGCGCTGGGGCAACTGGAGCAGCCTTCGGAAGTAAACAACTCCACCACTACCGGCACCCGGCTGGCCGCTTTGGGCCCGGCCGTACTCGGCGCGGGAACCCACGCCGCGCAAAGGCCCGCCAGCAGCAGGGCCAGAAATACATAGAGTTTCATGAGTAGGAGGCAAAGGAGCGACTGGGCCCGGCACTATTGCCAATGCCCTGTGCTGGACGCGGCCGCGACAATGGCCTTACACCGGCCGGCTCCTCGGGACCAAACAAGAAACCAACGCACAGCAAAAAGCCCTCGCGGCAACTGCGGCGAGGGCTTCTGGGGTTACTGCTATGCCTGCCTGCTTACTCCACGCGCTTCACGGGGGCCTGGCCGGCGGCGCCGCTCACGCTTTGGGGCGTGGGAACGGGCGAAGCGGCCGCGTTGGCCGAGGGGGTGAGGTTGAAGATTTCCAGCACCACGCGCCAGCCGGCCGCGGCCTCGCGCCGCCAGATGCGCAGGTAGCTGCCGTTTTCTTCGGGGTTTTTGGCGCCGGCACTGGCGCGGTGCAGGGTGCCCACCACGTAGCCCAGGTCGCCGGCGGCGGCGAGG
Organism: Hymenobacter ruricola; assembly: GCF_015694525.1. GTDB lineage: Bacteria > Bacteroidota > Bacteroidia > Cytophagales > Hymenobacteraceae > Hymenobacter > Hymenobacter ruricola. Next base: position 321,704 of record NZ_JADQDM010000001.1, on the reverse strand, counting down.
TAGCCGGTGGTGGCCTTAAATTCGTAGGGGCGGTCGAGGGTTTTCATGTTGGCCGCGGCGGCCGCGCCCTGCATCATCGAGAGGCCGGGGCGGTAGAGGCGGGCCTCGGCGCTGAGGAATTCTCCATAGGTTTCGCCGGGCTTTAGCTGCTCGGCGGTAGCGAATTTGCGGTCCACGTCGAGCACGATGTTGGCCGGCGCGGTGCTGGGCGTGGCCTGCGCGGCAAACAAGTGCGGCTGCAGGATGAAGGCCGCCCGGGCCGGGGCCGTGCCAATGCGCTCAATGCCCATGTCGGCCACAAATTTCCAGCCGCCTTCGGGCTGCTTGCGCCACACCGTCACGTACTCGCCGGCGGTTTGGGGCTTTTCGTTTTGCAGCATCGTCCAGGGGCCGGTGGTGTAGGCCAGCTCGCCCGACTGGGCCACGTCCACCAGCGAAGGGTACCACGTGAGGCGGGTGCCCGGCTTAGAAGGCTGGGCCCGCCAGTAGTCCTGGGCGTTCACGAGCTTGCCGCCATCGGCCACCAGGGCCGTAGGGGCGCTGTTGGCCACAAAAGCCGCGGCCGTGCCCGCTTGTTTTATCTGGGCCACAAACGCGTCTTCGGCGGCCACTACGGCATCGTAAGTCGACTGGCTGGCGACCTGGCCGAAGGAAGTAAACGGCAGCAAAAGCGCCATAAAAGTGTATTTAGTATACCGATTCTTCATAGGATGCAAACAAAAATGATTCTAGCGGGTATTCTCGGCGCTAAGGTACACTTTCCGGGATAATTATAATTGCAGTGCAATTCTGATTCCCACGTTCCTGCCGTTCTTGCGGCCGCAACGCGTGGTTTCGCCCGTTTCGGCTTCCCCTCACTTTATTTCCTGCCTTGCTTTTATGAAACTAGCCGACCTCACTGCCAGCGCCCGGCGCGTCCGCCTCGTGCTCACCGACTGCGACGGCGTGCTCACCGACGGCGGCGTGTACTACTCCGAGCGCGGCGAAGAAATGAAGCGCTTCAACATCCGCGACGGCATGGGCGTGGAGCGCCTGCGCCACCACGGCATTGCCACGGGCATCGTCACGGGCGAAGTCTCGCCCTCGGTGCGCACCCGCGCCGCCAAGCTGCGCATCGAGGAGCTGCACCTGGGCATCAAGGACAAGCCCGCCTGCCTGCGCGAAATCATGGCCCGCACCGGGCTGGCCGCCGACGAGATTGCCTTCATCGGCGACGACACCAACGACCTCGAAATCCTGGGCATGGTGGGCTTTTCGGCCTGCCCTGGCGATGCTACTTCCTTTGCCCGCGCGGCGGCCCATTTCCACTGCCAAACCGCCGGCGGCCACGGCTGCTTCCGCGAGCTGGCCGAGTTCATCATTGCCGCACAGAGCGGCGAATGAGTGAAAAAGCCCGTCATGCAGCGCGCAGCGAAGCATGACGGGCTTTTTGTTTCCTATATCCTCCTACCCTCTCATCATTCCGGCAACAGGCCCTGGCTGGCAGCCAGCCGGATGAGGGCGGCCGTGTTCTTGGCCTGGGTCTTGTCCATGATGTTTTGGCGGTGGGTTTCGACGGTGCGCTTGCTGGTGAAGAGCTTCAGCGCGATTTCGGCGTTGGTGAGGCCCTCGGCCACCAGGCCCAGCACTTCCAGCTCGCGCTTGCTCAGGCCCAGGGCCAGGCGGGCGGCCGCGGCGTCGGGCACCGGGCCTGCCGTGCGCAGGCGGCCCAGCAGCGCCAGCCCAATGGCCACGCACAGAAACGGCCGCCCGCCGGCCACGGTGCTCAGGCCGTGCGCCAGCTCGCCGGGCTGGGCGTTTTTCAGGAGGTAGCCGTGGGCGCCGAGGTCGAACGCCCGGGCCACGTACTGCTCGTTGGTGAAATCGCCGCGCGCCAGCACGCGCAGCCGGGGGTACTGGTCGCGCAAGGCCGGCAGCAGCGCAAAGGCGTCGGGCCCGGGCAGGGCCAGGTCGAGCAGCACGGCGGTGGGCGCGGCCGGGCCCAACTGCGCCAGCAGGTCGTCGCCGTGGCCGGCCTCGCCCACTATTTCTATGCCGGCCATCCCTGCCAACTCCTGGCGCAGCGCCGCGCGGGTGGGAGCGTGGCCGTCGGAGAGCAATAGGCGAATCATAGAAAGGAAACGGGGCAAACGGGAGTGCCGAAGTTACCCGATTGCGAAACGGCAGGCAAAAAAAACTGGCTTTTAGCACCCCGAAAATACAGGCCGGGCCAAGCTGAACCCTAAAAATGGCCGCAAAAGCCGTATAAATCCCTTGAAAAAACGGGGGGAAACGCGCCGAAAGGGTAGAAATACGTAGCCCCTTTTCCCGTATATGGGACTCGCCCCAACTTTGCGGCCATCCCTCCTTTTCGATACGCCTTCTAACCTTCCCCGCTATGACTCGCATTCTGCTTGCCGACGACCACACCATCTTGCGCGACGGCATCCGGGCGCTGCTTTCCGCCGATGCCGACCTGGACGTGGTGGGCGAGGCCAGCAACGGCGCCGAGTTGCTGGCCATGCTCGAAACCACCCCCGCCGACGTGGTGCTGATGGACGTGCAAATGCCCGTCATGGACGGTTTTGCCACCATGCCCGAGCTGCGCCGCCGCTTCCCCGACGTGCACGTGCTGGTGCTCACTATGCTCGACCACGAAAACTACGTGGTGCGCATGCTGGAAGCCGGCGCCTTGGGCTACGTGCTCAAAAACGCGGCCATCAGCGAAATCACCTACGCCATCCGGACGGTGGCGGCCGGCAACCCGTTTCTGTGCACCGAAATTGGCCTGAACATGCTCTACAAGGCCGTGGCCAGCTCGGCCGGCACCCCCACCCCTTCCGACGACGGCAGCTCGCCCTCCGGCGCCGACCTCACCGCCCGCGAGCTGGAAGTGCTCAAGCTCATCGCCGAAGGCCTCACCAACGGCGAAATTGCCGACAAGCTTTTCACCAGCAAGCGCACCATCGAAACCCACCGCCAGAACATCATCGCCAAAACCCAGGCCAAGAACACGGCCGCCCTCATCAAGCTCGCCGTGGGCCGGGGGCTGATTTCGTAATTATGAATGATAAATTATGAGTTACGAATTGAAAAGCCGGGGCCTTTAGGAGCCTGTTTCAATTCATAACTCATAATTTATAATTCCCCTACAGCAGTCCACCGATGGCGCTGATGCTGAGGGCCACGATGGCGGTGTTGAAGCCGAAGGACAAGAGGGCGTGCAGCAGGGCGGTGCGGCGCTGCCGCCGGCCGGGAATGGTGACGTCGGCCGTTTGGGCGGCCATGCCGATGGTGAAGGCGAAATAGGCGAAGTCCAGATAGTCGGGCTCGGGGTCCTGGCCGGGAAACTCCAGGCCACCGGTGTCGCCGCCGGCATCGTCGTCGGTGTCGTAAAAAATGTGGGCGTAGCGCAGCGTGAAGATGGTGTGCACCAGCAGCCACGACTCGAACACGGCCGCCATGCTCAGCAGCACGTGCTGCGAGAACCCGCCCGTGCTCAGGCCTTTGGTGGTGCTGAGCAGGGCCACCACGCCCAGCAGGCTGGCCACGGCGGCCACCAGCACGAAGATGAAGGCCACCGCCCGGCTGGGGTCTTCGTCGTTGGCCACTTCGCGGATGCGGGCGGCGTTGGCGGTGAAAATGGCCGCCGCGATGAGCAGCAGCGTCACGGCCGCGAAGGCATCCCAGGCCGCCACCCACTGGCTGACGTGGCGGGGGCTGGCCGGCGTGCAGGTCCAGGCCAGCGCACCCAGGGCCACGCCGGTCAGCAGCCGGTAGCGCGCCGAGATGCGGCCCACGCGGTGCACCAGACGAAAAAGAGCGGAAGAGGAAGGCGTTGGCACGGCACAAAGTACGGCCGCGGCGCCCGGCCGGCCGAAACTTTTGCCCCGGCTGTTGCTTCCTTTGCGGGGCCAGCGGCTGCTGGCGCCTTATCCGCCTTAGCTTATGAATGCAGCGCCCCTTTCCGGCCTCTACGCGCCCTCGCTCGCCCTCGTCACCGATTTGTACCAGCTCACCATGGCCTACGGCTACTGGCAGCAGGGCATGCAGGACCGCGAGGCCGTGTTTCACCTGTACTTCCGCAAAGCGCCGTTCCAGGGCGGCTACGCGGTGGCGGCGGGCCTGGCCCTGGCCGTGGATTGGGTCGAAAACCTGCATTTCTCCGACGATGACCTCGCCTACCTCGGCAGCCTGCGCGGCAGCAAGGGCGGCGCCCTGTTCCCAACGGAGTTCCTGGATTACCTGCGCCAGCTGAAATTTACCTGCGACATCGACGCCGTGCCCGAAGGCACCGTGGTGTTCGGCAACGAGCCGCTGATTCGGGTGCGCGGGCCGCTTTTGCAGGCCCAGCTGCTGGAAACGGCCCTGCTTACGCTCGTTAATTTTCAGACGCTCATTGCCACCAAGGCGGCCCGCATTCGGGAAGCGGCCGGGCCGACGGACCAGATTCTGGAGTTTGGCCTGCGCCGGGCCCAGGGCTTCGACGGGGGCCTGGGGGCCAGCCGGGCGGCTTTTTTGGGCGGGGCCGATGCGACGAGCAACGTGCTGGCGGGGCAGCGCTACGGCATTCCGGTGCGCGGCACGCACGCGCATAGCTGGGTGATGTCGTTTGAGGACGAGGTGGCGGCGTTTGGGGCCTACGCGAAGGCGTTTCCCGACGACTCGGTGTTTCTGGTGGATACGTATGACACGCTGGACGGCGTGCGGCAGGCCATCAAAGTGGCCCGCGAGATGCGTGCCAACAGCCACGAGCTGGCCGGCATCCGGCTCGATTCGGGCGACCTGGCCTACCTGAGCCGGGAGGCCCGGGCGGTGCTGGACGAGGCCGGCTTCACGGCAACGCGCATCGTGGCCAGCAACGATTTGGAGGAAAACCTCATCACCAGCCTCAAGCAGCAGGGCGCCCGCATCGACACCTGGGGCGTGGGCACGCAGCTCATCACGGCCTACAACCAGGCGGCGTTGGGGGGAGTGTACAAGCTGGCCGCGCTGCGCAAGGCCGACGACTCGGGCTGGGATTTCACCATCAAGCTCTCGGAGCAAGTGGCCAAAACCAGCGTGCCGGGCATCCTGCAGGTGCGCCGCTACCTGAACGAGCACGGCAAGCCCCGCGCCGACATGCTCTACAACACCGCCGCGCCCCTCCCCGACCAGCTCACCATCATCGACCCGGCCGACATCACGCGCCGCCTCGCCATCCGCCCCGAAACGACGTTCCGCGAGCTGCTGGAGCCGGTATTCCGCGCCGGCCAGCGCGTGCGGGAGCTGCCCACGCTGGCCGACAGCCGCGCCCACGCCCAGCGCGAAGTGCAAAGCCTCGACCCCAGCATCCGGCGCTTCCTCAACCCCCACACCTACCCCGTGGGCCTCGAGAAAGACCTGTTCGACTACCGCACGCAGCTCATTCTGGAGAAGAAGCCGGTGCGCGGGGCGTAAGACGGTTGCCAGTAAAAACTTATTACAACGAACGACCCCCACCGTTGTCGGTGGGGGTCGTTTTCTTTTGATACACAATCGTGCGTTTTGTTCTTTCTATATCAATGTTATAATTCGGCAAAGCCAGTTGCCGACAGTAGAGTTGGTATCGATGCTCTACCGAATATTCCTGACTGATAAAGTGCTCAACTATTTCCGGCTTTATTTCCTCGAAAAACTTACGCTTAACGGCAAATATTATCTTCCATAAATGGGTTTTAACGGCTGCGGGCAGATGGTCGAAATTGCCAGGAACCACGCTGTCGGGGCCAAAAAGAGAAAAATCACTTTGATAAATTCGTTTCCCTTCGTAGGTCGTTGTGTTGATTCGGTATTCCTGCACCAACGCCCCTAGCTCAGGATGCAAGTCGCTGATATCATATTCTAATATTCCTCCGTCCAGTCATTGGTTATTATTCTGTCACTTTCCAACATTTTTAGTGGTGTTTAATTCCTTTATGCGCTCTGCCGCAGTCTGCCCGGTCAAACGGTCTAATTCGGCGTAGCGGGCGGTAAGCGCCGCAGAAGCGGCCTTTCGGCGAGCTTCGCTGAGAACTTTTGCGTCTTTTTTATTGAGCGTATCCATAGTGATTATTCGACAACATAGGGCGATGAAAGGTTCTACGCCCTCGGTTCCGCAAGGCATAGGAAAGACATCCAACAAGCAAACTTGTTCATCGAATGTACGTGCTATTGTCGGCACAGTACCCAAGTAGCAGCTACGCTTATACCGGCCGCGCCGGCGGCCCCTCGCCCCGCCCGATGGCCAGCAGCCAGTCCTCGCCCCAGCGGGTGAGGCGGTACACCCGACGCGGGCCCTCGTAGGCCCAACGGAGCAGGCCGGCGGCCACCAGCCCGGCGGTGGCCCGGCCGCCCGCTACGCGCTCGATGTTGGCGGCATCGGCTAGGTTGCGGGCCGTGAGGGCTTCGTGCACGAGGAAGCAGTAAAGCATCCGGGCCTGCACGGTTCGGCCGCGCTGGTTGCGGCCCGGCACCAGGGGGGGCAGCGCCGCCAGCAGGCGCTGCATCACCTGCTCCGGCGCATAGGGGTCGAGGGCGGGTAGCGGGGGCTGGTCGCGGCGGGCAATGCGTTCGGCTAGGCCATCGAGCAAGGGCGTGGCAGTGGGTGTTGGGACGGAGTTCATGCACGGCAAGGCCCGTGAGGCGGGCCAGGCCACTAAACTACGTCACAAACACTGGCCAGCTGTGCCATATCCGCAGCCGGATGTGCCAGTAGTATAGCCGTATGGACACAAACACCACCGCGTTGTACCTATTTCTGCACCGGTGTGCGCCATTTCACGCAGTGACTGTTCCAATTGTCACAGCCACTTGAGCCATAACGCATACGTGCTGCGCCATAAACTACTGCCGGTTGCGCCATAACCGTTGGTGGTTGTACCATATTCGGCAGTCGATGTTCTGGTTCCACTCGCGGCTACGCATACCGCAGCTCCCCCGCGCCCACGCGCAGCGTCACGCCGGGCTCGGCGGTGAGGCGGCCCGCTACCTGCGCCCGGTAGCCGCTGGCTTGCAGCGCGGCCACCACGGCGGCGGCGCGGGCTTCTTCGGTCACGAGGAGCATGCCGGTGCCCATGTTCCAGTAGAGGTAGGCCGTTTCGGCGTCGATGCCGCCGATTTCCATCAGGCGCTGCATGGCGGGCAGGGGCTCAAACAGGTTGTCGAGCACCGCGCCGAGGCCGTTTTTGAGTACCCGCTTGAAGTTGTCGGCCACGCCGCCGCCGGTGATGTGGGCGGCACCGTGCAACGGCAAGCCGGCATCGAGCAGGGCCGCTACGCCGGGCGAATAGATGAGCGAAGGCGCCAGCAGGGCGTCGCCCCAGGTTTTGGGTGAGTCAGGAGTTAAGAGTTGAGAGTTAAGAGTTGAATCTGTGGCTGCGGCGGTTTCAGCAGCATCAACTCTTAACTCTTCACTCTTAGCTCCTAACTCAAACGGCGCCTCGTGCCAGTTGTCGCCGAAGAGGCGGGTGAGGGTTTTGCGGGCCAGCGAGTAGCCGTTGGAGCGGAACGAGGGCGACTGCAGCGCCACCACGGCCATGCCGGCCCGGGCGGTGTGCCCGCTCAGGGGGCGCGCCAGGCTGGGGTGCAGGCTGCCGATGGCCGTGGAGCACCAGTTGAAGTTCATGGCCGCGCCGGGCCAGCCGCCGATGCGGTTGCCGAGCTCCGCGATTTCGCCGCCGGTGATGGCAATTTGGGCAAAGTTGCAGGCGTCGTGCAGGCCGCGCATCATCTGGTCCACCACGTCGTAGTCGAGGTGGTTCACGTCGATGATGTTGGAGAGGTTGGTGGGCACGAAGCCGGCCACGATGAGGTCGTCGGCGGTCATGGCCACCAGGTCGAAGCCCAGGGTGTCGTAGCGGCCGGTGCGCTCGGCCACCTCAATCTTGGTCCCGATGCCGTCGGAGCTGATGCCGAGGCGGGCGTTGCCGAAGCGGATTTCGTTGGCAAAGCCGCCGTCGAGGTCCGGGGCGGCTTCGCCGGGCTTGCCGGCGCGGTTGGCGAAGGTTTTTTTGGCCCAGCCGTAGGCGTTGCGGGAAGCGGCGTTGCCTTCTTCGATGGAGTAGCTGGCGGGGTTTTCGGGGGAAGCGGACATGGTGGTGCGTTGGCGAGAAGAAAAAAGAACGTCATGCAGCGCGCAGCGAAGCATGACGTTCGGGTGTTTATGGGAAATGAATTAGTGCTCCGTGGGTGCGGGTGCCTTGGCGCTCACCGACTGGGTTTTCTTGTCTTTGCCGCTGCGGTGGCTGGCGCGCTCCTCCTGCACGTGGCGCAGGTAGTGGGTCACGTCGCCGGTGGGGTACCGGCCCGAGAAGCAGGCGAAGCAACTGCCGCCGTGGCCTTTTTCTTCGGCGAAAAGCTCCTGCAAGTCCTCCAAATCCTGATAAATGACTTTGTCGGCTTCAATGTAGCGGCAGATTTCGTCCTCCGTGTAGTTGGCCGCAATCAGCTCGGTGCTCATGGCCATGTCGATGCCGTAGATGCAGGGCGACACGATGGGCGGCGCGCTGCTGATGAAGTACACCTCCGCAGCGCCGGCGTCGCGTAGCAGGCGCACGATGCGGCGCGAGGTGGTGCCGCGCACGATGCTGTCGTCGACCACGGCCACCTTTTTGCCTTCCACAAACTCGCGAATGGGGTTCAGCTTTTTCTTCACCACGTCCTCGCGCCCGGCCTGCGTGGCCACGATGAAGGAACGACCCATGTGGTTGTTCTTCACCAGGGCCCGGCGGTAGGGCACGCCAATTGCCTCGGCCAGACCGGAGGCGGCGAAGTAGCCGCTGCTGGGCACGTCAATCACCATGTCGGGCCGCAGGCCGGCGTTGGCCACTTTGCGGGCCAGCACCTTGCCCAGGCGCACCCGCTCGCGGGCCACCAGCCGCCCGTGAATCACGGAATCTTCGCGGGCGAAGTAAATCTGCTCGAAGGCGCAGAAGGCTTTCGGCAGCGCGTAAGGGTTCTTGAAGTGAACCTGAAAATCGTTGTCAATGAACACAGCTTGGCCCGGCCCTACGTTTTTCACGAACTCAAAGCCCAGAAAGTCAAAGCACGTGCTTTCCGACGCAAACGCGTAAATAGGGCCGGCCTCCGTGTCGCGGCGGCCCAGCACCAGGGGCCGGATGCCGAGGCGGTCGGTGAAAGCCAGCAGGCCGTGGCCGGCAATGAGCGTGATGGTGGCGTAGGCCCCTTCTACCAACTCCTGGGTGGTTTCGACGGCGTCGAAAATGTCGACCACGGAGAGGTGGTCGAGGTCTTTCACGCGCAGCTCCGAGGCGAAGGTGTACATGATGAGTTCCAGGTCGTTGGTGGTTTTGGGCAGCACGTGGTACTGGTCGTGCAGGCGCTTGGCCACGTCGCGGAAGTTGATGACGTTGCCGTTGTGCACCATCGCCAGGCCAAACGGGTAGCTCGTGGTGAAGGGCTGGGCCAGGTTGGAGTCGTTGGCGCCCTGGGTGGTGTAGCGCACGTGGCCGATGCCGCTGTGGCCCTTGAGCTTCTTCACCTGCTTCTTCTTGAACACGTCGTTCACCAGCCCCTGCCCCTTGTGCAAGTGGAAAGCGGAGCCGTCGAAGGTGGCGATGCCCGCTGCGTCCTGCCCGCGGTGCTGCAGGGCGGTGAGGCCCACCACCATGTCGGCCACTACATCGTCAGGACCGTGAAAACCTACTATTCCGCACATATCAAATGGGGTTATTTCTGGTCAATTAAGAACGTCATGTCGAGCGCAGCCGAGACATCTCGCGCGCGTCGTCTAACGATTGATTTACTTCGGCACGCGGGATGTCTCGGCTGCGCTCGACATGACGTTCTGTTGGCTTTTGATTAATTCGGCCAGCGTTTGGGCATACAGCTCATGCTCCACGGCCAGGCCGCGGCGCTCCACTTCCGCCAGCGTATCAACTCCGCACAAATCCACGGTTTGCTGGGCGAGAATGGGACCCGTGTCGAGGCCTTCGTCAACCAGATGAACGGTGATTTTGGTTTCGGACAGCTGGTTTTCAAAGGCCCACTCATAGGCATGCAAACCTTGGTGCTGATGAGTGTCAGCGGGGTGAATATTGAGAATGCGGCCCGCAAACGGCTGAATGAAAGCCGGCGAGAGAATGCGCATGTAGCCCGCCAGCACTACGAAATCGGGCCGATACTGCTGAAGCAACTGGGCAGCTTCGGCATCGAAAGCTTCCCGCTTGCGGCCCTGGCTGGGCAACGAGGCCACGGGGCAACCCTGCTCCGCCGCGAAGGCCAAGCCGGGCGCATCGGGCTTGTTGCTGAACACAACCACCACTTCGGCCAGGTCTTTCAGCACGCCGGTTTTGGTGGCTTCTACCAGCGCCAGCATGTTGGAGCCCCGGCCCGACAGCAGGATGGCCAGCCGTGCTTTCCTTTCCTCCGCGCCCTCTGAAAAGGGCGCCAGCCGGAATTGCTCAAAGGAGGCGAGGAGCTTCATCAGTTTCAGTTGGGCTTCTGGTCTCAATTTACAACGGCAGCGGTTAGCACGGGCTCCGGGCGCTGGGCAATGTCCGGGCGGAAGTAGGCGCCCTCGAACGTGACGCGGGCGCAGGCTTCGTAGGCGCGGGCGGTGGCTTCCTCCAGGTCGTGGCCGTAGGCGGAGAGTACGAGGACGCGGCCGCCGTTGGTCACCAGTTCGCCGGCCTCGTTGCGCCGGGTGGCGCCGTGGAAGGCGCGCACGCCGGTGGGCAGGTTGTCGAGGCCGGTGATGGGGAATCCGGTGGGGAATTTCGGGGCCGGGTAGCCGCCCGAGGCCAACACCACGCCCACAAACGCGCCGGGCCGCTGCACCACGCCTTGCTTGGAAAGGGTGCCGTTGAGGGTGGCCTCAATCAGCGTGAGCAGGCTGCTGTCGAGGGCAGGCAGCAGGACTTCGGCTTCGGGGTCGCCAAGGCGCACGTTGTATTCCAGCAGCTTGGGGCCGGTGGGCGTGAGCATGATGCCGAAGTACAGGAAGCCCCGGAACTCGAACTGCTCATTTTGCAGGCCGCGCAGGGTAGGGTCCACGATGTCGCGGCGGATGGCGGCCAGCACGTTGGCATCGGCGAAGGGCACGGGGCAGTAGGCGCCCATGCCGCCGGTGTTGGGGCCCTGGTCGCCAGCCAGCAGCTGCTTGTGGTCCTGCGAAGTAGCCAACAGGCGAATAACATGGCCATCGGTGAGGCCGATGATGCTGATTTCGGGACCGGTCAGCTTCTCTTCCAGCAGGAAGGAAAACCAGCCCGAATAGCTCGTTTGCAGGTCGTCGAAAGCCGCTTCCGCTTCTTCCGGCGACGAGCACACATACACGCCTTTGCCAGCGGCCAGGCCGTCGTATTTCACCACTACGTGCCCACCTAGCTCGGCCGCTTTGGCGCGGGCGGCGGCAATGTTGTCGCTCCGGAACGGCCAGGCCTGCGCGGTAGCCACGCCGTGGCGGCGCATGAATTCCTTGCTCCACACCTTCGAGCTTTCCAGCCGCGCCGCCGAGCGGGTCGGGCCAAAAACCTGGATATTGGAACCGGCAAAAAAGTCGGTGATGCCAGCCGCCAGCGGCGCTTCGGGCCCCACCACAATCAGCTTGGAATCGTGGGCTTGCGCGAAGGCGCGCACCGCCTCAAAATCCAGCGGATTGACCTCGGGGTGGCTGTTGGGGATGCCGGCGTTGCCGGGCAGCACGTGCACCGTGGCCCCGTCGCGGGTCAGCTTTTCGGCCAGGGCGTGCTCGCGCGCGCCGGAACCGAGGAGGAGAAGGGTTTTGGAGTCAGTCACATTTTCAGAATGCAGAGACGCAACATGTTGCATCTCGTCGTTGAACATCGTCCTTGCACGGTGCGGTACCGCTCGTGCAACGACGAGACGCAAAATATTGCGTCTCTACAACACTTTGAACTCCTCGTCGGCCGCGCGCAGTTTGGCTTTGGTGGCGAGGATGTCTTTGCTCAGGCGTTCGCGCAGGCGGGGGATGTTCAGGGCGCGCAGGGCGGCCTGGGCGGCGTTGTCGGGGCGCACCACGGTCAGGTTGGGCGTGCCGCTGGGCATGATAACAGACGAGTTCAGGTTCATGGCCAGTTCGGCGTAGTCCTTGTAGGGCGGGCACGAAATCACGGGCACGTTCACGTTGGCCGCTAAGGCGCCGCCGAGGCCGTTGCTCAGGCCGGCCACGGCGATGATGACGCCGGGCTCGATGCTGTTGTTCCAGATTTCGGCCATGCCAGCGATGGCTTCGCCATTCTTATGGGCCGAGGTCACGCGCAGTTGGGTGAAGATGTCGTAGCCCTCAAACTGCTGGCGGATTTTCTCGCAGTGCTCCTTATCGGCGGGCGAACCCATCACGATGTTCACCCAGGCGTCCTTAATGAGGCCGGCCCGAACGAGGTTGGCCAGCATGCGGGCGCGGGCGTCCTGGCGGCCGGTGTGGGGCGCGTCGGCGCCATGGGTATCGGCGGTGGGCAGGGGTTCGCCCACGATGCGCTCGTAGATGTCGAGGTACCGGCGGCTGGCTTCGGCGGTCACTTCGGGCGTGAGGGCGCGGAGGTATTTGCCATCCTGCTTGTTGGCAATGAGCCACTGGCGGACGTACTCCTTGTCCATCTGCTCAGCCGTCTCAGGATTCTTGGCGTAGTCGTCGGCGCTCCAGAAACGCGACGAATCCGGCGTGTGCATCTCGTCGATGAGAATCAGCTGGCCGTTCAGCAAGCCGAACTCATACTTGGTGTCCACCAGAATAATGCCCTTTTCGGCCAGCAGGCGCGAGCCCACGGCAAACAGCATCTGCGACTTCACGGCCATCTGGTCGTACAACTCCTTGGTCACCCAGCCTTCGCTCACCAGGTTTTCGGGCGTGATTTCACGGTCCGATTCCTCCTTGGTGGTCGGCGTCACGATGGCCTGCGGGAACGCCTGGTTTTTGGTCAGTCCATCGGGCACGGTCACGCCCGAGAAGGTGCGCTGGCCGGCCTGGTAGCCGCGCCACATGGAGCCCGTCAGGTACTGGCGCACAATCATTTCCACCTTGATGGGCTCGGCTTCCTTCACCAGCATGGCGTTGGCGTCGATGAGCTTGATGACGTGGTTGGGGATGATGTGGGCCGTCTTTTCAAACCAGAAATTCGCCAGGCCGTTCAGCACCGCGCCTTTGTGAGGGATGGCCGTTTCGAGCACGCTGTCGAATGCCGAGAGGCGGTCGGTCACGATGATGAGGCGGTCGCCGGAGGGCGCGCGCAGGCTGTCGCGTACTTTGCCGCGGTGCAGCAGGGGGAGTTGGGGAGAAGCGAAGTGGGTGAGGGTGTTCATGAGGTCGTTCTGGCGTTTTGCCTCACCCCCCGGCCCCCTCTCCGGGGAGAGGGGGAGCCGAGGCGGCGCTGCGTCAAGTTGGTTGTTGGACTTACTTGGTTAAAGCGGTTTTGATTTGTTGCAGGACGGTGGGGAGTGCGTTCAGCACTTCTTCATTGGAGAATTTAATGAGTCGGTAGCCTAGCTTCTCTAATTCGATGGCACGGCCAGCATCGTAAGCGGCTTGTTCCGTTTCGAGGTGGATGTCACCGTCCACTTCCACGATTAATTGGTGGTCAGGGCTGAAAAAGTCGACGATGAATGGCCCAATCGTGTGCTGACGACGAAACTTGACGTCTGCTAGCTGCCGGTCACGAACGGCCTGCCACAAAGTATCCTCCGCCTCAGTCGAATTGTGGCGCATGTGGCGCCCAAAGGGCTTCAGCTTTTCCTCCCAATTCTTTCGGTCAGCTGTTAAGCGGCCATCTTTCCCCACTATAGAATCTTCATTTCCATAGTTCCCAACCGGTTCTTCAACCAAAAGCAAATCGTTCGGCTCCCCCTCTCCCCCGGAGAGGGGGCCGGGGGGTGAGGCAACCGGAGCCGCGCCGTCTGCCTTACGTTGAGCGATGTGCGCCACAATGTTTTTGAAGATTTGCAGGCCCTCCCCTTCCTCACTCGCCTCCGGATTCAGCCGCCGACGGCGGGCCCAATCCGGATGGTTGTAGGCCGCCAAAAAGGCCTCGGGGTGCGGCATGAGGCCGAACACCTGCCCAGTGGGGTCGGTAAGGCCGGCGCAGTTCAGGTCGGCGCCGTTAGGGTTGAGGGGGTATTCGCTGGTGCCGTCGCCGTTGGCGTCGATGTAGCTCAGGCAGTTGAGGCCGGCGGCTTCGATGGCGGCGCGGGTGGCATCGTCGGGCACCACGAGGCGGCCTTCGCCGTGGCGCACGGGCACCTCCAGCTTGTCGATGCCTTTGAGAAAGGGCGTGCGGGCGGCGGGGTTTACGCGGAGCGTCACCCACCGGTCTTCGTAGCGGCCGCTGGCGTTGTGGGTCAGCGTTACTTCGGGCGTCACGTCGCCGCCCAGGTTGGGCAGCAACCCCAGCTTTACCAGCACCTGGAAGCCGTTGCAGATGCCCAGCACAAACTTGCCATCGGCGATAAACTGCTTGATGTCGTCGAGCAGCGTGCGGCCGTCGGCGCTGGTTTGGCGGTAGCGCAGCTTGTTGGCCAGCACCACGCCCGAGCCGAGGTCGTCGCCGAAGGAGAAGCCACCGGGGAAGTTCAGCACGTCGAAATTGTGGATGCTCACCTGCCCGTGCAGTACCTGGTTGAGGTGCACAATGGTGGCTTCCGCGCCGGCCAAGCGGTAGGCGGCGGCAAATTCTTCTTCGCAGTTGATGCCGAAGCCGGTCAGAATCAGCGCCCGCACCGTGCCATGCGACACCGACGCGTCGTCTTGTGCCTCCGATTGAACTTTATGTGCTCCTTGAGCCGCGTCTTGTACCATCTCAAAAGTCTTTTGGGCCAATGGAAAAAGGTCTTGTGCTTTTAGAGCGAATTGGAATGGCTGAGGTTATCACTCGACACCACGCCAAGCAGGTGATTTACAGACCCGTTGGTCCAGGCGGCGCGCAGAGCGGCGGTATTAGCTGAAATAACCACTTTGCCCGCGTGGCGCACGGTCAGTTCACCATCCGCCGTCACGATGCCAAAGCGCGTGGCGCGGCTGCCGAGCAGCTGTTCAAACGCCACCACATCTTCCGGCGCTACCGTGGCCAGGAAGCGGGAGTGTGATTCCGAGAACAGCTGCGTGGCGAGCGGCAGGCCCGTTTCGGGCAGCTCCACCACCGCGCCGCAGCCGTAGCCGAAGGTGGTTTCGGCCAGCGCCACGGCGAGGCCGCCGTCGCTCAGGTCGTGGCAGGACTGAATGAGGCTTTGGTCGTTGGCTTGGCCAATGAGGGTGTAGAGCGCCTTGGCTTTTTCGAAATCAACCTTGGGCACATTAGCTCCGAGTTCGCCGAACAGCGCGTAGAACTCGGAGCCGCCCAGCTCGTCGTAGGTTTCGCCGAGGAGGTATACCACGTCGTCGGCCTGCTTGAAGTCGGAGGTGATGGCGCGGCGCACGTCTTCCATTTTGGCCGTCATCGAGTAGAGCACGGTGGGGGGCACCGAAATCTTCACGCCGTTGGCCTTGAAGTCGTTTTTCATCGAGTCCTTGCCGCTGGTGAGCGGGATGCAGTAGGCGGCGGTGGCGTCGCGCAGGGCCTCGCACATGCGCACCAGCTTGGCCAGTTTCTGCTTGCCATCGGGATTACTGGTGGGGTCGTACACCGAATCGGGCACGCAGAAGTTGTCGTTCACCGACCAGAAAATCCCGTCGCCGGGCGTCAGGTTCGGCAGCTTCCCTCCCACCGCAATAATCTGGCGCACGGCCTCGTCAAACGAGCCGGCCGACATATCGTAAGCGTCCAAATCGCCGTAGCGCGGGATGATGCCGTTGCTCACGGCCACGCCTTCCCAGTTCTCGAAATTGAAGCGCACCACGGCCGCGTCCTGCGGGGCCTGGCCCGTCGCGCCCATCAAGGGCTTCACAATCGTGCGGCCTTTCACCTCGTGGTCGTACTGGCGAATAACGGACTCCCGCGAGCAGATATTGAGCGAGCCCAGCAGCTGCGTCAGCGTCTCGGTGTAGTCGGTTTGGGCTGGGATTGCCGGCTCGGCGGCGGCGGGTTTGGTCCACTCCGCTTCCAAGGTTTTGCGGGGCACGCCCTCGTGCAAAAACTCCATATTCAGGCGGGCCACCGGCGCACCATCGAAACGCACGTCCAGGAAACCATCGGCGGTGAAGTAACCGATATCGGTCAGCTCCACTTCCATTTCCTGTCCCAGCGCCGTAATTTCGGCCATTTTGCCGGGCTCCACCACCAGCGTAAACCGCTCCTGCGACTCACTCACGAAAATCTCCCAAGGCCGCAGGCCGGGGTATTTCAACGGCACGCGCTCCAGTTCCACCACCGCGCCGCCGGAAATGCCCGCCAGCTCGCCCACGGACGACGAGAGGCCACCCGCGCCGTTGTCGGTGCTGCATTTCAGGAGGCCACGGCGGGCCGCCAGCAGCAGGAAATCCATCGCCAGCTTTTGCGTGATGGGCGAGCCGATTTGCACGGCCGTGGCGGGCGCGGTTTCGTCCAGCTCGATGCTCGAAAATGTGGCGCCGTGGATGCCGTCCTTGCCCACCCGGCCGCCGGCCATGATGATGCGGTCACCAGCGTCAATCTTCTTTTCCCACGAGTCCAAGCCCGCGAATTGCATGGGCATTACCGCGCCGGTGCCGCAGTACACCAGCGGCTTGCCCGCGTACCGGTCATCGAACACGATGGCGCCGTTCACCGTCGGCACGCCTGACTTATTGCCGCCGTCCTCAATGCCCTTGCGCACGCCTTCCAGAATGCGGCGCGGGTGCAGCTGCCCGGTCAGCAGCTGCCCGTCAAACTCGGGGTTGCCGAAGCACAGCACGTTGGTGTTGAACAGCAGCCGCGCGCCGCCGATGCCGGTGGCCAAAGGGTCGCGGTTGTTGCCCAAAATGCCCGTGATGGCCCCACCGTAGGGGTCGATGGCCGAGGGCGAGTTGTGCGTTTCCACCTTCCACACGAACAGCGAATCGGGGTTGATACGCACCGCGCCGGCATTGTCCGAAAACACCTTAATCAACCAGTCGTTGCCGTTGGCGCGCAGCTGCCGGTCCACTTCCGATGTGGCGTTTTTGATGTAGGTTTTGAAGAGCGAATCAATCTGCTTTTCCTCGCCCGTCTCGGTGTCTTTGTAGTTGATAACGGCCGCAAATTCCTTGTGCTTGCAGTGCTCCGACCACGTCTGGGCAATGATTTCCAGTTCGCAATCCGTGGGGTCAACGGGCAGGCCCGCGGCCTTCCGCTCCATTTGCGTTTCCGTGGCGGCGAAGTAGTCGCGCACGGCCCGCATTTCTTCCAGGTTCAGCGCATAAACGTTGTCTTTCGACAATTGCAGCAGTTCTGCGTCACTCAGGCCAGTCAGCGAAATAACTTCGGTAATGGCTTCGGCACCGCCACCGGGACGCGGCGTGTAGTCACGGATACCATCGGCCACGCGGCCCACTTCCAGCCAGTTGATGAGCTTGTTGCCGAGCAATTCCTCCGCAATGCGGCGCAGGTCCGTCTCGGGCAGGTCGTTTTCGAGCAGGTAGAGCTTCTTGCTGAAAATATGCTGGGTGTGCACGTCCAGCGGCTCGTTCAGGATATCGGCGAGGGCGTTTTGGGCGGAGGTGCCTTCGTCGTCGGTCACGCCGGGGCGGCGGGCTACCAGGATGTAGGTGGCGTAGCCGGCGGCGCCAGTCAGCTCGTTCAGGCGCACGTCGTGCAGCACCGGGTCAGCGAGGCAGCGGGTGGCGAAGTCGCTCAGCTGAGTATCGGTGAGCGGGTAGCGCACCGTGTAGAGGGCGGCGCTGCGCACGCGGCCGGTGCGCAGGCCCAGGTGGCGGGCGGCGGCTTCGGCCACGCGCTGGCCGTCGCCGTCGTGCTGGCCGAGTTTCAGCGTGAGCTGGATGGTGTGGGTATCGGTCATCTAGAACTCAGAATTCAGAACTTAGAACTTAGACTTTGAGGAGTAGCTGCCTAGAAGATAGCCGGGAAACCGATGCGAATGCCGCCGTTGTCCCGTGCTGTCTATGTTCTAAGCTCTAACCTCTATCCTCTCCACTAAAACGCTTTTTCAGGCCGGCTGCCGGGCTTCACCACCGGCACGCCGGCGGCGCACAGGGGGCAGCTCTCGGGCGCAAAGGTCGCCGCTTGCACCGAAAGGAGTGCAAAATGCGGAAAATCAAGGCCGCCTTTTCCGCCGGTGCGGTCAATCAGCGAAGCCACGGCCAAGACCTCGGCGCCCATTTCGCGCAGCACGCGGGCTACCTCCAGCGTGCTCTTGCCTGTAGTCACCACGTCTTCGGCGATGATGACTTTTTCGCCCGGCGCAATGGTGAAGCCCCGGCGCAGAGTCATCTGCCCATCGGCGTCGCGCTCGGTGAAGATGCCGGGCACACCCAGTTGCCGGGCCAGCTCGTAGCCAATTACCACGCCGCCCATGGCAGGGCCTACCACCACGTCGGGTTGCAAGTCGGCGGCCTGAATCTGGCCGGCCAATGCGGCCGCGGCCGGCGCTGCCAAATCGGGGCGACGCAGGAAGCGGGCGCACTGCACGTAGGTATCAGAGTGCAGGCCCGACGATAGCCGGAAGTGCCCGCGCAACAAGGCATCTTCCTGCCGCAGTTGCTGCTCCAGCAGTTCGGCGTCGAGGGCAATGGAGGAAAGTGTTTCTTGAGTCATGTCAGGCATCTTCTAATCTTCTCCTTCGGTTGAAATCTTTATTGGTTCTAAGCCGATATTTAAGCCCAACAGCAAGTCGATTTCCTCAGAATCGGCCGCGACTACTAGCAACTGATAGTCTTGTCTTTCAGCAGCTGTTGCCATCTGTATTGTTTCAATTCTGGAAATCTTAATAGAAATAGCAAAAGACGAATTCATTGAAATTTGAGCGAACCACTGCTCATGCATCTCTCCTTCCTCCAAGGTACCAATGATGTAAAACTCATTTCTCCGCCTTATCGCGAAGCTGTCGATTGCTTGGAACCGACCGCGAATCGGAGAAACCATTGGCACTTCAGAATCAGGCATCTTACAGAGAATCTAAAACGCAAAAAGCCGCGGTGAAGCGGCTTTCTGGTCAGGCATGTTGGGGGCTCGTTACGGCCCGGTATTGGTTGATTTCTTCTTGCAATTCGCGGGCTGCCGCGCCGGCGTCTTTCGCCTGCCAGATGCCCCGCGAGGAATTTATCAGCAGGCCGCTGCCGTCTTTGCGGAGGCCGGCGCGGAGTGTAGCGGATAGGTCGCCGCCCTGCGCGCCGATGCCTGGCACCAGGAACCATTGTTCCGGGCAGGCGGCGCGGAGCTTGGCCACGGTGGCTGGCTCGGTGGCGCCCACCACGAGGCCCACGGTGGAGTCGGTCAATTCTTCGTCCATCAGGCGGGCCAGGCGGGCGGCCCAGTCGCTAATGGAGCCGCCGCGCGTCATGGCTGCGTCTTGCAGGCCGTGCATGGGTTTGTTGGAGGTTTTAGCCAAGGAGAAAACCACTTTGCCGGGCCGCGCGAAGGGCCGGATAGTGTCGTCGCCCATGTAGGGGTTCACGGTCACGCCGTCGGCGCCCACGATGTCGTAGGCGAAGCGGGCGTACTGCTCGGCGGTGTTGGCGATGTCGCCGAATTTGCCGTCCAGAATCACGGGAATGTCCGTGGGGATGCTGCGCACTGTTTGTTGGAGCAGGGCCACTCCGTTTTCACGGCTCAGAAAGAACGCCAGATTGGGTTTGAAGGCCGCGGCGTAGGCGGCGGTTTCGGTAATTACTTCGTGGATGCGCTGGGCCACGGCGGCATCGTCGCCCGTGGGGTCGAGCCCCACACACAGCAGGGAATTGACGGTTTGAACACGGGTGAGAAGCTTTTGCATGACGGCGTGGTCGGTTGTGGGAATTTTGGAAGGAAGGGTATAGCGTAGTTATCGGGTTGCGGGGGCCAGGTTCGCCACCTCGGCCGCCAGCCGCGCCGTGAGGCCCGGCGACAGCCATTCGCCGCTGGCCACTTGCACGGCCTGGGCACCCACGCGCAGGTAGTCCTGCACGTCGCGCAGGGTAAAAATGCCGCCCGTTCCGAAAATGGGCAGCTGCAGCTTGTCGTCGTTGGCCAGCTCCCACACGCAGCGCAGGGCCAGCGGCCGCAGCGCCTCGCCGGAAAGGCCGCCCACCAGCGGCGCATCGTTCGGGTTGGCCGGCAGGTGCAACACTTTCAGGGTATTGGTGGCGGCCAGCGCGGTGGCACCACCATCCTGCGCACCCAGGGCCAGGCCCCGAATGTGGTCGGGCCACGGCGGCAGCTTCACTATCACGGCGGCCTCGTCGCGCAGCTCGTTGCGCACGGCTTCGGTGGCTTCACGCACGTAGCGGGCCGTAATGTCGGGCCCGGCGCCGGAATGCGGGGCGGTGATGTACACTTCCAACCCGGCCAGTTGCTCGCCGGCTTCGCGCTGCAGGTAGCGCGCAATCTTGCGGAAGCCCGGTACGCCCGGCGCGGTCACGCTCACAAACACCGGCACGCCGAACCGACGCAGCCGCGGCAGGTGCTCCTGCACCAGCCCTTCGGCGCCTTCGGTGCGGATGTCGGTGCGGTTGAGCAGGGTTTGGTCGGCCACTTGCAGGATGCCTTCGTCGCCGGGCAGGCCCGGGCGGGGCTCCATGGTCACGGTTTTGGTGAAAATCGCGCCCAGGTGCTCGCAGCCGTCCCCGGCGAGGTCCCAGGGAGCGGTGGCCAAGCACACGGAATTTTGTAACGTAATGGCGCCGAGTTTCATAGCTTTTCTTCGGTATCAGAAACGAACTATCACCCGCACCGGGCCCAAACCAGGTGCGGGTGACGCTCGGCTGGCGCACCAGCAATCGGTTCCTTAAATTACGTTGTCGCGGTTAATCAGGAAGGGCACGCACTCGCGGATGTCGGTCTGGCCGAGGATGAACTGGGCCACGCGGGCCATGCCCACTCCCGCGCCCGAGTGCAGCTTCACGTCGTGCTCCTCGTGGAAGCTCAGGTACCACTCAAAGTCCTCCAGCTTCATGCCTTGGCGGATGAGGCCCTCCAGCATGGAGCTCTTCTGCAGCTTCTCGCGCAGCTTGGCGCCGTCGAACTCGCGCTCGGCCGAACCAGCCGACTCACCCGACAGGGGCAGCAGCAGGTCGGAGGAGTTCACCACGCGGGGGTCGTCGTCGTTGGTGCGCATGTTGAAGAACTTGATTTCTTCGGGGTAGTGCGTCACGAACATCGGGCCCATCAGCTCGGTCAGGCGGCCTTCGTGCGTAGCGCCCAGGTCGTCGCCGAACACCAGCTCGGGGAAGCCGTTTTCTTTCAGCAGTTCCACGGCGGCTTCGTAGGTCATGCGCTTGAAGGTGAGGTCCAGCAGCTCCGAAGCGTCGCGGCCGAACAGGGCCAGCTCCTTGGCGCACTTGGTGGCCACTTCGTTGGCGGCGGTGCGCACGATGCCGGCCAGGTGGCCCAGCAGCTCGTCGAGGTCGCCGAGGTGCTCGATTTCAAACAGCGTGAACTGCGCCAGGCGGCGGTTGTCGGCGTTCAGCTCCTTGCGGAAGCTCTGGATTTCGCCGCACACGCGGCCGCCTTCCACGGCCTGGGTCAGCATCTCGATGTAGAGCTGGTTCGACTGGGGCAGGAACATCTTCTTGCCGTCGTACCAGTCCAGCGTGAACAGGGTGTCCGTGTTTTCGCAAGCGCCCGTCACGCCCACAATGTGCGGCATGTTGTGGATGGTCACGAAGCCTTCCTGCTCGCAGTATTTGCGGGCGCCGCGCATCATGGCATCCCATACCTTGATGACGGCCATGCGCTTGGGGTCGGTGCTCAGGTTGCGGTTTTGCACCTTGGCGGAAGTGAGGGTGGCCGCGGCCACGGTCGGGGTGAGGGTGTTGGTGTCCATGGTGTGGTTGATGATTGGGGGTAATGGAGGTTAAAAAAGTTGGAACCGAAAGGGCAAGGCGCGGCCCGGCCCCGAATTTTTGGGCGAAAAAAAAGCCGTTTCGAAAACGAAACGGCTACACGAGAAGCGGCGGCACTGCGGCCGGGTTGGGCACAAAAAAACCGTTTCGGAAAACCAAAACGGCAACAGGGCAAAAACCAGAAAAAGCAGTGTAAAAATCGGCGGAGCCGACGGGCGACGAGACCTTCCGGTCTCGCTGCGGAACGTCGTGGTCGAGCGTTCCGCACTTCATCAATTGGTTATTGGGGTGAAGCACGATGCAAAATTACGGAATCATTTCGCCGGGCAAATAGCTGGTAATGTTAAATTTTTATTTCATCTTTTTCTCAGGAATTTTCCGACTCCCGATTTCAAGCTAACTGGCTAATAAGCGTCCATTTCAGCCCAATTTTTTAGCCTGAATAAAATTTTGGCATTTTCTAACCTATTGCGTTGCAAGCAGAACCCACCGTAACTTAGACTCTTTATTCCTTAATTGTCGGCAACAGCCCTCATTGCGGAAATCAAAAAGCCCATGAAATACACGCGTATTCCATGGGCTTTTTAATGCCTGCTTTATTCACTGATTAAGGGCGCAAAAAATCGCCCGCAAACCTGCGAAAATCAGCAACGCGGGACGGTTTAGGAAGTGGGCCCCGTATCCACCTTCGACTCGATGGCGGCCTGCACTGTGCTGTTCACCGCCGAGAGGATGTTGTAGCCTGTGGCGGCCTCGATGGCGTCCACGGTGGTGCGGTAGCTGCCCCAGCTGGAGCTGATGCTGGTGGTGTTGGGCGTGTCGATGGCGATGACGCGCGTGCTGGTGGTCACGCGGCCGGCGTCGGAACTGCCCTCCGATAATACGACCACGACTTTCCAACAGCGGGCCGGCACCGTGATTTTGCCGCCGGCAATGGTGGTGGCGTAGCCGTTCACGCCGGTGCCGCCGCTGCCGTAGCTCCCGCAGATGACGTACAGTTCCTTGCCCTGGCCCACCAGCGTGCGCTCATAATTCTCCAGGCCGGCCCAGGTTTGCTGGTTGTTGTTGGCGGCCTGGGGCATCATGTTCGTCATCAGAAAGGTGGCCGAATTGTCGGCCACCGAGCCGGTGCGGTCGGCCGAGGGGCAATTGTGGCCGCGGTCGAAGCCCGAGCCGGTGTAGCTGCTGCTCGTGGCCCGGAACCAGCCGCTGGGCAGTGTGGCGTCGGAAGCGAAGTTGTCCTGGCGGGCGGTGCTGCCCAGCCAAGCGCTGCTCAGGTGCCAGCTCACCCAGTTCGGCTTGCCCTTGTCGCGGCTATATGAGAGGCTGTACTGGGTTTTGGTCATCAGGTAGTTGTTGGGCGAGTTGGTGGCGTCGGTCACGGCGCCGCTGGGGTTGCCCATGGCCAGGTTGCTGTCGCGGGTGGCGTCCTGGTTGGTAGTGGCAGAGGCGGGGTCAGCGGCCGGGGCCATGTCCTCCGTGCGCGAACAGGAAACAGCCAGGGCCGTGAGCAGCGCCAGGCTGCCAATGCGTAAAAATGTTTGCTTCATAAAATGGAAAAGGGGAAATGGTGAGTAGCGACCCCAAAATTCTGGTACTAACATTTCGGGGCTACCATCGCAATGTTACGGCTCGGTTATCATTATCCGAGGGGCAAAGAGCACAAGATTTTGGCATTGATAGTCAGTCTTTTTGGAATGATATTTGAGCATTTCAGCATCGTATTCTAGCTGAATTACAAACCCTGAGGGGCCGGCGAACTCGCTTCTCGAGGGTAGTGCATTGACTTGTTATTTTTCCGTTTTTTCCACCTTCTCTCCCTTCCACATGCACAAACTGTTACGCTTCTCCTGCCTGCTGGCCTTCGTTGGCCTGCTATTCGCTCACCCCGCGGCCGCTTCTCACATGCAGGGCGGCGACCTTACCTACGCCTCGCTGGGCAACAACCAATACCGTGTCACGCTGCACGTCTACCGCGACTGCTCGGGCATCACCCTGTCGCCCTTCACGCTGGAATGCCGCTCGGGCGGCTGCAATACCGTAGCCAACATCACGGCCCCCTTCGTGCAGGTGGGGCCGTCGGTGATAGGGCGCCAGTACTGCGCCACCCTCACCGGTACCTGCAACGCCACCGTCACCAACACCGAAGCCTTCACCTACACGGCCACCGTGACGCTGCCGCCCGCCGCTCGCTGGACGCTCAGCACCGCCCAGAACGCCCGCCCCAGCACCACCAACATCACCGCGCCCGGCGACCTCTACTTTGAAGCCACGCTCAGCAACCTCATCGCGGTGCCGGGCACCACGGGCCAGCCCATCGTCAACAGCTCGCCGGTGGCCAGCGTGCAGCCGGCCTTTTTTGTGCCGGTGCACCACCTTTCCACGCTCAGCAACAACGCGTTCGATGCCGACGGCGACTCGCTGGTGTATTCGCTGGAAACGCCCCTGCAGGCCTGCAACGTGCCCGTGACCTTCGCGGCGTATCCGTCGGCCTCGACCACGGTTATCAGCACCAGCCCGGCGTGCTTTTACCAGCCCCTGTCCATTGCGACGTACAGCGCGACGCTCCCCATTTTTGTGGACACCGACACCGTGGGCACCTGCCCCGCCAAAGCCGGCGCCAACCCGCGCTTCACCTTCGATGCCCGCACGGGCAGCATCAGCCTGCAGCCGGGCCGCTTCCTCAACACGCCCAGCTCCTCGGGCGATGACAAATACGTCGCCGCCATCAAAATCAGCGAGTACCGGCGCATCAACGGCAGCTACGTGCTGATTGGCACCACGCGCCGCGAGCTGTATTTTATGGTGTACGACTGCGGCACCAACCTGCTGCCGGTGGTGAGCCCCCTGCTCGCCGTGCAATCGGGCACCCGCACCACCACGCAGGCCCTGGGCCAGGCCATTCCGGTGACGGCCGGCGAACCGGTTTCGGTGCTGGTGAACGCCACTGACCGCAACGCCGGCCAGGCCCTCACCTTCACGCTGGACTACAACGCCACCGCCAACGCCACCTTGCAAAACCTGGGCAATGGCCAGGCCCGCCTCACCTTCACGCCGCCCCTGAACACCCCGGCCGGCCTCTACCGCGTGGCCGTGACGGCCGAGGACGACGCCTGCCCCATCAAAGGCATGAACACACAGCTCATCACGTTCCGCGTATCGGCCAGCGCCCCGCTGGCGGCCCGCCCCAAAGCAGCCCAGAACATCGCCGCCTACCCCAACCCTTTCACCGACGAGGTGCAGTTCCAGCTGGGCACGCCCGGCGTGCAGGTTCTGACCATCAGCGACTACCTGGGCCGGGCCGTGGCCACCGTGCGCAGCCAGCCTGATAGCAGCGTGCGCTGGCAGCCCGCCGCCGAGCTGCCCGCCGGCCTCTACTTGGCCCGCTCCGCCGATGGCAGCCAGGCCGTGCGCCTGCTCCGCAACGCCACCCGGTAACAACCAAATGGCGGCCCGTCAAACGGCCAGCCACAAAAAAGCCCTGCTGACCACGTCAGCAGGGCTTTTTTGTGGCAGAAAGGCAAGGTGGCTTAGCGGGTGCCCACCACCAGGCGCTGCGTGGCCAGCGTCTGCCCGGCGGCATCGCGCAGCACCACGTGGTAGAGGCCGGGCGCCAGGGTGGGCAGGGCCACTTGGGCAGCGGCGTTGGGCACGGCCAACTCGCCGGCCAGCTGGCCCAGCTGCGAGTAGGCCTGCACCAGGCCGCCCGTGACGGGCAGGTTGGGGCAATGCACCAGCACAGCGTCGGCACTGGCGGCGGGGTTGGGGTACACTTCCAGCTGCGGCGCGGCCACGGCTCCTTTGCCCACGGCCAGCGAGGCCACCGGCGAGAGCACCGCGCTGCCGTCGCGGTCTACCTGCCGCAGGCGGTAATAGAGCACGGCCACGCCCAGGGCGCCGGCTTCGGCGTCGCGCAGCTTATAGCTCAGCGTGCTGCTGCTGCTGCCGGCGGCATTCACCCGGCCCACGGCCACGAAGGGGGCATCGGCGCCGGTGGTGCGCTCCACCACAAAGTAGTCGCTGTTTTTTTCCGAGGCCGTGGTCCAGGTCACGTCGGCGCCGTTGTTGGCCCATTTGGCCCCAAAGGTGGTCAGCTGCACGGGCAGCGGCACAAAGAGCGAAGGCAGGCCGCCGGTCTTGTCGTCGGCGAAGGCGCCGTAAATGGGCAGAGTCGTCAGCAGCGACGCGCCCGACTTCGCCGTGAGCTGCACCGACTTGAAGGGCTGCGTGGTGAGGAAGGAGATTTCGTGCTGGCCGTTGGGCAGCAGGTTGAGGGCCAGCAGCGAGCTGCCCGAAGCGCTTTCCAGCATGTGGCCGTTCTCGTCATACGTGGTGAGGGTGAACTGGTCGAGCGCGCTGGCATCGAGCAGGCCGCCCCCGTCGCCCACCACCATGCCGGCCCGGTTGCCGGCCGTGCCCGTACCGTTGAGGGCCAGCTTCAGTTCCACCACCGAAAGCGCCGCCGTGGGCAGGGCCAGGGTGGCAAAGGTGTTGGGGTCGTTGTCGGCCGCGCCGGCCGGGTTCGTCACGCCGCAGCTGCCGTTGATGCTCACGCACACGCCGGCCTGGGTTCGCACTTCGTAGGTGCTGGCGAACGTGGGCTTGGTGGGGTCGTTGTCCGACAGCACGTGCGTCGAGCCCTCGAAGGCGTGCGGCTCCACCCCAAAGCCATAGTACAGCTTCAGGTCATCGAGCACCGACACCAGCCCAATCCGCTCAATTTTCACTTCGTCGAAGGGCAGATTGGTGCGGAAGCTCACCTGGTACTTGCCGTCGGGCAGCACGTGCAGCTCCAGCAGGTCGGCGCCGGTGGCCGACTCGCCCGTGGGCTGGCCGTCGCGGTAGGTGGTCAGGCGCAGGCCCGCCAAGATGCTCAGGTCCAGCAGGTCGTCGTTGCCGATGACAAACCCGGCGTAATAGCCGCCCGGCGCATCGAGGCTGCCCGCCAGCTTCACCGACAGCGCCGCCGGGCAGGCCACCGAAACCACGCTGCTGAAGGTGGAATAGTTGGTCAGGTCGTTGTCGACGGCCCGCTCGGGGTTGTTCACGCCCGCGCCGACGCAGGCGCTCAGCACGCCCGTGTTGGAAGTGCCGGCGCCGTAGTACTGGGCCAGGCCGGCGCCCGTGGCGCTGAACTGCGACACAATGCCCCGCGCCTGCGGCTGCACCAGCGAGGGCACGGCGTAGGCGTAGTACACCTTCAGCTTAAACGAAGCCGTCAGCAGCCCTCCCACGTTAATCTGGACGTGGGTGAAGGGCAGCTTGGCCACGAACTCCAGTTGCGTGGGCCGGGTGCCGCCCAACAGAATGTCCTTCGCCACTTCGGCCGACACCACCCGCGTTTCCTGCAGCTGGGTGCCGCTGTAAGTGGTCAGCGTAATCACGCTCACCGCGCTTAGGTTGAGGGGGTTGCCCACCGTGCCGGCGTTGCCCACCGCCATGCCCACCCGGTCGCCGGCCGCGCCGCCGGGACCGTTCAGGCCCAGCCGCAGGCTGGCCGAATTGGCTATACTGAGGAAGGTGTTGATGACGGCGTAGTTGTCGAGGGCAGCGTCGGCGGCCCGTTCGGGGTTTTCCACCCCGGTTTCAATGCCGGTTATGGGGGCCCGGAAGTAGGGAGTGTACTGCGAGTAATCGCCGGCGGTGGAATAATGAGGGCCCGTGGAAGCTACGGCCGAAGCGGAGCCCATTGTGAACATTAGGGCGGCCAGCGCCCACGTCCGCAGCCGGACAATGGGAGTAACGGTGAGAGTAAAGATTCGCATGGCTGTTGGGAAAAAATATTTACGATTTGGCACGTCGCCACCCTTTTCCATGCAATTCCGCGGCCACCGCGGCGCCGCTATTCTGCCCGTCTAATAATCAGCCAGATACATTTTAAGCAAAATTCTTAATCAGTCTCATTTTGGGATATTGTTCCTAAATTGAGAATTAAGAAAATTTTCGCCCCAATCCGGTTCGCTATTCGCCCCGTATATGCCTCATTTTGCCGAACATTTCTTTCACTCTGCCAATTGTGGCGTATTTTTGCAATATGATTTTTCTAATGCTGAACGCATTTTAACTACGCTTCTCTTTCCTTATTTCACGGCTGGGCGCCAGCCCGCCGCTGCTTTCTCCCGCCCCCTGTTTCTATGATGCCTACTCTACCCTTCAAGATTTTCGTGGTGGAAGACAACGAGTGGTATGGCGAGCTGCTGGTGCACCGCCTGGGCCAAAACCCCAACCACAGCGTGCTTCGGTTTGCCACGGCCAAGGCTTGCATTGAGCAACTGGGCGAACAGCCCGATTTCATTACCCTCGACTACTCGTTGCCCGACGCCAAGGGCGAGCAGGTGCTGCGCCAGATAAAGGAGCGGCTGCCCGGCGTCGAAGTCATCGTCATTTCGGGCCAGGAAGACGTGGGCACGGCCGTGAGCATGCTCCGCCAGGGCGCCTACGACTACCTGGTGAAGGACGAAAACACGCTCGACCGCCTCTGGAACATCGTGGGCAAGGTGGAGCAGCAGGTGCGCCTGCGCCGCGAAAACAGCCAGCTGCGCCAGCAAATCGGCGTGCGCTTCGGCGCGGGGCAGCCCATTCTGGGCGAGCACCAGTCCATGCAGCACGTGCAAACGCTCATCACCAAGGCGGCCCGCACCACCATCACCGTGAGCGTGAGCGGCGAAACCGGCACGGGCAAGGAGCTGGTGGCCAAAGCAATTCACTTTCAGTCGGGCCGGGCCGCGCAGCCCTTCGTGGCCGTGAACATGGCCGCCATTCCGCGCGAGCTGGTGGAAAGCGAGTTATTTGGCCACGAAAAAGGCGCCTTCACCGGCGCGGTGGCCCGGCGCGTGGGTCGGCTGGAAGAGGCCAACGGCGGCACCCTGTTTTTGGACGAAATCGCGGACCTCGACCTGAGCCTGCAAGCCAAGCTGCTGCGCGTACTCCAGGAACGGGAAGTGACGCGGGTGGGTGGCAACCAGGCCGTGGCCTTCGACGTGCGCCTCATTGTGGCCACGCACCGCGACCTACTGGCCGAGGTGCAGGCCGGCCGCTTTCGCGAAGACCTGTACTACCGCCTGCTGGGCCTGCCCATTGCGCTGCCGCCCCTGCGCCAGCGCGGCGCCGACGTGCTGTTGCTGGCCGAGGTGTTTGTGCGGGACTTCTGCGCGCAGAACAACCTGCCCCCGCGCCAGCTCACGGACGACGCCCGCGAGCGGCTGCGCACCCATCCCTTTCCCGGCAACGTGCGCGAGCTCAAGGCCGTGGTGGAGCTGGCCACCGTGCTGGCCGACGGCGAGCTGATAGACGCCAACGACCTGCCCCTGCGCTCCGGCCGGGCCGCCATGGGGGCCAGCAGCGGGCTGTCGCTCCGCGAGCAAACCACGGCCATCGTGCAGAATTGCCTCGACGAGCTGAACGGCGATGTGCTGGCCGCGGCGGCCCGCCTCCGCATCGGCAAATCGACTATTTACCGCATGATACAGCAGCAGGAGCTGCGCGTGGGGTAACGCCGCCCCCGGCGCCCGCTCACCGGCCTTACCTTGCCCCTGCGTTCTCCCCCGTTAAGCTCTGTCCCGATGATGCGTCGCTCCCGTTCTCCTCGCCTGGCCCGCCGCCCGGCCGCGCCGGCCGCGCGACGGGCGTTGAGCCGACCGGTTCCGGACGCGGGCACCGCGGCCGTGCCGGAAAAGCCCCTGTTTGGGAATGGGCTGGCCGACAAAGTGCCGCTCATCCTGTTCAGCTACGACACCCTGCACCGGCGGCTGTTGCACTGCAACCGCCACTGCGAAACCGTGTTGGGCTTCAGCGTGCCGGAGCTGCTGGCCCTGGGGCCCCGGCTGGGCACCACCTTGCTGCACCCCAGCTCGCTGGCCCAAATACAGCACAGCGATTTAGGCCAGCGGCTTGGGGAGGACCGCGCCCTGAGCTGGGACTGCCGGGTGCGCCACCGCGACGGCAGCTGGCGCTGGCTTCGCATCCGGGTGCGGGCCAGCGCCTGGGCGCCCAACGGCCGCGTGCAGGAGCTCATGGGCAGCGCCGAGGACGTGACGCGCCACCGCGCCGCCGTGGCCGAGCTGCGCCAAAACCGCCACCTGCTGCGCCAGGTGGTGGACCTGGTGCCCAACCTTATTTACATCTACGACCTGCGCGAGGAGCGCAACACCTACACCAACCGCCGCATCGAGCTGGTGCTGGGCTACACCAGCGAGGAACTGCGGTCCTTTCCCAACGGCCGCCTGCTGCCCGACCTGCTGCCCCCCGACGCCCAGCAGCGCCTGCGCGAGCACTGGAACGCCGTGGCCCAGTTGCCCGACGGCGAAGTGCTGACGCTGGAGTACGCCATCCATCACCGCAACGGCTCGCTGCGCTGGCTGCGCAGCAGCCACACCCCGTTTGCGCGCACGGCCGACGGCACGGTGACCAGCATCATCGGCGTGGCCGAGGACATCACCGACCGGCGCACCACCGACGCCCACCGCCTGGCCGCCACCGAGCGCCTGGCCGAGCAGCACCGCCTGTTCCGGCAGGTGATTGACACGCTGCCGCACCCCATCTACCTCAAGGACGGCAACAGCAACTACCTGCTGGCCAACCGCGCGATGGCCGACCTGTACGGCCTGACGCCCGACGAGCTGGTGCGCTTTGGCACGGCCAACACTCCGCTGCTGACCAGCAGCGACCTGGCCCGCTACCAGGAGCAGGACCGCCAGGTGCTGGCCACCGGCCAGGACCTGACCATTGAGGAGTCGTACACCTATCCCGACGGGTCGGTGTCGTGGTTCAGCAGCGTGAAGCGCCTGTTTGTGCGCGCCGACGGCACCGCGCAGGTGCTGGGCGTGGACAGCAACATCAGCGAGTTGAAGCTTGCCCAGCAGGCGCTGGAAGAGGCCATTGGCGAAGCCGAGGTGGACGCGCAGGCCAAGCAGGACTTTCTGGCCAACATGAGCCACGAAATCCGCACGCCGCTGCACGGCATTCTGGGCCTGACCGGGGTGCTGGCCAAAACCACGCTCAGCCGCAGCCAGCACGACTACCTGCGCCTGCTGGCCGAGTCGGCCGAGCACCTGCTCACGGTGCTGAACGACGTGCTGACCACCGCCCGCCTCGGCGCCGGCAAGCTGCGCGCCGAGCTCACCCCCTTCAGCCCCGGCGAACTGCTGACCGGCTGCGCGGCCCTGCTCCGGCCCCGGGCCCGCGAAAAAGGCCTGCGCCTGCGCATCGAAAAGCCCGCCGGCCTGCCCGAAATGCTGGGCGACGCCCACCGGCTGCGGCAGGTGCTGCTCAACCTGGTCAGCAACGCCCTGAAATTTACCGAAAGCGGGCAGGTGCGCCTGCGCGGCCGCCAGGTGGCGGGCCCGCGCGAGCAACGCGAGCCGGCCGGCACCGTGTGGCTGCAGTTCACGGTGAGCGACACGGGCGTGGGCATCGCGCCCGAGACGCTGGAAAAGGTGTTTGAGCCCTTCACCCAGGCCGCCGCCAGCACCGACCGCGAGTACGGCGGCTCGGGCCTGGGCCTGAGCATTTCGGAAGGCCTGGTGGCCCTCATGGGCGGCACGCTGCGCGTGTGCAGCGAGCTGGGCCGTGGCAGCACCTTCGCCTTCACGCTGCCGTTTCAGCCGGTGCGGGCGGCCCCGCCGGCCCCGGACCCGGAGCCGCCCCTGCCGCCCGCCGACGCGGTGGCCGGCCGCATCCTGCTCGTGGAAGACAACATGGTGAACAGCCTGCTGGCCGAAACCGTGCTGCGCAACTGGGGCTGGCAGGTGACCACGGCGGCTAGCGGCCCGGCCGCCATTCAGCTGTTTGAGCACCGGCCCTTCGACCTGGTGCTCATGGACATTCAGATGCCGGGCATGGACGGCGAAACCGCCGCCCGCGCCCTGCGCGCCCACCCCAACGCCGCCCAGGCCGCCACGCCCATCATCGCGCTCACCGCCCGCGCCCAGGCCGGCGAGGCCGAACGCCTGATGGCCGCCGGCTTCGACGGCTACCTGGCCAAACCTTACCGCGAGGAACAGCTCCTCGAAACCATGCAGGCCGTGCTGGCCCAGCATTCCCGCGTTTCCGAACCTACTCCCTTATACCAAACCCCTTCTGCGATGGACTCCCCTCTCTACGACCTCAGCAACGTGCGCCAGCTGGTGCGCCAGGATGAAAGCATTGTGCGCCGCCTGGCGTGGGCGTTCATCGAAACCACGCCCGCCATCCTCACCGCCCTCGACGAAGCCCTGACCAAGCCCGACTGGGAAGCCGTGGGCGACGCGGCCCACCACCTCAAAAGCTCACTCGACGGGCTGGGAGTGGAAAGCCTCCGCCACGTCATCCGCGAGATTGAGGCCTACGGCCAGACGCCGCCCGACCCGGCCGTGGCCGCCCGGCAAATTGCCCAGGTGCGCGCCGTGACCGAAGACGTGATGGCCGGCCTGCGGGCCGAATTCCCGGAGCAGGGCTAAGCAAAAGCCGAAATCTTGTTGAAACCTGCTTTCGCGTTTCGGGGTTGAAGACTCAGCAGTGGCTCCCCGACCGGGGCCGCTTTTTTCCACCCGATTTTCCCTTGTCTTATGTTTATTTTCATGCTCGGCCTGTTGGTACTCACGGCCATTCTCGCATACAGCACCGTCAACGACGTGAAGGAAATGCTTGCCCCGGAACCCGTGCGGGTGAAGTAGGCCTTCTGATGATTGAAAATAAAAAAAGCAGCCCAAGAGCTGCTTTTTTTGTGACCTTTGCCCAGACAAGCCGGGCGAATGGACTAGCGAATAACCAGCTTGCACATCTGGCTGGTGTTGTCCGACTCCAGGCGCACGTAGTAGAGGCCGTTGGCAAACTTGCTCAGGTCGAGCATCTTGGTATAACGGTCGTTGAGTTCGGTGAGGGTTTCGCGGTACATCACCGAGCCGATGACGTTCAGCACGCTCAACTCCACTTTTTTGCCTTGCAGGTTGTTGATGGTGAGGTGCACGATGCCGGTGCTGGGGTTGGGGTACACCACGAGGGTTTTCTCGTCGTTGCCGGGCTTGCTGCCCTGCTGGCCCGGGCGGGTGATTGCCGCCGAAGCACCGGGCAGGTGCAGCACGGGGGCCAGGCCGAAGCTCAAACACGCACACAATAGCAGAGGTAGAAAGTAGCGTTGCATCATAGTATAATTAAGGGGTGGGGAAAGGAGCTTAGGGCGTAATGGAGGTAACGAAAAATGGTGCTTTTAGTTGACAAAGGTACGGCGGCTTACTCGTCGGGCCTAGTTGTATATACAGAAACCTCGATGAAGTACGGTACTTTCGCCGCCATTGTTCACATTTTACCGACCAATTAGGTGGATATACTCTTGATTGGCGGCGGCTTGGCCGGCCTGGCCGCGGCCCTGGACCTCACCGCGCGCGGCCACCGCGTGGCCGTGGTGGAGCGCAAGCAGTACCCTTTCCACAAGGTGTGCGGCGAGTACGTGAGCAACGAAGTCCTCCCCTACCTGCGCTGCCTGGGCGCCGACCCGGCCGCGCTGGGGCCGGCCGCCATCACGCAATTTCAGCTCTCGTCGCCGGGCGGGCGCACCCTCAGCGCGCCGCTTGATTTGGGTGGTTTTGGAGTGAGCCGCTACGCGCTGGATGATTTTCTGTACCGGCTGGCCGAGCAGCGGGGCGTGGTTTTCTACCTGAAAAGCACGGTGACGGACGTGGCCTACGACGCCGCGGCCGACCAGCACCTGGTTTCCCTAGCCGACGGCCGGCAGCTTGCGGCGCGCGTGGTGCTGGGCACCTACGGCAAGCGCGCCAACCTCGACCGGCAATTGCAGCGCGGCTTTTTTGCGCAGCGCTCGCCTTACCTCGGCGTGAAGTACCACCTGCGCCTGCCGGGCTTTCGGCGCGACGTGATTGCGCTGCACAACTTTGCCGACGGCTACGCCGGCATTTCGGCCATCGAAGAAGACAAGCTGTGCTTCTGCTACCTCACCACTCGCGCAAACCTGCGCCGCCACGGCACCATTCCGGCCCTGGAGGCAGCAGTGCTGGCCCAAAACCCGCGCCTGCGCGAAATCCTGAACGCCGCCGAGGTGCTATACCCGCAGCCAGAGGTCATCAATGAGATTTCTTTCGCGGCCAAGCAGCCGGTGGAGCAGCACATTTTGATGGTGGGCGACGCGGCCGGCCTCATCACGCCGCTGTGCGGCAACGGCATGGCCATGGCGCTGCACGGGGCGGCGCTGGCGGCGGCGGCGGCGCACGACTTTCTAAGCCATAAAACCACGCGGGCGGGCATGGAGTCGGCCTATTCCCAGGCGTGGAAGGCGCAGTTTGGGGCGCGGCTGCGGGTGGGGCGGGCGGTGCAGCGCCTGTTTGGCGGGCCGGTGCTGAGCGAGCTGGTGGTGGGCGGCCTGCGCCACTGGCCGGGCGCCGTGCAGGCGCTGATGCGCCGCACCCACGGCCGGGAATTTTAGGTGCCGACTTGACCGCCGCCGAGGCCACGCCAAAAAGTTATTAACCCAATTTTAATCCGACGGCGGGCAAAACCGGTTGTAATCCCGTAACTAGGGCGAGTCAGTGCCGGGGCCGGGTGCCCGGGCGGCCATTTCGTTCCTGCTTTTTCGCCCGTAATTCCTTCCCGGCATGCCGAGTTATCTAGGTGCCATTGGCACGGCCAACCCCATTCATCGCATTGCCCAGCCGCAGATTGCCGAGTTCATGGCCGGGGCGCTGGGCTTTGGCGAAGCCGACACGCGCAAGCTGCGGGCGCTGTACCGGGTGTCGGGCATCGAGCACCGCTACTCGGTGCTGCCCGACTACGGCCGGGCCAACGGCGAGTATACGTTTTTCCCCAACACGCCCGACCTGGAGCCTTTCCCGAGCGTGGGCCAGCGCATGGCCGTGTACCGCCGCGAGGCCCTGCCCCTGGCCGTGGAGGCCGTGCGCAACGCCCTGCACCAGGTGCCCGACGTAGCCGTGGGCAGCATCACGCACCTCATCACGGTGAGTTGCACGGGCATGTACGCGCCGGGGCTGGACATTGAACTGGTGCAGGCGCTGGGGCTGCGGCCAGATGTGCGCCGCACCTGCGTGAACTTCATGGGCTGCTACGCGGCCGTGAACGCCCTGAAGCTGGCCGACGCTTTTTGCCTGGCCGATGCCGGGGCCCGCGTGCTCATCGTGAGCGTGGAGCTGTGCACGCTGCATTTCCAGAAAAGCCCGGAGGAAGACCACCTCGTGAGCAATGCCCTGTTTGGCGACGGCGCGGCGGCCTGCCTGGTGCAGGCCCAGCCGCTGCCCAACGAGGCGCCCAGCCTGGCGCTGCAAGCCTTTCACTGCGGCCTGGAGCCCAATGGGCACGACGACATGGCCTGGCACATCAACAACTTCGGGTTTGAGATGACGCTGAGCAGCTATGTGCCCAAGCTCATTCAGCGCGGCATCGGGAACCTGACGAATGGGCTGCTCAGCAGCTTGCCGGTGCAGCTGGGCGACATCCGGCACTTCGCCATTCATCCCGGCGGGCGCAAGATTCTGGAAACCATCGAAACCGAGCTGGGCCTGACGCGCGACGACAACCGCCACGCCTACCGCGTGCTGCGCGACTACGGCAACATGTCGTCGGCCACGGTGCTGTTTGTGCTGCGCGAAGTGCTGGCCCACGCCACGCCCGCCGACCACGGCGCGCCGGTTCTCAGTTTCGCTTTTGGGCCAGGGTTGACGATGGAAGCCATGCTGCTGGAGGTTTCATTTAACAATTATCATTTCACATTTAACAAGCAGGCACAGGCAGATGAGTCGCCAAAGCAGGATGACCCGGCTCCTGCTGCTCTATCACTCGAACTGTTAAATGTTACTTGATAAATGTTAAATGAAAGAGCTTCCGGCCCGGAGCTGATGGACGACCTGACGCTGGCCTCCGACGCCCTGCGCCATAACCTCGACGAGCTCGAAACCATCAATACCTGGCTGGGCGGCTACGCGCCGGTGCTGGATGCGCTGAACCGACTGCGGCCGCGCTTTCCTGCCGGCCGCGCCCTGCGCGTGGCCGACCTGGGCAGCGGCGGCGGCGATACCCTGCGCCAGATAGCCCGCTGGGCGCGCAAGCAAGACCTGCGCGTGGAGCTGGTGGGCATCGACGCCAACGAATTCATGCTGGAATACGCGGCGGGCAAAAGCCGGGAATACCCCGAAATCAGCTACCAGCAATTCGATATTTTCTCGCCCGAATTTCAGGCGCAGCCCTACGACGTGCTGACGTGCAGCCTGTTTTGCCACCATTTTACGGATGAGGAGCTGGTGACGCTGCTGCGGCAATGGCAGCAGCAGGCGGGAGTGGCTGTCGTCATCAATGACCTGCACCGGCACTGGCTGGCTTACCACAGCATCAAGTGGCTCACGCGGCTGCTGGGCGGCTCGTATCTGGTGCGGCACGATGCGCCGCTGTCCGTAGCCCGCGCCTTCCGGCGGGCCGACTGGGTGGCACTGCTGGCGCGGGCCGGCATCACGAAGTACGAGCTGCGCTGGCGCTGGGCGTTTCGCTGGCAGCTGATTCTCATTTAACAATTATCAATTAGCATTTAGCAGCCGTTCAAGCTGCGCCACTGGGTTCGTCGAACGGCTGCTAAATGTTAATTGATAATTGTTAAATGAAGAGCCCGGCCGCCACGCGAAAGGTATTGGCATGGGCTTCCACGATGTCGATGATGCGCTCGGAATAGCCGCCGCCCATGCACACTACTACGGGCAGGCGGTGCCGGTGGCAAAGGCTGAGCACGATTTCATCGCGCTGGCGGCAGCCGTCGCGGCTGAGGGCGAGGTGGCCCAGCTTATCGGTGGCCAGCACGTCGACGCCGGCTAGGTAGAACACGAAATCGGGCCGCACTTCATCCAGCAGGCGCGGGAGCGTGGCGACCAGCAGGCTGAGGTAGGGGGCGTCGTCGGTGCCGTCGGGCAGGGGCAGGTCGAGGTCGGAGGTTTCCTTGCGGGCGGGGTAGTTGCGGGCGCCGTGCATGGAAAAGGTGAACACCCGCGGCTCGTGCTGGAAAATGGCGGCCGTGCCGTTGCCCTGGTGCACGTCGAGGTCCACGATGAGGACTTTTTGCACGCGGGGCTCGTGGGCCAGCAGCCAGGCGGCCGCGGCGGCCTGGTCGTTCAGCAGGCAAAACCCTTCGCCCCGCGCCCGAAAAGCGTGGTGCGTGCCGCCGGCAATGTTGAACGCCACGCCCGTGGCCAGTGCCCGGCACGCGCACTCAATGGTGCCGCCCAGGATGGTGACTTCCCGCTCAAACAGCGCCGCCGACCACGGGAAGCCGGTGGCGCGCTCTTCTTGCCGGGTGAGCTGGCCCCGGCGCAACCGCTCGTAATAATCGGCGTCGTGCACCAGCAGCACGTCGGCATCGGGCGGCGGGACGGGTGCGAAAAAGTCGGCTTCCGTCGCGGTGCCTTCGCGCAGGAGCTGCTCGGGCAGCAGCTCGTATTTCAGCATCGGGAAGCGGTGGCCGGCGGGCAGCGGGTGGGCGTAAATAGGGTCGAAAGCAATGGGCAGCATCGGGCACCAACAAAATAAACGCAGCAATGGCCGCCGGCTTTATTACTCGCTGAGCAGCTCGAACCGCTCAAAGGCAACAGTAGCTGTGGCTGGGCCCTGGGCCAGCAGGCCCACGCGCACGCCCTGGTCCCAGGGCGGCAGGTGAGCACCGCTTAGGGTGCCGTCGTGGGGCAGCGGGTTGGCCCAGGTGTGGCCCTCGTCGGTGCTCCAGGCGAAGCCGTAGCTGCTGCCGGCGCGCACTTGCAGGCGCAGCTGCACGGCGTGGGCCGCCGCAACGGGCAGCGGAATTTCGGCCAGCAGGCGGGTTTTGCCGACCCGGCGCTCCTGTAGCTGCAGCGTGGCGTTGCTGGCGGTGAAAGCCAGGGCGTTATCGGGGTTGCCGATGGCGACGAGGCCGGCGCTGGCGCCGGTGGGCAGGGCAGCGGGGTTCAGCAGCGTGGTGGTGGCCGTGTAATTGGCGGAGCTAATGCTGCGGCCCAGGGCCGCACCGCCCGCGTCGGGACTGGCCGTGAGGTAAAGCTGGCCGTTGCGCACGGCCAGCCGCGGCCG
Source organism: Hymenobacter ruricola (assembly GCF_015694525.1). Lineage (GTDB taxonomy): Bacteria > Bacteroidota > Bacteroidia > Cytophagales > Hymenobacteraceae > Hymenobacter > Hymenobacter ruricola. The sequence goes on along the minus strand of NZ_JADQDM010000001.1, from coordinate 283,843 downwards.
GTGCTGCACGGGCCACTGCCAGGTCAGCGCCAGGGTGGATTGGTCGAACTCATCGGCCAGGGCCACGGGCTGGATGCGGCCGGGGCTGGCCGTGCCGGGCGAGATGGGCGGCTGGTTCAGAAACGCGGGCCAGCCGTCGGCGTTCCAGGCAAACTCGCTGAGCACGCCCTGGCGGCCCACGTTCTCGAAGCTGCCGGTTTGGTAGGCGTGGTGCAGCAGGTACCAATGGCCGTTGCGCTCCAGGGCGGTGCCGTGGCCGGGGCAGCTCCAGGCGGCGTTCGTGGACAGCAAGGGGTTGCGGGGGCATTTTTCCCAGGGGCCGAGCAGGCGCCGGGCCCGGGCCACGCCAATGGCGTAGGTGCAGGAAGCGCCGCAGCAGCCGTTGGCCGCGTAAAAAGCGTAGAAGTAGCCGGCACGCCGCACCACGCCCACGCCTTCCACAAGGTTGCCCTCCCAGGGCGCGGTGTTGCGGAACAACTCGGTTTTTTCGCCGGTGAGGGCCGTGCGAGCCTCATTCATGGGCTGGGCCCAGATGGGCGTGGGCTGCTGCACGCTGTTGCCGTCTTCCTTCCAAAGGAGGTAGAGGCGGCCTTTTTCGTCGCGCACGGGAAACGGGTCGATGGAGCCGTCGGGCTGGCCCACCAGCGGGCCGTGGTCGCGGTACGGACCTTCGGGGCGGTCGGCGCTGGCCACGCCGATGGCCAGGTTGCCGCCCTTTTGGTGGGCGGCGTAGTACACGTAGGTTTTGCCGCCTTCCTGGCTGATTTCAGGCGCCCAGAAATAGTAGTCGGCCCACTCCGGCAGCGCATCCGGAAACACGTAGCCCACCAGCTGCCAGCTGGCGAGGTCCCGGGATTTGAGCAGCGGAAACACCGGCCCCCAGTTGGAAGACGTGGCCGAGGCCCAGTAGCTGTCGCCGATTTTGGTCGCCGACGGGTCGGGGAAGTCGCCGGGCAGCACGGGGTTGGCGATGGCGGGCGGCCGCGCCTCAGTGGTGGCCCGGGTCAGCGACTGGCGCGGCTGGCAGCTCAGCAGCCCACCGCACGCCAGCCCCACTCCCACCGCCACCCGCCGAAAAATCACAGAAAAAATCATCGTCTAAAAAGCGCTGGCAGCCAGGAAGGCGGCCGGCTCAAGTCCTTGCCCGGCGACGCTTCCTGCCCGCCCGAATGCGTGTACGGCCGCCGGCCTGCCCCGGGCAAAGTGCCCTGCGCCAGGGCTGCCGCCGGGCATCAACGCTTCTCAAACAGTCCCTTTGTCGCAAAGCAGCTGTTTGAGGATAAAACTGTGGTTTTTAGCAACCTCATAGCGGCGTTTTTACGCTGCTACCCAGTAAGTCGCCCTGGGGCAGGGTGATGGTCCGGGAGGTGCCGTTGATGCTCAGCCGAATGTTTTGCAGCGTGCGGGTAGGGTCGGCCACCCACACTTCGGGCCGCGAAGTGGCGCGCTTATAAATCAGCAGGCACGGGCTGCCGGCCTCGATGCTGGTGGTAGCACTCACGCGCAGCTGCCCGGGCTGGTAGAAGGCGGCCAGCACCCGGTCGTTGAAGGCAATGGCTTGCACGGCGCGGGTGTTGGCCAGCACTTGCGCCGGAAAATGGCGGGCCGCGTCGCGCGTCTGTTGCTGGCCCAATCCGGTTTGCACGGCGTAGGCATAATCCGACGTTTTGCTTTGGGGCAGCAAAATGGTGCAGGTTTTCCGCACCTCGGTCCCGGCCGCCAGCACCGCCGGCGAGGCAACATCCACGGCCGGCCAGTTGCTTTTTCTGGCTTGCACCAACGTTTTCGGCTGGCTGCCAGGGGTTAGGAAGAAGTAGCCGATGCTGTCGTGCCAGAGCCACCGCAGGCTGCTCGGGGTTGCCTCAGCGTTCAGGAGTGGCGCCTTATAGTAAGTCTGATTAACCGTCGTGACCACGTTTTTGGCGTCCTGGGACTCGATGCCCGCCCCGAGGGCCACGAGTGTGTTGCCCACCAGGAAATAGCTTTTGCGCGCCTGGAGGCCGAGCCGGTCGTACGCCATGGTGCTCAGGCCCGCAGCGCCGTCCGACACCTGCCCCACAAAAGCCGCTTCGTTGTTGGATTTCAGCACCTGGGCATCGCCCGGCGCCATAGTGGTGTCACAAGTGGTGCCGGGCAGCAGGGCCCAGTTCCAGTACGCCTCAATGTCGTGGTACTCCCGGCCGGTGCGCTGCACCAGGCTCACGCCGTCGTTCAGATAGGCCCCGAGTTGGTTTTCCCCGTTAATGGACTCGATTTTTCTCACGAAGGGGCCGTGCGTTTTCACGCTCATGAAATACCGGTTCCGAGCCAGCTGCACCAGGTAGCCGCTTCGCCAGAAGCTTTGGTTGCCCTGTAGCTGGCAGGCCGCATCGGCCGGGCCGCCGAAGCCATCGAGAAAGTACCGGCAGGCCTGGGCCGGGTTGAGGGCGCGCACCAGCCGCAAGTCGTCGTAGAGCACCTGCCCTCGCTTGGTGTCGGCGCCGGCCCGCAGCTGCCGGCCGCGGGTCGTCATGTCCATCCTGCCCCGGAATACCGTCCAGCGCAGGCCGTTGGCGCAATAGTCAAAGAGGATGCGCTGCTTCTCCGGCGTAAAAGTATAGCCGGTGCCCTCCGTGACGGCCAGCCAAAACAATAGGCTGTTCACGAAGTGCAGGCCGTAGTTACCAAACTGCAGCATGGCGCCGTGCTGCTGAAACGAATAGTCCGGCTGAATGCCTTCACCGGTGGTGACTTCGATGACCGTGGCCATGTTGGCCAGCGCCTGGTTTAGCTGGGCGGCATCGTTGTGCAGCAGCGCCACGCGGGCTTCGATGTCGTGCTGCCAGATTTTGTTCTGGCCCGTGGGGTTCTTCTGCGCAATGCGCGGGCGCAGCACGTCGTCGAGAAACGCCCGCTCTTGCGCAGTGGCCTCAGTTCCCAGCATTAGCAGCAGGCTGGAGTAGGCGAAGGGGGTATTGATTTGGTTTTGCCACCAGTTCGGGCAGCGAAAATCATGGCTTGTCCAGTAGGTCAGGCCCCGGTGCAGCGCCGCCAGGTACTGCGGGTCGTGGTTGCGGTGGTACTGCCGGGCCACCAGCAACAGGCGGTAGAGGTGCCAGGAGGGCGGCCAGGCGTTGCTCAGCGTGGATTGGTAGTCAACGTCGGGCCAGGCGCCCTCCGGCGTCAGGGAGGCGTAGTAGCCCGCGCCGTCCTGCGCGTAGCTGATGTCGCCGCTCAGCTGGTAGCTCCGTTCGCTGGCGTAGGCGGTGTCGGAAAGCAAGAGCCGCACGCAACGGCTACGCACCGTTTCCAGCTCGCCTGCCCGCGCTGCCGGCAACTGGGCCCACGTGCTGGCAATGGAACCGCAGGCAAGCAAAATAATAAGAGCAATAGTTGCCTTCATTTTTTTATGTGTTTAGATAAAAGGCATTCGAGCAGCCGGCCGGATGACCTTGTTCACTGCTCGCTGATTTTACCGTCCCATCCAGCCGCCGTCGACGGTGAGGATGGTGCCGTGCACGTAATCGCTGGCCGCCGAGGCCAGGAACACCGTTGGCCCTTTAAAATCGTCGGCCTCGGCCCAGCGGCCGGCCGGAATGCGCGAAAGGATGGCGGCGCTGCGCTCTTCGTCCTGACGCAGGGCGGCGGTATTATCAGTAGCCACGTAGCCGGGCGCAATGGCGTTTACGTTCACCCCACGGCCGGCCCACTCGTTGGCCAGCGCCTTCACCAGCGAGCCGATGGCGCCCTTGCTGGCCGCATAGCCCGGCACGTTGATGCCGCCCTGAAACGTGAGCAGCGAGGCCGTGAAGATGATTTTGCCCTGTCCCCGCTTCAGCATCCCGGCACCCAAAGCGCGAGCCAGCCGGAAGGGCGCATCGAGGTTGATATTGAGCACATCATCCCAATCCTTATCAGAATGTTCAGCGGCCGGCGTGCGGCGGATAATGCCGGCGTTGTTGACCAAAATATCGATAACCGGAAAATCCTGCGCGACCTGATTCAGGAAAACATCCACCTGCGCACGTTGGCCGAAATCGGCCTGGTAGCTGTGGAAGCGCCGGCCCAGGACCCGCACCAGTCGGCCGGTTTCGCCGCCGTCCGGCTCCGCCGTGGCCGATACGCCGATGATGTCGGCTCCGGCATCGGCCAGGCCCAGCGCCATGGCTTGGCCGATGCCGCGGGTGCAGCCCGTCACCAACGCCATTTTACCGGTTAAATCAAAAACAGAAGCCATGGGAGCTTTATTAATCAGAGGATGAAATGAGGTCATTTACGGAGTTTTCGCCCAGCTTATTTCTACCGGTGAAGCCAGGCGCTGGGCAAACTGGGCCAGGTAAGCATCCCATTCCTGGGTCGTGCGAAACTGCCCGCTCTTCGTCCAGCCAAAGCCGGCGTAGAACCCGAAGGGCCCGGTGGCTGGGCGCATGAACACCAGCAGGTTGCTCTGGTCGGGCTGCTCCACGCGGTAGTCGCGCACCTCCGTCACAGCGCGCGGGTCGAGCACCACGCCGGTCCCGATTTCGGCATCATCAACCGCCTCCCAGTACCGGAACCAGCCGGCTTTCCGGTCGGTCTGCACCGCGCCCTTCTTCTCGTGCAAGCTGATGCCGACCACGAAATTGGGCAGCGGCTGCGGGCTGCTACAGTAGTCTTCGTACCGGGTCAGGTTGCTGCCCAGGTCCAGCGAAATGCGCTTGCGCTCGGTGACGGTGCGGCCGTTGGCCTGCCAGGGCGCATAGGTAAGCTCGAACACGGTGCGGATGGGGCCGGTAGCCAGCGTTTTGTAGCTGACGAAGTTTTTGGAAACCCAGAGCCGGCCCTCGTCCCAGATGCCGGTGCCACCGCAGCCGCGGCTGTTGCCTACGTGGTAGGGGTCGTAGCCCTCGCCGCGGTCGTGGTGGTAATAGCTCGGGTGGGTTTGGTAGCCGGCATACCACTTGTCGATGACCGGGGAGGACACCCGCTTCAGCCAGCAGTCCATGCCGCTGGTGAGGGTGCCGTCTTTGCGGCCGGCCTCGGTGAGCTGCTGCGCCACGGGGCCGTAGGTGCGGAAAGCCACCCGCTCATTCTCCCAGGCGTAGTCGTCAATGCGCTCCGGTACAAAGCGCGAGAAGGTTGTGTAAGGGCTTTGGGGACGTGCGGCAGCGCCATTGGGCGCGCCCGATACGGTGAACTTCCGGGTTTCGTTAGCGCCTAGCGCGGTCTGGAATAGCAGCTCGTCGGGCTGGCCGTCGGCGTTGTTGTCGAGTGCCTGGCTCACCAGCACCGTGCCGGCCGCATCGCGCACCAGCAGGTTGCCGGCGCCGTAGGCTTTGATGAGGCCTGACAAACGGGCCGCTGGCAAGCTAACCGTTTCGGTGGGCCGGGCCACCGCCAGCCGGTTGCGCACGGTAAAAGCCAGCGCGGCTGGGGTCTTAAGCGCAGGCTTGACGCCGGTATCGGCCGCGGAGCGCAACACAAGCGGCAATAGCAGCGCAGGCACTATGGCCGCAGTGAAACGTGGGAGGTGGTACGCCATTACTAAAGAAGGGCTTGAAAGAGACGCGAGAAGCGGAGACGCCTCGGCTGCGCGCAGTCGTGCGTGTTCGTTGGTGTATTTGGGCGGGCTGACCTGGAAAATTCTTTGTTCCAGCACCTTGGGCGGGCCATCCAGCCTAAGCCGTGACGTGGACAACTACCAGCGAAATGGATGTCTAGCTACCTGAGTTTGCTTGCTTTCATCACCGCATTTGCGGGCCTGCAATGGGGAGCAGTTGCTATTGCGGCAGAAATATACACGCCGTTTTCAGCTATCGTCTTTTCGCCTTTTCGCCTTTTCCCGGCTTCGCGGCAGCGGCAGCGGCGATGGCCAGGGAAGCCGTGCTTTTTACTAAAACTATTATGACAAGAGCGTGCTAAAAATGAAATAGCAGCTGGCAATACGCTTGGCAAATCCCTAATAAATTTCTCATTAACAATGAATTAATAATATTTTACAAAATGAACCACGACGGTTCGAAATGAGAAAGCGGATGCGTGGGCGTCCGCTGACATTTGTAGAGCCTGCCAGCATTTAGCTGCTCCGAGGCTGGCCGTCGCTCCTGAATTGCTGGCATCAACCGCCAACGGCCCTCCCCGAACCCCGCAGCCCCAACGGCCCTCAGCCCGGCAAACAAGCCACTCCGCTGAGGCGGCTGACCGACACACCTCGGCTCCTTTTGGGCAGCCAGCCTCCTGCGCCGCCCGGCCGCTTAGCTACCGCTTCTCACTTCCGACTCACATTCCTAAAACTCCCACGCATGAAAAGACTACTATCCCTGCTTTTGCTGAGCTGGCTTGCTATTGGGGCCGGCCACGGCCAGGCCATCTCGCCCTACCTCGCGGGCCAAAACGCCTGGCTGCCCACCGCCCTGGGCACCACGAACTACGGCGGCCTGCTCGACCGGCTCTGGCCGGTGGTGAAGCAGTCGAAGGTGAAGATGATTCGCATCGGTGGCAACGGCGCGAATACCAACCTGATAACCAACGCCCAGTACATCGCCCTGATTGACTCCATCCGCCGCATCGGGGCCGAGCCCATGGTGCAGGTGTCGGAAGGCCGCGGCCGGTTCACGGCCACGCAGGCGGCGCAGGTGGTGCAGCACGTCAACGTGACGATGGGCCGCAACGTGAAGTACTGGATTATCGGCAACGAGCCCGACCTGACCGCGCAGCCCAACCCAACCCCGGTGGCGGGCGTGGAAGCCTACATCAAGTCATTCGCTTCGGCCATGAAGGCCGTGGACCCCAGCATTCTAATTGTGGGGCCCGAAAACGCCAGCTTCAACTCCTACTACCCCGCGCTGCTGGGCGGCGCCAACGACGTGACCGGCACCGACGCCAACGGCCGCTACTACATCGACATCGTTTCCTTCCACACCTACCCTTTCTCGGGCAACCAGACGCGGGCCCAGGTGGTGGCCGCTGGCCAGAACGTGGCCAACACCGTGACCAGCCTGCTGGGCATGATGGCCACGGCCAACACCCTGCACAACCGCACCGGCGCCAACGCCCTGCGCTGGGCCCTCACCGAATTCAACCTCGACTACGCCAACCCGACCGTGAACACGGTGGAAGGCCTGGGCGCCCACTCGTTCATCAACGGGCAGTTTTGGGCCGAGGTGTTTGGCGTGGGCATGAAGTACGAGGCCGTTTCGATGCAGCCCTGGTGCATTCACGAGAGCAGCGGCTCGCGCATTGTGAGCGACAAGGGCTACCTCGACGGCGGCACGGTGGCCACCATCAAGCCGCGCTCGGCCTTCTGGCACGAGATGCTGGTGTCGGAAAACATACACGGCACCAACCTCAACGCCACCGACAACCAGACGCTGGTGAAGGAGGTCTGCAGCCAGGACAACGGCACTACCGCCGTGATGATACTGAACGAAAGCGACGTGACGGACTACGATTTCACGGTGCAGCTGAACACGGCCACGGTGCCGGGTTCGAACGCGCTCAAAATCAACGTGCCGGCCGGCATCAATGCCGCTTACACCGACAGAATCACGGCGCAGTCGACGCTGGTGCTGTTGTTTGACGCGCAGGGCGCGCTGACCCGCAAGATTGTGTACTCGCTGCAACACGCCCAGGGCGCACTGCCCCCGACCTACCTGCGGCCCGGCGAAACGCTGACGCTGGCCGATTTTTCGGCCGATAAAACCGTCACCTGCCTGGCCCCCGATGCGGTGACGTACACGGGCGCGGTGGTGGGCAGCTACACCTCCCTCACCTGGACTTTCGGGGCGGGTGCCACGCCGGCCACGGCCAGCGGCCGCGGGCCCTTCGCCGTCACCTACACCACGGCCGGCGCCAAAAACGTGACCATGACGCTGGTAAACCCCGACACGACCATCGTGGTGAGCAAGCCGGCCTACGTGCAGGTAAACCCCTGCCAGCGCACGCCCTACAACGGCACGCCGGCCCTGATTCCGGGCGTGGTGAAGTCCATTGAATACGACTTCGGCGGCGAGGGCGTGGCCTACCACGACAACGAAGCGGAAAACCGCGGCGCCACCGCCGACCCTACCGCGCCCCGACCCAACGAGGGCGTGGACACCCAGAACGGCGACGGCGGCTACGGCAACATCGGCTACTCGGCCGCCGGCGAATGGCTGAAATATAGCGTCAACATCCAGACCAGCGGCTACTACAGCATCGCCTTTCGGGTGTCGACGCCGGCTACCTCGACGGGGTCGCTGCGGCTGAGCGTGAACGACGTGGACAAAACTGGCGTGGTCGCCATTCCCGCCACGGGCAGCTACAACACCTACCAGAGCGTGGTGGTCAACAACGTGTATCTGGATGCTTCGCCGAACGCAACGCTGAAATTTGACCTGGTGACGAGCAGCTTCAACATCTCCAAAATCACGTTTACGGCCATGCCCCCGCCGCCCATAGTGGTGAACCGCGTGTACAACGGCTCGAACGACGCGGTGGGCACCAACGATGCCGTGGAGCTGCTCGTGGTACAGGACCACCTCGACATGCGCGGCATGATAGTGAAGGACTTCGACGCCAGCAGCACCACCGACGCGGGCGGCAAGTACCAGTTCAACAACACGCCGTTTTGGGCCGATATGCGCAGCGGCACCACCGTGGTGCTGCGCCAGCTGGCCGGCCCCGCCGGCTACGTGCCCGACTACGACGCCTCGGACTTTACCGTGGACCTGCTGCTCGGCAACAGCACCTACCTCACCAGCACCTCCACCAACTTCAACGTCACGCAGTACGAAATGGTGATGATTAAGGAGGCCGGTTCGGGCACGGCGGGCGTGGCCGGGGCCATCCACACGTTTGTGACGCGCCTGGGGCTGCGCGGCTCGGCGGCCGCGGGCACTTCGCCGCTCTACCTCTCGGTGCCGGGCTTCAAGATGACTTCACCCGATGCCGAAGCCGGTGGCGCGCCCAGCTCGTTTCACTACCCCCTGAACCCGACCCAGACGATACTAGACTACAACGGCGACGGCAAGGCCGCCATTTCCCAAAACCAAGCTCAAAACTGGGGCTACGGCTTCGGCACGCCCAATCTCACCTACATTCAGTCGCTGCGCCGGGCCGTGACGGGCCCCGACCTGGTGGTAACCAACGGCCAGCGCATGCCCGCCGGCGGCAGCTACAACAGCATCACCGTGCAAAGCGGCGGCACCCTGCTGCCGCAGCTCAACACCACCACAACCAGCACGGTGCGGGTGCTCACAGGCGGGATGCTCGCCAGCAACTGCGCCGTGCTGGGCGGCGCGGGCAGCTTCGAGCTGCAGGCCGGCGCCGAGCTGCAAATCTGCGACCCGGCGGGCATTGCAGCCAGCGGCAGCACCGGCGCCATTCAGCTGGCGGGCACGCGCAGCTTCTCACTGGATGGCATTTACACCTACAACGGCACGGCCGCCCAAATCACGGGCACGGGCCTGCCCAGCCAGGTGCGCACCCTCACGGTGAACAACGCGGCCGGCCTCACCCTGACCCAGGGCGTGAGCGTAGCCCAAGTGGCCCGTTTGCAAAGCGGCAGCCTGGACACGGGCGGCCAGCCGTTCACGCTGCTTTCCACGGCTGCGGGCACGGCGCTGGTTGATAATAGCGGCGGTGTTATCACCGGTAACGGCACCATGCAGCGGGCCGTCACCAGCGCCGTGACGGGGCCAGCTTACCGCCATCTGAGTTCGCCGGTAGCCGCGGCCACATTTGGCACTCTGGCTACTACAGGCTTCACGCCGACGTTCAATTCGGCCTACAACACCAGCGCGACGCCCGGCTCGTTGTCGTCATTCCCCACCGTTTTTGGCTATGATGAAAGCCGAATTGCCACGGCTGCTTCCAACTACGCGGCTTTCGATAAAGGTTGGTTTTCGCCCGCCGATGCCACCGAAACCATGCAGCCCACGCGCGGCTACACGGTGAATGCGCCCGCCACGGCCGCGCCAATTGCCTTCACCGGCACCTTTAACAACGCCGCCCAGAATTCGGGCCCGCTCAACCGCGGCACCGACGCCGACGCCGGCTGGCAGCTGCTGGGCAACCCCTACCCCAGCCCCCTGGATTGGAACACCGTGACCGCCGCCCAGCGCCCGGGCATGGACGCGGCCATGTACGTGTACCAGAGCACCGGCCAGTACGTCGGCACCTACCGCACCTACGCCAACGGCGTGGGCGCCTCCCCACTGATTGTGGCCGGCTCGGGCTACTTCGCCCGCGTTTCGGCCCCCGGCACGCCCGGCGCTGTCAATCTGACCAATGCCAACCGCGTCACCACCTTCGACCCGCAGCCCGTCTTCGGCCGCAGCACCACCACGGGCCGCCCGCTGCTGCGCCTCACGCTGAATGGCAGCGGTTTGCAGGATGATGCCTACGTATACTTCCAGCAAGGCGCCAGCGCGGGCGTTGACGCCGAGTTTGACGCCACCAAGCTGCCCAACCCCACCGGCCTGGACTTGGCCACGCTGGCCGGCACCACGCCACTGGCCATCAACGCTCTGGCGCCCCTCAGCTCCGCTGACGTGATAGTACCGCTCAATGTGCGCATACCACAAACCGGCGCGTTTGGCTTCACGGTGGCCGAATTGAGCAATTTTGACACAGCAGTGTATCTGCGCGATGCGCTGACCGGAACGCAGCTACTGCTGGCGACGGGCAGCCGCTATTCCTTCACGCTGGGCGCGCTGGCGGGCGGTAACGGGCGCTTCAGCCTTGTGTTCCGTTCGACAACTGTCACGGCCACCCGCGCCGAGCTGACTGCCGAAGTGGTGAGTTTGTATCCCAATCCGGCCCGTGCCCATTTCACGCTGCTACTGCCGCCGTTGGCGGGCCAGCACGCGGTGCGCGCCACCTTGCTCAATGCGCTGGGCCAAGCGGTGCAGGCCCGCACCATCGGCCTGAACGCTGCCGGTGCAACCGCCGAATTTCACACCTCGGGCCTCGCCCCGGGCGTGTACACCCTGCGCTTGCAGGCCGATAATCAGGTGCTGACCAAGCGCGTGGTTATCGAATAGCTGCTCGAAAAGCATGGCCCGGTCGGCAACTGCTGGCCGGGCCATGCCATCCTCGTATCCACGATTTTGAATAGTCTGACTCAATGAGTCAGGCTATTACGCATTTAATAAAAGCAGCACATACACGTAGGCAACGCATGAAAAACCTGTTAAGAGTGCTAAAAGAAGGCAATGGTGCTTTAAACACCCATGGCAACAGAATTGCTGCAACAACCATTACAGCCTTAGTGGCTGCGTGCTGTACCATGTCGTGCAAGGTCAGTGATGCACAAACGGCCTCAACACAAGTGGTTGTGCCAGAATGGGCATTGCCCGGTTCACCAACTCATAAGCAGGTTCCTCCGCCAGCAGATTTTCACCGAGCCACCAAAACGTCAAATAAGCGTATTGGCATTTTTGATGGCCAGAGCGACGTGGGGGCATCCCTCGTGCCTGGAAACTCAAATTTTTCTCCGCTGACTAAGGAATACACCATCAATTCAGCTGGTTACAACATCTGGTACACCCGGGATGAATTTCGTTTTCTTTGGAAAAAGATGTCGGGCGATATATCCTTGGCTGCCGATGTCAAGTTTCCGAACGAAGCGGGCTTTTTCGACAGAAAGGCGGTCGTAATTATCCGGCAAAGCCTGGATGACGACTCCGAAGAAGCCATGGTAGCCCGCCACGGCGCGGGCCTGATGCACTTGGCCTGGAGGCCAGAAAAAAACACAAAAGTTCTGCAAATGAAGGTGCCGGAGAAAAGCGCCATGCGCATCGGGATAGAGAAGCGGGGCGAAAACTATGCGATGTTTATTAGCTTAAATGGAGAACCCATGCACCAGTTAGGCGACCCCGTTAAACTCCCGTTCAAAGAGCCTTTTTACGTGGGCATCGGCTTTTGCTCACATATTCCGGATAAAGTAGACACTGCCATACTTTCGAATGTGGTGTTGGAAAACGCTGCGGGAAAGATTTGATAATCAACATATTTTAAAAAACGCCCTTGTTCACACTAGCTAATCTTACTCATGATGAGGCTTCTTCTAATCTGCTCCTTGTTCGCCGCCAGCCTATTCACGCAAGCATGCACTGCCGCTAAAAACGCAGGCGGAGGCAAAGCTGCTTCCAACACAAAAAAGGCGATGCTTCGGGCCCTGGCGTGGCAGGAAGCACATCCAATCGTCGAAAAATCGACCAAAGACTGGACCAATGGGGCTTACTACACGGGAGTTGTTAAAGCCCACCAAGCCACCGGCGACGCTGCATTTTTGAAGGCGCTGCAAGAAATGGCGAAAAAGAATGAGTGGCAGACGTACATCCGCATCAATAGTGCGGATGACGTGGCCATCAGCTACGCGTACCTGTATCTGGCATCCCTCGGCGACAAAGACGCCAACCTGGCGCCGACCGAAGACTTCATAAAAAAGCATTTAGCTTACCAGCAGGAGCAAAAGCGCAACAAGCCCTTGTGGTGGTGGTGCGATGCGCTTTTCATGGCCCCTCCGGTTTTCACGGTGCTGGCCAAACGGAACCACGACCCCGTGCTGCTGGACGACATGTACCGGCACTACAAGGAAACCTACGACTTGCTCTACGACAAGGAAGAGCACCTTTTTGCCCGGGACGACCGGTTTTTGTGGACAGGCGCCAGCACCGATAAAAAAGAGAAAAACGGCAAAAAGATATTCTGGTCCCGCGGGAATGGCTGGGTGTTGGGCGGCCTGGCGCTAATCCTGCAAGACCTGCCGCAGGACTATGTTCACCGTCCTTTTTTCGAGCAGCTTTTTAGAGAGATGGCAACCAAAGTGAAGAGCCTGCAACAACCCGACGGCATGTGGACCACCAGCCTGCTCTCGCCCGAGTCTTACGACCACACCGAAACCAGCGGCAGCGGTTTCTTCACCTACGGCATTGCCTGGGGAATCAATAATGGCCTGCTGAATCCTGCTGACTTCAAGCCGGTGGTAGCGAAGGCTTGGCCTGCCTTATTGAAAATGCAAAAGCCAGATGGAATGGTCGGCTTCGTCCAAAACATCGGCTTCGACCCTCGTCCGGCGACTGCCGAAAGCTGGCAGAACTACGGCACGGGCGCATTTCTGCTGGCCGGCAGCGAAGTTCTGAAAATGAAGTAAGCTTCTAATTCACAAGAGTTCATGAAGCATAACCTTCGCCTGGCCGTTTTGCTATTCGCTGCTTATCCGGCTTTCTCGCAGGAGTGGAGAAGCATGACGGCTTCTCTTCAGCAAGCATTGAACGATGTGGGCCAGCGTGGCGGCGGGGTGGTCTATTTGCCCGCAGGAAAATACAAGATTGATGTTTCCGCGGCTAGGGCCAACCCGTTGAAAATAAGTTACAGCAACGTCGTATTACGAGGCGCAGGCGAAGGTAAAACGTTTATTTTTAACGACAATTCCAACGTTAGAAATGTCTCCATTATACAGGCCAGGCCAACCGCTGGCGGAAACTGGCTTAGCCCCGAAACCAAAGCCGTGAGCATAACGGAAGACTTGTTGCTGCCTACCCAAACTATCCCGGTTTCATCTGTTCAGGATTTCAAGGTTGGTGACTGGGTAGTTTTGCGAACCGATGTTACCAAAGAGTTTATCAAAGAGCATAATATGAACAATCTGTGGGAGACCTCGCTGGTTGGGACCATATTTTACCGCTACATCACTGCGATAGACCAAAAGGCAAATACTGTACAGATTGATGCGCCTACCAGGTATTTCCTTAAAAAGCGAGACAACGCCAGGGTTTACAAAGTGAAGCCCGTATTGAGCGAAGTTGGCATTGAGAACTTTTCAATCGCAAACCGACAATCAATACTGCCAGGTTTAGGAGGTTTGGACTTCAATGTCAAAGGCACCGCTGCTTACGAAGTGCACAGCTGTAATCTAATCATGCTAAACAGCGCCATCAACTGCTGGATTAGAAACATAGGCACTTATAAGCCGGAAGAAAATAAAGACGGTATTCACTTGGTTTCAAGTGGGATTTTGTTGCAGAACTCCCGATTTGTAACAGTAAGCGACTGTTCTTTTCAGAGAGCCCAGTATTTGGGGGAAGGCGGCAACGGCTACATGTACATTCTGGCCTCGAATGACTGCCTTATCAGGGACTGCTTTGCGGCCTACGCCCGCCACAACTACGATTTCAAATCCATGCGGAGCAATGGCAATGTAATTCTGCGATGCCGGGGAGAAAATTCAACGCTGGCCAGTGACTTTCACATGCACTTGAGCATGGCCAATCTATTCGACAACACCACCCTGAACAAGGACTTCCTGGAAGCCAAATTCAGACCCTGGGGCACGTTGCCGGAGATGCACGGCTACCCCACCACGCAAAGTGTGTACTGGAACACGGTGGGCGAAGCCCACCCAGCCAAGTCCCCTTATGTAATCGATTCGGAGCAGTTCGGCTGGGGGTACATCATTGGCACCAGCGGCCCGGCCAGCGACGTAAAGACCTCGCCAACAGCCGGCAAGATTAAGGAATACAACTACAATTCGGCGCCCGAAGACTTCAAGGAAGGCCTCGGCAAAGGCGAGTCGTTGCGACCGAAATCCCTTTACCTGGACCAATTGGAAAGAAGGTTGAAGTCGCGCAAATGAGCCGGCAGGCTGGAAGCTGGCGAGGCAGTAGGCCCACGCTACTTTGAGCACCTGAAAGCCCCCGAAGCAACGCTGCTTCGGGGGCTTTTTGCGTGGTGGGCTCCTGCTCATAGCAGTGCTTCTCGTTTTGGCGTCGCCCTGGATTTTTACTCCTTCTGCGTTGCGCTTGGCCAGCGAATAAGCCCTTCCAACGACAGTTACGCCCACTAAAAATATTATGACAGATGCGTACTAAAAATGAAAATCGACCCATCACATCAGCAAACATTCATTATTTATGCCATTGCTTTTCAATAATTTAACAAATAATACTCACATGAACAACATCTGTCGAAAATGAGAAAGGGAGTAGCTATTTCAACCTAGACCTTTGACAAGCTAACTCCATATCAGGAATGCTCGGGGAAATGGTAAAGCCGGCTTCTGCAAGAGCTGCTCTTGCTGCCCGAAGCATTCCCGAAAGGCCTGATTTTGTGGCCGAGTTAGCGCCGGTTTCAGTCGTCTTTTTTTGCAATCCCACCCATTTTCATTTCTCATATGAGTCATTTTTTACCGTCTGCTCGCTTGCGCGGGGCGGCTGCTTCGCTGCTGCTGATGCCCGTGGCGGGCGCGGCACTGGCCGCCAGCCCGGCCTCCGCCGCCAGCCCCATTTCGGCCGCCATGCTGGCCGACATCACCGTGAAAGGCCGCGTGGTGGATGACAAAGGTGGTGCCCTGCCCGGCGTGACCGTGGTGGTGAAGGGCACCACCATCGGCGCCTCCACGGGCAGCGACGGCACCTTTGCCCTCACCATCCCCAGCACCGTGACGGACCCGGTGCTCAGCATCAGCTACATCGGGTTTGCCCCGCAGGATGTGGCGGTGGGCGGCCGCACCGACATCAGCGTGACGCTGCGCGAGGATGCGCAGAAGCTCAACGAGGTGGTGGTAATTGCCTACGGCGAGCAGTCGCAGAAAACGCTGACTTCGGCCGTGACGCAGATAGACGGCGACGCCATTGGCCGGCAAACGGTGGCCACGCCGGGCGAGGCGCTGGCGGCGCTGGCCCCGGGCGTGGCCGTGCAGTCGGACCAGGGCGGGGCGCCGGGCGCGCCGCCCACCATTGTCATCCGGGGCGGCACGTCGCTGGGCACTTCCACCGACCCGCTGTACGTGGTAGACGGCTACCCGCTGCAAGACGCGGCGCAGTTCAACCTCATCAACCCCAACGACATCGACGCCATTTCGGTGCTGAAAGACGCCGCTTCGACGGCCATCTACGGCTCGCGGGCGGCCAATGGCGTGGTGATTGTGACCACCAAGCGCGGCAAATCGGGCCAGACGCGGTTTACGCTGTCGAGCTACACGGGCATTCAGCGCATTTCTAAAAAGCTGGACGTGCTGAAGCGCGACGAGTACATCGACTGGCAGAAAGACCGGGTGCGGCAGCAGAACTTCAACCCCACCACGGGCTTGTTCGGCACGGGGGCGAAACCCGTGCCGCCCGTGTTCCTGAGCGACCCCGGCAGCCTGCCCGATACCGACTGGCAGGACGAAATTTACCGCGATGCCGTGATTCGCAACGTGCAGCTGTCGGCCTCCGGCGGCACGGAAAAGGCCCGATTCAACATCTCTGGGGCGTATTTCAAGCAAGACGGTGTGCTGTTGGGCTCGTCTTACGACCGGTTCAACCTGCGCTTCAATCTGGACGCCAACCTCAGTTCGAAGCTGAAAATTGGGGTGTCGGTGGCGCCGTCGCTGGGCATTCAGGACCGGCAGGCGGCCAACGGGGCCTACAACCAGTCGGGCGGCTCGGCCAACAACGGCACGCGGGCCGTGCCCAACGCCACGTCGCTGGCCCTGCTGCAGTCGCCGGCGCTGCCCGTCTTTATTGCCAACGGCGACTACGGCACGCCCTTGAACCAACTCATTGGCGCCAACAATGCCCAATTCTACACGGCCAACGTCTTCAACCCCCGCCAAACGGTGGACCTGAACCAGAACACCTACACCAGCTACCGGGTGTTTGCCAACACCTTCCTGGAATGGTCGCCGCTGCCGGGGCTGCGGCTGAAAACGGCCGGCGGCGGCACCCTCACCACCGACAACCAGTCGGCCTACATTCCGGCCACCATGGCCTCGGAATCGGCCCAGGGCGCTAATATTTCCACCCCGGTGATAAGCTCGGTGTACGCCCGCGAAAGCTCGAACCAGGCGGTTGATTTCCTGTGGGAAAACACGGCCACCTACGACAAGCAGGTGGGCGACCACCATTTTGGGCTGTTGGGGCTGTTTTCGCTGCAAAAGTTTCAGACCCGCAACACGGCCACCACGGCCCGGCCGGGCACCATTACCACCAACCTGCTCGAAAACCCGCTCGGCTCGCCCGACCGCATTGGCGAGCTGACCTACGACCAAAACGCCTTTCTGAGCTATGGCGGACGACTGACTTACGATTTCAAGAAGAAATACCTGCTGTCGGCGGCGCTGCGCACCGATGCCTCGTCACGCTTCGGGCCCAACAACCGCTACGCCGTGTTCCCTTCGGCTTCGCTGGGCTGGCGCGTGAGCGAGGAAGGGTTCTGGCAGGGCCTCAAGCCGGTGATGAACGAGCTGAAATTCCGGGCCAGCATCGGGCAGACGGGCAATGCTAACATCGGCTCCTTCAACTACCTGAACAGCGAGGTCAACAGCAACTACAGCTTTGGCGGCGCGCGGGCCTACGGCTACAACCAGCGCGGCTTGGGCAACCCGAACCTGACCTGGGAGAAAAATCAGCAGACCGATTTGGGCATCGATGTCGGCTTCTTTGGCGACAAAGTGACCCTCACGCTGGACTACTACAACCGCGAAACCACCGGCATGCTGCTGAACCAGACCCTGCCCGGCGCGTTTGGCTTTGCCACCTCCTACCGCACCAACATCGGCGGGCTGCGCAACCGCGGCCTGGAGCTGGCCCTCGGCACCACCACCAACCTGGGGCCGGTGAAGTGGACCATCAACGGCAATATTTCGGGCAACCGCACCAAGGTGCTCGACCTGGGCGGCGTGACTTCGCTGCCGCCCGAGCAGTCGATTTTTGGCTGGAACAACTCCTACCAGCTGATTGTGGGCGAGCCGCTGGGCAACATGTACGGCTTTGAGGTGCTGAGCGTGTACAAGAGCCAGGCGGACCTCGACGCCTACCCCTACGCCGCCACCAAAGGACTGGGCAACTGGATTATCAAGGACCAGAACGGCGATGGCATCATCAACGAAAGCGACCGGGTGAAAGTGGGCAAGGGCGTGCCCGACTTCCTCTACGGCCTGAACCAGACCTTCACCTACAAAGCGTTCGACCTCAGCCTCAGCCTGCAGGGCGTGCAGGGCCGCGACCTGATTATGGGCAACATCCGCCAGTTTTACACGCTGGCCGCCAACGGCACCAACATCACCCGTGACTTCTACAAAAACACCTGGAGCCCCGACGCGCCCGAGGTGGAAACGACCTGGCCCCGCATCTCGGCCGGCGGCTACAACCCCGGCACCCAGCTGACGGACCGGCAGGTGTACGACGCCTCGTTTCTGCGGGTGCGCAACGTGACCTTCGGCTACACCCTGCCGGGCAGCTTGGTGAAGCGCGTGAAGCTGCAGAGCCTGCGCCTGTACGTGACCGGCCAGAACCTGTTCACCTTCACCCGCTACCCCGGCTACGACCCCGAAACGAGCATTAACGGCGGCTCGCTCACCACGCCCGGCCTCGACCAAAGCAGCTACCCCGGCATCCGGGTGTTCACGGGTGGCCTCACGGTTGGTTTTTAATCTGTTCACTGTTAAATATCATGAAACCAACCACCTTCATCCTCCGTGCCTTGTTGCTGTCCGGCCTCACGGTGAGCAGCTACGGCTGCAAAGATTTTGTGAACCTCACGCCCCAGGACATCATTCCGGTGAACGGCTTTTATAAGACCGAAGCCGACCTGCAGGGCGCCCTCACCGGGGCCTACGGCTCGATGCGCAGCGTGTACAACGGCTACTTCCAGTTCACCGAGCTGCCCTCCGATAATACCCGCACCATCAACTCCAGCGAGGTGGGCTACGGGCAATTCGACAAGCTGACTTGGTTGGTGAACAACAACAACATTGCCAGCGCCTGGAACCAGCACTACACCGTCATTGCCGGCACCAACGTGACGCTGGGCCACGCCGACGACGTGAGCTACGCCAACCCGGTGACCAAAACCCAGCTGGTGGGCCAGGCCAAGTTCCTGCGCGCCCTGATGTACTTCAACCTGGTGCGCTTCTTCGGCGACGTGCCGCTGGTGCTCACCGAGCTGAAAGGCCAGGCCGAAGCGCTGGCCCTGGTGCGCACGCCCGCGGCCGACGTGTACGCCCAGATTGAACAAGACCTGACCGACGCCGAAGCCGCCCTGCCGGCCTCCTACCCCGCCGCCAACGTGGGCCGCGCCACCAGCGGCGCCGCCAAGGCCCTACTGGGCAAGGTGTATCTGCAGGAAAAAAAGTGGCCCGAAGCCGAAGCCAAGCTCGCCGAAGTGGTGGCGCTCACGCAGTACCAGCTGCTGCCCGACGTGAACAACGTGTTTGGCGTGGGCAAGGACAACAACGCCGAAATCATCTTCGCCTGCCAGTACTTCAGTTCCGGCAACGGCGAGGGCAACTCGTTCGCCTACAACTTCGCGCCAGCGGGGTTCAACGTGACCACCGTGGTGGCCGGCAGCACCAACCTCGGCACCAAGGACCTGAACGACGCCTTCGAGGCCGGCGACCTGCGCAAGCCGGCTTTCCTCATCGCCACCGGCACTGGCAACGCCACCGACTACTACGCCAAGAAATTCGTGTACAACGTGCTGTCTGCGAACGAGGGCGACAACGACTGGCCCATCCTGCGCCTGGCCGACGTGCTGCTCATGTACGCCGAAGCGCTGAACAACAACGGCAAAACGGCCCTGGCCATCCCGCAAATCAACCGCGTGCGCACCCGTGCCGGCCTGGCCGCCAAGCCCCTCACCCTCACCACCGCCGACACGCAGCTGGCCATTGAGCAGGAGCGCCGCGTGGAGCTGTGCTTCGAAGGCCACCGCTGGCACGACCTCATCCGCTGGGGCAAGGCCACCAGCACCATGCAGGCCTTCAAAACCAAATACGCCACCCTCGACGCGGCCAACGGCACCATGGCCCCAAGCGCCAATAAGGAGCTGTTTCCCATTCCGCAGGTCGAAGTGTTGCTGAACAGCAAGCTGACGCAGAACCCGGGGTATTAAGCGGGTAGGATTTGATTAAAAAGCCAAAGGGTCCGGTCGATTATTTCGAGCGGACCCTTTGGCTTTTTATGGGTTGGGGCTCGTGAAAACAGCCTAGTATTTACATAAATCGGGGTTGCGGTGCGGGCCCACATCACAAATCTGGCGGGTTTGCCCACAAAGTTTGCCCCGTTGGCCACACGGCTTTGGCCGGGCTTCGGGGCCGCGGTTGTTTTGAAGCATCAACCACTTATCTCCTTTGTGTATGAAGCGCTTCTTGTTTCTGTTTCTTCTGACGAGCCGGGCGGCGATGAGCCAAACGGTGGACTCGGCCCAGGTCACGGGTTTTCCGCCGAAAAGCAATTTTAAGTTCGGCATCATCACCGAGCTGGGGTTCATGCTGCCTTACACCAGCACGCCCAACATGCAGGTATTTTTTCGCCAGAATAACATCGAGCGGGAAAGGCCCATCGACCCGTTTGTGCACGCGAATGTGGGCGGGCGCTACCACCGGCTGAAGGGCTTGTTTCAAATCGGGTACGGCTTCAACTTTGTGCCCCCCAATGAGCAGGGCGCGCTCGTGGCCCGGCGTACCTACGCCAGCTACACGGGCGCGCTGCTGGGGTACGACGTCCTCAACAGCCGCAACCAGCGCCTGTACCTTAATGTGGGCCTGGGCGGGCTGTTCTACGACTACGCAGTATACAACCGCACCAGCCAACCCGTTGCGTTTCAAAACCTGACGCAGTACAGCCAGACCGGTAATATCCCTTCTCTCAAGCTGAACAACACCTACTGGGACATTAACCTGGAACTATGCCAGCGGGAGAAGCGCAAGCACGACATTTCCCGGGTGTTGCGCCTGGGCTACCGGCGGGGGGTGCAGGCCCGGGCGTGGGAGTCGGAGGCGTTTCAGTTGATTGGGGCGCCCACGGACCGCATCAGCCAGTTCTACTTTCAGGGCAGCTTCTATTTTTCGACCAACTACTCCAACGCGGCCCAGTGATGAAAGCGTCTGTGCTCGTGCTGGCGTGGCTGCTGTTGAGCAGCGGGGCCCCGGCCCCTGAACCGCCCCAAACCAACCAGGCGCGCCTGGTGATTTACCGACTCCGCGAATTTGGCGGCAGCACCTACGACATCAAGGTGAACGACCAGAAGGCCGGCGCCCTGCCCACCAACCGCTACCTGCAACTGGACGTGCCGCCGGGGTCAGTGAAGATTGAGTCGGTCCGGGATTATTTCTCCGACAACCAGACCGTGCGGCTCGATGCCCGGCCCGGCCGCACGTACTACGTGAAGGCCGTGGAAGAAATGGATTTTCTGACCAGCGCCCTGCTGCTCGCGCCCGTGCGGGAAGAGCAAGGCCAGCGCGAGACGCACGGCCTCAAACCGGCGGCCAACAAGTCCCGCGCCAACTAATTACTCGTTATGCTTCGTTTCCGGCCGGCTCCGGCCTTGCTTTTCGCCGTTGCCCTCGCCGGCCTGCTCGCTTACTGGGGGCGGCTGCTGTACGTGGGCGTGTGGCACAACGCGGCGGCGGCGCCCGAGGTGGGGGGCTTGGCCCGGTACCTGCTGGGCATCGGGCTGCTGCTGGCCGGCCTGGGAGCCGTGGCCCACCTCAACTACCGGCTGGCGTTCCGGCGCTGGGCGCTGGGCCGCGACACCGGCTGGCGCTACGGCACGTGGCTGTGCGGACTGGCGTGGGCGCTGTTTGAGCTGCTGCAGCTGCGGACCGACCGCGTGCCTGAGTTCATCGACGAGAACCTGCTGATGACGGCCGTGCTGCTGGCCGTGGTGGTGGCCTATGGCTACGTGGCCGATTCATTCCGGGCCCGCCGGGCGCAAGACCACCTGCTGCAGCAAAAAGTAGAGGCCGAGCTGACCGCGCTCAAGGCCCGGGTGAACCCGCACTTTCTGTTCAACGCCCTGAATACCATCTACAACGAGGCTCAGCGCGTCGACAACGAAACGGTGGCCGACCTGATTCAGCAGCTGGCGGGCATCATGCGCTTCACCCTGCAGGAATCGACGCAACCGCTGACGTCCATTGAAAACGAGTTTTCGTTTCTGGAAAAGTACGTGGCCCTGCAACGCGCCCGCCTGCCCCAGCGCGACGACCTGCGCGTGTCGACCGAGTTGGAATGGGACGGCCAGCCCGCCCCTATTGCCCCGCTGCTGTTGCTGCCGTTCGTCGAAAACGCCTACCAGTACGGCATTAGCTTTGCGCAGCCCTCCCACATCGACCTGGCGGTGACGGTGGAAAACCGGCGCCTGCGGATGCGCGTGGCCAACAGCATTGCCCCGGTGGCCGGCCGGCCCGGCCCGGGCACGGGCATTGCCACCGCCCGCCAACGGCTGGCTTTGATGTATGCCAGCCGGCACGAGCTGCACATTGAGCAAACCGCCGACGCTTTCATCGTTTCCCTCACCATTGACCTGTAAAGGATTATGCTGCACGCCATTGCCATCGACGATGAGCCCGCCGCGCTGGAGGTGCTGCAGCGTTACGCCGCCAAGGTGCCGTTTCTGGAGCTCACCCACTCCTTCCTGAGCACCAGCGAGGCCCTGGCCTGCCTGCACACACAGCGCGTCGACCTCGTGTTTTTAGACATTGAGATGCCCGACCTACGCGGCCTGGATTTTGCCCGGCTGGTGGCGCCGCTGCAAAAGCCCATCGTTTTCACCACCGCCTATGCCGAGCACGCCGTCGAAGGGTTTTCGCTGCAAGCCCTCGATTATCTGCTCAAGCCCATTGAGTTTGGCCGGTTTTTGCAGGCCTGCAACCGGGCGTATGCCCAGGGGCTGCCCGCGAAAGAGGGGCCGCCCGGCATTTTCGTCAAGGACGGCTACGACTGGATTCGGGTGAATGTGGAACAGGTGCTCTACATTCAATCGGACACCAACCTGCTGTTTATTCACGAGCAGGACCGGCAGGTGAGCACCCGCATGACCATTGCTGACATGCTAGCCACCCTGCCGGCCCAGGACTTTATCCGGGTGCACAAGTCCTACATAGTGGCTTTGAAGGCCATCCGCAAAATCGAGCGCCACCAGGTCACCGTCGGCACGGCCACCATTCCGCTCGCCGAAAGCTACCGCGAGGCCCTGCAAAACCGCTTGCTCAAAAAGAACGTCCGCTGAACGCGCCACCGCTACAGCAGCGCCAGAAACTGGTTGTAGTTCTGGTAGCGCCAGAGAGCTTCGAGCAGGTAATAGTCGGCGTACACCAGCGGCACGTCCACTTCGGAGTTGGCGGGCTTGTAGCCGGTGGCGTGTTTCAGCAGGAAGAAGTTGTTGGTGCCGGCCGTGGCCAGGTATTGCGGCGTGCAGAGGCTGCTGAGCAGGCCCGTGGCGCCCTGGTAGTACTTCTTCGGGCTCTTGGCGTACTTGCTCAGCTCCAGCAGGCCCGAGGCCGCAATGGCCGCCGCAGAGGCGTCGCGCGGGGCGTTGGGAATGTCGGGCGCGTTGAAATCCCAGTACGGAATATGGTCAGGAATGCGGTTGGTTTGCTTGAGGAAGTAGTTGGCCGCGTGCTGGGCGGCGGCCAGGTAGCGCGGGTCGTGGGTATTGCGGTAGAGCATGGCGTAGCCGTAGATGGCCCAGGCCTGCCCGCGCGACCAGCAGGACTGGTCCGAGTAGCCCTGGTGCGTCATCGCCTTGCGCAGCTGGCCGGTGGCCGGGTCGAAATCGAGGACGTGAAACGTGCTGTAATCCTTACGGAAGCGGTATTTCAGGTCGGTATTGGCGTGGGTTTTGGCGATGTGGGCGTACGTGGTGTCGCCACTCAGCTTGCTGGCCGCAAACAGGAAGTCCAGGTTCATCAAATTATCGACGATGACCGGATAAGTGAACGGCGCAAAATCCCACGACCGGATGGCGCCGACCTTCGGGCTGAAGCGGCGCGAGAGCGTGGCCGCGCCCTGCAGCAGCACTTCGCAGTACTTCGGCGGCTGCGTCTGCGCATAGCCCTGGCCGAAGGAGTTGTTCAGAATGAAGCCCAGGTCGTGGTTGTCGGTGGTATATTTTTCGGCTTCCAGGGTTTCGGTACGGGCAGCGGCACGGTGGCGCCAGCTGTCCTTACCCGTGAAGCGGGCCAGCTGCCACAGATTCCCCGCAAAAAAACCGCTGGTCCAGTTGCGTGAGGTGGTGAGTTGCAGCGAGCCATCGGGCTGGGTGCTGCGCGGCTGCCGGGTGCTGTCGGGGTACTGCTTTAGAAAAGCGGCGTACTGCGCTTCGGCCAGCGCTATTACCTGGCCCACAGGAATATCAGGAGACTTCTGGGCCGCCGCGGGGCCCGCCAGCGCGAGCAAGAGCAGCAGCGTCGGACGCGGTGCGTTCATGGCAAAGGAATTTCGGGAAAGGATGGCAAGGGGTGCATTTTTAGCTCGGCGGCCCTGAGGTTTCTTGTCCCACCGCGAAACCTGCAGGGCCGCTTCGCTACAAGGTCCAGGGCAGCCGGACGTTGTTTGGATACAAGGCAAAGACCTTGTCGGCGGCCAAATCAGGGTAGTGCTGGCCGGCCTTGTCGTAAAGCAGCAACGCGGTTTGGTTGCTGATGGGCACCACATCGGCGCGTTCCATCTGCTTCTCTTTCAGCAGGTAGGGCTTCAGCCAGGCCACGCCATTGTGCAGGCCGCGGCCGTCGGGCAGGGCGTAGTTCCAGAGGTCGACGTTGACTTTTTCGCCTAATCGGGCCAGGCGTACCCAGCCCAGCATGTTCATGGTCACGTAGTTCCAGGGGCGGGTGCGGGCCAGTTCCAGGGGCTGGGCGCCGTCGGGCTGCAGCTGCGTGGCAATGCGCGCCTTGGTCTGGGTTTCGAGCACCTTTCGGGCCAGGGCTTCATCGCCGGTAAAAAGGGCAAAATCCACCACTTCCGAGTCCCAGAAGGTGCCGTGGTTATTCTCCACCTTGCCTTCGGCCGAGCCCAGCGGGCTGGTCATCGCCCAGTTGGTGAACTGCCGGAACCAGTCCTGCAAACCGCTCACCAGCTTGGTGTCGATGCTTTTGCTATCGGCCATCAAAGCCAGCGCGTCCGGGATTTCCACGATGTTGCGGGTTTCAATCATGCCGTAGCAGCGGCCCGTGTAGAGGCCCGGAATAGCCTGCGCGAAGTTCAGGTTGGGGTTCATGCGGGTGGCCGGGTCCAGGAAAAACCCGCGCAGCTGCTTGGCGGCCTGCGCGGCATATTCCTCCTTGCCGGTGAAGTAATAAGCCACGGCCAGCTTTTTCACGTCGCTGGTCATGTCCAGCATGTTGTCCTCATCGGTGAAGGCAGCGGCTTCGGGGTTGCGCAGCCCGTCGCGGTTTATGTAGGGCTTGCCGTCGGGCTTGGCGGGGTCGGGCCAGCTGTAGGGCGCCTGCGACATATAGTCGTGCTTATCGGCGGTAGGCGGCGTCTGGGGTTTGTTGACGATGGTGTAGGGGCCGTGCTTCAGCGCCTTTTGGGCGTCGGCCACGGCCGCCTGCACCTGCTTGGTTTCGGCCGCGCTGCCTTTCTGGTAGGCCGCTTTGTAGGCCGCCAGTTGGGCGCCATCGAGCAGAATGAACGCCGGACGTCCGCCTTTCTGCGCCCGCACCTCTCCCCCAACCACCGCAACCAGCAGGCCAATCACCCAACACCGAACCAGAACCTTGCGCATCATAAGACCAGACGTTTGAAACATTACACGGAGCCGAAGCTGTGCAAAGTTCTACATCGGCAGCAGCGCACCCTTTCTGATTTTTAACAGGGATTGTTCACATCGTTTTTTTCTTATTATGCACTGATAATGAATAGAATATAAACATAAAAACCGAGCCTAAAGAAGGCTCGGTTTCAATTTTAGCGCGCGGCTGTAATAATCCTTTTAGTGCTGTTTTACGGTCAGAATGATGTAGGGGGCGGGGCTTGCCCCCGCTCGTCGTTGAACGGAATCGTTGAAACGGCGCCAACGTCCGGGCGGGGGCAAGCCCCGCTCCTACTGCGTTACGTGCCGGGCGCGGTACTCCGAAGGCGAAAGCTGATAGCGCGCCCGGAAGCTGCTGGAAAAGTACGACGGCGTGGAAAAGCCCAGCTCATACGCCACGTCCGTGATGGAGCGCGAGTCGTCGAGCAGCAGTTCGCCGGCCTTGTCCAGGCGCTGGCCCTGGATGAACTCCGTGACGCCGGTGCCGAGCAGCGCCTTCACTTTGCGGTAGAGCTGCATGCGCGTCAGGCCCAGGTAGCGAGCCACGTCTTCCACGCCCAGGTTGGTGTCGCTCAGGTGGGTTTGCACGGTGGCGGTGAGGTCGGCCAGGAACTTCTGGTCGGGCGTGGGCGCGGCTTCGTCCAGCCGGAACTCGCGGCGGAACTGCGCGCGCTGGCGGGCGCGGTTGGCCAGCAGCGTGCGCACACTTTCGAGCAGGAAGGTGGGGTTGAAAGGTTTGGTGAGGTAGAGGTCAGCACCGGCTTGCACGCCTTCCACCTGTTGCTCGGCCGCGCCCCGGGCCGTGAGCAGGATGACCGGAATGTGCGAGGTGCGCCAGTCGGCCCGCAGCTGGGCCACCACCTCCAGCCCGCTCAGGCCCGGCATCATCACGTCGCACACGATGAGGTCGGGCAGCAGCTCGGTGGCCAGGCGGAAGCCGGTGTGACCATCGGTGGCGCTTTGCACCCGGAAGTCGCCGCCCAGCTTGCGCGTCAGGAAGTCGTTCACTTCCTCGTTGTCTTCAATCACCAGCACCAGCGTGTCGCTTTCAGCTTTGGCGATGGCCGCGGTTTCTGAATTAACATCGTTCAGAATTTCCTCAGCTACTTCCAGCAGCATTTCCGATGGGTCAGTCGGGTTGTCGGCGCGCAGCTCGGCCGGCAGTTCCCGCGGCAGCGTCACGGTGAAGGTGCTGCCCCGGCCCGGCAGGCTGCTGAACGTGAGCAGGCCCTGGTGCAGGCGCACTAGCCCGTGCGCCAGCGCCAGGCCAATGCCCGAGCCCTTGGCCACGGTGCCCTGGCTGCCCTGGTAAAACCATTCGAAGATGTGCGCCCGGTCCTGCTCGCTGATGCCGCGGCCGGTGTCGGCAATGCTCACCTGCAAGGCCTGCCCGTCGTCGGCCGGTTGCACGCTGATGGTCACCGTGCCTTGGTCGGGCGTGAACTTGACGGCGTTGGACAGCAGGTTGAAAAACACCTTATCCAGCAAATTACCATCGAACCACGCCGTCAGCTTCGGCTTGGCGCTCAGCAGCCGCAGCTGCACGCCGCGCAGGCGGGCCGGCTTCTCAAACACCTCCACAATCTCGCGCACGAAAGCCACCAGGTCGCCTTCGGTGGCGCGCACGGCCATTTTGCCCACCTCAATTTTGCGGAAGTCCAGCAGCTGGTTCACCAGTTGCAGCAGGCGCTGGGTGTTGCGGCGCACCAGGGTCAGGTCCTGGCGCTGGCTCGTGGTCAGGGCCGGGCCGCTGCTGAGCATCTCCTCCACCGGCCCCATGATGAGGGTGAGCGGCGTGCGCAGCTCGTGCGAAAAGTTGGTGAAAAAGCGCAGCTTGGCTTCGGTGTCGGCGCGCGACTGCTCGGCCAGCACCTCAAGCTGGTTGCGCTGGGCGCTGATTTCCTCGTTCTGCTGCAGCAGCTGCCGGTTGATGCGGTCGTTTTCCTGGTTCTGGCTGGTCAGCTCGTGGTTGATGCGGTCGTATTCTTCGTTGCGGCTGGCCAGCTCGCGGTTGATTTTATCGTTTTCCGCGTTTTGCAGGGCCAGCTGGCGGTTAATCTGCCGGTTTTTGCGGGCCGAGCGCCAAGCCACCGCGCCCAGCGCCAGCGCCACCAGCAGCGAGGCCAGCGAAACGTACAGCGCCGTCTGCTGGGTGGCATAGGTGGCCAGCAGGTGCTGCATCAGCCCCTGCTGCCGCTCAATGTCGCGCTGCTGGCTCACCATCTTGTCAATCTGCTGGCGCATGGTCATCGCGTTGGTCGAGTCGATGACCATCGTGCCCAGGATGTTTTCCCGCTTGAAAGGCTGGTGCGCGAGAATCTTCGCGGCCGTCCGAATGGCGTCCTCGCCGGCGGGCGGGTACAGCAGCGAGGCCGTGAGCGCGCGCTGTTGCACCAGGCCCGGCTCCAGCCCGTCGACCCCAATGATGCGCACCTTTTTGCGGAGTCCCAGCTGCCGCAGCACCCGGGCCGCGCCGAGGCCCATTTCATCGTTGTGCGCAAAAATGATGGACACTTCCGGGTGCGCTTTCAGCGCGGTCGCCAGCAAGGGCTGCAGGGCCACGCTGTCCCAATTCCCATTGACCTGCGCGACCAAATGCATGTTGGGAAATGCCGCCAGGCCCTGCGCAAAGCCCAGGTGGCGGTTTGCCGTGGTCGAGGCATTCACGCCCCCCAGAATCTCCAGCACGTGCCCGTGCTCCTTGAGCAGGCGCGCGGCGTAGCGGGCGGCGGTTTGCCCCACTTCCAGGTTGTTGCCCCCCACAAAAGCCGTGTACTGCTCCGAAGTAATGCGCCGGTCGAGCAGCACCACGGGAATACCGCGCTGAAAAGCTTCTTCCACGGCCGGCGTCACGGGCCCGGCCTCCTGCGGCGACACGATGAGCAAGTCGATGCCGCCGCGCACCAGCTCCCGGATTTGCGCCTGCTGGCGCTGGCTGTTGTCGTGCGCATCCAGCATGCGCAGGTGCATTTCGGGATGAAAGCTCAGCTCGCGCTCCATGCCGGCCAGCACCGCCTTGCGCCAGGTGCCGCCGGTGCTGCACTGCGAAAACCCAATGCGGTACGAAGGGTGCGCCGCCGGCCCGCTACAGGCACTTAGCAGCAGAAAAACAGGCGCCAGGCACGCCGAGGCGCAGGAAAATAGTCTTGTAATCACCGTGAGATAAAAGGTTGGGCCGAGGGTGGGATGGCAGGCGCAACCTTTCAAATATACTACGTTGGCCTTTGTGTAAACCCCAAACCAATGGGGTGCTAACGGAGCAGCGTAGCTTTGTCTTTATACAAGTAAGTACCAACTTATTTGACCCTACTACCGCGCTCAGCGACTATCGGAACGGGCTGTCGGGTGAGCTTGCTTTTTCGGTGCCTCTTCACGGGCAGTTATTCACCACGGCCGTTCCATCAACCGCCCAATTCTTAGCCCTATGCTGCCCATTCTTGGCCTGCACCACGTCGCCATCATCTGCGCCGATTACGCCGTTTCGAAGCACTTCTACACCGAAATTCTGGGCCTGGAAGTGCTGGCCGAAACCCACCGGGCCGCGCGGGATTCCTATAAGCTGGACCTGGCCGTGCGGGGCCAATACCTCATCGAGCTGTTCTCCTTCCGCAGCCCGCCGCCGCGCCCCAGCTACCCGGAAGCGGCCGGCCTGCGCCACCTCGCCTTTGCCGTGGCCGACTTGCCGGCCGCCATTCAGTGGCTGGAGACGCACGCGGTGCCCTGCGAGCCCATTCGCGTGGATGAGTTGACGGGCCGCCGCTTCACCTTCTTTGCCGACCCCGACGGCTTGCCGCTGGAATTCTACGAGGTGTAAAGGCCGCATCAGCGCGGTTTCGGAGTCGTTGCACAGTAGCGCGAACTGTGCAGTTTGGGTACCAGAACGGCTGCTACTGACGCGGGGCACGCGAACCACACAGTTCACGCTACGGCCCGCTCCCTTCGAAACCGCTGCAGGCCCAGCCGTTTCATCAATACAGCCAGGGCTGGAAGCCCAAAGCCGTGTTGTTTAAGGCGGCATCGCTACCGGCTGCGGCAAAGTCATTGAAGGCTTTGTCGGTGCCCCGGATGATGAGGCCAAGCTACGAACAAGCCCCGACTGGTGAGCCGGGGCTGTCAAAGCCGCATTGGGGTTGCTACCTGTCCCGTCCCAGCCACTCCCGATTGTCCGGCTGCTCGCGCCGCCACTTCGCCGCCCGCCGCAGCACCCGGGCCCGGCGCCACGCCCCGCGCAGTCCCAGCGCCACTAGGCCGAGCAGGAGCCCCACGACCACCGGGCAGCCGATGGCCACGGCCAGCAGCAGCCCGTAGCTCAAGGCCGGAGCGAAGCGCAGGCTCAGCAGCAGGGCCGCCAGCAGGGCCAGCCAGGCCAACAAGAGGCGGTGGAGTAGGCGCTCCATTTGAAGGGAAGGCATAGAGACAAAGAAAAGCCCCGGCTTCTTGGAGTCGGGGCTTTTCTGCTTAGTTATTTACCTGTAATAAAACAGTATAGTTTTGTTAAATAACTTCTACGTTATTTATTTACCTACTGTTCACCCTTTTTGCTTTCGGTTATGAATAACAACTACCCCGGGTCGCGCTTCAGCCGCCGGTTGCGCAACGTTCGAAACGGCCTGGCGGTACTGCTGGGCTGGTGGCCGCTGTTGAGTCAGGCGCAGGCCCCGGCCAACGACGACCCCTGCGGGGCCTTGGCACTGCCGCTGCTCGGCAGCCTCTGCACCACGCCCACCACCGGCACCAACGCCGGGGCCACCACCACCGCAGCCAACGGCTACTTCAACCCCGGCAGCAACGGGCAGGTGAACGGCTGCGGGCAGTCCACGTCCCCCAAAGACGTGTGGTTTAAGTTCACGACGGCCAGCACGGGGCTGGCCAGCTTCGGGGCCACCGTCACGGTGAGCGGCAGCCCGGCGGGGCTGCTGCGGCTGTTTTCGGCGCCCTCGTGCGCCGGGCCGTTCACGTCTATTCAATGCACCGGCGGCACCACCAACAACTCGGTGGCGGGCCGCCTCACCACGGCGGCCCTCAGCCCCAGCACCACCTACTACGTGCAGGTGGCCGGCTACGGCTCCAACGACGTGCAGGGGCCGTTCACCATCTGCGTGACCGACGGGCCGGGCGCCCCCGAATGCCTGCCGGTGAGCAACATTGCCATCAGCTACACCGCGGCGGGGCTGCAGCCCGACCAGGGCATCCTCTCGTTCACGCCGGGGGCCAACAACGTGCCGCCCTACACCGTCACCCTGTCCGGGGGCGGGGCCAGCCGCAGCTTCAACACCATGGCCTCGCCGGTGCTGCTCAGCGGCCTGGCCCCGGGGTCGTCCCAGACGGCGCTTATTTCCTCGGCCTGTTCCTACGGCGGCACGGCCTCCACCGCGTATCCGCTGAACGTGCCGGCGCGCAACGGGTTTTCCTGCGATGCCTTGCCGCTCGCCGTGAACCCCACCTGCCTTTCGGTGGCCGGCGACCTGTACTACGGCAACCAAGGCGGCCCCGGCTGCGGGCAGGCCAGTGCCTACAAAAAGCTGTGGTACAAGTTCACAACTGCCGCCAGCGGCCCGGCCAGCACCCAGGCCACGGTGAGCCTGAACAGCAGCACCGGCGCCAACGAGCTGCAGGTATGGAGCGGCAACGGCACCAGCTGCAACAGCAACACCTTTACCCTGCTGGGCTGCTCGGTGCCCACCACGGCGGGCGGCGCCACCACCCCGCTCACCTTCACCACCCTCACGCCCGCCACCACCTACTACGTGCAGGTGGGCAACTCGCGCTTCGCGAGCGCCACGGGCACGTTCACGGTGTGCGTGACGGCCCCCGGCGGCTGCTCGGCCCCCCGGCTCAACGTGGACAACATCACGGGCACCTCGGCCGTGGTCAACTTCTCCACCCTTGTGACGGCCGCCGCGCCCACGGGCTATACCCTCACCTACCAAGCCGCCGCCGGCCCCCTGCAAACGCTGAGTCCGGCCCCCAGCGCCCCCGCGGCGGCCCTCACCGGCCTGCTGCCCGGCACCACCTACACCGTGACCCTGACGGCCAACTGCGACGGGGGTGGGGTTTCGGCCCCGGCCACGTTCACCTTCACGACCGCGGCCACGGCGCCCAGCTGCGCTCAAGCCACGGGCCTGAGCATAACGAACGTGACGGGCAATGCGGCCACGCTCAGCTTCACGCCCGCCGCCGGGGCCACCGGCTACGCCATCAGCTATCAGGCGGCCGGCTCGTCGCCGCAGGTGGTC
Organism: Hymenobacter ruricola; assembly: GCF_015694525.1. Lineage (GTDB taxonomy): Bacteria > Bacteroidota > Bacteroidia > Cytophagales > Hymenobacteraceae > Hymenobacter > Hymenobacter ruricola. The sequence continues at coordinate 252,143 of NZ_JADQDM010000001.1, read as the reverse complement.
ACGCCGGCCCCCACCACCTCGCCGGTGCAGCTCACGGGCTTGCTGCCGGGCACCACCTACGCCGTGCTGCTGCAAGCCACCTGCGCGGGGGGTAGCAGCACCACCCAAACCGTGACCTTCACCACCCCGGCCCTCACGGCCAGCAACGACAATTGCGCCACGGCCGTGGTGCTGCCGGTGGGCACGGTGTGCCAGTACACCCGCGTGACCACGGCCGGCGCCACCGCTGGCAGCGGGGCGCCGGCCCCAACCTGCGCCACGAGCAGCACCCTCTACGACGTGTGGGGCCAGCTCACCGTGCCGGCCAACGGCATTGTGCAGGTCACCACCGGCTCGACGGGCAACGTCTCGAACACGGCCATGGCCATTTACAGCGGCACTTGCGGCAGCCTTACCCAGCTCGACTGCAACGATGACTACGCCGGCGGCGGCAACTTCTCGCAGCTGCGCCTGACGGGCCAGACGCCCGGCGCCACCCTCTACGTGCGCCTGTGGGCCCTGGGCGTGGGCAGCACCGGCGGCGTGTTCCAGGTGTGCGCCCAGACCGATGCCACCCCGCTGCCCACGGCCAGCGCCGCCCTCAGCGGCTCGGTGGCCGTGTACCCCAACCCCGCCCACACGGCCTTTGTGGTGCAATTGCCCGCCGCCCTGGCCGCTACAGCCGCCCCCGCCAGCCTCTACAACAGCCTGGGCCAGCTCGTGCGCCAGGTAACGTTCAGCGGCACCGAAGCCCGCTTTGCCATCGGCGGCCTGGCGCCGGGCGTATACGTGTTGCGCCTGGCCACGAGCGAGGGCCCGGTGACCAAACGCCTGCTGGTGGAATAACCCGCCTGCCTCGGTTGATGGCTTGAAAAAAGGCCCGGCTTTGCACAAGCCGGGCCTTTTTGTGCATAGCTCAGCCCGTCAATGATGTATTCGGAGCAACCCAGCCTGGTGGCCCAGGGTAGCTATCAAGCACAAAAAAGCCTAGCCGGTTTGGGCTGGGCGTTGGCATCCCGGGGCCCCGGCCCAGCCTCCGCAGTCGCACCGGGTTCGAAGCCCTTGAAAACCTACTTCTGTGCGGCCGTTTCCCTGCGGCAATTGGGTGCGGTTAGTGGGGGCAAAAGAATAAAAATGCCCCTCACGATATCGGGAGGGGCATTCTCGTGAGGCGTATTGGGCTCGAACCAACGACCTCCACCGTGTCAGGGTGGCGCTCTGAACCAACTGAGCTAACACCCCGGAAATGGCTGCGGCCAGGCGGCGCAGCGCCCCAAAGGTACGTCCCCGCGCCGAAACGGCAATCGGCCTTTTTAGTGCCTCCTCCGGCCACCCGGCAACTTTCTGGCCGCGGAAAAGTATAGGGGCAAACGGGAATAGGAATCTTCCCGGGCCTTGCGCCTCATTTCATCCTCTTTTTTTCACTCATGAAAAAGATTTTTCTGTTTCTGCTGCTTGCCGTAGCGTCTGCCCCGGCGGCTTTTGCCCAGGCGGCGCCCGGCGGCGCGCAATCTTCCAAAGACTACACCGGCGGCGCCACCGCCGAATCCGGCAACACCGGCTTCGGCGTGAAGGGCGGCTACAGCCTGGCCAACGTGTACGGCGACGACGCCGGCACCGGCCGCAGCAGTTCCAACTCCTTCCACGCCGGCCTCTACGGGCAGTTCGGGTTCAACGACTTTTCGTCCATTCAGGCCGAGGTGCTGTACTCGCGCCAGGGCACCAAGTTCAAGGATGGGGTCGACAACCTGCGGCTGGATTACCTGTCGGTGCCGGTGCTCTACGTGGGCAACATCACCGACAAGTTCAGCTTCCACATCGGCCCGCAGGCTTCCATCCTGACCAAAGTGGTTTCGGGCGACAAAGACCTGGACATCAACGACAACGGTTTCCAGAGCTTTGACCTCTCGGGCGTGGGCGGCCTGGAATATCGTATTGGCCCCGCCCGCTTGGGCGCCCGCTACAACCTCGGCCTGACCAAAATCAGCAAGGAAGCCAAAGTGTACAACAACGTGTTGCAGGTGTACGTCGGCTTCGGCTTCACGCAATAAGGCCGGCGGGCCGTTTTGCGGTTGGCTTAACAAAAAGGAGGTCCCGCGGGGCCTCCTTTTTTGTTGGCCCCACGGGCGGCGCGGGCAACTTTGGGCGGCGGCGGCCGTTTGCTAGTTGGCCATTTTACGCCCTATTATCATGAAAAACGCCTTATTCGCCCTTGCGCTGGCCCTGATGGCCGCGCCCGCCGCGCGCGCCCAGGACGGGCCCGGCCTCGACTCTTCGACCAAATACCCGGCCTCCGACGGCACCGAGTCGCGCAACACCGGCTTCGGCATCAAGGGTGGCTACAACCTGGCCAGCATCCAGGGCGCGGGCGCCGACTTGTTTACCAACCGCGACAACCTCAAGGACTTTCACGCCGGCGTGTACGGACAGATGGGCTTCAACAACTTCGCTTCGCTGATGGTGGAGCTGCTGTACTCGCGCAAGGGCTACCGCACCGACTACCTCGGCACCGCCACCCGCGACACCCGCCTCGACTACCTGGAGCTGCCCGTTCTCTTCGTGGGCAACCTCACCGAAACCCTCAGCATTCACGTGGGGCCGCAGGTGTCGCTGCTCACCAACGTGCGCGACGGCGGCGCCACCGTGGACCTTTCCGAGCGCGGCTACAACAGCCTCGACTACGGCGCCATTGCCGGGGCCGAAGCTCGCCTGGGCTTCGCCAAGCTGGGCGCCCGCTTCGACTGGAGCCTGGGCAAAATCTACAAAGACGGCAGCGTGGTGCGCTACCAAAACGCCAGCGGCGCCGCCGTGGGCGACAACAACATCCGCAACCAGGTGTTTCAGCTGTATCTGGGCCTGGGGTTCAAGAAGTAGCGGCGCCCACGCCGGGCCAGCGCTGAACCGCCCGGACTTTTTTTTGCTGCTGCTTATGCTTCTCACGCTCAACCTCGCGGCCTTGCACCAGGCCCGCGAGGCCCTGCTGGGGCAGGGCCTGGCCGTGCTGGCCGCCTGGGTACTGCTCAACCTGCTGGTGAGCGGCCACTTCCTGGCGCGGGCCGACCGGCGCCTCCCCGCCTACTACTTCCACGGCATGAACGTGGGCTGGGGCCTGGTGAATGCCGTGCTGGCCTTCTGGGGCATCTATCATTTAGAGCCCATCGCGCCCGCCGGCCTGCGGCTGGCCGACGTGGTGCAGGCTCAGCTATTCAACGAAAACCTGTTTTTGTTGAACGCGGGGCTGGATGTGGCTTACGTGATGACGGGCTATTACCTGCAGGCCCGGGCTGCCCTGCCCGCTGAGCCCCGGCCGGCGCGGCTGCTGGGCTTTGGCCGCTCGCTGCGGTTGCAGGGTGGCTTTCTGCTGGTTTTTGATGTGGTGATGTGGAGCTGGCTGCACTGGCAGGGCCGCGGCTGGCTGCCGTTTTTGAAGTAGCGCCCGGCCGCGGCCAGGTGGTAGCTCCGGCCCCGAAAGCTACTTGGGCAGTCAAGAAATTTCTGCTTTTTCTACTGCCGGGATGCTTGGACAGCGCCCCGCCCCGCCGGGCCGGGCCGGCGGGGCGGGGCGCTGTGTTATCACAGGATACGGAGCAACTGGCCGCACCCGTCTTACTCGCGCAGCAGGCGCACCAGGAAGCGGCGGCCGTCGGCCTGCTCGTAGCGCAGCAGGTGGAGGCCAGGCGGGCGGGCGCCCAGTTCCACGGTGGTCTGGCGGGCGCTGGGGGCCACGGCTTGCGCGCCCAGCCGACGGCCCAGCCCGTTGTAGAGCACCAGCTGGCCGCCGGGCGTGGCGGCCGGCAGCGGCACGGTGGCGCGGGCGGCGGGCCCGCCCACGGGGTTGGGGTAGGCCGTCAGCGGGGCCAGTTGCCCGGCTTCGGGCCGGCTGGCCAGGGGGCGAAAGCCGTCGTAGCGGGCCAGCGTGAGGTCGGCGCCGCCGTGGGGGCCGGCCGTGGTGTAGCCGCTGAAGACGAGGCCTCGGCCGTTGGGGGCCAGCAGGGTCGAGCGGGCATAGTTGTCGCCGGCCCGGAACAGCATCGTGTCGCTCACCAGCCGCCCGCCGCCGGTGAAGCGCACCAGGTGCACCTAGTTGCTGCTGCCACCTGCCCCGCCGTTCTGGTACTGCGAGTCGCCTACCAGCAGCAGGCCGCCCTGCGCGTCTTCCACGATGGCGCGGGCATCCCAACTGCGATTGGCGTAGCGGCTGGGCGCCACCGTGCGCCAAAGCGTGTCGCCGACCGGGGTAATCTTAGTGATATTTTGCCGCCGACCCATCAGGATGTTGCCGTCTTGGGTTACGCTAGATGTGGGGATGTTATCATTCAAATACAATCCATCGCGCCTTCTGAACTGTACCAGTGCCCCAGTGGTGCTATTAAACAGGAAATACCCTTTCACTCCATTGGTATTCCCTCCCAGGGTTCCTTCTACTAGCATCGTTATATTATTGCCACTGATTACTGGGTTAGCATATTGGGTGTTGGGTGGGTCGAAACCAGCAGCAGTTAGATAATTGCCAATGTTAAACGACCACATAACGTTGCCGGTAGGGGCATTCACCTTATAAAGGTTCACCGTTGCAATGAAGTAAGGAGGGCTTGGCAAAAAATCGTTGTCATTCCGCACAAAGAGGTAGTTGCCATCCGAAGCAATAATTGCTGGGAAAACATAGGTTTGCCCGGTGCTTCCCGCTTGGAGTGCAGGGCGGTAGGTGCGGGTCCAGAGCGTGTCGCCTATAGGATTCAACTTCATTGCAAAGCCTGTCTGGTTGCCTCGTCCATTTTCATAGCCGGTTAGCAGCACATTCCCGCTGGCGTCGCGTACCATGCCCGAGAGTGTTGGTAATAAAGCATATGGCGGAGACACGCGTTTGGTCCAGAGCGTATCGCCCACGTCGTTGGTGCGCACCAAGTACAGGCGGCTGGCGAAGCCGTTGGCGTAGGGCTGCTGGCCGGCCAGCAGGTAGCCCCCGCCGGGCATGGCCACGGCGTAGCCGCCGGTTTCGTCGACGGTGGTGCCGTAGCCCTGGGCCCAGGGCAGCACCTGCGCCCGCGCCCCCAAGGGCAGGCACAGCAGGAAGAATAAGAAGTAGCGCATGGGAAAAAGGAATGAGTGGGGCATTAGCGAACCTCCACCCGCTGGGTGCGGGCGGGGGCGTTGGGGCCCTGGGTGAGGAGCAGGTACAGGCCAGGCGCCAGGCCGGTGAGGGTGTTGCCGGCCGGGTTCACCGGGCCCTGCCGCAGCGTGTGGCCCTGCAGGTCGGTGAGCTGATACCGGTAGCCGACCCGCGACGCGGGGCTGTCGGCGGCGGGCCAGGCAAAGCTGGCCGCGCCCGTGCCGGGGTTGGGAAACACCTCGGGCTGGGCAGCCCGCAGGCCCACTGCAATCGTTTCGGCGTTGCGGTCAATGAGCCGGCTGCCGGGCAGCAGCACCAGGGCGCCCTTGTCGTCCAGGTCGGCGCGGTTGGCCACGTTGATGGTGGTGCCCGCCCGGGCCTCCAGCTTGGCCCCGCTGCCGTCCAGCACTACGTGGGCGCCGTCTTCCAGGTAGAGCGTGGTGCCGGCCCCCACCAGGTTCAGCACGCCGCCATTCACCAGGCTCATGCTGGTGTTGGCGCCGATGCGCAACTCGGTGCTGTTCACAAAGTCGCCCACGTAGCCCGGGGTTTCCCGCTGCGGCGTGGCGCTGCGGTCCAGGGTCAGGGTGGCCCCGTCGATGTAAATCTCGTGGCCGGCGGTGGCGTTGGCCACCGGGAAGGTTTGCAGCGGGCCGGTCCAGCGGGTGTCGTGGGTCACGGCGGTGTTGTCGTAGCGCACCTGCAGCGTGAGGTCGTCCGAGGCGGCGTCGTAGCCGGTAATCTCCACCGACAAGCCGTTGAGCGGAATGGTCGACTGCCGCTCCGTGGCCGGGTCGTAGGTCTGGTGCGGAATAATCAGGGGGTTGGTGTCGAGGGCATAGCGGAACCCCACCTTGCGCGTGCCGATGTGCGGCCCGAACAGGCCGTCCGTAATCCGGTCGTCGCCCACGAACAGGGGCGTGCCTTCGTTGCCCACGGTCACGTCGCCATTGCCCGTAAAGCTGTCGTAGCGAATGCGGCCGTTGTTGTCGCGGTCGGTCCGGATGCTGGTGATTTCGCTGTGGCCGCCCGTGGCGTTGTTGCGCAGCACGGGCGCCGGGGCGTTGTTGTCCCGCAGCTGGAAGTTATACGTCAGGTTGCCGTGCAGGTGGTTGTTCACGGTGTAGAGGCCGCCGCTGCGCTTGTAGTCGAAGTTGCCTTCGGCCGATACCACCCGCAGCCCGTTCACCTGGGATGTGTTCCACCAGGCAACAAAATTGTCGCGGCTGGCGCTCATGCTCTCCACCATGGCCAGCAGGCCCTGCGGCGCCGGCAGGTACGCGTTGCCATCGGGCGCCAGCGTGTAGCCGTTGCGGCGGTCCATCGGCCCGTTGCGGGCGCGGTTTTCCAGCCACAGGTGCTGGCCGGTGTTGGGAATCTCCAGGCGCATCACGTCGCCGGTGGTCACGTAGTCGCGCAGCACGTAGGTGCCGCCGGACGCCGGCGCGTTCGGCCCAATGTCGCTGCTGACCTGCGCGGGGCCGGTGCGCAGCTCCGTCCAGCCCAGGTACCAGCGCTCCCAGGCGGCGGCCGAAAACGAGGTGGCCGCGTTCTGCAGCATGCTCCAGCCCAGGGTATTGTAGTAGTGGTTGCCGGTGGTGCTGTTGGCACCCAGCACGTGCGGGGCCAGGTAAAGGTTATAGGCCATTTCGTGCAGCACCGAGGGCCAGCGTGCCGCCCGCCTGGCAATGCCCGGTCCCGATGGTGTACGCGGGGTGGTTGGCGTTGGCCGGAATCGTCACGCCGGGCACGCCCGCCACGCCGTCTTCACTCCGCACCGACGGATAACAGCTCACCCGAAAGCAGAAGATGACGTAGTCCAGCTGGCCGTCGGGGCCGGTGGCGCTGTTGTCGAAGTTGAAACGCGGGTTGTTGGTGCGCTGGTCGTACTGGCCCCAGTTAAACGCCGGAAACTGCGCAGCGGCTGCATTGATGGTGTCCTGGGCATAGCCGAAGAAATCGCCAAAGCTGCGGCCACTGGCCGGAACGTTAATCCGCTTGGGGAAGGTACCGAACGTTACCTTCAATGGATTGGGCGAAGTACGCGACATCTGGTACAGGAAGTTCGACACGCTTTGGTCGGTGGCTCCCAGGCTGAATTGCGTGGGATTGGTATAGCACACGCTGGTATAGTTGGCCGGGAACGTTTCACCAACTCCAAAGCCACTGCCTTGAACAGGGTCTTGAGCCCATTCAGGGGCATTATAACTTCCACATCCATTAGGGCCAGAAAGGATGTCTTCCATGAACCCCACGAAAACGACGAGCACCTTCAGGTCACCCTGTGGCGTGAATGCGTAACCGAAGGTTGAGCTAGGCGCCGGCCCGGTCAGCTGCGGGCTCCCGCCGCCAACGGCCTGGGTGGGAGCAATACCGCCCGGGGCCCGCAACTGGCCGGGCAGCACGGGCTGCGGCACCCACGCGGGGTAGCAATTGGAAAGGGGCGAAAACGGCCAGGCGGTGGCCTCGGGGGTCTGGGCCCGGGCGCTCTTGGAAAGCATCAGGCCCAGCGCCAGCAGAAACGACCAGCGCGCCAGCGCGCGCCAGGGAAGGAATGAGTAAGCGTGTTTCATCAGTAAAAAGTAGAGAAAAGGAATGAACAAAGCCGGTGCAGAGGCACCGCCCCCAACAATTCAACGTTTTTCCTTAGGCAAGCAGGCTTGGTGAATGGCAAAGCCGCCCGGCGGCTCCGGCACGCGGCGGCGTGACCCAGGCAGTCCGGCAGGCGGAACGAGACTAACCGCCGGAAGCCGGCGGGCAGAATGTGACGTTAACCCAAGCTGTGGGTGGCCCTCCGGCGCAATGCCGCAGGCGAACAGGTGGGTAGATGACTGCTGGCCGTGGTGGAAGGAGGAAGGCACGGCCGCTTATAACGCTTGAATATAGCAGCCATTGAATCATAAGCGAGCACGTGGGGCCAGTATTTCTGGCCGTTATGTCTTCTTTAAAAATCCCATTATGGGACAAATGACCCATTTTGAGAAAAAACAACATCTGTCCGCCGGGCAACTTCGTTCATAAGCCGACAAAAGCCGGTGGTTCGGCTTATAAATCCGTACCGACACGGCACGTGGCTGAATTTTGAGCCAGCTACCCAGCACCGCAACTCGAAGCCGATACGCTTTTCACCCACTGCCACTACTCGTCATCATGCGCCCTTTCTTACTTTTCGCTGCCTGTTGCATCCTGCTAACCTTCGTCGCCCCCGCCCGGCCCCTCGACCGCGTGGAGGCCGTGGCCGTGACCAGCCCGGCCGGCGGCGTGCGCCTCAACGGCGTGTTGCGGCTGCCTTCGGGGTCCGGCCCGTTTCCGGCGGCGGTGCTATTGCCCGAGCGCGGCGCCGACGCCCGGGGGCCGCGCTCGGCCGACAGCGAGCTGCTGAACGGCCTGGCCGACTACCTAGTGCGCCAGGGCGTGGCCGTGCTGCGCCTCCAGGAGCGCGGCCAGGGCGGCTCGGGTGGTTCGGCCACCACCACCACGCTGGCCGAGCGCGCGGCCGATGCCATTGCGGCGCTGAACTTTTTGCGCACCCGGCCGCAGGTCGACGTCACGCGCCTCGGCCTCATCGGGCACGGCGAAGGCGGCAACGTGGCGCTGCTGGCCGGCGCCCAGCCGCTGGCGCCTACGTTTGTGGTGGCGGTGGCGGCCGCGGGCCTGCCCGCCCGTGAGCTGCTGGCCACCCAGCCGGTGATGTACGGCAAGGTGCTCGGCAACGACACCACCGACCTGGCCCGCCAGCACCAGTACGAGCGCGCCATGCGGGCTGCCGAGCAGGAAGCCGCCAAGCTGCGCGCCCACGGCTCCAACGCCGCCCAGGTGCAAACCTACCTCGACCAGCAGCGCCTGCGCCAGAAAGCGGCCATGCGCCGCGACGAGGAAAGCCTCGTCAAGCACCAGCGCGCCATGCTCGAAATCGTGCGCCAAACGCCCGACAACAGCCAAGCCCAGGCCATTCTGAGCAACATGCTGCGCCAGCGCTACCCCGGCATTGCCGCCGCCGACGTGCAGGCCACCGTCCAAACCCTCACCACGCCCGCCTACCGCAGCTTCCTCGCCTTCGACCCGCAGCCCACGCTGCCGGCCGTGCAGTGCCCCGTGCTGCTGCTGCAAGGCGAAGCCGACCAGGAAGTAAACCCCGCGCTCAACCTCGCCGCCCTCAAAAAAGGCCTGCGCGCCAACGCCAACGTGGCCGAGCTGCGCTACCCAAACCTCACCCACGCCCTGCAGTTCGCCAGCGACTCGCCGGCGGAGGCCGCTGCCGCCGCGTTCAACCCCGATACGCCGGCGGACATCTACAAGTGGATTGTGAGCCGAAAGTAAGAAGCGTGAGCCCTGTTTAAACAAAATACAAAAAGGCCCAACCTGAATCAGGTTGGGCCTTTTTGTGGGAGAAAGATATTGCGCTAGCTGTTGCCGCCGTGCTGGGGCTCCAGCATTTCTTCCACAATTTTCTTGTTGAAGGCGGGGATGTCCTGGGGCTTGCGGCTGGTGATAAGGCCGTGGTCGGTCACCACTTCGGAGTCTTCCCAGTGGGCGCCGGCGTTCACGAGGTCGGTGTGCAGGCTGGGCCAGCTGGTCATGCGCTTGCCGCGCACCACGCCGGCTTCAATCAGCGTCCAGGGGCCGTGGCAGATGGCGGCGATGACTTTGCCGGAGCCGGCGAATTCTTTCACGAAAGCCACCACGTCTTTGTCGGTGCGCAGCACATCGGGGTTCATCTGGCCGCCGGGCAGCACCAAAGCGTCGTAGTCGGCGGGTTTCACGTCGGTGATGACTTTGTCGACGTCGACTTTGTCGCCCCAGTCCTTCTTGGGGCCATCCCAACCTTTAATGGAGCCGCTTTTGAGGGAGATGACGTGGGTTTCGGCACCCTCGCCTTCGAGGTATTTCTTGGGTTCGTCGAGTTCGGCCTGCTCGAAGCCGTCGGTGGCAATGATGGCAATTTTCCTGCCTTTGAGTTTGTCGCTGCTGAAGATGCTCATGGTGGTTTTGGAGAGGGAAAGGAGGAAAAGAAAAAGGCCGAGAATAGTCCCGGCCTTTTTCTTACGCTTTTCTATTTGGTTAGTTGAGTACGAAGCCACTGGCCCGTAGTGCTATTCATTGAGCACCGGTAGTTTCATCGGAACACACAGCGAGCAATTCTACGACTTTACGGAACAACGTCGCCGCAATAATGTCCGCTGCAGGAGTATACTACCACCTTCCTTCCTTTGTCAACGTACCCTTTTACACAATTTGCGAAGCCTATGCCACTTCCTTCACACTCCCTCAATGAGGAGGGAGTTTCGGCGGTTGGGGCGGGCCCCGGAGCTACGAGCATCTCGTACCCTCCTTCGACCTTTCGCACCTCGGCATGGTTCGTGCCGTCGAGTATTTCCAGTGTTTGCTTGAATGTAGCCTCGAATTGCTCCGCGCTCACGACGCCCGATTCTGCATTCACGGCTGCCTTCGCCGCCGAAATTTCAGTGGGCTTCACCCCTTGCTTTTCTTGGCAGCCCCAGAAAGTTAGCACTGCCGCAAGCGATGCACCAATCGCACTGATTGCAAATTTTGATAATTGGTTTTTCATTTCAAATTATTTTTTTAGGTAGAAAGAACTCAGCATATCAGGGTGTCAGCCTTTTCGCAACTTTTGTAAGAATGGAATTGATTTTCTGCTAATCATAAAAAAAAAATTAGAACTCCTAATCTAAGTATGAAATAATTTTTATATTATTAAAAATCAATTATTTAATTTTCAAACCAGTGCACCGTGAACGTGGTGCCCTGGCCCACTTTGCTGGTCACGTCCAAGTGCCCGCCGCGGCTGGCGATGATGCGCTGCACCAGATACATGCCCACGCCGGCCCCGGCAATGTGCGGGTGCTGCCGCGCAAACGGCTGAAACACCGGCGCCGGCCGGCCCGGCAGCTCCATGCCCAGGCCGTTGTCCTGCACGGTGAGGACGGGCTGGCCGGTTTCCGTGACGGCGCTGCGCACCTGAAGGTGCGGCGGCCGCTCGGGGTCGGCAAATTTGAGGGCGTTGCTGAACAAGTTGTGCAGGATGCTGCGCAGGTTGGCCCGGCCGTAGGTGAGCGTGGGCGCGGCCGAAAAATCCAGGTCGACCACGGCTTCCGACTCCTGCACCTGCACGCGCAGGCCCAGCAGCACTTCGTCGGCCACGCTGCGCAAATCCAGCGTTTCGACGGGCGCCGAGAGGCCGCGCTGGTCTTGCACGGTGGCGGCCAGCTCCAGCAGGGTGGCATCGAGCTGGCCCAGGGCCTCGTCCACCATGCCCACTATTTTTTTGTCTTCCGGGTCGTTGAACGAGGCCGTGCGACGCAGTTCCTCAAACAGGCCGCGCAGGTTAAGCACGGGCTGCTTGAGGTCGTGCGAGGCCGTGTACACGAAGGTGTCGAGGTCGCGGTTGGTGCGGGCCAGCTCGTCGTACTGGGTTTGCAGCACTTCGCGCAGGCGGTGCTGGTCATCCACGTCGGTGCAGGTGCCGAACCAGCGCGGGCCGCGCTCGTCGGCCAGCTGCCGCGCCCGGATGATGTGCCAGCGGTAACGCCCGTCGTGCCGCCGCATCCGGAACAGCCCCTCGTAGGGCTCGCCGCTGGCAATGCTGGTGACCCAGCGGCGCGCGGCGCCGGCTTGCTCGCTGGGGTCGAGTAGGTTTATCCAGCCGGTGGGGCCCAGCTCTTCCTTGGTCAGGCCCGAATACTCGGCGGTGTATTCATTGTAGTAATCAATAAAGCCCTCGGCCGTGGCCGTCCAGATGAGCTCCGGGATGCTGTCGGCCAGAAAGCGGAGCTCGGCCTCGCCGCGGCGCAGGGCTTCGGCCAGCTCGCGCTGGTCGTGGATTTCGGTGAGGGCGCCGTGCCAGAACACGGCCTGGTCGGGGGCGTGCAGCTCGGGCAGGGCGCGGCTCAGCAGCCAGCGGTACTGGCCGTCGTGGCGGCGCAGGCGGTACTCGTAGCTCCAGCCGATGCCGGCGGCCCGGGCCGAATCGGACTGGTAGAGCACGCGCAGCCGGTCGTCGGGGTGAATGAGCAGCGGCCAGATGGCGTTCAAATCGGCCGTGGGCGGCTGGCCGGTGAAGTAGTACCACTGCGGGCTCACGTACTCGTATTTGCCGGCCGCGTCCACCGTGAAAGTGATTTGGGGCACGGTTTCCGTCAGCACCCGCAGGCGCGTGTCGAGGCGGCGCGTTTCGATGGAGAGGTGGTGGGCCTTCTGACGGGCTTCCTCCTGCGCGGTCACGTCCACGGCGAAGAGCAGCAGGCCGCTCACGGGGCCGTCGCCTTCGCGCACGGGTTCCAGGGCCACATCGAAGTAGCGCGGGGTGGGCTTTTTGCCCTCCGCCGCGGGCAGCGGAATGCAGTAGGCCTTGGCCACGTAGGGCCGGCCCGACTGAAACACCTGCTGCATCACCTCCAACAGGTCGGCCGGAATGGTGCCGGGGTGCTCGGCCACGGGCTGGCCCTCCCGCACGGGCGCGCCCAGCACGGTGTGCATGGCCTCGTTCACGAAGCCGTAGCACAGCTCCGGGCCTTGCAGCGTGGCCACGCCGGCGGGCATGTGCTGCAGGATGTCTTGCAGTTGCTGCTCACGCATGGCCGAACGCAAAAAGAAGGTCGGGCCGGGCTGCGGCCCGCCACAGGGTCTGAGGATACTTCAACGCGCTTCGGTTAGGCATGCGCGGGCTCGGGTTCAGCGGGCGCAGCATCGGCGCCGAAGACGGCCAGCCGGACCAAATCGACCAGCATGGCATCGGCAATGCTGAGCGAGCTGGGGGGCGGCGGCAGGTGCCTGGGCAGCAAAAACCCTTGCAGGGCTTCAAATCCGCTGGGCTCCAGCGGATGGAACGCCATCGACCAGTCTTCGAAGCTGCGGGCCGTGATGGGCTTGTCGACCAGCTTTACCACGTTGGAATGGCGGCCGTCGCGCGAGATGACGTCGAACAGCGGTTCCAGCACTTCCTTTTCGCCCTCGATGAGCTGCGCAATGTTGCCGTGGCTGTAGAACAGCACGCCCGTGACGTTGCGCGCGGCGTTGTCGCGGCGGCACTGGTCGAGCAGCGCCTGCAAATCCTGGTCGGAAAGCGGGCGCACGGCCCGGCTCATGTACACAATGTGAATCATCTTCGAAAACAGCAACAGGGTGCCTTTTATCTCAGAAAAAGGCTTGACATGATAAGCGGGGCAATGCTACGGGTGAAGCGCCTGGAAGTTATTTGCTTCAATTCAAGCAACGTAAAAAGGCGCCCAGCCGGTTGAGGCGGGGCGTAAAATTAAGTCGATTTTGGCGTTTTACGCAGCCCGAAATCGCGCAGCCCAACGCTTGAGAGCCCATGCGGATATTTACCGTTTTGCCTCAAGCTGTACGCCGGGTTCCGCTGCCTCGTCGGCGGCTGCTTCCACAGACGGTTTGTGCCAAACGCAAAGAGGCGGGCCGTTTCCACGGCCCGCCTCTTTTTTGTGCCCGATGCCGGCTAGCCCGCGCTCAGCTTGGGGCCCACAATGCGGCAGCCGTTGGCCACGTGAATCTTCTGCACATCGTCGAGCGTGGCGGTGGGGGGCAGCTGTGAGAGGCCCCGAAACAGGGCTTCGGTGCCGCCGCTGGGGTGCGTCATGAACACCATTTTGCCGGTGTCGCTAAGGGTGACGAACGAGTGAGGCACGTCGCGGGGCAGGAAGATTAAGTCGCCGGCGCGCAGCGTGAATTTCTCCTCGCCCACCTGCACTAGAAATTCGCCTTCGGTGATGTAGAATTCCTCGTCCTGCTGGTAGTGCACGTGCAGCGGCGGGCCGTCGTGCTTGCGGTACTCGCCCGAGAAGACGGCCAGTTGCCCGTCCGAGTCCTTGCCCGATACTTTCAGGTACAGGTCGAAGCCCATCATGCGGTAGTGCTCCTGGAATCGGCCGTCGGCGCGGCGCAGCACGAAGGGCTTTTTGGGCGCGGCCGGGGCGGCGCCCAGGGCTTCAGAGGGGAGGAGGGCCATGCTGAGGGCCGTAGCGGAAAGGTGTTTGAGGGCCGAGCGGCGCGAAGAATTTTCCATAAAAATGCGGGGTAAGGTGATGCCCGCAAAACTAGCCGCCCCGCCCCGCGGCCAGTGGTCAAAAAACGACATCTTCAGCGCAGGTGCAGCACCCGCTCGGGCGCCGTGGCTTCGGCCTCTAGCAGGCCCACCGGCGTGGTGCCCGCAAACTGCCGGAAGTCCTTCACCATGTGCTGGTAGTCGGCGTAGCCGCAGGCCAGGGCCACGGCCAGCCAGTCGAGGTCGGCGCGCCGGGCCTTCAAATCAAACGCCCGGTTGAACCGCTGAATGCGCATGAACAGCTTGGGGCTCACGCCGGCCCGCTCCCGGAACTTGCGCTCGAACTGCCGCAAGCTTAGGCACGCCTGCCCGGCCAGGTACTCCACCGACGCGGCCGGGCCACCGCCCTGCAGCCACTGGCAGGCCCGGTCGATGGGCTCAATGCGCAGCTTGCGCCGCCGGAATTTATCGACCAAATACGCGTCGACCACGGCCCGCATTTCGCCGTAGCCCGCCGTGTTCATCAGCCGGTGAATCAGGGCCCCGATTTCGCCGCCCAGCACGCTTTCCGCGTCGAGGGCGGCATCGGTGAGCGCGCCCAGCGGCTGGCCCAGCAGCTGGTAGAGCCCGCCGGGCTGGAAAATGACTTTCAGCAGCGTGAACCGGCGCGGGTAGTGGTGGTGCCAGGTGCTGAGGGGCTGCCCCTGCACCAGCGTGTGCGGCATCACCAGGCGCTGGTTGCCGGCGGGGCTCACCTTCGTGAACACGTCGCCGGGGTAAAAAATCAGGCTTTGCTCGGCGCGAGCGGGCAGCAGCTTGGTCGGGATTTCGGCCAGCCCGGTAAAATCAAAATCAATGAGCAAGTACTCCTTGACGTAGGGCCGCAAAGCCGGGTGCGGAAGCGTGACCTGGTATATCATACGGGTAGCATCGGCCGGGGCTGGTGTCAGCCAGCGCCCTGGGCCGACGGTAAGATACGTAGCCGCGCGGGCTTCCCGACGCCGTATTGCCTACCGGCAAACGCCGCCCGCAGCTTTCCCGGAAACCGGCCCCTACCGCGCCGCCCGCAGCCCCGCCACCAGCCGCTGCATCTCGTGCTGCCGAAACGGCGAAGGCGAATCGAGCCCGGTGGTGAAATTGTAGCGCACCACCACCAGGTCCACGTTTTTGGCGAAGCGGTTGAGCTGCACCGGCACGAACCGAAACAGCGTGAGCACCTCGTAGCTCTCGTACACGAGGAAGGTGCGCCGGGCGCTGCCGGGCGGCAGCCGGTCCTTTTTGGCCACGTCGAAGTAGCCCGTGAGCGGCGAGGAATTGAAGGCAAACACCTTCTCGATGCGCGGGCTGGTGTAGCCGGCGTGCTGGGCCAGCCCGCCGCCCAGCGAGTGCCCCGCCGCGAAAATGCGCGCCCGGCCGCCGTAGGCCGAATCGAGCCGGGCCACCACGGCTGGCGTCAGGGCGCGGGCCTGCTCGTACTGGTCCCAGAACCACGGGTTGTTGGTGAGGGGCCGGGTGTTGGCCACCCAGTCGGCAAACTCCAGGTAGTTGGTGCCCCGGAACACCAGCACCGCCAGCGGCACCGGGCCCGGCCGCACCCACACGTCGTACACCAGCCCGCCGGCCAGGCGCTGGCCCGGGGCCGCCACCAGCGGGTAGCGAAAGGCGAAGGGCCGCCAACCGCGCCGGGCCAGCTCGCGCCGCTCCACGGCGTACTTGGTGGTGTCCTGGCTATAGTCGGGCCGGTGGTTGGCCGACTTTACGCCCGAATACACGATGGCGCTCAGCATGGCCAGGTCGCTCACCAGCGGGTAGTCGGCATCCTGCAGCCCGGGCGTCAGCTGGCCCTGGGCTAGCTGGGCTGGCGTACGGGTGCACTGCTGGCCGTTGAGGTTGACCACGACGTCAGCGGGCCGCTGGCAGGCGGTGAGGAGCAGCAGGGGCAGCAGCAACTGGGCGCCTGTATTCCGCAATGCAAACCAGTTTTGCATAATGTTTCTATATATCTACCGAATACCATTTCGCCTTTACCATACATACTATCCAAAGCAGCTACAGAAATGATTGGGACAGTATTCAGATAATAAAAGCTCCTGCCAATAACGTATCAGGAATTTCTACTATGGCCTAGCTATTAATTCTGCTGCCATATCTAAAATATTTTCATAAACCTGCAGCATCGTTTCCCCGCTAGAGGAATTCGGGTCTACCGCGAGAACATAGTAAGCAACTGTACCACCAATAATCGGCTGTGCCAACTTACGCAAAATCAGATTATCAAGAGATGCAGATGTCGTACTAGATAAATGTGATGCTGCGTTCCTTACTATTTTTAAATCCGACAACTCGCTACTAATTGACGTTAAAACAGTTTCATATGGCTCTCCATCTTTAAAATAAAGTTTACTCAGCTTACGGACACTATCAGGAGTACCCCACTCCATAAACCTCATGCCTCCAATAACAATTTTATTTGCATGAGCCTCATCAACAGGAAAGGCATATCTCTTTACTCTAATCCCACTACCAGAGCGTGTACCGATAAGATACAGTATAAATGAACGTTCAAGAAAATGTTCCCATGCAATAAACAAGCGAACGAGCCCAGATTCTACAATAGCAGCTCGCTCGCTCCCTGAAAAGAAAAAAGAACCACCTCCGTCGACACGATGAGCCGCTGCTATCATATTGTTTATCGCAGCAACTTTGTTCCGAAATTCTTGCAAACATGCTAAAAGTGGCATATTCTAAAATGATTTCAAAATCAACGAAACGAGGTACCTAGTGCGTCGCAGTCTGACTTTTGCATCAGTTGTCGCACGGCGGCTATCTTCTAGAAACTGCTTTTGCTCCTTGGTGAATGTTACCCTGTCCTCATCTCCAAATAGCTCATCAACTGGGTTTAGCGTTAGCCGTATTTTGTCGAAGTTCCATTCTACATCAGGTGCTTTAGGCATGTCTATCTCTTTGAGTCCAAAACTCAAATGGTAAATAGCTGTAAACAAGCTATAGAAAATGTGTACTCGCCTAAATTCTGTTCTCCCTAACTCTCCACCAAAAATTGCTCCTGTGGTAGCTAGAGTGGCATTAAACTTCGATTTCAAATCTTCAACGTCGTGTTGAAAATCACTTTCATAATCTTCGTAGTATTTCTTTAATTGCTTTTTACTTTTAATACCCTCTATCATAGCAATAAGTAAATCTGCTGCCAGAGCAACATTACCCATTCGCATAACTTGAGCGTCCGTCAAAATTTTATTCTTCACCCAAAAATTAAAAGCATTTTGACCAACATTATCAGCAAGCAGCTTGAATGGCCCAAAATGATTTGCATGAATGCGCTCTTGGTCATTGAGAACAACAGCGTAAGAATTTAACCTGCCAAAAACATCCAACACTTCTTCGTCGGACATATTAACTAATAAATCCGCTGCAACTTCATAATTTAGAATAGAAACCTGGACTTCCTCATCCAACTGACTAAAGAACTTACCTCCTTGTTCTTTATTATGCTTAGGATGAATATAGAAAGAATCTTTCAAATAAGAGATTATTGTTCTTAGCCTTTGTTGGCCATCCACAACTTCCCGAATAGACATTCGGGTTGTGGCATTAATTTTTTGCCTAAGGAACACTTTTGGAATAGGTTTTCCCCTAACAATTGTATCCATTAAATATGAGCGAGCATTGTCACTCCAGACAGAGTTCCTCTGAAATCTTGGCGACAATTCAAGTTGCTGATTACGCTCCCATTCCATGAAGTCATTAATGCTATAGGTGCGGCTGTCAAAGCTTTTCATTGCAGTTTAAATTGAATGTGATTAATTAAATTACACCTTCCCCAGCACCCCATCCACCCGCTTCTTCACCCCCGCCTCCACCGTCACGGCTAGCTCCTGCGGGGCGTAGCCCGCGCCGCTGAACACTACCGTGTAGTCCCCCGCCGGCAGGGCCAGCGCGTAGCGGCCGTCGGCGTCGCTCACGGTTTCGACGGTGCCTTTGGGGCCCTTCGCTGCCACCCCGATGCCCGCCAGCAGCGTGCCGTCGGCCAGGGTGAGGGTGCCGCGCACGCCCGCTTGCCGCGTGCCGCTCACCAGGCTCAGCAGGTACTCCGTCTGGAAGAGGCGGGCCGTGTCGGGCTGGCGGCGGAAGATGCGCTGCGCGTCGCGGTTCATCTTCTGGTAGTCGTCGTAGAGGGCGCGGTTGGCCGTTTGCTGGGCGGTGGTGCCCTGTTGGGCCGTGCCCTTCAGCTGCTGGTAGCGGCCCAGCAGGGTGGTCACGTCGGCGGCTTCGGCGGCCAGGGCCGCCAGGAAGGTGGCCGGCATCTGCCCCTTGGCCAGCAGCACGGCCTCGTTGGCCGCCCCGAAGGTGGCGGCGGCCGTCATCAGGGTGCTCAGGCTGGCCCAGTCGTAGTGGGCCGCCGCGTCGTAGCTGT
The DNA here is from genome assembly GCF_015694525.1 of Hymenobacter ruricola. GTDB lineage: Bacteria > Bacteroidota > Bacteroidia > Cytophagales > Hymenobacteraceae > Hymenobacter > Hymenobacter ruricola. The sequence continues at coordinate 233,603 of NZ_JADQDM010000001.1, read as the reverse complement.
CGTGGCCGGCCGCCGCGCGCATGGCGTCGTAGCTCTCGGGGTAGGCCTCCTCAATGTAGCCGTCGAGGCGCTGCCAGGCGGCCAGGTACTCGCTCACCTGGGGCAGCAGCTCGGCCCGCACGGCCTCGGCCTGGGCCGAGCGGGCGGTGTCGTCGGGCAGGGCCTGGGCGGCCGCCAGGGCCTGCGCCTGCGCGGTGGCCAGCGCCGCGGTGTAGCCGCTCTTGTAGTCCGCGAAGGCAGGCAGGTGGTCGGTGTAGGCCTGCCACGCCAGCGGCAACAGCAGGTAAAGGTCGCCTTGCGACACGGGCAGTCCGGATTTCTTCATGGCCATTCGGGGTAGATGATGGGGGTTGAGCCTATTGCTCCGGCCAAATGTATGCAGCTAATTCCGGCTTCCAACCGCGCAGGTTGCCATATTCAAAAAATGCAAAATCGCCGACTTTAACGACCGGTTTTTTCTGGTTTTCAGCCCCTTTCCCGTTCCCGTCGTCCTCCCATCGCCGGCCGCCCCGCCCCCGCTGGTTTCGGCCGTCTCTCCGGGGGCTGCCGCCGGCCGGAAGGCCGTTGCCGTCCCGCTCTCATCGGTTTCGGCCGCTCCCCCGCCCGTCGCGGCCGGCCGCCGATTTGTTTTCGCCGGTGCCCCGGCCATTGCAGCCGGCCGCCAATCCCTGGCCGCCGGCCGGATTTTTGTTTCCTTCCGGCCCTCGGAAGATGCTATTTGCCCGTAGCGCGGACTCTGTAGTCCGCGTCCCCGCGCCGATAGAGTCGTTCGGGTATCCGCCGGGGACGCGGACTACAAAGTCCGCGCTACTACCCCAGTTGCAAGCCTTTGGCTTGGAAGCGCCGGTAAATGCCCGCCAGAATCTCGCTTTTGGTGAGCTGCTCCTGCCGGATGTTGGTAATCCAGAACAGGATTTTCAGCTCGTACACCTGCCCGTTGATGCTGCTGAGCAGGATTTCGGGCGGCAGGTTGTGCAGCGTGTAGGGGCTGTTTTTAATTTCTTCCTGAATCAGCTCGCGGGCCGTTTGCAGGTTGGCCTGCAAGTCGGTTTCGGGTGCGGTGGCCGTCATTTTCAACGACAGGTCGGCCCGAATGTGGTCGTTGGTGCGCGTCCAGTTGATGACGTGCTGCGAGAGCAGGTCGCCGTTGGGCAGGATGATTTCGGAGCCCGTGAGCGAAAGCAGCTTGCTGGAGCGAATGCCAATGTCCTGCACCCGCCCCGACTTGCCGGCCACCTCGATGAAGTCGCCCACGTGAAACGGCCGCTCGAAAATCAGGATGATGCCCGACACCAAGTTGTTCACGATGCTCTGCAAGCCCAGGCCAATGCCCACGCTCAAGGCCCCAAACACGATGGCAATCTTGCTCAGCGGCAGGCCCGTAGCCGCCGTGGCCAGCGCAAACCCGATGAGCACCAGCAGCAGCCGCAGCGCCACCAGCCACGAGCCGCGCTGCCGCGAGTCCACGCTGTCGGCCTCGCCCACGTCGCCGAAGAAGTAGCCGATGTAGCGCTGTAATTGCGCCGAAATAAACAGAATTACGAAGAACAGCAGGATGTTGCCGTAAGTAAATTCCGTGCTGCCCAGCAGCCGCGGTGCCGTCAGAAAGTGCTCAAAGTAGCCGTAAATGAAGTTGTACACATTCAGATTCGACGTGAACACCACCAGCCACAGGGCGCCGGCCAGCACCGTGAGCAGGCGCAGCAGCTGGGGCTCAATTTTGTCGTAGTCGAAGTGCACCGCGCTGCCCGCTTCGCTCCGGCTGCACAAAATCTGCAAGTGAAACGCCTCCGTGAACAGCTCCATGAACACCGCCAGCCCGATGCCCTGCGTCAGCCCATAAACGCCCGCCGTGCTGAACATCTTCGCCAGACTCAGCCGGCCCACCACGTTGCAGATTATTGCCAGCGCATTGAGCACCACAAACAGCCCCGCCACCGGCACCAGAAACCGCAGCTTCTCCAGCGTCTGGCGCAGCCGCCACAGCAGCCACGCGCCAATGCCCACGGCCAGCGCATTCAGCCCCAGCAGGCCCCAGCGTGCGCCCAGCCCGGTGGCCGCGTTGGCATTGGTGATGCCCAGCCACACGAAAAACGCCACCAGCCCCAGCCACGCCCAAAACATGCGCCGCGGCCAGCTCCGGGCAAACACCGCCGTGAGCGCCACTAGCAACAGCAGCTGCAGCAGCGCCAGGTACACGGGCGGCGGGTGCAGCTCCAGCGCCGGCGCCAAGCTGAACATTACCACCAGCGTGGCCGCCACCGGCCCCGGCCGCAGGTAGCGGAAGGGCTCCGTCAGCACCAGTCCTTCTTTCTTAGCCCGCCGGTAGTTGAACGTGACCCAGCCGTAGAACACCAGCCCAATCAGGGCCATGTAGGCCCAGTTGTCCCAGTTGTTGGCGAAGTAAAAGTTGATGATTTGGCGGCGGTACTGCCCGGCCTTGCGCGCTTTGGGGTCGGCGGGCGCTTTCGGGGTGGCGCCGGCCTCCCACAGCGGCGGGTAGTTGGCCTTGGCGGTGGTGCGGCCGTAGCGACGCATCTGGTCGCCCACCTCGTCCTGCAGCTCCATGCCCTGAATGTAGCTGGCCGCCACCTGCGTTTGCAGCTGCTTCACCTTCGTCAGCCGCTTCGTGAGCAAGCCGCCAATTCGCTGCTGCCGCGCCTGCAGGGCCGAATCGGAGCGTTCGAGGGCCAGCGCGGTGGCGTCGGGGTTCAGGGCGCGGGGTCGGGCCGGCGGCAGGCTCCGGAGCTTGACCTGCATCCCGGTCAGCTGCTTGTTGGCCTCGCCCAGGGCCGTGCGCCACTCCGCCAGCTGCTCCTGAATGCTCACCAGCATCAGCTGGCACATTTGCAGCTGTTTGATGTCAACCACCTCGCCCTTCTGCTTCAGCGTGTACTGAATGGCCTTCAGGTTCTCCACCATATCGGGCAATTCCTCGGCCAGCCCGCGCGAGTCAAAAACCTTGCGCACCTGCCCCGAAATGCCGCTGAGCGTGGTATAGCCCACTTCCAGCCGGTAGGAATCGTCGCGGGCCGTGGTGTCCACAGCCATCGTGTCTTCCTTCGCGGTGGTCGGTTGAGCGGCGGCCGGGGCCAGCATCAACAGCCACAACAACAGCGACAGAATCGCGCGCAGCAAGTGGGGTTGGCGTGAGGATTGGTCCGGCTTGGTGCAAGCCTTTGGAGTATTCGGAATGCGCATTTCGGGAGCTTTGAACTGGAAAAGTACGCTCCGACTCCCCGAAAAGCGGAACCTTAAAAGAAGCGAAAGACACAGCTCCACGTCGTGCCGCTGAACTGGGGAATTGTATCGACCAAGCCGGGCGCCTCACCCCCGGCCCCTACGCCGCTTGATGCGCGGAATGGTGGAGAGGGGAGCCTGACGATTCTTGACCACGCAAAGCCGGTGCCCCCTCTCCACCATTCCGCGCATCAAGCGGCGTAGGGGTCAGGGGGTGAGGCGTCACGTCAGGTGCCATCTTTGCCCCACCACGCATGCAACGCCTACTCCTCCCCCACCGTCTCTCCCTGCTATGAGTAAACCCCTCTTCACGCTCCTGCTGCTCGCCGGCCTCGCCGAAACCGCCGCCGCGCAAACCCAGCCGCTCTACATGCCCCGCGACATCCAGCGGGCTTTCCAGAAAGGCACCCGCTCGATGGACGGTCGCCCCGGCCCCAACTACTGGCAAAACCGCGCCCGCTACGACATCACCGTGACCGCCGCGCCGCCGGCCCGTGACATCCGCGGCCGCGAAACCATCACCTACTTCAACAACAGCCCCGACACGCTGAAGCAAGTGGTGCTGCGCCTCATCCTGAACATCCACCGCCCCGGCGCGGCGCGCGACGGCGACGCCTCGCCCGACTACCTCACCACCGGCCTCGTCGTCGATACGCTGCAGGTGGCCGGCCAAACCCGCCCGCTCCCGCCCGGCCAGGGCACGAGCACCATCCAGGGCGTGCGCCTGCCTAAGGCGCTGGCCCCGCACGACTCGGTGAAGTTCAGCATTGCCTGGCACTACCCCATTTCGGTGGAAAGCGGCCGCGAAGGCATGATTGACCCCACCACTTACTACCTGGCTTACTTCTACCCGCGCGTGGCGGTGTACGACGACTACGCCGGCTGGGACCGGATTCCGTTCGTGGACAGCAAGGAGTTCTACAACGATTTCAACGACTACACCCTGCGCGTGAAGGCGCCGGCCAACTACATCGTGTGGGCCACCGGCACGCTCCAAAACCCCGACCAGGTGCTGCAGAAAGCCGCCGCCAAGCGCCTGAAGCAGTCCATGACCAGCGACAAAGTCATTCACGTGGCCACGGCCGCTGACTTAGCCAGCAAAAGCATCACCGCGCAGCAGGCGATGAACACCTGGGTCTGGACCGCACGCGACATCTCGGACGTGGCCGTGGGCCTGAGCGACCACTACGTGTGGGACGCCGCCAGCGTGGTGGTGGACGCCAAGGCCAAGCGCCGCGCCAGCATGCAAGCCGCCTACGCCGACTCCACGGTGGATTTCCGGGAGTCGGTGAAGAACGGGCAGTTTGCGCTGGGCTGGTTCTCGAACCCCAACAACTGGCCCGGCATCGCCTACCCTTTCCCCAAAATGACGGCCTTCCAGGGCTTTGCCGACATGGAGTACCCGATGATGGTGAACGACAGCCCGCAGAAGGACCCCAAGTTTGCGCAGTTTGTGCAAGACCACGAAATCGCGCACACTTACTTCCCCTTCTACATGGGCATCAACGAGAGCCGCTACGCCTACATGGACGAGGGCTGGGCCACCACGTTTGAGCGCCTCATCAACACGGCCGAAAACGGCGCCGAAACCGCCGACAAGCTCTACAAGCTGTTCCGCGTCAGCCGCTGGATTTACGACCGCAGCACCGCCCAGGACCTGCCCATCATCACGCCCAGCAACGAGCTGCGCGCCGGCTACGGCAACAACGCCTACGGCAAGCCCTCGCTCAGCTATTTCGCGCTGAAAGACCTGCTCGGCGATGCCCTGTTCAAGAAAAGCCTGCACGAGTACATGGCCCGCTGGCACGGCAAGCACCCCATTCCGTGGGACTACTTCAACTCGATGAGCAGCGCCTCGGGCCAGGATTTGAGCTGGTTTTTCAACAACTGGTTTTTCACGAATAACTACATCGACCTGGCCGTGGCCTCGGTGCACGGTACCACCCTCACCGTGCAAAACATCGGCGGCTTTGCCGTGCCGTTTGATGTGGTGGTGGAATATGCCGACGGCACCAAAGCCACCCTGCATCAGTCGCCCGCCGTGTGGCAGGCCAACCAGAAGCAAACCACCATCACGCTGCCCAAAGCCGCGAAATCGGTGCGGCTGGACGGCGGCATCTTCATGGACGCCACCGAGAAAGACAACGCCTGGACCCAGCGTTAGCCGTTCTCCAACGGCAGGAAAAGTAGATAACAATTTCTTAACATTGGGAAACCAATGGGCAGGAAACGGCCGTAAGTTCGCCGGCAGAACCTAATTTTTAGGGTTTTGTCGGCGAACTTTCTTTTCACCCCTAAACGGTTGCTATGCTGCTAGTTCTTCTCTTTTTGGCGGTGGTGCTGCTCACGTATTCCAACGGCGCTAACGACAACTTCAAGGGCGTGGCCACCCTGTGGGGCAGTGGCACCCTGGCCTACAAGCCGGCCCTGGTGCTGGCCACCGTTTCCACGTTTGCCGGCTCCGTCTGCTCGTATTTCTTCGCCGCCGAGCTGGTGAAAAACTTCTCCGGCAAAGGGCTGGTGCCCGATGAAATCATCGGCTCGGCGGCCTTTGTGCTGGCCGTAGCGCTGGCGGCAGGCATCACGGTGCTGCTGGCCACGCGGTTCGGCTTTCCCATTTCCACCACCCACGGGCTGGTGGGCGCGCTGGTGGGCGCCGGCCTGGTGGCGGTGGGCACAGCCGTGAATTTCTCCAAGCTGGGCACCACCTTCTTCCTGCCCCTGATACTAGGGCCGGTGCTGGCCGTGGTGCTGGGCAGCGTGGTGTACCTGGTTTTCCACCAGGGGCGCAAGGCGGCGGGCATCACCGAAGAATCCTGCGTGTGCGTGGGCGACGTGTGGGTGCCCGTGGCCTCGGCGCCCACGGCGGCGTTCACGGCCTTGCCCACGCTGCAGGCCGGCGTGGCCACCCAGGCCGAGTGCCAAAACCTGTACCAGGGCACTTTCATTGGCATCAACTTTCAGCCCCTCATCAACAACCTGCACTACCTGAGCGCGGCCGCCATGAGCTTCGCCCGCGGCCTCAACGACACGCCCAAGCTGGTGGGCCTGCTGCTGGTGTGCAAGTTCTTCGCCATGCCCGTGAACGTGCTCATTCTGGCCGTGGCCATGGCCATTGGCGGCTGGCTGAATGCCAAGAAAGTGGCCGATACCATGAGCAAGAAGATTTCCAAGCTCAACCACGGCCAGGGCTTCACCGCCAACTTCATCACCAGCATTTTGGTGATTGTGGCCAGCAAGTTCGGTCTGCCGGTTTCCACCACGCACGTGTCGGTGGGCAGCATCTACGGCATCGGCCTGGTAAACAAGACGGCCAACTCCAAAGAAATTGCCAAGATTGGCTTGTCGTGGCTGCTCACGCTTCCGGTGGCCGCCCTGCTAAGCGCGCTGCTCTACGCCGGAATCCGAGCCGTCAGCTAATGCGGAACCAAGCGCTTTGCACGGTTTAATGGGCGCGCGGGCCTCACTGGCCGTAGCTTTGGGCCAATGCGCGGGCACGGCGAATGTGCCAAAGCCGCTGCCGGGTCCCGTTGGTGCACGGCCACCGGGTTTCGATTGCCTCGGCGCATCCTGGTTGCGCTAGTCGCGGCAATTCCGCTGCAACGGACTTCTTCTCATTGCAAAACTAGCGCGGCCAGCCAACGCTTTCCTTGCCTTTCACATTACGTTAATGTTGTCATTTCTACCGCGTAGCCTGGCGGCTGTTTTCAAAAAAACGATGGTGCCGGCGGCCTTGCTCTGCGGGCCCGGCGCCGCATTTGCCCAGATTGCGCCCACCCTGCCGCCCGATTCCGCGCCGCCCGGCCTCAAGGAAGGCCTCAAAACCTACCTTTCGCCCGACAGCTCGGCGTTCTTGAAAGTCAATTTCCTGGCCCAAACCTGGGTGCGGCTCAACGACAGCAACCCCGGCACCACCGTGAACGGGGAGCTGGAGCCCCACACCGTGGACGTGGGCATCCGGCGCCTGCGCCTGGTGCTGAGCGGGCAGCTCACGCCGCGGCTGTTTCTGTTTCTGCAGTTTGGCCAAAACAACTTCTCGTACCTGTCGCCGCGCAAGACGGGCGCGTTTTTCCACGACGCCACGGCCGACTACGCCATCGTGAAAAATAAACTGAGCCTGGGCATCGGCCTCAACGGCTGGAACGGGCCGGCGCGCTACGCCAACTCGGCCACGGCCTCGATTCTGGGCCTGGATTTGCCTATTTTTCAGGAAGCCACCAACGACGTGAACGACCAGTTTCTGCGCCGGATGGGCGTGTACGCCAAAGGCAAACTGGGCAAGCTGGACTACCGCGTATCGGTGGGCCAGCCCTTCGTGACGCAAACGGCCACGGCCGTGCCCGAGCCCATTTCGCGCAACTCCACGTATTCGCTGCGCACCCCGCACGCCGTGGTGCACAGCTACTTCATGTACCAGTTTCTGGACCAGGAAAGCAACGCGGGCGCCGGCAACGTGGGCTCGTACCTGGGCAAAAAGCGCGTGTTCAACCTCGGCGCCGGCTTCGTGCACCAGGCCGACGCCATGTGGCGCCGCGGCCCGGCCGGCGACACCCTCACCCAGGCCCTGCAGCTCTGGGCCGTGGATGCGTACTACGACGCGCCGGTGAACGCCGCCACTGGCACGGCCCTCACCGCCTACGGCGGCTACTACCGCTACGACTTCGGCCCCGGCTACATTCGGAACGTGGGCGCCATGAACCCCGCCAACGGCGTGCGCGCCGGCCAGGGCTCCTTCAACGGGGCCGGCAACAATGCTCCGCTGCTGGGCACCGGCCACATTCTGTACGCCCAGGCCGGCTACCTGCTCCGGCGCGACCTGCTGGGCGGGCGCGGCACGCTGCAGCCCTACGCCCAGGCCCAATGGGCCAACTACGACCGCCTCGCCGACCCCATGACGCTGTTCAACGTGGGCCTGAACTGGCTCATCCTCGGCAACCTCAGCAAGCTGTCAGTTAATTACCAGAACCGGCCCATTTTCACCACGCAAACCAACGGCGACATCACCGCCACCGGTCGGCGCGGCGAGTACATTATGCAGTACCAGGTGGCGTTTTAGCAGCGCTCGTATGGGTCGTCAGGCCAGAACAAAAAAGCACGTCATGTCGAGCTGGTCGAGACATCTCGCGTGCCGAAGTAACTCAATTGAATGGATTACTGCTGCACGCGAGATGTCTCGACCAGCTCGACATGACGTGCTTTAATGGACGATTGCGCTATTCGTCCGCACCCGCGCCGCGGCGCTGCTTCTTAAGCTGCTGGCGCACCTCTTTCACGCGCTCATCAAAGCCGTCGGGGTCGTAGCTCACTTCCTCCACGTCGAGCTGGTCGAGCAGGTCCATCATGGCGTTGGCGTGCTCGGTGCGGGTGCCGGCGGGCGTGGTCACGTAGGCCATTTCGGACCAGAGCAGGGCCAGCAGGCGTAGACCGTCTTCGCTGCGCATCTGCATTTCGAGCACCAGGTTGGAGTTGTCGAAGTGAATGAGCTGGCTCAGGATGCGCACCGTGGCGCCCTGCCGGGCCGGCTTGAGGTAGCTGATGTGGTGCTTGGTGATGACCCAGGCGGCTTTTTGCTCCTGGGCCAGTTGACCCATGTTCAGGGCGTAATGCTCGGTGGTGTGGTCTTCGCGGGCGTTGAGGAAGTAGTCGAGGAAGCGGGCGTTGTTGAGGTGGCCCAGCATGTCGCAGTCCTGAAAGTGGACGCGGTAGGTGGTTTCGGGCGTTTGGAGGAGCTTTGGCATGGACAGCGGCGTTTGGCAGGAGCAAAGGTCGGGAGCAGAACGTCATGCAGCGCGCAGCGAAGCATCTTGCCCGCAGCCAGTAAATCAATCGTCAAAATTGCATTGCGCGGGCAAGATGCTTCGCTACGCGCTGCATGACGTTCTTTTTTACAATCCCCACCCTCCCACCCTGAAAACTACTCGGCACGCCTAACACTTTGGAGAAAATTCCCTACCTTTTAGCCTCCAAAATTCCCGCCGCATGTTCTCACTCACGCCCGAACGCTCCGCCATTCTGCAAGCCCTTGCCGACACGTTTATTCCCCAGTTGCCCGATGGCAGCCCGGCCGGCTCGCTCGGCCTGAATCTGGAGAAGCTGGAGGCTGCCATTCGGGAGCAGCCACAGGGCGCGCAGGCCGAGTTTGGCCAGCTCCTCGATTTGCTGGAAAAGCCCTTGCTGGGCCTGACGTGGTTCGGGCCGCTGAAACCGTTCCGCAAGCTGGAGCCCGCGCAGCGCGAGCAGCTGCTGCAAAGCTGGGCCTCGTCCAACGTGCCGCAGCTGCGCAAGGGCTTTCAGGCGCTGCGCAAGCTGTGCACGCTGCTGTACTACGGCGGCAGCATGGCCGAAGTGCCGGCGGCCTGGGGCCACCTCGGCTACCCCGGCCCTGATGAGCAGCCCGTGGATTTGCCCAAGCCCATCCGCACGCTGCGGCCCACGCAGGACACGGGGTACGAGTGCGACGTGCTGGTGATTGGCAGCGGCGCGGGCGGTGGCGTGGTGGCCGGCGAGCTGGCCGAAGCCGGGCACGACGTGCTGGTGCTGGAAAAAGGCCCTTACTGCCACGGCTGCGACTTTACGCAGCGCGAAGTAGACATGCTGGGCAAGCTCTACGACGCCAAAGGCACGCTGTGCACCCAGGACGGCAGCATCGGCATCCTGGCCGGCGCCTGCCTGGGCGGCGGCACCACCGTGAACTGGGCCGGCGCCTTCCGCACCCCCGACTATGTGCTGCAGGAATGGGCCCGCGAGCACGACGCGCCCCACTTCATCACCCTCGAATTCAAGGAAAGCCTCAACGCCGTGGCCCGCACCATCGGCGTGAACACCAACTACACCCGCCACAACGGCCAGAACCAGGCCCTCTGGGACGGCTCGACCAAGCTGGGCCAGGAAGTGAAGCTGATTCCGCGCAACGAAAAGGGCCTGACCGACTCCGACAGCCACTTTCGCAGCCTGGGCTACACCACGCTGGGCGACGCCCACGGCATCAAGCAAGGCACGCTGAACACGTATTTGCTCACGGCTTTCGAGCACGGCGCCCGCATTCTGGCCGATACGAAGGTGGACCGCGTGACCATTGCTGACGGCCGGGCCACCGGCGCCGAGGCCGTGCACACGACGGAGGACGGCCACCAAATCCACATCAAAGTGAAGGCCAAGCGTGTGGTGGTGGCCGGTGGCGCCATCCAGACACCGGCGCTGCTGCTGCGCTCGGGCCTGAAGCACCCGCATCTGGGCCGCCACCTGCACCTGCACCCCACCGTGGTGGTAGGCGCCCGCTACCCGCGCGCCATGAACTCCTGGCACGGCCCCAGCATGAGCGTGGTAAACGACACCTACACCCAGCTGCACGGCACCAACTTCGGTGCCAAGCTCGAAACGCCGCCCACCCACCCCGGCCTGCTGAGCATGGTGCTGCCCTGGCTGTCGGGCCGGCAGCACCACGAGCTGTTGCGCGACGCCAGCCACCTGGGCTCCTTTATCATCCTCACGCGCGACCGCGACGGCGGCCGGGTCAGCATCGACAAAAACGGCATGCCGCTGATTGATTACTCCTTGTCAGATTTCGACCGGAGCAACATGCTGGAAGGCGTGCGCGCCGCCGCGCAAATTCATGTGGCGGCCGGCGCCGAAACCGTGTATTTGCCGCACAATACCCTGCCCACGCTGCACGCCAAAGACGGCGCGCTGCAGAACCCCGAAGTGCTCGACAAGCTGCCGCACCTGAGCTGGAAGCCCAACCAGTTCGGCCTCTACAGCGCCCACCAGATGAGCACCTGCCGCATGGGCGGCGACGCGGCCACGCACCCGCTCAAGCTCAACGGCGAAACCGTGGAGGTTGAAAACCTCTTCGTGGCCGACGGTTCGGCCTTTCCGGCCTGCAGCGGTGTAAACCCCATGCTCACCATCATGGCGCTGGCGCACTTCACGGCGCAGAGCCTGAAAGCCGCCCGGCCAGTGGAAACACAACAACGGGCGGTTGCCACCGCGTAACTTTCGGTTGATGAAACGCCCGCCGCTCACCTCCCTGCTATTGCTGCCACTGCTGGCGGTGCTGTTGTTCGGCAACTGCGGGGGCGGGGTGCGGGAAGTTGTCAACGGCCTGACTCCGGAGCGGCACGAGCGGCTCCGGGCCATCATTTTGCGCCAGCGGGCCGAGCGGGCCGCCGCCCGTCGGCAGTTGCACGGCGAAGCGCGCCGCGAAGCCTACGCTCACATCGAGCAGCAAACCACGGCCCGCGCCGACAGCCTGTTCGGCCAGTTTGGCAGCGGCCGCGAGAAGTTTCGGCGCCGCCGCAACAAGCTCGAACGTCAGGCAATGCGCAAAAACAACTCGGCCCTGATACCCGCCATTCGCATTCCTATTGACACCCGCTGAGGGACCTTGCCAGCCGCACCGGTGTTTTCTGCGTATTGATAGCAGTACCGCTATTAATGCACCGCATGCGCTTTCCCAGCTTTTTCGCCCTTCTGTCGTTGGCCCTGACCGCGGCTAGCTGCTCCCTTTTCCACCGCGACAAGCCCGCACCCGTCGTCGAAACCGTCCGCACGCCCGACTCGCCCGCGCCGCCCACCGCCGCCCGCGACCTGGCCGACGTGATGGGCACCGAGCTCAAGCTTACCCCAGACCAGACCGGGCGGGTGCGCACCATCCTCAACGGCACGCTCACGCAGTCGAACGCGGCCAAGGAAAAGTTCGCGCCCAAGTCGCCGCAGCTGCTGGCCGAGCTCAAGCGCATCAACACAAACTCCCAGAAAGAGCTGCGCGCCGTGGTGGGCCCGGCCAAGTTTCAGCAGCTGCAAACCAAGGCCACCCAGCAAAAAATAGCCACCGAGATGCAGCAGCGGCAGAAATAGCCGCTTCACGATTTACGGAAGTCGATTGTCTGGCTCCGGCTCTGGCGTCAGTTGCAACGGGGCCACGTCGGTGTCGTCATACACCTGGGCCAGCGGCAGCCTCAGGCTCAACTCCGGAATTTCCAGCACGTCGGCGGGGTCGCTGAACACGGTGTATACCCACTGTCCCAGGTCATCGCGCCGAAACCATTCCAGCACCCAGGCCGTCTGCGAAACCAGGATGTAGTGCCGCAGCGACGGTATCTTCTTGTACTGGTTGAATTTCCGGCTGCGGTCGTACTCGGCCGTAGAGGGCGACAGCACTTCCACGATGAGCACGGGCTGACGAATCAATAATGAGCTACGCCGGTCGGCAGGGTCGCAACTCACCATAATATCAGGATACGTATAGTGAAACTGGTCCTGTACTGCCAGTCGCACCGACTCATCATAGACCCGACAACCCTGTTGCCGCGCCCCCGCCCTCAGACCTGCTATGATGTTGCCTTTTATCAGGTTGTGCGGGATAGTTGTTCCCGCCATCGCGAAAACCTCGCCGTCGAAATACTCGTGGCGCACCGCGCTCTGCGCTTCCAAAGCGAAATATTCTTCGGGAGTGTAGCGGCGCCGGGTTTCGGGCTGGCCCATGGTTGAGGTGGTAAGAATGCGCTCAAAGATAAAGCCCCTGAAACGGCCGCCACTCCGGCTACCTCAGGGCCGACGTTCAAACGCTCCTTCGGTTTCCCACAGCCCGGCGTAGTCGCCCACGTGGCGCTTTTGCCGACCCGAAGCGGGCTGCACCCGAAACAGCGAAAACCCCGGGCGCCGCCGGGTGTGCACCGCGGCCGTGTCCAACGCGCGCAGCCGGAGCGTGTCCTGCCCCAGGCATTGCCAGGTCAGGTGGCGGCCGGCTATTTCGAGCCGCTGCACTTGCCAGTAATCCTCGTTTTCGGCGCGGGTGCTGAGGTAGTAGCGACCTTGAAACCGGCGCAGCTGCCCGGCGTGGGGCCCGGCCAGCGAGAACACCGTGTCGCACCGCAGCCAGCTGTCGCGGACGGAGTCGCGGCCTATCAGGTGCAGTTGGTGCCGGTTGCCGTTAAAGTCCTGGTAAGAGCTGTCCGCATCGTTGACGCTCAAAAGCAGGCGGAGCGAATCAAGCTGCTGCCAGCTGGCGTGGTACATTTCACTTCGTTGTTGCTGCTTCCAGACGGCCGTGGCCCCGATGCACAGCGAATAGCCGGGAGCGGATGCGGCGTACACACCTTGCCAATGAGCCGGAAACGAGGCTTTTTTCTTCGCCTGGCCAGGACACGGCTGCGCAAACCCCACCGCGTAGTGGCGCTCCTGCATCTCCACTTTTTCGCCGTCACAGGCTGTCAGCAGCCAGCCGGCAACGCCTATCAAACCAGCGCGCAATGGGAAGGAAAACCTCATGGGCCTTTATCACGCGGCCACCCAGAAGGTAACCTTGCCGGCGCCGCGGGCGGCTATAAATACTTCACCAGCAAGTCAATCAGCTTCTGCACGCGGCCCGTGTAGGGCGGGTACATGGCCTTGATGCCGGTGAAGCCCACGCGCTGCCGCATCACGCCCTTCTCGTTGCTGAACGCCAGGAAGCCCGCGTGCCCGTGGGCCTTGCCCAGGCCCGAGTTGCCCACGCCGCCAGTCGGCAGTTCGGGGTGGGCGAAGTGCAGCACCGTTTCGTTGATGCCCGCGCCGCCAGCCGAAGTGTTTTCGAGCAGGTAGCGGCGGTTTGCCTGGTTGGTGGTGAAGATGTACTGGGCCAGCGGTTTGAGGCGGGCGTTGATGTACTCCGTGGTTTCGGGCAGGGTTTTGAAGGTGAGCACGGGCAGCAGCGGGCCAAAAATCTCCTCTTCCAGCACGCGGGCACCGGCCGGCACGTTGGTCAGCAGCGTGGGCTCGATGTAGTTCTGTGCGGCATCGACGGTGCCGCCGGCGGCCACGGTGGCGCCGCGGGTCTGGGCGTCTTCCAGTAGCCCGGCGAGGCGGGCAAAATGGTGCTCGTTCACGATGCGGGCCAGCGACTCGCTCTGCTCGATGCCCGCACCGGTGGGGTTGTAGGCGCGCTGAATGGCGGCCGTGAGCTCGCGCAACAGGGCTGGCTGCGCGCTTTCCTGCACCAGCAGGTAGTCGGGCGCCACGCAGGTCTGGCCGTTGTTGAGGAATTTACCCCACACAATTTTCTCGGCGGCGTCGCGCAGGTTGGCGGTTTCGTCCACCACGGCGGGGTTTTTGCCGCCCAGCTCCAGGGTGAGGCCGCTGAGGTGCCGGGCGGCGGCGCGCATCACAATCTTGCCCACTTCGGGGCTGCCGGTGAAGAAAATATGGTCCCAGGGCAGTTCCAGCAGTTGGGTGGCCACTTCCTTGTCGCCCGGCACCAGCAGCACCTCATCGGGCCGAAACAGCTCCTCTACCAGCCGTTGCAGCAGGGCCGAGGTGGCGGGCGTTTGCTCGGCAGGCTTCACCACCACGGCGTTGCCGGCGGCAATGGCCGAAATGAGCGGGCCCACGGCCAGATAAAACGGGTAGTTCCAGGGCGAAATGATGAGTACCACGCCTTTGGGCTCGATTTGCACCCAGGAGCGGGTGCCCAGCAGGGCCATACTGCTGCCCACCCGGCGCGGCGCCATCCACTTTTTGAGGTGGGCCATGGTGTGCTTGAGCTCGACCAGCGAGGTCCATATTTCGGTCAAATCCGTTTCGGCCGCCGGCTTGCGGAAGTCGGCAAACAGGGCCTGCTGAATGTCGGCGCGGTGCGCGTGCAGCCAACTGCTGAGCTTCTGCAAGCGGGCGCGGCGGGCGGCCACGCCCTCCTGGCGCAGGGCGGCCGCCCGCCGGCGCAGGGCCTCAAACTGCGCCTGGTAGGGATTGGCCGCCAACGAGGCGGCGCCTGAGGCAGCAGAATCAGTAGTCAACTCGGAAACAATAGGTTGCATGGGCGCGGGCAGTAAACGGCCGCGCGGCAAGGCGCGGCCTCGCAGAAAGATACGCGGCTTGCACAACATTCCGGGCCTTCATCCGTCTGCGCGGTTGGCCCGGGCCCGGCGGTACCCCCTTCGCGGCCCAGGTGTTACCTTTGCGGCCCGTTAGGCAAACCGGGGCTGGTGCCGCCTGGCATTGGCCGCGCCCCGCTGCCCCGCGCTTGTCGTAGGTGAGTGCCGTTGTTGTTAAAAAGTATCCGTTACGTGAAGCCTTATACCCCTCGCCGCTTGCGGCTGTTTGCGGCCCTTTGTCTTAGCCTGTTCTCCGCCACCGCCAGCTTCGCCCACGCGCCGGCCCGGGCCGCGGCCCCGTCCGATTCGCTGGCCGTGCCGGCCGATACCTGCCAGGCCGCCCTGGCGGACCCGACGCCGCTCCCGGCGGCCCATTCCGACCTCAACGACACGCTGCCGCACATCCACCCGCGCGACGCCGACGGCCGCATCAGCGACTACACCGTGGCGCCCGGCGTGACCTGGCACTACGACAAGCCCAAGCCCTTCCGATGGGCCCTGAACATTCCGCGCGACCTCGGCCAGTTTCCCGGCTACGCCTTTCGCAAGGAAAACAAGGGCACCCTCCTGGGCCTGTCCGCGGGCTCGGTGGCGCTGTGGGTGGCCGACCAGGCCATCATCGACTGGAGCCAGGACGTGGGCAAGCAGCTGGGTCTCACGGCCAAAAGCACGCAGCGCACGCTGTTTTACGTGCCGTTTCACGTGGGCTCGGCCAACCTGCCGTTCGAGTTCAACGTGCCCGACAACCTCAACAGCACCTTCTACTACCTCGGCGACGGCTGGACGCACCTGGCCGTGGCCAGCAGCTTCTGGATTTACGGCGGCATCAAGAAAGACAACCGGGCCCTGCGCACGTCCAGCGAGCTGGGCGAGGCCATTTTCAGCACCGGCCTGGTGGTGCAGGCCCTCAAGCGCCTCACCGGCCGCCAAAGCCCCTACGTGGCCACCAAGGACCGCGGCGAGTGGCACTTGTTTCCGTCGTACAACCGCTACCAGAGCTTCGTGCCGAACTACGACGCCTTCCCCACCGGCCACCTGGCCACGGCCATGGCCACGGTCACGGTCATCGCCGAAAACTACCCCGAATACCATTTCGTGCGCCCCGTGGGCTACGGCCTGATGGGCCTGCTGGGCTACGCCATGCTCAACAACGGCGTGCACTGGGCTTCTGACTACCCCATCGGCATTGCCATCGGCTACGGCTTTGCCAAGATTGCCGTGCGCAACGGCCGCACCCGCGTAGAGGACGCCCCCACCGACCCGGCCGCAGCCCACGGCACCGGCTGGGTGCGCCCGCCCAAGCGGCTGCCTTGGTACCGGCAGGGACAATTTTCGCCCTACACCTACGGCCCGTTCACGGGCGCCTCGTGGTCGTTGCGGTGGTGAGCCACCCCGCCGCTTTCCATAAAAAAAGCCCGCTCCAAACCAGGAGCGGGCTTTTTCGTGTGTTGCGAAAGCTTATTTAAACAAGCTCTTTTTCACGGTGCGGTTGCCGTCTTCGTCAATTTTCACTTTGGTGCCATCGGCGCGCTTGATTTTAACGGAACCGTCGTCGTCGCGCTTCACTTTGGCGCCGTTGAGGTACTTGGTTTTCTTGTCGCCGTCGCCTTCCCGCTCCAGCTTTTTGATGGCCGTGCCCTGGCTCACGCCGCCGGTACGCCGCGTGGTCGTGGTGGTCACCACCATGGGCGCCAGCGAGTACGGGCCGTCGCCGTACGAGGCGCGGTTCGAGGAATAGGTGTTGTAATACTCGGGGTTGTTGAGCGTGGTGCGGATTTGCTCGTCGGTCTGGTCGTTGGCTTCGCGAATGGCGAGGTAGCGGCCGGTGGTGTCGGTGGCGTAGCGCGATTCCAACTCGCCGAGGCGGCTGGCGCGGGTGTAGTAGGCGTTTTCAATGCGGCGCTTCACCGTTTCGTCGGTCAGGGCCAGGTCCTGGGCCACGCGGTCGGCGGTGTGGCGGGCGTCGGTGCGGTAGGCAATGGTATCGGGCACCACCACGGCGGTGTTTTCGGTGGCCGAGGGCACGGTGTTGGTGGCGGCCGTTTCGGCGGCGGGCTTGTCTTGGGTGCAAGCGGCGGTGGCCAGCGCAGCGGCCGCCAACAGGCCTAATAGTTTGGTGTTCATGGGAAGCGGATTTTTAAGAAAAAAGAACCGCTGTGTAGCAGTTCTTGGGCGCTGATACGGCCGCGCTTGCTCACAGGTTATGCGGTTCGTTTAGGCATTCACCACCGAACCGCCGTTGGGGTGCAGCGTTTGTCCCGAGAAATACGAAGCGTCTTCCGAAGCCAGGAAAACATAGGACGGCGCCACTTCAGAAGGCTGCCCGGCGCGGCCCATGGGCACGTCGTGGCCGAAAAGCGGCAGCTTCATCAGCCCCACGCCCGTCACAAACGGCGTCCAGATGGGCCCCGGCGCCACCGAATTGACCCGGATGCCTTTCTTGACGAGCTGCAGCGACAGGGCCCGCGTGAACGCCGTGATGGCACCTTTGGTGGAGGTGTAATCCAGCAACAGTTCGTTGCCCTTGAAGCAATTCACTGAAGCCGTGTTGATGATGGAAGCGCCTTCTTTGAGGTGCTTGAGGGCGGCTCGCGAAATGCGAAACATGGCGATGATGTTGAGGTTGAAGATGCTGTCGAGCTCCTCGTCCTTGATATCTTCGAGCGAGTCGTGCCAGTTTTGCTCGGCGGCGTTGTTCACCAGAATGTTTAGGCCGCCCAATTCGGCCACGGTGCGGTCCACGATTTCCTGGCAGAAAGCCGGCGATTTCAGGTCGCCGGGCAGTAGCAGGCAGCGGCGGCCGTGGCCCTGCACCAGTTCCTGCACCTTTTCGGCGTCTTGCTGCTCGGTAGGAAAGTAGCAGATGGCCACGTCGGCGCCTTCGACGGCAAAATGCACGGCCACGGCGCGCCCGATGCCGGAGTCGCCGCCGGTGATGAGGGCCACTTTGCCCTTGAGCTTATCGGCGCCTTTGTAGCCCTCCCGGATGAATTCGGGCTCGGGCGTCATCTTGTATTCCAGGCCGGGGCTGCCGGCACCGGCGTCTTGTTTTTGGGGAGGAAAAATTGTGGGTTTGTCGGACATGAGGAGAAAAGAAAGGCGTGCGTAAGGGTTACCGATGCTTTGCTAACGGGCAGATGCGGCGTGGGTTGCCGGCTCAGACTCAGCATTTGGCTCATTAACCCTTTGCTGCCAAGCTCGTAAATCAACTCGTTTGGCCCCATGGTTGGCCCCGCTCGTTCTCCGCCACCCCTCGTTACCCCTGACTTGCTGATGAGCATTGCTTTCAACTTCCGCACGTTGGCCGTGCTGCTGCTGGCCGCCCCCGCCGCTCGGGCCCAAAACCTGGACGCCATCCCCCAGCTGCAAGACGCCTTCCTGAGCTCGCAAATCGCCAACATGAGCCTTGGCGAAGTGGCCCGCGCCAACGCGGGAAAATCCACGGCGCGCCCGGCCGGCACTGCGTCGCTGGCCTACACGTCTACCCCGGCCCTGCGGGCCCGGACCGTGCAGGCATACGTTGACCGGCTTAAGCCCACCAACCCCACCGCGGCCCAAGCCGTGGTCGCCAGCCTGGGGCCGGGCAAAAACGACTACGGCCCGGTGTACCTGCAGATGACCAAAGACAGCGGCCTGCGCGAAAACGACGCGGCCGACAATCTGGCTTCGTTCCTGATACTGGGCTGGATGATAGTGAATAACGTGCAGGACGGCAACGCCATCACGGTGCCCATGGCGCGCGGGGTGCGGGCGCAAATAACGCCCCTGCTGGCCGCCAATACCAAGCTCAGGACGGCCGGCGCGGCGGGCCAAGTGGGCGAGGAGATGAAGCTGCAATTTGTGCTGCTGCAAGGCGGCTGGCAATCGGCTCTCAAGGAAAACACGCTGGCCGCGTACCGGCAGGGCATTGCCGCCATGTTCAAGAACAAGTACGGCATGGACTTGAGCCTCTTCAAGCTCACCGACCAGGGCCTGGTGGCCAAGTCGGGCGCGGCGGCTTCGGGCGGTGCAGCCGGGGCGGCGCCCACCACTAAGACGGCAGTTGCCACGGCCCCGGCGGCGCCCAGCGGCACGGGGGCAGCGGCCGGCGCGCAGTGGTTTTTTCGGTCCGTGGGCGACGCTTACGGCGGCATCACCTTCGAGCCCGTGGCCCTGCTGGCCAACGGTCAGTACTGCGACGTGGGCGAAACTCCGCTGGAAACCCTCAACCCCGCCGCCGACAAGGCCAAGCGCCCCGCCGCCTGGGGCACTTGGCGCAAAAACGGCAGCGCCGTGGTGCTGACCGGCTCTAAAGGCCACACGGCTTCTTACACCCTGGGCTCGGGCAGTTGGTTTCCGGCCTACGCGGCCGGGGCCGTGCCGCTGCAGCGGACGTATAAAAACAGCCGCGGCGGCAGCATGGGCGGCGCCACGTCGCTGGTCATCTCCAAGCTTAATTTTCTTGACGACAGCCACTTCAGCGAAGGGGCCGATGGCGGCGTCGTCACGGCCAACGCCGCCGGGGGCAGCCGCCGCAGCGCCAGCGGCACCTACCGCCTGCAGGGCCACACCCTCACGCTCACCTACGCCGACGGGCGCACCGTGCGCAAGTCCTTTGCCATTGGTGCGGCGGGCACGCCGGCCCATGCCGACAACAGCATGATTTTTATTGGCGGCGACGCCTACATCGAGGACAAGTAGGCTGCCCGCCGAACGGGCTGCGCCCGGGGTACCTTTGCCCCGCTTACGCCTGCGGCCCCCCCGTCCGGGGCCGCTTCCCTGCCTTCGCGCCTATGCCTCCGTTGTCCGCCACCCGTCTCAATAAATTCATCAGCGAAAGCGGCCTGTGCTCGCGCCGCGAAGCCGACCGCTACATCGAGCAAGGCCTGGTACTGCTGAACGGCAAGCCCGCCCAAGTGGGCGACCAGGTGGGCCCGCGCGACCGGGTGACCGTGAACGGCCACAAACTGGAGCCCAAACAGGCCGAAGACGCTGTGTACCTGGCCTTCAACAAGCCGGTAGGCATCACCAGCACTTCGGAGCCGGGCGTGCGCGGCAACATCGTGGACTACGTGAACCACGCGGCGCGCATTTTTCCCATCGGGCGGCTCGATAAAGACTCGTCGGGCCTGATTTTTCTGACCAGCGACGGCGACATCGTGAACAAGATTCTGCGGGCCGGCAACCAGCACGAAAAGGAGTACGTGGTGACGGTGAACCGCATTCTTACGGACCAGATGCTGGACGAAATGAGCCGCGGCATCCCCATGCTGGGCACCGTGACGAAGCCCTGTGTCATTCAGAAAGAAACGCCCTACATCTTCCGCATCACGCTGGTGCAGGGCCTGAACCGCCAAATCCGGCGCATGGTGGAGCATTTCGGCTACGAAGTGACCAAGCTCGAACGCGTCCGCATCATGAACGTGACGCTGAAAGGCCTGCCCGTGGGCGACTGGCGCGAGCTGACCCCGCAGGAGTTGGCCGGCATCATGAAAATGGTGGAAAAATCGAGCGGCACCGAGGAAGCCTCCGGCGGCCGGCGCCCCAAAGCTGCCGCATCAAAAGCGGCTGCGCCCAGAGCGCCCAAAGCAGCCTCCGCCTCCGGAGAAGCATCGGCCCAGCGGCCGCGCAAATCGGGGCCGCCTTCGCGCAATAACCCTTCCGGCACCGGCTGGTGGGGCCCGCGCCCCGAGAAACCCGGCGCCACCGGCAAGCGGCCGGCCGCGGCGGGCGGTTCGTCCCGCCCGAAAAGCGCTGGCCCCGGCGGCCCGTCCCGGCCCCAAAGCGGGGGCCGCGGCCCGGCTGCCGGCGGCAGCAAGGCGGGCGGGCGCAGCCGGGGTCCGGCCCGGCTACGTTAGCGCTGCCGGACCGCCGTCAATCTTTGTGCTCTAATAGGCTGAGCGCCTCTTTCATCACCGGGTCGGGGCTGGGCTTTGGCTCCTGGTCGGCTTTTAGTAAATCCAGGGCAAAATGCGGCCGGTAGGCCTCGCGCGGCCGGCCATCGACGTGGTACAGGCGTTCGACGGGGAAGCTGAAACCGATGCTGGAATGCGGCAGCTGGTAAGAATAAATGGCGCCGCGCAGCTGCGCCATTTCGGTGCCGACCAGGGTGGCGCAGTGCAAGGCATCGAAGCCAATTGCCAGGCCCTCGCCCATGCTGCCCGTCCAGCGGCCCACCAGCACCACCAGTGGCTTAGCGTAGCGTGGGCCGCGCGGGGCCACCAATTCCAGCCAGCGGCGCGGGATGCCGGTTTCGGCTTCTTCGTTGGGCAGCTCGTGGCGCTGGTAGGGCCCTTCGGCTTTTATAAACCGCCCCATGATGGCCCGGGCCACGGTGGTATTGCCGCCGCTGGGCGTTTCGCGCAGGTCGAGCACGAGGCTTTGGGTGCCCTGCAGCGCCGTCAGGGCGCTGTCGAAACGGGCAATGAGCCGGGAGTCGCCCAAGCTGTTATTGATTTTCAGGTAACCAATGGTCCCGTGGTCGCCGATGCGTTTCACCTCCAGCAGGCCCTTATTCGGCGTGGTTTCGAGCAGCGGCGCGGGCGCATCGGGCTGGGCAGTGAAGCGACGGACGCCGACTTGCACGGTCCAGGTACGCGGGGTGATGTGGTCGCCGGCCAGCAACTGAGCCAGGGCAAAATTGCGGGCGGCCGGGTCCGGCCGGCGCAGCGCGTGGGCCAGCCAGGGCCGGATGGCTTCGGCCACCGCTACGCCGTTCACGGCCTCGATTACGGCTCCGGGTTTGAGGCCTGCTTTTTCGGCCCCGTAGCCGGCGCGGACCTGTTGCACGACGGCCCGGTCGCCCACGAATTCCGCCCACACGTCGGTGCCCGTGGGCACCAGGCGGCGGGAGTCAGCGCGGTTGGTGCCCAGGCCGGCGTGGTTGTCGTAAAGTTCGGCCAGCACGTTTTCGAGCACCCGCACGAAGGCGCGGCGGCTGCTCAGGGTGTCGAGTTGGGGTCGGTAGCTAACGCGCACCTGCTCCCAATCGGTTTGCGTGGTGCCGAAGTAGGCGTAGTTGGTGCGTACCGTATTCCAGAGGAAATCGAAATCCTCCTGGTATTGCTGGCGGGTGAGGGGCGGTTTCTGAGCGTTTGCCGGGCCGGGCCGCAGCAGGGCCAGCATCCCGCTGGCGAGCAGCAATACGTGTTTCATGCGGGCAAATAACGCCATTTCGCTACGTTAAAAGGGCTCCGTATTGTCTGCCGGAATCAATAGTGCCCGTTCGGCCGTTAGGTTTGCGCATGAGGTCTTTCCTGTTCGTTTTAATCTGGTGGCTGCCCGGCGCGGTGGCAGCCGCGCCCCCTACCCTCGAACCCCTGCAGATTGCCGAGCAGTTTGTGGCCCCGGCCGGCTGGGCCGGGATGAAGGACTACCTCTGCTGCGAAGCCGCCGGCCAGGCTAAACAGGAAACCCTGGGCCAGCAGATTCCGGCGCGGCTGCAGCGCAGCTGCGAGCTTCTGAACCAAACCGACAGCACCGCCGTGGTGGCCGTGGAGCTGCGCGCCCCCACCGAGCGCCGCGACTTCTACCTGCACTTCGCCAAAGAAGACCACGCCTGGAAGCTGCAGGCCATCCGCAACCTGGCCATGACGCACCTGGGCCCGCCCATGGTGGAGCTTCTGACCGCCCTGCCGCCCGCCGAAGTGGCCGAGTACGACCGCAAGCACCCCGACGCCAGCCACGCCTTCACCGTGGGCAACCTCCGGCTCTGGACCGCGGCCGACGCCGACATCGCCGCGCACTTCCGGAAAAACCGGGCCGATTTCCGCAAAATGCTGCGCCTCGTGCAGGCCGGCCGCTACTTCACCACCGACAGCAGCGCCGCCGGCGAGCAAGCCGCTAATGCCGACCCCGCCGTGCACGCCCTGCTGCGCAAGCTGTACCTGAGCCGCGTGACGCGCCGCGAAACCGGCTGCGCGAGCTGCCTGGAGTTCGTCATCGGCGGCAAGGTGAACAGCACGGTGGGGCTGCTTTACCAGCCGCAGCCCGCCCAGCTACCAGCCATGACGCCCGAGCACCTCATCATGCTCCGCCCCCTCGGCGACGGCTGGTATTTGTATAAGACGACGTAGCGCAGTCTGAACGGTGTAGGGGCGGGGCTGCCCCCCGCCCGTCGTTTAACGAAGTCGTTCTCTCGACGCTGAACGTCCGGGCGGGCGCGAGCCCCGCCCCTATATCGTTCGAACTTTGCAATAACTTCAAACCGATTCGATGAAAAAGCCCCTTCCCGCGCCCTCGCCTGCCCCGCCCACCGAAAAGGAACAGCTGCACCCGCGCAACCCGCACCGCGCGCCCTACGATTTCCCTGCGCTCAGCCAGGCCACGCCGGAGCTGGCCGCCTTCGTGCAGCCCAACAAGTTTGGCAACCTGTCGATTGACTTCGCCAACCCACTCGCGGTGAAGGCTTTGAACAAGGCCCTGCTGCGGCAGTTTTACGGCATCGGGTTCTGGGATATTCCGAAAGGTTACCTCTGCCCACCCATCCCCGGCCGGGCCGACTACGTGCACTACCTGGCCGATTTGTTGGCCGAAAGCAACGGCGGCACGCTGCCGCCCGGCGAAGACATCAGCGTGCTCGACGTGGGCGTGGGCGCCAACTGCATCTACCCCATCATCGGGCGGCGCGAGTACGGCTGGCACTTCGTGGGCTCGGATGTGGACGGCGTGGCCGTGCGCGCCGCCCAGCAGATTGAGGCCGCCAACCCGGCCCTGGCCGGCGCCATCGAGGCCCGCCTGCAGCCGGTCCGCACGCGCATATTCGACGGCCTCATCCAGGCCGGTGAGGTGTTTGATATGACGATGTGCAACCCGCCCTTCCACGCCTCGGCGGCCGAAGCCGCGGCCGGAGCGCACCGCAAAGTCACCGGCCTTGGCACCAACCTCGGCACTGGCCGCGGGCCGCGCCCGGCCCTGAATTTCGGCGGCCAACACAACGAGCTGTGGTGCGAGGGCGGCGAGGCGGGCTTCATCCGGCGCATGGTGCAGGAAAGCGGCCGGCGGCCCACCTCCTGCTACTGGTACACCACGCTGGTGTCGAAAAAAGAAACCCTGCCCGGCGTGTACCGCGCCCTGCAAACGGCCGGCGCCACGGAAGTAAAAACCATCGCCATGGCTCAGGGCCAGAAGAAAAGCCGCTTCGTGGCCTGGACTTTCCTCAAGCCTCAGCAGCGGGAAAACTGGCTCAACACGCGGTGGCAGCAACCCATTTAGGGCGCCCGCGTGTTTAGCCTTAGATATTGCGTATCTTCGTCGTAATCCACTCCTCTGTTTTTCGTCTCGCCCCGATGCGGAAGTCAGATACAATGATTTAGCAGCACAACACTATGGGTAGGTCTCAAGAGACGTTTGGTAAGAAAGACAACGAAAAGAAGCGCGCCAAGAAGAAAACCGAAAAGGAAGAGCGCAAAGCGGAGCGCCAGGCCAACGCCAAATCCGGCGCGGCCCTGGAGGAAATGTTTGCCTACGTGGACGAAAACGGCAACATCACTTCCACCCCGCCCGACCCCACCAAGAAACGCGTCATCAAGGACGAGGAGATTCAAATCAGCGTGCGCAAGCAGGAGGACCGCGAGCCCGAAGACACCCTGCGCACCGGCACCGTGAGCTTTTTCAACACGTCGAAAGGCTACGGCTTCATCCGCGACTCGCAGACGCAGGAAAGCATTTTCGTGCACGCCAACGGCCTCGGCGGCATCACCATCGGCGAAAACGACAAGGTGACGTTTGAGGTAGAAATGGGCCCGAAAGGCCCGAACGCCGTGCGCGTGCGCATGGCCGGCGCCACCCCACCGCCCGCGCCCGCCGCTCCAGCTGCCGAGTAACAAACCGCAACTCATTAAAAAAGGCTGATGCTCGTGGAGCATCAGCCTTTTTTATTTGTGCTGGCATTCGCTGCTTAGGCATTGCCGTCCATGGCGGCCAAGCTTTCTTCGGCCGCCAGCGCATCGGAAGTGGCACTGGTGCTGGGCACGGCGGCATCGGCGGCCTTGCCGGCGGTTCGGCGCTTCGAGAGGTAGCTCAGGCCCAGGGCCACGAGGGCGGCGCCGCCCACCACTTTTTGGGTGGTGGTGAGCTTGCCGAAGGCTTTGCCTTTGCCCAGTTTCTTGAGCGACTTGGTGGCGCCGCTGAGCAGGGTGGCTTTTTTGGCGGCTTTGTTTTTCTTGGTCTTTTTCATCGGACTGGGTTGGAAAGGATGGAACGCAGCGGAACTGCTGAATGAATGCTAGGCTTCGGGGCCGGGCTTAGGGCGAGCTTTGGAGCTTTTGCGCGGCTTATGGTGGGCTTTGGGAGGTGCTTCGGTTTCGTCATCTTCATCATCGGCCGGGCGGGGGCCGTGGTGGGCGTGCGGCAGCAAGGCCACATCAGTGCTTTCGGAATCAGACGGGCCATTGCCACCGTCCTCTTCCTGAGTGGCCAGGTAGGCCAGGCCGGCGGCTACCAGCGCAATGCCGCCCACCAGCTTCTGGCCGGTGCTCAGCTTGCCGATTTCCTTGGTCACCTTCCGGAACTTCTTGATGGACACGGCGGCTACGTCGAGAATGTCGTCCGAAGCGTCGTCCTTTTTGGAGTGCTTTTTCTTTTTGCTTTTGGCCATGAGAAGGTTGGGTAAAACAACGGTTTCCAGAAAAAACTGCAGCGGGAAAGCCATGACGGTAGCAAGCGCGAAACCGGAGGCACTGGCGCGGCCGGCCGACTTGGGTATTCGCAAGCCGGCCCCGGAATGTTTCCGATTTGTTTAAGACGGCGCGGGCGCACGGCAGCCCAGCAGGTTGGTTGTCTACCGGCGTGCGCAGCTAAGCCCGCCCTCAGTATGCTTTCTCAGAGGCACAGGCCGCACCGGACAGCAGCCACCAGACTTCTGCCGGGGCCACAATCGTTTGCAAGCTGGCAATTAAACTATTCTAATTTTTAATACCACTCCTTCGTCTTTTGTAAAAGCGGGGCGGTGTTAGGGCCGAAATGCAGGTCAGCACTTTTAAAAAAATGGTGCTTAGCGCGTTGTTTTTTAAACGCAACCCGGTTGTTTTTTAAGTGTAGCGGCAGCAGGATTGATGCGGCGCCAGCCGGCTACGGGCCGGTAAAAGCAGGTTTACACATCCTGAACGGCCCGGCGGGCGGCGTGTGAAGCAAGCGTAACGGACTCAGAAAAACGGGCATTAAACGGCTGAGAGGCAGCTTTTATTTCTTGCCGAATGGCCTTTGTTTGCACTGTGCAATAGCAGAATCCGGGGCGCCTTTAGCAGCGGCGCAGTGTTCCGCCACCGGCAAAAGAGGCTGCCTCACGCCTAAGGGCGGTGCCTGTTCCATTCACCCGGATTTTTCCTTCCAGAACTGCTTGCCCAAACCCGGTAGCGCTGCCGGTGATGGGTCCTTTTCCACCATTTTCCATAATTCCCACAATCGTTCTACTCATGAAAAAACTTACACTTTTCTCAGTGCTGTTCTTTTGGGCCAGCAGCTTGCTGCTGCCGGGCCACGGCTGGGCCCAGGGCTCCATTCCGTTCACCATCAACAACACTTCGCCCTTTGCCGACACCGACCTGTACGTGGCCATTGTGGGCCTCGACCCCGCCAACAACCACGTCTGGATAAACGCGGCCAACTCCCAGGTGCTGCCCATGAGCACCAGCTACAACACCGTGCTCGGGCCCACCATCAACGGCAACACCGGGCCGGGCCAGAACTCGCGCTACGCCGCCTGCTTTACCCGGCTCAGCAACATCCCGAACCGCACCTTCACGCTGCCCTACATCGCGGGCTGCCGGGTGTACATCTCGCGGGGGCAGCAGCTGTACTTCTACTTTTTCGGGGCCAACGGCGCGCCGTCGGGCTACACGGCGCCCAACCCGCAGAACCCCAGCGACCCCAACGCGGGCATTCTCTACGAAACCATTGAACTGACCAACAACGGCGGCGGCTTCTTCGGCAACACCACCCGCGTCGACGCCTTTGCCTACCCCATGGGCCTGGAGCTGTATGGCAACGGCTACTACAAGAAGACCGGCGAGCTGAAAACTGCCGCCGACATCGTGGCCGCCTACAAGGCCAACGTGCCCACCGAGTTTCAGGGCACGGTGAACAACACGACCGGCGTCATCAGCTTCCCCAGCAAAACTGCCGCCTTCTACGACGGCACCAACGGCACCACGCCCGGCCCCTACGGCAACTACTTCAAGTCCTACATCGACGCCATCTGGAACAAGTACAAAAACGAGGACCTGATTTTCTATGCCGGCAACGCGGGCGTGTTCAAGGGCCGCGTGGATGCCAACGACCGGCTGACGGTGGTGGGGCAGTCGGGCGCCTTCACGGGCCGCACGGGCATCATTTCGCGCCGGCCCACCACGCAGGAGGCTTTTGAGGGCAAGGGCGTGCTGGCCTCGGGCGTGGGCGACGTGACCGTTGACCTCGTGGTGCAGGCCCAGATGACGGCCGCCATCAACCGCCACGTGGTGAACACCACCACCACGAACCCCGGCCAGCAAAACTGGTACGACGTGAGCAAGTTCTACCAGACCGCGCCCTTCAACTACTACGCCCGCTTCTGGCACCTGCCGGGCATCAGCGTGGATAATCTGTCCTACGGCTTTGCGTATGACGACGTGGCCGACCAGTCGGCCACCCTGCAAACGCCGCAGCCCACCCGGGTGGTGGCCACCTTTGGCGGCTACGCGGGCAGCGCGCCGCCCGCCACCGGCGTGGCCACCGTGTACAAAGACTGCAACTACACGGGCACGGCCGTGGCCCTGCCGCTGGGCGACTACAACCTGGCCGCCCTGCAAGCCCGCGGCATCCTCAACGACGACGTTTCCTCGCTGAAAGTGAACAGCGGCTACCAGGTGGTGCTGTACGAAAACGACAATTTCAGCGGCGGCGCCCTCACCGTGGCGGCCAGCAACACCTGCCTGGTAAACAACCCGCTCGGCACCGGCAACTGGAACGACAAAGCCACTTCCCTGCGCGTGCAAACCGCCAGCGCCTCGTTCAGCCGGCAGCTCGAAGCTGAGGCAGCCAACGTGAACAACGGCATGACGGTGGAAACCTGCGCGGAAGGCGGCCAGGACATGGGCTACATCGACGCCGGCGACTACCTCGTGTGGAACGGCATCAACTTTCCCACCACGGGCAGCTACCTCATCGAGTACCGGGTAGCCAGCGGCGCGAGCGGCGGCACCATTTCGGCTGATTTGAACGCTGGCAGCATCCAATTCGGCAACACCGCCGTGCCAGCCACCGGCGGCTGGCAAACCTGGACCACCGTCTCGAAAACTGTCACCATTACTGCCGGCACTTACAATTTCGGCATCTATGCCCAAAGCGCTGGCTACAATTTGAACTGGGTGCGCATCACCAAGCAGGGCGCCGCCCGTACGGCCCTGGCCACTGCCAGCGACGACGCCAAATCCAGCAACTCGGTTCTGGCAATCTACCCCAACCCCGTGGCCGACCGCCTGAAGCTGGCGGCCGGCAGTGAGTTTGCCGGCGGCGAGCTGAGCATTCTCAGCGTGGAAGGCCGCGTGGTGTGGCACGGCACTTTCTCGGGCGAGGCCGTGGACGTGGCCGCCCTGAAACCGGGCCTCTACACCATCGTGCTCAGCGCCCCGGGCCAGCCCAAGCAGGTGAGCCGCTTCAGCAAGCAGTAAGTTTTTCTACCGATTTCACCCTGGCAAGCCGGCCCGAAACCGGCTTGCCAGCTTATTCCTCCATTCCTTTTTCCACAAAAACCCACCTTTCCATGAAAAGCCTCTTTACCACGCTCCTGCGGGCCGTCGTTCTCGCCGCTGGGTGCAGCGCCGGCGCCCACGCCCAAACCTACCAGCAAGTCTGGGCCGATGAATTCACCACGGGCATTGGCCCGAGCTGGGTGTTCGAAACCGGCGGCGGCGGCTGGGGCAACAACGAAAAGCAATACTACCAGTCCGCCAACGCCGCCGTGGTGAACGGCGAGCTGCAAATCACGGCCCGCAAGCAGTCCGTGGGCGGCATGCCCTACACCTCGGCCCGCCTGAAAACGCAGGGCCTGAAACAGTTCACCTACGGCAAAGTGGAAGCCCGCATCAAGACGCCGCTGGGGCAGGGCCTGTGGCCGGCGTTCTGGATGCTGGGCGCCAACATCAACACCGTGAGTTGGCCCTATTGCGGTGAAATTGACGTGATGGAGCAGGTGAACGCCGACAGCCGCTGCTACGGCACCGTGCACTGGGACAGCAACGGCCACGCCCAGTACGGCGGCAACGTGGCCACCGCCCCCAACGCCTACCACGTCTACAGCATCGAGTGGACGCCGAGCTACATCCGCTGGTTCGTGGACGGCGCCAAGTACCACGAAATCAACATCGCCAACGGCACCGGCGGCACCGAGGAGTTCCAGAAGCCCTTTTTCCTGCTCCTGAACCTGGCCGTGGCCGGCGACTGGCCCGGCCAGACCGTGGACGAAAGCAAGCTGCCCGCCACCATGAGCGTGGACTACGTGCGGGTGTACCAGCTCACGGGTGGCACCACGCCGTCCTCGTCCGTCACGCTGCAGGCCGAAAGCGCCAACGTGAACAACGGCATGACGGTGGAAGCCTGCTCGGAAGGCGGCCAGGACATGGGCTACATCGACGCCGGGGATTACCTGGTGTGGAACAACGTCAACTTCCCCACCTCCGGCACCTACACCATTGAGTACCGGGTGGCCAGCGGGGCCAGCGGCGGCACCATTTCCTCGGATTTGAACGCTGGCAGCATCCAGCTTGGCAGCAGCGCGCTGCCCGGCACCGGCGGCTGGCAGAACTGGACCACCGTATCCAAAACGGTGAATGTGAACGCGGGTACCTACAATTTCGGCGTGTATGCCCAAACCGGCGGCTACAATTTGAACTGGGTGCGCATCACCAAGCAAGGCTCCGCCCTCATGGCCCAGGCCGCGCCAGAAACCACGGCCATCAACGCGCCCAAGACCACCGACGCCAGCGCCCCGACCCTGGAGCTCTATCCCAACCCGGTGGCCGACAAGCTGTACTTCCGCTCCGAAGCCGCCCTGCTCGACGGCGAGTACCGGGTGATGAATGCGTTTGGCCAAATGGTGGCCACCGGCGCTACCAGTTCGGGCGCGCTCGACGTGGCCGGGCTTCCCGCCGGAGTTTACACGCTGGTTCTGGTCAGCCCGGGCCAGCCGGCCATCACGCGGCGCTTCGTGAAGTAGCCGGTGCATTTTGTGAATAAAAAAGGGCTGCCCGTCGGGGCAGCCCTTTTTTATGGTGAATACTCAGCCGCCCGTTAACACGGCCGGGCGGCTTCCGCGGCGGCCTCACAGCAACAGCACGTCGATGCGGTGGGCATGCACCTGTTGTAGGGTTTCGGACCAGGCGAAGACCGTGAAAAAGCCATCCATGGACGCCACCAGCGCAATAGCGTCGTGTTGGTCGTGCACGAATTGGGCGGCGGCCAGGTGCCGGGTGCCGCCGTTCTGGGCCGGGTGCAGCTGCACCGCCTCGCTGCCCACCACGGGCTCAGTCAGTGTCATCGTGTCGACGGGCGTGCTGGTGTCGGCCCGCGTCACCTTCGCCCCGAAGGCCAGCAGCTGGTAGTCCTGCGTGATGACGGTGGCGCCGTCCACGGCCGTGAAGCCGCCCACCACGCCGATGCTACGCCGCAGCCGGTCTTGCCGTCGGCGGCGCGACTGCCCCGCCCGGCGCCGCAGGTTGATGCCCTTATAGGCCGGCGCCACCGCGTACGTCAGCGGGTGCACCACGGAGGCCTGCCAGGCGTCAGAGCCGGGCGGCACCACCAGCACCAGGCCGCCGCGGCCGTGGGCGCGCATGGCGGTGGCCAGTT
This sequence comes from Hymenobacter ruricola, assembly GCF_015694525.1. Lineage (GTDB taxonomy): Bacteria > Bacteroidota > Bacteroidia > Cytophagales > Hymenobacteraceae > Hymenobacter > Hymenobacter ruricola. Next base: position 202,713 of record NZ_JADQDM010000001.1, on the reverse strand, counting down.
CCAGCAGCATGTGGTCGGTTTCGCCGGTACCGGCGGCGGGCAGGCTGCGGCCGGGCAAAAACGCCCGCAGGGCCGGGCAGTCGCTGAGGCCGCCGTGCTCCTCGTCCACTATCTGCAGGCGGTCGCCGCGCAGCACGGCCACGTTCACGTACTTGCCGAAGCCACCCACGCGGCGGTGCTTCACCACCAGCAGGCCGGGCTCCACCACTTCCAGCACGAAGCACAGCGGCGGCACTGCGGTGGCCGTGCCCCACACGTAGAGGCCGTCTTCGTCGTGCCACACGCCCAGGTGAATGCCGGGCTGCTCCACGGCGGGCGCCAGCTTCAGCAGGTTGTAGGGCGTGAAGCGGCGGCGCTGCCCGAACCGCAGCGGCCGCCGGGCCTGCTCCGGCGGCAGCAGCGCCACCGAAATGCGCGGCGGGTGCCCCTCCTCGCGGCGCAGGCTGACCCAGAAGGCCCCGTCAATCACGGCTTCGACCCACTGCGCTTCCAGCGGCGCGGCCAGCCGGGATTCCGCGGCCAGGCTGGCCGCCCGGTGCCGCGCAAAGTGGGCCTCAATCATGGGCGCGGCCATGCGCGCCGTCAGGTAGGTGGGTTCGGAAAGCATGGGGCAAAGATGGGGCCGGGCGGCTGGCAGTGGGTCGTAACCAAGAGAACGTCATGCTTCGCTGCGCGCTGCATGACGTTCTTTTACTCCCGGTCAATATTCGCCCGCTTGCCCAGGGCGGCCATTCGCACGGTCTCGGCCACGCGGCGGGCGCGGGTGGCGGGCTGCTTGGCGCCCAGCACCCAGGTGAGAATCTGCTTGCGGGCCGAGGGCGCGAAGGCTTGGAAGCTGCCCTGCGCGGCTTCGTTGGCGGCCAGGGCTGCGGCCAGGTCTTCGGGCACCTGGCCAGCTTCGGCGGCGTCGAGGCTTTCCCAGGCGCCGTTTTGGCGGGCGCGGGCAATGGCGGCCAGGCCGGCGGGCATGAGCTGGCCAGCGGCTTCGAGGCGCTGCAGGCGCTCTTTGTTGACCTTGCTCCAGCCGCTGCGGGGCTTGCGCGGGGTGAAAAGCAGCTGCGTGCGGTCGGCGTCGAGCTTGCGGGGGTGCGAGTCTATCCAGCCGAAGCAGAGGGCTTCTTCCACGGCCTCGGGGTAGGTGACACTGGGCTGGCCGCTGGCTTTTTTGCAGTATACCAGCCACACGCCGGGCGCGTTGGTGTGGTTGTCGGCCAGCCACTGCCGCCACTCGGCGCGGCTGGCGGGCTGGGTTTGGGCGAAGGCGTCGGTGCGGGGCATGAGCTTGCGAAGTTGGTTGGCGTAAGGTAGAAAGCCGGCTGACAAAACCCGGCCGCGGTGCCACGGCCAACGCCTATTTTGCGAACTGTTTATTGATTTTCTATGATGTTTTCTCTACCCACCCGGGCATTGCTCACCGCCTTCTTCATCCTGCTGCTGGCAGGCGTTGCCCGGGCCCAGGCTCCCCTTTCCGAAGCCGAACTTGACACCTTCTACAACCAGCTGAACGCCTACCGCACGGCCCGCTACCAGCAGCTGCCCGACCTGGAAGCCATCCAGCTACCCTCCACTTTCTCCGGCGCCGACCTCAAAGCCCTGCACCTGAAAGACCGGCACATCGTGCGCATCGACCTGGTGTATACCGCCTTCAAGCTCAACCCCGGTTTCAACCAGCGCCAGCTCAACCTTAGCCGCATCCGCAACCTGGCGGCGGAGGTGCCGGGGCTGCTGCAGGACGAGGCGGTGATGTGGACGCTGGTGGAACAAACCGGCTGCAACAGCCCGGCCGAATGCCAGCCGTTTTTTCACGGGTTTGTGGTGTACGTGGCCCGGCACTATACCGCCGCCACCATGCGCGCCGACCTCGACAGCCTCACGCGCAAGTTGCGGCGGCTGGCGAAAAAGCACCCCATAGCCCGCAAGAAAGCCCCGGGCAAGAAAGTAGCCTGCAACCTGCCCGGCACCCGCTTCAACAACCGCCAGATGGCCCTCGCCCTGCGCCGCAACTACCACTGCCCGCAGCGCGGCGCCCAGCAGGTGGCCTTTCAGCTGGCCGTGGCGGCCGACGGCACCACCCAGAGCGTGCAGGTGCTGCCCCCCGGCCAGCCCTTGTGCACCGAGGAGCTGGCCGCGGCCATTCGCAAAAGCGTGGTGTTCAGCTCGGGCTTTCCCATCGACCGCAAGCAGTTTCCCTTCATTGCCAAGGGAGTGGTGCGCTTGCCGATTGGGCCGTTTCAGCTGCTGGGCCCGCCCGATGTGTTCTTCACCAACTTTGCCCTGTCCGATTCGGTGGCCCGGCTTTACCGGGTGTTTCTGAAAAAGAAAGACCGGCAGCACAAACACGACTACTGCGAGGCGCGCATCACCAAAGCCGGCGAGCTGCTGGCGGCCACCGATACCGCCACCGAAGCCCCGCCCCTGCCCGCCGATGCCAACGTGGTGGCCCGCGTGATGCAGCGCCACCCCGAGTGGCCCAAGGAAGTGGTGGTGACGGACGTGACGGGCAGTATGTTCCCCTACACCTACGACTTGCTGGCCTGGCTGCAGCTCAGCGCCCTCGAAAACGAGAAAACCTTCGTGTTTTTCAACGACGGCAACGACCTGCCCGACAAGCAGAAGCGGGTGGGCAAAACCGGCGGCCTTTTCCACGTCAAAACCGACAGCTACAAGCTCATCGAAAGCAAGCTCATCGAGGCCATGAAGGCCGGCGGGGGCGGCGACCCGCCCGAAAACGACGCCGAAGCCCTGCTCTACGCCCAGACGCTGCCCCCCGCCCCCGAGGCCACCGACCTCATCCTCATTGCCGACAACTACACCTTCCCCCGCGACGCCAGGCTGCTCAAAAACACCACCGCTCACGTGCGCATCATCCTCTGCGGCGTGCACGACTACATCAACCCCAAATACCTCGCCCTGGCCCGCCAGCACGGTTTTTCTATCCACACCATCGAGGGCGACCTCATGGACCTGAGCAAGGTGCTGGAGGGCGAAACCATCACGTTGCAGGGCCAGCAATACCTCGTCACGAAAGACGGTTTTAAGCTGGTGCAGAAAACCTAGCGCCAGCAGTTGGAACCCAAACCCGGTAGAAGGTTTGTGGTCCGGAACCAAGGTTTGTGCTTCGGCACGAAGGTTTGTGCTTCGGAAGCCACGGGCGTTGCTTCGGCGGCGAGGTTTGTGGTTCGGAAACGACTGGCGGGCCTTCGGAAGCGTTTGGCGGGCGTCCGAAAACGGTTGGCGAGCATTCGGAAGCCAAGGTTTGTGGTACGGAACTGTTTGGCGGGCGTCCGGAAGCCGCAGGCGGTGCTTAGGAAGCTTTGATGACCTTTACCTTCGCCGTTCATCGGCTAATACAATCCATTATCAAATAGGCCATTCGTTGACAAAGCAGATAGCAAATTCATTTATGCATAATCACCGATTATTACTGCTCCTAATTTTCATTCTTTCATCGTGTTCAATCCGAAGAGAAAACACCTATGAAGAGAATTTTGCGCTCTGCAGGAAAAGGCCCCCTGCAAACAAAGACACTGTTAATTACCCTAGGCTTTATGAAGATTATGAGTGCATGAAAGGTTCGCTAGGCCCTGAATTTACCGTCATGACCAATCGCGGGGATAGTATGAGTACAAAGCCAAACCAAGGGAAAGCTATGATTCTGTATTTCTGGGCTACCACTAAATTTGCTCCTCCAGAATTCGCGCGCTCAGACGCAGAAGATATGGCAGCTTTGAATGCTTTGTATCATAAGTTTTCTAATAGAGCTGACTTTATCGGGCTCCCCTTTAATGACTCCGTTACAGTTAAGGAATATCTAAAAGAACACCCTTTAGATTTCCCTCAAGCAATGGGTGGCGCAACTGCTGATAAAGAGCTTTATATAACTCAATACACGACCCCACTTGTGATATTTATTAACAGCAAGGGCAGAGTGGTTAATATCCGCTCTGGTAGTCTTAGGAAAAGGGACTTGATAATTAAAAAATATACCCCGATTGTTCAGGCCTGCTTGTCCGGGTCTGCAGAAGACGCCAAATAAAAAGCGGCTGAAGCTCCTGTAGCTTCAGCCGCTTTGCGTCTCTGCCGAGGGCGGGGTTACTAGGAAAGGGCCCGATTCTGCGTAACAGTTGGCTCCCACTCGCCTACCACGATGCCGGTGCGCTTGATTTCCTGCACGAAGGGGTTCCAGTCGGTGAACTGCTCGGGCGAGAAGGTGTGCGGCTCGATATCGACAAATAGCTTCTGGGCAATGGCGGCCCCAATCAGGCCCACGTCCTGAAAGCCGAACCCCGTAAACTCATCGGCCACCAGCGCCACGTCGATGTCCGAAAACGCCCGCTGCTCGTTGCGCGCGTAGGAGCCAAACAGAATGACTTTCCGCAACGAAACCGACTGGCCGCGGATGCTTTCGGCAAAGGCCCGGACCCGTTCTAGAGCAGCTGATTGAGTAAGCATTGGCGGAGGGTGGTTACGTCCTGGAGCACGGTTTGGGTGAATGCCTGGGTGGCCTGTTGGCGCAGGCTGGCCGTGTAGCTTTCATAACGTCCTTCCAGCTGAAAAGTATTCAATTGCTGCACAAACGTGGCTTGCACAGGCGTCAGCACCAGGTTGGTATCGGCCAGCAGACGGGCAATGTTGTGGGTGAAAGGTGGCGTGTCGCCCGCATTGTCCTGCACCTAGAGCGCCTTCGCCAACTTCTCTATCGTTAGATGTGCCCAGAACAGGCACGGCACGTAGGTGCCGGCCGTGAACATGCTGCCGACTTCCTGCCAGTTCTGGTCGGCGGCATTCATCCAGTAGGCAATGTGGTCGGCTTTGGTCACCCCGCAAGTTAACGCAGAAAGAGGCTGAAGCTTCGGGGGCTTCAGCCTCTTTCATTTCGGCCGCCAAGCGGGGCATTACCAGTGAACCGCTAACTTCTGCGCGGCTGCTAACGGAGGCTCCTCCCCCGCAGCCGGGAATTACATCGCTGGGGCTTGCTTGGCGGCGCGGCGCGCCTGCCGGCGGGCCCGAATCTGCTTGAGGCCGTAGGCCACGCCGCCGGCCAGCAGCAGCGAGGCGCCGCCATCGAGGGGCACTTCGGCCGCCGGAGCGCCGGGGGCGGGGCCGCCGGAGGTGGGCTGGGCCCCAGCGGGCAAGTTCAGGAGCAGGCCCAGGACCAGCAGGCCCAGGGCGGAGGTGAGAAATGATTTCATACGAGGAAGTACGTTGAAGGGAATGCCGGGCCGGCTCCGCAAGGAAGCCGGCCCAACGTATTTATTGAATCACGACGCGCTTGGCCAGCGTGGCCGCGCCCACCTGCAAGCGCAGGGTGTAGATACCGGGCGCCAGGCCAGCAGCATCCACCAACAGGCGGGCGCCGGTGGCGGCCAGCGGGGCATCCTGGCGGCGCACCACCTGGCCCAGGGCGTTGAGCAGGTCGGCGTGGACCGCCGTGGCGGCGGCCACGGCCGGCACCAGCACCGTGAAGGCTGCGTGGGCCGGGTTGGGGTACACCGTCACCTCAGCGGCCGTGAGGGCCGGGGCGGTGGCCAGCACCCCACGGGCGGCAAAGCGCAGCGTGAAGCGGCCCGTGATGGTAGCGGCTGCCTGCGCGCTGGCCACCGAGAACGAATAAGTTGGCTGCAAAGCCAGGTTCACGGTTTGGCCCGTGGCGGCGTCGGTGAGGAGGGCGTCGAGGGTAGCGGGCAGGTTGTTGAGGGCCGTAGCAGTCAGGTTGTAGGGGCCGGCGGCGGGCACGCCCACGGTCAGCGGCAACACGGTGGCAGCGGTGAAGGCCGGGCGGCCATCAATGGCCAGGGCTTCGCTGCTGGTGGCGATGCTGGCCAGGTTCAGGCCGGAGGAATTGACCAGCTTCTGGGCGTCGTATTGGGTGTCGAAGCCGGGAGTGGCGCCGGTTTCGGCGTAGGCGTAGAGCAGGTCGGCGCCGCCGTTGGGGGCGCGCAGCTCCAGCTGCACCAGGGGCCGGGCATCGACGGTGCCGCGCTGGAAGGCAGTAGCGTTGGGCGTAGTCAGGCGCTGGTTGTTGCGGAAGGTGAGCGAGCCGCTGGTCTGGCCGGCGCTCACGCGGGCAAAGAAGCCCTGCGCCACGGGCAGCACCGGGTTGCCAATGTTGTTGACGTAGGTGCGGTAGGTGCCCACGTAGGGACCGGTGCTGGCGTACACGTATATGGCATCATCGAGGCCGGGGCGGTCGGCAGGGGCCACCAGGCTGTAGTCGAGGGGGGCGGGGTACGGGTTGCCCACCAGCTGCCAGCCGGCATCGGAGGTGTTAACCGAGGCGGCGGCGTTGCGGCTCAGGCTCAGGGTCTGGGTGCCAGTGATAAGCGCGCCGACGAAATCGACCAATTGATTACCGCTGATATTAACGGCATAGCCCTGGCCGATGGCCAGCGGCGTGGCCAGGCCAGCGGGCACCACAAAGCCTTTGTCGAATACCGGCGTGTTGTTGGTAGTCGTCACCAGGCGGGTTTGGTCGTAGGCATACACCGTGGGGAAGGGCGTGGTGGTGCCCGGCGTGGCCGAGGTATTATAGCTCGACGTGAGCACCGGCGCGAAGCCCGTGGTGGCCAGGTCGGCCACGGTGCTGCCCGTCACGGGGGCGCTGTAGTGGCGGTAGCCCGTGCCGGTGTTGGTGGAGGCGATGTAGCGCTGCACGGTGGCGTTGCCGCTCACCAGGCCCGTGCCGGTGTAGTCGACCAGGGCCGTGCCGGCGGCGTCGGAGAGCAGCGTCAGCGTCTGGCCGTTGGTGGTGAGGTTGCCGCTGGCGGGAGCCAGCACGCCGTGCACGCTCACGGCGCTGCTTTGAAACGCGCCGGCCGCATTGGCAATGCGCAGGCCCCAGAACTGGGTGCTGCCGCTGCCGCCCAGCAGCTGCGTGGCGGTGCCGCTCAGGGTGGTGGTGCCGGCCGTCGCGCTCACGGTGCCGCTGTTGCTCAGGTTGGCTTTCAGGTCGAGGGTGCCGCCGTTCATGGTCAGGCTGGCGCTCGTCCCGATGGTGAGGCCGTTGGCCACGGCATTGCCGGCGGCAATAATGGGATAGGGCGAGCGGCCCGTGCCCACAATGGCATCGACTGTGCTGGTGGGCACGCCCGCGTCCCAGTTCGTCGGGTTAAACCAATCGGTGTTGACACCGCCCAGCGCCGTGCCCAGCCACGAGGTGGCCGTGATGACCGGAGGAGCCACGGCCGCGGGCAGGCTGGCGCTGTTGGTGTCGATGGTGATGGCGCCGCCGCGCGAGAGGCCGCGGCCAATCAGCGTGGCGCCCTGAATCATGTTGATGGCGCCGTCCACGAGCAGCGTGCCGCGCATCACCGAGTTCTGGCCCATGGTCACGAGGCCGCCAATCTGCCAGTACACGTTGGCGGGCGTGGCGCCGTTTTGCGTCAGCACCAGCGAGTTGGCCGCCGTGGTGAGGGCGCCCGATACGCGCAGGAAGAACCGGGCGTTGGGGTCGCCCCCGCCGTCGAGAATCAGGGTGCCGGCCAGCGTGGTGGCCGCGCCCACGCAGTAGGAGCCGGGGCTCAGCGTCACGGGCGGGGTGCCGCCGTACACGGCCAGCGGCGTCACGCACGCAATGGTCGACATGTAGCCGTAGGCCGTTTGCACATCGGCCGCCGCCGTGGTGGCGTAGGAATCGGCGACGTGAATGGCGCCGTTCACCACCACGCCCAGCGGGAAGCCGCTGAAGGCGCCGGCATTGGTGCCAATGTCGCCGTTGATGACGGTGGGGCCGCTGTTGTTCACAGCGCCAACGGCCGTGAACAGGGCAAAGCTGCCGGCGGCCCCCAGGGCCGGCGCAACCTGCGCGGTGCTGGCCTGCGGGAAGGCCAGAGCGGCCGCCGAAGTCAGGATAAAAAGGAAATGTTTTTTCATAAAGCGTGCGTAATGCAGGTGAAATTATTTCACGCTACAAAGCTCACGCGGCGCACTTCCAGGGCATTTACACGATTGCAAAAACCAATTACATCATTCACACTTCCAGGGACTTTCCCATGCTTAAAGTGGAGCATTCTGAAGGACGAAGGCGTCAGCCCCGTCACTTTCTTGAATTGATTGGACAGGTGGGCCACGCTGCTGTACTGGCACTCGTAGGCTATCTGCGTCAGGTTGAGCGCGCCGACGATAATCAGCTCTTTCACCCGGTTGATGCGGACCCCGATGATATACTGCTCGAGGGTGCTGCCCGTGGTTTCCGAAAACCGGTTGGCGAGGTAGGTGTAGTCGTAGCGCAGCCGGCGGCTGAGGTATTCCGAATTTTTCAGCCGGGCTTCGGCGCCGATGGCCAGCACCATATCGGCCACAGCCTGCCTGATGTTATCAATCAGTTGAGTCTTGCTGTGCGCGCGCAGGTTGAAGGCCGCGGTGCGGTTGCTTAGCGCGCGGTGCTGGTCTTGCTGTTCAGCGGAAGCGGGGTTTTTGTTTCCGGCGCCTGCTGCTTCGCACCGAAAGGCGAAGGCAGGGCCTAATGTTGAACCTATCATGGGGCGGCAATTGCTTGCCAGGGCTACGGCATCAAAACTCAACCATTGCGGGCCGGCACCCAAGGGTTTCGGCAAAGGATAAGGCCTGTAATTATTCCAAGAATTACAATATATAAAGCCAGCAATCTGAATCTTGAACTGCAACGGCGCCCACCGGCAAGGGTTGCTGCTTTCCCAATAGGAGAAAGCCCGAATATTCAATAAGGGAGCATAGGCACTTTCCGGGTACTATCGAGGCAATTAATTCCCAAAATAAGAATACCTCGATAAACCAAGAGGCTGAAGCTCCCTGAGCTTCAGCCTCTCTTCGTTTCGGCCGCTGGGCGGTTTCTACCAGGGGATTTCGCCGGTGGCTGGGTTGTATTCTTCACTCACGAACTTGCCGGTGGGGCCGTCGGCGCCAACGAGGGCGTATTTCACGACGCGGGCGCCAGCTTCCTGCACGGTGCCGGTGCCGCGGTGGCCGTTGAAATCAGTAGCGACGAAGCCGGGGTCCACGGCATTCACCTTGAAGGGCGTGTCGCGTAACTCGTAGGCCAGGTTGATGGTGTACATGTTCAGGGCCGACTTGGAAGAATGGTACACGGCCGCTTTGTGGTCATAGTACTTGTAGCCGTGCACCGGGTCGCTGTGCAGGGTGAGCGAGCCCTGGGCCGAGCTCACGTTCACGATGCGGGGCGCCGGCGACTGCCGTAGCAGGTCGAGGAAGGCCTGCGTCACGGATATCACGCCGAAAAAGTTGGTGTCGAATACCTTTTGAAACTGGCTGATTTTGGAAGTGAGGGCCGACTGCGGCATGCCGCCATTGATGCCGGCGTTGTTGATGAGCACGTCGAGGACGGGCGTCTTTTGGCCGATAGCTTCGCGGGCGGCTTGCACCGAGGCGGGGTCGGCGACGTCGAGCTGCACGGGCTCCACGTGGGGGAGGCCTTCGGCGTGCAGTTGGGCCACGGCGCGCTGGCCGTTTTCGAGGTTGCGGCTGCCGAGGTACACGTAATAGCCGTTTTGCAGGAGCAGGCGGGCGGCTTCAAAACCGATGCTTTTGTTGGCGCCGGTAATCAGGGCTGTCTTCATGATGAAGGGGTTACTTGGTTGAACAGCACAAAATTACCGGGCCCGATTAGCGCCACAGTGGCACATTTGGCGGCATCACGGGTACATTTCGCGGTTGCTGGCGCGGTACTCGGCCGGCGTAAGGCCGGTTTCGCGCTTGAAGAAGCGGCTGAAGTACGAAGCATCCGCAAACCCGAGGTCGTAGGCAATTTCCTTCACCGACTGCGGGGTGTGAAACAGCAGGCGCCGGGCCTCCAGCACCAGCCGCTCCTGAATGTGGGCAATGGCCGGCTTGCCGCTCTGGGCCTTCACCACCTCGCTCAGGTGCCCGGCCGAAATATGGAGCAGGGCGGCGTATGCCCCCACCTCGTGCCGCTCGCGAAAGCTCTCCTCAATCCGCGCCCGGAACTTTTGCACCAGTAGTTGGTCAGCCGAGGGTTCGCCGCCCGGAAATTGCTCCGTGTACAAGCGGCTGAGGTAGGTGAGCAATACCGTCAGGTGGGCGCTCAGCATGGCCTGCTGCCACTCGCCGGGGCGGTGGTACTCGGCTTCGAGCTTGGCCAGCAGGTCTTCCACAAACGCCACGTCGGCCGCGGCCAGCAGCAGTTCGTGGCCGTTCTGCGGGTTCTGCAGCAGCGGTAGCTGCGCCAGGGCTGCATTGGGCTGCCGGGCCAGAAACTCGCGGGTAAACGCCAGGCTGACGCCCCACATCGGCAGGAGCTTTTCCTTGAGCTGCAGCTGGCCGGGCGCCGAGAAGTACAGCGCGTTTTCTTTTAGCTCGTAGGGCGTCATGTCGACCCAGTGCCGGCTGCCGCCGCGCTGCACGTACACCAGGTGGTAATAGTCCTTGCGGTGCGGCAGCAGCATGTTTTGCCGGAAAGCCGGCGGCTGGCCTTCCGCCCGGTTTAGCTGGAACATGCCGCTGCCCGGCGTTTGCGGCGACGTGAGGGAATAAACCGGAATTTGCTGGTCGAGAAGAAGCGTAGCCATGGCCCAAATCTACCCGGCTGCCAGTACAATGGCGACGCGGCTTCCGTACCCCACCCCAGCAGCAGGCTTGTGGCGCCGCATACACCGCCGGTGGTTTCCTGTGTTTCTGGCCGTAGAGATGCCGACAAACAGCCCGCAACCCCGCGGCAAACCCGGACCGTATAGCCTGCTTATGGCTGACACCCCCACCTCCCCCACTCACTCCGGCCCGGACGAGCCGGAACTCACGCCCGCGGGCGCGCCCATTTACCGCTACGACGACGTCGAGCCCGCCCCGTTTGAGCTGGCCAGCGGCGACGAAACCACCATCACGGCCGTTTCCGACCACATCGAGCGCCACCTGGGGCCGGTGAAAGGCGTGTACCACGAAATCATTTCCGACAAGGTGCACCTCGACGTGCACGTGGTGGCGCCCAGCGCCGACTTCCCCTTCTACGCCCTCATCACCTCGGGCATGAGCGACCGGCCCATGCACGTGCCGCCCGGCGCCCCCGCCGCCGAAGCCCCGCCCTACGCCGAGCTCTGCATTCTGCTGCCCAGCACCTGGAACATTCCGCAGGACCCGGCCGACGTAGCCGAAGCCTTCCAAGACGAAAACGTGTACTGGCCCATCCGCTGGCTGAAAATGCTGGCCCGCCTGCCACACGAGCACGGCACCTGGCTGGGCTTCGGCCACACCATCCCGAATGGCGAGGAGGCCGCGCCTTTTTCGGACGAAACCGAGCTGGGCTGCATGCTGGTGCTCACGGCCCTCAGCTTGCCCGAAGAATTTCAGACCCTGGTCATCAGCCCCGAAAAGACGGTGCAGTTCTACACCCTCTGCCCCATCTACCGCGAAGAAATGGCGTTGAAAATGGAGCAGGGCGTGGATGCGCTGCTCGACAAATTCGACGAGTACGGCATCGGCGACGTGCTGGACCTGACCCGGCCCAATACAGCGCTCTAGTAGCTTTCAGTGCATCGCCACATTTGTTTTACAATTACCCGCCATTTCTTATGCCCGTTTCCTCCCCTGTCAGCATCGCCCTCAGCAAGCGCAAGCTGACTTACTCGCTGCTTGGCGCGTTCGTGTTTATGGCACTGGGCCTGTGGTTTAGCCTGCGGCCCACCGATTGGCTGGGCAACCCTTTTCTGCACACGCCTGGTTGGATACGGGCGTTTGGCCTGCTGGCCCTGACCTTCTTCGGCATATTGGCGTTTTTTGTCCTTAAAAAAATGCGCGACCCTAACCCCGGACTGGTTGTCACGGCCGAGGGTTTGGTTGACAACGCCAGCGGCCTGGTGGGCGGGCTCATTCCCTGGGCCGATGTAGCGGGCATCCGCGAGCTGGAGCTGATGGGCCAGAAGATGGTGATGGTAATGCTGCGCGACCCCGAAGCCTACATCAGCCGCCAACCCAACCCCTTCAAGCGCCAACTCATGAACACCAACTTCAAATCGTACGGCTCACCCATAAACATATCAGCCAACGCCCTGGAATACTCGTACCCCGAGCTGCTGGCACTACTTACTACCCGGCTTACGGCATACCGTGCGAGCAAATAAGCTGTTTTAGAACAACTGAAAGCGGCTGAAGCTACGGGAGCTTCAGCCGCTTTCAGTTCCTGTTGCAACTAAGTTACTTCCCCACCCAAACCAAGTGGCCATCCCGGTACTGGTAGCGGCCGGGGGTAAGAGGCGTTATTACGCTTTTATAATGATTTTCATAGCTATGGTGAATCAGGCTGCCAATCCGAAGGTAGGGCGTGGCAGTCAGCGGTTTTATTTCTTTGACTAAACCATCATTATAGCCAAGTTCTAATAGGGCACGAATATCCTCTTTCCCTAAATTTACTGACCGCTCCCACCCAGAGGCAAAAAAAAACTTATCGCCAGAATCAGGATTGTCGGAGTCCGTCGCCCAGCCCTCATCTTTTATTTGAATTACCGCACTCAACAACAGTCGTGGCGTACCGCTTACGTCGATGAGGTTGACTGCCACGCGGCTAATGTGACCGGAGTTTCCGCCCCGCCAAAAACCCACTAAGGCTTCCGGTACACCATCGTGGTTCAGGTCTTGAAGCAAGAGGCACATATTTCCCTCGATAAAATAGTCTTCATTGAAAGGAAAAGGAGGTGGTTCTAGCGCAGTTAGAAAGAATACGGTGTCGGTGGGCAGTCGGCGAAACAATAAGCTGCCTGTTGTTAACCAAAATAATCGGGGGGAGGCCAATAGGCTATCCCGGTAGCTCGCTGACAAATCCTTGAAAGCCCTCACGCGGCTGAATTGCATCTCGTGCGCCGGCAGTATAGTGGGCTTGGATGCTACAGGTGCCCGGCCCGTTTTGCCTTTCGTGTACGCTGGCACCGCCCGCTTTTGCGGCTTTGTACCTCCTAGCCGGACCTGTGCCGCCGCCTCATACATGCTGATACCATGCACCAGCACAACCAGTAACAAGATGCATGAGCGCGTCATAGTAGAGGACAAGGTATGGGTTAAAAGCAAAAGGAGCTGAAGCCATAGCGGCTTCAGCTCCTTTCAGTTTCTACTACAAGTGCATACTTACATATGAATTGCTCGGTTCTCGGTAGCGGCCAGGCAGGCCTCTTTCATGGCCTCGGCGTAAGTAGGGTGCGAGTGGCTCATGCGGGCCACGTCCTCGGCGGAGGCGCGGAACTCCATGGCGGTCACGGCTTCGGCGATGAGGTCGGCGATGCGCGGGCCAATCATGTGCACGCCCAGGATTTCGTCGGTGGTTTTGTCGGCCAGCACCTTCACGAAGCCGTCGGTGTCGCCGCTGGCGCGGGCCCGGCCGCTGGCTTTGAAGGGGAAGGAGCCCACTTTGTAGGCCTTGCCCTGCTCCTTGAGCTGCTCCTCGGTGTAGCCCACGCCCGCCACTTCGGGCCAGGTGTACACCACGCCGGGGATGAGCAGGTAGTTGATGTGCGGCTTCTGGCCCACGATGGTTTCGGCCACGAACACGCCTTCTTCCTCGGCCTTGTGGGCCAGCATGGCGCCGCGAATGACGTCGCCGATGGCGTAGATGCCGGGCACGTTGGTTTGCAGGTGCTCGTCGACCTTGATGCGGCCGCGCTCTTCCATCTGCACGCCGGCGGCTTCCAGGTTGAGGCCGGCGGTGTAGGGCACGCGGCCCACGGCCACGAGGCAGTAATCTCCTTCAAATTTCACTTCCTCGCCCTTGGCATTGGTGGCCGTCACGGTCACGTTGTCGCCGTCGCGGGTGGCGCCGGTCACCTTGTGCGAGAAGAAGAATTCGATGCCGATTTTGCCCAGCACGCGCTTCAGTTCCTTGCCCAGGCCGCGGTCCATGGTCGGGATGATGCTGTCCATGAACTCCACCACCGACACTTTGGCGCCGAGGCGGGCGTACACCGAGGCCATTTCGAGGCCGATGACGCCGCCGCCAATCACAATCAGGTGCTTGGGCACTTCGCGGATGTTCAGGGCCTCGGTGCTGGTGATGATGCGCTCCTTGTCTTGCGCGATGAACGGCAGCACCGTGGGCTTGGAGCCGGTGGCGATGATGACGTTCTTGGTTTCAATCTGCTGGGCTTCGCCGCCTTCGCGGGGCACGATGCTGATGTGATTTTTATCCACGAACGAACCCACGCCGGTGATGACGTCGATTTTGTTCTTCTTCATCAGGTAGGAAATGCCGTCCACGTTGGCCTTCACCACGCCGGCCTTGCGGTCAATCATGCGGTTCATGTCGACGCGCAGGTTGTCGAGGCCGATGCCGTGGTCGGCGAAGGCCGAGTGGGCGTTGTGGTAGTGCTCCGACGAGTCGAGCAGGGCCTTGCTGGGGATGCAGCCCACGTTGAGGCAGGTGCCGCCCAGGGTGGGGTATTTCTCGATGATGGCCGTTTTGAGGCCGAGCTGGGCGCAACGGATGGCCGCTACATAGCCGCCGGGGCCGGAGCCGATGACGGTGACGTCGTATTGATTCATGAGCCGGAAGTTCGGTGATAATTCGCGCCGCGAAGGTACGGCCGGAAGTGTGCGAGTGCGGCTTTTTTGTAGCGGGGACGCTGCGAGTCCGCGCATCGTCAGGGCCATATCGCCCCGGCGCGACCTCGCAGCGTCCACGCTACATCAATCAACCAGCACACCGATGTAGAAGTTGAACGTGTCGACTTCCAGCGTTTCTTTGGTAGCGCCGGCCAGCTCCTTTATCTCGGTGAAGCGGGCAGTGGGCTTGATGAGTTGGTACTCGCTGCCCTTCACCCGCACGCGCACGGGCATGTCGAATTTGGGCACTTCGCTCACCCAGCGGGCCAGGGTTTTGCCGTTTTCAAAGCGAATTTCCAGGGTGGGCAGGCTGGCGTGGCGCAGGTACTGGTCGAAGACTTTGGTGAAATCCTGACCGCTTTCGCGGTTGAGGTAGTCCATCACCTGCTGGCCGGTCACGGTTTGGTGGTAGAAGGTGCTGGAGAGGCCGCGCAGGATTTGGCGCCACTTCTCGTCGTTATTCAACACGGTGCGGATGGTATTGAGCATGGCGCTGCCCTTGTCGTACATGTCGCCGGAGCCTTCCTGGTTCACGCCGTACGGGCCGACGATGGGCCCGTCGTTCTGGATGTTGCGGCGCTGGCCGTGCAGGTATTCCTGGCCGGCAGGTTTGCCAAACTGGCTTTCCACAAACAGGGCTTCGGAATAGGTAGTGAAGCTTTCGTGCACCCACATGTCGGCAATGTCTTTGGTGGTGATGTTGTTGCCGAACCACTCGTGCCCGCTCTCGTGGATGACGATGAAGTCCCATTTCAGGCCCCAGCCGGTGTTGCTGCGGTCGCGGCCGAGGTAGCCGTTCTGGTACTTGTTGCCGTAGGCCACTGCACTCTGGTGCTCCATGCCCAGGTGCGGGGCGTCCACCAGCTTGTAGCCATCGGGGTACCACGGGTAGGGCCCAAACCAGTGCTCCATCGATTTCAGCATGGGCTTCACGTTGTCGCTGAACTGCTTTTTGGCTTTGGCCACATTTTCGGGCAATACCCAGTAGTCGAGCGTGAGCGGGCCTTTTTCGCCCTGATAGGTGTCGGAGAAATGCTGAAAGTCGCCCACGTTCAGGGCCACGTCGTAGTTGTTGATGGGGTTGCGCACGGCCCAGTCGAAGCGGGTGTAGCCGTCTTTCAGCCTAGTGGTTTTGCGCAGGCGGCCGTTCGACACGTCCTTCAGCCCAGCGGGCACGCTCACGCTGATGAGCATGGAGTCGACTTCATCGGCCTGCTGGTCTTTGCAAGGCCACCAGATGCTGGCGCCCACGCCCTGGCAGGCGCTGGCCACCCAGGGCTTGCCGGCGGCATCCCGGGTGAACACCAGGCCGCCGTCCCAGGGGGCTTTTTTGGCCACGATGGGGGTGCCGGAATACTGCACCGTGAACTCGTCGCGGCGGCCTTGGCCAATGGGTTTTGGGAAGGTGACGAACACGGCGTTGGCCTCGCGGGCAAACGGCACTTCCCGGCCCTGATACAGCACTTTTTCCACCGTCAGATTAGCAAAAAGGTCGAACTGCAGCCGCGTGAAATCCCGCGTGGCCGTGAAGCGGAAGAGGTTCGTGCCGCTGAGGAACCGCTTGGCCGGGTCCAGCCGCACGTCGAGGTGGTAGTAGTTGAGGTCGTAGCAGGTGCGCAGCGGGCCGTTGCCCCCGCGCAGCGAGTCGGCGCGGGTAAAGGCGGGTTTGGGTTGCAGGAGTTGCGCGGTGGCCGGGCGTAGTGCGCCAAGCAGTAGCAAAAGCAGCAACAGGAGGTTGTTCTTCATAGCACAAAACAACAACGGGCAACGCTTCCATTCGTCGTTTTTGTCATCCTGAGCGCAGCGAAGGACCTTCTCCCGATTGAACAACGGCTGTCCAAGCGTGAGAAGGTCCTTCGCTGCGCTCAGGATGACAGGGTGGGCCAGCCGTAGCTTTGCCCCGCTTTCTCCCTTTTCATGTCCGACTCTACTCCGGCCGCGCAGTCGCGGGCCGCGCTGCTCACGGCCTTTGCGCTGGTTTACCTCATTTGGGGCTCCACTTATCTGGTGATGAAGTTTGCCGTGGCCAGCATGCCGCCGCTGCTCATGGCCGGCACGCGCTACGCGCTGGCGGGCGGATTGCTTTACGGGTTCATGCGCGGGCGCGGCGAGCCCGCGCCCAGTTGGCAAGGGTGGGGCTTCGCGGTCGTGATTGGGGTGTGTTTGCTGGGCTTCGGCAACGGCGGCACCACGCTGGGCGTGGTGTACCTGCCCAGCAGCATCACGGCGCTGCTGGTGGCCACGGTGCCCATGTTTCTGGCGGTGCTGGGGTGGCTGAGCGGCATTTCGCCCCGCCCCGGCAAGGCGGTGGCCCTGGGGCTGGTGGCGGGCATGGCGGGCATGTATTTGCTGGTGGCCCACACCCGGGCCGCGGCCGTAAAAGCGCCCGGCCACACGGCCCTGGGCGTAGGGGCGGTGCTGCTGGCCTCGCTGGTGTGGGCCGTCGGCTCGCTCTACGCCAAGAACCACCGGCCCGCGCCGTCGCCCTTTCTCTCCGGCGGCATGCAGATGCTGTGCGGCGGCGTGGCCATGCTGGTGGTGGGCCTGGCGAAAGGCGAAGCGGCCGGGTTTGCGCTGGCCCAAGTCACCGCCAAGTCGTGGTGGGCGTATGCGTATCTGGTCACGTTTGGCTCCATTGTGGCCTTTACGGCCTACATCTGGCTGCTGCGCGCCGTGGAGCCGGCCCTGGCCGGCACGTATGCCTTCGTGAATCCGGTGGTGGCCGTGCTGCTCGGCTGGGCCTTTGCCGGCGAGGTGCTAAACCCGCAAATGCTGGGCGGCGCCGCGCTCATTGTGCTGGCCGTGGTGCTGGTGGTGCTGGGCGGAAGACAAAAAGCCTGACGCCATTCGCGGAACAAAACTGCCGACCCATCCCCTTTTTCAGCCATGAATCCCCCGCCCTTCCCCGACCTGGAAACCGAAGCCGATATCGTTCGGCTGGTCGACGCATTTTATGCCCGCGTGAACGAGGACGGGCTGCTGCGCCCCATTTTCAACGACGTGGCGCAGGTAGACTGGGCCCACCACCTGCCCACCATGTACGATTTCTGGAGCAGCGTGCTGCTGGGCACCAGCCGCTACAAAGGCCGGCCCATGGCCAAACACTTCCCGCTGCCCATCAAAGGCGAACATTTCCGGCGGTGGCTGGCGCTGTTTACGGCCAGCGTCGACGAACTTTTCTCGGGCCCCAAAGCCGCGGATGCCAAAGCACGAGCCCAGAGCATCGGGGCCATGTTTGAGCACCGCATGAACCCCAATCCGCTGTCGCTGCTGTAGCGCGGACTCGCAGCGTCCACGCTACAGCGGGTGCCACTCGCCGGTAGCCGGGCTGCAATCAATGCCTTTCCGCCGGCCAGCACCAGGGCGTCTTCGCCCACGCCCACCAGCGCAATGGGCACGCCCGATTTTTCGCTGATGCCCGTGCGCAGGGCATAGCTCACGATGGTGGATGCAAACGCTACCGCTGCCCCCAAAAGACCACCGCCCAAGGCGCTGCCGTGGCGCGATTTGTACCAGGCCGCGCCCACCAGCGCCCCGGAAAGCAACCGTCCTGTCATCACGGGCAGGGCAATGCGGTCGGGCGTGTTGGGCAGCTTATCGGCCACCATTTCGCCGGCCGCCGCCAGCTTCAGCAAGCGCGCGGCAAAGGGTTTCTGCACTAGGCGCAGGGGCGAGCCGGCCAAGCCGCTTTCAGGCTGACGCGACAGGAAATGACTCAGAAACGCCGGGGCGCTCATGCTGCGCATGCCGGCCAGCGTGGCAAAGCCCACGGCCGGCCAGAACTTGGCAGCGCGCGGTCTAGTCGATGTCGATTTTCTGGAGAAGGTTGATTTCATGGAATTCATAGGTAAAAATTGCTTAACGCGACCCACGAAATAGAGTTGAAAAACAACGCGGCGCGGACAATCGGAGCCCGACGAGTTTTCGCTCGATGATTTTGCGCCCGACGAGGAGCCCCGCGTAGCGCCGGAATAAATCGGTGCTACATTTTCTCACAACAAAAAAAGGCCCGTCCAATGTTGGACGGGCTTTTTCGTGGGCATTAAAAGCACCTGTAGTGCCTAGTTAATTTCTTCGGCGTGCGTGCGCAGCACTTCGCGGGCAATGGCCAGGTTGGTTTCGCGCGCGTTCACGGCCAGGTACAAGAATTTGTTGCCGGCCGCATTCAGCTTGATGAGGTGCAGCTGGTTGGTGAGGGTGATGAGGATGTCCTCAATCTTCTCGCCCGTGAGCTTGAGGGCCGACATGGCCTTCTGCTTCTGCTTCACCACCTCGGTGTTGTAAGCGGCGGCCGTTTCGGGGTTGACGCTCGGCGAGTTGGAGTGCGAGGCCAGAGCCATGCCCGAGTTGACGTCGACCACCGCCACGGCCACCAGGCCCGGCAAATCGTTGATAATTGCTTCGACTGCCTTTCCGGCAGGAGTGTTTGTAGAGTAGGCCATAATATCGGCGGTTGGGGAAGGGGGATTGGGAGAAGATTCTTTGAGCTTATTCGCGACGTGCTTACGGTAGGTCCTCGCTTTCACTGAAATAAGATAACTCGGGTGGGCCGTGCGGGCCCGGGGTTAGAAAAACAGCCAGTGCTTGCGCTTGGCGCGGGGCTGCAGGGTCACGCCCTGGGCCGACGCCTCGGTGGCTTTCAGTTCCTGGTCGTGGTAGCCGGCGTAGCCGTATTGCAGCGTGGCGGTGGCAGCCGCAGCGGCCGGCAGGCGCAGGCTGTAGTTGCCGTTGGCGTCGGTGCTGGCGCCCCGGCTGGTGCCTTTGTGCAGCACGGTGGCGCCCACCAGGGGCTGGCCGGCTTCGTCAAGAATGCGGCCGCTCACGGTCATCATGCGGGTGGCGCTGGCCTCGGTAGCGGCTTCGGCGGCCGCGGTGCTGGCGGCGGCCAGCGACGTCATTTCCGGCAGCGAAACCGGCACGGCGGGCGCGCTGTGCGAAGGCAGGCGGGTGCCGGCCATCGACACGCCGGCCACCAGTGCGGCCACGCCCACCATCGAGAACGCGCGGCGACGGAAACGCTGCGGCTGCTCCCGGATGAAGAGCATTTGCTTCTGCACCCACGTGGTGGGGGCGGCTTCTTCGGCCTCCAGGGTGGTCAGTTCGTGCCAACGCGTGACGGTGGTGTGGGCCTGGGTGGCGTCGTTGCGGAGGTAGGCCTCCACGGCGCGGGCCGAGGCACGGGCCAGGTCGCCGCGCAGGTAGGCATCGCGGTACACCGGCAGCAATTCGCCGGTCTGCGGGTCGAAGGGAGTAGCGGTAAGCTTCATCAGGTTGACAGAAAAAATGGGTGAGAAAATGAGTTTTGTGGCTTTACCGGCCAGCCACGGGCCTTGTCCAGCAGTCCGTATTGAGTAAGTTGGGGGCAGCCTGGGCGCCGGATGCTACTGGAAAGGCCGGCATGTTCTCGTTACTTGTGCTTGCTTCTTACTTTGTCTGCAATTGCGGCTCCAGCAGCGCGATGCCGTTGCGCATCACCTCGCGGGCAATGGCCAGGTTGGTGTCGCGCGAGTCCACGGCCAGGTACACGAACAGCCGCTCCGAAGGCACCAGCCGCAGCAAATGCAGCTGCGAGCGCAGCGTGAACAGCATTTCCGCCACCTGCTCCTGCGGCGTGCCGTGCGCCCGGAGCGAGGCCTGCACCTGCCGCACCGCCTCGGCGTTGAAGCCGGCCACTGCGCCCGGCCGCAGGTCGCGGTCGGTGGTGTAGGTGGCCAGCGGTTTGCCGCTACTCACGTCCACCACCGCCGCCATCAGCAAGTCGGGCAACTCGCTGAGCAGAAAACGAATGGCTTGTTCGATCCGGGTGCTTTCCGGGCCGGTGGCGGTCAGTTCCACTTCGTGGGCCACCGGGCCGGCCAAACGCTGCAACTGCTTGAGAAAAGGAATTTTCATGGGGCGCGGGGTGGGCAGTCCCGGCTGGCGCCGCACCCGCTGCCCGCAGGCAGCCAGGCGCGGCGGCGGTGTATTGGGGTAACGGCCGCGGGGCCGTCGCCGGCACTAGTTCAGGTTTTCGGCGCTCGAGCGCAGCACTTCGCGGGCAATGGCCAGATTGGTTTCGCGCGCGTTCACCGCCAGGTAAATGAATTTGTTGCCGGCCAGCTTGATGAGGTGCAACTGGTTGGTGAGGGTGATGAGGATGTCCTCGATATTCTCGCCCGTGAGCTTGAGGGCCGACATGGCCTTCTGCTTCTGCTTCACCACTTCCGTATTGTAAGCGGCAGCGGTTTCGGGGTTGATGTTGGGCGAGTTGGAGTGCGAGGCCAGGGCCATGCCCGAGGTGATGTCGACCACCGCCACGGCCACCAGGCCCGGGAGGTTGTCCAACACGTCTTGTACTACTTTGCCGGCGGGGGAATTGGTTGAGTAAGCCATTGGGAGAATAAAAATTTGAATGAGTTATGGGTTAGTTATCAGACAATTATTGATTTCAACACTTCACGGGCCAGGGCCAGGCTGGTGTCCTGCGCCTGCACGGCCAGATACACGAACCACCGGCCGTTTCTGGCCACTCGAATCAGGTGTAATTGTTTTCGTAGCGGGATAAGGATGTCGTCGAGGCGCCCGGCCCGCCCCGGCAGCGCGGCCAGGGCTTGCTGCTGTTGGCGCACCGTTTCGGCGTGGTGGGCGGCCACCGTTGCAGGGTCGAAGCCCCGCAACCGGCTGACGTGTGCCAGGCAGTTTCCAGTAGCCACTTCTACCACCGCCACGGTGGTGAGGGCTGGCAACTGAGCAAGCGTTTGTTTTATTACTTTTTTAACTTTAACAAGACTAATTTCAGAAGTGTCGAGGGCGGCGCTTCCCACTTTAATGGGTGTACCGCCAGCGCGTCTTGCAGGCAACTTGTCGGTAGCAGCATAAATACCCATTCGAATAAACGGCAGAAAACACTAGTTCATTGTTCACACTAACCATTCATTAACAGATGTTTCGAGAACTTATTTTCTATTACAAAGCTCCGCTATGCAATGACCTAATAAAAATGACTTACGTCACTTTTGACAATGATTTACATCAGTACGAAAACCGAACAAGGTGAAATTTCGTAGTTGGGCATTTTTTTGATTTTATAATTTATTTAATAATAATTTTTGTCGATTTGTGCCTGAACCAGACGCAAAACGCCCTCTGCCAATGCCGACCCGACATAGCTTATTAACCCTTTGCAATCGTGTGGCTTCCGCCCCTCCCAGTGTGTTGCCGGTGGCAGCCTCGCACCTGTTACTCGTACAATGAGGCGATTTTGCTCAGGCCGCTGGGTTCCAGAATGGTCACCTGGCTGCCACGCGTGGCAATGATGCCTTCTTCCTTAAACTCGGAGAGCAGCCGCGTGGCCGTTTCCTTCGCCGTGCCCACCAGGGAAGCCAGGTCTTCGCGGGAAATGGCCATGCTGAACGGCAACGCCTCGCCGGCTTTGCGGAAGGTGTGGTACAGCAGCAGCAGCGCCTCGGCCAGGCGCTCGCGCACGGGCTTGTAGGCCAGGTGCAGCATTTGCACCTCGGCCGCGCCCAGGGCTTTGGCCATCATTTGCATAAGCGAGGTGGAAAACTGCACGTTGGACTGCCACACCCGGAAAAAATCGGCGCGCGGAATGAAGCAGACCACGCAGTCTTCGAGCGCCACGGCCGACGTGGTGTACTTCGTTTCGGTGAGCACCGACTGGAAGCCCATCACATCGCCTTCTTTGGCCAGGCGTACGATTTGTTCCTTGCCGTCGCCGCCCGACTTGGTCACCTTGATTTTGCCCTGATTCACGCAGTGCAAGCCCTGCGCCGGCGCGCCCTCCTGGAAAATGCGTTGCCCCTTCTGGTAGCTCTGAGACACTTTGCTGCCCGAGATAAAATCCAGTTCCTCCAGTTGGCAGCAGCCCATCAGCGGGCCCTTCCGGTTCGGACATTCCTGGCAGTTCGGAGTAATGAATTTTCCCATGAGCTATTACATTTCAAGCTTAACAATGCCAAAGATACTACTTCGCTTAATAATTCAATTCATGTTATTTTTTTAAACGCGTAAAAAACCTATTTCGTCGCGTAAAACGCCTTTTCCAGCGTCCTAAAATGAAAAAAGCCTGTTCCCACATCGGGAACAGGCCTTTTAAAAATCCTAAAATTGGACTACACGCCCAAGAGCAATCGGGTGGGGTCCTCTAGCAATTCTTTTACCCGCACCAGGAAGCTCACCGACTCGCGCCCGTCGATGATGCGATGGTCGTAGCTCAGGGCCAAATACATCATGGGACGAATTACGACCTGACCGTTTTCGGCAATCGGACGCTGCACGATGTTGTGCATGCCCAGAATGGCCGATTGCGGGGCGTTAATAATCGGGGTGCTCATCATGGAACCGAACACGCCGCCGTTGGTGATGGTGAACGTGCCGCCGGTCATTTGCTCGATGGTGAGCTTGTTGTCGCGGGCCAGGGTGGCCAGGCGCACCACTTCTTTCTCGATGCCATCGAACGACAGTTGCTCGGCGTTGCGGATAACGGGCACCACGAGGCCTTTGGGGGCCGAAACGGCGATGCTGATGTCGCAGAAATCGTTGAAAACGATGTCCGTGCCGTCAATCTGGGCATTCACCGAAGGCCATTCCTGCAGGGCCACGCACACGGCCTTGGTGAAGAAAGACATGAAGCCGAGGCCCACGCCGTTTTTCTCCTTGAATTTGTCTTTGAACTTGGTGCGCAGGTCCATGATGGGCTGCATGTTCACCTCGTTGAAGGTGGTGAGCATGGCCGTCTCGTTCTTCACCGACACCAGGCGGCGGGCCACCGTCTTGCGCAGGTTGCTCATGCGCTCGCGGCGCACGTTGCGGCTGCCAGCAGTTGGTGCTTGGTTGGTGGTGCTTGGTGCTTGGGCGGCGGCCGGCGCGGCAGCAGGTGCAGCAGCCGGGGCCGGAGCAGCAGGACGAGCCTGCGCGTTCTGCGCGTCTTCCTTGGTGATGCGGCCGTCGCGGCCGGTGCCGCTCACGCTGCTGGCGGCAATGCCTTTCTCGTCGAGAATCTTGCCAGCGGCCGGCGAGGGCACGCCCGTGGCATAAGTAGCCGCGCCCCCAGCCGACTGCGAAGCCATGGCCGCAACCGGCGCAGCCTGAGCGGCGGCGGGCGCAGCAGCCGGCGCTGGCGCCGCAGCTGCCGCACCGCTGCCGCCTCCGATGCGGGCAATAACGGTGCCGATGGCAATGGTTTCGCCTTCCTTCACGGCGTGGCGCAGGGTGCCGCTGCCTTCGGCGGGCAACTCAAACGTGGCCTTGTCCGATTCCAGCTCGGCAATCACCTCGTCGCGGCTCACCTGGGCGCCGTCGGGCTTCAGCCACTTGGCCACCGTCACTTCCGTAATGGACTCCCCTACCGTCGGAATTTTCATTTCGATGGAACCGCCGCCGCTCGCCGGGGCAGCCGCGCCAGCACCCGAAGTGGCCGGAGCGCCAGGAGTAGCCGGGTCTTTGCTTTCATTGCCCGCGGGCGCGCCGCCGTAGCCGGACTGGTTGCTAGCCGTCGGATTCTCCTCGCCTTTCGAAACGGGGTCAGCCGGAGTGGCCGGTGCAGCAGCCGGCGCTGCCGGTGCAGCCGCTGCGGGAGTAGCACCGCCAGCAGCGGCACCATCCAAATCAGCAATGACGGTGCCGATGCCGATGGTTTCGCCTTCGGCTACGCGGATTTTCAGCACGCCATCGGCTTCGGCGGGCAGCTCAAACGTAGCCTTGTCCGATTCCAACTCGGCAATGACTTCGTCGCGCTTCACGGCGTCGCCGTCTTGCTTGAGCCACTTGGCAATGGTGACTTCGGTGATGGATTCGCCAACGGCGGGAATTTTGATTTCAAGGGCCATGTGCAGGCGTTTTGGAATAAGTCAGTTAAGAAGAAGGAAATCAGGCAGCGTTATCAGTCGGTGGCTTTGGCCTTTTCTGCCGTTTCCTTGATGGTGGCGTCGGCCACGGCTTCTTTGGGCTTGTCGAAGGCGCGGCCCACCAGGTCCTTTTGCTCCTTCACGTGGATTTTGTTGTAGCCCGTGGCCGGCGAAGCCGACGGCTTGCGCGCAATCACGTCTTCCAGCTCGCGGCGCAGGAAACGCAGCATGTAGTTCCAGTAGCCCATGTTTTCGGGCTCTTCCTGCACCCAGTACAGCTTGGCTTTGGGGTACTTGGCCAGTTCGGCGTCGAGCTGCTTTTTGGGGAAGGGGTGCAGCTGCTCCAGGCGCACAATGGCCACGTCGGTGCGGCCCGAGGTGCGTTGCTCTTCCAGCAGGTCGAAGTAGACCTTGCCCGAGCACAGCAGCACGCGCTTCACCTTTTTGGCTTCGGCAAACGTGTCGCCGAGCACTTCGCGGAAGCCGCCGCTGGTGAACTCTTCCACCGGCGACACGCACAGCGGGTGGCGCAGCATCGATTTCGGCGACATCACCACCAGCGGCTTGCGGAAGCTCCAGGTGAGCTGGCGGCGCAGGGCGTGGAAGAAGTTGGCCGGCGTGGTCATGTTGGCCACCACGATGTTGTACTCAGCTGCCAGTTGCAGGAATCGCTCGGGGCGGGCGTTGGAGTGCTCCGGGCCCTGGCCTTCGTAGCCGTGGGGCAACTGCATCACCACGCCATTCATGCGCTGCCACTTGCTCTCGGAGCTTACCACAAACTGGTCAATCATGGTCTGGGCGCCGTTGGCGAAGTCGCCGAACTGGGCTTCCCAAATCACCAGCGCCGTGGGGTTGGCCATGGCGTAGCCAAATTCAAAGCCCAGCACCGCGTACTCGCTCAGCAGCGAATTGTAGATGCTCAGCTGCTCGTGCTCGCCTTCCATGAAGTTGAGCGAGTTGTAAGGCGCGGAAGTCTCCGCGTCGTGCAACACGGCGTGGCGGTGCGAAAACGTGCCGCGCTGCACGTCTTGGCCGCTCACGCGCACAATGTGCTTCTCGCTCATCAGCGAGCCGTAAGCCAGCAATTCGCCGGCGGCCCAGTTCAGCACGCGGGTTTCGTAGAACATTTTGCGGCGCTCCTTCAGCAGGTTATCAATCTGCTTAATCGGCTTGAAACCTTCCGGAATCGTGGTCAGGGCCTTGGCCACTTTCTCCACGACTTCGGCCGAAATGCTGGTTTCCGGCGACTGGTCGAAGTCCTCGGGTGTGGAGCGCCGCAGGCTGCGCCACTCGTTTTCCAGGGCCTGGTACTTATAAGGCAGCGGCTGCTGCTTCACCATGTCGAGGCGGGCCTGCAGGGTGTCGCGGAACTCGCGGTCCATTTGGTTGGCCAGTTCGGCGTCCACGTCGCCGCGCTGCACCAGCATGGCGTTGTACACCTCGCGCGGGTTCTGGTGCTTCGAGATGATGTTGTAGAGCGTGGGCTGCGTGAACTTGGGCTCGTCCGACTCGTTGTGGCCGTGGCGGCGGTAGCACACCATATCAATAAAGATATCGGCGTGGAACTGCTGGCGGTACTCCGTGGCCAGTTGCACGGCAAACACCACCGCTTCGGGGTCGTCGCCGTTCACGTGCACCACCGGCGCATCAATGATTTTGGCCAAGTCCGTCGAGTAAATCGACGAGCGGGCGTCTTCGAAGTCGGTGGTGAAACCCACCTGGTTGTTAATCACGAAGTGGATGGTGCCGCCCGTCTTGTAGCCTTCCAGCTGCGACATCTGCGTCACTTCGTAGCCAATGCCCTGGCCGGCCAGCGCGGCGTCGCCGTGGATGAGGATGGGCAGAATCTGGTGGTAGTCGCCGCCGTACTGGTGCTCGATTTTAGCCCGCACGAATCCCTCCACCACCGGGTTCACGGCCTCCAGGTGCGAGGGATTAGGCGCGAGTTTCAGGTTCACCTTCTGGCCGCCGCTGGCTTCTACTTCTGACGAGTAGCCCATGTGGTACTTCACGTCGCCGTCGCCCATCGTGAGGTCGGGCACCGCCGTTCCTTCAAACTCGCTGAAAATCTGCTCATAGGTCTTGCCCATGATGTTGGCCAGCACGTTGAGGCGGCCGCGGTGGGCCATGCCAATCATCACTTCCTTCACACCCAGCTCGGCACCTTTGCCGATGATGGCATCCAGCGCGGGAATGGTCGTTTCGCCACCTTCGAGTGAGAAGCGCTTCTGCCCCAGGAATTTGGTGTGCAGGAAGTTCTCAAAAACGACCGCCTCGTTCAGCTTCTTCAGGATGCGCTTCTTGTACTCCACGCCGGGATTAAAAGCCAGCGAGTCCTTCTCCACTTTCTCGCGGAACCAGTCCAGCACCTGCGGGTCGCGGATGTACATATATTCGAAGCCGATGGCGCCGGTGTAAATCTTCTCCAGCGCCGCCACAATGTCGCGTAGCTTGGCCTGCGGGCCGAGGCCCAGACCCTCGCCGTTTTTGAACACCGTGTCCATGTCAGTTTCGCCCAGGCCGAAATCGGCCAGGTCGAGGCGGGGCTTGCGGTCTTTGCGCTCGCGCACCGGGTTGGTTTTGGCGCGCAGGTGGCCGCGGCTGCGGTAGGCGTGGATAAGGTTGCGCACAGCCGTTTCCTTGTCGCTGGCCGGCGCCTCGCCGCTGCCGATGCTGGCGGGGGCGTTATTGGTAGAAGCCGCCGTTTGCAACACGCCGTAGTCGGCGGCCTGCGGGCCAGCCGGCGCGGCTTTGGCGGTCGCCGCGCCGTTGCCGTTCGTGCTACTGCCGTTGCCGGGCACCACGGGCGCCCCTTCCGGAAACTGCTGAGAGAAGTCGAATCCCTCAAAAAACTTTCGCCAGCCATAATCCACCGATTCCGGATTTTGCTGGTAAGCTTGATACAGGGTTTCGATGGCCGCCGCGTCAGCGTTGGCGATATACGTGTATGCGTCCATTGAGAAAGGAGCTTAGGTGAGGCTTAGCAAAAGTAATCAACTTCATACTGAGCCAAAAACCTGTATTCGGTTTTGCAAATTTATTTGTAAATCAGCAGCATATTTTTTGTTTGTTGCTGCCCTTACAGAATGGCAGTAGGCAATTTATAGATTTCCGCGGGGCTTGCCCGAACATTTCAGCAAAAGCGCGTTTAGGGTCACAGGTGGTTTCTTCTTACTGACGCGCTTTCTTTCTGGTGCATGCCCCCTGGCTTTTTCTATAACTTTTCCCTATGTATGGACGAGCAGCTCCTTCTAAGGGCGTTAGCAATTGGATAATTTATTTTTAGCAAACTTATCCAATGCATTCATCGTTAACCTTTTTCACCTCGGCCGAAAAGCCGGGGTTTTGCCCATTCCGCCGGGCTCAAGAGGTGGCCGAACGAACCCTGAATAAATGTATAATGCACGGCTATTCGTAGATATATTTCTAGCAGTTGCGACGCTTGCAGCGCCGCTTTTTAATTCCGTCAGTTCCGCGCCCAACACCACTGCCACCGGCATGCGCGCGTTCCTTTCGTCGCGCGGCATAGCCCGCCGCCCCGCCGTTGCGAAGGCCAAAAAGTCGAAGACCTTAGTGGCCCGCAGCCTCACTTACACAGTGACGGCCACCGTATATGAGGCCGTGCCGGGCCAGACCGACAGCGAGCCCTTCGTTACGGCCGACAACTCCCACATCAGGCGCCACTACGGCACCAAAAAGCGCTGGATGGCCCTTTCGCGGGATTTGCTGAAGCCCTGGGGCGGCAAGTTTGATTTTGGGGACAAGGTGCGGGTGCGCGGCATTTCGCCCAAACTCGACGGCGTTTACACCATCCACGATACCATGAACCGCCGGCACCGGCACTGCATGGATATTCTGGCCCACCCGAGCGAGAAGCTCGACCTTTGCACCAAGGGCGTCAAGATTCAAAAAGTAGCCATGCGTTGATTAAGCATCAGCCGTCTTTACAGGCTTTTACGCTATAATAAAGAAAGCCCCACCAAAACCGGTGGGGCTTTCTTTTTTTGGGCATTGGCTATGCCTTGGCAACTATTTGGGCAGTGCCATCTTGAAGATGCGGAACGGCTGGCGGTGCTGGCCCACGCCCTTGTTCCAGTTGGGCGTTTTGTGGATGGCGGAGTTGGTCACGTACAGGGTGCCGTCGGCGCCGAAGCTATAGGTATCGGGCCATTGCAGGCGCGGGTCCTTTACCAGGGTTTCTATTTTGCCATCGGGCGTGCGGCGCAGCAGCGCGCTTTGCTCGAAGGAAGTGAGGTAGACGTTGTTGGCCGCGTCGATTTCCAGGCCGTCGGTGCCGGGAATTTCGCCCACGGTTTCTACCTGCTGGCCAAGCTGGGCTTCCGTCAGGGCCGGGTCGCGCAAGGCGGCGGTTTTGATGCGGTAGAGCGTGTGGCCGGTGAGCGGGCAGTAGTAGAGGTAGGTATTGTCGGTGCTCAAGGCGATGCCGTCGGCGTTGAACCGGGCGGGCTTGCCTTCCAGGTCAATCATGGGATGGCCTTCGGCTTTGATGACCAAGCCTTTCACGGCTTTGGTGGAAGGGTGCTGGTCGAGCAGGCGGCGGGATTTCAGGGTCTTCAAATCGACCACCACCAGCGCGCCCAGGCCCGATTCGGTGATGTAGGCGTAGTTGTTCTGCAGGTCGATGCGCACGTCGTTGAGGTAAGACTTGCGCGGGGCCACGCTCTCCGGGAAGGGAATGGTGAGCAGCACCTGGCCGGTTTTGGGGTCGGTTTTGACCAGTTTGGGGCCGCCGGCCACGGTGAATTTCAGGCCGGGCGAGGCCGGGTCGAGCACCCAGACCATGCCGGACTTATCGGCAAACACGCTTTGGGGGCAAATCCAGTGCTTGAGCGGCTCGGATTTTACCGAGTCGTTCCACATGCACCAGCTAGCGTTGGGATACGGCGTGAGGGTGTTGTTGGGGCCCACTTTGGCGATGGGATAGGACGGGTTCCAGTCCCAGCGCGGAAAGCAGGCGAACACCTCCCCGCCGGGCGCCACGGCCACGCCCACCATCTGCGGGTCGTTGAACTCGGCCACGACTTGCAGCGGCGAGTTCGCTGGCACCGCGGCGGCATTGGCGGTGGTGTCAGAGGCGGCTCCGGTAGTGGCGGCGGTGCCAGAGGTGCCGTTGGGCGAAGAGCAGCCGGCCAGCGAAGCCGTGGCCAAAGCCGCCGACAAACTCAGCGAGTAGAAACGAAAAAGCTTCATGAAAAAACGGTTGGGCTGGAAA
Organism: Hymenobacter ruricola; assembly: GCF_015694525.1. Lineage (GTDB taxonomy): Bacteria > Bacteroidota > Bacteroidia > Cytophagales > Hymenobacteraceae > Hymenobacter > Hymenobacter ruricola. Next base: position 173,103 of record NZ_JADQDM010000001.1, on the reverse strand, counting down.
GGAAAAAAGAAACCCCGGCCAAGGAAGCCGGGGTTTTACATACGACCTTTCAGCCAGCACGTTGAGTTTATTTGCAATAAGCTCAGCCGTGGAATTGAGGTTCCTAGCGGTTCAGCGCCGAATCGGAGGGCGCCGCGACGGGGGTAGCCACCGAGTCGCTCATAACCGGCGCGGGGCGGGGCTGCACCACCGGGGCCGGGTTGGTGGGCGCCACGCGGATGGTTTCGGGCGCGGCTACAGTGGGCAGTTGCTCGGCCTGGGGGCCCGTTTCGATGGGCGCGGCAACGGTATCGGCGGGCGTGAGGCTGGTGCTGGAAATGCGCTCCGACGGCGGGCGGTTCATCGACAGGTACAGCACCACCGCCAACAGCGCTAACACGCCGCCAATGGTGAGAATGAGCGCCAACGGGCTCTTGGGAGCCGGGGATTGGGCTTCGGGATATTCGTCGGCGACGAAAGCAGAAACGGGTTCGGGAGTGGGGTCCGAAGCGGACACAAACGCAACCAATGGCGGCAGTGGCGGCACAATGGGCGCCTCAGTTTCGGATGCGCGAGGCACCGCGGGCGCCACGTATTCAGGTGCAGGGACGGCGGGGGCCGCTTCGGAGGAAGGCGTGAAGAACTGCGGTGCCGACGGCGCGGCGGGTGGGCCCGCGGGCGGCGTTGGAACCGCGGCATCTGGAGCAGCAGCGGGTGCCGCGGCCGATTCCTGGAACAGCAGCCGCTTTTTCAAGGCCTCAAACTCGGCGGGCGTGAGGGCCCCGGCGTCGAGCATTTCTTTGAGTTGACGCAGCGTGTCGAGGGGCGAAGAGGGGTTGTCCATGACCTGAATACGGACCGCGGCGGGGCTAGTTTTTGCGGTCGAGGGCGGAGAGGCGGTCGCGGCGGCGCTGCAGGCGCAGGCGGCTCTCGTCGAGCAGCAGCCGGTTTTTGGTTTGCGAAGCCGAGTCGGTGCGGGACTGGAGCAGGTTTTCGGCGTTCTTGCGCTTCAGCTCCTCAATGCGCGCCAGGTTGGATTCGGTGTTGGTTTTCAGGTAGGCCTGCTCTTTTTCGAGGCGCTCTTTTTCCTTTTCCACGGCCTTAAGCTTCTTCTCGGCTTCGGCAATCATGTCGCGGTAGGCCTTGAGGCGGGCGGCGCCGGCAAAGTTCTGGGCGATGGCGCGCAGGGCGTTGTACTCCGCTTTGGTGTTGTCGGCATCGAAGAAGGTATGGTCGTCGAAACCGCCGAAAAAGGACACTTCCGACACCGAATCCGACGGCGCGATGACGGTGGCGTAGAGGTCCACGAGCTTGCCCGAAATGGTGCTGGCGGGGGTTTGCTTGGCCATCAGCACGTCGTTTTTGCCCATGCCCAGCACGCCGCCGGCTTTGAATTTCACGTTGTAGCTGCTCTTCATCCAGTCCTGCAGGTACTCGCGCACGTCGGTGGCCTTGCCGTCTACCTGCACCTTGAGGGCGGGGCGGGGCTTTTTGTTGTAGTTCACCTCGCCGGGGCGCACGTCGTAGAGCTGGGCCGAGGCCAGGGCCGGGGCCAGCCAGCCGGCCAGGAGCAGCAGGAAGAAATAGAATTTTTGCATAGAAAAAGGAAGTGGGATGCCGCGAAGTTAGCGCAGTTCGTGGCGGTCGAAGGCAGCCTGCAGGTCGGCGCGCATGGCGTGGAAACGGGCAATGGCGGCGGCCAGAAACTCGTCGTCAAGCAGTTCGCGGGCTTCGGCGTCGGTGCCGGTGAGCAGGTCCAGTTCGGCCACTTTGTAGGTTTGCTCCAGATTGCCCTGCTCCAGCTTCAGCAGAAACTTGCCGTTCCAGGCCAGCAGCGTGATTTTGACGGCGGGGTGCGGAATGTCGGCGACGTGGCGCATGAATTACGAAGAAAAACGGCCAGGAACCGGGCACGAAGATAGTAAGCTCGACCTAACTCCTCCCCCGCCCCGAGCGTAAAAATACGGTGGCCCGGACGCCCCGGGTCACTTCCTTTCCACTTTAACCACCCACTGCCATGCCCCAGGGAGAAAAGTCGAAGTACACCGACAAGCAGAAGCGCCAGGCCGAGCACATCGAAGAAGGCTACGAGAACCGAGGCGTTCCGAAAGACGAAGCCGAAGCCCGCGCCTGGGCCACGGTGAATAAAAATGACGGCGGCGGGAAACAACCCGGCGGCTCGGGCCGTAAAAAGGACAGCAAATGATTCTTCCTTGCGCTTATGCGCTAGCAAGTGGCTGTTGACCCACAGAAAGAAGCCCCTCCAATTTGATTGGAAGGGCTTCTTTTTTGGCGGTCTTGCCCTGCAACTCGCTCAGGGCTTCTGGGCCTTCGCTGAAGAAGCCAATAAGACCAGGGTGGCGCCCAGTAGCGCGCCCAGCGCCACACACGAAAACAGGCGGATTTTCATAAGCTCCTTTTTAATTAACGGTGTATTATTGGCAACTGGCAGCCTCACGGTTTCCGGGCCACCAGCTTCACCAGGCGCACTTGTTTTTTGCTGAAATCGGCAATGCCCATCGGTTCCTCGTAGCGCACGATTTTGAGCCCCGTGGCGGCGTATAGCTGCTTCAGTTCATCGGTGTTGAACACCACGCCCTCGTCGATGCGGGCCTGCTGCACGGCGTCGTGGTGGAAGGCTTCGAGCACCACCAGCCCGCCCGGTTTGAGGGCTTCAAACACGCGGGCCGGAAACTCCCGCCCGCCAGCGTAGCACATCAGGATGAGGTCCCATTTGTTGGTGCCCCAATCGAATCTTTCCGCGTCCTGCTCCACGGTCGTGATTTTTACTTTCTGCTCTTTGGCGCGGGCCTGGGCGTAGGCCAGGGCCTGGTCGGCGATGTCGACGCCGGTGACTTGCCAGCCCTGCTGGGCCAGGTAGATGGCGTTGCGGCCCTCGCCCATGCCCACGTCGAGGGCGGTGCCGGGCCGGCGGCCTTTCACGGTTTCCACCAGCAAGGTGTTGGGGTTGGCGTTGAGGATGCGCGCCCGAACGACGGAGTCGGTGAGGGCGCGGTTCCAGCGCTGGCGCTCTTTGGCGAGCTCCGCGTCGTGGCTGGGCGCCACGGGCTGGATGCCGGTGGCCGGAACCGGCTGCTGGGCGCGGGCCGGGCCAGCTGCCAGCACCAGCAGCACGGCGAAAGCTGAAAACAGCGGTTTCATGGGCGGCAAGGGCAATGGGAAAGACATTGACGCAGCTAATATATAAAACAACCTATGTACTACAGCTCGGCAGCGGTTTCGTGCCTGGCAGTACCTTGGGGCTTCCTATTTTTTTCTGGCAATGAAAAAGTTCTTTCCCGCGGCGCTGGCGCTGCTGCCGCTGGTGGGCGCCGCCCAAACCGCCACCGCCGTCCTCACCCCCGAAAAGCTCTGGCAATTGGGCCGCCTGGGCGAAATGCAGGTGTCGCCTGATGGCAAAACCGTGGCCTACACCGTCACGAAGTACAGTCTGGCCGAAAACAAGGGCAACACCGACATCTGGACCGTGCCCGTGGCCGGCGGGCCCGCCCGCAAGCTCACCGACACGCCCGGCTCGGAAAACACCCTGAACTGGCGGCCCGACGGCAAGCTTACCTTCCTTTCGGGCGAAAGCGGCACCGAACAGCTTTACGTGATGAACGCCGACGGCACCGGCAAAACCAAGCTCAGCGACTTCCCCGACCAGGGCCTGAGCAACCTGAAATACGCGCCCAAAGCCAATTTCATCCTGTACACGCAGGACGTGAAGGTGACGCCCACCACGCTGGACCTGTTTCCGGACCTGCCCAAGGCCGACGCCAAAATCATCGACGACCTGAACTACCGCCACTGGAACGTGTGGGACGACCACCAGGCCAGCCACGTCTTCTTCCAGCCGCTGAACGCCGACGGCCGGCCCGAGGGCTACGGCAAGGACCTGATGCCCGGCGAGAAATTCGACTCGCCGCTGATGCCCGACGGCGGCGCCGAGCAGCTGGCCTTCGCGCCCGACGGCTACCGCATTGCCTACACCAGCCGCAAGCTCACGGGCAAGGCCGAAGCCGTGAGCACCAACTCCGACATTTACCTCTACGACATCCACAACGCCCAAACCGTGAACCTGAGCGAGGGCCTGGGCGGCTACGACACCGAGCCCGCCTTTTCGCCCAACGGCCAGCAGGTGGCGTGGCTGAGCATGGCCACCCCCGGCTTCGAGAGCGACCGCAACGGCATCGTGGTGTATGATTTCGCCACCAAAAAGCGCGTCGACATCACCAAAGGCTCGGAGCTGAGCGCCGGCAACATGCGCTGGAGCGCCGACGGCAAAACCATCTACTTCATGGCCGTGGTGGCCGGCACCGAGCAGCTGTATTCGCTGCCGAGCAAGGGTGGCAAAATCCGCCAGCTGACGACGGGCGCACAGAATTATAACTCGTTTGAGCTGGTGGGAAAGGACCAGGCGGTGGCCAACCGCACCACCCTTTCGGCCTTTGCCGACATCGTGCGACTGGACCTGAAAACCGGCAAGGAAACGCTCCTCACCGCCATCAACAAGGAAGAGCTGGCCGGCATCCGGCTGGGCAAGGTGGAAGACCGCCGCGTGACCACCACCGACAACAAGCAGATGCAGGTGTTCGTGATTTACCCGCCCGATTTCGACCCTGCCAAGAAGTACCCTGCCCTGCTCTACTGCCAGGGCGGCCCGCAAAGCCCCATCACCCAAAGCCAGAGCTACCGCTGGAATTTCCAGCTGATGGCGGCCAACGGCTACATCGTGGTAGCACCCAACCGGCGCGGCCTGCCCGGCTTCGGCCGCGAATGGAACGACGCCATTTCGGGCGACTTCGGCGGGCAGCCCATCCGCGACTACCTCTCGGCCATCGACAAGATTTCGGAGGAGCCCTACGTGGACAAGGACCGGCGTGGCTGCGTGGGGGCCAGCTACGGCGGCTACTCGGTGTATTTCCTGGCCGGCCACCACGAAGGGCGCTTCAAAACGTTCATCTCGCACGACGGCATGTTCGACCTGAACAGCTTCTACACCACCACGGAGGAGATGTTTTTCGTGAACCACGACCTCGGCGGCGCGCCCTGGAACGTGCCCCAGCACCGCTCCTACCAGGAATTCAACCCCATCAACTTCGTGGGCAAGTGGGACGCGCCCATCCTCGTCATCCACGGCGGCAAAGACTTCCGCGTGCCCGAAAGCCAGGGCATGGAGGCATTCGGCTCGGCCCAGATGCGGGGCATCCCCAGCCGCTTTCTGTACCTGCCCAACGAAGGCCACTGGGTGCTGAAGCCGCAGAACGCCGTGCTCTGGCAGCGCGTGTTTTTCGACTGGCTGGGCCGCACGCTCAAGCCCGACGCGGGCAAGGCGGCGAAGTAGGCCAAGGGCCTTGTGCAAAAGTGCCCGTTGGGTTTCCTAACGGACGCTTTTTGCGTATCTTGCCGTATGCAAGCCACTGATTCGCTTCTCGCCCGCATCACCGTCGACCCACATGTGCTGGCCGGCAAGCCCACCGTGCGCGGGCTGCGCATTTCGGTGCAGCAGCTGCTGAAAGCCATGGCGGCGGGCCAAACGGCTGCCGAGTTGATGCAGGAATACCCCGAACTGGAGCCCGAAGACTTTCAAAGCGTGCTGCTCTACGCCGCCAACGTGGTGGGCGAACAGCGCGTGTACCGCTTCAGCGCCTAGCCCGTGCGGTTTGTGGTAGATGCGGGCGTGGGTACCAGCGTCGAAAAACTGCTGCGGAAACTGGGCCACGAAACCACGGCCGTGCGCGACCTCGACCCGCACCTGCCCGACGTGGAAGTGCTGGCCCTGGCGGCCCGGCAAACGGCCATCGTTGTTACCATGGACAAGGATTTTGGCGATTTAATCTTTAAGGAGTTGCGCCCGCACCACGGCATTCTGCTGTTGCGCCTGGACGAAGCTACCGGGCCCGAGCGGGCCACCGTGGTGCGCCTGATTCTGGAGCAGCACGCCGCCGAATTGCCGGGCCGCTTCGCGGTGTTTCAGCACGAGCGGCTGCGCATCAGCCGGTAGCGCTACTTAGGCATTGGGCGACCAAAACCGCAGAACGCCGTGCTCTGGCAGCGCGTGTTTTTCGACTGGCTGGGCCGCACGCTCAAGCCCGACGCGGGCAAGGCGGCGAAGTAGGCCCAATTGGGCAACTGTTGTATTCGGGTTGTTCTGGCTGCCGACCCGCAGCCGGGGCAACCCGAATTAGGTTTTAGGAGAATTTAATTATTAAATCGAATGAAGTTTAGATGAAGCTATAGTTATTTGCCAGTCCGGTGCCAGAAGCCGCCATTTCTTGCCTATGCGGTTTTGCTACGTTATTGTGCTGATGCTGGGCTTGCGGGCACTTTCTGGCCTACCGGCCACCGCTGCGGGTGCCCCGCGGCCCGCGCTGCGCGACACCTTACTGCTGAAAGACCCCGAAGGCGCGCACCTCTCCGAAGCCTACCGCTACTACACCGAGCCCTTCGGGCTGGCGCCCGACCCGGAACGGGCGGAAGCCCACTGGCGCGTGGGCCACTTCCGCCCCGGCCCCTGGCACAAAACCCTCAACTTGGGCCTGCTGCACCGCCGCCTGTGGATACGCCTGCCCGTGCGCAACGCCGAGGCCCGCCGCCTGCGCTTCGTGTGGGGCATTTTCAATTTTGCCGACAGCGCTGCCCTGTATTGCCGCCGGCCGGGCGAAACCCGCTTCACGCGTCTGGGCGCGGCCAGCTCGTGGGCGCCGGCGGCCGAGCGGCAGTTTCCGGCCCGCTCGCTGAGCTTTCCGTTTGAGCTGGGCCCGGGCGAAAGCGCGCTGCTTTACCTGCGCGCCGACGTGCACACCGGCGGCGTGTACCTGCCCATCTACATCGAAACGGTCGAGCATTTTCTGGCCTGGGAGATGGGCTTCCCGTTCGAGCGGCACTGGGTGTGGCTGCTGGGCTTTTACCTGAGCAGCGCCGTGTTCAACCTGGTGCTGTTTGCCTTTCTGCGCGACCGCATTCACCTCTGGTACGTGGCCTACGTGGCGGCCGTGACGCTGTTTCTGCTGATGGAGGACGGCCTTGATGCCCTGCTGCTGCCGGGCGGGCCCTACCGCCTGCTGTGGTCGGTGGGGCAGTACAACTTTCTCATCCTGGCGGGCGCGGCGGGCATTCGCATCATGCAGCTGTTTTTGCGGCTGCCCAAAACCGGGACGCTCTACCGCGCCGGCAGCTGGCTGGCGGGCGCTGCCGTGGTGCTGGTGGCCGCCTACGCGGCGGTGTTTCCGTGGGCCGTGCGCCACCATCTGGCGCTGGTGGAGGGCCTCAACACCGGCCGTGAGGTGCTGATGCTGCTGGTGTTTGGCTACGGCTGGGTGACGCTCATTGCGGCGTTTCTTTCCCGGCACCGGCGGCGGCTGGCGGCGTACTACTCGCCCACGTATTTCTGTTTTTTCGTGGGCTACGCCGTGTTTTGGCTGAATCATCTGGGCTGGACCAGTGTCAACCCCGTTTACCCCAACACCCTGGCCTGGGGCCTGCTCACGGAGCTGCTGGTGCTGAGCGCCCTGCTCACCGGCCGTTTCCGCTACGCGCTGCGCCAAAACGCCCGGCTGCGCATCCGGCGCCTGCAGCAGCGCAACGCCGAGGGCGGGCGCCTCATCGCGGCGCAGGACGCCGAGCGCGAGCAGCTGGCCCGCGAGCTGCACGACGCCCTGGGCCCCAACCTGGCCGCCCTGCACATGGCCTGGCAGAGCCACGCCGTGCGCGACGCCCTGGCCGCCGCCCCCGACGCCGCCACCATCGGCTTGCTCACCGAAGAAATTCTGGGCCAGCTCTACGGCCAGGTGCGCCAGCTCAGCCACGCGCTGCTGCCCATGGAGCCCGGCACCAACCGCCTGCAAAAGGCCATCGGCTCGCTCTGCGACGCCTTCAACCTCAACGGCCCGCCGCACGTGGCCACCCAGCTCGACCCCGCCCTCGACGGCCTCCCGCAGGCCGTGCAGTCGGCCGCCTTCCGCATTGTGGCCGAGCTGGTGAACAACGCCGTGCGCCACGCCCAGGCCCGCCACGTGCAGGTGCGGCTGCACTGCCACCCCGGCCACCTGGAGTTGTGCGTGGAAGACGACGGCCGTGGCTTCGCCCGCGGCGAAGACACCCCGCCCGTGGGCATCGGCCTGCGTGGGGTGCGCACCCGCGCCGCCTACCTGGGCGGCCGCGTCCGCATCGAAACGCCGGAAGTGGGCACGCGGGTGGTGGTGCAGCTGCCCTGCTGAGGGGGCTCAGGCAACTAGACCGTCATGTCGAGCTTGTCGAGACATCTCGCGTGCAGTAGTAATTATTTACTCTGGCACGCGAGATGTCTCGACAAGCTCGACATGACGGACGGGCCAGATGCGCTATTTCTCAATCAGCACCTCGGAAACTCTCCCGATATCCCCGCTCACTTTCTGAAGAAAAGCAAGCTGCTCCAGCAGCGTTTTGTCGTCGGAAGCACCGTTCCCGGCAGTTCCCAGGCCCAGCTCGGTGGCTGGCGCGGCGGCATCCGGGGTCATGCGGGCCAGGCTTTTTTGCAGGGCGGCCACGGCGCTGGTGAGGGCCCGGCGGCCCTCGGCGGCGAAGGGCGGCACGGCGGGCGCGGCCTCGCGCAGGGTGGCGGTGAGGGCGGCGATGTTGGAGGAGAGAATGTGGTTCAGCACCACGAATTCGTGGGTTTCGGTGGGGCGGTGCTGCTTGCTTTTGGGCTCGGTGAGCATGCGCTGGAAGGCCGCCGCCAGGTTGGCCCCGCTCACGTACACTTCCTTGCGCAGCAGGCGGTACTCGTTGGGCGGCAGGGGGCGGCCGGCCAGGCGGTTGGCCAGCTGGCGCAGGTAGGCGAGGTTGGCGCGCAGGGCGGCGGCCATGTAGTCGGTGAGCTGCTCCGATTCCCAGCGCGGAAACAGGAAATAGCCGGCCGAAAACGCGATGGCGCAGCCAATGAGCGTGTCGGTGATGCGCTCCTCGGCCACCCCAATGTAGCTCAGCCCCAAAAAGCTGAACATGATGAGCAGATAGGCCGTGAGAAAGATGACCGTGGCCAGATACACGGTACGCTGGAAACTATAGGCCAGCACCATGAACCCCACCAGCACGCCAAACCGCGCCTCCGTCCAGGGCAGGGCCCAGAGGATGGCCCCCCCCAGCGCCCCGCCCGCCAGCGTGCCGATGATGCGCTCTTGGTTGCGCTGGCGCGTGAGGCTGAAGCCGGGCTTGAGCATGATGGTCACGGTCATCAGAATCCAGTAGTTGTGCTGGCCGTGCCAGAGGCTTTCGGCCACGACAAAGGCCACCAGGCAGGCCAGCATCATCCGCACGGAATGGCGAAACACGCTGGAGCTGAGCGTAAAATTCTGGCTGAGGGCCTGCAGCTCGATTTCCTGGTGGGCCACGAACCGGGCGTGCTCGGCGGCGCGGCTGGGGGCGGGTACGTCGGCCGTCAGGCTTTCGTCGAAGTAGCGGCGGATGTTGCCCACGCGCCGGATGATGTCGCGCAGGTTGACGAGGATTTTCTTGAGCACCCGCGTCTGGCCGTCGGCGCTGCCGGCGTCGAGGGCGCTGATGCGGGCCTGCAGGCGCCCCCACTCCGCGCCGAGGTCGGGGCCCGGGCCGTCGTAGGGCCGGCCGGTCTGGATGGCCACGCCCAGGTGGTCGAGCTCGGCGGCAATGTGGCGGATGAGGCCCGCGATGTCGGGCAGCAGGCCGCTGCGCCCAAAGGCCTCGCGCACGTTGCCGTAGTCGTAGTACGCGGCCGTGATGCGCTCGTACAAATCCACGGTTTCAACGAACGTGAGCACGAGGCGGCGGCCGGTGCTGGTGGTTTCGTTCACAATCTGGCGGGTGCGAAACAGGAAGTCGCGGGCGGCTTCCTGCTTTTCGTTCACCACCACTTGCTGGGCCACCAGCTGGCGGTAGTCCTCCTCGAGGGCCGTGGCGGGGTTGTAGAACTTGGCTTTCAGCGCCAGAAACTGCGCAATGGCGTGCACGCACTCGCCTAGGGCCTGTTGGGCCGGGCGGTAGGGCCGCACCTGGTAGGCCACCAGGGCCAGGCCCGCGTACCACAGGCCGCCCAGCAGCAGCAGGCCCGCGTGCGGCAGGGCCTGGCTGAGGGCCGGCGGGTGGGCCAGCAGCAGCACCACGTTCAGCAGGCCGGCGGTGCCCACGGCCCCGGCCCGGGCGCCCCACACCAGCAGCATGGTGCACAGGAAGCTCAGCACCCCGATTTCCAGGCCCAGCCCCCACACGCTGGTGGCCGCCACGCTGGTGAGCAGGGCCGTGAGCTGCACCAGCGCCAAGGCCGCCAGCATGCCGTTGCGGCGGTGGGCAGGCGGGCCGGGGGTGTCGGTCACGCTCACGCACACGGCTCCGGTCGAGACGGTGAGGCCCAGGTCGAAGTGCCCCCACTGGGCCAGCAGCAGCGCCGGCAGCAGAATGGCCACCGTGGTGCGCACCCCGTCGGAGAAGTGCTGCCCGGTGAAAAAGTAGCGGAGGCGGCGGGAGTAGGAGTTCATGCGGAGGAAGCGCGGACGGGCTGCGTTTGGCGGGGATTACTGAACGTCATGCAGAGCGGAGCGAAGCATCTTTACCGCATCACTAACCCTTGTAAATAGATTACTGCCGCAGTAAAGATGCTTCACTGCGCTCTGCATGACGTTCGCGACTGCTTTTCCCGCCCCACACCTGCCGCCTGCCACACCCAAGCGCCCGCCCCTACAGCACCGTCGTATGCGGCCGCTCCGGGTCTTCGTCGTACGTCGTGGAGTCCTCGTCTTCGTACACGGCGCTTTCCAGGTCGTCGACGCAGGTTTCGAGTTGCTCCACTTCTTCTTCCTTTTCGGCCAGCTGCTGGCGCAGCTCGGCCAGCTCGCGGGCCTGTTGCTGCTGGGTGGCTTCGAGCTGCGCCAAGCGGTGGTCCTGGCAGGCGGGCAGGGTGGCGGCCAGCGCCAGGGCCAGCACCCCGCGCCGGCTCAGCCAGCGCATCAAGGCGGGTGAGGAGGTTTTCATTGGCTCAAAAATACGCAGGCGGGCGGGCTCCGGTTGGGCTTAGGCGGGCGGCGTTTCGCCCTTTACCACGGCCAGCAGCCAATCCTCGCCGGCGCGGCTGAGGCGGTAGCAGCGGCGCGTGCCGGCGGGCACCAGTTCCACCAGCCCGGCCTCGCGCAGCTCGCGCCAGGTGCGGGTGAGGCCGCTGGGCGACAAGTCCAACGCCGCTGCCAGTTCCGGCGCCGTGCTAAACAGGGTGGGCACGGCCAGAAACTGATGGCAGAGGTACGCCATCCGGCGCAGCCGCCGCCGGTCGCGCTGCCGGCCGGGCTGGGGCAGCCGCCCGGCCAGCCCCGCCCGGATGCGGGCCCGCAGGCTGCCCGCGTCCATGGGCACCGGCACGGGCTCGTCGCGGGCGAGCACGCGGCGCTCAAAAGCCGCCAGTAGCGCCGTTTCCGACGTGGCGGCTGGTTCGGGGTCTTCGGCAACGGGGGGAGTGGGCATGGGCGGGGTGCCCGCTAGTGCCGGGCCCCCGCAAGATACCCCACCCAGGTTCAGCAACCGGCCTACTCTTGCAGTAGCCGGCTTTGCCAGGGCAATACCAAGCTTATTTAAGCCCAAAGCAGGCATTGTATGAACCTAAGTAGGCACTGTTTAATCGAAAGCACGCATTTTTAAGCAGTAAGCAGGCATTTACAATCTATATGAAGGCATTTATAACTCATATAAGGGCATTTACAACTTATATGAGGGCATTTCTACCCTGTAAACATGCATTTTTGAACAATAAGGCAGCATTTTTAGAACAGAACCAGGCGTTCTTTACTCAAAAGCAGGCGTAATTCTGGCTCGCATGGGCCTGCCGTGGCTAGCGGTGCAGGTCCTCCTGCACGGGCAGGGTGTAGCACTCGCCGCAGCTCAGGATGTGCACCCGCAGGTCGCGGATGGTGATGGCCTCGCCCGACTGAATGCGGTGGATGTTGGTGTCGGTGCAGTCCTGGCCGTCCACGATGGTCACCACGCCGCTGCCGATGACTTCGAGCTCGCGCCCGTCGCGGATGACCACGGCGGTGTCTTCTTCCAGGCCCAGGCCAATGCAGCCGGGGTTGGTAGCAATAATCTGGGCCATGCGGATGATGCGGCCCCGGGCCACGAAGTGCGTGTCGATGGCCACGTCGTGCACAAACTGCAGGCCCGTGGTGACGTGGATTTCGTCCTTGAGCATGCCCTGATTGTCGCGGCCCTGGTAAATCATGGGCGTGCTCATGGCCGCCGCGCCGGCGCTGGTGCCCGCAATCACGATGTCGTCGTGGGTGAACCGCTCCTTGAGGCGCTTGAGCCAGGGCGTGCCGCCGAGCAGGGCCGTGAGGCGCAGCTGGTCGCCGCCGGTGAACATGAAGCCGTCGGCTTCTTCCATCTGGCGCAAGGCGTCTTCCTGGTGCCCCTGCTCGCGCGTTTGCAGGTCGAGCACGTCCACCCGCCCCGCGCCCAGGCTGTTGAATAAGTCGACGTAATCCTTGGCGGCTTCTTCGGGCTCCTGCGAAGCAATGGGCAGCACGAGAATGTTTTTGGAGCCCTTCACCTCGTCCACGAAGCGGCGCAAAATAGAATCGGGGGCGTTGTCGGCCTCGTACCCGGTGCCGGGGCGGGGCGATTTGTCTTCGTGCCCGCCGATGGCGATGAGCACGCCCTTGGGGGGCAGGCAGGTGGACTCGGCTTGGGTGTTGCGGGCGGGAGTTTTGGGTTTGCGGGAAGGCATGGTGAGAAGGCAGGAGCCGCTTGAACGGTCTGGGTATTGGGGGTAAATAGGAAAAGAGGGGTAGCCAGGGAGTAGCGCGGACTCTGTAGTCCGCGTCCCCGCGCCGCGTGGTTGTCGTTCGGGCTTCCGACGGGGACGCGGCGCGGGGACGCGGACTACAAAGTCCGCGCTACTGTGCTGGAGCCAGGCCGCTGGCGGCGGGGCCGTTCAGCAGCTCGCCGAGGGCGGTGAAGCGGGAGCCGTGGCAGGGGCAGTCCCAGCTTTTTTCGAGGCTGTTCCAGTGCACCACGCAGCCCAGGTGCGGGCAAATGGCCGAGCACTCGTGGGCGACGCCCTGCTCGTCCTTGTACACGGCCACTTTGCTGAGGCCGCGGCGCAGCACGGCGCCCTCCCCTACCCCAATTTCCTCAGGGGTTTTCACGTCGCCGCCGGTCAGCAGGTCGGTGTACTCGAAGGCCACGTTCACGTTTTCCTTCACGAACTCCAGGGCGCTTTCGGGCTTCACCGTGATGCGGCCGGGGTCGTAGAGGCCGGCCCAGGGGTTGGGGCGGCCCTGCAGGAGGTCGGTCACAATCATGGGCCCCAGGGTGCCGTGGGTCATGCCGTGGCCCGAGTCGCCGGTGATGATGAACACGTTGTCGGCATCGAGCGGGTTGCGGCCGGCGTAGGCCAGGCCGTCCTGCGGCTCCATCACCTGGCCCGACCAGCGGTACTCGAAGTCGCGCACCATCGGAAACCGGTCGCGCGTCCATTCTTCCAGGCAGCGCAGGCGGGCTTCGGGGTGCTCGTCCTGGCCGGTTTTGTGGTCTTCGCCGCCCACGATGAGCAGGTCATAATCGGTTTGGCCGCCGCGGGGGCCGGCGGGCACGTCCTGCAAGCGCACGTAGTGGTAGGGGTCGGGCGTGTCCCAGTACAGGGCTTTGCTGATGCTGCCTTTGGGCACGCGGGCGGCCACCACATAAGTGCGGTAGGCGGCCTGCTTGGTGTGCATCACCACCCGGTCGTTGAAGGGCGAGTTGGTGGCCACAACGATGCCTTTGCGGGCGGTCACTTCCACGCCGTCGGCGGTCACCACACGGGCATTGGCGCCGCCGTGCACTTCGCTCACGCGGGTGTTGGTATGAATGCGGCCGCCTTTTTGGGTGATGGCCTGGGCCAGGCCGTTCAGGTATTTCAGGATGTGAAACTGGCCCTGGTTGGGAAAGCGCAGGCATTCGCCGGGCTCGAAGCCGGTGGTGCCGGCCCGTTGCAGGTGCTCTACCTGGGTGAGGCCGGCGCGGTGGGCGGCGGCCAGCTCGTCGGCCAGCTCCTGCGACTTGCCGCCGGCGGGCAAAAACAGGAAGCCGTCGAGCCGGGTGAAGTCGCAGTCGATTTTTTCCTTCTGCACAATGCCTTCGATGGCGGCAATGGCGGTGGTGTGGCTTTCGGCGGCCAGGCGGGCGCCTTCCGGCCCAAACAGGTTTTCGAGGGTGGTGTAGCGGTCGTCGAGGGCGTTGGAAAGGTGGGCGGTGGTGCGGCCGGTTTCGCCGCTGGCCAGCTCGCCGTCTTCCAGCAGCAGCACCGGCACGCCTTCCTGGCTCAGCAGGTAGGCAGTGGTGAGGCCGGCAATGCCGCCGCCCACCACCACCACGTCGGTTTCGGCGTTGTCGGCGAGGGGGGCGAAGGTGGGCAGGGCCGGCGCGGTGCCAAACCAGGAAGTGGCCGTGGCCCCCGAGGTGCGGGCCGGGTTGGGAAGCTTTGTGGGCATAGCGGAAGGAAGGAGGTGGAGCCTGTGCTTACGCCCGGCAGCGGTTTCGCGTTAGGTTGAGCTTATTCCTTGCCTGGCCGGAAAGGGGACCGCAGAACCGCGTCAGGGGCCACCCAATGCCTTTCTGCCGGGTATTTAGCGGCGGGCACACAGTTCAGCTTGCGCAACGGTAGCCCGCTCATCGGGCAGCCGCCATTAAAGCTTTCAATTATTGTAGTGCTTGGAATAGTTATTGTGGTTAATTTACCCCCCGCAACCGCATAGGCGGTTGTTCCTCTTCATCACCCCTTCATTTTTCACCCCTCCATCACCCAATGAGAGCAAAGTTTACGCATTTCGCCTTCATGCTGGCCCTGCTGGGCCCGTGGGCACTGCGGCCCGCCCGCGCCCAGACCACCTACGTGCCGGTCACCGTGACGGGCTACACCGCCGACGTGATTGCCGAGAACACCCCGGTGGCCAGCTACACCAACAACACCGTGGACCGGGGCATTCCCACCGTGAAGTGGTGCTTTGCCAACAGCAATTTTCCGGGCCTGAGCGCCAGCAATGCGCTACCGGCCTCTGGCACGATTAACAGCATCACCACGCCTGGCCTGACCTTTCAGTTGGCCCCGTTCAACGTCAACAACTCGCTGCGAATTGATGGCAACAACGTAGCCAGCCCCGCCACGCTCGTGCTCACCAACCCGCAGCCCTGCAGCGAGGTGATGGTGCTGGCCGCCGAAGGCAACGGCACCACCGCCGCCGATAAAATCTTCAGAGTCAACTTTACCGACGGCACCTCCCAGACCTTCAACAATGTCATCGTGCCCGATTGGTTTAACGGCACCATTACGCCCGCCATCAACGTGGGCAGCCGGGTCAGCTACGTGACCAATGCCATCGACTTTACGCCCGGCAACCCGCGCCTGTACGAGGTGCGGCTGAACCTGAGCGTGGCCAACTACACCAAGTCGGTGCAAAGCCTCACGGTCATCAAATCGGTGGCCGACCCGGTGCTGAACGTGATGGGCATCAGCCTGGGCTCGAACTGCCTGGGCGTGCCCAACGGCGGCACGGCCGTGACCACCAAGCCCAGCGTGTGCCCCGGCGAAACCGTGGCGCTGGGCCTGACGGGGGCCACCGTGTCGGGCAGCATCACGTACCAGTGGCAGCAGTCGACGGGCACCGGCACCGGCACGTTCACCGACATTCCGGGCGCCACGGCGGCGTTCTACACGGCGCAGCCCACGGTGACCACCCAGTACCGGGCCGTGCTGACGTGCCGCCTGCAGTCGGGCAACTCCACGCCGGTGACCGTGACGGTGCTGCCGGCCACGGCCACGGTGGCGTATTCGCCGGGCCCCATCTGCTTGCCGGCCCCGGGCAGCGCCCTCACGGCGGCGCCCGCCACGTTCACGCCCGCGGGCGGCACGTTTAGCAGCACGGCCGGGCTGGCCCTCAACGCCAGCACCGGCGTCATCAATTTGGGCGCTTCCACGCCGGGCACCTACACCGTGACCTACAGCCTGCTCAACGCCTGCCAGGCCGTGGGCAGCACCAGCGTCACGCTGGTGCGCACGGCGCCCACGCTGGCCTACGGGGCACCCACGTACTGCCGCACGGGCAGCAGCGGCGCGCCCACGTTCACGCCCGCGGGCGGCACGTTTAGCAGCACGGCCGGGCTGGCCCTCAACCCCAGCACCGGCGTAATTGACCTGGCCGCATCCACGGCCGGCACCTACACCGTGAGCTACCTCATCGGGGGCGCTTGCTCGGCGTCGGCCACGGCTTCGCTGGTGGTGAAAAGCGACGCGCTGCCCATCTTCCCGAACGTCATCACCCCGAACAACGACCAGCAAAACGACGAGCTGGTGCTGAAGACGTCCGACGCGACGGGCACCCGCATCATTGCCGACGTGACGGGCTACCACATGCAGGTGTATAGCCGCTGGGGCCGCAAGGTGTACGAAGGCTACGACGCCACCAAAGGCTGGAACGCTGCCGACAACAGCGCCGGCATGTACTACTACCAGGTGAGCTACACCGACTGCACCGGCCGCCTGCGCGAGTACAAAAGCTGGGTGGAAGTGGTGAAGTAAGCGAAGATGTTGGGCTCAGGCCCGACGAGAAGAACGTCATGCTGAGCTTGTCGAAGCATCTCGCGTGCTATAGTAAATCATTTACTGTTGCACGCGAGATGCTTCGACAAGCTCAGCATGACGTTTTTTATTGCCCCATGCTCTCCCAACTCAGCCGGCTTTAATATAGCACGTCGTCAACGGCTTCAATCTTGGCGGGCAGGTCGTTTTCCTGCAGCAGCTCGCGGATGTCGATTTCGATGCTGCGGCAAATGGCCGTCATCGGTACGTCGTAGATGTCGTTTTCGAAGGGGTTTTCGCTGGTGTGGCCCACCACTTCGATAACGTTGAACACCCACGACACCAGCACCGAAAAGGGCACCATCAGCCAGACGTGGTGCTGGCCCAGGGCCGAGCGGCTGTCGAATTCCTCCACCAGGCCCAGGGGCAGCAGGGCCGCGAATACCCAGACGAAGACGAAGCTGAAAAACGCGTACTGCCGCGGAAAAGGCGTGTTTTTGATGCGCTCGCAGCCGCCCTGCGCATTGAAGAGGTCCTGGATGGTTTGCATGAGGGCCACCTGCCGGAACTCGGTGAGCACGCCCAGTTCCGACAGCTCGCGCAGCTCCACGCTCTGCTGGCGAAGCAGGTGGGTGGGCGGGTTGCTGAGGTTCTTGGCGTTGGCGGCCTCGTTGGGTGGCAGGAAGGGCGCCACTTCGGTGTCCCAGAGCTGGGCGGTTTGGCGGCGCAGGTGCAGGCGCAGGGCGTTGCACCAAGCTACCTGGCGGTAGAGCAGACGGCGGTGCAGCGCCGTAATGGCGGGCCCATCGGGGCCGTTATGGTCGGCGGGCGAATGCACGAAATCGAACACCCGCACGGCCCACACGCGGCTGGTGTTCACGATGCTGCCCCACAGCTGGCGGCCTTCCCAGAACCGGTCGTAGGAGCCGTTGCTTTTGAAGCCGATGTAGAAGGCCACGGCCGTGCCCAGCATGGCCACCGGCTGCCACGGAATGTCGAGCACGTGCACATTGAAGGGCCCGTACAGCAGACACACGGAAGTATTGTAGACGAAGAAGATGAGCAGGCTGCGCCAGGTGAGGCGCCACACCACGCGCAAGCGAAGGTTTTTACGAACGTACATGAGGGGGCTTAACCTGCAAAATCGCGCGGGGGTTATAAAAAAGGCATTAAATCGCCATTAATACGCCCTTATCGCGGCAGGGCGGCGATGCACTTCAGCTCGATGGCAATGGGCGTGGGCAGGCAGTTGATTTCGAGGGTGGTGCGGCAGGGCTGGGCCGTGGCAAAGTACTCGGCGTAGAGGCGGTTATACACCGGAAAGTCGTCCTTCATGTTGGTCAGGAACACGGTCACGTCCACCAGGTCGTCCCAGTCGGCGCCGGCCTCTTCCAGGATGTAGCGCACGTTCTGGAACACGGCGCGGCACTGGCTTTCGAAGTCATAGCGCAGCACGTTTCCGCCCTCGTCCAGTTCGACGCCGGGAATGGCCTTTTGGCCGCGCTGGCGCGGGCCCACGCCGGAGAGAAACAGCAGGTTGCCCACGCGGCGCGTGTAGGGGTAGGCGCCCACGGGTTCGGGGGCGCGGGAGGGTTGAGGCTCGGTCATGGGGAGGGAAAAGCTGGCGGGAACGGGGGCGAAAGTAACCGGTTCGGCGGAACCCTGGCCGACTTAATTGCCTTGACTGGCAAGGTTTTTTCAGCAGGCTGCGTCCTGGTTACCGTTATTTGCACACCTCATTCCGGAATTTATCTATTCATTGCCCGTCTCGTTCCTTTACATGAAACGCCTCCTGCCTCTACTGTTCACCGGCTGCATCGGCCTCAGCGCCCACGCCCAGAAGCTCAAGATGCCGCCCAAGCCCTCGGCCACCACCGTGTACGACTCGGTGGCGCAGCCGGCCGTGCCCCTCGGCGGCACCGAAAAATACGCCGACTTCCTGGCCAGCCACCAAAAATACCCGGCCAGCGCCATGCAAAAGGGCATTCAGGGCACGGTGAAGGTGAGCTTCATCGTGGAGAAAACCGGCACGGTGAACGAGGTGAAGGTGGAAAACCCGCTGTCGCCGGAGCTCGACGCCGAGGCCATTCGCCTCATCAAGAGCGGGCCGAAGTGGACGCCCGCGCGGCACCACCGCAACGAAATCGTGCGCCAGCGCGTGGTGGTGCCCGTGTCGTTTGTGCTGTCGCCGGGCAGCACCACCACCGTGGGCACGAAGGGCAAAGTCAACCCCATTGCCGCGCCGGCCGCCGACATTGCCGCCTCGGCCAACCCCAACGTGCGCCCCGTGGTGGCCCCCGACCGCCCCACCCAGCCCGTGGGGGGCACCCAGGCCTTCTTCGACTGGATTGAGAAAAACCAGAAATACCCCCTGCTGGCCAAGCAGCGCAAGATTCAGGGCAAGGTGATGGTGGAATTTATGGTGCAGCCCGACGGCAGCCTGACCGACATGCGGGTGGTGAAAAAAATGGGTTCCGGGCTCGATGAGGAAGCCCTGCGCCTCATCAAGGCCGCGCCGAAATGGGAGCCGGCCATGTTTCAGGGCAAGCCCATCAAGCAAAAGATGCTCTTGCCCGTCTTGTTTCAATTGTAAGGCCTTCTTTCCGGCGCCGGGGGGAGGAGCTTTTTGCTCATTGCTTGTTATATCGGTATGATTCCCGTTCTCGCCCCCCATCCCACCCTGCTCTGGCCCCACCAAACGCGCTACCACACCGCCGCGCAAGCGCTGGCGCGCGACCTGTTCGACGCCCTCGACGACGACCTGCAGCCCCAGGTGGTGCTGCTGGCCCTGCCCACCGAAACCGACCTGCCCGCCCGCTGCCTGGAGCCCCAGGAATGCGGCCTGCCCGCCAAGGCCTTTGCCGACGTGGTGGCCCGCGGGCGCATCATTCAGCTCACCACCCCGCGCCCCTACCCCGACCGCGACGACGTGACCCCGGCCATGATTCGGCGCAAGCACGAGGGCATGGGCATCCGCGACGCCGTGCAGGAAATCCTGGACGCGCTGGACGAAAACTCGCTGCACCAGCACTTTTCCGGCTGGCCGGTCGAAATCAAGGGCTACTTCGTGGTCACCATTCTGCGTTTGCAGCGCAAGCCGCTGCGCGCTTACCCGTCGCTGCGCCCCTACCGCTTCTACACCGACGGGCGGCCGCTGGCGCCGTCGCTGCTGGTGGCGGCCATGTACCGCTTCAACGAGGAAATCTTTAAGGCCCTGAACGACGCGGAGCCCGGCGCCGGCCTCTTCGTGCGGCCCCGCGAAAGCGAGGAACTGCTGCGCAGCGCTGGCAAAACCCTGCTCGACACGCCCGCGCAGGCGCTGGGCCTTGACCCCGCTTCGGCCACGCTGTTTGCCACCTGCAACACCATCAGCAGCCTGCGCTACGAGGGCGCCGAGGGCGTGGGCAAGCTGCTGCTGGCCCGCCGCGGCCACCCCAACATCGAGGAAATCTTTGCCCTCACCTGCCCCACCGACCTCACCGACTACCGGGCCGTGCGCAAGCTGCTGGAGATGACCACGCCCGACGTGCACCTGCTGGCCGACGGCGAAAACGTGTACGCCCTGGGCCGCCTCACCGGCAAGTACGACGCCGAGCGCGAAGATTTGTTCGTCATCAACTTCGTGACGCACTACGCCTGGGAGCTGCAGCACGACGGCCACGTGCTGCTGCGCTCGCACTACGGCCTGCCGGGCCTGCCCCGCACGCGCCTCAACCGCACCAGCTTCCGCAAAGCCCTTAAGCGCACCTTTGCTCTCACCGACCACGCCAAAGTGGAACGCCTCTGGGACGTGGTGCTCGAAGCCAGCCGCCAGAAGCACGGCACCCTGCTGGTCATCACCACCGAAGCCCTGGCCGAAGCCGACCGCCTCAAGCTCCAATGCACGCTCATTGAGCCGGTGCCGCTCACGCCGCTCATCACGCGCCTCGTCACCAGCATCGACGGCGCCGTGCTGCTCGACCCCGAAGGCTACTGCTACTCCATCGGTGTAATCTTGGACGGCCGCGCTTCGGGCCGTGGCGACAGCACCCGCGGGGCCCGCTACAACTCGGCCCTGCGCTACGTGGAAAGCTCGGACTACCCCTGCCTGGCCGTGGTGGTGAGCGAAGACGGATTGGTGGACATCATTACTTCGGAACAGGAATAGAAATCGGGTTTTGAGGGAGCTGCCTCCTGATATGAGCAAGCCCCGGCACTGCGCAGTGCCGGGGCTTGCTGGCTTTGGACGGGTAGAGACGCCTACGGTTGCAGCTGGTCTGGGGCCGGCTGCATCCGTGCTGGCACGGATAGAAACCTTGGAAAAAACTACGGGGCAGCACGGATTGCCGGCCATCGGGGCCGAAAGGTAGTTTTGCTGAACGGGCCCAAGCGCGGCCAAAGCTTTGTTTATCAACCGCTTTTTCAGCAAAACTCACATGAAGAACTTCTCCTCCTTTTTTTTGTCTTCCGCGCTGCTGGCGGCGGTGTTGCTGATGCTGAATCCGGCGGCCGCCCAGGCCAAAATCTGGCGTATTGATAACAACGCCGGCTCGCCGGGCGACTTTACCACCGCCCAGGCGGCGCACGATGCCGCCGCCGTGGCCGTGAACGACACGCTGTATTTCAACGGCTCGGGCACCACCTACGGCGCCCTCCACATGACCAAGCGGCTGTACGTGTTCGGGCCGGGCTTCTTCCTCACGCAAAACTCCCAAACCCAGGCCGCGCCCAACCACGCCTACCTCGACCAGCTGCGCGTGGACCCCGGCGCTGCCGGCTCGCTCATCACGGGCATGACCATGTACCGGGTGTACTTGTTTGCCAGCAACATCCTGTTCAAGCGCAACTACGTGGCGTCGAGCAACCACGCCGTGGTCATCGGCGACAACAACCAGCTTGTCGGCAGCTACACGCCTTCCAACGTGCTGTGCGTGCAGAACTACATCAGCACCACCAACGGCTACCGGGCGCTGTGGGTGGCCGGGGGCTGCTCCAACATCATCGTCACCAACAACTTTATCCACTCCAACAACCCGGGCTGGCAAGCCGTGTACGCGCTGTCGAGCCTGATTTTCTCGAACAACACGGTGTACGGCATCCTGGAAACCAACAGCACCGACGTCACCAATACCTACCTCTACGGCGGCAGCCTGGCCGGCGGCAGCAACTCCTACCACAACAACATCGGCAACGGCACGCAGTTTCCGGCCGGCAACGGCAACGTCCAGAACCAGCCCATTGCCGACGTGTGCGTGAACACGGGCTCCGACGACGGCCTGTACCAGCTCAAGCCGGGCTCGCCGGCCATCGGCGCCGGCCTGGGCGGTGTCGACATCGGCATGTTCGGCGGGGCCGACCCCTATGTGTTGAGCGGCCTGCCGGCCATTCCGGCCATCTGGTCGTTTTCGGCTCCCAGCTCGGGCAGCGGCGCCAGCGGGCTGAATGTGAACATCAAGGCCAAGTCGCATAATTAATCAGGGACTTGGGGTCTTGGGGACTTAGAGTCTTGGTTTTGGGCACGAAAAGCGAAAGCGGCAGACTCGCTGACTTTCCATTTTGTCCAAAACACCAAGCCCCTAAGCCCCTAAGACCCTAAGACTCCATTCTCTATTAAGCGATGGAAACCGACTCCTTACTCCGGCAATGGCCGTGGCTGAAGGCACTTCTGCTGCTGGGGGTGCTGCTGGCCGGGCGCCCGGCGCGGGCCCAGAGCCTGACGCGGCTGGAATATTTTTACGACACCGACCCCGGCCACGGCCAGGGCACGCCGGTGAGCTTCCCCACGGCCGCGGCCGCGCAGGACTTCACCTACACGGCCAGCCTGGCGGGGCTGGCGCCGGGCTTCCACACCCTCTACACCCGCGTGCGCGAGCAGCGCCCGGCCGAGGTGAACCCGCTGGGCCCCCTCGGTCCGCTGGGGGCCAGCGCCGATGCCGGCCAGCCGGCGTACTGGCCCGCCCGCGCCGCTTGGAGCATTGCGCACGTGCGGCCCGTGTACGTGGGCCCGGTGGGCACGGGGCTCGACAACCTCACCTACCTCGAATATTTTTTCGACACCGACCCCGGCTACCGGCTGGGGCACGGCGTGGCGCTGACGGCGCCCGCTCCCGGCATCGACCAAACCTACATGGCCGATTTGAGCGGGCTCGCGCCGGGCTTCCACACCATGTACACGCGCGTGAAAAATGCCAGCGGCGCGTGGAGCATCAGCCACGTGCAGCCCATTTACGTGGGGCCGGCCAGCGGCGGCGGGGCGGCCTCCAGCCTGACCTATGCCGAATATTACCTCGACACCGACCCCGGCTACGGGCAGGGCACGCGGGTCAATTTTGCCACGCCGGGCCCCAGCATCGACCAGGATTTTGTGGCCGATTTGAGCGGCGTGGCCAACGGCATCCACACCCTGTTTGTGCGGGTGCGCAACGCCGCCGGCGCCTGGAGCCTGGTGAACGTGAAGCCGTTTTTGCGGCAGGGCAGCATTGCGGGCGGCACTAGGCCGCTCATCACCCGCGTCCGCTACCAGGTGTTTCCCGAAAGCTCGGCCACACCCAGCGCGCCGCCGGAATACTACGTGCTGCCGGCGCCCGCGCGGGCGGCCGACGTGGACGTGACCTTTCCCACCAACGTGTGCGTGAGCGCAGCCGGCAACTACGTGATGCGCGTGGCGGTGCTGGATGCCAACGGCGTGCCGGCCATCGAGTACGCGCACCCATTCAGCGTGAGCACGCCCTCGCAGCTCAGCCCCAACCTGCCGCCGGCCCTGGCCGGGTGCAGCGGGCAGCCGCTCACCATCACCTCGGCGTCGGCCGGAGTGGGCGGCAGCTACCAGTGGAGTCTGGACGGCTCGCCCCTGCCCGGCGAAACCAGCCAGAGCCTGACCGTGACCACGGCCGGCACCTATTCGGTGGCCTTGACCAGCGCCCTGGGCTGCACCGGCACGGGCAGCAGCACCGTCACGTTCGCGCCCGCGCCCACCATCGCGCTGGCGCCCGTCACCGACGTGCCCTGCGGCCAAACCAGCGTGACGCTGGACGCCGGCGCGGGCTACGCGTCCTACGCCTGGAGTCCCGGCGGCCAGACCACCCAGACCATTACGGCTTCGGCACCGGGCACCTACTCCGTTACCGTGACGGGCGCCAGCACCGGCACCTGCACGGCCACGGCCAGCACCACGGTGCGCATGCCGCGGGCCGACATCGTGCAAACCAACGCCACGCAGTGCCCCGGCCAGAGCACCACGCTCAGCCTAGCCGCGCCGGTGGACGGGACGGTGACGTGGTCGGCTTCCGACAACTCGGTGACGAGCAGCGCGGCCAGCATCACGGTGGCGCCCACGGCCACCACCACCTACACGGCCACGGTTTCGGACGGCTCGTTTTCCTGCTCCGATGCGGTGACCATCAACATCCCGCCCGCCCTGCCGCTGAGCCTGCCCGACACCACCCGGGCAACCTGCGGCACGGCCAGCGTGACCCTGGACGCGGGCAGCGGTGGCACCTCCTACCTGTGGAGCACCGGCGCCACTTCGCAAACCATCAGCGTGAGCGCGCCGGGCCTGTATTCGGTGACGGTAGACAACGGCTGCCCCAAATCAGACCAGACCTACGTGCTGCTGCCCAATGCGACCATCGCCCAGAGCAGCCAGAGCATTTGCTCGGGCAGCAGCATTACGCTGAGCTTGAATGCGCCGGTGAACGGCAGCATCGTGTGGATGCCGGGCGGGCAGACCACGCCCAGCA
Source organism: Hymenobacter ruricola (assembly GCF_015694525.1). Lineage (GTDB taxonomy): Bacteria > Bacteroidota > Bacteroidia > Cytophagales > Hymenobacteraceae > Hymenobacter > Hymenobacter ruricola. The sequence goes on along the minus strand of NZ_JADQDM010000001.1, from coordinate 148,851 downwards.
TCACGGTGGCGCCCACGGCCACCACCACCTACACGGCCACCGTGCGAGACCACGGCCAGAACTGCTCGGCCAGCGTGACCATTTCGGTGGATGCGCCGTTGGCTTTGAGCTTGCCCGCCGATTCGTCGCCGGCCTGCGGCACGGCCAGCGTGACGCTGGACGCCGGGCCGGCCAGCAGTTACCTGTGGAGCACGGGCGCAACGTCGCGCACCATCAGCGTGAGCAGCCCCGGCACTTATTCGGTGACGGGCGCCCACGGCGCCTGCACCAGCACGGCCAGCACGCAGGTGTTTATGCCCTACGCCAGCATTGCGGGCGGCGCCATCCAGCACGTGTGCGCGGGCCAACCCCTGACCCTGAGCCTGGCCGCCCCGGTGAACGGCACGGTGCTGTGGAGCACCGGCGCCACCGGCAACAGCATCACGGTAACGCCCTCGGCCGACGCCAGCTACTCGGTGACGGTGAGCGCCGGCGGCCACGACTGCTCGGCCACCGTGAGCGTGGTGGTAGACCTGCTGCCTGTGGTGACGCTGGCGGCGCAGGCGGCCGTGTGCGCGAGTGCCGATACTTACACCTTGACGGGCGGCCTGCCCGCCGGCGGCACCTACTCGGGGCCGGGCGTGAGCGGCAACAGCTTCAGCCCGTCGGCGGCCGGCCCCGGCACGCATACCATTACCTACTCCTACACCAATGGCAACAACTGCACCGCCACGGCCACCCAGGCACTGACGGTGAACCCGCTGCCCATGGTGACGCTGGTGGCCCAGCCAACGAAGTGCCTAGGCGCGGCGGCGTTTGCGCTGACGGGCGGCGCGCCTGCGGGCGGCAGCTATTCCGGTCCCGGCGTGAGCGGCGGGCAGTTTAGCCCGACGGCCGTGGGGCCCGGCACCTACACCATCAGCTACCGCTACATCGATGGCAATGGCTGCGCCAACACCGCCACCCAGCCGCTGACGGTGCTGCCCCGACCCATCCTGGCTGTGACGCCCGACTCGGTGCTCTGCCCCGGCTCATCGGCCACGCTGGCCGTGAGCAACGCGGGCCCGGGCGCCACCTACGCGTGGAGCACCGGCGCTACCGGCAGCAGCATTGCAGTGAACGCGCCGGCCACGGTGGGCGCGCCCGCTACCTACTCGGTGACGGTGACCAACGCGGCCGGCTGCTCGTACAGCTTCACGCAGAAAGTCTATCGCTCGCCGGCCTCGGTGGCCCCGCTGGCGGTGACCAACATGCTGCCGGTGGATAACTCGGCGGGGCTGGATTTGCCCATCAACTTCGGCTGGAACCCCGGCGCGGGCTCCACGGCCAGCAGCTTCGACTTGTACATCTGGCCCAGCAGCGGCAGCCAGCCGGCCACGCCCACCGTGGCGGGCATCAGCACCCTGCAAACCAGCTACGGCGGTGCGCCGCTGGCTTACGGGCAGAGCTTCAAGTGGCGCGTGGTGGCCCGCAACGTCTGCGGCAGCACGCCCGGCCCGGTGCAGACCTTCGAGCTGCGCCAATTGCCCGACCTGACCGTGCCCTTCGTGCAGGCGGCCGACACGGCCTACGTCGGCCAGACGGTAGCCGTGAGCTGGAACGTAACCAACAGCGGCGTGGCCAGCACCCTGGCCCAGCAGTGGCAGGACGGCGTGTACTTCTCGCAGAACCCGACCTTCGACAACACGGCCATGTACATGGGCAGCGTGGGCAACGTGACCTACCTGCAGCCCAACGGCACCTACATCAGCCAGGGCACCTTCCCGGTGCCGCTGAGCATGGCCGGCTACTACTATGTGTACGTGAAGGCCAACAGCAACGGCGCGCTGCTCGAAACCAGCTACGCCAACAACGTGGGCCGCGAGGCCAGCGGGCCCGCCCCGGCCCTGGGCCGCGTGCTCATCATCGTGCCCACCGCGCCCGACCTGGTGGTGCAAACGGTGTCGCACTTCACCAGCTTTTTCGGCGGCGACACGGCGGCCGTGGGCTACCGCGTGCGCAACACCGGCAGCGTGGATGTGGTGAATGCCTCCTGGACCGACGCCGGCTACTTCTCGCCTGACACCACTCAGAACATTGCCCAGAACACCGGCCAGGGCCTGCTGGGCCCCACGGCCCGGCGCGGCGGCACCACCCGCCACGCGGGCCAGACGCTAAACGTGAATGCCGCCTACAATGACAACCTGCGCATCCCGATTCCGCACACCACCCCCACCGGCGACTATTACCTCTACGTTTTCACCGACGACAACAACGAGGTGTTCGAAACGGCCAGCACCAACAACGTGAACCCGCGCACGCTGGTGCATTACAACACGCCCACGCCCCACGACCACCTCGAGTACGTGCCCGTGCACGTGACCCTGCGCCCGCCGCCCGACCTGGTGATAACCAGCGTGACGGCCCCGGCCGCGGCCACCGCCGGCACCAGTTTGCCGGTGAGCTGGGTGGGCCGGAACGCGGGCCTGAGCCGCCCCTACCCGCGCCTGGAAACCTACTGGGCCGATAACGTCTACCTCAGCCTCAGCCCGACCTTCGACAACACGGCCATCAGCCTCGGGCAGGTGTTTCACTACGAAGCGGCCACCGGCCTGCAGCCCAACGCCACCTACGCCGCCGCGGGCGCGCTGAACCTGCCCAACGGCATCAGCGGCAACTACTACGTGTACGTGCAGGCCGATGCCGGCAACAACGTGTTCGAGTACACCCACGAGGACAACAACGTGACCCGCTCGGCCGGCACCGTGGCCATCAATCTGGTGTACGCCGACCTGTACCCGACGGCCCTGACGGCCCCGGCCTCGGTATCGGCCCCCAACAGCTTCGTGGTGAACTACACGGTGCAAAACACGAACACGGCCGTGATTGCGGCCGGCGGCACCTGGACCGACCACCTGACCGTGAGCGACGCGGCGGGCCACTCGGCGGTGCTGGCCAGCGTGCCCCACGCCGGGCCGCTGGCGGCGGGCGCTTCGTATTCGAACTCGGCCACCATTAGTCTGCCCAACAATTTCGTGCCGGGCACCCTCACGGTGCGCCTCACGGCCGACGCGGGCAACCGCGTGTACGAGTTTAACTACGAGAGCAACAACGAGCAGACGACCACGCTGACCTACCTCTACAGCGACGACCTAGCGGTGCAGAACCTGACCGCCACGCCCGCGCCGGCCGCCTCGGGCAACGGCCTGAACGTGGCTTGGCGCGTGCGCAACCTGGGCAGCTTCCAGACCCTGGCCACGGCCTGGACGGACCAGGCGTATTTGTCCCTCGACAATGTGATTGACGGCAGCGACCTGCTGCTGGCCGCGCCCGGCAGCACCGCCGGCCCGCTGGCTCCCAGCGGCTTCTACCAGCAGAGCCAGACCGTGACCTTGCCCCAGGGCATTAGCGGCAGCTACTACGTGCTGCTGCGCACGGCCAACAACCCCAATGGCACGCTGGCCGACACCAACCCGGCCAACAACGTGGCCGCGCTGGCCCTGCCCATCACGCTCACGCCCCCGGCCGATTTGCAGATTGTGACTACCGGCGGCAACGGCCCCGGCGTGCCCACGGCCGCCCTGGCCGGGCAGCAGGTGAGCCTCAGTTTCCGGGTGCAGAACGACGGCGTGGGCGCCACGCCGGCCGCTTCCTGGAATGACGGCATATATCTGAGCCCCTCGCCCACGCTGGCGGGCGCGACCCGCATTGGAGTGGTGCCCCACACCGGGGCGCTGGCGGCTGGCGACTTCTACAATGTGACTACGAACGTGACCATTCCGGGCTATCTGGCCGGGAATTACTACCTGTTCATTGCCACCGACAACAACGACCCCAGCGGCTACGGCCCGCAGTTTGCGCACTGGGGCGGGGCCGTGCAGGTGGGCCAGGTGTACGAGCACCAGCACGAGTTCAACAACGTCTGGCAGGCGCCTACCACGGTGAACGTGACCGTCCCGCAGCCCTCCGACCTGGTGGTGACGATGGTGGCGGTGCCCGGCACGGCCAAGCTCGGCAAGACCATGACCGTGAGCTATTCGGTGCGCAACCAGGGCAGCAATGCCGCCGTGGGCCAGCTCAAGGACGGCCTTTACCTGAGCAGCGACCGGGTGCTGAGCACGGGCTCGGACAAGCTCTTTGGCACCAGCACCCGCAACCTGACCATTGCGGCGGGCGCCACGGTGAGCGGCGTGATTCGGGACCGGGTGCAGGGGCTGAGCCCCGGGGACTATCACGGCATTTTGGGGACCAACCTCTTCCGCGACGTTTTTGAGAGCGACTACCAGAACGACACGCTCTCGCAGGCCGCCCCGACCAACGTGACCGTGAACGTGCTGCCGCTTAACACGCTGACGCTCTTCGCGCTCGACCGCGACTCGCTGGAATTCTACAAGGTGACGCCCGGCGCGGGCTTCGACCTGCGCCTCGCGCTGGGCTCGAACCAGAACCACGGCCAGAACGAAATCTACGTGGCCTACAACCGCGTGCCCACGACTTCGGACTTCGATTTCATCTACGAAGACCCGATTAATACCCGGCAGGAATTGCTGATTCCGAGCACCGGCGGCGGCGACTATTACATCCTGGTGAAAACGCCTTACGTGTACGCCGGCACCCAAACCGCCACGCTCTTCGCCGAGGCCCTGCCCTTCCAGGTACGCAGCATCGCCTCCGACACCGTGGGCCAGGGCCGCGTGACCACGCGGGTGCTGGGCGCGGGCTTCGTGCGGCGCACCGGCAACTCGGCCGCGCTGGCCGGCACCAAGTTTTACATCACGAAAGGCAGCAGCCCGACGCCGCTGGCCTACGCCGACATCGTGCGCTTCCGCAGCAGCGTGGAAGTGACTCTGCGCTGGCATTTCGACCGCGACTCGGTAGACACCGGTACGTACAACGTGGTGGCCGAGCAGGCCAACGGCACGAAAGTGCAGCTCACCAACGGCCTCACCGTCGAGCCCAGCTCGGGGCTGCTGGTGAACTTTGCCAGCATCACGCCGCCGCGCCTGCGCGTGGGCACCCGCGGCAACTGGACCTACTTCCTCACCAACTCCTCGAACGTGGACGTGCCGTACTGGGAATTCCAGTTTGCGGTGCCGCCCGGCGCGGGCGTGGTGGAAACCCACACGCCCAACGTGCGCAAAAAGTCGGATTTCGCGCCGGCCGTGCCGCTCTCAAACTCAGCCAACAACGGCTACGTGAGCAACGCCACGGAGGTGTTCCCCTTCATCGCGCAGGATTTGCGGCCCGGCGAAATCATTCAGGTGAACCTGAACATGCTGCCGCCCATCGACTTCAACAGCCTGCAAGCGGCCGGCGGCCGGGTGCACTTCCCGGTGGTGCTGAACCAGCAGCCGAAAACCGCACAGGACTACTCGCGCCGCACCCTGGACTTCATTGCGAAGTATAAGGCCGCCGTGCTGGCCAATCCCGGCCAGTTCGACCCGGCCGTGGTGGCGCTGGCCAACAACCCCGGCCCGACCGTGTGGCGGGACTCGCTGCAACGGCAGTTTGTGCGGCTTGGCCTGATTGATACGGCCTGGACGGTGCCCGCACACAGCCCGAAAGCCCTGCCCTACACCCACAAAAACAGCCAGACCCAGGTGCCCGGCGGCGTGGGCTCCGATTACTGGCACATCGAGGAGCAGTACCACGAGTTCCGGCCCGATTTCTTCGCCCTGGGCTACCCGCTGGCGTTGCGCCCGGCCGCCGACTCGGTGCGCTTCCTGTTCAACTCGCGCGGCGCAACCAGCACCGAAATCATTGCTTCGGTGGACCCCAACCTCATTGCCGGGCCCGCCGGCTACGGGCCGCGCCGCATGGTGGGCGTGCAGCAGAAGCTCAACTACCAGGTGCAGTTCGAGAACGACTCGCTGCAAGCCACCGGCCCCGCCCAGCGGGTGCGGGTGCAGGTGCCGCTCGACGTGACCACCAACCTGCAAACCTTCCGCCTCGGCGACTTCGGCTTCAACGGCACCACCTACGCCGTGCCGGCCAACGCCAGCACCTACGCTCAGACCCTGCACCTGAGCCCGCTGCCCTACGACGTGCGCGTGGTGGCCGGCGTGGACGTGTCGAGCCGCCTGGCGTTCTGGTATTTCCAGACCATTGACCGCGCCACCGGCCTGCCGCCCACTGACTCGCTCATCGGCTTCCTGGGCATTTCCGACACGCTGGGCCAGGGCCACGGCTTCGTGAACTACACCATTCAGCCGGGAGGCACCGCCCTGACCGGCGACTCGCTGGTGGCCCAGGGCAGCATCGTGTTCGACAGCAACACGCCGCTGAAAACCAACCGCTGGGGCAACATCGTGGACGCTGCCGCGCCCGTTTCGCACGTCAACGCGGTGGCCGCTTCGCAACTCAGCCCCACCGTGCACCTCACCTGGACGGGCTCCGACGACGTGGGCGGCTCGGGCGTGCGCAGCTACGAGGTGTTTGCGTCGGAAGACGGCGGCCCCTTCGTTCGGGTGGCGCAGGACGTGACGGGCACCAGCTACGACTTCCCGGGCCTGCCCGGCGCCCGCTACGACTTCTTCACCCTGGCCACCGACCACACCGACAACCGCGAAAAGCTGAAGCTGACCGGCGACACCTTCACCGTGATTGAGGACACGGCCCTGGTGGTGTACGACCTGGTGCACAATCAGTGCCTGCTCTCGGACCCGATTACGAGTACCGGCAGCGGCACCTGGCAGCGCCTCAAGCTAAACGGCAAAACCGTGGCGGCCCTCAACGACCAGGGCCACGCGCTGGGCACGGTGCGGGTAGAATTCGCGGTGATGAGCGGCGGCAGCGTGCGCCAGGACGGGCGCGGTACCAAATATCTCGACCGCAACTGGCACATCATCACTGAAACTCCCCTGGGTACTGGCAACGCCGCGCAGGTGCGCTTCTACGGCCTCACCGCTGAGTTCAACAAGCTGAAAGTGGCCGACCCAACCAACGTGAGCAGCCTCAACAGCCTGCGCCTGACCCAGTACAGCGGCCCGAACGAGGACTGCGACCTGGCCAACAACCTGGCGGCCGGCTCGACCACCGTGCTGCTCACGCCCCAGATGAGCGACCCCGTTGGCGTGCCCTATTTCGTGGCCCAGGCCACCGTGACGGACCACTTCTCGGAGTTTTACGTGAACGGCGGCAACCGGCCCCTGCCCGTGGAGCTGACCAGCTTCACGGCCGTGCGCCGGGGCCGCGACGTGCTGGCGGAGTGGGCCACGGCCAGCGAGCGCAACAGCGCCTACTTCGCGCTCGAAGCCTCGGCCGCGCCGCGCGATGGCTTCCGCGAAATCGGCCGGGTGGCCGCGGCGGGCAGCAGCGCCGCCCCGCGCCGCTACACCGCCACCGAGCCCAACGTGCCGATGACCGGCGGCCTGCGCTACTACCGCCTGCGCCAGGTGGACCTGGACGGCACCACCAGCTACGGCCCCGTGCGGGCCGTGCGCCTCGACGAGGTGAATGGCCTGGCCCTGCGCGCCGCGCCCAACCCCTTCCGGCAGCAGGAGTTGGTGGCCACCATCACCACCGCCGAGGCCGGCACGGGCCACCTCCAACTGCTTGACCTGGCCGGCCGCGCCCTCTTCCAGCGCGAGCTGGCCCTGCCCATGGGCGAAACCACCGTGCCCCTGCCCGAGCTAGTGGCCCTGCCTCCCGGCGTGTACGTGCTGACGTTGCGCGTGGGCCGCGAGGTGCGGCAGCAGAAGCTGCTGAAGGAGTAGACGCGGCCACGGTAGAATGAGAAGAGGCCCCTGCCATTGGCGGGGGCCTCTTTTTGCTTTTGGAAAATTCGTCTGCTCAGGATGGTCGGTTGAATGGGGTAGAGACGCAACATTTTGCGTCTCATCGTTGAACGAACGGGACCGCGCCGAACCACCTATAACGGTTCAGCGCTAACAACATCAGCAACGACGAGACGCAGTATATTGCGTCTCTACCGCTTGGCCCGAAACGACCAGGTGAGGCGGAACACGGCCACCACGTCGCCGGCTTCGTCCACGCCGGTGCTCACGCATTCCACCACGCGGCCTTCGCCGGTGGCGCGGCTTTCGGCAATGGCTTCGGCAATGCGCGGGCCGTCGGGGCAGGTGAAGGTGATGAGGCCCACGGCTTTCTTGGTAAAATCGCCGTGCAGGCTCACCACCAGCATCGACACCGGCCCGCCGGCTTGCACGTGCATCATGGCCTGAATGCCGCTGGCCAGCTCGCCTGCCATGGCCAGGCACGCGAAATAAATGCTGCGAAACGGGTTTTGGGTGAGGTACTTGTAGCGGATGGTGACCGTGGCCGACTCCGGCGTGAGCTGCGTGAGGCGCAGGCCCGCCAGCCACGCCATGGGCAGCTTGCGCATCATAAAGAGCCGCAGCTTCAGCGGGTTCAGGACTTGGCGGCGGAAGGCGGCGGCCTGCGGGGAGTCGGCGGGGGTTGACATGAAGCGAAGGTACGCAACTGTCATTGCGAGGCGGAACCGAAGCAATCCGTCCTCTAAAAGCCAGAAATGTCCTTTCACCAGAAAGCCCCGGCGCTGCGTTGCTCCGGGGCTGTATCACATTATCAAGCTGGTTGCTGAGAACAGGACGGATTGCTTCGCTGCGCTCGCAATGACACGCGCTAGCTTTTCTTGTCCAGCACCAGCACCACCTTGTTCCAGTTGGCCGAGGCATTGACCACGGTGCGGAAGGCTTCAAAATCGGCTTTGGGCCAGCGGATTTGGCGGTAGTTTTCGTCCACCGTCACGGTGATGGTCTGGCCCTGCTGCACGTAGGAAGACTTGAAGTCGTAATCGGGCCGGGCCGCGTCGCCGCCGGCTTTCACGTTCACGTTCAGGTCGTTGAGGTTGCGCACGGTGTAGCCGGCCGGCACCTCGAAGCGGATGGTGCGCAGGTAGCGGCGGTTGTTGTCGTTTTCCACGTCGAACTGCCGCTCTTCCTTCTGGTACAGCTCGGTTTGTGGTCCCAGCAGCGTGCCGATTTTGAAGAGGTAGCGCGGGCCTGCTTTGTCGAGCAGCGAAGGCGAATCAAGCTGGCCCTCGATGATGAAGGGCTTTTCGAGCGGGCTCACGCCGCGCTCCACGTTGCGCACGGTCATCTTCTGGAAGTTGGTGGCGTCGGCCACCACGCCCTTCTGCAGGTCCTGCATGATTTCGGTGCGCTTGGCGTCCGGAATCATGGCCCAGAAGGGCTGGATTTGCAGGGCCGGGTAGCCGCCCAGGGTCTGGCGCAGCTGCACGGTGCTGTTGCTCAGGTCGGGCGAAAATGCCACCGTCACGTCGAGGTTCTGCGGGCTTTTGTCGGCGTCGAGGGCCGGAATCTCCTTCACCTTGCCTACTGCCGACTCAATCGAGCCCAGCGTAACGCCCCGGATGAACAAGCCCGCGTTGGCCGTCCACTCGGCGGGCAGCATGCCGTAGCGGTACTCGGGCCGGCCCGGCGCCAGGTACTGCCCGGTGCCGGGGAAGTAGAGGGCAAAATTGTCGAGGTAGTCCCAGGTGTCGAACGTGGTGTCGAAGGGGTGGGTGGCGCGGCTGCTCGTTACCACTAGTTCAAACTCAACGCCCAGCGTGCGGTAGATGGCCGCCAGCAGGTGCACGAAGCCGCCTTCGGGCGCGTTGCGGGTGGCCACCACCTGGCTCAGCACCGGGCTGGCGCTTTCGTCGAGGTTGTAATTGAGCTTCACGTAGTTTTCGGCGGCGGCAATGCGTTCGGGCAGCGGGCCGGCGGTGGGCAGCTTGGCGGCGGCCAGCACCTTGGCCACGGCCTTCACGTCGTCCTTGCTCAGGGCCGTCATGTTGCGGTACACAAACTGGCTGGCGTCGGCCCAGGTGAACTGGCGCACCTGGCCCTTGCTGGCCATGTAGGCCAGCTTGTAGTGCACGCGCATGCGCTGGGCCAGCACGCTGGCAAAGGCTTCCTCGCGCAGGGCGGGCACTTCTTTCAGGGCCAGGCGCAGCACCCGGCGGCCGGGCAGGGTGGTGTCCACGGCCACGGCGGGCCCGTGGTACACGCGCGCCTCAAAGGTGAGGGCCTCGGGCGAAATCAGCTCGAACACCACGTCGCGGGCGGCGGTTTCGCCCTGCAGCACCTCGTAGCCGAAGTGGTTGAAGGGCCGCTCGCGGGTGAAGTAATACTCTACTTCGCTGCCCTTCTCCACGCCGTCCACGGCAAACACGCGGAAGCCCCGGCCGCCTTCCTGGTCCTTCAGCTCCTTCATGTCGGCGGCTTGCACCTCGTGCACCTCGCCCCGCGGGCTGATGGTCCGGGCCTTGATGTCGACCGGCGCGCCCGATTCGAGCACCGGCACCACAATTTTATTGAAGCGCTCGATGCCATCGGAAGAGTTGACGCGCACGATGCGGTGCTCGGTGGCGAAGAAGCGCAGGTCCTTGCGCGACTTATCATAGTAGTACTCCAGGCTGGTGAAATCGCGCAGAATGATGGCCGGCAGTTCGGCTTCCTCCCTGGAAATGGGCAGGCGCTGCTTGCGGCCCGCGTCCCAGCTGTAGCCGGCGTGCACGAGGTCGGCCGGCAGCTTTTGGGCCGGAGCCGCGGCGGCAATGAGAAGGAGAAGTGCGAGTAGAAAATGACGCATTGAGTGGGTATCGGGTGTTTGTTTTCAGGTCAATAATCGTCCGTCATCCTGAGCATTCTGCGCATGAAGCAGAGACGAGGACCTTGTCAAGTGCCAACGATTAGTTCTGGATTGATAAGGTCCTCGTCTCTGCTTCATGCGCAGAATGCTCAGGATGGCAGGCGAGTTGTGTTTGGTGTAGCTGAGGCCGGCTACGTCTTTTTCTTCTTCAAAATCACCACCTCGCGGTAGGCGCTGCCCAGCTTGCTCACCACTTGGTTCCAGCGGCCGAACTGCTGGGGCTGGAGCAGCAGGTAGTTCACGTACACCTCGCGGTCCTGCACGATGTTGTCGCCCTTGCGCTCGTAGCTCACCCGGAAGCCGAGGGCGTCGCCCTGGGCCTGCACCGTGGGCGGCAGGTAGCTCACCTCGTAGCCGGCCGGCACCACCAGCTCGGTGCGGGTGTGGTCGGTGTGGGCAAATTCGTTGTAGCGCGGCAGCTTGCGCGTGGTCGAGTCGATGCGGTCGGTGGCAAAGGGGCGCTCCAGGCTCAGGTTCACGTACACTTCGTCGTCCACCCGCTGCACGTAGTCCTGCAGGCGGTAGTCGTAGCTGATGCGCAGGGGCTGGTCGCGGGCATCGAGATTGGCAATGTGGTAGTTATCGACAAAAAACTTGTTGTTGCCGCGCTCCAGCAGGGCCTTCACGTACTTGGGCTCGGCCACCCGGTCCAGCCCGTCGAGGCCGTAGCTGTGGCTGATTTTGGTGTAGCCACTCAGGCTGAGCTGGCCGGTGCCGCGCAGGGTGGTGCCGTCCAGGGTCAGCACGGAGGCGTCGTCGAGGCCGCTGCGGGCCTTGTCCATGGCCGGAATGGGCACCACGCGGCTGGTGGTGGCGTCGAGCCCCAGCAGGCCTTCCTTGCCCTGAATCATGGCCGAGGGCATGCCGTAGGGCGTGTGCTTGCTGGTGGCATCCAGGAAAACGTACTGGCCGGGCTTGGGCTCGTAGGTGGCAATCATGTGGTTGTCGACGCCGGGCGTGGCCAGCTCGTTGTACTTATAGGGCAGGTCGCGGGTGCCCACCCAGGTCAGGTAGGCGGTTTTCACGCCGGCCAGGTGCAGCATCTCGTTGGTGAGGTTGGCCATGTCCTTGCAGTCGCCGTAGCGGCGGGCATACACCAGGCCGGCGTCGTGCGGAATGAAGCCGCGCAGGCCCTGCTCGAAGGCGATGTACTTCACGTTGTCCTGCACCCAGTAGTAGATGCGGCGCACTTTCTCCTCCTCCGTCGGGGCGCCCGCCACCAGCGAATCGACGCGGTGCTGCAGGGCCGGGCTGGGCTGCCGGTCGATGCGCCGTACGAAGTCGGCGTACATGGTGTACAGCTCCGGCACGCCGGCCAGCAGCTTGCGCGGCTGCCCGTTCACCACGGCTTCCTGCACAAAAAACACGATGTGCGGCAGGTAGTACGCCGCCTCGGGGCCGTCCTCGTCGCGGGGCGGACTGGGCAGGTTGTCGGCCGTCCAGCGGTACACCACCTGGCTGCCTTTTTCCTCTTTGGTGTAGGTAATGGGCGTGTTTTCGGCGTGAAACGCCTTGTAGCCGATGACCACGCCCTTGGGCGCGGTGATGGTGAGCTCGGCGTGGCGCACGGGCACGTAGGAGCCCACGAAAAACGGCATCACGAAGCGGGCGTCCACGTGGCGCACGGTGTAGTCCGTCACGGTGCGGGCGCCGGGCGTGATGCTCGGAAACGAGAACGAAGTCGAGCGGGTATCGTCGAAAAAGATGCCGTCCTGGATTTCAAACTTGTCCTTAAAATCCGTCACCTTCACGGTTTTGAAGTGGCCGCCGGTGGGCACCATGGTGCGGGCTTCCAGCTTCTGCAGGCGGTTGAAGTGCGAGCTGAACACCCGGTCGTTGGCGTAGCCGCCCGACTGCTCGTCCAGGTGCAGCATGTCGGCGTGGTGCCGGGCCAGCACCTGCACCGAGTCGTTGCGGATTTCGACGGTCAAATCCTGCCGCATTTCCAGGTACACGGCTTTTTCGCCGGGGTACTGGGTTTTCATCTCCGCCACCGTCTGGGCGCGGGCCGCGGCGCCGGGCAGGAGAAACAAGAAGAGCCACAATCGGGAAAGGAGCATACCAATACGAAAAAGCAGAAAGTAACGCGCCGCCACTCGTCAGTTTAAAGTTAGCCACGAACCCGCGCTTTCCATGCCTGCCCCGACGGCATATTGGGCCCACTCCCATTTTTTGGCCCCAGAGGCGTTCCGGCCGCCGTGGCTAGGGCTTTCTTTTTTTAGTCGGCGCAGAAGCCGGCGCGGGGGCCGGCCGCACCACCAGCTCCTGGTAGCCAAACGTGTCGTCCTTTTCGCGCCGGAATTCCAGCTCCGGCAGCTCGCCCAGCACAATTTCGGCCGTGGTGTACACCCGGCAGCCATCCAGCAAGTGCCCGCCGAGGGTGCGCCCCGTGCTGTCGGCAATGGCCAGGTGCAGGTGCGAGCCGTTGGTGGAAAGCGTGCCGACCAGCGAGACAATCTCGAAATGCCCGCGGTACACCGTGGGGCCTTCCTGGTTGGCCAGCCGCAGCGTGGCCACCGTGAGGCTGCCCACGCACGTGACCATGGCGGCGGCTTTGAGGTGGTGGGCCTGGGCATAGGCCGTCAGGGCCTGGCGCAGGTCGTCGCCGGGGCGCAGGCGCAGGGCATGAGTTTTGAGGGCGGAAGTCCGGGCAGCGTCGGGCACGGGAGAGGGAGAAACCTGCGCCGCGGCCGAACCGGCCAGCAGCCACAGGAACATGAAACGAAGAAGAACCATCGTTTCAAAGAACGGCAGCCGAACGATAAGAACGATACGCTAAGCAAAAAGAACGGTCATGCTGAGCCTGTCGAAGCACCTCGCGTGCCAGAGTAGATGAATTACTTCAGCACGCGAGGTGCTTCGACAGGCTCAGCATGACCGTTCTGATTTTCGTTTTTTAGTGACTCCTATCTTCCCTCTCTTACCTGCTAAACCGCACCGTGCCGTAGCGCACCTTGATGTTGACATTGCCGCAATTAGGGGCCGGCACGGTGCCGCCGAAAATGCCCAGCACGTCGCTGGTTTGCGGGCCATTTTCCTGCGAAAGCACGCGCACGGCGCTTTTATCCACCAACAGCTGGCCCTGCTCGGTGCTCACGTCGAAGCGGAACACCGGGGTTTCGGCAAAGCCGAGCCGGATGGTGCTGAAACCGCCGTCGAGGTTTACCTGGCGGAAATTGGCGCCCATGTCGCGCACCACAAAGTCGGGGCAGTAGCGCACGGCCATGTCCAGGCCTTCGCTCAGCTTGTCGATGGTGAAGCGGGAGTAGCCTGATGAGCCGCGCAGGTTGCGCACCGTGCCCAGGGCCACGTCGCCGTACTTGCTGTGCACGGTCAGGTCCTGCACTGTGCCGATGTCGATGTCGGAATAATTGTTGCGCAGGTCCACGGTGGTGCCTTCGTCGAGGCGCAGGCGGGCGTAGCTGGCGTCGATGCTGGCGCGGCCGGCGAAGGCCACGGTGCAGTCGCCGTTGCCGATGCGCAGCAGGTTGCGGGGGCCGTTGAGGCGGCCGGTGCGCAGGGCGCCGTAGTCCACGGCCAGTTCGGTGGGGCCGCTCAGGTCGCCGGTAATGCTCACTTCGCCGAAGTTGTTGTGCACACGCAAGGCCGTGGTGCGGGGCAGCCATACGGTGTAGTTCACCTCGTAGCGGCAGCCGCCCGGCCGCCCGCGCAGCAGGGGCCCAAACTGCGTGCTCACGGCCACGCCACCGGTTTTGGCGTCGTAGTCCAGCCACTGCACGCCCAGCGCATCCAGCACCTGGCGGGCGCCAAGCTCGGTTTCGGAGCGGGCCACCAACTCGGCTTCGACGCGGATTTCGCGCTTGTTCCAGGGGTTGATTTGCACCCGGCCGTAGCGCGTGTCGAGCGAGAAGGGCCGTCCTTCTTTGGGCACCGGGTAGCTGCGGCTCAGGCGGCGGCGCTGCTCCACTTGCAGCGTGGTTTCCTGCTCAGTGGCTTGGTCGGGCAGTGGGTTTTGGGGCCCGCCCGAGAAAAACTCGGCAGCCACAAAGGCCTCAATTGCCACGTTCTGGGCGTTGCGGCTCACGCTGCCCACCCACAGGCTCCCCTGGGCCCGCCCGGCCAGCGGGTGCAGCACCCCAGCCATACCCAGCGCCAGCACCGCCAACAGGTGGCGGAAAGGCATTATTCCCAGCACTTTCATGGGCTAGCGACGACTGTCGGCCAGCACAAAAGCGCCCATGTTGCGGTCGTCGCTGGCCGTGGCGCCCAGGTGCAGTTGCTGGTCCAGAATGTCGAGGCGCACCTGCAGGTTGCGGTTCATGGCCGTGAGCACGGCGTCGGGCTGCGGGTGGTGCAGCAGCTCGGCTTTTAGTTGGCGGTAGCTCGAATCAAGCGACACCAGCTCACGCTGCCAGTCGGCCGTCATGCCGGCTGAGCCGGGGCCACGCAGCTCGCTCAGCTCACTTTGGCGGCGGGCCAGTTGGTTGGTGTAGTAGGCTTCCATGCCGCGCACGGCCCGCACGAGCTGGCTGTCGGCGCCGGTGGTGCGCTCGGCGGCGGCCAGTGCGGTGGGGTTGCCGCCCTGGTAGAGGGCCGCATCGGGCTCGGTGCCGGGCAGGCTGGCGGCGGCTTTGGGCGCGGGGGCAGCGGCCAGTTCGGCCGCGGGCTGGTTCGATTTCCAGGCCTCGCTGGCACCGGCGGCAAACACCAGCAGCGCAAGCGAGGCCGCCACGCCGTAGCGCTGCAGCCAGCTGGCGCGGGGCGCCGCTGGGGCCGCCGCGGGCTCCTGGCTGAGGCGCAGCACCGGCGGCGCTACGGGTTCGGCCAGTTGTTGTTCGAGGGCGGCCCAGAGGTCGGGGCGCGGCTCGTGCGTGTCGAAATCGGCGCGGTGCCGCTCGACGAAGTTTTCCAGTGAATTAGGCTTGTTCGGGTTCATGGATGGTTGCAAACGCACGGTTCTTCCAGGTTCCAAAGGGGCCGCGGGGATAATGGGGTGGTAACCGCGGCCGGGCGAAAAAGGATGAAGAGTAGTGAGGAAATACGTGTAACGGATGGAAAGGCTAATGAATTGAATTGGCTTAGCTCAGGCCGCGCTGGGCGGCCAACTCGCGCAGGCGCACCCGGGCCCGGCTGTACTGCGACTTGGAAGTGGATTCGGAAATGCCCAGGATGCCGGCAATTTCGAGGTGGTCGTAGCCTTCGAGCAGGTAGAGGCTCAGCACCACGCGGTAGCCGTCGGGCAGCTCCTGAATGCAGCGGCGTAGCACGTCGGCGCGGTAGCTGGCGTCGGCCTCGTCTTCGGGCGTGGGGCCGGCGGCTTCGGCGGGCTCGTCGTGGTGCTGCTCGCCCAGGGGCACCAGCGCCAGGCGCCGCTGCCGCAGGCAGTTGATGCTTTTGTTGACGACGATGCGCTTCAGCCAGGCCCCGAACGACGAGTCGCCCTTGTAGCTGCTCAGTTCCCGGAAAGCGCTCAGAAAAGACTCCTGGAGCACGTCTTCGGCCTCGGCGTAGTCGCCGGTGATGCGCAGGGCCGCGTTGAACATGGCCTTGGCGTAGCGCCGGTAAATTTCGGCCTGGGCCTGGCGGTCGTTCAGGCGGCAGCGCTCCACCAGCGGAGCATTGATGTCAACGTAGGCAACGGCGGCTTCCATGCGCAGAGAAAGGCGAAGTTTTAAAGAGCTTAAGCAGGCAAAGGACCCCGCGGGCCGGGCAAGGGTTGCAGGCCGGGCACGAGGCCGTAACTTGTTCGCAAATTAACTTTTTTCTACCATGCGCTTCGCACCGCTTGTTCGCTCACTAGGCCTGGCCTCGCTCCTCCTTGGCGCCGGGCCGGGGCTCAGCAGCTGTTCCAAAAGCGACTCGGACGCGTCCTCTTCCAGCTTGTTCATCAACTTTGGCCCCGGCCTGGGCTACGACGTGCGCACCGGCAACAACCTGCCCGTGGGCGAGCAGGACCCCACCGATTGGGTACTGGACGGCCCGTGGAACAGCCGCGAGCAAAAGCTTTTTCAGTCATTGCGTCTTGATTTGAATGGCCCCGTGCAGGCCCAGAGCCGCCCTTCAAACATCTTCGTCGGGGGTATCCCAATCCCACGGTTCTTCAGTTTGTTTTTTCCTACTCCCTGTCCGCCCCGGTGTCGTGCCGGCTGGTGATAGTGGACAAGTTTTACCACGTGCTCCGGGAGCTTGATGCGCCCGAGCAGTACACCAACCGCACCTTCACGTTCGCTGTCAGCGACAGTCCCTTCCAGAAAGGCCAGCGCTACCGGGTGTACTACGTGATGTACAGCGGGGCCACGCTCTACTACAAAGGCCACGGCGATATACAGATTACATCGCCGTTCTAACCCGCCCCGGCAAACGCAACCGCTTGATTCAAAGCATCAAGCAAAACAATCCCGGTCCTTTCCCCGCTTTGGCCTTAATTTTACAGCATCCTCGCTTTATGTCTGTAAAATCCTTCCTTATTACTGGTGGTGCCGGCTTCGTGGGCTCGGCCCTGGCCCTGAGCTTTCGCCAGGCCTACCCCGAGTGCCGCGTCTTCGCCCTCGACAACCTCAAGCGCCGCGGCTCGGAACTGAACCTGCCCCGCCTGCGCGAAGCCGGCATCGAGTTCGTGCACGGCGACATCCGCAACAAAGAGGATTTTGACACCCTGCCGCCGGTCGAAGCCGTCATCGAAGCCTCAGCCGAGCCCTCGGTAC
The DNA here is from genome assembly GCF_015694525.1 of Hymenobacter ruricola. Classification (GTDB taxonomy): domain Bacteria; phylum Bacteroidota; class Bacteroidia; order Cytophagales; family Hymenobacteraceae; genus Hymenobacter; species Hymenobacter ruricola. Next base: position 131,587 of record NZ_JADQDM010000001.1, on the reverse strand, counting down.
TCGCCGGCCTCACCTCGGCGCCGGACTACCTGATTAACACCAACCTGACAGGCACCGTGAACTGCCTGAACTACGCCCGCCAGCACAACGCGGCGTTCGTGTTCCTGTCCACGAGCCGGATTTACCCGATTAACCAAATCGACAAAATCCAAACCGTGGAGGCCGAAACCCGCTTCGAGGTGAGCCCCGAGCAGCCCATTGCCGGCATCTCGTCCGCGGGCCTGGCCGAGGACTTTCCCCTGGAAGGCTACCGCTCGCTCTACGGCGCCACCAAGCTGTGCTCGGAGTATCTGATTCAGGAATACCAGCACTTCTACAACCTGCGCACGGTAATCAACCGCTGCGGCGTACTCACCGGCCCCTGGCAGATGGGCAAGGTCGACCAGGGCGTGGTGGTGCTGTGGGTGGCGCGCCACTTCTGGAAGCAGCCGCTGGGCTACTTCGGCTTCGGCGGCACCGGCAAGCAGGTGCGCGACATCCTGCACGTCGACGACCTGTTTGATTTGGTGAAGTACCAGCTCGAAAACCTGGAGCAGGTGAGCGGCAAGACCCTCAACGTGGGCGGCGGCCGCGACATCAGCGTGAGTTTGCAGGAACTGACGGCCATTTGCCAACGCGTGACCGGCAACACCGTACCCATCAGCTCGCAGGTCGAAAACCGGCAGGCGGACATCCAGCTCTACCTCACCGACAACGCCCGCGTGACCAAACTCACCGGCTGGACGCCCAAACGCTCGGCCGAGCAGATTGTAACTGATGTATATAACTGGCTGCGTGAAAACGAAGCGCAATTGAAACCCATTCTGGGCTAGGGACCTGTAGTTGAATGAAAATTGCACTCATTACGGGAGCCGGTGGCTTGATAGGCTCGGAAGCCGTGGAATTCTTCGCCGACAAGTTCGACCTGGTGGTGGGGCTGGACAATAACATGCGGGCGTACTTCTTTGGCGAGCAGGCCAGCACCGACTGGAACCGGGCCCGCCTGCAGAGCACGTTTGCCAATTACCGCCATCACGCCGTCGACATCCGCGACCAGGCCGCGCTGGAAACCATCTTCCAGGAGTACGCCACGGACATTGCCCTGGTGGTGCACACGGCCGCCCAGCCCAGCCACGACTGGGCCGCGCGCGAGCCTTTCACCGACTTCAGCATCAACGCCAACGGCACGCTTAATCTACTGGAGATGACCCGCCACCACTGCCCAGAGGCCGTCTTCATCTTCACGAGTACCAACAAGGTATACGGCGACACGCCCAACGCCCTCCCGCTGGTCGAACTCGACACGCGCTGGGAAATCGCCGAAGACCACCCCTACTTCGCCCACGGCATAGACGAGCGCATGAGCATCGACCACACCACGCACTCCCTGTTCGGGGCCAGCAAGGTGGCGGCCGACGTACTGGTGCAGGAGTACGGGCGCTACTTCGGGATGAAAACGGCCGTCTTCCGCGGCGGCTGCCTGACGGGCCCGCGCCACTCAGGGGCGCAGCTGCACGGCTTCTTGTCGTACCTGATGAAGTGCGCCATCACCGGCGACCATTACACCGTCTTCGGCTACAAAGGCAAGCAGGTGCGCGACAATATTCACTCCCACGACCTGGTGAACATGTTCTGGCACTTCTACCAGCAGCCCCGCCCCGGCGGCGAGGTCTACAACGCCGGCGGCGGGCGCTTCGCCAACTGCTCGATGCAGGAGGCCATCGCCCTGTGCGAAAAGATTACGGGCAACAAGATGAGCTACTCGTATTCGGAGCAGAACCGCCTGGGCGACCACATCTGGTACGTCTCTGATGTGCGCCGATTCCAAGAGCATTACCCCGGCTGGCAGTTCGAGTACGGCCTCACGGCCACGCTCACGCAAATCTTCGACGAGCTGCGCCAGCGCCGGCCCGCCCCGACGGCATGAACGAGGGCCCGAAGCTGAGCGTGGTCATCCCGGCCTACAACGAAGCGGAAAGCATCGGCGAGACCCTGCGCACGCTCCACGCCACGCTCGTGGCCGAAGGCATCGACCACGAAATCGTCGTCACCAACGACAATTCGAAGGACGACACGCTCGGGGCCTTGCGGGCCCTGGCGGCCGAAATTCCGACGCTCACTTACTACACCAACGCGGGGCCCAACGGCTTTGGCTATGCCGTACGCTACGGGCTGGAACGCTACGCCGGCGACTGCGTGGCCGTGATGATGGCCGACCTCTCGGACGACCCGGCCGATTTGGTGCGCTACTACCGCACGATGGTCGAAGGCAATTACGATTGCGTTTTCGGCTCGCGCTGGATAAAAGGGGGCCGGGTGGTGGACTACCCGGCCCACAAGAAACTACTCAACCGCGTGGCCAACACCCTCGTTAAGACGCTCTTCCGGCTCAAGTACAACGACTGCACCAACGCTTTCAAGCTCTACCGCCGCCACACCATGGAAGGCCTCAAGCCCTTCCTCTCCCCCCACTTCAACCTCACGCTCGAACTCCCGCTCAAGGCCATCGTGCGGGGCTATTCCTACGCCGTGGTGCCCAACTCCTGGACCAATCGCAAGTTTGGCGAAAGCAAGCTCAAAATCAAGGAGATGGGCAGCCGCTACTTCTTCATCATGATGTATTGCCTCATCGAAAAATACTTCGCCCAAGGCGACTTCCAGAAGAAAAACGGTTAGGATTCCTTCTCGACCTCACAAAAAAGCCGCTCCAGAAATGGAGCGGCTTTTTTGTCCTTGCATTTGAAGTCAATTAAATATCGAACTTAATGCCTTGGGCCAATGGCAGCTGCGTGGAGTAGTTGATGGTGTTGGTCTGGCGGCGCATGTAGACTTTCCAAGCGTCGGAGCCGGACTCGCGGCCGCCGCCCGTTTCCTTCTCGCCGCCGAACGCACCGCCGATTTCGGCCCCGCTCGTGCCGATGTTCACGTTGGCAATGCCGCAGTCGGAGCCGTTGGCCGCCAGGAAAGCTTCGGCCTCGCGCATGTTGAGGGTGAAGATGCTGGACGACAGGCCCTGCCGCACGTCGTTTTGCAGCTCAATGGCTTTTTCCACGCCACCGCTGTACTTGATGAGGTAGAGGATGGGCGCGAAGGTTTCTTCCTGCACCGTGTGATAGTGGTTTTCCACTTCCACCAGCGCGGGCTGCACGTAGTGGCCGCCGTGTAGCTCGGCGCCGCTCAGCACCTGGCCGCCGGTGAGCAGCTTGCCGCCTTCGGCCTGCACCTTGGTCAGGGCTTCTTCGAACATCTTCACGGCGTCGCCGTCGATGAGCGGCCCCACCAGCGTGCCTTCCTGCAGCGGGTGGCCGATGGGCAGTTTGGGATAGGTGGCCAGCAGGCGGCTTTTCACCTCATCAAATACGCTGTCTTCGATGATGACGCGGCGGGTGCTGGTGCAACGCTGCCCGGCCGTGCCCACCGCCCCAAACACGATGGCGCGGATGGCAATGTCGAGGTCGGCGTTTTTGGTGACGATGATGGCGTTGTTGCCGCCCAGCTCCAGCAGGGCGCGGCCTAGGCGGGCGCCCACCACTTCGCCTACTTTGCGGCCCATGCGGGTGCTGCCCGTGGCCGACACCAGCGGCACGCGCTGGTCGGCCGCCATGGCCGCGCCGATGTCGGCGCCGCCCACAATCAGGCTGAACACGCCTTCGGGAATGTCGTTTTCCTCCAGCACTTCGCGGATGATGTGCTGCACGGCCACGGCCGTGAGCGGCGTTTTCTCCGAAGGCTTCCAGATGCTCACGTCGCCGCACACGGCGGCCAGCATGGCGTTCCAGCTCCACACGGCCACCGGAAAGTTGAAGGCCGAAATGATGCCGACCAGGCCCAGCGGGTGGTACTGCTCGTACATGCGGTGCGCCGGGCGCTCCGAGTGCATGGTGAAGCCGTGCAGCTGGCGCGAGAGGCCCACCGCGAAGTCGCAGATGTCAATCATTTCCTGCACTTCGCCGAGGCCTTCCTGCAGGATTTTGCCCATCTCGGCGCTCACCAGCTTGCCCAGCGGCTCTTTGTATTCGCGCAGCTTGTTGCCAATCTGGCGCACGATTTCGCCGCGCTTAGGCGCGGGCATCAGGCTCCAGGTTTTGAAAGCTTCCTGCGCGGTTTTGACCACGGCGTCGTAGTCTTCCGCCGTGGCGAAGGCCACGCTGGCAATGCGGCGGCCGTCGGCCGGCGCCGTGATGGTGCGGCGCTCGGCGTTGGCGCTGCCGCCCCACTGGCGGCCGGTGCTGTAGGCGGCGTTTTCGGAGGCCACGCCCAGCTGGCGCAGCACGTCCTGGATGCCGTGGGGGTCTTCGTGCGGGTGAGCCACGGTTACGTCGGGCGCGGTGGCTTCTTCGAGGGCTTGCTTCATGGAAAAATCGGGGTGGGATGTTGCGCCGGCAAAGCTACGGCTTGCCACCGAACGATGCCGCAGTTCTGCCTTCCCAACCGCCATTCCCCGGCCCGGGTTATTCCTTATCCTTCTTTCAACAGCAAAAAACTCTGGCTGCTACTTTCTTAGCGACTTCGCTTTTCCTCTTCCGGCTCGGGCAGCATGCCGGCGCGCTCCTGCTGGTCGCGCAGCCAGGCCATGGCATCGGCTTCGTTGTCGTAAAACAGCGGGTACGAGTCGATGGCGGCCGCCTGCCGCAGGTGCTCTTCCATTTCGGCGCTCTCGGCTGCCTGCCGCTGGTGCGGGCCCGATAAGTAGGCCGTGAACAACGGCCCACCCAAAGCCGCGGCCACCTGCGGCGAAAACTGGTCCCGAAACCACTCGTTCAGGTCGGGGCCATCCAGCGGGCGGCGGCGCAGGTCCAGGAGCCAAAACCGGCAGTTGCCGTGCTCTTTCGCGGCCGTCAGCATGGCCTGGTAGGTGCCTTGCACTTCGGGCGGCGGCAACGCCTGCAGCCACCGGCCAATGAGCACGCCTAAGTCGGAACGGTATTCAAGCGAGAAAGCATCGGTGGGAAATGCAGGCATAGGCACAAGAAGATGGCGAACACAGACTTATACGTCAGGCCCAAATCTGTAGTTGAAAACTCACGATTCATGCGGGCCGCAATGCGGGGCTGCAGGCTAAGCAAAAGCCCCTTCTCGGGCTCGGAAAGGGGCTTTTATTCGGATATGTCCCGAGCGTCTACCCTACTTTTCGCAGGGCCATGCGTTCCTGCTCCAGCTCGCCCAGGTTGTTGAACACCTCTAGGCTGTCGCGGCGCAGGCTGCGCACTTCCTCGTCGGAAAGCTGCCGCACTTTGGTTTGAAAATCCTTGTAATACGCCACAAACACCGCCAGCTCGGGCACGCGGTTTTCGTAGGGCACCATGTTTTCCAGCACTTCGCTGAAGAAGTGGGGGCTGTGCGTGGTCACGAAAAACTGATTTTCCTGCTGCGTGGCAATGCGCTCGGCCAGCTGCGACACGTACTGCGGATACGAATGCGCCTCGGGCTCTTCCAGCAAAATCACCGTGTTGTGGTTCGACTCCATGGCGGCCAGGTAGAAGCCGAAGCGCTGCAAGGTGTCGCCGCTGCTCGAATAGGGGTACGCCACGCTCAGGCCATCAATTTCCTTCATCACCTCGAAGCGGCCGGCGTCGGGGCGCACGCGCAGGCGCAGGCCCCGCTCGGCAAACAGGGAGCCAAATTCCTGGCGCAGGTCGGCGTGCTGCTCCAGCACCTGCACCAGGTTGTTGCCGTAGGGCGGGCGCAACGCGGCTTCGGGGTGGCGCCGGTCGATGCGCCCGCCGGACTTGTAGCGGTACGATTTCACGGCTCGGGGCTGCCAGGCCGGGGCCGAAGTGAGGAAGTGGCCGTCTTCGCCGGGCTGGTCCGGGGCGCCGTGGCGGTCAAATTCGGTGTAGAGAAAGCCCGGCTCGGGCAGGGGCGCGGCCGTGGCCAGGTGCGGGTACAGGCGCTCCAGCAGCAGGGCGTCGTCGGCGGCGCGGGTTTTGCTGCGTCCTTCCAGCAAGGGCAAGCCCAGCTGAGCGCGCAGCAGTCGGTACACGGCCTGGCTGAACACGCCGTAGCGAAACCGCTTGCCTTTGGCGTCGTGGCCCAGCAGGCACACGTCGCGGTCGGTTTCCACCCGGATGGGCAAGGTTGTCACACTGTCATGAAAGAGCTGGGCGGGCTTTTCGTAGCGCACGAAGCTGCCCATGAATTTCTTCTTTTTTCCGAACGGAAAACCTCCCAATAAGCTCATGGCCTCCAGCACCGTCGATTTTCCCACATTGGGCTGACCAATGATAAGGTTGACGCGCCGCGGGTGCAGCACAGCGCTCCGAATCGACTTGAAATTCTGGATATAGAGGGTGTTAATGACGTTTTCCATGCGCGTGTAACGACAAACGGACTAAACTGTTTGCCGTTCAAAATCCAAAGCAACTCTTCCCAAATCGGGACTACTACTTACGAGCAAAGCCGGCAAAGGGACTTACCCCCGCCAGCATAATTACCCGTCTCTTAAAACTATTTTGGTCGAAGTTAGGCCCTGAATTCAGACTTTCCGGCGGGTGTTGCCAAATAAATTTTCGCCGCCAATGAGCCGCTGACTTCGGCAAAAAAGAGGGTCCTGCTACAGTACAAAAAAAAACCCCTGCCAATTAGGCAGGGGCTTTCCAAACAACGAAAGATGTTATTCGGCGCCGATGGGGTAATACGCCTTGCGGCCGTCCGGGTACACCCCTTCTACCAGCACACCGCCGCCGTTGCGGGCCTGGTCGAGAATGTTTTTCACGTCGGAAGGCTTGGTCACCTGGCTCTTGTCGATGCGGGTGATGATGAAGCCGTCGGCCATGCCCGTTTCGCGCAGGTTGCTGCCCTTGATGCCGCTGATTTTGGCACCGCCTTCCAGGCCGAGCTTGGCCAGGTCGCGGGCCGGCACCGTGGAGATGGTGGCGCCTTCGTACTTGATGGACGCCACAGCGTCTTCGCGCACCACGCCGGTGGTGCCGGTGGAGTTGCGCAGCACGGCCTCGGTGGTACCAGTGCTGCTGCCGCGCAGGTAGCTCACCTTAATCTTGTCGCCGGGGCGGAAGCGGGCTACCTGCTCCTGCAACTGCGAGGAGGTATTCACGGCCACGCCGTTGATTTGGGTGATGATGTCGCCCGTTTTCAGGCCGGCGGCGGCGGCGGCGCTGTTCTCGCTCAGGCCCTGCACGTACACGCCGTTCAGGGTATTGAGCTTTTTGTCGGAGGCAAGCTTGGCGTCCACTTCCTGGATTTGCACGCCGAGCAGAGCGCGCTGCACCACTTTGTACTTCAGCAGGTCATCCACCACTTTGCTGGCCAGCGAGCTGGGAATGGCGAAAGAATAGCCCTCGTAGCTGCCCGTGTGCGAAGCAATGGCCGAGTTGATGCCGATGAGGTCGCCATTGAGGTTGACGAGGGCACCGCCCGAGTTGCCGGGGTTCACCACGGCGTCGGTCTGGATGAACGACTCCAGGCCCATATTATCCTTGCGGTTCAGGATGCCAATGTTGCGGCCTTTGGCGGAGATAATGCCGGCCGTCACGGTCGAGTTCAGGTTGAAGGGGTTGCCCACGGCGAGCACCCACTGGCCCACTTTCACGTCGTCGGAGTTGCCGTACTTCACGAAAGGCAGGTTGTCGGCTTTCACCTTCAGCACGGCCAGGTCGGTGTTGGGGTCGGCGCCCACAAGCTCGGCGTCGAACTTGCGCTTGTCATCCAGCACCACCTCAATCTTGGAGGCTTTCTCGATGACGTGGTTGTTGGTCACGATGTAGCCGTTGGCGGCGATGATGACGCCCGAGCCGGAGCCCTGGCCACCGCCGCGCGGCTGCTGCTGAAACTGGTCGAACTGGTCGCCGAAAAACTGGCGCAGGAACGGGTCCATCTGCTGCTGGCGCTGCGCGGGCTCGGCGGCGTATTCGGTCATCACGTGCACCACGGCCGGGGTCACGGCGGCAGCGGCGGCCACGAAGTTCAGGCCTTCGGGCACCACGTAGGGCGTGCTCCGCATCTCGGACGTGTAACGCACCTGGGGGTTGGCGGCTACAGCCTGGGGCGCCACTTGGGCGGGCTCCAGCAGCTTGTACCCCCCCACGGCCACGCCGCCGCCCAAAATGGCGGAACCGAGCAGGCCGAGCATCATTTGTTTTGCTTGCATGGGGTAAGGGAAATTGAAAAAGGGTGAAACGAGGTAATGAAGGGCCTAATTTAATGTTCCGGTTATGAAAACCGGATGAGCCAACCCGAAGATATTTCTACCAACGCGACAAGGATTCAGTTTAGCGCCCCAAGGTTGCTTTTAGCAGAAAACAGGCCAAATCGGACAGTGTACGGACCTAACACGCGCCACTGCAAAAAAGGCACCCCGCGGGGTGCCTTTTTTGCAAAACCGTCCGCGCTTAGCGGATTTCGATGTGCTGCTTGGTCACCTTCTCGGTGTCGAAGGGCAGCGTCACGCGCAGGATGCCGTCGGTCAGCTCGGCGCCGATGGCCTTCACGTTCACCGTATCGGGCAGGCGGAAGCTGCGGGTGAAGGCGCCGTAATTGGTTTCGAGGCGGCGGAACTTGGGCGCGGCCGGAGCTTCCGGGGCTACCACGGCCGGCTTATTTTCGTCGGCTTTGTTCTCGTCGCCGGTGTTGGCTTCGGTGGCGGTAGCGGCAGCTTCTTTGGCAGCCGCGGCGGGGTTGGCGCGCTCGCCGGAAATCACCAGCTGGCCGTCGTGGAATTCAATGTTGATGGCTTCTTTCCGGAAGCCGGGCAGCGCGAGGTGCAGCTCAAAGCCTTCGGCCGTTTCGAGAATGTCGGCGGCGGGCACGAAGGCGGGCGTGGGCTGGGTAGGCGCTACTTGCGGTTCGCGGAGCATGTCGGCGAGCATGGTGCTCAGGGCGCGGCTGGGGCGCAGGGATGGGCGGGTGTTATACAGCAGAGTTGCCATGATTGATATAAAGTTGAAGGTGGTGAAAGAATGATTGCCGGCTTGCGGCACACTTGCTTTCATTCAATTCTATACCAAACCCAGTTACGCCGTCTTTACAAGACAAATTGTCTCATTTTTCAAAATTCACCTAAACTCCCCCTTCTCTAATTCCTAGAAATACCATCCTGACACTTCCCAAATGGCATAAACAAGAAAAGCAACCACCTGCAAATATGTCAGCAGCATAGCCGAAAGCGGCTAGTGCTGCGTGGGCAGCTGCCGGCGTGTGGCGGCGTCCTGGCCGTTGAGGAAGGTGAAGCGCACGTCGAGCCCGACCACCGGCGACACGGCATTGGCCCGGCCGGCGGGTTCGGTGATGTTGTTGTACTCATCGTAGCGCGCCAAGGCAAAGCTGTACTGGGTTTGGTAGGCGAACCACGGCGTCACGTCGAGCAGGCGCGAGAGGCGCACGCCCACTTCGCCGCGCAGGCTGGTGAAGTCAATGGTGCGCTCGTCGGGGTCGGTGCTGGCGCGTAGCAGGCGCACGTGCGTGGCGGCCTCGTAGCTCAGGCGCGGGCGCAGGGCCAGGCCTCCCAAGGAAACTATCTTCTCTAAGTCGGCCCGTAGGCGGGCATTGGTTTTCCCCGTAGCCCCGCGGGCCCCCGGAAGCTCGCGCTCCAGGCTCAAACGCTGGCCGAAGGTGAGCGGCCCGATGGGGCTGCGGTGGCGCAGCAGCACCTCGGGCAGCAGCGCGTAGGTGTTGTAGGACGAGATGTAGGCGGCCGTGGCGCCAATGCTCCAGTGCTCGTTCCAGAAATGCTCGTAGCCCAGGGTGAGGCGCCGCTCGTCGAAGCCGAGCACGCGGTTGGGGTCGTCGAAGCCGTTGTTGTCGGTAAGGTTCTGGCCGCGCAGGGCCACCAGGAAATAGTCGTTGTCGGGCAGGGCCACTTCGGCCTGCGCTTCGGGCCAGATTTGCAGCCCGAATACGTTGCGGCGGGTTTGGGCCGTGGCCGGCAGGGCAAGCAAGGCGCCGAACAGGGCGCTGAGTAGGAGCTGTTTCATAAAGCAAATTGCAACGGCAGTGGCACAAGCGCTTACTGCCCGGTCAGCTCCTGCACGGCCAGCCAGGCCATCAGGCCCGGCCCGGTGGCCAGGGCTTTTTCGTCGATGTCGAAGGTAGGCGTGTGCACCGAGGACGCAAAGCGGCCGTCCTCGTGCCGGGTGCCCAGGCGGTAGAAGCAGGCCGGCGCGGCTTGCGAGAAGTAGGCAAAATCTTCGGCGGCCATCCACTGGTCGAGCTCCACCACGTTTTCGGGGCCGAGGTAGGCTTCGGCGGCGGCGCGCACGCGGGCGGTGAGGGCGGGCTCGTTTTCCAGGTAGGGGTAGCCGTGGCGGATTTCGAGCTCGCACACGGCGCCCATGCTCTCGGCCAGGCCTTCGCACAGCTTGCGCAGGTGCTGGTGGGCCTCGGCGCGCCACTCCTCGTTGAGGGTGCGGAAGGTGCCTTCGAGGTAGACTTCGTTGGGGATGACGTTGGTGGCGCCATTGGCGATGACCTTGCCGAAGCTGAGCACCGAAGGAATCTTGGGGTTGGCGCGTCGGCTCACGATTTGCTGGGCCGCCACGATGATGTGCGCGGCTACCAGCACGGGGTCGAGGTTCATTTCGGGCATGGCGCCGTGGCCGCCCTTGCCTTTAATCGTGAGATATAATTCGTCGGTGCTGGCCATGTAGCGGCCGGGGCGCAGACCGATTTTGCCGGCCGGCAGGTGCGGAAATACGTGCTGCCCCAGCACGTGGCTCACGGCGGGGTTTTCCAGCACGCCCTCCTTTATCATCAGCGAAGCACCGCCGGGCAGCCGCTCCTCACCCGGCTGAAACATCAGCTTCACGGTGCCCTGAAATTCACCTTTCAGCTCATTCAGAATACGGGCGGCGCCCAGCAGGGAGGCCGTGTGCACGTCGTGGCCGCAGGCGTGCATCACGCCGGGGTTAGTGGATTTGTAGGGCACGTCGTTGGCCTCCGTGATGGGCAGGGCGTCCATGTCGGCCCGCAGGGCGATGGTAGGGCCGCCGGGCCGGCCTTCAATCAGGGCCAGCACGCCGGTATTGGCGATGGGCCGGGGCGTGAGGCCCAGCTTCTCCAACTCTTGGGTGACAAAAGCGGCGGTGTTGGTTTCCTCAAACGACAGCTCCGGGTGGGCGTGCAGGTGGCGGCGAATGGCCACGGCATCGGCGGCGTAGTGGGCGGCGAGGGCCTGAATGCGGGGGAGGAGACTGGTGGGCATGGGTCGGAGTGGTTAACGTTTGTCATCCTGAGCGCCGCGAAGGACCTTCTCACCGTTGAACAGCTTGCAGCAATTCCGGCAGCGCAGGCGTGAGAAGGTCCTTCGCTGCGCTCAGGATGACAAGCGGCGCGCGGCCTTACTACCTCATTTCGCTCGCTTACGGGTTCTTGTTCAGCAGCACCTGCGTGGGCTCCAGCTCCAGCTTGGGCGAGAGGCCGCGCAGCCGGGCCAGGCCGCGGGCCGCGTCCAGCTTGGTGAGGTAGTCGCCGATGTAGAGGCGGTAGACCGGGGACTTGAAGACGATGTAGTCGGTTTCGTCGGGGTAGCGGCTGATGATGGCGCGCCGGATGGCCATCACCTGGTCGCGCTCCAGGCCGAGGTACACCAGGATGCGGTAGCCCTGGGTATACTTCACGTTCTGGTTGGTGTAGGCCTGGTCGCGCAGGCGCTGCTCCACCTGCGGGTTCACGTGGCTGGTGGGGGGCAAGGTGGTTTTGGGCGCGGGCGCGGTGGCGGCCACCGGGGCGGGCTTGGGCACTGCGAACACCGGGCGGTACTTGCTCACGTCCTCGGCGGGCAGGGGCGCGGCCGTAGCCGCGGCGGGCTTGCGGGTGGTATCGGGCGGGGCGCTGGCCTGGGGGGCCTGCTGGGCCGTGCTGGCGCAGGCCACCAGGGAGAGCAGCGCCGGAAACAAGAGCACCTTAAGCAACGGTCGAGTCATCGGGTTCAGCAATCAGGGCCACGCTGTTGGACGAGCCGATACGGTCGGCGCCGGCTGCCACCAGCGCCTCGGCGGCGGCGCGGGTCCGGATGCCGCCGGCGGCTTTGATGCGAACGTTCTCGGGCAGCACGCGGCGCATCAGCTCCACGTCGGCCACGGAGGCGCCGCGGCTGGCGAAGCCGGTGGAAGTTTTCACAAAATCGGCCTCGCCTTCCACGCACAGCCGGCAGGCCAGCTCAATTTCGGCCTCGCTGAGCAGGGCGGTTTCGATGATGACCTTGAGCAAGGCCTGGTGCACGTGGCAGAGGTCGGCCAAATCCAGGATTTCGGCCTGAATGGCGTCGGTCTTGCCCGATTTCAGGGCCGAAATGTTGATGACCATGTCCAGCTCGTGGGCGCCGTCGTACAGGGCCACTTCGGCTTCCTTGAACTTGACGCTGCTCGAAGCATAGCCCAGCGGAAACCCAATCACCGTGCACACGGGCACGCCGGACCCCTCCAGCCGGGCGGCGGCCAGGGCCACGTAGCAGGGCGGCACGCACACGCTGGCAAAGCCGTGGGCGGCGGCCTCCTCGCAGAGCTGGAGTATCTGGGCCTCCGTGCAGTCGGGGCGCAGCAGGGTGTGGTCGAGGCGGGCGGCGAGGTTCATGGGGCAAAGGTAGCGGGTAAGACGCGCCGCGCGCCGGGGCGGCACTAAACGCCTCCCCAACAAAAGCGCCGCCCGCCTCTGGCTGACCAACAGCCAGGACCACGCACTGTTCGCCTCATTGCTCGCCCTTTGGGGCGGGTTTCAGTCTGCTAAGGTGGTCCTCAAACGGCTAAGGAGGCGTTTCAAACATTCGAGGTGGGGCCCAAAGGCTTGAACCGGGTTCGCAGTTGTTTGAGCAGGTCCCTCCGGCGTTTGAGCCAGGCCCTCAGACGTCGGAGGGACCTGCTCAAACGACTACGGGACCTGCTCAAACGGTTGAGCCGGGTCCGCGAAGGCTTGGCTGGCCTCTCCAAACGGTTGAGGACCGTCGTTTAGCTCTTGGCCTGCGGGCCAACGGTTTACTTGAGTCGTTTATATTTGAATTCTGCCGGATTCACTTCCTCCGGCTCCTACCCCTATGGCGCAAGCCCGCATTCCCATTCCCGGTGCCACCGACCCGCTGGGCACCCTCACCCTCACGGCCGCCGTGGCCCAGGGCATCGCCGGCAAAGGCCCGGACTCGCTCATCGTGGGCGAGTTGGCCAGCGAAGTGCAGGCGGCGAACGCCAAAATCCCCGCCGCCCTGGCCGCCCACCACGAAGCCAAGAAGCTGCAGCTGCAGTTGGAGAAGCTCTATGAAATCCGCGACGCCGCCGTGGCCGAGTGTGTTCCCCTGAACCAGCGCGCCTCCAAGGCGCTGCAAGGCAACCTGGGCAAAGGCCGCCTGCGCGAGATGGGCGACTATGGCTTCACGGTGAACGACTCGGCCCCAGCCGCCAAAAAGGCCTAGCCCGTGCTTCGGCCCCCACAAAAAAGGCCCGCTGCACACGCAGCGGGCCTTTTTTGTGGGGGGACGGTGGGGCCTACTCCACCACCAGCCGCTGGGTGGCGCTGGTGCCACCCGTCGCCACGCGCACGGCGTAGAGGCCGGGGGCCAGGCCGCGCAGGTTCAATTCGGTTTGGGAGCCGGTGGCCGTTTGGGTGCGCACGGCGCGGCCCAGGGCGTCGAGGATGGTGAGCGTGGCCGTGCCTGCTACGGCCGGAAGCTGCACCGTGGCGCGGCCGTGGGCGGGGTTGGGGAAGATGCTGAGGCTTTCGGGGCGCAGGGCGGTAGTTTTTCCGAGGAGTGTGATGTCAGTCAGCGATGCCCAAAAAGGCAGCATGACGTTAGGGCCTTTATTGCTGGCGGCTAAACCAATTGAACCAAAGTTAGCCGGAACGGTGGTGGCGCCTGCTACCCATATTTGGGCACCAGTGACTGCTATTACATTAGCTCTTTCGATGTCCGGCCCCCCAGCTTGTTGAGCCCAAATGAAGCTAGCAGTGGTGCCCTCATCCAACAGCTTAGCCACAAAAACATCATTGCTACCGGTGCTGGTTAAGCTGCCAGGGCCAGCAAATGCAGCAGTACTGCTGAAAGTCCCTGCTATCAGCAAGTCTCTCCCCTTCACGGCGATGGCGTTGGATACATCGATGTCGATACCACCGGCCCGCTGGGCCCAAGCGAAAGCCGCAGAACTGCCGGCATCCACCAGCTTTGCCACAAACACTTCTTGTAGGCCGGCACTCATGAGTTGAGTAGAACCAAAAGATGCGCTCGAGATGAAATAGCCAGTCAAATAGATAGAGGAACCATTTACGGCCATTGCGGCTACTTCGTCGTAGCCCAGACCGCCGGCCCGCTGCGCCCAAACAAAGGTGCCGCTGCTGCCAGCGTCCTGCAGCTTGGCTACAAACACATCAGATGAACGCAATCGGCCTGCGTCGCTATTGGCCAATACCGTTCCATCAAACGTGATGGTAGCATTCCTATAATTCCCCGTTACGTAAAGGCTTTGCCCAGCCGTCGCCATTGCCTGCACCGTCCCTTCTATTTGGCGCGCCCAGCCAAAGCTGCTGCCAGTCCCCGATTCTGTTAGCTTGATAATGTAGCTACCCGAAGTCGGCAGCACACTTCCAAAACGGGTAACGGTTCCGGGGGCACTGCCATAAAACCCTCCGGCGATGTACACATTGGCCCCCTGCACCGCAATGGCGTTTGCAACGTCGTTAACGGCGGCCCCGGCTTGCTCTGCCCATACAAAGCTGGCGTTCGTCCCGTTATCTATAAGCTTGGCAATAAATACATCGCCATGGATAGTATTTCCAGGAGTTGCCGCATTCACCAAAGTAGTGGTGCCAAAGCTTGCAGTGGGACCGGCAAAAGTACCCGATATGTAAATGCTAGTCCCGCTAATGGCTAGTGCGGTAGCTTCATCATACCCGCTGCTTCCGCCGCCACTTGCCCACACAAAGTCGTTCGTTGTGGCGCTCCACTTTGCCACGAATGCATCTGAATGGCCCGGAATGCCAGTGATGCTGATATTGCCGAGAGTGATTGTACCTCCAAACGACCCCGCTATGTACATATTGCCGTCCGAATCAGTGACGGAGGCATTGATGACATACCCGCCTCCACTGCGGTCGGTCAACATGGCTGTTTGCCAGGCTGGGGCCTGAGCACGGACTACCGGGCCGGCGAATAGGAGCAAGAATAAAAGGGTCAGTTTGCTTACGCAAGAGGCCAGCGTTTTCATTGTGCAATGGGTATAAGTAGGAAATAGCGCCGTGCTACAGCAAGACTATGAGTAAATATATGCAATGGAAACTGTCTTGCTAATCTAATTGAATACCCAAAACGCCCCAACCAACCGGCCGGCGCGTTCTCCTATCCATTCCAACACAGCAGATACTCACCACACAGTGTGCGGAGCGCGCTACTCCACCACCAGCCGCTGGGTGGTGGCGGTGCCGCCCGCCTCCGCGCGCACGGCGTAGAGGCCGGGAGCCAGGCCGCCAAGGTCCAGCACGGTGCGGGCGTTGGCCGGGGCGGCTTGGGTGCGCACCGCACGGCCCAGGGCATCAAGCACGGTGAGCGTAGCCAAACCGTTTAGGGCAGGCACTTGCACGCTGACGCGGCCGTGGGCAGGATTGGGAAAGAGGCCGATGTTTTCGGAACGCAGGGCGGTAGTGGCAGTGAGAGTGGGGTCGGTGAGGGAGGCGAGGAAGGCCACAATGTCTCCTCTTCCTGTGACAGTCTGAACGCCAAAGTAGGCTGGCGCCACAACACTCCCTCCCACGTAAACTTTTCCGCCAATTTCTGTCACTGTGCTAGCACGGTCGTCATCGGCACCACCAGCATGTTGAGCCCATTCTAAAAGGCTTGTACTACCAAAATCAACAACTTTGGCTATAAATACATCATAGCTACCAACCGCTGTCAGACCCATTACGCCAAAACCAGCAGCACCAGCAAAGGCTCCCGTCAAGTAAACATTTGTTCCATCCACCGCCAGGGCATTGGCAAAATCATTGTCGGTACCGCCTGCCCGTTGGGCCCATACAAAGGCTGGACCAGCGCCAACATCTGTCAACTTGGCGATAAAAGCATCCCGAGTTCCGTTAGTAGCAGCGTTGGTTAGCGTGCTATTGCCAAAAGCAACCGTAGAGCTACAAAAAGCACCGCACATGAACACGTTATTCCCGCTCACTGCTAATCCAGTGACATAGTCAAGATTAGGCCCGCCTACTTGCTGTGCCCAAGCATAGCTGGAACTGGTGCCCAAGTCTGTCAGGCGGGTTATGAACCCGTCGGCGAGAGGCACTGCGGCATTACTGGCGTTGGTGAGCGTCGTGTTGCCAAAGTTGACCGCAGGACTGGCGAATGAACCAGCTACATAGAGGTTTGCACCAATTACCGCCGCCGTAATAGCATATTCATTACCTGTGCCGCCTGCTCGTTGGGCCCAAGTAAAGCTGCTGCTGTTCCCGGCATCAATCAGCTTTGTTACAAAGGCATCGGCGGAAGAGACAGCGCCAGCATTTGTTAAGTTAGCAGCGCCAAAAGTGGCAGTAGTGCCGTCGAAATTTCCGACTGCGTAAATGCTTGTGCCGTTAGCAGCTATCGCGCTGATGTATTCGTTGCCCGTACCACCAACACGCTGGGCCCATATAAAGCCTCCGCTAGTCCCGGCGTCTGTCAGTTTAGCCACAAAGGAGTCGCTAGATGCGAAACGAGCGCCATTAGTGAGTGTGATACTGCCGAAAACAGCATTGGCGCCGCCAAAGTAGCCCGCTACGTAGATGCCCGCCGCGGTTATCGCAATGCTTGTTGCTTGGTCGTTACCTACTCCTCCAGCTTGTTGCACCCAGGCAAAGCTATTTGTTGTGCTGTTCCATTTTGCCACAAAGGCATCGGAACCACCAGCACTTGTCATCGTGAGCCCACCAAAATTGACTGAACCGGTGAAATACCCTGTTAGCAATAAGTTTCCATTCGCATCAACAGCCGTCCCTGTCACCGATGAATAATCATTACCGGAACCAATAGACTCGTCTGACGCCACTACCATTTGCCATTGCGGCACTTGCGCATGGACCTGGCTGATGGGGAACAGTACGGTAAGCAAAACGCTCGCTATCCACCCGCGCAAAAGAAAGAAGATGTATTTTATAGGGTACATGGAGGCCAGCAATAGCAGGGAAGAGTGCGAGAAGAATTTCATAAATGTAGCATAATGGACTACCAGCGCCATCTACTCACGCAAAATCAAAAACGCCCCGACCAACCGGCCGGGGCGTTCCCATTTCCAATAATAAACCAGACGCTTAGTCCACCAGCACGGCGCGGCCGCTTTCCACGTCCTGCTCCACGGCTTTGTACTTCACGTCGCGCTTGATGGTGCCGTCCATGTACTGCACGTTCACCTTGTCGTTGCGGTTGGCCACCTTCTGGCTGCGCACGGGGGTTTGCTTCACGGCGGGCACGTCGGCGGGGCCCATGTCTTCGGGCCCGGCGCCGGGCGTGTCGAGCATCGACTCGTGCTCGACGGTGAAATTGGTGTGCTGCTCCTCGTCTTCGAGGTAGTAATCGGGCTCTTCGTTGGTGCCCACCATGCTTTGCTGCACCGGCACGTCGGCGTGGAAGAGGAAGCTGGTCGTCTCCTCGTTCACCTTGCCAATCATGCGCTTGAAGAGCTCGAAGCTCTCGAATTTATACACCAAAAGCGGGTCCTTCTGCTCGTACACCGCGTTTTGCACCACCTGCTTCAGGTCGTCCATCTGGCGCAAATGTTGGGTCCAGGCCGTGTCAATTACGCTCAGCACCACCACTTTTTCCATCTGACGGAGGATGTCGTGGCCGCCGGTGGCCTGGGCACGCTTCAGGTTGGCAATGGCCTGCACCTGCTTCTTGCCGTCGGTGAAGGGCACGGCGAGGTTCTCGTAGGGCGCGTTCTGGCTCAGCAGGTCGTTGATGAGCGGCATGGCATTGCTGGCAATGTGCTCGTTCTTGCTCTGGAAGTAGCCCAGGGCTTCGTCGTACAGCTTCTGGGTGAGCTGCGGCAGCGGCAAACCCGTCAGGTCTTGTTGGGTCAGGAAGGTGTCATAGCCGAATACCTTGATGACGTTCAGCTTGAAATCCTCGAAGTCGCCCGTGATTTTGTGGCCGCTGGCGATGTCCTCGCTCACGTCGTAAATCATGTTGAGGATGTCGACTTCCATGCGGTCGCCGAACAGGGCGTTGCGGCGGCGCTTGTACACCACCTCGCGCTGGGCGTTCATCACGTCGTCGTACTCCAGCAGGCGCTTGCGCGTGCCGAAGTTGTTTTCCTCCACCTTCTTCTGGGCGCGCTCAATGGAGTTGGTAATCATCGAATGCTGAATTACTTCGCCCTCTTCCATGCCCATACGGTCCATCAGCTTCGCAATCCGGTCGGAGCCGAACAGGCGCATCAGGTTGTCCTCCAGGCTCACGAAGAACTGCGAGGTGCCCGGGTCGCCCTGGCGGCCGGCACGGCCGCGCAACTGGCGGTCGACGCGGCGGCTTTCGTGGCGCTCCGTGCCGATGATGGCCAGGCCGCCCGCCTCACGCGAGGTCTCGCGCAGCTTGATGTCGGTACCGCGGCCGGCCATGTTGGTGGCAATGGTCACGGTGCCGGGGAAACCGGCGGCGGCCACAATTTCAGCCTCGCGCTGGTTCTGCTTGGCGTTCAATACCTGGTGCTGGATGCCGCGCAGCTTCAGCATGCGCGACATCAACTCAGAGATTTCTACCGAAGTGGTACCCACCAGCACCGGGCGGCCGGCTTCCACCAGCTTCTGGATTTCCAGGGCCACGGCGTTGTATTTCTCGCGCACCGTCTTGTACACCTGGTCGTCGGAGTCTTTGCGCGAAATGGGGCGGTTGGTCGGAATCACCACCACGTCGAGCTTGTAGATTTCCCAGAACTCGCCGGCTTCGGTTTCGGCCGTGCCGGTCATGCCGCACAGCTTGTGGTACATGCGGAAGTAGTTCTGCAGCGTCACCGTGGCGTAGGTCTGGGTGGCGTCTTCTACGCGCACGTTTTCCTTGGCCTCGATGGCCTGGTGCAGGCCGTCGGAATAGCGGCGGCCTTCCATCACGCGGCCGGTTTGCTCGTCCACGATTTTCACCTTGCCGTCCTCGGTCAGGATGTACTGGTCGTCCTTCTCGAAGAGCGTATAGGCTTTCAGGAGTTGGTTCACGGTGTGCACCCGCTCGCTCTTCTCGTTGTAGTCGCTCATCAGCTTCTCCTTCTGAGCAAGCTTCTCTTCGGCCGAAAGAGCGGTGTTTTTCTCGATATCAGCCACGGCTGCCCCGATGTCGGGCATGATGAACAGCTTGGGGTCTTCGCCCTGGGCCGTAATCAAGTCAATGCCTTTCTCGGTCAATTCAATCTGGTTGTTCTTCTCGTCAATGGTGAAGAACAGCGGCTCGTCGGCCTTGGGCATCTGGCGCGAGTTATCGGCCAGGTAATGGTTTTCGGTGGCCTGCAGCACCGCCCGGATGCCGGGCTCGGAGAGGTACTTGATGAGCGGCTTGCTCTTGGGCAGGCCACGGTGGGCGCGGAACAGCATGAGGCCGCCCTCGCCGTTTTTGTCGCCTTCTTCCACGCCAGTTTTGCCTTCGGCGATGAGCTTGCGGGCCTGCACGAGGTAGTTCTGCACCACTTTCTTCTGCTCGTCCACCAGGCGCTGAATGCGCGGCTTGAGCTGGTAGAACTCGTGCACGTCGCCGCGGGGCACCGGACCGGAGATGATGAGCGGCGTGCGCGCATCGTCAATCAGCACGGAGTCCACTTCGTCGACCATGGCGAAGTGGTGCTTGCGCTGCACCAGCTCCTCGGGGTCGCGCGCCATGTTGTCGCGCAGGTAGTCGAAGCCGAATTCGTTGTTGGTGCCGTAGGTGATGTCGGCTTGATACGCAGCGCGGCGCTCCGGCGTATTCGGCTGGTGTTTATCAATGCAATCCACGGTGATGCCGTGGAACTCAAATAGCGGCGCGTTCCACTCGGAGTCTCGCTTGGCCAGGTAATCGTTGACGGTAACCAAGTGCACCCCACGCTTCGACAGCGCATTCAGGAACGACGGCAGGGTCGAAACCAGCGTTTTGCCCTCACCCGTGGCCATTTCGGCAATTTTGCCCTGGTGCAGCACCACGCCGCCGATGAGCTGCACGTCGTAGTGCACCATGTCCCAGGTGATTTCGGCACCGGCCGCGGTCCACTTGTTGTACCAGGTGGCCTGGTCGCCTTCAATCACGCAGTTGGGGTGCGTGGCGGCGTATTCACGGTCGCGGGCGTTGGCGGTTACCACCAGCTGGCCGTTTTCCTTGTAGCGGCGGGCGGTTTCCTTCACGATGGCGAAGGCGTTGGGCAGCACCTCCAGCAGCACGGCTTCGAGGTCTTTGTTGCGCTGCTTTTCCAGCGCGTCAATCTGCTCAAACAGGCCTTCTTTCACGGCCACGTCGAGCTGGGGCTGGGAGTCGATTTGCTGGTGCAAACCGGCAATCTGCCCATCAATGCCGGCGAGGCGCTCGGCAATGCGGGCTCGCACCACATCGGTCTGCTCACGCAACTGGTCGTCGGTCAAGCCGGCCAGTTTGGCATATTCGGCATTAATCAGCGCCACGTAGGGCACGATTTCCTTTAAATCGCGCTCCGACTTGGAGCCAAATATTTTGGCGACGGTCTTGCCTAGGAATTCAAACATCAGGTAGTTTTTTAGCGAGTAGCGCCGTGGCGCACCCCAAATTTACGGAGCCTTCCGCTAAAACCGTCCCAAAAAGGAAATTGTGCCATGCTGGCAGCACGGACCGCGCGCAGTAACGCGGACTTTGTAGTCCGCGTCGCCGGCGAAAACCCGAACGACCACCAAACGGCGCGGGAACGCGGACTACAAAGTCCGCGCTACTACGCCGGCTAGGCAAAGTACCGCTCCAGTTCGCCTACGCAGCGGCCCAAGGCATCTTCCAGCGAAGGCAGCACCATACCTCGCTCACTCACCAGCACGCTTTGCAAGGGCCTGGCAGCGGGCAAACCAAAATCCGCCATCGGCCGCGGCACCACAAAATCGGGCGAGCGCCCGGCGTGCTCGGCGGCCATATGGGCCAGCTCGGCCCAGGTGCAGGCACCGTCGTTAGTCACGTGCCAGATGCCGTTAGCTTCATCCAGCAGCAAATCGAGCGACGCATTAACCAAATCGGGCACGTAAGTCGGCGAGATGCGGACATCATCAGCCGCCTCAAAATCCTGGCCGGAGCGCGCGGCCTGCAAGGCGAAATGCACGAAGTTGAACTCATCCCAGGCGCTGAAAAAGGCGCTGGTGCGCACCACCAGTGCCTGCGGGTGCACGGCCAACACGCGCTGCTCGGCGGCCAGCTTACTGCGGCCGTACACGTTCAACGGATTTGCCTTTGATGATTCCACGTAGGGCTCATCTTGTTGCCCATCAAATACCAAGTCCGAAGAGAAAGTGAGAAAGGGCAAATTCCGCGCGGCGCAGGCGGTGGCCAGCACGGAGGGGCCGGTGGCATTCTCGCGGAAGCAGTCGCCGGCGTTGCTTTCGGCTTCGTCGACGCGCACGTAGCCGGCGGCATTCACCACGGCCCAGGGGCGCAAGGCATCGAGGGTTTTCTCAACGCTGACCAGGCTGGTTATGTCCAGCCCGGCACGGCCCAATTCCGCCACCACGAGGCCCCGGGTGTGGCAAATGCGGCCAAAGGCGCGGCCCAACGTGCCGTGCGCACCGGCAATGAGCAAGGGCCGGATATCCTGGTCGGCGATGTGGGCGGGAACGAAATCAGGCCGCATACTTCAGTTTTTCTTTGGCGGCTGAGCGCACGGCTTTCTGGAGTTTCATGCGGCGGGGCTCGATGGATTTATCGGGGGCGGTACTGGGCTGGAATTGCAAGCGAACGGGCCGTTGCCACCAGCCCAGGCTTTGCAGCACGGGGTGGCTGAAGGGCTGGCCGTGGGCGAGGGCACGCACCTGTTTGGCCAGCAGCGTGGGCCGCAATTGCCCGCTGCGCACGTCAAACACACCGGTTTCGTAGTGGCCCGCGTCGCGGGTGAGCAGATTCACCCAATCGTAGGCCCCAAACACCGACCACACCGTGACGGCACGCACGTCGGCGCCCTGCTCGCGGGCAGCCTGGGCCGATTCCCACACGTATTGCAGCCAGCGCACCTGTTCCTCGCGGGTGCAGTTGAGGTGGGCTTCGGTGATGGCTGCGGGAATGTTGTAGCGCTGCCAGGCCTGCAGGAGCAGGCTCGTGACACCAGCCAGCTGCACGCGGCTCACGCGCACGGCCTCCACGTCGGCGTAGCGTTGGCGGGTGTTGTCGGCGCCGTGGCAGGGCCAGTAGTTTTCTACGGCCTCGTCCAGAAACCGCTCGCTGGTGAGGTAGTGGTTCAAACCCAGCACGTCGGGCGGGCAAGGGTTGGCTACCCATTCTTGCAGCTCTTCCTCGGTGGCCCCGTTTTCGGTCAGGTAGTTCCAGAAAAAGTGCGCAGGCGTGACTTTGCCGCATAAAATATCGAAGCTGAGCCAGCGCCGATGATTCTCAAAATCAGCCTGGTAGCGCATAGCGGGCGTGCTGTGAATCTGAGCCAAATCCTCCGTTTGCACCAGTTGGGCATACGGGATGACTTCCCGAATAGCCCGCATGGCTTGGCGCGTGGCATCGAGCTGGTTGAGCAGGGCGCGCACGAAAGTGCGGTCATCAGTGGTGTGGGGGTACCAGTGGCCGTAGAGGGTGCTGAAGCGGGCGGTGGTCAGCGGTTCGTTCACGGGCGTGAAGTGGGTGAGCCAGGGGTAGCGCCGGGCCACGTTGCCGGCGTGGCGGGCCAGGCCTTCTGCAAAATTGTCCTCGTGCAGGGCGGTGTAGCGCGGGCCGCTGCCGTGGTGCACCAGCCCGATGATGGGGTTGATGCCGAGCTCGCGCAGGCGGGGCAGACGCTCGTCGGCCCAGGTCCAGTCGCAGGTATCGGGGTTGTCGGGGCAGGTATGCTCCCAGAGCACGGGGTAGCGCAGGGTTTTCAGTCCCAACTCGGCCAGCGCGTCCAGGTCAGAAACGCGGTGGCGGTGGCCGCTGCGCGTCATCTGGTCCGAGTAATGGTCGCCCACGCGGCAGTGGCTGCACTCGACGCCGCCCCAAAGTTCTAGTTCTGATTGGTTCATAGCTGCGGGAATAGGTAGAACAATGGCCCGGAGTAGCGCTGAGCTTGGTCCAGGCTTTAAATCAAACTGCCACCCCAACACGTGCGTGCGGGGTGGCAGCTGAACTTAGAAATGCGGTTTTGTTACTCTTGCTTGGGCGAGCGGCTCACCAGTTTCTCCACCAGGGCGGTGCTGCCCGAAATGGCCGGGCGGGCGGGCTTGGCGGCGTTTTCCTTTTCCGTCAGCTTCTTGTAGAGCGTCAGGGCCTGGGCCACTACCTGGTCCATGTTGTAGTACTTGTAGGTGGCGAGGCGGCCCACGAAGTGCACGTTGGGCGTTTCATCGGCCAGCTTCTTGTACTTGTTGTACAGCTCGGCGTTTTCCGGCATCGGAATGGGGTAGTACGGGTCGCCTTCGGCCTGCGGGTACTCGTACACAATGGCCGTTTTGGGGTGGTCCTGGCCGGTGAGGGCCTTGAACTCCGTGATGCGGGTGTAGGGGTGCTCGTTGGGGTAGTTCACCACGGGCGCGGCCAGGTGCTTTTCCTTGTTCAGCGTCTCGTGCTTGAATTCGAGCGAGCGGTAGGGCAGCTTGCCGAATTTGTAGTCAAAATACTCGTCTACCGGGCCGGTGAAGATGATTTCCTTGTAGGGAATGAAGTCGATTACCTCGTGGTAATCGGTGTTCAGCATCACCTTGATGTTGGGGTGGTCGAGCATTTTCTCAAACATCCGGGTGTAGCCGTGCAGGGGCATGGCCTGGTAAGTGTCGGTGAAGTACCGGTCGTCGCGGTTGGTGCGGGTAGGCACGCGCGAGGTCACCGATTTGTCGAGCTGCGAGGGGTCGAGGCCCCACTGCTTGTTGGTGTAGTTCTTGAAGAATTTGTTGTAGAGCTCGCGGCCGACTTTGCTCACCACCACGTCTTCCGACGTTTTGATGACGTCCACTTTCTCGGCCATCGACTCGAAGAACTGTTCTACTTCGAAGCTGGTCAGGTTCAGGCCGTAGAGCTTGTTGATGGTGTCGAGGTTGATGGGCATCGGCACCATTTGGCCGTCGACGGAGGCCAGCACGCGGTGCTCGTAGGGGCGCCACTCGGTGAAGTTGCCGAGGTAGTCGAACACGTCCTTCGAGTTGGTGTGGAAAATGTGCGGGCCGTACTTGTGCACCAGGATGCCGTCCTCGTTGTAATGGTCGTAAGCATTGCCCGCAATGTGGCTGCGCTTGTCGATGATGAGGACCTTCTTATTGCTGCGGGTGGCCAGCCGTTCGGCGAGCACGCTGCCGGCAAAACCGGCCCCAACGATGAGGTAATCGAACATGGTGCGTAGGGTATGGAAGTTTGTTTAGAAGGGACTGCTTGAATAGAAGGCAAAAGAATTAGTTGGCCTGGGCCGGCGGCAGTGTCACTTCCGACACTTTGGTTTCGACCTGCGGCGCGCTGGCCTGAGTCGTGGTGGCCGCGTCGGGCGTTTTGGCGGCGAGGCGCTGCTGCATGAGGTCCACCATGGCCTGCCAGGTTTGGTCCCAGGAGATGGTGGCCAGGTAAGCGTCGGTGCGCTGGCGCCAGTCGGCGTCGTCGCGCTGGGTGAGGGCCGTTGAGATGGCCTTGCCGAAATCGGCGGCGTTGTCGGCAATCTGAACGAGGTTCAAATCGCCGTAGGGGCGCACCACGTCGCGAATTGGGGTGCTTACTACGGGGTTGCCGGCGGCCAGATATTCTGGAGTTTTGGTCGGCGAGATAAACTTGGTGCTCTCGTTATCGGCAAATAGCAGCGTGGCTACATCCCAACCTTTCAAATAGGAAGGCAGTTCCTTGTAGTCCTTACCGCCGAGGTAATGGACGTTGGGCGTGCGGGGCAAAACGGCCGGGTCAATCTTCACCACGGGGCCGATGATGACGAATTGCCACTCCGGGTGCTGCTGCGACAATTCACGCAGCAGCTCGATGTCCAGCCGCTCGTCCACCACGCCGAAGAAACCGATGCGCGGGTGCGCAATGCCGGCCTGGTCGGCGGGCTCGGCCAGCGGGCCACGGGCCTGGCCGAAGTGGTCCTTGTCGATGCTGCTGGGGAAGGCGTGGGCATCGGGGTGCTGCTCGCGTTTGGCTTCGTAGAGCGTATGGCCGCCGGTGAACACGAGGTCGGCTTTCTGGAAAAGCTCCTGCTCGCGCTTTTTCAGCTCCGGCGGAGCGAATTTGAACGCAGCCAATTCGTCCATGCAATCGTACACGGTGAGCACGGGCTGGAAGTGACGCGACTTGCCCAAAGCCATGGGCGTGTAGTACCAAAAAACGTATTTTGTAAGAGCTTGCTCGTTAAAAAACTGGCTTAAAACTTCAAACTGGGCTTGGTCGGCGGCGTTTTCGTCCTGGCGCAGGCGCTGGGGCAAATGCACCACCACCACTTTCAATTCATTTTGCCGCTCTTTGATTTCAACGTGCGGCTCAATGAGGTCGTCGTTGTGGTAAAAGGCATCTTCCACGTAAAACACCCGGCCGTGCTGGGCAAAGCGGGAAAGCAAATGCTGGGGCCGCTGCCACACAAAGTCCCAATGCAAATGCGCAAAGCAGACGAGGTCGGGCAAGGCGTAGGGAGCAGAAGTTTCGGCGGCTGATGCGCTGGGCCGGGCAGCGGTGGCGGAGGCACGCAAAGGCGCTTCCACCGTCGATGAAGGGGGCATGAAGAAAGCAGGAAGATTGGGTTTCGCGCCGGGCCGGAATAACAGCGGGATAGAGCGGCCGGGGCGCTTGCCAACGTATACGGGACCGCCCGGCGGAAGGATATGGTTCAGCTTAGTCGGCTAAATATTTCATCAGCAACAATAGCAACCGGCATATATCCGAACAACCCGGTGCTTAGGCGCTGGTTTGGTGACTTAGCAGGTACTGCCACTCCACGGCATCTTGCCAGCCGCTGGCCGTGCGCAGCCACGCCCGCCGCGTGCCCACCCGCCGGAACCCCGCCGCACGAAACAGCCTCATACTGGCCAAATTAGTAGCCCCAACGGTAGCATAGATTTGGTGCAGCCGCAGTACGTCGCGGGCGTATTCCTTGAGCAGTTCGAGGGCCTGCCGGGCGTAGCCGTGGCGCCGCTCGCTGGCCAGAATGGTGATGCCCACGCCGGCCCGCTGGTGCAGTGCGTCGTACTCAAAGAGGTCGACCACGCCCACCGCAACGCCGCTAATTTCAGTAGTAACCACCTGCCGCAACTGCCGCACTACGTATATATCCGTAGTGGCATGGGTGAGGTACTCACGCAGCGCCTGGCGCGACAAGGGAGCCAGCGTATCCGAGACGCCCCAGATGTCCCGGTCATTCTCCAGGGTGTAGAGAAAGTCGAGGTCGTCGGGTTCGAGGGCGCGGAGGTGGACCATGGGTGGTAACGGGGATGCTGGATTACAAGAACGTCATGCAGAGCGGAGCGGAGCGAAGCATCTTTACCGCCACCACTAACTGATTGCGTTGTGCGGTAAAGATGCTTCGCTCCGCTCTGCATGACGTTCGGGTTCGTTCTTTTCTATTCCGCTCTCCTACTCCATTTCCCCGCTGAACACCTGCACCGCCGGCCCGCTCAGCCACACGTTGGTGAAGCCGCCATCCGGCCGCTGCTCAAACGACACTTCCAGCTCGCCGCCCGGCGTGCGCAGGCGCACCGGCGACACGGCCCCCCGCTGCGAGGCGGCCAGCGCCACGGCCGTCACGCCGGTGCCGCAGGAGAAGGTTTCGTCTTCCACGCCACGCTCGTAAGTGCGCACGGGCCAGGGCAGGGCAGGGTCGGCGGGCACTTCCACGAAGTTGACGTTGGTGCCGGCGGGGTCGTAGGCCTGGTCGTAGCGGATATCATGACCGGCGGCGAAGACGTTGAACTCGGCCAGGTTCGGGTGTTCGGTGGGGTCGAGGAAGTGGACGTGGTGGGGCGAGCCGGTGTGCAGAAACACGTCGCCCTCCTCCCCTACTTCGGTTTCCTGCGGCGCGGCCACGTCTATCATGCGCAGGCGCACGGTGCCATTGGGTTCCACGCGGGCGTCGTGCGGGCCGTCTACGGCCAGGAAATGGGCCTGGTCCTGAATGACACCAAGGAACCGGGCAAAGGCTACCAGGCAGCGGCCGCCGTTGCCGCACATGGAGCTGGGGCGGCCATCGGCGTTGAAGTACACCATCTCGAAGTCGTAGCCTTCTCTCTCTCGCAGCAGCATCAACCCATCGGCCCCGATGCCGAAGCGGCGGTGGCAGAGGTGGGCAATGTGGGCCTGGTCAGTTTCATCGAATTGGCGGGCGCGGTCGTCGATGATGACAAAGTCGTTGCCGGTGCCCTGGTATTTATAGAATTGCATGGCTGGGTGCCTTCTGTTCATTTAACGGAACGTCCTGCGGAGCGCAGTCGAAGTCTCTCTACCGCAGAAGTATTCATGTACTCTTGCACGCGAGGTGCTTCGACTGCGCTCCGCAGGACGGGCTACAAAGAAACTGCCGCCACGGCTTTCCGTTTCTCAATGGCCCTGCTCTGCCAGGTCTCCGCAGCGCAGCCAGTTTTCCCAGCGCTTACGCTTCGGGGCGATTTTGCCGCGCAGGTATTTTTCCATAATCAACGCTGCGCACGGGGCGGCGGAGAGGCCGCCAAAGCCCGCGTTTTCGATATACACGGCCACCACAATTTTCGGCTTTTCGACCGGGGCAAAGCCGGCGAAGGTGGCGTGGTCGTCGCCTTCGTCGTTTTGCACGGTGCCGGTTTTGCCAGCCACGCCGATGCCCACATCGTCCAGATTGGCCAGACCGGCGGTGCCGTTGCGGCTCATGGCCGCCACCAGGCCCGGAATGAGCGCGGCAAAATGCACGCTATCGACCAAGGTCCGGTGCTGTTCCCGAAACTTGGGCAGCGGGCCGCTGCGGCCCACGCTGCGCACGAAATGCGGCGTGTAGTACCAGCCACGGTTGGCAATGATGGCCAGCATGTTGGCCGTTTGCAGACCGGTGAGGTTGATTTCGCCCTGCCCGATGCTGAGCGAGTAAATGCTGCCGTAAGTCCAGCCGCAACGGCCGCGGCGGCGGTCATAATACGCCGGCGTCGGAATGAAACCCGGCCGCTCCTGGGGCAAGTCCACGCCCAGCAGGGTGTCAAGGCCAAAAGACTTTACGTGCCGCGTCCAGGCAGCCAGGTTGAGGTGGCGTTGGGCGCAAGTGTCGACGGGCTGCACCAGCGAATCGGGCACGTGGTCGACCACGGATTGCAGCACGCGGTAGAAATAAGGGTTGCAGCTGTACTTCAGCGCCATGGTCAGGTTGCGGGCGTTGGGGTGGTCGTGCACGCAGTTGATGAGCGACTGGTCGCAGCGAAACGCGGCGTCCGGCGTGATGCCGCCCAGTTGCAGGGCCACGGCCGCATTCACCAGCTTAAACACCGAGCCGGGCGGGTTGGCCTGCATGGCGGGCCGGTTGAGCAGCGGCAGGTCGGGGTTGAGCAGCAGTTCGCTTCGGTCGCGGCCGCGCAAGGGGTTGGTGAGCGCAGCCGGGTCGTAGGTCGGGGCCGAAACGTAGCACAGGATTTCGCCGGTGGCAGGCTCCAGGGCCACAATGTAGCCCTTGCGCTCGCGCATGATGCGCTCGGCGTAGGCCTGCAGCTCGGTATCGAGGCTGAGGTGCAGGTCCTGGCCGGGATGGTAGATGGTATCGGCGGCCCAGGTGCCGTGGCGCTGGCCCAGGGCGTCCAGCAGCGGGTGGTAGGCGCCGAAAGAACCTTTCAGCAGGCCGTTGTAGTAGCTTTCCAGGCCGCCGTTGCGCAGGCGGTAGAAGCGGCCGCGGGCCAGCCGTTGCGCCTGGTACAGAAACGATTGGGCATTCGCGTAAGCATAGCCGAGCACCGGCGCGGCCACACGCACCTTGTAGTTGCGGGCGGTGTACTCGCGCACCGTGAGCTTGGGCCACTCGCCTTGGTGGCGACGCAGGATGTCGTATTCAGCTTTGGTAATATCGAGCTGAAAGGGCAGCTCGCGGCGGCGCAGGTCGCGGCTGCGGTACTCAAAGGCGCTATCGGGCCAGCCCAGCAGGCGGTTGAGGCAGGTGGAATCGAGCCGGCCCCAGCGCGGCAGCAGGAGCAGGTAGCGCGGCCCGGTGAAGGCCAGCAGCGAGTCGCGGCGGTCAAGAATCCGGCCCCGGTGCGGCGTGAAGGCATCCCGGCGCGGCATGTAGGTGTCGTGGGGCAAAATGGTGCCCACGCCCGGCACCGCCACGGGCACGCGCTGCCACCACAGCACCAGGGCCAGCCCGGCCAGCAGCAGGAGAACGAATAAGGCAGCTAACTTCTTGCGGTTGGCAGGCAGCATCCGGCAAAGCTAGTGTGCTGCTACCCGGCAAATAGGCGGGCTTCGATGAACCCGGCCCGTTACCACATAAACGGAGCCACCGAACGGAAATACGCCGGCATAGCCACGGGCCCGATTGCCGCAACCAACTACCCCAGCAGCTTGCGCAGCAGCACCACTTGCCCGGCGTGATAGAGGTAGTGCTGGGCCACGCCGTGCAGCATCTGGTAAGCCGTGTAGCTGTCGCCCTGCGGCGGCTCAAACGTGGCGCCGATGGTGCGGTCCAGTTCGGCCTCGCCAAGGGTTTTGATGAAAGCCAGCAGCTGTTCCTGGGCCGTGCGCAGTTCGGTTAAGGCTGCCTGCCAGCTGGCTTCATTCAAGTCGTTGGGCAGAGCGGGCCAGTCTTCGGCATCTCCAAGCCGCAGCGGCTTGTTGTCGGCAAGGCGGCGGCGCACGATGGCTGTCCAGCCGGCCACGTGAATCACCATTTCCCAGATGCTGTGGGCATTTTCGATGGGATGCTGAGCCGCTTGGGCAGCGGTGACGCCTTCCAGATTGGTGAGCAGCGACGGGCCGCACCACGGGTCGCCGTCGAAAGCGCGGCGGAGCTGGTCGAGCAAGCGGGGAATTTCGGGCATGAGAAACGGAGTGATGGGTGGAAAAGCAGCGAATGACTTGCTTCTGCTTACGGCCGTTCCGGCGAAAAGGCTTGCCCGGGCCACTTCGCCCAAACCCCTCGCCCCTACCTTTGCGGGCTCTATGTACGATTTCCTGACCACCTCGCCCTGGCCCGATTACGAGCTCATCGACAGCGGCAACTTTCAGAAGCTGGAGCGTTTCGGCAAGTACGTGCTGGCCCGGCCCGAGCCGCAGGCCATCTGGGACCCGCACCTGCCGCTCAAGGAATGGGAAAAGGCCGATGCCGCCTTCGCCCGCGCCCCCGGCTCCACCGAAAAAGGCCAGTGGCGCCTCAAGCCCACCATGCCCGAGCAGTGGGTCATCGCTTACGAGCGGCCCGACGGGCTGCGGCTGAAATTCCGCCTCGGCCTCTCGTCGTTCAAGCACGTGGGCCTGTTTCCGGAGCAGGACCCCAACTGGCAGTTCATCTTCAACCAGACCAAAAAGCGCCGCGCCAGGCTGCCGCGCGTGCTCAACCTCTTCGCCTACACCGGCGCCGCCACGCTGGCCGCTCGCGCCGCCGGGGCCGACGTCACCCACCTCGACTCCGTGAAGCAGGTCAACTTTTGGGCCCGCGACAACATGGACGCCAGCCAGCTCGACGGCGTGCGCTGGCTGGTGGAAGACGCCATGAAGTACGTGCGGCGCGAAGTGAAGCGCGGCAGCAAGTACCAGGGCCTCATCCTCGACCCGCCCGCCTACGGCCGCGGCCCCAACGGCGAGAAGTGGCAGCTCGAAGACGAGCTCAACGAAATGCTCAAGCTCAGCCAGCAGCTCCTCGACCCGGAGGACCATTTTTTCGTGGTGAACCTGTACTCGCTGGGCTTCTCGGCCCTGATTCTCGACAACCTGACGACGGCCATTTTTCCCGGCTCAACGACCGTGCGCGAGCTGGGCGAGATTTATTTGCACGACGCCGGCCAGCGCAAGCTGCCGCTGGGCACGTTCTGCCGCTTCGCTAACTAATTCATTGAGTCCGTCATCCTGAGCATTCTGCGAAAGCAGAGACGAAGGACCTTCTCGCGCCTGAACCATTCGTTCCAACGTGAAAAAGTCCTTCGTCTCTGCTTTAATCGCAGAATGCTCAGGATGACAGACGTTTTGTAAATACACTCACATGCACACGCCGCACGCCCATCGCCGCCTGGCGCTCATTGATTTGGGCACCAACACCTTCCACCTGCTCATCGTGGAGATGCCCACCACACCCGGCGAAAAGCCGCTCGTGCTGCTGCGCACCAAAGCCGGCGTGCGCCTCGGCGAAGGCGGCATCAGCCAGGGCATTATTTCCCCCGCAGCCTACGCGCGGGCGCTCCACACGCTGGCCGGCTTCAAGGAGGAAATTGAGCTGCACGAGGCGGAAGAAGTGCGCGCCACGGCCACCAGCGCCATGCGCGTCACCCGCAACGGGCCGGATTTGGTGCGCGACATCTTCGAGCAAACCGGCATCCGCGTCGAGGTCATTCCCGGCGAGCGGGAGGCCGAGCTCATTTGCCAGGGCGTGCGCCAGGCGGTGGATTTGGGCACCGAGCCGCACCTGATTATGGACATCGGCGGGGGCTCGGTCGAGTTCATCATCGCCAATCAGGCCACTATTTTCTGGAAGCGCAGCTTCGAAATCGGCGCCCAGCGCCTGCTGGACAAGTTTTTCCCGGACCCCAGCGGCGTGTTTCCCGCCGCGGCCGTCGCAGCCGAGCAGCAATACCTCAGCACCGTGCTGGAGCCGCTCATCGAAGCCCTGCAACAGTACCGACCAGTGAGCCTGGTGGGCGCCTCGGGCAGCTTCGACAGCCTCGCCGACATGCAACTGGGCCAGCTGCGCACCGAGTCGCAGCTGCCGCCCCACACTGAGCTGGCCCCGGGCAGCTTCCAGGAAAGCTACCGCCACCTGCTCAGCGGCAACCACGAGCAGCGCCTGGCCATCCCCGGCATCCTGCCCATGCGGGCCGACATGCTGGTGGTGGCCGCCGTGCTGATTGATTACGTGCTGGGCGTTTCGGGCATCACGCGCATTCAAACGTCGGCGTATGCCCTCAAGGAAGGCTTGTTGGCGGAAATGCTGGCCATTTAACCCTCTTACTAAATAAAAAGAACGTCATGCCGAGCGCAGCGAAGCATCTTGCCCGCAGTCACTAATTCATTCGATTTGATTGCCTTGTGCGGTAAAGATGCTTCGCTGGCGCTCGGCATGACGTTCAGTTTCCATCTTTTGCCGACTGCACCGCCTTTTATGCCCACCTTCTCCTACTCCCAGCTTTTCACCTTCACCGAAGCCATTTTCCGCAGCATCGGCTGCCCCGAAGCGGACGCTACGCTGGCCACCGAAACGCTGCTGTCGGCCGATTTGCGCGGCATCGACTCGCACGGCGTGGCCCGGCTGGTGGGCTACGTGCGCCTCTGGGAAGCCGGCCGCATCAACGCCACGCCCCGCGTGGGCGTGACCTACGAAACGCCCAGCACCGCCGTGGTGGACGGCGACGGCGGCCTGGGCCTGGTGGTGGGCCCAAGGGCCATGCGCGTGGCCATCGAAAAGGCCCGGCAAGTGGGCACCGGCTGGGTTTCGGTGAAAAATTCCAACCACTTCGGCATTGCCGGCTACCACGCCATGCTGGCCCTGGCCCACGACATGATTGGCGTGGCCATGACCAACGCCTCGCCCCTGGTAGCGCCCACGTACTCGCTGGACAGGCTACTGGGCACCAACCCCATCGCCGTGGCCGTGCCCGCCGGCGAGCAGCCCGATTTTGTGCTGGACATGGCCACCACCACCGCGGCCAACGGCAAGCTGGAAATTGCCCAACGCAAAAACCTGCCCATTCCCACCGGCTGGGCCCAGGACGCCGCCGGCCGCACCTCCACCGACGCCAACGCCGTGAAGAACGGCGGGGCGCTGCAGCCGCTGGGCGGCGAAACGGGCTCGCACAAAGGCTACGGCCTCGGCGCGGTGGTCGACATTTTTTCGGCCGTGCTTTCGGGCGCCAACTACGGGCCCTGGGTGCCGCCCTTCGTGGCCTTCCTGCAGCCTTCGGCCAACCCCGTGGGCCAGGGCCTGGGCCATTTCTTCGGCGCCATGCGCGTCGATGCGTTTCGGCCCGCCGACGAGTTCAAGGGCCACATGGACAATTGGATTTCCACCTTCCGCAGCGCGCAGGCCGTGGAAGGCAAAAAGGTCCTCATTCCCGGCGACCCGGAACGCGAAATGGCCGCCCATCGGCTGCTCGACGGCATTCCGCTGCTCGACGCGGTGGTGAAGGACCTGGAAAGCGTGGGCGCGAAGTTTGGGGTGAAGCTGTAGCTTGGCGCTTAGTTCAGCCGGGCCAGCTCGGTCCGCAACTCAGCCATCGTGACGGGATGAAAGCTAAAGCCACTCAGCGCGGAAAGGCCCACCACGCTGCGGCGGGCCGAGAGGTAGGTAATGCCTTTTTCCCGGCGCATGGCCAGTACCGTCACCACGTTTCCCACGGGCACATTTCTGAATACGAACCGGGCCGGCGTGAGCTGTTCGCCGCCCATCAGGCTCCGAATGCCCCGAAAGAGCAGCGTGACGACGGCCCCCGTCTGGCCGGTGTTGACGTTGTACGTAATGAGCGGACCGGGCCCCAGGTATCGGTCGCAGTTTATCCACCCCAGGCCCTGCGTGCTGAGTTCGTTGTAGAACCCGCGTTGGGTAATGGCCGCCCGGGAAGTGTCCGTAAACTGGGCACGCAGCCGGGCCAAATCGGCGGCGGCCCGCACCTGTTGCAACGAGTCGTAATAGCGCGGCCGCGCGGCGTACATGGAATCGGTGAAGCCGCGCTCGGCGAAGTATTTGGCCAGCAATTGGCGGCGCGTCTGGTGGGCAAAGCGGTTGGTGCGCTGGTGGGCCGTCTTGGTCAGGTCCCAGTCTTTCGCCACCACTATCACCCGGCCCGATTCGCCAAAGTAGAACTCCAGCGGGCGCGTTGCCTCGCCCGGCGTGATAGAGTCGGTCACGCCAGCGGTCGAGAACAGGGCCGGTTCCCACGGCGGCAACTGCTGCAGGGCAGCACTAATGGACTTTGCCAACTCCGCATCGGTCCTGGCCGGTATTTCGGCATGGGAAGCGCCGGTGGAGTCGAGGTCAAAATTGACGTGCACGATGCGCAGAATGCGCTCTTTGTATTCCTCCGAAGCCAGGCGCAAGGCCGTGTGCTCGGTCTTGCTCATGCGCCGGCCGCGCCGCAACCGGGCGCGCGTGGCGTCTGGGTAGTCAATGGTGGCCGCCAGGGATTTGCGAAATCCTTTTTCACCGGATACGTATTCGGGCTCCGTCGCTTCCATCCACCCCTTGCCCGTTTTCACCCGCCGCTTTTTGTATTTTCGGGCCCGCGCATTCCACCGGGCGCGTAGCTCTTTGCGGCTGGCCGGCCGGCTCGCCACGGCCACCACGGCCGGCCTGGGAGGAGGCGGCGTGCGTTGTGGCACTGGCACCTGCCAGTCGACGGCTTGGTTAGGCCCCTTCTTCACCCCTGCAAACAGCCGCATGCCCGGTTTTGGCTCTTGGGCGGGCATGCGCAGGTGCACAAACGCGCCCGGCCGCAGCCCCACCGGCCGCCCATTGGCCGTGGCAGTGAGGTACAACATGCCCCCGGTTTCCAGCAATTGCGGCCCGGCCGTGGTGCTCAGGCCGGCCAATATCATGTCGGCCGGGCGATAAAACTCCTGAAGCCTCAACTCTACCACAGCGTTGCTGTCAGCCGCTGGCAGGTCCCAGATATTGGCCGGTATGAGGAGTTGGGTGCCCTGTGCGCCCGTCAGTACAGTGTCGCGCCCGGGCTGGATGGTAAACGGTTGCGCGGCGGGCAGTCCCGTTAGCAGAAAGCGTCGCAGCTCACCCGTGGCGGCCGAATCCGCGGCCATTGCGGCTGGGCTTAGGTCCGCCGTTTCATCGGGCACATCGGTTAATACCGTAGCACCCCGCTTGGTGCGCGGGACGGGCAGCACGCCGGGCGCTGCTGCCCCTTTGGCAGCTTCTGGGCGAGTGGCGGGACCGACGACGGCCGAATCGGCGGAAACAACGGCGGATAAAGGTGTTGAGGCGCGGCTTACGCTGTCGGCTGCCACGGGAGCAGTGGCACCGGTAGCGGCTTCCTGGCTTTTGCGCTCGCGGCTACAGCCGACCGCTAGCAAACCAATTAGTACAAACAGAAGCGAGTATTTTTTCAGCATAGGCCCGAACAAAACCGCGAACGGCGCGCCAACCAAAGTTAGCGCGCCGTTCGCGTTTCATCTTAATATCTCCCTGGAGCTTAAGAAGTATGATTGGGCGTGGCGGATACCAGCGCTGCAATGGCCACGTCCTGGTTCAGGTACTGCGACGAATACCCGGCATCCGACTTGTTCAGAAACAAACACGTCCCACCGTTTACCGTGTCGATGATGGCGTCTTTCATGTCCATGGGCAGCGCGGGGCAGCCCAGGCTGCGGCCCAGGCGGCCGTTTTGCTTAATGAAATCTTCGCTTACGTAGTCGGCACCGTGCATCACGATGGAACGAGCTTCGGCGTTGGTGTTGAAGCCCTCGTCCATGCCTTCCAGCTTCAGCGAGCGGCCGTGCTTGCCCGTGTACTCGCCGGCCGTGGCGTAGAAACCCAGGCTGCTCATGTTGCTCTGGTCGGTGTTGGAGAAGTTGGTGGCTTCGTTTTCGCCGGAGTTGTGGCCGTGGGCCACGAGGGTGTGGAACAGGATTTCGTTGTTGGCCAAATCGAGCACCCACAAGCGTTTTTCGGTGCTGGGCAGGTCAAAGTCGACCACCGTCAGCAGCTGCTTGTTCTCGGCCAGCTTGCCGGCCTGGCGCAGGTTGAGGTAGCCGGTCATGGCTTTGGCGAAGGTTTCGTAGCGCAGGCCTTCCTGCGCGGCGCCGAGGGCCGCGTAGGTAGCGTGCAGCTGCTGGTCGAACCGGGCCTGGGGCGAGAAATCGGCTCTGGGCAGGCGCAATTCGCTGCTCGCGCCGCCAGCCATCGACTTGGTTACGGGGCCCGCCATGGGCGTGGCCAAAAACAACGAAGCCAGGAACGGCAGCACTCGCCGTGCGAGGCGCTGGCGCCGCAATACCTTCCGTTTGCGCTGAACTATGCTGGTCTGGTTCATGATTGCGAAAGAATAGCTGATAATGAGGCAACTCCCCGGCCCACAAAAGGCCAACGGGTCTATACCTTATACGAGAGCTTCGCCCTGAAGGGCGACTTGTAAACCATTATTGCCCCCGAATAATTCCAAACCGCTATTTTCAGCACTCGCCTTACCGCCAGCCGCGCTTGAGAAAGCGCCGCCCGGCGGCCGGACCGTCGAGCCAGCGCGAGGCCAGGCCGGGGCCGCTCAGCAGCATCAGGCTGCCCACCCGCATGGTGGCGATGATGGCCTTGAACTGCTCGGGCGGCAGGGCCGGGCAGCCGCGGCTGTAGCCCAGGTGGCCGTGCTGCTCAATGTATTTCGGGCTGGCGTAATCGGCGGCGTGCAGCACCACGTAGCGGTCGAAGGCATTGGTGTTCTGGCCCTTGTCCAACCCCTCGATGCGGCGCGAGTAGCCGTGGATGCCGTCGTAGGTGCCGGCCGTGCGGTAGAAGCCCAGGGAGGTGCAGGCCGACTTTTCCTCGTTGGAAAACCGCCGGGCGCGCAGGTGGCCGGAGCCTTCGCCGTGGGCCACGAGGCTGCGGTGCAGCACCTGGGCCTTTTGCAGGTCGATGACCCAGAGGCGCTCGGTGGTGTTGGGCAGGTCCATGTCGGCCACGGCCAGGAGGCCGGCCCGCTCAATGCGGCCGGTGGGGTGCAGCGTGAGGTAGCCCACGCAGGCTTGCTCCAGCACTTCGGGACGCAGCTGGGCGGCGGCGGGGCCGAGGGCAGCGTGCAACTGCCGGATGGCCTGGCGCAGGGTATCGGGCACGTTGGGCAACGAGGGCAGCGGCGTGAGGGCCAGCGAGTCGGTAGCAGGGTCCATGGCACTGCTGTCGCGCGTCGGCTGGGTAGTGGCTGCCGCTGCGGGCGTGGCTACCATTCGCGGCGCGGCGGTGCTTCGCAGCTCATCGGCCTGCAACTGGCACCCGGCCAGCAACAGCGCCAGTGCTGCCGATAGAATCCAGGGACTTCGCAAGCTCATTTCGAGTGTCAGGTTTCGCTTCGCTTTGTTCACCCCAATGCTGTCTTATGGAACCATTAAACGCTGGGTGGACTGGCCGCAGCGCAACAGGTACACGCCGGTTGGCAGCCCGCTCACAGGCAGCTTGACGCTGGGTGCACCCGCGGCCAAGTGCACCTCCCGCAGCAGCTGGCCGCGCACGTCCAGCAGTTGGACGCGCCGGGGCTTATCCGTTGGCGGCAGGGAAAAGGTGACTTGTTCCGACGCGGGATTGGGACACAGGCTGACGGCTGCCGGCAAGGCAGCGCCTGTGGCGGCGGTAGGCGAGCTTGGGTCGTAGATGCCGAAGCTGTTCAGGACCTTGTTTTCGTCGCCCACTGCAGTAAAAGCGCCACCGGCGTATAATTGACTGCCAAGGGCAGCCAGGGCGTACACTGCATTGTTTGCGCCGGTGCCGAGGCTGCTCCAGCTGCTGCCGTTCCACTTGGCCAGGTTTTGAGTGGCTGCCCCGCCAGCCTGGTTGAAGTAACCGCCCACGTACAGGTCGGAGCCGGCAACGGCCAGGGCCTGCACATAGCCCGGGCTCGTCAGGCCGTTGGCCGGGCCGGTGCCCAAGCTGCTCCACGTCGTGCCATCCCACCGGGCCACCTGATTGGCCGGCGCCCCGCCGGCCTGGTTGAAGTAGCCGCCCGCATAGACCGTGGGGCCTGCCACCGCCAACGCCAATACCGACCCGTTGACCCCACTGCCGACCCCGCTCCAGGTGGTGCCGTTCCAGCGCGCGATGTTGCTGACGGTGGTTGCTCCGGCCCGATTGAAGTAACCGCCCACGTACAGGTCGGGGCCTACCACGGCCAGTGCCTGCACGGCGGCGGCGAAGGGACTGCCGATACCGACGCCGTTGGCGCTACCCTGGCCCAGGCTGCTCCAGCTGGTGCCGCTCCATTTGGCAATGTAGCTGGCCGGGTTGCCCCCGGCCTGGGTGAAGCCCCCCCCGACGTACACGTCGCTGCCAATTACTGCCAGCGCATACACGAAGCCGTTGACGCCGTTGCTGGCGCCGCTGCCCAGGCTGCTCCAACTGCTGCCGTTCCACTTGGCCACGTAATTGGCCGGAACTGCGCCGACATTATAAAAGATGCCCCCCACGTACACGTCATTGCCGGCCACCGCAATGGCCCGTACCTGCATTCCGCCGGAGAAGACTCCACTGGTCAAGCTGCTCCACCCCGAACCGTTCCAACGGGCGATGCCTTCGGCAGCGATGCCGCCGGCCTGCTGGAAAAGGCCGCCCGCGTACACGGTGTTGTTGCTGGTCACGGCCAAGGAAAAAACAATGCCATCCAGCCCATTGGCAATGGGGGTGTTCGGTGCCAGGCTGTTCCAGGCGTTGCCGTCCCACCGGGCAATGTTATCGGCACGACGGCCGCCGGCGGTGATAAACTTGCCTCCCACATACACCTCGTTGCCAACGGCCAGCACGGCATATGCCACCGCGCTGAAATCCCCGCTCAGGCCCGTGCCCACGCCGCGCCACGTGGTGCCATCCCAGCGGGCCATGTAGCTGGCCACGGCACCGGCCGATTGGCTGAAAGCCCCGGAAATGTAGAGCTCAGTGCCCACGAAAGCTAGGCCCGTGACAATGCCGTTGCTGTTG
The DNA here is from genome assembly GCF_015694525.1 of Hymenobacter ruricola. Taxonomy (GTDB): domain Bacteria; phylum Bacteroidota; class Bacteroidia; order Cytophagales; family Hymenobacteraceae; genus Hymenobacter; species Hymenobacter ruricola. The sequence goes on along the minus strand of NZ_JADQDM010000001.1, from coordinate 92,819 downwards.
CCGTTGGCAAAGCCGGCGCCGCCCACCCGGCTCCAGTTGCTGCCGTTCCATTTGGCCAGGCAATCAACCGTGACCCCACCCGCCACGGTGAAACCGCCGCCCACGTAGAGGTCGGTCCCGACCGGCAGCAAGGCCCATACGCCGCCATTGGTTAGGGTGCCAATGCCCGAACCCAGGGCACTCCAGGTAGAGCCGTCCCATTTGGCAATTCTACTGGCCGCAACTCCGCCCGCCGCGTTGAAACTGCCGCCCACGTACAGGTTGGTTCCTATCACGGCCAGGGCATCAACGTCTGGGATGCTCCCGCTCACGCCGTTGTTGAGGCCCGAGCCCAGCCCGCTCCACGCGTTGCCATCCCATTTTGCCACGCTGTTGGCCGAAACACTGCCGGCCAGGGTGAAGTTGCCGCCCACGTACAAGTCAGGCCCGAGCATGGCCAATGCCTGCACCCGCGAGGGCTGGGAGCTGTTGCTGTCAATGCCAGCCCCCAAGCCACTCCAGCTGGTGCCGTTCCATTTGGCCACGCTGCGCGCGCTTATGCCACCGGCCTGGGTAAAACGGCCGCCAACGTACAGGTCCGAACCCGCCACCACCAGGGCGTAAACCGGCCCATTGGCGCCATTGGCGGCGCCGGTGCCCAGGCTGCTCCAACTAGTACCGTCCCACTGGGCCACATTGCGCGCCACCACATTGCCGACGGACGAGAATTCGCCTCCTACGTAAATATTTGTTCCCGAGCGCACCACGGTACGCACCGTAGTGTTGGTGCCGGCCATGCCGAAACCGGACTGCCAGTATTCGTCGCCCGCACCGGTAGTCGACAGCGGCCGAAAGAAAGGCTTTCCGTTCGGCGCTGTAAACATCCGAAACTGCTGGGCATCAAACGAACCTTGGGCACCGGGCCGAAGCGTCCCGTCGGGGTTTAGGGCACTGGCCAATGAAGGAGCCGGGCCAGCCGGTGGGGCTGCTATTGCCCGCGCAGCCGCCAACAGCACTACTGAGGTTATTAGCAGCACCCACTGCCCTAAACGTGGCTTGTACATGAAGCAAACAGAAAGTAGCTTTTTATCCATCGGGCAGCGGAGAGTATGGTTTTCAAAGATAAGGCCGGCTTTGAGAAGCCCCCGTTCTCTTTCTGAGCGCATCAATCCGCAACCGCATTATCCGCAGTCGTATTAAAAGAACACGCTCACGTTCAGCTTGGCGTAAAACGGGGTGCCGGGCGTGAAATGCAGCTCGTCCACGCCCTCGGGCGTTTCGCCGGGCAGGCGGCTTTGGGTGGCGAATTGGGCCTGGTTCCAGTTCACGTCGAGCAGGTTTTCGGCGGTGGCGCCCACCTGGAAACGCGGCGTGGTGTAGCTCAGCACGGCGTCGAGCAGGAAGTAGCCGCGCGCCCGGATGCTGCCGTCGTCGTTGGCCGGGCGCGAGTCGATGTGGCGGTAGCGCAGGCTGCCGCTCAGGCCGCGCGGGGCCTTGTAGGTAAGCCCGCCAATGCTGGTGAAGGTGGGCGCCAGCGGAATGTAATTGGCCTCCGAAGGCGCTTCCAGCTGGCGGCCGTGGTTGTAGTTCAAGTCAGTGTCGAGAAATAGCCGGCGGCTGAGCTGATAGCGCAGGGCCACGTCGACGCCGTAGCGTTGGGTGGGGCCGGTGCTTTCGGTCACGCCTTCGTCGCCCACGTACACCAGCTCGTCCTGCAGGTGCAGGCTCCAGAGGGCGGCATTCACCACCAGGCTGGGCAGCGGCTTGAAGGTGCTGCCGAGCTCGTAGCCCAGCGCGCGGGGCAGCACATTGGCACTGGCGTCGCGGATGACGCCGCGCGCGTCGTTGGAGTGAAAGCCGAAGCCCGAGCGGGCGAACAGCTGCACGGCGGGCGTGAGCTGGTAGTACAGGTTCAGCTTGGGCGAGACGCGGGCGTGGCCGACGCGGCCCCGCAACGGCTCCAACTGCTCGGTATCGTCGTTGGCCAGCAGCCCGCGGAAATCGAAGGTGAAGAAATCGGCGCGCACGGCGGCGTTCACCGTGAGGCGGTCGGTGAGGCTGAGGGTTTCGTCGAGGTAGGCGTTGAGGTTTTGCTCAAACAGCCGGCCTTCGGTGGTGGTGCCGGTGAGCTGGCGCTGGGTGGCGCGGTACAGGCCGAGGTTGGAGAAGTCGTTGCGGGTGCCCACGCCCACGGTGCTGTGCAGCTGGCGGGCGCCGAGTTGGTCGTCGCGGTCGTAGGTGGCGGTGTAGCCAAAGAGGTGGCGGTCGTCGGTCTGCTCGATTTCGTCGCCATTCACTGGGTCACGCAGGAAGAAGGTAAAGTTGGAAAACAGGCCGAAATCGTACTTCGAGTAGTAAGCTTGCTGGCGCAGCACGGCGTCGTGGGGCAGCGCGGTGGTGAGGACCACGGAGGCGTTGGTGCGGCTGGTGCGGCCGCCCTCGCTGGGGTCGATGCTGCCGTAGCGCGAGATGCGGCCGTCGTTCACGGCGCGCTCCGGAATCTGCCCGCTGGCGTCCCAGCGCGAGGTGAAGTGCGAGCCCAGCAGCGTGAGCGAAGTGCGTTCCGAAAGCTGGCCGGTGTATTTGGCCAAGCCGTTGAAGCGCTTGAAATGCTGGGCGTTGTCGAAATACGAGTTGGTGAAGTTGTACTCGGCAGCCACGTAAGCGCTTTCGGGCCGCTTGCTGAGCAGATGGTGCTCGGTGCCCAGCAGGTCCAGCAGCACCAGCGCCCGGCGTGTGTCGAACTGGCCCAGCTCCAGCTTCACCTGGCTGTGCTCCAGACGGGTTTTGGTGAGAAATTCGCCCGCGCCCGCCGTGGCAAAATCGCCAAAACGAGCCGTGTAGGGGCCTTTATATACCTTGAGCTGCTCCACCGTTTCGGGGATTACGAAGTGGAAATCGGCGTAGCCCTGGCCGTGGGCGTGGCTCACCATGTTCACGGGCAGCCCGTCGATGCTCACGGCGAAATCGGTGCCGTGGTCGCAGTCGAAGCCGCGCAGAAAAATCTGCTCGGCCTTGCCGCCGCCCGCGTGCTGCGCGATGAACAGGCCCGGCACGAGGCGCAGCAGGTCCTGGGCCGAGTTCAGAGGCCGCAGCACCTGGTCGATGTGCGAAATGGCGGCCAGGCTTTGGTTGGGGTCCTGGGGCTGGCTCACGGTCACTTCGGCCAGGCTCAGGCTGGTGGCCGCCACGCGCAGGGCCAGGCGCTGGGTTTCGCCGGCGGCCAGCGTCAGGGGCAGCACCTGGGCGCGGTAGCCGAGGGCGCCCACCCGCAGCGCGTAGGTGCCCGGCGTCAGGCCTTCGAGCCGGAAGTTGCCCAGCGCGTCGGTGGCGGTGCCGCCGGGCCGGCCTTGCAGGCCCACGCTCACGCCGGCCACCGGCTGGCCCGAAAGCGAGTCGGCCACGGTGCCGCGCAGCGTGGCGGTGCTTTGGGCCGAAGCCGTTGGCACCAATCCGTAAATTGCAATTAAGCAAGCCAATAGCGCAGTAATGAACTGTTTCATCTGATGAAGAAGTAAAGCGAGCGGCCTCACCGAAGCGAAGCCGCCCGTCAGATTAGAAATTGGCTTTGCTCATGCAGTTGGCCCGGCACTGGGCGCGGTGCTGCGCCCGTTGCTGGCCGAGGTGGCCGCGCGGCGAGCCGCTCGTCGCAGCTGCTTGCGGCATCGCGCGGCCACTGCTCAGGCCCAACGGATTGGTGGCGATGCGGCCGGCGGCCGGCAGTTGCACGCGGGAAACAAGGCCCGTAGCAGTCGCTACGGATTGAAAAGAATTGACCCGGAAATTCATGGGATGGGGGAGTTGAACGCGCCCGGGCGCAGTGGCCCAGTAGCAGCGTCGGATGAAACTGGATAAGTGGTAGCGGGGCGTAACCTTGCGGCAAACGCCCGCGGTGGCCCCGTTTGGGTTCGAACCGAACGCCAACAGGACCAAAACGCAACTTATCCCCGACGGGGCGGCAACTCAATTTCGCCCCGGTATCCAACAAGCAAGGCCGTTTCACGGCCCGCCACCCGGGGTTCGGCAAATGCATAAAAGGGCCGAAAGAATACCACCGGCGCTTCGGCCAGGCAGTGCGCATCGAGGCCCTTGAAGGAATTCAGCAACTGCTGCAAGGGCAGGCGCTCGCCGGTTTTCTTAATGGTGTACTGCACGCCGTTGCAGTCGTCGAAGCAGGCCAGGCGCAGGGTGTGCTTCAACTGGCAATCCGGGCGGTGCACGTAGGCAAAAGGCCGGTCAATGGGCTTCGCCGGGCGCTCCACGAGGCCGGCTCCGACCACCAGAAGGTAGTTGGCCAGCAACAGCAGCACGAGAAACGAACGAAGCATGAGCAGAATGCAAGTGGTAGGGACCGGAACACAGTCCGGGAAAATCAGGTAAAAAAAACACGCTCCACGGTCCAGTAAGCCGCCACGAGGCCGATGACCACCGACACCGGCACCACCACCCGCTGCTTGTACCAGGATTTATCGGCGGCCCAGCGCCCCACCAGCGCCCAGCACAGCAGAATAACGGCTACCTGTCCGGCTTCAACGCCCACGTTGAAAGAAATCAAGGAGCCGAAATAGTCCTTTTGCGGCAGCCCCAGGCCCGTGAGGGCGCTGGCGAACCCCATGCCGTGCACCAGCCCAAAGCCGAACACCACCGCCACGCGCCACGGGTTGAGCCGGTCGGTGATGATGTTTTCGATGGCTACAAATAGGATGGACAACGCAATAATGGGCTCAATAATGGCCGGCAGCGGCTGAATCAGCCCGTACATGGCCAGGCCCAGCGTGATGGAGTGCGCCACCGTGAAGGCCGTGGCCTGCAGCAGCACCGGCTTGAGCCGCGGCTCCAGAATGTAGAGGCTGATGATGAACAGGATGTGGTCGAACCCCAGCGGAATGATATGCGTGAACCCTAGTTGCAGGTAGGTCCAGAATATCTCGGTGCGCGACAGTTTCGACAGGTCCGTGTTGAGGACGTGCGCGGCGGCCGGCAGCGCCAGCGCGGGCAGCAGCGCGGGCAGCAGCAGCGCGGGCAGCAGCGCGGCGCGGCGCCGCCAGGCTCGGCCCCAAAACGGTCTGGCAGTCAGTTCCATATCAGCGGGCGGCCAGCAGCTTTTTGCCCTCGGCTTCCACGTCGGGGTTGAGGTAGGGAGCGGTTTTCAGGGAGCTTTCCAGCAGGGCCTGGCCTTCGGCGGTTCGGCCCAGCTTGGTGAGGATGAGGCCGGCGCGGCCCAGCAGCACCGGGTTTTTGGAGCCCGTGCGGCGGGCCACCTGCATGTATTTCTGCGCCTCGGCGTACTGCCCGCGCTTGTAGAGCACCCAAGCCATGGTTTCGTTTACGTCGATGTTGTCGGGGCGGCGGGCGTACTCGATTTTGGCGTGTGCCAGCGCCTTGTCCAACTCGTTGGTCTTGAGGTAAGCGTACGCCAGCTCGCGGTCGGCGTAGTGGCCCATCTGCTCGTTGTCGTCGGCCTCTTTGGCGGCGCTGGCCAGCATGGAAATTGACTCCTCGGCCATTTTATTGGCCTGGTCGGGTTGCCCGTTCAGGCGGTACAAGTCCGTCAGCTCGTCGGCAAAAGCATAATCCTTCACCGTCGCGCGGGCCTGCTGGTAGTACTTGATAGCGGCGCCGTAGTCGCGGCGGGCCGCAGCCATGCGGCCCAGTCCAGCCAGCGCGTAGGAATAGGCCGGGCGGGCCGCCAGGGCCATCAGGTAGTGGCCGCGGGCTTGGGCCGTGTCGCCGCTTATTTCATACAGGTGGCCCAGGGCCACGCGCGTCCACTCGGTTTGCTCCAGGCCGATGTAGCCGGCCTTGGCAGCCATGTCCATGGCCTGAATGGCGCCGGGCACGTCGCCGTAAATCTCGCGCAGGTAGCTCACGCGGGCGTAGGCCGCCAGGTCGGGCCGCAGCTCGTTCATTTTGTCGGCCATCTTAATGGCTTCGTCGTAGTGGCCCATTTCCACGTTGGCATCCGTCAGCAGCCCGTACACGAAGCCGCTGTTCGGGTTGAGCTTCTGCGCTTGCTGGGCAAGGCCCAGGCCCTGCGCAAAATGGTGCTGCGTGAGGCAGAGCGAGGCCTTGCAGCACAGGGCCTCAAAGTTCTCGGGCTCGGCTTGCAGCACTTCTTCCAACAGTTCCATGGCGGCGCCGTCGTAATAGGGGTGGTCGCCGGTCACGCGGGCTTCCTGCATGTAGGCCTGAGCCAGCAGCAGGCGGCTCTTGTGGTCGTCAGGGTTGGTGCGCAACTTGGCCAGCAGGCCGTCAATGGCCGCTTTGGTGTTCAGCCACTCGCCGCCGGCGGCCAGGTCGCCGTGGCGCTCCTTCAGCGTGGGCATGTGCGCCACGGGCTTCTTGAACACGAAAATGGCTACGGCTAGCAGGCCGAACACCACCAATAATCCAGGGTATAGATACTTTTTCACAAAGGCAGAAAAATCAATTAACAGCAAGGTAAGCCCCGAAACCCCCTACCGACAATGAGCCGCCGCCAGCCCCTTCAGGGCCCAACGACGGCTCATTGTTCAGCAGTGTGGGAAGATTATTGGCGCTCGATGCGCACCGACTGCACCACCGTGCTGCCGTTGTACAGCGTGGCAATGTACTGGCCGGGGGCTACGCTGCGGCCCGGCTCCCAGGTGAGTTCGTTCGTGCCCTGAGCAAAGGACTTGTCCTTGGCCACGGTGGCCACCTTGCGGCCCGTGATGTCGCTGATGACCAGGCTCATGGTGCCGCGGGCGGGCAGCTCGAAGTGCAGCGTGGTGCGGTCCACGAAGGGGTTCGGGAAGGCTTGGGCCACCGTTAGGTTGGGCGACAGGCCGAGGCCGGCCGAGCGCTGGGCCAGGGCCACGCGCTGGGCGTTGGTGCCACTCCAGGGCGACTGCACGTAGGGGAATGTGGTGCGGAACGTGGTGTCGTTGGCGCTGACGCCGGCGTTGAAGGCCAGCACGCGGCCCAACTGCGTGGTAACGGGGCTGGGCGAGGTGGGCGTATAGTCATCGTACCACAGGCCAATGGCGGCCAGCACCACGCCACCCACGGCTTTCAGCTCGATGCGGGTCACGTCGTCTTCCAGGCGGCGGCCGTTGGGGAAGCCGTCCATGTTCGGAATGGCCTGCAGCGAGTTGTTGGCGTTGAAGCGGGAGTCGGTAAGGCCGAGTACGGCGGCGGCCAGCAGGCCGTCGGAGCTAAAGTCGGTCGAGGTGCGCGAGGTGGGCTGTACGGCCATGTTCAGGCGCAGCATGTCGCCGCCGGGGTTGCCGGGCGTGGCGCCCACCAGCAGGAAGTTGTTGATGAAGGGCTTGCCGGCGGCCAGCGGGTTACCGCCTTTGCCAGTGGCCAGCTGGTAGGGAATGGCGTTCGGCACGCCGGTGTGGAAGATGGGCAGCAAGTCGACCGAGCGGGGCTTGCCGGGACGCAGCAGGTACTCACCGTAGCCGCCGCTGGCCAGGGGGGCCAGGGCCGTGCCGGTCACCAGGGGCGTACCAGCTAGGGCGCTTACGCCGGCCGCGCCGTTGCGGAAGTCAAAGCCGGCGAAGCTGGCGCCGCCCAACAAGGCCTGGCCGGCCAGCGACTTCGACTGAATGCGCAAGGCATTGAGCGGCGAACCCGGACCCGAAATAACCTCCCCGTAGTACGTCTGGCCGGCGGGCTTGGGTGCGGTCGTAGCTGACGGCACGTTATCAGCCAGGTACAGGCCCAACTCGGGGTTCGACAGGTAGTCGTCGGTAATGGCGGCCTCGGCGTAGGGCGAGCCCGCATTCCAGGCGTCTTTGGCGCCAATGGGGTTGATGACTTCGTTCAGCAGCGGCATGCCGATGCGCGATACCTGCACGTAGTTGCCCGAAGTAGTAGGCGCCGCGCCCGTGGCCGACAGCACGCGGGTGGAGGGCCGGCTGGCCGAGGCCCACACGCCGATGACGTAGTTCGGGTCGAGGATGCTGGTGGTGCCGGTCAGGGCTGGGGCGCTGGCTTTCTTCAGCACCGACACCGGCACTTGCATGGCAATGGCGTGGGTGTTTTTGCGGGCCAGGCCGTCGCGGGCCGCGCCGGGCGCGCGGAGGTTGCCCAGGTCGAAAATGCCCCCCAGGTCGGCGAAGAACGGGTCGTCGGTGGGGCCGCAGAATATTTTGGTGCCGTCGGCCAGCGTCTGGATGGCGCCAGCGGTCAGCGTTTCGTAGTTATTGGTGCGTAAGTTAGCGGGCAGGCCGGCGGCGCTGCCAATGGAGCGCGGGCCGATGTTCGGCGGGGGCACCACGCCGTTGGTCACGATGGTGCTGAAAGCCCCGCCCCCCACGCTTTTTTCGCAGGTGTAGGTGGTTTTCAGGTTTTGTAAACCTAGCCGTACGTTGAAGAACGTGTTGATGTCCTGGTTGGTGCGGGTGAAGGTGAACCGGTACGTGATGTCGTCGCCGGTGTTGCCGGTCGTGCCGTTCTTGATGTGAATTTCGTAGCGCACGTTTTCGCCGAACGTGTTGTAGTTGGGGCCGCCCTGGGGCAGTTCCAGCGGAATGTAGTTGGCGATGATGGTGACGGCGGCGCTCGCGTCGTTGCCCGGAAATTCGGGGCTGCGGAAAGCGTAGAGGTCGGTGTTGTCGGCCAACGGGTCGTCGGCGATGAGCGGGGCTTCGCGGTGGCTCGAAGCCTCCAGCGTATTGTGTTGGCCACTCCAGGCCAACATCCCTCCCACCGAAGTTGCGAGCAGAGCAACGTGGAACAGGGGACGAGTAAGCAGGTTTTTCATGTAAAAGAAATGTGGGTAAAGGTGGAAAAAAGTAGCAAAGCGGAGCCTGAACACCGACTACCGTAGCAGCCGGATATTTAAGATTCCCAAATGTTTATAGACACTTGTATCACCCTTACGAGCCCAGCAATCGTTTTGGTTTGAAATAATATTAAAATCCTTAAATAAAATTCCAGTGTTCGGGTAAGCTGCCGCCCGGCTCCTGCATCATTTCCGGGCCGGGCTTGTTTAGGGGCTACTTTTGCACCCGCGCCAGCCGGCGTTATTTTTTTATTTCCTCCGGGCCCGCGCCAGCGCCGGCCTCCCTCCCTATGGCTACAGTCGCTATCAACCTTGCCACCGGCAGCCTCCAGCAAGAAGAAATCATTGTGGGCATCGACTTAGGCACCACCAACAGCCTGGTGGCCTACGTGCACCCCGAAACCCGCCAGCCCGTGGCCATCAATGACCTGGGCCGCGGCACCATCGTGCCCTCGGTGGTGCACTTCCCCGCCGAGGGCACCGAGCCCGTGGTGGGCACCGAAGCCCGCGAGTTTCTCCTCACCGACCCGCAGCGCACCATCTACTCGGTGAAGCGCCTGCTCGGCAAAAGCTACCGCGACCTCGGCGAGCACGCCGGCCAGCTGGGCTACAAGGTGATTGACGATAATTCGGAAGGCCTGGTGAAAATTCGGGTCGACGACCGGTTCTACTCGCCCATCGAGCTGTCGGCCGACATCCTGCGCGAGTTGCGCGCCCGCGCCGAGCACGCCCTCAAAACCCCCGTAAACCGCGCCGTCATCACCGTGCCGGCGTATTTCAACGACTCGCAGCGCCAGGCCACCCGCGACGCCGGCCGCCTGGCCGGCCTCGAAGTGCTGCGCATCGTGAACGAGCCTACCGCGGCGGCCTTGGCCTACGGCATCGGGCTCGACCCCGACGAAGCGAAAACCGTGGCCGTGTACGACCTCGGCGGCGGCACCTTCGACATCAGCATTCTGCGCATTCAGCAAGGCATTTTTGAGGTGCTGAGCACCAACGGCGATACCTACCTGGGCGGCGACGACCTGGACCGCGCCGTGGTGGAGCACTGGACGCGCACGTTTGACCTGCCCGCGTCTTTCCACTCCGACCCGCACCTGCAGCAGCAGTTGCGCCTGGCCGCCGAGATGGCCAAGAAATACCTGAGCCAGCACGACGACTTCACCACCCATCTCACCGACGAAGCTGGCCGGAATCTCCCCGTCACGCTCACCCGCGCGCAGTTCAACGACCTCATTCGCCCGCTGGTGGACCGCACCATCGCAGCCTGCCGCCAGGCCGTTGGCGACGCGAAACTGAGCGCCCCACTCGACGCCGTGCTGCTGGTGGGCGGCTCCACCCGCGTGCCGCTGGTGTACGAAGCGGTATCGGAATTTTTCGGCCAACCGGCCAACAACTCGCTGAACCCCGATGAAGTGGTAGCCCTAGGCGCCGCCATTCAGGCCGATATTCTGGCCGGCAACCGGCGCGATGTGCTGCTGCTCGACGTGACGCCCCTCACGCTGGGCATCGAAACGCTGGGCGGCCTGCTGGACCCCATCATCCCGCGCAACTCCAAAATCCCGACCAAAGCCGGCCGCCAGTACACCACCAGCGTCGACGGCCAGGTGAACCTCAAAATCGCCGTGTACCAGGGCGAGCGCGACCTCGTGAGCCAGAACCGCAAGCTGGGCGAGTTCGTGCTCACGGGCATTCCGGCCATGCCGGCGGGCCTGCCCAAAGTCGACGTCAACTTCCTGCTCAATGCCGACGGCATTCTGAAAGTGGAAGCCATTGAGCTGCGCTCGAACACACGCCAGCAAGTCGAAATCAAGCCTCAGTATGGCCTGACCGACGAGCAGGTGGAGCAAATGCTGATGGATTCGCTGGTGAACGCCAAGGACGACGTAGCCGCCCGCCTGCTCATCGAAGCCCGCACCGCCGCCGAGCAGCTGCTGTACCAGGTCGATAATTTCACCCGCAAAAACCGCCAGCACCTCACCGAGGAAGAGCTGACGGCTACCGCCGCTCAGGTAGAAAAAGTGCGCATTGCCCTGAGCGGCTCCGAGCGCGACCCCATCCTCAAAGCCATGGACGAACTGGACGAGCTGACCCGGCCCTACGCCGAGCGCGTGATGAACATCTCCATTCAGCAGGCCATGGCCGGGAAGAAAATCGGATAGGTTTGGGTGGTGGCTATGCTTCGGCAATTTGCCTCACCTGTGCGCTACTTCTGAGCCTGGTTTCGCCCTTGCATAGCAGCTATTTCGGTACAAGCGGGCATAAAATAATTTTGTACTTGTGCTCGAGTTCTTAAAAGCCCATTGATGAACCCGCACCTTGCGCGCCTTTTCGCCGTGTCCCGGCAGCCTGCCCGCCGCATCATCGGGCTCATGTCGGGCACTTCGCTCGATGGGCTCGACGTGGCGCTGTGCCGCTGCGAAGGCCACGGCGCCGCACTTAAGGTCACGCTGGAACAGTTTGCCTCCATTCCGTACACGCCCGAAGAGCAGCAACAATTGCGGGCCATATCGCAGCCCCAGGTTTCGCTCACGGCCCTCACCCTGGCCAATGCTGCCGTGGCCCGGCGCCACGCCGCTGCTGTGCAGACGTGCCTGTGGCAATGGCAGCTTCGGCCCGCCGACATCGACCTGCTGGCCAGCCACGGCCAAACCATCTGGCACGCCCCGCGCCACCAGCATCAGCAGGCAGGCTACCCGCACCACGCCACCCTTCAAATCGGCGACGGCGACCACCTGGCGGCCCTCACAGGCATCATCACCGTGGCCGATTTTCGGCAAAAGCACGTCGCTCACGGCTTCGAGGGCGCGCCGCTGGCCGGATTTGCCGACCAACTCCTGTTCGCCTCGCCCACCGAAAACCGCCTGCTGCTCAATCTGGGGGGCATTGCCAACTTCACCTACCTGCCGGCCGTTTCCGTCCCTGGCCCGGCCCTCACCACCGATACCGGCCCCGCCAATACGCTGCTGGACGCTGCCACCCGCCGTCATTTCCCCGGCCAGTTATACGACAGCGGCGGTCGGTTGGCCGCTATAGGCACGCCGCATCCGGCTTTGCTGGCAGCCCTGCTGGCGCATCCGTTCTTCAACGCGCCCCTGCCCAAAACCACTGGCCCCGAGCTGTTCAGTCTGGCCTACGTGGAGGCAGCTCAAGTCCAGACCCAGACCACAGAAATCAGCCCCACTGACCTGCTGGCCACCCTGGTTGAGCTCAGCGCCGCGGGCGTGGCCCAGGCCGTCCAGAAGGCCGTGCCGGACGCTGATTTGGCCCAGACGGTCGTTTACGCCAGCGGCGGGGGGCAACATAATGACACCCTCATGACCGCGTTGCAGCGCCAGCTGCCCTCGGTTCGCCTGGCTTCCATTGAGGCCTTGGGAATTTCGACCGATGCCAAGGAGGCCGTGCTGTTTGCCGTGCTAGCCAACGAAACCATTGCTGGAACTCCCACGCTGAGCCTAGGCAAAATCTGCCTTCCGTAAGTTCAGTAAGCCTACCGTTTCGCGGCCTGGCTGGCCGGTCTAAGCGGCTTGGCCGGGGCGGCAGGCCGCAGCCCAAACCCCAGTACCGTGCGCGCCGCCGTGTCCCGGAACGTTACTTCCAACAACACCGGAGGAGGTTTTACCGCCGAATCGGCCGCAAAAGAAAAGGCGTAGAACAGCCTCGACGCCCCACCGTCGCCCAGCCGCAAGCCCAGCTTGTAGAGCTCAATGGCCGAGCGGTGCTTCTGGCCGCTTTTCCACAAAGGCCGGGCCGACGCCTCAAATTGCGCAAACCCGACGGTGCGCCGCACCTCCGGCGCCAACTGCCGGTAAGCGGCCACGTAATCGGCCCGGAGCACGGCCCGCAGGAATTGCGTAGCGGCTTGGCTTTGGGCTTGTTTTGGCGGCGCAGAGCGCACGGGTTCCTGTGCGTGCGCTGCCACGGCAGCCAGTAGCGCCAGCATCATCCATGCGCTCAGCTTTGAAAATGCTTGCATGGCCCAGCATACGTGCTTTCAGCAAGCCTAGTCGTGTGCCGATGTTATGCGTGCGGGGAAAAGCCGGTCTATTCTTCCTGAGCAGGCACCAGCACGAACACGTCTTCGCCCGGCCGCTTCATGAGGTACTTCTCCCGCGCAAACTTCTCTAGGAGCGCCGGCGAGCTCATCAGCTCTGCCCGCTCTTTTTTCACCACCTCAATGTTGTCGAGGTAGTATTGCCTCTCGTTGCGCAACTCGTGCCATTTCCGATAGATGTCAAACTGCTTGCCGAGGTCGTTGGCGTCAAACACCAGCATCCACACCAGGAAACCCATTCCCGTGAGGAAATAGAAGCTGCGCACCACGCGTAGCACCGGACTGACAAAGGACGGTAGTTGCATCAGGTAAAGATAGCAGAACGGCCGGTTTCGCTTGCGCAAAACCGGCCGTTACAGTTCAAATCAACCAAGTTTACATCTTCTTGCCGGGGAAGTAAGCCACTTCGCCCAGTTCCTCCTCAATGCGGAGCAGCTGGTTGTACTTGGCCATCCGGTCCGAGCGCGAAGCCGAGCCCGTCTTAATCTGGCCGGTATTCAGCGCCACGGCCAGGTCGGCAATGGTGTTGTCTTCTGTCTCGCCCGAGCGGTGGCTCATGATGCTCTTGTAGCCATTGCGGCGACCCAGGTTGATGGCGTCAATGGTTTCCGTCAGCGTGCCAATCTGGTTTACCTTGATGAGGATGGCGTTGGCAATGCTCTCGTCGATACCGCGCTGCAGGCGGTTCACGTTGGTCACGAACAGGTCATCGCCCACCAGTTGGGTCTGTTTGCCAATGCGCTCAGTCAGCGCTTTCCAGCCGGTCCAGTCGTCCTCGTCCATTCCGTCTTCCAGGCTGATAATGGGGTACTTCTTCATCCAGTCGGCCCAGTAATCCACCATTTGGCTCGAAGTCAGTTTGTCGCCGGTGCTTTTCTTGAAGTGGTACACGCCGTCCTCATAGAACTCCGACACAGCCGCGTCCATGGCAATAAATACGTCCTCGCCAGGCCGATAACCCGCCGTTTCGATGGCCTGCAGCACAATTTGAATGGCTTCCTCGTTCGACTTGATGTTCGGTGCAAAACCGCCTTCGTCGCCTACGTTGGTGCTAAAACCCTGCTTTTTCAGCACATTCTTCAGGTGATGGAAAATCTCCGTGCCCCAGCGCAACGCTTCCGAAAACGACGAAGCACCCGTGGGCATAATCATGAACTCCTGAAAGTCGATGGAGTTGTCGGCGTGCGAGCCGCCGTTCAGGATGTTCATCATCGGTACCGGCAGCGTAGTGGCCCCCACCCCGCCCACGTAGCGATAGAGCGGCATGTTGGCATCCAGGGCAGCGGCCCGCGCGGCGGCCAAGCTCACCCCCAGAATAGCGTTAGCGCCCAGGTTCGCTTTATTGGACGTGCCGTCCATCTCCAGCATAATCTTGTCGAGCAAGGCCTGCTCGTACACCGAGAAGCCCACCAATTCTTCTGCAATGCGCGAATTCACGTTCTCCACGGCTTTGAGCACGCCCTTGCCCATGTACATCGACTTGTCGTCGTCGCGCAGTTCCACGGCCTCGTGCTTGCCCGTGCTGGCACCAGACGGCACCGCCGCGCGGCCCATCACGCCGGAGTCCAGGGTTACATCTACTTCTACCGTCGGATTGCCGCGTGAATCGAAAATCTGACGGGCGTGAATTTGCGAAATGAAGCTCATAGCGTCTCGGTGTTAAATCAGTTTATGGTGCCACAAACCTACGCTACCCGGCCGGCATAAGCGCAATCAGGCCCAGTCGAAACAAAAAAGGGGACGCGCCACGCGGCGCATCCCCTTTTCATTGTCTGCCAACTCGACTTACGCTTGCTCGCCGCCCGTGGGGGCTGCGCCGTGCGTTTCGTCGTTGTTCTGCGCTTCCTCACGGCTCTCGCCGTTGTGCACCGTTTCAGTAGCCGTGTCAGCCGGAGCCGACTGCTCAACTACGGCAGCGGGAGCAACAGCTTCGCCGGTTACTTCGGTAGCCGAAGTAGCAGCGTCGCCAGCAGCTTTCTTGCCACCACGACGCGAACGACGGGTAGTGCCAGCAGCAGCCTTATCGGCAGCAGCCTGCTTCGACTCAATCAGGGTCTCGTTGAAGTCCACCAGCTCGATGATGCACATCTCAGCGTTGTCGCCCAGACGGGTATCGCTCAGCTTCAGGATGCGGGTATAGCCACCAGGACGGTTAGCAATTTTGCCCGAAATGTTGCCAAATAGCTCTTTAATCGACTCTTTGTCCTGCAGAGCGGCGAACACCATGCGGCGCGAGTGCGTGGTGTCTTCCTTCGATTTGGTCAGCATCGGCTCCACGTACTTGCGCAGGGCTTTGGCTTTGGCCACAGTCGTCGTCAGACGCTTGTGCAGGATGAGCGACGAAGCCATGTTCGACAACATGGCGTGGCGGTGGGCGGTAGTCCGGCCCAGGTGGTTGATTTTTCTTCCGTGACGCATTGGTCGTTTGAAAAAATGTGTGCTTGCGGGCGGCGACCACGGCGGGCCTCAAGGCCTCATTAGAACCGCTGCCCCTGGGGCACACTGGTTAATTGATTGATGAGTTAATTTTTCGATGTGCTGATAAAAGAAGATGTGCCAACCTGCCAGAAAATTCCAGCACATCAGCACATCCAATAATCAACTACTAGTCTTCGTCCAGGCGATACTTGCCCAGGTCCATCCCAAACTCCAAACCACGCTCTTCCACGAGGTTTTCCAGTTCGGTCAGGCTCTTCTTGCCGAAGTTGCGGAACTTCATCATGTCGGCAATTTCGAGTTGCACCAACTCGCCCATCGTCTTGATGTCGGCAGCCTTGAGGCAATTCTTGGCGCGTACGCTGAGCTCCATGTCCTCCAGCGGAGTCTTGAGCATCTTGCGCATCTGCATGGTTTCCTCATCAATCGGCTCGTCTTCGGTCACACGCGGACCTTCGAGGGTCATCGTGTTATCCGAGAACAGCATGAAGTGCTGAATGAGAATGTTGGCCGCACCTTTCAGTGCTTCCTCCGGGTGAATCGAACCGTCGGTCTGAATCTCGATAACGAGCTTCTCATAGTCCGTTTTCTGCTCCACGCGAGTGTTCTCGATGCTGTACTTCACGTTCTTAATAGGCGTGTAGATAGCGTCGATGGCAATCTGACCGAAAACCTGGTCAGCTGGCTTGTTCTCGTCGGCGGGCACATAGCCACGGCCACGGGCAATCGTCAGCTCCAACTCCAGCTCCACGCTGGGGTCGAGGTGGGCAATCACGTGGTCGGGGTTCAGTACTTCGAAACCGCTGGCGAACTTGGCAATATCAGCGCCCGAGAAGGTATCCTGGCCTTTCACGCGCACCGTAATTTTATCCGAGATGGCGTCGCTCACCTTCTTGAAGCGAACCATTTTCAGGTTCAGGATGATTTCGGACATGTCCTCAATCACCCCTTCGATGGTCGAAAACTCGTGCAGCACGCTGTTGGTGCGCACCGACGTGATGGCGAAACCCTCCAGCGACGACAACAGAATGCGACGCAGCGCATTGCCGATGGTGACGCCGTAGCCCTTCTCGAGCGGCTTAAATTCAAACGTCCCGGTGAAGTCGTCGGATTTCTCCATCACCACTTTCTCCGGCATCTGAAAAGCTAAGATTGACATATGTGGGGCGTAAAAAATTTGAAAAAAATTGGTGAAGTATAAGCACAAGTGCGGCCCGACAAACTGCCGGGCCGCTACCAGTAGCGTTATTTACTTCGAATACAGTTCGACGATGAGCTGCTCGGTGATTTTCTCCGGAATCAGCTCACGGGCGGGGGCGTTGAGGAACTTGCCAGCCAACTCCTTGCCGTCCCACTCCAGCCACGAAAACTGGCGCGAGTTGCGAACCGACAGGCTCGTGGTGATGGCTTCCAGCGACTTCGACTTCTCACGCACGGCCACAATGTCGCCGGGACGGAGGTGGTACGAAGGAATGTTCACCACTTCACCGTTCACGGTGATGTGCTTGTGACCAACGAGCTGGCGGGCAGCGCGACGCGTCGAGGCAATGCCCAAACGGTACACGGCGTTGTCCAGACGGGCTTCCAGCAGGGCGAGCAGGTTGTCACCGGTGATGCCGGGCAGGGCTGCAGCTTTGTGGAACAGGTTTTCGAATTGCTTCTCCAACATGCCGTACATGTACTTCACCTTCTGCTTCTCCATCAGCTGGACAGCGTACTCCGACTGCTTCTTGCGACGGCCGCGGCCGTGCTGGCCCGGAGGATAGGCTTTTTTGTTGAGCGCTTTGCTCGGGCCGAAAATCGGCTCGTTGAAGCGACGGGCAATTTTTGAGGTAGGGCCGGTATAACGTGCCATTGTAATCTAATTTCTGAAGTGGAAAACTAAACGCGACGACGCTTGGGGGGGCGGCAGCCGTTGTGCGGCAGCGGCGTTACGTCGCGGATGGTGGTCACCTCAATGCCCACGTTGCCGAGGGCGCGGATGGCCGACTCACGGCCCGAGCCTGGACCTTTAACGAATACTTCGGCTTTGCGCATGCCCAGGTCGTGGGCCACTTTGCCGCAGTCGCTCATCGCCATTTGAGCGGCGTAGGGCGTGTTTTTCTTCGAACCACGGAAGCCCATCTTGCCGGCCGAAGCCCACGAAATAACTTGACCGTTGTTGTTGGTGATGGAGATGATGATGTTGTTGAACGAGGCACGAATGTGTACCTGGCCCACCTGCTCCACCACGACAACGCGCTTCTTGGCTTTGTCTTTTCTTTTTTGTGCCATTTGGTTATCGCAAAAAATGCGGGAGGTGTTGGCGCTGGCTGCGCAAGTGCATTACTCGCAGCCGCCAGCGCCGATTCCCGTGTGAATTTATTTGGTTGCCTTCTTCTTGCCGGCCACCGTTTTGCGCTTGCCCTTGCGGGTACGCGAGTTGTTCTTGGTGCGCTGACCACGAACTGGCAGACCTTTGCGGTGACGCAGGCCACGGTAGCAGCCGATGTCCATCAAACGCTTGATGTTTGTTGTTACTTCCGAGCGCAGCACGCCTTCGGTCTTGTGCTCAGCGGCAATGATGGCGCGGACGGCACCCGACTCTTCGTCGGTCCAGTCCTTCACCTTCTTGTTGACGTCGACGCCAGCTTTTACCAGAATCTTGCTGGCGTTGCTCCGGCCAATGCCGAAAATGTAAGTCAGCGAAATTTCGCCGCGCTTGTTGTCCGGGATATCAACCCCTGCGATACGAGCCATTGTGTGTGGTTATGTGTTTGCGGACAGAAACCCGGCAACTACTTGGAAGGCGGGCCGAAGGCTAATAACCAACGACCCAGTACCCAAGGTTCCGGGGTTCTAAAAATTGAATTAACCCTGACGCTGCTTAAAGCGCGGGTTCTTCTTGTTGATGACGTAGAGCTTGCCATTACGGCGGACCAGTTTGCAGTCCACGCTACGCTTTTTCACCGAGGTTTTTACTTTCATGACCTGTGAAGGGAAACGGGTTTATTTATAACGATACTTAATCCGGCCCTTCGACAAGTCGTAGGGCGACATTTCCAGTTTCACCTTGTCGCCGGGCAGAATCTTGATGTAGTGCATCCGCATCTTGCCCGAAATGTGGGCAATCAGCTGGTGACCGTTCTCCAATTCCACGCGGAACATGGCGTTAGAAAGGGCTTCCAGGATGGTTCCGTCCTGCTCAATCGAGGCTTGTTTTGCCATAAGGGCTACTGCTGCAATGCTTTTTCGATGTATTCAAAGGAGGTGAGAATCTCCGCCTTTTCTTTTCTAACTACTACGGTGTGCTCGAAGTGCGCCGAGGGCTTGCGGTCCTTGGTGCGGATGGTCCAGCCATCCGCCTCTTGCACCACGTCCTTCTTGCCCAGATTTACCATTGGCTCAATGGCCAACACCATCCCCGTTTGCAAGAGCGGCCCGGAACCCCGCTTGCCGTAGTTCGGCACCTCAGGCTTCTCATGCAGCTTGGCACCCACCCCGTGCCCAACCAACTCACGCACCACCCCGTAGCCCAACGGGCTCACGTGGTTTTGGATGGCGTAGCTGATATCGCCCACGCGGTTGCCGCTCACGGCTTGTTCGATGCCTTTGTACAGAGATGCTTTGGTTTCCCGCAGCAAGGCCAGCACTTCCGGCGCCACTTCCCCGATTGGGTAAGTGTAAGCACTATCTGAATGAAAGCCATTCAGAAAAACTCCGCAGTCTACCGTCAGAATATCGCCGCTTTTCAGCGGCTCGTTGGTAGCAAACCCATGCACCACCACCGAGTTCGGGGAAAGGCACAGGCTAAAGGGAAACTTGTTGTAACCTTTGAAAGATGGAACTCCGCCATGGTCCCGAATGAACTCCTCTGCGCGCTTATCAAGCTGCCGCGTCGTCACTCCTTCCTTCACCAAGCTCGCGACTTCGCCGTGAGCCTTGGCCAGCACTTGCGCACTGGCTCGCATGAGGTCAATTTCCTCTTCAGTTTTATATTGGATGCTGCCAGTAGCCATTGCTGCTTACGAAGCTATCGAAATGGGCTGGGCCGTGCGACCGCGCAGCTTACCCGATTTCATCATGCCGTCGTAGTGCTGCATCAACAAGTAGCTCTGCACCTGGTTCACCGTGTCGAGCACCACACCCACCATGATGATGAGCGACGTGCCGCCATAGAAAGCCGAGAACGGACGGGTTACACCCAGCAACAAAGCGAGCGCGGGGAAGATGGCGATGAGGGCCAGCGCCACAGCACCCGGCAGGGTGATGCGCGTCAGGATTTCATCGATGTATTCCGAGGTATCGCGGCCGGGTTTCACGCCGGGCACGAAACCACCGCTCCGCTTCAGGTCATCGGCAATCTGGTTAGGATTGACGCTGATGGCCGTGTAGAAATAGGTGAAGATGATAATCAGCAGGCCGAAGGTCAGGTTGTACTGCCACGAAGTGTAGTCCGAAAACTTCACGCCGATGTAGCTGGCCGTATCGCTCTGGTTCTGCCATACCGACGCCACGATGGCGGGTACAAACATCAACGACTGGGCGAAGATGATGGGCATTACACCGGCGGCATTCACCTTGAGGGGAATGAACTGACGCTGGGCGTCCAGCTGCGTAGTGCCACCCACTTGCTTAGCGTACTGCACCGCGATGCGGCGAACAGCCTGCGTAAGCACGATAACCGCCATTACTACGAGGAACAGCACCACCATTTCCAGCAGGAAGATGAGGGACTTGTTCACGCCTTTGGCAGCCGCTTCACCGATGATGGCACCGGGGAGACGCGACACGATACCAATCATGATAATCATGGAGATACCGTTGCCGATACCTTTGTCCGTGATTTTCTCGCCCAACCACATGCAGAATAACGTGCCGGCCGTGATGATAATCATGGTCGAGACGGTGAAGAACGTGCCGGGATTGATGATGGCTTCGGCGTTAATCGTGGCAATGAAGCCAACCGATTGGGCCAACACAATCGGAATCGTGAGAATCCGGGTGTACTGGTTAATTTTCTTACGTCCCGACTCGCCTTCCTTCTGGAGTTTCTGGAAGTAGGGCACGGCGATAGTGAGCAGCTGCAGCACGATAGACGCCGAGATGTACGGCATGATGCCCAGCGCGAAAATCGACGCGTGGCTGAATGCGCCGCCGAGCAGCGTATCCAGAATGCCAAACAAGCCTTGGGCGCCGGTCTTGAGCTGCGTGGGGTCAACGCCCGGCAACACCACGTAAACGCCTAGGCGATAGATGGCAATGAAGAAAAGCGTATTGAGGATTCGCGTACGCAAATCCTCAATCGCAAAAATGTTTTTTATCGACTCGATAAACTTATTCATTGCCGAAGGTAGCTATTAGAGCGTTACCGCTTTGCCGCCAGCTTTCTCGATGGCTTCAACAGCCGATTTCGAGAAGGCGTGAGCATGAACTTCCACAGCAGTGGCGATTTCGCCGCGGCCGAGAACTTTAATTTTGGCGTTTTTCGAAACCAGACCGGCGGCCACGAAGTAAGCGGCATCCAGGGTGGTGGCGCTGTTCTTCTCGAGAAGGCCAGCGAGCACATCGAGGTTGATGGCTTTGTACTCGACGCGGTTGATGTTCGTGAAGCCAAACTTGGGCACACGGCGCTGGAGGGGCATCTGGCCACCTTCGAAGCCGGACTTGCGCTTGTAGCCCGAACGCGACTTGGCGCCTTTGTGACCACGGGTCGACGTGCCACCGCGCGTGGAGCCTTCGCCCCGGCCAATCCGCTTCTCGTTTTTAGTCGAGCCGTAGGCAGGCGATAAATTGCTGAGATTAAGCATGACGATAATAGTCTTACAGTTCGGTTACTTGGAGCAGGTGCTGCACGCTCTTCACCATGCCCAGGATGGACGGGTTCGATTCGTGGGTAGCGGTGCTGTTGAGTTTGTTCAGGCCGAGGGACTGAACGGTGCGCTTCTGACGCTCGGGGCGGTCAATGGCGCTGCGCACGAGCTTTACTTGAATTTGTGCCATGTCAATTAACCGTTAAAAACGCGGGCCAAAGAAATACCACGGGCTTGAGCGATTTGCAACGGGTCGCGCATTTTGGCGAGGGCTGCAAACGTTGCTTTCACCACGTTGTGAGGGTTCGACGAGCCTTTCGACTTCGCCAGCACATCCTTGATACCGGCGCTCTCGAACACGGCGCGCATTGCACCGCCGGCGATTACACCCGTACCAGCCGCGGCGGGCTGGATGAGCACGAAACCACCGCCGTAGCGGCCTTCCATGAGGTGAGGAACGGTGTGCTTGTACATCGGCACTTTCACCACGTTCTTCTTGGCGTCGTCAATGCCTTTGGCAATGGCGTCGGTTACTTCGTTGGCTTTGCCGAGGCCGTAGCCTACGTTGCCGTTGCCGTCGCCTACTACCACGATGGCAGAGAAGCTAAAGCGGCGACCGCCTTTCACCACCTTCGCTACGCGGTTGATGGCTACTACTTTTTCTTTGAAGTCGGAGTCAGCACCCATGCGGGAGTTGTCCTTGTTCCGGTCGCGGTCGTTGCTGCGCTGACGGTCTCCGCCAGGACGATTGTTGTCGCGTTCTTGCGCCATGATAGTTTAGAAATTGAGGCCGCCTTCGCGAGCACCTTCAGCCAATGATTTTACGCGACCGTGGTAGAGGTAACCCGAGCGGTCGAACACCACTTTCGTGATGCCTTTCTCCAGGGCAACCGCGGCTACCTGACGGCCTACGGCAGCGGCCAGGGCCACACCGTTGCCACCTTCGGCGGTTACTTTTTTCGACGTAGCGGCAGCGAGGGTGCGGCCGGTCGTGTCGTCGATAATCTGAGCATAAATGCCCGTGTTGCTGCGGAACACCGACAGGCGCGGACGCTCCGTGGTACCGGACACTTTCGTGCGGATGATGCGCTGAATCCGCTTGCGGCGAGTTGCTTTATCAAATGCCATGATGCGAACTTATTTAGAGGCCGTTTTACCAGCTTTGCGACGGATAATCTCGCCCACGAAGCGCACACCTTTGCCTTTGTAGGGCTCCACTTTGCGCAGCGAACGAATTTTGGCGGCCACCTGGCCCAGCAGCTGATTGTCGATGCTGTTGAGCGTCACAATCGGGTTCTTACCCTTTTCGGTTACGGCCGTAGCGGATACTTCGCCGGGGAGGGCGATGTACACGTTGTGCGAGTAGCCGAGGGCCAGTTCCAGCGTGCTGCCTACGAGCGAGGCTTTGTAGCCTACGCCTACCAGCTCGAGCTGCTTGGTGAAGCCGGTGCTCACACCGGTTACCATGTTGTTGATGAGCGAGCGGTAGAGGCCGTGCATGGCCTTGTGGCGCTTCTGCTCGGTGGGACGGGTTACGGTGAGGGTACCGTCCTCGATAGCAACGGCGATGTCGCGGTCTACTTGCGTAGTGAGCGAGCCCTTGGGGCCTTTCACCGTCACCGCGTTGTCTTTGTCGACCGAAATAGCGACCCCGGCGGGGACGGAAATCGGCAGTTTACCAATACGTGACATAATTGAATTTGCTAAAGCGGTTCCGGACTAGTACACGTAGCACAGCACCTCGCCGCCCACGTTCTCGGTTTTGCACTCTTTCTCCGTCATCACGCCTTTCGAGGTCGAGATGATGGCCACACCTAGGCCGCTGAGGACGCGGGGCAGGTTGTCGGCGGCCACGTACTGACGCAAGCCGGGCGTTGAAACGCGTTGCAGCTTGGTGATGGCGGGGGCCTTCGTGGTGGGGTTGTACTTCAGAGCAATTTTGATGGTGCCCTGAACCGACGAATCATCAAAACGGTACGACTGGATGTACCCTTTGTGGTACAGCACTTTCGTGATTTCCTTTTTGATGTTGCTGGCCGGGATTTCTACCACCCGGTGGTTCGCCTTGATGGCGTTGCGTACCCGGGTCAGGTAGTCGGCAATGGGGTCAGTGTTCATTATTAATTAAATACGTCCGCTTTTTTCGGAGCGCAAAGATAAGAAAATTTCGCCGGGTGCCCAACGGGACCAACGAAATTTCGGTTAAGACTACTTGGCACGCCCGGCGACGGCACGGCCAATGGTTTCTTTTGGCAACCTGCCAAATGGTTTCGAGGCAAGCCTCAGGTTTTGGGAGTGCAAAGGTAGCAGGCTTTCAGGGGCTTTTGCAAGCCTGCTCACAAAATTCCTTGTGGCAAGCAGTCTGTCGCTGTCATCTTCCCGCCACGTTGGGATACAGTTCGGGCACGGGGTCGCTTTGCACGAAGGCCTTGGTCCGCACGTTCAGCATGCTCAGACGGCCCCGGTAGCCGGCGCCTTGGTCGATGTTCCAGACGTTGTTGGTTTGGCAGGGCACTTTCTTATAGGCCCAGGTGGAGGTATGGCCGATGAAGCATTCGTGGTAGCCGGTCGCGGTTTGGTTGCCGTCCCACAGGTCCCGGTTCCAGATGAGGTCGTAGGGGTCTTGCTCGGCGATGGGCCGGTGGGGGGTGTAGCCGCCGTGCACGTAGAGGTTGTTGGCCTCGTCTTCGAAGTAGGGGCGCTGCTCACCGAAGAACTGGTGGAAATGCCGGGAGCGCTCGGAGGCGGGCAGTCGCTGGTAGGCATCGAACGTGGCGCGGCCGCCTTGCTTGTACCAATAGGGGTTTACTTCTTCGAGCGGCAGTTGCGTGGCCAGCCACTCGGCCGCCCACCAGTCGTGGTTGCCTTGCAGCCAGATGCTGTGGGGGATGCCCAGCAACCGCTCGACGCAGGCCGGCGTGTCGGGCCACCCGTCGGCTACGTCGCCGAGCTGGATGAGGCGGTCGATGCCGGGGCGGAAGGGGCTGCGTTCCAATACCTGGTCGAGGGCGCGGGCGGCGCCGTGTATGTCGCCGATAACGTAGGTTTCCATGGTTTCGAGTGAACTACTGTGGCGGAGCTATAACTAAAATTAACCGGCTACCCCTTATTGCCAGGACCCCTCCCCTATTGTTCCGCTTTTCTTGACTACTATTGACCCGCCTCTGGGCAATGTCGCCCGCGGTTTATCTATCCCTATTCCTCATGGCAAAAACGTCCACCAAGCTCTTCAGCCGCAAGTTCCGCAACTGGCTGCTGCACCTCGTCATTTCCCGCCAGGATTTGAAGTCCATCACCGGCTACACCTTGCAAGCCCTTCAGAACGACGGCGCGCAGTGGCAGGCCAAAATCGACCTGCTTCAGCCGCTCTACGACAGCTTCGACACCGGCCTCCTGGGGCAGGCCGGGGCCAGCGCCGGCCGCGGCGCCCAAACCCTGCTGGCCGAAACCGCCTTTGGCCTCGTGAAGCAGTTCATGAAGCGGGCCTACAAGGTCAACTTCGCGGCAATGGAAGAAACCGCGCCCGAGCTGTTCAAGCAGTTCTTCCCCGAAGGCCGCTCCCAGTTTTCGGGGGCCTCGCGCCAAACCATGGGCACCGCCTTCGCCACCTTCGTCAAAACCCTGTCGCAGCACAAAGACGACGTGCCCCAGGGGGCGGCCCTGTTTAAAGACGCCCAAACCCTGAACGCTCAGTACGCCCTCGCCCGCCAAGAGCAGGACAAGCGCAAGAAGCAAGTCAAAACCGCCGGCACCGACCTCGACGCCGACGAAACCGACCTCCTCACCGAACTCTTCGGCGTGTACGCCGCCCTGCTGGCCCACTACTACAAAACGCCCGAACGCGTCGCCGAATACTTCGATTTCTCGGTGCTGCCCCCCTCCTACCGCTCCTCCGATGAGGACGCCGCCGCTTCCGCGTAGGCCCACGAAGCGTTCTACGGGCCCCTCCGGATTTCCACAGGTGCCCGTAAAACGTTCTACAGAGTCCCTGGAAATGCAGAAGTGCCCGAGGAACGTTTTTCGGAGCCCCTGGAAATTCGGAGGGTCCTGAAAAACGTTCTACGGGCACCTATGGAAATCCGGAGGCCTCTGTAGAACAGCAAAAGGCATAATGCCCAAACCGGGATGCTTCGTTTGGCGGAGCATCCCGGTTTGGGCATTATGCTGATAAAGCATTGAGACACCCATAGCCGGCAGGTGCGGCAGCTAGGCCGCAACACTACGTTTTGCCCCGCCACCCGCCGTCCCAGCAGCTAGGGAAAGGGGGGTGGCTGGCAGAGGCCGGCCGGCTATCTTCGCGGCAAGCGCAGGTAGTCCCCGGCCACAGCGGTTTGCCCTAAAAAGGCGAACCCCCGGCTGCGCTAACAGTCGAGGGTTCAGAAGCGGGGTTTTGATGCAACCCTCAACTTCATCTCCAAATGAAAAGGGACAGCGTGAAAAAACTACTGCGAGACTGGTGGAAGCCGGTTTTGCTGGGGTTTCTGAGCGGGGCAGGTAAGGCCATTGGCTTCCTCCTGCTCTCTCATCTACTCGGGTAGTTGGTAAGGAGTCGGGCCGGGTGCTCGGCTCCTTATTTTTTGTGTGGTAAAGGTAATACCAAAGTGCCGGTATAACGCACCAGCCGCCCTGCGGGTTCGCCCCTCCCCGCCGCCTCAGCAGCATGAGAAACGGGAGTGGCTGGGTAGCTCATTATGCTCATCCCTCCCCCACCCGCCCGGCGCGCTTCTGAAGAAACTTGGAGGGGCGGGAGGCTCGGCATAATCACATGCGCAAAGAAGGTCCAAATGTATCTACTACTAGTTCTGTACTCTGGTCTTTAGCTTTCAAATACACAATCGTCTTTTTAAACTGCATCTGATTTAATACCATCACGTTTTCGTCTAAGTATTCTACCCTGACCTTACCAAGCCCTACGACATTTAGTGTGCTGTCGTCAATTATCGCCCACTTTGGGGAATAATCATAACTCGCAAACTTCACCCTTATTTTAGACTTGCCATCAGTCATATTTTCACTATACCTATCACAACGTCCACTCAAATCAAACCTCAACCCCATGTATTTTTTAACTGGGTATGGCATCACTTCCGCCCAATACTTTGCATTACCTGCGGTCAGGTATTGTATGGTCTGATTCTCTCGCTTCTTTACGCAAGCCGAAATAGTAGGTGCTAAAAATAACAACAGTATAAAGGGGCGCATTTTTGACATACATATGAGCATAAGCGCTTATTAAATTAGAAATAGCAAATGTCTGAAATCGCAATACCCCAAAACAAAAATAGGCGCCCCCACCAAAGTGGAAGCGCCTATTTTATTGCTTAGCGAAAAGCCTAAACTGGACTACCAGCTCGACTTGGTCACACCGGGAATCTTCCCGGCGAGAGCCATTTCGCGGAAACGCACGCGGCTGATGCCAAACTTGCGCATGTAGCCGCGGGGGCGGCCGTCAATCATGTCGCGGTTGTGCAGGCGCACGGGCGAAGCGTTTTTGGGCAGCTTGTCGAGACCTTCGTAGTCGCCGGCAGCTTTCAGAGCCTTGCGCTTCTCAGCGTAGCGGGCCACGGTGGCAATGCGCTTGCGCTCCCGTGCTTTGATGGATTCTTTAGCCATGAGTTCGGAAGATTAAGCGTCTTTTTTAGCGTTGGCGAAAGGCATACCGAACGCCTTCAGCAGCTCGTAGCTCTGCTCATCGTTCTCGGCGGTGGTCACGAACGTGATGTCCATGCCCGAGATACCTTTGATTTTGTCAATCGAGATTTCGGGGAAGATGATTTGCTCCTTCACGCCGAGCGTGTAGTTGCCACGACCATCAAACCCTTTGTCGTTGATGCCTTTGAAGTCACGTACGCGGGGCAGGGCCACCGTCAGCAGGCGGTCCATGAACTCGTACATGCGCTCGCCGCGCAGGGTCACTTTGGCACCGATGGGCATGCCTTCACGGAGCTTAAAATTCGACACCGAACGCTTGGCAATGGTCGGAACGGCTTTCTGACCGGTGATGGTCGTCAGCTCTTCCACGCCGTTGTCGACCAATTTCTTGTCAGCAACAGCCGCACCAATGCCGCGGTTGATGCAGATTTTGGTGATGCGCGGTACCTGCATGATGCTCTTGAACTGGAATTTCTCCTGGAGCGCGGGTACGACGTCTTTTTGATAAATGTCTTTGAGACGGGCCATGATGAAGGGGGCTGCTTAAGCCGTTTTGGCAGAGGCACGCTTGGCTTTGGCAGGAGCAGCAGCCGGAGCTGCGGCCGCGGCGGCACCTTTACGTACCCGCTCACCGGTGGTGGGGTTGATAGCCTGCACGTTGCTCACGTGCATGGGCGCCTCCATCTTGGTGATGCCGCCCTGGGGCGATTTGGCGCTCGGCTTGTTGTGTTTCGTCACCAGGTTCAGGCCCTCAACGGTTACGCGCTGAGTCACCCGGTTCACCGACTTGATAACGCCGGTTTTGCCCTTTTCGTCGCCAGCAATCACCTTCACGGTATCGCCCGACTTTACGTGCAGCTGCACGGGGTCTGCTTTTCTGATAGCCATGGCTTAGAGTACTTCGGGGGCTAGGGATACGATTTTCATGAACTGACGCTCACGCAGCTCGCGGGCCACGGGGCCGAAGATGCGCGTGCCGCGGGGCTCGTCGTTGTTGTTGAGCAACACGGCGGCGTTGTCGTCGAAGCGGATGTACGAACCGTCTTTGCGGCGCACTTCCTTCTTCACACGTACTACCACGGCCTTGCTCACGGTGCCTTTCTTGGCGTTGCCCGAAGGGATAGCCGACTTGATGGCTACCACAATCTTGTCGCCAACGCTGGCGTATTTCTTGCCCGTGCCACCCAGAACGCGGATGCAGAGGACTTCCTTGGCGCCGCTGTTGTCGGCCACCGTCAGGCGGGATTCTTGCTGTATCATCGGACTGAATTATTTAGCGCGTTCAACAATTTCAACCAGGCGCCACCGCTTGGTCTTGCTCAGCGGACGGGTGCTCATGATGCGCACCGTGTCGCCTTCGCCGCACTCGTTTTTCTCGTCGTGGGCGTGGAATTTCGTGGTTTTGGTCACGAACTTGCCGTACTTGGGGTGCTTTTGTTTCTGCACCACAGCCACGGTAATGGACTTGTCCATCTTCGAGCTCGTTACCGTGCCGGTGATTTCCTTGCGCATGTTGCGCGAGTCTTCAGCTACGGCTTGGTCTTGGGTTGTTACGTCGGTTGCCATCGGAATTAAGCGGGGTTAGAGGCCTGCTCGTTGTTCCGACGAGTCTGCTCGGTGAGCAAGCGGGCGACGTTTTTACGGTTGGCCTTGAGGCGGGCGGGGTTTTCCAGGGGCGAAATCGCGTGGGCGAAACGCAGCTGCTGGCCCTGAGCCTGCTCGGTTTTGATTTGCTCTTTCAGCGCTTCAGCGGAAAGGCCTTTGAGGTCGGTCTTGTTCTTCATGACTTAAGCAGCGTCCGTATAGTCGCGGCGAACCACGAATGAAGTTTTTACGGGGAGCTTCTGAGCCGCCAGACGCAGCGATTCTTTAGCTACTTCCAGCGACACACCGTCCGACTCGAACATGATTTGGCCGGGCTTCACGCAGGCTACCCAATACTCGGGCGAGCCTTTGCCTTTACCCATGCGCACCTCAGCGGGCTTCTTGGTAATCGGCTTGTCGGGGAAAATGCGAATCCATACTTGCCCTTCGCGTTTCATGGCGCGGGTCATGGCGATACGAGCAGCCTCAATTTGGCGAGCCGTAATCCAAGACACTTCCAGCGACTTGATAGCGAACGAACCGAAGTCTATGGAGCTGCCGCGGTAGGCGAGGCCTGTTACGCGACCCTTTTGCATCTTGCGATACTTGGTCCTTTTCGGTTGTAACATTTTATTGAAATTTAAAAGAGATTCTAGGGATGTAGAGACGCGATACTTCGCGTCTCCGGTTCCGCGCCGTCAGGCTAAAGCGGAAAAATCGTTCTAGCGTAGAGACGCGAAGTGTCGCGTCTCTACACCGAACAATGATTTAGCGACGCGGGCCGCGAGCGGCACCGCCGGCAGCACCACCGCCTTGGGCGGGGCCGTTGCGACGGGGACCGGCGTTGTCGCCAGCGCCACGGGGGGCGCGGTCGCCACCACCAGCGTTGCCACGACCGGCACCACCGTCACGACGCGGGCCACGGTCGCCTTCGCGACGCTCGCCGCGGGGGCCACGGTCGTCACGACGACCACCGCCACCTTCGCCGCCACCGGGGTTGGTGAGCTGCTGGTTGGGCGAGAGGTCGGGCTTGCCGAACACCTCACCGCGCATTACCCACACCTTGATGCCGATTTTGCCATACACGGTCTGAGCTTCCGACAAAGCGTAGTCGATGTCGGCGCGCAGCGTGTGCAGCGGCGTACGACCTTCTTTGTACTGCTCCGAACGGGCAATCTCCGCACCGCCGAGACGGCCACCGCACTGAATCTTGATGCCTTCGGCACCAACACGCATGGCAGCCTGAATCGACATTTTCATGGCGCGACGGAAGGAGATACGAGCGGCCAGCTGCTGGGCGATGCTCTCACCTACCAGTTTGGCATCCAACTCCGGACGCTTGATTTCGAAGATGTTGATTTGAACGTCTTTGCTGGTGATTTGCTTCAGCTCGTCCTTAATCTTGTCTACTTCCTGACCGCCTTTACCGATTACCACACCCGGACGAGCCGTGTTGATGGTGATGGTGATGCGCTTCAGGGTGCGCTCAATCACAATGCGGCTGATGCCACCTTTCTGAATGCGCGCGTTGATGTACTTGCGGATTTTCTCGTCCTCCACCAGTTTCTCGGCGAAGTCCTTGCCGCCGTACCAGTTGGAGTCCCAGCCTTTGATAACTCCCAAGCGGAAGCCAACCGGATTTACTTTCTGTCCCATACTAAATTAGGATTTGGCGTCGGCCTTAGGATTTTCGGTGGTGCCAACTTCTTTGGCGTGCTTGGAGCCAAGCTTTTCAACTTTTGTGTCGATTTTCAACGTCACGTGGTTGCTGCGCTTGCGGATGCGGTGGCCACGGCCCTGGGGGGCGGGGCGCAGGCGCTTCAGCTGGCGTCCTTCGTCCACGAAGATTTCGCTGATGTAGAGGTTTGCGTCTTCAATCCGCTCTTCTTCGTTGTGCTGCTGCCAGTTGGCCAAGGCCGAAAGGAGCAGTTTCTCAATCTTCTCGGCGCCGATGTTGGCTTCGAAGCGCAACAGGCCGAGGGCCTGGGTCACTTTCTTGCCGCGCACGAGGTCGGCCACCAGTCGCATCTTACGAGGCGAGGTCGGCACATTGCGGAGTTTTGCTACTGCTTCCATCTTAGCGCTTGCCTTTATCTTTTTTGGCGACGTGACCACGGAAGTTACGCGTCGGGGCAAATTCGCCCAACTTGTGCCCTACCATGTTCTCGGTCACATACACCGGGATGAACTTATTGCCGTTGTGAACAGCGAATGTGTGGCCAACGAAATCCGGGGAAATCATCGAGCGGCGCGACCAAGTCTTCACCACCGATTTCTTACCAGCCGTTTCGAGTGCCGTGACTTTCTTTTCCAGCCGGAAGTCAATGTACGGCCCTTTTTTGAGTGAACGTGCCATATATTACTTCTTGCCTTTGCGGCTCACAATCAGGTTCTCCGAATACTTGTTCTTGTTACGGGTCTTCTGGCCCTTAGCCAAAATGCCGTTACGGCTACGCGGGTGACCACCCGACGATTTGCCTTCGCCACCACCCATGGGGTGGTCGACAGGGTTCATTACCACACCACGAACGCGCGGACGACGACCAGCCCACCGGTTACGGCCGGCTTTGCCCATCACGGTGTTCATGTGGTCACCGTTCGACACGGTACCAACGGTGGCCATGCAGGTAACGAGCACCATGCGCATCTCGCCGGAAGGCAATTTCAGCGTGGCGTACTTCTCTTCGCGGGCTACGATTTGGGCGTAGGTACCGGCCGAGCGAGCCATTGCAGCGCCCTGGCCGGGCTGCAATTCGATGTTGTGGAGGATGGTACCGAGGGGAATCTCGCGCAGCGGCAAGGTATTGCCTACTTCGGGAGCGACGCCGGGGCCCGACACAATCTTCGCGCCTACCGTCATGCCGGCGGGAGCGATGATGTAACGCTTCTCACCATCGGCATAGTTTACCAAGGCGATGCGCGCAGTGCGGTTGGGGTCGTACTCGATGGACTTCACGACGGCCGGAACACCGGCTTTGTCGCGCTTGAAGTCCACGATGCGGTACTGGGTTTTATGACCACCGCCGATGTAGCGGTTGGACATTTTACCGGAAGAGTTCCGGCCACCCGATTTGGAGAGGGAAGTCATCAGCGACTTCTCCGGGGTCGACGTCGTAATCTCGTCGAACGCCGGCGCAACGCGGAAGCGCTGCCCTGGGGTTGTTGGTCTGAGTTTTTTAAGTGCCATTACTAGCTAGTTGTGCTTTTGCGGCGGAAGAATCTTTTGTTGGCGAAAGGCCTACAGGTTGCCGTAGAAGTCGATTACATCGCCTTCTTTCACGGTAACAATGGCTTTCTTGCCGTGGGCACGACGACCGGAAACCTGGCCGCCTTTGGTGCCTTTCGACTTCATTTTGCCAATGGTGCGCATCGTGTTGATGTCGGTAATCGTCACGCCGTACAGCGTTTCGATGTCCTTCTTGATTTGCACTTTGTTGGCGGTGCGCTCCACTTCGAAGGTGTAGCGACCTTTCTCGTTGAGGCCGGTGGCCTTTTCGGTAACGATGGGGCGTTTCAGGGTGCTCATTATTCGGCGGTGCTATAGAGTTCAACCAATGAAGCCATGCCGTCTTCCGAAATCAGGAGCGTGTCCGTGTTCAGCAAGTCGTGGGTATTGAGGCCGATGGGCGTCGACACTTTCACTTTCTGCAGGTTGCGGGCGCTGAGGATGACGTTCTTGTTCACCTCGCCGGTTACAAGCATGGTCTTTTTGCCGTTGGTCAGCTTGAGGCCGTCCAGGATGGCAACGAAGTCCTTGGTGCGGGGAGCCGTCATGGCAATGTTCTCCACAACGGAGATTTTGCCATCCTTCGCCAGGCTCGACAGAGCCGACAAACGAGCTACGCGCTTGGTCTTCTTGTTCAGCTTGAAGCTGTAGTCGCGGGGCTGCGGACCGAACATCCGGCCACCACCAACGAACACACCCGACTTCATGCTGCCGGCGCGGGCACCGCCCGTACCTTTTTGTTTCTTCAGCTTCTTCGTGGTGCCGTGCACCTCGTTGCGCTGCTTGGACTTGTGCGTGCCCTGGCGCTGGTTGGCCAGGTACTGCTTCACGTCCAGGTACATCACGTGCTCGTTTACTTCGAGACCGAAGATGGCGTCAGACAGGGTCACTTTGCGGCCGGTGTCTTCGCCTTTGAGGTTATATACTGCGAGTTCCATCGTACTAGTCTATTTCTCGATTACCACGTAAGAATTCTTCGCGCCGGGAATCGAGCCGCTCACCAGAATCAGGTTCTTGTCGCCTACTACGCGCATCACCTTCAGGTTCTGCACTTTCACGCGGTCGTTGCCCATGCGGCCACCCATGCGCATTCCTTTGAATACGCGCGAAGGCCACGAGCAAGCACCGATAGAACCGGGGTGACGCAGGCGGTTGTGCTGGCCGTGGGTCTGGCCACCAACACCCTGGAAGTTGTAACGCTTTACAACGCCCTGGAAACCCTTGCCTTTGGAAGTGCCTACTACGTCCACAAACTCGCCTTCCTCGAAGAGGGTAGCATCGATGGTGGCGCCAGCGGCGTAGGTCGATTCGGCGTCGAGGCGGAATTCAACCAGTTTTTTCTTGGGGGTCGTACCGGCTTTTTTGAAGTGACCAACCAAGGCTTTGGTGGTATTCTTCTCTTTTTTCTCGCCGTACCCAATTTGAATGGCGGTGTAACCGTCATTCGCGATAGTCTTAACCTGCGTCACTACGCACGGACCCGCTTCAATGAGCGTGCAGGGAATGTTTTTCCCGTCCGGAGTGAAGAGGCTTGTCATACCGATTTTTTTACCGATGATGCCAGGCATTCTGTTAATGATTAAATGACACAAAAAGAAAACGACCGAGTGCCGTTTTCGCTAAGGGAGTGCAAAGATAGGAAAAAAGGCTCGGGAATCACAACCGAGCGTAGAAATATTTTCGCAGTGAGGCTGTTAGCTCCGGCAGAAGGCGTGTTTTGCCGGGCGAGTTAGGCCGGACGCCAAGTGGGGTCGTTGTCGTCGCTGGGCAAAGAGCCTTGCAAGGCCAGAAGCAGGAAGAAGACTACGAAGGCTAGGCCAATCTGCGTTTCCAGCGTGTATTCGACTAAGAAGGAAAGCGCAATGCTGACGTATTGGGCTAACAGTAGTGGAGCGTGCTTCCGGCGGGCCCACCACGCTGGATAGAACATGCCAACCAGGAAAACCACAAATCCCAAGGTGCCGAAAGCGGCAAGGTTGTAGAGGTATTGGTTGTGGGGCATGATGTAGAATTCAGAGGTCATTTCAGGATATAGCTTGACGTAGCGCTTTGCCATCTCCCCTTCCAAATCGGCTTTCCCCACCCCTACCCATTTATTATCCTGCCACACAGCCAGAGCAGATTTATAGGAATACACCCGAGCAGCAATAGAGAAGTTTTTGCCTTCGGAAGCATCAGTTTGCTTCACCTTCCCAACGTCCTCCTGCGTGTTGTAAACCTTGTTGCGAAACGTGGGAAAAGCCAGGTAGCTCAGCAAGGGTAGCATTAATAGAACAGCTCCTAACGCACCGGCTTGCTTCCACCGGCGCTTGCGGAGCACCAACCACAGAATTGCCAGTCCACCTAAAGCGTAAAAAGTCATTTCCCCGCTACGCACAGCCAGCAAGTGCAGGAAAAGAGCAAGGGCGACAATTGCTCCAATAAGCCACGCTCGCCACTTAGGTTGCACTGCACCATGCGCAAGCAGCAGAGTTCCAGCCGCAATGGCCAATGCGATGATGAGACTAAAGCGAATGTGGTCCGGCTCAGTCGGCATCACCTTCGAATGCAGATACATCTCATTGACGGTACTGGTATGCAGCAGATAGTTGATAGTAGCTCCAAGAGCTGCAACAAGGGTCGCAGTAATGAGTAGCAACCACAGCCATCGCAAATATCGGCTTGGCAATGCCGGCAGCAGCCAGAACCCAAGTACCAATGCGAGAAACGGCAGTTGCAGAACTATGTCACGGCCGTATTCGCCTATGTTTGACGCATCTGTATTTAAGCCCTGGAAAAGGTGTAATAGGAATACCAGAAACAGGCTGCCAAATACTGGCCATGCTTGGCTGTTCGCTATATGACGGTATGTAATGGCGTAGATAAGCCCCGTAAGCGCAATGCCGGCCATCCCGATACTGGGTAGAATCCGAAACCAGTGGGCAATGAAAATTCCGACGATGATGCAACTACAGAAAAACAATGCGGCTAAGTGCAGGCGGGCAACAGAGAAAACAGATTGCATGTAGTCAGAAAAATGGCCCCGCAAGTTCCAAAGAAAAAGCCCTACCGCGACGAATCACGGCAGGGCTTTAACTCAATTAAGACTGAAATTGACTTCTCAGACTTTGATTTCTACGTCAACGCCGCTGGGCAGTTCCAGCTTCATGAGGGCATCAACGGTCTTCGATGAGGTTGAGAAGATGTCCACTAGGCGCTTGTAGGTGCAGAGCTGGAATTGCTCCCGGCTCTTCTTGTTCACGTGGGGCGAGCGTAGCACGGTGAATTTCTCCTTCTGCGTGGGCAACGGAATGGGGCCGCTCACGATAGCACCGGTGGCCTTCACAGCCTTCACGATTTTCTCGGAGGATTTGTCGACCAGGTTGTGGTCGTAGCTTTTCAGCTTGATGCGAATTTTCTGGTTCATTGTGTTGGGTAGGAGCCGATTGCTCCAGTTAGAAAAGCTTATTTACCTCCTTTGGTTTTGGCAACGATGGCGTCAGCCAGGTTGGTGGGCACCTGCTCGTAGTGCGAGAACGTGAGCGAAGCCGAGGCACGGCCCGACGAAATCGTACGGAGCGCAGTTACGTAGCCGAACAGTTCCGACAGCGGAACATCGGCCTTGATAACCTGAGCACCAGCCTTGGTGTCCATGCCTTTCATCAGACCACGACGACGGTTCAAGTCACCGGTTACGGGACCCGTGTACTCGTCGGGGCAAACCACTTCAACGGCCATGATGGGCTCCAGCAATTTCGGGCCGGCCTTCTTGGCAGCTTCACGGAAACCGTCACGGGCGGCGAGTTCGAACGACAGGGCGTCCGAGTCAACGTCGTGGAACGAACCGTGGTACAGACGCACCTTCATGGCTTCGAGCGGGAAGCCGGCCAGCGGGCCACGCTTCATGGCTTCTTCGAAACCTTTCTGGATGGGCTGGATGAATTCGCGCGGGATAACACCGCCTACGATGGCGTTGTCGAACTCCAGACCGGGTTTCTCCGGCTCGGTTTCTTTCGGGCCCAGCTCAAACACGATGTCGCCGAATTTACCGCGGCCACCAGTCTGCTTCTTATACGTCTCGCGGTGGTCAACCACCTTGGTGAGAATCTCCTTGTAGGCCACCTGCGGGGCACCCTGGTTGATTTCCACTTTAAATTCACGACGCATACGGTCGATGATGATTTCAAGGTGAAGCTCGCCCATGCCGCGGAGGATGGTCTGGCCGGTTTCCTCGTCCGTGTTCACGCGCAGCGTGGGGTCTTCCTCGATGAGCTTGGCGATGGCCATGCCCATTTTGTCGACGTCAGCTTGCGTTTTCGGCTCGATGGCGTAACCAATTACCGGCTCGGGGAAGCTCATCGATTCCAGAACCATCGGGTTCTTCTCATCGGTCAGCGTGTCGCCGGTTTTGATGTCTTTGAAACCAACGCCTGCAGCAATGTCACCGGCCTGAATCTTGTCGATGGGGTTCTGCTTGTTGGAGTGCATCTGCATGAGGCGCGAAATACGCTCCTTTTTACCAGTGCGGTTGTTGAGCACGTACGAGCCCGAGTCCAGCACGCCGCTGTAGCAGCGGAAGAAGCACAAACGGCCTACGAACGGGTCGGTAGCAATTTTGAACGCCAGGGCGGTGAAGGGCTCCGAGTTATCGGGGTGACGCTCGATTTCGTCGCCGCTTTCGGGGTTGGTACCGATGATGGCGGGCATGTCGAGCGGCGACGGCAGGTACGCCATAACAGCATCCAGCATCGTTTGTACACCCTTGTTTTTGAAAGCCGAACCGCAGAGTACGGGCGAGAACTTCATGTCGATAACCGCCTGGCGGATAACAACCATCATTTCTTCGCGGGTAATCGAGTCGGGGTTGTCGAAGAATTTCTCCATCAACGTGTCGTCGTATTCAGCAACGCTTTCCACGAGCTTCTCGCGCCACTCGCGCACCGTGTCAACGAGGTCCTCGGGAACGGGGATTTCGTCGTATGACTTGCCTTCGGTTTTATCGTCCCACACGATGGCTTTGCCAGTCAGCAGGTCAACTACGCCTTTAAAGGTTTCCTCAGCTCCAATCGGAATCTGCAGGGGAATGGGGTTAGCGCCCAGTTTCTCCTTGATTTCGTTTACAGCTTTGAAGAAGTCTGCACCGGCACGGTCCATCTTGTTGACGAAACAAATGCGGGGCACTTTGTACTTATCAGCCTGACGCCATACGGTTTCCGACTGCGGCTCCACGCCCGAAACGGCGCAGAACAAAGCCACAGCACCGTCGAGCACGCGCAGCGAACGTTCTACTTCTACCGTGAAGTCAACGTGGCCGGGGGTGTCAATCAGGTTGATTTTGTACTGCTTGGTTTCCGACGTCGGGTCGCCCTTGATGTCGGTCGGGTAGTTCCAGAAGGTGGTGGTAGCAGCCGAAGTAATCGTGATGCCACGCTCCTGCTCCTGCTCCATCCAGTCCATCGTGGCCGCACCATCGTGCACTTCCCCGATTTTGTGGGTTTTACCCGTGTAGTACAGAATACGCTCCGACGTCGTGGTCTTACCGGCGTCGATGTGCGCCATAATCCCGATGTTGCGGAGGTAATAAAGGTCTTTATTAACGGCCATTGTTACAATGAGTGAGTTAGTGAATAAGCGAATGAGTGAATCAGTGATTAGGTTCCGTTAGGGGTAAATCACTCATTCACTCATTCGCTTATTCGCACTTGGTTAGAAACGGAAGTGCGAGAAGGCCTTGTTGGCCTCGGCCATGCGGTGGGTGTCGTCTTTTTTCTTAACGGCAGCACCTTCGCCTTTGGCGGCAGCGATGATTTCGCCGGCCAGCTTGTCCTTCATGGTCTTCTCACCACGACGACGGGCGTACTGAATCATCCACTTGGCACCCACCGAAATGCGGCGGTCAGCGCGCACTTCAATCGGAACCTGGAAGGTAGCACCACCTACGCGGCGGCTTTTCACTTCCACGGTGGGCATCACGTTGTTCAATGCTTTGCGCCACATTTCGAGGCCGCTCTCCTTGGTGCGCTGCTCCACGAGGTCGCAGGCGTCATAGAAGATGGTGTACGCCAGGTTTTTCTTGCCGTCGTACATCATGTAGTTCACGAAGCGGGTTACCAGCGTCTCCTTGTATTTAGGGTCCGGCAGCAGAACGCGCTTTTTCGGTTTTGACTTTCTCATGATTATATGTAGTGCTTGGTGCTCGGTGCTTGGTGCTTGGCATCTTGAGTTCGTATCAACGACCCAAGCACCAAGCACCAAGCACCAGGCACTATCTAATTACTTCTTTTTGCCGGGTGCTGGTTTGCCACCTTTACCCGTTGCTGCGGGCTGACCGGGCTTCGGACGCTTGGCGCCGTACTTCGAGCGGCGCTGCGTGCGGCCGTTTACACCGGCGGTGTCTAGGGCGCCACGGATGATGTGGTAGCGAACGCCTGGCAAGTCTTTAACCCGGCCACCACGAATCAGCACGATGCTGTGTTCCTGGAGGTTGTGGCCTTCACCGGGGATGTATGCGTTTACTTCCTTACCGTTAGTAAGGCGCACACGGGCCACTTTGCGCATAGCCGAGTTCGGCTTCTTAGGCGTGGTGGTGTACACACGGGTGCACACGCCCCGACGCTGCGGGCACGAATCAAGAGCGGGCGACTTCGACTTGGTAGTCAAAGCCTCACGGCCTTTCCGTACGAGTTGGTTAATGGTTGGCATTTAGAGAATGGTTGGTTTGGAGCCGTTTGCCCCTAAAATTTGGCTTGCAAAGGTAAGAGTATTCCGGCGCAATAGCAAACAGAGTGAGGATGTTAATTTTATGGTCATTGAGTTTGCGCCAAAATTAAAAGCGCCTCCACTGGAAAATGGAGGCGCTTTCACAGCTAGAGCTTCTGGTTCAGCTTACGCCTCCCCTACCGCGCCGCCGAAGTTCATCGGGTAGCTGGGGGCTTCGCTCTGCATCTTGATGGTGCCGAAAGCGGCTTCAAACCGCTCGATGTTCTCGGTGAGGGCTTGCAGGAGGCGCTTGGCGTGCTCGGGCGTGACGACGATGCGCGCCTTCACCTTGGCCTTGGGCAGGCCGGGCATCATGCGGATGAAGTCAATCACAAACTCGCTGTTGCTATGCGCAATCATGGCGAGGTTGGCGTATTCGCCCTCGGCCATGGCTTCGGAAAGCTCGATGTTGATGGCGTTGGGGTCTGGGTTTTGGTCGGTTGGTTGCATATGCTTTACTTGGCTGTTTACCGGTAATCTATTCTAAAAGAGAAGTTTTTGCTTTGTGAAGTGCTTCAATTAATAGGTCAAAGTCGACAACTTTATTGGTCTTCTTATCATTCAGCAAGCCAAATAACTCAACCATGACTTTATCTGGCCCTTCCTCTTTGCTAACAATAGCCACTAGTTGTCCATTTGACTTGACTTCGATATGGTCGAATTGGTCAATCCCATTTTCTTCTGCCCATTTTTTAGCGGACGCA
Source organism: Hymenobacter ruricola (assembly GCF_015694525.1). Classification (GTDB taxonomy): domain Bacteria; phylum Bacteroidota; class Bacteroidia; order Cytophagales; family Hymenobacteraceae; genus Hymenobacter; species Hymenobacter ruricola. The sequence goes on along the minus strand of NZ_JADQDM010000001.1, from coordinate 53,902 downwards.
GTAGCTTCAGCGTTTTCAACATATACATATGCTACTAGCTCTTCGTAGTCAATAGGACTTCCAATTACGATTGTATACTTCGGCATTGTCTCATGCTGTAATTAATCTTAAACAGAAAAAGCCGACCGGGTCACCCCAGTCGGCTTTTCCATTACAAACCTACGGCGGATTACTCAGCCGACACTTCGCGCTTGCCAGCACGGCTGGGACGCTTGGCGGGAACGGCAGCTTCGGCGGCCTGGGCGGCTTGGGCAGCCTCCATTTCCTCTTTCGAGCCTACTACCTGACGCGTGTACTCGCGCAAGCCAGTACCGGCCGGGATGAGGTGACCGACGATTACGTTCTCTTTCAAGCCCAACAGTTGGTCGGCCTTGCCGCGGATGGCGGCTTCGCTCAGCACCTTGGTCGTCTCCTGGAAGGATGCGGCCGAGATGAACGAGGCCGTACCCAACGACGCCTGCGTGATGCCTTGCAGCGTGGGGCGCGACACGGCGGGCTGGGCATCGCGCACCTGGACGAGGGCAAGGTCACGGCGCTTCAGGCTGCTGTTCTCGTCGCGGAGGCGACGGGCCGTCACAATCTGACCGGGCTTCAGGTTGGTCGAATCACCGGCTTCGGTCACCACCTTCATGTCGATAATCATGTCGTTCTCAGCCATGAATATGATTTTGTCAATCACCTGGTTTTCGAGGAACGACGTGTCACCGGCATCCAGAATCACGACTTTCTGCATCATCTGGCGGACTACCACCTCGATGTGCTTGTCGTTGATTTTCACACCCTGCAAGCGGTACACTTCCTGAATCTCGTTCACGAGGTACTCCTGCACGGCGCCGGGGCCCTGAATGCTCAGGATGTCCGAAGGCGTGATGGCACCATCCGACAGCGGCATGCCGGCGCGAATGAAGTCGTTGTCCTGCACCAGAATGTGCTTCGACAGCGGCACCATGTATTTTTTCTTCACGCCGTCTTTCGACTCCACGAAGATTTCACGGTTGCCACGCTTCACGGTGCCGTAGGTTACCACACCATCGATTTCCGAGACCACGGCGGGGTTAGACGGGTTACGAGCCTCGAAGAGTTCGGTAACACGCGGCAGACCACCGGTGATGTCGCGGGTCTTGCCCACGGAGCGCGGAATCTTGGCCAGGATGTGACCGGCCGTGATTTTGTCGTTGTTCTCCACGTTCAAGTGCGAGCCCACCGGGATGCTGTAGGCCTTCTGGCCTTCCACATCGCCTTTTTTGCCGGGACGCACAATGATGGACGGGTTCTGGTCCTTGGCCTTCGATTCGATAATCACCTTCTCGCGGTGACCAGTCTGTTCGTCCGACTCTTCGCGGTAGGTGATGCCTTCGGTGATGGCGTCGAACTGCACGGTACCATCAAACTCGGCCAGAATAACGGCGTTGTAGGGGTCCCAGGTATTCAGCTCCGTGCCTTTTTCCACTTGTTGGCCTTCCGTTACGAGCATGAACGAGCCGTAGGGAACGTGGTTGGAAGTGAAGACGCGGCCCGTGCCTTTCTCCACGATACGGATTTCACCCGAGCGGCCCATTACCACAGCACCCTTCACGCCTTCCGGCGTGGTAGTGGCCACGGTACGAACGTCTTCGAATTCAACCACACCCGCGAATTTGGCTTTGATGCTCGACTCAACGGCGATGTTGGAAGCCGTACCACCTACGTGGAAGGTACGCAGGGTCAGCTGCGTGCCGGGCTCACCAATCGACTGAGCGGCGATAACACCCACGGCCTCGCCACGCTGCACCATGCGGCCCGAAGCCAGGTTGCGGCCGTAGCACTTGGCGCAGATGCCGCGCTTGCTTTCGCAGGTCAGCACCGAACGGATTTCCACCGACTCAATGCCCGCGATGTCGATGCGACGCGTGGTGTCTTCCTTGATTTCCGAGCCGGAAGCCAGGAGCACCTCGTTGGTGTTCGGGTCCACGATGTCGTGCACCGTCACGCGGCCGAGGATACGCTCCGACAGCGGCTCCACGATGTCCTCGTTGTCTTTCAACGCGAAGGTCTCGATGCCGCGTAGGGTACCGCAGTCTTGCTCGTTCACAATCACGTCCTGCGAAACGTCCACCAGACGACGGGTCAGGTAGCCGGCGTCAGCCGTCTTTAGAGCCGTGTCAGCCAGACCTTTACGGGCACCGTGCGTCGAGATGAAGTACTCGATTACGTCGAGGCCTTCTTTGAAGTTCGACAGAATCGGGTTTTCGATAATCTCGCCAATCGAGCCTTGCAGCGACTTCTGGGGCTTGGCCATCAGACCACGCATACCGCCCAGCTGACGAATCTGCTCGCGCGAGCCACGGGCTCCCGAGTGCATCATCATGTAGATGGAGTTGAAGCCCTGGTTTTCCTTCTCCAGACGGCCCATCAACGTTTCCGTAATTTGGTTGTTGATGCGCGTCCAGATGTCGATAACCTGATTGTAACGCTCGTTGTCCGTAATCAGACCCATCTGGTAGTTCTGGGTTACGGCCGCCACGTCGGCTTGTGCCTGCTTCACCAGCTCATCCTTCTCTTTCGGGATATTGATGTCGCCGAGACCCATGCTCAGACCGCCTTTGTAGGCCGACTGGAAACCGAGGGTTTTGATGTCATCGAGGAACTGTGCGGTGCGGGCCATGCCCGTGCGCTTGAACACCAGCGAAATGATTTGCTGGAGCTTCTTCTTGGTCAGCAGCTCGTCCACGAAACCTACTTCCTCCGGCACCAGCTGGTTGAAGAGCACGCGGCCAGCCACGGTTTCCACCACTTTGGTTACGAGGTCATCGTTTTCGTCGCGAACCTGCGTACGCACCTTAATGTATGCGTGCTTCGAGAGCTGGCCTTCATTGATGGCAATTACCACTTCTTCATCCGAGTAGAACACACGGCCTTCGCCCTGAATCGTCTCGTTTTCGGTGCTGCGCTTGCCTTTGGTCACGTAGTACAGACCCAGAACCATGTCCTGCGACGGTACCGCGATGGGCGCGCCGTTGGCGGGGTTCAGGATGTTGTGCGACGCCAGCATGAGCATGGAGGCTTCCAGGATAGCGGCCGGGCCGAGGGGCACGTGCACAGCCATCTGGTCACCGTCAAAGTCAGCGTTAAAAGCCGTACAAACGAGGGGGTGCAGCTGGATAGCCTTGCCCTCGATGAGACGCGGCTGGAACGCCTGGATGCCCAAGCGGTGCAGCGTAGGAGCACGGTTGAGGAGCACCGGGTGGCCTTTCAGCACATTTTCCAGGATGTCCCACACCACGGCGTCCTTGCGGTCCACAATCTTCTTAGCCGACTTCACCGTCTTCACAATGCCGCGCTCGATGAGCTTGCGGATGATGAACGGCTTGAACAGCTCGGCCGCCATATTCTTAGGCAGACCGCACTCGTGCAGCTTCAGCTCCGGACCCACGACGATTACCGAACGACCCGAGTAGTCGACACGCTTACCGAGCAGGTTCTGACGGAAGCGGCCCTGCTTGCCTTTCAGCATATCGGACAGCGACTTCAGGGCGCGGTTGCCTTCGGCGCGCACGGCGTTCACCTTACGCGAGTTATCGAAGAGCGAGTCAACAGCTTCCTGTAGCATGCGCTTCTCGTTCCGCAGAATCACCTCGGGCGCTTTGATTTCAATCAGGCGCTTGAGGCGGTTGTTGCGGATGATAACGCGACGGTACAGGTCGTTCAAGTCGGACGTGGCGAAACGGCCACCGTCCAACGGCACGAGGGGGCGCAGTTCCGGCGGAATCACCGGCACCATGCGGATTACCATCCACTCGGGCTTGTTCTCGATGCGGGTGGCGGCGTCACGGAAAGCTTCCACCACGCGCAGACGCTTCAACGCCTCAGCCTTACGCTGCTGCGAGGTTTCGTGGGCTGCGGAGTCGCGCAGCGAGTAGCTCAACTCGTCCAGGTTGATGCGCTCCAGCAGCATGTGCAGGGCATCGGCACCCATGCGGGCGATGAACTTGTTGGGGTCCTCGTTGGGCAGCATCTGGTTCTCCCGGGGGAGTTTATCGATGATGTCCAAGTATTCATCTTCCGTGAGGAAGTCGAGCACTTGCACGCCTTCTTCAGCCAGCGAACCGGGCTGAACCACGACGTACCGCTCGTAATAGATAATCTGGTCGAGCTTCTTGGTGGGCAGGCCCAGCAGGTAGCCGATTTTGTTGGGGAGCGATTTGAAGTACCAGATGTGCGCAACAGGCACCACCAGTTCGATGTGGCCCATGCGCTCGCGACGCACCTTCTTCTCGGTCACCTCCACGCCGCAACGGTCGCAGATGATGCCCTTGTAGCGGATGCGCTTGTACTTACCGCAGTGGCATTCCCAGTCCTTTACCGGACCGAAAATCCGCTCGCAGAACAAGCCACCCATTTCGGGCTTGTAGGTGCGGTAGTTAATGGTTTCAGGCTTCACCACTTCGCCGGTGCTGCGCTCCAGAATTGCTTCGGGCGAGGCCAGCGAGATGGTGACTTTGGAGAAGTCCTGAACTACTTTCTTGTTTTTTGCGAAAGCCATTTGATTGGGGTTGAGCTAGTAGCTGTTGGCTTTGAGCTGCCTGATTCTTCGCCGTTCGCCAGAAGGGCGCAAGAGAATCAAAACAGGTTGACGCTTCAAAAAGTGCCTTTGCTTAACAGATAGGTATGTCGGGCAAAGGCACTCTGAAAAGGTCGAAAAATTAAAACTGCTGACAAGGCGGAATGATGAAAAGGCCTTCGATTAAGATTCACTGGGGGTTTGCTGCTGCACTGACCATATCTCGGAACAGCCCCCGCTCCTCTTTCACCGAAGCGTTTTCTCACCTTCTTTTACCAGAGTGGCTCAATCAGCTACTCTTATTGTCTGCCGGACAGTTTAGTTGTTAGTTGCTTGTTGTCAGTTGTTGGTTTCAATAAAGAACCTGACAACTGACAACAAGCAACTAACAACTAGTTATTCCATCGTGATTTCGAGTGCCAGACCACGGAGTTCGTGGAGCAACACGTTGAACGACTCGGGGATATTCGGCTTGGGCAGAACGTCACCTTTTACAATGGCTTCGTACGCCTTGGCGCGGCCCACCACGTCATCCGATTTCACGGTCAGGATTTCCTGGAGGACGTTGGAAGCACCGAAAGCTTCCAATGCCCACACTTCCATCTCGCCGAAGCGCTGGCCACCGAACTGCGCCTTGCCACCCAGCGGCTGCTGCGTGATGAGCGAGTACGGTCCGATGGAACGAGCGTGCATCTTGTCGTCCACCAAGTGACCCAGCTTGAGCATGTAAATCACGCCCACGGTCACCGGCTGGTCGAAACGGTCGCCCGTCAGACCATCGTGCAGGTAAGCACGGCCCCAGTCGGGCAAGCCAGCCTCGGTCAGCTCGCGAGCTACTTCGTCCTCAGTAGCGCCGTCGAAAATCGGAGTCGAATAAGTACGACCCATTTTCAGCCCAGCCCAGCCAAGTACCGTCTCGTAAATCTGACCGATGTTCATGCGGCTTGGTACACCCAGCGGGTTCAGCACAATGTCCATCGGCGTGCCGTCGGGCAGGAAAGGCATGTCCTCATCGCGCACGATGCGGGCTACCACACCCTTGTTACCGTGGCGGCCGGCCATTTTATCACCCACCTTCAGCTTGCGCTTCTTGGCAATGTATACTTTGGCCAACTGCACGATGCCAGCAGGCAGTTCGTCGCCCACTTCTAGGGTAAAGCGTTGACGCTTGAATTTCGCGGTGATGGTGTTGCGGCGCTTGGCGTAGTTACGCACCAGTTCCAGCACCAAGCCATTCACGCGGGCATCAGCCGTCCAACCTTCCAGAATCAGGTCCTTGAACAGGTTCACTTCTTCCGGAACAGCGTAGTTGCTCTCGTCCTTGTAAGGGTTCTTCTCCGGGAACATGCCCTCGGTGATGTTCTTGCGGTTGAACTTCACGCCCTTGGCAATCATCTCCTCGCCGAAGCGGTGCTTGATGCCCTGCGACGTTTTGCCTTCCAGCAATTGCACCAGCTTGTCAATCATAACGGCTTTTACGCCGCGCAGCTCCTGCGAGTAGGTCGACTTGAGGTCTTCGACTTCCTTCTTCGACTTAGCCCGGAGGTTCTTGTCTTTCTTCGGCCGCGAGAATAGTTTGGTGCCAATCACCACACCGTTCAAGGAGGGCGGCGCCTTAAGCGAAGCATCCTTCACATCGCCGGCCTTGTCGCCGAAGATGGCGCGGAGCAGCTTCTCTTCCGGAGTCGGGTCCGTCTCGCCTTTCGGCGTGATTTTACCAATCAGGATGTCGCCTTCCTTCACTTCAGCGCCGAGGCGAATGATACCGTTGTCGTCGAGGTTGCGCACAGCTTCTTCGCTCACGTTCGGAATTTCCGAGGTCAACTCTTCTTCGCCACGCTTGGTCTCGCGCACTTCCAGCTCAAACTCTTCGATGTGAATCGAGGTAAAGATGTCGTCGCGCACCACACGCTCCGAGATGACGATGGCATCCTCGAAGTTGTAGCCTTGCCACGGCATGAACGCCACCTGCATGTTGCGGCCCAAAGCGAGTTCACCCTGGTTGGTGCCGTAGCCTTCGCACAAGGGCTGGCCTTTGGTCACCCGCTCACCGCGCTTCACGAGCGGCGTCAGGTTGAGGCAAGTGTCCTGGTTGGTGCGACGGAACTTGATGAGGTCGTACGTAATACGCTCCGCGTCGAAGCTCACCATGATGTCGTCCTCGGAGAGGTCGTACTTCACGACAATCTTGTTAGCGTCCACGTAGTCAATCACACCGTCACCCTCGGCCATAATCAGCGTGCGCGAGTCGGTAGCAATGCGGCCTTCCAGACCCGTGCCCACAATCGGAGCCTCGGGGCGGAGCAGCGGCACAGCCTGGCGTTGCATGTTCGAGCCCATGAGCGCACGGTTGGCGTCATCATGCTCCAGGAACGGAATCAGCGATGCAGCTACCGATACAATCTGGTTCGGGGCTACGTCCATGTATGTGTACTCATCCGGGCTAACCACGGGGAAGTCACCTTCAAAACGGCCTTTCACCAGTTCCTGGGTCAGCTTGCCGTTGTCGTCCAGCAGCGAGTTGGCCTGGGCGATGTGGTGTGTGTCCTCTTCCTCAGCGGTCAGGAACTTCACGTTCTCGCTCATGTCCACCTTGCCCGACTTCACGTCACGGTAAGGCGTCTCAATGAAGCCCATCGAGTTCACGCGAGCGTGCACGCACAGCGACGAAATCAGACCGATGTTCGGGCCTTCCGGCGTTTCAATGGTGCAAAGACGGCCGTAGTGAGTGTAGTGAACGTCACGTACTTCGAAACCAGCGCGCTCACGCGACAGACCTCCCGGCCCGAGCGCCGATACGCGACGCTTGTGTGTCACCTCAGCCAGCGGGTTCGTCTGGTCCATGAACTGCGACAGCTGGTTCGTACCGAAGAACGAGTTGATAACGCTTGACAGAGTACGGGCATTAATCAGGTCAACCGGCTTGAAGTCTTCGTTGTCGCGCACGTTCATGCGCTCCTTGATGGTACGCGCCATACGGGCCAAGCCCACGCCAAACTGGGCGTATAGTTGCTCGCCCACGGTGCGTACACGACGGTTGCTCAAGTGGTCAATGTCATCGACAATGGCCTTCGAGTTGCTCAAGCCAATCAGGTACTTCACAATCAGAACAATGTCCTGGTTGGTCAATACCCGCGACTCCTGGTCCATGCCAATCTGCAGCTTCTTGTTAATCCGGTAGCGGCCCACCTCGCCGAGGTCGTAGCGCTTGTCCGAGAAAAACAGCTTCTGGATGATGTCGCGAGCGGTTTCTTCGTCTGGCGCCTCCGTGTTACGGAGTTGGCGATAAATCTGCTCAACAGCTTCCTTCTCCGAGTTGGAGTTGTCCTTCTGCAGTGTGTTGTAGATAATTGCGAAGTCTGCAATGTTCACGTTCTCACGGTGCAGGATTACCGACTTGGCGCCGGCCTCCAGAATCACGTCAATGTCAGCGTCCTCAATCGTGGCATCGCGCTCCAGCAACACTTCATTGCGGTCGATGGACACCACTTCGCCGGTGTCTTCGTCCACGAAGTCTTCTGTCCAAGTGCGCAGCACCCGAGCAGCCAGCTTGCGACCAACGGCCTTTTTAAGATTTTTCTTGTCGGCCTTCACCTCTTCCGACAGTCCGAACAAGTCGAGAATGTCTTTATCAGTGCCATAGCCGATGGCGCGAAGCAGCGTCGTCACCGGGAACTTCTTCTTCCGGTCGATGTATGCGTACATCACGTTATTCACGTCCGTGGCGAATTCAATCCACGAACCTTTGAACGGAATAATACGGGCCGAATACAGCTTGGTGCCGTTCGTGTGCTTGCTCTGAGCGAAGAACACGCCCGGCGAGCGGTGCAGCTGCGATACAATAACGCGCTCGGCGCCGTTGATAACAAACGAGCCCTTTACGGTCATGTAAGGGATATTCCCGAGGAACACCTCCTGCTCAATCGTCTCAAAGTCTTCGTTGTCCTTGTCGTTGCAAATCAAACGCAGCTTGGCCTTCAGCGGAACCGAGTAGGTCAGGCCGCGGTCGATGCACTCGTCCACCGAATACTTCGGCGGGTCAACGTGGTAATCAATAAAGTTGAGTACAAAATTTTCGCGCGAGTCCGAAATCGGAAAGTTCTCGGCAAACACTTTGAACAATCCTTCGTTAGAACGACGCTCAGCAGCGGTTTCCAACTGAAAGAATTCCTGGAACGAGCGCACTTGCACGTCCAGGAAGTCCGGGTACTCGATAACCTTCTTAATCTTGGCGAAATTGATTCGCTCGGCGGCCGTTTTCTTGAGGGCGGCCGTCTGTGCTTTCGGTGTAGCCAATGCGATGGGGATTATAAGATGGACACAGAAGCGTAAAGTGGGAAGCCGGGGTGGCGGCTCGTCAGCGGTGCAGCGCACTCCCCAACCACCTGTGCAACAAGATGGTTAGCTGACATAGCAAAAGCGCGAACCGGGTAGCTCGCGCGGTTGACACGCTACAAACAGGAAAAGACCTGGCTAAGTTGCCAGGTCTAATCCTTATTTGAAGCGGGTCCGGAGATGCTTCAGGAGCAGAAATTACTTAACCTCTACTTCAGCACCGGCTTCTTCGAGTTGCTTCTTCAGCGACTCAGCCTCGTCTTTGGCTACACCTTCTTTCACGGGCTTGGGAGCGCCGTCAACCAGTTCCTTAGCCTCTTTCAGGCCCAGGCCGGTCAGGTCTTTCACCAGTTTCACAACAGCCAGCTTCTGGCCACCGGCAGCTTTCAGGATAACGTCGAATGCCGTCTTCTCCTCAGGAGCTTCAGCAGCAGCAGCGCCGCCGCCACCTTGCATCATTACAGGAGCAGCAGCAGCGGGCTCGATGCCGTACTCGTCCTTCAGGATGCCTGCCAATTCGTTTACTTCTTTCACCGTCAGGTTTACGAGCTGCTCAGCGAATGCTTTCAAATCTGCCATTTCTGTAGATTGTTAAAAAAAGTGTTGTTGAAAATTTGTTATTGAAGTCGAAAAAGAGAGTTGGCGCTTAGGCGGCCTCTTTCTCGGAAAGCGTTTTGAGGATACCAGCCAGTTTGTTGCCGCCGCTCGACAGAGCAGAGATAACGTTTTTGGCGGGCGACTGGAGCAGACCGATGAGTTCACCGAGCAATTCCTGTTTGCCTTTGATGGTAGTCAAAGTCTCGAGCTGGCTCGAGCCGATGTAGATGCTGGCATCCACATAAGCGCCTTTCAGCACGGGCTTGGGCTCCACCCCACGGGCGTAGTTTTGAGCTTTGTAGAAGTCGCGCAGCAATTTGGCAGGAGCCGAACCGCTCTCCGTGGAGAACAGCACTCCCGACTGGCCTTTCAGCGCGGCATCCATTTCCGACGTGTCGTGGCCGAGGGTGTCTAGTGCTTTCCGGATAAAGGTGTTTTTGTACACCTTGTATTCCAGGCCGCGGTTGAACGCCAGGCGACGGAAGTCGTTGATTTTCGCTACCGACATTACCGAAGCATCGACAATGTAGAACGAGTTGTGCGATTGCATTTTTCCGCTCAACTCATCCACGAGGGCTTGTTTTTCTTCCCGGGTCATGTTTGGTTGATTTAATTAGTTAGCGGAATTTACTTGGCTGTCCACCGGAACGGCGGGCGACATCGTGCTCGAGAGCGTGATGCTCTTGATGTAGGTGCCTTTCGACGAAGAAGGCTTCAGGCGACCCAGCGTCTGGATTACTTCCAGCGCGTTTTCGGCCAGCATTTTCTCATCGAACGATACTTTACCAACCGAGCAGTGGATGATGCCGGTTTTGTCAACTTTGAAGTCGATTTTACCAGCTTTCACTTCCTGCACAGCCTTGGCTACATCGGTCGTTACGGTGCCCGACTTCGGGTTCGGCATCAGACCACGGGGACCGAGCACGCGGCCCAGGCGACCCACTTTGGCCATTACGGCCGGCATGGTGATGATGACGTCGATGTCGGTCCAGCCTTTCTCGATTTTCGAGATATAGTCGTCCAAGCCCACGAAGTCGGCGCCGGCGGCAGTGGCTTCGGCCTCCTTGTCAGGAGTCACGAGGGCCAGTACACGAACGGTTTTGCCGGTGCCGTGGGGCAGGGTGGCCACGCCACGAACCATTTGGTCCGCTTTGCGGGGGTCCACGCCGAGGCGAACGTCGATATCTACCGAGGCGTCAAACTTGGTGTAGGTAATGTCCTTCACCACTTTGGCGGCTTCCACGAGGCTGCGCACTTGCGTCAGGTCGTGTTTGGCAAGGGCTTCCTTGCGCTTTTTGCTTACTTGTGCCATCTGTTCGTTTCTCCGTTTAATTATTCAGCAAAAGGAGAGTCGCCCTTGATGGTAATGCCCATGCTACGGGCCGTACCAGCTACCTGCTTCATGGCCGACTCCACCTTAAAGGCGTTCAAGTCGGGCATTTTCGTCTCGGCGATGGTACGGATTTGGTCCCACGTCACGGAGCCCACCTTGTTACGGTTCGGCTCTTTCGAACCGCTCTGCAGCTTGGCAGCTTCCATGAGCAACACCGGAGCCGGTGCCGTCTTCACCACGAAGTCGAACGACTTGTCGGTGTACATGGTGATGAGTACAGGACAAACTTGGCCGGCTTTATCTTGGGTGCGAGCATTGAACTGCTTGCAAAACTCCATGATGTTCAAGCCTTTGCTACCAAGTGCAGGTCCTACCGGCGGCGAAGGGTTCGCGGCGCCTCCCTTTATCTGCAGACGCAGATAACCTCTGATTTCTTTGGCCATTTGATTGATTAGGCTGTGGCTCCTGCGTCGTAACTCGCGCTTGCCTCAGTTGGTATAAACTCCTGTTTGGAAGCCCCGCCAGTTCGGAGTAAATAACTGACGTGGTATAATTGACGAGGTTAAACCTCTTTTTCTACTTGGGTATAGCTGAGTTCTACCGGTTGCGAACGGCCGAAAATCTTTACGACTACATTGAGCTTCTTGCGCTCTTCAAATACTTCGTCCACGTTGCCAGAGAAGCCATTGAACGGACCGTCCACCACTTTCACGAGTTCGCCCACTACGTAAGGCTTGTCGAGGGTAGCGTCGGCCTGCTGCTCGGCCTCATCCACGATGCCGAGGATGCGATTCACTTCCGAGATGTGCAGCGGAACAGGTTTGTTGTTCGTGGCGTCCTTCTTGTCTTTGTCGCCGAGGAAACCAATCACGCCGGGCGTGCTGGTGATGATGTGGTCCACTTCCCCGTGCCCGAGGTCAGCATGGATGATGATGTAACCGGGGTAGAGGTTCCGCTCGCGGACGCGCTTCTTGCCGTTGCGCATCTCGAACACCTTTTCCACTGGAATCAGTACCTGTGGCACGAGCTCGGTCAGGTTGTGCCGGCCGAGCTCCGTTTCGAGGTAGTTTTTGGCTTTCTTTTCCTGGCCGCTCACGGAGCGCACCACATACCATTTCAATTCGCCCATCTTGATTGCTGACTAGCGAAACGAGTTGTAAAATGCTTTAAGTACCGACTCAAAGCTGACATCCATGATGCCTACCACGATGGCAAACACGAGCGAACCAATCAGCACCAAGCCGGCGCTTTTTTGCAGTTCCGTCGTCGAGGGCCACGTCACGTTGTAGCGCATCTCTTCGATGGTGGTGCGGAAGTAATTGCTCAGTTTGTCCATTGGGTGATAAAAAACAGCGTTGCCGCTGATAACAACATGGAGCGGGCCAACCGGCCCAAAGTGCACGAGTGGAGAGATTCGAACTCCCATCAAAGGTTTTGGAGACCTCTATTCTACCCTTGAACTACACTCGTTTTTAAACATTCCCACCCAGCGTATTTCGCCAAAGGGAGTGCAAAGGTAAGAGAAACAGCGGACAAAACAAATATGCCCTTCTGTTTCAGCGTAAAAAAGCCGCTCCCGAAACATCGAGAGCGGCTTTTTTATTCAAAAAGCATAAATCTATGGATTACCACTTACTAGGATTCTCTGCTATGCAAGCATAATACCCAGCAGTGCATGCATCCAGACATTTATAACCTTGACCGGAGTTCCGGCAATAGTCTTTGCACCTATAATAGAATGCAATACAGCCGCTACCTAGGAGTTGCTGGGGTTGGTAACCTTCAACGACCCGGTCATAAACCCGGGCTTGAATGTCCGCATACTCGGTGGGGCTGAGTGCGGCGAGTTGGGGATACTTTTGCTTTATCTCGTCCATGCGGCGCTGCTGCGACTCATTGTAAGCGGCGGTTTCCTGTGCAGTGTGCGCAGGGTCCGAGACGCCCTGCCCCGTTTCGACAGCGTGGTCAATTTCCGCTTTGCGCTGCTGCTGTTCCGCCGGCGCTAGGCCATTGTACCACACCGCATACTCTTTGGCAAAGTTGACGTCGGCGAGGATGTAATCCTTGACCAGTTGGTCGGCAGCCATCACCCCAACCAAGTCCTCATTGGCACTTTGCATTTTTGTTGCAACAAGTTCAGAGGTAACGTCTTTTTCTTTTTGACAAGAGAAAGCTAATGCCCCAAGAAACAGGTAGGCACACAGTATTGTGAATTTCGTGTTTGCAAACATTGGCTTAAAGTAAAATTCAATCATTCAAAATATTAGTGCTTTTTTGCTATTTTCTACGCTGACTGTTCTCTATCCCACTTACAAGCATAGTAGCCCACCCAACATGCTTGTCCACAGGATGCTCCTCCATTTTGTCCCCGACACCATGTTAGGCACATGCTCAGAGCTCGTACACATCCATCTGCAAATTGCTGGGGTTGGTAACCTTCAACGACCCGGTCATAAACCCGGGCTTGAATGTCCGCATACTCGGTGGGGCTGAGTGCGGCGAGTTGGGGATACTTTTGCTTTATCTCGTCCATGCGGCGCTGCTGCGACTCATTGTAAGCGGCGGTTTCCTGTGCAGTGTGCGCAGGGTCCGAGACGCCCTGCCCCGTTTCGACAGCGTGGTCAATTTCCGCTTTGCGCTGCTGCTGTTCCGCCGGCGCTAGGCCATTGTACCACACCGCATACTCTTTGGCAAAGTTGACGTCGGCGAGGATGTAATCCTTGACCAGTTGGTCGGCAGCCATCACCCCAACCAAGTCCTCATTGGCACTTTGTTTCACCGTTACGTGCTGAGCCATGGGCACGGTGGGGTCTTGCTCCTTCTGGCAAGACAGGGTCAACACCCCAAAAAGTGTTAGCGAACCCAATATTGTGACTCTCATTTTTTTCAACATGGCATTATGATGGTTAGTTTTAAGCAACATTGCTATGCTCAAACGTAATAATAGAAAGTCTGTTATCCAACGTCAGGACAAAAAACTTATCTTTTGGTATAAACGCGAAAACGCCCCCGATTACTCGGGGGCGTTTTCACATTCAGCGGTTGAGCTAAAACTAGTCGAGAACTTCGGTTACCTGCCCGGCACCTACCGTACGGCCCCCCTCACGGATAGCGAAGCGGAGGCCTTTCTCCATTGCCACCTTGTTGATGAGCTCAACGGTGATGGTGATGTTGTCGCCGGGCATTACCATTTCAACGCCCTCGGGGAGGGAGATGATGCCGGTAACGTCGGTGGTGCGCAGGTAGAACTGCGGACGGTAGTTGTTGAAGAACGGGGTGTGGCGGCCACCTTCCTCTTTCGAGAGAACGTAGACTTCAGCCTTGAACTTCTGGTGAGGAGTTACCGAACCGGGCTTGCAGATAACCATGCCGCGACGGATGGCTTCTTTTTCAATACCGCGGAGCAGCAGACCTACGTTGTCACCAGCTTCGCCACGGTCGAGGATTTTGCGGAACATTTCCACACCCGTAACCGTCGACTTCAGGCCGGCAGCAGCGCCCATGCCCAGGATGTCAACTTGCTCACCCGAGTTGATGATGCCGCGCTCGATACGACCGGTGGCCACAGTGCCACGGCCCGTAATCGAGAACACGTCCTCAACCGGCATCAGGAAGGGCAGGTCGGTCAGACGAGCGGGAATCGGAATGAACGAGTCAACCGCGTCCATCAGCTCGTTGATTTTGGGAACCCAGTTAGCATCGCCGTTCAGGCCGCCGAGGGCCGAACCCTGGATAACCGGAATGTTGTCGCCGTCGAAGTCGTAGAACGAGAGGAGTTCGCGGATTTCCATTTCCACCAGCTCGAGGAGCTCGGGGTCGTCCACCATGTCCACTTTGTTCATGAACACCACCAGCTGGGGAACACCTACCTGACGGGCGAGCAGGATGTGCTCACGGGTCTGGGGCATCGGGCCGTCGGTAGCAGCTACCACGAGGATAGCGCCGTCCATCTGGGCAGCACCCGTTACCATGTTCTTCACGTAGTCAGCGTGACCGGGGCAGTCAACGTGGGCGTAGTGACGGTTCTTGGTGGAGTACTCTACGTGAGCGGTGTTGATGGTGATACCACGCTCTTTTTCTTCGGGGGCGTTGTCAATCGAAGAGAAGTCACGCTTTTCGGCCAAGCCCTGGTTTGCCAACACCATGGTGATAGCAGCGGTCAGGGTGGTCTTGCCGTGGTCGACGTGGCCGATGGTACCGATGTTTACGTGCGGCTTGGACCGGTCGAAATTTTCTTTAGCCATTGTAAAGAGTAAAAAAAGAGGTGGTGAAGTGAATTTGAAGGTAAAAATCGGACCCTACACGAAGAAAGCGAGACTCAGCCCCTACTGTAATAGAAAACTGTGCGTCGCTTGCCTGAGAGAACCGCGCCAGCTTCCTGATAATTCAGAAAGCTGGACTTTAGTTGTAATCTGAGCCATTTATGGGATTTGAACCCATGACCTCTTCCTTACCAAGGAAGTGCTCTACCACTGAGCTAAAACGGCTTATTCTAAAAACGTGAGCGGGAGACGAGGTTCGAACCCGCGACCTGCAGCTTGGAAGGCTGCCGCTCTACCAACTGAGCTACTCCCGCAGATGGCATGTAAAGTTAAGTGGGGGTAACAGGACTCGAACCTATGAACCCGAAGGAGGTGAGTTACAGTCACCCGCAATTGCCGCTATGCGATACCCCCAATTTGGTGCTTCCCGGCCGATTGCTGAGAGGCGAGACCCTTGCGTTTTGACCATTGCCGAGGCAGTAGTGTTTCGTAAGGAGTCGCAAAATTAAGGCTTTTCTGACACCGGGCAAGGGATGACACAAAAAAAGGTCCTACTTTTTTCGTAAAACCCCCCTTAGGTGCTCCTACATAAGGTTATAAAATGCCTTGAGGCGGTCGTCGGTTTCCTTCTCGCGGATGTTTTGGAGCACGGCCTTGAGGTTGGGATTGGTGGGCATGAGCAGGGCGAGGCCTTTGTAGGCCCCAAGGCGAATGTCGTAGCGGGAGCCGTTGCGGGCGTAATCTTCAAGGATTTTGATGCCTTTGTCGCGCTCTACGGGCGGGATATGCGTCATGAGCGTGCCAAAAGACTGGAAGTAGGCGTAGAGGTCGTTGTCGCCCACGGCGGGCAGGCGCTTCAGAAACCACTGGTACTGGTCGAGGCCGCCGTTGAGGGCGTAGTAGTCGGCAATGGCTTGAATGAGCGGGCTGCTGCTGGTGTTTTCGATGGCGGCGACCTGCTGGCGGGTGGTGGGCTCGGGCTTTTTGGCCAGCACCTGGATGGCGGCGGCGGCTACCAGGGCGGAGCTGTCGCCGATGGCATCGCCGTATATATTGGCGTAGTTGCCGTCGGGGAAGGTAGCAAGGGTGGCAATGGCCTGGGCGCGGACGCGGGAGTTGGGGTCGGTGGTGGCGAGGCGCTGGATGTCTTTGCGCATGCCTTCGGGCTCGGGGCCGCGGTAGCGGCGAAGGTGGTCGAGGGCGAGGCGGCGCACGTTCCAGAACTTGTCGTTGAGGGCGTTGCGAAGCATGCTGCTCACGGCCATTTCGGCGGTTTTATTCTGGAGGAGCTCCAGCACCTCAGACTTTTGCTGGTAGGTGCGGGCGTGGTAAAACTGGAACACCAACTCGTCCTGGCTGCGGTCTTCGTCGATTTGGGCTAAAAGCTGGCTTTCGTTGTCGAACTTGACGAGGACGGGTTTTTGGCTGCTGGGGAAGGTGAACGTCTGGTCAGCTTTGGTGACGGTGATGCGGTGCTCGGTGGGCTGGTTACCGTTGGTCCAGACGGCCACGGAGACGGGCAGGCGGTAGATGGGCTGAAACAGCGTGTCCTGCACCTGCTGCACGTGCAGCGCTACCTGACCGTTGGCGTAGCTGTGGGTGATGCGCAGCTCGGGGTGCCCGCGCTGCATAAACCATTGGTTGAAAAACCAGGTCAGGTCCTCGCCAGTGGTTTCTTCGAAAGCGGTGCGCAGCTTCGCGATTTCGACTGCGCTTTGCTTGTTCTGGGTGAGGTAGTGGTTAAGGGAGGCGAAGAAGGCGTCATCGCCCACGTACTTGCGGAGCATGTGGAGCACGCGGCCGCCCTTGTCGTAGGAGTGGCGGTCGAACATGTCCTCGCGGTTCACATAGCGGTAGCGGATGAGGGGCTCGCGCTTGGCGGTGGCTTCTTCGAGGTAGTTGTTGAGCTTGATTTCTTGGACGAGGCTGGCTTCGTCGGCGCCGTACTTGTACTCAGCCCATAGGTATTCGGAATAGTCGGCGAAGGACTCGTTCAGCGGCAGGTTGCTCCACGACTCGCATGTGACGTAGTCGCCGAACCAGTGGTGAAAAAGCTCGTGGGCGATGACGGTTTCGGCCGTTTGGTAGTTGGTGTCGAGCAGTTCGCGCTTGGTGAGCTGGATGGTGCTGCTGTGGGTGGTGGCGGTGGTGTTTTCCATGGCGCCACTCACGTAGTCGCGCACGGCTACCTGGGCGTATTTCTCCCAAGGGTACTCCACACCCAGCTTTTTGGAGAAGAAATCCAGCATTTCGGGCGTGTGGCCGAAAATGGCGCGGGCGGTGCCAGCATACTGCGGCTCCACGTAGTAATCGACGGGCTTGCCGTGCCAAGAGTCGTTCACCACGGCGAAATCGCCGACTACCATGGTGGCGAGGTAGGGCGCGTGGGGTTGACTAAGCTTCCAGGTGTCGGTGCGGGTGCCGTCAGCGTTGGCGTGCGAGGAAATCAGGCTGCCGTTGGAAAGCGTTTTAAACTGCTTTTCTACCGTCATGCTGATTTCCTGCGTCATGCGCTGATTGGGCTTGTCGATAGTGGGAAACCAGCAGGAACTGGCTTCGGTCTCGCCCTGGGTCCAGATTTGACGGGGCTTGTTTTTGTCGGTACCCAGCGGGTTGATGAAATACAGGCCCTTGTCGGAGGTAATGGCCGCCGAGCCGCCTTGCGGCAATTCGTTGGGCTTGGCCACGTATGCTATGCGCACCTGGTAGGGCGTGCTGCGGGGGTACGGGTGGTCGAGGACAATGACGAGCTTGCGGCGGTTGTAATTGTAGTTGAGGCTCTTGTTTTTCTTCTCCCCTACCAACTCGATTTTCTGAATATCAAAACCCTTAGCGTCCAGCACCAGCTCCGACTGTGGGTAGAAATGCGAGCGCAACGTAAGGATGGCCGTGCCAAGCAGGTACTGCTTTTTGTAGTCGAAGCGCACATCGAGCTTGGTGTCAAGAAGGTCCGTGAGGATGGTGGCGGCGGGCTGCAAAGGCGCTTCGGCCGGTAGCCAGGATGGCACCACCAAGCCGGCAGAGGCGGGCGCCGACGTGGCCGCCGGGGCCACTTTTTTGTGCACGGGCGCCTTGGTAGCAGGCTTTTTAGTGCCGGGCTTGGCCACTTGGGCCACTGCCAGAAACTGCACAAACAACATCAGGCTGGAAAGGCCCGGAACCAGATACTTCATGCCAACAAGAACGGGCTAAAACCGCGTCAATTTCTGAATTAATTTGAGATTTGGGCTACCTTTAACCCCGGCTTTCCTCCCACCCTATTCACTGCAGATGCTTCAAATCAGCACCGGCCCCGGTCAACTCTGGGAAGTTGACTACCGCGCCGCCGACACCGTCACGCTCAACGGCCAGCTTTTTGCCTGGGACATAGCAGATTTGGGCGAAGGCCGCTTTCACGTGCTCCACGAAGGTCGCTCCTACAACGCGGAAGTTGTAGCGGTTGACTTCGCCACGAAAGATATCGTGCTCAAAATCAATGGCCAGCGCGTGGAGCTCAATGCCAAAGACCGGTTCGACTTGCTGCTCGAACGCCTCGGCATGAGCAACGCGGCCGCCGCGAAAGTAAACGAACTCAAGGCTCCGATGCCCGGTCTTATCGTAGATATTCGGGTGGAACCCGGCCAAGCCGTGCAAAAAGGCGACCCGCTGCTGGTGCTGGAGGCCATGAAAATGGAAAACATCCTGAAAGCGCCGGCCGATGGCACGGTGGGCACCATTAAGGTGAACCTGCGCGACAACGTGCAGAAGGGCCAGGTGCTGGTGCAGTTTTCGTAGCCGCCCGGCCACAATCAATTCGATAAACTCAACTCCTCTAACTTGAAATACAACCGCATCCTCCTCAAGCTCAGCGGCGAGTCGCTGATGGGCCAGCAGCAATACGGCATCGACGCCGAGCGGCTGATGCAGTACGCTTCCGAAATCAAAGCCGCGGTTTCCACCGGCGTGCAGGTGGCCGTCGTGATTGGCGGCGGCAACATCTACCGCGGCGTGGAGTCGGTGGCTTTCGGCCTCGACCGCGTGCAGGGCGACTACATGGGCATGCTGGCCACGGTCATCAACTCCATGGCCCTGCAAAGCGCCCTTGAAAAACTGGAAGTAAGCACGCGCCTGCTGTCGGGCCTCACCATTCAGCGGGTGTGCGAGCCATATATCCGTCGGCGCGCGGTGCGCCATCTGGAGAAAGGCCGCGTAGTGATTTTCGGGGCTGGCATTGGCTCCCCCTATTTCACCACCGACTCGGCTGCCTCGCTGCGCGCCATTGAGATTGAAGCCGATGTGGTGCTGAAGGGAACGCGCGTGGACGGCATCTATACCGCCGACCCGGAGAAGGACCCGAGCGCAACGCGCTACGACAAAATCACCTTTGACGAGGTGCTGAGCAAGAATTTGAACGTGATGGACATGACGGCCTTCACGCTCTGCAAAGAGAATAACCTGCCCATCATCGTGTTCGACATGAACACGCCGGGCAATTTGCAGCGTTTGCTGGACGGCGAGGCCATGGGCACGCTGGTGAGCGATGGCGGCAGCCGCGACGGCCGCAAGCCCACGCTGGACCCCATCAACACGCTGCTGCAGCCGCTGGTGGGCAAGCTGCCCGAGCAGGCGTAATTTTTTAGTTGTCGGTTGCTGGTTGTCGGTTGTTAGTTTGTATCGAAAAACTACACTGATAGCCGGGCCCGACAACGGACAACTATCAACTGACAACTAACTAAAATGGACGAAGAAATTCAGTTTTACCTGGACGACCTGGTTGAATCAATGGGCAAGGCCCTGGCCCACGTCAACGTGGAAATGAGCCGCATTCGGGCCGGCAAGGCCTCGCCGGCCATGCTCGACGGCATCCGGGTGGACTACTACGGCACGCCCACGCCCATTGGCCAGATTGCGAACATCTCGACGCCCGACGCCCGCTCGCTGTTCATCAAGCCCTGGGAGAAAAACATGATTGCCGAGGTCACCAAGGCCATTCGCAACAGCGACCTGGGCCTGAGCCCGGTGTCGGACGCGGAAGGCGTGCGCCTGAATATCCCGGCCATGACCGAAGAGCGCCGTCGCGACCTCGTGAAACAAGCCAAAAACGAATCGGAAGCTGGTAAAGTCCGCGTACGCGGCATCCGCAAGGATGTGAACGAAGCCCTGCGCAAGCTGCTGAAAGAAGGCGCTTCGGAAGACGCCATCAAAGTAGCGGAGGAAAAGGTGCAGAAAACCACTGATACTTACATTGCAGAGGTGGATAAGGCCTTGAGCAAGAAGGAATCAGAGATTATGACCATCTGATTTGGTCCGTTGAAGCATAAAGAAGCCCGGCGAGTTATCGCCGGGCTTTTTTGTTGAGCTGCATTCTTGCTGAATTCCGCAGATGGCTACGCAGAAGCCTGCCGGGAAGCAAGCACAGCCTCTACGGCATCTGGCACCAGGTAGCGGATGGATTTGCCCACGCGCAGGCTTTCGCGGATGTAGGTGGCCGAGATGTCGAGCAGCGGCGCGGCCATTACCTTAAGGCGGGGGAAGGCGGCTAAGTCCGGTAGCGCGGTGCCGGGCCTGGGATAGACGTAGATATCGACTTCGGCCAGCAGGCGGGCTGACTCCTGCCAGCGCGGCAGGCCCGAAACATTGTCGCCGCCCATAAGGAGCACGAAATCATGCTCGGGGTAGCGTTCACGCAAGGCGTCGAGCGTGGCGATGGTGTAGCTGGGGCGCGGCAGGTCAAACTCGATGGCTTCGGCGCGCAGGCGCGGGTTGCCGGCCAGGGCCAATTCTACCAGGCGCAGGCGCTCGGTGTCGGGCAACAGGTCCTTGGCTTCCTTGAAGGGGTTGTGGGGCGTGACCACCAGCCAGACTTCGGCCAAATCCGTACGCGTGGCGAAGTGCTCGGCCAGGATGAGGTGGCCGACGTGCACGGGGTTGAACGAGCCGAAGAGCAGGCCTATGCGCGGGGCGCTCATACCACGGCCGGCTCGGCGCTGATGAACTGACGCACGAGCTTTTCGGCTTGGGCGCTGGCTTCGTCGAGGTTGTCGTTGACGACGGTTACGTCGAACCGGTCTTCAAACGCCAGTTCAAACTTGGCTTTGTACACCCGCGAAGAAATGCTGGATTGCGAGTCGGTGGCGCGGGCTTGCAGGCGCTGCTCCAGGACTTCGATGGACGGCGGGCGGACGAAAATCGCCAGCGCCCGGTCCTTATAGAAGTCCTTGATGCTGAGGCCACCTTTCACGTCCACATCCAGGATGGCGTGCTTGCCGCTCTCCCAGATGCGTTCGATTTCGGACTTGAGGGTGCCGTAGAAGGCGCCTTCGTAGACTTCCTCCCATTCCACAAATTCGTCGTGACGAATCTTGTCCTGGAATTCTTCGGCCGAAATGAAATAGTAGTCCTTGCCGTTTTCCTCGGCCCGGCCGCGACGGTCGCGGGTGCAGGCCGAAATGGAAAAGCTCAGCTCCGGCACGCGCTCCATGAGCCGGTGCACAATGGTGGTTTTGCCCGCGCCCGAGGGCGCCGAAAACACAATGATTTTGCCTTGCATCGCGCAAAGCTAAGCCGCCCGGGCCGGTATTAGGCCACCGTGGCGCCCACGCGGGCCAAAATGGACTCGTGCAGGCTGGCGGGCGGGGCCGGCGTGTTCACGCGCTGCTTCAGGAAAGAGATGAAGGTGCGCTGCTTGTCAATGTTGTCGAAGCAGGGCGAACAGTCGGTGGCGTGGTCGTAGAGGTAGTCCTCGTCTTCCGCCGTCAACGGTTGGCCTTCGATGAGTTGGTCTAATACAGTATTCACGCGTTCGCAGTCGGGGCCGTTGTCAGGAGTAGCTGCAACGGGGGCCGACGTGTTGGTTTGTGTAGTAGCGGATGGGTTCATAAGAAAGGAGACGCGAAAGGGGTGAAAGACAACGAAATGCATTAGAGCATCCGGCTGGGTGCCGCTGCTGGGAGGGTTAATTATTTTCGGAGTCGGTTAGTTCCGTTTCGTCGTCAATTGCATCATTGCCATATCCCATTGATTGGGCGTATTTCTCCAGTTTATCCTTGAGGAAATTGCGGGCCCGGTGCAGGCGTGAACGCACCGTACCAATCGGAATGTCAAGCACTTTGGCCATTTCCTCGTAAGTAAATCCTTCGAGGTCGCAGAGGATGATGACGGTGCGAAAATCGACCGGCAAAGAATTTAGGGCGCTGGCCACTTCATCGCCAATCAGGTCGCGGGCCGACTGCTGGCGCATGTCGGACGACGAGGCGCCGACTTCGCCTTCGGCCTCCACGTCGTCGGGGTTGTAATAGCCCTCAATCTCGCTGTAATCTACTTTGGCGGGCTGCTTGCTCTTCTTGCGGAAATCGTTGATGAACGAGTTCTTGAGAATGCGGAAAAGCCAGGCCTTGGCGTTGGTGCCGGGCTCGAAATACTCGAAGAAGCGGTACGCCTTCAGGTAGGTTTCCTGCACGAGGTCGTTGGCATCGTCCTCGTCGAGGGTGAGCCGGTAGGCAAAGTTGTAGAGCGGGTCGAGCACGGGCATGAGCTCGGCCTGAAAGCGCCGGTCTTTTTCCTCTTTGCTCAGTTTAACCCGTTCGGGGGAATCGCTCATACAGGTGGGCGGGGGAAATTGCAGGCCGAAACCTACGAAAGAATAAGGTATTAGGACAAATCGGACTGAACCAGCAACTCGGAAAAAGCGGCCGGCCGGGTTGCTTGCTCAACAGGTGAAACCGCCCATGGGGTTTGCGGTTCGAAGTAGCATAACTACTTCCAAACGCATCGCCGGGCAGCCCAAGCCTTGCCCGATGTACGGATTGCAGCTTACGCTAGGTTGCAATAACCCGCGCAACTACCAAACTAAGTGGATGAATGAGCCCCAGAATATCGACAGAGAGCAATAGTTAACCCATCGGCAACGGCTGCCACGCTGCTATTTGCGCTGCCACGGCCGCCGGCTCGATGGCCCGGATGCAGGTGCAGGCGGCGGGTTGCTGGCGGCAGTCATTGCAGTTGGGTTTGTCGAACACCAGGAAGCCGGCGTGCGGCCCCAGCGGCCCCCAGCGGCCGGGGTGCATGGGCCGAATGGGCGGGTACAAGCCCAGCGCGTGGCGGCCCAGTGCGGCGGCCAGGTGCAGCGGCCCGGTGCTGCCCGCCACCAAGCCATCGGCGGCGGCGATGAAGGAAATGAATTGCGGCAGGCTGAGCTGGCCGGTAAGGTTGGCGGCGAGAAAGGCAGCATTTTGCTGGAGCCAGTCGGCCAGTTCCTCCCCTTCCGCCGCCGTGCCGGTGACGAAGACGCGGTGGCCGGCCTGGTGCAGCAACTGGGCGAGGCGGGCGTAGTTATCCAAGCCCCATTCGCGGGCACTACCGCGGCTGCGCGGGTGCAGAATGATATTTAACTGCCCCGGCTGGCGTTGGCCCAGCCGCTCTTGCCAATGCTCCGCCAGCAGCTCGGTGGCTTGCAGGCGCACCAGCTGGGCTACTTCGGGCAGCGGAGGAAAACGGTTGAGGCCAAACGGCTGGAGCAGCTTGAGGTTTAGCTGGGCTTCGTGCAGCGTGGAGTGGCGGCGGCTGAGGGCCACCAGCCGGTTGCAGGTGAGCCAGTGGCGCCAGCGGTTGCGGGTGCCAATGCGGACGGGGATTTTGGCTTTGTGGGCCAGCCGCGCCAGCAGGGTGTTGGGAAATACGTGAATGATGGCGTGGGCCGCGTAGCCGCGCAGGGTGGCTACCTGGGTGGCGCCGGGCAGCTGGGCCAACTCGTCCAGGTTCAGAAAATCATCGACCCACGGGCAGGCGGCGGCCACGGGCGCGGTGTAGGTGCGGCCGATGAGCACCACCCGGCACTTGGGAAACAGCTGCTTGAGATACCCGGCCACGGGCAGGGTCAGCACCACGTCGCCGATGGCGTCGGTGCGCGACACGAGGAAGGTTTGAAGGTTTTCCGGGCTCATGCTTCGGCGCTTTCGGTGCGGGTTTTCAGCTTGGCGAATTTCAGAAACACGCCCCAAGCCGAGATGCCGGCGATGCACAGGCCCGCGAACCCATCGAGCAAGCCCAGCCGGAAAAAGTAGCCGTGCACGAATTTCCAGAGCGGCTTGAGCAGCAGGTGAAACAAAGTCACGCGGGTTTGGCCGCGCAGGTCCAGCTCCTGGGCCGTGATGCTGGTGAACTTGTTGAGCTGGCTGACGTGCTGCGCGATGCTGTAGTAGCTGTAGTGCAGGGCATCGCCGGCAAGGGTGCCAGTGGTTTGGCCGGCGGTCACTTCGTAGCGCTCGTGCAGGAGCAGCCCGGTCCAGCGGCCCAGGCGGCGGTCGTAGAGGCGCAGCTTGCGGTCGGGGTACCAGCCGCCGTGGCGCACCCAGTGCCCGCAGTAGTTGGTGAGGCGGGCCAGGGAGTAGGCAGCGTGCTGCCAGTCGGCTTTGGCGGCCCGGATGGACCGGCGCAGCTCCTCGGTCAGCACTTCGTCGGCGTCGAGCTGGAGCACGTGGTCGAACTGGGCCTGGCCGGTGGCGTAGTTTTTCTGCTCCACGTAGCCGGCGAAAGCGTGCTGAATGACGCGGACGCCGTGCTGCCGGCAGATTTCCACCGTGTTATCAGTGGAAAAGGAATCGACCACCAGCACGTCGTCGGCCACGTCGCCCAGGGCTTCGAGGCAGCGGGCAATGTTGGCCGCTTCGTTGAAGGTGATGACGACGACAGAAAGGGAAATGGGCATTGTTGAGCAAATATCCGGCGTTTTTCCTCGGCATTGCGTCTACTGCGGGTGCAATATTTCCGTATGGCAAGCCGCCCGCCGTGCGTAACTTGCGCCCGCATTCGTTTCCCCACACATGAAAAAAACGTTCCTCCCCGGCCTGCTGGCCGCTGCCCTGCTGTCGTTTACGCTGCCGTCCTGCGGTCCTTCGGCCACGGAAGGCGACGATGACATTGCCACCACCGAGCTGCCGCCCCTGCCCGCCGCCCCCGACACCACCAAGGGTGCCAAGCAGCCCGAGCAGTACCGCGAGCTGAACTCGGTGAACGCCACCGAAGACATCAAAAAGATGCAGCCCCAGATGTAATCCGGCCGTTTGCTGCCTCAGGTTTTCTTTATTGAGCCGTTGCTGCTAATGCGGTGGCGGCTCAATTTCTTTTTACTGCACCGGCCCGGCGGGCATACTATGATGGAAAACAACCTTGTGCTGCGTCGCGGCGTCGAAACCGATTTGCCCCAGGTGCTGGGCCTGATTCACGAGCTGGCGCTGTACGAGCGGGCCCCGGAAGCGGTGACCAACACGCTCACGGCCATGCAGCGCGACGGCTTCGGGCCGGCGCCCATTTTCGGCTTCTTCGTGCTCGAAAACGAGGCCGCCGAAATCGTCGGCCTGGCCTTGTTCTACACCGCGTACTCCACTTGGAAAGGCCGCATGCTGTACCTGGAAGACCTGGTGGTGACGGAATCGGCGCGGCGCGGCGGCCTGGGCCGGCTGCTGTTCGATGCCGTGGTGGCCGAGGCCCGGGCAACCGGAGCCGTGCGCCTGAAGTGGCAGGTGCTGAACTGGAACGAACCCGCCATCACGTTCTACAAAAAGCTGGGCGCCAACATCGAAGACGAATGGTTCAACGGCAACCTCGACGAGGGGCAGCTGGCCAGCTACGCCGTGGCCCCGGCGGCTTCGGAGGCGGCCCGGCCCGTGGTGGGCCGCAGCCTGTAGCCCGCCGCTAGTACCGCACAAACCGGCTGCTACCGGTGCGGCCCTGCGCATCCTGCCAAAACAGCACGTAGAGGCCCGGCGCCAGGCCCGCAATGGACAGCGGCACCACGTTGAGCCCCACGGGCAGGCTCAGCAGGCTGGCGCGGGCCCGGCGGCCCAGTCGGTCGAAGATGCGGAAAGTCACGGTGGTTTCGGCGGCCGCGGGGTATTGCACGCGCAGCACGTCGTCGCTCACGGGGTTGGGGAAAATCGAAATGGTAGCGTTGGCGCCGTCGGTGCTGAGCACGGCGGGGGCCACGTTGTCGAGGGAGCCGTCGGGCCGTAGCAGGCGCAGGCGGTAGTAGAGCAGGCCACCGGGCACGGCAGCATCAGTGTACTGATAAGAACCGCCGGGCACCCGGTTGGCCACCGCGCCCAGCCGCACCCAAGCGGTGGTGTCGCCGGCGGCGGTGCGCTCCACCACAAAACCGCTCAGGAAGCATTCGTCGCGGGTGGCCCATGTCAGGGTGACGCCCGCGCCAGCGACGTATTGGGCGGCAAAGCTGGTGAGCGGGGCGGGCAGCAGGGCCGGGCCGCCGCAGCCCAGGGTGCGCAGGCTGCGCACGCGCAGCACCTGGCGCCCGCCGGCCACGTCGCTCGCGGGGTTGAGGCTACGCGAGAGCTGGCCGACGGACACGGCGTAGTGCATCACGGCTCCCGGCAGGTTGAGGTGGCTGAGCTGGTGAGCGTGGCCCAACTCGTGCACGGCCACCGACTCAAAATCAATCTGCCGCAGCGAAGTCAGGGGCGGCGCGGGCCCAAACTGAAAGTTGCTGGCGTCGTCGAACTGCATGTCGATTTCCTTTACCCAAAATACCACCTCGCCGCTGGGCGCGTAGCAGCCGCGGTAGTAGCTGGTGGTGCGGCCCAGCACCTGGGCCGGCAGCTCGGGGCCGGCATCGAAGGCCACCACGTTCTGGCCGTCGTCGGCAATGGCGCTGGTGGCGTTGGGGGCGCCCACTTCCCAGTTCATGCCCGTTTGGCAGCGCCAGGTGGCCAGCGCCCGCTGCCACGCCGCCGCCGCCGGGGCGTTGGCCGCGAAGCCGGGACCGAAGCGGAAGGAAATGCCGCCGCTGGCATTCAGGGCCACGTGGTTGGGCCGCTGAAGCAGGGTGCCGTCGGTGCTTTCGACGGTGGTGAGGGCGTAGACGACGGTGAGGGCGCTGGAGCTTTCCGCTGCCACTTGGTCGGCGGTGGTCACGCGGATGGTGCCCGAGCCGGCCGGATGGCCGTTGCTCACGGGCAGGCCGCCGTTGGCCGTGGAAGGCACTCTTACCTGAATGCGCGTATTGGTCCAGCTCACGTAGTCGGCCGCGCGGGCTTTCACGAAGGTGGCGCCGCCATCGTCGGCGTTGCGAAACTCCACGAAGCCCGTCCCCTGGCTGTTGCCGAAGCCGGCCCCGTCGATGGTGAGCACGGCCCCGGTGCCGGCCGGCAAGCTTCGGGGGGCGAAGCTGGCGACGGTGGGCGCCGTGACCCGTCGGGCCGGGCCCACCGCCGTGGCGGCCATCATCGACAGGTTGGGCTGCAGCACCCGGCGGGCCTGCCCCGTGAGGCCGGCCAGCTTCCGGTAAAAGGCCGCATCGACGGCCGGATAGGTGCGAAAGGGCTCAGCAGCGGTTTGCTCAATGGTGTTAAAGGCAATAAAGCCCTGCTCGCTGCCGTAGGGCGTGTAGGCGCGGCCAGCCGTGGCAATGCCCAGCCAGGGCGCGCGGCTCAGGAAAAAGATGCCCTGCTGGCCGGGCGCCAGCTGCAGGGTATTGGTCAGCACCTGCTGGTCGAGCCCCAGCCGGCCACCTTCCGTAATCAGTACCAGCTCCGTCGTGTCGGCCACCTGGCCTTTCAGCAGCGAAAACACCCGCAGCCGGTGCCGGGTGAAAAGCCGGGCGTGGTTCTCATTCCAAAAACCCTGCGCGTCCAGCACTTCTGCCTCCACCACCAGCGCCGCCTGTTGCGCCCGCTGCTCGGGTGCCAGCGGCAGCATCAGGCAGCGCAGCTCGGCGCCGGGGGCCTGGGCCTGTGTGGGGCCGCTACTCAGCACCCCAACGCCCAGCAAGGAGGCCATCCAGAAACTCAATCTACGAAAAGACGGTAAGGCGAGCGGCATAGGCGGAGAGGTTTCGGTGCAGCCCAAGATACGGGAAACCGGCCGTCGGCAGCTTGCCGCCGGCTCATTTTTGCGGAAGCCGGTTTACTGCCCCACCGGCGCGGGCTGGGGCTGCCAGGAGGGCGAGTTGCCGGCCACCACGGGCCAGCCGTCGGCATAGGTGAGGCGGTCGAGGAGCAGCACGCGGCGCGAGTAGCCTTCGGAGTCGTCGATGGCATCGAAGGTGGGCTGGCGCGGGTCGATGGCGTGGTAGGCCAGCCAGTCGTGGCCGGCGGCATCGGTCACCACGCAGTTGTGGCCGGGGGCGCGCCAGTGGGCATTCGCGGCCAGCAGGGCGGTGTGCGGGTTGGCACTGGCGGTGGCATAGGTTTCGAAGGGGCCGGTGGCGTGGCGGGCGCGGGCCACCAGCACGGCGTAGTGGGCATGGGGGCCGCAGCAGTTATCCCCCGAAAAAAAGAGGTAGTACCAGCCGTCGCGCTGGTGCACCCAGGCGGCTTCCACGACGCGGTGGTAGTCGGCGGGGTCGTCGCTCCCGCTGGGGTGCACCACGGCCCGCGCCTCGGTGCCGGGGCGGAAGCTGAGCCGGTCCTCGGCCAGCTCGCGCACCCAAATCGGCCCGAAGCCCGAGCCCCAGTACAGCAGCCGCTGGCCGGTGGCGGGGTCGTCGAACGCCATGGGGTCGATGCAGGTGAAGCCGGGGCCGGGCAGCAGCGGCTGGCCGCTGTCGCGGAAGGGCCCGGCGGGGCTCTCAGCCACGGCCACGGCCAGGCTGAGAAAGTCGGCGCCATCGGGCCGGGCCGAGTAGTAGAGGTAGAAGCGGCCGCCGTGCTCGCTCACGTGGGGCGCCCATATTTTCTGGCTTTGCCGGGCCCACACCGGCTTTTCGGGCAGGCCTTCGCCGAGGTATTCCCAGTCGATTAAGTCCGACGACCGCGCCACCTGCAGGTTGATGATGACGCCGGCGCGCTTGGTTTGGGTGCCGTAGGCGTAGTACTGCCCATCGGTGGCGCGGATGATGGTGGGGTCCGGAAAGTTGTCGTCGATGATGGGGTTGGTGTACACGGGCAGTGGTCCTTAATAATATGGCGTCTATTAGAACGTCATGCCGAGCTTTTTAAGTTATCCTTTCCTCACTGCTGTTGCAGCCACACATACGCCGACGCTATGTCATCGAAAGTGCCCACCAAGGGGCTGCTGATGGGGTGCACCCGCTCTTCGGTGGCGTGGCGGGCCTGCAGGCTGAGGGGCAGCACCCAGGCAAAATAGCGCAAGCCGGCGGCCTGCATCTCTTCCAGCCACCGGCTGCCCCACTGCGTGCGCTGCATGTGCACGGCGAGGATGTTGGTGCCGTCGGTCAGGATTTTCTGGCAGGGCCACTGGCGCAGGCTGGTTAGCATCTGCTGGCAGGCGGCTTGGGCCGCGGGGCCGTCGTAGGCGCCGCGCAGGTCAACGTACAGCCAGCTATTGGACTCATCGCGGCCGATGAACAGGGCAGGAGAATCGATGATGGTTTGCACGTGAGCTGACGGATAACGCAGGCAATGGCATTTGGCGCATTCAAATAACGACACAAAACATGCTCCCGCCGCGGCTTTCAGTTCTTTATGGCGGGGCGGCCGCTACTTTGCCGGCTGCGCATTCATCTGTTGCGGCCGGACGCTAGCTTTGTGGTTCTGCTTGCGCTGGCCGGTATCCGAACGGTCGGAGAACCGCTTGCTCCTGCCCTCACCCCCTTCGCTGATGTTCCGAAAAATCCTTATCCTGCTGGTCCTGACATCCGCCCCCTACCGCCTGCTGGCCTGGGGCGTGCTGGGCCACCGCGCCGTGGCCCGCATTGCCGAAAACCACCTTTCCAACGCGGCCAAGCGCGAAATTGCCCGAATTCTGGGGCACGAAACGATGCCGCTGGTCAGCACCTGGGCCGATGAGCTGCGCAACGACCCGCAGTTCAAGGACACGGCGCCCTGGCACTACGTGAACGTGGCCCCGGGCCTCGACTACGCCGCCTTCACCGCTCAGCTCAAGGCCACCGTGGCGCCCGCTCCGGCCCTGCCCACCAACGCCTACGCCGCCCTGCTGCAAGTGCGCCAGGACCTGAAGGACCCCAAGAAAACGGCCGACGAAAAGCGCATTGCCCTCAAGTTCCTCATTCACTTGGTGGGCGACGTGCACCAGCCCCTGCACCTGGGCCACCTCGAAGACAAGGGCGGCAACACCATTCAGGTGAGCTGGCGCGGCCGCGACACCAACCTCCACAGCGTGTGGGACGGCGACCTGGTGGAATACCCCGGCTTCACGTTCACCGAGATGGCGGCGGCCTACGACCACGCCACGCCCGCCCAAATCAAGGAATGGCAGAAAAGCGACCCCACCGCCTGGCTGTTCGAGTCGTACCAACTGTGCGGGCCGGCCTACGCCGCGCCGGTCACCAACCCCAAGTTCGACTGGCATTTCTACCCCACCTTCGGCCCCACCGTGGAAGACCAGATTCTCAAAGCCGGCGTCCGGCTGGCCGGCCTGCTGAACGAGGTGTTTGAGAAGTAGAAGCTCCCGCCAGCGTGTGGGGCTAAGGATGGCGCGGGGGAGCAATATTCATCACCCGCGACACAAATTCGGCCAATTCCTGGTAGGCCGGCGGACGGCGGCGCTGCAACTCCCGTAGCAGCAGTTGCAGCGCTTTGTTCTCCGTCACCCCATCTTGCTTGCAGAAGTTTTTGAAAGGCACCAGCTCGGCGGGCAGCCCGAGCGCCAGCAAGTCGATGCCAGCGGCCAGGGCCGTGCGCAGCAGCCAGGCATCGCAGGCCGGATGGAGCACAATGAGGTGGTGGGCCGGCTGGCCGGGGTGCCGCACAATGCAGTGCGGGTGGTGGCGCTTGTCCCAACCGCCGGCCACCACTTCCGTAAATTCGGAGAGGTAGGGCTGCTCGGCAAACTTCTTATCGCCGTCGACCATGCCCACTACCCGGCGCGCCTGCCCGCTGGCGTCGGCACCCTGCCGGCGCAGCACCCCGCCCACCTTGCCGATGCCCTGCGCGTGGCTAATGAAGTCGTCCCGGTCGTGCAGCAAGGCCAGCATGAGGGCGGTATCGGCCCAGCATTCGGGCACGAACAGCGCGTAGTTAGCCATTGGCAGGGCGCGGAATGAAGCGGCTCATGTTGTAGAACACATCCAACTCGTCGACCCGAATGGCCCGCACCTCCTCGTCGCTTAGCTGCTTCACCTTGGTTTGGTAGTCCTCGTAGTAGGCCACGAAAATGGCCAGCTCCGACGCCTGCCCCTCATCCGGCAGCATCTGCTCCAGGATTTCGGTGATGAGATAGGGGCTGTGCGTGGCCACAAAAAACTGGTTGTTGCGGCTCTCCACCATGCGCCGCCCCAGCATCGACACGTACACCGGGTAGGAATGCGCCTCAGGCTCTTCCAGCAAAATCACCGCGTCGTCGTTGCTCTCAATGGCGGCCAGGTAGAAGATGATGCGCTGCAGGGTATCGGCAATGCTGGAATAGGGGTAGGAGTAGATAAGTCCTCCGTCTTCTTTTACTACTTCTAGCTCATTGCTCACCATTCGCAGCAGTAGCTTCAACCCATATTTATTGAACATTTCCGCCACCTCTTCTCGCAACCCGCGATAGGTCTGAATGATATTCTTCAAATTGTCCCCATGGGGTGGGGCTAGATAAGGCAATGAATAATTTTTACCTACCTCACTACCTTTAACAAACAGGTACGGCCGAACTGAAACATAAGGAATAATAGACATAGAGGCATTCCTAAAGCCATTCGAATTTCGTGAACTCACTTTTCCATCCGAATCAAATTCAAGCCAACCATACTCAGCAGAATCAGGCATACTTTTCTGCTCCCTGTTATCCCGCCTAATAACTTCTTCAATCCATTCTTCCAGCGTGAGCGGCTTTGGCTCAGATGCATCTCCTATTCTTATTAGTGGCACCCGGCTCACTCTTTGCTCAAAAACGCGTTGCGCTTCACTATTCATGAATAATGCGGCCGATGTGCTGCGCCAAGGCTGCGTACATAAGTAGCAGTTATCTCTATTCGTGGTAACACTTACTGTATTGTGTAATAGGTTATCATAAAACAATTGATTTGACTGCTGATATCGAATCATTTGTTTCATGAGCTTATCATCTCTATCATACACCATTCCCCCCAACAAACTCATAGCCTCTAGAATATTCGACTTGCCGACGTTGGGCTGGCCGATAATCAGGTTTACGCGCCGGGGCTGCATCGTCACGTCTTTTATTGACTTGAAATTCTGAATGCGCAGGGTGTTGATGGCGTTTTTCATAGCGGCCAAAGGTAATTCAGCGCCCGCACCCCGGCGCGCCACCCAAAAACATCCACCCGCCACCAAAAAAGCCCGGCGTTCCGAGTTATTTGCCCGGCGTCCCGGGTTATTTCGGCGGGGTGCCGCCCAAAGAGCCTCGCGCGCCGCCTCAAAAGCCCGGCCCGCCGCCGAAATAACCCGGCACGCCACCAAAAAAGCCCGGCGGGCCAGGCAAAATGCTCGGCGCGTCGGGCTTTTTTGGTGGCGTCCCGGGGTCGGACCCCGGAATGCCGGGGTCCGACCCCGGCGCGCGGGGGTTAGGCGGCGGGGGCGTTGCCTGCCTTCTTGGTGGCTTTGGCCGCGTTGGTGGGACGGGCGAAGCGGGGGGCCAGCTCCGCGACGGCGGCCTGGGCGCCGGGCTGGTTGGTTTTGGCCGCGCCCTGCAACGCGCCGTAGCCAATGAGCGACGCGGTGTAGCCCTCGGAGCCGGCTATCATGCGGGTGCTGTCCACGTCGAGGGTGAAGCCGTCGAGTTCCTGGTACACCTCCAGCAGGTCGTTGCTCGTGGCCGCGTCGATGAGCAAGCCGGTCACATCAAGGTAGCTGGGCATGAGGCTGGGCAGGTTTTGGGCGTAGCCGGCCATCTTGGTCACGAAGGCCAGGGTTTTGTCGCCCATCTTGGGCAGTTCCTGCCGCTGCTCGGTGGTGAGGGGGTGCAGGTAGGGCGCCAGGGCCGCGCGGGCGTCCCGGATTTTCTTGAGCGCGTCGGCCAGCACGGCGGCCGGAATAGCGGTGGCGTTGAGGTTGTCCATAAAACGAAAAAGGGGTTAGGTAGAAGCCCCACGACGTTGCCGGGCCCGCGGGTCGCGCACCTCAGCGCTGAAGCACGTTACCGGCTGGAAATATGAGCAATAATTCCGGAACCGGCACCGAAATCGTTTTCAGCAAAGCAATTCCGCGCTACGACATTCAATATCCTGTATTTCAACCGGTATTTCGTCCCATTAATTTCCGGCGGCCGGCCCTGGGTTTGGTTGTTGGCTGCGCCCACCAGCGGGCTTTTTCGTTCCCGGCCGCGTAAGCTGCGCCGTCGTAACATCTGCGTAACATTGCCCGTCATTAGGAGCACCAGGCGGCACCAGCCGCTCCGCTTCCATGGCTTCGTCCCTGCATCAGTTGCCCGCCCACGTCCCCCACTCCCGCAGCCGCGTGCACGTGGTGGTGGAAACGCCCAAAGGCGGGCGCAACAAGTTTGCCTTTGAGCCCGACCTGCAAGTCTTCAAGCTAAAAGGCGTGCTGCCCGAGGGCCACAGCTTCCCGTTCGATTTTGGCTTCGTGCCCTCCACCCGGGCCGCCGACGGCGACCCGCTCGACGTGCTGCTGCTGCTGTCGGCGCCCGCGTTTCCGGGCTGCGTGGTGGAAGCCCGCCTCATCGGGGCGCTGGAGGTGGAGCAGCGCGAAAACGACGGCCAGGTGGTGCGCAACGACCGCCTGCTGGCCGTGGCCGCCGACTCGCGCGAGCACGACGACATCCGCGAAATCACCGATTTGTCGAAGGTTATGCTCCGCGAAATCGAGCACTTTTTCAGCTCCTACAACGAAGCCCACGGCCGCGAAATCAAGGTATTGCACCGGGTGGGGCCCGCCCGGGCCGCCGCCCTGCTGAAGCAGGCTCTTATTTCGACCCCATGAAAGAGCTGGCCGACACCCTTTTCGGCCCCGATGCCGACTCGCACACCATCACGGCGCTGCAAATGGCGGTGCGCACGGTGCTGGTGTTTGTGGCGGCGCTGGCGCTGCTGCGGCTTTCGGGCAAGCGCACCTTCGGCGGCAACACGGCGTTCGACATGGTGGTGAAAATTATGCTGGGGGCCGTCCTGAGCCGGGCCGTGGTGGCCGCCTCGCCGTTTTGGGGCACGCTGCTGGCCGGGCTGGTGCTGGTGGGCCTGCACCGGCTGCTGGCCTGGGCCTCCTTCCGCAGCGAGGCCGTGAGCCGCTTGGTGAAAGGCGATGCGGTGCTGCTGGCCGAGCACGGCCAGCCCTGCCCCGAAACCCTGGCCCAGCACAACCTCACCCACAACGACCTGCTGGAAGGCCTGCGCGACAGCGGCAACGTGGCCGCGCTGGCCGACACCGAAGCCGTGCGCCTGGAGCGCAACGGCAGCATCAGCGTGGTGAAGAAGCAAGAGTAGAATGTAGCGCGGACTTTGTAGTCCGCGACCCCGGGTCGTTATAGCGGTTTTAAGGGCGCGGGGTTGCGGACTACAAAGTCCGCGCTACAACCCGGGCCGCTTCTCAAACCACGGCCGGGCCTGTTCCAGCTGCCCGGCCAGCCGGAACAGCACATCCTCGGCCCCCAGCCGGGCAATGAACTGCACGCCGCAGGGCAGCCCCTCGGCCGTCCAGTGCAGGGGCACCGACATGGCGGGCTGGCCCGTGAGGTTGGCCACCTGCGTATAGGGCGTCTTTTCGAGGCTTTGCTCGGCCAGCTTCTCCACCAGGCCGGAGCGCTGGATGAGGCCGCCCAGCCCGAAGGTGTTCACCAGCTTCAGCAGCTTTTGCTCCAGCGGTTTCGGTTGCAGCTCGCCGATGCGCACGGGCGGGGTGGCCAGTGTGGGCGTCAGCAGCAGGTCATACGTCTCGTGGAAGCGGCCCATGCGGCGGGCGCTGTCGTTCCAGGTGTGGCGGGCGGCGGCAAAGTCGGCGGCGGTGTAGGTGCGGCCCAGCAAGCCCAGCAGCCAAGTGGTGGGCTCCACGTCGGCGGGCCGGGCGGGGCGCCCCAGGTGCTTGGCCAAAGCCGCAATGCTGGCCCCGGTTTCGCCGAAATACAGCATCAGAAAAGCGGAGGCTATGGCCCGGCCGTCGAAGGGCAGCGGCACTTCTTCCACGTCGTGCCCCAGACTTTCAAGCAGCCGCGCAGCATCCTGCACGGCGGTGGCGCACTCCGGGTGCAGGGCGCGGCCCAGCGGGTGGCCCAGGCTGAAGGCGATGCGCAGGCGGCCGGGCGGCCGGCCGGCTTCTTCCATATACGGCCGGGCCGGCGCGGGCAGGAAGTAGGGCGCGCCCGCGTCGGGGCCGCAGGTGGCGTCCAGCATCGCGGCGCTGTCGCGCACCGAGCGGCTGAGCACGTGCTCCACGGCGGCGCCTTGCCACTTCTCGCCCTGTTCGGGGCCGGTGGGCACCCGCCCGCGGCTGGGCTTCAGCCCAAACAGCCCGCAGCAGGCGGCCGGAATCCGGATGGAGCCGCCCCCGTCGCCAGCTCCGGCCACGGGCACCATGCCAGCGGCCACCGCCGCGGCCGCGCCGCCGCTGCTGCCGCCGGGGGTATGGCCCAGGTGCCAGGGGTTGCGGGTGGGGCCGTGCAGGGCGGGCTCGGTCACGCCCATCAGGGCAAACTCGGGCGTGTTGGTTTTGCCCAGGATATTCAGGCCGGACGCCTGCCAGCGGCGCACCAGTTCGGCGTCTTCCTTGGGCGTGAAATCGTGCAGGGCCCGGCTGCCCGAGGTGTGCGGCGCCCCGGCGTACTGCGCCCCAAAATCCTTCAGCAGAAACGGCACGCCGCCAAACGGCCCGGCCGGCAGCCCGGCCCGGGCCCGCTGCCGCGCGGCCTCATACAGCGGGTGCACCACGGCGTTGAGCTGCGGGTTCAGGGCTTCGGCGCGGGCAATGGCGGCGGCGCACAGCTCGGCGGCCGTGAGCTGGCCGCTGCGCACCAGGGCCGCCATGGCCAGGCCATCGAGCGCATCGTATTCAGCAGGAGAAATCATGCGCTAAATGTAGCCCGCCAGGGCCGTTTTCGGCGCCGTAACGCATTATCAATCACAAGCCCGCTTCTTCATAAAGTAATGCTTAACCAATCACGAGTTATATTTCCATTTCCGTAGGCAGCCCTTCCGACGCTTTTTCTACCCCAGGCGGCATGATAACCCCCGTTTTTCGGATTTTAGACTACGCCGCCGCACTCGATTTCTACGTGGGCTGGCTGGGTTTCCGCATCGACTGGGAGCAGCAGCCTGTGAAGCCCTACGCCTACGTGCAGCTGTCGCGCGGCGAGGTGGTGCTGCACCTCAGCACCAACCCCGACGACGGCGCCATGGGCTCTCGGGTGCGGGTGGTGATATGGGGCCTGCTGGCCTACCATAACCAGCTGCTCGACCAAAACAAACCCTACCACCGGCCCGCCCTGCTCCCCGCCTCCTGGAGCGCGCTGGTGCTGGAAATGGAAGTTTTCGACCCGTTCGGCAACTGCATCGTTTTCTGCGAAGCCGCCGGCCTGAAGTCCATCTAAACTTACTTTTTGACCGGCTTCGGGGCCACCGGCCGGGGCGCGGGCGCCGTAGGCTTGGGACCCACTGGTTTCGGACCAACTAGTTTCGGGCCAACTGGTTTTGGCGCCATTGGCTTGGCCGCCGTCATGGCCAGGGCGAGGCTGTTGAGGTAGTTTTCGAGCTGTGAGTAGCCGTTGGGGGCGCGCTGGGCGCGGTCGGCGGGACTGCTGGGGTTCAAGCCGTGGGCTTTTTCCCAGGCGTCGGGCATGCCGTCGTGGTCGGTGTCGGCGGGCGCGGGCGCCGATTTCAGCACCGGCCAGGCGCGCTGGCTCACGCTGTAGGGCGTGCCGTGCGGGTAGTGGCCCTGCACGTCGATGATGGTACCGGTGCCACGGCGCACCTCCCGCACAATGCGCTGGTCCAGGGTGTCGCGGGTGGGCCGGATGGCGCCGGCGCCCCGCAGCACGGCCTCGTAGGCGGCGGGGGCCGCTTGCAGGGTGGTGGGGCCCAGGGCGAAGGGCTTCGTCACCTTGGCCAGCACGGTGTCGGCGGCGGTGCCGCCGTTCATCACCACGCCGCGCCAGTTGCGGGCCGTCACGGCGGGCGCGCCGTCCACGTAGTTGCCGGTGAGGTAAAACTTGCCGTAGGGCAGGCGGCCCTGCTCCTTGTCGATTTTGTAGGGGTTCAGCACCTGTGCGCGCACCCGCGGGTTGGTGTTGGGGCCCGGCTTGTAGTAGTTGTTGACGACGTTGTAGTTGCCGCCCTCGCCGGCGTACACGTTGTTCTCGCCCCAGTTGTAGATGACGTTGTTGCTGAAATCGCAGTTCTCAAAGCCCGCCGGGTGGGTGTAGCGGCTGCCGTTGAAGCGGGGCGTGCGGTTTTTGCAGTGCGCAAACAGGTTGTGGTGGAACGAGGAATGCTGCCCGCCCCAGATGCCCCCGAAGCCGTGGCGCTCGAAGTCGGTGTCGCCCTTTTCGTAGTGGTAGGAGTAGTTCAGCGGCTCCGCAATGAGGTTCCATTGCAGTGTGGTGCTGTCGCCCTCATACACCGACAGGGCCTCGTCGGTGCTCCAGCTCATCGAGCAGTGGTCGATGATGAGGCGCTTGTTGCGGATGCCGCCGAAGGCATCGTCGCCCCCGGCGCCGTCCACGAAGCCGCCGTTCTGGTTTTTGTCGCCCATCCGAAACCGCAGGAAGCGCACGATGACGTTGTTGGCCTTCACCGACACCGGGTAGTCGGCCAGGCAAATGCCGTCGCCGGGCGCCGTTTGGCCCGCAATGGTGGTGTTGGGCTTGCTGATGGTGAGCGGCGAGAGCAAATGGATAGTGCCCGACACCCGAAACACCACCGTGCGCGCCGGCGCCTTGGCCGAGCTCAGCTGCAGCGCGTAGCGCAACGAGCCCGGCTGGCCGTCATCGAGCAGGTTCGTGACTTCCAGCACCGTGGTGGGCACCGCTGCGGTGCCCCGCCCCCCGGTCGTAAACCGGCCCGCGCCCTCGGCGCCCGGAAATGCGACCAACCCTTGGGCTTGTCCAGTGACCGCAGCCAACAGGCAACTGCAGGTAATTAAGGGGCCAATTTGTTTGGCCGCCACACGAAATACATTGTGAAAAGAAAAAATTGTCATATATTTAGGATGAAAAAGCAAATTACTACGCGGCCGTGAACGGCGGGTGAAAGAGTCATGTTGCCGTCAGGTGAACCAGTGGGGAACGAGCTACTCTTTTTTCTTCGTTTAGCAAGGCAACCTCGGCGTAGTGTGTTGCGTGTTAATGAAATGCCGCTTTCCGGGCCGTCGTTTCCCCTTCCTGCCACCCTTTCCCGCCCCCATCTCATGCGCCCTTTTTTCCTCGCTTTAAGTTTCGTTGTGATTTGCGGCGCGTGCCCGGCCTTCGCCCAAAGCGCTGATTCGCGTCCCTCATCCGAGGCGAATGCCCAGGAGCGCCTGGCCCTCTCCGAGCGCCCCGGCCGCGCCCCGGCCGCTACTGCCCGGCTGCTGTGCGCGCCCATCAGCGGCCAGGTGTACGACCCCAACGGCAAGCCCCTGGTGGGCGCCACGCTGCTCATCAAAGGCACCCACGACACCTACGTGACCGACGCGCTGGGCCGCTTCCAGCTCACCAACCCGGTGTACGAAGGCCAGGTGCTGGACGTGGAAGCCGCGGGCTACGTCCTCCAGCACGTGGCGCTTGACGACTGCACTCTCCCACGCCTCGTGCTGGCCCGCGCCCCCGATGCCAAGATTAAGCAGAGCGGCAAACGCGCAGGGCAGGTAATCCGCCTGCACCACCGCAGCACCAACCTGAAATAGCCACCCGGTTGGCCTACGCCGGTAAATCTTCGTGGGCGCGGCAGGCCGCCAGCCACTGCATGGCCGCCTGCTCTTCGGTGAAGCGCTCGACGTGGTACTCACGGCCCTCGAAGTAGGTGAGCGGCGGCACGGTGGCGTCGTGTTCCAGCTCGTAGAGGTGGGTGGGCATGAACAGGTAAGCCATGTGCACCGGACGGCCCAGTCGCTGGGGTAATTGGGGCAGAAAGTGCTCCATCATCCAGGCCGTGCCCTGCTGGTTGGCGTGGTCGCGTCGGCGGGCATCCACCAGCCAGAGGCGGGCGCCGCAGGCTTCGGCCACTTCCAGCAGGCGCTGGTAGCCGGCGTGCAGCTCCGCCTCGGTGGGCTGGCGCAGCCACCGGCCCACCAGCACCTGCAAATCGGGCCGAAACTGATACTGCAAATAATCGAGAGCGGGCAGGGAAGCCGGACGGGGCTGCATAGGGTGGCGAACGCCCGGCAAAGGCCGGCCTGAACGGCCGGAAGGTACGCCCCGCCAACGGACATGCGCAAAGCCGGCCCGCCGATTACGTATTGGCCGCAGAGGGCGGCGCGCCGGGGGTTCTACCGTGCCTGGGGGTCTACGGTTTTGGCGGCGGCGCGCTGCACGATGCGCGAGGCCAGCTCCAGCTTCAGCGCGCGCACGTCGGCCAGCACAATTTGGGCCATCTTGCGGGCGCCCAGTTCGTTGAAATGGGTGTTATCCTCTTTGCCTTCGGGGTAGTTGGGGTGCTCGCCGGGCAGCAGTTGGTTGAACAACAGTTTCGAGTTCTCAACGCCAAACTGCTGGAGTAGGGTCTGGCTTTCACGGTCCAGGTCGATGAGCGGCACCTGCTGCTCGCGGGCGGTGGCGCGCACGATTTCGGCGTATGCTGTGTGGGTTTCTTCCACCTTGCCGGCGGCGTCGAACTTGCGGCGCGCCACCGGCGTGATGAGCACCGGCGCGGCTTTCTGGGCGCGTGTTTCGGCGATGAAACGGACGAGGTTGGCTTTGAAGTCGGCTTCGGGGGTGTAGCTTTTCTTGGTGGGTACTTCGTCGTTGTGGCCAAACTGGATGAAGACGTAGTCGCCTTCTTTCAGGGCTTTGGCCACGGGCTGCCAGCGGTTTTCGGCCAGAAAGCTTTTGGTGCTGCGGCCGTTCTGAGCGCGGTTGTCCACCGTCACGGTTTCGTCGAAAAAAGTGGCAAAGGGCATGCCCCAGCCGGTTTCGGGGTAGGCCTTCACTTCTTTCACCGACATGGTGGAATCGCCGATGAGGTACACGGTAATCTTGCCGGGCGCCGGGGCAAAGGCGCTGAGCAGCAGCAATGCCAGCGCCGCGGCGCCAGCAAACAAACGGTTGACCATGGAAATAGCGCTAAAGGTTCAAAAAACCGAAGTTGGGGCTAATTTCCAATAATCCGGCACTTTTCTGGCACAAGTCGCGCCTGCGAATTACCATGCGATATGTGTGGAAAACCCGAAACCGCGAACGGTCAGCAAGCGGGGCTACTCCTCTTCTTCGGCATTCTTGAGCTTGCCGAGCAAGGCGTACGCGCCTGCCGTCACGAAGCGCAGCGGCTGGCCCTGCTCGGCGGCGGGCAGGTGGACTTCGGTGTAGCCGTCTTCGCTCACGCCCCGGGTCACGGGCACGAGGCGGTAGGTGGCGGTGCCGGCCGGGGCACCCGCGCTGGCGGCCACGAATACGTAGGCCTGGGCGCCGTACTGCACCACGGCTTTTTCGGGCAGCGTGGGCACGGTCACGCGGTTGGTTTCGATGACGGCGCGCACGAAGGTGCCGGGCAGCAACGCCTCGTCTTCGCGGTCCTGGTGGGCGTGCACGCGCACCGTGCGCTCGGGGCCGATGGCTTTGCTGATGAGGTAGATGTGGGCAGTACGCTCGCGGCTGAGCGAGTCGTTGCCGAGAGAAAAGCGCACGAGCTGGCCCGCCTTCACCTGCGGAATGTCGCGCTCAAACACGGTAAGCTCGACGTGCAGGTGCTCGGGATTTACGATTTCGAACAGCACGTCAGTAGGTGTCACGCTCTGGCCAATGCTCACGTTGACGGCCTTGACGAAGCCGCTTTTGGGGGCGCGCAAACTGGCCGTGCTCACGATGCGGCCGCCGACAGGCAGGCCCGCCAGGCGCAGGCGGGCGGCCTGGGCACTGGTTTTCACTTGCAGGGCTTCGTACTCGGCCTGGGCGCGCTGGTAATTTTTCTGCGGCGCCACTTCCTGGCGGTACAGCTCGCCCTGGCGCTCGGCTTCGGCCTTGGCGTACTTGAGCTGACTGCGGGCTTCGAGGTAATCCTGCTGCAGCTGCACAAAATCGGGGTTGCGAATGACGGCCAGCAGTTGGCCCACGCGCACGCGGGAGCCCTGCAGCAAGCTGGTGCGCTCAACAAAGCCACCCAGCGGGGCACTGACGGAAACCAGGTTTTCGGGCGGCACGTCCAGCACGCCGTTCACCTTGAGGCCGCCGCTCATGGGCTGCTGGGTGAGGGCGCCCAAGCGCACCCCGCCGATTTGCTGCTCGGCGCTGGTGAGGGTGACCTGGTCGGGGGCCGCGGCTTCGGCGGCCGGGGCAGCTTTGCTTTCCGTGGCTGAGGCTTCGGTGGTTTCTTCAACTGCTTTTTTGCCGCAGCCAGCCAGCAGGGCCAGCAGCAGAAAACAGGTGGTCAGGTAGCGCATTTTGAGAAGTGAAGAAGTGAGGGCCGGCATAATGCTTGTTCAATCAGGTGGTCATGTCAGAATCAGAAAAAGGCCGTCATGCAGAGCGCAGCGAAGCATCTCGCGTGCTCAAACTAAATAGTGGTGGCACGCGAGATGCTTCGCTGCGCTCTGCATGACGAGTTCACTCTTCGTGCTGGTTCTGCCATGGCTCTTATGTTCTACTGGCTGCCCAGTAGGTATTCCAACTCGATAACGGTCTGGTTGTGTTGCAGCAGGGCGTCGAGGTAGTCGAGGCGCAGGCGGCGGGCGCGCTCCAGGTTGAGCAGGTATTCGGAGTAGCCCGTTTCGCCGGCCTTGTAAGCCAGGGTGGACAAGCGGGTGATGACCGTGGCCTGGGGCAAGGCCGTGGTTTCGAAGTAGCGCAGGCGCTGCTGCTGCTCGGCGCGGCGGGCCAGCAGCTCATCGAGCCGGCCAGCCAGCTCGGCCTGGTAACGCTCAAGGCTGGCCTGGGCCACCTGCTCCTGCAGGCGGGCGGCCTGCACCCGGGCTTTTTGGGGGCCGCGCAGCAGGGGCACGGCCACGCCGGCCTGCACGCCCTGGAAGCGGGCGCCGGGCCCGAAGTAACGCTCGGTGCCCGCGGCGTCGAGGCGCTGGTAGCCAATGATGCTTTGGTTGAAGTAGCCCACCGTGAACTCGGGCAGGCCGGCGGTGCGGGCCACGCGGGTTTCGGCGCGGCGCTCGGCCACCTGCTGCACCAGGGCCCGCGCCTGGGGGTTGTTGGCGAGTAGCAATGTGTCGGCCGGGGCGGGCGCGCTGCTATCGGCCCGCGGCACGGCGCCCAGCAGCGCCAGGGGCCGCAGAATGCTGTCGGCCACCTGCACGGCGACGGGCGCTTGCAACAGGGCCTGCAGCTGGCGCCGGGCCACCCGGAAATCGGTGCGGGCGGCCAGCAGTTGGGTCCGGATTTCGCCCTGCTGCACCAGGGCCGTGGCGGGTTCGAGGCGGGCGACTTCCCCGGTTTTGAAGCGCAGGGTGGCGGCGCGCAGGAACTCGGTGTAGAGGCTGTCCTGCCCGCGCAGCACCCGCAGGCGGTGGCGGGCGTGCACGGCCTGCTCGTAGCTCAGGCGCACCTGGCGGCGCAGTTCGGCCTGCACCCAGGCCAACTGGGCCTGCTGGCCGGCAATGCGGGCATCGGCCAGCCCGGCGGCGCTGCGGTACACGCCGGGCAACGCCAGCGACTGCGAAACGGTGAATTGGTTGTCCCGATTCTCCGAATTATACTGCCCGTAGCTGCCCTGCACCGTAGTGCAGCCGAAGTCGTAGGCGGCGCGGCGCAGGGCCTGCTGGGCTTCGAGGGCGCGCTGGCCGGCCAGGACCGTACCGTTGGTTTGCAGGGCCTGGGCCACGGCTTGCGGAGCGGTGAGCGGGCTTTGGGCCTGGCCAAGCAACGGCAACAACAGCAGAAACAGCAGCGAGGCCACGGGCAGGCTCTTGGTCGCTGGCCGCTGCTCGGGAGTTGGCTTTGGGGCCTTTTTCTGCTCGGAGAGGGCATACAGCACCGGCAGCACCAGCAGCGTGAGCAGCGTGGCCGACACCAGCCCGCCGATGACGACGGTGGCCAGCGGCCGCTGCACCTCGGCGCCGGCCGACTGGGCCAGTGCCATGGGCAGAAAGCCGAGCGAAGCCACGGTGGCCGTCATCAGCACAGGGCGCAGGCGCACTTCGGTGCCGCGCATGATGCGTTCGGTCAGGTCACTGATGCCTTCGGCTTTGAGCTGGTTGAAGTAGCCGATGAGCACGATGCCGTTGAGCACGGCCACCCCAAACAACGCAATGAAGCCCACCCCGGCCGAGATGCTGAACGGCATGCCCCGCAGCCATAGCGCCGCCACGCCGCCAATGGCCGACAGCGGAATGGCCGTAAAAATCAGCACCGACTGCTTGAAGGAACGGAAGGTGAAAAACAGCAGCACGAAGATGAGCACCAACGCCACCGGCACCGCAATGCTGAGCCGCTCGGTGGCCTGGCGCAGGTTCTCAAACTGTCCGCCGTAAGTGGTGAAGTAGCCGGGCGCGAAGCGGATTTGGTGGTCGATTTTGCCCTGCAGTTCCTGCACCACGCTGGCCACGTCGCGCCCCCGCACGTTGAAGGCCACGCTGATGCGGCGCCGGGCGTCGTCGCGCTGAATCTGGTTGGGGCCCTCGCGCAGCTCCACGTTGGCCACTTGTTCCAGGGGCACCTGCTGGCCGTTGGGGGCGGCGATGAACAGGCGGCGCACGCTGTTGATGTCCTTGCGCAGGTCCGGGCGCAGGCGCAGCACGAGGTCGAAGCGGCGCTCCTGCTCGAACACCTGGCCGGCGGTTTCGCCCGCGAAAGCCGTTTGCACGGTGCGGTTCACGTCGGCCACGTTCAGGCCGAACCGGGCGAGGCGGTTGCGGTCAAGCTGCACCACAATTTGGGGCAGGCCGGTTATTTGCTCCACGTACACATCCTCGGCCCCCGGCACCTGCCGCACCAGGTGGCCGGCCTGCTGGGCGTAGTCGGCCAGCTGCTGCAGGTCTTCGCCGTAGATTTTCAGCACCACGTCCTGCTTGGCCCCGGAAATCAGCTCGTTAAACCGCATCTGGATGGGCTGCTGGAAGCCGAACGTCACGCCGGGCATCACGCTCAGGGCTTGGGCCATTTTGGCGGCCAGCTCCTCGCGGTTACCAGCCGAAGTCCAATCCTTCTGGTCCTTCAGAATAATCATCAGGTCGCCTGCCTCCACGGGCATGGGGTCGGTGGGAATCTCGCTGGAGCCGATTTTGGCCACCACCTCCTTCACTTCGGGAAACTGCTTTTTGAGGATGCCGCCGGCCACCTGGGCTTGCTCGATGGTGTAGCTGAGCGAGGAGCCGGTGAGCGTGCGCATCTCCACCGCAAAATCGCCTTCGCTGAGCGTGGGAATGAACTCACCGCCGAGCGTGCGAAACAGGAAAAACCCGCCCGCCAGCAGCCCTGCCGCCGTGAGCAGCACCGCCGCCTGGTGGCGCAGGGCGCCCTTCAGCAGCGGGTGGTAGAGGCGGGTGTAAAAGGCCATCATGCGGTCAGAAAAGGTCTTTTTGTTCTCGGTGCTGCGGCTCAGGGCCAGCGCCGACATCATGGGCACGTAGGTGAGGCTCAGCAAGAAAGCGCCGAGGATGGCGAAGGCCACGGTTTCGGCCATGGGCCGGAACATCTTGCCCTCGATGCCCGCCAGCGCCAGCAGCGGCAGGTACACAATCAAGATGATGATTTCGCCGAAAGCCGCCGACGAGCGGATGTTGCTGGCGGCCGTGTAGGTTTCGTCGTTCATTTCCGCCGCCGTGAGCTGGCCCCCGGCGGCGTGGCCCGGCGCGTGCCCGCCGTGCAGCCGGTGCACAATAGCCTCCACGATGAT
Source organism: Hymenobacter ruricola (assembly GCF_015694525.1). Lineage (GTDB taxonomy): Bacteria > Bacteroidota > Bacteroidia > Cytophagales > Hymenobacteraceae > Hymenobacter > Hymenobacter ruricola. Next base: position 9,065 of record NZ_JADQDM010000001.1, on the reverse strand, counting down.
GACGGCCCCGTCCACAATCAGCCCGAAGTCGATGGCGCCGAGGCTCATCAGGTTGCCCGACACGCCAAACAGGCGCATCATGCTCACGGCAAACAACATGGCCAGCGGAATAACCGAGGCCACCACCAGCCCGGCGCGCCAGTTGCCGAGGAACAGCACCAGCACAAAAATCACAATCAGGGCGCCTTCGAGCAGGTTTTTGCTGACGGTGTGAATGGCGCGGTCCACGAGGTGGGAGCGGTCGAGGAAGGGCTCGACGGTGACGCCGGCGGGCAGGGTTTTGCGGATGATGGCCATGCGCGCCTGCACGTCCTTGATGACTTCCGAGGCGTTGGCGCCTTTGAGCATGAGCACCAGCCCGCCCGTCACTTCGCCCTGGTTATTCAGCGTCATGGCCCCATAGCGCACGGCCGAGCCCAGACGCACGTCGGCCACGTCGCGCACCAGCACGGGCAGGCCAGTGCTGGTGCTGCGCACCACGATGTTGCCGATGTCGGCGGGACTTGTGGCCAGGCCTTCGGTGCGGATGAAGGCGGCCGTGGGGTTCTGGTCGAGGTAGGCGCCGCCGGCGTTCTGGTTGTTGGCGGCCACGGCCTGGTACACTTCGCCCACGCTCACGCCCAGCGAGCGCAGCCGCTCGGGGTCGAGGGCCACTTCGTACTGCTTGAGCCGGCCGCCGAAAGAGCTGACATCGGCTACGCCGGGCGTGCCCAGCAGCTGCCGGCGCACCAGCCAGTCCTGAATGGTGCGCAGCTCGGTGGCGTCGTACCGCTGCTCGTAGCCGGGCTTGGCGCGCACCAGGTACTGGTAAATCTCGCCAAGGCCGGTGCTGAGGGGCGCTAGCTCGGGCCGCCCGGTGCCGGCCGGAATCTGGCTTTCGGCTTCCCGCAGCCGCTCCGAAACCTGGGCGCGGGCCCAGTAGATGTCGGTTTTATCCTCAAACACGACGGTGACCACCGAGAGGCCAAAGCGCGAAAAGGACCGGACTTCGACCCGGCCGGGAATGGTGGCCATGGCCTGCTCGACGGGAAAGGATACCAGCCGCTCAATCTCCTGGGCGGCCAAGGACGGCGCCACCGTGTACACCACCACCTGGTTGCTGGTGATGTCGGGCAGCGCGTCGATGGGCAGGCGGCTTAGCGAGTAGCTGCCCCAGGCCACCAGGGCCAGCGTGAGCAGCCCGATGATGAGCTTATTGTGAATAGAAAAGTGAATCAGCCGGTCAAACATCCGCTGGGTGGGGTAAGGTCTAACGCTTCAATTGAAATCCTGCGGCGCGGCGGCCCCGGCCTATGGGCAGAAGCAGCGGCGTGGCCCGGCGCGAAACACGCACCACGAATAACCGGAACGCCAGCAGCGCCCAGCGGGTCAGCAGAAAAATCGAGGAAAGGTTAGGCCCGCGGGGGCTGCCACACGGCCGCCGTGGAGCGGGTGGGAGCGGCCACGAGCAGCGCGGCGTGGCTCGGGCCGGCCACCCACTGCAACGGTGCCAACAAGGCCAGCGGCACCACTCTACCGGGCGCCAGCACCGCCCCGGCGCAGCAATGGCACTGGCAAAGCGGGGAGCACCAGTCGCCCAGGTCGTGCTGGCCGCCCTCGGAATGTGAGGCGGGGCTGACGCTGGTTTGGGCCGGGGCTGCGCACGTCGCCACGTCGTCGGCACAGGGCAGGCAGGCGAGGCAGGTGAGGTACAGAGAAAGCAGCAGGGCCAACAAACGCATCGGGGCAAAGATACGCCGACGGCCTGTTGCAGCCGGCGCAGTAAACGGCGCGGGGTGGGTTTGAGAGCCGGCTGCTTTGCCCGCTTTCACTTGAAGATGGCTTGTGGGGCGACGCCATTTAGCAACCGAAAAGGCCACCTGAGTCGCCAATCGGGCAAGCCGGCTGGCAAGGCATCTGTGCATTTCGCGGGCCGCCCGCATCGGGCAGTAAACCGCCCCTCTCCCGCTGCCTATGCGCCCTTTGCTACTTTTTGCCGCCTTCTTCCTGCTCTTGCTCCGCCCCGCCCTTGCCCAACAGCCGGTGGCCCAGGCCCGCCAAACGAGCTACCTCACTAAGGTTTTTCGCATCACCGATGCGCAGGCCCGCGCCCTCTACGAGCGGGGCATGAACGCGGCGCGGCCGGCGTTTTTCACGCAGGTGGCCGATTCGTTTCCTTCGGGCCAGCCCGCGCGCCGCCCGCTGCCGCTGGGCTACTACCTGGTGGCCCACACCGAAGGCAGCCAGCTGGTGTACTGGCTGCGCACCGAAACCGACCGCGAAGTGCTGGTGGTGGACAACCAGGTGGACGTGAGCCTGGTAGTGCGCGACTCGCTGGGCCAGCTGCTGCCCGATGCGCAAGTGGCCCTGGCCGGCCGGCCCCTCCCCTTCGACGCCGCCACCCAAACCTACCGGCGCACCGGCCGCAGCCGCGAAGGCCTAGTGGCCGTGACGCAGCACGGACGCACCACCTACCACACCCTCGACCAGAAGTTTCCGGAGGAAGGCGAGCGGTACCGGCCGCGCGCGGCCTGGCTGCGGCCGATTTACTGGCGGGCGGCATACGGCTTTCCGCTGGGCTACCTCGGCCGGCCGGTGCGGAAGCTGGTGACCGAGCTGCACCACGCCTCGGATGTGTCGACGGGCCTGGTAGGGCTGCTACGCTCACCCTTCAACGAAGACGTGCGCGACGAGCGCCAACAGCGCCGCGAGGACCGGCACGACAACGAGCGCGCCCAAACCGACTACCGCTGGACCAGCTACGTGGCCACCAGCCAGCCCCGCTACCGCCCCGCCGCCGACACCCTGCGCCTGAAGGCGCGGGTGCTGCGCCGAACCAACGGCCACCCCTACCGCCGCCCCCTCACCCTCTGGCTAGGCGCCAGCCAGGCCGATGCCCAAGCCGGCAAGCGCATTGCCACGTTGCGGCCCACGCGGCCCGGCAGCTACCAGTACACCCTGCCCCTGACCGACACGCTGGGCCTGCGGCCCGACACCTACGTGGGCTTCCGGCTGCAGGACCGGCGCCGGCGCGTGCTGGCCAGCGGGCAGTTTATGCTCGAAGACTACGAGCTCAAAAACACGCACTATGCCCTGCGCGTGGCCGAGAAAACCCAGCGCGCCGGCCAGCCCCAGGCCGTATTTCTGCGCGGCACCGATGCCAACGACCTCAACCTGCTCGATGCCCGGGTGCAGCTGAGCGTGACGCCGGCCGGCGCGCCGGGCCCGCTGCCGCGCCGCCAGCTCTTCGTGCCCGATACGCTCTGGACCAAGCGCCAGCCGCTGGATGCGCTGGGCGAAACCCGCCTCGACCTGCCCGGTGCCGCCCTGCCCGATGTGGACTTTCGTTACCGCGTGCAGGCCACTTTCCTCAACGCCGACAACGAGCGCCGCAGCGAAAGCACCACCGTCGATTTCCGCCGCGACCCCGGCGAGCTGCGTCTGGAGCTGCGCGGCGACTCGGTGCACCTGCAATACCGGCACCTGGGCCAAAGTCAGCCCCACGCGGCCATCCTCAAGGTATCCACGGACAGCGACCTGGGCAGCGGCTGGCTGTTTCGGGGGCCGGTGCAGCTGCCGTGCGCGGTGAAGGTGAACGGCCTAGCCGACTTTTATGCACTGAGCGACGCGCAGGGCCACGAGGCCAGCCTTGAAATCGACGAGGACAACGCCGAGCTCAGCCTGCTCTCCGACCGCTCGGCTGACTCGCTGGTGCTGGCCGTGAGCAACCCGCACCAGGTCAATTTCTGGTACTACCTCTACCAGGGCAACCGCCTGCGCTACCGCGGCTACGGCCCCGCCCTGCGCCTGGCCGTGCCCCGCGCCGGCACCGGGCCCTGGTACGCCTCGCTGCACTACTGGTGGGGCGAGGAAATGCGCACGGCCGAGTTCACCATGGCCCTGCCCGCGCCGCAGCTCGTCGTCAGCACCGAGCAGCCGGCCGTGGCCTACCCGGGCCAGAAAATCAGCCTGCGCTACGCCGTGACCGACGAGCGGGGCCGCCCCGTGCCCAACGCCGACCTCACGAGCTACGCCCACACCAGCAAGTTTGGGCAGCCCAACGCGCCGAAGCTGCCCGTGCTGCGGGCCAGCCGGCCGGTGCTGGGTCGGCAGTCGCGGCGGCGCTTCGAGCTGGGCGAGGATTTTGACGGCTCCTCGGGGCGGCAGCTGCTGCCCTGGGCCCGCTGGCACACCGCGCTGGGGCTCGACTCGCTTACGTTTTATAAGTTTTTGTACCCGGAAAGCGGCTTTTTTCACGAGTACCGGCCGGCGCCGGGCGGCATCACGCAGGTAGCAGTTTTTCTCGTTGATTCGGGCCGGGTGCAGCCCCCGATGGCCGTATACGTCGACGGCCAGCCCGCCTACATCCACGACCTCAACCGCAGCGCCCCCTACACGGCCGTGGCTGACAGTGGCTTTCACACTCTGAGCATTCGCACCGCTACCCGCTTTGTGACGCTGCGCGACGTGTACCTGCGCCCCCTGCACAAGCTCACCCTGAGCATCGACGTAAACCGCCCCTGCGCCGAGCTGAGCGTAGAAAAGTGCCCGGCCACCCTGGCGCCCGCCGAGCTGCTGGGCCTGCAGCGCGCCGTGGTGGTGCTGGATAATTCGCCGCTGGCGGCGGCCACGCTGCGGCAGGGGCTGCTGCTGCGGCCCGTGTCGCCGGGCTATTTCGGCGGCACGGCGGTGAGCGGGCCTTTCCGGCCCGATTCGGTGTTGCTGCGCGATGCCTACGGGCTGCGGCGCAAGTTCCTGTTTGAGCCGCTGTACCGCTATTCTTTCGGGCCCAGCCTGCTGAAAATGCAATGCCTGGAAACCGGCCATCTGGGCAAACTCAACGGCACTGCGGGCGCCGACTGGCTGCCGCTGAACGGCTTTGCCTACACCGAGGCTGACTTCAGGCGCCAGCCCGCCTGGGTGGCCGCTGCCACGCCCGACTACCTCACTGCCCGGCTCGACGTGCCCCAGGCCACGCCCGCAGGCCAGGGCCGACTGGAGCTGCGCTTGCCCGAGCGCCCCGCCAAAGTCAACCCCACTTATCCGGAATTGCCAGTGCCGCGCTACGTGCTGCTCACGCGCCCCGGCTTGCCCAAGTTCCGGCGCCTCGAACCCGGCGGGCAGCTAATTCAGGCCCTGGCGCCCGGCCGCTACCGCGTGGCCGTGCTGCTGGCCGACAGCTCCTGCTTGGCTCCCGCCGAGGACGTGTGCATTGAGCCCAACGGCCAGACCTACTTCCAGCTTTGCCTCGCTGACCGCGTGCCGGCCGGCCGCCTCAGCCGCCGCATCAACCAGCAGCTGTGGCTGCGGCGGCCCATCAAAGATTCCATCACTTGGGCCGACAGCGTGCCCGCCCGCCGCGAAATCCGGGTGGAGACGCCCACCGCGCCCAAGCCCGGCTGGCACACGGTGCGCGGCCGGGTGCTCGACCAGGCCAGCGAAGAAGGCTTGCCCGGCGTAACGGTGCTACTGAAAGGCACCACCCTGGGAGTTTCCACCAATGCCGACGGTAGCTTTTCGCTGCAAGTGCCGCCCGATGGGCGCAGCACCTTGTCCTTCCGCTACTTGGGCTACGCCAGCCGAGACGTGGCGGTGGACGGGCAGAGTGTGTTGGAAGTCAAGCTATCAGTTGACGTCAAACAGTTGAGCGAAGTAGTTGTGACAGCGCTTGGCAATACGCGAGAGCGCAAGTCCTTGGGCTATGCCGTTTCGTCGGTGGCGCTGCAAGGCAAGGTGGCTGGGGTGCAAATCACGAGTGGCATGCCGGGCAGCTCGTCGCGGATAAGCATTCGCGGCAGCGCCTCCCTCACCGCCAGCGCCCAACCGCTGATTATCCTCGATGGCCTGCCCTTCAACGGCTTGGTGGCCGACATTGACCCCGCCATTATTGCGAACGTTAACGTCCTGAAAGCCGCTCAGGCTGTGGGCCTGTACGGCGCCCAGGCCGCCAACGGCGTCCTGCTCATCAGCACCAAAAAGACCGGCGACGCCGCCGGCCCCGGCCAGGACCCGCGCCTGGCCATGCGCCGCCATTTCCGCGACTATGCCTGGTGGCGGCCCTTGCTCGTGACCGACGCCCGCGGCGAGGCCCGCACCGAGGTGGTGCTGCCCGACGACGTGACCAGCTGGGACAGCTTCGTGCTGGCCTCCGACAACCACGGCCGGCTAGGCCAGGCCACCGGCCGCGTAAAATCGTTCAAGCAGCTGCGCGCCGAGTTGGCCACGCCCCGTTTCCTGGTAGCCGGCGACCGCACCCAGCTGCTGGGCAAAAGCCTGAACTACGGCTTCGATACGGCGCAAGTGACCACCACCTTCCGGGCCGGCGGGCAGATGTTGCGCACCCAAAACCGGCTGGTGAGCCCTGTGGCGCTGGATACGCTCACCTTCACTGCTCCCGCGTCGCCGGGGCCCGATTCGGTCACGCTCAGCTTCGGCCTGGCCCAGGCCAACGGCTACCAGGACGGCGAGCAGCGCAGCCTGCCCGTGCTGCCGGCCGGCACCCTGGAGCGGGTGGGCACCTTCGCCACCCTCACGGCCGCCGACACCACCGTGCAGCTCCCTGTGAACCCGGCTTGGGGCGAGGTGACGGTGCGCCTGGAAAGTGACGCCCTGCCTCTGCTGCTCTCCGAAATCGAGCACCTGCAGCACTACGCCTACCTCTGCAACGAGCAGGCCGCCTCCAAGCTGAAGGCGCTGCTGCTGGAGCGGCGCATCCGGACGGTGCAGGCGCTGCCATTCCGGGGCGACAAATCCATCAACTTTCTCATCAAAAAGCTGCTGGCCGGCCAGCACAAGCCCGAACACCTGTGGGGCACCTGGCTCGAGTCGCCGGTGAGTGCCTGGGCCACCACGCACGTGCTGGAAGCCCTGCTGGAGGCCGAAAAAGCCGGCTACAAAGTGCCGCTTGACCGCGCGCCGGTGCAGGCTTTCCTACTGCGCGAGCTGGACAGCCACCTCAGCGAAGCCGCCACGGTGGCCGCGCTGCAGGGCCGGCTGCAGCCCGGCTACTATGGGTACTACCGCGCCCCCGACGACCTCATTCGCCTGCTGGGCCTGCTGCACCGCCTGGGCGCCCCGGCCGATTTCGGGACCTACCTGGCCCGCTTCGACCGCCTGCAGCAGGGCCGCCAGCCCCTCGACCGCTACTTGGCGCTGGTGGCGTTGCGCCAGCAGCTCGGCTTGCCCTACCAGCTCGATACGCTGCGCCGCTACCGCCTGCGCACCCAGCTTGGCGGCGTGTTTTATGGCGATACGCTGCACGCGTCGACTTACTATCGCTACCTGCTGCGTGGCCAGGTGGGCACCACGCTGCTGGCCTACCGGGCTCTGCGCACCCACACCGGGCACGAGGCCGAGCTGGCCCGCCTGCGCGTGGGCCTGCTCAATCTGCGCCTGGGCGGGCACTGGACCAGCACCTACGAAGCGGCCGAAATCCTCGAAACCATCGGGCCCGACCTGCTGGCGGCGGGCAAGCCGGCCACGCTGGCGCGGGCCCAGCTCAGCGGCGGCCTTAGCCAGACGGTAACGCAGTTTCCCTTCACGACTAAGCTGGCCAGCAGCAGCGGCCCGCTCACGCTGCGCAAAGAGGGCCTGCTCCCGCTCTACGCCACCGCCTACCAAAGCCATTGGAACCCGACGCCGGGGCCGGTGGCCGCCGCCTTCACGGTGCGCACCGAGCTGGCCGGGCAAGCCGGCACGCGGGTGCTGCTGCACGCCGGCCAGCCCGCCGAGCTGCTCGTGACCGTGGACGTGCCCGCCGAAGCCCGCTACGTGCTGCTGGAAGTGCCCATTCCGGCCGGCTGCTCCTACGGCGAACCGGCCCCGACCAATTCCCTCGAAACCCACCGCGAATACCTGCGCCAGCAAACCGGCATCTTCCTCGACCGCCTGCCCGTGGGCCGGCACCAGTTCCGCATCGCGCTGCAGCCCCGGTTCCGGGGCGTGTACACCGTCAACCCCGCCAAAGCCGAGCTGGTGTATTTCCCCACCAGGTTTGGGCGCTCGGCCAGCAAGCAGGCCGTGGTGCAGTAAGCGGGTTTCCGGGCGCTGACTGAACTAACCTAGCATCTTATCCCCGGGTAACTACGTGGTTTTTCTAAACGCGTAATTACCCTATGGTGAGAGGGTTTGATGTGCCGTTCCTTTGGTGCTCACCAATTCCTGCTTCAGCATAGCGCCCATGAAACACTTTCTTCTTACAACCGCCCTGGCTTTGCTGGCGGGATGCTCGTCAGTCCCGGAAGAGGCCGATACCACCGTGGTGCCTTTGCCCATGGCGGAAGTTTCGGCTTTGCGGACCAAGCTGGGCGGGCTTTCGGAGGAATTTCAAAAGCCCATCTACCGGCAAGTGCCATATGACGTGTCCGGGATGATTGCCCGAACGAAATGGTTTGCCGAAATGGGCGGACTGCTTAGAAGGGGAAACCGCAGTGGTGACTCCGTCTGCCGCAAGCTGTGCGCTGGGCTATACCCCCGCCTATCGGCGCAGCAGCGGGCTTTGTTCCCTCAAATGCGTCAGAGTTATATCCGTTTGCTGCCGCGTGACCAACTCATGAAGGGCGCCAAAATCGAGTGGAGAGACCGAACCATAAACCTTAGCGCAACCGAGTTTAATGACCCGGGCAAGCAAGCCCGAATTAAAACGGTGTATGAACGCAACCTAAGGGCCCTCCGCTTTAGTCAGATGAACCTCATTTGGGGCAATACGTCCAAAGAGCGGTGGTCATTCGCCACGGGCGCGATGGCAGATGCAGAGGTTTCCAGCAACGCCAGTGGCTACCGATAAGGTACCACTGCTCGAACTACGAAAAAGGCCGCCTTATCAGGCGGCCTTTTTCGTGCCAGGCATCCGGAACTTCCCAACCCGGGTTTCTATTCTGGTGCATTTAACAGCTTTTTGACCACCGCACGGTGGCTCCTTTCCAGCGGATTTAGCTCCCGGGAAAGTCATAGGAGAAAGCGACGCACCGCCCCCGGCGCGTGAGGACATAAGCGGACACCGTGCGGTTTTGAGGTGGTCTAGGAATGATGGACAGAAGAAGGACGTATATTTCTTCTGTAATGACAGCAAAAAAGAGCGGGGCGTC
>NZ_JADQDM010000019.1 GCF_015694525.1 Hymenobacter ruricola | reverse complement strand
AACTTCGACTGCCCGCTCGACGAGGACGAGTACCGGGCGCGCACGGGCGAGGCGCTGGCCCAGGCCGACTGCGCCATTCACCTGCTGGGCAACGAGTTCGGCCGCCGCTTCGAGGAAGACGAGGACTGCTCCTTTCCCATGTTTGCCTACCGAGAGGCCCGGCGGCAGGCCGAGGCCCGGCCCGCGTTCCGGCAGTTTGTGTGGTACTGCCCCGATGAGGCGCTGGCCGTGAAGCCGGCCCAACAATCGTTCGTCGCCACCATCCGCAACGAGCTGAACGAGCGCTGCACTTTCACCAACGCGCCCAACGCCATGCAGCTGGTAGAGGACCTGCGCAGCACCCTCGGGCAGGTGCCCACCGTGGCCGCGGGCGTCGACAAAGAGACGGATATCTTCTTCGTGTACAACGCGCAGGACAGCGAGGAGGCCAACGCCATCACCGACCGGCTGAGCGAAGAATATCCGCTGGAAATCCTGACCATCGAGCCCGACAGCGAGGACGCCTACAAGGACCTGGCGGTGAGTGCCATCCCGAAAAGCCGGCTGGCGGTGGTGTACTTCAAGCACAGCGCCGACTGGGCCCTGCCCTTCGTCAAGCAGGTCTGGCGCCTGGTGGGCGGGGCCGGCTCCACCACCCCCATCCTGTTCGTGGGCGAGGACGACCCGGTGCAAAACAAAATGCACGGTTTCAAAGCCCCCAAGGTTATTTCGCGCATTCAGCCCCACCTGGGCGTGAGCGAGGAAGTCCGCCGCGTGTTCCAGCAACTCAATACGAACGCTTAGCATGGACGTCAACTACGCCGCTGCATCGTCTTTATTTGGGCTTGGCGAACCAATCTGCCCGTACACGGGGCTGCGCACGTTCACGGAGGAGGAGGCCATCTATTTCCGGGGGCGGGAGGGGCACGTGGGCAAGTGCCTGGCGTTGCTGGCGGCCGAGCGGTTCGTGATGATAACTGGGGCCTCGGGCGACGGCAAGTCGTCGCTGGTGTTCGCCGGGCTGCTGCCCGAGGTGCGCGCCGGCTTCGTGCGCGCCCGCCACGGCACCTGGGCCGTGGCCACCTTCCGCCCCGAGCGCAGCCCCCTGCACAACTTGGCCCGCGCCTTGGCCGAAGCCCTGGGCCTGCCCAGCAGCCGGTCCGTGGAAACGGAACTGGGGCAGGGGTTTTCGTCGCTGGTGCAGCTCTACCAAACGTCGGCCCTGAACCCGCCCGCGCCCGACCCGGCCCTGCCCGCGGCGGACCAGCGCCGGCAGCAGCGGCAGGCGGCGAACCTGCTGCTGGTGGTGGACCAGTTCGAGGAGTTCTTCACCAACCCGGAAAACTACGAGGGCGGCGCCCCGAACGCGGCGGCCCAAACCACGGTGAACCTGCTGCTGGAAACCGCCCGCCTGGCCCGCGAGCAGCAGCTGCCGATTTACGTGGTGTGCACCATGCGCTCGGACTTCGTGGGCCAGTGCGCCGAGTTCCGCGGCCTGATTGAGCAGGTCGGCGCCAGCCAGTACTTCGTGCCCCGCCTGCTGCGCCACGAGTTTGCCCAGGTTATCCGCGACCCGGCGCAGCTGAGCGGCAACCGCATCAGCGAGCGGCTGGTGCAGCGGCTGCTTTATGATGTTGGCCAGGGGCAGGACCAGTTGCCGGTGTTGCAGCACGCGCTGCGCCGCATCTGGCTGGCCGCCGACGAGGGCCGTGAGGAAATGGACCTGCGCCACTACGCCATGGTGGGCGGCCTGAGCGACGAGCTGCCCGAAGCCGACCGCCCCCGCTTTGAGGCCTGGAAAGCTGCGCTGCCCGCCCATCAGCAGAAATTCCTGCTGGCCAACCCCGGGCTGCGCAACGTGCTGGACGCCCACGCCAACCAGCTGTACTTTGAAGCTAATGAGCGGTATAATCAGGATTTTCAGCCGCCCTTGCCGCCGGGCACAGCCGAGCGGGTCATCGAGCAAACCTTCCGGGTGCTCACCCGCACCGACGGCCAGCGCGTGGTGCGCAACCGCGTCACGGGGGCCCAAATCACGGCCATTCTGGACGATGCGTCCTTGCCCTGGCCGGTGGTGTGCCGCATCCTGCGCCCGTTCCGCGCGGAAGGCACCACGTTTCTGTCGCCCTTCCTGAGCGAAGGCGAGGACGACCGCGCCGTGCTGCCGCCCGACGCCGTGCTCGACATCAGCCACGAAAGCCTGATTCGCAACTGGAACAAGCTAACCGAATGGGCCGCCAGCGAGGCCAAGGACGTGCAGATTGCCAACGACTTTACGAAGCAGGCCGGCCGCTGGCAGGAAAGCGGTGAAAACCCGGGCTTTCTGTTGCCCATTGGCTTGTATACGTTCTTTTCGGGCTGGCACGCCAACAAAAAAGGCGCCGACAAGTGGCTGGCTTATTACCAGCAAGCCAACCCGGATGCCTCGCTGAAGCAAGGGGCAGCGGGCGCGCCGGTGGGCGTGCTGACGCGCTATCTGGCCACCAGCCGCCGCCACCTGTGGTCCCAGCTGCTGGCGGCCCGCTATGGTGTGTGGCGGCTCACCGCCGCCATTCTGCTGCCGCTTGTGCTGCTGGGAGGCAGCATTTGGTGGTGGAAGCAACGCAAAATGCAAAGCGACTACGTGGCGGGTGCGCTAGTGGAGGGTGGCCGGGCAACGCTCTCAGACTATGCCCAGCAGATGAGGCACATGGCCGAGGAAAGAGACCGTGCCGACTCCCTCCTGAAGCGAGGCAACGGCCTGCTGGAAAGCGCCAAAACCCGAAAAGACTCCGCCAGTGCCACCCTGCTCGTGGACCAGGCAACCAAGGCATTGCAAAGCTCGGCCGCGGTGCTGCCAGCAAAAGACATTGCCCGGTTTATTCTGAATGCTGACCGGCTCCGAAGCGAGGTGTACCTCCCGCTGTTCAGCACGCGAAGGGCCGACGACTACTCCTTTGCCAACATGCTTTCCGTGCTGAAGGACGACACGCTGGCCTTGGATGCGGAACTCAGCATGTACGCCTTGGTCGACAACATGAAGTATGACCGGGTGGAAAAGGAGAATCCCCTTATTTCGCCGGTGCTGGACGACTTGCTGCTGCGGCTTGGCCAGGCCGGCGACATTGCCCGGCCGCCCGGCAACGCCAGCGCCGCACCTACCGAGCGGCAGCGGCGCCTGGCCGTGCTGACCGGGCGCACCGTCATGGCACTGTCCTACTACCTGGCCTGCGACACGCAATGCCAGGTCAGCATTCGCCCGGACTCGGCCGAGCACCGGGCCGTGCGGAAAAAGCTGGAGCGCAGCCGGGCGGCGCTGCTGCAGAAAATGCGCGGCTACGCCAAGTGGGAAATCGAAACCAGGACCGGCACGGCGCCCAGCCCGGTGGCGTTCGGCTTCTGCCTGCGCGTGCTGCTGGGCCAGGGCCACGACAGTGCCACTGAGCTTCAGTTTCTGAACGGGTTGAGCCCCCTCGACACGACCAGCGCCCGGCAATTCAACCGGTTCTTTCCGTCGGACCTTGGTTTGTATACCCAGATTTCTGAAAACCACACAAAATTTATTCCCTACGGCGGCGGCTACCTGACCGTGGCCATGGCCTTTGCGGCGCTCGGCAATCAAGCCAAAGTGCTGCAGTGCCTCGACACGTTGCGCGCGCAAGAAGGCGTGCCAGCAATTTACAGAGCCTATCCTTCGAGCGCTGACGAATACACTTTCCGCGACAGTGCAAAGACCAACAGCTGCCTGGCCCTGGTCCCGTACCTAATAAAGTATGAGCTGCTGGACGCCAACTCCACGCATGGGCTGCTGGCGAAGTGTGCGCAAGCCAGCGGGCTCGCCTTCAACGAGATGTATGCCGCCGCCGTGTACAGCTTGCTCAGCGTAAAGCCATTGCCCGCCGTATTTGACGCAGGCCAGGACGCGACCTCCCAGATATCGCCGAACTCTCGCATCTTCTTGTCGTGGGGAGGGCAGCCCGCGCGGATGGGGGGCGTCAGCCTGGAGCGGCTGAACGCAGACCGCGTCAGTTTCTCCCTCACGGAGCAGGCCCGCGATAAAGCCTGGGCGGCCTTGCAAGGGGCTAATGCCACAATTGCCAACGCGGAAACGATGTTTGCCGGGAGCACAAAGCCCGGCCGGCCCACGCCCGCTGCTACTGCAAATCAATATACCGTCGACTGCAATAAATTATTTCTGGATGCTTTTTGGGCAAAAACCTACGGCATCTACCTGAAAGAAATCAAGCAGATTCCTGCCGAATCGGAGCAATACTTTGCGCAGTTCACCCGCTCCCTGCAGGCCCTGCAGCAGCGCCTGCGCGGTGGCGCACCCGCCAATCAGGCTAGCCGCTTAAGTGGAAACACGAAGGCTTCGCAGCCACGCAACGCAGCCAAAAAGAGATTAGCCGAGCCTAGGATTGGCAGCAAGGTCGGCACTACCCAGCTAGGTGACGACGTGCAGAGCGCGACTACTTTCCTGCAGTCATCGTCTCGGCCCGAAGTGTGGGCGCTTGAAAACCTGGCGCTTGTAGCACACTACACCTGTTCGTTCGATGCTTTTTTTCAATACGAGCTCGAATACCAGGCAAAGCAGGAAAACCCGGATTGGCAGGCGGTGAAACTGCTGGATAGCACGGCCTTTGCGGAAGCCCGAATGCCTTACCCGAATTTGGTTTTGATAAGGGCCATTGCAAAAACGCACGTACGCGGAAATGCTTTTCGCGAGCAGCGCAATTTGTTGCTGCTTACAATAGAGGAAGCAATTCGGCAGAAGCGGGAATCAAGGGGCAGCGACTCGGCAAAAAGCGTTGCCAATAAGCTGCTGAACCTGAATCGGCAGTTGCTAAAAATTGAGAGCAGTTCCGGTGGCTTTTATGGCGCTCATTACCGCGTGGCAATGGACAACGCCTTGCACGAATATGCGCTTGAAGTTGCGCGTGGTGGAAATATTGTCGCCGCTTTCGCCATGGCCGATTCCATTATAGCTACCACGTCCTATACGCTGCCGCAAATGAATTATGAGCATAAAATTAAGATAAGTGAGCAGGCTATGTTAACCAATAGTCAGTACGCGCATCCGGTGTTGGATAATTTTCTGGCTGAGTATCTTTCAAAAACAAATGCCGGGGTAGTGACATCGGAAGCCGAGGAAGACGGGGTTATTTTTCCTTCGGCCAGCATTCTGGCAGTCTGTTTCTGGCGCCCGTTCGTCGATAAAAGCCAGCTGGATACCATTCCACTCGTTGCCCACTCTTTGACTTACCGGCTGAATAAGGTGCCCTTAACCATTGGCCTGAATGCTCCATTCAAGGCAGATGGCTTGGCTGATGACGTGTACAAAGCCAACGAGGAAATAACTAATTCGCCTTTTGCATTAGGGTTTACCCGGTTTATGTTTATTAATCAAGCCTTGCTCGGTTATGCTCATTTAGTGACCAAAGCACCGGGCAATGGTTGGTACGAATACGACGAAGAAGGACTGACTTTGCCAGCTGATTATTTCAGCTTTGGCGATTGAGGTAGTGCAATTAATATTTTATGATTAATGCACTTGCAGTTCATCATATTTAAATGAAGCCTCAATTAAAGCACTGCTTTGCCTTAAAAAAGTGTGATAATATTCAGATAGTTTCACTTTTTAATTCTTAATTAATTTCATGGCCATTCAAGACAAAAACGCGAAACCCGGCCCCCGCAAGCTCCTGGCCCTCGACGGCGGCGGCATCCGGGGCACCATCACCCTGGAAATACTGGCCGAGCTGGAGCGCCAGTTGCAGGAGCGCCTCGGGGCCGGGCCGGAATTTGTGCTCGCCGATTACTTCGACTATGTGGCCGGTACCAGCACCGGGGCCATCATCGCCACCTGCCTGAGCCTGGGCATGCGCGTGGCCGACATCCGCAAGTTCTACCTGGACAGCGGCCCGGCCATGTTCGACAAGGCCAGCCTGCTGAAGCGCTTCCGCACCAAGTACAACGACGAGCAGCTGGCCGAAAAGCTCAGGGAAGTCATCCGGCAGCGCAGCGGCGAAGACGAGGCCAAGCTGGGCAGCCAGGCCCTGCGCACCTACCTGCTGCTGATTCTGCGCAACGCCACCACCGACTCGGCCTGGCCGCTGAGCAACAACCCGGCGGCGAAGTACAACGACATCACCCAAACCAACTGCAACCTGCACGTGCCGCTCTGGCAGCTGGTGCGGGCCAGCACGGCCGCGCCCACCTACTTTCCGCCCGAAGTGGTGACGGTGGGCGAGGAGGAGTTTGTGTTTGTGGACGGGGGCGTGACGATGTACAACAACCCCGCGTTTCAGCTTTTCCTCATGGCCACGCTCAAGCCCTACAAGCTGGAGTGGCCCACCGGCGAAGACCAGATGCTGCTGGTGTCCATCGGCACGGGGGCCGCGGCCAACGCCAACGCCGAGCTGAGCCCCAACGAGATGAACCTGCTCTACAACGCCAGTTCCATCCCCTCGGCCCTGATGTACGCCGCTTCCAACGAGCAGGACATGCTCTGCCGCGTGTTTGGCCGCTGCCTGCACGGCGGCGAGCTCGACAGCGAGGTGATGGACCTGAAGGGCGACATCGGGCCGGGCTCGCTGCCCGGCAAGCACTTCACCTACCTGCGCTACAACGCCGACCTCTCGCGCGCCGGCCTCAACAAGCTGCTCTTGCCTCACATCAAGCCCGAAAACGTGCAACAGATGGATTCCGTCGAGTACATCGCCCAACTGCAGGAGGTGGGCCGGGCCGTGGCCAAGGAAGTCGATTTAACTCACTTCAAAGCGTTTCTGCCGGCGTAACGCCCCGGTTTATTTCCATTCATCATAACCGTTTCTGCCTGCAACAATATGGAACCAACCCCTACCGCTACCACCCCCACCCAACGCACGTGCTTCGTGGTGATGGGCTTCGGCAAAAAAATCGACTTCGAAACCGGGCGCACCCTGGACTTGGACATGTCGTACCAAAACATGATAAAGCCGGCCGTGGAAGCCGCCGGCCTGCGCTGCATCCGCGCCGATGAAATCGTGCATTCGGGCATGATTGACGTGCCCATGTACCAGTGGCTGCTGAACGCCGACGTGGTGGTGGCCGACCTGTCCACGTCCAACAAAAATGCCTTCTACGAGCTGGGCGTGCGCCACGCTCTGCGTCCGTCCACCACCATCATCGTGGCCGAAGACGGCATCAAAACCTTTCCCTTCGACGTGAACCACGTGGCCGTGCGCCAGTACCACCACCTGGGCGAAGACATTGGCAGCAGCGAAGCCCGGCGCTTCCAAAAGCTGCTGACCGATGCCATTCAGCAGATTCTGGCCAAAACCCCGACCGACCAGGACAGCCCCGTCTACACGTTTCTGCAAGGCCTGACGCCGCCCGCCCTCAAGGAGCTGCAGGCCGCCGTGCAGAGCGCCACCCCCGTGGCCGAAGACGCCCTGCCCGCCACCGCCGCCCCCGACGCCACCGCCGCCACCCACAGCATGCTGATGGCCCAGGTAGACGATGCCCAAAAGCAGGGCAACTGGCTGCAAGTAAAAACCCTGCTCGAAGTCATTCGCAGCATGCAGGCCCAGGGGCGGCAAAAGATGAAGCAAGCCGATGCCGAAGTGCTGGCCCCGGACGCGCCCGAAGACCCCTACCTGTTGCAGCGCCTGGCGCTGGCCACCTACAAAAGCAAGCTGCCCACCGAAGAAGCCGCCCTGCTGGCCGCCCGCGACGTGCTGAAGCCCCTGGACCCCGCCACCACCCACAACACCGAAACCCTGGGCATGTGGGGCAGCGTCCACAAGCGGCTGTGGGAGCTGGCCAAAGCCACAGGCGGGGCTGCGGCGCCCCAGTTTCTGGACGAGGCCATTCGGGCGTACGAGCGCGGCTATTACCTGCGCAACGACTACTACAACGGCATCAACTTCGCTTTTCTGCTGAACGCCCGCGCCGCCGAAGCCGCCAGTCCCGCCGAGGCCATTGCCGACTACGTGCTGGCCCAGCGCGTGCGCAAGGAAGTCATCGCCATCTGCGAGCAGTGGCTGACGAGGCATCCGGCCGACACTCCTGACGAAGCCGGACAACCAGCGGACGACCAGTACAAAGGCGCGGCCAAGCGCTACTGGGTGCTGGCCACCCGGGGCGAGGCCTACGCGGGCCTGGGCCAGGAAGAACAGGCCAATGCCATCTTGCAGGAAGCCTACGGCCTGGCCCCGGACGGCTGGATGAAGACCTCCACCGAAGAGCAGCTGGCCAAGCTGCGGGCCGTGCTGGCCACCAACCCCTTGCGGTTCATTGCCGCGCCGGCTACCGGGCAGCCGGCATAAATCCTCAGCCCAAAACCTAAAAAGCCGCCTGGACAAGCGTTCAGGCGGCTTTTTAGGTTTTGGGCGTCTCGGCGGCTAGCGGGCGGCGCAGGCCGTGGAGGCCCGCGCAATCAGCTCCGACTTCAATTCCAGGCTTTGGGCCGGCAGTACGGGTTTGTGCTTGGTGATGGCCTGGAACAGGATGCGGGCCGCCTCTTTGCCAATGGCGTAGGCCGGCTGGGTGATGGTGGTGAGGGCGGGGGCCAGCAGCGTCGCGGTTTCCATGTTGGAAAAGCCGATGATTTTGATGGCGTCCGGAATGGCGATGCCCAGCTGCTGGCAGGCCTGGTAGCTGCTCAGGGCCAGGCGCTCGACGGAGGCGAAGATGCCGTCAATGTCGGGCCGCTGCGTGAGCAGGCGCGCGATGCGGCGCAGGTTTTCGTCGTTGGAGGCCGTGCCGGTCAGCACCAGGTCGGCATCGAACGGCACGTGGTGCGCGGCCAGAGCGGCGCGGTAGCCCTGCAGGCGCCGGCTGCTGATGGACAGGCTTTCCGACACCAGCAGGTGGGCCACTTTGCGGCAGCCGGCCCGCAGCAGGTGCTCGGTGGCTTGGTAGCCGCTGGCGTAGTCGTCGGTGGTGACGGTGGCCGTGCGTAGCGTCTCGTTCACGCGGTCGAACTGCACGATGGGCACGCCCAGCAGCTTGAGCTTTTCGAGGTGGCCGATGCCGCGCGTGCCGCTGGCCAGGGCCAGCAAGATGCCATCGACGCGGCCGCTGGTGAGGTATTTGGACACGGCTTTTTCCTGCTCGCCGCTGTCGTGGGTGAGGTAGATGAGGACGTGGTAGCCATTCTGCTGCGCCACTTCCTCGATGCCGTTGATGGCCAGGGAAAAGAAGTGGTTGTCGAGCTGCGGCAGAATCACGCCAATGGTTTTGGTCACGTTGTTGCGCAGGCAGCTGGCGTAGGGGTTGGGCTGGTAGTTGAGTTGCCGGGCCACCGATTTCACCCGTTCGCGGGTGGCGGTGCTGATTTCGTAGCTGTCGCGCATGGCCCGCGACACCGTGGACGAGGCCAGGCCAAGCTCGCCGGCCAGCTGCTTTAGGTTGACAAAACTCATGAGGCTGGGTGGGAAAAGGAAGAAGAAAATCAGGCGCCGAAACCGCCCGGCGCAGTTTGCCCAAGGCCATTGATGTGGCAGGCAACTCACACAAAAATCTTTCTTCTATTTCCCAGCCCATTGCTCAATTATCTCATCGTTGGTTCATTCTGTATATTTTATTCAGTTGTCTTTAAATCAATGTGTTGTAAACAAGAAAACCGCGCCTTTTGCAAGACGCGGTTTTACTTTTAGGACAGGGCTTTCGATATTATTTCACAGCGCCGGCGACACGTGCAGCGCCCGAAACTCCGAAGGCGAAAGCTGGTAGCGCGCCCGGAAGCTGGTGGAGAAATAAGAAGGGGAGGAGAAGCCCAGCTCGTAGGCCACGTCGGCAATGGTGCGCTGCTCGTCCAGCAACAGCTCGCGGGCCTTGGTCAGGCGCAGGCTCTGGATGAAATCGGTGACGCCCGTGCCCAGCACGGCCTTCACCTTGCGGTAGAGCTGCATGCGCGAAATGCCCAGGTGCCGGGCAATTTCCTCCACGCTCAGGTCGGTTTTGGTGAGGTTGGCCTCGATGATGGCGGTAAGGTCGTGCAGGAATTTCTGGTCCGGGTTGGCCGGCGCCACCGTGGCGGTGTCCAGGCTCAGCTCGCGGCGGAAGTGGGCGCGCTGGCGGGCGCGGTTGGCCAGCAGCGTGCGCACGCTTTCGAGCAGGAAGGCGGGGTTGAAGGGCTTGGTGAGGTACAAGTCGGCGCCGGCCTGCACGCCTTCGAGCTGCTGCTCGGGCGCCTGCCGGGCCGTGAGCAGGATGAGCGGAATGTGCGAGGTGCGCCAGTCGGCCCGCAACTGGGCCACCACTTCCAGCCCGCTCAGGCCCGGCATCATCACGTCGCACACTATCAAGTCCGGAATAAGCTCGGTGGCCAGGCGCAGGCCCTGGTGGCCGTCGGTGGCGCTTTGCACCCGGAAATCGTGGCGCAGCTTGCGGGCCACGAACTCGTTCACCTCGGCGTTGTCCTCAATCACGAGCACCAGCGTGTCGCCGCCCGTTTCCGGCGCGGCCAGGGATACTTCGGCTCCGAAATCGCCCGGCACCGGCTCTGGCTCGTCCAGCGAAATGGCCGGCGTGCTGCTGGCGCCACTGGCGCGCAATTCTGCCGGCAGCTCGCGCGGTACTTCCACGGTGAAGGTGCTGCCCTGGCCCAACTGGCTGCTGAACGTGAGCTGCCCCTGGTGCAGCCGCACCAACCCGTGCGCCAGCGCCAGGCCCATGCCCGAGCCCTTGGCCACCGCGCCCTCGGCGCCCGGCTCGCCCTGGTAAAACCACTCAAAAATGTGCGCCCGGTCCTGGGCGCTGATGCCGCGGCCGGTATCTGCCACGCTCACGCGCCAGGTGCGGCCGTCGCTGCCGGCTTGCAGGCTGATGGTAATTTGTCCCTGTTCGGGCGTGAACTTCAAGGCGTTGGACAACAGGTTGAGGAATACCTTGTCCAGCAAGTTCGCGTCGAACCACGCCCGCAGCTCCGGCTCGGCGCTCAGGAAGTGCAGCCGCACCCCGCGCAGGCGGGCGGGCTTCTCGAAGGCGTCTACTATCTCCTGCACGAAGGCCACCAGGTCGCTTTCGGTGGCGCGCACGGTCATTTTGCCCACCTCAATCTTGCGAAAATCCAGCAGTTGGTTCACCAGCTGCAGCAGCCGCTGGGTGTTGCGGCGCACCAAGCTCAGGTCCTGGCGCTGGGCGTTGGAAAGGTCGTCGCTGCTGGTTAGTAGCTCTTCCACCGGCCCCATTATCAGCGTGAGGGGCGTGCGCAGCTCGTGCGAAAAGTTGGTGAAAAAGCGCAGCTTGGCCTCGGTATCGGCGCGGGCCTGTTCGGCCAGAGCCTGAATTTGGTTGCGCTGCGAGCTGATTTCCTCGTTCTGAATGGTCAGCTGCCGGTTAATGCGGTCGTTTTCGGCGTTGCGTAGCGCCAGCTGCCGGGCCGAGCGCCAGGCCAGCGCCCCCAGCGCCAGCGCCCCCAGCAGCGTGGCCAGCAGGCCGTAAAGAATGGTTTGCTGGCTGGCGTAGGTGGCCTGCAGCGTTTGCAGCAGGCCGTGCTGCAGCTCGATGTCCTTCTGCTGGGTGAGAATTTTCTCGCGCTGCTGCATCATCATCAGCACGTTGGTCGAGTCGATGACGACCGTGCTGAGCTTGTTCTCGCGCGGAAACGACTGATGATTGAGGATTTTGAGCGCCATCCGAATGGCGTCTTCGCCGGCCGGCGAGTACAGCAGCGAGGCCTTCAGCACGCCGCGCTCCACCAAATCCAGCGCCAGGCCATCGACGCCGATGAGGCGCACCTTCTTGGAAAGGCCCAGCTCGTTGAGCACTTCGGCGGCGCTGCGGGCCATGTTGTCGTTGTGGGCAAACACGAGCGATACCTCTGGGTGCGCCTGCAGTGCGGTTTTCAGCGCCGGCTTCATCGTGGTGATGTTCCAGTTGCCAATCACCTCGGCCACCACGTGCAAGCCCGGAAACGCCGCCAAGGCCCGCCGAAAGCCCCGGTGCCGTCCCGCCGTGGCCGACGACTTCAGCGCGCCCTGGATTTCGAGGACGTTGCCGCGCTCGTGCAGCAGGCTGGCGGCGTAGCGGGCCGCCGTTTCGCCCACGGCTTCGTTGTCGCCGCCCACGTAGGCCGTGTATTGCTGCGAAGTGATGCGCCGGTCGAGCAGCAGCACCGGCACGCCGCTCCGGAACGCCTCCTCCACGGCCGGGGTCACGGGCACGGCCTCGTAGGGCGACACGATGAGCAGGTCGATGCCGCCGCGCAGCAGCTCCCGGATTTGCTGGCTCTGGCGCTGGCTGTTGTCCTTGGCGTCCAGCATGCGCAGCTCCACTTCGGGGTGGAAGCTGAGCTCGCGCTTCATGCCGTCGAGCACGGCCTGGCGCCAGATGCCCTGCGTGCTGCACTGCGAAAAGCCGATGCGGTACGGGCGCGGCTTTTCGGGCCCGGCGCAGCCGCTCAGCAGCACCACCAGGGTTGCCAGTAAGTAAGGGAAAAGCCGTCTGGTCACGAGTAAGGTTCGGAATAATGCCATGCTGGAATGGCGGCCCATTCTCCCAAATATACACCTGGCGTAGCTGCCTGCCGGTATTGGGCCGGCAGGAGCAAGCAATGAGGCCGGCCCGGAGGAAAACAGCAGCCGGCAAAGCCCGGCAAATGAATTTCCCTTGAAACCAGCGACGCCCAGGTTTGCGACGGATATTCAGTCTGTCCAAACATAAAATACTAATAAATAATAGGTTATGAGCAATAATTACGTAAACGATTCCGTAGAAAAACGTTTTTTTGGTTCCAACTGCGGGTGGTGGCCCTCTTAATTTACTAAACCAACTGAGCACTCACTCACCCAATCCATCCCACCAATTATGCAAAAACTTCGTCTCCTTATTGGGCTGCTCGCGTTCCTGGGAACGTTTGTGGCCCAGGCCCAAACCCGGCAAGTGTCCGGGCGGGTGCTGAACGCGGCCGACCGGACGCCCCTGCCCGGCGTGTCGGTGCTGCTGAAGGGCACCACCACCGGCGCCAGCACCAACGCCGAGGGCGCCTTCGAACTCAGCGTGCCCGCCGCCGACGGCGCCACGCTGGTGTTTTCCTTCGTCGGGTTCGAGTCGGTGGAAATGCCGGTGCGCGGCGAATCTACCTTCAACGTCCAGCTCAAAGAGCAGGCCCAGGGCCTGAACGAGGTGGTGGTGGTGGGCTACGGCACCCAGCGCAAGCGCGACATCACCGGTTCGGTGGCCTCCATTTCGGCCGAGGAAGTGGCCGAAACGCCCATTGCCCGCGCCGACCAGATTCTGCAGGGCCGCGTGAGTGGCGTGCAGGTGACGCAAACCAACTCCGAGCCGGGCGGTAACGTGTCCATCCGCATCCGGGGCACCAACTCCATCAACACCGGCAACGAGCCGCTGTTCGTGGTCGACGGCTTTCCCGGCGCCGGCGACTTGAACTCCATCAACCCCAGCGACATCGAGAGCGTGGAGGTGCTGAAAGACGCCTCGGCCACCGCCATCTACGGCTCGCGCGGGGCCAACGGCGTGGTGCTCATCACCACCAAAAAAGGCAAAGTCGGCAAGGGCACCATCAACCTGGAAGCCTACACCGGCGTGCAAATTGTGCGGCACAAGTACGAGCTAATGAACGCCAAAGAATTTGCCCAGTACCTGAACGAGGTGAACCCCGGCACCGGCACGGGCGCCATCCCGCAGCCCTACCGGCAGGGGCAGATTGACTCCTTGGGCGAAGGCACCGACTGGCAGGACGCCATCCTGCGCCCGGCGCGCATGAGCAACTACCAGCTGGGCTTCAACGGCGGCACCGAAGAAACGCGCTACAACCTCAGCTTCAACTACTTTGACCAGGAAGGCATTGTGCTGAACTCGGGCTTCCAGCGGGCCACGGTGCGGTTGAATTTGAACCGCAAAATCAGCCGCAAGCTCAGCTTCGACTTTTCGAGCCAGTTGGCCGGCACGTTTGAGAAGCGGGCCTTTGCCAACTCCTCGGGCGGCAGCAACGGCGGCGTCATTCTCGATGCCCTGCGCATCAGCCCCATCGTGCCGGTGCGCGACGCGGCCGGCAACTACACCTACTCCAACGGCCCGCTGCCTTACGTGGAGGACGTGGGCAACCCGGTGGCCTACGCCGAAAAGGCCAAGGACTACCGCACCATTGCCCGCGGCCTGTTCAACGTGGCCGGCAACTACGAAATCATCCCCGGCCTGACCTTGCGCATCACCGGCGGCCTGGACTACAACAACAACCAGCAGGACGTGTACCGGCCCTCCGACATCTTCTTGGGCCGCCTCACCAACGGCTCGGCCAACCGCGTGCAAACCAACCGCTACAGCTGGCTGAACGAAAACACGCTGACCTACGACAAGAAGCTGAACGAGAACAACTTCCTGAACGTGGTGGTGGGCGTGACCGAGCAGCAATTCTACGGCAACGACTTCAGCGCCACGGCCAACGGCTTCTTTACCAACACGCTGGGCTCCGACAACCTGGCGCTGGGCTCCAGCATTCAGACGCCGAACTCGGGCCGGTTCACCAACTCGCTGGCCTCGTACTTCGGGCGCGTCAACTACCGCTTGTTCGAGCGCTACCTGTTCACGGCCACGCTGCGGGCCGACGGGTCGTCGCGCTTCGGCAAAAACAACAAGTGGGGCTACTTCCCCTCGGCGGCCTTCGCTTACCGGCTGATTGACGAGAAGTTCATGTCGGATTTCACCTTTCTCAGCGACCTGAAGCTGCGCGTGGGCTTCGGCGTGACGGGCAACCAGGAAATCAACAACTACCAGTCGCTGGCCCGCTACGACGTGGGTTCTTACGCCTCGGGCAGCACCCGCCTGGTAGGCCTGGTGCCGGCCAACATCCTGAACCCGGACCTGCGCTGGGAGTCGACGGCGGCCACCAACGTGGGCATCGACGCGGCCTTTCTGCAAAACCGCATCACCTTCACGGCCGACGCTTACTACAAGAAAACCACCGACCTGCTGCTGCGCGTGGCCACGCCCCGCAGCACCGGCTACGGCGACATCCTGCTGAACGCTGGCAGCGTGGAAAACAAGGGCCTGGAGTTTGCCCTGAACACCACCAACTTCGACACCAAGGCTTTCGGCTGGAAAACCAACTTCAACGTCTCGCTCAACCGCAACAAGGTGCTCGACCTGTACAGCGTGGACGAGCTGCCGGTGGGGGCCTCCAGCTCCAGCCTGTTTGTGGGCGCGGGCCTGGGCCAAACCAGCATCCTGCGCAAAGGCGAGCCCATCGGCTCGTTCTACGGCTACCAGTTCGACGGCATCTGGCAGACGACCGACGAAATTGTGGCCAGCGGCACCAAAACCGCCGTGCGCCCCGGCGACCCGCGCTACGTGGACCAGAACGGCGACGGCGCCATCACGGCCGCCGACCGCGTCATCATCGGCCGGGCCCAGCCCAAGTTCATCTACGGCATCACCAACGGCTTCACGGCCGGCGGCTTTAGCCTGAGCGTGTTCATTCAGGGCGTGCAGGGCCAGGACGTGCTGAACCTGAACCGCTACGAGTTGGAGTCGGGCATCACGACCACCAACAAGCTCAAAACCGTGGTGAACCGCTGGACGCCCACCAACACCGACACCAATATTCCGCGCGCCGGCAGCACCATTCGCCGCAGCACCGGCATCGTGAGCGACGTGGTGGAAGACGGCAGCTTCGTGCGCCTCAAAACCGTGACGCTGGGCTACACGCTGCCCAAGTTCGGCAAGGTGCTGAAATCGGCCAGCGTGTACGTTACCGCTCAGAACCTCGTGACCATCACCAAATACACCGGCTTCGACCCCGAAGTGAACTCCTTCGGCCGCGACAACCTCAGCCTCAACACCGACTACAACGCCTACCCCAGCACCCGCACCTTCATCGCCGGGCTGAAGATTGGTTTTTAACTCAGACCCAGAATAAAAAGAACGTCATGTCGAGCTTGTCGAGACATCTCGCGTGCCAGAGTAATCCAATTGATTGAGTCACTACTCCACGCGAGATGTCTCGACCAGTTCGACATGACGGTTCCTAAATCTCATCGACCCACCCCATGAAAAATAAAATCCTTCTGCTGAGCTTGCTAACCCTGGGCCTGACGCTGGGCTCCTGCGAGAAATTCCTGGAAGAGAAGCCGTACGACTTCCTCGCGGCCGAAAACTTTTACCAGAACGAGGGCGACGCCATCGCCGGCCTCAACGGCGTGTTCAACGCCCTGCTGCCCCAGACCTACTACGGCCGCACCGGCTGGCAAATCACGGAGTTGCCCGCCGAGCTCATCCGCGTGGGCTCCAGCACCGACGAGCGGGCCCAGCTTTCGCGCTTCACCTTCACGCCGACGAACACCGAAATCAACAGCTGGTGGACTAATTCCTACCGGATGATAAACCGGGCCAACGACGTGATTGAGAAAGTGCCCGCCATCACGATGGACGAGGTGCGCAAGAACAACATCGTCGGCAACGCCCGCTTCCTGCGCGCCCTGGGCTACTTCGACCTAGTGCGCTGCTTCGGCGACGTGCCCCTGGTGACGGCCACCGTGAAAGGGCCCAACGACGAGCTGCGCCCGTCGCGCACGCCCCTGGCGCAGGTCTACGACCAAATTATCAAGGACCTGCAGTTTGCCGAAGCCAACTGCTACCCGGAGAACAAAATCGCAACCGGCGAAAAAGGCCGCGTGTCGAGCGGCGCCGCCACGGCGGTGCTGGCCAAGGTGTACCTAACCCGCGCCAACAGCACGGCCGCGCAGCCCACCGACAACCAGAAGGCCCTGGACGCCTGCAACACCGTCATCAACTCGAACCAGTACAGCCTCTTGCCGGTGTACGGCGACGTGTT
Organism: Hymenobacter ruricola; assembly: GCF_015694525.1. Taxonomy (GTDB): domain Bacteria; phylum Bacteroidota; class Bacteroidia; order Cytophagales; family Hymenobacteraceae; genus Hymenobacter; species Hymenobacter ruricola. The sequence continues at coordinate 86,835 of NZ_JADQDM010000019.1, read as the reverse complement.
TAACCCCGACAAGGAAAACGGGCCGGAGCACATCTTCAGCATTCAGTTTGACCTGCCGCCGAACACGGGCAGCATCATCGTGCGGCAGTTTTTGCCCTCGCAATTGAACGGCCTGGGCACCTTCACGGTGGAAGACAGCCTCGTGCGCGCCTACCGCACCAACGACGTGCGCCGGGCCTGGAACATCAGCAACCAGGCCGGCACCACCACGCTGGCCCGCTACTACTTCAACAAGTTTCGCGACGACAAGCGCATCGTGAATGACTCGCGCTGCAACTACCTCATCACGCGCTACGCCGACGTGCTGCTGATGCAATCCGAAGCCCGCAACAACCTGAATGCGAATGACCCGCTGAAATACGAGGGCTACAACAAGGTGCGCCAGCGCGCCGGCATCGCGCAGTGGCTGCCTATCACGCGCGTCACCACCAAAGACGCTTTCGTGGACATGCTGGTGCGCGAGCGCGGCTGGGAGCTGGTGCAGGAAGGTCACCGCTGGTTCGACCTCGTGCGCCTCGGCCGCCTGCAGGAGCGCGAGAAGGCCATTTTCAACCGCACCGTGGACAACAAGTACTTGCTGTTCCCCATTCCGCAGCCCGAAATGGTGCTCAACCCCAACCTGACGCAAAACCCCGGATACAACTAATGCGATTTCTCATTCTCCTGCTGGTGGGGTGGGTGATGAGCGCCCCGGCGCCGGCCGCTGCAACGGCCGCGCCGGTGGCATTCATCCTCCTCGACCCCGCCGCCCTGGCCGCCTACAAAGCCGCCGCCAAAGCCGGCCACCAGCCGGAAGCGGCCCAGGTGCAGCAAGTGCTCAAGGAAGCCAATGCCGCCCTTAAGCACGCGCCCTACACCATCGTCACCAAGCCGCAAACGCCCCCTAGCGGCGACAAGCACGACTACATTTCCCAGGCGCCCTACTGGTGGCCCGACCCCGCCAAGCCCGACGGCAAGCCTTACATCCAGAAGGATGGGCTGCGCAACCCGGAGTCGGCGGCGATGAAGGACAGCGACAACCTGAGCAAGCTCTGCGCCGACGTGAAGGAACTGGGCCTGGCTTACTACTTCACCGCGGATGAGAAATACGCCAAGCAGGCCGCCACGCTATTGCAAGTGTTTTTCCTGAACCCCGCCACCCGCATGAACCCCAACCTGAACTTCGGGCAGGGCATTCCGGGCATCAACACGGGGCGCAATTTCGGCATCATCGAAACCCGCAACCTGGTGGAAATACCGGAGGCGCTGGCGTTGATGAGCGGCAGCGCCAGCGTGGACGCTGGTTTGGTGGACGGACTGAAAACGTGGTTCAAGGCCTACAATACCTGGCTGACCACCAGCCCCATTGCCTTGCCCGAAGGGGAGGCCAAGAACAACCACGGCACTTTCTACGACACGCAGGTGGTGGATTTTGCCCTGTTCACCGGCGACCAGGCCCTGGCCAAAAGCACCCTGCAAAAGCAAACCTGGCCCCGCGTGCCCGTGCAATTTGCACCTGACGGCTCGCAGCCGCTGGAGCTGGCCCGCACCCGCCCCTGGAACTACACCAGCATGAACCTGCAAGGCTGGCAGCGCCTGGCCCTGCTGGCCCAGCGCGTGGGCCTCGACCTCTGGCACTACCGCACCCCCGACGGCCGCGGCCTGCGCCCCGCCGTGGAGTGGTTTCGGCCCTACCTGCTGAAGCAGAAGCAGATGGAAAAAGCTGACGCCGCCGGCACTTCCAACGCGCTAGCTCTGAATGTGTACGAGCAAGCCAGCCGGGCTTACCCGGACCTGAAGGCCGCCGAAGTATTCGCGCAAACCCCCGACTTCAACCCCGTGCCCTGGGCTTTCTGATGAAGAGGCAATTCCTTTCCCTTTCTTTGGCTCTGCTCGGCCTCACCGCCGGCTTTCTGCGCGCCCAGCCGAAAGCCGCGCCCAAGCCGGCGCCCGCCGTGCCCGTGGCCGCCGCGGTGGCCCGCGCCGAGGCCCAGTACGCTGCCTACCTGCGCCACTACCCCGACAGCACCCAGCACCCGCGCAGCACCGAAGACGACGGCCGCATCCTGCTCACCAACTCGCGGAATTGGACCAGCGGCTTCTTCGCCGGCAACCTCTGGTACCTCAGCCGCCTCAGCGGCCAGCCGCAGTGGCCGCGCCGCGCCGCCGCCTGGACCGAAACGCTGGAAGCCGAAAAAAACGTGACCACGACCCACGACCTCGGCTTCATCCTCAACAACTCCTACGGCCAGGGCTACGCCGTCACCAAAAACCCGAAGTACCGCGAGGTGCTGCTGCAAGCCGCCGCCACGCTCGCCAAACGCTTCAACCCCACGGTGGGCGCCATTCGCTCCTGGGACCACCACCCGGAGCTGTGGTCTTACCCCGTCATCGTCGACAACCTGCTGAACCTGGAGCTGCTATTTGCGGCCTCCAAGCTCAGCGGCGACACCACCTACGCCCACATCGCCAAAACGCACGCCGCGACGGATTTGAAGTACCGTTTCCGCAAGGATTACAGTACCTACCACGTCCTGAATTTTGACCCGGCGAAGGGCAAATTGTTGACCTCAGTCACGCACCAGGGCTACGCCGATAACTCCTGCTGGGCACGCGGGCAGGCCTGGGCCATCTACGGCTACACCATGGTGTACCGCGAAACAAAAAACCCGAAATTCCTGCAGGCCGCCATGCACGCGGCCGACTATTTCATCGAGCACACCGCCAGCATTGCGGACCACATTCCGTACTGGGATTTCAACGCGCCCGACATTCCGAAAGCCCCGCGCGATGCTTCGGCGGCCGCTGCCGCCGCGTCCGGCATGCTGGAGCTGAGCAAATACGCGCCGAAGACTAAGCCCTATTACGGCGCGGCCACGGCCATTCTTGCCAGCCTGAGTTCGCCGCAATACCTGGCGGCGGCCGGCACCAACAACTTTTTTTTGCTGAAACACAGCACCGGCAACAAACCGTCTAATTCCGAAGTGGACGCCCCGCTCGTCTACGCCGATTATTACTACCTCGAAGCCCTATGGCGCTACCAGAACTACGCCCAGCTGACGCTCAACTAGCTCCCGTGGCCGACAGCTTTTCCCTCCAAAACAAGGTCGTCGTCGTGACCGGCGGCACCGGCATCCTCGGCGAGGCCTTCCTGGCCGGCATCGTGGAAGCGGGCGGCGCCGTGGGCATCCTGGGCCGCAACGCCGCCCTGGCCGAAGACCGCGCCGCGGCCATTAACGCCAAAGGCGGCCGGGCGCTGCCCCTGGTGGCCGATGTGCTGAACGAAGGCCAGCTGCAAGCCGCCTGCGACCTGATGATGAGCACCTTCGGCCGAATCGACGGCCTGGTGAATGCTGCCGGCGGCAACGGCCCCGACGGCGTGCTGGGCGCCGACACCGACGTGTTCAAAATGGACCTGGCCGGCATGCGCCGCGTGATGGACCTCAACGTGTGGGGTACGCTGCTGCCCACGCAGGTGTTCGGCCCGGCCATTGCCGAATCCGGCGCCGGCAGCATCGTCAACATCTCGTCGATGAACTCGAAGCGCGCCATCACCAAAGTGCTGGGCTACAACATGGGCAAAGCCGCCGTGGACTGCTACAACCAGTGGTTCGCCGTGGAAATGGCCAACCGCTACGGCGACCGCCTGCGCATGAACGCGCTGGCCCCCGGCTTCTTCCTCACCGAGCAAAACCGCAGCCTGCTCACCACGCCTGAGGGCGGCTTCACGCCCCGCGGCGAGTTGGTCATTCGCCAAACCCCGTTCAAGCGCTTCGGCCAGCCCGACGAGCTGAAAGGCGCCCTGGTCTGGTTGCTGAGCGACGCTTCGCGCTTCGTCACCGGTTCCATGATTTGCGTGGATGGCGGCTTTTCCATCTTCGGCGGCGTTTAATTCGGCCTATGATAGAAAGAAAGTCGAGTGCGGGGGGCTGGGGCAAGGTGTTGAAAATGCTGGCTTGCGCCCTGCTGCTGGCACAGCCCGCCGCCGCGCAGCGCGTGGTGCAGTCCATCAATTCCAACTGGCTTTTCCGGAAGGCCGACGGCACGGACTTCGCCAAAACACCAGCCGTCGCGGGCTGGGAGAAAATTTCGCTGCCCCACACCTGGAACACGGCCGACGTGATGGACGACGAGCCCGGCTACTACCGCGGCGTGGGCTGGTACCGCAAGCAGCTCCACATTCCCGCTGAGTGGCAAAACCGGCGCCTCTACCTGCACTTTGAGGGCGCCGGGCAGGCGGCCGAAGTGTACGTGAACGGCCAGCTGGCCGGCCGGCACGCGGGCGGCTATACGGCTTTCCGCTTCCCCATCAGCCAGTGGCTCAAATTTGAGAAAGGAGCGGTGAATGAGGTGATAGTCAAAGTCGACAACAGTCATAATCCCGACCTGCCGCCGCTTTCGGCTGACTTCACGTTCTACGGCGGCCTCTACCGCGACGTGTACCTCGTGGCGGCCAACCCGGTGCATTTCGACTTAAACGACCACGCCGCCAGCGGCCTCTTCGTCACCACACCCAACGTCTCTGCCGAAGCGGCGGAAGTGGCCGTGAGCGGCACCGTGACCAACAACGCGCCCACCCGCCAGCGCCTGACGGTGCTCACCGAACTAACCGACCGCGAAGGCCGACCGGTGGCTCAGCAGCGCAGCAGTCTCACGCTAGCGGCAGGGGAGAAGCGGGCTTTCAAACAAAACTTTACCGGCCTCAAGCAGCCGCATCTGTGGTCGCCGGATGACCCCTATCTGTACCACGTCACGAGCACCGTGCGCGCCGCCAGTCAGGCCGATGCGCTGGATGCCGTGAGCAGCCCGCTCGGCCTGCGCTGGTTTCGCTTCGATGCCGCCGCGGGCTTTTACTTGAACGGAAAGCCGTTCAAGCTCATCGGCACCAACCGGCACCAGGATTTTCCCGGCCTGGGCAACGCCCTGCCCGATGCCCTGGCCGAGCGCGACCTGCAATTGCTGAAGCAGATGGGCGGCAATTTCCTGCGCGTGTCGCACTACCCGCAGGACCCCGCCGTGCTCGCGGCCTGCGACCGATTAGGCATCCTGGCGTCGGTAGAAATTCCGGTGGTGAACGCCATCACCGATTCGCCGGCCTTCTTCGAGAACTGCCGCACTATGCAAACCGAGATGATTCGGCAGGGGCACAACCACCCTAGCGTCATCATCTGGGCCTACATGAATGAGGTGCTGCTGCGCTTGCCCGCCGGCCTCACCAAAGACAATGAGGCCGGCAAAGCCTACCTGGGCCGCGTGGCGGCGCTGGCGCAGGAGCTGGAAGCCCTCACCCGGCGCGAAGACCCGGACCGTTACACCATGCTGGTCAACCACGGCGCGTTTGAGCTGTACCAGCAGGCCGGCCTCACCAAAATCCCCATGCTGGTGGGCTGGAACCTGTACGCGGGCTGGTACTCGGGCGGCTTCCAGGGCTTCCCCGATTTCCTGGACCGCCACCGCCGCGAGCTGCCCGACAAGCCCCTGCTGGTGACCGAGTACGGCGCCGACTCCGACGCGCGCCTGCACTCCTTCAAGCCCTTGCGCTTCGACAAAACCACGGAGTACGCCAACCTCTACCATCAGTTTTATCTGAAAGAAATTCTGGCCCGGCCCTTCGTGGCGGGCAGCACCGTTTGGAACCTGGCCGAGTTCAACTCCGAAACGCGGCAGGAAGCCGTGCCCCACATCAACAACAAAAGCCTGCTCACGGCTGACCGCCAGCCCAAAGACGCCTACCTGTTTTACCAGGCCCACCTGCTGAAAACGCCCTTCGTGCGCATCGGCTCCCGCGCCTGGAACCTGCGCAGCGGACTCGCCGTCGGCCTGGATTCGCTGGTTTGCCGGCAGCCGGTGGAAGTGTACACCAACCAGCCCGCCGCCGAACTGCTGCTCAATGGCCAGTCGCTGGGCACGCACCCGGCCGAGTTTGGCGTGGTGCGCTTCACGGTGCCTTTCGGCAATGGGTTGAACCAGCTCACGGCCCGGGCCGCCACTGCGCCGCCCGACCACGTCGAGGTTCAGTTTCAGCTCCTGCCCAACAATCTGGCTTCTGATAAACTGCCCTTCACGGAGCTCAACGTGAGTCTCGGCGACCAGCGCACTTTCACCGACGCCAAGCTCAGCCAGGTCTGGCTGCCCGAGCAGGCCTACGCGCCCGGCGGCTGGGGCTACGTGGGCGGCAAGCCCTTCGCGCTGCCCGGCACCGGCCGCCTGCCCTACGGCTCCGACCGCAACATTCTCGGCACCGACTACGATGCGCTGTACGAAACGCAGCGCGTGGGCCTGACGCAGTTTCGGGCCGATGTGCCGGCCGGCGACTACGAAGTAACCCTGCATTTTGCCGAGCTGGAAGCCGCGCCGCCCACGGAGCAACTGGTGTATAACCTCGCCAAAACCGATGCGGCAGCAACGGTGCCCGCGTCGGCCAGTCGCCGCTTCGATGTGCTGCTGAATGGGCAAACGGTGCTGCCTGGGCTGGGAATTGATAACTACCTGACGCCGCTGCAAGCCACCAGTTTCAAGTTCCCGGTGAGCGTGCGGCGCGAGCAAGGCATTGTGGTCGATTTCAAGGCCGCAGCGGGCGAAGCGGTGCTGAATGGCATCCAGATAAAGCGGGTGGAATAGACAAGGATTAGAAAAGATAGGCTGTCATGCTGAGCGCAGCCGAAGCATCTCTACTGCGAAGAGTAAATCATTCACTGCACCAAATGAGGTGGGACGAATTTGTTGCCAGTGGAAGGTGAGCCGCGCAACAATGCGGTAGGGATGCTTCGGCGGCGCTATGCATGTCGTTTGAGATTGATTGGTGAAATATGAAGAAGCACACTGTCATTTGTTTCTGGCTGCTTTTGCTGCTCAGCTTCCTCGGCCACCCGGCTGCTGCGCAGCAGAGCACCCGCCTCACGGACGGCTGGGAATTCGTGCGCCAGGACCTGGGCAGCGTGTGGGAGGCCGTGCGCCCCGTGGTGGCCGGCAACCCCGAAAGCGTGCCGCTCTGGACGCCCGTGACCCTGCCGCACTGCTTCAACGCCCGCGACGCCGTGGACCCCGACGTGAACTACTACCAGGGCCCCGGCTGGTACCGCACCCAACTCGCCATCCAAAACCCCTACGCCAACGGCCGCACGCTGCTGCACTTCGAGGGCGCCGGCCAGAAAACCCGCGTGTTCATCTACTCTACCGAGGTGGGCGGCCACGTGGGCGGCTACGACGAATGGACCGTCGACATCACCCAGGCCGTGGCCGAATTCCAGAAAACCGAAGCTTTCAAAACCCAATTCAAGGGCAAAATCCCACTTTCCATTCGCTGCGACAACTCGCGCGACCTGGAAATGATGCCCTCCGACTTGTCGGATTTCAACGTCTACGGCGGCCTCTACCGCTACCTGAATCTGCGGTACGAGCCGGCCGTTTCGCTGGAGCGCGTGGCGGTGAAAGCCGAAGTCGACAAAGCCGGCAAACAAGGCCAGCTCACGGTGAAAGGCGATTTCCGAGAGCCCTTCGCCAGCGGCAATGCGCAAGTGAGCGTGCGTCTGCTGGACCCGCGCGGCAAGCAAGCGGCCAAGTCGCAAGTGTCGCTGAGCCTCAAGAGCGGCGAGTTGGAACTGGGCAGTTTCAAGATGAAAGCGCCGCGCCTGTGGTCGCCCGAGCGGCCAGATTTGTACACCGTGCAGGTGACCGTAACGACTGATGGCCAAACCTTCCAGCAAACCGAGAAAGTTGGGTTTCGTCATATTGAGTTCGTGGAGCACGGCCCGTTTCTGCTGAACGGGCAGCGCCTGCTGCTGCGCGGCACCCACCGCCACGAAGACCACGCCGGCGTGGCCGCTGCCATGACCGAGCCCCAAATCCGGCAGGAAATGCGGCTGATGAAGCAGATGGGCATCAATTTCATCCGGCTGGGCCACTACCAGCAGTCGCGCATCGTGCTGAATCTGTGCGACTCGCTGGGCATCACGGTGTGGGAGGAAATTCCCTGGTGCCGCGGCGGGCTGGGCGGGGAGGCCTACCAAAGCCAGGGCCTGCGCATGCTGACCAACATGATTCAGCAGCACTACAATCACCCGGCGGTGCTCATTTGGGGCCTGGGCAACGAGAACGACTGGCCCGGCGACTTCCCGGAGTTCGATAAGGAGAAAATTCGGACGTACATGAAGTCGCTGAACAATCTGGCGCACCAGCTCGACCCGGCCCGCTACACCGCCATCCGGCGCTGCGACTTCTGCAAGGACATTCCCGACGTGTACTCGCCATCTATCTGGGCGGGTTGGTACCGCGGCATCTACACCGATTACAAGGAGGTGAGCGAGCAGGAGTTTAAGTCGGTGAAGCGCTTTCTGCACGTGGAATGGGGCGGCGACAGCCACGCCGGCCGCCATTCCGAAAACCCCGACAACGCGCTGGCCAAAATCAGCCGCGGCCAGGGCGCCGACGAGCGCGCCGGCGATGCCTCGCTCTTCGGCGGCAGCGCCCGCGTCTCGAAGGACGGCGACTGGAGCGAAAGCTACCTCTGCAACCTGGTGGACTGGCACCTCAAGGAGCAGGAAACCATGCCCTGGCTCAGCGGCGCGGCCTATTGGCCGTTCAAGGATTTCTCCACCCCCGTGCGGCCCGACAACCCCATTCCCTACATGAACCAGAAGGGCGTGGTGGAGCGCGACCTCACGCCCAAAGAGGCCTTCTACGTCTTCCAATCGTACTGGACCACCGCGCCCATGGTGCACATCTACGGCCACTCCTGGCCGGTGCGCTGGGGCGACGCAGGCGAGAAAAAGATGGTAAAAGTGTACTCGAACGCCGCCGAGGTCGAGCTGTTCGTAAACGGCCAGAGCCAGGGCGTGAAGCGGCGCAACAGCCAGGATTTTCCGGCCGCCGGCCTGCGCTGGCTGGTGGCCTTGCGCGAAGGCGAAAACACCTTCCGCGCGGTGGCCCGCCAGGGCAAAGCCACCGTGCAGGACCAGATAACCCAGCGCTACCAAACCGCCAAATGGAGTAAGCCCGCCAAGCTCACCCTGGAAAAAACCGGCGAAACCAACGGCGTGGCCACCCTCGAAGTGAAGATGCTTGACGCCCAAGGCGTGCCGTGCCTGGATGCCGCCAACTGGGTCCGGTTCGGGCTGATTGGGGGCGGCCAGCTGCTCGACGACCTCGGCACCAGCAGCAGCTCGCGCAAGGTGCAGGCCTACAACGGCCGCGCCATTATTCGGGTGCAAACCAACGGGCTGCGCAGCGTGGCCAGCGTAGCGTCGGAAGGGCTGGAAATAGCTTTTTTAAACTTATGAACGAATCCGTTTAAACGTCATGCCGAGCGCAGCCGAGGCATCTCGCTCGCAGCCTCTTCTCAACGGAATTACCACCCCGTGCGAGATGCCTCGGCTGCGCTCGGTATGACGTTCTTTTTGTCTGGATAAGCGTCTAATTAAGAGGGTGTAAGCTGGTGATTTTTACGTAAACGGTTCCGTAAATAAACATGGCTTAAGCGTTACTTTTCGGGGTGGGAAGCGTCTACTTTTATGCCGCTCCTGGGTGATGGCCTGACTCGCGGAGCGGCCTGAAAATCATCGTTTCCATCCTTCAATTCCCACGAAAACCATGACGCATTTTACCGCACTGCCGCGCCTTGCCCGCTTGGGCTTGGCCGCTGCCATCACCCTGCTCAGCAGCTGCCAGAAAGAGGCCCCCGCCACCCCCGACACGGACCCGGCCAGCACCGCCGATTCCACCATCACCACCTTCCGCCACCCCGGCGTGGTCAACAGCACGGCCAGCCTCAACCTGATTGCCGCCCAGGCCAACGCCGGCGACGCCACCCGCACGGCCGGCTACAACAAAGTGGTCGACTACATGAACCAGTACTCCGTGCCCACCTCGTTTCCGGCGGTGGTGTACGTGGTGGGCAGCGGCGGCAGCCCCACCGAAGACCAGATTCGGCGCGACGCCATTTTGGCCTACGCCTGCGCCCTGCGCTGGGTGAAAACCGGCAGCGCCACCTACGCCGGCCAAGCCAAGCAAATCCTGAACGGCTACGCCTACAATTTCCAGCGCTACTCCACCTCGCCCAAGCCCGACGGCAGCCCCACGGAGTTCCGCCAAACCTACCTGGAAGCCTCCTGGGTGGCGCCCACGTTCGTGGCGGCGGCCGAAATCATCCGCTACTACCAGGTGAACGGCGCGGGCGCGGGCTGGTCGGCCACGGACGTGGCCAAGTTTTCTGACTTTCTGAATAATCTAAAGAACAACTACGTCAACAACGTGCCCGGCGCCATCAGCGACACCAACAACTGGCAGGTGTCGTACGCCTACGCCAAAATGGCCCTGGGCGTGTGGTTCAACAGCACCACCGTCTACGACTCGGGCTACGACTTCATGCTGCAAACCATGCCGCAGGTGGTGTACTCCGACGGCGCCCTGAAGGAGCTGCGCGACCGCGACTGCGTGCACCCGCAGTACTCCCTCACGGCCATGACCTACGCCGCCGAAACGGCCCGTATCCAAGGCAACACCGCCCTGTACGAAGCCAACGGCCAGCTCATCAAAAACGGCTGGAACAAGTTTGAGGATGCCGAGGCCGGCAACTACTCCCGCAACTGCAGCGGCAGCCAGATTTTCCCCGGCATCGAAACCGCCTACAACTACTACGGCACCTCGAAACTGGCCTCGCTGCGCGACCGGCAGGACCCCTACGGTGTGCCCGGCGACAAGACTTTCCTGGGCTTCACGTCCTTCACCCACCGCAGCATCGGCACGGTGCGGTAAGCTGGAAAAGGCTTGACTGATAGACGCTAAGAACGTCATGTCGAGCTTGTCGAGACATCTTGCGTGCAAGAGTAAATAATTGCTCCAGCACGCGAGATGTCTCGGCAAGCTCGACATGACGTTCCGTTATGACTGACTACATGACGTTCTTTCATGACTGACCACATGCTATCCCGAATAACCGCGCTGCTGTTAACGCTGCTTTTCACCGCTGCCCACGCCGCTGTCCCGCCCAGCCAGAAGCAGCTGCGGCAGCAGGCCGTGAACACCCTGCGCCCGCACGTGCTGACCGAGGCGGCCTGGGCGTTGCAGCAGGCGCCCGTCACGGTCACCGCCAGCAGTTCGCCGCGCAGCGCAGGCGGCCCGCACGACTTCTTCTCGGAAGGCGACTACTGGTGGCCCGACCCCGCGAACCCCGCCGGCCCTTACATCCAGCGCGACGGGATGACCAACCCCGACAATTTCGTGGCCCATCGCCAGGCCATGATTCGTTTTAGCCGCATTGTCGGAGCGCTGGCGTCGGCGTACCAACTGACGGGCGACGAGAAGTATGCGCGCCACGCGCTGCGGCACCTGCGGGCCTGGTTCACCGATTCGGCCACGCGCATGAACCCCTCGCTGCTCTACGCGCAGGCCATCAAGGGCCGGTTTACGGGGCGCGGCATTGGCATCATCGACACCATTCAGCTCATGGAAGTGGCCCAGGGCGTGCTGGTGATGCAAGTAGCCAAATCCTTCGGCAAAGACGACGTGGCGGGCATCAAAAGCTGGTTTGCGCAATACCTGACCTGGCTCACCACGCACCCGTATGGCAAAGACGAGATGAACGCGGCCAACAACCACGGCACCTGCTGGGCGATGCAGGTGGCGGCTTTCGCCCGCCTCACCGGCAACCAGGAGCTGCTGCGTTTCTGCCGGGAGCGGTACAAAACCGTGCTGCTGCCCACCCAAATGGCGCCCGACGGCAGCTTTCCGCTCGAAACCAAGCGCACCAAGCCCTACGGCTATTCCCTGTTCAACCTGGACGCCATGGCCCTGCTTTGCCAGATTCTTACAGACAAAAACGACAACCTCTGGGCCTTTCAAACGCCTAATGGGCGCAGTATTCGCAAAGGAATTGAGTTTCTGTACCCCTACGTGGCCGACAAAAGCGCCTGGCCTTTTCCCAAAGACGTGATGTACTGGGAAAACTGGCCGGTGGCCCAACCTTTTCTGGTGCTCGGCGCCGTGCAGCTTGCTAGCCCGGCGTGGCTGGCCACCTGGCAAAAGCTGGAACATACGCCTCAAGTCGAAGAAGTGGTGCGCAACCTGCCCGTGCGCAATCCCCTCATCTGGCTGAACTAGGCGGTGACTAGCCGGCCAAGCCGGTGCTTTGGGAAGCCAGTTGACCTCAACTGGCCTGCCTGCCGCACCGCCAGCCCAAAGGCCCGGGCCAACTTGCTCCTTTGCACGTAATTTGGCAGGAATAATCACCAGTTTTCCTGCTTGGGCATGCCTGCTGGCAACGACAACATTCCATCTGAAAGCGCGGCCGACGACCCGGCCCACGCCGCCGGCCACCGCCAGCGCCTCAGCGACGCCGTTATTGGCACTGCCGTGCGGTGGCGGCCGCTGGTGGCCTTGCTCGAAACCATCCAGCCGCACGTGGCCACCGATTCGGTTTTCCACACCCGCCGCCTGAAAATCAACGCTCAGATTGCGCGTGTCTACGCCGAGCTCAGGGCCGAAAAACCCAGCCGCAAGGCCTTGCTGCACGCTTTTCATACTATGGGCGAGCTGGTGAAGGAGGAAACCCGCGACATCAGCAAAGCCGAGCTGAAGCAGGCCGCCCGCGAAGTCGTCCTCGCCACGCTCAAGAACGCGCCGGGCCTGATAAGTGCGGCCCATCAGGCCCGGCTGCTTTCGTAGGCAGGGGCCGTGGCCGCGCCGGTTTCATCGGCACACTTGGCGCCTTGGTCGACGGATTTTTAGTGGGAGAAACAATTAGTATTCTGATTGAGAGGAATTTGTAGGCAATGGCTGAATTTGGGCTTGCCGCACCTGGCATAGCCCTTGCCTTTGGAAAGGGCAGACGCGTCCTTCCTTCCAATCACCGCTTATTTCCTTTTCGCCATGAAATCTTCCCTGCTTTCGCTCCTGGCCGCCGGCCTCCTGATGGTTTCCACCGCCGCCTCGGCTGCTTCCCCTTCTGACCACAACGACCCCCGCCGCATGTCGCCTATTGAGCGCAGCCGCTACGAGGCCGCCCAGCTAAAAGCCCAGCGCGAAAACGAGCGCCGGCAGGCCCTGGAGCGCGCCCGCTACGAAGCCGCCCAGCGCAAATTGCAGCTTCAGCAGGAGCGCAAGCTCGCCGCCGAGCGCGCCCGCCTCGAAGCCGCCCAGCGCCGGGCCGAGCAGCAGCGCGCCGCCGAACGCGCCCGCTACGAAGCCCAGCACCGCAACGACCACGGCCGCGACTACGGCTACAACCACCGCTAAGTGCCGGCCGCCCGCGCCAACCGCCCCGGATTTCGCAGGAAGTCCGGGGCTTTTTGGTTGCGGCATGAGCGCGGCTTACCGCCGCAGCTACTTTCTTAAGGGTGCCGCCGTAGAAAAGGCTATTCTTCATTCGCGTGCCTCATGAAGACGCTTTACCTGGTAGCGGTGCTGCCGCCGGAGCCTGTTTTTGCCGAAACCTGGGCCCTCAAGCAGGAAGTGCACCGCCTGACCGGCAGCCGCAACGCCGTGCGCCTGCCGCCCCACCTCACCCTGCTGCCGCCCATGCGGCAGAACGATGACTTTGAGGCCCGCTGCACGGCCGCGCTGGCCACCTTTGCCGCCACGCAGCCCCGCTTCGGCGTGGGCCTGAACGGATTTGCCTGGTTCGGGGAGCGCACCCTGTTTGTGCACGTGAGCCAGCCGCGCGGCATCCAGGCGTTTCAAGCGGAACTGCGGGCCTGGTGCGCCGCCCATTTGCCGGAGGTGCCGCCCGAAAACCGGCCGTTCACGCCGCACCTCACGCTGGCCACCCGCGACCTGCCGCCCGCGCAGGTGCCGGCGCTACGCGAGCTGTTTGCCCACCGCGCCTACGCGTCCGAGTTTGAGGCTAGCGCCATCACCCTGTTCCGGCACGATGGCCAGCACTGGCAGCCCCGCGCCACCCTGGAACTTGACGCCACCGCCTGGCTGGCCGCCAAATAGCGGCTACGGGCGGCCGGTTGGCGCGGCCCGGAAGCTGCGCCGCGGCCTGCGCCAACCCTTTTGCTTTGTTCGCGTTAAAGACCACTCAAATCCCGCCTCTCCCCGCGGGCCATGGTTTTACTAAACCCCTTGGTTCCATGAAAAAGCAACTGTTTCTCCTCGCCCTGTTGGTGTCGGCCACCGGCTACTCGGCCAGCGCCCAAACCACCACTACCACCACCCGGCAAACCACGGTGACGCCGGCCCAGCCCGCTGCCCCGGCTTATCAAACCACTACGCCGGCTCCCTCAACCAACACAGTTGAGTCGACCACCACCACGGTGCAGCCCTCCACTACCACCACCGTTGTGAACCCCGCGCCCGCCATGCAAACGGACGCCAAAGTGAAAGACAAGCGCAACAAGACCAAGATTAAGCCCAAAGACTAACCAAGTCAGCTTATTTGCCCCATCTCAGTGCCCGGCTTGCAAGCAATTGCGGCCGGGCGCTTTGGTAATGGGTTTAGCAGCGGCTTAAACGTGCCTTGCTAACCAATTCGCCTTTTAAGTCCTATTTGTGTTGGCTTTCAATCGAATCATAGTTCGCCTTGGATATGATATTTTAAAGTTGAAAAAATATTATTTAATAAATAAGTGAAATATAATGTCTTTTTAGTACATTTATAACAAGCTAAGATGCCGGAGCATGAATCCACCTTTCCCCTTCTACTCCAGCCTGCCTAACAAGGCTGAACTTGATATCTACCACACCCATCCGCACTGCAAGGTGGCGCTTGGCATTGAAGCATCGGCGCGGGTGATGGGCATGGGGGAAGGCAAGCGGGAGTGCCCGTTCTGCTACTTGTTGGGAGAGTTCAAATCGGGCCGGCGGGTGGGCGAGAGTCCAACGGAGCCACAAGCCCGCTCTTCGACCGGCGCACGCGCATTTTCCACCGCTGATTCGAGCGGAGCAGGCACTTACTAGCGACTGGCCTGCGCTGGCTCTCGGAGCCGGCCTGGCTGGGTGCGGTTCGGGCTGGAATAGCGGCTGGCCCGTTTCTTTGCGGCAGTAGGGCTGGGCACCGCGGTTTGCGGCGGCCGGGCCCGTTTTTTGTCCTTTGCTATGCCGCTGCTTGAAGTTGTTGATGCCCGCCTGGCGCGGGAGTTTGTGGAGTTGCCCGCCCGCCTGCACGGCGCCGTGCCGAACTACATCGGCCCGCTCGAAAACGAAGTCGAGGCCGTGTTCGACCCGGCCAAAAACACCAAATTCCACCACGGCGAGTGCGCCCGCTGGGTGCTGACCGATGCTGCCGGGCTGGTGGTGGGCCGCGTGGCCGCCTTTCTCAACCGCGACGCGGTGGACGTGCAAAACCCTGACCTGCCCACCGGCGGCATGGGCTTTTTTGAGTGCATCGATGACCAGGCGGCGGCCAACCAGCTGTTTGAGGCGGCGCGGCAGTGGCTGGCGGCCCGCGGCATGCAGGCCATGGACGGCCCCATCAATTTCGGCGAGCGGGACCGGTTCTGGGGCCTGCTCATCGACGGCTACGAGCTGGAACCCAACTACGGCATGTTCTGGCACCCGCCGTACTACCGCGCTTTGTTTGAGCAATACGGCTTCGAGCTGTATTTCAAGCAATATACCTGCTACCGCACCACGGCCGCCGAGCTGCATCCCAGCTTCGCCAAGCGGGCTGAGGAGCACGCGGGTGCCTACCGTTTTGCGCACGCCCGCAAGCAGGACGCCGAAAAGCTGGCCCAGGATTTCCACCACGTGTACAACCTGGCCTGGGCCCGGCACTCGGGCGTGAAGCCCATGACACTGGAGGAAGCCCGCAAGATTGTGAAGGAGATGAAGCCGGTGGTGGACGAGCGCCTGCTCTGGTTTGCCTATCACGGCACCGAGCCGGTGGCCTTTTTCATCAGCCTTCCCGAGCTGAACCAGATTTTCAAGCACGTGGGCCGGCGGCTGAACCTAGTAGGCAAGCTGCGCTTTTTGTGGGAGCAACGGCGCTACATGCGCCGGACGGACAAGAAGCTGTTCGGCATCATCTACGGCGTGGTGCCCGAGCACCAGGGCAAGGGCGTGGACGCCGCCATGTTGGTGTACGCCCGCCAAGCCTTCCTTGATGCGGGCTACGCCGAAATCGAAATGAACTGGATTGGCGACTTCAACCCGCGCATGCTGGTGACGACGCGCTCCATCGGGGCCAAAATTCTCAAAACGCACGCCACCTACCGCTACCTGTTCGACCGCAGCCGGCCATTTGAGCGCATGCCGATAATCCGGTGAGGCGTGAAATGGTGAAAGGGGAGTTTGATGTTCGGCTTGCGCCACATGGGCAGTCAAAACATCAAACTCCCCTTTCACCATTTTACGCCTCACCTTTAGAAGGGGTAGCCGATGGCCAGGTTGAAGCGGCCGGCCTGGCTTACGGGGGTGCCGTAGGGGGCTTGTAGCGGGAAGGCGTAATCGAACCGAATGACGAAGAATTGGATGTCGACCCGCAGGCCGACGCCGGCACCCACGGCTAGCTCCTTAAGAAAAGTGCTGGGGCTGAACTGTCCGTATCGGCCGTCGGGCTGGCCGTTGGCATCCACGCCGGGGCGGCTGAGGTCGGGGTTGGCCAGCCAGATGTTGCCGGCGTCCAGGAACACGGCGCCTTTGAGGTAGGGAATCAGGTCCTGGCGGTACTCGATGTTGCCTTCGAGGCGGATGTCGCCCACCTGGTCGTAGAAGCGGTTGTTGTTGGCGGCTTCGGTGGTGGGGCGGTAGGTGCCGGGCCCGATGCCGCGGGCCGCAAACGCGCGCACGCTGTTGGGGCCGCCGATGCCGTACTGCTTGGGGTAGGGCAGCACGTCGGAGTTGCCGTAGGGCAGGCCCACGCCGGCCTGGAAGCGCGCCACGATGCGGTTGCCGGAAGTGGGGTCCTGGCTGATGCGGTAGTACTCGCGGAACTCAACGTCAAACTTCAGGTACTGGCTAAATTCCTGGCCGGCGATGGTGTACTTGCCGTTGTCGTCTTTGGCCTGCCCAATGCTGCTGGCGATGCCCTGGGCCACGTTGCCGCTGCCTTCCACCTGCCCGCTGAAGTAAATCTGCTGGCGGCGCTGCTCCAGCACCTGCTGGTTGTAGGTGTAGCGGTAGGAGCTGGCCAGGATGAACTGCTGCTGAAAGGCGCTGCGCAGAAACGGCCGGTCGGTCAGGAGCTGGTCAAATTCCTGCGTGGTGTTGGCCAGGCGCACAAACGTGATGTCGACGGGCCGGATTTCCTGCTCGTTGGTAATCTTCGTTTTGAAGGTGTAGCCATAGTTCAGGTTGAAGAAGTCTTCGTTGAAGAAGCCGGCCCGGTTCACCGTGCGGTAGCCCGCCCCGATGGTGGTGCGGGGCTGAAAGTCGGAGTTGGGCAGGCGCACGTCGAGCAGCGGCAGGTGGGGCACCACCAGGCGCGGAATCAGCAACTGCGCATTCAGGCCCAGCTCGTAGCTGGTGAGGCCGATGGCGCTGTTGCCGGCGGCGCTGCCGGTCTGGGTTTCGGTGGAGGCCACGGCGTTGAGCAGCAGCTGCTCGCCACCACGCAGGGCCGAGCGGTTGCGAAACGACACCGTGAGGCCCGGCCCGGTGAAGCCGTTGCTCTTGCTTATCAGCTGCAGGTCGGCCCGCAGGCTTTTCTTCTTGAGCTGGGTCATCAGCACGTCGGCGTCCAGCCGGGCGCGGCCGGCCGAGTCGCCCGCGGCGGCCGGCGCCAGCCGGATTTCCACGAACTTAAACGTGTTCAGACTCATCAGGCGGCTGATGGTCTGGTCGCGGCGCCGCCGCCGAAATAGGCTGTCGGGATACAGGAACGTGGCGTTGGTGATGGCCTTGGCCTTGAACACCCTTTCGTCGGGCAGGTACTGGTAGTGCCGGAACAGGACGGGCTTGCGCCGCACCGTGTCGGTCAGCACGTAGTTGGTGTTCAGCTTCACCTCGTCGAGCCAGTAGGGCCGGGTAGCCTTGCTGGGCGCGGTGGCTTTCACGCGCATGTACACGTTCACCTTGTTGTGCAGCGTGCTGTCGACCTGAAAAAGAACGTAATCGGGGTTGAAGTAGAAATAGCCCTGGTTTTTCAGCTCGTTATCGATGCGCACCCGCTCGGCCGTGAAGGTGTTGAGGTTGTAGGCGTCGCCTTTTTTGAGCAGCGTGCCGGCCTGGGTGCGCCGGATGTCGGCATCAACCAGCGTGTCGCGGTCGGGGAAATGGATTTCGTCGATGGTGTACACCCGGCCGGTGTTGGCGGTGTAGTCTACCTGCGCGGTTTTCTCCTGGGTTTTCACCTCGTTGGTCACCGTGCTCTGAAAGAAGCCGTTGTTGTAGAGCCGGTTGGTGATGAGGCCGCTGGTGGCGCTGATTTTTACGTCCTTCAGCAGCACCGGGGCTTCGCCGAACTTGTCGGCCAGAAAGTGCTTCAGGCCCTTGGTTTTGCCCTGCCCGATGCCCCAGAAATACAGCTTGGGCCGCAGCCCCAGAATGGAGCCGTTGGGCTTGGGCTGAATGACAGATTCGAGCTCGGTTTGCAGCGCCGACTGGTTGGGCAATTTCTCCGGCGACTTGATGATGACCTTGCTGCCGGTGTACAGCTTCTGGCCCTCGGGCACGTACTTCAGGCCCGAGCACGCCGACAGCAGCAGGGGCAGCGCAAACGCGGCCGCCATGCGGCGGGAGCCGGTGCGCAGAAGTGGAAAAAGCTGGTTAAACATTCTACTCACGATAATCTATTTCTTGGCCGGTTGGGGCGTGCGGGCGCTGTCCACGCGCGCCGTGGACTGCTGGTTTTGCACCGAATCCTGCTCGGCTTTTTTGGCTTCTTTTTCTTGCTTGCGGTTGGCTTTCCGCTCGGCTTTGATGTCCTTGGGCACTTTGGAAAACAGCTCCTTCAGGTCCCGGTAGTCGCGCTGAAACACCAGGGCCGCGCCCGTCCGTACAATGCCGCTGCCGTCGATGTCGTCGTAGCTGTTCTGGCGGAACACGCGCACCCGCAGGCGGCCGTCGGCCAGCACCTGGTACTCCAGGCTCACGTCGCCGGCAAAGTTGCTGGGCGAGGTCTGGCCCTGCGTGGTGCCGTTGCCCGAGCCGCCGCTCAGGGCAATGTCGGTGCCCACGCGCACGGTGAGGCGGTTGTTAAGCAGCTGGCGGCGCACGGCCACGTTCAGGTCGGTGCGGCTGCGGGCTTCGCCGGTGCTGTAGTCGGCTTGGTTGGTCACGCCCAGGTCCAGCCCCAGGCCGGAGAGGTACTTGTCAGTCAGGTTGCTGAGCTGGTCGGTGAGCACGGCGCTGGCGCTGCCGCGCAGCTGGGTGGCCACCAGCCCTTCGCCGCTGCTGGTCTGGAAGGGGTTTTGGGCCACAAACCGGCCCAGAATCAGCAGCGAAAACACCTGCTTGCTGAGCTCTGAAGTCTGATTGGGCTGGCGCAGTTGGGCTAGCTTGGCTTCCACCTGCCCGTTGAGGGCGGCACGCTGGTTTTCGGGCAGCGTGATGTCGAAGCCAATGGTGGGCTTGCTGAGCTGGTCGGTCACCTTCAGCAGCACGTTAAACGGCAGGCGGTTGCGCGACACGGTTTGGCTGGTGGGGTCGTCTTCACCCTGGCTGGCCAGCAGCTCGGCCGGCGCGGCCTGCACCTTGTAGATGGCCGTGAGGTTGAGGGTGGCATTGTAGGGGTCGCCGTCCCAGGTGATGGACGAGCCGCGGGCCAGGATAAAGTCGCGCTGGGCCAGGTTGTAGAGCGACATGTGGTACTGACCGCGGGCCACGTCCAGGCGCCCGCTCAGCGTGATGGTGCCGTCGGGCGCGATGTTGGTGTTGAGCGTGCCGGCGGCCCGCACGCGCAGGTTGTCGCCGCTGGCCGGGTCGATGACGATGGTGAACGGCGTGCGGTCCGTAATGGTGACCACGGCCGTAATGTCGTAGCCCGTGGCCGTCACCTTGGTTGTGTCCACACCTACCTTGCGGGCCAGCATGGTATCAAGCGGGGCGCTTTTGTCAATGAACTCCACAATGCCTTCGCGCTCCACGGTGGTGGGCGTGGCCGCCGGCGACTCCACGGTCAGGTTCGAGCCCTGCACCACCGTCACGCGGGTGTCGATTTTGATGAGCGAAACCGGGCCCGTCAGGCGGGTATCAGAATCGAGCACCAGCCGGCCGTAAAACAGCTCATTGTTTTCGCGGGTGCTGCGCACAGCCAGGAAGTTGTTGGTCGTAGCGCGCAGGTCGAAGGCGTAGTTGATAAAGTCCTTGGTCAGCAAATAACCATTGGCCACGGCCTTGTTATTGGCCGAATCCAGCACCGTGAAGTTGTTGAAGGCAATGCCGCGGTCGTCGAAAGTGAGGGCCTGGTTAGGCAGGCGGAAGGGCGAGCCCAGTTGCGGCACCACAAACCCGGCGTCGGCCGAGGTGTTGAGCGTGCCGCGTACTACCGGCGCCGAGGGCGCGCCCTCCACCTTCAACTGCCCGCTGATGTAGCCGCTGGCCCGGCGCACCTGCCCCACCGAGAAAGGCTCGATGAGCTTCAGGTTGAGCCGGTTGGCGTCCACGGTCAGGTTGAGCGGAGTGGGGCTGGTGGCCAGGTAGGTGCCGCGCACCACCACGTCGTTGCCGGCGCCACCGGCTGTGCCCGCCGCGCCGCCCGTCAGGCGCGCGTCGATGTCGTAGCGGCCGGCGCTGGGGTTGGTGGCCCGCAGCGCAATGTCGCCAATCTGGGCTTTCTGAAACACCAGGTTGCGCACCGTGGCATCGGCCGTGAAGGCCTGGTTTTTCTGGCCCAGATTGTCAATTCGGGCCGTCCCGTTGAGCTGCCCGGCCACCAGCGAATCCTGCTGCTGCACAATCTTGGCCAACTCGGCCAGCTCAAAATTGGTGAACGTGACGCCCAGCGGCGAGGTGGGCACCTGCGGGTTCTGGCTTTGCAGGGCCAGCGTGCTGCGGCCGTTGGTCAGGTTGAGGCCATTGGCCACCACGGCGCCGGTGGGGTAGTAGCGCACGAAGTTGTTGGCGCCCGCCGTCCAGTTTTCGTAGTTAATCACCTGCTCGGGCGCGGCCTGAAACTCGTACACCACGCCGCTGTTGCGGCCGCCGCCCTGCGCCAGCGCCTGCAAGGTGCCCGTGATGGCCAGCCGCTCCCGGTTGGCCGAGTCGCCCAGAATGGCCACGCGGCTGAACAGCTTGTTGTTGGCCACGTTGCCCACGATGCTGGGGCGGCGCAATTTCAGGGTGGTATCCTGGGCGGCCTGGGCCAGACGCAGGCCATAGTCCAGCTTGGCGGGGTCGGAATCTACGTTCAGGCGCAGCGAATCAAGCCGAAAATTGTTGTAGACGATGACCGGAATGCTGGTGTTGGCCGTGAGGCGGGCCGCCTGCCGCGAGTAGTCGCCGGCCAGGGTGAACGGCGAAATCCGCTTCAGGCCCTTTACCAGCTTGGTGGCCAGCTTGGCGTCTTTCAGCTGCAGCGAGTACGTGAAGTGCCGGTCGGCCGAACTGGCCACGTAGCGCACGCCGGGCAGGTCGAAATAGCGGTCGAGGTGCTGCTGAATCTCAGGCGCGAGGTCGCCGAGGTGCACGTTGCCGTCCAGCTTCGCCGCCACGATGTTGGAGTTAAAATCGACGGCCGCGCGGGTGGCGGTCTGGGTAATTCTGGCTTGCAGGGTGTCGAAGGCGAAGGGCTGTTTGTCCTTCACCAGCACCACGTTGGTGCCGCTGAAAGTGCCGTTGAGCGTGTTCAAACTGGAGCCGGTGATGTTGGCTTTCAGGTTGCCCTGCACGCGCAGGTCGCCGCCGGTGTAAAAGCCCAGGGCCGTGAGGTTGGCGCCGCGCAGGTTCAGGCCGGTCAGCTCGTAGGTGGGGTTGCGCGGGTCGCGCAGGTTCACCACCGCGTTCAGGTCCAGGTTCAGGTTGGGGTCGTTTTTGCTGTTGGCGCTGATGACGTAGCGGTTGCGGTCCAGGTCCACGGTGGCCACCACGCCGTGGTAAGTGTAGCCGTTGTAGCGGGCGCTTTGCACGGTGCTTTGCACGCGGCCCACCAGCGTGGCCGGGTCTTGCAAATTGCCGGTGGCGTTGATGCGGCCCGTGGCCGTGACGCGCCCGATTTGCGGGTTTTTCAGCAGCCGCCCAAAATCAAACCCGCCCACCGCGAAGGTACCCACCACCGGCTGCCGGCCGTTGGCCTGCGGTGCGCCCAGCTTGCCGCTGAAAGCCAGGTTGCCGTAAGTGCTGCGCAGTTTTAGGTTGGTATCAAACGCCAGCGTGGTGGGCCGGCCGCGGAAAGTGCCGCTCAGCGCCAGCGCGGGCGGAATGCTAATGGTGTTTGGGATGCTGCCCTTCGGCGCCAGGCTGCGAATGTCGGCTTCGGTGGTGTGGAAATCCTGAATGTCGAGGTCGGCGTACAGCCGCGCGTCGGTGTTGGGCAGGCCCTGAATGCGGCCGCGCCGGGCTTTCAGCACGGTATTGCGCAGGCCCACAAACTCCAGGTTGCGCACCGTGAAATCGCCCACGCGCCCCGCAATCTGCCCGTTCAGCAGCACCGACTGGTTGGGGCCGGTGTTGAACGGCGGCGTGCCGGCCAAATCCGGCGCCAGGTACAGAATGTCGCGGAAGCCCAGGCGCACGTCGCGCAGGTCGCCCTCAATCTTCAGGTTCGGCAGTTTCTTGGTGTCGCTTAGCGCAGCCAGGCTTTCGTAGCCGATGGCCAGCGTGCGCCGGATGCGGGTGTGCGGCGTCACCAAATCGAGGCTGTCGAGGCGGATTTGCACCGAGTCGTACACCACGTTGGCCTGCCACTTGTCGATGCGGAAGCCGCTTTGCTCTTTGCCAGCCAGGTTGTCGACGCGGCCGGTGGTGCGGTTTTCGGAGTAGCGCAGGTCGCGCGTGTTCAGCACCAGGTCAGTGAAGTGCAGGTGGTTGTAGTCCATGGCCGGCACCTTGGTGCGCTGCCGGGGTTGGTTGAAGTTGTCGAAATTCACGGCCAGCCCGCTGATGTCGGACTGGTCCAGGTTCACGCGCCAGCCGGGTGAAGCCGCTGCCTGACCGGTGGCGGCTTTGGCTTTGTCGGTGGCTTCGTCGAGCTTGCGCACGGCTTCGGCGGGGTTCACCACGCGCTCTTCCACGGGCACCTGCTCGTTTTGGGCGTAGGCGAAGGTGGTGTTTTTCAGGGTGAGCTTGCCCAGGTTCACGCGCTGCCGCTGCAGGTCAATTTCCTTGGCCGTGACGTCGGCCAGGCCGATGCTGGTGCTGATGTACTGCGCGGCTGGGTCGTTTTTGTACACAAAGCGCACGCTGTCGAGCGTGGCGTGGTTCAGGCCAAACTGCAGCGTGAGCGGCTCGGTGGGGGCGGGGTTGTCCACCTCCGGCGCCGTTTTGGTTTGCGTGATGCTGATGGCGGCGCGGTGCAAAGCCGCGTTATCCACCTTATAGATGGAGTTGTCCACATCCACCTCGTCCATGTTGGCCGTGAACTCGCCGATGCGCGCCCGGATGTCGGAGCCGGTGACCTGGTCGAGTTGGGTGAAGTAGATGTTGGAGAGCCGGGCTTTGCCAATGTCGTACTTCAGGCCCGAAGCCGTGGTGTCTTCCGGCGCGGTGGGGTCGGTGAAGGCCGCAATGATGAAGTCGTAATTGTTCACCGAGTCGGGCTCGGTGCGGGTGAGGCGCACGCGGCCGTCGTTCAGTTCCACGTTCGAAACATTGACCTGGCTGTGCAGCAGGGCCCAAATGTCGAGGTCGACGCCGAGGTGGCCCACCGAAAGCAGCGTGTCGCGCTGCTGGTCGGCCAGGTACACCCCGTCGAGGTTAATGGCGTGGCGGAAGTCCGTCCGAAACTTGCCGATGCGCACTTCCGTGTTAAGCTTGCCCCGCAGGTAGCTCTCGGCCCTCTTGGCTACAAAGTCCTGTCCGGCATCGAATTGCAAAAACACCACCACTGCAATCACCAGCAGCAGCACCAAGGCAATTAAGCCCAACAATCCGTAAAGGGTACGACGCAGAAAAGTGGACAAAGCAGGAAGAAATTAGCAACAACCCCAAAGCAAGGCAGCTCTTCCAAACGCAAAACCGCGCGCCGGGGTTGGAAAACCGCGTTGGGCGGAAGGAGGAAAGGGAATGAGGAGGGAGAAAAGGGGGCGTCAAAGCTCGCCTTCTCAGGTAGGTTGCAGCGGCGCGCAGGCAGCGGAATTCAATCGATTGCGCAAAAGCAGCCGAGATGCGTTGACTTTGGTCGGCCCAACGGCTTTGGCGCCTCCTTTCCTCCTTCCTCCTTCCTGCTTCTTCATTCAGCGCAGCCTTATCTTTCGACCCCAAATCCCCCAAGTTCTGACATGACGCTACGTTTTTCGCTTCCCTACCGCACCGTGTTTGGCCAGCGGCTGGCCGTTTGCGGCTCTCTTCCCGAGCTGGGCAGCTGGCAACTGGCCGGAGCCGTGCCCATGCACTACGACGAAGCCACCACCTGCTGGAGCCTCGACCTGGAACTGCCCGATACGGCTGGTACTATTACGTATAAGTATGTGCTGCTCGATGCCAATACCGACGCTCAGCACTGGGAGCACGGCCCCAACCGCATTCTCACCTACGACCCCGCCCGCACCCCAAGCCTGCGCCTGGCCGACTACTGGCGCCCGCCCGCCCAGCCCGAGAACCAGCTGCTGACCGCCGCCTTCACCAAGGCCCTGTTCCGCCGCCCCGGCCAGCCGGCTGCACCAGTACAAGCTCCGGCGCCGAAAGCTAAAAAAGCCGCCAAAGGCTCTAAGGCGGCCGCCGCTGTCGAACCAGGCACCAAGCCCCAGGCGCCAGGCACCAATCCAGTTCCCGCCGCCGGCGAAACCGTGTTTCACTTGGCGGCGCCCCGCGTGGCGCCGCACCTGGGCCTGTGCATCCTCGGCTCCGACCCCGCGCTGGGGGCCTGGGACAACACCAAAGGCCTCGTGCTGTCGGACGCCGACTACCCCACCTGGAGCGGCCGCGTCCGGCTGCAAAACCCTGGCGAGGACTGCCACTATAAATACGCCATGTGGGACCCGGCCGCCGGCTACGCCCTCGACATGGAAGGTGGCGAAAACCGCGTGGTGCCCGCCACCGGGGACGGCGCCGCCGCCCGCGTCTTCAACGACGAAGGCTACCACTACCCCGACGCCTGGCGCGGGGCCGGCGTGGCGCTGCCCGTGTTTGCCATGCGTTCGGGAAGTGGCCTCGGGGTAGGGGAGTTCACCGACTTGCAACTGCTCACCGATTGGGCCGTGCAAACGGGGCTGAAACTGATTCAGATTCTGCCCATCAACGACACCACGGCCACCCACACCTGGGTCGACTCGTACCCGTACGCCGCCATTTCGGTGTTTGCGCTGCACCCGCAGTTCATCCATCTCGAAGGCATTGCTGCGCTCAAGGACAAGAAAGCCGCCAAGGAGTTGGCGCGGCTGAAGCAGGAATTCAACGCCAAAGACTTTGTGGACTACGAGCCGGTGATGAACGCCAAGTGGAAGTTTCTCAAGCTGCTCTATCAACAGGAGAAGCAAGCCTTCCTCGCCGACCCCGGCTACCGCGCCTTCTACGCCAGCCAGGCCGAGTGGCTGGTACCCTACGCCGCCTTTTCGGCCCTGCGCGACCGGTTTGGCACCGCCGACTTCCAACGCTGGCCCGAGGAATTCCGCAGCCCGCAAAACCTGGACGCCCTCACCGCCGAAACCGCGCCCGACTATGACGACTACGGCCTGTTTTTCTTCGTGCAGTACCACCTCGACCAGCAGCTATTGGCTGCCGTCGACTACGCCCGCTCCCGCGGCGTGGTGCTAAAGGGCGACCTGCCCATCGGCATCTACCGGCACTCCGTCGACGCCTGGACCCAGCCCGAACTCTACCACCTGGACCGGCAGGCCGGCGCCCCGCCCGACGATTTCTCCACCACCGGCCAGAACTGGCGCTTCCCCACCTACAACTGGGAGCGCATGGCCCAGGACGACTACCAGTGGTGGAAGCAGCGCATGGGCCACCTCGCCCGGTACTTCGACGCGTTGCGCATCGACCACATCCTGGGCTTTTTCCGCATCTGGGAGATGCCCATCGAGTCGGTGGAAGGATTGCTGGGCCATTTTGCGCCCGCGCTGCCCCTGCACCGCCACGAAATTGAGCGCCGCCTGGGCTGGTTCGATTACTCGCGGCTGTGCGAGCCCTACATCCGCTGGCACATGCTGCAGGACATCTTTCAGGGCGAAGCCCAGCAGGTGTTCGACGAGTACATGTACGACGCCAGCTACGGCCGCATTCACCTCAAGGAGGAAGTCGACAATCAGCGCAAGATTGAGGCTTACATCGCCCAAAAAATAGCTGACTACCCCGAGCACGCCGAGTATTTCCAGTGGCTGCAAACCGGCCTGTTCAAGCTCGTGAACGAGGTGTTGTTTGTGCCGGCCGGCGACGACTTCTACCATCCGCGCATTACGCTCAACAAGAGCTATTCTTTCCGCGAGCTGGAAAGCGACGAGGACCGCCGCCGCCTTTACGACGACATCTACCTCGACTTTTTCTTCCGCCGTCACGAGGAATTCTGGCGCCAGCAGGGCCTCGTGAAGCTGCCGCCCGTGCGCTACGCCACCGACATGCTCATTTGCGGCGAAGACCTGGGCATGGTGCCCGCCTCGGTGCCCGGCGTGATGAAGGAGCTCGGCATCCTGGGCCTCAACATCCAGCGCATGCCCGCCGACCCGGCCACCGAGTTTGGCCACCCCGACGCGGCGCCCTACCTGAGTGTGGTGACAACCAGCAGCCACGACATGAGCACCGTGCGCGGCTGGTGGGAAGAAGACCGGGTGCGCACCCAGCGCTTCTTTGAAACCCTGCTGGGCCACTGGCGCGAGGTGGCCCCGTTCTACTGCGAGCCCTGGGTGGCGCGCGAAATCCTGGTGCAGCACCTGCACTCGCCGGCCATGTGGGCCATCTTCCCGCTGCAGGACCTGCTGGCCATGGATGGCCACCTGCGCCGCCCCAACCCGCACGAAGAGCAAATCAACGTGCCCGGCAACCCCACCCACTTCTGGAAGTACCGCCTGCACCTGCCGCTGGAAGAGCTGGTGGAGGCCGTCGGCTTCAACGAGCCGTTGCGCGCCCTGGTGGGTACGAGCGGCCGGGCCTAAGCACCGGCGGCCTAGCAATTCGCAAGCACATGAAAAAGGCCCCCCCGCCGGACGATTGTCCGGCGGGGGGGCCTTTTTCGCATTTCATACCTCAACAGTGGTTGTTTCCAGAATTTGGACTTGTTTAAGGGAACTTGCTCTGCATATATCTGCAAATGAAAATACGAGCGGCACAATCCGAGCAATTAGAAAAAGCGTAAGAGCTTGAGCATCTACGTGGCTCGATAGAAAAAAGTTGTGCCTGTTACCTGCCTTTTTCATAGTGTTGGGCGGCATTTACGAAAAAAATTCAGGTTCTCAAATTTAGAATCACGCCTCATATGTGGAAACAAGGAGAAAGACCTACTTTCTTTGCAACATAATTTGGCACAGGTGTGGATAATATGAGATTTAATTATAATTGGATTTATTCAATGTCTTATTGAATCGGGTGAAAGATTTTAACCTGAACCGCTTGCTTATCCGGCTGAAAAGGTTGCATTCGCCGGTTTATCAGCCGTGTTGGTCGAATCACGAAGTGATGAACTAAGGGCTACTGATAAGTTTGTTACCGCATTGCAGATGGAGCCCTTATAAGGCAGTCCGTCGAGTTTGCTTACGCTGATTTTTTACTTTCAAAACCTTACATTTTTTACCCATTTTCCGTTTTTATGAAACGAACATTATCCATTCTAAGCGTCTGGTTGCTTGCGCTGCTGGCTTTTTTGCCAGATGAGGCGCGGGCGCAGGGGGCGGCCTTTTCCTGCGACGGGGTTTTCTTTCAAATCCGACAGGTGGGCACCACTTCGCGCTTGTTCCGGGTCGACCGTTCTACGGCCACCTACAACACGGTGGCGGTGAACATCATGGCCGGTGGCACGTCCAACGATTTGGGCGTTCTGCTCAACGGCTTGGCGTATAACCCCCAGAACGGGTACATGTACGCCCTCACCACCAACGGCACGAACAATACGCCTCCCACCTCGGTCAGCATGTACCAGATTGGTCAGGGCGGCATTGTCAACCTGGGCACGGTGACGGGCCTGGTCAACAACATCCAGGTGGCGTCCGGGGTCATCGACCGCAACGGCAACTACTACGTTAGCAGCCAGAACTCGGCCGCTAACGGCACCGACGATTACAACATTTATCGCTTCAACCTGAACGCGGCCGGCGCCGCCGCCCGCGCCGCTACGGCCCTGCGCATGCGCAACGCCGCCAACACGGCCAACGCCGACCTCACGTTCTACGACCTGGCCCTGAACCCGGTGGACAACAAGCTGTACGGCGTGTTCACCGACGGCACGCTGTGGAGCATTGACCCGACGAGTGTGGCCAACCGGGCCCTGGTGACCACCATCAGCAACGTTTCGACGAACAACGACCCGGTGGGCACGGCCTCCTTCGACGTGGCCGGCAACTTATTTGTGTACACCAACGGCAACGTGAATAATGCCAACTCCGGCTCTTTCTATGAGGTGGACCTGGCCACGGGTACCTACAACCTCATCAGCAACATCGACCCGGCCTCGGTGAGCGACGGCGCCAGCTGCATTAACCCCAGCCAGCGCATCGACGTGGTGAAGGAACTAGTGAGCATTGTGCGGCAATCCGCGACTCAGTACGACATAAAGTTTAACGTGCGGGTGAAGAACACCGCTACTTCCACCGCCACCAACGTGCAGGTGACGGACTTCTTGCGCAGCGGCACCGCTGCCGCCGCCGCGAGCACAGCCTTTCCTAATGCTACCAGCGTGGTGTTGCGGCCCGGTTCCACCGTGACCAACTACCCCGCCACGGGCAGCACCGTGGCGCCCACGCTGGCGTTCAATGCCAACTTCACGGGCCAGACCACCAACGCGGACTTGTTGACGGGTGGCCGGTCGTTGACGGCGGGCCAGAGCGCCCTCATCAGCTTCACCGTGCGGGTGACCTTCCCGGCGGCGCCCACCACTGTCAACTACAACACGGCCTACGCGTCGTCCATCAGCGGCACGGCTGCTGACCAGGGCCACATCCTGCTGCCCAACGGCACCATCATCCCGCCCGGCAACCTGCTGGCCGAAGACAAGTCGACCGACGGCAGCGCCCTGCCCGAAACGCCGAACGAGGACGCTCCTTCGCCCACGCCCATTGCCTTCACGCCAGGCATTATCGGCAACGTCTTTGAAGACATCGACTACGGCGGGGGCCTGGGCCGCTCGCAGCTGAACTCGACCGGCCAGGGCGTGGTAGCCCGCGTGGAGCTCTACAACGCTCAGAATAACCAATACATTTATGCTACCAACGCCAACGCGGCGGGTACCTACAGCTTTGTGAACGGCCAGAATGGCCTGCCCGCCGGCACCATCACCTCGAACACGCAGTACAAAGTGCGCGTGGTGAACAACACGGTGGTGAGCGGCCGGACCGGCGGCATTGCCGGCCTGTACCCGGTGCAAACCTTCGTGTCGGACGGCGTCACCGAATTTACCAACCGCGTGGGCGGGGCCGCTCCCGGCGAAACCGATTACGGCAGCCGAACGACTAACCTGCCGAACTCCAACGCCAGCGCAGTCAACGAAATTCAATCCATCGTGACCGTGACCACGCCGGCCAGTGGCCCGCTGCTCGGGGTTGACTTTGGCTTCAGCTTCGACGTCATTGTCAACAACAACGACTCGGGTCAGGGCTCGCTGCGCCAGTTCATCACCAACAGCAACGCGCTGGGCGACGAAGCCGGCATCACGCAGAAGTACACCGCCACCGGCGGCGCGACGACGGCCCTGCCGACTGGCCGCGAAAACGCCGTCTTCATGCTACCCAACGGCTCGGCGGTGGCCGGCCAGGCGGCGGGCCTGCCCACCGATTTTGCGGGCACCACCTCCACCATCACTTTGGCTTCGGCCTTGCCGGCCATCACCGGCCCGCTCACCGTGATTGACGGCAATACCCAGGCGAACTCGACCGGCAACAACACCCCCGTGGTGACCACGGCCGGCTCGGAATCGACGGGTCCGGAAATTGTGCTGAACCTGAACGGTTTCACGGGCCTGGCCTTCTCGGGGGCCAACGAGGCGCTGCGCAACCTGACCATCACGGGCTCGCAGGCCGCCAGCAGCGGCGTGCTGGTGAACGGCACGGCCACCGGCCTGACCATTGCCAGCAACACCATCTACAACAACGGCGTGAACGTGACGCTCCTCAACGGGGCCAGCGGCACGACCATCTCCAGCAACGTCATCCGCAACTCGACCCGCGCCAACGGCGGCGGCATCGTGGCCCAAAGCGGCACCAGCACCAACACGTTCTCGCAAAACATCTTCGGCGGCAACAACGGCCTGGCCATCGACCTGACCAACGGCACCACCACCAGCGGCGACGGCGTGACCCTGAACGACAACGGCGACGCCGACACCGGCGCCAATGGCCTGCTCAACTTCCCGGTGATTACGTCGGCCACCATTTCGGGCACCAACCTGATTGTGGCCGGCTACGCCCGCGGCAGTTCGTCGATTGAGCTCTACAAGGCCGCGGTTGACCCCACGGGCTTCGGCGAAGGCCAGACGTATTTGACCACGGTCACGGAAGGCGTGGCCGATATCGATACCCGTTCCGGGCTGAGCTATTCGGGCTTGATTAACGGCCTGAACCAAGGCTCAGACAATTCTGCCAGTGGCTTCATCATCAGCATTCCGCTGTCGTCGCTGCCCGGCGGCACGCTGTCGGCTGGCACTGTGCTCACCAGCACGGCGACGCTGAGCAACGCTACTTCGGAGTTTTCGGGCAATGTGAAGGTAAACTTGGCTCCCGTAGCCAACAACGTGACCAACGACGCCCTGCCCACCAACAGCCCGGCGACGGTGCTCAGCCCCAACCTCTCGGCCACGGCCGACGGCGCTGGCAACGATATTATTTTGTATCAGGTGTATGCGCCGGCTACGGGCGGCACGCTCGTCTTTAATGGTACGACCGTGCCGGCTACTGGCCTCAACATCAATGCCAATCAGCTGAACCTGCTCACGTTCCAGCCCACATCGGGCTTCACGGGCAATGCCACCTTCAACTACCTGGCTTTCGACCTCAACGGCGTGTCTTCAAACACCGCTACCTACACCATCCCCGTGACGGCGGTGGCCAACGTGGCTACCACCATCAGCGGCGCGGCCCCCAACGCGGGCGGCACCCTGAACCTGACGGCAACTTTCCGCAACCTCGGCCCGAACGACGCCACCGGCGTGACGCGCTTCGTGCAGCTGCCGGCCGGCCTGACCACTGCCGGTGCCACGGTAACTTCCACCGCCGGCGCCACCTACAACAACGTGACCGGCCTGATTGCCTACACCACGCCGGTGGCCACGTTGGCTTCGGGCTCCACGGCCCAGGACGTGACGGTGACCATTGCCAACCTGCCCGCTTCGTACGCCAACTTCACGGCCGTGTCGCGCATTGCCACCACGAGCGATGAAAACGGCGCTACGGCCAACAACGTGTCGTCGCTCAGCCTCGCGGTGACGCCGCAATCGGACCTGACCACGAGCCTCACGGGGCAGACCGTCGTATCTTATAAAAACCTGGCCACGTTTATCGTAACCACGCGCAACAACGGCATATCGCCGGCGGGCGCGGCCGTGCAAACGGTGCAACTGCCCACAAACCTGTCGGGAGTGTTTGCCACGAATGGCGGCACCTACAACAGCAGTAACGGCCGGGTAACCTTTCCTGCCGTGCCCCTGACCATCGGGCAAGTAGTAACCAACTCCATCAGCTTTTCAGCGCCCGACGTTGGTTTCTCACCCTCCGCGTTGGTTACGTTGACTTCGGCCACGGATACCAACCCCGGAAACAACACGGCTTACCTGAACGGGGCGGCCTCTGCCACGTCGGTTGGCATTGGCACCCCCAGTGGTACGGGCACCAACCTGTACACCACCGTAACGGGCCCAAGCCAGGTAGCGGCAGGCGGCCCGGCGACCTATACCGTGACGCAGGGCAACCGCGGCCCCCTTGCCGCGGCCAACGTGCAGTCGCAAGTGATGCTGCCTACTGGGCAGACGACGCTCACCATGACACTGGACGGCAACGGCGGCACGCTAAACGGCACCACCATTACCTATCCCAGCGGCGCTACGTACTCGCAAACGACGGGCGTGCTCCTGCTGCCCAATATCCCTTCGCAAAGCATCGCAGCCACCACCTCGTACAGCATTGTGCTCGAGGCACCCAAATCGGGCACTTCGTTCGCCGTGAGTACCAATGTCGTTTCGACCTCGTACGACCTCGTGCCGGCCGATAACGTGGCCACCGTGGAAACCGAAATTCAGCCTGTTACCGATGTGGCCATCAGCATCTTCAACACTCGTGTTCAAGGCGGTGTGGCTGCTACGAACAACGAAACGGCTGGCCAGACCGTGACTTACGGCGTGCAAACGGTGAACAACAGCACCACCACGGCCCAGGACGTGCGGCAGGTAGTGAACCTCTCGACCGGCTTCGACCCCGCCACCCTGCAGGTGAACGGCCTGACCGGCACCGTGGGCGCCACGACGGTGACCTTCGCTTCGGGCGCGGTGTACACCATCGCCACCGGCGCGCTGACGCTGCCCGCCATCACCAGCCTCGTTGGCAACGGCACGGCCTTCACTTCGGTAAGCTACGTGGTGCAAGGCTCCGGCCCCGTGCGGGCCGCGGCTCAGGTATCGACGACGACCACGGAATCGAGCCTGACCAACAACGCCTCGCAGTTCAACGCCCCCAACGGCAACGGCGTGACGCTGGCCGTGGATGCCACCGTGGCGATTGCCGGCCCGGCCCAGGCCGTGGTGGGCAACCCGGTGCTCTACACCGTGACCACGGCCAACAACGGCCCCTCGACCACTGGCACCACCGCCACCAGCCTGGTGTTGCCTGCCAACTTGGCGCCGGCTACGCTGCTGCTAAACAATGCCGCCGGCATCTACGATAACGTGAACACGGTGGTGTTCACCAACGGCAGCACGTACACGCGGAGCACCGGCGCCCTCACGGCCCCAACGGTGAGCCCTAACCTGACCCGCGACGGCGAACCGGGCACCAGCTTTACGGTGCAGTTCATCACCCCCGATGTGACCCTGCTGCGCGTAACGGCGGCCGTTACGTCCTCTGCTACCGACGTAAACTCGGCCAACAACACCGCCCAGGTTATCACGCCGCTCTTCACGTCGGACCTGACCGCCCTGGACCTGGTGACCGGCCTGACGGGCCCCGCTACTCCAGTGGCCGGCTCTACCGGCCGCTTCACCGTGACGACGACCAACGGCACCGTACAGGCCGCCACCAACGTGATGCAAACCGTGTCCTTGCCCTCGGGTCTGCTCAACAACGGTGGCAGCGTGGTGGTCAGCGGCAATGGCAGCTACAACAACCTCACCGGCGTGGTGACCATCCCGGCCACCCCCAGCCTGGCCACCAGCGGCGTCATCACCAACACCATTGACGTGACGCTGCCGGGCACCGCCTTCACGGCCACGGCCACGACGGCCTTGAACAACCCGGATACCGACCCCACCAACAACACAAAAACTGTAGCCGTGACCCCCGCCAACCGGGCCGACGTAACTACGGCCATCAGCGGCCCGGCTTCGGCCATGGCCGGCGCGCAGGTGTCGTACGCCGTGGTGACCACCAACAACGGCCCCTCGGCCGCCGGCGGTACCACCCAGACCCTGACCCTGCCCGCGGGCGTGACTTCGTACAGCATCAACGGCGGCGCGGCCATCAGCGGCAGCGGCACCGTGACCATCCGCACGGCCAGCACCCTGAACTCGGGCGTTTCGGAAACGGTGGTGGTGAGCTTCACGGCCCCCTCGGCGAACTTCACGGTGCGGGCCGACGTGGCAACGAGCACCACGGAGCCCGCCGTCAACGCCTCGAACACGGCCAGCGTGCCGACCAGCGTAATAAACCAGAGGCCGGTGGCCTACGACGTGGTGAACACCTCCCTGGCGCCCGAAGGCAACACGGCTGACCGGCAGCCCATCTCGCCCTTCGTGGTGACCGACGCCGAAAGCGCCGTCATCAATTCGTTCCAGCTCGTGAGCATTCCGAACGCCGGCACTCAGGGCACGCTGTACTACAACAACGGCGGCACCTTCACGGCCATCACCGCCACCAATTTCAGCACCCTGAACCTGACCCTGACCCAGATGCAAAGCTTGTCGTTCGACCCGCTGGCGTCGTACGTGGGCTCGGTGGCCTTCACCTACACCGGCACCGACCCGCAGGGCGGCGTGTCCAACGTGGCCACCTACACCCTGGCCGTGGGCCAGGACGTTAACTCGGTGTACACCCGCACGGCTACGAAGGGCGGCAACGCCAACAAGTACGCTGTGGGTGACGTGCTGGCCTTCGGCATCGACATCAACGGCGCGCAGTACAACACCGCCGGCCTGATTTACGACACCAACACCGGCAAGGCACCCGCCACGGGCACCGGCGCCGTGAGCAACGGCATCATGTCGGCCTCCATCAGCGCTTCCGACGTGACGCTGCTGGGCACCTACGGCATCGAATTCGTCACCACCACGGGCCAGTTTAAGGTACTCGACCCCACCAAGCTGCCGCGCCTGGGCATCACGCTCCCCGCCATTACGGTGACGACCATCGACACCAAAGGCGGCACGAACACCAACACAGTGACCATCACCACGGGCGCTGTGCCGCTGCCGGTTGAGCTGAAGGAGTTCACGGCCACGGCCGTGAAGAACCTGGATGCCGCCCTGACCTGGGCCACGGCTTCGGAGAAAAACAACGACCACTTCAACGTGGAGCGCAGCCTCAACGGCACGGACTTCGTGAAAATCGCGCAGGTGAAAGGCCAGGGTTCGACTTCGGCCGCCACGAGCTACGCCCTGACCGACGCCGGCATCGGCAACAAGGTGAGCGGCCTAGTGTACTACCGCCTGCAGCAGGTGGACGCCGACGGCACCGCCACCTACTCGCCCGTGCGCACGGTGGCCTTCACCAAAGGCGCCGTTGAGCCCGCCATCTCGCTGGCGCCCAACCCGGCCGCTGGCAGCACGCAGCTCGACCTGACCGCCCTGCCCGCCGGCACCTACCAGGTGAGCGTGCTCGACGCCACGGGCCGCGTGGTGCTGAGTGCTGCGCACACGGCCGGTATGGCCCACGCCCTCGACCTGAACACCATCGCCAGCGGCACCTACGTGGTGCTGGTGCGGGGCCAGAACGGCACCAACCTCACCAAGCGCCTCATCAAAGAATAACGACGAGGTAGCTTCCGGCTTGCCGGTGAATGAAAAAGCCCTCCCCACGCCGGGGAGGGCTTTTTTTATGCTTGTTATAGCTGTCGGCGTAACCCCGGAGCCGGCTCGAAGGTTAGACCAGACCGAATGGATACGTGACTTCTCCTTCTGATGCAATACGACGTGTTAATAATTGGCGCGGGCAGCGCCGGGCTGGCCGCGGCCCTCACCCTGGGCCGCTGCCTGCGCCGGGTGCTGCTGGCCGACGGCGGCCGCCCGCGCAACGAATGCTCGCCGGGCGTGCACGGCTTCCTCACCCGCGACGGCATTGCGCCGGCCGAGCTGCTGCGCCTGGGCCATGAGCAGTTGCGCCCCTACGAAACCGTGGAAGTGCAGTGCCTGCGCATCGAAACCCTGACCAAGCAGGAGGGAGGCTTCCGGGCCACCGGCCGCGGCACCGCCGACGACGCGCCCTTTGCCCTCACGGCCCGGCGCGTGCTGCTGGCCACCGGCGTCACCGACATTCTGCCGCCGCTGCCGGGCTTCCGCGAGCTGTGGGGGCGGGGCGTGCTGCACTGCCCGTACTGCCACGGCTGGGAGGTGCGCGGCCAGCCCCTGGCCGTGTACGGGCAGGGCCGCACCGTGACGGGCCTGGCCCTGCTGGTGAGCCGCTGGAGCTCCGACATTGTGGTGGTGACCAATGGGCCGGGCCACCTCACGCCCAATGCCCGGCGCCGCCTGCGCCGCCACAAAATCCGCATTCAGGAAGAGCGCATCAGCCAGCTCATCGGCACCGAGGAGCGGGACTTGCGGTGCATAGAGTTTGCCGATGGCAGCCGGCTGGAGCGGGCCGCCCTGTTTTTGCATGCGCCGCAGCTGCAGCGTAGCGCCCTGGCCGAGGAACTGGGCGCCCGCCTCACCAGCAAGGGCGCCGTGTGGGTCGATTCGGGCCTGCAAACGTCCATTCATCGCCTCTACGCCGCCGGCGACACCACGCCCGGCGCCCAGCAGGCCCTGATAGCCGCGGCCGAGGGCAACCGCGCCGCCATTCTCATCAACGAAAGCCTGACCCGGGAGGAATGCCCGCGCTAGGGCTGCTTACTTGGCCAGTTGGGCCAGCACCTGCAGGGCCGCGCGGGCCCGGGTTTTCACCGTGGCCAGCGGAATGCCCAGCTGCTCGGCCGCTTCGGCCTGGGTGCAACCGCCGAAATACAGCAGGTTGATGACCTCGCTCTGGCGAGGCTTGAGGCGCAGCACCAGCTCGCGCAGGCCAATGTGCTCGGGGTTGAACGAGACGGGCGCGGAGGCCTGCTGGGCCCCGCCCGTTTCCAGCGACTTGGTGCCGCTGTGGAAGCGGTGGCGCGGGCTGCGCAGCGCGTCGATGGCCTGGTTGCAGCACACCCGCACCATCCAGGTGAAGAGGCGGCCGCGGGCGGGGTCGTACCGGGCTATGCTCAGCCACACTTTCAGCAGGCCCTCCTGCAGCACGTCCTGGGCCAGGGCTTCGTCGTGTACCAAACGCGTGATGACGGTGAGCAGGTTGCGGGAGTAGCGGTCATGGAGAAGTCGCAGAGCTTGTTCGTCACGAGCGAGAAGGCGCTGCACCAGCGCGTCTTCGTCCGTTGCCGTCAGCAGCACCGGGGTTGGTTTCATAGAAGGGCGAGAGCTGGCACCGGCCAATGTGGAAGGAGCGGGCGCCAGGAATAGAAAAAATACAGGACTGAGTAGTAATTATTTGCGCAGATAAAAAAGATGAGTTAGTGGCTAAAAACTGATAATAAGGCGGGCCCAAAGCCGGGCCGGGATAAGAATAGGAGGTTGGGTGGCACTTACGACGAGGCGAGCGTGGCCGGATTTCCCACCGCTGGAAATAGTGCTTCCGGCTCGGCCGGCTTAACCCAAGCCCGGCCCGAAGCAGAAAATGCAGGCGCCGGCAAACAACTGGGCCGCCGTTGAGCTTACCCCGGAGCGCGGCAGCCCGGCCGTGTTAATGGCTTAATCCCTCTGCTTATGACGCCTACCGTCGTGGCCCTGCACTGCTGGGCCAGCTCCGGCCGCGAATACGATGTGCTCCGGACGCTGCTGCCGGCCGGCGTGCGCCTGCTGGCGCCCGATTTGCCCGGCTTTGGCGGGCAGGCAGTGGCGGCCGGCTTCGATTACACCGTGCGGGCGTATGCCGACTGGATAGCTGCGTTTATTGCGCAGGAGCAGGTGGGCGAGTTCACGCTCATCGGCCACAGCATGAGCGGCAAAATGGCCCTGGCCTTGGCCGCGCGGCACCCCGCGGGCCTGCGCCGGCTGGTGCTGTTGTCGCCCTCGCCACCCGCCGGCGAGCCCATGACCGACGAAGACCGGGCCGCCTCACTGGCCGCGCAGGGCAAGCCGGAGGAGGCCGCGAAAACGTTTGATAAAATCACCCGGCGCCCCATCGCGCCCGAGCTGCGGGCCCACGTCATTGCCGATAACCTGCGGAGCACGCCCGCGGCCTGGGCGAACTGGCTGCAACACGGCACCCGCGAAAACATCGAAGCGCTGATGCCGCGGCTGGCCGTGCCCTGCCACCTGCTGGTGGGGGAGGGCGACACCGCCATCACGCCCGAAACCCAGCGCCGGCTCACGTTGCCGCTGCTGCCGGCGGGTACGCCGTTTACGGTGGTGCCCGGCGCCGGCCACCTGCTGCCCCTGGAGGCCGCCGCCGAAGTAGCGGCGGCCCTGAACGGCGACAACTGAGGCCGCCTTATTCCAGCGCGCGGCCGCGGAACAGCAGGAAGCCCAGGTGCCCGTATATGCCGAACCGCTCGGCCGGGTCGTCGTAGAACCGGGCGTGCACGGCCAGCGGCCCCACGGGCGTCTGAAACACCAGCCCGGTGCTGGCCGTGAGGCGCGGACGGTCGAAGCCCGACTCGCGCGTGGCCACCTGCAGGTCGCCCTGCCGCAGGGGCTGGGCGTTGACGTGCACATAGGCCTCGGTGCGCCATTCCAGCTTTTTTAAGAAAGGCCGGGTGTAGCGCAGGCCCACCGCGGCGTAGCGCGAGGAGCGGTAGGCATCCAGAAACAGGGTGCGCGAATCGGGCAGCGGGGCAAACACGGGCGCCGTGGTTTGCGAGGAGCGGAAATTGGAAAACGTGCCCTGCGAGCTGGCCATCAGCTCCGCAAAATAGCCCCAGGCGTGGCGGTCGCTCTTCAGGGCAAAGTACCGCTCCACCGTGGCCCGGAACTGCAGCCACTCGTGGTGTTGCGAGCTGGCTTCCTGCTCGGCCGTGGAGCCGGGCGTGTAGGTGGCCGCGCCCGTCACGCCGCGCAGCGTGTACACGTAGCGGTGGCCGGTGGTGGCGTACTGCTTGCGGTTGAGGGTGTTGCGGGCCAGGCGCAGGGCCGCCGTGGCACCCCTGAACACGGTGGCGTCGAGTACGTCGGCCGAGTTGATTTCTTTGGAATTGGTGTATTCGTCCTTGGTCACGAAGGTGGCCAGGTCGAGCAGCAGGCGGCTGCGGTAGGTGGGGCTGATGCCGAACTGCCCGCCCAGCTTGGTGTCCTGCTGCCGCACCTGGGTGTTGATGACGTCGCGGCCCAGCACGCCGCCCGTGTTCTGGTAGTCCCACTGGTTGTAGGTCACCTCGGGCTCGAAGAAGTAGGCGTACTTGGCCGGGATGTTGATGCGGAACGAGCCGTGCGCGCCGTTGTAGAAGCGGCCCAGGCTCACATCGGCCGAGGCGGTGTAGAGCAGCTTGCGCAGGTAGCGGAACTCCACGCCAAAAAACAGGTTGTCGATGGGGCGGTTCGACAGCACGAAGCCCACTTCGGTACTCACGTTGTTGTTGCGCTGGGCGTCCACGCTGAACACGTAGCCCTGGCGCGCCGCGTCGTAGCGAATGCGCGGGTAGATGTTCTTGAAATAGTCGTCCGACGCCAGTCGGTAGTAGCCTTCCTCGATGTCATCGAGCGAATACTCGCGGCCGGTTTTCCGAAAAAAGCGCGCCGCGTACTCGTTCTGGTCGGGGCGCAGGCCGCGCACCTGCACGTCGATGAAGCGGGGCTTCGGGGCCAGGGCCTGGAAGGCCAGCCGGCGCTTTTGCAGCGCCGTGGAATCGACGCGGCGGCCAATGCGCAGCTTGATTTTGTCCATGGCGCGCAGGGCGGCCGTGTCGCCTTCGGCAATGAAATCCTTCACGCGTTCAAAGTCGCCGATGCCCAGGCCGTCGAGGTCGGGCTGAATGTAGATGCCGTTGGGGCCCACGCTGCCCGTGTCGGCCACGCTCGTGCCCAGGAAAGCCACGGTGCTGGCCAGCAGCTGGTCGTCGTTTTTGGGGTATTTCTTGAAGGCCACGTCGCCCACGTTCACCCCGATGATGACGTCCGGGGCGAAGATTTTTTTCATCGGATTGGTGGGGAAGTTGTCGTACACCGCGCCGTCGTAGTAGTACTTGCCGTCGAGGTTGCGGATGGGCCGAAACGCCAGCGGAAACGACATCGAGTTGCGGATGGCGTCCGAGAGCGAGCCCTTTTTCTGCTCCACTACCTGCCGCGTAAACACCTCCGAGGCCATGCAGCGGAAGGGCACGAACAGCTTGTCGAAATCGTAGCCGCTACTGGCCGAGGCCGGGGCCAGCAGGCGGGCCAGGGCCAGGTTCAGGTTCAGGTCGTTCACCAGGTTGGTGCTCACCCGCGCCTTAAACGTCGAGTCGATGGCAATGCCCAGCCGCAGGGCCGAGGGCGAAGGCTCGGCGGTGAGAAAGTTGAACGTTTTGCTTTCCAGCGGCTTGCCCGAAGTCCAGCGCTGAAACTCGGGGCTGAGCACAATTTGCTCAATCTCCTCGGGCGAGTAGCCGGCCGCGTACATGCCGCCCACCACCGCGCCCATGCTCGTGCCCACGATGTAGTCGATGGGAATGTGGTTTTTTTCCAGCTGCTTGAGCACGCCGATGTGCGCCAGGCCCTTGGCGCCGCCGCCGCTGAGCACCAGCCCCACCTTCTGGGCCCGGGCCGCAAACGTGGAAAAAGCCGCCAGCGCCAGCACCGGCAGCATTCTAGAGAAGAAGTGATTCATAAACAGCAGAAAAGACAGGCGAAAGCGCGGGGCGGGAGCCCAACGCTAGTGCCGCTGGTACGCCGGGCCGGGGTGCGAGGTTATTGTAAGAACCGTGGGCCAAGTGCCGCCACCCCAAGCCGGGCCGCCAACTGGCGAAAACGAAAATCCCCGGCTGAGCTGCCTCAAGCCAGGGATTTGTAGTGAAAAAGCGCCGGCCGGCTACGGCGCCAGCCACGCACCCAGCGGCCCGGGCAGGTTGCGCAGCACGCCGAAAGCCACCGTGCCGCCCGCCACCAGCCACGCCGGCCACGGCCGGTACAGCAGCGCCGCGCGTTGCACCCGGCCCGTGAACCAGGCGCGGCTGCCATCGGCGGCGCCCACGGCCAGCAGCGGCGCGCACGCCACGGCCAGCAGGTTGAAGCCGGCCGCGCGGCCCACCTCGCCGTGCAGCAGCGCGTGCAGGGCCCGCTGCGAGCCGCAGCCGGGGCAATACAGCCCCGTGAGCAGCAAAAACGGGCACCGCGGAAAGGGGTGTTGGGCTGGGTCGAGCACGAAGTACACGGCGCCGAGCCCCAACGCTCCCAGCAAGAGCACCGCCGGCCAGAAACGGCTGTTAGTGAGCACCCGTCATGCCCGACATGACGGCCGAGCCAATGCCAAACGCCAGCAGCAAGCCGTAGATAACGCCGCCCGCCAGCGACACGAAGAAGCCGATTTTGGTCCACTTGCCGGCGGCCTGCGACGACTCCTGGGCCCCGGCATAGTCCCCGGCAGCCATTTTGCTGTTCACTTCGGCGGCTTTGATGATGCCCACGATGCCGAAGGGCAGGCAGCAGAAAATGGTGACGAGGATGGACT
Source organism: Hymenobacter ruricola (assembly GCF_015694525.1). Taxonomy (GTDB): domain Bacteria; phylum Bacteroidota; class Bacteroidia; order Cytophagales; family Hymenobacteraceae; genus Hymenobacter; species Hymenobacter ruricola. Next base: position 45,709 of record NZ_JADQDM010000019.1, on the reverse strand, counting down.
CGACGAGCCAGTTTTTGGGCGGCGGGCCCATGGGCGGCATGCCGCCGAAGCCGGCGCCGGAATTGGGTTGGTAGGGTTGCTCCATGCGAAGTTGTTGATGGGGATTTGAGGTGATGAAACCGGATTAGCAGCAAGATTACCGAAAAAGCCGCTAACTCCCACCAACCGCTACCACTTCTTAAAGATGACGTAAACCGCCGCCACCAGCAGCACGAAACCCACGATGTGATTCCAGCCCAGCTTGTCGGTTTTGAACACGAACACGGCGCACACCGTGAACACCGTAAGGGTGATGACTTCCTGAATGACCTTGAGCTGGAACAGGCTGAACGGCCCGCCGTTTTCCTCGAACCCCAGCCGGTTGGCCGGCACCTGAAAAATGTACTCAAACAGCGCTAGGCCCCAGCTCACGAGGATGACGCCAAACAGGCCCAGCTTGGCAAACCAGGCCATTTTCTTGAACAAGTGCAGGTGCCCGTACCAGGCAAACGTCATGAACAGGTTGGAGATGGTGAGCAGTAGCAGGGAATAGACGCCTTTCATGGAGTGGGGGATGCAAGGTATTTTTGGCGAGTCACAAGAACGGTCATGCTGAGCTTGTCGAAGCATCTCTACCGCAGCAGTTACCCCATACGAATGGATTGCTTGCGCGGTAGAGATGCTTCGACAAGTTCCGCATGACCGTTCTTGTGGTGCCTTATCCAATTGCCCTTTCTAAACCGAAAATGCCCACTCTCGACCCCGGCATCGGCGAGAAGTTCTCGCGCCGCACCAAGCGGGCCATCAACCACGACGGCTCTTTTAACGTGCGGCGGCGCGGCGGCCCGCACCGCCACGACCCGTACCAATGGCTCACCCGCATGAACTGGTGGCCGTTCATCGGCCTAGTGGTGGTGTTTTTCAGCGTGCTGAACGTGGTGTTTGCGTTCGTGTACCTCGCCCTCGGCCTCGAAAGCCTGCCGGGCGTGATGGCGCCGCGCGGCTGGTGGCAGGACTTTCTGAGCGCGCTGTTTTTCTCCATCCAAACCTTCACTTCCGTCGGCTACGGGCACGTGTACCCGGCCACCAACGGCTCGGGCTTCGTGTCGAGCATGGAGGCTTTGGTGGGCGTGCTCACGTTTGCGCTGGCCACGGGCTTGCTCTACGGGCGGTTTTCGCGGCCCACGGCGCGCATTCATTTCAGCCGCACGGCCATCATCAGCCGCCGGGCCAACGGCCTGCCCTGCCTGCAGTTCCGCATCGCCAACCAGCGTTCCAACATCCTCATTGACTTGCAGGCCCGCGTGCTGCTCAAAACCGTGCACCCCGTCACCACCGACCAGACTTATGCCTTTTTGCCGCTGGAGCGCGACTCCCTCAGCTTTTTCCCGCTGAGCTGGACGCTGGTGCACGACATCACCCCGGAAAGCCCGCTCTACGAGCTTCAGGCTGAAGATTATGAGCGCCTCGACGTGGAAATCATCATCCAGCTCAAAGGCTACGACGACACCTTTGCGCAGGACGTGCACGCCCGCAACTCCTACACCCACGACGAAATAGAGTGGCACCGCCGCTTCCTTCGCGCCTACGAGGTCGACGATGACGGCATCGCCGTGGTCGATTTGGACCTTCTGCACGAGACGCTGCCGCTCAATGAGGAATGAGGAAATAGCCGGTAAAACTCAAATTCCTCATTCCTTAATTAAGCGAAGCGTTTACTCGTCGTGCCCCGGCGCGGCCACCACGGGCTTGGCCGCGGCTTCCTTCGCCTCACGCTCCAGCCGTTGCTTTTCCACTTCCGACGGCGTGCGCGGCAGCTGGCTCAAATCGGGCGAGCCGCCATCGACCCAGCAGGTAAACCAGAAGTTGCCAATCAGCGACGCGGCGTAGCGCATCTGGCGCTCCACCTGCCCGTTGAGCCGGGCGTGGTAGGCCCGGCTGAACTCGCGCGAATACGTGCGCACCGTGTTGTTGCCGCGCTGCTCGTAGCCAAATTTCTGGTCGCCGGCCGATTGCGCCGTCAACTGCCGCTCAAACAGCAGCACCGAATCGACGGCCGCGTGCGAGCGGATAACGGCCGCCCAAATGGCCTTGGTGGGGTCGTCGAGGTACTGCGCTTTGCCCGTAAACAGGTCGTAGTCGGCGCTCAGCAGCTCGGGCAGCCGCGACTCCCACAGCCCGTGGATGCCGCGCTGGCCGGTGAGCTGGCCGTTGTAATTTCGGGTGGTGTGCAGCGGCACGCAGGCATCGGCCACGTAGTGCCCCATGTCGGCCGAAAGGCGCAGAATCCGGTCGGTGTCCTTGGCCTTGAAAGCGGCGGTGAGCTGGTTTTTCATGGCCACCACGTTCCAGGGCACGATGCCGTGGCGTTGCAGCGAGTCTTCGCCGTAGCGGGCCACGGCGTCGGCGTACTTGCGGGGGAGCTTGTATTCGGCGCTGTCGCCGTAGCGGTCCACGTCCAGAAAGTGCTTGGGGGCCTCGTCGGGCACGATGGTGCGCCGCGAGTCGGGCCGCGTGGCGTTCACCGTCAGGTAGTCGATGTTGGCCTTGTAAAAGCCAAACATGCCCGGCGGCAGCGTGTACACGGCCAGCCGGTTCAGCAGCCGGTGGCCAAAAAATCCCCAGGCCTGGGCCTGGTAGGCCGCCAGCAAGAGCGGCAAGCAAAGCAGCAGAAACAGTCCGTATTTTTTCACGGCTAACAAGGTACGGAACCGGCTGCGGAATTGTGTTTCTTTTGTCATCCTGAGCATTCTGCGAGAGCAGAGACGAAGGTCCTTCGTCTCTGCTCTCGCAGAATGCTCAGGATGACAAATAGCAAAAAATTACCGCCGCTTGCCGTCGCCGGCAAACTTCATGCGGTAGTCGTGCTTCACGTCGCCCTTGCTGATGCGGGCCAGCTTGCCCTTCAGCAGCTGCTTTTTGAAGCCCGAGAGCTTGTCGGTGAACAGGATGCCCTCCAGGTGGTCGTACTCGTGCTGAATGATGCGAGCCGCCATGCCCGAAAACGCTTCCTCGTGCACCTGGCGGTTTTCGTCCTCGTAGCGCAGCACGATGTCGGCATGGCGCGTCACCAGCTCCCGGATGCCGGGAATGCTCAGGCAACCTTCCTCAAAGCCCCATTCTTCGCCGGTTTCGCTCACCATCTGCGGGTTGAGGAAGGCGCGCTTCACGGGCGGCTCGGGCGTTTCGCCTTCTTCCAGCTCGGCCAGGTCTTCCTCGTCCAGCTCCACCATCGGGGTCGAGTCCATCACAAACAGGCGGACGGCCTTGCCAATCTGGGGCGCGGCCAGCCCCACGCCGTTGGCGGAGTACATGGTTTCAAACATGTCGGCCACCAGCTGCTTGAGCTCGGCAGCGGGCAGGTCGGCGGGCAGGTTCTTGGCTTTGGTTTTCAGCACGGGGTCGCCGATGGCGACAATGGAATAAATCATAGTAGTAAAATGGTCAAAAGGAACGTCATGTCGAGCGCAGCCGAGACATCTCGCGTGCTTTAGCTAATTAGTTTTCCGAGCGAGATGTCTCGGCTGCGCTCGACATGACGTTTCGGTAATTCAACTATTAAACGTCCCGCATCAGCGGCGATTCGAGAAACGACTGCAAAATTAAGGTGGCGCTCACGCGGTCCACCGTGGCCTTGTCGCGGCGGGCCTTCTGGCCCAGGCCGCCGGCCAGCATGGCGGCGTGGGCCATGCGCGAAGTAAACCGTTCGTCGAGCTCGTGCACGGGCACGTCGGGCAGCTCGCGGCGCAGCGTGCGAAGCAGGCCCACCACGGCGCTGGTGGCGTCAGTAGGCTCGTTGAGCAGCGTGCGCGGCATGCCCACCACCACGGCCCGCAAGGGCTCGCGCTGCTGGTAGGCCTTCACGTACGCCACCAATTCCTTGCTGTGGATGGTTTCCAGCGGCGAGGCAATGAGGCACAGCGGGTCGGTCACGGCGAGGCCCACGCGCTTATTTCCGTAATCGATGGCGAGAATGCGGCCCATGTGCCAGGGGGGTAAAAGCGTAGAGGAAGCGACGGCCGGAGCCGCCGGGGCAAAGATACGGGCAGGGGCAGGGCCCAAACCGAAGCTCAACCGTTGTCGTAGTTGCCACACCACGCCCCCGCCGACATCGAAAAGACCTTTGCTCGGCGAGGTTTTGCCCCGGCTTATCGAAAGTACTTCAATGTTAAATGAGTAAAGTTATAAATTTACTCGTCAAAATGAGCGTCATTAAGATTGATTTTCAATTGCAATATCCCGGATATTTAACCCCTTTATTTGCTTTTTGAATCTAAAATACTGTATTTATTAAAGAAATTGGCTTCCCACTATCTGTTTGTTGTATAAACTGAGAAAGTTTCAATAGTTTTGATTTCAACTTACAATTTATTCTATACGCTAACAACTATACTCCATTAATGTCTGCTACCCCTCCCGTTGTTCCGGAACCCGTCCACGCTGCTGCCCCCCGGCCGCGGCGTGGGTGGCTGCGGCAGGGCGTGTTGCTTGCCCTGGCCATGGCCTGCGGCGTGCTGGTGGCCAACAACCCCTTCCGGCCTTCGTCAGAAAATCCCGACGCCACGGCCCGCGGCTACCTGCGCTTCAAGGAAATCCTGAGCTACGTGGACCGCGACTACGCTGACTCCGTTGACACGGAAGGCCTCGCGGACTACGCCGTGGGCCAGATGCTGGAAAAGCTCGACCCGCACTCCGTGTACATCCCGGCGCGCGACCGCCAGAAAACCGACGCCTTCCTGCAAAGCGACTACGACGGCGTGGGCATCGAGTTCAACCTCTTCCGCGATACCATGACGGTGGTGGCCCCGCTCAGCGGCGGCCCGGCCGAGCAGGCCGGCGTGCAGCCCGGCGACCAGATTCTGAGCATCGGAGGCAAGCGGGTGTCGGGCGCCCACCTCAGCACCGCCCGGCTGAGCGAGCTGCTGCGCGGCCCCCGCGGCAGCAGCCTCACCGTGGAGCTGCGCCGCCGGCCCCTGGGCCGCAACCTGAGCGTGAGCATCGCCCGCAGCCGCATTGCCAATTCCTCGATTGACGCCGCGTACCTGGTGGACGACCAGACCGGCTACATCAAGGTGAGCCGCTTTGCCTCCAATACGTACGATGAGTTCAAGGCCGCGCTCGTGGACCTGCGCCGGCAGGGCCTCACGCGCCTCGTGCTGGACCTGCGCGGCAACCCCGGCGGCTACCTGGACCGCGCCACCCGGCTGGCCGATGAGTTCATCGGTGGCTCGCGCAAAATCGTGTACACCGACGGCAAGGGCGAGCAGTACGACTCGCAGACCTACGCCAAAGTGGCCGGCGAATTTGAGGAAGGCGCCCTGGTGGTGCTGGTGGACGAAGGCAGCGCCTCGGCCGCTGAGGTGGTGGCCGGGGCCCTGCAGGACCACGACCGTGCCATCCTGGTGGGACGCCGCACCTTTGGCAAGGGTTTGGTGCAGCAGCCCATCACCCTCAGCGATGGCGGCGAGCTGCGCCTCACCATTGCGCGCTACTACACGCCGGCCGGCCGCTCCATCCAGAAGCCCTACGGCGCCAACTACGCCGAGTACAGCGCCGACGTGGCCAACCGTGCTGCCCGCGGCGAGTTGGTTTCGGCCGACAGCATCAAGTTTGCCAAAGAGTTGCGCTTCCGCACCGACCACGGCCGCACCGTGTACGGCGGCGGCGGCATCACGCCCGACGTATTCGTGGCCCGCGACTCCATCGCGCACTCGGCCTACTACACGCGGCTGCTGAGCCACGGCGTGGCCCGCGCCTTCGCCCTGAACTTCTACCAGGGCCACAAAGCCGAGCTGGAAGGCCTGCGCTTCGAGCAGTTTAACGCCACGTTCCGTATTTCGGATGCGCAGTTGACAAGCCTGGCTGCCCAGGCCGCCCAGGATGGCGTGAGGGCCGACGCAGGCACCGTGCACCGCTGCGCGCCGCTGCTGCGCAATCAACTGAAGGCTTACATCGCCCGCAGCGCCTACGGCACAGTGGCTTACTACACGGTGCTGCGCGAGCAGGACCAGGAACTGCAGCGCGCCCTGCACGCCGTGAGCGACAGCTCGGCGCAGCTGGCGCTGCTGGGGAAATAAGTTGTACTCTGAAGCTGGGCTTCGGTCCACGCGGCACGTTCTATCGGGCCGAAGCTCAGCCTCGGGGCACAGGTTTTTCGTAACTTCACGGGCCTCATCCCACCCTTGAACTATGTCGCATTACCACCGCCTCGGCCAGATTCCGCGCAAGCGCCACACCCAGTTCCGCCAGCCCGACGGCTCCCTGTATTCGGAGCAGCTGGTGGGCACGCTGGGCTTTCACGGCGTGTCGTCGCTGCTCTACCATGTGCACCCGCCTACTCAGATTAAAGAGGTGGGTACGCCCAAACCCTACGCCCCTAAGCTGCTGAAAGACCGGCCGCTGCAGCCCGAACACCTGCGCACCCTGGCCCAAACCAGCACCGGCGGCGACTACCTCGCCGCCCGCCAAACGCTCCTCGGCAACGCCGACGTGACCATGAGCATCTGCAATCCCACGGAAAAGCAGATGGGCTACTACTACAAAAACGGCCAAGCCGACGAGGTGATTTTCGTGCACGAAGGCCGCGGCGAACTGTGGAGCCAGATGGGCAAAGTGGCCTTCGAGCCCGGCGACTACGTGGTGGTGCCGCGCACGGTCATCCACCAGCTGCACTTCGAGGAAGGGCCAGTACGGCTGATGATAATCGAGTCGTTCAGCCCCGTGGAAACGGTGCGGCGCTACCGCAACCACTTCGGGCAGCTACTGGAGCACTCGCCCTACTGCGAGCGCGACATGCGCCCGCCGTCGGAGCTCGTCACCGGCAATTTTCCGGAGGGCGACTACCTGGTGCAGGTCAAGAAAGAGGGCTTTTTGCACCAGCTCACCTACGCGCACTGCCCGTTCGACGTGGTGGGCTGGGACGGGTATTTCTACCCCTACGCCTTCAGCATTCACGATTTTGAGCCGATAACGGGGCGCCTGCACCAGCCGCCGCCCGTGCACCAGACCTTTGAGGGGCACAACTACGTTATTTGCTCCTTCGTGCCGCGCTTGTTCGACTACCACCCGCTCAGCATTCCGGCGCCCTACAACCACTCCAACGTGGACTCGGACGAGGTGCTGTACTACGTAGCCGGCAATTTCATGTCGCGCAAGGGCGTCGATTTGGCTTCCTTCACCTGGCACCCCACGGGGCTGCCCCACGGCCCGCACCCCGGCACCGTAGAAGCCAGCCTCGGCAAGAAAGAAACCCACGAGCTGGCCGTGATGCTCGACACCTTCCGCCCGCTCTACCTCACCGAGGCGGCGCTGCCCTACGTGGACGCGCGCTACCCCATGAGTTGGAACCCCGGCTTCGTGCCCGACCCGCCCCGCTCGGCCGACATGATGGATTAGCGCCGCCCGCCCGGCGGAACTTCCAGCCCGTTGTTTTTCGTATACTTAACCAACCTATTGTAGTATGACCATGAAAAAATTCTTCCTGTTGGCGCCGCTGGCGCTGTTTCTCCTCGTTGTGGGCTGTAAGAAGATTGACCAGCTGCTGACCTTCACCGTCGATACGACGCAAAGCGTGGAAGTGCCGGCGTTTCCGGGCACCAACCTGCTGGCCCCGGTGACGGTGACGACCAACTCGGCGGCTTCTTTTCAGAACAACAAGACCAGCAAAGACAAGGTCAAGGACGTGTACCTCGACCAATTGGTGCTCACCATCACCAACCCCGCCGGCAAAACCTTTGATTTCCTCGACAACTTGGAGGTATACATCAACACGCCCAACGGCAACAACAAGATACTGCTGGCCAACATCACCAGCGTGCCCCAGGGCACGAACACCATCAAGCTGACGCCCACCACGGCCCGCCTCGACGAGTACCTGAAATCCGAAACCTACGAGCTGACGGTAATCGCCAAAACCAACAATAAAGCCTTCGACCCCAACACTCTCAAATACACGGTGAAGGCCGATTCCCGCTTCAAGGTGACGGCCAACCCGCTCTAAAAATTCAGGCGCCAAAGCCAACAAAAAAGCCGACCCGTGAGGGCCGGCTTTTTTATTTAGGACATTGACTGCCAAAGCTATTTCACCACGGCTAGTCGGTTGTAGTGGTCCATCATTTTGGCGATGTCGGCCGGGCGGGTGTAGTCGAGGTGCTGGCCGGTGGCGAAGGTGCGCACGGCGTCGGCACGGGCCCCAAACAGGCGCAGCACCGACGACTCGCTGGGTTCGAGCGGGCGCAGCGGTTCGGTGCCCGTGGTGCCGGGGCCGGCCAGCAGCAGGCCCACCAGCGGGCGCTTGCCGTTGGGCGCGGCTTCGGGGCTGGGGGCGTAGAGCCAGGCCAGCAGCAGGGGGCCCGCGTCGATGGCGGTGAGCACCTCCACGTACTCGCGGCGGGTGCCGGCGCTGCCTTCCTTCACCAAGCGAGCGCGGAAGCGGCGCAGGGGCGAGGCCGGGTCGCCGCCCTCGCCCAGGTCGAAGCCGCGCAGGCTGTTCACGGGCCAGAAGTGCGTCGAATCCAGCTCCACCGAGTCCTGGGCTTCGAGCAGGTGCAGGCCCGCGTGGTAGCGCAGGCCGGGCACGGGCCGGGTGCGGCCGTCGAAGGTGCGCAGAGCACCCGGCTGAAAGGCATTGCCGCCCAGAAACCCGCTGGCCTGCTGGCCCAGGGTGGCCCGGTAGGAGCGGGCCGTGGCGCCGGCATTGGCCTGCTGGTAGGCCACCCGCGCCTCGGCCGCGTCGCGGGTGGCTTGGGCCGCGGCGGGGTGCGCGGCGCCCGCACCGATAAGGAGGGCAATTAAATAGCTAGCGTATTTCACAGAAACGGGTAAAGTAATGGGCTGATAAAAAGGGATACAAACTTACAACCGCCCAGCCGCTACGGTGCGGTTTCAGAAGGTATAGATGCCCGGGTTAGCGCTGGTTTTCAGAATGCAGGGCGGACAATCGGACTATTTTCCCTGCTGGTTATAATATTCCACCATGCGCAGCACTTGGGCCAGGTCGGTGTAGCTGAGGTGTTCTTTGGCGGCGTAGGCGTCGACCTGGGCGGCGCGGGTGCCGAAGAGGCGCGACACCTCCCGTTTGTTCAGCGCCACGGCCCGCAGGGGTTCCTGGGGCTTGGCCCCCGAGCCGGCCACCACCACCTGGCCGATTTCGGTGCGCGCCGGGCGGGTTTCGGTGCGCAGGATGGGGTCGAGTTGGGCGTCTTCGTGCACGTAGTGGTGCAGCACGGCCAGTATCAGAAAGGCGTCGTCGTCGCGGGTCAGCACTTCCACAAAGTCCAGCTTGGTGCTGCTGTTGCGCACCACGAAGCTGCGGAAATGCCGCGTGTCATTGCCCTGGCCCATGTAAAAGCCGTCGAGGCTGCCCGGCGGCCACACGTGGCTGCCGGTCGAGTCGCGCACTTCGAGCAGGTGCAGGGCCACGTTGTAGCGCAGGGCGGGCACGCGCACCCGGCGCTTGTTGCCCAGCACCAGCGCGCCGGGCTGCTCCACGCTCACCAGGTAGGCCTCGGGGGCGTTGATGAGGTCCTTGCGCATGCGCTCCAGCGCGTCGGGCGAGTTGGCCCGCTGGTAAAGGTCCATGCGGAGGTCGACCAGGTCGCGGTCGGTTTGGGCCTGGGCGCAGGCGGGCGACTGAGCGGCCAGCAGCAGGGCCCCCCCAAAGAATGCAATGACTGCCGAGCGTATCATGTGTTGGGTCGGGGAGAGCAATTAAGTGAGAGAAAATAAGGAGGAAAAGTACAAGGCCAAACAAGTAGGCTAGAGTGGAGGAGCCCGGCGCTAGTGCTGCACCAGCACCCGGCGGAACAAGCGCTGGCTGCCCAGTTGCGCTTCGAGGGTATACACGCCGGGCGCCAGGCCGCTCACCGGCAATGCCACCTGTTGCGCCCCGGCCATAAACCGGCGCGCCGTGCCGTTCACCACCCGGCCCAGGGCATCGCGCAGCGTCAGGCGGCATTCGGTAGCACCAGGCAATTCCCAGGCCACGTTCAGCAGCTCGCGGGCGGGCGAGGGGTAGGCCTCCAGGCGCAGGCCGACGGGGCTGGCGGCGGTGCTGGCCAGCAGCGTGGGGTCGAGGAGGGCCGTCCAGACGCTGGTGGTCAGGTTGGCTTCCATGCGCGTCCAGCAAGGGCGCACCACGTTGTTGTGAGCCGTGATGTTGTTGTAGTCGCCGAGAAAGCCTAAGTCATCGGGCGTGAAGGGCGTTTGGCTCAGCCGGAAGTTCTGGAACGTGAGGCCGCCGTCGGTGCTGCGGGCGCCGTACACGTCGGTTTGCTCACTGCCCGCGGGGTAGTTGCGGCGGTCGTAAAACACAAACCACAGGTAGCCGGTCACCTGGTCTACGGCCATCCAGGTCAGGAACTGGTGGGTGCCGGCGGGGTCGTTGTTCACGCGGCGCGGGGCGGTCCAGGTCAGGCCGCCGTCGGCGCTGCTGGCCAGCCACACGTCGGTGTCGGAGGGGCCGTTGCGCTGGTCGGTCCAGTTCACGTAGAGGGTGCCCCGGCGCGGGCCCCGGCTCAGGTCGCAGGCCGTCACGGGCAGGCCGTTGCTGCGGTCGAGGCCGGGCACGCCGTAGGCCCAGCCGCCGGGCTGGGGGCTCACCAGGCGCTCGCCCTGGGGCCAGGTGAGGCCGCCATCGAGCGAGCGGTTGAACTCGATGCCGCGCGGCCCGGCCCAACTCACGTACACCTCGCCGTTGGGGCCGGCGGCGGGCACGGCGCCTTCCACGGTGTTGCTTTCGTCCCGGGCATCGCCGCCGCGGCGGCTGATGCGCACGGGCGCGCTCCAAGTCTGGGCGCCATCGAGGCTGCGGCTGAACAGGATGCGGGTGCTGTCGCGGGCGTTTAGACTGGCGTAGGTGTCAAACTCGGTCCAGGTGCAGTACAGGGCGTTGGTGCGGCGGTCCACAGCCAGCCAGCCCTTGTCCTGCTGCTTGGGCGGGTTCAGTCCAAAAGAGCCGCGCAGGCTAAACGACCCGGCCACAGAAGCCGCCCGCTGCACCTGCATGCGGTCAATGAACGGGTAGCTTAGCCCGCCGGTGCCGGGGTTGGTCAGGTGCAGAAAGTAGAACGCGCCGGTGGTGTCGCATGCCACACCAGGGTCGCCGTACACGGTTTGGGGGGAGGTCAGCTGCTGCCGCGTCCAAGTCTGCCCGCCGTTGGTGCTGAAGTAGGCATTGTTGAGGTTGGCCCCGGCCACCACCTCCTGCGGGTTTTTGGGATTGAGCATGATGGCCGTTTCGTTGGGATTGTTGACGGCGCTGATGAGCACGTTCGGGTGCGGCGACTGCGCCCGTGCCGCGCCCGCCAGCAGCACCAGCAAAGGCAATAAGCGCCCGCAACGGGCAGCTTGCATACGTAGAAGTTGGGTCATAGCCAGCGAACAGCGATAACGAAATAAAGCGCGAACCTACCGGTTGCGGCCGTACTGCTCGTGGCTGCTCACCCAGTCGGAGCTGCTGATGGCGGCGCCCAGGCTCAGCTCGCCGGCCAACACCACGCCAGCCACGATTTCGGCAAACTTGCGCACCGTGCCGCGGCCCACGCAGCCCAGCATCTGCAGGCATTCGTTTTGGGTGGCCAGGCCGGTGCCGCCGCCGTGGGTGGCCACGATGAGCGACGGGATGGTGATGCTGATGTACAAATCCCCCTCCTTCGTCACTTCCGAATACAGAATGCCGGCCGAGGACTCGCTCACGTTGGCCACGTCCTGGCCGGTGGCGATGAACAGGGCCGTGATGCCGTTGGCCGAGTGCGCGCCGTTGTTGTTGGCCCCCGAAATGAAGGCGCCCACGTTGCTCACCTGCCCGTGGTAGGCCAGCTGCTCGGGCGTCACGCGCATGCGCTGCTGTAGCACGTCGCGCTTCACCACGGCCTCGGCCACCACGCGCTTACCCCGGGTGCGCATCACGTTGATTTGCGAGGCTTTTTTGTCGGTGGCGAAGTTCGATTCGAGGTAGAAATGCTCGATTTTGACGTCTTTGTAATTCTCCAGAATCCAGGAGCAGGCGGCGAAGGTGGCCCGGCCCACCATGTTCTGGCCGGCCGCGTCGCCGGTGCTGAAATTGAAGCGCAGGTAGGCAAACTTGTTGCTCAAATACGTGTCGATGTACTGCAGCTTGGCCACGCTGGAGGTGCTTTCGGCCTGCGGCCGAATCAGGTCGATGTTGTCTTCCACCCACTTGCCAAAGTCGCGGGCGCCGCGCGCGTCGTTGAACACGAACACCGGCGCCCGCTGCATGGCGTCGCCGATGACGGTGCACTTCACCCCGCCGCACAGGTTCAGCACCTGCATGCCGCGGTTGTAGCTGGCCACCAGGGTACCTTCGGTGGTGGCCATCGGGATTAGGAAATCGCCCTGCGCATGCTCGCCGTTCACCGTCAGCGGGCCGGCCAGGCCCACCGGAATCTGGGCCACGCCCATGAAATGCTCGCAGTTGCCCTGCAGCTGGTGGGCGTCGAAGGAATAGTGCTTGATGTGGGTGAATTCTTTTTCCGAAAACTGCTCGGCGAAGCGCTGGCGAGCGGCAATGGCGGCTTCGGAATAATCGTCCTCGTCGGAGCGCGGGATGCGGGGCTTGAAATTGGCCACGCCCACGATGGCGTCTTCCACTTCCACGTGCAGGTCGCCGAACACGTCGCTCGAAAACCAGGCCTGGATGGCGTGAATGCCCTCGGCCAGGGCCGGCGTGTCGAGCAAAATGGTCAGGGAGCGGCCCACGGGCAGGTCGATGGCCTGGCCGTCGGCGTTAATATCGGCGGCGGGGCGCAGCTCGCCGTTGCCCAGGTCGACCCGGATGTTGGCGGCCGGCACCACCACGTCCCCAATCTGCACCTGCCGGAAACCGGTCACCTTCACGGTGTCGAGGCGGTTTTTGATGCTGAAAGCCACGCCGGCGTTGTGGGGCAGGTTGTGCAGGCTGCCGCGCGTGTACAGCAGCTTGAGAAGCATGGGGCTGGGAGTGAAGACCATTTGGAGAAGGGCTGAGGATGCGTGGGAATTGCGCCAGGTGCGCTGTGCAAAGGTGAAGGTGCAGAATTTTGGGCGAAATGCCCAACCCTGGCCCGCGCTATCGCCACTCGAACGCTATTAACAGGGTAAGCCGCACCCGCACCGGCACCCCCTGGTGGCGGCCGGGGTGGAAGCGCGGCAGCGCCCGCACCGCTTGCAGCACCGCGGCATCCACGCGGCGGTTGAGGCTTTTCAGGATGCGGGCGTTCGTCACTTCTCCCGTCTCGGTCACCACGAAACCAAAGAGAATGCGGGTGGCATCCGGCAGCTGCCCGTGGAACAAGGGCAGGCGGGTGGTGCGGGCAATGTGGGCGGACAGGGCGGCGTGGCCGCTGGCGCCGGGCAGCTCCGGCATTTCTTCCACGTAGGTGTAGGTGGTGGTATCAGCCGGAGCGACCACCGAGCGGCCCTGCGCGTAGCCGGACGGGGGCGCGGCGCCCAGCAGCCCCGCCACGGCCAGGGGCAGCAGCAACTGCCGTAGCCTGGCCACCGATAGCGAAAAGGAGCGGGCAGTTAGAACCATCGCCACGAAAGGTCGGCTTACTTCCTTTGAAATTTGATGGGCACCGTCATGCTAACCGCCACGGGCTGCCCATTTTGCTGTCCTGGCACGAAGGCCGGCAAGGCCTGAATGACGCGCAGGGCTTCGGCGTCGAGCAGGGGATGCAGACCTTTCACAATCTTCACGTCCTGTACCAGGCCGTCCTTCCCCACCACGAAGCTGACGAACACGCGGCCCTCCGCCTCCACCATTCCCGCTGCGGCCGGCCATCGCACTTGCTGCTGGATGTATGCCACCAGCTTGCTTATACCGCCGCCCCGGAAAGTGGGCATCACCTCATTAACTATACCCAGAAAGGGCAGGGGGTTGTATCCCAGAGCGGCCGAGTCACGCCGGGAGCCCAGTGTGCGCTCCCGCTCCGACTTGGTTATCTCCTGCGTGTAATCAATGCCTTGCCACCGCACCTGCGCCAGCGCCTCCCGCGCCGTCAGGCCCTGGCCCACCACCAGCACCAGCGCCAGCAGAAACCAGCGCAGCCGGCGCGTGAGGGTAGGCGGGGCCGCCACCTGCGCCCGGCCAAAGCTGCCGCACACCCGCCCATCCGCGGAGGCGGCGCGGGCGGCGGCCAGGTCGGCCACGGGGGCGGCCGACTGGCTGAAATCCTGCACCACGCGTTGGCAATGGCCACAAAAATGACCCTGCGGGTGCGCGACCAACGCGGCCCTGTCGACGGGGCAAGGATTCAGCACGGCGTTGAAAGTGGGAAGCAGGAGCATGGGCAAGAAGTGAAAAACTCGGGTGAGGGCAACAAAGCGAGTGCTGGAAAGAGGAAATGAGTTAAAAACGATGACCACGGCGCGGCCTCCGCGGCTTCTCAATACAACGCCACCCGAAACCGCACGGCCACCCCCCGGACGCTCGCGCTGAGCTGCACCCGCGGCAGCCGCGCCAGCACCCGCCCGATGCACTGGTCCTCGGCGGCCGGTAGCGCCTCGGGCAGCTCGGGCACCTCGCTCAGCACGAGCCGTTCGGTGGGCAGCGCGTGGCAGTAGCCGGCTTCGTCCACCACAAACCGCGCGTAGGACTGGTGAGAAAGGCCATAAATGGAACGCAACCCGCGGAATTCCGGTACCGAATCCAGGCCGGCCCACACCCGGTGGTGCACGTAATCGGCCAGCTTCTGCCCGGTGATGGAATCCGGAGTTGCCAACGGAACCGGGCCCGTAAACCAGCTTTCTTTTAGCAATGCGTCTGTGAAGGATATCCGGTCACCGGCGTTGAATATGCCGTCGTAGGCGTTCCGGCGCTGTTCGCTCGTGCCGCAGGCGCTCCGCCAGTCGCTGGTGACCCAGCCGTCGTCCCGGTAGTGGCCCGCCTCCGGGGGGCGCTTGCGGAGCGGCAGATGGCCTTTCCGGGGCTTCGCCGGGCTCCGCCGGACCGCCCCGATACCGGGCCGGGCTTTGGTAGCCTGCGCGTGCGCCGGCCGACCCGGGACGCTCATCAACAGCACCAGAATCCAGGCCCAGCGGGGCTTCGCAATGCCGCACAGCAGGGGCTCACGCAAAAAAGGAAATGCCTGCATAACGAGCTTCGATGGAGCAGGAGTGATGGCAACGGCCCGGGCCGCCGGCGGTAGCCGCAGCTCCCAAAACGGGTGGCCGCCGGGCGTAGGCTACCCAACGCCCGGCCCCGGTATTTTCGTGCCTTGCACCACGGCCAGCAGCCAGTCTTCGCCGAAGCGGGTGAGGCGGTAGCGGCGGTGCCCACCCCCGTAGCGGTTTTCCAGCAGCCCCACCCGCCGCAGGTGCCCCCGGGCCCGGCAGGCGGCAATTTCGCCCACGCCGGCCGCTTCGGCCAGGGCCGGGCCGCTGTGCTCGGGCGCCGCCACAAAGGCGTAGCACATGCGCGCCAGCGTGGCCCGGCCCCGCTCCGTGCGCATGCCGGTGAGGGGGCGCAAGGCCTGCACGAGGCGGCCCAGCACCTGCGGCGCCTCGAAGCGGGCCGGGTCGGGCGGAGGCGGGTCGTCGCGCCGCGCCACGCGCTCGGCAAAAGCAGCCACGAGGGCGTCGGCAGACAGGTTTTTCGGCATACAACGGCGCTTTACCAGGAGAACAGGCTCCCAAGGTACGCACCCGGCCTCACGGCGCGCAGTTTAGCGCAGTCCGCCCCCGGATTAGCCCGAAGGATTCCCCGCTGCCGTACTGGAACCCCGATTTAGCCGCAAATACTTCTTTCTGCCTTACCCGGAGTCAAGATTAGCCAGGTAAATTCCCCATTATTCTAGTGGAAATACTGATTAGCGCAAAGCGAGCCTTATTGCCTTACTTGGAAAAGGGATTAGCGCGCTTTGGGGTCTTATTGCCTTAGTGCCCGGCCAAAGGGCGCGGGTTCATTCACTATTCACCCAAGCGGCCAGTATTTTGAGGTTTCATTCGTCAGCAGACGGGACCGGCGGGGCAAACTCCCGCCCGGCGGCCCGGTTATAGTCGCCGCGCCGCGCTGGCTCGTTTAGGGGCCAGCGTCGGCGATGTATTACTTTTGTAGGCCGAACCGTCCCGGCGTCGGCCGCCTCTTTTCTGCTATGGCTTTATCCTCAGACTACCCGCGCTTCACCCTCGGCCACGCCCTCACGGCCGAGCAACGCGCTTTTTTTGCTAAATACGGCTTCCTGCACTTTCGTCCCTTCGCCTCGCCCGAGTACGTGCAGCAAATCCTCGAAGCCACCCAGCAGGTGCAAGCCAAATGGCTGGCCGAAGGCGTGGAAAAGGTGAACGGTGTGCCCATCAAATACGGCCACGACGTGGACGGCTCGCGCATCGTGCAGCGCTTCGCCTTTGCCTCGCAGCACCACCCCGTGCTGCACGAGCTGCTACAGGACGAGCGGTTCCGGGCCCTGTTTCCGCTGCTCGAAGCCGAGGGCGGCCGGGTGGGCGAAAACGAGAAAGACGGCCTCGTGGTGAACCACTACGTGAACGTGGAGGGCTCCGAGTTCAGCCAGATGGGCTGGCACACCGACTCGCTGCGCGACGTGTTCTACGGCAAGCGCATCGGGCCCATGCTGAACGTGGGCCTGCACCTCGACGGCACCAAGGCCACCAACGGCGGCCTGCGCGTGATACCCGGCACCCACCGCCAGGGCCTGCACAAGATGCTGTTTCGGAAGAAATACTACAAGGACGTGTTCTACGACCCCAACGAGGTGGCCATCGAAACCGAGCCCGGCGACCTCACCGTGCACGACGGCCGCATGTGGCACCGGGTGGCGCAGTCGCCGCTGGTGGGCGAGGCCAGCCGCCGCCGGGTGATGTACGTGCCCATCATCGCGGGCAAGTACCAGCCCAAAAGCCAGGACAGCCCCACGCCGTTCTACCTGCGCTTTCTGCACTTGGTGAAGTAGACTAAGAACAAATTAAGCCCGTCATGTCGAGCGCAGTCGAGACATCTCGCGTGCGGTAGTAACTAAATCGAAAGAATTACTTCGGCACGCGAGATGTCTCGACTGCGCTCGACATGACGGGCTTTCATTCTCCAATCCCACCACCATGTACGCACTCGTTACCGGCGCCTCGCGCGGCATTGGCCGGGCCATTTCCCTTCTGCTGGCCCAGCGCGGCTACGACCTGCTGCTGGTGGCCCGCTCCGAAGACCAGCTCACCGCCCTGGCCCAGGAAATTGCGCAAAAGCACCAGCGTCAGGCCCAACTACTAGCCCTGGACCTGGCTGCCCCCGGCGCCGCCGACACCGTGGCCGCCTGGGCCCTGGGCCACGCCGAGCAGCTGGCCGTGCTGGTGAACAATGCCGGCTACGGCCTCTGGGGCCGCTTCGAGCAGCTCAGCCTGGCCGAGCAGCAGAACATGCTGCAGCTGAACATGGCCCTGCCCGTGGCCCTCACGCACGCCCTGCTGCCGGCCCTGCACCGCGCCCCGAAAGCCTACATCCTGAACGTGTCGAGCACGGCGGCCTACCAGGCGGTGCCTTCATTGTCGCTCTACGCGGCCAGCAAGGCGTTTTTGCTGAGCTTCAGCCGCGGCCTGCGCTACGAACTGAAGGCGAGCAACGTCTCGGTGACCTGCCTGTGCCCCGGCGCCACCACCACCGCCTTTGCCGACCGCGCCGGCATGGGCGCCGAACTGCAAGCCACCGCCAACAAAGTATCGATGACGCCCGAGGCCGTGGCCGAAGCCGCCGTGACCGGCTTGCTGGCCGGCGAAGCCGAAATCGTGCCCGGCGTGCTGAATAAGGTATCGGCGGGCCTCACCAGCTTCGTACCCAAGGGCATTGTGGAGAAAATCGCGGCCGGCATCTACGAGAAGTACTTGTAGGCAGGCCTGCCATCCGCTGGAAAGCGAATCTATAACCCGCTGCTCGCCGGAGCAGCGGGTTTTTTGCGGCACACCCGACCGGCCAGCCAATACGCCAGCCAGGCAAACAGCGGCGCCGCCAGCACGTCGTAGGAATAATGCACGCGCTGCACCAGCACCAGCAGGCCCACGGCGCCGGTCAGCAGCCCCAGCAGCAGGCGCCAGCCGCGGCCGCGGCCGGCCAGCGCGAGCAGGGCCATGGTGGCGGTGTGGCCCGAGAAAAACAGGTCGCGCACGATGGGCTGGGTGGTCACCTTGAAAATGTGGTCCATCACTGGGTCGTGCAAAACCACCAGCGTGGTGGGCGGCTCCAGCGGCAGCAGCCACAGCGTGGCCATGCGCAGCACCTGCAGAAAATAATAGGCCCACAGCGCCCGCAGCAGCAGGTTGGGCCGGGGCAGCAGGTACACCAACGTGCCCGCAATGGCCCCGTAGATGATGGCAAACGTGGGCGCCGATACGTCGTGCACCGGCAGCAGCGCCAGCAGCGGGTCGAAGAGCCGGTGCCCCGGCCGCGCCTGGATGAAGTGGTAGAAGCCCGGCACCACCGGCAGCAGGCCCAGCAGCAGCGCCAGCACCAGACCCAGCCGCACCCGAAAACCCGTGCGGTCCCACGCCGCCGGCCAGGCAGCCCGGCGCCCCGCGGGCGGGAAAGCTTTGAGTTGGGAAAGATTGACAGGAGGGAGTGTGGCCACGGACAGGGCAGGCGATTCGGGTGAGAAGCACGAATTGATGAAACAGTCAAAAATACGGTACCTCGGTCCAAACCGGCCAGAAGCAAGTACCCCGCCCGAATCGGGCAGACAACCGGGTTTTGTGAGCTAAAGGCTGATTTACAGTGTTATAGGACTGGTGAGAGCCTGCCCGCCGTGAAGGTGGGCTTTTAGGTATTTAACCGAACTGCCCGCTTATAAACAAATGCCCGCTCATTACCTCAACAGTGCCATGCCAGCAAAAACAAGTCCAATTTGATTGATTCAGGCCAAAGAAATATTTCAATTTGATTGAGTGCAATTTAATAATTGAGAAGAGTGCAAAATTTTGGCATTAATGATGAATTTCGTAATCCAAAACGATTGCGGAATAAAATTATGATTAGGTTGCGGCGGATTAACTGTAAAATATTCAACGTTTGCAGTAGTCGCTCTTTCCCACCATCAACCCTTTTTTACATGAGAAAACAATACTCAGCTGTAGCAATAGCCATGCTCAGCACCTTAGCCGCTACCACGGCTCAGGCACAGGACGCCGCCCGCATCCAAACCAAAGTTTTGGGCAACGACAACCAGCCCGTGCTGGTGCAGTTCAATGCCGAAGGAAAAATGGCGTACCGCGGCGTTGACGCCGGCCAGGTGCTGCGCCAGCAGCTGGCCCTCACCACTGCGGACCAAATGGTGCAACGCACCGTTGAAACCGACCAGCTCGGGTTCACCCACCAGAAATTTGCCCAGTACTACCAGGGCATCCGCGTGGAGCACGCCGACTACACGGTGCACGCCAAAAGCGGCGTTATCGAGAGCATCAGCGGGGACTTCGAGAAGGTTTCGGGCCTGAGCACTACGCCCGCCCTCAACGAGAGCGCCGCCCTGAGCCGGGCCCTGGCCCACGTGGGCGCCCGCCAATACATGTGGCAAACCAATGAGGCCAACGCGGCCGAGTTTGCGCCGCAGGGCGAGCTGGTCATCGTGCGCGACCTGCGCCAGAATGCCGAAACCGGCCCGCTGGTGCTGGCCTGGAAGTTCAACGTGTATGCCGCGCAGCCCATCAGCCGCGCGCTCATCTACGTGGATGCCCGCACCGGCCAGGTGGTGTTGCAGGACAACATCATCAAGCACGCGGCGGCCACCGGCACCTTCGCCACGGCCTACAGCGGCACCCGCACCATCAACGACGGCACCACCACCGGCGGCTACTTCCTGCGCGAAGGCACCACCCGCGGCCTGGGCATCGAGACGTACAACTGCCGCAAAGGCAATAGCTACACCTCGGCCACCGACTTCATCGACGCCGACAACAACTGGACGTCGGCCGAGTACAACAACGCCAACTTCGACAACGTGGCCGGCGATGCCCACGTGGGCGCCCAGGCCACCTACGACTACTGGAAGAACGTGCACGGCCGCAACAGCTACGACAACGCCGGCGCCAAAATTAAAAGCTATGTGCACTTCGACGACGTGCCCGGCGGCACCGGCTACGAAAACGCCTACTGGGACGGCGTGCGCATGACCTACGGCGACGGCGCCAGCCGCTTCCGCCCGCTGACGGCCCTGGACGTGTGCGGCCACGAAATCGGCCACGCCGTGTGCGAAAAAACCGCCAACCTGACCTACGCCAACGAATCGGGCGCCATGAACGAAGGCCTGTCCGACATCTGGGGCGCCAGCATCGAAGCTTATGCGGTGTCCAACCTCGGGTTCACCTCGGGCGGAGTAAAAGCCAAGTCGACCTGGCTCATCGGTGAGGAAATCGACAAGCAGCAGGCGGCCCTGCGCTCCATGAGCGACCCCAAATCCCTGGGCCAGCCGGCTTATTACAAGGGCCAGTACTGGGCGCCCCTTTCGTCGGCCCCCTCCGACGCCAACGACCAGGGCGGCGTGCACACCAACTCGGGCGTGCTCAACCACTGGTACTACATCCTGGCCGTGGGCAAATCGGGCACCAACGAAGGCGGCAACACCTACAGCGTGACCGGCGTGGGCATTGACGCCGCCGCCAAAATCACCTTCCGCATGGAAAGCGTGTACATGACGGCTTCCTCGAACTATGCCCAGGCCCGCACCTATGCCATTCAGGCCGCTACCGACCTGTACGGCGCCGGCTCGGCCCAGGTAATTGCCGTGACCAACGCCTGGTACGCCGTGGGCGTGGGCGCGTCGTACACCGGCGGTGGCACCACGCCGCCCCCCACCAGCACCACCTATTGCACCATCAAGGGCTCCAGCCAGTCGTATGAGTGGATTGACCTCGTGCAACTGGGCAGCATCAACCGGACTTCGGGCAAGGACGCCGGCTACTACAACGGCACTGCGCTGAGCACCAGCGTAGCCGCCGGCTCGTCGCAGACCGTGTACTTCTCGGCCGGCTTCACCAGCACCGCTTACACCGAGTACTGGAAAGTGTACATTGACTACAACCGCAACGGCGTGTTCACCGACGCCGGCGAGCTGGTGGTGAGCGGCAGCAGCGCCAGCGCCGGCACCCTGAGCGCCACCTTCACGGTGCCCAGCACGGCCCGCAGCGGCAGCACGGTGATGCGCGTGCTGATGAGCGACAACTCGGCCACCAGCAGCTGCGGCACTTTCAGCTACGGCGAGGCCGAGGACTACACCCTCAACATCACGGGCGGCGCGGCCCTCACCGGCCCCACCACGCTGGCCGGCGACGCCACCCCGCTGGGCAACGAAGCCGCCAGCACGCTGCAAGTGTACCCCAACCCGGCCACCGACGCCCTGCACCTGGTGCTGCCCGGCAACGCCGAAGCCACCAGCGTGGTGCTGAGCGACGTGCGCGGCGCCCGCGTGAATGGCGCCACCCTGCGCAACGGCACGCTCGACATCAGCGGCCTGGCCAAGGGCATGTACACCCTGAGCGTGAGTGACGGCCAGAAAGTGTTCCACCAGCGCTTCGTGAAAGAATAGTTCTTCTTGCACCAGGCAAACAAAAAGGCCCGTCAGCATTGCTGGCGGGCCTTTTTTGATTCAGGGGATTTTCCAGCCCGTCATGCAGAGCGCAGCGAAGCATCTCGCGTGGGGTAGTAATTAAAAGAATTAGTGGCTGCAAGCAAGATGCTGCGCTGCGCTTTGCATGACGTTCCTGGATTCGCTGAGGCTACTTCAGCGCGTAGTCCAGCTTTAGCATGACGGTGCCGAAGCCGTCGTTGCCGCGGGAGGCGCCGCCGAGGCGCAGGCTGATGTCGTCGAGCTGGTCGGTGACGGTGAAGTAGTAGTTAGCTTCCAAGTCGGCCCGCAGCCGGTCGGTGAGGCGCACGGCAAAGCCGCCGCCCACCGGGAACGCGCCGGCCAGGGCGGGGTAGTCGTTGCGCTCGGGGGGCAGAAACGCCGTTTCCTTGGTGTCGCGCGCGGTGCCGAGGTAGGACTTGGGGTTGTAGAGCAGCAGCCCGGCGCCGCCCTGCACATATACCTGGAAAATGGGCGCGTCAGCCACCGAAGACGCAAAAATGGACTCGTCGGGCAGCAGGTCGAAGCGCAGGAATACCGTGCCCAGCCCGTTGGTGCTGGTGAAGGCCAGGCCGCGCTCTTTGAGCTTGTCGCGGGCCCCCAGTTCCAGGTAGGAAAACTCGCTGCCGATGTGCATGTGCGCCGTGAGGCGGTAGAGCACGCCCAAGCTCGCGGCGGGGCCGAGGAAGTTGTCGCCGGGGGCGTTGCCCAGGTCACCGTTGTAGAGGGCCGTGCCGCCGCCCAGCGTCAGGTGCAGGGGGCCGCGGTAGTAGGGGCGGCCCTGGCGGTTGTAGTGGCGCACCTCCCGGTGAAACTGGGCTTGCGCCGGCCGGCTGCTGGCCACGCCCGCGCCGGCCACCAAGGCCCCAAAAATCCATGAGCGAAACCGCATAGCTAGTCGAATCAAAAATAAAAAACCTGTCCGGATGGCCCCTAACGGCCCATTGGGAAAATCCGTGTCTACGCGGCGCGTTTATTTAAAGGTGCCCTGGGGGTCGGGCAGCTTGGCCTGCAGGTCGCTGATGAGGTCGAAATCGAGGCTGCCGACGCTGGCGTTCTGGCCTTTGTGCACGGCGGCCCAGGCTTCAGCGTATTTTTCCTGGTAGTAGAGGCCGCGGGCGAGCTGCTGCCAGGCCACGGCGTTGGTGGGGTCGGCGGCGGTGGCGCGCTGCAGCAGGTCGAGGCCGGTGGTCAGGTCCTTTTTCTTTTTCGACTGGCCGTAGCGGATGAGGTAGCTGGCGCCGAGGTCGCTCATGATGAGCGAGCTGGTGGGCGCCAGGGCGAAGGCTTTATTCAGCAGGGTAATGGAGGCATCGGGGGTGGGCTGCATGCTGGCGATGACGCCCAGGCCGCGGTAGGCTTCGGCGTTTTGCGGGTTGAGCAGCCAGGCCAGGTTGAAGCGATAGGCGGCGGTGTCGGGCTGGTTTTCGCGCAGGTATTCGTAGCCTTTGGTGGTGAAGAAAGCGCTGGCCTCGGCGGTGGAGGCGAAGCTGGCGGCAATGGCCTTGAGCTGGGCCTCGCCGATGACTTGGGTGGCCTGGGCGGGGCTGAGGCCGCCGAAGAGCGGCTGCAGGCGGGCCGGCTTGGTGGGGCCGGGCGTGGCGGTGGCCAGGCTGCCGTCAGGGTTGACGGCGGCCTGGCCTTTGGGTTTGCGCTGGGCGTGGGCGGGAGCCGCCAGCAGCAGCACCAGCAGCAAGAAGGCCGCCAGCGACTTTGAAGTGGTTTTGAGCGAAACGGGAAAGAGCACGGGGAGGAACGAATTAATATGAAGGACGCTGCGCCATTAAAATGGGCCGCGCCATATGATTGGCAAAGATAAAGCCAGCGACAGTAGCGCGGACTTTGCAGTCCGCGTCCCCGTGCCGTTGGCGTCGTTCGGGTTTCCGCCGGGGACGCGGACTACAAAGTCCGCGCTACGGGGGCCGGCGGCAAACTGCGCCGGCCGCCAGGGCGTAGGTGAGGCACGCGGCGGGCGTTTGCCCGCGCTCCTCCTGTGTTTCCCTCTTATGCGTCGTCTTTTGTTAGTGGCCCCGGTGGCCGTGCTGGTGGCCGTGGCGGTGCTGCTGGCCGCCACCGAATACGTGGTGGCCCGGCCCAGCCACCGCACCAAAAACGTGGCCTACGTGCCCGCCACCGCCCCCGATTTTGACCCGGAGCGCCACGTGCTGGACGTGTATTCGCCCAAAAAACCGGCGCCCACTGCGGCGGGCTACCCGGTGGTGCTGTTCATTCACGGGGGCAGCTGGACTAGTGGGAATAAGAACATTTACACCTTTATCGGTCGGCGGCTGGCCAAGCAGGGGGTGGTGGCCGTCGTCATCAACTACCGCCTGGCGCCGCCCGTGCACGTGCCCGAGCAGGCCGCCGACTGCGCCCGCGCCCTGGCCTGGACGGTGAACAACATCAAACAATACGGCGGCGACCCGGCCCGCGTGTTCGTGATGGGCCACTCGGCGGGCGGTGGGTTGGCGGCGCTGCTGGCCACCGACGATGCTCTGCTGGCCGCCGCCGGCCTGGCCCAAAACCCGGTGCGCGGCGCCATCATGGACGACCCGGCGGGGCTGGACATGTATAGCTACCTGAAGGAAATGCGCTACAGCAACGACGCGCAGTACCTCGTGCCCTTCGGCAAAGACCCGGCCGTGTGGAAGGAGATGTCGGCCATCTACAAGGTTCGGCCGGGGATGCCGCCGTTCATCTTTTACCTGGGCGGCGAGACGTACCCGAGCATCAGCGGCAGCTCGGGGCGCTTTCGGGACCGGCTGAAGGCCATTGGGCAGCCGGCGCCTTACACCATCATTCCCGGGCGGCACCACATTCCGATGGTGCTGCAGCTGTATTGGCAGCACAACATCATCTACCAGGGCCTGCTGAAGTTTGTGGGGGCGTAACCGGTTTGGCTAAGGCCGCTCCGACGCGTCCGAAGCCAACTCTTCACCGTCCGAGGCCGGGTCGCAAGCGTCCGAAACCAAGTCCGAGCCGTCCGAAGCGCGGTCGTGAGCGTCCGAAGCTCGGTCGTGAGTGTCCGGAGCCGAGTCGTAAGCGTCCAAAGCGCGGTCGTAAGCGTCCGAAGCGCGGTCGTGAGCGTCCGAAGCCCGGTCGTGAGCGTCCGTAACCAACTCCGGCGCGTCCGAAGCCAGCTCCGTTATCTCGGGCGGTAGGTCGGGCGTGGGCTAAAACAGGCCAGTTTGGCGGGTGGGCTGCTCAAATGCCAGCAGCCACTGCTTGCGGTGCAGGCCGCCGGCGTAGCCCGTGAGGCTGCCGTTGGCCCCGATGATGCGGTGGCAGGGGCACACAATGGCCAGCGGGTTTTGGCCATTGGCCGCGCCCACGGCCCGGACGGATTTTGGATTGTTCAGCAGCCTGGCCACCTCCCGGTACGAGGCCGTGCGGCCGTAGCCGACGCTGAGCAGTGCCTGCCACACCTGCCGCTGAAAATCGGTGCCAAAGGCCGGCGTGTAGGTGAGGGCGAACTCGCGCAGCTCGCGGCCGAAGTAGGCTTGCAGCTGGCGGTGGCCTTCGCGCAGGCACTCGGGCACGGCGGCTGGTGCGGTTAGTTCTGCTGCTTCGTTCAGAAAAGTGACGGCGCTCAGGCCGGCCTCGGTGCCGGTGAGGGCCAGCGGGCCGAGGGGCGTGGCGAGGATGGAAAGGGCGGTGTCCATGCCGGTAAAAGTAGCGCGGACTTTGTAGTCCGCGTCCCCGTGCCGTTGGCGTCGTTCGGGTTTCCGCCGGGGACGCGGACTACAAAGTCCGCGCTACAGCAACTCGGGCAGCTTGCGGCGCCGGGCGGGCTTGGCGGCGGCCACGGCGGCCTGGGCGCGCAGCAGGGCTTCGGCGCTGGGCTGGTGCAGCACGCGGCCGGGGCCGGGCTGGGCGAGGTCGGCATCGAAAAGGCCGGACTGGTGCCAGTGGTGCAGGTGGTCCCAGTCGGGCCGGTCGATGAGGGGGTAGATGCAGACGCCTTGCAGGGGCAGGCCTTTGCGCAGCACGTGGGCGCATTCCTCGGCAATCATGCGCCACCACAGGGGCCGGTCCACGCCGGGGTGGCTGGTTTCGGTGATGGCGAAGGGGCGGCCGTAGCGCTTGTAGGCCTTTTGCAGCAGCTTGTGCAGGGGCACCCAGTTGGGGTCGGGCTGGGGGTCGTTCCAGCCCAGCTTGCGGTAGGGGTGCAGCTGCCACTGGTTGTCGTAGTAATAGTTGAAGCCCACGATGTCGAGCAGCTCGGGGCTGCCGCCGAGCTCGGGGCACAGCCGGCCGCAGAGCATGTCGGTGGCCTGGAACTGGTTGTTGTGGGCGTCGCGGGCTTCGCGGCGGTGGCTGGCCCAGGGGTTGGGCGGGGGCACGATGTTGATGAGCGGCTCGGTGGTGAGCAGGCGGATGCCGGGGTCGGCCTCGCGCAGGGCGTAGCTGCCCTCGATGTAGGCGCGCATCAGGCCGTATTTCACGCGCCAGCCCTGGCCGTGGCAGTAGGGCGCGGTGCCGTTGGCCTCGCCGCCGAGCCAGCTGATAAAGCTCACCTCGTTGATGGGCGTGACGATGAGCGGGCCGTCGGGCCGCTCGGCGCGGTAGAAATCCACAAAGGCGCGGCACAGGGCGGCAAAGCGCCGGGCAAACATGGGGTGCAGCGGCGTGAGGTCGTCGGGGAAGCCGAAGTGGCACAAGTCCCAGATTTGCTGGATGCCGTGGCGCCGGCCGGCGTCCAGCATGGTTTTCACGGTGCTGAAATCGTAGTGGTAGGGCGTTTTTTCGATGTGGGCCCAGCGAATGCCCTCGCGCACGGTGCCGATGTTGAACGGCTTCTGGGCCTGGTAGTCTTCGTCAATCAGCTGCAGATGGCCGGTGAGGGGCAGGAAATCGACGCGGTTGCCGAAAGCGTTGAGCTGGTCGGTGCATTCGTAGCCGCCCCACCAAAAGGACTGAAACGGGCTGGATTCGGGGGTAAGGATTGCCATAGCGGGAAATGGGGGATATGCAGGCGCCCGCGTCAGCAGTTGAGCTAGCGCGGGCACCGGGGGATAATACCGGAAAAGAGGAGCGGAGGTTATTGTAGCGCGGACGTTGTAGTCCGCGTCTTCGGACGATACCCGAACGACGCTAACGGCGCGGGGACGCGGACTACAACGTCCGCGCTACTTTTCTGCGGCCTGCACCAGGCTCTTTGCCTCCACGAAAATGCGCTGCACCTCCGGGTGTTCGGCCCGGATGGCGTCCTGCAAGTGCTCGACGGCGGTGGCCACTTCGGTGGAGGTGAGGTTGTCGGCAAAGTCCACGTCGAGGGCCATGATGACGTCGTTGGGGCCGAGGTACATGGTGAGGGGCGAGCGGATTTCGCGCACCTGCGGCTGGGCCCGGGCAATGCGCTCCAGGTTGGCCAGCGTGAGGGCGTCGACGCCGGTGCCCACCAGCAGGCCTTTGGTGCGGCCCACCAGAAAGACGGCCACCAGCATCAGCAGCAGCCCGATGGCAATGGAGGCGCCGCCGTCGAAGTAGGGATTATTCAGCAGATGGCCCAAAAACACGCCGAGGCCGGCCAGGGCCAGGCCCACCAGCGCGGCCAGGTTTTCCATCACGGAAGCGAAAACGGCCGGGTCGCGGCTGGTGCGCAGCATCTTCACGAAGCCCACGTTGCCGGTAGATTGCGCCAGCAGCGCCTTCACCGAGAGGTAAAACGCAATGCCCTCGAAGAGGAAGGAGAGGCCCAGCACCACGTAGTTCCAGGTCGCGTCTTCGATGGGCTCGGGGTGCTGAATGTGCTTGATGCCTTCGTAGAACGACATGCCGCCACCGATGGCAAAGATGAGCACGGCCACAATCAGGCCCCAGAAATACAGCTCCTTGCTGTGGCCGAAGGGGTGTTCGGCGTCGGCCGGGCGCTGGCTTTGGGCCGTGCCGTAGAGCAGCAGGCCGCTGTTGCCGGTATCCACCAGCGAGTGAATGCCCTCCGACAACATGGCCGAGGAGCCGGTGAAATACGCCGCCACAAACTTGCTGATGGCAATGGCGACGTTGGCGGCAATGCCGCCGTAGAGGGAAAGTTTAGAGGCGTTGGCGTCGGCCATAAAGGAAGAGAATATTAAATAAAGGGGGTAAAGAACGTCATGCCGAGCGGAGCGAAGCATCTTTACCGCGCAATGCATTCATTTACTCTCGCAGTAAAGATGCTTCGCTCCGCTCGGCATGACGACCAAGATTCGTGCTGTCAGGCTTGCGCCGTCGCGCGGCTCGACAGCGACTTGGCTTCCACAAAAATGCGTTTCATTTCCGGGTATTGGGCCCGAATGACGTCCTGCAGGGCGTCGATGGCGTGTTCGATTTCTTCGGCGGTGAGGTGGTGGGCAAACTCTACGTCGAGCGCCAGGATGACATCGGCCGGGCCGAGGTAGGAGGTGAGGGGCGGGCCTACCTGGTCGATGTTGGGCTGGGCGCGCACCAGTGCTTCGATGGCGTCCTGGGTTTCATCATCCACGCCGGTGCCCACCAGCAGGCGCTTGGTTTTGTAGATGAGAAACAGCGCCACGCCCACCAGCAGCGTGCCGATGGCAATGGACGCCGCGCCGTCGAGGTAGGGATTGTTGAGCAGATG
The DNA here is from genome assembly GCF_015694525.1 of Hymenobacter ruricola. Taxonomy (GTDB): domain Bacteria; phylum Bacteroidota; class Bacteroidia; order Cytophagales; family Hymenobacteraceae; genus Hymenobacter; species Hymenobacter ruricola. Next base: position 17,596 of record NZ_JADQDM010000019.1, on the reverse strand, counting down.
ACCCACGTACACGCCGGCCAGCGCAATGACCAAACCCAGCAGCGCCGCGAGGTCTTCGAGCAGAATGGCAAACACCGCGGGGTCTTTGCTGCGGCCCAGGGTTTCCCAGAAGCCGGCGTCGCCGCGGTCGGCGTTGAAGGCTTTGAAAGCCAGGTAGCAGGAAATGCCTTCAAACACCAGCGAGAGGCCCAGCACCCAGTAGTTCCAGGTGGGGTCGGAGAGGGACGCGGGATGCTTGAGGTGCTCGATGCCTTCGTAGAACGACATGCCGCCGCCCACCGAAAACACCAGAATGGCCACAATCAGGGCCCAGAAGTACAGCTCCTTGCTGCGGCCGAAGGGGTGGCGCTTGTCGGCGGGCTTCTCGGCCTGGCGCACGCCGTGCAGGATGAGCACGCCGTTGCCGCTGTCCACGAGGGAGTGAATGCCCTCCGAGAGCATGGCCGAAGAGCCGGTGAAATACGCCGCCACAAACTTGCTCGCGGCAATGGCCACGTTGGCCCCGATGGCGCCGTAAATGGCAAATTTGGAGGAAGAAGCGGCCGAACTCATGCCGGGGCTTACGCAGTAGATTGGGCCGACGTTGGAAAGTAGCGCGGACTTTGTAGTCCGCGTCCCCGACGGACGCCCGAACGATTCCCAAACGGCGCGGCGCCGCGGACTACAAAGTCCGCGCTACTTTCGCCCCCATGTCAGCACCCACTTTGCAGCGCCGCCTGGGCCTGGTCCAGGCCACGGCGTTGAATATGATAGATATGGTGGGCATCGGGCCCTTCGTGACCCTGCCGCTCGTCATGGGCTTCATGGGGCCCAATTTCCTGCTGGCCTGGCTGGTGGGCGCGGCCCTGGCCTCCGTCGACGGCCTCATCTGGAGCGAGCTGGGCGCCGCCTACCCCGAAGCCGGCGGCTCCTACCGCTTCCTCAAGCTGGCCTACGGCGAGCAGAAGTGGGGCCGCTATATGTCCTTCCTCTACGTGTGGCAAACGCTCATTCAGTCGCCGCTGGTGCTGGCCTCGGGCGCCATCGGCTTCGCCCAATACTTCGGCTACCTCGTGCCCATGACGGAGTGGTGGCAGCCCAAAGCCGTGGCCGGCGGCGTGGTGCTGCTGCTCATCGCGCTGCTCTACCGCCGCATCGAAGACATCGGCAAGCTGGGCGTGGCCCTGTGGGTGGGCGTGCTAAGCTTGATGGTCTGGCTGATTTTCGGCGGCCTCACGCACCCCAACCACCACGTCGACATCTTCCCGGCGGGCGGCTTTCCAGCCTTGCCGGGCCTGCTCATTTCGGTGGCCATGGGCCAGGCGGCCGTCAAAACCATCTATTCCTACCTAGGCTACTACAACGTGTGCCACCTCGGCGCCGAAATCAAAGGCCCGGAAAAAGTCATTCCGCGCAGCATTTTCCTCAGCATCCTGGGCATTGCGGCGCTGTATTTATTGCTGAACTGGAGCGTGGGCACCGTCATTCCCTGGCAGGAAGTGCAGGGCTGGCAGGCCAGTGCCGGCGACAAATCGCAGTTCATCGTGAGCGTGTTCGTGGAGCGGCTGTATGGGCCGGCGGCCGCCACGGTGGCCACGGGCATGGTGCTGCTGGTGGCGTTTGCGTCGCTGTTTGCGGTGCTGCTGGGCTACTCGCGCATCCCCTACGCGGCGGCGGCCGATGGCGAGTTTCTGCCCGTGTTCGGCAAGCTGCACCCCACCAAAAACTTCCCCTACGTCTCGCTGCTGCTGCTGGGTGGCGTGGGCTTCGTGTTCAGCCTGCTGTTCCGGCTGGGCGAGGTGATATCGGCCATTCTGGCCATGCGCATTCTGGTGCAGTTCGTGGGCCAGGCCGTGGGGCTGGTGCTGCTGCGGCGCCGGCGCGGCACGGCGGCGCTGCCGTTCAAGATGCCGCTCTATCCGCTGCCGGTCATTCTGGCCATCATCGTCTGGCTGTTCGTGTTCGTGGGCATCGCGCCGGCCGAGGTGACGTGGGGCGGCGTGCATTTCAAACTCTATTTCCAGTTTGCCGCGCTGGGTATGATGGCACTGGGCACTGTAGCCTTTCTGCTCTGGAGCCGGAGCTTGAAGCGGTGGCCGTTTGCGCAGGCGTAAAAAAAGCCTGTCATCCTGAGTGCAGCGAAGGACCTTCTCACGTTAGAACATTAACTGTTCAGCGGTGAGAAGGTCCTTCGCTGCGCTCAGGATGACAGGCCAAAAATTGTAGACGCTACGCCGTCAGCTCGCGGAACAGTTGCAGGTAGTGCCCGCGCTCCGAAATCACCGAATACTGGTCCACCACGGTCTGGCGGCCGGCGCGGCCCATCTCCAGGCGTAGGGCTTCGTTATCGATGAGGCGGCTGATTTTGTCCACCCACTCGTCGGGCTGGTTGGCCAGGTAGCCGTTCACGCCGTCCTGAATGATGGTCGAGTTCACGCCCACCGGCGACATGAGCGTGGCAATTTCCAGGGCCATGTACTGTAGGCCCTTGAGCCCGCACTTGCCCTTGGCCCACTCCGTGTCGGGCAGCGGCATGATGCCCACGTCGATTTCGGACAGGTCCTCAATCTCGGTGTTTTTGCGCCAGGGTAGGCCCACAATGCCCAGTTCCTCATTGCGGTAGCTGCCGTCACCGATGACTTTGAAATACACCTTGTCGCCATACTTGGCCTTGAGCTTGCGCAGAGCCGGAATGGCTGTTTCGAAGTGCTCGATGGTGGTAAAGCTGCCGCTCCAGCCCACGCACACGCGGCCGGGGTGCGGCGGCAGCTTCGCCCGCTCGTACTCGGTAGTGTCGATGGTGGTGGGCACAATCACCACGTTTTTGTTGAACTGCCGCGAATAGTTGGCCAGGTACTCATTACCCGCAAAAATCAGGTCCGACGCGGCGATGATGTCCTTGGTCTTGTCCGGATTTTTGAGGAAGAGCAGCTTGGTGTTGGCGCCCACCGCCTCGCCCTGGTTGCGCCAGATGGAGTCGTCGAAGTCAAACACCACCTTGGCCTTCGACTTCGCAAATAGCTTCTCGAACAGCGTGGTGCCAATCATGAACGCCTCGCGCTGGATGAACACGATGTCGTATTTGCCCAAATCCAGCACGTTGCCCAGGCGCTTGGCGGCGCTTTTGAGGAATATTTTCAGCTTGCCGAAGTAGTTGCCGGGGCTGTAGAGCACCTTGTCGTCTTCGGCCGAAATCAGGTAGGAATAGTCGCTGTCGAAGCCGTTTTCGCGCAGGTAGTCGATGTATTGCTCAAAGCGGAACCGCTGCGAGGGCGAGCGGTCGGGCCGGTGCATGGCCACCCAGAGGATGCGTTTCATTGGTAAGGGAAACTGGGATAAAAAACGGTCATCCTGAGCGCAGCGAAGGACCTTATCACGTTTGAACGACTTGTTCGGGCTTGATAAGGTCCTTCGCTGCGCTCAGGATGACACCTAAGTATTCGGAATCAGTCTTCCAGCCACACGGGCGGCAGCTTCTCCATCACCTCGATGTTCTCGAACTTACTGCTTTTCTTGATGCCGGTGCGCTTGGCCCAGTCCACCATCTGGTCGAGGCCTTCGCGCAGGGTAGTGGCGCGGCCTTCGCCAAAGAGGCGGTGAGCTTTGGAATGGTCGGCCCAGGCAATCTGAACTTCGTTGCGGGCTTCTACGTGGCGCACCATGCCTTCCAGGCCCATGCTTTCCATCACGGTGGTGGCCAGTTCCTTCACGGTGTATTCTTGGTCGGCGCCGATGTTGATGACCTCGCCGTAGGCCTCCGGCACGTTCACGCAGTTGGCAATGTGGGGGGCGATGTCGCCCACGTAGGAGAAGGCGCGCTTCTGCAGGCCGTCGCCGAAAATGGTGAGCGGCTTGCCCTGCATGAGCTGGTTCATGAAGATGCCCACCACGTTGCGGTACCGGTCGCCGAGGTTCTGGTATTCGCCGTACACGTTGTGGGGGCGGAAAATCACGTAGTTCAGCCCGAACATTTCGTGGGCGCACTTCAGGTCGAGCTCCACGGCGTACTTGGCCACGCCGTAGGGGTCTTCGGGCTGGGGCGTCATGTCCTCGCGCATGGGCGGGGTGAGGGCGCCGTAGGTGGCGATGCTGGAGGTGAACACGAAGCACTTGATTTTGTGCTTGATGCTCTCGTTAATCAGGTTCACGCTGCCCACCAAGTTGTTCTGGTAGTTGAAGCGGCGGATGAAGTGGCTCAGGCCCTCGGCGGCGTAGGCGGCCAAGTGGTACACGTAGTCGAACTGATGCTCGTCGAACAGGCGGGCCAGCAGCTCGTGGTCGAGGATGGAGCCGTGCACGAACGTCGATTCCGCCGCGTGGGGCAGGTTTTCCTCAAAGCCGCCGCTCAAGTCGTCCAGCACCACCACTTTGTGGCCCAGTTTGAGAAGTTCGCGGGCCACGTGGGCCCCAACGAAGCCGGCCCCGCCGGTAACGAGAGATGTAATCATATCAGAGATGGCGCCCGGCCGCAGGTCTGGCCCGGCGCTGAAATAAGTAAAGTGGGGAGTTTCAGCGGGCAAAGTTCGGCGATTTTACCTGCCCGGCCAACCCGCCGCGCAAACCTGCCTGCGGGCGGGGGGTATACTCCCGGGCCGGGCAGGGGGTTAATCCAACCGTTTCTCGTAGCAAAAGAACCGCAGCCCCGGCCGAAACGCCAGCGTGATTTCGCCCGCAAACCGGTAGCCCAGCTTCGGAAAAAGCCGCTGGGTGGCGGCGTTTTCGGAGTTGGTGTCGACGCGCAGCACCTTTAGTTTTTGCGCCACGGCTTGCTTTTCGGCCTGCGCCATCAGCGCCAGGGCCACGCCCTTTCCCTGGGCGGCGGGGTCCACCGCCAGCCGGTGCGTCACGAGCGCGGGCTCGGCCACGTCCCAGTCGGCCTGGGCGTATTCCGCGTCCTGGTCCTGCGTGAGGGCGGCCACGCCCACCAGCGCGCCACCTAGCTCGGCCACCCAGAGGTGGTTTTGCGTGATATCGGCCACAAAAACGGCTTCGTTCGGGTAGTCAATTGACCACTGAAAGTTGCCGCTGGCCTGCATCAGCGGTACCAGCCGCCGCACCAGGGCTAGAATAGCGGGCACATCGGCCGGCAGCGCGCGACGAATAATCATTTCACAAGGGCCGGGGCCGATACATTTGCGGGAAACATCTGGTTCTGTCGTTCAATGGATAGGACAGCTGGCTTCGAACCAGCCAATGCGGGTTCGAGCCCTGCCGGAACCACTTTTGCGGCCCTAGCCGCGGCGCAGCACGGCGGCCGCTTCCTTGGCGAAATAAGTCAGAACGGCGTCGGCCCCGGCGCGCTTGATGCTGGTGAGCACCTCCATCATGGTGCGCTCGCCGTCGAGCCAGCCGTTTTGGGCGGCGGCTTTCACCATGGCGTACTCCCCTGAAACGTTGTAGGCCGTCACGGGCAGGTGGGTGTGGGCTTTCACCTCATGAATCACATCCAGGTAGCTCAGGGCGGGCTTTATCATCACCATGTCGGCGCCTTCGGCCTCATCCAGGGCCAGCTCACGCAGGGCCTCGCGCTTGTTGGCGGGGTTCATCTGGTAGCTTTTCTTGTCGCCTTTCTTGGGGGCCGAAGCCAGAGCGTCGCGGAACGGGCCGTAGAAGGCCGAGGCGTACTTGGCCGTGTAGCTCATGATGCTCACGTGCTGGAATCCGTTCTCGTCCAGCACCCGCCTAATCCAGGCCACGCGGCCGTCCATCATGTCGCTCGGCCCGATGATGTCGGCACCGGCGCGGGCCTGGGCCAGGGCCATCTGGCCCAGCACTTCCAGGCTGGCGTCGTTGAGGATTTCGCCGGAGTCGGGGTCCACCACGCCGTCGTGGCCGTCGGAACTGTAGGGGTCCATGGCCACATCGGTCATCAGCACCACTTCCGGAAACTGGCGCTTGATGTCGGCCACCGTTTTTAGGTAGAGGCCTTCCAGGTTGGTGCTTTCGCGGGCCATGGGGTCCTTCAGCACTTCGTTGATGTTGGGGAAAGGGGCGAAGGCTTTCACGCCCAATTCCACGCAGGCTCCGATTTCGTCAATCACGCGGTCGGCCGTGAAGCGGTGGATGCCGGGCATCGACTTGATTTCCTCGGCTTGGTTCTGGCCTTCGGTGATGAAGATGGGGTAAATGAAATCGTGGGCGGTGAGGCGGGTTTCCTGCACCATGTCGCGGATGACGGCGGACTTGCGGTTGCGGCGGGGGCGGTGAGTGGGAAGCATTAAGAAGGAGAGTGTTTGCGTTTTTTAGAATCGTTGACAACGAAAATGATGAGCGCCGCCAGCAGGGTTATGGCACCCAGTACAATGAGAATGGCAGCACCGTAGGCTTTCCCCAAGCTCTCGCCGATGGCGGCGCCGGCCCTGGCACCCGTTACAGCCGAATGCCTCAACAACAAGCCTGCAAGAAGCTCTAAAGCGCCAAAAACAAGCAGGCCAATCTCTGTCGCCGGTCTGGGAAGCGGTTGCTCGCTGCGCAGGACTCGCCGAAACCGGCGCTTGGTGGAATCGGCCGGCAGCGAACGAACGGAGACCCGGGTGGCCGCCAGCGCTTGGCTATGGACGCGTGAGGTGCGGGGCTTTGCATCACAAGCGGCTGACTGCGGACGTTGGCGAGGCCGGTGGCTTCCGGCGGCGATGCCGCGCGGCGCAGCCACCGTCTGGTCTTGCGCTGCTGTTTCCGAAACGGTCACGGCAGCTTCACGCGGCGCCTGAGACACCCGTTGCTGGGCAGTGTTGTGAAACGGAAAGGAAGCGTGCGTGCTCCGGCACCCGCTACTGCACAATGCCCACGCCACCGTTACGAGAACCCAGCCGCATCGTGGTGTATTCATGGGAGTGAGTGAAGAATTGGGGCAAACGAGCCGGGCAGGGCCGGCACAAAGGTCGTCTTAAACCCGGGATTGATTATTCTCCGAATGGGTCCAGCCACGCCACCAGCACGGCCAGGGCCGCCAGCCCACCCACAATTATCCAGCCCAACGCCCCGCCGCTCAAAATCAGTCCCAGCGCCGCAACGGGCAGCATTATCAGGCCCAGCACCCCCAGCACCGTGGTGCCCAGTCCGGCTTCGGTGGCGGCGCGGGGCCGCGCCAGCCAGGCCCGCCGGTGCCGGGCGGGGGCACTGGCTAGTTTAGCCGGGGTGGTTTCAGCGGGAACAACAGCAGCTGCAGACGTTTTGCTTACCCGCCCAACCGGTTGCGGCCGCGGCGCCGGCAGCGTGGCCGCAACCGGATGCCCCGCCCGCACCGGGACACTCACCGCCGCCATCGAGTCCACCAATTTCACAGGCTTTTCAGCAACGCGCACCGGCGACGAAAGCGAAATTGATTGGAACGAGAAGCTCGCCCGGCTGCTCTGGCAACTGCTGGCCGCACTGGCCAGCAGCACCAGCAGGGCCAGTAAACGGAAGCGGAACAAGCGAAATCGCGTAGCAAAAGGCATGAGGGTAAGCTGAAGATTGTACTGGCTGAATGGCTGTACGAATATTACCTGGTTTCCGCTATTTGGCGAGCTTTTCGGCGGCCCGCCAGCCGGTGCCGGCGCCCAGGGCCACGCCCATGCCGTTGCAGCGCACGGCGGCCAGTACGCCCGGCCGCACCCACTCGATAATGGGCGCCAGCGCCGGCCCAAAGCCCATCACGCCGCTCCAGCGGTAGTCTATGCGCGGCCGCTGGCCGGGCAGAATGACGTCGTGCAGCAGGTTTTCCAGGTAAGTCTGCACCGGCTTGGTGAGGCCCGGCGCGGTGGTGGCTTCGGCCGCGAAATCCAGGTTGCGGCCCCCGCCCAGCAGCAGGCGACGGTCCGGCAACTGGCGGAAATAGGCGTAGCCGTGGTCGTAGTGAAACGTACCGGGCATGGCCACCGTCGGCAGCGGCTCCGTAACCAGCACCTGCCCGCGGCCGGGCGTCACGGCCAGTTCCGGCAGCAACTCGGCGGCAAAGGCATTGGTGGCCAGCAACACCTGCCCGGCTGCCAGAGCCACGCCGTTGCTCAGTTGCACCAACTGCCCGGGCCCGGCAGCTTCTATGGCTTCCACGGCGCAGTTGGTGAGCACCGGCACATCAGACGCCCAGGCTTGGCGGAGCAGGGCGCGCATCATGCGGCCGGCGTCGAGGCTGCCTTCGTGCTCGTTTTTGAGCAGTGTGCCCACGCCCCGGAAACCGAAGCAGCCGGCCTCACCGCTCGCGTCGCGGAAGGTGCGGGCGTGGCCCACCACCGGCGCCAGCAGCGCGTTGAAGTAGTCGATTTTGGCGCGGCATTCGTTTGCCAGCGCCGTTTCTTCGTGGCGAAAAAGCTCGTAGCCGCCCACCGGCCGGTAATCCAGCGTGGCATCGCCCAGCAATTCACGCAGCCGGCCCAGCCCCTCATAGCGAGCGGCCACCACGGCCTGCAAGTCGCCGCGCTTCTCCTGCTCCATCAGCTCTGAAATCGACCCGAAGCAGGCAAAACCCGCGTTCTTGGTCGAGGCGCCGCTGGGCAATTCGCCGCGCTCCAGCACCACCACGTGCCAGTGAGGCCGGCGCCGCTTCAGATACAGCGCCGCGGTGAGGCCCACCAGCCCCGCACCGATAATGGCCACATCGGCCGGCCCGAAGAAGGATTGGTATTCCCAGTAAGAGAAGTTGGTGTCAGGCATGCAGCAAATCAAACGGTTGTTCGAGCCGTCTGTCATCCTGAGCGCAGCGAAGGACCTTCGCACGTCAGGACACATAGCATGCCCACGTGCGAAGGTCCTTCGCTGCGCTCAGGATGACAGACGAGTTGAATAACTACCTCTAAAAGGCCAGCAGCACTTCCGAAATTACGTCGCAGGCAGCGTGCAACTGCTCTTCTGTAATCACCAGCGGCGGGGCGAAGCGGATGATGTCGCCGTGCGTGGGCTTGGCCAGCACGCCGCGCTCCATCAGCGTCACGCACACGTCCCAGGCAGTGCGGCCGTCGTCAGTCGGGTTGATGACCACGGCGTTGAGCAGGCCTTTGCCGCGCACGAGGTCCACCAGCTCGGGGCGTTGGGCCTGCACCTGGCGCATCCGCTCGCGGAAGATTTCGCCCAGCCGGGCGGCGTTTTCGGTCAGGCGCTCCTCGTGCAGCACGTCCAGGGCGGCGCGCATCACGGCGCAGGCCAGCGGGTTGCCGCCAAACGTGGAGCCGTGCTGCCCGGGCTGAATGGTGAGCATGATTTTATCCGCGGCCAGCACCGCCGACACCGGCAGCACGCCGCCGCTCAGGGCCTTGCCCAAGATTAGGATGTCGGCGTGCACGCCCTCGTAGTCGCAGGCCAGCAGCTTGCCGGTGCGGCCCAGCCCGGTCTGGATTTCATCGGCAATGAACAGCACGTGATGCGCCTTGCAAATGGCCGCGGCCGCCTTCAGGTAGCCTTCCGACGGCACCATCACGCCGGCCTCGCCCTGAATGGGCTCAACCAGAAAGGCGCACACGTGCGGCTCCTTCACGGCTTCTTCCAGTGCCTCCAGGTCATCGTAAGGCACCACTTGGTAGCCGGGCATGTAGGGCCCGAAGCCGCCGGTGCTGTCAGCGTCGGTGCTGAAGGAAATGATGCCCGTGGTGCGCCCGTGGAAATTGTGCTCGGCCACGATGATGCGGGCCTGGTTCGGCGCGATGCCTTTTTCCTGGTAGCCCCACTTGCGGGCCAGCTTCAGGGCCGTTTCCACCGCTTCAGCGCCCGAGTTCATCATCAAGGCCTTGTCGTAGCCAAACAGCTCACAAAGCTGCTTTTCAGCCGCGCCCAGCTGGTCGTTGAAAAACGCCCGCGACGTGAGCGTGAGCTGCTGGGCCTGCTTCGTGAGCGCCCCGATGATGCGGGGGTGGCAGTGCCCCTGGTTCACGGCCGAGTAGGCCGAAAGAAAATCGTAATAATGCTTGCCATCTACGTCCCACAGGTGCACGCCTTCGCCCTTGGCGAGCACCACGGGCAGGGGGTGGTAGTTGTGGGCGCCGTACTGGTCTTCGAGCTGCATCAGCTGCTCGGCGCGGCGGCTGGTGGCGGTGGGGGAGGCGGTGCTTTGCATGGGGTTGGGTGGGAGTAATGGTGAGCCCGCGAAAGTACGTTTTTTCGCCCCGTCCGGTCGAATCTTAACGAAACGGCATGTTCTCCAGCTGGCGCGAGGTATCGATGTAGCGGCCCACATAGTTGCCTTCCTCGCGGCCGTTGGCCCGCAGCAGCGTCCAGTCCACCACGGCGGTTTCGGGGAAGCTCACCGGCACCGGTTCCACCGGCGCGGTCGAGCTGGCCGCGTCGGGCAGCAGCAGGGCCTGCACGGTGTTGCCGTGCCAGCCCAGCACCCGCGCCGAAGCCTGCCGGAAACTGGTGTCCGTCGCCAGCACGCGCACCGACAGCAGGAACTGGTCGCCGGTGGGCAGGCCCGCCAGAAACCGCTTTTTGGCCTGGGGCAGCGTGCGCAGGGCTTCCCGCATGGGGTCGGCCAGAGCGGTTTCGTTGCGGGATAAAGCTGGGCGAAGGCCCGCGGGGGTCGTGGCGTCCGTCAGCACCACGGGCGTAGTGCCTTGCGCGAGCAGCAGGCCTCCCCGGCCTACGCCCGCCACTATGGCCACGAGCAGGGCCCGGCGAAAAGGTGTTTTCATAGGAAATAATAGAATGTTAGCCACAGCAAGATACCACCCAAAATTCTTCCAACGGCCCCGGGCGTAACTTTGATGCACTCATGCCCGCGCCCACACCCCAGCCGCTTCAGCCCGGCGATTTTTACTACACACCTGAAGGCTACCTCGTGTTCACGGAGCAGTACCACCTCCGCCGGGGCAGCTGTTGCGGCAGCGGCTGCCGCCATTGCCCGTGGAAATTTCGGCCCAAAGCAGGCGCTCAGGGCGCATCCGACCAGAAATAAGGGCGGGGCGCTTGGTGAATGCCAGACTTTTGCCGATATTTGCGGCCCGTTTCCCTGCTTTGTAACTAATTAACCCTCCGATATCATGGCCCGTGTTTGTGATTTGACCGGCAAGCGTACCCGCGTTGGCAACAACGTTTCGCACGCTAACAACAAGACCAAGCGCAAGTTCTATCCGAACCTGCAGAAAAAGCGCTTCTACGTGCCCGAGCAAGACGCCTGGGTTACGCTGAAAGTGGCTACCTCCACCATCCGCACCATCAACAAGAACGGCATCATGGCCACCTTGAAGAAGGCCAAGGAGCAGGGCTTCATCGTCTACTAGATTTTTAGCACTGAATAACCAGTGGCAGGGAAGGCGAGAGTCGCTTTGCTACGGGTTTATTCCTGGTTGCTCATTCTAAAAGCCAGCGCCGGTACGCTTGCCCTCAGGCAACTGTATCGGCGCTGGCTTTGTCTATTGGCGGCTACCTTGCATTTCGGTTTGGTCTTCTTTATCTCTCGATGAATATGCGGCCCCAATTCAACACGAACCCCCTTTCGCCGCTGCGGTTGCGGCGGGCTACTTCGCTGCTGGCCCTGGGCATGCTGGGGCTGGCCGGCTTCCCGGCCGTGGCTCAGCAGCCCGCTTCGGTGCCCGAGCCCATTACGGCCGCTGCGCCGCCCGCCCGGCCCACCGATTTTCTGTCGCCCGCCTTCCACAAACAGCGGCGCGAGTTGCTAAGGGCACAATTGCCGGCGCGAGGCGTGGCCGTGCTGTTTGCCGCGCCCGTCCGCAACCGGGCCAACGACGTGGACTACGTCTACCACCAAAACCCCGATTTTCACTACCTCACGGGCTACGAGGAGCCCGATGCCGTGCTGCTGCTCTTCAAGGAGCCGCGCACCGTGGGCGGGCAGCCGGGCGTGACCGAGGCGCTGTTTACCCAACCCCGCAACCCCGCCCGCGAGTCCTGGACGGGCCGGCGGCTGGGCGCGGCCGGGGCCAAAAACCAGCTGGGCCTGCAGTTCACAGCCGACAACAAGGATTTTGCCGCCGCTGGCATTTCGTGGGCCGATTTCGACAAAGTTTTGTTCGACAACCTGCCCACCGACACCCGCGACGACAGCCGCAACCCCGCCGACCTGCACAACCTCGTGGCCACCTTCCGCCAGCAGGCCGGCCTCACCACCGGCTACAATGCGGCGGTTTCGGACGCGGAGAACATGACCCGGCGCTACGGCCTGCGGCCCGGCGCCGCCGGCTTCATCAACCAGGCCATAAAGGAAACCCCGGAAATCGCCGCTTCGCCGTTGATTAAGGATTTCCTGGCGGCCACCACCGACGCCGCCCGCAAAAAGGCCATCGAGGCCCACCCGCCCGGCCGCCTCGACGACGCCACGCTGAGCGAGAAGCTCGACGAGCTGCGGGCCGTCAAGACGCCGGAAGAATTGGCGCTGCTGCGCCGCGCTATCCGTATCAGCGCCCAAGGCCAGCGCGAGGTGATGAAGCTGCTGCGCTCCGACATGGGCGAAATGGAAGTGCAGGGCCTGCACGAATACGTGTACCGCCGCTACGGCGCCGAGTTTCAGGGCTACCCCAGCATCGTGGGCGGCGGGGCCAACGGCTGCATCCTGCACTACGAAACCAACGACCGCCAGCGCCTCGACAACGACCTCGTGCTCATGGACTGCGGCGCCGAATACCACGGCTATTCCGCCGACGTGACGCGCACCGCGCCGCCGTCCGGCCAGTTCAGCCCGGCCCAGCGCCAGATTTACGAGCTGGTGCTGGCCGCCCAGGAAGCCGGCTTTGCCGCCTGCAAGCCCGGTGCCGACTTCAACGCCCCCAACAAAGCCACCCAGGACGTGGTGGCCGCCGGCCTGCTGAAGTTGGGCATCATCAAAAAGAAGGAAGAATTCCGGCAGTATTACCCGCACGGCGCCAGCCACTACCTGGGCCTCGACGTGCACGACCGGGGCAATTATGGCCCGCTGGCCGCCGGCAACGTCATCACCGTGGAGCCCGGCATCTACATCCCCGCCGGCTCGCCCTGCGACCCCAAGTGGTGGAACATCGGCGTGCGCATCGAGGACGACGCCCTGATAACGGCCACGGGCTACGAGAACTTATCGGCCGAAGCGCCCCGCACCGTGGCCGACATCGAGAAGCTGATGGCCGAGCCCAGCGCGCTGGAAGGCTTTAAGCTGCCAGACCTGAAGTAATAGCTTCAATGAAGGGTATTCGTGGAACGTCATGCCGAGCGCCAGCGAAGCACCTTTACCGTGAGAGTATTCAGTTACTCTTGCAGTAAAGGTGCTTCGCTGGCGCTCGGCATGACGTTCCTCCTATTCTCAACGGCGTCAATCCGCCGCCGTTCTGCTTCTCCGACTGAAAGTTGCGCGGCAACCCTTTGCGTTTTCCAAAAAGACCCGTACCTTTGCAGTCCTAAAATTAAAAACATACACCCCCGTCGAGATGGCCAAGAAAGGAAACCGGGTGCAGGTTATCATGGAATGCACCGAGCATAAAAACTCGGGGATGCCGGGCACCTCGCGCTACATCACCACCAAGAACCGCAAGAACACCCCTGAGCGCATCGAGTTGAAGAAATTCAACCCCATCCTCAAGAAAATGACCGTTCACAAGGAAATTAAATAACCTGAACAATGGCTAAGAAAGTAGTAGCAACTCTGAAAACCACAGAGAACGCCAAGAACTGGGCTAAGGTGATTCGTGCCGTGAAATCGGAGAAAACGGGCGCCTACACCTTCAAAGAAGAAATGGTGCTCCTCGACAAAGTGCAGGAATACCTCGCCACCGGCAACAAGTAATTGATTGCCGCCTTCGGCAATGCAAGAAGTTAAAAAGTCCCACCTTCGTGGGACTTTTTGCGTGTAGGGGTACCATTCCCCACTATTCTCTCCCCATGGGTCTCTTCGATTTTTTTAAAAAGGACAAGGAAACGCCCGCCCAGCAAGCCTCGCTTGATGCCGGGTTGGAAAAAACCAAAACCAGCTTTTTTGAGCAGCTGAGCAAGGCCGTGGTGGGCAAAAGCACCGTGGACGAAGCCGTGCTCGACGACTTGGAAAACCTGCTCGTGCACGCCGACGTGGGCATCGAAACTACGGTGAAGGTCATTGACCGCATTGAAGCCCGCGTGGCCCGCGACAAGTACGTGAGCACTTCGGAGCTGGACCGCATCCTGCGCGAGGAAATTGCGGCGCTGCTCGAAGACAACAACTCGGGCTCGATGGCCGTGCTCGACAGCGCGGGCAGCTCCGGCCAGCCCTACGTCATCATGGTGGTGGGCGTGAACGGGGTGGGCAAAACCACGACCATCGGCAAGCTGGCCCACCGCTTCCACTCTGCCGGCAAAAAGGTGGTGCTGGGCGCCGCTGACACTTTCCGCGCCGCGGCGGTGGACCAGCTCATCATCTGGGGCCAGCGCGTGGGCGTGCCCGTGGTGAGCCACGGCATGAACACTGACCCCGCCTCCGTGGCCTTCGACGCCGTGAAAAAAGGCGTGGAAATGGGCGCGGATGTGGTCATCATCGACACGGCCGGGCGCCTGCACAACAAGGTGAATTTGATGAATGAGCTCAGCAAAATCAAGCGCGTGATGCAGAAGATGATTCCTGACGCGCCGCACGAGGTGCTGCTGGTGCTCGACGGCAGCACGGGCCAGAACGCCTTTCTGCAAGCCAAGGAATTCACCAAGGCCACCGAAGTCACGGCCCTGGCCATCACCAAGCTCGACGGCACAGCCCGTGGCGGCGTTGTTATTGGTATTTCCGACCAGTTCAGCATTCCGGTGCGCTACATCGGGGTAGGAGAGAAAATGACGGACTTGCAGCTATTTGACCGCCACACGTTCGTGAATTCGTTGTTCAAGAAATAAGCCTGGCCGCGTAGCGTTGACGACCGGCGAACCAAAAAGGCCGGCAGAGGCCTTAAGCAGACAAGACCTTTGGCCAGCCGCTGTTGCAACGCCTGCGAGGTACTCAGGAACTCATTTCCCTTTTCTTTCATGCGCCATTTATTCGTGCCCCTGTTTGTTTGTTTCGGGTTTATCGTGGCTGCCTGTGGTAGCAGCAACGACGAGCAGCCGCTCATCCCCGACGCGCCGGTAAACCTCAGCTTGGCCCTCACCAGCCAAGAATACGTCAAGCTGCGCTTCGACAACGGCGCGGTGACCCTGCCGGTGAAGGGCCCGGCCGGCACCGGCGGCGTCAAGGGGGTAATTGTGGTGCGGCAGAACGCCAGCACCTACCTGGCTTTCGAGCGCAACTGCCCCTATCGGCCCTACGATGCCTGCGCCATCGTGAGCTTGGACCGGAATTCGGGCTTATTTATGCGGGATTCCTGCTGCAATTCGCAATTTGATTTGCGCGGGCAGGTCAGTGGCGGCCCCAGTCCGCGCCCCCTTAAACAGTACAATGTCAACCTCCAAGGTAACCTCCTAAGCATTACCAACTGAGGGTGCTGCACAATTTTCTTGAAAAAAATGTTCGTCAGACTTGCGCTTATTTGGAGAAGGTCGTAAGTTTGCAGTCCGAAACAACCACAACCGGGTTTCGGGCATGAAAATGCTTCCTTAGCTCAGCCGGTTAGAGCATCTGACTGTTAATCAGAGGGTCCCTGGTTCGAGCCCAGGAGGGAGCGCTAAAAGGCCTCTAGCACCAATGCTAGAGGCCTTTTTCATACTGCCCCGGTTCTGTACTCAGTGCGGGTATTTATTGATTACATCCTTTTTGCAGCAAGAGCGGAATAGAAAAACGATGCTTGGCATTCGTTCGCTCCACCTTTGCTGACCGGAAGGAAGCACGGGGTAAGGGGTAGCAGACTGTGGTGAGGTTGGGCTACGTACCTACGGGCATGGGGCGTTCCCAGCCATTGATGAGAAGCAGTTGAATAGAACAAAAGCCTCATTAATAATTACGGTTACCGCCAGCTCATCACGGGCTGGCGTTATGGCTCGGTTTCGGATGAGGGCGGCGCGGGGCCTCATGGCACGCAAGCCCACGAAAAAGTCCCGGCCAACTGCCAGGGCTTTTTCGTGGGCTTCGTTACTACTGGGCGGCATCGGCTGCCTGCGCCCGCAGGCCGGGCGTGGGCACCGCGCGTTGCGGCTTGGGGGGTGGGGCGTCGAAGCGCACCTGCTGGCCATCCCACCAGAAATGGCGGTCTGACTCGGTAGGGGCAGCGTCGCTGTGCATCAGGGCCCGCTGCCGGGCGTCGAAGTCGGGGGCCAGCAGTTCGGGCGCCAGCTTCCCGGCGGGGGCGTCGCGGCGCAGGCCGCTCACGGTCCAGTGCAAGGCGGCCTAGCTGCGGCCGCCCTGGTTTTCGCGCACCACGAAACCGCTTTCGGTGACTTCGGCCACGTACACGCCCCGGGTGTCGCCGGTGGGCGTCACGGTGATGGTGGCTTCCTGGGGGTTGGCCAGCAGCGCCCCAAAGCCCGCCGGAAGCGCCACCACTGCCTGTCCGTCGCGCAGCTCGGCCCGGCCCCGGGCCGAGCTGCGCGACGGGGGCGTAGGCGGCCACGCGCTCGCCGCTGGCCCGGGCCACGAGCTGGGTCAGGGGCTGGTTCGTGACGGCCGCCCCGTCGACGTACAGGTTGTAGCGCTCGCCCCGGGCCAGCAGGCCGTACGCCTGCCCGCGCACCCAGCCGCCGAGCACGCCGCCGTCGATGCCCAGGCCGATGTGGGTGTTGACCACCGGGGCGGCGGGGCCGGCCTGCAGGCCGGTGCCCGAACCGGTGGTGATGTTGTCGGGGTTGCCAAACCCGTAAAAGGAATAGTCGTGGTTGTCGGCGGAATAGTACGCCATCGCGCCGTAGCAAAGGCCCCCGTCGTCGCCGAACACGGCCCCTGTGCGCTTGGTGTAGCTCGGAGATGTGCCGTGTACCCCGAAGGCATAGGCGCCGGGCTGGGCAATGGCCCCCACCACCCCCGCCCGCGGCCCGGTGCCCAGCAAGGCCCGAAACCCGGTGCCGGCGTTATAGCTTCTGTTAACTCCCCGCACGCCGGCTGTATTGGCCCCGCCGGAGTTGGAGTTGTTTTCGCCCTGCACCGCGGCATACGTGGTGGTGTTGGTTCCCTGGATAGCTCCGTATACGCCGCTGCCGTTATTGCTGCTGTACCCGTTCAGGGCAAAAGGAAAAGAGCTGTTGCTGACGGCGTTCATCAGGTCGCCGCTTTGAGCGGTGCTGGTGGCACCCCAAAAAAACTCGCCGGAGTTGCTCATGCGCCCACGCACGGCGTTGTTGGTGAGCAGGTCCACCGACTGGTTGGTGGTGGTGCCCAACCGGCTCGTGGCCGTGAGGGCGTTGCCGGTGGTGCGCCAGCTGGTGGTGCCCAGGTCCGCGACCGTGGCGTTGGTGGCATCGAGGCTGGCCTGCGTGGCCAGGCGCTGCCACTGCGGCACGCGGGCCGTGCCCGCATTGTAGTAGTAGCCCACGCCCAGCGCCGCGGTGGTATTGCAAACGAGCAGGCTCGGCGCCGGGCTGGCCACGGTAGTGGCGTCGGTGAGCGAGGCCAGCGCCACGCGCGGAATCAGCAGGCCCTTGTCGGTGCTGCGCACGTCGAGGGCCGCCGAGCCGTCGGGGGCAATAGTGCCAATGCCGACGCTGCCCGTCTGGGCCTGGGCAGTGGATAATGCCAGCAAGGCTACGAGGCAAGAGGTATATGGTTGTGAGGTGGTCTAGCTAAGCCGGACAGAACTGGTACGTGGTTTTGAGTTGGGATTCGAAGTGGTTGGGGGCGAGGTAA
>NZ_JADQDM010000018.1 GCF_015694525.1 Hymenobacter ruricola | reverse complement strand
ACGCCCCGCTCTTTTTTGCTGTCATTACAGAAGAAATATACGTCCTTCTTCTGTCCATCATTCCTAGACCACCTCAAGCAAAGCCAAGTCATTAATACGTTGCGGCGCCTGGAAACCCGGCTGTTCATTGTGGACGAGATTCAGCACATCCTGGCGGGCAACCGGCTCAAGCAGCGTCAGTTTTTGAATGTGCTCAAGTATTTGTCGAATGAGTTGATGCTACCATTGGTGGGGGCCGGGATTAAAACGGCGTTTAATGCCATTAAGCACGATGAGCAGCTATACCGGCGCTTTGACTCGATAACCCTGCCGTTATGGGAAATGGATGAGGAGTACCTGCGCCTGCTCTTGAGCTTTGAGCGCCTCATCCCGTTGAAGCTGCCGTCAAATTTGGGGGAGGAGAAATTGGCCAGCATACTGCTCACCATGAGCAAAGGCAATATTGGCGTGTTGGCTAAGGTTTTACAGAAAGCAGCCATTCAAGTCATCCGCAACCGGCAGGAATGCATCAGCGTGGCCTTGCTGGAGAAGCTGGATTGGCTCTCAGGGTTCGAATAGACCAGTTATTGAACGCTTACCCCAGACGAGTCATGAACAATACCAGCCGTTTGCCGTGCGCCACCCGGCCCCAACCGGATGAGCTTCTGTCCAGCTGGCTGACGCGCCTGGCCCACGACCACCTGCTGAAAACGCACACGTTCAGCAAGATACTCTTTCCGGGGGCGCATGTGTGGAATACGGACCTGGACCGAAGCGCCCCGGACAGCATGTTGCGCACACTGGCCATCCGCACGGGCGTGCCGTTGGCAATGATTGAGCACACGGTGTTGCGCTGATACGAGCGGTGCCTGCACCTGCGTGCCACATCGGGCAGCATGGCCAATGGCATTTTGCCCTTGGGCATCTACCACCGCACCCGGCGATATTATGGTTTGCTCTTCTGCCCGCAGTGCTTGCGAGGCGATGGCAATGCCCCGTACTTCCGCACCTACTGGCGCCTGTTTGTGATGTATGCCTGCACCCGATGCGGCGTTTACTTGCAGGACCGCTGTCCGGGGTGTGCGCGACCCGTCATTTTTTTTCGGGTTGAACTGGGCCGTAAATCAGCACTGGCCGACAAGCCCATCTCCTGCTGTTTTCATTGCGGCTTGAACTTGGCCCACGCGCCAGCAAAGCCCGCGCCACCTGCCGTGTTGGCCAACCAAGCGGAGTTGGAGCGCATCTTGTACGAAGGGTGGAACGAGCAGGTGTTTTATCCGCAATTCTATTTCGTTGTATTGCATCAAATCATCAAGCAGCTAATCAACGCCCGCCCGGCCAGCATGGCGCTTCAACAGGCCATAGACACCGAAACGGGCTGGAATCCAACGCAAGAAGATGCTTCTGTGCGTAAGAAGAAAATGCCGATTGGATTATTGCCTTTGCAAGTCCGAATTGGTGTGATACAACAGGCACAATGGCTACTGACGGACTGGCCCTACCGTTTTGTACAGGTCACCAAGCGGTACAAGGTTACGAGTACACCCTTTTTGTATGCTATGCCAGATGCTCCCTTCTGGTATCATCGCGTTGTAATAGAAAATCTATATGTTAGTAACGGAAAATAAACGCTGAGCGCTAATAATTCAGCGCAGAATTGTAGCTATACGCGGCAGGGTCGGGCTGGCTTGACTGAGGGCAGGATTGTCAATTTCCACGCATCGGCGCTGAGCGCCTACTGGAGGTGGCGCGTGTCACACCTGACATAGATAGGCACGGGGTTATTTTCCATAGTGGGCGTCAGCGCTAGAGCCAACTGGTGGTAGGTCCCAACTATACGTTCCGAGCGAACTAATGAGGCGCTCCAACTCGAATAAGTACGACAGCTGGCTGAGAGGCTGGCGGCCAGTGACTTCCGAAAGGTGGTAGCATGACAGTACCGGGTGAATAATCGCGCTAGCCCGGCACTGGTACCTCACCCATCAATTCTTATCAGCTTCACTGACCTCGGTGCATGCAATGGCTAGGAATAAGATGGCAGCAACTTTCTGCCCGCTTTCATGCACTAACTGTGTTTCCAGATTCTCGCCAGATTCGCCGGCTACGTTTGCTCAATGCCATTGCTGAAGGTGGTTAGACGCATTCCCGTCCTGAGTCTTAGGTGGACCATGCGCAGGTGGCCAGTGCCACACACGGAAACATTCCCTATCTAATCGCATGAAAAAACTGCTGATTTTTGCCTTATTCGCATGCTCTCGCGGGGCTGCACAAGCCCAACAATCCACTCCCTACCACCTGCTCAATACCATCACCATCGGCGGTGAGGGCGGCTGGGACTACCTCACCGTGGACCCGGCCGGCGAGCGGCTCTACGTGTCACACGGTACGCAGGTAGAAGTGGTGGACTTGAAAACCCGCAAGCTCATCGGCACCATCCCGAACACGCCCGGTGTGCACGGCATCGAAGTGGTACCCGGCGCCGGACGCGGCTACATCACCTGCGGGCGCAGCAATACCTGCGTGGTGTTCGACCTGAAAACCCTGAAGCCCATCGGCGCGCCCATCCCCACAGGTCCCAAGCCGGATGCGCTGTTCTACGACGCTTTCTCGAAGCGCGTGTTCCTCTTCAGCAACGACGGCGGCAAAAGCACCGTGCTCGATGCGGCCACCGGTGCCGTGCTGGGCACGGCCGAACTGGGCGGAGACGTGGAAGCCCCGGCCACCGACGGCCGTGGCACCCTCTTCGTCAACCTGGAGGACAAGGGCGAGGTCATCGCCTTCGATGCCCAAACCCTGGCCGTGAAAAAGCGCAGCTCCCTGGCCCCTGGCGAAGAGCCCACCGGCCTGGGCTACGACCCCAAAGCCAGCCGCCTGTTCAGCGCCTGCGCCAACGAAAAACTGGTGGTAACGGATAGCCAAACCGGAAAGCAGGTGGCCGTATTGCCCATCGGCAAGGGCGCCGACGGCGCCGTATTCGACCCCATCACGGGCAACGTCATCACCTCGAACGGGGCCTCAGGCACGTTCACAGTCATCCACCAGGACTCGCCCACGAAATACCGCGTGGTGGGCAACATGCCAACGGCGCGCGGGGCCCGTACCCTGACGCTGGACCCGAAAACCCACCATCTTTTCACCTGCACGGCCGACTACGGCCCCACGCCGGCCCCCACGGCGGAGAACCCGCGTCCCCGGCCGAGCATCGTGCCCGGAACGTTTCGGGTGCTGGAATACGGCCGCTAAGTCGATTGGCATTGTCACAATACCTTATCTGATATGTGGTGGATATATGCCCTGCTGTCGGCCGTTTTCGCGGCACTTACTGCCGTGTTGGCCAAAATCGGTATCCGGGGCGTCGACTCGAATCTGGCCACGGCCTTGCGCACGGTTGTGATTCTGGTGCTGGCCTGGGGTATCGTGTACGTCCGGGGCGGCCTGGAACAGTTGGGCTCGCTCACGCGCACCAACTGGCTATTTATCGGGCTTTCGGGGCTGGCCACGGGATTATCCTGGGTATTCTATTTCCGGGCCCTGCAGCTAGGCAAGGTGTCGCAGGTGGCCCCCGTCGACAAGCTCAGCGTGGCCATCGCCATCGGGCTGTCGGTGGTGTTCCTGGGCGAGAAGCTGACGTGGCACACCGGCCTGGGCGCGGCCCTGATTATTGGCGGCACTCTGGTGCTGATTTGGGAGTAATCGGGGCCGTTGGTCGATGAATCAGGCGGGCCTGTCGGGATGATGGCTACTACAGACCATTAACAGAATTGTGCATTTTGTTTGGTACAGTTTTTTCATCGCCGCTTCTTCTTGCCTTTTCGCTCTGAATCATGAAAACCTACCTGCTTTTCCTCGGCCTGTCGCTGGTCGGCACCCCAACGATATACGCCCAACAAACGGCGGTGCCGCCCGTCGTTTTGCAAGCATTCGTGGCGCGTTTCCCTACAGCACAACCCGCGGCTTGGCGCCGGGAGATGCAGCCGGTCCGGCCATCATACGAGTATGAAACGCATGGTGACTTCAAGGCTCGCGAAGCCTTTTCGGCGCAGGAAGTGTACGAGGCCACCTTTCAGCTGGATGGCCGGAAGACGTCGGTGGTGATTACGCCCGCCGGGCTAATCCAAGAAACGGAGACGGATTTGGCCATTCAAGCGCTGCCAGCCGCCGTGCGTGCTGCGTTGGCCCGCGACTTCGAGGCCTACCAAGTACAGGAGGCCGCCACCATCGTGCGGGCCGACGGCAGCATCGTGTACGAAGCCGAAGTAGCGCAAGCTGGCCGGACCCAGGACGTGCTGTTCACCGCCGAGGGCCAGCAAGCGCCTGAATAAGCTGCTCCGCTGCTACGACCGTATGCCACCCGATACCCCTCCTCCCTGCCGGGTGGAAGCCGGCCGGTAGTTGCCGGTTGCGAGACTCTAAGACGTACGGCCAGCAGTTGCTTTCAGGGCTAAGCAGGTCGCTTTTCCGAACTTGCAGATTCTTTACAGAATCATATTTTAATCTTGGGGAAATATACGCTTCCATTTGAAGCTTTCCCGGTTTTATTCTCTCACTACGTATCCCTAATGGATTATCTCATTCTTTTCGTCGTCGCCTACCTGGCGGCCACGGTTTCGGCGTCCGTCGGGTTTGGCGGGGCGCTGATTTTTCTGCCCATTCTGGCCAACATTGTGGGCATCAAAGAGGCAGTGCCCGTACTCACCGTGGCCCAGATATTCGGCAATGCCTCGCGCTTTTGGTTTGGCCGGCACGAGTTGCAATGGAAGCCGGTGCTGTATTTTCTGGCCGGCTCGCTGCCTATGGCCATCCTGTCGAGCAGCCTGTACTCGGGCATGAAAGCCGACTGGATTTTCAAGCTGGTGGGCGGCTTTCTGGTGCTGGTGGTCGTTTACCGCCACCTCAACGTGGCCAAAAAGGTGGAGCTGGGTAACCCCGGCATGGTGCTGGGTGGCGCGCTCACGGGCTTCCTCTCGGGCCTGACGGGCAGCGCCGGGCCCACCGGAGCTTTGTTCTTTCTGGGCCTGAACCTGCCGCCGGTGGCCTACGTGGCCAGCGACGCTTTTGCCTCGCTGGTGCTGCACCTCACCAAAACCATCGTGTACAGCAAGTATGCCCTCGTCACGACCAAAGGCCTGTTGGTGGGCACCTTCGCCGGCGTGGCCATGATTGGGGGCAGCTACACCGGCAAGCTGCTGCTGAGCCGCATCTCCAAGGAAAAATTCCTCATGGTCGTCGAGGGCCTGATTGTGGTCTTCGGGCTGCAAATGATGTTCGTGGCGTAACCTGGTTCGAGGTAAGCTAAAAAGGGCTGTTACCCGTCGTAGGTAACAGCCCTTTTTATTGTCATTGAGGGTGGTACAAACCAGAACCGAAGTTGTAAGCCCCGAAGAGCGGACAAAAAACCGGTGCTACTTGCCCTCCCGGTTCAGCGCGATGCACACGGGGCAACGGGGCCGGGTTTCCGCAATCTGGCGCGGCTCGTAGTATTGCCACTCGCCGCTGCGCTTCACTTCCTGCCCCTCGGGGCATTGGTCGTTGTCGTGGAAAGGGTAGCGCTCGGGCTCCGGCGCGGGTGCCATGAGCCCAGTGACGTGAAAAGTGTGGCGGAAAAAGGGAGGTGTTTGCATTTTGTTGGTAAGTCAGTCGGACCGGCAAGCTACCGGCCAATTCTGTGCAGAATCAGGTCGGCCGCCGGGTGGGTGGCAGCAGCACGTACACGCCCGTGACCCAGCCCAGCGCGGCTATCCAGCCCGAGAGCACGTCGCTGGGGTAATGCACGCCCAGGTACACGCGCGAAAAGCCCACCCCCAGTACGAACACCGCCCCCGGCCCCCACACCCGCCAGCGCCGACGGGCCAGCAGCAGGCCCAGCGCCAGCACCACGGCGGCCGAGCCCATGGCGTGCCCGCTGGGAAAGCTGTAGGACGTTTCGGGCGCTAACGACACCCAGAATGCCGGCCGGGGCCGCCCCAGAATGGCCTTGGCCAGCAGGTTGAGGGCTACGGCTCCGCCCACGGCCAGGCCGAAGAACCACGCCTCGCGGGGACGCCGACGCCACGCCAGCACGCCGGTGAACAGCACGGCCGCCACCACCATGGGCACGGGCCCGCCGATGGCGGAGAAAAACAAACTCAGGGAATCAAGCGCGGGGCGGGCGTGGGCGTGCGCCCAGCGCAGGAGCTGCAGGTCGCCGTAGAAGCCTTCGCCTTCCTCGATTTCGGAGCTGGCTTTCAGGAACACTGCCCAGGGCAGCACCACGCCCAGCAGCAGCAGCTTCAGCAGGCGCCGCCGATGGGCCAGCAGCAGGGCAAAGAACCGGGCGAAGTACGTGGACATGGGGCTTAGTTGTCGCTGCCGCCCTCGTCGTCGGCGCTTTTGCGCCGGGCGCGGCTCTCCGAAGTCTGGCCGAAGCGGTAGGTGAAGCCCAGGTAGGCAATGCGCGACTCCCGCTTGAAGCGCGTGACGGTGGCGAAACCCGCCCCGCTGTCGTTCGAATCGAAGCGCAGGGTGTTGAAAAGGTCGGCCACGCGCAGCGTGAAGGTGCCGTGCTCGCCCAGCACATTGTAGCGGGCGGCCAAGTCGATGTTGAAAGCCTCGCCCCGCGTGCCCTGGGCCGAATTGATGGGCGAGCGGTAGTTCACGGCCAGTTGCGCATCGACGCGCTTACTGAGGGGGAACGTGTTGTTCAGCCGGCCCGTGAAAGCCAGGCTGGTCGTGTTCACGGCCGTGCCGCTGGTGCTGCCCCGGATGATGCGCCGGAACGCCGAAGCCGTGCCGTTCACCTTCCAAAACGCAGCCAGGGGCGTGGCGCCCACCACCTCCAGGCCGTAGGAGGTTTCGTCGCCCACGTTCAAGCGGGTGGTCAGCGTGACGAGGTTACCGGTGAGTGGGTCGGTAATGACCTGCCGGAAGGGCTTGAGCGTGGCCGTTTCGAGGCGGTAGAAAGCAGTGGTGCCCAGGCTGCGCCCGCCGGCCCCGTCCACCTGGTGGCCCAGCTCGAAGGAATTGACAAACTCGGGCCGTAGCTGCGGGTTGCCGGCGGTGAGGTTCAGCTGGTCGGTGCGGTCGAGGAAGGGGTTCACGTCGCCCGCGTCGGGCCGGCCCACGCGGCGCGAGTAGCTGAGCTGCACGCGCTGGTCGTGGGGCAGGTCGAGGGCCAGCACGGCGGTCGGAAACAAGCTCAGGTAGCGCTGGGTGAACTGCTCGCCCGTGGTGCGCTGGTCGCCGGTGATGGTGGTGTGCTCGGCCCGCAGCCCGGCCTGGTAGCTGAGCTGACCGCGGGCCCCGGCGTAGAGCCCGTAAGCCGCCTGCACGTACTGGCCGTACACGAAGCGGTTGCTGGGGTCGAAGGCCAGGGCCGGCGCGCTGGCCAGCTGGTAGTCGATATCGTAGCGGCGTAGGCTGCTGCGGGCGCCCGTTTCGAAGCGGCTTTTCTCGCCCAGCGGCCGCACGTAGTCGACTTGGGCCGTGGCCTGCGCGGTGCGGTTGCGGGTTTGCTGCCGCTGGGTGCGCTGGCTGTTGTCGAGGTACACCAGGCGGGAATCGACCGCGTTGTCGTTCAGCAGCGGCGTGTACACGGCGCTGGCGGTCAGTTCCCGGCCCTTGTGCGCGGCCCACTCGCGGCGGTAGTCCAGGGTGAGGTCGGCGGCCCGGAAGGTGCCCGTGCTGGCGTTGGCGCGGGTGCTGGTGCCGGCCCGCACGGGCCGTTCGCCGGCCGTGGCGTTCACCTGGCGCGAGAGCAGGGTTTCGTCGGTGCTCGTCAGGTTCAGGCGCGGCTGCACGGCCAGGGTCAGCGTCTGCTCGGGGGTGAGGGCGTAGTCTAGGCCCAGGCGCAGGGCGTGGGTGGTTTGCACGCTGGCGCCGCTGCGGTCCTGGTGCAGGCGCAGGGTGCTGTCGCGGCCCAGGGTGGTCTGGTCCACGGTGCCGCGGAAGTACCGCCGGTCGCGCCGGTAGTCGTACTGCCCGAAGGCGTTGACCTTGCCCTTGCGGTAGTTGAGCAGCAGCGAGGCGTTGGCCTTGTCGCCGGTGCCGCCGGTGGCGCTCACCTGGCCGTTCAGGCCCTCGCGCCGTTCTTTTTTGAGCACGATGTTGAGGATGCCGCCCGCCCCACTGGCGTCGTACCGGGCCGAGGGGTTGGTGATGACCTCCACGCTTTGGATGCTGCTGGCCGGAATCTGGTCGAGGGTGGTGCCGGTGGGCTTGCCGTCGATGAACACCGTCACGTTGCTGGCCCCGCGGATGCTCACGGCCCCGGTTTGGTCCACCGTCACGGAGGGCACGTTCTGGAGCGCGTCGATGGCCGTGCCGCCGGTGGCGGTCAGGTCCTTGCTCACGTCGATGACCTTTTTGTCGAGGCCACCCGTCACCACCGCCCGCTCGGCCGTCACCACCACATCGGTGAGCTGGGTGGCGGCGGGGCGCAGCTTCCACGTGCCCAGCGTGGCGGCCGAGGCCCCGGCCGTGAGGCTGATAACGCGCCGGCCCGTGCGGTAGCCCACCGCCGTGGCCCGCAGCACGTACTGGCCCAGCGGCACCTGAGCCAGCTCAAACACGCCCAGCTCGCTGGCCTGGGTGCCGGCCACGAAAGTCGAATCGGCGCTGCGTAGCAGCACCACACTGGCAAACGAGACGGGGTTGCCGGTGCCCGTTTCCAGCAAGGTGCCGCGCACCGCGCCCGTTTGGGCCTGCGCCGCCCAGCCGATTCCCCACCACAACCCCCACAGCATCCCCAGCCGGGTCAGTACCTTTCTACGCAACATTTTCTTGATTATTAACACGCAAGCCGTCGAGTATTTCACGGCCGCTCACGCCCCGCCCAGCCAGCTGCCTGAGCCGGCTGGGCAGGGCGGTTGAAGTAGTTGATTTTACTGGGTTACGACTTTGCCATCGGCGGTGAACAACACGTCCTGCGCCTTGCCGCCCTTGCTCACTTCGGCTTCGTACACGGTGCGGCCGTCAGCTTTCACGATGGCGGCAGCTTCCTTCACCTGATAGGCTTTGTAGTCGCGGGCCAGGGTAGCACGCACGGCGGCCGGCAACTGGGCGGTCGGCATGTCGGTTTCGGTTTCCTGCAGCACGCCGGCGGGCGTCAGCACGGCCGACATGGTTTTGCCGTTCTGCTTGAAGCCGGCTTCGTAGTCGGCCCCTTCTTTTTCCCAGGTCACGGCTTTCAACGCCGGAAACTTGGCTTTGAACGCGGCCTGAACGGCGGCCGGCACCTTGGCCGCGGGCAGGTTCTGGGCGAGGGCGGTACCGGCCAGCAGGGCGGTGGCCGCCACGAGCAACAGGGTTTTCATGGGGTTGGAACGGGTGATTTGGTTGAGGAATGCCGCAAACCTAGCGGCCGAATCTGGCCGGAATCTGTACGGCGCGGACGGGCCTCAGAACGCTACACGCAACGTGTGCAGGTGCCCGGCCGGCGCGTAGGCATAGCTCAGGCTGAAGCCGTAGTAGGTGCAGATTTGCTCGGCAATGGACAGGCCCAGCCCGGGCGAGTCGGACGCCGCGTTGTGCTTGCGGAAACGGCCGAGCAGCAGCATGGGGTCGGAATGGAGCTCGGGGCCGGTGTTGGTGATTTCCAGCGCGGCCGGGCTGAGGTTCACCCGCAGTAGGCCGCCGCGCACGTTGTGATTCACGGCGTTCTGCAACAAGTTGCCCACCAGCGACTCCGCCAGCGCCGGGTGCATCGTCACCGACACGGGCGTGAGCAACGTCACCTGTGGCTCAATGTCTTTGTCTTCCAGAAAATCCTGGAGCTGCCGCAGCTTTTCCCGCACTACGCCGTCCAGCGACACAGGCACGCCGGCGTTGAACTGCCTGTTCTCAATCTTGCTGAGCAGCGTGAGGGCCTGATGCAGGCGCGAGAGGCGGCGCGCGGCACGGTACACGTCCTGCACCGCACCGAGGGTGCGCTCGGGCAGCTCGGGGTCCTGCACCAGCTGCTCCAGCCGGGCCTGCATGATGGCCAGGGGCGTCTGGGTTTCGTGGGCCGCGTTTTCGGTAAATTCCTTGAGGGCGCGGTAATCGGCGGCCACGCGCTGGGTGAGCTGGGCCACGGCCTGGTTCAGCTCGCTGAACTCGTCGATGGGCGTGGCTGGCAGCGCCAGCGACTCGGGCTGCTGTAGCTGGAAGCCGCGCAGGGCCTGCAGCGTGCGCCGAAACGGGGCCCACAGCCAGCGCGACAGCCAGCGGTTGAGCAGCAGCAGGCTGCTGAAGAGCAGCGTCATCACGGCCAGCATCACGCCCATCACCACCTTGAGGACATCCTCGGTTTCGAGCAACGACTTGCGCAGCGTGAGCCAGTGCACCTGACTTCGCACCACCACCGGGAAGGAGATAACACGGAAAGGCACCGGCTCGCGCTCCACGGGGTCGAAGATGACGGTATCGCGCAGGCTTTCGGAGCGGGTGGGGCCGTCAATGGTCAGCTCCTGAGGCAGGGCAATGGTGGGCAGCGCGCCCGCCCGCCGGATGCGCGCGGTGAGGTAGGTGCGCTGCTGCTGCAGTTGCTCGTCCACCTCGTGCGCCAGGGCGTGCTGCAGGCCCTCGTACAGCAGGCCGGTGCCCAGTACGAACAGCGTGGCGCTCAGGCCCAGGTAGTAGCGGTTGGTGCGGGTGAGGAGCTTCACGCGGTTTCGAGCTTGTAGCCCAGGCCGTAGATGGTGCGAATGTAGTTGTCGGCCCCGTGCTCCTGCAGCTTCTTGCGCAGGTTCTTGAAATGCGAGTAAATGAAGTCGAACGAGTCGGCCATGTCGGCGTCGTCGCCCCAGATGTGCTCGGCAATGGCCTCCTTGGTGAGCACGCGGTTGGGGTTGGCCAGCAGGAACAGCAGCAGGTCGTACTCGCGCCGGGTGAGCGTGAGGGGTTTTTCCTTTACCAAGACCAGCGTCTGGTCGGGGAAGATGGTCAGGTCCCGAAATACGATGTGGCGCTGGCCCTGAAACTGCCGCCGCCGGATGATGGACCGCAGCCGCGCGTTCAGCTCGGCCAGATGAAAGGGCTTGGGCAAATAGTCGTCGGCGCCCAGCTCCAGGCCCTGCACCTTGTCGTCGAGCGAGCCCCGGGCCGAGATGATGAGCACGCCGGCCACCGACTTGTCGGCCTTGAGCGTGCGCACCAGATTCAGGCCCGAGCCATCGGGCAGGGTCAGGTCCACCAGCACACAGTCGTACTGGTAGAGCTTGATTTTTTCGTGCGCCTGCTGGTAGGTTTCGGCCACTTCACACACGTAGCCCTCGTGCCGCAAAAACTCCAGCAGCGTGCTGCGCAGCGGCGCCTCGTCTTCAACAATCAGAATTTTCACGCTCAGGGAAAGAAAGGTGGCGCGCCCGTTGCCGGCCGCAAGGTCGGCAAGTAGGCCGGGAAATCTGTAAACAATCTGGCGACAGCCTGACCCCTGGTCCCGGCCCGCCGGTGCCCGCGCCGGGGCCGTCCAGAATTTACCCAGATTTGAACAGGAGGTTTGCCAGAAACTTCCTTGCCTGACCGCGTGCGCCGATTATCCTGCTTGCTTTCCGTTTTCCTGCTGCTGGCCTTGAAGGCGGCCGTGCCGGCGTGGGCGCAGCAGCCCGCCGCGCCGCCCGTGCTCAATGCGCCACCCGTTTACACGCCGTCGGCCGCGCTGGTGAGCCCGCGCCGGCTGGCTGACTTTCTGCAAGCGGCCCGCCAAAACAGCCCCCTGCTGCGCGAAAATATCAACCAGGTTGGCCAGAACCGCATCGACAGCCTCGTGCGCGCCCGCCAGAACGGCGTGCAGGTAGGCGGCATTGGCTCGGCGCTGTATTACCCGTCCATCACCAACAGCCAGGGCGAGAGTGTGTTGGGCTACGACAACGCCATTTCCAACGGCGGCAACTACGCGGCCATCGCCCAGGCCACCAAGCCCATCCTCAACCGCTTCCAGCTGCAAACCGACTACCAGATTCTGGCCAGCCAGGGCCAGGTGCTGCGCAACACCGGCCGCCTCTCGGCCCTGGACCTCCGCCGCAGCATCACCGACCAGTTCCTGACTGCCTACGCGGCCGAAACCCAGCTCACTTTCAGTCGCTCGCTGCTGACGCAGCTGCGTGAGCAAGATAAAATGCTGCGCCAGCTGGTGAACGGCGGCATTTTCAAGCAAACGCAGTACCTGAGCTTCTACCTCTCCGTGCGGACCCAGGAAGTGACCGTGGAGCAGGACCGCCTGGCCTACCGCCGCGAGCTGGGCACGTTGCGCGCCCTGGCCGGCGTGGCCGATACGGCCCTGGTGACGCTGGAGGCACCCACGCCGCCCAGCCACCGCCCGCTGGCGGGCCTGCTGGCCCCCGCCCAACGCCAGTACACGCTTGACAGCCTGCGCCTGCGCCTCGACCGTCAGGCCATTGACGCCACCTATCGGCCCAAGGTCAGCGCCGTGCTCGATGCTGGCCTACAATCCTCGTCGTATCTGCCCGTGGCCCTGGCCCACAGCGTGGGCATCGGCGGCGGCCTACAGCTCACGCTACCCATTTTCGACGGGCACCAGCGCCAGCTGCAATACCAGCGCATCGAGCTGAGCGAGCAGAGCCGGCGCGGCTATCGGCAGTTCATTTCCGTGCAGCGGCGGCAGCAGTACGAACAGCTGGAAGGTTTGATTCGGGCCTCCGATGCCTTGCTGGCCCGCATCCGCGAGCAGGTGCGCGTGGCCGATGCGCTGGTGGGCGCGGCGCGGCAGCAGCTGGCCACCGGCGACGTGGCCATCCTCGATTATTTGAACCTAGTGACCAGCTACCGCACCTTGCAATTCAGCCTCACCCAGGCCCAGACCGAGCAACTCCGCAGCCGCTTTGCGCTGGACTACCTCGCCGAGCAGTAGCGTGAACGATGCGCGTCCATGCCACACTTCCTTCCCGCTATCATGAGCCTGTCCCTTCGTCTGCTTCTCCTTCTCGCCCTCACCAGCCTCGCGGCCTGCGGAACCAAAGACCCGGCCGCCGATGAAGCTGCCGCACCCGCCGACGGCGAGGAGGAAGCGGCCGTGAAGCCCCGCGCTCTGGTCACGGTAGGCAGCATCCAAACCGACACTCTCACCGATGTGCTGCGTCTGAGCGCCGTGTCGGCCTACGCGGCCAAGGACGCACTGCGGGCCACCACCACCGGCTACGTGCTGGCGCCCACGCCCGTGGTGGGCCAGCAGGTGCGCGCCGGCCAAACGGTGTTCACCATCCAAACCAAGGAATCGAAAACCCTGCACTTGGATAAGCTCACCGGCGACCCGCGACTGAAGTTCAGCGGCATCATTCCGATTAAATCGGCCCGCGCGGGCATTCTGGCGACGGTGGAC
This sequence comes from Hymenobacter ruricola, assembly GCF_015694525.1. Lineage (GTDB taxonomy): Bacteria > Bacteroidota > Bacteroidia > Cytophagales > Hymenobacteraceae > Hymenobacter > Hymenobacter ruricola. The sequence goes on along the minus strand of NZ_JADQDM010000018.1, from coordinate 92,838 downwards.
AAGCTGGCCGGCGACTACGTGCAGGACGGCGAGCAGCTCGGCCTCACCTACGACAAAAGCCGCTTCGGCTTCATCCTCGACGTGCCCGTGACGCAGCTGCGCTACGTGCACACCGGCCAGACCTGCCGCATCCTGCTCCCCGACGGCCGTGTGCTGCCGGGCCGCGTGGCCGAGGTGCTGGCCACGGCCGACGTCAGCATTCAGACCCAGCGCTATACTATCCGCCCCACCGGCCCGGTGCCCGACCTACCCGAAAACCTGGCCGTGCAGGTCGAGCTCGACAAAACCGCGCCGCACCTGGCCCGCACCCTGCCGCGCGGCGCCGTGCTCACGGACGAAACCCAGACCGAATTTTGGGTGATGCGGCTGCTGAATGACTCCACCGCCGTGAAGGTGCCGGTGACCGTGGGCGCGCAGGAAAAAGACCACATCGAAATCAAGCAGCCGGCTTTTTCCCCGAAGGACCGGATTCTGCTCAGCGGCAACTTCGGCCTCGATGACACGGCTGCGGTGAAAGTTACCCGGCCGGTGGCGGCCGAAAAGGAATAACGCGCCGACCCCCAAACCCGCAAAACGGCCGGTTTGCCACACAAAGCATCCTTACCACGGGCGTATTCCGAGGGGATGCAGCCGGTTCGCTGCAACGAACACGGTAGGGATGCCGCGTGGTGCTGGTGCCGTTCTGCTTAAACCGATTTATTTTCTCATGGCTCGTCTCGCTCTTTTTCAAGCCTACAAAGCACCCATTGCGGTGCTGCTGGCCCTGGCGCTGGCATTGGGCACGGTGGCCTACCGACGCATCAATGTGGCGCTGTTCCCGGAGGTGACGTTTCCGAAGGTAAAAGTCATTGCCGATAACGGGCTGGTGCCCGTGGACCGCATGATGGTGACCGTGACCAAGCCCATGGAGGACGCCATGAAGCGGGTGCCGGGGCTGAAGTTGTTGCGCAGCACCACCAGCCGCGGCAGCTGCGAAATCTCGGCCTTCCTCGACTGGAACGTGGACGTGGCCAAGAGCCAGAGCCTCATCGAGTCGCGCCTGAACCAGATTCGGGCCGACCTGCCGCCCACCGCCCAAATCTCGGTGGAGCGTATGAACCCGGCCATCCTGCCGGTGATGGGCTACACGCTGGAAGCGCCGGGCAAGTCGGCGCTGGAGCTGCGCAAGCTGGCGCTGTTCACCATCAAGCCGTTTCTCTCCCAGGTCGAGGGCGTCTCGTCGGTCCAGATTCAGGGGGGGCGCACCAAGGAGTACCAGGTGCAACTGCTGCCCGACCAACTGGCCGCGTTGGGCTTAGGTCCGGATGACGTGAGCAAGGCCCTCGGCGCCACCAATTTCGTGCAGAGTAACGGCTACCTGAGCGACTACCGCCGCCTCTATCTCACCGTCACGGATGCCACCATTACCCAGAAGGAGGACCTCGAAAACCTGGTGCTGCGCAACGACGGCCGCCGCATCGTGCGCCTGGCCGACGTGGCCACCGTGGCCCTGGGCGAGCAGCAGGAGTACACCCGCATCAACGCCAACGGCCACGACGCCGTGCTCATCAGCATCCTGCGCCAGCCCGACGCCAACGTGGTGCTCGTCTCCGACGGCGTGCGGGCCAAGGTGGCGGCCCTGCGCGCCGGCCTGCCGCGCGGCGTGCGCCTGGCCCCGTACTACGACCAAGCCGATTTCGTGGCCGAGGTCGTTCGCTCGGTGCAGGACGCGCTCTGGATTGGCCTGGCGCTGGCCCTGGTGGTCACGGCGCTGTTTCTGCGCTCCTGGAAGGCCACGCTGACCATTCTGGGGGCGATTCCGGTGGCGCTGGCGCTCACCATCGCAGTGTTGTACTTCGGCTTGGGCTACTCGTTTAATATCATGACGCTGGGCGCCATCGCCGCCGCCATCGGCTTGATGATTGACGACGCAGTGGTGATGGTGGAGCAGCTGCACCGCGTGCGCGAAGACCACCCCGGCGAATCGGCCGGCGAGGTGGTGCGGCGCTCGGTGGGCCATCTGCTGCCCGCGCTCATCGGCTCGTCGCTGAGCACGATTGTGATTTTCCTGCCGTTCGCGCTGCTGGGCGGCGTGGCGGGCGCCTATTTCAAGGTGCTGGCCACCACGATGGTGGTGGCACTGCTGTGTTCGTTTTTCGTGGCCTGGCTGGGGCTGCCCGTAATTTATTTATTGCTGTCGCGCGGGCCCAAGCAGGAGAAAGCGGAGGCCCCGGATACCATCGACGTAGACGACGCCAATAATCAGGTAGGTGGCGATGGCAGCGCGGCCCTGCCCAAAGCGGATTCCAACCACCACGAAATTCCTTGGGTGCGGGCCGTCATCCGGCACCCGGCATATAGCGTCATCGGTATCCTCGTTTTGGTAAGCAGCATGGTGCTCATTATCCCGCGTTTGGCCACCGGCTTTCTGCCCGATATGGACGAGGGCGCTATCGTGCTCGACTACACCTCGCCCCCGGGCACCAGCCTGGAAGAAACCGACCGCATGCTGCGCCAGGCCGAGAAGCTCATCGTAAAGGTGCCGGAGGTGGCGAGCTACTCTCGCCGCACGGGCACGCAAATGGGCTTTTTCATCACCGAGCCCAACAGCGGCGACTACCTCATTCGCCTCAAAACCGACCGCAAGCGCAGCACCGAAGACGTCATTGCCGATATCCGCGAACGCATCGAAAGCACCCAGCCGGCCCTCACCATCGACTTCGGCCAGGTCATCGGCGACATGCTGGGCGACCTCATGAGCACCGTGCAGCCCATCGAAATCAAGGTCTTCGGCCCCGACGCCGCCAAACGCTACGCCCTGGCCAACCAGGTGACGGCCGTGGTGGAAAAAGTGGCCGGCACGGCCGACGTGTTCAACGGCATCGTGCGCATGGGCCCCAGCGTGGACGTGCGTCCCGACCCGCGTCGACTGGCCCAGTTTGGTCTTACCGCCACCGATTTTCAGACCCAACTCCAAACCCAGCTCCAGGGCACCACCGCCGGCAACGTGCTCGAAGGCGAGCAGCTCCTGAACATCCGCCTGCGCTACCCCAACGCCGCCCAGACCAACCTGGCCCAGATGCAGGCCGAGCCCGTGTTCCTGCCCAACGGCCAGCGCCGCCGCCTCGACGAGCTGGCCACCGTGCGTGTGACGCCCAGCGAAGCCGAGCTGGAGCGCGAAAACCTGCAGGCTATGACGGCTGTCACGGCCCGTCTCGACAACCGCGACCTGGGCAGCGCCATGACCGAAATCAAGCAGAAGCTGGAGCGCAACGTGCCGCTGCCGCCCGGCTACTTCATCCAGTACGGCGGCTCGTATGCCGAGCAGCAGCAGTCGTTTCAGGAGTTGCTCACCATCTTGGGCACGGCCTGCCTGCTCGTGTTCGCGGTGGGCTTGTTTCTGTTCCGGGACTTGAAAGCCGCCGGGCTCATCCTGCTGGTGGCCGTGCTGGGCCCGGCCGGTGGTAGCCTAGCCTTGTTTCTCACCAACACGCCCTTGAATGTGGGCTCCTACACCGGCCTCATCATGGTGGTGGGCATCATCGGGGAGAATGCCATCTTCACCTTTCAGCAGTTTAACGAGGCCCGCGCCGAAGCGCCCGTGGAGCAGGCCATCGGCTACGCCATTGCCGCCCGCCTGCGCCCCAAGCTCATGACGGCGCTGGCCGCCATCGCGGCGCTCCTGCCGCTGGCGCTGGGCATCGGGGCGGGCGCGCAGTTGCACCAACCGCTGGCCATTGCCGTCATTGGCGGGCTGCTGCTGGCCCTGCCGCTGCTGCTCGTGGTGCTGCCCAGCCTGCTGCGCCTGGCCTACAAGGGCGAGCCGGTAACCGAGATGCCCGCCCCGGTGGCCCGGGCGGCCTAGGGCCCGCGCTACTTCGTTGGCCGCCAAGTGAGACTCACGCCCGAGGCACCGCTGCCGAAATAGGCGGGCGTCATCCCGATGTCGCGGCCGATGCTTTTGCGGCCCCAGCGGTTGCGGTGGCTCAGGTAGGCCAGGTGGGCCGAGAGGATGCCGAAGCCCGCGCCGGCCACTACGTCGCTTTGCCAATGCTTGTCGTTAATCATGCGCAAGGCAGCCACGCTGGTGGCAATGGTGTAGGCGCCCACACCATACCACTGGCTTTTGTCACGAAACTCGGTGTGCACGATGCTGGCCGCCAGAAACGCCTGCGCCGTGTGGCCCGACGGGAACGAGAGATTGTCTTGCCCATTGGGGCGGGTTTCGTGGGCCAAATATTTCACGGCGAAGGTGCTGGCCAGCATGATAGCCTCGCCCTTGGCAATGATGAGCAACGTGTTGATGCGGTCGTTGCGCGACTCCACGCCGGCCAGGGCCACGGCGCCCAGTTCCACGTAGGGTAGGAAAATGACCGTGTTGTCAATCATCGTATTCACCGGTCGGAACTGCTTCTGGACGAAGGTGCGGGCGTCGCGGTTGACACCTGCATCACCCTGAGCCGTAATTGCTCCGTAGGTTATCAGCACGGTTGGTATGGCTACGGCCTTGAACAACTTGCTTTTGAAAAAAGGCTGCTTGACGGCGGCAGGTATTCCGCCGGGGTTTTCGTACTTGCGCGTGGTGTCGGCAGGGAGCGGGGCGACCTGCGCGTGAATTGAAGAGCAAGCAGCCGTTCCGAGCGAAAAAGCCAGCGCCAGCCGTAGTGGTAGTAATTTCATTACTCGGAGCAGAAAGAAGCAGTTAATTATTTAGGAGCGATTTGGCTCGATATTTCAGTCTACGGGGGCATTCTGGAGAAAAGCTGTAGAGGCTGTACAGAATTCAGTATTTTACCCAGCCCAGCTTAATCTCGATGTGGCGCCGGTGACTTCAGGTTAGGCTTGGCGTATTATATAGATGTCGGAACCTGCGATACGTTTCTACGTGCCCCGTATTACCGAAAATGCGGGCATTAACACCACCGCTTTCCCTAAACAGCACTATCCTGTCACGCGCGGTGTAACAGGATAAGCGAGGGAAAGGGCAGGAATTAATTCAGAAATTTGTCCCGGTATTCCGTGGGCGTAAGCCCTATTTATTTTTTAAAAAGCCGGGAGAAGTATGGCGGGTAGTTAAAGCCCCTGTAGCCCGTTGCCGCCACTAGAAACAGGTGAATGTGCTCCAGCGCAGTCTTGCCAGTTTCCTGTTTCAGCAAGTCGTTCAGGTAGCGGGGCGAAGTGGCAGTTCGTAGGCCATGTATTTCACCCTTGGCAAGCCACCTGTTTCGCTCGCGGGCCCACGTATGCCAACTCATGAACGAGTGAATGTTCGACTACAACACCCAACGGCCCTACCAAGCTTTACATTTTTTGACTCCTATCGAATAAAAATAAGCGGCATAAGCCTACCCATTGCTGACTGGCTGGGGAAGCGGACATGCGCGGTCAAGAGAATTTGCTGCCCGACTCGCTCTCGTAACGGACTCGCAGTTCGGTCAAATCCTGGTTGCCGGGGTGGTCCTCCAGCATTTCCGCTAGCAGTTGGCCGAAAGTGATTCCACGTCCACCGTTACGCAGGTGGCGAGCGGCATCCAGCCATTGCATTCGCCCAGTAGAACCTACCGCAATATCAGCTATTCGGCCACCCGCTCGGTTCCAGATATCTGCGTCTCGAATGCCGCCAGCATATAGTTCGCTTGCCAACTCGGCTAGCCGCCGGGCTTCATCGGCCGTAGGCAGGCGGGGCGGCGCGCTGACTGCGTAGAGTTGTTGCACGAAAGCTATTACAAACGCCGCTGCATTGGCACAGGCGTAAGGCTGCGAACCACGACGGTCTGCGCCCTGCTTATCCTCCACTAAATCGGATATGCCGCGTAGCAGCAGTGCCTGAGTAGCGGGGTGCTGACGGGCAGCTTTTAAAAAACCATAGCCTTCCATCTCGATGGCTAGGGCGTGGCCACAGTGTACGCGCAGAAATTGATGCAACTCTGATTCGACGCTGGCATCTACCTTTTCTCCTGAGGCAATGGTGCCGGTGTATACCTGTACTGGATTAGGAAATGCCGCTGTGGGCAATCGCGCAGCAATGGTGCGCCATTCGGTCGATTGGCTAAATGCTGTAGCGGCTCTCTCTAATTGGTAAGAGGAAGCTCCCACGCCGGGCCGGGCACTAAAACCATTGTCTGTGGCCTTGCCCCGCTCATAACCATAGACATCGTCGCCGATTACCAAATCCCCAATATTTACGTCCTTGAGTCCACCTGCTACCCCCACAAAAAAGGCGTAGTGAGGTTGGAAATAGGTAAGCGCTTGGCCAGTTTCGAGGCTGGCGTTCACATTGGTTTGGTCGGTACGACCCAGCACGACCCGCACTTCGCCGCTGGCCGTGGTTAGTTGGGTAACGTAGTAATCGGTGTGTGTATTGGGATGGTGAACAATGTTCGACGGCGGCAACTGTGCCAGCAGAACTTGGCGTTCGGGACCTTCAAGCGCGGTGAGCAGGAGAACGGTGCGGTCATTCATAGATAGGGTGATTCGCTAGAAACTGTAGATTATTATTCCAAGAGTGTTGCTCCTGCATCAGACGTAAAAGTTTAGCAGTCTGCTTGTACTCGCGGCGAGTGCGCAAAATATTCAGGGCCTGTTGCCACTGCTCACCACCAGTGCGTGCTAAGGAGAGTTCGTAGTTTTTGCGCCCGATGGATTCCCACAGGTGCTGATGAGTCGGTCCGCCTGAATACAGGTTACTGGCTTCTTCCCACACGGCCTTCCACCAGTCGGTGCTAGCCTGTTTGGTAGTCTTAGCCGTCAGAATATGAGGATTTTGAATGCGCAGCTTTAGCCGGTCTAGCCAGCCCAATTGGTCGAAGCAGTAGGCGAGGGCTGCGTAACGTGATGGTTCCGTTTGGGCCTGAGTGAGCAGAGCCTGGGCGGCTTGTTTCCAGCCATTGCGCTCGATAAGTTGCCCCAACTCTTGTGCGCTGCGCTTGTCGAATTGACTGCGGTGGGCATTAAGGTATGACAGCAAAGTGCTTTCAGGAGCCGAGAACCGGGATACGTAGCGCACGGCTCGGCCAGCGGTAAGTGAAAGGTGAGCAAGGGCACGGGCCGTGAAGGACGGGCTGGTAAATGACTGGATTACTTCTGGCTCCAGTAAGCTGTTAGCTTCTTCTGGTTGCTCATGAACTAGTAAGCTCCAAGCTGTTTCCTCCAGAAAGAGCGAGCGCACGGCGGTGGGTAGCACGGCCCACGCGGACCGCCGGGCAGGGTAAGCCCGCAAGTCGGCGTAATGGCTTTGCCCAATGAGCGCCAGCAGGTCGGTTAGCACCGGCTGCCCAGCCAGCAGTAAGTCAAGTAATTGTGCGACCTTTGAAGCAGGTGCGGCAATGTTAGCCCACACGTTGCCACTAATTTGAGCCGCCGCGAGCCACACGGACTGCCAGCCGGGCTGTTCCACAGCCAATTTTTTGAGTAACTGCGGCTTTTGGGCGCATAGGTTGCCCGCCAGAGTGGTCAGGCGCTTCTCATCCAAGGCCACGGCAGCAGCTACGAAGTCCGTCGCTACCGCTTGCTTGGCCGCTACCTCTAGCGCTGCCATGTGTGCCGGCTCAGTATCTAGGGCCAATTGTTTGGTCAGGGCTTTGGGCAATGGATAGAGCGCAAGTAAGCATGACATGTGCAGGCGCAGCCACCGGCGTGAGCGGGCCAACTGCAATCCATTTTGCCAAGCCATAGCGGGCATTTGCGCGGGCAGTTCGCGTAAGAGCAGCGCTTCCGTATGGGCAGTAGATGGTAGCAATTTCAAGTAAGACGTATTAACCTCCGCGGCTTGTTGCCACAGGTCAAAAACGAGCCGGGCAGCGGCTGTGCTGCCGGCGGCGAAAATGTCCGTCAGCGTCGCCCGCACGCTCTGCTGCCACCAGGCACGGTCAGGCGCATCGTGCCAGCTCATCAGCGCGGGCAATAACTCTGCGCTGGACACCTGGTCAGCAAGTTCCACAAAGCGCTTGTGCACGGTATCCGCTAGTTGCCGCAAGTCAGCCGAATTCAACATTTCCTCCTGCACCGACCCTAACCGCTGCACTTCCTGGGGCGGGCTGGTGGCTACAATTTGCCGGAGTCGCGCCAGTACACGCTGGCGGTAGGCCGGCTGAGTACTGGGGTACTGGCGGAGCAGGGTGGCCAGTGCTATCACATCCCGCAACGACGCCGTGGCGAGCGCTGTCGCTGTGGGGGCTACCCGTTGCAGCGCGTCCAGGTCGCTGATGCTAAGCAAATCAGCTTTGAGCTCCATCAACAGCAGGCTCAAGTTTGGGGACTGCTGTGGCAGCCCGGCCAGCCAAGCCTCGGCCTCGTCGAGCGTTGTGTAAGCAGCAGTGACTTCCACTACACGGGATACGCTACGCCAGCGCTGCAACAGGGAATCGGGCACGGCCACCAGGGTCAGCGAATCTGTTGGCGCGCGCTGGTAACCAGGTAGAAAGCCTAAGCTCAGTCGGAGTTGCTGGCGCTCAGCCGCTCCCAGCACCTGCCAGGTAAGGGCGGCCGCCTCATCGAAGCCCGCCTGCCCGGCCCATACCAGTACGCCTGGTCGGGGGGTATGAACCACTTCATGCAGCAGGTAGCCCAACCGCGGGGTAAGCACTAGTGGCGGCGCTGGCACGGGCCAAATCTCGGCCGCAGCTGTAGGAACCTGCTTGGGGGCGTCTACCGATAGGGCAGCCAGTAAAGGCTGCAAATCAGAGAGCTGGGTTACCTGGTCAAGGGGCAGCAGTAGCATATGTGAATACACTCGGCCACCTCGCACCTGCGGCGAGGTATCTGCAAACGTGCGCAACAACAGGTAAAAGTTTCCCCAGGGCAGGCCCCTCAGGGCCGGCTGCCAACTCAGCTGCGACGGGGCGCTTTCGCTCAGGTCGGCTGAGTTGAAAATGCGCCTTACTAAAGACTTGTCGGGGTGGGTGGTACCCAGTAGCGCAAAGCCTTGTCCGTGAGCAGGGTCTTGCCCAAATAATGCGCGGTGTACCGTAATACTCATCTGACCTATCCGAATAACCGCGACAAGTCATGTACTGGCTCACCGCCTTCGGGCAGGACTACGTACGCATACTCGGATGGTGTGCCATCGAGATATTTATCCTGATTTTCAGTGGTGTCCAACCGGAATCCCTGTGCTGAGAGTCCCCATACCTGTAGAGCTTCTGGTGTCCAGTTGCTGCGGGCGAACTCCAGTAATAACGGCAGGCGGGCTGCCAACACCTGCTCGGGCCGGTCTGCTGTGTGCAACTCATCCCATAACGTGAGTACCAGCTTCAAGCGAGGCTGCCGCAAAGGTTGCTGAATGCCCAATTCACGCACTGCCAGTAACAACTGAAGTAATTCAATCAACTCGACTGCCTTTTGAAAGGTGGTCAAGTCGCCAGCCGCCTCCGGGTCGGGCAGTTGCGGGGCCGGCTCTACCTCGGCGGTTGCCTTGGTCAGTACATCGTGCGGCTCCTTATGGTCGTGCAGCCGGATGAATAGTAGCCAGTCGTCGCTCTCGCGGCACATCTGCACCCACTCTGGCCCCAACTGACGCTCTTGGATAATGGCGTCTACCTGCTCACCACCATAGTCAGGAAATTCCAATTCCAGCGGCTGGTCAGCCAGCTGCAAACTCAGGCGTAGCGTCTGGTTTTGGGAGGCTGGCGTGCTTTGAGTGGATTTACCTTCGGCTAAGCGGCGGCGGGCCTGCTCGATGGCCACCGTGTTGGCAGGAGTTGCGAGTAGGCGCAAGCGGCCGTGTCCCAGTTGCAAGACTTCGAAAAGCTGGGCTAGGAACGTGGTCTTGGATGTCCCTGGCTTACCAATAATTAGCACTCGGTTAGCAGGTTGATTCATTGTCCGCGGTAACGTAAGAAAAAGTCAGAGCGTTGGCCCACTGGGGCGAGCTCCAGCACCGTAGGCCGCCGCTGGGCTATCCGGGCTAACAGATTATCTACCGCTTGCAGGTTGGCCAGCTGTTTGGGGTCGGGCTGCGCGTCAAGCTCTTTGCTGATGTAAAGATGGGGCACCTCACCAAACACGAGCATCAGTTGCCGGGCCATGCGCTCTTTTACCGCTTCACGTACATCGGCGAGCTTATCGGCCTTTGACCAAACGACGAGCACTGGCCGACCGCGTAGCCCCTGCGCCAAACGGCTGGCTAGGTCGGCCAGGGGAGCTACTGCTGCCCCGCGCCGCTCGGCCAGTGCTTCGCAATCCACGAAAAAGAAGAAGGCGTCGGCGTGACGGTATATCCAGCGTACGTTTTCTGCGTTGCTGTCCTGCTCATCCACAGCCCACTGGCTGAATACCTCGCCTGCCGCGTCTGGAAACAGCACGTCTAGCAACCGACCGTCGGCAGGTCGACGCAAGGCCCAGTGCAGCAGACGGTAGTAATCTGGGTCGGCGGGGGTTGGCGGTTGGTCTGTAGCTTGCCCTTTCGGAAAGCGCAGCGCCAGCGCTAGTTTTTCCCAACCCAGCAGCGTCAGTGAGCCGGCAAACGTGTGTTCCCGCAGGCTATGGCCATGCAACAGCAATGTGTGCAGCATTCCCAGAAAGGATGATTTGCCCGCATCCGTTTCGCCCACGGCCGCTAGCAGCAGTGGATTTGAACGCCGACTGACAAGCTCCAGGTCAGCCAGCTGCAGAGCCTCACCCGTCCAGGCAACTCCTTGGACGTCACTTGCGCGGTCATGCTTGGCTCCGGCGACGGGTGCCTTGCGCAGTTCTGCTGATGGCCGTGCCTGTGCTGCCCCAACTGCTATCCAGTGTGGGCACTTATCCAAGGCGAGATTATCGAAACAGAGTCCGGTTTTTACCGCTACGCATGCGGTATTGGTACAGCGTCCAGCTGGTTTCACGGCATTACTTGGCACTAGCCAGTTTAGCTGCTTGCAACTCGCGAAACAGCCATACGCCGGCTTGCTGCCAGTTAAGCGTATCGGTCAGGCGCAAGCCGGTGAGAAATTCAAAATCAGCGGGCTGCGTAGTGCCCGCTGCCAGCGCCCGCACAAAGTGCAGGAGAGGTTGGCGACCAGGCTCGGGAGCAACGACTGCCGGAAGCGGTTCGGCCATTTTCCCTAATTCCACCTGCCAAGCGGCCAGTAGCTCGGTAAACGTGATGGATATCTCGGTATCCATCGCCGCGCTGGCCGCGCGTAATACTTCGCGTAGGAAATATTCCACACTCACTGGGTACACCGCCGGCACTAGCGCGGCTAGGTCCATCGCCAATGCCACGCTGCCCGCCGCTACTGATAGCTGGCGGTAGCTGACTTGTTGACTTTCGGAATACAGGCTCTCCTTAAGCCACAGCAAATGGCTCCGCAGATTGTGCGCGGCCGTCTGCTGGGTCGCCTGTTCCCCCAAAGCCCTTAGGTAATCTGTTATGGCCTCGGTATAGGACGTAAGCTGTTGGGTGCTGGCTACCTCGGCGAGAGATTTATTAATGGAGTTAACGATGATATCGGCCGTTTCCTTAATGAAACCACCAGCTAATTGACCAAAGGAAGATGCCCAAGCGGCTGATGGCTTTATGTTCTTCTGTCCATCGTAATTGCTTTGGAATGAAGATAATACATTGTTATTGCCGGCCTCTTCATTGCCATTTACGGCCAGAGTCATTTTTGTCGTCGCGTATTCCTTCTTAATAGTCACGGCTGAAGTAATCGCAACCTGTTTCAACTCCGGCAGTGTGGGGAGATTGGTCTTGCCCCCTACGCTCCATTGGCGCTCAACAGCTTGTTGGTAGGTGTTGCCCACATCTAGCAGAAACTCACCCAACAACGCAGTCTCTCGCTCGACTCCGTCAGCGTAAGGCAAGTAATTGCTGGCCGTTAGCCAAATAATACCGGCCAGCTCGGGCTGGGCAGCCAGCTTCTGCAAGGCGGCGAGCAGGACCGCCCGCACATAGGGAATGGGTCGGTCATGACATTTGCTTGGAAACGCTTTCCACTTGCTGGTAATCATGTCCTGCACTTCACTCACCAGCGGCTCCTCTGGAATAGTCTGGGGGTCAAACGCGACCAGCGTAGCCTGAATAATGCGGCTTTTCTTACCACCAATCCGCTTCTCAACGTCAGCCGCTGTCTTGCTTAAAAAGGTGAATTCCTCATTTTGGTCAATGCTGATGAGGTTTTGATTCAGAAAATCCTGTAAAACTGACTGAGCCATATGCAATATCTTTAAAAGATTTTGCTAAATTAATAAGAAAAGAACAGCCAAACCAAAAGGCTATGGCTACAATATTTAGCACATGGGCTTGGGGTAGATTATAATCTGAGTAAAGAGACATCCACGTTTCAATACCCCGTTTAGTTTTCCATTCACTACGAACGAATGGCAGTAGCGTCAGCAGGTTTGGGGCCGACCACCCGTTTGCCGTGATGCCGCTGCTCCCGTAACTTGAGCGACACGAAACTGTGCGCAACTGCGACTTCGTGCCCACGCTGGTTCGCAAAACTGAGGCCGTCATTCGACAACTCTACGTTGCCTTCGCCCACCCGGCCATAAAAGCCTGACCAGCTATTTCACCGAACATCGACTGACTTACACGCAGGAGTTGCTGCGCGCCTTCCGGCTCGACGTGAGCCGCATCCCCCGACAACTTGGCTACAGCAGAATGGCACACTTCTCGGGCCAGTTTCGCCGGTACGCGCGGTGCTCTCCCTCGGCCTACCGCCAGCAGTTGGAAACGAGTAGTAGCCAGAACTGAGCGGGTTACTGATAACCTCTTACGCATTTTATCCGAGGTCGTATTATCTTACTGTCATTAAGCAATTGAACACCAATTATGGTTAAAATTACGGCCGCCGACCTTGCCGTTCAGGCATTTGCTCTTCTACAGGTTAATGCACCGGTTACGGATGTGAAAACAACACTTGGTATGGACAGCACCATGTGGAGTAAGGTAAGCGCGCTGGTGTATGAAAAAGCCAAAGCTGCGGGCCGGCAAGAGCGTGACTGGTATGCCCAGCGCCCGCACGTTTCGACCACTTCCAATTCGGAGATAACGGATTTGCTGGCACTGAATCAGCAACTGGCGGATTACGCGCTACTCGCTCCACCTACTATAACTGTGGCTGAGTTCCGCAGAATCGAGCAATTGGCATCGAAACTGCCTACTTCCGAAAGTACTATCCTGGCTTATCTAGGCGGCATTTTTACGTTGCCGAAGATGTTCGCTATCCTGAAACAGGGGTTTGAGAATTTCCCTGCGTTTCAGTCTTTCGTGCCCTTGGTCGAGGCGGCTATCTTGTCGTATTACCAAGAGAATTATATCAGTTCCTTCCTAAGCCTGGTGCCCATCGTGGAAGGTCTTATTCTGCGCTGGAGTGGTTTTGATGGCACGGGTCCGAAAGCCAAGCCTGATTTTGAGGTAGTGCGTAAGTTCGTGGGGAACTCATATCTGCGACAGCCCAACCCCAGCAACGTATTATTCCACGACGTGTACGTGCGAGCTAGCCAGGCTATTTTAACGAACCATCTGTACCTGAATTCGGCTACGGGTTCGGCTTACGCCAACTTTAGCCGGCATTTAGCCGCACACCTACTTACTGACCAAACGTTTGCCACCCAGTCGAACTGCGTTAGGCTATTTATTCTGCTTGATGCTTTGCTTACGGTTTACACGTACGAAATCAAGCCCGCCAAAGACCCGCGGTTTCATGTTAATCAATCTGTTCTAGAACAGGATGTCATGCGGTATCAGCAACTCTTGCTGCACCAGCACTTATTCCGAAATGAGCAGCTGAAAATAGATTAGCCGATGTACTACAATACAGCCTGAAAAATTTCCACATATCGGCTTACGAATTCTTCGAGATTTAAAGAGTGCTCAAGCATCCTCGTGAGGGATGTCGTGTTGGGATTCCTTGAACTTGACCAAGTACTGTTCCAACGCTTGATTGATGAGAAATGTCTTTGACCTCCGGCGTCCAGTGCTCCAGTAAGACAGATTGTCTAGCCCCCTCTTATTGGCTTCACTGAAGTTGGTGGTGAATGAGTGGATATAGGGGCTGCTTTTCCGGCCGGACTTTGGCAAGAGCATTTCCTCTTTATCGATTGTAGGTGCGGGAACAGATTTTCGGCGAATAATAATTTCTACCTCAAGAGGTTCCTGGTCCTCATTAACGCCCTTTATCTGGGTGATAAAATGAGCAACGGGATGCGCATTAGGCTGCACGGCTGCTGGAAAAACGGTGGATGTCACTTCTTTCATTCATGTGTTGAACGCGCAATTTACGCCTTTTTTGTAGACTACTGACAACAACAAGGGGGTATAACAAGCCTGTAGCTTGCCGCTTATATGAGCGGTGAGCCGATTAAGGTTTTTGGGCTGGTCATCAAGCAGATGCGTAAGGAGTTGGGCCTTTCCCAAGAAGCACTTGCTGATGAAGCGAAGCTAGACCGCACCTTTATCTCTCAACTAGAGACGGGAAGTAAGCAGCCCTCCCTCACTACTATCTTTCGCTTGGCTTCAGCCTTGCGGATAGAGGCATCCGACTTACTTCGACGCGTAGAAGCGGACCTTGCGACCGATAGCTCAATTGGCTTGAATAGCTAATTCCATAAATAATAAATGCGGACCAACCACGATGCGTCAGGAGTAGTGCATATGTTACGGCTTAAAAATCTTATCTTATTTTGATGTCGTATTGATGCCCCGTCAGGGTATTTCAAAAGTGTAGCTAGAACAAACTGCAATCTCTTTCTAAATCTATCTATGACATGGTTAACCAAATCAATGCAAAACGGCACTGTAACCGTTTCGCATGGAATGGGAATAGCAAGAAAAGCGGTGTTGTTTGATGCCTGCTTAAATTTTGTATAGTGAATGCTTTTATAAAAAGACGTTAAACCAAACCTGTTACGAACAGGTACAATACAACTCAATAGCTCATTCCACTCTGAGGGCTTTGGTTGAATAAGGTTTTGCTTGATAAAAAGTATTGCTAATTCTGGGTTTGATTCAGGAAAAGGCTGAGCGATGTAAAAGGGCGTATTGTCTAAATGCATTTCTATGCAAGAGAAACAACTTATCTGTTTTTCATACAGTGTTATCGGTAAAGGAGAATGTCTATTGATTGGAAGAACGGATACATTTCGTCCAAAAACATTATCTGAATTGTTTATTGATATTGGTTTGATTGTAAATTTGTTTGATTTAAATGCGGTTATTAGTCTATGAAATCTGTGAGTGTGAAAAGCTTTAGTCGCGAAAAATAAATTAGAGCGCTGAACTGATTCTTTCAATAATCTTTCACTTGTGTCTAAATCGGAAGAGCGCGGCAATAGGGATGCCCAGGGAAACCTGCGTATAACCAAAGGAAGCGTACCGGATTTACGAATGGCATAAAGCCATTTGCTGTCCGAATCCTTCATGGCCTTCGCTAAGCAGCATTTCATTTCAGACTTAAAAGATTGCTGGTGAGTTAGCTGAAGTATATCGGGACACTTTGGTTGATAAGCGTCTTCATCTACTGCTTGTTTTAAATTGCGTGATGAGTCTTTTTTTGAGCTAGTATAAATCGGATAAAAAAGGAGTGCATTGAACTCATATTTGTAGTTAGTGACCTCTAAGTTGTTCACCCAGAAGTATTCGTTGGATTCATATAAAATGCTTTGCCCTGTTGAAATGAATGAAAAGCTGCTAAAATCACCCACAGGTATAGTGCTCCTCTTATCTTGTGTGCCAGCATTTATTTGAGAAATACTGTTGCGCCAGTATGCTTGTGATAAGTTGAATGCATAAAGAAGCTTTGGGTCGAATAGGAGGTTGCCTATTAGACGAGCTTCTGATGCTGTACATTTCTCAGTGGCTATACAGTATCTCGCAGTGAACAGGTTGCTTGCATTTGGAAACTCAAGAGGAATGCAGAGCGAGCTAATCGAATTTTGAGAAAAGAAAAAATCCGTGGCTCGGCGACTTGTTGCATAGAAACATGCGCGCAACAATTCAAAATAAGTTATTATGAATATTTTATTGTTGTGTTTTAATTGCACTACCCATGTGTTTTCCTGGTTAGCCCAAAATTTCGAATGTGATAATTTATTCAGATTGAATAAGTCTTTCAAACGGCGGGCGTGTATAATACCTTGCTCGATAGTAATTGCTTCATATTCATTTGTTAAAAGGCATTCTATCTCATTAAATGGCTTGCTTCTAGTCCATATTGTACCGCAGATGAGGTTGCCAGCGAGTGTGCTATTAATGGCATGACTTACAATTTCTTCGCTAGCCGGGGTGTTGCTTAATATTAGCCAAGGTTGAAAATAGCATACTATGCGATACGCCCCGATACTACTATCATGGATTGCTTCACCAACATTTATAAGCTTATACAGTATTTCCATGCAAGTATTCGCGTTTTAAGTGTAAGGATTGGCTAAATGTGCTCTATCCGCTTATAGCATATAGATTGAGTTGTCGAAATAATTTTTGTAATAAATATTATGCTATCCTGAATAAATTGTTGTCCTAATAGCTGTTGTTATACAAGAAGTTTGTGAGCCGATGGTGTATTTTTTACGGCAATTTGTGGGTGTGTTATTCCCAACTACTCCGCTTTATTCCCAATTACTTCGCTCTATTCCCATTTACTTCGATAATTGACAGTAGCAGCCGCCGAATCAGGATGATTTCGCCGGTGTGGTAGGCGGTGTGGTCGGCAATGAGCATGGCCTCGCGCAGGAGGGTTTGGCCAGTGCCGTGGGGGAGGGGCGACAGCAGGTTAGTACCGGGCGCGTGCAGCAGGTGGAGGAAGCGCTGGCGGTCCTGCCGGATGTGGTCCAGGGCTTCCTGCCACTGCTCCTCGTCGGCGGTGGCATCCGGGGCGGGCCAGTAGCCTTCCGGCCATTTCGGCGACTCGTGCTCGGGCTCCACGCAAAACTCCACGATGTCCCACTGCGCAATGCGCACGTGCTCCACCAACTGCCAGATGGTGTAGGGCACGTCCGGCACGTGCTGGTTCCAGAGCTTGGGCGTCAGGTCGGCACAAGCCTCCTCGAAGGTGGCGTGGGCATTGGCCTTGGTGAGCAGGCTGGTTAGCTCGGCCACCACGCCTTTCTGGTTGGGCCGGTCCATTGGAGGTATGCTAGTCATAATATTGTTTATCTCAATCAGACGGCCTTGCCTGCCCGATATTTTGGAAGAGACGCGGCGGGCTTCTGCCGCTGCGCAGCATCGAGGGCGCCGGTCGAATACAACGCCGCGCCCATCAGCACGGGCTGAAAAAACAGCCGGGCCAGCCGCTTGGCATCGGTATCAAGGCCGAAGGCGGAAATGTGATGCGTGTATTGGTGCACGTTGCCGGGAAACACCGCCGCGTAGAAGGCCGCCAGCCCGATGCCCATGCGTCGCCGGTTTTTGCCTTTCAGAAGTAGCAGCGCCAGCCCCAGGCCAATTTCCACCACGCCCGAAGCCAGCACGGTGGTATCCTTGTTGCCGGGCACAATGTCGGGCACCTGCGCCTGAAACTCGCGCCGCGCAAAGGTGAGGTGGCCGGTGCCGGCAAAGACCATGAACGTGCCCAGCACGCCGCGGGCCACATTTTGCAGGGTGGAGGTGTGGGGTTGCTGCGGCATGACGAGTGGGGTGGGCTGAAGGAACGTATAGCTATACGGCGAGCACGGCGTTGCGGTGGGCAATAAAAACCCCACAGCTGCAAATGCAACGCAGAAGCTCCGCATCTGCCAAGCCCATCACACGGAGCGTCTACAGGGGAGCCCGGAAGCAGCGTCAGCCCGAGTCGCAGGGCGAATGCCAGGAATAGTCGTTCTGATGGAAACGAAAAGCCCCAAGCTTCTGATGCTTCGGGCTTTCCGGGGCCTGATGAAGTTCTGACAGCTGGGCTCGAACCAGCGTCCGCCCGGACCGAGAGCCGGGTGCTCTTCCACTGAGCTATGCCAGAAGCGGGATAAGGGCTGGGCTCGAACCAGCGTCCAACCGGGTGACAGAGCCGGAAATTCTTCCACTGAACTACCTTATCCTTATGACGAAACAGATTAGTGGGGAAACGGCAGCTTCCCCGAAAACACGTTGTTTTTGCGCAATACCAGCGCAAGATATGGATTGCTGATGCTTACGCCGTTGACGAGCTCCGGGGTGGGGCGAAACGGCACGATTTGGTGGGGGCGTGGCGCCAGCCCGATTTTGCCGCGTCGAGGCCGGCCCGGGCGCAGGCGGCGGCCACTGTGTCGCGGGTGCAGTGCGCCGGGCCGCTCAGCACTTCCCACGGCAACGGCAACTCGGCCCATACCACCGTGTTGGGGTCCAGCTGGCCTCCCGTCTGCCTGTGCCAGAACACGACATCGGCGGCCATCAGGCGCAACACTTTGCCCGGGCACAAGTCGTCGAGCACGAACTCCATTCCCAGGGCGTATAGCAGGTTTATCCAGTTGTCACGCGCTTTGTTCCAGGCGCCGGCCGTGATGTTCCACGTAGAAGAATCGTCGCCTTGCTTGACCACCATGGAATCGCGCCGGAACGTATTGGCGGCCCAGATTTGCCGCAGCACTTCCGCCAGTTCTTGCAGCAAGGCGGTCCAGCGGCCCAGCAGCTGGCCTTTCTGCGCATCGGGTAGCTCGGCCAGCACCGGCGGCGCCGCATACACGTGGGCAATGGCCCACCAGGCCGGCGCCGGCGGCCGTCCGGCGCGGCAGTGCTGAAAAAGCATGTCCGCGACGGCATCGTAGGGCCGGTCCTGGCCCTGGTTGGTGAAGGTGCTCCGCAGATTGCAGCGGGCGGTGTAGTAGGCAATGAACGCTGCGCTGAACAGGTCCCGGCTAAAGTCTGCGTAAGAAATTTCATGCGCAAAGCCGTGCTTGCTCACCATTTGCAAGCGGCGTTGCCGGTCGGCAAATACCAGTTGCTGCAATTTCTCTTCCAAGTGCCGCAGGGCCCGAAAGCGCTTGTTGTAGCGACGGCGCGACAACTCACCCAAGCCCGCGGCCTGCCGGCCTTTGCGGTCGAGCCGGTCGGTCAGGTAGTTGCTATGCCCCAGGTTCTTGGCCAGCCGAGGGCTCAGCTCCTGCAGGAGTTGCCGCACCTGCTCGGGGTCGCCATAATCGGGAGAGGCAGTGCCCGGGGCCGCGGGCCGCGGATATTCAAATAATTCAACTGCCTTAAGTGCTTGCTTGTCCGCCCCCACCGGCTGCCTGAATTCCTCCAGCATGGACGTGTACTGCCAGACATTGCGCCGCAGCGAATTGGCCGCCGCTTGCTGCAGCGTCGCTAACTCAGCGGGCGCCAGGTGGTCCTGCAAAAGCGGCAGCAGCAGCTCGGCCACGTCTTCTGGGCGGCGGCGCTGGCTTAGGGTGTGGTGAAGCGTGGTGAGGTCCATCACAAAAACATAAAATCGTTTGCTTCAGCATGTGAGGCGCGTCTCGGTACTTTACGGCAGCGGCGGCGTGCTGTTGGAATCAATAGCCAGCAAGCCGTGCTTCACGGCGTAGAGGGCCAGGCTGACGGCATTCGGCGTGTTGGTTTTTTCCAGCAGGCTTTTGCGGTGGCCCTCCACGGTGCGGTCGCTGATGAAAAGCGCCTCCGCGATTTTATTGGTGGAGTAGCCCTTGCAGAGCAGCGTCAGCACCTCCGTTTCGCGTGGGGTGAATGCCGCGGCCGTGGCCTGAAACGACGGCTTCGGGGGCGTGCCCGAAGCCAAGCCGCGCATCATGGCCCGCGAGATGCCGTCGGTGAAATAGTACCCGTCGGCCACCACCGCCGCAATGGCCGTGCTCAGCAACTGCTTGTCCACGTCTTTGGGCAGGTAGCTGCGCACGCCCAGCTTGAGCATGTGGGCAATAAAATCATCGGTCGAGTGCATGGATATCACGATGATTTTCAGGTCGGGGTGCTCTTTCAGCAGCTGCTTGGTGGCGTCGATGCCGCTGATGTCGGGCATTTGCAGGTCCAGCAGCAGCACGTCGGGCACCTGCTGGGCAAACTGCGCCTGCAGCTCGCTGAAAGTGGCGGCCTCTTGCACCGCCGTCGCGAAGGGCAGGTTTTGCAGAATGTACGTGATGCCCTGGCGAAACAGCCGGTGGTCATCCAGAATCGAGATGTGAACGAGGGGTAGAGTAGACATGGACATAAAGCTAGCAGCTTAGCTCGGATGCGGCACCGTGACGCGCACCCGCGTGCCCTGGCCCGCCGCCGTTTCCAGGTGCAGCGCGGCATCGAGCAGGCTGACGCGGGCGGCCAGGCTTTTCAGGCCCAGCCCGCCCGCGTTGCTGGCCTGCACGTGGGCCAGGTCGAAACCGCAGCCGTCGTCGGCCACCGTCAGGACCAAGCCGGCGGGCTGCGGCGCCAGCTGCACCACCACCCGCGAGGCCCGGGCGTGCTTCAGGGCGTTGTTGATGAGCTCCTGCACGATGCGGTAGAGGGCCAGCTCGTGGGCGTAGGGCAGGGGGGCCGCCAGCTCCACCTGCACCTCCACGCCGTGAGGGAAGGCCTCGGTGCACACGCGGCCCAGGTTGTGCAGGGCCTGGCTCAGGCCGAAGCGCGCCAGCACGGCCGGGTGCAGGTTTTGCGAGATGTTGCGGATGTCCTGCAGCGAGTTGCCGATGATGCTTTGCACCAGCACCACCACTTCCTGCTCTTTGGCGGTGGTCGAAACGGAGTCTTCCAGCTGCGCCATCAGCATTTTGGCCGCCGACAGCGACGAGCCGATTTCGTCGTGCAGGTCGTTGCCGATGCGCTGCCGCTCCCGCTCCTCGGCCTCGATGGCGGCGGCAAACACTTCTCTTTGGTACGCTCCCCGAATGGTTTGCAGGGCCAGCTGCTGGCTGACCAGCTTGCGCTGGTACAGCAGGAAAAAAGCCACCAGCGCGGCGGCCAGCAGCAGCATCACCACGGTGCCGCCGAACAGCAGCCGGACTATTTCCTGGTCGACGGACTTATCCACAAGGCAACTGCATATAAACCGTTTAGCACCATGTAGAGCAGCGCGTGCACGTCCCACAGCCGCAGGCTCAGGGTCTTGGAGTGCTGAATGACGTAGTTGCTGGAGATAAAGATGAACACATTGCCGGAAAAATACAGCAGCAGGCCCACCGACACCCAAAACAACGGCTCGCGCTCCAGGTGCTCGATGGCCAGCTCGCGGATGACGGTGTAGAAATACCGCAGCACCAGGCCCAGCACCAGCAGGCTCTCGGCAAAGCGCTGCACGGTGTTGAACTGCAGCAGCCGGGCCGGCTCGGCGTACGACACCAGCGAGGCCGCCGCGAACACCGCCACCACCGCCGGCAGCCAGCGGCTCAGGGCCGAAGGCCAGAACGCCCGGCGGTACATCCAGGCCAGCGCCCCAAACTCCACCATCGTGTCGGCCGGCAGCACAAACAGGTTGGGCGTCACGGCCCGCGACAGCAGCTCGACGAAGATTTCAAAGAAAATCAGGCCCGCCAGGCAGCGCAAGGCGGGGTCGAGGCGCCCGAAGCGTGCGGCCCCCACGGCGCCGGCCACGAAAACCAGCAAAAGCGGGGCGTAATTTAAAAACGACATATTTCCTCCGGTGCGGCCCGCCGGGGACGGCCGCGGGCCAGTGCAATGGGGCGGTGCCGGCCCACGGGGCCAGCACCGCGTTCAACGCCTCGCCGCATTAATACGGCGGCGAAGGCCGCGACACGTCGTAATACAGCTCGTCGGCCGAGAGGATGATGTCCTGCGACTCGCGCTGGGCAGTGTATTCGGCAGGCAA
Organism: Hymenobacter ruricola; assembly: GCF_015694525.1. Lineage (GTDB taxonomy): Bacteria > Bacteroidota > Bacteroidia > Cytophagales > Hymenobacteraceae > Hymenobacter > Hymenobacter ruricola. The sequence continues at coordinate 71,197 of NZ_JADQDM010000018.1, read as the reverse complement.
ATCGTTCAGCACCAGCACGGTGCTGAACAGGTAGGAATACGTGTCGTCCACGGCGTTGGGCTTGTTGTATTTGTGCAGGGCAAAGCACAGCCACAGCGCCTGGCTGTCGAGGTTCAGCCCGGCGGGGAACAGGGCCTGCAGAAAGTCGTCCAGCGGGTAGGTGTAGCCCAGCAGCGGCCCGTACACTGAGGTGAACACAGACGCGTCGAGGGAAACTCCGTTGGCTTCCAGGTTCTGCCAGTTTTGTATCCAGTTTCCCGCCAAATCGAGGCCCACCAGCTCGGGCGGCGAGTCCGGGGTGGGGCCCACCACCACTTGCACGGTGGCCGGGTCCGCCGCCACACCCGCCAGGTAGTAGGCCGAAGTGGGCTGGTTGTCCTTGTCGACGCCATAGATGACAATGCTGAACGCCGGCTGAAAAGTCGGGCTCACCACCGCAAATTTTATCTGAATGGCCACCGTGCCCACCGCCGAGAGCAGCGCCACCGCGTACTTGTTGCTCAGGTACACGTAGTTCACGATGGGGTTGGGCGCCTCCTGGTCGCGGGCCGCAAACACCTGGCCCAGGGTGAGGCCGTCCGGGGAAGGGGTGCCCTTTACCAGCAGTTCCCAGGCAGAAGTGAAGCTCTCATAGTCATGTTGGCTGAGCAGGCGCGGTTCGATGAAGTCTGACACGGTTGGAAAATAAAATGAGGGTTGAGAAAGCCTAAATGTAGGCCGGCCGCCCAAGAGCCACCACATTCCCAAACCGCGCACCAGCCTGCCACCAGCCCGTGCCGGGGCAGAAAAAGGCCCTGACGGCCCGCTCAGCCGCCCACCCCCGGGAAAATACGGGGGCGCAAAAACAGGGGATTTCCCGGGCAATTCAGGGAATGCTACCCGATTAAAAATTCAGGGGTTTTCGCGTTTAAATAAGGCCGCCGTGAGTCGGTGCTTTGTGTCGTCAGCAAGCAAGCCCGAAGCTTGTGCCCGTTGCTCATTACCAACACTATTTCCCCCTTTTTATCATGATAGATGCCGTAGTAGACATTTCGCATCACCAACAAATGACCGTTGATTTCGTTGCTGTGGCCAGTAGCGGAATTCTGGGCGTAATTCACAAAGCCACCGAGGGCCTTGACTTTACGGACCCGATGTACGCCAGCCGGAAGCCGCTGGCCTTGCGCGAGGGCCTGCTGTGGGGCGCCTACCATATGGGTCACAACGAGGACGGTGCCGCCCAGGCAGAATTTTTTCTGAAGACGGTGCAGCCCGGCCCTACCGATTTGTTGGCGCTGGACTTTGAGGACCTCTATAAGGGGGCGGAGTACAACATGACCCTGCAGCAGGCCGAAGACTTTGTCCAAGCCGTGCAGCAGGCCACCGGCCGTTACCCGGGGCTATACGCCCTCAATGACTACTTGCTGCAAAATGGCGCCCAGAATAGCGCCATTCTCCAACAATGCTGGCTGTGGATAGCTCAGCCCGATGATGAGGCCGAACCGTCGCACCCGGCCCAATGGTCCACCTGGACGCTCTGGCAGCATACCAACGGTAAACCGGGCGTGGGCGTGCCCCCTTTCGCCGTAGACGGCATAGGCCTCTGCGACCGCGACTTTTTCAACGGTTCGGCCGATGACTTGCGGCGGCTGTGGGGCGTAGCCCCGGCCAGCTAACGCCAGCCAAGCCGCAGCGCCGGCCCTGCAAGGGAGTGTCTGGCTGCAGGCCCACTAAAAAGCAACAAGCGAAGCACTTAGATAACAGTGCTTCGCTTGTTGCTTTTTAGTGGGCCTGCAGCCAGTTGTGGCCGGTGCCTACAAGGGCACGCCGTGGAGCAGAATCATGTGGGTCTGGAGTTTCTCTTTGCGCAGCGGTGGGGTAGATGTCAATCATGGCCATCTTGATGATGTCGGCGGCCGTGCCCTGAATGGGGGCATTGATGGCGCTCGGCCTGGCAAGGGGCTATGGGAGTTCACGGTCAAGAAAATCGCGCAACGGTTGAATGGCTTGCGCATTTAGGTCCCACAGGTTTGCGTTCTCGAAAATCTTCTGGCCTCCTTTTTTGTGGTGCCTTTCCCATTCAGCGCCTTCCAATGGCATCACGTTCACATAGTCGTAGATGCGCCGCTTTTTGGATGGTGTGTTGTAATAGTCCTGCCCGTTGTCAACCAATTGTTGTAAGCAGTGCTCGTAGCCGTCGTAGCAAAGCATCACGGGTTGGTGCGCGGGCTGCACCAGTTGCAGGAGCAGGTCTTCCAGTTCGCTGGGTTGGTCAGGACCGGGGAAAAGAAACAGGGCCGGGGCCGGTTCGTCGGCCACAATCTGTGCCCGCAAGGTGGCGGCCCGCTGGGCGGGCGCTTCATCGGCATCGAATACGATGAGCGTTTTGCCGCCTGAGTCGTGGGCTTGCCGAAGCGGAAACGACTGCTTACTGCCCAGGTTTTTCCATCCGCCAATGCTGGAAATTAACAGCGTGTCGCCGGTCGCATCGGCTATCAGGTAAGTTGTCACCATCTGCCCCTCGCGGGTATTTTTGATGGTCGGGTGCGGTCTGGTGGCCCGCAGTTGCTGCACGAGCACCAAAACCAGGTCGTGGTCGTCGGTGCCTTCCACGTAAATGTTGAACTGCCGGGTTGCCATGTTATCCCCGAATTAATTACGCACCTCGATGCCGTGTTCAATGGCATACTCAAGTTGCTCGTAGTCGTGGCGGTAGCTGCGCACGGTGTCGTCCTCGGCCCGGATGAGCGTGTAGGCAGCTACATCGTCGCGGTAGCCGGCATTTTCTTCCTCATCCAGCACCCAAGTGAGGTGGCGCAGCGCTTCGGCGCTGTGCGTGGTAGCAATTATTTGCACATTGTATTCTAGTGCAGCATGTAAAATGCCTTTCCAAAGCACCCGAAGAGCAGAATAGTGTAGACCATTGTCTAACTCATCAATCAACACAATACCACCAGCATTGCTTGCAATAGCTGATATGATTGATAATAAACGCTGAATACCCTCTCCCATCAAATTAAGAGGTAAAAGAGTGCGGAAGTCTTGCCCCAAATCAAGATAGATTTGACCGCTTGGACTCAACTCTATTCTCTGAATTCTCTTATCAAGAGAGCGTAAGACTTCTAACAGTTGGTTCTCTTCCTTATTAACTTTTAATCCTTCCAATTCATCATTCAGCCAATACAAGTTACTTCTGGTAGTTAGAAGCTTTGCTAAGTTTCTAGGCCCTGCAATAAAAGCTGGACCTTGCTCTAAATATGCTCTACTTTTGTTGTCTCTAGGATATAGTTCCATGTATTCCTGTTTGAATGAACGCCTAAGCTCGAAGCCGATAGGAATATCAACTTCGGGTGTTTGCAGGATTACAAGCAAGGAATCTGGTGCGTGAGGGTTTTTAGGAGTGTTAGGTTGACGTTCATAGTAAACCAATTCTCTAGGTAGCAATGTATGTCTGTCGACTAGTGATAAAGCGGCGCTTAGAGTTGCAATAGGCACTTGAGCTTCTATTATTTCTCCACAATAAGTGCCTGATAAGGCAATAGATTTACTAGTGTCGAAACCATAGAATAAGTGCCTGAAATCTGACCTGTCAGCACTAAGGTTACGAGTTGATTCAATATTTTGGACCCAGTATGGGTTGCGAATATTTGCAATCACAAACAGTCCTTCTAGCACACTCGTCTTACCCGAATTATTCTTCCCCACCAGCAAATTCACCCGCGCTAGCTTCTCCAGTTTCAAGTGCTTCAGGCTGCGGAAGTTGTCGACTTCAAAGGATTCCATTAACATAGCAGAGCCGCTCCCCGGTTGGGCGGGAAGCGGCTCAAAGGTCGACCAAATCCAGAAAACTTCAGAAAAATTCTGATGTTAGTGGGCTTGCAGCCAATTGTGGCCGGTGCCCACTTCCACTTCCAGCGGCACGCCGTGGGGCAGCAGCAGCGCCGTCGTCATCAGCTCCTTGATTTTGGGGGTGATGTATTCGACTTCCGACTTCACGGCGTCGAAGACGAGTTCGTCGTGCACCTGCAGAATCATGCGGGTCTGGAGCTTCTCCTCGCGCAGCCAGTGGTAGATGTTAATCATGGCCATCTTGATGATGTCGGCGGCCGTGCCCTGGATGGGGGCGTTGATGGCGTTGCGCTCGGTGTAGCCGCGCAGCGTGGCGTTGCGCGAGTTGATGTCGCGCAGGTAGCGCCGCCGCTTGAGCAGCGTTTCGGCGTATTCCAGCTCGCGGGCCCGGTTGATGCTCTCGTCCATGAACTGCTTCACCGATGGAAATTCCTGGAAGTAGGTCTCGATGATGTCAGTGGCTTCCTTGCGGCTGATGCCGATGCGCTGGGCCAGCCCGAAGGCCGAAATCCCGTAGATGATGCCAAAATTGACGGTTTTGGCCTTGCGGCGCATCTCGGCGTCCACGGCGTCCATGGGCACCTTGAAGACCTTGCTGGCCGTGCTGGTGTGCACGTCGAGGCCCTGGCGGAAGGCCTCAATCATGGTTTTGTCGCCCGAGAAGTCGGCCATGATGCGCAGCTCCACCTGCGAGTAGTCGGCGGCCAGCAGCACGTGGTTTTCGTCGCGCGGCACGAAGGCTTTGCGGATTTCGCGGCCCTTTTCCGTGCGAATGGGGATGTTTTGGAGGTTGGGGTTGGTGGAGGACAAGCGGCCGGTGGCGGCCACGGCCTGGTTGAAGTTGGTGTGCACGCGGCCGTCGGCCTTGTTCACGAGCTGGGGCAGGGCCTCCACGTAGGTGCTGCGCAGCTTGGTGAGCTGGCGGTATTCGAGGATGAGGGCGGCAATGGGGTTGTCGGCGGCGAGCTGGCTCAGCACTTCCTCGCCGGTGGCGTACTGGCCGGTTTTGGTTTTTTTCATCTTGCCCTTGCCGATGTCCATTTTGTCGAACAGCACCTCGCCCAACTGCTTCGGCGAGCCGATGTTGAACTCCTGCCCGGCCTCGCGGAAAATCTGGCCTTCCAGCTCCGTGATGTAGCCCTGCAGCTCGGCCGAGTACTCGTTCATGGCGTTGGAATCGATGCGCACGCCCTCGTACTCGATGCTGCTGAGCACCGGCACCAGCGGGTTTTCCACGTCGTTCAGCAAGCCCAGCAGGCCCAGGTCCTTCAGCATGGGCTCGAAGACGTGCTTGAGCTGCAGGGTCACGTCGGCGTCTTCGCAGGCGTAGTCTTTCACTTGGGCGGGCGGCACATCGGCCATGGTAATCTGCTTCTTGCCCTTGGGCCCGATGAGCTCCAGAATGCTCACGGGCGTGTAGTGCAGGTAGGTTTCGGCCAGCACGTCCATGTTGTGGCGCATGTCGGGCTCGATAAGGTAGTGGGCCAGCATGGTGTCGAACAGCGGGCCGCTCACTTCCACGTTGTAGTGGCGCAGAATGGTGAGGTCGTACTTCACGTTCTGGCCGATTTTCAGGATGTTTTCGGCCTCGAAAAACGGGCAGAACTCCTCCACGATGGCCTGCACGGCGGCCGGGTCCTCCGTCGGCACGGGCACGTAGTAGGCCTCGCCCGGCAGCCAGCAGAAGCTCAGGCCCACCAGCCGCGCCGTCATGATGTCCAGCCCGGTGGTTTCGGTGTCGAAGCTCACTTCGGTTTGCTGCAGCAGGAAGCGGAGCAGCGACTGCCGCAGCTCCGGCGTGTCGATGAGGTGGTAGTGGTAGGGCACGTCTTCCAGGCGCTTGCGCGGGCCGGCGGGCGCGCCGAAACGGCCGCCAGAGAACGGCTCACCGCCTTCCTCGGCGCCAATGGCCACGGCCTCATCGCCGGGGTTGCCGAAAAGAGACGCTTGGCCGGCTGCCACGCGCGGCTGGCGGGTAGGCTTGGAGCCGGGCGTGGCCACGCGGGCCGGCGTGCGCTCGGGGCCGCCGCTCAGAATGCGGGCCGAGAGTTGGCGAAACTCCAGCTCGTCGAACAAATCGCGCAGCACGGTTTCGTCGGGCGCATCCAGCACCAGCTTGTCGGGCTCAAATTCCAGCGGCACGTTCACATGGATGGTGGCCAGCTCCTTGCTCATCAGGCCCTGCTCGGCAAAGTTGCGCACGTTTTCCTGCTGCTTGCCTTTGAGCTGGTCGGAGTTGGCAATCAGGTTCTCCACCGAGCCGTATTGCTTTATCAGGGCCTTGGCCGTCTTTTCGCCGATGCCGGGGATGCCGGGAATGTTGTCGCTGGCGTCGCCCTGCAGGCCCAGAATGTCAATCACCTGCTCCACGCGCTCAATCTCGAAGCGGGCCAGCACGTGGTCCACGTCCAGAATTTCGGCCGCGTTGCCCATGAAGGCGGGGCGGTAGATTTTGATGTGTTCCGTCACCAGTTGGCAGTAGTCCTTATCGGGGGTCATCATAAACACCTCGAAACCCTCCTTTTCGGCCTTTTGCGCCAGCGTGCCAATCACGTCGTCGGCTTCGAAGCCGTCCATCATCAGGATGGGAATGTGGAAGCCCTGGATGATTTTCTTGATGTAGGGAATGGCCACGCCGATGTCCTCGGGCATGGCCTGGCGCTGGGCCTTGTACTCGGCAAACTGCTCGTGGCGAAAGGTCTTCTTGGCCGCGTCAAAGCACACGCCGATGTGCGTGGGCTTTTCCTTTTGCAGCACTTCCACCAGCGTGTTGGTGAAGCCGAGCACGGCGCCGGTGTTCATGCCCTTGGAGTTGATGCGCGGGTTTTTGCTGAAGGCGAAGTGCGAGCGGTAAATCAGGGCAAAGGCGTCGAGCAGGAAAAGCTTTTTGGGAGCGGGAGCGGCGGTATCGGTCATAAGACGAAAGTACGGAGCCGGCGGGTAGGCGGTAGCTGGACAACTGGCAACATCATGTACCTTGCTGATTACAAACGGGTTTTTCTCTCAATTCGGTTCGTATGCCCCTTTCACTACGCATCTCCATCTCGGTGGCTGCCCTGCTGTGGCTGCCACGCCTGCTGGCAGCCCAGCAACTGGACCCGTCTTTTCGGGTGGCTCAAATTTATAAAGTGGCTGGTGCGCGTCAGGTGGTGCAGCAACCCGACGGCAAGCGCCTGGTACTAGGCAACTTCGTGCGGGTTGCGCATCAGCAAGCTCCCGCTTGTGGCCTGGTGCGCCTGCTTGCAAATAGTGACCAGCCAGATAGCGTGTTTCTACAAAATATATCGGCTCTGACGGGTTATGTTCGCCAGTTTCTGTTGCTGGCCAACGGCAAAATTCTGGTGGCGGGGGGCAATGGGTTGACGCTGCAATCCGGTGCAGTGAGCCGTCAAGCGTTGCTGTTGCTCAATGCGGACGGGACGCCCGATGCGTCGTTCAACGCTGGAGCCGGTCCCAATGCATTCGTTTTGCATATGCTGGAGCAGCCCAATGGCAAACTGCTGATGTGTGGGGCATTCACTCAATTCAACGGATTAAGCACCACCGTAATTGTACGGCTCAACCCCGATGGAACGTTGGATACGGCTTTCCGGGCGGCCGCGCCATATTTTGCCCCTATTACTGTTGGTACCCAGCCTAACCAAGCGGGCTTTTGCATGGCGTTGCAGGCCGATGGCAAAATTCTGGTTGGCGGACGACTTGATGGCCGTTTGCCCCAAATGCCACAGGGCTATTCCAATGTGGTGCGATTACTGACCACTGGGAGAATAGACAGTACCTTCCAAACGGGGCTCGTAGCCGGCCTTGGAAAAGTATTCGGATTAACCGTATTGGCCGATGGTAAAATACTGGTGGTAGACTCGTATGGGCATCTGACGCGTCTGTTGCCCACTACTGGTAGGCTTGATGCCATATTGTACAACTACTTAGGGGCGTTCGATACTTTCGATGACGACTGGGTGGCGGGGGCTCCGCTCGTGCAAGTGCAGCCCGGCACCGGTCGCATTATTGTGAAATCGCGCGTCGCCACTATAGGAAACACGACGACGGGAGCACTGGTGGCTTTTACTCCCGGCGGGCTGTTAGACGCGACATTTAATAACGGAGGGGCCGCTAGTTATAGTCCGAATTGGGTTCACATGCTCGCAACGGGCGAGCTACTGGTCACGGGCTTAACACTGCGCTATGGCGGAACAACTACTGCCCCTACGCCGCTAGCCTTGCTTACGCCAACTGGCCAACGCAACAACGCGCTGCCAGCCGTGCTGCTGCAAACAGTCGGCGCAGTGAATGCGATGGCATTGCAGCCAGATGGTAAAATTCTGGTCGGGGGCGATTTCACGGAGATAAATGGCTTGGCTGTCTCGGGAGGACTGGCGCGGCTGCAAGCAAACGGAATTCCGGATTCGCTGTACTGCGTGACGGCCGCCCCGCCCGAAGCCCGGGTGACGACACTGGCGTTGCAGGCCGATGGGAAGCTGTTGGTGGCGGGCGATTTCACAAATGTTGGAGGTGGGCGACGCCCTACTTTAGCCCGCCTGCTACCGTCCGGGCAACTTGATGTCACCTACCAGCCCTCTCTCTCAGCTTTCCCTTCTTCTTATCCGGACGTGGCTCAGGTACTGGTGCAAACGGATGGTAAAGCGCTTATCAGAAGCTACGGAATTGCCTGGGGCCAGAGCGGCGGCAATGCCTATCAAGGCCTGGTACGCCTGCTGGACAACGGCCAGCTTGATTCCAACTTTCACCCCAGTGGCTATGGTGCCCAAGCCGTGCAACTGCAGCCCGATGGCAAAATCCTGGCCAGCGGCTATCTGAACGCGCCAAATGCAACCCTGTGGCGGTGGCTGCCAACGGGTGCGCTCGATAATTCTTTTGCGGCAGTGCTTTATACCCCGCAACGCCCTACGGCGACGCTACTTGCGCAAGACGGGCAGGGAAGAATTGTGTACCAGTACCAGGAGGCTACTGTTAACGCAGCTACGGCATTCTACCTCGGGAGATTAGAAGTCACGGGCCAGGTGGATGCGGCGTTCAACGTCACACTTAACAACCAATCCGTTACCACAATGCAGGTACAGCCCAATCAGCGGCTGCTGGCCGGCATACTCCCATTTCCCGCCATTGTTTCGGCACCCGCCACCATGCGGCTGTTGCCATCGGGCAGCACCGACCCGAGCTACCAAGCGTTCAACGGGCCCGGGTATAGAGTCAATACCATCCTGATTCAGCCCAATGGAGCCGTTTTGATGGCCGGCAGTTTCGCCAACGTAAGCAGCTTGCCAACCAATGGCTTAGCTCGCTTTATTGACGCCAACGTGCTGGCCGTGGCCTCTAAACAGTCCCGGGTGCCACCGGCCGTATGGCCCGTACCGGCGCGCGATGTTCTACACGTCCGCCTCAACATGGCTGACCAGCCGCGCACCCTTGCATTGCTTGATGCCCTTGGCCGGGTCGTGCTGAGGCAGCCGGTCATTCGGACCGAAACAACCCTAAACACGGCAACACTGCCTACCGGCGTCTATGTGCTGCGCGTAGAGTGCACGGCAGGCGTAGTTATCCGGCGGGTAGCTGTCGAGTAAATACAGGTCGAACTACGTCTCTACAGCGCCGGCTTCACTTCCAGCACCACGCGGCTGCTGCCCGCCAGGCCCGTGCTGCTCAGGCCCTGCGTCACTACAAGGTAGCGGCCGGCCTGGTCGCCGGTGTAGAACTCCAGTTTCCTGGCTTCCGCGCCCGTGGTCGAGATTTCGGGGTTCCAGTACAGCAGGTTGCGCAGGTCGGGCAGGCGGCTGGTTTTCTCCTGGTCGGTTTCGTAGCGGGGCGCGTAGAATTCGCGCTGCCGCTGCACGCCCTCGTACTGCTGCACCAGCACGCGGGCGTCGAGCGCGAAGCCCTCCAAGTCGCCCTTGTAGGTGGTGAAGCTCACGAGGCCATTGTATAGCGCGAGGCCGTGGAAATAGCGGCTGTCCATGACTTCCAGACGCTGAATTTTCAGCGGGTTTATAGCCATGATGTGGTTGATGTTGAACACGGGCACACCATCCAGGAGCACCATGGGAGCTGCCGAGAGTACTGTTTGGTTTATCTTGTCGGCCACCATCAGGCGGTAGCCGCCTTTCTGAATGCGCACCAGCACGCCGGGCACGTATTCGCGCAGCACCTCCTCCATCACCTTGAAGCGGGTGTACTTGTCGAGGTAATACAGTTCGTCGGGCCGGCCAAAAAACGACGTGCTGTCCACCCGTTCCGCCGCGTAGCGGTTGCGGTACCGGCCCGAAAACACGTTCTGTACCTGGGCCTGCAGGTACCGCTTCGCGTAGTCGTGCTGGAAGCGCGCACTCAGGCCAAACGGTGGCCTCACGGCTTCGGCATAGCGTTCCGAAAACGGGTTAAGCACTGTGATTTGGCAGGTGGTGTCCTGTTGGGCATCGGTTTGCAGCATGATGTCGCGTGGCCCGGTCAGGTAGGGCACCTCAAATTTTACGCGGCCTTTGGCGTCACTCAGCGAGGTGCTCAGCCGCGTGATGCGGCTCGGGGAGGCCAGGTAGGTGAGTGTGCCCACGCGCGGCCTGCCGGTGCCCGCCTGCAGCAACTGCGCCTGCACCACTAGGCCGTTGGGCTCGGGCATGAACTCGAATGGCGGCGGGGCGGGGGCCAGCACGTTTTCCCAGCGGAAGCGGCTCCAGCCCTGGGTCAGCATGAGGTTGTCGGCGGCGGCGGCGGCTTCGGGGCCGGTGGCCGTGAAGTAATAATCTGGGTTTTCCACGGCGCCTTTGAGGTCGGAGGTCAACCACAGGTAGCGGTCGATGGCAGTGGCCTGAGTCGTGGTCAGCGAGTCGAGCCGGTACACCGCCATCGACAGATTCGCGGCGACGGGCGTTTGCTGGTCGGCGCCGCTCACCTGCAGGAGCACTTTGTCGCGGGTGGTGTACTGGGCCTTGTCGGGCTGCACCGCCACGGCCAGGGCGTGCGTGGGGCGTTGGAAATACAACCGCTCGCACACGGGCTGCTGGGCGCCGTTGAACAAAGTGAGGTGCGAAACCCCTTCCAGCAACTGCGCTTTGCTGACGACAAACTGGGCCCGGCCGTTCACGAGCTGGGCCGATAGGGCCACGGCCGCCTGCTGGCGCGAGTGGCCCAGCAGAAACACGGTTTCGGGCAGGGTCGTGGTGGCGCTCACGGTCACGGCCAGTTGGTCGGGGCCGGTGTCGTCGAGGTGCAGCACGTAGCCTTGCTCAAATACGCGAGGCAGCTTGCGACTGATTTTCAGCTTTTTGCCCAGCGCTACTTCGGCTGTGTAAGCGCCCGGCCCGGCCGTGGGCGTGAGTGTGAACGTGCCCAGCCCCAGGCGTTGCGTCTGGAAAGTGGCCACCACGGCGCCGCTGGGGTTCAGTACTTTGCCCTGCGCCCCGGCGATGCCCTTGCCGGCTTTGTCGGTTACTTTCACCGCCACCGTGCTCGTCAGGCCGCGCACCAGGTTGCCGCCTTCGGGGAAAAACTGGGCCTCGTAGGAGGCGGAGTCCTGGCTGAGGGCCCCCGAGGCCACGGCCGGGTTGATGACGGTAACGGCGGCGTGGAAAAAGAAATCGGGCCCGAAATTCTTCATCCAGCTGGTGTAGGCCCGCACGGTGTAGGTGCCGGCCCCCAGCCCCGAGGGCAGCACGAACGAGCCCTGCCCGGTGGCGTTGCGCAAGGCCACTTTGCCTTGCAGCACCGGCTGGTGCTGAGCATCGAGCACCTCAACGTAAGCCACACTGCTCAGCGTGAGGGGGCGGGCGGCGGTGCCGTCCACAGCGTACACCTTAAACCACATGGTTTCGCCGCTCAGGTACACCGGCCGGTCGAGGTGCAGGTAGAGTTTTTCGTGGGGCGTGCGCTGCTCGTAGCGCGCCAGCCGGCCGGCCGGGCTCAACGAGTCGGTAGGGGTGAAGCCCTGGAACTGGGCCTGGGCAGCGGGGCCAGCCAGGCTTAGCGCCAGGGCCAGCCCGGCGCTCCGGGCTGGGCGAAGAACGGAGAAAGCAGCAAGAAAGTGGCTACGCATAAAGAGGCACTGCTGAAGGTTAGGGCCAGAAAGAGGGCTTGACGGAGGCGCCCCGCGTGCGGCAGTCTATACAGTCGCGCGGCTTGGCCGTGTAGCCCGTGCTGCCGTTATTGACGACGTAACCCAGGGGCAGGTATAGCTGCGACAAAAATGCGTTTCTCAAAATAGTGGCCTCGGGGGACCGCGCAGCCCGCGGCCCGCTGATGTACACCGTGTCGGGCGGGACGCAGGCCTCGTAGCCGGTGAGCACGCGCTGGTCGCGGGGCAGGTCGGCGCGGCTGATGAAAATGCGTTTTTCAACCAGCGAGTGCGCTCCCACGTAGCCCAGCACCGCTTCGGCCGGGCTGCTGAGGCAGTGCACATTGCCGGTGAGCTGGCTGGGCTGCGGGTCGAAGAGCGAACCGATGCTTTCGGTGTTCTTGCGCAGCAGTGTCCAGTACTCGAATTCGGGGCGGGTAAGGACCTGCTGCTGCACAAGGATGCTGTAGCGGCTGTAAAAGCGCTCGGAATTGGCCGGCAGCCGGCGCAGCGGGAAGTCGGCCACTACGTCTTTCGTCAGGCCCGTGGTTTTGGCTATGTGCACGGCATTGGAGCGCTGGTTACCCCAGCAAATGCTGGGAAGCCGCGCCGAAATGGGGCGGATGCCCCCGTTCGAATACTCAATCCCCGGCGAGTATACCGGATAAATCTCCCAGGTTTCGTCGGTTTCCCAACGGTAGTACTGCGAGGCGCTGGTGTCGTCGTGGGTGTCGACGTAGATGTTCAAATCGTTGTTTTCGATGCGCCACTTCACGGCGTCGATGGGCGGGGTAGTTTTCACCGGCACATAGTCGGAGGCGTATTCTTTGCCCGTGGCCGTGCGGAAGTGGAGCCGAACGTTACGGGCCGGGTTCAGGGTCACGTTGTCGGAAACGTAGGTGCCCGCGGTGCTGCTTTCGCGCAGCACGACGCGCGCGCCCCCCTCGTCTTCGATGTACACCGTGGCCCGGGTTTCGGCGGGCGGCGCCGTTTTGGCGGCAATGCCGTAGGCGCGCGACAGCCGGATAGTGGTTACCCCTTGGCTGTTGAGGTACCCATCTACCACCATCAACGCCTCGGGCGAAGTGATGACGTCGGGCATATAGGGGTCGGTGCAGCTGCCCAGCAGCACCGCCAGGCCCCAGAGCAAAGCCCGGCGCGCCGAAAGAGAAAAGGCCTTCATCAGAACTTGAAATTGTAGGTGATGGTGGGGATGGGGTTGCCGAAAATCGACAGCTGGTACCCCTTTATCTGGCCGCCCACCGACTTGAAGTAAATGGAGTAGGGGTTGCGACGGCCGGTGAGGTTGTACACGCCCACCGTCCAGGAGCTGTGGGCCAGCTTTTTCACGCGGTGGTTGCCCTCAATGTTCACGGCCAGGTCGAGGCGCAGGTAATCGGGCACGCGGTAGGCGTTGCGGTCGGAGTAGTACACGCGCAGCGAGTTGCCGAGGTAGTACTTCGACAGCGGCAGGGTGATGGGCCGCCCCGTGCTGTAGTTGAAGTTGAGCGAGGTGCTGAAGCGCCGGCTGAAGCGGTAGTTGCCCACCAGCGTGAAATCGTGGGGCTTGTCGAAGTTGCTGGGGTAATAGTTGCCGCCGTTAATCATTTCGGCGGTGGTGGCCGCGTTCACCTGCACCAGCGAGCGGGAGTAGGTGTAGCTCGCCCAGCCGTTGAGCTTGCCGGTGAGCTTTTTCACGAAAACCTCCACGCCGTAGGCCTTGCCCTGGGCGTTGATGATGTCGGTTTCGATGTGGTGGTTGAGCACCAGCGTGGCCCCGCTTTTGTAGTCCACGAAGTCGCGCAGCGTCTTGTAATACGCCTCGACCGACGCCTCGATGGTGTTCGCCTTGAAGTTGCGGTAGTAGCCCACCGAGTACTGGTCGCCCACCTGGGGCCGCAGGGTGGCGTCGCTCAGCTTCCACACGTCGGTGGGCGAGACGGAGGCCGTGTTGGTGAGTTGGTGAATGTACTGGCGGGTGCGGGTATAGCTGGCTTTCACGCTCGATTTCTCGCTGAGCGAGTAGCGGGCCGAGAGGCGGTATTCGGGCCCGTGGTAATTGGCCAGCACCTTGTTGGCGCCGTAGCGCACCGTGTCGGTGATGGTGCTTTCGGTGCGGGGCTCGCCGGGCACGTACTGGTACACGTCGCGCGGCCCCAGCGCCTGGAAAAACGAGTAGCGCAACCCCGCCGACACCGAAAAGCGCGGCGTGATGTCGAACTTGTCGGACACGTACAGGGCGCTTTCCAGGGCCCGCTCGGGGTCCAGCACGTCGGGCCGCACCAGCGAGGCCGCGCCCAGCGGCTGCAGGCTGCCCGGCTGGGTGTTGTAGAGCAGCGTGCTGCCGCCGAAGTCCACGGTGTGGCGCGAGTTGGGGTAGTAGCTCAGGTCCGCCTTCAGCCCGCTCTGGGTGATGGCGTACTTAAGCTCCGACGCCGACACGCTGTTTCTGGTGCTGCTCACGTCGTAGGCGTAGTGGCTGTAAGTGCCCGTGAGCACGCCAAAGAGCTGGTTGGTGAAGTTGTGGCGCCACTTGAGGGTGGCCGTTTGGTTGGTGTAGTGGTAGGCCGTGTCGCTGGCCAGCCGGAACCGGTCGGAACTGAAATAGCCCGTGGCGTACACCGAATTCTTCTCGTTAATCTCGTGGCTGATGTGGCCCGTAATGTCATAAAATCCGGCTGAACTCTGGGCAAAGTTCTTGTCGGACAGCTGCCGCAAAATCCAATCGGAGTAGCTGGCACGCCCGCTCAGGATGAACGAGCTTTTGTCCGTCACCAGTGGCCCTTCCAGCGTGAGGCGGCTGGTGAGCGGGCCGATGCCGCCCGAGCCCGACAGCTTTTTCTTGTTGCCCTCGCGCGTCGTGATGTCGAGCACCGACGACAAGCGCCCGCCGTACTTAGCCGGAATGGCGCTCTTGTACAGCTCCACGCCCTGCAAAATGTCGGGGTTGAAGGCCGAGAAAAAGCCGAACAGGTGCGAGGGATTGTAGATGGTGGCGTCGTTGAACAGAATCAGGTTCTGGTCCGTCGCGCCGCCGCGCACGTTGAGGCCGGTGCTGCCTTCGCCCACGGTTTTCACGCCGGGCAGCGTCATCACCACCCGCAGGATGTCGGTTTCGCCAAAAGCGGTGGGCACCTGCCGCATGGTCTTGATGTCGAGCTTTTCCAGGCCCATCTGCATGCCCGACACGTTCTTGTCTTTCTCGGCCTCAATCACCACTTCCTTCAGGGCCACGATGTCTTCTTCCACTTCAATCTCCAGCTTGCCGTCGCCCCGCAGCACTACTTGCCGCTTGGTGTTTTTGATGCCCACGCCCCGGATTTTGAGGTCGTAACGGCCGGGCGGCATGGTCAGCGAAAACGCGCCGAACTGGTCGGTGCTGGCCCCCACGTTCGGGGCTTCGGAGTAAATGGACGCCCCAATCACCGGCTCGCCGGTTTTCTGGGCTCGGATGTGGCCAGCCAGCGTAGCCCGCCCCGCGGCGCTGCCCGCCGTCCCAATGGTATACACCCGGTATTCGGAGGCGCTCACGTAGCGCGAGCGGGCGGCCGGCTCGTTGCTGGTTTCGTCTTCTTGCGCCACGGCGCCGGTAACGGCCTTGGGCGCGTAAAAATCGGTGGCCGGGGCCGGGCTGATGGCCGCGCCCGACGACACGAATACCCGGTTTTCATCGTCGACCACGAAATGAAAAGGCGTGTTCTGCAGCGCCCGCTCCACCACCGCCCGCACCGGCTGCTCGCGCACTTGCAGCGTCACAAACAGGCTGTCCACGGCCCGGGGGTCGAAGTAGAAACGGTAGGGGGTTTGCGCTTCCAGCTGGCGGGCAAATTGTTCAAAAGGCAGATGCGCAAAATCGCCCGTGATGGGTTTTTCCGACTGCTGGGCGTGGCCCGTCCGGCCCAGCAGCGCGAAAAGTGCAACGAAAAGCACCGTGTAAACAGGCTTCATACGAAAAGAAAATGGCACGGGAAAAAGGGAAAGGACGCCGGGCGGCTACTGCGGCAGGCCGTTGTAGTAGGTGGCCAGTTGCTGCACCGACGCTTCCAGCTGCTGTTTCTTGAACCCCAGCTTGTGGCTTTGCAGGTACTGCTGCACGTCTTTGCTTTTGTCGGCAAACACGCGCAGCGCTGCGCCCTTGCTTTTGATGGGGTAGAAAACGCCCGCCTTGCGGAGAAACAGCCGCTCGGTGGAAACGAACTCGACGTCGAGTTGCTGTTGGAGGATGTGCTCCTGCATGCGTTTGGAGCGGCGGGCCAGCAGCTGCGCCCGGCCCTCGGCCAGCACTTCGAAATAGCCCGTGCGAATGGCATTGCCGGTGGTGCTGTCGGCCACCACACGCACGAACCGGTGGCCGTCGATGATGAAGCTTTCCACCCGCTCGTTGAGCAGGCGCAGCAACAGCGGGTTGGTGGGGTGGCGCAGCACCACTTGGTCCAGCACCACGTCGTAAGTCAACTGTTGATTGCCGAAATACTGGCCGTTGTACTGTACGCTGCCGGGCATGGCCTCGGGCGTGAGAAAAAACTGGTGGCCCGTGCGCTCGTGGTAGCGCCGGGAATAGTCCACATACTCCGGGCCGTTAAATAGCTCCGGGTGGCCGGTGAAGGAGGCCGCGTACTGCTGCCGCACCGCCGCCACCGACTGCAGCACGGGGGCGGGCAGCGGAGCCGCCGTAGTTTGGGCCGTGGCGGGCCCGCCCGCGAGCGCCAGCAGGCCCGCCGCGATACTGAAGAATTTTATCAAAACAGAAAAGTAGAAAGGGCTTGTTTTCAAATCAGCGTGCTAAATCTACGTCAGGGCGAAGCAAAAAAAATGGGCCGTAAATACCGGTTTTATCGCATATATAAAACCCATAATGATACGAGGGCCTGGCTAGGACCCCAAAAACGGCCGGCGAAAAATGGGATTTCCGGCCCTGCGGGCCCGGCCCCGCCGAACAACGCCAGCCCCACGGCTTTATGATGCGCACCTGCGGCGGGGGCCACCGGGTTTTGGGCGGGCGCGTACACGGGAGGCATGCGCTACGTTTCCCTCGACCTTGAAACTTCCGGCTCCCACCCCCAGCGGCACCAGGTGCTGGAGCTGGCCGCCGTCATCGAAGACAGCCGCCACCCCCGGCCCCTGCCCGAGCTGCCCGCCTTCCGGCGGGTGGTGCGCCACCCCGAGTACGTGGGCAGCGCCGGCGCCCTGGCCCTCAACGCCCGCCTGCTGCAGGAGCTGGCCCGCCAAGACCCCAACCCCGAGCTGTGCACGCCCGCCGAGCTGCTGCCCCAGCTGCGCGAGTTTCTGCTGGCCCACGGCTTCCGGGCCGACGCTACGGGCTGCGTGGCCGTGACCATGGCGGGCAAAAACATCGGCGTGTTCGACCTGGGCTTTCTGAAAGCGCTGCCCGGCTACGGCCAGGCCGTGCGCGCCGAGCCGGCCATGCTCGACCCGGCCGCATTCTACCTCAACTGGCACAAAGACAGCCGACTGCCCAGCATGAGCATCTGCAAGGCCCGCGCCCGCTTCCCCGACCGCGAAGTGGCCCACGAAGCCCTGGCCGACGCCCTGGACGTGGTGCGCCTGCTGCGGCCGTTCTACCAGCTGCCGCTGTACCAGCAAGTGGCCCCGCCCGCGCCCGACGAGCCCGGCCCCGCGCCGGCGTCCTAAATCCGCTGCAGGCTTTTGTAAAAGCTTTCCTGGTACGACTTGCCGATGGGCACGAAGTGGCCGCCGCGCAGGTTGGCGGTGTTGTCTTCGATGGACTCAATCTGCTGGGTGTTCAGCAAATAGCTGCGGTGCACCCGAATGAAGTTGGGAAAGGGACTGAGCCGGGTTTCCAGGGCCTTGAGCGTGGTGTAGACGATGTATTTCTGCTTGGCCGTCACGATGTTGACGTAGTCGGACAGGGCTTCCACGTACAGCACGTCCTCGAAGTTGATGCGCACCATGCGGCTGTTCACCTTCACAAACAGGTCGGCGTTGGCCGGCGCTTCGGCCGCCGCCGGGGCCGCGCCGCCGCGCCGGGCCTGCACCCGCTGCACGGCTTGCGTGAAGCGGGCAAAATCAAACGGCTTCACCAGGTAATCGGTCACGCGCAGCTCGAAGGCGTCCACGGCAAAGTCCTGGCGGGCAGTGGTGATGATGACCTCGGGCGGGTCGGTGAGCACCCGTAGCAGCTCCAGGCCGCTGAGGTGGGGCATCTCGATGTCGAGAAACAGCACGTCTACCTTGCCGCCTTCCCGGAAAAATGTGAGCCCGGCAATGCCGTCGGCCAGCGAGCCAACCAGCTTAAGGTCGGGCGTGAGCTCGACGTAATGTTCCAGAGTCAGACGATTAATCTCGTCGTCGTCAATAATGGCGCATGTTAACATAGAGAGGAAGGAGAGGGTAGCGGGCAACAACGCGAACCACCGAAACAGTCATTCGCCGGTATAAAGTAACCACTCGCAGCGCAAAAGCCGGCAGCCGCCTAACGGCGGACGCGCGGCGAGTGAAAGGTAGTTAGTTTTGCCAGTCGCAAGCAACACATACTGAGTGCGCTCGTTAGCGCGCGGCCATTTCCTGCTCCACCAGCGCCTGCACTTCGGGCCGGTCGAAGTCGGCTTCGGCCTGAATGTGGGGCATGAGGCGGGCCATGATGGCGTCCTGGCGCTGGCCAGCGGTCCAGGCTTCGGCGTAGGGCGTGTGCGAAAACGTGACCTGCGAGTACAGCGGCGTCCAGCGGCCGGGGTATTGGGCGGAGATTTTGGCCTCGATTTTCTTTTGGAGCAGGAAGCGCGGGTCGGCCACCCGGTCGCGCATTTCCACGAAGTTGTACACGGCCAGGTCGGCCATGGCGTCGGTGTTGGGCTTGCGCTGGGCCTGAAATTCGGCGAAGATGGCGGGCCAGGCGGTGTCGCCGTGCTGGTCGAGCAGCTGGTTGAGCACGCTGCAATCCTCAAACCCCGCGTTCATGCCCTGCCCGTAAAACGGCACGATGGCGTGCGAGGCGTCGCCGAGCAGCAGCACATCGTCGTACTTCCACGGAAAGCAGCGGATGGTGACCAGCGAGCCCGTGGGGTGCGTGAAAAATTCCTCCGTGAGGGCCGGCATCAGCGGCACGGCGTCGGGAAACACGCGGCCGAAAAAGGCCACGACGTCGGCCGGCGTTTGCAGTGCGGCAAAGCTTTCGGGGCCCTCGTAAGGGAAAAACAGGGTGCAGTTGAAGGAACCGTCGAGGTTGGGCAGCGCAATCATGAGGTACTGCCCGCGCGGCCAGATGTGCAGGGCGTTTTTTTCCAGCTGCCAGGCACCGCCGGGGCCGGCCTCGATGGTGAGCTCCTTGTAGCCGTACTCCAGGTACTGCTGCGAATAGTCGTAGCGGTCAGTCTTTTGCAGCGCACCGCGCACCGCGGAAAACGCGCCGTCGGTGCCAAACAGGCGGGTGTAGGGCTCGGTGTGCTCCTGCTGGGTGGCCGCGTCGAGCAAGTGCAGCTCCTGCTTTTTGAGGTCGATGCCCAGGCACTGCTGGCCGAACTGCAGGCGCACCTGCGGCTGGGCCTCGGCCAGGTCGAGCAGGCGGCGGTTGAGGTGGCCGCGGTTCACGGAGTAAATGGCCTGGCCGTCCTGGCCGTAGGGCTGCTGGGTGAGCTGGCCGTGCGCATCGTGCATCACCCGGCAATACATCGGAATGCCCACTTGGCGAATGTCGTCGGCCACGCCCACGCCTTCCAGGGCCCGCCAGCCGCGGTCGGAAAGGGCCAGGTTGATGGAGCGACCTTCCTGAAAGCCCGCCCGGCGCGGGTCGGCGCGGCGCTCGAACACCTGCACGGGGTGCCCCCGGCGGGCCAGATACAAGGACAGCAGTGAGCCCACCAGGCCGGCGCCCATCACGGTGAGCGGCTCGGAAGCGGGCGAAATGGACGAAAAAGCAGCCATGAACAATGCGGAAAAGGGTGAAGCCGCCCCCGACGGGCGGGCCGGCAGCGAAGCTACGTCGCCGCCGGGGCTTTGGCCCGCCACCCGGCCTTCCCCGCCGGGAAGTCGATTGTACTCATCGGGTATTTACTAGGGCTGGTCGTAAAAAAATCGGGCAAGGCAACCGCCACCGGACCTTTGACGAATTAGAACTAAAACACCTTTGACTATGACTCATTTTCGTTTTCGCTACAAGTGCATGGGGTATTTGCGGTGGCGCTTTCGGGTCGGCCGGCGGCGCGCCGTGCTGCTGGCGCCCGCTGAAACTGCAGCGGCACGCAAGGCCAGCACCGCGGCCTGGCGCCACCGTTGGCCCGCGCCCACGCCGCCCAAGCCCGTGGTGACGGCCCTGCGGGTGGGCGACTACATCGTGGGCGAAGACGGCGACCCCCAACTGCAGGGGCATCCTGATATCCGTTATTAATGCGCTGGCTTTTAAGGAATAAAAAGCGGCGCCAGTGTGTAAACACCAGGCGCGAAAACAGAAAATATTTCCGGGCCAGCTTGCGGGCTACTAAGAATAAGCCGGTCCGGCGGGACTGCCGGCCACCCAGCGAAAAGTGAGGTTGAGGCGCGGGCCGAGGGGGCGGGTGGTTTTGGGCAGCGCGTGCTGCCAGTGCCGTTGGGTGGGGCCGCGCATGAGCAGCAAGCTGCCGCTACCCAAATCGAGCGACAACGGCGGGTGAACCAAGCCGGCGCGGGGCCGCAGCCGAAACCGGCGCGTGGCGCCCAGGCTGAGCGAGGCAATGGCGGGCGCGGGGCCCAACTCGGGTTCGTCGTCGGCGTGCCAGCCCATGCCGTCGCGGCCGTCGCGGTACAGGTTCAGCAGCACGCTGTTGAAACGGCTGGCGGTGGCGGCTTCCAGGCGCTGGCGCAGGGCCAACAGGGCGGGTGTCCAGGGCCGGGGCTCCCAGGCCAGGCCGGAATAGGTGTAGCGGGCGTCGGCGTCGCCGTACCAGGCCGTGAGGCGGGGCTGCGGAGACTCCTGCCCAAACAGCCGGATGGTGCGCTGCTCCCAGGCCACTTCGGCCGTGAGCTGCGCCAGCAGGGCCGCGGCCTCGGCGGCGGGCAGGAAGGCGGGGTCGAAGAGCAGGTCGGCCTGGGGCAGCGACAGGGGAAGCAGGGCCATGAAACAAGCAGGAAGGCGGGCGGCAAAGGAACGGCACCGCGCGGTTCGGGGAAAGGGCGCGCCGCAGGGAAGCCACTGCGCCCGAAACGAGCCATTTGAATAAAGACGCGGGAAGTACTTTTGGGGAACCACGGCCCCGACCGGTCATTCCAACAAAGCGAACCTTATGCTTTTCTACCGCCTGCGAGACGCCTTGCGCGCTGCGTTTGCCGCCGACCCGCGCACTTTCTACGTGCGCGGGTATTTTGTGCTGCTGCTGCTGCTGGGGCTGTGCTTTTACAAGGACTACGGCGTGTCGTGGGACGAGCAGGCGGACCGCACCAACGGCATGGTGAGCGCCAGGTACGCAGTGGGCCTAGTTGCGCCGAACAACAACTTCTTCCCGAACACGCCCGACATCCACGGCTACGTGGAAAACGACCACGGCGTGTTTTTCGAGATGCCGCTGGCCCTGCTGGACAAAGTGGTGTTCGGCATCGAAGACTCGCGCACGTATTTCCTGACGCGTCACTTCGCGGTTTTCGTGGTGTTTATGATGGGCGTCTGGGCCCTGTACAAAACGGCCCGCGTCCGCTTCCGGAGCACGCGCGTGGGCCTGCTGGCCAGCACGCTGCTGGTGCTGTCGCCGCGCTTTTTCGCCGAGTCATTTTACAACGGCAAAGACATTGTGTTTCTGGCGTTTTTCACCCTGGGAATCTACACGCTGGTGCGCTTGTTGGAGCGGCCTACCTGGCGGCGCGCCGTGGTGCACGGCCTGGCCACCGCGGCGGCGGTCGACGTGCGCATTCTCGGCATTCTGCTGGTGGCCATGACCCTGGGCATGCTGGCGCTGGAAGCCCTGTTTGGCCCGCGCGAGCCGCAGCGCGGGCGGCGCCTGGGCCAGGTGGTGCCGGTGTTTCTGGGGGCCGCGGTGGTGGGCATCTACCTGGGGTGGCCCTACCTGTGGGAGGCCCCGGTTCGAAACTTTCTCACCGCCTTCGACAACATGAAGAAGTTTCGCTTCATTGCGGAGGTGCTCTACATGGGCCGCCGCGTGTCGACGCTGGAGTTGCCCTGGCACTACGCCCCGGTCTGGATTGTCATCACCACGCCGGTGGCCTACACGGCGGCTTTTGTGCTGGGGGTGCTGGGGGCGCTGGCCGCGTTGGTGCGCCGCCACCTGGCGCATCTGCGCACCTTCGCGGGGCGGCTGGACATCCTCTTTCTGGGCTGGTTCATCCTGCCCATTGCCATGGTGATTGTGCTGCACTCGGTTATCTACGACGGCTGGCGGCACCTGTATTTCGTGTACCCGGCGCTGCTCTTGCTGGCCGTGCGGGGCGCTGGCTCGGTTTGGCAGCTTGGCCGGCACTACCGCTGGGCCCGGCCGGTGGCGCTGGGCGCGGCCGTGCTGGCGGGCGGCGAGATGCTGTACACCATCGGCCGGATGGTGCAGGCGCACCCGCAGGAGCAGGTGTATTTTTCCTTCCTGTCGCCGGCCGAGGTGGAAACGCAGTTCGAGCGCGACTACTGGGCCCTCACGTACCGGCAGGGCCTGGAGTGGATTGCGCGACACGACCCCTCGCCGCAAATCAACGTGCGGACCACAAACCCCGGCCTCATCGACAACAACCTCGCCATCATGAAGCCCGAAGACCGGGCCCGCTTCCGTGAAAATGCCCCCGGCAAAGCGCAGTACTTTTTGGGCGCCTACCGCGTGCACCCCGAGCCGTACCCCGACAGCCTGGGCAACGAAGTGTACGCGGTGAAACCCTACGGCATCAAAGCCCTGACGGTGCTCTACAAGTGGTAGCGCGCCGCTGGCCGCGGCGGGTTTTACTTCTGCATCAGGCGCTCCAGCTTCTGGCGCTCGGTTTGGGGCAGGTAGGGAATCATTTTCATCGCGCCCCAGGCAAACAGAAAATAGAGCAGCACCGGCACCAGCACGCTGCGGCTGCGGTAGCTGATGCCGCCCACGTAGCGCGGCCACACCCACAAGCCGTAGAGCAGCGCCGCCGGAATGTTGAACAGCACCCCGCCCAGCAGCGGGCTCATGCCCAGCGACAGCATCAGCGGCTCCAGCAGCTTGCTGCCCACAAACACGTAGGCCAGCACGAACACGGCCAGCCCCAGCGCCGCCCGCTTTTGGCCCAGGCGGTAGAGGTTCATGCCCAGCAGCACGCCGCCCATTATCATGGTGAAGAGCAGCGAAAACAGCACAATGGCCGCCGGCGAGTACAGCGCCGGCCCGGCCGCGGCGTCCGGGTCGGCGGCCGCGGCGCTGAGCTGCCGGCGCTCGGCTTCGGCGGCCTCGTCGCGCAGGCGCTGCTCGGCGGCCGCGGCTTCGAGGCCGGGGCGCAGCTCGGCTTCTTCGGGCGCGGGCTGGCCGCGGCGGCGCAGCTCGTCGAGGGCCGCGAGCACGGCGGCCTCGCGGTACTGCACATGGCCGGTCACGTATTCGCGCAGGGCCGCATCGGTTTTGAGCAGCATCTTGGCGGCGTAATCTTCCATCTTCTAGTTAGGAGTTAAGAGTTAAAAGGTAAGAGTTGAAGGCAAAAGCTGGCGAGTGAGAGGGCTGTTTTAGCCGCCACTGGCGCATAGTGGCCCTAACACTCCACTCTTACCTTTTAACTCTTAACTGAAGAAGCGCGCCAGCGCTTCGCCCGCCCGGTCCACGTCCTCAAACGAATTGTAGAGCGGCACGGGTGCCATCCGAATAACATTGGGCTCGCGCCAATCGGCAATGACGCCCACGCTGGCCAGGTAATCGAACAGTTCGCGCCCGCGCTCGTGCACCAGCACTGAGAGCTGGCAGCCGCGCTGGGCCGGGTCGGCGGGGGTGATGATTTCGAGCTTGTCGGCGGGCAGGTTCAGAGCGCGAATCTGGCTTTCGAGCCGGGCCGTGAGCTGCTCGCTTTTGCGGCGCAGGGCCGGCATGCCGCCGGCACGGTCCACCAGCTCCAGGCTGGCCCGGTGAATGGCCATCGGGAAAATCTGGGCATTCGAGAGCTGCCAGCCGGCCGCGCCGGCCATGGGCCGGAAGCCTTTTTTCATTTGAAACCGGTCGGACGGGTCGTGGCCCCACCAGCCGGCCAGGCGCACCAAATCGGGCCGATTGGCAAACCGCTCGTGCACGAACACGCCCGATGTGCCGCCGGGCCCGGAGTTGAGGTATTTGTAGGAGCACCAGCAGGCAAAGTCCACGTCCCAGTCGTGCAGGCGCAGGTCGAGGTTGCCGGCGGCGTGGGCCAGGTCGAAACCCACGGTGGCGCCCACGGCGTGGCCGGCGCGGGCAATGGCCGCCATGTCGAAAGCCTGGCCCGTGTAGTAGTTCACGCCGCCGATGAGGACGGTGGCCAGCGACTCGCCCAGCCCGGCAATGGTGGCCTCAATGTCTTCGGTGCGCAGGGTGTGCTCGCCGGGGCGCGGCACCAGCTCCACAATGGCCGCGGCCGGGTCGAGGCCGTGCAGGCGGGCCTGGCTTTCGATGGCGTACTGGTCCGACGGAAAGGCGCCGCCTTCCATCAAAATCCTGTAGCGCGTGGCCGTGGGGCGGTAAAACGACACCAGCAGCAAGTGCAGGTTCACCGTCAGGTTGTTCATCACCACCACCTCAATGGGCTGGGCGCCCACCAGCCGCGCGGTGGCGTCGGTGAGGGTTTCGTGGTAGTGCATCCAGGGCGACACGCCGTGGAAATGGCCTTCCACGCCCAGCCGCTCCCAGGCGTCGAACTCCTGCTCGGCGGCGGCGCGGGCGGCTTTGGGCTGCAGGCCCAGCGAGTTGCCGCAGAAGTAGGCGCAGGGCCGGCCGTCGGGCCCGAGCGGCAAGTGAAATTCCTGGCGGAAAGAAGCTAAAGCATCGGCCGCGTCGAGCTCGGCGGCGGGGGCAAGGGAATGCGGGGCAGTCATGCGCGCAAAGGTCGGCCCAAAGCCGCTGCCGATGCTAACAAAAGGTTATGGCATCCACCGCCCCCAAGCCCCGGTGTACCTTACATCGGGCCTGTACCCGAGGTGCCAGGCGCTAATGTAAATAACGGGGGCGGCCGGAGCTGTTTAGCGCAAGCCGGTGGCCGTGCCCAGCAGCTGGGGGCCGAACTGCGCGCGCGCCAGGCCCAGCCAATCCAGGGCGTTCTGGCCGAGCATCCGCTCCTTAATGTCGTTTGAAAACGGCATGGACTTGATGAGCTGCCCGGGCTCCAGCTCGCCCAGCGGGAAGGGGTAGTCGGTGCCGAGCGTGATTTTGTCGGCGCCCAGGGTCTTCACCAGGTAGTCAAGCATCAATGGGTCGTGCACCAGCGAGTCGACCCAGAACTTGCCCAGGTAGTTGCGCGGGTTGTGGGGGTTGTCGATGGCGCAGAGGTCGGGCCGCACCTGCCAGCCGTGCTCGATGCGCCCGATGGTGCTGGCAAACGAGCCCCCGCCGTGGGCCACCGCCACGCGCAGGCGCGGCAGTCGCTCCAGCACCCCGCCAAATATCAGCGAGCATAGCGCCAGCGTGCTTTCGGCGGGCATGCCCACCAGCCAGGGCAGCCAGTACTTGGGCATTTTGCCTTGGGCCATCATGTCCCAGGGATGCACAAATACGCAGGCGCCCAGCTCCTCGGCGGCAGCAAAAACTTCGAAAAGCTCAGGCGCGTCGAGGTTCCAGTCGTTCACGTGCGAGCCAATCTGCACGCCGGCCAGCCCAATTTTCAGGCAGCGCTCCAGCTCCCGGATGGCCAGCTTGGGCGCTTGCATCGGCAGGGTGCCCAGGCCCACGAAGCGGCTGGGGTAGCGGTGCACCACGTCGGCAATGTGGTCGTTGAGCAATTGGCTCAAATCCAGGCAATCCAGCGGCTGGGCCCAGTAGCTGAACATGACGGGCACGGTGCTGAGCACCTGCACCTGCACGCCAAACTGGTCGTACTCGCGCAGGCGCACTTCGGGGTCCCAGCAGTTGTCCTGCACCTCGCGGAAGAACTTGTCGTCCTGCATCATGCGGGCGCAGCAGGGCTTGTGGTGGTCCAGCCGGATGAAGCCCCCGTAGCCGTAGCGCTCCTTCAAATCGGGCCAGCGCTCGGGCAGAATGTGGGTGTGGATGTCGATGGAAAGCACGGCGCGGGGCTAGGCGGGGGTCACCGGCGCGGGGGCCTCCATGTAGGTGCCGCAGTTGGTGCAGGTGCGCTTGGCGTCGTCCTGCCAGAAGGCGTTCATGATGGGCGGCAGCTGGGCCACGATGTCGGTGATTTCGGCAAACTCCTCATACAGCTTGTGGCCGCAGTTTTCGCAGTACCACTGGAAGCCGTCGAGCTCGCCGCCCTCGCGGTAGCGCTCCAGCACCAGGCCCACGGTGCCAGCCGGGCGGCGCGGCGAGTGTGGCACATTCGGCGGCAGCAGGAACATCTCGCCCGGCCCGATGGTGATGTCGACGGGCTGGCCGTCCTCGATGATTTTGACGGTCATCGTGCCCTCCACCTGCCAGAACAGCTCCTCGCCGGCGTCCACGTGGTAGTCTTTGCGGGCGTTGGGGCCGCCCACCACCATCACGATGAAGTCTTTATTGTCTTTGAACACCTGCTGGTTGCCCACCGGGGGTTTCAGCAAATGGCGGTGTTCGTCAATCCACTTTTGGAAGTTGAAGGGGCGGGTTATCATGGCGACTGGGGTGGGTGGTTGGGACTGCTAAGCTACGGCCGGGGCGGCGTTTTGCGCTTT
The DNA here is from genome assembly GCF_015694525.1 of Hymenobacter ruricola. Taxonomy (GTDB): domain Bacteria; phylum Bacteroidota; class Bacteroidia; order Cytophagales; family Hymenobacteraceae; genus Hymenobacter; species Hymenobacter ruricola. The sequence goes on along the minus strand of NZ_JADQDM010000018.1, from coordinate 44,564 downwards.
CGGGCAGGCGCCTCGCGCCGGGGTGCACGCATGCGCTACTTTTGTCGACGCGGCCAATTCAGTCGTGTTTTCTGCCGTTCACCTGAGCACTCCATCCCAACGCGTATGAAATACTGGCTGCGCCTGGGCTTGCTGGTGGCCTTCTACGGCTTGCTGTTCGCCGTTCTTACCTGGCCACTGGCGGCGCATTTCACCTCGTCGTTTCTGGTGGTGCCGGGGCACGATACCTACGTGTTCCCCTGGAACACCTGGCATTTCCGCATGGCGGTGCACACCGGCCAGCCCGTGTTCCACACCGACTGGCTGTTCTACCCGCTGGGTTCCTGGCTGATACTGCACACTTACACGCCCATCATCGGCCTCATCAGCCTGCTGGTGAACAACGACCTGCTGGCCCTCAACATCGGCCTGCTGCTGAGCTACTCCTTGTCGGCGGCCGGGGCCTACCTGCTGGCCCGGCGCTGGGTGCACAGCCCGCTGCTGTGTTTATTGGCCGGCTTCGTTTTCGCCTATTCGCCCTACAAGCTGCAGCGCCTGCCCGAGCATTACAACCTGGTGCTCACGGCCACGGTGCCGTTCTACGTGCTGGCTTTTCTGAACGCGTTTCGGTTTGAAGAAAAGAAATTTCTGCCGGCCATCCGCAGCTGGAAAGCCGTGGCGGGGTGCGTGGCGCTGGGCGTGGTCACGCTGCTGAGCGACTATTACGTACTGTTTGGGCTGCTGTATTTTTCGCTGGCCTACGCGGCGTGGTTCTGGCTGGGGCTGGGCCGCATCCGGTGGCGCGAGTGGCGCACCTGGGCCTGGCTGGGCGGCATTTTGGCGGTGAGCCACGTCGTCATTCGGCTGCTGCGCCGCTCGGGGCTGGAAGACAACGGCGGCTTCTGGTGGGGCGGCGACGTGGTCGCGTTCATCATGCCGCCGCCCACCAGCCGCTTCGTGTACTGGGACTGGGCCGCCCGGCTCTACCACAACCCGCAGGTGTTCAACACGCCCGGCTCGCTGGAGAACACCTTGTTCATGGGTTACGCGCTGCCGCTGCTGGCGCTGGGCTTGTGGGCCTTGCGCAAGGCCCACCGCCGGCCCACCTCGGCCGTGGCGCAGGCGCCCGAGGGCCGGCCACTGGCCTGGGTGCTGCTTTTTTTCGTGATGCTGACCCTGCCCGCCCTGCGCGTGCACGGCCACGACCGCCTGCAGCTGCCCACGGCCCTGCTGCACTTCGTCCCGTTTTTCAACAACGTCCGCTGCCCCACCCGCTGGATTATGATGGTTGGGTTGTTGCTACCCATCCTCACCTTCAGCGCCCTGGAGGCGGCCTGGCAGGCGCGCCTGCCCGCCGCGTCGCGCACCGCGCTCAGCCTGCTGCTGGCTGCCCTGGTGCTGTTCGAGTATTGGCCGAAACCCTACGAGCGCACCTCGCGCGAGGCCGTGCCGCGGGTGTTCCACGAAGTGGCCAAATTGCCCGGCAAGACCATGATTCCGGTGCCGCTGGGGCTTTCCAGCGGCCACCGCGAAGTCGGGAAATTCGAGCGAGAGTACCTGTTTTATCAAACGGTGCACGAGAAAAAAGTGCCCGTCGGTTATACGGCGCGGGTGCCGCCGGAGGTGTTTGCCGGGCTGCAAAACGACCCCGTGCTGGGCGCCGTGCTCTTCCGCCAAACCAAGCCCGACACCGTGGCCCCCGCGCCGCCCACCGCCCCGCAGGTGCAGGCCTTCCTGCGCCAGTACGACCCGGCCGCCTTCGTCATCACCCCCGCTTTCCGCGAGCAACCAGCCCACCTGTTTCTGCGCGAGCTGCTGCGGCCCTACGGCTACCGCGAGCAGCTGGTGGACGGCTACGTGCTGCTCACGCCGCCCGCCCGCTAATTATTTGACTTAACCCGACTTGCAAAACATGAACCTCTCCTTAGAAAACCGCCGCGCCCTGGTGGGCGGCAGCACCCAGGGCATTGGCCGGGCCGTGGCCGAAGCGTTGGCCGAAAGCGGCTGCGCCATCACGCTGCTGGCCCGCAACGAAGACCGGCTGCGCGAAGTGGCCGCCGCCCTGCCCGCCCCTACCGGCCAGGCGCACGACTACCTGGTGGCCGACTTCGACGACCCCAGCCACGTGGCCGACGTGGTGCAGGCCTACCTGGCGCAGCACCCCGCCGGCTTCCACATTCTCGTGAACAACACGGGCGGCCCCGCTGGCGGCCCGCTGCTGGAGGCGCCGGTTGATGCCTTACGGGTGGCGTTCAACCAGCACGTTATCTGCAACCACTTGCTGGCGCAGGCCCTGGTGCCGGGCATGCGGGCGGCCGGGTTCGGGCGCATCATCAACATCATCAGCACCTCAGTGAAAATTCCGCTGGCCGGGCTGGGCGTGAGCAACACCATTCGCGGGGCCGTGGCCAGCTGGGCCAAAACCCTGGCCAACGAGCTGGGCCCGCTCGGCATCACGGTGAACAACGTGCTGCCCGGCGCCACGCTCACTCAGCGCCACCATTCCCTCATCGAGAAGAAAGTGGCCCAGACCGGCCAGCCGGCCGATGCCATTGAGGCCGACATGCTGAAAACCATTCCGGCGCGCCGCTTCGGGCAGGCCGAAGAAGTGGCGGCGGCCGTGGCCTTCCTGGCCTCGCCGGCCGCCGGCTACATCAACGGCACCAGCGTGCCCGTGGACGGCGGCCGCACGGGCTCGCTTTGACGCCTGATGCGCAAAAAATGGTCATGTCGAGCCTGTCGAGACATCTCGCCCGGGGCAGTAATCAGTTGATTAGTGGCGGCACGCGAGATGTCTCAACAAGTTCGACATGACGTTCCTTCCTCTTCCTTAAGCCCGGTTCCTTAAGCCCGGCGTCAGCGTTTACCTTTGCTATTCCTTCGCCCGGCCCAGCTTTTTTCTTGTGGTAAAATTCGATACGCTTTCCATCGTCATCCCCGTTTACAACGAGGCGCGCACCATTCACCAGATTCTGGATTTGCTGCGGGAGCTGAAGCTGGTGAATAACATCGCCAAGGAAATCATCCTCGTCAACGACTGCTCCACCGATGCCTCGGGCGACACCATCCGGGCCTACGCCGCGCGCTACCCCGAGATGGGCCTGCGCCTGCTGGAGCACGCCGTGAACCAAGGCAAGGGCGCGGCGCTGCACACGGGCATCCGCGAGGCCACCGGCGACTACGTCATCATTCAGGACGCCGACCTGGAATACGACCCCGAGGAATACAACCTGCTGATAAAGCCGGTGTTGAAGGGCTTTGCCGACGTGGTGTTTGGCTCGCGCTTCATGGGCGGCAACCCGCACCGCGTGTTGTTTTTCTGGCACAGCATCGGCAACGCCTGGCTCACCTTCCTTTCCAACATGTGCACCGACCTGAACCTGACGGACATGGAAACGTGCTACAAGATGTTCCGGCGCGATATCATCCAGGGCCTGCGGCTGGAAGAAAACCGCTTTGGTTTCGAGCCCGAAGTAACCGCCAAAGTGGCCCGCGTGAAAGACGCCCGCATCTACGAAGTGGGCATCAGCTACTACGGCCGCACCTACGCCGAGGGCAAGAAAATTGGCTGGCGCGACGGCTTCCGGGCCATCTATTGCATTCTGAAATACGGCCTGCTGGGGCAGTAATGCCCGGTCGCTGCGCTTGCAGCGAAGCAATCTGTCCTACCAAAGCGACCAGCTTTGAGTTGTGACTAGCTCAACTGAAAAGCCCCGACACTGCGCAGTGCCGGGGCTTTTCACATTTCAAAGTGTCTGGTTTTGACAGGACGGATTGCTTCGCTGCGCTCGCAATGACTGCTACCAACCGGTTTTGGGCTTCATCAACTCGGCCTGCACGTCGTCGATGTAGCAGCTGGAGCCGCCGTCGCTCAGCACATAGACTTTGAGCACGTCGTCGGGCAGGGCATCGTCGGGCAGGGGCGCGTCGAAGTACACCAGGTTCCAACTGCGGTTCAGGCTGAGGTTGTTTTGCAGGCGCACGGCGTTCCAATCGAGGTTTTTGCCGTTGCGCTCCACGCTCATCACCAGCTTGTTGCCCCAGGCGCCGTAGTCCGAGAACACCCGGCAGGAGGCGCGCACGTACTGGCCCGGCTGCAGGCCGGCCTCACCGAGCTTGAGGGTGAGGGCCGGGCCGTAGGCGTGGGCCTGGTCGGCGTGGAAGGACTGGCGGCTGAAATAGCCCTGGTCGGCCGAAATGCCGCTGGCGGCATCCACCGGCTGGTTTTCAAAGTCGAGCTTGCCCAAGGGCTGCGGCTTGTAGTGCCGCTCCGATTTTGGCAGGTGCGTCTTCACGTCGAGCATGGCGTAGTCCGACTGCGAAGGCATGGTTTTGTTGAACACCGCGAAGTAGTAGCGCCGGTTCATTTCCTCGGGGTTAATGATGGAACGCATGTACTGCCAGTGCTGAAACAGGTTCAAATCGACCAGCAGCACGGCCACCACCACGGCCGCTACCCGCAGGGCAGGCCGGCGCTCGGGCATCAGCAGCCAGGCCACCACGGCGGCGTATGGCAGGGCCAGCACGGCATAGCTCTGCACCAGCGCGCGCTGCCCAATGCTGCCGCCGTACCACCAGATGTCCCAGGCCGACACCACCCACAGGTTCAGCACGGTGAAGGCCAGCACCGGCACGGCCAGCGCCCGGTGCGTGCGCCACAGCACCGCCAGGCCCGCCAGCGGCACCAGCAGCAGGGGCGAATACAGCAGCCAGCCCTTGCGAAAGCTGAAGAGCACGCTCCACAAGTGCGGCTTGAAAAAGCTAAAATGCTGGTCGCCGTAGCTATAAAACAGGAAATGCCCGGTGGCCCAGTGCCAGTACAGCGCCTGCGGCAGCACGCCCAGCAAGCCGCCCAGCGCCAGCAGCAGCACATCCGCCCACCGCTCTTTCAGCAACGCCAGCTTGGCGCGCACGGCCGCCACCGAGCCCACGTTCCACAGCAGCGGCACCACGGCCGCCACCGCCTCGGAAGGCCGGATGAGCACCAAAATTCCCAGCGTGAGGCCAATGAAAAACGCCCCGAGCCGCGTGGGCCGCTCGTGCCACCGAATGGTGAGCCAGAGCAGCAGCGCGTAGCCCGTGAAAAGGTAGTTGTGCGCCATGGCCGCGTCGAACACGGCGTACTGGAAGTAGTTGGAGCCCAGCACCAGCAGCACCAGCACCAGCGTGGTCACCACGTCGGAGAAGTAGCGCAGCAGCACGCGGCGCAGCAGCCCCAGCCCCAGCAACGCAAACAGCAGCCCGCCGAAGGCAATGGCAATCTGGTAAGGCACCGAAAACCCGTCCTGCGGGTAGCCCAGCCACCCGGCGGCCCAGTGCCCCAGAAAAAAAAACGGCGTCCAGAGCAGGGCCAGGCCGCAGGTGTACTTGGTCACGAGCTGGCCCTCGGGCCCACCCGGCACCTGAAAGGCCTGGTAGAACGAGCTGCTGGGGTTGTACTCGCGCATGATGTCGCTGGCAAACGCCATGTGCCCCAGGTCGTGGTAAATGAAGTGCGCCGGCAGGTAGATGTAGTATCCCATGGCATCCCAGGTCAGGATGGCCTGCACGTTGTGCGTGTCCCAGTAGGGCGCCCACAGCCGGGCCTGCACCATCAGCACAAACAGTAACAGGATGGCCAGCAGCGAATACGGATGGGCAATGCGAGATTTCATGGAAATAGTAAGCACGAGGAAAGCCGGGCAATAAGCCCACCTTTAAGCCGCAAATAACCGCGTTTTGCTGGAATTGCGGCCGAAAGCGCGCGAACGAGGGCTCGCCTGACTGCTAGGGGGCGACCTCCGAAGTCGGCGCCTGGGGCAACGGGGCCGGCAGCAGCCACGTGGCCGTCGGGGTGGCGTCGTGGCGGGTGCGGCCCAGCAGCACCACCGGGTGCACCACCGTTGCCTCGCCCTGGCGCAGGTGCAGCGTGTATGCGCCGGGCGGCATGTCGCGCGGCCAGCGCGGGGCCCTGGCCGCGTCCGTTGGCGCGGCGATGGTGCCCCGCGCCACCGGGAGGCCCAGGGCGTTGGCCAGCGTCCAGGCCACGGGTTCGGCTTGCGCGAAATGAAGGGCCAGGGCGGGGAGGTTGTCGACGACGACCCACGGCGGGGCCCAGCGGCCTTCGTGCGGCAGCGGAAATTCCTGGTCGCAGAGGGGGTTGCGGTTGTCGGTCAGGAAAAGCTCCAGCCGGTGGTCAGGGCGGGGCGTGGCCGTCCAGCTTTGGTGCCTGGAAACGTCGAGGCGGCCGGGCTTTTGCTCCCACGGCAGCCATTCCAATTCGGAAAAAGGCCCTTCGCCCCCGTGCCGCACCAGGGTGGTGGACGGCAGCCGCCGCGGTCGGTACACGCGGATGTAATCGAGGGCCAACGTGTCGCCGGGCACGCCCACCCAGTCCGACACGGCCAGATTGACGATGAGGTACATGGCGCAGCCCTCGGGAACCAAGCGCGTTTCGTGGCGAATGGGGACACCATCAAAATAAAAAATGAGTTCGTTGGGCAACCACTCCAACCCATAGGTATGAAACTGGGTGTGAAGGTCTTCATGCGCATCGACGTTGTGAAACGAGCAGCTGCATTCATCGTGTTTGGTGCGGCTGGGCCGCCAGAAGCCACCCCCGGTGATGTGCAGGGTGCTATTGAACATTGCGCGATTGGCCTCAAAAACGTCAACTTCATCGGGCACGCCCCCCCATAGCCAGAACGCCGGAAACGAAGCGCCGTCATACGGCTGCCGGCACCGCACCTCAAACAAGCCGTAGCTGAAGCCATTGTCGGGCTGGCACCCCTGGGGCCGTAAGGAATCGGCGGGGTGGTGGCTGATGAGCATCCCCGACGAATAGGTGAGTTGCTTGCGGCGGTAGGGGATGGACTGCGGCAAGCGGGCCGAAACCAGATTCAGCGTGCCGTTTGTGCCGGGCCGCACGCCCGTACCGGTGTAGTACTGCAGTTCCGAATTGGCATCGAGGTTGCGACCCCAGGGGTAGGCAAACCGCCAGCGCGTCATCAACGAAAGCGTATCGACGGGCCCATTGAATTCTTCGGCCCACTCCAGCTTCCAGTCCGCGTAGTTTACCCGGCGCTGGGCAGCGCCGGTCAGGCTGCTGGCCCCGCTCAGCAGGAGCAGCAGCAACCCCACGCGAAAGCACTGCAACATCATGGCAAAACAAACGCTGTGGAACAGGTGAAGCGGCAGAACCCCTTACGCGTGCCCCGCAACAGCGGTTGGCGCCTCCGGTGCCCGCCGAAACCCAACGGTCATCACCACAAAAAGCGAAATGAACAGGCTCAGGGAAGTCAGGTACAGGTACGGAATCTGCAAAAAAGAGTAGAACGTTGCCAGGTACAGCTTCAGCCCGATGAGGGCCGCCAGGCGGTAGTCGAGGCGGTGGCGCAGGCGGTAGTACAGCCAGGCCACCAGCGCCACCACGCCCGCCGAAACCACCACGTGCGTGCGCTGCAGCAGCGTGATGCGCTCGCTGATGCTCTCCGGGCCGTAGGTGTAAAACCACGAGGCCACCCCCGTGCCCCCAAACACGTGCACGGGCAAGTCGGTGCCGGAGCTGCGGCTCCACTCGCCCAGCGTGGCAATGCGGTACTCGGCCAGTGCGTGCGAGAAAATTGTCCAGTCGTGGCTCAGAAAAGGCACCACGTAAACGCCCAGAATGCCGGCCCCCGTCAGGCCCGCCACCACCAGCGCGTGGCGCGGGCTTACTTCCCGCCACAGCACCCACAAGAAAAACGGCACCCAGAACACCACCGAGTAGCGCGACATGAGGCACAACACCAGGGCCGTGGCTTGCAGCCCGGCCGACCGCCCCAACACGCTGGCCGCCAGCAGGCAGTAGTAGCAAATGATGGTGGGCTCGCAGGTCAGCGAGTAAATGTCGGGGTTGGCCTGAATGAGTCGCACCACAAAGTAGGCCGGCAGCAAGGCCTTGAGCCCAAACTCCAGCCACGACAGCGGCTGCCGCACCAGCACCAGTTGGTAGGCCCCAAAACCAAGCAGCAGCAGCAAGCCCATGGCCCACCAGCGGTAGTCGATGCCCAGCGCGTCGGCCGGCACGTAAGGCAGCCACTGCATGGGCAAGTGGTTCGGAAAGAGCGGGTACGAGAGGTTGGTGAGGTAGCGGTACACCACTTCACCGCTCCGAAACCGGCTCACGTAGGTTTGCAGAATGACGATGACGTCGGAGTAGTTAAGGCTGACCGGCCGGGTGGCCACCGCCGGCGCCTGCACCGAGAGCACCCAGCCGCCGCCCAGCAGCAGCAGCAGCCCCGCCACGGGCACGCGGCGCAGCACCGCCTCGGCCGCCGGCGCCACGGCCGGGCGCCGCAGCCAGAAACCCAGCGCGCAGCCGCACAGCACCGCCCCGGCCGCCAGCAACAGCACGGGGCTCCACATGGGCCCGTAGTAATTGCGCGAATCGGTGAGCAGCTCCAACTCGGCCCACACGGCCAGCCAGCAGCCCAACAGCCACAACCAGCCCCACTGCCGGGGCCGGGCCTGAACAAAAAACCGGAGAAGGCGCATAAGCAAAGGAAGAAACGCCTTATTCGAGGGCTTTCACCCGAATGTCGTCGAGGTACGCCGCCTTTTTAGCCGTCGAGCGCCACAGGAAAATGCGGAGGTTGGCGTCGTAGGGCATACTGGGCGGCAGGGTAAACCGGGAGTTGACTTTGGTCCACACGCAGGAGTCCTGAAGCTGCGCGGCCAACGGCATGCTCCCGCTAAACAGCGGCGCGGGGTCCTGTCCGGGGCCGTGGGCCCACACTTCTACTTGCAGCGAAGCCGTGGCGGCCGGCTGCACCTCTTTGGCGTAAGCCCAGGCTTCGATGTCGAGGCCGCGCAGCGCATGCACGCTGGCCTGCCCCAGGGGGGCCTGAAACGTAACGCCCCATTCGTGGGCGGCATCCACGCGGTCGGCGTAGCGGCCGGAGTGGGCGTGGTCGCGCGTGATGGACGTGGCGCCCGGCACCCAGCCCATCACGGCCTCGTAGTCGTTGGCCGTCACCACGTCGCCAATCCAGTCCCCGGCGTCGTCGTGCGAGGAGCAGGCCGCCAGCAGCGCCAGCCCCGCCGTGGCCGCGCCTACGCGCCAAAAACTAGTTTTCAAGGCTAATGGCCATGTCATCGAAGTACACCGGCGACGGGCTGGAGCCCCGCCACACGTACACTTTCACCGCGTTGTTGAACGCCACCGAATCGGGAAGGGTGAACGTCTTCTTTACTTTTTTCCAGTCCTTGAATCCGTCTACCGAGGAAACCAAATCCAGGCCTTCGTAAAACACCGTGCTGTTGCTGGTGGGAGAGTGTTTGATTTCCACCGTAACGGAGGCCTTGGCGTTTTTGTCGGGCACCCAGGCCCAGCCTTCCACCGTGAGTTTTTTGGGCTTGCCGGAAGTCATTTGGCCCAGCGTGCGGTTGTAGGTGTAGCTGTACTCCACCTGGGGGTTTACACAGATAGACGATTTGCCCGAGTGGGCCTTCTCCGTCGTCACGCTGGCTTCATTGGCCCCGCCCCAGCCCTGCACGTTTTCGAAGTTGTTGCGCGTCACCATGCCCTGAGGCAAATCAACAGACTCGTTGCTGGAACAAGCGCCCAGTAGAGACGCAACTGTGGCACAGGCCAAAAGAGAGGAAAACTTAGACACGAAGCAAAGAGTAAAAAATGAATTATTAGAAAACAAGGTGCTGCAAAAAGCCGCCACAAATCTACTGGCTTTTGGCCATACTTAAGACACTTCTGGCCGGCTTCAGGATGGATAACTCGAATGATTTCTCCCAAACCGGGTCTAACAAACCAACCTGGGGAATCGAGGCGTTAGCGCTGCCTATTGGCTGGGCCGGGGAAAGGCGCGCGGCCTGACGGCTGTTTCGGACGCTTGCCGGGGCGCTGGCTGCTTGTTCGCTCTACTTCAGCGCAGGCGGAACACCGAATGCACCCGCCGCCCGTCGGCCCGCACCTGATGCACCTCGAAATCGTAGGGATAGGGCTCCGGGTGCCAGCGGTAGTTCGTGATGAAGTAGTCGGCGTTCTCAGGTTTGTCTACAAACTGCAGGCGCTCGCGCTGGAAAGCCGGCAGCATCAGGCGGTTGAATTCGGCGGGGCTGGGGCCAGGCGCAAACACCGTGACCACGGGCCGCGTTTCGTGCTCAATGATGTATTCCAGGTCCTGGCGATAGCCCAGGCCCCAATAGTCCATTTCGAAGCGCTCGGCCACGTGCCGGCCGGCCAGCACGTTGAAGTACACGTTTTGCAGCGGGTGGTCGCGCACCATCTGCGCTGCAATGACGAGCGCGCTCAGCGCGGTGGCACCGTAAAGCGCTTTGGGCCACCACGCCCAGCGCGGCCGCCAGGCGGCCGCGGCCACCCAGCCGCGCAGGGCCAGCAGCAAAAACGCCGGGTACACAAAATACACCTGCCGCCACCCGTCGTAGAGCACCGAGTGCAGCGCAATCACCGCCAGCAACGGCCCCGCAAACAAGCCCAGAAACACCACGTCCTGCAGGCCGGCTTCGTCCTGCCACAAGCGCCAGCGCTGCCGCACCACCTGCCGCACCACCAGCCCCAGCCCCAGCAAGCCGGCGCCCACGTACAGCACGGGGGTGGTGATGGCCATCCACACCAGCGCGTAGTGCCAGGGCAGGTCGGTGGCGATGATGAAATCGCCCCGGTACAGCACCATGCCGCCCCAGCGGAAAGCACTCATCTTCTCAAAGGCCGCCACAAAGTTGTCGAGTGGCGCTGGCCACAGGTAGGGCCACAGCGCCACCACCGCGCCGGCCAGCACCACCAGATACAGCGCGCTGGTGCCCACCGCCCGCGGCCAGCGCACTTCCCCGCGCAGGGCGCGCCACCCCAGCAGGGCCACCGTCAGCAAGGGCAGCAGCACGCCCATGATGCGCACGTCGATGGTGATGGCGCAGACGAGGGCGTGCCAGGCGGCCCGGCGCGCCGTGGGGCGAAGCAACAGCCGCACGCCCGTGTTGGTGGCAATGGCGAACAGGGCCATGAACACGGCGTCTTTGTCGTTGTAAAAGAACTCGGCAAAGAGCCGCGGCGAGAGCAGGAGCCACAGCGCGGCCAACAGGCCCAGCCGCCAGTTGCGGAAGCGCCGCGCCGCCAGCTGGTACACGGCAATCAGCCCCCCGAAGCACACCAAAAACGTGCACAGGTGCCGGAACAAAAACTTGTCGCCGCCGTCTGACAAGCCCAACAGGCGCTCGGCCAGGCATACCGGCGTTTCGAAGGCCGTGCCGTAGTCGCGGTCGTAGTATTCGGCCAGGGGCGTGTTGTATTTGTCAAAATCGTGGTCGGCCTTCACCCAGGCGGGGGCCACTTTCAGCGCTACGTGCTTGAGCGAAATCATGCCCGTATCGCGCTGCTGGTTTTCATCGATGGACAGGCCGTAATCGCGAAACACCAGCAGGCCCAGCACCAGCACCGCCAAAAAAAAGAGGGGTACCATCCATCGTTGGCTAGGCGAAGAAGGCGAAAAATCAGGCATGGGACAGTTGGGTCAGGTTGAAAAAACGGGGCAGACGGCGGCCGCTTTCCGCTGGCCGCGCGGCGGGCCTACGGCTCCGGTTGCAGCAGCGGCGCGGGCTTGGCCATGGCTTCCCGGGTGCGCCGCAGGGTGTCGTCGTAGCGGCCGCGCCGCGCCCTGCGGCGGAGCTGGTGCAATTCCCGGAAGCCATCGAGGCCACCGAGCACGCCCACCTTGCTGCCCGCGGCGTCGTTCCACCGCACGGGTTGCTCGTGCAGGCGCAGGCCGGCCTTGTAGGCCAGGTACAGGAGTTCCACATCGAAGCCAAACCGGTCCAGGATGGCCCCCTCCGCGATGGGGCGGCACACGTCGAGCCGAAACGCCTTGAAGCCACACTGCGTGTCGACGTAGGGCAGCCCGGTCGCCAGCCGCATCACCAGGTTGAAAAACCGGCCGCTTTGCTCCCGCAACCACGGCTGGTGCGTGCCAACGAGGCTAGGGTCGAGCGCCCGCGAACCGAAAACGATGTCGAACTGGCCCGCCAGAATGGGGTTGAGCAACTGCGGCAGCTCGTCAATCGGCGTCGATAAGTCGGCGTCTGAAAACAAGGCCACCTGGCCCTGGGCGGCTAGCAGGCCCTGGCGCACGGCGTAGCCTTTGCCCCGGTTGGGCTGGTAGCTCAGCAGCCGCGTGGCAATGCGGCCCGCCTGCGCCGCAAAAACGGCCTCGGCCACCTGGGTGGTGTTGTCGGTCGACCCGTCGTTGACGACAATGACTTCGCTGCGGTAAGGCTGCGCCTGCAAATAAGCCAGCGCTTGCTCAATGGTATTGCCCAACCGCGTGGCTTCGTTATAAGCTGGGACGATAAGGGAAAGGAGAGGAACGGCCATAAACGAGAATAAAGGCGTAGCCGACAGAGCCCACCACACAACAAAGCTACGGCGGGCTTTCGGCGTCTGGAACTTCGGAAAGGCCGAACCGCGCAATATGCCCAGAATTGGGAATGACACAAGGATTTAAACCTGGTTTGGGGCCTAGTGGCCTTGCCCGAAGTGTCTACTTGCCAATTCAGCCCTAATTTTGAACGCTGCGAAAACCGAAACACTGGGCTTGCTGCCAAGCGGTGCGCTTTTTGCGCCGCTCAGGGCGGTGGCTGCGCCGCCGCCAGCCGCCGCTCACCCCACGGCCCACCGGCCTTGCTTTAATTCAAAGGAGCTTTCTTTCCCTTTTTTGCATGAGTTCATCTTTCCGCAAGCTGCACTGGCTGGGCATGGGCGGCGTGGCCCTGGCGGCCCTGGCGCTGACGGCGGTGCTGTTCGGCCCCGTACTGGCTAATCCCAACGACTTTTATTTCAACCCGAGCGGCGACATGCTGCAGAGCTATTACGTCACGGCCTTCTACGTGATGCATGACATGGGCCTGCGCTTCACGGGCATGAACTACCCTTACGGCGAGCATTTCAATTACCCCAACCTGCAGCCGCTGCTTGCCACCATCATGGGCTTCTTGCACCGGCACGGTGTGCCAGCCGGGCGGTACTCGGTGGCCATTCTCAACCTGCTGGGCCTGAGCTCCCTGGTGATTACGCCGGTGGTGCTATATGCGGTGCTGCGGCGCACCCGCCTGCCCGTGCTCTACGCCGGGCTGCTGGCCCTGATTATCGGGTTCATGTCGCCCCAGGTACTGCGCCTCGACGGGCACCTGATGCTTAGCTACGCGTGGTTTGTGCCGTGGCTGTGGTACTGCATCATCCGGATGCAGGAGGCGCCGGGCCGGTGGCGCTGGTACATTGTGTTCACCGTCAGCATTCTGCTGATTGGGGCCGTGATGCCGTATTTCTTAGCGGTGGGCTGCGCGTTTTTGCTGGGGCACGTGCTGGTGCTGGCCTGGCAGCAGCCCCGCCTGCGGCGGTGGCTGCTGCGCCTGGCGCTGACGGCGGCGCTGCCGCTGCTCCTGTTCCGCGGCTACCTCTGGGCCACCGACCACGTGACCGACCGGCCGCCCAACCCCTACGGCCTGCTGGTGTTCGTGGCCACGCCCGGCACGGTGTTCACCCCGGTGATGGGCCCCGTCTACGACTGGTGGCAGGCGCAGTGGCCCGGCGACGAGCCCGCCAGCTCGGAAGGCTTTTCTTACGTCGGCCTGGTCAGCACGGTCACCTTGGCGGCCTCTTGCCTTTTGGGCACGGCGGCGGTGCTGGCGCGCCGCCGGTGGCGCCGCCTGGGCCGGCCGGCGGCGCCGCTGCATTTGCGCACCGGGCTGTGGGCTGCTTCCCTGCTGCTGATTTTCTCTTTTGGCGTGCCCTTTAAGTGGCACGGCTTCGAGTGGCTCACCGAGCACGCCGGGCAAGTGAAACAGTTTCGGTCGCTGGGGCGCTTCGCCTGGCCTTTTTATTACGTGGCCACTACCTACACGGCGTATTGCCTTTACCGGCTGTGGCGGTACCTGCGCCGGCGGCGGCTGGGCGCGCTGGCGTGGGTGGGGCTGCCGGTGCTGTTGTTCTGGGGCGCCGAGGCGTGGCTGCAAGTGTCCACCGAAGCCACAAGGGTGATGGCCAACACCGGCGCCAACGACTTTCTGGACCCCAGCTCCAGCCCGGTTTCGCAACTGACGTGGAAAAACCGCGGCTTTTCCGAATTCCAAGCCATTTTGCCCGTGCCGTACTACAACATGGGCACCGACAAATTTGACCAGGCCGGGAGCGGCAATTCCATTTTTCAGGCCTATAAAGCCTCCGCCATCAGCGGGTTGCCGCTGTTGGCCAACCACATTCCCCGCTCTTCGGTGGGGGAGGCCATGCAGCACATCCAGTTGTTTAGCAGCCCCTTGGTGCCCAGGGAACTGCTGGCGCATTTCCCCAACAACAAGCCCCTGCTGCTGCTTGTGACGCCCGATATCCTGTCCGACGCCGAGCAGCGGCTCGTGGGCCTGGCCCACCTGCTGGTGCAAACCCCCGAAGCCTCCCTCTACGAATTGCCGCTGGCCGCCCTGGCCGCCACCGACTTGCCCCGGGAACAGGCAAAGGCCGACTCGCTGTTGCCGACCCTCAAGCCGCGGCCGGGCGGGCTCTTCACAACCACGGCCGCCGGCGTGCTGGTGCAGGACTTCGCTCAGGCCGCGGACCGGCGCGGCCGCTTGGGCGCCGGGGCCTTCTATGAGCCACAGGATAAATTTTCAACCCTCTACGACGGGCCCGTGCCGGCCCCGGCCGACACGGGCCGCTACGAAGCCTCGGTGTGGATAAATGGCAAAACCGACTACGGCTTCGGCAACATGCGGGTCGTTTCCCATTACGCCGACGGCGGCACCGCGGAATCGGTGGTGGACAGCCGCAAGGCCACCGAGGTGATGGGCGACTGGGTGCGCATCGTGGTGCCGTTTCGGGTGCAGCCCGGCGTGCAACGCATCGAAGTGCTGTATCAAAACCACGACCTGCTGGCCGACGACTTGCTCATTCGCCCTGTTAATACCGACGTGTATTACTACATCGGCACGGGCGCCCGGCGGCGGTTGGTCAAAAACACGTATTCGCTGAGGCCTTGAGGCCCTGGTGCCACGGCCCGGCGCTACTTCCTTGGCGCAGGGCGGGCGATGCGGGCAGCCCACTCGCATCGGGAAAAAAGCACGAAGCCAAGCCAGCGTTTCGGCCCGGCGGCGACGACGACTTCGTGCCGTACTTTTGCTCGGCATGGACCTGACTTACGAAGCCAAATACCACCAACTCGAAGAAGAACATTGGTGGTTTGCCAGCCGCCGCGACGCGGTGTACGACCTCATCGCCGGCTTGCAGCTGCCCCGCACGGCCGCCATTCTGGAAATCGGCTGCTCGGGCGGCCCCCTGATGCAGCGCCTGCGTGCCGCCGGCTACACCGACGTGACGGGCATCGACGTGAGCGAGCCGGCCATTGAACTGGCCCGCGCCCGCGGCGTGGCCAACGCCGCGGTGATGGACGGCGCCGCCCTTGAATTTGCCGACCGGCACTTTGATTTGGTTGTTGCGTCCGACGTGCTCGAACACATCGAGGACGAAACCGGCACCTTGCGCGAGTGGGCCCGTGTGCTGAAGCCCGGCGGGCGGCTCCTGGTGTTTGTGCCGGCCCATGCCCACCTCTGGAGCGAGCACGACGTGATGAACCACCATTTCCGCCGCTATTCCCGCCAAGGCTTGGTGGACGCCCTGCAACGGGCCAGCCTGCACATCCAGCGCAGTTCGTTCTGGAACGCAGCCCTCTATTTTCCGGCGGCAACGCTGCGGCTCGGGCGTCGGTTGACGTCGGGACCGGTTTCGAAGGGAATAAACCCGCGCTCCACCGGTGACCTGCGCCACCTCGTGGGACCGGCTAACAGCCTGCTGTTGTGGTGGATGAAAATCGAAAACCGCTTGCTGCGCCTCTTCAACCTGCCGCTGGGCGTGAGCGTGTTTGCCCTGGCCCAAAAACCAGCCTGAGTTTTAAAATTTCACCTTTTAGTTTTTTATAGCCCACGTGGACTTGTCCGTCATCATTCCCATCTACAACGAGGAAACCAACATTGACGAGTTGTACCGGCGCCTGCTCAGCGTGCTGGAGCCTATGGTTTTGGCCAATGGGTTTGAGCTGATTTTCGTCAACGATGGCTCGCGCGACCGGTCCCTGCCGATGCTGAAGGCGCTGGCCGCCCGCGACCTGCGAGTGCACTACTTGGACTTCAGCCGCAATTTTGGCCACCAGATTGCGGTCACAGCCGGGCTCGACCACTCGCAGGGCGGAGCCGTGGTCATCATCGACGCCGACCTGCAGGACCCGCCCGAACTCATCACGGACCTTTACGCCAAACTGGGGCAAGGATACGACGTGGTGTACGCCAAGCGCCGCTCGCGGCAGGGTGAAAGCTACGCGAAAAAGCTGACTGCCAAAGTGTTTTATCGCTTGCTGGCCCGCATCACCCACGTATCGATTCCAGTGGATACCGGCGATTTTCGCATTATTTCGCGGCGGGTGGTGCGCACCCTGCGCCAGATGCCCGAGCAGCACAAGTTTCTGCGCGGGCAGATAGCCTGGGTGGGCTTTCGCCAAACGTTCTTGGAGTACGACCGGGCCGAGCGGGCTGGCGGCCAAACCGGCTACACCTACCGCAAAATGCTCAGCTTCGCCCTCGACGGCATCACGAGCTTTTCGGACGCGCCGCTCAAGGCCGCCACGCTCATGGGCTTCACCGTGTCGGGCGTGGCCTTTTTGCTGATGCTCTACACGCTGTATTCTCGCTTGGTGTGGCACGACTACGAGCCGGGCTGGGCCTCGCTGATGATGAGCATCCTGTTCTTGGGCGGGGTGCAACTCATCGCGTTGGGGGTCATTGGTGAGTACGTGGCCCGCCTCAGTGCCAACGTGCGCCAGCGCCCGCTTTACATCATCGCCGAATCGGACCTCCCGGCGCCCGCGCCCGGCCCAGAACCCTTCTAGCTTTTCATTTCCCTGCGCGCCCGCCGGCTGCACGCCACCCCTCGGCTCGCTTTTCACTTCACGCATGGGCACCCTCTCGCTACGTCGGCAACTCACCTACACGTTTCTGCTCTTCACGCTGCTGCTGCTGCTGGTGCCCCACGCTGCGCACGAAAGCGACATGAGCTTTTGGGTGGCTTGGTCTAAAGACATTTTCTACCACGGGCTGGGCAACGTGTACCAGTCGCCCGGTAACAACTACAATCCGTTCTACCATTACATCCTGTGGTTCAATGGCTGGCTGATGGGCGACGTGGAAAAACTCATTTACTACAGTCACTGGCTGAAGGCCTACACGCTGGTGTTTGATTTTGCGGGGGCGTTCTGGGCGGCTTCGCTGGTGCGCGAGCGCGAGCGTCGGTTTGGGCTGGTCCTGCTGCTGCTGCTGAACTTGGGCTACCTCTACAACACCCTGGTGTGGGCGCAAGTCGATGCCATTTACACCTTCTTTGTGTTCGGGGCCGTGGTGCTGGCCGTGCGGCAGCGCGCCGTGGCCAGTGCTTTGTTTTTCGTGCTGGCGTTGTCGGCCAAAACCCAGGCCATCATTTTCATGCCGCCCCTGCTGCTGCTGTGGGCGCCGCTGTGGTGGCAGCGGCCCCAACGACTGGGGCTGGCCGTCGGGGCCAGCGCCGTGTTGGCCACGCTCATCCTGGCGCCCTTCATTTGGTGGAGCGACGAAAATTACCTGCCCCAGATTATCAAATTCAATCTGGGCGCGGCCAACACATATCCGGTGCTCTCCATGAATGCGTTCAATTTTTGGTACGCCCTCGCCCCCGACCCGGACCCCGTGGGCGTGGCCGATACCGGCCTATACGCCGGGCTTATGTACCGCACCTGGGGCTTGCTGCTGTTTTTTTTGGCATCGGCGCTCGCCCTGTTTCCGTTGCTGGTGCTGTCGCTTCGCAAGCTGCGTCGCCCGCCCGTTGCGCCGGCCGCCAGCGAGTCTAACCCGGATGACTTCTCCATTGTCCTGCTCAGCTGCGGGCTGATTCCCCTCTGCTTTGCGTTCTTCAACACCCAGATGCACGAACGGTACTGGCATGCCGCCATGCTGTTCTTAGCCGCCTACGCCTTTTTGAAGCGTGACTACCTGCCCTACGTGCTGACGTCGGTAGCTTATGTTCTCAATCTGGAAAGCGTGCTCCAGTTTCTGAAACTGCGCAAGTACTCGGTGCTGGTGTTCGACCCGCTCTTCGTAGCCGGCTTGTTTGCGGTGGCCATGGTGCTGGGCTTCGTAAAGCTTTACCGCCTCACCCAGTGGCGGCAGGAATGGCTGCTCATTCGGCAAAACTTTAGCCGGAACCCCGTTGCCCTACCCCTCGCGCTGGCCCCGACTGACCTGCCGGAGCGCCGGCTCAACGATTAAACCAACCGCCATGCTCCGCCTGCTCAATTACGTTAATGGCCAGCTGGTGCCGCCCCGGGCCGGCCGTTTTCTCGACAACATCGAGCCCGCCACCGGGCAGGTGTACGGCCAGATTCCGGATTCCGGCCCCGAAGACGTGGCCGCCGCCGTGGCCGCCGCCGAAGCCGCCCTGCCCGCCTGGCGCGCCTTGCCGGCCGAGGAGCGCGGCCGCCTGCTGGTCAAAGTTGCCGACCTCATCGACGCCAACCTGGAGCGTCTGGCCCGCGCCGAAAGCCAGGACAATGGCAAGCCCCTGGCCCTGGCCCGCGTGATGGACATCCCGCGCGCGGCCAGCAACTTCCACTTCTTTGGCACGGCCGCCCAGCACTTTGCCACCGAGGCCCACGTGCAGGAAGGCGTGGCCGTGAACTACACCGTGCGCCACCCCGTGGGCGTGGTGGGCTGCATCTCGCCCTGGAACCTGCCACTCTACCTCTTCACCTGGAAAATAGCGCCGGCCCTGGCCGTGGGCTGCTGCGTAGTGGCCAAGCCCTCGGAAATCACGCCGGCCACCGCCTTTTTCCTGAGCGAGCTGTGCATGGAAGCGGGCTTGCCGGCCGGCGTGCTCAACATCGTGCACGGCAACGGGCCGAACTGCGGGCAGGCCATCGTGGAGCATCCGGGCATCAAGGCCATCAGCTTCACGGGGGGCACCGCCACCGGGCGGCACCTGGCCCGCACCGCCGCGCCAATGTTCAAAAAGCTCAGCTTGGAGCTGGGCGGCAAAAACCCGAACCTCATCTTCGCCGACTGCGACCTGGCCGCCGCCGTGGCCACCAGCGTCCGCAGCAGCTTCGCCAACCAGGGCCAGATTTGCCTCTGCGGCTCCCGCATTTTCATCGAGCGGCCCATCTACGAGGCGTTTAAAACCGAGTTTCTGAAGCAGCTGGAGGCGCAGAAAATCGGCGACCCGCTGGAAGCCGACACCAAGCAAGGCGCCCTCGTGAGCGAAGCGCACCTGAACAAAGTGCTGGACTACATCCGGCTGGCCCACGAGGAAGGCGGCGTGCTGCTGGCCGGCGGCCACCGCGCCACCGTGCCCGGCCGCTGTGCCGACGGCTACTTCCTGGAGCCCACGGTGTTTGAAAACCTGCCCTTCGACTGCCGCACCAACCAGGAAGAAATCTTCGGCCCTGTCGTCACCCTCACGCCCTTCGACACCGAAGAGGAAGCCCTGGCCTGGGCCAACAGCACCGATTACGGCCTCTCGGCCACCCTCTGGACGCGCGACCTGCAACGCGCCCACCGCGTGAGCCACCAGCTGCACTCGGGCATCGTGTGGGTGAATACTTGGCTGCACCGCGACCTGCGCACGCCTTTCGGCGGCATGAAAAACTCCGGCGTGGGCCGCGAAGGCGGCCTGGAAGCGCTGCGGTTTTTCACCGAGGCCCAGAACGTGTGCGTGAAGCTGTAGGCATCATGGAGAAGCCGGAAACCGCTCCAGCTAAGGTGCGCGGGCTGTTTTTGAAAGGTTTTGCTGGAACCATTCTGGGGAGCTTGGTCTGGCAACTAGTAATTGTGATTGCAACTGCCCTTACTGCTTCAAACAGCTGGCTGCCCCTCCATACACGCCACCAAGGAGCGTTGGCTGCTTTAGTTTATGTCGTTGGATTAGCACTCAATCTATGGGCTTTGTATAAGGCGCTTCGAAGCGCTCATGCTCGGACAGGCGACGGCATCCTGGCGGGATTCAGCGTCTTGTTTTTCTTAGCAGCGGCAGCACTTGCTCTCATATTCATGATGCATGACTACGCTGAAGCATTGCGCGACTAAATCAAGTCTTTACCAACTCAACGCCCGCATACACCTCCGCCAGCGGCACTTGGCAGCTGATGCTGCTCAGGTCCAGCACAGCGGAGAGGTCGCGGGTTTCAGTGTATATCCAGCGGCCCACTTCGTCCAGGGTATAGAGTTCGGCGTGCACCTCTTCGGAGCTGAGCATGAGGTACTGGCGTAGGCTGATAATGTGCCGGTAAAGGGCGAATTTTTCGTAATGGTCGCGCTCGGCCGTTGAGGCCGATGTCACTTCCACAATGAGCACCGGATTGGTCAGGGACCGGGGCCTCACCTCATCAGAAAGCATGGGCGTACCACAAACCACTACTGTGTCGGGGTATAGATAGCCGGAGCGGTTTTTCGTTTGCACCCGCAAGTCGCTCATATTGGCTTTGCAGCCTTTTCCGCGCAACTGCGGGCCAATGACTTGATTGAGGTTGTAGTTGATATCGTTGTGGACCATCTCGGCGCCCGCCATCGCCCACACGCGGCCGTTGGCGTACTCGTGGCGGGTAGCGGCTTCGAATTCGAGCGCGAGGTAGTCATCGACTGAAACGTAAACCGATTCTTCGGGAAGTTGGAACGCAGGCAGGCCCATGATGCAGTCGGATTGAGGGAATTACCCAAAAGTACGAACCCAACCCCGCCCGCCGCCTTACCTTTGCCGGCTGAACCACCCGCTTGCCCGCATGCCGCACCCCGCCGCCGATTACTACGCCCACCCCACGGCCGTCCTGGACGAGGGCTGCCAGGTGGGCCGCGGCAGCCGCGTGTGGCACTTCTGCCACATCTCGGCGGGCGCCGACGTGGGCGAAGACTGCAACCTGGGCCAGAACGTGTTCGTGGCCGACGGCGTGACGCTGGGCCGCAACGTGAAGGTGCAAAACAACGTGAGCCTCTACGGCGGCGTGGTGTGCGAAGACGACGTGTTTCTGGGCCCCTCCGTGGTGTTTACCAACGTGAAAAACCCGCGCAGCGCCGTGCCCCGCAAGGGCGCCGGCCAGTACCAGCCCACCTACCTGGAGCAGGGCGTGACGGTGGGCGCCAACGCCACCATCGTGTGCGGCGTGCGGCTGGGGCGCTACGCCTTCGTGGGCGCGGGCAGCGTGGTCACGCACGACGTGCCGGCCTACGCCCTCGTCTACGGTACGCCGGCCCGGCTCCGGGGCTGGATGAGCGCCTACGGCCACCGCCTGGCCTTCGACGCCCAGCGCCGGGCCATCTGCCCCGAAAGCGGCGAACAATACGAGCTCAGCGCCGACCAGCAGTCAGTGCGCCCGCTCACCAAAAACGACAAACGAACCTCGAAAATCTAACTACGTGTACGACCAATTATTGCGCAAAGAGGCCACCCTGGCCGTTATCGGCCTCGGCTACGTGGGCTTGCCCATCGCCCTCGAATTCGCGAAGCAGCTGAAGGTTATTGGCTTCGACATCAACGCCGGCCGCGTGGCCCAGATGAAACAGGGCGTCGACCCCAGCGGCGAGCTGGACAAAGCCGCGTTCGACGGCTGCGACATCACCTTCACCGATTCGCTCGACGTGCTGCGCCAGGCCAGCTTTTACATCGTGGCCGTGCCCACGCCCATCGACGAGCACGCCATGCCCGACCTCAAGCCGCTGCTCGGCGCGTCGTCGTCGGTGGGCAAGGTGATTAAAAAGGGCGATTACGTGGTGTTTGAGAGCACCGTGTACCCCGGCTGCACCGAGGAAGACTGCATTCCGGTGATTGAGCGGCTGTCGGGCCTGAAGTTCCCGAACGATTTCAAGGTGGGCTACTCGCCCGAGCGCATCAACCCCGGCGACAAGGAGCACACCCTGCGCCGCATTGTGAAAGTGGTGAGCGGCAACGACGACGAAGCCCTCGACACCATTGCCAAAGTGTACGAGCTGGTGGTGGACGCCGGCGTGCACCGCGCCAGCAGCATCCGGGTGGCCGAAGCCGCCAAAATCATCGAAAACACCCAGCGCGACGTCAACATTGCCCTGATGAACGAGCTGTCGATGATTTTCGACCGCATGAGCATCAACACCTACGAGGTGCTGGAAGCGGCCGGCACGAAGTGGAATTTCCTGAAATTCTCGCCCGGCCTGGTGGGCGGCCACTGCATCGGCGTCGACCCGTACTACCTGACCTACAAGGCCAAAGAGCTGGGCTACGACGCCAAGGTTATCCTGAGCGGCCGCACCACCAACGACAACATGGGCGCCTACATCGCCCGGAAAACGGTGCAGATGATGATTAAGAAAGGCAAGGACGTGGCCAAAAGCCGCGTGCTGGTGATGGGCGCCACCTTCAAGGAGAACGTGGAAGACATCCGCAATTCTAAGGTAGCCGACGTGATTCAGGAGCTGAAAAACTTCTCGGTAAACGTCGACATTGTGGACCCGCACGCCGATTCCAACGAGCTGCACCACGAGTACGGCTTCCGCCTGACGCCCAACGACGACGTGCGCAAAGACTACGACGCCGTGATTGTGGCCGTGGGCCACTTGCCCTACGCCGAGAAAGACGAAGCTTATTTCCAATCCATCACTTCCGCCAACGCCGTGCTCGTCGACATCAAAGGCCTCTACCGGGGCAAGATGAAAGACATTCAGTACTGGAGCCTGTAATAAATGTAGCTGTTAGCTGAAAGCTGTTAGCGGTTAGCTCTTCGGAGCAGCCCTGAAAAAGCTGACGGCTGACGACTAACCGCTAATAGCTTATGAAAAAAATACTTGTCACTGGCGGCGCTGGCTACATCGGCTCGCACGCGGTAGTGGAGCTGCGCCAGGCCGGTTACCAGCCCATTATTGTCGATGACTTCAGCAATTCCCAGGAATCGGCCCTGGCCGGTATTGAGGGCATTCTGGGAAGCAAGGTGCCGGTGTATCGCATCAATTGTGCCGACGAGGCGGCCCTGCGCACGGTGTTCGCGGCCGAGCCCGGCATTGTCGGCGTGGTGCACTTCGCCGCCTTCAAGGCCGTGGGCGAGTCGGTGCAGAAGCCGTTGGCTTACTACCGCAACAACCTCGACTCGTTGCTGGCCCTGTTGGCGGTGATGCCCGAATTTGGAGTGGAGTCTTTGGTGTTTTCCTCGTCGTGCACCGTGTACGGCGTGCCCGACGCGCTGCCCGTGACCGAGGCCACGCCCACCAAAAAGGCCACCTCGCCCTACGGCGCCACCAAGCAAATGGCCGAGGACATCCTCACCGACGTGGCCGCCGCGGGCGGGCCGCGCACCATTTTGCTGCGCTACTTCAACCCCATCGGGGCGCATCCGTCGGCCAAAATCGGCGAACTGCCCCTGGGCGTGCCCAACAACCTCGTGCCGTTCATCACCCAGACGGCGGCCGGCATCCGCGAAAAGCTGACCGTGTACGGCACCGACTACGACACGCCCGACGGCTCCTGCGTGCGCGACTACATCTACGTGGTGGACCTGGCCAAGGCCCACGTGGTGGCCGTGCGCCGCTTGTTGGAAAAGCAGGCCACCGAGCGGGTCGAAATCTTCAACGTGGGCACCGGCCGCGGCAACAGCGTGCTGGAAGTGGTGCGCACCTTCGAGGAAGTGAGCGGCCAGAAGCTGAACGTGGAGCTGGGCCCCCGCCGCACCGGCGACGTGCCCGCCATCTACGCCGACGCCACGAAGGCCGAAACCGTGCTCGGATTCAAAACGGAAGGCTCCCTGGCCGAGGCCCTGACCAGCGCCTGGAAGTGGCAGCAGACGCTTGGTAAGTGAGTAAGTGGGTAAATGAGTAAGTGGGCCAACGTGCGCTACTCATTTGCTTGCCAGCTCACTTACTCATTTACCCACTTACTCACCTACTGCATGAAAATCCTCATTACTGGCGGCGCCGGCTTCATTGGCTCACACGTTGTGCGGCTGTTCGTGACAAAGTACCCGAACTACCAGATTCTCAACCTCGACGCGCTGACCTACGCCGGCAATCTGGAGAACCTGCGTGACGTGAAGCAGGCGCCGAACTACAAGTTCGTCAAGGGCGACATTGCCGACCAGAACTTCGTCGACCAGTTGTTTGCCCACGAGGCGCCCGATGCCGTGATTCACCTTGCGGCCGAAAGCCACGTGGACCGCAGCATCACCGACCCCATGGCGTTTGTGAAAACCAACGTCATCGGCACGGTGAATTTGCTGAACGCGGCGCGCCACCTCTGGCAGCCCGGCGGCTACGCCGGCCACGTGTTCTACCACGTGAGCACCGACGAGGTGTACGGCTCGCTGGATTTCGGGCCCGAGATGTTCACCGAGGAAACCGCCTACGACCCCCGCTCGCCCTACTCGGCCTCCAAGGCCAGCTCCGACCACTTTGTGCGGGCCTGGCACCACACCTACGGCCTGCCCATCAAGCTCAGCAACTGCTCGAACAACTACGGCCCCAACCACTTCCCCGAAAAGCTCATTCCGCTGGCCATTCACCGGCTGCGCACCGGCCAGCCCGTGCCCGTGTACGGCAAAGGCGAAAACGTGCGCGACTGGCTGTTTGTGAAAGACCACGCCACGGCCATCGACGCGGTGTTTCACCGGGGTAAACCCGGCGAAACCTACAACATCGGCGGCGTGAACGAGTGGCAAAACCTCAAGCTCATTGAGCTGCTGTGCGACGTGGTGGACGAGAAAACCGGCCAGGCGCCGGGCACCTCGCGCCAGCTCATCAAGTTCGTGACCGACCGCGCCGGCCACGACATGCGCTACGCCATCGATTCCTCTAAAATAATGAACGAGCTGGGCTGGAAGCCCTCCGTCACCTTCGAGCAGGGCCTGGCCCAAACCGTGGACTGGTACCTCGAAAACGAGGAGTGGCTGAACCACGTAACGAGCGGCGCTTACCAGGATTACAACGCCAAGCAGTACGCCGGGCGGTAGCGCTGCGCTTCAGTTAACAGTTATCAGTGAGTAGTGGACAGCATCGTTCAATAGCCATTTTTATAACTGTTCACTGCTCACTGATAACTGTTAACTGACTTTATGTACGAAAACCCTTTCCACGAGCAGCCGCTCGATAATCTGACTTTTCTCGTTACCGGCGGCGCGGGCTTCATCGGCTCCAACATCGTGGAGTACCTGCTGAAATACGGCGTCAAAAAAGTGCGGACGCTGGACAACTACTCCAACGGCTTCCGCAAAAACCTGGCGCTGTTTGCCGGCGACGCGCGCCTGGAAATCTTGGACGGCGACATCCGCGACGCGGCCGTGTGTGCCAACGCCTGCGCCGGCGTGGACGTGGTGCTGCACGAAGCCGCCCTCGGCTCGGTGCCGCGTTCCATCAAAGACCCCGTGCTGACCAACGACGTGAACGTGGGCGGCTTCGTGCAGATGCTGACCGCGGCCAAGGACGCGGGCGTGAAGCGCTTCGTGTACGCGGCCAGCAGCTCCACCTACGGCGACCACCCCGGCCTGCCCAAGGTGGAGGACCGCATCGGCAAGCCGCTCTCGCCTTATGCCGTGACGAAGTACGCCAACGAGCTGTACGCCGACGTGTTTGCCCGCACCTACGGCATGGAAATCATCGGGCTGCGCTACTTCAACATCTTCGGCCCGCGCCAGGACCCGGGCGGGGCCTACGCGGCCGTGATTCCGCTGTTCATCGACGCCATTCTGCAAAACCAGGCGCCCACCCTCAACGGCGACGGCGGCCAGACCCGCGACTTTACCTTCGTGGAAAACTGCGTGCAGGCCAACATCCGGGCCGCGCTGGTGCAGAAGCCGGAGGCACTGGGCCAGGTCTACAACATTGCGGTGGGCGACCGCACCTCCCTGGTGCAGATGTATGACATCCTGCGCGAAGAAGCCGGCTCCGACCTGGCGCCGAAGTTCGGCCCCGACCGCGCCGGCGACATCCGCGACTCCCTGGCCGACATTTCCAAGGCCCGAAACCTGCTGGGCTACGACCCACAAATCCGCATCCGCGAGGGCCTGCGGCAGACGCTGGACTGGTTCAAAGCCAATCAGGAGTTTATCAAAGAAAGAAACTAGCGTCAAGCTAAAAGGAACGTCGTGCTGAGCTTGTCGAAGCATCTCTACCGCAGGAGTAACCCTGATTACTTGCGCGGTAGAGATGCTTCGACAAGCTCGGCATGACGTTCTGAAATTCACAAGTACGACTTTCCTCATCCCATGAAAGGCATCATCCTCGCCGGGGGCTCCGGCACCCGCCTGCACCCGCTCACGCTGGCCGTGAGCAAGCAGCTCATGCCCGTGTACGACAAGCCGATGATTTACTATCCGCTGTCGATTCTGCTGATGGCGGGCATCCGGGAAGTGCTGATTATCACCACGCCGCACGACCAGGCGCAGTTCCAGAAGCTGCTCGGCGACGGGCGCAGCCTGGGCTGCGACTTCCAATACGCCGTGCAGGAGGTACCCAACGGCCTGGCGCAGGCCTTCGTAATTGGGGCCGACTTCATCGGCCAGGACAAGGTGGCGCTGGTGCTAGGCGACAATATTTTCTACGGCGCCGGCCTGGAGGCCCTGCTGAAAGCCAACAGCGACCCCACCGGCGGCGTGGTTTTCGCCTACCACGTGCTCGACCCCGAGCGCTACGGCGTGGTGGAGTTCGATGCCAACAAGAAAGCCCTCAGCATTGAAGAAAAGCCGGCCACGCCCAAGAGCAACTACGCCGTGCCCGGCCTGTATTTCTACGACAACGACGTCATCGAAATTGCCCGCGGGCTGAAGCCCAGCCCGCGCGGCGAGTACGAAATCACGGACGTGAACCGCGAGTACCTGCGGCGCGGCACCCTCAAGGTGGGCATTCTGGGCCGCGGCACGGCCTGGCTCGATACCGGCACGTTCGAGAGCCTGATGCAGGCCGGTGAATTCGTGCGCGTAATTGAGCAGCGCCAGGGCCTGAAGGTGGGCGCCATCGAAGAAATAGCGTACCGCCAGGGCTTTATCAACGCCGACCAGTTGCGCGCCCTGGCCGAGCCCCTGCGCAAAAGCGGCTACGGCGACTACCTCATGCACCTGCCCGAGCAGTTGGTGGTGCGCACGTAAGTCATGAACAAGCAGCATTTAACCACCGTACTGACGGGCCTAATGGCATAGTTATAACGGCGGTTAAGAAGTGCTTATGCGGCGGCGGCGGCATTGGTGCACCACCGTAGCGGGACGTATCTTTATTTCATCCTGCATAGCCATACGTCCTGCCACAATGCGTTTTATCAAGCTTGCGCTCAAAGGGTTGCTTTGCTTTTCGTTTGCCAACGCCGCGGCTCAGTCGGCGGAAGTGCATCACCCCGCCACGGACACGCTGCAACCCAAAAGTGGCTATTATGTGCCGCCGGTGCTGCTCTGTACCAGCAAGGGCAAGCTGCACTATGGCTTCATGAATGACGGAACCGCTGAGCTTGAGGGCTTTTATTTCACCTGGCGCCACCCGGCCAGCTTGCCCCGACCCAAGCCGGTACTCATAAAGTACACGCAGGTGCGGTGGGTGCGCCGGCGGGGGCGTGAGCTGGTGCCGCTACACCTGCCCGGCCGACCATTCGTGGGGTTGGTGGAGCGCCGCGTAGCGGGCCCCCATCTGGAGTTGTTTGAGCAGAGGAGCTACGAGGGCGGCTGGCTGGAAGTGGTGCCGCTCGTAGGAGCCGTGTCCCATATTCGCGCGGCCACCAAAGGCATCACCGACAGCTGGTACTGGTACTTGCGCGTCCCTGGTCCGGGCGACTCGACCATGACGGTGCTACTGCCCGGCAAACAGTTTGGCCCCATGCTGGCTGATTTCCTGCGCGCCACCCCCGCCCTTGCCGACTCGGTGCGCCGGGCCGAGCTAAGCGGCACAAGGCTCTATCAGGACATTCCGCGCCTCATCGCCCGCTACAACCGCCTGGCCGGCGCGGCGCCCGCCCATTAGCGCCCTACTCGTCGAGGTACTGGTGCACGAACTTGATGGCCATGCTGCCCTCGCCCACGGCCGAGGCCACGCGGGCCATGGCGCCGGCGCGGCTGTCGCCGGCCGAAAAGATGCCCGGCACGCAGGTTTCGAGCAGATAAGGCTCCCTGGTCTTTTTCCAGATTTGGGCGTAGCGCGGGTCGGCCACGAGGTCGCGGCCGGTGAGGACGAAGCCTTTGCCGTCGCACACCACTTGGTCGCACACCCATTCGGTGCTGGGCTTGGCGCCGATGAAGACGAACAGCGCCCGCGCTGGCCGCTTCTCCACGGTGCCGTTGATGTCAATCATCACGGCTTCGAGGTGGTCCTGGCCGCACACTTCCCGGATTTGGGAGAAGGGCAGCAGCTCGATGTTGGGCGTGTTGCGAATCTGCTCAATCAAATACGCCGACATGCTGGCGGCCAGATTGGCCCCGCGGATGACAATGTAAACTTTGCGGGCATAGGTGGCCAGGTACATGGCCGCCTGCCCGGCCGAGTTGCCGCCGCCCACGATGTACACGTCCTGCTCGTCGCAGCTGCGGGCCTCGGTGCGGGCCGCGCCGTAGTACACGCCCGCGCCGCTGAGGCGGTCCATGCCCGGCACGTCGAGCGTGCGGTAGCTCACGCCGGTGCTCAGCACCACGGCCTTGGTGCTCACCTCGCGGCCATCGCCCAGAGTGAGGACCTTGTAGCCGTCCTGAATGCAGAGATTGGTGACTTCCTGCGGCGCCAGAAACTCGGCGCCGAGGCGGATGGCCTGGGTCCAGGAGCGGAAGGCCAGCTCGGCGCCGCTCAGGCCGGTGGGGAAGCCCAGGTAGTTCTCGATGCGCGAGCTGGTGCCCGCCTGGCCGCCGGGCGTCTGGCGCTCAATGATGAGGGTTTTGAGGCCTTCGCTGGCGCCGTACACGGCGGCGGCCAGGCCGCTGGGGCCGGCGCCCACCACCACCACGTCGTACATCTCCTGCAAGGGCTGGTTGGCGATGCCGAGGTGATTGGCGAGGTCGGTCTTGCTGGGGTTGGCCACGGCCTTGCCGTCGGCGCAGATGATGAGGGGCAGGTCGGTGGATTCGAAGCCGCGGGCTTTCACCAGGGCTTGGGCTTCGGCGCTGGTTTCGTAGTCGAGCCACTGGTAGCCCACCATGTAGCCGCTGAGGAAATCCTTGAGCTCGTGCGAGAGCGGCGACCATTGAAAGCCAATCAGGCGCACGCCGTCGAACTTGGGCTTGTGAGTGGCCTGCCAGGCGTCCAGTAGGTCGTGCAGGGTGGGGTAGAGGAGGTTTTCGGGCGGGTCCCAGGGCTTCATCAGGTAGTGGTCGAGCCGGGCCGAGTTGATGGCGCGCACGGCGGCCTCGGTGTCGGCGTAGGCCGTGAGGAGCACGCGCTTGGTCTCCGGGAAAAACTCCCGCGAGGCCGTGAGCAGCTCCACGCCTTCGAGCTGGGGCATGCGCTGGTCGGCGATAATCAGGGCCAGGGGTTCTTCCTTGGCGTGCAGTTCCCTGATGGTTTCGAGGGCTTCGGGGCCGGAATTGACGCGCACGATGCGGTAGTCTTGGCTGAACTCCTGGCGCAGGTCGCGGGCGATGGCGGCCAGCACCTGGGGGTCGTCGTCGACGGCGAGAATGATGGGTTTGGGAGTGGCCATGGGTTGTTTTCTGAGAGAGAACGTCATGCAGAGCGCAGCGAAGCATCTCTACCGCAATAACAATTATTTACTCTTCGCGGTAGAGATGCTTCGCTGCGCTCTGCATGACGTTCAAAGGATTGTGTTTTAAATTATGCCAACGGCGCGGCCACCGGCAGCCAGGCGCAAAACTCGGTACGCCCCGGCTTGGAATCAACTTCCAGCCGCCCGTCGTGCTGCCGGATGATGCGCTGCGCGATATCGAGCCCCAGGCCAGAGCCGGAGCCGGCTTGCTTGGTGGTGTAAAACGGCTCAAAAATATGCGGCAGCACGTCCGCCGGGATGCCTGAACCGTTATCAATGAGAAACACGCGCACGAAATCGCCTTCGCGGCGGGTGCGCAGCGTGAGTTCGCCGCCTTGCGCGGGCAGGGCGTCAAGGGCGTTGTCGATGAGGTTGGTCCAAACCTGGTTGAGGCTGCTGACCTGGCCGCGAATCTGGGGCAGGTCGGGGGCGTAGTCGCGGGTGAGGCGCACGTTCTTTTCGCGCAGCTGGTAGCCCAGCATGTTGAGCGTGCTGTCGAGGCCGGCGGTAAGGTCAAGCAGCTCGAAGCCGCCGGCGCGGTCCATGTGCGAGTAGGTTTTCACGTCGGCCACCAGCTTGCTGATGCGGGCGCCGGCTTCCTGCACGTCGTGAATCAGGCGCAGTGTCGACTGCTGGCACTCCAGCCAAGCAAAGGCGGCCGGCCGGGCGGCGGGCGGCAGCACCTCGGCCGCAGCGCCCAGGGTTTGCTCCGTCAAACCGGTTTCGACCAGCCCCGGCGCGATGCGGTACGCGTCGGCCACGCCTTGGTCCGTGAGCCAGTCGGCCAGCTCGTCTTCGCGCTGCGATTGCTGCATGGGCGAGAGGTGCAGCGGGGGCGCTTCGGCCGTGGCGGCCACCGGCACCGCCAGCGCCGCAAACGCAAACAGGGCACTCGGGTCCGGGCATTGCGCTATCAGCTCCTGGAGCAGTTTCGGTTTGGTGGTGGCCTGTTTGGCCAGGGCCTGGGCGGCGCGGGCAATGGCAGCGGCGGGGTTGTTGAGCTCGTGGGCGAGGCCAGCCGAGAGCTTGCCCAGGGCACGCAGCTTGTCGTCGCGCTCTTGGTTGCGCACCTGGTCGCGGCTGCGGTCGTTCATCACGCCCACCAGGCGCTGGGTGAGCTCGGGGCTGGCCTGCTCCAGGGCCGGAAACTGGTTACGGTGCAGGGCGTAGAGCCACGTGTCGCCCACAGCCGTGCCCTGGTTGTTGATGATGCGCAGCCGCGAGTAGGGCAGCACGCCCGTCACCTGCCCGGCCTCGACGCGGAAAATGGGGTCGCGCTGAGCTCCCTTCGCGGCGTAGAACTGGATGCCGCCTCGGATGACGGCCACCATCAGCTCGGCCGGGGCGCCGGGCTCGAACAGGGTTTCGCCGTGGGCGGCAGTGCGGCCGGTGCCGTGGGCCAGCAGCCAGTCCAGGGTGGCGTCGGGCAGGCCGGCGAAGGCGGTGACGGTGGCCAAGTCGGCGGCGGTGAGGGGGGGGATTTCGACCATGAGCTAGCAACCCGACGACGGGCGTAATGTTGACCCGGTGCCGGCGGCGCGAGGTTGTACCTTGCGCCTTTCAGCAGATGGGTCAGAAGGGGAAATGCTTCCGGTTTGAGGCAACTTTTTCGGTTCCGGCGGCCTTGTAATTAAGTATCTAAATTTCCCGAAAATAACTCTTTCATGGCCAAAGCTAGAACCGTATTTTTTTGCCAGAACTGCGGCGCGCAGTCGGCCAAATGGATAGGCCGCTGCCCGGCCTGCGGCGAGTGGAACACCTACGTCGAAGAAGTCGTCCAGAAAGAAACCGTGGCCAGCACCACCGGCCAGTGGAAGCCCGCCAGCACCGTGCCCGGCGGCAACCTGGCCAAAGCCGCCAAGTCCGTCCAACTCGGCGACATCCTGGTCGAAGACGAGCCCCGCATCATCACCCCCGACGGCGAGTTGAACCGCGTGCTCGGCGGCGGCATCGTGCCGGGTTCCATCATCCTCATCGGCGGCGAGCCGGGCATCGGCAAGAGCACCCTCATGCTCCAGATTGCCCTTAGCCTGAAGAATATGAAGGTGCTCTACGTGAGCGGTGAGGAAAGCGAAGCCCAAATCAAGATGCGGGCCGAGCGCATGGCCGCCGGCCAGCAGTCGGGCTGCTACATCCTCACCGAAACCAACACCCAGAACATCTTCCGCCAGATTGACCAGGTGCAGCCCAACATCCTCGTCATCGACTCCATCCAGACCATGCACTCCACGCTGGTGGAAAGCGGCGCCGGCAGCGTGAGCCAGGTGCGCGAGTGCACGGCGGAGTTCCTGAAATTTGCCAAGGAAACCAGCACGCCCGTGCTGCTCATCGGCCACATCACGAAGGACGGCAGCATTGCGGGCCCCAAAATCCTGGAGCACATGGTAGACACCGTGCTGCAGTTCGAAGGCGACCGGCACCTGAGCTACCGCATCCTGCGCACCACCAAAAACCGCTTCGGCAGCACCTCGGAGCTGGGTATTTACGAGATGCAGGGCGACGGCCTGCGCCAGGTGAGCAACCCGAGCGAAATCCTGCTCTCGCAACGCGGCGAAAGCCTGAGCGGCATGGCCATCGGGGCCACCCTGGAGGGCAACCGCCCGCTGCTGGTGGAGGTGCAGGCCCTCGTTTCGCCCACCGCCTACGGCACCCCGCAGCGCAGCAGCACCGGCTTCGACGCCAAGCGCCTGCAAATGCTGCTGGCCGTGCTCGAGAAGCGCGCCGGCCTGCGCCTGGGTCAGCACGACGTGTTCCTGAACATCGCCGGCGGCCTGCGCCTCGACGACCCCGCCCTCGACATGGCCGTGTGCGCCGCCGTGGTGTCGTCGCTGAACGACCTGCCCATTCCCGGCAACGTGTGCCTGGCCGCGGAAGTCGGGCTGAGCGGCGAAATCCGCGCTGTCTCGCGCCTCGACCAGCGCCTGGCCGAAGCCGAAAAGCTGGGATTCCGCGAAATGTACGTGTCTCAGTTCAACGGCAAAGGGTTGGACTTAGCCAGGTTTGGGTTGAAAGTGCAAGCCGTGAGCCGCCTCGACGAAGTGCTCAATGGCCTATTCGGCTAGCCAAAAAGCACGCTGAGTATCAGTCAGTGCCCTCGGGCCGGAACGGGCTCCGTCGAGTAGGGGGCGGCAGAGGCGCTCAAAAAAACTGTCGCAGGATTTGGATTTTATAAATCAAAACGCCGTATCTTCGGAGTGCTGATATGCTTTTACCGCGAAACTATAGGTAACGGCGCTAAAAGCCTTTTGTTGTTTAGTCGATTTTTGGCAATTGCCGGCGCTTGTTGGTCGCTGGTCATTTCGTGATATGATGTCCTCTCTCACTCTATACGCGCGTCGGTTGCTGGGCGCGGCGCTGTTGCTGGGGCCGCTGCTGGGCCACGGGCAGGGGCGTACCACTACCACCGTGGTGGGCGCCGCGGCCCGCAAAGCCCCGGCCGAGACCACGGCTGGGGGCACGGCCACGCTCACGGGCCGCATCAGCGGCCCCACCACCGACTCAGTGTCCATTTCGCTGCGCGAAAACCCGCTCGACCCCAAGGACAAGCTGTTTCGCGCCAAAATCGGCGACAAGGGCGAATTCCGGCTGGCCGTGCCGGTGAACGGGCCCACCAAGGCCGACCTGGTGTACGGCGACGACGTGGCCCCGCTCTACCTCGACCCCGGCACCGACATTGAGGCCCGTTTCAAAGGCAACGACATGTCGGGCACGCTGCGCTTCAAGGCCAACGACGTGCCTACGGGCCTGGCCACCAAGCTGCGCAACGGCTCGAACCTGACCGACGAGCAGCGCCACCGCCAGCAGGGCGCCAACGCCAACAACTACCTGGTGGAAGCCGACGCCCAGTTTGTGGAAAACGACGGCTTCCAGGTGCTGCCCGACAACATTCAGCTTTACGAAGCGCCCTTCCTGTCCTTCCTGGAGTACCGCCGCAAGCACGAGTTCGAGTTTCTGGAAGACCACGCCGCCAAGCAGTCGTTCACGCAGGACTTCTATAACTACGCCCACGCCGAGGTCGTTTACGCCTACGCCAACGACAAGCTCACCTTCCAGGACCTGCGCGAGCAGGTGGTGAACACCGAAGGCCGGCTGAAAATGGCGCCCGACTACTACAATTTCCTGCGCGAGCCCGGCCTGCTGAACGACCCCAACGCCGCCCAAAGCGAGCTGTACCACGAATTCCTGCTCAACTACGTGCACTTCGCCGTGGCCCAGGACAAGCACCAGCGCACCGACCCGGATTTCTATCCGGCCTCCTACGCCCTGGCCAGCAAGAAGCTCACCGGCCCCACGCGCGCCATCATTCTGGGCCGCATCCTGCAGGAGTCGTTCCGGTTCGGGCACGTGAAGCAGTCGGCCGCCATGCTGGCCGATTTCCGCAACTACGACCCCAAGAACCAGTATTTCCCCACGCTGCAAACCGATTTCGACCGGCACAAGGAGTT
The DNA here is from genome assembly GCF_015694525.1 of Hymenobacter ruricola. Taxonomy (GTDB): domain Bacteria; phylum Bacteroidota; class Bacteroidia; order Cytophagales; family Hymenobacteraceae; genus Hymenobacter; species Hymenobacter ruricola. The sequence continues at coordinate 10,418 of NZ_JADQDM010000018.1, read as the reverse complement.
TGCCATCGGCGCGCCCGCGCCCGATTTCAAGCTGGCCACCGCCACCGGCGACACGGTGCACCTGCACGATTTTGCCGGCAAGCTGGTGTACCTCAACTTCTGGAAAAGCACCAACGGCCTCTGCCTGCGCGACCTGGCCTACGCCCAGGAGCTGATGCGCAAGTTTGAGGGCAAGAACATTGCCTTCATCAACATCGCGCTGGACGAGAACGAGCAGGCCTGGAAGTCGCTGGTGACCGTGAAAAAACTGCCCGGCGTGCAAGTGCGCGTGCCCGGCGGCGGCCTGCGCTCGGCAATTGCCAAGGAATATGCCCTGCAGGAAGTGCCCACCTACATGCTGGTGGGCGAAGACGGCACCTTCCTCAACACCAAGCCCAAGCGCCTGAGCAGCCGCGCCGCCATCGACGAAATCAACCAGTCGTTCGGCAAGGCCAGCACCTACACCAGCGCCATCGAACTTCCGGCCACAAAGAAGTAGCCGCACCGAGCCGTAACTTAAGTAGCGCGAACTTTGTAGTTCGCGTCCCCGCACGATGCCATTGGCCGGCGCGGGGACGCGAACTACAAAGTTCGCGCTGCTGCTTTATCCCGCTTTCATGTCCACGCTCACCGACGGCCTCAACATTCTCTCGAAAGCCACGCCGCTGCGGGTCTGGAACACGGCCCAAATCGTGGGGTCCTACATCCTGAGCAAGCTCACCGGCAAGGCCCGCCTGCGCGGCCTGCCCATGGCCCTGAGCTTCGAGCCCACCACCAGCTGCAACCTGCGCTGCCCCGAGTGCCCCAGCGGCCTGCGCTCTTTCACGCGGCCCACGGGCATGCTGCAGGGCGACTTGTTCAAGCGCACCATCGACGAAGTGGCCAGCCGCCTGTGGTACCTCATTTTCTACTTTCAGGGCGAGCCCTACCTGCACCCGCAGTTTCTGGAGCTGGTGAAGTATGCGGCCGATAAAGGCATTTACACCGCCACCAGCACCAACGCCCACTACCTCAACGACCAGAACGCCCGCAAAACCGTGGAAAGCGGCCTCGACCGCCTTATCATTTCCCTCGATGGCACCACGCAGGACGTGTACCAGCAGTACCGCGTGGGCGGCAAGCTGGAGAAAGTGCTCGAAGGCACCCGCAACGTGGTGAAGTGGCGCAAAGAGCTGAACTCGGACACGCCGCGCATCATCTTTCAGTTCCTGGTGGTGCGGCCCAACGAGCACCAGATTGACGACGCCAAACAGCTGGCCACCGCGCTGGGTGTGGACGATGTGTGGTTCAAAACCGCCCAGATTTACGACCATGAGCACGGCTCTCCGCTCATCCCGACCATTGATTACTATTCGCGCTACCAGAACAACGCCAACGGCACCTGGAGCCTGAAAAACAAGCTCGTCAACCACTGCTGGAAAATGTGGCACTCCTGCGTCATCACCTGGGACGGCCTGGTGGTGCCCTGCTGCTTCGACAAAGACGCCGAATACCGCCAGGGCGACCTCAAAACCGAAACCTTCGCCCAGCTCTGGCGCGGCCCCAAGTACCAGCGCTTCCGCAGCAGCCTCCTTAAAGGCCGCGACCAGATTGAGATGTGCCGCAACTGCTCGGAAGGCACCAAGGTGTGGGGCTGAACGGCGAATAGGTTAAAAAAGAACGTCATTCTAAGCTTGTCGAAGCATCTCTACTACAACACTAACTAGAATTAGTTGTGCGGTAGAGATGCTTCGGCAAGCTCAGCATGACGTTCTTTTGCAAACGGACACAGGTGTCTTACTTGTGTCCCTTCATCAGGTTCTTGCCCAGGTCTTCTACTTGCTTGAGAAACTCGTCGGTGTCGGAGTCGGCGTACACGCCGTAAGCCGAGGAAATGGTGCCGCGCACGCCGTCGTTGGCCTCAATGGCGTAGAGGATGGACATGTCGTCGGGGTTGCTTTCGCCCTCGAAGCGGTAGAAGTCTACGATGGTGACTTCGTCGGGGCCGTAGCTCTTGTTCGAGTCGTTGCCGATGGTTTGCAGGCGGCCATCCACGACGTTGAAATCCTGGGTGAAGCCGTCCTTGGTCAGTTTGTTTTCAACGTTGACAAGCGACCGTTCTTCTTCTTTGTCCTGCATGGCGGAGGGGGTGTTTGGGGTAATAAAAGGAAGAGCGGGCGGCGCTAAAACCAACGCCCCCGCCCCGGCTATACGGAGCCGGGACGGGGGCGGGTTGTACGCACGGGTAAGGAAAATGCAGGATGCGAAAAACCAGTAACCCGGGCTTACCCTATTCTACGGTGAGGCGGCGCGAAACGGTGCCCGCCGCCGTGCGGGCTTGCACGGTGTAGAGGCCGGCCGCCAGCCCATCCAGGGGCAGGGCCAACTCGTCGGCGGTAGCGGTGGCGGTGCGCACCACCTGGCCAAGGGCGTTGAGGATAGCTACCGGCGTGGGCTGGCCGGCGCGCAGGGCGGCCGGCAGCAATAGGGCCGTCGTGCCGTGCGCGGGGTTGGGGTAGAGCATGGCCAGCCGGGCCAGCGCGGCGGGGGCGGTAGCCAGGGCGCCGCTGGTGCTGAAGAGCAGGCTGTAGCGACTGGTGAGCGGGGCGTTGGCCGCCAGCGTTACGCTGGCGGTGGGCGTGGTGGCCAGGTCCTGGCGCTGGCCGGTGGCAGCGTCGAGCAGGTAGGCGTGGGTGCCGGCCGGCAGGTTTTCCAGCGCGGCCACTTGCAGCGTATAAGTACCGGCCGTGGCGGCCGCCAGCCGCAGGGGCACGGTTACGTCGGCGGCACCCAGAGTGGGCAGGGCGTTGACGGCGTAGGACTGGCCGCCCTGCTCGGTACTGACGGACACGGGCTGGCCGGCCCCGGCCAGGTAGGTGGCATCATACTGCCGGTCGAAGCCGGGGGTAGCCGCCGGGTCGAAATACACCAGCGTTTCGTGGGCGTGGGCGGCGGCATCCTGCAACGCCAGGCGGAGGTAGGTGCGGGTTTCGGCGGCAGAGCGCTGCACGGGGGTGCCCGCCACGGCCGCGCTGTAGCTGGTGATGGTTTGGCTGGGGATGAATGTAACGCGGCCCTGGCTGCCCACGGTGGGGTTATAAACGAAGAACGCCTGGCCCATCGGCACGACGTTGGTGCCGGTGTTACTGGGGGCGGCTGGCACGTAGGTGGTGTAGCTGCCGGCATACTGGCCGTTGCTCTTAAACACGTAGAGAGCGGTAGCCAGGCCGCCGTAGAAGGTGCCGCTGCTCACCACGTTGTTCCAGTCGAGGGGGGCGCCAAAGGGATTGCCCAGCAGGTGGTAGCCGCCGTTGGCGGTGGTATGGCCCAGGCTGTTAAACTGGGCGCCCTGGTTGCTGGGCGTGCCCACGAAGGTGAGCGTGGCTCCGGTGGCGGAGGTGGGAGGCATGTTCACGGTGTAGCCCCGGCCCAGGGTAAGGGCGTCGGTGAGGGCGGCCGGCGACTGCCAGCCCTGGTCGAAGCCCACGGGGCCCACGCCACCGCCCACCTTGGTTTCGTCGTAGCTAAACACGGTGGGGAAGCTGGCGGCGGGCAGGGTGGGGTTGCTGTTGTAGGCGGCATTCACCCGGGGCGTAAAGCTGCCGTTGGCGAAGCTGGCCACTGTGGCGTTGGTCAGGGGCACGGCGAGGTGGCGGTAGCCGGTGCCGCTGTTGAGGCTGCCGTCGATGTAGCGCTGGATGGCGAAGGTGCCCGGGCCCTCCACGCTGCCGCCGCCATTGCTGCTGTTGTAATCGAGAACGGTGGTGCTGGTACTGGTGCTCACGGTGCTGAGCGTGGCCCCCGAAGCCACTATCACCCGGCCAGACACAACGTGCAGCTCCTGCGTGACGCTGGTGTTGTTGGTCACCGTCACGGTAGCGTTAAAGCCCCCGTTGTTGCTGAAGCTGAGCCGGGCTACCGTGCCGGGCAGGGCGATGCCGCTGGCCGTGGTCCTGGTGCCGCCGCCGCGCGCGGCATCGGCCGGCGCAGTGGTGGTTTGGGCGGCGCTACCCTGGAAGGTGTAGTACGCCCCGTCCACGCCCGTGATGTTGTAGGGTAAGGCAGGGCCGTTGCCATTACCAAAACTGTCGTTCGGGTTGTTGGCGTTGTAGTAGCCCGTGGCAAAGGGCAGGCCGTTGGGATTGGCCAGCTGCACAATGGCCCCCGGCTCCAGCGTCAGGTTGTTGGTGGCCGACGAGTTGATGTTGGGGTTGGCTGAGCTGATTTCTCCGTTGACCCCGAAGCGCACGGTGCCGCCCGTGCGCACAATCAGCTCGCCCACGTTCTCGCCGTCGTTGAACACGCCCACGCCGCCGCTTAGGATTTCGATGCTCTGGTAAAAGTTGTTGTTGTAGGTGGTCACGGCCCCGGTGCCCCGGTTGGGCGCCCCGGTGAAGGTCGTAGTGGTGCCGCTGGGCACGACCACGCTGGACAGCGGGCGCATGGCCCAGGTGGGGCTGGCGCCCAGCAGCAGAATGGTTATCAGGAACAGTAAAAGATTTCGCATAGAATGAAGCGAGAAAAAATATAAAAAGAGGAAAATGAGGGAAGCATTCAAAGGTCGTAAGGTGGGCCGGTAAAAAACATTATATTACATTAATGCCCTCGCCTATTTAGCATATTATGTGTTAATTGGTTAAGTCCTGTTGGTTTGAGGGCTACCGTCATTGGCGGCGGAAGAATGGCAAAAAATGCGCGGGGCCGAAAACTCACCGCCCCCGCTCCGGCTACATGGAGCCAGGGCGGGGGCGGGTTATACTCGGGGCAATAGAACGGAGCCGGCGCTACCGGCGCGTTTCCCGGCGTTCGATGGTGCGTTGCAGGGCTTCCACATCGATTTGCCCGCAGGCGCCGCCGCAGCCCTTGGCGCAGCCCGCCGCCGTTTTGCTAAAGAAAGCGCGCCAGAAGATGCGGCCCACGTAGAATGCCGCCGCCGCAAACAGGGCGGCAATCAGGAAATACTGAATTTCGACGGAAGTAAGAACCAGCAGCATGGGGGAAAAACTACGTTGCGAAGAGAAAAGTTTGCGGGTTAAACGTCATGTCGAGCTGGTCGAGACATCTCGCATGCAGTAAGTAATCAGTTTTCCGCGGCGAGATGTCTCGACCAGCTCGACATGACGGTCTGACGAACTCCTGTTCTACTGCCAGAACTCGCCGATGACCGCCTGCACCTGCGCGTGCAGGTGCCCGTTGCTGGCCACCACCTCACGCCCAAACAGCGGGTCGCCATCCGTCAGGAACTGGGTGACGTGGCCGCCGGCCTCGCGCACCAGCAGAATGCCCGCCGCCACGTCGTAGGAGTTCAGGTTGAATTCAAAAAAGGCTTCGCAGCGCCCGGCGGCCACGTAAGCCAAATCCACCGCGGCCGAGCCGAGGCGGCGTACGCCGTGGCTGCGGTTCATGAATGCGCCGAGAATTTGGAGAAAAGGCTCCATCTTGCCGAAGTCTTTGTAGGGAAAGCCCGTGGCAATGAGCGAGTTGTGCAGGTCCGTAATGTCGGTGACGCGGATGGGCGCGTCGTTGCAAAACGCCCCGCCGCCGCGCACGGCCCGGAAGCTTTCGTCGCGGCTCACCTCGTGCACCACGCCCACGGCCAGCTCCGTTCCGTGCAGCAAACCCACGCTGATGGAGTACACCGGCAGGCCGTGCACGAAGTTGGTGGTGCCGTCGAGCGGGTCGATTATCCAGGTGAATTCTTCGGTTTGCGAGTCGGGGCCGGCGGTGCCTTCTTCGGTGATGAAGCCGGCTTGGGGCAGCAGCTCGCGCAGGCCGGCCACGAGGCGGCGCTCGGTTTCCTGGTCCACGTAGCTCACGAGGTCGTGCAGGCCTTTGTGCTCAATTTTGGCGCGGTCAAACGTGGCCGCTTCCTGGCGGATGAACCCGGCGGTGCGGCGGCACAGGGCCGCTACGTCGTGGGAGAGTTGGGTGAAGTCGAGGGGCATAGGTGTTTGAGAACGATGTAGAGACGCGACCCTTCGCGTCTCCCCGTTGCTGATGTTGTTTAGTATGCGCGGTTTTGGTCGTTCTAATAGGGCGTTCAACGAGGAGACGCAACGTATTGCGTCTCTACACCGCTGGCTGCTTCCGGCGCCAGCCCACCACTATAGCCACTACCAACAACAGCACCGCCGCAATCTGCGCCCCGCGCCCAATCAGCTCGCCGAAACGGACGTAAAAAGTTGTCTCCGTATTCAGGTGCACGGTGGCGCGGCTGGCCGTGGGCACCCAGGCCGTTTCGCGCTGCGTGATTTCGCCTTTCTGGTTGATGAAGCCGGTGAAGCCGGTGTTGGCAGAGCGGGCCAGGTCGCGCCGGGTTTCGATGCAGCGCAGCTGGCCGTAGCTCAGCAGCTGCCGGTAGCCGGGCGAGTCGTGCCACCACGCATCGTTGGTGACGAGGCCCAGCAGTGTGGCGCCGTTGTGGGCGTACTCGCCCACAAAATCCCCATAAATGGACTCATAACAGATGATGGGGGCCACGCGCAGGGCCGGGGCGTTGGCCGGCGCGGCATATACTGTGCGCTCGGCCTGACTACCGTACGAGCCCACAAAGCCGCCCAAGTCAATGTTTTTGAGCACGCTGCTGAGGATGGGCGGAATTTTCTCCACGCCCGGCACCAGCCGCGACTTGTGGTAGATGGCCACGGGCGCACTGGCATCGGCGAAGTAGGCGGCGGCATTAAAGATGTCGTAGTAGCCCACGTCGTCGCGGTGGCGGGCGGTGGCGCTGGCGGCTTCCTGGCTGGGGTAGGAGTTGACGGTGGTGATGCCCGTGAGCAGGGCCACGCCGGGATGTCGCGCCAGCCAGGCGCGCACGCGCCGGATTTTGGGGTGGCTTTCCATCGTGTTTTCCCAATAGGTTTCTTCCAGGGCGGTTTCGGGCCACAGGATGAGCTTGGTTTCGGGGGTCATTTTCTGTTCCGACAAGTTCATCAGGCGCGTCAGCTGCTCGTCGTAGGGCACAAACTGAGGGCCGCCCTCAAACTTCTCCACGTAGGGGTCGAGGTTAGGTTGCACCACGATGACTTCGGTCGTCGCGCCTTTTTCCTGGTAGTTCTTGCCAATGGCCAGGGAAAGAGCCGTTGGCGCCAGAATGGCCAACCATGCCCAATATGCCCAGCGAAACCGGTTTCCAACTTGAAAATGGCTTACCGCCAGCGAATTATCGGGCTGCTGCGCCTTCAGGTGTTGCCAGTGCAACAAGAATTGGAACAGCAGCAGATTCACCACCCACACCCACACGCTGCCGCCCAAAAAGCCGGTGTACTCGTACCACTGCACCCAGCCGGGCGCCGCCGCGAAGCCGTTGCCCAGCGTGAGCCAGGGCCAGGTGAGGTCCCAGTGCAGGTGCAGTTGCTCGAAGGCAATCCAGTAAATGGGCAGCGAGAGGTAGCCCCAACGGTTGCCCAGCCGCTTTTTGGTTTGGCGGAATGCCATGAGCGGCAGGCACATGAGCAGCGCATTCAGCACCACGGCGGCAATGCCGGCCGCCAGCTGCGCATAGCTAACCCACCAGGTGGTGAGGGCGTTCCAGAGCACCAGCATGAGGTAGGTACTGGCAAACACGCGGCCTTTGCGGGCGCCTTCCAGCGTGAGCTTGCGCTCCAGCACGAGGTAGGGCACCCAGGCAATGAGCAGCAGCGGCACCAGCCAGGCCGTGGGCCACGGCGTCCAGCCGCTGCTCAGCAGCAGGGCGCCCAGCACCGGGGTGCGCAGGCGAAACAGGGCGCTAGTCCCCGCCGTCGAGGTCGTCATCGGCATCGTCGTCGGGGCGGCGGGTTCGGTCTTCGCGGCCGGGGCGGGGCTCGCGGGCGAGCGGGGCAGTATTTCCTTCGACGACAACGACAATTTCTCCTTTAATGCTAGGACGGGCCGCGAAATCAGCCTCCAGGCTGGCCAGCGTGCCGGTCACGGTTTCTTCAAACAATTTCGTCAATTCGCGGCTGACTGACGCCGGCCGCTCGGCCCCCAGCACCTCGGCCAACTGGCCCAACGTTTTCACGATGCGGTGCGGCGACTCGTAAAAAATCATGGTGCGGGTTTCCGAAGCGAGCTGTTGCAGGCGCGTCTGCCGGCCCTTTTTCACTGGCAAAAACCCTTCAAACGTAAACCGCTCGGCCCCGAAACCGGATTTCAGCAGCGCCGGCACAAACGCCGTGGGGCCCGGCAGGCATTCCACGCCCAGGCCGCGCGCCAGGCACTCGCGCACCAACAGAAACCCGGGGTCGGAAATTCCGGGCGTGCCGGCATCCGATACCAGCGCCATGGTTTCGCCCTGCTCCAGCCGGGCCAGCAGGCGCGGCACCTGCTGGTGCTCGTTGTGCAGGTGGTAGGAGAGGAGCGGCTTTTTCAGGCCCAGGTGCTGCATCAGGCGGCCGCTGGTGCGGGTGTCTTCGCAGAGCACCGTGCCCACCTCGCCCAGCACGCGGATGGCCCGCAGGGTGATGTCTTCCAGATTGCCGATGGGCGTGGGCACGAGGTACAGAACCGTGTTGGGCATGGCGCAAAGGTAGCGGGTTGGCTAAGCCAATACCGTGACTCAAAGCTTTGGCATGAGAGCGAATAAACTTCGTATCTGCACGGCCGCATTATTGCAACAGTATCTTGTGGCCGAGAAAGATGATTGTATGCATCCTTCTCTTTGCTAGTGCTTGATAAACTATAAAATAATGACTTGGCTGGCGTTTCTGGTTGCATGCTTGCCCGGCAGCGTCGCGTACGCCGTGTTTGATGAAATCAAACTAGCCTCAACGCTTCTGCGAAATGGAATAGAACAAGAAGGCGTCATTGTTAGTCAGCGAAAGGTTTCCCGCGGTCGCAACGGCACTTATTTAATTCCTAAAGTCCGTTTCACAACGCTGACCGGTTCGGTTATCGAAGGAGAGAGCGTGAGCACAGAATGGTTCTTTGATACCCGTACAATGCTCTTTGCTGACAAGGTCGAGTTTTTTGATGATTCATATGCCTTGTTGCGTTATGACGCCAATAACCCAAAGCGCTTCCTGTTCATTCAGGAGCTTGACCAGACGAGGAGTTATTGGGCGTTGGCACTAGCAGGGCTTCTAACTGTCGGTATGGTGCTGGTCGGACTGCTCGGCACCAGTTAAAGGTATTTCTACTCAGAGACTGCTGCCTCACGCACTGCCCTTAGCGAAAAGTGTAGCGCGCCGCCACGGCGTCGATTGCCGCGGCTAGGCGGTGGTCGCGCTTGGTCACGGTGTTGCCGGCGTCGTGGGTGCGCAGGCGAAATTCCACCGCGTTGTACTCGTTGCTGAACCAGGGGTGATGGTCGAGGCGCTCGGCCTCGGCGGCCACCTCGGTGAGGAAGGCAAAAGCCGTTTTGAAATCGGCAAAGCGGAAGCTGCGGCGCAGGCTGTTGTCAGTTTCAGTCCACATGATGCTGAGAGGGAGAAGGGAAGGCAGGGAGATGGGGAGACGGGAGCGGCGGAGCCGGGGCAACCCAAAAGGCTGAACCAAAGTACACCTTCTTCTACGCTGCTTCCGCTCTGCTACCCTCTTCCTCGTACCCTCATCCCCTCAACATAATGGCCATTGACCCCAACAACCGCCCCATCCGCGTCATCAACGACGACACCACCAACGAAGAGATGGAGGCCGGCCACCACATCCCCAACGCCGACCCGCCCAAGAACGAGGCGGCCCGCGGCGGCTTCGGCAACCGCGAAGGCAAGGAAGGATACGGCTCCGATACGGCCGGCGGCGAAACCGCGCTAGGCGTGAACGAAACCGCCGACTCCATGGCCCCGCCGCCCGACAACATTCGCTCGAACGACGAAGGCCGCGCCGGCCGCGAAAACCAGGACCTGCCCGACGATGACGGCCTCGATTCCATCATCCCCTCGGGCCGCCCCGTGGACGAGCTCGACGCCCACGACCGGCGCCCCGGCGTGGACGAGATGTTGAACCCCAACTCCCGCGTGGGCATGGGCCAGATGGAGCCCCGCCCCATTCCGCCCATCACCGGCACCGATACCAACGCCGAACTCAACGACCCCAACGCCTCCGACTCGGCCATCGACCAATAAGGCCCGGCTGCCCGGAGCCGAAGTAAGAATCCTTCCATTTTCCACATTCTAACTTCCGTCACCATGCCCTACAAAAGCAATAACACCAACCAGCAATCCGGCGAAAACCACGGCGCCCCTGCCGGCGAAGGCCTGCCCAAAGGCACCGGCGACCTGCCGGTAAACGACCTCGACGAGGCCACCCAGGCCCGCCTGGAGCAGGAGGCCATCGACGCTGGCCTGCGCCACCCCAACCGCAACCTCGACAAGCCGGAGCTCGACAAGCCGTCGTACGGCGGCGGCCACTAGGGCCGCCGCATAAGGTTTCGCAGAACGTCATGCAGAGCGTCAGCGAAGCATCTTTACCGCTGTAGTAATCCAATTAAAAGGAGTTACTGTTGCGGTAAAGATGCTTCGCTGACGCTCTGCATGACG
>NZ_JADQDM010000017.1 GCF_015694525.1 Hymenobacter ruricola | reverse complement strand
CGGTGCCGCCGCCGCTCACGGCCCCGCCGTTGGTGGTGCTCAGGCCCGTGCCGGGGTCGGTGTACTTGGCCACGAACACGTCGAGGCTGCCCGCGGCGGTCAGGGTCGTGCCGGCGATGGTGGCGCTGGTGGTGAAGTAGCCCGTGATATACACGCTGGCCACGCCGTTGGCGCTGCTCACGGCCACGCCCTTGCCTTGGTCGATGCTGGTGCCGCCGCCGCCGCTCACGGCGCTGGTCCAGGCCTGGGCCGTGACGTCCCACTTGGCCACAAACACGTCGTCGCTGCCCGCGCTCACCAGCCGGGTGTTGCCGAAGGCCACCGTGCCCGAGTAGTAGCCCGTGGCGTACACGTTGCCCGTGGCCGGGTCGGTGGCCACGGCCAGCGTGGAGGAGATGCCCCCTTGCAGCGGCCCCTCAATGCCCAGGTAGCCGAGCGTGCCCGCGTCGAGCCGGGCCAGCACCGCCGAGCTGACGGGCGCGCGCCGCACGGGGCTGCTGCCGAAGCCGGCCACTCCGGTGCCCACCACCGCCCCCGCATACACGCTGCTGCCGCTCACGGCCACGCCGTAGCCCTGGTCGGTGCCGGTGCCGCCGCCGCTCACGGCCCCGCCGTTGGTGGTGGCCAGGCCCGTGCCGGGGTCGGTGTACTTGGCCACAAATACGTCGAGGCTGCCCGCCCCGGTCAGAAACGAGCCGGCGATGGTGGCGCTGGTGGTGAAGTAGCCCGTCACGTACACGCTGGCCACGCCCCCGGCGCTGCCCACGGCAATGCCAGTGCCCTGGTCATTGCCGGCGCTGCCGCCGCCGCTCACGGCCCCGCCGTTGGTGCTCGTCAGGCCCGTGCCGGCGTCGGTGTACTTGGCCACGAACACGTCTTGGCCGCCCGCGGCGGTCAGGGCCGTGCCGGCGATGGTGGCGCTGGTGGTGAAGTAACCCGTCACGTACACGCTCACTACGCCCCCGGCGCTGCTCACCGCCACGCCCTGGCCCGCGTCGATGCCGGTGCCGCCGCCGCTCACGGCCCCGCCATTGGTGGTGCTCAGGCCCGTGCCGGGGTCCGTGTATTTGGCCACGAACACGTCCTGGCCGCTGCCGCCCGCGGCGGTCAGGGCCGTGCCGGCGATGGTGGCGCTGGCGTTGTAAGAGCCCGTCACGTACACGCTGGCCACGCCCCCGGCGCTGCTCACGGCCACGCCGGTGCCCTGGTCGGCGCCGCTGCTGCCGCCGCTCACGGCCCCGCCGTTGGTGTTCGTCAGGCCCGTGCCGGGGTCGGTGTACTTGGCCACGAACAGGTCGGTGCTGCCCACGGCGGTCAGGGGGGTGCCGGCGATGGTGGTGCTGGTGTTAAAGGAGCCCGTCACGTACACGCTGGCCACGCCCCCGGCGCTGCCCACGGCAATGCCCAGGCCCTGGTTGGTGCCGACGCTGCCGCCGCCGCTCACGGCCCCGCCGTTGGTGGTGGCCAGGCCCGTGCCGGGGTCGGTGTATTTGGCCACGAACGCGTCGGTGAGGCCCGCGGCGGTCAGGGGAGTGCCGGCAATGGTGGCGGTGCCTTGGTAGGAGCCCGTCACGTACACGCTGGCCACGCCCCCGGCGCTGCTCACGGCAATGCCCAGGCCCTGGTCGAGGTTGGTGCCGCCGCCGCTCACGGCGCTGGTCCAGGCCTGAGCCGTGACGTCCCACTTGGCCACGAACACGTCGCTGCTGCCCGCACTCACCAGGCGGGTGTTGCCGAAGGTGACGGTGCCCGCGAAGGAGCCCGTGGCGTACACGTTGCCCGTGGCCGGGTCGGTGGCCACGGCGCGCGTGGTGGAGGTGCCGCCCGTGGGTGGCTGGAAGTTGTTGCCGCTGGTGGCGCCGGCCCATACGGGGGCCTGCGCCAGCGCCGTGCCCGGCAGCAGCCACGCCAGCAGCGAAAGGAAACTGCCCAGCAGGGCCGTGCGGGCCGCGCGCGCGGCCAGGGGGTAGAAGTGCATCATGCAACAAGTCGGGAGTGCCACGTCCGGGGAGAAGGCCAAGACGAAAGCAACCGCTGCTGATGCCCAGTAAAAAAAGAGTGCCGACTTCGGCAATCGCCACAAAGCTACGCCCCAAACCAGCGCCCCGGTATGACATAAAGATGTCATATTGCAGGCCCCGCCGGAAGTAAAAACCGCCGCCGCCCCGGGGGGAGCAGCGGCGGCTTTCGTGTCGGAAACCGGGCGGGCTTACTCCACGGTCAGGCGCAGGGCGCGGGTGCCGGCGCGCACCACGTACACGCCCGCCGGCAGCCCGGCCGGCAGCACCAGCGCGGCCGTGCCGGTGGCGTCGGCCATGGTGGTGGCCACGGGGCGGCCCAGCGCGTCGTGCACCGTCACGGCCGTGCCGGGCTGCGCGCCCGTGAGGGTAGCCGCGCCGTTGGGGGCCGGGTTGGGGAACAGGGCCAAGCCTTCGGCCGCGCCGGTCAGGCCCACGGTGCGCACGGGCGAGTAGCTGAACGTGCCATCCGTGTCCACTTGCCGCAGGCGGTAGTAGAGCGTGACCGCGCCGCCGGGCAGCCGGTCATCGAGCAGGGCGTAGCGGCGGGCCGCCGAGCTGCTGCCTGCGGCGGCCACCGTGCCCCGGCGCTCAAACGTGGTGCCGTCCAGGCTGCGCTCCACCTCAAAGGCTTTGCTGTGCTGCTCGGTGGCCGTGGCCCAGGCCAGGCGCACGGCGGCCGGGCCATCGGCCACGGCCGTGAAGGCGGTGAGCCGGACCGGCAAGGGGGCATTCACGGCCGCATCGGCCACGGCCAGGCCGCTTTGCGAGTTGCCCCCTACCTCGTTGAACACGCCCCCGAAGTACACCCGGCTGCTGCCCGCGGACTCAATCGCAAGGACGGTGGCGTTGGCGCCGGGGTCGAAGCCGGACGTCAGGGCGCCGGTGCTGGCCCTGAGGGCGGCGATGCGGCGGCGGGCCGTGCCGCCCACGGTGGTGAAGTTGCCGCCCAGGTACAGGGTGTTGCCCGCCACGGCCAGCGCATAGACGATGTCGTTGGCGTTCGGGTCGAAACCGGCCGCCAGCGCGCCGGTGCCGGCGTCGACGGCGGCGATGCGGTTGCGGGCGGTGCCGCCCACAGTGGTGAACTCGCCGCCCAGGTAGAGCGTGCTGCCCGATAGAGCCAGGGCAAAGACGATGTTGTTGGCACCGGGGTCGAAGCCGGCCGCCAGCGCGCCGGTGGCGGCGTCCACGGCGGCCACCCGGTTGCGGGCGGTGCCGCCCACGCTGGTGAACCTGCCGCCCAGGTAGAGCGTGCTGCCCGCCACGGCCAGGGCCTGGACGTAGTTATTAGCGTTGGGGTCGAAACCGGCCAGCAGCGCGCCGGTGCCGGCGTCGACGGCAGCAATGCGGTTGCGGGCCGTGCCGCCCACGTTGGTGAACTCGCCGCCCAGGTAGAGCGTGCTGCCCGACAGGGCCAGGGTGTAGACGTAGCTGTTGACGTTGGGGTCGAAGTCCGGCACCAGCGCGCCGGTGCCGGCGTCCACGGCGGCCACCCGGTTGCGGGCCGTGCCGCCCACGGTAGTAAAATTGCCGCCCAGGTAGAGCGTGCCGCCCGCCTGCTGCAGGGCGTAGATGGTGCTGTTTACGTTCGGGTCGAAGCCGGCCAGCGGCGTGCCGGTGGTGGCGTCGAGGGCGGCCAGGTTGTTGCGCGTGCTGCCGCCGAGGCCGGTGAAGCTGCCGCCCAGGTAGGCCGTGCTGCCCGCCACGGCCAGGGCCAGGACGGGGTTATTGGCGTTGGGGTTGAAGCCGGCGGCCAGCACGCCGGTGCCGGCATCCACGGCCGCGGCCCGGTTGCGGGTGGTGCCGCCCACGGTGGTGAAGTCGCCGCCCAGGTAGAGCGTGCTGCCCGACACGGCCAGCGCGTCGACTTCGGAGTTCACGTTCGGGTTGAAGCCCGCCACCAATGACCGGGTGCTGGTGTTGACCGCGGCCAGGTTGTTGCGGCTGGTTGCGTCAACTGAATAAAAGTTGCCGCCCACGTACAGCGTCGTGCCATTCAAAAACAGGGATTTGACGTAAAGGCCAGCGACTCCAATATTGAACGCGGTGTTGACGTTTCCCGAGGTGGCGTTGACGGCGGCCAGGTTGGAGCGAACGGTAGACGCAGTGGCGCCCAGCAGGTCGAACCCGCCGCCCAGGTACACCGTGGTGCCCGACACCACCAGGGCGTAGACCCCCGTGTAGGGAGAGAAGCCGGAGCTGTTGGTAGGGTTCGGGTTGAAGGCCGTGACCGCTCCGGTGCTGATGGTGATGGCCGCGGCGTTGTTGCGCGGCTGGCCACCCACCCCAACGAAGCTGCCGCCCAGATACAGCACCGTGCCCGGCGCGTTCAGGCCCAGCGCATACACGGTGGGGAAACCAAAGCTGGCGCCGACAACCGGCGCAAATGAGGTGGGAACCCCGGTGCCGGCGTCCACGCTGGCCAGGCCGTAGCGGGCCGTGCCGCCCACGGCAGTAAAATTGCCGCCCAAGTAGAGCGTGCTGCCCGACAGCAGCAGCGCCCGCACGGACGTGCTCGCACTCGGCCCGTTCACGTCGGGGTTGAAGGCCGTGACCGCGCCGCTGGCGTCAATCTGGGCCAGGTTGTTGCGGGCGCTGCTGCCCACCCGGGTGAAGGCGCCGCCGATGTACCAGCCCCCCGCCCCGTCGGCCACGGCGGCGTACACGGGGCCGTTGGGGCGGGCGGCGGCCGTGGCGGGGAGGCCGGAGGCCGTGGCCGTGGCCACGCCGTAGGGCACGCTGGGCCCCACCTGCGTGAAGCTGCCGCCCACGTACACGGTGTTGCCGTCGCGCAGCACGGCGTTCACCGTGCCGTTGGTGACGTAGGGCTGCCCGGCGGCCTGGGCGTGCAGCGCGGGCCGGGCCAGGCCGCAGAGAACGACGGCCAGCAGCCAGCCGAGCCGGAAAAAGGAACGCGTAACAAAGAACATAAACAAGGAAAAGAATAAAGAAAAAAGCCCGGGTGCCGCCCGCTCTGCGCGGCCGGCCGCTGGGGCCGCCCCAGGCAGCCCGTTTGGCCGGCCGCCCATTAAAAAGAGCGGCGCCCATTCTGGCAAAGGTCCGGCGGTGGCCCCCGCCGCGCCGGAAAATGTCGCGAGTGGTAGCCACGACGGCGCCAGATGCAGAAATAAGTGCGTGAGTGGAATGCCCGCCCGCGCGCCAGACGCAAAACAGCCGCCGTTCCTCCCGGGAACGGCGGCTGTTGCAGTGGTGGAGAAAGAGAAGGGCACAAACAGGTTTCAACTGTCAGGATGACAGCCGCCCCCCACCGCCTCCCGCCCCTACTGCACGATGCGGCTCAGCACGTCGGTGAAGGGCTGTTGGTCGGTGTCGCCGCCCACGGCGGCTACTTTCACATACACCCGGTCGCCCGATTTGCACTGGCTGATGAGGGCGTCGCCGTCGCGCACCACCACCACGTACCACTCGATGTCGGGCAGGGTGGGGTCGAGGGTGTAGAGGTACTTGAGGGCCACGGCGTGGGGCGGGCGCTTGGCCTTGGCGCAGAGGGTGCCGGGCGCGGGGCCGTCCACGAGGTGGAACTTGCCGGGGGCTTCCAGGGTGGTGTGGCGCTCACGCTCCTTGCTCAGGGCCAAGCCGGAGGAGAGCAGGGCGGCCTCGTCGTCGGGGTAGAGCAGGTTGGCCATTTGGGCCACGGCGCTCAGGGCGGCATTCAGGGCCGTGCGCAGCTGGGCCAGCTCGGCCGTTTGGGTGGGGGTGGGGTGCAGAATGCTGGCGGCGGCCAGGTAGGGCGGCAGGGCGGCCGTCAGGGCGTCAGTCTGGGGCTTGGCGTTGGGAAAGCGGGCGTTGCCCAGCGTATTGGTGAGGCAGTTCTGGGCCAGGGGCCCGATTTCCATCTTGGGAACGTTGTCGAAATTGGTGATGAGTTTGCGGGAAGCCATAACAAAAGCGGGGATGAAGAAAAACCATGCGAAAAGTGGCCCGCAGGCCGCGAGGCACCCGGTTTCTTCGTCACCACACGGCGCCCCGGTGGCGGCCCGCCCCGTAGCCGACGCGTAGCCAGGCGCGTTCTAAACGTTGGAAGGAGCTTCCAATGTCGTGGACGGCACTACCAAGGTTTAGAAAGCGCCTTCTAACGTTGTGGACGGCGCTTCCAACGTTTAGGAAGCTCTTTCCAACGCATGGGAAGCCGCTTCCAACGTTGTGGACACGCCTTCCTACGCGTTGAAAGCGCCACCCCTCGAATGGGAAGCGACGTCCTAAACGTTGGAAAGGAAAGCCCCCGAAAGAATAGGAGCTGCCCCCGAGGCCGCGGCGCCGGCCGCGAAGCGGGGCGAAAGCAACAGCCAAAGCCGCCGGGCGGCGGGGGAGGGGCAAGGGCAACACGGCGCGGGTAGAGCTAGGCAGGACAAGGCCCCGGCCGGACGCAGCGTAGCGCGGGCTACGGGCACGAAAGTCAGGGAGATGCGCCAAATATAAGCAGCGCCGCTACTCCCCCAAACGTTTGCGGAAATTATTTTGGCTGGGGCGGGTCCCAGGCCAGCGGGCGCTTCCCTCTTGCTCGTTCCTCTTTGGCGTCGTTCGGGTGAGCGCCGCACTCCCGCGGGTGTTTCTCCGGTTGCCTTCTGGCAGGCACCTCGCGCCCGGGCGGCCTCGGCAAGGGTGGGGAACTACTCCACCACCAGGCGGGCCACCTGGCCGGCGGCGCGCACCAGGTAGAGGCCGGGGGCCAGGCCGGCCACGTCGAGGGTGGCGGTGCCGGCCGGGGCGGGCACCGTGCGCAGCACCCGGCCCAGGGCATCGAGCAGCTCGGCCCGGGCGGCGGTGGGCAGGTGGAGCTGCACCTGGCCGTGGGCCGGGTTGGGGTACACGGCCAGGGCCGGACGGGCGGGGGCTGCCGCTAGGGCCAGGGGGCCGGTGCCGTCGTTGAGGCGCGAAAGCAGCGTATTGGTGCCAAAGGAAGTAGCCAGCAGGTCAAGGTCGCCGTCGTTGTCCAGGTCGCCCAGGGCCAGGCCGTCGAGGTTGCCGCTGGCCGGCTGCGTGCTGAGGCTGCTGAACACCCCGGCGCCGTCGTTGGCCCAGATGCCGAGGCGCTGGCCGATGAAGGTGCCCACGGCCAGGTCCAGGTCGCCGTCGGCGTCCACGTCGCCCAGCACCACGCCCCGCGGCATGGGCCCCACGGTGAGTGCCTGGCCGAACGCGAACCGCCCGCCGCCGAGGTTGTGGCCAAGGCACACCGTGCCGGCCGAGCTGCACGACACCGCCACGTCGGGCAGGCCGTCGGCGTCCAGGTCGCCCAGGGCCAGCCGCGCCGGCCCGCCGCTCAGGGGCAGGTTCAGGAGCGAGCCAAACGCGCCGGTGCCCGGGTTGAAATATACCCCCACCAGGCCCCCGCCGTTGGCGGTCAGGGCGTCCAGGTCGCCGTCGTTGTCCACGTCGGCCAGGGCCACGTCGCCGGCGTCGCCGTTGCCGCCCAGCACCAGGCGCGGGCCGAAGTTGCCGGCGCCGTCGTTGAGCAGCCAGACCAGGGAAATGCCGTTGCTGCCGGTCACCACCACGTCGAGGTCGCCGTCGCCGTCGAGGTCGCCCAGTGCCAGGCCGGTGGGGTTGCCGCCCACCACGGGCTCGGGCACTCCGGCCGGCGGGGCAAAGACGCCGGTGCCCGCGCCCAGGCGCACGCTCAGGGTGCCGCTGGTGGAGTTGGCCGTCACGAAATCCAGGTTGCCGTCGCCGTTGAGGTCGCCCAGGGCCACGTCGGCGGGGTTGATGCCCACGGCCAGCTCCTCGCGGGTGAGGTAGCTGCCCCGGCCGTCGCCAAAGTACCAGCTCAGGGTGCTGCCATTGCGGTTGGTGGCCAGCATATCGGGCAGGTTGTCATTCGTGACGTCGCCGATGGCCACCGCGTTGGGCTGGTTGATGCTGGCCAGGTCGAAGCCCTGGGCGAAGGTGCCCCGGCCGGTGCCGCCCACGGCCGTGGTAAATTGCTGCACCCGGGGCGCGGCCAGGGGGCCGCCGGCGCTGGCCGCGCCCCGGGTCACGGTCAGCTGCACGGTTTCGCCGGGGCGGAAGTCGTAGGCCGTCGGCGCAAAGCTCAGGGTGGGGCCGGCCACGGTGCCCGCGCTGCCGCGCAGGCCCCCGCGCTGGCCGCTGAATACCTTGAGTGCCCCGGCCGAGGCGGCCGTGAGCGGCTGGCTGAAGGTGGCCACCACGGCGGCGCTGCGCGGCACGGCCCGGGCATTGGGGGCGGGGGTGAGGGCGGTGAGAGTGGGCGCCTGGGCGCGGGCCGGCCCCCCGGAAGCGGTGAGCAGCAGGATGGCCGCGGCGGCAGCGGGCAAGGGGTAGATGTGGGGCACGGGGACGGCGGCGGCGGCGATGAGAAACCCCCGGCCCGCGCCGCCGGATGCGGGGGCCAGTATCCAAAGCTACGCTTCTGCCCCCATAGCCGCCGGCGCGCCCAGGGCCCCGCCCACCTGGGCCGCCTCGGCGGGTGTGAGGGGAAGTAGCGCGGACGGTGTAGTCCGCGACCCCACGCCGCCCGAACGGCGCTACCGGCGTGGGGACGCGGACTACACCGTCCGCGCTACTTCACCGCCCACCTGGGCCGCCCCGGCGGGCGTGAGGCCGTAGCGGGCGGCCACCCGGGCCTCAAGCTGCGTCATGGTTTCGGACGTGGCAGCGGTGGGCTTGAAGCGGCGCAGGGCCGCGGTAGCGGCCACGGCCTGGGCGGCCGTGCCGGTAGCAAGGGGGAGCATGGCGGCAAGTGACGGGCGAGCCACGTAGCGTGGACTCTGCGAGTCCGCGCCCGCTCGCGCCGTTAGGGTGTGCTGGTGGGGCGTAGCGTTGTGGTGGACGGACGCAGTATTGCTGCCGGCAGGTGCGATGTTGCTCCTGACGGGCGCGGACTCGCAGAGTCCACGCTACAGGACCTCCAGCCGGCCCTCCGCCGCGTCCACGGTCAGCGTCACGGTCTGGCCCACCGTCAGCGCCAGGTTATCGGCCTCGTGGCCCACCGGGAAGCCGTACGCCACCGGAAAATCATACATGCGCGCATACCGGTCGATGATTTCTTCGGCCGTGACGCCGAAGGGAATGGCGTTGTCGCGCATCTGCGAGAAGTGGCCCACCACCAGCCCGGCCAGGCCGGCCAGCTGCCCGGAGCGGTGCAGGTGCAGCAGCATGCGGTCGATGTGGTAGAGGTACTCGTCCAGGTCTTCCAGAAACAGGATGCGGCCCGCGAAGCCCGCCTGCGAGGCCGTGCCCGTAATGGTTTGGAGCAAACTCAGGTTGCCGCCCACCAGCACGCCGGTGGCCGTGCCCGTCCGGTTGAGGGCGTGGGGCGCGGCGGTGATGGGCTGGAAAGCTTCGCCGAACAAAGCCCGCCGCAGGGTTTCCAACGCCAATTCGCCGCCTTCCTGATGAAACAGCACCGGCATCACGCCGTGGATGCTGGCGTAGCCCAGGGCCAGCAGGTGGCTGTTGAGCACCGTCACGTCGGAGAAACCGGCCACCCACTTGGGCGCGGCCCGGAAGGCGGTGAAGTCGAGTCCGTCCACGATGCGGGCGGTGCCGTAGCCGCCCCGGGCGCAGAGGATGGCCCGGATGCCGGGGTCATCAAGCTGGCGCTGGAAGTCGGCGCGGCGCAGGTCGTCGGGGCCGGCAAACTGGTGGTAGTCGCCGGCAATGCTCTCGCCCAGCACCACTTCCAGGCCCCAGCTTTCGAGGGTGGCGATGGCGGGCGCCAGCTCGGCGGCGGAGATTTTGCGGGCGGGCGAAACGAGGGCCACGCGCTGGCCGGCTTGGAGGGCAGGAGGGAAGAGGACGGACATGAAAGAGGACGGGATAATAATCGGCGGGATGATGGAACGGCGTAGGGGCGGGGCGGGCCCCCGCCGGGACGGGCGCACCAGTTAAACGATGCCGTGCAACGGCGGGCGGGGGCCGGCCCCGCCCCTACGCCGGTTAGGGAGAGCGGTTACAAATAACGCACCTCGTACCTTCGGAACGCCAGCCCCGCCGGCTGCCCAACCCTACACCCCGTTTCTACGTCAGCCCATTGGCTCAATCTCTTTCGTTATTCCCAACCGCTTCTCTATGAAAGCTTCTTTACTACTGGTGTGGCTGCTGGTGCTGGGCACCTGGCAAGCCGCGTGCGCGCAAGCGCCGGTCGACACCACCGGCGGGCGCTACTTCCAACCGGTCTTCACCGGGGTCACCGCCACGCCCAACGTGCAGTTCGGGGCCACGGTCGACTTCCTCGGTCGCCCCCAACCGCTGCTGATGGACATCTACCAGCCCACGGGCGACGCCACGGCGCAGCGGCCGGTCATCATCTTCGCCCACCAGGGTGGCTTCGTCACGGGCTCGCGCACCGAGTCGTACATGGTGGCCGTGTGCACGCAGTTTGCCCGGCTGGGCTACGTCACGGCCAGCATCGACTACCGCCTCAACCCCTTCCTGGTGCTCACCCCCACCGACACCGCCGGCGTGAGCCTGGCTGCCATCCGCGGCATGCAGGACCTGCGCGCCGCCGTGCGCTTCTTCCGCGAAGACGCCGCCACCGCCAACACCTACCGCGTGAGCCCGAGCCGCATTGTGGTGGGCGGGGCCTCGGCCGGCGGCTTCATGGCCCTGGAAGTGGGCTACCTCGACAAAGTGAGCGAAACCCCCGCGAACCTGAACCTCACCGCCGCCGACATTGAAGGCAGCAGCGGCCACCCCGGCTACAGCAGCGCCGTGCTGGCCGTGCTCAACCTGAGCGGCGCCACCAGCCCGGTCAGCATCATCGAGCCCGGCAACGTGCCCCTCTACAGCGCCCACGGCACCGCCGACGCCGTGGTGCCCTACCTCAAGGGCCGGGTGGGGGCGGGACTGCCACCCAAGTACGTGTTCGGCAGCGGCCTGCTGAACCCCTACGCCGGCAGCGTGGGGGTGCCCAACGTGCTGCGCCGCTTCAGCAAAGCGCCCCACATTCCGCAGTACCCCGTGCAGAGCGCCAGCACCGGCAGCGCCAACTCGGCGGCCTACGCCGACACCACCTACCGCGACATCCGGGCCTTTCTGCGGCCGCTGCTGGGGCCGTTTGTGGCCGCCCGCCCGAGCCTGCTTATTACCAGCGGGGTAGTCGGCGTGGCCGCCGGCGATTACCAGGACATCACCATCACCGGCGGCCAGGGCCGGCTCGACGGCAACATCACCGTGTACGGCACCCTGACGGTGCGCGGCACGGCGGGCCAGCTGCCCGGCTCGCTGAACACCAACTGCTTTGTGGTGGACGGGCCCGGCAACTTCGACCTGCAGGCCGGGGGCGCCCTCAGCATCTGCGACCCGGCGGGCATTAGCGCCAGCGGGGCCACCGGGGCCATTCGCAACACCGGCACCCGCACGTTCAGCGCGGACGCCAACTATGCCTACATCGGCTTCGCCAACCAGGTGACCGGCGACGGCCTGCCCACCACGGTACGCGAGCTGGAAGTGGCCCTTGTGACTGGCAACACCTTGACCCTGAGCCAGCCCGTGAACGTGGCCCAGCGTTTCCTGCCCACCAGCGGTACGCTCAACAACAGCGCGCAGGTCCTCACGCTGCTGTCGGGCCCCGGCGGCACGGCCCTCATCACGCCGGGCCCGGGCACGCTCGTCAATGGATTCAACGTGCAGCGCTACCTCGACCCCTCCGTGAACCGCGGCCTGGGTTACCGGCACCTGAGCCTGCCGTTCGACTACAACGGCTTCGTCAACGTGACCGGTCCGGCGTTTACCATGTCCATCTCCACGGGCTACAACGGCAGTTCCCGGCCTGATTTGGTGACGCCCTTCCCCAACGTGTTTGGCTACGACCAGCAGCGGGCCCTGACGTCGCCCGCCACCAGCTACTCGGAGTTCGACAAGGGCTGGTTTGTGGTGGCCAACACCTTTGCCTCGCGGCGTGGCCTGGGCTACGCCGTCAACGTGGCGGCCGGCCAGGCCCTGACGCTGTCGGGCCCCCTCACCCACAACAACGAGGACATTGCCGTGACGCTGTCCGCCGCGGCCACGCCCACTGCGGGCTGGCACCTGCTCGGCAACCCCTTCGCCTCGGCCCTGAGCTGGGACGCCGTGCCGGTGCCCGCCGGCATGAGCGGGGCCATGTACATCTTCGTGAGCAACACGCAATACACCGGCAACTACCGCGCCTACGTCAACGGCGTGGGCGGCAGCGGCGCCACCATTCCGCTGGGGCAGGCCTTTTTCGTGCGCTCGCTGGCGTCGGCGCCCGTCACGCTCACCTTCCCCCTGAGCGCCCGCATCACCAACTACGCCGCGGCCAACACCCAAACCGTGCAGCGCGGCCCGGTGGATGCCCGCCCCCGCCTGCGCCTCACTCTGGCCGCCGCGGCCACGCCGGCCCTCGCCGATGAGGCCTACCTCTACCAGGAAGCCGGCGCCACCCCCGCCCCCGACGCCGCCTACGACGCCGCCAAGCTGCCCAACTCCAGCGGCCTGAACCTGGCCACCGTGGCCAATGGCGAAGAGCTGGCCATCAACGGCCTGCCCGTGGCGGGCGCGCCCGCCACGGTGCCGCTGGCCCTCACGGTGCCCCAGCCCGGCGCCTACGTCCTCACCGCCGCCGAGCTGGCCAACTACGCTCCCGGCGCCCTCACCCTCACCGATGCCCTGACCGGCACGCGCACGCCGCTGGCCGCCGGCACGCGCTACGCCTTCACGGTGGCCGGTGCCACCGCCCCGGGCCGCTTTGCCCTGGAACTGAGCGCCGCCGGCGTGCTGGCCACCAGCCCGGCCCAGGCCCTGGCCGCCCAGCTGCAGGTGTACCCCAACCCCGCCAGCAGCAGCTTCCGCGTGGCGCTGCCGCTGCCCGCCGGCGCCGCGGCGCCCGCCGTGGCCGAGCTGACCAATGCCCTGGGCCAGACCGTGCGCCGCCAGCCCCTGACGGCTACCGGCAGGTTGCTCACGGGCGAAGTGGAGGTGCGCGGCCTGGCTCCCGGCGTGTACCAGCTGCACCTGCGCGTGGCGGGCCAGCCGCTGGTGCGGCGCGTGGTGGTGCAATAGGTTGGACACGGCACCTGGGCTTGGTTAAACACCAGTCTTTTACCTTCGTTGTATCATTAAAGGGAAGCCGCTGGCCTGCCGACGGCTTCCTCATCATCTGGCTTAGCTACGTTCACTATGAAAGCTCTACTTCTACTCCTGGCCGCCCTGGTGCTGGCGGGCGTGCGCCCGGCTTCGGCCCAGGTCAGCATCGACACCACCGGCGGGCGCTACTACCAGCCCGTCTTCGCCAACGTGACCGTGACTTCGGGCGTCAACTTCGGCTCGGCGGTGAATTCGGCCGGCGCCACCCAGCAGCTGCTGATGGACATTTACCAGCCCACCGGCGACGTGCTGGCCCGGCGGCCGGTCATCATCTTCGCCCACCAGGGCGGCTTCGTGCTCGGCTCGCGCACCGACGCTTACATGATAAAAGTGTGCACCCAGTTTGCCCGGCTGGGCTACGTCACGGCCAGCATCGACTACCGCCTGCTGGACTTTGGCACCATCGTCAGCGGCGGTCTCGACAGCGTGAACATTGCCAAATCGGCCATCCGGGGCATGCAGGACCTGCGCGCCGCCGTGCGCTTCTTCCGCAAAGACGCTGCCACCACTAACACCTACCGGGTGCACCCCAACTACATCACCGTGGGCGGCTCGTCGGCCGGGGCTTTCGCCGCGCTCGAAGTGGGCTACCTCGACAAAGTCAGCGAAGTGCCCGCCTACGTGGGCATCGCCGCCCTGGGCGGCATCGAGGGCAACAGCGGCAGCCCCGGCTACAGCAGCGCCCCGCTGGCCGTGCTCAACCTGAGCGGCGCCACCGAAAATCCCAGCCTCATCGAGCCCGGCAACGCCCCGCTGCTCAGCGTGCACGGCACCGCCGATGCCACCGTGCCCTATTTGCAGGGCAGCGTGGGCTCCCCGCTGCCGCCCAAGTACGTGTACGGCAGTGGCCGCCTGAACCCCCGCGCCACGCAGGTGGGCATCCGCAACACCTTGCGCACCTTGCGCAACGCGGGCCACATTCCCTTCGAGAACACCACCGCCCCCGGCCTGCTCTACGCCGACACCACCTTCCGCGCCATTCGGGACTTCCTGCGGCCCAGCCTGGCCCAGCCCGGCACGGTGCTAGCCGTGGCGAAAGCCGGCGCGCTGGCTGCCACGCCCGCCCAGGCCTACCCCACCCCCGCCGACGAGGCCGTGCACCTGATACTGCCCAAGGAGCTGCTGCTGCCCGTGCAAGGCGAGCTGCTTGATGCCGCCGGCCGCGTGGTGCGCACCATCAACCCCGCCGACCACAGCGTCGACCTGCTGCGCGATGCCCTGAAGCCCGGAGTTTACCTGTTTAAGATTCCCGGCCAGCCCGCGCTGCGCCTGGAGTTCAAGTAGCCGCCGCCTGACCAAGCTGACCTGACGCCGAAAGGGGCGCGGCTCCCCCGGGCCGCGCCCCTTTCGGCGTCAGAAGGCGAGCCGTAGTCGCCGGATTACACCAGCGCCGCCCGGGCCGCGGCAGAGGCATCGGCCGGCACCGCCGCCGGCCGAACTTCGCCCGTACGCGCCACGAACACGCCGAGTTGCCGCAGTTCGGCGCGCCAGGCCTGCAGCTGCTCCAGGGCCACCGCGCCCGTGGCGTAGGTGCCGTGGGCATCGGTGCGCAGGGCCTCGGGGTCCAGCTCCAGCCAGGTCAGCACCTCGCGCAGCACGCCTACGTCGGGGTGCCGCACGTAGGCGTCCAGCACCAGGTCTTCGGTCAGCTGCACGGCGGGCGCCGTGGCGCGCTTGGCGTAGCCGTAGCGCAGGCCGCGTCGCAAGGCCAGCACGTCGGCCAGCACCGCCGAGCCGGTGGGGTGCCCGCCCGCGCCGCGCCCGTGCAAGAACTGCGGGCCCGCAAACTCGGCCTCCAGCACCACGCCGTTGAACTCGCGCTCTACGGCATAGAGCGGCGACTCCGGCCCCAGCAGCTGCGGCGTAACCACGGCCGTGACGCGCCCGTTGGGCAAGCGGTAGAGCCCGGCCACTACCTTGATTTTCTGGCCCAGCGCAGCCGCCCGGGCAATGTCGGCCGCCGCGATGCCTTCGATGCCAAGGTTCAGCACTTCGTTGGGGTTCAGGAACACGCCGTAGGCGTGCGCGGCCAGAATAACGGCTTTCGAGCGCGGGTCGAAGGCGCCCATGTCCAGCGCGGGGTCGGTTTCGGCGAAGCCTTGGGCCTGGGCTTCGGCCAGCGCGGAGCCGTAGTCGGAACCGTCCTCCGCCATGCGCGTCAGCACGTAGTTGGACGAGCCGTTGAAAATGCCGCTCACCGCGCGCAACGGCTCGTGGCTGAAGTACTGGTCGAGTGTGCGGATGATGGGAATGCTGCCGCACACCGCCGCCTCATACAGCAGCGTGCCGCCGAAATCGGCTTGCAACTGCACCAGCTCGGGCAGGTGGCGGGCCAGCATGGCCTTGTTGGCCGTGGCCACGCGGCGGCCCCGGCGCAGGGCCGCGCTCACCAGCCGGAAGGCCTCGGCCGCGTCGTCGATGACTTCCACCAGCACGTCCAGCGCCGGGTCAGCCGCCAGGTCATCGGCCTGAAAGCTGAACCGGTCGGCGGGCAGGGTTCGGGGTTTGTCGGGGCTCTTTACGGCGATGCGCGTGATGACCAAGCCCAGCTCGGGGCGCTGTTGCACGACGTCGTAAAAGCCTTGCCCCACGCAGCCGAAACCAATCAAGCCGATGCGCAAGGGCGCTTCTTCGTTTTTCATCCCAATAAGGTTAATTTCAATTCCAGCAAAAGCGGCTGGCGTTACTTCCACGAAGTCTTGTGCCGCTGCAGTGGCGTTTGTGCTCACGCACCAGGTTTTGTGCCGAGCAGTCATGGGTTGTGCTCACCGCTTTGTCTTTGTGCTGCTGACAAGCGTTTCCAGCCTCTGAGGCCACTTCTGTGCGAGCTGCCGCGATACTAAAAGTCAATGCACGAACGTCGGCGCGTAGAACCGCTCCAGGAAGTGCGTAATCCCCGCCGTTTCCAGCAGAAAGCCGTCGTGCCCGTAGCGCGAGTCCAGCTCCGCATACATGGCCCCGGGAATATGCGCCGCCAGCTCCCGCTGCTCGCTGAGCGGAAACAGCACATCGGAGGTGATGCCCAGCACCAGCGTGCGGGCCCCAATGCGGCGCAGGGCCGCCGCCACGCCGCCCCGGCCGCGGCCCAGGTGGTGCGAGTCCATGCTGCGGCTGAGGGCCACGTAGCTGTAGGCATCGAAGCGGGCCACCAGCTTGTCGCCCTGGTAGCGCTGGTAGGTGCTGGCGCGGTGCTCCTGCGGCAGTTGGTCGCCGTCGGGGTCGGTTTGGGTGGCGGCGTAGGCCGGGTAGCTGCGGTAGCTGAGCAGCGCGATGGCGCGAGCAGCGCGCAGGCCGTCGTCGCCCCCGCCGGGCTGGCCGGCGGCGTAGGTCGGGTCGGCCTCAATGGCCAGCCGCTGGGCCTCGTTGAAGGCAATGCCCCAGGCTGAGTGCCGCGCATTGGTGGCAATGACGACCAGGTGGTCGAACAAATCGGGGCGCTGCACGGCCCATTCCAGCGCCTGCTGCCCGCCCAGCGAGCCCCCAATCAGCGTGTGGATGTCGGTCAGGCCCAAGTCCTGGCGCAGGGCCTCGTGGGCTGCCACCAGGTCGCGGATGGTGAGAAGCGGGAAGTGCTGGTAGCGCGGCTGGCCAGTGGCGGGGTCGGCGTCGAGCGGGCTGGTGCTGCCGTAGCAGGAGCCCAGCACGTTGGCGCACACGATGAAGTAGTCGGCGGGGTCGTAGTAGCAGCCCGGCCCCACCAAGCCCGGCCACCAGGCCAGCACGTCGGCATTGGCCGTGAGGGCATGGCACACCCACACCACGTTGTCGCGGTCCTCGCTGAGCTGACCCCAGGTGCGGTAGGCCACGTGGGCGCCGGCCAGGGTTTCGCCGCTTTCAAGGAGCAGGTCGGGCAAGTGAAAAATATGGTCTAACATGAGATTCTCAGTAACAAAAGCGGCTGTAGAACCGGCGCACGAGGCCGGCCCCTGGTATCTCACCCCCATCTTTCCCCAGCAAAAAGCAGGAAAGCGGGCCGGCCCGTGGGCCGGTTCTACAGCCGCCAGATGTCTAGGTGGCCGGCGGTTTGGTATTGGGTGTTAGGGTATTGGTTGTTAGGGTGTTAGGGTGTTGGGTGTTGGGTGTTGGGGCCTGTCATCCTGAGCGCAGCGAAGGACCTTCTCACCGCTGCGCCACTACTATTTACTGCAAGCCGTTCAGTGGTGACAAGGTCCTTCGCTGCGCTCAGGATGACAGGCCCCAACACCCAACACCTACACTTCCAGCGGCTGGGC
Source organism: Hymenobacter ruricola (assembly GCF_015694525.1). Taxonomy (GTDB): domain Bacteria; phylum Bacteroidota; class Bacteroidia; order Cytophagales; family Hymenobacteraceae; genus Hymenobacter; species Hymenobacter ruricola. Next base: position 89,890 of record NZ_JADQDM010000017.1, on the reverse strand, counting down.
GTGCTCCAACTCGGGCTCAGTCACGGCGTCGCCTTCAGCGGGACGGCTGGCGGTGTTGCCCACGGCATCAAACGCGGCCTGTAAGTCGGCCTGGATGTCCTCGAAATGCTCGATGCCCACCGAGAGGCGCAAGGACGTGGGCGTGACGCCCGCCGCCAGCTGCTCCTCGTCGCTGAGCTGCTGGTGCGTGGTGGCCGATGGCTGAATAATGAGCGTCTTGGCGTCGCCCACGTTGGCCAGGTGGCTGATGAGCTTCAGGTTATCGATGAACTGCGTGGCCGTTTCCTTGCTGCCTTTGATGCGGAAGGAGAGCACGCCGCCGAAGCCGCGCTTCAGGTATTTCTGGGCCAGGCGGTGGTAGGGGCTGCTGGTCAGGCCGGGGTAGTTCACGCTTTCTACCTGCGGGTGCTGCTCCAGCCAAGTGGCAATTTTGAGGGCGTTTTCCACGGTGCGCTCCACGCGCAAACTCAGGGTTTCGAGGCCAATGAGCAGTTGGAAGGAGTTGAACGGGCTTTGCGAGGGGCCGAAGTCGCGCAGGCCTTCCACCCGGGCCCGGATGATGAAGGCAATGTTGCCGAACGGCCCACCTTTGCCAAACACGTCGTTGAACACCAGCCCGTGGTAGCCGTCGCTGGGCTCGGTGAACTGCGGAAATTTGCCGTTGCCAAAGTCGTAGGTGCCGCCGTCCACAATCACACCGCCAATGCTGGTGCCGTGCCCGCCAATCCACTTCGTGGCCGACTGCACCACGATGTGCGCGCCGTGCTCCAGGGGCCGGAACAGGTAGCCGCCCGCGCCAAACGTGTTGTCCACAATCAGGGGCAAGTCGTGCCGGTTGGCAATGGCCGCAATGGCCTCAAAATCCGGAATGCTGAAGCTGGGGTTGCCAATGGTTTCGAGGTAGATGGCCTTGGTATTTTCGTCAATCAGCTCCTCGAAGCTGGCCGGGTTGTCGCCGTCGGCAAAGCGCACCTCAATGCCCAAGCGCTTGAATGCCACCTTGAACTGGTTGTAGGTGCCGCCGTAGAGAAAGGCCGTGCTCACGAAGTTGTCGCCGGCCTGCAGGATGTTGTTGAGGGCAATGAACTGCGCGGCCTGGCCTGAGCTGGTGGCCAGCGCGGCCACGCCGCCTTCCAGCGCCGCCACGCGCTGCTCAAACACGTCGGTGGTCGGGTTCATCAGGCGGGTGTAGATGTTGCCGAACTCTTTCAGGGCAAACAGGTTGGCGCCGTGCTCAGCGTTTTTGAACACGTAGGAAGTGGTTTGGTGAATGGGCACGGCGCGCGAGCCGGTGACGGGGTCGGGCTGCTGGCCGGCGTGGAGTTGTAGGGTTTCGAAGTGCAGGGATTGAGCGGACATGATGAGTCTGGTTTGAAAGTTGAAAACCGTAATAATGTGAATGAATGTGGCGCTAATGAGCTTGCAACGAAGCATTTGAAGCGCGGTGAAACCCCCGGGTATGCCCGTGTTGAAGCGGTGGCCCGAGCCCGCGCGCCGGCCCCGAAAGGGCGCGCGCCGGCCACGAAAAGCCACCAGAAAAATTCAGAAAGGAGGGAGGGGGTGCCTAAGCCGAAATCAGCCTAGCAACAACACGGGCAACAACAGCACATTCGCATGCGCGCCGAGGCCGCAGCGGACGTCCAGCCGCCACGGGCCGAAACAGCAAAACCCGAAACCGAGGCGCGCAAAGCAGCCGAAGGAATCGGGTTGAAAAAAGCGAAACGAGAAGAATTTTCCATGGCACTCGCGTCATATGCCCCACCTTGGCCGAAGCCGCGGTGGGTAGGAATTGGCACCTTTCACAGGAAGGAAGGTTGCCAGCGGGTCAGGGAGCCTAGTCTCTCGCCGCTTCTGTATAAAACTGAAAACTGCCCGCCGCTAGCGGGGAGTACCGGGTTGGTGAGGGCAAAGGTAGGCAAGAAATTTTTTGGCGGGCAAGCGGTGGGGGTGAAAAAATTTGCTCAGGTCCAGAATCGCCTGTCATCCTGAGCGCAGCGAAGGACCTTCTCACGGCTGCGCTGGCGGCTGCAAACCGTTCAGTGGTGAGAAGGTCCTTCGCTGCGCTCAGGATGACAGGCGATTTTAGGTCCGTTCAGACGCAAAAAAGCCACCCTGAAACAGAGTGGCTTTTCTCACCTTTTTTCTGCAAAAAAGTACCTAGAGACTAGGTAGGGTTAACACCTGACCGACTTCGATATGGTCAGGGTTACTGCCGATGGTGGCCTTGTTGGCCTCGTATATTTGATGCCACTTGGCGGCATCGCCGTAGTGGTGTTTTGCAATTTTAGAAAGTGAGTCGCCGCTCACCACGGTGTACGAATCGCCGGCGGTGGCGGGAGCGGCGCCGGCTGCATTTCCGAAAAAATCAGTGCCGCCAGCAGCCGGCTGTGCTGCGGGCTCTACGGGTTTTTGCTCGCCTTTGTCGCTGAGAAAATCAAAGAGTCCCATGGATTAGTTCAGTTTGGTGGAGAAAATTTTGGGAAACGCCGACCCCGGGGCCGGCTAACAGGGCAGCTATACGGGCAACCTCAGGCGGGGTTACGCCTTAAACCCTTTTGCTTGCGGCCCGTAAGCCGACGAGTTTGCAACCGCAGGCGTTCTCATTCTTTCACCATTCTTCTTTTTGTGCTCATGAAACTTCAGTCTCTTTTTTCGCTCCGTTATCTCGCTAGTCTGTTGTTGCTGGTGTCGTTGTTTGCCACGGCCTGTGGCAGCGACAAAGGAAAGGTAGAAGGCGTGAATATGTTGTACGGCACCGATAGCAAGGTGTGGAAAACCGCCAAAGAAACCGATACTGCCGGCGACAAAGTGAAGCAAACCGACGCGCAAAAGCAAGAGGAGCTCCGCATTTTTGCCAACGGCACCTACAACATGACCGGCGCGAGCGGCGCCGTGACCGGCAAATACACCTTCGACCAGGCCGGCAAAACCATCACCATGACCCCCGATGGCTCGACCACCAGCAACACCTTCGCCGTGGAAACCCTCACCGACGACAAGCTCACGCTGAAGTCGGCCGACGGCGCCGCCCTAATGCTGGAGGCAGAATAGCTTTCACAGTTGATTCCATAAAAAAGCCCCGGGCCGTTGCGGTTCGGGGCTTTTTTGTAGCGCGAACTTTGTGGTTCGCGTGGCAGAACGATGTCTGAACGGTGCGGGACACGCGAACTACAAAGTTCGCGCTACGATGCTACGGCGCCGGCCGCCGGCCGCTTGCCGAACACCCGCGCCACCCAGCGCGGCAGGAATATCAGCCCGAGCACGAGGTACAAGTAGTAGGTCACGATGCGGTAGAGAAACACCAGGAAGCCCGTCATGGTGGCCGTACCGATGAACTTGCCGAAAAACGTGGGGAACGCGCCCTCCGCAATGCCCGCGCCGCCCGGCGTGATGGCCACCAGCAGGATGACTTTGTAGGTGATGTTGCGGGCAAAGATGAACAGGAACGTGCCCGCGTCCATGGGCACGAAGGCGGCGATGAGGCAGCCGATGATGGCGTAGCGAGCCGTCCAGACGAAGGCCGTGCTCACGCTGGCGCGCCACCAGTAGGCCGGGCCGTTGCCGCGCAGCTGGATGGACGCCCGCACCAGCTCCTGGCCGTGGTGGTAGGCTTTGCGCCGCCAGCGCCGCAGCAGGGGCAATGAAAACAAACGCACCATGAGGCGGCGCACCGAGCGCGGGTTGACGAAAATGGCGTATAGCATGAGCCCCGCGTAGAGCGTCACAAACAAATAGCTCACCCCAAACGCCACCCGCAACGTGGCCACGAAGCCGGTTTGCAGGGCCTCGTGCGGGTAGAGGCCGGCGCCGGCGATGAGGACTACCAGCGGCACCATCACCACGTAGTACAGGTTGTCGAGCAGGGCCGTGACCATGATGTAGGCCAGACCTTTGCCCAAGGGGATGCCTTCTTTTTCGAGGATAAACGGCGCTGCCCCGGTGCCGCCCTGGCCCGAAGGCAACACGCAGGAGGCAAATTCCCAAATCACAATCACATCCAGCGCCTGCCGGTAGGTGAGCTCGGTTTCGGCGATGTGGCGGATGCGGTAGATGTAGCCCAGGTCGCGGGCGGCCAGCACGAGGATGGCCACGGCCAGCCAGCGCCAATCGGCGTGGGCCAGCGGAGCCAGCTCGCCGGGCTTGTAGTTGTGCCAGAAGAGGTAGCCCACCACCAGCAGCCCCAGCGCCACCGGCAAAATGAGGCGCGACGGCCGCAGGCGCTGCAAAAAGTGCGCGTCGTGGTCGGTAACGGTGGGTGGTTGGGGCTTGGGCATTCTCGGCAAGGTAGGCAGCCGGGCAAAAGTAGGGCGTGGCCGGGCAGTGGCAGGTTAAAGAACGATTAATAAAGGCGGCTGCAGCGGGAATGCAGGAACTGCCCTAAACCAGAACGTCACGTCGAGCCTGTCGAGACATCTCGCGTGGGGAGTAATTCTTTTCTTGCGATTGGATTACTTCAGCACGCGAGATGTTTCGACAAGCTCAGCATGACGTTTTTTGCTGCTTTAAGCGCCGGCTTAAGCCGTGGGGCTAGGGCCGCCCGCCGGGGCTGCCGGCCGGCACGGTGCCGTTGGGCGTGCTGGTGCCCGGCGAGGGCACGTTGGCCGGCGAATTGAGCGGGCTGCCTACGGGCGCCGCGGGCTGGCGGCCCGTCGAGTCGGCGGGCTGGGCCGTGGGTTGCTGCAGGCTGGGCCGGCCGGCGGGCTGCTGGCCGTTGGCCGGCCGGCCGGTGCTGTCAGCCGGGGTTTTGCCCGAGGTGCTGTCCGAAGTCATCGGGCGTTGCATGCCGCCGGGGTAGCCGCCGGGCCGCTGGCCGCCCGCCGGGGCCGCACCGGGCGCACCCGCGGGCCGGGCCCCGCCCGGGTAGCCGCCGGGCCGGCCACCGCCGGCCGGGGCACCGCCCCCGCCACCGGCGGGAGCCCCGCCGCCAGCGCCGCCACCCCCGCTCAGGTCGGCGCCACCGCCCCCACCGCCGTCGCCTTTCAGGTCGTCGTTATTAATGCTCTTGCCGCGGCGCGTGGGGCCAGCGGTGAGCTTGCCGATGCGGTAGCTGAAGTTCACCTGGAAGCTCAGGTTGTGTAGCACGTTCACGCTGGTTTGGTCCAGCAGCGGACTGGCGATGGTGTTGCGGATGTTGATGGAATTGGTGAAGAAGTTTTGCGCGCCGAGGCCGAAGCTGCCCTTTTTGTCGGCAAAGTCGCGCCGCACGCTCAGGCCGTAGAAGCCGAAACCGCTCTGCTCGCCCTGCAACTGCACCTGCCGCCCGCGGTAGAACCCGAAGGCCTGCAAGGCCCACACATCCGTGAACTTGTAGCTGCCAAACAGGCGGCCGCTGGCCACCAGGCCCTGGTTGCTGGCGTTGTAAAACGCGTCGGACACGTTGTTTTTCAGCACGGCGTAGTAGGTGTCCACGCCGCCATTGAGGTTGAATTTGCCGCTGTTGACGCTGGCAAACACGCTGGCGCCGTACGCGTCCTCGTTGCCGATGTTGGCGTAGCCAACCCGCTGGATGCCGGTGGGAACGTTGTTGGCGTCAACGTCCGGCGTGCGCACGGATTGAATGGAGCCCGTGGTGTTGCGGGCAAAAGCCGACAGGTTCAGGTTCACTTTCTTCACGAGCGTGCTGTAGCCGAGCTCGTAGTTGTTGGTGTATTCGGGTTCGAGGTTGGGGTTGCCTTCAGTGTACACCAGCGGGTTAGACTGCTGCCGGTTCGGGTTCAGGAACTGCAGCGAGGGGCGCTGGATGCGGCGGTTGTAGGCCAGCTTCACCACGTTGCCGTTGGCGAGCTTGCGCGAGAAGTTCACGCTGGGCACCAGCACGCCGTAATCGGGAATGTCCACCGCCTTGCCATCCTTGAAATCGGCCGAAATGGTGGTGTACTCGTAGCGCACGCCGGGCTTCAGGGTGAAGCCCTTGGGCAGGCTCATGGTGTAGGCCACGTAGCCGGCGGCCACGTTCTGGCGGTAGTTGAAGCCGTTGTTCAGGGTCACCCCGGGGCGGGGCACGAAGGCCCCGTTTTCGCCCTGCGCCTCCAGGTAGCTGTAGTCGCTGTTCACGCGGCGCAGAATGTCTTTGGCGCCGAACTCCAGCACCTGGGTTTTGCCGATGGGCGACTGATAATCGGCCTGCACCGTGAATTCCTCGTTGGCGCTGGGGTTGTCGTTGCGCAGGCGGCTGGCCGTGCTGAAATCGGAGTTCAGCACGGTGTTCGTGAAGTCGTTGGTGCGGTCGTTGCGGCTGTACAGCGTCAGAATGCTGAACTCCTGCTGCGGCTTCTCGAAGGTGTGGGTGTAGTTGAGGCTGGCGTCCACGGTGCCCGAGTTGTCGACCACGCTCACGTCGCGCACCGAGTTGCCCTGCGAGGAGGTAGAAATGGTGGTGAGGCGGCTCTGGTCGTTGTTCGAGCGCCGCGCGCCGTACGAGAGCGAGGCCTGCAGCGAGTTGTGCGGGTCGATGTCGTAGTCCCAGCCCAGCACCGAGCGGCCGAAGCCCTGGTTTTGCTTGGTGTCGGCCGACTGCAACGTGCTGTAGCTGCTGGCCGGAATGTTCGTCACCACCCCGGTCACGGGGTCGCGGTAGCTTTGGGCCAGCGTGCGCACCGTCTGCTCGTTCGTAAAACTGCCCGGAATGTTGTAGCCCGCCCGGCCGCCGGCGTTCAGCGAAAAGCCCATCTTGCCGGTGCGCAGGCTGCCGTTCAAGTTGATGTTGCTGCTGCGCGTGCCCACGCTGGCATCAATGCCCAGCGTGCCGCCGCTCAGGTTGTTGGTTTTGGTGATGATGTTGATGATGCCGCCCGAGCCTTCCGCGTCATATTTAGCCGAAGGCGAGGTGATGACTTCCACGGTCTTAATCTGCTCGGCCGGAATCTGGCGCAGGGCGTCGGCAATGCTGTTGGCCGCAATGGCTGAGGGCTTATTGTTGATGAGCACGCGGATGTTGGAGCTGCCGCGCAGGCTCACGTTGCCATCGAGGTCCACGCTCAGCAGCGGCACGCGCTTGAGCACGTCGGTGGCGTCGCCGCCGCGGGCCGTCTGGTCGTTTTCGGCGTTGTACACGGTGCGGTCCACGCGCTCCTCAATCAGCGGCTTTTGGGCCGTCACCACCACTTCGCCCAGTTTCTGGGCCGATACTTCCAGCTTCACCGTGCCCAGGTCGGTGGCGGCGCCGGCGGTCACGACCACGCCGGGGCGCTCCTCGTTTTTGTAGCCCACAAAGCTGACTTGCACCTTGTAAGTGCCCGCCGGAATGCCGGGCAGCACAAACTTGCCATCGTCGCCGCACACGCCCCCGTTCACTGGGGTGCCGGCGGCGTCAAGCACCGCTACGGAGGCGTAGGACACGGGCTTGCCCGTTGCCGCATCGGTCACGGTGCCGCTGACGCGGCCGGCGGCAGCGCGCGGGCTGGCCGGGGCAGTGGCGGCGGGGCGCTGGCCCGAGCCGGGAGTTTGCTGGGCCGAAGCCACGGAAGAAGCGCCCAACAGCGCGGTGAGTAGAACGGCGGTAGCCGGTACGTTTCGTTTCATACAAGTCATAACGGCCAAAGTGCCGCCAGGGGGCCGGAGGTTGCATCCGGCGTCTTTTATTGTAAGTATTGACCGTGATGGCAGCGCGCAGCGAAGCATCTTTACCGCGCAACACAATCCAGTCGATTGGATTGGTGACGGCGGGCAAGGTGCTTCGCTGCGCGCTGCGTGACCAGTCTTGATTGAGGAACAGCTGCGTTACGCAAAGGTCCCCACGAAGGGTAAGCGTCTGATGAAAAAGTAGATTATCAACAGCTAAATCCCGACCAAGGGCCCGATTCTGCCGGTTCCGAACAACCGCTCTTCCTTCGCCGTCGTACCTTTGTGCCGGCCCCACAATCTTTTAGCGGGTCAGGCGGTTACCTACCGTCACTACTCCCACCACGCCTGCCCCGATGATAGTTGAACCCGGCCCGCTGCTCGCGGCGATAGACTCGCCCGACGACCTCAAAAAGCTTGCTCCTGAGCAATTAGTCCAGCTGAGCACCGAGCTGCGCGAGTTCATCATCGATTCGGTGAGCATCTACGGCGGCCACTTTGGCGCCTCGCTGGGCGTGGTCGAGCTGAGCGTTGCCCTGCACTATGTCTTCAATACGCCCTACGACCAGCTGGTGTGGGACGTGGGCCACCAGGCTTACGGCCACAAAATCCTCACTGGCCGCCGCGACCGGTTCCCCACCAACCGCCGTTACCATGGCATGTCGGGCTTCCCCAAGCGCAGCGAGAGTGAGTACGACGCCTTTGGCGTGGGCCACAGCAGCACCAGCATCGGGGCGGCGCTGGGCATGGCCGTGGCTTCTGACTACAAGGGCGAGAAGGACCGACAGCACATCGCCGTAATCGGCGACGGCGCCATGACGGCCGGCATGGCCTTTGAGGCACTCAACCACGCCGGCGTGGCCAATTCCAATCTGCTGGTTATCCTGAATGACAACTGCATGAGCATCGACCCCAACGTGGGCGCGCTCAAGGAATACCTCACCGACATCACCACCTCCCGCACCTACAACAAGGTGCGCGACGAGCTGTGGAATGTGCTGGGCAAGCTCTCGAAATTCGGCCCCAACCCTCAGCAGATTGCCCGCAAAGTGGAGGCGGCCATGAAGGCGACCCTGCTCAAGCAGAGCAACCTGTTTGAGGCCCTGAAATTCCGCTATTTCGGTCCCGTGGACGGGCACGATGTGCAGCACCTCGTCACCATTCTCAACGACCTGAAAACCATTCCCGGCCCCAAAATCCTGCACTGCGTGACGGTGAAGGGCAAGGGCTACGCGCTGGCTGAAAAGGACCAGACGCTGTGGCACGCGCCGGGCCTGTTCGACAAAATCACGGGCGAGATTTACAAGAAAACGCCCGAGAAGCCCCAGCCACCCAAGTACCAGGACGTCTTCGGCCACACGCTGGTGGAACTGGCCGAGGCCAACGACAAAATCATGGGCGTGACGCCGGCCATGCCCTCGGGCTCGTCGCTGAACATCATGATGGAGGCCATGCCCGACCGTGCCTTCGACGTGGGCATTGCCGAGCAGCACGCCGTCACGTTCTCGGCCGGCCTGGCCACGCAGGGCTTGGTGCCGTTTTGTAACATCTACTCCTCGTTCATGCAGCGCGGCTACGACCAGGTGGTGCACGACGTGGCCCTGCAAAACCTGCACGTGGTGTTCTGCCTCGACCGCGCCGGCTTTGCGGGCGCCGACGGCCCCACCCACCACGGCTGCTACGACCTGGCCTACATGCGCTGCATCCCCAACATCGTGGTGTCGGCCCCGATGAACGAGCAGGAACTGCGCAACCTGATGTACACCGCCACCCTGCCCGAAAACGCGGGCCCCTTCAGCATCCGCTACCCGCGCGGCGAGGGCGTGATGCCGCAGTGGCGCACGCCGCTGCAGCGCGTGGCCATCGGCACGGGCCGCGTGGTGCGCGAGGGCGAAGAGGGCGGCGTGGCCATCCTCAGCATCGGCCACATCGGCAACTATGCGGTGAAGGCTACCGAAACCCTGCTGGCCGAAGGCCTTGACGCGGGCCACCACGACATGCGCTTCTGCAAGCCGCTGGACGAGGAAATGCTGCGCGACATCGCCCGCCGCTACCGCGCCATCGTGACCGTGGAAGACGGCTGCCTGCCCGGTGGCTTCGGTTCGGCCGTGCTCGAATTTCTCACCGACCACGGCTTTCACCTGCCGGTGCGCCGCCTCGGCATCCCCGACCGCGTGGTGGAACATGGCACCCAGGACGAACTCTACAAAGAGTGCGGCTTCGATGCCGCCGGCATTGCCGCCGCCGTGCGCGAGCTAAGCGCCAAAGTGGGGAATCAACTGCTGCAATCGGTGGTTTAGCCATTGCCGCACCGGTTTATCTGCCGGTTTGTGTGGCAAGCTTGGCTTGTGGTGCCCTAGCTTTTGCTAAATCACCTTTCTGCACCTTTCGAATATATGCGAATTACTAATTTCTTCGTCCCTGCGCTGCTGGCGGGTACGCTTTTAACCGGTTGTAGCAACGATGCGCCGGCCCCCAAGCCTACGCCCACGGTTTCCACCATTCAGGTGACGGTTTCGGAGGCCGGCGCGCCATCCTACGACCTCAACGAGGCGCACGTAGTTGACGCCAACTACCGGTCCGGCGCCCCCCGGCTGAGCCTTGCCGGCAAGCTCAGCAACGGCAAAACATTGCTGCTGAACTTCACCAAAGGCACCGCTACTACTGACTATACCACCAATGCCTTAACCAGCACGCTGGAAGGCGCCACGGGAACGAATACCGTAGGGACGACGACCTACGACGTGCAAACGAAGCTCGTGACCGGGAGTTTCCGCACCACGTACCCGGGCGTGGGGGAGGTGGTGGGCTCCTTCGCGGGCATTCAGTTGTAAGGGCCTACGCGTCCGGCAGAGACTACAAGAAGCCCTCGTAGCGCGTGCTGCGGGGGCTTCTTTTTTTAAGCATGGTTTAGGCAAATGTCGTTTCGTCGCTCACGCGCAACTCCACGGCAACAGGTGCTTTTACCAGCTGGTTGAGTTGCACGGTGCGAATGTCGGTCATGGCGGTGCGCGGTGGAAAATCCTCGGTGAAGCCCACGCAGATGATGGCTTGGACGACGCTGCCCGCTGGGATAATTCCTAAATCATAGAAATCATTGATGGAGGCAGCCAACTGTGGAATGCACTTTTCAACGCGCGCACTCCGACGCCTGAAAACGCCGTGCGAGAATTCTACAAACCGGAGCTGCTGCTCATGGGCCAGCGCACAATCGCAGCGGGTACCATCGCCGGAAGAATAAAGGCAGCAGTCAATCTTGACTAAGTGGACAGGGCTAGCCGTTTGGTTTCTAACGGTAAAGTCATTGAGTTGCGGGCTGCCTTCCCGTTTGCTGGTTGGCTGGCGCTTGATGAGTTCGGCAGAACCTTCTTCGCGCTCCGGCAGTGGTGGGTCGTAGAGGTAGAGTTCTGGTTCGGGGTGGATACTGAGGCACTGCGGGGCGATGCGTTCCGTGAGGCGGACAATCATTTGACGGCAATGCCTTTCGACAGGCGAATAAGATTGTCGAAGGCATCGGCGGCATCCCCGGAGAGGGCGTCCAACTCGTTGTTGTCAATCATCCCCAACTCCTCGTTCACCAACGACTGCACGCCGCCGTTTTCCACCTGGTAGCAGGCAAATTCCTTAGGGTTTATCCAACTGGCTTCGGGCACGAGGGCTGCTACTTCTGCTCGCCGGTCAGGGTATTGCTCCGCCACTTGGTAAGCGTAAAGCAGCAAATTCAGGTGCGACAAAATGTAGGGGCTGTGCGTAGTTATCGTCAGGTCGTTTTCGCCCTTGGTGCATTTCTCTACCAGCCAGTTCAGCAGCCCTTGCTGGGCGGTGGGGTAGAGGTTCAGTTCCGGCTCTTCAATAATGAAGCTGGCACTGTATCGATTTGCCTCAAAAGCAACAACCGTAAGCATTGGAATAACGGATTGAAAACCGCTAGCGCTTTCTGCTAAAGGCATAATAGACTCTCCCAACTTATTCTTGACACTTACTAGGTATTGGCCATCCATCTGGAAGTATTGCGCATCCAAAAATGGAATTGTGAAAGTGGACTGCTTTGTGAGTGAAGCGCGTGCCATTTCAAATTCGCCTAAAAAATCAATTAGAATAGATGCAAGGCCCGCTTTCTGACTTTGTAGCTGAAAACCGGCACCCGTAACAAATGCAGCTATTGCACGGTCAGCAGGTATATAATGAAGCGTCGGGAAATAGGAAGAAACTAGTTTCCAATACGCACTAATCGCCTCATTTGACTTCATACCTAACTTAACAGCGAAGCCAGTCGAAAATAAGTCATTAGTTATAATCCCATATTCTTCTGAAAGAGCCTGCAGTTGGGGGCCTATTTGTGCTTCAAAGGCTGTTTGAATAGATGCAGAAAATCGAATCCCTCCTTCTTCACCACCGAAGCCTCCGACAAGCCATAGAGACTTCCAGGAAACATCAGAGTCCATTTGCCCAAAATTTTGAATAGCGTATAACGCTAAATTTTCACCTACTAGACTAGCACGTGTTGCCTCATTGCCGGTGAAGAAGAATTCACTATCCCGAAAAATCGCCGCCAGCTTCGCCAGCGTGCTCTTCCCGCCCCCAGTTGGCCCAATAAAAACGGTGACGCGCTTGAAGTCCACCGTGGCGTCTTTGATGGGGCCGAAATTCTTGACAACTAGCTGCTCGTTCATAACCTTTTCAACAACGGGACGGGCCCAAAAGTAACACGCGGCGGCCCCCGTTGCCGGAAGCCGCCGCGTGGGCATTTATGCGGAAACCGGCTTAGCGGTACTTCTCGCGCTGGAAGCCGGCGGCGCGCAGTTCGGCTTTGTACTCGGCGTCGTCGGGGTAGTTGGCGTCGAGGACTTTGGCCAGGGAGGAGAGGGCCTGCTCGATTTGGGCACGCAGGGCGTCTTTGGCGGCCACGGCTTTTGAGACGGCGCCGTTGGCGTCGGCGAGGTGGTTCACCAGCTCGTTGTAGCGCGTGGCGATGGGCTTCCAGAAGGCCACGCCGTAGTCGCCGTCGTCGATTTTTTCGGTTTTGAGGCCGGCCACCAGGGTGTTGAGGGCCGCCGCGCGCTTGGTGCGGTCTTTCACCACCACGTAGGCCGCGCCCGACTTGCTGATGCCCAGCGTGGGGTAGTAGGCGAGGGCTTTTTTCTTGTCGTACTTGTCCACCAGGCGGGCCTTGATACGGTAGAGGTTGGCCTCAATCCGGGCGTCGAGGTCGAGCAGCTCGTCGGCATCGATGGGGCGGGCCGAGCCGGTTTGCTGGCGGGAGCCCACGGCCGCGTCGTAGGCGGTGCTCAGGTCGGCGAAGGCGGCGGTGAGGTAGCGCAGCGTAAGCCACGGGTTGACGCCCCAGTATTTGGCGGCGGCCACGGCCTGGGCGGCCAGCTGCTGGTCGTTGGTGGCCAGCAGCGGCGTTTTGCGGGGTTTGGGGAGAGCTTGAGGTTCCATGCGTAGAAGAAAAGGGAATTAAATGAGCGCCTAAGGTACTGAAAGCGTTATAATAACCACGCCATAGGCCGCCAGGGAGGCCCGCGTTGCTTCGCCAAGCGGTTTTGGAAGGATTGGGAAGGCTGGCGAAGCTTCGCCAACGGGTTTTTACCGAACAAAAGAGGTTGGCGAAGCTTCGCTAACCCTTTTTGTCAGGATTGGGAAGGCTGGCGAAGCTTCGCCAGCCTGTTTTGTAGGGAAAAAATGCCCTGGCGAAGCTGTGGTGGCCTTTGCTGCCTAAGCAAAGCGGCGGCGACGGCTCTGCTACCCGGCCGGTTGGCGTGAGGAGGGCAAAAACAATCTTGCCCGCCCGGCTGTCTTCTCCTGCGCTCTCGACGACGGGCCGCCTGGTCCTGCCGTCGCGCTTCACTGATAATCCCGAACCCATGTCCACCTACCATCCTACGTTCGCCCTCGGCGGCGACCTTACTGTCAACCGCCTCGGCTACGGCGCCATGCGCATCACCGGCCCCGGCATCTGGGGCCCGCCCGAGGACCACGCCGAATCCATCCGGGTGCTGCAACGCGCCGTGGAGCTCGGCGTCAATTTCATCGACACGGCCGACAGCTACGGCCCCAACGTGTCGGAGGAGCTCATTGCCGAAGCCCTGCACCCCTACGCGGCCGGCCTCGTCATCGGTACCAAGGGCGGCCTGCTCCGCACCGGGCCCAACGAGTGGCCCATCGACGCCAGCCCCAAGCACCTCGACGAAGCCCTGCACGGCAGCCTGAAGCGGCTGAAACTGGAGCAGATTGACTTGTACCAGCTGCACCGCATCGACCCGCAGGTGCCGTTTGAGCAGACGCTGGAATTTCTGCAGAAGGCCCAGCAGCAGGGCCTCATCAAGCACATCGGCCTGTCCGAAGTCAGCGTTGAGCAAATCAAAAAGGCCCAGGAATACGTGAAAGTCGTGTCCGTGCAAAACATGTACAGCGTGGACAACCGCAAGTGGGAAGCCGAGCTCACCTACACCCGCGAGCAGGGCATGGCCTTCATTCCGTGGTACCCGCTGGCCGGTGGCAACAAGGCCGCCCTGGCTGCCCTCGGTACCCTGGCGCAGAAGCACGGCGCCACGCCCGCGCAAATTGCCCTGAGCTGGCTGCTGCACCACTCGCCCAACATCCTGCTCATCCCCGGTACCTCCAAGGTGAAGCACCTGGAAGAGAACCTGAAAACGGCCGACATTCAGCTCTCGGCCGAGGACCTGGCGGCGCTGGACGCCATCGGCGCGGCGTAGGTTTGGCGCGTTTCAGCCGCGACCAAAAGAGGCCCTGCAACCACCGTTGCGGGGCTTTTTTGCGGGTGGGGCTGTCGTGGCGGCTCTTGTCATCCGGAGCGCCGCGCAGGACCTTCTCACGTCAGACAGAGCAACGTGAGAAGGTCCTTCGCTGCGCTCCGGATGACAAGAATTGTCTTTTACGTTGAGCTGCCGCCAAAAAACACGGTAGGCAGTAGGGTACAGTAAGGTTTACCTTTCGGGCGCTTCTAGTTTCACGTCCCACTTCATCCTGAAAAAGCATGAGTTCACTTCGCCGTTCCCGGCTGCTGGCCGTAACACTGCCCGGCCTGTTGTGGCTGGCGGCCTGCGGGTCCAACCAGTCCGCCGACCACTCCACCACTTCCACCCCGGCGTCGGCTTCCGCCGATTCGGCCCAAACGACCACCCCCGCCATGCCCACCTCCGCCTCCTTCGGCAAAACCGCCGACGGCACCGAAGTGCAACTCTTCACCCTCTCGAACGCCAACGGCGTAAAGGCCACCATCACCGACTTTGGCGGCACGCTCACCAGCCTGCTCGTGCCCGACAAAGACGGCCAACTGGGCGACGTCATCCTCGGCTTCGACAACGTGAGCGGTTACCAGAGCCCCGAGTTTCTCAAGGCCGGCCCCTATTTCGGCGCCCTCATCGGGCGCTACGGCAACCGCCTCAAGGGCGGCAAATTCACGCTCGACGGCAAGGCCTACACCCTGGCCAAAAACAACGGGCCCAACACCCTGCACGGCGGCCTCAAGGGCTTCGATAAAGCGGTGTGGCAGGCCAAGCCCGGCGCATCGGCCGACGGCCAAAGCCTCACGCTCACCTACCGGAGCAAGGACGGCGAAGAAGGCTACCCCGGCAACCTCAACGTGACCGTGGTGTACACCCTCACCAACGACAACGCCCTGCGCATCGACTACACCGCCACCACCGACAAGGCCACGGTGCTCAACCTCACCAACCACGCCTACTTCAACCTGAACCACGGCGCCGGCCAGGACGTGCTGGGCCACGAGGTAACCATCCCCGCCGACCGCTACACCGTGGTGGATGCCACCCTGATTCCGACCGGCGAGCTGAAGCCGGTCAAGGGCACGCCCTTCGATTTCACCGCGCCCCATGCCATCGGCGAGCGCATCGCGCAGGTGCCCGGCGGCTACGACCACAACTGGGTGCTGAACGGCGGCGCCGGCGAGCACCCCGCCGCCACTGTGTACGAGCCCACCACCGGCCGCACCCTGGACGTGACCACCGACCAGCCCGGCGTGCAGTTCTATACCGGCAACTTCCTCGACGGCACCCTGAAAGGCAAAGGCGGCACCGTGTACGGCAAGCACGCCGGCTTCTGCCTCGAAACCCAGCACTTCCCCGACTCGCCCAACCAGCCCGGCTTCCCCAGCACCGAGCTGAAGCCGGGCGAGACGTTCCACTCCGTGAGCACCTACAAGTTCGGGGTGCGGAAGTAGGAACGAAGCAGGAACAAGGAATAAAAAAAGCCCGTCATGTCGAGCTGGTCGAGACATCTCGCGTGCCACCACTAATCCAATCGATGGAGTTAGTAACACGCGCGAGATGTCTCGACCAGCTCGACATGACGCGGCCAGGGCCTAAAAACCATCAATCAAACACTCGTGGAACAACCCACCACCCCCGCCTACGTCCTCGGCGTTGACTACGGCACCGACTCGGTGCGCGCCGTGCTGGTCGATGCCCGCACCGGCGCCGAAAAAGCCCAGGCCGTGCACGCCTACGCCCGCTGGAAAACCGGCCAGTACTGCAACCCGGCCAAAAACCAGTTCCGCCAGCACCCACTCGACTACATCGAAGGGCTGGAAGCTGTGGTGCGCCAAGTGGCCCAGGCGGTGCCCACCGACCAAATCAAAGGTCTCGCCGTGGACACCACCGGCTCCACGCCCGGTCCGGTGAATGCGCAGGGCGTGGCGCTGGGCTTGCTGCCCGAATTTGCCGAGAATCCCAACGCCCAGTTCGTGCTCTGGAAAGACCACACCGCCCTGAGCGAAGCCGCCGAAGTCAACCACAAAGCCCGCACCTGGGGCGGCGAGGATTTTACCAAGTTCGAGGGCGGCATTTATTCCTCGGAGTGGTTCTGGGCCAAAATCGCCCACGTGGTGCGCGAAGACGAAGCCGTGGCCCAAGCCGCATATTCCTGGATGGAGCACTGCGACTGGATAACCCTGCTGCTCACCGGCGGCGACCTGGCCACGTTCAAGCGCAGCCGCTGCGCCGCCGGCCACAAGGCCATGTGGCACGAGAGCTGGGGCGGCCTGCCTGCGGAGGAGTTTCTCACTCACCTCGAACCCAAACTCGCCGGTTTACGCCAACGGCTATTCACCGAAACCTACACCGCCGACGAGGTAGCCGGCCACCTTTCCGCCGAGTGGGCCGAGCGCCTGGGCCTGAGCACCGACACCGTGGTGGCCGTGGGTTCTTTCGATGCCCACGCCGGCGCCGTGGCGGGCGAAATCGAAGCCTATTCGATGGTGAAGGTGATGGGCACCAGCACCTGCGACATCGTGGTGGCGCCCACCAGCGAAGTGGGAGCCCACCTCGTGGCCGGCATCTGCGGGCAGGTAGACGGCTCCGTTATTCCGGGCATGCTGGGCCTCGAAGCCGGCCAGTCCGCTTTCGGCGACTTGCTGGCCTGGTTCCGCCAGATGCTGGAGTGGCCCCTGCAACACGTGCTGCCGCACTCCAACGTGCTGACGCCGGAGCTGCAAGCCGCCCTGCGCGAGGAAATGAGCAACACACTGCTGGTGCAGCTCAGCGAAGCCGCCGCGAAGGTGGACCCGGCGGAATCGCAGGTTTTGGCCCTGGACTGGGTGAACGGCCGCCGCACGCCCGACGCCAACCAGGCCCTGAAAGGCGCCCTGATGAACCTGACCATGGGCACGAGCGCGCCGCAGGTGTTCCGGGCGCTGGTGGAGGCCATTTGCTACGGCTCGAAGCAGATTGTGGAGCGGTTTGAGGAGGAAGGCATTCCGGTGAAGCAGGTCATCGGCATCGGCGGCGTGGCGAAGAAGTCGCAATTCGTGATGCAAACGCTGGCCGACGTGCTGAACCGGCCCATCAAAATTGCGGTGTCGGAGCAGGCGCCGGCGCTGGGCGCGGCCATGTACGCGGCCGTGGCGGCTGGCCTGCACGCCGACGTGCTCACGGCCCAGAAGGCCATGGGCAGTGGCTTCGCCGAAACCTACGAGCCCAACCCCGCCCGCGTGGCCGACTACGCGGCCCGCTACGAGCAGTACCAGGCCTTCGGCCGGTTCGTGGAAAGTAGCGTGGACTCTGCGAGTCCGCGCATGAACGACACCCAAATGAAGCTCGTCACGCGCGGACTCACAGAGTCCACGCTACAAGCTACCCAATGAGCCAGTACCAGGACCTGAAACAGGCGTGCTACGACGCCAACATGCAGCTGCCCAAGCTCGGGCTGGTGCTCTTCACCTTCGGCAACGCCAGCGTGGTGGACCGGGACAAAGGCGTGTTCGCCATCAAGCCCAGCGGCGTGCCGTATGAGACACTAAAGCCCGAGGACATCGTCATTCTCGACTTCGCCAACAACGTGCTGGAAGGGGAGAAGCGGCCCTCATCCGACACCAAAACCCACGCCGTGCTCTACACGCACTGGGAGCACATCGGCGGCATTGTGCACACGCATAGCACCTACGCCACGGCCTGGGCCCAGGCGCAGCTCGATATTCCCATCCTCGGCACCACCCACGCCGACCACCTCACCGTGGACATTCCCTGCGCCCCGCCCATGGAGGACGCCATGATTGCCGGCGACTACGAGCACCAGACCGGCTGGCAGATTCTCAACGAGTTTCAGCGCCGCGGCCTCTCGCCCTCGGAAGTGGAAATGGTGCTGCTGGCCAACCACGCGCCCTTTTCCTGGGGCAAAACGGTCGAAAAAGCCGTGTACAACAGCGCCGTGCTGGAAGAGGTGGCCCGCATGGCCTACCTCAGCTGCACGCTACGGCCGGAGGTGCCGCGCCTCAAGGATGCCCTCATTCGCAAGCACTACGAGCGCAAGCACGGCCTGCATTCCTACTACGGACAACAGTAGCGCGGACTTTGTAGTCCGCGTCCGAACGAAATCAAATTCACTTCCTCAAACGCGGACTACAAAGTCCGCGCTACTTCTATGATTAACCTTTCCCACTATGAAGCCTGGTTCATCACCGGCACGCAGCACCTCTACGGCCCCGAAACGCTGGAGGAAGTGGCCCGCCACTCGCAGCAGATTGCCGAGGAGCTGGGCACCAAATTGCCCATCAGAATCGTCTACAAGCCCATTCTGAAAACGCCGCAGGAGATTTTCAAGCTCATGCAGGAAGCCAACCAGTCCGAAAACTGCGTGGGCCTGATTGCCTGGATGCACACGTTTTCCCCCGCCAAAATGTGGATAAACGGGTTGAAAATCCTGCAAAAGCCGCTGGCGCACCTGCACACGCAGTTCAACCGCGACATTCCGTGGGCCGACATCGACATGGACTTCATGAACACCAACCAATCGGCGCACGGCGACCGGGAGTTTGGCTTCATCGGCACGCGCATGCGGCTGAACCGCAAAGTGGTGGTGGGCCACTGGCAAAGCGCCGCCGTGCAGGACAGCCTCAGCATCTGGAGCCGCGTGGCCTGCGCCTGGGCCGACTGGCAGTCGGCCCGGTTTATCCGCTTCGGCGACAACATGCGCTACGTGGCCGTGACCGAAGGCGACAAAGTGGAAGCCGAAATCAAGTTTGGCTACGAGGTGAACACCTACGGCATCGGCGATTTGGTGGCCGTGGTGAATGAAATCAGCGACGCGCAGATTGACGAGCTGCTAAGCACCTACGAGCAGGAATACGAGCTGGCCGACGACCTGAAAGCCGGCGGCGCCCAGCGCGACAGCCTGCGCGAAGCCGCCCGCATCGAGGCCGGCCTGCGGAAGTTCCTGCAGGACAAGGGCGCCAAGGGCTTCACCGATACTTTTGAGGACCTGCACGGCCTGGCGCAGCTGCCCGGCATTGCCACGCAGCGGCTCATGGCCGAGGGCTACGGCTTCGGCGGCGAGGGCGACTGGAAAACCGCGGCCCTGGTGCGCGCCATGAAGGTGATGGGCGCCGGCCTGCCCGGCGGCAACTCCTTTATGGAAGACTATACCTACCACTTCGCGCCCGGCAACGAGCAGGTACTCGGCTCGCACATGCTCGAAATCTGCCCCAGCATCGCCGAAGGCAAGGTGCGCGTGGAAGTGCACCCGCTGGGCATCGGTGGCAAGGCCGACCCGGCCCGCCTGGTGTTCAACTGCCCCGCCGGCCCGGCCCTGAACGCCACCATCGTGGACCTGGGCAACCGCTTCCGCATGATAGTAAACGAAGTGGAGGCCGTGGCGCCAGCGCAGGACTTGCCCAAGCTGCCCGTAGCCCGCGTGCTCTGGAAAGTGCAGCCGAGCCTGGCAGTTGGCGCGGCCGCCTGGATTCTGGCCGGCGGCGCCCACCACACCGGCTACAGCCAAAACCTCACCGCCGAATACCTGGAAGACTTCGCCGAAATGGCCGGCATCGAGTTCGTCATCATCGACGCCGATACCAAGCTCCGCACCTTCAAAAACGAGCTGCGCTACAACGAAGTGGCGTTTGGTGGGCGGTAGGCGCTACGCCAGATTGAACGATAAAAAAAGAACGTCATGTCGAGCTGGTCGAGACATCTCGCGTGCAGCAGTAATTCCTGATGATTGGATTACTACCACACGCGAGATGCTTCGACTGCGCTCAGCATGACGTTCTTTTTTGCTCAGCTAGTCTGCAGCCTTACAACGCCAGCGCCGCCAGCATAGCCTTCAGCCCCGCCTCGGCATCCTGGCCGAGGTGCACACGCAGGGTGCGGCGGTTGTTGTCGTGCAGGGCTTGCAGGTCGCCTAGCGCCTGGGCATTCTTGAAGGTGCCGAAGGTATAGGAGCGGCCGGGTAGCTGCAGGTCCTGCGGGTTGTCGTCGGTGAACTGCACGAACAGGCCGGTGTTGGGGCCGCCCTTGTGGTACTGGCCGGTGCTGTGCAGGAAGCGCGGGCCGTAGCCCGAGGTGGTGGCAATGTGCAGCGCCTGTTGCACGCGCTGGCGCAGTTCCAGCAGGCTGGCGCTCACGGCGGGCGTCTCGGTGAGGTAGGCTTGCAGGCACATGTAGTCGCCGGGTTTCGCTTGCGCGAAGAAGGCTTTGAGGACGCCGGCGGCGCCCTCGCCGTGGGCGGCGGTGTAGTAGTCCACGCCGTTTTCGCTGGCGGCGGGGGCGTCGCCTTCGGGCAGCTTGCCGTCGGCTTCCACGGCCTTCATCAGCTTGTCGGTGGCCGTTTTGGCGGCCTGCACGTTGGGCTGGTCGAAGGGGTTGATGCCAAACACGGCGCTGGCCACGGCCGTAGCCACTTCCCAGCGGTAGAACTCCTGGCCGAGGTCGAAGGCGTCCTTCATCAGCAGCGTGATGACGGGGTGCCCGGCCTGCGCCAGCGCCTGCAGCTTGCTGGTATTGGCCTCGTCGGCCTGGTCCTTATAGCCCACGTACACAAACACGCGGTCGGTGCCATAAATGCTGGGGTCGCCCAGCGGCTCGCCGGCCACGGGCAGGATGCCTTTGCCTTCCTTGCCGGTGCTTTCGGCCAGCAGCTGCTCCAGCCACAGGCCCAAATCGTGCAGCGACTCGGGCACCACCAGCGTGAGCTTGTCGCGGCCCTGTTCGGCCAGCACGCCGAGGGCGGCGCCCAGCTCCAGGCCGGGGTTTTGGTCGGTGGGGCCGTAGGCGCCGCAGGCGCGCATCATCAGAATGGCGCGTTCCAGAATCCGGCCGATGGGCAGGCCGTAGAGGGCCGCCGGCACCAGGCCGAAGTAGGTGAGGGCCGAGAAGCGGCCGCCCACTTCGGGGAAGTTGAGGAAGATGCGGCGGTACTTGGCCTCCGTGGCATCGGTCACGAACTTAGAGCCGGGGTCGGTGATGGCCACGAAGTTTTCGCCGGCCTTGTCGCCTTTGATTTCTTTGACTTTGGCGTAGAAATAGTCGCCGAAAGCCAGCGGCTCGGCTGTGGTCCCGGACTTGCTGGCCACGATGAACAGCGTCTCGGCCAGCGGAATGGAAGCTTCAATCTCGCGCACCGTGCCGGGGTCCGTCGTGTCGAGCACCGACATCGGCAGGCCTTTCTCGCCCATCGGGAAGGACGCTTTGAACACAATCGGGGCCATGGTGCTGCCGCCCATGCCCATCACCACCACGTGCTTGAAGCCGGCGGCCAGCACTTCGTTCACAAAGGTTTCGATTTCGGGCACGGCCGCTACCATCGTCTCGGCCACGCGCAGCCAGCCCATGTAGCTGCGGATGCTGTGCTGCCCGGCCTCGTCATTGGTCCACAGGTCGGCTTTCTTATCCCAAAAGCCCGCCACGAAGTTGCCGTCCTGGAATTTCTTGATTTGGGCGTCAATGTCGCTCTGGTACTGGCCCAACTCCATTTTGGCTTCGTCCACTTGGTCTTCCACGGCCAGCGCGCGCTTCTTCTCAATGGAGGCCAGCAGCTTGGCGAAGGGCTCCTTGAATTTCTTAGCGCCGTCTTCTTCCAGGTGCTGGGTCAGCTCGTCGAGGTTGAGGCCGAGCTCGGGCAGGCGGGCGATGACTTCGCGGGCCTTGTCAAGGCCCTCTTCCAGGCGCACGGCGGGCTGGCCTTTTTCGCGGAAAATGTCCAGCGTTTCCACCGGCACGGTGTTCACCGTTTTCGGGCCGATGAGGTTTTCGATGTACTTGAGGTCGTCGTATTTCGGGTTTTTGTTGCCGGTGCTGGCCCACAGCAGGCGCTGGGTTTCGGCGCCCTGGGCTTTCAGGGCCTCCCAGCGCGGGCCGGCGAAAATTTCCTTGTACATCTGGTACGCCTGCTTGGCGCTGGCCAGGGCCACTTCGCCCACCAGGCTTTGGGCCAATGTGCCCTTCTCGCCGCCTTCAGCCACGATTTTTTCCAGCATCGGGTCAATCAACACGTCGATGCGGCTCAAAAAGAAGCTGGCCACCGAGTCGATGCGGGCCAGCGGCTGGCCGGCCTGGGCGCGGTCTTCGAGGCCGGAGAGGAAGGCTTCCGTCACCAAACGGTAGCGCTCCAGCCCGAAAATCAGGGTCACGTTCACGTTCACGCCCTCCGAGATGAGGCGGCGGATGGCGGGCAGGCCTTCGAGCGTGGCCGGCACTTTTATCATCACGTTGGGGCGGTTCACCGTTTTCCACAGGCGCAGGCCTTCCTCAATGGTGCCTTCGGTGTCGTTCACCAGCTCCGGCGATACTTCGAGGCTCACGTAGCCGTCGCCGCTGGTCGTTTCGCGGTCGTAGAGGGGCCGAAACAGGTCGCAGGCGGCCTGCACGTCGGCCACGGCCAGGTTGGTGTAGATGTCGTCGGTGGTTTTGCCCTGCAAGGCCAGCGCCTTGATGGCCGAATCGTAGTCGGCCGTGTCGCCGATGGACTTGGCAAAAATGGCCGGGTTGGAAGTCACGCCGCGCAGGGCCTCGTCCTGAATGCGGCGCTGCAACTGGCCGTTAATCAGAATCGGGCGGCTGATAAAGTCCAGCCAGAGGCTTTGGTCAAACTGGCGGATGTCGAGAAGAGGATTCATAGAGGTGTGGTTGGTAAGGATGCCAAAGGTCTGGCAGGAACGGGGTTGTTTTCAACCTATACGCACAGAATGCGCGCAGGACGACGCAAAAGAACGCCCGCGGGCGCGGGCTACCGCCGGGCCGGGCGCGGCACTGCCCAAGCCGTGGCCGCCGGGGCCTCGCAGCGCCGCCGCAGCACGGCCAGGATGCGCCCCTGGATTTCGCTCATCACGTAGCCCGTCCACAGGCCGGCGTACCAGTTGAGGTGGGTACTGAGGCGCTGCTCGCTGTAGAGCACCAGCCGGGTGCGGCCGGGGCCGGCGGGCTGCAGCTCGTAGGTGCCGCGCAGCACGTCGAAAAACCGGCCGCCCACGATGACGTGCTCGTCAAACGTGGTGGGCGGGATGGTGGCCGTGTTGGGAGCTATGCTGAAGGAAAGGCGCCGCAGCGGCTGCCAGTCGTCCACGGTTTCGATGAATTCCACGCCGCGCTCGAAGGTGGCGTGGCGCACGCCGCCCACGCCCTCGTGGGTGAGGGTGGCCTCGATGGGGCGCGGAAAGCCGATGTCGTCAATCAGGCTGGGGCCCAAATCCTGCGCCGGAATGGGCGCCACCCGGATGATGTGCTGCCACACCACGGCGGCCGGCGCGTTGATGAGGACGATATTTTCGACGCGCCGGAAGTCGTCGGGGTTGTTGAACTGGTTTTCGAGGGGTGCGGTAATGAACGGCAGCAGGGCGAAGGCAGCCACAACCAGGGTTTTGTTGTCCTTTTTATCCTGCAGGTCGGCAATGGCGGAGTAGATAAATGCTCCAAAAAAAGCCAGCAATAAGTACAGCGGGCCGATGATGGCAATGCAAATAAAGCCTTCTAGGTGAAATAATAGCGCGCAGAACAGGAAGAGCATCACGGCGAAAAAAGGCGCCACCACCAGCCGGCGCCATTTGCCTTCGGTGGGCGGCAGGTAGTGGGCCGTGAGGGCGCCAATGGCCACGGGCGTAATCAGCAGAAACGAGCCCGTCAGCAAGCCGTTGTCATTGATGAAGGGTTCCCCCAGAATGAACCGGGCCACGAACGCATATAACAGCCCGATGCCGACGGCCAGGAAATAAGGAACGCGGGTCCGTGTAATCGGCATGAGTAGTTTTGATGAAATGAAACCGGGGCCGTGCCCTTGGTTTCGCAAGGTACCTGCCCGCATGAATCCACCCGCCAACCTGCCCACCATCGTCTTCCTCCACGGCTTTGCCGAAAGTCGCGAGGTATGGACCGATTTCACCCGCCCGTTCCCCGACGGCTACCGGTTGCTGGCGCCCAACCTGCCCGGCCACGGCACCAACCTGGCCCCCGTGCCCGACTTCTCGATGGAAGCCCAGGCCCGCTACGTCATCGACTACCTCAACCAGAAAGGCTGCCCCGAGCCCGTGCTGCTGGTGTGCCACAGCATGGGCGGCTACGTGGCCCTGGCCCTGGCCGAGCGCTGGCCCCAGCGCGTGGCCGGCCTGGCGTTCATCAACTCCACGGCCCTGGCCGACACCGACGAAAAGCGCCAGAACCGCGAGAAGAACATCGGCTTCGTGGAAAAGCACGGCGTGGCCAAGTTCATGGAATCGTTCGTGCGCCCGCTCTTCGCGCCGGTCAATCGCGACAAGCTCACCGACGCCCGCGGCCTGCTCGAAGAAATCGGCAAAGCCACGCCGGTCAGCACCATCACTGGGGCGCTACGCGGCATGGCGGCCCGCCCGCAGCGCATCCAGGTGCTTGCCAACGCCAAATTCCCGGTGCTAATGGTGGCCGGCAAACACGACGTGGCCGTGCATTTCGACGACGCCGTGCGCCAGGCCGCGCTGCCGGCCGAGGGCCACGCCCTATTTCTGGAAGGCAGCGGGCACCTGGCCTACCTGGAGCAGGCCGAACCCACGCGCCGCGCCGTGCTGGCGCTGGCCGAGGCCGTGTTCGGGAGCTAAGGGCGCCCGGTGGCCAACCGATACGAAATGGGAATGACCTGAAAAACCCGCGCGGGCCGGCCCTGCAGCACGGCGGGCGCCGTGGCGGCGGGCAGCCGGGCCGCCGTACTCAGCACCTCATCGTCGAGCACCGAGCCGGCGGTGCCCAGAATCTGGCGTTGCTCGATGGCGCCGCTTTCGGCCACTTCAAAGTACAGATACACCGTGCCCTGCTCCTGCGCGCGCATGGCCGCGGGCGGGTATTTCACTTGCAGTTGCATGAAGGTGGTCAGGCCTTTGGCCGACGCCAGCCGGGCCAGCGTTTTGGGGTTGCTCAGGCTGCGTTCCAGGTAGGGGTTGCGCTGGGCCTGCAACAGGGCCGTCAGGTTGGGGAAGGTCGGCAGCTGCTCGGCGTAGGCGTAGGGCTGCGCCGCGGCGGGCGTGGCAAAGTCGAGCACCAGATGCACCTTGCGGGTGCTGCCCTTCTGGTCGTCGGCGTCGGGCGTGCCGGGCTTCCAGGCAGGCATGCGGGCCTGCAGGTAAGCCAGGGCCGTTTCCGACGCTTTGCGGAGGGCTTTCGGGGCTTTGGGCGGGTCGATTAGCTTAAAATCCCGGGGCGTGCGGCCGTCCTGCAGCTCAAACTGCACCAGCATGCGGCCCGTGGGCGCGGGCGTGGCCAGCCGCGTGCTGCGAAACACCAGCGCCCGCAGCGAATCGGGCCCGCCGGGGTAGCGCGGGCCGGTGTAGGCCACCGGAGCCGGCGCGGTTTGGCCGTGGGCAATGGGCGCGGCGACCAGCAAGGCCAGCGTTGCAAAAAAGGTAGGAAACAACCGTTTCATGAAGGGCAGCTAGTTTGAGTTCCGGAGCGCAAGCTAGCGCCGCGGCACCCAAAAACGCCCAGCCACTGCGTAGCGACTAGGCGTTTCCCTACGGCAGGCAATCAAGCCATTCAACTGCCATAGTCGAACTGGCCAAAAACCGGCATTCCTCAAGCCAGCCGTGCCGATGCCGCTGGCCGGCGCGAGTATTATTCCGGATAAGCTAAACAATTCGCGCACTTGCGGCTTACCTTCACGCGTTTTTTTATTGTTGCGCTTATTGCGTGATTTTTTATTTCATTATCAATGCGATTTATTTTACTAGCGTTGGGCCTGTTCTTGGGCTTTTCGGAGATGGGTTGGGCCCAGCCTTTTGCCTCGGCGGCGGAGCCGGTCAGCGCCGCCTCAGCAGCGCCCGTGCCGCCGGAGCTCAAGCCCCACGGCAGCGTGTATTTCAGCTGGGGCTACAACCGCGACTGGTACACGCGTAGCGACATCCGCTTCAAAAACCTCACCACCGACAACTACGATTTCACCTTCGTGAACGCCCACGCCAGCGACAAGCCCGATTTTAAGGACTTCTGGCGGTTCAACTCCTGGACTATCCCGCAGTACGACATGACGCTGGGCTACCTCTTCCACGACCGGCACGACCTGGGCCTGGAAATCAGCTGGAACCACCTCAAGTACGTGGTCGACGACAACCAGCTCATCCACGTGCGCGGCCAGATTAGGGGCCACCAAATCGACAAAGACACCCTCGTGACGCCTGATTTCGTGCACCTGCAGCACACCAACGGCAACAACTACCTCATGGTGAACCTGGTGAAGCGTAAGGTGCTCTGGAGCCGGCCCCACCTGCAACTCAGCGCCATTGGCAAAGTGGGGGCGGGGCCCATGATTTCCTACACCATTTCCACGGTGCTCGGCAACCACCAGGAAGGCCCGTTCCACTACCACGGCCTGGTGGTGGGCACCAGTCTGGGCCTGAAAGCCGATATTTTCCGCTACGTTTTCCTGCAAACCGACCTGCAGGGCGCCTTCGCCGACTACACCAACACCTACCTCGGCGACGACCGCCAGGGCCGGGCCACCCACGTTTTCGGCTCTCTGCAAGCCATCTGGGCCTTCGGCTTCAACGTGCCGCTATAATAGAAGTATGAATTAAAAATTATGGGTTATGAATTGCCAACACAGCAATTCATAACCCATAATTTTTAATTCATACTTCTATTACACCAAGCCGCTCATGCGCTCGAAGCCGGTGCCGAGAATGGCGGCATCATCGGCCCCCAGCCAGTCTTTGAGGATATTGGCGTAGATGCTGCGGAAGTCCACTTGGTGGCGCAGGTCGCCCTGGTCGAGGTTGGCGAGGTCGGGGGCGTCGTTTATCACGCCTTTTTTCTGAAGCGCGCCGCCGGCCAGGAACACGTTGTTGGCCGTGCCGTGGTCGGTGCCGTTGCTGGCGTTCTGGCCCACGCGGCGGCCAAACTCGCTGAACACCAGCACCAGCGTGTTGTCCCACTGGTTGTTCTTCTGCAGGTCGGCGGCCAGCACGGCCAGCCCGTCGCCGAGGTCGGTGAACAGGCGCTGCTGCTGCTCGTGCTGCCGCACGTGGGTATCGAAGCCCGACAAAGCCAGGTAGTACACCCGCGATTCCACGCCGGAATTAATCAGCTCGGCCGTGGTTTTCAGGTTTTTGCCGAAGTCGGAATTCGGGTACGTCGCCGTCGACTGGTAGATTTTGGACTTGTCGTACAGATAATCGGCCGAGGAAGCGGTTTCGGCCAGCGTTTTATAGAGGTAGTCTACCTGGCTGTGGTGCTCGGTGCTGGCTTCCTTACTCACCTTGGCAAGCAAACGGTTCTGGCTGATTTGGTGGAACTTGTCGGGGCTTTTCAGGGCCAGACCCTTGCGCTGGCTGCCTTTCAGGGCCAGGCTCAGGGTGTCGTCCACTTCCAGGGCGTTGTAGGGGCGCTGGCAGTCGGGGCAGTTCGAGTCGAGGTAGCGGCCCAGCCAGCCGGTGCTCACCACCTGTTCCGAGCCCGAACCCGACTGCCAGATGTCCATGGAGCGGAAGTGCGAGCGGTCGGGGTTGGGGTAGCCCACCGAGTTCAGCACCGCCAGATGGCCCTGGTCATACAGCCCTTTCAGGCCTTTTAGGGCCGGGTGCAGGCCCAGGTCCTTGTCCAGGGCCAGAATACCATCGGCTTCCCGGATGCCCAGCGTGGGCCGGGCCTTGTAGTACAGGTCGTTGCGAAACGGAATGACGGTGTTCAGCCCGTCGTTGCCCCCGCTGAGCTGCACCACAATCAGGCGCCGGGCGCCGGGGGCGTTACTCAGGCGGGCCAGGCCGGGCCCCCGGTCCAGGGCGTGCAGAAACTTGGGCACCAGCAGCAAGGTGCTGGCCAGGGCCGAATTGCGGAGGAAGTCGCGGCGGGAGGTAGCCATGGTTTGTTTCGGGGGAAAGGGAAGAAAAAAATACTACTGGCCGTCATGTCGAGCTTGTCGAGACATCTCGCGCGCCACCACTAATTCAATCGATTGAGTTAGTAACACACGCGAGATGTCTCGACAAGCTCGACATGACGTTCTTCGACATGATGGTCCTTAACTACGCCAGCTGGTATTCCGGCAGGCTCAGCAGCGTCACCAGCGTGGCGCGCAGCGCTTCGGCAGACTCTTTCTGCTGGGCGGCCTGCTGCGCAAGCTGCAGGTTTTCGGGCCGAATGGGCGTCTGGAGCAGAAACTGGCTGAGCTTCTCGGGTTGCTGCGCGGCGGGCGTGGCACCCAGCAGCTGTTGCAGCGGGGCCAGCGGCAGGTGGGCGCCCGCGCCGGGCCGCACGGTGCGCTCCGTTTTGGTCAGGTTGGGGGCGATGTCGTTTTCGTCCTGCTTCAACGCCACCGCAAACTCGGCGTTTTTGAACAGGATGGCCGGCAGCTGCAGGCGCAGCAGCAGCGACGACGAATCTATCCAGTTGCGGCCGCCGGGCCAGCCCGCCACGTTGGGCGGCTGAAACAGGTTTTGGCCCAGGGCTCGCTGGTAGCCCAGCAGGGTTTTGTCGTTGTCAATCTTCACGTTGAGCGTGCGCCGGATGCCCGCCAGCAGCTCCACCGGGCTCTTGATGTGGGTGCCCACGTTGGCCGGGTCGTAAAACCAGTCGGCCGAAAACAGGCGCTCCATTAGGTCGGCCAGGTCGTAGCCGCTTTTGCGGAAGTCGCGGGCCAGCGGCTCGATGTGGGCCGGGTTGGGCACATCGTTCACGAAGAAAGTGTAGATTTTCGTGACCAGAAACGTGGCCGCCGCCGGCTGCTCCAGAATGCGGAGCAGCACGTCCTCGCCGGTCAGGTTGCCGGTTTTGCCCAGAAAGGTTTTCGAGCCCGCGTCGTGCT
The DNA here is from genome assembly GCF_015694525.1 of Hymenobacter ruricola. GTDB lineage: Bacteria > Bacteroidota > Bacteroidia > Cytophagales > Hymenobacteraceae > Hymenobacter > Hymenobacter ruricola. The sequence continues at coordinate 60,820 of NZ_JADQDM010000017.1, read as the reverse complement.
CCCGTTCCCGGAACTTGAAGCGGTTCTGGTAGTCGTAGCCCCAGCCGGTGAAGGCACGGGCGGCCTCCTTCACGTCGTTTTCGGAGTAGTTGCCGCGGCCCAGCGTGAAGAGCTCCATCACCTCGCGGGCAAAGTTCTCGTTGGGGTGCTCCTTGCGGTTTTGCTGGTTGTTGAGGAACTGCAGCATGGCCGGCTCGCGGCTCACGGCCAGCAGCAGGTCGGGGAATTTGCCCAGCGCGTGCTCGCGCATGGCGTTGTGCAGGCTGAGGGCGGCGTCGGGCTGGCGCACCCGGCAGGCAAAGTGCCCGTGCCAGAACAGCACCATCTTCTCGCGCAGCTGTGCCGGCGACGTGGCCATGCGGTCCATCCAGGCCGTGCTCATGTTGTTGAAGGCGTCGCGGATGCCCTCGTTCTGCATCTTGCGCTGCGCGGGCGTGAGGTCGGCGCGGCGCAGGCGCGGCGCCCCGGCCGCGATGGTGCCGCCGCGCAGGGCCGAGCGCGGGCGCAGCAGCGGCACCGCGCCGGCCGCCATGGTCGGGTCGGGCGGCGTCGTGACCGTGCCGTCGGGCACCGGCTTTTTGGTGAGCGAGGCCGGGTCGGTCATCACCGCGCCCTGCGGGTTGGCGTAGTTCAGGGCCGGGCCGGCCAGGGGCTCGTACTTCTCGGAATCGTGCAGCAGCTGGCGCAGGGCTTTGCGAGGGCTGAGGCCGGCGGCCACGTCTTGGGGGCGCGGGCCGAAGCCGGCGCGCCAGTACAGGTGCTGGAGTTGCTGGGCGCTGTTCATGTCTGGTAAGACGGGAAAAGCGGCACTTCGTTTAATGAGGAGTGAATAACTGAGGGGCGTCTGTCATCCTGAGCGCAGCGAAGGACCTTTTCACCGTTGAACGACCCGCAGTAAATACTGACGACAGCCGACGTGAGAAGGTCCTTCGCTGCGCTCAGGATGACAGACGCCCCTCAGTTAAGCACCGCTCCTAAAACCGTGCCCCCAGCACCACTGTCTTCTTGTACTCGCGCTTCTCGCCGCTGGCGGGGCGGAACAGCTCGACCAGCAAAATGTAGTAGCCCACGGCTGCCTTGTGGCCGCGGTCGTCCACGCCGTCCCACTGCACGAAGCCGTTGGTGGGCAGGGTTTCGTTGCGGGTGAGGCGGCGCGTGAGGCGGCCCAGGGCGTCGTATACCGTCACGGTGGCGGCGTAGCCGGGCTGGTCGAGGTGGTAGTTGAGGGTGGCAAAATCCTGCTGGCCGTCGTCGTCGGGCGTGAAGACTTCGGGCTCCACGGTCAGCTCCTGGTTGCCGCCGGGCGCGTCCTGGGCCTGCGAGTTGGGCCGGCCGGGCGTGGCGTAGCCCACCGCGCTGGCCGCCGAGTGAAAGTTGCTGCCGTTGCTCAGCCCCGCCGCCCGAATGCGCTCCAGCGACACGCCTTCCTGAGAGGCCAGCAGGCTCAAATGCATATTCTTGCTGTACGCAAACCGGTCAATTTCAATGCCCACGGCGTTGAACAGCAGCGCCGTGCTTTCGTCCGGGAAAGTCGGGAAGCTGCTCAGCTGCACCAGGTTGGCCGCGTCGCTGGACGTGGGGTAGTAGGCCAGCAGGTTGCTGCTGCTGGTGCTGAAGGCCAGCAGCTGGCCCGGGGCCATCACCAGCGGGCTCGTGCCCAGCACGTCGACATCCACGCTGGCGTCGGGCTTCAGGTTGCCGAACTGCCAGCCCTGCAGGTCGATGAACTTGTTGCTGCGGTTCAGCAGCTCCACGAAGCGCACGCCGCCGGTGCGCGGGTTAAACAGCAACTCGTTGATGACCACGTCGCCGCTCACGGCCGGTTCCGGTAGCGCCAGCCCGGCCGATTGCAGCGGGCCGCTGGCGTTGCCCACGCAGTCGGTGGCCAGCTGCACGGTGAGGGTGGTGGGGCGGCTGGCTTGCAGCGCCGCGCCCAGCGTGAGGTCGACCTGCCGGAAATCGGGCGCCACCGGCGCGGCCCGCACCACGGCCGGGCCCGGCGCGGCCAGCGCGTAGCGGCCGGCAATGGCAGCCGAGGTGCTGTCCAGCTTTTCAGAAAAATACGCCCGCACCGTGGTGGCGTTCAGGGCCACGGCGCGGAGCAGGGTGGGGGCCGTGGCGTCGGCCAGGGCGGCGCGCACCGAGTTGATTTTGCCTGGGGTGCTGCCCGAGGAGGCCACGCTGGCCGTCCAGTTCTCGGCCCCGCCGCAGAAGTTATTGGGGTCAATCATTTCCAGGCTCCAGCCGCCCTCTTTCTTTTTCGCGTCGCGGTACCAGGCGTCGGAATACGTCACCTCAAACAGCGTGCGGCCGTCGGCGCCGCGCAAAATGAGCTGGTCGCCGCCGTTGCTGAGCGCGGGGAAGCTGGTGGGGCCGTACACCTTCACGCCGGGCTGCACAAACTCGGCGGTGTGGGTACTGCCGCACACCACGGCGTACTGGCCGGGCGCTAGGCGGGCGGTATCGGCAAAAACGGCCACCGTGGCGGTGCTGCCCTTGCCCAGGCGCACCCCGCGCAGGCTGATGGTTTTGGTGGCGCTACGGTTGTAAATCTCCAGGAATTCCGACGGCGGCGAGTTAGGAGTCACCGGCGGCGTTTCGTCGGCGAATATTTCGGTGATAATCAGGTCGCCCACGGCCGGCGTGCTGGGCGGGGCCACGGTGGTGGTTTGCAGGGCGCCGCTCGCGTTGCCGATGCAGTCGGTGGCGCTTTGCACGCTCACGCTCACAATGGCCGTGGTAGCCACGGGGGTGGTCAGGGTCAGGTCAACCGTCCGAAAATCGGGCCCCACGGGCGTGGCGCCGGCCACCGCGTTGGCGGGCGTGACGGTGTAGCGTGCTAAGTTGCCAACCGAGCTGCTGTCGAGCTTTTCCGAAAAATACAGGCGCAGCAGCGTGGTGCTCAGCAGCTCGGCGCGAAGCAGGGCGGGGGCCTGGGTGTCGGCGTTGGCGGCGCGCACCGAGTTGGCCTTGCCGGGGGTGCCGCCCAGCGGGTCGGCGCTGGCCGTCCAGTTGGCGGCGCCCGCGCAGAAGTTGTTGGTATCAATCATTTCCAGGCTCCAGCCGCCGTCCTTCTTAGCAAGGTCGTGGTACCAGGTGTCGGAGTACTGCACCTCGAACAGGGTGTGGCCGTCGCGGCCGCGCAGGATGAGCTGGTCGGTGTTGTTGGTGAGCGAAGGAAAGTTGGTGGGGCCGTACACTTTCACGCCGGGCTGCGCAAACTGGCTCACGCGGGTGCTGCCGCACACCACCGCGTATTGGCCGGGCAGCAGCTTGGCCGTATCGGCAAAGGCGGCGTAGGTGGTGCTGCCGCCTTTGCCCAGGCGCACGCCCCGCAGGCTCAGGATTTTGGTGGTGCTGCGGTTATAAATCTCCACGTATTCGGACAGCGGCAGGCCTACTTGCGGCGTTTCATCGGCAAATATCTCACTGATAATCAAGTCGCCAAACGCAGGTGCCACCGGCGGCGCGCTGAAGGGCGCCGTGAGTGGCCCGGTGGCCACGTTGCCGTAGAGGTCGGCCACGTTGCGGGCTTCCACCACGTTTTGGGGCGCGAAATCGGCCGCAAACGCGAGGCGCACCACGGCCGGGTTGGTGGCCGACACCTGCGCCGACAGCGGCACCGCGCCGCTTTGCAGGCGGTAGTTGGCGGCCCGGCTGGCGCTGGCCGGGTCCACCGCTTCGTTGAACACCACGTCGACCTGCCGGGCGCTGAAGCCCACGGCGCGGGCCAGGAGCGGCGCCGTGGCGTCGGTCACGGCAAAGTCATCGAAGTAGAAATTGCGGTTGTTGGTGGCGGAGTAGTTCAGAAACACCCCCATGGCCACGCTGCGCTGGTAGGTGGCGTCCACGGGCTGGGCCGCCTCGGCCACAAAGGTGCGCCCGCCGGTGAGGTCGCGCTCCAGGGTCCATTGGTTGGCGGTGGTGCGGGTCACGCGCACGCGCACCAGGTTGTTGGTGGTGCTGGCCAGCGTGCCGTCGAGGCCGTCGATGACGAGCACGGCGGCGCGGGTCGAGTCTTTGCGGAACAGGCTTACTTCGTCGGCGGTGCCGCCCAGGCGCACGAAGTAACCCTTGTTGTTGGCGTTTTTGAGGTCCGTCTCCGAGGCCATGAGCCACACGTCGGCCAGGTTGCCGGAGCTGGTGGCCAGCTTCAGGTTGGCCCAGAATTCCCACACCGTGCCGGTGGTGGCCTGGCAGGGCGTGCTCAGGGCAATCTGGGTGGTCGTCACGGCCGGGCCGTTGCTTTGCAGCTGCTGGGTCGCGACCTGGAAACCGGTTGCGTCGCCGGTCCAGACGGGGTTGGCGGTGAAGTTGCCATCCGAAAAATCGTCGCGCAGCTGGGCCTGGGCGAAGCCGGGCAGCAAGAGCAGAAGCAGAAAGTATAGGTGTTTCATTGAAATCAATGAGGAGTAAGTAGCGAAAAACGAGCCCGGGAACTTGAAAAAGCAATTCCTCATTGCTCCGTTTTCATTCCCGATTAAGCGCGGCGCAGGGCTACGCGACGTCTAAAGTAGTCCATTTGTGGCGACATTTGCCGTTGCGCGCCCGCCGAGGGCGCAGCTTTTTATTTTTCTGCTTTTTCCATGAAAATTGCTGTTGTGGGTGCCACCGGCCTGGTGGGCACCGAGATGCTGAAAGTGCTGGCCGAGCGCCGGTTTCCGCTCACCGAGCTGCTGCCCGTGGCCTCGGCCCGGTCGGTGGGCCAGGAAGTGGAGTTTCTGGGCAAAAAATACCCCGTCGTGAGCATGGACGACGCCATCGCGGCCCGGCCCGATATCGCCATTTTCTCGGCCGGCGGCTCGGTGAGCAAGGAGCACGCGCCGCGCTTTGCCGCCGTGGGCACCACCGTCATCGACAACTCCTCGGCCTGGCGCATGGACCCCACCAAGAAACTGGTGGTGCCCGAGCTCAACGCCGACACCCTCACGCCCGAGGATAAAATCATTGCCAACCCAAACTGCTCTACCATTCAGATGGTGGTGGCGCTGAATGAGTTGCACAAGACTTACAAAGCGCTGCGCATTGTGGTGAGCACCTACCAGAGCGTGACCGGCACCGGCAAAAAAGCCGTGGACCAGCTCCTGGAGGAGCGCGCCGGCCAGCCCGCCGCCAACCCCGCCTACCCGCACCCCATCGACCTGAACGTGCTGCCGCACATCGACGTGTTCGAGGCCAACGGCTACACCAAGGAGGAGCTGAAAATGGTGAACGAGACCAAGAAAATCATGGGCGACGACGGCATCCGCGTGACGGCCACCTGCGTGCGCATCCCCGTGATGGGCGGCCATTCGGAGTCCATCAACGTGGAGTTTGCCGAGGAATTTGAGCTGGCCGACGTGCGCGCCATCCTGGCCCGCACGCCCGGCGTGGAATTGGTGGACGACCCCAGCACCAACCGCTACCCCATGCCCAAGGACAGCCACGGCCGCGACGCCGTGCTGGTGGGCCGCCTGCGCCGCGACGAAACCCAGCCCAAAACGTTGAATATGTGGGTGGTGGCCGACAACCTGCGCAAAGGCGCCGCCACCAACGCCGTGCAGATTGCCGAGTACCTGGTGAGCCAGCAGGTGCCGGCCGGCAATTAAGCCGCGCCCGCGGCGTTGGGGCTACGAACATCCACGGTCGGCTTATGCGCTGTTTTCTTCTTCTGTTGCTTTTCCTGAAAATGGGGCCCGCGCTGGCGCAGGGCCCCATTTTGCTGCGCGGCCGGGTCGTCGACGCCGAAACGCACCAGCCCATCCCGAACGCGCAGGTGGGCGTGGCCGACAACCGTATTGGCACCAGCACCAACGAAGACGGACGCTTTGCGCTGAGCATTCCGCCGGCGCTGCTGGGCGAGCAATTGGAAGTGGCCCTGCTGGGCTACCGCAAATACGCCCGCGCCCTGCCGCCGCTGCCGGGGCCGGAGCTGCGCATTGAGCTGAAAATTGCGCCCGCCGCGCTGGGCGAGGTGCAGGTGACGGGCTCGGTGCTGGGCATTGTGCGGGAAGCCGTGGCGCGCATTCCGCGCAACTACCCCACGCGACCCACCCAGCTCACGGGTTTCTACCGCGAGTCGGACAACGACCCGGCCGGGCAGCCGCGCTACCTGGCCGAGGGGCTGGTGCTGGCCTTTAAGGAATCGTATCTGCGGCGCACGGCGGACGGCGAAATTCAGATAAAGCAGTCGCGCAAGGTCGATTTGCGGCGCGACCGTACGCCCATTCGCATCGACTGGGCGGGCGGGCCGTTCATTGCGCACATGGGCGACTTTGTGCACCGCCGCTCGGAATTCATCGACGCCGCCCATTTCAAGGACTACGACTACCGCCTGGCGCCCGGCAGCACGTTTCAGGACCGAGCGGTGTACGTCATCACCTTCGGGCCGAAAGCCGGCAACCGCCGTGCGGCCTTCGAGGGCCGCATGTACATCGAGCAGGACAGCTACGCCTTCCTGGGGGCCGAGTGGCACTACACGCCCGCCGGCCTGCGCCGCGGGGCGCGCGACGTGGCCGACTCGCGCAGCCTGCGGGTGGCGTACCAGCCCTACGCTGGCCGCTGGCACCTGAAAACCGTGTGGTGGCAAACCGAAGCCAAATTGCCGGTGGGCCCGCCGCTGAAGTTCTTCGGCGAATTCCTGACCACGGCCATCGACACGGCCCAGACGGCCCGGCCCGGCTACCTGGAGCGGGCCCAGCTCTACGACGTGTTTCTGCGCAACAAAGTGGTCTACGACTCGGCCTTCTGGCAGGGCCACACCACGTTGCTGCCCGCAGCGGCGCTGCAAAAAAGCCTGTTCGACCAGCAACGCCAGCAGCAGGCCAACTCGTTGTTTAAGCCCGCGGAAGCCGGCACCCACCCGCAGGAGAAAAAACCAAGTGCCTTCGACCGCTTTCTGAGACGCTTCAGCTACGGTACGCACGCGGGCGCCTGGCCGCTGGCCGTGCCCGCCGCGGGCCTGGCGGTGGCGTATGCGCCGGCCGGCTACGGCTTGCAGGTGCAGCGCGCGGCTTCGGTGCGCGCCCAGGACCTGACGCTCTTCACGCAGTTTGAGTACGAGTATGCCCTGACGCGGGAACTGGCCGCGCGCCTGGCCACGCAACGCCTGCACCGGCAGTTCGGGGGCGACGGCTGGGAAGCGGGCCTGAGCTATCAGCACAACTTCACGCCCCGCCACCGGCCGTTTTACGGCCGCGCCGGCCTGGGCTATATCCGCCAGACGGTGGACCTGCCGCTGGGCCGCTTCGACAACCCCGATGCGGGCCTGCGCGTGGCCGGCACCCACCTCGGCGCCGACGAGCTAAGCGCCCGCCTCCAGACCGTGATTGACGCCCTGCGCCCCAGCCTGGGCCTGGGCCTGGAGCTCAGCCACCGGTTTGAGCTGGTGGCCGATGCCAGCTACCTGGTGCCGCTGCGCAGCAAAACGCAGCTGCAGCTGGATGAGGAAAGCGGCTTTTTCCTGTTCCGGAGCAGCGCGACCGTCGATTTGCCCCGCGCCGACGTAGACCTGCGCGTGAACGACCAGCCCACCACGCGCCTGCCGTGGCAGCAGCAACATTGGCTGCTGAGCATTGGGCTGCGCTACCGCGTCCGCTGAAGATTATGCCGCATTCCAAGCTGCCAGCCGCCTTTTTCCAGCGCCCTGACGTGCTGACCATTGCGCGCGAGCTGCTCGGCAAGCACCTCTATACCAACATCGACGGCGTTATCACCGCCGGCCGGGTGGTTGAGACCGAAGCCTACCGGCACGAGGGCGACCATTCGCTGACGATGCACCTGCAGCGCAAGCGCCGCCAGGCCCAGGGCCTGCACGTGCCCGGCGGCGCGGCCTACATCTACACCGTCTACAACCGCCACGCGCTGTTCAATATCGCCACCCACGACGCCGCCCACCCCGACGCCGTGCTCATCCGGGCCGTGGAGCCCACCGTGGGCATTGAGGAAATGCTGCGCCGCCGCGGCCTGGCGGAGGCCAGGCGGGCCCTCACGGCCGGTCCCGGGGTGCTGAGCCAGGCCCTGGGCATTACGCCGGCCCTCACCGGCCGGCCCGTGACGGGCGAGGTTATCTGGTTTGAAGACCACGGCGAGGAAATCGCAGAGACTAATGTCGTGGCCAGCGCCCGCGTGGGGCTGGAATACGCTGGGCCCGAGGCAGCGGGGCTGCCGTGGCGGTTCCGCATCAAGGGCAACCTGTGGACCAGCCCAGCAAAGTGAGGCTCTTAGCTGGTACGCATGAGGACGGGTAGTTTCGGGCGCAATTTGAGTTCACAAAACGCATGGCTGAGTCGAGTTTCGTGAACATGGATGGGTGAACCGGTTTCTTAAACGCTATCCGGACACTAGGGTGGGTGCAACAGTTGCAGATTCCCGGTTACAGCACTTTACTAAATCCAGTCTATAATTCGACCACTCTACTGGCGAGGCCAGTCGTGGGTTGTGCAGCAAATAACATCCCCAGAAGCCAAGCAGTCAGGGTTAGCGGGAACCACGCCGTGGGCAGGACAACCCTGGAGCGGAGTCGCAGCTTGTGCAGGACGATTCCGTGCGAAACGCCTCTTGCCCACAGGAGCAGCCGCAAGCCCGTGGCCGGCCGCACAATTCCTCCGTCGCAGAGTGCCTTTCTTGGGCTGAGTCCTCCCGTCTTCACGGTTTGTGGGCAGCGCTGGAAAAGCCTCCATGGGAAAAGCCCCCATGGAGCACATAGAATACCAGGGCAACCGAGGAGATGAAAATCAGCAGGAAGGCTCCGGCGATGGTGTTGCGGTTCTTTTTAGGGGCCAGGTGCAGCAGGTAAAGCAGAATCACCGCTTCCGTGAAGAAAGCAAGCACACTAAAAACCAGGAAGGAAGGGGAATCGAGGGCAGGGTTCATGCTTCTGGGATAGTGGGTTACTTGGTTGGCTTGTTGCAGAGGCGGTTGGCACGCTACCAGGAAGACTGTTGCCAAGCTGAAGGTAGGGCAAGGGATGCGCCGGCGGGCAGCACTTGGCCAGGAGGCACCGCTGATAGCGGTGGCGTAACGGAAGCCACCTGGTGTGCCCCATCATGGGGTGGGACAGCTTCCACAGCCTATCGTATTGGACAGATAGTCCGCGTACGCTTGTGCATGGGAGGCTTCGGCCGCCGCGACGTCGGCATCAATATGGTCGATAGTGTTTAAGTAGACGAGGGTTGCAACCGTACCGCAAGTGGCGAAAACGCCCAGCCCGGTTAAAACCGCTATTGCCACCGCACCGGTTTCCACCACCTCTCCGATGACAGGAATGACAATCACTATCAGGCCTTCGGCCGAGACTTTGAGCACTAATCCACCGGCCGCTCCTGCGCAAGCACCTATCTCTGCCAGCAAAGCCGTGGCCGCGACCGTACGGTCCGAATTGGCGGCAGCTATCGCTCGCGCATACGCCACTTCGGCCCTGGCATAAGCCGTTTTGCAAGCATCTTTGCAAACGCTGCACTCCGACGGACCCGCACCCACCCCTGGATTGGAGTCCGGGTCGGTGGTGTCTGGTGGGTCGTTAGGGTTGGGTTCGGGCGGGCCGTTGTGGTCGGGTTCGTCCGGTGGGGGCGGGGGCGGGCATTGCTCGGGATAGACCTCGCAGAAGGGCGGGGAGCCCACGACGACTTCGCCGAGGCAGCCGCCATCCAGATTTGATTCCGAATTGTTGGCAATCGACCCTCCACGTTTGCGGTTGGGGTCGGCAGGGGAGTCTGCCCCAACAGGGGAGGGCGCCGCAACGAGCAGGGAAAGGTCGTCCACCCGAACGGGCCGGGGGCTTTCATTAACGAAGGCGAGCTGGACAAAGCCATCCACGGGCATGGTCCAGGTGCACGCAAGGTGCTGCCAGTCGTCGCGGGCCGAACGGTTCACGGCGCTACTGCCGGAGGCCACCAAAACGGTGTCGGCGTTGTAAACCGAATAGCTCAGGTACGCCTGGGGAACAGCGCGCCGCGAAGGCCGGAAGCAGGGCGTGAATGACACCCCCAGCCCCAGATAAGGAAACAGGCGCTTCGTGGCCCGGCCGGGCTGCTCTGCCGGAAGCGGCGCCAGGGCCGGGCTTTGCCCATAAGCCGCTGCGGCCAGGCTGGCCGCTTGCACCAGATGCGCGGCCGCGCGGGGCTGGGCGGGATAGCTGACGTAGAGGCTTGCCGTAAGGGGCTGGCCCGCTTGGGCCGGCATTAGCCGGGAAAGCGAGAAGTACGCCCGGGCGGCTCCACCAACCATGAGCAGCGAACTCGTTCCGGTACGGGCGTAGCGAGGGTCGCGCACGGGTTGCAGGCGCGACCCGCTGATGGCGGGCTCTGACGCCTCTTCAAAAGAGGTGTTGAGGCGCGGGGCAGGCTCAGGATGCAAGGGCGGAGGTAGGGCCTCCACCCGAGCGGAAGGAAGAGCGGCCTGTTGGGCGTGGGCCAGCGAACTGCTTAAAGCCAGCAGTGACAGCAAAGGGTAGCGAAAATTCATGGGAAAGGGAAAAGTACCGGAGGAAGACAGGCGCGAACGGCAAGCAGTTAGGCTACGATGAATCCATACTACAAAAAAGTCTGAAAATTTCAATTTGTTGTTTTAGAGTCGGTTAAGGCTTGGACTTGCAGCGGTGAGCTGTTTCCTGAGGAGGTTGGCTGCTGGTCCGCGTTAACCATTACTTCCCAGCGCTGCCCCTGCGCCGTGTGCACCTTGATGCGCAGCACTGGCGCGGCACGGGGAGCACGCTGGGGGGGAGAAACGTCTTCCACCTCCAAGTCGACGCGCTGCCCGTCTAATGCGATGCACCAGGCCGCGGCCATGGCCGGGGCCACGGGGCGCTGAAAGAAAACCGAGGACACTTCCCCGTTGGTCACGGCCGGGTCGCTGGCGGTAATCACGTCGGTCGGCGTGCTGTCGTCGAGGCTCACCCGCACCAGCCGCCCGGAGGGCAGGCGGCTGGCCAGCGACACGGCGCGCTGCTGGTGCGCAACGCGCGGGTGGCGCAGGTAGGGGAAGCCCCCGCGGCGACTGGCCCACGGCTCCCCGGGCAGCGAATCCAGCCAGTGGCCAGCCTGGTGGTAGGCTATGGCCAGCCGCTTGCGCGGCGGCTGCATTTGGGCTTGGTCCACCAGGAGCACCAGGTTCTCGCTCAACAGGGCGGCCGTGCGAATCAGGCGAACGGAATCGTAGGCGGTGCGGGTGTCCATGGTCAGGTAGTCTACCCCGGCGGTTTTGCCGAAGGCCAGGCACCGGGCCGTGGAGTTTTGCTGGGGGGCCTCGTCCAGCAGCAGGGTGTTGTGGGCCGCCGTGCTTTTGTACCAGCGGAGGTGGGCCGGGTCGGCGTAGGTGTTCACGCCGGGGTCAACGGCAATCATTTCGCCGCCCTTCACGAGCACGAAGCTGAGCTGCTCCTGGTGCGAATGCCCGCCCGCAACGGGCGTGTACTTCAGGTACAACAAGGTGTTGCTTCGGCCACTGCCTTTGGCCAGCAGGCCCAGGACGGGAAAATTGACGCTTCGGATGGGGCGCGGCGTCATGGGCGGAATCGCGGGCTCCCCGTAGAGCAGGGCCCAATCCAGGAAAAAGGGGCCACGGCTGGGGGTATGGCCGCGGGTGGGCCGGCGCATAATCGCGGCATAGGCCGGGTCGTGGAACTGCGCGTACGCCCACTCGTAGAGGTATTCCAGCTCAAGCACGTGGGCGGGGTGCGAATTGTTAAAACCCGGGATGACGAACTCCGCATTCACCAGTTGCAGCGGGGCATCCAGCAGCTTTTTCAAAGGGGCAAGGTCCACGGCAACGCCGGCGTTGGTCGCGTCCTGGCCGAGGGTGATGAGGGCCTGGGCCGTGTAGAACTGGTAGCCCGTCGCCCGCTCGGCCCAGAAGCCCTCCGCCGTAATATTGTGCCGCACCTGGTAGGCATAGCCGTGGGCGGAATCGGCCAGCGCTTGCGTAACTAAGGGCTGGTCGTGCAGCAACAGCCCCACCATGCCGACGGCGGCTTTTTCCCAGCACACGATGTTGAGGCCGGGCTGAACGGGCTGGGCCACTTGGTGCGCGGCGGGCAAGAAAAGGCGCGTTTGCAGCCGCCGCCTGTCCTGCTGGGAGAGCCGGGGCCAGATTAAATCCGCGCCCTGCGCCATGTCAATCAGCCAAAGCGCGTCGTACAGCGTCTCGTCGTGGATTTTGCCAAAACTGACGTCTTTGGGGTCCCGGCCCCGTGATTTGTTGACCAGCGGCAGCCGCGGGTACAGCTCGGCATACGCCAGCAGAATCTGCCGGGCCTTGAGGGCGTAGCGCTCGTCCTGGCTGAGTTGATAGGCCAAGCCGAGCTGGACCACCCCCACTGCCCAAATGTCGTGCACGGTGCCGATAATGACGCCATCGTAATCCCGGGCGGCAACGGTGGGCGTGCCGCGAAACACCTGCCCCGTTTGGGAGTTGTAATGCTCTCATTGCCAGTCGCCCACTTGCTTGCCCCGGGCGAGGGCGACGCCGGAAAGCGAATCGATGTAGTAGTGCTCCCAGTTGCCCGCGCGGGACGGGAGCGTGAGGTCCTCCGTCAGCAATTGGTCGGCCCAGCTTTTCAGCCGCTGCCAGCTACGCGCCTGCCAGGAGGGAGTGAGAATGGCTTGGCGCAATTGCCGGATGCGGGCCGGGGTGGTCAGCAGGTAGGGATGTGGGCGCGGGAACGCCGCGGATGGGGTGCTTAGGTTTTTGGCAGGCACCATTCCCACCAAGCAAAGCTGTAAGAGTCCTCCTGCTAACCAGGTGCGGCGCGGCGCAAGTGTGCGGCGGGCAAGCAGAAGCAGGAGAGACAACAAGGAATATGGGCTCATGGTAGATGCGTGGCTGGCAATCTTGTGTTTGCCAGTCGTCAGGAAGGAATAATTGCTGGACAAATCCTTCAGCGCTGCTGGCGGATTCCTTGACCTGCTGCCCCACGCAGAAGTACTGAATTCGACTTCCGGAAGGGACACTGTGAGGCCGTATCCTGACTCATTCGGGGCCCGGTAAGAAAGGCAAAATGGGCTGGCTGGCGGCCGCGCCCAGGGCTGGCCAGCTCAGCAGCAAAAAGTATGGTAGTTTCTTCACCAATGGGGATTTTCGGAGAAGAAGGCGTCCCAGTAGAAACCAGACTTGTGCATCGCCTTGCTACCCGGTGCGCTTTACAAATGTCCCCGCTTAAGCGCCTAAGCGCTATCTCATTTTTAACAGCACTCGTTCAGAAGATAAACATTTCATTCAGCATCTGATAATGAGTGGTTTAATTATAATACTATTCGGTCTTTTGCCGCGTCCAGCTTCATTTTTAGCACCAGTTTGTCGCAATTGTTTTAGTGTGAACCTGCCTGGCTCCACCAAACCGCTCTCGCGGGCGGAGCTGGCAAACCCGCTGGCATGCGGAAGAGGGTGCAAGGAACCGCGCGTTCACCAAAACGGCGATTTTAATAATCATGCTTTTTGTTCTCCGGCTCATCCATAGGGGTTCTCCTGCTTGATTTCGAGCCACCGCTCGGGCCGGTCCAGGGGCTGGTAGCCGAAGCGCTGGTACAGCGTGTGCGCGTCGTGGGTGGCGAGCAGGTGGCGGCGCAGGTGTTGCAGGTCGGGGTGGGCCAGCACCTGCTGCACCAGCCACTTGGAGAGGCCCCGGCCGCGGTGCGCGGGCAGCACAAACACGTCGCAGAGCCAGGCAAACGTGGCCCTGTCCGTCACCACGCGGCAAAAGCCGGCCTGGGCACCGTCGGGCGCGTACAGGCCGAAATTGAGGGAATGGGCAATGGCCCGCGCCACGGTGGCGCGCGGAATGTGCCGGGCCCAGTACGACTCCTCGCTCAGCCAGCGGTGGATGGCCGCCACGTCGAGTCGGGCCGGGTCGGTGCTGAGGGAGTAGCCATCGGGGCGGGTGTGGGGGCTAAATTCGGGCATGGGCTCGGGGGGCGAAGAATGCGGCCGCAAGCTACAAAACCGCGCCGGGCGGCCCGGCGCGGCATCCGAAACGACGCGCGCTGCGTTAGTCACTCAGCCAAACCCGTAATCATTTCCCTTTCACGTAATTGTCAAACGCTATGAAATTTCTACGCCTTGCTTTGCTGGCCGCCTGCGCCGGTGCCTTGCCCCTGGCCGCTTCGGCCCAGGGGCCCGTGCTCAGCACGTTTGCGGTGGGCCCCACCACCGTCACCGCTTCGGCCCTGGTTTCCAACCTCGACGTGGTATGGGAGCTGGTGTGGGGCCCCGATAATTTCCTGTGGGCCACCGAGCGCTACGGCCGCATCAGCCGCATCAACCCGGCCACGGGGCAGGTGCTGCCGCTGCTCACCCTGCCCGACGTAACGGCGGTGGGCGAAAGCGGCCTGCTGGGCATGGCGCTGCACCCGCAGTTTTCCACCTCGCCCTACGTATATGTGGTGTACAACTACACCGACGCCGGGGTGCTGAAGGAAAAGGTGGTGCGCTACACCTACTCGGCGGCAGCCAACACGCTGAGCGCGCCCGCGGTGCTGCTCGCCAACATCACCGCCTTTAACACCCACAGCGGCTCGCGCCTGCTCATCCTGCCCGACCTGACGCTGCTGGTAAGCACCGGCGACGCCTCGCAGTCCTCGCTGGCCCAAAACCAGGCGGCTGTCAACGGCAAGATTCTGCGCATGAACCTCGACGGGACCGTGCCGGCCGACAACCCCACCCCCAACAGCCTGGTGTATACTTCGGGCCACCGCAACCCGCAGGGCCTGGTGCGCCTGCCCAACGGCCGCCTCTACAGCTCCGAGCACGGCCCCAACAACGACGACGAAATCAACAAGATTGAGGCCGGCCGCAACTACGGCTGGCCCGACGTGGAAGGCTTCTGCAACCTGCCCGCCGAAGCCGCCTTCTGCACCGCCAACAACGTGCGCGAACCCCTCTACACCTGGACGCCCACCATCGCGCCCAGCGGCCTCGCCTACTACGACCACCCGGCCATTCCCGGCTGGCGCGGCAGCCTGCTGCTGGCCGCGCTGAAGGGCCAGCAGCTGCTGCAGCTGCCCCTCGATGCCGCGGGCACGGCCATCACCTCCCGCGCCGACTACCTGACGGGCGCTTTTGGCCGCCTGCGGGCCATCTGTGTGTCGCCGGACGGCAAAGTGTACGTGGGCACCAGCAACCTGCGCGGCCAGCTGGGTGGCACCCCGGACCCCACCGACGACCGCATCATCGTGCTCGAAAATCGCTCGTTTGTCTCGGCGGTCCGCGCCGGGGTGGCGAGCTTCGCCTTTGAGGTTTTCCCCAATCCCGCCCAGGGCACGGCCACGGTGCAGCTGCCGGCCCTCGTGGCCCGCCTCACCTTGCAGGACGTGCTGGGCCGGCCGGTGCGCGAGTTCCGGCCGGCCAGCGCCACGGCCGTGCTCGACGTAAGCTCGCTGCCCGCCGGCACCTACTGGGTGCAGGCCGAAGGGCCCGGCGGCCGCGCCACCCGCAAGCTGGTGGTGGAATAGCCCGCCAAAACCAACAGCCCAAAAAAAGCCCCGGCACTTGCCGGGGCTTTTTTGTTGTGAAGAAGGCAGTGAGCTTATTCCAGCACCACTTTGCGGGTAAGCACCTGGCCATCGGCGGCCACGCGCAGGGTGTAGAGGCCGGGGGCCAGCTTGGCCGTGAGCAGGGTGTGCTCGGCGCCGGCATTGGCCAGGGTCTGGGTCAGCACGGCCTGGCCCAGGGCGTTGAGCAGCGTGGCTTGCCCTGCGCCGTGCGCGCCGCCAAGCTTGAGCGTGAGCTGGCCGGTGTGGCTTGGGTTGGGGTATACCACCAGGGCTTCGGTGTCAGCCTGGGCTTTGGCAGCCAGTACGTTGGATGCCACAATGGTGAAGATGCCCGGGGTGTCGGAACTGCCGTAGCCATTCACGGCCACGTAGTACTGCGTGCCGGCCGTGAGGCCGGGCACCGTCACCGAGCTCAGGCCCGTGTTGTTGGTGCCGCTGGTCCGGCAGAACAATTCCTGGAAAGGACCGGCCGAGCAGCTGGGGCTGGTGAACACGCGCACCGTGCTGGCCGCGTTGCCCGTCAGCGTCAGCGTCGACGACGTGGCGCTGGCCCGGAAAGTGAACCACACGTCCTTGGGCAAGGCCCCGCCACCGCAGGCCGGGGTGTTGATGCCGTTTTGGATGCTGGTGGAGGCGCCAACGTTGGACACGGTGAGGGCCGTGGCCCCGAGTGGCAGAGCCGCGCAAGGTTCGTTGTTGGGCAGCACCGTCGTAAAGGTGGCCTCAGTGGAGAGGGCGGGCGAGCCCCCCGGCCCCGCTGCGCACACCGGCTGCACGCTCACGGTGTAGGTGGGGCCCGGTATCAGGCCGGTCAGGGTAACGGGGGAGGCCGTCACGGTGCGGCTTTGGGCGGCGCCGCCGGCGGGCGTGTAGGTCACCACGTAGCTGGTGTTGCCCAACCCCGGCGTGAAGCTCACCACGGCCGAGTTGGTGGTCACGTTCGCCACGGCCAGGTTGGTCACCGGGAAGCAGGTCAGGCAGGAAATTTCGGCGGCAAACCCGTCGCGGAGTCCCGAGCCGTCGGAAGTGAAAACCAGGGTGAGCTGGCCGGTGGGGTTGCTGGCCGAAGCACTCACGATGCCGGGCGAACCGGCGCCGTTGTAAGTGCCCAGCAGCGGCGCCGAAGCCGTCGGCCCGTCGTAGATGCGCAGAAAGTCGTAATTGGGTTCTGTGTTGAACGCGGTGAAGTTGAGCGAGACCTTGCCCGCGCTCGTGGCCGGCGTGAGCACCGTGGTGCGGTTTTCGTTGTTGCCGTATTGCCCGCCGGGCCCGCCCGAGTCGAAGATGACGCCGGAGCAGGTCGTTTGGTTGGTACCGATGATGTAGGCGGCGGTGCCCGTGTTGAACGAAGCCGAAGAGCAGGAAGAGCCGGCCGGCGTGGTCACGCAAATCGAACCGCTCAGGGCGTTGTTCGGCACCGTCAACGTCAGCTGAGTGGCCGAAACCACTGTGAAATTGCTGACGGCGGTGCCGCCCGTGCCCCCCATGGTGACGGCAGTGGCGCCGGTAAAGCCCGTGCCCGTCACCGTCACCACCGTGCCGCCCGTACCGGAAGTGGGCGTAAAGCTGGTCACGGTGGGGGCCGGCACGGTGAAGTTCGTGGCGCTGGTGGCCAGCGCCGTGTTCTGTACCCGAACGCGGCCCGTGGTGGCGCCCACAGGCACCACGGCCGTTATCTGCGTGTTCGAATTAACGACGAAGCTGGTGGCCGGCACGTTGTTGAAGGTAACATCCGTGGTGCCGGTGAAGCCCGAGCCCGTGATGACCACGCTGGTGCCGGGCAGGCCGCTGGCCGGCGCGAAGCTGGTGATGCCGGGCACCGAGGCGGCGCAAGCCACCGTGGCCGCGAAGCCCGCGTATTCTACGGACCCGTCGGAAGTGAAAACCAGCGTAAGCTGGCCGCTGGTATTAGCCGCCGAGGCGTTAACAGTGCCGGGGCTGTCGGTGCCGGTGAATTCGCCCAGCAGGGGCGCCGAAGCCGTGGGCCCGTCGTAGATGCGCAGAAAATCGTAGGTGCTTTCCGTGTCGAACGTGGTGAACGTGAGCACCACCTTAGCCCCCGCGGTGGCGGGGGTGAGCACCGTGGTCAGGTTCTCGCTGGTGGAATAGTCCCCGTTGGCCCCACCCGAGTCGTAGATGGTGCCGGCGCAGGTGGTCTGGTTCGTGCCGATGGTGTACGTCTGTGCCCAGGCACCAGGGGCCAGCAGCAACAGGGCGAACAGCGCAACAACAGCCTGCCACCGGGGAATCCGGGCGGGGGCTGTTTGCGCAATAAAGAGGTGTTTGGAAGGTATTGGGTGTGACATGCTAAAAGGGAAAATGTGAACAGCTTATCAGGAAAATGCCGAGCGGTTTGGGGGCCCCGCAACGCCGGACAAAAACCACCCGAAGGTTTACGGCAATCGTCCGAAGCCGGACGTGCTGCCAGAAGGTTCGCGCTGTCGCACGTGGAAGGTTGCTTTCATGAGTTAAGGGGTTAAGGGGGTGAATGAGGGGTGAAAAGGGTAATTGCCCGCCAGCGCGCCAAGAGCCTTGCCAGCCAAGACGTTGCTTTCAGTTGCGTAATGTAGAAAGAAAGCGCGAATCCGCACGAATAGTTAACGCCGCCGAAGAATTTATCCGCCGGACTGAGCCAGAATTGCCCCGGACCGCACGAACAGCTACCAGTACTAACAAAAAGAGCCGGCACAAGCCGGCTCTTTAAGGTTAAAAGGCAAAGGAGGCTATTCCAGCACGACTTTACGGGTGAGCACCTGCTCGCCGGCGGCCACGCGCAGCGTGTAGAGGCCAGGAGCCAGGCCACGGGTGGAAAGTACCTGCTCAGCCGCGCCGGTCAGGGCCTGCCGGCGCACGGCTTGGCCCAGGGCGTTGAGCAGCGTAGCCTGGCCCGCGCCATGCGACCCGCTGAGCTTGAGCGTGAGCTGACCCGTATTACTCGGGTTGGGGTACACCAGCAGGGCCTCGGTGTTAGCCTGCGCACGCGCGGCCGAAGGAGCCCCCGAACCGCACAGGATGAAGGTGCTGGCCGTGGGCGAAGGCTGGCTGGTGCCGGAAGCGTACACGCGCACGTAGTACGTCTGGTTGCGCGTCAGGCCGGTCAGGTTGTGAACCGAAGTGGCCATCGCCGCCGTCGAAGCGCAGAAAACGCTGGTAGTAGCAGCGCAGGTGCCCGTGCGCACGTTCAGGGAGGCGGCAAACTGCGGGGCAAAGGTGAGGGTTTGCGTCGTGCCCGTGGCCACGAAGGAGTACCATACGTCAACGGCCGAGCTGCCCGTGCAACCCGTGGTGGGCGGCAGGCTCTGCGAGGCGGCCACCACGGTGCCCACCACCGGTGCTGCGCAAATCGTGCCGAGGCTGAGCGGCACCGCGCCGGTGCACTCGTCGTTGGCCGGCACGGGCGGGCCCGTCACCACGCACAGCGTGAACGTGCTGGTCGCTGCCGTGGGCTGCGTGTTGCCGGAGGCATACACGCGCACGTAGTACGTCGTGCCCTGCGTCAGGCCGCCCACGTTGCTGGTAGAAGTGGCACCCGCCGCCGCGCTCGTGCAGAAAATGCTGGTGGAAGAGGTGCAGCTGCCCGAACGCACATCCAGGACGGCGGCAAACTGCGGCACGAAGGTGATGGTCTGCGAGCGGCCGTTGGCCACGAAGGAGTACCACACGTCGTTGGCGGTGGTGCTGGTGCAACTGGTCGCGAGGGGGGAACTGAGCGGCGTGGCGCCAAACACGGTGCCGCTGGTGGGCGTGGCGCAGGTGGCCGCCACCGTGAGCGGAAGGGCCGTCGTGCAATTGTCGTTGGCCGCAGGGTTGGGTTCGGTGGTGAACGTGCCGACATTCGACCGGTTGCTGTCGCCGGCCGAGCCGCCGCAGTTCTGTACCACGTAGAACTGGTAAGTGGTTTGGGCCGTGAGGGGCGTAAGCACGGCGAAGAGTTGCGCCGTGGTGGTGCTAGAGTAGGGGTTGGTGGTAGGGTTGCTGGGCAACGCCGGGTTGAAACCGGCTGGGCCGTACAGAATGGTGAACGGGCCGGGGTTGGCGTTCGATGCGGTGAACGTCACCAATGCCGAGGAGTTAGAAGCCGCCGCGTTCAGGTTGCGCGGGGCCGGGCAGGCCGCCGGTATTGGCGGCGCGAAGGAATAAATCTGGCCCGAGGCCGGTACCGTGCCGATGGTGGCCGTTTCAGTAGTCGAGCTGACCCCGGGCGAAGTGCCCGCGTTGTTCAGCGACAAAAACGAACCGCTGCCCGTGCCAGTGCCGGCCAAGCCAATGGATGCCGTGGCGCCACTGTTGGCAGTAGCTCCTCGATTATAAATGAAACGAACGATGTTGGTGCCTTCTACCAGCTGGACCTGAAACGAAAACGTTCCCCCGGTTCCTATGCGGTTGGTCCAGTTCAACCATTGAAACGTGAAGACGCGGCTGCCCGTCGTGCCAGTGGTTTGATAAGCTGCAGTGCCGCCTACGCCGGTCAGGTCGTCCCAGTAAGGGGCAACGAGAGGACGCGACGCCGCCGACACGCTCGACAATGCATTGTCGTAAGACGCAAGGCCGTTGGACGGGGCTGCTGCATTGAAGGAGAGGGTGCCGTTGGAGCTGACGTACGCCTGGGTATAAACGTTACCATCGAACACGAAGTTGAACCCGATAGGAACATTCACAAGGGCATCATCGCTGCTGATGCTCGTGACGGCCGTGGCCGTGTTTGGCAGCGCCGTAAACGTGCCCGCACTGGCCGAGAACGAATAGGTATCAACCGTTTGGGCCTGGTTCGGACGGCTGTTCAGCAGCAAGGCGGCCAGCAGCAGCAAGGCCCAGCTCAGCGGTCCGCGCTTTCGCGCATGTAAAGGTGTCGTCATTAGGTGAAGGGGGAAAAAGGATTGAACAATACGGGTGGAAATGCGATGAAACGGGTGGCAATATCGTAAGCCAGGCAAGCAGGTCAGCCCTTCGGCATAGGCTTTTGGCAATGTAATGTAGAAAGAAAGCGTAGCCTGATGCAAAAAAGCAAATGTATTTCAGGCCGGGCAGAATACGTAGCTTTAGGCAAAAAGATGGTTGGCGGCGCTCCTGCCGCAGTTTTGCGCCGGCAAATATTTCGGGAAAGTTTGTGAGTGCAGGGCCATATTAAAAGGCGGTGGGGGAGCGGCCCGGCAAAGAGCCTGCAAGCGGGCAGTGCATACCGCAGGCGCCCCTGGCCGGCGTCGCTTGTTCAGCCACCCCTTAATTTAACAGGCCGACGCGCGCAACGAGAACCATTGGCATTCGGCGAAATGCGGACAAGTGGTGCGGAGGCAGGCGTATTACTTCGGCTGTCCCAAACCTTGGCCTAAACCAACGCGGGCGCACCTGAACGTTGGGGCCAGCGTGTGCATGCAATGGCACAAGCGTTTGTCGCTTGGCTAAATTTATTGATAATCAGTAATTTGTTTATAATAAAGGTCGGCGTAACCACTACTAATAAGACGGCTAAGGCCACGATTGGGAACATTCGAGAGGAACTAAATTTTAATCACAAATAAGTTCCATTTTATCAAAAATTTGTCAATTCTGGCCCGTAATTTGCTCCACTAAATCAGGTCGGAAGCAGTTGGTTTTGCTGCGCTGTCTTTCCGCCTGTATCTTGGTCCGCCGATTCGTCGGTAACCACCCAAACCGCGTTTTTCATCCACTTCACCCCCTTTTCACCCATGAGAAAAATAGTACATTCATTCACCTTGCTGCTCTTTGCGTGCGCCCTGCTGCTGGGCAGCGCGCAGGAGGCGCACGCGTCCCACTTGCTGGGGGGCGATATGACCTACGTGTCGCTGGGCAACAACCAGTACCGGGTCAAGTTCCGCCTCTACCGCGACTGCACGGGCATCCTGCCCACCCCCGGCGACTTCGTGCTGGAATGCCGCAACGGCGGCAACGCAACGTTTCCTTTTTGCAACGTGGCGTCTTCGGTGTCGGCCACGTTCGTGCAGCAGGGGGCCGTGGAAGCGGGCAACCCCTTCTGCGCGGCCGCCTCGGCCGGCCCCTGCCAGGGCCCGACGGGCCTACCCAACTACGACGTGTACAACTTCTTGGCCACCGTGACGCTGCCCCCGGGCAACTGGGCGCTGAGCACCTTCTCCAACGCCCGCCCCGCCCTGGCCAACGCCGTGGACGGCAACCTGTACGTGGAGGCCACGCTCGACAACCGCAACCAGGGCACGACGGCCGTGGCCAACAACTCGCCCCAGTTCGACCCGCAGGACATTCCGATTCAGTACGTGTGCTGGACTCAGCCCACTACCATCACCTACTCTTCTACTGAGCCCGACGGCGACTCGCTTGTTTACACCCTGACCGACCCGCTGCAGGGCTGCGGTAGCCCAGTGACGTACAAGGCCTTCCCTGGCAGCGCCCCGTTCATTGGGCCCATTCCCGGTAACCCCTCGTGCTTTTTCAACTTCCCCGGTATTCCGGGCGGCAACTACAGCGCTACCAACCCCATCCGCTTGGGCCTGGACACGGTGGGCACCTGCCCGGTAAAAACTGGGGTACCGCGCACGATTCGCTTCAACCAGCAGGCCCGTACGCTTTCCTTCACCCCTGGGTTCTTAGACACCACGCCTACGGGCAATAACAAGTATCAGATTGCGGTGCGCATCACCGAGTACCGCCGCATTAATGGCGTGCGCCGCATCATCGGTAGGGTAACTCGTGAGGCCAACATCATCGTCATTAACTGCGGTAACAACAGCACCCCCAAGCCCCCGGAAGCCAACCCCATTACTGTCAACTCGGGCACCAGCACGGTGAACACGGCCGATACGACGCGCATCGACGTGCGCTCGTGCAACTACTCGCGCGTGGAACTCAACTTCACCGACCCCGATAACCTGAAAACGCCCAGTGCTAACCAAATCCTGAAAGTGGTGCTGCCGGCCAACATCAACACCGACCCCAACCTGCTTGACTCGGGCGATGTGGGCACTTTCAGCCTGAGCAACAACAACACGACCAACCCCCGGGGCGTGTTCTTCTTCCAGCCCTCGCCCAACACCGTGGGCCGCATCATTCGCCTCAACATCCGCGTCGAGGACGACGCCTGCCCCATCAAGGGCATCCAGAACCGCGTGGTGGTGATTCGCATTGTGAAAGGCAACGTGGCCACGGCCGCCGCTACGGTCGGCAGCCCCGGCATTGGCGGTGCTACGCCCCCGGCCATCTGCGCGGGCGGCTCGCTCACGCTGCAAGGCAACGTGCAACGCCCGGACTCCATTCGCCGCATTGCCACCAACACCACGCAGGCGCAGCAATACTCCTTCCAGTGGTCGGTGGCCCCCGGTGGCAGCGGTCTGCCGGCCGTGACCAACACGCAAAACATCACCGTGAACCCCACCGTGACGACCCGCTACCGCCTGGCCATCGCGCCGACCCTGGGCTTTGCCCAAGGCTCCTGCGGCGACACGACGTCCATCTTGGTGCGCGTGGTGGGCCCGCCGGTGGTGGCCATCCAGCGGAGCCTGCCGCAGGTGTGCGCCGGCGCGGCCGTGAATCTGGTCGCGACGGCATCCATTCCCAATGCCCCCACTGGCGTGAATGACGTGTACACCTACCGCTGGTCGGGCCCGGGCATCCCGGCCAACACCACCGGGGCGACCCTGACCGTGCGCCCCACCACCGTGGGCGTGAATACCTACACCGTGACCGCCACCGGGGCTTCGCCCTACGGCTGCTCGGCCACCAACACCGTGCAGGTGACCGTGACGCCGCCGCCCACCGTGCGCGTGACCGCCGCGTCGCAGTTCTCCTGCCCCGGCACTCCGGTGGTGCTCTCGGCCACGGCCACGACTTCGGGCATCCCCGATACGTACACCTTCCGTTTTGCCCCGGCCCCCGGCCTGGCCACTGCTGACGAGACCAAGGCCAACCCCACGGTGAGCCCGCTGGTGACGACCCGCTACCGCGTAACGGCTTCGGGCAACCCGGCCACCGGCTGCGCCGACACGGCTTCGGTGGTCGTACGCGTGCTGCCGGCCGTGACGGCCCGCTTCAACACTGCTGACTCGTTGAGCATCACCGGCCAGCGCACCAACCGCCCGCCGGTAGTCTTTACTTTCAACAACACGACCCTACCCACCGCGGCCAACCTGGGCGCGGGTAACTCGATTGCTTACACCTGGACCTATCAGCGCATCAAGGACGTGCTGGGCACGCCGGTGACTGAGCCGGCCACTGCCTTCGGCAACAACCTTCAGAATCCTGGCCAACTGCGCCTGGGCATTGCTGGCACCTACCGGATTCGCATGACGGCTACGCTGTCGGGCAGCGGCAATACCTGCAAGACGGAATCCTATGAACGCCTCGTGATTGTGCCCGACCTGGAAGTGCCGAACGTTATCACGCCCAACGGCGACCAGCAGAACGACGTATTCAAGGTGTCGACGGCCGGGACCAACAGCAAGCTGGAAATCTACAACCGCTGGGGCCGCAAGGTGTACGAGCAGACCAACTACCAGAACAACTGGGGCGGCGACAACCAGCCCGCCGGTGTGTACTACTACTTGCTCACCGACAAGAACGGCGTAGCTACTAAAGGCTGGATTGAAGTAGTGCGCTAAGCAACTCACCGCTTACCCGCATCCACGAAAAAGGGTGCCGCGATATTCGCGGCACCCTTTTTTTGTATCAGGCCAGCCAGGCCGGACCGGCCCAATCCCAACGCGGCTAGGTTAGGTGGTGGCGCTCGTTCTTGACGGCGTTGTGAACGTTCCAGACGACTTCGTGGCGAAACGGGTGCACGCGCACCGGGCAGTCGGCCATGAGGCACAGCGAACAGGCGGCAAACGTGCAGGGGTCGGCGTGCACAAACATTTCCACGTCGACCGCGAACCGTTCCTTGATTAGCTCCTCGATGTCGAACAGCTGCGAATGCACTTCTTCGAGAGTGAAGTAGTAGGGCATCTGCATGTGGCAGTCGATGTGCAGGTTGGCGCCGTAGCGCTGCACGCGCAGGTTGTGCACGTCAATCCAGGGGGCGCGGCGCTGGGCTTGCAGCTCGGCAATGACCTCGGTCACGATGGCCGTGTCGGTTTCATCCATCAGCCCCGACACCGAGCGGCGCAGCATGCGCCAGCCGTTCACCAGAATGAAGCCGCCGAGCAGCAGTGCCGCGCCGGAGTCGAACCGGACCACGCCCGTGGCCGCCACCAGCACCAGCGCCCCGGACGACACAATGGACGTGAGGGCGTCGATGTACAGGTGCTGCCCGTCGCCCACCAGCGCCACCGATTTCAGACGCTTGCCGGCCCGCACCAGCAGCACACCCACCGCTAGGTTCACCACGGCGGTGCTGGCCAGCAGAGCCACGCCCCAGTCCGGCTGCCCCACCGGGTGCGGGTGCAGAAAGCTGCGCGCTGCCGAAAACAAGATGAAGGCCCCGGCCATAAAAATCAGCCCGCCCTCAAAGCCCAGCGAGAGGTTCTCGACTTTGCCGTGGCCATAGGGATGGTTTTCGTCTTTGGGGAGGCTGGCCAGGTGCAGGCTGTAGAGAGCAAAGCCACTCGTGAAGACGTTGATGATGCTTTCCAGGGCGTCGGTGAGCACGGCCTGGGAGCGGGTGAGGTGATAGGCGTAGAACTTGATGGCCACCAGCCCCACGCTGACCACGAGGGACAGCAGGCCGAGGCGGCGCTTGGTTTGGGAAGGCGTCATGCAAAACGGGTTTCGGAGCAAAGGTCGGGCCTGCGGCGGCAACCGCTGGGCCACTCGGCCGGGTTGAATGCCGTACTGTGGGTTTCGGGAGCAGGGAAACAACCGGCAGCAGCCAGATAATTCTGGCTGCTGCCCGAAACCTTTTCGTCGGAATCCGGTATTTAAGCCAGTCGAAAATAATTTTTAGGACAACCTAAAAATATAGTAACTTTGTTTTGAATCAACCGCTTAACGTGCCACCTTCTACGCTTACCGAAACCAACGTTGCCCCGATGGAAGCCGGCTGGCGGCACCCGCGCCGGGCCAATTCGCTCAGCGAGGTGTACGCCAGCATCAAAGTGCCGGGCGCCGACGCGTCCTTCTGGCGCAAGCTGATGGCTTTTTGGGGCCCGGGCCTGATGGTGGCCGTGGGCTACATGGACCCCGGCAACTGGGCCACCGACCTGGCCGGTGGCTCGCGCTACGGCTACACGCTGCTGTCGGTGGTGCTCATTTCCAACCTGTTTGCCATGCTGCTACAGCACCTGGCGGCCAAGCTGGGCATTGTGACGGGCCGCGACCTAGCCCAGGCCTGCCGCGACCATTATTCGCGACCCATCAGCCTGATGCTGTGGTTTTTGTGCGAAATCGCCATTGCCGCCTGCGATTTGGCCGAAGTCATTGGCTCGGCCATTGCCCTGAACCTGCTGTTTGGGCTGCCGCTGCCTTGGGGCGTGGTGCTCACCACGCTGGACGTGCTGGTGGTGCTGTTTTTCCAGAACAAGGGGTTCCGCATCATCGAGAGCATTGTGGCGGGACTCACGGTGCTCATTTTCGGCTGCTTTCTGTACGAAATCATCGTGTCGCGGCCTGACTGGGTGGCCCTGGCGCACGGGCTGGTGCCGCAGCCCAAGGTGATAACGACGCCGGGCATGCTGTACGTGGCCATCGGCATTTTGGGCGCCACAGTGATGCCCCACAACCTCTACCTGCACTCCAGCATCGTGCAGACGCGGGCCATCGAGCAAACCGAGGCCGGCAAGCGCATGGCCATCAAGTTTGCCACCATCGACTCGACGGTGGCGCTGTTTGTGGCCTTTTTCATCAATGCGGCCATCTTGGTGCTGGCGGCGGCCACCTTCCACCACCACGGGCTGTATGAGGTGGCCAAAATTCAAGACGCCTACAAGCTGCTGGCGCCGGTGCTGGGCGCAGGAGCAGCCAGCATTCTGTTTGGGGTGGCGCTGCTGGCCTCGGGCCAGAATTCGACCCTGACCGGTACGCTGGCGGGGCAAATTGTGATGGAAGGTTTCCTCGACCTCAAGCTGCGGCCCTGGGTGCGGCGGCTGATTACGAGGCTGGTTGCGGTGGTGCCGGCCCTGGTAGTGGCCATTGCATATGGCGAAAGCGGCACCGAAAAGCTTCTGGTTTTCAGCCAAGTGATACTGTCTATGCAGCTCAGCTTTGCGGTGGTGCCGCTGGTGCTGTTCACCAGCAGCCGGGCCAAGATGGGCGTGTTTGTGAACAAGCCCATTGTGCGCGTGCTGGCGTGGTCGGTGTCGGCCATTATTCTGGGGCTGAACGGCTACCTGCTCTGGCAAACCGCTGCGGGCTAGGAAGGAAGCGGACGGCGCCAGGAACTGAAATAGCTATTCATTCAGGACGCTGACACCAAACGGGCGCTTGTAATATCCATAAATAATTATTGTCCTAGGCATGAAACACCTGCTACTTGCGCTGCTGCTTTTGCCTCGGTTGCTGCTGGCCCAAACCGGTACGCTGCGGGGCACCGTGCGCGACGAGCAGCGCCGGCCTGTGCCTTTCGCCAGTGTGGTGCTGCCGGCCGCCCGGCTGGGCGCTACCGCCGATGCCGAAGGCATTTTTGAGATAGCCGGCGTGCCAGCCGGCCCGGCGCGGCTGGTGGCCAGTGCCGTGGGCTACACCACGGCCACGCAACCCGTGACGGTGGCCGCGGGTGCGGTTCTGGAAATAAACTTTATGCTGGCGCCGGCCCCTGCTGCCCTCACCGATGTGGTGGTGACGGGTGTGAGCCGGGCCACCGAAGTCCGGCGCAGCCCCGTGCCCATTGCCACCCTGGGGCGGCGCGAAATCAGCCTCAATGCCAACACCAACGTGATTGACGCGGCCGTGCGCGGCATTCCGGGCCTGAGCGCCGTCACGACGGGGCCGAACGTTTCGAAGCCTTTTATTCGCGGGCTGGGCTACAACCGCGTGCTGACCCTCTACAACGGCCTGCGCCAGGAGGGCCAGCAGTGGGGCGACGAGCACGGCGTGGAAGTGGACGGCTACGACATCGAGCGGGTGGAAGTGGTGAAAGGCCCCGCCAGCCTGCTCTACGGCTCCGATGCCGTGGCCGGCGTGGTGAACCTGCTGCCCGCCCTGCCCAGCGGCCCGGAGGGGCAACTGCAGGGCGACGCCCTGGCAGAATACCAGTCCAACAACGGCTTAGCGGGCAACTCGCTGGGATTGAACTACCAGAAAAATGGTTTTCAAACCAGCTTCCGGGCCAGCCACCGCCTGGCACGCGACTACCGCAATGCGGTGGATGGCCTGGTGTACAACACCGGCTTTCAGGAACTGACCCTGACCGGCATGGCGGGCGTAAGCAAGCCCTGGGGCAGCTCGCACTGGTACCTCACGCTGTACGACAACCGTCAGGAAATCCCGGACGGCAGCCGCGACTCGCTCAGCCGGCGCTTCACGCGGCAGGTGCTGGAGAGCGGGCCGGACGACATCAAAAACCGGCCGTTGGTGCGTGACGAGGAATTAAATTCTTACGCCATTGCGCCGCTGCACCAGCGCATCCGGCACTACCGCGTCTTCACCAAAACGCAGGTGCGGCTGGGCGGTGGCGAGCTGCATTTGCTGCTGGGCGCCCAGCAAAACCAGCGCGAGGAATTCAACCACCCCACGGCGCCCGCCCAGCCGGGCCTGGCCCTGCGCCTTAGCACCTTCACCTATGACGTGCGTTACCACCTGCCCACCTGGCACGGCCTCGAAACCAGCGTGGGCAGCAATGGCATGGGCCAGCTCAACCGCCACCAGAACGCCACTGACTTTCCCATTCCCAACTACAATTTGCTGGACGCGGGCGGGTTTTTGCTGCTGAAAAAGCCCTTCGGTAAGCTGGAAGTGAGCGGCGGCCTGCGCTACGACACGCGACTGGTGACGTGGTCGGATTTCTACGTGGCACCGGACCCGGCCACCGGTTTTGATGGCGCGGGCGGGCCGGGCACGGTCGGTGCTACGCTCCAGTTTCCGGCGTTTCGGCAGCGGTATCAGGGCGTATCGGCCAGCCTGGGCGCCAGCTTCGTGGCCACTGAGCGCCTGACGCTGCGCGCCAACCTGGCCCGCGGCTACCGCGCCCCCAACATCCCCGAAATCGGCTCCAACGGCCTCGACCCCGGCGCCCACATCGTGTATTTGGGCAACCGCAGCTTCCAGCCCGAGTTCAGCTGGCAGCAGGACGTGGGCCTGCTCTGGCACCAAACCGAGCTGGACGCGTCGGTGGAGCTGTTCCACAACTACGTGCAGAACTTCATCTACCAGGCCCGCCTGCTGAACGCGAACAGCCAGCCCGTCGTCATTGTGCCCGGCAATACCACCTATCAGTTTCAGCAGGCCGCCGCCCGTCTCTACGGCCTCGAAGCCAGCCTGAACTGGCGGCCCGCCGCGCTGCCCTGGCTGGCCTGGAACAGCAGCGCCGCTTTCGTGAACGGCGAAAACGCCGAGCCCACCGTGCCCGAGCACCTGGCCGAGGCCGCCCGTTACCTGCCGCTCATTCCGCCGCTGCGGGCCCGCACGGAGCTGCGCGCCACCCTGCCCGCGCGCGCCGGCCGCCTTACCGGCACCTACTTTCGGGCCAGCGTGGACGGCAGCGCACCCCAAAACCGCTTCTACGCCCTCGACAACACCGAAACCGCCACCGCCGGCTACGCCCTGCTGGGCCTGGGCGCCGGTACCACCTTCACCAGCCGCGCCGGGCGCAGCGTGGCCCAGCTCATTGTGCAGGTTGATAATGTGCTTGATACCGCTTATCAGGCCCACCTCAACCGGCTCAAATATTTCGAATACTACGCCAGCTCGCCCACCGGCCACCTGGGCATTTATAACCCCGGCCGCAACGTGGGCGTGAAGGTGCTGGTGCCGTTTTAGCAGCAGCTGAGGCCAAGGGGCTGACGAAATTTTCAGTAAACGCTACCATAATGCCCTTTCTGCGTAGAGGGCCGCATGAAGCACTTTTTCTGGCTAATTATCCTGCTGCCGAACCTCCTTTGGGCCCAGGAAACCCACAAGCCCACGCCCTACGACTCGGCCCATTTTAGCTGGCGCAAGCCGGTGCCGCGCAACCGCCTGCGCGAGCTGCAGCCCGACCGTCCCGGCATTACCGAAAGCCCTTTCACGGTGGATGCCGGCCACGCGCAGGTGGAAATGGACCTGCTGCGCCTGCGCAACGGCGGCACTGGCAACGAGCAGCGCGAACGGGACCTGAAAATGGCCTACACCATGCTCAAACTGGGCCTCGGTCGCCGCACCGACGTGCAACTCGAAGTGCCGCTCTACGCCATTGCCAAGCAGCGCGCCACCGACGCCGACGACTGGGAAGAGCGCCACGCCGGCTTCGGCGACCTCACCCTGCGCGTGAAGCACAACTTCATCGGCGACGACCAGCAGGGTAAATTTGCTATGTCCGTCATCGGCTACGTGCGTTTGCCCAGCGGCGGCACCGTGGGCGACGGCGCCGCCGAATACGGCGCGGTGCTGCCCCTCGACGTGGAGCTGAGCGACAAGGCCAACCTCGAAGCCCAACTCGAAACCGACCTCAACTACGACCGCGACCAGGACCAGCGCTATGTGCGCTTTATTCCCTCCACGGCCCTCGAGTACGACTTCACCGAGAAGCTGGGCCTCGTGACCGAAGCCGTGGCCATGTGGAACACTGAGCAGCGCCGCTGGCAGTCCTCCGTGAACGTAGCCCCCATTTTCAAAGTCACCCCCAACCTGCAGCTCGACCTCGGCACCCACCTGGCCCTGAACCGCCTCAGCGACCACGAGTACTTTGTGGGCTTCACCTTCCGCCGGTAATGTAGCGTGGACTCTGCGAGTCCGCGCATAGGCGAACGGCTGGTGCGATGCGCGGACTCGCAGAGTCGACGCTACACGTTACCTTTGCGCTCGCCAAGGTGCCAACCCCCACTCGCGGGGCGCGGCTGAAAAGGGAATCCGGTTCAAGGCCGGAGCTGTCCCCGCAACTGTACGCTTCACATCGGGGTGGGCCCCGCACGCCACTGTTCGGCGCTGGTTTTTCGCTGAGAAAAACCGGTTGCGAATGGGAAGGCGGCCCACCCGGCGGAGCAAGCCAGGAGACCTGCCCGGGCATTCACAGGTTCAGCATTCGCGGAGGACGGATGGAGAAAGAGAACAGCGGCGGCCCCCGGGCGGCCAGATTACCCCTGTTTTTCGGCCTCGGTCTGACGGCAGCCGGCTTCTCTCGGGAGGCGGACTGACGGCGGATTTTGAATCGAATTTTCTTCGCTGAGAATTTGATTCGGATGCATCGTTTTTCACTGGTTTCTGCCCTGCTTGGGGGCGGCCTGCTGCTGGGCGTGGGCAGCGGGGCCGCGCGGGCGCAGCAGCTTCCCGGGGCCGCCCCGCCCGATTCGGCCCGGCTGGCGCGGCGCGCCCACCGGCTGGCCGAGGTGCGGGTGCGCGCCGTGGGCCGCGAGCAGTTCGCCGTGGGCAGCTCCCGCTTGGCGCTCGATTCGGCCACGCTGAGCCAGTTTCGGGGCGGCACGGTGGCCGAGGCCCTGGCCGCCCGCACGCCCCTCTACCTCAAAAGCTACGGCCCCGGCCAGCTGGCCACGCCCACGCTGCGCGGCACCTCGGCCCAGCACACGGCCGTGCTCTGGAATGGCCTCAACATCATGCTGCCCACGCTGGGGCAAAACGACTTTGCCCTGCTGCCCCTCTCTGCTAACACCCAGCTGGCCGTGCAGCTCGGCCCGGCCGCCGCGCTCTACGGCAGCGGCGCCGTGGGCGGCGCCGTGCTCCTCACCACCGCCCCCGACTGGCGCCCCGGCCCGCGCGCCAGCCTGCAGGCCGATGCCGGCAGCTTCGGCCTGCGCGGCGGCAGCTTCGAAGCCAGCGCCGCCAGCGCGGCCGTGGCCATGCGCGTGGCCGCCAGCTACCGCCAGGCCCAAAACAACTACACCTACCTCCGGCCCGAGTTTGGCGGGCCGGTGCGCTACACCCTCACCTCGGCCGCGCTGCGCCACCAGTGGAGCGTGGCCCCGGAAGTGGCCTGGCGCCTGAGTGGCGCCGGCCAGCTCACGGCCACG
Source organism: Hymenobacter ruricola (assembly GCF_015694525.1). Taxonomy (GTDB): domain Bacteria; phylum Bacteroidota; class Bacteroidia; order Cytophagales; family Hymenobacteraceae; genus Hymenobacter; species Hymenobacter ruricola. The sequence continues at coordinate 29,337 of NZ_JADQDM010000017.1, read as the reverse complement.
GCCTGGCTTACGGATGCCGACCGTGACATTCAGCCCGCCGTGGGCACCACCGACCGCCACGCCCGCGAGCGCGACCAGAGCCGGCGCTTGGTGCTGGCGTACCAGCACCAAGCCTCGGCGCGCACCCAGTGGACGGTGCGCGGGGCCTGGTTTGAAGACGTGCTGAACTACCGCGACGACGGCCAGGACAGCCGCTCCCGCGTGCGCACCACCCAGGCCCAGGCCGAGTACACGGCCGCCCTGGGCGCGCGCGCCACCCTGCGCGTGGGCGCCGAAGCCCAGCATTTCAGCGCCGCCGTGGCCGAGTACGGCCGCCCCAACGCCACCGAGAACCGGGCCGCCGCTTTCGCCCTGCTGCGCTTCGACCCCGTGCCCCGCTTGCGCCTCTCGGCCAACCTGCGGCAGGCCGTGCTGCCCCAGGCCAACCCCCTCACGCCCACCGCCGGCCTGGAATGGGACGTGTGGGCCCCCGCCGCAACCGCCGACACCCTCGCGCCCGCCCGCGCCTCCCGGCTCACCTTCCGGGCCAGCGCGGCTCGCAGCTACCGCGCGCCCACCCTGAACGAGCGGTACTGGCAAGTGGGCGGCAACCCCAACCTGCGCCCCGAAACCGGCTTGGGCTACGAAGCCGGCCTCACGCTGCGCTCGCAGCCCACCCGCCACTTGGCGCTGGAGCACGCCCTCACCGGCTACCGCCAACTGGTGGACGACTGGGTGCAGTGGGCCCCCGGCCTCGACGGCCTTTGGAGCCCGCGCAACCTGCGCCAGGTGCTCACCCAGGGCCTGGAAGCCAGTAGCCGCGCCACCTGGCAGCGCGGGCGCCACCGCTTCAGCGCCCGCTTGGCTTATGCCTACACCTGGGCCCATACCCACCGCGCCACCCCCGCCGACCCCGTGCCCGCCGGCCTGCCCTTGCCCTACGTGCCGGCCCACACCGCCGCCGGCACCCTCGACTACGGCCGGGGCCCGTGGCGGGCTGCGGCGCAGGCCACCTTCACCAGCTACCGCTACACCGACGCCGGGGGCGTGGCTTTCCTGCCCGGCTACGGCCTGCTGGGCGGCGGCCTGGGCTACGCGCTGGCGCTGCCGGGGCGGGTGGAGGCCCTGCTTCAGGTGCAAGGCACCAACCTGCTGAACCGGGCTTACGACAGCTACGAAGGCCGCCCCGCGCCGCCCCGCGCCGCCTTGCTAAGCCTGCGCCTAAGCTGGCGCTGAGGCCGAGCCAGCGTTCATATTCTTGCTTTCATTTTTTAATAATCACCATTTTACCTCGTTTTTTAATGCGTTTTTCTAAATACCTGGCGATTTCGCTGCTGGCTGTGGCCGGCCTGGCCAGTTGCTCGCCCGACGACGAGCCCGTGGTGGCGCCCGTGCAGGACGCCAACAATGTGTTCGTCATCAACGAAGGCAACGTGGGCCGCTCCAATGGCTCGATTAGCTTGTTCAACCCCGCCAACAAGGCCCTGAGCCTCGACTTGTTTCGTGCGGTGAACGGCCGCGAGACGGGCGATGTGGTGCAGCACATGGCCATTGCCAACAACCGGGCTTACCTCGTGGCCAACAACTCCAACAAGATTGAAGTGGTGTCGCTGCCCGATTTTCGCTCGGTGGGCGTGGTGCGCAGCCGCCTGAAAGGCCCCCGCTACTTCCTGCCCGTGAGCGCCACCCGGGGCTACGTCACGCAGTGGGGCGACTACACGGGCTCGGCCTCGCGCATCAAAATCATCGACCTGGGCACCCTGGCCGTGGTCGACAGCATCGACACGGGCCTACGGCCCGAGCGGTTGCTGCTGCTGAACGGCAAGGTGTTCGTGGCCAACTCCGGCAGCAACACCCTGACGGTCATCGACCCGGCCACCAACCGCGTCACGAGCACCCTCGTGGTAGGCGATGCGCCGAACAGCTTGGCCGTGGACAAAAACGGCCTGCTTTGGGTGCTGTGCGGCGGCAACGTGGTGTATACCCCCACTTTCGACGTGGACTACACCACCACCACGCCCGGCAAGCTGGTGAGCGTGAACGCCGCCGCGGGCGCCGTGGCCGGCACCCGCACCTTCGGCAGCAACCGCCTGCAGCCCACCGACCTGCACCTCAGCCCCGCCGGCGACCAGCTGCTCTTCCGCGCCGCCGACGCCATGACCTACACCGGTCCGGTGTTCCGCCTCGGCATTGCCGACGCCGCCTTGCCGGCCTTCACGGCGCCCTTCATCCGGCGCAATTTGTACGGCCTCGGCGTCGACCCGAACACCGGCGTCATCTACGGCGGCACCGGCACCTTCCTGGGCACCGACAAGATGATTCGCTACCAGAGCAGCGGCGCGGCCCTCGACTCCGCCGCCGTGGGCGCGGGCCCCAACGGCTTCGTGTTCTACTAGCCCCCAGTCACCTTCACCTTCGCCCTGCAAATAAGAAAAAGGCCCCTGCCGGAAGGTGGGGGCCTTTTTGTTGGTTTGAAAGCCAGCTGGTTTAGTCGGCGATGCCGTCGTGGTTGCGGTCTTTGGCGTCGCCGGCGGCTTTGTAGAGCTCCTTGCCGGTGGGCTGGTGGGTGCCGGTGTCGCGCTGCACGCCCGCCGTCACGGAGTCGCCGTTGGCCACGCCATCGGTGGGCGCGGCGGGGCCTTTCTTGGTGTAGCCGCGCTCCACGTTGGTGTCGCCGTCTTTGGTGCCCGAGCTGCAGGCGCTAAACGTGGCGGTGACAACGCAGGCCACGGCGAAGGGGCGGAGGAACTGTTTCAGGAGCATGAAGGAGCGAATGTGAAGGGGGTGAAAGAATGCGATGCCGCAAGGTAGAAAAATAACTCGCCGCCGCGCAACCCGAACCATCGGCCGGGGGTACGGTTGTAGCGGCAGGAGCCGCCTCAAGGTTGCGCAAAAGTGCGCCCCGGTCGGCCCGCCCTCACTTTCTTCCTGATGTCCAGCAACTTCGTTCCTTCGCCCGCCGCCGTTCCCACGCCCGTCTTCACCTACGCCGAGTTCCGGCAGCTGGTGCGCACGCTGGCCGCCGAGCACCGCACCAGCGGCCCCGACCAAAACCCCGCCTACGTGCGCTTCACCGACCAAAACCAGGCCCACCTCGACCGGGCTTTGGGCGAACCGCTGCTGCCGGAGCTGGTCGGCCGGCTCACCCACCTGGCCCGCCCCGAGCAGTGGCTGGTGCTGGGCGAAGCCTGGTGCGGCGACACGGCCCACACCCTGCCCGTGCTGGCCCACCTGGCCGACGTGAGCGCGGGCCACGTGGAGCTGCGCGTGCTGCTGCGCTCCGACCACCCCGCCCTGATGGCCGCCCACCAAACCAACGGCGGCAACAGCATTCCCAAGCTCATTCGGCGCGACGCGGCCACCGGCGCCGACCTCGGCGACTGGGGCCCGCGCCCGGCCGAGGCGCAGGCGCTGGCCCACCAGCTGCACGCCGATAAAACCCTGCACACCAACCAGATAATTAAGGCCATGAACGCCTGGTACGAGGACGACCACGGCGCCGCGGTGCAACGCGAGCTGCTGGCGCTGGTGGGGTAGGGGCGGGGCCCAACCAAAATTTCCCTTATTTTCACCCTCCCAATTCGGTCCTTTATGCCCCTTCCGCTGCGCCGTCGCCTCCAAAAACACGTTGCCGCCTGGCCCTGGCGGCGGGTGGGCGTGCTGGCCGGCGTGGCCCTGGCCCTGGCACTAATGCTGGTGGTTTATTTGTTTGGGGTGAGTGACCATTTTTTCGGTCGACTTTTTTCCGCTTTTCTCGTACTGTTCTGGCTGCTGGCGGTGACGTTCCTGGCCGTGGTTCCGTTTGTGACCTGGGCCACGGCGCACTGGTTCGGGCGGGGCTGGGCCGAAGTGTCCACTCCGGCGCCCCGCCCGCGCCGCGCCGCCGGTGCTGCGCCGGCTCGTTCTCATCCTTCACCGGCCGCCCCACGGCGGCCCGAAACCCGATAAAGACCTTGAAAACCAACCTACTGCATATCAAGAACATGGTGTGCCCCCGGTGCGTGGAGGCCGTTCATGGTTTACTGGAGCGGGCCGGCTACCGGCCCAAGGCCGTCACGCTCGGCGTGGCCGAGCTCGACGAAGCCACCCCCGCCGACCCCGAGGCCCTGGCCCCGCTGCTGCACGCCGCCGGCTTCGAGCTGCTGCGCGGCCGGGCCGAGCAGCTCACCGAACAAATCAAGACCACCCTGGCCGAGTACCTGGAGCACCTGCGCACGGCGCGCTCGCCGCTCACCACGTCGGCCTTCCTCACCGACCGGTTTGCGGCCACCTACTCGCACCTGAGCAAGGTGTTTTCGCGCACCGCCCACCTCACCATCGAGAAGTACCTCATTCGCCTCAAGATTGAGCGCGTGAAAGAAATGCTCAGCTACGGCGAGCTGACCCTGAACCAGATAGCCGACCAGATGCGCTACAGCTCGGGCCAGCACCTGAGCAACCAGTTCCGCCAGGTGACGGGCTATTCCGTGAGCGAGTTCCGCCGCCTGATGATGCCCGGCCGCATGTCGCTCGACGCGCTGGCGTAGGCGCGGCATCGTTTTCTTGCCCGCGAAAAGGCGGCTGTCTACCTGGGCAGCCGCCTTTTTCGTTAGGTTTGCCGCTTCATTGTTTTCTTTTGTTCCGATGCTACTCGCCATTTTGCTCCCGGGTTTTTCCATGATGGTAAACGGCCACATTCTGAAGGGCATCCTGTGCTTCATTCTGCAGATTACCTTCATTGGCTGGATTCCGGCCGCCATCTGGGGCGTGGCTTCGCGCAGCCAGGATTTGGCCGAAAAGCGCCACCGCGAAACCCTGGAGGTGCTGCGCGGGCGCCGCTGAGCGGCGCCGCCCGGGCGCCAGGATGCTGTACGTTTTAGGCTGAATGCTACGCGGTGCTAGGTGAACCATCGCGGATGGCGAAGGGTATAGCAGGCAGTGTTTTGCAGTATCCCATCTCCCGGCAACATGGTCCTATTAAACAGGCTGTTACTGATTGCCTTCCTCTCGGCTGCCCCCCTGCTGTCGGTCCTGGCTCAGACGCACGAGCACATGGACATGGCGATGCCCAAGCCGGCCCAGCCCCGGCCAGCCGCGCCCCAGCCCACCCCAGCCCCGAAAAAAGCCGTGCCAGCCGCTGCCAGGCCCGCTTCTTCGGCTACGCCCGTGCCGGCCGCCGATACCAGTTACCACGCGGGGCGCCAGCATTCAATGGAAGGCATGGATATGCCGGTGCCCACTGCGCCTCAGCCCACCGCCCCCATGAACCACGCCGGGCACCCCGAAAGCATGAAAATGGAGGGCACCACCCACGACATGGGTGGCATGAACATGGCCCACGGCAGCACCATGGCCATGCCCGGCATGAGCCACGCCCTCTCGCGCCGCCTGCAGATGAGCCGCAACGGCTCGGGCACCAGCTGGCACCCCGACGCGACGCCCATGTACATGTGGATGCAGCACCGCGGCCCCTGGATGCTGATGTACCACGGCGCCGCCTTCGGCCGCTACACCAGCCAGAATGTCAATCATAACAACGCCCGTGGCCACGCCAACGCCATCGACGGGCCGAACTGGGGGATGGTGATGGCCCAGCGCGAAATTGGGGCGCGCGGCCTGCTGAACCTGAGTTTGATGGTCAGCCTCGACCCGCTCACCGAAACCAACGGCGGCTACCCGCTGCTGTTCCAGACCGGCGAGAGCTACCAGGGCCAGCCGCTCATCGACAAGCAGCACCCGCACGACCTGATTTCGGGCCTGACGGCCAGCTACACCCACGCCGTGAGCGAGGACGTGGACGTGAGCCTCTACGTGGGCTACCCCGGCGAGCCCGCCATTGGGCCGGTGGCCTTCATGCACCGCATTTCGGCCATGCCCAACCCCGACGCGCCGCTTTCGCACCACTGGACCGACGCCACGCACATCACCTTTGGCGTGGCCACGCTGGGCGTGCGCTACAAGCAGTTCAAGCTGGAAGGCAGCAACTTCACCGGCCGCGAGCCCGACGAGAAGCGCTACGATTTCGACCGGCCCCGCGCCGACTCTTGGGCCGGCCGCCTCAACTGGAACCCCAGCCGCAGCCTGGCCCTGCAGGTGAGCCGCGCCTTCATCAAAAGCCCCGAAGACCTGCACCCCGGCGAGGACGTGACGCGCACCACCGCCAGCGTGCTGCACAGCCGCACCTGGGGCGAGCGCCGCTACCTGGCCTCAGCCTTGGTGTGGGGGCTGAACGAGCACGGCGACGGCCACCGCGGCGAGCACGCCGTGCTGGCCGAAACCAACCTCACGCTGGGCCGGCCCACGTTCTACGGCCGCTACGAGTTTGTGCAGAAAGACAGCGAGGAGCTGGAGTTTTACGCCGCCGGCTCTTCCGACAACCTGGTGCGAAGCGTCTACAACATCCACGCCCTCACGCTGGGCAGCAGCTACCGCCTGGCCAGCCTGGGCGGCCCCCGCGGCCCGGAGCTGAGCGTGGGCGGGCAGCTCACGGGTTATTTCATTCCGCAGAGCCTGCGAGTGGGGCAGTACGGCGCCACCTACGCCGGCCCGGGCTACGGCAAGATGCCGCTGTCGGCCTCGGTGTACCTGCGCCTCACGGCCCCCTGGATGAAGATGAAGATGTAGCGCGGACTTTGCAGTCCGCGTCCCTGCACCGTTAGAGCCGTTTGCACGTCGTTCGGGTTGCCGCCGGGGACGCGGACTACAAAGTCCGCGCTACCCGACCTTTGCCGGAAATGAACCCTGGCCGCCCCGGCCGGGTTACTTGCCACTGTGCCCACTGCCTCGCCCCGCATCCTGCTGCTCACGCCGCCGCTCACGCAGCTGAATACCCCGTACCCGGCCACGGCCTACATCAAGGGCTTTTTGGGCGGGCGCGGCTACGCCGTGACGCAGGCCGACCTGGGCCTGCAGCTGGTGCTGCGGCTGTTTTCGGGGGCCGGGCTGAAACGGGTTTTTCAGGAAATTGAAGCCGGAAGTTTTGACCTGAGCGACAACGCCCGGCGCATGCTGCGCCTGCAAAACCGCTACCTCGCCACCATCGGGCCGGTCATCCGCTTCCTCCAAAACAAGGACCTCACCCTGGCCCCGCGCATCTGCCACGGCCGCTTTTTGCCCGAAGCCAGCCGCTTCGACAACGTGGCCGACCTGGAAACCGCCTTCGGCACCATGGGCCTCACCGACCAGGCCCGCCACCTGGCCACCCTCTACCTCGAAGACCTGGCCGACCTGCTCAAGGAAACCGTGGGGCCGCACTTTGGCTTTTCGCGCTACGCCGAGAAGCTGGCCCTCTCCGCCACCAGCTTCGAGCCCCTGCACCGCGAGCTGGAAGCCGCCCCCGGCCTGCTCGACACCATGCTGCTGGAGGAGCTGGAGCCTCTTTTGCAGCGCGTGCGGCCCGACATTGTGGGCTTCACCGTGCCCTTCCCCGGCAACCTTTACGGCGCGCTGCGGCTGGCCAAGCACATCAAGCACCTCAGCCCCGAAACCGTGACCATCATGGGCGGCGGCTACCCCAACACCGAGCTGCGCACCATCCAAGAACCCCGCTTCTTTGATTACATCGACTTTCTGACGTTGGACGATGGCGAAGGGCCCTGGCTGCGGATATTAGAACAGGTAGGGGCGGGGCTTGCCCCCGCCCGGACGTCTGCGCCGCCTGCAATTGGAGGAATTGTTTTGTCCGACGACGGGCGGGGGCAAGCCCCGCCCCTACAGCGCACGTTTTTAAGGAACAACCAGGGCGAAATCGAGTACGTCAACCACCCGTTTCCCGACGTGCCTCACCACGAAGTGGGCACCCCCGACTACTCCGACCTGCCCCTCACCGAGTACCTCTCGGTGCTGGAGGTGCTGAACCCCATGCACCGCCTCTGGAGCGACGGCCGCTGGAACAAGCTCACCGTGGCCCACGGCTGCTACTGGAAGCGCTGCTCGTTCTGCGACGTGACGTTGGACTACATCTCGCGATACGAAACGGCGCCCAGCACCCTGCTGGTCGACCGCATCGAGCAAATCATTCAGCAAACGGGCCAGACCGGCTTTCACTTCGTGGACGAGGCCGCCCCGCCGCTGGCCCTGCGCGACCTGGCCGTGGAACTGCTCAAGCGCCGCGTGCCCATCACCTGGTGGGGCAACATCCGCTTCGAGAAAACCTTTTCGCTCGACCTTTGCCGGCTGCTGGCCGCGTCGGGCTGCATCGCCGTGAGCGGCGGCCTAGAAGTGGCCTCCGACCGGCTGCTGGCGCTCATGGAAAAGGGCGTCACCATTGCCCAGGTGGCCCGCGTGGCCGACGGCTTTACCCAGGCCGGCATCATGGTGCACGCCTACCTGATGTACGGCTTTCCCACCCAAACCGCTCAGGAAACCATCGACAGCCTCGAAGTGGTGCGCCAGCTCTTCGCCGCCGGCGTGGTGCAGAGCGGCTACTGGCACCGCTTCTCGATGACGGCGCACTCGCCCGTGGGCAAAAACCCCGCGAAATACCAGGTGCAGGCCGTCGGTCCCGAGCCCGCCGGCTTCGCCTGGAACGACCTCTGGCACGACGACCCCCTCGGCGCCGACCACGAAGCCTTCGGCCCCGGCCTGGCCAAGTCGCTCTACAACTACCTGCACCACGTGGCCCTCGACGAGCCCTTGGCCCGCTGGTTCGACTTCAAAACCCCGCGCCCCACCACCCCGCGCCACCTCGTGCAGCAGGCCCTGCAGGCGCCCGACAAGCCCGACTTCGCCCGCCAGAACCAGCGCCTGTTCTGGCTGGGCAACGCCCCCGAGCTGCGCCTCGAACCCGGCAAAAAGGCCCCCCGAGCCGTGCTCACCTGCTACGAGCAGGCCGAGGATTTTGAAGTGAAAACCACCGAAGCCGCCGGCCGCTGGCTGCACCAGCTCCTGCTGCAGCTCAGCCACGACTACGACGCCAAAGTTTTGCTGCGCGACGCGGCGGCCACCTTCCCGCAGTCGGAAGGCCCGTTTGAGGCTTTTCTGCAAGGCCCGGCCTGGCAGCTGCTGCGCGAAAAGGGCTTGTTGCTGGTGTAACTGATGGTAAACAGCTGGACCGGAGCAGGCGAGAGAACGTAGAAAAAGTAACCGGAGGCAGTGCAGGCTACCGGCTGCGCAGCCACTGCACCACGTCGGCGGGCAGGCCCGGGCCCAACTGCCGGCTCGGCTCGCCCGGCACCAGCAGGTCGGCGCCGGCCGTGCGGTAGGCCCGTACAGCAGCGCTTCGGCCGCCTAGCGCGCCGCGCAGGGCCGCCGCTTGCGGGGCTGCTGCGGGGCCACCGCACAGCCCCAGCACCGGCAGCTTGCGGCCCTTCAGCTGCCGGAAAGCGGCTCGGGCAGCGGCGTCGAGCGGGGCATTTTGGGCAATGAGGTAGGCCGCACGCGGGGCGGCAGGGGCAGCCAAGGCTTGCGCCAGCGCGGCCGCCCGGGGCCCGGCGGCCCAGGCGCCCAGGTGGGCGGTGTCGGCCCCGGCCGTGTTGCGCAGCAGGCGCAGGGCCGCGAGCAGCTGGGTAGCGTCGGCCTCGGGGCTGGCGGTGTTGGTTGCGGGTAGTACCAGCACGATGATGCCTTCGCGGGCCAAGGCATCGGCCCAGATGGGGGCCGCCGCGCCCGTGGCCGAATCGGGCAGCAGGGCCAGCGCGGGGCCGGCCATGCCCACGTCGGCCGGGGCATACAGCCAGGCCGAACCCTCGGCCTGCGGCACTTCCTCCACGCGGTAGGTGCTGGGCAAGGGCCCGCCGCGCTTGAGCAGCACGGCCGTGGCCGTGGCCGAATCGAGCCCCGCCGTGCCCCGCCAGAAGTCGCCCTCCAGGGTCAGGGCCAGGGTTTGGCCGGGGCGCAGGGGGCGGGCGAGGCGCAGCTGGTTCTGGGCGAAAATAACGGTGTCGGCCACGAAGCTCAGGGCCGGCGCGGCGGGCACGGTCAGTTCGGCTTCGTAGTGGCCGGGGCTGGGGTGGCGAATGTCGAGCGCTACGCGCAGCTCGGGCCGCCCGGGCCGGCTGAGGCTGCCGGCGTAGTGCCCCACGGGCGGGGGCGCTGGAGAACCAGCGCGGTCAGACGGCGACTGGCAGGCGGCCGCGGCCAGGGCCAGCCCAAGCAGGCCCGTCGCGGCGCGGCGCATCCGAAGGCGCATCAAATCGGGCATAGGCATTCCCAAAAGTAGCGGGTTAGCGCCCGGCCAGCCCCTTGCGCAGAATAAGGTCCGTTTGCACGTCCTGCCCCAGCCGGAATTCGTGCTGGCCAATTTCCCGAAACCCGAACCGCTGGTAGAAGGCGCGGGCCTTGTCGTTTTTCTCCCACACGCCCAGCACCACGGCCGTGCAGTGCAGCTGTTCGGCCAGGGCCAGAATGCCGCGCATGAGGGCCGCGCCCAGGCCGGTGCCCTGCCAGTCGTCGCGCACGTAGAGGCGCTCGATTTCGAGGCGTCCGGCCGGGTGCTGCCCATCGGTCAGGCCCAGGGCGGAATTGTCGCGCAGCTTGGCGTAGCCCACCAGCTCGGCCTGCATGTGGGCCAGCAGGAAGGTGTTTTCGCGGTCCTGCAGCTCGGCCAGCTGAATATCCGGGCCGAAGTTTTCGGCCAGGTAGGCGGCCATGTCGGCCGGGGCATTATTGGCGGCAAAGGTGTCCTGAAACGTTTGCCGGCCCAGGTCGGCCAGTTGGGCGGCGGTGGCAGCGTTGGCCTTGGCCAGGGAAATGCGCAGGGGAGATGACATGGCACAAAGGTGGGGCAGTGGCCGGTGATTTACAGCATCTCGTTGGCGTTGGGGTCGCGGTGGTCGCCGTCGCCGCGGCGCATTTGCAGGCCCATGCGCACCAGCAGGCCGCTGGCCAGCAGGCCCACTAGGTAGGCCGAGAGCAGCAGGGCCTGCGGGCTCTGGCTGCCGCCGGCGTACCACATGTACACGGCCACGTACACTTTCAGCAGCATCCCCAGGCCCAGCAGCCCCCCGCTCAGCATGAGCAGCAGGCCAACCAAACGGCGCGTAGCGGGCGGGAGCGGTGGGGTAGGCATCGTGTCTGGTTCTTACGCGGGCCCGGAAGGCGGGGTTGGGCCCCGGTTGCGAATCCGGTTCTTTGGCGTAATTTCGTATCACCAAGTCACCCCGCGAGAGTAGCTCAGTTGGTAGAGCATCAGCTTCCCAAGCTGAGGGTCGCGAGTTCGAACCTCGTTTCTCGCTCATTCAGAAACAGCCATTTAGCCGGGGCGCTAGGTGGCTGTTTTGGTTTTGGGGCCTACGGTGGGGCCTACAGTTGATGGATGGCTGAAATATTAGATAAGAGTATGCACTAGCATGGCAATTTCCCTTGATAAGTTCTACTAAGTGGTAATTTCAGTTCGCAATAGCTGTCATATCGGTTTTCCTCATTTTCGTAAATGGGCGTGCCAATTCATCCTTGGTAACTGTGCAGCTAGCTGTCGTTCGTTACAGCTAAGACTTAGCCAATCTGCTGATAAGCTGCCGTACTTGGTTAGCTCTGGCATTAGCAGGTAGCAGATACACTGCGCTAAGCTTGGTGATGTCCTCTATGCTGCATTGCTGTTCGGTGGCCCATCGTTGTACTGCCTCGTTCGCGGCATGTTCTACCTGTTCAGCCGGCACGGGAGCTTTCAGTGCGGCGCTGTCGCATCTTATCCAATCAAGCAGCTCCCAATCCTGAAAACTCTCTAACTGTTGCTGCCGATAGTTATAACAAATCAACCGGTAAGAGGGGCCCTGCCGAATCAGTACGACAACTCGGTGCTGGGCCCGGGCATACAGCTTTGTGCTCAATAAATATGCGGGGAGCTGGCTGGCTTGAGCCCGGTGTTTTTCTAGGGTGGCGCTGTGGGTCAGAAAAGATGCTGCGCCTGAGCCGCCTACCTCGGTCAGCAGCTCATCTTGCCTCACAAAGTGGAGGGCATCGATGTCGCCGTTCAGGGCAATATCCACTCGTGGGCTGCTTGTAAAGGCCGCCGACCCCATGATACCCCGTGATTTCTCGTGGCGCTGCGTCATTCGTTCAAATAACCGGCGAATGCTCTGGGCTAGCCGGCTTTCGTTGGTTGTTTCTTCAAGGATAGTGGGGAGCAAGGTGTACACGTGCACGTCACGGTCAGGTGCCGTCGTCATGCGCAGTATCCGCCCCACGCGCTGAAACAGCACATCGGCCCCACCGGGTGGGTCGTAGTTGACGACGGTGGCACAGTCCTGCAGATTGACCCCCACGCCGTCGGCATCGGTGCAAATCAGCACTTCGTACTTATCAGGGCCGGTAGATGGGTAGTGCGACTTGGGCGAAAACCCGCGCAGCTCGGCGCTACGCAAGTCGGCCGAAGCTAGCCGCACCACGCCCCGGCTGCTTACCACCGTGCAGCCCACTCGCACATCAGCAAACTCTTGGCGCAAAGCCTGTTTTAAGTAAATTGCTGTAGACAAGCGGTTGACGAAAATCAGCACCTTGCCACGCGTGGCCACGCAGTGGCGCGCCACGATGCCAGCCAGCAGTTGGTATTTGGCATCCCGGGCTATTCCGCTGCCTCGAAAAACCGTCAGTAGTGGCTCAAGGTACTTGCCACGCTCATCGGCTGGTAGAAATAAAGGAGACTCATATTTGGCTGCTCCTCGGCGCGGGCGCTTCCCGGCGGGACGCTGGCCATCGGCTCCCAGCGAATGCAGGTTTTTGTCCAACGACACCGCTACCGCGGCCGGTGAGCTCAGCCAACTGCCCAGCGTACTGTTGTACACGGCGTCGGTCAGGCCCACTTGGGTTTGGGCCACCTCATCGACAAAAAACGACTGCATGACTTTGTACTGCTGGTCAAAGCAGCGGGCGTCGGCGGCCTGCTCCATTTCGGGCTGTAGCAGCAAGCGGTAGGTTTCGGTGCGCAGCCGTAGGAAGGGAGGCAGGTAGCGCCGCTCGTGGGCAAATTGGATGAACGTCCGGCCGTGCTCATCCACGTCGCCGCGCTCATTGGCCAGGCGCAGCACGTGCGGCAGGCCCAGCACCGTTACCACCGGCAGGTGCAAGAACTTTTCGGCCGAAGTAGCCTTCCAGGGCTGACTGGTGCCGGTGGCAGTATCGTGCTGCGGCGGGAGCAAGTGCAGCAGGCTGTCGAGGTTTTTCAGGCTGGTGCCGTATACGGTGGCCGTGAGCAGCACCACGCGGGCCCCATTGGCCAGCAGCGGCCGGATGCGCTCGTACACCCGGCTGCGGATGGCCCGGCGCTCCGACTCATCTACCAGCAACTGGTTGCGGTAGAAGTGCGCTTCGTCAATCAGAAGCAGCGTGTGTTGGTCGGCCCGCTGAATTTCCTGCTCCAGCTCATATATGCGGTGGTGAGGCTGGTCGGAGGTGTCACGAAAAATGACCTGCGAGGTGTAGAAGCTATAATTCACATCGCGGCCCGCCAGCTGCTGATGCCACTCGCGCTTTACCCCCGCCGGGGCAATCAATACGGTTCGTTTGATGTGCCCAGCCAGTTGCAAACGCTCGGCTATTTCGGCTCCGATAATGGTTTTGCCCAAGCCAGTGGCCGCCACTATCAAGGCTCCACCGTATTGCCGCTCTTGGCGCAGTGCCCGAGCAATAACCCCACGCTGGTAAAAAGTGGGTGGATAAACGCCAGGCCGTTGCGGCAACTCGGGCAAATGGTCGAGCAACTGCAGCATCTTGAGGTAAGCTTCAAACGGAGTAGCCAGGAGGTACCACTTGTTCAGCCGCTCTTCCAGCTCGCGCAGCAAATCGTGCGCTTGCGCCGCCACCTCGTCGTACCAGGTAATCCAAGCCTGTATTTCAACTGACTCATGGCTGGCGCTGGCCTGCTCGGCTGCTATTTTCAGCCCTTTGTAGGTGTAGTTGCAGGAGCCGTGCCACAGCACCTGCTCGTCAATCAGGTAAAACTTGCAGTGAAAGGGCACGCGCATGGAGCGGGCTTCCCGAATAAAAAACTGCCCGGTGCGGATGCGCTGCAGCAAGTCGGCTACGGTACGCATCAGGTCGGTCTGGCACTGTCCGAGCTCGGCAAGTATCTCGTCCACCACGGCCTCGTAAGCGTGTTTCTCCTCGGAGTGGCCCACTAAAATGCGCAACTGGGCAGGCTGCGCAATGTGCTCCCGGCCCAGCTGGTAGCCCCGTAGCGTGAAGTACGCCGTCGCTATCCGTAGCACCCGTTGCGCCTGCGGAAAATATCCTTCAATGAAGGCCATGCCCACACCCGGCCCCGCTCCGTAAGCAAGGCGGCCAGCGGCATCGCGGCCGAGCAGGAGCGGGGTTTCGACGAGGGGCATGCGCGTACGATAGGTGAAGCTATTGGTGTAGCAACTCGCGGAAATAGCCGAAGTCTTTGTCAACCACCAGCCGGCGGTCCAGCAGCGAATTGAACTCCTCGCACGAGGTTTCGGGCAGCAGCGCGCAGGCCGCGCAAGCGGCCATGTTGAGCCCGCCCACGCCCTGGCCCTGTGCATCGGTGTGCCAGCAAATGGGGTCGGCCGCGCAGTCGGTGGCCCGGTGCAGGGCCGATTTTAGCAAGCCGGGCAGCTTGCCGGTGCGGCCCAGCGATACCAGCCCGCCATACGAGCCCTCCGACCCGGCAATGGTATAGATGAGCAGGCCCTGCATCCCCGGTCCTACGTACAGCCGTTCCTGCAAGGAGGTGGCTGGATAGCCGCACTGAAACTCCAGCTCACGCACCAGCAGGTGGCTGAGCGTGTGCAGCAGCACGAAGCGGGCCGTGGCTTTGCGCGCTGCGCCCGGCGAGCCCGCCGACAAGGCTTTCTGGTTGGCCAGTAATTGGTCGAGCCTTTTCAACACGGCCGGCTTGTTTTCCCACTGCTGCAGCCGTTCGGCATCCAGGGTAAAGAACAGGCCTTCTCCGTAGCTTTCCACGCCGAGCAGGGTGTGGGTTTTGAGACCGTACTTGAAGGTGAAACGCCGGCGGATGCTCAGCGGGCTGCCTTTCTCATCCTGCGTCAGAATGGCATCCCGGTCCAGCGGCTGCTGCCGGGTATAAGAGGTTTGCACAGCCGTCATTTTCAGGCGGTCCAGCTGCCAGGCCGGCCCCAGACCGGGCAGCTGGACCGCCAAATCGAGCGGGCGCAGCAGGAGCTCCTTGGAATCCGCTGGGGTGGCTTCCGTGGTGAGGTAGCGGTATTCGGCCCGGCGATAGTCTTCCTCCCCCGGCTGACTGGCTTCGGGCACGGGCGGCATAGCGGAAATGGGCTCCGGAACGATAAAATCGGCGGCGCGGAGTTGCTCAAATTGCTCCGGGCTCAGCTCAATGCCGTGTTTGGTCAGCAACCGGTTCAGGTTGCGGTGCACCGGCATCTCGTCCTCGTGGTTTTCCTTAAGGACTTGCGCCATTTCCGGTGTAAGGCCGAAGCGGATGGTCGAAGGACCATCCGCTTCGGCCCCCACTACCTCCGGCTGCTCGCCTGGCAGGTAGAGGCTTTGCACGATGTGTGGGTAGTACACGCTGTTGCTGGCACGCAGCACCGGTTTCATTGGCACGCCACGGCGGGGGCGCGCCACGCCGTACTCCTCCATATCGGTTTCCGGCACCCGCAGGCCAAACAAGCCCGCCAGCGTGGCGCTGCCCAGGCGCTCGGTGCCGCCATCAGCCAGCCGTCGCCGCGCCTCAATGGTGATGCCTTTGAGGTCGTTGAGGCGGCCCGATGTGCGGTAGTACAGCTCCGTGCCTTTGGGCACGTCCCGCCGCATGGCCAGCGTGGTGGTGCTGGCTTCCCCGGCTTCATCGGGCGCGTTTGCATCATCGGCCATCATTTCAGGAGCCGTCGCTTCTTTTTCCTGCCGATGCCGCAGCGCCCAGTGTGGCCACGGCACATCGGCAATGCTGCCGGCCGGCGAAGTCATCACGAAGCGCACCTGCTCCAGCGTTTGCCAGCGGGCCGGGCCGCTCAGCTTGTCGTTGT
Source organism: Hymenobacter ruricola (assembly GCF_015694525.1). Classification (GTDB taxonomy): domain Bacteria; phylum Bacteroidota; class Bacteroidia; order Cytophagales; family Hymenobacteraceae; genus Hymenobacter; species Hymenobacter ruricola. The sequence continues at coordinate 13,474 of NZ_JADQDM010000017.1, read as the reverse complement.
GGAAACAGTAGTCGCAGCGCGGCGCGTCCTCAAAGCGGCTTACTTCAAAAGCCGTCTTGCGGGTGGCCGTCAGGTACCATTGCCGGCGCCAGTTGGCGTGGTGGTCGAAGCGGGCGCAGCTGGGGCAGTACATCCACTTCGGGAAAAAATCCACGGCCACCCGGGGCCGGCTGGGGGCGCCCGCAAATGCCAGCGGTGGGTTGGAGGGCATACGGGCCAGGCGGCGCAGTTCCGGGAACAGGCAGCGCAGGCGGGCCAGGAGCCGCATATCGTTCAGGCGGTTTTCCTCGCGGTAGGCGCGGGGGTTCTGGCCGCGCAGGTAAGGCCATTCGTTGGCGGGCAGGATGCGCAGGGCTCCCAGGCGCGACTCAATGAGCGAGCCCACGCCGCCATAGGCGCTGCACAGCTTGCGGGTTTGTAAGGAATCAGTGGCAGGCATCGGTTGGCAAAAAAGAAAGTCGCTAGATGGTTGGCAGGGCGGGCGCGGCGGCCACGGGCTCGGCTTCGGGCCGGAAGCCCAGCGTCGTTTCCGTGTCCACTTCCCGCATGGAGGTGGGCAGGTTCCAGTAGTTGGGGTGGTGGGGCTCGCCGGGCTCTTTGCTGAGCAGCGGGGTATTGTGCCGCTTGTTCTTGTAGTGCAGGGGTTTGTCCACGCTCCGGCCGGCCTGCTTTTTGGCCAGCCAATCTTCGGCCAGGTTGGCCAGGCGGGCTTGCAGGTTGGCCGCCAGCGCGGAATCGGCGGTGAGTTGCTCGCCCAGCAGCTCGCCCAGGGCGGTGGCCATTTCCAGCTCAAACGCCGCGGCGGGCTGGCCCTTGTAGTGCCGCACCCAGGTCACCAGCAGGCTGTTGAGCATGCGGTCCAGCGTTTGGGGCGTGAACGGGGTCAGGCTGAGTGGCTCGACGTGCTTGTAGTAGGTCTGGTTGAAGCCGGTGTACTGCTCAAAAATGGATTTTTCGCGCGCGCGGTTGGCGTCTAGCAGGCTGAACACCAGCCCCTGGTCGTTGCGGGCCACGCGCGAGCTGGCCTGAATGTATTCGGCGCTGTTGCGCGGCTGTCCGCACAGCACCATCAGGTTCAGGCGGCCAATATCGATGCCCACCGACAACATATTGCTGGCCAGTACCAAATCCACACCGCTCACCACCCGCCGCTGCTCACTGTCGGCCGCGTTCAGCTTCAGGGGCTCGCCCAGCTCGTGCAGCGCGTCCTTGATTTTGTTGCTTTCCACGCGGCTGGTCAGCTCGCGGGTCCGGCTCATCAGGCCGTAGTAGGGCCATTGCTGGCCGGGGCCGTCCAGGTTCCAGTGCTGATGCGCGGCCTGCAGCAGGCCAAAAACCTCCGAACTGACTTTGTTATACATTTTGCCCACGTCGCGCAGGCTGTTGTAGTACAGCACCAGGGTCCAGTAGCGGTCCAGGCGGGCAAGGGCGTCGGCCTCGGTGGCGTAGGTGGGCCGCAGGGCGCGCCAGGCCTCGGTGCGGGCCAGCAGTAGCAGCGAAACCAACTGCAACTGCATGTCGAGGTTGGTTTTACCGGTGGCCATCACGCCCACGTGGCGGCGCTGGCTTTCGGCGGTGTTGTAGGCGAAAAACGAATCGTCGTAGCGAATGCCAGCCGGCGGAAAAATGGCCACCGGCCGGTCGTACAACGCCCGCACCTGGGCCGCCGTGTTGCGGGTGGTCGCCGTCGAAGCAATAATCTTGGGCGGGCGCTGGCCCAGCGGGTCGGTGCACAATTCCTTTACCACGCGCTCAAACAACCCGGTGAGCGACCCCAGCGGACCGCTCAACAGGTGCAGTTCGTCCTGAATGATGAGCCCGGGAGGCGCCGTGCCGGCCTGCCGGAAAAACAGCCCCGCTTTCTCCTTATGCGGCAGCATGGCAAACTTATCAACCGTGGCAAAAAGCAGGGTCGGCGGGTGCTTATACAGCTCCTCGTCCACCACGCTCACTGGCACTGGGTGCGTGGCCTGCCCCGCGGCATCGCGCTGCCCGAAGTGGCAGCGCTCGTTCAGGCAGGTGAGTTGGCCGGTGGCGTCGAAGCCGGTGTGGTACTGGCCGCGCTGAATGCTGATGGTTTCGCAGCCGCACCACGGACACGAGGCCAGTTGAAACACATTTTTCTGAAAGCTGGGTTTGCGGGTGTAGTCCCCCGCTTTGGGCTTCGCTTTGGACCGGCTTAGCTGGTAATTGGTCTGCCGGATTTCTTCCAGCAGGTCCTCGTAGGCCTGGCCGGCTTCGGCGCGGGTGTTGGGCGTGGTGGCCTGGCCCACCCACAAGCCCAGCGTGAGCGGCTCGCGGCCGAGTACCTTCCGGCCGGTAGCGTCCCGCCACGTCGTGCGCAGAAATTCCAGCGCGCACATCAGCCGGCTGGCCCGCTCTGATTGTTGCGTCGTGAGCAGCCGCAGGGTGTAGCGCATGAGCACGGCCACGCCCTTTTGCCCGCGCTCTCCTCCGTGCCAGCGCCGCCAGATAATCGCCAGCGCGGTTACGGCTAAGTAGGCTTCGGTTTTGCCGCCGCCGGTCGGAAACCAGATGAGGTCCACCAGCTCCCGGTCGGGCAACCGGTCGGCCGTCGTTTGGGTAGCGGTTCCCGCCGCCCGCGCCTCATTCACCGTCACCGAATTGAGGCTGATGAGCAGGAAAGCCAATTGAAAAGGCCGATAGCTGAACGGAATATGGCCGCCCCGCGCCCGCCGCCCCGGGTGGTTGCGAAACCCTTCCAGCCCGGTATAGTTCGTGGCGGCGTGGTGCGCCACAAAATCGTCGTAGGGTTTGGGCTCGCCCGCATAAGCCAGGTCATCCGATACTATCATCTGCAAGAGCATGGCCGTATTGGCCAGGCGGAAGGCGTCGAGCACGCGCGGGTCGCTTCCCAGCAGCGTCACCGCGTGGCGCATCCGGTGCAGGGCTTCGGCTTGGTTGGTCAGCAGCGGCTCGTAGCAGTCTTCGTTCACGGGCTCCTGGCGGGCTTCGGCGGCCTGGCGGCGCGTCCAGGCGGCGTACTCGTCGAGGAACAACGTCAGGAGTTCCTGCAGGCGCTGGGCCGGATAGGCTGCCTTGCCCCAATGCGAAAGGTTGCGCAGGTCCAGCACTTCAACCATGGCTTGGTTTTGTGCGGCGGTAGCGGCGGGCCGCGGCACCGTGCTCACGCCGGGCACGTCCACCGTCGGCAGGAAAGTGGAGCGTAACTCCGTTGGCGGGTTGGCCGGGCTACCTTCCCATGCCGCCGCCGCCCCGTGGCCAATGCCGTAGGAAGGGCAGTCGCGGTATTGATAATTCAGAATGGCCGCTTCTTGGTCGCCGGCCGTGAAGCGGTTGAAGTCGGGCTTGTAGGGTAGCAGTGCGGTGCCATCGGGTAGACTCGCCGCTACGGTTACCTGGAAGCGGCTTTTTTCGTTCAGCTTCTCGTTGGCATTGCTGAACTCGCGCGCCGGATGCTGCTCTATTGCATTATGCACCAGTAGTTTAATGTAGCGTCGGGCTGGTTCTCCGCGCTGGGGCTCGGCGGCGACGGTGTAGGTTTTTACCCAGCACACCAGCCCTTCCGGGCCGTCGGCCCCGGCGGTGTATTTGGTCTCCGATTGGTTGAGGTCGGCCAGAAACGTCCATTCAAAGGGCTGCCGCTGCCAGAGGCGGTTGGCGGGGCGCAGCAGCTTGTCGAGGGCGGCTACGCCGGGGCTGTTGCGCAGCTCACTGGCTTTGGCCCCCAGGCGGTCGACTTCGGCGAAATCCTCGCTGCGGTTGCGGCGGCTGTTGCCCTTGGGGGCGGCCACCAGCGCCAGCGTTGTGCTCGGCTCGTCGTAAGCCAGCTTCTGCCGCAGCGTTCCGGAAAGGGCCGCTTGCAGGCGCGCCCATTCATTGGGGGCCAGCCGCACCGCCAGGTGGTCGCGGCCCGCCTGCCAGGGCCGGTAGCTGGCGCCGCGCACCGTTACGCGCAGCTGCCCGGCTGCGGCAGGCACGCAACAGGTCAGGCCCAAATTGCTCGGGAAGTAGTGGTTGGCGGCGGCATATTCATCCCGGCCCTCGGGGGCATCGGCGGGCACCGGGGCTGGTATGCCATCGGCGGCTACGCCGGCCTCGGGGTGTATTTCGGCACCGGTGGGCTCGTTGTCATCGGCTTCGTCCGGCTCATCGGCCAGATTGGCCCGGGCGTATTCTTCCTCGTCGGTGCCAGGGTCTTGCTCCGCGGCTCGGTCCGGGAAGAGAATGCCAGTGTAATAGCGTTGCAAGGGGAAATCATCCAGCACTTCGGTTGCCGGGTCGCCGGTATAGGTATCACTGCCCGGTCCCAACAACGAGCTTTCGAGGCGGTGAGTGAAGAAGTCGCGCGGTGCGGCGGCAGTCGGCATGGCTCTGCAGAGAAAAAGGGATGAATGATGTTGGCGGGTATTTTAGCGCGGGCTGATGCGGTACACGGTGCGCTCCACAGCGCTCAGCAGCACCAGCTCTAGCGTATCGGGTTCCAGCTTGCTTAGCAGGCTGCCCTTGGCCCCGGTCAGCCGGTAGCGCAGCACCTCCTCGCTCAAACCTTTGCCCAAGGCAATGCTTAGCTGATGAAACTTGGTGCGGCAGTGACGCACCTCTTCCGCCTCACCGGGCTGTAGCAGGCGGCAGTCCAATAGCTCCACGTGGCGGGCCAGCTTCAGCAGGGCGGGCAGTGTGGTGGGGTCGCCGGGGAAGCGCCGTTTGCCTTCCAGGTAATGGCGCAGCGTTTGCAGTCCCACATCCAGGCCGCCATGCACCTGCAGGGCAGTGTACAGCGCTGAGGTGCCAGGATAGTGCGCCGCTAGCTGCTGCAAGGCTTCCTGCCACACCGCCGAAGCTTGGTCGATGCGCCCAACGAGGCCATTGCGGTCGTGCTGGCGCAAAATCTGGGCAATGAGCTTGGGCTGGTCGTTTTCGTAGAAAATAATGCGGTCGCCGTCCTGCAGCTCATCTACCTGGCAGGGAACCAGGTTGGCCTGGCCGTTTTCAGTTTCGGCGGGTTCGCGCCGAAGCACCCGCGTATGGCCGTCCAGTTCGGTGCGGTAGCCATCGGCGAAGGCCATCGCGAAGAGCTGGCCGCTGGCCCGGCCGCGCTGCCGCTCACTGGCGTAGCGGGCTTCGCCCACGGCATATAGCTCATCAAAATAGTCGAGCTGGCCCGCCGTGACAGCGGCTTTCCCGTTGGCCCCGTCAGGCGCGGCATTTTCAGGATGCGCTACTTCAGTGGCCGGCACCAACTGCTCATAGGTCTGGCCCAGCACGGTGGCCCGGCCACCGGCGCGCAGCTGGGCCTGCTCCTGCTGGTGCAAGCTGGCCTGCGTGCGGGCATACAATCCGTCCTCCACGCCGGCCAGCAACACCAGCCGCACGGGGCAGGGGGCCGTTTGCAGCTCGGCCAACTGGTCGCGGTTGAAGAGGAAGGGGACTAGCAGTACGGCGTCGGAAGAGAAAGAGCCTTTGCGCAGGCGCTGACGCACGTTGTCGGCCCCGTTTAGCAGCGGCAGCACTTCCACGCCGCGCACGCCGCGCCACACGGCCTGCGTGGCCACCAGCGTTTCGCGGTCGGCCACCACTACCACGGGCCGGCCTTCGTCCAAGGCGTCAGCGGCCAACGCTCGCAGGGTGTCGTATTTGGGGCTGTGGTCCTGAAAGTAGTCCAGCAGGTCGGCAAAAGCCGCTTGCAGAGCCGTGCGCGCAGGCTTTAGGTCGCGCCAGCGGTTGGCATCGTCAAAAGCATCTTCCAGCTCTTCGCTTTCCAGGCATTCGGCTACCTTCCGGGCCAGCTCGGCCAGGTAAGCGCGGGCGTGGCTGCTGGTGCCGGCTGGCGGCAGCGCGTAGCGCAGGCAGCGGTGCAGCAGGTGCCACACCAGGGGCAGGCGCACGGCCAGAGGGGCCGCTTCGCTCACGAGCCCCAGCCCGTCGAGCACCTGCCGCACCGCTGCCACCCGCACGGCCAAACCGGGTGCAGGCGGCGCGGGCAGGGGCACAATGGTTAGGTGCACGGGGGCGGGGCGGTGGTGGGGGCCCAGGGCCTCCGTGCGCGACCACGGCCAGACCACGCAGCCCGGCGTTTCGCCCACTCCCAGGTCGGGACCCCAAAAGGTGAGGCTGGCCCACTGCTGGCCTGCATAGGCTTGCACCAACTGCGCCACGTTCAGCGAACTGCCCACGGCGGCCTTCCCCACCACGCTCAGGTGCCAGTTTTTGATGGTCGAAAACCGAGGTTGGGTGCGCAGCTCCAGCGCCTCCGCTACAGAGGCCACCACGGTGATGGAAGCCGCGAAGGGCAGGCCCCACAGCTGCTTGCTGAGGCCGCCGCCCAGGCGGCGGGTCCAGCACAGGGGCAGGCCGGGCACTTTCTCTAGCACGGTTTCTTCAAAATGGCGGAACGCATCGGCCGGAGCTACCACAATGGTGAGCCCGCCGTGTGGCCGCGGAATGCTGTCCTTGTCCGCCATCCGAAACAGGCGCTGGGCCTGGCGGGTGCCGGCCAGCAGCTTTTCCAGCCAGGCCTGGTAATGCACGTAGCGGAAGCCGGCCCGATTGTCATCCAGCAAGCCGGCGAACTCGAAGGGCGCGGCCAGCTTGCGGCAGGCCGTAGCGGCCACGCTGCGCGCCCGGTTGTCGCTCACCCGCCGCAGGGGCACTTTGCCGGCCGCATCGGAGGCCCCTTCCACTTTCCAGATGGTTTCGTCGTGAAACACGTGGTCGCCGGGCCGTAGGAGAGGGGTTGCCAGCCCAATCGGCGGCTCGTGCCCCGCCAGCCAAGCGGCGGCCGCGGCGGCCCGCAAGCCCGTACCCAAGTCGGTGCTGTGTGCCGGCAGGGCCACAAACAAGGGCTGTGGCCGCTCGGTGGCGGGCAACTGCCGGTGCCGCACCAGCAGCCCCGCGTTCAGCCACTCAAAATCGGTCAGCGGCACTGCCTCCAGGTCCCAGCTTTGGCGCATGGGGGCCACGAGCTGCGCACGGAGGCGTGCAGCGTACAAGTCGTCTCGCATTAATTGGGTAGAAATTAAATCAACGAATACCTAGTTGTGGCGAAGGGCGTGAAAAGTACGAATGGCTAGGCGCAAAATCCTAATTACCACGGACAGGGCCTGCACCGCGACCCGCCCGTCGTAGAGGGCGTTGGGGTCGGTTTGCTGGTCCTCGGGCAGGAAGTTGTTTTCGTAGTAGCCCTGGAAATCGGCTTGCACGTCTTCCGGGCCGTTCACGAAGTCCAGCACCAGCGTGTCGTGCTTGTGGCGGGTGGTGCGGTTCAGGTGGCTCAGCATCTGCACCATGCTGATGCCGCCGAGCTTTTTGTCGACGTACATGGTGTGGAGCAGAGGCTCGTCGAAGCCGGTCTGGAACTTGTTGGCGGCGATGAGCAGGCGGTAGCGCGGTAGCTTCAGGGCGGCCTCGATGCTGGCTTTGCCGTCGAGGCCGTTCAGGCCGACTTCGGTGTAGTCTTTGCCGGTGTCGGGGGCAGTCACGGTGCCCGAAAAGGCCACCAGGGCGCGGTAAGGTAGATTCAGCTCGGCCATCAACTCATCAAATTTTCGCTTATAGCGCACGGCGTGCAGCCGCGAGCGGGTGACGACCGTGCCCCGCGCCCGGCCCTTGAGGGCCTTCTGGGTGTGCTGATGGAAGTGGGCCAGCATGAGCCGGCTTTTCAGCTCGCTGGCGTGGTCCGTCAGGTCCACGAACTGGCTGAGCAGGCGCACCACGGGGCCTTTCTCATACTCCTTGTCGTCCTCCACGTGGGCCTTGGTGGCGAGCTTGTAGTAGCGCCACCGGCCACCGCGGCCAATGGAGAAGTGGCAGTAGCCGCCAGCCCCATCAGTCTGGCCCTGGGCGACGTGGACGCCGACGGTGACCTGGACCTGGTGGCCGGCGGCAGCACCGGGATTTCGATACGGCTCAACAACGGCAGCGGCATTTTCACTACGCCCAGCAGTAATGGCACGGTAGCCGGGGGAGCGAATTTTGTGACGCTGGCCGACGTGGACAACGACGGTGACCTCGACCTGGCTTCCACCAGCGGCGCCACCACCGTAGCCGTGCGCCTGAACGAGAACACGGCCCCGCTGCCCGTGGAGCTGACGGCCTTCACCGCCACAGCCAAAGCGCCGAACGTGCAACTGAACTGGCGCACCGCCAGCGAAAAGAACAGCGCCTGCTTTGAAGTCGAGCGCAGCCTGAACGGGCAGCAGTTTGATAGAATTGGCTCAGTAGCCGGCCAAGGCTCTAAAACCAGTCCCACGGACTACGCTTACCTGGACAGCCAGGCCCCCAAAACCAGCACCAGCCCTGCGCCCATCTACTACCGCCTGCGGCAAATAGACCTCGACGGCACAGCCATTTACTCGCCCGTCCAAGCCGTGACGCTGAGTGGCAAACCGCTGCTCACGCTCTACCCCAATCCGGCCCACGGAACGGTGACGATGGGGGGCATTTCGGCCGGGGCGCCGGTGGAATTCTTCGATGCGCTGGGCCGCCTGGTAGCCGCTGCCCCGGCTGATGCGGCGGGCACGGCCCAGCAGGCGCTGCCGGCCGGATTGGCGGCCGGCGTGTACGTGGTGCGCAGCGGCCCCAGCACCCTGCGCCTGCTGGTGGAGTAAGCGCCGGTTTTGCTCAGTAACCCAGTACTCCAATGGGTTGGCCGGCGCATTGTCTTGATGGGTAATATCAGGCGTAGTTCCTGGCAACAGTCAATTTAGTCAAAACACCATCCCCAACAGGAGGACGAGCACCATCGGGCGCGTCTGCTGCCTCTAGCCAGTGGAATCAGGAAGAAAAGGAAGCCGGCTGGAAAACGCGGCGCATTTGCAGGAGCATGAAATGGAGTAAAACCGGGCTTACTTGCTTCCCGCCGGCTTTAGGACGAGCTTGGGGGCTTGGGCATTTTGGATGCAGAGGCTGGCCCGCTCCGCCTCGGCGGTGTCGGACAGGGCCCACCACACCTGCGGGCCTTTCGTGCCGATGCGCACGGCCTCCTTGTACTGGCCAAAAGGCCGCTCGTAGTTCATGGTGAGCCCCGCAAAGCCGCTTTGGTCGTTCACTATCATCTCCACCGCGTCCTGATTTTGCCGGTCCAGGGCAATGACGCCGCGCCCGTTGTCGAGAAAGCTCATGCCGCCGCGCTCCTGGCCGGTCGAGTCGTGGATGGTCATTCCGTAGGAAGCGGCAATGCGCGGGTAAACCTTGCCGTGAAGCACAGGATTGGGCGCCTCGCCCAGAATGACCCGGTCCTGCCCCCGCGGGCCCAGCACCACCAGCGAGGCCGTGGCGGCGTCTTTGCGTCGGCGACCGGCGGTTTCGGCCGGGGCGCCGAGCAGGATGCGGGCCCGGCCCTGGGCGTCGACAACGGTGAGGCCGCGCACCCGCAGGTAGGCGGGGGCCTTGGCCACCCAGCTGCTGAGGCCAATGCCCAGCAGGAGCAGGCCCCCCACCGCCCCCGCCAGGCGCTGGCGCTTTACTTGTTTTTCCAGTTGATTGACCCGTTCCAAGAGGTCATCGGTACGGTTTGCCGCATCTGCCATACGCTAAGCGTTGAAATGGTTGATGCCAAATCAACGTGGACCATCGGCAAGGGTTTCTGCAGTCGACAAAGGCGGCAACGCGACCATCTGGGCTAAGTGCTAATCCTCCCTGAATTGCATGGAGGGGCTATCCTAGCCTTCTTCCCCCATTGCATAAAAGATATTTTTCGGGCAGTTCAGCCGAGAGGTAAACGAACATTAACGCGCTGTTCAACTGAATGAGGCTTTATTCGTACCATGTTGAAGCAGTCCAGGAAGGGCCTTCGTGCCAACCAGCTCGTGCAAGTTCGGTTTGACTACACGCCACAAGGCCGGCAATGGGCCTGGGTCCGGAAGCACCTGTTGGGATTTCCTGCCCATTTCCACCCGCAACAAGCCGCGGAACTGGTGGACCGCTGCGGCCGGTTCGCTGTGTTGCGACGGGCCTGGCCCTACGTGAGCCTGGGCCGGTTGGGCTTGGGTTTGCCCGGCTCGTCCCGGGCCCGTGGGTCGCTGGTGAGCGACGAGTCGCCGTGCCTGTACTTCTACCAAGGGCGGTACGTGGTGTCGAGCTACGACAACGAAACCAAATGGCCTTTTGACACCGCGGCCGAAGCCGTTGCCTTCGCTCAGGGACGCTCGTGCGCGGGTGCCTGACGGCCAGCTAGCCAGCCAGCGCCACAACGCCCCGCAGGCCTTGTCACGGCTAACGGGCTGGCCCCGGCCTGCCTCATCGCCAACCACGGCTACGATGCCGACCCGCTCGTGGCGGCGCTGGTCGCCCGCGGTGCCTGCGCCGTCATCCTGCCGCGGCACGAGCGCCAGCACCCGCGTGCCTCCGACGCGGACCACTACGCCTGACCCCACGGCCCCTGCCCCGCCGATGCCGCGAACCGCCGTTTGCGCTGACCTTTGCGGGCCATTTACCAAGAGCCGCGGAAATGAACGCCACCGAGCAAGAAGAACGAGAGTACCTGGAAGAAATCAAGGAGAAGCTGGCGCTGGCCATCCGCCGCGGCGACGACGCCGTGCGGCAGCAGTCGGCCGAGCTGCGCGAGAAAAAGCAGTACCTCCACGAGCACCAGTCCGGCCTGGACGAGGCCGACCTGGTGGCCGCCGACCAGTCCATCAACCGCATGGCCTTCACGGGCGAGGCCGCCGTGGGCCGCAAGCGCCGCCTCATGAAGCTGGCCCAGTCGCCCTACTTTGGCCGCATCGATTTCGCGCCGCGCGGTAGCCGGGAGGCCACGCCGGTGTACATCGGCGTGCATTCCTTCATGGACGAGCGGCGGCGGCGGGGGCTGATTTTTGACTGGCGCGCGCCCATCTCGTCCATGTTCTACGACTTCGAGCTGGGCGACGCTTTCTACGCCACGCCGTCCGGCGTCATCCACGGCGCCATCGGGCGGAAGCGGCAGTACAAGATTCGGGACGGGCGGCTGGAATTCATGCTCGAAAACGACGTGAACATCCACGACGACGTGCTGCAGCGCGAGCTGGCCAAGTCGTCGGACGACAAGATGAAAAACATCGTCGCCACCATTCAGCGCGACCAGAACGCGGTGATTCGCAACGAAACCGCGCCGGTCATGGTCATCCAGGGCGTGGCCGGCTCGGGCAAAACCTCCATTGCCCTGCACCGCATCGCCTTCCTGCTCTACCGCTACCGCGAAACCCTGGCGGCCCGCGACGTGCTCATCATCTCGCCCAACAAGGTGTTTGCCGACTACATCTCGAACGTGCTGCCCGAGCTGGGCGAAGAGCACCTGCCCGAGCTGGGCATGGAGGAGCTGGCCGCCGACCTGCTCGGCCAGCAGTACCCGTTCCAGACGTTTTTTGAGCAGGTATCGGCGCTGCTCGAAACGCCCGCCCCGGCCTTCGTCGAGCGCATTCGGTTCAAGGCCTCGTTTGAGTTTCTGGGCCAGCTCAACCAGTATTTGCTGCACGTCGAAAACCACTACTTCACCGGGGCCGCGCTGCGGGTGGGCAGCGCGGTGGTGCCGCTGGCGTTTTTGCAGGCGCGGTTCCGGGCCTACCACCGGGTGCCGCTGCTGAAGCGCTTTGCGCTGGTGGCCGAGGACGTGCGCAACCACGTGCGCGCCGCCACCGGCCGCAAGCTCAGCGGGGGCGAGAAAGCCACCATCGGCGAAGCCATTCCGCGCATGTTCAAATTCAATAATGTGCTGGATTTCTACCGCGACTTCTACCGCTGGCTGGGCCAGCCGGCGCTGTTCCGCTACGAGCCCGGCACGAGCCTGGAATACGCCGACGTCTTTCCGCTGATTTACCTGCGCATCCGGCTGGAAGGCTCCGCCGCCTACGACCACGTGAAGCACCTGCTGGTGGACGAGATGCAGGATTACACCCCCGTGCAGTACGCCGTGCTGGGGCGGCTGTTTTCGTGCCGCAAAACCATTCTCGGCGACGTGAGCCAGACGGTGAACCCCTACAGCGCGTCGTCGGCCGAAACCATCGAGCGCGTGTTTCCGCAGGCCGAGGTGGTGAAGCTCTACCGCAGCTACCGCTCCACGGTGGAAATTACAGCCTTCGCCCAGCGCCTCGCGCCCAACCCCGACATCATCCCGCTGGAGCGCCACGGCCCCGCGCCCGTGGTGGCCGGGTTCGGGAGTGCGGCCGAGGAACTGCAGGCCCTGCAGGGAATGCTGACGGCGGCGCCTGGCTCGGCCCCGCAGTCGCTGGGCATCATTTGCAAAACCCTGAAGCAGGCCGAGCAGGTGCACGAGGCGCTGCAGGGCCCCGGCGTGTACCTGCTCACCGACGAGTCCACGGCTTTCCGCGAAGGCGTGGTCATCACCACGGCCCACCTGGCGAAGGGACTGGAGTTTGATGCGGTCATCGTGCCGTTTGTATCGGCCGGGAACTACCACACGGAAGTCGATAAGCGCATGCTGTACATTGCCTGCACCCGGGCCATGCACCGCCTCACGCTCACGCACGCCGGCGAGCGCACCACTTTTCTGGCGGGCTGACAGGTGCGGCGCGGCGGGCGCGGTTATAGTCTGACTTGGCATAAGTCTACGAAGCCGCTATATTTGATGGACCCGCGGCCGGTATGGCGGCGGGCCCTTCGTTCTACCCCGCATGGCCCCCTCAAGTCCTGAATACGAGTACGACATTTTCATCAGCTACCGGCACAACGACAACCAGTTCGACGGGTGGGTGAGCGAGTTCGTGCAGCACCTGAAGGACGAGCTGCGGGCGACGGTGAAGGGGGAGCTGCGAATTTACTTCGACCAGAACCCGGCCGACGGGCTGGGCGAGACCCACCAGGTGAACGCCAGCCTGGACCACCGCCTGCGGGCGCTGATTCTGATTCCCCTGCTTTCGCTCACCTACTGCGACACGGCGCGCTACTCCTGGCAGCACGAGTTTATGCCCTTTTTGCAGCTGGCCCAAACCGACCCCCTTGGGCTGCACCTGCGCCTGGCCAGCGGCAACGTGGGCTCGCGGGTGCTGCCGCTGCGCATCCATAACCTGGATTCTGAGGACGTGCGCCTGCTCGAGCAGACCATGGGCGGGCCGCTGCGCAGCATCGACTTCGTCTACCAAGAGCTGGGCGTCAACCGCCCCTTGCGGCCGAAGGACGATGAACTGCCGCGCCCAGCGGGCGGGCTGCTCTACCGCAACCAAATCAATAAGGTGGCCAACGCCATCAAGGACCTGGTGGCCGCCGCCCGGCAGCCCGCCGCGCCGCCGCTGCCTGCCTATGCGCCGCCGGCGGCCGCGCCCGTTTTGGCCGGCGCCGCAGCCGCAGTGGAAGCCGCGCCGGTTGTTACGTCGGCCACGGGGCCGGTGGTGTTTTTGGCGTGGACGTCGAAGGAGCTGGCGGGGCGGCGCGAGGAGCTGGCGCTGGTGTGCGCCAAGGCGGGGCTGCGGGTGGTGCCCAACTTCGACTGCCCGCTCGACGAGGACGAGTACCGGGCGCGCACGGGCGAGGCGCTGGCCCAGGCCGACTGCGCCAT
>NZ_JADQDM010000016.1 GCF_015694525.1 Hymenobacter ruricola | reverse complement strand
GCCAAAGCCGCCCACGCACGGTCACTGATTTCGTCCAGACTGCTCACGAACACAAAGATAATTGTCCGTGCAACCTAAGTTAAATCGATTTATGCCCTGTGCTTGCAGGCGGTCAATTAACAGTTCGACGTGTGGCATTTTTGCTTCAGAGTCCAGTATCAGGCGGCAATAAATTGGCAGGTGGAACATTGATTGGGCTGCCACTTCGGAAGCCATCATACACTCCATAAGCTGTTGCATACTGAGAGGGTGCATTTTCTGCCATTCAACCGCTTGTTTGTGCTGGTAAGCTGGCAATGACAACAAGGCCGGAAGGTGCTCTACATCTGTGCTCAGGAAAGGCATCTTCTGTAGCGTAGTCAATTGCGACTCCGTGAAGCTAATACCGTGGCGAGATGCAACGGCTAAGATGGCAGCCGCTTGAACTTGGCGGGACTGAACACCAAATGACAACTCATTTTTAGCTGTAAGACTTATCGAGGCTTCAAGATTATCCGGCAAACAGGCATAGCTATCCGAATGGGGCACCCGTTCAATTGGAACTGCCCCCACCGCCTCCTGCCTAAAACTTCCGGTAAGCATATAGAATCCGACCAGCAAGAATACCAATCCCGCAAACGGAGCCATATCCGGAAGCGAAACGCCATGGTTTTTACGAGCTATATCGTTTGCCATTACCTAAAAATCTACGGTCCTTGCTTCGCTAAGGCTAACGAAGCAAGGACCGTATTCGTGTGTTTCCAAACCAAACACTACGTCAGCTCAAACTGCAGCCGCAGCAGGTTCGCATACAGCCCGCCTTCGCGCTCGCTCAGTTCCTCGTGCGAGCCCGCTTCCACGATGCGGCCGCCGTCGATGACCAGGATTTTATCGACTTTGCGGATGGTCGAGAGGCGGTGGGCGATAATGAGGCTGGTGCGGTGCTGCATCAGCTCATCCAGGGCGCCTTGCACGAGCTTTTCGCTTTCGCTGTCGAGGGAGGACGTGGCTTCGTCCAGGATGAGGATGGCGGGGTTTTTCAGGATGGCGCGGGCAATAGCCACGCGCTGGCGCTGCCCGCCCGAAAGCTTGATGCCCCGGTCGCCCACCACGGTATCCAGCGCCTCGGGGAAGGCCTGGATGAACTGCCAGGCGTTGGCCCGCTCGGCGGCTTCGATGATTTCGCCGTCGGTGGCGTCGGGTTTGCCGTAGGCGATGTTCTCGCGGATGGTGCCGCCAAAGAGCAGCGTTTCCTGCGGCACGATGCCGATGTGGCGGCGCAGGGCGGTGAGGTCGTAGTCCTGCACGTCGTGCCCGTCCACGATGATGCGGCCGCCGCTCAGGGGGTAAAACTGCATCAGCAGGCCGGCGATGGTGCTTTTGCCCGCGCCACTGGGGCCCACGAGGGCAATTTTCTCGCCCGCCGCGATGTGAAAGTCAATGTCGGACAGCACCGCGATGTCGGGCCGGGTGGGGTAGCGGAAGGCCACGTGCTCGTAGCGAATCTCGCCGTGCAGGCGGGCCGGCACCAGGCCCACGGGCGGGTCGATGTGGGTGGGCTCGGGCGCTTCGTCCAGAATTTCGAGGATGCGCTCGGAGGCGCCGAGGGTGCTTTGCACCTTGCCGTACACTTCGCCCAGCCCGGCCACCGAGGCGCCGATGTACACCGTGTAGAGAATGAACGACACGAGCTGGCCAATGTCGAGGTGGTTGGGGTCGGTTTTGGGGGTGTGCACCAGCGTGGCCCCGCGCCACAGCACCAGGATGATGCCCCCAAACAACCCAATAATCACAAACGACACGAAGGCGCCGCGGTAGAGGTTGCTTTGCAGGGCCGCCCGCACCACCTTGCGCAGCGAGGTGGTGTAGCGCCCGATTTCAAACCGCTCGTTGGTGAAGGCTTTCACCGAGTTGATGGCTTGCAGGGTTTCCTCCACGATGGTGTTGGTGTGGGCCAGCTCCTGCTGCACGGTCTTCGAGAGCGTGCGGATTTTGCGCCCGAACAAGCCCGCCGCCAGCACAATGGGCGGAAACGTGATGAGCATGAACACCGACAGCCGCCACGACACGAACATGATGAAGGCCAGCCCCGCCAGCAGCGTAAACACCTGCCGGAACAGCTCGGCCAGCGTCAGCGAAAACGAGTCCTGAATCTGGGCCACATCCGAAGTAATGCGCGAAGTGACGGCGCCCACGCGGTTTTTCTCGAAGAAGGGGATGGGCAGCTGCACAAACTTGGCATAGAGCGCCTCCCGGATGTCGCGCACCGTGAACTCGCTTACCTGCGTGAAAAACCAGATGCGCCCGAAGGAAAACAGGCCCTGCAGCACCGTCACGAGGAATAGCCCCAGCGCAATGCGGTTGATGTCGAGCACCAGGCCGCCGGGCAGCACGAAGGGCTTGTCGTTGGCGGCGTCCACCAGCTTGCCGCCAATCCAGGGGAAGGACATGGTGCTGAGGCTGCTGAGCACCAGCAGCACCATGCCGATGATGAATTTGGAGCGGTAGGGCAGCACGTAGCGGAAAATTCGCAGGCTGCGCTTGAGGGTTTCTTTGGTGACTTTGGGTTTGGGCAAATCGGCCGAAACGTCGTTGCCACTGGTATTTAATCCACTTCTAGCCATCAGGCGGGGGTATAGTTAACTACTAATCGAACACGGCAAATACGGCCGCGCAAGGTGAGGTGCCGGTGAAGCCGAACGTCACACTGAGCGCCGTTAGAACCGTCATGCCGAGCGCAGCGAAGCATCTTTACCGCCACCACTAACTAATTGCGTTGCGCGGTAAAGATGCTTCGCTGCGCGCTGCATGACGTTCTAATAACACTGCCTACTGCCACCACTGACCTACTTCACCCGCCGCACGCCGGCCGGCGAAGGCCGGTTGTTCATTTCAATCTTCATGTTGCCCGCGCCGCCAAAGGGCACCGGCAACTGAATAAGCACCGGCAGCGGCCGGCCCTTGCGCATGGCCGGCTGCCAGCCCTTGAGCAGCGGCACCACGCGCAGGGCTTCGGCGTCGCACTCGGGCGAGAGCGACTTCGCCACCACCGGGTTGCTCACGGAGCCGTCGGCATTCACCGTGGCCGTGACCAGCACGATGCCGCTGAGTTCTTTGACGCGCGCGGCCTCCGGATATTTTATGTTTTCGAGAAAAAAGAGCCCCAACGCCTGCTCGCCGCCGGGGTACACGGGCGCGCGGTCGGGGCGGTTGGCGGCCGAGTGGGCCTGCACCTGCATGTTGTCGGCCTTGAGGATGATGGGCTGTTGGGCGGCGCCAGCGGGGGCGGCGGGCGTTTGGGCCAGTGCGGCCGGGGCCGCGGCCGCGACCAGCAGGGCCGAAAGAATAGTCTTCTTCATGAGGAGTTAAACCGCGGTTTGGGCGGCGGGGTTCACCGCGGCGGGGCGGGAAATGGCGAGCAGGCTCAGGTAAATGAGGGCGCCGTTGAGCAAGAGAATTTCGAAGCCGAACTTGTAGCCGCCCAGCCACTCCACGGAGTGCGACACGATGAGCCAGGTGAGGCCCACGCCCGCCACGCACACGGGCAGCACCAGCCCATCGCGCAGCCGCCGCTGGGTGAGGATGCCAAAGGAAAACAGGCCCAGCAGCGGCCCGTAGGTGAAGCCGGCGGCCTTGTACACGGCGTCAATCAGGCTCTGCTCGTTGATGGCGCGGAAAACGAGGATGATGAGAATCAGCACCACCGACCAGCCCAGGTGAGTGAATTGGCGCAGGCGCGTCTGCTGCTTTTCGGAGTACTTGCTGATGTCGAGGAAATCGACGCAAAAGGAGGTGGTGAGGGCCGTGAGGGCCGAATCGGCCGAAGCGTAGGTGACGGCGATGATGCCCAGGATGAAAATGATGCCGGCCACGAGCGAGAACTGCGTGGTGGCCAGATAGGGGAATACTTTGTCGGTATCGAGGCCGCCTTTGAGTTTGAGCAGCTGGGGCAAATCCGTGAGGTGCAGGCCGCGGGCGGCGGCGTACTGGTACATGAGCACGCCCAGGGTCAGGAACAGCACGTTGACGCACACGATGACGGGCGTGAACCAGAACAGGTTCTTCTGGGCCTCGCCGAGGCTGCGGCAGCTCAGGTTTTTCTGCATCAGGTCCTGGTCGAGGCCGGTCATCACGATGGTGATGAACATGCCGGAGGCGAACTGCTTCCAGAAGAACTTATCGTCCCGAACATCCGAGAAATAGACCTGCGACATGGGGCTGTCTTTCACCGCGCCGACGAGCTTGGCGAAGGAATAATTCAGCGCATCGGCCATGAAATAGATGCTCAGGGCCACGCAGCTCAGCATGGCCAGCGTCTGGAAAGTGTCGGTCCAGAGGATGGTTTTGAGGCCGCCCTTGAAGGTGTAGAGGTAGATGAACAGGATGCTGACCACCACCGTCACGGCAAAGGGCACGCCCATGGCATCGAACACGGCCAATTGCAGCACGCCGGCCACCAGGTACAGCCGCAGGGCCGAGCCCAGGGAGCGCGAAATGAGGAAGAACAGCGCCCCGGTCTTGTAGCTCCAGTAGCCAAAGCGCTGGTCCAGGTAGGAATAAATGGACACCAGCCGGAGCCGGTAATACAGCGGCATCAGCACCAGGCCAATGACCACGTAGCCGGCCACGAAGCCCATTGCTACCGCTAAATAGCTCCAGCTTTTGCCGTACACGTTGCCCGGCACCGAGATGAAGGTGACGCCCGAGAGCGAGGTGCCAATCATGGCGAAGGCCACCATGTACCAGGGGGCGTTGCGGTTGGCCACGAAGAAGCTTTCGCTGGTGGCGCCCCGCGAGGTGAGCACGGCAATGATGATGAGAACGGCGAAGTAGCCCGCAACGAGGCTTAAAACTAAAGTAGGCGACATAGGGGGCAAAGGTAGCGCTTGCGGGCGCCGCTGTGCGCTTCCGGCGCGGTTTGGCCCGGTGGCCGCCCATCTCGGAAGGCTGGCCCACTGCCTCGGAACCGTGGCCGCGTATCTCGGAGCCCTGGCCCACTACCTGGAACGCTGGCCCAACACCTCGGAGCCGTGGCCGCATGCCTCGGGAGGCTGGCCCAACGCCTCGGAGCGGTGGCCCACCATCCCAGAGGATTGGCCCACTGCCTCGAAGCCGTGGCCCAACGCCTCGAAGCAGTGGCCCACGGCCCGGCGCGCTATTCCCAGTCCTGCCAGCGCAGCACCTCGCCCACGGCCGGGGCGTGCAGCTCGCCGCGCAGCATGCCGCCCGCGGCCACTTCCGTGAGCTGGCGCAGGGGCTCGGAGGCGGGCTCGTCGCTCAGGTCGAAGGTGCCGTGGTGCATGGGCACCACGTGGCCGGCGCGCAGCACGTTGGCGGCTTTGGCGGCTTCGTGGGGGTTCACGTGGCTTTGGGCCATCATGTAGGCCGGCTTGTAGGCGCCGATGGGCATCAGCGTGATGTCGATGGGGCCGAAGCGCTGCTCGATGGCCTCGAAGTGGTTGGCGTAGGCCGTGTCGCCGGCGAAGTAGAGGAGCTTGTCATTGACCTTAATCAAAAAGCTGCCCCAGAGCACTTCGTTCAGGTCGGCCAGGCCGCGGCGGTGCCAGTGGGCGGCCGGCAGGTAGGTGATTTCGAGCGGAGAATCGGGGCCGAGGTCGTACTGCTGCCACCAGCCGGCTTCCTGCACGTTGATATTTTTGGCCATGCCGCGCAGCAGCGGCCCCATGCGCAAGGACGAGAGCACCTGCATCTGCGGGTTCTGGTGGGCCAGCAGCTTGATAGATTTTTCGTCGAGGTGGTCGCGGTGGCCGTGCGAGAGCAGCAGGTAGTCGAGGCTGCGCATGGCTTCGGGCGGGCAGGGGAGGGCGTGGCGGTGGCGCAGGCCAATCGAGCTGAACAGCACGGGGTCGAAGAGCAGCGTGACGCCGGCGGCGCGCAGCAAAAAGCAGGAGTGGCCCAGCCACACCAGCAGGTCTTCGGTGGCGGAAAACGCGGCCGTGCAGTCCACCACGGCGGGTGCCCAGGTATCGGCTTTCTTTTCCTCTTTCTGCGGGTTGGTTTCGAGCTGCCACTTCAGCACGGTGCCGAAGCTGGGCTCTAACAGCTCTTCGCCGTTGGCGAATTCGTTGCCGAACAGCTTGTTGCCGGGGTAGCCGGGGCGCACGGTGGGCAGTTGGTCGTTGCGGAGGTAGGAAATGCGTTTGGGCATCGGCGGGAAACAGAGAGGAGCTTGGGAAGCCAAAGAAACGGGTGGGCGGCGGCAGGGTTTTATAAACCAAAAACGTCTGTCATCCTGAGCGCAGCGAAGGACCTTCTCACTTGGGAACGGCTTGTTCAGCGGTGAAAAGGTCCTTCGCTGCGCTCAGGATGACAGACGTTTACTATTGATTGTTTGCCAATGAAGAGACCTGCTTACTTGGGCAGCGTCAGCAAATAGCCGATGGTGAAGTTGGCGTCCCAGTCGAACACAAACTGCTTGCAGCCCGTGGCGTCGGCAATGGCTTTGTAGATGTTGAGGCCGGCTTTCGACTTGGCGTTGTCGAGCTGGTAGGCGCTCGGGGCGTCGAGCACGGTGTAGCGCTCCTTGCCGTTGCGCACCTTTTTGGCCATTTCAAACGGCACGCCGCCGATGATGAAGCAGGTGCCGCGCAGGTCGGCCGGCACCTGGCCGGCTTTGGCTTTCACCTCGGTGGCCACGGCGGCATCGTCGGTGCCTTTCTCAAAATACTTGGCGCCGTAGGTTTCCACCGATTTGGGCTGGTTGCCGTCGAGCCACGAAATCTTGGTGTTGCCCGAGCCGATGTCGGCTACAAACGCCCGGTCGGCATACGAGGCGGGCAGCACCGAGCGCAGGCCCAGCACGCCTTCCTTCTCGGGCGTCACGGTGTTCACCACGTAGTTGAGGCTTTTCAGGGCTTTCACGATTTTGGCCGTGCCCTCGGCTTTCAGCGCCCCAGAGCTCACCACAAAATGAATGTCGCGCCCGCCCACGCCAAAGTCCAGCATCGAGCCGATGTATGCCTTGAGGCCTTTGCGAATGTCGTCGTCGGACGCCATGTTTTCCAGCACCAGGCTGTTGCCGAATTCGGCCTTTTCCAGCTTCCAGGTGCGTTGCGGGTCGATGCGCACGATGAAGGAGTTGAAGCCGCTGGCGCCCAACTCCACCACGCCTTTCAGCTTGCCGTTCACCGGCTCGGGCGCGGTGTAGGCGAAGGCGGGCTTGGTGCCGGCCGCAGCCGGCGTGTCGGACGCCCCCCCCGAGCTGGTTGGGCGGCTGGTGGTGTCCGCCACCGGGTCGATGGCCGAGCGGCCCGACTGGGCCAGTTCCGGGTTGGTGGCCGTGAAGCGGCGAATGCCGAAATACAGGCCAATGAGGATGATGGCCGCAATGATGGCCTTGCTGGCAAAGGTGAGACGCATGAAAAGGTGGTAATGGTGAAAATGGAGAGGGTTTAGAACGTCATGCAGAGCGAAAGCGAAGCATCTTTACTGCGCAATGCATTCATTTACTATTGCGGTAAAGATGCCTCGCTGACGCTCTGCATGACGGCCTAACGTTTCATTATTTATCAGTCGAGCAGCTTGCCGTAGGCGTCGTCGGTGGCCTGGCGGGTAGCGGCCGCGCTCATGCGCACCGGCGGCTCATTCTCCATAATGGCGTTGAAGTCGCCGTTTTGGTATTTGTTGAGCAGGGCCTGTCCCTTCTCGGACATGACGCCGTTCTGGATGTCCATCTCCTTGACGAACTCCTGCGAGTAGCGCATGGCCTGCTTGATTTGGCCCAGCTGCTGGGCCATGTCCTGGGCCACGCGGTCAGTGGCCAAGTCGAAGAAGTACTTCTTGTCGGGGTCGCCACGCAAAATGTTCATCGCCGCCCGCATCCCCGAGCTCGTGCGCTTCACCAAGGCGTATTCATCCTTGAGCAAATTCACTTTAAACTTGCTGTTATCAATCTGGCGCAGGGCGGCCTTTAGTATCTGGCGCATCACCAGGCTCACGTTGGCCGTGGTCGTGGCCATGGGCGTCAGGCGCTTATTGTAATCTTCCAGCTGCGCGGCGCGGCTGGCGTAGCTGTCAGCGCTGTCTCTTTCGCCCTGGCGCTGGGCCGAGGCGGCCAGGGCCAGGTACTCCTTCATCTGCGCGTCGTTGGCGGCGAGCTTGCGCTTGACCAACTCGTGGGCGCCCTCGATGTTGGTGACTTCGGCATCCATCTTGCGGGCTTCCTGCTCGGTATTGCGGATGTAGTCTTCCATGATGCCGATGGGGTCGGTGTTCACGAAAATGCTGGCCGCCGTACGAAAAATGCGCTGCCCGGCGTACCAGAGCCCGGCCTGAATGCGCTTGTTGGTGGCCAGCAAAAACAGCACGAACAACGCCCCCAGGCCAATCCCCAGCTTCACGGTGTCGAAGACAATGTCAATCAAATACGGCAAAATCTTGCCCCAGTAATACACGCCCGCGCCCACTAGCGCGGCCACGAAAACCCAGGCGGCTGCTTTCTCGGGTTTCTGCCAGGAGGGAAGGCCGTCTTCCGGCGACGGCGGGCCTAGTAGGGGAGTGTTCATGGTCTTGCAAATAAGAAAGGAAGGTCGCCAGCCATTACGGGCGGGGCGGCGGGCGCGGCTACTTAGCCGCGCCGCCCGCGTTCAGGAAAGACGCGGCGGCTTTGCGGTGCGCTTGCAACTCCGCCAGGGCCGCGGAGTTGGCCAGTTCGTAAGACGCCAGCGCGGACTGGGTTTTTTGGAGCTCCTCGGCCAGCTGCTGTTGGGTCTGGAGCAGTTGTTGCTGCTTGGCCTGCACCTGCTGGGTGAGGTCGGCCAGCTCGGCGGCCAGCTTTTTTTCCTGGGCGGCGAGCTGCACGGCGGCGCTGGCCGCGGCGCCGGGAGCAGCAGACTCGCCCATTTTTTCGCGGTGGCGGGCCAGCACTTTTTCGTGGTCAGTGGCCAGGGCCTGCTCAAACTGCCCGGCCGAGGACAGCAGCGCGGGCACGGTGGCCCCGTTCACGGCCGCGAAGGCGTTGAAAGCCGTTTGGTAGAGCAGTGGGCCGGTGAGGCCGCTGCTGGCCATGCTCTTCACCATTTTCACGTAGGCGCTGAAGTCTTTGCCGTCGCCGGCCAGCAGGCCCGCAATGTGGTCGAGGTGGCGCTGCTCGGCCTGCGTGGGCGGCAGCGAAGCGCCCGGCACGGCCGCGCTGCCGGCTGCTGCCGGGGCCCCTGGCTGGGCCGCGGCTCCGTACTGCGCGGTGGGGGGCGTGGTGGGCGCGGGCGCCGGCTTGCCTTCTTCGGGCTCAATGAAAAAGTCCTTGGCGGCGCTGGTGAGCTTATCGAAAATGTCCATAGCAGGAGCTGGAAAGGAAGAAACGGGCCGCCGGCCGACGGGCAAAAAAGGCCGGCAACGATTCAAAGGTAAAGATATCGGGCAATCCAAGGTGGCCTGCCAACCCTACGCAAAAAAGCCCTGCTGGGCCGGCGTTGCGAGGTCAAACGCCGGTTCAGCAGGGCTTTATTTCCGAAAGCCGCAACGAAAGCTAATTGCTGGCCTGGCTGGCCAGCCAGGCCTCGCGCAAGGCTTTCTGGGCGGGCGAATACACCATTTTCTCCACCGTGTCGTTGGATTTTACCTGCACGTTGGGGTCCTCGCCCAGAATGAGCTGGGTAGTGCGCTCCACGCCGCCGCGGGTTTTCACCTTCACAAACACCACATCGCTGGGCGAGTGCTTGCGCAGCACGCCATCTAGGTCGCCGGCGCTTTTCAGCTCCTTGCCGTCGAGCATCACCAGCTGGTCGCCGCGGTCGATGCCGGCCTTGTAGAGGCCCGAGCCAATCTGGGTGTTGTAGGCCACGATGCAGCGGCCTTCTTCGTCAAATTCCACCTGCCGGGGCAGGGCCGCGCCCAGCACCCGCGTCGGAATCACGGCCAGGCCGGCCACCAGCAGGTTTTCGGTGAAGCGGGGCATCTCGCGGCCGTAGACGTACTGGCGGAAGAAGCGCCCGGCAAACACCGTGTCCTTGCTCACTTCGCCCACCACGCGCTGCACGTCGCGGATGGTGTAGGGCTTGGTGGGGGCGTAATTGGCTTGCTTCGAACCAAATTCCTGCCACAGCGCCTGCATCACCTTGTCCAGCGACGTGCGGTGGAACTGACGGAGCTGCAAGTCGAGCACCAGCGCAATGCCGGCGCCCTGAGTGTAGTACGACAGCGTGGTGTTCACCGTGTTCATGGGCGTGGCGCTGCCCGAGCCGTCGGTGAAGGCCGCCTGCCGGCTCATGTCGATGGCCGAGGCGTAGCGGGCGCCGGGGCTGTTCTGGCGCTGGTTCACCCAGCCGCTGATGTCGTCGAAAAACTCCTCGTCCTCAATCAGCTTGGCCCGGCGCAAACTCAGGCGGCCGTAGTACTGCGTGAAGCCCTCGGCCAGCCACAGCATGTCGCTCATGTTCACGCGCTGGAAGTCGAACGGTTCCAGGTCGCGCGGGCGCAGGCGCTCCACGTTCCAGGCGTGGAAAAACTCGTGCGCCACCGTGCCCAGGTTGCGGGTGCCGTCCTCCTCGCGCAAGGGGCGCGGGCTGGTGAGCGAGGTGGAGTTGCGGTGCTCCATGCCGTCGCTGGTGGCCTGGCTCAGGTAGTCGGCAATGAATGTGTAGCGCGCGAAGTCGAACTTCGGCAGCTCGCCAAACACCGCTTTTTCCTCTTTCACCACCTTCTGCACCTTCTTGGCAAAGGCATCAATCTCAGCGTTGGTGCCCTGGTACAGCAGCGACAGCTCAATGGTCTGGTCGCCCTCCTGCCAGCTCCGGAACTGCTGGTTGCCCAACGACACCGGGCTGTCCATGAGGTATTGCAGGTTGGGGGCGGTGTACACCGTTTTGTCGGCGCCCGACTGCAACTGCGTGGCCACTTTCCAGCCGGCCGGCAGCTCAAATTTCACTTCCGCCGCCCGCGCTTCCAGACCCGTGGCGTAGCAGAGCGTGGCCGGCGGGTTGAGGTGGGCGTGCTGCTGGTCGATGCCCGCGAAGGTGCCGTCGGTAAGGTCGCCGTACAGCGTGTAGCTGAAAATGACCTTGCCGTCGGCGGCCGGCGTCACGTCCCAGCCGTAGGGGTCGGGGCGGTTCAGGGGCAGGGGGTGGTTGGCGCCGTCGGTGGCCACCACGTAGTACACGTTTTTGGCAAAGTCGTGCAGGGCGTAGCGCCCCGGCGAGCTGCGGGCCATGCGCACATGCAGCGGCCCGGCCGGCAGGCCGGCAAACGTGGCCGTCACCTTGGCCTCGTGGTGCACCGCGTTCGGAAACGCCACCGTGTAGCGCACTGCAGGCCCCGCGCCCGCATCGGCCTGCGCACGGGCTTCGGTGAGGCCCAGCGCGAGCGAGGCAAACAATAGAGGGGCGAGGTTTCTCATAGTAGAAATTATAGGTTAACAAGGTATACCCTAACAGTCCGGTACCGAAGTACGATACAAAGTTGCGGAAAATTTACAATAAAAGAATAGAATCAACCCTGCAAAAGCCACCCAATACTGATAAAATTATGTTTCCGCAATATTGGGGGCGGTTATTAAAAATCAAGGGTAAAGCTCGGCCGCTACTCCGTATAAACGACGGCCTCAATTGCTTCGCCAAAAAAGCGCGCTTCCTGCGCGGGGCGCAGGCCCAGCCGGGCCAGCTCCGTGCGCAAGTCCGGCAGCTCGCGGGCCCGCAGCCCCGTGGTGAGGCGGAAAAACGTGTACATCGCCACCAATAGCCAATGGCGCCAGCCGCGACCGGCCGGCCGGAAGTCGGCCACGAGCCAGGGCGCGCCGGGCCGCCGGGCCCGCCGTAGCAGGCCCAGCGCCTCCGGCAGCTCCGGCAGTGCAATGCAGTCCAGTACAAAAAAAGTGACCACCGCATCGAAAGTTTCTGCGGAGCGCAAGGCGGCCTGCGTGCCGTGCCGAAACTTCACCTGTGTGCTCGCCGCGGGGTTTTGCCGCGCCAGCCGCTTGCGGGCCCAGGCCAGCATATTGGGCGAGGCTTCCAGGTAGAGCACCGTGGCTTGCGGCCGGCGCCGCAGCAGTTCGGTGAGCACCCAGCCGGTGCCACCGCCCAGGATGAGCACATGCGGCGCCTCCATCGCTGGCAGGCCCGCCAGGGCCGCCGCCTGCGCGCGCCGCTGGGCCGGCCCAAATACCAGCCTGGCCAGCGCGTCGTAGCACCACGCCACGCGGTCGAACCCACGCAGGGGCGCCGCGCCGGCCGGGGCGGAAAAGGCGTCGTTTGGCCATTCAGACATGCCGCAAAGCGCTACGCAGCGAAAAAAATATCATGCGGCAAGTAACTGAAAAACAATTGGCGGTGCCCACAGCGGGCCTCGGATACCGAAAAAAATGCAGCGAATGTTGCGTCGGGATAAATCGGGGCTGTATCTTTGTGCCATCAAAAGGCCGCTCCACCCTCGGATGGCGCGGCTTTTTAGCCCCAACTGCGCTTGTGGCGAAATTGGTAGACGCGCTGTCTTCAGGCGGCAGTTCCGCAAGGTGTGAGAGTTCGAGTCTCTCCGAGCGCACGTTTAGAAAAGCCAGTCCGAAAGGGCTGGCTTTTTCTGTTTTTCGTATCAACGGTTTTCGCATTCCATCCCCAAGCGTCGGCTCATGAACCGCCTCACCACTCGTTTATGGGCCCTGGCCGGGCTGCTGACCGCGGAAGTGGCCATTGGGCTGGGGCTGTTTGTGGCCGCGTTTGCGGGGTTCTTCTACCTGGCGCGGGTGGTCTTCGTGCACCATTCGCAGGCCCTTGACCAGTGGGCCTTTGCCACCGTCGACGCCTGGCAGCGCGCCCACCCCTGGGCCGAAGGGCCCATCAACTTCGTCACGTTTTTCGCCTCGCTGTATTTTCTGCTGCCCGCCAGCATCGGCGGCCCGCTGCTGATGCGGCGGCTTGGCCACCCGCGCGAGGCCTGGGAGTGGCTGGTGGCCATGGCCGGCAGCGTGCTGCTCAACCAGTTGCTGAAAACGTTTTTCAACCGCCCCCGGCCCGCCAATACCCTGCTGCACACGTACGGGCTGAGCTTTCCCAGCGGGCACGCCATGCTGGGGCTCACCTTCTACGGCTGCCTGGCCTGGCTGCTGGCCCGGCACTTCGGGCAGCGCGGCTGGGCGGTGCCGCTGCTGCTGTGGGCCGGCCTCATCGGCCTCACGCGCATTTGCCTGCACGCCCACTACGCCACCGACGTGCTGGCCGGCTTTGCAGGCGGGGCGGCCTGGCTGGTGGCTTGCCGCGCCGGGCTGAAGCTGTTTTGGAAAGAGGAAAAAGCGGCGCTGGAAAAGAGGTAGAAAACGCATCTTGCCGCAGGTAGTATAACGGTCATGTCGAGCTTGTCGAGACATCTCGCGTGCTACCACCAATCCATTGGTTACTGCCCCGAGCGAGATGTCTCGACAAGCTCGACATGACGTTCTGTTGCGCTCGGCTTGACATTCTATTGCTCACCGATTTTCACCTTCACGCGCAGGGCCAGCAGCCCTTTCACGCCCTGCAACTCTTCAAGTTCCAGCTCTTCCACGCCGGGTTCCAGCAGGCCGCGGTCCTGTAGGTAGTCGATGTACTCGTAGTACTCCACGGCCTCCCGGGTTTGGGCGTAAACCAGGGCAATGGTGCCGGGCTGGGTGAGGCGCTCGCCGGTGCCCAGCACGGTGGCTTTGTCGATGCGCTTCTTGATGATTTCGTAGCGGATGTTGTAGGCGCCGTCCACGTCGAACTGGCGCTCGTCCTGCCGAAACCGGATGCTCAGCGGCTGGCCGTGGATGAGGATGAGCTGCGTGGTGTCGAGGGGCACGGGCAAGGTGGCCTTTAGCGCGGCGGTGCGGCGCGTGATTTCCACCATGGTCAGCAGCTGCCACAGGCGCAGGTTTTTCAGGAAAACCAGGTCGAACGGCTTATTCTCCACCAGCGTGCTGCCCACGTAGATGTTGAACTCCACGCCGTCGGTTTTGTAGCGCTGGAAGTAGTGCGGAAACATCTGCTGGGCCTTTTCCTCCTCCTCGTCGAGGTAGTCGCTCACGGCGTCATTCAGCGTGGTCACGCTCGTCTCAAAATCCTGGCGCCGCTTGTAGAGGATGCCCAGCTTGGGGTCGATGTTGCTCCAGTACTTGATGATGATGGGCCGCAGCTCGGGCGTGTGCGTGGCCAGGTATTCGAACAGCGGCTCCACCTCGCGCTTCAGCGAGTCGTAGATGTTGGCCTCGTCGCCCGAGAGCATGCCTTCGCGCAGGCGCTTCAGGTTTTTGGTGACGTAGAACTTCAACTCGTCCAGAATGGGCAGCTCCTGGCATTCGGAGGCCTTTTTCAGCACCTTGTTGGCCAGGGTGAGGTGCTCAATCAGGTCGCCCTGAATGGCTTCGTTGCGCACGGTGCTGCTGCTGCGAATGTCGCAGGAGCCGTGCAGCGGGTACACGTCCTCGAACACGATGGGCTCCATCTCGGCCGTGCGGTTGCCGGCGTCGAGCTTGGTCAGCAGGTTGCGGGCCGCGTCCATAAAGCGCCATTCCATGGTGGGGTGAATGGCCGTAAACTTCTCGCGGATAACCGATTGCACCCGCGATTGCAGGTCTTCGGCGTTGCGCTTCACCGCCACCGCAAACAGCGGCACAAACTGCGCCACCTTGTCCATGTCGAACTCATCGAGCGCGCCCACCTGCGGCGTGCCCAGCTCCAGCAGGCCCACCGTGTCGTTGCCGTAAGGCAGCAGGGCCAGGATGGCCGAGTGAATGCCCAGGCCCATAATCTGCTGGCGCAGGTCTTCCGGAATGTCGGCCGTGGTCACGTCTTTCAGCACCAGGGGCTCGCGCTCGCGCAGCAGCCGGTCGTATATCTGCCGGAAGCTGCCGTCGGCCGCGGAGTTGCTTTGGACTTGCTTGGTGAGAAAGCTGTGGTTGATTTTTTTGCCGAAATCCACGAAAGCGCGCTTTTTCTCGTCGTAGGCGGCAATGCCCAGCTGCAGCGAGGGCTGCGCAAACAGCACCCGCAGCTTCTCCTGAATCTGCTCGAAACGGGCTGCGTTTTGCAGCACGTCGCGCTCCAGCAGGTCGTATTTCAACTCCGAGAGGATTTCCTGGTCGGTCACGTCCACCAGCTGCAGCAGGTTGAAGCCCTCCAGCTCGAAGTGCTCGGGCGGCAGCAGCTCGCGCCACAGCTCGGGCCGGTGGCGGTTGTGCACCAGCATTTCCACCTGCTCCGGCGTGAGCTTCGGCGGCTCGCCCACCACGTTCACGGTCACAAATTCCGAGTTGAAACCAACGCCGTAGTGGCGGTAGAGGCCAATTTTATAGTCGGGCACCGTGAACACGATGGTCCCCAGTGGCGGGATTTCGGCGCCGTATAGCCGGTTCAGCACCAGGTGGTAGGCCATCAGGCCCATGTGCCGCTCCATGGTCGGCATGTCGATGTTCAGCGGCTGCTTGATGCTACGGTCCTTGTTCAGCATCACCTCCTGAAACAGCGCCGTGGAGTAGAAGCAGTGCCGCTGAAATGGCCCCACCACGCCGCTGATGTCGGTGGCAAACGAGGCCGGTGGAAACACGGCCAGCATCAGCGTCTCAATCAGGTCGCAGTTGCATTCCAGCAGCGCCAGGTCGGTGATGGGGCCGCGGCACCACGCCTCCTGGGCCACCTGCTGGCCAATGGCTTCGGCCAGCAGGCGCACGCCGGCGTTGGTCGACTGCTCGCGGCGCTGCCAATAGGCAATGAGCGGCTCCAGGCTGAGCGTGGAACGAAACGGGAAGGACGTAGGAGCCGCGTTGGTGCGCGAGTCGGGCACGGCCAGGGCCAGGGGCAAGGGCGAATCAGGAAGCATAGTGAGAGTAAACACGCGCCTCCGGCCAATCGTTGCAGCGGGAGACTGCAGGCCCTATACGTGCGCCCCGACCGGCCCGGCTACTTGGGTATTTCCAGCGAGGGCAACTGGGTCAGGTCAAACGTTTTGCCTTGGATGAATGCGGTTTTGCCGGTGTTGCGGTAGTTGGTGCAGCAGGCGCTGCTGTTGTAATAGCTGCCCTGCACCCGAATGCTGTCGATGACCAACACATTGGTCGTCACTGGCCTGATGGAGTTGTTCGGGTGCGCCAGGTACTGCACCACGTAGCGGTAGGCGCCCAGGTTGGTATTGCCCACCCGCGCAAACGGCGCATTGTTATTCAGCAAAATAGAGTCGCGCGCCTGCGCCGAGTTGCGCAACAGTATCACGTTCTCGGGACGGGTGGTGGCCGTGAATCTCTTCGGATAGCGCTGAATGATAATGGTATCCAGGTCGCTCACCGTGAAGTTCGGCGAGAAGCGCAGCTTTACGGCATCGGCCAGCGGGTCGTCGGACTCGCACACGTCGTTGGCGCAGCAGCCGCCCAGTCCGAGGGCCAGCAGCAAGGCAGAAAATCGAAGAGACAGCAGGTTTGCCATAGCGGCCCAAAGGTAAGGCCCGCAGCGCCCGGCTCGCCACCAAGTGGGCAAAACCGGGCCCCGCGGGCCACCGGAAACGAAAAGATGCGCAAAAGCTTGTGTGCCGCGCCTAGCGGCTGCCCGTCACCACCGACGACGAAGGCAGCGTGGGGTTTTCCACGGTGCCGCCGGCCAGCAGCAGCGGGCGCAGGCGGGCGGTGGCGGTGTCGAGCTGGGGCCGAATCTGGGCCATGGCGCCGCGCAGGGCAATGATGTCGGCCAGGCGCGGGGCGGCGGTTTGTGAGTAGCCGTGGTACATGGCCACCTTCACTTCCGAGGAGCCGGTGCCGGCGTAGGAGCCCAGCAGGTTGCCGGCGGCGTCGCTCACCTGCACTTCGGCCTGCAGCGTGGTCTTGTACCATTCCAGCGGAATGCCCACCACCGCCGGAATCATGAAGGTGAGCACCTGCAGGCCCTGCACGGCGCGGCCGGTGCGCAGCGTCTTCACCTTTTTCACCACCAGCTTGGCGTAGCCGTAGGTGGCCGAATCGGTGGGCTCGGTCAGGTTCACGCGGCACTCCTGCTGGAACAGTTTCAGCGGGTCTTCGGGCAGCGCCCCGTCATTCATCGCGAGGGGCCCCTGGTCGGCGAGCACCTCCAGGGCCGGCAGGCGGTTGGCAATGGTGGCCGTGGGCGTGCTGCGCATCTGGTTTTTGACCGACACGCAGGCCGGGGCCAGCAGCAAAGCGGGCGCCAGAGCAAGCAGCGCGAGTTGACGAGTGGCTTTCATAGACGGGAGGTACTTGAAATAATAGAAAAAGGAAAGGCAACAATCGGAAAGTACCGGTCGCTGGTTCGGTAGAGCGAAGTACTGCGTTACAAAAGCTAAATTAGGCAAATTGTGCCGCGTAGCGGCTATTTCTCGGTGAATGGCTAAAAAAAGCCAGCGACTGGTTTAAAAAAATCCGACTAGTTTTCGTTCAATTCTCTACGGTTTGGGGCTGTTCCACGGCCGCCGTCAGGTCGGGGCCGCGGTAGTCGTCCACGAATTCGCCTTCCCAACGGGCCACTACGGCCGTGGCCAGGCAGTTGCCCAGTACGTTGGTGGCGGTGCGGGCCATGTCCATCAGCGCGTCGATGCCGAGGATGATGAACACCGGCCAGGCCGGCAGGTTGAACGAGGCCACCGTGGCCAGCAGAATCACGAGCGAGGCTCGCGGCACGCCGGCCACGCCCTTGCTGGTGAGCATCAGGGTGAACACCATCAGCAGCTGCTGGCTGAAGCTGAGCGGCACGCCCGCCGCCTGGGCCACAAACACCGCCGCCAGCGACAAGTACAGCGTGGTGCCGTCGAGGTTGAAGGAGTAGCCCGTGGGCATGACGAACGCCACGATGCGGCGCGGCACCCCGATGCCTTCCATGGCCTCCATGGCGCGGGGCAGCGCCGCTTCCGAGGAGGTGGTGGCGAAGGCGATGCTCACCGGCTCGGCCACGGCTGCGATGAAGCGGCGCAGCGGCACCCGCGCCAGCAGCGCCACCGGCAGCAGCACCAGCAGCACGAAGGCAATGAGCGCCCCGTACAGCGTGAGCAGCAGCTGAAAGGCATTCAGCAGCGGCGCAAAGCCCATTTTGCCCACCGTGTAAGCCAGGGCCCCACCCACGCCCAGCGGCGCGAAATACATCACCACGTTGGTGAACTTAAACATCACTTCCGACAGGCTTTCGCAGAAGTTGAGCATGCGGCGGCGGGGCTCCTCGGGCGTGAGGGCCACACCGATGGCGAACAGAATGGCGAAAATGACGACCTGCAAAACCTGCCCCTCGGCCACCGACTTGGCGATGTTTTCGGGGAAAATGTGCAGGATGATGTCGGCGGCGGTTTGGGGCGGGGCGGCGGCCAGGGCTTCCTCTTTCACGCCGGCCTGGCTGATACCCACGCCGGCCTTGGTCAAGTTGATGGCCGCCAGCCCGATGAACAAGGCAAACGTGGTGACGATTTCAAAGTAAACCAGGGCTTTGAGGCCCATGCGGCCCACCTGCTTCAGGTTGGCGTGGCCCGCGATGCCCACCACCAGCGTGGCAAAAACCAGCGGCGCGATGATGGTTTTCACCAGCCGCAGGAAGGCGTCGCTCAGCACCTTCAGGCTCATGGCCACGCCGGGGGCGTCGTGGCCCAGCTCGATGCCGACCAGCATGCTCACCACTATCCAGAGGGTGAGGGAGCGGCGCGGGGCCACGGCGGCGGCCACGGCCAGCAGGGCGGCCCAGCGCACCGCCACCGGCACGGCCGCCGGCAGCGCCAGCACGTGGTTGGCGCTCAGTAGGGTAATCAGGCCCGCAATGACCAGGCAAATAATGGCAACAGGAAGTAAACGGGATTTGGGCATGCAGCTAGAAAAAAGCCAGGGTTGGGAATGAGACCCTAAAGAACGGCATTATCCCGCCAGCGCGGCCAGGGCCGGGCGTCAGCGGCCAAAAAAGGCGGCGGCGCTGGCCTTTTTCGGCGGGCGTCCGTAGCTGTGGTGTTTCTGCTGCATCTTTCGGGCCCGCTGCGGCGCGCCTAGCCTTCCCACCCATGCCCACCTGGACCCTAACTGCCCACGAGCTACCCCTGCGCTTCGTGTGGAAAATTTCCCGCAACGCCTCGGCCGCCAAAACCAATCTGCTGCTCCGCATCGAGGGCGAAGGCCACGCCGGGACCGGCGAGGCGGCCCCCAACGTGCGCTACGGTGAAACCCCCGAGCTGCTCACGCAGCAGTTCGAAGCCCTGCAGGCCGCAGGCCTTGGGGCCGTGCAGTCGCTGGCCGACTACGACGCCTTGCTGAGCCGTGTGCCCGTGGCCCACGCCCTGAGCTTTGGGCTGGAATCGGCGCTGGTGCAGTGGCTGGCAGTGCGGGCGGGGCAGCCGGTGTGGCAGTGGCTGGGCGTGCCGGCACCGGCCGCGGCTGTGCCCACGGCGTTCACGCTGCCCATCATGGAGCCCGGCGCGGTAGCCGGGTTTGTGGACGAGCAGCATGCGCGCCGGTTTGGACTCCTGAAAGTGAAGGTGAACGAAGCCGAAGGCCTGGACCTGCTGCGCGAAGTGGCGCGCGTGCTGCCCGGCCACCCGCTGCTGGTGGACGGCAACGAAACGTGGCCCAGCGCCGACGCCGTGCTCCGCTTTCTGGAGCAGGCCACGGCCTTGCCGGGCCTGAGCCTGCGGTTTCTGGAGCAGCCCATGCCCGCCGCCCTGGCCGACGAATACCGCGCCCTGAAGCCGCGCTGCCCCGTGCCGCTGCTGGCCGACGAATCGGTGACCGATACGGCCGACTTTGCCGACATTGCCCAGCAGTTTCACGGCGTGAACGTGAAGCTGATGAAGGCCGGCGGCTTCCGGCGCGGCATCGAGCTGCTACGGCGCACCCGCGCGCACGGCCTGGTGCCCA
Organism: Hymenobacter ruricola; assembly: GCF_015694525.1. Lineage (GTDB taxonomy): Bacteria > Bacteroidota > Bacteroidia > Cytophagales > Hymenobacteraceae > Hymenobacter > Hymenobacter ruricola. The sequence goes on along the minus strand of NZ_JADQDM010000016.1, from coordinate 97,070 downwards.
TGCTGGGCTGCATGGTCGAAACCAGCGTGGGCATTGCCGCCGCCTTGCAAATCAGCGCCCTGGCCGACGTGCACGACCTCGACGGCATCCTCATTATAAAGGACGAGCCGTTTGGGCTGGTGACGGAAGCCGCCGGGCAGCTCACGCTGCGGGCCTGAAACCGGACGCTATTTCGGTGCGCCGAGCTGGGCGTTGACCTGCGCCAGCTGGTCGTCAATCGACTTGGTGTCGGGCAAATCGGTGCGGCCTTGGCTCAGCACCCGCACCTTCTGGTTCAGCAGCTCCACTTTTTTGCTGAGCAGCGACACCTGCATGGCGGGGTCGGCGTAGCCGGGGCCGCGCTGGGTGTAGGGGTCAAACTCGCCTTTGGTGCCCGCGGGGGCCTCGCCGCGCGCCGCGGCGGCACTGCCCGGGGTGGCAAACACCACGCCGCCGTCGGGGCGCACGTAGTCGCCTTCGTGCAGGGTCAGCTTTTTGCCTTTGGGGTTGACTTTGTCGGCGGGCATTTCCACGATGCCGTTTTTGTAGTTGATTTTGATGCCGTTGGCCAGCTTCACGTTTTGGGTGAGCGGCTGGGTCTGGGTGCCTTCGCGCCGCACCACTTCGCCGTTCAGCATCACGAATTGGGTGCGGGCGGTGGTTTGGACGGGAAAGCCGCCGTCCTGGGCCGCGGCGGGGCGCGGGGCCGTGGCCAGGCAGCCGGCCACCAGCAAAGTCAGAAAAACGCGGGTCATGGCATATAGGAAAAGGTGAATGGCCGTGAATACGTGGTTTCGGGCAAGAGGGTAGGAGAGACTTTCGCTGTTGCTACATTATTTTTGAAAAAACTGGGAACAATGTTGTGACATTAAATGTAGGTACATTATATTTGTACCCGATTCCACTGCCTCTCATGCGCATCGAAGACGAAATCAAGCAGCCCATTTTCCGCGACGAGTACCAGAAGGCCATCATCAATCTGGTGTACACGACCGGCTGGCTGCAGCTGCGTCAGGCCACGGCCTTCAAAGCGTTTGGCCTCACGTTGCCGCAGTTCAACATCCTGCGCATTTTGCGCGGGCAGCACCCGCTGCCGGCCACCGTGGCCTTGCTCATCGACCGGATGCTGGACAAAACCAGCAACGCCTCCCGCATCGTGGACCGGCTGGAAGAAAAAAAGCTCGTGACCCGCACCGTGTGCCCTGCCAACCGCCGCGCCGTCGACATTCGCATCACCCCGGCCGGCCTGGAGCTGCTCCAGCAAATGGAAGATTCCGGCGTGCTGGACGACGCCCTGCCCAAAGGCATCAGCGAAGACGAGGCGCGCCAGCTCAACGCGCTGCTTGATAAAATTCGCACCGAAGACGGGGCAACCCCCGGCACGCCGTCCTGCGAGTAGCCCTTGGCACGTTTTTTAGTGGCTGCCCAGCCACACTTTATTTCAGAACTCCCTTTTTTACTTTTTTCTTCAAGATGAAAAAAATCCTGTTGCCCGCCCTCTTCGCCATGGCCGTTATAGGCGTGGCTCCCGCCGCCTCGGCCGCCAACGTGACGCCCCCCGCCAAGGCCGCCAAGGCCGACCCCGCCTACAAGCTGCAGCCGCAGCTGAGCACCCTGGGCTGGGAAGGCAAAGCCGTGACCCACGGCCACAACGGCACCATGAACTTCAGCGACGGCGAGCTGCTGGTGAAGGGCAACGCCATTGTGGGCGGCACCGTGACCGTGGACATGAAGTCGATGAAAGCCACCGACATCAAGGATGCTGAAAGCCACGGCAAATTCGTGGGCCACATGAGCAGCGACGACTTCTTCGGCGTGACCACCTACCCCACCTCGACCTTCAAAATCGTGAGCGTGACGCCCATCAAAGGCGCTGCCAAGGATGCCGACAACGCCACCATCGCCGGCGACATGACCATCAAGGGCGTGACGCAGCGCATCAGCTTCCCCGCCAAAGTGGGCGTGAAAGGCGACCTGGCTTCGGCTACCGGCAAGGTGACCATCGACCGCACGAAGTTTGGCCTGAAGTATGGCTCGAAGTCCTTCTTCGAGAGCATCGGCGACAAAGCCATCTACGACACCTTCGATTTGACCTTCAACGTCATCGCCAAGAAAGCCTAACGGCTGCCGGAGCACCGCAAAAAAGCCCTGCCGATGTTTCGGCAGGGCTTTTTTTATGGGCGTTGAGGTCGGCGGGCGCTACTCCGGAATCTCAAACTGCCGGGGCAGCTCGAACTTGAGGTGCCGGCTTTTGCTGCGGGCGTGCAGGTCGCGCAGCACGCCGTCGAGCTCGGCCTTGTATTCCACCCACAGGTCTTCGTGCAGGCTTTTGAGGACGAGGGCGGGCAGGCGGGCGGCCAGGCGGGCAGTGGCGTTGAAAAAGCCGTCGTACACGCTGTCGAACTGCCCGGAATAATGGTCGATGCACTGCCGCAGCACGTACACCAACAGGTCGATTTCGAGCTGCTTGTTCTTGGTGATGCGGCGGGCGCGGGCGGCTTCCTGCACGCTGGCGCGCACGGCCTTCACCAAGCTGCGGTTGAGCAGGCGGCCGGTCACGGCCACGTTGAACAGCTCGTGGATGCGGTCGGCGGTTTCTTCCTGGATTTGGCCCAGGGTCACGTCGGCCAGCAGCTCGAAGCGGAAGGTTTCGTAGAGCTCGGCGTCGCGGCGCACAGCGCGCAGCAGCAGGGCCTCTTTTTCGGTTTCGGAGAGGCGCTTGAGGGCTTTTTTGAAGTCGGCGGACGGAACGGGCATGGAAGGGGAAAGCAGGAACGCGCCGCACCGGAGCGGCGGCAGGCAAAACAAGCCGTTTTGACGAAACGAATCTGCGCGGTTTTCAGTTATAAACGGCTGCCCCGCGCGGGCTTTCCTGCGTAAATTTGCCCTTATGAACACCCGACCGCAAATTGAGCACGACGAGGACGTCCTGCTGCTCGAAGAAGAAGTTGAGTTGCGCAACCTGGTTGTGTACAACGACGACGTCAACACGTTCGACCACGTCATCAAAACCCTGATGGACGTGTGCGGCCACGGGCCCGAGCAGGCCGAGCAATGCACCCTGCTCATTCATTACAAGGGCCAGTGCACCGTGAAAGTCGGCACCTACGAGGAGCTCGAGCCCCAGTGCACCGCCATCCACGACCGCGGCATTTCGGCCGACGTCGTTTAATTTCTGGTGCTTGGTTGTTGGTGCTTGGTGCTCGGTTTGTTAGAACCGCACCCTGGAGCCAAGCACCAAGCACCAACAACCAAGCACCTAACTACTCGAATGGAGTTTCCTTCTAAACTGATTGAAAACGCGGTCGGGGAGCTGGCCCGCCTGCCCGGCATCGGCCGCAAAACGGCCCTGCGCCTGGCCCTGCACCTGCTCAAGGCCGAGATGGACACCACCGCCACCCTGGCCGAGGCCCTGGCCAAGATGCGGTTTGAAATCACCTACTGCAAGACCTGCCACAGCATTTCCGACTCGGAAGAGTGCGGCATCTGCGCCAATAAGCTGCGCGACCACAGCCTGGTGTGCGTGGTGTCGGACGTGCGCGACGTCATTGCCATCGAGAACACCGGCCAGTACAAGGGCGTGTACCATGTGCTGGGCGGCGTCATTTCGCCCATCGAAGGCATCGGGCCGTCCGATTTGCACATCGATTCCCTAGTGGAGCGGGCGGCGGCCGAAGACTCGGAGGTGCGCGAAATCATTTTGGCCATTTCGCCCACCATGGAGGGCGACACCACCGCTTTCTACCTCTCGCGCCGCCTGCGCGACCTGCCCCAGGTGCACATCAGCACCATTGCCCGCGGCATTCCGATGGGCGGCGAGCTGGAATACGCCGACGAAATCACCCTCGGCCGCAGCATCGTGGAGCGCCTGCGCCAGGCCCGGTAAGTAGCGCGGACTTTGTAGTCCGCGTCCCCGGCGGACGCCCAAACAACCACCAAACGGCGCCGGGACGCGGACTACAAAGTCCGCGCTACCTCCCAAAGCCCCGGTTCTATCCAGAACCGGGGCTTTTTGCTGCTGAGATTGCACTTGAACGCCTGAAACTAGGATGGAAACCGGTCCGGGCTCGGCCGGAGCCCTTGCAAACGCGGTTGCAGGCCCCCCGGCCAAGCCCGGACCGGTTTAAATTGCGTTAGCAGCCGGGCCGGCGGCTACCGAAGCCCGGCGGCATTTCGTAATTTCGTCCCTTGTGGTGAAGCTTTCCGTCGTCATTGTCAACTATAACGTCTGCTATTTTCTGGAGCAGGCCCTGCTCTCGGTGCGCCGCGCCGTGGAAAAGCTAGGCCAGCCTGTGGAGGTGTTTGTGGTTGATAACAACTCGGTGGACGGCTCGGTGGCCATGGTGCGCGAGCGGTTTCCCGAAGTACACCTCATTGCCAACCGCGACAACCCCGGCTTCTCGCGCGCCAACAACCAAGCCCTGCGCCAGGCCCGGGGCCAGTACCAGCTGCTGCTCAACCCCGACACGGTGGTGCAGGAAGACACCTTTCGGGCCTGCTGCGCCTTCATGGACGCGCACCCGACTTGCGGCGGGCTGGGCGTGAAAATGCTCGACGGCCAGGGCCATTTCCTGCCCGAAAGCAAGCGCGCCCTGCCCACGCCGGCCGTGGCCTTCTACAAGATGTTTGGCCTGGCCAGCGTGTTTCCGAAGTCGCGCACGTTCGGGCGCTACCACCTGGGCTACCTCAGCCCCGAGGAAACCCACGAGATTGAGGTGCTGAGCGGGGCCTTCATGCTGCTGCGCAAGGAGGCGCTGGACCAGGTGGGGCTGCTCGACGAAGACTATTTCATGTACGGCGAGGACATCGACCTCTCGTACCGCCTCACCCAGGGCGGCTGGAAAAACTATTATTTCCCCGGCACCCGCATCATCCATTACAAGGGCGAAAGCACGAAGCGCACCAGCGTCAACTACGTGTTCGTGTTCTACCGGGCCATGGTCATCTTTGCCCAGAAGCACTTCGCGCCGGGCCGGGCGGGCCTGTTTTCCTTGCTGATAAACGCGGCCATCTGGCTGCGGGCCGGCGCGGCGGTGGCCGAGCGCCTGGCCGTGCGCCTGGCCCCGCTGCTGCTCGACGCGGGCCTGATATGGGGGGGCATGTACTTCCTGAAAACCTACTGGGAGCACAACCACAAGTTTGCGCCCGGCCTCTACCCGCTGCGCTACATGACCGTGGCCGTGCCGGCCTACATTCTGGTGTGGCTGGCCTCGGCCTACCTCAGCGGGGGCTACGACCCGCCGGTGCGCACCTCGCGCATGGCGCGCGGCGTGTTTGTGGGCACGCTGCTGATTTCGGCGGCGTCGAATTTTCTCGACGCCTGGCGCTTTTCCAAGGCCCTGATTATCCTGGGCGGGGTGTGGGCCGTGGCGGCGCTGGTGGGCCGGCAGCTGCTCACGCACTTTCTCAAGTACCGCGACTTGCGCATGAGCGAGCGCCGGCAGAAAAACATCGCCATCGTGGGCTCGGGGCCGGAAAGCCGGCGGGTGCGCAAGCTCCTCGAAGCCGCCGGCGTGCAGGCCCGCGTCATCGGCTACGTGGCCGTGGCCCCGGCCGAGAACCTGGTGCCGGCCGGAGCCGAAGCATATTATGCCAACAGTTATTCCGGCGGCTCCGGCGCTTACCAGCCGGTGGAAGAGCCCCTGGGCGAGCTGCGCCAGCTGGCCGACATCATCCGTCTGTACGAGTTGAACGAGCTGATTTTTTGCGGCAAGGACCTGCCCGCCAGCCGCATCATCACCCTCATGCTGAGCCTGCCCGCCGACCCGCCGGTGGCCTACAAAATCCTGCCCGAAGACAGCCAGTACATCATCGGCAGCAGCAGCAAGGACGCGCCCGGCGACTACTACACCCTCGACATTGCCCTCAACCTCTACCAGCCCCGGCAGGCCCGCGCCAAGCGCCTGCTCGACGTGCTGCTGAGCCTGGGTCTGCTGGCCACCGCGCCGCTGCACGTGTGGCTGCAGCCGCACAAGGCGCGCTTCCTGGGCAACTGCGTGGCCGTGCTGCTGGGCCGCCGCACCTGGGTGGGCCTGCGTTACACCGCCGGCCCCGCCCGCGCGGTGCCCGCCGTGGTCTCGCCCGCCGACGCGGCCGTGTCGGCCACCCCGCTCAACGACACCACCAAGCGCCGGCTGGAGCTGCTCTACGCCAAAGACTACGAAACCAGCACCGACCTGCGGGTGCTCTGGCGCTGCTGGCGCCGCCTGGGCGGGCGGTAGGCGAGCTTAGCGACTGTCATCTTGAGCAGAGCGAAGGACCTTCTCACCGATGAACCAGTCGCTCAGACGTGAGAAGGTCCTTCGCTGCGCTCAGGATGACAGTCGGAAACCGCGCGGTTATCTTTGCCACCCCACCCGCGCCCTCGTTATGTCCGAAAACGCCACGCTTGCCCTTGTTTCGCCGTTGTCTGCCCGCGCGCAGGCCATGCAGGAGTCGGCCACCATTGCCATGGCCAAGAAGTGCCGCGAGCTCATCGCCAAAGGCCTCGACGTCATCAACCTCAGCTTCGGCGAGCCCGACTTCCAAACCCCGCAATACATCAAAGACGCCGCCAAGCAGGCGCTCGATGACGGTTACACATTCTACACGCCCGTGCCTGGCATCCCGGAGCTGCGGCAGGCCATCTGCGACAAATTCCGGCGCGACAACCAGCTGGACTTCCAGCCCAACCAGATTGTGGTGAGCACCGGCGCCAAGCAGGCCCTGGCCAACGCCGTGCTCAGCCTGGTGAACCCCGGCGAGGAAGTGATTGTGTTTTCGCCCTACTGGGTAAGCTACGAGGAGATGGTAAAGCTGGCCGGCGGCACCACGATAGAGCTGCGCGGCACCCTCGAAAACGAGTACAAGGTGACGGCCGCGCAGCTGGAAGCCGCCATCACGGAACGCACCAAGCTGGTGATGTATTCGTCGCCCTGCAACCCCACGGGGGCCGTTTTCAGCCGCGAGGAGCTGGGCACCATCGCCGGGGTGCTGGCCCGGCACCCGCAGGTGTACGCCCTGGCCGACGAGATTTACGAGTACATCAACTTCGTGGGCGAGCACGTGAGCCTGGCCCAGTTTCCGGAGGTCCGCGACCGGGTCATCACCGTGAATGGCTTTTCGAAAGGCTACGCCATGACGGGCTGGCGCCTGGGCTACCTGGCCGCCCGGCCCGACATTGCCTACGCCTGCGAGAAAATGCAGAGCCAGATTACGTCCGGTACCTGCTCCATCAGCCAGCGGGCGGGGTTGGCGGCGTTGCGCGGCGGCCGTAGCTCGGCCGATGAGATGGTGGAAGCCTACCGCCGCCGGCGCGATTTGGTGCTGGACATCGTACGCGACATTCCCGGCTTCAAAACGCCCACGCCCAGCGGCGCTTTTTACATCTTCCCGGAAGTCTCGGCCTATTTCGGCCGCACCGCGCCCGACGGCCGCCCCATCAGCAACGCCATGGATTTGGCCCTGTACCTGCTGAACGACGCGCTGGTGTCGGCCGTGTCGGGCGAGGCGTTTGGGGCGCCCGAGTGCATGCGCTTCAGCACCGCCGCCGCCGATGACCAGCTGGTGGAAGCCTTCCGGCGGGTGAAGGAGAGCCTGGCGAAATTGAATTGAACAACTTTAGCAGAACGGTCATGCAGAGCCATCTGGTCATGCAGAGCGCAGCGAAGCATCTTTACCGCTGTAGTAATCCCCTTGAAAAAGGAGTTGGTGTTGCAGTAAAGATGCTTCGCTGCGCTCTGCATGACGGTCTCTTGTTCCTTTAACCCCAGCAATACCTTGCGCGAAACCTCCCTGCGAACCCTTTTCGACAACTTCAACTCCCTGCGCGTCCTCATCATCGGCGACGTGATGGTGGACGCTTACGTGTGGGGCCGCGCCACGCGGCTCTCGCCCGAGGCGCCCGTGCCCGTGGTGCACGTGGCCCGCACCGAAAACCGCCTCGGCGGGGCCGCCAACGTGGCCCTCAACGTGCAGGCGCTGGGCGCCACGCCGCTGCTCTGCGCCGTGATTGGGACCGATGCCGGCGGCGACCAGCTGCTGCAGCTGCTGCACGAAAGCGGCCTGCCCGCCGATGGCATTATCCGCAGTGCCGGCCGGCCCACCACGGTGAAACAGCGCATCCTGGCCCACGGCCAGCAGCTGCTGCGCATCGACTCGGAGGTGGAAACCGACCTTGACGCCGACGAAAGCGCGCAGTTGCTGGCGGCGTATGACGACCTGCTGGCCCGCGCCGACGTGGTGGTGTTCGAGGACTACGACAAGGGCGTGCTCAACGAAGCCATCATCACGGAGTGCATTGCCCGGGCCCGGCAGCGCGGCATCCCGACGGTGGTGGACCCCAAGAAGAAGAACTTCCTAGCTTACCGCCACTGCACGCTCTTCAAACCCAACCTGAAGGAGCTGCGCGAAGGCCTGAAGCTGGAATTTGGCGACCCGGTGGCCGACCGCGTGGGCTTTGAGGCCGCCGTGGCCCGGCTGCAGGACGTGCTGACGCCCGAAACGGTGCTGGTGACGCTGTCGGAGTACGGCGTGTTCGCCCAGCAGGACGGGCAGAAAACCTACCTGCCGGCGCACCTGCGCACCATTTCGGACGTGTCGGGGGCGGGCGATACCGTTATCAGCATCGCGGCGCTGTGCGTGGCGCTGGGGCGGCCGGCGGCCTTCACGGCGGCGCTGGCCAACCTGGGCGGCGGGCTGGTGTGCGAGCAAGTGGGCGTAGTGCCCGTGGAGAAGCAGCGACTACTGGAAGAAGCCCAAGAAGCGGGATTGCAGTAGCGCGAACTTTGTAGTTCGCGTCCCCGCGCCGTGTGATGTTCGTTGGAGGGTCCGCTGGAGACGCGGACTACAAAGTCCGCGCTACGTTGTTAGGCTTTCTTCAGGAACTCGGTTTTCAGCACCATGGTGCTGCCGCCGGCGCGGCCTTCAATCTCGGCGGCGCTGTGGGTGAGGCGGATGTTTTTGACCAGCGTACCGCGCTTGAGCGTGAGCGAAGAGCCTTTTACTTTAAGGTCTTTGATGAGGGTGACCGAGTCGCCCTCGGCGAGCAGGGTGCCGTTTCTGTCTTTTACGTCCATGAGGGAAGCAATTGGTATTGAAGCCTGAGAACCTCAGCTGCTTTAGCGGCGGAAGAGCAGCAGGTAGAGTAGGAAGAACACGGGCGAGAGGCTGCCAATCGAAATGAGCACGACCATGAAGGTTTCGATGCCGGAGCGCTCGGACTTGCGCAGGTACCACCGCCACATGAAGAAGAGCAGGCCCAGGAGCAGGGCCAGGGTGAGGTAGAAGGCGGGGCTGAAGGTGGGGGCCATAATGGTGATGCTGATTATTTCAACAATCGAATACTGTCGGAGAAGGAAGACTATTTTTAAGCAGTATCTATTAGAACCTATTACAATGAATCACAAATTGCCTTAAACTCAGCAGCGCTATCAAAGGACAGAAAGTTGCTGTAGTCGACATATGAGATGAGCCCTGTTGAAGATTGTAGAAACTGCTTTAACTCTACTAGCATGAGGTCTTCAGCTTCATCATTACTTTCAATAGTTAAGGATATCACCAGATGGCCATCTGCTAGAAAGTGTGCCCCAGCCATAATCTTAGGCGCTGAAGAGTCAAGCAGCGCATGATTAGGGCTGATGTGTGGATGACCGCCGCCTATTGCTTGAGGCCCGTTCCAATAGCGGGTAACAGCTAAATCAGGGTGTTCCTGAAAGTAACGCAGCATGTCGTACTCGCTCGTGTAGTCCACGCCGAAGTCCTCATAATCCTCCGTGATTGGATTATGATAGGATAAATAGCGCTCTAGCACTTGCAAAACGGTATCGGCGAGTCGGTCGTTAGCGAGTACATAGCATATAGCGTCGTACATAAGTTTAGCAGGAATTTACCCCCGCCAAGCCTTCACCGTGTCCACGAACACGCGCACGTTGTCGGGGTTGGTGTCGGGGTACACGCCGTGGCCCAGGTTGGCGATGTGGGGGCCGCCGGCGAACTGGCGCAGCATGGTTTCGGTGGCGGCTTGCACCTGCTCGCGGGTGCCGTAGAGGGCGCAGGGGTCGAGGTTGCCTTGCAGGGTTTTGTTGCCGGCCTGCTGGCGCACCTGGGCGGGGTCCTGGTTCCAGTCGAGGCCAATGGTGCGGCAGGCGGTGGCGGCGAACTCGGGCACGGCCCACCAGGCGCCTTTGGCAAACACGGTGACGGGCACGAGCGGGGCCAGGGCTTCGGTGATTTCGGCGATGTAGCGGGCCGAGAACTCGGTGTAGTGGGCGGGCGGCAGGGTGCCGGCCCAGGAGTCGAACACCTGCACCACCTGGGCGCCGGCGGCCACCTGGGCCTTGAGGTAGGCGATGGTGGTGGCCGTTATTTTGGCCAGCAGCTGGTGGGCCAGGGCGGGCTCGCGGTAGAGCATGCCGCGGGCTTTTGAGAAGGTTTTGGAGCCGTGGCCTTCCACCATGTAGGCCAGTAGCGTCCAGGGGGCGCCGGCGAAGCCGATGAGGGGCACGCGGCCGTTAAGGGCTTTTTTGGTGATGCGCAGGGCTTCGAGCACGTAGCCGAGGCCTTCTTCGGGGTCGGGGATGCGGAGCTTTTCGACGTCGGCGGCCGATTTGATGGTTTCCGGAAACAGGGGGCCGCGGGCTTCCACCATTTCGTAGCGCAGGCCCATGGCGTCGGGCACCACGAGGATGTCGGAGAAGATGATGGCGGCGTCCACGTCCAGCGCGTCGATGGGCTGGATGGTGACTTCGGCGGCCAGAGCGGGGGTTTCCACCAGCTCTTTGAAGCCGGAGAGGCGGGCACGCAAGGCGCGGTATTCGGGCAGGATGCGGCCGGCTTGGCGCATGAGCCACACGGGGGTGCGCTCGGTGGCTTCGCCGCGGGCGGCACGGAGGAAAAGGTCGTTTTTCAGCGTCATATTGCCCGCAAAGGTAGGGGTGCGGGGCGGGCCGGGGGTGGTAACTGTCATCCTGAGCGGAGCGAAGGACCTTCTCACATTGGCGCATTTTGATGTTACTACCAATTGTTCAGGCGTGAGAAGGTCCTTCGCTCCGCTCAGGATGACAGAAAAGCAATACCCCGACTACTTTCCGAACTGCCGCAGGTTATAGGTGAAACTCAATAGGAAATACTGCTGCAAAATGCGGCTGCGCACGTCTTCCACGTAGGTTTCGGTGGTGTTGCGGACCACGCTGCGGTTCTGGTTCAGCAGGTCGTAGACCTGCATCTTCAGCTCACTTTGCTTGTTGGCAAAGAACTGGCGGGCGAGGCCGAGGTTCCAGAGGGCCACGCGCTGGTTGTAGCCGGCGGCGCGGCCGGTGTTGTTGGTGTACCAGAGGTCGGAGGTGAGGACGAGGCGGGCGGGGAGCTGGTAATAGACGTCGGCGGTGAGGGTTTGGGTGAGGTAGGCGGTGTTTTGGTCGGGGAGGCGCGAGTAGGTGGCGTTTTGGTAGGTGAGGTTGGCGCTGAGGCCGAATTCGAGCTGGTCGTTGAAGGCCGAATTGGCGCCCAGGCCCTGGCCCAGGCTCCAGGTGCGGCTGGTGTTGGGCTCGCCGTTCACGAAGCTGGGCGACTGCACGAAGCTGGCGTTGGTGGTCAGGTTGAGGTTGATTTTGTGGGTGGCCAGGCGCTGGCCCAGCGACAAAAAGCCGTTCACGCTGTAGAAGCCGTCGGCGTTCACGGGGCGGGTGGTTTGCACGCCGCGGGCGCTGAAGCCGGTGGCCGACACGATGCGGTCGTCGACCCGGCTGGCGCTGAGCAGGGCAAACACGCTGCGGTTGGTGGCGGCGAGGAACTGCGAGTAGTTGGCTTGCAGCGACTGCCCGTATTCGGGGCGCAGGGTGGGGGTGCCGGTTTGGATGCTGAGCGGGTTGGAGTTGTCGCGCACGGGCTGCAACTGGGCGGCGCTGGGGGCGTTGAGGCGGGTGCGGTAGCTGAGGCGCAGCTGGCGGCCGCGGCTTCCGGTGTAGGTGAACAGGGCGTTGGGCAGCAGGCTGGTGAAGCGGCGGGCCACGGTGGTGTCGGCCGAAAAGTTGCGCACGCTGAGGTCGGCCCGCTGGGCGTCGAGGCCCGCCCCGATGGTGTAGCGCAGGCGCCGCTTTTGCAGGGTGAGGCCGGCCCGCTGGGCTTGAAAGTGGCTGGTGAATTCGTTGCTCAGGGCGTGGTTCAGCAGGTCGTACTGCTGGCTGGCTTCGTCGAAATCGGTGGTGAAGCGGCTCCCGTCGTTGCGGGAATCGGTGAGGGCGTAGCGCGCTTCCAGCTTGGTGCGCAAACTCAGCGGCTCGGTGTAGGAGAGGCTCAGCACGTGGCTGCGCACCGGCGTGGCCTGGGTGATGCGCTGGTTGAGGCGCTGGATGGCCGGCTGGCCGGCGGCGTCGAAAAACGTGTTGGTGGTCTGGTTGAATGCGGTGGCGTCCTGGTCGCTGAGGGTGGAATTGAGGTTGGCCGAAAACGTGCGGCCGGGCCGGGCGAAGCGGCGCATCAGCAGGAAGTTGCCGCCGCCGCTGGGGTTGTCGGTGGAGGCCTGGTAGCCGTTGGTGCCCTGGTTGAGCAGGCGCCCGGCCAGACTGGATTGCTGGGTGTTTTGGCGGCTGAGGTCGGTGGTTTGCCACCAGGCGTAGGGCGTGAAGCGCAGGCTGGTGAGCGAATCGAGCACGTAATCGAGCCGGAAGTTGAAGCGGTGGCTGGTGCTGCTGCTGCGGCTGAGCAGGGTTTGGTCGGTGAGCAAGGGCGGGCCGGCTTCGGGGCCGGTGAGGCCGGCCACGTTTTCGCGCCGGATTTGCTGGTCGGTGGTGACGGTGGCGCGGCTGGCGAGGTAGCTGGTGGCCACTTCGGCGCGCGGGCCCCAGGCGTCGCGGTAGTTGAGGCCCGCCGCGCCCGATTCGGTGATGCTGCTGGGCTGGGCGCTGCTGCCGAGGGCGTTTTGGCGCCCGCTGCCGCCGCCCAGCAGCACGCGCACCGCGCCGGCCCCGCCGCTGGGGCCGCCCGGCGCCGGCCCGGCATCAATCGGGGCCGGCCCGCCGTCGTCGGCAAAGCCCTGCTGGTTGAGGTTGTTGGCCTGGGCCAGGGCCGAAAGCTGGCGGCCGTTGTTGAAGCGGTTCAGGCCGAGGCGGGCCTGGTAGCGGCCGTCGGTGCCCAGGCCGGCGGCCTCGGTGCCGAAGTAACCCTTGCGCTTGTCGCGCTTGGTGACGAGGTTCAGGGTTTTCTGGCGGTTGCCGTCGTCGATGCCCGAAAAGGCCGACTGGTCGCTCTGCTGGTCGTAGAGCTGCACCTTGTCGATGATGTCGGCGGGCAGGTTTTTGGTGGCCATTTTGGGGTCGTCGCCGAAGAAGGGCTTGCCGTCCACCAGCACGCGGTTCACGGCCTGGCCCTGCGCCCGGATGCTGCCGTTGCGGTCCACCTCCAAGCCCGGCAGCTTTTTCAGTAGCGACTCCACAGCCGCGTTGGGCTGGGTTTTAAAAGCGCTGGCGTTGAAGGCAATGGTGTCGCCGTGCACGCTCACTGGGGCGCGTTCCTGGGTCACCACCACCTCGCCCAGCTGCTGGCTGAGCCCGCCCAAACGCAGGGTGCCCAGGTCGGGGTTAGGAGTGGCCGCGGTTACGGCCACGGGCACGCGCCGGGTGCGGTAGCCCAGCGCCGACACCTGCACCACGTAAGCGCCCACGGCCACGCTTTTCAAAGCAAAATGCCCGTCGCCGTCCGTAATGCCGAAGCTGACGTAGCTCGAATCCCGGGCCAGGGTCAGCGTAACCGAGGCTTCGCGCAGGGGCTTGCCGGTGGCCGAGTCGGCCAGGGTGCCGCTGATGCTGCCCGGGCGCACTGGGGCCTGTGCCCGGCCGGCCGGGGCCAGGCCCAGCAGCAGGCTCAGAAGTAAAAGCACGCGCATGGCCGGCCTAGTTGCGGTTGAGGCGCAGGCCCCCGCCTTCCATCATCTTCTGGCGGAAGTCGGCCAGGGCTTTTTCGCGGGCGTCTTTTAGCTCGGCGGGCGTCACTTTCCGGGCGGTGGCGCTAGGCTGCACTTCCGCTTCGGGCACGGGTTTTAGGTCCACTTTGGTAGCCTGGAACTGCTCCTGCTCGCTTTCCAGGGCCAGCACCACGCCCTTGTCCGGCGTGAGGTCGCGCACTGGGGAGTAGCTGAACGGCAGGTCGGTGGTGTACCACACGGTGTAGGTTTCTTTCTTGTAGGGCACCGTGGCCTTGCGGCAGGTGTAGCCGGCTATTTTCTTGGTTTGGGCGGTCAGCGTCCAGTTGGCGGGGGCCGGAATGGGGGCGTCGGCGCGGTAGGTGGTGGCGGCATTGTCCTGCTTCACCGTGAGCACCGTGGTGGTGGCGCGGTTGGCCAAATCCAGGTAAGTGGCCTCCTGAATGGGCCGCGGAATGTTCATCTGCTGCGGCACCCCGCCGCCGGGGCCGCCTTCCACGGTGCGTATCACCATGCCCGCATTTTCGCGCTCTTCTTTGGCCGCATTGCCGGCGAAGGAAAGCGTGAGGCCGAAGCTGCGCGTCTCGGGAATATCGGTGGGAAAATCGGGGCTGCCGGGCTTTATCTGCTGGCCGTTTATGATGATGCGGACTTGGCTCAGGTCGACGCGCTGGGTGGCTTCGTAGCGGATGTGGCCGCTGGTTTGGGCCGGGGCCGCGCCCGCCGCGAGCAGGCCGAAGGTGAGGGACAGGACCAGGTTTTTTGCAGCGTTTTTCATGGGTGTTGGCGTGGGTGAATGGAACGCTGCAAAGCACCGGCAACCTTTTGTAAAGTACTGTTATCCTGTGTTAAATAGTGTTAACGGGGCCGGATGGGCGGCCGGCGCCCGTACTTTTGTTTGGCCGAAACCTCTCTCAAACCGCTCCCATGAAACGCCGCATTCGCTCCATTTTCTGGCTGATGGTGGCGTGCATGCTGGGCATCAACGGCTTCCAGGGCTACTGGCTCTACAACACCTACCAACTCACGGCCAGCCAGTTTGCCCGCACCACCCGCGAGGCCTTGGCCACGGTGGTGCAGAACCACCAGCTGGGCATGGCCCGGCAGTTTGTGAGCGGCGCCCAGGCCTCCAAAGGCCGCGTGGTGGTGTTCCAGAACATCACCGACGACGGCCAGTTCGACCGGGTGGTGGTGCGGCAGCACGCCGCCTCCGACGGGTCGCGGCAAGGGTTTTCGTGGCAGCGCGAAGCGGCCGAAAGCAGCACCCGGCTGCAGCTGCCCGGCCACGACGTAATCCGGGAAATCCGGCTGCATGGGCTGGGGCGGGCCGCCCGCATTCCGGGTCCGGCCGATACGATGGTGCGCAAAATCTCGAAAATCCTGGTGAAAAACTTCGCGAATGGCCCGCCCGTCGACCTGCGTCAGCTGGCCGCCGACTACCACCGCGAGCTGCGCCTGCGCGGCACCGACGCCGCCTTCGTGCTGGACACCCTGACGATTCCCCTCCGCCCGCCCGAAGCCCGCCGCGTGGCCTCTACTAAAGCCCCGGCGCGGCCCGGCTTCAGCCTGCAAACCCCGCCGGTGTCGCTCAATCCGTTTCGGGAGCAGTATGTGCAGGCGTCGTTTCAGACGCCCACGTCCTACGTGCTGCGCCGGATGGGCGGCCTGCTGGGCGGCTCGGTGCTGCTGCTGGCCCTCACCACGGGCTGCTTCGGGCTGATGCTGAGCACGATTTTGCGGCAGAAAAAGTTGTCCGACATCAAAAACGACTTCATCAACAACATGACGCACGAGCTGAAAACGCCCCTGGCCACGGTGTCGGCGGCGGTGGAGGCGCTGCAGAATTTCGGCGCCCTCCACGACCCGGCCAAGACCCAGACCTACCTCAACATCTCGCGCAATGAGCTGCAGCGCCTGTCCGACTTAGTCGAGAAAGTCCTCAACATTGCCGTCGACGAGCGCCAGCCGCTGGAGCTGCGCCCCGAGCCGGTGCAGCCCGCCGAGCTGATGGCCGAAATCGTGGCCCGCCACCAGTTGCAAGCCGCCAAGCCGGTGAAATTCGACGTAGACGTGGCGCCCGCGGCCGGGGTGCAATTCGACAAGCTGCACATGGGCAACGTCATCAACAACCTCATCGACAACGCCATTAAGTATTCCCGGGACGCCGTCACCGTCACCATCCGGGGCTGGCAGGAGCCCGGCGGCTGGCACTTCACCGTGGCCGACAACGGCCCCGGCATCGAGCCCGGCTACCAGGAGGCCATTTTCGACCGGTTCTTCCGGGTGCCCACCGGCAACGTGCACAACGTGAAAGGCTTTGGCCTGGGCCTGTACTACGTGCGGCAAGTGGTGGAGCGCCATGGCGGGCGCATTGCCGTGCGCAGCAGCCCAGGCCGGGGCAGCGAGTTTGCACTGTGGATTCCGCAGGGGTAATCGCCCGTCAGGTCGAGCTTGCCGAGACATCTCGCGTGCAAAAACTAATTAGTTATCCCGAGCGAGATGTCTCGGCAAGCTCGACCTGACGGTTTTATGTTAACAGCCAAAATGCCCAACATCCTCCTCATCGAAGACGAGCCCTCGCTCGGCCTCATCGTCAAAGACAGCCTGGAAAGCCGCGGCTTCGCCGTGCAATTGGCGGCCGATGGCGAGGCCGGCCTGCGCCTGTTCCGGCAGCAGTGCCCCGACATGGTGGTGGCCGACGTGATGATGCCCAAGCTCGACGGCTTCTCGCTGGCCGAGCAAATCCGGCGCGAAAACGCGGCCGTGCCCATTCTTTTTCTCACCGCCCGCTCGCAGCCGGCCGACGTGGTGCGCGGTTTCGAGCTGGGCGGCAACGACTACCTGAAAAAGCCCTTCAGCATGGACGAGCTCATTGTGCGCATCAAGGCCCAGCTCTCGCGCCCGCCCGCCGCCGTGCCCGCGCCCGCCGGGCCGCTCGCCATCGGCCGCTACCAGTTCGACCATCCCAAGCAGAAGCTGCGCTTCGGCGCCCACGAGGAAACCCTCACCAACCGCGAAGCCGAACTGCTGAAGCGCCTCTACGACCAGCGCAACCGGGTTTTGGAGCGCAGCGTGGTGCTGCGCGACCTGTGGGGCGACGACTCTTTTTTTAACGGCCGCAGCCTCGATGTGTTCATCACCCGCCTGCGCCGCTGCCTGAAAGAAGACCCGCAGGTGCAGATTGTGAACGTGCGCGGGATTGGGTATAAGCTGATTTGGTAGGCCATCTGTATAGTGTAAGAACGTCATGTCGAGCTGGTCGAGACATCTCGCGTGCCGTAACTAATCCATTGATTGAGTTAGTAATAGCACGCGAGATGTCTCAACCAGCTCGACATGACGTTCTTTTAACCTTACCGCGTCAGCCCCGGAAACAGCGCGGCGATGGCCGTGGCGAAGAAATTGACCCCGATGGCCAACGTGATGAAGCCCATGATGCGCGCCATGGCCGCCATGCCGGGCTTGCCCAGCACCCGCGTGAGGCGCAAGGAGAAGAGCAGAATGATGAACGCCGCCAAAGCCACCAGCGCAAAGCCGAACACGGTCATGGCTTTGTCGACGTAGGTGGGCCGAATGAGGCCGATGCAGATGGCCATGGACCCCGGCCCGGAGAGCATGGGCATGGCCAGTGGCGTGAAGCTGATGTCGTCTTTGTGCTTGCTTTCTTCGAGGGCGTCGGGGCCCACCCGGTCACGGTTGGCGCCGGGCGTGAGCAGCTCGAAGGCCGAGCGCATGAGCAGGATGCCGCCCGCAATGCGCAAATGCTGGATGTTGATGCCGAAAAAGTTGAGAATGTACTGCCCGCCGAAGAAGGCCACGCTCAGAATGGCCACCATGTAGACGCAGGCGCGCAGGGCGGTGCGGGCCCGCTCGGCGGCGCGGTCCTCGGCCGTAAGAGTCAGGAAAACCGGCATCGCCCCGAACGGATTGACGATGGAAAACAGGGTGGTGAAGGTGGCGAGCAGAACTTCCATAGGGCGCAAAGGTAGGGAAACGGGCGAGCCGGGCGGAAAAGTACTATTTTGCCACCTCAACGGGGAGCTGCTGCTTTCCGTAGCCCCGTTTATTCTCATTCGCTTTCCCACCCAATGCTTCCTGACTCCTCCACCGGCGAACATTCCGCTGGTTCCGAAACCGACCGCCCCGTGACCGAAAACCCCATCGTGGGCATCATCATGGGGTCGAAGTCGGACCTGAAAATCATGTCGGCCGCCGCCGATTTGCTCCGCCAGTTCGGCATTCCCTACGACATCACGCTGGTGTCGCCGCACCGCACGCCCCACCGCATGGTCGAATACGCCGAAAGCGCCCGCAAGCGCGGCCTGCGCGTGCTCATTGCTGGCGGGGGCGGGGCGGCCCACCTACCGGGCATGGTGGCGGCCTTCACCACGCTGCCCGTGATTGGGGTTCCCATCAACAGCACCATTTCGGTGCAGGGCCTGGATTCGATTCTGAGCATGATTCAGATGCCGGCCGGGGTGCCGGTGGCCACCGTGGGCATCGACAGCGCCGCCAACGCCGCCGTGCTGGCCACCCAGATTCTGGCCCTCAACAACGCCCGCTTGGCCGATGCGCTGGAGAAATACCGCACCACCCTCAAAGACCGGGTGATGCGCACCATCGAGGAGCTGCGCAAGGGCGGCTTTCAGGACGATTTGTAGGCTTTGTGCATGGCTACTATTTCTTCCGTTCTGCTCACCGTCGGCCACTGGGTGGTGTGGGTGGTGGGCGGCGCGGCCATCCTGGTGACGCTGCTGCCCATTCTGCGCCAAACCGCCTGGTGGATTCGCATCTGCGACTTCCCGCGCCTGCAAATCGTGGCCGGGCTGGGCCTGAGCCTGGCCGCCGCGCTGGCCCTGCCCACCGCGCGCAGCTTCGGCGCCGACTTGTTTCTGGCGAGCCTGGTGGCGGCGCTGGTGTACCAGATTAGCCGCATCTGGCCCTACACGCCGCTGCACCGCATCCAGGTGGCGCAGGCCAGCCGGCCCGACGATGACGACGACCACCACATCAGCCTGATGGTGGCCAACGTGCTGATGTACAACCGCGACGCCTCGCGCCTGCTCGGCCACATCCGGCACTACCACCCCGACATCGTGCTGGCCGTGGAAACCGACGACTGGTGGCTGAGCCAGCTCAAGCGCATCGAAACCGAGTTTCCCTACACCTGCCACGCGCCGCTGCCCAACACCTACGGCATGCTGGTGTTTTCGCGCCTGCCGCTGCGCGAGCCCCAGATTCGCTACATCCTGGACCCCGAGATTCCCTCGTTTCACGGCTGCGCGGTGCTGCCCAACGGCGTGCCCGTCAACCTGCACTTCCTGCACCCCAAGCCGCCCGCGCCGCAGGAATCGAAAAACAGCGCCCGCCGCGACGCCGAGCTGCTGGTGGTGGGCCGGGTGATAGAAAAGCGCGACGGCCCCACCATTGTGGCCGGCGACCTCAACGACGTGGCCTGGTCGCACACCTCGGAACTGTTCCGGCGCCTGTCGCGCCTGCTCGACCCGCGCATCGGCCGCGGCCTGCTGCCCACTTTCCACGCCGACTACAAGCTGCTGCGCTGGCCGCTCGACCACGTGTTTCACTCCGCCCACTTCCGCTTGCAGCGGCTGGTGCGCCTCACCCACATTGGCTCCGACCATTTTCCCATCTACATCCGCCTCAGCTACGAACCCAGCGGCTGGCAAGAGCAAGAGCTGGAGCTGGAAGACGCTGATGCCGACGACCATGAGGAAGCCGAAGAGAAAATCGAGGAAGGCGTGGAGGACGTGGCCAACGGCGAGCAATAAAAAGCACGCAGCAAAAAGCCCGTCACGCAGCAAAAAGCCCGTCATGTCGAGCTTGTCGAGACATCTCGCGTGCTATTACTAACTCAATCAATGGATTAGTTATGCCACGCGAGATGTCTCGACAAGCTCGACATGACGGGCTTTCGGGGCCTTTTTGGCCGGTTGAAGCTTGGTTTACTTCGCCGAAACCGCCTTCTTGGCTGTCACCAACTGAATGGTTTCAAAATCGGTTGGCGGCACTTGGCGGCCGCTGGCACCCACGTACACCGGCCGGATGCGCATGGTGAGGCGGCGGTTGGCGGCGGTGAAATCGGTGAAACCCGCGGCGAAGGCCGCCGGCGTGCTGCCGCTGAGTTGCGCGGGCTTCACGTTCATATCAATGGCAATGGGCAGGGTTTCGATGGCGCTGGCTTCCAGCTGTAGGTTCTGGCCGGTGGTGCCGGTGGTCAGCTCTTTGCCGTCGAGCAGCAGCTGGTAGTCGAGCTGCTTGAGCTGCACGCTGGTGGCGCTGGGGTTTTTGGCGTACACCCGCATTTTGAGGTGCAGGGGCAGGTTGCCTTTCTTCAGGGCGGCCTGTAGCTGCTCTTGCTGGGGCGAGGCAATATCGGCCGCTTGGCGCACAAACAGGATGTCCTGGCCGCCGAGCTTGGCTTCGTCCACGAAGTTGAGGCGGTATTGCATGAGCGCGTAGGCCTCGTTTTCGAGGGCTTCGGCCGAGACGTTTTTGCCGCTGGGCTTGTCTTTGACTTGTTCGCTCACGCTGCACTCGGCGGTGGCGAAGAGCAGGCCGCCCAGGGCCAGGGCGCGGGCAGGAAACAGGAGGGAAGAGAATTTCATGGGAGACTGGGCGCCGTTGGGAGAGCAAATGGTATGAGGGCATTACGGACCACCCTGGCCGCGCTTACGAGAAAGAACCAGTGAAAGGTTAAAGGCGGCGTGGAAATGCTATTTATTATTAGTTGCCTCGCACGAAGCGCACCCACACCCAGAAGAGGAAGCAGACCGTGCCCAGCGCCATGATGCGCAGGCCGTGCACCCGGTCCTGCGGGGTGTGGGCCAGCACTTCGCGGCCATCGGACAGCAGTTTCTTGTCGGCGTACAGATTCCAGCCGATGATGATGGAAAGCACACCGCCGAGCAGGGCCAGTCCGTAGCCCCACCGCACGAGGCCCGTGGCCGACGGCTCGGGCTGCTTTTGCTCCGCCACGCGGTGCTCCCGCATCAGCCGGATGGCGTCCACCGACACGTCGCGGCCGCGCTGGCGCAGCAGCTGCCCGGCCAAGATAACGTCCGGGTTGCTCCACTCGTGGGGGTTCACCAGGATGTCGAACAGCTCGGCATCAGTGAACTTGAACAGGTAATGGTCGGGGCTGATGGTGGCAATCAGCTCCCGGCTGGCGTCTTCTTCCAGGCGGCGCACCCACTCAAAATCGGGCCCGTGCAGCTTCACCACGAAGGTCGCGTAGGTGTTGTTGAAGGTGAACGCCGGGTTAAAAACGGGCTCGCCGGTGTCCACGGCCGTTTCAAAGGGCACGTTGTGCTGGCGCAGCAGCTCCAGAAAAGGCTCGGCGGCCTCGGCCGAAGGAAAAGATTGGTACTTGTGGAATTCCAGCATGGAAGAAGTAAAGATGGGCGAGCAAAGGAAACAAAAAAGCCCGACGTGCTACGCCCAACTTCCGCTTACAACTGCGACAAAGGAAACCGCAGCCCCAGCAAAGCCTGCGAATCTTCCAGCGTTGAAAAGTGACGGTATAAGCGCAGTTTCATCAAGAAGCTTTCGCGCCGGCGATGGCGGTTAATCAGCTAGCCATTAGGGAGCAGCTGCCCTGGGGCATCATCAGGGCTGGCGCTCGAAAACCGTCTGGTTGAGCACCGTTTCATACGTCAGGTATTGCCCGCGCACCTTCCGCTCCGTCACGGCGCAGCTGTGCAGCACCAGCCGGCCCGCCGGGTCGAGGCCCACCTGCGAAACGGCCCCGGCTCCCTTGGCCAAGCCATACACCAGCAGGTAGCGGCCGTTGACCAGGGCGTATTTTTTGCGGCCGAGTTTTTCCAGCGGCGCCGTCGCGCCGTGCCGGGCCAGCAGCGTGATGCGGCCATCGGCCAGCGTCACGTCCACCTGTTCATCGCTGGCTTTCAGCCGGGCACTGCGGTAGAATTTCTTTTCCCGAATCACCGCCGAATCCCGGTGCACGATGGTGCGGGCGAGCACGCTTTTCCATTTTCCTTCCAGCTGCGCGGCGTTGGCCACCCGCGTCAGCGTGTCGAGCTGGGCGTGCGGCGAGGCCGAAGGCTGGCACCACCATACCTGCACGTTGCCCTGCAGGTAGCTAAGTCCCAGTTGCGTGCGGCGAATCTCGGGCGTGAGCAAACGCTCATATTTCGCGTAATCCTGCTCCCAATCGTCAACGCTCAGCCGGGGCAGCGAGGTGCAGTAGCTCAGCGGAAAAGCGCCGGTGTCGGCCGGCATGGGAACGGCGAGTGGTTGGGCCACCTGGCGGGGCGCCGCCGGCGCGCTGCTGGCGTTCAGCTCGGCTTTCGCCTGGGCCGAAGCCGGGAGGTGGCCCATCAGCAGCCACCCCAACCCGATGAGCAGCATGCGCAGGCCATACGTATTCGTCATAAGCCAAATATAAACGCAAAAAGGCCCGGAAGCTTGCGCCTCCGGGCCTTTTCATTGCATGCGGCTAGCGGGGATTACTTGCCGTCTACTTCTTCGTAGTCCACGTCGGTCACGTGGTCGGCGGGCTGGCCTTGCTGGCCGTTGCCGCCCTGCGGCTGGCCGTCGCCGCCGGGGAAGCCCCCGGCGCCGGGCTGGCCGCCTTCAGCGCCACCGCCGGCGGCGTACATCTCCTGCGAAGCGGCCTGCCAGGCGGCGTTGATGGCCTCCATGGCGGTGTCGATGCGGGCGAGGTCTTTCGACTCGTGCGCCGATTTGAGGTCGGCCAGCGCGCCTTCGATGGCGGTTTTGTTGCCGCCGCTCAGCTTGTCACCGTACTCTTTCAGCTGCTTCTCGGTCTGGAAAATCATCGAGTCGGCGGCGTTGATTTTGCCGATGCGCTCCACCTCGGCCTTGTCGGCTTCGGCGTTGGCGGCGGCTTCTTCGCGCATGCGCTTGATGTCGTCGTCGCTGAGGCCCGAGCTGGCTTCGATGCGGATTTTCTGCTCCTTGCCGGTGCCCTTGTCCTTGGCGGTCACGTTCAGGATGCCGTTGGCGTCGATGTCGAACGTTACCTCAATCTGGGGCACGCTGCGGGGTGCCGGCGGAATGCCGTCGAGGTGGAACTTGCCGATGGTGCGGTTCTTGGCGGCCAGCTGGCTGTCGCCCTGCAGCACGTGGATTTCCACCGAAGGCTGGTTGTCCGAAGCCGTGGAGAAGGTTTCCGATTTCTTGGTCGGGATGGTGGTGTTGGCCTCAATGAGGCGCGTCATCACGCCGCCCATCGTCTCAATGCCCAGCGAGAGCGGGGTCACGTCGAGCAGCAGCACGTCCTTCACTTCGCCGGTCAGCACCCCGCCCTGGATGGCCGCGCCAATGGCCACCACTTCGTCGGGGTTCACGCCCTTGCTGGGCTTCTTGCCGAAGAACTTCTCCACTTCCTCCTGGATGCGGGGGATGCGGGTCGAACCACCTACGAGGATAACCTCGTCGATGTCGGAAGTGCTCAGGCCGGCATCTTGCAGGGCCTTTTTCACCGGGTCCATCGAGCGGCGCACCAGCTCGTCGGCGAGCTGCTCAAACTTGGCGCGGCTCAGCTTCACCACCAAGTGCTTGGGGCCCGAGGCCGTGGCGGTGATGTAGGGCAGGTTGATTTCGGTTTCGGTCGAGCTGGAGAGCTCCACTTTGGCTTTCTCCGCGGCTTCTTTCAGGCGCTGCAGGGCCATGGGGTCCTGGCGCAGGTCGAGGCCTTCGTTGTCCGACTTGAACTGGTCGGCCAGGAAGTTGATGATGACCTGGTCGAAGTCGTCGCCGCCGAGGTGGGTGTCGCCGTTGGTGCTCAGCACTTCAAACACGCCGTCGCCCAGCTCCAGGATGGAGATGTCGAACGTGCCACCGCCGAGGTCGTACACGGCGATTTTCTGGTCTTTGTGCTTCTTGTCGAGGCCGTAGGCCAGCGCGGCGGCCGTGGGCTCGTTGATGATGCGCTTCACGTCGAGGCCGGCAATGGCACCGGCTTCTTTGGTGGCCTGGCGCTGGGCGTCGTTGAAGTACGCGGGCACCGTGATAACGGCTTCGGTCACCGAGGTGCCGAGGTAGTCTTCGGCGGTTTGCTTCATTTTCTGAAGCACCATGGCCGAAATTTCCTGCGGCGTGTAGTTGCGGTCGCCGATTTTCACGGCCACCGTGTTGTTGGAGCCCGAAGCGAGGTCGTAGGCCACGTGCTTTTTCTCTTCTCCCACTTCGGAGAAGTTGCGGCCCATGAAGCGCTTGATGCTGGCGATGGTGTTCTTGGGGTTGGTCACGGCCTGGCGCTTGGCGGGGTCGCCCACCTTGCGCTCGCCCTTGCCCCCGTCGAGAAACGCGACGATGCTGGGGGTGGTGCGGCGGCCTTCGCTGTTCGGAATCACAACGGGTTCGTTGCCTTCCATCACGGCCACGCACGAGTTGGTGGTGCCGAGGTCAATGCCGATTATTTTGCCCATGTTTTGGGGTGTTGGTTGGTTAGGAGTGGAATGTCAGGTCATACGCGGGCGTTGCCGCCGCTGCCCGACGATTACAAGCAACGTACCAGCGTCGTTTTGGTGACAAACTGTCACCGATTTGCGGCCCGCGCCGGGCTTTGGTGCCGGGGTGGCCGGTTTTGGTGAGAAGGGGTGGGGCGGGCCTGACAAGGGCGCAGGGAGTTGGGTCCATTCCGGTGCTACTTGCGTCATCAAACGGTCCAGCCCAAAGCTTACACTTGGAAATGACAGATGAAACGCGCAAAACAGTCGAAGAAATAGACACGATAATCAGGCAGAATGCGTGGTTTGACTTCTGTGTTGGCTCTTCTAATGGCAATGATTTGGTAATTACTGGAAGTACTGATTTCTGTTATTATCACGAGTTGGAAATAACATTCCACAACGTATTCTTTGCTTCGGTGTATTTCCAGAATTGGAAATCAGACACTAGGTTGCCTGTTTTTATAATTCCTGAGCAGGCAGAAGCATACCAAATGAATTTTCAACTCGAAATAGAACAAGGGTTTGACCTATTTATTTTCAGGGTAGAAGATTCCAAGACGGATGTTATCATCGCCGCCGCAAGCATTTCATATAATACGGATACAGTTCTTTATTATTACCGAGAGGATTTGCAACCGGGAATGAGACTAGCCTCTACCGTAACTAAGCCTAATACTGTCTGAAACGCCAAGCGGCGCCGTTGCCGGAGCTGTCAGCAAAAAGCCTGTTTCTGGAAGCCGGCGGCCCGCCGCTCGGCCCGGTACTCGGCCCCATCGGGAAAATTGGCGCTGAGGGTTTTGGCGAGGCTGGAAAGCACCGTGGCGATGAAAGCGCGTTGGGTGTCTTTGGCGGCCACGGCTTTGAAAACGGCACCATTGGTTTCGGTGAGATGGCCCACCCGTTATTTTCGGCACATAAATCCTGCTAGCCATGCTCAACATCCTCCTGCCCAGTCTGCCCTACCAGCGCGCCATCGACCCGATGTGGCAGGACGAAATGGAAGCAGCCCAACGGCACGGCCACACCGTTTGCCTCTACGATGCCGAGCGAAACAAGCTTTACCAGCAGCCCAATGCCCAATGGCCCACGCTCTACCGCGGCTGGATGCTGACGGCGGATGAATACGAGCAACTGGAGCAACTGACGCCGCTGTTGGTGCCGGCGGCCATGTATCTGGCTTCTCACCAAGCGCCGGGCTGGTACGCGGCGGTTGCAGAATTTACACCGCGCAGCCAGGTAGTACAAGCGGATGCGGCGGAAGAAGTGGTGGCGGCTTTGTTGCGCCGCGACGGGCGTTGTTTTGTCAAAGGGCTGAGCAAATCCTTCGGAGAAGATTCCGTCATTCATTCGCCGGAGGAACTGCGGAAGGTGCTGGGCAAGCACTTGGAAAATGAAAGCCAGGAATTGTTTGTGCGCGAATTTGTGGAGCTGTCTGACCAGCCGGAACAACGATTTTTTGCGGTGCGCAACCGGGCGTTCGGGGCCAATGGCCGCGAGTTTCCGTCCACATTGTTGCCGGCCCTGGCCGCTTTGCAAAGCCGATGGTTGTACACGGTTGACGTGGCCCATCGGCCCGACGGCCAACCGCTGATTATTGAAGTCGGCGATGGCCAGGTATCTGATACCAAGGAATGGACACCGGCGGAACTGTACCAAACGGCCCTGCAACACCTGGCCGAATCAACGAGGAATAGCAGTACGTCTGATGACTGAGACGAGAAGTAAAATCCTGCTCATCCTGGACCTAGACGAAACGCTGATTCACGCCACGGCAACCAAGCTGGGCGATGATTTCGCGTAGTACTACGTTTATAAGCGCCCGGGCCTGGAGGCGTTTCTGGCCGCGTGCGCGGAGCTGTTCGATTTGGCCCTGTGGTCGTCGGCCAGCGACGACTACGTGAAGCAGGTGGTGGAACGGGTATTTCCAGCCGAAATACAACCGGTATTTGTGTGGAGCCGCTCGCGTTGCACGCCCTTGGCTTTGCCCCAAATCGATGAGTACGGCTACTACAACCCGGACGGGGCCAGCCACTACGAATATGCCAAACTGCTGAAGAAAGTGCGGCGGCTGGGCTACAATCTAAACCGCGTGTTGATAGTGGACGACACGCCGGAAAAGGTGCGCAACTGCTACGGCAACGCCATTTATCCTACGCCCTTTCTGGGTGACCCCGCCGATAGGGAATTGGTAATTCTTGGCCAATACCTGCACTCGCTGCATGAGGCAGACAACGTGAGAAGCATTGAGAAGCGGCAGTGGCAGCAGCGGTTTCCTTCGGGTGCCGAACCGGCGGGGTAAGTTGCCGCGCCGCCGTCCAGCCCCGCCCACCGCGCTGGGGCCGCTCCTAGCTAGCCTTTTGGATAGCGGGAGCGCAGTTCCGTCCTTTGGAGAAGCGCCCCCCCGGCTTGGGCAACCACCACGCGTGCCGGGGCGGCACTTGCCGCACGTAATGAAGCAGCTAATCACCTATGCATTGGCCATTTGTGGGCTGGCCCTGTGCGCTCCGGCCTGGGCCGCGGCCACCGAGCCCGCCCCGTCGGCCGCCGTCAACAGCCTGCGCCGGCGCCTGGCCGCCCTGCCCGCCGACACCACCCGCGTGCTGCTGCTGGATGAGCTGTGCTGGCAGCTGAGCACTTCCGACCTCAAGCAGGCCATTGCCTACGGGCAGCAGGGCCTGGCCCTGGCCCGCCGCCTGCGCTACCGCCGCGGCCAGCTCAAATGCCTCACCGACCTGGGCAACTGCGCCATGTACGGGTCCGACTTTCCGGGCGGCACCCGGTACTTTCTGGCCGCGCTGCAGCTGGCCCGCCAGCCCCCGGCCAACGCCCAGATTATCGGATTTGCCTACAACGGCCTGGGCAGCCTGCACCTGCTGCAGAAGGAATACCCCGCCGCCCAGCACTACCTGGAGCAGGCGCTGGCCGAGGCCCAGGGCCGGCACGCCGCCGCCGACGTGGCCCTGTTTGCCAGCAACCTGGGCAACGTGCTGCAGCAGCGCCGGCAATACAGCCCGGCCGGGCGCCGGCTCCGGCAGGCGCTGGCCCTCTACGACTCGCTGGGCCACGAGCTGGGCCAAACCAATTGCCTGGTCAACCTCGCGCTGCTGGCCTCGGAACAGCGGCAGTGGGGCGCCGCGCGGCAATATGCGCAGCGGACCATCGCGCTGGCCCGTGCGGCCGGCAACACCCACTACCTGGGCATCGCCTACTCGGTGCTGAGCGGCGTGGAGCAGGCCGAAGGGCACTGGGCCGCGGCGCTGGCCACCAGCCGCCGGGGCCTGGCCTATGCCCGCCAGAGCGACAACCACGAAGTGGCATCGGAGTGCTACCAGGACCTGGCCGCCATCAGCCGGCACCAGGGCGATTTTCGGCAGGCCGATGCCTGGCAGCAGCGCTACGTGGCCTTACACGACAGCCTGGTGAGCACGGCCAAGAACGAGGAAATCGCCGCCCTGCAGGTGAAGTTCGACACCGAGCAAAAGGAAAGCCGCATTCGCACTCTCACCCACCAAAGCCAGCTGCACGAGCTGCGCGCCGCCCAGCAGCGCAGCCGCCTGCAAACCCTGCTGCTGCTGGGCACGCTGGCCGCACTGCTGGCCGGCGGGGGGCTGCTCTACCTGAGCCAGCGCCGCCGCCGGGCGCGGGCGCTGCGCGAGGAGCGGCTGCGCACCCGCATCGCGGCCGACCTGCACGACGAAGTGGGCACGCTGCTGGCCCGCGTGAGCATGCAGGCCGACCTGCTGCGCCAAGCCGCGCCCGGCGACAACCCGGCCCTCGACCGCTTGCTCGGCAATGCCCGCAACGCGGCCGGCATCATGCGCGACATCGTGTGGGGCATTGATGCGCAGGCCGACAACTCCGGGGCGCTGCTCGACCGCATGCGCGAGCACCTCGACCAGGCCGCGGCCCCCGCCGGCCTGAACACCCACCTGGCCGTGACGGGCCTCGACGACCACCACCCCCTGGCCCCGGAGCTGCGCCAGCACCTCTACCTGGTGTTCAAAGAAGCCGTGACCAATGCCGTGCGCCACGCCCGCGGTGCCACCGACCTGTGGGTGACCCTCACGCGCGAAGCCGGCGAGCTAAAGCTGGCCGTGCGCGACAACGGCACTTCCCCGCTGCCAACGGGCCGCAGCGGCTTGGGCCTGCGCAGCATGCGCCAGCGGGCCCAGGCCCTGCGCGGCACCCTAGCCGCGGGGGCCGTGCCGGGTCAAGGCTTCAGCGTAGCCCTCACGGTGCCGGTGTAAAGCCACCCCAGCTGCGCTAGCGCCCCAGAAACCCCCGAATTTGCTGTTCCCACTCGGCCGCGTAGCGCTTCCAGTACGGCTCGTGGCCCACGCCGGGGAAGTCGTGCCGGGCTTTGGGGCCGGCCAGGTGGGCGAAAATGGCGTCGGTTTCGGCGCGGGTCACGCGCGGGTCGGCGGTGCCCCAGAGCAGGAGGGTGGGCGTGTGGATTTGGGTGGCGTAGCGTTCGGCGTTGAGGCCGAAGGCCCAGAACCCGTTTTGCACGCCGCCCCAGAACACCAGCAAGTCGGCCATCGGGAAACCCGGGACGTGCATGGAGGCGAAGCGGTTGTAGGCCGTTTGGCGCATGTTGCCGTAGGGGCATTCGAGGATGTTGGCCGCGGGGCGCACGCCCAGTTCCGCCTCGGCCCGCAGGATGGCCACGGCGCCCATGCTCACGCCGTAGAGAATGATTTTAGCGTTCGACCGGGCCGTCTCACCCCCCGGCCCCCTCTCCGGTGGAGAGGGGGAGCCTGACGAATCGTTCTGTAGCCAACGGAAGGCGGCGGCCACGTCGTCGGCCTCGCGGTAGCCCACGGTGGTGCGGAAGCCGGCCGAGTTGCCGTTGCCGGCCTGGTCCACCAGCAGCACGTTGTAGCCCAGGCGGCGGAAGGTGCCGGCTTCGTGGGCGAGGTGCGACTTGCTGCTGGTGTAGCCGTGAAACAGGGCCACCGTGCCACGGGCCCGGCCGCTGTCGGGCCGCGCAAACCAGGCTTCGAGTGGGCCGTTGGGGCTGGCGATGGTCACGGTTTCGATTGGAAAGCCGGGCCGGGGGCCGTTCTGCGGCTTGGGGTTGCGGATGCCGGTGAGCAGCAGCCACAGCTTCTGGCCGGGGCTGAGCTGCTCGGGGTTGGGCGAGTGCAGGCCGGGCTCGTTGGCAAAGTGCGTGAAGCGCCAGGCGTGAAAAAAGGCCACGGCGTTCATGGCGGCGAAGCCGAGGAATGAGAGCAGCAGAAGCCGGCGGAGGCGGGAGCGTCTCTTCAAGTCAGAATGATTGGCCAGTGTACGGAATTGAATAAATTAGAAAGGATACCATTGCGACAAAAAGCCGTGCGACAATTTAAAATGTCGCACAGCTTTTTGTCGCAATGCGTAATGCTCAAACGTGGAAAGGAGCTTCCGCCTAGGATTTCAGCGGGCGGCGCGGCGCCGGTTGCGGCGCTTTTTCGCTTTTCACCGGCACCTTGCGGTGGGCCGGGTTCTTCGTCAGCGAGAACTTGGCTTTCAGCTTGCGGGACTCTTCGGGGGCCAGCTCGCGCCACTGGCCGGGGGCCAGCTCGCCCAGCGCCAGCTCGTCGATGCGGGCGCGGACGAGGCGCAGGCAGGGCAGGCCCGCGGCGGCGCACATCTTGCGCACCTGCCGGTTCATGCCCTGCGAAATGGTGATGGCCAGCCAGCTGGTCGGGATGCTGGCCCGGAAGCGGATGGGCGTGCTGCGCTCCCACAGCCCGGCCGGTTCGGGCATCACTTGGGCTTGCGCGGGGGCAGTTAGGCCTTCTTTAATCTTAACGCCGCGCCGCAGCTTTTCCAGCGCTTCTTCCGAAACCTGGCCTTCCACCTGCGCCCAGTAGGTTTTCGGAACCTTGAATTTGGGGTCGCTCAGGCGGTGCTGCAGGGCTTTGTCGTCGGTGAGCAGGAGCAGGCCTTCGCTGTCGAAATCGAGCCGGCCCACGGGGTACACGCCGGGCACGGGCACCAAGTCCTTGAGCGTGGCGCGGCCGTGCTCGTCGGTGAACTGGGTGAGGACTTCGTAGGGCTTGTTGACGAGGAGGTAGCGCATGACAGCTTGTAGCGTGGACTCTGCGGTGGGGCCGCGCATGGCAGGAGGTAAACGGGTTCATGCGCGGACTCGCCGCAGAGTCCACGCTACAACTGACCTTCCCACCAGCGCGAATTTGGCAGTGCATCGCCCAAAGTTACGGGTTCGCCCAGGTGCGGCGTGGTCATCACCTGGCCCAGGCGCGCGGCCTCGGCGGTGGCGCGGGTCACGGGCTCGTTCCAGGCGTGGAGCGACTCGGTGAAGGCGCCCCAGTGCACGGGCAGCATCACGGCGGCGCGCACGTCGCGGGCGGCCTGCACGCTCTGCTCGGGCTTCATGTGGATTTCGGCCCAGCTGTCGTTGTACTGCCCGCACTCCACAATAGCCAAATCGAAGGGGCCGTACTGCTGGCCGATGGCCGCAAAATGCGGCCCGTAGCCACCGTCGCCGGTATAGAACACGCGCTTGGTGGGCGCCTGCACCACCCAAGAGCACCACAGGGTGGAGTTGCGGTTGGTGAGGCCGCGGCCCGAAAAGTGGCGGCTAGGGGTGCAGTGCAACAGCAGGCCGGGCAGGGTGGCCTGGTCGCCCCAGTTCATTTCGGTGATGCGTTCGCGCGGCACGCCCCAGGCCCGTAGGTGGGCGGCTATGCCCAGCGGCACGTAAAACTGCCCCACCTTGTCCTTTATTTTCTTGATGGTCTGGTAGTCGAGGTGGTCGTAGTGGTCGTGCGAAATCAGGACGGCCGCGATGTAGGGCAGCTTTTCGGGCGTGATGGCCAGCTCGCGGTTGTAGCGGTTGGGGGTGGCCCAGCTCACCGGGCCCATCTCCACGCTCAGCATGGGGTCGAGCAGGATGTTCTGGCCCGCGATTTCGAGCAGGCTGGCCGAATGGCCGAACCACGTTACGCGCACCAGCTCCGGCGTTTTGCGGAGGATGGCCAGCGAGTCGAGCGGCCGGGTGGGCAGCGGGCCGGGCGGCGCGGCCTGAGGCGACTTGTGAAACAGGAACTTCCACATCACCGAGGCCGTGCTGCCGCCGGTCATCTCCCGCGTGGGAATCAGGTTCACAAATTCGCCGTCCTTGTAGTGGCCCGATTTTGCAAACGCCTCCTTTTCCGGCCGCGTGGGCGTGCCGCCCAGCTGCGGGCTGAGGTTGGTGAAGGCCACCACCGCCACAAGCAGGGTGCCGAGAATGCCGCCGGTGGTCACGAGGAATTTCTTTAGGGATGAACGCATAAAAAGGGATGGGCAAGCGCAGTAGCGCGGACTTTGTAGTCCGCGTTCCCGGCGGATACCCGAACGAAGTTAGTAGCGCTAATAGCGCGGGGACACGGACTACAAAGTCCGCGCTACTTTGGGGCGGCTTTGCTGTGGGCCAGCGCCACGATGTCGCGCACTTCCAGCACGGGCTTCGAATAGCCAAAATCGGCCGCGTTTATCATGGCCCGGCTCACTTCCTGCATGGTGCTCACGAAGGCCGGCGCCAGCCGCCGGGCCACCGGGTAGAGCCAGGCAATGGCCGGGTACCACTTCAGAATATTGCGCTGGCCCGCCGTGGCCTTCATGAAGCCCGGCCGGAACATATAGGCGGCGCCAAAGGGCAGGGCCAGCAGCTCGTTTTCGGTGCGGCCCTTCACGCGGGCCCAGTGCTGGCCGGATTTTTCGCTGCCGTCGGTGCCTGCGCCCGACACGTAGATGAACGTCAGGTCCGGATTGAGGCGGGCCAGGGTTTCGCCCACGGCCAGCGTCAGGTCGTGGGTGATGCGCTCGTATTCTTCCTTTGAAACGCCCACCGAGGAAATGCCCGCGCAGAAAAAACAGGCGTTGTAGCCCGTGAGCTGGGTTTCCACAGCGCTCAGGTTGGCCAGGTCGGGCACCAGCAGCTCGGTCATTTTGGCGTGGGTGCGGCCGGTGGGCTTGCGCGTGAGCACCAGCACGCGCTCCACGGTGGGGTTTTGCAGGCATTCGAGGAGGACGCCCTCGCCCACCATGCCGGTCGCGCCGGTAATTATGGCTCGTATTTTCATGTCGGTTCGGTAAAGTAGGAGGGAGGACGTAGCGGGTGAATTTCTACTTTAAAGCCCGTCATACCGAGCGCAGCCGAGGCTTCTCGCGTGGGGCAGTAAATCAAGACTAT
Source organism: Hymenobacter ruricola (assembly GCF_015694525.1). GTDB lineage: Bacteria > Bacteroidota > Bacteroidia > Cytophagales > Hymenobacteraceae > Hymenobacter > Hymenobacter ruricola. The sequence continues at coordinate 64,555 of NZ_JADQDM010000016.1, read as the reverse complement.
TTGCAACGAAGCGAGCGAGATGCCTCGGCTGCGCCCGGCATGACGTTTCTTTTTGGGCAATTCCAGCCCTACACACTGCCCGAGTACTTGCGCGCGGCCCACTCCACCGTCAGAAAAGCCAGAATCACGAAGAAAAGCCACTTCAGATTTATCAAATCTTTCAAATCTTCCTCGGTCGTAATCACGGGCTTGTAGTTGGCCTTGAGAATGTCCTGCGCCAGCTTGTCGAACTGCGCCGGGTAGTAGAGCCGCGAGCCGCTACGGCGCGCCAGTTGGGCCAGCAGGTTGTGGTCGGCCTTCGATTCCAGCGCTTCCAGGGGCTGCGACTGCACTAGCAGCTCGCCGGCGTCCTGCTGGGGTTGGCCGCCCAGCGTGGCGCGCGCCTGGTAGCGGTAGAGGCCGGCCGGCAGCGGGCCCAGGTGCAGCGGTGCGCCGTCCTCGGCATTGGCAAAGCTGAAGCGCCGGGTCTGCTGCTTGGCGTCGGTCAGGGTGAGGTCGATTTTCTGGTTGTAGAGGCGCTCGAACACGGCGTTGTAGGTTTCGGCGCCCAGCGTCACGTCGTCCTGGGTGCCGAAGGCGTCCTGCGTGGGGTACACGTCGAGGCGCTTTTTGTTGGCGTTTTGGGTGAGGAGCTGGAGCGTGCGAATGACAAGGCGGTCGTAGGCTTCGGGGCGGTCGTCGTGCTCCACGGCTTCCTGCAGGCGCCACTGCCAGCTGCCGTCGGTGAGCAGGGTGGCTTGGCGGCGGTCCTGCGGGCCGCCGAATACCAGCAGCGGTTTCTGGGTGGCCACCCGGCCCACCTGCTGCCAGAGCGCGGCCTCGGCCCCGGCCCCGAGGCGGTAGTCGCCGAAGGGCACCGGCGCGGGCGGGTACTGCGCAAAGCGACGGGCCGCCTCCTCGTCGGTGGCGAAGCGGGCGAAGCCGGGGTTGGGCACCGGCGTCACGTCATCCGTCTGCGCGCCGCGCGGCTGAATGGTGAGCCCGGCCCCGAGCTGGTTGTAGGCCGCCAGGTCCGACTGCGCCCCCAGGATGTAGAAGGCCGGTGTTTTGCGGGCCTTCACCTGGGCCAGAATCTCGTTGCCCAGCCCCTCCTTGGCCGGCAATTGGTGCAGAATGGCCACGTCGAAGTCGGCATCGGCCCGGAGCGGGGCCACGCCGGGCAGCGCAATGGTCAAATCAAAGTTGTCGTTGGCCAGAATGGCGGCGCGCAGGGCCTTCAGGTCCGGGTGCGGGGCGGCGCCGGCCAGCAGCACGCGCAGCTTGCCCTTCACGACTTCAATAAAGGCCGTGCGCTGGTTGTTCAGCTCCGTGAACTCGCCGGGCTGGGGCACCACGCGCACGTCGTAGCGGCGCTTGCCCGGCGCGGGCGCCGTGATTTGGAAGCTGGCGCGCACCCGGCGGCGCTCGGCGGGCAGGGCCACGCGGCGGGTGTCCAGCACCTTGTTGCCGTCGCGCAGTTCCACGGTGGCGGTGCCGCCGGTGTAGCCCTCAAACCCAATTTCAGCTTCGATGGGAAATTTATTGCCACTGAACGCCACCCGGTTGTACGTGAGGCCCGTAAGGCGCAGGTCCTTTTTGGGCACGGTGTCGCCCACCGCCACGCCATAAATCGGGAAGCTATACTCTGAATAAGCGGGGCTGCGTCCCTGGTTCACGAGGCCATCGGACACGAGCACCACGCCGGCCAGGTTGCGGCCGTCGTAGGCCGCACGGGTGCCGCTGAGGAGCTGGTCGAGGTCGGTGGTGGCGGCCGAGAAGCGCAGCGAATCGAGCCGGGCCGGGCGGCCGGGCATGGCCGTCAGGGTGCGGGTTTCGACGGCGAAGCCCCGGCCGCGCAAGGTTTCGGCCAGCTTACCGAGGCCGGCCGTGGCCTGGCTCAGCACGTCTTTGGGCGTGAAGAGCTCGACGGACTGCGAGTTATCCACGGCCAGCACCACGGTGGGCGCCTCGGTGCGCGCGGTGGTGGTTTTGATGAACGGCGCCAGCAGCAGGTAGCACAAAAAGCTGACGACGGCGAAGCGCAGGGCCGCCAGCGCGTAGTTCAGCTGCCGGCTCCACGGGGCCTTGGCCGAGTACTGCAGAGCGGCGTAGCCGGCCCCCACGGCCAGGCACAGCAGGATAAACCAAGAAGAATATTGAGTAGTCAGCAAAAGTGCAGTTTAATAAATTTACCGCTCTGGTCCGGAGGCGTTATCCAATTCAATCAGCGCGTCAGCCACCGAGAGTACAGGCAATGCGCTTCGGCGAAATCCCTTGGGGTCGCGGGTGATGATGGCCGCAATGGCGGGCTCGGTGAGGGCCGTGAAGTATTGAATTCCATCCTCGAAATCAGTAAAATTGCTGTCGAGCGTCTGTCGAATGATGGCCGCATTTAGGGAGAGAATTTCTACCATCGGCATCAAGCGGTCCAGCAACAGGCGGGCGTGCGCGGCGGTCGTCAGCCTGCGAGTAACGTACTCAATATTGGCAAAGGAAAGACTAGCCACATAAAAGCGAGCCTCCCCACTAACTCCTGCCTCCATCAACTCAACGGCATCCCTTCCAAAGGGCTCGCGGTTAATTAAGTAATCAATGAGAACATTCGTGTCAAGCAAATAATGTCTCATAAATACTTTTCCAGCAGCGCATCGCCCAAGGCCGTTTTGTAGTCAAAATCCGGTGGCACTGACAGGCTGCCGGCCAGGGCTGCTACCGCTGGGGAGATGGGCCGCCGGCGCCGTGGGGGCTGGGCAATAAGTGGCCGCATGGTCGTAGTGAACAGGGTAGCTAAGTCGGTGCCCATACGTTGAGCATACGCTTCGGCCTGAGCGATAAACTCGTCGTCGAGGGTTAGCGTGATGGTGGACATGGCGGAATGAATGAGAACGGCAAGGTACGCATGCCGGCTGTTGCTTAACGGCTGAGCACGGTAACCAGTTCGGGGCTGTTGAAGATGCTGACCGGCGAAATGACGGTTTCATTCAGCGGCAGGTTGCGGCCGTAGCGCTCGGTCAATTTGGCTTTCACCACGGGGTTGCTCAGGTCGAAATCGCGCAGGTGCCGCAGTTGGCCCACTTGCCGGCCCAGGCCCTGCTCGTACACTTTCCAGATGAGCTCGGAGCAGTAAATCCGGTCGTTGGACCAGCCAAAGGCCAGGTCGTAGTCGCGCCCCAGCATGGCTTGCCCGGCGGCCAGCATGCGCTGCCAGGCTTGTGGCGTCAGGGCTTTATCGGCGTCGCGGAGGCGTTTCACTACATAATGGTCGCCCTTGCCACGAATTACCCACTTGCGCAACGAGGTGAACTTCACCGGCTGGATGGCTTCCAAAACCATCCATTCGCCGTTCTGCTGGCAAACCAGGCCGCAATGACTATACGACGAATGCGTGGCCAACTGAATGGCGAGGCTCTGCTCCGATTTGGACGTTTGGAAAATCAAGTCGCCGTTGCGCAGCCGCTGGCGGTCGGCCGCCATCTGGCCGAAGGCATAGCTATAGGCGCGGCGCACGGGCTTGAACGCCACGGCAACGAGGACCGCGCTTAGCGTGAGCAGGAGCAGGTATTTTCGGATTGGGGGCATGCGAATAAATGCGAATATGGCGTTCTACGGTCCGCTGCTTGGCATAAGGCCCCTCAATCCAAATGTAGACCAAGCCCGATAAGAGCAAGCCAAATGATGCTACTGCTGACCAAATTAGCCACTTCAAATAACTCATAAAACGTCTTTCACCACCCATGAAACGAACAAGCCGACAAGAACCGTATTTGCAGGTGTTGACTTCTAAGTGGGTGACGTTTCCGCTGCTGTTGATTTTTGGATTTGCAGCCGGGTTTATTTGCGCGGGCTATGGCTGGACAAAAAGTGGGTTGCAATTCCTGCCATCAGAAATTGTTATCAAGCCGCCACCATCAAACACAATTGCTTGCTTCCCGGACATGGGATTCGTCGGAGCCTTGAATTTTCAAAAGGAATTGGCGGCACAAATGCATAATAAACAGTTGCGGCACTACAGCGACTCCGTGATGCAAAGCAGCATTCGCGCTTGCCTGGCAAAAGGCGACGATGCTTTTTCGCTGCATCTGCTGCATGTAAGCCCAGGGCAATTTCGGCTTGTCTCGACGGCGACTGGCGGTTTGACGCCATACAGCAACCTCACCCTCGTAACGGAATCAGGCTGTTATTATCTCTACCCCATTCCCAAAAGACGGAGTAACGATTACGACAGCCTGATTCAGATTCGTTGGAAGGAGCAAGCGAAGCTGTAGGAGAAAAACGCTCGGCTACGTCAGCATTCCGCCGTCCACCTGCAGCACCTGGCCGGTGATGTAGGCCGAGTCGTCCGACGCCAGAAAGGCCGTGGCCTTGGCCACGTCCTCGGGCCGGCCGCCTCTTTTCAAAGGAATGGCCTTGCGCCACTCGTCCACCTGCTTGGGGTCAAGAGCGTCGGTCATTTCGGTTTCGATGAAGCCCGGCGCCACGGCGTTGCAGCGGATGTTGCGCGAGCCCAGCTCCAGCGCCACCGATTTGGTGAAGCCGATGATGCCGGCCTTGCTGGCGGCGTAGTTGGCCTGCCCGGCGTTGCCCTTGATGCCCACCACGCTGGTCATGTTGATGATGCTGCCGCTTTTGGCGCGCATCATGGGCTTGGTGGCGGCCTTGGTGAGGTTGAAAACGGACTTGAGGTTGACGTTGAGCACCTGGTCCCACTGCTGCTCGCTCATGCGCATGAGCAGGCCGTCCTGCGTGATGCCGGCGTTGTTGACGAGGATGTCGAGCTTGCCGAACTCGGCCACCACGTCGTCGATGAGTTTTTCGGCCTGGGCATAGTCGGAAGCGTCGGAGCGGTAGCCTTTCACCTTGGTGCCGGCGGCCGACAGCTCGGTTTCCAGGGCCTGGCCCTTTTCGACGGAGGAGAGGTAGGTGAAAGCCACTTGGGCGCCCAACTGGGCAAAATGCGCCGCGATGGCGCGGCCAATTCCTTTGGAAGCGCCCGTCACGAGGGCCACTTTTCCGGTGAGTGTGTTGGTCATGGGGCGAAGGTAAGTAGCGCGGACTTTCAGTCCGCGAAGGGAACGGCCAGATGATTCTGCCATTGACCGCGGGCTCGCGGACTAAAAGTCCGCGCTACGTTCGCGCAACGGCGGCCTAACTTCGCCGCAGATTATGCCCCATCACGACATTTGCATCCTGGGCGCGGGCCCCGGCGGGGCCACCGCCGCCCTGCACCTGGCCAACGCCGGCCACCCCTGCCTGCTGCTCGACCGCGCCGCTTTCCCGCGCGACAAAGTGTGCGGCGATGCCCTCAGCGGCAAGGTCATCAACGAGTTGAAGCGCATCGAGCCCGGCCTGCACGCCAAGCTGGCCGCCTCGCCCCGCCAGATTCCGAGCTGGGGCATCGACTTCATCGCGCCCAACGGCCGCCAGCTCAGCATCCCCTTCAAGCCCAAGTTCGACAAGACCCAGGACGCCACCGCCGGCCACGTCGCCAAGCGCATTGATTTCGATAATTTCCTGGTCGAGGAAGTGCGGCAGCGGCCCGAAATTGACTTCCGCGAGAACGTGGACGTGGCCCGCACCGAGCGCCTGCCCGACGGCGGCTGGCAATTATTCGACAAAGCCGGCCAGGAAATCGCCACCTGCCGCCTGCTGCTGGTGGCCAACGGCGCCCAGTCGGAATTTGCCCGCAAAGTGGCCGGCCACGCCCTGGAGCCCGACCACCACTGCGCCGGCCTGCGCACCTACTACGAGGGCGTGAGCGGCCTTAGCCCCGATAATTTCATCGAGCTGCACTTCATCAAGGACTTCCTGCCGGGCTACCTGTGGGTATTCCCGCTGCCCAACGGCCAGGCCAACGTGGGCGTGGGCATGCTCTCCAAAACCGTGGCGGCCAAGAAAATCAACCTGCGCCAGCGCCTCGACGAGATTCTGGCCACGCACCCCACGCTGGCGCCGCGCTTTGCCGGGGCCACGCGGCTGGGGCCGGTGCGGGGCTTTGGCCTGCCGCTGGGCTCGAAGCGGCGGGCGCTGTCGGGGACCAACTATTTCCTGCTCGGCGACGCCGGCTCGCTCATCGACCCGTTTTCGGGCGAGGGCATCTCGCACGCCATGGTGAGCGGGCGCCACGCCGCCACCTGGGCCGTGGAGGCCGTGAAAAAAGCCGATTTCAGCCCCGAATTCCTGAAAAACTACGACAAGGCCGTGTACAACCGCCTCGGCCAGGAGCTGCGCCTGAGCCGCGTGATGCAGCGGTTGCTCAACTTCCCCAGCCTCTTCAACATCGTGGCCAACCGCGCCGTGAGCAACCCCACACTGGCCGCCACGCTCTCCATGATGTTCATGGATTTGGACCTGCGCGAGCAGCTGCGCAAGCCGGGCTTCTATTTCAAGCTGCTGTTTGGCGGGAAGTAAGGGAGGGGAAGCAGGAGAAGAACACCCGAACAAAAAAGAACGTCATGTCGAGCTGGTCGAGACATCTCGCGTGCCGCCACTAATCAATTGATTACTGCCCCGGGCGAGATGTCTCGACCAGCTCGACATGACGTTCTGACAACTTTTTTGACTGCTTCGGCTACTGCGCCGGCGTGCTCGCGGCTGGCGCAGTAGCCGGCTTGTGGTAGCCGGGCTTGGGGTGGTAGCCGGTGCCCGGCTTGGCCACCGGGGCGGGCTTGATGGGCGCCAGGCCGTCGTTGGCGCCCACGTAGCGCTTCAGGCTTTTGGCGGCTTCGGGGTTGAGCTTGGCGGCGCGCTCCAGGTCGCGGCGCGCTTCCGAGAGCTTATCAAACGAGGAGTAGCTGATGCCGCGGTATTCCCAGGCGTCGGCGTAGGCCGAATCGAGTTGAATGGCTTTCGTGAAATCAACCACGGCGGGCTTGTACTGGTACATCTGCATCTTGGCCACGCCCCGGCCGAAGAAGGATTCCTTGTCGTCGGGCCGGTACTTGAGGGCGCCCGAGAAGTCGGTGGCAGCGGCCTTGTACTGCTTCATCATCAGTCGGTTGACGCCGCGGTTGTAGTAGGCATCGGGGTTGTTGCGCTGGTACTTGATGGCGGCCGTGTAGTCCGGGATGGCCTCTTTGTACTGCTTGAGGTAGCTCCTGGCCTTGGCCCGTTGCAGCAGGGCGGCGGGGTCTTTGGGGCTGGTTTTGAGGCGCGAGTCGGCCGATTCCAGCATGGTGCGGTAGTCGGCGGCGGTCATTTTTTTCTCTTTGGCCCGCTCGGCCGAGGCCGCGGTGGCGCTGGGCGTGTTGGGCGCGGCCGTTTCGGGGGCGCCGGCCATCTCGGCGGGCAGGCCGTTGGCGGTGGCGGCGGGCTCGGCGGTGGCCGCCGAAGCGGTGGTGGCCACGCGGGCATCGGTGGCCGTGGCGGCGGCGCCGGTGGAGTCGGAGCGGACGGCGCCGGTGGCCACGGGGGCTTCCATGGGCTGGCTGGTCACGGTGGGTTTTTCTTTTTCGGTGACGGTGGTGGCGCAGTTAGTGAGGAAGGCCAACAGCCCCAGCGCGGCCAAAGGAGTGCGAAGAAGTGATTTCATGAATGCTAAAAATGAGAGTTGCGCGCCTTTTTGGGCCCAACCGGGGCTTATACGGTGCCCGGACAAGATTGGCTGCTAGCACCCTTTGGGCCAAAACATTGTTGGCAAGCTAAGCAGTAGCTACGGGATTGCGGCGCGGTGCGGACGTGCGGCTATCTTTGCGAACCTAATTGGGCGGGCCCCCAGCCGGGCCCGGTGTACTTTTTTCTTCCTGTCTTCCTGAGAAGTTTATGGCATTGCAATTTGATTTGGTCGTGGTCGGCAGTGGCCCCGGCGGGTACGTGGCCGCCATCCGGGCCTCGCAACTGGGCCTGAAAGTGGGCGTGATTGAGCGCGAATCCTTGGGCGGCATCTGCCTCAACTGGGGCTGCATTCCCACCAAAGCGCTGCTCAAGAGCGCGCAGGTGTTCGAATACCTCAACCACGCCGCCGATTACGGCCTCAAAGCCGAAGGCGTGGGCTACGACTTCGGCGCCGTGATTTCGCGCAGCCGCGGCGTGGCCGACGGCATGAGCAAGGGCATCAATTTCCTGTTCAAAAAGAACAAAATCGAAACCGTGATGGGCACCGGCAAAGTGCTGGCCCCCGGCAAAGTGGAAGTGACCAAGGCCGACGGCAGCAAGGAAACGGTGGAAGCCAAGAGCATCATCCTGGCCACCGGCGCCCGCTCGCGCGAGCTGCCCACCATGCCCGTCGACAACAAAAAAATCATCGGCTACCGCAAGGCCATGGCCATGGAACAGCTGCCCAAGCGCCTCGTGGTGGTGGGCTCGGGCGCCATCGGCGTCGAGTTTGCCTACTTCTACCGCACCATGGGCTCGGAAGTGACGGTGGTGGAATACCTGCCCCGCATCGTGCCCGTGGAGGACGAGGAAGTGTCGCGCCAGATGGAGAAGTCGTTCCGCAAAATCGGCGTGAACGTGCTCACCAGCGCCGAAGTTACCAAAGTGGACACCGCCGGCGAAGGCTGCCAAGTGACCATCAAAACCGCAAAGGGCGAGCAGGTGATAGAGTGCGACGTGGTGCTGAGCGCCGTGGGCGTGACCACCAACCTCGAAAACATCGGCATCGAAGAGCTGGGCATTAAAGTGGAGCGCGGCCGCGTGATTGTGGACGACTTCTACCAGACCAACGTGCCCGGCATCTACGCCATCGGCGACATCGTGCCCGGCCCCGCGCTGGCCCACGTGGCCTCGGCCGAAGGCATCATCTGCGTGGAGAAAATTGCCGGTCACCACCCCGAGCCGCTCAACTACCAGAACATCCCCGGTTGCACCTACGCCTCGCCCGAAATTGCCAGCGTGGGCTACACCGAAGCCGAAGCCAAGGAAAAAGGCTACGACGTGCTGGTGGGCAAATTCCCGTTTTCGGCCTCGGGCAAAGCCAGCGCCGCCGGCGTGAAAGACGGCTTCGTGAAAGTCATCTTCGACAAGAAGTACGGCGAGTGGCTCGGCGCCCACATGATTGGCTCGAACGTGACCGAGATGATTGCCGAAGTGGTGGTGGCCCGCAAGCTGGAAACCACCGGCCACGAAATCATCAAGGCGGTGCACCCGCACCCCACTATGAGCGAAGCCATTATGGAGGCCGCCGCCGCCGCGTATGGCGAGGTGATTCACTTGTAAAATTTGCCCGAAATCATATAGTAGAAAGGCCCGGCTTATTCAGTCGGGCCTTTTTCATTTAAAAGAAGGGGATGCAAACAAGAAGTATCTCGCACAGGAGAGCTTACTGAGGAACCGCTACTTGGGCGTCGCTGAATCGCAACGACTCGAAGTTGGGCTGCATTCGGGCATCCAGGATGGACTTCTCGTTCAGAATTTCCGGTTGGTTTTCGTTGGCGAGGTTCCAGGTGCCCACGTAATGTAACTTCCCGGCTTCCACCACAAACTGGAAGCGGGTGCTGCTCAAAGACGAGGAATAGCCCCGGCCGGGGGCGGGCTTGCGGATGCTCTCCGTGTGCATTCGGCAGGCGCCCCACACAGGGTCGGGAAATTCGTAGAGGTACAAGGCGTAGCGGCCCGCCGGCAATGCGTAGCAAAAGGCGTTTTCCCGGCGGGAATTGAGCGCGGGCTTGACGTTTAGCCGCACCGACTTGCCGGTCCTGACGTTCACGAGGCGCACGTACTCGCCCGTGCCCAGGCTGCTGGTCCCGCCGAGGCGTTGCAGGCAACTGCCGTAGATGAGGCCTTTGCCGGCGGGCAGCGCCTTGCGGTCGCTGTTCCAGGCCTGGGTCGGGAGAGCCAGCTTTTGAAAAGGGCCCAGGTCCAGAGAGTCGGCGGACCAGGGGGAAGGAGCGTCCTTGGTGCCAGTGCTAACGCTGAAGGTAAGGGGCGCCGTGAACGAGACGCTGACGGGGCGGCCGTCCTGCCATCCCGGCTGCCAGGTAACGGCTGCGAGGCGCTGAATGCAACGCAACGCCTCGGCGTCGATGTCGGCCCGAACGCCTTTTACCAGCTTGAGGTCGGTGGTGTGGCCCTGCGCGTTGACCGTGAAAGAAAAAAAAACCCTTCCCCCAACGCCGTCGCGCAGAGCGGTGCGCGGGTATTTGAAGTCTTTGCTGATGAAACGGGTCATCCGCTGGCTGGTGGTGCGGGCGCTATCGCCGGGTTCCAAAACCGGAAACACGGGCATTTTCTCCGAATAAGTGCGGCGTAGGGTTGCCGTAGAATCTACCGGAGCGGCGGTCTGAGCGGACGCATAACCCGGTAAAAGCATCAGCACGCCTAACAATGTCACCAAAACAAGACGCATGGCGGAGTCGAAGGGTAAAATGGAGAGTGCGTAAATTACTACTCCACCGCTACCTCCGGTACCTTGGTCGCCTTGGGTTTCTGGCTCACCAGCCACACGCCCAGGAAGATGAGCGCCGCCTGCCCGGCCTTGCCCAGGGTGAGGTGGTCTTTGCCCAGGCCCACGGCGATGAGCACGGCCAGCACCGGCTGCAGGTAGATGTAGACGCCCAGCAGGGCAGGGGAGGCGTATTTCAGCGCCCAGTTGTTGAGCAAATAAGCCAGGATGGTGAGAAAGAAAATCATGAACCCCACCTCGGCCCAGATGTAGAGCGGGAAGCTGGCATAGTCGGCCGTGAGAACCTCGCGCCAGCCGAAGGGAATGGCAATGAACCCGCCCACCAGAAACACCCGTCCCAGCACCGTGAACGGGTGGTACTTGCGCATGAGCGGCGTGACAATGACCAGGTAAACCCCAAATACGGTGGCGTTGAGCAGGATAAAAATGTTGCCCAGCGTGCCCTGCGGGTACACCGCCGCCGTGTGCGCGTTGCGGCCCAGAATGAGCGAGGCCGCACCCACCGCGCCCACGCCAATGCCCAGGGCCCGGGGCAGCGTGATGCGCTCGCGGAGCAGCACGGCCGAGGCGATGACCACCACAATGGGCGCCACCGTTTGCAGCAGCGAGGCGCTGATGGGCGCGGTCAGGTTCAGGCCCGAAAAGAACAGCAGCTGGTTGAGCCCGATGCCGAGCACGCCGCAGGCAATGGAGCGCAGGTTGTCGGCCCGGCCCGTAATGCGGTCTTCGCGGGCCACGATGAATTTGATGACGGCGAAGAAAATAATGGCCCCGATGATGCGCAACGAGACGATGCCGAACGGGTGCAGGTAGTGCGGCATCACGTCTTTCGACAAGCTGTAGTTGGCCGCGTAGATGACGGTGACGAGGAAGAGGGCCGCGTGCACGCGGTATTGAGTGCGCATAAGTGGAGATGGAGCGTGGCGCGGGATGGCGCGAACCAGAAGCCGGGCTAGGCCGGCGCCAATGGTTCGGAAGCAGGAGCCGCAAAGTTCGCGCTGCGCCGCTACACCGGCCGGTTATTTTCGCCGAACGACGAAACCGCCCGGCCGCCGCGCCGCCACGGGGGCGGCTATTTAGGGCCCAGAATCCGAAGGAAAACCCCTGAGGCAACGGGCATTAGCAACTTGGTATAATAACGCTGCTGCACGGAGCGAAGCATGGGCTCGGAGCCCACGAAAAGCAGCCCGGGGCGCAGGCGCCCCAAGGTCACGTCTTCGGCCGGCACAACAACCGGCTGCACGCCGGCCTGGCGCAGGGCGGCCACGTAAAAATTCAGCACGGCGTGGTACCGGTCTTCCTGCAGAATGCTGAAGGTGTAATACCTGGGCCGGCTGGCCGCGAGGGGTGGCAACTGGTAGCCGTAGCGCAGTAGGGGGTCGGTTTTTTCGGCTTCCCGGCGGGCGTGCTCGTGGTGCAGCAGCAGGCCCGTCGGCACCGCCAGCGCCACGGCCAGCGTGCCCGTCACGGCCGTGGCGGGCCAGTGCCAGCGAAGCCGGGCCTGCCGGGCGAGGTGCTCCAGGCCGAGCGCGCACAGGAGCGCGGCCATGGGGTACACGGGCGCGCTGTACCACCCCAGCCGGGTGCGCGCCACCGATATCAGGACCAGAAAGGTGAGGACAAACAAGCCGGCAAATTGGGCAAAGCGGCGTTTGGGGCCGGGGACCAACGTGGCCGAAAGCCCCAGCCAGGCGCCCACCGGCAGCAGCCAGCTCCAGGTCATCAGGCCGGGGAAAAGCAGGCGCTGGAAATAAATCCACCACGGATACTGCACCGTGACGATGTGCTGGCTGAACCGGCCGTACCAGTCATTAAACCAGGTGGCCGCCAGGTAGCCCGGCGCCGCGGCCTCCCGCAGCCCATAAAACAGCCCCAGCGGCCCAAACGCCGCGGCAATGGCAACATACGTGGGCCACTGCCGCAGTGCCCGGCGCCCGCCCGGCAGCGCCAGCCCGCCCACCGCCACCGCTGGCAGCACCAGTACTGCCGCGGCCGATTTGGTGAGCAACGCCAGCGCAAACCAGCCGGCCCCCCGCCACAGCCAGCGCCCCTGCTGCTCCTGCGCGTAGCGGTACCAGCTCAGGGCCGCGGCCGTAAGCCCGAAGGTCAGCAGAGCGTCGTAGTCGCCGAAACGGGCCACGTGCGTGCCGTTGAAGCCCGGGCTGGTGGCGAGGATGAGGGCCGCGAACGTGCCCACGAAGCGGCTGCCCAGCACCGCGCGCCCAAACCGGTAGAGCGCCCCGGCCGTGGCCAGCGCCGCCAGCACCGAGGGCAGCCGAACGGCCCACGGGCTGTAGCCAAACAGCCCCAGGCTGCCCGCCTGCAGCCAGATGAGCAGCGGCGGCTTGGTGTTCCACAGGTCGGGCTGCCCTTCGTAGCGCGTGATGAGCCAGTCGCCGCTGCGCAGCATCTCGGTGGCATTCACGGCGAGGCGGGCTTCGTCCCACACGTGCAAAACCGGGGCGCCTACGTTCCAGGCAAACAGGAGCAGCAACGCGGCCAGCAGGCCCAATTTCGGCCAGTCGAGGGGATTAGTTGCCCGGAAGCGCTGCCGAAAAAAAGCCATGCCCAAAGGTATGGCCGTGGCAGCACGGCCGAGCGCGCCCCTGCAAATACGCACTGCCACGCTTTCATGAAAAGCAAAAAACACGTATTCATCCCGGCGCGCTGCCCGAACTTTGCCCAAAACCTGCCCATGGCCTCCCTCTTTCCCGACGACGAACCCGCCGCTTTCACCCCGCCGCCCGCGCCCGGCCCCGACGCGCCCCTGGCCGAGCGCCAGCGCCCGCGCCGCCTGGCCGACTACGCCGGCCAGCAGCACCTGGTGGGCGAAACCGGCGTGCTGCGCCGCTACCTCAACGCCGGCCGGTTGCCCAGTCTCATTCTGTGGGGCCCGCCCGGCGTGGGCAAAACCACCCTGGCCCACCTGCTGGCCAGCGAGCTCAAGCAGCCTTTTTCGGCCCTCAGCGCCATCAATGCGGGCGTGAAGGACGTGCGCGACGTCATCGACAAAGCCAAGCGGCAGCGCGGCACCGTCTTGTTCATTGACGAAATCCACCGCTTCAGCAAGGCCCAGCAGGATGCTTTGTTGGGCGCGGTGGAGAACGGCACGGTCACGCTCATTGGCGCCACCACCGAAAACCCGTCCTTTGAGGTCATTCCGGCCTTGCTCTCGCGCTGCCAGGTGTACGTGCTGGAGCCGCTGAGCGCGGAAACGCTGCGCGATTTGGTGAAGAAAGCGCTGACCGAGGACGAAGCCCTGAAGCAGAAAAAGGTCAACCTCAAAGAAGACCATGCTCTGCTGGCCCTCAGCGGCGGCGATGCCCGCAAGCTGCTCAACCTCTTGGAAATCGTGGTGCAGAGCACGCCCCCCGATAAAAAAGGCACCATTCAGATTACCGACGCCGTGGTGCAGCAGGTGGCCCAGCGCCCGCTGGCCCGCTACGACAAGGGCGGCGAAATGCACTACGACGTCATTTCGGCCTTCATCAAAAGCATGCGCGGCTCCGACCCCAACGCCGCGCTCTACTACCTGGCCGTGATGCTGGAGGGCGGCGAGGACGTGAAGTTTATTGCGCGCCGCATGGTCATCCTGGCCTCCGAAGACATTGGCAACGCCAACCCCAACGCCCTAATGCTGGCCACCAGCTGCTTCCAGGCCTGCACCGTCATCGGCCTGCCCGAGTCGGACCTGATTCTGGCCCAAACCGTGGTGTACCTGGCCACTTCGCCCAAAAGCAACGCTTCCTATCTGGCCATCCGGGCGGCGCAGGCCGAGGTGAAGGCCCACGGTGTGCACCCCGTGCCGGTGCCGTTGCGCAACGCCCCCACGCGCCTGATGAAGCAGCTGGGCTACGGCAGGGAATACGCCTACTCGCACAACGGCGAAGGCAATTTTGAAGAGCAGGAGTTTCTGCCCGACGCCCTGAGCGGCACCCGTTTCTACGAGCCCGGCCAGAACGCCAGCGAGCAGAAAATCCAGGAGCGCCTGCGCGGCTGGTGGGGCGAGAAGTATGGCTATTGACCGCAGATTTAACGGATTTTAACGGATAAAACAGATTTTTTGTGGTTCTGAGTAACACCTCGCGTTTGCGTAATGCACGCCAAAGGCAAACGATACAAGTGCGTGTAACTTGCCGGCTAATTGGCCGCAATCCTGGCCGAACTAGGTGGGCGCGAAACCACAAAAAATCCGTTTCATCCGTTAAAATCTGTTAAATCTGCGGTCTTATGCGTCAGTTTTTTAAGTTTGTGCTGGCCACCATCGTGGGCCTGGTCGCATTCAGTTTCCTGGGTTTCGTGGTCTTTGCGGCCATCATTGGGGCGGCGGCCAGCGCCGGCGATAAGAAGGAGGTCGCGGCCAACTCGGTGCTGGAATTGAAGCTGAACGAGCCGCTGAGCGAGCGTGGGCGCGACAGCAGGTTCAGCCTCGGCGGCAACAATTCTTCCACCGGCCTGGTGAACCTGAAAGAGGCCATCCGGCGCGCCAAAACCGACGGCGACATCAAGGGCATTCTGCTCAACCTGGGCATCATTCAGGGCGGCATGGCCTCGCTGGAGGAAGTGCGCGACGCCCTGATTGATTTCAAGAAGAGCGGCAAATTCGTGGTGGCCTACCACGAAATCGCTTCTGAAAAAAGCTTCTACCTCTCCTCGGTCGCCAACGAAATCTACCTCAACCCGCAGGGCACGCTTGAATTCAACGGCCTGAGCTCGGAGGTGATGTTCTACAAACGCCTGTTCGACAAGGCCGGCATTCAGCCCTACATTTTCCGCGTCGGCTCGTTCAAAAGCGCCGTGGAGCCCTTTTTTCGGGAGAATTTCTCCGATTCGGCCCGCTACCAGACCGTCTCGTTCCTGAACTCCATCAACGGCTACATGGTGGGGCAGGTGGCCAAAGCCCGCGGCATCGACCCCGCCCGCCTCAAGGTCATCTCGGACTCCATGCTGGTGCACAACGCCCCCGACGCCCTGCGCCTGAAACTGGTGACCAAGCTCGGCTACTTCGATGAAGTGCAGGACTACATGCGCGGCAAGCTCGACCTGGCCAAAGACAAAAAGCCCAGCCTGGTGAGCTTGAGCGAGTACACCGACAGCGACGACGCCGACGAAAAAGAAGGCAAGACCAGCGGCAACCGCATCGCCGTGATTTACGCCGAGGGCGACATCGTGACCGGCAAAGGCTCCGACGACAACATCGGCAGCACCAAGTTTGCCGAGGCCATCCGCAAGGCCCGGCTCGACGACAAAGTGAAGGCCGTGGTGCTGCGCATCAACTCGCCCGGCGGCTCCTCGCTGGCTTCGGATATCATTTACCGCGAAGTGGTGCTCACCAAAAAAGTGAAGCCGATTATTGCCAGCATGAGCGACGTGGCGGCTTCGGGCGGCTACTACATCGCCATGGCCTGCGACACCATCGTGGCCCACCCGAACACCATCACGGGCTCCATTGGGGTATTTATGGTGCTGCCCAACATCCAGCCGCTGCTGGCCGACAAGCTCGGCATCACGGTGGACCGCGTGACGACGGGCAAGTTTTCGGACCTGCCCACCATCACCCGCCCGCTGTCGGAGTTTGAGCGCAAGGCCCTGCAGCACGAAGTGGACCGGACGTACGCCGACTTCACCAGCAAGGCCGCCCAGGGCCGCCACATGCCCGTGGAGCGCCTGCGCCGCCTGGCCTCAGGCCGCGTCTGGAGCGGCCTCGAAGCCAAAGAAAATGGTCTCGTGGACGTGCTGGGCGACTACCAGGACGCCCTGCAACTCGCGGCCCAGCGCGCCCACCTCAAGGCCGACGACTACCGTGTGCAGCGCCTGCCGCGCCAGCGTTCGGAGCTTGAAGGCCTCCTGAGAACGTTCGGCTTGGGCGACGACGATGACGAAGCCAAAACCAAAGCCCTCAAAACCGAGCTCGGCCCGCTGTACCCCGCCTACGCCCAGTACCAGCAACTGATGCAGATGCGCGGCGTGCAGGCCCGCCTGCCCTACACGCTCGACATTCAGTAACCGCATTTGTTGCCCTGCCATCTGTCATCCTCATCTGGCGTACGCGCAGCGAAGGACCTTTTCGAGCTTGAACAAATCGTTCAACAATGAGAAGGTCCTTCGCTGCGCGTACGCCAGATGAGGATGACAATTTTTATACATTCGCTCAACTCATGATGCTCGACCAACTCCGCGAAGCCGCCGCTTACATCCAGGCCCAGGCCAATAGTTTTCAACCCGAAACGGGCATCATCCTCGGCACCGGCCTGGGCGCGCTGGCCCGCGAAGTGGAGGTAGCGCACGAAATCAACTACGCCGACATTCCCAACTTCCCGCTTTCCACGGTGGAAAGCCACGCCGGGCGCCTGCTGCTGGGCCGCATGGGCGGCAAAAAAGTGGCCGTGCTGCAAGGCCGCTTCCACTACTACGAGGGCTACACCATGCAGCAGGTGGCCATGCCCGTGCGGGTGCTCAAGCTGCTGGGCATCAGCCGGCTGCTGGTGAGCAACGCGGCGGGCGGCCTCAACCCCGATTTCAACATCGCGGATTTGATGCTGATTGACGACCACATTAACCTGCAGCCCGGCAACCCGCTCATTGGCCCCAACCTCGACGAGCTGGGCCCGCGCTTCCCCGACATGTTTGCGCCCTACGACGCCGACCTGCTGGCCCGCGCCGAAGCCGCCGCCCAGGCGCTGGGCCAAGCCGGTACCACCCGCCGCGGCGTGTACGCCAGCGTGCCCGGCCCCATGCTTGAAACGCCGGCCGAGTACCGCTACCTGCGCACCATCGGGGCCGACGCCGTGGGCATGAGCACGGTGCCGGAAGTCATTGCCGCGCGCCACCTGGGCCTGCCGGTGCTGGCCGTGTCGGTCATCACCGATTTGTGCGCGCCCGGCCACCTCAAGCCGGTGGTGCTGGCCGATATCTTCGCCGCCGCCGCCGCCGCCGAGCCCCGCCTTACGGCATTAATTAAAGCCGTGGTGGCGGGACTGGAATAGCGGCAGCCGCCTAAAAAAAGGACGGTCAGGCCGAGCGCAGCAGAACGTTCAGGTCGAGCTGGTCGAGACATCTCGCGTGCCGCAGTATTCCAATCGAAGGATTTTGCTTCAGCACGCGAGATGTCTCGACCAGTTCGACCTGACCGTTCTTATACATTCCAAGGAGCTAAAAGCTATTTGACAACCTTCGTCGCTCGGGTCGCGCTGAGCACGGCAAAAATGCCCACGCCGCCCTCCACGTTGCCGTAAATGGCGGACGGCTGGGAGAAGGGGTTGCCGTTGGCGTTGCGGGCGTCGCGCACCGACTGGCGGAAGCGGTAAAAGGCGTATTCGGTGTGGTAGAGCGTGGCCGTCACCGAGTCGTTGGCGTTGAAGCGGTAGCTGGTGCCCACGGTGAAGTTCTGGCCGTTGAGCAGCCGGTCTTCGAGCGATATGTCCACTTCCGGGCTCTTGATGAGGTTTTTGGGGATGGGGTCGCCCTTGTGCAGCTGCAGGCGGTAGCAGTCGCCGGGCGTGGCCGGGTCGCGGAAATTGGTGAGGAAGTAGGCCTTGCGCTCCGAGCCCGTCTTGTCGTTAAACTTAAACTCCACCGAATCGATGGGAATGGGGGCCAGGTAGGTGGTGGTGCTGGTGGCGTGGCGGCCCTTGGTGTCGCGCACGTCGAGCCGGAACACGTCGCCGGGGCGGGCCACCAGCGGGTCGCGCCCGATGTGCGAATGGAATTTTTCGCCCGTGGTGTCCGTCAGGGCCTTGAAGTTGGGCGAGTACGCCAGCGGCACCGACGTGCCGTTGGGCATAATCAGGGTCACGGTCACGTCGCTGGGCACCTGCGGCAGCACGGAACTCAGGTAGGGCACCGACGTGGTGACGGCCAGGCTGGGCACTTTGCCGGGCTCCAGGTAGCATTCCACCACCAGCTGCGACGAGTAGGAAGGCAACGGCACGTCGATGTCGTTTTGCAGGTTGCTGCACCCGGCCAGGGCCAGGATGGCGAGAAAGGCAGCGGACTTTAAGAGGTAATTCATGTAGAAACCGTTGTTAGAACGTCATGTCGAGCTTGTCGAGACATCTCGCGTGCCGTAGTAATCCAATCAGTTGAGTTACTGCCTCACGCGAGATGTCTCGACAAGCTCGACATGACGGTTCGGGCTTAAAACCGGAAATTGTACGTCAGCGAGGGGATGACGGGGAACAGCGACACCTGCTTGGCCGCGAAGCCGACGGTACGGCCAGAAATCTTGTCCTTCTGCGTTTCGAAGAACACGAAGTAGGCGTTGCGGCGGTTGTAGGCGTTGTAAATGCTCAGGGTGAGGTCCTGGTTGAGGCGGGAGCCGATTTTGTAGACCACGCCGAGGTCCAGGCGGTGGTAGGGGATGAGCTGGTAGGAGTTGCGGTCGGGGTAGATGGGCACCGGGCGCGGGTCGAGGCCCACGCTGGAGCCGGGAATGTCCTGCACCCCGAAGCGGCCCAGGGGCAGCGTGGTGAGGTTGCCGGAGCTAAACACGAAGCTGGCCGTGAGGTTGACGCGCGGGTTGAGCTGGTGCAGCAGCACCACGGTCAGGTTGTGGCGCCGGTCGTAGCTGGGGTGGAAATCCTGGCCGTTGTTGATGCCCGTGGTGCCGCGCTGGGGCTGGAAATTGCGCCAGCTCCAGGCCAGCGTATAGCCTATCCAGCCGGTGGTTTTGCCGGTTTTCTTTTCCAGGTAAATCTCGTTGCCGTAGGCCCAGCTTTTGCCAAAAATGAATTCGGCGTCCAGCTCCGGGTTCACGAACAGCTGCGCGCCGTCCTTGAAATCAACCTGGTTCTGCCCCCACTTATAGTATACTTCGTTGGTGAGCAAGTACTTGCCCTGGCCCAGCAGAAAGCTCGCGCCACCGCTCACCTGCTGCGAGCGTTGGGGCTTCACCGACAGGCGCGAGGGGTACCAGATATCCGTGGGCAGGGTGGCGCCGGAGTTCGTGACCAAGTGCACGTACTGGTACATCAGGGCGTAGTTGGCCTTGAAGGAGGTGCGCTCGTTGAGCGAGTAGCGGGCCGAGGCGCGCGGCTCAAGGCCGCCGTACTGGTCCGAGCCGCTGCGGAAGCCGGTGAGGCGCAGGCCGCCTTCGAGCTGCAGCTTGTCGGTGGCTTTGTAGTTGTCGGAGGCGTAGAGGGCGCCCTCGGCCCCGTAGTAGTTCACGTCGGAGCCGAAGTTCACGCGGCCGTCGCCGGAGTTGGCATCGAGGCGGCCCACGCCGAAGCGGTGCTGCGTGACCGTGGCGCCCGCCTTCAGCAGGTGCCTGTCGTTGGGCGTGTACTCGGCGTCGGTGCGGGCGGTGTAGTCGCGGATGTTGGAGCCCAGGCCGAAGGAAAACTGGTCGAGCCGGTTGGTGAGGCTGTAGTGGTAGTCGGAAACCGCCACCGACGTGTTCAGAAACAGCCGGGGCGAAAACACGTGGTTCCAGCGCAGCGTCCCGATGGTGTTGCCCCAGTTGAAGTTGAAATTGAAGCCGCCCGTGCTGCTGAACCCGAACACGTCGCGCCCCAGGTAGCCCGTGAAAAACACCTGGTCCTTGTCGCCCAGCGTGTAGTTCGCCTTGGCGTTCATGTCGTAGAAGTAGTAGTCCGGGATGGGGCTGTAGTCTTCCTTGCCTTCGTTGGCCCGGTTGAGGGCCCGCGTAAAAATGTCGAAATACGTGCGCCGGCCGCTCACAATGAACGAACCCTTGCCCTTGTTAATGGGCCCCTCGTAGGTGAGGCGCGACGAAATGAGCCCGATGCCGCCCGTGGCCACGTAGTGCTGCCGGTCGCCCTCGCGCAGCTTCACGTCGACCACCGACGACAGGCGCCCGCCAAACTGCGCCGGAAAGCCCGACTTGTACAGGTCCACGCCCTGCACGGCGTCGGAGTTGAACACCGAAAAGAGGCCGAACAAGTGGTTGGGGTTGTACACCACCGCGTTGTCCACCAAAAACAGGTTCTGGTCGGCCGAGCCCCCGCGCACAAACAGGCCGCTGGTGCCTTCGCCGCCGCTCTGCACGCCGGGCTTCAGCTGCAGGGTTTTCAGAATGTCGACCTCGCCAAACAGGGCCGGCAGCAGCTTGGCTTCGCGCACGCTCAGGTGCTCCACGCCCATCTGGGTGGTTTTGAGTTTTTCCTGCAGCGTGGCGGCGCCTTCCACCACCACTTCGCCCAGCTCGTTGCCGCCTTCTTCGAGCGAAAAATTAAGCCGCTGGCTGTGCGTCAGGTTGATGTCACGGGTGATTTGCTGATAGCCGATGGAGGCGACCACCAGCTGGTGGCGCCCGGCGGGCAGCGTCAGGCTGAAGTGGCCCACCGAATCGGCGGCGGTGCCGGTGCCGAGCTGAGGCACGGCCACGCTGGCGCCCGGCAGGGTTTCGCCACGGGCCCCCCGCACGGTGCCGCTGAGCGTAAACCGGCTGGCATTCTGTGCGAAAGACCGGTGCGGCCCAAGGCCAAACAGCACCAAAACAAGAACCAGATAACGCAGAGAAGAACTAAAAACCATACAGTTGGCAGCAGGGGAACGCAAAGGTAACGCTCCCCCAACGCCAGCGTGCGGCAGAATAGTTTGGTGGCGGCCCGGCAGCGGCCCAACCGCTCTTATTTGCCCACGAACGGTTGCAGGGCCTGCGCTATTTGCGGGGCCGGCACCACGCCCGCCTGCCGCCATACCGGCTGCCCCTGATGAAACAGAATCAGCGTCGGGATGCTCTGCACGCGGTATTGTTGGGCCACGGCGGGGTTGCGGTCCACGTCGATTTTGATGACGCGCAGCTTGCCGCCGTGCTGGGCCGCCACCTGCTCCAGGATGGGCGCCATGGTTTTGCAGGGCCCGCACCAGGTGGCGTAGAAGTCGACCAATACCGGCATGCCGGGGCTGTTGATGAGTTCGGAAAAAGACTTGCGGGGCATAAGCAAAGCAATTAAAAAAGGAAACAGCGCAGCGTACTATAACGAAGAAAGCCCGGCACAGGGCCAGGCTTTCCACAAATTTCGCCTCCCAGCTGGGCCGGCCTATCTGTTTATCACCGTCACGTCGTTAGCCACTTCCGGAAACACGAAGCGACCGCCTACGGCTTTCACGCCCTTCACGCGGCATTCCCAGGTGTAGCGGCCGGGCGTGGCCGTGGCCGCTTCCCCGCTTTCGGCCTTGAAGTATTCGGGGTCGGAGGGGTCGGTGGGAAACAGCACGTCCACGCCCTTCTGGTTTTGGCCCAGCTGCTTCACCAGGAAATAGTCCTTGCCGGTTTTTTCGTTGTGCACCACAAACGTGGCCGTGTAGGGCCCTATCTGGCCGTATTTGTCGAGAATGCCCAGCTTTATTTGGGCCGTGGTGCTCACCATCCACGTTTGGGCGCGGGCCGGCGCGGCCGCGCTCAGCAGCAACAGCGCCAGCAGGGCGCCGGTGGCCCGGCCCGCCCGCGCCGCGCGTTTGGGAAAAGAAATGGCAGGTACAGTTATCATCATGCGAAGCAGCAAAAAAGTGAAGCGCAACAAGCCATCGTTGCTCATAAAAAAGCAAGTAAGCTCATTCGAGGCCAAGGTAACGCCCTGAGAACAAATAAGCAACTTGCGCCATCTCCCAGCTGTTATAGTTTTGAGAAAAGCCAACCCTGATTCTTCGTTTTCGACGCATGGCCAGACGGCGCTTGCGGCCCGCCGAAGGGCCTTCCGCTCAACCTTCCCTTTCCGCGAACCCGTGTTGTGGCCTCTGCGAGCGCGAGGTGCAGGCCACCTCGCGCCACCACTTGGTGCCGCGCGAAGAAGGTGGCCGCTACGGCCCCACCGTCGACCTGTGCCAGCCCTGCCACAGCAGCGTGCACCGCTTCCTGAGCAACCGCGCCCTGGCCCGCCAGTATGCCACGGTGGAGGCTCTGCGCACCGCCGAAGAGCTGCAAACCTACCTGCGCTGGATAAAGCGGCAGCGCGTGGAGCGCATCACCAACCGGCGCGGGCGGCGCTAGCCGGCCACCGGCTCCGGCCGTTGGGCCGGCACGGCGCAGCTGGTTTCGTGGCCCATCACGCCCACCAGGTGCACGGTGCTGTTGCCGCCGGCACCGGGTCGCACCCGAATCTGGGTGCCAATCCGGTCCTTCAAATCGGAAACGTGGGAGATGACGCCAATCATCTTGCCCGAGTGCTGCAGGCGTTCCAAAGCATCCAGGGCCGTGTTCAGCGCGTCGGGGTCCAGCGTGCCGAAGCCTTCGTCGATAAACAGCGACTCGATGCGGGCCTTGTGGCCGGCCAGCTCGCTCAGCCCTAGGGCCAGGGCCAAACTCACGAGGAAGCTTTCGCCGCCCGAGAGCGAGGCCATGGGGCGCACGGTGTCGGCCTGGTCGTGGTCGATGATTTGCAGCTCCAGGTTGCGGTGCGGCGTTTTGAGGATGGTGTAGCGGCCGGTGAGCTGGCGCAGGCGCAGGTTGGCCAGCCGGGCCAGGTGCGTGAGCGTGAGGCCCTGGGCAAACTGGCTGAACTTGTCGCCCCGCGCCGAGCCGATTTGCTCGCTGAGGTCCTGCCAGCGCTGCTCTTCTTTCTGACGCTGTTCCAGCTCGCGCAGGCCGTCGGCCTGCAGCTGGCGGGCGTCGTCGTCCTGCTTGAGCTGGTTGCTCACAGCGCCCAGCTTCTGCTGCAGCGTGTCGTCGGCGGCCGAAAGGGCGTTGAGCTGGGCGGTTAGCGCCGCGGCGGGGTGGGGCGTCAGGCCGGCCTCGGCGTGGCGCTGCTGCTCGGCGGTGAGGTCGGCGAGGCGGCGGGCCGTGGCGGCTTTGGCCGTGAGGTGGTCCTGGCGGCACTGGTGCAGGCGCTCGGCCTCGGCCGGGGGCAGGAGCAGGGCGCGGGCATCGGCGGCACTGGCCAGATTGGCGGCGGCCAGGGCCGTGTTCAACTCGGCTTCGCGCTGGGCGAAGGCCGTGCGGTGGGCTTCTAGCTGCGTTTCCAGGCCGGTGCGGGCGCTTTGCTTGATGGCTAGGGCCTTCTGCTGGTCGGCCAGCTGCGTTTGCGCCAACTGCATAGCCTCGGCCAGGGCTTGGGTGGCCTTGCGCAACTGCTCGGCTTCGGCGGCGGGGTCGGGCCCGGAATACTGAGCCTGGCGGGCAGCTCGTAGCTGGTTGAGGGTTTCCTGGTCGACATCCAGCCCGGCAGCATCGGCCGCCAGCTGCGTGGCTTGGCGGGCCAGCGCCTCAGTGCGGGATTCCAGCTGAATGGTTTTCTCCTGCAGCGTTTTACCCAGCGCAGTCTGGGCGATGACCTGCGCTTCGTAGTACTCCGCCCGCTCGCCCAGCGTGGCCAGAGTGCCGTCGTAGGGCGGCTGGGCAGGCAGCGCCAGGCGGTGCGGCCGCAGAATATCCCGGATGGTGCCCTGGAAGATGTCGGCCTGCTCGCGCCAATACACCAACTCTTCGGCCAGTTCATTCAAGGCGGTTTCGATGGCGGCCTGCCGTTCCTGCAGGCGCGGAATCTCGCGCTGGGCGGCCGTGGCGGCCTCGCCGGCCTGCAGGTACTTCTCGCGCAGCGCGGCCAGCTTTTCATCCAGCTCGGCCAGGCGGCGGCGGGCCGCTACGGCGGCTTCCTGCTGGGCGGTGGCCTCGGCCAATAGGGCGCGCACCGCGTCCGCATCGGCCGGCTGGGCCGGGGTGGGCAGCAGAGCTGCGGCCAGCGCCCCGGCTTGCTGCTGGGCTTCGGCGGCGGCGGTCGTGGCTTCGTCGCGCTGGCGCTGGCGCTGCTGCTGCTCGGTTTGGCGGCGGGTGCAGGTGCTGGTGGCGCGGCGCAGTTCTTCTTCCAGCGCCGTCAGGGCCTGCTGTTGCTGGGCTACGCGTTGCTCCTGCTCGTCGGCCTCGGCCGCAAAATCGGCGGCGAAGGCGTGTTCCAGCGCGCCGCACAGGGGGCAGGGCTGGCCGTCGTGCAGGTGCTGGCGGTGGGCGTTGAGGTCGGCCATGGCCTGCTGGGCGCGCAGCTCGCGGCGGTAGCTTTCCAGCAGCGCCTTGCCGTCCTTGAGGCGCGTTTCGAGGTGACTTACCGCCGTTTCCGCCGCCGATAGAACCGGTGCTTCCTGTTCGATTTCGGCGGTCAGCGTCCGGGCGCGGGCCTGGTATTCCTGGGCGGCTTCCGCCTTGGGCAGCAGCTGCTGCAGGCCCTGGCGGTAGGTGGTCAGGTCGTCGGCGCGCTGGGCCAGGGCCGCGGCCGTGGTGTCCACCAGCAGCGCATCGCGCTCGGTGCGGCAGGGCTGGCCCTCGTCTTTGATGGTTTGCTGGCGTGCCAGGGCCTCGGTTTCGAGGCCGCGCTGGCGCTCCAAATCGGTGGCCGCTTCGCGCTGATTCTTGAGCAGCTCGGCGCGGCGGGTTTCCCGGGAGGAAATTTCCTTTTGGGCGCCCTGCAAATCAATGATTTCGCGGCTTAGCTCAAACAACTGATTTTTGAGCTCAACCTCGGCATTGTGCGCAATAAGCCACCGGTCCAGCTCGGAGCTTTGCGTTTGCAGGCCCTCGATTTCAGTTTTTTGCTGGGCTAGCTCGGTTTCAGCTTGTTTGTATTCGGCCTCGTGTTGCCCATAGGCCTCGCGCTTAAGCGTCAGCTGGTGCAGCGCGGCGGCAATGGCCGCGTCCTGCTGCTGGGCCTGGTTGAGCAGCGGGCGCAGCCGGTTTTCCTCGGCTAGCGCGGCGGCATGGGCTTCGGTGGCGGTACCGTGGGCGGCGTCCGCGGTTTCGGCTGCTTTGGCCAGCAGGGGCAAGGCGCGCGCCAGTTCCTGCAGCTGCGCGGTATCGGTGGCAACTTCTTTTTCGGCGGCTTCGGCCAGTTCCAGGGGTTTGTCGACGCCGGCGGCGCGCACGTGCCCGTCGAGGCGGGCGAAATCAACTTGCAGGGTTTCGTCGGCTTGGCGCAGGCGCTCGGCTTCGCGGGTGGCTTCCCACAGTTGCTTGTCGAGCTGGTCCAGAATGGTGCGCCAGGTCAGGCACAGGTTCAGGTCCTGCTGCTCTTCGTAGTGCTGCTCGGCCTGCTGGTGCAACACGTCGAGCTGCCGTTCCAACTCCGCGCGCTCGTCTTCCGACAGCAGGCGGGTGGCGTCCAGCTTGGCGCGCAGCAGCTTGGTTTTCAGTTCTTCTTCCCTGGCTTTTTCAAACGCCGCCACCGAGAGCCGCGAATATATGCCCACGTTGGTCATCTTCTCCAGCAGGGCGCTGCGCTCCTTTTCGGGCGCGTGCAGGAAGCGGGCAAACTTGCCCTGGCTCAGCAGTACCGACTGCTCAAACTGCCCAAAATCCAGCCCCGACAGCTCGCCCACCCGTTTGGGCACAGCCTCTTTGCCGCTGATGACGGCCGCGTTAGACGGGCTCATTACCAGCGACATGGCGTCGGCATTGAGACTGCCTTTGTCTTCGCCGCGCACCTTGCGCTTCACTTC
The DNA here is from genome assembly GCF_015694525.1 of Hymenobacter ruricola. Taxonomy (GTDB): domain Bacteria; phylum Bacteroidota; class Bacteroidia; order Cytophagales; family Hymenobacteraceae; genus Hymenobacter; species Hymenobacter ruricola. The sequence goes on along the minus strand of NZ_JADQDM010000016.1, from coordinate 38,853 downwards.
CCAGCGCGAGCGGTAGCGCACCCGGTCCACCACGCCGGTGTCGGGGTCGGTTTCGTGCACCTCAAATTCTACTTCCGAAAACGCGTCTTTGGCGTGGCGGCTCACCATTTCGCCCACCTGCCGGTCGTGGCGCGGCACCCGGCCGTAGAGGCCCACCGAAATGGCGTCGAGCAGGGTGCTTTTGCCCGCCCCCGTGGGCCCCGTGATGGCAAACAATCCGGTGTCCGCCAGCGGCGTCTCATCAAAGCGAATCAGAAACGGACCGGGCAGCGAGTTAAGATTAGCGAAACGGACGCTGATAATTTTCATTGGATACTTTTCCCCTCAATACTTCCCGAAGATACAACACAGCGTAGCGTGGACTCGGCGAGTCCGCGCATTCCAGCAGATACATCCGCCAAGGCGCGGACTCGCCGAGTCCACGCTACGCCGCGCTACTCGCCGCCCCAGGCCAGCGGGTCGGCCTCGGCCAGCAACTGGCGCAGCTCGCCGAAGGTGGCGGTGAGGGCGGCGGCCCGCTCCGGCGGCAAGCCCGCCACGCGCCGGCCAAATACTTCTTCTACGGTCAATTCGTGCAGCAACGCTAGCGGAATGGCGCTTTCGGCCAAATCCGGCGCCTCGGTGGCGCGCTGGTGGCGCACGCCGCGCGGGGCCACCACCTGCTGCTTTTGCAGTTGCAACACGGCCTGCACCCGGCGCTGCACTTCGGCCGGCGTCTCGTCGGAGCGCACCAACACATCGGCCCAAGCCACCAGCGGGAAGGCCGCGTTGTCGAAAGCCAGAATGTCGGCCTCCACTTCTTCCAACGAGCCGTGGAAACGCTGCAAACGGCGCGCCACCGGCACCGGGATGCTGCTGATGCGCGGCGCGCCGGCTCCTTCAAATTCGAGCAGCAAGACCTGCTGCTTGTCGTCGGCTTCGGTGAAGGACAGCGGCACCGGCGAGCCCGAGTAGCGGATGTGCGCCCGTCCGCCCACCACCTGCGGGCGGTGCAGGTGCCCCAGGGCCACGTAGTCGAACGCGGCCGGAAAGTGCTCGGCGCCAATCAGACCCAGCCCGCCGATGTGCACGTCGCGCTCGGCGCCTTCGCGGGCCTCGCCGCCGGCCGCGTAGAGGTGGCCGGTGGCCAGCACGGGCACGTCCTGCTCGCGCAGGCGGCGCACAGCGTCGCTTTCGGCCAGGGCCGCGTAGTGGCCGGCAATGCTCTGGCGAATACGGATTTGACGGTCGTCGAGGGTTTCGCCGGCCACGGCCAGGCGGATGTCGCGGTCGCGCAGAAACGGCACCGCGCACACCACCAGCCCGGGCCGGCCATCGGCGCCGTGGAGGGGCAGGATTTGCTCGGCTGGGTCAGTGGGCACGCCGCCCACCACGTGGATGCGCAACTGCCGCAGCAGCTGCCGCGAGGCGTTGAGCATGGTGGGCGAATCGTGGTTGCCGCCCACCACCACGATGTCGCGGCAGCAGGTGGCCTGCATCTTCACCAAAAAGGTGTAGTACAGCTCCTGCGCCGTGTACGAAGGCGTTTGGGTGTCGAAAATGTCACCGGCAATTACCAGGGCGTCAATGCCCTGGTCCTGCACCGTCAGCAGCAGCCAGTCGAGGAAAGCCTGCTGCTCGGTGGTGCGTTCCTGGCCCGTGAGGAAGTGCTGGCCGAGGTGCCAATCGGCGGTGTGAAGGACGCGCATATGGTAGAGATAATCTCAAAGATACCCACGCGGCAAGCAAGGAAAAAGCTCCGGTATCCTGTGAGGGCAATTGTAAAACAGCCCTGCTGGCAAGCCTTGCGGACGCGCGCCAACGGAAAGGGCATACTCTTCCGCTTTTCAGGTCGCCATGTAAAATACGGCAATCTCAGCTCTTGCCATAAATCTTGCAGGCAAAATACTTGTTCCAACACCCTTTGAAACATACATGTTTAGGGCATTGTCGTTATACCACCCTTTCAAATATTTGCCACTACCTCGCGGCGTAAAAGGAACAAAACCAAACAAATTAATTTGCCCGCCGTGGGTGTGGCCAGATAGAATAAAGTCTACTGGAACGGTTTTGGGCACTTGCGTTGCAATGGTTTCGCTGTATTGCGGGCAATGATTTAAAATGATGTGATAGTCACTTTTCCGGTAGGTTGTTAAGGCGAAGTCGATATCCGCCGTGCCGCCGATGTAATCATCAACACCAGTCAGGGCAATTGTCTTGTTGCGAAAAGAATATTGCCTGGATTCATTAACTAGCAGGTCACAATTATTTTCGGTGTAAGTGTGCTTTAGCGCGGTGAGGTCTATTCGTCCCCAGTATTCCCAATTTCCCAGAATTGCCACCTTTTTAAGGTTAATATTAATAAGTCTCAGAAAGGTATTCAGCAGATGAATGTTTCCGGCTTCGTCTACTGCATCACCGGTAATTAAAATGAGGTCCGGTTTAAGGGTGTTGAGTTGTTGGGCTAATTGCTTGAGTTGGTGATTTACGGAATGAATATGAATGTCCGATACTTGCACAACTTTCATGTCGAACTTTCCTGCGCTGGACTTACCCAAAAAGAATTCGTTTGTTTCAATAAAAAATGGCTCTATCCAGAACGAGTCCACTGCTGCCAGCCCGGTCGCTGCCGCAAGTCCGGTCTTTATAAACCTTCTTTTTGTCCAAGTCATAAATAAATAAAATAGGTGGGGGTACCGTTCGGCTTGCCGCTACTCAGCATAGCGGCAAGCCGAACGGTACCCCCACCTGAGTGGCGTAATCTGAGCCAAACCGGGTGTAATTACGCTCTATCCGTCATCGCGGGAAGTAGCGCTAATGCACCGCCTGCTTCTGAAAATCCGTAATCGCCTCGCCTAAATCCAGCACTTCCACGCCGGTAAGGGCCTGGTGCACGATGCTGGCCCCGGCCGCCGAACGGTAGCCGCCGGCGCAGTGAATGAGCACGGGCTTGTCGGTGGGGATTTCGTGGGCGCGCTCGCGCAACTCGGGCAGCGGGATGAGCAGGGCGTTGTCGAAGACCGGGACTTTGGCTTCGGCGCGGTTGCGGATGTCGACGATGGTGAACTGCTCGGGGTGCTGGCGCACGGCTTCCACGTCCACGGCGGGGGCGGTTTCGGGCAGGGCCAGCGGGGCCAGTAGGGCGCCTTTGATGTTGGCTTCGTAGCCGATTTTGGCGGTTTTGCGCACCACCGTGTCCAGCGCAATCTTGGTGTCGGCCAGCAGGTAGAACTTCTCGCCGGGGCCCACCACCGAGCCCAGCCAGGTTTCGAACTTGCCGCCGTCCTGCAGGTTGATGGCGCCAGGCAGGTGGCCGGCGCGGAACTTGGCCGCCGGGCGCGTGTCGATGACGAGCACACCGGGCTCCAGGGCGGCGGTGCTGCTCAGGTGTGGCACCGCCCGGATGCTGTCCTCGAAGCTGGGGGCGCCCGCCTTGTTCAGCTTCACGTCGTGCCCGAAATATTTGGGCACGAAGGGCTGGTCTTCGAGCAGGACTTTGATGAACTCATCCTGCGACATGGGTTGCAGGGCGTAATTGGTTTTCAGCTCCTTGGCAATGGTGCTGTCCAGGTCCGGGCTGGTGGTTTTGCCGCAGAGGCTGCCGGGGCCGTGCGCGGGGTACACGCGGGTGGTGCCGGGCAGGGTCATGAGCTTGTTGCGGGTGCTGCGGTAGAGCTCGGCGGCCAGTTCTTCGCGCTTGTGGCCGCCCACGGCCTCTTCTTCGCGCAGGTCGGGCCGGCCCACGTCGCCCACAAACAGCGTGTCGCCGGTGAACACGGCGCGGCTCTGGGCCATTTCATCCAGCAGCAGGATGCTGATGCTGTCGGGCGAATGGCCGGGCGTGTTGATGGCGTGGAGCTCCACGCTGCCGAGCTTGAGACGGTCGCCGTCGTCGAAGCTTTTGTGGGGGTACTTGGCGCCCACCAGCTTGCTGCAGTAGATGGTGGCCTCGGTTTCCTGGGCGATTTCCAGGTGCGACGACACAAAATCGGCGTGCGGGTGCGTCTCAATCACGGCCACGATGTCGGCCTCGTGCTCGTCGGCGAAATCGTAGTAGGGCTGGGGGTCGCGGCCCGGGTCGATGATGGCGACCTGGCGGCCGCAGCGCACGGCGTAGCTGGCGTGGGCCAGGCCCTTGTCGTAGAACTGCTGAATTTGCACGGCCGAGGCCGTGCTACTGGGAAGGGGAGGCATGGGAGGGAGGGGATGGTGGTACGGGGCTTTGAACCAGTCAAATCAGGGGGTGTAGTAGGTCAAATATAAATACCCGGCGGAGAGTTATTGGCGGGATTGCATATTCCCAGCCGCAAACAGCCTAAAATTGCTTATTTTGTCCCTTCAAGGCACGGGAATAGTCTACAAAGTGCTGCCAAGGCCGTTAAAGATGTCGGACAGACTGTCTTCAGGCCAACGTTTATCAGATTTCTTTCTTAAAAAAACACGAAAAATGAAAAACAAGCTACCTATTTCGCTGCTTGCGCTTGTGCTGCTAAGCAACGCATTACCTCAGCGCGTGTTCGGGCAAGCGCCGTGGGTGGCGCCCACCGGAGTACCGAATTTTTACACAGGACTGGGGGCCGGCGCACGGTTGTTCCGGGCACTGCCGAACGTGCTGTGGGGAATATCTACCCAAAGCTCTGGGCTCGGAAGTTATTCTTCCACCTTATTTCTGAGCGCTGACAATGGGCAAACCTGGCAAACGCGGGGCTTGGCATCTTCTGGGGCCACCGGGGCATCGGTGCCCCCGTCGGGGAATTGGCTGGTGGATGTTGACGTGCTGGATGGACAGAATGCCTGGCTGCTTACCAAAAGCGCGGTGAATGGCGCATTGACGTTTGAAAGGACCGTTTCAGGAGTGACGGGTTTTGTAACCCTGGCTGTGCCACCCGCAGCATTTAAAATGGTTCACTTTTTTACCACCACCACGGGCATCGCATTGGCGGGCACCACTAATACGGTGTACCGGACCACGGACGGGGGCAGCACCTGGGGGCAGGTGGCCACCATTCCGCCTTACGCAACCGCCGCGGGGGATTTAATCTTTTCCGAGCAAAGTATTGGCAGCAGCCTGTGGCTCACGACTTCAAATGGGGCCTTGCTGCGCACCGCTGATGAAGGCCTGACCTGGACGTCAACGGCTGGTATTGGCCGGAAGGTAGCCTTTGAAAATGCGCTGGACGGCTTGGCCTACACACCGGACCTCCCCCCGCTAAGATTGCTGCGCACCGCCGATGGGGGGGCCACTTGGACTGCCGTTGCATTCAGTGGCCAGCCCCCGCTGATGGACCTGACACCCATACCGGGCCGGCCGGGTACCTACCTCAGCGTGGGTTCCCAAAGCGTCAGACTTCCTAACCAGTTTCCAGTCTTCACGGGGATTACCGCCATCACGCGCGACCGGGGCACCACTTGGCAAGTACTGGGAACGGATGCAACGCTGTATGGCACGGTTGCGGCCCTTAATGATACCGAAATATGGGCAACCCCTACGTACGAGGACAATAAATCTGCTCAGAATCAGAAAATGCTGTTGCGCTATTCCGGGGTAGCGTTGGCGGTACGAAACACGGCCGACCCCGCCCGGCAGTTGCTGGCCTATCCCAACCCGACCGCTGGCCCCATGCAATTGTCCGGGGCGCTGGTAGGCAATGAAACCGTGCGCGTGTACGATGCCGCGGGCCGGCTTTGCCAGCAAGGGCAGGTATCGGACGCAAAGCGCACGCTGGATTTATCGGCCCAGCCCGCCGGTTTGTACCACGTGCAGGTAACCGCGCCTGACGGGAGCGTGCGTAGCCAGCGCGTGAGCAAAGCCCAATAACCCCGGGCCGTTACCCGGATGCGCCACAAGCCTAAAAAGCCCCCCGAACAATACGTCCGGGGGGCTTTTTAGGCTTGTGGCGCGGCCAGAAACTATGCTTTGGCTTTCACTTTGGTTTTGCCGCCCGGGCCTTTGCCGTGGCCGCGGTGTTCGTCCTTCATCTGGTCGAACTTGGCATATTGCTCCGGCGTGAGGATGGTTTTCAGTTGCGCGGCGTACTTCTCGTGCGAGGCCTTCATTTCGGCACGGCCGGCGTTTTTGTCGGCGGCGTACTTGGTTTTGAGGGCGGCGGTTTCCTGCTGGCGGGCCAGCATCAGCTGCTCCACTTTGGCTTCCTGGTCGGCGGTGAGGCCGAGCTCCTTGGCCATTTTGGCGGCTTTGTGGTCGGCCATCTTGGCGGGGTCCTTGGGGCCGTGGGCGCCTTTGCCGCCGTGCATTTTCACCTTGGTGGTAGCAGCGGGGGCGGTTTGGGCAAAGCTGGTGCCGGCGGTGGTGAAAGCCAGGGCAGCGAGCAACATCAGGGTCTTTTTCATGAGTACTTTGAAGAAGAAGGAAAAGTGAAGGGTAGGGAGGGGGTGAACGGTGCGACATTCACTTGCCAGGGTAATTGCAAGCAGTATGCCAAGACTCAGTTCCGGACAACAGGCGCCTGCTGCTATCGATGAGCAGGCGCTTTTTCCAGCTTAACGCCAGGAATTAGCGCCCCGCGGGCCGGCCCTGGCCGCTGGCCCGGCGCTCGCGCATTTTGTCGCGCTGCTCGTCCTTCAACTGGTCGAACTTGGCAAACTGCTCGGGCGTGAGCACGGCCTTCATCTGCTCGGTGTATTTGGCCTGGATGACTTTCAGCTCCTGGCCCATGCCGCGCTGGCGGCCGCCGGCTTGCGCCTTGTCGCGCAGGGTCATCATTTCCTGGCGCTGGGCCAGCAGGATGGGCTCCAGGCGGGCCTGCTGGTCGGCGGTGAGGCCGAGTTCTTTGGCGAGGTGCTGGGCGCGGCGCTGGGCCTGCTGGTCGGGCGATTTTGGGGCCGTGGCCGGGCTGGCGCCGGCCGGCGCCTGGGCAGAGGCAGTGCCGGCAGCGGCGAGCAGCACGGCGAGCGCAACGAGAATCCTTTTCATATAAAACGGAGCGATGAAGGGTGAAACACGGGCTTGGATGCCGGGGAGCGAAGCAGGTTTAAGCGGCGCAGCGCAACGGCGGCGCCGTAGCCGCATCCGTGCCCCAGGCCGGCTCGGCCTAATCGGAGCCAATTTGCTGCCTATATTTCGGACCCGTCGCTGGTGCCTAGGTTAAAATCCTCGGCCAAACGCGCTGGGCCAACCCGCTTACCGAACCCTTTTATTTCACACTTCTTCCTTCTTTACACCTAACACATGGCAAGTATTTTCGCCAAAAAACCCCTGGCCGTGCTTCTGGGCGAGGCCAATGCCTCCGGGCACGGGACTTTGCAACGGACGCTGGGCGCCGGTAACCTCGTGGCCCTGGGCGTGGGCGCCATCATCGGGGCCGGCCTGTTTGTGCGCACCGCCGCCGCCGCCGCGCAGGCCTCCGGGCCGGGCGTGACGCTGGCTTTTATACTGGCGGCCTTTGGCTGCGTGTTCGCGGGCCTGTGCTACGCCGAGTTTGCGGCTATGATTCCGATTGCCGGCTCGGCCTACACCTACGCCTACACCACCATGGGCGAGTTCGTGGCCTGGGTTATCGGCTGGGCCCTCATCATGGAATATGCCCTGGGCGCGGCCACCGTCAGCATTGCCTGGAGCGAATACCTCAACAAGCTCTTGGAGGTCTTTGGCACGAGTATACCGTATAGTTTGTGCCACTCGCCTTTCGAGCACGCCGTCATTAACAACGTGGAGCAGCACGGCATCATCAACCTGCCCGCACTATTCATCATCGTGATGCTCAGCCTGCTGCTGGTGAAAGGCACCCAGGAGTCGGCCCTGTTCAACGCCATTATTGTGGTGCTGAAGGTGCTCATCGTGGTGGTGTTCATCGCCGTGGGCTGGCAGTTCATCAACTCGGCCAACCACACGCCCTACCTCATTCCGGCCGATGCCGTGGTGAAAAACGCAGCCGGCGAAACGGTGCGCACCTACGAAGGCTTCTTCAAGCACGGCATCGGCGGCATCATCGGCGGCGCGGGCATTGTATTCTTTGCCTTCATCGGCTTCGACGCCGTGAGCACGGCCGCGCAGGAAGCGCGCAACCCCAAGCGCGATATGCCCATCGGCATTCTGGGTTCGCTAGCCATTTGCACGGTGCTGTACATTCTGTTCGGGCACGTGCTGACGGGCGTGGCCAGCTGGCGCGAGTTTGCCGACCCGGCGTTGGGCGGCGAGGCTTCGGTGGCCTACGCCATCCGGGCGCACATGCCCGGCTACGGCTGGCTGGCCACGGGCGTCACGGTGGGCATCCTGCTCGGTTTCACCTCGGTTATCCTGGTGATGCTCATGGGGCAGAGCCGCGTGTTCTTCTCCATGGCCAAAGACGGGCTCATGCCCAAGGCGTTTTCGGAGCTGCACTCCAAATTTAACACTCCCTACAAGTCGAACCTGATGCTGATGGTGTTTGTGGGCCTGTTCGCCGCCTTCGTGCCCGGCTCCTTGGCCGGCGACCTCACCTCCTTCGGCACGCTGCTGGCCTTCGTGCTGGTGAGCATCGGCGTGTGGATTATGCGCCGCTCCGACCCCAACCAGCCGCGCCCTTTCCGTGCGCCGCTGTCCTCGCCCAGCTTCCCGCTGGTGCCCATCATGGGGGCGCTGGTGTGCACGCTGCTCATCGTCGGCCTCGATTCGTTTACGCTGAAGGTGGCCGTGGGCTGGATGCTGCTGGGCTTCATCGTTTACTTCCTCTACGGCCAGCGCAACTCCATGCTCCAGAAGGGCGTGGTGGTGGTGCCCACCGAAATGGAAGAAGAAGCCTTCATCAAGCCTGACCCGAACAACCGATAGCCCGGAGTTGCGGCTCAATAGGTAAAAAGCCTCGTCAGGACCTGACGGGGCTTTTTTGTGGTGTCTTTGTGGTGTTACGGCAGGTGCTAGCTGGCCGCTTTCACCTCGCTTTTGAGCTTGAGCACCCGGTCGCCGTTGTCCTGCACGATGACCAGGGCCGGGTCGTCGGCCGAGCCATTGCGGTGAATCTCGGAGCCTTTGATGGTGCGGGAAACGGGCTCTTTGTGCACCGATTCAATTTTGCCGGTGGCCGTGCCGGTGCCGTATTTCCAGGTGACTTTGGTGCCTTTGCGCATGGTGAAGCAGGAGGGGAAAGGGGTGAGTATTTGGTTCAGAAGCCTATTACTTACTGCCAATCGGGCTGAACCGTTGCCGGAGCGTTGGCCACCGGGCTACATTTGTTGACAGAATGAGAATGAATTCCGGCTTTCGGAATGATTCTGCAAAACCGAATGGGTATTTGATGAAAAACCATACGAAAAAGGGCATGGCCACGGCATTGCTGGCCGTGGCGGGCAGCGCGGCCTGGGCCCAGCCCGGCACGTTCCCGCGCAACGGCGTGTACGACCAGCGCCCCGGCACCTTTGCTTTTACCCACGCCACGCTGTATACCGATTACCAAACCAAAATCAGCGACGGCACGCTGCTGGTTCGGGACGGCAAGGTGGTGGCTACGGGCCCCGCCGCCAGCGTGAAAATCCCGGCCGGCGCCGTGGTGCAGGATGTGGCGGGCAAGTTTATTTACCCCGGCCTGGTAGACGTGTTCACGAGCTACGGCGTGCCCGACGCCCCGGCCGCCGCGCGCAGCCGCCGCGCCGGCCCGCAATTTGAGAGCCAGAAAACCGGCGCCTATAGTTGGAACCAGGCCGTTCACCCGGAGGTGAACGCGGCCGAGCTGTTCAAAATCAACAACGACCAGGCCACGGCCTACCGGGCGCTGGGCTTCGGGGCCGTGCTCACGCAGCCGGCCGATGGCATCATGCGCGGCACGGCCACGCTGGTCAGCCTCAACACCAACCGCCGCGAGCAGGAGGTGATGCTGCTGGAGCGCGCCGCCGCGGGCCTGTCCTTCGACAAAGGCAGCAGCACCCAGGACTACCCCGGCTCGCTGATGGGCAGCATTGCGCTGCTGCGCCAAACCTACCTCGACGCCCAGTGGAACCAGCGCAACCCCGCCCGCGAGCGCAACCTCTCGCTGCAGGCCCTGAGCCAGCAGAAAGCGCTGCCGGCCATCTTTCAGGTCAATGATAAACTGTCGGCCCTGCGGGCTGATAAGTTGGGCGACGAAGCCGGCCAGCAGTACATCATCAAAGGGCGCGGCGACGAATACCAGCGCCTCGACGACCTGAAAAAGACAGGTGCCACCTTCGTGGTGCCCCTCAACTTTCCGGAGGCCTACGACGTGGCCGACGTGTACGATGCGCTGCGCATCCCGCTCGAAGACCTCAAGCACTGGGAGCTGGCGCCCGCCAACGCTGCCCGCCTCAGCCAGGCCGGCGTGCCCTTCGTGCTCACGGCGGCCGACCTCAAAGACAAGAAGAAATTCCTGCCCAACCTGCGCAAAGCCGCCCAGTACGGCCTGAGCGAAACCGCCGCGCTGCGCGCCCTCACCGAAACGCCCGCCCGCCTGCTGCGTGCCCAGGACCGCATCGGGGCGCTGAAGCCGGGTATGGAAGCAAATTTTATCGTGTGCTCGGCCCATTTTCTGGCCGACGACAACGTGCTGCTCGACAACTGGGTGCAGGGCGAGCGGTACCAGCTCAGCACCGTGCCGGCCGACTACCGCGGCGTGTACAAGTTCAGCCTGACTTCGGCCGAGAAGATTCTAAAAAATGAGTTTTACATCGGCGCGGACATGTCCATGCTCATCCAGGGCAAACCCGAAGCGCCGGAGCTGAAAATTGTGCCCACGGTGGGCGATACCATCAAAGGCAGCGTGGCGGTGACCAGCGAACTGGCCACCATCGTATTCAACTTCAGTGACAAGCAGAAAGGCAAGGGTGCTAAAAGTGCTGAGGTGCCGAAAGCACCCAGCAGTGCACCCTCGCCGGCTGAGGGCTCCGTGCGCCTGAGCGGCTTTTACACCCAGGAGGGCCGGGTGTTTCAGGGTGATGGCCTGCTGGCTGATGGCACGCCCGTGAAGTGGCGCGCTGTGCGGCAGGAGGAAGCCACCCGCGCTGCCCGGCGCGACTCGGCCAAAGTGGTGCCGCTGCCGGTGCTGGGCAACGTCATTTTCCCCTTCGCCGCCTACGGCCGGGCCGCCCTGCCCAGCCAGCAGCCCACGCTCATTAAAAATGCCACGGTGTGGACCAGCGAGGCTGCCGGCAAGCTGGAAGCCACCGACGTGCTGCTGGAAAATGGCAAAATCACGCGCATTGGCAAGAACCTAGCGCTGCCGAAAGGCGGCCGCAGCATCGACGGCACGGGCAAGCACCTGGCGCCGGGCATTATTGACGAGCACTCGCACCTGGCCATTTCGGGCGGGGTGAACGAGGGTACGCAGGCCGTGACCAGCGAGGTGCGCATTGGCGACGTGGTGGACAACGAAGACGTGGGCATCTACCGCGACCTGGCCGGCGGGGTGGTGGCCGCGCAGTTGCTGCACGGCTCGGCCAATCCCATCGGCGGGCAGTCGGCGCTGGTGAAGCTGCGCTGGGGCGCCACGCCCGAGGACATGAAAATTGTCGGCGCGCCAGGCTTCATCAAGTTTGCGCTGGGCGAAAACGTGAAGCAGAGCAACTGGGGCGAGCTCAACGTGTTGCGCTTTCCGCAAACGCGCATGGGCACCGAGCAGGTGTTCGTGGACGCCTTCACCCGCGCCCGGGAGTACGAGCAGGAATGGAAGGCCTGGAACAAGCTCAGCAAAGGCAAGCAGAAGGCCGCCGAAGCCCCGCGCCACGACTTGGAGCTGGAAGCGCTGGTGGAAATTCTCAACAAGCAGCGCTTCATCACCTGCCACAGCTACGTGCAAAGCGAAATCAACATGCTGATGGGCGTGGCCGACCGCATGGGCTTCCAGGTGAACACCTTCACCCACATTCTGGAAGGCTACAAAGTGGCCGACAAGATGAAAGCCCACGGCGCCAACGCCAGCACGTTTTCGGACTGGTGGGCCTATAAGAACGAGGTGAAAGACGCCATCCCCTACAACGCCGCCATTATGACGCGCGCCGGACTGAACGTGGCCATCAACTCCGACGACGCCGAAATGAGCCGCCGCCTCAACCAGGAAGCCGCCAAAACCGTGAAGTACGGCGGCCTGAGCGAGGAAGAAGCCCTGCGCCTGGTCACCATCAACCCGGCCAAAATGCTGCACCTCGACGCCCATATGGGCTCCATCAAGGAAGGCAAGGACGCCGACGTGGTGCTCTGGTCTGAAAACCCGCTCAGCATTTACGCCCACCCGGAGTACACGTTTGTGGACGGCCGCGAGATGTTCAGCCTGACCGCTGACGCCGCCTTGCGCGCTGATATTAAGCAAGAGCGGCAGCGGCTGGTGCAGGCCATGCTGGCCGCCAGGAAAGGCGGCGCGCCCACCCAGGCGGCCCCCGGCAAAGCCCAGGGCCTGTGGCACTGCGACACCCTGGGCCAGGAAAAAGAGGCGGCGCAGTAGGGGCGGGGCTCGCCCCCGCCCGGTTACTCGCACCGAGTCAGATTAAAAGTATCGTTCAACGACGGGCGGGGGCAAGCCCCGCACCCTACTTATGCGTTTTCTTATTGCTGCTGCTTCCTTATTCGCCACCGGCGCCGCCCTGGCCCAGGTGCCCATGCCGGCACCCGCCCAGGCCAAGCCGGTGCTCATCACCGGCGCCACCTTGCACGTGGGCAATGGCACGGTGGTGCCCAACGCCGCGCTGGCCTTCGACAAAGGCCGCCTGACCTATGCCGGCCCGGCGGCCGGGTTCACGCAGGACAAAAGCAGCTTTGAAACCATCGACGCCACCGGGCAGCAGCTGTACCCGGGGCTGATTTTGCCAAACACCACGCTGGGGCTGACCGAGATAGAAGCCATCCGGGCGACGGTGGACGAGGAGGAAGTGGGCACGCGGAACCCCAACGTGCGCGCCCTCATCGCCTACAACACCGACTCCGACATCCTGCCCACGGTGCGCACCAACGGCGTGCTGCTGGCCCAACCCACCCCGCGCGGCGGCCTGCTGGCCGGCCAAAGCAGCGTGGTGCAGCTCGACGCCTGGAACTGGCAAGACGCCGTGGTGCGCGCCGACGACGGCCAGCACCTCACCTGGCCCGCCATGGTGTTTCGCAACAACCCGAACGAGGACGCCAGCGCCCTCGACAAGCGCCAGAAAGCCCGCGAAGAGCAGCTGCGCGACCTGGAGCAGCTTTTTGGCGAAGCCAACGCCTACCGCCAGCTGCCCGCCGGCCGCAAGGAAAACCTACGCCTGTCGTCCTTAGCTGGCATCTTCGATGGCTCGAAGACGCTGTACCTGCACGCCGACTACGGCAAGGAAATCATCGAAGCGGTGCGCTTTGCCCGGCGGCTGGGCGTGCAGAAGCTGGCCGTGGTGGGCGCCCGCGACGCCTGGATGGCGCTCGATTTCCTCAAGCAAAACGACGTGAGCGTGGTGGTGTCGCGCATCCACGCCCTGCCCCGGCGCGACGCCGACGACTACGACCAGCCCTACAAGCTGCCCGCCCAGCTGCAGGCCGCCGGCGTGCGCTTCTGCCTCGACTACCAGGGCGACCAGGAAACGGCCGGCTCGCGCAACCTGGCCTTCATCGCCGGCACGGCGGTCAATTTCGGTCTCACCAAGGAGCAGGCCCTGACGGCCGTCACCCTCACCACGGCCCAGATTATGGGCATCGACAAAGACTACGGCTCGCTGGAAACCGGCAAAAGCGCCACCTTCGTGCTCAGCAAGGGCGACCTGCTCGACATGCGCACCAACGCCGTGACCCGGGCCTTCATCGACGGACGCAGCATCTCGCTTGAGAGCAAGCAGACCTATCTGGAAAAGAAATTTCGCGGCAAGTACGGGCTGTAGCTTTGGCTAAAGCATAGCGGCACACGGCTTTCTAGAAACCAGAAAAATAAGAGCCGCTAAGTATGGCATAATTGCTTTACTTAGCGGCTCTGATATTTTCGGTTGCTTTTGCGGAAGCGGTGAACTGGCCTTGTTCTTTTTAGAACGCGCCGGCCGCCAGCTTACCGAGAGCCCGGCAAGATGAGGAGGTGAAAACGTTTCTCAACCGGCTCATTTCATGCGCTTCTCTTCTTCCGGCGGCCGCTTTCTTCTGCAAGTCGGGCTGGGCCTCGGCGGCCTGTGGCTCGGTGCCGCCCCGCCTGCCTGCGCCCAAACGGTGGCCACCTCGTCGCTGGCCGACAGCCTGAACCGCCGCCGCGCCGCCGCCCCCGACACCGCCCAACTGCGCCTGCTGCTGGCCGATGCCAACGTTCTGCGCACTGCCGAGCCCGCCGAGGCCAAGCGGCTGGCCACGCTGGTGGTGCAGCGCGCCGGGGCAGGCCACCCCGCGCCGCAACAGGCGGCCTTGCTGCTGCTCGGCCGCATGGCCAACGCCGAAGGCGACTTCCCCGCCGCCGCCGAAAGCCTGCTGCAGGCCCTGCGCCTGGCCGAGCAGCGGCACGACCTGCTGGGCCAGGGCAGCGCCTGCCTGGGCCTGGCCACCACCAACAAAAACCTCCAGAAATTCGACCAGAGCCTGGAATACGCCCGCCGCGCCCAGGCCCTGCTGAGCCAGGCCGTGCAAGCCGGCGATGCCCGCGCCGCCAAGCCCCTGGCCATTGCCTTCAACAACAGCGGCACCGCCCTGATGGGGCAAAACCGGCTGGCCGCCGCCCGCGCCGACTTCCAGATATCCCTGCAAAAAGCCCGCGCCCTCGGCGATTCCAGCGTGGCCGTGCTGGCCCTCTACAACCTCGGCGGCCTGGCTCTCCGGCAGAAACATGGCGCCGAAGCCCACCGCTACTACCGCCAGACGCTGGCCATCGACCAGGCCGAGGGCAACGAGCAGGGCCAGGCCGAATCGTGGCTGAACCTGGGCGACGCCCTGGCGCTGCTGCACCGCACCGCCGAGGCCGAAGCCGCCTACCAGCAGGCGCTGCAGATTAGCCGGCGCCTGCACGCCTTGCCCATCGTGCGGGTGGTGTACAACGGGTTTGCTTCGCTGTATGAAGACAACGGCCAGCCCGCCAAGGCCTTGCAGTGGCAGCGGCGCTTTCAGCTGCTGAACGACTCGCTGTTTCAGGAGCAGAGCACCCAGCAGGTGGCCGAGCTGCAAACCAAGTACGACACCGAGAAAAAGGACGCTCAAAACCGCCTGCAAGCCTCGCAACTGCGCGAGCAGCAGCAACTCATCCGGCGGCGCACCACGCTGCTGTGGGCGGGTGGGCTGGTGGCGCTGCTGCTGGCGGGCCTGGCCTACCTGCTGGTAAGCCGCCGCCGCCTGCGGCGCGAAATGGAGTTTACCCAGGAGCGGCAGCAGTTGGAGCGCCTGCGCGCCGCCGCCGTGCTGGAAGCCGAAGAAGCCGAGCGCCGCCGCATCGGCAGCGACCTGCACGACGGCGTGGGCCAGCTGCTCACGGCCGCCAAGCTCAACCTGCACGCGCTGAGCGAGGAGCTGGGCGTGCCAACCGTGGGCCAGCAGGCCATGCTGCAAAACGCGCTCGATGGGGTGGAGGACAGCTTCCGGGAAGTGCGCAGCATCTCGCACAACCTCATGCCCAACGCCCTCATCAAGCGCGGCCTGGCCCAGGCCGTGCGCGACTTTCTGGACAAGGTGACGCCCGATGGCCGCCTGAAAATCAACCTGGAAGTGGTGGGCCTGGACCGCGGCGGCCGCCTGGAGCCCACGGTGGAGAACGTGCTGTTTCGCGTCATTCAGGAACTGGTGCAGAATATCTTAAAGCACGCCCGGGCCACGGAAGTGACGCTGCAGATTATCCGGCACGCCGAGGAGTTGACCGTGCTGGTGGAAGACAACGGCGTGGGCTTCGACCCCGCCGCGCTGGGGCCCGACGCCGGCATTGGGCTGAAAAACATTGAAAGCCGGATGGCTTATCTGGGTGGCCGCGCCAATTTTGACGCCACTCCCGGGCATGGCACCTCCGTGACGCTGGAAATGCCGCTGACTAATGCGCTGGTTGGGTAGGAAACGGCCGCTCAACCTTGCAGCTCAGCGCGCCGCTTCCGCCGGGCGGGGTGACGAAAATACCTGAATATTTGATTTTTAACCGTAATTCTATGGTGAGTTTTTACCGGCTGAGCGCCTGGGTATTGGTGCTGCTGGGCGTGGCCGGCCTGGCCCACGCCCAACCCAAGTCACAAATCCTGCCGCCCGCGCGCGATACCCGCGCCGTGGACAGCCTGCGCCGCGTGCTGGCCCAGCACCCGCGCGACACCAACGGTACCAAGGCGCTGGTGACGCTGATGTTCAACTTCCAATACAACGACACGGCGCAGGCCGGCAGTTACGGCCGCCAGGCCGCGCGCCTGGCCACCGCCCTCGGCGATAGGAAACGGCTGGCCCGGGTGAGCTACAACCTAGCCATTCTGGCGGCCCAGGGCGGGCACAACGAGGAATCGGTGCGGCTGCACCTGCTGTCGGGGCGGGAGTTTGCGGCCCTGGGCAACTCCCTGTGGGTGGGCCACAACTACGCCAACGCCGCCAAACGCCGCATCGGCCAGGGCCGGTTTGCCGAGGCCATGCGCCTGAGTTTGCGTGGCCTGCGCCTGCGCCAGGCCGCGCACGACACCCCTTCAGTGGCTGATTCCTACGGCACCATCGGCCAGATTTACCTGGAGCAGCAAAACCTGCCCGCTGCCCAAACCGCCTACGAGCAGAGCCTGCGCGGCTGGCAGCTGGCGCGGGTGCCGCCCTACGTCGTGCACTGCCTCAACCATCTGGCCATCATTCACCGCGATGCCGGCCACTTTGCCCGGGCCCGGGCCTACGTGGCCGAAGGGCTGGCCGTGGTGCGCGCCCAGCCCGACACCACGGCCAACGACGGCCTGCTGCTCACGCTGGCCGTGCTGGAGCAGTACCAGGGCCACTGGGCGGCGTCGCTGCCGCTGCTGCGCCGGGTGGAGGCCGCCTACAACCGCCGCCCGGCCGGCACCCTGACGCCCGGCGCCCGCGCCGACCTGTATTCTATTCTGGGCGAGTCGTTGGTGCAAACCGGGCAGGCCGCCGCCGCCGCGCCCTACCTCACGCAGGCGCTGGCCCTGGCCCGCGCCGCCCGCGACCGGCAGGAAGAAGCCGATGCCCTCGAAGGCCTTGCCGACCTGGCCGCCGCCCGCGCCGACTACCGCGCCGCCTTTGCCTACCGCCGCGACATGGGCCTAGTGCGCGACACCCTGCGCCTGGCCGCCACCACCCGCACCGTGGCCGAGCTCCAAACCCAGTACGAAACCGAGCGCAAGGACGCCCAAAACCGCGTGCAGGCCGCGCAGCTGCGCACCCAGCAGCAGGTTATCCGGCGGCGCAGCGTACAGCTGTGGGCGGGGCTGGCCATTGCGGCGCTGGCCGCCGGCGTGGGCTACCTGCTGCTGAGCCGCCGCCACCTGCGCCGCGAAGTGGAGTTTGCGGCCGAGCGCGAGGCCCTGCAGCAGCGCCGCGCCACCGCCGTGCTCGAAGCCGAAGAAGCCGAGCGCCGCCGCATCGGCGCCGACCTGCACGACGGCGTGGGCCAGCTGCTGAGCGTGGTGAAGCTGAACGTGCACGCCCTGGGCGAAGAGCTGGCCCCGCGCCTGAGCCCCGACGAGCAGCGCCGTTTCGGCGACGCCCTGGGGCTGGTGGACGAGAGCGTGGGGGAGGTGCGCGACATCTCCCACAACCTGCTGCCCAACGCCCTCATCAAGCGCGGTCTGGCCCGCGCCGTGCGCGAGTTTCTCGACAAGGTGCAGCAGCCCGGCCGCCTGCGCATTCACCTCGAAACGCTGGGCCTCGACGATACCCGCCTGGCTTCCAATACCGAAAGCACCCTCTACCGGGTGGTGCAGGAAGCGGTGCAGAACATCGTGAAGCACGCCCGGGCCAGCGAAATCAATTTGCAACTCATCCGCCACGCCCACGAGCTGACCCTGCTGGTGGAAGACGACGGCGCGGGCTTCGACCCCGCCGCGCTGGGCGAAGGCGCCGGCCTGGGCCTGCGCAACATGGCCAGCCGCGTGGCCTACCTCGGCGGCGTGCTCGACGTGGACAGCCGCCCCGGGCGGGGCACCACCGTCACGGCCACGGTGCCGCTGCCGGGCTAAGTCCCGGTTTCGTGCGGTGAAATCTTTGCCAATTGCTATGAACCGTAGGAAAACGGAAGTATGTTTGAATTAACGTATTCGGACGCTGCGGCGGAAACGAGGGCGACTGGCAAGGTCGGTTGGCCCCAAGCCGCCGCTCCGGATGCCCTTCGCTTCTCTGCAAAAAAAAATGCCCATGTTCGCTGCGCCAACTGCTCCGTCCCGCACCAATTTGCTGCTGGTTGATGACCACCAGATGGTGATTGAAGGCATCAAAACCCTGCTCAAAACCGATGCGTCGGTGCGCGTGGTGGCCCAGGCCAATTCCGGGGCCGAGGCCCTGCGCCGCCTGCGCCAGCACCCGGAAATCCAGGTTGCCCTCGTGGATTTGAACATGCCCGAGATGAGCGGCGTGGAGCTCACCCAGCACCTGCGCACCGAATTTCCAACGGTGCGGGTGCTGGCCCTGAGCATGTTCCACGACCACGCCTCGGTGATGGAAGTGCTAGAAGCCGGCGGCGCCGGCTACCTCCTGAAAAACACTACCAAGGCCGAGCTCAGCGCCGCCATTGCCAACGTGGCGGCCGGCCGCACCCACTTCAGCCAGGAAGTGGGCCAGACCCTGCTCCAGCACCTCGACGTGCCCGCCCAGCGCCCCGGTGCTGCTCCAGTAGTCGAGCTGACGGCCCGCGAAAAGGAAATCCTGCGCCTGGTGGCCGAGGAAAAATCAAACCAGGACATCGCCACGGCCCTGTTCATCTCCGAGCGCACCGTGGAAACGCACCGCAAAAACATCCTCACCAAAACCAGCTGCAAGTCGGTGGTGGGGCTGATTCAATATGCCATCAAGCACAAGCTGCTGGCGTGAGGCGGGGGGAGTGGCGAGTTGGAGTGGCCAAATAAAGAACGTCATGCAGAGCGCAGCGAAGCATCTTTACCGCACCTCTTGTCATGCTGAGCCTGCGAAGCATCTTATCACGTCCACATAGTTCTGGCTTGATAAGGTCCTTCGCTATGCTCAGGATGACAGACGAAGCGGTAGAGATGCTTCGGCTGCGCGGACGCCAGATGAGCATGACCCGCTGATAAGGCCCTGGTTCATCCAGCCGCCCGCCCATCCCATCATTTCGGCGTTCTTTTGCGTTATGCACCCACGCGCCCTTTTCCGCGCCCCCGCTGATGTTTCGATTGCTGTCGCTGTTAATGTTGCTGCCTGTTTTTGCCCAAGCCCAAACCCCTTTCGTGCCCGATGAGCGGGCGTATTACGGCCTGATAGACCGCGGCAGCGGCCGTTGCCTCGACATTGCCAGCGCCAGCACCAGCAGCGGCGCGGCGGCCGTGCAGTGGGAATTCACCCACGCCAACAGCCAGCAGTGGCGCTTTGTGCCGATAAGAACCGGCAGCGAGTACTACCGCATCGAGGCGCGCCATAGCAGCCTTTGCCTGACGGCCGACAAGCCCGGCGAAAACATGGCTCTGGTGCAGCGCCCGTTTCAGGGCGGCGAGCAGCAGCAGTGGCGCCTGGTGCCGGCGGGCCCGGCCGGCAGCTTCCAGCTCGAAAACCGCAGCGAAAGACGCGTGGCGGCTCTAGCTGCCTCCGATAAGTTCAACGGCACGCCCGTGCTGGCCCAGAAAAGCAACGGCCGGGCCAGCCAGCAGTGGCGCCTGTTTCGGCTGCGCCTGAACGTGTTGGAAGGCCCTTCGCCCTTTGGCCCGCCCCAGCCCCTGAGCGGCGGCATCAACACGCCCGGCAACGAACTGCACCCGCTGCTGAGCCCCGACGGCAGCACCTTATTTTTCGCCCGCACCAAGTTTGCCGGCAACACCGAAGGCAACACCGACAGCGGCGACGCCTGGCTGAGCCAAAGCCCCGACCACGGCCAGACCTGGGGCGCGCCCACCCGCCTCGATGGCATCAACACGGCCCAAAACAACGAAGTGGTGGCCGCCGTGGGTCCCGAAGGCAAGACATTGTACGTGCGGGGCACCTACGACTCGAACGGCTTTCGGGACGAGGGGCTGAGCCAAGTAACGCGCGCGGCAGCTACCGGCGTGGCCAGCAAAGGCGGCCGGCCAACGCCCGCGCCCATCGCCAATTTTTACACCGCCGTGCCGGGAGCCGGCTATTTTCTGAGCAGCGACGGGAAAATCCTGCTGCTCTCACTGGAGCGCGGCGATTCCGAAGGCGGCAACGACCTGTATCTGAGCCGGCCCGACGGCAAGGGCGGTTTCACCGAGCCCGCCAGCCTGGGTCCGGTGCTGAACTCGCCGGGCTTCGACTTCGCGCCCTGGCTCGCGGCCGATGGCAAAACACTGTATTTCGCTTCCTACGGCCACATGGGCTACGGCTCGGCCGACATTTTCGTGAGCCAGCGCCTCGACGAAAGCTGGACCCGGTGGAGCGAGCCCCGCAACCTGGGCCCGGCCCTGAACGGCCCCGGCTTCAACGCCTACCTGAGCCTCGCGCCCGACGGCAAAACGGCGTATTTCTCGTCTTCAGCCACGCCCAGCGGCACCAGCGACATCTGGCGCACCGGCCGCGCCG
The DNA here is from genome assembly GCF_015694525.1 of Hymenobacter ruricola. Lineage (GTDB taxonomy): Bacteria > Bacteroidota > Bacteroidia > Cytophagales > Hymenobacteraceae > Hymenobacter > Hymenobacter ruricola. The sequence goes on along the minus strand of NZ_JADQDM010000016.1, from coordinate 18,344 downwards.
TATCGGCCGACTCGCTGCCGCCCGCGCCGGTGGCCGCCGCGCCCGATGCCAACACCCGCGCCTACCTGAGCGGCCGCGTGCTTGATGCCCGCACCAAGCAGCCGGTGCCCGGCGCTATCGTAAAAGCCAACCTGCTGGCCAACAAAGCGGGCGTGCAGTACAACGCCACCCACAAATCGGACAACACCGGCGGCTACCAGCTCTCGCTGCTGCCGGGCCGCTACTACCTCACGGCCACCGGCGGCGGCTTCCTGACGGTGGGCGACACGGTGGACATCAGCGGCTCGCCGCGGCGCGACCTGCTGCTGCTGCCCGCCGCCATCGGGGCTAAAATTGACTTGCCCAGCATCCTTTTCGCGCAGGGCAAGGCCACGTTACTCGGCACCGCCTACGCCGAGCTCAACCGCCTGGCCATTGCCCTGCAAGCCAGCCCCGGCACCGAAATCCGCCTCGAAGGCCACACTTCCAACGAGCCGCCGGCCGACAAAAACCAGCAGCTTTCCGAAGACCGGGTGGCCGAGGTGAAGCGCTACCTTGTGGGCCGCGGCGTGGCCGAAAACCGCATCACCACGGTCGGCTTCGGCGGCTCAAAGCCCAAGTACAGCAACGACCGCGAAGAAACCCGCCGCCTGAACCGTCGCGTGGAACTGGTCATTGTGAAGTAGCTTGGACGCTGCGAGTCCGAGCGCGAGCGCAGCGAGCATCTCGCGCCTGGATTTTTCGGTTCTTCATACTCGCTGTGCTCGTGCTCGGACTCGCAGCGTCCAAGCTACTTGGAGCGGCGCCAGATGAAGCCGTCGAGCACGTAGTGGGTGGACTGGGGTAGCGCCAGCAGCGGCACCAGCCACATGAGCAGCGCCGGGCTGGCCACCGTCGGCAGGTGCTGAAACCAGCCGAACACGGTGCCGTGCTCGCGCCACACCAGCCCGTCCCACAGCCCTTCTTCCAGGTAGGCAAACAGCGCCACCGCCGCCAGAAACACCAGCAGCCCGTAGCGGCCCGCCCAGGCCCCCCGGCGCGGCGCCCGCCGAGCCGACGCAGGAGTGGGGCCGCCGTTCCAGACCAACGCCAGGTAGGGAATGCCGTGCGACACCACGTTGAGCAGGGTAAAAGCCAGGTCGCCGTTGAACCACACGATGCCCGCGTACCAGGAAACCAGCGTGCCGCCCAGCAGCAGGTTGCGCGGCACATTCAGCGTGCGGGTGCGGCGCCAGCGCCGCAATTCCCAGGCCGCGTAGGCCGCTATCAAACCCACGTACAAAACCGTGGCCACCAGCCGGCCCGCCGGCCAGTCCACTTGCACGAATTCCCCATCAATAAACCAGTTGAAATTGCGCGCCGGCGAGAGGTGCCAGTACAGCAGCGGGTAAATGGTGGCGTAATACACCAGCGCCGTGGCCAGCCACGAGCCCGCGTCCCGGGGCTCTTGCCGACCATAGAGCCGCAGGAAACCGTATTGCTGCCGGATGAAGTGAAAAACGGCCAGGTACGCCAGCGCCCGCCAAAACACCATGCCGCCCACGCTGTGCAGGGCCACGCCCGCCGCGTAGCAGGCCAGCGGCACCACCCACAGCAGGGTGCGGCGCTGCTGCCGCTTCAGCGGGTCGAAATAGGTCTGAAAGAGCGTGCCGTAGACGTGCGCCACGTCGATGAGCACCACCAGGGCCACCCAGGCCAGCAGCGGCATCCGGGCAGTGCTGCGGTAGGGCGCGGGCAGCAGCAACACCACCGCCAGCGCCAGAAACGGCGGCGCCAGTATCAGCAGCCCGTCGTAGCGGGCCGAGCGTATCCAAGGTTGGCGCATAGGGAATGATATTAAAAGAGCGTCATGCCGAGCGCAGCGAAGCATCTTTACCGCTTCACCTGACGCCGGAACCTCACCCCCGGCCCCTCTCCTTGGGGAGAGGGGAGCCAGGCGAAGCATGACGTTTCTGCTTAGCTTGATTTCGTTGTTTCCAGGATTTCCCGGGCGGCGCGGATGCCCTGGTAAAACCCTTCCTCAAAAATAGATATGCCGCTAAAATCAGTGTGGGCGAAGAAAATACGGTTGCGGACCGGCTGCATGGCGGCCTGCCGGGCGGTGCCCCACACCAGGCCGGGCGTGGGCGCCACCATGCCGTGCCCCCACACCCACAAGTCGGCGTGCTGGATGTAGGGCGTCACGCCGGGGTGGTAGGTTTCGAGCTCGGCCACCACGCGCGGCAGCCACTCGGTGTAAGGCGTTTGGTAGGCCCGGCGCCGGGCGGGGCCGGGTGCTTCGTCGGTCAGCGGCCAATACAGGGTGATGACTTTGGGCGCGCCATTTTCCTGCTGCACCGACTGCTGCGTGGCGTTGATGTAGCCCAGCGAGGCGCTGCCGTAGCGCACGTTGTCCCAGCTCAGGGGGCGGCCGGGGCCCTGGGGCAGGCCGGCCACGGTGAGGTTGGCAATGAGCCAGGGCGCGTGGTGCAGGGAGCCCGCCGGGGGCAGGGCGTGGCCGGGCACCTGGGCCAGCAGCCGCTGGGCCACGTGCTGCGGGGTGGCCAGCAGCACCCGGCGCGCCCGCACCCGCGTGCTCTGGCGGGTGGCCACGTTGTGGATGAGCACCTCTACGCCGGTGGGGGTTTCGCGCAGGTCATAAGCCAGGGTGTGGGCCTGCAGGGGCGCGGTGGCGTGGCGCCGCAGGTGTTCCGTCAGAAAATGGTTGCCCTCGGGCCAGGTCAGCACGTCGCCGCCGGTGGCGTTGTGGGCGCGGCCCTTGCGGCTGGCGAAGTAGTGCAGGCCCGCCCAGGCCGAGACTTGCGAAGCCAGGGCGCCGTAGTCGTCGCGACAGGCGTAGTCGAGGTACCAGCGCAGGGGCCGGGCGGTGAAGCCTTCGCGGGTCAGGTAGTCGGCAAAGGAAAGCTGGTCGAGCCGGCGGTATTCAGCGTCGGCCGAAGCGTGGTCGAGCGGAATGCAGAAGGCGTCGCGCCCGTCGTGCCCTTTCGCGGTTTTGAGGGTTTCAATCAGCTTAAAAAACCGGGCAAACTGCGCCTGCTCCGCGGCCGTGAGGTTGAGGTTGGGTACCAGCCCGTCCTGCCAGTGCCCGTCGAGGCTGAGCCGCTCGTCGGGGTCGTGGCACAGGTGGTAGTCGTTGTAGATGGGCAGCCCATCGGGCCCATAGCCGGTGAGCGTGCCGACTTCCTGCAAAAAGTCCAGCAGCTCCACGTTGCGCACGTCGGGCACCGGCAGGTAGTGGGCGCCCCAGGGGTAGGCCGACGCCGCGTTGTGGCCCGCGGCAGCATTGCCGCCGGTTTCGGCCGCCAGCTCCACCAGCAGCGTGTCCGTCAGCCCGTGGCGGTGCAGCCAGCGCCGCGCCGCCAGCCCCGCCACGCCCCCGCCAACGATGAGCGCATCGGTTTCAATGGTTTGGGTGGGAGCGGGGATGCGGCCGGGGTCGCGCAGCAGGTGGCCGGTGGCGGCATCGGCCCCTAGCATCCGGCCTTTGATGTGCGCCAGCGGGTTGCCGGGCGCGCAGCCGGGCAGGGCCGGGAGCAGCAGCGCGCCGGTGAGGGCCGCGCCGCTTTGAGCCAGAAAGGTGCGACGGGTGGGCATGAGGGGAAGAAGGGAAGCGGGAAAGAGGGAAGAGGGACGGTCAGCAAAAGCAAAAAAGAGCGTCATGCCGAGCGCAGCGAAGCATCTTTACCGCCACCACTGATTCAATCATAAGAGTTTACTGGTGGCGGGCAAGATGCTTCGCTGCGCTCGGCATGACGGTTTGGCATCGCCCACCGTCAATGTCAATGCACATACGGCCCCCAGTCTTCCTCAAAATACCGCACCAGCGCTTGGTTATTCAGCTGGTTTACTTCGGTGGGCACTTCGCTCATGTCGGGCGGGAAGCGCAGCATGTCGTGAATGGTGCCGGGCGTGATGTAGCGCAGCCCGGCCGGCAGCGGGCCGGCGTCGCCGCGCCACTGGGCATCGGGGCCGGCCAGCACGTAGCCCCACTCGCCGAACGAGGGCACGTAGAGGTGGTAGGGCACCGTGTGCAGGCCCACGGCGGCCAGCGTGTGCGCCACGCACCAAAAAGACTGCCGGGCCAGATAAGGCGAGGTGCTTTGGACCACCATGCGGCCGCCGGGCGCCAGCCGCCGGGCCAGCGCCGTGTAGAAAGCCGCCGAATACAATTTGCCGATGGAGTAGTTGCCCGGGTCCGGGAAGTCGACGATGATGGCGTCGTAGCGGGTGGTGTCCTGGCGCACCCACTGGTAGGCATCGGCGTTGAGCACCTGCACTTTGGGGTTGTTCAGGGAGCCTTTGTTGAGGGCCAGCAGCAGTTCGTTGTGCCGGAACAGCCGGGTCATGCCGGGGTCGAGGTCAACCAGGCGAATCTGCTCAAGGCGAGGGTATTTCAGCAGCTCGCGCACGGCCAGGCCGTCGCCGCCGCCCAGCACCAGCACGCGCCGGGCCCGGGGCAGCGCCTGCAGCAGCGGGTGCACCAGCGCCTCGTGGTAGCGGTACTCGTCGGCAGAGCTGAACTGCAGGTTGCCGTTCAGGAACAGGCGCAGCTCGCGCGGGTTGCGGGTGAGCACAATGCGCTGGTAGGGCGTCGATTTGGAGTAAATCACCTGGTCCTGGAAGGCCAGCGTTTCGGTGTAGGCCAGCAGCTTGTTGGCGAAGCCGAACAGCACGGCCAGCCCCAGCAGCGCCGCCGCTATGCCGGTGGCAAAGCGCCGCCGGTAGGGCCGCGTTTCGGGGAAGCGGGCCAGCACCACGGCGGCCACCGCCAGGTTCAGCCCCCCAAACAGCACCGACGTGCGAATGAGCCCCAGCTGCGGCACCAGCACCAGCGGGAATATCAGCGAAGCCAGCAGCGCGCCCACGTAATCGACGGCAAACACGCGCGCCACCAGGTCTTTGAACATGTAGCGGTGCTCCAGAATCCGCATCAGCAGTGGGATTTCGAGGCCCACGAGCACGCCGGTGAGGCCCACCAGCGCGTAGAGCAGCAGCCGGAACGAGGCCACGTACTCGAACGACACGAACAGCAGCGGCGCCATGCACCCGCCCACGATGCCCACCAGAATTTCGAGCCGGATAAACCAGCGCAGCAGCGAGCCGCCCAGGTACTTCGACAGCCACGAGCCGATGCCCATGGCAAAGAGGTAGGCCCCGATGATGGTCGAAAACTGCGTCACCGAGTCGCCCAGCAGGTAGGAGGCCAGGGTGCCGGCAATCAGCTCATAAATCAGCCCGCAGGTGGCAATGACGGCCACCGCCACCAGCAGCAGGCCCGGCGGCTGGCGCTGCACCGCGGGCGCCGCCACGGCCGGCGCTACTTCGGTGTCAACCATGAATGGCGGCGCTGATGATGAGGGCCACGGCCAGCATAAACGCCGCGCCCAGAATGGCCAGCGCCGTGTTGTGGTCCTCGATGATTTCCTTGCGCAAGGTGCCCGGCGTCAGCTTGTTAAAAACATAAAAGCTGACCACCAGGATGAAGATGCCGAGCAGCGAATAGACAATGGACGCCGTGAAAGCCTTGGGGTTGAGGTATTCCATGAGTTGAAAAGGTTACTTGTGATAAAAGCGGGCGTGGCCGATGGTGCTGCGGCCGCTGGCGCCGCCCGCAGTCAGCGTTTCGGTGCTCTCGTTGTCGTCGCCGAGCAGGCGCGTGCCGGTGGCCGCGCCCCAGGCAAACCAGCCCAGCGGCAGCAGCAGCAGCAGGGCGTAGAAGCGCACCGGGCGCAGAAATTTCAGCAGGTTTTCGAGCATGAAGCAGGGGCGCTTATTCGGTGGCGTAGGGGTTGTAGTCGCTGTTGGCCCAGCGGCGGCGCTCGTGCCGGGAGCGGCGGAACACCTGCACCATGGGCAGGAGCAGCACCAGCCCGGCCACCACAAAAAAGTTCGAGGGCAGCGCCGGGTCGGCCCACACCGTCACCTGCAGCTCGGGCGTGACGCCTTTTTCGGTGAAGGGGTAGAAGTTGAGGTGGTAGCGCCCGGCCGGCACCCGCGAGAGCACGGCGTCGGCGTCGCGGCCGCCTTCCACCCAGCTTTCGCCGCCTTCCACGCCGCTGTAAAACTCAATGTTCTTGGTGAACTCGAAGCCCTGGCCGGTTTGCTCGTTCACCAGGCTCACGGGCAACTCCAGCCACTGGTTGCTCAGGCTGGCCGTCAGGTCCACCTGCAGAGCCGCCTGGTGGTCGAGGGTAAACGAGGGCGATACCAGCACGCGGCCGGTGCCGGGCGCCGCCGTGGTATCGGGCACTACCTGAATGGTTTGGCTAAGCAGCGGCTTGCCGGTGCGCACCACCAGCACCAGCTGCATGGCCAGCAGCGCGGCCAGCACCAGGCCCGTCAGGGCCCACAGTGCCCCCCAGCTTTTGCTGCCGGGGGCGGGCTCCACGGCGCCCGTGCCGTACTGCGAAGGCAGCGCGCTCCGGCTGATGTGGAAGGCTTCGGCCACTTCCTGGGGCGCCACGTGCCGGCCGCGGTACCAGTTTTTCTCGTTGCCGCGCTGCTCCTGCACCAGGAGGTAGGGCGGCTTGATGTATTCGGTGACGTGCAGGTTGCTGTCGGTTTCGATGTCCCAGTCGAACTCGCCCAGCGCCCAGTTGACGCGCGACTGGTATTTGTTGAACAGCTTGAAATCGGGCAACTTGTACTCCTCGCGGTCGGCGTCCTGTTTGCTGGCGGCCCAAATCAGCGTCCAGTGCCCGTCAAACTCGGCCAGCTGGGCGTACTGCCTGGTTCCGGCCTCGAAAAGCTGGTACTCGCGCCAACTGTACTGCGGGTGATTCGCCTCGCGGCGCGACACCACCCCCACCACGCGGAACATGCGGCCCAGGAGCGTGCCCACGGCGCCAATGGGAAGGGCGGGGGACGTGCGCGGCGCCTGGTCGTACTTGCCAAACACTTTGGGCTTTTCCTCGCCCGACCATTGGAAGTAGGTGTGGCAGTTCGGGCAGGCGTAGTATTCGCTGCCTTCCACGTCGTAGTACGTGATGCTGGTGCCGCACGCGGGGCAGTTCAGTTGGGCCGATTCGGGCCGGGGAGTAGCGGTTGCGCTCATCGGCGGACTTCGGTTTTGGCTTGCTCGGTGCCCTCAAAAAACGCCAGTGTGGCCGCGTAGATGCCGCGCACCTTGTCGGCGTTGTCGCGCCGGAAATTCGACAGAAACACGTCGAACGTGGCCAGCCCGTGCTCGGGCCAGGTGTGAATGCTCAGGTGCGACTCGGTGAGGGCCAGCACGGCCGTGAAGCCGCCCGCGCCGTTCGCATCGGCCGGAAACGTGTGGTAGGCTTCGCCCACTTTTTCCAGCCCGAAGGCCAGCACCTGGGCATCGAAAAAGGCGCGGCAGGCAGCGGCGCCGCGCAGGGCGGCGGGCGGCGCGGCAAACGTGGCCAGAATGTGCAAGCCGGGGGAGTAGGGGGGCACGGGGTGGGGCATCGCGGCAGCAAGATAACAAGCGAAAGGTTGCGCACTATAAAGGGAGTGCACTATATCGTCCAATACCGCTTCGCCATTACGCCCGCTGCTGCCCAAGCCCTTCTGGCCCGGGGCAGCCAACTTTGGCGCTTTGCGTAAACCGGCTAGCGCCGCCCGTCGTGGTTTTCCGTTTGCTTGCTCATGACCGCCACCATCCTTTCCGAAACTGCCATGCCGGGCCTGCCGTCCGCCTCGGGTATTGAAATCGTGGGGCCGACGGCCTATGTGATTGGCGACGACTCAGCCAGCTTGCACGTGCTGGACGCTGCTACGCTGGCGCCGTTGGGCCGCCGCCGGCTCTTCGATGCCCCCGCCAGCGGGCCAGCGCGCCTCCCCAAAGCCACCAAGCCCGACCTGGAGTGCATGGCCGCCCTGCGCTGGCCCGACGGCCGCGCCGGCCTGCTGCTGCTGGGCTCGGGCAGCCTGCCCACCCGCGCCCGGGGCTGGTTTGTGCCCACCGATGCCGCGGCCGCGCCCGAGGAACTGAATCTGGCCCCGCTCTACGCCCTGCTGCCGCCCCACCTGCCGCCCGGCGCGGCCCTCAACCTGGAAGCGGCCGCCACCTCGGCCACCGAGCTGCTGCTGTTTCAGCGCACGGTGGGGCGGGCCGATGCGGCGCTGCTGTTCCGGCTGCCGCTGGCCGCCGCGCTCCGCTTTGTGCGGGGCGGCGGCCCGGCGCCCGCGGTGCAGCCGCTGCGGTTTGAGCTGCCGGAAATTAACGGCCGGTCCGCCGGGTTTTCCGGGGCCACGTTTGCCGACGGCCTGCTGTTCGTCAGCGCTTCGGTGGAAGACACGGCCGATGCCGTGCTCGACGGGGCGGTGCTGGGCTCATTCGTGGGGTTGGTCGATTTGGAGACGCAACAGGCGGCGTTCGGGCTGCTGGCCTGGCGCGACGGCCGCGCCTACCGCGGCAAGGTGGAGGGCCTGGCCGTGCGCCGGGCCGTGGGGCGGCGCCACTGGGAGGTGCTGCTTGTGACCGACGACGACGCGGGCGGCAGCACGGCCGTGGTGGCCGAAATCAACCGGGAATAGACGCGGAGCGACGGCTAGGGCAGTTGTTTCAGCCATTCCACCGCCTCGGCTTCCTCGTCGAACAGCCGGTAGGTGAGGGCCGACTGCTGCGTGTCGTTCATGACCAGGTTCAGCGAGAGCCGGGCGAAAACATCGGCCGGGATGACGATGGCCCCGAAAAGCTCGTAGCCGTCGCTGGCGCTGCTGGCCAGCCAGAATTCGTGAATCCAGGCGCGTTCCTCGTCGGTGTACGGGGCCATGTGGCGCTGGTCGGCCAGCATTTTGTGCCACTGGTGGCGGTGCAGCAGCTGGCGGGTGTGGGTGAGGAAGGCCTGAAAGGTGGGCAGGTCGCGGGCGCCAGCGGCGTACTGCACCAGGGCATAGCCGTCGGGGTGTTCGAGCAGGCGGCCCACGGGGTTCTCAAAATATAAACGCATGGACTAATTCATCGCGGTCAACCCGCTGATATATAGAAGCATAAAATAGCAAATGGACTGGGTGGGCAACCGCCCCCAAACCCGGCCTACTTACGCAAGCGCGACGGTTTGGTTGAGAAATAAAAACCCCGGGATTGCGCCGCGGCGCGTAGTTTTGTCGTCGCTCTTTTGCCGGCTTCCGCAGCACTCTTCGGGCCCCTCTACCTTCTTCGCTATGAATACGCTGCCCCGCGCCCAGGAAACCCTGTATTTTCAGAACGCCGCCGGCAAGGTGTACCACCACCCCACAGGCTTCGTGCGGCTGGCCTGGGGGGCCGAGCGCGCGTCGTTTGAAACGGTGAAGGCTTTTTATGAGCAGGTGCTGGCGCTGCTGCTGAACTCGGGCGCCCGCAAAATCCTGTCCGACCACGGGCAGCGCGCGCCGCTCTCGGGCCCCACGCAGGCCTGGCTCACCGAAAACTGGATTCCGCGGGCCATGGCGCAGGCCCGCACCCGCCACTGCGCCATCGTGGAAGGCGCCGACCCGCTGCACCGCCTCTCCACGCAGTCGGTGGTGTCGTCGTCGCCCACGGGATTCATCTTTCAGCGCTTTCCCACGGTGGAAGAGGCGGAAACCTGGCTGCGAAGCGTACAGCCCTAACACCGCTGCACCGTCCGGAAAAAGACGGGTGAGCTGCCCGCTAAGAAAAAGTTCTGCCTCAGCCTCACAGCCTTGGGACGCGGCCGGGTAGACTCGTGTATCCTGCCGGGCCCGGGTTGCGTAGGAGCGGAGTTATTGCCGGAGTCATTCTTTCGTTACCCGAAACCGTTTCCACGCCTTTGCCCACCAACCAAGCGCTGCGCGAGCAGATTGCCCAGCGGCTCTACCAAGAGTTGGGGGCGCTGGCCGAGTCAGCAGCAAAGCAGCTCCCCGTTGCCGCCGACCCCGGGACGGACCTCGCCGACCCCGACCATTCCCCCGACCATCTGCAGCAGCACCTGCTGGCCCTGGCCAACGCCGTGCTGATGAACAGCCCGGCCCTGTTTGAGGGCCACGTGCTGCAGTTCAGCCAGCAGCTGGGCCCCGCGGCCATCACCGAGCAACTTGCCGCCCTGCGTCAGGCCTTGCTGTTGCGCTTCACGGTGGGCGAGTACGTGCTGGTGGCCAGCATTCTGAGCGCGGCCCTGGTTGCCCTGTCGGCCCCGTTGGCGGCCGCGCTGAGCCCGGTGGCCGAAGCGGAGACGAAATCGCCGGAAACCACGCGCTTCGCCTCGCTGACGGCCGACTACCTGACCTTGCTGCTGGCGTCGGACCGCACCGCTGCCCAGCGCCTGCTGCTGGCCGAGGCCGAAGCCGGCACCGACGTGCGCGACCTGTATCTGCACGTGCTGCAGCCCGCCCAGCGCGAGGTGGGCACCCGCTGGCACCGCGGCGAAATCAGCGTGGCCGAGGAGCACTACTGCACGGCCGCCACCGCCGGTGTGATGGCGCAGCTGCAGCCCTATTTCCAGCGCACGCCCCGCAACGGGCGCCGCCTGCTGGCCGCCTGCGTGGCCGGCGACCTGCACACCATCGGCCTGCAAATGGTGGCCGACTTTCTGGAATACGACGGCTGGGACGTGAGCTACCTCGGCGCCAGCACGCCCCTGGACAGCATCCGCCGCATGATAGCCGACCAGGGCGTGAGCCTGGTGCTCACGGCCGCTTCCATGCCGCACCACGTGCCGCTGCTGCGCGAGCTGGTGGAGGCCCTGCGCCGCGACCCCGCCACCCGGCACGTGCGCGTGATGGTGGGCGGCCGGCCCTTCGTGTACGACGCTGACCTGTGGGAGCGCACCGGCGCCGACGCCTGGGCCGCCAGCGCCGACGAGGCCGTGGTGGAGGCCCGGAAGCTGTTCGGGAAGTAGGAAACGAAGGAGGCGTTGAGGCAACTCAAAGGCGGTCATGCCGAGCGCAGCGAAGCATCTTTACCGCAGTCACTAATCCTGTCGATTGGATTGCCATTGCGGTAGAGATGCTTCGCTGCGCTCGGCATGACGTTCTATGTATATCAGTCTTTCTTCAACTCTACCCGACCCCCGGCGCCACCTTTTCTGACTGCTCGGCCTCCTTGGTTGGTGGGTTGATTTTGCGGCCGCGCGGGGTTTCCTCGTCGCCGAGCAGCATGCCCCAGGGCTTGAGGGAGGGGATGCGGTCGAACACGATTTTGAGAATGGCGATGACGGGGAGGGCCAGAAACATGCCCGCCACGCCGCCAATGGCATTGCCCACCAGCACGCCCACGATGGCCACCAAGGCGTTGACCTTGATTTTGGACGCCACGATGCGCGGGATGAGGTAATGGTTGTCAACGAACTGGATGACCATGTAGGCGGCCACCACGGCAATGGCGTGGCCGTAGCCGGGCTTGGTGACGAAAGCCATGAGCACCGGCAGCGCAATAGCAATGAGCCCGCCGATGTAGGGAATGAAGTTCAGCAAAGCGCCCAGTACGCCCAGCAGCAGCCCATACGGCACCCCGATGATGAGCAGCGCCGTGGTGTTGAGCGTGGCCACGATGCTGGCCTCGATGAGCAGGCCCACCATGTAGCTCTGGATGGTGGCCTTGCTTTCGCGCAGCACCTCGGCCACCCGCGAATCCTGCCGGCGGCCGGAGAACACCTGGGTCAGGAAATCGACCAGCCGCCGCTGGTAGAGAAACAGCAGAAAAATGTAGACCGGCAGGAGTGTGACCACCACCGCCAGCCCCGACACCGCCGAGAGCGTGCCGCCCAGCAGCGCCGAGGCCCGGTTGCCGGCCTCGCTCAGGTAGCCCTGCAGTTTCTGGTCGCTCACGCCGAAGCGCGTTTGCAGCCACTGGTGCACCTGGACGGTGGTTTCGGCAAACTTCTTCTTGAACAGCGGCATCTGGCTGGAAAGCTGCGAGGCTTCGACGTACACGAAGTAGAGCACGCCCAGCAGGGCCGTCACGCCCAGCACCACCGTGAGCGTGATGGCCAGCAGCTTGGGCACCCGGTGGCGCAGCAGCCACTGCTCTACGGGGTGCAGCATGATGGCGAAAATGGCCGCGAAAAACAGCGGAAAGATGATTTCGCTGGCCACGTGAATGGTGAACACGGCCAGGGCCAGCCCCAGCAGTATCAGCGGCAGTTTCACGTAGAGCGGGAATTGCAGCTCGCGGGAGGGTTCGTAAGGGTCGGGCATTGCCGAAAGGAATGAGGGCCAGCCAGCGGGGCGCAGGTTGGCAGGTATGCCCCGCTTACGAGTGGCAACGAAGCGCGTTGCCAGGCCAACGGGAATACAGAATTAACTATCACGCCGAGCGCCAGCGAAGCAGCTTTACCGTGGAAGTAAATAATTACTACTGCGGGTAAGCTGCTTTGCTGGCGCTCGGCATGACGTTCTTCCGGCTCCGTATTCCTGGCTTTACCGCGTGAAATCCTCCACCACCTGCACGAACATGGGCGAGGGCACCTCCACGGTTTGGCCGGTGGGAATGAGCAGGCCGGTTTGCCGGTCGACGCGGAAGGTGACCACGTTGTTGGAATTCTGATTGGCCACCAGCAGCAGGCGGCCCGAGGGCGTGAGGCTGAAGTTGCGCGGCGTGCTGCCCTGCGTGTTCACGTGCTGAATGGGGGCCAGCGTGCCGTTGGAAGTGTCGATGGCGAAGACGGCGATGCTGTTGTGGCCCCGGTTGGAAGCGTAGAGGAACAGGCCGTCGGGCGAAATGTGGATGTCGGCGCCGGAGTTTTGGGCGGTGAAACCTTTGGGCAGCGTGCTCACCGTCTGCAGCTCCCGAAACTTGCCGGCCGCGGCGTCATACGCCAGCGCCGTCACGGTCGAGTTCAGCTCGTTAATCAAATACGCCTGCTTGCCGTTGGGGTGGAAGACGAGGTGGCGCGGCCCGGCGCCGGGCGCGGCCTTGAAGGCGGGCTCGGGCAGGCGCGTGAGCTGGCCCTGGGTGGCGCCGAGGCGGTAGGCCACCACCTGGTCGGTGCCCAGGTCCACGGCGAAGGCGTAGGTGTTGGCCGGGTCCGGAATGATGCAGTGGGCGTGGGGGCCGTTTTGGTTTTTGTGGGGGCCGGAGCCCTGGTGCTGGTCGGTGGCGGTGGGGGCGGCCAGCTGGCCGTTGGGCGCCAGGGGCAGCAGGGCCACGTTGCCGCCCACGTAGTTGGCCACCAGGGCCGCCTTTTCGGAGCGGTCGAGGCTGATGTAGCAGGGCGAGGCACCGGTGGACGGCTGCTGGTTGAACAGGGTAAGGCCACCGGTGCGCGGGTCCACCGCCAGGGCGCTCACCCCGCCGCCTTTGGCCCCTTGAAACGTCTGCGTCTCGCTCACCGCGTACATGAACTTGCGCCCCGCGGGCATGGTGAGGTAGGTGGGGCTGGCCCCGCCCCGGTACGCGCCGACGGGCGTGAGGATGCCCGTAGCCGGCGCGAGGCGGTAGAGGTAAATCGAGTTTTCCTGCTCCGAAGCCACGTTGGTGCCGATGTACACTAGGTAGTCGCGCGAAGCGGTGCCGGTGGCCTTGCGCGCGCACCCGCCCAGCAAGGTGGCCGCGGCTAGCAGGCCCAGCCCGCACAGGGGCAGAAAATAACGGAAACGAGCAGTAAGCATCATCGGAGAGGGAAGCGGAGTAAGGCTGCAAAAGTGCACAATTCAGGCGAGCCGTGCCGGATACCATACGGCAAAGGTCCGGAAAGCAGTTGCTTTCGCAGCGGGAGCGGCTTGGCGCTGGCTCCGAAAAGCACGGACGCCACAGTTTCGGTTTCAGAAGGGGTGCCTTTGGTTTGATTTGCTTATGTTTGGGCATGCCTTTGCCTTCCCCGCTATCCGATTTGCCAGCCCTGAGCCAGGCGGAAGCCCCCGCCGCCAGCCCGCTGCCGGCCATCGTCGCCTCGGGCTCATTCAACGTGTACGCCCGCGAGCAGTTCAGCACCCGCAAGCTCACGTTTGGGCGGCGCGACTACTACAAGATTTCGCTGCTCACCGGCAGCAGCCGCTACAACTACGCCACCCGCGGCGTGCTCATCGACCGGCCCGCGCTGGTGTTCTCCAACCCGCTGATTCCCTATTCCTGGGAGCCCGTTTCGGCGGAGCAGGGCGGCTACCTGTGCATGTTCACCGAGGAGTTCCTCATCGTGAACGACCGCGCCGCCAGCCTGCAGGAGTCGCCGCTGTTCCGGCTCGGCTCCGACCCGGTGTACCTCGTGAACGAGACGCAGTACGCCGACCTCAGCTACTTCTTTCGCAAGATGTTGGAGGAGTTAAGCTCGGGCTATGTTTTCCGGCAGGAAGTCATCCGCAACTACCTCAACCTGCTCATTCACGAGGCCCTGAAGCTGCAGCCCCAGGCCAGCTACTACCAGCACCCCAACGCCGCCACGCGCATCGCGGTCCTGTTTCAGGGCTTGCTGGAGCGGCAGTTTCCCATCGACTCGCCCGCCCACGGGCTGCAGCTGCGCACCCCCGGCGACTTTGCCCGCCAGCTCTCGGTGCACGTCAACCACCTCAACCGGGCCGTGCGCGAGCTCACCGGCAAGCCCACTTCCGCGCACATCGCCGAGCGCCTCATCACCGAAGCCAAGGCCCTGCTGATGCACACGAGCTGGAGCACCGCCGGAATCGCCTACGCCCTGGGCTTCGAATACCCCACGTATTTCAACAACTTCTTCAAAAAGCAAACCGGCACCACGCCCTCGGCTCTGCGCGCCTTATTCAACCAGCGCCAGGCGGCCGCTGCTCCGCCGCCGGTGGTTTGAATTTCTTACACTTTCGTTTGAATCCCGTTATGGGCCCGGGGCCTGGCGGGGGACTTTTGTGTTGTTCAATCAACGCAACGTTAAACCCTCCCCATGAAACACGCCCTCATCACCGGCGCCAACAAAAGCATTGGCTTCGAAACCGCCCGTCAGCTTCTACAACAAGGTTTTTACGTGTACCTCGGCAGCCGCCAGCTTGAAAACGGCCAGCAGGCCGTGGCCCAGCTGCACGCCGAAGGCCTTTCCCAGGTCGAGCCCGTTCAGCTCGACGTCACCGACCGCACCTCCGTGCAGGCCGCCCGGCAAGCCATCGGTCAGAAAACCAGCGTCCTCGACGTGCTCATCAACAACGCCGGCATCAGCGGCGGGGGCGTGCCCCAAACCGCCATTGGCACCGACGTGGCCGTGTTCAAAGAGGTGTTCGACACCAACCTGTTCGGCGTGGTGCAAACCACGCAGGCCTTCCTCGACCTGCTGCGCGCCTCGGCTGCGCCGCGCATCGTGAACGTGACCTCGGGCCTGGGCTCGGTGAGTTTGAACGCTGACCCGGCCTGGAAATACTACGCCGTGAAGACGGCCGCCTACGGCTCGTCGAAGGCCGCGCTCAACATGTACACCATCGTGCTGGCCTACGAGCTGCGCGACACCCCCTTCAAAGTAAACGCCGTGGACCCCGGCTACACCGCCACCGATTTCAACCATCACAGCGGCCCCGGCAGCGTGCCCGATGCCGCCGCCCGCGTGGTAAAAGCTGCCCTGATGACTCCAGATGGCCCCACCGGCCAGTTTTTCAGCGACGATAACGCCCCGGAAACGGGCATCAGCCCCTGGTAGCTGGCGGCCCGCGCGGTGCCAGGCACCTGCCGGGCTGCAGTGGTCTTCATTCCGGCAGCCCCCTACCTTAGCCGCCGCTTTTCAACGAAATCGCAGTGTTTGGCCTGGCTTCTGTCTTTTTCGCCCTTGTTGCACTAGTGGCTTTAATTGTGCTTGGCGCGGCCATTGTGTCGATTTTTGAAACGGTGAAAAACCAGGCCAGCCGTCGCGTCGAGCGCGTGTTGGGCGGGGCACTGCTGCTGGTTCTGGCAACGGTCTTTGGGAGCTTGCTGCTGATTACGATAGCGCTGGCTGTGCTCTGAAACCGCCTGGCCCGCAACCAAAAAGCCTGCGCGATGAGTGCGGGCTTTTTGGGTAAAGCAGCGGCCGCCCTGCCACTGTGTGCCCAGCGCGGCCGAGGCAAGCCAGCTGCGTGGGGGAGGGGCCCAGCTTGAACAGCGAGGCAGCTGCTTCCGCGCCAGTGACGACGCAGCACCGTGGCTTTTAAATACATTTGGGTTCCAGCTGGCCATTCATTGCCGGCAGCAACAACATCCTCGCTTTTATGGCCAGCACCGTTACCAAAACCATCAACATCCAGGCCAGCCCCGCGCGGGTGTGGGATTTCCTCAACGACTTGGCCAATTGGCCCCAATGGGCCATTCATAACGTTTTCAGCGCGGTGCCCGGGCCGGACGGGTACTGGCTCATGGAAGGCCCCCGGGGCACCCAGCAGGTCAAGATGCTCTCGAACAAAGAATTCGGCATTCTGGACCAGGAGTTCCGTGACCCGGTGGAAGGCAACTGGCTGGTGCCCTGCCGGGTGGTGGCGGGCAGCGAGGGCGCGCACTTTATGATGAGCTTCACCAAGCCGGCCGAGATGCCGGAGGAGCCGTTTTATCAGGCCGTGCAAGTGATTGAGCAGGAAATGGCCAAGCTCAAAGAAGTGCTGGAGAATTGATTTAATCGAAGCCTTGAGCCTGAATGGCCTACCGCCCCACCCCGCCAAGCGCCGCAATCAGCCCCACGACGAAGCCGCCGATGGTGGCCATTCCCGAAACGAGCAACAGCAGTACCAGGGGCAGCGTTTTGCCGGCCGTGGAGGGCAGGATGCTCAGCTTGTCGCCGAGGTGGAACTGGGTGGTGCCGTGGTTGAGGAGTTCGTATTCGCCCGGCGCGTCGGCCACGAAATCGGCAATGCGCAGGGTGGTGTCGCCGCTCATGTTGGTGCGCTTGGTCATGCTCCAGAGGCTGGGCTCCAGGCGTTGCACCGGCCCGTCGGGCAGCCGGCGCACCTGCAGCTCGACTTCGGGCAGCTTGAAATAGCTGCCCCAGCGCCCGGGGCGGGTGCAGGACACCTCGAAGGCGCCCGCCGCCGTGAGCGTGAAGCGAAACGCGGCCTGGTCGGCCGGCACGGTGAAGTAGTTGGCGTCCGGATTGAACATTCGGCTGGCCCAGCCGATGCCGCGCCCCAGCCCGTAAATTCCTAACACAAAAGCCGCCCCGCAGGGCCAGGCCAGCCAGACGGGCAAAGTAGCAGCAGGCATAAAAGACGGTGGGATTTAACGCTGGAAAAAGGATTTTCAGGGTCGGGGAGTGCCGTACTTGGCATACACCAGATACGCATTCATGAAAAGCATAAAGATGCCGGGGGCCAGCATCCAGTAGCTCTGAGTTACTAATTCAAGGGAAACGAACGTTCGGACAACGACCTGGTGCACAAAGAGAACCAGCAGGAATAGCAGCAAGGTAATCAGTGACTTCGACTTATAGAAGGCATAAGTAAACGCTATTTCCAGCAACAGCACCAGCACGCTGACGCCGCCGACCACAAAAGTGAAGAACGTTTCAAAACCGACGTCGAGCAGCATATGCAAGGGCAGCTAAAAGGAAACCAATGATACAACCAACCCTTCCTTCTGCGGCCCGGCCGGTGGTTGCGCCGCCGCCGGCTGAAAGCGCAAAGCCCCGCGCCGGTGAGACGCGGGGCTTTGCGGTGCGGCTGTAGCCAGCGCCGGCCAGAGCTACTTTTTGGCGAAGCCCAGGGCCAGCACGGCGGGCAGGTCGGCGGGGCTCACGGTGGCTTCCAGCACCAGGCCGGTGGGGCACGTGCAGGCGGCGCAGACGGCCGGCGGCCCCGCGACGCTGGCCTGGGGCTGGTTCAGGGTGAGGCCCTGCTGGGCGAGGTAGGCCTGCGCCTTGGCCACGAGCTGCTGGGTGCCCTGGGCCTGGCCCCAACGGTCGTTGCACTGGGTTTGGGCGTAAGTCACGGCCACCAGGTCCTGTTTCTGGGCCGGTTCGGGCTGGATTTCGTCTTTTTTGCCGGTGCAGCTCACGGCCGCGAAGGCGCAGAGGCCGCTGAGCAGCCAGGTAGCGAGGCGAGTGGGTTTCCGTTTCATTGAGCAGGGGTTTAAGGGGTTCAGGGCGTTGACCGGCCGCGCCCGGCCGGGGTTGCGTGGGGCAAGTTGTTTTTGGGCACCCCCCGGCCCATTCCCCGAGCCATCAACAATCAAGCTCCCCGTCGCTGAAACCGCTTAGCGCGGGCCCGCCGTCAATGGCGCTGTTAAATTCTTCAGCAAGGGCCCTCAGACCCGGGTTGCTCGACAAAATAGTCGTGAATACCCCGGCTGTTTCCGGGCCGCGCACCAGGATTATTTTCCCCGGATAAATCTGCTCTAAAGTGGCGGCAATGCGAGCCGGGTTTTTCAGCTGCTCAAAGTTCGCGCGATTGATAATGCCAAAATGCATGGAATGGCCTTTGAACGACAGGTTTATAAATCGGTAGAAAGCCATTGGTCGTTCTTGATTAATTAGTTAGGTTGCACGGACAATTAACGAAGCCACCACAGGGCTGAAACGAAGTGCACCATTCCCAGAAAGCTGCTAGCCGTT
>NZ_JADQDM010000015.1 GCF_015694525.1 Hymenobacter ruricola | reverse complement strand
GTCACTTCGTTTCTCGTTTGCCCATTACAGCTCTACTGCTTCCTCTGATGATGCTGGCCTCGTCGTGCCGCCGCTTCTACGCGGACGGTAGTCTTGCTCCTTGGGGCGTTTTGTTGGCCATTCTTGACATTTGGGCCTTGGTCAATATTTTCGGCAAGCCCTGGGATTTGAGCAAAAAACTAATCTGGGCAGCCATCGTTTTCTTCTTCCCCTTCGGTGGTCTGATTCTTTACTACCTATTCGGCCGCAACAGTTCGTAGTGTATGCTAAGCAAACAAAAAGCCCGTCGCTCATGCGACGGGCTTTTTGTTTGCCTCTTAGTCTATGCTTATTGATTAAGCAGCCGCTTCTTTTCCAGCCGGGTCACGCCTCGCAGCAGCTCGCCGCTGTTCGTGATTTGCGTCATCTGCCAGTGGTCGCCCTGCCGGCGCATTTTCACTTCCACCACCATGGTGGTGTCGTATTTGGGCTGAGTCACTTCCAGGCCCACGAAGGCGTTGTCGCCCTCCTCGCGGGTATACTTGATGCCCTTAAACTCGCTTTCCGGGCTCACCACCCGGCTGGCCAGGCCAGTCAGCGAGATGTTCACCAGCCGCTTGGGGGCCGCGGCCGCGGCGGCCTCCAGCGAGCCCGTTTCTACGTAGCGCTGCACTTCCTGATGGGCTGCCTTGGCCAACGCTGGCTTCAGCATGCGCATGGCCCCGCCCATTACCAGGCTGCCTCCCGGGAGCAGCGACGTGAGCGCCGAGCCCTGCTGGGCCACGTCGTCTACCAAGTGAGTGGTCACGCTGTTCACGTCCACGTATTTTTCAAAAGTCGCCATGTCGTGGGTCTGCACCGCCGCCGCCGCCGAAACCAGCGCTCCTTGCGGGCCGGTTTTCAGGTTCCGGTAGTAATAGTATCCTCCGGCTGCCAGAGCCAGCAGTAACACAAATAGCAGCAGTTTTTTCATGGAAGCCGTGAGGTGTAATGATGAGCCGCAAAAGTACCCTAATCCGGGCGTTTTACGGAGAAGCTTACGGTTAATGACTCCTCTTTTGCGTACCCTAGTTCATTCCCTTGGGCATAATTATAGCTCCGGCCGGAGCCTATCGTTGCTTGTCATAACCTTTTGTTGCTTCTCCCATGGTTTCTGCCTGTATAGAGGTTCACGGTCACCGCGGCTGCCGTGGCCTGCGCCCCGAAAATACCTTGCCCGCTTTCCTGCACGCAGTGGCTTTAGGAGTAGATGTGGTGGAATTAGACGTCGTGATTTCGGCCGATAGGCAAGTAGTCGTGTCGCACGAGCCGTGGCTGAATCCTCTTATTTGCCTTGACCCAAACGGACAGCCCTTCTCTTCAAATGAAGCTCAGCGGCACAACTTATATCAATTGCCCTACGCAGCCATTCGGCGTTGCGACTGTGGTCAGCTGCGCCATCCCAGCTTTCCCGAGCAAGTTGTGCAGCCTGCCTACAAGCCACTGCTCCGTGAAGTTCTGACCAGCGTAGAAGCCGCTGCCGCACGTCTTGGTCGCCCAGCAATGCGTTATTCCGTCGAGGTAAAAAGCAGCCCTGAGGGCGACCACCGTTTCCACCCTGCTCCCGCCGAATTCCTCGCTCTGGTACTGGCCGAATTGACCGCGGCTGATGTCTTCTCGCGCACCTCGCTGCTCAGCTTCGATGCTCGCATTCTTCGGCTGGCTCACCAGCAGCCCCAGCTGGCTACCTGTCTTCTGGTGGAAGACCAATTTCCCTGGGCCCATAGCATTTGTCAGCTTGGCTTCGTGCCCACCACGTTCGGCCCCCATTATCTCACCGCTACACCGGGTGCCGTGGCGGCTCTGCGGACAGATTTTCCCGGCCTCCGCTTGGTGCCCTGGACTGTAAATGAACATAACGACATGCAACGTTTATTAGCCTTGAGGGTGGATGGCATCACAACAGATTATCCTGACCGGTTTCGGTCACTTCTTTCCTCTGTTTTGTAGGAACGTGGCGGCCAGTACAAAACAGGTGTGCGCTACTATTTAAAACGCGCTTTGAACGCATCATGTGCTCAGTGTAAAGTGTTAAATCGTTTTGTTGCAGTAAGAATTTGTAATGATATAATGTTACAGTAAATATGTGTAATTGTTACGTTGTATTATATTGTAACGAGTACATAATTGCTACCATTATGTAATTTTTATTGTCACTTGATTTTGTTTCATACGTATACAGTGTACATATTTGCACAAGCGTTACGCAATACACCCAATTATGCCACATCAAGGCGAAATCCTGCAAGAAGCCATCAAAAACAGTGGTATTTCCATTACGCGTATCGTCGATGAATTGGGCATTACACGTCCTACCATTTACCGTAAGTTCAAAGAAGAAACAGTTGATTACAACTTTGTAAATAGAATTGGCGAAATAATTAATCATGATTTTTCACTCGACTTTACAATTGCTCAACAATCGGTTATTCCCTTTGTAACATCGCCTGCTAAGCATAGTGTTACAAATAGTGTTACGCATAACGTTACACCACGTGTAACACAAGCACAAGCTGCTGACTGTGACCCTTCAAAGCAACTTTTAATACTGCAAGGCAAGTATATCGCGCTGTTGGAGGCCTACAATGAGCTTTTGCTAAAGGTGTACGGCCCCAAGTAACAAAAATGTTCCACGTGAAACATTTTTGTTCAGACAATCAAAGTGCTCGCCTGGTGTAAAGTACTCGTGGGTGCCATGACCACTCTTCTTAATAAAAAGAGCTGTGCAATAACTTGGCACCACAAGCAGATTCAATTCCACGCCAGCGCGCAATGGCAATAAGCTATAGAGTATGGTGGCCTGATATAGGAATTGCATTAAGCCGAAACCCGGGCTGTCTATTCGCTCTTTTGCGAACAAAGAGCTTGGCGAGGCCATTGAGGCATTCGAAATCTAGCCCCCTATAACCTCGTCGATGATTAGCCAGTCGCTGGAAGAAAGCAATACAGCTCGGCCTACGGATTGACGGAGCGAGCAAAAAGCTAATGGCAATTTAGCCTATAGGAAGATGACCTCCTTAATGACCGTCTCACCAACTTCGGCATTGATAAGCTCGGCTACGCGCGTCTTTGCCATTACCAGTTCGTGCTTGAGTGGGGCAGAGGTGAGGCGGACGAAAAGCCGCCCTTGGTTCACGTATACCTCCTGGGTTTTCAGCGCAACGGCCTTGCCCATGACCCGCTCCCAACTCGATACCACCGTTACTTCATTGAGCTTACCTTGCAGGCGGTAGGCGCGGACGAGGGCTTCGAGACCTTCCTTAAGGGAAATGTCACCGGAGCGGGAAGGAGGGGAGGAGGGCTTTTTCACAATGCAACCAGGCCAAAGCAAAAGGGGAAAGGCCCTTTTTTGGGGCAGCAAAGGTAGCGCCTGAACGCCGCTAGGCAGATGCAACGGTTCCATTCTGCACCCGAAAACGGAGGATAGGAATGTTCACCCGGGCCAGTGCTTGGTCGGTGCGTTCCAAGTTGGTGTCGGTGAGAAATACCTGGCCGAAGGTCTCATCGGCTACCAATTCCAGTAGGCGGGCAATGCGCTTGTCGTCGAGCCGGTCGAAGATATCATCCAGCAGCAGCAGGGGCTTGCGCGCTTGTTTTGCTGCCAACATCTCAAACTGCGCCAGTTTGAGTGCAATGGCAAACGACTTCTGCTGGCCCTGTGAGGCGTGGCTTTTCACCGGCATGTCGTCCATCAGGAAAACAAAGTCGTCGCGGTGAGAACCAATTGTGCTACGTTGCAAGGCGAAGTCACGGCGTTCATTGCTGCGCAATAAGTGGGCGAAGTCGGCTCCGAGCAATTGGCTCTTATAAGTAAGCAAAACAACTTCGCGGCCATCAGCCAGCTGTTGGTAGTGGCGCTGGAAGATGGGAACGTACTCAGCCAAGAAAGCTTCCCGTAGTGCGGTCAGCCCTTGCCCAAGAGGCGCCAGCTGCTCGTCAAGGGCCAACAGATAGTCGCGGTCGAAGCCATGGGCCGGCCGGTCACCGCCTTGCTTGAGCACAGCGTTGCGCTGGCGTAGCAGGGCATTATAGGAAATGAGCAGCTCCAGAAACTCATGGTCGAGCTGCGCCATCAGGCTATCGAAATACTTGCGGCGCTCCTCACTGCCCTGGCGAATGAGGTCGGTGTCGTAAGGCGAAATCAGCACTGCCGGGTAGCGGCCAATGTGGTCAGCCATGCGCTCATACGGCTGCTTGTTGTGGGTCAGGGTCTTTTTCTGGCCCTGGCGCAGGCTTACCTGAATGGTTTCCGGGCTGGCCGGCAAATCAGATGAGAAAACTCCCTTAACTACAAAGAAATCAGCGCCTTGCTTTATGCAAAGGGCGTCAGTGGTAGTTATGGCGCTCTTAGTCAGCGACAAATAGTGGATGGCATCCAGCAGATTCGTTTTTCCGCTGCCGTTGTCCCCAATAAAGCAATTGAGCCCGGGGGAGAGCCGCAGCGCCGCGTCGTCGTAATTTTTAAAAAAGAGCAGCTGGAGGGAGTCGAGGGTCATAAGGTTCGGTATTGCCAGCACTTTTACGTAATTTCGCCCTCCCAACGCGAAATATTCTTTTCCTTAAACGTGCTATGGCGGATACGAAAGTAAAAGCTGCTTCTAAAAAAACGACGGCTTCTAACGGCGCAGCAGCTGCGACCAAAGGAAAAGGCAACGCCGCAATGACCGGCGGCCAGCCCGACCCCGTGCTGCCCGGCACCGACGCGGCGGCCTTGGCTGCGTCGGGCACCGACCTCTCCAAACAGGCCAACGCCGGGACCAACTTCCCGAAGGAAACCTACCTGCAGTGGTACGAGCAGATGCAGCTCATGCGCAAGTTTGAGGACAAGGCTGGCCAGCTCTACGGCCAGCAAAAAATCAAAGGCTTCTGCCACCTCTACATTGGCCAGGAGGCCTGCGTAGCCGGGGTGGTGTCGGCGCTGGAAAAAGGCGACAAGTACATCACTGCCTACCGCGACCACGCCCACCCACTGGCGCTGGGCACCTCGCCTAATGCCGTGATGGCCGAGCTGTTTGCCAAAGCCACCGGCTGCTCGAAAGGCAAGGGCGGCTCGATGCACATGTTCGACAAGGAAGTGGGCTTCATGGGCGGCCACGGCATCGTGGGCGGCCAGGTGCCCATGGGCGCCGGCATTGCCTTTGCCGAGAAGTACAACAAGACCGGCAAGCTCTGCATCTGCTACATGGGCGACGGCGCCGTGCGCCAGGGCGCCCTGCACGAGGCCTTCAACATGGCCATGCTGTGGAAGCTGCCCGTCATCTTCGTGATTGAGAACAACGGCTACGCCATGGGCACGTCGGTGCAGCGCACCTCCAACGTGACCGACCTCTACAAACTAGGCCTGAGCTACGACATGCCCTCGGAGCCGGTGAACGGCATGCGCGTGGAAGACGTGCACGAGGCCGTGGCCCGCGCCGCCGAGCGCGCCCGCGCCGGCGAAGGCCCCACGCTGCTGGAGTTCAAAACCTACCGCTACAAGGGCCACTCGATGAGCGACCCGGCCAAGTACCGCACCAAGGAAGAGCTGGAAGACTACCGCCTCCGCGACGCCATCGAGGGCGTGCGCCACACCATCCTGACGCAGAACATGGCCACCGAGGCCGACCTCGAAGCCATCGACGAGAAAATCAAAGCGCAGGTGCAGGAGTCGGTCGACTTTGCCGAAACCTCGCCCTTCCCCACGCCCGACGAGCTCTACAAGGACGTGTACGTGCAGGCCGACTATCCTTATATCCACGACTAAAAGGGAATGGCGGCGAGCTACTAGCTGTTAGTCATTAGCTTTGCGCCTCCAACTATCGCACTTTTTAATAAAAAGCCAGCCGCTACGACCGAATAGCGGGCCGCTTCTTTTGTATGTCGAAGATTCCTTATACTGGCAAAAGCCAGCAGGCCCGCCAGGGGCAAGTAACCCAGAACGTGCCGGTTGACCCGCTGGCCCCGGCCGAAAACCTGCCGGCCGAGAACCCGCTGCTGGAAGACCCGGACGCCCTGGCCGCGCGCCTGGCCGAGTCGGAAGATTTCGTGCGCAACAACCGCAACCTGCTGCTGACCATTCTGGCGGTGGTGGTGCTGGCCGTGGTGGGCGGTTTCGGCTACTACACCTGGCGCAACCAGCAGGACCAAAAAGCGCAGGCCAGCATGTTCCGGGCCGTGAACAACTGGGAAGCCGACTCGCTGAACAAAGCCCTGAAAGGCGACGGCAAAGCGCCCGGCTTGGTGACGGTGGCCAACGAGTACGGCAGCACCAAAGCCGGCAACCTGGCCAACTTCTACGCCGGCGTGGCTTCGCTCAAGCAAGGCAAGTTTCAGGAGGCGCTCAACTACCTCGAAGACTTCAGCTCGGACGACTACTTGGTGCAAAGCCGGGCCTACGCCCTGATGGGCGACGCGCAGCTGGAACTCAACAAGCCCAAGGAAGCCGCCGACCTTTACGCCAAAGCGGCCGACCACAACGCCAACGAGTACTTCTCGCCCGGCTACCTGCTGAAGGAGGCCACGGCCCGCGAAATCGCTGGCGACACCGACGGGGCTGTGAAAGCCTACGACCGCATCATCAGCGAGTACCCCACGGCCCAGGAAGTAGCCGAAGCCCGCCAGTACAAAGCCAAACTGGCCAAGTAAGAATTTTACCTTTTGTCATCCTGAGCGCAGCGAAGGACCTTATCGCACCCGAACGAGCCCCGTTCAACCGTGATAAGGTCCTTCGCTGCGCTCAGGATGACTCATTTTAATCGCATCATCACATGGCAACTGCCCTCCAGAACCTGAGCGACTACGACGCTTCCTCCTTTATTGACATCAGCGAAAAGCGCTTCGGCCTGGTGGTGGCCGAGTGGAACCGCGAGATTACCGACGTGCTGAGCGCTGGCGCCTACGAAACGCTGCTGAAGCACGGCGCGAAGGCCGAAAACATCTTTCGCAACACCGTGCCCGGCAGCTTCGAGCTGACCCTGGGCGCGCAGTTTCTGGCGCAGCACGACGAGATGGACGCCGTCATTTGCCTGGGCGTGGTGATACAGGGCGAAACCAAGCACGACGACTACATCTGCCACGCCGTGGCGCAAGGTATCACCAACGTGGCGCTGAAATTTAACAAACCCGTCATATTCGGCTTGGTGACCACCAACACCCTGGAGCAGGCCTGGGACCGCGCCGGCGGCAAACACGGCAATAAGGGCGTGGAAGCCGCGGTGGCAGCCATCCAAATGCTGGGGTTTTAGCAAGACAAGGAAAAGCGGCCCGAAAGCCGTAACTTTGCGCCCGCAAAATGAAGCCCGCAATGGCTTTAGGCAAAGGCACTAGGCGTTGGAATGCCTCACTAAACCTTTTAGCCGCCTGCGGCGTTGCCGGTGCAACTCCGAAAACACTTTCTTACCACAAGCGCAGCCTTTTTTATCCATTCGATGAACGACGACAACATTCGCTATTCCCGGGAGGACTTGAACGAGTTCGACCAGATTATTCAGGAAAAACTGACGGCGGCCCGCAAGGAGTTGTCGTTCATTAAGGAAACCCTGAACCGCAGCAACGACACCGGCACCGACACCACGGCCTCGTCGGCCAAGGTGCTGGAAGACGGCGCCGACACCGCCGAGAAGGAAAGCATGAACCAGCTGGCTTCGCGCCAGATGAAGTTCATCCAGCAGCTCGAAAATGCCCAGGTCCGCATCAAGAACGGCACCTACGGCGTGTGTATCGGCACGGGCAAGCTCATCCCCAAGGAGCGCCTGCGCGCCGTGCCCCACACCCAGCACTCGATTGAAGCCAAGATGGCGCGGCGCGACTAAGCAGCCGATTTTTTGGTAGTCGGTACGAACTGGCCGGCAGTTAGAATTTTATTCGGGTTGATGACGTTGACCCGCTTCTGACTGCCGGCTACTTCGTGCCGACTCCTTTTTTTAACCTGTACCGTAGCGATACGGCATGCAAATTTTTCTCCCCATGGGCAAGAAACATTTCTCAGACAACAGCAACAAGGCGGACCGTCGCGGCGGCCGCCCCGGCACGGGTGGTCCCGGTGGTTTCGGCAACAGCGCCGGCCGCAGCAATGAACGCGGCCCCGAGCGCGGCGGCTTCGGCAGCGACCGTGGCAACAGCCGCGGGGGCGAGCGCCCGGCCTACGGCAATGGCCGTCCGGCCACCAACGGCGCCTTCGGGCGCCCCGCTGCCAATGGCGCTTTTGGCCGTCCGTCGGGCGGGGCCTTTGGGGGGGGGAAGAAGTTTGACGGGGGCGAGAAGCGCCCCTATGGCAGCAGCTACGGCGGCGGCCCGCGCGAAGGCGGCAGCGGCTTTAGCGGCAAGGGCTTTGGCAACGACCGGCCTTTCGAGCGCCGCGACAACCGGCCCAGCGTGGGCAAGGAGCAGCGCAGCGGCACCAGCTACGGCCGCACCGCTACCCCGCGCCCCGAGCGCGGCGGCTTCGGCAGCGACCGTGGCGAGCAGCGTGGCCCATCGGCCGAGCTCCGGCCCGTTCGGGAATATCAGCCCAAAGAGAACTGGAACGGCCAGCCCTACCGCCGCGACGGCGAGAAGGCCGTGCCGCGCGGCCTGCCCGGCGAGCGCAACCGCAAATTCCAGAAGCAAAACCCCAACGCCCCGCAGGAGGACCGCGCGCCGCGCCCCGGCGGCAACTTCGGCCGCAGCACGCCGCGCGAGCCGGAAGATTTCCAGCGCAGCGAAGAGCGGGGCCCGAACCGGCCCATCCGCGCGGCGCGTCCTTTCGAGGCCAACCCGCCGCAACCCCGCGAAGAGCGCGGCGAGCGCCGCGGCTTTGGCGCCGACCGTGATGAAGCCGGCGATGCCGATTACCGCGCCGACCAGGCCGCGTTTGGTCGCAAGTTCACGCCCGGCGCGTTTGGCCGGCGCGATGGTGCCGCGGCGCCCCGCAGCACCGGTGAGCGCCCCGGCGCCTACGAGAAGCGTAGCACCGAGCGCTGGACGCCCGCACCCGGCAGCTTTGCCGAGCGCCGCGAAGCCCTGAAAGCGCAGGAGCGCAGCGTGCGTCGCTCGGGTACTGCTTACGGCTCGGGCACCGATAAGCCCCGCCCGGCCCGGACGCTGACGCAGGAAAACCGCGCCGACAAGCCCCGCTACGGCGAGAAGCCCGGCGAGGCGCCCGACTACAAAAACCTCAAGCACTACGAGCAGGACAAGAACCGCGGCAACAAGCGCCGGCGCGAAGAAGCCGACGACTTCGGCACCGATGAGACGCGCCTGAACCGCTACATCGCCAACGCCGGCATCTGCTCGCGCCGTGATGCCGACGCGCTGATTGCGGCCGGAGAAATCCGGGTGAACGGCGAAGTGGTGACGGAAATGGGTTACAAAGTGCAGCCCGAGGACACCGTGCAGTACGGCAAAACCAACCTCAACCGCGAGAAGTCGGTGTACGTGCTGCTGAACAAGCCTAAGGATTTCATCACGACTACCGAAGACCCCGAAGGCCGCCGCACGGTGATGGACCTGGTAGCCGGCGCCTCGAAGGAGCGCATTTTTCCGGTGGGCCGCCTCGACCGCAACACCACCGGCTTGCTGCTCTTCACCAACGACGGCGAAGTGGCCCAGAAGCTGTCGCACCCCTCGCACAAGAACAAGAAAATCTACCAGGTGGAGCTCAGCCGCCCGCTGACCGAGGACGACCTGCGCCAGATTGCCGAAGGCCTGGAGCTGGAAGACGGCAAAGCCGTGGTGGACGACGTGGCCGTGGTGGCGGGCAACGCGCACTTTGTGGGCATCGAAATCCACATCGGTCGCAACCGCATTGTGCGCCGCATTTTTGAGCACCTCGGCTACGAGGTGGTGGCCCTGGACCGCGTGCAATATGCCGGCCTCACCAAGAAGGACCTGCCCCGCGGCAAGTGGCGCTTCCTGAGCGAGCAGGAGGTCATTCGGTTGAAGTATTTCTTGTAAAGCTCAGGCCAGCTAAGCAGCCGCCTATTTGCCGGCCCTGAGCGTGGTTCCAATTCCTTTGTTTCAGGCAAAAGGTCCCGATGAGTTAAAAAATCATCGGGACCTTTTGAGAAATCGACGGGTCCTTTTCCAGCATCTTCCGCATCAGTCCGCTAACTCTCCCATTTGGTATGCGAACCTTGGCCCTCGACATCGGCAACACAGCCGTAAAAGCCGGGTGCTTCGAGGGCCTGGCCTTGCGCGAAATGGCCGCCGGCCTCTCGGCGGCGCAGGTGCTGGAACTGGTGCAGCACTGGCAGCCGCAGCACCTCATCGTTTCCTCGGTAGCGGAAGATGCTGCGCTGCAGGCGGAAGAGTTGCGCGCCCAAATTCCGGGCGAACTCATGACCTTTTTGCCGGGCAGCACGGTTATTCCGCTACGCAATGCTTACGCCACGCCGCACACGCTGGGCGCCGACCGGCTGGCGGCGGCCGTGGGGGCGGCAAGCCTACGGCCGGGGCAGGACACGCTCATCGTAGACGCGGGCACGGCCCTGAAGCTGGACCTGGTGACGGCCGATGGCATCTACCACGGTGGCAGCATCGGGCCGGGGCTGGGCATGCGGCTGCGGGCGCTGCACGCCTTCACGGGGCGGCTGCCGTGGCTGGAGCTGCCGCCCGCCGATGCAACGGTTCCGCTCGTGGGCGACTCCACTACCGGGAGCCTGCTGAGCGGCGTGGTGAACGGGACCGTGGCCGAAATCACGGGCCTGCTGGCCCAGTACCGGCAGCGGTATCCGCGGCTGGGCGTGCTGCTCACCGGGGGCGACGCGGCTTTTCTGGCGGCCCGTCTCCCGGCTCGTATCTTTGTTGTGCCTGAGCTGGTGCTGCTCGGCCTAAATCGGATTTTAGCTTATCATGTTGTCAAATAAAGAGATGGGGCGCACGGGCTTGGGCCTGGCGCTGGTGGGGTCGATGGTATTGCTGGCGGGAGGCGCCCAGGCGCAGGGCCTCGGCAACTCGCCCTACTCGCGCATTGGCTTGGGCGAATTCAACGCCAACACCGGCGGCGTGCGCCAGATGGGCATGGGCGGCGTGGGCCTGGCGGCGCCGAACGCGGTGAACGTAAACGAGTTGAACCCCGCGCTGCTGTACTACACCAACCGCACCACCTTTGAAGCCGGCTTCAACGGCCAGTACAAAACGGTGAAAAATGCCGCCGCTTCCAGCCGCAGCGGCAGCGGCACGCTGGGCTACCTGGCCCTGTCGGTGCCGCTGAGTTCGAAGTGGGGCGCGGCCGTGGGCTTGAAACCCCTGAGCGCGGTCGACTACGAGTCGAACATCCTGCAGGACGTGGTGAACACCCCGGCCAATCAGCCCGCGCAGTCGCTGAAGCAGTACCGGGGCGAAGGCGGCCTTTCGGAGGCCTACCTGGGCCAGGGCGTGCGCATCACCAAAGCCCTAACCGTGGGCCTGACGGCTTCTTACGTCTTTGGCGTGATAGACGAAACCACCGCCACCACCGTGGTGACGGCCGACAACAGCGCGAACTCGGTGAAAGTGGTGGAGCGCCAGCACACGCGCTACTCCGACTTTGCCTTCCGGGCCGGTGCGCACTACCGCCAGAAGGTGGCCAAGGAACTCACCCTGAACCTGGGCGGCGTGTACAGCTTCGGCCACACCCTGAACGGGCAGCAAGCCAACACCCAGGAGCGCGAAAACACCGACGGCACCCTATCGAGCGCGCCCATCACCATCAGCGACGGGCGCGGCAGCGCCTACGTGCCGACCCTGGCCCAGGTGGGCATCAGCCTCGACAACGAAAAGAACTGGAGCGTCAATCTCGACGTGGCGCAGCAGCAGTGGTCGAAGTTTCGCAACTTCAACAGCACTGGTCCGGCCCTGAGCAACACCCTGCGCTTCGGCCTGGGCGGCGAAATCGCCCCGGACCCGGGCTCGGTCGACCATTATTTCCAGCGCGTGGCTTACCGCGCCGGCATCTCGATTGGGCAGATGCCCTACCAGATAGGCGGCAAAACCCTGTACGACCGCGCCGTGAGCTGGGGCTTCGGCTTCCCGCTGCCCACGGCCTCCACACTGGAGTCGACCACCATCAGCCTGGCGTTCACCTACGGCGTGCGCGGCAACACCGAAGTGCTCAACTCGACCCTTGGCACCAGCAACGTGCAGGAAAGCTACATCCGCGGCCAGCTGGGCATCACCCTCAACAACCGCTGGTTCATCAAGCGGCGCCTGCAATAAGCACCCGCCTTCACGCTCTAACGACAACCAGAAAAGTGCGCACGTTTCGGCCGCAGTGGGGGAGGATGGGGGCGCCCGTGCTGGCGGTGCTGGCGCTGGCGGGCTGTGAGAAGCAGAAAGTGAGCGGACCCTTCGAGGCATACAACGGCCCGCTGATGGAAACGACCAACGTGGTGGAGCTCATCAGCGACTCGGCTAAACTTAAGTTTCAGCTCACGGCCCCGGTGCAGCAGCAGTTCGAGAACAGCGACTTTGTGTGGCCCAAAGGCGTGGTCGTGACCTTTTATTCAGCTGACGGGAAGAAGACCGTTGTGAACACAATTAAGGCCGACTCGGCCAAGTACGAAAAAGCCAAAAACCTCTACACCATGCGCGGACGGGTGCAGGTGGTGAACCTGCTCAAAGCCGAGCGTCTGGATACGGAAAAGCTGTACTTCGACAAAAACAAGGGCGTCATCTACACCGATTCGGCCATGGCCGTACAAGTGGAAACCCCCACCGAGAGGCTGTGGGGCAATGGCCTGTGGGCAAAGCAAGACCTGAGCCTGTACCGCATTTATCATCCCACAGGCTTCTTCGATAAGGTGGGCGCGGGCATCTAGGACGCCTGAACGGCTCTGCTACTTATGAAATTCGACAAATCCCTGCTGCGCACCGTCCTTTTCGCCGTGGGCGTGGTGGCGCTCGTCATCGGCGTGTACCAGACCATTTTCTACAACGACCTAGCCCGCAACTACTGGCTGTTCATGGTCTCGATGGTGTGCTGGATGCCGCTGCTGTACTGGCGGCAGCAGGAACGGCTGGCGGCTAAAATAGCCGAGCAGGAAGCCAAGCTGGCCCGGCAAAACCGCGCCAAAACGCCCGCCAAATCGGCCAAAAAACGCCGCTAGGCTGCCGGCCGCCGGGTGAAGTTGGGCGCCGCGTCTGGGCCAAACGCAGGTAACAAGGTGGGTTTTAGCGTGCTGGTTTAGGACTTTAAATCCGGCAAAACTTTGATTCCCGGTCAAATTCTGGTTATTTTGCGCCTCTTTTGACCAACACGACTCTGATTCTTTTGACAAGTAAATGG
Source organism: Hymenobacter ruricola (assembly GCF_015694525.1). Lineage (GTDB taxonomy): Bacteria > Bacteroidota > Bacteroidia > Cytophagales > Hymenobacteraceae > Hymenobacter > Hymenobacter ruricola. The sequence continues at coordinate 104,289 of NZ_JADQDM010000015.1, read as the reverse complement.
CTTTAATTAACACGATTCGGGAAAAATCAGGCGTGGCGGTGGGCCTGGTGGCCATCGGCATGCTGCTCTTTATAGTGGGCGGCGACCTAGTGGGCGGCAAAAACCGCCTCTTCAACCGCAACGACAACGTAGTGGGCGAAGTGGCCGGCCAAAAGGTGGAGCTGGAGGACTACAACGGCGCCCTGGAACAGGCTAAGCAGGCCTTCGCCGCCCAGCAGCAGCGCCAGCCCGACGAGCAGGCCCTCGGCTACCTGCGCGACCAGGCCTGGAACCAGACCATCTACCGCCTGGCGTTCCAGCCGGAGTGGGACAAGCTGGGCCTGACCGTGAGCGACGACGAATTGGTGGACATGGTGCAGGGCGACAACGTGAACGCCGGCATCAAGCAGGCCTTCACCGACAAGGCCACCGGCCAATTCGACAAGGCCCGCCTGATTGACTACTTGAAAAACCTTGACAAGCTGCCGCCCGAAAACCAGGCCGCCTGGCGCAACTTCGAAGCCAACCTGCCCGCCGAGCGCTTGGCCAACAAGTACAACGCCCTGCTGAAAAACTCGGTGTACGTGACCACGGCCGAAGCCAAACGCTTCGACGCCAACCAGAACAGCAAGGCCACGGTGAAGTACCTGTTCGTGCCCTACGCCACCATCTCCGACTCGGCCGTGAAAGTGACCGACGACCAGCTGCAGGCCTACCTCGACAAGAACAAGGGCAAGTACAAGGTGGAAAACGGTCGCTCGGTGGAATACATCAGCATTCCGGTGGTAGCTTCGAAAGAAGACAGCGCCGCCGTGAAAAGCCAGATGGCCGAGCTGACCACCCAGTTCGCTTCGGCCCCCGTCGACTCGCTGTTTGTGTCGGCCAACTCGGAGCAGCCTTACAACAAGGCCTTCCGCAGCCCCGCCGACCTGCCCGAGCAGCTGCGCAAGCAACTGCCCCTGACCCAGGGCAAAGTGTACGGCCCCTACGCCGAAGCCGGCACTTACTCGCTGTATAAAGTGACGGGCGTGAGCACGGGCAAAGACGCCGCCGCCCGCGCCAGCCACATCCTCATCAAGGCCGACGGCGCCACGCCCGAAGCCAAAGCCGCCGCCAAAGCCAAGGCCCAGGACATCCTGAACAAAATCAAAGCCGGCGCCGACTTTGCGGCCATGGCCCGCCAGTTCGGCACCGACGGCACCAAAGACCAGGGCGGCGACCTCGGTTGGTTTGGCCAGGGCCGCATGGTGCCCGAGTTCGACAAAGTTATTTTTGCCGCCACCGCGCCCGGCCTGCTGCCCAACCTGGTGGAAACCTCGTTTGGCTACCACATCATCAAAATCACGGCCGTGCCCACCAAGCAAACCTATCAGGTGGCCGAGGTGAAGAAAACCATCGCCCCGAGCGACGCCACCCGCGAAGCCGCCTACGCCCGCGCCCAGGACCTGAAAGGCCAGGCCACCGACCTGACCAGCTTCCGCGCCCTCACCACCAAGGACAAAACCCTGGTGAAGCAGGAAGCCAAAAACCTGGACGCCGCCGCCCGCAGCGTCAACAACCTGCAAAACGCCCGCGAAATGGTGCGCTGGGCCTTCGGGTTCGGCCCGAACGGCAGCGAAACCAAAGTCGGCGACGTGTCGGAAGTGTATGAGATGGGTGACCAGTACGTCATCGCCGCCCTCACCGACGAGCGCGCCAAAGGCACCGCCACCGTGGAAAGCCTGCGTCCCGAGTTGACCGCCTTGGTGCGCAACGAAGAAAAAGCCAAGCAAATCATGGCCAAGCTGCCCACCGCCGGCACGCTGGAAGACATGGCCGCCAAGTACGGCCCCACCGCCCAGGTGGGCGTGGCCCCCAACGTGGTGCTCGGCCAGGGCAGCCTCACCAACGTGGGTTTTGAGCCGCTGGCCGTGGGCAAAGCCTTCGCCCTGAAGCCCGGCCAGAAGTCGGCCCCCATCCAAGGCGAGCAGGGCGTGCTGGTGGTGCAGCCCGAGACCGTGACGCCCGCCCCCGCCCCGGCCAACCTCAAAGCCGTGCAGCAGCAGCTGGCCCAGCAGCGCGCCCAGCAGCAGGACGGCAAGATTTACGAGGCCATCAAGGCCCACGCCAACGTGAAAGACAACCGCGCCAAGTTTTTCTAAGGCGCTAAGCCGCTGGCTTGAAAAGGGCCGTACCTTCGGGTGCGGCCCTTTTTCGTTTTTGGGCGTCATTGCCGAAACCGAGCTGTGCCGCGCTGCCCCAAGCCGCGGCCCTTGCATTGAACGAACGCGCCGGAGCCCGGCGTTTGCGTTCAGAGCCGGGCCGCCGGTTGCTGATTCCTTCGTACTGAGATTTATGCGTTCGTATTCCCTTGTTATTGCTGCTTCGCTGCTGCTGGCGCTGCCGGCGTCGGCCCAGCCCACCAAATGGGCGCCCATGAGCGGCTCCGCGCTGGCCCAGGACTATGCCCGGCGAGGCGAGCACGAGAAAGTGGTGTTTCTGTTCGAGAAGCTGTCGGCCGAAGAGCAGTCGAGTCCGGACGTGTTCCCGGTGTACCTGACTTCGCTGCAAGCCTTAAAACGCTATAAGGACGCCGAAAAAGTGGCCAAAAAAGCCGTTAAGCTGCACCCCGAAGACGCCACCTACGGCGTAGCGCTGGGGGGCGTGTACGCCGCCGCGGGCGATAAGGCCACAGCCGACAAGCAGTGGCAGAAAGTGGTAGCCCAGCTTAGCACCGCGCAGGTGGTGCCGGTGGCCACCGAGTTTGGCCGCCGCGAGCTGCCGGAGTGGACCGAGCGCACCTACCTGCGCGGCCGCACCCTCGCCAAAAACGACACCGGGTACGCGCCGCAACTCATCCAGCTCTACACCCAAACCCAGAACCAGCCCCAGGTGCTGGCCGAAACCTTGCACCTCGTGGCGCAGGACGAAAAGCAGTTGCCCTTCGTGCGCAATATGCTGCAAAACGCCCTGCGCGAAGAAAAAGACTTCGACGCGCTGGAAAAGCTCTTGCTGACCGCCACCCAGGAGCACCCCGACCAGTCGGCCTACAGCGAGCTGCTGCTCTGGCTGCAGGTGCAGCGCAAGGACTTCAGCGGCGCGCTGGTGCAGGCCCGGGCCCTCGACCGCCGCGGCAAGGGCGAAGGCCGCCGCGTGATGGAGCTGGCCTCCATTGCCCAGTTGAACAAGGACTACGAAAGCGCCATCGACGGCTACGCCTACGTGGCCAAAGAGTACCGCAACGGCCCGTACGGCAATTTTGCCCGCCAGCGCCTGCTCCAGGCCCGCGAAGCCCAGGTGAGCACCACCTACCCCGTTGACCTGGCCAAAGTGCGCGCCCTGGTTGCAGAATACGAGCAGCTGCTGACCGAGCTGGGCCGCACGCCCGACACGGCGCCCGTGCTGCGCAACCTGGCCAACCTGTACGCCTTTCAGCTCAACGACCGGCCCAAGGCCATGACGCTTTTGCAGGAAGTCATCGACATGCCGCGGGCCAGCGACGACGTGGTGGACGAGGCCAAAATCACACAAGGCGACTTGTATATTCTGAAAGGCGAGCCCTGGGAGGCCACGCTGCTGTACTCGCAGGTGGAAAAGTCGCACAAAGACTCGCCGCTGGGCTACGAAGCCAAACTGCGCAACGCCCGCCTGAGCTACTACGCCGGCGATTTCAAGCTGGCTCAAAGCCACCTGGATATCCTCAAGGAAGCCACCACCCGCGAGATTGCCAACGACGCCATGCAGCTCTCGCTGCTGATTCAGGACAACACCGTGGAGGACACGCTGGGCCTCGGTTTGAAGGCCTACGCCGCCGTGGAGCAGCTGGTGTTCCAGAACAAGCTTCCGGAAGCCATCCGGGGGCTGGACGCGCTGCTGGAGAAGTTTCCCGGCCACTCGCTGTCCGACGACACCTATTACCTCAAAGCCCAGCTGCAGCGCCGCACCGGCGACTTCCCGGGCGCCATCGCCACGCTGGAGCGCATTACCAACAACGTGAAGTACGACGTGTTGAGCGACGACGCCCTGTTTCTGATGGCCCGCATTCAGGAAGAGGACCTCAAGGACAAGGTGAAAGCGCAGGAGCTCTACAACCAGGTAATAGTCAAATACCCCGGTAGCATTTACGTGGCCGAGGCCCGCAAGCGCTTCCGCAAGCTGCGCGGCGACGGGGTGTAAGAACGGTGTGCCCCGAAGCTATGCTTTGGTTCACTGAAACGATGACGCCTGGCCGAAGCAAAGCTTCGGGGTATAGGCAAAGTGCTACCTAAAAATCACGAACATCAGCGCCAGCACCAGGATGAAGGTGCCGTACATCAGCGCGTCGGTGCCAATGTATTGGCGGTATTGGCGATAAAAATCCCGTAGCTTACTCATGGTCTGCGGCAGTAGGAGGGGCCCTGCACCGAAGGTACGGCGGCCGGCGCGGGGCCGGGTTTGGTCGTACTTTTGCAACCATTTTGACGAAGTATCCGATGCCCATATCCGCGAGTAAGCGCTGGAATTATATCCCCGAAACCAACCCGTCGGCGGCCCTCCGCCTGACGCAGGCCCTCTTCATTGCCCCGGAGATAGCCGCCCTGCTGGTGCAGCGCGGCATCGACACGCCCGCCGCTGCGGCCGCCTTTTTCCACCCGGATTTGCGCCAGCTGCCCAACCCGCTGCTGATGCGCGACATGGACCGCGCCGTGGCCCGCCTCACCCGCGCCTACCACGAGGGCCAGAAGGTGCTCGTGCTCGGCGATTACGACGTGGACGGCATCACCTCCGTGGCCACGGTGATGAGCTACCTCACGCCCCTGTTCGGCGCGGAGCGGCTGCGCGACTACATCCCCGACCGCTACACCGAAGGCTACGGCATCTCGCAAAAAGCCGTCGATTTTGCCGCTGACAACGGGTTTGCCCTCATCGTGGCGCTCGACTGCGGCATCAAGGCCGTGGAGCAGGTGGCCTACGCCACCGGCCAGGGCGTCGATTTCATTATCTGCGACCACCACTTGCCCGGCGAGGAGCTGCCGGCCGCCGTGGCCGTGCTCGACCCCAAGCGCGCGGATTGCGAGTACCCCTACAAGGAGCTTTCCGGCTGCGGCGTGGGCTTTAAGCTGATGCAGGCTTTCGGCGAGCACCTGGGGCTGCCGCAGGAGCCGCTGCACGACCTGCTCGATTTGGTGACCGTGAGCATTGCCGCCGACATCGTGCCCATCACCGGCGAAAACCGCATTCTGGCCGCCCACGGCCTGCGCCGCTTCAACGAAGATGCCCACTTGCTGCGGCCCGGCCTGGCCGCCCTGCGCGAGCTGGCCACCCTGCGCGAAGGTCCGCTGGGCATCAGCAGCCTGATATTTGGCTTTGCGCCGCGCATCAACGCCGCCGGGCGCATGGGCGACGCCCGCCGCGCCGTGGCCATGCTCTTGGCCCCCGACCAGCAGGAGGCCCGCTACACCGCCGAAGTGGTGGACCAGATGAACCAGCAGCGCCGCGGCTCCGACCAGCACACCACCCAGGAGGCCCTCGACATGATTGCGGGCAGCCCCACGCTGCAAAACGCCCACGCCACCGTGCTCTACAAGGCCGACTGGCACCAGGGCGTACTCGGCATCGTGGCCTCGCGCTGCCTCGACCAGTACTACCGTCCCACCGTCATCCTCACCCAACGTGACGGCAAAGCCACCGGCTCGGCCCGCTCCGTGGCGGGGTTCGACGTGCACGAGGCCCTGGAAGCCTGCGCGCCGCTGCTCGACCAGTTTGGCGGGCACCGCGCCGCCGCCGGCCTCACCCTGAAGGTGGAAAACGTGCCCGCCTTCCAGCGGCGCTTCGAGGAAGTGGTGGCCGGCACCCTCACCACCGAGCACCTCGTGCGCCCCGTGGAAGTGGCCGCCGTGCTGCCCATTGGCCGCATCAACGAGGAATTCTTCGCCGAGCTGCGCCGCATGGAACCCTTCGGGCCCGGCAACCCCAACCCGGTGTTTGCCTCACAGCGCCTGATAGCCGTGCCCCACAGCGCCCGCGTGGTGGGCCAGGGCCACCTCAAGCTGCGGCTGGCCTCGGCCGATGCGCAAGGCCCGGCCGTGGACGCCATTGGCTTCGGCCTGGCCGACTACCTGCCGCAGATTGAGGAAGGCCAGCCCTTCAGTGCCTGCTACACGGTGGAGTTGAACGAATACCGCGGCCAGCGCGCCGTGCAGCTCCGCCTGCTGGACGTGCGCTGGGAGTAGAGGAAATAAGGGATTGGGAAGAAGGGAAGGGATAAGGCACTAGGTGAAGGCAAGTCCTTTCTCTTATATCCTCTTTCTTATCCCTTATTCCTCCCAAGCGCAATCCGCCACACCCACCACAGCAGGGGCAACTGCAGCGGCAGTCGGCCCCAGGCCACCCAGCCCGGAATGCCCAGTTGCTCGTGAATCAGGGCCATGTACACGTTGGCCGGAAACACCGCCACCAGCAGCGCCAGCAGGCCCCAGCCCGCTATTTTTCGGGTGGAAGCCAACAGGAGCCCCGCGCCGCCCAGGATTTCAAAAACACCGCTCACGTACACCAACGCCCGGGGCTGTGGCAGCTGGGGCGGCATGATGGCTAGGTAAGTGGCCGGATGCACGAAATGCCAGACGCCAGCTGCCACGAAAAGCAGGGCCAGCGCAAACCGGCTGAGAAGAGGAATCATCAGCTTAAAAAAAATGGGCCAGCCACGACAGTGGCTGGCCCAAGTATAACCTTCCGGGCCATAGTAAGCGTCCGAACGGGAGCTTGCGGCACCTGGCAGGCAGTGGAAGATGAAGGACGCTGAAGGTGCCTAGTGCGCCACGGTGAGCTTCTGGGAGGCCACCACCCGGCCGTTCACTTCAAGCGCAGCGGTGTAGAAACCATCGGGCAAACTGCGCACCGGCAGCCGCACCTCGCCCGTTGCGCCGGCCACTTCGGCAGCACCCACAACGTGGCCCACCACGTCGCGCAGCACCACGCGGCCCGCCGGGCTGGTGGAGGGCAAGGCGTAGGCGAAGGCCGCCGTTTCGTTGGCCGGGTTGGGGTAGGGCGTGCTCAGGCGCGTTTCGGAGGCGGTGGCTACGGATTGCTCGCCCGCGGGCTGGTTCTCGCTCACCGGCCGCAGGTACACGCCCGGCGTGGCCGGCGAGGAGCCGCAGGCGCCGCTTCCCGAGATGTTGGTGTTCGTGGCCGAAGCCACCGGCGAGAGGGTGCCGTCGGATTTAAAGATGGCGTTGCCTGGGTTGGTGAAGCTCACGCTGCCCAACTCCTCTTGCGCGGAATTGTAGCGGTAATACACGAAGGAGCCGCCCCCGCTGGGCCCGCTGGCGTCGTACACAAACCGTTTGGTGTCGGCAATGCCGTCAAACCGGTTGCCGTTGGGCACCGTGGAGCTGCCTATTGAAGCCGAAGACGGGGCGCCCGCCGTCACCCACACCCCGATTCCGCCGCTCTGGGTGGTGCTGAAGGTGTTGCAGCGCAAGGTGGTTTGCACCGGGAAGGTGGGGTAGCCGCTGAGGTGGTAGCCCGTGAGGCGCAGGCCCACCACGTTGTCGGTGAAGGTATTGCCCACGATGTAATGATAGACGTTGCTGTAATTGTCGTTCGTGGAAACGGTCAGGCCCTCGGCGAGGGAGCGCAGCACGTTGCCGTCGTACACCTGGACGTTGCCGCTCACCGACATGCCAAACTGCTTCACGGGGTTGGTGGCCGGCGTGCGGTTGGCGCCCTGCACGGTGTTGGCCGTAATTTCCACGTCGCCGCCGGAAGAATAAGAAATAATGCCAGTGGCCTGGGCCGGGTAGCTTGCCGGCAGCTGCGCCAGCAGTGCCGCCGGCCACACCGCCGGCACCACCACGTTGTTGTGGTAGATTTCGCCCCCCGTAGGCGCGGTGGCGTACATATAAATCCCCGCGAAGTAGTTGTCCGCGAACGAACTGTTGATGATGTGCAGCTGCCCGGCCTGCCCCAGCATGCCGTACTGCAGGTTCTTGAAGCTGTTGGCGTCGAAAGACGCGGCGTCGTAGTTGCCGCCGAATACTTTGGTGGGGGCGTAGTCCACCGACTCAAACTGAATGCCGAACTGGCCGTCCTGGAACGAGCAGTTCCGCACGCCCTCGCCCGGTTGGGCCGTGCCCTTGGCCAGGTCGTAGAGGCCCGTGGTGTTGTTGATGAAATCGGTTTGCGTCAGGTAATATTCGTTGGTGTTGGAAATGGTCCAGTCGGGCGTGTAGCTGTACACGCCGGTCGTGGCGTCGCGGATGACGCTGCGGTAAGTGCGCTTGCCGCTCACCACGGCCTCGGTATAGATTTTGGCGTCGCCCGTGAGGACTATGCCGCCCCACATGTCGGGGCAGTTGGCTTGCAGCGTGGCGCCGTACAGCCGCAGCGTGGCTTTCTGCACGTCCACCGCGGTGGAGTTGTAAAAGGGGGCGTTGCCCAATTGCCCACTGGTGCCGTCCACGTAAAACTGGGTGTTCATGAGCAGCACAAACGTGCCGTTGACGAACTGCACGTTGCCCCGCACGTGGTACACGCCGTCGAAGGTGACCTTGCCGTTGTAGGGCGGCTGGCTGGCGTCGATGACCGTGGTGGTGCCAAACGTGCCAATTTCGGCCGGGGAGGTGGTGTTGCCGTGCGCGGCGGCTACGTACGTGGCCCCGCTACGCTGGAAATACGCGCGCTCCGGGCCACACGAAGGGAACGACGCCACCTGGGGCACCGCCGGGCACAGGTTGCCCGGGGTGGTGGGGGTGTAGGAGCCGCCGTACAGGCTGGTGTTCACGGGCGTGTAGCCCAGCGGTCCGTTGCCCCAAAGTTTCACCGTGCCGTTCGGCTCGATGCTGGTGAACTGGTACGACTGCCCCGTAATCTGCGTGTTGGGTGCGAACACCGGGCCAGGCACCGGCGTGGCGGCGTAGGCCGGCGAGCTGATGCCCAGGCTGCCGTGGTCGTTGCTGCCCCACACGTACGTCACGCCATTGGCCTGCACGGCGCAGGTGCTCACGTTGTTCAACGCCACCGACACAATGTTGGTGAGCACGCCCGGCCCCACCTGGGTCGGCACGTTGACGTAGTTGGTGTGGCCCAGTCCCAGCTGACCAAAGTCGTTCTTGCCCCAGTTGTACACCGTGCCGTTGGCGAGGACGGCCCCGGCCCGCACGTTGCAGCCCTCAATTTGCCGCACGTTGCTGAGCGGGAGTTGCACCGGCGTCCACACGCGGGTGGGCATGTTGGCGGGAAAGCCCATGCCCAGTTCACCCGAGTCGTCCACCCCCCACGTCCACGCGTGGCCGCTGGCGTCCAGGGCCATGGAGAACTGGTCGCCGCTGGCGATGGACCGGATGTTGGCCAGGGCCGTTACCTGCTGCGGTGCGTACACAATGGCGGGGCCACCGCTACCGGTGCCCAGCGCGCCGTCTTGCCGCTGGCCCCAGCTCCAGACCGTGCCGTCGGCACACAGCGCAAGGGTGTGGTAGAAGCCGCCCGCCACCGCCACCACGTTGGTCAGGCCCGGCACCTGGGTGGGCGTGGTCGTCGAGGCCACGCTGCTGTTAATGCCCAGTTGTCCCGTGCTGTTGTCGCCCCAGGCCCACAAGGTGCCATCGGTCAGGATGGCAAAGCTGGAGTTGTAAGTAACGGCCACGCGCACGATGCCGGCCTGAAACGGTAGCGGAATGGATACCGGGGTCGCCACGTAGCCGGGGTTATTGCCCAACTGGCCGTACGTGTTGTAGCCCCAGCCTTTCAATGAGCCGTCCTGGCACAGAATCAGGTTGTGGAAACTCATGTTGCTGCTCGGGGCCAGCGGCTTGTTGGCGGCCTGGGGGCGGGCTTGCCCGGCGGCGGGCAGGCTGGCAAAGGCCAGCAGCCAGCAGAAGCCGGCCAGCAGCACGGCCCTGGGAGAAATGCGGCCGTAGCCGCCGGGGGGTAGTAGACGTAACTTCATCTTTGGTAAGGGTTAATGTGAAATGGTAGCGCTATATCGGAAGAATACTCCGCACTGCCAAAGCCGGCAACGCTCCAACTGGCCCAAGCCCGCGTCGGGGGGCAGAGCCTGGGCCCTTGGCCAGAAAAACACGCTGAATCATTCAGGCCTTTCAAGCTGTTATGCCTGCCACCGCGCGCCCACGGTTCACCTTGCCAACGGCGCGTCAAGGCGTACTTTTGTGTTATTAAAATCAACATTCCCACCGCCCCCATGCAAACCGCCACCTCCCCGAACATTTACCAACTCTCCGAAGAACAGCTCGCCGTGCGCGACGCCGCCCGCGACTTTGCCCAGAGCGAGCTGTGGGCCGGCGTCATCGAGCGCGACGAGCACCAGAAGTTTCCCGCCGAGCAAATCAAGAAGATGGGCGAGCTGGGCTTCATGGGCATGATGGTGAGCCCCGAGTACGGCGGCTCCGGCCTCGATACCGTGAGCTACGTGCTGGCCATGGAAGAAATTTCGAAGGTCGACGCCTCGTGCTCGGTCATCATGAGCGTGAACAACTCGCTGGTGTGCTGGGGCCTGGAGAAATACGGCACCGAAGAGCAGAAGCAGAAATACCTGCCGCGCCTGTGCTCCGGCGAAATCATCGGCGCCTTCGCCCTCTCCGAGCCCGAAGCCGGCTCCGACGCCACCAGCCAGCGCACCACCGCCGAAGACAAAGGCGACCACTACCTGCTGAACGGCACCAAAAACTGGATTACCAACGGCACCACGGCCTCGGTCTACCTCGTCATTGCCCAAACCAACCCCGAGCTGAAGTCGCGCGGCATCAACGTGCTGATTGTCGACAAGGACACGCCCGGCTTCGTGCAGGGCCCCAAAGAGAACAAGCTCGGCATCCGCGGCTCCGACACCTGCTCGCTGATGTTCACCGACGTGAAAGTGCCCAAGGAAAACCGCATCGGCGACGACGGCTTCGGCTTTAAGTTCGCCATGCAGGTGCTGGCCGGCGGCCGCATTGGCATCGCCTCGCAGGCCCTGGGCATTGCTTCCGGCTCGCTGGAGCTCAGCCTGAAGTACGCCAAGGAGCGCAAGGCCTTTGGCGTGGAAATCGCCAAGCACCAGGCCATTCAGTTCAAGCTCGCCGACATGGCCACCAACGTGGACGCCGCCCGCCTGCTCTGCCTGCAAGCCGCCGCCGACAAAGACGCCGGCCACGACTACGGCAAGTCGGGCGCCATGGCCAAACTCTTCGCTTCGAAGGTGGCGATGGACGCGGCCGTGGAGGCCGTCCAGATTCACGGCGGCTACGGCTTTGTGAAGGAATACCACGTCGAGCGCTTCATGCGCGACGCCAAGATTACCCAGATTTACGAGGGTACTTCGGAAATTCAGAAAATTGTGATTTCGCGGGATATTCTCAAGTAGACCGCGAATTGCCTAAAATTCAGATTCATTGCACAAAACCCAGCCACTTTTTGGCTGGGTTTTTAGTTTTTGTGAATTTCAAGGTGTTATCTTGCACTGCGATTTGTACGCATCCGTGTGAACCGTACCTCTAAAAGGCCGCATTGGCACCTTGAATTATGGAAGATTACAATAAAGTCATCGAATCGTTGGGCGTCCGCTACATCAAAGCGAAGAACCTGGTATTGCACCAGCCCTTCACGGTTCGCAACTCTTATGACGTCGGCAATAACCTCATCCTTTTGCACAAAGGCCGCCTCACCTTTGGCGAAGAGGAGATGGTGGTAGAGGAGGGCGAGATGCTGTTCATCCCCGGCGGCCGGCCCACCCGTGTGAGCTACGGCGAAGACCTCAAAAACCGGGTCATCACCAACGACGACCTCATCACCAACAAGGACAAGTTCTTTCACTCCAACGACAACCTCGACCTCATTGGCGAAGCCGACGAAAGCCACAGCTTCGTGAGCTTCGAGGCCAAGGTGTTCGACTCGGTGAACTTCTTCGCCTCGCTCGACGTGCCGGCTTTCCTCATCTCGGGGCAGCCCAAGCTGGCCAATCTCGTGATTAAAGTGGTGGAAGAGAGCATTCAGGACCTGCCCGGCCGCGAGCGCCTCATCAACATCTACACCGAAAACATTGTGGTGGAAGTGGTGCGCTACGTGCTGCGCAACAACATGTTTGTGGAGCAGCTGGCCACCAACAGCACCTACTTCAAAGACCCGCGCCTGATTGACCTGTTCAACTACATCAAGGAAAACCTGGGCGGCGACCTCTCGAACAAGGTGCTGAGCGGCGTGGCCAACGTGAGCGAGGACTACGTGGGCCAGTATTTCAAGATGCTGACCAACATCAACCCGCAGGATTACATCGAGTACCAGCGCATGGAGCGCGCCGTGTTCCTGCTGCGCACCACCAAGAAAAGCATCCGCGACATTGGCAAGGAAGTGGGCTACAAAGACACCGCCTATTTCTGCCGCCGCTTCAAGATGATGTTCGGCATTCCCGCCGGCAAGATGCGCCGCCGCGAGTCGGCCATGAACATCTAAGTAACAGCTAGTAGTAAGCGGTTAATGATTAATTAGCATACTTGCCATTACCGCCTGCATCAGGTCAACAAAAAAGCCCCGCTTCACATCGAAGCGGGGCTTTTTTGTTGACCTGATGCAGGCAGTCTATTCGATGCTGCGGAAGTCGTCGTTGTGGCGGTAGCTGTTCTCGGAAGTGCGGGCGCCCGTGTCGCCGCTGCCCGAGGCCGAAGACGAGCCGCTGTCGGAACGGCTGCTGCCGCCCAGAATGCCGCCGCTGCTGCTGGAGCTCTGGCCGCGGTCGGCGCTGGCCGCGCCGCTGTTGTAGCTGCTGCCGCTGCTGTAGCTACCGCTACCGCTGCCGTAGTTCGAGCCGCTGGCGTTGCCGTAGCTGGAACCGCTGCCGCCGTAGCGGCTGCCGCTGTTGCCGTAGGGCGAGCCGCTGTCTTGGCGGCTGCTGGCGCCCGAAGCCGAACGGCGGCTCGTAGAGGCATCCGGAGCCTGGTAGCCGTAGCTGCGGCGGCCGTAGCTGCCGCTGCTCTGGCGGCCGTAGTCGGAGCGCGAACTGCTGTCCGACGACGACTTGCCGCCCTTACGCAGGGCCAACCAGCCCAGGCCGGCCGCCAGAATGGCGCCGCCCACCACTTTTTGCGTGGTGCTGAGTTCGTTCACGCGCGAAAGAGCCCGCGTGCCCCAGTCTTTCACGCCCTGCGGCAGTTGGTTCACGGTGTCCATCACGCCGGAGTCTTCAATCCATTTTTTGCCGCTTTCCATGGCCGTGTCCAGCAGCGTGCCGCCCTGGGCGTTGGTCTGCTGGCCTTCGCCCTGGCGGTCGGCGCCGGCGTTGGCTGAGGTTTGGGCCAAAGCGTCGGGGGTAGCCGAGGCATCTTGGGCGCTGCTGGTGCTACGGCCCGAAGCCGCTTTGCGGCCGCTGCCCGACACGGTGGCGTCGTTGCCGAGGCCGGTGCTGCCGGTGGGGTTGCCGGCATTCTGGTTGCGAACGTCATCGCCGGCCATCGGCGAGCCCGGTTGGTTTTGTTGGTTATCCATGGCGAAAGGAAGGAAAAGTGGAGGTGGAAATGGGAAAGACAAAGCGAACAGTAGCCGACTGGCTACGGGGGCATTTATTCGTAAGTCGCCCCGGATAAGTTGCGTTACTACTCAATCTTTTGCGCCACGCCAACGCACTCAGAAAAAGCTTTTTGCGTGAAAAACCGAAGTTTGGGCTACGGCTGGGTGGCGTGCCGGGGCAGCGGCCGGAGCACGTGGCTGGGGTCGGCCAGCACCACGCGGCGGGCCTCCTCGCGGGCTTCCACTTCATATTTGTTGTGGTAGTAGCCCACGCGGGCCGACTCGACGAGGTATTTCCACAGGAAAGGCAGCAGGCCGTGCTCCCGGTATTGGCGCAGGTGCACGGCTTCGTGGGCCACCCATTCGGCATCGGCCAGAAACTCGGCGCGGGTGGTGCCGCTCAGGTGCACTGTCTGGCCGATGACCATGGCCACGCGCGGGGCGCGCAGCACCATGCGGGCAATGCGGGCAAGGGGAGAGCCGGTCCAGGTGCGGGGAGTTTGCATAAAGTAAGATAGGGGAATAGTGAAGCCGCGCTATTACGACGAAGTGCAGGGTACGGTTGCAAGCCTAAAAAACATTATTCGGCTAATAATTTTAATTTAATAAAGAAAATTTGAATTTTATTCAGCAGAAGTGTGGAGCTTACGAAAAGTTTAGGTTAGCTTTACCCAACGACCTATTCCAAAGGGAATATAATTTTCCCGGTCCGACTGCTTTTTTACCTTTCATCACCCGGCCCCACACGGCTCCGCCTATCGCCTAAGAAATCTACTAGCCCGGCTCTTCCCGCGCCTTTGCAGGAACCCGGATTTGTGCTCCCCACCCCCTAACGACGGACAATGAAACATACGATTCTGTATTGCCTCGCCGCTGGCTCCCTGGCCCTCTCTTTCTTCTTCGAACGTGCTCCCGATGCTTCGGCCACGGCTCGTGCCACCGCGGCACCGGCCGTAGCCGAAGCATCGCTGCTTCCGGCCCTGACGAATGAGCCCGCCACCAAAATGGCCCCTGCCAACCCCGCCGGCACGCCCGCCAATACACCCGTAGAAAAGCCCGTGGCGCCCACGGCCGCCGAACTGGCCGCCTCGCGCGACTCGCTGGCCTACCACTACTACGCGCAGACCCTGGGCCTGCACCTGGCCTTCAACGAGAACAAGGACCTGCTCCGGACCGTGACCGACTGGATTGGGGCCCCGTACTCGTATGGCAGTAACTCGCGCCGCGGCACCGACTGCTCGGGCTTCGTGACGCGCGTGTTTCGCGAGGTGTACGGCATCAACCTCATTCACTCCTCGCGCGCCATGTTCAGCACCACCAAGCGGGTGGCCAAGAGCGAGATGGAAACCGGCGACCTGGTGTTTTTCCGGCGGGGCAAGGGCCCGATTTACCACGTGGGCATCTACCTGAAAGACGGCAAGTTTGCTCACTCGGCCACCAACGGCGGCGTGATGGTGAGCTCGCTGAACCAGCCCTACTACCACCGCAATTTCTACGCCGCCGGCCGCGTGCGCGCCGCCAAAGCCGCCGACGAAGCCCTGGTAGCCGCCGTGACTGCCGAATAACCCGAGAAGCTGCGACGCAGCGAGGCAAAGCGCCCGGCCCCGACGGCCGGGCGCTTTTTTTGTCCGTTCGCCGGGCAATTAGCGCCATTGGGATGGGTGCGATTGCCGTTGCATCAAGAAAAGTGCATATTGTAGTTAAACCCGCCGCCAGCTCTTGAGTCAATGCTAAGCCGTTGGCTCCTAAGCGAAAGCTCCTGAGCTGAAAACGCCTTTTTATTGTTGCTTCCGGCTTCATTTTTACGTGCCTGCTTATGAATCGTAGACTTTTCCTCCAACGAAATGCCGCCGTTCTGAATGCTCCGGCCGCTGGGGCGCAGGCCGTAGCAAGGCCCGCTGCCACCGCCGCGCAGGACCCGCCGGAGAAGGTGAGCCGCTACGCCAACAAAGCGCTGCCCACGGGCCTGTCGCGGGCCACGAGCACACTGGCGCCCTACACCGGCCCGTGGGGCTACAAACAGGCCGCGCACCTGCTGCGCCGCAGCCTGTTTGGGCCCACCCGCCCGGAAATACTGACTGCCGCCGGTTCCAACCTGACGGCGGTGCTCAACGGCCTGCTGGCCCCGCCCGCCGCCCCGGCTCCGCCCGTGAACGTATCGACCACCGACACGAGCGTGGCCATTGGCCAGACGTGGACGACGCAGGTGTTCGACCAGAATTTTGAAGGCGTGCGGCGCAACTCGCTGCGCGACTGGTGGATGGGGCAGCTGCTGGGCCAGGGCACCTCGCTGGCCGAGAAGATGACGCTGTTCTGGCACAACCACTTCGTGGTGGAACTGGGCGACATCAACGACGCGCGCATGGGCTACGAATATTGCCGGCTGCTGCGCCAGCACGCCCTCGGCAACGTGCGGCAACTGGCCCGGGACGTGACCATTACGCCGGCCATGCTGCGCTACCTCAACGGCAACCAAAGCACCGGCGGCGCCCCGAACGAGAACTACGGCCGTGAGCTGCTGGAACTCTTCACGGTGGGCAAGGGCCCGCTGATTGCGCCCGGCAACTACACCAACTACACCGAAGCCGACGTGCAAGCCGCCGCCAAGGTGCTCACGGGCTGGCGCGACCAGGCCACGGTGCCGGTGGGCAGCTACTTCACCGCCAGCCGGCACGATGGCACCACCAAGGTGTTCTCCTCGTGTTTTGGCAATGCCCGCATCGCGCCCAACGGCGCCAGCGAGTACCTCGACCTGGTCAACCTGATTTTTCAGCAGGCCGAGACGGCGCGGTTTCTGGTGCGCAAGCTTTACCGCTGGTTTGTGTACTATGTGATTGATGCGCAAGTAGAAACCGACGTCATTCAGCCCCTGGCCACGCTGCTCATTCAGAACAACTTCGAGGTGACGCCGGTGCTGCGCGCCCTGCTCGGCTCCGAGCATTTCTTCGACGTGCTGAATATGGGCTGCCTCATCAAAAGCCCGCTCGATTTCACGGTGGGCTTGTGCCGGCAAATGCAGATGGTGTTTCCGACGGCGGCCAGCAGCGTGGTGGCCCAGTACGGCATGTGGAACTACCTCAACGGCGTGGTGGCCCTGCAGCAGCAAACCCTCGGCGACCCGCCCAACGTGGCCGGCTGGGCGGCTTACTACCAAACCCCGCAGTACCACGAGCTGTGGATAAACGCCGTGACGCTGCCCCGCCGCAACCAGATTACGGACCTGTTCATCGGCAACGGCTACACCCGCAACAGCGTCAAAATCGTGATTGACCCGCTGGCACTCACCCAGTCGCTGCCCGCCGCCACGGCGGCCGACTGCAACCTGCTCATCGCCGAGTTTGTGCAGCTGATGGTGCCCATTGATTTGACGGCCAATCAGATTGCTTTCCTGAAGTCGACGCTGCTGCCCGGCCTGCCCGATTTTGAGTGGACCGTGGAGTGGCAGCAGTACCTGGCTGCGCCCACCAACACGGCCAAAAAAGCCGCCGTGACCACCAAGCTGCAAGCCATGCTGCGCGCCCTGATGGGCCTGGCCGAATACCATTTGTCGTAACGCTTGTCAGAGGAGGCACGACGAAGCAATCCGTCCTGGTCTTAGCGACCCGCCTACTATTGTGACAAATGCCTTTTGGCAAGGGCTTTAATTCATCACTTCCTAAAAGTGTCTGGAGTAGACAGGACGGATTGCTTCGTCGTGCCTCCTCGCAATGACAGTTCAACCCCATGAAGCGTCGCGAATTTTTACAGACCACGGCCGCCGCTACGGCCGGCACCGCCTTGCTGGCCGGCGTGCCCATTGGCGCCTACGGCTACTCGCCCCAGTTGGCGGCGCTTACCAACGCCACCACCCAGTCGGATAAAGTCTTGGTCATCATTCAGCTGCAGGGCGGCAATGACGGCCTGAACATGATAATCCCGCTGGACCAGTACCCGGCCCTGATGGCGGCGCGCGCCAACATTGCCCTGCCCCAGAACCAGGTGCTGCCGCTCACCACGGCCACGGGCATTCACCCGGCCATGGCGGCGCTGCACAACCTCTACCAGAACGGGCAGGTGGGCGTGGTGCAAAGCGTGGGCTACCCCAACCCCAACTTCTCGCACTTCCGGGCCACCGACATCTGGACCTCGGGCTCCGACTCGAACGTGACGCTGACCACGGGCTGGGCCGGCCGCTACCTCGACGGCGAGTACCCCGGCTTCCCCACCGGCTTCCCCAGTGCCCAGAACCCCGACCCGCTGGCCATCAGCATCGGCTCGGTGGTGAGCAACTGCGTGCAGGGGCCCAGCGTGAACATGGGCATGGCCATTGCCAGCACCTCGTCGTTTCTGCAGCTGCTGAGCGGCGGCGTGGACGTGGCCCCCAACACGCCCGCCGGGCACGAGCTGACGTTCATCCGGCAAGTGGTGAGCCAGACGCAGGTGTACACCACGGCCATTCAGGCCGCCGCCGGGCGCGCCCAAACGCTCTCGCCGCTGTACCCCACCGCCGGCCAGAACTCGCTGGCTGACCAGCTCAAAATAGTGGCCCAGCTGGTGGCCGGCGGCCTGCAAACGCGCATTTACGTGTGCACTCTGGGTGGTTTCGACACGCACACGCTGCAGGTGCCCACCACGGGCAGCCCCACCACCGGCACCCACGCCACGCTGCTGGGCAAGATTGCCGAAGCCGTGAATGCCTTTCAGGACGACTTGCGACGGCACGCGGTGCAAGACCGGGTGGTGGGCCTCACGTTCTCGGAGTTTGGGCGGCGCATCAAGTCCAATTCGGGCAATGGCACCGACCACGGCGCGGCGGCCCCGCTGCTGGTGTTCGGCTCCAAGGTGAACCCCATGGTGCACGGCCCCAACCCCACGCTGCCCGCCAGCGCCGGCGTAAACGACAACGTGGCCATGCAGTTCGATTTCCGCAGCGTCTACACCAGCATCCTGCAGGACTGGTTCCAGGTGACGCCGGCCACGCTCACGCAGCTCTTTGGGCGCAGCTTCCCCTACGTGCCCGTGCTGCGGCCCGGCGCCCTGCTGGCCACCGCCAGCAAGGCCGAAGTGGCCGACTTCACGGTGTACCCGAACCCTGCGCCGCGCGACGGCCGCGCCACCGTGGCCTACGACAGCGCCGGCGGCCACGTGCAAGTGGTGCTCCTCGATGCGCTGGGCCGCGAAGTGCGCCGCGCCGTGGACCGCGAGCTGCCGCGCGGGGCCCAGCAACTGCCGCTGGACCTGAGCGGCCTGGCCCCGGGCGCCTACTACTGCCAAGTGCGCGAAGCCAGCCGCACCGGCTCGCGCATTGTGGTGGTTGAATAGGGAAGAAGGCTAACCATCAGATAATAACCGGCAATAGCGGTGGTTGGGCCTTTCGTAGGCCGCCGGGCTGTTGCCGGTTTTTTTGTGGGAAAATGGGCGAAAAAGCAGCCCCGCCGGTTCCTTTTGCGTAGAGGATTTTTCGGAGCCCTGCGCTCTGTTTCCTTTCACCTCCCCCTTCAACACCTTCTTTATGGAAGCGCAAATCGAACAACAACTGGAAAAAATTCTGCCCGAAGACCTCGCCCGGACCTTTGAGAGTGCCTACCACGTGTTCCAGGGCAACCACGAGCACATGGATGACCTGCTGAAAAACGGCGGCGTGCTGCTGCGCAAAGCCGCCCAGCGCTTCTCGCCCACCCAAATGGTGGTCGGCATCGCGGCGCTGGCCGCCGTGGCCGTGGTGCTCATCAACCGCGCCAGCAGCGACGACCACGAAGGCGAAGCCCGCGACGTGAGCAAAGGCGACAACAAGCGCCAGCTCGGCGGCAAAGACCAGGACAAGAAATAGGTTCGCCAGCGAACCCAGAAAAGCGGCATCTTAATCAGATGCCGCTTTTTTTGTGTCTTATCGAGAAGCGTCTTATCGGATATCGACCACTACCGGCACCACCAGGCGCACCGCCACGGCCTGCCCGTGCTGCCGGCCCGGCGTGAAGCGTGGCAGGCGCAGCGTGGCCGCCACCACCGCGTCGTCCACGGGCCCGGAAATGCTCTTGAGCATCACCGGCCGGGTCACGCGGCCGTCGGGCTCCACCACGAAGCTGACCTGTCCTTCGCCATTGGCGGCCCGCTCGGGGTAGCGGATGAGCTCCTGCAAGACCGATTGCAGGGCCCCGGGACCGGGGTGGTCGGGCAGCTCGGGCATTTGCTCCACCTGGCTGTACACTTGGTTTTCGGGCACGGGCGGGGCCATGCCGGCTGACTGCGCTGCGGGCTGAAACCAGATGCTGAACGTCTGGGCCATGGCCACGGGCTGGTCGTCGTAGCCCAGGGCGGGCTGCCAGCGCGGCAGGCCGCGCACGAGGCGCAGGGCCTCGTCGTCGCAGCTGGCACAGAGCGGGTTCACCACTTCGCAGGCGCCCACGCGGCCGTCGGCTTTGAGCACGGCGCGCACCACCACGCGGCCTTGCAAGTCGCGCTGCGTGACTTCGGGCGGCGTCACGCGGTTTTTTTGCAGGTATTGTTCCAAAGCCGCCTCGCCGCCGGGAAACTGGGCCGGTCGCGTCACCTCGTTGGCCGCGTACACGTGCCGGAGCGAGAGAAACAGCACCGGCACGGTGAGCAGCGTGGCCACCGACTGGCCGTTGTAGAAGCCCGGCACGAGACGCGGCAGGCGCTTCACGGCCGCGAGCGCGGCGGCGTCGCAGGCGGGGCTGAGCGACTGGATGACTTTGGCCTGCCGGGGCACGCCGCTCACGCCAATCACCACGCGCACGAACACGCGGCCTTCCACGTGGCCCTCGCGCACTTCGGCGGGCAGTTGCACCTGCTTTTGCACGGCCTTTACCAGGGCCAGGTTGCCGCCCCCGCCGGGGAGGGCAGGCAGCTGCTCCACGTAGCTGAATATCTGAGTGGTATCGACGCCATAGCGGCCGTAGACCTGGGCCGTGGCCGGGTGGGCGGCGGTGCCAAAGCCTGCCAAAAGCAAAGCCAGCCGCAACTGTTTAGAAGTCAGGCCGGTTTTGGTGGAGCCGGGAAGAATGCAGCAGACGCCCATGCCGCAAATTTATTGACGCGCCGGTTTAGTTTAGTCCAGTTTAAAGGTGATGGGCACGGTGAAGCTTGTTGCCACCGGCCGGCCGCCTTCGTGGGCCGGAACGAAGCGAGGCAGTTGCCGAACGGTAGCCAGAGCGGCTTGGTCACACCCGCTTCCAATGCCTTTGAGGACCTTGGCATTGCGCACGGAGCCATTGGCTTCAACGGTGAAACCCACAAAAACCCGGCCTTCAATATTATTTCGCACAGCGGCCGCCGGATATACCAGGTGCTTCGCCAAGGCTTCGGCCAGGGCAGCGTTTCCGCCACTCGGCAAGTGCGGCATCCCCGGAAACGAGCACACGATGGTCCCGGCTTCGGATGCTGGCGCGGGGCTGTGGACACGGGAAGTTGTATGTGCCCCCGAGCCTTGCAAGGTCCAGGCCGTGGGCACGCGCGGGTTGGCCTCATCGGCCGAGCGCAGAAATACCAGCTCATCCAATTTGCCCACGCGCCAGGTTTCCAGCATGTTGTTGTAGAATGGCGAGCCGGGGTTGCCGCTCTGGCCGCCCGGGTACACGCCGTAGGCTTTCACCTGCGGCCCCAGCGCCACCACCATGCGCCAGGAGGGCCCGTTGCGCTCAGAAGTAGCGTTTACGATGCCCGCGCCGCCGCCGCAGTCCACGTCCATCTGCCCGAAGCCGGGGAGCTGGAGCAGGTGCGGGACGTCGGTGCTTTTCTGGCTGGCCCAGCGCCACTTGGGCGAGAGCGGCCCGAACTTG
This sequence comes from Hymenobacter ruricola, assembly GCF_015694525.1. Lineage (GTDB taxonomy): Bacteria > Bacteroidota > Bacteroidia > Cytophagales > Hymenobacteraceae > Hymenobacter > Hymenobacter ruricola. The sequence goes on along the minus strand of NZ_JADQDM010000015.1, from coordinate 83,080 downwards.
CGGGTGAGCGAGTCGGTGGCGAAACGCAGGCTTTGCAGCGCCAGCTGCGGCAGGGTCTCCTTGGCGGTCGTGCGTCGGTCATCTATCCACGGCGACGCTGGCTCATTCAGAATCAGGTTGTTGGTGCGGTCGCGGGCCGGATAACGGAAGGCCGGGCCATCGGGCGTAAGGGGAAATTCGTCGTCCCAGAGGCGCTTCACCAGGTCATTATACCACAGGTTGAATACGCTGGGCCCGATGGCATCAGCGGTGTACTGGTAGCGCCAGCGGCGCATTTCGGCCAGCACCCGGCCTTCGGGCGAGTTGGCGGGGGGAGTGGTCCCGTGCTCGCTCACCAGCGCCAGCAGGCGCGGCAGCATGAGTTGGGCGTTGAGGTCGAGCACGTCGTTCTGAAGCTGGCGCAGGCTGTCGGGCGTCACCTGCGTCATGGCCGCGAGGCGCTCGTTGATGCGGTGGCCGCGCTCGTAGCTGCCGAAGCTCCAGTTGAGGTAGTACGGGTAGTCGGGGCCGGCCGAAAACTGGTTGGCCGAACTCACGAAGCCGCGGGCCGGGTTTTTCACGTGCGGGTTCTGGGCCTGCGGAATCCAGCCCTGCCAGTCGTAGGCCGGGTCGGTGCCGTCGAGGATGAACTTGCCCTGGTCGCGCCATTTCAGCGGGAAGCGGCCGTTCGGCCAAATGGCGATGTCGCGCTCATTATCAGCGAATATAAAGTTCTGGGCCGGCGAGCCGTAGCTCGTGAGCGCGGCGGTGTAGTCGGCGTAGGAGCGGGCCCGGTTCAGCTGGTAGAAGGTCAGGACTTCGTTGGCGCCGTCGTGGGCGGTCCAGCGCATGGCGTGGGCAATGGGCGTCTGGTTCAGGAAGGGCTTTTCGGGCTTGTCGTACACCACCGGGCCGTGGTGGGTGTAGAGCACGGTGTCGAGCCGGTCGGGCTGCCCGCGCACCTTAATGTGTTCCACCACGCGGCGCACGGGTTTCCAGCGCCCGTCGTGCCAGTACTCACGCATGGTCTTGTCCTTGAACTTCAGCTGATAAAAATCAAGCACATCGGCCGCCACGTTGGTCACACCCCAGGCAGCCTGCTCATTGAAGCCGATGATGACCGTGGGCGCCCCCGGAATGGTGACGCCATACACGTTCACGCCCGGCGCGCTCAGCTGCACCTGGTACCAGATGCTGGGCAGGTTGAGCTGCAGGTGTGGGTCGTTGGCCAGCAGCGGGTAGCCGGAGGCCGACTTCTCGCCGCTCACCGCAAAATTGTTGGAGCCCAGCTCCGGGTCGGGCTCGTCGCGCAGCTGCTGAGCAGCGTAGGCCGCCTCAAACGATTTGGGCACCGGCGGCGCGGCCAGTGGCTTGAAATCAAGCGGCGCGCCCACGGGCACGATGGGGTCTTCGCGCGTGGGGTAGTCCGGAAATAGGTCCTTGGTCACGGCCGGGCCGTATTTGCGCAGGATGTTGCTCATGCGCAGGTCGTCAGTGCGCCCACTCAAATCCCAAGCCATGTACTTGAGCAGCAATGCGCATTTCAACGGCTCCCAGGGCTCGGGCTGGTAGTCGAGCAGCTTGTACTCAAAGGGCAATGTGCTAGGCGTGAGCTGACCGATATAGGCATTCACGCCCGCCGAGTACGAATCCAGCACCACCCGTGTGGTGGGGTCGGCCATCATCACCTTCAGTGAGTTGGCCGCGCCGAAGGGCAGGCCCATGCGCCGGAAAAACCGGTCGGTTTCCAGCCGGGCCGGGCCCACGATTTCCGCCAGCCGCCCCGCGGCCACGTGGGTCACGAAATCCATCTGCCAGAGCCGGTCGCGGGCCGTGAGGTAGCCCTGGGCAAAGTACAGGTCGTGGTCGTTTTGGGCGAAAACATGCGGCACGCGGTGGTCGTCGTAGCGCACCGTCACGGGGGCCTGCAGGCCAGCCAGCGCCAGCGTTTGCTGCGCCGGAAAGTCGCCGGGCCGCTCGCCGTTCTGCCAGAAGCCGCGGTAGGGGCTCAGCAGCTTGCCCAGCGGCGGAAAGTCGCCGTGCTTGGTGTTCAGCACCCACACGAGGGTAAGGCTGGTGGCTAGGGCCAACAGGGCTTTAATCATATTAGTTATCCGTTGTTCGCTGTCAGGATTTCGGGCAAAAGCAAAGGCCAAGTAACGACAACGCCGTCAATTGGCCTTCACGCGAAGCTTTACCAGTAACCAAACACAGCCATCAGACAAACCAGCCTGACAGCTGACAACCAAAAATAAATAACTAAATCACCGCAGCGCCACTTCGCGCACCAGCCCGCCGATGCCCCAGACCAGCAGCTGCTGGCGCACGGCTTCCGCCTCGGGCTTCTCGCCAAAGTTGCCCACGAGCACGCGGCTGCGCTGGCGGCCATCAAGTAGTTCTTGCGAAATGTTCACGCTCACGTCGGGCAGCAGGGACTTGATGCGGGCCTGCACGGCCGCGGCGTTGGCGGCATCCACAAACGAGCCGGCCTGGACAAGGAAGCCCACCGGGCAGTTCACGGCCTCGGCCGGGCTAATGGCCTGGCCCTTGCTGACGGACGCGGCGGCCAGCAGCGCGGGCTTCACTTCCGAAGCGGCTGAATCAGCAACGGGGGGTACTATATAGGTGGTGAACGCAGCGTCGGGGTTGGGGTCGGCGGCGTAGAGGGCGGCCAGGTTGTCGGGCGTGGTGGCCGGGCCCAGGGGCGTGGTTTCGGCCACCACTTCGGCCACCACGGTGGCGGCGCCGCACTCGGTGATGCCCAGCGGACGGGCGGCAATTTCAGAAAGGTCGAGGATGCGCTGGTGACGGAAGGGGCCGCGGTCGGACACGCGCACAACGACTGACTTGCCGTTTTTCACGTTCGTGACGCGCAGGCGGGTGCCGAAAGGCAGGGTTTTGTGGGCGCAGGTGTATTTGTGACGGTTGTAACGCTCGCCGCTGGTGGTGCGTCGACCCTGAAAGCTACTCGCGTACCAGGAGGCCCGGCCGCGCAGCACCGTGGTGCCGACGCTGGGGGCGGAAGAAGCTGCTTTGTGGGTGCCACGGGCAGTGGTGGCGTGCGCCGGAGCGCCCAGGAAAGTCAGCAGAAAACAAAAGCAACTGGAAAGGACGAGCACTGTAGAGCGACGAAATAAAATCATGCGTTTTGCAGATGGTGAGCAAAACAAACATAGGCCTACCCGCCGGGCAATTGCTAAATTTCCAATCCAGCTACTAACCGAGTTAGGTCAAAAATTGTCCTTTTCCCCGAAAACTTGCATTTAATTAATCTTCATGTTGGCCCGAAAAGTAGCCGTGAGGCCGCCTCAAACTATATTTTGCCGAAACCGACCCAATCCATTGCGCAGGTGCAAAAATTAGATTATGCGACGCGTACAAAATTTGGGCATCGGCCGCCCGGGCATCTTCGAAACCCGGTTGCGAAAGTCCCGGATTTTTCGTAAGAGCAGTGCCCCGCTGCCCCGTCCTGGGCCCTACCTTTGCCCCATGGATTTCGGCCGTCTGCCCGACTTGCGCTACGTTGATTTTCGGTTGCCGCCCGACCACCCCGAAACCGCCCACGTGCTGGCCCGGGCCCGCCCCACGCAGCCGGCGCCCGCCCGCCTGCACGTGGGCTGCCCCATCTGGACCAACAAGGAATGGCTGGGCAGCTACTTCCCAGCCGGCATCAAGGAGCCCGACTACCTGCACTACTATGCGCAGCAGTTCAATAGCATTGAGCTGAATACCACGCACTACCGGATTCCGGACGCGGGCACGGTGCGGCGCTGGCGCGAAGCCGTGGGCCCGAATTTCCAGTTCTGCCCTAAGCTGCCGCGCAGCATCAGCCACGAGCGGGAGTTGTTTCAGGCCGATGACCTGGTAGTGCCCATGGAGCGGGCTTTTTCGGCCTTGGAGGAAAACCTGGGCTGGGCGTTTCTGCAATTGCCGCCGCATTTCGGCCCCGAGCACCTGCCGCGGCTGGAGCGGTTTCTGCTCGACTTTCCCGAATCGGTGCCGCTGGCCGTGGAGTTGCGCCACCCGCGCTGGTTCGCCGACCCGGTGCTGGCCGATGCCGTATTCGCCACCTTCGAAGCCCTCAACAAAACGCTGGTGATAACCGACGTGGCCGGCCGGCGCGACGTGCTGCCCATGCGCCTGACCACGCCCGTGGCCTTCATCCGCTTCAACGGCCACGGCCTGCACAGCACCGACTACCAGCGCGCCGACGCCTGGGCCGAGCGGCTGGCTGCCTGGGTAGCGCAGGGCGTGCACGACATCTATTTCTTCATCCACCAGAAGGACGTGCGCCACGCGCCGGTCTTCGCGCAGTATTTTCTGGAGAAGATGCGCGTGCTCACGGGCATCGTAGTGCCGCCGCCGTTCGTCATCCCGCAGCCGGTGCAGGGCAATTTGTTTGGGTTTTAAGCCGCACCATTTTAGTTGCCTGTCATCCTGAGCGGAGCGAAGGACCTTCTCACGTTAAAACGTTCTGCCGTGAGAAGGTCCTTCGCTCCGCTCAGGATGACAGACGTTTACACTTACGAGCTAACCGGCTGCTGCAACAGCGGCCCCAGCACCTGCCACACGTTTTCGGCCAGGATTTTCTGGCCGGCCGGGTTGGGGTGCACACCGTCGGGCAGGTTGAGCTCGCGGCGGCCCAGCACGCCTTGCAGCAGGAAAGGCACGAAAGGCAGGCTGTTTTTCTCGGCCAGGGTGCGGAACAGGGCTTTGAACTCGGTGGCGTAGCTGGCCAGGCGATGGCCGCCCAGCGGGCCGAGGTCGAAGGGAAACTCCAGGCCGGCCAGCACGATTTGGGCCTGCGGGAACTGGCGCCGCACAGCGTCGATGATGAACTGCAGGTTCTGGGTGGTTTCGCGCACGGGAATGCCGCGGATGCCGTCGTTGGCCCCCAGGGCGAGCACGAACACGTCGACGGGGTGGCGGGCCAGCACCGCGGCCAGGCGCTGCCGCCCGCCGGCGCTGGTTTCGCCGCTCACGCCGTAATTGAACGCTTTATAGGAAAGGTTTTGCTGGTCGAGGCGCTGCTGGAGCAGCGCGGGAAAGCTTTCGTTGGCCCGCAGGCCGTGGCCCGCGGTGAGGCTGTCGCCGAAGAAGATGATATTTTTCATGCAGTGCTTTTTTAACAGCACTGGGGCCTTTTTCGTGCCTGGCAACTGGTCTAAACCGACCTCATACGCCACGGCTTAGTCCATCACCTCCAGCACAGTGCGGAAGGAAACGTACTGGCCAGCGAAATGCTTTTCCATGTCGGCGCGCAGGGCGGGGGCGCACAGCTGCTGGTACTGCTCCAGCTGCTCCACGCTGAGGCAATAGTACTGCGCGGCGTAGGTGATGCCATCGTTTTCCTCGTTGAGCAGGCGGCAGAGCTGGCTTTTGAGAAAGAAGCCGGTTTCCATCACCTCGGGCATGTGGGTGGTGCGCATGTAGTCGAGCCATTCCTCGGCCACGGAGGGCTCGATGCTGCTGGTGACGTTGTAGAGAATCATACTTCGGGGGCAAATGGGTGGGGTAGTGGAAAGGTGGATTTTGTGAAAGGAAAATGCGGCAGGGTAATCCGCCAATCCACTACCCCACCAATCCACCAAATCAGACGCGCATGGCGTCGAACTGAAAATCGGTAATACGGGCCTGAATGTCTTTGGGTGAAAGCTTTTCGGTGGCGGCGGCCTGGGCCAGGGCGGGCAGTTCGGCGTCGCCGGCCAGGCGCAGGCTGAGGATTTGCTTGAGACTGAGCTGCTTTTCGAGCGGAGCGAAGCGCTGGCCGCTGACTTCAAAATAGCGCTGGCGCACTTCGAGCCGGCAAATGCGGTCCTGCAATTGCAGGGCGTAGTGCTGGCGCAGCATCACGAGCACGCCCAGGCCGATGACCGCCAGCGCGGCCACCGTGAACCACAGCCGGGCGGTCTGGTCGTCGTCGCCGGCTACTTTGGTGTAGCGCAGCACGGCGTAGCCGGCCATGAGCAGGGCCAGCGGCAGCAGCACGAAATGGTGCCACGGGTAGAATTGAACGGTGTTTTTGGTGGGCGTGGCCATAAGGGAACGGGCTGACTGGTGAAGCGAAAGGTAGGGCGGCGGGGCCGGACTCGGACAAAAAGCCGGGCAAGAAAAAACTCCGGCTTTCGTCGGAGTTTTCTCAATAAGACGGAAAGCTAGGGCCGTTATTTCATGTCCTTGGCGCGCTGCTTTTCGGCTTTGGCCAGGTCGCGGGCGGCGCGCTCCTGCTTCTTGGCGGCTTTGGCGGCGTCGCGCTGCTGGCTGAGCTGGTGTTTCTGCTCTTTTTCCTGGGCGCGCTGGGCGCGGAGCTGCTGCTTGAGGTCGGCTTGCTGGCTGGCGTTTTCCTTGAGCTGGTGGCGGCTGTCGCGCACGGCCTGGTCGCTGTTGTTGCTTTGCTGCTTCTGGGTGTCGTAGGTGGCTTTGGCGTCGGTGGCGCGCTGCTGCTGCTGCTCGGGGGTGAGGGCGGGGGCGGCCGGGTCGGCGGGGGCGGGCATGGGGGCGGTTTGGGCGCGGGCCACGGTGGCGGTGGCCAGGGCGGCGAGGAAGGCGGCGCCGAAGAGGATGTTTTTCATGGGGAAGGGTTAGGGCCGGCCAACGGCGGGCTGCTTCCTCAAACGCAGGGCCGGGACGGAAGTTGGTTATTTATTGATTTTCAGAACCTTTTATTCTTGCATGTGTTCCGGGCTATTGTTGTAATCCTGCTGCCAGCAGCACGAAGTAGGAGCTAGAGTAAAACAAAACGGTGCATCGGTAAGCGCAGCCGTAGAGTTGGGGAAGCAGGTGCAACGAACGAGGCCAGCAGGTCGGAGCTGCAGCGAAAGCCGATGCCGACTCGCGCGGCCTGCTCCGTTTGCAATTCTCTCGGATAACAAAGCCGTTGACACGCTAGCTGGGTCCAGTGTGCTAGCGCCGCCAGGGGGCGCCGTGGCGGAACTGTGTAATACGCGTATACTTGTAGGGCCTCCCTATTCTAGGCTCTTATTATGAAACCTTGGCACTTGTTCTGGGCGGTAGCCGCACCGGCCGCGTTGGCATCCTTTCAACTGCCGACTGATGATTTTGGGCCCCGGCTTGCGCAGCAGCTACAGCGCTTCTACGCCCTCGCCAGTCCCGAGAAAGTGTACTTGCACCTGGACCGCGAAGCCTACGCCGCCGGCGAAACCATTTGGTACAAGGGTTACGTGACCGGGGCCGCGCCCCTGCCGGCCGACAGCCTCAGCCGGGTGCTCTACGTCGACGTGATTGGGCCCACCCAGAAGCTGCTGATGCACCATGCCCTGGCGGTGCAGGAGGGCGGCGCCCCGGGCAGCTTGTTGCTGCCCCCCAACCTGCCCGAAGGCCTCTACACCCTGCGGGCCTACACCAACTGGATGCGCAACACGCCCGACTACCTCTTCAGCCGCGTGGTGCCGGTGGTGGCCGCCTCGGGCACGGCAGCCAAGGCCACGGAAACGAAGCCGGCCGCTGCGGCCGCCGCGGTGCAGTTTTTTCCCGAAGGCGGCGAGTTGGTGACGGGGCTACCCAGCACCGTCGCGTTCAAGGCCACCGACGCCAACGGCCGCGGCATCGGGGTGCAGGGCACGGTGCAGGACGAACAGGGCGCGGTGGTGGCGCAGCTGCGCAGCCAGCACCTGGGCATGGGCCGTTTTGAGCTGCAGCCTGCGCCCGGCCGCCTCTACACGGCCCGCATCCGCTACGCCGGCGGGCAGGAGGCCACCTACCCGCTGCCCGCGGCCCAGCCCGCCGGGCTCACCCTGCAAGTGCAGGAGCGCGCCGATGACTTCCTGGTGCTGGTGCGCCGCAAAGCCGACGCCGGCCAGGCCCCCACCGAGCGCGTGACCCTGGCCGCCCACGTCCAGAGCACCATGGCGTATGTGGGACAAGCCGAAGCGAGTACGGCCCGCCCGCTGGAGTTCACCGTGCCGAAAAAGAACCTGCCGGCCGGCATTTTGCACGTCACCCTGTTTGATGGCCAGCAAGTGGCCCGTTGCGAGCGGCTGAGCTTTCACAACTCCGGGCCCGGCGCCCAGCTGCGCGTGCAGCCCGACAAATCCGCCTACGCCCCGCACGAGAAAGTGACGCTGCAGGTGTCGGCCCAGGATGCGGCCGGACGCCCCCTGGCCGGCAATTTCTCTTTGGCCGTCACGGCCGCTACGGCGCCCACGCTGGCCCACGGCCTCGACATCCGCACCGCGCTGCTGCTGACCGCTGACTTGCAGGGGCCGGTGGAGCAGCCCGGCTACTATTTCGCTGGCGGCACCACTCCCAGTACCACTGCCAGCCGCGCCCTCGACGACTTGCTGCTCACCCAGGGCTGGCGGCGCTTCGTGTGGAAGTCCGTGCTGGCCAATGCGGCGCCGGATGCGCGCTACCCGCGCGAGTTGGGCCCGAGCCTCAGCGGCCGCGTCGTGGATAAGCACCTGGCGCCGGTGCCCGGGGCCACCGTCAGCCTCACCCGCCTGCGGCCGATGCGGGTGCATGAGGTATTGGCCGACGAGCAAGGCCGCTTCACGTTTACCGGTTTTTCCGGGCAGGACTCGGCGGCCGTGCGCTTGGTAGCTCAGCCGGCCAAGGGCGTCCGCCACCCACAGTTGCTGCTCGACGACAATATCCCGGCCGTTTCGGCCGCCACTGGTGCGCTCTGGCCCTGGGCTCCCGACAGTACCCGGCAGGGCTTCGCGGGCATTCAAAAGCAGGTGGCGGCTTACCAGGGCAAGAGCATCTTGCTGGGCGAAGTGCAGGTGCAAGAGCATGCCCCGCAGCCGCTCCAGCCCGATAACCGCCGCATCTACGGCCGCCCAGACGTAACCATCCTGACCAAGGACATTCCGGGCATCGCCACCTACCAAAATGTGGTGCAGGTGCTGCAAGGGCGGGTGTCGGGCCTCAGTGTGGTGGGCAGCCAGGGCAACGTGCGCATCACCATGCGCGGCAAGAGCAGCGCCGAGTCAACGCGCTTGGGCCCGGCGTTGCAGGCGGCTTCCGGCGCGGGGCGCATGCGCCCACCGGTGGCCACCGAGCCCACGAGCACGACGGCCGAAATGCCGCTGCTGTTGCTCGACGGGGTTCCTGTGGACATCACCCTGCTCAACTCCGTGCCCATCGTCGACTTTGAGGCCGTGGAGGTGCTGCGGCCCGGCTCGACGGCCATTTTTGGCGAGCGGGGCGGCGCCGGGGCCATTTCCTTTCTCACCAAGCACGGCAACCCCAACTACGTAGCCGGCGCCGAGCCCGCTCCCGGCCCCGCGGCGGTGCCCCCGCTGTATGCCCCGCCGCGCCTGCAGCGGGTGCGCGAATTTTATAGCCCCGCGACGGGCGCGACGGCCCCCGAGGACGGGCGCAGCAGCGCCACGCTCTACTGGAACGCCAAGGTGCAAACCGGCGCCAACGGCTTGGCTACCGTGTCTTTCGTCGGAGCCGACAAGGCCGGTAGCTTTCGCATTGTGACGGAAGGGCTGACCCAACAAGGGGAGCCGCTGCGCACCACAGGCCAGTTTCGGGTGGAAACGCGGAAGTAAACGCGACACCAAGGCTTGGCGAGGACGGAAATGCGTGTCGGATTCTGAGGACGTAGGTTGGAAACCCTACCCGACGCAAAGCGCCCGTTATTCTTCCACGTAGTCTAGGTCTTTGCCGTAGCTCTCGGGCAGCGTGCTCACGGCCCAGAAGGCGACCACCAGCGTGAGGCCGCCCAGCACGGCCGCGCCTGGTACGAAGCCCAGCGCGCCGCTCAGGGCTTTGAAGGCGGGCACCAAGCCCACTACGGCCCCGCGAGCGAAGTTGGGCGCAGTGGTGGCCACGGTGGCGCGCAGGTTGGTGCCAAACTGCTCGGCGGCCACCGTCACGAACAGGGCCCAGAAGCCCACCGAGATGCCCAGCACGAAGCACACGCCGTAGAACGTAGTAGGCGTGGCGCCCTTCACCCCAAACAAATACACGGCCACCAGCGCGGCGCAGAAACCCAGAAACACCTTTAAGGCCTTGTTGCGGGAGTGCCAGAGCTGGCTGAGGCCGCCGCTGAAAAAATCGCCGAACACCAGCCCGAAATAGCACCAGAACACCGCCAGCCCGGCATCGACCACGCCCGTGATGCCGAGGGCTTTGCCAAATTCCGGTGCCAGCGTGACCAGGATGCCCACCACGAACCACAGCGGCACCCCAATCAGGAGGATGCGCAGGTACTTGCCCAGCCGGGCGGGATTGGTGAACAGGCTGAGGAAGTTGCCGCGCACCACTTCGGCCTGGGCCTGCACCTGCTGAAACATGCCCGACTCGAACACGCTCACGCGCAGCACCAACAGGGCCAGTCCCAGGCCGCCGCCCACGAAATAGGCGTTGCGCCAGCCAAACTTGTGGCCCACCCAATAGCCCAGCATGGCCCCGCTCACGCCCACGGTGGCCACTATCATGGTGCCGTAGCCGCGCTGCTCCTTCGAGAGGCTTTCGCTGACGAGGGTGATGCCGGCGCCCAGCTCGCCGGCCAGCCCGATGCCGGCAATGAGCCGCAGCCAAGCGTATTGGTCGATGGTGGTGACGAAGCCGTTGGCGATGTTGGCCAGCGAATAGAGCAGAATCGAGCCGAACAGCACCGACAGCCGGCCCCGCTTGTCGCCCAGAATGCCCCACAGGATGCCGCCGAGCAGCATGCCGCCCATCTGCATGTTGATGAGAAACAGGCCTTGGTTAGTCATGGCGGGTGAGCCCGGCGTCACGCCCAGCTCCGTGAGGCTGGCCACGCGGACGATGCTGAAGAGAATGAGGTCGTAGATGTCGACGAAGTAGCCGAGGGCGGCCACGATGACGGCGGCGCTGAACAAGGTGGCTTTGGGCGGGGAAGTGGATTGCATGCCGAAAAGTAGTACGAGCCGCAAGAACGTCATGCTGAACGCAGTAAAGCATCTTTACCACACTAGTGAATCCGGTCTATGAGATTACTATTGAGGTAAAGACGCTTCACCACGTTCAGCACGACGTTTTAGCTGTGCCCGTGCGCTACTAGTTCCGGCAACTGGCAGCCGCTGTGGCAGCCGCCGGGCGTGGGGCCGTCCTCGACCTGCACGGTGCTGTGGTGGATGTGAAACTCTTCCTCCAGGCCTTTGGAGAGGGCCGCCAGCCACTGGGCATCGGCGCCGCCGGGGCGCACGAGATGGGCCATGAGGGCCGCGTCGTGGCCCGAGCTGCTGAGGCTCCAGATGTGCAGGTCGTGCACGGACTGGACTTCGGGCTGCTTCAGCAAGTAGGCTCGCACGGCTTCGGGGTCGATGCCGTCGGGCACGGCCTGCAGGCCCAGGCGGAGGCTGTCGCGCAGCAGCCCCCAGGAGCTGTAGGCGATGAGGCCGAGGACGGCGAAGCCAATGACGGGGTCGAGCCAGGCCCAGCCGGTGAGCAGCACGAGGCCGCCGCCGGCCACTACGCCGGCGCTCACCAGGGCGTCCGTCAGCATGTGCAGGTAGGCGCCGCGCACGTTCACGTCGCCCTTCTGGCCGCTGCGGAACAGCAGGGCCGTGACGCCGTTTACCAAAATGCCGGCACCGGCCAGCGCCATCACCCAGCGGCCGTTCACGGGTGCGGGGTGGCGCAGGTGGTCGATGGTTTCCCAGAGAATGAAACCCAGCGCGGCGTAGAGCAGGGCCGTGTTCAGCAGGGCCGCCTGAATGGTGGCCCCACGGTAGCCGAAGGTGTAGCGGCGGGTGGCGGGGCGGCCGGCCAGCCAGGCGGCGCCCCAGGCCAGGGCCAGGCTGAGCACGTCGCTCAGGTTGTGGCCGGCGTCGGAGAGCAGGGCGGCAGAATTGGCCCAGAGGCCGCCCGCGGTTTCGGCGACGACGAAGGCGAGGTTGAGGGCAATGCCGATGGCGAAGGCGGCGCTGAAACCGCCGCCGGGCGGCGGGGCGGCGTGCTGGTGGCCGGCGTGGCTGGAGTGGTCGTGGGGCATGAGGGGAAAGCGTAGGCGCTACGCAAGAACGTAAACGGCCGGGCTTTCGGTGCAGTCAGTAGCACGGACTTTGTAGTCCGCGTCCTCGCGCTGTTTTTACAATTTGTGAACTGGGTGGAAACGCGGACTACAAAGTCCGCGCTACTGCCACTACCGCGTCAGCACCTCGTCAATCAGGCCATACTCTTTCGCCTCGTCGGCGCGCATCCAGTAGTCGCGGTCCGAGTCGTCGTGGATTTGCTGGTAGGTTTTGCCGGTGCGCTCGGCGTAAATGCCGTAGAGTTCCTGGCGCAGCTTCACCACCTCGCGGGCTGTGATTTCGATGTCGGCCGACGGGCCCTGCACGCCGCCGCTGGGCTGATGAATCATGACGCGGGCGTGCGGCAGGGCCGAGCGTTTGCCGATGGCGCCGCCGCAGAGCAAAAAGGCGCCCATGCTGGCGGCCAGGCCGGTGCAGATGGTGGCCACATCAGGCCCGATGTACTGCATGGTGTCGTACATGCCGAAGCCGGCGTAGACCGAGCCGCCCGGCGAGTTGATGTAGAGCAGGATGTCTTTTTTGGCGTCGGCCGACTCCAGAAACAGCAGCTGGGCGTTGATGATGTTGGCAATGTTGTCGTCCACGGCCTGGCCGAGGAAGATGATGCGGTCCATGATGAGGCGCGAAAACACGTCGATTTCGGCGAAGCGCGTGGGCCGCTCCTCGATGACGGAGCGGGTCATGTTCTGCACGAAAGGGCGGGCCAGGCCTTCGGCATGGGTAAGGTATTGGTCGACGGCGAGGCCGTTGAGGCCCTGGCCGCGCACGGCAAACTTGCGGAATTCCTGTTTAGTAAGCATTGGAATGGATTGGTTGGGAAGCGAGAAAATGGGCATAGCGCGTCCGCTTCGCCCAAAAGGCGAAGGCTCGGACGAACCCGGACGGAGTGTTTGTTATAAAGAAGACTTTGCTAGGAAGCTCTTACCACGGCTTCATTCGCTGCCACAGCCGCGCCCAGGGGCTGGCCGGCGGGCCGTAGAGCCGGGTATGAATTTCGACCAGCTCCTGCCGCAGCTGGCGCCGGCCGGCCAGGCGCAGGCCCTGGTAGAGCTGCTGCTGGGCCGCGGCATCGGCCTGCAGCTCGCCATCCAGCAGCAGGCGCAGGTTCCACTCATCGGCCGGAAGGGCTGCCGGGCCACCCTGCAACTGCTGCTCAATCAGGCGCAGGCGTTCGAGTTCGGGACGCATTAGTACTCGGTGGTTTCGGTGGAAAACACGGCCCGCACCGCCTGCCGCAGCCGCTCCAGGCACTTGAACTTCTGCACCGTGGCCGAGCGCACCGAGCGGTAGCCATTGGCCTCGGCTATTTGCGTCAGCGGCTGCTGAAAGTAGTAGAAGGCCAGCAGCACGCTCTTGCATTTGGCCCCCAGCCGCTCCACGTAGTCGAGCACGGCGAAACCGGTTTCCTCCGGCGCGGGTGCGGCTTCGGCGGCGAGCAGGCCGGGGTCGTCGGGCAGGGCGTCTTGCGGGAGACGGGCGCGGCGGCGCTGCTCGTGCCGCCACAGGTTGCGGGCAATGCTCACCAAGTAGGTGCCGGGCGCGGCGGTGAGCGCCAGCGTCTCGCCCACGGCGTGCTCGTATAAAATCACCAGCGCGTCGTGGAAAATATCCTGGGCGTCCTCGGCCGAGCCACCGTGGCGACTCACGTGGCGGCGCACCGCGGGAAAGGTCTGGCGGTAGAGCCGGGTCAGGGCCTGCTCGCGGTTGGCGAGCAAGGCGGCGCGGAGCGTGGCGGCGGAAAGGAGGTGGGGCGAGAAAACCATAGCAGAAGGTGTTGTATCTAATTAATCCATTTTCCGCCCAACTATCACCGCCGCAATTGAAAAAGCTTCTTATCTAATGACCGGGCGCGTATTCTCAACAAATGGGCATTCTGGACGAGTGGGACTTGCCACTATCGATAAGCGGCTGCTTTTCTCCTCCTATTTCTTTCCGCTCTTGAGTGGTGCTTTGGGACGGTTGGCGCCTTGCCCGGTTCCCACGGGAGGCGGAGCTGGAAGCCGGCCCAGCCCGAAGTGCGGCTTTTCATCAAACGAAGCGAAGCCGCCGCCAATGAAAGCCGTGCCATTGGGGCAAACCACCAAGGCATTCACTTCCCCGTTGGGTCCGGAGCGCGGGTTAAAGGTGGGGTCTGGCGGTCCTTGGTTTAGCAAGCGCAGCAGCTTGAAGTAGGGCGGGGGCCGGTGGTCCTGGTATTCCGGGTTGCCACTGCCGCCCACCAAAATGCGGCCATCCGGCCCAATGCCCAAGCCGTTTACATAGCTAAAACTGAACATAAGAGGATGAAAATCAGGGTCGGCACTGCCATTCGGCAGCAAGCGGGCCAGGGTTTTCAAGGACGGAACACCGCTGAAGCCGCCGGCCTGGAAACTGCCGCCCACCAACAGGCGGCCATCGGGGCATTGGACCAGGGCGGTGACAATGCCCGAATGACGGATAACGGCAAAGTCGGGGTCAATTGCCCCGCCAGGCAGTAGCCGACGCAGCAATACCGGCGAGCTGGCAACCAGGATTTTGCCATCGGGCTGCACCAGCAGCGGGCCAGCCTCTTCCGAAGTGCCCGGCGGCTGAAAAGTGGCATCGGGCTGGCCCGCAGTCGTGAGGCGCAGGAGTTTGTGCTGCTTGCCAGTGGTCAGTTGAAGGTGCCCGCTAATCAATACCTTGCCGTCGGCCTGCACCCCAATTCCCTGTAGGGTTACGCTGCCGGTCTCGGTCCAGGGGGCCAGCGGCGGCCGGAAGGTCGAATCGGGCCGGCCATCGGGCAGGAGGCGGGCCAGCGTGGGCTGGCGCAAATTCCCGATTCGCCCGAAGGTGCCCGCCACCAGAATGCGCCCGTTGGCTTCCACGGCAATGCGCCAGACAAAGCCATCGGTTGGGCAGCGGCGGGCAAACGCCGTGTCCGGAGTGCCATCGAGGTTCAGGCGGGCCAGACCCCGGGCGGGCGTGTTGCCTACCCCGGTGAAGCCGCCGCCCAGCAGCAGCCGGCCATCGGGCTGCACCGCCAGGGCATCGACGCTGGCCGGCTGCCCCAGTAGCGGCGGCACCTGGCCGGCGAGCGGGGCGCCATCCGGCTGCAGCACCACCACCGCGGTGGGTGCCAGCCGGGCTGCTGGCACCGTAGGGTAGCAAACCAAGCTGGTAGCGGCCAGCACTTGCCCGCCGGGAAGCTCCTGCAGCGACCACACCCAGCTCGGCTGCGCCCGGTACCGAAAGGTGGTGTCTTCTACTCCGATGGCCGACACGCACAGCAGGCTGCGCCAAGGCGCGCCGGTGGTGGGAGGCTTCTCAGAAACGTGACCGGGAAACAGGATGCGGCCATCGGAAAGGGCCAGCAGCGGCGGCTGGCCGTTGATGATGTGGAACGGCTGGCGCAGGCGCAAAATAAACGTGGGGTCGGGGGCACCGTTGGGAAGCAGCCGCAGCAACGTGCCCACGCCGCGCCCGAGCAACACCAGCAGCTTATCGTCGGCTTGAACCGCGAGGGCCATCAAGGGCTGGGAGCCATGCGGCAGCACTTGGAAGCCGGGGTCGGGCTGGCCGCTGCTGGTGAGGCGCAGCAGCGAACACACCGCCGCTGGCTGGCCCTTCGGCCGCAGTCCCTGGCCAGCCACCAGAATGCGGCCGTCGCGCTGGCAGGCCAACGCCGAAACACCCCCTTGCTCGTTTCCGGCGGCCGCCATAAAGTCGGCGTCGAGGGTGCCATCGGGGCGCAGGCAGGCCAGGTACCCTTGCAGCTGTTGCGGCTGGCCCAAAGTCAGGTATTGCCCACCCAGCAGCAAGCGCCCGTCCGGCAGCATGCACCAGGCGTTGAACCCGCTGCACAATACTTTCGGGAAGCTGCCGTCCGCCGTGCCATCCACGTTGAGGCGGACAATGTAAGGCGGGTCGAAAGCGCCAAAACTGGCCGACCCCGAGCCGTGCACCCACAGCTTGCCATCCTTGGCCTCCAACACCTTGTAGCAATGGGGCACCACTTGGGCTACCCGGCGACAAAAGGCCGTGTCCAGAAGGCCATCCGGCCGGTAGCGGGCCAGGCCCGGCACGTTGTGGTTGTCAGCCCGATTGACGCCTAAAAACAACCGCGACCCGTCCGCCAACTGCCGGGCAAAAGAAGGCGTGGCCGGCCCAAAAACGTCGACCGCCAGCTTGGGCGCCGGTAAGTTGGCGCGGGCTACGGCGGGCCCAGCCGCCACGGGCGCTTTCGTCTGCCCACAGCTCGCAACCGGCAAGAGCAGAAGCCAGCTGAGTGCGGCAATCAAATAGTTAGCGGTGGACATAGATGCAGGCCTGAAACAGCAAGAGCAGAAGGCACAAGGTATGACTGCATCAGCGGCTTACTTAAACGCCAGCGGCACCACCAGCCGCACGCTCACGTTGCGGCCCTGGTTGAACACGCCGTAGCGCCCGTTCGCGGCATTGAAGTCGGCGTATTTCAGGCGGCTGAGGTGGCTTTGGTAGCCCACGTCGAACAGGTTGTTGGCTGTGATGAAGAGCGAGAAGAGCGTGTGACCCTGCGCGTTGGCCACGTCGGTGCCCAGCCCGGCGTTGAACAAGGTGTAGCCCGGCGTGGCCGTCTCGGTGTCGAAGGCCGAGAAATAGCGGTTCTGGGCGAAGGTGTGCTCCATCTGCAGGCGCGCGTAGGGGTTGGCGAGGCGCTTGCCCTGGCGGCGGAAGTTGGCCCGCAGCTCCGACTGCAGCCGGTCGGCCGGAATGAAGGGCAGGTACTGCTGGTCGGCTGCCACGTTCAGCTGCCGGGCGCGCACCATCGAAAAGGAGTTCTCAAAATGCAGCCAGTCAAGCGGGTGGGGGTGAAAGTCGAGGCTGACCTCGCCGCCGTAGAGCCGGGCCTGGCCCTGCGCGTACTGATAAGCGCCGGTGTCGTCGCGCAGCGAGTCGGCGCCGCTGGCCGTGAGCAGGCGCCGCGTGAAAATGTAGTTGCTGATGCTGTTTTCAAACGCATCGACGCTGAAGCGCACGTGGTCGGTCACGTAGCTCACGCCGGCGTCCACCTGCAGGCTGGTTTCGGCCGCCAGGTTGTCGTTGCCGATTTCGTAGCGAATGGTGCCCTCGTGCCGGCCGTTCGAGCCCAGCTCGGCAATGTTGGGTGCCCGGAAGCCGCGCGCCAGGTTGGCCTTCACCGTCAGCCGCTCGTTCACGTTGTAGGCCGCGCCCACGCTGCCGCTGTAGTTGCGGAAGGTGCTCTCGAAGCCCGGAAACTTGGTTTCGGCCGTGGGGTCGGCGCTGGGCCGCTCGTTGCCGTCGAGCAACAGCCGGTCGGCCGAAATCTGGCGCACGTCGTAGCGCAGCCCGCCGCTGAGGTCGAGGTTGCCGATGGTCTTTTTGGCCACGCCAAACACGCCGGCCTCGTTGGTGCGGTAAGCCGGAATCAGAAATTCTACGCCGAGGTTGCGGTTTTGCTGGTGCAGGCCGCTGGTGCCCAGGGTCAAGTTCCAGCCATTTTTTTCGGGCAGGAAATAGCGCAGCGAGTAGTCCACGGTGCGCAGCTGGAAGTAGAGCGACGTTTCGGCGGGGTCGAACACGTTGCCGTACTCGCGCCGCAGGTTTTGCTGGTAGCTCACCTGCAGCGTGAGCCGGGCTCCGTTTTCGCCCAGAATGAAGTTGTTATCCGTCCCAATGCGCAGGTGGTTGATTTGCTGCTGGGGCACGGCCAGGCCGTAGCCGCGCAGGTCGGCGTCGGTCACGGGCACGGCGGCGGTGCTGTCGGCCCCGGCCCGGTCCTGGCCGGCGGGCACGTCCTTGGTGAAGCGGCCGGCTTCGTCGCGGGCGCCTTCCGTCAGCCCCAGCCGCTGGTTGAAGCTGCTGAAGGTGAGGTGCGAATAGCCCCAGCTTTTGTTCACGCCCACGTAGCCGTTGGCGTCCCATTCATTAAAGCCGGAGTTGTACACCCGGCCGTCGTAGCGGTTCTGGTAGTCGCCGGCCACCTTGCGGGTGCCGCGCACCAGCCAGTTCACGCCGTTGAGGTTGCCCGCGTTCAGCAGCGAGTAGCCCTGCTGGCGGTTGTTGGTCTGGTAGCTGGCCGTGGCCGTCCCCGTGATGCGTCCCTCCGCCACCGGGTCGGGCGCCACGAAATTGATGACGCCCGCCATGGCGTCGGACCCGTACAGCAGCGAGCCCGGCCCCTTAATAATCTCGGCCCGGTCCACGCTGAACTCGTCAATCTCCACGCCGTGCTCATCGCCCCACTGCTGGCCCTCCTGCCGGGCGCCGTTGTTGAGGGTCACCACGCGGTTGTAGCCCAGCCCGCGCACCACGGGCTTGCTGATGGCCGCACCAGTTGTAATCTGGGCCACGCCCGGCGTGTGGGCAATGGCATCGATGAGGTTAGCGCCGGCGGTTTGGTTGAGCCGTGTGCGGTCGACCACGGCCGTGGGCACCGGCGAGCGCCGCAACTGCGTGGCCTGCGACACGCCCGTGACCACCACCTGGCCGATTTCGGTGGCCGCCGCCGTTAGCTTTATTTCCAGCGGCTGGCCGCTGCCCGTGTCCACGGTTTGCGTCACGGTGTTGTAGCCCAGCGAGCGCACCTGCAGCGTGAAGCGCCCGCGGGGCAGGCTGGCGAAGCTGAAGCTGCCATCGGGCCCGGTGGCGGCGCCCTGCTTGAGGTCGTCAAACAAAACGGTGGAGCCCGGCAGGGCTTCGCCGCTGGCGGCATCTACCACGCGGCCCGTCAGGGGCGGCGCGGCCGCGCGGCCGCGGGTGGCCGCAGCGGCCGGAGCGGGGGCATTCTGGCCAGTCTGGGCGGTGGCCGGCACAATGGAGCCGCTCAGTAAGCCCAACACTGTGAACGCAGTGGGGCGGATTTTTAGAAAATCAGGTTTCGATACGAAAGCAAACATGAAACAAAAGTGAGGGCCGCGCCAAGGCGGCATAAGCGCAGGCGCCGGCCCCCAGACCGCGGCGCAGTCGGGGCAGGGCGTAGCTTAAAAATCAACAGAAGCTGGGTGCCGCTTAGGCAGCGGGCGGCCCGCGGAGCTGAGCCGGCTGCTGGGCTATCCAGGGCGCCGTGGCCACGGTGGGCACGGGCGCGGTGGCAAAGCACGGCCGGGCAACCGGCAACGGGGTCAGCACGGGCGCGCTGGGCAGAAAAGGCACGTTGTAGAGCTCTTCGACCGGGCAATGCTTGTGCTGTTTGCTGATGACGGCCTTGCCCTTGTGCCGAAACGCCAGCTCGTGGGCCGGTTCGTCGGTGGTGTGTTCGTGCGGGTGCAAGGCCAGAATCCACGCCTCCGGCAGCAGGGTCCGGGTCAGACACAGCAACAGCAACAGGGCTAAGTGGGAACGCAGGGCTTGCACGGTGCAAAGATGGGCGGAAACAGCAAAAGCTGCCCCCCAATAAAAAAGTTGCTTCAGAGCCGGAATCCGGCAATCCGGAAAGGACGGTTCTTACGTAACCTTTCGGGCCCTGACGACGGGCCGGTTGATACCTGTATTTTTGTGATAATTACCACAATTCCCGACCTCTCCCTTCAGTACGACGAAGCCTTGAGCTTGTTGCGCGTGGAATGGGCGGCGGGCGAGGACATGCGCTCGTTCCGCAGCAGCGCCGAACAGCTTTTGCAGTTGGTGAACCAGCACGGCGTGCGCAACATGCTGCTGGAAATGAACACGTTTCCGGATATTTCGGTGTACGACCAGGTGTGGCTGGGCGTGAGCTGGATGCCGATTCTCGTGAAGCTGCCCCTGGAGCGCGTGGTGCTGGCCATTCATCGCCGCCGCGTGCACAACCAATTGGCCATCGACTCGCTGATTGCATTATTTCGTCCCTTCATCAGGTTCGATATCCAGTTTTTCTCCACCGCCACGCCGGGCTTGCACTGGCTCAGCGACTACTCGGGCCGGATGCCAGCCCTGCTGGCCGAGTGGGACGCCGCCCACGGCCGCGGCCCCGCCCACGGCGGCGTGAGCGAGCCCCGGGTCGCATTCCAACTCTTTCCGGAATACTAGCGGAAGTAGCTGGCCCGCTGTCAGTCTGACAGGCTGTTTCGGCTTGGAACAAGCTTTGAATGCCGTGCGGAACGCAGCCAAGCCTCCCGTGCCCGGCCATTTCGTCCGCAACCAACCGTTCCTATCCAAACCATCATGCAAGAAACCGGCTCCATCTCCATCCACACCGAGAACATCTTCCCCATTATCAAGAAGTTCTTGTATTCCGACCACGAGATTTTCCTGCGGGAACTGGTCTCGAACGCCGTCGACGCCACCCAAAAGCTGAAAAGCCTGGCCCAGCTGGGCGAGTACCAGGGCGAGCTGGGTGAGCTGAAAGTGCGCGTGACCGTGGACAAAGAAGCCCGCAAAATCACGATTTCCGACCACGGCCTGGGCATGACGGCCGAGGAAATCAAGAAGTACATCAACCAGATTGCCTTCTCCGGCGCCACCGAGTTTGTGGAGCAGTACAAGGAGAAGGACGCCAACACCAAAGACCAGATTATCGGCCAGTTTGGCCTGGGCTTCTACTCGGCTTTCATGGTGGCCAAGGAAGTGGAAATCTGGTCGAAGTCGTACAAAGACGACACCCTGACGGCCCACTGGACTTGCGACGGCAGCACCGAGTTCACCCTCGAAGAAACCGAAGGCGAGCACGCCAAAGCCGAGCGCGGTACCGACGTGGTGCTGCACGTGGCCGAAGATTCCGACGAATTCCTGGAGGAGGCCCGCCTGCGCACCATCCTCACCAAGTACTGCAAGTTCCTGCCCATTCCGATTGAGTTCGAGGGCCAACTCATCAACGACACCACGCCCATCTGGACCAAACAGCCCTCCGAGCTGACCGACGAGGACTACAAGAAGTTCTACCAGGAGCTCTATCCCATGAGCCTGGACGAGCCCCTGTTCTGGATTCACCTGAACGTGGACTACCCGTTCAACCTCACGGGTATTCTATACTTCCCGAAGGTGAAGGACGAGCTGCAGTTCCAGCGCAACAAGATTCAGCTCTACTCGCGGCAGGTGTTCATCACCGACGAGGTGAAGGACGTGGTGCCCGAGTTCCTGATGCTGCTGCACGGCGTGATTGATTCGCCCGACATCCCGCTGAACGTGAGCCGCAGCTTCCTGCAGGCCGACGCGGCGGTGAAGAAAATCAACACCTACATCACCAAGAAGGTGGCCGACCGCCTCAGCAGCCTGTTCAAGCAGGACCGCGCCGGCTACGAGGAGAAGTGGGGCGACATCGGCCTGTTTGTGAAGTACGGCATGCTGTCGGACGACAAGTTCTACGACAAGGCCAAGGACTTCGTGCTGCTCAAGAATGTGGACGGCAAGCTGTTCACCCTGAACGAGTACACCGAGCACGTGCAGGCCAACCAGAAAGACAAGAACGACAACACGGTGGTGCTCTACACCAACGACGCCGAGGCCCAGCACAGCTTCGTGGCCGCCGCCCAGGAGCGCGGCTACGACGTGCTGAACTTCGACCAGGTGCTCGACCCGCACTTCGTGGGCCTGCTGGAGCAGAAGCTGGAAAAAACCAGCTTCAAGCGCGTGGACGCCGACACGGTGAGCAAGCTCATCGAAAAGGACGATGCCACCGAAAGCGTGCTGAGCGAAGACGACACCAAAAAGCTGGAACAAGCCTTCACCGCAGCCATTGCCAACCCGGCCATGCACGTGAAAGTAGCCGCCCTCTCGCCCCAGGACGCGCCCGTGGTCATCACCCAAAACGAGTTCATGCGCCGCATGAAGGACATGCAGCGCACCGGCGGCGGAGGCGGCATGCAGATGTTCGGCGCCTTCCCCGAGTCGTACGACGTGACGGTGAACGCCAACCACCCGCTGACGCAAAAAGTGTTGGCCGACGGCGGCGAAACCATCGCCAAGCAAGCCTTCGACCTGGCCCTTCTGGCCCAGGGCCTGCTGAAAGGCGAGGCGCTGACCCAGTTCGTGAAGCGCAGCACCGAGCTGCTGTAGCGTGGACTCGGCGAGTTTGCGCAGGGTATGAATGATAAAAAAGGCGCGAGGCATTTGCTTCGCGCCTTTTTTGCATGCCGTACAAAAGCCGGCCGCAGCCTACAGCTTCGCCGTGCCTGCGGCCGGTTTGTCCTTTCCGGCTTGGGCAAATCGTCGAAACTCTTTGGCTGTCAATACCTGAATGCCGGCTTCGCTCACCAGCCACAGGCGTTGCCGGGCGTCGACTTGTAGCAGCGTGGGGTTGCCGGCGCCGGGCAAGGGAGCGAGGGGCAGCAGCAGGCGCTTTTGCTCAATTTTGTCGGTGGAAGGAGCGAAGCTGGTCACGTGTTCGGTCGGCTCGTTGGGCAGCAGCAACAGGCCCATGGCGGTGGCAAATACGCGGCCGGTGCCGGGCACGTAGGCCACGCCGTAGACTTCGTTGCCGGGGCGACCGAGGAATTTCACGGTGGGCAGCTCGCCTTCGGCCGCCGAGCGTTGGGCGCCGCTCTCAAACACGCAGATGGCGTCAGACATGATGACCCAGAGATTGCCGGCGTTGTCGGGCAGCAGCTTTTCCACGATGTTGTCGGGGATTTCGTGGTTGGCCACGCCTTCCTCGTTGTAGCGCAGCCACTCGGCGCCCACCCGGCGGTTGAGGCCAATGCTGGTGGCAATCCACACGGAGCTGTCGGCCATGGCTGCGCCGCCGTTGATGGCCGGCGTGTTCAGCTCCTGCACAAAAGCGCCCGCGGCCCATCGAAACACGCCGTGGCCAAAGGCCCCGGCCCAGAGCGTGCCGCGCTGGTCGAGCAGCAGCGTGGTGATGCTGGGCCCTGCTTCGCCAGCAACCGGTAGTGCCACCGGCCGCGGCCGGAAAGCGCGGGTGTTGAGGCGCAGCAGGCCCTGCGCCGTGCCCAGCCACAGCACAGTATCGGCCAGGGCGGCGCATTGAATGGGCGCCGTGCCTTGGTATTTGCGCACCAGCGCCGAGCCTTCGAGCCGAAAGACGCTGCGCTGCGTGACGAGGTAGGTGGCCTTGCCGGCCCGCAGCAGCGCCACGGGTTTTTCATGGCCGGGCAAGGCGCAGAGCGGCCGGGGACGGGCTTGTAGCGAAGGCGCCAGAACCAGAAAAAATAAGCCCAGCAGCAGGCTGAAAAACGAAGAAGAAGGGTGGGGCAAAGGCATGGGCTGAAGGCGTAAAAAGACTGCCTGCAAAGGTAGAAGTTGAGTCTTACCACGTTGATTATGCAATGATTACTAATGCCGGTGGCGGCGGCTGAATTTGTAATGTAGCCGTGACGGAGCCGTAATACCGGCCTCATGGCACCCGCTCAATTTTGCGGCCGGTAACTGCTCATTTCACTAACACACCGGATTACATGAAAGCGAAAATTTTACTCA
Source organism: Hymenobacter ruricola (assembly GCF_015694525.1). Lineage (GTDB taxonomy): Bacteria > Bacteroidota > Bacteroidia > Cytophagales > Hymenobacteraceae > Hymenobacter > Hymenobacter ruricola. Next base: position 59,819 of record NZ_JADQDM010000015.1, on the reverse strand, counting down.
CGGGGGGCCTGCTGCTGGCTGCCATGGCGGCGCAGCAGCAGGTTCGTGCGCAAGCCGCGGCCACCAACAACAACGTCATCATCTACATCGGCGACGGCTTCGGGCTGGCGCCCAAAACGGCCGCCCGCATGGCCATGGGCCAGGGCACCACGGGCAAGCGCTTTACCTCGGACGCCGGGTTTCAGGTGCTGGCGCTGGATAAGCTGAAGTACAACGCCACCGTCACCACGCACTCGCTCAACTCGTGGATTACGGACTCGGCGCCCGGCGCGTCGGTGTACGCCTGCGGCAAGCCCGGCAAGCAAGACAACGAAGTCATCTCGCTGAACCCCGCCACCGGTGCCTCCATCGAAACCATCCTCGAAGCCGCCAAAAAGCAAGGCTACGCCGTGGGCATCGTGAGCACGGCCCGCATCACGCACGCCACGCCGGCCGCCTTTGCCAGCCACATCTGGTACCGCGACCTGGAAGACTACATTGCCGCCCAGTACATTGCCTCGACGCAGGCGCAGTACGAAGGCTTGTTCAACGCCAGCCCGACGGCCTCGTTCCGCTACCAGGCCAACCGCGACTGGGAACTGCCCACCCCCAAAGTGGGCGTGGAACTGGACGTAGTGCTCGGCGGCGGCGCCCGCCACTTCCTGCCCCGCACCCGCACGGCTGCCAGCGCCTACGAAACCGTCGTGGACCGCAACGGTACCGCCATCATCGACCCCGCCACCAACGCCCCCGCCACCCTGCGCGGCAACCGGGCCGACGACGTGGACGTGGTGGGCTACGCCGTGAGCCAGCGCAACTACGCCTACGTAAACAGCCGCGACGCCCTCAACAACATCAACCTGAGCCAGTTCGGCCCCGGTGGCAAGAAACTGCTCGGCCTGTTCAACGCCTCGCACGTCAACTACGAGCAGGACCGGCAGACCAGTGCCCCCTGGGAGCCCTCGCTGGCCGAAATGACCCACATGGCCATCGAGGTGCTGAAGGCCAAGAGCAACGGCAAAGGCTTCTTTCTGATGGTGGAAGCCGGCCGCATCGACCACCTGGAGCACGCCAACACCGGCGGCATCACGGTGGTGGCGGGCGCCACTGCCGGCACCAACCAATACACCGTGGATTCGGACAAGCCGACCTATGCGCCGGGCGGCGGCGAAGCCAACTACACGGCCACGCCCACCACACCCCGCACCGCCAACGTGTACGCGTCGGACTACATGATTAAGGAAGTGCTGGCCTTCGACTACGCTGTGGCCGAGGGCCGCGCCCTGCTCGGCACCCGCTCCACTACGGGCAACACGCTCATCTTTAGCACCTCCGACCACGAGTGCGGTGGCTTTGCCGTGACGGGCCTGCACGACGAAGCCGATGCCCAACAAAACGGCACCAAAATCCGGACCTACTCCGGCCAAATCACCAAATCGGTGGCGGCCGAAGCCGGCTACGCCACCCCCACCAACCTGGTGCGCGGCGACGGCGGCGCCGGCGGCTGGTTCCCCGACTACGTGATGAACAGCTTTCAGGGCAAAGACTACCCGCAGCCGGCCTCGGCCACGGGCAAGCGCATCGTGGTGGCCTACGGCTCCAATCCCCTCACCAACGGCAACGGCACCCGCGCCAGCACCGGCGTGGGCAGCAACCAGGGCGGCACGCCCGGCAACCACACCCCGCAGGACATTTGGGTGGGTGCCGAGGACAACACCAACACCCACGCCCAGCAGCTCAGCGGCCGCGGCCTGCTCGACAACACCGCCATCACGCCCATCATGGCCGATTTTCTGGGCCTGACCGCCTTTGGCACCGCCCTTGGCCTGCGCGCCAACAACGACCCCAAAGCCGACCTGCAACTCAGCCCTGTGCCTTTCCTCAACCAGTTCGACGTTGCCTTCACGCTGGCCGCGCCCGGCGCCGTCACGGTGGAGCTGTTCGACGAAATGGGCCGCCGTGTGCAAAGCGTGCTGACCAACAAGGGCTTCAGCGCCGGCGCTCACTCCGTGGCTGTGGACGGCAGCCGCCTGCAGGCCGGCCTCTACGTGGCCGCCGTCACGATTAATGGCCAAGTGGTTTCCAAGCGGACCATCAAGCTGTAGCGCGGATTTTCAACCCGTAAGACTGTTGCAAAAAGCCTGAAGCAGCTATGCCTCAGGCTTTTTTGCATTGTTAGCTTTTTAACTCAAGCAACATACTCGCAGACTAAAAGTCCGCGCTACTTCACGTTCCGCGCCACCACAAACATTCTGTCCCCAAACCGGCCCGTCAGCTTGTTCAAATAATACGTGGGGTATTGCCCGGCCAGCTTGCTCACCTTCTCCACCACGCTGCCGCCCAGGCGAATGTTCTTGGGTGGCTTCACCGGGTTCAGCAGCTCCACCACTTCAAAGCCCTGCTTCTTCAGCGTTTTGGTGATGGTGGCCGGCGTGAACTCGAACAGGTGGTAGGGCGGAATGTCCATTTTGCGCTCTTTGCCCAGCACGCCGTAAGCGGCAAACCCCAGGCGCACGGTGGGCAGGTTGAGCGTGGCCGGCAGGGCCAGCACCAGCAGCCCGCCCGGCTCCAGAATGTGGTGAAACTTGGCCAGCGTGGCGCTGGGCGAGAGCAGGTGCTCCAGCACGTCGCCCATGTAGGCCAGGTCGAACTGGCTTTCGTGGAAATCTTCGGTGGTTTCGATGTTGCCCGTCACCACCGGCAGGTGCAGCTCGCGGCGGGCAAAGTCGGCGGCGTGCTCGGATATTTCCAGGCCGTGGCTTTGCCAGCCCATGGCTTCCAGGCTTTTGAGGGTGTAGCCGGGGCCGCAGCCCACCTCCAGGTAGCGGAACTTGCGGCCGGGGTACTTGGCCAGGATGTAGTTGGTGAACTTGTCGGGCCGGAGCTGGTTTATTGCTTCCTGCTTCTGGCCTTCCTCGATGAACACCACATCCTGCTGGGTGCGGTCGTAGTTGGGCCGCTCGGTAAAGTAGTCTTTGCCGTAGAGCCGTTCCAGCTGCGCCGGCGTGGGCTGCGGGTCCAGAAACATGAGGTCGCAGTTGCGGCACTGGGTGCCTTGCAGCCTTTGGCCCTCGAATTCGTAGTAAAAAGGCAGCTTTTTGAAATCGGTGCTGCCGCACAGGTCGCAGGTACGCATAGAGGTAGCGCGCAAGTAGCGCGAACTTTGTAGTTCGCGTCCCAGAACGACTACCGCCAATCCGGTTGTTAACGGCGCGGGGACGCGAACTACAAAGTTCGCGCTACTTCACTCAACAATTCTCCAACTGCAAGTTGGACACCTAAATATGCTCGACGTTCTCATCATCGGGGCCGGCCCCGTGGGCCTGGCCTGCGCCCTCGAAACCCAGCGCAAAGGCCTGCAAGTGGCCATTGTGGAAAAGGGCGCGCTGGTTAATTCCATCATCGGCTACCCCACCAACATGGAGTTTTTCTCCACGCCCGAGCTGCTCGAAATCGGCGGCTACCCCTTTCCCACCGCCCACTACAAACCCTTGCGCGAAGACGCCCTCGACTATTACCAGCGCGTGGCCCGCGCCGAAAAGCTGACCCTGCGCCTCTACGAGCGAGTGCTGAAGCTCGACGGCGAGCAAGGCAATTTTACCGTGACCACCGACCAGGGCGAAATCCCGACCCGCAACGTCATCGTAGCCACCGGCTTCTACGACCTGCCCAACCCGCTGGGCGTGCCCGGCGAAGACCTGCCTCACGTGCGGCACTACTACAAAGAGCCCTACGAGCACGTGGGCCAGGAAGTCGTCGTCATCGGCGCCAAAAATTCCTCGGCCAAAGCCGCCCTGCAGCTCACCCGCGCCGGCGCCCACGTCACGCTCATTGTGCGCGGCCCCGAAATCAGCCAATCGGTGAAGTATTGGATTCGGCCCGACCTCGTCAACCGCATTGCCGAAGGCCGCATCACGGCGCATTTTAACACCTGCGTCACCGCCATTGGGCCCGGGGCCATCGACGTGCTAACGCCCGACGGCCCGCTCACCATTCCCAGCAGTTGCGTGTACGCCCTCACCGGCTACCACCCGGACGAGGCCCTGCTCGGCCGCCTCGGCATCGAGCCCGACCCGCAGGATGAGGCCCGCGCCCCGCTCTTCAACCCCGCTACCCACGAAACCACGCGGCCCGGCGTGTTCGTGGCCGGCACCGTGTGCGGCGGCCGGGCCACCAGCCGCTGGTTCATCGAAAACGGCCGGCACCACGCCCAGCTCATTGCGGCGTACTTGGCTCCTAGGGTTGCTACACTCCTAGCGTAGGCAATATGCAAAGCGGTATTCTAGAACCAACAAAAATGCCTTCCCCAAATGGAGAAGGCATTTTTTATTAAATGAAGCCGAGCGGCTTCAGTGCTACTGCGGGAATTTCACGCCGCGGTACTGCGTGGCGTCCACGCCGGGCACGGCCGAGCCGTACTTGGCGTTGATGGCCCGAATCATCTCGTTGGCTACCACGGCGTAGCCGCGGGGCGTGGGGTGCACGCCGTCCAGCGAAAATAGGTTGCCCGTAACAAAAGCAGCCGAATTATTTACTGCGTTTATCACCAGGCCATTGGTAGCCACGCCGTTGAAGAACGTGTTGGAATCAAATACCGCCAGCCCTTTCTGATTGGCCGTGGTGGTGATGACGGCATTGAGGGCCGCCGTGCGGGTCTGCACAGCAGCCACCTCAGCCTGGTCGAGGACGAAGTTGGTGGCCAATGCATTAGACGAGGCCGCCAGCGCCGTGACCGTAGCGGCAGGAGCGCCGGGGATTTCGAGTCCCACGCCCGACGGGAAAGGCTGCATGGGGTTGGTCGAAGGCACATTGATAGCTGCTTGGGCCGTCAGGAGCAGCAGGTCGCTGGGGGTGGCTAGGCGCTTAACACCGGCGCCGGTGGTAATGTAGAAGCCAAAGCGCAGACCCGCCGGCAGCGGCGAGGTCTGGGGCAGGCCCAGTGCGGCCTTAATGGTAGGTTCCAGCGTCGCCGGAATGGGCGTAGCGTTGATTTGAGCAATAACGGCGGCTGTGGGCACAGTGGTGAACAAGGGGACGTTGGCCACGTTCGGAATAGTTGCCAGCAGTCCTTTGGCGCCGCCCGCCGTCAGCACGTCGGTGATGGCGTTGTATTTGAGGGTAAACTCGGCCTCCGTCGTCATGGGCGCAACCCCGCCAGAAGTGGCGTACCCGAGCACGTCGTTGTTGCCCAACCAATTGGTGAAGAAGGTGGGCTTCAGCGTATTGACCCGTTCCTGCACGTATTGCTGGTAGCTTGCCGTGGCATTGGCACTGCCGAGCAGGCGCTCAAAATAGTTGTTGAAGCCCGCGGGGTTGTTGAAGCCGTAGCCCGCCGTTTGCACGTCGGCCACGCGGATGCCGGGCACGCCGAGGTTCTGGTTTTGTGCGCTGGCCGTCGCCTTGGCCAATAGGTTGGTGCCGGCAGCTTGGCTGCCGCTTATCACCGCCAAGCTGCTGGTTTCGAGAGCCAAAGAGGGCGAACCGTTCACGAAGCCCGCAATTTTCAGGTAGCCGCTGCCGTTCGACTGGTTGGCCCCGTCGAAAAGGGGCTGCACGAAGGGGCCGCCGCCTACTTTCGCAAACTGCTGTGCCAGAATGGACGGATAGGAGTTTTGCTGGCCTTCCAGGTACAGTCCGTTGTCGCTGTAACCGGCCGTGAGCGAGTTGCCCACCGCGATGTACGTCGCAAAGTTGGCCTGCCCGGCGCTGGCTTTGGGTTCGTCAATATTGGGCTGGCAGCCCGCCAGTCCCAGGCCCAACAAGCCCAGCACGGGCGCCGAACGTTTGATAAACAGTTTCATAAAAGCAAAGACTTAGGTTCGGGTGGGAAATTAGAATTTGTAGTGCAGGCCGATGCCGGGGATGTAGGCATTGGTGCGGAAGGTGCCGGCCACGCGGTCGGTGGTGCCCACGTTCAGCAGGTCCTGCTGGCTCTGGCTGCGCTGCATCAGGGCTTCAAACAGGAACGAAGCGTCCACGCCGAGGTGGTCCGTCACCTGGTAGGAGAGGCCCAGCGTGCCAATGGCGCGGTTGGCGTCGGGGGTTTCGGGGCTCACGTAGCCGTCGCGCACGGCCGAGAAGTCGTAGGAAGCGCCGGCGCGCACGGCCAGCTTGTCGCTCACCAGGTACTGGCCGCCCACCCGGAAGGCCAGAGCGTCCTGGTAGTTGCGCACGGAGGTGCTGGTGGGGCGGTTGCCCACCAGGCCAGTGCCGCCGTTGTCGCTGCTGAAGGCAAAGTCGAGGGTGCGGTACTTGCTCCAGAAGGTCAGGGCCGCGTCGAAGCCCAGGGTCAGCTTGTCGGTGGGCATGATGCCGATGCCCAGGCTGGCCACGGCCGGCAGGGGCAGCGTGGCCGCAAACTTGTTGGCCGTGAACTGCGAATTGATGAGGGCCGCGCTGGCGCCGGTGGGCAGGCCGGTGTAAGTGATTTTGCCGTTTTCTACGTCGGCGTTAATCTGCGAGCGGTAGCTCACGCCCACGCTCAGCTTGTCGGAGGGCTTGAAGAACACGCCGGCGTTGTAGCCAAACTGCGTTTTGGCCTTGCCGTCGAGTTCGATGTGGCCCGGGCCGGTGGGCAGGGGCAGGTCCTTTTGCAGGTTCACCGAGCCGTAGGCCAGAATCATCAGGCCGGCGCCCACGCTCAGCTGCGGCGTGATGGCGTACGAGAAGGTGGGCTGCACGTAGATGGACTGCAGGTTGATTTCGGTGAGGGCGTAGCGGCCTTCCCAGCCGTCGGCGTACTTCACCTTGTTGCCGTAGGGCGTGTACACGGCCACGCCGAACTTGTACTTGGCGTCTTTGGGCCCGAAGCCGGCGTAGAAGTTGAAGGGCGTCACCACGCTGTTCTGCAGGGCGCGCTGGTCGCCGCCGTTTTCGCTGCGGAAGCTGATGCGGGCCATCGCCGCGTTCACGCCAACCTGCACGCCGTTGTCGCGCACCATGGCCAGGGCGCCGGGGTTGTAGAACATGGCGGCCTGGTCGAGCGATAAGCCCACGCCGACGCCGCCCATGCCCACGTTTTTCTGGCCGCCCAGGTTCACTTGGAAGCCACTGGCGGATGCCGCCGAGGCACTGGCCAGCAGCGCGCCTCCCGCGAGGAGTAGGGTTTTTACCGTCATATAAAGTAAAATTTGGGGTGGGTTGAGTTGTGGGGTTAAAAGTAACGGAAAAATTCAAGTCAATTGTTAGGCAAGCCGAATAATTGGGGTCCGGCAATCGTTGGTTTCGCCGGTTCATCCGCCATGCCGCAAGGCCTTACCTTTGCTTTATGATTCTTCGCGCCGAGCACCTCATCAAAAAATACAAAGCCCGCACCGTCGTCAACGACATGTCGGTGACCGTGGAGCAGGGCGAAATTGTGGGGCTGTTGGGCCCCAACGGCGCCGGCAAAACCACCTGCTTCTACATGATGGTGGGCATGGTGAAGCCCAACGCCGGCCGCATCTTTCTCGACAGCACCGAAATCACGACCATGCCCATCTACCAGCGTGCGCGGCTGGGCGTGGGCTATCTGGCGCAGGAAGCCAGCGTGTTTCGCGACCTGAGCGTGGAGGAAAACATCATGGCCGTGCTCGAAATGACTGCCATGAAAAAAGAAGCCCGCCAGGCCAAAGTGGAAGAGCTGCTGGAAGAATTTAGCCTCGGCCACGTGCGCAAAAACCTGGGCAAGGTGCTGAGTGGCGGCGAGCGCCGCCGCACCGAAATAGCCCGCGCCCTGGCCGTCGACCCCAAATTTGTGCTACTAGACGAGCCGTTTGCGGGCGTTGACCCCATCGCTACCGAAGAAATTCAGGGCATCGTGGCCAAGCTCAAGCACCGCGGCATCGGCGTGCTCATCACCGACCACGACGTGAACTCCACCCTCAGCATCGTGGACCGCGCCTACCTGCTCTTCGAGGGCAAGCTCCTGAAAGCCGGCACCGCCGAAGAGCTGGCCGGTGACGAAACCGTGCGCCGCGTGTACCTGGGCAAAAATTTCGAGCTCAAGCGCAACGTGTAATATGGAATGGTTTTGAACGTCATGTTGAGCTTGTCGAAGCATCTCTGCCGCGAAGAGTAATCATTTACGCACCCGGTAGAGATGCTTCGACAAGCTCAGCATGACGTTCTTTAGTTTTCTGCTTGTCCATTCATTTCACTTGCCTATGCTCGACCAGCTACTCGCCCGCGCCGTTCAACTTGGGAGCTTGCCCCGGCTGGCCCGCATCCGGGAGCAGCCCGAAGCGTTGCAGGCGCGGCTGCTGGCGCAGTTGCTGCACCGGGCCCAAAGCACTGAATGGGGGCGGCGCTACGGCTTTGGGGAGGCGCCGACGGCGGCTGAGTTTGGCCGGCGCGTGCCCGTGAGCACCTACGAGCAGTTGTACCCCGAGCTGGAAAAAGTATTGCGCGGGCGCCCCGACGTGCTGTGGCCCGGCCGGCCGCGCTGGTTTGCCAAAAGCAGCGGCACCACCAACGCCCGCAGCAAGTTCATCCCCGTCACCACCGAGGCGCTGCACGAATGCCACTACCGAGCCGGCCGCGACATGCTGGCCCTGAGCACGCATTTCTACCCCCAGGAGCGGCTGCTGGCCGGCAAAACCCTCTCGCTGGGCGGCGCGCACGCCCACAACCCGTTCCGGCCAGCGGAGCCCGCCTCGCGGGCCGGCGACGTGTCGGCCGTCATCATGCAGCAACTGCCGTGGTGGGCCGAGCAATTGCGTACCCCGCCGCTGCGCCTGGCGCTGCTGGACGAGTGGGAGGAGAAAATAGAGCGCATTGCCCGGCACGTGCTTCGGCAGGACGTGCGCACCCTGGCCGGCGTGCCCACCTGGATGGTGGTGCTGTTGCGTCGCGTGGTGGTCCTGGCCGGCGCCGACGACATCACGCAGGTGTGGCCCCGGCTGCGGCTGTTTCTGCACGGCGCCGTGGCCTTCGGGCCCTACCGCGAGCTGTTTCGCCAGCTCATCCCCGACGCGCGCATGCGCTACCTCGAAATCTACAACGCCTCGGAAGGCTACTTTGCTCTGCAGGACCAGCCCGACAGCGAAGACTTGCTGCTGCTGCTCGACCACGGCATTTATTATGAATTTCTGCCCGCCGACCAATGGGACGCGCCCGAGCCGCGCCCCGTGCCGCTGGCCGAGGTGGAACTGCATCGGCCCTACGCTCTGGTCATTAGCACTAATGCAGGCCTGTGGCGCTACCTCGTGGGCGACACCGTGCGCTTCACCTCACTGCGGCCCTACCGGGTGCGCATTACGGGGCGTACCAAGCACTTTCTCAACGCGTTTGGCGAGGAGGTCGTCATCGAAAATGCCGAAGCGGCGGTGGCAGCAGCCAGCCAGGCCACCGGCGCCGCCGTGCGCGACTTCACGGCCGCACCGGTCTGGTTCTCGGCCGATAGTGCCACCTCGCGCGGCGGGCACGAGTGGGCCGTGGAGTTTGCGCCCGCCGCCATCCCGCCCGACCTGGCGCATTTCAGCGCCGTGCTCGACGCCACGCTGTGCGAACTGAACTCCGACTACGCCGCCAAGCGCCACCGCAGCCTGGCGCTGGCGCCCCCGCGGCTGCGGGCCGTGCCCGCGGGCACTTTCGAGGCATGGCTGGCCAGCCAGGGCAAGCTGGGTGGCCAGCACAAAGTGCCGCGCCTGCTCAACACCCGTGAGGTGCTGGAAGCCGTGCTGCGCACGGCCGTGGCGCCCGAACCAAGCCGATAACCCGCTGCTGGTAAGTTCAAAAGCCGTGATGGTCGATAAAAAGGCGCGATTCGGCGAATCGCCCCCGACTTTTAGCCGACTATCTGAAATAATAAAGGAAACAATTGCGGGATATGTAGTAATATTACCCTAACATTCCCGCCTATGTCCTATACGACTCAAGCACCTGTGACCAAGAAACAGGTTTATCAGCGCCCCTATAAAACCCGGAGCCAGCGCCGGGAAGCCGCCCGCCGCAAGCACGACGAAAACGGCGACGTCAAATTTCTGGTTCGCGTGGCCGTTGGCGTGGGCCTGTTGCTGCTGGTAGCCGTGGCCTTCGCCATCAAGGGCATGGCCGAGTAAGGCCCTACTCGTCGAGTATATTGCCGAGCAGGCCCCCGAGCACGGTGCCGCTTTCCTTCTGCGCATTGCCGCCGCCCGGCGCCAGGGCCCGGATGAGCTTTTTCACGGGCATGGACTGCAGCCAGACGCGGCCCGTGCCGCGCAGCGTGGCCAAAAGCAGGCCCTCGCCCCCAAAAATCATGGACTTGAGGCCGCCGGCCCGCGCCACGCTGAAATCAATGCCGGGCTCGAAGGCCACCACGCAGCCGGTGTCCACGCGCAGCAACTCGTTGTTCAGCTTTTTCTCGATGATGGTGCCGCCGGCGTGCACGAAGGCCTTGCCGTCGCCGGTGAGCTTTTGCAGGATGAACCCCTCGCCGCCAAACAGCCCGGCGCCCAGCTTCTGGTTGAAGTGCAGGCTAATTTTGGTGCCGCGCGCGGCGGCCAGAAAGCCGTCTTTCTGCACGATGAGCCCGGCGGGCATGTCGCCCAGGTTGACGGGGATGATGGTGCCGGGATAGGGCGCCGAGAAGGCCACCCGGCTTTTGCCATAGCCGCCGCGGTGCGTGAAGTGCGTGAGAAACAACGACTCCCCGGTGATGAGCCGGGTGCCCGCCGAAAATAGCTTGCCCATAAAGCCTTGGTCGGGCTCGGAGCCGTCGCCCATCTTGGTTTCGAACGCGATGCCTTCTTCCATGTACACCATGGCGCCGGCTTCAGCAATCACGGTTTCGTTGGGGTCGAGCTCGATTTCCAGAACCTGAATGTCGGAGCCAAGAATGCGGTAGTCAACGTCGTGGGAGTGCATGGGCATGGGGCGAAGCAAAGGCGGAAGATGCTGCCAAAGATAGGGCCTTTGACATATTCCCTGCTACATTTTTGCCGCGGCGCGGAACACACAATATTTTTCGGGAGTTGCGTTGAAAAGCCTTGGTCAACCAATTGTACCGTTGGCCCTAACGCTCTCAGTTCATGCGTCTCCCTTCGCTGTTTTTAGTTGTTTGCCTGGCCGCCGTATTGGGCTCTTGCGCTGGTTCGCGCAGCGCGTCCAAGGCCAATCGCTCCGACCGCAACGGACTGGCGAAAGGGCGCTGGCGCACCTACCAGGACTCGGCCACTCAGCTGCTGTACACCTCGGGCCGCTACCGCCACGGGCGCCCCGTGGGCACTTTCCGCTACTACGCGCCGACAGGTGCCCTGGACCGCACTGAGTCGTACGCCCGCGAGGGATTCTGTGAAGTAACTTATTGGTACCCTGGTGGCAAGGTGGCCCGTCGCGGCGCCGCGCAGTGGGTGACCGGCAAAGACAAGCTGCCCCGCTTCTACTGGTATGGCCCCTGGACGAGTTACGCCGAGGATGGCCAGATTACGGCCGTGCAAACCTACACCGACGGCACCATCACGCGAGCCGAGAAATACGAAAACGGGAAGCTGACCGAGGTAGAAACCTACGAGCCCGGTAAGGCCACCCGCACCGAAACCTACCAGGACGGCCAGTTGCTCAAAGTCGAAACCTTTGAGAAGGGCCTTCGCACGGGCACCACCAACACGCTTTAGGCCAGCAGACTATTCTTCCAGCGGCAGCTCGCTGCGGGTTTCGGCGGCTTCTTTGTCGGGGTCTTCTACGGCTTTTTTGCGCTTGGCCTCGCGGCTGGTGCGCTTCATGAATTCCTCGTCGGTTTCCTCGGGCTCGGGCGAGTGCTCGGCGTCGGCGATGGGGAAGGCTTCGTCTTCGGTTTCGCCAGGGGCGGGCTTTTCGCCGAACTGCCCGGCGCGGTCCACCAGCTTTTTGTCGCGCACGTGGCGGCCGAGAAACTGGTTGATTTGCTCGATGCTGTAGTTGGACGTGATTTCGCCGAGCGGGTTCACGCCGATTTCAAAGCCCTCCAGCTCTTTGTGGACGCGGGCTTTTTTTTCGGGGTCGGCAGCGGCTTTTTTGGGTTTGACGGGTTTCTTGGCCATGACGGGAAGGTGGGGCAGTTTCTACCGCTCTACGCGAATTAATGCTTTCGGGTAAACCATTCGGGCATAAAAAAAGGCTGGCCTGAAGGCCAGCCTTTTTCCATTGGTGCATAAACCGAAGCGCCAGCTTTGCCCTTGCCGTCGCCGTTAGGCGCGAGCCGCGAGCCGCTCCACGGCCGCCCGCAGGCGCGTGGCCACTTCGCCGCTGCCCAAAATGGCCAGCGTCTCGAACAAGTCGGGGCCGGCCGCCGCGCCGGTCACGGCCACGCGCAGGGCCTGCAGCACCTGGCCGGGCTTCATGCCCTGGGCTTCCACAATCTGGTTGAAAATGCTTTTCAGCACTTCGGCGTTGGCGCTAGGCTCCGAATTGTCGGGCAAGCCGTCGGCGTAAGCGGCCAGCGCAGCGCTCACCTGGGTGTTCCACTTCTTGCTGACGACGGCCTCGTCGTACTCCGTCGGCGCTTGGAAGAAGTACTTGGCTTCCTGCCAGAAGTCGTTCGGGAAACTCACCCGCTCCTTCATCACGCTCACGATTTGCTCGGCTTTGGCTTGGTCGCAGGCAATGCCGTGCTCCTGCAGGGCCGTGAGCAGGTAGGGCGCCAGTTCGGCGTCGGATTTGGCGCGCAGGTAATGCTCGTTGAACCACTTCACCTTGTTCTGGTCAAACTTGGCCGGCGACTTGCTCACGCGCTCAATTGAGAAGGCCTGAATCAGCTCGTCCATCGAGAAAATCTCCTGCTGCGTGCCGGGGTTCCAGCCCAGGAAGGCCAGGAAGTTCACCAGCGCTTCGGGCAGATAGCCGTCTTCGCGATAGCCGCGGCTCACGGTGGGCTCGCCGGTTTCGCCGTCGATGCCGCGCCACTCCAGCGGGAACACCGGGAAGCCCAGGCGGTCGCCGTCGCGCTTGCTCAGCTTGCCGGTGCCGTCGGGCTTCAGCAGCAGGGGCAGGTGGGCAAACTGCGGCATGGTCTTCTCCCAGCCCAAATAGCGGTAGAGCAGCACGTGCAGCGGCGCCGACGGCAGCCACTCCTCGCCCCGGATGACGTGCGAAATCTCCATCAAATGGTCGTCCACGATGTTGGCCAGGTGATAGGTCGGCATGCCGTCCGACTTCATCAGCACCTTGTCATCAATGGCTGAAGAGTGCACCACCACCCAGCCACGAATCAAATCCTGAAAGCGAACTTCCTCTTTGCGAGGCACTTTCAGGCGAATGACGTACTGGGCGCCGCTGTCGAGCAACTGCTTCACTTCGTCCTCGGGCAGGGTGAGGGAGTTGCGCATCTGGGCGCGCGTGATGCTGTTGTACTGCGGGTTGGGCACCTTGGCGGCCTGCAGGCGGGCGCGCATGGCGTCCAGCTCCTCGGGCGTGTCGAAGGCGTAGTAGGCGTGGCCGTCGGCGATGAGCTGGTCGGCGTACTGCTTGTACATGGGCTTGCGCTCGCTCTGCTTGTAGGGCGCGTGGGGGCCGCCCACGCCCACTCCTTCGTCGATGACGATGCCGCACCAGGCCAGGGCTTCGAGGATGTATTCCTCGGCGCCGGGCACGAAGCGGTTCTGGTCGGTGTCCTCGATGCGGAGCAGCATCTTGCCGCCCAGCTTGCGGGCCAGCAGGTAGTTATACAGCGCGGTACGCACGCCGCCGATGTGTAGCGGCCCGGTGGGCGAGGGCGCAAAGCGCACCCGAACTTCTCTTTCAGTCATAAGCATGCAAAAGCGCGTCCCGGTTCTCGGAACGCGCCGCAAAGGTAAGGGCATGAACTGTAGCGTGGACTCTGCGAGTCCGCGCATTGCAGCCCGTTCGCCCAAGCGCGGACTCGCAGAGTCCACGCTACGCTACTCGCCCCAGGGGTACAGGTCGGGCGGGCCGCTTGCTTCGGGGTGAATGGCCAGTGGGTGCAGCGCCCGGGTCTGGTCGATGAACAGAAACGCGTCGTATCGCTCCGGAATGTCCGACAGCACGTAGTTGCCAAATTGCTCAAACTGCGGCCGGTACACCACCCCGATGGCGCGGTGCCCCAGCGGCTGCTGCAGGCGCGGAATTTGCTTGTTTTCAGCCGACAGCAGCAGCGCATCGGTGCCGTTGGTGTGTTCATGCAGCTGGTCTTCCCAGGAGCGGCGGGTGGCGGCGGGCACCGTAATGCGTTCCATTGGCGCGCCCCATTCGCTGCCCGCAATCACTGCCCCTTGGTAGGAACCAAAGCCGATGCTGAACACCCGCTGCCGGCCTAGCTGCTCGCGGGCCAGCTGGCCGAGGTTCACCATGTCTTCGCGGCGCATGTCGGTGTAGCGGGCGTCGCCGATGTGGGTGTTGTGGGCCCACACAATAGCTCTGCTCTCAGGCCCATGCAGGTCGAGCAGGCGATTCAACGTTTCCATCATGTGCTCGTCGCGCACGTTCCAAGAGGCGCCGCCGCCGCGCAGCATTGCCTTGTAGTAGCGCTCTGCGTTCACGGCTACCAGGGCGTTTTGCTCGGCGGCAAAGGCTTGCTCGCGCTCGGGGAGGTTGGCGGGGAAGCGCTCAGCGGCCTGGCGACGCAGGGCGCGCAGCACGGCGTTCACCTCGTCCTGGCAGTCTTCCGACACGAAGGCGACGGCGCGGGCGTACTCCTGCGGGTCGGCGCTGTAGGGCTCAAAGCAGCGAAAGGCTTGGCGGGCCGCCGAAATGGCGCCGTCGCCCCGCTGCTCGGCATAGTGCAGCACGGCTTGCAACGATTCCCAGAGGCTATACACATCGAGACCGTAGAAACCTACGCGCTGCTCGGGTGCCTGGGCTTGGTTGTGTTGGTGCAGCCAGTCGACCAGCGCCGCGGTTTCCCAATTGCCCCACATCCAAGTGGGCCAGCGGTTGAAGGTTTGCAGGAGTTGGGCGGCCGAACCGTAGCTCACTTCATCCTGCTTGATGGCCGCATTCACCTCAAAGCAGTCGGGCCAGTCACCCTCCACGGCGATGAACCGAAAACCTTTTTCCTGGATAAGGCGCTTGCTGAGAGCCGCGCGCCACGCGTAGTACTCGTGCGTGCCGTGCGACGCTTCGCCCAGCAGCACCACGCGGGCATTGCCAATGGCGGCCATAACCAGGCTAAGGTCGGCCGCGCTGCGCAGCGGATGGGTCAAAAACGGAGCTGCCATAACCGGGAGAAAAAACGGTGAAAGGCAAAAAATAAAACGCCGCCCAGAACGGAAATTCAGCTTCGCAGCGCTCAGCTCAAGTAGCTCAAATCAGGTGTTCAGCACCTCGCCGCCATTCGGGTGAATGGCCTGCCCGGTGATGTAAGAGGCATCTTCGGAAGCCAGGAACACGAAGGCCGGGGCCACTTCCGACGGTTGGCCGGGGCGCTTCATGGTGGTGTCCTTGCCGAAAGATGCAACTTTTTCCGGCGGAAAGCTAGCCGGGATGAGCGGCGTCCAGATGGGCCCCGGCGCCACGGTGTTGGCCCGAATTTTCTTCTCGGCCAGCTGCTGCGCAATGGACCGGATGTAGGCCGTAATCGCGCCCTTGGTGGAGGTGTAATCCACCAGCTGCTGGTTGCCGCGGTAGGCGTTGATGGACGACGTGGCAATGATGCAGTCGCCCGCGTGCAGGTGCGGCAGCGCGGCCTTCACCACGCGCACCATGGCGAAGAAATTGACCTGAAACGTGTCCTCAAACTGCTCGTTCGAGAGCTGGGCCACGTCGGTGCTCACGAATTGCTCGGCTGCGTTGCTCACCACGATGTTGAGCTTGCCCAACTCCTGCACGGTTTGCTCCACTAGCTGCTCGCAGTAGTGCGCGTCGCGCAGGTCGCCGGGCAGGGTCAGGCAGCGGCGGCCTTCGGCTTCCACCAGCTGGCGGGTGGCGTAGGCGTCTTCCTCTTCCTCGGGCTTGTAGGTGATGGCCACGTCGGCGCCTTCGCGGGCAAAGTGAACGGCCACGGCCCGGCCAATGCCGGAATCGCCGCCCGTGATGAGGGCCACTTTGTCTTGCAGCTTGCCGCTGCCGCGGTAATTGGCCCGGATGTATTCGGGGGCCGGCGTCATTTCGGCTTCGAGGCCGGGTTGTTGGTCCTGGGTTTGCGGGGGCAGCGTGGTGGGCTTGTTTTCCATGGAAGCGGGCGAAAGAACAGGTGGCAAAACGGCCTCGGATTTACCCGAAAAGCCTGTTGCCACCTACGCCTTCGCCCGCCACGGGGTTAATGCCCAGCTTTGGTAGTAAGCTTATTTTGACGGCGCTACCTATTGCTTATCAAGGAGATAATAGAACGGAGAAACCAAGCGTCTGTCATCCTGAGCGCAGCGAAGGACCTTCTCACCGATGAATGCATCATTCTAACAGGAGAAGGTCCTTCGCTGCGCTCAGGATGACGGCTGCCCCTGTTTCCATCAGCATCCCAAAATGCCCGCGCTAATCCCGGTTCTTAAAGCCCAGCCAGAGCACCAGCCCCAGCAGCGTGATGCCGCCCCGGATGCCCCACGCCACGGCCGGGCCCCCCTTGTCAATCCAGGTCAGAAAAACGTAGTGCAGGTTGGGGTTGACGAGCGGCAACACCAACGAAATCAGCCCAATGATGAGCAGTCCGAGTCCAAGTTCTTTCATGCGGGAAGGGAAATGGGGTGAAACAATCCCGCACAACGCGTCCCTCGCCGGCTTATTATGCCCCGACGGCAATGCAGGAAATTTCCACTTCCACGTCGCGCGGCAGGCGGCTTACTTCCACCGTTTCGCGGGCCGGTGCGGTGGCGTCGTCAAAGTAGGAGCCGTACACTTGGTTGATGGTGGCGAAGTTGCCGAGGTCCTTCACGAAAATGCTGCACTTCACCACGTCGGGCAGGCTCAGGCCGGCGGCGGCCAGCACGGCGGTCAGGTTTTTCAGCACCTGGTGGGTTTGGGCGGCCACGTCGCCGGGCACCAACTGCCCGGCGGCATCCAGCGGAATCTGGCCCGAAACGTAGACCGTGTTGCCCGCTTTCACGGCCTGGGAGTAGGGGCCAATGGGCGCGGGGGCCTGGTCGGTAAGGATAATCTGATGAGACATGCGGTGGGTCGGTGAAATAGTGAAATGGTGAGTTTAGGCAGCGCAAATAACGCGAGAAGCCGCTTCTGTTTCCAGAAGCGGCTTCCTGAGGCAAGCATCAAAAGCTTACCATTTCACTATTTCACCAACTCACCGCTTACTCCACCGTCACCGATTTGGCGAGGTTGCGGGGCTGGTCCACGTTGCAGCCGCGCAGCACGGCAATGTGGTAGCTCAGCAGCTGCAGCGGCACCACCGATACCAAAGGCATCAGCACTTCGCTGGTGTGGGGCACTTCAATCACGAACTCGGCCATGGCCGGAATTACTTTGTCGCCTTCGCTCACCACCGCGATGATGCGGCCCTTGCGGGCTTTCACTTCCTGAATGTTGCTCACC
Organism: Hymenobacter ruricola; assembly: GCF_015694525.1. Lineage (GTDB taxonomy): Bacteria > Bacteroidota > Bacteroidia > Cytophagales > Hymenobacteraceae > Hymenobacter > Hymenobacter ruricola. The sequence continues at coordinate 42,467 of NZ_JADQDM010000015.1, read as the reverse complement.
ACCTTCTCGTACGAGCTGTCGCGGGTGGCAATCACCACCATCGGCATGTTTTCGTCAATTAGGGCAATGGGGCCGTGCTTCATCTCGGCGGCGGGGTAGCCCTCGGCGTGGATGTAGCTGATTTCCTTAAGCTTCAGCGCGCCTTCCAGGGCTACGGGGAAGTTGTAGCCGCGGCCCAGGTACAGGAAATTGGTGGCGTCTTTGAATTCCTCGGCAATCTCGCGAATCTGGGTGTCCAGCTCCAGGGCTTTGGTCACTTTGGCCGGAATGGTGTCCAGCTCCACCATCAACTCGCGCAGCTTGGTATCGGTGATGGTGCCGCGCTTCTGCCCCATAATCATGGCCAGCAGCGTGAGCACCGTCACCTGGGCCGTGAAGGCTTTGGTGGAGGCCACCCCGATTTCGGGGCCGGCGTGGGTATAGGCGCCGGCGTCGGTGGCGCGGGCAATGCTGCTGCCCACCACGTTGCACACGCCGAAGATGGTCGCGCCCTTGCTCTTGGCCAGCTCGATGGCGGCCAGGGTATCGGCCGTTTCGCCGCTTTGCGAAATGGCAATCACGATGTCGCGCTCCGTGATAATCGGGTTGCGGTAGCGGAATTCCGAGGCGTACTCTACTTCCACCGGAATGCGGGCCAGGTCCTCAATGAGGTATTCGGCCACCAGGCCGGCGTGCCAGCTCGTGCCGCAGGCCACGATGATGATGCGCTGGGCATTCACAAACTTCTGCTCGTAGGCCCGGATGCCGCCCATGTTCAGGTGGCCCGACGCCAGCTCCAGGCGCCCGCGCATGGAGTCGAGAATGGAGCGGGGCTGCTCAAAAATCTCTTTCAGCATGAAATGCTCGTAGCCGCCCTTTTCGATGCTGTCGAGCTCCATTTCCAGCTTCTGGATGTAAGGCGTCTGGCTCACGTCTTCCTTCGAGCGGATTTCGAGCTGCCCTTCGCGAATGACCACAATCTCGTAGTCGTTCACGTACACCACCTCGTTGGTGTACTCGATGATGGGCGTCGCGTCGGAGGCAATAAAGAACTCGCCTTCACCGATGCCGATGACCATGGGCGAGCCTTTGCGGGCCGCAATGAGCTGGTTGGGGGCGTCCTTGCTGAGCACCACGATGGCGTAGGCGCCCACCACTTCGTGCAGGGCCAGGCGCACGGCTTCTTCCAGCGAGCAGGAGTTCTGCTTCTGAATTTCCTCAATCAGGTTAACGAAAACTTCGGTGTCGGTGTCCGAATGAAACACGTGGCCTTGCTGCTGCAAGTGCGTTTTCAGGGCCGCGTAATTCTCAATGATGCCATTGTGGATGATGGCAATGCGCTCCGAGGTGGAGTAGTGCGGGTGGGCATTCTCGTCGTTGGGCTCGCCGTGGGTGGCCCAGCGGGTGTGGCCCATGCCTACTTTGGCGTGGGTGTCTTTCTCAGCAATAAAGGCTTCGAGGTCGCTGACCTTGCCTTTTTTCTTGTACACATTGAGTTCCCCATTGAGCAGCGCAACGCCCGCCGAATCGTAGCCCCGGTATTCGAGCCGGTGCAAGCCTTTGAGAATTATGGGGCAGGCCTCGCGATGGCCCAGGTAAGCGACAATGCCGCACATGGCAAATGGGGATTAAGTAAGGGTAAAAATTAAAACGAAGCGGGCCTGCGCCGTGCCGGCGTTGCCGGGCACTTACTGTTTCTTTGAATAATATACGCGGAGCCGGATGTTGGCCGCGTCGAGTGCCGCCCGGTTCAGTGCCAGCCCCGTAGACGCCCGAATGTTGGGCGCCAGCACCAGGGCGGCGGGCACGGTGCCCAACTTGTTGTAGAAGTAAGCCTGCATGTAGGACGTGACCGGCACCGCGTAGTACGACTGCGCCCCCGTGGCGTTGAGCACACCCAATGTGGGGGCGCCCGCCGACTGCGGGTCGGCGCCGTCGGCCTGCACAACCCGGTCGGTGGGCAGGAAGTTGATGATGCGCTGCAACACGTTGTTGTTGGCGTCTACTTCCACCGCATACAGCTGGCTAGGGTTGCCGTACAAGGCATTGGTGAAGGGCTTGATGGGCACCAGGATTTCGGCCCGGTTGATGATGACCCCCGTGGTATCGGCCGAGCCCACCAGGCGTTTCAGTGTCACGCGGCCCTGCATCAGCACGCGGGTGGCCAGGCCGGTGCCTTCCTGCACGTAGCTGGTGCCGCCCAGCACGGCAGGAGGCACCGCCCCCGAGCGCGCCGACAGGACCGACAGGGCCGGCGGCAGCATGGTTTCGATGTTGGTGAAGTAGCGCGGGTCGCGCGAGGAAGTGTAGCCGGAGCTTATACTGCTGTACGCCGGGCCAAAGTAGATGGAATACGTGCTGGAATACGTAGGAGGGGATTTGCTGTGATGGTAATACAGCAGAATGCGCTGTTTATACGCCTTGCTGAAGCTGATAATGCTGCCGGTGTGGTTGGCATTGGGCAGCACGGCCAGCCCGCCGAGAAGGGCGTCCAGCTTGGTCTGGTTGAAGCCGGCCACTTTGAGTTGGTCAAACAAATCGCTGGAGAACCCCGAGGTAACGCCCGGAATCGCCGGGGTGCTTCCCGAAGCCGGCACCGCCGTGCGTTGCAATAACAGTCGCACGGTGGGGTCGGGCACCACGGTGGTGCCCGCCGGAATGGCCGGCGTGGTGGTGGTAGCGTCGACGGCGGCCGTGGCCACCGTCTGGGTCCGGTCGAGGCGGCTGCGCAGGTCCTGCGCGATGGTTGCCCCGCGGGTTGCCGTGCTGCTACTGTTGTACACTTCCCGCTCGTCGAGCGGTGCCGCGAGCTTGAACAGGTCGAAGCGGGCCGGAGTAACGGCGCTGCCATACACGCGGTCGTAGCCCATCACCAGCACTACCGAGTCCAGCGCCGGTGCAGTAAACACTGAGGGCAACGAATCGGTGGGAACAATGCCGGTGACCGCCAACGCCGTATTCACATCGCGCGCGTCGATGACGTTGAAATACGCACCCGCCGTGGTCAGGCCGGCCACGTTGTCGGCCAGGCGGCCCACCAGAAATTGATTGGTTTTGATGGTTTCCACTGGCGACAAGCGCACGGTGCTCACCTCCAGGGGAATGTCTTTGTATTCGGTGCTGACGGCCGTGGTGTCGGGCAGGTCAACGTTCAAGTCCGTGCCGGTGTCGCAGCTGGCCAGCGCCAAGGCGGCCAAAGCCACGAGGGGGGCACTGCGGCTAGTTAGCCAATTCATTGTAAAGCGCTAGGTAGGAAGTGTGCAGGTTTTCGTCGGTGGCTACCTGGCTGAGCTTGTTGTGCAGGGCGTATTCGTGGAACATGCCGTTCATGTTTTCGCTGAAGTCCTCGTCGGACCGCACCACGGTGTCGGCGTACTCCATGCCCATTTTGATAAAGCCGCTGAAATCAGCGGATTTGAGCGAGGCCAGCATCTGGTCGTCGATGTCGAGCATCTTCGCTTTTTCCAAGATGTTGCCCTCAAATTTGTCGTTGAACTCGTTGTTGTAAATCGAGAACACCGACTTGGCGTCCTTGAACACCGGGTCCTTCTTGTAGGTCGTTTTCAGGTACAGCGGAATCAAACCGGTCATCCAGTCCGAGCAGTGCACAATATTCGGCGACCAGCCTAGTTTCTTCACCGTCTCCAACACACCTTTGCAGAAGAAAATGGCGCGCTCGTCGTTGTCGGCGTAAAACTTGTCATTTTTGTCGACCAGCGCCGACTTGCGGTGGAAATAGTCTTCGTTATCGATAAAATAAACCTGCAACTTGGCCGTCGGAATGGAGGCCACCTTGATGACCAGGGGCTTTTCGTCATCGCCCACGGCGATGTTGATGCCCGAGAGGCGCACTACCTCGTGCAGCCGGTTTTTGCGCTCGTTGATGATGCCGAAACGGGGCACAAAAATCCGAATTTCGCAGCCCATCTCCTGCATGCTGGCGGGTAGGCGCCGGAGCATTTCAGCCACTTTCGTGGTCTGCAGAAAGGGGTCAATTTCGGTGGCCGCGTAGAGGATTCGTAGCTTCGACATAATGGATTATTGAAGAGAATGGGACAAGGCCATGCTATGGGTGCACAAAATTAAACAATTTTGGGCGGAAAATCAACATAAATCATGCCGGGGGCCTGTCCAATAGCCTTCCTCTTCTATGCAGATACTCACGACCGCCGCCGGGTTGCACGCCTACACCGAACACGCCCGCGGGGCCGGCCAACGCATCGGCCTGGTGCCCACCATGGGGGCCCTGCACGACGGCCACCTGCAGCTGGTGCAAGCCGCCCGAACTGATTGCGACGTGGTGGTGGTCAGCCTTTTCGTCAACCCCACGCAGTTCAACAACGCCGAAGACTTTCGCCTCTACCCCCGCGTGCCCGAAGCCGACGCGGCCCTCCTGGAGCCCGCCGGCTGCACGGCGTTGTTTGTGCCTTCGGTGGAGGAAATGTACCCGCAGCCGGCCGTGCTGCGGTTCGATTTTGGCGACCTGGAGCGGGTGATGGAAGGGGCGCACCGCCCCGGGCATTTCAACGGCGTGGCCACGGTGGTGAGCAAATTGTTCCACATGGCGCGGCCGCACCGGGCGTATTTCGGGCAGAAGGACTGGCAGCAAGTGGCCGTCATCCGCCAGCTGGTGGCCGACTTGTCCTTTGACCTCGAAATCGTGACTTGCCCGACCATTCGGGAGGCCGACGGGCTGGCCATGTCCTCGCGCAACCGCCGGCTCGATGCGCCCGCCCGCGCCGCCGCGCCGCTGCTGCACCAAGTGCTGCAGGCCGCCGCCGCCCAGGTGCGCCAGGGCGTGCCGCCCGCCCAGGTGCGCGCCTCCGCCGAAGCCGCCCTGGCCCAAGAGCCCCTGCTCACGCCCGAGTACGTGGAAGTGGCCGACGCCCAAACCCTGCAGCCGCTGGCCGACTACGCCGCCGGCCGGGCCGTGGTGCTGTGCCTGGCGGCGCACCTGGGCGGCGTGCGGCTGATTGACAACGTGGTGGTGGAATAGAGAGGGCCGCGGTGCCGGGGCAAGTGCGTTTTACCTTTGCGGCGATTCCTGTTCCTCCATTTGCGCCATTGGTTATTCTGATTTTCGATTGAAAGCGTTTCTAAACATTCTCAAATACGCGCTGCTGCTGAGCATTTCGGGCGCGCTGATGTGGTACGCGGTGCGAGGGCAGGACCTTTCGCGCATCGGGCACTACATCGCCACGGCCAACTATTTCTGGCTGGCCCTCACGCTGTCGCTGTCCACGCTGGGCTACTTCAGCCGCGCCTACCGCTGGCAGATGCAGCTCAAGGCTTCGCAAACCCCAGCGCCCTACTGGCCCGTGTACCACGCCATGATGGTGGGCTACCTGGCCAACCTGGTGCTGCCGCGCATGGGCGAAGTCATTCGCTGCTCGGTGCTGCGGCGCACGAGCGGCGTGCCGGTGCAGGTGGCCATCGGCACGGTGGTGACCGAGCGCGTGATTGACGTGCTAGTGCTGCTGGGCCTGCTGAGCACCTTGCTGCTGCTTGATTTCCAAACCTTCTGGAAATTCGTGACGGTGGAAATCCTGGGCGGGCGCTACGAGACGCTGGCCCGCAACCCGCTGCCGCTCGTTATCGCGGCCGTGGTGGGCTTCATTCTGCTGATTGTGGCGGGCTTTGCGCTGTTTCGCAACCTGGAGCGGCTGCGGCAGAATGCCTTCTTCAACAAAGCGGTGCTGTTTGTGAAGGGCTTGCTGGCCGGCGTGTTCAGCGTGCTGAAGCTGGAAAACAAGTGGTTGTTCATCTTCCACACCCTCTTCACCTGGGGCATATATTACCTGATGGACTACCTGGCGTTCTTCTGCTTTCCCGAAACCTACAACCTCGACATGCGCGCCGGGCTGGCCGTGCTCACGTTCGGGGCGTTTGGGATGGCGGCGCCGGTGGCGGGCGGCATCGGGCCTTTCCACGTGCTGGTGCAGGGCGTGCTCATTGTGTACGGCATCAGCAAAGAGGCCGGCATTGCCTATGCCCTGGTGGTGCACGGCGCCCAAACGCTGCTAGTGGTGCTCATGGGCGGCATCAGCTTCGTCGCCGTGGCCGCGGCCGACAAAGGCAGCGTAGCCGCCGAAGCCGAAGCCATTGCCGACGAACCGCTGACAACAGAATTATGAATTGAAAATTATGAATTATGAGTTGTGCCACTGTTGCGTCAAGGTGCTCAGGACTCAATTCATAATTCCTAACTCATAATTCATAATTCAATTCCTATGTGGACCAAAGATAAAATTCTGAACCGTGAGCAGCTGCCGGCCACCGTGGCCGCGTGGCGCGCTGCCGGGCGCAAAGTGGTGTTCACCAACGGCTGCTTCGACCTGCTGCACCTCGGCCACGTCGACTACTTGGAGCGGGCCCGGCACCTGGGCGACGCCCTGGTGGTGGGCCTGAACACCGATGCGTCGGTGGGCGCCCTCAAGCCGGGCCGGCCCATTCAGGACGAAGATGCGCGGGCCCGGATTCTGGCCGCCCTGGCGTTTGTGGACGCGGTAGTGCTGTTTGGCGAGCCCACGCCGCTGGCCCTCATCGAGCTGGTGCAGCCCGACGTGCTGGTGAAGGGCGACGACTACAGCATTGAAGGAATTGTGGGGCACGAAGTGGTGTTGAACAGGGGCGGCGCAGTGCTGACCGTGCCCCTGGTGCCGGGCTACAGCACGTCCCGCATCGTGGAGCGCATTTTGCACTCCTCGTAGCGTTTCTCACCTTCTCCCTTTTTGTCATGATTATCCTATTGATTCTGCTGATGCTGGTGAGCGCGGGCATTCAGTGGCGCCTGCGCAGCAAGTTCCGGCAGTACGCCCAAGTAGGCCTGCAAGCCAATTTGACAGGTGCCCAGGTGGCCGAGCTCATGCTGGCCGACCACGGCATCACCGACGTGCGCATCATCAGCACCGAGGGCCGCCTCACCGACCACTACAACCCCACCGACAAAACCGTGAACCTGAGCGAGGGCGTGTACGCCGAGCGCAGCGCGGCGTCGGCGGCCATTGCGGCCCACGAGTGCGGCCACGCCGTGCAGCACGCCACGGCGTATTCCATGCTGCAGTTCCGCTCGGCCATGGTGCCGGCCCTGAGCGCCGTGTCGAAGTGGATGCCCTGGATTTTGATAGCCGGCGTGTACATGGTCAACCGCTCCGTAATTCCGCTGGGCGTGGGCATTGTGCTGTTTTCGCTCACCACCCTGTTCTCGTTCGTGACCCTGCCGGTGGAGTTCGACGCCTCGCGCCGCGCCCTGGCCTGGATGGACCAGCGCGGCGTGGTGACCACCCAGGAGCACGCCATGGCCAAAGACGCCCTCTGGTGGGCTGCCATGACCTACGTGGTGGCGGCCATCAGTTCGCTGGCCACGCTGCTGTACTACGTCAGCATTTTCCTGGGCGGCAGCCGCCGCAACTAGCTCATTCGCTCTCCTGGGCACAAAAAACGCCGCCTTGCTTGCAGGGCGGCGTTTTTTGTGTCCGGTTGTTTTCAACCCACTCAAATATGCCCGCAACAGACAATTCTTAAAATTAGTACATATAAAATAATAATTATTGATAATTAAATTATGATGCATATTTTGCGCAGACCTTTCCTGTACTAACCCTTCGCTTCGGCTGGCGCTTTGCGGCGCGGCGGCGCGGTGGGGTTGAACCTCTTTTCTGCCCGCCATGCTTAGTTCTACCCCAACGGCCCTGGTGGCCGCCATGCCTACCCTGTTTCGGCAGGGGTTGCTGGCCGTGCTACGGGAGCAATGCCCCGCCCTGCGCCTAACCCTCACGGCCAACGCCGCGGAGGCTGCCGAACTGATGACCCAACACGCCTTTGGGCTGCTGGTGCTCGACGGCGCCCTGCCGGGGCTCAACCTGACGGCGCTGCTCGCCAGCCTGCGCCGCGCCCGGCCTGCCCAGCGCCTGCTCGTGCTGGCCGACCCGGGCACGCCGGCCCAGCGCGCCGACGCGCGGGCCTGGCCGGGCACCCGCCTGCTCATGCCCGCGCACGTGCCGCCGCACGCCCTGGCGGCGGCGCTGGCGCCCTGGCTGCACGCCCCGACCGGGAACTACAGCCCGGGGCCGCCCCAGATAGTGCCGCCTTATGCCGTTGTGGGCCGTTTTAGCCGCCGCGAGTTGGAGGTGCTGCGCCTGGTGGTGGAAGACTGCTGCAACGAGGAAATTGCGGCCCGCCTGTTCATCAACGTGCGCACCGTGGAAAGCCACCGCCGCAACCTGCTGCAGAAGACGGGCGCACGCACGGTGGTGGGGCTGGCGGCCCGGGCCGTGCGCGAGGGCTGGGTGTGAGGGGCAAAGTTCAGTGCTGGCACTGATGCGGTGGGCAGCGGGAATGCCGTGCTTTACACCAGGGTCCGGCAATGGCAGGCCGGTGGCCTTCACCCTTTTTTCTGTAATGCAATGGGTACTTGGAAAGGCATCATTGGGGCCAGCTTCACGCCGGATGCGTTCGACCAATATTGCCATCGGCTGCACTGGCTGGCGTGGCGGCCCAGCTTCGGGGTGCTGCACAACGCGGCCGTGCCCAGCCTGGCGCAGCGGCCCGGCGGCCCGGTGAAAAAGGGTGACTTCAGGGACGCCGTGCAGGCCCTGCTGGTGAAACGCCACGAAGGCGAACACGCGCCGGACCCGCCCGTGACCTGAACGCCGCGTCGGACGGCTTCTGCGCCCCGCCCGATGCCTGTTGTCCTACTCCGCCCATCTTTCCCACTGCGCCGGACCGTCGGCGTCCACCTCCGGACAGCTTTTATCCTGCTCCGGACATTCCGCCCGCAGTTCCAGACCGTTTCTCAGCCGCTCCGGACCGTTAGTATCCAACTCCCGACCCCTTTTGTCCTGCTCCGGGCCCGCCGTGTGCCGCGCCGGACGGCGGGCCGGCTACTCCGAAGCCTGCCCCAACCGCTCCGGGCCCTCCGGGGCCTAACCCAGGCCCTTTCTGGCCCGCTTTCTTGTAAAAACATCATTCTCCCACCGGCTTTTCGCCCCCCAGCCCCATGAACAAAGACCAGCTTGCCCGCCTCGCCCGCCACCGCAAGGTGCAACAGGTGCTCGCCGATAATGCCACGGCCGTGGCCGCCGTGCCCGCCTTCGCCAGGCTCGCGGCGCAGTACCAGGCGCAGCTGGGGCTGCTCGACGGCACGGCCCGCAAAAAGGGCGTGGCCTCCGAAGGCGCCACCCTGGCCAAATCCGCCGTCGGCACCGCCCTCATCGCCCGCCTCGTGAAAGCCGCCAACGCCCTCTACCTGCTCTACAAAGCCGAGGAGCCCGCCAACGTCGCCGAGGCCGCCGGGCTGCACCGCCGCGCCAGCGACTACACCGCCATGACCGACCAGGCCCTGGCCGCCGAAGCCACCGACCTGGCCCGGCGCGCGGCAGCCCACGCGTCGGTGCTCAAAAAAGAATATAACTGGGATACCGACGCCACCACGGCCCTGGCCGACGCTGCCCAAGCATTCGCCGCCCAGCTCAGCGCCCCCCAGCTGGCCATCGACGCCGCCAAAATCAAAGGCGCCACCGCCAAATCCACCCTCAGCGCCCTCAACGTCTTCCTCAAAGACGACCTGCGCGCCGGCATGGAGCTGCTCAAAGACACGCACGAGGACGCTTACAAGGCCCTGCGCGAGGCCAGCCAGGTGGATGACGCGGCGTATCAAAAGAAGAAGGCCAAGCGGCTGGTGGGGAGGGAGACAGGCCAGGACAACACAACTGCTTAACCAAACGCCAATTTTTGCAAAGACCAAACCGCCATGTCACATTTCACAAAGCTCCCTCTTCCGCAGTTGCTGCTGCTCCTGCTGCTACCCAGCGTTGGCCTGTTGACGGGCTGCACAATAGCGGGGAATGTTTTTAGAGGCTCAACGGCAAACAGTCGGGCAGGAATTGTTCGCGCTAGAAAATTTGTCAGCGACGACTCCAAAGACGGCACGCTCTTTTGGTCTCACTTCGACGCCACCAAACGCTCCTCCATTATCAACGCGAAAGCCGACGGCACTACGACGGTGTTGGCCGAAGTAACGCCGGATGCCGCTGTGCAAAAATCGTTGGACCTGCTGTCCAAAGCGAAAGTACTGGACAAGGTAGACGCAGAGGCCCAGTTGAAAACGGCCTCCACCATCGCCCAGCTTGGCCAGCGAACCGCCAACGTGAATATGCTACGGGACGCCCTATATCGAATAGCCGAGGGAGCCAACAATAAGCCGGACGCTTTCTATACCTGCGGCTGTCCGGCCGATGGCAAGCCCGATGCAACAACGTCGGGCAGCACCATGTACGAACGACTGTTTCAGTCCACCCTGAAAACCTATGCCGCCGCCGTAAAAGACGAAGCCGAAGCCGAAAAGGCAAAAGCCGAAGCTGAGAAAGCCAAGAGCGAAGCCGAAAAGGCGAAAGCCGAAGCCGAAAAAGCGAAACCCAAGCCCGCCCCAGATGCTGCCCCTACTCCCAAGCCAAGCACTCCGAGCGATTCCACCACCGCCACTGAGATGACGCTTAAGCTGGAAATGTCGGCTAAAACGGCACCTGCTAAAAAGAAGGTCAAGGGCAACAAGCAGAAAGTGAAAAAGTAGCTACCTCCTCTCGCAACCCCCTTTTCCTGGTAAACCCATGCCCCGGCCGCGCCCCACGCGGCCGGGGCTTTTTTCAAGCCCCCCAAACACCGCCCCACAAACGCCGCATCCGCCGCCGTGCGCGAAGCGGCTTCCCGCCTAAGCTCGTGGGCGGCGGCGCGGGCGGCGCGAAGCTGCGCTATCAGTTTCTTTTGTAGCTCTTTCGATTCGGGAACTGGTACCCGGCTAGCTTGCCAATCATTTCACCCGACCGCATCCGATGCCATCTGCTTTCCTCCCCGCCTGGGGCCCCGCCACCCTCTTCCGCCTCGGCACCACCCCGCCCGAAACCTTCCCCGTCTCCTGCTCCTTCACCGGCCCCGCCTGCCGCCTCACTTTCGGCCGCGAACTGGTGTGCGAGCTGCGCCCCCACGGCCCGGAACTGGAAGGGAAGTGGCGTTTCGGGCTGCACCAGCCGCTGGCGCTGCCCGCGGGCGCGGCGGCCACCGTGCGGCACGAGCTGCGGCTGTTCGTGTACAAGCCAGCCGGTGCGCGCGTCACCGTGCAGCTCAAAGCCGCCGGCACCACGCAGGCGCTGCTGCTGCGCGAGGAAGCAGTGAGCGAAGGCGAAGAGTTTCTTGCCCTGCTTGCCCCACTCAGGCTGGCCCACGGCGGACAAGCGGTGTGGCTGGAGGTGCAGGCCCAGCGCCCCGCCGGCCCCGGCCAAGTGCTGGTGACGGTGGACGCGCTGACCCTGACGCTGGAACCCGGGGCCTGACCAGCCCGCGCCAGCCGCCCCGCCTCAATAGTTGAAATCCCGCGGTTCGCCGGCCAGCTCCCGGCCGCCCAGGATGGCTGTGGTCAGGTACGTGGGCGTGGCGCAATATTCCTCCATATCGTCGTCTTCGGGGCCGTTCGCATCGTGGTAGGCGCGGTACGCGTCGGGAGCCGCCAGCGCGAGGCCGGTGGCCAGCCGGAACTGGTAGTCATCGAACACGGCCGGCAGCGCGGCCAGCAGCCGGGTGCGGTCCAGCTCCTGGGCGGCGGCCACGATGCCCAGGCGCCAGTCGGCGTGCGCGGCCACGGGCCAGGGGTTGGGGGCCGCCCACAGGTTTTCGCGGCTGGTGTCGGCCCGTTCGGTGTAGTGGCTGTGGTGGCTGCCCTGCAGCCGCAGCCAGGCGCGGCGGTAGGCAATGAGGGGTTCGGGGTCGGGCTCGAAGGCGCGGGCGAAGGCCTCGAACCGGGCCGGGTCCTGCTCGATGTATTCGTCGGGCGCGCTGTCGGCGGTTTCGGGGGCGTGGTCGTAGTAAGACGGGCGCGGGTCGGGCACGTAGGGCGCTGGGGGCTCGCGGGTGTGCTTGTCGGCGAAGTACAGGTCTTCGTAGTACTCCTGGCGCTCGCCTTTGTGGTTGGGGTGGGTGGCGAAGGGGTAGCCCGCGGGCGCGCCCAGGCGGGCATCGTAGTAAGCGTACCAGTCGGGGTAGGCGCAATAATCGTCGTGCGCTTCCAGGGTGGGCGGGTGGGGCTGCTGCTGCCGCCACCCGGCCCGCATCCAGTCGTATTCCTGCCAGTTGTCGAAGCGGCGGTGGTCGGGGTGGTCGCCCACGTCGCGGCAGGCGGGGCTGGCCAGGTACTCGCAGTACAGCTCAAATTCGGCGGGCGTGATGGGCGGCAGCCAGGGGCAGGCGTGAATGTAGCGGCTCCAGCGGTTGAACTGCTCGCCCACCAGCACGCCGGGCAGGGCAATTTCACCGGCCCGCCAGCGCACCTGCAGGTCAAACAGCTTCTTCTGCTGAATGTCGAACAGCCGCTCGTAGGCGCTTTCCTGGTACTCGATAACCTGGTGGAAGCGAAACTTCACCATGCCCGGCCCCGTGCGCAGGCACTTCACCTTGTGGGCCGCGTAGTGTTTAATGAACGCCTCCACGCTGGCCGGCTCGTAGCCCGCCAGGTAGGGCTGGTAGCGCGGGTCGGTGCGCAGCTCGTGCTCGAAGTCGCGCTGCTGCCGGGCAAACCGTTCTGCTTCTTCGGCCGCGTTGAGGTGATAATTAGTAGCCATACGGTAACCAAAAAAAGCCGTGAGATAGAGAATAAACAACGGAAAGCGCCCGCGCTAGTGGCCCGGCTGCCGGGCCTGGTACGTGGCGAAGGCCGCGCGAATGGCCGTGGCCAGGCAGCGCTTGCGGTGGTCGAGCCAGGTGAGGTGCAGGGCTTCGCGCCAGTCCTCGGCCGCCGCGATGGGCAGGCGCTCGGGAATCTCGGTCAGCCGCCGGCCGGCCTCGTGCCCGGCGTTGTTGAGCAGGCGCTCCACTTCGGCCACGGCCGGGGCTTCCGGCTCGGTGGGCGGGGGCAGGCAGGCCTGGTGGTAGCGTTGCAGCTCGGCGGTTTCCTGCTCGCGCATGAGGGTAGCGGTGAGGCCCGCGTAGGCGGCGTAGCCCAGCCAGGGCAGGGGCGCGGGCCCGGTGGGCTCGGGGGTGGGCGGCGGCGGCGGCGGCAAGGCGGGCCGAAAAAGGCCGGAGAAGTCGCCCTCCTCCGCGTCGTCGTCGTCGGGGCCATTAGCGAAGCCGCGTAGGTTGGGCCGGGCCAGCACCAGGTTGGGCGGGCCGTCGCGCTGGTCGCACCAAGCGTACCAGCCGGGGTACCACAGTGCCTCCCCGGCCAGGGGGGCGGGGCGCCGCCGGCGCAACACCCCGGCGGGGTCATAGTCGTCGCCCCGCAGCAGCAGGTAGCGCCGGAAAGCGTCGTAGTCCTGGAAGTCATCGGGCTGCACCGCCTCCGGGTCGGCGTCCGCGCAGTAGGGGCTGGCCAGGTAGGTGAGGTAGTCCTCCACCTCTTCGGCAGTGATGCGCGGCAGCCAGTGGCACTTTTTTATCTTATAGCCCCAATGCCGGAAGTCGGCGGCCGTGTGCACGTGGGCATCGGCGGCCGTGGCCTCGCCGGCCCGCCAGCGCACCTGCTCGGCAAACAGCTTGCGCTGCTGAATTTCCCGCAGGCGGTGCTTGGCCTCGCGGGCCAGTTCTTGGTCGAGGCGCTGCTCGTACTCCAACTGGTTGCGGCCGGCGGTGAGGCTGCTGGCCCGGCTGTCGGCGTAGGATTCCAGAAACCCCCGGCCGTCGTCGCGGAACTGCCGCAGCCATTCCTGCACGGCGGGGTTGTCCTGGTGCCGGGCCAGGGTTTCGGCCTGCAGGCGCACCATTTCGCGGTGGCGGGCCGCCGCGCGCCGGGGGTCGTGGTAGGGCAGGTAGCGGAGGGATGGGTCGTCGTCGGGCATGGGTTGGGGCAGGAAAGAGCGGTTAGTAGTTGAAATCCTGGGGTTCGCCGCACAGGGCCCGGCCGCCCAGCACCCATTCGCGCTGCACGTTCAGCACGTGCTTCTCGTAGTCCTCGCGGCTCATCCCCTCGTGTTCGGCCGGCGGGGTGGGGCGCAGGCCCAGCGCCAGGCGCTGGCGGTACTGCTCGTACACCGTGGTCAGGGCCTCGGCCAGCCAGCGCTTGCGCAGGTCGGTGGCGGCCGTCACCAGGGCCGCGCGCCAGTCGTCGGCCCCGGCTTCGAGCGGCACCAGCTCCTCGGCCTCCATCAGCACGTCAAACGCGTTGCTCACTTCGTCGTTGTCGGTGTCGCGGTGGTGCAGGCCGGCATCCATGGCTTGCTTGAGCTGCCGGAGGCGGGGCGTGGGGTCAAACGCTTCGGCGATTTCGTCAAACAGCTCGTCCCAGTCGCAATGCCCCCACATGGTGCGCCGGTCGTGGCCGGCCGCGGGGTCGGGCACCGGGGCAGCCGGGTCGGCCACGATGGCCGCGATAACGGCGGGCAGGGTGTCCGCCACCGGGGCGCCCCCAAGGGCGGCGGCTTTTTCGGCGGCCTGCCGGGCGTGGGCGGCCTTCAGGTACAGGGTGGCGTAGTGCTTCTGGCGCGCGCCGCGCAGGTCGGGCAGGGCCAGCATGTCGGTGCCGTGGTGGCGGTCGTGGTAGCGGTACCAGGGCAGGTAGCCGGGGTGGAAGTTGTTCTGGCTGGCCTCGTCGTCGGCATAAAAGTCGTCAGGGTCGTAGTCCGGCTCCGCGGTCAGGTGGGCGTCGGCGTAGTTCTGCCAGTTGTCGGGCCGCCAGTCGCTGTAGTGGTCGGCCGCGTCGAGGCATTCGGGGCTGAGCAGGTAGGCCCGGTACAGCTCCACCTCGTCGGGCTCAATGGGGGGCAGGAACTCGCAGCGCTCGGGGTGGCCCTCCCACTCGCCAAACTGCTGGTAGATGTTCACGCCCGGCAAGTCGATTTCTTTGGCCCGCCAGCGGCACTGCAGGTCAAACAGCTTTTTTTGCTGAATGTCCCACAGGCGCTGGTAGGCCTCGGTGTGCAGCTCGGCGGCGTGGCGCTCCCGCCACTGCGCCTGAACGGGGCCGTGCAGCACATAGCGGGCCTTGCGCTGGGCATACGCTTCGATGAACGCCGCCACGCTGGCCGGGGTGTAGCCGGCGAAATACGACTGGTAGTCGGGGTTGGTGCGCAGCTCGTGTTCGGTGTCGCGCACCAGTTGGGCCAATTGGCGGCGCTCGGCGGCCAGCTTCCGGGTGATTTCAGAGGGCATGGACAGCGGTATAAAAGGAACGGCTCGAACTCTCAGCCCCGGCTATCCCAGCGGCGGGTGGGCAATGCCGGCCTGTTCGCGCAGGCAGTAGTCGCGGTAGGCCGCCGGCAGGGCGTCGGCCAGGGTCCGCTTCCCGTGGGCCACCTGGGCCCGGCGCAGGCATTCGCGCCAGTCGGGGCCGGCCGCCACGGGCACGGGTTCGCGGGCTTCGCTCAGCTCTTCGTACACGCCGTACATGGCTTCGGTTTCGGCGTCCTGCTCCGGCCGGAACTCCATGACGCGCATATACCGCAGCACCTCCCGGCTTTCAAACCGCTTGATGAGGGTTTCCGACAACGCCAAATCGGTGGCGCTTAGGTGGCGCAGCGGCGGTTCCGGCGGTTCCGTTGGGGTTTCGGGCGGCACAGGCGCGGCGGGCAAGGCCGGGCTCGGGGCCGGGCTACGCTCGTCGGGCAGGCGTAGCAGTGGGCCGGTGCCCCTGTACAGGTCGTAGTAAGCGTACCACTCCGGGTAGCGAAAAAGCAGGTTGAAGAGGTTGCCGAAGGAGTCTTGCAGGCCCTCGGGCAGGGCCCGGCCCATGTCGTGGCCCGGCGAGTCCGAGCCCGCCTCTTCCAGCCGGTGCCACTGCCGGAACATGTCGTATTCCTGCCAGACGAGCTGCCCGGTAACGCCCGCCCCCACGTCCACGCAGTCGTCGCTGAGCAGGTAGGCCCGGTACAGGTCCACGTCCTCGGCGCTGATGGGCGACAGCAGCGGGCAGCGGGTAATGTCGCGGCCCCATTCGGCAAATTCCGCTCCGGTTTCCACACCGGGCAGGTCGAGCAGGCCTGCCCGCCACTCGCATTGCAGGTTAAACAGCTTTTTCTGCTGAATTTCCCACAGGCGCTCGTTTGCTTCGGTCAGCGGCCGCAGGGCGCGGTTTTCCTCAGCCGCCAGCCAGCCGGGGCCGTGCACGAGGTAGCTGGCTTTTTTTTCGGCATAATGAGCGAGCAGGCCACTGCCATCGCCGTAGAACTGCGTCAGCCACGCCTGCACGGCCGGGTCGGCGGCCAGCCGGGCTTCGGTTTCCTCGGCAATGCGGGCCTGTTCGCCGAAACCATCGGCTTCCTGGTCATAATGGTCGGCAGTGTTCATGGCAGGGCTGAAGGGACGCGCCAAGCTACATCACTGCCGCCACATTTGCCTACCCCAGCTTCTTGTACCGCACGCGCTTCGGCTCCACGTCGCCCAGGCGCTTGCGCTTGGCTTCCTCGTAGTCCGAGAAGTTGCCCTCGAACCACACCACCTCCGAGTCGCCCTCAAACGCCAGAATGTGCGTGGCCAACCGGTCCAGAAACCACCGGTCGTGGCTGATGATGACGGCGCAGCCGGCAAAGTTCTCCAGCGCGTCCTCCAGGGCCCGGATGGCGTTCACGTCCAGGTCGTTGGTCGGTTCGTCGAGCAGCAGCAGGTTGGCGCCTTGCTTGAGGGTCATGGCCAGGTGCACGCGGTTTTTCTCGCCGCCCGAGAGCATGGCCACTTTCTTCTCTTGGTCGCCGCCCCCGAAGTTGAATTTGCTCACGTAGGCGCGCGAGTTCACCGGCCGGCCGGCCAGCAGCATGGTTTCGGTGCCGCCCGTGATGGTGTCGAACACCGACTTGCTACCGTCCAGCGTGTCGTGCTGCTGGTCGATGTAGGCGGTTTGCACCGTGGGGCCGACTTCGAACGTGCCCGCGTCGGGTTGCAACTGGTCCGTAATCAGCCGGAACAGCGTGGTTTTGCCCGCGCCGTTCGGCCCGATGATGCCCACGATGCCGCCCTGCGGCAGCGAGAAACTCAGGTTCTCAAACAGCAGCTTGTCGCCAAAGGCTTTGGTGATGCCCTCTGCCTCAATCACCTGCGCGCCCAGGCGCGGGCCGTCGGGGATGAACAGCTCCAGCTTCTGCTCCTTGTCTTTGGCTTCCTCGCTGGCCAGCTTGTCGTAGTTGGCGAGGCGTGCTTTGCCCTTGCTTTGGCGGGCTTTGGGCGACATGCGCACCCACTCCAGCTCGCGCTGCAGCGTCTTGGCACGCTTGCTTTCCTGGTTTTCTTCCTGGGCCAGGCGGGCGGTTTTTTGCTCCAGCCAGCTGCTGTAGTTGCCCTTCCACGGAATGCCCGAGCCGCGGTCCAGCTCCAGAATCCAGCCGGCCACGTTGTCGAGGAAGTACCGGTCGTGGGTCACGGCGATGACCGTGCCTTTGTATTGCTGCAGGTGCTGCTCCAGCCACAGCACGCTCTCGGCGTCGAGGTGGTTGGTGGGTTCGTCCAGCAGCAGCACGTCGGGCTCCTGTAGCAGCAGGCGGCACAGAGCCACCCGGCGCTTCTCGCCGCCCGAAAGGTTGCCAATGACGGCCTCCTGCGGCGGGGTGCGCAGGGCGTCCATGGCGCGTTCCAGCTTGGTGTCGAGGTTCCAGGCGTCGAGCTGGTCCAGCCGCTCCTGCACCTTGCCCTGGCGGTCCAGCAGCTTGTCGAAATCGGCGTCTTCGGCCCCGAAGGCCTCGTTGATTTCGTCGTATTCTTTCAGCAGGGCCACGGTTTCGGCGGCGCCTTCCTCCACCACTTCGCGCACGGTTTTGGTGGGGTCGAGCTGCGGCTCCTGCTCCAGGTAGCCCACCGAGTAGCCCGGCGAAAACACCACTTCGCCCTGAAACTGCTTGTCGACGCCGGCAATGATTTTCAGCAAACTCGACTTGCCCGAGCCGTTGAGGCCGAGCACGCCAATCTTGGCGCCGTAGAAAAACGAGAGGTAGATGTTTTTGAGAACTTGCTTCTGGGGCGGGTAAATCTTACTCACGCCGGCCATGCTGAAGATGATGGTCTGGTCGCTCATGGGAAATCGTGGGGAAAGGGCGAATGAAAGAATTGCAGCCGCAAAGAACGACAACCCCGGCTTGTGGGCCATGCCTCGGCCGCCGGGTTTTGCGGCCCATGCGTCGGCCGCGGGGCGACATCGAACCCGCTTTCGGGCCCGTTTCCCGGGGCCTACATCATTACATCACCTTTTTACCGTAAACTTGTATTCCCTTCCCCTTCCCTTTTCAGCCACTTCATTCCTTTTCCCTCTTCCCCCTCGCCCTCCTACCCACGAGCTTACACATCAGTATGGAACCAACCGACCACTTGCTGGCCGAAGCCCAGCGCTACGGCTACGTGGAAGCCGGCGGCGTGTGGCTGCGCCCCGTGCTTGCCCAGCCCGCCCGCCAGATTGGCCTGGTCAAAGAAACCGACGAAGCCGCCCTCCTCTACTTCGCTCACCGCTTTGAGACGCTACGCGCGAAAGTAGACGCCTTGCTGGCCAAAATGGACGCCAGCGAAAACAAAGGGTCGTTTTTGATGAAGGCGCTGCACCTCAAAGAGCAGCTGCTGACCTTCGACGGCCTCGGCGATTTCGAGAGCCTGCACCGCCGCCTCACCGAGACCGAGCAGGCCATTGGCGTGACCGTGAGCCAAAACCGGGAGAAAAACCTGGCCACCAAGCTGGGCTTTATTCAGGAGGCCGAAGCCCTGCGCGACAGCGTGGAGTGGGTGTCGGCCAGCGAAAAGGTGAAGGACCTGCGCCAGGGCTGGCTCAAAACCGGCCCCATCGACAAAGCCCTGACCGACGAACTGGAAACCCGTTTCCAGGCCGCCATCCAGGAATTTTTCGACCGGCGCAAGGCTTTCCAGTCCGACAAAAAGGCCATGGCGGCGCGCGTGCAAAATCGCTACCGCGACCTCATTCAGCAGGCCGAAAACCTAAAAAACTCCGACCAGTTCGAAGCCACCTCCCGCCAGCTCAAGCTGCTGCAGCAGGCCTGGCGCGAAGTAAACGGCACCCTGCCCAAAAAGCAGGCCTCCGAGCTCTGGACGCGCTTCCGCGCGGCCAACAATCATTTCTTCGAGCGCCTCAAAGCCCACATTGCCGCCCAGCAGGCCGCCGGCCTCGGTGCCGCCGCCACCCCCGAGCAGCTGCTGGCCCGCAAGCGCGTCCTCGCCGAGCGTGCCGAAGCCCTGATGGCCGTACCGCCCCAGGAAGCCATTCACCAGGCCAAAGCCCTGCAGGCCGAATGGAAACAGGTCGGCACCGTGCGCGGCGAAGAGTCCGACCGCATCTGGCAGCGCTTCATGGTGGCCTGCGACAAGATATTCGAGCTCAGTGCCCTGGAGTACCACCTGCGCAAGCGCGCCGCCACCGAAACCCTGCCCACGGCCCCGGCCGAGCGGGCGCGCTTCCGGGCCAGCACCCTGCGCGAGATGCTCACCGACGACCACGCCGAACTGGCCACCCTGCGCGACAACCTCGACAAGCTGAGCCCCAGCGCCGCCAATGACTCGTTCCGGCAGCTGCTGCAAACCAAAATCCGGTCGTTTGAACGCAAAATTCGCACGAAAAACGACCTGATTGCCTTGTTTACCCAGCAGGCACAGGCGGCTGGCTAAAACTTTGGGCCGCGTTTTGCGTTGCCGGAAATACCGCCCACAAGGCCCTCGTTTCGGGCTTGTATCTTGCCCGGAAATAGTTACCTTCGCCCACCTTTTTTTATCCGACTCCTATGTATTGGACACTCGAACTGGCTTCTTACCTGGAAGATGCTCCCTGGCCCGCCACCAAAGACGAACTGATTGACTTCTCCATCCGCTCGGGCGCGCCCATGGAAGTGGTGGAAAACCTCCAAGCCCTGGAAGACGACGGCCAGCCCTACGAAAACATCGAGGAAGTGTGGCCCGACTACCCCACCAAGGAGGACTTCATGTTCAACGAGGACGAATATTAATGGTGTCTGGTGCTTGGTTGTTGGTGCTTGGCTATTTCCAGGATTAACTGCCAGCAATGAGCCAAGCACTGATAACCAAGCACCAAGCACTTCAAATAGAAAATCTGGTTGCGGGCTACCCCGGAAGGGTGTTGGTTCGCAACCTTTTTTTGTGCCTGCCCGCGCCCGCTTTCGTGGCCGTGGTGGGCCACAACGGCAGCGGCAAAACCACGCTGTTTCGGGTGCTCACGGGGCAGCTGCCCTACCAGGGCAGCGTGCAGTTGCTGGGGCAGGAAGTGCGCAGCTTGCGCCGGGCTGCCGCTGCCGGCCTGCTGGGCTACCTGCCCCAGCGCGGCAGCATTGATTTCTCCGTTGCCGTGCGCGAGCTGGTGGTGATGGGCCGCTACCGCCACCACGGCCTGCTAAGCGCTTATGCTCCGGCCGATTACGCGCTGGCCGATGCCGCGCTGGCCCAGGTAGGCATGGCCCACCTCGCCGCGCGCGACTTTACCCAGCTCTCCGGCGGCGAGCAGCAGCTGGTGTGGCTGGCGCAGCTCAGCCTGCAGGATGCCCAGGTGTATTTGCTGGACGAGCCCACCCAGCAGCTCGACGTGTACTACCGGCGCCAAGTGTTCGGCTTGGTGCATCAGTGGGCCACCACGCAGGGAAAAACCGTGTTGTGCAGCACCCACGACCTCGACAACCTGCCCGAGCTGTCCGGCTACCTGCTCAACCTTTCGGAAGCCGAGCCGCAGCTGCGGCCCATTTCGGCCGCCACCGTGCAAGCCGCCCGCACCTGCCTGGAATTGGCCCCGCAACGGTAGAAAGCCCTTGGAGGCTACTCGCGCTGGCCCGGCCGGCCCCGCAGCACCTGCGCAATGGACCGCATGAACGGGCCCGCCGACACCGAGTTCATCACCCGCAGGTTGTCGGCCCACGACGTTTCCTCGTCCAGAAAGCGGAAGATGCGCTCCACCGGGTTGCGCTCAAACAATTGGCGGAAAATGTCCCGCGTGGTTTCGCCGCGGCGCTTCATGATGTCGAGCAGCAGCGTGTCGAAGAGGCGGAACTGCCATTTGTCGCCGGTGGGGTCGGCGGGCGGACGGCCGGTGCTGGCCAGCGCCGCCACCAGCCGCTCCGAGTGCTGCTGGATGCGCTTGAAGGCGTAGCCGGTGCTGGGCTTGGCTCGCCCGCCGCGGGTGCCCAGGTTGAGGATGTGCGGGCCGTTGCGGGCCGGCAGCGGGTGGTCCGTCATCGGAATGGCGCCCACTTCCTCGGCCACAATGTGGTAAGATTTCAAGCCGAGCGTGTGGCTTAGATAGTCGCGAATAGCCGCTTCGTATTCCGCTTTAGGCAATACTTTTTCTGAAAATAACGTGTACTCTACCAACGCTTTGCGAGCCGAGAAGGGCAGCACGTAGATAAACCGCGCCTCATGATGCTGCTCGCCGCGAAAGTCCATAAACTCCACCGTGGCTGGGTCGAAAACATCGGTTTCGGTTTCAATTTCCCAGCCCACGAAGTGCTGCAACAGGTAGCGGTGCTTCGTGGGCTGCTGCTTGGCCAGGTTTGGCGGGCGGCTGTCGAAGGCGTAGCGGGCCGTGAAAGACTGCCCGGCTATTTCCATGTGCGCTCGGGCACCGGCGGGGGTGTTTTCCAGCCCGGTCACGGCGCCGCGCACCAAGGTAAACTGCGGATTATCGGCCAGCGCCCGGCGCACGAAGCGGTAATAATCCAGCCCGTTGATGGTTTTGTAGCGGTAGCGCCCAAGGTCGATGACCCGCGCAAAGCCGGGGCTGCGGAAGGCAATCTGCCGCCACTCGTGCGCCACAATGCCGTCGAACACCGTGGGCGCATCGGCCCAGAACGACCAAGTCCGGTCGTTCTGCTCTTTGGCTTCGGGCTCAATGAGCAGCACTTTTTTATCGGCCAGGCGCGGCTCCTGCGCGATGTGAAAGGCCAGGCTGAGGCCCGCCGCGCCGCCGCCCACAACGAGGTAGTCGAAGTCAACATCAGCGGCGAAAGCGGGGGAGGGCATAGGCAACGGCAACGGAAGGCGAAAGCTACCCACAAAAAAGCCGCTTCCGAAGAAGCGGCTTTGGGTAACCACGATGTTGCCGGGCCGGTTTAGAAGTTCGGCGACAGCAGGTACTTGTGGTAGAAGTCGTCGATGATTTTCACCGCCTCGCTGGCGTCGTCCACAATCTGCACGAGATTCATGTCCTCGGGCGAAATGTTTTTTTCTTCCAGCAGCATCACGTCGTTCACCCACTTAAACAGGCCGTTCCAGTAGGCCGAGCCCACCAGCACGATGGGGAAACGGCTGATTTTCTTGGTCTGAATCAGCGTCATGGCCTCAAACAGCTCGTCGAGCGTGCCAAAGCCGCCGGGCATGCCCACGAAGGCCTGCGCGTACTTCACAAACATCACCTTGCGCACGAAAAAGTAGTCGAAGTTGATGCACTTGTCCTGGTCGATGTAGATGTTGTGGGTTTGCTCGAAGGGCAGCTCGATGTTGAGGCCCACCGATTTACCGCCCTCGGAGCGGGCTCCCTTGTTGCCGGCTTCCATGATGCCGGGGCCCCCGCCCGTGATGACGCCGTAGCCGTGGCGCACCAGCTTGGCCGCAATTTCCTCGGCCATCTGGTAATACGGGTTGTCGGGCTTGGTGCGGGCCGAGCCGAAGATGCTCACGCACGGGCCGATTTTGGACATCTTCTCGAAGCCCTCCACAAACTCAGCCATCACCTTGAAAATCTGCCAGCTGTCGGCGATTTTAATTTCGTTCCAGTCCTTGTCCACGAAAGCTTTGCGCAGGCGCTGCTCGTCTTCGAGGGCCATGGCCGGCTCGCCGTGCGTCTGGCGCATTTCCGTGATGGAGGTCAGTTTGTCGTCGTTGACGTTGGGCTGCTTGATGGTTTTGCCGCTGCCGGCGTTCAGCATCTCGTCGGCGACTTTGGTTTTGCTGGTCTTGGGTTTTTTGAGTGTAGACATAAGTACAAGTGGGAATTCCTACCAAAACAAAATCGCCCCGGACCGGGGCGAATCAAAAGTAGGGCGTCAAAGATATCGATTTGTTGGCAAATAAACACGCGTGGGCGAAGTTTCAGCGCTTGAATAAGAGCCGGATGCCGAGCCTGCCCGGGCTGCCGGTCCGCTACAATCGATTGCAGCGGGCCAAAGCAATACTGCGGGCAAGCTCGACCTGACTGGTTGCTATTCTCCTGAGTGCATTTTGCCTTACACCAGCTGCCGCAGTGCCATTTCAAACGAGCGCTGCGCAATGCCGGTGGGCTGCGCATCCTCGGCGTGCGTGCGCTCCAAGGCCGCGCCGATGATGCGCGACGTATCGGCGAAAATGGCTTGGTCGGTGATTTCAGCGCCGGTTTCCATGAGGTAGGCAAACACGCGGGCCATGCCGCAGTTGGCGATGAAGTCGGGCACGACGGCCGCGCGCTCGTCGGCGTAGACGCCGGTGGGACCGAAGAAAATTTCGGGGTCGGCGAAGGGCACGTTGGCCCCGCAGCTAATCACCTTCAGGCCGCCGGCCAGCAACTGCTCCACCTGCGCCCGCGCCACGAGGCGCGAGGCCGCGGCGGGAATAAAAATGTCGGCCCCCACGGACCACACCTTCTCGTTGATTTCCTCGAACGAGAGTAAGTTGTCGGCCGTCAGCGCGTTGCCCTGGCGGGCCAGCAGCAGCGCCCGGATTTCTTCCAGGCCGAAGCCTTCGGGGCTCAGCAGCCCGCCGGCCCGGTCGATGATGCCCACGATGCGCACGCCCTGGCCGGCCAGGTAGTAGGCGGCCGCCGCGCCCACGTTGCCCCAGCCCTGGATGATGGCCCGCTGCCCGCGCACGTCGGTGCCGGGCCAGAGGCGGTAGTAGTGGCGCACGGCTTCGGCCACGCCGTAGCCGGTGATGAGGTCGGCCACGGTGTATTTGCGGGCCAGGTCAGGCGAAAAAGCGGCGTCTTCCACCACCTTCACCACGCCTTGGCGCAGCTGGCCCAGCTTCTGGATTTTCTGGGGTTCGGTGGCGCGGTAGTGGCCGTTTACGACGCCCTCCTGCGGGTGCCAAAGACCGTATTCTTCAGTGATAGGGATAACCTCATGTATCTCATCCACGTTAAGGTCCCCACCGGTGCCGTAGTAGTTCTTCAGAAGCGGAATGACGGCCCGGTACCAGCGTTCCAACACCCCGCGCTTGCGCGGGTCCTGCGGGTCGAAATTGATGCCCGATTTCGCGCCGCCAATTGCCGGCCCCGATACCGTGAACTTGACCTCCATCGTCTTTGCCAGGCTTTCTACCTCGCGCTTGTCCAGGCCTTTGCGCATGCGCGTGCCGCCCCCGGCCGCGCCGCCGCGCAAGGAATTGATGACCACCCAGCCTTCGGCTTCGGTTTCGGCGTCTTGCCACTCGAAAACGATTTCGGGGCGTTTGTTTTCAAACTTGGTAAGCAGGTCAAGCATCGGCGGGGCACAAAAAAGCGTCTCCAAAAGCAGAGCCGCAAAGGTAAGGCCCAGCCCACGGCCGGTCCCGAAAACCGAATTGCATTTGGCGCAGAAATAAAATCTTTAGATACTCAAGTATTGCAGCGCAAAATAGGTTCTTTCTTCCCTATTTTGCGGGCTGCTTAGGAACTACCTGAGTAGTACAACTGTATTGCACTTATTCTACGCTTCCATTTTTCCGTTCACTTTTTATTGATTTCATGAAACCATTGCATTCGCGTGTTGAAGCGCAACAGTTGGACCGTGCCGCGGCTATGCTCAAGGTTCTCTCGCACCCCAAACGACTGGCTATTGTTGACCTGCTGGGCAAAACCAAAGGCAAAGACAGCCAAATGTCCGTTACCGATATCTACCAAGCCCTCGACCTGCCGCAGGCCATTGCTTCGCAACACCTCATCACCCTCAAAGACCGGGGCGTGCTGAAGTCGAGCAAAGTGGGTACCAAGATTTATTACTCCTTGGCCGTTCCCCAACTGCTGAAAGTAATTGATACCCTGGAGGACTATTCGGGCCGGTTGTAACCGGAGCAAGCTCATCAATCTACCAGAAGGAGGCTGTTTCGCAAGAGGCAGCCTTTTTTACGTGCCCTGCGGAGCGCTGAACGCGGCGTGCAGGGCCAGCACCTGCGGCAGCAGCGGCAGCACGTCGTCGTTGGTGAGGACGTAGTCGGCGCGCTGCCGCTTTTCGTCCTCGCTCAGCTGTTTGGCCATGATGGCTTGCACGTCGGTCCGGGAACGGTGGGCGTCGCGGCGCAGCACCCGCGCCTCGCGCACCGCCAGCGGCGCAAACACCGTGATGATGCGGTCGAGCTGCTTATAAGAGCCCGCCTCAAAGAGCAGCGCGGCTTCCTTGAGCACGTACGCGTGCCCGGCGGCTTCCTGAGTTTTCGCCCAGGTTTCAAAGTCGGTGCCCACGTGTGGATGCACCAGGGCGTTGAGCTGGGCCAGCAGGCCGGGGTTGTTGAAAACCGTGGCCGCCAGCACCGGGCGGTTGAGGCGGCCGGCCGCATCGTACGTATCCGGGCCGAAGGCGGCGCCGAGCTGCTGGCGCAACGCGGGACCGTTTTCCATCAGCCAGCGGGCGCGGGAGTCGGCGTCGTAGGTGGGCACGCCCAAGGCCTGAAACAAGCGACTGGCAATGCTTTTGCCCGAGCCAATGCCGCCGGTGATGCCAATGCGTAGCATAATCAATGAGGGGAAGTGTGAGAAGCGCGGCGCCGGCCCCGTTGCGCAGGCGCCACGGGCGCTCCGGCGCGCTGCGCCCGCACCACCGATGCCGAAGCCCGCACCCGTGCGGGAACAACCAGCTCTATCTCGGTGCCTTCGGGGTCGTTCGAGCCCGGGGGGAGGGCCACGGGGTAGGGGTTGGGCAGTGAATTTATCAAAGTGGCCGGCCCCCGAAACGCCACAACCGCCGGGCTAAAGCGCACGACCGGAGCGGGAACCGTGTCAGAAACCAGTACCAGCGGCAGGCGGCGCGTGGCAAAGCGGTCGAAGGTGAGGCGCAGGGTGTCGCCGGCCCACTCGGTTACCTGCACGTTCTCCAGGGCGTTTTGCAGGCCGCGGCGCCATGCCGCGGGGGGCAGGTAGCGGGTGCCGGGCAGAGGAACGGGGCGCAAGTCGGCCGGCCGGACGCCCCAACCCATGTTGGCCCGCAGCAGGCGCCAGCCCTGGCCCGTCACGGTCACGGGCAGGGCCGTGGGCAGGGGCCGCAGCGGCACGTAGCGGGCCGAATCGTAGTGCCAGGCCAAGGGGCAGCTCAGGCGGGTGGTGTAGGTTTTGTTCAGGGCATTCATTTGCCAGAACAGGCCCGCGGCCAGCAGGCAGGCCGTCACGGCCCGGTAGAAGCTGGGCTCCTGGCCCGCGAAGGGGCGCACGAACCAGCGCAGCAGCCGGCCTGCCCGGTTCAGGGGCCCGTCCATGACTAGCTGGTGGCCGCCTCGGTGCCGGTGGTGGCCTTGCTGCCCACCTCGCGGGCAATGGCCGAGCGGTCGAAACGCAGCTTGGTGCCACGGTCCACTTCCACCACCACGGTGTCTTCAGTTAGGTCGACCACCAGGCCATGCAGGCCGCCAATGGTGACGATGCGGGCGCCCTTGGCCAGCGCCTGCCGGAAGGCCTTGGCTTCAGCGGTGCGCTTTTGCTGGGGCCGAATCATGAAAAAATAAATCACCAGGCCAATGGCAATGGGGAAAATCAACGAGGTCAAATCCATTCCCCCGGCGGCCTGTAAAAGCAAGGTCAACAGCATGGCTTACAATTAAAAGGGATGCGTTAAAGGGCTTTCTGCTCGTTGGCCGTCAACACGTTGCCTTTGATGAGGATGGTCGTGATGTTGGGCTGGGTGTTGGCCCGGATGGCCACCTGCTTGCTGATGATGCCCTGCTTGCCGTGGCTGTCGAACTGCACTTCCATCTTGCCCTGGGCACCGGGGGCCACGGGCTCGTGCGTCCAGCTGGGCGTGGTGCAGCCGCAGGAAGCGGTAGCGTCCTCAATCAGTAGCGCCGACTTGCCGGTGTTGGTGAACGTAAAGGTGTGGTGCACCTTGGTGCCGGGCTGAATGTCACCGAAGTCAAATTCCTCCTCGGCGAATTTCATCACCGGGGCGTTGGGGTTCACCGCTTCGTTTTCGCTCACCACGTTGGGGTTGTCCACCGTGGGATTGGCCGCGGCGTCGGAGGCTTCGGTGGCAGCCGCGTTCATGCCTTCGGTGCCCACCTCGTTTTTGTCGCGGTTGCAGGCACCAAGCAGGAGGGCAGTGGCAAGGATAATCTGGTATTTCATAATGCGGAGACAGGAGGGGCATTTGTCATCCTGAGCGCAGCGAAGGACCTTATCAAGTTAGAACGAGTTGTTCCAGGGTGAGAGGTCCTTCGCTGCGCTCAGGATGACAAACTAATGCTGAACAATTACAGCTTATCGATAATGTGCTGGGCAAACTCGCTGGTGCTGGCGCGGCCGCCGAGGTCGCCGGTGCATTGCTCGGGGTGCAGCAGGGTAGCTTCCAGCGCTTTTTCAATCTGGTCGGCCTTGGCGTGCTCGCCGAGGTAGTGCAGCATCATCAGGGCCGAGCGGAGCAGGGCGGTGGGGTTGGCTTTGCCCTGGCCCGCAATGTCGGGGGCCGAGCCGTGCACGGCTTCAAAAATGGCCATGTTGTCGCCGATGTTGGCGCCCGATACCACGCCCAGGCCGCCCACGAGGCCGGCGCAGAGGTCGGAAAGGATGTCGCCGAACAGGTTGGTGGTCACCACCACGTCGAACTGCTCGGGTTTGTTCACCAGCTGCATGCACATGTTGTCGATGATTTTATCCTCGAACACGATGTGCGGAAACTCGTTGGCGGCCTCTTTGCAGGCGTTGAGCATCAGGGTGCCGGCCATTTTCAGGATGTTGGCTTTGTGGGCCAGGGTCACCTTTTTGCGGCCGTGCTTGGCGGCGTAGGCGAAGGCCGCGCGGCAGATTTTGCGCGAGCCCTCCACCGTGATGCGGTTGAAGGAATCGGCAATGCCCAGGCGCTCGTCGTACACTTCGAGGCCCGAGTACAGGCCTTCGGTATTTTCGCGGAACAGCACCAGGTCGATGCCCTCGTAGCGGGATTTGATGCCCGGCGTGGTTTTGGCGGGGCGCACGTTCTGGTAAAGGTCGTACTTCTGACGCAGCGTGATGTTGATGCTGCGGAAGCCTTTGCCGACCGGGGTGGTCAAGGGGCCTTTCAGGCCTACTTTGTTCTTCTCAAGTGACTTAAGCAGCGCGGTGGGAATCAGCTCGCCCGATTGGTCGAAGGTGGTTTGGCCGGCGTTCTGCTCTTCCCACTGCACAGGCACCTGCGCCGCGGCAAAAATATCGGTGACCGATTTCGTGATTTCGGGGCCTATGCCGTCGCCGGGAATGAGGGTTACTACGTGCATCTGGTTAAAGTGCTGATGGATTAATGTGCTGATGTGCTGCCGGCTAGCCTACCATGCCGGAATGGCGGTACCGATGAGCCGAAAGCGGCTGCAAAGGTCTGGCGTAGCACATCAGCACATCATGAAATCAGCAAATTAATTGCCCTTGCGGGAGTTAATTTGGTTGATGAGTTGGTCGACGTCGCCGAGCAGTTGTTCGGCTTTCGATTTGGCGTCGGAAATCACGCGCTGGCCTTCGCTTTTGGCCGAGGACTGGCCCACGCCTTCGCGGCTGGTCACCAGGCTGTCGGTGAGGTCGGCCAGCACGGAGCGGTATTTTTCGAGCTGGTAGCTGAGCCAGGAGCGGGTTTCGCTGCCGGGTTCGGGGGCGTAGAGCAAGCCAAGGGCCGCGCCGGTGAGGGCGCCGCCCGCGAAGCACAAGATGCCGGTGGTGGTTTTGCTGGCCATGGTCGTCGGGATGAGGGAGAAGGTGGGAAATGAGTTCGAGCCTGAGTACGCAGAAACCCGGCCGTGGGTGCAAAGGTGGCTAATTGGGCCGAATTTGCGAACGCCCAGAACTGACAAACGCGGCGTCATGCAGCGCGTAGCGAAGCATCTTTACTGCTTCGCTGCGGTTAGCATTGATTACCATTGAGGTAAAGATGCTTCGCTGCGCTCGGCATGACGTTTAGGTGTTGTTCTCGCAATCTTACTGGTTGTCCAGCAGGCCGCGGCCCGATTTGCGAATGTCGCCACTGGCCGCCAAATCGGTGGCCAGCTTATCCAGAATGCCGTTTACAAACTGCTTGCTCTTGGGCGTGCTGTAGAGCTTGCTGATTTCGATGTATTCGTTGATGGTCACTTTCACCGGAATGCCGCGGAAGAGCTGCATCTCGGTGAGGGCCATTTTCAGGATGATTTTGTCGAGCAACGCCACGCGCTCCACGTCCCAGTTCTGCACCGAGCCGGCAATGAGCTTCTCCATCTTGTCGTCCTCGATGAGCGTTTGCTTATAAAGCGTTTCGGCAAACTCGCGGTCATCGGCCCAGTTGGCCGAGAGGTTCATGAGCTCCTGCTTTTCGTCGGCGCCGTGGGGCAGCATCTTGAGCGTCTTCAGCACCAAGTTGCGCACGATGGGCCGGTTTTCCTCCCAGTTCAGGTCGGCTGCTTCTAATTGGCGCGGCAGCGCGTCGCCCTTGAACACGAAGTCTTTGTAGAGGTGCCGCAGGATTTCCAGGTCGGTGTTATAGTCCAGCTCGGGCGCGCCGGTGTCCTTGCCGGCCAGGTAAGTCCGGATGGTTTCGTCGGCCTTCATTTCTTCCCAGGCGGCGCGCAGGGCTTCGGTTTCCTCGGCGCCTTCCCACTGCAGCTTGCGCCGGATGGTGGTGCTCTGCAACTGCTCGTTGGCCATCAGCTTGGCAATGGCTTTGTTCTGGTGCAG
The DNA here is from genome assembly GCF_015694525.1 of Hymenobacter ruricola. Lineage (GTDB taxonomy): Bacteria > Bacteroidota > Bacteroidia > Cytophagales > Hymenobacteraceae > Hymenobacter > Hymenobacter ruricola. Next base: position 12,769 of record NZ_JADQDM010000015.1, on the reverse strand, counting down.
GCGGTTGGCGTCCAAGGCATCCTCGCGCGGGCCCAGGCGGCGGCGCTCCTCGCGGCTCTGCTCTTCTTCAATCACGCCCAGCAACGCCGCGGGCAGGTTGAGCAGGTGCAGGTACTGGTCGTGAATGCTTTCGGCGCCCACCAGCAGCTGCCCGGCGTAGAGTTCGGCGTCCTTCTTCACCTGGTTCTGGAAGGAGTTGATGGCGTCCGTCACGGCTTTGTCCACGGCCTTATCATCGGTCTTTTCGAGCGTCACGCCGGTGCGGTACCAGTCGCGCAGTTGGGCTTCGCCCAGCTTGCGCTGGCCTTCCAGCTTTCGGCGGTCGGGGGCTTCCTTGGCGGTCAGGTCGGGCTCGAAAGCAGCCGCAATACGGTCCTGAGCCAGCATTAAATCGGCTCCCACCGCTTGGTGGTAGGAGTAGAGCGACTGCATGACTTTGATACGGAGGAGGCGGCGGTTGAGCATGGGGTGTTAATTATGAATTATGAGTTAGGAATTATGAGTTAAGCCTATGAATCAACTAAATATGAGTTGACCGAGAATCTGCCCCAGCCAACTCATAATTCATAATTCCTTTAGTAGGTCGACTTCACCTTGCCCACGTTGGCAATGCGCTCCTTGGCCTGCTTGATGGCGGCGGCCTGCGGGTGCGAGTGCTCTTCTTCGGCTTTCGCCAACACCTGGAGGGTGAAATCGTAAATTTTCTCGGTTTGGGTGAGGGCGCCCTGGCGGCTGGCTCCCGTCACTTCAGAGTACACGTTGATGAGGCCGCCGGCGTTGATGAGGAAGTCGGGGGCGTACACGATGCCGCGGCGCACCAGCTCGGGGCCGTGCTGGTTTTCTACTTTGAGCTGGTTGTTGGCGCAGCCGGCCACCACCTGGCACTTCAGGCGCGGAATGGTGTCGTCGTTGAGCGTAGCGCCCAGCGCGCAGGGCGAGTAGATGTCCATGTCCTGGTCGTAGATGTCGTCCAGGCCCACGGCTTTGGCGCCGAAGCGGGCGGCGGCTTCCAAAGCGCGGTCTTCGTAGTAGTCGGTCACGATGAGCTTGGCGCCCTCCTTCTGCAGGTGCTCCAGCAGGTAGGTGCCCACGTGGCCCACGCCCTGCACGCCAATGCGCTTGCCGGCCAGGCTCTCGGAGCCGAAGGCCTTTTTGGCGGCGGCTTTCATGCCCATGTAGGTGCCGAAGGCCGTGACGGGCGAGGGGTCGCCGGAGCCGCCCATGCTTTCGGGCAGGCCGGCCACGTGCTTGGTTTCCATGCGGATGTACTCCATGTCCTTGGTGGTCATGTTCACGTCCTCGGCCGTGATGTACTTGCCGTTCAGGTTTTTCACGAAGCGGCCAAACTTGCGCAGCAGGGCTTCGGTCTTCAGCGTTTTGGCGTCGCCGATGATGACGGCCTTGCCGCCGCCCAGGTTGAGGCCCGAGATGGCGGCCTTGTAGGTCATGCCGCGCGAGAGGCGCAGCACGTCGTTGAGGGCTTCCATGTCGGAAGCATAGTGCCACATGCGGGTGCCGCCCAGGGCCGGGCCCAGCACAGTGTTGTGGATGCCGATAATGGCCTTCAGGCCCGTCTCGTGGTCGTGGCAAAACACGACTTGCTCGTGCTGGTGCTCGGCAATCTGGCCGAAAATGGCCTCGGGGGCCAGGGTTTGGGCTTCAATCATGGGAATGAGTGAATGGGGTTGGTGGGAATTGTGGGATGGGTTGGGAACAGTGCAGCGTAACTTTGTTGGGTCTTATACGCAAAAGCCGGAACGTCATGCAGAGCGGAGCGAAGCATCTTTACCGCGCAACGTAATTCATTTTACTACCGCGGTAAAGATGCTTCGCTCCGCTCTGCATGACCATACGCGGTATGACGTTCTAGTTTCTCTTTCAGGCCGCAAAAGTACCCCAATTTTCCCGAACCGGCCCCTTTCCCACCCAGCCCGTGCGCGCCCTCTCCGCTGTCAATCCCTTCATTTACCGCTACAAGTGGCATTTCCTCGCCGGGGTGCTGTTTGTGGCGTTGAGCACGCTGCTGGCCATTTTTCCGGCCCAGCTCGTGCGCTACGCCTTCGATTTGGTGAACGAGGGCATCGACCTCTACCACCTCTACGCCGGCACGCAGGCCCAGAGCGGCGTGTACCAGCTGTTCGGCCGCAACGTGCTGTTCTACGGCCTGCTCATCATCGGCCTGGCCTTGCTGCGCGGCATCTTCCTGTTCTTCATGCGCCAGACGCTCATCGTGATGTCGCGGCACATCGAGAACGACCAGAAGAACCAGATTTTCCTGCATTACCAGTCGCTGCCGCTCAGCTTCTACCGCCGCCACAGCACCGGCGACCTCATGTCGCGCATCAGCGAGGACGTAAGCCGCGTGCGCATGTACCTCGGGCCAGCCATCATGTACTTCCTGCAGCTGGTGCTGCTGTTTCTGCTCATCGTGCCGCTCATGCTCCTCGTGAACGTGAAGCTGACGCTCTACACGCTGCTGCCGCTGCCCATTCTGTCGGTCAGCATCTTCTACGTCAACAACCTGATTGAGCGGAAGTCCGACGAAATCCAGAAGGCGCTGTCGGGCATGACCACCTTCGTGCAGGAGGCTTTTTCGGGTATCCGGGTGCTGAAATCCTTCGTGCGGGAGGCCGACTCGCACGAGCAGTTTGCCAAAGCCAGCAACGAGTACAAGGAGAAGTCGCTGAGTTTGAACTTCGTTAACTCGCTGTTCTTTCCGCTCATTCTGTTCCTCATCGGCCTGAGCACGCTCATCACCGTGTGGGTGGGCGGGCAGGAAGTCATTCGCGGCACCATCACCACGGGCACCATCGCCGAGTTCCTGATTTACGTGAACCTGCTGACCTGGCCGGTCACGGCCCTGGGCTGGACGTCCTCGCTGGTGCAGCGGGCCGAAGCTTCGCAGGCGCGCATCAACGAGTTTCTGGACCAGAAAACCGACATCGTCTCGCGCCAGAATGTGGCGCGTGAGCTGGCCGGTGACATCGTGTTCGACCACGTGTCCTTCACCTACCCCGACACCGGCATTCAGGCCCTGAAAGACGTGAGCTTCCGCGTGCGGCCGGGCCAGACGCTGGCCGTCATCGGCAACACGGGCTCGGGCAAAAGCACGGTGGCCGCGCTGCTCTGCCGCCTCTACGACGTGTCGGAAGGCGCCATCAGCGTGGACGGTACCGACGTGCGCGACTACTCCCTCACGGCTCTGCGCGGTCAGGTGGGCTACGTGCCGCAGGATGTGTTCCTTTTCTCCGACACCATCCGCAACAACATCAACTTCGGCCTCGACCAACCCGACGAAGCCCGGATGTTGCAAGCGGCCAAAGATGCCGACGTGTACGAAAACATCCTGGCCTTCCCTGAGGGCTTCGACACCAAAGTGGGCGAGCGCGGCATCACGCTCTCCGGCGGCCAGAAACAGCGCGTGAGCATGGCCCGCGCCCTGGTGAAAGAGCCGAAAATCCTGATTCTCGACGACTCCCTGTCCGCCGTTGACACCAAAACCGAAAACGCCATTCTCGGCAGCCTGCAGCGCATCATGGCGGCGCGCACCAGCCTCATTATCTCGCACCGCGTGAGCTCGGTAAAGCTGGCCGATGAAATCCTGGTGCTCGATGATGGCGTGATTGTGCAGCACGGCACCCACGATGCTTTGATGGCGGAAACTGATGGGTTGTATCGGGCACTGTACGAGCGGCAGCTGCAAACGGAAGAAGCGTAGGGTCGTAGCGTGGACTCTGCGAGTCCGCGCTTGTCTGTGCATGACCAACCTTTTATGCCCGGACTCACAGAGTCCAGGCTACATCTCATGAACCAACGTTTGGCCCACGTCACCCTACTCGTTCGTGATTACGACGAGGCCATTGCCTTCTACACCAGCGTGCTGGGCTTCGAGCTAACGGCCGACCAAAACCTGGGCGGAGGCAAGCGCTGGGTAGTTGTCACTCCGCCCGGTCCGGCTGGTTGCGGCTTGTTGCTGGCCGAAGCCAAAACCGAGGAAGAAAAACGCGGCGTGGGCAGCAGGGCGCCGGCCGCGTGTGGCTGTTCCTGCATACCGATGACTTCTGGCGCGACTACCCCCTAATGCAAGCGCGGGGCCTCCATTTTCTGGAAACCCCGCGCAGCGAAGTGTACGGCCACGTGGCCGTGTTTGAGGACCTCTACGGCAACAAGTGGGACTTGCTGCAGCCGCGGGGCTAGCTGGTTACTGCCCTATCATCACGCGGCGCATGCCGGTTTTCTCGTAGGCGGTGCAGCGCACGATGTAGGCGCCGGCCGGCAGTTGGCTCACGTTGAGCACGGCGGCTATCTGGCCATTGAGCATGGTGTGGGTGATGACGGGGCGGCCGCCGGCGTCGGATACTTCCACGCGGGTGGGGCCGGGGTTGTCCGTTTTCACGGTGAGCTTGCCCGCCGCCGACTCGGCTTTTACTTTAATGGCGTTGGGGTTGGCGGCGGGCGTTTCGGGGGCCGGGGCGATGAGGCCCGGATTGGCAGCGGCTACGGGAGCCGCAGCGGGGGCTGGCGCGGCCACTGCACCATTAGGCAAAATGGCTTCTTCTTTGGCCGCGGGAGCGGCGGTCGGGGCAGGAGTTTGCGCGTAGGCAGCCCCCGAACCCAGGGCGCTGGCAAGCACAAATAGTAATAACTTTTTCATAAGTAGGATAAGAGCAGGATGGAGTAAAACGACCTATGTAAAGCTAAGCAATTCTGGGGCCGCTTCAAGGGCACAGAGCTTCTAGATGGCGGCGGCAATAACCGCCGAGGCATTATTTACGAAACTTTCTTTGGGCGCGGCTTGCACCGCTCTCAAAAAAAGTCTTACCTTTGTCGCTCCAATTACCAATCGGGGTGTAGCGTAGCCTGGTATCGCGCCAGCATGGGGTGCTGGAGGTCGTAGGTTCGAATCCTGCCACTCCGACGGAAGAGCAGCCGCTCACAAAGCCTCCGAACTTTCGGGTTCGGGGGCTTTTTTCGGCCGCAAATTGGAAACTAGAAAACCGGTCGCCCCATCGGCCGGCTTTCGGGGTGTAGCGCAGCCCGGTAGCGCGCGTCGTTCGGGACGACGAGGCCGTAGGTTCGAATCCTGCCACCCCGACTCGAAAACAAACTGAAAAGGCCCGCTGAACAGAAGTTCAGCGGGCCTTTTGGCTTTTAAGCAGATTAATATGGGTTTGTAATCGAACGTCATGCTGAACTTGTCGAAGCATCTCGCGCGCTTTAGTAAATGATTACCATAGCACGCGAGATGCTTCGACAAGCTCAGCATGACGTTCTTCCAAAAACCGCTTGGCTACCCGCTAGCGGCTGGCCGAAGCGTAACGGCGGCCTAGCTCCCGGCGGCGCGGCTTGTCGCCTTTGCGGGTGAGCAGGAAGATGCCACCGCCCACCACGGCCGCGAAGGTAGCCAGCTTCACAATCATGCCCTTTTTGTCGTGCTTCCACTCGGCGGGGTAGCCTTTTTCGGCCCAGATGTTGGGCACGGTGCCGTGGGTTAGGTCTTCAATGATGCCTTCCACCACGTTCACTTTGTCGGCCATGAGCAGGGGCAGCCAGTGCAGGTACTCGTTTTCGCTGTACTTGAAGGCGAAGCGCCGAATCATGCCGCTCAGGCCGGAAGGCGCCGGGGAGTTGCCGGTGACGGCGGCCAGATTGGGCCGCTCGGTGGAGTGCAGGATTTCGCGGTCGGGCACTTGTTGCTCCGGCCGTTGCCAGGTGTAGCCCTCGTGCTCCTGGCCGTTGCGCTGGCGCATGGGATAGGTGGGCTCGTTGCGAGGGTCGTTATCGATGCCCCAGCCGGGGATGTGAGCGAAGTCTTGGGCGGTTTTTTCCATGATAGCGGGGCCTTAGCTGTTGGCGGTGGGGGGGATGAGCACGGGCTTGATGCAATTGTCAAGCTTGGCCGAGAAAATGCGGTAGCCGTCGGCCACTTCTTCCAGCGGAATGCGGTGCGTGAGCAGCAGGCTGGGCTTGAGGATGCCGTTCATGACGTGGTCGATGAGGCGGGGCAGGTGGCGCTTCACCGAGGCCTGGTTGGCCCGCACGGTGAGGCCTTTGTTGAGCACGTTGCCGATGGGCACGAGGTTGTCCGTCGGGCCGTACACGCCCACGATGGACACCACGCCGCCCTTGCGCACCGAGTTGATGGCCCAGTGCACGGCCGTGGCCGAGCCGGCCTGCAACAGCGTTTTGCGGCCGGTGATGGTTTGCATGGCGTTGCCGGCGGCTTCGGCGCCCACGGCGTCGATGCAGGCGTCGGCCCCAATCCAGTCGGTTTGCTTTTTGATGAACTCGACCGGGTCGTCCATGTCGGTGCGGAAGTTATAGGCTTCGCACTTGGCAAAGTTCTTGGCAAACTCCAGGCGGTAGTCGTATTGGTCGATGATGATGACGCGGCCCGCGCCGAACAGCCAGCTGCAGCGCGCCGCCATGATGCCCACGGGGCCAGCGCCGAATACTACCACCGTATCGCCCTTCTGAATGCCGGCCATTTCGGCGGCCTGGTAGCCGGTGGGCGTCACGTCGGTAAGCATCACGGCATCATCTAGGTCCATGGTGGGCGGGATGATGGTGGGGCCGAAGTTGGCGTAGGGCACCCGCACGTACTCGGCCTGGCCGCCGTTGTGGCCGCCGGCGGTGTGCGAGTAGCCGAAAATGCCGCCCACGGCCGTGGCTTCGGAGTTGGATTCGTGGCAGTTGCCGTACATGCCTTCCTTGCAGAAGATGCAGCGGCCGCAGGCAATGTTGAAGGGCACCATCACGCGGTCGCCCACTTTTACTTCGGTCACCTCGGCACCGACTTCCACGATTTCGCCGATGAACTCGTGCCCGAACGTCGTGCCGACGCGGGTGTCCGGCACGTTGCCGTTGTACAGGTGCAGGTCGGACCCGCAGATGCACGAGCGCAGCACCTTCACAATAGCATCCTCGGGATGCATGATGGTGGGCATGGGTTTTTGAACGGCGCGGACCCTTTTGGGACCCCTGAATTCCATTGCTAGCATGGTGACCTCCTTTAAATAAATGTGGAAAGAGCCGGCTCTGGAAAAAAAGCATTTTCTTTTCGAAAGTCCGGCAGGACTTCAAGCTGTACTGCCTGCGCCGGGCAGGGTTTCTGTTTGGGCGGCCGTTGCGGCGGAATTCAGTACTTGTTCGGCAGATGCGTACGTGCGGCTCCGTTTTAATACGGAGAAATAAAGAGAGGGCCCGATTAGCCGGTGCAACAGGCTGTACTTTTATAGCATCACCGATTTTCTACCTTTTTCGCATGAAAAAAATAGGGTTCCTTGTCCTGTTAGCTGCCAGCATCCAAGCGGCATGGGGCCAAAGCATCGAGGCCGGCACTGTTTCGCTGGGTGGCAGTGTGGGCTACAGCCGCACTACTACAAATACGACCAATACCTCCAATAATGTCAACACCATTCCCATCTCCACAACCACATATTCATTTGAAACGACAAATACGCGCTTTATTTTTTCGCCAGTAGTGGGGTACTTCATTGCTGACAATATAGCGGTCGGGGTTAATCTTGGCTATCAGGCATCTAAGGATGTATCCACTACTTCCGCCCCGAGCCCACCACGGGAAGCGCTTCCCGCTACTATAACGTTGCAAATAGGCCCGTACTTTCAATACTATAAACTGCTGAGTGCGCAATTTGGCATATTAGGCACATTGAGCGCGGGCTATCAGAAGTCCAACGCGTATGGGTACGATAATGGGGGCAACGGCACGACCGTACTCGAACTAAAGGGCTCCGGCATCTATGCTAGCGTCACGCCTGCTATCGTATTTTTTCCCATCGCGAAACTTGGCCTCAGCGCTTCTATTGGTTCGCTCGGCTATAGCCAGTTCGATTACAATTTCCCTACTGGCCTCAACATTGTAACGCCGGCCGGACACCAGTCTGAAACGAGTACTTTCGGCGCCACCTTCGGCTTCAGCCAGTTGCAGTTCGGCGGCACGTACTATTTCGGCCGCGAATAGGGAATCCGGGCCTTGGCGCAGAGTCTTGGCTGCGAAAGCAGCCAGAGCTTTTTTATGAGTTCAGAAAATCATTTTAAATCGTATTTTCAGGAAATCATTTACCCCAGAGCCCATGAAAACCACATTTACGCTACTGGCGCTGCTGGGCGCCGCTCTTGGAGCGCCCCGCGCGCGGGCCCAATGCCATGCGTTTTATTCGCCGGCTTTTTACCACAGCTGCCATCAGAAGCGCGACTCCTGCGCGGTGGACAAGCCGCTGGTGCCGGGCCGCTGGGCCGGCTACGCGGGCCTGCTAGGCGCCACTGACCGCCGGGGCACGCCCTACGCGGGCTTCGACCTGGAAGGGTATTACTGGGTGGGGCCCCGCTGGAGCGCGGGGCTGCGCGGCACGCTAACGGCGGAAATGCCGGTGGCCAGCGCCCCGGCCGAGGTGTACGCCGGCGCCGCCCAGCCCCGGGTAATGCTCTACAGCGTCACCTTTAGCACCAACCTGCTGCTGAAGGACAACACCCGCTGGCGGCTGGCGGTGCAGGCCGGGGCCGGCCTGGGCGGCGCCAACCTCTACGACAACGCCCGGCAGGTGTCGGTGAAAGGCGGGGGCTGCGGCTGCACCCATGCCGAGCGCATTGCGATGACCGCGGCGCCCGTCAGCGAGGTGGGGCTGGCCGCCACCTACAAGCTGAAAAGCAAAAACGCGCCCTGGCTGACCCTGCGCGGCGGCTACCGGCAGTGGAACGGCGGGGCTTCCTTTGGTACGTTCAACCAGTTTTCGGCCTACACATTGAGCCTGGGCGTCTCGCTGCCCGACGCCCCACCCCGCCGGAAGTAGGCCGGGCTACTTCACCCCAATCCAGACTTCGGAGGCATCGTTGGCCCCGAAGCGCTCCAGGTAGAAATTGCCGCGCTGGGTGAGTTTCTGGTTTTTGATGGCGTCGAGGGCAGCGGGGTAGAGCTTGTTGGGGGCCAGCAGGTAGCTCACGCCCTGCAGGCGGGCGGCCACCACGCGCTGCCCGGCCGGCACAAAGCGGTAGCGGAAGCCAGCTGGCAGGGGCCGGGCGGTGTCGGCCACGGCCAGGCCGATGAAGGCCGTGATGGTGTCGTGGGCCGTCTCGGGGTCGTTGAGGTAGAGGTTGGCGAGGTCGCCGCCGAGGCGGGCCTGGGCGTCTTTGGCCTGGCGAAACAGGCGGCCGAAGGCGTCGCCCGTTACGGCGCCGTGGTAGGGCTGGCCGGCCAGGTAGAGCGGCGCCGCGCTGGTTTCGAGGGCTATTTGGGGGCTGCGGGTGCCGCCGAGGTAGGCGTAGGTGCCGGCCGCCAGGAGGGTGAGCAGGATGATGGCCAGAAAAAGGTAACGGGTCATGGTATCTGGGTGGATAATAGGCCGTCATGCAGAGCGGAGCGAAGCATCTTTACCTTGATACTAACTCAATCGAGAGAATTACTATCGAGGTAGAGATGCTTCGCTCCGCTCTGCATGACGGTGGTTTTGCGCAGGGGTTACGACTCGTTCGCCACCACGTACTGCATGCGGTACAGCTGGGCATAGTAGCCGCCTTCGATGCGCAGCAGCTCCTCGTGGGTGCCGGTTTCTTTGATTTCGCCCTTGTCGAGCACGATGATGTTGTCGGCTTTCTGGATGGTACTCAGGCGGTGGGCGATGACGAGCGAGGTGCGGCCCTGCATGAGCTTTTCGATGGCCGACTGGATGAGCTCTTCGGTTTCGGAATCGACGGAGGAGGTGGCTTCGTCGAGCACGATGACGCGGGGCTGGTACACCATGGCCCGCACGAAGCTGATGAGCTGGCGCTGGCCCACCGAGAGCGTGGCGCCGCGCTCCATCACGGGGTAGCCGAGGCCGTCGGGCAGGCGCTCGATGAAGCGGCGCGCCCCCACAAGGTCGGCCGCTTCCCAGATTTGCGCGTCGGTAATGGTTTTGTTGCCCAGCGTGATGTTGTCGCGGATGGAGCCGGCGAACAGGAACACATCCTGCAGCACCACCCCGATTTGGCGGCGTAGCAGGCTCAGGTCGTACTCGCGCAGGTCGCGGCCATCGATGCAGATGCTGCCTTCCTGGATGTCGTAAAAGCGGCTCAGCAGGTTGATGATGCTGGTTTTGCCCGCGCCGGTGGCGCCCACAAAGGCAATGGTCTGGCCGGGCTTCACGTGGAAGCTGATGTCTTTGAGCACCCACTCGGGCTCATTATAGGCAAACCGGACGTGCTTGAACTCCACGTCGCCCCGGATTTCGGCCGGGGCGTAGGTGCCGGTGGTGGCGATGATGTCTTGGTTGTCGAGCAGCTTGAGCAGGCGCTCGGTGCTGACGAGGCCCAGCTGCAAGGTGTTGAAGCGGTCGGCAATCTGGCGGATGGGGCGGAAGAACAGCGCGTTGTACATGATGAAGGCAATGAGCGCGCCCTTTGAGATGGTGCCCTCAATCTGGCCCTGGGCCGCGTACCACACCAGCAAACCGACGCCGATGGCAGCCAGCACCTCCGCTACCGGGAAATAAATGCTGTAGTAGAGCACCGAGCGGATATTGGCGTCGGTATGCTCCTTGTTTATCTGCTCAAACTTGCGGAACTCGCGCTCCTCGTTGTTGAAAATCTGGACCACGTTCATGCCCGTGAGGTGTTCCTGCACGAAGCTATTAAGCTTGGCCACGGCCGTGCGCACGTCCTGAAACGAGCCCTTGATTTTCTCCTTGAACACGTAGGTGCTGAACAGCAGCGGCGGAATCACCGACAGGCTCACCAGCGTCAGCCGCCAGTCTATCCAAAACATGAAGGCCATGATGAAGAGCAGCTGCAGGATGTCGCCCACCATGGCCGCCAAGCCCTCGCTGAACACATCGGACAGGGTTTCCACGTCCGAGATGTTGCGCGTCACGAGCACGCCGATGGGGGTGCGGTCGAAGAAGCTGAGCTTGAGGCCGAGCAGGTGGCGGTAGAGGTCGGTGCGGATGTCGCGCACGATGTACTGGCCCAGCCAGCCGCCGTAGTACGTCTGCAAATAGCTCACGCCGGCGTGGGCCACCAGCAACACCAGCAGCAAGAGAAACATGAAGTTCAGTCCCTGCATGTCGCCCTGCTCGATGCTCACGTCGACCATGCGCTGGATGAGGAAGGGGCGCAGCGTGCCCAGCACCGCCGTGGCGATGGTGAGCACAATGAGGCCGATGAACACGCGCCGGTAGGGGCGCACGTAGGCCAGCAGGCGGCGCAGCACGGCCCAGTCGAAGACCTGGCCGGTTTTGGTGGCGGAAGTGGTGGGGTCCATAAGTGGGGGCAAAGGTCGGGAAGAAACCGCGCGCGGAGGCAAAGGGTTGGGCGCGGCGGAACGAACGGGACGCCGGACCAGCGCGCGGCTACGATACGTCCGAAACCTAGCCCGAGCCGTCCGAAGCCCGGTCGCAAGCGTCCGAAGCCCGGTCGTGAGCGTCCGAAGCCGAGTCGTAAGCGTCCGAAGTCGGGTCGCAAGCGTCCGAAACCCGGTCGTGAGCGTCCGAAACCCGGTCGCAGGTGTCCGAAGCGCGGTCGTGAGCATCCGAAGCCGGGTCGTGAGTGTCCGAAGCTGGGTCGTGAGCGTCCGAAGCCGGGTCTGCGTGCTTTTTGCAAGCCTAGGTGGAAAGTGCCGGAAAATCAGTACACTTGTGCGCCGCCTGGAAGCGCCAGGCCGGCCGACGCCACCTCTTTCTTTTGTTTGTATGGATGCCCCCCAGGAAAAACAATACGCCATGACCACGGTGCTGGTCAAATTCATCGACGACAACGGCGAAGCCATTGGCGCCAGCGAGGTGGCCGCCGCCGAAGCCGCCGACATCGCCCCGGCCTACGCCCTGCTCACCGCGGCCGTGGGCGGCACCCCCGTCAACACCAAGCCCGTGACCGAGCAGGCCACCACCGCCCGCGCCGACCTGCTGGCCGTGCTGCCGGCCCTGCTGGGCCCGTTGCGCAGCATCGCCACCAAAACCCACGACACCGCCCTGCTGGCCCACGCCACCCTCAGCGCCCGCCAGCTCGACAAAATGAAGCCCGAAGAGCTGCGCGACGTGAGCCGGGACCTCTTTGCCGCCGCCGACGCCCGCGCCGCCGCGCTGGCCCCCTACGGCCTGAGCAAGGCCGTGCTGGCCCAGATGCGGGGCCTGCACACGGCCTTTGCCGGCACCGTGCGCAGCACGGCCAGCCTCATCGACCAACGCAGCGAGGGCAATCAATCGGCCGAAGACCTGCTGGCCGACCTCATGCAGCAAGTCTACGAGCTCGACAAGCCCATGGAAGTCTTTCGCTTCCTCAACCGCCCCCTCTACGACGCCTACAAGCGCGCCCGCCGCGTGGGCAGCAGCGGCGGCAAGGGCAGCAAGGGCAAAGGCAGCAAGGGCAAAGGCAAGGGCGGCGACCAGGGCCCCGCGGGCTCGCCGCCCCAGGCCTAAGCCGTAGCCCGGCGGCGTCAGAACAGGCCTATAACAATAGAACGTCCTACTGAGCGCAGCCGAAGCATCTCGCGTGCAATGGTATTCCTGACGATTGGATTACTACCACCCGCGAGATGCTTCGGCTGCGCTCAGTAGGACGTTCTGTGGTTTTTTACGTCCTGCGGGCACGCTGCCCCAGGCCTACTCCACCACCAGCTTTTTGGTGAAAGACGTGCCGGCCACTTGCACGCGCACGGCATACACGCCGGGCGCCAGCCCGGCCAGGGGCAGGCGGGCGGCCCCGGTGCCGTCGGGCGCCACCGTCAGGCGCTGCTCCGGCCTCACGGCGCGGCCCAGCGCGTCGCGCACCTGCACGG
>NZ_JADQDM010000014.1 GCF_015694525.1 Hymenobacter ruricola | reverse complement strand
CCAGCCAGCCAGCCAGCCAGCCAGCCAGCCAGCCAGCCAGCCAGCCAGCCAGCCAGCCAGCCAGCCAGCCAGCCAGCCAGCCAGCCAGCCAGCAAGCCAGCCAGCCAGCAAGCCAGCCAGCCAGCAAGCCAGCCAGCCAGCAAGCCATGTCATTGTCCGGACAAACTTCGTTTGCCCGAACCAATGACACCGCCAAGTTCGCAGGCTCACATGGCTTGGCTTGCTAGTTTAGCGTATAGCGTTTAGTTATTCACAATTCTAAATTAGTTTTAGCAGATAGAGGAAAGCTGAGTACCCCAGAATCAACATGGAAACAGAGAAGCAAGCTGAAAATGTCGCTGATGCCGCCCGTAGTTTACGCATCGATGTGCGGGTGAGCCCGGATGAGAAAAAGGATTTGCAGGCAAAAGCTGCAGCCGCCGGTTACAAGAAAGTGTCGGCTTATTTGCGCGATGTGGGCCGGGGCGTGGAGGTCAAAGAAAGTATCCCGCCGGAGCTGCGGCGACAGCTGGTAGGCATAGGAACCAACCTCAATCAAATAGCTCGGCTGGCGCAGGCTAGTAAATCATTCAGCTCTCACGAGGCTCAACTGATACAGGCGCTGGCTATCATCCGAGGTTACCTGATATGATAGCAAAGACCACCGTTGGTAATGACTTTGAGGGGGCATTGACTTATGGCGCGGGGCAGCGCCAGGGCCGGGGCAAGGAGCCGGGGGAGGCTCCACTTTTGGTCGTGGCTAATCTGATTCCGGGCACTCCCAGGGAGATGGCGCTGGACATGCGGGCCGTGGCGGCGCAAAGCAAAAAGATTCAGAAGCCGGTGTGGCATACCGTGCTTTCGTGGAAGGCGGGGGAGGTGGTGAGCCAGGGGCAAAAAGTAGCGGCTGCCCAGCGCTATTGTGAGTTGATTGGCGCGCCCGTTGACCGACACCAGGTGGTCGTTTATGAACACCGGGATAAAAAGCACGCGCACGTTCACATCTACTTGAACCGGGTGCCAATTGACGGGGGGCCAGCGCTGCGGACGGATAATAACTTTTACCGGCAGCCGGCCATCACGCGGCAGATAAGCCAGGAGCTAGGTATGGACCCTATTCCCGAGCGGCGGCGCAGCCTGCGGGCGCTGGACCCCACAAAGGAGGCAGCGCGAGAGCAGGTGAGTCGGGCGTTACAGTTGTTACTCGCGCAAGCCGATAGGGGAGGGGAGGAGTGGCTGGCTTTGCAATTGCAAAAAGAACTGATTGGGGTTCGCTATACCCACGACAAGGGCGGCGTACTGCGGGGCGTGAGCTTTGAATTGGACGGCGTGGCAGTCCGGGGGCAGGAGGTAGGCTACAAAGGGGCGCAGCTGCGCGAAGCTCTAGCCGCGCCCGGGTTGCAGGCGGTACTAGGACCGGAAGTTGCGCCTGCGCCCGGCGCGGACCAACCAGCCGTATTGCCGAAGCCAAGTCGGCCCGAGCCGGCGAAGCGCCCCCGCCGGAAGGGGCCCGCCCGGTAGCGGCCGGATGGGTAGGGCGGTTCATTCGTGTGCGCGGCGTGCACCTCACCGCTGACTTTGGACCGCTCGTCAAATAATCCACGTTGGGCATTGCCGATGGGGGTAAGTTGCTTGATTCACCAAGCATTTCAAGCGATGGAAGACGATAAAGGACTGCGAAAAATCATGGAGTTTATGCGCCTGTTTGCCATTGCGCTGATGGGCATCAACATCTACTATTACTGCTTCGGCTACTTCAAAAGCATGGGCTGGACGCCGGCCGTGGTCGAGCATATTCTGGAGAGCTTTACCAAGAATACCATTCTGTTTAAGGCCAGCTGGGTGAGCAAGACGCTGGCCGTGGTATTCCTGCTGTTGAGCTGCCTCGGCACGCGGGGACGGGCTAATGAAAAGCTCAAAGGAGTTTCGGTGGCGGGCTACGCGGCCATTGGGCTGGTACTGATTTACGGGTCGGACGTGGTGCGCGGCTTTACGCTGGGAGCAGGGCTGACGACGGCGCTATATACCGGGCTGCTGTCGGCGGGCTTTCTGCTGCTGCTGAGCGCAGGGGCCTGGCTGAGCCGGCTGTTCAACAACGACCTGATGAAGGACATCTTCAACAAGGCCAATGAGAGCTTCCCGCAGGAGGAGCGGCTGATGGAAAACGAGTATTCGGTGAACTTGCGCACAGAGTACCAGCTGCGCGGCAAGCAGCACCACGGCTGGTTGAACGTGGTCAATCCGTTCCGGGCCACGATGGTGCTCGGCACGCCGGGCTCGGGCAAGAGCTTTGCCATCATTAACGAGTTCATCCGGCAACACCTGGCCAAGGGCTTCTGCATGTACATCTACGACTACAAGTTTGACGACTTGAGCCGCATCTGCTACAACACGCTGCTACGCCACCAGGACAAGTTTGATAAGCCGGTGGGCTTTTACGTCATCAACTTCGACAACCCGCGCAAGAGTCACCGCTGCAACCCGCTGCTGCCTGAGTTGATGACCGACATCGTGGATGCCTACGAAAGCGCCTCGACCATCATGCTCAACCTCAACAAGAGCTGGATTCAGAAGCAGGGCGACTTTTTCGTGGAATCACCCATCAACTTTGTGGCGGCCATCATCTGGTTTTTAAAGCTATTCGAAAAGGGTAAATACTGCACCTTTCCCCACGTCATCGAGTTTCTGAGCCGCGACTACGAGGAGATTTTTCCGGTGCTGGCCTCATACCCGGAAATTGAGAACCTGGTGAAGCCGTTCGTGTCGGCGTTTCAGAAAGATGCCATCGAGCAGCTGGAAGGCCAGATTGCTTCGGCACGTATTCCGCTGGGCCGGTTGGCCTCGCCGCAATTGTATTGGGTGATGTCGGGCAACGACTTTACGCTCGACATCAACAGCAACGAGGAGCCTAAGGTATTGTGCGTGGGCAATAACCCCGACCGCCAAGCCATCTACGGAGCGGCGCTTGGTCTCTACAATGCGCGGCTAGTGAAGCTGGTGAACCAGAAGGGCAAGCGCAAATCGTCCATCATCATCGACGAGCTGCCGACCATCTATTTCAAGGGGCTCGATAACCTGATTGCCACGGCCCGCAGCAATAAAGTGAGCACCTGTCTGGGATTCCAGGACTTCTCGCAGCTGGAGCGCGACTACGGCCAGAAGGAGGCCGAGGTCATCAAGAACACGGTGGGCAACGTGTTCAGCGGGCAGGTATCAGGCAACAGCGGCAAGTGGCTGAGCGAGCGGTTTGGCAAGATTCTGCAGCAGCGCCAGAGCCTGAGTATCAATATGCGCGAAACCAGCACCAGCCTTTCCACCCAGATGGACAGCATGATTCCGGCCAGCACCATTGCCAACCTCACCCAGGGCAACTTCGTGGGTGCGGTGGCTGACAACTTCGGCGAAGAAATCGACCAGAAGGTGTTTCACGCCCGCATTAAGGTGGACGTAAAGGCAGTAACTGCCGAAGCCCAAGCTTACCAACCCATCCCCGACATCACCAGCTTCATTAACCCGGCCACCGGCAAGGACGAGGCGGAGGAGATGATTAAGGCCAACTTCAACCGCGTGAAAACCGAAGTGAAGGAATTGTGCGCTCGGGAGCTGCTGCGCATCGGGCAGGACCCCACGCTGCGGCACCTCATCAAGGAGAAAGCCGAGAAGTAACGGGGCGGCTAGCCGCAGCAGCTGCCCGGGCCCTGCTGCTGGATGGGCGGACAGGGCACCGTGCCGTAGGAACAATACACGCAGCAGTCGCCGGCCAGGGGTTTGAGCACCGTAAGACAGCCCGGGCACTCGTAAAAGTATTGGCAGGCATCGGTGGGCATCTGTTCGGTTTGCTGATGCGCGCAGACCGGGCAGGTGAGCGTGGAAGTAAGCTGCGGGGTTTTGAGCGTAGGGAGTGGCATCCGATAATTAGTTGCGGGTTATAATTTGGTAGCCCGTGCCGTTGATGGCTTTTTCCACCTGCGTGGCTAGGCTTTTCTGCGCATCAAAACGCACCTGCGCGGTGCCCTGCGCATACGACACGGTGACGGCCTGCACGCCCGGCAACTGCTGCACCGCGTGCTCGACGTGCTGGGCGCAGGCCTCGCAGGTCATGCCTGCGATGCGGTAGGTGGCCGTCTGCCACACCGGCGTGGCCCCGTTTGCTGCCAGGACCGGCGCGGCGGTGGGAGAGGCCGGGTACAGGCGCGCCCCGTAGTAGGGAAAAGCCAGCAGCAGCACCGCCAGCCCGGTCACCATTCCCAGAAAAAGCCGGGATTGGGTGAATGCCGGCTTGGCATCTGTCGCACAACCGCAGTCATCGGTGGCCGGGGCCGGCTTGAGCTTCTGGTACCACGCGAAGCCCAGCACGCCCACCGTGAGCGCCATTAGATAGGGGCGGAAAGGTTCGAGCCAGGAAAAGGCCGACGCGGAAGCACCGAGCCCGCCGACCAGGGCCAGCAGGGGCGTGATGCAGCACAGGGAGGCAGCCAGGGCGGTGAGTAGCCCCGCGCCGAGCAAGGGCTTGCTGGTGGAGGTAGGTGCGTTCATGGGGCTGGCTGAAGCGTCGGGGTAGCAGGGTCGCCGGTTAGCAGCGGGCGCAACAGGGCTAGGTGCTGCTCGCTAAGCGCGTAAAAAACCGTTTGGCCCACTTTGCGGGCGGTGACCACGTCACCGTCCTTTAGCTTGCGCAGATGCTGCGAAACGGCCGATACCGTCATGCCCAGCACGTCAGCGATGTCGCACACGCACAGCTGTTGCTCGGCCGCCAGCAGATACAGCAGTTTGAGCCGGACCTCGTTGCCCGCCAGCGCCAGGACAGTGGCCGTGGCTTCAAGGGATGGCCCGGCCAATGCCAGGCGCACCTGGCATTGCCGGATATAATCAGCATCGGCAAAAACCCGGATGCAGGCGTTGGCTTCCATAAGAACTGTTTTCGCAAAGGTAGTACTTGCGTGTTTAAGCAAGTGCTAAAATACGAAAAGCTTTAGCTGGGGCATTCCGCCATTCGTGTGGTGTGCTGGCACCTCACAGCCTATTTCCGGCCACTCATCAACTTTCTCGCCAGGGCCTGATGGAGGCCGGTAGGTTTGCAGCGTCGAATTCCGGGCTGGCCGCGCCTGCGCCGGCCGGAAGGACAGCTTTTATTCACCTACCCATTCCTCCTATGGCTGAGCAAGATGAAGTGAATACCCCCACGCCGGAGCGCTGGTACATGAGTGCGGTGCCGACCTCCAACGGCAACTTCAGTGGCCAGGGCTTGCAGCGCGAGCCCGCCGGTCACTCCCTCTATGAGATTCAGATTAATCCCGCCAACCCCAGCCAGGCGGCCCTGCTGCCGGCCCCCGGCGCGGATGGCCGGCTGCTGAATGCCTTTGACCACGCCCTGATGCGAGCTTTTACCACCAACCGGCTCCCCGGCCGGGAGGATAAGTTTCTCACGGTAGAAAAGCCCACGCTGCTGGAAAAGGTGGGGGAGAATTGGAAAATCAGTGAGCAGGGCCGCGTGGGCTACAGTGCCACCGAGCCCGAGCAGCGGCTGCAGGTATTTGGCCAGGTAACTCCACAAGCCACCCAGCAAGCCGACTTGACGGCCCGGGCCGAGGAGCTGGCTGGCGAGGTGGCCACCACTACGGGTACTGTTCGCACGGAGGCGGAAGCGGAACTGGAAGTAGTGGCCAACCGTGCGCAGCAAGGCCCCGACGAGAGCCGCGCCACTTACGCGGATGCCCTGCGCGATGACGCCCGGGCGGAAGTAGGGGAGGGGCCAGGCAGCGAGCAGCGGCCCGTGCCCCCCGCACCGGCCCCGGATGCCGCGGCCGGCGCGGAGCCGGTCGGAGAATTGCGCATTGCCTGGCAGCAGCAGGGCGGCGAAGTGGCCCCGCTGCTGGAAATGCGGGCCTACCTCGACCAGCTAAAGGAAGCCGGCGTAGCGGTGGGCGCTTTGCAGCTGGAGCGCGACCCGGCGGGCAAGCTCAGCGGCGGTTTCGCGGTGAGCTACGACCCAGAGTCGCATAAGCTGGGCCAGCTCGAAGCGGCCCTGCAAGGCTTTCGGCAAGTGGGAAGCGGGGTAGCCATAGTAGAGAAGCCGGAGCAGGCCGCCGCCCGGCGGCAGGAAGTGGGCTACGATGACGACTATGAGCCCCAGCGCAGCAAGCAGGTACGCGAGGCCTTCGGTGTGAAGCAGTGGGACGCGCTCAGTGCCCAGCTTTCGGCCGTGCCCAAGCACGCCCTCACGGCCCCGGAACAGGTGCAGCAGGCCGCCGCTGAACAGCGGGTGCAGCAGCTGGCCCAGCAGCAGGGCAAAACCACCGAGCAGGTCATCCGCGACGGCAAGAGCATTTTTGACATCGACACCAGCGGCAACCCCGCCTCGGCGTTTCTGAAAAACTTCTACGCCCACCTGAACGGCGGCCCCAAGACCCGGCAAAGTCTGGAAGTCGACTACGAGAAAACCCGTCAGGATTTGCAGGCCCGCCTGACCCGCCACGCCGGCACGGCCCAGCCGGCGCTTTCGCCCGGCCCGACGGCCCCGGATGCCAAGGCTCCCAGCGTGGCGACTGGCCCCGCCGTGGGGGAAGCTGCCCGCCAGGCCGTCGCGATGCAGGTCCCGCCGGCGGCCCTGTTCCAAGCTAATGAGGTACCGCAAAAAGTGCTGGCCTCCCTCGGGTTGAACCTAGCCGAATTAACGGGCAGCGGGCAGCTGCAAAAGCTGCTCAGCGGTGAAAAAACAGACCTTTTGCCCATGCAGGTAGCGGGCAAGGAGGGGCAGGAACCCGTGAAGTTCGAGGGCAAGATGGTGCTGCACCGCGAAGCTGACGGCACGGCCACGCTCAAAATGGAATTGCCCCAGGAGAAGCTGGTTATTCCCAACGAGATTGGCGGTCAGCCCTTCACCCCCGAGCAGCGCCAGCGGCTCGAAACCGAGGGCAACGCCGGCCTGATGCGCGGCCTTAAGGACGAGCAGGGCCGCGAGTTCAACGGCTACGTGGCCGTGGATAAGGCCATGAACAAGGTGGTGGTACTGCCCGAAAGCAAGGTGACGCTGCACGACACCGTGGCTGGCGTCAAGCTGACCCCGGAGCAAAGTCACGACCTGCGCGAGGGCAAGGTGGTAGCCCTAACCAATATGGCCAGCGGCAACGGTGGGCAGAAGTTCGACGGCACCGTGCAGGTGAACGCCGCCAAGGCCTGCATCGAGGTGAAACCGGCTGCTCACGAGCTGAGCCAGCGCCAGGCCCCGCGGGCTGAGCAGACGACGAAGGCCACCACTACGACTGTGGTCCCGGCCCCCGTGAAAGCCGAAGCACCCCAGGTAAAAAACCGGGGCCCCCGCCGCTAAGC
Source organism: Hymenobacter ruricola (assembly GCF_015694525.1). GTDB lineage: Bacteria > Bacteroidota > Bacteroidia > Cytophagales > Hymenobacteraceae > Hymenobacter > Hymenobacter ruricola. The sequence continues at coordinate 115,494 of NZ_JADQDM010000014.1, read as the reverse complement.
TGGCCTATCCCAATCCCTCCTTTTCTCATCCCAAAAGCCCGGAAGCCCACTTCCGGGCTTCTTTTTTCTGCCTTCCATTCTTCGAAATCATCCGCTTTACCATGGAACACGAACTCACCTTCCAGAAGATTAAAGAGCAGGTTGAGCTGCCCGAGCTGCTGAGCCACTTCGGCTACAACCTCCGAAAAGGCGAACACCTCGGCAAGGGCAAGTGGCACGTCTTCGAGGGCGATGACACGCTGGTAGTATTCAAAGGCCGGGGCGGCGACTGGATGTATTTCAACGCCCAGGACGACCGCGACAAGGGCAGCGTCATCGACTGGATGAAGAACCGGGTCAGCTCCGACCGCATCGCCGGCATTGGTCCGCTGCCGGGCCGCAACCTCTGGCAGTCGGTCAACGACCACTTCCGGGCTTACCTCAACTTGCCCGAGGAGCAGCGGCCCCGGCTCGACCTGCCGCCCATTGTGGAAACCGCGCCCGGCGAGAAGTTCCACAGCATCTACACCCAGCACTGCCGGCCGCTCGAAAACACGGCCTACCTGGAAGGGCGCGGTATTACCAAAAGCACGATAGATAACCCGCAGTTTACCGGCCGCATCCTCAATCAACTCCACACTGTTCAGAAGGAGGGCTTGCCGCCCAAAACCTACGTTAACACGGCTTTCCCGGCCTACCACGAGGGACGGGTAGTGGGGCTGGAACTGAAGGGCGAGGGCTTCAAGGGCCAAGCGCCCGAAAGCCAGTTTACCCGCTCGCTGTGGCTGAGCAAGCTGCCCGAGGGCCGGCCGGCGGCGGTGCTGGTGGTCAGCGAGTCGGCTATCGATACGCTGTCCTACGCGCAGCTGCACCCTGGTGAAAGCGCCCTGTATGCCTCGACGGCTGGCACGCTCACCCAGAACAAGATTTTCGAACTGAAGCGGCTGCTCAGCGAGGAGCATATTACGGCCATTCGCGCTGCCTTCGATAACGATACGCAGGGCCACCACTTCGATACCCGGCTGCTGGCGGGCCTGGCCAGCGAGCAGAACCCCATGAAAGTGGTTCGCGAGCACGAGCACCGGCTGACCGTCGAAATCACGGCCGCCCACCCGGCCGGCGTGCAGGCGCTGAGTCAGCACCTTAAAAGCTACAACGACCAGGCCACCCGGCAGTACGCCCAGGAAAACGGGGAGCCGGGCAACCCGGCCAGTAGTCAGACCCTGCGCGACGAGCTGATTCACTCCAACAAGCTGGGAGCCCACACCTACCAGTTTCACGTGCCGATGAGCCGCGAAGCGTTGGGGGCCTTCAATCAGGCAGCCAGTCAGGCATTGGCTTTTGAGCACCGGGTGGAGATTGTGAAGAGCCAGGGTAAGGACTGGAACCAGGACCTGAAACAGGACCAGCTGCAGCAGGTGGTCCGGCGCGAGCTGGGTGGTGTCGACGAGGACCAGTACGGCTTCGGCCAGCAGCACTGGGACAACCCACCTATCGAAGGCCAGGGCAAAATTGCGAAGTTGCATGGGGCGCAGGCCCAGGCCCGCCGCCAGGGCGAGCGGCTGCTCGTGGTTGAGCTGCGCGAAAGCCGCGATGCCGTGGCACTGCTGCCCACCCTGCGCGACAACCTCGAAAAAGTCGGGCTTACCATTGACCACGCCCTTAAGATTGAACCCACCGCGGCCCGCGAAATTGCCACGGAGCTAACGCTACGCTACCGGCTGGATTCGCCGCAACTGCCAGCCATCAGCGACGCGCTGGATGCGTTGCGGCAAAATTCCAGAACGACGGTCATTGAGCCGGGGCCGGATACCACGGAGCGCCGGCAGCTGGCCATAGCGCAGGAGCAGCAACGCCGAACCGGCCCTGAGCTGGTGCCCAGTGATTCTCCCGCCCACGACCAGGCCCGGCAATCGTTTATCGAAGCGGCGGGCTTGGTGGCCCGGGAACTGCGCGAGAGCGCCGCCACGCTGAACGCAGCCCGCTTGCAGGAAGTCAGCCGGCAACTGCTGACCAAGCCGGCGCTGGAAGGCCTAAACCGGGAAAACGTGGAGAAAGTGCTGGCCGTGGTTGATAAGCTCGACACATTGAAGGATAATCCCGCCGTACAGCAACTGCGCCAGGCCGTGCGGCAATTGGAGCAGCCCGCCCAGACGCAGACTGTGCCGCAAAAGCCCCGGCCCGGCCCCCGCTTGTAAGCCGGCAATGCTGGTACAACGGACTTGGCCGTTTTCAGCCGCTCCATAACCGGGGCGGCTTTTTTGTGTGCGGCAAGGCGGGGACTTACGTGGCGGGCGGCAGAAGCAAGGCCAGCAGCTGCTGCTGCACCTGTTCTATGGCCGTCATGCGCCCGGCAAGCTGCCCGATGGCGGCCAGGATTTCTTCCGTTGCCGGAGAGGCCTGGGCGGTGGCCACGGCGGTGGGCGTGCGCCCGCGCTCCTTGCGCCGGCGGGCTTTGATTGCCGACTGGCTTTCGAGCGGGTGGGCCCGCCCGGCCCGCTGGTTGCAGGCCGCTACCCGGCAGGGGCTGCCGCAGTATTTCTGCACCCACCGCTTCTTGGGGACAAACTTTCGCCGGCAGTATTCGCAGGCAATCTGGGAGGTGTCGAGGAGTGACAAAGGCGTTTCGCGTTAATACCAATTGCAAGTAACGAAAACACATTTTGTGTCCTATGATTCGCTGCCCGGCGGTCGCAGGTTTGCAGCGATGAACCTGCTCCGAATTTTTGCTCCGACCTTCCAACGAGCTGCCGCCCCGCCGTCCCGTGATGGAGTTGTATCTGCTCCCCCGGCTAAATCACGCTTGCAGCCCCCATAAGCGGGCTGTAAATGAGCGTGCATTTCTGGCAAAGCATTGACTTGTATTGGGTTGACTTTCTGACAGCATCAGATAAACCGCTCGCTGGCTTCGCTCACCTTTGCGAGCGTCCGAGCTAGGCAACCCCAACATTTCACGGCTTCAAAAAAAAAGTTTGCCATTCACCCCCATTTGGACTGCCGACGATGTGGCAGGGGGGCTACTTAGTCTCGTCGGGGCGGATTAACGCCGCCTCGCGCAAATCTGGTTACCCACTTCAACCGCCGGGCCTTATGCCCGGCTTTTAACAAACACGTAGCATGAGCACGAAGAAAATTGCCGCTTACACGGCCCTGCTGACCTTGGTGGCCGCCGGGTTATTTGCCGCCTACCGGGTGGTGCAGTTCTACCACGAAGTTACCCGGCCCCTGGCGCCGGTATCGGTCCCGGCGGCCCCGTTCGCACACCCCGGAAAGAAAGTTACGACTTACACCTTTTCGGTTATTCAGGAAGTGGTGGTGCCGCCCGCCCCGGCGTCCACGCAACGCCCACGGCGGCATCGGTAGATGGGCGGGCTGACTTGCTTACGTGGTGTAATACTGGCTCAGCAGCACCAGCAACCCCAGGGCCAGGTAGATGCCGAAGCGTTGAAGTTTCAGGGCGGGCTTATGGTGGTGGCACATGCGGGGCCAACACGGCTTCCGGCCATTCCGTTGCACTTGGGTGGCGTCCCGTATAATTCGGCTTTCGAGCTACTTGGTTATGGCCTATCCCGAAGACGATACTGCCGGCATGACGCAGCTCATGCGCTATGTGCTTACCATCGACAATATGTGCGGGCCGGACTGCATCAGGTGGGTGCGCGAGCGGCTGGTGGGCCTGGGCCTGGTAGTGGACCGCGTGGCCGTGGGCGAAGCCGAAGTGGCCACGGCCCACGTCAACGGCCCCGACCTCAAAGCCATTCAGGCCGCATTGGAAAGCGGTGGCTACCAGCTGGTGGGGGCCGTAACCAAAGTTGGCTAGCCAAGGGTGGAATGGGCGCAATGCCCATTTGTTAATCAGGCCACAGTAGTGCTGACTACATGGCTGCGGGCTTCGGGCTCGCCCTGTTGGGTTTCGTGCTGCACGTAGTATTCCAGCAGTGTGCCGGGCGCAAAGGTGTCAGTATCAAGGAAGGGCGAGCGGGCGTTGACGGCCACCCGCTGCCAGGTGGAGGCCTCGCCCCCGACGCGGCGAAAGACGTGGGCGACTTCCAGCAGCTCCTTTGAGAAAGCCAGGTGGCGGCCGGTGGGCTCCAGGGTCAGGTCAATTTTGGCGGTGTGCATGCGCAGCGTAGTTGAATAGGGTGGGGTCAGGCGACCATGCCCAGAATTAAAAACAGGAGGAAGCCCACAAAAAAGGCCAGCGTGAGCAGCGGCGTTTCGGTTTCCTCGTGCGCTTCGGTCAGCAGCTCCTCGGTGACCAGAAACAGCAGCGCGGCCAGGCCAAAGGAAAGCACGATTTCCAGCAAGTTGCCGGTGGCCCCGCGCAGTACGGTGGTGCCAATGCCCGCCCCGACCAGCAGCATGAGCGAAGTGCCGGCCACAATCGCGACGGCCCGGCCCTTGCCGTGGCCGTCCTGCCGCAACTCAATGGCCGTGGCCAGGCCCAGCGACAGCAGCTCGATGGTGAGGGCAATGGCCAGCAGGGTGCCTTCCTTCGCGCCCGCCGCAAAGCCGATGCCCAGCAGCAGCCCGTCAATGAGAATATCAATGCCAATGGCCACCAGCAGGCCCCAGGGCAGGGCGGCCGCGGTGGGTGGGGCGGTTACGCCGGCGCTTCCGGCCGGCGCATTGCCTGCTGCCCCAGGCTCCTCTTTCTTTTCGAGGCGCTGGGTGAAGTAGCGCAGTCCCAGCATGGTGGCCACGCCCAGCCCGAAGCCCAGCGCCACTTCGTAGGGCGCATGGTGCTGCACAATGTCGGGCAGCAGCTCGACGGCCACGACCGAGAAGATGACGCCCGCCGCGAAGTGCAGAATGGCGCTGCGCAGCTTCGGGCCGGGCGCCCGCCACACGGCCAGGGCCGCGCCGGCAATCATGACCACGGCCGGCAGCAGCGAAAAGCCCAGCATGGTGGACCAGGGCGGCGTGACGGCGGCGGGAATAGTAAGCAGCATGGATGAAGCGGATATAAATGTTAGTGGGAGGAGTTTGCCGCGTGGGCCTTAAGCCAGCGCTGGTACTGCTTGATTTCGGCCTGCTCGTCGCGCACAATCTGGCGGGCGGCGTTTCTTACTTCCGCGTCCTTGCCATAGGCCAGCTCGGTTTGGGCCAGGGCCACCCCCGTTTGGTGATGCACCTGCATAATCGTGGCAAAATCAGCATCAAGGGTGCCGGGCAGGGGCGGTGGCTGGCGCAGGGGAGCCAGCGCGGCTGTGATGCGGCGCACAAACGGGTCCTGGGCGTTGCCCGGCCGGTATTCCTGGCCCGCTGGCGGCTGCCGGGTGAGGGCCAGCGTGAGCACGTGGTTGTCGCGCTCATGGCCCTTGAGCACGTGCTGGGCCAGGGCGCGCAGGGTTGAGTCTTTGCCGTGCGATAGTTCTACCGCCGCCAGCCGCTGGGCCCCGCCGTGGTGCACGCTCATCAGGCGGGCAAAGTCCTCGTCCCAGCACCCGAGGCGGCGCGCCGTATCGAGTTGCTGCGCGAGCAGCTGCAGGGTATCGCCCAGGGCCGGGGGCGCGGCCACGGGTGCCGGCTTCGGCTTAGTTCCGGCGTGCACTTCCAGTTCGTGCTCATCGGTATCGTGCCGAGAGCTGCAGCTGCTGATGAGCCCGCTTCCTGCCAGTAGCCAGACCAGAATCAAGAATGAAACCTTCATGTTTCGTGCTTCGGGTAATGTCTGATGGGCTTACGTTTTGGCGGGTGCGGCTTTGCTGGTGAAGTCCATCCGTTGAATCCGCACGGCGTTGAGAATGGCCAGCAGGGCCACGCCCACGTCGGCAAACACCGCTTCCCACATGGTGGCCACGCCGCCGGCCCCCAGCGCCAGCACGATGCCCTTCACGATAAAGGCCAGCCAGATATTCTGCCACACCACGCTATGGGTGGCGCGGGCAATGCGGCGGGCCGTGGCAATCTTGCTCGGGTGGTCGGTTTGAATCACCACGTCGGCCGTTTCGATGGTGGCATCGGAGCCCAGCCCGCCCATGGCAATGCCCACGTCGGCCAGGGCCACCACCGGGGCATCGTTCACCCCGTCGCCCACGAAGGCCAGCTTGCGGCCCTCGGAGAGGTACTGCTGCACGTATTTGGCCTTGTCTTCGGGCAGCAGCCCGCCGTGGGCTTCGGTGATTCCTAATTCTTTGGCTACGCGCTGCACGATGCTGTCCTTGTCGCCGGAGAGCATGACCAGCTTGCTGATGCCGTCGGCTTTCAGCTCCTGCACGGCGCGGGCCGCGTCCTCTTTCGGGGCGTCAGCCACCGTGAGGTAGCCGGCATATTTTCCGTCCACGGCCGCCACCACAATGCTGTCCACCACCTGGTCGACTTCGGGCGGGTAGGCCACGCTGAACTTGGTCAGCAGCTTGGTGTTGCCCGCCAGTATGTCGTGGCCATCCACCTTGCCGCGCAGGCCGTGGCCGGCAATTTCCTCCACGTTATCGACGGGCACGCCCGCCGCAGCCGCCCCGACGTGGGCCACTACCGCCTTGGCAATGGGGTGCGTCGATTTGGTTTCCAGCGCCCCCACCAGGCGCAGCAGCTGCTCGGGGGTAGTGCCGGCCGCCGGCTGCACCTGCTGCACGGCAAACACGCCCTGCGTGAGCGTGCCGGTCTTGTCCATTACCACGGTATCAATTTCGCGCAGCACGTCCAGGAAGTTGGAGCCCTTAAACAGGATGCCCGCTTTCGAAGCCGCGCCTATGCCGCCGAAGTAGCCCAGCGGAATGCTGATGACCAGCGCGCAGGGGCAGGAAATGACCAGAAACACCAGCGCCCGGTAAAGCCAGTCGCGGAACACGTAGTCGCTCACCACGAAGTAGGGCACCACAATCAGCAGCACGGCCAGCCCCACCACGATGGGGGTATAGATTTTGGCAAACTTGGTGATGAACTGCTGCGTTTTGGCTTTGCGGCCCACCGCGTCCTGCACCATGGCCAGGATTTTCGAGAGCTTGGTGTCTTTAAAAGCGGCCGTCACGGTCACCTGAATCAGGGATTCCAGGTTAATCATGCCGGCCAGTACGGCCTCGCCCGGCTGCTTGGTTTGCGGGGCCGACTCGCCGGTAAGGGCGGCCGTGTTAAAGCTGGCCTCCTTACCGTTGAGGGTGCCATCGAGGGCTACTTTCTCGCCGGGCTTTACTTCCATCACGTCGCCTACCTGCACCGCTTTGGGGTCGAGCACCAGCGACTGGCCGCCGCGCACCACGGTCACTTCGGTGGCCTGAATTTCGAGCAGGGCCTTGATGCTGCGCTTGGCCCGGTTCACGGCCGCGTCCTGAAACAGCTCGCCCACAGTGTAAAACAGCATCACGGCCACCCCTTCCGGGTACTCGCCAATAGCAAAGGCCCCGAGCGTGGCCAGACTCATGAGCAGAAACTCGTTGAAGATGTTGCCGCTGGGAATGCTGAGCACGGCGGCTTTCACCACCTTCCAGCCCACCAGCACGAAGGCCAGCCCGTACCAAACCAGGCGCACATAACCAGCAAAAAAGCCGACTTTATAGTAGTCTAGCGCGATGCCGGCTAGCAGCAGCGCGAAGCTGATGCCCGGCACCAGGTAGGGGTTGTCGCCGGCCGGGCCGTGGTCGTGCCCGTCGTGGTCGTGGCCCGCGTGGTCGTCATCTTCCGCGTCTCCCAGGCTCAGTTCGCCGGGGTCGTGCTGATGGCCGGCGTGGTCGTGGGGCGCTTCGGCCGGGGCGTGGTCGTGGCCGGGTACGTCGTGGCCCTGGGGAGCGGCCGCCGCGTCGGGCGTGAGCTGCGCCCGGGTGAGCGCGCCTGCGTTTTCGGGCTGCACCTGCTTGGCGGTGTTCAGCTCCTCGTCGAGGTTATTGGATGAAGGGTCAGGCATGGAGTCAAGAATGAGTGTTCAGAATAGAAAAAGAACCGGGCGCAGCTGGCGCTACCAGTCCACGAAAAAACCGGCCACGCCCACCAGCACCAGCACCGCGCCGGTTAGCCGCCGCTCGTACCGGGCCAGGCCGTCGAGCCGGAGCCGGCCGAGGCCCCGGTGCGCCAGCGCCACCAGCGCGCACATGGCCGACACCGAGGCCAGCAGGTACACGCCCATCAGCCCGGCCAGCGCCGCCGGGCCGTGGGTGCCAGCGGCCAGAAAAAAGGTTTGAATTTCCAGGCAGGGTGCCAGGAACATGGTGGCCGCCAGCCCCAGCACCACCCGGCGGCGGGACCGGCGCAGCTGCACGGGGGAGGGGTCCGGATGCGTGTGCCCCCGTCCCGAAAAAGCGTAGAGCACCCCGATGCCGATGAGCAGACCCGGCCCCACCCACCCCGCGGCCCGCGCAAACCGCCCGGAGAGCTGCCAGCCCAGCAGGCCCAGCGCCAGCCCGATGCCCACCGTGCTCAGCACATGGGCCAGCCCGGCCACCGCCGTCACGCCCACGGCCCGCCGCAGGGGCCACTTTTCGGCGCGGGCCACCGCCAGCACCGGGGCCCAGTGGTTGGGGATGGTGGCGTGCAGCAGGCTCAGCAGCAAAGCTCCGGTGAATAATTCCAGCATGGGGCAGGTTGTCAGGGGTTAATCTTCCTCCTCGGCGTTTTTGAGCTTGCCGAGCAAGGCATAAGCCCCCTCTACGACAAAGCGCAGCGGTTTGCCCTGCTCGGTGGCCGGCAGGTGAAACTCGGTGTAGCCGTCTTCGCTCACGCCGCGCGTCACGGGCACGAGGCGGTAGGTGGCCCGGCCGGCGGCCGGGCCCGAATCGGTGGCCACAAACACGTAGGACTGGGCCCCGTACTGCACCACCGCTTTTTCCGGCAGGGTGGGCACGGTCACGCGGTTGGTTTCGATGACGGCCCGCACGAAGGTGCCCGGCAGCAGCTGCTCGTCTTCCCGGTCCAGGTGGGCGTGCACCCGCACCGTGCGCTCGTCGCTGATGGTTTTGCTGATGAGGTACACGTGGGCCGTGCGCTCCCGGCTCAGCGAGTCGTTGCCCAGGGAAAAGCGCACCAGTTGATTTTCCTTCACCTGCGGAATGTCCTTTTCAAACACGGTCAGCTCGACGTGCAGGTGCTCGGGGTTGACGATTTCAAACAGCACGTCGGTGGGCGTCACGCTCTGGCCGATGCTCACGTTCACGGCCTTCACGAAGCCGCCTTTAGGGGCACGCAGGATGGCCGTGCTCACGATGTTCCCGCCGATGGGCAGGCCGGCCAGGCGCAGGCGGGCGGCCTGGGCATTGGTTTTCACTTGCAGGGCCTCGTACTCAGCCTGGGCACGCTGGAAGTTCTTTTGGGGCGCTACCTCTTGCCGGTATAGCTCGCCCTGGCGCTCGTATTCAGCCTTCGCAAACTTGAGCTGGCTGCGGGTTTCCTGGTAGTCCTGCTGCAGCTGCACGAAGTCGGGGTTGCGGATGACGGCCAGCACCTGGCCGACGCGCACCCGCGAGCCCTGCAGCAGGTCGGTCCGGTCCACAAAGCCGCCCAGCGGGGCGCTGACCGATACCAGGTTTTCGGGCGGCACGTCGAGTACGCCGTTCACTTTTAGCCCCCCGCTCATGGGGCGCTCGGTGAGGGCGCCCAGGCGCACGCCGCCCACCTGCTGCTCGGCAGCGGTGAGCGTGACGCGGTCGGCGGGGCCTTTCTCGGCCGCTTCCCCGCCGGGGGCTGTGGAGGCCGTTTCTTCTTTTTCCGTGGGGGCTTCCTTGGAGCCGCAGCCGCTTAGCAGGCCGAGCAGCACCAGGGGGAGGGCTAGGTATCGCATGATGATTCTGAGGTTGAAGGGAGAAGGCGTAGCGCGGCGCGGGCCAGGCTACTGGCTGCCCAGGAGGTATTCCAGCTCGATAACGGTCTGGTTGTGCTGCAGCAGCGCGTCGAGGTAATCGAGGCGCAGGCGGCGGGCGCGCTCCAGGTTGAGCAGGTATTCGGAGTAGCCGGTTTCGCCGGCCTTGTAGGCAATCGTCGACAGGCGGGTGATGACCGTGGCCTGCGGCAGGGCCGTGCTTTCGAAGTAGGCCAGGTGCTGCTGCTGTTCGGTGCGTCGCAGCAGCAGCTCATCGAGCTGGCCGGCCAGCTCGGCCCGGTAGCGGTCGAAGCCGGCCTGCGCCACCTGCTCCTGCAGGCGGGCGGCCTGCACCCGCGCTTTCTGGGGCCGCCGCCACAAGGGCACGGCCACCCCAGCCTGCACGCCCTGGAAGCGGGAGCCCCCGCCGAAGTAGCGCTCGGTGCCGGCCGCGTCGAGGCGCTGGTAGCCGATGATGCTCTGGTTGAAGTAGCCCACGGTGAACTCGGGCAGCCCGGCCGCCTGCGCCACGCGGGTTTCCGCCCGTCGCTCGGCTACCTGCTGGGCCAGCACCCGCGCCTGCGGGTTGGTGCGCTGGAGCAGCGTGTCGGCCCGGGCCGGGGCCGTGGTATCGGCCAGCTGGGCGGCCCCCAGCAGCGCGAGCGGCCGCAGCACGCTGTCGGCAATGGCCACGGCGGCCGGCACTTGCAGCAGCGCCTGCAGCTGGCGCTGGGCCACCCGGAAGTCGGTGCGGGCTGCCCGCAGCTGGGTGCGGACTTCGCCCTGCTGCACCAGGGCCGTGGCGGGTTCGAGCCGCGCCGCCTCGCCGGTCTTGAAGCGCAGGTTGGCCGAGCGCAGAAACTCCGAGTAGAGGCTGTCCTGCCCCCGCAGCACCCGCAGGCGGTGCCGGGCGTGCACGGCCTGCTCGTAGCTCAGGCGCACCTGCCGGCGCAATTCGGCCTGCACCTGCGCCAGCTGCGCCTGCTGGCCGGCAATGCGGGCGTCGGCCAGCGCAGCGGCGCTGCGGTACACGCCGGGCAGGGCCAGCGACTGGGTGAGGGTGAACTGGTTGTCGCGGTTCTGGGAGTTGTACTGCCCGTAGCTGCCGGTAAGCGTGGTGCGGCCGAAGTCGTAAGCCGTGCGGCGGATGGCCTGCTGGGCTTCCAGCGCCCGGGTGCCGGCCAGCACGGTGCCGTTGGTTTGCAGGGCCTGGCTCACGGCCTGCGCGCCGGTGAGCGGACCCTGCGCCCGACCCAGCAGCGGCAGGCCCAGCAGCAGCAAAAGCAGCCCCGGGGCCACGGGCAGGCTTTTCGCGGGGGCAGTTGAAGTAACTTCTGGTTGCGGCTCCGCATTCGGGCCGCCGGTTTTTACGCGCTCGGAAAGGGCGTAGAGCACGGGCAGCACCAGCAGCGTGAGCAGCGTAGCCGACACCAGTCCGCCGATGACCACGGTGGCCAGCGGGCGCTGCACTTCGGCCCCGGCAGACTGGGCCAGGGCCATGGGCAGGAAGCCGAGCGAGGCCACGGTAGCCGTCATCAGCACCGGCCGCAGGCGCACTTCGGTGCCGCGCAGAATGCGCTCCATCAGGTCGTTCACCCCTTCGGCCTTAAGCTGGTTGAAATAGCCGATGAGCACGATGCCGTTGAGCACGGCCACCCCGAACAGGGCAATGAAGCCCACCCCGGCCGAGATACTAAAGGGCATGTCCCGCAGCCACAGCGCCGCGATGCCGCCGATGGCCGAGAGCGGGATGGCCGTAAAAATCATCACCGACTGCTTGAAGGAGCGGAAGGTGAAGAACAGCAGCACAAAAATGAGCACCAGCGCCACCGGCACGGCCACACTCAAGCGGTCGGTGGCCTGGCGCAGGTTCTCGAACTGGCCGCCGTAGGTGGTGTAGTAGCCGGGGGCAAACTTGAGCTGGCGGTCAATCTTGCCCTGCAGCTCTTCGACCACCGTTTCCACGTCACGGCCGCGCACATTGAAGGCCACGCTGATGCGGCGCTTGGCGTCGTCGCGCTGAATCTGGTTGGGCCCTTCGCGCAGCTCCACGCTGGCCACCTGCTCCAGGGGCACCTGCCGGCCGTTGGGAGCGGCGATGAACAGGCGGCGCACGCTGTTGATGTCCTTGCGCAAATCCTGGCGCAGGCGCAGCACCAAATCGAAGCGCCGCTCCTGCTCGAATACCTGGCCGGCGGTTTCGCCGGCGAAGGCCGTTTGCACGGTGCGGTTTACGTCGGCCACGTTCAGGCCAAACTGGGCGAGGCGGTTGCGGTCCAGCGCCACCACGATTTGGGGCAGGCCGGTGACCTGCTCCACGTACACGTCTTCGGCCCCCTTCACCTGGCGCACGAGCCGGCCGGCCTGCTGGGCGTAGTCGGCCAGCTGCTGCAGGTCCTCCCCGTAAATCTTGAGCACCACGTCCTGCTTGGCCCCCGAAATCAGCTCGTTGAAGCGCATCTGGATGGGCTGCTGAAACCCAAACGTGACGCCGGGCATGACGCTTAGGGCATCGGCCATCTTATCGGCCAGCTCTTCGCGGTTGTGGGCGGAAGTCCATTCCTTCTGGTCCTTGAGAATCACCATCACGTCGGCGGCTTCTACCGGCATGGGGTCGGTGGGAATCTCGCCGGCCCCGATTTTGGCGACTACTTCCTTGACTTCGGGAAACTGCTTTTTGAGGATGCCCCCGGCCTTTTGGGCCTGCTCAATGGTGTAGCTCAGCGAGGAGCCAGTGAGCACGCGCATCTCCACCGCGAAATCACCTTCGGTTAGCGTCGGGATGAACTCGCCCCCTAGGGTGCGGAACAGGAAAAAGCTTCCCACCAGTAGGCCCACGGCCGTGAGCAGCACCGCGGCCTGGTGCCGCAAGGCCCCTTTAAGCAGCGGGTGGTAGAGGCGGGTGTAGAAGGCCATCATCCGGTCGGAGATAGTCGGTTTGGTTGTAGTCGACCGGCTCAGGGCCAGGGCCGACATCATCGGCACGTAGGTCAGAGACAGGATAAATGCCCCGAGAATGGCGAAGGCCACGGTTTCGGCCATGGGCCGGAACATCTTGCCCTCGATGCCAGCGAGGGCCAGCAGCGGCAGGTACACGATGAGAATGATGATTTCGCCGAAGGCGGCCGAGGAGCGGATTTTGCTGGCCGCGTGGTAGGTTTCCTCGTTCATCTGCTCGGTGCTCAGGCGGTTGCCCGGCACCGTGAGCTGCCCGCCGTGCAGGCGGTGAATGATGGCCTCGACGATGATGACGGCCCCGTCCACAATCAGCCCGAAGTCAATGGCCCCGAGGCTCATCAGGTTGCCCGACACGCCAAACAGGCGCATCATGCTCACGGCAAACAGCATGGCCAGCGGAATGACCGAGGCCACCACGAGCCCGGCGCGCCAGTTGCCCAGAAACAGCACCAGCACGAACACGACAATCAGGGCCCCTTCCAGCAGGTTCTTGCTCACCGTGTGAATAGCGCGGTCCACCAGGTTGGAGCGGTCGAGGAAAGGCTCCACACTCACGCCTTCGGGCAGGGTTTTGCGGATGGTGGCCATGCGCTTCTGCACGTCCTTGATGACTTCGGCGGCGTTGGCCCCCTTGAGCATGAGCACCAAGCCGCCTGTCACTTCGCCCTGGTCGTTGAGGGTCATGGCCCCGTAGCGCACGGCCGCGCCGTAGCGCACTTCGGCCACGTCGCGCACCAGCACGGGCAGGCCGGTGCTCGTGCTGCGGATGACGATGTTGCCGATGTCGGCCGGCGAGGTGGCCAGGCCCTCGGTGCGGATGAAGGCCGCGGTGGGGTTCTGGTCGAGGTAGGCCCCGCCGGCGTTCTGGTTGTTGGCGGCCACGGCCTGGTATACCTCGTTCACGGTGACGCCCAGCGAGCGCAGTCGCTCCGGGTCGAGGGCCACCTCATACTGCTTGAGCAGTCCGCCGAAAGAACTCACGTCGGCCACGCCGGGGGTGCCCAGCAGCTGCCGGCGCACTATCCAGTCCTGAATGGTGCGCAGCTCGGTGGCGTTGTATTTCTTTTCGAAGCCCGGCTTGGCGCGCACCAGGTACTGGTACACCTCGCCTAGGCCGGTGCTGAGCGGGGCCAGCTCGGGGCGGCCCGTGCCGGCCGGAATCTGGCTTTCGGCCTCCTGCAGTCGCTGCGATACTTGCGTGCGGGCCCAGTAAATGTCGGTCTGGTCCTCGAACACCACGGTGACCACCGAGAGGCCGAAGCGCGAAAACGAGCGCACTTCAACCTGCCCCGGGATGGTGGCCATGGCCTGCTCCACGGGAAAAGACACCAGGCGCTCAATCTCCTGGGCGGCCAGCGAGGGAGCCACCGTGTAGACGACAACCTGGTTACTGGTAATGTCGGGCAGCGCGTCAATCGGCAGCCGGCTCAGCGAGTAGCCGCCCCATGCCACCAGGGCCAGGGTTAGCAGCCCGATGATGAGCTTGTTGTGTATAGAAAAATGAATCAGCCGGTCGAACATCCGCTGGTTGGGGGTTAGGTCTAACGCTTCCGTGAAACCCTGCGGCCCGGTGGCTCCGGCACAAGCGGCGGGAGCAAAGGGGGCATAACCGATTCAGCGCCAAGCGCTAAATCGCCCGTCACGCACCGCGACGGGCCACCCGGAGGGGGTGGTCAGCAGGAAAATAGGGGAAGGGTTAGGCCTGGGGCGGCTGCCACACGGACCCGAGCGCCCGCGTTGGAGCGGCCACAACCAGCCGGCCGTGCCGGAGGCTGGTAGCCCACTCAGTGGGCGGAGTATAGGCCACCTGATTGCCCAGCGGTACGGGCATCACGGCCCCGCCGCAGCAGTGGCACTGGCACAGCGGCGAGCACCAGTCGCCCAGCGCGCCGGCCCCGCAGTCGGAATGCGAAGCGGCCACGGTTGTTTGCTGCTGGTCCTTGCATACGGGTACTTCGTCCGTGCAGGAAAGGCACGAGAGGCAGGCGAAGTAGAAGGCAAAAAACAGGGCGAGCAGGCGCATGTGCTGGCAAAGATAGCGAATCCGGGTAAACGAGCCGGGATTTTGGGCCGGGTCACTTACCGCGCAACGCCTCAAAAGGGGCGTACTCCGCTAGGTACGGGGAACCGACGCGGACAGCTGATACGTCAGGGATTTTCCGTGCTGGCCCCGCATAAAGTCCATGAATACCGCCAGGTCCTCCGTCACCCGGCTCTGCTCCAGGGCCTCGAAATACGCCTGACGGTCCTCCCGGAATACAATGGTCAGCGGCTGGCCGTAGTAGCGCTGCACGTAGTTCATCAGCAGCCGGGAAGTACGTCCGTTGCCGTCGTTGAAGGGGTGAATGCTCACCAGCCGCTGGTGGGCCTCGAAGGCCAGCTCCAGCTGCTCGCGCAGGGTGGCCACCGCCGGCATCCGCTCGCGCAGCTCCCCCACCAGGGCCGCGACCAGGGCCGGCACCTTCTGCGCGTTGGGAAACGAGCTGGCCCCAACGATGAACACATTGTTGCGGCGCAGGTCGCCCTGCGTGGGGTCCACGGTGCCCAGGGCCGTATTGGTAAGCCGGCCGGTGCTGCGCATGACGGCCCCCGCCAGCTCCCGCAGAAAGGCCGGGCCGGGCAGCTGCCGCGCGTCGGCCCGCTCCAGGGCTAAGTCAAGGGCGCGGGCGTGGTCGCCCAGCATGTCGTAGCCTTCCAGCGGCTTGCCCGGCCCTAGGGTGGGGGCTTCCCCTAATAGGAAATCCATGGCTTCGAGCACCGTCACGCGGGAGCCCTCAATCATGGTGGAGTGGGCCGATACCATCACCTGACTAAGCTGCTGGCTGGTTTGCTGGCGCACCGGGGGCAGCTGCTGCACCAGCTCGGTGAGGTGCTCAATCTCGGTCCACGTCATGCGGCCTGCCGCAGGGTGGCCGCCCGGAGCGCCGCCACGTCCACCGTGGCCAGGGGCAGGGGCGTAGCCAGGCCCGCCCCGTGAATCAAATCGCCGGCCCAGGCTGCCAGGTCGTGGGCGTAAACCATGCGCCGCCCCGCCTCGTCCTGGTACTCGGTTTTGCCGCGCATGAAGGCCTCCAGGCTCGGCCGCAGCGCCGCCGGTACCTCCACCAGCGCCTGGTCGGGGTGGGTGGGGCTGAGCAGCGAGTTGAGGTAATCCCGCAGGGCCTGATAAGCAGCTTGGCTGGCAGAAGTCATGGGCTGAAGGATTGGAGCGAGTGGCTGAAAGTGTTGCCAAAAGTAGCAAATCCAGGGTTAATGCCATGCTCAGCGATGGGGTAGCAGCTATTGTGCTGGAGAATGGTTGGGCGACCCTATTCGGGCCGGGCTGTCCGGAACTCCGGCTGCGCCTGCGGTCCTGCGGACTGGATTCCTCCCATCCCTTTCGCGAACCAAAGGAAAAAGCCGGGCGACGAATCCCTTAAGAGGCAACAAGCAGCGAGTGGATTAGGCCGGAGAGGAGCGAATAAAGAACAAAAGGGAAAAATCAGAATCCATGCCAGATACAACGATAAAATGCGCAATAATAGACGCTTTAATTTAAAGATTATTGAAACATTAATGCGGGCTTTTGCGTTTAAATAGTATAAGCAGCAAGCACAAAACCAACCTGTTAAGCCATGAAAAAGCCCGCTCCTTTTGCTCCCCGCCCCGACGTGTACGAAATCATCACCAACCGCATAATTCTGGCGTTGGAGAATGGCGTGACCCCGTGGAAGCAGCCGTGGAACGCTGCCCACGGCGCGCCCCGTAACTACCGCAGCAAGCACGTGTATCAGGGGGTGAATGCCCTGCTGCTGGGGATGCTGGAGTATGAGCACCCGTATTTCCTGACCTACAACCAAGCCAAGGAGCTGGGCGGGCAGGTGCGCCGGGGCGAGAAGGGCATGCCGGTAGTCTTCTTCACCGTGACCAAGAAGGACGACGGCAAAGGCGAGGAGAAGAAAAAGGCTTTTTTGAAATACTCCACGGTGTTCAACGTGGCCCAGATTGACGGCGTAGCATGGAGTTTTCCCGAACTGCCCAGCCGCGAGCACACGCCCGAGCAGGCCGCCGAGCAGGTGCTGGCCGGCTACGCGGGTGGCCCCCGCGTGCTGCATAAGGGCAGCGAAGCCATGTACCGCACCAGCACCGACACCGTGACCATGCCCGCGGCCAGCGACTTCCACTCGGCCGAAGACTATTACCACACCCTGTTTCACGAGTTGACCCACTCCACCGGCCACGCCAAGCGGCTGGACCGGGCCACGCTCACCGAATTGGCGGCCTTTGGCAGCGAAACCTACGCCAAGGAAGAACTGGTGGCCGAGTTGGGGGCCTCATTTCTAAGCCACGCGGCCGGGCTGGACTTAACCCGCACCGAGCCCAGCAGCGCCAGCTACATCGCCAACTGGCTGCAAGCCCTGCGCAACGACAAGCAATTGATTATTTCGGCGGCCAGCCAAGGCCAGAAAGCCGCCAACCACATTCTGGGCATCGTGCCCAGCTACGAAGCGGAGGAAGCCCCGAGCGCCGAGGAGGCTCCGCAGTAAGGCCAACGGCCGCCCGATGGAGCTATTCCGTCGGGCAGCCATTGGGGCGGGCAACAAAAGGAAATTGCAATTGCAAAAAGGCAACTGCTAATGCTATACAAGAGGGAAAAATGCGGCCATAAGATTACCGGCATTCCCTGCTTAAATAGTCAATAATTATCATTTTAATTTAAATAAAATTGAAACATTATTACTGAATTTCGCGTTTAATAGGTATGAGCAACGAACGATAAAACAGCTCTTTATCCATGGTTGATGCAGCTTTTGATTTAGCCCCCGGCGAGGTATGGGCCGACCGATTTGACCCCGCCGACGAAGCGCCCGGTGCACCCCCGGTAATATCCGCCGCTGAACTGGCCGCCTGGGAAGCCGCCCCCTGGTTTTAGCCGCTCTTTTCACCTCAAACCCGTTTTCAATATGAACGCCCCCGCCGCATTCCGCCCCGCCCGCCGCATTCCCGCCGCCCGCTTAGCCCGGCTTCGGGCCGCCAACGCCGCCAAACGTCAGGCCCGCGAGGATGCCTGGCAAGCCCGCCAGGATGCTGCCGCGCAGCTGACCAACCCGGTGCCCGAGTTCGAGGCCGCGCCCCGCTTAACGATGCTGCCCGGTGGCTTGCATTGGTCGGCCCAGCAGCCCGTGCCAGCAGTGGGGACCACGGTAACGGTGAACCGCGACGGACACCCGGAGCGGGCCGAGGTGAAAGGCTACACGCATGCCGCCGGCTTTTTGGGACTGGTAACCGAAACCACTCACCACGCCAGGACCGCCAGCCGCCGGAAGCGCAGCAGCCCCCGCGCCGGCGTGGTATTCGGCAGCCAGTTGGCCCTTGCCGCCTAGCCCCCGGCTCGTCTTATCACTACTCCCTTTTCCCTTCGATATGATAACCCCCGCCCCCAAGCAGCCCCAGATTAGCCCGCTCGATTGGTCCGGTGACCCCGAGCAGTGCCCGCAGTGGGTAGGCTACCCCACTCGCGCCGGCTTACCGGCCGGCCTGCTATGGTCAGGCAGCGGTGAGGTGCCCGCCATCGGTGCCCGCGTTCACGTCCACATGAACAGCATCGGCCCGGCCGAGGTGAAAGCGTACTTTCACGCGGAGGGCTACTTAGGGGTACTTTGCCAGCCAGATAAGATGCCGGAGCATCTGGCGAAGCACAGCGTCACACTAGGCCATTTTTTCGGTCGTGAGCTGGAGCCCTATACGCCCGGCCCCGCCGCGCCGGCCCAGGTGCCCGAAGTGGTAGAAATCATCTTGCAGGACTACCGGGTGATTCCGGCCCCGCTTTACTACCGCAACATGCCCACCGGCCGCATTACGGTGGTGTACGGCGGGCTGGCCGACTACTACGGTTTCTACGATGTGGAATACTTCGCCGGCACGGACCGCCAGGACGCGGCCCAGCTGGCCGACCCGGCCAACTGGAAAGACCTTCCCGAGCACCATTACCTAGAGATTCACGAGGCCAGCCACGAGCGCAAGGGGCCGCAGATTTTTGCCCTTCGCGACGGCACGGCGGACCAGGTGGACTACCTGACCGAGCAGTTCCACGGCCCGTTCCGCATCCCCGGCCGCGAGGCGTACATTTTTGACCAGTACGACACGCTAGGGGCCCTGGCCGAAGCGATGAAAGAGCAGGGGGAGCAGTACCGGGGCCGCATCGTGGAGAATAACGAGTGGCGGACGTGGGTAGCGTTTGAGGAAGAAATGGGCGGCAGCGGGGAATGCCTGTGGGAGCGCGTAGAGCTCGACTTGGGGCAGCTGCCGCTCGACAGCTACGTCTACATTTCGGGCCGCCGGGCCACGGCCGAGGAAGGGGAGGGCAACGGCCGGGTTACGCTTTGGCAGCAGCCCAGCGGGCAGTACTACGTGGAAACCGAGCCCCGTTTTCACTATGGCCCCAATTACCCCACGCTAACCCCGCTAACGCTGGCCCAGGTGCAGGAGCGGTATGCATTCGAGTTCATCCCCAACGGCCAGGAGCCCGCGCCGGTCGAGCACGGCGACTGGATTCCGGAATACCCGCCCCAGGAGGGCGACGAGCTGGCCGACAACCAGGACAGCACCGAGTACCCGGAATACCCGGCCGACGAGCAGCGTGACTAACCCCACTTTTTACAATTGCAAAATCTGATGTTACCGAACCTTCCCGCCATCGAAACCCACGCCGGCCGCATTGTCATTGGGGCCACCGTCCGCAGCACTCGTTACCGCGATGTGCAGAGCCTGGTGACCGCTGTTTACTGGAACGGCAATCACTACGCCATCAAGGTAAACGACCGCCACAGCGACGACGCGGGCCAGTACGAATTGCTGTCCCCGCCCACACACCAGGGATTCAACTACGTTAATTCGAACACCCAGCAGGTGCTGGGCGGCAGGTTTGAGGTACTGCTACCAGGGGAGGGGACCGGATATATTTTGTCGACACCGTCGAGCAGGGCATTGCCCTACTCGCGGCCACCATCGGCCTACGCAACCAAGCGCGGGAAATCGAATACCTGAAGCAGCGGGCCGAAGCCGGCCCGGTGGACGAACTTCCTTGGCGCGGGCAGGCCGTGAACAGCATTGTTGGCCAACTGGCTTACGTGAGCACCGGCAACGGTAGGCAGCCCAAATTGCTTAGTCTCGGGCTCATCAAAGCAGAGAATTTTCCGGGCCACTAAATAAGTGGGCTGCTACAGGCTTCAACGATAAGCCGATATAAACGTAAATGTTGAGCTGTAAAAGGTGTCAGTAACTGCCTGAAAGACAAGAGAAGCGCGGGCAAAATTTAACTGGGCTGGTAACAGGGCATTGTATATTTACCTGTGATGCCCACCTCACCTACATCTGCCGGCACTACTGATGGGGAGCGTTACCTCGCCCAGCTTTGCCAACGCTCTTTTCTTTCCCTTTGGAATTACTCTAATCCGTACACGGACGAAGGCAAAACACCCCCGGCTAACGTGGGAAAGGAGTTGTGTGACCAGTTGGTTATATTTGGCAACCACGTTATCATCTTCTCTGATAAGGATTGTGCCTATCCGGTTACCGAGGACGAGCAGGTGAATTGGAGCCGGTATTTTAAGAGAGCCATCTGGAAGAGCGCGGCGCAAATCTGGGGAGCAGAAAGCTGGCTGAAACGGTTCCCAAACCGCATTTACGAAGATGCGACTTGCCAGCGGCCCCTACGGGCCACCCTACCGCCACCCTCCGATATGAAGGTGCATCGGGTGCTGGTGACGCACGGGGTATCGGCGGCATGCCAAGCCATTTATGAGGGTATGGGTAGCCTACTCATCGATACTAGTATAGTAGGCGACGCACACTTTCAGCGCCACCCTCAAGGGCCCACCACTCAGCCCCGCGAGCTGGAAATCTTTACAGTAGGACATCTAGACCCGACTCGGGGGTATGTGCATGTTTTCGATGATGCTAGCCTAGTGACAGTGCTGCGCACGCTCGACACCATTGGCCTTGGTTAAAAGTTTGGTACAAAAGTTAATCGGCGGCCTTGGCAGCGGCTGGCTTTCGGTGGGCGTGGATGACCACTTTACGGTGGCGTAAGTACTTATAAAGGGTAACCTTCGTTTTAGTGAACAAGCCAGCTGGCTATTTTTAGGATTTCCTTCCTGCTCCATGGCCCGCTACTTGTTTTTACTCGACGCGACCCAGCGCCGTGCCTTCGACCAGCCCCCTGTTTTCAATCCGCCCCAGCGGCAGCTCTTCTTTGCGTTGCCCGACTGGGCCACCCGGTCTCTGGCTACGCTGCTGGCCCCGCACAGCCGGGGCGGCTTCGTACTGCAGGTCGGCTACTTCAAGACGACGGGGTGCTTCTTTCCCGTGGACCGGTTCCTGGCGACTGACCAGGCGTACGTGCAGCAGCGTTACCACTTGGGAGCGGTGGAGTGGACGCGCTACGGCAAGGTCACCCGCTTTAACCACCAGCAGCAGATTCTGCAGCAATTCGGGGTTCCGCCCTTCGAGCAGGTCGAAGCCGCCGTGCGCCAGCAAGTGACGCATTTCGCCCGCCTATTAGGACCGCCTTTTTCCGTATCTATTCAGGCACTGTCCTGCCTGCTTTGGCTGAAATCATTTTCTCCGATGCTGACCCGAAGGCCCGTTGACCCGCTAAAAAGGCCATCCTGGAGGCCAGGCCAGCGCGGCGGCGGCGGGTTTCGCTACCTTTAAAGCGCATGAGTACGACCGCACGGCCCCTGGAACGGCAACTATCTCCGCCCCTGGTGAGCGGCTCCACCATTGCCCTGGCGTGGCTGCTGTTCAGCGGGTTCATGGTGCTGCTGATTTTTGTGCAGAACCTCTCGGCCGGCACGCCCACTGACTGGCGCGAGGCCCTGGGCGGGCGGCTGTTGCACGGCCTGATTTGGGGCCTGCTCACGCCAGTGGTGTTCGCCCTGGCGGCCCGCTTCAACCTCACCGAACGCCGGCACCGCCTCTGGCACCTGCTGGCCCACGCGGCGGCTAGCTACGTCCTGACCCTGGTGTACCGCCTGGGCTACGCCGCCGTGATGCACGGCAGCGGGGCCACGCCGGGCGGCTTCTCCCTGCATACCGTTGTGGCCAATGCCAACAACTGGGTGCCCATCTACTGGATGCTGCTGTGCATCGCCTACGCCGTGCAGTACCGCGAGCGGTACCGCGAAGGCCGGGTGCGGGCCGCCCAGCTCGAAACCCAGCTGGTGCAGGCCCAGCTGCAGGCCCTGAAAATGCAGCTTCAGCCGCACTTTCTCTTCAACTCGATGAACGCCGTCTCAGCCCTGATGACCCAGGACGTGAAGGCCGCCCGGCGCATGTTGGCCCAGCTCAGCCAGTTTCTGCGGCTGGTGCTGGAAGGCACCGACGAGCAGGAGGTGACCCTGGAACAGGAGCTGCGCCTCACGCGCCTCTACCTCGAAATCGAGCAAACCCGCTTCCCCGACCGGCTAGCCGTGCGCTACGACATCGCCCCCGATACCGAGGGCGCGCTGCTGCCTGCCCTGCTGCTGCAGCCGGTGGTGGAAAACGCCGTGCGCCACGGCCTGGCGCCCCGCGCCGGGGCCGGCGAGCTGGCCGTGCGGGCCGAAAAACAGGGCGACCGACTCGTGCTGCAAGTGCACGACAACGGCCAGGGCGCGGCCGATACCGCCGCCCGGGGCATCGGCCTGCGC
This sequence comes from Hymenobacter ruricola, assembly GCF_015694525.1. GTDB lineage: Bacteria > Bacteroidota > Bacteroidia > Cytophagales > Hymenobacteraceae > Hymenobacter > Hymenobacter ruricola. The sequence continues at coordinate 93,159 of NZ_JADQDM010000014.1, read as the reverse complement.
AACCTGGAAAGCCGCCTGACTACGCTCTACGGCCCAGACTACGCCCTGGCGGTGGAGTCGGCCCCGGCGTGCGGCTACTGCCTGCGCCTGTCCATCCCGTTCCGGCTGGCAGCGGCCGGGGTTACGCATCTATCCGCATGAGGCCCATCCGCACGCTGCTGGTCGACGACGAGCCGCTGGCGCGCAGCCTGCTGCGGGAGCTGCTGGCCGATTTTCCGGCGCTGACCGTGACGGGCGAAGCCGCGAACGGCACCGAAGCCTTGGCCGCCCTGCAAACCGGCGCGTACGACGTCGTCTTTCTCGATGTGCAAATGCCCGACCTCGATGGCGTGCAGGTGCTGGGCCGGCTGCGGGAAGCCGGCCAGCCGCTCCCGCTGGTGGTGTTCGTGACGGCCTACGACCAGTACGCGGTGCAGGCCTTCGCGCTCCACGCTGTCGATTACCTGCTCAAACCGCTGGACCCCGACCGGTTTGCCGACTGCGTACGCCGGGTGCAGCAGCAGCTACGCCTGCGCCAGTACCAGGCCCGCGTCCCCGAGCTGGAGGCCCTGCTGCACAGCTGGACCGCCCCGGCAGCTGACTACCAGGACCAGTTCCTGGTGAAGCTGCCGGAGCGCAGCTTCTTCGTGCCGGCCGCCGAGGTGTGCTACTTCGAGGCCAGCGGCAACGGCGTGCAGCTACACGCGGCCGGCCGGCACTACCCGCTGCGCACGGCCCTGGGCCAGCTGGCCGAGCGGCTCGACCCGGCCGTGTTCCTGCGCATCCACCGCTCGTGCATCGTCAACCCGGCCCACATCGTGGACTTCAGGCACTGGTCGCACGGCGAGTACCTGTTTCGCATGGCCAACGGCCAGCACGTCACCTCCTCGCGCAGCTACAGCGCCGGCGTACAGCAGTTGCTCAAGCGATTTGCCTGAGCCGGCCCGGAACCTGGAAGGCCAGTTCACCCCGGGATAGGTCCAGTTGGCCCGTGTCGGGCGTTCATTTTTGGAAGTTGCCCGTTAGTGCACCAGCCCCCCACTCATGGGACGGCAACAGCGCACGACATGACCAAACCCTTCCTCTTTTTGCTGGCCTTCACCTTCGGCGGAGTCGCGACGGCCCGCGCCCAACACCATACCCCGGCTGGTACTACATCAATGCCGGGCACGACCCACTCCATGACGGGCATGACCGGCCTGAAGATGGACCACACAGCCGCGCCCGGCACCCCGGTCGCCGCCTTCCAGCACGGCATGGATTCGGTGATGGTGGTGATGGACGAGGGCATGCGCCGCATGGAGGGGGCCCGCCCCGACGACATCGACGCCAGCTTCGCGGCCATGATGCTGCCCCACCACCAGGGGGCCGTGGACATGGCCCGTCTGCAGTTGCTGTACGGCAAGGACCCCGCCCTGCGCCGCCTGGCCCAAAGCATCATCGCCGAGCAGCAGGTCGAGATTCAGCAGATGGCTGCCTGGCTGAAACAGCACCCCGTGGGCACGCAGAATCCTGGCAAATAGTACCTAATTCCGTTTAAACCGTCATGCTGAGCTTGTCGCAGCATCGCTACCGCTTCGTTGAAGAAGTGTTGATTAGTAAAGAGGTAGCGATGCTGCGACTTCGTTCAGCATGACGTTCTTTTTTCCCTATCCCATGAAATTCCCTCTCCTCCCCGGCCTGCTGCTCATTTCCAGCGTGGCGGCGGCTCAGGTCGTCAGCCACCGCGACCGGGTGTACACCGCCGACCAGATTTCCAACACCGTCTCGGTTATCGACCCCATGGATAACAAGCTGCTGGGCCAGATTATTCTGGGTAAGCCGCAGCCCGACTTGCTCTCGGCGCTCTACAAGGGGCAGGCGCTGGTACACGGCCTGGGTGCTTCGTCCGACCATAAGCTGCTGGCCGTGGTGTCGGTGGGCTCCAACAACGTGACCTTCATCGAAACGGCCACTAACGTCATCAAAGGCAGCGTGTACGTGGGGCGGGCCCCGCACGAGGCCACCTTCCGGCCCGATGGCAAGGAGGCCTGGATAACGGTGCGCGGCGAGGACTACCTATCGGTGATTGACGTGGCCACGATGCGCGAAACCCGCCGTGTGCCCGTGCCCAACGGCCCCGGCCAGATTGCCTTCAGCCCCGACGGCAAGCGCGCCTTTGTGTGCTCCAGCTTCTCGCCCGAGCTGGCCGTGGTGGACGTGGCCACTTACAAAGTCATCAAAAAGGTGCCGGTGGTGAGCCCCTTCTCGCCCAACATCTTCCCCACCAAAGACGGCCAGCAAATCTGGTTCACCCACAAGGATGTGGGCAAGGTATCGGTACTGGATACCAAGACGCTCACCATCAGCGGCGTGCTGACAACCGGCCCCGTCACCAACCACGTGGCCACGGTGGATGTGGCGGCCGGCAAGCTGGCCTACGTGACCGTAGGCGGCGAGGACGTAGTGAAGGTGTACAGCCGCGCCCCGGGCTTCAAGCAGCTGGCCACCATTCCGGTGGGGGCTAATCCGCACGGCATCTGGCCCTCGGGCGACGGCAGCCGGATGTACGTGGGCCTGGAAAACGGCGACTCCGCCGTGGCCATCAGCACGGCCAGCAACCGGGTGCTGGCCAAAATCAAGGTAGGCCAGGCCCCAATGGCGCTGATGTACGTGCCCAACGCCGTGCCTGCCGGCGCGGCCACAAACACCGGCCTCGGCCGGCAGCTGGTTGACCAGCCCGCCGTGGTGCGGACGCTCAAGCCGCCCACCGCTGGCCCCGCCACCGGCACCATGACGCTGCGCTCGGAAGGGCTGGTGGATTTGGCCACCTTCGCCCTGCGCGGCCTGACGCCGAACACCGACTACGACATCTTCCTGACCAGCGGCACCAAAGCGCCCTACGCGCGCGACTACGCCCTGACCACCGTGCGCACCGATGCCAAAGGCGGGGCCATGGGCCAGGCCCTGGGGCCGGTGCAGCGCATCGCGGGCGGCGAGTTGAACCCAGCGGGCAAAAAGTTTTCGCGGGTAATCGTCGCACCCAAAACCACTGACGGTGAACCCGCTTTACTGGCCGAATAGTCCGGCTTAGACTGGGCGGCAAAACCAGCATTTCATCCCTCCATGCGCATCACTACCTTATCCACCTGGGCCCTGGCAGCCACGCTGTTGCTCGGGGCCTGCTCGAAAAAGAACAGCGAGGAAACCGAGCCCGACATGGTCATTCCGCCCGACCCCGGCCCCATCGCAGCCAGCGCCGCCGACCGGGTGTACCTGGCCGACCAGTCATCGAACACGGTGTCGGTGCACGACCCGAGCACCAACCGGCTGCTGGGCGTGATTCGCTTGGGCAAGGGCCGGCCCGAGTTTCTGAGCCCGCTCTACGACATGGAGTCCAACGTGCACGGGCTGGGGGTGTCGCCCGATGGCAAGACGCTGGGCGTGATTGCCACCCTCACCAACGCGGTGATTTTTATCGACCTAGCCACCAACACCGTCAAGGGCAAGGTATACGTGGACCGCAACCCCCACGAGGGCTTTTTCACGCCCGACGGCAGACAGTTCTGGGTGGCGGTGCGCGGCAAGGATTACGTGACGGTGATTGACGTGGAGAAAATGCAGGTGGTGAAAAACATTGCCACCGAGCACGAGCCGAGCATGGTCGTGTTCCGGCCCGATGGCAAAGTGGCCTTCGTGGACCACTCCGAAACCGCTACGCTCGACGTAATTGATGTGAAGAAGCGCGAGGTCATTGCCCGGGTGCCGGTGGTGAGCAAGTTCTCGCCCAACCTGGTGGTGACCGAGGACGGCCAGCAGGTCTGGATGACCCACAAAGACGTGGGCAAGGTGACCGTGGTGAACGCCCAGACCTACGCCGTGGAAGGCGTGATTGACACCGGCCCCGGCACCAACCATGTGAACATGGCCGGCCCCGGCGGCGGCACCCGCTTCAGCGGGGCCAGCGCCGGCGACTTCGCTTACGTAACCGTGGGCGGCGAAAACGCGGTGAAGGTGTATTCGCGCCAGCGCCAGCTGCTGGCCACTATCCCGGTGGGGGCCAACCCGCACGGTGTGTGGCCCAACGGCGACGGCAGCAAGCTCTACGTGGGCCTGGAAAACGGCGACGCGCTGGTCAGCATCGACACCAAAACCAACACCAAGCTCACCGAAACCGGCAGCGGCCAGGCCCCGCAGGCCCTGCTCTACGTGGTGAAAGCCGGCGGTGGCAGCCCCGGCGCCAGTGGGCTGGAAGCCTTCACGCCGGTGACGCCGGTGAACATCCGCCTGGTGCCCGTGGGTACGCAGCCGGTGCCCGGCGTGGGCGGCGGGGCCACCATCCGCCCCACCGAAGACCTCGACGAAATGGTACTGGCCCTCAAGCAGCTGGCCGCCAACACCACCTACACCCTGTACCTGTCGGACAGCAAAACCGCATTGGTGGCCCCGGAGCCGGTCATTTCCTTCAAAACCGATGATGGTGGCGCAGTCGAAGTCAACGCCTACTACCAGATTCGGCTGCGGCTGGCAGGCCGGTTCGCCGTGGTGGTGCTCGGCGACAAAAACCCGGCCGGCGCGGTCACGCTCACGCAGCCGTAAGCCGGCTGCTGACCAAGAAGGCCCCTGGTGCATGTCGCATCAGGGGCTTTTTTAGGGGCGCAAACGCTTTTGCTTCGGGTAGCACCGGGGTTTTTTGTTGCTCAACTACCTTCGCCGCTTGCTAGCTGGCAGGCCGCCAATTCCCGGCAATGGGCCCGAAAGCGCAGCAGCCCGACCGTCAGCACCAGCCCCGCCACCGCCAGCGCGGAGTAACCCAACCGGCCGCCCCGCTCGGGGTGAAACTGAAGGAGCGCCAGCCCGAAGCCCACCAGCGCCAGGCTGGTGCGCACGTAGGTGAGCAAAGTGCGCTCATTGGCCAGCCGGGTCCGTTGCAGGGCCAGCCGGTCCGAGAGGGCGAGTGGGTTGGTGGGGGGGGTAGCGGCATAAGGGAGTAGGCTACGGGAGGGTAATGGCATCGCCCGGTTCGGCCAGCCGGTGAAACACGATGCCGTGCTTCTCAAAATACGGCCCGTAGTTCTCGTAGCGCTGCTGGATGAAGAAGGGCTTGAGGTAGCCGTCGTGTACGGGCAAAATTTGCCTGGGACGCATTTTCAGGGCGAAATCGGCCACCACCAGCTCCGTGAGAAAAGGCGCGGTGACGGGCAGCAGGAGCATTTCCACCCCCGCGAAGGGCAACAAATTGTTAGCAAAAGAGTCGGCGGGATTTAGCACCTTGCCATTCACCAGCCAGGCGGTCATTTGCGGCAAGGGGCTGTCGAGAATGGCCTCGTGCTGCACCGGAAGGGCCAGCAGCTGAAACACGCCCAAGTCTAGGCGACCTTCCTCGTGGATTTGCACCGTGAGGCCGTGCGCTTTCAGTTCGGTTGCCACCTCGCGGTTAGAGATGATAATGACCTGACGCAGGGCCACGATTTTCTGAAGCGCCGCCACGTCGAGGTGGTCGGGGTGGTTGTGGGTGATGATGATGACCGATACGTCTTTGAAAACCTCGGGGTGCACCAAGCCTTCGATGAAGGAAAACTTGCCCGGGTCGAAAAGAATCTGTTGGCCGTCGAGTTCGAACAGCAAACAGGAATGAATGTATTTGGTGATGCGCATGGCATTGAAAATGAGGTTGTTCTAGCTGCTTCGGTAGTCCAACTTCCTCCGTGCGCTTTGCGCTATACCGTGTGCAGAATCACGTAGAGCGAGCCAGTCGAAATCACCAACCAGAGCAGGATGCCCAGCACGTAGGGCTTGATGCCCACCGAGCGCACCACCTTGGCCGACAGGCCCGCGCCGATGAAAAACAGCGTCACCGTGAGGCCGATTTTGGCCAGGTTCACCATCACCGGGCCCAGGGGCTTGGCGGCGGGCACGAAGGTGTTGAGCAGCATGGCGGCGATGAAGCCGAAGATGAAATAGGGAATTTTCACCTTGACGCCCTTCTGCTTGAAAATCATGGCCGTGCCAATGGAAATCGGGATAATCCACAGGGCCCGGGCCAGCTTCACGGTGGTGGCTACTTCCAGGGCTTTATTGCCGTAGGCGGCCGCCGCGCCCACCACCGAACTGGTGTCGTGGATGGCAATGGCGCACCAAAGGCCGAACTGGTTCTGAGTCATGGCCAGCGCGTGGCCGATGGGCGGGAAGGCAAACAGGGCCAGCGCGTTGAGCACGAACACCGTGCCCAGGGCCACCGACATCTCCTCGTCCTTGGCCCGCAGCACCGGCCCGATGGCCGCGATGGCCGAGCCGCCGCAAATGGCGGTGCCGCACGAAATCAGATGCACCACGTGCCGGCCCAGCCCCAACCACCGGCCCACCACCAGGCCCAGCAGCAGCGTGCCGAAGATGGACACCACCGTGAACAGGATGCCCTCCTTGCCGGCCTGCACCGCCGCGTGGGCGTTCATGCCGAAGCCCAGCCCGATAACCGAGAACTGCAGCAGCTTGGCCGTGGCCTTTTTGGTTTGGGTAGTGAAGGGGTTGCCGATGGTCTGGGCCAGCACCAAGCCCAGGGCCAGGGCAATGGGCGGCGAGGCCCAGGGCGTGAGGCAGAACACGAAGAACAGCACGAACACCACCTGCTTCAGGGTGAAATCCTGCCCGAACAGCACGCGGGGCGTGTGCAGGTGGCGGAAGAAGCCGGTGGTTTCGTTGAATTCAGGAGCGGCCGGTTCCTGCGCCGGAGCGGGAGCGAGCGGCGAATCAGGGGCTTGCGGAGTTGCGGAATGAACCGGGAGTGCCATGAGCGGGAGGGGGTTGTTTCTGAGGCAAATATACGGCGACCCCTACGCAAAGGATTATCCAATCGTGTTATCCTGCATAACCAAAAGTTATTTATAGAATAGCTGATTTTTGCATTCCCGCCAGTCTTGAGCCGCCCGGATGGCCGTGGCAGCAGTTGTTACGGCACCGGCAGACCTGTGCCATCGCCAATCTGCCGTTGGACGAACCACCCGGTTCACCTCCTGCTGTATAAGTACAGCCGCTGCCAGCTGACACCGAATGGTTATCCGGCATCGCCAGCCTTTATTTGGCCCCCTTGAATTGCCCCTGCACGAAGCTCAGAAACCGCTGGGCCGGCCGGGCCAGCACCTGTCCCTGCACCCAGAGTGCCTCGAACTGCCGGGCCAGGTGCAGCCCTTTGATGGGCACGATTTCGAGCAGTCCAGCCGCCAGCTCGCGGTCCAGGGCCCGGCGCGACACGAATCCCAGGGCCGCCGGCGCGGCTTCGAGGTAGCGCTTGATGGCTTCCGTATTGTCCAGGTAAAGGGCTACGGAAAGGCTGCTGAGCTTAATGTGCTGCGCCCGCAGAGCAAATTCGAGAATTTCCAGCGTGCCCGAGCCCCGCTCGCGCAACACCAGCGGGTGGGCCAGGGCCTCGGCCAAGGACAGCGGCGTGGCGAGCGGGGAACCGGGCGCGACGCGGCGCACGGCCACCAACTCGTCGGGCAGCAACGGCTCGTAGTGCAGGTCGTGGCTTTTGGTGCGGCCTTCTACAAAGCCCAAATCCAGCTCGCCGCGTAGTAGGGCATCGGCAATGCGCTCGGAATTGGCGTTCAGGAACGAGAGCTGCACCTGCGGGTAGCGGGCCTGAAAGGCGGGCAGCAACCCCGGCAGCACGTACTGGGCCAAGGTGGTGCTGGCCCCCAGGCGCAGGCGGCCGGCGGCCTCTTCGGGGTCACGCAGGGCCAGGAGCTGGTCTTCGAGCTGCTGCTGGGCGGCGGCGGCGGCATCGGCGTGGGCGTGCAGCAGGCGGCCGGCCTCGGTGAGGCTCACGCGGTTGCCGCGCCGCTCCAACAGGCGCTGGCCGTACTGGGCTTCCAGCTCACGAATGTGCTTGGTGACGGCCGGCTGGCTCACAAACAGCTCCTGCCCGGCCTTGGTAAAGCTCAGATGCCGGGCCACGGTGGCAAATACGCGCAGACGAAAATCGGACATGGCGGCAAGGTAGGCAGTTTGCTATAACCTCGGGGCGGACCCTCCCCGCTCATTTCGGGCACTCATCCGCCCACCCTGCCAACGCCGCTTACCGAACCAGCTTCTCCAGCGCGGCCTTGAACTCGGGGGTGTAGTACGCGGCCATGCCGTCGTGGCAGGTGACCACCTGGCCGTCGGGGCCGATGATGACGGTGGCAAGAATGGAGTTGGAATCGAATGGGGCAGGCACTTCGGCTTTTCAGAGGCCGATATAGTACAGCGAGGCGAGGCCCAGCGAAAGCCTGACGAAGCGGATACTACCTTCCCAAGGCGCTGGTTTACGCCGAGGTGCAGCAGGTTGATAGACACGAAGTAGGCGAGAAATTGGTCGGACGCATTTCGGAGTGGCAGACACAGGTGTTTCGGTGCGCCGGGCGGAGCCGTGCCGGCCGCCTCCCTTACCATCCAGACCAAACTCCTTATCTCTCCCTCAATGGTCTACACTCCGTCGGCGAGGTACGGCGTACGCTGGCGCAGTACCAGCAACGGCTCAAGTTACGGCCAACCAAATGAGTGTAGTAAGCAGGTATAGGGTAACCAGAGCGTGACGCTGACGCAGCAGCATTAGCACAGCTTACTGCCCAACGTCCGTTCTAATTTGGCAAAGGGCGTTTAACCTTTGTACTAAACTTTTAACCAAGGCCACCATTACGGACTTCGTAGAGTATCTGGAACGCAAGGAGGCCTATTTGTTAAAGCCAGGACGCACAGTGTGGGCCGCCGGCGAAGAAGACTTATTGGCTTACTACTTGCGTCATACCGATGCGCAGGATGCACACTGTTTTCCGGCTGATTCAGCGCAGGCCATTACGGATGAAGAGTTTGAGGAAGGGGGTTGGGCTCTCTTCGCCCGTGAGGAGCTACCTCGTAGGCTGGCCAACGACCAAGTGAGCTACACCTGGGATGGGGTAATCGAATTTGTGACCCGCCATTTCGAGGCAAATACACTGCACTTTGCCACCGACTACAGTTACGAGGCCCACGAAAAGGCCCTGCGTTTCTTAGCGCAAGAACCACGCTTTAGCCGGCGTGTGTTGGCGCGCCCGTTGGCGGACCTTATGGCCAATTCCCCCGTCACAAACCCCATAATGCGCATGGCCGACTCACCGTCCTACCAAGGCGTGCGCTTCGTATATCTGGCGTATCCACGGCAGTCAGGCCTTACGGATGAGCAGTATCGACAGCAACGCTACGCCTACATGGAAAGCTACTGTCGGGTAGTTAAGTTGGTTTTCTTTGACGACGTAGACCACATTATCGGCATTTCGTTCGCAGGTGGGGGCCGGGCGAACATTGGCAATGTGGATTTATTTTATTATCCCGCCCAAGGATGGGCATCTAGGGAGCGTGAATTGGCGGTGTCCATTCAGCAACAGACGGGCTTTTTGAGGAATTACCAACAATCCACGCGGCAAGAGGACGAGTACCCAGACTAGTGTTTCGAACTGCCCTGTCAGAGTCCTGTATAACTACTATTTTTCCAGTTGCTCTCCAATGGTTTTCCAAATTGAAATCATGCCGAAAGCTGATAAGTTGTTCTGAACAGCCTTTAAGGTAGGGATTAGCTGGATGTAGTCATACATGAACTTAGCCAGTACCACCATTGCGACGCCAACGGAAGCATCTGCCATTTCCTGCTGCTGCACCAGATTTCTGCTTTGTTGAATCTGGATTACGCTCAGCCGGCTGGAATGAGCATAGCCACATAGAAAACTGTATTGCTGCTTAAAAAATCCTTCGTCAAACCCAGCATTTACTGCCAATTGTCTCCAACTTTTATCAACGCGCCAGTTTCCTCTCAAAACTGCCTCTTGCTGCTTCTTACTCAACGTGCTAAAGGGAAGAGATGCTTGAATCTCGGTAGTAAGGGCACTAATAGACTTGCGTTCACTTTCTTTCAACTCAATCTGAGCTTGGTTCTTGGGTTCAAACCCCATTCTGTCCAAGAAGCCGGCAAGATGCCAGCATAGAAAATTAAACTTAGCCTCTTCGAGTGTTTTTGCCGATATAAAAACGTGATTAAGGGTTAAGTACGTTTCCAACGCTGCTCTGACCAGTATTGCTAGTGAAGCAAAATCAATTTGTACCGGATACTGATTATTGCCTACTATCAACTGTTGGCCATGATATAAGTGGCGAACGGATATGGTGTGGCTTATTATTTTTTGCCCAAGCCCTTCTGCATAGTATAAGCTCTCTTGGTCAGCCGGCTTTTTTTGCCCTGTTAAACGATTGCCAATTTCGATAGCTGAATTAATTAAAATGTCTAAATCTAATTTGAGATTTTTCTTCATTATAAGTAACTAATTATACATGAATTTTATTGAGATTTAATTCTCCGATTATCAGGATTAATTTGCTCTCCCACGCTTACCCTTATGGTAATTGTGTGCTTTGGGAGAAGTTGAATATTGTCAGGAAATGTTTCATTACTAATTTCCTTTATTCGCTTGACAAGTTCATTAACCTCCTTTTCGTCACCAGTTAAAATACCATTAACGAGTTTATTGCTGTCAAAATTTGAGCTAGTTCTGCTGTTTTTTTCAACCAGCCTCTGTTGTTGTAAGAATCTGTCATTATCAGAAAAGTTCATAGCAATAAACCAACCTAATGGAAAGGTAGAATTCAAAATTCCAGCATGAACTTGGCCGAAACTTGGATTGGCGTTATCAGTATCAATAAGGAAGATACCCGCCTTCAATGTTTCTGCGCCGGTCACTAATTCCTTATATATTTCAAGCCCACTTGTAAAGTCAAAAATCTGCTTTGAGAGCGTTGTGTTCCGCAAGTAGGCTAGCTTGACTTTTGTGTCATCATCAACCCCATCTGGTCTTGGGCAAAACAGAAGATATTTTAAATAGTTGTCTCCTAGTAATTTATTCATTAGGTCAATACGCGCTTTCTGATTTTTATCAAAGCTTGTGAACCCAGATGACTCAGGATAAGTAAGCGGAGTTATACTTTTTGGAAATAACCTTTTAGCTTGTAATAGATAAGGCCGAGTCCACGATAGACTGGGCTCAATTTTATTATCAAAAACTAATCGTAGGCCAATATCACTTTGTGATATATAACGCTCATGTGCTGGGTTAAACTCAATAGTTTCGATATAAAGATTTACACCGAATAAACCATCCTCACTTTTTAAATCATTCTGTAACTGCTCAAAAGTGTAATTGATTTTCCCATCTGCCTGAGTTTCCTCATCCAGCATATCGCATAACAACGAAGTCAAAGACGGCTCACTCCACGGCCGTTTACGTGTCATTCGGGAAGACACTACTTTATCAATCTCATCAAAATGCTTGATTATACAGCCAAATGCTTTTGGGGTTATCATGTTTAGCAGAGCCTCTAATGAAGAATATTATAAATTAAGTGCCTGCTGTACAATTAGCTTCGCCTCAGCGGCTTCCTTTTTTTCATCAATCTTCGCCTGCTTGGCATCTTCCAGCGCTTGCTTGCCGGCCCGCACGAAGGCCGCATTGCAGTAGCGCAGCTTGTCATCAATATGCCGATTGGAGCGGTTCTTCAGCTCCCAGGCCTTGAGCAGCTCCAGGGCCCCTTCCTGCTTGAGGATGGGGGCGTACTTGACGATGTTGGCATCGGTCACCTTCCAGTCCCGCAGCCGGGCAATGATGCTGCCGGTGGCCGCGTTTTCCAGCCAGGAGGCGGGAATGTCTTTCAGCGTGGGTCCTTTTTTCAGCTCGAACCGAAACCGGATAATCTTCTTACGACCCCGGGTGGGCCGGGTAGTTTCGTAGATGGGAGTGAAAGTGAACTCAAAGTCGGTACCGGCCAACTCCTTCTCCGGCTCCTTCATGGTGTTGGCAATGAGCAGCATGGTATTGGGGTACTTCATCAGCGCCTTGCCGGTCTTACCCTTCTTTACCTGCCCGCGCTTGTCGTACTCGTACCAGCAATCCATGTACTGCCGATATTCCTCCACCGGCACTTCCCAGTAGCCCTTGTCCTGCCAGGCGGCCAGGATTTCGAAGAACCGCATGCTATACCAGCTTTTCAGGTTCATGTAGCCATGCAGCGGAAACTTGCTGAAGTGGGCAGCCTTTACCAGGTAGGGGGCCAGCTGCGGGTTGAGCAGGATGGTGATGATGCCGTCCTTGTAGCCCACGCGCTGCTCGCGGGTCGTGTCGAGCAGGTGCCGGAAGTACCATTCCTTCTTTTCTATGCTCTCGAACTCCCACTTCACGTCGGCCAACTCGTAGAGCGCCCCCTTGATTTTCGAATACGCCGTTTCCGGCTCGATGTCGGTGCCCTCCAGAATGGAGGAGATGTGCAGCTGATAGAAATCTCGCAGCTGGTAATCGTTGTCCCGAATCTGGTCGATAACCCGCGCCATGATGCGCTTGCCGTACACCGAAATCTTCTTCTGGTGGGCAAACGTGACGTTCCAGTGCTGCTTGACTTCCCCCCGGTATTCGGGCTCGTACTTGAGGTCAAGCTCCAGCATGGGAGCAGCCGGGACGCGGGAGATACGTTTGTCAGCCATGGAGTTGAGCAGCAGGTAGCGGTGGGAAGCATACGCAAGATATACCAAAACGTCTAAAAAGGTAAGGTGCCACTTCGCATACCTTACCTTTTGACTTAGTCCGTCGCCGGGTAGCCACCCTTCTGATGTGGCTGGCCACTGCCAGTACTACCTGTCCAAACCTTAGTTTATTCGCTCAGTGCAGCCAAACTCCACATATCGGGAAAGCAGTGCCCAGGGCCGGACACCTGTCCAAACCTTAGTTTATTCCGCTCGGCAACCAGCAGCAGTTACCCAAAGCAGACGAGACGATGTGGATAACCCACCTGTCCAAACCTTACTTTTTACCTGTCCAGAACTTACTATTTGATGGCGAAAACCTGTCCAGAACTTAGCTTTTGAAACTGCAGCACCTGTCCAAACCTTAGCTTTTACCTGTCCAGAACTTAGCTTTTGGCCGTTTACTCCTTATAGTAAACTATTATGTTCTTTTTAACTAATCAGTAAAAGACTACTATTTAGTCTGTCGACCAAGAGAAAGCATTTAGGACCGAAGGGATATACCCCACCGGCATATGGGCCGAAAGGAAAACAAACAACAGAGTTTAAAAAGGTAAAAAACCGGTATTGTACTTTTCTACTTTTTTATACTATTATTACAAGTTGATAACTTCTTCTTGTACTGCTAAAGTACTGGAATAAGTATCAGCAACTCAGAGAACAAGCAGCAGCAACAGTTTCTGGAGCACCCACCCCAGCCGAGCAGCCCCTCAATAGCATCCGACTAACAGATTGCTCACTGAAAACGAAAAAACTAAGCCCTGGGCATCATTATGGCGATAGTGGCCCAGAAAAACGCTGAGAAGCTGACTTAAAAATGAACAAGAGGGAAAAATCAATGCATGGGCCAACAGGTCAGACTAAACCATCATAATTTGACACTTTATTATTAATAAAATTGAATTATTAGTTAGTTGTGAAAGTACCAATTAAACACAATCAAAGTACAAAATAACAGACACTTAGCTATAAGACTTAGCCCTGTGCTGTTGTGCTGAAATCACCAGTTTTATACTGCGCATAATCAGCAGATTTAGATGCCCACAGAAGCCACAATGTGGGTTTTGAATCCGAGCCAGATGCCTTAGTCGACCATGCCAAGTTGCTGGAAAGGGTTACGGACGGATAATGATACGTGAGGATAGAGAAATCCTATCGATTTAGTCAATAATAGAAACTTTAATTTAAATAAAATTGAAACATTATTATCGGTTTTTGCGTTTAATTAGTGTCCGCAACGCAATAAAACAGCCTTTTGCTTATGAGCGCCAAGCCCGAAGTCGTCGAAGAAGCTTATACCATTCTATCCCAGTTAGGAGGCCGCCGCTTCCTGGTGATGACCGGAGCCGACAAGCTCATGGCCGCCGGCCGCACGGCCAGCAACCCCAATCCCTGGCTGCGGATGGACCTGCGCCGCAACCAAGCCCAGGTGAACCGTCTGAAAATTACCCTCATGCCCACCGACACCTACAAGGTGGAATTCTACCACCAGAAGCTGGTTGACTGGGAACCGGTCATTACCAACCAGCAGACGTTTGAAATGGTGTACGGGGAGGATTTACCGGCTCTTTTCACTTCGGTCACGGGCTACGATACCCACCTTTAGCCCCTTCCTGATGCGTGCCAGCGAAGCTCCCACCATCATCCAGCTAGGCTGGAACCAGTATCGCAGCCGGGTTATCGCCGCCATTACCGACGTGGAAATGCTGATGCTGCAGCTGGGCAAAGGCCTTGACAGCGACGGCCTGACCGCCGAAGTGGCGCAGCGGCTCAGGCTCCGCATCGATACCCAAACCGATTTCGACGCGCTTAACACCCTGGTGCGGGCCGTACGCCCCATCGGCCGCGAGGCCCTGCGGGCTACCCGTGAGGACCAGGGCGGTCAGTTTTCCCTCCTGCTACTTTAACCCTGATGCCATGCCCCAGTCCCAGGATTTAGTTGTTGGCGAAGCCGTGTATTATGCCCGGGAGCGGGCCGTGGGCCTGATATACACCACCTACGAGCGGGGCCGACACGAGCGCCCCGGCGTGCAGCTGCTGCTCAGCGACGGGCGCGACCTAAGCGGCTTCAGCGCCGAAGAGGCCGACCAGTTTCTGCAGCCTTTGGGCGATACCGGCCTGCGCTACGAGTTTGCCAACGTGGGCCAGCTGGCCCGCGACTACCAGCGCGGCGTGTTCGGCCAGGCCTTCCACAACGCCCGGGTGCTGCTGCTGGCGCGGGAGCTGGCCAGCAGCAGCACCCGTTAGGTAGCCATTTTCTCTCATTTGTTCTTCTTGCCATGCCCCCAACCACTCAGCACCCCCTGAATAGCCCCGTTTTTGCCCCGCAGCTGGCTTATCTGACCGTCGAGCAGCAGCCCACCGATTCCACCGAAGCGCAGCGCCTGGAGCAGTTGCGGCAGCTTATCGAGGCTGCGCCCGATACGGCCGACCTGCGCGAGTTTGCCGAGCCGGCCCGCCAGCTGCTGGGGCCTGGCTATTGCGTGCACTGCGGCAGCTCGCACGTTTGGATAAAGCGCGACGACCAGCCCGAGCGCCTGGCCATCGTGGCCGACCGCTATACCACCGCCTACCGCGAGTGGGATATCCCTTTACCCACCTTGAGGCTAGAATAGCCGCTTATAAAAAGTGGTTTTTCAGTTCTGGCTTTGCCTTAACTTGCCTCCCTAACGCCTGACTATTCGCCCCGCATGTACAACTTTCAGAACCTCACAAAAAAGGACTGGGTTACCGACTACGGTTTCCGCAAAGCGCTCGAAGCCGACCCCGGCACGATGAAGTTTGCCGGGCAGCCCGTGGGAGCTGGTCGCCGAGACATCGTGGAGTACTGGCAGCGGGAGAAAGACCACTACCGGCTCTGGGAGCTGTTGCTTTACATGGGCAGCCACACGGTGCCGCAGACGGTGGCCTACTTCGACCTGCCGGCCGACACGGCGGACTTTCTGCGTTGGGTCTACAATGAGGTATCCCACGAGCAGCGAGAGCAGGTGGCGGAAATGGTGCAGGGCTTCGCCAGCGGCTTTGACCAGATGAATTTCTTCCCCTACGCCGAGTTGTACGCTGTCTGGCAGCGCGCCGATGAGCGCCAGGCCCGCGACGGCAACGTGCTGGTCTACCTCGACCGCATCACCGAGCCGGACGGGGCGGAGATACTCCGCTACCAGGCACCCACCTTTTTTGAATAGCCGAACTACGGGGCGGCCGGGGCCGTAATGTTGCAAAAATTGACTAATCTTTGCTCGTGTTAGACCTCTTTGCGGCCCCGGCTATGCTCAAACCAAGTTCCTATAATTCGCTGGCCGAACTGATTCACGCCCTGGGCATGCGCAGCGACACGGCCAAGCACATCGGCATCTCACACAACACGCTCAACGTGCGTATGGCCAAGCCCGGCACTTTCACGCTGGATGAGTTGGTGAAGGTGGCCGAGCTGGCCAAGTCCGACCTGCTTACGATGACCAAGCTGGCCCAGAAGCAGATGGACAACCCCATCGAGCCGCCTGCGCCGGCGTTGGGCCGCCCGCGCTTTAAAAAAAATCAGCCAGAAGTAAGTTGATTGTGATGAACTTAACCAGCATTTATTCGGACTAATGCTGTGTGCTCACCAATAAGAAGAGCGTCCTCACATTGAAATAATCCTTATCGCAAACGATGGGTAACTGCTTGTTTACTTGACGAGGTGACCCGTCCGGCATAATTTCATCCGTTGAGACGAAACTAGTCGCCCCTTCGTGTTTGAAAGTAATATACACAGTGGAAGCCTCAATTACCTGAGCAGACTTGTATTGGTATTTCCTTTCAAGTTCTAGAAGAGCCTTGAGCGCTGTTGAGTAGCTGCATGCAGTAGGGAAGCCAGATGATGCGGGGGAATTAGCCAGATGCGCATATAGGCCATGTTGATGCAGCATGGACGGGCTGAGCGTTTCTAGTTTCAGGATTCTGCCACGACCGTTAAGCTCCTTTGCCAACCGATAAGTATCTGTTCCATAATCAGAACAATCAGTATCGTTTGACAAAAAAAGATAGGTTACATCAACCTCCTCAATTGACAATCCATGATTATCATAGCCGAGTGCTGAAAGCTTTTCAAACAGTCTTTTCCGGGCTAACCTTATTTTTTCAAGTTCTGCACTTTGCAAAAGTTCAGCCTTTTCCTCTGAACGTCGGTGTTTCGCTTCTATCCAACTCATTGTATAAGTTTACTTGATTGGCTGTAGAGTTGGAACCCCTTGCTATGTTCCTGCTTCGCGGCAAGTTATACAGAGGCCGCAAGTCGAGACTATTGGTGCGGTCGGGGAATACTAGTTTTTAGTCAGTAAACGCATAACTCAGGCACCAACTTGGCTACCACTCGTAGCCAGTTTCTGCACTTCACCGCCGACTTTTTACCACTCGTCCTTTTTTCCGAGAAGGGCTAATTGGGCTTGGTAGTTTCGCTGCGTACTAGCTACCCAGCATGAAGCTTATTATCGTCGAAAGCCCCAATAAGATTAAAAAAATCAAGGGCTACGCGGGGCCCGATTACGAAGTAGCCGCCTCGGTGGGCCACATTCGGGATTTGCCCGTGGGCGGGGCGGATATTGGCATTGACCGCGAGCACGGCCACGCCCTGAAATACATCGTCAGCGACGATAAGAAGTCCGTGGTGGCCAACCTGCGCCGCCTGGCCAAAACCGCCGGCCCCCAGGGCGTGTATCTGGCCACCGACCCCGACCGGGAGGGCGAGGCCATTGCGTTTCACCTCTGCGAAGTGCTGGGCCTCGACCCGCGCACGACCAAGCGCATTGCCTTCCAGGAAATCACCGAGAAGGCCATCAAAGCCGCGCTGGCTGCGCCCACCACAGTGGACCTGCACCTAGTGCACGCCCAGGAAGGTCGCCGGGCAGTGGACCGGCTGGTGGGCTTCACCATCAGCCCGGTGCTCAACCGCAAGCTGGCGGCCGGCCTCTCGGCGGGCCGGGTGCAGTCAGTGGCCGTACGCCTGGTGGTGGAGCGGGAGCGGCAGATTCAGCAGTTCACCGACACGTTTACGGTGCCGGTGGTGGCCACGCTGCAGACCAGCCAAGGCGAGCAACTGCGCGCCCGCCGCACGGCCCCGCCCTTCGCGGCGCTCGATGAAGGGCAGGCCTACTTGTTGCAGATTGGCCGCGGCGCGGACTTCGGGGTGCTGAGCGTGGAGAAAAAGCCGGTGGAACGGCAGCCCGCCCCGGCCTTCTCCACCTCGACGCTGCAGCAGGAGGGCGTGAAAAAGCTGCGCTTTACCGTGCAGAAGGTGTCGGACCTGGCCCAGAAGCTCTTCGAGGGCGGGCATATTACCTACATCCGCACCGACAGCGTGAACCTGGGCGAAGAAGCCACCCGGCAGGCCCAGGCGCAGATTACCGCGCAGTTCGGGGCCGGCCAGTTCCAGGCCCGCCAGACCAAGAACAAGGACGGCGCGCAGGAAGCCCACGAAGCCATCCGCCCCACGCACTGGGAGCAGGCCCAGGCCGGCGATACGCCCGACGAGCAGGCCCTCTACCGGATGATATACTCCCGCGCCCTGGCCTCGCAGATGCTGGCCGCCCAGTACGACCAGACCACCATAGCCCTCGCGCCGGCGGCCGATGCTGCCGACACTTACACCAGCTCCACCCGCGTGCTCACCCGCGCCGGCTACCTGGCCGTGTACCAGGACGCCGAGGAAGAAGGGGAGGAGCCCGCTGACGACGCGGAAACGACGCTCAAGCATCCGGTGCAGGAGGGCGAGGCGCTGACACTGGTAAAGCTGGAGGCGCGGCAGAGCTTTGCCCGGCCCGCCAAGCGCTACAACGAGGCCACCCTGGTCGCGGACCTGGAAAAGCAAGGCATTGGCCGGCCAAGCACCTACGCATCCATCCTACGCACCATTTTCGCCCGCCAGTACATCAGCACCGGCAGCGTGGCGGGCAAGAAGCTCACTGCGCAGGTCCTGACCTGGCAGGGTGGGCAGCTGAGTACCAGCCAGCGCAGCGAGACGCTGGGCGCGGATAAGGACAAGCTGCTGCCCACGGCCACCGGCACGCAGGTCACGGAGTTTCTGGAGCGCAATTTTCCCAAGGTGATGGACTACAAGTTCACCGCCGGCTGCGAGGCCGTATTCGACAAGATTGCCCGGGGCCAGCAGACCTACCAGCAGTTCGTGCCGATGTTCGACCAGAACCTACTGGGTTGGGTGGCCGCCGCCGACCAGCTCACGCCGGACCGGGCTGAGCTGCAGAAGCGCCTCATCGGCCAGTTCGAGGGCACGGAAATGCTGGTGGGTACCGGCAAAAACGGGCCCTACATTCTGCACGCCGAGAAATACTACAACATTCCCGAAAGCATCACCCCCGCGCAGCTGAGCGAAGCGCAGGCGCGGGACCTAATCAGCCAGCGCCGGGCGTCGGCTCCCCGCGAGGTGGGCCTGCATGAAGGCAAGCCGGTGGTAGTAGGGCAGGGGCCGAAAGGCGTTTACCTGAAGTGGCGCGAGCAGTACTTCAACGTGCCGGCCGGCATATCGGCCGCGGCCGTTACCCCGGTGCTGGCCGTCAATTACCTCATCAAAGCCCAGGCCGAGGCCGCCAAAAACGTGCTGGCCACCGTGGGCAAGTACACCATCGGCCGCAACGAGTGGGGCCTCTATGTCACCGATGGGGAGGTAAAAGCTAAGTTTAAGCCCGACTGTACGGAAGAGCAGGCCCGAACCACCACGGCCGAACAGGCCGCCGAAATGATTAAAAGCTACAAAGCATGGAAGAAGAAAAACGCGGGCCGGAAGTAGCGCCCCTGAGCTTTCCCGACCTGAGCCTGGCCCTGCCTTATCAGGACGCGCTGCACTACGCCCAGAGCCGGTTGAAAATGATTGCGCGGGGTGGGTTGCTACCGTTTTGCGAGGCGCACAAGTTTCCCTACACCACCATCATCAATCTGAAAAACGGCAATTTGAAGAAGGAGGAGCCCCGGTTGCTGCACCGGCTGTTACGGAGCCTCGACGTGCCGAACGAGTTGCTACAGTTTCCACCGGACAGCCCCAGCCAACGCTTCCTGTTGCCGAATGCTAGAGCATTGGCTACGTTTCAGGAACAAATGGCTTATCTAAGTCCGGTTAATAATCAAGCGTGATGCCATTGAAAGGAAGTCGACCTCTAAAACTCAACGCTGCTTATTGAATTTATAAACCGTAGCTCCCTGAATATTTTCAAAGGAACGGCCAGCAATGATAACTTGTAGTTCTGCTTCCGTGCCGTTGCATAAGTCGATGAAAGGCTGTACTAAATAGTTTTCAGCTTCGTCTAAGGATGCACCATCAGCAAGAGCAGCTGGAAAATCAATGATTAAGAAGCCAGGGTACTTGTATTGTTCATTAAGCGAAAGGCGCAATAATCCATAGTGATAGGCAAGCAAGAAGTAAGCACGTAGGGTAGCACCAATAGACGACCATTTTGTGCGACCAATATTAAAATTAAATCCGCGCTCATTGATGGTTAAGTCAATTCGACCTTGCAGTGGCCATCGGTCAGGCTTATTCTTCGCAATTTCATTGATATAGTGCATCATACCTGCTGTTAAATCATCAGCAGGCTGTTGGAAGTCGACTGGAGCTTGTTGAGCTTCATTCTTTTCCAATACCTGAATTTGCTTGGTCACCACCTCGATATCACGTACCAATTGGTTACGTACTTCCAAGCTCCGAGCAATGCGGCGATAATTCTCAATTTGCTCTGCAATACGACCGCGCTCAGCATCAATCCGACTTAGGCGAGGGTCAACAAGTGCTGTAACTTGCTCTCGTAAAGGAGTTAGGTCCCGGTCTACACGAGCTGCTTGTTCCACCAGTCTAGCTTCTGTATTTCGGATGGCCGTTAACTCGGTAGCCATCTTAGCGATGATTTCCAGTAGTTCCCTGCGTTCATCTCCTAACTGTTTCAATTCATAATCTAACCGGTTGGATACTTCCTCAATAGGGAGGGGCCGGTGACATAAAAAACAGTTGTCGGGGTCAGACTCATCGTCAATAACAGGCTGGTCGCAGGCGGGGCAGTGAGTCACTTTTAGGTCGGCAAATACACTGCCGGCGGTTTGCAAGCGGTTTAATCGGTCTAGTTCCAGGTCGACGTTGGCTAGAATACCTTCAAACTTCTGCAATCGTGTTGTGTGGCGCTCCCGGTCTTCCGCAGTCCGTTCTTGGTCGGCAACGAGTGACGCTTTTAGCTGCGATAAATTGACTTCGACTGAATTACCAATATCAGTACGTTGAAGAGCTGTGCTTACCCCACCCGAAATGACATCGTTACGCAACTTTAATAAAGTGGCGTTTTTAGCTTGTAGCTCCTGAATACGGGCTTGGGCTGTGATATCATTGGAGTAAACAATGTCGCTCCCTCCTTCGTGATTAAATCCTCGCACAATACGGTCAAGCACAGATTCGAACTGCTTTTTCTCTGCCTGTAAAGCAAGCAAAGCCTTACGGCGTTCCATAATCTGCTCAGTGATAGGTGAGAAGATGGCATCTGTCAAGCTCAGCATCTGGGCTAGCACTGCATGTTGTTCCACAGGAGGCTGGCGTTCAGCAATATCGTTCCAGAATCGCTCCTGCAAGTACATATGCCGAAGCATCATCCGGAAGCTTATCTCCACCAATTTAGAGTCAGCGTAGGGATTGCCCTTGACAAACCGGTGTAACGGAATGCCGAGCTTCTCCATCATGAAATGCGAGAATTCCTCTGGCCCGAGCGCTGCTCCATCGACAATAGTTTTGGTTTTTAGGCCGGGCTCTTTCCAGTGTCGTTCCAGCAGGAATTCTTCATCCCCAATTCGCACTACTGCCCGAAGCGCCACATAGGAATCAGTTAAAAGCATTCCGTTGACATCTTCAACACCAAATGCCTCCTCCACGCCGCTACGGTCACCCAGTAGATAGTCCAGCATCGACAGCCACACCGTTTTACCGCTATTAGTAGGCCCCACGAGCAGATTAACCCCCGGCTCAAATTCGAGGGTTTCTTCTGCTCCATCAGCCTTTATACGGGTAATGTGCTGGATGAAAAGTAGCCGGGCCATTAGATGATGTCGTTAAGTTTTTTATTGGCTACTTCTTGCTCAAATAGTTTGTAAATCAACTCTTTTAGTTGATTCCCTTTTAATGGGCTCATTACCTCTTTTACTTTAGCCATTTTAGCTACCAAGGATTCGAAACCCGTACCTTCACTTAACTGCCGAGCAATGCGAGTGCCTAACTCGGTCAGTGTAAAATTGTAGGCACTGCCTTTCTTAGTAACAGTTAACAGCCCTTTGGCTTCCAAATAGGGAATAACTTGGTAGTAGCGTTTATCCCAAGGGCCGTAGTGAAAGCGAATCATCTTGGAGTCGGAGTTATTGTTTTCTGTTGCCACGGTATTATGCCCCAATGCTTGGGCGGCTCGCTGAAAGAACGCAGGATAACGAACAAAAAAATCAAGCTTTGCCAGCTTAGTCAATCCTTCGATTTTCTGGGTGGAGGTAGCGCGGTCTTTGCTGCCACACAGTAACACAAGCAGCAGCAGACGCGAAGCGTGGGACTCAATAAAATCATCCGAGGTTAGGGTTAATCCCTTGGAGATTCTGCCGGCAGTTTTCAGCGATTCCATGAGCTACGCGGGATTAATAAATTGTACGAAGCACCGGTCCGTTGCTTGATACATATACCCCACAGCCAAAAACCCGGGAATAGGCTTATCCCCAATTGCACCATTATGTAGCATCTCTCCTTGCAAGATGGCCTTGGCCGTCTGCGCGCACAAGTCATGGAATTCTCTTGGGCTCAAGGTAGAGCCGGGGGCATACTTTTCGCTTCGTAGGGCAAGCAGAGCATCCAGGATTTCGCCCTCCAACAACCGTAAGGTTCTGGGTTCGCAAAAATCATTGGAAAGGCATTCGCCTAAGTATTTCAGTTTCAGTTCCTGCGCTGCGGCGATAGTTTCTGCTGCAAAGCCTGCAGCACGCAGCTTGGTGCTGAGCGAATTTGTATCGGCTAGCCCTTGGTTGAATTTGTATACGCGCTCTGCCAGCCAGTCAGTTAAT
Source organism: Hymenobacter ruricola (assembly GCF_015694525.1). GTDB lineage: Bacteria > Bacteroidota > Bacteroidia > Cytophagales > Hymenobacteraceae > Hymenobacter > Hymenobacter ruricola. Next base: position 70,568 of record NZ_JADQDM010000014.1, on the reverse strand, counting down.
TCTTGGCGCTCTAGCTTAAAATTGGTCCTTTCCCGATAAGGCTCCCGATAAGAGCAGAGTTCTACCTTACTCAGCAACTGGAGGTACAGCTCATCGCGATGTTCGATTTCCAAGCGCAGCCCTTTTACTTGCAAAACCCTATTCAATTGCTGGATATTCAGAGCCCATAAGGCTTCAATACTGTCAGGGCATTTCTCCCACCAGCAGTTTTCGGCCCAGTAGGTGATATCCTCTCCTTTGGGACTAAGTGGTGGGCTGCCATTAAAGCGCCGACTAATACTAGCAATGAGAGCCTGAATTTGCGAATGCTGGGTGGCGCGTTCAGGCGAACCCAGAGGTAGCTTAATGGGTTTCAGCGTGTCGTTGACATCGTAGGAAGTAGCAATGCGGAACCTAGCTATTTCCTGGTGACGGCTCTGCGCCAAAGATTTTTCGCATAGCGAAGTGCCTGCATTACCGCCATCCCGGTGCGTGATTTTCTCTACCGTCCACCGAGATGGTAATTCCATATGCTTCACTTGCACGAACTCGCATACCGCTTCTGGAGTACCAGTGTTCCAGAGCAACGTAATGTCATCGTGGCTTTCCATCCACACTTGATGCAGGCTGGTATCCAGCAACATTTCAAGGCAAAACCGAGCCCCTAAATGGTTCTGATAGATAAAGCCGCGTTGTGCGTTTCGACCGCTTTGGTCGGATAAAGGCTGGTCAAATATCGACTCGGGCATTAAGCACAAAAGTTATAACGGCCCATGCTGAATGCCAGTCTGGAAATTTGCTTGTAAATAAAGCCAGTTTTTCTCAGACGCCTTCATTAGAAAGCAACTGCTATACCTCCCGCAATACGTTCAAAAAGTCGTCTAGCTTATAGGCCCCGTCCACCACGCGGCGCTCGTACACCATAAAGTAGCGGAAGGCGTTGCCAGCTTTCTGCGCCCAGGTGGCTATTGAAACTTCTGAAATAGAGCAGTCCAGGCGGCAACCACTTCGTCGGTCAAGTCGCGACGGCCACGCTGAAGTAGTCGGGCTTTTGTTAGTTTAGCCAGCTCTACCTTCCAGCCCCCAGGCAATATTACCTGATGTTTCGCAGCGAACTGTTGTATCTGGTTGATGATAGGCAGCTTAGGGTCATACACGTCTTCAAAAGCTTCATCGTCTACCGCACGAAACAGCTTATTGATGCCAAATGCCAGCAGCTCAATCGGGAACAGGTCCTCAATCTCCGCCTGGGCCATGCCGTTGAATTCTTGCACCTGTAGTACCCGGTCGTCACTGCCCTTGTACAGGTCACTCAACAGCTTGGTTCGCATATCCAGGCCAGACTTATCAGAGTCAAGCAGGATAAATGGCAGCTGGTTTTCCTTGGTCGAAAGAATAGACGCCAAGCTCTGCATACCACGAACCCCACCCGAGGGCACAAATACGATTTCCTGATGAGGTGCAATAAGCTTTTCCCCAATGAGAAAGAGCTTCACTGCGCTCAGATAATATTGGTCGGAAGTGCCTTCCACAATGACGGACAAGCAACCCTGGAGAAATACTTCCGAAATGCTCAGATTGAGCGCCGCATGTACGGCATACACCGAGCGCCCTTGCCGCACCTGCTCGGCTTGCGGAGCCTTCAAATCACTCGATGTAACCGTGAAGCCATTGTCGTCGACGAATACCACTTTTGCCCGGTCAATGTGATTCGTATCAATCAAAAAAGGCGAGTGGGTGGTATTGATAATCTGGTTGGTGGTGGCCAAATGCTCAAAAAACTTGCTAAGGTCTTTCTGAGCAATTGGGTGCAAGGACAAGCCCGCTTCGTCAAGCAGCAGAATGGCCCCTTCGTGTGCGTCACGGCTTTCGACTAGGAACACCAGGTAGAAGCTCAAAAACCACTGCAAGCCTGTGCTGCGGTTTTCCAGTTCAATTTCATCTGGGCGCATATTGTCTGATACCCAGATGCGGAAGTGGCTGCCATCGGCGGCAAAACGGAAAGTATAGTCGCCTTGCTTCCACCACTCCCGGAATTTGCGCGTCAGCAGCGACGAAGCTGATTGCAGCAGCACGTCGCGCTCCTTCTTCTGCTCGGCTACTTCCTGTATCTGTTTTTCTGTTATCTCCGAGTATTGTTCGGGTTTTGCCTCATTGCCCAAGGTCAATATCTCCTTCGGGTCGAGCCCCACAAAGTCAAATAGCACCCGTAGGGTTCGGGTTTTAGCCTCGGTAGTGCCACTCAAGTCAGTGCGACTGAGGTTTTTGATTACGTGCGGTAGGTAGATTTCCGAATCGAGGTTGCCGTAGTTGGAGTAGTACACGAACGAAGGCAGCTTCGCAACAATGAGCTTGCGAACTTCTTCCAGGTTGTGCGGGGCCGGCTTATTCAGCGCGGTTTTTAACCCTTCCAGTTTCTGTTTCGCCTGCAGCATCAGCGGCGCAATAGTGGAGCCTTTTAGCGCGCTGCTAGTCACCCCAGAAAAGAGCTGAATTACTTCATTCAGCGTTTTTTCATAGATGCGGCCAGTTGCGCTTAGCCCTGCTTCTAGTAGCGCTTTGGCTTCCGCCAGCGTTGCTGCCGATTTGTCTTTAATGCCTGCTTCGCCTTTGCCCACTTCAGTAGCAGCAGCCAACTGCTCAAGGGATGCTGCCAGAATACCACTGGCTAGCTCAGCGGGGATGCCACTGGCTGTAGTTGCGTCTGGAAAGCGCACAAACCGCGTGCCGCTGAAGTCACGCGAGACTTCTACGAATCTGACATTTGCAGGAATAGCGTTGGAAAGCTTCACTACCTGCGCCACCACTTCGGGTGCCAGCTCAAATTGGGTTTCGATAAAGACCGGCTTCTCTTCCGCATCTCGCCACTCGGCATAATGCCGCCTTGGCATGTCCTGCAGAGGATTTATAGCCCCGCCCTGTGCTGGCTTGAGCTTCCACAAAGCCAGCAGCAGGTTGGATTTTCCTGCCTCGTTAACTCCGATTAGCGTAGTAACATCATCGCAATCAATCCATCCGCTATCCATAACAGAACGGAAGTTGGTAACCCGGTATCGAATGAGTTTCATGCTACGTTATAAGGGAGAAAGGCTGATAAGGCGCGAGCCACATCGTAATCAAAATTAAGCTAAAGAATTTGGCTTGCTAAGGCTGGATATTAATTGCTACTGAACGATTAATAAATCCTCCAACCGCGTAGTAAAAGCCGGGGAGCGCCACTGCGCTTTACCCTCCCAGGGAGCGGCGTGGGCTTTCCCGACTACCCCACCACGCCCTGGGGCTGGCACTGCGGCAGCCAGGCGTACAGTTCCCTTCCCAAAGCGGGAATTCAGCGCATCCAGACTGGCCATCAAAGCCGGTCGGCCGGTTGCTGCAGTTTTTTCCTCCCTTTTGTTTTCGGGTTCAGGAGGCGTGGGAGCGAATAAAGTAAGCTGTTGGCCTACTCCGGGTGGCTCTAGGCCATCAAGCACCACGCCGGCCTTATGGTAAACTGTGCCTGGCTCCCAAAGTCGATTAAGCAACGCGCGGGCATAGCTCAGCAGCACCGTAGTATCGGCAGTTGGCCCGATGGGCAATGTTAGCGTGGCTGACCGCGAAAAGGGCGGCTGCACGTTGGTAGCAAAGCGGTTTTTGCTGATGTAAACGGTCAGCACATGGGCCGTGTCACCTTGTGCCCGCAGCTTTTCGGCCGCCCGGGAGAGAAAGGCTGATACCGCCCCTAATACATCCGAGAAAGCGCTGAGCGGCCGGCCGAAGGTACGCGAGCAACTGAGGCTTTGCCGGCTGAGGGTGCCATCTTCCGAAGGGTGCAGCCCCGCGCAGGGACGGCCTTGCAGCTCCTGCACCAGGCGCGCCCCCACCACCCCGCCCAGGTGCTTGCGCGCCCAGGCATCCGGTACGCGGGCCAGGTCGGCGGCCGTGCCAACGCCGGCCGCGGCGAGCTTGGCGGCGTACTGCCGGCCGATGCCCCACACGTCGCCCACCTCCACTTGCGTCAGGGCCCAAGCTCTGCGCTCGGCGTTGTCGAGGTAGAGCACCCCGACGAGGTCCGGGTTCTTCTTGGCAATGCGGTTGGCGAGCTTGGCTAAGGTTTTGGTAGGGGCCACGCCCACGCAGGTAGGAATGCCCGTTCGGGACTTGACGCCCGCCCGAATCTTCCGGGCGAAGGTATCCAGACTGCCGTGGTATTTTTCCAGCCCCGCCAAGTCCAGGAACGCCTCGTCGATAGAATACACTTCCACGGCCGGTGCCGTCTGGCCCAGATACCACATCACCCGTCGACTCATGTCCCCGTAGAGGGCATAATTGCTCGAAAAGACGGCCACATCATGCTGGTGCAGCAGTTCCTTTACCTGAAAATACGGGTCGCCCATTCTCAAACCCAGCGCCTTGGCTTCGGCCGAGCGGCTGATGATATTGCCGTCGTTGTTCGAAAGCACCACTACGGGCCGGCCTTCGTAGCGCGGCTGGAAGACTCGTTCGCAGCTGACGTAGAAATTGTTGCAATCCAGTAGACCGTACATATTTATTCGCGGGTATGAAGTAAGGCGTGCAGCTTGCCGGGTATCAACTCGTGCACGACGTGGGTCACAACTCCCCAGATTCGCAGCCCATCCGGGTCGGTAATCTCGTAGGGGCTATAAGCAGGGTTTTCGGGCATCAGCCACCAGGTTTGGCCCTTGCGCACCAGCCGCTTGACGGTTACTTCGCCCTCGACCACCGCGACCACCACGTGGTTATGGTCCGCTTCCAGGTGCTTGTCCACGGCTAGCAAGTCGCCGGCGTGAATTTCCGCGCCCGCCATGCTCTCGCCCGATACCCGCACTAGGTACGTGGCATCCGGGTGCCGCAACAGTAGCCGATTCAAGTCGAATAAGCCCTCGACTTCAGCGTGGTCGTTCGCTGGGGAAGGAAAACCAGCCGGCACCAGGCAACTGAAATAAGGTAGCAGGAATGGAACTGAAGTAGGCGCTGGGACTCGTATTAATTCTATTTCGCGCATAGCTCAACATGATAAGTGGAGCGCAAAGTAACGTGTGCCAATTTAATTAGTAGAACAGTAACTAATAAAATTGGCAATAGGTTACACTTGCGCAGTATTCACCGTTGACCTTGTGCCCTGAATCAAGCCGACCTTTTGCGGAGCTACGCACTGCTAATGGCTATCCTTGACAGGGCAAGCAAGTTGCTACCTTGCGGAAGGTTTACTCTCCTAGTTAATGCTCATTAAGCCTCACGTATGCTGGAATCCGTTGTTAGAAAGCTGATTGCCTCAAAGCGCGAAGGGGAACACTGGGATTTCAAGGTCAAGCACCACGACAACAACGCCGACCTGTTGCATGACCTGCTCTGCCTAGCTAACTCCCTGTATCAGGGTAAGCGGTACCTGATTTTTGGCGTCGAGGACCCAGCTAAGGGCGCAAACGTCGTAGGTCTTTCTTCAGTGGAATCTGGTCGAAAGAGCCAGGCTAATTATATCGACTTTATCCGAAACCAGCATTTTGCCGGCAGTATCCGACCAGAAGTTGAGTTGGAAACGCTGGTGCTGGACGGCAAGGAAATAGACGTGCTGGTGATTTTCGACAATCCCTACAAGCCCTACTGGCTGACGCAGGATTATCAGGATAGGGGCCGGAAGGTAATGGCTCACCACGTCTACACGCGGGTAGGAGATACCAATACGCCGCTGAACTCATCAGCCGACTTATTGCGCATCGAAAAAATGTGGCGGCAGCGGCTCGGGCTGGATATGTTGCCGGTTGAGCGCATGAAGCACTTGCTGGGCCAGCCCGAAGAGTGGTTCAAAGACCTGGGCAACAAACGATACGCCTACCACCAGAACTTTCCCGATTATCGGATTAAGTTTTCCGCACCAGAGCCTTTCTGGGAACCCTACAGCTACTTTTTTACCAATAAGAATTCCTTTCTGGGCACCGCTACTTTCAAGCTTAACTCAACTACACTGTTTGAGTTGGACTATGTTTACCTCGATGAAATGCGGCTCATGCTGCCAGCGCCGGACGTCGATTACGTAGAGTTGCCAGACCGGGAACTGCGTTACTACTTCTATGACATGAGCACGGCCGAGGGCCGGTTCTTGATTTTCCTGACCGAAGGACGCGGCAGAATGGAGTCGAGAGGGAGCACCTCGCCATTTTTGATTTTCAAGCATGAGAATGAACGACAGGCATTCAATGAATTCCTGGTAGCCAATGCAGCACGCTTTGAGGAGGCCCAAGCTAGCTACGCGGCCCGGCATGCAACGGAGCTTATGCGGAAAGAGGGCAACGCCGCTGCCATAAGTCCTCTGGATATTGGCAAAGTAGTTGTCCTCTACGAGGCCTGGCGACAAGGCCCTGTGCGGGATTTGTAAGCGTCAGCTGCCGCTTCCCCCTAGTCAGGGCGGGGGAGGTCATCGATTACTTCCTATAAGCGCAGCGGCCACAGGGGCGGCGGCCCAGTTTCAGAGCAGCAGCCTTGGTGAGTGGTTTTACTGTTCGCGTACACCAGGCCAAACCCTCGCAGCGCGGTGAAATGTGATAGGCGTAGGAAGCAGACCCTTCACATACATACACTGGCGCGGGCCGGGGTGAGGACGAAAGAAGCAACAGTAGCGCGGGTAAGTATGAAAGCATCGTGTGTCAGAGTGAAGCTCTAAAGTAATCGGACGTGACTACTCATGACTTTGCAATTGCTTATTTACAATCATAAAATCACAATTGCGTTTTTGCAATTGCAAATAAAATTCGTATCTTAGGTGTGCCAATTAGCCATAAAACCCATTCCATGAGCCAGCAAAGCATCAAACTAGACCGAGCTACCACCTGGGACGCCCTTTGCTTTCCAGTCGAGGCCTTACCATTGGAAAGCATTCTGCCAGTTGGCTACCGCATTGTGCCCAACGACCGCAAGCAGGCCATTATGGGGGAGCTGCCGGATGGGACGAAAAACATATTCGCCATGCAAAGCGGTGAATACAGTTTGATTAAAAACGAAGTGTTGCGCGAGGCGGCGGAACTATACCTACCGGAGCACACGATTGATGCCAGCTTCACGCCCCAGGGCGAGTTTTCTATCAACCTGATATTACCGGACGAAATCAATATCTCGTCGGGCCCAGCGAATGCTAAAGTGAAGGACCGGCTGTATAAGTCGATGATTATTAATAACTCGTATTCAGGAAAAACTCCTTTTTCCCTGCAAGGCACGGCATTGAAGGAGCACTTAGAAACCACCACCACGTCGAAAATGCGGGTGAGTTACTACCGCAAGGTGTGCACCAACGGGCTGATGGGTTGGGCCGATGACTACATGAGCTTAGACCAGTACCTGACTTGGCTGCTGAACGGCAAGCCGAAAAAGTACAAGGATGCCTTGAAAATCAAAGATGCCGAGTTGGTCGAGCAAACCGAGCGCAAGGAGCACCGGGAGTTGGAGGTGCTGGTGGAGAAGAAGTTTCACCACAAAGGCCTCAACCTGGACGTGTTCAAAAAGCAACTAGCCATCATCTTCACGGCCTTCCAGCGCCAGGCCCATTCCCTGAGCCCCACCATCAGTGTCTACAAGGAATTGGCCAAGCAGCCCACGCCCGAAGATTTGGCCAGTGTCATTGCCGAAAGTGGCGTCCCGAAGATGTTGGCGCGTAATGCGATGGACCGCCTGGCAGAAGAAGTAAAACTGCTGGAAACGCCGGCCAATCTGTGGCTGGCCTACAACGCAGTGAACTATGCGCTGTTTAACAGCCGTAGCTCACTTTCTATCAATGACCGGTTTCGGCTGGACGAGGCCGCTTTTCACCAGCTGGCCACGTTGGCGGTGAGCTAGCCCACGGGGGGCATACGCATGGCCGCGTGGTCGTAATGAAGGGTAGCCCACCCATTGGGATTGGGGCTGCCTTTCGTGCGTTGGTGCAGAATGTCCCAGATTTCAGCGTAAGGAATACTAACGCGCGTCCAGTGAGCGAGGCGGCGGCCATCGAGTAGCACATCAAGCTGCAGCGCATCCGGGCCTAGCTCAAAGTTTCGCGACGTTTCCTCGTTGAGCCACATGACGGCCAGCCACCACCGTTCCTGGTCGCCATCGACGTGGTCGTAGTAGTTGGCTTTTACGAAGTAGTGGTTGGTGGCATCGGGCAAGCCGGCGGCCACCGCTTGCAGCGCCGCAGCGAGGGGAGCAGGGCAATTCACGATTCCGGGATTAAGCTTTGTTGGTAGGCCCAGTCTGCGGGCGACAGGATGGCCTGCATGAAGGCGGAATAGCCTTGGTCGCGCCGTTCAAGCGCGTGCCGGCGTAGCGCCAGACTGCTTTTGCTTTGCTCGAAGCCTTCCTGCTCGACCACGCGGCGCATATTGGCGGGCAAGCCTTCGAGCCAGTCCAAGTAGTCGGCTTCGGTGATTTCGCCCACGGCCTGCTGCTGATAGCGGTAGCTGGCATTGCCCAGCCGGAACAAGCGGGCGTGCTCGGCCCGCTGCTCTTCGGGGAGCGCAGCTAAAAATTCCAGTTGCGACTGGTGATACTTATCAAGCGGGTGCCGAGGCTGGAGCAGGTGTTCCATCCTGTAAAAGTGCGAAACAACCTCGATTGAACTGGGGGCTATAGCCCCAGAGAGCGGCCCGCATTATACTTGATAATGTCATCGAGCCGGGTGTAGCGGCTAATCATAGCGTCCGTTTTCTGCTTGGTCTGGTTCTTAATAAAGTCGTTGCTCTGGCCAGCTAGCTTGGAAGTCGTAATAAACGATACCCGTAGCGAGTGAGCCGAATACTTCGCGCCCAAGTGCTCTTTCACCAGCAGGTTGACGCGCCGGTCAGCCAAGCGCTTGTCTGTGGGCTTGCCTGGCTCGCCCGGCCGGCTTCGTTTGAGTGACACAAACAGCGGGCCCTCAGTGCGGCCCCCGAGTTGAGCTATCCAAGCATTATAGGCCCCGATTGGGCAATACGCTGGATTCTCACCGTAGAAAATGATTTTCTGCTCGACTTCACCTGCCTGGTTGGCTTTGCTTTTGGGCAGGGTAATTACCAAGACCTCGTCGGTCGCGTCATGCACCATTTCCAGGTGCTCCAGATTAATGTCTACCAGCTCCGAGCGGCGGAAGGCGCCCGCGAATCCGAGCAGCAGCAGCGCCCGCGCCCGCAGCCCGTCCGGCCGCGATAGGTTCAGCCGGTCGATAGTGCGTTTGAGGTGCGGCACGGAGAAAGCCGGAGCCTGCTTCTGCTTTTTGCCAATTTCCCGCGCCACGCCCTTGCGCAGCACGTCGAGCGCCGGCGCATTGATAGCCGAGGGCAGCCCGAGCAACTGGTGGTTCTTCTCGATGGCCGCCAGGTGCCGGTTGATAGTGGCCAGCTTGCGGCCCACGTCGGCCAGGTGCGCCACGTAGCTGGCCAGTGTTTCCAGGGCGGCGGGCCAGGGCGCGAACTGGTGCAATTCACAATAAGCCTCGTAGGAGCGCAAATCGGCCGAGTACGCTAGGCGCGTATTGTCCGAGCCTTCGAGGCCACGTAGCAGATACCGTTCGACATTGGGGGCCACGCGGCTCGCCAGGTCGGCGGCCAGGGCCAGCGCCGGCCGGTCAGCAGCTACTACGGTCAGGCCTTTTTCTCCCTTTGGTTCTTGCTGCTGCTTACTCATGGGTGGCCAGGTGCGTATAAGTGGCTTCAACCATAATGGCAAGAACGTTGGCCATCGCCGGCTCCAAGCGGCGGTCGGAGCGCAGCAGCCGGGCTACCGTCGCCGCCGTGGTTTCGGCAGGTGCCGCCACCGGCGCGGCGGCGCAGTACAGTAGCCGGGCCGGCGACACGTCGAGCCAGTTGCAAAAGTGCAGGAATACCGGCAGGTCGGGCACGCGCTGTTGCTCGACCCGAAGTAGCGTACCCACGCTGACCTGGCCGATGGTCTGGGTGATTTCCTCGGCTGCCTCGCGCAAGGTCTGGGTAGCGCGCTTCGTGCGAACCAGCGAGGCCAGCAAAGCAGTGTCGACTTGGTACAGCATATTTTGCAATTGCAAAAAGGTAGTTGTGGGATGTGGTAAAGATACAGAGAGTTTAGGGCCGATAAGTAAGTCTTATGGTTCCTAAACTCTGAAACGGGGAGAAGACGGACGTGATTGGAGCCGCCCGAAAAACCAGGCGGTGCGCGCCCCGAAATCTTCTCATTATTTTTACTATCCGCATTCCCACTCCGCTGCTCACTTTTATTGTATGGCCAAAAATTACCCGCTGCTTTTTCTACTCCTTATTATAAGCATCCCTGCGCTGGCCCAGCGGCCCAAGCCGGCGGCCGTGAGTTTGCCCCCGGCCGACACGGTGTATTTCGACCGCGACTGGGAACGGACCGAAACGCTGGAAGAAGTTGCCTACGCCCGCATTGCGCACCACGACGCGGCGGGCAAAACGATGGGCACCGTGCGCGACTACTTTTACCCTTCTTGGAAAAAGCAATGGGAAGGCAAGATGGCCAGCGAAAAGCCCGACAAGCCCACGGGCCTGTGCTGCGGTTGGCACGAGAACGGCCAGGTCAGTTTTCGGGGTACGTATCTGAACGGCGTGCAGCAGGCCGACTTTCGCAGCTGGCGTGAGGACGGGCGGGAAATCAAGTGTGCATCCCGTCTGGTAGAGGCCTTGCCGCTGAGCAATGCTTCCATTCATTGCAGCAACTGCATGCACTCCAGCCGCAAGGTGTTCACGGTCGATATTCCGGACGGCACGGTGGGCATCGTTTACAAGCTCGACGTGCGCGACGAGGGCCAGCCGCCGGTATCATGGTCTACGGCGCTGGCCATGGCCGCAGTGGTGGGCAGCGGCGGCACGGCGGCCCCAGCCCTGTTGGGCGCTGCCGCTTCGGCCCTAACCAAGCAGGGCAACAATGCGCCGCCCACGGTCAGCACTAAGTGCCACTGGTATATCACCGCCGACCCGGCCGCGGCCAACCAGTTCCTGGCGACGAAGGGTACTATTACAAATGTGCAGGCCTGCCTGCGGGCCGCGTCGAATACGCCCCAAGAAACCCGTCCCATTACTTTGCCGCCGGGCACGCGCCAGCTTTTTGTGTGCGTGAACAATGACAACTACACCACCGACGCTACTGCTACGCTGAGCGTGAGCGCCCTGGTGCAGGCGTGTAAGTAGCTTACTCCCTAGCCTCGCGTCCCAGGAGCTTCCGCAGCCAATTGCGCAGGGCGTAAATACGGGAGTTGAGGTAGCACTCGTGGCAGTGGCTGAAGCTCCACAAGCAATCCACCGTATCCGTAAACAGGTGGAACAGGATGCCCACGGCGACAATTTGCGTCGCTGGCAGCAGGAGCAGCAAGGCGTACACCGGTACGGCATAGAATGAGTGCAGCGGATGATAGCCGATGCTGCAGCGCCGCGGTTCGAAGATGGGTTTGGCCAGCAGGTGGTCCAGGTCAATGAGCATCGTGGCCAGCATAATCAGGTAAGCCGTTTGCCACATCAAGGGAAAAAACACCAGCGCCAGCACGGCCGGGAAAGCAAAGTGCAGGCTGTAGTGCACCAGCGTTTGGGCGCTAAATAATTTGAATGGCTTGCGTGGCTGGCGCGGGGCAGTGGGCTGGGTAAAGCGGGCTGTAGTATCGTTAGCTATTGCTTTGGCATACCTGCTGCCCAACTTCCTCGCCGGCTCCTGTTTTGTTCTGGGCACGTGGTCCCGCGTGCTCACGACCTGGGGCCGGACTTTCGTAGGTAGCGGCCGTTGCGGGATGGTAGGCGCATCGTGGGCGGTGATGGTTGCCACCGTATCAAAATGCTGTGCTGATAGCGGGAGATGGTACCCGGCGGTAGCGGGAAACTTCGGGACTACAACAGACGAACGGCAACCGGCCAATGCCAGGGACAAACTGGCGGCAGTGGATAGAATAACGCGAAAAACAGGCAGTAGGGGCATTACTTACCTTCAAGCTGCCGTTAGTAGTGGAAGGTGAGGCCCGCGCCCCAGCCGTACTGGTTGTCGTAGTTCGTGCTCAGCGAGGCGTATTTGCTGACCATGTAGCGGAAGCCGAGGGTAAACTCCCGGTCCGTATTGCCCCGGATGTCCATGAAGACGTTGTTGCTCAGCGGTATATCACGGCGCTCCAGTTGGGCCCGCACCTGGCCGGTGAGGTCGGTGCGCAGCTCGGCGCGCACCAGCAGGGGCAGCAGGTAGTACACGCCGACTTCGGCCTGCCGGCGGAAGTTGCGGTTGTTGTCCTCGGTGCGGCGGTTGCCGCCCTCGCTGTCCGACGCCGAGCGCAGGGTTTTGTTGTCGCGCAGGTCGTAGCCCACGAAGGCGGCCAGGAACTGCCGCTTGTCGAGGTAGCGCAGCAGGTGGGTTTCGGTTTCGTAGTTGCCCTGGTAGTTGACCCGGCCCTCAAATTCGAGGGCGTTCTTGTTATTGGAGAGGTTAGCTTCGAGAAAGCTGCCCTGCGAATGCACCGCTAAATCGGCCCAGGGGTAGAGCTTGTTGTCCTCGCGCTTGAGGTGGCGGTAGCCCGTGCGGGCGTACTCGTTCCGGGGGCTGCCCTCGTAGCTGATGACGCGGGCCATGCCCGACATCATGTGGTAGAGGGTGTGGCAGTGGAAAAACCAGTCCTGGTCCTCGTTGGCGTCGAACTCGATGGTGACCTTGCCCATCGACTGAATATCAAAGGTGTGCTTCAGGGGCGAGTACGCACCCTGGGCGTTGACGAGGCGGAAGAAGTGCCCGTGCAGGTGCAGCGGGTGGCGCATCATCGTCATGTTTTGAAAGACCATGCGCACGTTTTCGCCCTTGCGGATGGGGATGTTGTCGGATTCGGACAGGGTTTTGTTATCGAACGACCAGACGTAGCGCAGCATGTTGCCGGTCAGGGTGAGGTTGATTTCCCGCCACTGCTTGGTGGAGTCCAGGGTGGTGGGGTGCAGAGCGCGCAGCTGGTTGTAGTTGAAGTCGCCGCTCATGCCGCCCATGGCCATTCCGCCCATGTCCATGCCCCCCATGCTGCCCGAATCCTGCAGGCTGCCCATGCCCATGCCGCCCTTCTCCTGCTGGTTCATTGGGCGGTTGCGGGGCGGGGCGGTGGAGGTGGCCGGCGCGGTGCCGTGCTGCATGTCCATGCCCGCCGGGGTGGCTCCGCCTTCCGCCGCAGGAGCTTTCGCGGCCTGGCTGCCACTCATGTCCATGCCTTTCATGTTGTCGCCGGCCGGGGCCGCCGCGCCTTTCGGGCTCATCTGGCCGGCTCCGCCCATGCGCATCCCGCTCATGTTGCCCATGCTGTTCATCTCCCGCGTCATCTGGAAGTAGTTGAGCTTGGGCAGGTCGGGGGTGCGCATCGGCTCGCCCTGCCCGAAATAACCGGAGGTGTAGCCCGTCACGTCGGAGGAGGTGGCCCGCAGCTCGGCCGCGCCCATCTGGGGCACGCTGATGAGCAGGTCGTAGGTTTCGGCGGTGGCGATTTCCAGCTTGCTGGTCGGAAAGGGCTCCACGTTGATGCCATCGGCGGCGATGACCTGCATCGGCCCGCCGGCGTACTGCAGCTTGAAGTAAGACGAGGCGCTGCCGTTGATGACGCGCAGGCGCACTACCTCACCGGGCTGGGCGTCCTTAAAGTAGCTCAGTTCCTGCCCGTTCGTCAAAAACTTGTTGTAGAACACATCGGCCACGTCCATGGCCGGCATCCGCTGCCACTCCTGCTTGAGCTTGTCCTTTACGTAGCCGGCGGCCAGGGCCTCGCCGTAGCTCTGGGTCGCGCCTTTCTGCACGGCAAACCACTCGCCGGCCCGCTTGAGGTAGCGCAGCACTTCCTTGGGCCGGTGGTCGGTCCAGTCGGAGAGCACCAGCACGTACTCTTTCAGCTGATACTGAATTTCCTTGGGCTGCACCACGATGGAGCCGTAAAGCCCGGCCTGCTCCTGCAGCATGGTGTGCGAGTGATACCAGTAGGTGCCGCTCTGGCGCAGCGGAAACGTGTAGGTGTGTACCGTGCCGGGCTTAATAGGGTCCGTGGTCAGGTAGGGCACACCGTCATATTGATTGGGCAGCAGCAGGCCGTGCCAGTGCACGGAGGTTTCCATGGCCATCTGGTTGTGCACCCGGATAACGGCGGTATCGCCCTCGTTGAAGCGCAGTGTGGGGGCCGGAATCTGGCCGTTGATGCCAATGGCGTGGCGCATTTTGCCGGTGAAGTTGACCATCCGGTCTTCCACGTAGAGGTCGTATTCAACCCGCTTGCCCACGTAGCTCGTCCGGGGCATGACCACGGTGCCCTGCAGTTGCTTAGCCGGCGGGACCGATTGGGTGAGGTAGGATTCCTGCGGCTGGGGCATGGCCATGCCGGGCATCGACTGTGCCCCGGCTCCGAGAGAAGCCAGCAGAAAAGAGAGTAGGAGTAATAATCTCATAAGGGGCTAGTGCTTAGGCGAGGGTTGGTTCCGGGCCGGGTTGTTGTCCTTGAAACGGAACTTGTCCAGGGGGTTAGGCATCTGCATGCGGGGCATCGAGCCCGTGGCGGGCATGACCTGGCCCTTTTCCATGCCGGGCATATCGGCCATGTTGCCCGGGGCCGGCGCGGGCTGGGCGACGGGCATTTTCATACCCGGCATATCCGCCATTCCTTCCATCCCGGCTTGCGCCTTGCCGGGCTTTTTCGCCCCCGCCGGTTGGCTCTTCATGCCCGGCATACTGGCCATCCCGGGCATCTCTTCCCGCTGATTCGGACTGGCCGAATGATTCATTTTCATGCCTGGAGGCATCTTTGACGAGGTTTTGGGGGCGGACATCTGCATGCCAGGCATGTCGGCCATTTTCTCCGATTTGGCCACCGGGCGCGCCGGCTGCGGGCTGCTCATATCCATCCCCGCCATGTCGGCCGAGCTGGGCTTTTCAGCCGGAGGCTGGTGGCCAGGCGCGGGATTTTCGGTGTGGTCATCCGCTTCCGCTTTGGCGGGTTGACCACCGGTTTCCATCTCCATGCCGGGCATTGCGCCCTCCTCATCGTCTTCGTGGCCGTGGTGCTTCGACACCAGGTGGCCCTGCGGCCCCACCCCTTCCACGTACACCAGCTGCGCGCCCCGGTGGCCGGCCACCGACAACACGCCGGCCGCCGCCAGGGCAAACCCGAGCACCAGGATTTCATAGGCGCGGCGCTGAATCTTAAAGAACTGCCCAATGCCGCGCAGCAGCAGCGTGATACCCGAGAGCCACAGCGTGTAGCCTGCAAACTTCTCGTGGGCCGCAAACACGGCCGCCGCCCGGGGAGCCAGGCCCGTAGGCATGGCGTGAAACGTGGTGCTGGCGGCCAGCGCCCCCGCAAAACCGCCGGCCAGTATGAGCAGCGTGCCCCAGCGAACCTGCTCCCAGTCCTTGAAAACCAGCACGGCCTGTGAGGCCGCGCCCAGCAGAATGAGCACGATGGGGACGTGCACGACCAAGGGGTGTAAGTTGGGGAAATCTGAAAACATAGTCAGGCGGTCAGGTAGGGTAAATAAGGGCAGTTGCGGGCTGGCGAGTGCTGTCCGGCAACCCCAGCGCCAACAAAAACGCCCGACATAAGCCGGGCGTTTTGAAGAGAGCAAAGGCTGTTTACGCAGCAGCTATCTTAAAGCCGGCCTGCTCGACGGCCTGCACGACTTCCTCCGGCGTGAGCTTGTCCGAGGTCACGGTCAGAATCTTGTCGGGGTTGGCCGTATCGACCTGCCAGTTGCCGGCTCCGGCCTGCTCGTTGAGGGTGGGCGTGACGGCCTTGATGCAGCCGCCGCAGTTGATGTTGGTTTTGAATTGAAGCGTTTTCATGACGAGTTGAGTTAAGAACCCACACCGGGTTCGTGCAAATACAACACGCAAAGCTGCGGCCAAGGTGGCACCACCGGGGTACAGAATTGCGCAGGGGGCTTGCATGATTTCCCGTCCCCCGCCATCAGCAGCGAGTTTATGCGGCTACGCTGATGCCGGCGCGGCAGGCTTCTTCGCAGCGGCGGCAGGCCTCGGCGCACTCCTTGCAGTGCTGCATGTGGGCACCGTGCTTTTCGCACTCGTCGCCACAGGCCTTGCAGACTTCGGCGCACTCGCGCAGCAGGTGCGCGGCATGCTCCGAGCCGCGGGCTACCAGCCGGGCGGTCAGGGCGCACACGTCGGCGCAGTCACGGTCGAGGCTAATACAGCGGGCCATCATCTTTACATCGTCTTCCTGCAGGCAGGCGGTGGCGCAGTGCTCGCAGGCGGCAATGCAGGCGTTGAGGGCGTCGAGGAGGGATTGGTTTTGGGCGTGCATGGGTAAAAGCGTTAAAGTGGAGGGGAGTAAGCCGAAGCTACTCCTGCTTATACCCGTCGGGCTTAGCCTGGTTTTACATCAATTGCCTCGTGGCTTGCATCATTTGGCGCTACCGGGTCAAGCGGTAGCTCCACCATTTTCTCGAAGGAAAGAGAAAACCGATGCTCTTCGCCTACACGCTTCTGATTTGAGGTAAAATCGACCCGTTTAAACGAGGCGGGGCCGTAATCGGCCAACCACGTTTCCCCAATCAAAAGCGGGAAAACGGGGATGTCAATGGTCTTCAAAGGGGGTGTAATGGCTAAAAAACGAACCTTATCGACTCGACTGAAGGGCAGTGCCAACTGAAAGTAGTAGTTGGCATAGTAGAGCACAAACACCTTTTCCGGAATGTTAGCCGGCGCTGTCTCGCTACGGGTGTAGAGTTGGGCAAAGGGTGCCGGAAACACCGGCGGACCGGGAATGGAGTGTATCATCACGCTAAGCAGGTCCATTCCTTGGGCTGCTGCATCGTGCTCCTCCGAAGTAACGAACCGTCTGGCCCACGCATAATCGGCCACTTCCTGTTCATCAAGTAAACAGAGGGCCATTTTCAACAAGAGCTTGACCAGATGAATTGGGACGTAGCTCGGACGTGTGGTAACCAGCTGCGCAGAATTTGTAGCCGCATCAATGATGAGCGGGTCCTGGCCCTGAATCGTCTTGATGTGCAGACCTTCCGCGCCCATGGATACCTCCAGCCCGGTCTTATTGTCCTTGAATTTGGGGACTTTCTTGTTCTTGCCTTTAATCTGGTTAAAGGTTCGGGCTACGCCCAAGTAGTTGGCGAAGGAGTCTTCGTACTTCGCAAACAACGCGTTGCACGTGTCGCACTCGAAGTAGGATAGAATGTTGCGGTTGCCCATAAAATCGGGCATCACATGCGCATCCTTTCGGAACGACACCTCTGGTTCCGTCCTGCCACAAAACCGGCAAACCCGAGGCGTGGGCGTCCCCAGATAATAGGGTGTGTCTGAGGGGCCAACCATCATTTGACAGTTGTATGCCTCGAAAAATTGTAGGGCACGCTGTTGATTTACTGCATCGGCCGGCATGGGAAGTTGCAGTGTTTTGGTAATTCTGGCCATAGAAGGACGTGGTGCTGTGAAAGATGAAAGAGAAGCAAAACGTGGAACGGAGCCAGGTAAGTTTCTACAGTCGAACTTTCATATTGGATAACCACAATTTGGCCTGCTAATCAACACTCTGTGTAAAGGCCAGCTGCTGCCGGTAGGCCGAGGGGGAGCACTGCGCAAACCGCCGGAACTGCCCGGAAAAGTGCGCCAAACTGCCGTAGCCTAGCTGCCGGGCAATGCGCCCGATGTCGAGCCGGGAAGTCTGCAGCAATTCCTGGGCGTAGGCCAGCCGCTGGCTGGTAATGTAGCTGATGAGGCTTTCGTGGCCGGGCAGCTGGGCGAAGGCCGCGTGCAGGCGGCGGCTGTCCAGGCCCACCTCCCGGGCCAGGGCGGGAACGAACTCGCGGTGCCGCAGCGTGTTGCCGGAGCGCCGCAGCAGTTGGGCCACGGCCAGCTTTACCCGGTCCACCAGCGCCTGCGCGGGGCTTTCCAGCAGGGCAAAGCCGGCCGTGGCCAGCGCCTGGCGAATACGGGCCCAGTCCAGCTGCCCAGCCTGGTCCAAAACCGTGGCCGCGCCCAGCCGCACATCGAGCACCTGCAGCCCCAGGCTTTCCAGCTCCCGCCGCACCACCCGAATACCGCGCGCGCAGACCATGTGCTTGATGTAAAGCACACAGCCGGCATCGTTAGGCAGGGAGAGTGGAGCGAGGGACATAACCAAAAACTTAGACGGCCGGCTGCACCGGGTTCAGGTCGGCGGGCGGCGTCAGGGGCTGGGCGTCCAACTCCTGCGGGTGGGCATCGAGGCTGACTTCGTGGTGGCCGCGCTGGTACTGGGCCAGGGCCTTTTCGCCGAAGAGCCAGAACACGACCGGCGTCACCACGATGTCGAGGAAGGTGGAACTGAGCAGGCCGCCGAGGATGACCGTGGCCACGGGGTAGAGAATTTCCTTGCCCGGCGCGTCCTTGGCCAGCGTGAGCGGCACCAGGGCCAGCGCCGCTACCAGGGCTGTCATCAGCACCGGCACCAGGCGTTCGAGCGAGCCGCGGATAATCATCTCCTTGCTGAACCTCTCGCCCTCGTGCTCCACCAGGTGGATGTAGTGGGAAATCATCATGATGCCGTTGCGCGAGGCGATGCCGGTGAGCGTGATGAAGCCCACCAGCGAGGCAATGCTGAACGTGCCGCCCGTGAGCAGCACCGCCACCACCGAGCCAATGAGGGCCAGCGGGATGTTGAGCATAATCTGCCCCACCATCAGCCCCGACTTGAAGTGCGAGTACAGTACCAGGAAGATGCCGGCCAGCGAGAACAAGCTCAGCCAGAGAATTTTCTGCGAGGCCGACTGCTGGCTTTCGAACTGCCCGCCGTAGGTCAGGTAGTAGCCCGCTGGCAGCTTCACCTGCTGATTGATGCGGGCCTGCACCTCTTTGACGGTGCTGCCCAGGTCGCGCCCGGCCACGTTCATCGAGACGGTGATGCGGCGCTGGGTGTTTTCGTGGTTGACGGTGTTCGGGCCGGGCTCGTAGCTCACGTCCGCCACCTGGCTCACCGGAATCAGCGCCCCCGAGGGCGTCTCGATGCGGGTCTGGGCGATGGTGGCGATGTCGTTGCGCTGGGCTTCGGGCAGCTTCACGATGAGGTCGAAGCGCTTCTGGCCGTCGAGCATCTGCGACACCACGTCGCCCTGAAACAGCGTTTCCAAGGTGGCCACCACTTGGCCCCGCTCCAGGCCGTAGGCGCGCAGGGCGGCGTCGCGGGGGCGCACCAGCAGCTGCGGAATCTGCACCTGCTTCTCCACTTGCAGGTCGACCACGCCGGGCACCGAGCTGGCGGCCGTGCGAATTTCGTTGGCGTAGCGGCGCAACTCCAGCAAATCGTTGCCGAATACCTTAATGGCCACCTGCGCCCGCACCCCGCTCAACAGGTGGTCGAGGCGGTGGCTGATGGGCTGGCCGATGTTGACGTTGACGCCGGTAATCAGGCCCAGCCGCTGGCGCAGGTCGGCCAGGATTTCCTCCCGGCTGCGCATTGTTTTTCCCGCTTGTTCCAACTCCTGCTCGGTTTTGAAGGCCACCTCGATTTCCGAATTGTTGACCGACTCGGCGTGTTCGTCCAGCTCGGCGCGGCCGGTGCGGCGGGCGGTGTAAGCTACTTCCGGCAGCTGCAAAATCTGCTCCTCCCCCAGCGTGCCCAGCTTGTTGGATTCGGTGAGCGAGGTGCCGGCCGGGGCCGAGAAGTTGACCGTGAGCGAGCCTTCGTTGAAGGGCGGCAGAAACTCGGTGCCAAAGAAGGGCACCAGCGAGGCGGCCAGTGCGAACAGCAGCCCAGTGACCGTGAGCACCATTTTCGGGTGGGTCAGGCCCCAGCCCAGCAGGCCGGTATCCTTGCGCTTAAGCCAGCGCACCAGCCCGCCTTCCTGCTCGGCCGCCCGAATCTGCTTCATCTTGGGCAGCAGGTAGTAGCAGAGCACCGGCGTGATGGTGAGCGACACGAACAGCGACGCCACAATGCTGGTGATGTAGGCAATGCCCAGCGGGGCAAAAATGCGCCCCTCCATGCCTTCGAGCGCGAACAGCGGCAGGAACACCAGCACCACGATGATGGTGGCGTACACAATGGAGTTGCGCACCTCCGAGGAGGCAGCGTAAATTACCTGCAGGGCCGGTTTGGGCTGGGGCAGGTGCTGATTTTCACGCAGGCGGCGGAACACGTTTTCCACGTCCACGATGGCGTCATCGACCAACTCGCCGATGGCGATGGCCAGCCCGCCCAGCGTCATGGTGTTGATGCTGATGCCCGCCACGCGGAATACCAGCGCCGTCACCAGCAGCGAGAGCGGAATGGCCACCAGTGAGATAAAGGTGGTGCGCACGTTCAGCAGGAAGGCGAACAGCACGATGACCACCAGAATGGCCCCGTCGCGCAGGGCCTCCTCCACGTTGGTAATCGACGACTCGATAAAATCGGCCTGCTTAAACAGGCGGGTGTTTACCTGCACGTCCTTGGGCAGCGAGGGCTTCAGCTCGACCAGCGCCTTTTCCACGGCCTGGGTCAGGCCCACGGTGGCGGTGCCGGGCTGCTTTTCGATGCTGAGAATGACGGCGGGCTTGCCGTTCACGCTGCCGTCGCCGCGCTTGAAGCGCGCCCCGAAGGCCACATTGGCCACCTGCTTGACGCTGATGGGCGAGCCCTGCCGGTAGCCCACGATGATGTTCTCGATGTCAGCCACCGAGCGCAGCCGGCCCAGGTTGCGAATGAGCACTTCCGAGCCGTTGCGGTCGAAGAAGTTGCCGGTGGTGTTCAGGTTGGAGCGGCGCAGCGCCTCTTCCACCTGCGTTACGGTCAGGCCCGTGGCGTTCAAGCGGGGCATGTCCAGCAGCACCTGGTACTGCAGGTTATCGCCGCCGATGGGAATGACCTGGGCCACGCCGGGAATGCTGAGCAGGCGCTGGCGCACGGTGTAGTTGGCCAGCGTGCGCAGGTCGGCC
The DNA here is from genome assembly GCF_015694525.1 of Hymenobacter ruricola. Lineage (GTDB taxonomy): Bacteria > Bacteroidota > Bacteroidia > Cytophagales > Hymenobacteraceae > Hymenobacter > Hymenobacter ruricola. The sequence goes on along the minus strand of NZ_JADQDM010000014.1, from coordinate 49,745 downwards.
GCGTTGGTCTGCTGGCCTCCCGAGAGGCCCACCAGCATAATCTGGCCCATCACCGAGGAAATCGGTCCCAGCACCGGCGTAATGCCGGTGGGCAGTTGCCCGCTCACGGTTTGCAGCTTCTCGGCCACAATCTGGCGGGCCGTGAAAATGTCGGTGCCGTAGTCGAACTCCACGAACACCATCCCTAAGCCGATGGCCGAGTTGGAGCGCACGGCCGCCACGCCGGTGGCCCCGTTCAGGGCCGTTTCCACGGGCAGCGTTACCAGGGCTTCCACTTCCTCGGGGGCCATGCCGGCCGCTTCCAGGAACACGGTCACGCGGGGGCGGTCGAGGTCAGGCAGCACGTCCACGGGCAGCTGGCGCGCCGTGTAGGTGCCGGCGATGAGCAGGCCCGCGGCAAAGGCCAGCATGAGCAGGCGGTTTTGCAGGGCAAAACGAATGATTTTATCGAGCATCCGCTATTGGTTCAAGTAGATGGATTTGAGCTGGTAGGTGCCCACGCTCACCACCCGGTCGTTTTCGTTCACGTCGCCGGCCAGCAGCACCGTCTGCGCACCGTTAGCGGCACCCGGCTGCACGTAGCGGATTTTGAAGGTTTCGGGGTCGGTGTGCACGAAGACCACGGGCTTGCCGTTCAAATCGGTCAGCGCCGAAGTGGGCACCACCAGCTGCTTTTTGCCGCCGCCGCTGCGGCCCAGCACCTGCACGTTCACGGCCTGGCCGGCGCGGAATAGGTTGGTACCGGTGGGGTCGAGTTCCAGCACCAGCTGGCGGGCCTGGTTCACCGGGTTCACTACGTTGCTGAACACCACCAGCCGGGCCGGGGCGCTGCCGGCCTGCCCCTGCAGGCCTTCCACCTGAAACTGGGCCCCGGCCGGAATCTTGTCCAAGTCCTGGGCGAACACCTGGGCTTCGACCCGCAGCTTGCCGGGGTTGAGCACCCGAAACAGCTCGTCGCCCTGGGTCACCTGCTGGCCCACCGCGAGGGTGAACACGTCCACCGTGCCGCTGATGGGCGAAGTGATGGTGACGCGGCGGTTGCTGGCCTGCCCGTTAAGAATGCCCGCGTTCTGGCGGGCCTGGCGCAGGCGCAGCTCGGCGGCCACCACGTCCTTGCGGGCCGCGATGTCGGCGATGGTCTGCAGGCGGGCGTAGTCCTGCTGGGCCGCCCGCAGCTCGGCCTGGGCGTTGGCCCGCTCGGTGCTGAGGCCGATTTGCTGGGTCGCGTCCAGGGTCTGGTCGATGACGGCCAGCACCTGCCCGGCGCGCACCGGCTGCCCTACTTTGGCCGCGAGGCTCACGATGCGCCCGGTCTGGGGTACCACCACCCGGCCTTCGCCCCCGGCGGCTGAGGCCACGGTGCCGTAGAGGGTCAGCCGGTTATAGGTATCGGAGTAGCCGGCCAGGGCCGTGCGCACCCCGAACAGGAACTGGCTTTCCTTGGGCAACGCCACGGCATCGGTCATGGCCACACCGCTGGAAGCGTGGGCCGCGTCGCCGTGGTCTTCGCCACCGTGCGCCCACAGCGCGGCGGGCGGGGGCAGCAGCACGGAAAAGGCCAGCCCGAGGGCGGCCGTAGCGGCGAGAAACTTATGCGTGGTTTTCATAAACAGCGGGCGTTGAAGTGGGGACGGCAGCGGCCGGGCGACGGCGGCGCATAACCAGGGCAGTGAGGGCAATGCCCAGCGCGAAGGCCCCGAAGAGCAGCAGCACGGTTTTCCAGGAGCCGATGAGGGGCGCGGCGGCCGGAGCCGGGGCCGCCGCCACGGGCAGCAGCTTGCCGACCTCAATGCCGGAGAGCAGCATCAAGTCGGCCTTGTCGCCGGCCACGATGTTCACGGCCAGGCTGTACTTCTTATTGGCCGGAAACGTGCCCTCGACTAGGTAGGCTCCCGGCGACTTTTCGGATACCGTGAATTTCAGGTCGGCCGCTTCCGGGCAGGTCACCGTCAGCTTGGCTCCCTTGATGGGCGCGTTAGTAGCGTAGTCCGACACGAACAGTCGCATGTCGGCGTCTTCACCTTTTTTCAACGGCTCGAAGCGCAGCAGCAGCTCGAAGCTCTCGGACAGCGCCGCCACCGAGAAGGTGGTGGCCACCGGCCCGGCCGAGGGTTTGGCCGCGTCGCCGTGGTCTTCGCCGCCGTGGGCGCGGGCCCCGGTGGCCAGCAGCAGGGCCAGCAAAAGCAGGAGGAGGTTCTTCATTATTGTCCCCGCAGGTAGTTAAGTGCAACGATGGCCTGACGGTAGTCGCGGATGGTGGTCAGGTAGGTATTCTGAATGGTAAAGGCCTGGTTCAGGCTCTGAATCAGCACCAGGTAGCTGATTTCGCCGGCCTTGAACAGGCGCTGCGACTGGCTGATGATGGCCCGCGACTGGGGCAGGCCGGTCTGCTCGTAGTAGGTGAGCGAGGCGGCAAACTTGCGCGTGTCGGCTAGGGCCTGCTGGTACTGGGTGCCCAGGTCGAGGCGCTGCACCTGCAGCTGGGCCTGGGCGGCCTTGCTGCGCGCCGTGGCCGCCTGCAGCTGCGCGCGGTAGGTCCAGAACCAGATGGGCACCGACACGCCGAACTGAAAGCGGTACTTTACCAGCGAGTTCTCATAGGCCTGATTCTGATAGCCCAGCGTCAGGGCCGGGGTGCGCCGCGCCCGCACCAGGCTGATGCCCGACTGGCTCAGCGCCACGTTCTGGCCGTAGTAAGCCAGCGTGGGGCTCAAGGCCACGGCGGCGCTGTCCTGCTGGGGTAGCGTGCCCAGCAGCTCCGCGCCGGCGCGGGCCAGCTCGGGGCCGGTCTGGCGCAGGTCGGCATCGGCGGTGAGGTTGGCTTCCGGCTGCCCGAGCAGCAGGCCTAGGCGGCGCTGCGCCGAACGCTGGTCCACCACGGCCTGGTCGAGCTGATTGCGCACCTGCCGGGCTTCGGCCTCGGTGCTCACCCGCTGCAAGGCCGTTACCTCGCCGGCCTTGAACAGGCGGTCGGTGGCCACTTGCAACGCCCGAAACAGGCTGTCCTGATAAGTGAGCTGGCGCACCTGCGCCTCGGCAAACTGCAGGCTCAGGTAGGCTTGGCGCACGTCGCGCCGCACGGTGGCCCGGTTCACGTCGAGGCCCCGCTCGGCCAGGGTGATGCCGGCCTGCGCGGCCTGGGCCTGCCGGCGGTACACCGTGGGGAAATCAATGGTTTGCACCACGCCCGGGGCCCACCGCTCGCCCGTGGGCGCGGAAAACAGAAAGTCCGGGTTGGTGGGCGAGAAGCTGCCACGCTTCAGGGCGCGCTGCTCCGCGATTTCCTCAGCCGACTGGCGCAGGCGCGGGTGCCGGCGCAGGGCCTGCTGCTCGGCGCTGTCGAGGCGCACCACGACCTGCTGCGCCCCCGCCGGTCCGGCCAGCAGTACCAGCAGGAGCAGCAAGAGCCTGAACCGGCGCTGGCGAATGGGAAGATTGTTCATAAGCATGAGTTAGGCCGCTGGCCCCTCCGCCGGCAGCCGACGGAGGGGAGCGGGACACGAAGGGCGGCCCGGAGTCGGACCGCGCCGGTAGCTAGGATTTTTTGACCAGCGCCATGCCGCACTTCGGGCATTTGCCCGGCGCGGTGGCGGCCACTTCGGGGTGCATGGGGCAGGCGAAAGCCGCGCCCACGGCTTTGTGGCCGTGGGCCTCGTCCAGCTTGTCGAAGCGCACGGTCAGGGCTTTGCCATCGGCCGTGTTCAGCGTCACGATGGCCGTGCGCACCTTGGCCCCGGCGGGCAGCTTGGCCGTGAGGTGGTCGTCGCCGGCCAGGGCCAGCGGCACGGTCACGGTGGCATTGGTGGTCAGCTGCACCAGCACCGAGCCGCTCATGCCCTTGTTGGGCACGGCACTCATCTTGGCTCCCAGCAGGTAAAAAGCCAACTCGGTGGGCTGGGCCACCAGCTCCAGGTGGTAGGGGCTGGCCGAGCGCACCACGCCGCCGTGGGGGGCTACGTGAGCGTGGGTTTCGCCCGCCGCTATTTCGGCGTGCTGGGCGTGGGCGAGGGGCGCGGCGGCCAGCAAAGCCAGCGCGGCGAAGAGGGTGCGAAGCATTTTCATGGAGGACTGTAGCGGTGTATTTGGAGTGGGATTAGGCTTTTTTGACCAAATCCATCTCGCAGGTGGGGCACTTGCCGGGCTTGTTGCTGCGGCTGCCTTCGCAGCCCATCGGGCACTCGTACACGGCGGCCGAGGTCTTCATCTTGCCCTCGTTCTTGGTGTGCCAGTCCTTGAACTGCTGGATTTCCTTCTGCTGGGCGTCAATCATCATTTGCGCCATCTCCTTGAGCTTGCTGTCCTTGCCGTGGGCCAGCTCGGCTTTGGCCATGTCCACGGCGCTCTGGTGGTGCACCGTCATGAGCATGTTGAAGTTCATGTCGGGGTCCGCCACCATCTGGGGCATGTTTTTCATCATCCCGTCCATCGAGGCCTTCATCTGGGCGGTGAAGGGGTCGGCCGGGTCCTGGGGCTTGTAGTTGGTCGGGGCCGAGTCGAGGCGCTCGGCAATAGGCTCCATTTCGCCGATTTCCTTCTGCTGGTCGGCCTTGATTTTTTCGGCCATCTGGCGCATGGTGGCATCCTTGCCGTCGCGCAGCTCGATGTCGGCCATGGCCACCGCGCCCTTGTGGTGCTCCAGCATCATGTGGGCAAAGTCGTGGTCGGTGTTGCCCTTCATTTTCATGGCGTCCATCTTAGCCATCATGTCGTTCATGGAGGCCATCAGGGGCGAAGCGCCGGCGGCACCGTCCGCCATTGTCGAATGGTCCATGCCGGCCATGTCGCCGCCCGCAGCGGTGGTGTCGGCCGTGGCCGAGGTCGTCTCAGTAGCCGTGGAGTCGGCCGATTTGTCGGCGTTGCAGCTGCCCAGCAGCAGGGTGCCCGAACAGAGGGCGGCGAGGATAAATGCAGACTTTTTCATGGGGTTTGGGTTGGGATTGAAGGTGAAAAAATGAGGTGTATGGGCGCGGGCTAGGCCTTCACGTTGATGGTGAAGTCGCCGGTGTGAATCTGCCCGCCGTGGTTGAATTGCAGGAAAACGCGGTACAGGCCGGGCTTTTCGAAGTTGGTGTTGAAGCCGATGACCGGGCCCTTGTCGGCCTGGTCGTTGGGGTGCACGTGCAGGTAGCGCTCGGTGTCTTCGCTGATGACCACCACGTGGCCCAGCGCCCCGAGGTACTTATCCAGGTCCGTCACCGGCTGCCCATTCTTGCTCAGGCTGATTTTCATGCCCAGCAGCTGGCCAACTTTCAGCTCTTTGTCAAATGCGAGGGTAGCCTGATAGCCATTCTTGCTCCACTGCAGCTGGTCTTTGCTGAACTTGACGGGCGTGTACTTGGGGCCCTGCACGCTCACCACCTGGCGGCCGAGCTGGTGGCCGCTGCCGTCGGGCGTGTAGTCCTGAAACAGCACGTACTCACCGCCCTTGGGGAAGGTAAACGGTACTTTGTAGTTGCCATCAGCCGTGAACTCGGGGTGCTCATGGTCGAACACCGACAGGTCTTTGCGGACGATGATGAGGTGGATTTTCTTCTCGTGCACCACCGCCAGCGGCACCGGTGCTTTCTCGTTGCCGACTTCCTGCGGGGTATAGGTCAGCGTGGCGGGCTGGCCGGCCACCAGCTGCATGGGCTTCGGCTCGAACTGCATCTGGTAGCTTTTGCCGTTGCTCACCTGGTCGTTGTGGACCAGCTCCATGCCGCACTTGGGGCACTTCTCGCCGGGCTTGGTGCTGGTCACCTCCGGGTGCATGGGGCAGGCGTAGGTGTGGCCTCCGGCGTGCGCGGCCGTGCTGTCGGGCGCGGTGCCGGTGGGCGTGGTAACGGTGTTGGTGGCGCTGCTGCTGGACGAATCCGAGGAGCAGCTGGCAACGGTGAAAATGCTGGCAGCGGCCAGCAGCGGAACAAGAAAGCGGTTCATGAAAACGGGTATGGAATGGGAAATGCGGGGCCGAAAAGGCCGTTGGGGCCTACGCCTGCCACTGCTGCCAGAGCACGAAGCCCAGCGCGGCAGCCAGCCCGGCGTAGAGCAGGTAGGACAGCCAGCGACGGCCCGGCCCACGGGGGGGCGGCGCACCGGCCTCCTGACAGCAACTCTTCATTGCGGGGGAGGGAAAACCAGGAAAATAGGGGAAGGGGGCGCAGCTTAGCCACGCGAGCGAGCAAACGAAAAGGCCCGCCCCGGACATAGCATAGCTATGCCGGCGCGAGCCTTAGCGCGTCGGAAGAATCAGACAGTCAGCGACTGGATGAAAATGCGGATGTCGGGTATTTTGGGCTTGAGGTGCCGGGGCGGAACCAGGGCCACCGTAGCCGTGCGGTCCCACTTGCCAGCCAGGGGCCGGAAATGAAACTCGATAGCCGCCGGCAGTACAGCCGGGGCAGGCAGGAATAAGTGCTTCTGGGCGGGCGTCGTCAGCGAGGACAGCAGCGACGCCGATTTGTCCTTGCAGCAGTCGTGGCTGGTGCCCGGCTTGGTCGGGTGGCCGTGGCCGTGCTGCTTGGTCGAATGCTTCGCCACCGCGCCGTGGCCGTGGCAGCCCGGGTGCGCCGGCTTCTCGGCCTGGTGGTGGTCCATGGCCGCCATCGGCGGAGCCGGCGGCAGCGGATTGACCGTTGCGCACCAGCACTGCCCCACGAACACGTTGACGAAGACGAGCAGGAAGCTCGTCGCCAGCAAACGGCGGAAAGGGTACAGGCTACGGAACATAACGGGCATGAAGCAACCGCAAAATTAGACTTATCTCCTCAGAAGAGTAGAGCTGCTTCTTTACCCGCAATGCCGCGAAAGGGTTCCGGTGGTGGTTTGCGCAAGGTGGGCGCAGGTTGATAAAATGGCGTTACTGAGCAACTCAGGGCCATCAGCTTCCATTTTGGATACACCCTAGTCCGAGCGGAAAAGCAAAATTATGCAAGTTGCTGGCGTGATTTTATAAGCTGTTTGCTGGTAACTGCCTGATAAAGCCAAGGGGCATCAAAAATAATTCAGGGCCATTTTCCAAGTGGCAGGGTGGATTTCGTATTTATCTGTGAGAGGGGTTAGTAAGCTTAATTCTTGGTGCCCCCAATCAATAACTAAATTTTTTAACCCTTTACCCATGGCCTCTACGCCTACCTCTCCTTCGCTTTTACAAGAAGTCAAAACTCAACCTCTCAGTATTGCTACCGCAGCAATCCTCAAATCGACCATCCAGTTCTTTTACACGCACAAGGGCCGCATCGCCGCCTGCGGCAGCGGGGTGTTACTAACCTTGGATGGTCGGTATTTTGTGGTGACGGCGGCACACGTTATTGCCGGCAAGTATTACGAGACGTTCGTGATTCTGCCCCCGCACGAAGTCACCCTGGCCGGTGAGCTGCGCATTACCTCATTGCCTGCCTCTGGCAAACGGAAGGACGACAAAATAGACCTAGCTGCGTTGGAGCTGACCGACGAATCCCAACTTGCCCGCCTGCAGGAAGCCTACCACTTCCTAACCCTTTCGGAACTCTCCACGAGTCCCAGGCACCTGACGGATGTTTACCTGTCCGTTGGCTTTCCAGCGGCGAAGACCAGGTCTTTTGATGGCCAAGTGAAATCAGCACCGTACCCGCTGCAGACCCAATTAACAGGTGAATTTGATTATGCCCGGTCTGGGCTCCACCCGGCTATTCACCTCGTGCTCGACTTTACGGGCGACGTGCTGTCGGCCACCAATCCCCAGCCGCACAAGCGCCCCAAAATGGAAGGCATCAGCGGCAGCGGCCTCTGGGATACGGGCAACTATCTGCTGCACGACCCTGCCCTGGAAAAGAAGCTGGTGGGCATCGTAACCGAAGAGTTGACGCTCAACCGAAAGAAGTACCTGCTTGTGACCCGAACCACCGTGCTGCTGGAGTTTTTACGCCAGAGCTTCGGCTTGCAAATTCCCGTTTCCACGACCGTTAAGGTAAACTTGGGGTCTGCCCGGTGGCGCTACGCTGAATGGCAGGCAAAACAGGCTGCCAAGGATGGTGGTACGGCGGTATAGGCCGTCAAATTATGCAATTCTGCGGCGGTATTTAGTACTAACTTCGCCATGGGGTAGCCGTTCCTTTGTAGCGTGATTCTGGGCTTTCGCCAGCTGGCCGAACCGCCCAAAAACCACTCCCTACGCTACTTTTTATGGAACCTGCCACTAAAACCGAAACCCTCGACATCGAAGGCATGACCTGCGCCTCGTGCGCGTCCTTCGTCGAGAAGTCGCTCAGCCGCACGCCCGGCGTGCAGCGGGCGATGGTCAACTTTGCCACCGAGAAGGCCACCGTGGACTACGTGCCCACCCAGGCCTCTCCGGCTACGCTGAAGGAAGCCGTTATCAACGCCGGCTACGGCGTGGTGGAGCGCGCCCCCGATACCAGCGCCGCCGAGCGCAGCGCCGAAATCGATTGCCAGAAAGCCCTGGCTTACCAGAAGCTCAAGCGCCGCTTCTGGGTGGCCGTGGGGCTGGCCGTCATCATCATGCCGCTGAGCATGCTCATGCTCTGGCCGGCGATGATGGCGCGCGTCAACATGCAGTGGCTCAACTATTCCCTGCTGCTGCTCACGCTGCCCGTGCTGCTCTACAGCGGGCGCGAGTTCTACGTGTCGGCCTGGAACGGCTTCAAGCACCGGGCCGCCAACATGGATACGCTGATTGCCGTGGGCACCGGCGCGGCGTTTCTGTATAGCCTGGCGGCGACGGTGGTGCCTGGCTTCTTCACCAGCCGGGGCCTGATGCCCGAGGTGTACTACGACACGACGGCCACCATCATTGCCCTGATTCTGCTGGGCAAGGTGCTGGAGCTGCGGGCCAAGACCCAGACCTCGGCCGCCATGCGCAGCCTCATCGGCCTGCAAGCCAAAACCGCCCGCGTGGTGCGCCCCGATGGCGCGGAGGTCGACGTGCCCATCGAGCAGGTGCAGCTGGGCGACCTGGTGGTGGTGCGGCCCGGCGAGAAGGTGGCCACCGATGGCCTCATCACCGAAGGCAGCTCGGCCCTGGACGAGGCCATGCTCACGGGCGAGAGCCTGCCGGTGCAGAAGCAGGTGGGCGACCCCGTGTTCGGGGCCACGCTCAACAAAACCGGCTCCTTCCGTTTTCGCGTGACCAAAGTAGGGGCCGATACCATGCTCTCGCAGATTGTGAAGCTGGTGGAAGATGCCCAGGGCAGCCGCGCCCCCATTCAGCGACTGGCCGATAAGGTCAGCGCCATCTTCGTGCCCACGGTGGTGGTCATTGCCATTCTCACGTTCGTTATCTGGTTTGATTTGGCCCCGGCGGGCACGCGCCTGCCGCTGGCGCTGGTCAACTTCGTGGCCGTGCTCATCATTGCCTGCCCCTGCGCGCTGGGGCTCGCCACGCCCACGGCCATCATGGTCAGCACCGGCAAGGGGGCGGAGCATGGCGTGCTGGTGCGCAACGCCGAGGCGCTGGAAAAAGCCTACCAGGTAAACACCGTGCTACTCGACAAAACCGGCACCATTACCAAGGGCGAGCCCGCCGTGACGGACTTCTGGACGCTGCCCGGCCAGGAGGCCGCCCAGCTGCTGCCGGTGGTGGCCGCCGTGGAGCGCCAGAGCGAGCACCCACTGGCCGAGGCCGTGGTGCGCCACGCCGACGCCCAGGGTGCCGCCAGCCTGACCGCCACCGGCTTCCGGGCCGTGGAGGGCAAAGGGGCCGCCGCCACCGTAAACGGCCAGGCCGTGCTGATTGGCAACCGCCGCCTGCTGGCCGACGAGGGCGTAAGCCTCTCCCCTACCCTGATAACCCAGGCCGAGCAGTTGCTGAGCCAGGCCAAAACCGTGCTCTACATTGCCGTGGCGGGCCAGGCCGTGGGCTTGGTGGGCGTGGCCGATACCGTGCGCGACACCTCGGCTGCCGCCATTAGGAAGCTCCAAGCGCTGGGCATCGAGGTGGTGATGATGACCGGCGACAACCCCGAAACGGCGGCCCAGGTGGCCGGCCAGGTCGGCATCACGCGCTACTTCGCCGAGGTGCTGCCCCAGGACAAGGCCGGCAAGGTGAAGGAGCTGCAGGGCGAGGGCCGCACCGTGGCCATGGTCGGCGACGGCATCAACGACGCGCCGGCGCTGGCCCAGGCCGACATCGGGCTGGCCATCGGCTCGGGTACCGACGTGGCCATGGAAGCGGCCGGTATTACGCTCATGCGCTCCGACCTGAACGGCGTGGTGACGGCCATCGAGCTGAGCCGCCAGACCATCCGCACCATCAAGCAGAACCTGTTTTTCGCCTTCATCTACAACACGCTCGGCATTCCCGTGGCGGCCGGGCTGCTCTACCCCTTCTTCGGCATCCTGCTCTCGCCCATGCTCGCGGCCGGGGCCATGGCCCTCAGCTCGGTATCGGTGCTGACCAACTCGCTGCGCCTGCGCAGCTTCGACAATCATTAATTCCGCTTTCCTATGGATACGCCCGCCATTTTGGTAACCGTCGGCGGCCTGGCCCTCGCCGGGTTTGTGCTGTGGTACTTCTTTTTCTCGGCCCGCCAGACGGCCAGCGCCGTGTCTTCCTCGGGTGGCGTGCAGGAGGTAGCCATCACCGTGAAGGGCGGCTACTCGCCCGACGTGATTGAGGTGGAGCGCGGCAAGCCCGTGCAGTTGAGCTTCTACCGCGACGAGGAAAACAGCTGCTCCGAGGAGCTGCTGATGCCGGATTTCAGCATTCGCCGCGACCTGCCCGCTTTCAAAACCACGCTGGTGGAGCTGCTGCCCAAAGAAGCCGGGACATTTACCTTCACCTGCGGCATGGGCATGCTGCGGGGTAGCTTAGTGGTGAAATAATGCCGCATCCCATGAAAGCCGACGTCAGCATTGCCCACGTCCTGCCCCCGCCCGGTTCGCACCGGCTGCTGATTAAGAACATGGTGTGCCCGCAGTGCATCCGGGTGGTACGCGAGGAGCTGACGGCGCTGGGCCTGCACGTTCACCGCGTGGCGCTGGGCGAGGCCGACGTGTCCACGCCCGACGGCGCGGCTCCCGACTGGGCAGCCATCCGGGCCAGCCTGCAGGAAGCTGGGTTTGAGTTGCTGGAAGACCCCCGCGACCAGCTCGTGGACCGCATCAAAACCCTGCTGGTGGCCCTGATTCACTACCCGCCGCCCGGCCCGCGCCTGCTCAATTACTCGGATTATCTGGTCGAGCACCTGAGCAAGGATTACCACTATCTTTCCCATTTGTTCTCCGCTTCCGAAGGCCTTACGATTGAGAAATTCATCATCCGCCAGAAGGTGGAGCGCGCCAAGGAGTTGATTGGCTACGGCGAGCTGCCCATTGCCGAAGTGGCCCAGCAGCTGGGTTACAGTAGCCCGGCGCACCTCTCGCGGCAGTTCCGGCAGGTGACCGGCCTCACCCCCACCGAGTTTCAGCGCCTGGGCCCCGCGAGCCACGCCCGCCGCAGTCTGGACTCGCTGATTTAAGCAAACCCGGCTGCTGTCTTATCGAATATCGCCCAAACTACCTCGTGCAAGTGCTGTTGGTCTTGTTCCGGGAAAATGAAGGCATCCGTCATTCCCAGCTGTGGTAAACGTTCTCGCAAATGAGGGAGTAGGGATTTGTGAATGTTAAAGCAGTGCGAGTATAAGTGGTTGGCTTCGGGGTTATCTTGGATAACCTGTTCGTGCACCACATGCTCCATGGGCTCGGTAGATGAGCTGTTCCAGGCAAAGACACCTTTTTGATTGATGACGTTGGGGTTGTTTTCCAAGCCGATACGAACAAAATCGTCGCCCTGGTCTGAGAAATAAGAATTGGGAATCCGTTTGAGGTGTTTTACCTGGCAGAAGTAATTGGTGAGCCCGCCACCCGGAAAAGAGGCCCGGGCCCATCGTAGTGCGGCAGCATCGTCGTTGGCAAAGTTGTTCATGTTCTCGTCCGAAAACGTGGGCGAAAAGCTCGCCATAATGCCCCGACGCTCTTTCAACGCTTCCACATTGGCCTGAAACACTTCCTTAATCAAGGGCAGGTTGCCCTCAATACTCATGGCCACCATTTCCCGCAGGCCAGCCTGAGCAAAACCTTGCTCCTCGATATAATATACACTCACGTAGTTGTCTATTTCCCGGGCGGGCGTAGGCTGGGCATCGGTGGCGCCCATCGCCGCAAAGTAAAGTGCCACTGGAAAGCTATAGGTCCAGTCCAGTAAGGGAGTGGGGCAGCTGTAATGCTGCAAAATGCTCAGCACGCTCACGTCGTTGCCAGCATCTCCCCCATTGGTTTCAATGTACTTTGCCAGGAGGCCACCGCAGTACAGTCGGGCGTTATCCATCAGCCGCTCTAAAAACAGTTGGTGGTCGGTGGGCTTCGTTTCGCGCTTATTCAGAATCCAGTTCCGCTGCATCGAGCTATACAGCATAAACTTAGCTTCGTTTATCCCCCGAAACAGGTGGTCGGTTTTGGGGGTGAACTCCGAAATGAGAGCTTCCAGCTCGGCCGGCGTATCAATGCGCTGTTGGTCAAAGTAATTGTTCTTCTGAACGAAAGACCCGTACATGGATAGGTGCTCGGGATGCAGCAACGGCGGTAGTTGCTGACTACCGTAGAGTGCATTTGCTAGGGCGCGCACCCGGGAAGTCAGCGTTTGAGGATTGACATGGCCGCTGCCATCAGGCATTTCCCGCACCTGTGTTATTTCCCTTACTAGCTGAGCGTCGCGGAGGGTAGCCCAACCGCCACTCTGCCCCCACTCCCACAGAATCTTTATCTTTTCGTCAAGTAAGCTTTGTTCGTCAGTAGGTTCCATAAGTTGATGTAAGGCGGCTGCACGAAGGTAACCAAGTCATGGAAAGCAGGTTTCCGAACCAAAGTAGTGCCTCCAAATGCCATGGAATAGGCTGCTTAGGATAGAAATTATGCAAGTCTGCGCAGGCATCTTGTAAATCCAGTGGTACAGCAGGCCGTTTTAGAAATCAGGAAAAATTCACCACGACCTGATATTATGAAAAAGCTATTTCGCCTTCCCCTGCTGGCCCTTTTGCTGGCTTCCGTTTCCCTCGTTTCCTCGTGCAGCAAAGACGACTCGGATAGCCTGAAAGTGCAGGCGCACGACCAGAACACCATGATGACACTCATGCACGACATGATGAAGAAGATGGATGCCATGATGAAAACCCAGGACCCCGACCAGGACTACTCCATGATGATGGTGATGCACCACCAGGGTGCCATTACGATGGCCCAGGAGGAATTGAAAAATGGCAAGGACAACCAGATGCGGGACCTGGCCACCCGCATCATTGCCGCGCAACAGGCCGAGATTACGCAGTTTAACGCGTTTCTGGCGGGGCACCGGGTGGAGACGCCACTCGTGCCGGCGTTTAACACGCGCCAGATGATGGCCATGGATAAGATGATGCGCGCCAACGACCTGCGCGTTATCACCGGCAATACCGACCGCGATTTTGCCCAACTTATGCAGGACCACCACCAGAGCGCCATCGAGACGTCGCAGGCGGATTTAGACCTTGGCCGTCACACCGAAACCAAAGCCTTGGCGCGGCAGATAATTGACGAGCAAATGATGGAAATAAAGGAGATGCAGGAGTGGCTGCTGACCAACAAAGGCTACTAATGTCCTCCCTCCTTTCACCTAAAAAGCAGCGGGCTAGATAGCCCGCTGCTTTTTAATTTACGCCATTACCCAATGGAAATGCACAATACTCCCTGGGCTCCGGAATGGCTGCTGTGGGTCTGGTTCGGCCTCACACTGTTATCCGTGGCCTACGTTGCCTGGGACTTGTTTACCAGCACCCCGGAAATGAAAGTGATGAAGTGGGGCTGGGTGCTGGTCACCCTCTACACCGGGCCGGTGGGGCTGCTGGTGTACTGGTTTTCGTGCCGCGAGCCCTCGCCCGGCACCCACGAGACGTTCGTGGCCCCGCTCTGGAAGCAGGCCGTGGGCTCGACGATTCACTGCGCCGCCGGCGACGCCACCGGTATCATCGTGGCTGCCGCCATCACTGGCTACTTTGGTTTGAACATGGGCACCGATATCTGGATTGAGTACGCCGCCGGCTTCTTTTTCGGACTATTCATCTTCCAGGCCCTGTTTATGAAGGACATGATGAGCATGAGCTACGGGCAGGCCGTGCGCAGTTCGTTTCTGCCGGAGTGGATGTCGATGAACGCCATGATGGCCGGCATGCTGCCCACGATGGTACTACTCATGACCCGCGACATGCGGGCGATGGAAGCCACCTCGCCCTGGTTCTGGGCCTCGATGTCGGCCGCTACGCTCGTGGGCGTCGTGGTGGCCTACCCCGTCAACTGGTGGCTGGTCAAGCACCAACTCAAGCACGGCATGGGCACCGAGCGGGCCCTGGGCAAGGGCGGGGCCCCGGTTGCCGCAGAACATCAGCACGCCGGGATGGTCATGGCCGGCATGACGCACGCTATGCCTCCAACAGCGCCCAGTTCGCCCGCCGGCCCCCCCATGCCAAGAATGCGCATGGAAGGCGACGGCCAGGTATCGGCCGGGCGCAAAGCCCTGGTAACGGTGCTTACCCTGCTCATGCTGGCGGCGGGCTACTACGTGGCGGCCCGGTACGGGGACCTCGCTATGCGGCCCGGCCAGCCGATGAGCATGCCGGAAATGTCCATGCCTGGGATGACGCATTAGCCCGCAACGGCAACCCGGACGACGGATTTTGGGTGCGGCGGCTTGCGGACCCCGGGGTTCTGCGCATCTTCGTGATTCCAATTATCCCGCCCCATTATATGTCTGCCGCGCTACCGCCCCTTATTCAGCAATACAAAGCTGATTCCGAGTCCGTTTACAACACCTGGTTCATCAATAACGAGGAGCGCTTGAAGGCCTTCCGCTCCATTCGGCGCGGGGTGCAGCAGGTGGTCAAGGACATCAAGGCGGGCAGCTTCGGCAACGATTTTAAGGGCACTTCGCTCGAATTCGTGCTCGGCGTCATCAGCGAGCAAAAGCAGGTGTTCCAGGGCGCGGCGCACCCCTTCTACTGGAAGCCCAAGCTGCGCATCCCCGACATATACGAGCACGAAGACAACAAGCGCGCCTTCGGCCAATTCTTGGAAAGCTGCCTGGCGGCCACTACCGAGCAGCAGCTGCTGCGCGAAATCGACATTCTGGACCGCCGCAAAATCAAGGGGCTGGGGCCGGCCGTGGCTAGTATCCTCTATTTCCTGCACCCCACGCTGATGCCACCCTGCAACACGGCCATCGTCAACGGCTTCAACGCCCTGTTTGGGGAGAAAATCAAGCTGGGCTCCTGGTCCGAGTACCTGCGGATGCGCGACCGGCTGCGCGACCTTAATCAGGAGCACCGCCAGCACCTGAGCCTCGACTACGGCGCGCTGAGCGGGCTGCTTTTCGACGTGGGCGTGAAGAAGATGATTGCCGGCGACCAACAATTTGCCACCGACGAGGACCGCGACAAGTACCAGCAGCAGGCCCAAAAGCGCCACAAGGAGGTGCAATCCGAGGCGCAGGAGGAAAACCAGCACACCGAGATGCAGCATCACCTGCTGCGCGTGGGCAAGGCCCTGGGCTGCGACGTGACCACGGCCATCAACGACCGCAACCGTCTTTGCGGCGGCCAGAAGCTCTCCTTTCTCTGCCTCGACCAGCACCCCGAACTGCCCGTGCCGGCCGAGGTGGCCAGCACCATCCGCCTCATCGACATCGTGTGGTTCGCTCCCGGCACCAACCGCGTGGTAGCGGCCTTTGAGGTGGAGAAAAGCACCAGCATCTACAGCGGCATCCTGCGCCTGACGGACTTGGCGTTCTCCATGCCCGAGCACGAGACGGCGCTCTATCTTGTGGTGCCCGATGCCCGCGAGAAGGAAGTGCAGGCCCAGCTCTCGCGGCCGGCCATCCGGGCCGCTGGCGCTACCATCCGCTACATCCTGTTCTCGGAGTTGCGCCAGCACTGCGAGGCGCTATGCAAGTTTGGTGATTCGCCGGCGGCCATGCTGAAAATTGCGCGCTCGGTGTGAGGGACCGTGTCTGTACTTTAGTAGAATATTAAGAGTTGGCTTGACTTTTTATGGCCGAGTATCTGTATCTATGGTTGGTGTTGCTCGGATTTCTGGTCGGATTGGGGCTATTAGCAATTCGAAAAAACCGGCTTGATAAGCAGCTGGCGCAGGAAAAGAGTAGCCTTTACAAGGATTACCAAACCAGGAATTCCGAGTTAAACGTCCGGGAGAAAATACTCGACAAGCGGGCCGCTGATGTGGCTCGATTGGAAAAAGTGTTAACCGAGAAAAGCAAAAGCTTTCCTTGGCTGGCTGGTGCAATTGCGGACCTGGTCTTGCTTAACAACAATCAGGTTGCTGACTATTTGGCCTTTAAGCCCCGGCCGGCCAAGTCCTCTGCCCAGGCAGTGCGCGAGGTAGGGAAAGAGAAACGTATTCTGGCTGCTCAGTTGAAACACCTGCAATACGTTATCAACCAGTACGAAGGCCTGTTTCCATTTCTGACGGAGTTTCGCGA
The DNA here is from genome assembly GCF_015694525.1 of Hymenobacter ruricola. Taxonomy (GTDB): domain Bacteria; phylum Bacteroidota; class Bacteroidia; order Cytophagales; family Hymenobacteraceae; genus Hymenobacter; species Hymenobacter ruricola. Next base: position 33,268 of record NZ_JADQDM010000014.1, on the reverse strand, counting down.
AGGAGAAATGGAGGAGGCGCTCCTGGAAATAAAGGATACACATGGCGAGCAAGCACCGCAGGAGGCCGACCCGGTGAGTGTTTTTCTGACGGCTGGAGAATATAGCAGTCTCTCCACGACCGAGCGGAACCAGCGGGCCTTGGAGCGATATATGCAGGGCCGGAAAAGCCCTTACCAGTTGGGCCGTGACTACGAGCGATTTGTGGGGTATTTGTATGAGTGCGAAGGCTATACCGTAACCTATTTTGGGATTGAGAATGGCAAGGAAGACTTGGGAAGAGACTTAATCTGTCGTAAAGACGGCAACACCCTAATCGTGCAGTGCAAGTACTGGAGCAAGCACAAGCTCATTCACGAAAAGCATATCAACCAGCTGTTTGGTACCACCGTCAAATTCTACCTGGACTCAGCGCAGAAAAAGTTAGTTGAACAGCAGCTTCACCTTTTTCCGCAGTTACTTTCCGCCAGTAACATTCTGGGGGTGTTTTGCACCTCCACTGATTTGTCGGATACGGCCCGCAAGTTTGCCCAAGCTTTGGGCATCCAGGTGCGGGAGCAGGTCAGGCTGGGCGCTTTTCCGATGATAAAATGCCACATCAGTCCGGCAACGGGTGAACGGATTTATCACCTGCCATTTGACCAGATGTATGACCGAACCAAGCTGGATAAAGCAGGCGAGTTTTATGCCTTGACGGTAGCGGATGCTGAGGCTAAGGGCTTTAGAAGAGCTTGGCGGTGGCGTGGGTAGTTAACTGCACCCTGTTGAAGATTGCGCGAAACGTGGGGAGTAAACTTGGCTGATAATTGCTCAGGGTTTCGAATGTCGCTAAAGGAATTAGGCGATAAAGTCAAATAAGAGCTCAGTGAGCTTTTCTACTTGGTTTTGAGCTTGCATCACACTGTACATCTGCATGATGGTTTCCAAGTGCGTTTTGCTCATGCAGGCAACGTAACGCGTGGAATAGTGAAGGGTAGCCAGGTCCTTCTGGATAGTGAAAATTGGGCTTTTAATCCGCTTCTGGGCCCCGTGCTTGTAAATAAACGTGTCGGTAGCGCTTAGCGGAAAGATGAAGTCTTCTAATTTGCTATAGTCAGCATTGGGCCTTTCCAGCACGGGGCAGTCTCCAATCACGGAGGGAAACCGTTCATCGGGCTGCGAGTGAATAAACCAGTTGGCGTGAATGTCGGTAAGCTTGTTCTCGTCAAACAACGGCAGCAGAGGCAACAATATTCGCTTGGCCTCTTTGATAGCATCCGAATCCACCAACTGGTTCAGCGCATTCAGGTCGACTGGGTTAGCTTGGTCGATGGGCCGGATTTCAGCTTTTAAGTCGGCCAGGCTCAACTCCTCTTTCAGTCGGCCAAACTGCGGGTCGCTCGCCGGTATGCGCCATTTAAGGGAGCTGGCCAGCGCAACAATGCTCACCACTGCTTCGAGAGAAGCTTTTCGGGAGAGAAGGACATTTTGCAAATCGGCGGCGGCCTTGTCATCCAAAGCTGCATACAAGGCCTCCAGATGGTCTTTGGGCTGGCCGTGGAAGAGAACCGTATTCCGGTCCATCTCAAAGAATATAGCCTTTGGGCTTTGCCGCTGCTTGGCTATTCTACCCGTCTGCTTATCAAGCAAGTAGAGCATTCCATCCGCATCCGCGAAATTCTTAATGAGGAATTGGGGAATGTAGTGGTGTCGGCGTGATACCTGCATCAGTGGTGGGCAACAATTAAAATAAAAAAGCGACTCCAATTTCGGAGCCGCCTTTTTACTGACAAAAGACAGAGTAGAAGTAGTGCTATTTGCCTCCCTTCTCTTTTCGCACGCCTTTGAAGGGCGTACCATCTTGCTTCACGTCCATGAACTGGCCGTTGGTGGTGTTCCGCTTCACGTATTGCTCCGTGACGGGGTTGAAAACTTGCGAACGGTCGCGCACTGCGCCGTTGCGGTGGCCGTCGCCGGCCGGTTTGTTCGTTGCCATATAGCAGGGCGAGAGGGAAAAACTCTCTTTACCTCAACGGTGAGTTTGAACGAAGAATTCCGCGTAAGGATTCACTGGCATAAATACTTATTATTCAGATGCTTTGAGTTGTCTTGAACTGCGCCTGAACGAAGTCGTGGGCATAGGCTTTCACCTGGTCGCGCACCGCGCGAAACTGCCCCATAATTTCCTCCTCGCTGCCAGTAGCCTTGGCCGGGTCGGGAAAGTTGTGGTGCAGCTTCTTGGCCGACGACGGAAATACTGGGCACACCTCGTTGGCGTGGTCGCACACAGTCAGCACGTAATCGAACGGCACGGCGGCGTACTCATCGATGTGGTTGCTAGTGTGATGCGAGATATCCACCCCGTCCTCGGCCATTACGCGCACGGCGCGGGGATTAAGCCCGTGGACTTCTACGCCGGCGCTGTAGACGGCGGCCCGCTCGCCTAGCTCTTGGGCGAGGTAGCCGTGCAGCAGCTGGCTGCGGCAGGAGTTGCCGGTGCAGAGCACCAGCACGTTTTTCTTACCAGACATGAGCAGGGAAAAAAGCAGGGGAAGAGTTACGCGGCCGAAGCCACCGTTTTGCCGTCGTACCAGCGGCGGCGGAACCAGAAGGCCAGGTTAACCAGCGCAATCAGCGCCGGCACCTCAATCAGCGGGCCGATAACTCCGGCGAAGGCCTGGCCCGAGTTCAGGCCAAACACCCCAATGGCCACGGCAATGGCCAGCTCGAAGTTATTGCCGGTGGCCGTGAAAGCAATGGAGGCATTCTCAGCGTAGTCGGCCCCTAGATACTTGCCGGCCGCGAAACTAAGCACGAACATGATGCCGAAGTACAGGGCCAGCGGCAGGGCGATGCGCAGCACATCGAGCGGCACCTGCACGATGGTTTCGCCCTTGAGGCTGAACATGACCACGATGGTGAGCAGCAGCGCCACCAGCGTAATGGGGCTGATGGCCGGGATGTAGACGTTCTCGTACCATGCGTCGCCTTTCAGCCGGCGCAGGACGGTGCGCGACAAAAAGCCCGCCGCGAACGGAATGCCCAGGTAAACGAGTACGCTCCGGGCAATGTCCCAGATGCCGATGTTCACCGCGTAGCCCTTCAGGCCAAAGTAAGGCGGCAGCACGGTGATGAACAGCCAGGCCAGCACCGAATAAAACAGTACCTGAAAGATGGAATTCAGGGCCACCAGCCCGGCGGCGTACTCGCGACTGCCATCGGCCAGGTCATTCCAGACCAGCACCATGGCAATGCAGCGGGCGATGCCGATGAGAATCAGGCCCATCATGTATTCGGGCTTGTCGGGCAGCAGCCAGATGGCCAGGAAAAACATGAGCAGGGGGCCCAGAATCCAGTTTAGGAACAGCGAGAGGCCGATGATGCGCGTGTTTTTGAAGACCGTGGGCAGCTGCTCGTACTTGACCTTGGCCAACGGCGGGTACATCATCAGAATCAGGCCGATGGCCAGCGGTACGTTCACCGTGCCCACTGAGAAGTAGTTGATGGCCCCGTTGATGCCGGGCACAAAGTAGCCCAGGCCGACGCCCAGCGCCATGGCCAGGAATATCCAGAGCGTGAGGCCCCGGTCGAGGCCAGAGAGTTTCTTTTCAGCCAGCGCGGCGGGGGCCGGGGCGGCGGGCAGGGGTTGATTCAGGGTTGTCATAGAAAATAGTGAATTAAGCGACCCCGACGGAGGAGCTGCGCCGCTCCATCTGCACCGTGTTGCGCCACACGCCGTGGTGCTGGCCAATCCGTTCGCGGTGGCCGATGACGCGAAAACCTGCCTGAGTATGCAGGCCAATGCTGGCGCTGTTTTCCTCGAAGGTGCCAGCTTGCAGCGTCCAGATGCCTTGGGCCTCCGAGTCCGCAATCAAGACCTGCAGCAGCTGCCGGCCGACGCCCTGCCCACGGGCGTCGGCGGCGATGTAGATGCTGAGTTCGGCCACCCCGCCGTACACGCAGCGGCTCGACACCGGCGAGAGCGCAGCCCAGCCCAGCACCATGCCGGTGTCATCGACGGCGACCAGGCGGCTGTGGGCCAGGTGCGCCCGGTCCCAGGCCTCCCATTCGGGGGCCTGCGTTTCAAACGTGGCGTTGCCCGTGGCAATGCCTTGCTCGTAGATGGCACGCACGGCGGGCCAGTGGGTTTCCGCGAGTGGTTGAATGGTCATCGGGTTGGTAGCTTAATAGGCTTTGCGCAGCATGTCGGCGTATTCGTTCGGCAGCGGGGAGGCCTCCACGGCCTGGGCGGCTTTCTCCACGTCGTATTCGACCCGAATAAGTTCCGTGCGCACGCTGCCAGGGTCCGTGAGCTTCGTGTTTTCGTCGAGGTGCAGCAACTGGTAAGCCGCGCGTGGGTCACCGTCCTTGGGCTTGCCCACCGAGCCGATGTTGAGGGCGTGGCGGTAGCGGGTTTCGCCTTCCACTTCGTAGGCGAAGGTGCGGTGGTAGGGCTTGTGAGTATGCCCGAATAGCATAATATCGGCGTTGGCCTCGGCCAACACCCGCAGAAAGCTGGCCTCGGGCCGGTCCTCAAACAGGTACTCATTGATTTTGCGCGGCGAGCCGTGCACCATCAGCAGGTTCAGGGTGCAGGGCTCCTCCTGAAACTCCAGCCGCATGTGTTTGGGTAGCAGGCGCAGGTAGCGCCGCTCCTCGTCGCCCATGATATGGTTAGTGTAGGCAATGCTTTGCGCGCCCAGGTCCTTTTCGGTGTCGGTTTTGTAAGCGCAGCCGCAGTTGCTACTGGCCAGCCCGATGCCCTGGTCGTAGTTACCGGCCAATGTGGGGATGCCGCGGCGGCGCACCTCATTCACCACTTCGTTGGGCCAGGGCGCGTAGCCCACCAAATCGCCCAGGCAGAAAATCATGTCGGGCCGGCGCTGCTCCATATCGGCCAGCACCGCTTCCAAGGCCGGCAGGTTGCCGTGCACGTCGGAGAAAAAGGCAATTGTCATCGAAATCGGGCGGAATGGATTGGGGGATAAGTCAAGCGGCGTGACCCGGGAGGGCCGCGCCGCGTGGTCATTTTAGCAGCACCCGCCGCCCGGCGTGCAGCCGCCGGCCGTTTGCAGCTGGGGCAGCGCGAACTGCTGGGCCGCCGGAATGCCGCAGGCATCCTGGGCCAGGCAGGCCGTCTGCTTGGGCATGAGCACGAAATCGGTGCCGTCGAAGGTCAGGCCGAACTTGCCGATGGTGGCCTGCTGGTACTCTACTTCAATGTCCAAGTCTTCCTGTCCCAGGATTTTCTCCGACAGCTTCAGGATGTGCAGGAATTTCTGGGGGGCTAGGCGGTGGTCATAATCACCGGCCTCCCAGAGCTGGAAGTTGGCCACGGTTTCTTGGCGCTCCACGCCGCCGCAGTCGATGAAATGCTTGCTCACCAGGCCCACTTCCGTGACGTGGAAATGGGAAGGCAGGTACTCGCCCGTGGGCAGGCGGAAATTAATGGCTTCTACTTCGGTCAGGGCCTGCTTGATTTCAGAGATTTTCATGGCGTTGCTTCGTAAAATGGTAAGGGTTAAAGTGAGGATGGTTAGCAGGCGCAGGCATCATCGGGGCCGCAAACGGCGCCGCTCGTGGCCTCGATGAAAAAGGCGGTGAACTGCTGGTGCACCTGTTGCAGCAGCTCGGTATTGAGGCAGTAGCAGACCGTGAGGCCGTCGATTTCGCCGCGTATCAAATCCAGCGCCTTCAACTCCTGCAAGTGCTGAAATACGGTGGTGCGGGACAGGGGCAGCTCGGCGGCGATGTCGCCGGAGATGCAGGTCTTTTTGCTGGCCAGGAACTGGATGATGGCCACTCGCGCCGGGTGGGCCAGGGCCTTGGCCACGCGGGCTAGGTGCTGCTGCTCTTCGGTGAAGGCGGCGGTTTTAGCGTAGGTCATGAGGATGAATCGGGGAGTGCGTTGGGAATAGATGCTGGCGCGGCAGCCGTGGCGGCCAGCAACTGGGCGAGCAGGATTTCGGCCCGCTGGTAGGCGCGCTGTTCGGCCGCTTTCAACCGCTGCTCGCCGCCGCCGCCGGGTTGGCCGTTGTAGCTCTGGGTCTGGAGCCGCAGGCCTTCCAGGACGAGGCATTCGGTGCGCAGCACCCGTTCGAGCACCACGCGTAGCAGGGGATGAACCAAGGTATCCGCGTTGGAAGACATAGCAGTCAGGAGCAAAGCCGGAAGTATGTCGCAAATATACGACATAGAATGACGTAAGTTTACGACATAGCTAAAATATTTCTTCCTGGGCGGAAAACGAGCTGTATTAAGGCATTGCTGGCGGCGCGAGCCCATTGGGCCAGGCTATGCAGGAGTTCGCTGCGCTACCGTGCTACGCACCGCTCCCGTTGGTCGCGTTCTTCCTATCCTTCTCGCAAAAAAATCCTCCCACCGGCCCGGCCCAGGCAGCGGCGCTTACTCGGGGGCGGGGCCGGCTCTCCGCTACTCCCGTTGGTCGCGGCGGAATGCCGGCCCCGCCCCCGGTGCGCTTTGCAGCCCCGCCCGGGCCTCCCTCCTTTTTTAATGGCTGCTGGCCGAACCGGCAAGGGTCGGTACCGCCAGCGCAGTGCTTGAGCCAGCGAGCCGCTGGCAAAATCAATATGGAACAAAGGGGAAGGAGGGTTTAAGCGGCCAAAGCGGGCAGTTGATTTTGGTGAAATATTGTTGTCTTTTTAGCAACAAAAACACTCAAAAATGCGTTTAATAGGATAAGCAAGTGGTTGTTCACTATCATCTTAGCCCCGTCAGACGTCATGCTTAATCCTGAATTCTTTCCTACCCCGGCCGCCGTTATTCAGCGCATGCTCGAACCGTTTTTCAATCCCGCTCCTACCGGCGACGAAGCCGAGAGCGGCGACCGGTACCGCCGGTACAACCCGGCCGCGGCAGCTTTGCGCAAGCTTACTATCCTGGAGCCCAGCGCCGGCAGCGGGGCCATCGTGGACGAGCTGACGGCCTGGCTGGACCGCGAGGACTACCACAGCCGCAGCGGCAAGCAAAACGTGTATTGCTGCGAAGCCGACCCCGACCTGCGTGCCGTGCTGCACGACAAGGGCTACAAAGTCATTGCCAACGACTTCCTGAGCTACCGGGGCGACCATTTTATCGATTTGATTGTAATGAACCCGCCCTTTTCCAACGGCGACCGGCATTTGCTCAAGGCTTGGGACGTGGTAGCCGCCGGCGGTGACGTGGTGTGCCTGCTCAACACCGAAACGCTGGCCAACCCCTACACCGAAACCCGGCAGCTGCTGGCCCGCCTCATCGAGGACCACGGCACCAGTGAGGAGCTGGGGGCCGTTTTTGCTGAGGCCGAGCGCCCCACCAACGTAGGGGTGAGTATGGTTCGGCTGCACAAGCCCGCCAAGGCCGACCGCCTCACGTTTGAGTTCAGCAGCCGGGGCCGCCGGGGGCCGGAGCTAAACGAAAACCTCTTCGCTAATGCCGTGGCCACCCGCGACGTTATCGGCAACATGGCGGCCGAATACGAAGGCCTGAAAGCGCAGTACGCCGCTTACCTCCAAGCCCGTGAGGGCATGAAGTTCTACGCCAAAAGTCTGCTGCGCAACGACTACCAGGACGTGCTTAAACTGGCCGAGGCCAGCTTGGAGCGCGGCAGCCTGCGCACGAGCTACAACAACTTCGCCGACGAGATGAACCAGCAAATCTGGGGGCTGGTACTCGATAAGGTGAACATTCAGAAGCTGATGACGGCCGACGTGCGCCGCAACTTCGCGGCCTTCAGCAAAGCCCAGGGCTACCAGGAATTCACCCACGAGGCAGTGGCTGAGCTGGTGGCGCTGGTGCTCGACAACCGCGAAACCATCATGGAACAGGCCGTGGAATCGGTGTTCGACACCTTTACCAAGTACCACAAGGAAAACCGCCTGCACGTCGAGGGCTGGGTAACTAACTCGCAGTGGAAAGTGAACCGCAAGGTGATTCTGCCCTACGCGGTGGAGGAAAGCTATTCGGGCAAGGGCTTCCGGGTGAACTGGAGCCGCCGCGACGACTACGCCGACATTGACCGGGTGATGTGCTACCTGACGGGCGAAAACTACGATACCTGCGTGGGCATCGATACCGCCCTTGACCGCTACGGCAATCAGAACCCCAACCCGAACGGCGTGTACACGGTCTACAGCCGGTTCTTCGAAATCCGGGCCTTTAAGAAAGGCACCGTGCACCTCATTTTCCGCGAGGAATTTCTCTGGCAGGAGTTCAACCTTCGGGCTTGCGCCGGCAAGCAGTGGCTGCCCGGCCCCGAAATGGCCGCCTACCGCGCCCGCCAGGCCAAAGCCGCCACCGCGAAGACCCACCCCTTAGTGCCCGAGGCTGAGCCGCTGGCCGCGCCCGGTACCCAAATGCAGCTGCAGCTTGCGGCCTGAGCACCGATGCCAGCGGGCGGGCTACCGTCCGCTGGCACGTGACCGGGGCAGTGGAGTATCGCTCTGCTCCTTCTCCCGTAAGGCAGGGAAGCGTTATACTGCTTGCATGAAAACCCCATCCCCTCCCTCGGCTCCGCCCGGTGCTGCCCCGCCGGCGGGCCAGCAGTTCAGCCACCTGCTGCGCCACGGCCGCTTCTCCTTCACCGAGCGCGAGCTGCAGGAACACCTGCAAATGACTTACCGCACTATCAAGCAGCGCGAAGCCGACCCCTCCGGCCTGACCGTGGCCGAGGCGCTCCGGGTAGCCGAGCTGCTGGCCGTGCCCGTGCAGACGGTGCTGGATGCGGCCCTGGCCGATGCACAGGCGGCCAGGTCGAAGCAGTAGCCCGGTTTGGCACATTTTTGCCTAACTTTCGTTTGCCGTAGTAGACCACTCAGGCAAAACAGCATGGATACCCTCGTAAAATTCGGCCCCAAGGAAGCAACCCGCGAGCAGCGCCAGGCGCTGTCGGACCGGGCGGCCGCGCTGAACGCAACCCAAGACCGCAAGCTGAGCCCCTTTGCCGAGCAGCTGAGCCAGCGCTACATCAACGGCGAGCTGAGTCTGGCCGAGGTTAACGCGCAGCTTGACGCGCATTACCAAGCCCAGACTCAGAAGCCGATACCCACGCGGGGAGCCGATGGCATCCTGGCGGTGGCACCCCGGCCGGCTCCCGCCGTGACCAAGGCCCGCTCTTTATCGCACTAGCCCTTCGCTTCAATTCTATTCGCTAACGCCCTGCCGGTTGGTGGGGCGTTTTGCTTGCTTACCCAGTTCCCGCGCAGGTTTCCTCTATGACTGACGGTTTTACCGACCCCCACACCGGTGTCCTGATTAATAAGCTCAACATTGCCGATGAGGACAAGCTGGCCGAGGTCGAAGGCAACCGCTTCCACTTCCGCCTGCTGGAGGTGCTGGCCGGCCACGTGGAAGTGACGCCTCACAATGCCCAGGGCCTGCAGGCATTGCACCGCCACCTTTTTCAGGATGTGTACCCGTGGGCCGGCGAAACGCGCGCCTGGGGCGAGTTTCAGGCTACCAAGTCAACATCGGCCGATAAGGACGGTCCCGGCCTGTACACCATGTACTTTGGCAGCTACCAGCAACTGCCCGCGCACCTGGATGCCATCGGGCAACAGCTGGCCGCTGAGCGCTTTCTGAAGGGGCTGGATAAAGACCAGTTCGTGGCCCGGGCGGCCTACTATTTCGACCAGTACAACTACGCCCACGCCTTTCGGGAGGGCAATGGCCGGACCTTGGGCGCGGCTTTTCAAGTGCTGGCGGAGAATGCCGGCTACGACGTGAACCTCGTCGCGCAGTTGCACCCCAAGCAATACAACCAGGCCCGGGACTATGCTATTCTACGGCCCACCGGGAACCCGGAAACCGATTTGCAGCCGCTCCGCGCCTTTTTTGGCCAGATTACCACGCCGCTTCCGGAACTGGTGCTAGCCCCGGCCGCGCCCGTGGTAGTGCCCGAGTTTCTGCGGCGCGTGGATGCCATGCGCGAGGTACAGCAGAGCCAGGAGCCTATATGGCGCGCGCTGCTGGGAGGGCGTCACACCGGGGTAGCCCGGCAGATTATGCAGGGCACCCGCGGCGTGGTGCATCCCGATGCGCAGCAGCCGGCGCGGCTGGCTATTCTCAAAACCGGGGCCGAGCTGCTGGCGCAAATGCCCGTTAAGATGGAAGATGCCCGGCTGCGCCAGCGCGTGGCGCGGTTGCTAAAGGCATTGCCTCTGGTTACGGTGGTGCTGCTGGTAGTCGGGCCTCCGCTGCAGGCCGCGCCATCCGCCAGCCCGGAACCACCGAAAATACCCGTAGCCAGTAAAGACGAGCCGCTGCAAAAAGCACCGGAGTTAAAGCGTCGAGGCCCAAAGCTGTGAGTTCGAAATAGAGCTGATTTGTTGCCTCCCAGGACGCCGGTGCGAGCTTTTATTCGTATCTTGTATTGGTGGAAAAAGCACTCTATTTCTCCGAAAACGAGCAAATCAAGCAGCAGCGTCGCGAGGTGGTAAAGTTTGCAGTTGGCGTGTCAATGAGTCAAAATCGACCGCCCTCGACGCTGCTGGTGGAGTTGCAGAACCAATACATTGCCGGGCAGATTGACCTGGCGCAATTGTCGGCCGCGCTCGACGCCGAGTACCAGCCAGCTCCCGGCTTTGACCCTTTCGCTAGGTATGCGCCCGGAGCAGGCCCGCAAGTAGAGCCGGCCCATCAGTACGACCCATATCTGCACTTTGATGAATCGAGCGTAGGTCCTCGCCTGCCGTAGCTTTACTGAGTCCGGCTGATTTAGCGCAACTATAGGGCCTGAAAAGATGTTTAAATAGAATAGGGACTGCTATTGGCTTTCTCCCTCTGGTTCCCAATCCAGCTTTCGGGAATATGCTTCCCTGTCACACGAAAGGCTAATAGCCCCGGCTCACATATCCTGTACTCATGGAAAAGCTCACCCCTTCTGCTACGGTTGCAACGCCCGAGCCGCAGGTCGTACCGGCCCCCCTGGCCGAGCACCTGCCAACTCTATTGTGGGACGTAGACCCCGATACCATCGACCCGCAGGCCATGGCGCGTACCATCGTGCAGCGCGTCATTCAGCGCGGGAGCAAAGAAGACTGGGCTGCCATGCTGGAATATTACGGCAGGCCCCGCGTGCAGGAAATCGTTGAAACGGTACCCTATATGTCGGATGCCGCCATTGCGGCCGTATGCCAGTTCTTCCACATCGAAAAGGAAACGCTTAGATGCTACCAGCGCAAGCAGTCGATACCGCAAACCTTCAACTCCTAGCGCAGCTCATGCAGGAGCCCTTGCTGAAGCCGTTCGTCCTGGTAGGGGGAACGGCTTTGGCGTTACATCTGGGTCACCGTCGCAGCCGCGACCTCGACCTGTTTTCGGACGGCCCCACCCCGATTGACGGAGAAATCAAGGACCTGCTGATAAGCAAATATAAGATGCGGGCCGACGGCGCGCTCCAACGAATGCGGGCCCAGGAGCCGGAATGGGACAAAGCCGCCATTCAGGGTGTCATCGGCCAGGTGAAAACCGATGTGGTGAATTATGGCTTCCCGCTGTTACGACCGCCCGTGCTCTATCCCGACTCCAACATTCGTATGGCTTCACTCGAAGACCTGGGCGCTATGAAGCTGGCCGGTGTGGTGATGAGCGGCGAAAGGCTCCGCGACTTCGTGGACGTGGCCGCGCTGAGCGAAAAGCTCACTTTGAACCAGATGCGCCAAGCCTATGAAGGCCGCTTTAATACATCATCATCCGAAGTGCCCCGCGCCCTGGCCTTCCACGGCGACATCGACTTTAACATGAAGCCCGAAATGCAGGGTTACCGCTGGCCGGCCATTGCCGCGCGCCTGGAGCAGATGCAGCGCAGCCCCGACCTCCTGTTTCCACCCATCGTGGAGCAGCGGCTAGTGATGCCGGTGCTGGGGCCAATGGCAGAGGAAAATGCCAAAGCCTTACTGCCAGACCAACAAAAAGCCCCCGAGCCGAAGCGCCGGGGGCTTAAGCTATAAGCAGCAGAAATAGCCTAGAAAGGCTTGTACCGCTCGTAGGGATTGAATGGATTGCGGTTGGGCGGCGTGACCTTACTGGAAAGTCCCCAGAACTTGCTTAGGCCAAAGAGCACCAGCCCCCAGGTGGCGGCAGTGCTGCCCCAACTGGGAGCCCAAGACGAATACAGAAAGGCGATAATCGCCGCGAAAATCAGGAAGCTACGCATACCAACACGGGTTAAATCTTCACGCTAACTAGGCAGGCAACGCAGTGTGGGCACTTTTCGTTGCTTCTGCCCAGCTGCTGAGCTTGACAATGCCTATTTGAAAGTCCGGGCTTTGAGCAGGTCGGCGTTAGTAAGCTTGAGCTTGACGTTGCGCCCGCCGCCCTTTTCGTACACCTCGATGATGAGCTGCTTTTGCTCGGGGATGGTGAATTTTTTGAAGATGTAGACCTGTTCGAGCTGGCCTTTGGCGTCAATCTTTTTCAGGCCCCCATTGAAGACGTAAATGGGCGTGATTTCTAAGGCCTGCTCGGCCGTGCGCTTGGCCACCTGCTTATCCTGAATGTAGAATTTGACGAAGTCCACGTCGTAAGTCACGTTCGATTTGTTGGCAACGTGCAGCGGAAAAAACAGGGTTTCCTGCTTGTAGCCCACGTTGCCGGCGCGCACGCTGAGTTGGTTGGCACTCTCGCTGGCCGAGGTACCGCCCGCCGCCAGCGCTTGCCGGGAGTAGGCATCCAGATTGCCCTGCGGGATGGGCGAGTTCGATAAAATGGCTTCCCCTTGCGCCGATGAAGCCGAGCCGGCCGCGCCCAGGTCGAGGCTGAGCACCTTAGGGTCGTGCTGGTAGTTCACCACGAAGGAGTACAGCTTTCCATCCGAGGTGAGCACCGTCATGTTCGATTCCGGAAAGCCGGCCGAAGCGGCTTTCACCCGCACGATATTTTCCGCGCCGGTGGCCTTGGCCGCAATCAGGCCCGAGCTGCCCAGGTCGACGTAAGTGATAGGAAAAGGGAACACTAGATGAGTCGTTTTCTGGTCGCTGATATAGAGCGGATAGGTCGGCAGCTTATTGGCTTCCGAGTATTGCAGCATCCGGGCGGCCGAGGTCTGGGCCTGCACCGGAACAGCCGCCAGGCCGAGTAAAAGGGCGCTGGTAGCAAATAGGGTGGTTTTCATGGGAAGGAGTCGTTAGTCTTTATCTACTTTGAGCATCACGTTGTAGCCGGCCTTCAGGCGGACTTTGACCAAGCGGATTTTCTTCTGGCCAATGCCTTTCACGGCGCTAACCGCCACGCCTGCCGCGGCCATGGCTGGGTCGGCGCTCATCGTCATCATGTCGGCCGCACCGAGTCCTTCGGCACCAGCCTGTTTTGCGGCATCGCGGGTAATGGCGCCGGGAATGTGCAGGCCTTCCAGCCCATCCACGTCGTACACTTCCAGCGCCGCCGGAAACACACTGTTGCCCGATTTGAGGGTTTCAATGGCAATGCTGAGCCGCTCGCCAGCCAGGCTGCACTTGCCATAGATAAAGGTGTTGGCTGGCAGAGAGTGGCCATTGATGACGGCCGATTCGGTGAGGCGCATTTTCACCAGTGAGCCACTGACCACTTCCTGCGATTCGTGGATGACGGCCGGTAGGGTGTTTCCGTCGCCACCCGTGCCGGTTTCAGCATCAAAGCCCTGAAAAGAGGCCGTGCGCTTGCGCCCCGGCCCGTTGGAGCCCAGGCGTGACACCACGGCATCATCATCGATGGCCCGCAACCGGGTGGTAGGTTTCTTCTTTTTCGGTAGGGCTGCAACCGTGCGCGGGGCCGCTCCTCCCCCACCGGCACTGTTCGATTGGGCCAGCAGTGCCGCCATTTGCAGCTGGGCTTTCTGCTCGGCCAGGTCGCGTTCGTGCTGGCTGCGCATTAGCTCCATTTGTTCCTGCGGGGTGAGGGCCCCTGGGGCTGTTGTGGCAGGGACTACGGTGCCGGGCGCAACTCCGCCGTTCATCTGGGCCTGCTGTGCGGCAATGAGCTGCTGCTGGGCCTCAACCACCGACTTATCGACGGAGCCGTTGGGTCCCGCCTTGCCATCGGCCCCCACCGCGTAGGAAAGGCCCGAGCCCGAAGTCGTATCGAGGCGTGCATCGACCAGGCCCCGGTTGCGCAGGGTATCAACCGGGCTGGCGTAGGCTTCGAGCTTGCTGCTGGTAATGGTGCCCTTCTCGGCTTTGGGTAAGTTGGTGTTGAAGCCGGTTTCGGTGTTCTGCGCTGCCGCCGGCGTGCCCTGGCCGCCCCCGCCCAGGTAGAACATCACGGCCAGAAAGGGCACGCCTACCACCGGCAGAAAGGTGGCCATCTTGCGGGTGCGAAGAAATTGCGCGTCGTGCGGCGCGTTGGTTGCCGTTGCCATAACAGGGGAGGATTAGCGAGGAAGCGTATTCAGGTCTTCATTCTTGAGCACCCGCCAGTTTTCCATCAGAAAGCCGTGGGGATTATTTTCCGAGCGGGTCACGTCGCGCAGGGAGCACTCGGAAAGGAAATTGCGGGTGGTAACCGAGGTGGCCCGAATGACGCGCTGGTGCCCGTAGCACCGCGCCACCATCGGGCGCGAATTGGACACTACCACGCTATCCACCGTCATTTCCAGGCTGATGTTGGCGGCAATCAGGTCGTTATAGAAGCCCTTCTCCTTGAAGTTCTCGTACTGCCGTTTGGCCGAGTTATCAGCCAGGTATAGGGCCTTATTGACGTTGCTGTCGATGGCTTTCTGGTCAGGGTCGAGCGTGAAAAACAACTCGTGGAAGCGCGTGACGTGGCTGCGTGCCTCCACCGGCCGGTTAGCCCGCGCATCCCGCGCCCCAGCCGTGAGCAGCTGCCCACCTTCCAGCACATAGATGCGATTGGCCGCGGCGTTGGTGGTTTGGAAGGCGAAGTAGGCGATGGTGCCGGCCAGCACCAGCACGGCCACAATGAAAATAAGCGCCAGGGTTTTTACCTGCTGAAAAGCCGAATCAATGGTTTTGAGGGAAGCAAACATGGGAAAAGGAAATAGTGGGAAATCACCGCGCAACCAGGGCTAGCCCCGTAGCCGGTTGACGAAGCTGGCCGCCCGTTCGCGCACCGCCGTGCCAGCCCGGTGACCTGCGGCCTCACTCCGCGTCATGTTGCCCGAGGCAGCATTGCCAGCTAACGCCTGCCCGGCCCCAACTGCCGCCCCAAGGCCCGATGCGGCCCCGGATACGCCGGCCGCGCCCGCCCGCCCGGCTGAACCTGCCGCCGCGCCAGCCATAGCCGCCCCACCACTCATAGCCGATTGCATGGCCCGGGCGGCCTGGCCTGCCCCGGAAGCCGCAATCATCATATCGGTGATGAAGGGAATAATCAGGTACCCCGTGATGGCAATGCACAGAAACACGAGGTAGCCGAAGTCGGCCGAGTCAACGCCTTGGTTAGAGGTCAGGCGGGTGATGTCGCCCTGTAGCATCATTATCTGAAACTGGCCCATAATGGCTCCGAAAATGTTGGCCACGGGCACCCACAGGCTGATGGTGATGAATTGCCCCAGCCATTTAGGAATGGAGTTGCCGAAGCCTGGGAAGATGGCCAGCCCAAAAGTGAGCGGTCCTAGCACCGACAGCACGATGAGCAGGAAGGTGGCCAGCACGTTGATGAGCAGCCGGGCCGCGACATGGAACAGCTCCAACGTGTTCTTCATCCACTCGCGGAAGTTCTGGTTCACATCGTACTTGAGCTTATCAAACGAGAGCGACAGCTGCTGGCCCATGTTCATCATGCCCAGTTCGTCGAGCCGCTTCTCGTAGGCCTCGTCCGTGGCGAAGTACTTGTTTTCGGGCCGGGCGGCCAACAACGCCTTTTTTTGGTCCTGCAAGGCCGTAATCTGGGTGGTCTGGTCCACCCGGACCGAGTCCGTGCTTGATGCCAGCGCGCCGGTGATGCCGCGCAGGCCGCCGAGCAGCTGCGGAAACAGCAGGATGGCCAGCCCAATTAGAAATGGGCGCAGCAACGGATACAGGTCGATAGGCTCGGCGCGGGCAATGTGGCCCCACACCCGGGAGCTGATGAAAATGAGGGCTCCCACCCCGCCCACGGCCCGGCCCAGAGTGACGAACTGCGCCACCAGGGGCAGCATGGAATCATAAAGCCGGCTGAGCATCTGCTCCATTTCGAGCATTTGCGCGGTGATGGAATTCATTTCCATAGTCGGGTGATTTGGGGCTGGTGAATGAAAGCGAAAGGGCTACTGCTTAGCGCCCACGAGGGTGAGCACCGACGCCCGGTCCTGAATGGCCTGCTGCTGGGAGAGAGCCACAGCGCGGCATTTATTGGTGTAATAGGTCATCAGGTATTGCTGCTGCTGCATCTTGTCGCCAATCTTGTTGATGAATTTGATGCGTTGCGGGTCCGTCATTTCCGCCCGGTTCGCAGTCATAATGGTGGCCAGCTCGCCAATCAGGGCCACGTTTTCCTGCAGCAGCACCTGGTACACTTGTGCCGCTTCGGTTACCTGATTTGGGGAGAGGCCGCGCCCGCGCAGGTCGGCCACGCCCGAGCTGAACTGCGAAATCATCGAGGCCTGCGCGGCGTAGATTTCCCGCACCCGGCGGTAGTTGCGCACCCCCGCGCTTATCTGTAGCAAACTGCTGTACCACTGCGCGTGCAGGGCCTGCGTCTGGTCCACGATGCCCTTAATCTTGCCGCTTACCACTTGCATATCGCCGGCCAGGGCCTTGCCCCGCCCCAATAGGGTGGTCGAAACGCCCTGGTGCACAATCTGCTTGCGCGAGCTGGATTCAGCGATGGGCGCGGAAATAACGGCCGGAGCTTGGGCAAAGCCCTGCTGTGCGCTCAGCCCCAGGCCAAGCAGCAACATGGTGGTGAATGCTTTCATCGGGAGAGGAAGGGTTAGTGCGCGTCCATGAGGCTGAGCAGCGCCTGGTGGTCCTGTTCGACCTGCTGGGCGGTCTTGAGTACCATCATGTTGCGCCGGGTGAAGTAGTTGACTAGGCCCAGCTGGTCAGTAATTTTGGCGTCCAGCGTGTCGATGAATTCCATTCGTTCCGCGTCGGTCATCTTGAGCATGGACGGGCTGGTAATGGTGGCCAGGTCGGACACCGTGTTGGCTCCTTCGGCCAGCATCTTCGTGTAGATGGATACCATCTCCGTCAGTTGGGCCGGCGTGATGTAGCGCGAGGTGCGCAACACATTGATGGCCGAGGAGTAGGTCGAGATAATCTGGGTTTGCTTGGCGTAAATGGCCCGCACCCGGCGGTAGTCGCGCACTGCGCTGCTCACTTTCAGCAGCCCGTCGTACCAGGCCTTGTGCTGCTCCATGTTCTTGAGCGAATAGGTCTTGGTCAGCTCCTGTTCTTTCACGCCCAGGGCTACCAGCTTGTTGGCCGCCGCTTCCAGCCCCTTCATGGTGTTCTGCAGGCCGGTTTGTACGCCGCTTTGCACTTCCAGCACCGGGGCCGTTACTACCAGCTGGGCTGACGCTTTCGAGGCGCTGAAGCCCAGCAGCGCCAGGCTGAGGATGCCAATCTTCGTTTTCATAGGGAAGGCAAGTGGTTGAAGGAGGTGACGCTAGAGTGTCCGCGTGTAGGGGTGTTCCAAATACATCATGTGCCGTTCGGCCGCGAAGCGCACCCGACCGATGCTAGAATCCACGCTCTGCAGCGTCGGCAGGGCCTGGGTGGCCGTCACGTTGGGCTCCTGGATGAGCGGCAGCAGCATTTTCATGGCTTCTTCGCACTGCGGCGTAAAGCCGTTCCAAGTGACCACATCTTCGGGCTTCACGCGATTCATGCCCCGCGAGCGGACTACCGTGCGCAGCACGTAGCGGTAGCGCTTCCAGATGTTGGCCACCACGGGGTGCTCCTTCACCGCACCGTTCAGGTCGCTGGTCTCCCAGGTATTCACGGCCTGCGCGAAAGACCGGGCGGCGGTGATGTCAGCTTTTTCGGCTTTGGGAGCCGACGCTAAGCTATCGGCAAACGCCACGGCGGCCACGGCCACGGGGGAGGTGGAAACGGTTGGAGGAGCTGTTTCGACGGCTCTATTGTCCATCGCCGTCGTAGCCTTGTCGGAGCCGCAGCCAATTAGCAAAGTGGCCAAGCCTAGTATTGGAAGCGTGATTTTCGTTTTCATGATTTTTCCCTTTGGTTGAAATCAGCCGCCCTACCCTTCGCGCAGCTCATTGGCGAAAAGCTTGATGGCCGTGGGCATGTCGCCGGTCTGCCTGAGCTTCTCAAACAGCCGCACTTTCTCGGTTTCCTCGGTGGTGTAGGTCACGTATTCTTCCTTGGACACCTCGATGGCGTACACTTTCGACACGACCCCACCCAGGCTGATGAATACCTCCGTGTAGCGGCCCCGCGTGGCCTTGTTGTCGCGGTTGATGCTCAGCACCAGGTCTTTTTCCTTGGGCGTGAGCGAGAGCAGCGCCTGAATCTCATCGAAGCGGTTGATGAACTTGCGCTGGTCGAGCAGAATCTTGCAGTCCGAGTTGTTGATGATGGCGTCCTTGACAATCTCGTTGCCGATGATGTCGTCGATTTCCTGCGTCACCACGATGGCCTCGCCGAAAAACTTGCGCACCGTCTTAAAGAGGTACTTGATGTAGGCGGCCATGCCCGGCGTGGTCAGCGCCTTCCAGGCCTCTTCAATCAGAATCATCTTCCGCACCCCTTTCAGCTTGCGCATCTTGGAGATAAAGGTTTCCATAATGATGAGCGTGACCACCGGAAACAGGATGGGATGGTCCTTGATGTTGTCCAGCTCGAACACGATGAAGGGAGCCTGCACCAGGTCCAGCTCTTTCTCGGAGTTCAGCAGGTAGTCATACTCACCGCCCCGGTAGTAGGGCTTGAGCACGTAGATGAAGTTATCGATGTCGAAATCCTTCTCCCGGACTCTTTCCTCCTCCAGAATCTTGCGATAAGGTCCTTTAACAAACTCGTAGAACGTGTTGAAGCTCGGCTTGATAATCGCGTTAGCTTCGAGCATTACGTAGTACAGACTGACGGCAGTAGAGAGCGACACGTACTCCGACTGGCTCACGCTTTCGTCGTCCTTTTTCCAGAGCGCCTGCAGCAGCGTTTTGATGGATTCCTTCTTCTCCACGTCCAGCTTGCCCGAAATCAGGAAGGGGTTGAAGGCAATCGGGTCGTCTTCCTCATAAGTGAAGTACACCCCGCCCACCAGCTCGCAGAGGCCCTTGTAGGAGTTGCCGGTATCCACCAGCAGCACGTGCGCGCCCTGCTCGTAGTACTGGCGCACCATGTGGTTGGTGAAAAACGACTTGCCCGAGCCCGAGGGCCCGAGCACGAACTTGTTGCGGTTGAAGATGATTTGCTTCTTCATCGGCTCATCCGAAATGTCCACCAGCACGGGTTTACCCGTGAGCCGGTCGGAGAGCTTGATGCCCTTGGTGGCCCCGGTGCTGCGGTAGTTGGTTTCGGAGGCCCAGAAGCAGACGGCCTGCTCGATGAAGGTGTAGAAGGTTTCCTCCGAGGGAAAGTCGCCGGCGTTTCCCGGTATGCCGCCCCAGTAGAGCGCGGCGATGTCCACCGTGTTCTGCCGCGGCTTGCAGTTCATGGCGTTGAAGGCCGCGTTTACCAGCTTGCGCACCTCGGTCAGCTCCTCCTCGTGCCGGCCCCAGGTGAGCACGTTGCAGTGCACCCGCACCGGCCGGCGCTTGTGGGCAATCAGCTCGTTGAGGAAGGCATTGTAATACTCGAAGTTGATGGCGTTCTGCCGCGAGTAGAGCGAGAGCGAGTTGAGCCGGTCCTTCTTCTGCTCGAAGGTTTTGACGGTCTTCTGGGTGTTGTCCAGAAACACGTACTGGTTCAGGATGTGGTTGGCACCCAGCAGCAGCCCCAGCGGCGCGGCAAACGAAATGGGGAAGTCCGAGTATTCGGTGCTGTATTGCTCGTAGCGAATGTCGGTTTCCACCGAGGTGGGCAGGTCATCGAGGTTGGCCACCGAAAACATCTGGCAGAACTCCGCGCCCACTTTCAGCCCTTCGGTCAAATCCAGGTCCACCTGCAGGGCCTGGTCGGACAAATCCAGCGCCAGGTACTTTTCCAGCAACCCGGCTTTATCGGCCGTGCCGGCCAGCTCATCCGAGGTCAGGCGGTGCGAGCGGATGTAGGGAGCGTTGGTCGGCCCCACCCCTTCCAGGGTGCGCACGAACTGGCCCACATTGTCGAAAAAGCTCTCCAGCACCTTGGTGTCGAGCATATCTTTCGGCACGATATTGCGCCGGGCCAGCAGCCCCGACGTGCTGCCCCAGTTGGGCCGCTCCGACGAGGTTTTGGTGATGTAGAGGTAGCAGAAGTGGTTGAGGAAGGGCCGCTCGTTGAAGTGGCGCTCGTAGGCCGACGACAGCAGCGTGCGCTCGGCCTCGAAGCCGGGCGCGTACTTATCCTCCACGTACCAGTCCTGCTTGTGCACCACGCAGTGGTCGGGCAGCAGGCGCACGGCCTTCACGAAGGCGGCCTGCAACTGGGCATAGTCTTCGCGCGAGAGCGTGAAGATTTCGGGCAAATCCAGCCGAAACGCCACGGTCACGTCCGCATTTTTCGAAATGAGGCAATCCTTTTCCACCTTGTAGATGGGCTGCTTGGATTCCAGGGAAACGGAGGGCAGAACCTTATTGCTCATAAGCTGAAGAAAGCACCCAAAACCAGCCGCGCCTAGCGGCTGGTTGGGTCCTCGTTGAGGCGTTGGAATAAGCGGCTGTGCCGGTTGGTGATGTATTTGGGCGACGAGCGCCGGGCGGCGGCCTTCATCAGCCCATGCTCGCCAAAGCGGCGGTTCAGGGCGAATACGCCGGCCCACATCCCGCCACCGGCCAGGAAGGTGACCAGCACGGTGAGCACCAGCGGCAGGCCCAGCAGGTAGCAGGTCACGAACAGGGCAAACACCAGCCCGATGCCGGCGGCCAGAAAGTAGATGTTGCTGCCCACCAGTCCCTTGAATTCGACGGGCTTGTTGATGCCGCGATTGAGGTCGTAGATGGGCATGGCAGCGGCTTAGAGGAAGAAGGAGCGCACCACCGTGGCCACGATGACCAGGAAAATCATCGAGCCAAACCACGACACGGCCGTTTTCTGGGTGTCCTGGTCGCCGGAGTTCCATTTGCCATACACCTTGATGGCCCCCACCAGGCCCAGCACCGCCCCGATGGCGTACATGAGCTTGGTAAGCGGGTCGAAGTAGCTGGTGACCTGGGTGGTGGCATCCTGAATGCCGGCCGTGCCATTGCCGCCCCCGGTCTGGGCGTAAAGTAGTTGCGAGCTGAATAGCAAGACCACGAGGGCCAGCGAGGTAACGAAAGGTTTCTTAGTCATGGCAAAGGAAAAGGAGTCGGGAATCAATGATTAGGGAGAAAGCAGGCCGCGCTACTCATCGTCGGGGCCGAATAGGTCATCCAGCTCGGCGTGGTTGAGGGCCATCTGCTGGGCCATTTGCTCGGCCAGGGTGGTGCCGGCCAGCTCGACCGGCGGCGCGGGCTGCTGACCAGCTTGCAGCAGGGTCAGGTACTCGGCGACCGAGGCGGCGGACACTAGCTTGGGTAAACCCACCGGGGCGATGTCCAACCGCGAGGCTACCGGTTCCTCGAAGCTGGCCAGCGGCTCGTAGCCATCGGCCACCAGGGGCAGCTGCACGGTTTCAGGCTCCAGCACCCCGCCAGTTGCCTTATCCGCAGTCTCGGATTCCTGGGGCAGGTTGTGGGCTTCGCGTCGGACCAGCGCAGCCAGGTGCTCGTCGGCCTGGTCGGCTTCCTCGGTGCGGTTTTCATCCTGTGCCTGCGCCTCGTCGCCCGCGGCGGCCGTCGCCTCCATCGGGGCGGTATCGCTGGTGCTTTCATCGTGGCCAGTAGCCGTGCCGGTGGAGTCAGGAAGTGCCCCGCTGACCAATGGCTCGGCGGCAGCCGGCAGGTTCTGGTCCGCGCCGGCTTCGGGACGTTCCGCGTCATCGGCTTCCTCTCGGGCTTCGGTGGCCGCTGGCGTGGCCTTCACGAAGGCCGAGGTGGGGCGCACCAGTGAGGGCGGAGTCACCGTGCTGCCGCCCACGCCGGCGAGCTGGGCACCGGCCAGCTTTTTGCCCGGCGTCAGCAGGGCCGTGAGTTCTACCCGGTAGTAGAGCAGGCCCACCACCAGGTAGTAGAGAACAACCACAACCAAAACGAAAAGGCCAAACTGGCCCCAGGAATAGGCGCTGAGCATCGCGGGGAAATAGCGTGGCACCCCAGGCCGACCGGCCCGGGCGTGAACTTGCCAAACCGTGATTTGACGCTACAAACCTATCCGGGCTATAAACCGCTTGGGTAGAAAGTTGACGAATGGTTAGAATTCGATGGTGAGGTGCAGCCCCGATACACGAACGGCACCACATTCAAGCCTGAATTTTAGAGAAAAGAAGCTTGGCTGTTGCAGAACTTGCTGGACGGCTCACTAAGCGGGTAGGCGGGCTGTCAAAAGCACGTAAATGGCCCATTTGCCATTCTTTCCAGTTTGAATCGGCTTATCAACCCCTTGTTTCCAGACGCCACACCGAGTTGAGCAACCGCCACGAGCGAATGATTAGCGGGGCGCAGAGTGATGACTTGCCCGGCTGCGCTCGCCATTCGTTTTTAACTCGGCGGGAGTATTCCCCGTTGAACGGAATCGGCTGTTGACCTTCCCTATGCTCCTATTTTTCCGCATCTCCTGGCTGCGCATGGCGGCCGCGTGGGGGGCGTTTGCCTTCTTCATGATGCTGGTGGCGTACGGGCAGGCCATTACGGGCACCGGGCCGTTGCAATGGCGCACGGTGCTGCTGGGGCCGCTGCTGTACGGGCTGATTGGGACCCTGCTCACACCGGTGGTGTTTGTGCTGGCAGCGCGCTTCGACCTCACGGCCGGCCGCGCCCGCTGGCTGCCCTACCTGCTGGTGCACGCGGCCGCCAGCGTGGCCCTCACGGTGGCCTACCGGGCCTTGTTCATGGCCACACTCTACCTGGTAGGCGGCTCGAATGCGCCCGTTTCATGGGTCACGATTCTGGCGGGATTTAATTTCTGGATTCCGCTCTACTGGATGGTGCTGTTCGTGGCCTACGCCCTCGACTACCACGACAAGTGGCAGCGCCGCAACCTCGACGCAGTGCGCCTGGAAATGCAACTGGTGCAGGCCCAGCTGCACGCCCTCAAGCAGCAGCTCAACCCGCACTTTTTGTTCAATACTCTCAACGCCATTGCCACCCTCATCGGCGACGAGCCCGCCGCCGCCCAGCGCATGATGGCCAAGCTCGGCGAGTTTCTGCGCCTGGTGCTCGACCACTCCGATGCTCAGCAGGTGCCGCTGGCGCAGGAGCTACACTTCGTGGAGCTGTATCTGGACATGGAGCAGGTGCGATTTTCTGACCGGCTGGCTGTGACCTACGAGGTGGACCCAGCTGCGCTCTCGGCCCTGATTCCGCACCTGCTGCTGCAGCCCCTGGTGGAAAATGCCGTGCGCCACGGCCTGAGCGCGGGGGGCACCGGCCGCCTGCATATTGCCGCCGAGCGGCAGGGCCAGCAGCTGGTGGTGCAGGTGCGCGACTCCGGCCCCGGCCCTGAGCAGGCCGGCCCCCGGGGCGTGGGCCTCGAAAATACCGAGCAGCGCCTGCGCGCCCTCTACGACGACCGGTACGCGCTGCGCCTGCTGCCCGCGGCCGGGCAGGGCACCGTGGTGCGCATCGAACTACCCTTTCACCACTAATCCGTGGCAATGGCCCCCATTCAAACCCTGATTGTGGACGATGAGCCGCTGGCCCGCCGGCGCATTGCCCAGCTGCTGGCCGGCCAGCCGGGCTTTGTCATCGCGGGCGAGTGCGGCACCGGGGCCGAGGCGGTGGCCGCGCTCTCGCACGGACCGGCCGTGGATTTAGTGTTTCTGGACGTGCAGATGCCCGATTGCAACGGCCTGCAGGTGTTGCAGCAATTGCCGGCCCAGCCGCGGCCGTTGGTGGTATTCGTGACAGCCTACGACCGGTATACGCTGCAAGCTTTTGAGGCCCACGCCGTGGATTACCTGCTCAAGCCCCTGGACCCGGACCGCTTCGCGCGCTGCCTGGCCCACGTGCGCCAGCGGGCCAGTCAGGTGGCCGCACCGGCCTGGGCGGCGCTGGTGCAGGCGCTGCCCGCCCCGCCGCCGATGCCTTTTTCCACCCAGCTGCTGATTAAGCAGCCCGGGCGCTTCTACTTCGTGCCCGTCGAGCAGGTGCATTACCTCGAAGCCACCGGCAACTACGTCACGGTGCACGCGCCCGGTGAAACCCACCTAGTGCGCGCCACGCTCACCCAGCTGGCCAGCCAGCTCGACCCGGCCCGCTTCCTGCGCATTCACCGCTCGCTGATTGTGAACACCACTCACATCAAAGAACTGCGGCCCTGGACGCACGGCGAGTACCTGCTCACGCTGCACGATGGCACGCACCTGACCTCTTCGCGCAGCTGCAACGAGGGCATTCAGCAGTTTCTGCGGCAATTTGTCTCTTAAGTACAGCTATTGGCTGGGCCAACTGCTTAAGAAATATTGCTGTTCGTCCCGCTAAAAGGCCACTTCGTCACGGTGGATAAACACTGCTTACTTATCGGCCGTATAAGCGGGTGTCGGGCCGCATTCGTGGCGCAGCTATGCTTTGCCAGCTTATATGCCCCAAACTACTACTTCGCTACCTAGCCCCGTGGCTTTACTCCCGGCCCCGGCCGAGCATGAGCTGGTGCAGCGCCTGCTGGCCCGGGACGAGCGCGCTCTGGGGCAGTTGTACGAGCAGTACGCCCGGAATCTGTTCACCGTCATTCTGCGGGTGGTGCAGGACGAGGCGATGGCCCAGGACGTGCTGCAGGAAGGCTTGCTCAAGGTCTGGCTCAGCATTGGCAGCTACGAGGCCACGCGGGGCCGTCTGTTTACCTGGATGGTGCGCGTATGCTGCAACCAGGCCATTGATGCCCTGCGCAGTCCGCGCCATCGCTTTCACCGCGGCAATCCGTCGCTGGAGGCTGCCGGAGCACACTATAGCCCGGCTCCCACGGCCTTTTATCCCGAGCACATTGGCGTGCGCGAGCTCATCGTGCAACTAAAGCCCCGGCAGCGGGAAGTCATGGACCTGCTCTATTTCGGCGGCTGCACCCAGGCCGAGACGGCCGAGCAGCTGGCCATTCCACTGGCCACCGTGAAAACCCGGGCGCGCGCCGCTTTGGCCGTGCTCTCCCGCATGGCCCGCTAGGGGCAGCGCCTACCTAAGCAGCATCTTCCTAATTAACCTGTTTCATCTCTCATTTTTACCTTAACTCCTGACCTGATGGCCAACCTGCACCACTTCCGCGTGCCCGCCCTTCTTGTTTCGGGCCTTGCCGTGGTGGCGGCGGCCGCCTGCCAGGGCGGTTCCGATACCAAGACGAGTACCGAAACTTCCACCACCCAAGCGGCGACGGACACCGCCGGCACCGGGGCCACGCCCGTGGCGCTGCGCACCGGCAATGCTGAGGTTGGCCGCGACGTGTACCGCAACGAAACCTTCGGCGACGAGGGCTTCTGGACCGATGCCGTGCGGATGCCCCAGGGCATGAAAGCCGCCAAGCTCACGGTGCTCGATGCGCTGAAAGCCGGGGTCAGCTTCGACGTGGACGCCATGCCGGCCGACTTGAAAGCGGCCTTCGCCAGCGAGCTAAAAACCGACCATTCGCCCGCCAAAGCCCCCAAGCTCAACGACCCCGCCACGCTGGATGCGCTGGTAAAGGCCAACGCCGTCATCGGCATGGTGCCCAAGGGCGGCAAGGTGGGCGTGACCTGCGCGCTGTGCCACGCCATCACCGATAAGTCGATGTACGAGCTGACGGGCAAAGGCACGATTGGCAAGCGCATCGACGGCCCCACGCCGCACGGCCTGAACGTGGGCAAGCTGCTGGCCACGGCCGCCAACTCGCGCGCCCTGTTTCCCACCTTGCAGCTGCAGCAGCCCGATGGCAGCACCATCGGCCGCGCCCCGAAGGGCCTGACGGCCAAATCGACCGAAGCCGAGGTGGATGCCTACTTAAGTAACCCGAAGTTCTACCCCGTGGGCACCTTCGACGACTCGCCCGACGGTAACGGCAACTCCGTGCACATCACGCCCTTCTTCCGGCAGGATTTGGCCGCGCCCTACGGCTCGTCGGGCCAGAACGACCAGCTGGATGACTTCAACAACACGGTCTACACGGCCCTGTTCGACCAGAGCAACCTGCTCTCGCCCGGCGGGCGGCAGTTCATGCACGCCTTGGGCGCGGCGGGCGGCGACTCCATTGTGGCCGGCTACGCCAAGGTGCTGGCCGCCACGGGCGTCACCGGCTACCCCTTCGTCACGGCCCATATGCAGGGCAAAGCCGGCGACCCGCCCACGCCCACCGGCAAGCGCGTGGACGAGCAGAAGCTGCGCGACCTGAACGCCTACGTGTCGAGCCTGCAAGCGCCCAAGGGCGTGGTGCGCAATGCCGCGCAGGTAGCCAGCGGCCGGGCGCTGTTCATTTCGCAAAACTGTACGTCCTGCCACAACACCAACCAGGGCGTGGCCGTCCAGTCCAAGCTGGTGCCGATGAAAGTCATCTGGCCCGGCTACGCGCCCAAGGTGCTGGCCCAGCGGCAGGCCCCGCTCACCCCCATTCAGAATGCCCCCGGCACGTTCGATGACAAAATGGTGGTAGTGGATGCCAGCCCCGGCGGCGGCATTCGCGGCAACGCGCTGCCCCTGCTGCTGGACCTGGCCCGCAAGCCCGTGTTTCTGCACGACGATTCCGTGCACAGCCTCGACGAGCTGCTAAATCCCAAGCGGGGCAAGACCGCGCCGCACCCGTTCTACGCCGTAACCCCGGCCGAGCGTACCGCGCTAGTGGCCTACTTGAATAGCCTGGACACCGACAGCAAGTAATAAGCTCCTTGCATTAGCTGCGGCGTCCCGCACGGCCTTTTTATCACCGGGCAGGACAAGCTTAGCCGCGACCTGATTGTCTTTGTCACTAACAGAGAGGTACGCGGTGCCCAGAGCAGCTAAGCGAGTACGTAATTGAAAACGAAAGCCCCGGCCCTGATACAGGGCCGGGGCTTTATTATGCCTGGGAACCCGGGCAGCCATCGTGCTTACGTCGGGGTGCTCGCCGGGCTAACGCCCCCGCTTTCCCCGCGACGAGAGCAGCCAGAGGCCACCGGCTAGCAGCGCCAGTGCGGCTGCCACGACGGCCGCCTTCGGCAAAGTCGGTGCCGCCACTGCTGATTTTGACAAAGCAATGGATTCATCGGTGAAGGGCTGGCGGCTGGTGGCGGCCAGAATCAGGCGCGTGGCTTCGGCGGGCTGGTCCCACTGTGGGAAGTGGCCGCAGTGCTCGAACCAGTACAGGCGCGCATCCGGGAACTTCGCCAGCGCCAGCGTCGACTGGCTCGGCAGGCACACCCGGTCCTGCCGGCCCCAGCCAATGACCAGCGGCCCGGGGATGCTGCCCTTGGGTGCGGGCTGCTGCACTTCGCCGTGCGCCAATTGGTCGAGCAATTCGTCAAAGGCCGGCGAGTGGGCGAAGGTGTACATCTCGTCGATGGCCTGCTGCGAATCTACGGCCCAGGGGCGGGCCGAAAACTGCGGGAGCAACACCGTGCGGCCCACCGCCGAGCCGGCCAGGGCGGGCATCACCGGCTGCAGGGCCTTCACCAGCTTCACCGACAGGTCCACCGAGTGGTAGAAAAAAGGAATCTGCCAGCCCTGCCAAAATCCGCCCGGGTCCAGCGAAACCACGGCGCCGAGTACACCGCCGCGCCGGGCTAATTCCAGCACCAGCCGCGCGCCCATCGAACTGCCCACGGCATCAATCCCGAGCAGGTCATGTTGAGTGAGAAAGGACGTCACCGCGTCGGCTAAGGTGGCGATGGAGTTTTCGCCGGTCATCTTGGGGGTTTCGCCGTGGCCGGGCAAGTCCACGGCGATAACGTCGCGCTCGGCGGCCAGCGCGTCGATGATGGTGTTCCAGGACCGCCAGCTGCCGCCGATGCCGTGAACCAGTAACAGGGGGCGGCCGGTGCCGCGGCGGACAAAATGCAAATCCATAAACGGAAGAATGAAAACGGGTGAAAAAGAACGTACAGCCCTGTAACAGCCGGCTCCGCGAAACGGCTGAACGAGGCAGGCCCAAAAACGAAATACTGCCCCTAAGGCCCGCAAGCTGCAGGTTGACGCTCTGCTCTTCCAATGGCCTGTCAGCCTAGCCTTTCCGGACGGTTGGGAGTGCAAACAACCGATTCGAGAGACTTGGCTGCGGGTTCTGCAACCGCTACGGTGGATTTTGTCGCCTGAATGCTAATCATTAATAGCGGGCATTAGGCTACCCCACCAGATGAATGCGGTTTTTCAATTCGTCCTTGGATGAACGGCTGACGGGCACGTAGTCCTCGCCGAGCAAAACGCTACTCTCCTCATAAGCCTGTACACGGTCCAGATTCACGATATAGGAGCGGTGGGTTTTAAAGAATTGGTCAGGCAGCTTCTGCTCCAGCTCCTTCATCGTGGAATCGAACACGAACTTTTCCCGCACCGTGTGCATCCGCACGAAATTCTGCAGGGCTTCGAAATAGAGAATATCGGCGAGCAGCACCTTAACGTGGCCGGAGCCCTTGCGCACAAACAGGTAGTCCTTGAACTTGGGGCAGCGCTCGGCCGCTCCCAACACCTCCGTGTCGGCGGCATTGGCGGTGTCCAGGACGGGGCCGGTGGGGCCGGCCTGATAGGCATTGTAAAGGGCCAGCTCGACCTGCACCCGCAGCGAATCATCGGTGAAGGGCTTGACCAGGTAGCCGTAGGGCTGGGCCAGCTTGGCGCGGTTCAGGGTGTCGGCGTCGGAGCGGGCCGTAAGGAACACCACCGGGACGGCAAACTGTCGGCGAATAAGCAAGGCGGCCGCGATGCCGTCACAGTCGCCGGCAATGTTGATGTCCATCAGCACCAACTCCACGGGCTGCGTGGCCAGCACGCGCAGGGCCTCATCGCTGTTGTCGACGGGTTCGAGTGGAGTGTGGCCGAGACGAACCAGCGTGCGTTCTATCTCAGCGGCTATAAGCAATTCATCTTCAACTATGAGAATGGTAGACATAGGGTGGGATAAGGAACACGCCGGTAGGCTCGTCATTCACGAGTAACCTCTATCTGCGTGCCCGTGGGAAAGGAACGGGTCACCGACAGCTTCGCTTTCAGCTGTTTGGTGAGCGTGCGGACCAGCTGCATACCCAGGGAGTGGGCTTTCGCCGGCGCGTCCCCGGCCGGCATACCGGCCCCGTCATCGGCGATAACGAGCTGAAAGCCGGTGGGGCGGCTGGCGAAGGAAACGTGCAGATGGCCCTGGGCAAGGCCCTGAAAAGCGTGCTTGTACGCATTGGTCACTATTTCGTTGACCACAAGGCCCAGCGTGCTGGCCTCTTTGGGGCTCATGATTACCGGGGCCAGGTCCGTACTCAACTGGATGGTTTGTTCGGGCGTAGTAAGCGCCGTTTTCAGAGAATCAAGCAGTTCGCGCAGGTACTGGTCCATGCGTACTTCGGCCAGATTATCGGCTTGATATAAGAATTCATGGACTAAAGCCATGCTCTGAATTCTTACCCGGCTGGCATCCAGCGCGGCCACCAGGGTGGGTTCAGGCAGGGTGCTGGCCTGCCAGCCCAGCAGGCCACTCACCAGCTGCAGATTGTTTTTTACGCGGTGGTGGATTTCCTGCAGCAGCACCTCCTTTTCGGCCACGGACCGGCAGTTGGCTTGGTTGGCTACGGCCAGCAGCGCTTTCTGCCGCCGCAGCCGCCAGTACAGCCAGCTGCCCACCCCGATGGTGGTCGTGAGCCCGCCCAGCAGCAGCCACAGCGAGTGCAGCTGCGCCCGCTGGCTGCGCTGCTCAAACTCGGCGGCCCGCTTCTGCTCAGTGAGCAGTTTCACGTCGTAGCGCACCTGCAGCTGGGCCAGGGCCTGCGCCTTGTCGCCGTTGAACAGAGAATCGCGCAGGTCCTGGGCCCGGTTGTCTAGGTCGAAGGAGCGCCGCATCCGGCCCTGGTCGGCGTGCGCCCAGGCGAGGCTAGCCAGCGCGTCGGCTTCGTAGTCGGGCATTTTCAGCTCGCGGGCCAGGGCGAGCGCCAGTTCCGCCATGCGCTGCGAGACGGCCGGCAGCCCTTGCAGCCGGTACACGCGGGCCAGGGCCAGCGCCGAGCTGGCTATCTGGGGCCGAAACCCGTGGCGTTGCATAATGCGCAGGGCCCGGTTCATATTCGTGGCCGCTGAATCCAGCGTAGCCCTGCTTTGGGGTTGAATCATGGCGTACACCTCGCCCCGAAACTGGTACACGTAGCCCAGGCCGCGGGCATCCCTGGCGCGCTGCATGTAGGGCAGGGCCCGGGTAGCGTAGTGCAGCACCGAGTCGTAGCGCTGCATGACCAGAAAGGTGTTGGCCAGGTTGAGCAGCAGCCCGCCCCGTTCCCGGGGTGGAACGTTACCCACGGCTCCTTGCTGCTGGTAAGCCTGCCGCATGTATTTCAGGCCTGCTTTCACATCTTTAGTATCGACCGCTACCAGCCCCATGCATTGGGTGAAGCGCCACTCGTCGGGCAATTGGTGCACCTTGGCCACGCCGGCACCCTCCTGGCTGTACTGCATGGCGGCCACGTAGTCGGCTGCCCGCTCACAGTTCACCACCAACTGGTACAGGGCATCGGCCACGCCCGGCCAGTCCCGTCGATGGCGGGCCAGCTGCACGGCCTGCTCCCCTACCCGGCGGGCCTCCGGCTCATCCTGGGCAAACAGCGCGTCGCTCAGCGCGCGCAGCGTCTGAAACCGGACCGAATCCGGCAGCCGCCGCCGGGCCACTTCGCGCAGCGAGTCAACGGTAGCACTGTCCCCAGGCGAGGCCAGGTTATTCTCGGCCGCCAAACAGGTGGCACCGGCTACCGTACTGGCCAGCAGCAGGGCCATCACGGTCAAACGCTTACCGCCCGCCACGTTGCTTCGACGCACCTTGGGGGCTGTAAAAGGAAGTACTGCTGGTACGCATTGCTGGTAGAGAACAGGGCCCCTCCCCTACCCTGCCCAGGTGGGCCGGCAGCGGAGAGGAGAATTTGATATAGTGAACTTGAGCCGACCAGCCTTTTAATCAGGCCGGGCCAGCGGAATAGCCGCTAACGGAAACGCTTACTTCTTGGGCGACATCATCTGGCGCAGCTGCCGCTGAAACGCTTTCTGAATCTGGACCTCGTTTGCGGCCTTGAACTGGGAGAGGATGTTGTGAATCACATCGGTCGAGGAAGCTCCCCCACCCAGCAGCAAGCCCATCTGTTGGAAAAACTGCTGGTGGCTGGCCGTGATGCGAATCTGAAAGGTCTTCTTCTCCGCCGAATCGGCAAAGAGGGAAGTCAGGTCCAGCTTATCCTTGCCGTCCCCCGTGGCAGCTGGCGTCGGCGTAGCCTCCGCTTCCACCGCTTCTTCTTCTTGGTCGTCTGCAACGGGTAACTCAGCCGCCGGAGCGGCCGGCGGTGCCGGTGCCGCCACGGCAGATACTTTTTCTCCCTTTGGTTCTACTGGTGCTGCAATGGCGGCTGGCTCGGGAGCCGCAGCTAACTGAGGCGCGGGCTCCGTAGCGGCAACAGGTGCGACCGGCGCCGACGGTTCCGGTTCTGCTGCTGGTACCGGGGGCGCGGCTTCGACGGGCACCGGGGCCGGCTCCAGGGCCGTAGCCGCCGGCGTAGTCTCCGGGGCCGGGGTCGGCAGTACGAAAGGCTGACTGGTACCCATGTGGCTGATGGCCGCGACGGAGCCCGTCAGGCGGGCCAGCTCGGCCATTTGTTCTTCCGGGGTGAGTTTGGGTTTCTTAGTGGAGGCTTTGGCCATGACGAAGGAGGATGCAGGCTTGAAATTTGAGAGGAAAAGCAGCGGCTGATGAGCCGTAGGGCTACGCGCCGGGAGCTGATTCGACGGCCGGGGCCGTAAACGAAATGGTTTTACCCGAGGGCGTGACCGCCCCCTCCCCCACCACGAGGGTCAGGATTTCCTGAATAAGCTGACCCAGGCCAAGGCGGTTGAGGTCACGCTCGGGCAGCGGAAACATCGTGGAGCGATTTTCCTTGTAGGTCATCAGCAGCTCCACCCGGCTCTTAAGCAAGGGCAGGCCTTTCTCCTGAAACAGCTCTTCCGTCTTGTCATAAATCCCTTTTTTCTCGGACTTTACAAACTTGTTCCAGAAGGCGTAGAAGCCCAACAGGTTCGAGTCCTCGTCGCGGGCCTGCACAAACTGACCCAGGATGCCCATGTAGGACATGGTGGAGGCAATCGAGCCCTTGTCCGGCTCGATTGGCAGGAAGATGTAATCCACCAGCCGGAGCAGTTCCGGGAGCCCCACCACGTTCACCGTACCGGGCGTATCCACCAGGATGAAATCGTAATCCTGCTCAAACAACCCTTCGATAGAACTGACCGCCTTCTCCACGCTGGAAATGATGACTGGGTACGGCGGGATGCCCTGCTTCAGCAGGCGGGCCTGAAACGGGGCTTCCGACTGCAGCCGGTTCTGCTCTTCGAGGCGGTAGGCGTGGAGGGAGTTCTGCGGGTAGTCGCAGTCCACCATGGCCACCTTGTAGCCATAGTAGTAGCACAGCGCCGAGGCCATGTGCGTGCCGATGGTCGACTTACCAGCGCCTCCCTTCTGGGTGGCGAATGCGAGTACGTGGGGTTGATTCATGCGGAAAGCCAGAAGATTTGGAGTCGTTAGATAGTTAGTTGCAAAGTGGCATTGTGGCATGGCCACTTAGCTGTAATGGTGTAACGCAATAAAGTTGCGTTGTTGCAACAGTTGAAAGTTGTGTAGTTGCAAAGTTGCAAAACAACAAAGATTGTATGTGACAGTGTTGTTTAGTTGTAATGTGGCGAAGGTAATAAGTTGCGTTGTTGCAAAGCAACTTTATGGCAAAGTTTTTATGGATGTTATATGTGGTAAAGTTGCAAAGTTGTTTTGGTGTATTGGTGCAGTAATTAGAAATGTAGGAATACTGGACTTTGCACTCATATAAGTTGTATAGTGGCAAAGGTGTAATGGTGCAGTGTGGCAGGATTATCCAAATGCTGATACTAACTCATAAGGCTGGAGTCTATAAAAAGTTGGTTGCAAAGTTGCAAAAGGTTAAAGTTGCATTGTGGCATAAATTCTAATACTAGTCCTAGCTCTAGCATCGTGCAACGCCCCCGTTCCAACAGCTAGTTCATCGCCCAGCCAGCCAGCCAGCCAGCCAGCCAGCCAGCCAGCCAGCCAGCCAGCCAGCCAGCCAGCCAGCCAGCCAGCCAGC
>NZ_JADQDM010000013.1 GCF_015694525.1 Hymenobacter ruricola | reverse complement strand
ATCTTTACCGCTGTAGTAATCCAATTAAAAGGAGTTACTGTTGCGGTAAAGATGCTTCGCTGACGCTCTGCATGACGTTCTTTTTTGATTAATTATTGGCAACTCCAACACCTGCGTCTATGCGCCGCTTTGCCACCACCGACTTGCACGGCTGCCTGCACACCTTTCGCCACCTGGTGGAGGAAGAGCTGCGCCTGACCCCGCGCGACGAGCTGTATTTGCTGGGCGACTACGTGAACAAAGGCCCCGACAGCCGCGGCGTGCTCGACTACCTCATGCAGCTGCAGGCCCGGGGCTACCGGGTGCACTGCCTGCGCGGCAACCACGACCAGGCCCTGCTCGACGCCGCCCGCCACCGCTGGCGCTGGGACTGGCTGGGCCCCCGCGGCCGGCAGCCCACGCTGCGCAGCTTCGGCGTGCGGCGCCTGGCCGACATTCCGGCGCCCTACCTCAACTGGCTGGCCGCCCTGCCCTACGAAATCGAGTTGCCCGACTTCGTGCTGGTGCACGCCGGCTACAATTTTGCCCTGCCGCCGGCCGAGATGCGGCAGGACCACGCCACCATGCTCAACACCAAGAAATTCGTGTACGACGCCTCCCGCCTGGGCGGGCGCCGGCTGTTGCACGGCCACGTGCCCACGGCCGCCGCCCAGGTGCGCAGCAAAGCCGCCGGCCGGCCCGGCGCGCTGGGCCTCGACGCCGGCTGCGTGTACCGCCACAACGCGGAGCTGGGCCAGTTGGCCGCCCTGAATCTGGACAGTTGGGAACTGCTACTGGTGCCAAACTGCGAACCACCCTACGCCATCGGCAAGCGCTGAAACAACGGCAGTACCAGAGTTTGACAACGGCCCGTATTCCCGTTATGGGGTGCGGGATTTTGCATTTTGCGAAGTGGGTGGTAATGCCGCTTTATAAGTAGTTAGAATTCGCGTTATAAAATCTCAGGGCGTGTGATTGGAATAATCATAAATATGCAATTTTGCCGGTGTGTTTTTACTTAATCATTAAGTACGTCATTATTCATTAAATCGGATTGGGTGTAAAACGCAATTATTTTTAATTTAATAGCAATATCAAATGAAATGGCTAGGATTCAGGCAACAAAATGAATTGACAATTGCATTTTCTCTTTCAATAATTGATTGCGCTATTGCACTCTTGTAGGGTGAAGGATAGGTTTGATAAATGCAATAATCGGTTGCGGCTGCAAGAGTGCGAATGACTGGGGTTGGCATTGGGGTAATAAGGACAAAAATGTCACTTTGCCAAACGTCAGTCTTGTATTGCTGACCTCTTCACCACAGGGATTTTGCTGCTCGCATTGGCCAGGCAGTGACGCCGGTCGGATTCCCTTTAGCAAACCAACATCCTACTACAATGAAGCAACTGATACCCTCCACCAACCATTCCCACCATTCCTTTGGCCAGCTGCCCGCCCTGCCGTGGTGGGTGCGTCGCCGCTGGCAGCTGGTGGCGCTGCTGCTGACGGCGCTGCTGCTGCTGGGCAGCCGCGCCCAGGCCACGGTCGTCGTCCCCGTCGGCACAGCCCCGGGCGGGCAGTATCCCACCATCGCGCTGGCGCTGGCCGCCGTGCCCTCGCCCCTGCCCGTGGCGTATGAGCTGGAGCTGCTCGACGCCACCTATTCGGAAAACGTGTTCCTGAACAAAACCGGCACCGCGGCCAACGGTCTCACCATCCGGCCGGCGGCCGGCGTCACGGTGGTCATCAACGGCACGGTCACGTTTGGGGCGGGCAGCGCCTACGCCACGCTCAGCGGCAACAACGGCGGCCCCCGCGCCCTCACCGTGCGCCAGGGCAGCCAGCTGCTGCCGGCCCTGGTGTTCAGCGGCGATGCGTCGCACAACACCGCCAGCCAAATTGTGGTGCGCGGCGCCACCTCTTCCTGGACCAGCGGCGTGGTGGTCATCGGCGACGGCTACGCCACCGGCAACGACGACAACGCCCTCACCCAAAGCAGCGTGGGCAACGCCGACCCGGCCCTGCTGCCCGCCAACTTGGTGTACGCGGCCAACGCGGGCGGCGGCACCAACGACGGCTTCGCCCTCACCGGCAATGACTTGTTCAACTTCACCCGCACCGGCGTGCAGGTAGGCGCCGGCAATGGCGATGCCTGGACCATTCGCAACAACAACATTTACTACAACGCCGCAGCCGTGCCCACCACCGCCCAGACCGGCATTGATTTCGGCCCCGGCAGCGCCGCCAACGACGCCCTGGTGGCCAACAACGCCATTGGCGGGCAGGCGGCCGGCGCCACGGCGGGCATCTGGACGAACGCCGGCACCCAAAGCTTCCGCGGCATCGTGATGAACTGCGGCAACAGCAGCACCCTCACCAACGAGGTGACGGGCAACCTGGTGAAAAACGTGAGTCTGACGGGCACGAGCTCGGCCGCCCTCACGGCCCTGGGCGTGGACGCGGGCCGCAACGAGCTCTCGGGCAACACCGTGGCCAGCGTGACCAACACCGGCACCAGCGGCGTCAACAGCCTGGTGAGCCGCGCCAACACCATGCTCGGCACCTTCTCGGTGAGCAGCGGCCAGCTGATGGTGGTGGAAAGCGGCGTGACCGTGGTGCAGGGCGACCTCATCAACGCCGGCATTCTGAACCATACCGGCGGCGACATGCTCGTGACCGGCAACTTCACCAACACCGGCACCTTTGCTCAGACACTGGGCGACATCGAAATCCGGGGCAACATGGTCAATTCGGGCCAGTTCACCTGCTCCACGGGCAAGGTGAAGCTGACCGGCAACGGTCCCCAAACCGTGAGCGGCGGCCTCTACTTCAACCTGGAAGTGAACGGCGCGGGCACCAAAACCCTCACCGGCAACGCCACCGTGTACAACGGCGTGCAGATGCTCAGCGGCGTGCTGGCCACCGGCAGCCGCTACGCCCTGACCCTCGACCGTCTGGCCAACCTCGTGGAAACCGACGCCAGCTACGTGCTGGGCCGCGTGGACGTGAACCGCACCCCCACGGCCGGCGTGCTGGAAGACTTCGGCGGCGTGGGCCTAGAAATGACGCCCGCCACGGGCTCCACGCTGCCCGGCAGCACCTTCGTGACGCGCATCACCGGCACGGCGCCGGTGGGCGTGGGCGGCCGCCAGGGCATTCTGCGGTATTACGACATCGACGCCGACGTGCTCAGCGGCCTCAACCTGACCCTGACCCTGCGCTACCTCGACCACGAGCTCAACGGCATCAGCCGGGGCAACCTGCGCTTTTTTAAGTCGACCAACGGCGGCGCCACCTGGGCGGCCCGGGGCGTGAGCACGGCCGGCGCGGGCACGCCCACTGGCACCGGCTACGCCACCCTGGGCGCCGTGGACGGCTTCTCGCGCTGGACGCTGGGCGACTTCATTGCCCCGCTGCCGGTGAGCCTCACCGAATTTAAAGCCGAGCGCGAGGGCCGCAACGCCGTGCTGAGCTGGACCACCGCCACCGAGCAGAACAACCGCGGCTTCGGTATCGAAGTCTCGCTTGACGGCAAGACGTTTAGCGAAATCGGCTTCGTGGCGGCCCAGGGCGGCGGCACCGGCAGCGCCCCGCGCCGCTACCGCTTCGTGGATGCCCGCGAGGGCAAGGCCGGCCGCCGCTACTACCGCCTGCGCCAGGACGACCGCACCCCCGGCGAGCCCCGCTACTACGGCCCCCAGCAGTTCACCTTCGAGGCCGAGGAGCCCGTGTTTTCCGCCTACCCCACGCAGTTTGGCCAAGACCTGACCGTGGAGCTGCGCCACCCCGCCACCACCGCCACCCTGCGCCTGCTCGACGGCCTGGGCCGCGAGGTGTGGCGCCAGGACGTGGCGCCCGGCGCGGCGCCGCTGCACGTGCAGCCCACCGGCCCAGCCGGCGCCTACATCCTCACCGCCACCGTGGCCGGCCAGGTGCTGCGCCAGCGCGTGGTGAAAGACTGAGGCCGAGAGCCGCGCTCCGCGCCGTTCCGCCTGGTTGAAAAGCCCCAGCTACGTCAGTGGCTGGGGCTTTTTCGTGGGCGGCGCAAGCTGGACAAGGCATGTCGCAATCGAGCTGATTTTGGAGAGGAAAAAGTGATAGTTCGCCAACAGAAACCTGGCTGAACGTTGAGCTAGGGCCTTGCCGGTGGCCCAATGGCCGAGTGGACTCCCAGACAACGCCGGAAAACCGATGTCGCATTTAGGGCCGAAGTGTCCTTTTATCACCTTATTATCCGGTGGAGCTTTACCCCTGCGTTAGGCGTATCTTCCTTCGTCGGCGAAAGATGCCCGCTCCACCCTCAACGCACCATAGCATGAACCGCAAGCTGTTCCTCTACCTGTGCCTGGCCACGCTCACCCAGTGCAGCAAGTGCAAAAACGACCCCACGCCCCAGGACCCGGCCGCCCAGCTCCCGCCCGCCACCCAGACCGGCGCGGGCACCTTCGGCTGCCTGATTAATGGGCTGGCTTGGACACCGAAAGGCAACGTTGGCTCTAGCAATTTTGATGTGATATACGACCCGAGTTTCCGGGGGGGCGACCTGAACATCGGAGCCTACAGAATCGCAGATGGGCGTCAGCAATACTTCTCGATTTCAGCTGCCCCGGTTACAGGCACTGGAGTGTATTCATTTGCAAGGCCCGCAGGCATATGTACCGCTACTTATACCGACACACCAGGGGCTTTAAATGGTTGTAACCTCATCACTTCTGACCAAGACGTGGCCTACCGGGAGGGGCAGTTGGCAATCACCCGGTTCGACACCCGCAATGGGGTCGTGTCGGGCACGTTCTCCTTCAAGCTGCTGCAAGCCGGCTGCGACACGCTGCGCATCACGCAAGGCCGCTTCGACGCCAAGTTCTAAGCCTCCTTCTCATGCCTTCCTCCCTCGCCCTCCGCAAGCTGTTCCTCTACCTGTGCCTTCTCACGCTCACCCAGTGCAGCACGTGCAAAAACGACCCCGTGCCCCAGGACCCGGCCGCCCAGCTCCCGCCCGCCACCCAGACCGGCGCGGGCACCTTCGGCTGCCTCGTCAACGGCCAGGTGTATACCCCCAGCGAAAATACCGGGACTAGCAACTTCAACGCGACCTATGACCCAACATTTCAAGGCGGCACGTTAGACCTCAGAGCTTACAATTGCTCCGGGGATTGTGCCAGTACCAAGCGTACGATTATTCTTGGGGGCGTAGGGATAAATAAAGCGGGTACTTATTCACTGGTATCTATGGGACAGCAGTCGGCGTCTTTCTTCGATAGAGGTAGAGCTTTCCCTTGCAGTGAATACGACGGCAGTAGAGGTGCCTACGTGAATGGAGTGCTTATTATTTCACGTTTAAGCGGCGGAATTATCTCGGGTACCTTCAATTTCAAAACAGCCCAGCCTGGCTGCGACACGCTGCGCATTACGCAAGGCCGCTTCGACGCCAAGTTCTAAGCCTCCTTCCATGCCTTCCTCCCTCGCCCTCCGCAAATTCCTGCTGTACCTGTGCCTTCTCACGCTCACCCAGTGCAGCAAGTGCAAAAACGACCCCACGCCCCAGGACCCGGCCGCCCAGCTCCCGCCCGCCACCCAGACCGGCGCCGGCACCTTCGGCTGCCTCGTCAACGGGCAGGTGTATACCCCACAAGGGAACACGGGTACCAACAACCTTGGAATTACATATGACCCGGGATTTAGAGGAGGGTCAATTGTGATTGAAACCTATAGAACAGAAGGTGGTGGGCTCACAAAATATCTAAGTATAGATGCTGCCCCCATCAAGGCAGAAGGCAGCTATTCCCTGAATTTAGGTACAGGTATCGGGGAAGTGCTTTATTCGAGTGGTGGGCCAGCACCTTGTGGGTTTATGTATGATAGCCGCGACGTGACTTACCGGAAAGCAACCTTACTCATCACGCGATTAGACGTCAATAGCCGAATAATAGCCGGAACCTTTAACGCAACTATTGCCCGTGCCGGCTGCGACACGCTGCGCATTACGCAAGGCCGCTTCGACGCCAAGTTCTAAGCCATTCTTTTCACCCTTTTCCCTAACGCGTATGAAAAAGACTACCCTCTTGTTGCTGTGCTGCTGGCTGCTGGCCCTGGGCCGCGTGGCCGCCCAGAGCGCCCCGCCCCTCGACTCGGTGCGGCTGTACCTGGATAATATGTTTGCCAACGTCGACAAAACTCAGGTGCCCACGCCCTACCTGGAAGAATACGGCGCCCGCTTTGCGCCCCTGCGCCTGTTTGCCGGCACGCTGCAGGACTCCAACCGCACCACCGTCGACGTGTGGCGGCTGCTCTACGGCACCGTGCTCAGCGGCAACATCAACGGCCCCTGCACCCTGCCCCTGCTGCCCGACCTCAACACCGCGCTGCAAGCCCAGGAAGCCGCCGGCCCGGCCATTCCGCTGCTGGTGCAGCGCCTCGACTACGCCACCCTGCGGCCCGACGCCGTGACCGCCGGGCTGCTCACCGGGCAAAACGACCAGCTCTTCGACGTGCCCGGCCGCACGCAAAGCCCCTACCGGGTGCGCACCGTGTTTGCCGCCGCCCCGGCGCGCAGCACGGCCCCCACCGGCAACGTGTCGTTTGTCTTCACGCAGGCCCTGCACGTGCAAAGCGGGGGCGGCAGCCTGCGCAGCCTCAGCCTCGACTTCGGCGACGGCCGCGGCTACCTGCCCGCCACCTGGGGCCAGCCCCTGGCGGCCAGCTACGCCACGGCGGGCACCAAGCGCGTGAAGGTGCGCGTCACCTACAACATCCCCCTGGGAACGGCGCGGCTTGCGGGTGTGGCAGCAGGTACGGGTGCTGGTGTTTAGCACCAAAATCTACCTCACCCGCTGGGACTACCAGTCGCCGCCCAACAACCCCATTGCCTGGGACGGCTTGCCAGGCGGCACCCAGCGCATAAAAGGGCAAATAGACATTGCCACGGGCACCGCCTTCGGCACGTGGTGGTGGTTTCCCTTGCCCGTGTTCGGCTATGAGTCCTACGCCGCACTGGCCGATAATTTTTGCTTTGTGCCCACGGCCAGCGCCCTCGACGTGCCCCAGTTCGACAACATCACCACGCGGGCCAGCTACATCAGCAACGTGACCACCGGCCCCAGCCAACCGTTGCCCGTGAGCTTCATTGCGCAAGGGCCCTACACGAGCCCGAACACGGGGCAAGCCGCTTACAACTTCGAGCATCCCCGGTTTCCCGGCCGGCAAGCGCAGTGGATGTTCAACGAGATGGAAAACAACCTGGCGGCCAATATTTCATTGACCTGCGCGACGGAATGCTCGCTCGCCGACGGAAAGACCATTGCCGGTCCGGTCACGGTGTGTGGCCCCTCCACGTTCACCAGCCCCTTGCAGGACCCGCGCTACACCTACACCTGGACGGCCACGCCGGCTACTTTGTTTACCGTGGCCAACGGCACGGGCCCAACGTTTCAAACCAGCAATGCCTCGAACGGCCTGGGCATCGTTCAGTTGACCATCAGCGCGGGGTGTGCGCCAATTTCCTTGTTTAAAGACGTGGCGGTGGGCCCGCCCGCCAGCCCGGCCACGCAAGGGCCAAACTGGGGCACCGATTGCGGCCCCGTCACAAAGGTGTGCCGCATCGACAACTTCGACCCGCAGGCAACTTACGCAATCAGCGTCACCGGGGCCTTATCGCTGATTGGCACGGGGGTTTCCTCTAGCGGGACCTACGCCGTGCGCACCGGTCGGACGGGCGGTCTGGTAGGCCACATCGAAATCACCGCCACCAACGGCTGCGGCACTTCCGACATCAGCGCCCTGAACGTCATCACGCCCTGTGGCGACAACGGGTTGCAAGCCGCTCGCTCGGCCACGCTCTACCCCAACCCCGCCCGCGAAACCGTGGACGTGCATATCGAAGATGCCGACGCCGCCCGCCCCGTCACGGTGCGCCTCTACGACGCCACCGGCCGGCCCCGCGCCGAGCAGGCCAGCCGCGGCGCCGAAACCACCCTGCGCCTGCACACCGAAAAGCTCCCGGCCGGCCTCTACTTCGTGCACATCCTGCGCGGCGGCCAGGTAGTAAAACGCGAACAGTTACAAATAGAAAAATAGCCACACCGTTTTGCTTATATTTACCAGCACACGCGGACGGCCGGAGCCTTCGGGCCCGGCCGTCCGTTTTTTTCATCTTTCTTTTTTCAGTTTACCCCCCAATTCTCATGAAGCAAGGCAACCGCATTTCCGAAACCCTCTCTATGGCCGACGCCCAGAAAATCGTCGACCTGCTCCATCAGGTCGAAGCCCTGATGCCCTTCCTCCTCACCCTGCAGCCCGAGGAAAGCCGCAGCCTGCGCAACATCGGCTTCGACGGCCTGCCCTTCGTCATGGCGGCCCTGGACGCCACGCGGGCCAGCATCGACTTCACCCGCCGCGGCTTCGACCTGGCCGAGTTCGAAAAAGACGTGGCCCTGGTGGAAGTCCTGCGCCGCATCCAGGCCGTGCTCGCGCCCCTTTCCCAAAAGGTGACCGATACCTTCCGCGTGGTCGGCGCCGACGCCATGATAACCGCCGACGACGTGTACGAAGACATGAACAAGGACAACGGTGAAACCGCCGCCGTGCAGGCCTCCCGCCAAATCATGAAAAAGCGCTACGCCCACCGCATCAGCCCCGAAAAAGCGGCCAAAGCCGCCAAGGCCACCCCCGCCTAAGTGGTCGGAAACCACTCCCGGGTGGTGCCGGACCGGTCCGAAGTGGTTCG
This sequence comes from Hymenobacter ruricola, assembly GCF_015694525.1. Taxonomy (GTDB): domain Bacteria; phylum Bacteroidota; class Bacteroidia; order Cytophagales; family Hymenobacteraceae; genus Hymenobacter; species Hymenobacter ruricola. The sequence continues at coordinate 120,041 of NZ_JADQDM010000013.1, read as the reverse complement.
CAACCACCCCCAGAGTGGTTCCCGACCACTCCGGGGTGGTTCCGAACCGGTCCCGAGTGGTTCCGAACCACCCGAAAGTGGTTTGCAACCACCCCCCGGGTGGTCCGGAACCACTCCCGGGTGGTCCGGAACCACTCCCGGGTGGTGTAGCACCACTCGCAAGTGGTAAAAAACCGGTCCCGGGTGGTGCAATACCACCCGGGACCGGTTTTTTATATCAGCTGGGTCCAGTTGTGGTAGAGACGCAACATGTTGCGTCTCGTCGTTGAACAACTTGCATCGAACGGTACCGTCCGAACGATTCGCAGCTGGCGCGGCCACCGAGCCGCAACAGCTTGCGGCGCTACTGCCCTTGCAGCACGCCGGCCGCCACCGCCCGCCGGGCCGAGGCGCGGTAGGGGTTGAGCGAGTCGGCGGCCACGGCGCGCAGCTCGGCCAGGGCCGGGGCCAGCTCTTTGGCCTGCCAGTAGGCCATGCCCAGGTGGTAGCGGGCGCGGCGCGTGAGCTCGCTCGGGGGGGTGGTTTCGTCGCGCACGCGGCGCAGGTAGAGCTGGGCGGCGCTGCCCTGGCCCTGGCGCAGCAAAATGAGGCCGCGCAGGTAGAGCAGCGTGTCGTTGCCCACGTTGGTGGGGCTCACGCGGCCCAGCGAGTGCAGCGCCGCCGGGTAGTGGCCCGACTGGTACTGGTCGAGGGCTTCGGAGAGCAGGGGGCGGGTATGCAGCAGGGCAGCCGTCACCACGGGGCCGGGGTCGGGCTGGTAGTAGGCTTCCCAGCTGCGCGGCGGGCGGGCGCGGCTGGGGCCCAGCACAAACCAGGCAACCACCGTGGCGGCCACCAGCAGCACCGCGCCCAGGGTGCCCAGCACCGTGAGCAGGCGTTGCCGCCGCTGGCTCAGGCGCTCGGCGCGGGCCAGGGCGGTGCCGCGCTCGTTCATGCGCTCGTCCAGGGCTTGCAGGCGCAGGCGCAGGGTGTCGTGGCCGGCCGCCCAGCGCAGGTCGGCGGTGAGCTGCTCGTAGGCGGCGTGGGCGTCGGCCAGGGCCTCGTCCTGCTCCAGGCGCAGCTCAAAAGCCTCCTGCTCGGCCGGGGCCATCTGGCCGTCGGCAAAGCGTTCGAGCACGTCGAAGTAAGGGCGCAGGTCCATGGGATGTGAGGGGAGGAGGGGGATAGAGAGATGGAGTTCAACAAGCGTCTGTCATCCTGAGCGCAGCGAAGGACCTTATTACGGTTGGAGTAGTTGGAGTAGTAATTACTGCTAATCGTTCTTTGGTAATAAGGTCCTTCGCCGCGCTCAGGATGACAGACGACGACTCCATTTTTCCTCTACCGCAGCAGCTCGTACAGCTTGCGCAGGCAGGTGCTTTTCTGGAGGCGGGCCACGGTGGCGTTGGGAAAGCCCATCTTGCCGCCCATCTTCTCGAAGTTGTAGCCGCGGAAGTAAAAGTAGGTCAGCACCTGCTGGCAGTCGGCCCCCAGCTGGTTGAACTGGGCCAGCAGGCGCTGGCGGCGGCCGGCTTCGGCGGCGGGCAGGGGCACGTGGGCGGGCACGTTGGCCTCCAGGCGCTGCTGGGCCATGCCGTAGAGGAAGGCGCGCAGGTCGTCGGGCATTTTGGTGATGCGGCCGTCGGCCACCTGGTCGTAGAAGTCGAGCAGGGTGTCCTGCAGCAGCCCGTGGGCCTGGGCGGGCCCCAGCTGGTGCTGGCGCTGGGCCCAGCGGGCAAACAGGTGCCGCGAGCGTTGGTAGAAGTCAATCAGAAACTTCTGATTGCCGACGCGCAGCTGGGTAAGGGTTTCGGCAAGAGGCGCGGACATGGCAAGGGGCAAAGGCAGTAGCAAGTAACGACGGAAACGGGAAATTGGGGAGTTGGGACGGGGCACAATAGGGGGAAGTGGGAAGTAAGAACGTCATGTCGAGCTTGTCGAGACATCTCGCTCGGAGCAGTAATCCAATCAAAAGGATTAGTGGTGGCGTGCGAGATGTCTCGACAGGCTCGACATGACGTTCCTAGCGCTTGCGACAGGACGTTCCTAATGCTTGCTACCCCTTCCCATCTTCGCCCCTTCCCCTATTACCTTTACGCCCATGCAAACCGCCGCCCCCGCTCGCCTGCTCGACACCGCCGTGTTCGACCTCATCGCCCAGGAAAAAACCCGCCAAACCCACGGCATTGAGCTCATTGCCTCCGAAAACTACGTCTCGGAACAGGTGATGGCCGCCCAGGGCTCCGTGCTCACCAACAAGTACGCCGAGGGCCTGCCCGGCAAGCGCTACTACGGCGGCTGCGAAATCGTGGACCAGGTAGAGCAGCTGGCCATCGACCGCGTGAAGGCGCTGTTTGGCGTGCAGTGGGCCAACGTGCAGCCTCACTCCGGCGCCCAGGCCAACGCCGCCGTGATGCTGGCCTGCCTGAGCCCCGGCGACAAAATCCTCGGCTTCGACCTGAGCCACGGCGGCCACCTCACCCACGGCTCGCCCGTCAACTTCTCGGGCAAGCTCTACCAGCCCAGCTTTTATGGCGTGGAGCGCGAAACCGGCCTCATCGACTGGTCCAAAATCAAAGACATTGCCCGCCGCGAGCGTCCCAAGATGATTATCTGCGGGGCCTCGGCCTACTCCCGCGACTGGAACTACGCCGCCCTGCGCGAAGCCGCCGACGAAGTGGGCGCCCTGCTGCTGGCCGACATCTCGCACCCTTCGGCTCTCATCGCCAAGGGCCTGTTGAACTCGCCCTTCGACCACTGCCACATCGTGACGACGACGACGCACAAAACCCTGCGCGGCCCGCGCGGCGGCCTCATCATGTTGGGCCAAGACTTTGAAAACCCCTTCGGCCTGAAAACCCCGAAAGGCGAAATTCGCCCCATGTCGGCCGTGCTCGACGGCGCCGTGTTCCCCGGCACCCAGGGCGGCCCCCTGGAGCACGTCATCGCCGCCAAAGCGGTGGCCTTCGGCGAGGCGCTGAGCGACGACTTCAAAACCTACACCCAGCAGGTGGCCCGCAACGCGCAGGCCTTGGCCAAAGCCTTCGTGGGCCTGGGCTACGACATCATCTCGGGCGGCACCGACAACCACCTCATGCTGATTGACCTGCGCTCGAAGGGCCTCAGCGGCAAGCTGGCCGAAAACACGCTGGTGCGCGCCGACATCACCATCAACAAAAACATGGTGCCCTTCGACGACAAGTCGCCGTTCGTGACCAGCGGCATCCGCATTGGCTCGGCCGCCGTAACTACCCGCGGCCTGGGCGAGGCCGACATGGCCCGCATCGTGGAGCTGATTGACGAAACCCTGACCCACCACGACAACGACACCCGCATCGGGCAAGTCCGCCAGCGCGTAAACGCCTGGCTGCAGGACTACCCGCTGTTTGCGTAGCTTTTTACGTAAGTAGGGTTGAGCCGTTTGTCATCCTGAGCGCAGCGAAGGACCTTCTCACCGCTGAATGACTAGCAGTAAGATGCTACAGCGGTGAGAAGGTCCTTCGCTGCGCTCAGGATGACAAACGGTTTTATCCTTCCCTCTTATTTTCTCTTCTCCCTCCGTGCAACCTCAACAACTCAATCCCTCGGGCGAACCGCACGAAATGTCCTTCATCGACCACCTGGAGGCCTTGCGCTGGCACATCATCCGGTCGGCCATTGCGGTGGTGGTGTTCACCACCGGGGCGTTTTTTGCCAAGGAATTCATTTTTCACGACGTGATTCTGGGCCCGTCGCGGCCCGATTTCTGGACCTACCGCATGTTTTGCAAGTTTGGGGCGTGGGTGCACGCGCCGGACCTGTGCATCGACAAAATCGGCTTCGTGATTCAGAACCGGCAGATGAGCGGGCAGCTCAGCATGCACATCAGCACCTCGTTCATGGTGGGCATCTGCCTCACCTTTCCCTACCTGTTCTGGGAAATCTGGCGTTTCGTGAAGCCCGGCCTCTACCCGCACGAACGGGCCAACTCGCAGGGAGCCGTATTCTTTGTGTCGCTGCTGTTCGCGCTGGGCTTGCTGTTCGGCTACTACGTGGCGGCGCCGCTGAGCATCAACTTCCTGGCCGGCTACGTGGTGGACCCCACCATCGAAAACCAGATTGACATGCAGAGCTACCTGAGCACGCTGACCACCATGAGCCTCTCGTGCGCGTTCGTGTTCGAGCTGCCCATGATTGTGTTTTTCCTGGCCAAGGCCGGCATCGTGTCGCCCGAAATCATGCAGGTCTACCGCAAGCACGCCATTGTGGTCATCCTCATCATCGCGGCCATCATCACCCCGCCCGATATTTCGGCCCAGATTATCGTCACCATCCCCATCCTGCTGCTCTACGAGCTCAGCATTCACATCGCCCGCGTGGTGCGCCGCGGCGACGCCGCCCGCCTCAACGCCAAGCTGGCCCGGCAGCAGGCCGCCGAGCAAGGGGCGTAGTAGTGTTTTAGTAGAACGTAAGTTTGAACGTCATGCCGAGCGCAGCGAAGCATCTTTACCGCGAAGAGTAAATAATTACTGCTGCGGTAGAGATGCTTCGCTCACGCTCGGCATGACGTGCTTTTGCGTTGTTCCTCCAACTCATTAATCAAGCTATGAACATTGCCCTCGGCTCCGACCACGCCGGCTTTGCCCTCAAAGAAACCCTGCGCACCTGGCTGATTGAGCAAGGCCACACCGTGCAGGATTTCGGCACCCATTCTGCCGATTCGATGGATTACCCCGACGTGGCGCACCCGCTGGCGGCGGCCGTGGACGCGGGCGAGTTTGCCCAGGGCATTCTGCTTTGTGGCTCCGCCAATGGCGTGTGCATCACGGCCAACAAGCACGCCGGCGTGCGGGCCGCCATTGCCTGGCTGCCCGAGCTGGCGGCTCTGGCCCGGCAGCACAACGACGCCAACGTGCTGTGCGTCCCGGCCCGCTACGTGAGCGGGGAGCAGGCCCTCGAAATTGTATCAAGTTTCCTAAAGACAAATTTTGAAGGCGGCCGTCACCAACAGCGGGTTGCGAAAATAAAGTGCTGAGGCTACCTGGCGGCGCTTTTTAGCCAGTGTTGGTACATGAATTTTGCGTCCCGGAATATGCTAAAATAGCATTAAAGCGTGAAGTTTGACCGGAGTGTGCGTATCTTTGGCTAGCATTATGCAGCCAATTATGACCCGGCCCGGATTCCTGCTGTTTTGGCTGCTTGCCTTCGGGGCGGTGCTGGCGCCTGCGCGGGTCCGGGCGGGCGAAACCACGCCGGCCCGCGTCGAAGCCATGCGCCTGCAGCTGGCCACGCGCCTGCCCGACACCGCCCGCCTGCGGCTGCTGAACGCCCTGTGCTACGTGCTGCACAACGAGCAGCCCGCCCGCGCCCTGCCCTACGGCGAGTCGGCGGTGGCGCTGGCCCGCGCGCTGCCGGCCGAAGCGCAAGCCCGCGGCCTGCTGCCCAGCCTGCTGAACCTGGCCAGCTGCTACGCCAACCTTTCCAACGGCCCCGAGGCCCTGACGCTCCTCGCCGAAGCCCAGGCCCTGGCCCTGAGGCTGAAGGACCCCGACGGGCTGGTGCAAGCTTACACGGCGCAGGGCAGCATTTACCACGAGCGGCGCGATTCCACCTCGGCCTGGCGGCACTACCGCCGCGCCCTGCGGCTGGTGAACCAGCCCGGCGTGACGCCCACCACCCGCATGCGGCTGCTGGGCAACGTGAGCGGGCTGCTGTTTTTCCGGCAGCAGCTGCCCCAGGCCATGCACTTCGATTCGCTGGCGCTGGCGCTGGCCCGCCGGCAGGGCGACTCCACCGCCGAGGCCAACTACCTCTCCAGCCTGGCCACCTACCAGATGCGCGCCGGCAACATGGGCCGGGTGAAGCGCCTGCTCACCCAGGCCCTGGCCATCAGCCGGCGGCAGCGCGCGCTGCGCAGCCAGGCCAACCAGCTCATCATGTTTGCGATGTACTACATCCAGACCGACGAGCCCGAGCGCGCCGACGCTGCCACCCGCGAAGCCCTGAAGCTGGCCCGCCAGAGCGGCTACCTGGAGCGCGTGCTCGACGCCTACAGCATCCTTTCGGCCGAGGCCGCCGAGCACAAAAACTACCGCGAGGCCTACGAGTGGAACCAGCGCTACGTGGAACTCAACGACACCCTCAACAACCGCCAGACCATCCAGACTCTGGCGGCGGCCCAGGTGAGCAGCGAAACCCAGGAGCGCGCCCGCCGCCTGCGCCAGCTCACCGAGCAGCACGACGAGCAGGTGAACCACAGCCGCGTGCTGATAGGCGCGGTGGCCGTGCTGGCGCTGGCCCTGCTGGTGGCCGTGTACTTCTACCTCAACCTGCGCCGCAGCCGCTCCGAGCTGGCCGCCAACAACAAGGCGCTGGAAAAAGTATCGGTGGAGCTGCGCAGCGTGGCCTCGTTCAAAGACAAGCTTTACGCCATTGTGGCCCACGACCTGCGCGGGCCCGTCACGGCGTTCGCCGGGGTCACCAGCCTGATTGACTCCTACATTGCCCAAAACGACCAAGCCGGCCTGGCCCGCCTGCCGGCCCTGGTGCGCCAGGCCGCCGACAGCCTCAACCACCTGCTCGACAACGTGCTGAACTGGGCCGTGAGCCAGACCGGCGAGCTGGAATGCCGCCCGGAAGCCATTGCGGTGGCGGACTTATTCAGCGAGTGCCAGGCCCTGTACCAGACCACGGCGGCGGCCAGCTGGCAGCACATCACCATGGCCGCCCCCGATGGCCTGCAGCTAATGGCCGACCGCAACATGGCCCGCACCATCCTGCGCAACCTGGTGGGCAACGCCCTCAAGTTCATGCCCACCGGCGGCCACGTGCACCTCGAAGCCGCCCCCGACCCCGACGACCCCGCCATGGTCCTCATCAGCTGCACCGACACCGGGCCGGGCATGAGCGCCACCACCGTGGCCTCGCTCATGAGCGGCCCCGCCCTGCCCGAGCCCACCCCCACGCCCAAGCCCCGCGCTACCGGCCTGGGCCTCGGCCTGGCGTTGTGCCGGGCCTTTGTGCACCGCCACGGCGGCACGCTCGTCATTCAGAGCCGCCCCGGCGCCGGCACCAACGTGACGGTGAGTTTGCCAGCAGCGAAGTAGCGGGGTGGTAGGTTGTCATTGCGAGCGCAGCGAAGCAATCCGTCCTATTCTCAGCGACTAGCCTCAAGCCGTGAAAAGCCCCAGCACTGTGCAGAGCCGGGGCTTTCTGGTAAAAGGGAACGTCTAATTCTGAAAGGACGGATTGCTTCGCTGCGCTCGCAATGACAACCTACCACCCCAACACTTACCAGATAACCACGCGCGTCGAATCGGGGCGGTAGAGCTTTTGGCCGGGCTTCACACCGAAGGCTTCGTAGAAGGCGGGCACGTCGGCCATGGGGCCGTTCACGCGGTACTGGGCGGGCGAGTGCACGTCGGTGAGCAGCTGCGAAGCCAGGCTTTCGTCGCGCACGTGCATCTGCCAGCCCAGCGCATAGCCCAGGAAGTAGCGCTGCGTGGGCGTGAGGCCGTTGATTTTCTTGCCTTCCTTGTACTGCTTGGTCTTTTTGAAGGCATCGAGGCCGATGACGATGCCGCCGAGGTCGGCAATGTTTTCGCCGGCCGTGGCCTTGCCGTTGATGTGCAGCGAGTCGAGCAGGGTGTAGCCGTTGAACTGCTTCACAATGCCATTCACGCGCTGGTTGAAGCGCTGGCGGTCCTCCTTGCTCCACCACTCGTGCAGGTTGCCGTGGGCGTCGTACTGGCTGCCTTCGTCGTCGAAACCGTGGGTGAGCTCGTGGCCGATGGTGCTGGCGCCGGCGTAGCCGTACACCAGCGCGTCGTCGGCGTCGGCGTCGAGCAGGCCGGGCACGGCGAAGGCGGCGGCGGGCAGCACAATCTCATTGTTTGAGGAGTTGTAGTAGGCGTTGTAGGTCTGCGGCGTCATGTCCCACTCGGTGCGGTCCACGGGCTTGCCTAGCTTGTTGAGGTAGTACTGATACTGCCACTGGTTGGCGCGCATCACGTTTTCAGCCAGCGAGCTACGGTCAACTTTCAGGTTGGAGTAGTCTTTCCACTTGTTGGGGTAGCCTACTTTGGGCGTGATTTTGTGCAGCTTGTCCAGCGCCACGGTTTTGGTGGGCGCGCTCATCCAGTCCAGTTTTTGAATGTGCTCGGCGAAGGCCGTGGTCACGTTTTTTACCAGCGTGTCGTAGCGGGCCTTGGTTTCGGGCTTGAAGTATTCCTTCACAAAAAGCTGGCCCAGGGCATCGCCCAGGGCGTCTTCCTGCATGTCGAGCACGCGCTTCCAGCGCGGCCGGATTTCCTTGGCGCCGCGCAGCACCGTGCCGTAGAAGTGGAAGTTCTCATTCACAAAACCGCTGCTGAGGGTGGGCGCAAACGTGCGCGCCAGCTGCCAGCTGAGGTAGGCTTTCCAGTCATCCAAGCCTGCGTAGCCCTTCAGCAGCCGGCCCACCGTTTGGTAAAACTCGGGCTGGCCCACCACCACGGTGTCGGCGTTGGCCACGCCCATCTGGGCAAACCACGCCTTCCAGTCGATGCCCGGCGTGAGCTTGTTGAGTTGAGCGATGCTCATTTTGTGGTAGTTGGCGTAGGGGTCGCGCAGGGCTTCGAGCTTGCGCGAGGACTTGGCCAAGGCCGTTTCCAGGGCCATTACTCGGAAGGCATTGGACTGAGCGGTAACGGCATCCTGGCCCAGCAGCTTGAACGTGTTGGCCACGTGCTTCACGTACTCGGCCCGGATGTTTTTGGTGCGGGTGTCGGTGTTGAAGTAGTAGTCGCGGTTGGGCAGGCCCAGGCCGGACTGGTGCAGGTAGAGCACCATTTTGTCGCTGTTCTTGTCGTCCTGCCCCACGCGCGGGCCGATGAGGGCGCGCACGCCCAGCGGAATTTCGTGGGCGATGACGCTCGGCACCTCGGCCGCGGTTTTCATGGCCGCGATGCGGTCCAGCTCCGGCTTGATGGGCGCGGCGCCGAGCTTGTCGGCCTTCACCGAATCCATGCCCACGGCCCAGAAATCGCCGATTTTCTGCTGATTGGTGCCATCGGCGGCGTTGGCGCTGGCCGCTTCGGTGCTGGTCTGGCGCAGGCGGGCGTAAATCTCGTCCTGCACTTTCTTGCCGATGCCCATGTTGCTTTCCGAGGCCGGAATGGGGTTGTTCTTAATCCAGGTGCCGTTGGCGTAGCTGAAGAAGTCGTCGCCCGGCGCCACGGTGGTGTCCAGGGCGGTGTAGAGGAGGTCGGGCTTGTCGCCGGAATTGGCCGTTTTCAGCGAATTGCTGGGGCAGCCCGTGACGGCCGCGGCCAGCAGCGGCAACAGGAATAGGGGTTTTCTCATGAGAAAAGTGCGGAGGTGATGATAGCGGGGCGGCCGCAGCCGATGGGTTCAAAACGACAATAGTAAACCCCAACCGTTGCACGGCGAGGACCCTTTGCCCAGGCGCTAGCGCACCGTAACCGCCAGCTGTTGCTGCTTGCCCAGGCTGTCTTGCAGCAGCAGGGTGTAGCGGCCCTTGTCCAGCACCAGTGCCCGGTCTTGCGCGCCGCTTGGCAGCTCAATAACATCGGCCGGAATGGCTTGGCTAAGGTCCTCGCCGGCTTTGTAGGCGCGCACCAGGCAGGGAAAGGCCACCGTGAGTTGGGAGGCATTCAGGCGAAAGTATTTCCGCTCGGTGCCGAGGAGCAGCCACGTGGGGCGGCCGTGCTGGTAGGTGGTGGGCGGGAAATACACCGAAGCGTCCCACTTCTCCGAGTTTTGGGCACTGTTGAATAAAGCCCCCTGGCCGTCGACGAATACGCTGGGTTCGGTGGCGCGCATCAGGGCGCGGTAGGGGTTGTCGAGGGTCGCGTCGGCGTGCTCCAGCAAATCCACCTGGTGAATGGTGAAGGGGTCGAGGCCGGTGTATTTCTTCAGAAAAGCGCCCATGAAACCGAATTGGCCGTCGCCCAACAGGTTTTCCACGAGGTGGCCGTAGCCGCAGTGCACCACAATTTTGGCCTGCGGGTCCTTCGTCAAAATCTGCTGAATGTTGCGGGCCTGGCCGGTTTCGCGCGCCTGCATGCGGGCCATGGGGTTGGCGGCGTCGCCGCCGCCGGGCACGTACTCGTACGGCACCAGCGTGAAGCCCAGCGCCAGCGCGTGGCGCTCCAGGTCCCCGTATTGCGGCTCGACGATGTAGTAGCCCGTGCCTTGCACGGGGTACTTGCGCTGGTTGAGGCCGGCGTCGGCATCGGGGCCGTTGGCCAGGTCCTCCAGGCACAGGTAGCGGAATCCCTGCCGGTACAGGCCCGCCAGCAGGCTGCGCGTGAAAACGCGGTTCAGCGGTTGGTAGTGGGCTTCGTTCAGAATGACCAGCTGCCGGCCGGCGGTGCGTTTCAATAGTTCCTGCTGGGCCCCCACGGCGTGGAAACGGGCAAAATACGCGGGGTCAAACTTGATGTTGGTATCGCCTTGCTTGCGGCCCTTCTCGTAGGCCGACTGCGCCGCGAGGGTGTTGGCGTAGTCGCCAATCTGCGAGAACTGCACGGCGTAGTTCTGGTAGTTCGACCACTCCGGGTCCTGCTTCCATTGCGCCAGAATGTCCCGCGAAAACCGGTAGCCCATTGGCTGGGCCCGGCTGGGCCCACTCAGGCCAAGGGCGGCGGCCACCAACATATACACCCAACGAAAACCAGGCATGAGCAGAACCGGAAAGGAGAAGCACCGAACGGCCAGCGCTTCGCGCCAAAGCTACTGCACAACGCGTCGGACCAGGCTTCCCGTCAGGGCTTTTGCCAGAAAGCGGCTGCGTTGCTGGTGTTGTACAGGGTGAAAGAGGTGGGGCCGTCCTGGGTGTTCCTAACCGCGGGCTTGTGCGCGCCGACCGTGGCCGGCAGCAGCGTGACGTACTGCAAAGACTTGGTCGCGCCGCGGGTTTCCAGGTCGTACTGGCTGCTCAGGGGGCATTGCAGCTTGTACAGGTTTTTGGCCATGTACTGGTAGAGGTAGTCCTCCTTGGTTTTGGAAACCTTGTGGTTCCAGTTGGCGGTGGGGTTCACCAGCAGGGGGCGGCCGTCGATGATGCGGGCGCGCACCTCCTCGATGCTGAGCAATTGGCCCTGCTCGTTCATCACGTAGGCGTCGTTGGTGGGGTCCATCCAGAGCCATTTCTGGAGGCTGGGCGAGTACACGGCGTTGATGACGTGGCTGTCGTAGTCGGTGCTGTCTTTGGGCAGGCAGCCCACGAAGCGCGCCTTGTAGCCCATGGCCAGGTAGGCCTCGTTGAGGATGGTGGCCAGGCCGCGGCAGTTCAGGCCGCGCTTTTCGGCCCGGCACACGCGCAGCAAGTCCTGGGCGTTGCGCACGGCCGGGTTTTCGTGGTTGCCGTCGTGGGGCACCTGCTCGTGCACCCAGTGCAGCAGGTTGATGTAGCGCGACACCTCGTTGCCTTGCCCGGCAATGGAATCGAGCTTGTAGGTCTTGCGCAGGGCCACCAGGTGCGGCTCGTCGGCGCTTTGGTAGGTGAAGGCGGGCAGCTTGCGGGCCTCGTTCGGGGCGTAGCCCTTGGCCTGCTGCAGCACGTAAATGAAGTCGCCGTGCTCCCGAATGAGTGCCATTTGCTGCTGAAAGTCTTTGTCGCCCCGAATCAGGTCCAGGTCGCTGTCCACTTTGGCGTGGCTGTAGTTCTTATAGCCGTGCTCCACGGCCTGCCGGAAGCTGAGCACGGCATTGGGCCGGTCCTTCAGCAGGGCATAGTAGCAGGCGCGGTTGTAGTCCACATTATTGGCCAGCGCGCCCCGAAACAACTGCTTGTCGGCGGCTCCCAGGGCGTTGTACTTCGCTTCCCATTCCGGGTAGCGGCTCAGAATCTGGCGGTACTCTTTGGCGTCCGAAAGCCCCTGGATTTCCTTGAAGAAAGTCGTGCAATAGGCATCGAACGCGGCGGTGGACGGAGCCTGCTGCGCGCGCAACGTTAAACAGTGTAGCAGCAAGCAGGCGAGGAAGGGTAGGCGGCGGCGCATAAGCGGGCGAAAAAACGTGAAAAGATGAAGCAGTAACGCCAAATGCCCGAAACTAGCATAAAGGTGCTTGCTTCGGGCATTTACTTGGCACGTCTCCAAGCCGGATTTCATGCCCAAAACACCGGAAATAGCTCCGGTAAATGCATTGGTCGTGCCGGGAAGTGCATAGAGGAGGCCGGGGAAGGCATCGGATGAGCCGTGAGATGCTTCGGTCAGTCCGGCCGGTGCATCGGGTGGGCCGGCGGGTGCTTCGTTCCGGCCGGGAAGGGCTTTGGTTGGGCCGGAACGAAGCTTGCAGGCTGCCTACAGAATGAACCGGGTGCTCAGGAAGCTGCTTTCCTGCCCGTCCACGATTTCGTTCAGGATGTGCTTGTTGGCGTCGGTCATTTTGGTGGCCACCACCGTGCGGATGCTGAACGAGCGCAGCGCGTCGAACACCGAGAGCGTGCCCTCGGCCGAGTCTTTGCGGCCGGTGAAGGGGAACGTATCGGGCCCGCGCTGGCACTGGGCGTTGATGTTCACGCGGCTCACCTGGTTCACCAGCTGGTCGATGAGGTCGGCCACTTCCTTCGACTCCGAGCCGAAGATGCTCACCTGCTGGCCGTGGTCGGAGTCGATGATGTACTGAATGGCTTCGTCGACTTTGGCAAAAGACGCCACCGGCACCACCGGCCCGAACTGCTCTTCGCGCCACACCTTCATGCCGTCCTGCACGGGGTAGAGCAGGGCCGGAAACACCAGCGGGCCGGCCGCGGTGCCCCCGCCTTCGTTCACGATGCGGGCGCCTTTGGCCTGGGCATCGGCAATGACTTCGGCCAGGTAGCCGGGCTTCTGGGGCTCGGGCAGCGGGGTGATGTTCACCTTCTCGTCCCAGGGCATGCCGGGCTTGAGCTTGTTGATTTCGGCGGCGAGGCGCTGCACGAAGTCTTCGGCAATGGCCTCGTGCACGAAGAAAATCTTGAGCGCCGTGCAGCGCTGGCCGTTGAAGCTCAGCGCGCCCAGCACGGCCTCCTTCACGGCCACGTCCAGGTCGGCGTCGGGCATCACGATGGCGGCGTTTTTGGCGTCGAGGCCTAGGATAGCGCGCAGGCGGTTGCTTTTGGGGTGCAGCTTCTTGAGCGAGTCGGCCACGCGGCTGCTGCCGATGAGGCCCAGCGCGTCAATCTTGCCCGAGGCCATGAGGGCCGGCACCACGGTGTTGCCGCGGCCGTATACGGTGTTCACCACGCCCTTCGGAAAGGCTTCGGTGAAGGCCTGCAGCAACGGGAAGTGCAGCAGGGCGCCGTGTTTCGGGGGTTTGAAGAGGACGGTATTGCCCATGATGAGGGCCGGAATGAGCATGCAGAACGTCTCGTTCAGCGGGTAGTTGAAGGGGCCCATGCACAGCACCACGCCCAGCGGCGAGCGCCGAATCTGGCCGATGATGCCTTCCTCAATGGTGAAGCGCGAGGAGTCGCGGTCCAGGTCCTTGAGGGCGTCGATGGTGTTGCGGATGTAGTCGACGGTGCGGTCGAACTCCTTTTCGGAGTCGGCCGTCGACTTGCCAATCTCCCAGAGCAGCAGCTTCACGATTTCGGCCTTGCGGGCCACGATGAGGCGGGTGAATTTCTCGACGGCCGCAATGCGGTCGGCCACGCTCATGCTGGGCCACTCGCCGCGGCCGTGGTCGTAGGCGCGCACGGCGGCATCGAGGGCGTTGAGGGCTTCGGCCTCGTCGAGCAGGGGGTAGGAGCCGATGACGCGGGGCTTGAGGGAGCCGTCGGGCTGGCGCTCGAACATGGGCGACACGACCTCCTGGGTGGGCCCTTGCCACTCGCGCAGCTCGCCGTCGAGCAAGTACTGGCGCTGGTGCAGGGGCGCGGGCCGGCGCCAGGCGTCGGGGATGGCCGCCTCGTCGGGCGGGAAAAGTTGCGTCAGGGTTTCGGGGGTAATGGGCATGGTTGGGGGCAGAAAAGTTGCGGCACGAACCTACGCACAAGCGCCTGGGAACGGAAATGTTCGGCCCTGGCGGGGCCGGCAAGCGGGAATTTACGGGAACGTTTGCGGGCCCCCGGCGAGCCCGGAAGCCGTATGTTCAGGCCAGAATTATTTTTCCTGCTCATGACCCTTCGCCTCCTGCTCCTGCTCAATTTCGCCGCGGCCGCCTACCTCACCGGCCTCATCTGGACGGTGCAGGTGGTGCATTACCCCAGCTTCGGGCTGGTGCCGAAAGCGGCGTGGCCGGCCTTCCACGCGGCCCACACCCGCCGCATGAGCTTCGTGGTAATGGCCCCCATGGTGCTGGAGCTGGCCCTGGCCGGCTGGCTGGCCTGGGCCGGCCGCGCGGTGCTGCCCGGCGGCGCGGGCTGGTGGAGCCTGGCCCTGGTGGGGCTGGTGTGGGCCGCCACGTTCTTCATCGCCGTGCCCTTCCACAACCGGCTCGAAGGCGGCTTCGACTACATTGCCATCGACGGCCTCACCCGCACCAACTGGCTGCGCACGCTGGCCTGGACGGCGCGGGCCGCGCTGCTGGGCTGGCTGCTGGCGTAAGAATGGCCGTCTGTCATCCTGAGCGCAGCGAAGGACCTTCTCACGTTTGAACGTTGACGTGAAAAGGTCCTTCGCTGCGCTCAGGATGACAGACGGGTTCGGCGCTATTTTTAGCGCCATGAAGCAACTGTTGTTCCTCGGGTTTCTGTTGGGCTGCCTGCCGGCCCTCGCCCAAACGACGCCCCTGGGGGCCGGCCCGGCCGTCACCGTCGAAGTCAGCCGGGTGCACTGCCTGGTGCGGTTTGTGGAGACGCTGGCGGGCAGCAGCGGCGGCTACCTCGGCAGCCGGAAGGCGTTTGAGAAAAGCCGCTTCAACACCCCCGAGGCCCGGCGCTGGCTGCGCCGCTACCAAAACCTGGACCGCGAGCCCGGCTTCGACCGCGAAGGCTACCCCGTGGGCCGCCTGGGCAGCCAGGGCAACACCAACCCGGCCTACATGGCCGCCAGCGCCGACGCCCGCGACCTGCCCGACCTGCAGCGGCGCACCGTGGGCCTGCTCCCCAACGAGGTGCTGCTGAGCCTCGACAGCGTATACCGGTTTTTCACGCCCGCCTTCGATACCTTGGCCTGGCAGCCGCACGCCGCCGAGCTGGCCCGCCTGCGCCCGGCCTACGCCGAGTTTCTGGCCCAAAGCCGCCTCATGCCCAAGTTTGGGCAGCTGCGCACGTTCTACGGCAGCGTGTGGCCCGACGACCTGCCCTACCGCATCGAGCTCAACCCGCAGCTCGACGGCAACCGAAACGTGGGGGGGCTCACGTTCACCAACCACGCCTGGGTGAGCGGCAACGTGGTGCTGCTGGACTGCCACCCCGCGTCGCGCAATTTTGTGGACGGCACGGGCGTCGTGTTTCACGAAATGAGCCATTCGCTCTCGGCGCAGCAGCGCCTGGGCTTGCAGCAGCAGCTGGAAGGCTGGTACCTGCACCACCCCTCGCCCAACCGCCGCTCGGCCTACAACCTCATGGAAGAAGCCCTGGCCACCGTGGCCGGCGAGTGGATTTATGCCCAGCAAAAAGGGCGGCCCGAGTCCGGCGAGTGGTACAACGACGACTACATCAACCGCTACGCCAAAGCCCTCTACCCGCTGATGACCGGCTACGTGGAGCGCGGCCAGACCATCGACAGCGCCTTCGTGAGCCAGGCCATCGGCCTCTTCGACCGCACCTTCCCGCAGGCCGCCACCGACTACGTGAACCTGTTTCGCAAGGTCCTGTACTGGTCCAATGCCGATGACTCGCGCGCGGCGGTGCTGGCGTTTCGCGACCGGTTCCGTAGCTCGTTCACCTACACCTCCAACCCCATCCTGAACCAGGCCAAATCGCTGGCCCAGGCCCAGGGCGGCGAGTACCTGCCGGTCATCCTCGTCGGGCAAGAGCATCAAGTCACGCTCGATTACCTGCGCAGAAACCTGCCGGCCCTGCGCGCCCACCGCCTGCGTCCCAACCAAAGCTTCGTGCTGAGCACCACCGGACCCAGCGGGCCGATTGTTCTGGTGAATGCCCACGACCCGGCGCAGTTTGCGGCCGCAGCCAAGCTGCTGGAGGAGCAGGGGCACATTGATGCGAAAAAGCCGCTGGTGCTGCTGAACTAACCCGTCGGCTGTCATGCTGAACGCAGTGAAGCACCTTATCACGCCTGAACAAATCGTTCGAGCGTGATAAGGTGCTTCACTGCGTTCAGCATGACAGCCAGTTTGTTGGGCCTATTTCCCAGCCATGCTCTTCTCCCGCGTGGCCTTGAACTCCGACCCGTCCTTCCACTTCGGGAAAGTGGTTTCGCCGGCCAGCTGCTGGCCTACGCGGAACAATAGGCGCGCGTCCTGCTCGGCGCCGCGCAGGTCCCAGGTGGGGTCGTACTGGTCGGCGGGCTGGTGGTAGGCCACTTCCTCGAAGTCCTTGCGCTGCTTTTCGGCGAAGGCTTTGCCGTGCAGGCGGCTCTCGAACGAGCCGCTGGCGTACAGCGCCGGAATGCCCACCTTGGCGAAGCTGAAATGGTCGGAGCGGTAGAAGCTGCCCGTTTCGGGGTGCTGGTAGGGGATGACGTAGCGGTTTTGCTCCTTGGCGGCGGCGCGGGCGTAGTCGTCCAGCTCCGACTGCCCGTAGCCGGTGATGGTCAGGTCGCGCATCGGCCCAAAGGCCAGCAGCTCGTCCATGTTGATGTCGGCCACGGTGCTGGCCACCGGGAAAATGGGGTGCTGGGCGTAATAGTCGGAACCCAGCAGCCCCTGCTCCTCGCCCGTCACGGCCAGGAACACGATGCTGCGCTGGGGTTTCTCCTTGGCTTGTACGAAGCCGTTGGCAATGGCCAGCAGGCCGGCGCAGCCGCTGGCGTTGTCCAGCGCGCCGTTGTAAATCGAGTCGCCGGCAATGGCCGGGCCGATGCCGAGGTGGTCCCAATGCGCCGAGTAGATGATGTACTCCTTGGGCCGGGTGGTGCCGGGCAGCACGGCCACCACGTTTTTCGAGGTTTTGCGCGTGATGGTGTTGTGCAGCGTGGTGGTCAGGCTCAAGCCGAACGCCTTGCCTTTGAAGCCTTTTTTATTGGCGGCCGTGTAGGCGTCGTCGTAGCTCTGGCCAGCGGCCGCGAAGAGGCGCTTGGCCGCGTCGAGGGTCATCCAGCCTTCGAGGGCTACTTTGCTGGCGCCGTGGTCGGCGGTTTGGGGGTGTAGCTTGGCGCCGCCGTTGCTGCTTTGCACCACCGTCCAGGGGTAGGAGGCGGGCTTGGTGTCGTGGACGATGATGATGCCCGTGGCGCCGTGGCGGGCGGCTTCCTCGTACTTGTAGCCCCAGCGGCCGTAGTACGTCATGGCCTTGCCCTTGAACAGGGTGGTGTCGTTGCCCGCGTTGCCGGGGTCGTTGATGAGCACCACCACGGTTTTACCCTTCACGTCGAGGCCGGCGTAGTCGTCCCAGCCATACTCGGGCGCCGTCACGCCGTAGCCGGCAAACACCAGCGGCGAATTCTTAATCCCAACCGTGGGCACCTCCCGCTCCGTCAGGAACATGTAGTCCTGGCGGTACTTCAGGGTCAGGCTTTTGCCGTTGCCCGCCACGGTGGCCGTCGAGTCGGGCTTGCCCGCAATTTCCACCAGCGGCACGGCCTGGAAGTAGCTGCCGTTGGCGCCGGGCTGCAGCCCCAGCTTCTTGAACTCGGCGGCTAGGTAATTTGTGGCCTTCTCCTCGCCCGGCGTGAACGGCCGCCGGCCCTGAAACGCATCCGACGCCAGCACCTTGATGTGCTGCCCGATGAGCGCGGCTGTGATGCCGTCTTTCGGCGCGGGCACGCTGGCGGTGTCGCCCGATACCGTTTCGTCGCGGATGACGGTGCGGGAGGCCGTTTCCGACTCCGATGAGGTTTTGCCCTGGCAGCCGGCCAGCAGCAGGCCCGCCGCGGCCGGCAGCAGCCAGCCGCGCAACGCGAAATAATGCATTCCTACAAGCAGTTAGGCCCGGCCGGGGCCGGGCTGCCTACAGCCGGGCAAAATGCTCGGCCGCAATCCGCGCGCCTTCTTCGGTGCAGATGCCGCGAATGTAGTACAGGAAGATGCTGCGGAACACCTCGCGCATGTTGTAGCGGTCGGGCGGGAACACCTGCGGGTTGAGCAGCATGTTCAGCTGTTCCACAATTATTTTGGTAACCAGCTGAATGTTAATATCCGAGCGAAACAGCCGGGCACGAATGCCGTCGTTGAGCAGCTGCTGCAGCTGGGGCGCCGAGTAGGTGTTCACGTTCTCCATCGCTGCGTCCCAGGTTTTGGGAAAGTCGGTTTGCAGGTCGATGTAAAACTGGCCCGGCACGGCGGCCAGGTCGCGCAGGCCCAGCTGCAACAGGCCATACAGCCGCTCCACGGCCGTAGAAAACCGGGCAAACAGCTCGACGTGCTCGCGCTTCTGGCGCTCCATGTCGGCCAGCACGGCGTGGTGCACCAGCAGCTCGCGGCTCGGAAACTGCGCCGTGAGCTCGGGCACGCTGGTGTGCAAGGCCGCGGCCAGCGCCGCATCGGAGGCGGTGTGCAGGCCGTGCTGGTAAAACACGGGCATGGCCGCTTCCAACGAAGCGGCGGGAAGAGTAAAATCGGGCATAGGCGGAAAGGAAGGAGAAGGAATTTACGGCCCGAAAACCACGCTGGTTGGCGGCTACAGCCATAGCGTCGGGGTTAGCGGAAGGCGGGCGGTGCCTTACTGCAAGGCGCCCAGCAAGAAGAAAAACAAGAGCTGGGTGAGGTAGACCAGCGGCACGAGGGCATTAAATTTAGGGAAGCGCGCCCGATTGAACAGCATCTGCAGCACGCAAGCCACAATAAACCAGTCGCGAAAGTTTTGCAGCGGAATCACATTCGCGGTCCAGTGCCAGAAATCGTAGCGGCCGGCCACCGGCTCCACGCACATATCGAACCCCACCATGAGCAGCGCCGCCAGCACGGTGCGCGGCAGCTCGGGCAGCGGCAGGTAGCGAGCCAGCATGCCGCACACATACGTCATAATCAGCCAATTAACGCCAATCATCGGCGGCACGCCGTTGAGCAGGTAGCCCCCCATCGAGACTTTCTCAAACAGCTTAAAACCCAGCGTATCGCCGTAGGTGTAATGGCCAAAAAGCGCCCCGTTGCTGTTCACGCCCACAAACTCGACCGCAAAGCCCAGCACCAGCACCGAAACGCAAAAGCTCCAGAAACTGGCGGTGCGCTCCCGCTGAAACGCCAGCAGCAGCAGCGCCGTGAGCACGAGCGTGAGCGGCGTGAACCGCAGGTAAAAATCGGGGTCTTTGGAAAACGCCAGCCCAACGAAGCCGGTGACGTGAAACAATAGCACCAACCCCTGGGCCACGCGCAGCCGGTTTGTGTTCGCGGCCGGTAGCGGCTCGGTGTAATCAACCATGTGTTGGAATGCGGCTTTCCCCACCTGTCATCCTGAGCGCAGCGAAGGACCTTCTCACGTTTGAACAAACTACTTAAACGTGAGAAGGTCCTTCGCTGCGCTCAGGATGACGGACGGTTATGGCTCACGCATCATTTATTAAGGACGAAACGATTTTGGCCGACAGCAGGCAGAGCGGAATGCCGCCGCCGGGGTGCACCGAGCCGCCGCAAAAGTACAGCCCTTCCAGCCGGCCCGAAAAATTGGGGTGCCGCAGGAAAGCCGCCAGCGCGTTGTTGGAAGAGCTGCCGTAGAGCGCCCCGCCAAACGAGGAGGTGTCGGCGGCAATGCCGGGCGGCGTCCACACTTTTTCGGCGGCGATGAGCGGCTCAATGTCGAGGCCCAGCGCTTGGTGCAGCTTACGGAGCACGGCGGCGCGGGTTTTTTGGGCCAGGGCGGCCCAGTCCTGGCCCTGGTCGTGGGGCACGTTCACCATCACAAACCAGTTTTCGTGGCCGGCGGGCGCGTCGGCGGGCGTTTTTTTGGCGGTGATGTTGACGTACACCGTCACGTCGTCGGCCACGGTTTTCTCCTGAAAAATGGCCTGAAACTCGCGCTGGTAATCGGCGGAGAAAAAGATGTTGTGCAGGTCCAGCTCCAGAAACTCGCGCGCGATGCCCCAGTAAAAAATGAGCGCCGAGGAGGAGCGGGGCTGGCTCAGCGTGCGCTCCGGCGCGGGCTGGCCGGGCAGCAGGCGCCGGTAGGTGGGCACCACGTCCATGTTGCTCACCACCCGGCCGAAATCGTACACGTCCTGCGCCGTGCGCACGCCCGTCACGCGGCCTTCCGCCACGATGATTTCCTCCACGGCCTCGCGGTAGCGGAACTTCACCCCAAACTCCAGCGCCAGCTTCACCAGGCTTTCGGCAATGGCGTAGATGCCACCTTCGGGGTAAAAAGCCCCGATGCCGTGCTCCAGGTGCGGAATCATGCTCAGCGTGGCCGGCGCCTGGTAGGGGTCGGAGCCGTTGTAGGTGGCGTAGCGGTCGAAGAGCTGCACCAAGCGCGGGTCGGGGCCGAAGGCACTTTCGTGGCGCTGGTGCATGGTGCCCAGCAGGCCCAGCTGCGGCAGCGCGGCCACGGCTTTCAGGGTTTCGGGGCTGAGGTAGGTGCGGGCCTTGTGCAAAGACTTGTGCAGAAAGGTGCCCGCCGTGGCCTCGTATGCTTGGCCGCTGCGCCGGAGAAACCGCGTGACGGCCGCCGCGGGCGTGCCCAACTGGGCTTCCACCTCGGCTGCAAACTTCGCCGCGTCGGCCCAGGCCGTCAGGCGCGTGCCATCGGCAAAAAAGTACTTCGTGATGGGGTCCAGTCGCTCGTAGCGGAAATACTCGGTGGGCTCGCGGTGGGCCAGCCGGAAAATATCGTCCACCAGCTGCGGCAGCGTGAAGAGCGACGGCCCGGCATCGAAGCGGTAGCCGCCGGGCAGCGTGAACTGGTGCATCTTGCCCCCAAACGTGGGCCCGGCCTCAAACACCGTGACGGCGTGGCCGGCCACCGCCAGCCGCACCGCCGCCGCTAGGCCCGCCACGCCTGCGCCAATGATGGCCACGGGAAGTTTGGGGGCAGAAGAAGTTTTTTTGCGAAACACTGGGGCCATAACGCGCAAGTGGTGGGCAGATGTTTTGGTGCCGCGTAAAATAGCGCAGCGTCGGCCGCCGCCCGGTGCCCTGTAATGCAACACTAAACCACACGATATATCTCCGCGAAAACGGTTTCGCTTCCACCCATTCAACCTTCCCGCGCCATGCCTGCCAAAACTGCCTCCTCCCTGCGGCCCGTGTTCTGGCTGCTGTTTTACCTTGGCCTGCTGCCCTGCGCCGGCACCCGGTGCCTGGACTGGCTGAGCCGCCCGTCCGACTGGCTGCTGGCCTGCGGCCTGCTGGGCTTGCTGCTGTTAGCCGCCGGTGTTGTTCTTTCGCTGTGCCAAGCCAGCCGCGCGCTGTGGCGCTGCTGATGTTTGCCCTGCCTTCACTTTTTTACCAGCAATAACCTGCACCAAACCCAATGGCCGAATACCAAATTAATCCCGGGCGTAGCTGGCTGAAACCTCTGCTCTTCGTGGGCCTGTTCATTCTTGTGTTTGTGGGCGGCTGCAGCCTCATTAAAGTTGAGCGCATCGACGCGGGCAACGTGGGCATCAAGGTCAACCTGGCCGGTTCGAGCCGGGGCGTCGACGACATCACCTACACCACCGGCTGGGTGTTCTACAGCCCGTTGAGCACGGCCGTGCACGAGTTTCCCATCTATACCCAGCACAAGGAATACGAGGAGTTCGAGGTGCAAAGCCGGGACGGCTCCAGCTTTGGCGTGGCGCCCAGCCTCAACTATTACATCCAGTCCGACAAGGTGGACGACATTTTCCGGCAGTACCGCCGGCCGCTGCCCGCCATCGAAGACGGCTTCCTGAAAACCGCCGTGTACGAAGCCTACCGCGTGGCCACCAACCGCTACACCGCCGACAGCCTCATCAGCAACCGCGGCAGCTACGAGGCCCAGGTGAAGGCCAACCTCGTGAGCCAACTGCAGACGCTGGGCTTCATCGTGCAGCAAATCACCACCAAGCTGGAGCCGCCCGCCAGCCTCAAAGCCGCCATCGACGCCAAAAACACCGCCGTGCAAACCGGCCTGCAAACCGAAAACCGCATCCGCCAGGCCGAGGCCCAGGCCCGCATCAACATCGCCGAAGCCGAAGGCCGCGCCAAAGCCATCCGCATTGCCGCCGACGCCCAGGCCTACGCCAACGAAAAGCAGCAACAGTCGCTCACGCCCCTGCTGGTGCAAATGCGCTGGATTGAGGCCTGGGAAAAGGGTGGCAGCAACGTGCCCACCTACGCCTCCGGGGCCGGCGGCAGCCAGTTTCTGCTCCAAATGCCCGCGCCGGGCGCGGCAGGCAATAAGTAGCGAAGAAATCCTTTAAGGTAAGCCAAAACGCCTGTCATCCTGAGCGCAGCGAAGGACCTTTTCACGTTAGAGTTTTCTAGCGTGAAAAGGTCCTTCGCTGCACTCAGGATAACAGACGTTGAGTTTAGCTGAAGTTCTTTTATTCTACCGCCAGCACCAGCCCTTTCAGGTAGGCGCCTTCGGGGTGAAACAAGCTCACCGGGTGGTCGGCGGGCTGGGTGAGGCGGTGCAGGATGCGCGCCGGCCGGCCCGCCTCGATGGCCGCCGCCAGCACCGCGCCCTCGAACAACTCGGGGCTTACCACCTGGCTGCACGAGAACGTGAACAGCAGCCCACCCGGCGCCAAATGCGCGATGCCGGCCGCGTTCAGACGCTTATAGCCCATAAGGGCAGCGTGGCGGGCGCCCATGTGCTTGGCAAAAGCGGGCGGGTCGAGCACCAGCAAATCGTACTCGGCCGAGTGGTTTTTGAGGAAGCCGAGCACGTCATCGGGGTAGGCGGCGTGGCGGTCGGCGTGGTGGCTTAGCTCGGCGTTGCGCTCGGTGAGGGCAATGGCTTTTTTGCTGCTGTCGACGGAGTGCACCAGCTCGGCGCCGGCTTCCAGGGCATACACTGAGAAGCCGCCGGTGTAGCAGAAGGTATTGAGCACCCGCCGGCCGGGCGAGTAGCGGGCCAGCAGGGCCCGGTTGTCGCGCTGGTCAATGAAAAAGCCGGTTTTCTGGCCGGTTTCCCAATCCACGGCAAACTGGTGGCCGTTTTCGCTCACCACGTGCTCGGCGCCGCTGCTCTCGCCAAAGAGGTAACCGTTGCGGGCGTCAGGCACGGCATTGCCAGGCACGGTTTCGGCGCTCTTGTCGTAAATGGCGCGCAGCTTATCGCCAAATACCGCGCGCAGGGCGGCGGCTATTTCGGGGCGGGCGCGGTACATGCCCACGCTGTGGGCCTGCACCACGGCCACGTCGCCGTACACGTCGATGATGAGGCCGGGCAGGCCGTCGCCCTCGGCGTGCACCAGCCGAAACACGTTGGTGTCGGCCGTGCCGGTCAGGCCCAGGCGCTGGCGCAGCTGGTAGGCATTGCCCAGCTTTTCCTCCCAGTAGTCGGCCGTCGGCAGGGCCGCGTTTTGGCCAAAGTCCAGCATGCGCACGGCAATGGAGCCGCCGCCCGAAAAGTGGCCCACGCCCAGCAGCTCGCCGTTGGCGGCTTCCACGCGCACGGGGTCGCCCTCGTGCGGGTCGCCGCCCTTCACGCGGGCAATGGCGCCGGAGAACACCCACGGGTGGCGGCGGCGCAGGCTGTGGTCTTTTCCGTTTTTAAGGACGATGGTGGCAGGATTCAGCATAGGCCCGTAAAGGTACGGCCGGCTTGGTGCGAACTTTGCCGTCCCGTTTCTCCCGCGCTTCCATTCCCACTCCCGCTCATGCCCACCGGCGTTTCCATTATCGACTTTGAGCCCGCGCACCGCCCGGCCTTTGAAGCCCTCAACTACGAGCTGGACTATGAATGGATTACGCGCTATTTCTACATCGAAGGCCCTGACCGCCAGCCCGTCGACAACCCGCAGCAGTACATTCTGGAGCGCGGCGGCCACATTCTGATGGCCGTGTGCGAAGGCGAAGTAGTCGGTACCTGCGCCCTCGTCAAAGAGCACGACGGCGTGTATGAGCTGGCGCGGCTGGCCGTGGCGCCCGCCGCCCAGCGCCGGGGCATTGGCTGGGCGCTGGGGCAGGGCATGCTGGGCAAAGCCCGCCAACTGGGCGCGCACCGCGTCGAAGTATTGTCGATTTCATCTCTGACGCCGGCCCTGAAACTCTACGACAAGCTGGGTTTTCGCAGCGCCTCCCTCATCCCCGAGCAGCCCGGCGACGTGCGCATGGTGCTGGATTTGTAGCGCGGACTTTGTGGTCCGCGTCCCCGGCGGAAACCCGAACAGTTTTAACGGCGCGGAAACGCGGCCTGCAAAGTCCGCGCTACTTGAACCAGCGCCGGTAAATGGGCCGGCGCCAGGCAAACTGCGCCCACATGGCCGGGTACAGCAGCCGGTCGAGCCAGTGCGAGGCGGTGCGGTATTCCAGCGCATCCACGATGACGCAGGTGCCGCCGGGGCCGGGCTGCAGCAGGTGGCGGTGGCGCCAGTAGCGTAGCGGCGGCGGCAGCACCTGGCCTTCATCGATGAAAAAATGGGTGCCGTCGGGCAACTCGCCGTCGTCCACAATCAGCGAGGTCCAACGCAGCTTTTTCACCAGCGTATTCAGCTCAATCTCAACTTGGTCATCGGTGCGGCAGCCATCGAACCGCAGCACCCGCAGCCGGGGAAACGGCGGCGCCAGCGCCTCAAACAGCGCCCGCGTGAAACCGGCCATTACCCGGGCCGGCGACTGGGGCACGGCGGTACGAAGAGTTACCAGCATAATCTAGGTTGATAAGGGAACGTCCTGCAGAGCGCAGCGAAGCATCTCTACCGAGATGGTAACCAATCGCCAAATGAAAGGATTACTCTTGCGAGCAAGATGCTTCGCTGCGCTCTGCAGGACGTTCCCGGGTATGAGTTCTAAATCCCCGTCACCCGAAACTCGACGCGCCGGTTGAGCTTGCGCGTTTCTTCCTGGGCATTGCTGGCCGCGGGCTTCGCGCCGCCAAAGCCGATGCCCGAGATGCGGGTTTCGGCCACGCCGTGGGCCACCAGGTAGGCCTTCACGGCCGCCACCCGCTCCTCGCTGAGGGCCACGTTTTTGGCGGGCTCGCCCACGTTGTCGGTATGGCCGCGCACCTCAATGGTCAGGCCGGGGTTGTCGGTCATCATGCCCACCAGCTGGTTGAGGGCGCGGGCCGAGCCCGGCAGCAGCACGGCCTGGCCTTGCTCAAACTGCACGTTGGCCAGCGGCAGGGTGGTGCCCACGGCCAGCGGCTGCAGCAAAATGTCGTGCACCGTGGCGCCGGCGCCCACCGTCCAGCTGCTGTCGGCGTCGACAAACCCGGCCAGCTGCGCTTGGTAGAAATACGGCTTGCCCGGCGCCGCGCCGTACGAAAAGCTGCCGTCGGTGGAAAGCGGCACCACCGCCGAGGCCTTTTCGCGGCCAATGCGCAGCTCGGCGGCCGTCAGGGGCTGGTAGGTGGCGGCGTTCAGCACGCGGCCGCGCCACGGCACGGTGGCGCTGGGCAGGGGCGGGGGCAGCCGGTACGCCACGCGAAACAGGTTGCAGCCGGCCAAATCGGTGTAGGTGCCGCGGCGCACGAAGCTGGCCTTGCGCCGGGCCAGGTCGACGCGGTAGAGGGCGTGCGGGCCGGCCAGGTACAGGCGGCGCCGGCCCGATTCGTCGTTTTGCAGCAGCACGTCGCTGTAGCCGCCGCGCCGGGGCAGGCCCGTCAGGGCCAGCAGCTCGGGGGCCGGGCGCTGGGATTTCACGTCCACCTTCACCAGCGAGCCGTCGGTGCTGTACACCATGTAGATGGTGCTGGCGTCGTCGAGGCAAAAATTGCCGTGCGTGCCCGCGCCGTCGAAGGCAATGTCGGGATAATAGGCGGCTTGCTGGGTGGGGTCTTTGTTCCAGAGCACCGTGATGGCGCCGCTCTCACCGGGGCTCACTTTCACCAGCTGGTTGGCGTCGGAAGTGAGAAAATACAGGTCGCCGCGCTCGTCGGTGGCGGCCGAAATCCAAACGTTGCCGGGGCCTTGGGCCGGCAGCTGCCAGGTGGTGAAGGCGCCGCGGCGGGTGGTGGGGTCGTAGCGGTACACCAACTCCGGCTGATTGGTGGGCGATTTCGTGACCGAATACAGGCAATTGTCGAAGCCCTTGGCCAGGGCGTAGGACTGGAAGGGCAGCACGTTGCGGTGCACCGTGGCGCCGTCGGACAGGTCGTCGGTCGAAAACTCGTGAATCGAGCGGCAGTCGTCTTCCCACTGGCCGGTGCGGTGCGTCATGGCCGCGATGCCGTACATCTTGCCGTCGCACACCTGGTCGGCGTAGCGGCGGCTGGTAATGGACTTGTTCGTAAACGCGAATGATTCCAGCAGCTGCTGGCCTTCGGGCAGGCAGCGGGCGTCCTGGCTGGTGGCGGCCTGGTATTCTACCTGAAACTCGTAGCCCACGCGCCAAAACCGCCGCCCGGCCACGCGCAGGCGCTCCGGGCGGGCGGCGTTGGGGGCGTAGGTGTACTCGTAGTGCACCTCCTCGTAGCGGCCGTAGTTCTTCTGCTCCAAGCGCACCACCTGGGCTTTGGGAAGGCGCAGGATGTTGCGCCACAGCGTGTCCTGGCTGCCGGGACCGGTGAGGGGCCGGTCCTTCAGGGCATCGGGCAGGGGGCGGGCCAGCACCGTGACCACAGCCGGCACGGGCTGGCCGGTGGCCGGCGCGTAGAAAGCTACCTCAGCGCCCGCCGCGTTGGGTCGGAGCTGCCAGGTGAGCGGATAGGCCAGCGTGTAGCGGCCCTCCCCATCGGTGTAGGTGGCAGTGGGGCCGGATTTTTCCGGCTGCGCGCGCAGCATCAACGGGAAGACAACCAGCACCAGCGCCCACAAGGCCTTCATACGCAACGGCTCGGACTCAACAACACGGGAAAAAGGAAGCAGAAATCCCATTTCCTGTAAAGTAAGGCCTTTTTCGCTAAACGGGGCTAGCTTCTGGCCCATGCATTTCCTGCCGATGCGGCAGTTGCGAGCCCAACGAATCATTCGCCGGAAAGGTGCTTTCCAGCCCGCAATCTCCGGCGTTTCCCCTGGTTCAGGTGGCCGCGCGGTGCCAACCAGGTTTATTTCCAGTCGGGCCAGAAGGCGTTGGAGAAAAGCTTCGCGCGGTTGCGGCCATCAATGTCCATGGTCCATACCTCGGGGGCACTGAGGTCGTCATTCACCCGATTGACAAAGATTACCCGGAAGCCATCGGGCGAGAAATGGCCCTGGATGTCGTTGGTGCCGAGGGTTTTGGTGGTGGTTCCGGTGGCGCCAGCCGTTATGTCAACGGTAGCAGTGCCATCGACGCGTTGGAGGAACAGGTGCGCGTCTAGCTGGCGTCCGCCGGGGTCGTTGAAGCCGGCCACATCCCGCGAATACAGCACCGCAAGGCCATCGACGCTAAAGCTGGGCGTATCGAGCCGGCCGGGCAGGTTGCTCACGAACAGGACGGGGTTCGTGCCGTCCACGTTGTAGAGGTACAGCTCCGCGTCGTAGGGGTTCGAGCCCACGGTTTGCACCACCAGGCGCCCGCCGTTCTGCACCGTCCAGTCGCACTCGCGGAAGTGGCGGCCCGCCGGCGCGGTGGCCAGCAGCGTCAGGCCCGTGCCGTCGCGATTCACGCGGTACAGCTGGTCGTAGTGCGCATAAATAAGCTGGGCACCATCCGGCGACCACCGGTAGCCAATGCCCGCGTTGTTGTAACTCTCGGCCGACAGGGTGGTAATCTGGCGTTGGTTTGAGCCGTCCCGGCTCATGGTATACAGCTGAAACTGGCCGCTGGCATTGGACGCGTAGGCTATCAGGTCGCGGTTGGGACTGAGTTGCGGGGCTGTTTCCACGGTGGTGGCGCTGGTGAGCCGCAACAGGCCTCCGCCGGTGTTGTCCGACGAATAAATGTCGGTGTTGCCGGCCACGGTCCGGGCGTACAGGAACCGGTTGTCGGGCAGGGCCCGGGTCTGAAAGCTCCAGGTGTCCGAGCGGGCCGTGCTGCCGGCGGGGTTGCGCACCGTCACCTGCCAAAAATAGGTGGTGTTGTATTTGAGCCCGGTGGCCACCACCGACGTGTCGCGCGAGTTGGTGAGCAGCTTGCGTTGCAGGGTCGAGTTGCTCTCGAACAGCACCACGTCGTAGCGCAACGAGTCGCTGGCCGTGGCATTCACCGGCCGCCAGCTCAGCGTCACGTCGGTGGGCTGGTTGGTGGCTTGGGTAGCCGGGGTCGGGCGGTTAGGCGCCGATATGGCCGCCACCGTCGATTTGGTGAGGACGACCGAAACGTCGGCCGTTTGCCCTTCGTTGACGGTTATGTTGGTGACTACCTGCTGGTAATCGGTTTTGCTGACCGTGATGGCGAGGCGGCCAACCGGGATGTCGGTAATCTGAAACTTGCCCTGGGCATCGGTGAGATAGGAGCTGGTGGCCGGGTTGGTGGTCACCGTGGCGTTGGCCAGGGGCAGGTTGGTGCGGGCGTCCCGCACGGTGCCCGTCACGCCCCCGAAGTACACAGGCTCTACCAGGTCTTCCTTGCAGGCACTCAGTAAGCCAAGATTGCAGAAAATGAGAAGCAGTGCGACAAACCGAACGTTTTTGGCAAGCAGTAAAAAAGGCATAAATGCAAACAGAAGGACGCAACGTTTAGCGGGCGGGATTTTGAATAGCAGAATCTTGTGCTAATATATGACCTTCCATATCAAGCACCCGCAAATGAATGCGGTACGTGTCTTGCGGGCCCGCATTGACCTGGGTGCGCGACAGCGACACTTCCTGCTGCGAGTCCACCGCCACTTCGCCGCGCTGGGTGTTTTGCGAGCGGCCGCCGGCGCTTTCCCGCAACATGGCCAGCTCGTAGCGGTAGTGGGCCGTGGCGGGCTGAAAATTGCGGCAGTGCCCGGTCACGGTGAGCATGCTGCCCTGCTGTTGCAACTCGAGGCGCGCGTGGCACGGGGCGCCCGGGCCCGCGTGTTGCCAGGCGCTAAGCATTAGAAACAGGAAAATCATGGAAAAGGAATGAGAGGTTAACAAAACAGTAGCTGTTGCCCAATCGGTCGCGTTGCGGCAGTCCTGACGGTGCTGGGCAGCGTGGCCCGAAATAAGGCCGGTGCGCACGGCAGCAACCAGCCCGCTGGCGGGTGCTTCGGGCCGCGAAAGCCCAAATTCAGGCCGGCAGCATCACTTTACTTTTCCCTGCTCAATGGTCAGGTTGATTCCCTGGCCGCGCATTTCAATGCTGTAGCCTTTGGAAACCTGGGTCGACGACTCGATTTGATTCAGGGTGTTGTTGTTGCCGTACTGCTTGATATCGTACGTTTTATTCGAAACCATGACCCTGCCCTGCACCGAGTTGTTGTTGCCTTCCTGCCGCAGGTTCATGGTGTTGCGGTCGCCTGCCACCACGCCATCCAGCTGGTTGTTGTTGCCCTTTTGCGCGATGGTCGACGCGTTTCCCAGGCCGTTTTGCGTGAAATCAACCTGGTTGCGGTTGCCCTGCTGCGATATCATCACGGTGTTGCCGGCCCCGATTTGGTCCAGGCCCAGCACATTGGCCGCGCCGGCCTGCACCACATACGCTTGGTTGCTCGGCGAAGCCAGATTCTGCTGGTCGATGCGGGCCGTGTTGCTGGCGCCCAGCTGCAGCAGCGTGGCGGCGGTGCGGCCGTCGGCGGCGGCCGGCAGGGCATTCGGCAGGCGTTCCAGGCCGTAATCTTCCACCAGGCGCTGCTCGGCGGTGGCCGCTTCGCTCTGAGTCCGTTGCTGAGCCTGGGCGCCAAATGCTCCCAGCACGAGCAGGCACGTCGACCAATGGAAAAGAGAGTGCTTCATAGCAAACGGTTTAATAGTACAATATAGGAGGTTTTGAAGCAGAACGAGCCCAGGCCCGGCCTGCTGGTCAAAGCAGGCCGGAACTGGGTTCGTCGGGTAGAGGAGCCCGGCCGCTGCGGGCCGGGGTGGACTCGTTAGTTACCGCCCTGGTGCACGGTGGCCATGTTGTTGTTGCCCTGTTGCGTAATCACGTTGTAAGCCGCGTCGCGCAGCAGGTTGCCGCTTTGCACCGTCTCGGCGAAGTTGTTGTTGCCGATTTGCGACTGCGAGGTGAAGTTGTTGCTCGTGCTCTGCTGAATCGCGGCCTGGTTGCTGTTGCCCCGCTGCAGCTGAATGCCCTGGTTGTAAGCACTCAGCACCGTCGACTGGTTGATGGTGGCCAGGTTGCTGTTGCCTTCCTGGTTCTGGTTGGCGTACTGGCCCAGGCCTTTCTGGATAACCGAAGCCTGGTTGTTGTTGCCGGTGGTGCCGTTGATGCCGCCTTGCTTCTGCACCGAGGTGTTGTCCTGGTACTCCTGAGACGCCAGCGCATTGTTGCCGTTGCCGTTCTGGTCCTGGGTGGCCGAGTTATTGGAAATGCCCCGGGTGGTGTTCTGCAAAATCTTGGCGGTGTTGTCGTTGCCTTTCTGCTTTTGCGAGGCAAAGTCGTTGCCGCTCAGCACGCCTGCGCCCAGGTTGCCGCTTTTGTTGCCCTGCTGGATAACGGCGATGTTGCGGATGCCTTCCTGGTCCTGGGTGGCCGTGCTGCCGCCGCCGTGCTGGCGGATGTTGGCCTGGTTCTGGTCGCCGCTGGCGGTGCTGCCCGTCGACTTCTGCACCTGGCTGGCGTAGTTGCCGCCGTTGGCCGAAGCCACGTTGTTTAAAAGGCTGGGGCTTTGGTCGATGTCGGCGGTGTTGCGGCCGGTACCGGTCTGGGAGACGTTGG
The DNA here is from genome assembly GCF_015694525.1 of Hymenobacter ruricola. Lineage (GTDB taxonomy): Bacteria > Bacteroidota > Bacteroidia > Cytophagales > Hymenobacteraceae > Hymenobacter > Hymenobacter ruricola. Next base: position 89,318 of record NZ_JADQDM010000013.1, on the reverse strand, counting down.
CCATCTGGCCGTCGCCAATCTGCTGCACGTACGAATCGTTGTTGATGGTGGTCGTCGTGCCCAGGTCCGGGCGGGCCGTGGCGCCGGGGTTGTTAGACGCCGTGCGGGTAGCGGCGCCGGGCGAGGTGCCCACGCTGGAGATGCCGGACGTGGTGGGGGCGTAGCGCAGCTGGGCGTTGGCGGTGCCGGCCAGCAGCAGGGCCGCGCCGAGGAGGAAGGTAATCTTTTTCACAAGCTTGGTGGGAAGGTAAAGGCGTTTGAGTTGAGCGTTAAAGCGAATGGCGTTTGGGGAACACTGCAAGAAAAATGGGCCAAGTCCCTGCCCACTCGCCGAGCAGACCGAAACCTGGCACATTTTCACTAGGCAATGCTAGCAGCAGCTACTACTACAAACCGCCTTGGTTCACGGTGGTCATGTTGCCGTTGCCCATCTGCGTGATTACGCTGTGGCCCGAGTCAGAGCCGATGGGGCTGCCAGCGGGGCCTTGGGTGGTTTTGGCAAAGTTGTCGTTACCAATTTGCGACTGGCGAGCAAAGTTGTCGCTCGTGGTTTGCGTGATGCCGGCATCGTTGCGGTCGCCGTTTTGCACCTGAATGCCTTGGTTGTTGCCACCCGCGTTGCCGGCGGTAGCGTGCTGGCTCACCGTGGCCAAGTTGGAGTTGCCGGTCTGGAGCTGGTTCGCATAGTTGGCGTTGCCGTACTGGTCTACCCCAGCTTCGTTGTCGTTGCCCACTTGCTTTTGCACCGAAGTGTGGTTGCTGTACTCCTGGTTGGCTTTGGCGTGGTTGCGGTCGCCGCTCTGCTCCTGCATCGCCGAGTTGTTCGTGCCGGTAGCGGCGCTGGCCCCGGTCGTCACGCTGTGCTGCATGATGGTGCCCTGGTTGTCATTGCCGGTCTGCTTCTGCTCGGCAAAGTCGTTCTGGCTTTTGGTGTTCTGGCTGGTGGCGAAGCTGGTGCCCGGCATGCCGTTGCCACCCTGCTGAATCACGCCCACGTTGCGGATGCCCGTCTGCGCCTGAGTAGCCGTGCTGGCCGAGCCGTGCTGGCGAATGTTGGCGTTGTTCTGGTCGCCGCTGGCGGTGCTGCCCGTCGACTTCTGCGTCTGGCTGGCGTAGTTGCCACCGGCACCGGCCGGCATGAGGCTGCTGGGGCTTTGGTCGATGTCGGCGGTGTTGCGGCCGGTACCGGTCTGGGAGACGTTGGCCATCTGGCCGTCGCCAATCTGCTGCACGTACGAGTCGTTGTTGATGGTGGTCGTCGTGCCCAGGCCCGGGCGGGCCGTGGCGTTGGGATTATCAGAGGCCTGGCGAGTGGCGGCGCCGGGCGAGGTGCCCACGCTGGAGATGCCGGCGGTGGTGGGGGCGTAGCGCAGCTGGGCGTTGGCGGTGCCGGCCAGCAGCAGGGCTGCGCCGAGAAGAAGCGTAATTTTTTTCATGGGACTAAAAAAGAGTTGGGTTGGGAATGATGATAAACAGATTTGTTTGTCTTTTGCTGAAGACATGACAAATATATATTATCAAAATTATAATTTCCAAATCTTGCTTAGCAGAATAGGATAAACCTTTGTTGATATAATTATAAAATAGGCTTAAGAATATGATTTTCTAAATCCGGTAATATTTGCGACGGCTAATTTTCAATTGATAATCAACAACTTATTTTTTATAATTTTTTTTCTACTTTTTATAAAAAATTTCCGAATTACCCTTGCCTTTCCCTATATAGAAGACCAATCCGGCCCGGGCAGACCACGCGTAATCTTTGTAGCGGCCCTGGCTCACTTGGTCGATGCGGTCGCTCAGGTACAAGTGGTTGTCCAGGCCCACGTTGATGCCAATCTTGGGTGTAATCAGGTATTCGGCCCCCAGCCCCAGCACGGCATGCGGCACAAGGTTGCCGTCGGTGCTGATGCCCGTAGAGCTGCGCATGGTAGCTCCGGCGCCTGCCAATAGATAGGGCGAGAAACGGTCGTAAGGAAACAGGCACGCCAGCAGACCCAACTCGGCGTAGTTGACCCGCTGGTCGAAGAACTGCCCGTTGGGGCCAGCTGCGAGCCGGCCGGTGCCCGCGTTCAGGAAACTGCTCAGGTAGCCGTCGCCGATGCGGTAGCGGAACGTGAACTCACTGCCCAATCGGTACTGGGGCTGCGCAAAGTCGCCCTGGTAGAGCTGCACGGCCCCCGTCAGGCCGAGGCCCACGGGCCGGCGCCGGAAAGTGGTTTGCCGGCCCAGCGCATCGTAGGCCAGGTTCTCCTCCTTTTCTTTCAGATAGGCCTGCATGGGCAAGCCGCGCGTGGCCGCCGTGTCGGCCGACGCCCAGATGTTGACCAGCAAGCCTTCGTAGATGAGTGACTGCACCGATTTCTCGATGGCCTCTTTCACGGCCATTTCGCTGGGCTCGTTGTAGGTGAAGCCGGTTTCGGTTTCCAGCAAGCGCTTGAAATCCACGAACTGGAAAAGGCTGGCGTCGACCTGCTGCGAGAGAATGGTTTTGGAGGTGTAAACCGTCTTGAGGATTTTGCCCGTATTGGTGCTGATGGCCCGCAGATACACCGTCACCCGGTCTTGCCGGTACTGGCCCGAGGCGCCGGCCCCGAAGTAGCGCAGCCCGGCCCCGCCCGTCAGGATGTTGGAATCGTAAGAAATGATGCCGCCTTCCAGCAGAATGCCGGCAAAAAGCAAAGGGGGCAGGTTGGGTTGCCGCTGGCCCGTCTGCTGGGAATATTCTTCCCGGGTCGACCGGATGATTTTGCGTTCGTTCAGCAGATTGCCCAGGTTTTCACGCTCGATGGGGTCGAACCACTGCGACTCTTCCAGCGCCCGCAGCAGGATGGTGGTGGCGCCCTGCGTAACGGCGGTGGAGAAGCTGGAGCCGTTGGCCTGGGGCTTGTACTGCCCGGTTTGGTCCCGGAACTTGTACACGGCCACTACCACGCGCTGCCGGGCCGGCGGCAAGTGACGCCACACCTCGTTGCTGTTTACTTCGGCCCCGAGCCGGGCCGCTTCGGGCTTGATAAAGGACTGGTGAAAATAGGAAGCGCAGCCGCTGAGTCCTGCCAATAGGAGGAGCCCCGCGGCCGTCAGCAGACGACGCAGAAACATAGTAAAGCCGTGAAAAAGACGCGGGAAAAGCGGGCGCGCGACAACGTCGCGGAGTGGCTTACAGCCCGTTCGGAATGGTGATGGTGGTCTGGTTGCCGGTTGAGGTATCCGTCACCTGCACCCCAATGCCTGCCGCGCCCGGCGTAATCTGGATTTGATAGTTGCCCACCGAATAGCTCCCAGGTTTGATGGCGCCTTGGCCAAACTGGCTGGCAATGAGCCGGCTGCTGAGTTGGGCCAGCACTTGCTGGTTAAGGTTGGCCGTGAAGCTGGCCAGGGGGTCCTGGGCGGGGGCGGTAGCCGTGGTGGCGGGGTCCGGAATGGTGTTCTGGGCCTGGGCAGCACTCATGAGCCACGAGTAGTTGAACGTGTTGCCACCCCCGAAGGCCGGGTTTTTGGGCTCGTACACAAAGTCTTGGGCCTGCGCACGGTGGGCCGAAAACAGCAGCCCCAAAAGCCCTGCGAGCGTAAATAAATGTTTCATGAGAGAACGGCTAATGGTGGGAAGTGAAAGGCTAGTAAGTTTCAAGCGCTTGTTTGTTGCCGCGCTCCAGTTGTTGGCTGAGGCTGGAGGCTTGCAGCAAGGAGTTGGCCGCTATTTCAATGGCTTGCTGGGAAGCTTCCGAAATGAGCTCATCTTTGCCCTGAAGCGGGAATTCCAGCAGCTCTTCGTCGTTGACCGTCAGCGTAATGATGGCGTTGTTGCCCCGCGAAGGCTTTTCGCCGACAAGTATCGTGAAGTCGTTGATGCCGCTTGGCGCTTCCCAGCGGCTGTAAAACTGGTCGTAGAAGTCGTGGCCAATTTTGGTGATGGTTTGGTCCACCACCAGGCCGCTGGATTCCGGCCCCAGCTTTGCCCGCTGGCGCTGCGAAGCCACCGAGTCGGCCCTCAGTAGCATGCGCAGGGCTTCTTCGGTTTTTAAGGCCGATAGCTGATTGGATGGCGCCGGAGCGGAGGTGGGCGTGGTGACCTTCTTTTCCGGCAGCTTTCTAGTGGGCTGGGCCCAGGCTGCTTGCCCGGCTACCAGCATGCCCATGGCAAGGACTAATCGCGGCCACTTGTGCGAAAAGTCAATGGGAATCATGGGTTAAGGAGAGTAGTAAAGAGCCAGTAGCTTATATATTTCCGAAAGGAAAGATAACGCGGGGCACAAATATCAGCGTTTTTAAGGATAAATCAGAATGGTTAAATAAAATCCCTGCAAATGTCTATTGGCTAAGAGGCATTATATATAAGGAGCGTTTAGCCGAACAATGCGGTTTTTAGCCGGAAAAATGCTATCTCCATTTGCCAGGCATTTGAGTGCCTGCGCTGCCACGCTATTGTTCCCTTACTTCGCCAGCCGCTAAGACTACCCCAGCAATTCCTCGATATCAGCGCGCGTGAGGTGCTTAATCACGGCCTCATCCGTGGCAATCAACTCGCTCACTAGGGCCAGCTTGCGGCGCTGCAGGGCCAGGATTTTCTCCTCCACCGTGCCCTGCGAGATGAACTTGTAGGTAAACACCGGTCGCTGCTGGCCAATGCGGTGGGCGCGGTCCACGGCCTGGGCTTCCACGGCGGGGTTCCACCAGGGGTCGAGGATGAAGACATAGTCGGCGGCGGTGAGGTTGAGGCCCACACCGCCGGCTTTCAGGCTGATAAGGAAGATTTTAAGGTCTTCGTTATCCTGAAAGCGCGCCACTTCGGCGGGCCGGTCGCGGGTGGCGCCGTCGAGGTAGGCGTATTCAAGCTGGCGCTCATCAAGCGCCGCGCGCACCAGTGCCAAGTGCTGCACGAACTGGCTAAATACCAATACCTTGTGCCCCTCGGCCACCACGTTGCGAATCATGCGCAGCACCTCGCGCAGCTTGCCCGACTCGCCGGTGTAGTTCTCGTCGGCCAGGCGCGGGTGGTTGGCAATCTGGCGCAGGCGCGTCAGGCCTTGCAGCAGCAGAAACTGGGTGCTGGCCGGGCCGTGCTCGTCGAGGTTTTGCAGGATTTTGTTGCGGTAGAAGCTCTTGGTTTCCTCGTAGGCGTGGGCCTGCTCCTCCGTCATGGGGCAGTAGCTGAGTTGCTCGGTTTTTTCGGGCAGCTCTTTGGCTACCTGCGCTTTGTGCCGGCGTAGAATGAACGGTTTGATGAGGGCGTGCAGGCGCCGGGTGCGGCCTTCGTCCTGGTGCTTCTCGATGGGCTTGAGGAATTCCTTGCGGAAAAACGCCTGCGTGCCCAGCAAGCCGGGGTTGATAAAGGACATCTGCGACCACAAATCCATGGTGCTGTTTTCTACCGGCGTGCCCGTGAGGATGAGCCGGTGCTTGGAGCGCAGCTGCCGCACGGCCTGTGAGGTGGTGCTCGACGGGTTTTTGATGGCCTGCGACTCGTCCAGAATCACGTAGTCGAACTTATAGCTGGCCAGCAACTCGGTGTCCAGCCGCACGATGCCGTAGCTGGTCAGCACCACGTCGTAGTCGGCGAAGCGGTCGGGGTTCTTGTCGCGGTAAGTGCCGGTATAGGCTAGTATGCGCAGGTCAGGCGTAAACTTCTCGGCCTCCGCCAGCCAGTTGAACACCAGCGACGTGGGTAATACCAATAGTGAGGCAGCGCCTTGGTTTTCACCGCTTTCGTGGCGGTGTTGCAGCATGGCCAGCGTCTGGATGGTTTTGCCCAAACCCATATCGTCGGCCAGGCAGCCGCCGAAATGAAAGTCCTGCACGAAGCGCAGCCAGTTGTAGCCCGCCTTTTGGTAGGGGCGCAGCTCGCCCTGGAAGCCCTGCGGCAGCGGGTGGTCTTCCACCTCGGCAAAGTCGCGCAGCTTTTCCAGCTTGCGGCCCATGCGCACGGTGGCCAGCTCATTGCTTTGCAAATCAGCCACTAATGCCAAGTGATGGCGGCGCAGGTTCAGGCCGTCCTCGGTTTCTTCGCCGAAGGCAAACAGCTCCAGGTAGTCCGTAAACCACTCGTCGGGAATGATGGCAATCTGGCCGTTGGGCAGCTTGAACTCGCGGCGGCGCTGCAAAATGTGCCCACGCAGCCGGATAAACGGCACCTCGATGTCGCCGAAGCGCACCGTGCCGCGCACGTCGAACCAGTCGCCGGCCTCCTGAATACCCACGTGCACGCTGGTGGGGCCGATGAAGTAGCTTTTGGTGGCCGAGTCGGCCGCTTCCACCGTGTAGCCCAGTTCGGCCAGCGCCGGGGAGTTATCGTGCAGCCACTTGAAGGCTTCGCTTTTAGGCAGGATGGCGTGGCCGTTTTCCACGGTGAGCGAGCGGGCACGCAACTCGTCCACGGTGGCCATTTCCTGCTCGGGATTGCGCAGCAGGCGGTGGAACACGTAGCTGTCGGCGGTTTTTTCCAGGTGCACACTCACCGGTTTGCTGGTGCCCAGCGGCATCAGGTGCGGGCCGTAGCGGAAGCTGAGCTCGAAGTGAATCTGTTCGGTTTCGGCGCCGGTGAGAAGGGGCGCGACGGGCTTGGGCAGCGGAATGCGGCCCCGCCGCGGCGGGCCGGGTGGGCGCACGGGCGCCTCGGGCGCGGGCGGCGCCGGAATGGTGTCGCTGAACGTGAGCCGCGGCCGCGCCACGTAGCGCTCCGAGCGGATGTCGAAGCCGCGGGCGTGCACCTCGAACGACTCCATCAGCGGGGCCACGAACTTTTGGAAGTAGCTTTCTTCCACGTTGCGGGGCACCACGATGAATTTCTTCTTCAAAAACGGCAGCAGCTTTTTGCCGTCCACGTCGGTGCGGAAGGAGTAGAGCAGGTCGTTCAGCAGCAGCCAAGCCGGCTGCAGGCATACCAGCACCGCGTCCTTATACTGAAAATCGAGCTTCTGGCCCTGGTACTGAATGGTAGGGAAGTAGTGCGTGCCCTCTTCGTTGCGACGGAAGTGAAAGAGAATAGAGGCCTTGGCGGGGGCCAACCCGATTTCCTTCCAGGTCGGCTCACCGTCGCGGCCCATGATGAACACCTGCTTGCCGGCCAGCCGGTTCAGGATGCCAGCCATGCGCGCCTGCACGTGCCTGGAAATGGCCTCCTGCAGCGGCTTGTCGCCCTTTTCGGCGTTGTAGGTCTTGAGAAAAAACTCGGCCGTCGCGATTTTACGCGGCCAGAATTCTTTCACCACGGCCTCTTGCTGAATCTGGTCGCACAACTCCACCAGCTCAAAGTCGGTGGCGTCGAGGCCGGCGGCAAACTCGTGGGCATTCTTGCCCGACACGGTCTGGTGCTGCAGCGTGAGCTGGCCCCGCGGCCCGAGCTGCACCACGTAGGCCGCAAACAAATGGCCGAGGAACTCGTGCTCGAAGAGCGAGTAAACGATTTGAAACGGTTCTGCGGTAGATACTTTCATAGCCGGGCACGCGGAAGGCGCAAGGTAGGGCCGAAAGCGGAAATGTGCACGGCAGAGCTTCGCGGCCTAAAGAGCGGGTAAAGCCCTTACGGCTGGACTGCGGGCAGGATGCAGCAGGACTTACAAATTCTCGCGCACGTCCAAGCGGCTCGCATTCAGCGCGGGGCGGATGCTCACGGCCAGGGTGATTAAAATGATGGACATACAGGTAAAAATGATATCCGACGTCTGCATTTTTACCGGGTAAGCATCCACCACGCTCGTGGCCATGCCCATGCTCACGAAGCCGAAGCGCTGCTGCAGCCAGCACAAGGCCACGCCCAGCACCAGGCCCGTGGCCGCGCCCACCAGCGCCACAATGGCGCCCACGTAGAGGAAGGTGCGGCGCACCGTTTTCTGGCTGGCGCCCATGGCCAGCAGCACCGCAATGTCCTTTTTCTTGTCGATGACCAGCATCGAGAGCGAGAAAAAGATGTTGAGCGAAGCAATGAGCAGAATGAGCGTGAACGTGATGAACACGAAGAGCTTCTCCACCTTGATGGCCTTGAAGAGACTGACGTGCTGCTCATCCGAATCCTGCACTTTGAAATCGGGCCCGAGCTGCTTGCGGAGCTGGTTTTTCACCTGCTCAATCTCGAAGCTCTGGCCCACTTTCACGTAGAGCGCGGTGCGGCGCGTGCCGTAATTCAGCAGGCGCTGGGCAAATTCCAGCGGCACGAAAATGTAGCTGTCGTCGATGTGCTGCTCGATGAGAAACACGCCGCCCGCAATCAAATCCTGCTCGTTGAAAGCCTTGTCGGGGTCGATTTGCAGGGTTTTTTTGCCGGGCGTGTTGCGCGGGTAGAGCAGGCGCATGGGCGCCAGGCGGTTGTTGAGCGTGATGCTGAGCTCGTGCTGCACGCCGGCGCCCACCAGGGCCAGCTCTAGGCTGTCGCGGCGCAGGCGGTGGTCGCCTTCGCGGATGTTGGCGTCAATCTGGCTCTGGCCGAAATAATTGTCCGAGAGGCCGCGCATTTTCACCACCATCTGGCGGTCGTGGTATTGCAGCAGGGCGTTGTCCTCGATGACTTCGGTGAGCAGGGCCACGCCGGGCGTGTTTTCCAGCTTCATCAGGAAGGTGCGGTCCACGGAGAAGGCCTTGCCTTTGGCAGCGGAAATCACCAGGTTGGGGTCCGATTTGCCGTAGAGCGTGCGCACCAAATCCTCCAGCCCGTTGAACACCGACAGCACAATAATCAGCGCCATGGTGCCCACCGCCACCCCAATCATCGAAATGTTGGAAATGATGGTGATGATGTTGCGCTTGTTCTTGGAACGGAAGTAGCGCCGGGCAATGAGGAGGGGGACTCTCACAAATGGAAATTAGCGGGCAGAAGTGCAGGCGGTTTAGGCAAAGCAATTTCGGGTAAAGCTACCGAATGCTGGTTAACGCTGGTCGGCCCTGGCGCGTTGGCGCTACTTCCAGGCTTTCACGATGAGGCCGGTGCCCGAATCGTGTGTCGTGCGGGCATCGAGCCAGTTCAGCAGCAGGCAGAACGGGAACGTGATGAGGTAATAAAACGGCAGGATGATGAAGAACAGGCGCGACTTGCCGAGCATCAATATTGGGTATTTCATGCTCAGGCGCCAGGAAATCTGGCCGGGTTCGCCGTACGAATACCGGGCTTCTACGCGCTCGAAACCGGCGGTGGTGAGCTTCTGCTGGATTTCGCGGATGTTGTAGCCGTCGCGCACGTGCTCCTCGATGAAGCTGGTTTCGCCGTCGTCGTGCACGTCGGAGCCGCCTTGGTCGCTGGGGGTGGAAATCAGGAGCATGCCGCCGTCCTTCAGCGAGGCGTGGATGTTGCGGAATACTTCCACGTCTTCTAGAATGTGCTCCATTACGTCGACCGACAAGGCCAAATCGAAGGAGTTGGGCTCCTGGTACAGCACCAAATCCTGCACCGCAAACTGCACGTTGCTGCGCCCAATCTGGCGGAAAAACGTGTTGGAGTCGGCCACTTGTTCTTCTTTCACGTCCACGGCCAGAATGTGCCATTTCGCGCTCAGCCCGCTCATCCAGTAGGTGTACTGGCCGTAGCCGGAGCCGGCGTCGAGGATGTTCAGCGGCTCCTGGGTGCGGCCCTTGGCCCAGCGGCGCAGCTCGCGGTGCACGTGCCAGGTGCGCAGCAGCAAGAGGTCGAGCAGGTGATAAAACAGCCGGCGCAGCCACGGCGTGCGGTTGAACACCTGGCCGAGCGTCTTCTTAATCGGGTCGTAGTACAAAGGCGATGTGCTGATTAGTCGATGTGCTGATGTGCTGCAGGGGCAATGTGCTGATGGAAAGAACCGCAGCAGAACACTGCGGCAGCACATCAGCACATCGACTAATCAGCACATCAATAAATTTATTCACCCTTGAAGAGGCGCGGGCGGGCCGGTTTGTCGTCCTCGTCGCCTTCGTCGTCCTTCGGCGCGGGCGGGATGTCGAGGGTGCCGAGGACCTGGTCCATGTGGGCGGCGTAGGCGGCGCTGTCGTCGTGAAAGAAAATAAGCTCCGGCACCACGCGGGCCGTTTTGCGGATGCGCTTGGCCAGGGCGTGCCGGATTTCCTTGGCGTTGTCCTTGATGATATCGAGGCGGTCGGCGGCGTTGTTGCCCAGCAGCAGGCTGAGGTACACGCGGGCCTGGCCCAGGTCGGGCGTCACCTTCACGGCGCTGATGGCCGGCGCCAGCCCGCCGCCGAACAGGTGCGGCAAGTCACGCTGCAGCACGGCGGCCAACTCCTGCTGCAGCAGGCTGGCCATTTTTTGTTGTCGTTTGCTTTCCATACTAATGGGCAAAGGTACGATTGGGGGAATAAGGGATATGGGATAAGGAATGTGGGATAGGGAATAAGAATCGGGGCGCCGCACGGAGTGCTTCTAACAGAGTTGACCGACCCAATACCTTTGCCGCTCCCTTGTTCCCTTTTCCGTATTCCTGCCAGTGCTCCGCTTTTTCAAAAGCTCCCTGCCGGCGCAGCTGCTGGCCCTGCTGGTGCTGGTGCTGGCCCTGCGCCTGCCGCTGTTGTGGCTGGGCCTGCCCGTGACGGCCGCCGAGCTGCGCGCGCTGCTGGTGGGCGAGCGGGTGCACGGCGGCGCCCTGCCCTACCGCGACCTCTACGACGGCACCGCGCCGCTGGCGGCCGCCTTTTTCGGCGTGCTCGATGCCGTGGTGGCGCGGCCGGTGTGGCTCTACCGGGTGGTGGCGCTGCTGCTGCTGCTGGTGCAGGCCCTGCGGCTCAATGTCGTGTTCAACCGCTACGACGTGCACCCCGAGCGCGGCTACGTGGCGGCGCTGACCTACCTGCTGGTGGGCAGCATCAGCACCGATTTGGATGCGCTTTCGCCGCTGCTGCTGGGCAACACGTTTGTGGTGTTTTCGCTGAGCGCGCTGCTGCCCACCTCGCGCGAGGGCTACGACAACCGCCGCCTGTTTCGGGCCGGCTTTCTCATTGGGCTGGGGGCGCTGTGCTACCTGCCGCTGGCCTTGTTCCTGGTAGTGGGGCTGTTTGCAGTGATAATTTTCGCCGCCAATTCTTTTCGCAGCTTCCTGTTGCTGCTGTGCGGGTTTTTCTTCCCGTATGCGCTGGTGGCTACGTATTTCTTCTACGCGGGGGCACTGCCGGGCTTTGGGCAGTTCCACTTGCAGCCGGGCCTCACCGACCTCATTGCCAGCGGCCTGCCGGCGGGCTTGCAGCTGCGGCTGCTCATTGTGCCGGGCGTGGTGCTGGTGCTGGCGCTGCTGCGCTCGCTGGGCACCTCGCTGGGCCTGGTGTTCCAGGCCAAGTTTCGGCAGCTGATGCTGGTGTGGCTGGTGGTGGCCATTGCCACGGCGGCCGTGGAGCGCGGCGCGGCCCCGGGCGTGCTGGTGCTGCTGTTGCCGCCGTTGGCGTATTTCAGCCTGTTTCTGTGGCAGCGCTACCGCCAAAGCTGGCTGCTGGAGCTGCTGCTGCTGCTCATCATCAACGCGGCGGTGGTGCTGCGCTACCGGGCCCACGTGCCCCGCCTCGAAACCCTGCTGCACATGCCCGCCGAAAGCCGCTTCGGCCTGGCGCCCGACCCGCGCTACGCCGCCCTGCGCGGCCAGACGCTGCTCATCCTCGGCCCCGACGACCGCGCCTACTTCCACAACCACCCCGCCACGCCCTACCTCGACTGGGCCCTGTCGCAAGCCGATTTCGGCCACCTCAACGAGTACGCCGCCGTGGTGCGCGTGGCCCGGAAAATGGGCGACCACCCGCCGGACTACTTGCTGGACCAGGGCAACCAGGTGCCCCGCCTCAAGCAGCTGCTGCCGGGCCTGTTCGGGCCGTATCAGCCCACGGGCACGCCGGGATTGTACCAGCGCAAGGCCCGCTAATCGGCGTTGGTTACACCCAGCACCAGCGGGCACTGCGCCGCTCGGTGGGCACGCTCCGCAGGAAAATGGCCAGCGGCTCCAGCTCCGTGAGCAATGAAGTCAAGGTAATGACGCGCCCATCAACCAGGTGCAGCCGCAGGTAGTCGTACTTGGCCCAGAAGGTGCGGCGGGCCCGGCACGTTACCCGTTCTACCCTGGCCACATCGCGCCGCGCAAAGGGCACGCGCTGGCCGGCTTCGTACACTTCAAACACGTTTTCGGTGGGCTGAAAAACCAGCGTGGTGGCGTGGTTCAGCGCCCAGTAGCGCAGGTGCAGCAGCGCCGCCGGCCCGCCCAGCAGCAGCGTAAACAGCACGAAGCCCCCGGTCAACGCCCATTCAAATGCGCTGGCGGCTTGCTCGCCCACGGCCACGGCGGGCAGCACGCTCAGGCCCGCGCCCAGCGCCAGCAGCGGCCAAAACAGCAGCCGCAGCTGCCGCGCCGCCGTGGCCCGGTACAGGTGGGTGCGCTTCGAAAACAGACCCGTTACCCAGCGCGCCGCCCCCAGCACCAGCAGCAGCACGGCGGCGGCTTCGAGCAGGGGGCGGAGGAGGGCGGTTTTCATGGAAAAGGAAGTTGGCGCTAGGCGCCCAACTGCACCCAGGCCTCGCCCTCGGCGTGGGCGCGCAGGTGCCCAAAGCTTTCCAGCGCCAATCCGTGCTTTTCAAACACGGCCTGCACCGCCGCGCGGCCGTCGGGCTCCACGCATACCAGCAGGCCGCCCGACGTCTGCGGGTCGCAGAGCCAGGCGCGCTGCTCGTCCGTGATGGGGCCTACTTTGTGGCCGTAGCTGGCCCAGTTGCGGGTGGTGCCACCGGGCACGCTCCCTTGCTTGAGGTAGGAGTCGGCCGCCGCGATGCGCGGCACTTTGTTGAAGTCGATTTCAGCCGTTAGCCCGCTCCCTTCGCACACTTCCGCCAAGTGGCCCAGTAGGCCGAAGCCCGTCACGTCAGTCAGGGCCGTCACGGCCGAAAGCTTGCTCAGCTCCGCGCCAATCTTGTTCAGTTGCATCATCTGAGCCGGCGCGATGGCGGCGTCCTCGTCCCGCAGGAGGCCTTTCTTCTGCGCGGTCGTCAGAATGCCCACGCCCAGCGGCTTGGTCAGAAACAGCTCCGACCCGGCCGTGGCCGTGTCGTTCTGCTTCAAATCCACGATGTCGACCATGCCCGTCACGGCCAGCCCAAAAATGGGCTCCGGCGAGTCGATGCTGTGGCCGCCGGCCAGCGGAATGCCTGCCTCCGCGCAGATGCTGCGGGCACCTTCCAGCACGCGGCGCGCCACCTCGGGCGGCAGCTTGTCCACGGGCCAGCCCAGCACGGCAATGGCCAGCAGCGGCCGCCCGCCCATGGCGTACACGTCCGAAATGGCGTTGGCCGAGGCAATGCGCCCGAAATCATACGCATCGTCCACAATGGGCATGAAAAAGTCGGTGGTCGAAATCACCGCCTGGCCCCCGCCGATGTCGTACACGGCCGCGTCGTCGCGGCTGGCGTTGCCCACCAGCAGCTTGTCGTGCTGGGGCTGCGCAATGCTGGTGTGCAGCATCTGGTCGAGCACGGCCGGCGCGATTTTGCAGCCGCAGCCCGCGCCGTGGCTGTATTGGGTGAGCTTGTAGTCCATGGGTTGGGATGAGTCGGGCATGGGTGCAAAAGTATGTAGCGTGGACTCTGCGAGTCCGCGCCGGGAAGGCCCCTACGCGCGGACTCGCAGAGTCCATGCTACAATTATCCAGAGGCTTACTTAATAGTCACCGGCACTTCCACGTTCTCCCAGCGCAGCACCAGGGCCTTGGGCGTCACCTCATACGCCAGCCGCTCGGTCACGCTGCTGGTTTTGCGGGGCGCCACCATCACGCGCAGCGCGTCCTGCTTCTCGTCGTATTTGAAGGCGCCCCACTGGTTGGGCACTTTGTTGAAAATCACGGTCCATTTGTCCTTCTCGGCCGGAATCAGAAAGAAGCCGTACTTGCCGGCCGGCAGCGGCTTGCCTTCCACCGTCACGTCTTTGCTGAATTCCACCGTGGTGGCCTCGTTGGCCCCGGCGCGCCACACCTTGCCATAAGGCTCCATGCCGCCAAAAATCTTGCGGCCCTTCACGCCCGGGCTGCTGTAATTCACCGTCACGTCGGCACCGCCGATTTTGCCCGTGGCCGTGGCCGGCGGGCTCGGCTTGGCCTCTTTGGCTGGCATCGTTGGTGCTGCAGGCGTAGTCTGGGCATGAGCCGCACTTGTGGCAAAGGCCGCCGCGCAGCTAAAAACGAAGTGGCGGAACAGTTGACTGGTTTGCATGAGCGTAAAGTAAAAAGGTGAGAATGCGCGCGCAAAGGTGCAGGCTGCGTGCCAAACCTTGCAAAGCCGCGCCATGTTTGCAACCGCACGGGATTTCCGCCGCCGCTGCCTGCCAAAGCTCAGCCGGGAATTTGCTGTGCGAAAGCGGCCCAAACCCTTCCCCGCGGGCCTGTCTTGCTTTCCGCCGGCCATTGTCGTATCTTTGCCCCTGAAGTTGGTATTCGCTTTAGCAAAGAGGGGACGCAGAGTCCCCTCTTTTTTTGCCCCGTTTCATCCATGTCCTACGACCGTACCCTGCTGCTGGAAATGCTCCGCGACGCCATCGGCGACCTGGAACTGTTCATCGTGGGCCTCACCGTGTCCGATTCGGTGATGCCCAAGATTACCGTCATCCTCGACGGCCCCACCGGCCTGGGCATCAACGAGTGCGCCATGATTAGCCGCCGCCTCAACCGCCGCATCGAAGAACGGTACGGCGAGGATTCGGTGTACTCGCTCGAAGTCACCAGCCCCGGCGCCGACCAGCCCCTCACCGACCCGCGCCAGTACCCGCGCCACATCGGCCGTTCGCTGGACCTGAAACTCAACGACGGCACCGAGAAAACCGGCGTCCTCACCGCTGCCACGGCCGAAGGCGTGGAAATCGAAGAAGTCATCAAGCAAAAAACCAAGAAAACTACCCTGCCCGCCGCTTTTTATTCCTTCGGGGACATTAAGGAGGCCAAGGTTGTTATCTCCTTTAAGTAAGCTGTTAGCTGACAGTCATTAGCTGTTAGCTGACGTTCATTCTGTTTATTCAAAAAAGCTAAAAGCCATCAGCTACTAGCTAACAGCTAAAACAATGAATAGCCACGAACTAATTGAGTCCTTCAGCGAATTTGCCCGGAGCAAAAACATCGACCGTCCCACGATGATGAGCATCCTGGACGACGTGTTTCGCACGATGATTCGCAAAAAGTACGACCAGGACGAAAACTTCGACGTCATCATCAACCCCGACAACGGTGACCTGGAAATCTGGCGCAACCGCGAAATCGTGGACGACAACTCGGAGGATATCTGGGACCACGACAAAATTCCGCTGGCCGAAGCCCAGAAAATCGAGCCCGACTTTGAAGTGGGAGAATCCGTAGCCGAAGGCGTGAAGCTGGAGGACTTCGGTCGTCGCGCCGTGCTCATGGCCCGCCAGACGCTGATTCAGCGCGTGAAGGACCTGGAGCGCGACAACCTCTACCAGAAATACAAAGACCAGGTCGGCGAAATCGTGACCGGCGAAGTCTACCAGGTGTGGAGCCGCGAGGCCCTCATCATGGACAAGGACGACAACGAGCTAGTGATGCCCAAGGGCGAGCAAATCCCCAAGGACCGTTTCCGCAAGGGCGACACCGTGCGTGCCGTGGTGCACCGCGTAGAGGTTATTAACGGCACGCCGAAAATCATCCTTTCGCGCGCCGCACCCGCTTTCCTGGAGCGTTTGTTCGAGTTGGAAGTCCCCGAGATTTACGACGGCCTCATCACCATCAAGAACGTGGTGCGCGAACCCGGCGAGCGTGCTAAAGTGGCCGTCGAAAGCTACGACGAGCGCATCGACCCCGTGGGCGCTTGCGTGGGCATGAAGGGCAGCCGCATCCATCCGGTGGTGCGCGAGCTCGAAAACGAGAACATCGACATCATCAACTACACTGATAACCTGGAACTCTATATTGCGCGGGCACTATCCCCGGCCAAAGTGGGTTCTATGAAGATAAACCAAGAGAACGGCCGGGTTTCCGTGTTCATGAAGCCCGACCAGGTGAGCCTGGCCATCGGCCGCGGCGGCGCCAATATTAAATTGGCCAGCCGCCTGGTGGGCATGGAAATCGACGTATTCCGCGAAGCCACCGACTACGAGGAAGACATCTCGCTGGACGAGTTCCAGGACGAAATCGAGCCTTGGGTGCTGGCCGAGCTGAAGAAAATCGGCCTCGACACCGGCCGCGCCGTACTGGCGGTGAAGAAAGACGACATTGTGCGTCGCACAGAGCTCGAAGAAGAAATGGTGGACGATGTGTACCGCATTATTCGCCAGGAATTTGCCGACGACGAAGACCTCGACGACAGCACGCTGGAAGCGGCCAAAAACCGCGTAGCGGCGGGTAAAACCACCGATACCACCGTCGGCGAAGAAGCCGCCGTAACGCACGCTTCGGCCACCGCCGTAGCGGCCGAACACGCCGTGTTGGACACGGAAACCGAAGCAACGACTGAGGAAGCGGGCGCCAGCTCTCCCGCCGAGCCAGCCCAATGACGGCCGCGCGGCCGGTACGGCAGAGGTAATAAATCGGGCCAGCAGGCGCGGTTTACGCCCTGCTGGCAAGATTTAATGTAATACCTTTGCACTTAGAAGCGTATCGTACGCGAGTAACAGATAGAATGGCGGAAGCAACCCCGAAACGGCTACAACAGGCGGCCAAAGACCTGAACGTTGGAATGGACAGGGTGGTCGAAGCCCTGGCCAGAAAAGGCATACAAGTAGAAAACAAGCCGACCACGAAGCTTACCGGTGAGCAAGTGGCCTCGCTTGAAAAGGAATTTGCAGCCTCAGCTCACGACCGTCAGGAGGCCCAAAAGGTCATCCAGGCGAAGCGTCAGAGCGACCTTGAAGCAGCTCCCAAGCCTGCTCCGGCGCCCCCGCGCCCGGCCCCCGTGGCCACGCCAGCCCCGGCGCCCAAGCCCGCCGCGCCCGTTGCTCCGGTAGCAGCGGCTGCTCCGGCGCCGGCGCCGGCTGCTCAAGCGCCGGCAGCCCCCGCGGCACCGGCCCCCGCACCCGCTCCCCAAGCGCCAGCCGCGCCTGGGCTCAAAGTGTTGGGCAAAATTGAATTGGATAGCAAAGGCCGGGTAGTGGCCCCTAAGCCGGCTGCTCCGGCCCCAGCCCCGGCAGCACCCGCTTCGGCAGCCCCGAAAGTAGAAGCTCCGGCTCCGCCCAAAGTGGAAGCGCCGGCTCCTGCTCCCGTGGCACCTCCCGCCCCGCAGCCCGTTGCGAAAGCTGAGCCTGCTCCGGCACCGGTAGCTACACCGCCGGCTGCTGCTGCTCCGGCAGCACCTGCTGCACCCGTGGCGGCGCCAACTGCTCCGGCTCCGGCCGCTGCGGTACCGGCTGCACCCGCAGAGACGAGCGCTCCGGAAGATACCAGCACCATTGTCGCCAAGTCGGACACGCTGAAGGGCCTCACGGTGCTCGGCAAAATCGACCTGTCCTCTATTAACAACGACCGTCGTGGTCCGGGTGGCCGTGGCCCCCGCCCCATTGCGTCGTCCGACGTGAGCAAGCGTGGCTTGCCTGCTGGCCCCGGCCAGAAGAAGCGCACGCGCCTGCCCGGCCCTCCCGGCAGCACCACCTCGCCGCCCAGTCCCGGCTACCAAGGTAACCGTCCGGCGGGTGGTCCCGGCCAGGGTGGCGGCTATCAGGGCAACCGCCCCGGCGGTGGCCAGGGCGGCAACCGTCCCGGTGGCCCCGGCCAGCGCCCCGGCCAGCCCGGCCCGAAGCCGAACGCGCCCGCGCTCACGCCGGAGCAGGCTGAAAAGCAGATTCAGGAGCAGATTAAGGCCACGCTGGCCAAGCTCGGCGGCAACAAAGCCACCGGCCAAGCCAACCGCGCCAAGTATCGCCGCGACAAGCGGAGCATGCTGGCGGAGGACCGCGAGGCCCTGCGCGCGCAGAATGAACTCGACGCCAAGACCCTCAAGCTCACTGAATTCATCTCGGCCAATGACCTGGCTTCGCTGATGGACGTGAACGTGAACGAGGTAATCAAGGTGTGCCTGGGCATGGGCATGTTCGTGTCCATCAACCAGCGCCTTGATGCCGAGGCCATTACGGTGATTGCCGACGAATTCGGCTTCGATGTAGAGTTCCTGTCGAAAGAAGAGGAAGAAATCAGCATCGATGCCGGCGACGCGGAAGAAGACCTGCGGCCTCGTGCCCCCATCGTCACCATCATGGGGCACGTCGACCACGGCAAAACGTCGCTGCTTGACTACATCCGCGACGCGAGTGTGGCCAAGGGCGAAGCCGGCGGTATCACGCAGCACATCGGGGCCTATGAGGTGAAAACCAAGTCGGGCCAGCCCATCACGTTCCTTGATACGCCTGGTCACGAAGCCTTTACGGCCATGCGTGCTCGCGGTGCCAAGGTGACGGACATTGCCATCATCGTGGTGGCGGCCGATGACTCGGTGATGCCGCAGACCAAGGAGGCCATCAATCACGCGCAAGCGGCTGGGGTACCGATTATCATCGCCCTCAACAAGATTGACAAGCCGGCCGCCAACCCCGAGAAAATCCGCGAGGAGCTTTCCCAGATTAACATTCTGGTGGAAGAATGGGGCGGCAAATACCAGAGCCAAGAGGTTTCGGCCAAATCGGGCATTGGTATTGACGACCTGCTCGAAAAGGTGCTGCTCGAAGCCGAACTGCTCGACCTGAAAGCCAACCCCGACCGCGGCGCCATTGGTACCGTAATCGAAGCTTCGCTGGACAAAGGCCGTGGCTACGTAACTACTGTGCTGGTGCAAACCGGTACGCTGAACGTAGGTGACGTGATTCTGGCCGGTCCGCACTTCGGCCGCGTGAAGGCCATGACCGACCACCGCGGCAAGAAGATGAAGACCGCGCCGCCCGCTACGCCGGTGCAGGTGCTCGGCCTGACTGGTGCCCCGCAGGCTGGCGACCGCCTGCAGGTGATGGAGACGGAACGCGAAGCCCGCGAAATTGCCACCCAGCGCTTGCAGCTAGCCCGCGAGCAAACCATCCGGACCAAGAAGCACATCACGCTGGACGAAATTGGTCGCCGCCTGGCCATCGGTTCGTTCAAGGAACTCAACATCCTGGTGAAGGGCGACGTGGACGGTTCGGTGGAAGCACTTTCCGACTCGCTGCTCAAGCTGAGCACGCCGGAAGTGAAGGTGAACATCCTCTCGAAAGGGGTGGGCGCTATCTCGGAAAGCGACGTGCTGCTGGCTTCGGCTTCCGACGCCATCATCATCGGCTTCCAGGTGCGGCCCTCGCAGAGCGCCCGAAAGCTGGCTGAGAACGAGCAAATTGACATTCGTCTGTACTCCATCATTTACAATGCCATCAACGAGGTGAAGGATGCCATGGAAGGCATGCTGGCCCCGACGGTGCAGGAAGTGGTGGTGGCCAACGCCGAGGTTCGTCAGGTGTTCAACATTACCAAAGTGGGCACCATTGCCGGCTGTATGATGACGGAAGGCACCATGACCCGCAAAACCAAGGTGCGCGTGGTGCGCGACGGCATCGTGCTGCACACCGGCGACATTCAGGACCTCAAGCGTTTCAAAGACGACGTGAGCGAGGTGCGCCAGGGCTACGAGTGCGGTATCTCCATCAAGGGCTTCAACGAGTTGCAGGAAGGCGACAACATTGAAGGCTTCGAAGAAAAGGAAATCAAGCGGACGCTGTAGGCCGAAGCTGGTTCAACAAAAAGCCCCCGCTGCCGATGCAGCGGGGGCTTTTTGTTGGCTTAAAATCCGAGTTTAGAAGAATAAGAATTTGTGCTTCTGATTGCTGTGCTTGTGCACCAGGGGCTTGCCAGCGGGGTTGGAGCCGCCGATGGGGTGGCTCTGGCCGCGCTTCTGCTCCATGGTGCCGGACTTGCTTTTGAACTTCTTCACCATGAAGCCGCCGCCGCTGCGGTTGCTGTCGAACTGCCGCTCGGGGCCGCTGCGGCCGCCGAAGCTGGTGTTGCCGGTGCGGGCTTCGAGGAGTTCCAACTGCTGGTCGCGCTTCACTTCGTCGGGCGTCATGGCGGCGCGGCGCTGGTTGCGGGCCAGTTCCTGGGCGTTGGTGCCCGAGGTGCTGCGGGCGTTGGCCTCGCTGGAACCCTGGCCGGGCATGGGGAAAGCAGGCCCGGTTTGGGCGTGCGCGGCCGACGAAAGGCCAAGACTCAGGCCGCTCAGCAGAGCGGCAGCAAAGAAAATCTTCATGTCAGGTGGGCGGGGGGTGGAGGAGGAATGCGACTTAACGAATGAGCGGAAGGGGTGGTTCACCAAAGGCCCAATTGGGAAGCCTTTCTTCGTTCGGTCGCCCCTAAGTTCGCAACATATTTCGATTCGGCAAGTTACCTCGACCATTTAAAACCGCAACTTGAGGCAAAAAGCGCAAAACTGCCACCCAGAACTCGGTGGGCAGCTGTTTTTTCGGGGTGAATGGAATTGGACTTTAGGCGCGGCCGGCGCGCAGAGCGTCGCGGATTTCCATGAGGAGCTGCTGGTCGGTGGTGGGCGGCGGGGGGGTGGCCGCTACCTCTACCACTTCCACGGGCTTTTTCTTGATGCTGTTGGCACCCTTCACAATCAGGAAAATGATGAAGGCGATGATGGCGAAGTTGATGACGGCGTTGATAAACAAGCCGATTTTCATCGGACCCAGCATGATGGTGGAGAAATCGGTGTGGCCGAGGAAAATGCCCACCACGGGCATGATGACGTCGTCGGTGAGCGAGGTCACGATTTTGCCGAAGGCCGCGCCGATGATGACGCCCACGGCGAGGTCGAGCACATTGCCTTTTGCAATAAAGTCTTTGAATTCAGAAACAAGTCCCATGGCGGTTTGAGATGAATAGTGAACGAATGAGTTGCGGCTAAAGCTACTTATTTATACCCAAATACATAGCAGCTTTAGTGCTGCAAAAGTGGTGCATGAAGCGTGAGCGTGGTTCGCTCTTTCGCTTGGTGGGGGTGCGAAGGCGACGAACCGCTGCCCCGGCCCGGCCAAGCCCTGTGGAGCGCGGCCCTATCTTTGGCAGGGCCAAACCATTCCCGGCCGTTTTTACACCATGTCTGCTTCCTACGAAAACCTGCTGTACGACCTGGATTCCGCCAGCGGCATCCTCACTCTCACCATCAACCGGCCCAGCAAGCTCAACGCGCTGAACGCGGCCACCATTGCCGACATCGACGCGGCCGTGCAGCAGGCGCTGAACGAGCCCCAGGTGCGCGGCATCATCCTAACGGGCAGCGGCGAGAAGGCCTTTGTGGCCGGCGCCGACATTGCCGAGCTGGCCGCCCTCACGCCCGCGCAGGCCGCCCGCGCCGCCGAGCGCGGCCAGGAAGCCTTCTGCCGCATCGAGGAAAGTACCAAGCCCGTGATTGCTGCCGTGAACGGCTTTGCGCTGGGCGGCGGCTGCGAGCTGGCCATGGCCTGCCACATGCGCGTGGCGTCGGACAACGCCCGGTTTGGCCAGCCCGAGGTGAACCTGGGCCTGCTGCCCGGCTACGGCGGCACCCAGCGCCTGCCGCAGCTCATCGGCAAGGGCAAAGCCATTGAGCTGCTGCTGACGGCCGACCAGGTGAAGGCCGACGAGGCCCTGCGCCTGGGTTTGGTGAACCACGTGGTGCCGCAGGCCGAGCTGTTGCCCTTCTGCCAACAACTGCTGGGCAAGATTCTGGGCAAGGCGCCGCTGGCCGTGGGCATGGTGCTGGAATGCGTGAACGCCCACTACGCCAAGGGCGTGAACGGCTACGAAGAGGAGGCGAAAGCCTTCGGGCGCGCCTTCGAGAGCGACGATTTCAAGGAAGGCACCACGGCGTTTGTGGAGAAGCGCCCGGCCGTGTTCACCGGTAAATAGCGTCTCTGTCATCCTAAGCGCAGCGAAGGACCTTCTCACGCCAGAGCAGCTTGTAGTAATTAGTTACTGCTGCCAACGTGATAAGGTCCTTCGTCTCTGCTTTCGCAGAATGCTCAGGATGACAGAGACGTTCTTCATCAAAAAAGAATGAGTGTAGTTAAAAAACTAGCGTCGCAAACCGCGGTGTATGGGGTGAGCAGCATCGTGGGCCGGGTGCTCACCTACCTGCTGGTGCCGTTGTACACGAAGGCGTTTTCGGCGGCGGAATACGGCGTGGTGACGGGGCTGTATGCCTACGTCTCGTTTCTGAACGTGGTGTTTACCTACGGCATGGAAACCACGTTTTTCCGCTTTGCCAACCGGCCGGGCGCCAACCGCCGCGAGCTCTACGACCGGGTGCTGAGCCTGCTGCTGCTGAGCACCGCGGGCCTCACGGCGCTGCTGATGCTGCTGGCGCGCCCGCTGCTGGGGCTGCTGGAGATTCCGCCCGGCCACGAGCAGTACGCCGTGTGGGTGGCCCTGATTCTGGGGCTGGACGCGCTGACGGCCATCCCGTTTGCCCGGCTGCGGCTCGAAAACAAGGCCCGCAAGTTTGCCGGCATCAAGCTGGCCGGCATCGTGGCCAACGTGGTGCTGAACCTGTTTTTCATCGTGCTGTGCCCGGCCGTGCTGAGCGGCAAGTGGCTGCCGGTGCTGCAGCCGCTGGTGGCGCGGGTGTACGACCCGGGCATGGGCGTGGGCTACATTTTCCTGTCGAACCTGGTGGCCAGCGGCCTCACGCTGCTGCTGCTGGGACGCGAGCTGCTGGATTTCCGCTTCCGCCTGCGCCTGGATTTTCTGAAGCCGCTCCTCGGCTATGCCTACCCGCTGATGCTGATGGGCCTAGCCGGCATGGTGAACGAGACGCTGGACCGCATTCTGCTGCCCAAGTGGCTGCCCGACAACTTCTACCCGGGCCAGAGCAGCCTGACGGCGGTGGGCATCTATGGGGCTTGCTACAAGCTGAGCATTTTCATGTCGCTTGTCATTCAGGCCTTCCGCTACGCGGCCGAGCCGTTCTTCTTCGCCCAAAGCACCGAGAAGAATTCACCCGCTACGTTTGCCATGATTCTGAAGTGGTTCACGCTGTGCTGCGCCGTCATCTTCGTCGGCATCAGCCTGAACGTGGAAGACATTGGCCCGCTGTTTCTGCGGCGGCCAGAGTATTTGCAGGGCCTCATCGTGGTGCCTATTCTGCTGTTGGCCAACCTGTTTCTGGGCATGTACTACAACCTGTCGGTGTGGTTCAAGCTTACGGATAAGACCTACTTCGGCACCTACATCGGAGCCGGCGGCGCGGTGCTCACCATTGCCCTCAACTTTCTGCTGATTCCGGTGCTGGGCTACATGGGCTCTGCCCTGGCCACGCTGGCCTGCTATTTCACCATGGCCGTGCTGTGCTGGCGGCTGGGCGAGCGGCACTTCCCGGTGCCGTATCCGGCGCTGAGGCTGGGGCTGTGGCTGCTGTTTGCCGTGGGGCTGGTGGCCTTGGGCTGGTGGGTGCCGGTGGCGGGCTTCTGGACGCGCCACGCCTGGCACGCGGGCCTGACGGTGCTGTTTCTGGCGGCGCTGTGGGTGGTGGAACGTCCGCAGCGAGTTACTAATAATTGACGGTAATGCAACAATTCATATTGATTGGCCTGAGTGGCGGGTTGATGCTGCTAAGTGGTTGGCGTTATCAACGTGAGCAGCGCCAGCAGTCTATTGCCGTGTTAATGGCTGCGGCCCTGACTTTGCGCATCGGTGTAGCCGGCCTTGACCCCTTTTTGCACAGTTGGGATGAGCGTTTTCATGCGTTAGTGGCTAAAAATTTGCTGGATAACTGGATGCGTCCCGTACTACACGCTGACCCAGTCTTACCCTATGACTACCAGCAGTGGTGCTGCAATTCCGTGTGGCTGCACAAACAGCCGCTATTCCTTTGGCAAATAGCCACCAGCTTTCGGTATTTGGGGGTGAGTGAATTCGCGCTCCGGCTACCCAGTGCGTTGCTGGGTGCCGCCGTTATCTGGCCAGTATATCGACTGGGTTGCCTCATTTTTAACGCCATCATTGGTTATCATGCAGGGGTGTTATTTGCTATGGCGTACTACTCCTTGGAACTGACCAGTGGCTGGCAAAGTGTGGACCATGCCGACGTGGCTTTTATGGCTTATGTAACCGGCAGCCTGTGGGCCTACTACGAGTGTCGGGCCACGCCAGCCCGGGCGTGGCGCTGGGCAGTGCTAACCGGCTTGCTAGCAGGGGCGGCCGTGTTGTGTAAATGGCTGCCGGGGCTGGTTGTGTACGCCGCCTGGGGCGCCGATGTCTTGGTGGATGTTCACCGCCGGAAAGTGCAGGAATACGGCCGGCTATTAGCAGCACTGGCCATAACGTTGGCCGTCGCGTTACCTTGGCAAGTATACATTCGCCACAAATTTCCGTTGGAAAGTGCCTTCGAGCAAGAATATGCGGCCAGACACTTCAGTGAGGTGCTTGAAGACAAGGGCGGCCCGTGGTACTTCTACATTACAAATCTATGGTATCAGTTCCAATGGATTGTGCTGCCTATTGCGGGTGGATTTGGCGTGCTGGTCACCCGCCCCTGGCGGCCTGTGGTGTTGCCCTTGCTGCTAACCTGCGGCGTCGTATTTGCCTTTTTCTCGTGCGCTGCCACCAAAATGGTTTCCTATACCTATGCAGTGGCGCCGGTGTTGCTACTGCTTGCGGCCCTGGGTTGGGTAGAAGCCACGAGGTGGCTTAACCACCGGGGTAGGGCTGGAAAATGGGGAGGAATGCTATTGGCAGGGTTAATGCTATTCTGTAACCTAAGACCCACTGCTTTACTTAAACACCATTCCCTTGCTCATACCAGCCCAGAACTACGACGGGACCGGCAGCGCAAGTTGCAACATACGGAAATCTACCGGCAACTCGACGCCTTGGTGCCATCCGGCTACGTAGTGCTCAACGCACCGCCATTTGAGGATGTAGAAGCCATGTTCTACTCGCGGCGCAATGTATATTGGCAATTGCCCTCCGAGCAGGAGTGCCAGAACTTGCGGAGTTGGGGGGAGGGCATAGCCGTTTTTATTGGACCGGGGTGCACCACATTGCCCAAGTACCTGCAGCAGGATGCGAGCGTTCTGGTCATAAAGAAACCACTAGATTAACGATAGCGCGCTGCCTGTACAAGCGAAGGCCGACGTTTGCAGAACGGCCAGGGCCATCGACGAACAACTCTCAGTACGACGAGCATGGAGCAGATGGCAGCAGCTTTATATATATAAGCGCGTGGTCAATCCGCACCGCGCATTGAGTGGCTGTTACACCTCTCGTTTAGGGTGCAATGCTCGTTTGTATGTTGGCTGCGGCCCGGTAAGGGCTTGCTGGTTTTTGTTTGGAACAACCGCTCAGGCGCTCGTCCTGCCGATTTGTACCTGTAGCCGACATGCAGGGCCGGGTCGGGCAAGGTAAGTTGGTCTACAGACACCTTTGGCCGTGTATTCCGTCGCACGCGCAGCCTGCGTTTCTGGGTGTTCCTCCGTGTGTTGTCAATAAGCTGGGGCAAGTACCTATATTGTCGCTATATTTTTCACCCTCAACCTACAGTAAACGCATGAAAAAAATATTACACTCGCTTTTTGGAATTAGAATATTACTTCTACTGTGTATGCCCGGCGGGTATGCCTTGGCCCAATCATCCATTGGGTGGTTTGACGGTACATGCACCAATTTCTCTTCCAATATCAGATACGCATATCGGTGCAATTCAGGAATATCCAATCAGCCTTTTCGTCTCATCTACAACGATGAATTCGATGGTACGGCAATCAATACTAACGACTGGGCAACTTACTATCCATATACCAGTCCTGATGACCGAACCAAACCAGAAGGGCCGGTTGTGTTCAGAGACGAGAATGTTACTGTTGATAATGGAATCTTAACGCTTCAAGTAAAATCAGAGCCTAACCCTCAGCCGTATGGTTCAAAAAATGGCGACTTTACGGGCGGGCTTATTTACAGTAAAAATCAGTATCTGTACGGTCGCTTCGAAATCCGATGCCAGATGCCGCGAGGCACTTGTGGATGGATGGGTCAGCCATTATGGAGTTCGTTCTGGCTTATAGGCGGCAATTGTGGCACTTCCGAAATAGATGTGCTGGAGGTCAATGATTCTCACCATCGCCAAGAATATTGGGATGGCCTGTCTTATGGCTGGACGTATACAGCAGACCATCTCACTTTATACACCTCCCTACACGGGCAGCCCTATAATACTCACCCGAGCACCAGAGGGGTAGAATGCAAAGATTGCGAAGGACATTCCCCACACGATTTGCCCAACTCGTTCTCCCGGGTAAATTTTCAAAAAGACCCTCGTGTAACCGGTATCACAAATGGCTACCATATCTATGCTGTTGAATGGGAGCCAAGCAGAATCGTCTGGTTCTACGACGGAGTAGAAGTGAACCGCTATTACCGTTATGTAGACATGTTGGGGAACCCATGCGGCGAGAACTCATGCGCCACGTGCATCAGCAACCCACTGTGGCCCGACAGTCCGCTTAACATCGTGGCTGAGCTGAAAATGGGCGACGAAGGCATCGATGGAACGGCAACCCTGCCCGCATCCTACAACATTGATTACATCAGGGTCTATCAGCGCATCCCAATTGATGACCCAAAGCACCTGTGTGGGGGAACACTAAACAGCTCGCCTGTGGCGGAAAAAAAGGCAATATGTGGACCGCAAGATTTTACTGCCGCCTTTCGCCTGCCTACCACTGGAATTAATTGGACATGCTCCAGCAATCTGGTTCTTTCAAGCACGACAGGCAACACGGTAACGGTGACCCCGGTATCGGCGAATTTGACGGAGCCTGGCTGGATTGCTGCAGAGCCCATATTTCAGAACGGGACTGTTTGCACATCAGCGGAAGGTAAAATCACGAAAAACTTTTGGATAGGTTTGCCAATAAGCTACAGCGACCTCTACGCCCTGCTCCACAATTCGCCACAGAATCCGGCCGTCTCCTGTCAATCTTTCAACCTATGCGCATACATCCCGGGAGCGAGCCTAATGGGAGCAACGTACGATTGGACGACAATGGCTCTGGCGCCTCACCGAGCACTAGTGAACACGACCCAAATGGACAGTGTTCAGGGTAAAGTAGCGCCAACACCGGGTCCGGGGACGGACCCTGGATGCGGCTGTGTCCATACTTCTGACCCTTGCATTAGTGGAGAGTGGTATGCCTATCCTGGTACAAATCCCGCTGCGCCTTATACACTATCTATTACCAACGAATGTGGGACAGTTACAATCAGCGATAGAATCTATCGGCCCCTAAGTTGCCCGCCCAATACTTCAAATCCTCCCGGGGGAGAACAACCGCGGCAAGTGTCCTTTTATCCCAATCCTGCCAATGCGTCGCTGCTTGTGAAAGGCGCGGAAGAGAATGCTAAAAGCACGCTTTATCTGTCTAACGCCTATGGAAAGATTGTTTTTACGTCAAGCCTGACATCAGCAGATTTAATCATCGATACCAAAGAAATGCCCGCAGGCATTTATACGCTAAAGGTTGTTGGGGCAGATATCATCACAACGAACAAAGTGCTGATTGACCACGAGAGTTTTTCTAATCCAATAACTCATTAGCTGCGGACAAACAACAGCGAGCATTGGAAAGCCCTGGCAACTTCACTGCCAGGGCTTTTGACATGAACTGAGACTGCACTTCTAGGGCAATGCTTTTACTATCCGCATAAGGACACTCCTATCTTTGGCCGGCTAGCTTATCGCTGTCTTAATTTCGTTCCTATGCAAATTCCCGTCATCAACCACTCCGGCCACCCGCTGCCCGAATACCAGACGCCCCACGCCGCCGGCCTCGATTTGCGGGCCCACCTCGTGGATGGTCCCGTCACGCTGGGCCCGCTGGAGCGCCAACTCATTCCCACGGGGCTGAGCCTGGAAATTCCGGTGGGCTACGAGGCGCAGGTGCGGCCCCGCAGCGGGCTGGCCGTGAAGCACGGCATCGGCATTGTGAACAGCCCGGGCACGATTGACGCCGACTACCGGGGCGAAATCCGGGTGCTGCTGGTGAATTTGTCGAATGAGCCCTTCGTAGTGAACGATGGCGAACGCATTGCCCAACTGGTAGTTGCCAAGCATGAAACCATAGCTTGGCAGCCCGTTGAGGCCCTGAGCGAAACCCAACGCGGCACGGGTGGGTATGGCAGTACAGGAAAAAGCTAATATCCGGCAATCGGTTGTTGGCGGGCAGGCCCTAGCTTCGGGCCGCCAACAACCGATTGCCGGGCGGACGCGGCCAACGCCTAGCGCACACTGAATGAACATCATAAATACCTGACCACTACTCAACACATGAAAATCATCGTCCCGATGGCCGGCATGGGCAAGCGCATGCGCCCCCACACCCTCACCGTTCCCAAACCCCTGATTCCAATTGCGGGCAAGCCCATTGTGCAGCGCCTTGTGGAGGACATTGCCAAAGTATGCGGCGAGCCGGTGGACGAGGTGGCTTTCATCATCGGCCGTTTTGGCGCCGAGGTGGAAAAAAACCTGGTGAAAATTGCCGAGTCGGTAGGCGCCAAGGGCACCATCGTGTACCAGGACGAGCCGCTGGGCACCGCCCACGCCATTCTCTGCGCGAAGGAAGCTCTGACTGGCCCGGTGGTGGTGGCTTTTGCTGACACGCTGTTCAAAGCCGATTTCACGCTGGATTCCAGCGTGCCCGGCACCATCTGGGTGCAGAAAGTAGAAGACCCGCGCCCCTTCGGCGTGGTGAAGCTGAATGAGCAGGGCCAGATTACGGAGTTTGTGGAAAAGCCGCAGGAATTCGTGTCGGACCTGGCCATCATCGGCATCTACTACTTCCAGGACGGCGAGTACCTGCGCGACGAGCTGCAGTACCTGCTCGACAACGACATAAAGGACAAAGGCGAGTACCAGCTCACCAACGCCCTCGAAAACATGAAGAACAAGGGCACGGTGTTCGTGCCCGGCCGCGTGACCGAGTGGCTTGACTGCGGCAACAAGGACGCCACGGTATTCACCAACCAGCGCTACCTGGAGTACCTCAAGGAACGCGGCGAGTCGCTGGTGGCCGCCTCGGCCAAAATCACCAACTCGGTGATTATCGAGCCGGTGTACATTGGCGAAAACGCCATCGTGACCGACTCGGTGGTGGGCCCGCACGTGAGTTTGGGCGACCACGCCAACGTGCGCGACTCGCGCCTGTCGAACTCCATCGTGCAGCAGTCGGCCTCGGTGCTGAATGCGGTCATCACCAATTCCATGATTGGCAACCACGCCAGCGTGGTGGGCTCGCCCGACGACTTGAGCCTCGGCGATTATAACCAGTTGCGGGTGTGACATTTTAAAGCGGAAATGCGTTACTAGCGACGCGGCCTTCCGCGGAGGGCCGCGTCGTTCGTTCGTAAACCCCGTAATTTCGTGAGCCGGGCCCGAGGTCCGGTTTTGTTGTATATGCGTCAAGTTGCTCTGAGTCTGTTGTTTTGGTTGGGATTGGTGGCCGTGAGCCATGCCCAGCCCACGGATGGCGCCCCCCAGCCGCCGGCCAAACTGAGCCGCAAAGAGCAGCGCGCCCTGGAAAAAGAGCAGCGCGAAGCCGAGAAAAAACTGGCCGAGCTGCGCGCCAAGCGGGCGAGTGCGCCGCCGCTCTCGGAGCGCGAGCGCGAAATGAGCGAGGCGCTGTTTGTGGAAGGCGTGAAGTACGTGCTGCTGGAAGACTACACCAAGGGCCTGGAGCAGTTGCTGAAAGCGTATTCGCTGAACCCCGACAACGCGGCCATCAACTACAAAATAGCGGAAGCCAACCTGCTGAGCGGCAACCTGCGCGACGCCAGCAACTACGCCGAGGCCTCCATTCGCCTCGACCCGAAAAACGCCTATTACTACCTGCTGCTGGCCCAGGTGCAGGCCAGCCAGAAACAGTACGACGGGGCCACCAAAACCTACGCCGCCCTTATCAAGCAGGTGCCAAATTCGGGCAGCTACCTGTTCAACTTGGCGGACTTATACCTGGCCCAGAACAAGCTGCCCGAGGCCCTGGCCACTCTGGAGCAGGCCGAGAAAGAATTTGGGCAGGTGGATGAGATTTCCTTCAAGAAGCAGCAGATTTACCTGAAGCAGAACAAGCTGGATTTGGCGCTGGCCGAGGGCGAAAAGCTCATCAAGGCCAACCCGACGGAGAGCCGCTACGTGCTGGCCCAGGCCGAGATGTACGCCAGCAATAACCGCCTGCCCGACGCCCTGCGCGTGGCCCAGCAGGCCCTGCGCGTGGACCCCGACAACCCACAGGCCCACATGATACTGGCCGAAGTGTACCGCCAGCAAAACCAGCCCGCCGAATCGGCGCAGCAGTTGAAGCAGGCCTTCGCCAGCCCGGCGCTGGACATCGACGACCGGGTGCGCGTGCTGGTGGGCTACATCAAGCAGCTGCCGAACCCGAAGGAATCGGTGAACCAGCTGGCGCGGGACCTGGCCGCCGCTACCATCAAAACCTACCCGAAGGACGCTAAGTCTTACGCCGTGGCCGGCGATATCCAAACCCTGACCGACCACAAAAAGGACGCCCGCGACACCTACCTGCAGGCCCTGCGCTACGACAATTCCAAGTTTCAAATCTGGCAGCAGGTCGTGCTCATTGATGCCGAACTGAACCAGACCGACTCGCTGCTGGTGCACACCGACCGGGCTTTGGAGTTGTTTCCGAACCAGTCGTCGCTGTGGTTCTACAACGGCGTGGCCCATTTACTGAAAAAACAGCCGCAGAAGGGCGTGAAAGCCCTGGAGCACGGCCGCAAGCTGGTGGTGAACAACCCCGAGCTGCTGGGCCAGTTCGACGCGCAGCTCGGCGACGCCTACCACGAGATGCACTTGTACGAGAAGTCGGACGAGGCCTACGAGGCGGCCCTGGTGAGCGACCCCAACAACGTGCAGGTGCTCAACAACTATAGTTATTTTCTCTCGCTGCGGGGCGAAAAGCTGGACAAGGCCAAGCAGATGTCGGGCAAAGTGGTGAAGCAGTTTCCCGACAATGACACCTACCTCGATACCTACGCGTGGGTGCTGTACAAGATGAAGGACTACGCCGGCGCCCGGGCGGCGCTGGAAAAAGCCATGCAAACCACCAAAGACGCCTCCGTGATTGAGCATTACGGCGACGTCCTCTTCCAACTCGGCGACCCCGACAAGGCCGTGGCCGAATGGCAGCGCGCCCGCAAAGCCGGCGTGGCCTCCAACCTGTTGGAGCGCAAATTGAAAGACCGAAAACTGTATGAATAGAATTTCTTTGCTGTTGGCCCTCGGGCTGCTGGCGGGCGGCTGCGCCCGCAAAGCCGTGCCCACCGTTTCCACCAAGGGCCCCGGCACGTCGGTATCGGCCGCCGAGCCGTCGGTGCGGGCCACCAACACCAGCTTTGTTTTCCTGAACGCCAAAGGCAAAGCGCAAATCAACATGAAGGGCGAAAAGCAGGGGGCCAACATCGCCATCCGCATGCGCCGCGACAGCATCATCTGGGTTTCGGCCTCGCTGGTGGGCATCGAGGGCGTGCGGGCCGTGCTCACGCGCGACTCGGTGCACGTGCTGAACCGCCTGGAGAAAACCTACTTCTCGGGTGGCTACGACTACCTCAGCAAGCTGCTGAACGTGCCCGTGAGCTTCGCCCAGATGCAGGCCCTGCTGCTCGGCGACTACCAGCCCGCGCCCACTGGCACCACGCCCACCATCACGGTGGAGGAAGCTGGCCGCCAGCGCGTGAGCTACCCGCTAGCCGGCGTGCTCATTGAGCGCCTCTTGCAACCCGAAACCGGCCGCGTGCAGCAGTTGAAGGTGAAAGACGACGCCACCCAGCGCAACCTGACCGTGGACTACACCGATTTTAAGCCGCTGGAAGACCAGGGTAACCTGCCGTTTGCCCACGCCACGTTCATTCAGGCGCAGCAGCCCTCGGCGGGCGTGGTAACGGCGGCCATCAACTACAGCAAGGTGAACGCCGGGCGCGAGCGGCTGGCCTTTCCGTTTGCGGTGCCCAAGGGCTACAAGCGGCAGAAATAAAGTGGCTTCTGACGGATATCCGGTGCACAATTTCTTCTCCTCCACAGCTTCCTTGCTGGCCCGCGCCCACGCGCGGCCACACACGGGCCGTTGGCTGTGGCTGTGCGTGCTGAGCTTGTGGCTGGCCGGGCCGGCGGCGGCCCAGCAGCGGAAGAAACAGCCGCCCGCCAAAACCACCAAAACGACCCGGCGGACTTCCACCCGCGCGCCGCAGCGCCTGGCCACGCGCCAGGCCCGCCCCAAAAGCAAGGCCCAGCTGGAACGCGAGCGCCAGGCCAACCTGCGCCAGATTCAGGAAACCAGCCAGGCCCTGAACCAAACCCAGGAAAAGAAAAAGGTGAGCCTGGGCCAGCTCAACGTCATCAAGGAAAAGCTGACGGAGAAGAAGCAGGTCATTCAGGGCATTTCGACGCAACTGCACGGCATCGAAACCAACGTGCACCAAACGGCCACGCAGGTGCTGCAAACCCAGCAAACCCTGCGCGAGCTCAAGGCCGAATACGGCCGGCTGCTCTACACCGCCTCCAAAACGGCCAACGGCTTCAACCGGCTCATGTTTTTGTTTGCCTCGGAGTCGTTCAACCAGTTCGCGTTGCGGCTGCGCTACATCCGCCAATACACCGAGGAGCGGCAGCGGCAGGCGGCCCGCATCATGGGCACGCAGTACCGGCTGCACCAGCAGCTCTCGGGCCTCACCGAGCAGCAGAAACGCAAGAGCAGCCTGCTCAACAGCCAGCTCAATGAAAACCGCAACCTGCTCAGCCTGAAGACCAAAGAGGACGAGATGGTGCAGCAGCTCAGCCAGCAGGAGCAGGGCCTGCGCCAGGAGCTGGAAGAGCGCCGCCAGGCCGCCAATCAGCTGGACAATTTAATTGCTGCCAGAGTGCGGGAAGAAATAGTCCGTGCTGCCCGGGCCGCCCGCCTGGCCGCGCGGCGCGAAGCAGCCTTCGCCGCTGCCCGCGACGCCCGTCGGGCCGCCGCGGCCCGCAATGCCAGCGGCGGTGCCGGACCCGCTCGCCCACGCCGCGAAACCGATAATACCACTTCCGAAACGGCCAGCAACGACGACCCCAGCGCCAACCCGGAGTCCGATGCCCCGGAAACGGCGGCGGAAGCGGCCGCCGACCGCCGGGCCGTGCGCATCGCCCTCACGCCCGAAACGGCGCTGGCCTCCTCGTCCTTCTCCGGCAACCGCGGCCACTTACCGTGGCCGGTGAGCCGCGGCTTCATCAGCCAGCATTTTGGCCGCCATCCGCACCCGGTACTGAAAAACGTGACCGTCGAAAACCGGGGCGTCGACATTCAGACCGGCGAGGGCGAGGCCGTGCGCTCCTGCTTCGATGGCCGCGTGGACAAGATTGCCAGCATCGCGGGCATGAACACCATCGTCATGATTAAGCACGGCGACTTCTTCACGGTGTATGCCAAGCTGCGCTCCGTGAACGTGCACGAGGGCCAGCGCGTGAGTGCCCGCGAAGTCATTGGCACGGTGGCTACCTCGGCCGAAGGCACTTCGGAAGTGCAGTTTCAGATTTGGCACAACTCCTCCAACCTGAACCCGGAAAACTGGCTGGGGCGGAAGTAGAAGAGGAATTGGGCTTGCAGCAGACAGTCTGGACTGTCATGTCGAACTGGCCGAGACATCTCGCGTGCCGAAGTAAACCCATTCATCAGAATTACTGCCCCAAGCGAGTTGTCTCGACTGCGCTCGACATGACGGCATAGGTGGCGTCTGATTCCTTTCGGGCAAAAAAAAACACCGAGCAAAGCGCGGTGTCTTTCTGAGCTATGAAAACAAACTTAGCTGTCGGCAGAAGCGGCTACTAGCGTGCCTCAACCGATAACCTGAACAAAGATGGGGGCCTTGCGGAGCCGCGCCCCGGGCATTTCGGCGAATGGCGACTGCGGCCCGGCGAACGTGGCGTTTGGCTGGGCGCAATGCCGGGCCCTGCCCCTGAAACGCTACACCAGGTTCAGGCGCGCCAGCAGGCCGGCCTTGTAGGAGCTGCCGATGGGCACGCGCACGGCGGCGCTGGGCACGGCGCCGCCGCGCACGCCGTCGAGCAGGGCCACGTCGGCTTCGATGGCCACGATGCGGTCGAGGCGCACGATGTACTTGCGGTGCACACGGGCAAAATCGCGCACCGGCAGCTTGGTTTCCAGGTCCTTCATGGTGCCGTACATGGTGAGGCGCTCGCGGGTGGTGTGCAGGTTCACATAGTCGCCGAGGGCCTCCACGTACTGCAGGTCGGCGGTGGGCACGCGCACCAGGCGCTGCTCCTGTTTCACGAATATCTCGGTGCGGTTGTTGGCGTACATGGCGTCGCCGGTGTGGTTGGCCATGCGCAGCACGCCTTCCAGCTTCTGGCGCTCGTTTTCGAGTTGCAGGCGAATGCGGCGCAGCTCCAAGTGGGCCATCACCTGGCGGGCGAGGATGCGCAGCGCGTCGCGCTGGTCGGTGGTGAGCTCGCGCGGAATGGTGTCGATGGCGCAGAGCGTGCCCAGGGGCTGGCCCTCCGGCGAGAGCAGCGGCGCGCCGGCGTAGAAGCGGATGTTGGGGTCGCCCGTCACCAACGGGTTGTCGGCGAAGCGGGCGTCGGTGGTGGCGTCGCGCACTTCGTACACGTCGTTGGCCCGCATGGCGTACTGGCAGAAGGCGTGCTCGCGCGCCGTTTCCTGGGTGTCGAGCCCCACCCGGGCCTTAAACCACTGCCGCTCGTCGTCGATGAGCGAAACCAGCGAGATGGGCGTGCCGCAGATAAAGGCCGAAAGCTGAGCGATGTCGGTAAAAACCTGCTCCGAAGGCGTGTCAAGGACGTGGTAGCTGTGCAAGGCTTCCAGGCGCTCGGCTTCGTTTACCTGGCGCAGGGCATCGTCGGGAATGGCGGGAATGGTAGGATTTTTGGGTGGTTTCACAGCGGATGGCGAGAAGCGGGTTGCTACCCTAAGTAGTTAATCGAGTGAGCTCGGCAGACAGAGCTTAGCAAAGCTAATTCATCTGCCGGTGTAGCGCGGCATTCCCCCGCCGAACCCCGTTCTGAGCCCGCCGAACCCGCGCCCTGTACCTGCGAACCCCGCATCTTCACGCACCAAACACCTGCTATCGGGTATCTTTGGGCCTCCAAACCGCGCTCGGTTCCGTATATCCTTTTTTCACACCCAAACCGGGCCCCGGCGCCCACCCGCTCATGCATCACCCCCTGTTCCTGGTAGGGCCCCTCGGCACTACCGAAATTCTGCTCATCCTGTTCGTCATCATCCTGTTGTTCGGGGCCAAGCGCATCCCGGAGCTGTTCCGGGGTATGGGCCAGGGCGTGCGCGAGTTCAAAGACGCCACCGCCAAGCCCGAGGAGCAGCAGCCCCAGTACCGCGACCAGCCCGGCGCGCCTGTGCAGCCGCCCTACCAGCAGCAGTACCCGCCGCAGGGCTATCCGCAGCAAGGCTACCCCCAGCAGCCGTCGCAAGGCTACCCGCAGCCCGGCGCCCCGCAGCAGGGCTACCAGCAGCCCGCCCCGCCGGCCTACAACCCCAACGACCCCAACAGCCAGCCGCGCCAGTAAGCGCCGCTTGTTATTCTATTCAACCATTTAACCCTTCCTTTCTATGTTTGGTGATATCGGTGGTTCCGAGGTGATACTAATACTGGTCGTCATCCTCATTTTCTTTGGAGCCAATAAAATCCCGGAGCTGGCCCGGGGCCTGGGCAAGGGCATTCGCGAGTTCAAAGACGCCAGCACCGAAATCCGGCGCGAGTTTGAGCAGGCCGGGCAGCAACCCGCCCCGCCGGCCAACAACTACAGCCAGCACCCCAACTACGGCCCGCAAAACCAATACCCCGCGCCGTTGCCTACCGCCGACGCGGAGCCCGCTTCCGGCTTCGACCCCTGGGCCACGCCCGCCTACGTGGCCCCCGCCACGGCCGCTGCCGCCGCGCCCGAAGAGGCCTTCCAGCACAAAACCGAGGAGCCGGCCCCGCCCGTCGCGCACCAATTGCCCCCTAACTTGGCGCCGGAAGGCACTCAGCCCCGGCAGCCATACATTCCGGCCAACGCCAGTCCTGATGCCTAATTTTGGGCACACCTAATCTGCAAGTAGTTTGAAGCGTTTTCAGTCTTTATCCGAAGTTCGTAGCGAGCTGGCGGCGGGCACCACGTCCTGCCGGCAGCTCGTTGAGTATTATCTGGGCAACATCGAGCGCCAGAACGCCACCCTCAACGCCTTTCTGGAAGTGTGGCCCGACGAGGCCCGCGCCCAGGCCGACGCCGTGGACGCCAAGCTGGCCGCCGGCACCGCCGGGCCGCTCGCCGGCATGGTTATCGGCCTCAAAGACGTGCTGGCCTACGCCGGCCACTCGCTGCAAAGCAGCAGCCGCATGCTCGACGGCTTCAAGTCGCTCTACACCGGCACGGCCGTGCAGCGCTTGCTCGATGCCGACGCCATCCTCATTGGCCGCCAGAACTGCGACGAGTTTGCCATGGGCGGCTCCAACGAAACTTCGTACTTCGGCCCGGCCCGCAACGCCGCCGACCCCGCACGGGTGCCCGGCGGCTCGTCGGGCGGCTCGGCCGTGGCCGTGCAGGCCGATATGTGCCTGGCCTCGATTGGCTCGGACACGGGCGGCTCGGTGCGCCAGCCGGCCGCATTTTGCGGCGTGGTGGGCTTTAAGCCGACGTACTCGCGCATTTCGCGCTACGGGCTGGTGGCGTTCGCGTCGTCGTTCGACCAGATTGGGCCCATCACCCGCTCGGTAGCCGACGCCGCGCTGCTGCTGGAAGTAATGGCCGGCCCCGATGGCATGGACAGCACCGCCAGCCAGCGCGAAGTGCCCAGGTACAGCGAATTGCTCGCGCCCGCGCCGCACTACCGCATCGGCTACATCGCCGATGCCATCGACAACGAGGGCCTGAACCCGGAAATCAAGTCGGCGCTGGAAACGCAGCTCGACATTCTGCGCGGCCAGGGCCACGTGGTGGAAGCGGTGGAGTTTCCCTACCTCGACTACATGATTCCGACCTACTACATCCTCACCACCGCCGAAGCCAGTTCCAACCTGGGCCGCTTCGATGGGGTGAAGTACGGCTACCGCGCCCCGGATGCCACGGATTTGGAATCCCTCTACAAGAAGAGTCGTGCCCAAGGCTTCGGGGCCGAGGTGCAGCGGCGCATCCTGCTCGGCACCTTCGTGCTCAGCGCCAGCTACTACGACGCCTACTATACCAAAGCCCAGCGCGTGCGCCGGCTCATCAAGGAAAAAACCGATGAGCTGCTGCGCCAGTACGATTTCCTGGTGCTGCCCACCACGCCCACCACGGCCTTCAAAATCGGGGAGAAGCAGGACCCGGTTTCGATGTATCTGGCCGATATTTTCACGGTGCAGGCCTCTTTGGCCGGTGTGCCCGCCATTTCGGTGCCGGTGGGGGAGGATGCGGCCGGCTTGCCCATCGGCCTGCAGGTGATGGCCGGCGCGTTCCGCGAAGCTGATTTGCTGGCGTTTGCAAGCACCCTGACGGAAGAAGTATTAGCCTGATAACGTACAAGCTACGTTTTCGAATGTTTGTCGGAGCCGCGTAGGCGCCACGCGCGGTAGCCTATGGAATTGCGGTTGAATTGCAAGTGCCCCGGCCGGTTGGCCGGGGCATTTTTTTGCGTGCAGGCCACCCAAAGTTAGCCAGACCTCGTAGGGAATTTTTCCTTTCATCTCTACAAGTTCTTTATCAATCGCATACCTTAGTGCTATGAAGCAAGGGATTAAGCACGTAAAAATGCCGCAACTTAGCCGCCGGTGGCTGGGCCTCGGGCTGCTTGGGCTGCTGTTGCCGCTGCCGAAAGCCATGGCCCAGCAGGTGCCGCAGCCGGACTCGGCGGGCCGGGCAAACACCAGCCTGCCCGCGCTGTTGGGCGACAGCACGCAGGTGCGCCTGGAATTGCAGCCCGACTCGCTGGTGGCCGCGCCCATGAGCATCGATTCGGCCCGGCTGGAGTGGCTGCGCACGCCGCCCACCCTACGCGACCTGGTGTGCGACCGGGTGGGCTGCTTCGAAACCGAGGTGCCGCACCAGTTCAACAACTCGGTGATGGCCTACGTGACCTTGTTCACGGCCCGCAACCGCAGCTACATGCAGCGCGTGCTGGAACGCGAAAACTTCTACTTTCCCATCTTCGAGAAATACCTCGCCAAGTACAACCTGCCCACCGACCTGAAGTACCTGGCCGTGGTGGAGTCGGCGCTGATTCCGACGGCGAAGTCGCCGGTGGGCGCCACAGGCCTGTGGCAGTTCATGGGCCCCACCGCCGGCGACCTCAACCTGAAGCGCGACGAGTGGATAGACGAACGCATGGCTCCCGAAAAGGCCACCGAAGCCGCCTGCAAGCACCTGCGCTACCTCTACGGCGTGTTTCACGACTGGGAGCTGGTGCTGGCCGCCTACAACTGGGGAGCCGGCAGCGTGCAGCGCGTGATGCGCCGCACCGGCAAGAAAACGTTCTGGGACCTGTACCCGCACATGCCGGCCGAAACCCGCAACTACGTGCCCACCTTCACGGCCATCATGTACAGCATGAAGTACGCCGAGGCCCACGGCCTGCGCACCTCCACGCTGCAGTACCAGTACGCCGAGCCCATGGACACCCTGGGCGTGCGCGGCCAGGCCTTCGACCTGCGCCGCCTGAGCCGGGCCTGCGGCTACGACGATTCGCTCTATCTCACGCGCTTCAATCCGGAGCTGCGGCGGGCGGCGCTGCCGGCCGGCTACCGGCCCTACGTAGTGCGCTTCCCGGCTTCGGCGGCGGTGCATCTGGGCGAGGTGGACCGCAACACGTTGCTGACCTTTTGCCAGCCCCTGTCTTCATTGCCGCAGCCGCTGGCCCTGCTGCCGCCCCGCCTGGAAGGCGTGGAGCCCTGGGTGAGCAAGGACCTGCTGGCCACCACCACCGGCCCCCGCGCCGACAACGAGGCCGAGCCCCGGCGCTTCCAGCGCGTGCCGCACAAAGTGAAGCGCGGCGAAACGCTGGCCAGCCTGGCCGAGCGGTTTGAAGTAAGCCAGGCGCAGCTGCGGCGCTGGAACGAATTGCCCAAAGGCAAGGCGCTGAAACCGGGCAAGCAGTTGGTCATCTTCGTGCCCGCGCCCACGGCGGCCCCGGCGCCCACCAAGCAGCCTGCGGTTCCGGCCGCGGCGGTTGCGCTAGCATTGCGCGCGGTGCGGCCCGCAGTGTCGGCCGAAGAGGCGGCGGCCCGCAAGGAGCAAGCCGATGCCAACGCCCGCGAAGTGGCGCGGGTGCAGGACCTCATTCGGCAGGAAAAAATACAGGAAGCGCGGCTGGTGGCCATTCGGCAGCGGCAGGCCATTCAGCAGGCGGCCGCGGAGGCGCAGGCCCGCGTGGCAGCCCGCCGCGCCGCGCAGGCGCAGTCGGCTGAGGTCAGGCGCAACGAAGCCAAAGCCCTGGCCGCTGCCGAGCCGGAAGCAGCCAGCGAAACGTCCGTTCCAGCTGCCGTGGCGGAAACTGCCGCGGCCGGCCCCTACACGGTGCGCAAAGGCGACAACCTCACCAGGCTGGCCCGGGAGCACGGCGTGAGCGTGGCCCAGCTGGTGGCCTGGAACAAGCTGGCGTCGGAAAACGTGGTGCTGGGCCAGCGCCTGGTATTCAGCGAACCTGCCGAGGCAGACGCAGCCGTAGAAACGCCCCGCAAGCAGCCGAGAACGGCGGAAAAGGCTTTGGCCAGCACTGCCAAAGCGGGAGGGAGCAAGCCGGGGCTGTCGTCGTCCAAAGTGCATCTGGTGCAGCCCGGCGACACGCTTTTCAACATCTCGCGCCGGTTTGGGGTGAGCGTGCAGCAGCTGCGCGAAGTCAACCACCTGACATCTGACGAGGTGAAGCTGGGCCAGAAGCTGGTGGTGCCGCAGAGCTAAATTTTTCTGATAAACCAGAAACTATTTCCGGGAAGTGGCACAACGCTTGTCAAGGGCTGCGCAACCACCGAAGTCCTGCCCCCTATGAAAACGTTTATTGCCCTGTGTCTGACGGCCGCATTGGCCGCAGGCTGTTCAAAAAAAGAAGCTGACCCGCAACCTGCTGACCCTGCCGTTCGGGCAGATATGACGCGCACCTTCACGTTCCCAGCCAGCAGCAGTTCCGACGCGGGACTGACCTACAGCCAAAAATCAATGCGTCTTTTCGGGCAGCGCGACGGCAATGCTCTGGTGCTGGCTTTCGACGTGCCCGAAGGCAGTGATTTTATCTCTTTTACGATTCCCACCGCGGCCCTTTCGGCTAATCTGCAGGGGACGTATGCGTTGCGCGACCGGCAGAATACGGCGGGCGCAGTCGTCGAAACCCAGTACGCCTACACCATCCTCAAAGTGCCCGGAGCAACGAGCAGCCAACTCTTTTTCAGCAACGGCAATACCATGGTCGGCAAGGTGGTCATCACGGCTTACGACAGCCAGCGCCGGCTGCTGGCTGGCTCCTTTGAGATGGCAATGGATGGCGTCAACGACCCCCGCGAGCGTAATCCGGCCACCGGCACTCCGCGGTGCAATGTAAAAGTAACGGGGAAGTTTGAGAACCTGCAGCTGGAGTAGCAGCCCCCGAATCCAGTTTGCCAAGGCCCGAACCACCGCTGGTTTGGGTCTTTTTTTGCGCAAAACCAGGTAGGCGGCAGTAATTTCGGCGGAATAAGCCGGACCTTGCGTTGCTGCCGCTTCCGGTCCGCGCCGTTTCCCCGACCAGAATTCCCGATGCTGAAAATAAACAAGCAAGACGCCCTCAACTACCACTCGCAGGAGCCCGCGGGCAAGATTGAAGTCATCCCGACCAAGCCCGTCAGCACCCAGCTCGACCTGGCCCTGGCCTACTCGCCCGGCGTGGCCGAGCCCTGCAAAGCCATTGCCGAAAACCCCGACGACGTGTACAAATACACCGCCAAGGGCAACCTGGTGGCCGTCATCAGCAACGGCACGGCCGTGCTGGGCCTGGGCAACATCGGCCCGGCCGCTTCCAAACCCGTGATGGAAGGCAAGGGCGTGCTATTCAAGAAGTTCGCAGGTATCGACTGCTTCGATATTGAGATTGACGCCACCGACCCGGACGAGTTCATCAAGATTGTGAAGTCGCTGGAGCCTACGTTCGGCGGCATCAACCTGGAGGACATCAAGGCGCCGGAGTGCTTCCGCATCGAAACCGAGCTGCGCGAGAAGATGAACATCCCGCTGATGCACGACGACCAGCACGGCACGGCCATCATCACCTCGGCCGCGCTGCTGAACGCCTTGGAAATTGTGGGCAAGAAGATTGACGAAGTGCAGCTGGTGGTGAGCGGCGCGGGCGCGGCGGCCGTGTCGTGCCTGCGGCTGTACCTGGCGCTGGGGCTGAAGAAGGAAAACGTGGTGGTGTTCGACAAGGATGGCCTCATCCACGAGCGGCGCACCAATCTGGCGCCCATTCAGATGCAGTTTGCCACCAACCGGCCCGTCAACAACCTGGAAGAAGCCATGGAGGGCGCCGACGTGTTTCTGGGCCTCTCGGCGGCCAACGTGCTGCCCGCCGGCCTGCTGCTGCGCATGGCGCCCAACCCCATCGTGTTTGCCCTGGCCAACCCCGACCCCGAGGTGAGCTACCAGCTGGCCATGGCCACGCGCGACGACCTCATCATGGCCACCGGCCGCTCCGACCACCCCAACCAGGTGAACAACGTGCTGGGCTTCCCCTACATTTTCCGGGGCGCGCTGGACGTGCGCGCCACCGAAATCAACGAGGCCATGAAGCTGGCCGCCGTGCACGCCCTGGCCGAGCTGAGCAAGGAGCCCGTGCCCGAAATGGTGAACAAAGCCTACGGCGACAACACGCTGGCCTTCGGTCGCACCTACCTCATTCCCAAGCCGCTCGACCCGCGCCTCATCACCAGTATCAGCCCAGCCGTGGCCAAAGCGGCTATGGAAAGCGGCGTAGCCAAAGCCCCCATCGAGGACTGGACGGCCTACGAAGACCAGCTCCGCGCCCGCCTCGGCGTGAACCAGAAGCTGATGAACCGCATTACCTCAGCTGCCCGCGCCAACCCCAAGCGCGTGGTGTTTGCCGAAGCCGACAACTACAAGATTCTCAAGGCGGCTCAGATTCTGCGCGACGAGGGCATTGCCAACCCCATTCTGCTGGGCCCGCAGGAGAAAATCGAAACCATTGCCCGCGAGAATAGCCTGGACCTGGAAGGCTGCGAAATCATCAACATCCTCAAGCAGGATGCCAAGCGCGACGAGTACGCAGCCATTCTGTACGGCAAGCGGCAGCGCCGCGGCATGACGCTTTACGAAGGCCGCCGCCTGATGCGCGAGCGTAACTACTTCGCCGCCATGATGGTGGAAACCGGCGAGGCCGACGCCTGCATCACCGGCCTCACCAAGGACTACGGCAAAAGCATCATCCCCTCGCTGCAAGTCATTGGCACCGAAGAAGGTGTGCGCCGCGTGGCCTCCATGTACATCATTCAGCACAAGAAAGGCCCGTACTTTTTCGCCGACACCACCGTGAACATCAACCCCACGGCTGAGGAAATGGTCGAGATTATTGGCCTCACGGCCCGCGCCGTGCGGTTTTTCGATACCGAGCCGCGCATTGCCGTCATCAGCTATTCCAACTTCGGCTCCAACGCCGGCCCGCTGCCCGAAAAAACCCGCAAAGCCACCGAGCTGGCCAAAGCCCGCTTTCCCAACCTGCTGATTGACGGCGAGATGCAGGCCAACGTGGCCCTGAGCCCGCAGCTGCTGCAGGAGCACTACGGCTTCTCGCCGCTGGCCGAAAAAGGGGCCAACGCGCTGGTTTTTCCCAACGTGGAATCGGGCAACATCGCCTACAAAGTGCTCCAGGAAATCGGCGGGGCCGAGGTCATCGGCCCGGTGCTGATGGGCATGAACAAGCCGGTGCACATCCTGCAGCTCGGCGCCAGCGTGCGCGAAATCGTGAACATGGCCGCCATTGCGGTGGTCGATGCGCAGATGGGCAGCAAGGCGCTGTAGAGGCAGTTGGGTTTAAGGACAAGTACGGGGACGTCATGCCGAGCGTCAGCGAAGCATCTCTACCACGCAAGTAATCTGATTTACTATTGCGGTAAAGATGCTTCGCTGACGCTCGGCATGACGTTCTTTTCGTTCAGTTCTGGCGTCCTTTTTCATGCCTCCACAACTTCTTCATTTCACCCAAAATTTTTGGCCAAAAAGCCAGTAAATTTGGGAGGGAAAACCCCGTCACGGGTGTTGCCTGGCTACCCAAAGCTTCTTTCAGATTCTCCTTTCCCCGGTTTATGATTGCCTACCTCGACGGTAAACTCGCTTACAAAGACGCCACCCTGGCCATTGTCGACATCCTCGGCGTGGGCTACGAAGTCCGCATCTCGCTGGCCACCTACTCCAAGCTGCCGGCCGAGGGCGCGGCCACCAAAATCTATACCTACCAGCACATTAAGGAAGACGGCCAGACGCTCTACGGCTTTCTGGACCCCAGCGAGAAGGCGCTGTTCATGCAGCTGATTTCGGTGTCGGGCATCGGGCCGGGCACGGGCATTGTGATGGTGAGCAGCATGAGCGTGGGCGAAATCCGGGACGCCATCGTGAACGAGAACGTGCGGGCCATCCAGGCCATCAAGGGCGTGGGGCCCAAAACGGCCCAGCGCGTGATTCTGGAACTGCGCGACAAGCTGCGCAAAGACGAGCTACTGGCCAAAGCCGGCGTGGACACCGTGCCGCTGGCCCGCCAACACAATACCCGGCGCGCCGAAGCGTTGCAAGCCCTGGTGACCCTGGGCTTTGCGCGGGCCGCCGCCGAAAAGCAGTTGGACCAGATTCAGCAGAAGCACGGTGGGGAGCTGAGCGTGGAGGAATTGATTAAATTTGCTTTGAAGTCGCATTGAGTCGTGGCGCGAAATTTGGGGCTTGTGTCGTTGCACGAGTTGTTTCGACCGGCCGGCGCCTGCCTGTATCCCTGCCTTGACCGACGCGGCCCCCGGGCCGCGCCCTTACCCACTTATCCTACTTGAAATCCGGTCAGAAATTACTCCCCGCGTCGGTTGTTGTGGTGGCGTCCCTGGTGGCGTGGTGGGCGCAAGCCTCGCCCATGGCCTCCGCGCGCCTCGGCGGGGCCTGGCTGCGCGCCAGCCGCGTACTCGCCCAGGACACCCCCCGCCCCGCGGGCGCGGTGGCCGACACCACGGGCCCCTACAAGCCCAGCAAGCGCCCCCGGGTGCGCGCCCAGGACCGGCCGGGCAGCCCCTTCGGGCAGCGCCGCCGCACCTCGCCGCTGGTGCTGCCGTTGCCTAAGAACGTAAAACTGAACGTGCAGGTTGACGACAGCCTGAAACGCGTGAACGTGGAGGAGAAAGTGGGTACGGACATCGACTACCGCGACCCCAGCGTCCTCAGTTATAAGGATTACGAGGAATATCAACGCCGTCAGGCCGTTGCGAACTACTACCGTGAGAAAGCCAAGGGTGGCGTGACCGGCCCGGCCGCCGCGCCCGGCACCCCGCAGGCCCAGCGCCTGATTCCGAAAATTTACCTCGGACCCATTGCCAACCGCATTTTTGGTGGCAGCTACGTCGACATCCGGCCCGCCGGCTCGGTGACGATGAAGTTTGGCGGGCGCTTCAACCGCAACGAAAACCCGGCCCTGA
Organism: Hymenobacter ruricola; assembly: GCF_015694525.1. Lineage (GTDB taxonomy): Bacteria > Bacteroidota > Bacteroidia > Cytophagales > Hymenobacteraceae > Hymenobacter > Hymenobacter ruricola. The sequence continues at coordinate 44,762 of NZ_JADQDM010000013.1, read as the reverse complement.
CCCTGCGCCAGCAAAGCGTGGGCGACTTTTTGTTCGAGCAGAACATCAACGTCAACCTGACGGGCGCCATTGGCACCAAGCTCAAGCTGGTGTTCAACTACGACACCAAGGCCTCGTTCGACTTCGACAACCAGATGAAGTTCGACTACGCCGGCGAGGAAACCGACATCATCCGGAAAGTGGACCTGGGCAACGTGAGCCTGCCGCTGACCAACTCGCTGGTGCAGGGCGGCCAGAACCTGTTTGGGATTAAAACGCAGCTGCAGTTTGGCAAGCTGGGCGTGACGGCCGTGGCCGCCACCGTGCGCGGTACCGCCGACGAAGTGCGCATCCAGAACGGCGCCCAGAGCCGGCAGTACGAAATCAAGGTGAGCCAGTACGAGAAGGACCGGCACTTTTTCCTGTCGCAGTTCTTCCGCGAAAAGTACGACGAGGCCCTGCGCAACCTGCCCACCATCCAGAGCAACGGCGTGACCATCAACCGCCTGGAGGTGTACGTGACCAATGACAACCGCACCACCGAAAACCTGCGCAACGTGGTGACGCTGATGGACCTGGCCGAGCCCGTGCGCCTGTACCGGGGCAAGTACCGCGTGGGGACGCCCAGCACCCGCGTGCCGGCCGAAAACAAGGCTAACCTGCTCTATAACAACGTGGTGCTGAACGGGGGCAACGCCGCCCGCGACAACTTGCAGGTGGACAACATCCTGCAAGGCTCCGAAGGCCTGAGCAAGAACATCGACTACGAACGGGTGCGCGCCCGCAAGCTCGACACCCGCGAGTACACCTTCAACCCGCAGCTGGGCTACATCTCGCTGAACACCGCCCTGCTGCCCGACCAGGTGCTGGGCGTGAGCTACGAGTACCTCTACAACGGCAAAACCTACAAGGTGGGCGAAACCCAGGACGACTACAGCACCCGCGGCCCCGAGCAGGTGATATTTCTCAAGATGCTGCGGGCCAGCAACAACGGCGTGGGCGTGATTGACGTGGTGAAGAACCCCAACCCGAACCCGGACAACGCCAACCTGCTGACTGGCAACACGCCAACCTGGGATTTGATGATGAAAAACATCTATCCCCTGAACGCCTCACAGCTGCAGCGCGACAACTTCCAGCTGCAAATCATTTACAAAGACGACGCGACGGGCGTCGACCTGATTTCGCTGAAGGAAGGCGCCCGCATCGCCAACCGGCCCCTGATTGAGGTGCTGAACCTTGACCACGTCAACTCCAACAACGACAAGCTGCCCGACGGCAACTTCGACTACTTCCCGGGCGTGACCATCGACCCGGAGCTGGGCAAGGTCATTTTCCCCAACGTGCAGCCCTTCGGGTCGTACCTGCAGTCGCAGCTGGCTGGCGAGCCCGCGCTGATTACCAAGTACGTGTACCAGGAGCTGTATAACCAGACCCAGAGCGACGCCCAGCAGGTGCAGGAAAAGGACAAGTTTTTCCTGCGCGGGCGCTTCCAGGGCGGGTCGAGCTCCGACGAAATCAGCCTGCCGGGCATCGGCATCGCGCAGGGCTCGGTGCGGGTGCGCTCGGGCTCGACGCTGCTCACCGAAGGCGTGGACTACCAGGTGTTTTACGACCAGGCCAAGGTAAAAATCCTGAACCCGGCCTACCTGAACTCGGCCAACGAGCTGCGGGTGGAATTTGAGAAAAACGCCCTGGTGCAGGTGCAGCCGCGCAAGCTGGTGGGCGTGCGCCTCGACTACAAGCTGAACAAGGACGTGAACATCGGGGGCACGGCGCTGCACCTGCTCGAAAACCAGGCGCCGGGCATCAACCGCGTGAACATCGGCGACGAGCCGGGCAACAACACCATCGTGGGCCTGGACGGCAGCATCCGGAAAGACAGCCGCGTGCTGACCAAGTATCTGGATATGCTGCCCCTGATTTCGACCAAGGAAATCTCGACCATTGCCTTCAGCGGCGAGTTTGCCAAGCTGCTGCCGGGCCGCTCGCGCCTGGGCAACGGCGAGGACGGCGTGTCGTACATCGACGACTTTGAGAACGCGCGCACGCCCTACACGCTGGGCGGGCTGGCCAGCATTCCGGCCTGGCGCCTGGCCTCCACGCCGCTGCCCATTCAGGGCAGCACGGCCGTGGGGCTGCCCTACAACTACCAGCGCGCCAAGCTGGCCTGGTACACCATCGACCAGAGCTACTACACCGGCGGGCCCAACGTGCCCAGCAACATCGGCGGCGAAGACCTGGCCAACCACTACACCCGCGGGGTGCAGCGCGACGAAGTGTTTCCGAACAAGGACCTGGGCTCGACCGGCAACGGCTTCGAGTACACCTTCGACATGGCCTACTTCCCCACCGAGCGGGGCCCCTACAACTACAACCCCAACATCAACGCCGCGGGCAAGCTGTTTACGGGCGCCGAGCGGCCGGAAGACAAGTTCGGCGGCATCAGCCGGGCCATCACCTTCGACACCGACTTCGACAACGCCAACATCGAGTACCTGGAGTTCTGGATGATGGACCCATTTCTGGGGGTGACGAACGCGAGCCCCGCCGCGCAGGAGCGCGCCAAAATCAAGGACACCGACGGCAACGACACCTACACGAAAACCGGCGGCAGCCTGGTGATAAACCTGGGCAACGTGAGCGAGGACGTGTTGAAGGACAGCAACCAGCACGAGTTTGAAAACGGCCTGCCCGTGTCGCCGGCCGACAGCGCGGGCACCACGCGCAAAACCCCCTACGGCATCGTGACGCGCCAGCAGTTCCTGACCGATGCCTTCAATGCCGCGCCGGGCGCCCGCACCGCACAGGACGTGGGCCTCGACGGCCTGAACGACGACAACGAGCGGAGCTATTTTGGCAATTACCCGACGACGCTGGGTACCGTGGCCCCCGTGTACGGCACCCTGCCCGACCCCTCGGCCGACGACTTCCGCCACCACCTCGACCCCAGCTACGACCAGAGCAACACCAACCTGCTGGGCCGCTACAAGAACTACGACAACTACGAAGGCAACTCGGCCGAAAACAGTCAGCTCAGCTCGACGGCCTTCCCCGACAAGGAGGACCTGAACCGCGACAACGTGGTGCAGGACGTGGAGCGCTACTACGAGTACCGCATGCGCCTGGACCCCGGCGCCCTGGAAGTGGGCACGAATTACATCATCGACAAGGTGACCAACACCATCGGGACCGACCAGGTGACGTGGTACCAGTTCCGGATTCCCATCCGCGACAACCCCACGGTGAAGGGCGCCCCGCAGCCGTTCGGCTTCAAGTCGATTCGCTTTCTGCGGATGTACATGACCGACTGGGCCGAGCCGGTGGTGCTGCGCCTGGTGCAGCCCCAGTTCGTGGCCAACCAGTGGCGCCGCTACAACTACAGCATCGTGGACAGCCGCTCGGGCGTGCAGCCCTGCGTAAACTGCCTCGCCGACGCCGACGCCTTCAGCGTGTCGACGGTGAGCGTGGAGGAAAACGGCCTGGCCAACACGCCCGGCAAAATCCCCTACGTGTCGCCGCCCGGCATCCAGCGCGACAAGGAGTACGGCAGCAGCAGCACCTCGCGCCTGCAAAACGAGCAGAGCCTGCGCCTGTCCATCACGAACCTGCGCGACGGCTACGGCAAAGCCGCCTACAAGAACCTTACCATCAACATGCTGCGCTACAAGCGCCTGCGTATGTTCCTGCACGGCGACAGCGAAGACCCCAACATGCTCGACGGCGAGGTGCAGGCTTTCCTGCGCATCGGCACCGACTACACCCAGAACTACTACGAGTACTCGCTGCCGCTGGCCCTGACGCGCAACGGCACCGGCCCCGATGACGTGTGGCCCGAAGCCAACCGCGTGGACGTGGCCTTCCAAGATTTCATTGACGCCAAAGCCAAGCGCAACCAGCAAACCAAGAACCTACTGATTCCCTTCACGGTGACGCTGCCCAACGGGGCCACCATCACGGTGGTGGGCAACCCCGACTTCTCGGCGGTGCAGGGCGTGATGCTGGGCGTGCTGAACCCCGTCAACCCGGGCTCTGACCCCAGCCGGTCGGCCAAAACGGTGAACCTGTGGGCCGACGAGTTCCGGGTATTCGACTTCGAGCAGCAGGCCGGCTACGCCGCCACCGCCCGCCTCAACGTGAAGCTGGCCGACCTGGCCAACATCACGGCCACCGGCAGCTACACCAGCGTGGGCTTCGGCGGCTTGCAGGACAAAGTGCAGCAGCGCTCCATCGACAATGCCTTCCGCGGCGACCTGAACGCCACGGTGGCGGCCGAGAAATTCCTGCCCGAGCAGCTGCACCTGCGCGTGCCCGTGCTGCTGCAAATCGGCCAAGAAACCCGCTCGCCCCTCTACGACCCCCTCGACCCCGACACCAAGCTGGAGCAAAGCCTGCAGAAGTTCCGCAAAGCCGACGGCTCCGGCATCGACGCCGAGGCCCAGGCCGAGTACCGCAAAAAGGTCATCGACCAGACCACCAGCCGCAGCATCTCGGTGCTGAACGTGCGTAAGGAGCGCGGCCCCGGCAAGCCCGGCGCCCCGCTGGCCAAGCCCAAGCCCTGGGACATCGAGAACGTGGCCCTGAGCTACTCGCTTACCGACCGCCTGCACACCGACATCCGCACCGACCGCGACTACACCCGCGCTTACACCGCGGCCCTGGCCTACGTGTACCAGACCACGCCCAAGAACTACACGCCGCTGGCCAGCATCAAGGCCCTGGACAACCCCTACCTCAAGATTTTCAAGGAAATCAACTTCACGCCGCTGCCCTCGCGCTTCTCGTTCCGCACCGACCTGGACCGGCGCTACAACGAGCGGTTTCTGCAGCGCGTGCTGGAAGCCGGCACCCTGCCCTCTACCCTGGGCATCGCGCCCGTCATTCAGAAGTCGTTCTACATCAGCCGTATATACGACCTGAAGTGGGACCTGACCAAAAGCCTGATTTTTGACTACACCGCCACCAACCGCGGCGTGATAGACGAAGGCCCCGGCCGCACCATCGGGGTGAGCGACGAGGCCGTGCGCAACCGCGAGCAGGTGCAGCAAAACCTGCTGCGCGGCGGCCGCACCACCAACTTCAACCAGGTGGCGGCCCTGACCTACCGCCTGCCGCTCGACAAATTCCCGCTGACCGACTGGCTGAGCGCCGACACCCGCTACGCGGCCACCTACACCTGGCAGGCGGCTTCCGCGGGCCAGCGGGGCCTGGTGTACGCCGTGCCCACCGGCGACATCGAGAAGGACACGATGACCTACCAGCTGCAACTGGGCAACACCATTCAGAACAACGCCGAGCTGAGCGCCAACGGCAAGATTGACCTGGTGAAGCTCTACAACAAGGTGAAGTTTCTCAACATCATCAACAACGCGCCGCCGCCCGCCGCGCGCCCCGTGCCGCAGCGCGGCGCACCGGGAGCCCCGGCTACCCCAGCCGCTGCCGACACCACCCGCGAGAAGAACCGCTTCGTGAAAGCCGTGCTCCGCTCGCTGATGACGGCCCGCTCCCTCAATTTCACCTACACTCGCTCCAACGGCACGCTGCTGCCCGGCTACCTGCCCAAAACCAAGGCATTTGGCCTGAACAGCGACTTCACGGCGCCGGGCCTGGGCTTCATCCTGGGCAAGCAGTACGAGCTGGACAACCTGTACAACCTGGCCAGCAATCGCGGCTGGTACACCGACAACAGCCAGTACCTCAACACGCCCCTGAGCTCGCTGCTGACCGAAACCCTGACCCTGCGCACGGCCCTGGAACCCTTCCGCGACTTCAACGTGCAGCTGGACGCCCGCCGGCAGCTGGCCCGTAACCAGGAGTCGTACTACCGCCGGCCCGTGAACCCCGAAACGCTGGAGGTGTTGCCCAATGTGCCCATCGTGCCGCAGTCGCTGGGCTCGGGCTCGTTCAGCACGTCCACCATCACCATCCAGACCTTGTTCGGGGATTTGAGCGCCAACGGCGAGACGTCGAAGGCCTTCAACCAGTTTGTGAAAAACCGGGGCATCGTGCGCGACCGGCTGGCGGCGGCCAACCCCACGCCCGGCCGCCCCACCCTCGACCCCGGCTACGGCTACAATTCGCAGGACGTGCTGGTGCAAAGCTTCATCGACGCCTACCACGGCCGCTCGTCGGACGGCTACGAGGCCAAGAAGTTCGACCCCTTTGCTCTGCTGCCACTGCCCAACTGGCGCCTCGACTACAACGGCTTTGCCCAGCTGCCGCTCATCAAGCGCTACTTCAGCTCCTTCACTCTCAACCACGCCTACTCGTCATTGTACAGCGTGGGCGGCTACACCACGGCCAACGTGTACAGCAGCGAGCCCACCTCGTTCCCCACCCAGATTAGCGAAACCTCCAAGCAATACGTTCCCTACTACATCCTGGGGCAGGTGAGCATCGTGGAGCGCCTGACACCGCTCATTGGGGTCAATTTCCAGACGGTGAGCAAGATGACAGGCCGCGCCGAGTACCGCACCGACCGGGCCGTGGTGCTGAACACTTCCAACGCTCAGGTTACCGAGGTATCGACCACCGAATTCATCATTGGCTTCGGCTACGCCACCAACAGCCTCAAGCTGCCCTTCCGGGTGGGTGGCGAGCAGCGCGTGCTCAAAAACCAGCTCACTGCCCGCCTCGACCTCAGCATCCGCGACAATATCACGGTGCAGCGCAGCATCATCGACTCCTACGACCCCGTGAACACCCAGGGCCCGAATGACCCGAGTGGCAACCCTACCACTCTGCCCGCCAGCGTGGGCCGCGCCTCCAGCACCATCACCAACGGCTCCAAAACCCTGCAGCTGCGGCCCACTATCGATTATCTGCTCAACACCCGCCTCAACCTGCAGCTGTACTACAGCCAGACCGTGACCACGCCGCGCATCAGCAACGCCTTCCGCAACACCACCAGCGAAGGTGGCGTGCAGCTGCGCTACAGCCTCACGCAGTAGCGGTGGGCTGGTAGATTGGTGAGTTGGCAAAATTCACTGCGTACTTTTGGACGACAAATCCACTACTCCACCAACTCACCAATCCACCGCATGAACCTGCCCGCTTCCCTCCACTACACCAAGGACCACGAATGGATTCGCGTTGAAGGCGATGTGGCCTACATCGGCATCACCGACCACGCCCAAAAAGAGCTGGGCGACATCGTGTACGTCGACATCGACACCCTCGACAAAGACGTGGCCCAGCACGACGTGTTCGGGACCGTGGAGGCCGTTAAGACGGTTTCGGACCTGTTCAGCCCCATCACCGGCACCGTGCTGGAAGTGAACCCCAAGCTGGCCGACGCCCCCGAAACGGTGAACTCAGACCCCTACGGCGACGGCTGGATGGTGAAAATCTCCATCACCAACCCCGCCGAACTTGACGCTCTGCTGTCGGCCGAAGCCTACGGCGAGCTGGTGGGCGCGTAAAAACTAGCACCGTTTTGGCTTGGGCGTTGTGATGCCAAACGTTCCCCCGCACCCGTCGCCCCGTCCCTACGCCGGCCTGCCGCTGGCCTGGGCCGCCGTCGTGCTGGTGCTCACCCTCACGCCCTCCGATGAAATGCCGCGCACGCCCGTGTGGGAGCTGCTGTCGTTCGACACCGCGGCCCACGCGGGCGTGTTTTTTGTGCTGGCTGGGCTGAGCTGGTTTTCGCTGCGCCGGCAGCGCCACTGGCCGCGGCTGGCGCGCCATGCCGGCGCGGCGGTGCTGGTGGCCAGCGTCCTGTTTGGCGCCCTCATTGAGGAGCTGCAAATGACCATGCGCCTGGGCCGCCACGGCGAGTGGAGCGACCTGCTGAGCGACGGCCTGGGCGCCGCGCTGGCCGTGGGCCTGGCCACCGCCTGGGCCGGGCGGCTCAGTAAAAAAGCCCGGGCAGTCGCTTCGATTTTTAGGGCGGGCCTGCTGCTGGCCGGCCTTGGGTCCGGCCCGGTGCAGGCGCAGGACGTGGCCCGGGCCCGCCGCACCATTGAGAAGCTGGCGGCCCCGGAAATGCACGGGCGCGGCTACGTGCAGCAGGGCGAGCACAAGGCCGCCGCCTACCTGCGCGGGCGCTTTAAGGAGCTAAAGCTAGAGCCGTTGGCGCCGGATTACACGCAGCCATTTACGCTGGACGTGAACACGTTTCCGGGCAAGCTGCAAGCCAATTGCTTGCTCAATGGCCAGGGCGGGATGAACTGCATTGGCTTGGGCTGGCAGCCGGGCGCGGCCCTCATCGCGGCCCCCAATTCGGGTAGTGGCCAAGCCCATGGCCGCATCCAGGTGCTCGATTCAACGGTGCTGGCCGATACCCTGAAATGGGCGTGGTGGCGCCAGCAGCCCTTGCACGGCCGCGTGTTGCTGATGCGCAAAGGCGTGGCCGACCACCTCGACAAATTGCCGGCAGCCGTGCGGCAGCAGCTCGATTCGGCGGCGGCCTGGGTGACGGTTGTGCCTAAGCTCACGGCCTCGCTGGCGGCTGAGCAGGCACCCCAGCCCCGCGTAGAAGTTCTGGCCTCGAAAATGCCCCGCTGGCAGGTACCAGACCGCTATAACACGCCAACGAGCATAACCCCCGAAAATGGGAACGTTGAAGCTTACATTCAGGTCGACGCTCAGCTCCGGCGCAACTATCAGACTCAGAACCTGGCCGCCGTGGTGCGCGGCACGGCGCAGCCCGATTCCTTCCTCGTCGTGTCGGCCCACTACGACCACCTGGGCATGATGGGCAAGGACGCCTATTTCCCCGGCGCCAACGACAACGCCAGCGGCGTGGCCCTGCTTCTGGAACTGGCCGCTCACTACGCCCGCCCCGAAAACCGCCCCGCCTGCTCCGTCGTGTTCCTGCTGTTCGGGGCTGAAGAGGCGGGTTTGGTGGGCTCCAGCTACTTCGTGGCTCACCCACTGGTGCCGCTGCAACGCATCAAGTTCCTGGTCAACCTCGACCTGCTGGGTACCGGCGAGCAGGGCGCCACCGTGGTAAACGGCCGCGTGTTCGAGGCGCCCTACCAGCGCCTCGTGGCCCTCAACAACGCGCACCATTACCTGCCGCAACTGGCCCCGCGCGGCCGCGCCGCCAACTCCGACCATTTCCCGTTTTCCGAAGCCGGGGTGCCCGCTTTTTTCCTGTGCACCCGCGGCGGCAGCACCGCTTACCACGACGTGAACGACCGGCCCGCGGCCTTGTCGCTGGCGGGTTTTGCGGGCGCTTTCGGGCTGGTGCGCGACTTTCTCAACGAAGAAGGCGCTACAATCGGAGCAAAAAAAAATCGGTAGCCGAACCTGCGTCCGACTACCGACCCTAATTTTTAACAGCTAACAGCCTAGCCTTTGGCTTTCAGCGAGAGCATGATTTGCTTGGCGATGGGCTCCCACTCGGGCTTCTGGCGGTCGGCGCAGTTGAAAGTGCAAATCATGAGCTTGCCTTCCACGTCGGTGAAAAACACCAGCGTGTACACCTCGTGGCCCATTTCGGGCTTCATGAATTCGAGGTAGCCCACCTTGCGATTGTTGATGTTCTTTACGCCGTCGCCAAACCAGGTGGCGTCTTTGTACTGCTTGTGGTAGGTTTTGCCAAACGAGGCGGCGTAGATGTCGACCATGTCCTGGTCGGCGTCGTTGTCGCTGTAGTTGAAGGCGAGGCTGATGAGGTTGTTGTTGGTGAAAATAACGCTCGGGCGGCTCTGGGCTTTGGCGTAGGCAAAGTCCATCTGCTGCTCGGTCATTACCTCGAAGCCCTTGGGAATCAGGATTTCCACGCGCTCACTGAGCACGCGCTTCTTCACCAGCTCAATTTCGGATACGGGCCGCGCCGCCATTAGCAGGAGCCCCAGGATACAGAGTAAAAATGTAGGTTTCATACTAATTCGGGATAGGTGGTGAGTAACTAAATTGCCATTCGAGTACCCAAGTTAGATACAATACTCAGATATCCAACTCCGGGGTTGCAAATATCAGGATTTTTTTTGAGCGCAAAAACCAGGCATGGCATTAATCTAATAACGGTCTGGCATTCGGCAAGTTGCCTGCCGTTAAAACCGCTTCTTCAAAGGCCTTGCCAAGTCAGGAAGATTAGTACCTAGCTATTTTCTTTATAGTAAAAATTGCAGGCATAATCCAATTTCAGCCTTGCTTTTCGACCAACGTATCTTTCTGCTTGGCGAACGCCAGGGCAAAAGCTCTCAGCGAAAATAAACGGCTAGAGAATGTTGTTCAATTGCTCTTTTATTTTTTCCAGCTCCTCCTTCATGCCCACCACCAGGTGCTGCACGGTGGCATCGTTGGCCTTGGAGCCGATGGTGTTGATTTCGCGGCCGATTTCCTGCGCCAGGAATCCTAACTTTTTGCCCACGGCCTCGTCAGGCTGGTGCACGGCCTGCTCGAAATAGGCTAGGTGCGCGGCCAAACGCACTTTTTCTTCGGCAATGTCGAGCTTCTCAATGTAGTAGAGCACTTCCTGCTCGAAGCGCGTGGCGTTGAACTGCTCGTGGCCGGTGAGCTCGGCCAGGTGGCTGGCCAGGCGCTGGCGCACGTGCTCGATGCGGGCGGGGTCGTGCAGCTCCACGGCGGCCAGCTGTTGCCGGATGGTGGCCGCGTAACTCAGGATTTCGGTGGTCAGGGCCTGGCCTTCGTCCTGCCGGAACTGCTGCATGGCGGCCAGCGCTTCGGTGAGCAGCGGCTGCAGCTCGGCCCAGGTTATTTCTTCGGCGGCGGGCTCGGCGTCGCGCGCTTCGGCCGCGCTGGGCACCACGCCGGGCAGGCGCAACGCGGCCAGCAGGGTGGCCTCGCCGGCCAGAATGCCGAAGCTTTCGCCGATGGTTTTGAGCTCCTGGAAAGCGGCCACCAGGGCGTCTTTGTTGAGCGTGGCGGCGGCGCGGGTGGCAGCAGGGCGCACAAAATCGAGGGTGAAGTTGACCTTGCCGCGCAGCAGGGCCTTGGCCACGGCGTTGCGGATTTCCAGTTCGTGGGGCATCAGGAAGCGGGGCAGGCGCAGGGTCAGGTCGAGGGTTTTGGAGTTCACCGAGCGCAGCTCGACGGTGGCCGTGTAGGTGTCGGTTTCGCGGTGGGCCTGGCCGTAGCCGGTCATGGAAATGAGCATGGGAAGCGGGACTGATACAGGCACAAAGGAACGACTCAAACGCCTCGTTTTCGGTGGCAAGAAAGAAGCACCGCCGGGCCAGCCGGCTACCGCGGGAACTGGAGTCGGCTCAAAGAGAAAAGGCCCGTGGGTAATGATGATGTGATGAAACGGTAACGGCCGGGTACCGGGGGCGTTGGGGGCCCACGGTACTTTTGCTGAAGCAATTACTTAGGACGTCCTCGTGCTTACCACTGGAGTGCCAAAAGGCGGTTTCATAGCGGGTGCATTGCTGCTGGCGCTGGCCGGCACCAGCCGGGCCCAGGCCGTGGGCAAGGCGGTGACGGCCAGCGAAACCGCTACCGCGGAAGCCGCCCCTGCCGCCCCCGAAGTGCTGAGCTACGCCGACGAGATGCCGGCTTTTCCGGGCGGCGACGCGGCCATGCACCAGTATCTGGCCCGCAAAATCAACTACCCGGCCGAGGCCAGCCAGCGCAATTTGTCGGGCACGGTGTACGTGCGCTTCGTGGTGGACGAGCAAGGGCGCATCCGCGACGCGGAAGTGGCCAAAGGCTGCGGCCATGGCTTCGACGAGGAGGCCCTGCGCGTGGTGCGGCTGATGCCGTGGTGGGCACCCGGCCGGGTGGCGGGCCAGCCGGTGCGGGTGCTGCGCACGCTGCCGATTGTATTTCGCTTGAGCCGGTAAGAGAGGATTTAGAGAAATAGACCGTTTGTCATCCTGAGCGCAGCGAAGGACCGACCTTATCACGCAAGCGCATTCAGCAGTGGCTCGACTAATGCTAACGTGACAAGGTCCTTCGTTGCGCTCAGGATGACAAACGGATTACAGAAGCCGCCAAACGCACAAAAAAGGCTCCCCGAAGCGGGGAGCCTTTTTCATCGCAGTCAAATAAAAGCACTAGTATTCGGTGTTCTGGGGGTCGAAGTTGGTCCAGCCGCTGGCCCAGTTGTCGGCGCTCTGGCCCGAGCCGCTAAAGGCGCCGATATAAGATACTTTGGTGAAGAAGGCGTCCGACACTTTGCTATCGGTGAAGGCGGGGGCGACCACCGGGTTGGTGTTGGTGGCCGACGTCCAGACGATGGGCGAGGTGGTGAGCGGCAGGAAGCTAGGGGCCGTCAGGTTGAAGGGGTTGAGCAGGCGCGCCTCGTCGGCGTTGGTGTAGCGCTTGTTGTTGCTGCCCGACTTGTAGAGCCAGCTCAGCGGGCCGATGGCCGTGCCGAAGCTGCTGCTGTCGGCGCTCATGGCCGTGGTGGGCGTGAGCGAGCCGGCGCCCCCGGCCGGGCCGATGTAGATGATGTTCTTCTGGTTGCGGGTGGCAGCGGTGCCCGTGGCCATGCCGGCAATGATGTTGTTCTGGAAGCGCAGGTCGTTGGCGGCCACGTTGGCGGCAGTTTTGGCGTGGTCGACCAGGATGCCGGCCGGGTAGCCCACCAGCACCGAGTTCATGATGCTCTCGGCCGAGTTGCGGCGGATGTGTGCAGCGGCCACGTACTGCGAGCTGATGCCGCCCGCGTTGTTGATGTTGTTCAGCGGCCCAATCACGGTCACGTTCGAGAACACGGCGCTGGTTTTGGGCAAGTTATCAGAAGCGTTGGCGTCGTTGTCGCTCTCAAACGCCTTCGAGCCCGACTGGTCGGCCTGCAGCGGGTCGCGCAAGGACACGGCAAACTGCACCTTGCCCGAGTAGCCGTTGTCGGTGTCGAAATCGTCGTCGTAGGTGCGGTGGGCAATGAGGTACTTGGCGTTCACGGTGCCGCCGAACCACTCGTAGGAGTCATCGCCGGAGTAGGAAACCTGAATGTGGTCGAGGGTGGTGCCCGAGCCCACGGCGCACAGCGTCAGGCCGTTGATTTCGTTGTTGGGCGAAAAGGCAATGCCGCCGAACTCGATGCGCACGTACTGCAGCGTGCCGGAGTTGTCGGCGGCGTCGGTGCCGCCGTAGGTGGTGGTGGGGCCGCCTTCCACCACGGGCTTCACGCCGTTCACGAGGCTGTTCACGGGGGCGTTGCCAGCCAGAATCACGCCGCCCCAGTCGCCGTAGTTGCGGCTGCCTTTGGGCTGGTTCGAGGTGAAGATGATGGGCTTGGCGGCGGTGCCGGCGGCAATGAGCTTGGCGCCGGGCTCCACGATGAGGGCGCCTTTGGAGTCCTTATCGCCCTTGATGATGGTGCCCGGCTCGATGGTGAGCGTGGCGCCGGAGCGCACGTACACGTAGCCTTTCAGCAGGTATTTGTTGGCGGCGGTCCAGGTGGTGCTGGTTTTCACTTCGGTCACTTCCACCAGTTGGCCCGTGGGGGTCGTGATGGGCGGGTCGGGCGTCACGGTGGCCTCGTCTTTTTTGCAGGCGGCCAGGCTCAGCGAGAACAGGGCGGCCGCCAGCAGGGCGCGCTGGCGAAACGGGTTGAGGGTTAGCATAAGGTATGCGAAAAAATGAAGTGGGGTGTGGTTGAGAAGTTTGTTTTGTAGCGTGGACTCTGCGAGTCCGCGCATCGTCGGACGGTAGGTCGTTCGCCCCGGCGCGGACTCCCAGAGTCCACGCTACACGCCGTTTAGAAGGCCGCTTTCACGCCGATGGTGACGTAGGTGCCGCGGCGGTAGTCGGCCAGGGCGGGGTCGATGTCGCGCTGGTATTTCAGGTCTTTGTTGAAGTCCTGCACCAGGGTCACACGCTGGTTCAGCAGGTCCTGCACGCCCAGGTTGAGGGCCACGCGCTTGGTGAGGCTCTTGGTCAAGGACAAGTCGATGGTGTGGCGGGGCATTTCCACCACGTCGGGGTACTGGTCGGAGCCGGCGAAGAGGATGCGCGGGCCAAACACGTTGTAGAGGGCCGAAGCCTGCCAGCTGCCCGACTCGTTCTGGTAGTACAGGCCGGTGTTCACTACGTAGGGCGACTGGCCCTGCAGAGCGCGCTTGCTGTTCCAGGCCACGATGCCGGGGCCCAAATCGACCTGGCTTTCGATGAGCGAGAGGTTGAACACGGCCGTGATGTTCTTCAGGCCGCGGGTGCCCACCAGCGCATCCAGAAAGTCGAAGCTCTTGCGCACGTCCAGCTCCACGCCGTAGGAGTAGGCGCTGGGCGCGTTGGCGAAGGAGTAGGCTAGGTTGGTGCTGGGAATGACGACGTTCTCAATCGGGTTGGTGAAGTTCTTGTAGAACACCCCGAGGTGCACCTGTTCGCCGGGCGTGGGGTACCACTCGTAACGCAGGTCGAAGTTGTCGATGGTGGCCACCTGCAGCGGCTTGGTGGGGTTGAGGTACAACGAGCCGTAGTTCAGCACGTTGAAGTCAAAGTCATAGTAGTAGAAAGGGGCCGACTCGCGGAACTCCGGCCGGTTGAGGCTGCGGCCGTAGCAAGCCCGCAGCAGGCTGGTTTCGCTGAAATTATAGCTCAGGTTGGCCGAGGGCAGCAGGTAGTTGGTGGTCACCGTCTGGTCGACGGGCGCGCCGTTCACGCCGGTGTTGATGACCTGCACGTTGCGCTCGAAGCGGGCGCCGGTCAGCAGCTTCAGGCCAGGCGTAATGGGCAGGTTGATGGACGCGTACACGGCTTCCTGCTCGTTGCTGGCCGTGTAGCGGTATGTCGAGTTGATGTCTTCGCGCAGCTGGAAGCCGGTGCCGCCCACGTTCTCGGGCGCAAAAACCGTGGCCAGCGGCAGATTTTTCAGCTGCTGAAAGCGCGTGGGGTCGGAAGGCGAGTAGCCGAAGGCGCGGGCCGTGAAGTCGCGCTTTTTGTACTCCAGGTAGGTGCCGGCGGCCAGCTCCATTTCGCGCCCGCCCAGGCCCACCAGCTTGTGCTTGCCGTTGGCGTTCAGCGTGTACACGTTTTCGTTCAGCTTCTGGTAGAGGCGGCCGGCGTTGATGACGTCGACCTGCCCGGGCGCGGGCGTCAGCACTTCCTGGCCCACGCTGCCGTCGGTCAGCGTCACGTTGCGGTAGGCCACGCGGCGCAGGTCGGGCTCGTCCTTGGCCGAGTAGCCGTAGCCGGCCACCCAGTCGAACGTGGTTTTCTCGTCGTTGAACAGATGCGTGCCGGCCAACTGCCCGGTGTAGGTGGTGCGGCCCTGGTAGCCCAGCGCGTAGCCCTTGCGCACCAGCGTGTTGTCGTTGGCCGAGAAGTTGTCGCGGGTCGTAATCTGGTTGCGGCCGAACTGGTTGAACAGGTTGCGGAATTCCAGCTTGGTGCCGTTGTTCAGCAAGGTGCTGAAGTTCTGGATAAGGCCCAGGCGCACGTTGTTGGTGGCCTGCTCGTCGAGGAGGCGGTCGGTGCGCTGCCCGTCGGCGTCGTACACGTTGCGGGCGATGTTGAAGCGCGCGAAGGCATTGGTGTAGCTCAGCGAGGTGAGCGAGCCAATCTGGAGGCCGCCCAGCTTGAAATTGTCGAGGTACGACGCGTTGAAACGCACGTCGGGCATCGCCGTCATGGTCTTGATGCCGAAGGTGTTGCCCAGGTCATGGGCCGAAGCGTCGCGCTGGGCCGCCGAAGCGGCCGAGTTCAGCACCGGGAAGTTGTTGGGCAAATTCCGGTTGGCGGCGCCAAAGCCGGCGAAGTCGCCGCTGCCGCCCTTGTCAGAGTTGAAAGAGTTGAAGGTGGTGCCGTCGCGGTAGCCGCTCACGTAGCTGGCCGTGAAGCTGCGCTCGTCGAGCGTGGGCTTGCGCAGGTACACTTTCACAAGGCCGCCGGCGAAGTCGCCGGGCAACTCGGGTGAGGGGTCTTTGAACACGAGCACGCGGTCGAGCAGGGCGCTGGGCACGATGTCGAAGGAGAAGGCCTTCTTGTCGGTTTCCGAGCTCGGGGCCGTCACGTCGTTCAGCCACACGGTGTTGTACCGCTCGCTGAGGCCGCGCACCTGGATGAAGCGGTTGTCGATGATGCTGACGCCGGGGATGCGGCGCACCACCTCGGCCGCGTCGCGGTCCTGCGATTTCACGATTTGCTCCGACGACACGCCGCTCACCACCACGTTGGCCTGGCGGATTTCGGTGATGACGGAAATCTCGGTGTTGGTGCGGCGCACGCCGCGCACCACCACTTCGTCGAGCGCCTTGCTGTCCGATTTGGCGGTGGTGTTGATGACGGTGGTCTTGCCGGCTTCCACGGCCACGCCGGGCAGCGAGGTGCTGACGTAGCCGACCGAGGAAATGACGAGGGTGTAGGTGCCTTTGGGCACGCGCTCCAGCCGGAAGCTGCCGTCGACGTCGGTCTGGGTGCCCAGCGTGGTGCCGTCGAGGCGCACCGTGCCGCCGATGACGGCCTCCTGGGTGGCGGCGTCCTTCACGAGGCCCTTCACGGTGCCGGTCGTTTGGGCGAAGACGGTATTGCTGAATAATAAGCTCAGCAATGTGATGAATAAATACCGGTAATTAATAGTGTTTTCCATTCGGGGAACAAAACTACCCGGATGAAGTTTCGGTGAAATTTCCTCTGAATTATGAAATGGTTAACGGCCCGGAAACGGCCCGAAAAGCGGGGGTTTCGGGCCTTATGTTACCGGCAGGTTATGAGAAAAAGCGAAATACAACAATTCGGAAACGCAACGCAGGGTGAGGCCGGGGTTAGGCGCTCGGACCTTTGTAGCGTTAATCAACTCCCTCATTTTTATGTCGATTCGACACACATTTACGCAGTTGTTTTTCCTGGTGCTGCTGGGCTGCTCGCAGCTCGCCACGGCCCAGGTTACCACCTCGTCCCTCAGCGGCAAGGTGACGTCGGACAAGGGCGAGGACCTGATTGGGGTGACGGTGGTGGCCACTCACCAGCCCACGGGCACCAAGCGCGGCACGGCCACAGAAGTCGACGGCGGCTTCAACATCCCGAACCTGGCGCCCGGCGGGCCCTACGAAGTAATTGTGACCTACGTGGGCTACAAGCCCCAGACCATCGGCGGGGTATTTCTAACGTTGGGCAACACCACCCGCCTCAACCTTACGCTGGCCGCCGAGGCGCAGGCTCTGACCGAAGTAGTGGTGGTGGGCAACACCCAGGCCACCAAAACCGGCGCCGGCACCACCGTCAGCCGCGAGGCCATTCAGCAGCTGCCCACCATTTCGCGCAGCATTTCGGACTTCACCCGCCTGGACCCGCGCAACTCCAACAACTCGTTCGCGGGCAGCTCGTTCCGCTACAACAACATCACCCTGGACGGCGCCGTGAACAACGACGCCATTGGGTTCTCGCCTTCGCTCGGCGGGCAGAGCGGCACCAGCGGCCTGCCCGGCGGCTCGGCCCGCGCCAACCCGATTTCGCTCGACGCCATTCAGGAGATTCAGGCCCAGGTGGCGCCGTATGACGTGAAGCTGGGCAACTTCACGGGCGGGTCCATTAATGCCGTGACGCGCTCGGGCACCAACGATTTCCACGGCTCGGTGTATGGCTACGGCCGCAACCAGACCGTGACCGGCAAGAGCATCGACGACAGCCGCAGCAAAATCGGCTCGGAATACCACGACTACCAGACCGGCTTCCGGCTGGGCGGGCCGATTATCAAAAACAAACTTTTCTTCTTTACCAACGCCGAAATTGCCCGCCGCCAGGAGCCGCAGTTTTACGGCGCCGGCCAGCCGGGCTCGCCCGTGACCACGGAGCTGGCCCAGCAGATTGCCGCCAAGCTGCAAACCACCTACGGCTACAACGTGGGCGAGTACGGCAACTACAACATCCACGCGAACAGCGACAAGATTTTCGGCCGCCTGGATTTCAACCTCGACGACAAAACCAGCATTGCGCTGCGCCACAACTTTATTCAGTCGGAAGCCACCAACCTGGAGCGCTCGGGCAGCTTGTTTAAGTTTGGCTCGCAGGACTTCACGCAGCACAACGTGCAAAACTCGACGGTGCTGGAGGTGAAAAGCAACTTCAGCAGCCGCTTCGCCAACAACCTGATTCTGGGCTACACCAACATCCACGACTACCGCGACCTGCTGGGCGGGCAGGCCAACCTGTTTCCGGCCGTGCAGATTAACAACGTGGGCACCACGCCGGGCACGGCGGGCACAAGCACCTACTTTTCGGGCTCGAACCAGATTCTGCTGGGCTCGGACCGGGAGGCCAGCATCTTCAACACCCGCCAGAAGACGTTTGAAATCACCGACAATTTCACCTTCTACACCGGGGCGCACGCCCTCACGCTGGGCACGCACAACGAGCTGTACCACATCGACTACGGCTTCATCAACTCCTGGAACGGCCGGATTGAGTACAACAACGTGAACCAGTTCCTGAACGACCAGCCGAACCGCATTCGCGGCACCTACAACAAGACCGATAACTCCTACGCCTACAATTACAACAACCCCTCGGCGGCGTTCAACATCAACTTCTTCAGCGCCTACCTGCAGGACGAGTGGAACGTGACCGAGCACCTGAAAATCACGCCCGGCCTGCGCTTCGACATCGCCTCGCTGCCCACCAAGCCGGCCCTGAACTCAGGCCTGGTGAACAACCCGCAGAACGACGCCAACACCCTGAACCAGACCTACTCGCACACGCCCTGGCAGGACCTCGACAACAGCTACCTCGGCCAGGTGCAGGTGTCGCCGCGCCTGGGCTTCAACTACGACGTGAAGGGCGACGGCTCGGTGGTGCTGCGCGGCGGCTCGGGCGTGTTCACGGGCCGGGTGCCGTTTGCCTGGTTTGGCTACGCTTATTATAATAACGGCGTGAACTTCAACTCGGTGGACTACAACAACATTCAGCCCAGCGCCCTGGCCACGACGGGACCCAAGATTCTGCTCAACCAAAACCCCAACCAGATTTACCAGAACGCGGCCACGGCCCTGCCCAACGCCGCCGCGCAGAACACCACCGAAATCAACCTGGTGGACAACAACTTCAAGATGCCGCAGGTGTGGCGCTCGTCACTGGCCCTGGACTTTAAGCTGAAAACCGGCACCCGCTTCTCGGTGGAAGGCCTCTACACCAAGACCTTGCAGGACGTGAAGTTTGAGAACATCAACCTCACCGACAACGTGACCTACTTGGCGCAGGGCCCCACCCAGAGCCCGCGCTACGCGGCCCCGGCCGGCGGCAACGCCAAGGTAAACACCGCTTTCTCGAACGCCTTCTTCCTGACCAATACCCAGAAAGGCTACCGCTACCAGCTCACCGGCTCGGTGGGCCAGACGCTGAACCAGCTGCTCGACGTGAGCGTGGCCTACACCTACGGCCAGAGCCACGACATCAGCAACGGCATCCGCAACTCGCCCCAGAGCAACTGGGAGCTGAACCCGGCCCTGAACGTGAACGACCCCGCCCTGGCCTACTCCAACTTCGACCTGCGCCACCGCGTGGTGGCCTCGCTGAACCTGCACAAAACCTTCGCCCAGCGCTTCACGGGCTACTTCACCTCGGTGCTCACCTACGCCAGCGGCTCGCCGTTTACGTGGGTGTACAACAACAACCTGCTGGGCAACGGCCAGCAAAACGTGCAGCTGGCCTACATCCCAGCCTCGGCTTCGGATATCCTGTTCGTGAACGCCGTGACCGACCCCGTGACCAAGGCCGTGAGCTACGTGCCGGACAACAGCGGTGCCCAGTACGCGGCCCTCAGCAGCTTCGTCGACAACGACCCCTACCTCAAAACCCGCCGCGGCCAGTACGCCGAGCGCAACGCCGCCCGCACCCCCTGGAACAACCAGGCCGACGTGCGCTTCATGCTGGAAGCCAAGCTTGGCAGCCTCGAAGCCAACGAAGCCGGCATCGTGCCCACCGGCCACACCCTGCAGATTTCGCTCGACATCATCAACGTGGGCAACCTGCTGAACAAGGACTGGGGCCGCCAGTACTTCGTGCCCAACACCTTCAACTCGACGGTGGGCACCGGCCTCACGCAGGCCCCCGCCTACGCCAACGCCGCCGGCAGCATTTCGGGCAGCTACAACGCCGCCACCTTCAACCGCCCCACCTACACCTACGGCACGCCGGCCACCTACTCCATCGACCAGCTGGCCTCGCGCTGGCAGGGCCAGTTGGGCCTGCGCTACTCATTCTAGTGCCTGCGACTTAATGAAGAATGAGGAATTGAGTTCGCTTTGATTCCATTTGCTCCACTACCTAACGCGGCCGTTCCCCCAGGAGCGGCCGCGTTTTTTGTGCCTGAGAAGCCCGTACTTTGTTAACGTCGCCTATTCTTCATTCCTCATTCTTTATTTCTCATTGAATATTTTACATCTTCCCAAGTGGTACCCCAACCGCTACGACGACCAGGACGGCGACTTCGTGGGCCGGCACGTGGCGGCTATTGCGGCGCACGGCGGGGCCGAGGTGGCCGTGCTGTTTGCGGCCGTGGCGCGGGGCCCGCTGCCTGGTTTGGTTGAGGCCGACGAGGATTTCAGCGGCCCCTGGCCCACGTTGCGCTACTACTACCGCGCCGCGCCCACCGGCCTGGCCCTGCTTGATAAGCCGCTGAAGCTGCTGCTCTATTACTGGTGCGTGCTGCGCGGCTACCGCGCCTTGCGGCGGCACTGGCACGGCCAGCGCCCCGACCTAGTGCACGTGCACGTGCTGCTGCGCACGGGCCTGTTTGCCTGGGCCTTGCGGGCGGTGCGCGGCGTGCCTTTCGTCGTCACCGAGCACTGGACGCGCTACCTGCCGCCGCGCGCGGCCGGCATCTCCTGGCTGCGGCGCTGGCTGACGGGCGCCGTGGTGCGCCGGGCGGCGGCCCTGCACACCGTAAGCGCCAACCTGCGCGACGCCCTGGCCGCGCTGGGTGCCACCAACCCCGTTTCGGTGGTGATTCCGAACGTGGTAGACACGGAGCTGTTTCATCCGGCGCCACCCGGCGCCGTGCCGACGCCGCGCACTCTGCTCCACGTGGCGGCCTTCAACGAAGCGGCCAAAAACCTGTGCGGGCTGCTGCGCGCCGTGGCCGGGCTGCGCGCCGCCTGGCCGGGCCTGCGCCTGCGCATTGCCGGCTACGGCCCCGACGAAGCCCAGGTGCGCCGGCAGGCCGCCGAGTTGGGCCTGCTGGCCGATGGTACGGTGGTGTTTCTGGGCAAGCTGGCCCACCCCGCCGTGGCTGAGGAGATGCGCCGGGCCACCGGCTTCGTGCTGTTTTCCAACGTCGAAAACCTGCCTTGCGTCCTCATCGAGGCCCAGGCCAGCGGCCTGCCCGTAGTGGCCACCCGCGTGGGCGGCGTGCCCGAGCTGGTGCCCGCCGGCAGCCCCTTCGGCCACCTGGTGCCGGCCGGCGATGAAGCTGCCCTGGCCGCGGCCCTGGCGAAACTGCTGGCCGACGCCGAAACCCGGCCCGTTGATGTGGCCGGTATGACGGCGGCCGTGGCGGCCCGGTTTGGGTACGAAGCGGTGGGCCGGCAGTTCGGGGCGCTGTACCGGCGCGTGCTGGGCAGCTGAAGGCAGAGCCGGGCCGAGCATAGCGGTGGCCCCACGCTTCCTCTGTTGCAATTGCATAGGGTGGTGATGCCCGCGAGATACTTCGACTGCGCTCAGCATGACGTTCTTTTGCTGGTTCGTCGGTGTTGCCCCTTCTCTTGCCCATGTTCAAACGCATTCTTCAGCATTTCGCGGCGCGCGTGCTCACGGCGGGGCTCAGCTTTGCGGTGGTGTGGCTCACGGCGCGGTACCTGGGGGCGGCGGGGCGCGGGCAGGTCAGCTTGTTTTACACTGATATGTCGGGGCTGGTGCTGCTGGCCGGGCTGGTGGGCGGCTCGTCGCTGATATACTTGGTGCCCCGGCGCAACGCCTGGCACCTGCTGCTGCCCGCCTACGGCTGGGCCGTGGTGGTGAGCGGGGCCGGGGCGGCCGTGGTGGGCTGGCTGCGGCCCGTATCGGCCGAATACGTGCTGCATTTGGCGGCCGTGACGCTGGTGCAGGTGCTGCTGTCCATCAACCTGTTTCTGCTGCTGGGCCGCAAGCAAGAGCAGGCCTACAACGCGCTGACCACTGCCCAGGCGGCGCTGCTGGCCGTAGCGCTGGCACTGGCGTTTGCCGCGGCTCATTGGCTGAGCATTCGGGCCTATTATTTTGCCAACTACCTGGCATACGGCCTGCCCTGGCTGGCCAGCACCGCCCTGCTGCTGCGCCTGCCCGATGCCTGGGGCGGCCGCCGGGCCCGGCGGCGGGTGGTGGCCCGCGAACTGGCCCGGCACAGCCGCGGCGCACACTTTTCCAACCTGCTCACCTTCGCCAACTACCGCTTTGGCTACTATGTGGTGGCCTACCTGGCCGGTGCCAAGGCGCTGGGCGTGCTCTCGGTGGGCGTGGCCCTGGCCGAGGCCATCTGGCTGATTCCGCGCAGCACGGCCCTCATCCAGTACGTGGCGCTGGTGAATGCTGCCGACAAGCGCGGCCAAACCTACGCGGCCCTGCGCGGCAGCCGCCTCACCCTGCTGGCCACGGCCGGCGCGGTGCTGGTGGCGGCGGCCGTGCCGGCGGGGTGGCTGGCGACGTTTTTTGGGCCTGAGTTTGGCGCGGCGCACGGCGTGATTCTGGCCCTGGCGCCCGGCATTCTGGCCTACGGAGCGGCCATGCAAGCCAGCTCCTACTTCAGCGGCACGGCCCGCTACGGCCTCAACAACCGCGCCGCCCTGCTGGGCCTGGCCGTGACGGTGCCCTGCTGCCTGCTGCTGGTGCCCCGGCTGGGCATGGCCGGGGCGGCGCTGGGCATGTCGGCCTCCTACACGGCCATGGCGGCCTACCTGCTCGGCCACTACCGCCGCGCCATCGGCGCCACCTGGCCCGACCTACTGCCCGGCCTGCCCGACCTGCGCTGGCTGGCATTGCGCTTAAGGGGAAGAGGGGAGGAGGGGGAGCGCCTGTCATCCTGAGCGCAGCGAAGGACCTTCTCACCGAAGAGCGACATTGTTCACGCGCGATAAGGTCCTTCGCTGCGCTCAGGATGACAGACGGCTGTCGATGATAAGTACCACCCGCAGCCTTACCGCACCACTTCCACGATGCCTTTCAGGCGGTGGCCGTCGGGGTAGGTGATGAGGTAATAGTACACGCCGTCGGGCTGGCCGTCGGCGTTCCAGTCGTTGCGGTAGGCGGCCGCCTCAAATACTTTGCGGCCCCAGCGCGAAAAGATTTGCAGCCGCGGCGGGCAGTCGGGGCCCAGCTGGAAGGTCTGGTTCTGGTTGTCGCCGTTGGGCGTGATGATGTTGGGGATGATGCGCGCCTGCACTTCCACGGCGGGCAGGGTGGCCTGGGTTTCGCAGCTGCCGCCGTTGTAGCGCAGGCGAACCACAGGCTGGTACCGGCCCGCCGTGGTGTAGGTGTGCACGGGCGAAACCTCGCCGGACTGCGTGCCGTCGCCAAAGTCCCAGCTCAGCCCGGCCGCGGCCGCCCCGGTGTTGGCCGAAAAGCGCAGCGTGAGCGGGGCCAGCCGGGTTTCGGGGCAGGCCACGGGAGCTGAGGTGGCCGTGAGCGTGGGCTGTGCCGCCACCGACACGCGCCGCGTGGCCGACGCCGAGCACAAGCCGTCGTACACGAAATAGCTGAGCGTGGCCGGGCCCACAAAGCCGGCCGGCGGCGTGAAGAAGAAGCCCGTGGCGGGGCTGCCGCTCACGCCCAGTCCGGTCCAGCTGCCGCCGGCCGGACTGCCGCGCAGGGCAAAGCGCTGGCTGCTGCCCGGGCACAGCGTCGTGTCGGCGGGGGGCACCGGCGCAGCCAGCCGCTTGATGGTAACGGTCCTGGTATCGCGCGCCACGCAGCCGTTCGTCGTGAAGGTGTAAGTCACCTCATAAGTGCCGGCGCCCAGGTTGGGGTTGAAGAAAAAGCCCGTGGTGGGCCCCCCGTTGACGACCCCAGAACCGCTCCAGACGCCGCCCGGGGGCGTGGCCGTGAGCGGCACCAGCGGAACAGCGGGCACGCCCTGCACCGAGGCGCAGTAGGTACTGGAGAGCGGCGCCGTGATGGCCACCGTGGGCGCCGGCGTCACGGTGATGCGGCGGGTGCCCGTGGTGGTGCATTGCCCAGAGCTGAGCACCGTGTAGGTGAGCACCTGCACGCCCAGCAGCGCCGGGGCGGGCGTGAAAAAGAAGCCCGTGCTCAAGCTGCCCGTCACGCCGGGCCCGCTCCAGGTGCCGCCGCCTGGGTTGCCGGTCAGGGCCTGCGGGCCGGCCGTGGCGCACACGGTCTGGTCGGCCCCGGCATTGGCAATGCTGGGCTGGAAGTCGAGCAGGAACGCGGCGTTGTTGCAGTTGCTGTTGCCGTTGACGGCCGAGTAGGTGTGGGCCCCCGGCGGAATGGGAAATCCCGGGCCGCCGTTGCCGCAGGCGCACACCGCCTGGTACACCACCCCGCGCGGGTCGAAGCGCGAGGTGCCG
The DNA here is from genome assembly GCF_015694525.1 of Hymenobacter ruricola. Classification (GTDB taxonomy): domain Bacteria; phylum Bacteroidota; class Bacteroidia; order Cytophagales; family Hymenobacteraceae; genus Hymenobacter; species Hymenobacter ruricola. The sequence goes on along the minus strand of NZ_JADQDM010000013.1, from coordinate 20,433 downwards.
CCGTCCACGTGGTCGTTGGTGCCGTTGGGGTTGCCGTAGTAGGTGGCGTAGGCCAGGCTGTCCAGTCCAGCCGCAAACTGCACCAGGTAGAAGTCGCTGTCATCGCCGGCCTGCTGCAGGGCGTTGTGGCTGGTGGGCAGCTGCGCGGCGGTGCCGTTGAGGCCCAGGTAGGGATAGAACCCGCTGACGTTGCTGTTCAGGTAGCCGCCCCAGCCGCACACGTACACCCGGTCGCAGCGGTCCACCAGGAAAGCAGTGGGGTCGAGGTCGATGCTGGCGCGGCCACTGCCAAACACGGTGGCCAGCTGCGTGGCGCCCAGGTTGGCGTCGAGCTTGTGGATGAACTGCCGGCCGTTGGCGTTTGCAAACAGGCCCGGGGTGGTGGGGTAGGCGCCCGCCGTCTGGCCCAGCACGTACACGCCGCCGTCGGTACCGAGCTGCAGGAAATAGCTTTGGTCGTAGCTGGGCGTGCCCAGGTAAGTGGCCCGCAGCAGGGTGTGGCCGTTGGCGCTGATGCGCGCCGCAAAGCCGTCCACGTCGCCCTGGGCCGTGGGGTGGTGGCTGCCGGCGGTGGCCGGAAAATCAGTGCTCAGCGTGCCGCCGGCCACGTACACGTCGCCACTGCTGGGCTCCACCTGCACCGAATACGCTGCATCGGAACCCGTGCCACCCAGGTAGCTGCCCCAGGTCAGGGCCGTGAGGCCGGGGTTGAGCTTAAGCACCACGCCGTCGGTGGCGCCGCCGCGGTAGGTGCCGTTGAAGCCCCCGGCCAGCGGAAAGTCCTGGGAAGACGTGTTGCTGGCCACGTACACATTATCGGCCGCATCCACCAGAATATCGCCCCGGAAAGGGTCGCCGTAGTTGTGGGCCAGCTGGTCGGTAGTGTTCACGTCCAGGGGCAGAATGCCCTCGTTGCCCGAGCCGCCGAGGTAGGTGGAGCCCACCAGCGCCGTCCCGTTCGCATTAAAGCGGGTAATGACTAAGTCCGAGCCGTTGGGCAGCGTGTAGTCGACGCCTTCGCCGTAGGGGTCCGTGAAAAAGCCATTGTGAAAACTGTTCTGCACGGCCCCCGCGGTGGTGGGGTAGTCGTTGCTGGAGGAGGCGCCCAGCAGCAGCAGCTCGCCCTGGCTGTTCACCACCAGGCTGCTGGGAAAGTCGGCGTCGTTGCCGCCGATGTACGACGCCCACACTCGCGCGGCCGGCCCGTTGGCGGCGGGGTTGTACTTGATGACGCCGATGTCAATAACGCCGGAAAACCGGGTAAGGAAGGCGCCGGGACTGGCCGGGTAGCCCAGCCCAAACACGATGCCGCCGGAGTAGAGGTTGCCCTGCGCGTCGTAGGTGGCCGTGAAGCCCCAGTTGTCAGCCGTCGAGCCGGTGTAGGTGGCAAACACCACCACCGGGTCGATGGTAAGGGGGCGGGAGGCGTCGTAGTGGCCCAGGGCGAAGCGCACGAGGCCGTCGGAGGCCAGCACGTAGCGGCAGGGCACGGCCTTGCGCTGGCCGCCGGCCGTGGTTTGCCAGGCCTGCGGGGCCCGCTCGGTGAGGGTGCCCACGCTGGTTTGCACCAGCAGGTTGCCGGCCGCGTCCAGTTGCAGGCCCTGGGCGCCGTCGTGGCGCAGGGCAATGGCGCCGGGCCGGGCGCCGGGCGCTAGCTCAAAGTCGTATTCCAAATGCTGGTCGGCGCTTTCGTACACGCGGGCGCTCACGCCGGGCCACAGGCCGGCGTAGTGCAGCTCGCGGAAGCCGCGCACGTTGGCCGCCCAGCGCCTGGGGTCTTTGCCGAGAAAGTAGTTGCGGCGCTCGGCCGTGGCTTCCGTGGCCTCGATGCTGGCCGACGCCGCGCCCGCGAAGCGCAGCGTGAGAGCATGGCCGCGCAGCAGGCTGTCGGCCGCGGGGCGGGTGCGTTTGCGGCCGCCATGGCTGGGCCGGTCGAGGCTGCCGTTGGCCAGCAGCGAGAACGTGAGGCCGTCGGCTTCAGCAAACAGCCGGCCGCCGGGCAGGGCGGCCACGTAGCGGGCGCGCGGGTCCCATTGGCCTTTGTTTTCCACAAATTCCAGTGTGCGGTCCGGCCGCGCGCCGGGCTCGGCCGTCTGGGCGAAGGCCGGCGGGGTGCCTGAGCTTAATTGCCATACGCCCGCAAGTGCAAGTAGCAGTAGCTTCATCAACAACCAAATAAGGAAGGGTGGGGTAGTAAATATAAAGGTTCGGCCGCCCCGATGCACTACGGAGCGGCCGAACCCAAGGACGTGCCTGCGCACGGGCTAGCGGCGCACTTCCACCCAGCCTTTCACGCGGTGGCCGTCGGCGTCGCGCAGCAGGTAGTAATAAATGCCGTCGGGCAGACCGGTGGCGTCCCAGTTGTTGTGGTACTCATCGGTTTGGTACACGCGCTGGCCCCAGCGCGAATACACTTCCAGCGAAGCCGGCTTGCAGCCAATGCGCGGCCGGAAGGTTTGGTTCTGGTCGTCGCCGTTGGGCGTAATGATGTTGGGCACGAACACGTCGCCGACTTCCACCGGCGCGAAGCCCGTAAGCACCTCGCAGTTGCCGTAGCGGGCCTGCAGCTGCACGCGGTAGTAGCCCGGCTTGAGGTACACGTGGGTGGGCTCGGCGTCGGTGCTGGCGGGAGTGCCGTCGCCGAAATCCCACAGATACGTGGCCTTGGGCGCCAGCAGCACCGGCGAGAGCCGGCACGCGAACGGGGCCAGGCCGATGTAGCGCGGCAGCACCTCGCACACCGGCAGGTTCAGGTCCACGTTCTGGCTGGAAGTGGGGGCCACCACCACCGTGCGCGTGGCCGAAGCCTGGCAGGGGCCCTCCGTCACGGTGTAGGTGAGGACGAAGACGCCGCCCCGGTTGTTGGTGTTCGGGGGCGTGAAAAAGCCGCCGGCCGTGACGCCCGTGCCGCTCCACACGCCGCCGGCCGGCGCGTAGCCGCGCAGCTGGAAGGGCTGGCGCAGGTCGGCGCACAGGGTGGTGTCCGGGCCGGGCGTCACGGTGGGCGGCTTGGTCACCACTATCTGGCGGGTGCCCACGCCGCAGCCCAGCGAGTCCGCCACCGTGTAGCTGATGGTGTGGGTGCCCACGCCCGCCACCGCCGGCAGAAAGATGCTGCCCGACACGCCCGGCCCGCTCCAGGTGCCGCCGGGCACCGAAGCCGTGAGGGCCGCGCCGGTGCCGGTGGTGCACTGCGGCGGCACCGGGCTGATGACGGGCGCGATGGGCGGCGCCACCACGTAGCGCACGCTGCGGGTGCTCACGCAAGTGCCCGTCGACGCCACGGTGTAGGTGAGGTTGTACTGGCCGGGGCCCACCGCGGCGGGCACGAAGCGGTAGCCGCCGGCCGCGCCCGTCACGCCCTGGCCGCTCCAGGTGCCGCCCGCTGGCGCGCCGGCCAGCGTCACGGGGCCGTTGTCCAAGCACACGAAGCGGCGGGGGCCGGGGTCGGCCGTTATCACGTCAAACGTCATTTTGAACGCCCCGTTGTTGCAGTTCGAGCTGCCGTTGCGGGTGGTGAAGGTGCCCGCGCCGGCCGGCGCCGGAAAGCCCTGGGTGCCCCGGCAGCTAGCGCACACCGCCTGGTACACGATGCCGCGCTTGTCGAAGCGCGACGTGCCGCCGTCCACGTGCTCGCCGGCCCCGCCCACCTCGCCAAAGAAGGTGGCGTACTCCAGGCCGGTCATGCCGGCGGCAAACTCGGCCAGGTAAAAGTCCGAGCCGTCGGTGGTTTTTTGTAAGGCATTGGAACTCGTGGCCAGCCCCCGGGTGGTGCCGCCCAGGTAGCCGCCGTTGTCGAGCCCGCCCCAGCCGCTCACGTACACCCGCTCGCAGTCGTCGACCAAAAACGCCGTGGGCACCAGGTTGGGGCCATTGGGGGCGCCATTGCCCCGCACGCCAAACGCGGTGCTGTAGAAGCTGCCTGTGAGGTCGGGGTTCAGCTTTTGAATGAACTGCGGGCCGCCGGCCTGGCCGTACAGGCCCGGCGTCATGGGGTATTCGCCCATCGTTTGGCCAAACAAATAGGCGTTGCCCGCCGCGTCAAGCTGCAAAAACTGCGCCTGGTCGTAGAAATCGGTGCCCACGAACGTGGCCCGCTCCAGGGCGCGGCCGTCGGAGCTGATGCGCGCCACAAAGCCGTTGACTGCATCCTGATACGACGAGCTGCCGGGCGTGGGGGCGATGCCGAGGTAGGCGCGGGCCGTGACCGGGAAGCTGGGCGACGACGTGCCGCCGCACACGTAGATACGCCCCTGGGCATCGCGCTGGATGGAGTAAGCCGCGTCGTCCCCAGCGTCGCCGAGGTAGCCGGCCCACAGCACCGCCGACAGCGCCGGGTTCAGCTTGCACACCAGGGCATCGGGCCCGCCCCCGCCGTGCATCGCGGGGCTGAAACCCAGCGCGCGGCCCGGAAAATCGACGGAATTGGTGCAGGAGGCCACGTACACATTGCCCGCCCCGTCGAGCAGCGCGTCGCTGCGGAAAGCGTCGCCGTAGTTGGCCCACAGGCCGGAAGACACCACGCCGTCGTTGCCGGAGCCGCCCAGGTAAGTGCTGGCTTGCAGCGCCCGTCCGTCGGCGCTCAGGCGCGTCACCACCAGGTCCGAGCCGTTGGGCATCACGTAGGGCGGGTCGCTGTTGCCAAAGGGCGCGACCGGCGTGCCGCCGCCAAAAGCGCGTTGCGCGGCCCCGTTGGTGGTGGGAAAGTCGGTAGAAGAAGTGCTGCCGAGCATCACCAGCTCGTTTTGCGCGTTCACCACCAGGCTGTGCGGAAAGTCGGCGTTGTTGCCGCCCAGGTAGGTGGCCCACACCCGCGCCGCCGAGCCCGATGTGCCGGTGTTGTACTTGATAAGCGCCATGTCTTCGAGGCTGCTGAAACTGACTTGGTAAGCGCCGGTGGTGGCGGGGTAGCCCAGCCCGAACACAATGCCGCCCGAGTACAGGTTGCCGGCGGCGTCGTAGGTGGCCGTGAAGCCCCAGTTGTCGGCCGTCGAGCCGGTTAGGGTCGAGAACTGCACGGTGGGGTCGATGGTGAGGGCCCGGCTACGGTCGTAGGCGCCCAGCGCAAACGAGACGGTGCTGCCCGCCAGCACGAAGCGGCAGGGCACGGCCTTGAGCTGGCCGGCGGCAGTGGTTTGCCAGGCCTGCGGGGCGCCCTCGGTGGTGGTGGCCACGGAGGTTTTCACCACCAGGTTGCCGGCCGCGTCCAGGCGCAGGCTGCTGGCGCCGTCGTAGCGCAGGGCCACGCGGGCGGGGTTGGCGCCGGGGGCCAGCAGCACGTCGTATTCCAGGCGCTGGCCGGCGTTTTCGTACAGCGTCAGGTCGATGCCCGGCCAGAGCTGCTCGTAGCGCAGCCGCCGAAACGCGGGTACCCGGCTGGCCCAGTGTTTGGGGTCGGCACCCACAAAGTAGTGGCGCTCGCCGGCCGTGGGTGCTTCCGAGGTCAGCCGCACGCGGCCGCTGGCTTTCTCAAAATGCACAGTGTAGGCGTGGGCCGCGGCACGGGTCAGTGGGCCGATGGGCGCCGTGGGGCCGGCGCCGGCGGCTTCGCGGTGGTGGCGCAGCAGGGCGGGGTCCACGAAGGCGTAGGTGAGGGCGTTGCGCAGCACAAACAGCCGGCCCGAAGGCAGGGTCGCTTCGTAGCGCACCGGGCTTTCCCACTGGCCTTTGTTTTGGATGAACTCCAGGCTGGGTGCGGCAGGCTCGCCGCCCGTAGCCCGGGCCGGCCGGCCGCCGAGCAGCAACGCAACAAAGAACAGGAGCATTGCCCACAAGGGCCGGCCAGCAACGCGGAAAAGTAGAGGCATACAAGCGCCAGAGGCAGAAAACGGTAAGGGGGTGGCCAACAGCAGCGCGTGGCCCATCCGGGGGCACAGGCCGGGTTGTAGCCGGAACCACGCTGGCGCAAAATTCGTGCAAGGTTGCCCGGGATTCCGCGCAGCCCATCACGCTTGTCATCCTGAGCGCAGCGAAGAACCTTCTCATCGTCGAACAGCTCGCAGTAATTATCTGCTGTTCTAACGTGAGAAGGTCCTTCGCTGCGCTCAGGATGACAGGACGGCTGACAGAGCGGACACCCGAAACCAGCGGCCGGGCCGCTACCTTTGCGGGCCCGTTTGCCCGTGCCGTGCGCCGCTCTTTCGCTTTCAAACTAACGTTGCTTACCCTGGGCTGGCTGTTGCTGGCCATTGCCTGCCAGCAGGTGCCCGTGGGGGCATTCTGGCCGGTGCTGTTTGGGGCGCTCACCACGCCGGTAGCGCTGGTGTGCACGGCGCTGCTGGCCTTGTACTGGCTGCGGCGCAACTGGCGGGTGGCGCTGCTGCCGCTGCTGGCGCTGGGCCTCACGTGGCCGCACCTGCAGCGCGGGCTGGCCCTGCACCTGCCCCGGGCCAACCGGCTGCCGCCCGCTACGGGCACGGTGGGCAAGCGCAACGCCGTCTTGCCGAAAGCGCCGGTGCCGGCCTCACAATTCTATGAGGTGCACCCGCACGAAGTATCGGTGCTGTCGGCCAACGTGCGCATCTTCAACGTGTATTCGCAGCTGCGCGACCCCGACATGGCCTCGTCCACGGGCTTTATTCGCTGGCTGGCGGCCAGCCCGGCCGACGTGCTCTGCCTGCAGGAGTTTTATAATGAGCCCCGCGGCTCGCGCAACGACAAAGACATTTTCCGGACCGAAGAATACCTCGGGCGGGGCAGCGGCCGCCATTCCTTCGTGTCCGTCACGCTCACCAACCCCTACGGGTCCGAGTTCGGGATGGCCATTTTCTCACGCTTTCCCATCGTGCGGCGGGGCACCATTTCCTTCGGCAAGCTCTCGCAGAACCACGCCATGTGGGCCGACGTGGCCCGCCCCGCCGCCCGCACCGGCCGCGGCCGCCCCGACACCATTCGCGTGTTCAACCTGCACCTGCAAAGCATGAGCATGGCCGACGCCGACATTGCGGCCGCCACCGGCAGCCGCGCCGGCCTCCGCCAGAAGGCTCCTAACCTGCTGCGCCGCTTCCGCAACGGCGCGGTGGCCCGCGGCACGCAGGTAGATACCGTGCTGGCCCGCCTGGCCCGCTCGCCCTACCCCGTGCTGCTGGCCGGCGACCTCAACGACCTGCCCTATTCCTACGCCTACGACCAGCTGGCCGACCACCTGCAGAACGCCTGGGCCACCGCCGGCCTGGGCGTCGGCGCCACGTATAATGGCCGCCTGCCCCTGCTGCGCATCGACCAGCAGTTTGCCGGCTCGCAGTGGCAGGTGCTGGGCTGCCAGGTGCACCGCGAAATCAAATGGAGCGACCATTTCCCGGTGGAAGGGCTTTATCAGTTATCAGTAAACAGTTATCAGTGAACAGTTACGAAAGAACCATCTCCATCATTGCTCACTGCTCGCTGCTAACCGTTCACTGATAACCGAGTAGTTTTGGCTATGGAGACGCCAGAATACGAAGCCGGGCCATTGCTGCAAAAATCGTTTGCTTTCGCCGTGCGGATGATGAAATTCCATCGGCATCTGCAAACCAATGAGCGGGAGTTTATTGTCTCAAAGCAGTTGGTGCGTAGCGCCACGTCGATAGGGGCGAATGCCGAAGAAGCCACCGGGGCCATTTCAACTGCGGATTTCTCTAGTAAAATTTTCATTGCCTACAAAGAAGCTCGTGAGACAAGCTATTGGCTTCGGCTGTTGCAGGCGTCTGGGTACATTGAAGAAAAGTTGTTTCTGTCGCTTCACGACGATTGTCAGCAACTTTGTCGTATTCTTTATTCCATCCTGCGGTCCAGTGGCCGCGCATAACTACAGTTAACAGTTATCAGTGAGCAGTTGTCAGTGCTGTTTCACTGATTTTTCGACAACTGTTAGCTGCTCACTGATAACTGTTAACTGATTCTCATGCCGCTCTCGCTCTATAACACGCTTTCCCGCCGCAAAGAAGAATTCCAGCCCGTGCACCCGCCCCAGGTAGGCGTGTACCTGTGCGGCCCCACCGTGTACAGCGAGGCCCACCTCGGCAACGCCCGCGGGCCGGTGGTGTTTGACGTGCTCACGCGCTACCTGCGCCACCTGGGCCACCAGGTGCGCTACGTGCGCAACATCACCGACGTGGGCCACCTCGAAAGCGACGCCGACGCCGGCGAGGACAAGATGGAAAAAGCCGCCCGCGCGGCCCGCATTGAGCCTATGCAGGTGGCCCAGCACTACACCAACCGCTACCGCCAGCACATGCTGGCCCTTGGCTGCCTGCCGCCCGACATCGAGCCCCAGGCCAGCGGCCACATCATCGAGCAGATTCAGGTCATCGAGGAAATCATCGCCAACGGCCTGGCCTACGAGGTGAACGGCTCGGTGTATTTCGACGTGCCCCGCTACAACGAGCACGAGCGCTACGGCAAGCTCTCGAACCGCAGCATCGAGGACCAACTGGCCGGCACCCGCGCCAACCTGGAGGGCCAGAGCGAGAAGCGCAGCCCGCTGGATTTTGCCCTCTGGAAAAAGGCCGCGCCCGAGCACATCATGCGCTGGCCCTCGCCCTGGGGCGAAGGCTTCCCCGGCTGGCACCTGGAGTGCTCGGCCATGAGCCGTAAGTACCTGGGCAAGCTCAGCGACATCCACGGCGGCGGCCTCGACCTCATGTTTCCGCACCACGAGTGCGAGATTGCGCAGAGCCAGGGCAGCCACGCCCACACCGACGAGGCGCGCTTCTGGGTGCACAACAACATGATAACCGTGAACGGCACCAAGATGAGCAAGAGCCTGGGCAACTTCGTGCTGCTGGGCGATATGTTCCAGGGCCCCACCGGGCCGCTGGCCTTCGGCTACTCGCCCATGGTGGTGCGCTTCTTCCTGCTGCAAGCCCACTACCGGAGCCCCGTGGACGTGAGCGACGACGCCCTGCAAGCCGCCCGCAAAGGCTACCGCAAGCTGATGAACGGCCTGCGCCTGCTGGACAAGCTCGCGGCCATCGAGGCAACGGGAGAAGTTTTGGAAACGGCCGCCCAGCAACTGCTGGCCCTGGCCGCCAAGCCCGCCGAATTCCTGAACGACGACCTGAACACGCCGCGCGCCCTGGCCGCGCTGTTCGACTTGCTCAAGCGCTTCAACACGCTGGCTTCAACTCCGGCCGCGCTGGCTGAGGTAGGCGCCGAGGCTCTGGCGCAAGCCGCTGGCACCTACCGCACCTTTGTGCAGGACGTGCTGGGCCTGCGCGACGAGCCCCGCGCCAACGCCGAGCAGCTCCTCGACCTCACGTTGGGGTTTTATTCCGAAGCCAAAGCCGACAAAGCCTACGACAAGGTCGACCAGATTCGGGCCGCCCTCAAAGGCCAGGGCATCGTGATAAAAGACACCAAGGCCGGCGTGGAGTGGGCCTACAGCGAGGAGTAAGGACAGCCAAAACCGTCTGTCATCCTGAGCATTCTGCGAAAGCAGAGGCGAAGGGCCTTCTCACCGTTGAACAACTTGCAGTAAATAGTAGTGGCGCAGTAGTGAGAAGGTCCTTCGCTGCGCTCAGGATGACAGTAAAGAATATGAACTTCCGCACCCTTCGCCTTCCCCTGGCCGCGCTGGCTGGCCTGCTCGTCCTCACCGGCTGCCCGGACAAGACCAAAACCACCGAAACGGCCACCACCGGCACCCCCGCGGCGCCCAAGCTGCCCAAGGCGCCGGTGTTCAACGCCGACTCGGCCTACGCCTTCACGGCCCAGCAGGTGAGCTTCGGGCCGCGCGTGCCCAACTCCAAGGCGCATATTGCCTGCGGCGACTGGCTGGTGGCCAAGCTCAAGGGCTACGGCCTGAAGGTGATGCAACAGCCGTTTGACGCGATGACGTTTGACGGCACCAACATCCACGCCCGCAACATCATTGCCCAGTACCAGCCCACGGCGGCGCGGCGCGTGGCCATCTTCGGCCACTGGGACACCCGGCCTTTTGCCGACGCCGACAAGGACCCCGCCAAGAAAAACAAGCCCATGGACGGCGCCTCCGATGGGGCCAGCGCCGTGGCCGTGGCCCTGGAAATGGCCCGCGTGCTCGCGCAGCAGCCCGATTCGCTGGCGCCCAACGTGGGCGTCGACTTCATTTTCTTCGACGCCGAAGACTGGGGCCACGACGACGTGACCCAGCAAGAGTTGAAAAACCAACTCGACGGCAGCGGCACCGACTCCTGGTGCCTGGGCTCGCAGTACTGGGCCAAGAACTTGCTGCCAGCCAACTACAAGGCCGAGTACGGCGTGCTGCTCGACATGGTGGGCGCCAAGGGCGGCAGCTTCACCCGCGAAGAAACCTCGCGCACCAACGCCCGCGGCCCGCTCGACAAAATCTGGAACACCGCCGCTACCCTGGGCTACTCCGATTTCTTCCGCTTCCAGGACACCGGCGGCATCACCGACGACCACGTGTACACGAACAAGGCCGGCATCCCCACGCTGGATATTTACGACCACCCCAGCTACGGCGACGACTACTTTCCCGCCTACCACCACGCCACCACCGACAACATGAGCATCATCGACCGCAAGACCCTGAAAGCCGTAGGCCAGACCATGACGCAGGTGCTTTACATCGACTAAACGGCGTCGACATAACTCCGACCGAAAAGCGGCCGCCGGGGCAACCCGGCGGCCGCTTTGGGTATCCTACCCGTGCTCACTCCTCTTTTATTCTGCGTCATGCGCTTCGTCTGCCTCCTGGCATTGCTGGGAATTTCCCTGTCCTCGCTGGCCCAAAGCCAGCTGAAAACCACCGTCAGCCCCGCCTTCTACTTCCGCCAGAAGGTCGACGTCCGGGCCTTCGCCGGCAAGCCCTATCGGGTGTCGGGCCGAATGAAAGTGACGGCCGCGGCCGGCGACAGCGCCGACGCCAACGTGTTTGCCGTGGTGCTAAGCACGCAGGGAAAGTACGTGAAAAGCCCCGGCACCGAGTTTGGCCGGATGCGCGCCCGGCGCCGCGACGGCCTCTGGCGCAGCTACCGCAGCAGCGGGCGCCTGCCGGCCACGGCCGCCACGCTCACCCTTTGCGGGCAGGTGTATTTAAACGGCACCTTCGGCTTCGATGACTTTGCCGTGGAAGTGGAAACCGCCAAAGGCCACTGGCAGCCCGTGCCGCTCGTCAACGGCGACTTCAGCGCCGCCCGCGCCGACAGCGCCAGCGGCTTCCCCAACGGCTGGCGGCCCATCGCGCGGGTGGCCGCCTTCGGCTACCGCACCGCGGCCGATGACACCGCCCAGCCCGGCAACCGCTACCTCGAAATCAGCGCCCGGGAGGTGGTGCAGTACGGCAAAAACGCCCGCGCCGGGCACACCGTCGCCGTCAACGGCATCAAGATTTATTACGAAAACTACGGCACGGGCGAGCCCCTGCTGCTGCTCCACGGCAACGGCCAGTCCATCGCGGCCTTCAACAACCAGATTCCGGAGCTGGCCCGGCACTACCAGGTCATCGCCGTGGATACCCGCGCCCAGGGCCAGTCCACCACCAACGGCCAGGAGTTGAGCTACGACCTTTTTGCCGAGGACATGAGCGCCCTGCTTACGGCCCTGCTCATCCCGGCCGCGCACGTGGTGGGCTGGAGCGACGGCGGCAACACCGGCCTGAGCCTGGCCCTGCACCACCCGCAGCAAGTGAAAAAGCTGGTGACCATGGGCGCCAACCTCTGGGCCGACACCACCGCCGTGACCGCCGCCACCCTGAAGGAAGTGCGCCAGGGCAAACAGCTCACCACCCTGCTCTACCCCTTCAACAAGCAGGCCCGCAAAGTGCGCCCCCTGATGGTGCTGCTGGGCAAATACCCGCAAATGAAGGCCGCCGACCTGGCCGGCATTGCCGCGCCCACGCTGGTGCTGGCCGGCGAGAAGGACCTCATCAAAGAAGTGCACACCCGGCTCATTGCCAGCAGCCTGCCGCATGGGCAGGTACAGATTCTGCCCGGCCTCACGCACTACGCCCCGCAGGAAAAACCGGCCGTGTTCAATGCCGCCGTACTGGCGTTCCTGGGGCGGCCCTAGGGGCAGCTGGTGCAGGCAACAAAAAAGGGGCGAGCCGTGTGGCCCGCCCCTTTTGCGTATCTGGTGTTCGGTGCTTACTCCACCGTCAACCGCACGGCCTTGCTCCCGGCGCGCACCACGTACACCCCGCCGGCCAAGCCCGCGGGCAGCACCAGCGCGGCGGTGCCCGTGGCGTCGGCCGTGGCCGAAGTCACCTCGCGGCCCAGGCCGTCGAAGACGCGCACCACGGTGCCGGGCGCGGCACCGCTGAGGGTGGCCGCGCCGGTGGCCGGGTTGGGAAACAGGGCCAAGCCGGCTTGGGCGGCCAGGGCCACCGTGCGCACGGGCGAGTAGGCGAACGTGCCGTCGAGGTCCACCAGCCGCAGGCGGTAGTAGAGCGTGGCTTGGTGTCTGGGCGGGTTGGCGTCGAGCAGCGCGTAGCGGTGGGCGGTGGCGCTGCTGCCGGCGGCAGCCACCGTGCCAATGGCCGTGAACCGCTCCCCGTCGAGGCTGCGCTCCACTTCAAACGAAGCACTGTTTTTCTCCGTGGCCGTGGCCCAGGCCAGGCGCACGGCGGCCGGGTCAACCAGCGTGGCGGTGAAGGCCGAGAGCGTCACCGGCAGGGGCGTGGCGGCACCGGCGCTGAGGCCCTGCTGCTGGCCGGCCACGTAGGTCCAGGGGCCGTAGCGCACGCGGCTGGCCGTGCCGGCCACGCCGTTGGCGGGCGGGGTGGCGGGCAGCGGCGAGCTGGCGTATTCGAGGCGGGCGCGCACCCGGCTGGCGCGGCCGGCCTTGGCCACCAGGGCGCGCAGCTCGGAGGCCGGGCCGCTGGCGGGCAGGCTGGTCCAGGCGCCCCGGCCGGAGGAAGCCGTGGAGCCGGTGATGGCGGGCGTGCCCGAGAAGGGGGTGCCCGGCCCCACCACTTCCCACACCAGCCGCGCCCGGATGCGGCCGTCCGGGTTGCGGGCCGTCAGGCCAATGCCGAACTGCGCGCTGCCGTAGTTGCTGGCGCTGATGGGGGTGTAGTCGGTGTCGTAGAGGCGCAAGGCCCCGGCGCGGGCCACGCCCTGGTTGCCGCGCCAGAAGTAGGCCCGGCCCTGGCCGGTGGCCAAGGGAGCCCCCATCATTACATCGCTGTAGCCGTCGCCGTCCACGTCGCCCGCCCCGGCCACGCTCACGCCAAAGCTGGTGCCGGTGGCGGCGCCGGGCTCGGTGAGGGTGCTGGGCACCGTGGCCAGGCCCGTGCTGCTGCCCAGGTAGGCATAGGCCCGGCCCTGGCTGCTGCTGAGGGCGCCGGGGGCGCCCACCAGCACGTCGCTGTAGCCGTCGCCGTTCACGTCGCCGGCACTGGCCAAGCTTCCGCCAAAGTTGTTGCCGTTAATAGCGCCGGGCTCGGCGAGCGTGGCCGTGGGGGTGGCTAGCCCAGTGCTGCTGCCCAGGTAGAAATAAGCCCGGCCCTGACCGGTGCCCGCGTCGGGGCCCTGGGCGCCCACCAGCACGTCGGCGTAGCCATCGGCGTTCACGTCGCCCGCGCTGGCCAGGCTCCCGCCAAAGTTGCTGCCGCTGACCGGGGTGGGCTCGGCGAGGGTGGCGCTGGCCGGGAACACCAGCCCGTTGCGGCTGCCCCGGTACAAGTAGGCCCGGCCCTGGCCGCCAGAGCCTTTGGCACCCACCAGCACGTCGGCAAAGCCGTCGCCGTTCACGTCGCCGGCGCCGGCCAGGCTCCCGCCAAAGTTGTTGCCACTGGCTGGGGTGGGCTCGCTGATGGCCACGGGGGTGGCCGGGCCGGTGCTGCTGCCCAGGTAGAAATAGGCCCGGCCCTGGCCGCTGCCGCCAAAATAAGCCCCGATGAGCACGTCGCTGTAGCCGTCGCCGTTCACGTCGCCCGCCCCGGCTAGGCTATTGCCAAAACCGTTGTTGGGGGCCGAGGTGGGCTCGGTGAAGGTGGTGGGGGTGGTGGCCAGGCCGGTGCTGCTGCCCAGGTAAAGGTAGGCGCGGCCCGCGCCGCCATTGGCGCGGAAAGCGCCCACCAGCACGTCGGCGTAGCCGTCGCCGTTCACATCACCCGCGCCGGCCAGGCTGTAGCCGAAGTAGCTGTTGTTGCCCAGGCTGGGGCCGGCCAGGGCGGTGGGGGTGGCGGCCAGGCCGGTGCTGCTGCCCAGGTAGAGGTAAGCGCGGCCTTTGCCATTGTCGGCCAGGTAGGCGCCCACCAGTACGTCGGCGTAGCCATCGGCGTTCACGTCGCCGGCGCTGGCCGTGCTCACGCCAAAATAGTTGCCCGGCGCCGCGCCGGGTTCGGCGAGGGTGGCAGTGGGCGCGGCGACCAGCGCGGCCGGACTGCCGTAGTAGGCGTAGGTCCGGCCCCTGCCGCTGCTGTAGGCCGGGGCGCCCACCAGCACGTCGCCGTAGCCGTCGCCGTTGGCGTCGCCCCCGGCCAGGCTGCTGCCAAACTGGTCGCCGGCCGTTTCGCCCTCGATAACCTGGGGCATGTTGGTGACGTTGCTGATGGTGGCCGTGCCCAGGGTTATGTACACCCGGCCCTTGTTGGCGCCGACCCCGGGGGCGCCCGCCGCGAAGTCGGCGTAGCCGTCGCCGTTGATGTCGCCGGCCCCGCTCACGGCCGCTCCGAACCTTCCACCGGGCTGGTCCGTGGTGAAGGCCGCCGTCTCGTTGGAAGTGCCCGCCAGCGTGGTGCTGCCCAGGAACAGGTACACCGTGCCCGTGGGGCCGTCGCCCGGGGCGCCCAGCAGCACGTCGGCGTAGCCGTCGCCGTTCACGTCGCCGGGGCCGGCCACGCTGGTGCCGGCGCTGGTGCCGGTGGTGGGCGTGAGGTAAAAGGCGTTGGCGCCGGTAATGGTCCGGGCCGTGCTTCCCCGCACCACCAAAGCCGACCTGACCCCGGGTGCGCCCGCGACCAGGTCGGCGTAGCCGTCGCCGTTGGTGTCGCCCAGTCCGCTCAGGCTGGCGCCCAGCTTGTAGCCGGCGGCCGCGCCGTTCATGTAAGTGATGCTGCCCATGCCGAGTCCGGCGTTGCCGAAGACGACGATGATGGAGCCCGTATCCGTGAAGCCCGCGGCGTCGTAGTCCGGGCCGCCGTAGGCAAAATCGTCAAAGCCGTCGCCGTCGTAGTCGCCCACCCCGGCCACGGTCGTCCCGCCGCGCGAGTTGGGAAAGCCCGTGGTGCCCACGCGGGTGAGATTGGAATTGGTGAAGAAATTGGCGCTGCCCGCGAAGAGGAACGCGGCCCCGTAGGCCGTGCCGCTGGTCACAAAGCCCGGCGCCCCAATCAGCAAGTCGCCGTAGCCGTCGCCGTTGAAGTCGCCCGCGCCGGCCACGCTGGTGCCAAAGTTGGTGCCCGGGTCGCCGTTGATGGTGAAGATGCTCGTAGTCTGCAGGCCCGTGCTGCTGCCCTGGTACACGTACACCGCCCCGGTCCCGCCGCTGTAGCCGGGCGCGCCCACGGCCAGGTCGCCGTAGCCGTCGGCGTTGAGGTCGCCCACCATCGCCACGCTGGTGGCATAGGCGTCGCCCACGTTCTGGCCGGTGACGGTGGTGCCGGCCGTGCTGGCCAGCGGGTCGATGGTGACGGGGTAAGTGGCATTGGCGTCGTCCACCACCAGGGCCAAGGCTTGGCTGTCAGCCGCGAGGCGTATGGTGGCCGGCAGCACGTGGCCGGCGGCGTCCCAGGCCCGCAGGCTGGCGTAGCGCAGCACCGGGGCATTGCTCCGGCCCGGGCTGAACACCACGGCCGAATCGCCGGCCAGCCGGGGGTGCAGGGCGGTGGCCACGGCCAGTTGTACCTGCACCGGACCCTGGCCCGCCGGCCGCGCTGCCAGCCGGAAGGTCTGGCGCACGCCGGCCTCGGTGTTGTCGTAGTCCACGGCAAAGCCGGGCTGCTGGTAGGTGGCGTGGCCATCGGCCACAGCGGGCCGGGCCACGGTGTCGGCAGCCGGCCGCAGGGCCAGCGCCCCGCTACGGCCAATGCCACGCAGCGCGAAGCGCACCTGCCAGGCCGGGGCGGTGCCGTCGGTGGTGCGGGCGGCCACGGTGTAGCTGCCGGCGCTCAGCCGGGCGCCCAGGCATTGGCGGTAGTTGTCGGCCGCCAGGCCGGCGGCCTTGGTGGGGGCGAAAAAGAACGAGCGGCGGCGCACGTCGGCCAGGATGCCGGGCAGGGCGCCGCGGCTGGTGTCGGCGGGCACGGGGGCGGCCCGGTGGGTGAGCATAGCCGGAGCCGCCGGACCTGCCGGGGCCGCGCCGGCCACGGGCGCGTGGGGGCGGCTGCAGGCCCCATTCAGGAGCAGCAGCCCGGCTACGGCCCCACGCAGAGCCCGGGCGGCGGGGCCAACGGCCCAAGAAGTTAACGGCCCTGTCCAGAGCTCAGAAGTAAAAAACGGCATAGGCATCGATGAAAAGCTGAGAGAAGAATGCCGCACCCCCGCCCTGGTCAGAACGACGGCCCCAAACGCAGGGTAACAGAACTATGCCGCAAAGCTACCCCTGAATCCCAGGATGTAGCATAATAGCAAGATTCTCTGTTGCGGCCCAACGCCAAAGCGGCCGCCGCCCCAGGGGACGACGGCCGCTTTAAGGCTGCTTGTGAAGGAGGGCCCGGCTTACTCCACCGTCAGCCTGATGGCGCGGGTGCCGGCGCGCACCACGTACACGCCCACCGGCAGCCCGGCCGGCAGCACCAGCGCCGCCGTGCCCGAAGCATCGGCCGTGGCAGAGGCCACCGGGCGGCCCAGCGCGTCGTACACCGCCACGGCCGTGCCGGGGGCCAGCCCGGCCAGGGTGGCCGCGCCGCCGGGGGCCGGGTTGGGGTACAGGGCCAGCCCTTCGGCCGCGCCGGCCAGGCCCACCGTGCGCACGGGCGAGTGACTGAACGTGCCGTCCAGGTCCACTTGCCGCAGGCGGTAGTAGAGCGTGACCGCGCCGCCGGGCAGCTTCGCGTCCAGCCACTCGTAGCGGCGGGCGCTGCTGCTGCTACCGGCGGCGGCCACCGTGCCGATGCGGCCAAACGCCACGCCGTCGGTGCTGCGCTCCACCTCGAAGCGGGCGCTGTTTTTTTCCGAGGCCGTGGCCCAGGCCAAGCGCACGGCGGCACGGTCTACCAGCGTGGCGGTGAAGGCAGTCAGCTCCACGGGCAGCGGGGTGGTCTGGCCCACCACGTTGGAATAGGTTCCCTGGTCGGGCTGGACCAGGGCGCTATTGAGGGCCCGCACGCGGTAGTAGTAAGCGCTGCTGGCGTTCAGGCCCGTGAGGGCGTAGCTCGTGGCCGTGGTGGCGAAGGGCGAGCCGGCGATGGGCGCGGCAAAGTCGGGCGTGGTCGACACGTCGAGCAGGTAGCTCGTGGCCGTGCCGATGGCCGGGGCCGTCCAGTTCACGGTGAAGCCCGTGGCGCTGCGGGCCGTGGAGCCGGTGACAACGGGCACGACCATGGCGTAGCTCTGCACGTAGTTCGACGTGGTGTTGCCGCTGGCCAGAGTGAAGTTGGTGAGCGCAGCGGGCGCAGCACTCACCAGGTCGTAGAGCGTGGTCAAGCCGGTGTTGTCGCCGGTGCTGGTCGTGGCGGGCGTGCCCTGGTCCATGTTCAGGTAGAAGAGCAGGCCGGCCGGGAAGGGCGCAGTGGCCGGGGCCAGCATGTCGGCCCGCACCTCGGCGGCCGTACGGGCCGTGTTCCAGACGCGCACCTCGTCCATCGAGCCTTTCAGGAATGGGTCGCCGTTGGCCGAGCGGCCCAGCCAGCTGTATGTCAGCGTGCCGAGCACGGTGGGGGCCAGGGTCATGGCGGGGTTGGTGCCGATGGCCACCCCGTCGAGGTAGATGGTGCCGCTGGTAACGGCGCCGGCCGTGGCCAGCGTCACGGCCAGGTGGTGCCAGCGGCCGGCGGGCATGGGCGTGCTGGTGAAGATGGTCTGGTCGCTGACGCCGGCCTTCTTCAGGCTGAAGAAGATGTTGCCCACGGACCCGGCCGTGTAGCCCACGCCGGCTTTGGGACCCAGCAGCATCCAGTTGTTGGTGGTGGTGCCGAAGTCGAAAACGCGCGCCCAGGTGCCGTTGTCCTGGTAGTTCACCCAGGCTTCGAAGGTGAAGCTGGCCGTGTTCAGGCCGCTGGGCAGCACTACATGGTCGTTCGCGCCGTCGAAGGCCAGGGCGTTGCCGGGGGGCGCCATCACGGTGAAGGCCGCGGTGGCCGTGCCGTTGGCCGTGGTGATGCTCACGTTGCCGCTGGCGGCCGCCGTCACGGGCACACGCACCACCAGCACGGTGCCGGAGTTGCTGAGGATGTTGGCCAGGGCGTTGGCCCCGTTGATGGTGAGAGTCGTGGGGTTGGTCAGGTTAGCGCCCGTCAGGGTGATGGCCTGGCCCAGCCCGCCGGGGTTGGGGACCACGGCCGTGAGGATGGGCGCGGTGATGACCGTAAACACGCCGGCGCTCGACACCGAGAACGGCGCCGACACCAGCTGCACGTAGCCCGCGCTGGTATTGGTCAGCGTCGCGCCCAGCGCCACGCCGTTAATCAACACCTGCACGCCCAGGTCGTAGGGGCCGCCGTTGCAGCACTGGCGCTGGGCCACCTGGAAGCGCACGCGGTAGGTGCCAGCGGCCAGGCTCAGGGCCTGCTCCACGTAAGGGCCAACCCCCTGGAACAAGGCCACGTGGGCAGTGCCGTCGGGCGGGGCCGGGGGGGCATAGGCACTGGCCGGGGTGAGCAGGGCCGCAGTAGTGCCAAAGGTCCAGGGCGTGACGGTGGTGGGCATGCTGCTGAAATCGCCGGCCGGGGCCCCGGTTTCAAAGCTGCCGTTGGCGATGCCGCCGCTCACCAGCGCGCCGCTGGCGTCGAGCAGCTCCACCTGGTCGAGGAACACGCTGCGGTCGCCGGGGCTACCGCCGGCGGCTTGCAGGCGCAGCACGGGCGTGAGCGTGGAGGCGGCCACCCCGTCGGCCGTGGCCAGCGTGACGGCCCCGGTGCTGCTGCCCGCCCCGACGGTAAAGCTGAAGCCCGTGGCCGTGGCCGCGGGCGTGCCCAGCACCGTGCCGGCCGTGCCATTCACGCGCACGGTGCTAGGGCTGCCCAGGTTGGTGCCGGTCAGGGCCACGGTGGTGCCGGTGGGGCCGCTGGCGGGGGTAAAGCTGCTGATGGTGGGCACGGAAATCACCGTGAAGCTGGCCGCCGAGGTGGCCGTGCCGCCCGGCGTCGTTACCGCCAGCACGCCCGTGGTGGCGCCGGCCGGCACGGTGGCCGTAATCTGCGTGGCCGAATTGACCACGAAGCCCGCCGCCGTGCCGTTGAAGCTCACGCTCGTGGCCCCGGCCAGGTTGGTGCCCGTGATGGTGACGGCCGTGCCCACCGGCCCGCTCAGGGGCGTGAAGCTGGTGATGGTGGGCGCGAGCGGCGTGAGGCTGACATCGGTCACGCGGGTCAGCACGTTGGTGTTGCTGCCGGCCGGGTTGGCCAGGGTGGTGCTGCCAAATCTGGCACTAGGCGTAATGTAGCCCCCCACGTACACCTGCTGCCCTGCAATGGCCACGCCGGAGCCAAAGTCGTTGCCCGTACCGCCGCCGCTCACGGCCCCGCCGCTGGTGCTCGTCAGGCCTGTGCCGCTATCCGTGTACTTGGCCACGAACAGGTCGGCGCCGCCCGCCCCGGTCAGGGCCGTGCCGGCGACGGTGGCAGCGGTTCGAAAGTAGCCCGTCACGTACACGCTGGCCACGCCCCCGGCGCTGCTCACGGCCACGCCGTTGCTTTGGTCGGAGCCGGCGCTGCCCCCGCCGCTCACGGCCCCGCCGTTGGTGTTCGTCAGGCCCGTACCGGCGTCGGTGTACTTGGCCACGAACACGTCTTGGCCGCCCGCGGCGGTCAGGGCCGTGCCGGCGATGGTGGCGCTGGTGGTGAAGTAACCCGTCACGTACACGCTCACCACGCCCCCGGCGCTGCTCACGGCCACGCCGTTGCTTTGGTCGGAGCCGGCGCTGCCCCCGCCGCTCACGGCCCCGCCGTTGGTGGTGCTCAGGCCCGTGCCGCTATCCGTGTACTTGGCCACGAACAGGTCCTGGAAGCCCGCGGCGGTCAGGGCCGTGCCGGCGACGGTGGCAGCGGTTTGAAAGTAGCCCGTCACGTACACGCTGGCCACGCCCCCGGTGCTGCTCACGGCCACGCCCTGGCCCGCGTCGGTGCCGGTGCCGCCGCCGCTCACGGCCCCGCCGTTGGTGGTGCTCAGGCCCGTGCCGGGGTCGGTGTACTTGGCCACGAACACGTCTTGGCCGCCCGCGGGGGGCAGGGCCGTGCCGGCGATGGTGGCGCTGGTGGTGAAGTAGCCCGTCACGTACACGCTGGCCACGCCCCCGGCGCTGCTCACGGCCACGCCCTGGCCCGCGTCGATGTCGGTGCCGCCGCCGCTCACGGCCCCGCCGTTGGTGGTGCTCAGGCCCGTGCCGGGGTCGGTGTACTTGGCCACGAAC
>NZ_JADQDM010000012.1 GCF_015694525.1 Hymenobacter ruricola | reverse complement strand
CCAGAAACGGAGAAAAACCAAACCAAGGCACCCCCACGCGGGGGGCGGGCAAACCTTCTTCCCCGCGGCAAAAATTCAATTTCCTATCGGGAAAAAAACCCTCCCCCGGCCCTCTGCATGACGTTCTGTTTCACCAGCGCCAGCCTTACCCCGCCACCGGCGTCTGGATGGCCGGCGGCGTGGGGTTGTATTCGGCTGTAGCGGTGCGGTGCTCGGCGCTCTTCTTGCCTTTGTCGTCCTTCACGTCGCGGCGGCTGAAGGGCCGGATGATGAGGCGCAGGGCCTGGTCGGAGCTGAAGTAGCTGAAGGCCCAGTCCACAAACGCCACCACTTTGTTGCGGAAGCCCACCAGCGTCATCATGTGCACAAACAGCCAGGTGAACCAGCCGAAGAAGCCGTTGAAGTGCACGTTTTTTGGCAGGTCGACCACAGCCTTATTGCGGCTCACAATGGCCATCGAGCCTTTGTTGTTATACACGAAGTCTTTGGGGGCTTCGCCGCGCAACAGGCGCTGGAGGTTATCGGCCAAATGGTCGGCTTGCTGCTGGGCCACGGGCGCCAGCATGGGCAGGCCGCGGGGCATGTCCTCGGTCACCATGTTGGCCACGTCGCCGATGGCGAAGACGTTGCTGAGGCCCGGCACCTGGTTCCAGCGGTTCACGTTGATGCGCTTGTTGCGGGCCACCACTTCGGTGGGCAGGCCGGGTACCTCGGCGCCGTTCACGCCGGCGGCCCACACCAGATTCTCAGTCGGAATATATTCGGTGTCAGAATAGTACGCCCGGCAATTCTCGAAATTTTTGATGGACGTGTTCAGCATGATTTTCACGCCCAACTCGTCGAGGTAGCGCTTGGCGTCGGCCTGCGAGGCGGGCGACATCGGCCCGAGCAAGGCAGGCCCGGCCTCCACCAGAAAAATCTGCATGGCCTGCAAGTCCAGCTCCGGGTAGTCTTTGGGCAGCACGTGGCGGCGCATTTCGGCCAGCGAGCCGCTGATTTCCACGCCCGTAGGCCCGCCGCCCACCACCACGATGTTGAGCAGGGCCTGCTTTTCCTCGGGGTTTTCGGTGAGCAGAGCTTTCTCGAAATTCTGGAAGATGAAGCTGCGCAAATTCAAGGCATTCGGGATGCTCTTGATTTGCATAGCGTTGCGCTCAATGCTCTCCAGCCCGAAAAAGTTGGTGAGCGAGCCCGTGGCCAGCACCAGGTAATCGTAGCGGATGTCGCCCACGCTGGTTACCACGGTGTTGGTGGTGGGCTCCACGCGGTGCACGTCGGCCATGCGGTAATAGAAGTTCTTCTGACCCGCGAAAATCTTGCGAATGGGGTAGGCAATGCTGTCGGCCTCCAGGGCGCCGGTGGCTACCTGGTAGAGCAGCGGCTGGAAATTGTGGTAGTTGTTGCGGTCAATTACGACCACTTGCACGGGGGCGCGGCGCAGGGCTTTGGCCAGGCGCAGGCCGCCAAAGCCGCAGCCGATGATGACCACGCGCGGGGTACCCGAAACGGGAAGGTTCGTATCCATGGGACCACAGATTAAACGGATTTTAGTTGATTGAACGGATTTTTTGTGGTTCTTGGCCATCATTGGCCTTGCACTGCCAGCCGCGGCCAAAGGGGCACGCACCCGTTTCCGCTATAACAATCAAGCGCTTAAAACGGCCTACGGCAGGGGACCGGCAACCACAAAAAATCCGCTCAATCGGCTAAAATCCGCTTAATCTGCGGTCAGTCGTCGTTGTACTTCTTCTTAAACTCGCCGTTTTTCACTTGCTGCACCAGCTTCAGCCAGCTGAAGGGGTTGAGCAGCGGGTTGTTGGCGTAGGTGCTGGGCCCGAAGCCGGCGCGCACGTCCTGGTTGTACTGCTGGTTTTGCATGGTTTGCCGGAAGTTGGCCACCGCGCCCATGGGCTGGGTCCGGAAAATGCGGTCCATGAGCTCCTGGTTGAGGTTGTCGGCGGCGGCGCTGCCTTTCTCGGTGGGCAGGCGCAGGGCTAGGAAGGCCTTTTTGAAGTCACGCTCGGTGGTGTAGGGGAACACGCGCACTTCGGGCAGCACGGTGGCGTCTTCCGTGAGCGACACCACCAGGGAATAGCTCTGGCGCTGGTAGTCGCGCGGAATCACGATGGTGTAGTTGGCGTAGCCCAGCGAGCGGATGATGATGCTGTCGCCGGCCAGCACGGCCAGCGAGAAGTAGCCGTAGGCGTTGGACGAGGTGCCGCGGCCGGCTTTGGGCACGTAGATGGTGGCGCCGGGCACGCCCAGCAGGCTGTCGCCGGTGGCCACGATGCCGGTAAACTGAATCACCTTCTTTTTGCCCTGGGCGTGGGCCGCGGGCGCCGCCAGCAGCAGCCCGCCCACCAGCACGAGGGCGAAAAACAAGGAGAAGCGGCGAAAGCGCAAGAAATCAGGCATGTTCAAAAGTCAGGTAGGCAAATATACGGCGCCCGGGGCGGGGCCGATGGTAACTTTGGGCGGAAGAACCACGGGCGCCCGCCCCTTCACACAGACAGCAGATGCGCTTGAAACATTTCACGGTTGCTTTTGGGCAGCAACTTTTTAAATCGTTGGGCGATGAAAGCCGCGTGCGCATCCTGCATTTGCTGTGGCGCAACAAGGAAATGGTGGTGGCTGATTTGGAGCAAGTGCTCGATTTCACCCAAACCAAAACCAGCCGGCAATTATCGTACTTGAAGAATGCAGGTTTGGTGAACGTGCGCCGGCTCGACAACTGGATGTACTATTTCCTCAAGGAAGAGGCGGCCGAACTGCTCCAGGAGTTGCTCGGCTTCATGGAAAAGGACCCGCAGCTGGTGCGCGACCAGCAGATATACCAAACCCTGTGGTCGAACCGCGAACTGGCCGCGTATAAGCTGCAGAACCGGCACTGGCACGGGCCGCTGTAACAGTGGCCTTCAGCATTACGATTCGTTGAACGTCATGCAGCGCGCAGCGAAGCATCTTGCCCACAGTAAAAATCCTGCCGATTGAAGTGCGTTGTGCGGGCAAGATGCTTCGCTGCGCGCTGCATGACGTGTTGATTTCACTAATAACCTTTCCCTATGAGCGAGAACCGTCGCCTATTTGTATGCACCAACCAAAAGTCCGGAGTAGGGGAAGACGTGGCTAAGGCCTTGAAAAAGGAATTGAAGCACCAGGGCCTCAAGAAACTGGTGGTCGACGGCCACAAGCTACGCACCCAGGTGCAGACCTGCGACTGCCTCGACCTCTGCAAAGGCTGCAAAAAAGGCCCCGGCGCCGCCCTCATCGTGTACCCCGAAGGGACAGTGTATGGCAACGTGCGCCCGGCGGACGCCGCCGAGCTGGTGGCCGAACACCTCGGCCGTGGCAAAGTGGTGAAACGCTTGCGCCGGGAGGAATAAAGCGCGTGGCTGGGCACGGGCAGGCATTTAGCCGCCTTGTCGGCGGGCCGCGTTCCAACCGTGGAGCGTTCTAATCCGTTGATGGGGTAATTCATCTGTTATTTCCCGCCGCTCCATGCGCTTTTCTTTCGCAGCCCTGCTTCTGACCGGGCTGGCTTTCACTGCCGCCGCTCAGCCGGCCGCCCCGCCCGATTCCGTTTACACCGCGCCCAGCACGGGCCTCGCGCCGCTGGCCACCCGCGTGAAAGGCCCGCAGTCGTTCGGCCAGATTGGCAAAAACAAACGCCTGACGCTGCTGCCTATTCCGGTGCTGTTTTACCAGGCTGAAACCGGCCTGGGCTATGGTGCCGGCGGGCTGCTCAGCGGCCGTTTCTCTGAGGATACCCTCACGCGCCCCTCCAATGCCCGCGTGCAGTACTGGACCACCACCGAAGGCCAGTCGCTCATCCAGTTGGTGCATTCGGTGTACACGCCCGGCGAGAAGTTTTACCTCAACGGCGAAATCAGCGCCTACGACATCCTGCTGTATTACTACGGCAAAGGCCCCAAAAGCCTGAGCGCCGACGAGTCGGAAACCTCGTACAAGCTGTTCATCATCAACCAGCGCCTGCAGAAGCAGATTGCGCCCAAGCTGTTCTTTGGCGCGCAATACCGTCTCACCAACATCACCAAAGTCGAGTCGCCGGCCACGAATACCGATGAAAACCGCCCCAGCGTATTCTACACCGACCCGCGCCTGACGGAGCGCGAGCGGCAGTCCACCCGCATTTCCGGCCTTGGGCCGGTCATTTCTTATGACACCCGCGACGTGCCGCTGGCGGCCTTCAAAGGCGACTTGCTGGATTTCGGCGTCACGTTCAACGGCACCGGGCTGGGCTCCGACTACCGATTTGTACGCTACCAGCTCGACGCGCGCCACTTTCAGCCCATCGGCTCCAATCGCACCATTCTGGCGGCGCAGTTCCTCGGGCAGTTCCACACCGGCGACGTGCCGTTTCGGGAACTCGCCGGCCTGGGCGCCAATCTCGGCGGCACGCTCTACAACAACGCCAACCTGATGCGCGGCATCTACGAGCAGCGCTTCCGCGACCGGCAGATGATTATGTTCCAGGCCGAAATTCGTCAGAAACTGTTCTGGCGCATCGACGGCGCCATTTTCGGCGGCGTGGGCAACGTGAACAGCTACATCGACAAGTTTGCCATCGGCGACACGAAAGTGGCCGGCGGCGCGGGCATCCGCTTCAACTTCATCCGCCGCGACCGGGTGAACCTGCGCCTCGATTACGCCGGCGGCACTGGCAGCGCCCCGGGCATCCTCTTCGCCATCGGCGAAGCGTTTTAACCCGTCGCCCTACGGCTAACAAAAATTCCAGAAACCGAAAAGCGCCTCTGCTTGCAGAGGCGCTTTTCGGCTTTAAGGGGCTTGGCAAGAGCAGGTTTTTGTCGAGCAACAAGGCGCGGTGTCAGCCATAAGGAAGCACAGCACTACTTGCCCTCGAACCACACAAATATTTTTGTCTTTTTTCTGGCAGAAGAGCCAGCTTTAATGAGATTGGTTCTCAGAACAAAAATTGCTTTTCACGGTTCAGCATAAAGAATTTACAGCCGAAATCGGCATAAGCTGAGCACTCCATTGCCGGGCCGACTGACGTACCAGGGGTTAATGACCCACGCTACTCCTGCTCGTTTTCTGGCTTCGCACGAGGCCACCGCTGCTGCTCCCATTCCCTCGGCCGACTGGCTGGTTGCACCGCCCCGGCGGGGCCGTAGCGCCCGGCAACTGCACCAGCAGTTGCCACCGCCCTGCCCCGGGCTGTGCACCAGCGTCATTATCCCCGCCAAAAACGAAGCCACCAACCTGCCGGCCACGCTGGCTGCACTGGCCGCGCAGGTCGATTTCAGCGGCCAGCTTCTGCCCGCAGGCAGCTTTGAAGTCATCGTGCTGGCCAACAACTGCACCGACAAAACCGCGGCTGCGGTGCGCCGGCAAGCCCAGCGTTTTCCTCACCTGGCCTTGCACGTGGCCGAGCTCTGCCTGCCCGCTGCCAAGGCCCACGTGGGCCGCGCCCGCCGCCTGCTGATGGACGAGGCCTGTGCCCGGCTGGAGCAGGTGGGCCGCCGCCACGGCGTCATCGCCAGCACCGACGCCGACACCCGCGTGGCGCCCACCTGGCTGGCCGCCATCCAGGCCGAAATCGCGGCCGGGGCCGATGCCGTGGGCGGCCGCATTTTCACCGAAATGAGCGGGCCGGCGCTGCTGCCGCTCCGCCGCATCCAAGCCGCTGATGCGGCCTACCGCCTGCTTTGCGCCCGCCTCGAAGACTTGATTGACCCCGCGCCGGCCGACCCCTGGCCGCGCCACCACCAGCATTTTGGCGCCAGCCTGGCCCTCACGGCCCGGGCCTACCGCCAGGCGGGCGGCCTGCCCGAAGTTCGTTTTCTGGAAGACGAAGCCCTGTGTCAGGCGCTACGCCGCCACGACCTGAAGCTGCGTCACAGCCCCAATGTACACGTGCTCACCTCCGCCCGCCGCCAGGGCCGGGTGGAAGTGGGCCTGTCCTGGCAGTTGCGCGAGTGGCTGCACATGAGCCGCCAGCACCGCGAGCCCCGCGTCGACAACCCCGTGCAGCTGGCGCGGAGCTGGCAGTTGCGCCGGCAGCTGCACGCCTATTGGCACGGCCGGCTGGGCGCCGATGCCGACGCGCTGCTAACGCGGCTGGGTCTGCCCAAGACCTTGCTGATGAAGCAGGTGCGGCAGGCCGCTACGTTTGGGGTGCTCTGGGAATGGGTGGTGGCTCACAGCCCTGCGCTGGCCGTGGCGCCGGTGCCGCTGTCGGAGGCGTTGCGCATGCTGCCGCGGCTCATCCGGAGCGGGGCGGTGGCCCGGCCGGCCCGCGGGGGCTCAGCGTTTTTCCAGCAGGTCGAGCCGGTAGGTTTCGTGCCGCTGGCCGCCCAGGTGGCGTAAGGGACCTGATTCGGCGGTTTTGGCTAGAAAAAATTCATGCACATCGTCGCCCGTGAGGGGGTAGTCGTGCACGGGTGGCGTCCAGTGCACCAGCAGCAGCTGGCCGCCGGCTTGCAGCCCGGCAATGAGTAGCTCGGCCGCCCGCGCCAAATCGGCGGGCGACCAATAGTAGCCCACTTCCGATACCAGAATCAGGTCGAAAGGCTGAGTTGGGAATTCGTTGGGTACCTGCATCAGCTGGATGTCCACTTGCGGCAGGCCGGCGCAACGGGCGCGGGCCTGCGCCAGGGCTGCCTCGCTCACGTCCACGGCCAGCAGGTGGCCGCAGCGCGGCGCCAATTGCGCCGTGAGCACGCCCAAGGAGCAGCCGATTTCAAACGCTTCGGCGTAGTGCGGGCGCGGCAGCGCGGCTAGGGTAGCGGCGTATTTCGCCTGCTCGTAGGGGCTGGTTTCGAAATTCCACGGGTCGCGGTTGGCCTGGTACACGTGGTCGAAATACTCGGGCGGCAAGGTATTGGGCTGGTTCTGATTCATGGCGTGGCGGCTTCAAAAAAGACTTCATAGGGCGCCGCAAAGTGCGCCAGCATTTCATTGGCTAGCAGAAACCCGTCGGCATCGTCGGTGAAAACGCCCGGCGCAACCTGCGAGCGGTGCGCCGCAATGGCGCGCTGCTTCTGCCGCAAGCCGGCTTCCACGTTCAGCCGGAAACCTTGCACGCCATCGGCGGCCGTAGGCAGGTCATCCGGCGCGGCGCGCTCCCAGGCCCACACCAGGTATTCGAGGCGGCGGGGTGGCTGCGGCATTCCGGCCAGTGCGGCCTGCACCAGTAGGCTGGTGGCGCGGTGGTCGGGGTGAGGGTCGCGCCGCCAGGGCACCAGCACGGTAGCGGCGGCGTGTTTTTCCAGAAAGTCCCGCAATTGCGCGGCGGCTTCCGCAAAGCCCGGCTCATGGGCTGCGGCGGGCACGCGGCCGTCGGGCAGGCCCAGCAGCAGCGACTCGGTTTCATCTATGCCCAGCAGCGTCAGCGCGTGCCGAAATTCTGCTTCGCGCACCGCCCGCCGGGCAGCGGCCGAAAACAGCGCCGAGTTGGGGTGCGACATGGTGCCGTCGCTCACCAGCACCGCGAAGACGGGCACGCCCGCCTGCCGCAGCAGCGCCAGCAGCCCGCCGCAGCCCAGTGCCTCGTCGTCGGGGTGCGGGGCCACCACCACCGTTGGGCCCAGCGCGGCCACAAACCCGGCTGGCCGCACCGGGTACTTATCGAAAGGAAGAATAGCTTCGGACAACGGAAGACGGTGTTAATAGCAACTGCTAGTTGGTGAAGCTCTTGCCCTCCAGCACAAAGCGGCCCACGTCGGCCAGGGCACCATCCGGCGCGGGCTGGCGCAGGTAGTGGGTGAGGTCGCGGTGCAGGCGCTCAAAGGGTTGGGGTGCGAGCAGGCCGCGGGCGCCCACGCAGCGCTCGGCCAGCCGCAGCATGTCGAGGCAAATGGTTTCGATAGCCGTGCGCATCATGTTGGCGTAGGCCACGGTGGCTTCAGCGTCGGCCGCGGCCCGGGGACGGGCGGCGTGACCGGCCGCGCCGCGCACCCACTGGCGGCCGCTTTCCAGGGCAATGGCCATTTCGCCCAGGCGCTGGCGCTGGTAGGGGTCGTCGATGCGGCCCAGGCCTTGCAAGAAGGCGCAGGTTTCGTCAAAAACCGCCTCCGCCCCGCCTAGCTGCACCGCCGCAAACCGGATGGCCCCGCCGCTGAACGCCGGCTGCCGGTAATACGCATCGGGCGAGCCAATGAG
Source organism: Hymenobacter ruricola (assembly GCF_015694525.1). Lineage (GTDB taxonomy): Bacteria > Bacteroidota > Bacteroidia > Cytophagales > Hymenobacteraceae > Hymenobacter > Hymenobacter ruricola. The sequence continues at coordinate 131,884 of NZ_JADQDM010000012.1, read as the reverse complement.
GTCTTCGGGCCCAATTTCCAGCCCGGTCAAATCGGCCCGGAAACTGGCGGTGGCCCGCATGCCCAACGGCCGCCAGAAAGAGCGGTCCAGCGTCGGCGGCTGGCTGTCGGCGGGCAGCACAAACAGCTGCCAGCCCTGCCCGTCGGGCAGCGCCCCGGTGATGAGCGGCCGCGCCAGATGCCCCGCGCCCGAGGCAAAGGTTTTGGCTCCGTGCAGGCGGTAGCGGCCATTGGGCAGGGCTTCGAGGCGCACGCCATCGGCCGGAATTTCCGTGTTCCACACCCCAAACAGCCGCCCGGCGCGGGCATCGGCCGCGTAGCGCGCCACCTGCGCCGCCGAGCCCAGCTGCTGAATGAGCAGCAGCGCATTCACGTGGCCTTCGTACACCCGGCCCACCGCCAGATTGCCCCGCCCAATGTGCTGAAGCGTTTGCAGCAGCGGTAGCGTAGCCTCGGGGTGGCCAAGGCCGGCACCGCCCAGCGAAACCGGCAGCGCGGCCGTGAGCAGGCCCGCCGCCTGCAGCCAGGCAAATTCCTGGGTCGGAAAGGCCCCTACTTCATCCGTAGTTGCGGCCCGGGCGAACAGGCGCGGCGCGAGCGTGGACGCCGCGGCTTCGGCTTGGGCGGGAGTGGCGAGCGAGCGGGGCTCGGTCGGCGCTGCGGGGGAGGCGCTGCCGGTTGCGGCCCCGGCAGGCTCAACGGTAGCAGGGGACAGGAAATCGGCCAACATAGGGGAATGAGCAGGGAAAGGAAGGAACAAGCTATACCGTAAAAGTGCCTCTGTTGTTCTGTTTGGGGCGAAATCGATTCTTGCCTACGGTGGAGCTAACAATTCCCTAACCCCGGCGCTAGGAGGCCGCCGGATGAGCTCCGTACCTTCGCGGCGGCAATTGTGCCCAGCTTTTTCCTTCGTTTTATGTCGTCCCGTCCCGTTCGCGCCGCGCTGCTTTCCGTGTACCACAAAGACCGATTAGCCCCCTTGGTGCAGGTGCTGCGGCAGCACAACGTCACGCTGTATTCCACCGGCGGCACCCAGAAGTTTCTGGAAGAAGAAGGCGCCGCCGTAACCGCCGTGGAAGACCTCACCGGCTTCCCGGAAGTATTCGGTGGCCGCGTGAAGACGCTGCACCCTAAAGTATTCGGTGGCATCCTGCACCGCCGGCACGAGGCCGGCGACCTGGCCCAGGCCGAGCAGCACGGCATCCCGCCCATCGACCTGGTGGTGGTGGACCTGTATCCGTTTGAAGAAACTGTGGCCAGCGGCGCCGACGAGCAGGACGTCATCGAGAAAATTGACATCGGCGGCATTTCGCTGTTGCGCGCCGCCGCCAAAAACTTCCGCGACGTGCTGGTCGTCAGCAGCCGCGACCAGTACGAGGCCGTGGCCGAGCTCCTCACCGCCAAAAACGGCGCCACCGACCTCGAAGACCGCCGCCATTACGCCGCCGCCGCCTTTGCCACCACTTCGCACTACGACACCGAGATTTTCAAATACGTGAGCCAGGACACGGCCGTGGCCGGCGCGGCCCTGCGCCTGAGCGCCCAGCCCGCCACGCCGCTGCGCTACGGCGAGAACCCCCACCAGGCCGGCACGTTCTACGGCGACCTTTCGGCTTTATTTGAGCAGTTGCACGGCAAGCAGCTGAGCTACAACAACCTGGTGGACGTGGACGCCGCCGTGGCCCTCATGGCCGAATTTACCGACGGCGCGCCCGCCTGCGCCATCCTCAAGCACACCAATGCCTGCGGCGTGGCCCAGGCCGCCACCCTGCGCGAGGCCTACGTGAACGCCCTGAGTTGCGACCCGACCTCGGCTTTCGGCGGCGTTATCGTCGTGAATAAGGAAGTGGACGCCGCCACCGCGGCCGAGCTCAACCAGCTTTTCTTTGAAGTACTGATTGCGCCCGGCTATGCCGCCGAGGCCCTGCCGGTGCTGCAAAGCAAGAAAAACCGCATCCTGCTGCTACAAAAGCCGGTGGAATTTCCGAAGAAGCAGGTGAAGACCTTGCTCAACGGCATCATCCAGCAGGACGCTGACCGCCAGACCGAAACCGCCGCCGACTTCCGCACCGTCACCCAATCGGCGCCCACAGCCGAGGAAACCGATGCCCTCGTCTTTGCTGCCAAAATCTGCAAGCACACCAAGAGCAACACCATCGTGCTGGCCCGCGCCGGCCAGCTGCTGGCCTCGGGCGTGGGCCAGACCTCGCGCGTCGACGCTCTGCGCCAGGCCATTGAGAAGGCCGGCAGCTTCGGTTTCGACCTGCACGGCGCCGTGATGGCCTCCGATGCCTTCTTCCCCTTCCCCGACTGCGTGGAAATTGCCGGCGGCGCCGGCATCCGCGCCGTGGTGCAGCCCGGCGGCTCCATCAAGGACGCCGACAGCATCCGGGCCTGCGACGAGCTGGGCATGGCCATGGTGCTGACCGGCGTGCGCCACTTCAAGCATTAGCATCTGTCATCGCGAGGCCGCAGGCCGTGGCAATCCGTCCTCTGATTGCGACCAACGCCCTTTTACCGGAAAGCCCCGATACTGCGAAGTGTCGGGGCTCTCTGGTAAAAGGGCGTCTGGTTTTGACAGAACGGATTGCCACGGCCTGCGGCCTCGCAATGACAGATGCAAACGGTGCGGCCCTTTCCAAAATGCCATAACTCCGTTCATCAAGCCCGCCCAAACCTTCCGTACCTTTGCCCATTATTTCGCTTCGGCCCCGGCCCAAGCCCCGCCTTATTGCATATATCTCAATGGGTTTCTTTAATTTCCTGACCAGCGACATCGCCATCGACCTGGGCACGGCCAATACGCTCATCATTCACAACGACAAAATCGTGGTGGATGAGCCGAGCATCATCGCTAAAGACCGCACCACCAACAAAGTCATCGCCGTGGGCCGCCAGGCCCAGCAGATGCACGAGAAAACCCACGACAACATCCGCACCATCCGCCCGCTGAAGGACGGGGTAATCGCCGATTTCCACGCCGCCGAGGAAATGATTAAAGGCATGATTAAGATGATTGACACGCGCACGCGGCTGTTTCAGCCCTCGCACCGCATGGTCATCTGCATCCCGTCGGGCATCACGGAAGTGGAAAAACGCGCCGTGCGTGACTCTGCCGAGCACGCCGGCGCCAAGGAAGTGTGGATGATTCAGGAGCCCATGGCCGCCGCCATCGGCATCGGCATCGACGTGGAGCAGCCCGTGGGCTCGATGATTATCGACATTGGAGGGGGCACGACCGAAATTGCGGTTATCGCGCTGTCGGGCATCGTGTGCGACCAGTCGATTAAAACGGCCGGCGACGTCTTCAACCAGGACATCCTCGACTACATGCGCCGGCAGCACAACCTGCTCATCGGCGAGCGCTCGGCCGAGCGCATCAAGATTGAAGTTGGCGCCGCCCTCACCGAGCTCGACGTGCCGCCGCCCGACCACGAAGTGCGCGGCCGCGACCTGATGACCGGCATTCCGAAAGTTATCAAAGTCACGTTCTCGGAAATTGCCATTGCCCTCGACAAGTCGGTGGCGAAAATCGAAGAAGCCGTGTTGAAAGCCCTCGAAATATCGCCGCCGGAATTGTCGGCTGATATTTACGAAAACGGCATTCACCTCACCGGCGGCGGCGCGCTGCTGCGCGGCTTGGACAAGCGCCTGGCGGCTAAAACCAAGCTGCCCATTCACATTGCCGAAGACCCGCTGCGCGCCGTGGTGCGCGGCACAGGCAAGGCCATCAAGGACATTCAGGCCTTTAAAGGCGTGCTGCTGACTTAATTATAGGTCAAGGAAAAATAGAACGTCATGTCGAGCTTGTCAAGACATCTCGCGTGCCAGATTAATCAGTTACTGCCGCACGCGAGATGTCTCGACAAGCTCGACATGACGTTCTGAATAATTAATTACCACCCGTGCGGAATTTATTTCTTTTCCTATTTCGCTTTCGCGGGGCGCTGGTATTTGGCTTATTGGAAATAATCAGCCTGTATTTATTTGTTACCAATAATTCGTACCAGCGGGCCGCGTTTTTTAATTCGGCCAATGCGTACGCGGGCGTGGTGCTGGAACGCCGCACCCAGATAACCGACTATTTCCACTTAGCCGAATTGAACCAGCAGTTGGTGGCCGAAAACGCGGCCCTGCGCCAGCAACTCTACCCGCCCGACACCGCCCGGCGCGAGGCCGATTCGGTGGCCGTGCCGCCGGCCCGGACTGACTCCTTAAAAAGAGTGCGCTACCGGCGGCCGGCCTCCAAACCTGATACCTTGCTCATTGGCTTGCAGCGCCTGCCGGCCCGCGACCCGAGTTATCCCCTGATTCCGGCGCGGGTTATCAACAACCGGCTCGGCAGTGTGGACAACTTCTTCACCCTGAACGTGGGCTCGGCCAACGGCGTGCAGCGCGGCCTGGGCGTGGTGGCCGCGGGCGGCGTGGCCGGCCGCGTGCAGGCCGTGACGGAGCACTACGCCACCGTGGCCAGCCTGCTGCACTCCAAAACCACCATTGCCTCCAAAATCAAGCGTGACGGCACGTTTGGCACCATCAAGTGGCTGGGCGACGACCCCACGCACGCCCTGCTCGACAACGTGCTGCGCGAAACCAAGCTCGTGAAGGGCGACACGGTGGTGACGTCGGGCTACAACGCGGTGTTTCCGGAAGGCATTTTCATTGGCACCGTCGACTCGTTTGTGAAGGAGCCGGACAAGAACTTCTGGACGGTGCGGGTGCGGCTGGGCGTCAATTTCTCCAACCTGCAATACGTGTATGTGGTGACGAGCCGGCCCAAAGCCGAGCGCGACACCGTGGAAGCGCGCGCGGGCATGCTGCCGGAAGGAGGGAAGCGCCCATGAGCGGCCTGCGGTTTGTCTTTGTTCAGCTACTGCGCTTCGCCCTGTATGCGGGCCTGCACGTCATGCTCATCAGCCGGCTGGTGCTGTTTGATTTGGGCTGGTGCTTTTTCTACCTGGGGTTTTTGCTGTTTTTGCCCTTGCGCACGCCCATTGTGGTGCAGCTGCTGCTGTCGTTTGCGATGGGGCTGACGATGGACATTTTTTACGACACCGGCGGGCTGCACGCGGCGGCGGCGGTGCTGCTGGGCTTTCTGCGGCCGTGGGTGCTGCGCCTGCTCACCCCGCGCGACGGCTACGACTCGGCCGATGCCGTGAACGTGCACCAGATGGGCTGGCAGTGGTTTGGGGTGTACCTCACGCTGCTGGTGCTGCTGCACCACGCCACCTTTTTCGTGCTGGAGCTGGGCAGCTTCCGGCATTTCGGGCTGACGTTGGGCAAGATGCTGGTGAGTGCACTCTTTACTGGGCTCGCGCTGCTGATAGTGCAGTTGCTGTTTTTCCCGGTGCGGCGGGGGCGGCAGTAATTTTGTGACGTCTGTCATCCTGAGCGGAGCGAAGGACCTTATCACATTCGTTTTGATGTTGGGTGAGCTAATCAGTCAGTGGTGAAAAGGTCCTTCGCTCCGCTCAGGATGACAAGAATAAACTATGCAGTACTTAGAAGGCCGTAAATACGTCGTACAGGGCATCTTCTTAATCGTGGTGCTCATTTTCCTCACGCGCCTGTTTTTCATGCAGGTACTGGACGGCACCTACAAGCTGGCCGCCGACAAGAACACCCTGCAGCGCCTGGTGCAGGTGCCGTACCGCGGGCTGATATACGACCGCAAAGACCAGTTGCTGGTGCAAAACGCGCCCGTGTACGACCTCATGGTGGTGCCCCGCGAAGTGAAGCACTTGGATTCGGCGCGCTTCTGCCAGGTGCTGCAAATCCCGATTGAGGAGCTGCGCGCCAGCCTGCGGGCCGCCAAAAAGTATTCCCGCAACAAGCCCTCGCCCGTGGTGCAGAACCTGACCACGCCCGACCTGGCCGCCATTCAGGACAACCTGATGGATTTTCCGGGCTTCCGCATTCAGGCGCGCATGGCGCGGGCCTACCGCACGGCCAACCTGGCCCACGCCCTGGGCTACGTGGGCTCCATCACGCCGGCGCTGCTCGAAAAGCCAAAGTACGCCAAGTACCAGCCCGGCGAAAACATCGGCATTTCGGGCCTGGAATCGTACTACGAGCCCATTCTGATGGGCCGCCGCGGCGTGCAGTACAAGATGGTGAACGTGCGCGGCATCGAGAAGGGCAAATTCCGGGGCGGCGAGTTCGACACGCTTTCCGTGGCCGGGCAGGACCTGCACCTGAGCATTGACGCCGAACTGCAGGCCTACGGCGAGAAGCTGCTGGCCGGCCGCCGCGGCTCCATCGTGGCCATCGACCCGAAGACGGGCGAAATCCTGGCCTTCGTCTCGGCCCCGCACTACGACCCTAACCTGCTGACGGGCAAGGGCTCGGGCAACCGTTACATGGATTTGCTCAACAACCCCGACCGCCCGCTGTTCGACCGCCCGCTGATGGCTACCTACCCGCCGGGCTCGGTGTTTAAGCTGGTGAACGAGCTGGTGGCGCTGCAGTTGGGCGTGGTGCAGCCCGGCACGGGCTTCGAGTGCAACCAGCGGCTGGTGCACTGCACCCACCGCCACGAGTACCCGGCCAACGTGAGCATCGCCATCAAAAACAGCTGCAACCCCTACTTCTACCAGGTAATGCAGGCCGCCGTGCTGCGCGGACAGGCCAACAATAAGTACGACGACACCCGCATCGGCCTGGGCCAGTGGCAGAAGATGGTGAAAACCTTCGGCCTGGGCGAGAAGCTGGGCGTGGACATGCTCCAGGAAAAGCGCGGCCTGATTCCGTCGCCGGAGTTTTACGACAAGAAGTTCTTCGACAAAAAGCGCAACCGCCAAAACCGCTGGAGCTACCGCAACGTGTACTCGCTCAGCATCGGGCAGGGCGAAATCGGCATCACCGGCGTGCAGATGGCCAACGTGCTGGCCACCATTGCCAACCGCGGCTGGTACTACACGCCGCATTTCGTGCGCAGCGTGGGCAACGGCGGCCCGCTGCCGCAGTTCCGCCAAAAGCACTACACGGCCGTCGATACGGCCCTGTTCAAGTACATCATCCCCGGCATGGAAATGGTGGTGGACGGCAACGGCGGCACCGGCAACCTGGCTTCGCTCTCTGAATTCGGCATCACGATGGCCGGCAAAACCGGCACCGTGCAAAACCCCCACGGCTTCGACCACGCCACTTTCGCCGCCTTCGCCCCGGTGAATGACCCCAAAATCGCCATCGCCGTGTTCATCGAAAATTCCGGTTTCGGGGGCACCAGCGCCGCCCCCGCCGCCGGCCTGATGATTGAGAAATACCTGCGCGGCAAGGTGGCGCCCTACCGCAAGAAGTGGGAAGACTGGATTATGTACGGCGACTTCACCAAGCACCTGCACTAGCGTTGGGCAAGGCAGGAAGGCAGGCGACAGAAAGAAAATCGGCTGTCATCCTGAGCGCAGCGAAGGACCTTCTCACGTCTGAACGTCTGGACGTGAGAAGGTCCTTCGCTGCGCTCAGGATGACAGAAGGGCCCAACCTTTCACGCCCAAAACCGGTTTTACGGCCTCACAACCTCGAACCCCTCATGGAATCCCTACAAGGAAAAATCGCCCTCGTCACCGGCGCCGGCAAAGGCATTGGCCGCGCCGTGGCCCTCGCCCTCGCCGCCGAAGGCGTGCAGGTGGGCCTGCTGGCCCGCACCGACAGCGACCTGCAAGAACTCGCCGCCGAAATCGTGGCCAGCGGCGGCACCTGCGCCACTGCCGTGGCCGATGTGGCCGACCGCACCGCCGTGAACGTGGCCGTGGCCAAAATCCACCAGGAGCTGGGCCCGATTGACATCCTCATCAACAACGCCGGCATCGGCAGCTTCGCCAAGTTTCTGGAGATGGAGCCCGAGCAGTGGGAGCACATCATCCAGGTCAACGTGTTCGGCACCTACTACGTGACCCGCGCCGTGCTGCCGGACATGATTTCGCGCCAGACCGGCGACATCATCAACATTTCCTCTACCTCGGGCCTGCGGGCCGCGGCCGGCAGCAGCGCCTACAGCGCCTCCAAATTCGCCGTCATGGGCCTCACCGAAGCCCTGATGCAGGAAGTGCGCAAGCACAACATCCGCGTGTCGGCCCTCACGCCCAGCACCGTGGCCACGCCCCTGGCCATCGGCAACAACCTCACCGACGGCAACCCCGACAAGGTGATGCAGCCCGAAGACCTGGCCGAGTTCATCGTGTCACAATTGAAACTGAACCGCCGCATCTTCATCAAGGAAGCCGGCATGTGGTCGACCAACCCGTAGCGACGTAGCGCGAACTTTGTAGTTCGCGTGCCCCGCGCCGTTCCAACGATTGCCGTTCTGCTACGCGAACTACAAAGTTCGCGCTATTGTGCAGCCGCTCCCTCAGTTGCCACAGCGCCCCCGTAACCTGCGTTGCGGGGGCGCTGTGGCATTGACAGCGGCAACTGCATCAGGCCGGGTCCAGCAGCACTACGTCCAAGTCGGCGATGCGGACAAATCCTTTATCGGCCGTGAGCAGCGGAACTCCCAGCCATTGTGCGGTGGCCGCTACAATGGCATCGGGCAGCTTCAGCCGGTACTGTCGGCGCAAGCCAATAACAGCGGCCTTGACGGGGGCCGTTAAGTCGATAATTTCGCACGTTTCCAAATACAATTCAGCGGCGGCCACTTCCGCCGTCGGCATCCCGGGCTTGCTTAGTAGCTCCAACTCCGTTACGACCGAAACGGCCAGTGCCGCGGCGAGGTACGGGCGCACGCACCGATGCCCACCCAAATGGTAGACGGCAAAATTGGTGTCGGCGCAAAAATCAACGCCACTCATTCCGGCTCTCGCGCTGAAAATCCTGTCCGTCAGGCACCGTTTTCCAGGCCCCGAACGACGCCTCGCGCTTGCGCTGCCGCTCCGCGGCTTTGGCGGCGTTTAGCTTCTCCAATGCCGCCCGCACATCTTCGGGCGTTGCATCCGGCTTCATTTCGATAACCATAACGGGCAATTGATTGAACGGTGAATATAGCGCACAACAGCCTGCGGGCGTGGCCGGGTTCATCGTGTCACAGTTGTAACTGAACCGCCGCATTTTCATCAAGGAAGCCGGCATGTGGTCGACCAACCCCTAGTGCCAGGCTAATTGAACCACCGCTGACCACCGCTGGCGCGCGTCTGGAGACGCGTGCCGACTGGCCCGGCGTCTCCAGACGCCCCGGCCGCGCCGCTCGGGCCTCGTTCAAGGCCCGAGTCAGAGACTCGAACCCAGTGGGCAGCGCGTCAGAGACGCGCGCCAGCACCGGGCTGGGCGTTGCGCCACGGTTTCGAGCCAGTGCGCCACGGCTTCAAGGCAGTGCGCCACCGGGTTCTACTCCTGCCTACAGCTTCTCAAACGGAATGTTCTGAATCGGATACGCCTTCCAGTCCTGGTAATCGAAATGCCACCACTCGGCTGGCAGCACCGCGAAGCCGTGGGCTTCCATGTGGCGGCGCAGCAGGTCGCGGGCGGCGCGCTGCCCGGGCGTGCCGCCGGCGTAGGCTGCGTAGGAGCGGGGACTCATCTCGTCGTATTCGCCCGGCATGGCCACTTCTTTGTTGGCGGCAATGTCCCACAAGCTCAAATCCACGGCGCAGCCGCGGTTGTGGCGCGAGCCCTTCTTCGGGTCGGCCACGAACTCCTTTTTTTCCGGCGGCGTGAGGTCCCAAAACAGCTTGGTGACGCTCCACGGCCGGTAGCCGTCGAACACCAGCAGGCAGTAGCCCAGCGGCGCCAGCTCCCGGTTCACCCGCACCAGCGCCTCGGCGGCCGGCCGCTGCAAAAAGGCGCGGGCTTCGGTATAAACGGCCCGGCCGGCAAAATTTCGGCTCGTCGCGTAGCGAATGTCCAGCCGGATGGTCGGGTCGAGGCGCTGCAACTCGACCAGCTCCGGCGCCCGGAATTCGCCTGGCTCCCGCAGCGGCCGGGCCGCACAGCTGCTGACGAGCAGCACGGTGCAAAAGGCCCACAGTTGGGGCAGCGAATACGGTTTTGGGAAGCAGCGGGGCATGGTTGGGCAAAGGGAAGGCGGTTTGGGTACGCCAAAGAAAGCACCGGACCCACGGCCGGGCCGCCGGCAGTGGGGCAACTCCCGAACCGCGCCCCGACGCTGCCAGGCACCGCCGACGGAGCGCCAAAAGGCCTTTACCGCCTTAGCCCAACCGTTTGCCGAAATACCCGACTGCCTTTCAAATAAAAACGCAAACTTTCGGGCGCGTCAGGCCTTGTAGTGAGACGCGTTAAAATCAATCCAACATGAACCCCCACAACCTCCCCCCGGAAAATTCCATCCTCTACGAAATGAACGAGCCTGCGGCGCAGTGCCCTTTCAGCCGCGGCGCCGTGAAGCAGAGCGCCGGCGGGGGCCGCACCAACCGCGAGTGGTGGCCAAACATGCTCAAGCTAAGCATCCTGCGCCAGCACGACGCCAAGTCCAACCCCCTGGAGCCCGGCTTCAACTACGCCGAGGCGTTTAAGAAACTCGACCTGAACGCCGTGAAGCAGGACCTGTTTGCCCTCATGACGGACTCGCAGGACTGGTGGCCGGCCGACTACGGCCACTACGGCCCGTTCTTCATTCGCATGGCCTGGCACAGCGCCGGCACCTACCGCATCGGCGACGGCCGCGGCGGCGCCGGCTCGGGCGCCCAGCGCTTCGCCCCCCTCAACAGCTGGCCCGACAACGCCAACCTCGACAAGGCCCGCCTGCTCCTCTGGCCCATCAAGCAGAAGTACGGCCAGCAAATCTCCTGGGCCGACCTCATGGTGCTGGCCGGCAACTGCGCCTTGGAGTCGATGAGCTTCAAAACCTTCGGCTTCGCCGGCGGCCGCGAAGACGTGTGGGAGCCCGAGCAGGACATCTACTGGGGCCCCGAAACCGAGTGGCTCGGCGACAAGCGCTACTCCGGCGACCGCGACCTTGACAATCCCCTCGCCGCCGTGCAGATGGGCCTCATCTACGTGAACCCCGAAGGCCCCAACGGCGAGCCCGACCCCATCCGCTCGGCCCGCGACATCCGCGAAACCTTCGGCCGCATGGCCATGAACGACGAAGAAACCGTGGCCCTCATCGCCGGCGGCCACACCTTCGGCAAAACCCACGGCGCCGCCGACCCCGGCCAGCACGTGGGCAAAGAGCCCGCCGGCGCCACGCTGGAAGAAATGGGCACCGGCTGGCGCAACAGCTTTGGCAAAGGCCATTCCGAGCACACCATCACCAGCGGCCTTGAAGGCGCCTGGACCAGCACCCCCGCCGAGTGGAGCAACGGCTACTTCAACAACCTCTTCGGCTTCGAGTGGGAGCTGACCACCAGCCCCGGCGGCGCCAAGCAGTGGCGCCCCGTGAACGGTGGCGGTGCCGGCACCATCCCCGACGCCCACGACCCCGCCAAGAAGCACGCGCCCTTCATGCTCACCACCGACATCGCCCTGCGCGCCGACCCGGTGTACGAAGCCATCTCGCGCCGCTTCCACCAACACCCCGACGAGTTTGCCGACGCCTTCGCCCGCGCCTGGTTCAAGCTCACGCACCGCGACATGGGCCCCAAAGAGCGCTACCTCGGCCCCGAAGTGCCCGCCGAAGAGCTGCTCTGGCAAGACCCCATCCCGGCCGTGACGCACGCCGTGGTTGATGACCAGGACGTGGCCGCGCTGAAAGGTAAGATTGCCGACGCCGGCCTCACGGTGCAGCAATTGGTATCCACCGCCTGGGCCGCGGCCTCGACGTACCGCGGCTCCGACAAGCGCGGCGGCACCAACGGCGGCCGCCTGCGCCTGGCCCCGCAGCGCCATTGGGAAGTGAATAACCCCGCGCAGCTGTCGACGGTGCTGAATAAGCTCGGCGGCATTCAGCAGGAGTTCAACGCCGCCCAGGCCGGCGGCAAGCAGGTTTCGATGGCCGACCTCATCGTGCTGGCCGGCGTGGTGGGCATCGAGCAGGCCGCTCAGAACGCGGGCCACTCAATCACGGTCCCCTTCACGCCCGGCCGCGCCGATGCCTCGCAGGAGCAAACCGACGTGGTGTCCTTCGCCGCAATGGAACCGGCCGCCGACGGTTTCCGCAACTACCTGAAGCCCCACCACAAGGCCGCCGCCGAGGAACTGCTGGTTGATAAAGCCCAACTCCTGACCCTGACCGCGCCGGAGCTAACGGTACTGTTTGGCGGCCTGCGGGCCATCAATATCAACTTCGACCAGTCGCAGCACGGCGTATTCACCGCCCGCCCCGGCGCCCTCACCAACGACTACTTCGTGAACCTGCTCGACCTGAACACGACCTGGAGCAGCGCCACCGACGCCCAAAACACCTTCCACGGCCGCGACCGCAAAACCGGCGCCGTGAAGTGGACCGGCACCCGCGTCGACCTGATTTTCGGCTCCAACTCCGAGCTGCGCGCCCTGGCCGAAGTCTACGCCTGCGCCGATGCTCAGGAGAAGTTCATAAACAAGTTCGTGGCCGTGTGGACCAAGGTGATGAACCTCGGCCGCTTCGACCTAGCATAGCATTGCCGCAACCTTAGCGGCTGAGTAATCAGCATACGTTGAATAGAAAAGGGTGGCCTCTTGCAAAAGAAGCCACCCTTTTTAGTGCCTGCGAAGTGCGCCGTCGGGCCGGGCAGATGGGACCATGAACGAAAAAAGCCTCCGAAGCGGCTTTCTACGAGTAATTGCGTCGTCTACAGAATCCCGCTCAGAAAGCCCGGCGCAATGCCCAGCACGATAGTTAGCAGCGCGAGGAAAGCCAGCGTGACCTTCTGAATGCCATCCACCGGCACGGGCGTGGCATCGGGCTCGGCCGGGCGCAGGTACATGGCGATGAGGGGGCGCAAGTAGTAGTACAGGCCTACCATGCTCATGATGACGGCAAAGACCACCAAGCCGATGAACTCCCGGCCCGCCGCTGCCAGCAAAAAGAATTTGCCGAAGAAGCCGCCCGTGAGCGGAATGCCGGCCAGCGACAGCATGGCCACTGTCATCACAAAAGCCAGCAGCGGGTTGGTGCGGCCCAGGCCATTCAGGCCGGCGTAATCGTCGCGCTGGCGGTGGTCCACCACCAGTTTCACCACCCCAAAAGCGGCGATGGTGGCGATGGAATAAGCCAGGGAATAGAAGAAAATGCCATTGGCTGCATCGCCCGTCAGGTTGCCCTTGCTGGCCACGAGGCCGATGAGCAGGTAACCGGCGTGACTCACGCTGGAATAGGCCAGCATGCGCTTGGTGCTGGTCTGGGCGGCTGCTCCTACGTTGCCGAGCAGCAGCGTAAGGGCGCACATGGCTTGGATGGTGGGCATCCAGAAGCCCTGGGCGGCCGGCAGGGCCACGGCCAGCAGCTTGAGAAAGGCGCCGAAGCCGGCCGTCTTCACCACGGTGCTCATGAATGCGGTGAAGAAAGTGGGCGTGCCCTCGTACACATCGGGCGTCCAGAAGTGGAACGGCGCGGCCGACACCTTGAAGCCGATGCCGATAATCATCATCAGAATACCGATGTAGAGCATGGGCTGCAGGCTGGCGTTGGCCGGCGTGGCAATGGCGGTGGCGAGCTGCGAGAGAGCGAAGGTGCCGGTAGCGCCGTAGAGCAGCGCGATGCCGAAGAGCAAAATGCCGGTGGCAAAGGCGCCCATCAGGAAGTACTTCAGGGCGGCTTCGTTGCTGCGCGAGTCGCGCTTGCGCGAGCCAGCCAGCACGTACATGCACACGCTCAGGATTTCGATGCCCACGAACAGCATCAGCAGGTGGTCGTAGCCCACCATCATAATGGCGCCCACCAGCGAGAACAGCAGCAGGGCGTAGTATTCGGCCAGATTTTGCTCGCCGGCCACCACGTAGCTGCGCGAGAAGGGCAGCAGCACGATAGTGGTGAGAAGGACAATGCCGGTGAACGCCACCGTGTAGTTGTCCACCACCAGCATGTTGTTGAAGTAGGGGGCGTGCTCGGCGTTCCAGTCGGCGTAGTTGGCCCCGAACACGGCCAGCAGCAGCAGCATGGCGCCGGGCAGCAGCACCTTGTTCGAGCGCAGGAAGCCCAGGAACAGGTTGAGGATGCCGAAGACGGAGAGGAGAATGATGGAGGTCATGTGGGCTTCAAATAAGAACGTCCGGCCGACGGCGAACGTCATGCAGAGCGCAGCGAAGCATCTCGCCTGGGTAACTAATTACTTGCTGCACGCGAGATGCTTCGCTGCGCTCTGCATGACGCGCTTTTAGCGCCCGACCTGCGTGAGCAAACTGGTCACGGCCGGCTCCGAAATGCTCATGAACGAGTTGGGGAACAAGCCCAGCCAGAACACCAGCGCGATGAGCGGCACCAGAATCAGCAGCTCGCCGCCGGTGAGGTCGGTGATGGTTTCGGAAAACGAAGAATCTGGCCCCAGCATGACGCGCTGGAACATGCGAAGTAGGTACACGGCCGAGAAAATGATGGTGAGGCCAGCCACGGCACCCACCCAGGCGTTGTACTGGTACACGCCGGCCAGCAACAGGAACTCGCCCACGAAGCCACCGGTGAGCGGCAGGGCTACGGTGCTGAGCAGCATCACCAGGAAGCACACCGACAGGATGGGCGTGCGGCGCGTCAGGCCGCCTAAGTCGGGGATGTAGCGGGTGCCGGTGCGGCGCTCAATGGCGTCGGCGATGAAGAACATGCCGACCACGTTCACGCCGTGAGCCAGCATTTGGATGGTGGCGCCCTGCAGGCCGATTGAGGTGAGCGAGAACACGCCCGCCGCCATCAGGCCCACGTGGGAGAGGGAAGAGTAGGCAATGAGCCGCTTCACGTCGCGCTGCCGAATGGCGATGATGGCGCCGTAGATGATGCCGATAACCGAGAGGATAATGACCAGCTTGCTCCACTGGCTCACGCCCAGCGGCACGACAGGAAGCAGCCAGCGCATGGTGCCGTAGATGCCCATTTTCAGCATGATGCCCGAGAGCAGCATGGTGGCCGGGGCCGGCGACTCGGTGTACGTATCCGGCTGCCAGGTGTGGAAGGGGAAGATGGGCATCTTCACGGCGAAGGCCGCGAAAATCAGCCAGAACAGCCACGACTGCTCCGCCGCGCTCAGCTTGAGGTTGTAGAAGGCCGACAGTTCAGAGGAGTGCGCGGCCAGCGAGCCGGCGGCGGGGCCGGTTTGCAGGTACAGATACACGAAGCCGGCCAGCATCAGCAGCGAGCCCACCACGGTGTAGAGGAAAAACTTGAGGGTGACGGCCACGCGGCGCTCGCCGCCCCAGGCGCCGGCCAGGAAATAAATCGGAATCAGCGCGACTTCCCAGAAGAAATAGAACAGGAAGGCGTCGAGCGAGGTGAACACCCCAAGCAGGCCCGTTTGCATGAACAGCACGAGGGCGTAGAAGGCCGAAGGGTTGTCGTAGTCGTGCTTGAAGGCGCTGAGCAGGATGAGCGGGACCAGGAAGGTGGTGAGCAGCACCAGCAGCAGGCTCAGGCCGTCCATGCCCACGTGGAAGTTGATGCCCGCCGAGGGAATCCAGGCGTAATCGAGGTTGAAGCTGGCCGAGCCGGTGGTTTTGAAGGCGATGGCGGCATAGGCCGCGAGGCCAAATTCGAGGAGCGAAGCACCGAGCGCGAGGGCGCGGGCAGTGGCTCCCTTGTTGAGCAGCAGCAGCAGCGCGGCGGCCAAAGGGAGGAAAAGCAGGACAGCAGTCAGCATCGGCAATAGCAGGAGGGCAGCAGCGGCGCCGGGAAACCGGCCCGCAAATTGACCGCAAACTTACGCATTGCTGGGTAAGGCTCCGCGGT
Source organism: Hymenobacter ruricola (assembly GCF_015694525.1). GTDB lineage: Bacteria > Bacteroidota > Bacteroidia > Cytophagales > Hymenobacteraceae > Hymenobacter > Hymenobacter ruricola. Next base: position 116,140 of record NZ_JADQDM010000012.1, on the reverse strand, counting down.
ATTTTCGGAACTTCTGCCCGTGCCGGGCTGCCCCAACCCGCAACGTTGGCCGGCAGCCGTTGCAGCGATACCCGGTAAATTGGTCTGCTATGAATAAAATACGCCTTCGGTTTTTGTGGCGGACCAGCTTTTTCTGGCTGCTGCCGCTCAGCGGATGCACGCCCATGCCCTTCGTTTATGTCTTTTTGCGCAATACTTCGGCCGGGCCCGTGGTGGTGTGGCTAAAGGGGCCTGGGAAAATGGTGCAAGGGGTGTTTCGGTCGTCGGTGCTGCTCCGAAAAGGGCAGTACCACAACACCCTGCTGTATGCGCCGGCCCTCGTCCGGCCCACACGGAAAAATGCCGACCGGATGCACGATTCGTTGGCGGTTGCCGGCACGGGGCCCACGCTAAAATTCACGGTGCCGAAGCATTCAACTGTTTGGCTGGGCGTTTTCACGCGATGGGGCCAAAATGCTTTTCCGCCGGAACTCAGGCTGCAACGAGCCGACTCGGTAGTTTCCGTTCTAAACGAAGCGGCGCTTGCGAAAGCGGCCCACGGCAACTTTCTGGGCGAACGCCGCCTTTGGCTCGATATCTAGCGGACCACCTGGCGGCTCATCAGCACGCGCCCATTGGCATCAAGCCACTGCGCCAGGTAGAGCCCCGGAGCCAACGCCGCCACCGAAACAGCGGTTTCGGCTCCGGTGGTGGGCTGGCGCCGCACTTCGCGTCCCAGCGCATCGGTCAGGCGCACGGCGGTGGCGGTTTGGGCCGGCTGGCGCAGGGTCAGGGTTTCGGGGGCGGGGTTGGGAAAAGCCAGGAAACCGGCAGCCTCAGCCGCAGCGGCGGCGGCAGTGGGCCGGCAGAACACGGCCATGATTCTCGTCCACAATTCATTGTCGAACGACGAGACGGCCAGGGTGCGCGGGCCGGCCGAATTGCCCTGCCGCACCACCACCAGGCCCAGGCTGGGCACCACGTAAATCTTCTGGTCGTTTTTGCCAAGCGCGGCAATCATGTCGGCCGGCGCGGCGGGGGTGAAGGCGCCGGGGAAGTTGATTTGCGAGCCCGGCAGGCGGTAGCTGGGCTGGCCGTTGAGCCACCAGAGGTAGCCGTAGCTGCGGTTCAGCGTCTGGCTGGGCGTGGTCATGCGCCGGAAATAGGCCGTGTCGAGAATTTGCGTGCCGTTCCAGGCGCCGCGGGCCAGCACAAACAGGCCGAAGCGGGCCATGCTGCGGGCGCGGCTGTAGTACACGTCGTTCACCCACAGGCCGCTCATGCCGAGGCGGTTGGCGAGGCGCTGGTTGGTGTACTGCGTGATGCTGGCCGCGCCGCTGGCTTGCACCAGCACGTCTTGCAGGGTGCGGTAGGCGCCGGTGTGGTAGGCCCAGCGGGTGGCGGGCGGGGCGAGGTACAGCAGGCAGCCGGGCGTGGTGCTCTCGTTGTCGCAGGGCGCGGGCGGGGTGTCGTCGAGCCCGCTGGTCATCGTGAGCTGGTGGTGAATGGTAATCTGGCGCTGCTGCGGCCGGGAGGCGCTGGTCCAGCGCCCCAGGTACTTCGAGGCGCTGTCGTTTAGGCTCAGGAGGCCGTCCTGCTGGGCCAGCCCGACGAGCGTGCCCGTGAGCGACTTGCCCGCCGAGGCCCAGTACCAGACGGAATCGGCGGTGTAGGTGCCATAGTACTGCTCCACCACCATGCGCCCGTCTTTCAGAATGAGCAGCGACTTGCTCCCCTTGCGCCCGGCGAAGGCGATGAGCGAATCGAGCGGCGTTTGGCACCAGCCCAGGCTGGCGGGCGTGGCGCTGGCCCAAGTGGTGCCGGTGAGGGGCGGGAAATAAAGGCTGGGTGTTTGCGCCCTGGCCGCACCGGTAGCGAGTAGCAAACCAGGAAGGCAATTGAAAGCGAGTAAATAGTTTCTCATCGTCGCAAAGGTCTTAACAGTCGAATATGTACCTAGACTTGTGAGTTAGTCGTTGGTTTAAATAAATCGGCGAGCGTTTCTGGCTGAGCTTATCTAACTGTTTATGCACACGAATCTTCCCATCCTGCGGGTGGCCCGGCCCACCGACAACTTGCCGGCGTTGCTTCAATTCTATTGCGAAGGGTTAGGGTTGCAGCAACTCACATCTTTCACCGCGCACAACGGCTTCGACGGCGTCATGCTGGGCCATCCGGCCTCCCCATACCATCTGGAGTTCACGCACCAGCCCGGCCACGCCGTGGGCCGCGCACCTACCTCCGATAACCTGCTCGTTTTCTACCTGCCCGATGCTGCCGACTGGCAGGCTGCCGTGCAGCGCATGCAAGCCGCTGGTTTCGAGCCGGTGCCGTCTTACAACCCGTACTGGGACGAGGACGGCCGGACTTTTGAAGACCCCGACGGCTACCGCATAGTGCTGCAGCGAGCCGCTTGGCGCCTATAAAACCACCGATAAAAACAGCCGAATGGTTGGGAAATAATTTAAAGCATTACTTTTGTGTAAGTGCTTACACAAAATCGAGATGGACTTTCTACAGCAGCTCGGGCCAGTGGCCCTGGGCAGCCGCCTGCGGCGAATGAGCGAATATTTTACCAGCGAAGCGGCGGGTATTTACGCCGACTACGGCCTGGATTTCCAGCCGCGCTGGTACCCGGTGTTCTACCTAGTGGCCCACCGGCCCGGCATTTCCAGCAACGAAATAGCCGACCAGATTGGCCACACCCATGCTTCGGTAAGTCAGATTGTGAAGGAGCTGGTGCGCAACGGCCTCCTCGCCATGACCACCGACCCGCAGGACCAACGCCGTCGGCTGATGACGCTCACGGAGCAGGGCCAAGCGGTGCTGCCCCAGCTGCGCGCCCAAACCGACGACGTGCGCCGCAGCATGCAAGCCTTGCTCACCGAGGCCGACGCCAACCTGTGGCAGGCCCTCGACCGGCTGGAAGGCCAGTTGCAGCAGCGCAACCTGCGCAGCCGGGTGGCTCGGGTGCGGGAGCTGCGCGAGCAGTCGCCCGTGCAGCTGCGCGATTTTCGGCCGGGCGACCAGCCCATCTTCCGGCAACTCAACGAGGAATGGATTTCCACCTACTTCACGCTGGAAGCCGCCGACCTGAAGGCCCTCGACCACCCCGAAGAGTACATCCTGGCCCCGGGCGGCGGCATTCTGCTGGCCGAAGTAAACGGGCAAGTGGTGGGCACCTGCGCCCTGATTAAGATGGCCGACGGCGGCTACGAACTGGCCAAAATGGCCGTGGCTCCGGCCGCGCAGGGCCAGCAGATTGGCTACTTGCTGGGCCAGGCGGCCATCCAGCGGGCGCGCGACCTGGGCAGCCGACGGGTGTACCTGGAAAGCAACTCGAAGCTGGCGCCGGCCCTGGCGCTGTACCGCAAGCTCGGCTTTCAGGACCTGGCGCAGCCGCTGGCTTCGCCTTATGCCCGGGCCAATGTGCAGATGGAGTTGCGGCTGAATTAATGGAGTTGAAAAAGTTGTAATCGATGTTGTACGACACTAAAATAGCGCTGGTTCTGAAAGCCGATTTGCCGACCTGGCAGAAGCTCAACGTGGCGGCTTTTCTGGCCAGCGCCGTGGCCATTCAATTCCCCGAAACGCACGGGCAACCCTTTGTGAACGGCTCTGGCGTCACGTATCTGCCCTTTTTGAAACAGCCGGTGCTGGTGTATCAGGCGGCGGAGGAGAAGGATTTGCGGCGCGCCCACCAGCGGGCCAGCGAGCGGGGCTTGCAGGTAGGCATTTACACCGAGCCCCTGTTCGCCACCAAGGGCGAGGCTGAAAACCTGGCCGTGATTGCGCAATACACCACCGAAACCCAACTGCTGGTGGGCCTGGTGGTGTACGGCGATGCCAAGCAGGTCAGCAAAGCGCTGGACGGCTTGAAGCTGCACACCTGAGCGGCTTGAGCGCGCTGAAAAGCTACTTTCGCCTTTCATCGCCCAACAACCTCATGCACCCGAAGATGCCCCCCGTCGTCTCGCGCCTCGCGCCCACGCCCAGCGGCTACCTGCACCTCGGCAACGCCGTGAACTTCGTGCTTACCTGGCTGCTCACGCGGCAGGCCGGTGGCACCCTGCACCTGCGCATCGACGACCTGGACCGCGCCCGCCTGCGCCCGGCGTATCTGGACAATATTTTTCGCGTCATCAACTGGCTGGGAATTGATTACGACCACGGCCCCGGCGGCCCCGACGATTTCCTGCGCCACCACTCGCAGCTCCTGCACCTGCCCGCCTACAACCGCGTGCTCCGCCGGCTGGCGCTGCGGCCGGGGTTGGTCTACGGCACTCGCCGCAGCCGCACGGGAGGCATTCCTGATTTGGTGCCGTTGGACGCGCCGGGTGCCGCTTGGCGAGTGCGGGTGCCTCCCAAAGTGTATGTCGCCGGCCTTGACTCGGGTAAAGTGACCATTCCACTGGCTGCTTTGATGCCCGACTTTATTATCCGCAAAAAAGACGGCGTGGCCGCCTATCAGGTGGCTTCGGTGGTGGACGACTTGCGCCTGGGCACCACGCTCATTGTGCGCGGCCTAGACCTGCAGCCCAGCACCGCGGCCCAGCTCTGGCTGGCCGGGCAACTCTCCGAAACCGCCACTTTCAACGCCGCGCGCATTCAATTTCACCACCACCAACTGCTGACGAACGAAGCGGGCCAGAAGCTGTCCAAGTCGCAACAGTTGCCTTTGGAGGCGGGGGTGCTGGCCGAATCGCAAGGGCAGCGAGCGGTGTTTCGGGCAGTGGCGCAACTGCTGGCGCTCCCCAAAGAAGCAGGGGAGTCGCTGACCGCCCTGCAACAGGCATTCAGCAACTCCCCCGGGTTTCTATAAGCAAGTAAGACGGGTTATTCTTTTACAAGGCGGGTCCGCACACTACCCGTGGCCGTGCGGGCTTCCAGCAGATACACACCCGGCGCCACGGTGGTGAAGGGCACCGTGGCCGTTTGGACGCCCGCCGGGAGTTGGCTGGTCCATACCAAGCGGCCGTTGAGGTCGGTGAGCAGCAGGTGGGCCGGGCCTTTTTGGTTGGCCAGGGTGATTTGCACGGCGTCGGTGGCTGGTACCGGGCTGGCCTGAATGCTCAAGCCATCGGGGCCGGGCTGGCCCACGCGCGTGGCCAGCAGGGTACTGGTGCCAAATACCCTGAACGCCATAGCTACAGCTACGGGGGTGGCTCCGGTGCCAGCGCCGGGGTCCGAGAGGGGAGTCCAAGTGGTGGTGATGCCGTCGTTGGTGCCCTGTAGCGCATTGGCGCTGGGCTGGGTGCGGGCGCCTGCGGTGGTCACCGGTACAAAGAAGTGAGCAGCCCCGCTGGGCACGTCCGAAGTCCAACTCACCCAATAAGTTCCCGGCTGTAGCACCAGGCCGGGGGCCACCGTAGCCTGTACTTCCCATACCTTGCGAGTGGTGCCGGGCGGGGTGGTCGTTGGGACGAGGCTGTTGAAGATGCGGTAAGTCAGCGCGTCAGTCGAGGTGCCCAAGCGGTTGGTGGTTGTATTGCCGAAGACAACCGTGGTCCCGGCGGTACCGGGCTGGCCACTCCACACCCGGATGGTCAATTTGCTGAAGGGCGAAGGCGTGGCCGTCGCCCCGGTCTGGTAGCCAAAAAAGCTGAAGCTGCTCACGGTCCATCTCTGACCGGCCGGTACGACAAAATCATCGGCCAGTTCCTGCTCAAGACCTGTGTTTTGGTTGATGCTGGCATTAAAACCAGAGGCACCGTTCGAAACCAGCGTGTTGCCAGTATCATTTTGTGCTTCGCTCCACTGTGTGCCAGCGGGAGCGGCTACTCCGTTTTTGCTCGTAGCTGTGGTGGTGATGCTCCCGCTGGTAAACAGTTGTTGTGCCCAACCACTGGAATCAGTTGCGAAAACTAATGTGATAAGCGTAATAAGTTTTTTCATGCGGATTTAGCAAAAAAATTAAAATTAATTCGCTAAATGTAATGATTTTTAAATGATATGTATCATAACGAGAAAAAATAATAATTATTTTATACAATAGTTACTAGTGAAGCGTTAGCTGGGCTGGCTCAAATAGAATTTTATACCTCCTTCTTGAACTGCTCGGCCCAGTGGTCGGCCAAGCGGGTGGGCTCGGGCAGCTTGTAGCCGCGCAGGCAGGCCAGCGTGAGGCGCGTGGCCGTGGCCTGGTCGCAGCGGTGGCCGGGGCTCACGAACAGCGGCAGCACCTTGTCTTTGCTGCGGATGACTTCGCCAATCAATTCGCCGGTTTTGGGGTCGACGAGGGGCGTGATGTTGCCGCGCTCGATGCCAGGTTCCTGGAACGTGCCGGTCAGCTTCTGCTTGGCCACGCCGAAGGTGGGCATGTCGAGCAGCACGCCGAGGTGCGCGGCAATGCCCATGCGGCGCGGGTGCGCAATGCCGTGGCCGTCGACCATGATGACATCGGGCTTGTTTTCGAGCTTGGCGAAGGCGTGAATGACGTTTGGCGCCTCGCGGAAAGACAGAAAGCCCGGCACGTAGGGCATGTCGACGGGGCCGTAGTTGTACACTTTTTCCACCAGTTCCAACGACGGAAATTTCAGCACCACGAACACCGACAGGATGGTGTCGGGGGTGGGGAAAGAGGAATCGCAGCCCGCGATAAGGCGCAGTTCCTGCGCCAGGGGCTCGGCGCGCACGCGCTGGCGCATTTCCTGTTGCTGCTGCGTGAGGCTTTGCACGAGGACGGGGTCGGGTGGGGGGCCGGGGGGGCGGTAGTAGGCCATGCGCTATTAATTATGAATTAGAAATTATGAATTCTGAGTTCGGAACGTAGCCCGGTCATGCCCTGAAATGCACAGGGGGCGTATACGTAAGCGGCACGGCCCGTGCCCAATTCAGAATTCATAATTTCTAATTCATAATTCCCAAGTGGAACACTCCGAACAGCCGGCCGCCACTGGTTCGGGCCCCTGGCTCGAACGGCGCTACTACCTCGACGTGGCCCGGCCACGCCTGGCCCCGGCGCAGCTCATGGCCCAGGTGCAGGCCGATGTGCCGCGGTTTGCGCCCGAAGCGCTGGCCGATTTCAAGAGGAAAGACGGGGCTGCAGATGGACTACAGGTAGGCACGGAGTTCGAAATCAGCATCCTGGGCCCCTGGAACGGTTGCGTGCGCGTGACCGAAGTCAGCGCCACGCACTTCGAGTTCATCACCCTCGAAGGCCACCCCGAGGCCGGCCGCATCCGCTTCGAAACGCATTACCTCGACGAGCGCCCGGACGTGTTGCGGTTTGAAATCCGTTCCCGCGCCCGCTCCCGCGACGGCCTCGTGGCCTTCGCCTACAACACCATCGGCGTGGGCAAGCGCGTGCAGGAAGAAACCTGGAAAGAGTTTTGCCGGCGCGTGGCGGCCGCCAGCGGTGGCCAGGCCCTGGGCGATGTCGTAGTCGAAACCCTAACTCACACTGAGAACTCCGGCCCCAATGAGCACGAGCGCCATTCCTAAGCCGGCTGCCAGCGGCCCGGCGCCGTGGGAGCAGTACCGCGCCCGCCTCGAAGCCTACACCGACGCCAAAGTCAACTACGACTTTTCGCGCCAGAGCGAATACACCACCGAAACCGGCTGGCGCCTCGATGACTACGCGGCTGACTTGCCCGCCGAAGCCCCCGGCCCGCCCGAAGCCCACGGTTCCTTTGCGGCGGCGCAGGACGTGCTGCGCCGCTACGCCTTCCCGCCGCCCGACCTCATCACCGGCATTTTCAAGCCCGACGGCCCGCTCGAGAACCGCATCATGCTGCTGCGGGCCCAGTTTTTGTTCTTTAAATTCTACTTCGGCGTGCGGGTGAGCGGCGTGACCGACGAGGCCGCCCGCGAAACGCCCACGAGCCCCGAGCGGGTGTGGGGCTACGGCTACCGCACCCTCGAAGGCCATTTCGAGCGCGGCCAGATTGACTTCACCATCCACAAAAACCTGGCTACCGGGGCGGTGCAGTTTCGCATCCACGCCGTGTCGCAGCCCGGGCGCATCCGCAACCCGTTCTACTGGGTGGGCTTCAAGCTGTTCGGGCGCAGGCTCCAGCGCAAGTTTGCCCGCGAGTCGTTGCGAAGGATGAAGGAAATGGTGACGGCGGCGCTGGCAACGGGCGCTTCGGCTGCGGCGCCGGCCGCCGCAGCCGAACAGAAATAAACGGGGCCTGGGCTTTAGCCCATGTGCTTGATTTCGCCGTCCCCGTAGTGCCGCACGTCGAGCAAGCGGCCAGCGCCCGCGTAGTGCACCGAGCCCGCGCCGAAGTGCTGAATGGCAATGGTTTGCTCGGCGCGCAGCTGAATGTTGCCGGCCCCCAGGTTGCGAAGCTTGAGGTGCTGAGCCACTAGTTCGCCGCAGTCCAGGTCGCCTTCCGACATATTCGTGATTTTGACCGTGCCGGCCGTGCCCGCTAGCTGCACGTGGCCCTGGCAGGCGCAGTGCAGGCTGAGCGCATCGGCCCGCAGCCGGAGCTGGGTGTTGCCGAGGGACTGAATTTTGATTTCCAGCGGCTCGACGGCCAGCAGCGGCTCCGGGCAGATGACGTGGCCTTCGCTGGCAATGTCGAGATGCTGCAGCTGACGCACGTGCACCACCACGTGCAGCTGCGAGTACGCCGGGCGCCGCAGCTTGTCCTCAGTGGTGACGTAGAGGGTGCGGCCGGCGTTGACGACGCCGACGTGCTCCAGCAGGTTGTCGTCGGTTTCGATGACGACTTTTTCCTCGGTGCTTTGGCGCAGTTCGACGGTGCCGTGCACGCTCAGGTGCAGGCGGGTGAAGGAGCTGACGGGTTGGGTGCGCACCGCAAGGGTGCCGTTGCCTTGGACTTGCATGAGCTGGCGGAGTTGTTTGAAGGAAAACATGGAGAAAATGAGGTCAGTCGGGGAGGGGCGCGCAGGCGTAGCCGCGGGAATGCAAGACAGCCGCCACGGCGCGGGCATCGGGTGCGCCTTTGGGGCTTTCCACGCGCAGAATTCGGTCGCAGTCGTCCAGGTCGAAGGTGATGCGCCAGGTGGGGAAGCACGCCCGCAGGCCGCGCAGCAGCGCAGCCGCCGCGCGGGGGCAGGTAACGTCGGTGCGGAAAACTTCAACTTCGGGCATGAGCGCGGCGCGGCCATTAAGGGGGCCGATGCCGTTGCAAACTTCCGAGCCTGACCTAGCCAGCGCGTTACACCTGCCGGAGCCAGAGGTGCAGAATCAGGAGCTGGCTGCCTCGGAGCCGCAAAAACTCCGGCAGGTGTAAGCGAAAGGCCGTTTTCTGTAACGACCACCGGGGCTGCCCCGCAGACCTTTGCTCCGTCACCTAAGCTTCTCCGCCATGCCTGAGCCCGTGTCCGTTGCCCGCGAGCAAATCCAGTCCCTACTCGACCAAATGGCGGCCGCCTGGCAAGCCGGCAACGGCGAAGAATTCGCCGCCAACTTTACTGACGACGCTGACTATGTCGTGTTCGATGGGACTCATCTGACCGGCCGGGGAGCCATTGCGCAAGCCCACCAGGAGCTGTTTCAGGGCGTGCTGCGCGGCTCCCGGCTGGTGCGGGGCCGCGTCACCGATTTCCGGCTATTGGCTCCCGCCGTGGCGCTGCTGCACAGCACCGGAGCCGTGCAGATGCGCTGGCAGAAGCAGGCGCCCGTTGGCCGCGAGTCCGTCCAGACCATGGTGGCCGTACTCGGCAACGGGCGCTGGCAGTTTGCCGCCTTTCAGAATACCCGCATTGCGCCGCCCGGCCCGTTCACCAAGCTGCTGCTGCGCCTGATGAAATAACTTGCGTCACCTTACTCTCCGGCCATGCCCCTCGAAGTACGCCACGGCAGCAGCCACCTGCTCATTCATCGCAACGACTACGTGGCCAGCGACTTTGATGCCACGGAGCTGGTGGAGCACGCCCGCGAAATCGAGCTGCCAATTGGCAAAGGTTACCAGGCGCACTGGTATTTCGACGGCATTCGGCTGGCCTATGCCCGCTGGCACTACCGGGAAGCCTTCACGGCCGATTGGCAAACCGACCTCGACGTGGTGCACCTGCATTTCAACCTGCGCGGCCGCACCATCATCGAAAACCGCCGGGCCGGCACCGTGCTCCACCTGGCCAGCTACCAGCACAACTTGTCCTACGCCCACGGCTTCGAGGGCACCATCCGCAACGAGGAGCTGGAAGCCGAAACCTTCATCCTGCAGTTCACCAAGCCCGCCTTCCTGGCCCTGGCCCAGCAGGCCAACGAGCCGCTGCGGCGCTTCTGCGCCGCCGTGCTGGCGGGCCAGCAGCTGGTGCTGAGCGAGCAGGGCCTGCACCTGAACCTGGCCTTGCACACGGCCATCCGGGAAGTGCTGGACTGCCGCTTTGCGGGGCCGCTGAAAAAACTGTTTCTCTACTCCAAAGCCCTGGAAATACTCGTGTTGCAGGCCGATGCCTTCGAGCAGGCGCAGGCCCCGCGCCGCTACGCCCGCACCGACTACGACCAGGAGCGCCTGCTCTTTGCCCGCGACTACCTCGTGCAGCACCTGGCCCTGCCGCCCAGCCTGCCCGAGCTGGCCCGCGTGGCCGGCCTCAACGAGTTTAAGCTGAAAAAGGGCTTCAAAGAGCTGTTCGGCCAAACCGTGTTCGGCTACCTCAGCGACTACCGGCTGGCCGACGCCCGGGCCCAGCTGCAGGACCGCCAAAAAACAGCCAGCGAGCTGGCGTTTGAGTTGGGCTATTCGTCGGTGCAGCACTTCAGCACGGCGTTCAAAAAGAAGTTCGGCGTGAGCCCCACGGAGCTGAAGGGCTAGCCGGCGGACGGGGCCCCGGCTCGACGGTACGGCTGGACGTAACCCGGATTTTAGCCCGTCGCCCCAACCTTCGCCCGCACAAGGAGTTTAGCCCCTGGCCCCCGGGCCCTGTTCTTTTACTCAGATTCCACTTTATGCTCCCCACCAAAGCTTACGCGGCCCCCGCCGCCAACATCCCGTTAGAACCTTTCAACTTCGAGCGCCGCGACGTCGGCCCGCACGACGTTCTCATCGACATTCAGTTCTGTGGCGTGTGCCACTCCGACCTGCACCAGGTGCGTGACGAGTGGGGCGGCTCGATTTTTCCCATGGTGCCGGGCCACGAAATCGTGGGCCGCATCACGCAGGTGGGCGACCAAGTCAGGAACTTCAAAGTGGGCGACCTGGCCGGCGTGGGCTGTATGGTCGATTCCTGCCGCACCTGCCCCAGCTGCCAGGAAGGCCTGGAGCAGTACTGCGAAACCACCGGCATGGTGGGCACCTACAACGGCCGCGAAATCGGCACCGGCGCGCCCACCTACGGCGGCTACTCCTCGCAGATTGTGGTCGATGAAAAGTACACCCTCAAGGTGTCCGAAAAGCTGGACCTGGCCCGCGTGGCGCCGCTGCTCTGCGCCGGCATCACCACCTACTCGCCCCTGCGCCAGTGGAACGTGCAGCCCGGCCACCGCGTGGGCGTAATGGGCCTGGGCGGCCTGGGCCACATGGCCGTGAAGCTGGCCGCCGCCATGGGCGCCGAAGTCACCGTCCTCAGCACCTCGCCCAGCAAGGAAGCCGACGCCAAAGAGCTGGGCGCCCACAAGTTCGTGGTGACCAAAGACAAAGCCCAGCTGAAGTCGGCAAGCAACTACTTCGACTTCATCATCAACACCGTGTCGGCCCCGCTCGACCTGGCGGCCTACCTGAACCTGCTGCGCCGCGACGGCACCATGATACTGCTGGGCGTGCCGCCCGAAGCGCCCCAGGTGCACGCCTTCAACCTCATCGGCAAGCGCCGGCGCATTGCGGGCTCGCTCATCGGCGGCATTGCCGAAACGCAGGAAATGCTGGACTTCTGCGCCGAGCACAACATCATGTCCGACATCGAGCTCATCAACATCAAGGACATCAACAACGCCTACGAGCGCATGCTGAAAGGCGATGTGAAGTACCGCTTTGTCATTGACCTGGCCACGCTGGAAAGCTAGGGGGCGATGCTTCGGCTAAATAAAAAGGCTTCTGCGTGGTGCAGAAGCCTTTTTTGTGCGCTATTTGGTGAGCAGCGGCGGGCTGGTCAGGCCGTCGCGAAGCTGGCCGTTGACGGTGGCCTCGCGGCGGGTGATGCGGTAGCCGTCGCACCGGCTTTTGCCGGATTCCTGCGTCAGAACGATGTTGTTGATGTCGTACTGGCGACCAGCGGCCGGCACCACCAGCCGGTAGCTGCCGGGCTGCGCGGCGGGGCCGCTCTGGGGCACCGCAAACTGGGGCGGGTGCTGGCCGCTGGCGTACACGGCCAGCACGGGGCGCTGGCCCACAGTGGCCCAGGGCTGGCGCAAGGTGTCGGTGGGCGACTGGAAATCGGTGGTGGCGTAGCGCACGAGGTAAGCCGAGCGCCATTCGGCCCGCCGGAAACCCGCCGCAGGGTCGGGCAAGGTGTCGGTGCTGAAAGCGAGCGAGAACTCGGGCGGCGGGGTCATGCTGAGCGGACACTGAACATCCTGGCAGGCAGCCAGGGCCAGGGACGCGGCCAGGGCGGCAGCGGCGCGGCGAAGAGGAAAAGAGAAGCGCATGAAAGGGACGTGGTGAAGTGCTTGAAAAGGGTTGTTTCCTCACATGACCCGTAGCATGGGCGCTGGGGTTGCGTCGGCGTACACCACGTGCTCGTCGCGGAAAGGCTCTTCGCCCCGGAATTTCTGGAGGAGGCGGGCGGTGGTAATGATGTCCTTCTGGCAATAGGCCGCAATGCGGGGCAGGTCGTTTTCCTCCCAGTACACCCGCGCCACGTCGGCGCCCGTGATGTCGTCTTTGGGCGTGGGAATGCCGAAGATGGTGGCCAGCAGGTGGAGCGAGGTGTAGGACTTGTGGTCGCCGAACTTCCAGAGTTCCAGGGTGTCGTGGTGGTTGATTTCCCAGGGCTTTTTGCCGGCTAGGTCGAGTTGGGCGGGCAGGGGCAGGCCGTTGACGAGGAGGCGGCGGCCGAGGTAGGGAAAGTCGAACTCCTTGCCGTTGTGGGCGCAGAGGGCAAAGTGCGGCTTGTGGCCCAGCAGCTTGCCGAAGTCGCGCAGCAGCTGCTTCTCGTCGTGGCCGGCAAAGCTCTTCACGCGGAAGCGGGTAATTTCCTCCTGCTTGTCGTGCACGAAATAGCCCACCGAAATGCACACCACCTTCCCAAACTCCGCGTAAATGCCGGCCTGCTCAAACAGGCTGGCGGCGGTGAGGTGGTCGGGCAGGGGCTCGGGGGCCTGGGGGCGGCCGGTGTAGCCCTGCTGGCGGCGCAGGCTCTCGCTCTTGTGCTCCCAGAGCTGGCGCAGCATCTGGTCGAGGTTGTCGTGGCAGTCCACGCAGGGCACGGTTTCGATGTCGATGACAAAGAGCTGGTCGAGCGGGGTGCGGTGGAGGTGCTGCATGGCGGGAGGGGGAAAGGGCGGTGAAGGCCGGCGGGGACGCGAACGCCCGGTCGCTGGCCTATCCCAAAGCTACGCCATAGGCGGCGCTGCCTGCAAGGGCAGCCGGCCCCCTGCGGCCTACTCCACCACCAGGTGGGCGGCGCGGGTGCCGGCGCGCACCACGTACACCCCGGCGGGCAGGCCGGCCACGTCGAGGGTGGCGGCGGCCGGCCGCACGAGGCGGCCCAGTCCGTCGTACACGGCCAGGGGCGTGCCGGCGGCCAGGCCCGGCACTTGCACCACGCCGCCGTGGGCGGGGTTGGGCACCAGCACCAGCACTAGGCCTGCGGCCCCCTCTCCATCGGCGGCGGGCACGAACTGCACGGGCGAGTAGGCCACCGTGCCGTCCAGGTCGCGCTGGGCCAGGCGGTAGTAGGCGGCGGCGCGGGCGTTGGCGTCCGGGTAGGCGTAGGCGTGGGCCGTGGCGCTGCTGCCGGCCCCGGCCACGAAGCCCAGGGCGGCAAAGGCCACGCCGTCGGCCGATTTCTCCACCGTGAAGCCGGCGTTGTGCTGCTCCGAGGCCGTGTGCCAGGCCAGGGCCACCGCCGCCGGGCCGGTGCGGACGGCCGCGAAGGCCACCAGCTCCACGGGCAGGGGCTGGAGGGAGTTTAGCGGGCTCACCCGGTCGAAGCGGTTGGCGTCATCGGTAGTACCGTCGCCGAGCTGGCCGCTGCTGTTGTAGCCAGTGCTGGCAAAGTTGTAGCCCGACACCGTGCGCACCGCCGTGAAGGAGGACGCGAGGCCGGGGGCCAGCGCGGTCCAGGTGGTGCCGTTGGTGGCTTCGCGGGTGGGCACGGCCCGGTCGGTGGTGGTGCCGTCGCCGAGCTGGCCGTTGGTGTTTAGGCCCCAGGCGTACACCGTGCCGTCGGTGCGCAGGCCCACGCTGAAGATGTAGCCGGCCGCCAGCTGGGCGTAGGTGCCGCCCCCGCTCACGGCCGTGGGCACCAGGCGGTCGGTGGTGGAGTTGTCGCCGAGCTGGCCGTAGCCATTGAAGCCCCAGGCCCAGGCCGTGCCGTCGGCTCGCAGCCCCAAACTGAAGCTGGTGCCCGCCGCTACCTGCACCCAGTCGGTGGCGGTGCCCACTTGCACCCAGGCGGTGCTGCTGGTGGTGGTGCCCGTGCCGAGCTGGCCATAGGTGTTGTCGCCGGTGGCCCACAGGCTGCCGTCGGCGTGGATGGCCAGCGAGTGGGACCGGCCGCCCGCGAAGGTGCCGCGTAGGGCCTGCGCTCCGGCCCCCAGCGGGGCCAGCAGAACCAGTACAGCCAATAAGAGCCCGGCCGCGGCCTTGCCTGCGGTGGTAGAGAAGAAGTGTTTCATCAAGTCAGTGCGTTATTCGCCCGGCAACGCGCTGGCTTGGCATCGGTAAAGCTACGGCCGGACTGCCCGGTGTGGTACTATTTTGGGAAAAGATAGGGAGGGATGAAGGGTTCTGCCCGCTCCTGTATGGATGCTGTACTGGTTGTTGGGCGGCGCGCAACAGCTGCCAGCTAACGCGCAACACCTGTCCCGCTGAACATATCGCCTGTCATCCTGAGCGCAGCGAAGGACCTTATCGCCGAAGAACAACTTGTAGTAATCATAAAGTAAGGAGCGCCAGCGTGATAAGGTCCTTCGCTGCGCTCAGGATGACAGGCGATATGTTCAGCGGGACAGGTGTTGCGCTCAGGATGGCGGGTGATATGTTCAGCGGGACGGAGGGGGGCTTGGTTCGGGTGTCGTTCAACGAGGGCAACCACCCCGGTTTGCGCGGCGCGCAAACATCCCCTCCTTAGAAAAGGAGGGGAGTGCCGGTTCCGCCGCTTACCTTCCGCTTTTCATCTACCTCTTCGTTTTTATGCCCCTGTCCCTGGCTGAGCTGCGCCACCGCGCCACCGCGTTTGCCCTTGAGTATGCCGATACTGCCTCCGAGCGGGCCGAGTCGCAGAGCTTCTGGCGCGATTTTCTGGACGTGTTTGGGCAGAACCGGCGGCGGGTGGCCCAGTTTGAGGTGCCCGTGAAGAAGGCCGACGGCGGCCAGGGCTTCATCGACATGTTCATCCCCGGCAAGCTAATTGTGGAGCAGAAAACCCTGGGGCGCGACCTGGCCAAAGCCACCCAGCAGGCCCGCGACTACTTCCCCGGCCTGCCCGACTACAAGCTGCCCCGCTACGTTCTGGTTTCCGACTTCGCCCGCTTCCGCCTCCACGACCTCGACACCGGCCAGGAAACCCAGTTCGGCCTGCCCGAGCTGCCCGAGCACCTCCACCTCTTCGGCTTCCTGAGCGGCTACCAGACCCACGCCACCGCCCCCGACGACCCCGCCAACGCCGAAGCCGCCGAGCTCATGGCCGCCCTGCACGACGCCCTGCTCGCGGGCGGCTACCACGGCCACGCCCTCGAAGTCCTGCTCGTGCGCCTGCTGTTCTGCCTGTTCGCCGAAGACACGGCCATCTTCGAGCCCGATGAGTTCCGGGCCTTTCTCGAAAACCACACCGCCCCCGACGGCTCCGACCTTGGCCCCCGGCTGGCCCAGTTCTTCCACACCCTCGACCAGCCCGAAGCCGAGCGCCCCCGGGCCTTGCCGGCCTACCTGGCCAGCCTCCCCTACGTGAACGGGGCCCTCTTTCGGGAAGATTTCCGGTTCCCGGCCTTCACCGAGGATACTCGGGCGCAGCTCATCCGGTCCACGTACTTCGATTGGAGCCGGATTTCACCGGCCGTGTTCGGCTCTTTGTTCCAGAGCATTGCCGACCCGGCCCGCCGCCGCACCCTGGGCGCCCACTACACCTCCGAGCAAAACATTCTGAAGGTCATTCAG
The DNA here is from genome assembly GCF_015694525.1 of Hymenobacter ruricola. Classification (GTDB taxonomy): domain Bacteria; phylum Bacteroidota; class Bacteroidia; order Cytophagales; family Hymenobacteraceae; genus Hymenobacter; species Hymenobacter ruricola. The sequence goes on along the minus strand of NZ_JADQDM010000012.1, from coordinate 99,986 downwards.
CCCTTGTTCCTCGACGAGTTGCGCCAGGAGCTGGCCCAGGCCGGCAGCAGCCGTCCCAAGCTCGACGCCCTGCACCGCCGCCTCGAAACCATCCATTTCCTGGACCCGAGCTGCGGCTGCGGCAACTTCCTGGTGGTGACCTACCGGGAACTGCGCCTGCTCGAACACGAGGTGCTGGCCCGCCTGCTGGCGCCCCAGCTCGCCAATGGCCAAACCGTGAACCTTAGCCTCTACGCCCTGGTGCAGGTAGACCAGGCCCACGGCATCGAGCTCGAAGAATTCGCCGCCCGCATTGCCGAAGTGGCCATGTGGCTCATCGACCACCAGCTCAACCTCCAGCTTTCTGCCACCTTCGGCAACCGCTACGTACGCCTGCCCCTGGTCCGCACCGCCCGCATTGTTATTGGTAATGCCCTCTTGCAAGATTGGGCTGAGGTATTGAACTTGCCCGGTTATACAGTAATAGGAGAGGATACCAACAGCGCGACGCCTGATAATAAAAACGCGACACGCGACACGCGACACGCGACACGCGACACGCGACGGAGTACTATGTCCTCGGCAATCCACCATTTGTAGGGTCCAAGCTTATGACGGCTCAGCAGCGCCAGGATTTGCTGGGCGTGGCCGGTGCCAAGCTGCCCGGCGCCGGCGTGCTCGACTACGTGGCCGGCTGGTACCTCAAAGCCGCCCGCTTTATTGAGAGCACGGCCATCCGGGCGGCGTTTGTGAGCACCAATTCCATTACTCAGGGTGAGCAAGTGAGCATCCTGTGGGGCGAAATGCTGAACCGCTACCACATGCACATTCAGTTCGCTCACCGCACCTTCAAATGGAACAATGAAGCGCGGGGCACGGCGGCGGTTTTCTGTGTCATCGTCGGCTTTGGAACGGAAAAGCGTCCCGCCCGACTATTCGACTACGCCACTCCGCGTAGCGAGCCTTTGGAATTGAAGGTGGCCAACATCAATCCTTATTTGGTGGATGGCGAAAACGTATTAGTCGGTAGCCGAAGCCGTCCGCTGAGTCCAGTTCCGGCAATGGTGTCCGGCAATAAGCCTATCGACGGTGGCAATTACTTATTTACCCCTGAGCGAAAAGAAGAATTCTTACGCAAAGAGCCTCAAGCGGCTCCCTACTTTAAAAGATGGCTTGGCGGGGAAGAGTTTATCAATGGCACCGAGCGTTGGTGCCTATGGCTAGGCGATGCTTCGCCAACTGAATTGTCAAAACTGCCAGAGGCTAAGAAGCTGATTGAAGCGGTGAGAGTCTTTCGGGACAGCAGTGACAGTCTTCCAACCAAAAAACTTGCATTAACACCGACCCGATTTCACACGTCGTTTGTCCCTACAAAACCTTTTCTGGCCCTGCCGCAAGTATCATCAGAGCGGCGACGCTTTATCCCTATTGCTTTTCTAACACCTGAGTTCATGTGCGGTGATAAGCTACGGCTTATTGCTGATGCCACACCCTATTTATTCGGCGTCCTCACTTCTACAATGCATATGGCATGGATGCGGCATGTAACTGGAAGGCTAAAGAGTGACTATCAATATTCAAAAGATATAGTCTACAACAACTACCCCTTTCCCCCCAGCCCCAGCCCGAAACAAACCGCCGCCGTGGAAGCCGCCGCCGCCCGCGTGCTGGCCGCCCGGGCCGAGTTTCCGGACGCCACGCTGGCCCTGCTCTACGACCCGCTCACCATGCCGCCCGCGCTGGCCCAGGCCCACGCCGCCCTCGATAGGGCCGTGGACTTGTGCTACCGCCCGGCCGCTTTCCCCACCGAGCTCAGCCGCCTTGAATACCTGTTTGGCCTCTACCGGCAGTTGGCCGAGCCCCTGCTGCCGGCCCCCAACCGCCGGACAGCGCCAGCCAAAGCCAGGCGGGCGCGCAAAGCCGGGTAGCGTAGCGCGGACTCTGTAGTCCGCGTCGCCGCGCCGGCCGGATGTAGCGCGGACTCTGTAGTCCGCGTCCCCGGCGGATAGTTGAACGGAACAAATGGCGCGGGGACGCGGACTACAGAGTCCGCGCTACTCCGTGCGCCGTTCATGAGTAGCGCGGACTCTGTAGTCCGCGTCCCTGCGCCGTTAACGCCGGTTGAATGCCGTTCCGGGACGCGGACTACAGAGTCCGCGCTACTCCATGCGCCGTTCTTCACAGGTGGTTCCCCACAACAGGCATGGGCGGCACCGCGTCCCGGCAAGAAGAATCCGTTTCCCGCCGCGCCTGCCGGATGGTTTTCCGGACATGCCGGATGATTTCCCGCACTTGCGGAAAGCCATTCGGCATGTCCGGAAAACCATCCGGCAGGCGCGGCCACGCATCCGGCCACGGCTTTTTGCTTTCCGGCCGTTGCCGAATGCAAAACCGGACTTGCCGGAAATGAATCGGCCCATGCGGGAAGCTATTCCGCATGGGCCGATTCATTTTCAGCCGGGTCGGTAATGAAAACGAGCAGCTTATGTACAAGATTATGGCTTTTCCAACCAAGGTAAACCAGCCCGTTGCTTGTACCAAAATGGGAGGATGCCGGCCTGCCGCGCCCCGCTGCTGTGCAGATAGTGGCCGCGGAAGATAGAAAGTGCCCTAAGCGGCGGCCGTGGCTTCGCCACCGCTGTCCCAGCCTGGGACGGTGGCGGCCGGAGCCGGCGGAGTGCGCCACCACGGCCGGAAAAGGAGTGGTTGCCAGCGCGTTTGGCGCCACTACATTCGGCTATTCATCTACTCCCATTTTCTCATTCAACATGCGCAAACCCAAACTCATTGAAGACTACAGCAGCTTACTGGTCGACGCCGTATCGCCCTTCGGCCACAGCGTGGTGCGCCAAACGGCGGCCAGCGCCTTCATCGCCGACGGCGACAAGCTAAGCAAAGACCTGGACCTGGCCCTGGAGGCCTACGACACCGCCGTGGCGGCCGTGGACTACCCCAGCCCGGCCCAAACGGCCCAGCGCGACCAACTGCGGCAAGCCGTGACGGCGCAGCTCAACCGCCTGGCCAAGCGCCTGAACCTGGACTACCCCGCCAACGAGCCGGCGCTGCTGTCGGCGGGGCTCACGCTGGCGGCCACCACGGGCACGGGGGCCTCGCAGTCGCTGGCGCCGGCCACGGCCCTCATGGAGTTCGAGCTGTTGGATGGCGGCACCCCCGGCTGCCTGCTGCTGCGCTTCAGCCGCCCCCCCGGCACCGTGCAAAACCTCATCCGCTTCACCACCGACAACACGCTGCCCGAATCGCAGTGGGAGGTGGCCGTGGGGGGCGGGCGCGAGCGCGAAATCGGTCCCTTCCCTTCCGGCACCCGCGTGTGGGTGAAGGTGGCCGCCCTCACCGGCTCCACCACGGCGCCGCAGTATTCGGCCATCAAAACCCGGCTGGTGCAATAAGCGGGGCAGGCATTGCCAGTGAAAAGAAGCCCTTTCGGTTCGGCCGGAAGGGCTTTTTGGTGGAGGAGGGGGTCGTTCTGGCGGTTCACCTCACCCCCCGCAAGCCCCAACCCCTAAATCAAGACGTCTCAATTCATCATCTGAGACGTGGGCGGCCCGGCAGCGCCTCATCTTTGTCCTGTGGTTCAGCCAGCCGGCGGCAATGCCTGCCAAAAAATTCCTGCCGCCTGTAACGAATCGAACAATTCCCGGTACCCCCATAAAAATCCCCCGGTTGCGCTGGCAATAATCAGTGCTTCCCCAACGATGTAGGGGCGGGGCTTGCCCCCGCCCGGCCAGTCGCGCCATACCCCCTTCTCCTTTCCCTAGCCCGCAACCGCCCGCCCCGCTCCGGCCGCCTCTTACAAAAGATAATCCTTGCGTAACCGCGCCGGCTGCAACGTGCGGCCGCTGTTTCGTCTCCTTGCCCCCGATACCTTTTTTTCTGCATCTGCTATGACGTTTCGCTACCACCTGCTGCTGGTCGGCTTCTTGCTGGCCGCCCTCGCGCCCCCGGCGGCCCGGGCCCAGCAAGCCCCGCCGGCCCCCGCCGTGGCCACCGGCACCGGCTCGCTCACCGGCACCGTGCTCGACTCCCTGAAAAAGGAGCCCGTGCCCTACGCCACCGTGGTGCTGCTGCCGCCCGCCCCCAACGACAAGCCCATTACGGGCGTGGCCGCCGACGACAACGGCCGCTTCGCCCTCGGCAAGCTGGCCCCCGGCCCGGCCCGCCTGCGGGTGAGCTACGTGGGCTACGGCACCCAAACCAAAGCCGTGACCATCACGGCCGGCGCCACCGACGTGGGCACGTTCCGGCTGCCCACGGCGGGCACGGCCCTGGCCGAGGCCGTGGTCATCGGGACCAAGCCGGTGGTGGAAGTACGCCCCGACCGCTTGGTGTACAACGCCGACCAGGACGTGACCAACGCCGGTGGCACCGCCGCCGACGTGCTGCGCAAAGCCCCCCTGCTGGCCGTGGACGGCGACGGCAACGTGACCATGCGCGGCAGCAGCAACTTCAAGGTGCTCATCAACAACAAGCCCTCGCCCACCCTGGCCAGCAACCTGGCCGAGGCCCTGAAAGGCATCCCCGCCGAGCAGATTCAGAGCGTGGAAGTCATCACCACCCCGCCGGCCAAATACGATGGCGAAGGCACCGCCGGCATCATCAACATCGTGCTGAAAAAGGGCGTGGACCAGGGCCTGAACGGCCGGGTGAGCGCCGCGGGCGGCAACCGCAACTCCAACGGCAATGCCTCGCTCAACTTCCGCAAAGGCAAGTTCGGCTTCACCTCGGCCGGGGGCACCGGCGGCTGGTACGGGCCCAACGAGTTCAGCCGCGTGCGCGTGGGCAAGAACGACGGCACCTCCCTCACCCAAACCGGCGACGGCGACTACGGCGGCCAATGGGTGTACGCCACGGTGGGGCTCGACTACGACCTGAGCGACAAGCAAAGCCTGTCGCTCACCAGCTCGCTGAACCGCTACGCGGGCCACAACTTCAACAGCCTGCTCTACAACTTGCTAACGCCCGTGGCGGCGGACAATAAGCTGTTCACCCGCTCCACCGACAGCCAGTTCAGCGGCTTCAACGGGGAAATCACGGGCACCTACACTAAGACCTTCGCCCTGCCCCGCAGAGAGTGGAGCGTGCTGGGCCAGTACGCCGACAACAGCGGCACCTTCGACTACGATTTCGACGAGTTCCGCAACGCCTACCAGGACACCGGCCACGGCCTGGCCGACTACCGGGAGCGCAGCCGCGGCCGCAACCCCGGCACCGAGGTCACGGTGCAAACCGACTTCGTGCAGCCCTTCGGCGACAAGCAAACCCTGGAAACCGGCCTGAAAAGCATCTGGCGCCGCACCGGCTCGGTGGCGGATGTGGCCGGCCTCACCCGCGGCCTCACCCCCGACTACCAGCCCCTGCCGGGCCGCAACACCGATTTTAGCTACGACCAGAACGTGCAGGCCGCTTACCTCACTTACACGGGCAAGACCAGCAAGAAGCTCACCCTCAGCGGCGGCACCCGCCTGGAGCGCACCGAGCTGTCGGCCGTGTTCCGCACCACCAATTCGGAGATTCCCCCGCGCAGCTACCTCACCTGGCTGCCCAACGGCAGCGCCCAGTACGCCCTCAGCGACAACAACAGCCTGCGCCTGGCTTACAGCAAGCGCATCACCCGGCCCTACATCGACTACCTCAACCCCTACGTCGACCGCTCCGACCCGAACAACATCGTGTTCGGGAACCCCGGCCTCGACCCCGAAATCACGGACTCGTATGAGCTGAGCTACAACACCAACGGCAAGGCCGGTTCGCTCAACATCGCCGGCTCGGTGCGCCGCACCGGCAACGCCATCGAGTCCGTGCGCCTCACCCCCAACCGCCCCGACGTCACCGAGCAAACCTTCCGCAACGTGGCCGCCAACACCTTCTACCAGCTCAACTTCTATGGCTCGGCCAAGCCCGTGGAGGGCTGGGACATCAGCGGCGGGCCCGACGTGCAGTACATCGTGCGCCGCAGCCCGGCCCTGGGCATCGAGCGCACGGGCTTCACCGCCAGCCTCAACCTCAACACCTCCTATAAGCTGCCCAAAAAGTACACCCTGCAAGGATTCATGTACAGCTCCCTGCCTTCGCCCAGCCTCCAGGGCCGCAACTCGGCCAACCTCTACTACCAGCTGGGCGCCAAGAAAACCTTCCTCAACGACAAGGCCGACCTTGTCCTGAACTTTGGCTCGCCCTTCAACAACTATTGGGTGTACCGCAGCACCACCGACACGCCCGACTTCAACGAAGTGAACGAGAACAAGTCCTTCCAGCGCTCCTTCCGCCTCAGCTTCGCCTACCGCTTCGGCACCGAGCAGCAAGGCAAGCAGCGCAAGTCCATCTCCAACGACGACGTGAAAGGTGGCGGCAGCAAGCAGGGCGGGCAGTAGCCCCACCCGCCCCGCCCTCGTCCCAATTCCTACCACTGGATTCCCAATAAAAAACCCCGGCTTCGCGAGGCCGGGGTTTTTTATTGGGAGGACGAAGGAGCGGAAAGCAAACGCCGGGCAAGCCGTGGAGCTGTGGAAAAACGACTACCGAGCCGCTGCTTATTTGGCCGCGCTTTTGGTTTGCAGCAGGTAGATGGAGCCCATGGCCTTCGCTGGCGTCAGGGTCAGTACTTCTTCCTGCAGGCCGCCGTAGCCGCACACCAGCTTCACGGTGGTGGCATCGGCCGGCACCTGTAGCTCAAACTCGCCTTCAGAGTTAGTCACCACGATGGTGCGGCTGCCTTGCAGCCAAACGGTGGCGCCCGGCAAAGCCCCCTTATCGTTCTGAATTACGCCATGAATGGTTTTGGTCGTGGTTTTGGCCGCGGGCTTGCCCACTTCGGGGTCGGCATCGGCAGCCGTTGCTTTCGGCTGAAGTACGTCAGTGTAAGCCAGTTGGGCCCAGCTCGGAGAAGCCGCCAGCAGCAAGCTGAGAAATGCCAGTGCGGCGATAATGCGGGATTGGGTAGTGGTTTGCATTTTTATAATTTTTAATTTAACAATACAAACGTACAACTACTTATGCCAATTATGCAAGCTTGTTCCTCCTTATAGTTAATTCCATTCTCGAATAAACTCAATGAATTAGGTATCGAAGTTTCATTATAAAGCGACGTCGAATGACTCTTTTACAAGGGCCAGGTGCAGTAGCGTATTGAATATAAATCAATTGCCTTTCGAGGTGACTTTCCTTCCGTTTGTTGTTCTGGCCATAACGTCTGACTGAAGCACTTTCAAGCAAAAAATGCTGTGCCAACTGTCCGCCGCCGGGGCATCGGGCTGCCTTTTGCCCGGCCCGCCCACCAAACAAGGTTGCAAGCCAGCACCGCCGGTACTCGCGGCAGAAGAACCGGGCCAGCATAAAAAATGCGGCCTCCGCTGGGGAGGCCGCACCAAAGTTTTTGCAGAAAAGCGGGCGAGTAATGCCTAGGCGGGTTGCCGGGCGGCCATGTCGGCTGCCGCTTCGGGCTTGTGCATCCAGCCCATGCCGCAGCGGGCGCGCATTTCCTGGCGGAACTTCTCGCGGGCGTCGGGGCTGAGGTGCTCCATGCGGCCGGCCATGCGCTGCTGCCAGGCCCGTTTCTTGGCGGCCCAGCCCCCGGGCCGCCCGCCGGGTTTAAAGCCAAACAAGATGCGGCTCAGCAGCAGCAGGCCATAGGTTTGGGGCAGGCTGATGGCCGGAAGATGAAATAGCTGAGGCATCAGCCAGTTCCAGAGGGCTTGGGTGCCGAAGCCAATGACGACGATAAACAGCGCCGCAAAAAGAAAGAAACGGAGGCCGCGCAGCAGCCAGAATTTACGGTCCATGATATTGATGGGTTGATTGGTCGATGTGCTGATGGGCTACTGAGATGGGCGGCGGAATGGGCTAGGTGACGTGCTGTGAGCCAGCACGTCAGCGCCTCATTAAAACCAGCAAATTAATCGGTGAACAGTTCGGTGTACAGGGTTTGCAGGCGCTTGCGCAGGTGCAGCACGGCGTAGTGCTTGCGCGAAATAAGGGTTTTGAGCGGCACACCGGTTTCTTCCTCCATTTCGCGGAAGGTTTTGTCTTCCAGCTCGTGCCACACGAACACCTCGCGCTGGGCAGCCGGTAATTCGGCCAATGCTTCCGACAGCGCGTCCATGAGGGTTTCGCGCAGCAGGCGGTTTTCGGGCGAGTCGTCGGCGGCGGGCAGCAGGTCGGCCAGCAGCAGGCCTTCGCCGTCCTCGTTGGCCTCGGCCGCGCCAAAGGCTTCTTCGAGGCTCACCGGCCGCTTGCGGCGGTAGAGGTCGGTGATGCGGTTGCGGGCCACCCGGAAGAGCCAGGCCGCCGCCTGCTCCACGGGCTTCAGCAGCCGGTAGCTTTCCACGAGCTCGGCGAAGACGTCCTGCAGGAGGTCTTCGGCCTCGGCTTCGTCGGGGATGCGGCGCCGGATGAACTGCAGCAGCCGCGGGCGCTGCTGGCGCACGGCGTCGGCAATCTGGCGGTCCTGCTGGGCAGCCGTCATCGGGGGAACAAGGGAGGAGGGGAGCGAAAGTGCCATGGTTTTCATTCTGAACAAGCAGACGCTCGCCCCGCTACAATATTTTAAGAATTGTGCGCTCAACCCGATTTGCCCAGGTGAAGTTCGGAGAAAACGGCCAATGTAACGCGCCCCAGGCGGTACTTTCATAAAAAAGGCGGCTTCCGAGGAAGCCGCCTTTTCCATTATCAAGCACTGGGAACAACTATTCCCGAACTTCCAGCCGCTGCGTAAACTGGCCGACGCTGGTTTGCACGGTCACCACGTACATGCCCGCAGCCAACGGCCGGTCGGGTAGCACAGCCAAATCCGGCTGCGCAAAATCGACGGCGTGCTGGCTCACGAGGCGACCCTGCAGGTCGAACACGCGCACCGTGGCCGGGCCGGCGGGCACGTTCTGGGCCGCGAGGCGGAAGCTGGTGCCCGTGCTCGGGTTGGGGTAGAGCGTGACGGATACCGGGCCACTGGCGGCGCCGAAGCGCACGGCCACCACCGGGCTGTAGCGGAACGTGCCGTCGCGGTCTACCTGCCGCAGGCGGTAGTAGCTCAGGCCCGGCAAGGGGCGCTCGTCGCGGTGCGCGTAGTCGTGGCGGGCAGTGCTGCTGCCTTGGGCGGCTACTTTGGTCAGGGTTTCAAAGCGCAGGCCGTTGGCCGAGCGCTGCACGTCGAAGTAGTCGCTGTTTTTCTCGCTGGCGGTGCCCCAGGCTACGTGCACGGCGCTGCCCACAGGCGTGGCCGTAAACTTCGTCAGCTCCACGGGCAGCGGCGCAATGCCGGACAGCGGGTTGTCGACGGCATTGGTCGAGGCCAGGGCGAAGTACGAATTGCTGTTGATGAGCACGGGGGCCGAGATGGTGTAGCCGCGCGGGAAGGCCGGCGAGTACACCCCGGCGCCGCCCGCGTTGCTCCAGGGGCCGGCGTTGCCGGTGGAGCGGGCCACCCGCAGGTTGCCGGGCACGTTCACTTCCTCGTCCACAATGCCTTCCGTGTTGAAGCTGAGCTGCACCGTGGGCTGGTTGATGCTGCCCGACAGCAGGAAAATGCGGTAGTAACGGTTGGCCGAGAGGTTGGACAAGGTGTTGTCCACAGTGCCGGCCGGCGCCCCGTTCAGGATTTCCACCAGCACCACTGGATTGGCCGAAGCGCCCTGGGGCTGAATGGTGACGGGCCGGTAGCGCCCGCCCGCGCCCACCGGAAACTCGCGGCTGGCCGCCGCGGCGTTGGGAATGCTGATGGCCAGACGGCCGCTCACGTAGGCCGTGGTGCCGGTGCCCACGATGGGCTGCGCAGCCGTGTTGGTGAGGCGTAGCGTATTGCTGCCGGTGGCAATCAGTCCATTGCTGAGCGTAAGCACGTTGCTGACGGTGGCGTCGGTGGTGCCCGCCAGGGTGAGCACGCCGCTGCCCGGCTTCTGCAGGTTGTAGAAGGTGGTGGCGCCGGTGATGGCGCGGCCGGCGTTGGCCAGGAAGCGCACGGTGCTGGTGCCGGGCACGAAGCTGACGCCGGAGTTCGTGAAATTGCCTTGGAGCAGCACGGTGCTGGGCCCGGCCGCAAACGAGCCGCCCGCGCCCGCGGTGTTCACCAAATCACCGCCAATGCGCAGCGTGTTGGCGTTATTGACCACAAAGGTGCCCGCATTGCTCAGGTTGCTGGCCACGGTCAGGTCGCCGGCGGCCAGTTGGAAGGTGCCGCTGGCCGTGTTGGTCAGGGCGTCGCCCACGGTCAGGCCGCCGTCGCCGGCCCGGAACAGGCCGCTGTTGGTGAGCGAAGTGCCCACCGTGAGCGGGCCCGGCCCCATGTTGGCGTTGTAGGTGCCGCTGTTGTCGAAGGCCGTGCCTACGCTCACCGCGCCGCTGCCGTTGTTGACGGTGCCGCTGTTGGTGAAGGAGGTGCCCGTACTCACCGTGCCGCTGCCGATGGTCAGCAGCCCGGAGTTGAGCAGGAAAGCTTTGGCGCTCAGGCTGCCTTCGCTCAAGTCAAGGGTGCCACCCAGGGTGGCGCCGCTGGTGGTGGAAGTCAGCGTCAGGTTCTGGCTGGTGGGGTTGAGCACCGTGGTGCCGCTGGCCACCAGCAGGGCACCGTTGATGGTCAGGTCGAGGTTGCTGAGCTGTTTGGCGTTGCCGCCCGTGAATTGCAGGTTGTTGTACGTGTCGCGGGCGGGCAGCTGCACGGCGCCGATGTAGTTCACGGTGCCGCCGCTGCCGCCGGCCATAAATTCGGTGTAGTTGCCGGCCGGGAACAGCGAGGAGCCAATAATCAGCGTGCCGGGCCCAGCCACGGTGTTGAAGTTGTTGGCGCCGTTGGCGCCCAGGTCCAGGGTGCCTTGCAGGGCCAGGTTGGCCGCGCCCCGGCCGGGGCCGTTGGCGTTGATGCGGTGGCCGCCGAGAATTACCACGGGGTTGGCCTGCGTGGGGAAGGCAGTGGGCAGGGCCAGGGGGCCGTCGCTGCCGTCGGGGTTGAAGGTCCACGACGAAGCCGCGTCCCAGGCGGCGCCCCCGGGCAGCCCAGCCGTGGCCGTGCGGCTGTAGAAGGTGGGCACCGTGCCGAACTCGCTGCTTTCGCCGCCGGTGTAGTCGCCGTCGAAGTGCTGCGCCCCGGTCAGGGTGAGCGTGTTAGTCGTCGGGTTCGCCGCGCTGCCGACGAAGCCGTTGAGCGGGTTCCAGGCGCCGTTCACGAAGCGGGCCAGGCGGTAGCTGCCCTCGGTGCCGCGCACGTCGGTGTTGCCGGCGGCCTGGTCCCAGTACGTGTAGCTGTGCGTGAGCGTGGTGGCCGCATCGAAACCGGTGCGGGTCAGCTTCCAGTAGTAGGCCAGCTCCTTATCGGCAGGGTCGGTGGTGCTGGGGTGGGGCGCGTTGATGGGCCGCACCGTGAGGGTGCCGGCCGTGCCGTTGGTGATGGTGTTCAGGGCCACGGGCGTGTACTTGCCGGCCACGCCCAGCGGGAACGTAAAGCTGCTGGCGCCGGTGGGGTACGACTTCCGCAGGCCCAAATCGGCCACGATGCCGTTGGTGCGAATGCAAGTGGCGGCGTTGAAGGTGCCCGCCACGGCCCCGCCGGCGGGGTTGCTCAGCCACAGCAGGTTCGAGCCGATGGTGAGCGCGCCGCTGGTGAGGGTCAGCACGCCCGTGATTTCCTGGTCGACGAGGGTGGTGGCGCCGGCGGCGTTGTTCAGCACCACGTTGCCGAAGCGGCCGGTGCCGTTGCCGCCCACGTTTTGATTGGCGTTGCCGGTCAGGGTCAGGCTGCCGCCGGGGGCGCTGGTGTGCGTGGCCGAGTTCAGTACATCGCCCAGCACGCTGATGGTCTGGCCATTGTCGGCCAACGTGCCTTTGCTGAGCGTGAGGCTGCCGAGCACGCGGGCGTTGCGGCCGGTTTGCAGAGTCAGGGCGCCGCTGGGCTGGGCGTTGTTGAGCACTAGGCTGCCGAACACGGTAATGTTGGCGGCCACCGTGCCCGTCGTGGTGAGCTCCTGGGCCGCGATGCCGCCGGTGAAGGTAGTCGTCTGAGTGGCGGTGCCGGGGCGGAAGCCGCCGTTGCTCAGGCCGGTGTTGGTGGAGGGGTTGTTGTTAATCAGCTTCTGGCCGATGTTCAGCCCCAGGCCATTGGCGTTGAAAAAGGCGTTGGCGTTGCCAATGGTCAGCGAGCCTTTCAGGGTGAGGGCGTTGGCGCCGGTGAGCTGGCCCGTGTTCTGGCTGGTGCCGTTGGCGCCGGCCTCCACGCGCAGGTCGTAGAGCGGCACCGAGGAATCCACGGTCACGGCCACGTTGCCCGCGCCGGCCACCGCATTGCCCAGCACCACGGTGCCGGCGGTCACGTCCGTCGAGTCGGGCCGCAGGAACAAGTCGGCGATGAGGCCGGCGTTTTGGTTGGAGCGGCGCAGCGTCAGGGTACCGCCCGTGAGGCGGAACCGGCTGCCGGCGCCCTGCACTTCAAACACGCCGCGCTCGCGGTTGCCCGCCGCGCTGGCGCCCACGCCGCCCAACTCCACCGAGCCGCCGCTTTGGTCGAAGCGCAGCGCGCCGCTGGTGTTGGTGGTGGGGCGGCGCAACTGGCCGTTTACGTACAGGCTGCCGGTGCCGCTCACGCGCACGGTGGGGGCGCCGGCGCTGGCGTACTCCAGGTCGTTGCCGGCGGTGTTGGTGGCGGTGCCCACTTGCAGCGTGCCTTGCAGCACCCGCAGTTGGCCCGCGAGCTGCAGGTCGGCTGCGGCGTCGTTGGCGGTGGCCACCGTCACGGTGCCGGCGGCGGCGTCCACGTTCAGGCCGGCTTTTTCATTGATGACGTAGGGGCTGGCCGCGTCGTGCACCGTGAGGGTGCTGGCGCCTGGCCGGGCGTAGCGCAGCGTGCCGTTGGCCAGCGTGAGCCAGCCGCTGGTGGGCGTGGTTAGGGTGCCGGCCACGTCCAGGGTCAGGGTGGGAGCCTGGCTGGCACCTTTGTCCACCGTCAGGGCGAAGAGCTTGGTGCTGGCGCCGGCCGTGGTGCCGGTCAAGCGGGTGTTCTGGCTGCCGGTGAAGGTCAGCGTGGCCCGGCTCGTGCCGGCGGTGCCGAAGTCCAGGGTGCCGTCGTTCGTGAGCGAGCCGCCCACCAGCAGCGCATGCGGCGTGGTAGTAGCCGCGCCCGCACCGTTGACGTCGAAGGTGGCGCCCGCGGCCACGGTTACATTATTGCCCACGGCGACGGTGCGGGTGGCGCCGCTGCCGTTCACGTAGCGCAGGATGCCGTTTTGCACCGCCAGCAAGGAGTCAGCCGTCAGGTTGCCGGCCGCGCCGTCATTCAGCAGCACCTGGCCGCTGTAGGAAGCGGCCGTGCCGGTTTTCAGCTCCGCGAACACCCGCAGGTCCTGGTTGGGCAAGGTCACGGTTTGGCCCGCTCCGGCGTTGAGCCACAGGTTCTTGTAGGTGGCGAGGGGCAGGCTGGTAAACGAGGCGGTGGGCAGCGTAAAGCTTTGGACGCCGGTGGTGTAGTACTCCACCGTGCCGCCGCCGGGCTGCAGAAACGAGCCAAAGTCGCCGCCCGGAAACTCGGCCGTGGCCGTGGCCGAGCTGATGCGCAGCCGGCCCGCGCCGCTGGCCGTGGCATCGGGCAGGGCCCCAAAATTGTGGCCCGTGAAGGCCTGCACGTCCAGCACGGCGCCGCGGTCGATGACGAGCGAGCCCGAGCGGGCGCCGTTGGCCGTCACCGTCACGGTGTGGAACAAGCCGCCGCTAGCCGAGCCGATGAACACCGGGTTGCCCGGGCCCGGCACCGACGAAGCCGCCGCGCCCGCAAAGCCGGCCGTGCTCCAGGGCGTGGTGGCCGGATTGGCGTCCTCCCAGTTGCCGTTGCGGATGGAGTAATAGCTCGTGACAGGCCCAAAAGCCACCGTTTCGCCGGCCGTGAACTCGCCATCGGTCTGGCTCAAGCCCGGGAATTGAATGACCGAACTCGTGGCGCCTTCCACCACTTGGTTCACATTGTTGGAAGAAGTCCAGGCCACGGGCAGGTAGCGGCCCGGCACGTAGCTGGTCAAGGTGCCCGCAGCGTCGGCGTTGAGCATGGTGAACGAGGCCGTGATGCTGCCGGCCGGAATGGGGCCAAAGTCGATGCTGCGCACTTTCCAATAGTAAGCCAGCGAGTTGGTGGTGCTGGTTACGAAGGGGTTGCGGGCGTTGGTGGGGCTCACGCTCACTTTGCCGTAGAGCTGCATGGTGGCTCCCAGGGCAATGGTGGCCGGGGTGTATTTAGAGCCCGTGCCCACCGGGAAGGTGAAGGAGTCGGCGCCGCCGTAGGTTTTGCGCAGGCCCAGGTCGCTCTGATTGCCGGCGGTCCGAATCATGCGCTGGCTCGAAAAGCCGCCCGCACCCGCCATCAGCGCCGTGGGGCTGATGCTGGTCAGCGACAAGCGGTTGGAGCCAATATTGAGGACGTGGTTGCTTTGCAGCGTCAGCACGCTGGCCACGCTTTGGTTGGCCGTGAGGGTGGCGGCCACCGCGCCGGCCGGGGCCGTGCTATTAATAATGAGGTTGCCGAACACGCCGCTGCCGTTGCCGCTCACCACTTGCCCGCCCGCGCCGGCCAGCACGATGGCGCCGGTGCCGCCGCCGCTGGTGTGCGAGGCCGAGTTCACGATATTGCCCAGCACGTTCACGGTTTTGCTGCCGTCGTTGAGCACGCCGTTGAGCAGGCTCAGCGTGTTGGTGATGGTGAACGTGGTAGCCGTGCCGTCGAGCGAGAGCGTGCCCGCCGACTTATTCACCGTCAGGTTGTAAAACGTGTTCAGCGTCGAGCCGATGCTGCCGTTGTTGGTCAGCAGCTGGTCCTGGCCGCCGCTGAAACGGGTGGTGTTGGTGGTGGGCAGGTAGGTGCAGCCCGCCCCAATGGTGAGGGTGCCCTGCACGTTCACGTCCTGCGAGTTGGCGTCGAGGGTGGCGGGGTTGGCCCCCGCGATGGTGAAATTGTTGAGCACCGTGAGGGGCTGCGCCGTGGTGGTGGCGCCTCCCGTGTAAGCCGGCGTCACGCCAATGGCGTCCAGCACGGCCTTGCTGCCGCCGCCAGCCACGGGCTTGCTCACGCTCAGGTTCCAGAACGGGGCCGTGCTTAGGATTTTACCGTTGGTGGCGGTGTTAGGCAGCAGCACTTCCACGGTGCCGCCGGTTACGTTCGCGTTGTCGAGGTTTACGCCGATGTGAAACAAGCCGCTGCTGTTCTGCGGGTTCTGCACCCGAATGGTGCCGCCCGTCATCCGGAACGACTGCGTTTTGTACGGGTGCGAGAAGCGGGCAAAGTTGCCATCGGAGCCGGTGCCGCTGCACTCAAACAGCCCGCCCGTGATGGTGAACGAACCGCGGTGGTTGGCCGAGGTGTTCGAGGGCCGGAATTTCTCCACCACCATCGTGCCGCCTTCAATCAGAAACTGCCCGTCTTCCCGAATCACGGCGCCTTCGCCCCCAAGGCACTCGAAGCGGCCCGCGCTGATGCGAAACGAGCCGTACACCACCAGCGCGTTGCTGGCGTTGTTGCGCACGGTGGCGCCCGCTATCCACAGCGCGGGGCTGTTGGAGGAAGAGCCCAGGTCGTAGTTATTGCCGCCGCCTGAGTTGCTCAGGCGCGGCAGCTCAATGTTGGCGCCCAGCTTGGCGGTGCCGTTCGTGAGCAGCAGCAGGTCGGCCGCGCCAGTGTAGTTCAGGCGCAGGTTGCCGCCGGCGGGCGTGGTCGGCGTCGAGGTTACGCTCAGCGTGGCGGTGCTGCCGGTGCCCTTGTTCACCTGCAGTTGGCTGAGGTCGGTGGGGCCGTTGCAGGCCAGGGTGGCATCGGCCGCGCCGCTGAAGAGCAGCAGGCAGCGCTGGGCGTCGCTGTTGCGCAGCTGCACGGTGCCGTTGTTGGTCAGGCTGCCATTCAGCGCCAGGGTGTGCGCGCCGTTCACGGCCGTCACGCCGAGGCTGGTGCCGGCGCCCACGGCCACGTCGCCCAGCACGGTGAGGGTGCGCGCGGCGCCGGCCGTCTGGCCCAGGTTCAGGGCCACGGCGGCGCTGCCGGTGCTACGGGCCAGCGTCAGGCTGCCGGTGAGGGCGAGGTTGGCATCGAGCTGCGCGGCAAACGCCGTGCTGCTGGTGTTCAGTAGGCGCAGGTTGTTGTATTGGCCCGAAGCGGGCTGCGGCAGCGTGCCCGGCGTGCTGGCCCAGTTGTAGAGTTCGACGGTGCCCGTGTTGGCGTCGTCGAAGTCGTTGGTGCCGACGGCCGGGAAGTAGGCCCGGCCCACCCGCAGCGTGCCCTGGCCCGCCAGCCGCGTCAGCGGGTTGGTGAAGCCGGCCGTAGCACCCAGGTCCAGCGAGCCGCCCCGCTGAATAATTACCGTCAGGTTGGGCGTGGTTACATCGGCGGTCAAATTAAGGGAAAAGCTGTTGGTTACCACCGCAATGTCTCCGGCGGTGGGCACCCGTCCGTTCAGGCTGGTCGAGCCGGTGGGGTCGGTGGTCCAGGTGCTGGGGTTGTTCCAGTTGCCGCTGGTTCCGCCACCGTTGAACGTGTATAGACTAACCTGAGCCTTAGCGGAAAAATAAGCCAGCGTTAGAATGAAAAGTAGAATAGTTTTTTTCATGCAGTGAAAAAGGTTGGTAAAAGTACAATAATTTATGTGACAAAACACATTGTTTAGTAACAGTTGACATGTAAGACTGACGCCTGAGTAGGCGTTTTGGGCGCAAAGGTATAAAAAAACTTATATTAACTAAAATTGTTAGCACGTTAAATTAATATTTTTGCCTTTTCGTACGTTTTGCATATTTCAAAGAATTAAAGTCTTTTTATTTTGCGAGCTAAGCTGAGATTGTCGGTCAACCGCAACTCCCAGTCTATGGCCCGAATTATGGTTTTTCAGGATACCTTTGCCTACTTGAACGCGGCGGGGCCTCCTTGCCCGCCTTATTCGTTGTTGCCTCGCATGGACCCCACCGTCTCCCAGACCATCCCCGAAGTCATTCGCACCGTTCCGCTGCAGTACTACGTTTTTTTCGCCTCGGCCTTGTTTGCCATCGGCGTCACGGGCGTGCTGGTGCGGCGCAACGCCATCATTATTTTCATGTGCGTCGAGCTGATGCTCAACGCCGTGAACATCCTGCTGACGGCCTTCTCAGCTTACCGCTCCGACCCCAACGGACAGATTTTTGTGTTCTTCATCATGGCCGTGGCCGCTGCCGAAGTCTCGGTGGGCCTGGGCATCATCGTCATGATTTACCGCAACTTCCAGACCACCGACGTCAACCTGCTGAGTAGGTTGAAGTGGTAGTGCTGCAATAAAAGTCTGTCATCCTGAGCGCAGCGAAGGACCTTCGCACACCTGCGCCGCTCGGGGAAATACTGCTGAAAGCTGGCGTGATAGGATGCTTCCTTCGTCAGCATGACAACGATTAGTCCCATGCAAGAAACCGTTCTCCCCGGCGCCAACGCCCCGTATCCTACGATTCTCTACGTTCTGATTCCGCTGCTGCCCTTCCTGGGCTTCCTTATTAATGGGCTGCTGAACCGGAAGCTGTCCGGCACGGTGGCCGGGCTCATTGGCAGCGTCACCGTGCTGGGCTCGTTCCTGATTTCGGTGATGCTGTTCCTGAATTTCCAGTACCAATACACCGTGCAGCCGTTCGACTGGATTTCGGTCGGCTCGCTTCAGATTCCCTTTCAGTACCAGATTGACCAGCTCAGCCTGATAATGCTGCTACTGGTAACGGGCGTGGGCTTTCTGATTCACGTCTACAGCATCGGCTACATGCACCACGACGAGAACGTGGGCAAGTTCTTTAGCTTTCTGAACCTGTTCATCTTCAGCATGCTGCTGCTGGTGATGGGCGCCAACTTCGTCATCCTCTTCATCGGCTGGGAAGGCGTGGGCTTGTGCTCCTACCTGCTCATCGGCTTCTGGAACAAGAACACCAACTACAACAACGCCGCCAAGAAAGCCTTCATCATCAACCGCATTGGTGACCTGGGTTTCCTGCTCGGTATCTTTCTGATTTACCTCACCTTCAATTCGGTGCAGTACGCCGAGGTGTTCCAGAAGGCCAGCCTCAGCCAGTTCGGTCCCTATACCAAGGACATCTGCACGGTCATCACCCTGCTGCTGTTTGTGGGCGCCATGGGCAAGTCGGCGCAGCTGCCGCTCTACACCTGGCTGCCCGACGCCATGGCCGGCCCCACGCCAGTTTCGGCCCTCATCCACGCCGCTACCATGGTAACGGCGGGCATCTACATGGTGCTGCGGGCCAACGTGTTGTTCACGCTCTCGCCCGATACGCTGCAAGTGGTGGCCATTGTGGGCGCGGCCACGGCGCTGTTTGCGGCCACCATTGGCCTGGCGCAAAACGACATCAAGAAGGTGCTGGCTTATTCCACGGTATCGCAGCTGGGCTACATGTTCCTAGCGCTGGGTGTAATGGGGTATTCCACGGCCCTGTTCCACGTGCTCACCCACGCTTTCTTCAAGGCCCTGATGTTCCTCGGCGCTGGTTCCGTGATTCACGCCATGAGCAACGAGCAGGACCTGCGCCGCATGGGCGGCCTGCGCAAGGCGCTGCCCATCACCTTCCTCACGTTCCTCATCGGCTGCCTGGCCATTTCGGGCATCCCGCCGTTCTCGGGCTTCTTCTCCAAGGATGAAATCCTGGCGCACGCCTTCGAGCACAACAAAGTGCTGTGGGCCATGGGCCTGCTCACGGCTTTCCTGACGGCGTTTTATATGTTCCGCCTGCTGTTCCTGGCCTTCTTTGGCGAGTTCCGCGGCACCGAGGAGCAGAAGCATCACCTGCACGAATCGCCGGCTTCGATGACCTTCCCGCTCATCATTCTGGCAGTGCTGGCGGCGGTGGGCGGCTTCATGGGCGCGCCCATGTTCACGGGCGGCCACCATTATTTGGCCGAATACCTGGCGCCAATTTTCACCTACTCGCAGCGCCTGCTGCCGGAAGTTTTTACGGCCAAGCCCGACGAGCACACCGAGCTGATGCTCATGATTGCCTCGGTGGCCGCCGGCCTGCTGGGCATCATCCTGGCGTACGTGATGTATGTGGCCCGCGCCACGCGCCCGGCCGAGGACGAAGCCCAGCGCTCGGCCCCCGAAAGCCTGGTGTACCACAAATACTACATCGACGAGCTGTACAACGCCTTGTTTACGCGGCCGGTGATGTGGCTATCCACGGGCTTATATAAATTCGTGGAAAACGGCATCATCAACCCCGTGGTGGGCTTTTTTGGCCGCACGGTGAACGGGGGCGGGCAGTTGCTGCGCTACGTGCAGACCGGCGCCGTGGAAACCTACCTCATCCTGATGGTTATCGGCATCGTGCTGATTCTGGGGTTGAATTTTGGCCGGTTTTAGATTTTAATACGTTCAAAAACAATTCGGTATGAAAGCTTTGGCGCTGCGCGGGTTGGTGGTTTCGTTGGTTTGGGCGGCTACGGCCTGTGGGTCTGAGCCACCCAAGGAGCAAGAAGTGGATGCGCGCGACCGGTTTGTGGGGGAGTGGAAAAGCGCGGACACCAACTCCCAAACCCACACCTTCATCAAACGCTCGGGCGATACCTTCTTCATTCACGAAGGCAAGCAGGACATTGAGGGTACCTACGACGCGGCTACTCAGTGCGTCATGATACAAAACGAGGTGAAGAAAGTGCCCGTGAAGTACCTGCCCGAAACCGACCAGCTACTGATAACGGGTGGCAGCCGCGAAGCCAGGTTTTCGCGGGTAAAGTACAAGTAGGTTGCCAGGTGCGCCGCATTGGGGACGGTGGGCGCAATGCTGATGCTTTATAGCCAGTAAGGCTGTGAAAAGCAGTCAGTAGACGTTGTGGGTTTCGGCGGCTGCTGGGGCAGGACAACAACTTTTTTAGGTGAGAGGGGTATAGCAGCACATCCAATGGCGGGCCATTCGGCCCGTTGTGGAGGTTCTCATCTATTCCCACACCTACGATTATGCTTTCAACTACTAAGCTCTTGCGAGGCTTGGCCGTGGGCGCCGTCATGCTTGGCATGGCTTCGCCCCAGGCACAAGCCCAGACGCCGGACCGAAAAACAGCCCTCAGCGCCAACGTTGGCCTGCTCCAATACCGCGGCAACATGGGCACCGACTTCTGGGACCGTTCCGAGCCCGACCTCGAAGTGGGCGGCGGCGGCGCCATCACCCGCTACCTTTCGCTGTCGTGGGACGTGTCGGTGCTGGGCTACTACGAAACCTATAAGTTCAGCAGCGAAGTGCGCGTCGGCGACAACTTCGAAGCCCGCGTGGGCATGGTGGACCTGGGCTTCAAGCTCAAACTCAACAACGGCAAAATCCTGAAAGAGGAAGCCCGCATTCAGCCCTATCTGATGGGCGGCGGCGGCTTTTTCCTCTCGAATAGCAAGGGCCGCGCCAACGGCTCCGACTTCGACAACCAGATTCGGCGGCCCGAGGTGTTTGGCCTAGCCGGCATCCGGGTGCGGCTGAGCGACGTGGTGTCGCTGGACCTGACCACCAGCCAGCACTACCCCTTCACCGAGCGCGTGGACAACCTCTACGGCAGCCCCGACGACAAGCTTTACGACCGGTTCCTGCTGCACCAAGCGGGCATCACCGTGGCCCTGGGCCAGGCCAAGGACGAAGACAAAGACGGCGTATCGGACAAAAAGGACAAGTGCCCCGGCACCCCCGCCGGCGTGGCCGTGGACCCCAACGGCTGCCCGCTTGACAAAGACGGCGACGGCGTGCCCGACTACCAGGACAAGTGCCCCGACGTGAAAGGCCTCGTGGCCCTGCAGGGCTGCCCCGACCGCGACGGTGACGGCATCACCGACGCTGATGACAAGTGCCCGGACGTGGCCGGCAAAGCGGAGCTTGGTGGCTGCCCCGACGCCGACAACGACGGCGTGATTGACCAGAACGACAAGTGCCCCGGCACCCCCGCCGGCGTGCAGGTAGACGCCAACGGCTGCCCGCTCGACCGCGACGGCGACGGCGTGCCCGACTACCAGGACCGTTGCCCCAACCGCCCCGGTCCGGCCTCGAACCGCGGCTGCCCCGAAGTAAAAGCCGAAACCAAGAAGCGCCTGCAGGAAGCCACGAAGTTCATCAACTTCGAGTTCAACAAGGCCGTGCTGCTGCCCAGCTCGTACCCCACGCTGAAGGATTTGGCCGCCATCATGGCCGAGTACCCGGACTACACGCTGAGCATTGCCGGCCACACCGATAACGTGGGCGCCGACAACTACAACCTGCGCCTCTCGGACGACCGCGCTGCTTCGGCCCGCACCTACATGCTGAGCCAGGCCGTGCCTGCCGACCGCATTGTGTCGCACGGCTTCGGCGAAACCAAGCCGATTGCCGACAACGCCACCAAAGTAGGCCAGGCCCTGAACCGCCGCGTCGAGTTCGACCTCTACCTCACCGGCGACCCCAACGCCGCCGAAGTGAAGTACGGTCCGGCCCCGACCATTGCCCCCGAGCCGGTGAAAGCCGCCCCGGTGAAGAAGGCTCCGGTGAAAAAGGCCCCGGCTAAGAAAGCCCCGGCCAAAAAGGCCCCGGCCAAACGCAAGTAAAGCGCCCGGCAAAGTGAATGAAAAAGGCCCGCTCGATGAGAGCGGGCCTTTTTTGCATTCCCAGTGGAGCAGCGGAGCGGTAGGAGGATTGGGGCAGGAACGGCCGTTTCTGGGCGAATCGGATTCCAGCGTGGACAGAAACGGCCGTTTTTGGTTTCCTGGCACTCCACCTTGCCCAGAAACAACCGTTTCCGGGCAAGTCCGACTCCGATTTGGGCGAAAACGGCCGTTTCTGGGCAAAGGCAAATCGGACCCGCCCGGAAACAACTGTTTTTGCCCGGCGATGATGGAATAGTTCAGGGCTTGGCGGCTTCGATGCGCAGGCTTTGTACTTGCCGCACGCAGCGGCCCATCTTTTTCTCCTCGGGCACGATGATTTCGTAGGGGCCGTCTTTGGCCGCGAGGGGCTGGCCGTCGCAACGGTCGGCCAGCAGCACGGTGCGCGGGGCGAAGGCGGGGTCCAGCTCGGCTAGGGCAAAAACGGCCAGGTAACCATCGGCGGCGCGTGCGGTGAGGTAGTGGGCCACGCCTTTGCGGGGCAGTTTTTCGCCCAGCTCGGCGCCGGCCGCCGCCAGCACGGCCTGAAGAGACACGCCCGAATAAGTCCGCTTCTTGCCGTCGTGGTCGGGGCGAGTCACCTGCAGGTGCGGCAGTTTTGAGAGCTGCGCCGGGCTCAGGTGGGCGGGTTGGGCCAGGCCGGGGCCGCTCACCACAATGCCCGCCGGCGTGGTCTGGGCCGCGGCGGGTAGGGCGGGGGCGGCACTGAGCAGCGCGAGCAGCCAAGCCGGGCTAAAGCGAAATAAAGGGACGCGGGCAGGAGCGAGGGGCATCGAAAAAGGCTGGCGCGGGAGTGGCGCGCTACCGGCAAAGATATCAGGGGAAGCCGCGGGCGTATCGGGTTCGGTTGCTCTGGCGGCGGCTTTTGCGGCCAGAGGAGGCACTAATTGCCAGAATTATGTAGGCTGTTGATGCCAACCGTGAGCCGCGGCGGCCGTTGGTAAAAAGGAGATTTCATTTCCGAAACCACCATTTTTCCTTTCCACTATCCTTTCCCTACTCTCAGTCTCATGGAAGTTTTCAAAACCAAAGCCTACGGCGCCAGCAACTCCATTTTCAATGGCTTGTCCGAGATGGAAATTGAGCGCCAGGCGCCCAAAGCCGACGAAGTCCACATCGACATTCTCTACTGCGGCGTGTGCCACTCGGACCTGCACCAAGTCAAAAACGACTGGCACAACACCATCTACCCCTGCGTGCCGGGCCACGAAATAGTGGGCCGCGTGGTGGAAGCGGGCAGCGGCGTCACCAAGTTCCGGGTCGGCGACATCGTGGGCGTGGGCTGCATGATAGACTCCTGCGGCACCTGCCCGGCCTGCCGCGAAAAAGAAGAAAACTACTGCGAAGGCCCCGTGAGCTGGACGGCCACCTACAACGGCTATATGAAGCCGCAAAACAAGGATTTCAACACCTTCGGTGGCTATTCCACCAACATCACGGTGAAGGAAGATTTCGTGCTGCGCATCCCCGACGGGCTGGACGTGAAGGCCGCCGCGCCCATTTTATGCGCCGGCGTCACCACCTACTCGCCCCTGAAATACTGGAACGTGGGCCCCGGCAGCAGCGTGGCTGTGGTGGGCATTGGCGGGCTGGGCCACATGGGCGTGCAGCTGGCGCGGGCGTTGGGCGCTACCGTCACGGCCATCACGCGCGACAAGGAAAAGCAGGCCGACGCCGAAAAGCTGGGCGCCCACGAAGTGCTGATTTCGAGCGACACCGCCGCCATGGAAGCGCACGAGCTGAAGTTCGATTTCATCCTCATCACCATCCCCGACGCCTTCGAGGTGAACGACTACGTGAAGCTGGCCAAGCGCAACGGCGTCATCACCACCGTGGGCCTGCTCGGGCCCTATAAAGCGCCGCTCAACAACCAGGAAGTGGCCATGCACCGGCGCTCGGTGGCGGGCTCCATCATCGGCAGCATCGCCGAGACGCAGGAAGTGCTGGACTTCTGCGCCGAGCACAACATCCTGCCCGAAGTAGAAATGATACCCATGCAGGACATCAACAAGGCCTTCGACAAGATGATGGACGAGGAAGTGCGCTTCCGCTACGTCATCGACATGGCTTCGCTGAAGGAGTAGGCGTAGGGGCCGGATTGATGAAATTAGAACGTCATGCCGAGCTTGTCGAGACATCTCGCGTGCCAGAGTAAATAATTACTACTGCACGCGAGATGTCTCGACAAGCTCGACATGACGTTCTTTTTTGGTGTTTACCAACTCTGCCGTCTCCTCACACCATCGCCAGCATCTGCCGGGCGTTGCCGATGGCGGAGGCGTCGATGTCGTTGTTGAAATACACATACGCCTGCTCCACCTCGGCCTGAGCCCGGATTTCGTCGGTGATGCGCCGTAGGAATTCCTTCGAATACGGCGAGCGGTAGAGGTCGGGCACGCCGTGGAAGCGGTAGTAGAGCGTGGGCGCGGTGGCCACCACGGCATCGGGCAGCAGCGGGTGGCTCTGGCCGCAGAACACCACGCGGCGGCGCGCCAGCTCCTCATACACTTCGGGCCGCCACCAACTGGGGTGCCGGAATTCGAGCACGTTGACGAAGGCCGGGTCCAGGCTGTCGAGGATGCGGGCGAGGCGCGCGGGCTCGTAGGCCAGGCGAGGCGGCAGCTGAAAGAGAACGGGGCCGAGCTTCTCGCGCAGGCCGCGGGCCGTGGTGTCGTAGAAGTCGCCCAGCAGCTGCTGCACGTTGTTGAACTGCTTGTAGTGCGTGATGAGCTTGGGTGCTTTCACCGCAAACCGGAAGTCGTCGGGGCTCTGGTTGTACCAGTTTTCGAGGAAGGAAAGCTGCGGAAAGCGGTAAAAGGTCACGTTCAGCTCCAGCGTGCGGAAGTGCTGGCTGTAATAGTCGAACCACAGCCGCATGGGCATCTTTTCGGGGTAGAAGCGCCCGCGCCAGTGCCGGTAGTGGTAGCCCGAGCAGCCGATGTGAAACGTTGCCATGCTCTTCGCAAACGGCTAAGGGACCTAGCAGGTTGGGCACGCGGTTGGGGAGCGCCGGGGGGCCGGTCACGGTCGCGGGAACTCGGCAGGCGGGCCAAGAAGAAGGCAAATTGCGCCCGAAGGGGTGGTTCCGCGGCGTTAGTGTTCGGCTGCGGCGGGCCGGGCAACGATGGTTTTCTTGTGGAAAAAACCCGCATAGGCTTGGTTGCCCCAATTGGCGGAATCCGGGCCGATATCGCCGTACAGCAGGATAATGGGCGTGGCTTCCAGCGCGGGCACCTGGGCATGAAGTGGGGCGCGGCCGCGTAGGTACGCGTACCGGGCAGTTAGCTGCGCGTCGTAGCGCGCGGCCGTGCCGTGCAGCAAGTCGCGGTAAGCCAAAAAAGAATTGTTGGTGCTGAAGCGGTGGCCGGCGTCGCGGAGGTGGTGGTTGTAGTCGGTGAAAAAAGTGCAAAGCAACCACACCAGCAACCCCCCGCGAACGAATCCCGGCAACGCAAGCAAGAGCGGTTGCTCCCGGCGCCGTGCCGCGTAGAGAACCCAGGCATGAGCGGCCAGCAGCCACGTGAGGACGAAACAGATGTGCAGCAGGCTCAGGGCCCTGAGCGGCGGGGCGGCGCTTCGCACCCAAAAGCTGGGAAACAGCCCGGCGGCCAGAAAAGCCGGCACCAGCAGGGTAAGGAGCACGGGGCGCTGGGCAAACCGGTGCAGCGGCAAGTCGGGGAACCGTGCCAGCCGCGCCAAGGCCGGAACCAGCAGCATCGTGACGGCCACCAACACCCCGTTGCCTAGCCAGGTAACCAAGCAATAAGCTACGAACAAAGCCGTGTGGGTCAGGCAGAACCAAATGCCTGGTTTGCCGAAGGGCTCCCCGTGCATGCGGGCAACGTTTCCGGGCGCGGCAAAAGCCAGCGCGCACCCCAGGCTGACCACCAGCGCAAGGGCTAGGCCATTCCGCCTTGCCTGGCCCCGCAACACGGCCACGGCTGCCCACGCCAAAAGCAAGACCGGCACGGCCACGGTTTCGTTGCAGCCCACGGCCAGAAACAAGAGCCCCGCCACCGCCCCGATGCCGAGCCGCCGACCCGCCCGTTGCGCCCCAAAAGACGCCGCCAAGACCGCCAAGGCCAGCAGCAGCAGCACAACTGCCAGCACATAGGTGTAGCCGGCGGTGAGCCAGTAGAAGCATTCGGCGGTGCTGGGCAAATGATAGACCAGCAATAGAAAGGCGCCCGCCCCGGCTTGCAGCAGTTGCCGAAAGGTGCCCGCCGCTCCTCGCAGCAAGGCGCGGAGCAGCGCCACCAAGGCCCCGAAAAGGAGCACCAGTTGCAGCAAGCACGCGAGCTTATAGGCCGTGCCCAGTTGCCCAAACGAAATCGGGTTTAAGAGACTGCACGCCACCAAGGCCGTATAACGCCCCGACCAAGACCAGTACATGTACTGAAAATAACCAAAATGGCCATGGTTTTCAACCCCCGTGGCTTGCAGAAAATCATCGGCCGAAGGATGTGCATACCGGCACAGCCAAAAAAAAGGCAGAATGGCGAGCCAGATGGCCGCCCCGCCCAGATGCGTCGTTCCAGCACGATAACGCGCAATAATTTTCATTAGCAAA
This sequence comes from Hymenobacter ruricola, assembly GCF_015694525.1. Lineage (GTDB taxonomy): Bacteria > Bacteroidota > Bacteroidia > Cytophagales > Hymenobacteraceae > Hymenobacter > Hymenobacter ruricola. Next base: position 73,847 of record NZ_JADQDM010000012.1, on the reverse strand, counting down.
GGCTTCATCGGGGCAAACGGGCAGGGGATAAAACGGCCGACAAGGCCGCGCAAGCCAGTGGCCTGCCCGCAAACATGCCACTTAATTTCGAGGCGCGTCTTCCGTAGCGGAATTGGTAGCACCGGCGTCCGCGGTTCTGCAAAGGATTAGCCCTGAGTTAGCCCTCCGCCGAAGCTTTCGGCGCTTGCGCCGGGAATAGCTCCTGCATGGCGAGGGCATTGAAGGAGACCACGCCACCGATGCCGTTATTCTTACTGCACGGCCCCGAGGTGGGCGCGCTGGGCGTGTTGAAACTAGCGGGCATGTGCATCAACAACGCGGTGCTGCCCGTGCTCGGCATCGGGCCCCTGCTGTGGGGCCTGGTGCGCGAAGACACCTGGTTCAGCCGCGGGCTGGGCAGTCCGCCAATGGTGCTGCTGGGCAAAAGCTCCTACGTATTCTACCTCATCCACCTGGGCGTGGTGCAGGAGCAGCTGCACTGCTGGCTGGGCAGCGGGCTCCTGACGGTGCTGGCGCTGTACGGCCTTTCCATTCTGCTGTTTTGGGGGGCAGAAGAACCGCTCAACCAGTGGCTGCGGCGGGTGCTGGGCCCGCCGGCCACACCCAAAAGCGCCCGTGGCGCCGCGCCTGTAGCTCAGTAGCGGAGAGGCCCCCCGAGGCATCCCGGCTACCCGGGCTGCCTGAAGCAGCAAAATATTGCCGCCGAGCGAGCAACAAATTGCTGAATTTGAAGGTAAAACCAAGGCGCCGGCTCAGTGCGCCGGCGCCTTCTCCTTTCCTTCTTTCGTGCATGTCGACTAACTTCCCTCTGCTCCTGACCGGCCTCGCCCTGCTCGCTGCCTGCGGCGGCCCCAGCAAACAGGAAAAACAAGAAGCCCAGGCCAACACCCCGGCTCAAACCGTGGAAACGCCCGTGGCCGACTCGGTCAAGCTGCCCGCGCCCTACGCCAGCAAATCCGTCACCCACCGCGTCGATATCGTCCCCTGGCCCGCCGGCAAAACCCCGGTGGCGCCCGCCGGCTTCACGGTGGCCGAGTACGCCGGCCGGTTCGACAGCCCGCGCTGGATGTACGTGGCCCCCAACGGCGACGTGCTGGTGGCCGAAGCCAGCACCATTCCAATGACCATGACCAAAAAAGTGGCCGCCGAGCTCAAGCTGGACAAGTCCCGCTCGCTGCGCGACCACAGCGCCAACCGCATCACGCTGTTGCGCGACACCGACCACGACGGCCGCCCCGACGTGCGCACCACCTTCCTCGCCGGCCTCAGCCAGCCCTTCGGCATGCTGATTCTGGGCAATAATTTCTACGTGGCCAACACCGATGGCGTGTTGCGCTTCCCCTACCAAGCGGGCGCCACCAAAATCACGGGCCCGGGCCAGCGCATCCTCGAATTGCCCAAGGGCGGCTACAACAACCACTGGACCCGCAACCTGCTGGCCAGCGCCGACGGCGCCAAAATCTACGTCACGGTGGGCTCGGGCTCGAACGTGCAGGAGCACGGCCCCGAAAACGAGGTGCGCCGCGCCAACATCCTCCAAATCAACCCCGACGGCACCGGCGAGAAAATCTACGCCAGCGGCCTGCGCAACCCCATCGGCCTGCACTGGCAGCCCGGCACCCAGAAGCTGTGGGCCGTGGTGAACGAGCGCGACGAGCTGGGCGATGAGCTGGTGCCCGACTACTTCACCAGCGTGAAGGAGGGCGGTTTCTACGGCTGGCCCTACTCGTACTACGGCCAAAACGAAGAGCCCCGCCGCAAAAACGAGCGCCCCGACCTCGTGAAGAAAGCCGTGGTGCCCGACGTGCCGCTCGGGGCCCACGTGGCCGCCCTCGGCCTGGCGTTTTATGACAAAGACGCCTTCCCGGCCAAGTACCGCAACGGCGCCTTCATCGGCGAGCACGGCTCCTGGAACCGCTCGCAGTACTCGGGCTACAAAGTGGTGTTCGTGCCCTTCGCCAACGGCAAGCCCAGCGGCCCGCCCGAAGATTTCCTGACCGGTTTCCTGGCCGGTGGCGACTCCAAAGAGGCCTACGGCCGCCCCGTGGGCGTGGCCACCCTGCCCGACGGCTCGCTGCTGGTGGCCGACGACGCGGCGGACCGAATCTGGCGGGTGAGCGCCGCGCGGTAGAGGCGCACACTTGCGTTTCGTTGTTGAGCGATGACGGTTGCACGGTACGAATGACGAGGCGCAGAATATTGCGCCTCTGCCCCTAATACGCCGGTTTGTGCAGAGAATAGCGCACCTGCTGGCTTGTTGTGTCGATGTAAAAAGTGGCTTCGCTGCCCGTTTCGGTACTGAAGGAAAGCTCGATTTCGCTGGGCCGTTGGGGCGCCCGGAACACGGGCAGTTGCCGCAGTTTAAGCACCCGCAGCCCGGTGGGGTGGCTGCGCGGCACCACGCCCAGCCGGCCGTGGGCCTCGTCGTAGAGGTAGTGCGTTTGGGTGGAGCCGAGGTAGCGCGCCAGCATCTGCGAGCCCAGGCCGCCGTCGATGCTCTCGAGGCTGAAAGACTTTAGCACGCGGCCGTTGGTGTCCATTAGCGTGGCGTTGGGACCTTTGAGGGGCACTTCCCGGCCGTGGTTGTCGTAGCCGGGCCCGTATACGACCAGCACGGTCTGGTCATTCACCAGCAAGGTGCCGGCAATGGTGCGGTGGGCGGTGCGGTTGGCCTTTTCCAGGTTTACGACGTGGCCGTTGGCTTGCAGAATCTCGCAGCTGGTGAGCAAGGTGCGGCCATCGGCGGAAAGCACCGTGGCGGAATTGCAGCCGTCGGTCCAGCGGGCAAGCTCCCGGTGTAGCACCTTGCCTGTGGTGGCATCGAGCAATACCAAAACCTGGCCGCCCGCGTCGCTTTCGGGCGGGTAGAAGCTGATTTCGAAAGCCAGTGCTTGGAAGGCCGGCAAATACCCCGAAAAGACCGGCACGGACACATCGGCTTCCACTGCCAGCTCTTCGCCGACGGCAGCCTTGAAATCCGATTTCTTCAGCTGCCGCACAAACTGGGGCTGGCCGTTGGCTCGCAGCAGGCGGAAAGTGTACACCACCTCAACCCCCGTTAGGGCTTGGCGTTGGGTAGAGTCTTCGCTGGAGCCGTCCAGAAATTCGTTGGGTGGGGCCACGTACCGCAACGGCTGGGCGCTGTCGGCGCGGGCCGATACCTGCACCCGGTAGTCCGCATTGTTGATGCGTACCTGCAGCGGCGCCTGCACCGAATCGAAGCTGCCGGGCAGGGGGCGGTAGGGGAGGGCCGTATCGGGGGCTGCCAGCGGGGCCGCGGGCACGTCGGCCACGGCAGGATATACGGGCGCCTGGGCCACCGTTTCCTGCCGTTGAGCAGTCTTTTGGTCGCAGCCGCTCAGCAGCAGCAGCAACCCGGCGACAACGAAACAGCGGCGCATCGGACAAATTCGGGGGTGAGGAGCCGCAAAGTAACGGCGGCCGCGGCGGAATGCCCGGCCGCGGCAAAAACCTCCGGAGCGGTGGTAAATTACCCGCCCCATTCACCAAGTTCCCCTCCATGAAAAGCACTTCCGCGGCCCTGGCCGCTTTGCTGGTAAGCACTGCCGCTGCCGCCCAGGCGCCCATCAAAACCCTGCCCTACCCGCAGACCAGGAAGGTGGACACCGTCACCACGTACTTCGGCACCAAGGTGGCTGACCCCTTCCGCTGGCTGGAAAACGACCAGGCGCCCGATACCAAAAGCTGGGTGCAGGACGAAAACAAGGTGACCCAGAACTACCTGGCTCAGATTCCCTTCCGCGAAACCATCCGCAAGCGCCTCGAAACGCTGTGGAACTACGATAAATATGGCGCGCCTTTCAAGGAGGGCAAGTACACCTATTTCACCAGGAACACCGGCCTGCAAAGCCAGTCGGTGGTGTACCGGCAGGTAGGCGCCACGGGCACGCCGGAGGTGTTTCTCGACCCCAACACTTTCTCCAAAGACGGCACCACTTCGCTGGCCGGCCTCAACTTCACCAAAGACGGCAGCCTGGCCGCCTACCAGATTTCGGAGGGCGGCTCCGACTGGCGCAAGGTCATCGTGCTGCGCACTGCGGACAAAAGCATTCTCGGCGACACGCTCAAGGACGTGAAGTTCTCGGGCTTGGCCTGGAAGGGCAACGCGGGCTTCTACTACAGCTCCTACGACAAGCCCAAAGCCGGTAGCCAACTGGCCGGCAAAACCCAGATTCACAAGCTGTACTACCACCAGCTGGGCACGCCCCAAAGCACCGACAAGATGGTGTTCGGCGGCGAGAAAACGCCCCGCCGCTACATCGGCGGCTCCGTGACGGAGGACCAGCGCTTCCTCGTCATCTCGGCGGCCAACACCACCACCGGCAACGAGTTGTACCTCCAGGATTTAAGCAAGCCGAACAGCCCCATCGTGCAGGTGGTGGACAACGAGAAGAACAATGTCGACGTCGTCGACAACGTGGGCAGCAAGCTCTACCTCTTCACCAACCTCAACGCGCCCAACGGCCGCGTGGTGACCGTGGACGCCGCCAACCCCAGGCCCGCCAACTGGAAAGACCTCATTCCGGAAACCAAAAACGTGCTGAGCGTGAGCACTGTGGGCGGCAAAATATTCGCTAACTACCTGAAAGATGCCACTTCACTGATTGAGCAGTACGACATTGCCGGCCGCAAGGAGCGCACCATCGCGCTGCCCTCGGTGGGCTCGGCGGGCGGCTTCGGCGGCAAGAAGGACGAGGCGGAAACGTACTACACCTTCACGTCCTACGTCTACCCGCCCACCATTTTCAAGTACGACATCGCCACCGGCAAATCCACGGTGTTCAAGAAGGCAGGCGTGCAGTTCGACCCCACCAAGTACGAGTCGAAGCAGGTGTTTTATACTTCCAAGGACGGTACCCGCGTCCCGATGATACTCACCTATAAAAAAGGCCTGGTGCTGAACGGCAAGAACCCCACGCTGCTCTACGCCTACGGCGGCTTCAACGTCAGCCTGACGCCCGCCTTCAGCACGGCCAACATTGTACTGCTCGAAAACGGCGGCATCTACGCCGTGCCCAACCTGCGCGGCGGCGGCGAGTACGGCGAAAAATGGCACCTGGCCGGCACCAAGCTGCAGAAACAGAACGTGTTCGATGACTTCATCGCCGCCGCCGAGTACCTCAAGGCCAACAAGTACACCGACACCGACCACTTAGCCCTCTCGGGCGGCTCCAACGGCGGCCTGCTCATTGGCGCCACCATGGCCCAGCGCCCCGACCTGGCCAAAGTGGCTTTCCCGGCCGTGGGCGTGCTCGACATGCTGCGCTATAACCAGTTCACGGCCGGCGCCGGCTGGGCCTACGACTACGGCACCGCCCAGGACTCCAAGGAGATGTTTGAGTACCTCTATAAATATTCGCCCTACCACGCGCTGAAGCCCGCCAGCTACCCCGCCACCCTGGTGACCACCGCCGACCACGACGACCGGGTAGTGCCCGCGCACTCCTTTAAGTTCGCCTCGCGCCTGCAGGAAACCCAGCAAGGCAGCAACCCCGTGCTCATCCGCATCGAAACCAAGGCCGGCCACGGCGCGGGCCGCTCCACGGCCCAGGTCATCGGCGAGGCCGCCGACAAATGGTCCTTCATGTTCCAGAACATGGGCCTCACGCCCTACCAGAACAACTAGGTCAAGTACTTGGCTCTGAACCAGCCAAAAGCCTGCTGCCCGACGGGGTGGCAGGCTTTTTTGGTGAATATGAAGTGGGCTTTTGCTTCGCAGGGAAAGTGCCCGCTTGTGCCTACCCCGGCCAAAAACTGCCGTAGAAGAGCCACTCAGGTGTTTTTTGTTTGCTCGCCATGCTGTCCCCGTTTGTCGAACAGTTCTTCCGCAACCCCGCCACGGTGGGCTCGCTGATTCCCAGCTCCCCGGAACTCACGCACGCCGTGATGGCACCCATCGACTTCGCCGCGGCCCGCTGCATTGTGGAGTACGGGCCGGGCACGGGCGTTTTCACCGACATCATCATCGCCTGGCGCCGCGCCGATACCGTGGTGCTGCTGGTGGAAGTAAACGAAGAATTCTGCGCGTTGCTGAAGGAGCGGTACGCCGGCCAGCCCCACGTGCACGTCGTCCTCGGCTCGGCCGATAAAACCGGCGACTACCTGGCCGCCGTCGGCGCCCCGCCGCCCGACTTTGTGGTGTGCGGCCTGCCGTTTTCGTCGTTGAATCTGCGGCTGGGCTGGCGGATTCTGCACCACACGCAGGAACTGCTTCAGCCGGCCAAGGGCAAGCTCATTCTCTTTCAATATTCCCGCGAAAACCTCAAGCTCTTCGAGCGCTTCTTCCACCCGCTCGACCAGCAGCACGTGCTCCTGAACCTGCCACCCGCCTACGTGCTGGTGTACGCCCCCAAACAGCCCGCGCCACCCAACGGTTAAGACAGCGCCTGCGGCGCGGGCGACGACCCCGCCGGCCGGCTCTTGTCCTGCGGCAGAGGCACAAACTCGGCGTTGTCGTTGGGCGGCAGGGCAATGCGGCCGGCTTGCCAGTCAGCTTTGGCCTGCTCAATGCGCTCGCGGCGCGACGACACGAAATTCCACCAGATGAACCGCTCGCCCAGCGGCTCGCCGCCCAGCAGCATCAGCGTGCTGGGCTCCAGGGCCCGCAGCACGGGGTCTTGGCCGGGCGTGAAGACCAGGAGCTGGCCCGGCAGGTACGCGCGGCCGCCCACTTCCACGCGGCCCTTGGCCACGTAGGCGCCGCGCTCAGGGTAGCCGCGCGGCAGGCCAAAATGGGCGCCGGCCTGCAGCACCACGTGCAAGTAAAACAGCGGCGAATGTGTCCTGACGTCGTTTTTTAGTCCGAAAGCATCGCCCGCAATCAGGCGCATCCACACGCCGGCGTCGGTGAAGACGGGCAGCTCCTGCGGCTGGTAGTTGGCGAAAGTGGGGGCTTGCTCTTCAGCCGCTTCGGGCAGGGCCACCCAGGTTTGTATCATTTCGAGGGCGCCGCCGGCCAGCGCGGCCGGGTCTTCAAACCGCTCGGAATGCGCGATGCCGGAGCCGGCCGTCATCCAGTTTACCTCGCCCGGCCGGATGATTTGCTGCACGCCCAGGCTGTCGCGGTGCGTGACCTGCCCGCCAAACAGGTAGCTCACCGTGCTCAGGCCGATGTGCGGGTGGGGCAGCACGTCGAGGTTCGAAAGTTGCTGGGGCGCTACGTCCACCGGGCCGGCGTGGTCCATGAAAATGAACGGGCCCAGCATGCGCCGCAGCCGGTAGGGGAGGATGCGCTTCACGTCGAACCCCGGCGCGAGGGCGGCCGGGCGGGCATCAATGACAAGGTCGAGCATGGCAATAAAAAAGTGAGGCCCCGGCCGCGCCCGGGGTGGCGGCCAGCCGGAAGCCGGGCGCACCGAAGATATTGCACCAACCGGCGAATAGGCGCCATGCCGGCTGCCTGGGCCAGGAAAACGAGGCGGGGCCGGAGCCGGACAAGTCACTTTGCCAGGGCGGCGAAACCCCATGGGTACCAACTCGCTCGGCTGGCAGCTTCAATCATCAATTGACTCAACCGTAGTCGATTGTGGGAAAAAATGCCCGGCGAAATATGGCCGAAACGTCGACTTGCCTGCTTCGCTGCCGTATACACGGCGTCAGTTTTTCGACACGCTTTTAATACTAATTTGACATGAAAACGATGAAAGCAATTTCCCACTTCCTGCTGGTGGGTGCCCTGGCCCTGGGCAGCGCCTGCAGCAGCACCAGCCCCGAAACCGGCACCGCGGGCAGCCCCGCCACCGAGGGCACCGCGGCCGCCCGCTCCAACGAATCGACGACCAACAACGTGGGCGTCACCGAAGCCACCGGCACCGGCGTGAACGGCACGGGAGCGGGTGCGCCATCGCCGGCCGTCGCCACCGGTGCCGACGCGGCTGCCGACCCCACGGCCTTCATGGCCACCTTTGCCACCATGCAGGACCCCGTGTTCTTGATGAACGCGGCCAGCAGCAACATGCTGGAAGTGAGAACCGGCCAGATGGCGGCGCAGAAGGCCAGCAACGCCGACGTGCGCAAGTATGCCCAGATGATGGTGAGCCACCACACCCAGGCCACCCAGCAGCTGAAAGCCGTGGCTGCTCCGCTAGGCGTGCAGATGCCCACCGCCATGATGCCCGTGCACCAGGCCATGGCCGACCGGCTCCAGAACAAGTCAGGCAAAGACTTCGACGAAACCTACATGGACATGATGGAAACGGCCCACAAGATGGACATTGCCATGTTTGAGGTGAAGAGCAAAGCCGCCGAAACGCCCAACGTGCAGTCCTTCGCCACCAACACGTTGCCCATGCTGCGCTCGCACTACGACATGGCCAACAGCCTGGAGAAAAAGGTGGATTAATCAACCCGCCTGTTTTTTCAAAAGCCCGGTTCGTGCCTCGTCGCGGGCCGGGCTTTTGCGCTTAAAAGCGTAGATTTGCTCCACTAGTCCGCAAACACTGCTTTATGTAATAGCTGATTTCTTCCAAAAATCGAGTAGCCGGCCCACTCAGTGGGCCGCTGTATTCCTTCGCTTTTTTGAGGCAGAACTCATGCTATTGCTACAAAACCTGGGGTACGCACACCCCAACAAAGACGTGCTGTTTGAGAACCTGAGCCTGGCAGTAAGCCGCGGCCAGAAAGTGGCGCTGATTGGCAACAACGGCACCGGCAAATCCACGCTGCTACAGCTCCTGGCGGGGCTTTTGCGGCCCTCCGCCGGGGTGGTGCAGGCAGATACGCCGCCGTATTACGTGCCGCAGCATTTCGGGCAGTTCGATGGCCTGACCGTGGCGCAGGCGCTGCAGGTAGACGCCAAAACCAGCGCGCTGCGCGAAATTCTGGACGGCCGGGCCACCGAAGCCCACCTCGCCGTGCTGGACGACGACTGGGGCATTGAGGAGCGCAGCCAAGCCGCCCTGCTGCACTGGGGCCTGGCCGACGTGAGCCTGGACCAGCCCATGGCCAGCCTCAGCGGCGGGCAGAAAACCCGGGTTTTCCTGACCGGCACGGCCATTCACCGGCCCGGGATTGTGCTGCTCGACGAGCCCAGCAACCACTTGGACGCCACCGGCCGGCGCCTGCTCTACGACTTCATTCAGGCCAGCCCGGCCACCCTGGTAGTGGTGAGCCACGACCGGCAGCTGCTGAACCTGCTCGGCACCGTGTGCGAGCTGAGCCGGCGCGGAATCACGACCTACGGCGGCAACTACGACTTCTACGCCGCGCAGAAGCAGCAGGAAAGCGCCGCCCGCCAGCACGAAGTCGACAGCCGCACCGCTGCCCTGCGCAAAGCCCGCGAAACCGAGCGCGAGGCCCTGGACAGAAAGCAGAAGCAGGACGCCCGCGGCCGGAAAAGCCAGGACAAAGCCGGCCTGCCCGCCATTGTGCTGGGCATGATGCGCAACGGCGCCGAGCAAAGCGCCTCCCGCCTGAAAGGCGTGCACGCCGGGAAAGTGAGCGCGCTGGCGCAGGAATTGAGCGAGTTGCGCAAGGAGCTGCCCGACGTTGACCAGATGAAGCTCGGCTTCGACCAGTCGGCCCTGCCCAAGGGCAAGGTGCTTTTTGCCGCGCACGGCCTCAACTACGGCGCGGGCCCGCGCCTGCTGTGGCCCGCGCCCCTCGACTTCCAGATTGTGAGCGGCGAGCGGCTGGCGCTGCAAGGCCCGAACGGCTCGGGCAAAACCACGCTGCTCCGGCTGCTGTTGGGCACGCTGGAGCCCACGCGCGGCACCGTGCACCGGGCCGGCAGCCGGGCCGTGTTCATCGACCAGGACTACTCGCTCATTGACAACGCGCTGACGGTGTACGAGCAGGCTCAGCAGTTCAACGCCACAGGTCTGCAGGAGCACGAAGTCAAGGTGCGGCTGGCGCGCTTTCTGTTTGGGAAGGACGCCTGGGACAAGCCGTGCCGCACGCTAAGCGGTGGCGAAAAAATGCGGCTGCTGTTGTGCTGCCTGATGATAGGCAGCCACGCGCCCGACCTCATCGTGCTTGACGAGCCCACCAACAACCTCGACCTGCAGAACCTGGAAATGCTGACGGCCGCCCTGCAGGACTACCAGGGCACCCTGCTGGTGGTGTCGCACGATGCGCATTTTCTGGAGCAGCTAGGCGTGAAGCGGACTATTCAATTGGCGTAGCCTTCCCGCTACTGGGGCTGCCATAAACAGGCTCCAGCCGCAAACCGGAATAAACTTTTTCCGTATTGCTTTGAAGTGCAAAGTTCTTTTATTTACTTTGTGGTGCAATCAATGCGCAACTCCAGGCCAGGCGCGAAGAGCCCGGCAGGAGGGAGCCTCCCCGAGGCGCGTGCCGGTGCCAGCGCGTGCTCCACCAAGATGATTTCAAAGGCATTTGTATTTCTAACTAACCTTAAACTATTATTGTCATGTCACTTACCAAAAACATTCTTTGCGTAGCCGTTGCTACAGCGCTTCTGTTGCTCGTGCCTTTCACAGCCATGCGGTTCAGCACGGAGGTGAATTGGACCGGGTTCGATTTTGTGGTGGCGGGGGGGCTGCTGTTTGGCGCGGGCCTCACGTTTGTGCTGGTGGCGCGGCAGGCCAATAGCGCCGCGTACCGCCTGGGGGTGGCAGTGGGAGTGGCGGCCGGGCTGCTGCTGGTGTGGGCCAACCTGGCGGTGGGGCTCGTGGGGAGCGAGGACAACCCTGCCAACGTGCTGTACCTCGGGGTGCTGGCGGTGGCGCTTATCGGGGCGTTTGTGGCGCGCTTCCGGCCGCTGGGCATGTCCAACGCCATGTTTGGCGCGGCGCTGACGTACGTGGCCGTGACCGTGGTGGCGCTGTTCGTCTGGACGCCCGCCGGCGCGGCCGCCGAACCCCAGGTGGGCCTCGTGAATGTGCTGGGCGCCAATGCGGTTTTTGCCGGGATATGGGCCGCCGCCGGCTGGTTGTTTCGCCGAGCCGATGCTGCCAATGCTCATTCGGGCCAACAGCTGGCGTAGAGGCTGTTTGAGCTGCGCAGAACGGGTAGAGACGCATACTTGCGTCTCGTCTTTGAACGACGCCGCCGGAACGACGCGCCACCGCCTGGCCGCACCCCAGACAGTCAGAACCTCATTGCATAGGAAAAAATACTTTCTGCGTAATGCAACGGTGAGGGGCCGCGATACAACTATTGGAAACCGCCGGCAACTCCTTGCTGGTTGCTCCGTGCGGCCCCTTCGCTCTGTCACTCTTTGCTGAATTTCAGCAGCTTTTCACTCACCTTTTTCTGCAATTCGATGAAAACTCCCTTACTGCCAATGCTGGCCCTGGCCGGTGTGCTTGCCCAGGAAGCGGCCGCCCAGGCCCCGGCCGCCGCCGCGGCTCCGAAGCCCGCGGGCGGCCCAAGCGGTATTCCCACGGGCGCGCCCGGCGCGCCCAAGCCAGCCACTCAGCTGGTGGCGCTGCCGGCCGCGCGTGGCACCGGCCGCCTCAGCGGCGTGGTGCTGGACGGCGCCACTAAAAAGCCGGTTGAATTTGCCACCGTGGCCCTGCTGCCTGCCACCGGCGACAAGCCCGTGGACGGCACCGTGGCCGACGACAAAGGCCGTTTCACGTTGCGCGGCCTGGCCGCCGGCGAGTACCGGCTGCAGCTCAGCTTCATCGGCTACGGGGCCAGCACGCAGCCCGTGACCCTGGCCGAAGGCAAAATGAGCCTCGACCTGGGCGCTATTGAGCTGAAAGCCAGCGCCCAGCAGCTGAGCGACGTGACCGTGACCGGCGAGCGGCCCGTGGTGGAAAGCAAGCCCGACCGCCTGGTGTACAACGCCGCCACCGACAACACCAACAAGGGCGGCACCGCCGCCGACGTGCTGCGCAAAGCCCCCATGGTGAGCGTGGACCCCGACGGCAACCTGCAGCTGCGCGGCTCCGGCAACGTGCGCATCCTCATCAACGGCAAGCCCTCGGCGGTGATATCGGGCGACATCGCCACGGCCCTCAAGCAGCTGCCCGGCGACCAGATTAAGTCGGTGGAAGTCATCACCTCGCCCTCGGCCAAGTACGACGGCGAAGGCTCGGCCGGCATCATCAACATCGTGTTGAAGGAAAACAACCTACAGGGGGTGAACGGCAGCGCGGGCCTGGCTCTGGGCACGCGCAACTCCAACGGCAACTTCACCCTGAACGCCCGCAAAGGCAAGCTCGGCCTGACGGCGGGCCTGAACGCCTTTGCCTTCTACGCGCCCGGCGACCAGGAAGTGGACCGCATCGATAGGGGTGTGCGCAGCGTGGTGAACGGCCAGTCGGTGCTGACCACGGGCCGCCTGATGCAGCGCAACGACGGCACGGGGCAGGGCGGGGGCGGCCAGGGCCGCATCGGGCTGGAATATGAGCCGGCGCCCAACCACGCGCTGAGCCTGAGCCTCAATTCGGCCATTTTCTCGAACAGCTTCGACCTCGACATCAACAACCGCTACACCCTCGACGAGGGCCAGCCCACCAGCATCGGCCCGCTGTTTGGCAACTACACCCGCCAGCAGACGATGGACAACGCCGTGCGCAGCTACGACCTGCTGGGCTCCTACACGCGCAGCTTCGGGGCCAAGAGCCGCCGCGAGTGGACGGTGCTGGCCCAGCACAGCCGCAACCGCCGACAAGCCGACTACGACCTGACGCAGTACCCGCTGCTGAACCCCGATTTCAACAACCCGCAGTACCGCGAGCAGAGCCCCAACCTGGCCCGCAACCTCGAAACCACCCTGCAAACCGACTACGTGCACCCCTTTGGCGAGAAGCAGACGGTGGAAGTGGGCGCCAAGATGATTCAGCGCACGGTGTACAGCGACTACGAGGTGCTGCGGACCAACCTGAGCACGGGCGTGTTCGGCATCGAGCCCGGCCTGACCAACAAATTCGACTACGACCAAGACGTGCTGGCCGGCTACGCCACCTATGGCCTCAGCCTGGGCAAGAACTACACCGCCCGCCTGGGCGCCCGCGTGGAGCGCACCGACCTGCGCGGCAACTTCCAGAACCAGGACGACGAATTCCGCCTCACCTACACCAACGTGCTGCCCAACGTGGCCCTCACGCGCAACCTCAAGCAGCCGGGCTCTTCGCTGCGGGCCACCTACTCGCGCCGCATCCAGCGGCCCAGCATCTTCTACCTCAACCCCTACCGCAACGAGTCGGACCCGCGCAACATCACCGAAGGCAACCCCGAGCTCGACGCCGAATTCACGGACAACTACGAGCTGAACTGGAACACCTTTGCCAAGGGCACCAGCATCAACGTGTCGGTTTTTTCGCGCCAGACCAACAACGCCATCGAGCGGGTGTACGCCACCGACCCCAGCGGCCGGGTGCTGGCCACCTACGGCAACGTGGCCCGCAACCAAACCTACGGCCTCAACCTGTTCGGCTCGGCCAAGCCCCTGCCCAAGTGGGACCTCAGCGGCAACATCAGCGCGTTCTACGTGTATCTGGATAGCAAAACGCTGCACACCAGCAACCGCGGCGTGGTGTACTCGGCCAACGTGAACACGGGCTACAAGCTGGGCAAGGGCTTTAGCTTCCAGGCGTTTGCCATGCTTAACTCGCCGCGCATTCAGCTGCAGGGCAGCAGCTCGCCGTGGCAGGCCTACGCCCTGGGCCTGCGCAAAGACCTGTGGAAAGGCAAGGGCGACCTGACCCTGAACGCCGACAACCCCTTTAGCTCCTACGTGAAGCTGACCAACGACTTCGACACCGGCCAGTCTGCCTCCACCAACACCACATACGTGTACAACCGCGGCGTGCGCGTGGCCTTCGGCTACCGCTTCGGCAAGCTGGAAAATAAGCCCAGCCGCCCCAAGCGCAGCATCCGCAACGACGACCAGAAGGCCGGCGACGGCGGCAACGGCCAGGGGCCGGGCAACTAACCGGCCGGTTCGGGCCCTTTCGCTCAGCCGTCGCCGGCCTTCATCGGGCAGGCCGCAAAACAATCCGTACGGGCGGGTGGTCTTAGCCCGGGCCGCTTCGTAGCGCAGCGGCTCACGAAACATCCGCTAACCCTACTGCTCATGAACATTGGAATTATTGGCGCCGGCCACATCGGCAGCGCCCTGGCCGTGCGGCTCGTCAGCCTCGGCCACTCGGTTAAAATTGCCAACTCCCGCGGCCCCGAAACGCTGGGCGACGTGGCCCAAAAAACCGGCGCCACCCCCGTCACGGCCAAGGAGGCGGCCCGCCACGGTGAAATCATTGTGGTCACCATCCCGCTGAAAAACATCCCCGACCTGCCCCAGGACTTGTTCGAGGGTGTGCTCGCCGATGTTCCCGTCATCGACACCAGTAACTACTACCCCCTGTTGCGCGACGGCCAAATTCCGGAGTTGGAAACCGGCGACCTCACCGAGAGCGAATGGGTGCAGCAGCACCTGGGCCGCCCGGTGGTGAAGGTGTTCAACAACATCTACGCCGACCACCTTCAGAACAAGGGCCTGCCCGCCGGCACGCCCGGCCGCATCTCATTGCCCGTGGCCGGCGACGATGCCGCCGCCAAGCAGACGGTGATGGCGTTGGTCGAAGAGCTGGGCTTCGACGCCGTGGACGACGGCAGCTTGCACGAGTCGTGGCGCCAGCAGCCGGGCACCCCGTCCTACGGCACCGACATGCCCGCCGACAAGCTGCGCGAGCACCTGGCCAGCCTGGGCACCCAGCGCACGCCCGAGCAGCACGCCGAATACCTGGCCAACCAAAACGCCGCTGAAAAGCAGATGGAAGCACAAGGCATCAAATTGAAATAGCCCTGCCCAACCGCGGGCGAGCTAACTGCCTGGCACCTGCACAAAAAAGCCCCGGTAACTAACTGCCGGGGCTTTTTTGTGCAGGCGTCTCTGCCTTTCAGGAAGTAGTCTGCCCTGCACCACAATGCCACATTAAACGAAACCACCGGCTCAGAAATCGCGTCAGTAGCGTACCACGCTTTCAATATGACGACACCGCCTCTCACCGTAATCAATCTGCAGCAGGAAGCGCAGGGAGTAGAAAGCTACAGGAACAGCCCGCTTGCACTGGTGAATGACCACGTGGTAAGGCTCAGTGTGATGACTGAGCCGTTTTATTGGCATTACCACCCCAATAGCGACGAGGTGTTTCTGGTAGTGGAAGGCACTTTGTGCATCGACTTGGATGAAGAAACGGTAGAAGTAGCAGCGGGTCAATTATTTGCCATTCCCGCAAATACCCGGCATCGCACCCGCCCGCTGGGAGGCCGTTCGGTGAACCTCACCTTTGAACTTGCGGGCATCGAAACCATCAAATGCTAGCGTTCATCAGCGCGTTTGGGGTTGCTGCCTGAGTCAAAACTTCCCGTCGCATTAGCTAGGTGGAGCGGGGTCCCGTTGCTGAAGAAACGGAGGCTTCTGTGTCGCTCACCTGCTCCGCCCCACGCGCCCGTTGCGGCAGAAACCGAAGCTTTTGAAGTAGCTGCCATTCCGCGCGACACCCCGCCCGCCGCCCCCGCCGCTGAGAGAAACAAAAGCTTCTTCGTAGCTTAGTAACATGAAATTTGCACTAGAATTAGAGGTTCCTGACGAGCTGGCCGCTGCCGCGCTTCACTGGCTGCAAAGCATCCCCGATGGTTTGGTTGCCAAGTTCCGGGGCAAGCGAAACCTGCCGGGCGAAACAGCACTGCCGGAGAGAAACGAAGCAGGCGAAGAATTGACCGAAGCAGAGCAAAACCGATTGCTACATGAGCTATTCGGCGCGTGGAAATCGGAGGAAAGCGGCGAAGAAATGGTGCGCCGCATCTACGCCGACCGCCAGGACCAGCCGCGCGAAGTGGACTTATGAGCCGCTACCTACTGGATACCAACATCTGCATCTACTTGATGAAGGGCGACTTTGACCTTGACAACAAGGTGGAGCAAGTGGGGCTGCGTAATTGCTTCATCAGCGAGTTGACGATTGCCGAATTACTCTACGGCATCGCCAACAGTGCCCCTGACCGGCAGGCCAGCAACCGGCAGAACCTGAACAAGTTCCTGCTGCTGTTTCCCAAGCCCCGTCGGCTGGCGCTTTCAGCCGCTTTGGAAACTTACGCTACGCAAAAGGCGCAATTGAAGCGCATCGGCCGACTGCAAGGCGAGTTTGACATGCTCATCGGAAGCACGGCGCTGGCACATGGGCTAACGTTGGTCACGCGCAACACGCGGCATTTTGCCGATATGTTAGGCCTTGCCTTAGAGGATTGGACTATTGAGCAGCAGGCCGAAGACCAATCGGTTAATATAAAGTAGCCCGGCCCCACCACTCCCGCCCGCTGCCCCCGCCGCTGGAACGATACCACAGCTTCTCTCCAACGGCCCCCACCACCCCCGCCCACTGCCCCCGCCGCTGAAGAAACTAGAGCTTCTTGTGTAGCTTCAGGCAGGCGTCAGGAACTATGCGGAATCTTTGTAGTTTTGGATAGTATGAAATACACCCTCGAAATACCAGACCAGGAAGCGGAATTCGTGCTGGAATTCCTCCGGCGTGTAACGTCTGTAAAGCTCACGCCGATTCGCGGCAAGGCTGCTAAGCAGGATACCACCGAATACTTGCTCAGCAACCCGGCCAATGCCCGCGAGTTGATGGAATCCATTGCGCAAGCCCGGCGTGGGGAAGTCGTCAACCACGACTTGCTTTCGGCAGAATGATTCTGAGTTGGACCCCGAAAGCGTGGGAGCATTACTTGTATTGGCAGGAAACCGATAAGGCAGTGCTCCGCAAGCTAAACGACTTATTACAGGAGTGCTTGCGCACCCCGCGCACCGGCAAGGGCAAGCCCGAAGCGTTAAAAGGGGATTTGCGCGGCTACTGGTCCCGTCGTATTACTGATGAACACCGTTTGGTGTATGAAATAAGCAGTGAGCGGATACTGGTTCTGTATTGCCGCTACCATTACGACAAGTAGCCCACCACCCCCGCCCGCTGCCCCCGCCGCTGGAACGAAACCACAGCTTCTTTAGTAGCTGAGCCTCGAACTGATTTCCAAAGCGGAGCGTATCTTAGTAACCATGAAAACGACTACTCAACTTCCGTCCGATGCTTCAACGCCCGAGGTGGTGTTGAGTGAAGCGCGCAAGCGGGCGGCGTTCAAAGCCCTGCGCCAACGCTACGAAGCGCACGAGAAAGCAACAGGCACCAAGTCGGCTGAGGCATTCGCACAACTGCAAGCAGCAAAGGGTGCTCAATGACCCGCATTGCCTGCGGTGCGAGTGCGACCGGCACGGCGGCTACATAGAATACAGCATCCGGCACTTGCACCCCGAGTGGGACATGCTGACCCAAACCTATGAAATCCGCTCGATGACCGACGACGGGCGGTCCATCTACCACAGCGACTTCCAGCTATTCCCGCTCGGCAGCAGCATTCCGGCCGATTTCAGCCGCTACCCGCGCGAAGCAAAGGCAGCGCTGTGGCAAGCCATTTTCCGGGTGAAGCGCTACTATCTGGCCACGTTCGAGCCCGATATTGTGCAGCACCTCGTCAAGCAGCCGTTTTCGGTTTCGCAACGGTTTGCCTTCTACCGCCAGCACCTGAGCCTGCCCAACTACGACATCAGCCACGGCCGTTACAACATCTGGTACGTGCTCAAAGCGGAGTAGTCCCACCACACCACCACCCGCCGCCCCCGCCGCTAGAACGATACGACGGCTTCTTGGGTAGCTGCAAGCAGGCGTCAGGAACTAAGCCGAAACTTCGTAGTTTTGGATAGTATGAAAGTCGCCCTCGAATTCCCCGACGAAAAAGCTGCCTTTGTGATGGAGCTGCTGCATAGCTTGCCCTACATGAAAGCCCGGCCCATACGCTCCAAAACGATGGATGCCACGCAGCACCTGGAAAGCAACCCCGCCAATCATGCCCGCGTGCTGGCGGCCATCGAACGGCTCGAAAAGGGGCAGGGCGAAGTGCACGACCTGATTGATAATGAATAGAACGCTCTGCTGGGCGCCCGACGCGTGGGAGCAGTACCTCTACTGGCAGCGCACCGACTCCAAAATTCTGGCAAAAATCAACACCCTGCTGCGCGAGTGCGCCCGTACTCCTTTCGCTGGTACGGGCAAGCCGGAACCATTGAAAGGTAACGCCTATAAGGGCTATTGGTCGCGCCGCATCACGCAGGAACACCGCTTGATTTACAAAGCCGAAGGCGATAACCTGCGTATCGCCCAATGCGGCGAACACTACGGCGACAAATAACCCTCCACCACCCCCGCCCGCTGCCCCCGCCGCTGAAAAAACTGAAGCTTCTGTGTAGCTTAGCTTTGGAAGCGGCATCGTTTCACTTCGTCATTCAGCATCTGCCAACCATGACTACCCTCGTCTTAGAACCCACTAACGATTCCGACCTGCACTTGCTGCTGAGTCTGGCGCAGCGGTTGGGCGTGAAAGCTACTACTACGCCTCCGGTCACTGCTATTTCCGAGGAAGAGCGGCGGCAGCGCTTTTTAGCGCTAGTAGGTTCCTGGCAATCCAACGAAAGCGGGGATGAAATCAATAAGATGCTGATGGAATCGCGGCACTTCCGCGACCGCGATATAGAGCTATGAGCTACTATTTGCTGGATACCAACATCTGCATTCATTTTACCAAAAACGAATACGGCATTGTCGAAAAGCTAGATAATATCGGTTTCGATAACTGCTTTATCAGTGAGCTGACCATTGCCGAAATGTTATACGGCGTGGCCAACAGCGCCCCAACTAAGCAGGCTGCCAACCGGCTGGCGCTAAATGGGCTGCGCACCGCCTTTGAAGGCCACATTTTGCCTATTGCGGACTGCTTCGAGCACTACGCCGCCGAGAAGACACGCCTGCGTCGGGTCGGCCGTCCCGTCGATGATTTCGACCTGATGATAGGCTGCACCGCCATCCGGCACGGCCTCACCCTCGTCACGCGCAACACCCGCCACTTTGCCGATATCTCCGGCTTGGTGCAGGAAAACTGGATTGACAATCCTTAACACCCGCCCGCTGCCCCCGCCGCCAGAACGATACTACCGCTTCTCGCCAACGGCCCGGCCCCACCACTCCCGCCCGCTGCCCTGCCGCCAGAACGATACCACAGCTTCTCTCCAACGACCCCGCCACTCCCCCGCCCGCTGCCCCCGCCGCTGAAAGAAACGGAAGCTGCTTAGGTAGCGGTAGCAGGCGTGAGGAACTAAGCGGAATCTTTGTAGTTTTGGATGGTATGAAATTCACCCTCGAAATACCCGACCAAAAGCAGGAGTTCATCAGAGAGCTACTGCAAGCGTTTTCCTACGTGAAACTCACGCCCGAAACCAAGCCCGCTAAAAAAGGGAAACAGGACACGACGGAGTACCTGATGAGTACCCGAACCAACCGGGAAAGACTATTGGCGGCGATGGAAGAAATCGAACGAGGCGAAACCACCGTTCGGGAATGGCCGCAGCAGTAAACATTTCCTGGACCACTTACGCCTGGGAAGATTACCTGTACTGGCAGGAAAACGACGAAACGATTCTGGCCAAAGTCAACGAGTTGTTGAAGGAATGCGTGCGCACGCCTTTCACCGGGCGCGGCAAGCCCGAACCGTTGAAAGGGGACCGCAAAGGCTTCTGGTCGCGCCGCATCACGCAGGAACACCGGCTCGTGTATCGGCTGAGCGGCGATACCGTCTTCATTGCCCAATGCCGCTTCCACTATGACGATAAGTAGTTGCCCCGGTATATCCCCACGGCTCCCCCCGCCCGCCGCCCCCGCCGCTGGAACGATACCACAGCTTCTCTCCAACGGCAAAGTCCCGGCCGCCTCACCTTCCCCCGCCCGCTGCCGCCGCCGCTAGAACGATACCACAGCTTCTCTCCAACGGCCACACCACCCCCGCCCGCTGCCCCGCCGCTGGAACGAAACCACAGCTTCTTTAGTAGCTGAGCCTCGAACTGATTTCCAAAGCGGAGCGTATCTTAGTAACCATGAAAACGACTACTCAACTTCCGTCCGATGCTTCAGCGCCCGAGGTGGTGTTGAGTGAAGCGCGCAAGCGGGCGGCGTTCAAAGCCCTGCGCCAGCGCTACGAAGCGCACGAACAAGCGACAGGCACCAAGTCGGCAGAAGCATTCACAAAGCTGCAAGCTGGCGAAGGTGCTAAATGACCCGCATTGCCTGCGGTGTGAGTGCGACCGGCACGGTGGCTACATTGAGTATAGCATCCGGCACCTGCATCCTGATTGGGACGTGCTGACCCAAACCTATGAAATTCGCTCGATGACCGACGACGGACGGTTCATCTACCACAGTGACTTCCAGCTATTCCCGCTCGGCAGCAGCATTCCGGCCGATTTCAGCCGCTACCCGCGCCAAGCAAAGGCTGCGCTGTGGCAAGCCATTTTCCGGGTGAAGCGCTACTACCTGGCTACGTTTGAGCCCGATATTGTGCAACACCTCATCAAGCAGCCTTTTTCGGTCCCTCAACGGTTTGCCTTCTACTGCCAGCACCTGAGCCTGCCCAACTACGACATCAGCCATGACCGATATAACATCTGGTACGTGCTCAAAACAAAATAGTCCCCCGCCCGCTGCCCCCGCCGCTGAAGAAACAGGAGCTTCTTGTGTAGCTTGCCACATAAAGTCAATAGTACCTTACCATCGCACGATGCAATGAAAATATTTTTAAGCTGGTCAGGCTCAGTGAGTCAAAAAGTTGCTACGACGTTAAGAGAGTGGTTGCCTTGCGTAATACAATCTGTAAAGCCTTACGTGTCATCAGAAGATATCAAAAAAGGAACAAGATGGTCTGCTGATATCGCAAAAGAGTTACAAGAAACTAGCTTCGGCATCCTGTGTGTCACTAAAGACAACCTCTCCGCTCCTTGGTTGAATTTTGAAGCTGGCGCTCTATCAAAGGCCATAGAAAGCGCACACGTAGTTCCTTTCCTTTTTCGATTAAAACCCTCGGATTTGAAAGGGCCATTACTTCAATTTCAAACAACAGCTTCTAATAAAGAAGACACCTTTAGGCTATTAGAGACAATTAATAATGTCAATAGCACAGATGACCAAATTCCACCCGCGCAATTGGCGAAAACATTTGAAATATGGTGGCCTAATCTCGAAGAAGAGTTAGCTAAAATTGTTGTAAAAGATGAGCCAGATATTAAGGAAGAAACTAAGACAGGAAAGGATTCTGAAATATTGGAGGAGCTTTTAACGCTCACTCGTAATCAACAGAGACTAATAGCAGGATTAGTAGATACAGCTAAGGAAGATGCAGGTTTATCTGCACAAATAGCAAGGGTAGAGGAGCCAATACTGCTGCTGAGAAGGAACTTGGTATTAATGCAGCAAATTACCGAAGACGATTTAAGCAGAGCTTCAGTTGATGGTTCAACTGGAAAAACAATTGCAGTAACAGAACGAATACTACGAGCAGTTGTGCAAAGCCGTGATTTGATTGGGGCAATAATGACTGAATTGAAAATATCTAATTCACCTAATAAGCGTGTATTTATTTCCCATAGTGACGAAATTCCTATGGCAGGCAAATTGCCAAGCTTGAAAGGTTACTTAAAAAGGAGCGAAAACAAAAAGACAGATTGACGCATTCTGTTCCATGAACTAGTATCTTTTCCCGCCAAAAAGTCCGAAAATCCATCCTCGCACCCCGTTTGCTAGTCACCTCGTACAAACTTCCTAACCCGAAGCACCTAACCGAGACTAAGCAAAATGGACTTTAAAAACTTCACCATCAAGGCGCAGGAGGCCGTGCAGAAGGCCACCGAAATTGCCGGAGGCAACCAGCAGCAGGCCGTCGAAACGGGCCACCTGCTGAAGGGCCTCTTCCAGAGCGACGAGAGCGTCTTCTCGTTTCTCGCCAGCAAGCTCGGGGCGAACCTCAACATCCTCACCCCGCGCCTCGACGCCCTCGTGGCCGCCTACCCCAAAGTGAGCGGCGGCTCGCCCTACTTCGCCAACGAGGCCGCCGCCGCCGTGCAGCGCGCCAATGCCGCCATGAAGGACATGGGCGACGAATTCGTGTCCGTCGAGCACCTGCTGCTCGGCATCCTGGGCGGCAAAGACGCCGTGGCCACCCTGCTCAAAGACACGGGCTTCAACGAGAAAGACCTCAAAGCCGCCATCAAGGAGCTGCGCGGGGGCCGCAAAGTCACGAGCCCCAGCGCCGAAGACCAGTACCAGAGCCTGAACCGCTACGCCCGCAACCTCAACGAGCAGGTGCGCACCGGCAAGATGGACCCCGTGATTGGCCGCGACGAGGAAATCCGCCGCGTGCTGCAAATCCTCTCGCGCCGCACCAAAAACAACCCCGTGCTGCTCGGCGAGCCCGGCGTGGGCAAAACCGCCATCGTGGAGGGCCTGGCCCAGCGCATCGTGGCCGGCGACGTGCCCGAAAACCTGCGCGACAAAACCATCATGAGCCTCGACATGGGCCTGCTCGTGGCCGGCGCCAAGTACAAGGGCGAGTTTGAGGAGCGCCTCAAGGCCGTCATCAAAGAAGTGACCGACTCCGACGGCCAGATTGTGCTCTTCATTGACGAGATGCACACCCTCATCGGGGCCGGCGGCGGGGGCGAGGGCGCCATGGACGCCGCCAACCTGCTCAAGCCCGCCCTGGCGCGCGGCGAGCTGCACGCCATCGGGGCCACCACGCTCAAGGAATACCAGAAGTACATCGAGAAAGACAAGGCCCTGGAGCGCCGCTTCCAGGCCGTGATGGTCGACGAGCCCTCGCAGGAAGACGCCATCAGCATCATGCGCGGCATCAAGGAGAAGTACGAGCTGCACCACGGCGTGCGCATCACCGACGACGCCGTGATTGCGGCCGTCGAGCTGAGCTCGCGCTACATCACCGACCGGTTCCTGCCCGACAAGGCCATCGACCTCATGGACGAAGCCGCCGCCAAGCTCCGCATCGAGCTGAACTCCATGCCCGTGGAGCTCGACGAGGTGCAGCGCCGCATCATGCAGCTCGAAATTGAGCGCGAAGCCATCCGCCGCGAAGACAACAAGGACCGCGAAACCGTGCTCAGCAAGGAGCTGGCCGAGCTGGGCGAGAAGCGCGACAGCCTCAAAGCCCGCTGGGAAAGCGAAAAAGGCGTCCTCACCGGCATCCAGGAGCAGAAAGAAGCCATCGAACGCTTCAAGGTCGAAGCCGAGCAGGCCGAACGCCAGGGCGACTACGGCCGCGTGGCCGAGCTGCGCTACGGCAAAATCCAGGAAGCCGAGCAGAAGCTGAAGCAGCTGCAGGACCAGGCCAACGCCAACAAAGACGGCGGTTCGATGCTGCAGGAAGTCGTCACCTCCGAGGACATCGCCGAAGTGGTGGCCAAGTGGACCGGCATCCCGGTGAGCAAAATGCTGCAGTCGGACCGCGAGAAGCTGCTCAACCTCGAAGCCGAGCTGGGCAAGCGCGTAGCCGGCCAGTCCGAAGCCATTGCGGCCATCTCCGACGCCGTGCGCCGCTCCCGCGCCGGCCTGCAAGACCCCAAGCGGCCCATCGGCTCGTTTATTTTCCTGGGCACCACCGGCGTGGGCAAAACCGAGCTGGCCAAGGCCCTGGCTGAGTACCTGTTCAACGACGAAAACGCCATGGTGCGCATCGACATGAGCGAGTACCAGGAGCGCCACGCCACCTCGCGCCTCATCGGCGCGCCTCCCGGCTACGTGGGCTACGACGAAGGCGGCCAGCTCACCGAGGCCGTGCGCCGCAAGCCCTACTCAGTCATCCTGCTCGATGAAATCGAGAAGGCCCACCCCGACGTGTTCAACATCCTGCTGCAAGTGCTCGATGATGGCCGCCTCACCGACAACAAAGGCCGGGTGGCGAACTTCAAGAACACCATCATCATCATGACCTCCAACACGGGCGCCGACATCATCCAGAAGAACTTCAAGGAGCTGAACGAGTACAACCACGACGAAGTGGTGGACCGCACCCGCGAGGAAGTCGTGGAGCGCCTGAAGCAGCACATGCGCCCCGAGTTCCTGAACCGCATCGACGAAATCGTGATGTTCCAGCCCCTCAAGCGCAAGGAAATCCGCCGCATCGTCGACATCCAGTTCAAGCAAATCCAGCAGCGCCTGGCCGAAGCCGGCATCAGCCTCGAAGCCACCGACGAGGTGCTCGACTTCCTCGGCGAGCAGGGCTTCGACCCGCAGTTCGGCGCCCGCCCGCTCAAGCGCGTGCTGCAGCGCGTGATTCTCAACGAGCTGTCGAAGGACATCCTCTCCGGCCGCGTGTCGAAAGACGCCGTGGTGGAAGCCGTGCTGGAAGACGGTGCGGTGAAGTTCGAGAATGTGGAGATGCCGGCGGTGTAATGGCCGTTGGTTTTGAATGTGAAAGCCCCGCTGGCGTGAAGTCGGCGGGGCTTTTTTGTGTTATAATGGCTTAGTAATACAACAATTAATTTTAGCTATATAACTTGCTTTTCTACGCGGGCTTTAACCTTACATCCACAAGCCGTGCTAACGGCAGCCATCTATGCAAGCAAATCTTTCTGCGCGGCGCATCAGCCAAATCTACCTAATGCTGGTTCCATTTCTCGGGCTTGTTATTGCATTTGCACTCGGCCATAGCAACTATAAAATCTATATGCCCATTTGGCTGCTGCATGCCTGCCTAATGTTATTAGCGGCGTGGACGCTCGGCGGGCATCGTATTCAGGGACAGGATGCCGACAAGAAGCGCATCGCAACCATTGGCTTGTTTCTGATTATGCCGTGGGTGCTCATATCCATTTTCGCGGGCATGGGGCCCTTGCCCGCCAATGCTGCCGAATGGGTGGCAACGGCCACCGAACAGCAGGCACGGTATTACATTTTAATAATTGTCGGAATACTAGCGGCCTGCGGGTTTATGCTGCTAAAAGAATATCTAAAAGCGCAGGGCGAACACCTCTATTCAGTCCTAGGCGGCACGGCGGTAATTATTGCTATTCCGCTTTTTATCGTCAATATGGCTTTTTGGGGAAGCTATTTGACCGAATCGTACCGCTTATTCACCACCTCCGCTTCTGCAGCCAGGCCGGACTGGTACCAGCCCGTCAGGGCGTTGTTTGAGTCAATAAGCATCGTGGAAGTCGCGCTTCTCTATCTGGCTACAGCGGCTTTTGCCGCTTCTTTAAAGCGGACCGGAATGTTGAGGCCTGCGGCGTGCACGGTGTACATGGTGCTGAGCGTGGTGGGCTGCGTGGTGGGCGCACTGCCTGCTTCCGCGCCCGGGCCGCTGGCAATAGCCAGCTTTGCCGTTTCCATTCCCGCAATTCCATTCATCATGCCCTACTTGATGGCTATTAATCTGCTGCGGCGCGTGGGTAATTGATGATTTGTGCTGCATGCCTATAAAAACCCTCGCTACCTTGGCCGCGGCGGCCACGGCGGCGGGGCAGTCTGGAATAATGCCCACCCAACCTCCCCATTCACGTTTCCCAGCTTCCCAGTTCCTACAGTAAGCCCCAAAAGCACGTTGGAGCCCTACCTAGGAGCTAGGTAAGCTCCCAAAGCACGTTGGAGGCCTACCTAACTCCTAGGTAGCTGCTAAAAGGAAATTTAGGCCCTACCTAGGAACCAGGTAAGGCCTAAAAGCAGATTTAGGGCCTACCTAGGCGGCACCCAGGCCCGGCGCGCGTAAATGCCGGAATTTCTGCTACTTTCACGGCCGTAGTCTTCCCCTAACCCCTTCCCCGATGGAACCCACCCCGACCCCGAACACCCCGACGCCCACCCCAACCATCCCCACCGACCTGCGCGGGCAGGCCGACCTGGCCCTGCGCCTGAAAGACGCCTGGCCCGCCACCCCCGAGCTGGTGTTCCTCTGGACCACGGCGGCCGAGTACGGGCCGAAAGCCGTAGCCTTCGAGGCGGCCGTGACGGCCCGCGAAACCGCCGGCCAGCTGCGGCCCCAGGTGACGGGCGACCTGCGCGCCCTCGACGCGAAGATGGAAGACGGCCTGAACTACGTGAAGGGCTACCTGGCCGAGAAGTTCACCAAGGCCCGCGCCAAGGAGCACTACGCCCAATTCGGCATCGTGACGTACCGCGACAGCTACATCCTGCCCGCCGACCAGGGCGAGCGCCTCAAAGCCCTCGACAAGCTGCTGGATGCCCTCGCCGCCACCGGCCTCGGTGCCCGCGACTACGGCACCGCCTTCTGGCAGCCCCTGCGCGACCAGTACGCCACGGCCACCGGCCAGGCCACCCAAGCCGCCCAGGGCGTCACCAAAGCCATTGCCGACCGCGAGCCCCTGCACGCCTACGTGCTGGAGGTGCTGCAAGCCATGCTCAGCCTGCTCGACGCCCAGTACCGCGACCCCAAGGCCCGCGCCGCCAAGCGCCGCGAGCTGGGCTACCTGGACGAGTTCAACTAGAGGCCGTTTGCGAGAATCTGTTGCTACCCCGGCCGCGGCGGCCATGGCGGCGGGGTGGGAGTAGTGACTAAAAAAGTCCCGCTAGCAATATGCTGGCGGGGCTTTTTTATTTTGAAAGCAGGTTACTGAAAGCTGCGCAGAAACTCCTGCAAGCTGACGACGGGCACCCGTGGAAACTCCAGTTGCTTGAGCACCTCAAAGTGACGGTCGTTGGTGACCAGATAATCGGCGTTTGCGGCAATGGCCACGTCCACGAATTTGTTGTCGTCCGGGTCGGCTTCAATCAGCTGCCATTTGTAATAGGCTTCCTGTAAGTAGGTGTTTGGGGCCGTGATGAGTACTTCGTGCACTTGCTGCGCCGTACTGGCTGAGTAGCGGCGCGTAACCTGCTCCTCATACTCCGTCAGTATTTCGTTGCTGATGACCCATTCGAACGCCTTCGCAATGAAGAGTTCGTAAAGCTGAAAATAGGCGCCGCGTGGGTTAATGGATGCCAATAAGCAATTGGTGTCTACGACCAAGCGCTGCATCAGGACGGGTCGTTCAGCATGGCCTCGACGTCGGCGGCAGTATAGCCGCGCTCTTCATTCACGCGCTCTACTTCCGCCAGTAATTTCTTCGACATGTGGGCCACCAGTAACTCCCGGATTTCCAGAACCTCCTCGTCGCTCATGCCGCGCTCGAAAAGGCGGAGGAGGCTAATTTGTAAACTATTGAGTTTAGTAGGCTGAATGGGAGCAGTGGGAGACATGGCAGTAAGACGGCTGATGCTAAAGCAAGTTAACGCCAAAGGCCTACAAAATGGTGCGAGCCGCTACATAAGGCTGCTGACTCTCTTGGGGACGTCCGCGAGAAACTTTCGCTACCCCTGGCCGCGGCAGTCACGGCGGCGGGGCGGGGGAGAGAAGCTCTACAATTGCCGTATCTTGTGCATATCTAGTCCCGTAACCTGTTTTATGGAGCCCGTTCGCACCAAAGCTGAAGTTATCGCCCGTCTGCAAGGGCAGCGCGAGCAGCTACGGGCGCTGGGCGTGGCCCAGTTGGGCTTGTTCGGGTCGTTTGTGCGCGACGAAGCTGGGCCGACGAGCGACGTGGACTTGCTGGTGGATTTTCAGGAAGGGCGCAAGACGTTTGAAGGGTTTTTTGCGGTGATTGACTTTCTGGAAGAATTGCTTGGCCGGGAGGTGGAACTGCTGACGCGGCCAGGACTGTCGAAATACATTGGGCCGCACATTTTAAAGACGACGGAATATGTCCTCCCCGCTGCCGCTTGAGCGGCTGATGCACATCCGCGACGAAGTCCTTTTCCTGCAGCGCTGCCGGGCAAAACTGCCCGACCTGGTGGCGCTGGTGGCCGATGAGGTGATGAGCCGCGCCATTGTCAAAAGCATTGAAATCATCGGCGAGGCCACCAAAAACCTGCCGACCGAGTGGCGGGAGGCATACCCGGAAATCCAATGGCGCAACATCGCCCGGATGCGCGATAAACTTACGCACCATTATTTCGATACCGATTTTGAGTTTGTATGGGTCGTGTTGCAGAAGCTGATTGACCCATTGGGCGAAACGGTGGCGAGGATGCTGGAGGAATTACCTAGAGGTGAACTGTAGCCAGTAGCGCACCATCCGCGAGAACCTTCCGCTACCCCGGCCGCGGCGGCCCCGGCGGCGGGGCTGGGGACTGGAAACCACCCGCAAGTAGTCAGCGTTATCTTTACCTCACCCCAACCTCCTTCCGGCCATGTCCATTACCCTTGAGTTGAGCGACGAAGTGACGCAGCAGGCCGAGCAGTACGCCCGGCAGCAGGGCCGCAGCCTGGCCGCGCTGGTGGAGGAGTACCTGCGCCAGGTGGTGGCCAAGCCGGCGGCAACCCAACCGCTGGCTCCGGCCGTGGCCGAACTGTATGGCATCCTGTCGCTGCCGGCCGATTTTGACTACAAGACGCAGCGCGACGAGTCGGCTTCGTGATGCGCCATTTCTTTCTGGATACCAACGTTGTGTTCGACTACCTGGGGCGGCGCGAGCCGAACGGTGCCGCTGCAGCCGCCTTGTTTCAGGCCGCCTACGAAGGCCGGGCCACGCTGCATGTTGCAAGCCTGAGTTTCAGCCACGCTTTCTACACCTTGCGGAAACAGTTCGGAGCGCAATCGGCCCGGGAGGCGTTGCGCAAGCTGGCGCGTTTGGTACATGTAGTAGCCGTTGATGAGCGGGTGGTACAAGCTGCGCTGAATTCGGAGTTTGCTGATGTGGAAGATGCCATGCAATACTTCGCTGCGTTGAGCGTACCGAACTTGGTTGCTATTGTTACCGGCGACCTCAAAGGATTTAAGGCTGGAGAATTGCTGGTTATTAGTCCGAGTGAGGCGCAGCAGATACTAGCTGTGTAACTCCCGCTACCCGAGCCGCGGCGGCCCCGGCGGCGGGGTGGGGGAGTTGAAAAAGCTCATTGGCAATGCGCTGGCAACCCGTTACCTTGTGCCATCTACTCACGACCCTTTCCCCCAAGATGGCAGACGACGAAACCCCCGAGCAACCGGCCAGCGAAGAGCCGGCCAAGAAACCCTACCACGACTACCACCAGCAACAGGCCGACAAGCACCAGCAGCAGGCCCTGGTGGATGCGCAAGTGGCCGAGGACCTGATGAGCAACCCGCGCTACGACGCGTTTTTCGCGCCGTATCAGCCTCAGGTGCGCGAGCAATTCGTGCGCGACTACGTAAGCAAACGCCACCTGTGGACGCAGTACGGCGATTTCTACGAGCGGCACCTGGCCGGGAATCTGACGCAGTTTGAAGAAGAGGCTTACATCCGGCTGTGGGACATTCAGCAGAAAAAACTATTCGACCTGCAGTGCGAGTGGCGGGCCGAACTGGTGAGCGTGCCGGGCGTGAACACCAGCGCCGACTTCGACACCCTGGGCGGCCTCATCGAACACTGCACGGTGATTCCTCCCATCACGCCCGCCGAGCTGGCGATGTACCTGGACTGGGTGCAGCAGGCCGATTACGAGGAGGAACTGCACGACCGCGACCACATCTGGCAGCGGTACGACGACGTGAAGGCCCAGCTACATGCCGAGGCCGAAGAAGAGGCCCGTGACTCGGCCTACTTTTTCGGTAGTGTATCGGAATGGTACGCCTTCCATAACCAGCGCACCGGCCACGACCGCCTGCTGCACCTGCCCGACCTGCGCGGGCAAAAAGAAAAGCATTACCTCGACGCCTGGCGCGCGCACAACAAAGCCAAGCGCGAGGCCGAGCCGACGCCGGCCCCCAGCGCCCCGCCTGACCCACGCCCGGCCTACATCCCCTACGACGAAACCCAGCGGCTGCTGGGGGTGTTTGCCCAGCAGTTCGAGTCGGCCGCCCTCAACCGGCAGCGCACCTCCTACGAAACCGCCAACCCGCCCAGCACCTGGGAAGACGAAGAGCTGGAGCGCGTGCTGGATTTTTTGAAGGACATCGACGAGCCCGTGCCCATTGCCGCCGGCGACGACTGGCGGCAGGCCCTGCGCGAAGCCAGCTACGCTTTTCGTAAGCAGAAGCTGCTAGCCAGCTTGCCGCAGGCCTACGAGGCTTACTGCCAGCGCCAGGAATGGGGCATTGCGCAGCCCGCCTCGGAAGACGAGCCGCACAGCACGGCGCCCTGGTACAACAAGGCCATTTTGAAGGGGCGCAAATTGTTGGGCGAACCTAAAGACTTTAATTTTTGAGAGGCTGGGGCGGTGCAGCGGTGGCCCTGACCAAGAACTGCAAGAAACCCTCGCTACCCCGGCCGCGGCCGCCACGGCGGGGCGGAGAAAAACCTGGGTACCAAACGGTGAAGGCACGTTTGCCCCTTTTGGCCGAGGGATAATGCCCGTTAATCGATGCTGCACGGCTGTGGTTCGGGCGTGCCGGCGTTTGGGTGTTATTTCAGCGCATGAAAACGACCCTGCACCTGCTCGCCGTCACGGCCTGCGCTTTGGCCCTGTCCCGGCCGGCGTGCGCCCAAACCCCCGCCGCCGCACCCAGCAAAACCGTGGTGCTGCGCGCTTATGAAAGCCCGGCCAACAAAATCTACATCTGCTACGGCGAAGGCCACACCGAAACCGAAATCACAGTGGGGCCCTACGGCAAAAAAGACCAGCTGCGCGACATTGAGCAGCTGCAGCGGGTGGTCGACCGGCTCTACACCAACGGCTACCGCATCGTGAGCGCCACCACCGGGGGCGTGAGCGACCAGCAATGCGTGACATACATTCTGCGGCGCGACTAAATCCGGGCTATTGCCGGTCGTAGCCGCGGTGCCCGTGGCCAGGAGTGAGCGCAACCGGCACTGCCGCTGCCCGTGTGCCCTGCGCTGGCACCTGCAGCTAGGCCGAGGGGCAGTATTCCCGGCAACACGATAAAACACCGCGTGGACTTCTTCCCCGTGCGCAATGACTTCATTGACATTGCCAACGTTACTATAGCGGGGAGGAAAAGCGGCAAAGTCCAAAAAAAGCACCATCTTTACCGGGCGACACACCCTGTATTGTACAATATTTTAATTGGGTGCTCTTCATTGCGCGAGCATTCCGGCCCTTTCTGCTTGCCTTTTCTTGTCGGTGCCACTTGCCAAATAGGCTAGCGCCGTCCACAATCGTTTGTTCTCGATTCCATTTTCCTCCAATTCATTTTCATGAAACACTCCTTACTCTCTGCCGGTACGGCGCCGGACTCATCTGCTGAGCGGCAAATTTTATCGGCGGGCCGCTCCTGGCGGCCCTTTCTGGCGGCCGCTCTTGGCTTCCTAACCCTCGGGGCGCAGGCCCAAAACCGCCTTCTGACGCGGCCGGCCGCAGCCGATGCGGTGGCCCGGCCGCTTTCGGCGGCTCCGGCCCCGGTGACGCTGAGCAAAAGCGCGGCAGCCCACAAGGGCCTGGCCACCATTAGCTCCACGGCCACGGGCGGCAACTGGAGCGCCCCCGCCACCTGGGTGGGCGGCGTGGTGCCCACGGCTACCGACGACGTGACTATTGTGGGCGGTGCCACCGTCACGCTGGACGTGGCGGCCAGCTGCGCCTCGCTCACGGTGGCGGCCACCGGCTCGCTGCTCACCTCGGCCACCACGGCCTACTCGCTGCAAGTGGCCGGCAACGTGACCAACAACGGCACCCTGGACCTGAGCGCCAGCAGCACCATTGGCTCGGATTTGCGCTTTACCGGCGCCGGCAACGCGGCCTTCACCGGCACCGGCACCACCGATTTGCAAACCGTGTCGCTGGCCAAGAGCGTGCGGGCCGACGTGGTAGAAATGAGCCTGCCCTCCTTCACGGTGCAGGGCAGCGCCACTACCACGACCGGCTTCCTCTCCACGCGCATCACCACCAACACGGTGGACGACATGACCGGGACGTTTAAAATCTCGGGCACCAACACGGCCAACAACCGCGTTTTCATCAACGCGGCATCCTACGTGGTGCCCGCCACCGGCGGCTTCTGGCTGAACAACCCCAACTTCACGGTGGCCGCCCAAACGGGCTCGCCCACGGTGAACGGCTTGCTACGCATTTCGGCGGGCACTTACAACGTGGGCGTCAGCATCGGCAACTCCATCAATTTCGGCGCCAACGCGGTGTACACCCAGGAAGGTGGCACGCTCACCACGGTGGGACGCTTCACCAACTTCACCAGCGCCACGCAGGTGACGGGCACGATGACGTTCACGCTGAGCGCGGGCACCCTCAACGTGAGCACCGTGGGCAACACCTCCGGCACGCCTTCGTTTGGCGTGAACGGCGCCACCACTATTTCGGGGGGCAATATCAATCTGGTGCAGCGCAGCACGGCCACCACGCCGCTCGACTACTACGTGGCGGGTACCTATACCTACACCGGTGGCACCGTGAACGTTGGCACCGCCGCCACGGCCACCAACTTCGACTTCCGGGTGCGGGGCAACATGCCCAACCTGGCTATCGACAACACTACGAACCCCAAAATCGCACTGCTCGCAGGCCAGACCAATCTCTTTGGCACGGTGCTGATTGCCCCCGGCACCACATTGAACCTGAACGGATTCCTCCTGCTGCAACTGGGCGCGACCATCACCAACAACGGCACCCTGACGGGCACGACTACCGGCAGCCGTCTTTACTTCCAGGGCACGACGGCGCAAAGCATTGGCGGCACGGGCACCGTGACCAGCCCATTAGTGCAAATAACCTTTCAGAACGCCGGCACGGGCGTGACGGTGGGCCAGCCCATCACCACGCGCAACGTGGCCATGTTCCGCGGCAACGTCATCAGTGCCAACAACCTGACGGTGCAAAGCAGCAGCACGGCGCTGGCTGTGGTGTCTTTTGGCCTTGCCAATCCCACGTCTTCGGCTGGCTCCTTCGACGTGGCACCCACGTTCGATGTGTCGACCAGCGGGCTGTACTTGATTTACAACCCCGAACTGGCGCCGCGCACCACGGGCGTGGAGGTGCCGGCTTCGCGCTCGGTGTACTATGCTGATTTCAGCAACCCGCAGGGCATCACGGTGGCCGGCGGCGACCTGACCGTGGTGGGCCCTTCCGCCACGGTCAGTTCCGTTGGCTTGCTGGGGGGCATCGTGACCACGTCGGCGGGCAACCGGCTCATCAGCGGCAGCGCCACCACGGTGATGCCGGCGGGCTCGGCAACGGCCTATGTGAAAGGGCCGTTTGGCATCACGGTGAACAGCGCCACGGCGGTATCGCGCCTGTTTGCGGTGGGCGACGCGGCCGGTTTCCGCCCGGTGGTGGTGACGGGCATCACCGCCAGCACCGACCAGACCTTCACGGCGACGGTTATCAACGGGGCCACCGGCGGCACGGGCGTTTCGCCCGTCACCAACCTGAACCCCGCGCGCTACGTGCGCCTCCAGAACACGGCCAGCCTGCCGGCCACGGCCCGCGTGCAGCTCAGCTACGGCGCCGATGACGTGGTGGGCAACGCGGCCACGGCCGTGGTGGCCCAGGCCCCCGCGGCGGCCGGCGCCTACGCCTCCATTGGCGGCGCGGCAGCCACCACGCCCACCACGGGCCTGGTATCGACCCTGGACCTGACGCCCGGCAACGATTTCTTTGTTATTGCCAACACCGAAGGCGGCGTGCTGACCAGCTCGGTTACGACGCCGGTGTGCGCCGGTGCCAACACGGGCACCCTCACCCTGGCGGGCAACGTGGGCACCATCGTGACCTATGAGTTTGACAACGGCAGCGGCTTTACGCCGGTATCGCCCATCAACAACACGGCTACGCTCACCTTTACCAACCTGACGGCGACCACCACCTACCGCGCCGTTATCCTGACAGCAGACGGCCGCCAGGTGAATTCCACGCCCGTGACCGTGACCGTGAATCCGGCCCCCACCGCCACCCTGGCCACCACCACGCCGACCACATTCTGCGCGGGCGGCTCGGTGGTGCTCACGGCGCCAGCCGGGGCGGGCAATACCTACCAGTTCTTCAACGGCGCCACCAGCCTGGGCGCGGCTTCGGCCACGAACACGTTCACGGCCACGGCCGCCGGCTCCTACACCGTGGTGGTGACCAACGCCAGCGGTTGCTCGGCCACCTCGACGGCCACGACGGTGACGGTGAACCCGGCCACCACGGCCACGTTTGCCTACAGCGGCAGTTCCTTCTGCGTGAGCGGCACCAATCCGACCGCCACCGTGACGGGCACGGCCGGTGGCACGTTCACTTCGACCACGGGCCTGAGCATTAGCGCCACGACGGGCGCCATCACCCTCGCCAGCTCGACGCCCGGCACTTACACCGTGACCTACAGCGTGGGCGGCACCTGCCCCTCGTCGGCCACGGCTATGGTAACCATCACGGCGGCCCCGGTGGCGGCTTTCTCTTATGGCAGCGCCACTTACTGCGTCTCGGGCACCAACCCGACGGCCGTGGTACCGGCTACCAGCACGGCGGGCACGTTCACTTCGACCACGGGCCTGACACTTAACGCCACGACGGGCGCCATCACGCTCTCGACTTCGACGCCCGGCACTTACACCGTAACCAACACGGTGGCCGCTGCAGGCGGCTGCGCGGCCGTGACGGCTACCACGACCGTGACCATCACGGCCGCGCCGGTGGCTGCGTTCAGCTACGCCACGGCCACGGGCTGCGTGGGCTCGGCCACGCTGCTCACGTCCACGCTGGGCACGGGTGCTACGGCGGGCACGTTTAGCTCGACCACGGGCCTGACCATTAACGCCACGACCGGCGCTATCACGCTGGCCACTTCGACACCCGGCACATACACCGTGACCAACACGGTGGCCGCTGCGGGTGGCTGTGCGGCCGTGACGGCCACGACCACGGTGACGGTGGCGCCGGCCGCTATTGCCAATGCGGGCCCCAGCGTGACCATCTGCGGCGGCGCCACGGCCACGCTCGGCACCGCGGCCCTGACGGGCACCACCTACGCCTGGGCGCCGGCCACGGGCCTGAGCAGCGCCACGGCGGCTCAGCCCACCGTGACGCTGCCCAACACCACCGGCGCGCCCATCACCCAAACGTATACGCTGACGGCCACCACGGCCGGCGGCTGCTCGGCCACGGCCACCGTTACTGTAACGGTGAACCCGCGCCCGGCCACGCCGACCATCACCGCTACCTACAACGGCACAACCACCACGCTCACCTCGAGCGCGGCCACGGGCAACCAGTTCTACCTGGGCGGCACCCTGGTGCCCGGTGCCACGGGCCAGACCCTGGTGCTCACCGGCCTGCCCGCCCAGCTGGGTTCCTACACGGTGACTACCACTAACGCCAACGGCTGCGTCTCGCTGCCTTCTAACGCTTTGGTGGTGACTTCCAGCGTGAAGCCGCTGGCCGGCACCTCGCTGAGCGTGTTCCCGAACCCGACGCACGACGGCCGCCTCACCGTGGAGCTGACCGGCTACCGCCACGCCGCCGAGCTGACCGTGCTGAACGCGCTGGGCCAGGTGGTGTTCTCGGCCACCGTGCCCGCCACTACCGGCACCGCCGCGCAGGCCCTCGACCTGACGCAGCTGGCCGCGGGCGTGTACATCCTGCGCGTGAAAACCGAAGGCGGCCTTGACACGCGCCGCGTGGTGAAACAATAAGCTGCCGCCACTTTGGTGGCATGTTGAAAAAGCCCTGGCCGTGCTGGCCAGGGCTTTTTTTGTCTTTAGCAGACGTGTGGTGGCGGGCCACGCGGGGCGTTTTCAGTTGCCGTAGCTTTGTGACATGTCCGTTTTTCAGACTTATCTGCAACTGGGTTTCCTGCACATCTGCACGCCGCGGGCGGCCGACCACCTCACGTTCCTGCTGGCGCTGTGCGCGCCCTACGTGCTCAGCGACTGGCGGCGGGTGCTGGCCCTGGTCACGAGCTTCACGGTGGGGCACTCGCTCACGCTGGCGCTGGCCACGCTGGGCGTGGTCAGCTTCAAGCCCGCCGTGATTGAAGCCCTGATTCCGGTCACCATCATGGTGACGGCCCTGCTGAACATGCGCGGAGCCGGCCGGCTCATCACGCGGCGGGCTCCCATGTTTGCGGCCGCGCCCAATGCGCTGGCCCTGGTTTTTGGGCTGGTGCACGGGCTGGGGTTTTCCAGCTATTTGCGGGCCTTGCTCGGCGCAAATAGCCGGCCGGTGGAAGAATTGTTTGCCTTCAATGTGGGCGTGGAGCTGGGCCAGGTTCTCATTGTGAGCATCATTTTATTGCTGGGCGCGCTGCTGCTGGGCAGCCTGCGCGTGGCCCGGCGCGACTGGCTGCTCACCACCAGCGGCGCGGCCCTGGGCATTGCCACGGTGCTGCTGGTGCAGCAGCTGTGGCCGTAGCGGCCGGGAGACGGGGGCGGCCTTCCGCATTTCCGCGGGGTGCCCCCAACGCCCGTCGGGGGCACCCCGTAACATTCCGGTGCTCTGGTTGCGGCCGTTGGCATGGCACGGGGGGAGGGCGGAGTGCCCTCAACGCCCGCAACCACTACCCTGGAACATTCCGGTATGCCCTCAACGCCGGCAACCACGACCCCGGAACATTCCGGTATGCCGCCGACGGGCGCAAGCATGGCACCGGAACATTCCGGCGTCGCGTCCGGATTCTGCACCCCACGGCCGGCGCCGGGGGCACAGGCCCGCAACCTTGCCGTAACTTTAAGCGACCTTACCGGTCGCCATTTTCCATCTGACTTTTTTCCATCCTGCTTTTTTTATGCGTCGTTTTCTATTGGCCGTCCTGGGGCTGGCGCTGACGGGCTTATTGCCCGCCGCCGCACAAACCACCAACTCCGGCACTGACAAATTCGCGCAGCTCGAAACGATGCTGCCGACCCCCAACAGCTACCGCACCGCCAGCGGCGCGCCCGGCGCCGACTACTGGCAGCAGCGCGCCGACTACGACATCAAGGTGACGCTGGATGATGCCAAGCAGGCCCTCACCGGCCGCGAAACCATCACCTACACCAACCTCTCGCCCGACGTGCTGCCCTACCTCTGGGTGCAGCTCGACCAGAACATCTGGGACAAAAACTCGATGACCACGGCCACCGAGGTGAACTCGCTGAGCGACAAAGTGCCCTTCCGCACCCTCGAAACGTTGGTGGATGACTTTGATGGCGGTTTCCGGATTGAAAGCGTGACCGGCAAAGACGGCAAAGCCCTGCACACCGTCACGAACCACACTATGATGCGCGTGGACCTGCCCGCGCCGCTGCGGCCCCACCAAGCGGTGTCGTTCAGCGTGAAGTGGCACTACAACATCAACGACGCCACCAAGGGCGGCCGCTGCGGCTACGAGTACTTCCCCGCCGACAAGAACTACCTCTACGAGATGGCGCAGTTCTACCCCCGCATGGCCGTGTATTCCGACAACCAGGGCTGGCAGCACAAGCAGTTCCTTGGCAACGGTGAATTCACGCTGCCCTTCGGCGACTACAAGGTGAGCATCACCGCGCCGGCCGACCACGTGGTGGGCGCCACTGGCACACTCCAAAACGCCGCCCAGGTAATGAGCGCCACCCAGCTGAAGCGCCTGGAGCAGGCCCGCAACGCCAAGAAGCCGGTGGTCATCGTGACCCAGGACGAAGCCGTGAAGGCCGAAGGCAACCGCGCTACGGGCACCAAAACCTGGAGCTACGTGGCCAAAAACGTGCGCGACTTCGCCTGGTGCAGCTCGCGCAAGTTTATTTGGGATGCCATGCAAATCACGCAGAGCGGCAAGCCCGTGCTGTGCATGAGCTACTACCCCAAAGAGGGCAACCCGCTGTGGGGCCAGTACTCGACGCAGGTGGTGGCCCACACCATCAAAACCTACTCGAAATACACCATTCCCTACGCCTACCCGGTCGCCATTTCGGTGCACGGCGCCATCGGCGGCATGGAGTACCCCATGATTTGCTTCAACGGCGGCCGGCCCGAGAAGGACGGCACTTATTCGGCCGAGCGGAAATACGGGATGATTTCGGTAATTATCCACGAAGTGGGCCACAACTTCTTCCCGATGATTGTGAACTCCGACGAGCGGCAGTGGACCTGGATGGACGAGGGCCTGAACTCCTTCGTGCAGTTCCTCACCGAGCAGGAGTGGGAGCGCAACTACCCCAGCCGCCGCGGCGAGCCGCGCAACATTGCCGCTTATATGGCTACGGATAAGAGCCTGCAAACCCCGATTATGACCAACTCGGAATCGGTGCTGCAGTTCGGCAACAACGCCTACGGCAAGCCCGCCACGGCCCTCAACATCCTGCGCGAAACGGTGATGGGCCGCGAGCTGTTTGACTATGCCTTCAAAACCTACGCCCAGCGCTGGGCCTACAAGCACCCCACGCCGGCCGACTTCTTCCGCACCATGGAAGACGCCTCGGCGGTGGACCTCGACTGGTTCTGGCGCGGCTGGTTCTACACCACCGACCACACCGACCTCGCCCTGGAATCGGTGAAGAGCTACAACGTGAGCACCAAAAACCCGCAAGTGGAAAACGCCCGCCTGCAGCAGCAGCGCGCCGCCGCGCCGCAGTCCATTACCGCGCAGCGCAACGCCACCGACATCCCCCAAACGCTGGTGGACGAGAAGCCCGAGCTGAAGGATTTCTACAACAGCTACGACCCGCTGGCCGTGACCCCCGCCGACCAGCAGCGCTACACCGCCTACCTCGGCACGCTCTCGGAAGAGCAGCGCCAGCGCCTCGGCGACTCGCAGAATTTCTACGAGCTGAGTTTGCGCAACGTGGGCGGCCTGGTGATGCCGGTGGTGCTGCAAATGACCTACGCCGATAACTCGCAGGAAATCCAGACCATTCCGGCCGAAATCTGGCGCAAAAACAACGCCCAGGTCACGAAAATCATCGTGACCAAGAAGCCGGTCATCAGCTTCGTCCTGGACCCCTTCCAGCAAACGGCCGATACGGACTTGAGCAACAACGCCTTCCCGCGCCAGCCCGCGGCCTCGCGCTTCGAGCTGTTCCAGCAGCAGTTCCAAACCCCGCCCAACCCCATGCAGCAGCAAACCACACGCACCAGCAGCCCCATGCAGAAGCTGGAGCAGAAGCCCGTGGGCAGCGGGCAGTAAATATTAGAACCAAACGGCCGTCATTGCGAGTGGAGCGCAGCGAAACGCGGCAATCCGTCCTATAAATCCCCAACCCTCTCTTTTACCAGAAAGCCCCGACACTGCATTGTGTCGGGGCTTTTGCGTTGACAAAGGCTTTCTAACACCTCAAGGCTAGTCGCGCTGAGAGGACGGATTGCCACGCTGCGCTCGCAATGACAGGCGAGCAGTTAGAGCTTAGCCGTCGGCGCCTCGCCGCCTACCATGCGCGAAATCAGCCCGTGGTCTTCTTTCATTTCAGCCCACACCACGCCCGCCACGTGAATGAGAATGAAGCCGATGATGAGATACATCGTCACGTTGTGCGTTTCCTCCGCCAGGTGATGGATGCCGCGCAGCCAGGACACATCTTCGAATACCAGAATCAAGCCCGTGGCGACCATGATGGTGATGAAGAGGTAAAACAGCGCGTAGGTGGTTTTGGCAAACAGAATCTTGCCGGCCTTGCTTTTGTCGGCGGGAGGCGCCAGGCGGTAGCGGCGCAGAATTTCCAGCAGCCGCGCCGAGAAGCGCATCTCCGACGGCCCCGTGAGCTGCAGGCCCAGCCGGAACACCCAGAGCGCCACCAGCGTCCAGCCGAAATAGACGTGCCAGGCCCAAATTCGCTCGCTGATGATGTGGGCCAGCTCACGGGCCTGCGGCACCGAAACGTCTTTGCCCGATGATTGCAGCTCCGTTACCGCCGATTTGGATTTGACAATCACCTTCTGAAACAGAATGGTCATCAACTGCAGGCTGATGAGCAAGGCG
The DNA here is from genome assembly GCF_015694525.1 of Hymenobacter ruricola. Taxonomy (GTDB): domain Bacteria; phylum Bacteroidota; class Bacteroidia; order Cytophagales; family Hymenobacteraceae; genus Hymenobacter; species Hymenobacter ruricola. The sequence goes on along the minus strand of NZ_JADQDM010000012.1, from coordinate 34,207 downwards.
TTGGCCCAGTGCCAGAACCGCAGCGTGCCGCGGTAGTCTTTGGTGGGCGCTTTGACGGCAGGGGCAATGCTGGGATTCATTGGTGGTCAGTGAGTCAGATGGAGACGGCTTCTACGTTGGCCGTGGGCACGGGTTCGCTGCGGCCAGGGTACACCAGCAGGGCGTTTTCCAGGCAAGTGAGGGCGGCGGCCAAGTCGGTTTGGTTGATGACGTAAGCCAGGCGCACTTCCTGCCGGCCCAGGCCCGGCGTGTGGTAGAAGCCGTTGGCGGGCGAGAGCATCAGTGTCTGGTTGTGGTAGGTAAATTCTTCCAGCAACCATTGGCCGAACTGCTGGGCATCGTCGACGGGCAGGCGGGCCACCACGTAGAAAGCGCCGCCCGGCACCGGGCAGGTCACGCCGGGCATGGCGCGCAGGCGGGCCACGGTGAGGTCGCGCCGGGCCTGGTACTCGGCGCGGGTGCCGTCGAAGTAGGACGCGGGCAGGTCGGCGGCGGCCTCGGCGGCCAGCATCTCCAGCACCGGCGGGCACACCCGCATCTGGCCAAAGTGGAACGCCGCCTGCCACACGTCGGCGTTGCGCGTGACGAGCGCGCCCACGCGGGCCCCGCAGGCGCTGTAGCGCTTCGAAATGGTGTCGACCATCACCACGTGCCGCTCGCCGCCGGTCAGGCTCAGGGCGCTGGTGGCTTGGGCGCCGTCGTAGCAATATTCGCGGTAGGCTTCGTCCGAAATCAGAAATAAATCGTGCTGCTGGCACAGGCTTAGCAGGGCTTCCAGCTCATCGCGGCGGTACACGTAGCCCGTCGGGTTGCTGGGATTACAAACCAGGACGGCGCGGGTGCGTTCCGTAATCACGGCCTCAAATTCGGCCAGCGGCGGCAGGGCAAAGCCGTCCTCAATACGGGCCGTGACGGGCACGATGCGCACGCCCGCCGCGATGGCAAAGGCGGTGTAGGTGCCATAAAACGGCTCGGCAATGATGATTTCATCGCCGGGATTCAGGCAGGTGAGCATGGCAAAGTGAATGGCCTCGCTGCCCGCCGTGGTCACCATGATGTCCTGGAACCGGGCCGGAATGCCGGCGCGCTGGTAATAAGCTTCCAGCTTGCGGCGGTAGCTGTCGGTGCCCGCGCCGGGCGCGTAGCCCAGCACCTGAATGTCGGCGGCGCGCACGGCGGCCAGCATTTCGGGCGGCGTCAGCACGTCGGGCTGGCCGATGTTGAGGGGATAGACAATTTTGCCCTGCTGGCGGGCGGCTTCGGCAAACGGCAGCAACTTGCGAAACGGCGAAACGGGCATGGCCTGCCCGCGCTGGGAAACTTCTGGCATACAATACTTTTAAACCGGACGGCCCGCGCTGTGGCAACAGCCGGGCCCCGCTATTCGCTAAATATAGCGGCTAGGGCCGGTTACAGGCACTTCTTATACAGGTTGTAGAGAATCCGGTTGTCGGCCTCCGTCAGCGGCCCGCCCACGTTTTGCTGAATGAAATGCAGCTTAAACGCCCGAATGGCCGCCGGCAAGTCCCTGGTGTCGTAGCCAATAATGCGTAGCGCATCTTTGGGGTTGAAAACCGTAATTGGACCATTGAGGCGCGCCAGCTGGGCGTCGACTTTGCTCGTATCGGTCGGCAGGGGCGGGGCAGAAACGGGCGCGGCGTCGGCCGGCAGGGGCGGAGCGGGCGCCAGCAGGCGACTGGCCAGGGCCGCGGCGCTATCGGCGCTAAACGGGCTGGGCAGCGGGCCGGGGTCGTACCACAGGCCGAAGCCGTTGTCAGCCAGCCGCTTCCACGGGAACAGGGCGCTGGGGTCGTTCTTGCGGGTGGGCGCGATGTCGGCGTGTCCCACGAAATTGGCGGTGGGAATGCCATAGGCCTTTTTCAGGCCCGCCAGCACGCGCAACAGGCTGGCAATCTGTGGCTCCGAAAACGGCTCGGTGCCGTTGTTGTCCAACTCGATGCCGATGGAGGAGGAATTGATGTCTGTGGTGTTGCCCCACTTGGCCGCGCCGCCGTGCCAGGCCCGCAGGTAGTCGTTCAGCATGTGAAACACCCGCCCGTCGCGCCCGATGACGTAGTGCGCGCTCACCTGCGTGCGCGGCAGCGTGAAGGTCTTGAGCGTCTGGGCCGTGGAATCCTGCGCCGTGTGGTGGATGATGACGTAGTTGGGCTTGCGCAGGTTGAAATTGGTGGTGCCCACCCAGTAGGCGCCTTGCAGCAGGCTGTCGGCGCCGGGCGTGGGCACGGGCGTGGCGCGCAGGGCCTTGGCGTAGGCCTTCACCTGGGTTTTATACGACCTGTTGGTGGCGGTGTAGGGGTTGCGCTGGGCGGCGCAGGCGGCCAGCACGGCCACGCCGGCCAGGCCCAGGCAGGAGCGAAAGGTCATACAGAAAAGCAATTTCGGAAGCAGAAATGGGGCAGAAAGCCAGGCGCGCGCAAAAATCGGTCGCTCAGCGGCCTTCGGGCGCGGAAGCGGCCTTGCCGAACAGGCAATGCGGAAAAAGGGTGATGCCAATAGTGGTGTAGCCGCGGGTTTGCTTCAGGTCGCGCACCCCTTCGGCGTAGGTGGCATTTTCATAATAGCCGAACGTGGACGACGAGCCCCAGGCCGCCTGCAGCTGCACGGGGCGGCTTTCGGGCGGGCCATCGCCCAGCCGCACCCGAAAGTACACCATGGGCTCGCCGCGGGTCATGCCACGCAAGTCTACGGGTGTGCCGCGGTTGGTGAGGGTGGTGAAATTAACCTGCGTGACCCGATAGGCCAGCCCCAAGGACACCGCGTTGCTGGCCTGGAAGGTCCCGTAGGCCTCGCCATACACCTTGTTGTAGCGGGCATCGTACTCGTAGCGGGTGGAAGGAAAGAAAAAGCCCGCCCGGGAGAAGCCCGCCATGCTCTGGGCCTGGCCGAAGCCACCCAGCGCGCCCACCAGCAGGCGGGGGTGCGGCTGCCAGTAAGTGCCCAGGCCGAGGTCGTATTGGTGCCCTCGGTAGTAGGTGCTGTCTTTGGAATTGTCGCGCAGGTTGCTGAAGGCCGCCCGCACCAGCAGGTGTCGCACCGGCGAGTAGGTGCCCGCTATGTCGGCCCGGCCATTGAGGTAGGTACTGAGTGTGACTTCACCCTGCTTTTTGTCGGTAATCTGCGGGGCGGCGCATTGGATGGGCATGTACACCACGCAGCTGGGCAGCAACAGGATAAGGCCGATACCCAAGAGGATTAGTAACCGTTGGTTCATCGTCGGGCAGAATGCGCAGATTGGTGGCGAAAGGGAGCAGGAAGTTAGGCATAAAAAAGCCCCCACAGCTTCGGCTACGGGGGCTTTTAATTCTCAGCCAGCAGAGCGGGCGCTACTGCTTACTTGGCATACGCCACGGCGCGCATCTCCCGGATTACGGTGATTTTAATCTGGCCGGGGTACTGCATCTCCTTCTCGATTTTCTGCGAAATCTCGAAGCTCAGCTCGGCGGCGCGCTCGTCGGTCACGTTCTCGGCGTCCACCATCACGCGCAGCTCGCGGCCGGCTTGAATGGCGAAGCACTGGTTCACGCCCTTGAAGCCGTTAGCGGTTTCCTCCAGCTGCTTCAGACGCTTGATGTAGCTCTCCATCATCTCGCGGCGGGCGCCGGGGCGCGAGCCCGAAATGGCATCGCAGGCCTGCACGAGCGGCGAAATCATGGCCGTCATCTCAATCTCGTCGTGGTGAGCTCCGATGGCGTTTACCACATCGGGGTGCTCTTTCCACTTCTTGGCCATTTCCATGCCCAGGATGGCGTGGGGCAACTCCGGCTCCTCGGTGCTCACCTTGCCGATGTCGTGGAGCAGGCCGGCGCGCTTGGCTTTCTTCACATCGAGGCCCATCTCGGCGGCCATAGTGGCACAGAGGTTGGCCACTTCGCGCGAGTGTTGCAGCAGGTTCTGGCCGTAAGACGAGCGGAAACGCATCCGGCCCACCATCTTAATCAGTTCCGGGTGCAGACCGTGAATGCCGAGGTCGATAATGGTTTTCTCACCAATCTCAACGATTTCCTCTTCAATATTCTTGCGGGTTTTGGCCACAATCTCCTCCACGCGGGCCGGGTGAATGCGGCCGTCCTTCACCAGCAAGTGCAAGGAGAGGCGGGCAATTTCGCGGCGCACCGGGTCGAAGCCCGAAATAATGATGGCCTCCGGCGTGTCATCCACAATGATTTCGACGCCCGTCGCGGCTTCTAGCGCGCGGATGTTCCGGCCCTCGCGGCCAATAATTTTGCCCTTCACGTCGTCGCTTTCAATGTTGAAAATCGACACGCAGTTTTCAATGGCGTGCTCCGAGGCGGTGCGCTGAATGGTTTCCAGCACAATCTTCTTGGCATCCTTGGTGGCCGTGAGCTTGGCCTGGGCCACGGTGTCCTTCACGTAGGAGCTGGCCTGAATCTGAGCTTCGTTCTTGAGGCTTTCCACCAACTGCTCGCGGGCTTCGGCGGCCGTTAAGTTGGCAATGGTTTCGAGCTGGCGCTGCACGGTGTGCAGCTGCTCGTCGGCTTCGCGCTGCTTGGCTTCCAGCTCGGCCATTTGCTCTTCGTGGTCGAGGCGGCGCTTTTCGGCCTGGGCTTCCAGCTTGTCGCGCAACTGCTGGGTGTCGGTTTGGTTTTTCTCGCGCTGGCGCTCCAGGTCGGCTTCCTTTTTCTGCAGCTGTTCGAGCTGGCGCTGCGTGGTTTCGGTGAGGAGCTTGATGCTTTGTTCCTGCTCCAACACGCCCTGGCGGCGCTGGGTCAGCTCGCCGTCGAGCTCGGCTTTGAGGCGCTTGCTTTCCTGGTCAAACTCGTTGCGCAGCGTCTTGAACTTGTTCTTCGACTGCTCCAGCCGCTCGTCGGCCTGCTTGATTTTTTCGTCGCGAAGGCGGTTGCCTTTCTCCTCGGCCTCGCGAAGGATTTGCTGAGCGCGGGCCTGCGCCTCGCCCTCGTGGTCCAGCCGGGCTTTGCCGGCCAGCTGCCTACCCACCACAATGCCCGCCACAAGGGCGACCACTGCGGTCAGTATACAGTACAATATGATGGGTGACATGGAATTATGGTTTTTGGGGTGGGTGAAAAAACCATAACCAGGTAGAACAGAAGTGCCCGGGCGGGGCGGAAGCGGCCGATTGCCGCGCCGCCCAACCGGGCCAACGAGTGTGCGGGTGCCGGGCGGGGCTACATGTTAGCCCGCCAGCACCACGCCTGAAAGCAGCTCGTCGAAACGAGCCAGCCGTTCGGTCAGCGCCGCATCGGTGCCATCCTTTTCCTTGCTCACTTTCAATTGGTCGGCCATGGTGGCCAAGGCAACCATGGCCAGCAAGTCCTGCTTGTCCTGAATGCCGTAGCCTTCCCGGAATTCGCGCAGCTTGTCGCCCAGCAGCCGTCCGGCCAGGCGCAGCCGTTCCTCGTCCTGCACGTCCACGCGCATGGGATAGTCCCGGTCAGCAATACGAATTTTGATGGCTAGCTCGCTCATACGGCGATAGTTGCGGCAAAAGGTGAGGGGGTCAGTCGGGTTAGTCTCTCAAATAGGCAAGACACTTGTCCAGTTCGCGGATGTATTCGTTGAGGCGCAGTTTAAGTTCGTTGGCGTGGGTGGGTTCCCCAGCTATGGTGTGTACAAGTTTAACAATATTTTCCTGGTTTTGTCGCTCCTTGAGCTGCCGGTCCTTCTCGCGCACGTCGGCGCGCAGCTGCTGAATGGTGGTGGCGGCGTCGGCCATTTCCTCGCGCAGCTCCTGATAGGCAGCCACTAAAGTGGTAATCTGCCGCTCCAGGCGGTCGAGTTGCGCAAGCTGTTGGGAGGAGGCCACGGTGGAGTAAATTTTTGCGTGAAGATAAAGCGGCGGGCCGAAAGCTGCGCTTTATCCCGGGCTTGCTCGCGGCTTGTGTCTCAGAGGGGTTTGGGTTCGGGAAAATGAACGGAAAGAAAACCAAAACGTCATGCTGAACGCAGTGAAGCATCTCCACCGCGCAAGTAATTTATGATTTACTACTGCGGCAGAGATGCTTCACTGCGTTCAGCATGACCGTGCGGGTGAAAAGGGCAAGAAGCCAAAAAGTACCGCAGACCGGAACCTACTTCCGAATCAGCGCGCCGGCCTGCTTCTCAAACTGCTGAATGAGCCGCTGCATTACCTGGTCGATGGCCTGCTCGCTGAGCGTTTGGGTGAAATCCTGCAGGGTGAAGCTCACCGAGTACGACTTCTTGCCCGCGCCCAGGTTTTCGCCGGCGTACACGTCGAACACGTTGATGCTCTGCAGCAGCTTCTTCTCGGTGCGCCGGGCAATCTGCTGGAGCTGGTCGAAGGTCACGGCAGCGTCCACCACCAGGCTCAGGTCGCGGCGCACCTCCGGGAACTTGGGCAACTCGCGGGCCACCAGCGTGGGCTTGTATTTCTTGCTCAGCGCGTCCCAATCCAGCTCGGCGTACCATACCGGCTGGCTCACGTCCATCTTTTTCAGTACCGAAGCCGACACGGCGCCGAGTTGGGCCACGGGCTGGTTGTGCACCAGCAGCGTGAGGCCGCCGGCCAGGTAGGCGTGCTGCACCGGCTGCGACGCCGCCCCGCCGAAGCCCAGCGCCGCTAGCACCTGCTGTACCGCGCCCGCCAGGTCATGGAACGCGGCTTTTTCGGACTTGTGCTGCCAGGTTTCGGCGGTGGCGTTGCCGGTCAGGTACAGCACCAGCTTGTTCTTTTCCTGGTACTTGCCGTTCTCGTTCTGCGCGTACACTTTGCCGAATTCGTACAGCTTCAGGTCGCGCTGGCGGCGGTTGAGGTTGTGCCGAATAATTTCCAGGCCCGAGTGCAGCAGTGTGGGGCGCATCACGTTCAGCTCAATGCTGTTATAGTTCAGAATGCGCACCAGCGAAGTTTCCGGCTCGCCTTCCTTCTCGAAGTACTGCGAGTTGGTGAGCGAGTTGGTCAGAATCTCCGAAAAACCCTGGCCGCTGAGCAGCGAAGCAATTTTCACCCGCGTCACTTCCGGGTCGGGGTTCGGGAATTTCGCCAGGAAAGAAGCCGAGTTGTTGGGCCGCAGGGCTACGTTGTTGTAGCCGTAGATGCGCAGGATTTCCTCAATCACGTCGGCCTCGCGCGTCACGTCCACTTTGTGGGGCGGCACGGTCAGCGTCCAGGTGTCCTGGTCGCCGGCGTCGGGGTTTGCTTCGGTGATTTCGATGTCGAGGTCGGTGAGAATCTGACGAATGCGCTCGGGTGCGATGTACTGGCCCACCAGCCGCTCCACGCGGGGCAGGCGCAGGCGCACGGTGGCGGGCTGCACGGGCGTCGGGTACTCGTCCACCACGGGCGCGGCCACGGTGGCCCCGGTCACTTCCTGCAACAGCAGCGCCGCGCGCTTCAGGGCCACGGGCACCATGTTGGGGTCGGTGCCGCGCTCGAAGCGGAACGAGGCGTCGGTTTTCAGCTGGTGCGTTTGCGAAGTACGGCGCACGGCCACGGGACCGAAGTAGGCGCTTTCCAGGAACACGCGGGTGGTGCTTTCGCTCACGCCCGACGTCTTGCCGCCGAACACGCCGGCCAGCGCCATGGGCACGCCATTGGCGTCGGCAATCACCAGGTCCTCGGCTTTGAGGCTTCGCTCCACGCCGTCCAGCGTCACGAACTTCTCGCCGGCTTCGGCGCGCTTCACGCGGACTTGGTTGCCGGTAATCTGGTCGGCGTCGAAGGCGTGCAGGGGCTGGCCCAACTCGTGCAGCACGAAGTTGGTCACGTCCACCACGTTGTTGATGGGGCTCAGGCCGATGCTACGCAGGCGGCGCTGCAGCCACTCCGGCGAGGGGCCGACCTGCACGTTTTCCAGCAACAAGCCCGCGTAGCGCGGGGCAGCTTCCGGGTACTCAATCGTCACCTTGATATTGCTGTCCGCCGACTCCGGTGCCGCGAAGCCGCTCACGTCCGGCAAGTGGCAGGGCTGGCGCAGCAGGGCGCGCAGCTCGCGGGCCACGCCGTAGTGCGAGGCGGCATCGGCCCGGTTGGGCGTGAGGCCGATTTCGTACACAGTATCCGACCCCAGGCCGAAATACTCGGCGGCGGGCGTGCCGTTGGGCAGGTTCGTATCGAGCACCATGATGCCGGCGTGCGACTGGCCCAGGCCGATTTCGTCTTCGGCGCAAATCATGCCTTCGGAGGCCGCGCCGCGGATTTTGCTTTTCTTGATTTTGAAGGGCTCGCCCTGGGCGGGGTGCAGCTCGGCGCCTTCCAGGGCCACCACCACGCGCTGACCGGCGGCCACGTTGGGGGCGCCGCACACAATTTGGCGTGGGGCGCCGTCGCCCACGTCCACGGTGGTCAGGCTGAGCTTGTCGGCGTCGGGATGGCGCTCGCAGGTGAGCACCGTGCCCAGCACCACGCCGCGCAGGCCGCCGGGGATGCTTTCCAGCTCCTCCGTGCTTTCCACTTCCAGCCCCGAGCCGGTGAGCAGGGCGCCAATCTCGGCGGCAGGTTTGTCGGTCGGAATGAGGGTTTTAAGCCAGTCGAGGGAAATGCGCATTGGGAATGGTCGGTTGGTAGTTGTCCGTTGTCAGGCCGCTGACGACCGGGCAAAGGTACAGCGGGGTGAAAAGACGAAATAGGCGAAGTGCATGAGTTGGCATTTGAGCACAGAAAAGCCCATCCGGCGGACCGAATGGGCTTTTGTAATTCATTTGTCATCCTGAGCGCAGCGAAGGACCTTATCACGTTGAACGAGTCGTTTTAACGCGAGAAGGTCCTTCGCTGCGCTCAGGATGACGGACGATTTTATGCTAATAACCAAGGCTTACTGCCCTAGCTTCTTCTTCAAATTCTCGTCCAGCGCTTCCAGGAACTCCTCGGTGTAGAGGTAGTCGCGGCCGTGCTCCACCTTATTGCCGTGGATGCAGACGGCCAGGTCCTTGGTCATTTTGCCGCTTTCTACGGTTTCCACGCACACGGCTTCCAGGGCGTGGCAGAAGTCGATGAGCTCCTGGTTGCCGTCGAGCTTGCCGCGGAACTCCAAGCCGCGCGTCCAGGCGAAGATGCTGGCGATGGGGTTGGTGCTGGTGGGCTTGCCTTTCTGGTGGTCGCGGTAGTGGCGCGTCACGGTGCCGTGGGCGGCTTCGGCTTCCATCACGGTGCCGTCGGGCGTCACCAGGGTGGAGGTCATCAGGCCGAGCGAGCCGAAGCCCTGGGCCACGGTGTCGCTCTGCACGTCGCCGTCGTAGTTTTTGCAGGCCCACACGAAGTTGCCGTTCCACTTCAGGGCCGAGGCCACCATGTCATCAATCAGGCGGTGCTCGTAGGTGATGCCGGCGGCCTGGAACTTGGCCAGGTAGTCCTGCTCGTAAATCTCCTGGAAGATGTCCTTGAAGCGGCCGTCGTACTTCTTCAGGATGGTGTTTTTGGTGCTCAGGTACAGCGGCCAGCCCTTCATCAGGGCCTGGTTGAAGCAGGCGTGGGCAAAGCCGCGGATGCTTTCGTCGGTGTTGTACATGGCCAGGGCCACGCCGTCGCTCTTGAAGTTGAACACCTCAAACGACTGCGCCTCGCCGCCGTCTTCGGGCTGGAAGGTGATGGTGAGCTTGCCCTTGCCTTTGGTCACGAAATCGGTGGCGCGGTACTGGTCGCCGAAGGCGTGGCGGCCGATGCAAATCGGAGCCGTCCAGTTGGGCACCAGGCGGGGCACGTTCTGCATCACGATGGGCTCGCGGAATACGGTGCCATCCAGAATGTTGCGGATGGTGCCGTTCGGCGACTTCCACATTTGCTTCAGGTTGAACTCCTTCACGCGCTCCTCGTCCGGGGTGATGGTGGCGCATTTGATGCCCACGCCGTACTGCTTGATGGCATTGGCCGAGTCGATGGTCACCTGGTCGTTGGTCTCGTCGCGGTACTCGATGCCGAGGTCGTAGTACTTGATGTCGAGGTCGAGGTAGGGCAGGATGAGCTTGTCCTTGATAAACTTCCAGATGATGCGCGTCATTTCGTCGCCATCAAGCTCCACTACCGGGTTTGCTACTTTGATTTTTGCCATTACGCTGGGGTTGGTGCCGGGGCCATTCCGCGACCGTCGCGGGCCTTAGCAGGGATAAATATAGAAGGCGGCATCAGCGTTCGGGCTGTTTTTTTGCGCCGAAGATTTTGGCAATGGCCCCAACGCCTTCGCAGCGAAGGGATTGGTGGGGCCGACGGTGGCTAGTCGTGAAACGACTTTTCGCCGGCCGGAATGGCGGCTTGCAGGCGGTTTTCGGCGGGCGGCACGGGGCAGCTGTACTCGTTATTGTAGGCGCAGTAGGGGTTGTAGGCCCGGTTGAAATCGAGCTTGATTTCGGTGGCGTCGGGCTCTGGAAGGGGGGCGTCTAAGTAACGCCCGCCGCCGTAGGTGTCGCGGCCGTTGGTGGCGTCGGTGAAGGGAACGAAGAGCGTGGAGTCTTTGCCGTCAGCCTTCAGATACAGCGCCAACTGTTGGGCCTGGGTGCCAATCCGAAATCGGGCCTGGCCCCAGCGCAGGTACTTTTCGGCGCGGTTGTCGCTCATTTGCAGGAGCGTGGTGTCTGGGGTAGCGTTGCGCGAAATGGCGGCCTCGATTACGAAGGCTACATCAGCGGGGTAGTACTTGAGGCTGTCGAATTGCCCCTTTTGCGCTTCGGGCAAAGGCGAATTCGCCGACTGGCGAAAGGCGCGGTTCTTCTCGCTGCGAAACTTGTGTAACCCTTTGGCATATGCGTCGGTGTCCGGCTGCAGGCCGCTGATGGAATAGAGGATGATGCCAATAATGGCAGCCGCCAGGGCTATTTTTTTAATCATGTTCGTTTCTTTTCGATGCGAGAGCCAACCCGCGACGCCGAAGCGACATCAGCGGCCGCGTTACCTTTCGGCGCACCTTTTCAGCCTTATGCAAAGTTTACGGTTCTTCCTTTTTCTGCTGGCCGCGGCGCCGGCCCTCGCCCAACAGCCCGCCCCTTACCGCCCGGCGGCCCGGCAAATAAACAACCTGGTGCACACCCGGCTCGACGTGGCCTTCGATTACAAGAAGCGCCACCTGATTGGCCGGGAGTGGGTCACGCTCAAACCCTGCGCCGCGGCCACCGATTCCCTGCGGCTTGACGCCAAGGGCATGGACATTAGCACCGTGGCCCTGGTGCAAGGCGCCACCAACGTGCCGCTGAAATTTGAGTACAACCAGCGGCAGCTGCTGATTCATCTCAAGCAGCCGGTGCCGGCGGGCGAGGCTTACACGGTTTACATCGAATACACGGCCAAGCCCGACGAGCTGGACGTGAAGGGCGGGCGCGCCATCGAAGGCGCTAAGGGTCTGTATTTCATCAACCCGGACAGCGCCGTGGCCGGCAAGCCGGTGCAAATCTGGACGCAGGGCGAGCCAGACTCCAACTCCGTCTGGTTCCCGACCATCGACGAACCCAACCAGAAAACCACCCAGGAAATCTCGATGACCGTGCCGGCGAAGTACGTGACGCTGAGCAACGGCAAGCTGCTGAGCCAGAAGCCCGCCGGGCCCGGCCTGCGCACCGATACCTGGAAAATGGACGAGCCCCACGCGCCCTACCTGTTTATGATGGCCGTGGGCGACTTCCGCATCACGAAGGATACGTGGCGCGGCAAGGAGGTCAACTACTACCTGGAGCCGCAATATTCGGCGCAGGCCCGGGCCATTTTTGGCAAGACGCCGCGCATGCTGGAGTTTTTCGCGCAGCGCCTGGGCGTGGATTTTCCCTGGGACAAGTACCACCAGGTGGTGTGCCGCGATTTTGTGGCCGGCGCCATGGAAAATACCACGGCTTCGCTGTTTGGCGAGCAGGCCCAGGGCTCGGCCCGCGAGCTGCTGGACTGGCAATACGCCGGCGTAGAGCGCGAAATTGCCCACGAACTGTTCCACCAGTGGTTTGGCGACTACGTGACGGCCGAAAGCTGGGGCCAGCTGACCGTGAACGAGAGCTTCGCCAACTTCAGCGAAATCCTCTGGGCCGAGCACGAGTACGGCCCCGATGCCGCCGCCCAGCAAGCCGACCTCAGCCTGCGCACCTACTTCCGCGACCCAGCCAATTTCCTGCGGCCGGTGGTGCGTGCGCGCTACGCCGAGAAGGACGACATGTTCGACGGCGTGGTGTACCAGAAGGGCGGCAACATCCTGAACATGCTGCGCGCCTACCTGGGCGAGGAGGTGTTTTTTCAGGGACTGAAGCGCTATTTGACCCAAAATGCCTTCGGCACGGGCGAGGCGCACCAATTGCGGTTAGCGTTGGAAGCGGCTTCGGGCCAGGACCTGAACTGGTTTTTCAACCAATGGTATTACGGCGTGGGCCACCCTATCGTGACCATCGACTACGCCTGGGACGCGGCCCGAAAAGTGCAGGCCGTGACCGTGAAGCAGACCCAAGCGGGCCAGACGTTCCAACTGCCGTTCATCATCGACTATTACGTGGGCGGCAAGGTGCAGCACCAGCCTGTGACGATGACCGAGGCCACGCAAACCTTCACCATGCCCCTCGCCGCCAGGCCCGACCTGGTGAACGTGGACGCCCGGAAGGTGCTGGTGTGGCAGAAGGAAGACCACAAACCGCTGGCCGAATTCGCCTACCAGCAGCGCCACGCGGCCCGCTACCTCGACCGCCGCGAAGCCCTGCGCGCCGCCGAAAGCCGGCCCGCTGACCCGCAGGCCCAGCAAATCCTGCTCGCAGGGCTGCGCGATAAAACGCCGGCCCTCCGCGAAATGGCCGTGCAGGTGCTCGACCTCAAAAACGCGGCCCTCCGCCAAGCCGCTACGCCGCTGCTAACCCAAATGGCCGCCACCGATACTGCGCCGCAAGCCCAGGCAGCGGCCCTGGCGGCGCTGGGCTCGCTCAAGCAGAAAAGCTACGCGTCGCTGTTCAGCAAGGCGCTGGGCAGCCAGTCGTACCGGGTGCAGGCCGCAGCCCTGGAAGCCCTGCTGCCCCTGAACCCGGCGCAGGCGCTGGCCCGCGCCAAGGCATTTGAAGCCGGTAGCAAAGGGCCGCTCACCGAGGCCATTGCGCTGGTGTACGGGCAGGCGGGCAGCGTATCGCAGTGGCCCTGGATGCGCGCCAAGTACGACGCGGCCGACCCCAACGGCCGGTTTCAGATGCTGGCTGGCCTGGGCGGGATGCTGGGCCGCATGGATGACCCCACGGCGCTGCCGGAAGGCATCACGCGCATCCGGGACCTGACCGTGGAGTACAAGCGCTATGTTGACTACAAGCGCGTGGTGGGCTTGCTGCGGGAGGTGCAGCAGCACCAGAGCAAGCGGCCGAATGCGGCGTTGGTGGCGGGGCTGGTGGAGCAGGCCGCGGCGGCCATTGAGGCGGCGAAATAGCGAAAGGGGAGAAGCCGGGCGCTTACCTTCGCTGGACTGAAACAGCGTAGCGCCGGCATGTTTTCTCTAATTCATTTGCTCCCGGTCCTGGTCGGCCTCTTCAGGAACGGGAAGGGCTGCCGTGCTGCGGTGCTGGTGCTGGCCGCCTGCCTGGGCCGGGCCGTTCCCGCGCGGGCCGCCACGCCGCCCCCGGCCGCGGATAGCCTGCGGGCCCGCCTGCACCGCCCTGGCCTGCCCGACACGGCCCGGGTGCGCGCCTACTGGCGGCTGAGCCGCGCCCTGGAAAGTGTGCAGCTCGACAGCGCCCGCGCCTGCGCCCGGCAGGGCGCCGCCCTGGCCCGCCGCATCGGCGACGCCGCTGGCCTGGCCCAGTGCCAGCACGCCCTGGCGTTTGTGGAGTACCTGGCCGGCAATTACCCCGCCGCCCAGCAGGCCTATGCGGCCACCGTGCGGCCCGCCCGCCGGGCCGGCCTGTGCTCGATACTGGGCCATGCGTACATGGGCCTGGGCCTGGTGGCCGACGGCATGCACAACCTGCCCGGCGCCGTGGCCTACTTCCGGCAGGCCCGCGCCGTGTACGCGCAGTGCCAGCCGCCCAGCCCGCGCTACGAGATGGTGCTGCTCACCAACTGGGGCAATACCTACCTGCAGGCCGGGCAGCTGGACAAGGCCGGCCCGCCCCTGCGCCAGGCCCTGCAGCTGGTGCGGCCCGCCACCACCGCCAAGTCGCTGCTCAACCTGCTCGACCTGATTGGGCTGCTCCAGCTGGCCCAGCACCACCCCGACTCGGCTCTGGTCACGTTCCGGCACGAGCTGCAGCTGGCGCGCACCAAGCGCGAGCGCCGGGCCGAAACCTACGCCCTGGGCAACCTGGCCGCCGCCCACCTGGCCCTGCACCAGCCCGCCGAAGCGCTGCCGCTGGCCCGGCAGGCCGTGGCCCTGGCCCGCCAGACCGGCAACCAGTCGCAGCTGGCCGACTATACCTTGGTGCTGGCCCGCGCTCTGCACGCCCTGCGCCGGCCCGAAGCCTTCGACACACTTTTGCGCTTCAACGCCCTGCACGACACGCTGGAAAGCCAGGACCGCAACGCCGAAATCGTTCGGCAGCAAACCCGCTTCGACGTGGCCGGGCAGCAGGCCCGCATCCGGGCCCTGGAGCAGCAGCGCCGCATCGAGGGCCTGGAGGCCGAGCAGCGCACCGTGCGCAACCGCCTGCTGCTGGGCGGCGGGGCCGGGGTGGGGGTGATGCTGGTGGGCCTGTTCGTAGGAGCGTACCGCCGCCGGCAGCGCGAGCGCGAAGCGGCCCTGCGCCACCAGCTGGCCGCCGACCTGCACGACGACGTGGGCTCGCTGCTGGCCCGCATTGCCCTGCAAACCGACCTGCTGCAGGAGGGCCTCGGTGCCCCCGGCCAACAGCAGAGCCAGCTGGCCGAAGTGGCCGACAACAGCCGCATGGCCGTGCGCCAGCTCAACGACGTGGTGTGGAACCTGGACGCGCAAAACGACTCGGTGCCCAACCTGCTCGACCGCCTGCGCGACTACGCCCACGAGGTGCTGGTGCCCACCGGCCGCGACGTGCGCTTCGTGGCCGACGACGCCATCGGGGCCAGCGTCGACCTTTCGCCGCTGGTGCGTCGGCACTTGTACCTCATTTTCAAGGAAGCCCTGCACAACGTGCTCAAGTACGCGCCCGCCAATGCCACCGTGACCGTGACGCTGCACCGCGCCGGCTCGTTGCTGAGCCTGGCCGTGGAAAACACCGGTGCGGGCGCCCCGGCCAGCAGCCCGGGCCCCGGCCGCGGCTCCGGCCACGGCCTGCGCAACATTCAGGAGCGCACCGCCCGGCTGGGCGGCACCGCCCAAACCGAGGCGCTGGCCGACGGCGGCTTTGCCGTGCGGGTGAGCGTGCCGGTGTGAGGTGGATGGGTGGGATAGTGGGGCGCCTGTCATCCTGAGCATTCTGCGAAAGCAGAGACGAAGGACCTTCTCTCCGATGAACGATTAATAGTAATCATTTACTGCTTCAGCCGTGAGAAGGCCCTTCGTCTCTGCTTTCGCAGAATGCTCAGGATGACAGGCGCTCCGCCACTACCCCATCCTCCCCGCCACGTCTTGTCGCATCAAAATGCGATACCAGCGGGTGAAAGCGCCCGGTACCTTTGCCTTATGTCTACCGCTACGCCCCTCGCCATCATCGAAGACGACCCTTCGATTCGCCAATCTTACATGACCTACCTGTGCGCTCAGCCCGAATTTGACTGCGTGCTGGTGGCGGGCTCGGTGGAAGAGTTTCTGGAAATGCTGCCCTCAGCCCCGCGCCCGCCCCGGCTGGTGCTGAGCGACATCGGCCTGCCCGGCGTGACGGGCATCGAGGGCGTCACGCTCATCAAGCGGGCGCTGCCCAAGGCCGAGGTCGTCCTCATCACCGTGTATGCCGACCCCGAGCGGCTGTTTCAGGCCCTGTGCGCGGGGGCGGTGGGCTACCTGCTGAAAAGCACCATGCTGCGCGACGTGAAAGCCGGCCTGCTGGAAGTGCTCGACGGAGGCTCGCCGATGTCGCCGGCCATTGCCCGGCACGTGGTGCGCCACTTCCAGCCCGCCCCGGCCCAGACGGAGGTGCTCACGGCCCGCGAGCTGCAGCTGGTGCAGGCCATTGAGGAGGGACTGAGCTACCGGCTGGTGGCCGAGCGCCTGGGCATCACCCTCAACACGGTGCGCACCTACATCCGCCGCGTCTACGACAAGCTGGAGGTGACTTCCAAAGCCGAGATGGTGGCCAAGCGGCGGCAGGGGTAGGAGAACTGTGGGGCCGGTACTTCCGCCAGCCCCGGCCTGCTCCGGAGTACCTTGCCGCATGGTTAATTTTTACGCCCGCTACCCGGCCCTCGTCGGCCTTGTGCTCCTGCTGGCAGGGATGGCGCATGGCCAGCGCCCAGCGCCTGCGCGGCCGGAGCCAGCCCGCCCGGCCATTGAGCTGCGCTACCTGCGGCCCGAGCGAATGCCGCGCCTGCCCGGCGGCGCGTCCGATGCCGCCAGCATCGAGGCGGCGCTGCGGGCCCATCTCCGCTACCGGCCACCGGCGGGCCGGCCTCCTTTCGCGGCCACCGACATCGCGCAGCTCAGCTTCACCATTGGCCCTGACGGGCGGGTGCGCGACGCCCGCGTGCTGAGCAAGCTGGAACCGGGCTTTGGGCGGGCGGTGCTGGCCGCGGCGGCCCAGCTGCCCCGCTTCGCGCCGGGCCGGCAGGAGGGCCAGGCCGTGGCCGTGCGCTACACCCTGGCCGTGGGGGCCGCCGGGCCCTACGCCGACAACCCCCGCACCGAACCCGGCCCCGTAACGCTTCCGCCCGATTGGCCCGAGGTGTTTAAATACCCAATGGCCGCGCCCCGCCTGCCCGGCAACGTGAGCGTACAAACCGCGCTGTTGCAACGCGTAGTGTACCCCCAGGCGGCCGCCGACCGCTACGGCCAGGTGCCCTACGTCAAGCTGGCCTTCACCGTCGACACCCTGGGCCACCCCACCGATGTGCTGCTGGAGCACAGCGGTGGCCTGCCCTACGACCGCGCCGCCGTGGCTGCGCTGGCCGCCCTGCCGCCCTTCGAGCCCTACCGGCACCTGCGCCGCAAGGTGGCCGTGCGGCTGCAGGTGAACCTGGATTTCAAGCCCCGGCCGGCCGGCTACCAGCCGCCCGTCAGCAATGCGCTGCCTGCCGACCCGCCCGCCAACTCGCCCGGCATTGTGGACGCCCTGAGCGCCGAGCAGCGCCCTGCTGCCGAGCGGGGCGGGCTGATGTTTATTCAAGCCCTGGTGCAGCACTACACGGTGGTGCCGGAGGAAGTGCGCCAGGGCAAAGTGGATGGCCTGGTGCTGGTGGACGCCGTGGCGGGGCTGAGCGGCCGGGTGTACGGGCTGCGCATCCGGCAGTCGCTGAGCGCCGCCTGCGACTCAGCGGCGCTGGCGGCTGTGCGCCGCCTGCCGCTGCTCACGCCCGGCCAGTACCGGGGCCAGACGGTAGCCATGCGCCTCACGCTGCCCGTCCGCTTCTGGGGCCCCGGCCACGTCTACGAGCCGTATTCGGCTTCGCACCCCGCTACGTTTGCAACGGACCTGGAGGCCTACGTCCGGGCCAACCTGCGGGTGTCCGATTCGCTCCGCAAAGCCCCGCTGGCCCGTTCGGTGGACGTGCTGGTGCTAATAGCGGCCGACGGCCGGGTGCAGAACGCCACCCTCACCCGCCCCGCCCAGCTCGCCTTCATCGACGAGGAAGCCCTGCGCTTTGCGCACGCCATGCCGCCCTGGCAGCCCGCGCGCGATGCCCAGAACCAGCCCGTGGCCAGTCGGGTGCCCCTTACGCTGCGCTTTCCGCCCTTGTCGGCGGCGGGCGCCGGGCCCCCGCTGGTGCCCAAGCCGGCGCCCCCAACCCCCGGGGTGACCAAAAAGGTGGTGGAAGAAATAAAGCCCAATCCCGTGTACACCTACGTGGAACAGATGCCGGAGCTGCCAGGCGGCGGCGGGCTGGCCGCCATCAAGGCGGCGCTGCAGGCGCGGTTTCGCTATCCGGCCGGGGCGGGCGGCGCGCTGGTGCAGGGCGTCATCACGGTGCGTTTTTTGGTGGGGCTTGATGGTCGGGTGGGGGAAGCCAGCATCGTCAAGGGCCTGTCGGCCGCTGCCGACCGGGCTGCCCTGGCGGCGGTGCAGGCGCTGCCTCATTTCACGCCGGGCAAGCAGAGTGGCCAGGAAGTGGTAGTGGCCTACACGGTGCCCATTGCCGTGGCCCCGCCCGCCAAGCCCTGAAGCTACTGTCTGGCCGCGCTACCACTCAACCCAAAGCCCCCGGTTCTTAGACCGGGGGCTTTGGGTTGTCGGAGATGGAAGCTGAGGGAACTGGGGCCAATTTCTGACCCGCTTAGCCGCCTGAGTCCGGGCGGCGGGAAAGTGAGCTGGGACCAGGGAACAATCAGGAAAGATTTTGCCATAAAACCGAATGCACGCGTCATAAAAGCGAATGGATGCCCGTCCCGGGGCAGCAGTTCTTTGCCAGGTCAAACCAACTGTACCATTCGAGCCATGAATCAGTGCTTTACCAATCGTCTGCTGTCGGCCCTGGCGGCCGCCTTATTGGGGCTGACGCTCCCGCTTTCGGCCCTGGCCCAGGGGGTGAGCATTGGGGCGCCGGCCCCCAATGCCTCGGCCGTGCTCGACGTGAGCAGCACCACCAAGGGCCTGCTGCCACCCCGCATGACCCAGGCCCAGCGCGATGACATCCGCCCCGCGGCCTCGGCGGCGGGACTGCAGGTGTACAACCTCGATACCCAGCGACTCAACTTCTGGGACGGCACTAGTTGGCAGGAGGTGCTGGGGGCCGGGCCGCTGGCCCCCTCGGGCAGCACCGCCGTGTATACCTACACCGGCACGGTGCAGCGGTACCAGGTGCCGGCCGGCGTCACCCGCGTGCTGGTGACGGCTACTGGCGCCGCTGGCATCATGGCGTCGACCACCAACCGGGGCGCCCGGGTCACGGCCACCCTCGCCGTGGTGCCGGGCGAGGTGCTGGCCGTGGTAGTGGGCGGCCAGCCCAACCTCGCCAACAACGGCTACGGCCAGGCCGGCGGCTACAACGGCGGCGGCCCCGACCCAATTCAGGGCTACAACGGCGGCGGCGGCACCGACCTGCGCCGGGTAACGGGCGCCTCGCCCCTCAACCCACTGGCCCTCGGCGGCACCCTGGCCGGCACCCTGACCAGCCGCCTGCTGGTGGCCGGCGGGGGCGGAGGCGGGGGCGGCACAAACGGCGGCGCGGGCGGCGGCGGATTTGCGGCCACCGATTTCAGCGGCAACCCCGGCCAGGGCGGTAAAAGGGCCGGCGTCGGCGAAGACGGCGGCCAACTGGGCGGCCACGGCAACCCCACCGCCGGGAGCGGCGGGGGCGGCGGCCTTACCAGCGGCGGCGTGAGCGGCGGCACCGGCAGCTCCGACGGCGCCCTGGGCACGGGCGGGGCGGGCTACGGCGGCGGGGGCGGCGGCTACTACGGCGGCAGCGGGGGCTGCTGCGGCCTCGGCGCGGCCGGCGGAGGCGGGGGCTCGTCGTGGGTCAGCAATGCGGCGGCCATTTACTTCCCCACGTTTGAGGGCAACGTGCAGACCGGCAGCGGGCAGCTCTCGATACAGCCCGTGGTGGTGACGGCCGCCCCGGTGCTCGACGGCACCAACTTCGTGAACGTGGCCGGCACCTGGACCGTGAGCGGGGCCGACGTGTACCGCCCCGCCGGGTACGTTGGCATCGGCACCAACACGCCGGGCGCGCCGCTGGACGTGCGCGTGGTCCAACCCGGCTATCCATACTCCGGCTACGGCTACCTGGGGCCGGGCGGCACCGGCACCAACGCCGGCTCGTCGACCGGGGCCGTCAGCATCCGCGCCACCGGCCAGGTGGTGGCCACGCAGTTCATTGCCACCAGCGACGAGCGCCTGAAAACCGTGCTCGGCCGGAGCGACCGGGCCGCCGACCTGGCCTTGCTCAACCAGCTGCGCATCACCGATTACCAGATGCGCGACCGGGCGCAGTTCGGGGAGCAGAAATTCAAGAAAGTGCTGGCGCAGGAAGTCGAGCAGGTGCTGCCGCAGGCCGTTAGCCGGCACGCTGATTTCCTGCCCGATGTGTACCAGCTGGCCAGCCAGGTGCGGGCGCAGCCCGGCGACTCGCTGCTGACTGTGGCGCTGCCCACGGCGCTGGCGGTTCCGGCCGCGGTGGGCCAGCGCCTGAAGCTGGTGGGCCCGGCCGGCGAAGTGCTGGCTCGCGTGGCCCGCCCGGCCGCCGTGGGCACCCGTGCGCTGGTGGTGCGCGATGCCGGGGCCCTGGCCGGCGCCCGGGTGTTTGTCTTCGGGCTGGAGCACCCCGACGTGCGGGCCGTGGACTACGAAGCGCTGGCCATGCTCAACGTGAGTGCCACCCAAGAGCTGGCCCGGCAGGTGGCGGCCCTGCAACGGCAGAGCGCCGCCCTCGCCGCCCGCGCCGCCACGGCCGAAGCCGCCGCCGCCGCTGCCGAAACCAACGCCACCCGGGCCACGGCCAGCCTGGCCAGCTTCGAGCAACGCCTGCGGGCGCTGGAGGCCGGCGGCGCCCAGGCCCGCAAGTAGCCTGGGTTTCTCTCTGGGAACACCGCAACGCCTCCGGTCTGTGGGCCGGGGGTGTTGCGGTGTGCCAGGGCCCCGAAAAACAGCTGGGCTTGTCGCATCAAAATGCGACAGCGCGGCATGGGGTGGGCGCCGTGCTTTGTGGCACCGGTGGGGAGGGTCCCGGCCGGTGCCTTTTCTCCTTGCTATGAAGCACTTCTTCTCTTTCGGCCACGGCATCGCAGTGCTCGTGCTGCTGGCCGCCGCGCCCCGCCTCGCCCGGGCCCAGACGGGCGGCGTGGGCATCGGCACCACCGCCCCCGACGCCTCGGCCGCGCTCGACATCGTGAGCACGGGCAAGGGGCTGCTGCTGCCGCGCGTGGCCGCCGCCGCGGCCATCGCCAGTCCGGCGGCTGGCCTGCTCGTGTACCAGACCGGCAGCCCCGCCGGCTTCTACTACAACAGCGGCACGGCCGCCGCCCCGGCCTGGCTGCGCCTGAGCCCGGGCGACAACCTGGGCGACCACACCGCGACCCAAGGCCTGAAGCTGAACGACAACGCGGTTTCGAACAACGGCACGGGGGGCCTGCGCATCGACAACAGCGGCAACGTGGGCGTGGGCACCCCCAGCCCCACCCAGAAACTGGACGTGGACGGCAGCCTGCGGGTGCGGGGGCTGAGCGGAAGCGACTACCGCCTGCCCGTGGTGCAGCCCGACGGCACCCTAGCCGTGAACGCGCCGCTCTACGGCACCAGCTCCGTCAACAACACGATTAGCGCAACCGGCCGGGTGAGCACCGACCGCGACCCCACCGGCGTGGCCGTGAGCGGCTCCATCGCCTACGTCGTGAACTACAACGGCAACACCCTGCAGACCTTCAACGTGAGCGACCCGGCCAGCCCGGTCCTGCTCGGCAGCGTGGCCACAGGCAGCCGCCCCAACAGCGTGGCGGTGAGCGGGACCCGGGCCTACGTGGTGAATTTTGTGGGCCGCACCTTGCAGGTGTTTGATGTGGCCAACCCGGCCAGCCCGGCGCTGCTCGGCAGCGTGGGCACCAGCAGCACCCCGCGCAGCGTGGCCGTGAGCGGCACCACGGCCTGCGTGGTGAATAGTCTCGAGCTACAGCTATTTGATGTGGCCAACCCGGCCAGCCCGGCCCTGGCCGGCAGCGTGAGCACCGGGACAGGCGCTAACCCTTACGGCGTGGCGGTGAGTGGCACCACGGCCTACGTCGTGAACTACAATAGCAACACCTTGCAGGCCTTCAACGTGGCCAACCCCGCCAGCCCGGCCCTGCTCGGCAGTGTGGCCACCGGCGGCGGCTCCCGCTGCGTGGCCGTGAGTGGCACCATCGCCTACGTGGCCAATATTTCCAACTATACCTTGCAGGCCTTCAACGTGGCCAACCCCGCCAGCCCGGCCCTGCTCGGCAGTGTGCAAACCGACGGCCCACCCTACGGCGTGGCCGTGAGCGGCATTACGGCCTACGTGGTGAGCAACCTCTACAATACCCTCCAGACCTTTCGCTTTAATGGGATACCGCGGGTGGTGACCGTGACCGGCGATGGCAGCCTGAGCTCGGTGGCGCTGCCCAGCGGGGCCGACTTTGTGCAGAACCAGACGGCCACGCCCCAGGCCGGGGGCTTCAGTATCGGCGGCAACGGCTACGTGGCCGGCAATGTGGGCATCGGCACCACCGGCCCCGGCCAGAAGCTCGAAGTGGTCGGCAACGTTAAAATCAGCGGCACCGGCAACGGCCTCACCTTCCCCGACGGCACCACCCAGACCACGGCCAGCACCGCGGGCAACCTCACCGGCGACATCACCAGCAGCGGCACCACCACCGCCTACGCCGGCGTGCTGCCCGCCGCCAAGGGCGGGGCCGGCACCGTGAGCGGCCTGCTCAAAGCCAACGGCAGCGGCCTGGTGAGCGCCGCCGCGCCCGGCACCGACTACCTCACGCCCGCCGGGGCCGCCACCGGCTTCGTCCAGAACCAGACCAGCACCGACCAGACCGGCGGCTTCCGCGTGGCGGGCCCCGGCACCGTGGGCGGGCTGCTCACGGCGGGCAGTGCCAGCGTGACCGGCCCCGCCACCGTGGCCGGCAACACCGTGGTGGGCGGCACTCTGGGCATTGGCACCACCGCGGCCCAGCCCGCCACCCAGCGGCTGGACGTGCGCGGCAACGTGCGCCTGGGCGACGACGGCGGCCAGGCTGCCGGCACGGGCCAGGCCATCGAATGGGTGGGCCCCGGCGTGAGTTCCGACCCGGTGGGCATCTACCGGGTGAACCCCGCCGCCGACCAGAGCGAGCTGCGCGTGGTGGTGGGCGACGTGCCCGACCCGAGCGACAAGTTCGTGGTGGGCCGCATGGGCGGCACCAGCAGCGAAGGCGGCATCCCCACGGGCAGCTTCACGCCCACCTTCGCGGTGAGCAGCACCGGGCAGGTGAACGTGCCCGCCCTGGCCGGCACCGGCACCCGCGCGCTGGGGGCTGACGCCAACGGCACCCTGACGACCACCACGCTCGCCGGCGACAACCTGGGCAACCACACGGCCACCCAGAACCTCAACCTGGGCACCAACGCCCTGGTGGGCAACGGCGGCAGCACCGGCCTGAGCGTGACGAGCGGCGGCAGCGCCCAGCTGCCCGCCGCCAGCGCCTACACCTACGCCGCCCCCAAGGCCTACGCCATCACCTACGGCACCAGCGACTTGCTGCTCGAAGACCAACCAAGCAGTGCCGTGACCCGCCAGCGCTTCACTGACGCCAACGGTGCCGAGTTTGTGTATGCCAACCGCATCCAGCGCCTGCCGGTACACCTGCCGCAAGGGGCCACCATCACCACCATTAAGCTCTATCTCCGCGACGCCGACCCCACTGCCGACTTCGTGGTCTACTTTAGCGCGGTGCTGCCCACCGACACGGGCATGGGCGCGCCCACCACCATCGGCTATGGCGCCACCTCCGGCAGCCCCGGCTACACCACCCTCACCCTCACGCCCTTCAGCCCCGTCGTCGACAACAACCGGGCTTACTACCTGCAGTTTGTTCCCAACAACGTCAATAGCACCAACCTCGCCATCGGAGCCGTTCGCATCAATTACACCGTGACGCAGGCCGAGTAGGGGCCCCGACAGCCTGGCAGTGCGGAGGGCAGTCCGCGCCTCCGCGCTGTTCGGTTAGCAGCCCTGGCCCAGGGAAGCGGACCATTCCCTCAGCGCTACAGATTCAACAAAAAAGCCCCAGCCGAATGACTGAGGGCTTTTTTGTTGCCGGGGCCGGAGCAAGGAAGCGGGCTAAGCCGACAGCGAGTCGTACTTGGTTTGCACCTGGGCCAGGCAGTCCTGGTAGCCGGCGAGCTGGCGCTGGGCCGCGTCCAGCTCGCGCTGGCGGCGGAAGGCGCCCCGGCCGCCCTGGCCGCCGAGCTGCTCGTCCTGCAGCTTCTCGCGGTCGCGCCGGAGGCCGCGCAGGCGGATTTCCTCTTTGGTGCGGGCGTCGCCGAGCGGCATGGCGGCCACGCGGGTTTCGAGCGGGGTAATCTGGTCGGTGAGGGAGCTGATTTCGGCCGTATCAGCGGCGGCCTCGTTGGTTTGCAGCGTGGCCGAGCGGGTGGCGGCCGTGATGCGGAACTCGACGCGTTCGATGTCCTCCTGGGTGTCGGCCTTCACGGCGTCGCAGTCGGCGCGGGTGAGCAATAATTCTACGGGGTAGTTCATAACGGTACGGGGTAAGAAGGTAAAAATGAAAGAGAAAACCGAGCTGCCCGGCGCAGCTTCGGCCCGCCAACGCTCGTGGTGAAGGGCTGGTATATAGTGGAGTAAAATAATTTGAACGGTAGCGTGGACTCTGCGAGTCCGCGCCTGAGCGAACGACCTAGAACGGCCTGCCGCCCAACGATGCGCGGACTCGCAGAGTCCGCGCTACATCCCTGCCAGCCAGGCCGCCTCGTGCAGATACCCCTGGCGGCGCGCCTCCAGCAGCCGCACGGCCACCGGGCCGCCCGGCGCCTCGGGCAGCAGGGCATCGGCCGCTTCTTCCAGCAGGCGGGCCAGCCAGCGGCGGCGCAAGGCCAGGGCCTCGGCTTCGGGCGCTTCCGGGATGGGGGCGGGTAGGGCCGCGAGCAGCAGGGGGCCGGCGGCCAGGCGGCGGGCGGCCGTGCGGTGGGCAGCCAGCAGGGCGGCCCGTTGCTGGCCTAGGCGCTGGGCCTGGTAGTGGCACTCGGCCACGCGGGCGGCCACCGGGGGCGGGGTGCCGGGCGGCAGGCTGGGCGCGGGCGGCGCGGCGGGGGCTGGGGCAGCCTCGGGCTCAGCAAGTGCCAGGGCGGCCAGCCAGGGGCGCAGCCAGGGCCGGGCGTGGGCCGGCAGCTGCTCGCGCCCGGTTTCGACGCTGGCCAGCAGCGCCCGGCTCAGCCCCAGCCACGGGGGCAGCACATATTGCGAAAGACCGAAATAAGCCCGCACGGCCCGCAACTGGTCAGAATGGCTCATGGCAGGAGGAAGGCATCCGGAACCTCACCAGCTTTTGGGGTTAGCAAAAAGTGGTGAGGTTGCGCCCGGCCTCACCGCATTTACAGCAATGTGAAAAGTGGTGAGGTAACGCCTAGGCTCCCAAAAATTGCCTGCCCGCAAAAACGCGTGAGGTTAGAGGGCGGTTACTGTGGGGGCTGCTGGTCGGCGGCTTCGCGCAGTAGGGCTTGGATGCTGGCGAGGGCTTGCTCTTGGGTGTGGCCCTTTGCCATGAGCAGCCTGGTGTAATTGGAAGTTGCCTCATGGATGTAA
The DNA here is from genome assembly GCF_015694525.1 of Hymenobacter ruricola. Taxonomy (GTDB): domain Bacteria; phylum Bacteroidota; class Bacteroidia; order Cytophagales; family Hymenobacteraceae; genus Hymenobacter; species Hymenobacter ruricola. The sequence goes on along the minus strand of NZ_JADQDM010000012.1, from coordinate 8,988 downwards.
GGGTGTTCCCAGCCTAAATTGTGGAAAATCAGAAAAGCGCGCTGCATAAGGGGCTCGGCCTCGGCCATGCAGTCAGCGAACCGAAGGAATATTGCCAAGTTGTTGAGGCGAATAGCCACATTGGGGTGACCGGGGCCAAAGCAACTTTCGTCAATACTCAAGGCCCGACGCATAAATGTTTCAGCTTCGGGTAGACGGTTAGTGACTTGGTATAATGCCGCTAGATTGCTGAGGGAAGTAGCTACTTTCGGGTGAACTGGACCAAAAGAGGCTTCATTAATAGTCAAAGCGCGCTGCATAAGGGACTCGGCTTCGGCCATGCAGTTGGCGACCCTAAGGAACGTTGCCAGGTTGTTGAGGCGAATAGCCACATTGGGGTGGTTAGGGCCAAGGTGAGTTTCGTCAAGGGCCAAGGCCCGGCGCATCATCTCCTCAGCTTCTTTCAGATGGTCGGTGGCTTCAAGCAACTGAGCCAAGTTACCGAGGTAAATAGCTGTATTGGGGTCGTAGAGACCGGAGTTCTCTTCGCCAATGGCCACGGCTCGGCGCATAAAGGGCTCAGCTTCAGAAAGGCGATTTGTATTTATGAGCAATGCCGCTAAATTATTAAGGGAAGTAGCCACTTTCGGGTGGTTGGAGCTGAAGTGGGCTTCAGTAATGGCTAGGACTCGCCGTACGAGGGGCTCGGCCTCACGTAGCTGTGCTTTAGTATCTAATAGTTGCCCCACCTGATTCAGCAACCGACTGGTTGGTTCCGGGTTTCCTAATGGTTCGGTGTATTCGGTGGCTGTGACGGCCAGCGCGTGCGGGAGCAACGGTTCCAGAGTGGGCCAGGAACGGACATCTTGGGCGTTGCCCTCAAATGCATCATTCACCCATCCCAGCGCCTCAACCAAACGGGCATCGGCTTCCGCTTTACCCAGACGCTGTCTGGTCACGGCTTGCACCAGGCGGTGCACGGTGAAAGTGTCGCTGTGCAGGTCCTGCCTGGCCAGGGAGTAGCGCGTGAGGTGGGCCAGCAGCTCAACAGGGTCTTCGGCATAGGGCGGGGCGTTGGGAACGGGCACCGCCAGCAGGGTCTCGGGAATGGGGTCGGGGGCCAGCCAAGCCAGCCGGTTGAGCAGCAATTGTGCGTCGGGCGATTCCTGACGCAATTGGTCGAATGAGGTTTGCCAGGTCACGGCCATGCTGCGAGGGTAGTCGATGACGGCCTCATCAAACCAAGCCAACAGGGCCGCGCGGTTGGCTTGCCACCTCTCCAGATAGTAACGCAAGGATTTGCGGCGGGTGGCGATGTAGGCAGCTGCCACTTCTAGGGCCAGGGGTAACTGGCCAAGTACACGCGCAATTTCTATGGCCACTGTCTGTTCGTCGGGTGTCGGGCGGCGGCGGCCTTCGGTGAAGGTGAGCAGCAGGTGGGCGGCAGCGGCTTCGGTCAGCACGTCCAGCTCCAGCGGGCGCAGGGCGGGTCGCCAGTTGCTCAGGCGGCTGGTCATCAGCACGTGGCCCTGGGCGCCGGGCAGCTGGGTTCGCAACAGGGCTTCGGCGGCCTGGCGGGCTTCGGGGGTGTCGAGGTTGTCGAGCACCAGCAGCCAGCCGGGGGTGGTGCGCAGCCAGTGCAGCACGGCCGCCCGCTGCCGGGCTTCCTCGGGCACGTCCTGTTCGGGCAGGTTCAGGACCGGGGCGCCGCAGAGCGCGGCCAGGTTGCGGTCGAGGTCGGCGGGCGAGTCGGCGGCCACCAGCAGCAGGGCCGCGTAGCTGGTCCGGTAGCGCCAGCCGTATTCCACGGCCAGGCGGGTTTTGCCCACGCCGCCCAGCCCGTGCAGGGCCTTGCCCACGATGACCGACGACTGCACGCCGCCCGTCCCGGCCGTCGGCGCGGCCCGCAGCTGGCCGCGCAGGGCTTCCAGCACCTCCTCCCGCCCCTGAAAAAAATCGTCCAGCGACAGCGGCAGGTTGGTGGGCCGGGTGAAGGGCACGTCCGGGAAGTCTTGCACCAGCACGTCTTCCACCAGTTTGGCCTGGGTGGTGAGGGGTTCCGTGTGCTTGCCCAGGTGGCGCAGCCAGGCGCGGTAGGCCTGCTGGCGCCGGCGGTCGGCGGGGCCTTCGGGGTTGGGTTCGTCGGGGGTGAAGTCGTCCGTCGTCTCGTACACGAGGGTGCGGCGGTTGTGGTGCCGGGCCAACAAATACTCCCACTGGGTGTAGGAAAGGGCCGTTTCGCTGCTGTGGGCGCGGTAGTCGGCATACGGGGCCTCCGCCACCTCGCCCAGCGAGGCCGCGTGCGCGTCGGTGGGCTGGCCGCCGCAGCGCTCGCCCACCAGCAGAATCACGGCGTCGCACTGCGCGATGTAGTCGGCCAGGGATTGAATCAGGGTGCCGCCGCCCTGGCGAAAGTCCTGCTGCTCGCATACGGTCAGGCCTTTGCGGCGCAGCACGGCGGCTACTTTGGCGCGGTAGCTGCCCAGCTCTTTGGAGACGGCAGACAGGAAAACGTGGTAGTGGGTAGCCGTACTCATCGGAAGGCGCTGTTTCTGCTCTCAAGGTACTTTGCAGCCGGTGAAGTAGAACTATTAGAGGCCCAGCCACGCGCATAACGCCCATGCAAAAAAGCCGGCCCGGGGCTGGGCAGGCCTTTTTTAAGCTCCTGCTGCTGACTGCGCCCGCCATTGGCGAGTCCCGGCAAAGCGAAGCGCTACCACAGCCCCCGCGCCTGCAGCATGCGGGCCAGTGCGGTACCAGGGCGCACCAGTGGCCGCAGCTCAGTGTAAGGGATAAACCAATTAACCGTTTCGCGGTAAAAGGCCTGAATGTAATAGCCCCGCGGGTCGGTCATTTCCAGCCCGCCCCCGGTCAGCCGACTCCCCGCAGCCGAGACGGGGGTGTGGTCCAGCAGCCAACGCGTGGTGGCGGCCAGCGTATCGGGCCGGGCGCTGAGGTAGGGGGTGAGCTGCTGCCGCCAGGTGCTGTCGCGGCTGATTAGCCAGTAGTCATCGTCGCGCAGCAGGTGGCGAGCCTGCAGGCGGGCCAGGCCCGTTTCGTAGTGCGGGATTAGCTGGCTTTCGGGCGTTATCCAGCGCCCGGCCCGCAGGTCGAGCAGCGCATGGCGGTACTGCTCGTCGCCCCCGCCCCCAATGACGTTGCAATCTTCTTCGTAAGAGTAGCTAAGCAGGCCGAAGTCGTTGAGCCACACGCTCAGTTTCTGGCTGGTGATGCAGTCACTGGAGCCGCTTTCGAGCAGGAGCCGGCGCCGGGTGGCCGGGCCGGGCGACAGCACCGGGCGCAGGGCCGGGGGCACACTCGATGGGTCGGGCAGGTGCAGGAATTCGTAGCGTACCTCCGGCACTGCACTGTGGGCGTAGCCGTGGTCGTCAATCAATGAATAGCGGCCGTGCACCCACCACGTCTGGATGGCCAGGCGCACGCCGCCGGTGTAGTCTTCGCGCAGCAGCACGGGCTGGGGCCGGCCCGTGGGCCCGCCGCGCCAGGTGCCGGTGAGCGTGGCCCCCGGCCGGCCGTGCAGCCGCCACTCGCCCCGCCTGGGGCCCCACTCATGTTCGTCCACTGCCAGCATCTGCCCCCGGCGGCGAATGGGGCGCTGGGCGGTCGGGTTGGGCGGGGGCGGAGTGCTCAGGTAATACTCCGGCCCCCGGCGGTGCAGGTAAAAGCTGCCCGACACCGAGTCGGGGGTTTGCCATTCCAGCAGGGCCGTGGCGGGCTGGCCGCCCACCGTGCCCACGTAGCGGCGCAGCAGCCGGGGCCGCCGCGCCCACCAGTTGCCGCGCTCAAACACCGGGCGCTCGTCGCGGTGGGGCGGCCCCGGAGCTTCGGCGGGCGGGGCCGCTGGGGCGGGCGCCGCCGCAGGAGCGGGTTCCGGCGGCAGCCCCTCGCCAGCCACCGAGTCGGCGGCTGCCCGGGCCCGCCTGGCGGGTGGCGGCTGGCCCGGCCACCGGACCGCAGCTTCAAAAGCCGCCGTGAACAACAGCAGCAGGACGGTGGCCGCGAGCAAAAATCGAAGATTGGAGGCGGGCACTCGCATAAAATCAGTAAGGCAGCAAGTTACCACCGCCCCGCGCCGCCAGCATACGGCCCGGCGCTTAATGCCCCACCGGCACGGCGGTGGGTATAGCGGTGACAGTGGCCGACGCGCTGGGCAGCCCGGTAGCAACAGCCACGGCCGACGCTTCGGGCGCAGCGACGCTACCGGCCGGGCTGCCGGCGGGCGTGTACCTGGTGCGCGCCGGCGCCCAGGCGGTGAAGCTGGCAGTGGCATAGGCCCGCATTCGCCGTCTGGAAAACCTGCGAAGCCGGCGCCCCGCCCGCGTGGCGGCTTTTGCGTGGCCTGGCACGGCCGCAGCCCACATACCAAGAGCGGTTGTTGGCACCCGACCGGGCGTCGTTCACTGCCTTTTTTGCCCCAGGGGCCAGGCCGGCGCTTTTCTTTGAAGGCAAGGCCCGGCTGCTGGCGGCGCGGGCCGGTGCCCTTTCCTCTTTTCGGCGATGCGCTTTTTTCCTTTTGTCGGTGGCCTGCTGCGGGCCGCCCTGCTGGCCCTGCTGCCCCTGGCCACGGCCGCCCAGATACTTCCCGGCACCCTGGCGGCCGGCCAGGGCTACAGCACCCTGCTGCTGGCCGATGGCAGCCTGCGCGCCTGGGGCGCCAATGGCAGCGGGCAGTTGGGCACGGGCTCCAGCAGCGTCAGCAGCCCGCTGCCCGTGCCGGCCGGCACGGGCAGCACCTACGTGCAGGTGGCCAACTGCCAAAACGCCACCCTGGCGCTGCGTGCCGACGGCACCCTCTGGGCCTGGGGCGCCAACGACTACGACCAACTGGCCACGGGCACGGGCCTCAGTAGCCCGACGCCGGTGCAGGTGGGCAGCGGCAGCGCCTGGCGGCAGGTGGCGGCCGGCGAGAAGCACGGCCTGGCCCTGCGCGCCGACGGCACCCTCTGGGGGTGGGGCGACAATTTTAGCGGGCAGCTGGGGCAGGGCACCACCGGCGCCGTGGCCGGCCCGGTGCAGGTGGGCACCGGCAGCAGCTGGCTGAGCGTGGCGGGCGGCGGCTACCACACGCTGGCCGTCCGCGCCGATGGTACTCTGTGGGCCTGGGGCCTGAACGACAACGGCCAACTCGGCGACGGCACCACCTCCTCCCGCCGCAGCCCGGTGCAGGTGGGCACGGGCAATAACTGGGTGAGCGTGGCGGCCGGCACCTCCCACAGCCTGGCCCTGCGGGTCGACGGCACCCTCTGGGCCTGGGGCGACAATAGCAACGGCCAGGTCGGCGACGGTACCGCCACCGACCGCCTCGCCCCCGGGCAGGTGGGCAGCACCCGGCTGTGGCGACAGCCGGCCGCGGGCGGCCTCAGCAGCGGCGCCGTGGCGGCCGACGGTACCCTGTGGGCCTGGGGCGACAACGGCAGCGGCCAACTTGGCGACGGTTCCGCCACCGACCGCTCCACGCCGACGCAGGTGGGCACGGGCACCAATTGGGTGAGCCTGGCCCAGGGCAGCACCCATGCCCTGGGCCTGCAGGCCGACGGCAGCCTCTGGGCGTGGGGCTACAATTTCAGAGGCCAGCTCGGCGACGGCTCCACCACCACCCGCAACAGCCCCGTGCAGGTACCCGGCCTCGCGGGGCTGCCCACCTGCAGCCTGGCGGCGAACTCCCTGCACAGTTTGGGCATCGGTCCTGGTGGCCGCCTCACCGCCTGGGGCGACAATTTCAGGGGCCAGCTGGGCGATGGCAGCACCGCCCAGCGCAACGCCCCCGTGCAGGTGGGCCCCAACGGGGTTTGGGTGCAGGTGGCGGCCGGCGAGGCCCACAGCCTGGCCCTGCGCGCCGACGGCACCCTCTGGACCTGGGGCAACAACTTCTCCGGCCAGCTCGGCGACAACTCCACCACCGACCACTTCAGCCCGGTGCAGGTGGGCACCAACCGGCTGTGGCGACAGGTCTGGGCCGGCGGCAGCCACAACCTGGCCCTGGCCGCCGACGGCACGCTCTGGACCTGGGGCTATAATTTCTATGGCCAACTCGGCGACGGCAGCACCACCAACCGCCACAGCCCCGTGCAGGTGGGCACCGCCCGGCGCTGGCGCTGGGTGGCCGCGGGCAGCACCCACAGCCTGGCCATTGCCGCCAACGGCACCCTGTGGAGCTGGGGCGACAACACCTATGGCCAGATTGGCGACGGCGGCACCACCCAGCGCCGCAGCCCGGTGCAGGTGGGCTCGGACAACGACTGGCTGGCCGTGGAAGGCGGCGTCACCCACAGCCTGGCCCTGCGGGCCGACGGCAGCCTCTGGGCCTGGGGCAACAATTTCAGGGGCCAGCTCGGCGATGGCAGCACCGCCCAGCGCCTGGCTCCCGTGCCCATTAGCCCCGGCACCAGCTACACCCAGATAGCCGCCGGCGACGTCCACAGCCAGGCCCTGCGCGCCAACGGCACGCTTTGGGCGTGGGGCTACAACGTCAGCGGCCAGTTGGGCGACAACTCTACCACCCAGCGCAACGCCCCCACCCAGGAAGCCAGCGGCGGCACGGCCTGGCGGGCCATTGCGGGCGGCGGCAACCACGCCCTGGCCCGCACCACCTACGGCTACAACTTCTTCTCCACCGGCCAGAACGCCAACGGCCAGCTCGGCGACGGCACCACCACCCCGAGCCTCGTGTACACCCGCACCAGCAACGCCGCGGGCTTTCCGCTGCCCGTGCAGCTCGTCCGCTTCGTGGCCCGCCGCCAGTCGGCCGAAGTGGTGGAGCTGAGCTGGAACACCGCCAGCGAAGTCAACAACGCTGGCTTTGGCATCGAGCAGTCATCGGATGGGGTGCACTTTGCCCGCATTGGCTTCGTGGCCGGCAGCGGCAGCTCGGCGGAGGCCCACGCCTATGGCTATGAGGTAGCCGAACGGGCCACCGCCTACTATCGCCTGGCTCAGACCGACCTCGCGGGCGCCGTCAGCTATTCGCCCGTGCAACTGGTGGCCGGCGGGGGCGCGGCCCTTGCGCTGTACCCCAACCCGGCCCCCGGCGGCGCGGCTACCCTCACGGGGGCGGCCCCCGGCACGGCGGTGACGGTAACCGATGCCCTGGGCCGCTCCGTGACCTCAGCTACCGCCGATGCTTCGGGCACGGCGACGCTACCGGCCGGGCTGCCGGCGGGCGTGTACGTGGTGCGCGCCGGCATCCGCACCGTGCGCCTGGCAGTGGAGTAGGGGAGCCAAATGCCCCACAAAAAAGCCGCCGGCCGGGCGTGGGCCCTCCGCCGCGCGGGCAGCGTGGCGCGGCAGGCTGCGGGCTGGGTGCTGAAGGCCGTCACCATTTCTGGCCCGGCCACGCCCGCCACTGTGGTCACACTGCCCGCGTGTCCCCTAAACAGGGTACTTGCGGGCAATAGGTGCGAACCGGTTTAGGGCCGAACTTTGCGCCCATAGCACCTTCTTCGTCATTCCCGGCTTTTTGATATGAAGCTTCGTTTACGCCTGTCGCTGGCCACGGCCGCGCTGTTACCCTTTGCCGCGAGCGCCCAGGTGGGCATCGGCACCACCACCCCCAATGCCGCCGCGGCCCTCGACATCACCTCGGTCGGCAAGGGCCTGCTGATTCCGCGCCTCGACTCGGCGGCGCGGGTGGCCATTGCCAATCCGCCCACCGGCCTCATGGTGTTCCAGACCGGCGGGCCCACGGCCGGCACCCGCGTGGGCTTTTACTACTACGCCGGGGGCAGCTGGCTGTTTTTGCCCGACAAAGGCCGCGCCGGCGACAACCTGGGCAACCACAGCGCCACCCAAAACCTGGCCCTCAACGGCAACGCCCTGCGCCTGCGCGACGGCTCCGACGCCAACCACGGCCTGAGCTACAGCGCCACCACCGACGGGCCCGACCTCTACGGCTTTGGCGGCGGCAGCTTGGGCACCAGCAGCAACGGCGTGCTTGCCCGCGCCCTTACCTGGACGCCCGGCGGCGTGGTCACCACCCGGCGGCGGCTGATAGTAGACCTGGACGCCGTCTCCGACGGCACGTCGCCCACCTTTCAGTTCGGGGCCATCACGTCGGGCGAGGGGCTGTCCTCGGGCCGCACCGTGGGCAGCCCCAACCGCAACGGGCTGGACTTTTTCACGGCCAGTACCCGCCGCCTGAGCATCACCAACGACGGGCGCGTGGGCCTGGGCGTGTCCAACCCGGCGTCGGCGCTGGCCAACACGTTCTTTAACACGGTGGGCAGCGAAAACGTGGGCGGCAGCAGCAGCACGCTGACGTGGGTGAGCACCCAGGCCGGCTACGCGGCCAGCGTGTTCAACAGCAGCACGGACGCCACCGCCAACGGCCTGGCCGTGAAAGTGGTGGGCACGGGCGCCGCCACCGCCCTCGACGTGAGCGGCGGCGCCACCCAAACCGCCCGGAGTAACCCCCTGCTCGTGGTGAAAGCCAACGGCAACGTGGGCGTGGGCACCAACACCCCTACCTCGACCCTCACGGTAGACGGCAGCCTGGCCGCCGCCTACGGCAGCCGCACGGCCAGCTACACGCTGGCGGCCACCGACTACTTCGTGGCCTACAACGGCACCACCCCGGCCACTTTCACCCTGCCGGCCGCCCAGGCGGGCGCGGCCAGCCTGCAAGGGCGCGTGTACAAGCTCAAGAACAACTCCAGCCTGCCGCTCAGCATCGTGCCGGCCAGCGGCGAGAGCATCAACGGCGCGGGCCTCACCACGCTGGTGGTATTGGCGGCCAACAGCGTGGCCGAGCTCATCAGCACCGGCGCCACCACGGGCGCCACCTGGGAGCTGGTGAGCAGCGGCCCGCTCGTGTACTCCACCGACGCCCTCCGGGCGGCGCTGGCCGGTACCGGCTGCGCCAGCTGCGCCGCCTACGACGCCGCGGCCGACAACACCAGGGTGTCGGTGGCGGCGCCCGACTACGCGGCCCTGCAAAACCTGGGCGGCGCGGCCGTGTACGGCGCCCCCGCCCTGACGGGCACTTACAACGCC
>NZ_JADQDM010000011.1 GCF_015694525.1 Hymenobacter ruricola | reverse complement strand
AAATATACTACTTACTGTTAACACCTCCTAGTAAGCGTGGCACGCGAGATGTCTCGACCAGCTCGACATGACGTTCTACACGTATTATTTCCCCATTCTATGCTGAACCTCATTTTCATGGGCACCCCCGATTTTGCCGTGCCCACCCTCGAAAGCCTGCTGGCCTGGCCCGGCGGGCAGGTGGTGGCCGTCGTCACGGCGCCGGACCGGCCCGCCGGGCGCGGCCGGCAGCTGCAGGCTTCGGCGGTGAAGGTGGCGGCCGAGGCGCACGGCCTGCCGGTGCTGCAACCCATAAATCTGAAATCGCCGGAATTTCAGGCTGAACTGAAAGGCTACGCCGCCGATTTGCAGGTGGTGGTGGCTTTTCGGATGCTGCCCGAGGCGGTGTGGAACATGCCCCGGCTGGGCTCCATCAACATCCACGCCTCGCTGCTGCCGCAGTACCGCGGCGCGGCCCCCATCAACTGGGCCCTGATGCACGGCGACCAGGAAACCGGCGTCACGTCTTTCTTCCTGCGCCACGAAATCGACACTGGCGACCTGATTTTGCAGGAGCAGGTGCCCATCGCGCCCGACGATGACTTCGGCAGCCTCTACGACAAGCTCAAGCACGTGGGCGCGGCCCTGGCCCGGCGCTCGGTCGAAGCCATTGCAGCCGGCACGGCGCCCAGCGTCCCGCAGGAGCAGCGCGCCGACCTGCGCCCTGCGCCCAAGCTGCAAAAAGAAACCGGCCGCCTCGATTTTACGCGCCCGGCCGCCGAGCTCGTGAACTGGGTACGGGGGCTTTCGCCGATTCCCACCGCCTTCGCCGCCCTGCCCGATGGCCGCTTGCTGAAAATATTCCGAGCCCGCGTCTTTGCGGCCGATGCTGCCCAAGCTGCCCTGGCCGCGCCCGGCACCTGGGCTTCCGACGGCCGCACCTTCCTGCGCGTGGCGGCCGCCGATGCCTGGCTCGACTTGCTGGACGTGCAGCTAGAGGGCAAAAAACGCATGCCGGTGGCGGAGCTGCTTCGCGGCTTCAAGCTGCCTTCGTAAGGAATTTCCGTTATCCAGAACACGGCCCTTTAAGGTCATGCCGAGCGCAGCGAAGCATCTTTACCGCTGTAGCAATCTTGATTAGTTGAACGGTAAAGATGCTTCGCTACGCTCGGCATGACGTTCTGTTTCTTTCTTTATTCAATAAAAAACGATGGTTTCTTTCGTAGTGGCCGTGGCCGAAAACGGCGTTATCGGGTTCAAAGGCGAATTGCCCTGGGGCCGCCTGCCCGCCGACCTGCAACACTTCAAGCGCCTCACCCTGGGCCACCCCGTGGTGATGGGCCGCCGCACCTACGACAGCCTGGGCCGGGCCCTGCCCAAACGCCCCAACATCGTGGTGACGCGGCAGGCCGGCTGGGCCGCGCCCGGCTGCGAAACCGCCGCCTCCGTGCTGGCCGCCCTGGACCGCGCCCGCGAGCTGGATGAAGAAGTGTGCGTCATCGGCGGCGGCGAAATCTACAAGGAAGCCCTGCCCGCCGCCGACGTCATCCACCTCACCGAAGTGCACCACCGCTTCGAAGGTGACGCCTTTTTCCCCAGCCTGAGCCCCACCGAATGGCGCGAAGAAACCCGCGAGCGCCACGAAGCCGACGAGCAGCACGCGTATGCATTCAGCTTCGTGACGCTGCGGCGACGGTAACTACTAGCCCTGCTTGTCAACAAAAAAGGCAGCCCGTTCGAGCTGCCTTTTTTGTTGACAAGCAGGGCTAGCGCATGAGCACCAGCTTGCCCCAGTCGTTTTTGAACGCTTGGTCGCCGGCCGTGGCGCGGTGCTTGAAGTCGCCGTTGGGGTCGTCCAGGGCCACGCGGTAGAGGTAGGTGCCGTTGGCCAGGCGGTCGCCGTAGGTGTCGGTGCCGTCCCAGGCGTATTCCGAGATGTTGTTGCCGATGTGCAGCGGGCCCAGCTCGCTCATGAAAATCTCGCGCACCACCCGGCCGGTGAGGCTCATAATCTGGATTTTCATGTTGTTGGGCAGCTGCTGGCCGGTGAGCGTGAACACGAAACGCGCCTTGCTCACCACCGGGTTGGGATACGGGTATACGTTGGAAATCTGCGAGGTGTTCACCACCTCAAACTTCACCTGAAACTCCTGCGAGCCGGCGGCCGAGTTGCTGGGGTCGCGGCCCTGCACTTTCAGCGTGTACATGCCGTCGGGCAGCGGGGCGGCCTTGCCGGGCTCGTAGGTGAGCTGGGCAATGCTGCCGTTGCTCACGTCCACGCTGAAATCGACGTCGTTGCCGTTCAGGTTAATGGGCGTGGCTCCGGACTGGCCGGGCCGCTGCATCGTCACGGTGAAGAACGAGCGGTCGGTGATGTGGCGCAGCTTGTCTTCATCGTTGAGCTGAATGTGGATGACCGGCCGCGCCGACACCAGCTCGCCGTTGAGGATGTGGCGGCCGTCGATGGCCACGTCGAGCGTGGGCGGCAGGTTGGGGTCCACCACCAGGAATTCCGACAGGTTCAGCTCGTTGTTGAACAGGTACTGCTCGGGCTGCGCCTTGGGCGCGGCGTTCACCGTCACTTTGGTGGTGAATTTACCGAACACCCCAATCATCGGCACTTTGGCCGTGAAGCGGACGGTGGAATCGCCTTTCACCTGGCGGGGAAGCGTTACGTACACCGGTGGGCGGGTCGTGCTTCCCTCGGTCAATTCGATTTTCGCCCGCAACGGCGTGCCGAAGCTGAAGGGCGTCACGTTCTCGAACACCACCGGAATCTTGAGCTCGCCGCCCAACGCCTGCCCAACGAGCGTGGCCGGGTCGTAGGCATTGCTGGGCTGGGCCAGGTCGCGGCGCACCACGCCTTCGGGCACGCCCTGGTAGGTAATGAACCACTCCTTCAGCTGCGGGGCGTGGCGGCCCAGCGTGTCCTGCATGGTCAGTTCCAGCTGCAGGTAAGGGTACTGGCTGGCCGAGATGGTGTTCAGCGAGTAGCCGCCGCGGCTGGGCGAGCCGGCCGGTACGGTGGCCACCACCACCCGGCTCTGGTTCAGCGTATCGATGCCGATGACCCGGAGCGTGTAGCTACTCGTGGCGTTGGGCTCGCGCTGAATCCAGTGGTAGAGGTTTTCCCAGCTTTTGGCCGGGCCAATGCGCACCGACGTGATGGTGCCTTGCGTCGAAGGCGTGCGCAGGGTGTCGGAGAGGCTGATGAGCTGGCTGTAGCGGGGCCCCGAGCCGGCGGCCGTGCTCGGGCCCACCTCGTGCAACACGCGCCCGCCGGCGGCCCGCTTCTGCGCCACCAGCGCGAAGGGGTCGCCGTTCTGCAACTGGTTCACGAGCTGCGAGCCCAGCAAGGTGCTGAACGCCGTGCGCACCGGTGCGATGCTGGCCCAGCGCAGCCGGTTCATGCTCACCATGGCCACGTAGGCGCCATCGGGCACGGCCGCCAGGAAGCTGGTCAGCTGGGCTTGCTGCGTGGCGCTGTTGTTGAGCGTGTTAAGCGTGTCGCCGGGGTTGGCGGGGTTGGTGCCGAAGATGTAAAACTCCTGGGGTGCCTGGCCGCACACGGCCGTCGCGGGCAGCCCGGCAATGGGCTTTAAGGTGTGTTCGTCGTACACGGCAACCAACAGATTGGGCGCATTTTGGGCAGTGCGGGCACACCCCCCCAGGGTGGGCGGCGCCAACACATTGGCGATAATACCCAGGCCGGAGGTAGCAAGAAAATTGGGCGCCGCGCCCGGCAGGCCGCCGCCGGTGGTACGCAGCAGCAGCGGCGCGTTTTGGGTACTAAAATCCCAGTGGCCGGACGGCGTCACTTCCACGCCGTTGCGCTGGTCGCGCCGGAACTGAGCGTAGTGGCTTTGCGACCACCCGCCCGCCGACCGGCCCTGCACGACGCGGAACGAGCTGACCGCCCAACTGGCGTCCTCGTCGCCGCTGGGGGCCTGGAAGCGCGCCCGCCAGTACCACACCACGCTGTCGCGCCCGGCCACTGCGGGCAGCGTGGGCCGCCAGCTCGGCGTGAGGGTGGCCGTGACGGTGCCCGACGCCCGCTTCAGGGGGCTGGTGAAGGCGGCGCTGGTGTCGGCTTCAAACTCGTAGGCACGGGAGGAACCCTGCGGGTCGTTGGTTTGGGCCACCAGCCGGGGCTGGCTGTTGCCCACAATGGCAAATTCTGCCGGGCTGAGCAGAGTTACGCCGCCGCGCAGGAAGGTGTGGCTGATGGTGGCGGTGTTGTTGGTTTCGTCGCTCTCGGCCACCCGGTTGGGGTAGTCTATTTCTACCGCAAAGGTATTGGCGCCGAACACGTTGGTGCCGCTGGGGTTGGGCAGGCGGAAATCGTAGGTGGCGCTGCCCTGGGGGCCTTGCGCGAAAACTTTGGTGTAGGGCGGCAGCGGCGGGTTGGTGCCCACCGTTCGCGTCACCCGGATTCTGACCGAATCGAGGGTGACCCGACGGGGGTTGCTGACGCCAATCAGCAGCGAGAAGGTGGTCGAGTTGGCCGTAACGGTCACGTCCTGGCCCACTGGCCGAATAGCCAGCGTGGAGTTGCTCACCTGGAAATCGGGCTGGGCCGGGGCGTAGAGCGAGATGGCGGGGTCGCCGTGCCACACCGTGCCAAGCAGCTGCTCGGTCGCGATGTCGTCGAGGTTCGCCGGGTCGAAAGCACCGCCCGAGCGCTGCAGCTGCCGCACGGTTTCGTTGTACACGGCCGTGAAGGGCTTGCCGTACCAAAGTGGGTCATTGTAGAGCAGCTTGGTGTAGAGGTCTTTGGAAAGGTTCAGGTACCCGGGAAAACCAAACCCCGTGGTGCCCATGCAGCCAATGGCACCCTTGTTGGCGGTGAAAAGCCAGTCTTCGAAGAAGGTGGGCGATTTTGTGTACAAATTCCCCGCCAGGCAACCGTCAAACATCATCACGGGGTACTTGCCGGGGTTGTTATAGGTTTGGTTTTTCGTGGGGGTGCCAATGTCCAGCGAAAAAGAGGTTTGCGAGCCGTGGCCAAAGTACTGGATGACGCCCAGGCCGGCGTTGAGGTCGTTTGTAATATCGGCATCCACCAGCAGGGAGTTCCCGACGGGGTTCACAATCAGCCGCTCGATGGTGTTCACCACCCGGCCCCCGAACAACGGGCTTTCGACGTGCTGCTTGTAGGCGTTTACGTAATTGCGAAATTCAGTGAATTGCCCCGTGTCGGTGCCGCCCGTCAGGTGCAACACGTTTTTTCGCCAGGGCTGGTCGCCGGCCCGTTCGTAATCGCGCAGTTTATTCAAATAGAGAATTATCTGGGCCGGCGTCGTCACGGTGAGGCGGCCGGTGTTCAGCTTGGCCGCGAAGTCGTTGTTCATGAAATCCGCCGTAAGCAGGTTGTCCGACACCGCGCGCGTGCTGGTCGGCACCAGGTCCGTGCCCTGTTCGCCAAGGGTGCGCGGCGCGTAGCGGATGTCGGTGAAAAACCGTCCGCCGCCGTCGCTCGGCTCCTGGCCTTTGCCCAGCAGCAGCAGGTAGCGCTGGCTGCCGACGGGGCTGGCCGCGGCCATCCACCGGGCAAAATGCCGCATCGCCAGCCAGGACCGGTCGCCGTAGCCAAACTGGTCGTAGAGCTGGAAGCTGGTGACCATCAGCGTGTCGTAGCGCGGCACGTCGGAGCGGCCGGGGTTGGCGCGGTACTTGGCGTATTCCAGGGCGGCGTTGGAAAAGCCGCCCGCCGGCTTCATCAGCTGCGGGTGCGTGATGATGATGAAGTTGGCCAGCGCGGGGTTGATGGTGCGGAAGGTGACGCGGCGGGCGGGCAGCGGCGGCCGCGCCGGAGTGGCCTCGTCGGCCAGCAGCAAGGTGTGCGTGGCAGCGTTAGCAGCGGGAAACACAAACCGGCGACGCGTCCCGGTGGCCGTGCTCACCACGCGCTGCACGTTGTAGAAGTCCTGCACGTCGAAGCCCGCCACCGTGGCCGGAATGGAGTCGTTGTCGAACTCGTAGGTAGCGGGCCCGGCCAGGGTGGAGTCGTTCTGGAACACCACGCTGTGCCGGTTCCCGAACCAACGGTTGGCCTGCGGCACTATAAAGCGCGCATAAGACGAGTAAAAGTCGTCGCCCGGCAGCGCCGAAGCGTCCTTCCTAGTGGTGACGAGGACCACGCCATTGACAATATCAGAGCGCAGCAATGTAAACGTTTGTTTGTATGGCACGCGCCCGCTCCAGCGCATCACCCCCAGGCTGCGTTCGCTGCCGGCTGGCCCCACCAGCACTTCCACAGCGTGCGCCAGCGGAGCCGTTGAGTTGTTGCTGGCGCCGTACATCTGCACTTCCACCTTGGGCGCCGGCCCGGCAGGAGCCACCGCCCGAATCACCGAATCGTTGGGGGCCGTGAGGCCGCCCCCGTGAAAGTACCCTTCGGCGGCTTCCACCCAGGGCAGGTACACGTCGGTGGTGGTGGGCAGCTCGATGTAGAAGCCCAACCGCAGGTTTAGCTGGTTGTGCAGGCGGTGCGGGTGCACCGCCCCGCCGGCCGCCGTGGGTTGCGCCATGCGGCGGCCCTGCTGGCCAGCTTTCCAGGTGATGAAATAGCTGGCCGTGTCGGTGTAGTAGTTATAATATTGGTGGGGCTGGTCTTGCGGACGCTTGTACAGCTCCACGTCGAGCTTGCCGTCGTTGTGCACGGCGTAAAACTCGATAAAAGACGTGGGGTCGAGCACGGCTTGGTTGCCGCCCCCGTAGGCGGCCACCTCGCGCCCGCGCCGCCAGATTTGGAGTTGGCTGGGCGCCACGCCCGTGATGCCGGCTTGGATAAGGTACTGGTAATCGAGCTTATAGAGGCCGTCTTTCAGGATTTTGACCTTGTAGTAGGTCTGGCCCGGCACTATCCACTCATTGCCCACCTGCGCCGGGGTTTGGGCCCGCGCCGGGACCCAGCCCAGCCACAGAACCAGGGCCACCAACCACCACTTCCCCCGCTGCAACAACTGTCCGTAGTTTTTATGCATAATAATTCAAATGGCAGACACTTAATTTCTTAGAATTACGAAGCCACCGCTGCCAGCGGCTCCGCAAGACCGGTTTATTTAAAGCCGTAGCCGAGCGATACGATGAGCGAATTGGTTTGCGAGGCGCTGCCCAGCTTCTCCACCGCCAGGCGCGACAGGGCCAGGTCGACGCGCAGGCCGCTGATGGCCACGCCGGCGCCCAGGCTGTACTGCCCCTTCCAGTTGCTTTCGTACTCGTTGTTGGCGTTTTTGGTGAAGCTTTGAATCTTCTGGAAATTGCCGGCGCCGCCGCGCAGAAACACCAGGTTCTTGTAGCCAATTTCCAGGCCCACGCGCGGGTCCACGCTCACGGCGCTGCTCGAAATCAGGGTGTTGCGCTTGCCGTCGGTGGTGGCTTCCAGGTCGGCCGCCAGCAGGGCCGAGAATTGTTTGGGCAGTTCCACGCGCCGCCCGATGCCCAGCACTAGGCGCGGCAGCGTGATTTCGGCGCTGTTGGTGGGGATGCTGTCGGACTTGGCCAGCGTGCTGGTGAGGCCCTTGCGGTACTCGTCGGCGTTCACGGTCCACTGCGTGAAGGTGGTGGTGACGTCGCGCGCCATCAGGCCCAGGTTCCAGCCCTTGTGGTTGTACTGCAGGCCCGCGTCGATGCCGAAGCCGTAGCCGTTGGCAAAGCGGCCGATGTTGCGGTAGATGACTTTGGCGTTGGCGCCCACGCTCAGGCCCTCCACGTTGGTTATTTTCCGGGCGTAGGACACCAGCAGGGCATAATCGGCCACCGAGAAGTAAGTAATCCGGTCGTAGTGCACGCCGCCGTACTCGTCCAGCAGCGAGCGGGTGTCGGCAATGTTGTCGACGCCCAGGCGCATCACGCTCACCCCAATGGCGCTTTTGTCGTCAAGCGGGGTCGAGAAAGCCGCGAAATCATTCTTCACAATGCCCGAAAACAGCTCGGAGTGCATCAGCACGCCGTCGTATTTGCGGGTTTGGTTGGCCAGGCCGGCAGGGTTCCAGTAGCCGGCGGTGGCGTCGGTGGCCAGGCTCACCTGCACTTTGCCCATGCCCAGGGCGCGGGCGCCCACGCCGAGGTTGAGAAATTCGTTGCTGTATTTGGGCGTTTTGGTTTGGGCGGCGGCTGGCAACGCCAGCGCCGCCGTGGCACCCAGCACAAGCAGCCCGCGGGCAGCCGAGGAAAGTTGGGACATAGAAAAGAAGAGAAGAGGTTTCGCGCCGTCGCAACGCAAGTTACTTCAACTTAGTGCGTGGGACCCGCGAATTTCGGGCCAACCCGCCTTCGGCGACGGGGAACGGCGCTACGGCCGGTGCCAACGCCACCTGCGACGGGCCCGCAACGCCGGCTGCAAAGCCGCGCGCTTTTCGGCGGCGTCCCCTTTTGAAGCGGCAACGGTCACCAAATTTCGCCGGGCAGCGATTTTTAATCAAAAATTTTTCTACTGATTATCAATAGTTAACAGAATATTTAGCAGCGAAGCAACTATTTATTCATCCAGTACCTTGCTTTGCAAAGTACCTACCATACATTTGTACTGTTTCTCACCCACTAGTAATTCGCAACGCCCATGAAACTCGAGAACACCCAGGTTCAGATGCGCAAGGGCATCCTTGAGTTCTGCATCCTGGAAATTATCGCCCGCGGCGAAGCCTACGCCTCCGACATGCTGGAGGAGCTGACTTCGGCCCGCATGATAGTGGTGGAGGGCACGCTCTACCCGCTGCTCACCCGCCTCAAGAATGCCGCTCTGCTCGACTACGTCTGGAAGGAAAGCACCAGTGGCCCGCCCCGCAAATACTACACCCTGACCGATACCGGTCGCCAGTTTCTGAACGAGCTGCGCGACACCTGGGAGGAAATGGCCACGTCGGTGGGCATCATCCGGCACAGCGCCCCACCAAAGCCCGCCGCTTGAGTTCACCGTCTTTTTCCCTTCTCCACTCACCAGAATTAAACGGCCGTTTTTCAGCCATTTACCATGAAAAAGAACATCAGCATCAACCTGCAAGGGATTATCTTTCACATCGAGGAAGACGGCTTTGAGGTGCTCGGCCGCTACCTGGCCGAGGTGAAGGCGCACTTTGCCAGCTACCGCGGCCACGAAGACATCGTGGCCGACATCGAGGGCCGCATCGCCGAGCTGTTTTCGGCGCGCCTCTCGCCCGTGCAGCAAGTCATTTCCCTGGACGACGTGAACGCCATGATGGCCAAGATGGGCCGCGTGAGCGACTTCGCCCCCGACGCCGACGAGGACGACGAGGAAGCCACTGAATCGGCCTACGCGGCGGGAGCTTCGGCCCGCACCTCGGCCGGCTTTGGCAGCACCGCCACGGCCACGCCTCCCCCCGCCACCGCCGCGCCCGAAACCGGTGAGGCCAAGCGCCTGTACCGCGACATGGCCAACCGCAAGGTGGCGGGCGTGGCCGCCGGCATCGCCCAGTACTTCGCCGTGAACCCGCTCTGGATTCGCCTGGCGTTTGTGTTCTGCACCATCTTTTCGCCGGCCGTCAACATCTGGTCGCGCCACGACATGCGGGTTGACTTCGGCGGCTGGGTGGTGCTGGGCTACATCATTCTCTGGATTTTGCTGCCCAAGCGCTACGATGCCCCCGCCCACCCCGAGGCGCTGCTGAGCACGGGCCCGCTGGCCGGCCGCCGCTTGTTTCGCGACACCGGCACGGCCAAGGTGGCCGGCGTGGGCGCGGGCCTGGCCGCCTACTTCAACATTGATGTGACGCTGGTGCGCGTGATTCTGCTGGCTGGCCTCTTTGCGGGCGGCTTCACCTTCCTGCTCTATATCATCCTGTGGATAGTCTTGCCCGAGGCCAAAACGGTCTCGGACAAGCTGCGCATGCGCGGCGACGACATCACGCTGGAAAGCTTCGACAGCAGCGCCCGCAACAACGCTTTTGCTGATGGCCCCGCCACCACCAACCGCCCCGTGGGCGCCTTTGTGGAAGACGCCGCCCGCAACCTGCGCCCGGCCGTGAGTTTCGTGGGCTCGAGCATTCGCATTGTGGCCGGCATCCTACTCACCATCATGGGCTTTGGCTGCTTGGTGGCGCTGGCCATTGGCCTGGGCGCGGGCGTGGGCCTGCTGCCCCACTCGCAAAACATTGTGCTGGGCGATGCCCCGGCCCACGTGATGCTGAACGGGGTGCCCACCTGGGGCATGCTGGCCGGCTTCCTGGTCCTCGCCATTCCGGCGCTGTCGTTGCTGCTGGGCGGGCTGAACCTGCTGTTCCGCCTCTCCATCATGCCCCGCACGGTGAGCTTGTCCTTGCTGGGCCTGTGGCTGCTGAGCATCGTGGGCCTCGTGACGGTCATTGCCCAGCAAAGCCGTGAATTTCAATACGAAACCACCGTGGAGCAGGCCGAGCGCTACCCCCAGCTGAAGACGCCCGTGCTCTTGCTGAACATGCGCCACGTGGACCGGCAGTGGGAGCAACACGTCGACGTGCGCCTGGCCGCCGTGGACAGCGGCAAAACGGTGGAAGTGCTGCGCACCATGGGCGCCCACGGCCCCAGCGAGGAAGTGGCCCGCCGCAACGCCCTCACCAGCATCGACTACACCATTCGGACCAGCGGCGACTCTTCGCTGGTGCTCGACGACCATTTCTCCTTCCTGCCCGACGCCAAGTACCGCCGCCAGGAGCTGTCCGTGACCCTGCGCCTGCCCCGCGACCGCACCTTCCGCCTGAGCCGCGACTTTGCCTACGACCTGCTCGGCGAAGACAACTTCGTGGACAACCGCCGCCCCGAAGACCCCGAGCAGCACCGCTACCGCCTGCGCGGCAACAAGCTGGAGTGCATCGCCTGCTCCGATGAGCAACTGGGCAAAGACGAAGACGATGATGACGACACCGACGTGAACATCAACATCGACCCCGATAGCGGCGACGAGGACACGGACAACGATGGCGACGGCAAACGCGGCATCACGCTCAACTACGGCGGCGCCCCGGCCTTCGACACCGACCTGAACAGCTACGAAGGCGGCCGCCGCAGCTTCGACGAGTCCGGCTTCAACCGCGTGAGCGTGGTGGGCGGCTACCGGGTGGTGGTGCGCCGCGGCGACGCCTTCAAGATTGAAGCCGCCGGCCGCGAGGGCGTGCTGAGCGACATCCGGGTGGAGCGCGAGGGCAACGAGCTGCAAATCAAGTCCCGCAACAACACTTCCCTCTTCGGGCGCAAGTGGAACAGCGACGACAAGAAAGTGCTCATCGTCATCAACATGCCCGGCATCGAGAGCCTGGAACTGGCCGGCGCGGTGGAGGCCGACCTCGGCGGCTTCGAGCGCCAGGACGAGCTGCGCATCGAGCAGGCCGGCGCCAGCCACCTGCGCCTCAACGGCAACTACGGCACCCTGAAGCTGGAACAGGCCGGCGCCTGCCGCACCACCGCCACCGGCCGCGCCGACGTGCTGGACCTCGACGCCGCCGGGGCCTGCGAGCTGGCCGGGGCCAACCTGCAAACCCGCACGGCCACCGTTTCGGTAGCTGGCGTGTGCAAAGCCCGCGTCGCCGTCACCGAGCGCATCAAGGGCGAAGCCGTGGGCGCCAGCGAAATAGCCTACAGCGGCCAGCCCAAAAACGTGGACCTCGACTCCACGGGCCCGTCCAGCATCAAGCGCTTGTAGCCCAAAATCTTTTATGTTAAGATATAAATGCCGGGCAACCCTCCTACATATACCGGCATCTATACCCCCGAAGAACAGAAGTCAGGCTTAGTTTGGTGAGTGAACGACGCCTCCTTCCGGAGCCAGTCCCATGGCCGCCCCCTGCTGCAACAGGAAGGCCAGGGCTGGCTCCATTTCGTTTGTGATGGTGCCTTCGAGAATGGCTTCCATCACGGCTTCCTTTAAAATGCCCACCTGGCGCGAAGGCTTCAGGCCAAAGGTTTCCATGATGATTTCGCCGGTGATGACGGGCCGGAAGCTGCGCAGGTGGTCTTTTTCTTCCACTTCCTTCAGCTTTTCTTCCACTTGCGCGAAGTTGCGCAGGTAGCGGGCTTTGCGCTCGTGGTCTTTGCTGGTGATGTCGGCCCGGCACAGCAGCATCAGCCGGTCGATGTCCTCGCCGGCCTCGAATAGCAGGCGGCGGATGGCCGAGTCGGTCACGGTTTCCTTCACCAGCGCGATGGGGCGCAGGTGCAGGCGCACCAGTTTCTGCACCATGCGCATCTCTTCGCCCAGGGGCAGTTTCAGGTCGGTGAAGATGCCCGGCACCCAGCGCGCGCCCTTGTCCTCGTGCCCGTGGAAGGTCCAGCCCACCTTGGGGAAATAGCGCTTAGTAGCGGGCTTGGCGATGTCGTGCAGCACGGCGGCCCAGCGCAGCCATAGGTCGCCGCCGGCGTTGGCCACGTTGTCGAGCACCTGCAGGGTGTGGTAGAAATTGTCCTTGTGGGCGTGGTTGCCCACTTTTTCCACGCCGTGCAGCAGCGCCATCTTCGGAAAGATGAGCTGCAGCAGCCCCGTCTGAAACAGCAGCTTAAAGCCGTAGCTCGGCGTGGGCGACTCGATAATCTTGTTCAGCTCGACGGTGATTCGCTCCTGCGACACAATCTTTATCCGGTCCTTATTCCGGATAATGGCGTCGAAGGTGTCGGGCTCAATATCAAAATTCAGCTGCGAGGCGAAGCGCACGGCGCGCATCATGCGCAGCGGGTCGTCGGAGAAGGTCACATCGGGCCCCAGCGGCGTGCGGATGGTCTTGCTGGCCAGGTCCTTCATGCCCTCGTAGCGGTCCACCAGCTCGCCGAAATTTTCGGGGTTCAGGCTCAGGCCGAGGGCATTGATGGTGAAGTCGCGGCGGGCGAGGTCTTCCTCCAGCGTGCCGGCTTCCACCTCGGGCTTGCGGCTGTCGGCGCGGTAGCTTTCCTTGCGGGCGCCCACAAATTCAATGTCGCCCGCTTCCTGGGTCGGCAGCATGGCGGTGCCGAAGTTCTTGAACACCTGCACCCGGCCACGGCCTTTTAGCCGGGCACCCACGGCCTGGGCCAAGGCAATGCCGTCGCCCACGGTTACCACGTCAATGTCTTTGCTATCGCGCCCCAGGGCCAAGTCCCGCACGTAGCCGCCGATGACGTAAGCGGGCTGCCTGAGCTCGGCCGCGGCTTCGGCAATGGTGCGAAAAATGGGGAGTTCAGGTAACTGGGGCGTGTTCATAGTAGCGCGAACTTTGTAATTCGCGTCCCCGTGTCGTTCACAATCGTCGTGTCGGCGCGGGGACGCGAACTACAAAGTTCGCGCTACTTTCTTTTCTGGCCCTATTCCCGCACCACTTCCAGCTGTCCGCCCGTACCCAGCCGCACTACCCGCGACGGCGCCACGCGGGTATCGTCATCCTGGCGCCAGTTCACCACATGGTCAGCCCCGCGCACGATTGCGGCGTCCACTTCGGCATACACGGCCGGGGTCGGCTCGCCGGCCTTGTTGGCCGAAGTAGACACCAACCCGTGCCCCAGCCGCCGCACCACCTTGAAACAGAACTCGTCCTTCGCCACGCGCAAACCCACCGTGCCATCGGGCGCCACCAGGTCCGGTGCCACGGCCTTGCCGGCGGGCAAGATGTAGGTGGTCGGCCGGGTATCATTCGCCAGCATTGTTTCCAGCTCCGCCGGCACTTCCGAAGCGTAGCGCTTCATCATCGCCAAGTCGGCCACCAGCACAATGCTGGGCTTGCCGGCCTCGCGGCCTTTGAGTTTGTACAGCTGTTTCACGGCCGGAGGCGCTTCGGCGTCGCAGCCCAGGCCCCACACGGTATCGGTGGGGTAGAGAATGACTTGCTGGAGCAACAGCGCATCCACAGCGGCATCTACTTCTTGTTGGAAACGGTTCATGCGACGGTTAGCTTGTAGCGTGGACTCTGCGAGTCCGCGCGTGGCGGGAATAGTTAGGTTCTTTCAGGCGCTGACTCGCAGAGTCCACGCTACTTTATGCTTTGGCAAAGCTCCACCAATACGCCGGCCGCGCTTTTCGGGTGCACAAAACAGACGAGTTTATTATCAGCCCCGCGCTTGGGCTCCTCGTTCAGCAACACGAAGCCCTCCCCTTTCAGCCGCGCCATCTCGGCGCGAATGTCGTCGACTTCAAACGCGACGTGGTGAATGCCCTCCGGCTTCTTGGCCAGAAACTTCGTGATGGCGCTATCCGGCGAGGTGCCGGCCAGCAGCTCAATCTTGGAGCTGCCCATCTGGAAGAAGACCGTGTCCACGGCTTCGCTGGCCACGTGTTCCTTCTTATAAGGGGCCGCACCGAGCAGCGCGGTGTAGAGGGCGGTGGCGGCTTCGAGGTCGTTTACGGCCACGCCGAGGTGTTCGAGGTTGGTGAGCATAGGGATTTAGAAAAGGTTGCACAGTGGCTGCTGAGGCGGGAAAGGCGCAGTTTTGTCGGGCAATTCGCGCCGGCGCCAGAAGTCCGCGCATTTCCTTATTTAGATTGTATCTACTTTTGTGAAACCAAAGAAAACTGATTGCCCCGGAACCGTGTTCTAGCTGGGTATCGGCTTTTCGCTGGTTTCCCACTTGTCACTACTGCTGCGCGCAATGCTTAAGCTCCCTATTTACCTCGACAACAACGCCACCACGCCCCTCGACCCGCGGGTGCTGGAGGCCATGATGCCCTACCTGACCGAAGTATTCGGCAACGCCGCTTCGCGCAACCACCCCTTCGGCTGGGCCGCCGAAGAAGCCGTGGACTACTCGCGCGAGCAAATCGCCAAGCTCATCAACTGCGACCCCAAGGAAATCATCTTCACCTCGGGCGCTACCGAGTCGGACAACCTGGGCATCAAGGGCGTGTTTGAGATGTACAGCCAGAAGGGCAACCACGTCATCACCGCCACCACCGAGCACAAGGCCGTGCTCGACACCTGCAAGCACATCGAGAAGCTGGGCGGCCGCGTCACCTACCTGCCCGTGAACGAGCAGGGCCTTATCAGCCTCGAAGAACTCGAAGCCGCCATGACGCCCCAGACCATTCTGGTCACCATCATGTACGGCAACAACGAGACGGGCACCATCCAGCCCATCCGCGAAATCGCCAAAATTGCCCACGCGCACGGCGCCCTGTTCATGACGGACGGCACCCAGGCCGTGGGTAAAGTTCCGGTGGACGTCATCGCCGACGGCATCGACATCATGGCCTTCACGGCCCACAAAATGTACGGTCCCAAGGGCGTGGGCGCCCTCTACGTACGTCGCAAGAACCCCCGGGTGAAAGTGACCGCCCAGATGGACGGCGGCGGCCACGAGCGCGGCATGCGCTCCGGCACCCTCAACGTGCCCGGCATCGTGGGCCTGGGCAAAGCCTGCGAGCTGGCCCGCCTCGAAATGGAAGCCGACACCGCCCGCCTCTCGGCCATGCGCGACCGCTTGGAGCGCGAGCTGCTGACCTTGGAAGAAAGCTACGTGAACGGCTCGCGCGAACACCGCCTGCCGCACGTGACGAACATCAGCTTCAAGTACGTGGAAGGCGAAGGCCTGATGATGGGCGTGAAAGACCTAGCCGTATCTTCCGGCTCGGCCTGCACCTCGGCCTCGCTGGAGCCCAGCTACGTGCTTAAGGCCCTAGGCCTGAGCGACGACTTGGCCCATTCTTCGCTGCGCTTCGGCCTGAGCCGCTTCACCACCGACGAGCAAATCGACTACGCCATCAACCACGTAAAAGAAGCCGTGACCAAGCTCCGCGAAATGTCGCCCCTGTGGGAGATGTTCAAGGAAGGCGTCGACCTCAGCAAAATTGAGTGGGCGGAACATTAATTTTTAGAGCTTAGAACTGAGAGCCAAGAACCAAGTTTCTGGCTTTCGGTCTAAGTTCTGAGTTCTAAAATCTAACATCTAAATTTCTCAAAAAGACATGGCTTACTCCGATAAAGTAATCGACCACTACAGCAACCCCCGCAACGTGGGCACGCTGGACAAAAGCAAAAAGAACGTAGGCACCGGCCTTGTGGGTGCCCCTGAGTGCGGCGACGTGATGCGCCTGCA
This sequence comes from Hymenobacter ruricola, assembly GCF_015694525.1. Lineage (GTDB taxonomy): Bacteria > Bacteroidota > Bacteroidia > Cytophagales > Hymenobacteraceae > Hymenobacter > Hymenobacter ruricola. The sequence goes on along the minus strand of NZ_JADQDM010000011.1, from coordinate 140,104 downwards.
AATCGAGGTGGACGAAGCCACCAACACCATCACCGACGCCAAATTCAAAACCTTCGGCTGCGGCTCGGCCATCGCCTCGTCGTCGCTGGCCACGGAGTGGCTGAAAGGCAAAACGGTGGACGAGGCTCTGGCCATCGACAACATGGAGATTGTGGAAGAACTGGCCCTGCCACCCGTAAAAATCCACTGCTCGGTGCTGGCCGAAGACGCCATCAAGTCGGCCATCTCGGACTACCGCGTGAAAAACGGCCTGCCCGCCCTGGAGCTGTCGCACCACTAATCTGGTTATCCTGCTGTCATCCTGAGTGCAGCGAAGGACCTTATCGCAATTGAACGACTTGTTCGAACGTGATAAGGTCCTTCGCTGCACTCAGGATGACATTTTTTTACCTAACCTTTCGGCATAAGATAATGACCGATGAATTTGAAGCAGCGCGGCTGCAACGCGAGATTCAACAGTATCTGGGGCTGACGCCGGAGCAGTTGCGGTTTGAGTTTCGCGAAGTGGAAGGCCAGACCCGTCTGGACCTGATTACGGTGAACCCGCGGCACCAGCAAAGCTTTCTGTTTCGCTACGAAACCGGCCGCGACGAAACCGACGCGCTGGAAAAAATGCTGGACTACGTGAAGCGCTTCCGCGACACCGAAAGCTCTTACACGCTGCAATGGCGCAGCCGCGGCGACAAGGAACTGCAGACGTCCTACTTCCGGGCTCACAACGTGTACGAGGCGCTGGACAAGCTCTATTTCGGCCGCGACCTAAACGCCATCACGGTATTTAGTGTGGTACTAAACCCCAGCTCGTAAAAGGAATAGCACAATACCGCAACGTGAGTGAACAAAGGATTTACTCTCCTTGTTTATAATTTGTCTAAATTGCGCTTCCATTCCCGTTAGCTAAGCGAGGCCTGGCCTCTCCTACTGCCATGATTACCGTTTCTGATAAAGCCAAAGAAAAAGTGACGCGTCTGATGAGTGACGCGCACCTGGATGAAACCTACCGCCTACGCGCTTCGGTGGCCGGCGGCGGCTGCTCGGGCCTGAGCTACAAGCTGGATTTCGACAACGAAGTGCGGCCCATGGACCAGGAATTTGAGGACAAGGGCGTGCGCGTGGTGGTCGACATGAAGAGCTTTCTTTACCTGGCCGGCACGGAGCTGGATTTCTCCGACGGGCTGAATGGCAAAGGCTTCCAGTTCAACAACCCCAACGCCTCCCGCGAGTGCGGCTGCGGCGAAAGCTTCTCGGTGTAAGTAGCCGGCAGCGACGCGCTGCTTTTTGATAGATTAACAACAAAAAAGCCCCGTGCGCATTGCACGGGGCTTTCTTATGGTCAAAACCGAAGCTGTTTTACTGCTTCTCAAATTTCTGCACGCTGCGGCCAGCGGGCGTTTGCAGCTCCAGCAGGTACAGGCCGGCGGGCAGCGTTTCGACGGACACTTTGGCGGTGCCGGCTTCGGTGGTGCCTTGCAGCAGCACCTGGCCTACCTGGTTGAGCACGCGGTAGGGCGTGGCGGCCTCGGCGATGAAGCTGAGGCTGCTGCTCGTGGGGTTGGGGTAGAGCAGCACCTTGGCCGTTTCGCCGGTGCCGGCGATGGACACCACCGGCGAGAAGGCCACCGTGCCGTCGCGGTCTACCTGGCGCAGGCGGTAATAGAGCACAGCAGCGGGCGCCGTTTTATCGAGCACGGCGTAGGCCGTGCCCTTGCTGCTGGTGCCCTGGGCCTGGGTGGTGGCCACGGTCACGAAATCGTGGGCGTTGAGGCTGCGCTGCACTTCAAACCGTTCGGCGTTCTTTTCGCTGGCGGTGCTCCACTGCACGGCCACGGCTTTGTCGGCCTGCCGCTGGGCGCCGAAGTGGCTGAGCTGCACGGGCAGCGGGTTGTTGGCCAGGTTGGCGTCGGTGCTGGCCAGGGCAAAGTCGGAGAAGCTGCTGAACGTGTCGCTAGTGACGAAGCCCGTCTGATTGCCGCCGCTCGTCCCGCTGATGCCACCGCTGCTGAGGCCGATGTTGGCCCAGGGCTGGTTGCCGTCGGCGCGCTTGGCTAACGTCAGGTTAACGGCGTTCGTCACCCGGTCGTCGGTGTCAAAGCTCAGCGTGATTCGGCCTTGAAAACCGGTGGGCTGCGTCACCGCCCCGTTGCCGTCGAGGGGCGTGACGGTAAACGAACGAACCCGGCTGACGCGGGTCAGGGTGGTGCCGTTGCTGGCCGTGGGCACGGTGCCGAGCTGGCCGGGGTCGCCTTCAAACTGCTCGGCGCGGTAGGTGGTGGCGCTGGTCTGGGTGGCTACGCGGAGGGACAGCGGGCGGTAGTTGGCCACGCCGTTGGCCGCTTTGCCCACGGGAAAGAGGTATTGGGCATTCGCGGGGTTCGCGGGCACCGAGCGGGCAACCGGGCCATTCACGTAGCCAACCGTGGCGCCGGAAGCCGCCGCCGTGGGCGCGACGGTGGCGGCCGTAGCGAGTGTGAGCAGGTTGGTGGCCGAGGTGTTGAGCGCGCCGCTGGTCAGGGTCAGGTTGTTCTCTACGTTCACCGCGCCGGTTGCCGTCAGCGCAGAGCCGTTGTTCACCGTCAAGTTGTAATAGTTGCCGGCCGCGATGGTGGCCGTGGCGGTGGAATTAGCGGCGGTAAAGTTGAGGTTGCCCACGGCAGCGCCCCAGCCCGTGGCAACGCGAATTCCGTCGATGTACAGCGACGGGTTATTGCTGTTATTTTGGAACAGCACCAGCGCCCCCAGCACGCTCAGCGAACCGCCGCCGGGCAATTGAATCAGGGGGGTGGTGGGCTCCTGGCTGAGGTCGCTGTTGGCGGGCAGCACGTAGAGGCTTACCACGTCCTGGTTATTGGTGCTAAGGCTGTTCTCGGTTTTAAGCACCAGCACGTAGGGCGTGTTGGTGTTGAATAAGGTTCCCGTTGCACGGGTTTGCCCTTCGCCCGACAGGGCCAGGCCAAAAACGAACGTCCCGGCCGTATTGGAATTGGGGTATTTGGCCGCATACACCCGGCCGCGGTAGTTGGTGGTGCCGTTAGTGAGGAAGGACAGGAAATAGTCGCCGGTGTTTTCCAGGGCCGAAAAGTTAACAACGGCCGCGGCGTACAGGGCGGTGGCCCCGATGGTGCCAGGCGCAGGAAAGGTCCGGCTCACGTTGCCCTGCGCGGCGCTTTTCACGAGGCGCGCCCGCGAGGAAGTACCGGTTGGGACGAGGCTCAGGGCAGCACCTACGGGGTACATGGTGGCCGTTTCGTTGCCGGCCTGGGTGCTGGTGCTGTTGCCGGTGCTGCCGGTCCAGCCGTGGCTCAGCAGCAGGCCGCCGGCCGCATAATCGAAGTCGTCTTCCATCAGCAGCACGCCCGGGCCGGGGGGCGGCAGGGCGGTGGTGGCCAGCGTGGCACTCGCGCCACAGCTGTTGCTCACCGCAATGGTGCCCGTGCCGGCACCGGCCGGCACCGTGACGGTGAGGCTGGTGCTGCTCAGGATGGTAGCCGTGGTGACCGTGCCGCCGGGGCTGAACGTAACCGTGGCATTGGGGCTGGTCGAGAAGTTGGTGCCCGTCAGCGTCAGCGTCTGGCCCGGCACAATGACAGTAGAGCTGACCGCCGTCAGGGTGGGCGCGGCAAAAGGCGTATCGCCCGAGGTCAGGACGAGGGGCGTGCTGGAAGCGCCCGCGGTGTTGCCCGCCCCGGCCCAGATGCCAGTGGCCGAAGTGGCCACGCACCCCACCAGGCTGCCCGTGGCCAGGGTGCGCTGCTCGACGCGCCGGATGCCGTTGGCATTGCTGCTGGCCGTGAGTAGGCCGTAAGCACCAATGGTGGCATCCACGTAGTTGTCGTAGAAGCTCGGGTAGGAACTGCTGGTGGTCAGGCCATCGTCTTCGAGCATGGTGCCGGCCAGGGGGCGGCCCGTGCCGTTCACGTTGTCGTAAATCAGCACAAAGTTGCTGGGGGTGCCGAAGGAGTTGCCGCGCACGCCGCGTCCCCCGGTCGTGCTGCCGTTCAGGTTCAGGGCCGTGACCGAGCTGGCCGTGGGCAGGAAGTACGTGGCCGTGTTGCCGCCGTCGCCGGCGTTGAGCACCACCATCGGGTAGAGCACGGCCTGGTCCTTGTACCGGTCGTCGGCCGTGGGCTCGAGGGCGAACCAACCGGTGTAGCTGCCGTTGGCATCGGCCACGAACGTGGAGCTGGCGTTGTTCAGGCTGGCCGTGGCTTTGCGCAGAAAGGCGCCCGCCACCTGCACTTCCAGCGTGACGCCAACGCCGGCGTAGTTGGCCGGGTCGGCGCTGGCCCGGGCGGCGGTGTAGTACTTATAGGTAGCGTTGGGCAGCAAATTATTCACCGTGGCGCGCCACACGTAGGGCAGGCGGGTATTGTGCGAAGTGCCCGTAGCCGTGCGCCCGCTGATGTATTGCGGCACAATTACTTCGGCCAGGGCAACCACTAGGGCCGGCTGCACGGCGCGCGTCGCGCCGGCGCTGTAGCCCGTGGTGCCGGTGCTGCCGCCGTTGGTGGTGAAGGCAGCAAAGGTGTACTGCGTGCCGTTGGTGAGCCCGGTCACGGTGATGCTGCCCGTGGCAGGCCCGTTGTACACCACGTATTGGCCACCGCCCAAATCGGTGCCGGTGGCAAAGGCCACCGAGCCCGAACCAGCTGGCGCGTAGGTGCCGCCGGCCACGGGCGCCCCGCCGGCAGCGGTGCCGGCCATGATGGTGACCACCACGTTGGTGGCGCAGCTGGCCGGGGCCGTGAAGGCGAAAGTGGCCTGGCCATTGCCGGGGGTGGCCGTGGCCGAGGCCACTTCGTTGGCGAGGTAGCTCGTAACAACGAGGTTGGTGCCGTTGTCGGTGCCCACCGTGGCGGGGGCACTGGCCACCACCCGCACCCGGTAGGTGCCCGTGGGCGTGCCGGCCGGCACGGTGGCCGACAGCGGGGAAGCCGTGCCCGTGGTGGCGAGCACCGTGCCCGGGAAGGTGCCGGCCGCCGTTGAAAGCTCCACGCTGAAGGCGTTGCTGGCGTCGAACGTGCCCACCGTGGTGAAGGGCACCGACAGCGGGGCGCCGCTCAGGCCCACGCACACTGGCCCGGCCACCGTGCCGGTGGCGATGGTGGAGGGCGTTACGCTGCCGCTCACCGCCACGGTGGCGGGAGCCGCAGTGCCACCGCCCGCGATGGCAATGGTTTCGTTGTTGTAGCTGCCCACGGGCAGGCCGGCTTTCAGGCGGATGTACACCGTCGGGCTGTTGGCCAGAGTGCCGCCGGCGGCGTTGGGCACGGTAGCGGTGTTGGCGAAGCTGGCATTATCGGTCGACACTTCATAGCTGGCCGAACCGGTTACGGTCAGGTTGCCGGGGGCCAGGTTCGAGCCGCTCAGCACTACGTTTTGCGCAGTGGAAGGCCCCGTGCCCAGCACGTAGGTGAAGCCGTTGCGAGCGTCGGGAGTGGCCGTGAGGGAGGGCGCCGGGGCGCTCACCGTCACCTCGGTGGGGGTGCTGGTGACGGCGCCGCAGCCGGCAAACACCGAGCGCAGCACCACGAAATAGGTACCGGCAGCAGCCGGGTTGAAAGAATACGTAGTGGTGGTGACGCCGGTAGCCGTGGTGTAGTTGCCCGCAGTGGTGCCGTAGAGCCATTCGCGGCTGGTGGCAGCAGGCGTCTCAGTACCGGTGAAACTGGTGGCCGTGCCCTGGGTGGCGGCCACCGGCTGCACCGTCGAGGTGGGCGAAATGGCGACCGTGGGGTTGCTGACGATGGTCAGCGAGGCCGAAGTGCCGGAACTAGTGGTGGCGGGGTCAGATGCCAGTACCCGGATTTTGTAGCCCGTGCCGCTGGGTGTATTGGCCGGAATGGGCAAGGTGAGCGTCTGCGCAGTGGTAGTGTTGTTCGTGGCCGAAACCGAGCTAACCGGCGTGGCCAGGAAGGTGCCGCTGGCGTTCGAGAGCTCCACCGTGAAAGCGTTGGTGGCGCTGTAGGTACCGGAGGCGGTGAACGTCACGGCCACACTGGTAGCAGTGGTGGCGCAAACCGCAGATGGGGTAAAAGATGGAGTGCTGATGGAATTACTAGGAGAAGATGGCGTTCCGGTTAACACCATATCGTCCAGTCTAACTGCCGCGGTTGTGCCCGTTTTAGTAAAACGGATTGTAAGTGTTGAGGATTGAGCACCCACCGGAAAGGTTGCAGTGGCTTTGGTGGCGGCCCATGCAGCGGTAGCCGTGCTCAGTGGCAGATTATTAACCGTAACACCTGTACCCGTAAACGTCACGCCATCAGTAGAATACTCTACCAACAAGCCATAAGCAGCCACTTGGTCACGACGAATTCCAAACGAAATCTGCAGGTCAGTGTATCCGCTGGCGTCTATCCCGCCAATGGCAAAGCCTATATTATTTGTGGCTTGGGTAAAGAAAAGATTTCCGTTGCCCGAAGCTCCGGAGTAACCAGACGACGGGCTGCTAACGCGCACATCAGGCGAAGCCGTTTGCCCGCCATTGGAATAAGTGTAGCCAAGCCCCTTTGTTGAAAAAGTTGTCGGAGCAGTCCCTGTGGCGTAAGTAGCTATTGCCGTATTTCCAGTAGGTGTTCCAAAGGTCTCCGTAAAAATTGTCGTCTGCCCCCACCCTAGCAGCGGTAACAGTAGCATCATCAGCAGCGCCACGCCGCGGCTGGCTGGAGAGGTAAAACGAGTACGAGGTGGGTACATAAGTAGCGGGTTTTGAGGAAACTAAAAAATGCTTTTGGCTGGACGCACTGTCTGTAAAATTAAGGCGACTTTATAGGACTAACCCCATCCGAAGCGTTACGAAAAGGTTAAAATCGTGCGCAGTGCAAACCAGGCAGCCGGCACGGCACAGCAGCGAAACCCTATAAAGGCATAATCCATTTTAAAATGAATTTAAAATGAAGCCCATCAAAAAAGCCTCCGCGGCGACGGAGGCTTTTTTGTAATGGAAGGGCCGCGGCTTTCGCTAGTCGAATTTCGCGAAGCGGCGGGTTTGCCGGCCCTCGGTGCTGCGCAGCTCCAGGAAGTAGGTGCCGGCGGGCAGTTGCCGCACCTCAATGGTAGGGTCGGCGGCGTCGGCGGGGCCGTGGGTCACCTCCTGCCCCAGCGCGTTCAGCACGCGGTAGGTGCGGCCCGCGGCGGCGGGCAGCGGCGCAGTCAGGCGCTCGGCGGTCGGGTTGGGGTACACGGCCCATTCGGCGGCCGCGTCCGGGCCGGTCACCGTCACCACCTGCGAGTAGGCCAGGGTGCCATCGAAGTCTACCTGGCGCAGGCGGTAGTAGAGCAGGCCGGCAGGCGCTTTGGCGTCGAGGGCGGTGTACTCGTGGGCGCGGCTGCTGCTGCCCTGAGCCGGCAGGCTCAGCACCGTTCCAAACGTTTTGCCGTCGAGGCTGCGCTCCACGTCGAAGCGGGCGCTGTTCTGCTCGGTGGCCGTGGCCCAGGTCAGGCGGACGTCGGCGGCCTGCCGGGTTGCGTCGAAACGGGTCAGCTCGACGGGCAGCGGGTTGGTGTTAGGGGGCGTGGTGCTGCTGGTGGCCAGCGTGAAATCGCCCAGCGGGCCGTTCGGGAACGAGGACGAGGTGATGTCGGTGCCCCCGCCCCCGCCCGGGTTGCCGATGTCGGCCCATTTGGTGTCGTCGGCCGGGTCGGTCATGGCCACGCGCAGGAAGCTCACGTTGGCCGGCGTCACCAGGTCGTTGGCGGCCGCGTAGCTCAGGCGGATGGTGGCGCTGCCCAGGGTGCTGGTGCCGCCCGGCTCGCGCATCAGGTTGAAGTAGCGAATCTGGGACACGCGGGCCAGCGTGGCCGGCAGCGTGCGCCCCGGCGACGGGCCTTCGACCTGGCGGGCCGTGTAGCTGGAGGTGCCAATGGCCTGGTCGGTGACCGTGAACGTGAGGGACCGGAACTGGCCGTCGACGCCCAGCGGGTAGCTCAACGACACCGTGGGCGTGGTGCTGTTGGTCACCGAAGCCTGGGTCAGGGTGTTCACGTAGCTGTCGATGCTGCCCCCCGTGAAGCCGCCCGTGGGCAGAATGGTGAGCTTGTAGGGCGCCTGCACAAAAAGGCGGCCCCGGCTCAGGGTGAGGTTGTTGACGGTGAGGTTGGTGGTGAGCTGAGCCGTGGGCACGGCGCCCGTAAGGCGGCTCAGCGTGAGGCCCTGCAGCACGTCCTGGCCGGGCACGAAGGCCAGCGCCCCAATGGCGCCCGAGCCCGTGAACCCGAGCGTGGACGAAGGCGTGACGGCAAAGCGCGCCACCGTGGGGTCCGCTACCGTCAGCACGCCCGTCACCGTCAGGCCCACCGTGGCGCCCAGGCCCAGCACCCCACTGGTGAGGGTGGCGGTGGCCACCTGCAAGGGGTTGTCAGTCAGCGTGAGCGTGCCGCCGGGGCGGTTCAGGTTGAGCTGGCTGAGCAAGCCCCCGGTGGGCGAGAAGGCCACCGTGCCCAGCGGGCCGCTGCCGGCCACGGTCAGAATGGACGCCGTAGAACCATTCAGGAAGCCGCCCGAAGCCGTTACGGGGCCGTTCAGCGTGAGGGTTCTGTTTAGCAGGTCCAGGGTGCCGCCGGCGAGGGTCAGGGCATTATTCACCGTCAGGTTGCCGCCCAGGGGCAGAACGGCACCGGCGCGGTTCAGAGTGAAACTGCCGAGGCCATTGGTGATGACGATGGCGCTCAAGGCTCCGCTTCCGCCGATAATCAGGTCTGCATCGGTAGCGCCGCGCACGATGCCCGTGCCCAGCACGGGGCCATTCAGTGTGAGCACATTGGCAGCGCCGATGGTGAGCGTGCTGCTGCTCGATACCGTCAGGGTGCCGTTTACCGTCAGGCTGGCGGGCAGGGTGAGGGTGTTGCCCGTGCCGGCCGCGTCCACCGTGAGGTTGTTGAGCTGGGTACTGCCCGGGGTCAGACGCAAAGTACCGAGCGTGGACCCGGAATTCTTACTGAATATCAGGTTAGAAGTGGGGCCCACGGCCAGAGCGCCGTTGGTGCCGCTGATGGCTGCCCGGCCGCCCGCAACAAAGCTCAGCGTGTTGTTGCCCACGGCCAGGACAGTGCCCGTGGTCAGCGCGTAGCCGCCCACCCCAATGCTGTTGCCCAATTCCAGGTCGCTGGTGCCATCGGCCAGCCGCGCGCCTTCCTGGTTGGCCACCAGGGTCAGCTTAAACAGTTTGATGAGGTTGCCGTTGCCGTTGAGCACCTGTTCAGTGGCGGTGTTGGTGAGGCTGAGCTGGATGAGGTTGTCGGCCGTCGGGCCAAAATTCACAGTGCCCGCGAGCGTGAAGTTGCCGCCGAGGCTCAGAATGGAGGCCGAACTTGCCGCGCCGCCAAACGAGTTGGCACCGTTCAGGTTGTCGACCACAAAGTTGCCGCGCACCACGGTGGTGCCGCCGCTGAGCTGCTTGCTGGCGGTGCTCAGGGTGAGGTTGCCGTAGCCCGGCGCGGCCACGATGGGCACCGTGAAGGCCGACGCCTGGGCGTATTCTACGGTGCTGGCCGGGTCCAGGGTGCCAAAGATGGCGGCCGGCTCCGCGTTTTGCTGCACCAGTGTGGCGTTGCTGCTCAGGTCCAGTGGGCCGGTGTAGTTGAAGGCGGCCGGCACGACGAAGGACGCGTTGGACTGCACCAGCACCTTGGCGTTGGTGCCGCTCACGGTCCAGGGCCCGTCAATCGTGCGGTTGGTTCCGACGACGACAAAGGTCAGGAAGTTGCTTGTGAAATTAGCGGGCGCGGGGCCCGTGCCGTCCAGCGTCGAGCTGAACGTATTCGGGTTGTTGAGAAAGCCGCCGGGGTTTTTGGTGCTGTAGTACACGATGGGCGTAAGCACCTCGGCGGGCGAGGCCGCGTTTTGCGGGCCCGGCGCGCCGCGCGTCACAAAGTCCAGGTTGTTGTTGTTGCTATCGTAGCCGTTGCCTTGGTCGGCGTCCACGTTGCCGGCAGCCAGGTCGGCGCTGGTCGAAGACTCGCGGGCCCGGCGCTCGATGCTGGTGGTGTTGCTGGGCGCCGGTGCCCGGCCTGCCCCTTCGTAGATGGTGCCCGAGGTGCCAAACCCCACAAAGTCAACAATACCGGCCGCTGAGGCGCTGGCCAGGCCGTTGAGCGCCGTGGCGTTGTCGACCAGGGCCACCCGGCCCGCGGTAGCCGACATGGCGATGCCGCCGGTTACGTCCGGCGCGGGCAGTGAAGCGCCTACGGCACCCCCCGAGGCCAGTTGCACCAACAAAAAGCTGTTAGGCGCAATGCTGATAGTGCCCAGCGGCGCCACTTGGTAGGAAGCAGTGGAAGTAGCCCCATTGTACTGCACCGAAAAGCCGCTCAGGTCGACCGGAGCAGCAGTCGGGTTATACAGTTCCACAAAGTCATTCGTGAAAGGCGAGCCGGAGTTGCCCCCGCCCCCAAATACTTCGCTGATAACTACATGATTAGTTTGGGCATGCCCAAGCCCCGCCAGTAGCAACAGGGGCATAATAAAGGTCCAGCTTCGCAGAAGGCGACCAATGCCGCAGGAGGTCGTAAATAATTGATTCATATGGTTAATTGAGAGGAGAAGTGATAATAATTACCTAAACGGTCAATTTTATCACGCAAATTTACCACTCATTTACCCACAAACGGCTGACGCTTGTCTTTATTATCTTTTATTTAATACCAAAAAAATTATTAATGAATACACCCCAAAAGGTGAATTCATTAATAATATCTAAAATCTGCCTCTACTTTGACTGTATATGACACGTTGATAACTACAGCGTTAGCAGCACGCCTAATACAGCCTATCTCCTATTCCCACGAGAACCCCAGTTTCCCGGCCCGCTGGTGCCTGCCATTCCGGCTCCGGGCGGATTTTTGGGCGCTGCTGCCAGCGGCGACAAACCGCTGGGTGGGTGGCCACGGCCAAAACGCAGTTCCGGTTAGGAATGACAGGACTTAAAGCAGCCCGGAATGGCGGTTCATCCGGGGCGGTGTTGCTGGGGAGGGCCGTGCGGTGATAACGGCCTAATGAAACTAAAATTACCCCGGCACTGGTCAGAAAAGGCCTCGCATCGGCCAAATACCCAAGTGCACCGATAAAAGCCGGCGTTTTATCTCGCGTGTCCTTACGAAACGGCCACGCGGGCGAATACCGACGCCAGGGCATCGGGCCGCCGCACGGCGCGGGTGCCGGCCGGGGTTTCGGCCACGGCACTCACGGCTTGGATGACGTCTTCGGTGAGGGCGCACTGGCGGTGGTGCGAGTAGCGCCAGCGGTCCATCTGGGCGCGCGCCACGCGCTGGCGGGTGGCGGCGGGGTCATCGAAACAGCGGCGGATAGAGCGGGCGCAGGCGGCCACGTCGCGGTGCAGGTAGAGCAGGCCGGTGTGGCCGTGCTGCACCAGCTCCACGGTGCCGCCGGTGGCGGCCACCACCACGGGCACGCCCGCGGCCATGGCTTCGAGAGTCACCATGCCGTAGGTTTCGTTTTCGGAGGCCAGCACAAACACGTCGATGGCCTGGTAGAACACCGCCGGGTTGGCCCGGAACCCGCGGAAATGAACCTGGTTTTCCAGGCCCAGCTGCTTCACCTGGGCCCGCAGCTGGCGCAGGTACGCATCGCCCTCGTTGCGGGTGGGCTCGCCCATGATGACGAGGCTGGCAGCGCGCCCGAACTGGGTGCGCAAGTGGTGCAGCGCCTCAATCACGAAGTCCTGCCCTTTCCCGGCATCCAGCCGGCCCAGAATGCCCAGCAGCGGGCCCTCTAAGGGCAGGCCCAGCTCGTGGCGGGCTTCGGCGGCGGTGCGGGTGTGCGGGGCAAACTGCTCCAGCGGCAAGCCCAGCGGCACCACGTGCAGCTTGCGCGCCTCAAAGCGGGTGTGGCGCGCCACCTCGCGGGCCAGGCCGGGCAGCGGCGTCAGCCAGGCATCGAGCTGGCCGAAGCGCAGGGTGTGCACCAGGCTGCGCTTGGGCCGGCCCAGCTGCATGTGCTGCTGGTAAATGACGCGCAGGCGCCCGCCCATCAGGGTTTTGACCAGCGTGGCCAGGGCCAGGTCCTTGTTCTGCGTAACTATCAGTATTTCCACCCGCAGGCGTTCGAGCTGGATTTTTAGCTCCCAGGCGGCGCGGGGCATGGCCAGGCCGCGGCCCACGCGCAGGGTTTCGAGGGGCACAAACCATTCTTCGGCCCAGTGAGCCAGCGGCGTGGCCGGCGGCGCCAGGAAGGTGACGCGCCAGCCGCGCTCCTGCATCCAGCCGGCAAACTTCAGGCTGTTGAGCTCCAGGCCGCCCAGGCTGCCGGAGAGGCAGAGCACGGCCAGCTGCGGGCGGGATTCCGGGGCACGCGCGTCCCGGCCGAGAGCGGAGCTCCCAGTGATGAAGTGTGGTGTCATAGCTCAGAAAGACAGAGAGGTGTGAGGCGGCGCGGTAGAAAGCGGGAGGGCGAGGGCGGCAGGCAGCGAAAAAAAAGAACGTCATGCAGAGCGCAGCGAAGCATCTTGCCCGCGCAACGCAATTCAAAACCCGCGCAACGCAATTCAAAAAAGGATTAGTGGCGGCAGGCAAGATGCTTCGCTGCGCTCTGCATGACGTTCATCTTATCTAAACCACCGCCGGCCTCAGGTCCAGCGGCTGAGGAACTGCAGAAACGTTTCCTTGTACTGGTCGCCCACCGGGATGGTGATGGCGCCAATCTGGACGGTGAGGCGGCGCACGGCTTCAATCTTATCGAGCGCCACAATGAACGAGCGGTGGATGCGCATGAAGCGGCGGGCGGGCAGTTTTTCCTCCATGGCCTTGAGGCTCATGAGGGAAAGCAGGGCGCGGGGCGTGCTTTTGAGGTGCACTTTCACGTAGTCCTTGAGGCCTTCCACGTAGAGAATGTCGCTCAGGGCCACGCGCACCAGCTGGTATTCGGCTTTCAGGAACAGGTACTCTTCCTCCTCGGGGCCGGTGGCGGCGGGGGCGCTGGCGTGCTGGGAGGTGAGCTCGGCGTAGGCGCGGGCCTTGCCGGCGGCCCGCAGAAACTCTTCGTAGTTGAAGGGCTTGACGAGGTAGTCGAGGGCATCGACGCGGTAGCCTTCCAGCGCGTATTGGCTGAAAGCGGTGGTGAAGATGACGCGCGGGCCGGTGGGCCCCAGCACCCGGGCCAGTTCCAGCCCATTCAGCTCCTGCATCTGAATGTCAAGAAAGGCCAAATCGACCGTGCCGGGGTGTTCGTGCAGGTACTTGAGGGCCTCCACGGCACTGCCAAACTTGCCCACCAGTTCCAGAAACGGCGTTTTCTGAATGAAGGAAACCACCAGGCCGAGGGCGAGGGGCTCGTCGTCGACGGCGATGGTGCGCAGGGGCGGCAGGGCGTTGGTCATGGGGCGGGCGGGTTTACGGCTGTCATCCTGAGCTTGCGAAGGACCTTCTCACGGTCGCTCAGTTTGACGTTACGGCAACGGGTTTTTTTATTGATAAGGTCCTTCGCAAGCTCAGGATGACAGAACCGCAACCGGCTCCAACGCCCCAACCTTGGCCTCCTCCCCTACCGCCAGGGTGAGGTGCACCAGAAATTCGTTGGCCGGCGTGTGCTCATCCACCACCAGCTGGAAGCGGCCGGGGTAGAGCAAATCGAGGCGGCGGCGGGTGTTGGCCAGGCCGATGCCGTTGCTGCCGGCCAGGTCGGTGGCGGGCAGGGCAAGGCGGCTGTTGCGCACTTCCAGCTCCACCACATCGGGCTGCGGCTGGCGGATGGCCACGTAGATGCGGCTGGGCTCGGTGGCGGCCACGCCGTGCTTAAAGGCGTTTTCGAGGAAGGGCAGCAGCAGCATGGGCGCCACGGGCACGTCGCGCACGGGGTCGGGCCGCTCGAAGGTGACGGTCACGCGCTCATCGAGCCGGAGCTGCATGAGGGTGATGTAGTCCTGCACGAAGGCAATTTCCTGGCTCAGCAGGGTCATGCCGCCGGCCGTGTCATACAGCACGTAGCGCATCATGCGCGAGAGGCGATGAATGGCCGTGCGGGCCTGCTCGCCGTCGAGCAAGGTGAGGGCGTAGATGTTGTTGAGGGTGTTGAAGAAAAAGTGCGGGTTTATCTGGGCCTTGAGCATGGACAGCTCCGAGCTCACGCGCTGCTGCTCCAGGGTCTGGCGGGCCTGGGCGTCTTTTTGCCACTTCTGCACCACCGTGATGCAGGTGCTGATGCCCAGCACAAACATGGTGGTGAGCAGGCCCATGGAATCGAAGCGGGGGCCGCGCGGGGTGAGCCGGGGCCGGCCCGCCACGGCAATAAAGGCCTTGTCCATGAGCGCGGGCAGGTTCAGGGCGGACTCCAGCAGCTTGCTGAACAGCAGCACCCCCACCGTGACGCCCACCAGCGCCAGAATGAACCAGCCCGTGCGCCCCTGAAACAGCAGCCGCGGCACCAAGACTTTAGCCGTGAGGTAGAACGTGGCCACCCACACGCAGAACAGCAGCCCCTGCTTCAGCCAGAACTGCGGGGGCATGGTGAGCCGGCCGGTGAGCGGCTGAAACAGCAAGAACGTGAGTCCGAACAAGCCCCACACCAGCACGTGAATGAGCGGGGTGAGGTAGCGCCGGGGGGTGAGGACGGCCATAGCACAGGAGGAAAGCGAAACAAACATAGCAGGCACCCATTTCCAAAACCCCGCCAAACCGACCGTAACGAGGATTGTATCGACGGCGGGGGCCGTTTTATCGGCCGGGCAGGGCGCCTTCTGGAGAGGGCTTGCTTTGTCCTGAAACGGGAAGGCACACCAAAAAGAACCTCATGCCAGGCGCTAAGCAGCATCCACCGTGCTTCTACGAATCCAATCGTTGGAATTAGCGCGGGAAGCCAGATATTGCGCTGCGCCCGGCATAATGGCTTTTTGCAGCTTATTAGCCGCAGCTAGTCTTCATTACGTACAATTCCCGAACTTTGCAGCCATGATTCGCTCCCTCCTGTTGCTCGTGCTGCTTTCTACCACCAAATCCCCGGCCGCTCCGCCCCTGCCCGATTTCGATAGCTACCCCGTGTACCGCGGCCCCGACCTGGGCCTGACCTGGCGCGGGCCCCAGGCCACCCTGCGCGTGTGGGCCCCCACCGCCGAGGCCCTGCACCTGAAGCTGTACGCGGCCGGCACCGGCGGCGCGCCCACCGCCGACCTGGCCATGACCAAGGCCGAAGACGGCACCTGGCTGGCTGCCCTGCCCGCCGGCACCGCCGGCTTCTACACGGTGCAGGCCACCATCGCCGGCAGGAAAATGGCCGAAGTGGCCGACCCGTATGCTCATGCCGTCGGAATCAACGGCCAGCGCGGGGCCGTGCTCAACCCCACCGCCGTGAGCCCGCCCGGCTGGCCCGACGACCTGCGCCCGGCCCTGAAGCAGCCCACCGACGTCGTCATCGGCGAAGTGCACGTGCGCGACCTCAGCATGCACCCGCAGTCGGGCATCACCCGCAAGGGCAAGTACCTCGGCGTGGCCCAGCTCGGCACCCGCGGCCCCGAAGGCGTGACCACCGGCCTGGAGCACCTGGTGGAGCTGGGGCTGACCCACGTGCACCTGCTGCCCACCAACGACTTCGCCAGCCTCGATGAAGCCGCGCCGGCCAGCGTCGCCCGCTACAACTGGGGCTACGACCCGCTGCACTACTCCGTGCCCGAAGGCTCGTATTCGACCAACGCCGCCAACCCCGCCACCCGCATCAGCGAGTTTAAGCAGCTGGTGCAGAACCTGCACGGCCAGGGCCTGCGCGTGGTGCTCGACGTGGTGTATAACCACACCGCCAACGCCGCCCGCAGCAGCTTCGAACAGCTGGTGCCCGGCTACTACTACCGCCACAACCCCGACGGCTCTTACTCAAACGCCACCGCCTGCGGCAACGAAGTGGCCTCGGAGCGGCCCATGGTGCGCAAGCTCATCGTGGAATCCGTGACGTATTGGGCACAGGAATACCACGCCGACGGCTTCCGCTTCGACCTCATGGGCGTGCTGGACATTGAGACCATGCGCGCCGTGCGCGTGGCCCTCGACCTGCAGGACCACAGCATCCTGACGTATGGCGAGGGCTGGGCCGCCGGGGCCTCACCCCTGCCCGAAGCCCGGCGCGCCGTGAAGGCCAACATGGGCAAGCTCGACCGCATTGCGGCCTTCGGCGACGAGTTGCGCGACGGCGTGAAGGGCCATTTTGCCCGCCAAACCGAGCCCGGCTTTGCCAGCGGCCAGGCCGGCCTGGAGGAGAGCGTGAAGTTCGGCATCGTGGCCGCCACCCAACACCCGCAGGTGGATTACGCCAAGGTCAATTACTCGAAAGCCGCCTGGGCCAGCTCGCCCGCCCAGGCCATCAACTACGTGGCCTGCCACGACGACCTGGTGCTCTGGGACAAGCTAAAAGCCTCGAACAAAGGCGCTTCCGAGGCGGAGCTGATTAAGATGGATTTGCTCAGCAACACCATCGTGTTTACCTCGCAGGGCATTCCGTTTTTGCCGGTCGGCGATGAGTTTTTGCGCACCAAGGGCGGCGCGCACAACTCTTTCAATCAGCCCGACAGCGTGAACCAGCTCGACTGGGCGCGCAAGGCCCGATACGCCGGCGTGTATGACTTTTACCGCAAGCTCATTGCCCTGCGCCGGGCCCACCCCGCCTTCCGCCTGCCCACCGCCGAGCTGGTGCAGCAGCACCTGGAATTTCTACCCGGCACCCACCCCGGCGTCATCGCCTACCAGCTGAAAAACCACGCCGGCGGCGACCCCTGGCAGGACATCACGGTCATTTTCAACGGCAACCACTCGGCCGATAGCGTGGCCCTGCCGCGCGGGACCTACACGGTGGTGTTGCGCGGCAAAGAAATCAACCAGGAAGGCTTCGACGTGCTCGAAGTGATGAGCGGCGTGCAGGTGCCCGGCAGCTCGGCCCTGATACTGATTCGGCAGTAGTTGAACGACGTAGAGACGCCATATTTTGCGTCTCTACGTCCGCGCCGTCCGGGTGTCGTTAGCGCCGCATCGTTTACGCGCCATGTTCAACGACGAGACGCAACTATGCGTCTCTACCGCTGCCCCACGCTGCCCTTGCCAGCGGCGGGCGCGGGCACGTTCTCGGGCGGGCCGAGGTAGCTGGCGGGCGCCTCGCCCTGGCTCACCACCAGTTTTTCCAGCACCACGCCGGGGTCTACGCGCCAGAACCTGAGCACGTGCGGGCCAGCCGCGGCCACGCGGTGCTGTGAGGTTTTAAGGATGATGTTTTCGGCCACGGCCTGCTCCCAGGGCTTGTTGCCGTTGTCGGGGTTGAGGCCGGTGTGCAGGTTGATGAGCTGCGGCGCTTCGTCGTCAATCGACACGGCGTAGCGCAGGCCGGTGGTGTTGGTGAAGTCCAGCGTGGGAGCCAGATAAGCGGCCACTTGCACGGCGCCGGGCTGGGCCAGGCTGATGCGGTATTCCAGGTGCGGGCTGGCACCGCCGGGCGTGGCCGTGGGCGCCGCCGTGACCGGAAACGTAGTGACGGCCCCGAGCGTGCGGCCCAGGTCCGGCAGGCGCTGCCAGATGATGGGGCCCGCGCCTACGGCCGTGGTGTAATGCTCCGCCTCCAGGCTGACGTAGCTGCCAGTGCCCGCAGAAGCAACTGCAGCAGTGTTTGCAGGCGGCGCACCGGCGCCGGCCACGGTCTGCACCTCGGGCATTTTATCGGCGGGCGGCTGCTGCCAGTAGGTGTAGCCGATGTGCGTCTGGTCCATCATGTGGTTCCACTTGCCGCCGGCCAAGGCGTGGTAGCGGTTCTTTATTTCGGCATCTTTGGCAAACAGGGCTTTGGCTTTCTCGGCTAATTCGTTGGCATTGGCCTGGCCTTTTTGGGCCGCCTCGCGGTTGCGCGCCACGGTGTAGTACAGCTCGTTGAGGTTGGCGCAGGCCTGCACGGGGTGCAGCACCAGCTCGTAGTAGGCGTCGCGGCTGGCGGCCGGCATTTTTTGGTTGATGGCCTCGGCGCGGGTCAGCAGCTGGTTGTAGTCGGCCACCACCGTGGCCCACTCGCCGGTGGCCAGGCGGTAGGTGTTGGCGTCGAGCAGTTCGGGCTTGCGGCGGGCGTTGTACTTGGCGTATTTGGCCAGGATGTCGGCTATTTCGGGGGCATAAGCCGGGCCAAACTGCTGGGCGGCCCAGCGCTGGGTGTAGGCCGCCACGCCGGTGGCCGGAATGCGGTCGGGGTTCCAGGCGTAGTCCAGGAAGAAGCTGATGGGCAGTTCCATGGGCTTGAGGTCGCCCACGTTCACAATCCAGATTTTGTCGGCGCCATATTCTTTGGCCAGGTGCATCTGCTCCCAGATGCGCGGCAGCGGGTTCGTGTTCAGCCACTTGTAGTTGCGCGGGCCGCCCACGTAGTCGAAGTGGTAGTAGATGCCGTAGCCGCCGGCCCGGGGCTTTTCGCCCGGCTTGGGCAGCTTGCGGAGGTTGCCCCAGTTGTCGTCGCAAAGCAACAGGGTCACGTCGTCGGGCACGCGCATGCCCTTGTCGTAGTAGTCCTGCACTTCTTTGTAGAGGGCCCACATTTGGGGCGTTTGCGCGGCGGGCTTGCCGGTCGTTTCGGCAATGATTTGGCGCTGGTCGGCCACTATTTTTTCGAGCAGCGCAATGTTGCTTTCGCGGCTCATGGGCTCGTCGCCGTCGCCGCGCATGCCCACGGTCACGATGTTTTCGCGGGTGCCCATCCGCTGCATGCCGCCGCGCCAGAACTCCTGCAGCCTGGCCGCATTGGTCTGGTAGTTCCAGGCGCCGCCGTCGAACTTCTTCCATTCCTCGTGCGCCCGGGTCAGCGGCTCGTGGTGCGAGGTGCCCATCACGATGCCGTACTCGTCGGCCAACACGGGGTTTTGCGGGTCGTCGGCGTTGAACATGTTGCCCCACATGGCCGGCCACAGGTAATTCCCCTTCAGCCGCAGAATCAATTCAAACATGTGGGTGTACATCTTCGAGTTGACGCCACCGAATTTCTCCTGCGACCAGTTTTGCAGGGCCGGCGCCTCGTCGTTGATGAAAATGCCGCGGTATTTCACGGCCGGCTCGCCCAGCGTGTAGCGGCCGGGCGCCACGTAGAGGGCAGTTTGGGGCTTCACCGGCACGTCGGCCCACCAGTACCAGGGCGACACCCCCATCTGCTGCGAGAGGTCGTAAATGCCGTAAATCGTGCCGCGCTTGTCGCTGCCGGCAATGACCAGCGCACGTGCCACGCCGGGCAGGGGCTGCTCCACCACCTGCCGCACAAAGGTTTCCCAGCGCCCGGCCACGGCCTTCACGTCCAGCTTCTTGGCTTTGATGAGCTGGTCAATCAGCGGGCTCTTGCCGATGGTGCCGATGAACACGACCTCCTGCCCTGCCGGCTTACCGGTGCCGAACGGCGGCTGGATTCTGGTCACGCGCTGCACGTCGGCCTGCAGGTCTTTGGCGGCGCGCAGCACACCGGGCCAGTCGCTGGCGCTGGCGTAGATGGGGGCGGTTTTGCCGGCCGCAGCCAGCGTGAAGCCGCCCTGGCCTTTAGTGGCCGAAACGGTGCTGGCGCCCACGGGCAGGGTTGTTTGGGCCAGCGCATCGAAGGTGCTGAGCAGCACTGCGAATGGCAATAACAAACGGAAGAATTTCATGGCGCGATGTAGAGACGCGACCCTTCGCGTCTCGGCGTTGAACAATGACCGTCGAGCACTAGCAAAACGGCGCGAACGGGAGACGCGAAGGGTCGCGTCTCTACATACGTTCTGCTAAAATTTCACCACTTCATAAAAAGCCTTTTTGGGCTTCTGGTTCTGGTCGAACAGCAGCGGGTAGTTTTTGCGGCCGGCCACTGGGTAGGTGTCCAGCCAGGTGTATTTGTCGGAAATGTTCCAGAAGGTCACGCCCGTAATCACGTCTTTGTAGTCCCGGAACACCTTGAAGAACATTTTGTACTGCGCGGCCTGCTTCTGTTCCAGCTCCGGCGTGTAGGCGTCCGACTCGCCCGGCCGCTTGGCGCGGCGCTCCTTCTCCCAGGGGTAAATCGACACGTCGAGCTCGGTAATCTGGATTTTCAGGCCCAGCGACTTGTACTGGTCCAGGGCCGCGCGCAGTTCCGGCTCCGTGGGCTCCTGCAAGGACCAGTGACCCTGCAGGCCCACGGCATCAATCGGCACCTTGGCGTCCTTCAACTGCTTGAGCAGCTTGACGATGCGCTCGCGCTTTTCGGGGCGCTCGGTGTTGTAGTCGTTGTAAAACAGCACGGCCTTAGGGTCGGCCGCGTGGGCGTATTCAAAGGCTTTGGCAATGAAGTCTTCGCCGCAGATTTTGTACCACTCTGAGTTGCGCAAAAACTCGTTGGGGTTGTCGGAAATGGCCTCGTTCACCACGTCCCAGGCGTAGATTTTGCCCCGGTAGCGCTTCACCACCGTGTTGATGTGGTCTTTGAGCCGCTGCAATAGCACTTCTTTGGAAACCTGCGTGCCGTCGGCATTTTTGAACAGCCACTTCGGGGTTTGCTCGTGCCAGAGCAGGTTGTGGCCGCGCACGCGCAGCTTGTTGTCCTGCGCAAACTGCACAATCTGGTCGGCATCGTCCCAGAAATAGCGGAACTCCTCCGGATGAATGGGGCCCATTTTCATGGCATTCTCCGGCGTAATGCTGTTGAACTGTTGCTTAATTAGCTCGCCCTCGGCGCCTTTCAGGCCCTGCGGCGACACGGCCACCCCGATGGGAAAATACGCTCGGTAGTAGTCTTTCAGGCCTTTCGCGGGCGGTGCGGGCACCTGCGCGTGCGCCAGCGCAGCCACGTCGTAGCGGCTGTTGAGCGCGCCGAGGCCGGCCATAATCAGGCTGCCGAGCAGCAGGCGGCGCAGCGGGGTAGCGAGTAAGTTGGTTTTCATATTCGGAATGGTAAAAAGCCCGTCGCGCAGCATAGCGGGCTAAAAATTGTTCAGCGCAGCTCCAGCATCACCACCGACTTCGGCGGCAGTTCCACGGCCAGCTTATCGCCACGCTTTTTAGCGCCCGTGAAGCTGGCCAGCTTCACGGCATTGGGTTTGTCGAAGGTGTTGTAATCGTTGATTTTAGCCGAAGTCAACACGCGGCCCGTTACGGTTTTCCAGCTTATGCCCGCCAGCGCCGTTTCCAGGGCAATGGCCTTGTGCGGGTCGAGATTGACCAGCGAGATGTGCACCGCGCCGCTCTTATCCTTGGATGCCGAGGCGTTCAGGGCCGGGATTTTCTCGCTGCCAAACGCGTAGTCCGGGCTGCTGAACTGCAGCGGCAGGTACTGGGCATCCTGGTGCACCTGGTAGAGGTCGAACACGTGGTAGGTGGGCGTGAGCAGCATCCGGTCCTTGTCGGTGAGGATGACGGCTTGGAGCACGTTCACGGCCTGGGCCAGGTTGGCGCCGCGCACCCGGTCGCAGTGGTTGTTGAAGATGTTGAGCGTGGTGCCGGCCACCAGCGCGTCGCGCAGCGAGTTTTGCTGGTACAGAAAGCCGGGGTTGGTGCCGGGCTCCACGTCGGTCCACACGCCCCACTCATCCACCAGCAGGGCCACCTTTTTGTCCTTGTCGTACTTGTCCATGATGGCGGCGTGCTTGCTCACGATGGCCTCCATCCGCAGGCAGTTGCGCAGGGTGCTGAAGTACTGGGTTTCGTCGAAATTGGTGGCCGAGCCCTTGCTGCCGGTCCAGTTGCCGGTGGGCAGCGTGTACTGGTGCAGGGTGAGGCCCCACATCTGGCCGAGCGGAATGCGCTTCATGCACGTTTCCGTCCAGTTGGGGTCGTCGCCGTTAGCGCCGCTCACTATTTTTTTCAGCGGCGGCGAGGCCGGGTAGTTGTGGGCGAAGGTGGCGTAGCGCTTGTACACGTCGGTGTAGTACTCGGCGGTCATGTTGCCGCCGCAGCCCCAGCTTTCGTTGCCGATGCCCCACCAACTCACTTTGTAGGGCTCGGGGTGGCCGTTGCGGCGGCGTTCCAGTACCAGCGGGGTGTCGTCGTTAGCGTTGAGGTATTCCATCCAGCCGGCCATTTCCTGCACGGTGCCGCTGCCCACGTTGGCCGCCAGGTAGGGCTCGGTGCCGAGCAGGCTGCACAGCTCCAGAAATTCGTGCGTGCCGAAGCTATTGTCTTCGAGCGTATTGCCCCACCACATGTTCAACATCTTGGGCCGCTGGGCGCTGGGCCCCACGCCGTCGTGCCAGTGGTAGGTATCGGCGAAGCAGCCGCCGGGCCAGCGCAGGTTGGGCACCTTGATTTTGCGCAGCGCCTCCACCACGTCCATCCGGATGCGGCCTTGCTGTGGGGCTTTCGAATCTTTATCCACCCAAAACCCGCCGTAGATGCAGCGGCCCAGGTGCTCGGCAAAATGCCCGTAGATGTGCCGGCTGATTTGCAGCTTGGGGTCGCCGGCCTGCACGGTCATCTGCACGGGTTGGGCGGTGGCAGCCGGGCCGGCAACCGCCAGGCCGAGCGAGCCGAGGGCGGTCAGAATGCGCTTGGGAAAACTCATGCAACGAGGAAAAGCAGCGGGAAAACAGGAGGCAAAAGACGACCCGATAGGCCGACGGCAAAACGGCGTTCCGGCCGGCGGGCACACTGACCCGCCTGAAGCGTGACCCGCTCACCAACGGGCCTATCTTCGTGCCGGAACGCCGGAGCCGCCTACTGGCGGCGGGCTCACACAAGCCCGCCGCAGTCGGCAAAACGTCTCCAGCCAGCCGCCTCGCTATTCCCACCACTTGGCGGCCAGCCGGTTCCGTTTTTGGTTTAGCTCTTTGCTGAGCTTAAATTTTTCAAAACGTCATGTCGAGCTTGTCGAGACATCTCGCGTGCCAGAGTAAATAATTACTTCTCCGAGCGAGATGCCTCGGCTGCGCTCGACACGACGACCTATTTCGTTGGGCCATTAAAGCCTAGATGTACTGATTGATAATGGCTTCCAGCCACTCCTGCTTGCCGCTCCGGGGCGTGGGCTCGCCCGATTTGTGGGCGATGGTGCGCAGGTCTTCCAGGGTCAGGCCGCCGCGCTCGAACTCGGCACCCTGGCCGGAATCGAACGAGGCGTAGCGCTCCTGGCGGAATTTGCGGTAGGGCGACTTTTCGAGGATGTCATTGGCCACCACCAGGGCGCGGGCGAAGGTGTCCATGCCCGAAATGTGGGCGATGAAAATGTCCTCCAAATCGGTGGAGTTGCGGCGGGTTTTGGCGTCGAAGTTGATGCCGCCGTGCCGGAAGCCGCCGTGTTCCAGAATGATGAGCATGCTCTCGGTCAGCTCGTTCAGGTTGTTGGGAAACTGGTCGGTGTCCCAGCCGTTCTGGTAGTCGCCGCGGTTGGCGTCCATGCTGCCCAGCAGGTTGGCATCGGCGGCCACTTGCAGCTCGTGCTGGAAGGTGTGGCCGGCCAGCGTGGCGTGGTTCACTTCCAGGTTCAGCATGAAGTCGTTTTCCAGGCCGTGCTCGCGCAGGAATCCAATGACGGTGGCGGCATCAAAATCGTACTGGTGCTTGGTGGGCTCGGCCGGCTTGGGCTCGATGAAAAACTTGCCCGTGAAGCCCTGCTGGCGGGCGTAGTCGCGGGCCATGGTCAGGAAGCGGCCCATGTGCTCCTGCTCGCGCTTCATGTCGGTGTTGAGTAGGGTCATGTAGCCCTCGCGGCCGCCCCAGAACACGTAGTTCTCGCCGCCCAGCGCAATGGTGGCATCAATGGCATTTTTCACCTGCGTGGCGGCGTGGGCCACCACCTGAAAGTCGGGGTTGGTGCTGGCGCCGTTCATGTAGCGCGGGTTCGAAAACACGTTGGCCGTGCCCCAGAGCAGCTTCACGCCGGTATCGGCCTGGTGCTGCTTGGCGTAGTCCACGATGGTGGCCAGGTTGCGCTCGTACTCGGCCAGCGAGTCGCCTTCGTCCACTAGGTCAATGTCGTGGAAGCAGTAGTAGGGCGTGCCGAGCTTGGTGAAAAACTCGAACGCGGCGTCCATCTTGTCCTTGGCGCGGCCGATGATTTCGTGGTGCGAGTCCCAGGCAAACTGCTTGGTGCCGGGGCCGAACGGGTCGCCGCCGGTGCCGGTGAAAGTGTGCCAGTACGACACCGCGAAGCGCAGGTGCTCCTTCATGGTTTTGCCGGCC
Organism: Hymenobacter ruricola; assembly: GCF_015694525.1. Lineage (GTDB taxonomy): Bacteria > Bacteroidota > Bacteroidia > Cytophagales > Hymenobacteraceae > Hymenobacter > Hymenobacter ruricola. The sequence continues at coordinate 116,038 of NZ_JADQDM010000011.1, read as the reverse complement.
ACCACGCGGTTTTCGTCGTACCATTTAAAGGAAAGCGGGTTGTCCGACTCGCGACCTTCGAAGCGAATGGTGTCGATGCCCGTGAAGAATTCTGTCTTGGAGAGCGTGTTGCTAGACATAGGAAGGGGTGGTGATGGAATTGGGAATACGGTGAGATAAAGCGTCTTGCCAGCGGCTATACGCGGCGTGGTATTGTTCACGGAGCCGGTCGGTGGGCTCCACGGTGAGAATGCGTTCGAGGCCCCCAAAGGCTTCGGCCGGACTGGCGTATACGCCGGCCCCGATGCCGGCGCCGCGCGCCGCGCCCTGGGCCGCGTCGGTGTTGTAGAGCTCCAGCTCCACGTTGCCGCTGTTCACAAAGGCTTCGCGGAAGACCGGACTGAGGAACATGTTGGCGTTGCCGGCGCGCACCTTGCGCACCTGCACGCCGCTGGCCCGCATGATGTCCATGCCGTAGTTCAGGGCGAACACGATGCCTTCCTGCGCCGCGCGCAGCACGTGCGGCTGGTGGTGAATATTGAAGTTCAAACCGCGCAGTTCGGCATCGGCCGGGCGGTTTTCGAGGATGCGCTCCACGCCGTTGCCGAAGGGCAGGAACACGAGGCCCTCCGCTCCTACCGGCGCCTGGGCAGCCAGCTGGTTCATGCGGTCGTAGGGCAGCTCGCCCACGATTTTGCGCAGCCAGCTGTTCAAAATGCCGGTGCCGTTGAGGCACATCAGCACGCCGTTGCGGGGCTGGGCGGGCGTGCTGTTCACGTGCACGAAGGAGTTGACGCGCGAGCGGGGGTCGGGTGTGTTGGTTTCGTTGATGCCGTAGACCACGCCGCTGGTGCCGCCGGTGGCCGCCACTTCGCCCGGGTTCAGCACGTTGAGGGAGAAAGCGTTGTTGGGCTGGTCGCCGGCCCGGTAGCTGATGGGGGTGCCGGCCGTGAGGCCCAGCTCCTGCGCAGCTTCGGCGCTCAGGTGGCCCTGCACCGAGAAGGTATCCACTACTTCCGGCAACAGGTCGGCGCTGATGCCATAGTAGTCCAGCAATTCCTGGGCGATGGCCTGCCGCTTGAAATTCCAGAACACGCCTTCCGACAAGCCGGAAACAGTGGTTTGCAGTTGCCCGCTCAGCTTGAAGGCGATGTAGTCGCCGGGCAGCTGAATCTTGTGAATCCGGGCGTAGACCTCGGGCTCGTTTTCGCGCACCCACTTCAGCTTGGACGCGGTGAAGTTACCGGGCGAATTCAGGAAGTTTTCGAGGCAGTATTCTTCGCCCAACTCCGCAAAGGCCTGGTTGCCGAAGTCCACGGCGCGGCTGTCGCACCAAATGATGGCGGGACGCAGCACTTTGCCGTCCTTATCCACCAGCACCAATCCGTGCATCTGGTAGGTGATGCCGATGCCGGCCACCAGCGAGGTATCAAAGCCGTAGCCGGCTTTCAGCTCGGCGGTGGCGTTCACCACTTCCTGCCACCAGCGCTCGGGGCGCTGCTCGGCCCAGTTGGCCTGGGGCACGCTGATTTCCATCTCCTGCCTGGGCGAGGTGACGGCCGCCACGCACTTGCCGGTGTCAATGTCCAGCAGGGAGGCTTTTATCGAAGAGCTACCGATGTCGTAGCCGAGGAGGTATTTCATGGGGTGAATTTAGCGGCGGCCGGTGGCGGGCGACAGCGCGGGCTCGGTGGTGAAAGGGGAAGCCGGCAGGCCTTCTTTGTTGTACAGGGTGGCGCCGGCAGGGTTGTCGGCCCAGGCGTAGCGCACCACGGCGGGGCGGGGCACTTGCTCGTTCCAGACCACCACCTTGTTGCCTTCGATTTTGGCCTGGGCCCACACAAACTTCTTATCGGGCCCGGCCACGGCAAAAGCCTTTAGCTCGCCCCCACCCTTCGCCACCAGGCCGCCGCCGATGCTCGTGAAGCTCAGCGTGACTTTGTTGCCAGCGGTTTGCAGGGCTTGGTAGAGGGGGCCGGCCGCCACCAATCTGCTCTCGCCGTAGGCCACCTTTTGGGCGGCCAGGGCCAGGCGGTGGCCGGGGGTTTGCTTGTCGAGCGGGTGAATGTCGTTCCACTCGCCGGCGTCTATCAGCACGGCCATGCCGGTGTGCGGCAAGGCCAGTCCGCGCCGCTGCACGTCGCGCACTTCGGCCCAGCCGCTTTCCGACGGCTCCTTTTTCACGGCCATGAAATTCGGCAGCTGCGCGTAGAGGAAGGGCAGCTCGGGGCGCTGGAAATTCCGGCGCCAATCGTTAATCATGCCATTAAACAACGCCTGATAGTCGCCCGTCCGCCCCGCGTTCGACTCGCCCTGGTACCAGAGCACGCCCTTGATGGCGTAGGGCAGCACCGGCGCAATCATGCCATTAAACAAACCGCCGGGCACGTACTGAAATGTGGTGGTGCCCGGCGTGGGCGGCATGGTGGCGCCCAGCTTATACTGCCAGGGCCCGCGCAGGTCGATGGTCTGGCCGCCGACGGTCAGTTCGTATTTCTTGTCGAGCGTGAAGCCGCCCTTGCCCGCGTTGCTGATGAGACGCACCACCACCACGTTCTTGCCGGGCCGGAGTACGCCCGCTTTCACTTCGTATTTGCGGGGCGGGTACTGGTAGCCGGTGCTGCCCACCAGCTGGCTGTTGATGTAGGTGGAGTCGGCATCGACCAGCGTGCCCAGCTCCAGGCGGGCAGGCTGACCCACCAGGGCGGTGGGCACTTCCACTTCTTTGCGGAACCACACCACGCCGTTCACGGGGCCCAGCGGGGTGTGGTCGGCCCAGTGGCCGGGCACCGGCATGGTGGCCCAGTTGCGGGCGTCGTAGTCGGGCGCCAACCATTTTTGCTGGCCATGGGTTTCGCCCTGGTCAGTTTTGTATAGCGTTTGGTACCAGTTGGCCACGGCGGCGCTCTCGCGCTGCCGGATGCCGAGCACCACGGTGCTGTCTTTGTATTTGGCCAGCTGCTGCTCGTAGGTGGGGAATTGCTTCAGACCTTCGGCGCTCAGCCAGGCTTCGGCGGGCGAGCCGCCCACGGCGTCTTTGATGATGCCCACCGGCACCTGGTATTTGGCGTTGATTTCCTTGGCGAAGAAGTAGGCCACGCCCGAAAACTTCAGCACCGTTTGCGGGTCGGCGGCTATCCACTTGCCGCCGGTCAGGTCCTGCTGGGGGCGCTGGAAGTTGTAGGTGAGGGGCACTTCAAACTGCCGGATGTTGGGGTTGGCGGCCTGGGCGATGACGTCGGGAAACCGGTCGCGCAGGCGGCTCATGGGCGTTTCCATGTTCGACTGGCCCGAGCACAGCCACACGTCGCCCACCAAAATGTCTTTCACGCTGAGCTCGTTGCTGGCCTTCAGGCTCATTTCATAAGGACCGCCCGCTTTCATGGCGGGCAGCGTCACGCGCCACTGGCCGTCGGGGCCGGTGGTGGCCCGGTAAGTTTTGCCCTGAAAGACTACGCTGATGCCTTCACCTGACTTGGCCCAGCCCCAGATGCGCATCGGCTGGTCGCGCTGCAGCACCATGCCGTCGCTCACGAGGCGCGGCAGGCGCACCTGGGCGGCGGCCGGGCGGGTGCCCACGACGCTTAGCAATACTAGTAAAGCAAACAGACTGTTTTTCATGCAGATAGAGAGCTGACCGCCGAAAAGTAGTACCCTCTCATAAATAAGCCCCGGTTTCGCGCTGAAACCGGGGCTTACAAAGGGCCAGAAACGGAGGCGGTTAGTTGTAGCCGGGGTTCTGGGTGATTTTGCCGTTGGTGCGGTCAATGTCCTGCTGCGGAATGGGGCGCAGGTAGAACTGGTCGGGGGTGCGGCCGGCCACAATGTTCTTGGCCGCGTCGGAGCCGTAGCTGTCGGTGCCCACGGCGGCCGGTTTCGAGGCCACGTAGGCCGGCACCGATTTCTGCACGCGCTCGATGAGCTTGCGGGTGCGCACCAGGTCGAACCAGCGCACTTGCTCACCGCACAGCTCGCGGGTGCGCTCGTCGAGGATGAAGTCGATGTTGAGTTGCGAGGCCGTGACGTCCATCAGGTTCTTTTTGCCCGGGGCGCCGGCGCGCTCCCGCACGGCGTTGATGGCGGCCACAGCCGCTGGCAGGTTGCCGGTCATCATGTTGGCCTCGGCGGCAATGAGGTAGGTTTCGGCCAGGCGGTAGAGAATCAGCGGGCGGTCGGAGCTGGTGTTGGTGGCCGGGCGCGTGGGGTCGTCCCACTTATTGATGTAGGGCGAGAACTGGGTGCTGTACTTGCTGGGCGTGCCCACCACGTAGGGGCCGTTGGGGCGCGCGGCAATGCGGGCCAGCTCGGCGGTGGTCAGCTCGCGGCCGGGGTACCAGGCGGCGGTGTCGCCAATCACGGCGTTGGCGCGGCCGCTGTTGGCGGCGCCGGCGCCGTTCGAGTTCACGAGCCACAGCGTGCTGAACCACTTGTTGTAGCGCGTGTCGGTGGTGCGCCACTGCCGGTCGGTGGTTTCCACGCCGGGCAGGATGTAAGAATTCAGCAGGTAGGGCGTGGAAATGAAGCGGGCGTAGGGCCGGCCGTAGATGATGCTGCGCGCCACGTTGGGGAAAAAATCGTAGCGGCCGCGGAAGTAGAAGTTGCTCTGGTTCTGGCCCGCGCCGCCGGCCCCGTTGTCGGAGATGCCGGTGAAGGTGGGGTCGGCGCTGAACTGCACGTTCATCAGGATTTCCTTGCCGTTCTCGTTGCCTTCCCGAAACACGTCGGCGGCGTCGGTTTCCAGGCCCACGCCGTAGCGCGTTTGCCCGGCGGGCGAAATCAGCTCGTTGGCGTACTGCGCGGCCAGCGTGTAGTCGGCCATGCTCGGGGCCGTGACGGAGGTGAGCGTGGCGCGGGTCAGGTACACCCGGGCCAGCAGGTGCAGGGCAGTGGCGCGCGTCACGCGGCCGGGCTGCGCGGCCTTATCGGCGATGCTGGGCACGGCGGGGTTGCCGCCCGAAGCGGGCTTGCCCAGCGCATCGGTCAGGTCGTTGATGATGGCGGCGTACACGTCGGCCTTGGGAGCGCGCGAAATGTCTTTCACGGCCGTGTCGATGAACTTAAGGTTCAGGGGCACGTCGCCGAAATACTGCACCAGCAGGAAGTAGTAGTAGGCCCGCAGCACTTTTGTTTCGGCCACAATCTGGGCTTTGGTGGCGTCGGTGAGGCCCTGCACCGAGCCCGCGTACTGAATCACGCCGTTGGCGTCGTTGATGTAGCGGTAGAGGGTGTTCCACTGGTTGGTCACGGCCGAGTTGGAGGAGTTCAGCAGGCCCTGGTTGTAGTCCTCGTAGCCCTGGTTGGCCGAAATGCCGCGCATGAACTCGTCGGTGCCCTGCACGGTGAGGTAGGCGGCTTCCTCGTTGGCCACGGTCACGTTGCGCAGGCCCGAGTACACGCCCACCAGCCCGGCCTGCACGCCTTCGGGCGTGCCCAGGAAGCCCGGCACCAGAATGGAGCGGGGGTTTTCGTCCAGCAGGTCTTTGCTGCAGCTGGAGGCCGCCGCCATGAGCACGGCCAGCGCGGCGACCTTGATAACGGTTTTTTTCATATGAAGAGTGGCGTAGCGCTACGCCCGTTGAAGTTGGGTGGGAAGAAGATTAGAAGCCCAGGTTCAGGCCCACGATGAAGGCGCGGGTGGCGGGGTAGTTCACGCCGCGGCCGGCCAGGGTGCCGTTCACGGCGCTGTTCAGGTCGCCCTCGGCGAAGGCGATGCCGCTGGGCTGGCCGCTGCCGCCAAAGCGCGTGGAGTACGACAGCGCGTCCGGGTCAATGGCTTTGTTCTTCTTGTAGAAGGCGTTGGGCGACCAGATGAGCGGGTTCTGCACCTGCAGATAAATGCGGGCCGAGCTCAAAAAGGCGCTCTTGGCCCAGGCCGCCGGAATGGTGTAGCCCAGGTCGATGCTGCGGATTTTGATGAACGTGCCGTCCACGTAGGCCAGCGTCTGGCTGTAGGGCGGGAAGTCGCCGTTGCCGCGGCGGGGCTGCGGGAAGGCGTTGGTGGGGTTGGTGGGCGTCCAGTAGTCGAGGTTCACCTGGTTGCGGCGGCCTTCGAAGGTGGTGAAGTAGGAGTTGCCGAACAGCAGCGGGTCCACGATGGTGGCGCCCACGCGGGTGAGGCCCACGGCGGTCAGGTCGAAGCCCTTGAAGCGGAAGCGCTGGGTCATGCCGGCTTCAAACTTGGGCTGGCGCGAGCCGATAATCTGGCGGTCGGCGGGGTCCACCAGGCCGTTGCCGTTGGGGTCGTCCAGCTTAATCTGGCCCACCTTGCTGCCGGCTTTGGCGGCCGCAGCCTCCTCGCCCAGCTGCCAGATGCCCACTTTCTTGTAATCGTAAATCACATACAGCGGCTGGCCGATGAAGCGCTGGTTGCTGATGTCGCTCTTGGGGTTGCCGTTTTCGTCGTTGCCCAGGCCCAGGTCCAGGATTTTCTCGCGGTTCACGGTGAAGTTCCAGTCCGTGCTCCACTCAAAGCCGTTGGGCTCGGCGCTGCGGATGTTCACGGTGGTCAGGCTGATTTCGAGGCCGCGGTTCTGGGTCTGGCCGATGTTGCGGGTGAAGGCCGTGTAGCCGCTGGCACCGGGCAGGGCGTCGGGCAGCAGCAGGTTGCTGGTGCGCTGCTGGTAGAGCTCCACCGAGCCGGTGATGCGGTTGTTGAAGAAGCCAAAATCCAGGCCGAAGTTGGTGGTGGTGGTGTACTCCCACTTCAGGTCGGGGTTCACGATGTTGGCCGGTACCACGCCAATCACGCCCGTGCCGCCGAAGTTGTAGTAGCCGTTGCCGAGGCCGGTTTGCAGCGAGCCCAGCGTCTGGTAGGGGTTCACGGCGGTGCTGCCGGTGCGGCCCAGGCTGGCGCGCAGCTTCAGGGCGCTCATCCAGGGCCGCTCCCGCAGGAAGCTTTCGTTGGCGATGTTCCAGGCCACGGCCGCCGAAGGGAAAGCCTGGGACTTGTTGCCGGGCGCCAGGCGCGACGACTTGTCCTGGCGCACCGTCAGGGTGGCCGAGTAGCGGTTGTCGTAGGCGTAGTTGATGCGGGCCATGAAGGAAATGATGTCCCACTTGCTCTGGAAGCTGCTGGGCGCGGTGGGCGTGCCGGCGCCCAGGTTGCTGGCCAGCTGGTAGTTGGCGGGCAGGTTTTGCGAGCCGGCCCCGAAACCGTCGGTGCGGTATTCCTGGGCGCTGTACAGGCCCGTGAAGTTCACGTCGTGCTTGCCAAAGCTGTGGTTGTACGTCAGAATATTCTCGGCCAACAAGTTGAAGGCCAGGTTCTGGCTGCGCGAAGCGGCGTTTTGCCCGCCCCCGCGGGCCGGCGTGTTGGAGGCAAAGAACGACTCGCTGTTTTCCGAGCGCCCGTCCAGGCCCAGGTTCAGGCGGTAGTCCAGCCCTTTCACGATGTTCACCTGCCCGTAGAGGCTGTTGAAGGTGCGGATGCGGCGGCGCTTGTCCAGGTGGGCGTCCGGCTGGTAGTAGTTCAGCGGGTTGGCCAGGGCGTTGTCGGTGTTGGGGAAAAGCACCGGCAGCGCGTCGGGGCCGTAGGCCGAGGCCAGCGGGCTGCCCGTCAGGATGTTGTTGATGATGTTCAGACCGGGGTCGTCCTGGTCGGTGTAGCTGTTCAGCGTGTTGAGGCCGATTTTCACGCGCCCGCCGATTTTCTGGTCCAGCGTGGCGCGCAGCGAGTAGCGCTGCAGGCGCTGCACCGGCACGATGCCGGTTTCGTCGTAGTAGCCCAGCGAGGCCGAGTACTGCGTCTGCTCGGTGCCGCCGCTCACGCCCAGGGCGTGGTTCTGGATGCGGCCGTCCCGAATGAGCATGTCCTGGTAATCGGTGGTTTTGCCGGCGGCCAGGTTGGCGCGCTCGTCGGCCGTCAGGAAGCCCGACACCGTGTTGGGGTCGGTGGCGCCTTGCGAGCGGTAGGCCTCGTAGCGGAAGTTGTAGTACTCCTGCCCGTTTTGCAGGTCGAACAGGCCGTAGGGCTTTTTCACGCCGAAGTAGCCGCTGTAGGTGGCGCGCGGGGCCCCGGCTTTGCCGCGCCGGGTCGTAATCAGAATCACGCCGTTGGCGCCCCGGGCCCCGTAAATGGCCGTCGAGGAAGCGTCTTTCAGCACTTCCACGCCCACCAGGTCGTCGGGGTTCAGGTCGTTGAGGTTGCCGTCGTAGGGCACGCCGTCCACCACCAGCAGCGGGTCGTTGGAGCCGGCAAACGAGCGGTTGCCCCGAATACGAATCACCGGGTTTTGGCCGGGCGAGGAGCTGGCGCTTGAGATGTTGACGCCGGCCGCCCGGCCCTGCAGGGCCTGGCCCACGTTCGACACGGGCACGTCGCGCAGGGCCTGCTCGTCCACCGACGAGATGGCGCCCGTTACCTGGCTTTTCTTCTGCACACCGTAGCCCACCACCTGCACCTCATTCAGCGACTGGGCTTCGGTGGCCAGCCGGGCGTTCACGGCCCCGGAAGCGGCCACCGGCACCTCCTTTTTCTCATAGCCAATCGAACTAATCACCAGCGTGTTGCCGCCGTCGGGCACCGTGAGCGAGTACTCGCCGGCCGCGTTGGTGGTGGCGCCCACGGTGGTGCCTTTCACGATGACCGTGACGCCCGGCAGTGGCTCGCCGGTGTCCGACGTGACCGTGCCCGACACCGTGCGGCCGGCCTGGGCCCAGGCTTCGGCCGGCAGCATGCCGCCCAGCAGCAGCGCCGCCGCCCCCGCAAGCTGCGCCCAGCGCCGAACCGGGCGCGGCGCACCGCCTAAGTTTGATAAATGTAGTTGCATGGTATGGAGTGGGTTTTTGGTGGGTTATGAGTGTTGCGTTTAGTGAAATGAGAGCCTGAAGCAGGCCGGTCAGAAGCCGATGGAGTTGCCGCCGTCCACGGGCAGCGAGGCGCCGGTGATGTAGCGGGCGGCGTCGGAGGCCAGGAACACGGCCGCGTGCCCGATGTCTTCGGGCTGGCCGAAGCTGCCCATGGGCGTGCGGCGCATGGCGCGGTCGCGCCGGTCGGGGTCGGAGTTCATGGCCGTGCGGCTCATCTCGGTTTCGATGAAGCCCGGCGCAATGGCGTTCACGCGCACGTTGTGGCAGGAAAACTCCGAGGCCAGCACCTTCACCATGCCCTCCACCGCCGACTTGGAGGCCGCGTAGGCCACCACGCGGTCGATGCCGTAGTAGGCCGCCATCGAGGAAATCATCAGGATGACGCCCTTTTTGCGGGCCACCATGCGAGTGGCGCAGGCCCGCGTGAGCGCAAATACCGAGTGCAGGTTGGTGTGCAGAATGCGGCTAAATTCCTCGTCGGTTACCTCCAGCGCGGGCTTTTTGAGGTTGATGCCGGCGTTGTTCACCAGGATGTCGAGCGCGCCGTAGGTGGCTTCAATCTCGGCCACCAGCCCTTCGATGGAGCCGAGGTCGGTGATGTCGTTCACCAGGTATTCGGCCGATTCGCCCAGGTCGGCCACGGCCTCTTGCAGCACCGCCTCGCGCCGCCCCGTGATGACCACCGTGGCGCCGGCCTGGGCCATGCAGCGGGCTATTTCGAGCCCGATGCCGGTGCCGCCGCCGGTGATGAGCGCCAGCTTGCCGTCGAGCGAAAACACGTCGGCGTGCCGCTGCTGCGCCGCCGTGACGACGCCGTTGGAAGAAGAAGTATGGCCGTTGGAATGGAGGCCGTGAGCAGGCGACAGCTTATTCATGTCGGGGAGTTTTGCAGGGAATGGTTACTTGAGCTGGTAGAGGTCGACCAGGTTTTTGACTTCGGCCAGCGTGCGGGTGGGCGGCGCGAAGGGCGCGGGAATGGGTTGTTTGGAATAGGTTTGGAAGTAGAGCACGCAGGCGTCGCGCCACCACAGGGCCTCGCGCCGCTGGATTTCGAGCCGGGCCGCCACGTCGGCGTGCAGGGCCGCGTCCACGGCGGGCTGCACGCTGGCCCAGCGCTGCTGCATCCAGGTCACCGAGTCGGCGCCGGTATAGTAGCGCGTCACCAGCTCGTGCCAGAGGCTGCGGCCGGTGGGCAGCGGCTGCCGCCAGCCCACGTGGTGGAACCAGAGCAGGTAGTTGAGCGGGCAGGTTTGGGGGTCGCCCCACTCCTGCTGCACGCCGGCGGAGTACAGCGCCAGCGCGTTGGAGCCGGTGGCGGTGCGGTTGAAGCCCAGGCCCGCGGAATCGGCTTTGTGGTAGTACACGGCGGTCCAGTCGGGCCGGCCGGCCTGGGCCAGCCAGGGCTCGGGGCCGTAGTGAATGTTCTGGCCCATGATGTGGTGCAGGCCCAGCGGCGTGGTGTAGCGCACGTAGATGTCGCGCGAGCGGTCCATCAGGTCCACGATGCTGGCCACGGCCCGGGGCTCGCGGGTCAGCGTCATTTTGGTCCATTCGGTGGCAATGGCGGCCGAGCTCAGCGTGTGGTCCCAGGCCAGGCGGCCGAAGGCGTACCAGTTGGCCTGGCCCAGGGGGTGGCCGGTCCAGTTGCGGTCGGCGCCGATGTTGGCCACGCCCGCAATGCCGCTGAGGCGGTGCTGGTCGAGGCTACCGTCCACCACCCGGGCCACCGTCGAGCCGGGGCCTTGGGTTTGGGTGTCGGCATTGAGGCACTCCTTGAACAGCGGCGCCAGGTACACCAGGTGCGTGGCCATGCCCAAATACTCCTGCGTGAGCTGCACTTCCAGCACCAGCGGCGTGCGCGGCATGGCCCCAAACAGCGGGTGAAAGGGCTCGCGGGCCTGAAAATCAATCGGTCCGTTTTTCACCTGCACCAACACTTTGGGCGCAAACTTGCCATCGAGCGGCTTGAACTCCTCGTAGGCCTGCTTGAACCGGTCGTCGCTGCCGGCCTTGTACACGAAGGCGCGCCACATCACAATGCCGTCGTGCGCGCCCAGGGCCGCGGCCAGCATGTTGGCGCCCTCGGCGTGGTTGCGGCCGTAGTCCTGCGGGCCGGGCTCGCCCTCGGAGTTGGCCTTCACCAGAAAGCCGCCGAAGTCCGGAATGACCCGGTAAATCTCCTCGGTTTTCGCGGCCCACCACTGCTGCACCTGCGGGTCGAGCGGGTCGGCCGTTTTCAGCCCGCCAATGACCTTGGGCGCCGCCCAGAACACCGACAAATACACCCGGATGCCGTAGGGCCGGAACACGCCCGCCAGGGCCTTCACCTTTTCCAGGTATTCGGGCGTGAGGTAGCGCGCACTGGCATTCACGTTGTTAATGGCCACGCCATTGAGGCCAATGGATGCATTGGCGCGGGCGTAATCAGTGTAGCGCGGGTCGAGGCGCTGGGGCAATTCGTTCCATTTCCAGATGCTGGCGCCCGCGTAGCCCCGCTCCACCGTCCCGTTGGGGTTGTCCCAATGGTTGAGCAGCCGGTACTGAATGCGCGGGCTGCTGGTCAGGGTCAGATTAGCAATGGCTTGGCCGGTTTGCAGCTGCCGCAGCAGCGCAAATACGCCGTAGAGCACGCCCGCCCCGCTCCTACCCGTCACGGCCAGGTGGCGGCCCTGCGGCGCAATGTGGTAAGCATCCCGGCTGGTCGAGCTACCAAAAACGTTTGCAGTCGGATTTATGGTTAAAACAACGCCGCGCTGCGTGCCGACCGGCGCAGCTGCCACCACCGGCACCGCCTGGCCCAGCAGTCCCTGCAAGCCGCGCTGCAGCTCGGCCGCGGCCGTTTTCAGCACCACATCATTGCCGCTGGCGGCGATGTACTGCGCGACGGCCCGGAACTGCGCCCGCTGCGTGGCATCGGCTACCAGGTCATACTTCAGCCACAGCCGATAGCCGTCGTCGGCCACGCAGCGGGGCGCGGCGGCAACAATAGCCAGGAGTAGCAAAAGAGACCGGAGCAACATGGGTGGGATTTGGGGAGAGGGTGGTTAGGCGAGCTGGGCGATTTCGGCGTGCCGCACCGCGGGCGGAGCCTCGGCGGCCAGGCCCCGGCGGATGCCGTATTCCAGGCCCCGCAGCTCGGCCAGCCCGCGCAGGCGGCCAATGGCCGAGTAGCCAGGGTAGGTTTTCTTGTGAAGGTCGTCGAGCATCTGGTGGCCGTGGTCGGGGCGCATGGGTAGTACACTGATGCTCAGTCCTTTCGCGACGCGGCGCTGCTCTTCCAGCACCAGCTCGCGCACCACGGCGTACATGTCCACGTCGCCGGCCAGGTGGTCGGCTTCGTGGAAGTTGCGCGGGTTTTCCTCGCGCTTGGTGGCGCGCAGGTGCACGAAATGGATGCGCGAGGCAAACTGCCGGGCAATGGCCGGCAGGTCGTTATCGGCCCGCACGCCCAGCGAGCCCGTGCAGAACGTGAGGCCGTTGGCCGGCACGTCGCAAGCCGCAAACAGCCGGGCCAGGTCGTCGGCCGTGCTCACCACGCGGGGCAGGCCCAGCAGCGGGTACGGCGGGTCGTCGGGGTGAATGCACAGGCCGATGCCCAGTTCCTCAGCCACCGGGGCCACCTGCCGGATGAAGTGGTGCAGGTTGTCGCGCAGTGCCTCGGCGTCGATGGCCGCGTACTCGTCCAGCAGGCCCTGGAAATTGGTCAGCTCAAAGGCCTCTTCCGAACCGGGCAGGCCCAGCAGCACCGTGTTGGTGAGGCCGGCGATTTCCGCGGCGCTCATGGCGGCAAACTGCTGCCGGGCGGCGGCCACCACCGAGGCTTCGTAATCCGTTTCCGCGCCCGTCCGCTTCAGAATGCAGAGGTCGAACACCGCAAAATCCTGCCACACAAAGCGTAGCGCCCGCGAGCCGTCGGGCATTTCGTAGCGCAGGTTGGTGCGCGACCAGTCCAGCACCGGCATGAAGTTGTAGCACACCGTGCGGATGCCGCAGGCGGCCAGGTTGCGCAGCGAGGCTTTGTAGTTCTCGATGTACTGCTTGCGCGCGGGGCGGCCCTTTTTGATGTCTTCGTGCACCGGCAGGCTTTCCACCACGGCCCAGTGCAGGGGGGCGTGCGTGGCGTTATCGGCCTCAATCAGGCGCTGGCGCGCTGCAATCTCCGCCACCGGCCACACCGCACCCACCGGCAGCTGGTGCAGGGCCGTCACCACCCCGGCGCAGCCCGCCTGGCGGAGGTCGAAGAGCGAAACCGGGTCGTGCGGCCCGAACCAACGCATGGTATGAAGCATGACGCGCTTAAGGTAAAATACAATTTGTGTTATACCGGGACCGGCTTACTATCCGAAGAACCGTAAATGCGGCCGATAGGTCGTTTAGCGAACCTGCTGTCGAATGTAGAACCGGAAACCAGCAATTGATTCTGTCGAAATCGGCCAAATTTCAGTGCATTGGCGCCAAAACTATCGGCATCGTTTCCGGAAACGATGCCGATAGATAACTTTCTGTTAATGTGGCTGAAAATTTTTTTTGTTCGTTATATTTGAGTGAGTACTCACAGCAGGGCTGCCACAGCGCCGTTGCACAGGCAATTTTCTAAACTAAATACAATTTAATATGACCACCTGCGTCAAATGCAAGCTTCCCGATTCAGTATTGAAGGCTGGGTTTGTGCGGGGCCGGCAGCGCTACCTCTGCAAGGCGTGCGACTATCATTTCACGGAAGAAAAAACCGGCCCGGCGCCGGACCGGCGCCGCGTCCAGACCACCATCGGCGACGTGGCCAAGGCCGTGGGCGTGGCCTCGTCCACGGTGTCGCGGGCCCTGAACGGGCACACCGACATCAGCCCCGTCACCCGCCAGGCCATCCTCGACGCCGCCCGGCTGCTCGACTACCAGCCCAACCTGCTGGCCCAGAGCCTCAAAAGCCGCGAAACCCACACCCTGGGCGTGCTGATACCGGACCTGGAACGGCCGTTTTTCGCCACGGCCGTGAGTGGCATCCAGGCCGTGGCCACCGAGGCCGGCTACCGGGTGATGATTTGCCAGTCGAAGGAATCGTACCGCACCGAGGTGAGCAACGTGCAGGCCCTGGTGGCCAGCCAGGTCGATGGCCTGCTCATCTGCCACTCGCGCGAAACCGAGAACTTCGACCACGTGAAGCCCAGCGCCTGCCGCGGCATTCCGGTGGTGCACTTCGACCGGGTGAGCAACGAGGTGGAAAGCGCCAAGGTCATCCTCGACGACTGGAACGGAGCCTACAACGTCACCGAACACCTCATCCAGCAGGGCGCCCGGCGCATTGCCATCCTGGCCGGGCCCGAGTCGCTGCTCATCAGCCGCAACCGCCTGGCCGGCTACCAGCACGCCCTCAAGCGCTACCACCTACCGCTGCGCCCTGAGTACGAGGCTCACATCGAGTTCCGCACCGAAGAGGCCGAAGCGACGCTCGACGCTTGGCTGGCGCTGCCCGAGCCGCCCGACGCCATTTTTGCCATCAACTACACCAATGCCTTTGACCTGCTGGTCGCCTTGAAAAAACGCGGCGTGCGCGTGCCTCAGCAAATGGCCGTGGTGGGCTACGGCGATGAGTTCATGGCCGCCATGATAGAGCCGGCCCTCACCACCGTCGACCTGCACCCCTACCGCATCGGCCAGCAGGCGGCCCGGCTTTTTCTGGAGCAAGTGCAGCAGAAAGAGAATTTTCAGCCCCGCACCTTCGTAATTTCCGGAGATTTAAAAATCCGCCAGTCGTCGCTAAAGGGCGAAGGCGACTTGTTCCGGCTCAGCATATAAGGTATCGTTAGTCACAAACCAATGGCGCGCGTGGCGCGCGCCGACGCGCAACCCAGCGCACAGGCCCTCAAAAGCTGAGTTGCGGCTTTACAGAGTGGCCGCCCGCTGCCCGCATACAATATGACGGGCTTGCTGTAATGCCGGGCTTGGCAAGCCGATAGAAGGCGGGGCGGCGAGGCCGGCAACGGCGCCGTGGGGTCGCGCTGCTTTTGTTGTTATGAAAAATTAGTCTTTCCATTTTGGAAAAAACCAGTCCCCGCCCGGCCCCACGCCGGGCGGGGATTTTTATTTAATCAACTGTATATCAATTATAAAATCAATTTTTCAATAAATTATTTCCGAAACGGCACTGGTATTGGCATTAGGTGCAAGTCACCAAACGCACGCTACCATGGCCATTCTTAACAACTTCACCAAAGCCGCCAAGGGCTTTTTCATCGAAGAAGATGAAAGGGCCCCGGTCGCTGCTCCCACGCCGCGGCCGCTGCCGCCCCAGCCCGTGGCCGACGCGCCCGCGCCGGCCGGCCCGGCGCCGCTCGTGGCCCAGGCCGAGCAGCGCCACCTCGACCACATCGCGGGCCTGCTGGCCGGCGACGGCAAGGACTTCGGGGCCTACACCAAGATGGTGACCAGCATGGCCAGCAGCGGCCTCACCGGCCCGCTGCTCTACCAAACGGCCTTCAACGCCTTCGCCGCCCTCACCGGCGTGAACCAGGCGGCGCTGCTGGCCTCGGCCGAGCAGCTGGCCACCAAGCTGGCCGAAGACCGCGCCCGGGTGCTGCAGCGCCACCGCGAAAAGATGGGCGAAAGCCCCACCGCCAAAGCCACGCCCGGCCCGCTGGCGCTGCTGCAACAGCGCGAGACGCAGCTGCAAGCCGAAGTAGCCGCGCTCACCGAGCAGCTCGCCCAGAAAAATCAACAGCTGCTCGAAATCCAGCAGCAGGGGCAGGCCGAAAAGCAGAAAACCCAGGCCGCGCTGGCTTCCTACGAGCTGGCCAACGCCGCCGCCGCGGCTGACTTGCAGGCCCACCGCCAGGCCGCCCAAAACTTCCTCAACCCCTCTCCTTCCACCACTTCTTCAAACGCCTAAAGCCATGAACACTTTGCTCACAACTACTTCTGATACCGACACCGGCCTCCCCAAATGGCAGAAGCCGGAGAAAATGGCCGGGCGCGTGGTGCTCCTGGGCCTGGCTGGCACAGCCGTGTACTACTGGGGCGTGATTCTGCCCTTCCTGGTCGACATGGTGTTCGACACCGTGAAGCTGGGCATTGGCCTGGGCGTCTTGTTCGTGCTGTTTTTGCTGGCCACCAACAAGCGCATTCAGGCCGGGCTCTGGTACGCCGGGCAGCGGGTGCTGCGCACCATGGCCGGGATTTTTGTCAACACCGACCCCATCGGGGTGATGGAAGACTACATCCGCAACACTGAGAAAGAGGCCCGCAAGATGGACGCTGAAGTCACCAATATCGAGGGCGCCCACGAACTGGTCAAGCGCAAGCTCGCCGCCAACGACGCCCAGATGAAAGAGTACCTGGCCCTGGCCAGTTCGGCCGCCCGGCAGGGCGAAAAGGACATGGCCGAGAGCTACGCCAGCCGCGCCGCCCAGATTCAGGACTACAACCAGCGCCTGCAGCCCATGGCCACCACGACGGCCAACGTGAGCTTGGTGATGCGCCAAATCCTGAAAGCGGCCCTGCGCCAGATTGACGGCAGCAAGTTCAAGGTCAACCTCTTGAAAGACGAATACGCCTTGGTGAAGCGCACGAGCTCGGGCATGCGCGCGGCCATGAATATCCTGCGCGGCGACCCCGACAAAAAGTACTTCTTTGACCTGGCCACCGACCGCGTGGCCCAGGACATGGCCCAGCAGCTGGGCCAAATCAAGCAGGCCATGCGCTACTCGCAGGAGTTCGTCAAGGAGATGGACATCCAGAACGGCGTCATGTCCGAGAAGGGACAGGCCCTGCTCAACAAGTACCAAAACGGCGACTTCAACGCCGTGCTCAACGAAAAGCCGCAAGCCCAACAATCTTTCGCCGCCACTAAAAAAGCTTCCGATGATGCCTATTCTAGCCTGCTTGATTAGCTTTTTGCTGGCCTGCGGCCTGGTGAATCTGCTGGGTCGGGGTATGCCGGTGGCGCACCACGCCACACAAACAGAACGTCATGCCGAGCGTAGCCGCGGCATCTCGCGTGTGGCAGTACTCAATACTGCTGTAACGAAGCAGCAGAGATGCCCTGCAGTAGCGCGGACTTTGTAGTCCGCGTCCCCGCGCCGAAAGCGCCGCATTCAAGCTCAACCCCCTGACCACGAAGCTGGTCATTCCCAAATCATTCTAAGCCAACCCTCCGCGCTTCACCGCGCGGGCGCGGACTACAAAGTCCGCGCTACAATCCCCCTTCACTAAAATGACAACACGTGGTAAAATCGTAATCGGCCTGCTCATCGTAGCCGCCCTTTACTTCGGCATCAACAAGCTGATTGCCAGCGGTGCCGTATTCAAAAAAGCCGAAACCGAATCGGTGCTGCTCAACTCCATTGAGCTGCCCGCGGCCACCGGCGGCAACCGCGCCACCGTCGTGGTGCCGCTGGCCCCCATGCCCGGCACCGCGCCGGCCGACAAAGGCACCAAACTGGTGTGGGAGGTGATGGCCTGGAACAGCCAGATGGCCGGCATGCTGGCCAACGGCGGCCCCCGCACCACCATGGGCTCGGCGCTGGCGGCCAATGGCCTGGACCTGCAGATTGTGCGCCAGGACGACGTGAGCAAGATGCAGGCCGACCTGGTGAAAAACGCCGTGGACCTGCAAAACAACCCCGAAACGCCGGGCCTGATTGTAAGCATCATGGGCGACGGCCTGCCCGGCTTTTCGGCCGTGCAGAACGAGCTGAAAAAGACCGGCACCCAGCTGCAGATTATCCCTTACTCGGTGGGTAAAAGTTTCGGCGAGGACAAGCTGATGGGCCCGAAAGAATGGCTCGACAACCCCAAAACGGCCCTGGGCAAAACCATAGCCTGCTACCTGCGCGACGGCGACCAGAACATTGCCCTGAAGTGGTGCGCCGACAACGGCCTGAAAGTGAACCCCGACGAAACCACCTACGACCCCGAAGCCGTGAACTTCATGGCCGCCTCCGACTTCCTGGTGGCCGCCGAGAAATACATCCTCGGCAAGCCCGAAGCCCGCACCAAAGTGGTGAACGGCAAGAACACCGGCGTGAGCGTGGACGTGGTGGCCGACGCCGTGGCCACCTGGACGCCCGGCGACGTGAACATCGCCAAGCAGCGCGGCGGCCTCGTCAACATCGTGAGCACCAAAGACTATTCGAACCAGATGCCCAACATCATGGTGACCACCAAGCGCTGGTACGACGCCCACCCCAAGGAAGTGCTGGGCCTGATGACGGGCTTTGCCGTGGCCGGCGACCAGGTGAAGGCCCACCCCGAAGCCCTGGCCCGCGCCGCCGACATCGAAGCCACCGTGTACGGCGACCAGGACAAGCCCGGCGCCTACTGGCTGAAGTACTACAAGGGCGTGAGCGAAACCGACCGCAACGGCGAGGTGGTGGAGCTGGGCGGCAGCAAAGCCTTCAACTTCAGCGACAACCTGAGCTTGTTTGGCCTGGATGAAGGCGGCACCAACGTCTACGCCGCCGTGTACAAAACCTTCGGCGACGTGCAAAGCAAGCTCTACCCCAAAGAGCTGCCCAGCTACGTGCCGCTGACGGAAATGCTGGACCTGACGCCCCTCAAGAAACTGCAGGCCCAGTACAAAGGCAAGACGGTGGCCCCGGCCGAAACCCAGCAATTTGCCGCTGATGACGAAATCCGCCAGAGCGTGAGCAAGCGGGCCTGGAACATCGCCTTCAACTCCGGCCAGAGCACCTTCACCCCCGCCGCCGAGCGCGACCTAAACCAACTCTTCAACGACCTCGTGGTGGCCGGCCGCCTGAAAGTGGCCGTGCACGGCCACACCGACAACACCGGCGACCCCGCCAAAAACCAGCAGCTCAGCGAGGACCGCGCCATGGCCGTGGAGCACTGGCTGGAAGCCAAAAGCCGCAGCGCCTTCCCCGACGGCCGCGTGCAGGTGTACGCCCACGGCGCCACCGAGCCGGTGGCCAGCAACGCCACCCCCGACGGCAAAGCCCGAAACCGCCGCGTGGAAATTGTGCTGGGGAATTAACCAGTAGCGTGGTCTCTGCGAGTCCGCGCCACGAGCGCCAGCGAGTATCGTCGCCAGAATTCTATAAACCTTTCCCAAGCACGAGCGCAGCCGACGATATTCGCTGCGCTCGTGACGCGGACTCGCAGAGTCCACGCTACACGCCATGAAATCTCTTTTCGCCCCCAACGCCCAGCCGACCCGCCTCGTGTTTACCTCGATGGTCATCGGCCAGGGCCTGATTCTGCTGCTGCTGTGGCTGTTTTATCCCATGCAGCTGTTCCCGAGCCTGGGCGAGGTTTTTCGCTCGCTCGGCAACCTCATCACCACGCAGGGCCTCATTCAGGAGCTGTGGGCCAGCATGACCACGGCCCTGCAGGCCCTGGCGGTGGCCACGGTGCTGGCGCTGCTGATATCGTACTTGACGGCGCTGCCTTTCTTCCGGCCCATTGCCTACGCGGCCTCCAAGATGCGCTACCTCACGCTCACCGGCCTCACCTTTTTCATGGCCCTGCTGGTGAGCTCCGGCCACCAGGTGAAGCTGTCGGTGCTGATTTTCGGCGCCACGGTGTACCTGGTCACGGGCATGACGAGCGTGATTCTGACCACCACGCAGGAGGAAATGGACCACGCCCGCACCCTGGGCATGGGCGAGTGGCGCAGCTTCTACGAAGTGGTGGTACTGGGCAAGCTCGACGACATGCTCGAAGTGGTGCGCCAGAACTTCGCCATCATCTGGACCATGATTACGCTGGTGGAAACGCTCTACCAGAGCGAGGGCGGCATCGGCCTATTGCTGTATAAGCAGAACCGCTACCTGCACTTGGATGGCGTGCTGGCTATTCAGCTGGTGATTCTAGCCACCGGGGCGCTGCAGGACTACGTGTTTGTGCTGCTGCGGAAGGTGTTTTTCCCTTATTCGACATTAGGCCACGCGTAGCTGTAGCGTGGACTCTGCGAGTCCGCGCCCGCGCGAACGATTACCGCCCACCTAAACCCAACGATGCGCGGACTCGCAGAGTCCACGCTACTGCGGCGCCAGATACGTGTGGGGCCACTGCTCCCAGTCCTCTACAAATCCCGCTTTCACCGGATTCTCTACCACATAAGCCAACACCCGCTCCAACTCTCCATTCCGCACAACATGGTCGTAGCTCTCGGCTTGCCAGAAAGCCCCCGTTCGCCCCAGCACTTTATTAGCCCGCGTAGCGGTGTAGCTTTTTAACCGCTGCAGCGTTTTCACCAGCGGCGGGGCTTCTTCCAATATCCGCACCACCACATGCACGTGGTCGGCATTAGGCAGTAACACCGCAAGTCGTAGCCCGCGCCATCGAAATAGCGCAACGACTCCGCCACCAGCGCCGCAATGTCGGCCTGCCGCAAAAACGTGGGCCCGTACTCGCCTTTGTTTAGCTGCGCATCGAAGCGGCCGAAATAATGTCTCTGCGCCGCATAAAGCTGGGCTGGCTCTGACTCAAAGCGTTGCTGCGCCAACTCGATTTCGGCCTGCAATTGCTCCACCGCCGTGCGGGGCAGTGAGCCCGCCAGCCGGAACGTGAGAAACACCACCTCGCCCGGCGGCAACCGGTGCGGCAGGTTCCGCTCATAATTAATCAAGTCCGACACTCCCGCAATGTAGCGTGGACTCTGCGAGTCCGCGCCCTACCGCGCAATCCCTCACCTTCTCAAATGCGCGGACTCGCAGAGTCCACGCTACAACCCGCCATGACTGCCCTTCCCTACAACTACAAAGAACCCCTGCTTACCCTCTCGGGCATCTCCATGTCCTTCCGCGGCGAGCCCGTGCTGCGCGACATCAACGCCCAGGTGCTCGACGTGACGCGCCCCGGCATGAACCAGGGCCAGGTGGTGGGCTTCTACGGCCGCTCGGGCATCGGCAAGTCGGTGCTGTGCCGCATCATGGCGGGCCTTATCGCCCCCAGCGCCGGCACCGTGGAAGTGGGCCAGGCCCAGCAGCCCGTGGCGCCCGGCATGGTGGGCTTCGTGCAGCAGCGCTACCCGCTGTTCGAGCACCGCACGCTGCTCGACAACCTGCTGGTGGCCGCCGGGCGCAAGTACGCCCCCGCTGAGGCCCGCCAGCACGTCGAAACCTACCTGGAGCGGTTCTGCCTCGCGCCGCACCGCAAAAAGTATCCGGCCCACCTCTCGGGCGGACAGCGCCAGCGGGCGGCCATCGCCCAGCAGCTGCTCTGCTCCGACCACCTCATCCTGCTCGATGAGCCCTTCTCCGGCCTCGACGTGGCCATGATTGACGAGCTGAAACGCATCATCGTCGAAGTCACCACCCTGGACGAGCTGAACACCGTCATCATCGTCTCGCACGACATCGTGACCACCACCGCCCTGGCCGACCGCCTCTGGCTGCTCGGCTACGAGCACGACGCGGCCGGGGCCCTCGTGCCGGGCGCCACCATCAGCCCCCGGCACCAATACAACCTGGCCGAAATGGGCCTCGCCTGGCACCAAAACGTCGAAGCCGAACCCGAATTTGCCCAGTTCGTCGAGCACATCAAGCAGGAGATTCGGGGGGGGTTAATTCTTAACAACTAGTCAAATATGTGACTTTCCTTTAGCCCATTTAAACTATACGTTTTACTCTCATTATAATGAGGTGGTGACGAGTCATCATTTCGACCATTACTACTTTTTTCTACAAGTATTTTATCCCCTTTTACTTGCACCGATATTATTTCACTCTCATCATCAAAATGGCCTAAATACGTTCTAAAATGCGCAGAATCGGTCAAATACGAAGCCTTCAAATTATTCAGCAGGCCCACGTTATATAGTTCGATGACAAGTTCTTTATTAGACTTCAATGGAAACGAAGTGTAAAAACTTTTCTTGCTTTTATAGCTGCAACTCGTAAAAACGAGAGATATGATAGTATAGGAGATAATCCGTTTCATTTCCTGAAAAATTTAAGCTTCTAATTATGTCAGCGCTTGAGCTACCAATCAAACTCCGAAGGCTCAAGATTTGAAGGATGGCGTCACTGACAGTTATATCAATAAAAGTAGGGCATCAAGAGTAGTTTTACATACTTTAACCTACCTGATAAATGCCCACCGGTACCCTGCTCATCATCGACGACGAAGCGCGCTTGCGCCAGCTGCTGGCCCAAGTGCTGGAGCTGGAAGGCTACACCGTGCTGCAAGCCCCCGACGCCCGCCGCGGCCTGGAGCTGCTGCAGCAACACGCCGACGACGTCCTGCTCGTGCTCTCCGACGTGAAGCTGCCCGACGGCCACGGCGTGGACCTGCTGCCCCGCTACAAAGCCGCCGCCCCCGACGCCGAAGTGGTGCTGCTCACCGCCTTCGGCACCATCCCCGACGGCGTGAAGGCCATGAAGCTCGGCGCCTTCGACTACCTCACCAAGGGCGACTTTGAGCAGCAACTGGTGGTGGTGGTGGAGCGCGCCGCCGAAAAAGCCCGCCTCCGCAAGCGCGTGGCCGAGCTGGAGCGCCGCGTGGGCCAGCAGTACGATTTCGAGTCGATGATAGGCGCCTCGGCCGAGCTGAAGCGGGTGCAGCAGCTGGCCCGCCAGGTGGCCCCCACCGACAGCACCGTGCTGCTGGAAGGGCCCACGGGCAGCGGCAAGGAGCTGTTTGCCCAAGCCATTCACCAGGCCAGCGCGCGGCGGGGCAAGGCCTTCGTGGCCGTCAATTGCAGCGCCTTCCCCAAAGACCTGCTCGAATCGGAGCTGTTTGGCTACAAGAAAGGCGCCTTCACGGGGGCACTCACCGACAAGAAGGGCCTGCTGGAAGAAGCCAACGGCGGCACCCTGTTTCTGGACGAAATCGGCGAGTTGGAGCTCAACGTGCAGGCCAAGTTCCTGCGCGTGCTCGAAAGCCAGACCTTCACCAAGCTCGGCGACACCAGGCCCACCAAGGTGAACGTGCGCCTGGTGGCCGCCACCAACCGCAACCTCAAGCAGGAAGCCGACGAAGGCCGCTTCCGCCCCGATTTGTACTACCGCCTCTCGGTGTTCATCATCCAGGTGCCGCCCCTGAAGGACCGGCCCGCCGACGTGGCCCCGCTGGCCCAGCATTTCCTGCACTACTTCGCCGCCCGCCTCAGCAAGCGCCTGCCTGGCCTTGCCCCCGAGGCCCTGGCGCTCTTGCAGCGCTACCCCTGGCCCGGCAATGTGCGCGAGCTGAAAAACGTGCTGGAGCGCGCCGCCATCCTCGCCCCGAACGGCGAACCGTTGGCCGCCGATTTCCTGCCCGATGAATTCCACGCCCTGGGCCGCCCCGCCCGCCCCGGTTCCGAAGCCGCCGACGAAAGCCTGCGCGCCTTGGAAGCGCGCCACATCGAGAAATTGATGCGTGAGCTGGACGGCAACAAGCCAGAAGTAGCCAAGCGTCTGGGCATTGGGTTGACGACGCTGTACCGCAAGCTGGAAGAATACGGATTGGCTAACTGAGCTTCTGAATCTTTATTACCGGCAGCGGAGCGGCTGCTAGGCGTTCCTTTCTTTCGGCTCCAACGCCCGTACTTACCTTAAATATTCTACCACAAGGTCGGTAACGGGTTCTGCCCGGTTCATGCCATTGTCCTTGTAAGCCACCACGGTAATACTGCCAACCGCGATTATGCCGTTGGCGCCGTCGGCGAACAAACGGAAGGGGTAGGCTTTGGTAGGAATGATACGGCTGAGCGTATGGCTGGCGGCATCGTAAACTTCCACGCTTTGCGTCCAACTGGGACTACGAGTGGCGGCCCCGCCATAGATAAACCTACCGGTGGGGTCAAAAGCAAACGACGTATAATTGATATTGCCTCGAAGGAGTTTTGCTTCAAACTGCAGGTTTTCCTTGTAAATAGTGCCCTCACGGGAAGTTATAAAGGTATTATTGGCCGGGCACACCTCGAAAATGCCTGTACTCAGCACCTGAGAACCATCGTATGGAATGGCCGCATTTGGGGTGGGCAGGCCGTTTGCCAAGAAGGTAAAATATTGCAGGTCAGTGGTGAGCCGCCCTCCGGCACCGTTATCTTCCGTGATTGCCACCAGTTTGGTGTTGGAGTTGGGAAGCATCCTGAGCCGGGTAATTTTTCTACCACTGGCTTCGCCCACCTGCTGCTTGGTGGCCCGGCTATAGACTTTCAGCGGATGGCCCGTTTTGTCATCAACGGACACAAACAGCAAGCCTTGGTTAGCCACCACGCTGCTGGCACTGGCCCCAACGCTGATTTCGTCAATTTTGGCCAAGGTCTCCGCGTTGTACACGAAAACCGAGCCGTCCTGACGGGGCACATAAAGTTCTGGCACTCCATTGTACGTGGCCCGGTCGCTGTAGCCAATGATTGACGCGGTGGCTATTGTTTTGGTGACCTCGCTGGTGGTCAGGCTATACTGAGTGATGACACCCGTTTTGCCGAAGAAGTACAGCAGCCGACGCTGCGCATCGAACTGCACATCGAACGGCTGCGCATGAATGGTTTTAAGGCCGGGGCGCTCAAAGGTCACCGAATTACTCACAACGGTTACCAAGCCATCAGGCCCCACTCCGCGCACTGTATAAGTGAGATAAGGGCAATACGCAGCCGTTTTATCGACATATCGGGTTGCGGTAATTAAGGGAGCGTAACCGTCGCCATTTTGCGAAATGTCGTAAAGGACCCCATTAGGGGTAGTGCCTCGGCTTATCCAATACCTTGTCTGGTCGCCATTGGCGGGCTTTGACCACGTGAGCACCAGCGAATCGCCCTGCAACACCGGTTGGTTCAGCACAATCTCCTCCTTAGCAGGTTCCGGCTCTTTCTTGCTGCAAGCCGCGCACCCGAGCAATAATAACACAAAAACGAAGGAGTGGCGCATCGCAAAAAGCATGTTAGGTGGAGCAAAAATACCGGCCGCAAAGTACAGACAACTGCCTAAAAGCCCGCCAAATTCGATTTCTGAAACCAGAAAATCCGGCTATCGGGATAAGTTGCGCCTACTCTGCAGGGCTGGCGGCCACCCAGTACCACACGAGTAGCGTCGTTTTAATCCGGGGCGCAGCCTCGCCTTAAAATCCGGAACAAATCACGCGCTACTCGGCTCGCGCCAGTGCTACGGTGGCCCGGCTTTCGTCAGCTCCAGCAGTAGCTGGCACAGGGCGGCTTCCTCGTAGGGCTTGGTGAGGCAGGCGTTCATGCCAGCGGCCAGGTAGGCAGCGCGGTCGGCTTTGAAGGCGTTGGCGGTGAGGGCCACGATGGGCAGGGCGGCGTGCGCGGCGTTGGGGTGGCGCCGGATGGCCTGCGTGACTTCCACGCCGCTCAGGCCGGGCATGCGAATGTCGAGCAGGGCCACGTCGAAGGGGTATTTCAGCAGCTGGCCCAGGGCGTCGAGGCCGTTGCCCACGGCGTCGACCACCACGCCCCAGTGTTCGAGCACGGCCACGGCAATGCGCTGGTTCACGAGGTTGTCTTCGGCCAGCAGCACGCGCAGGCCGCGCAGGCGCTCGCAGGAAGTATCGGGCGGGGCGGGGGCTTGGGCGGCGGGGGCTTCCGGGGCGCGGGGCAGCACCAGCCGAAACGAAAAAATGGTGCCGTGGCCGGGCTCGCTCGCAATGCGCAGCACGCCGCCCATTTGCTCCACCAGTTGCTGGCTGATGGCCAGGCCCAGCCCCGTGCCGCCGTAGCGGTGGCTGGTTTCGGCGTTGGCCTGGCTGAAGGCGTCGAAAATGTGGGCCTGGTCCTGCGCCGAAATGCCGATGCCCGTGTCCTCGACCCGGAACTGCACCGTCAGGGCCTCGGGGGTGGCGTCCAGCACCTCGGCCCCGAGCCGCACGCGGCCCTGCTCCGTGAACTTGATGGCGTTGGACAGCAGGTTGAGCAGCACCTGGTGCAGGCGGTAGGCGTCGCCCAGCACGCGGGCCGCGTCGGCGGCCAGGGGCTCCACCACCAGCACCAGGCCTTTTTCAGCGGCCAGGGCCGCCACCGTCTGGCCGGCGCCCTGCAGGGCCACGCCCAGGTCGAAGGGCGCGTGGCTGAGCTCCAGGTGGCGGGTGGTGATTTTGGCCATGTCCAGCACGTCGTTGAGCAGGGCCGACAGGTGCTGGCCGGCGTGCTGCATGGTGGTCAGGTACTCGCGCTGCGCGGCCGTGAGGTCGGTGCGTTGCAGCAGCGTGGCCATGCCCAGCACGCCGTTGAGGGGCGTGCGGATTTCGTGGCTCATGCGGGCCAGGAAGGACTCCTTGGCCAGGGCGTTTTCTTCGGCTTCGCGCTTGGCCTGCTCCAGGGCGCGCTGCGTGAGCACTTCCTGGGTCACGTCGTAGCCCGAGGCCACCACGTAGGGCGGGGCGCCCGCTTCGGCCACCCGGTAGGTGTAGTAGCGCAGGTAGCGCCGCTCGCCGGCCTTGGTTTTCACCGTAATCAGGTTTTCCTGCCCTTCCTGCGGCGGCTTGCCGGCAAAATAGGCCTGCAGCTCGGCGTGGTGACCGGCGGGCACGGCCTCGCGCAGCTGGGTGCCCACCAGCTGCGCGGCGGGCCGCCCCATGAGGCGCTCAATGGCGGGGTTCACCGACAGGATGGTGCCCTGCAGGTCGTGGGTGCAAATGAGGGCCTGCGAGTAGTACACCAGGTCGTGGTACTGCTTTTCGCGGCGTTCCAGCTCCTGGCGGGCCAGCTTCACGGCCGTCACGTCGGTGTTCACGGTGAGCACGCCCAGCTGGCCGTCGGCGCGCAGCAGGGGCCGCTTGTGCACCTGGAAATACAGCACGGTGCCGTCGGGCAGGGTGAAGGGCAATTCCTGGGTCTGGGCCTTTTGGGTACGGCGCACCAGGGCGTTCAGCTCCCGCACGGCCCGCATTTCGGCCTGCACGGCGGGGCTGGTGCCCACGGTTTGCCAATGCTGGCTGTGGGCAAACAGCGCGTCGTAGGCCTGGTTAGAGAAGGAAACGCTCTCGTCGGGTTCAACCACGTACACGGCGTTGGGCAGCGCGTCGATAATCTGGCGCACGAACGCCTGCTGCTCCTGCAGCATCTGCTGCACTTCGCGCTGCTGCTTCTCGGCGGTGTAGCGCGCCGTGATGTCGATGCCCGCGCCCACCACCAGGCGCAGGGCGCCGTCGGGCCCGAACACGGGGCGCAGGTGGCGCATCACCAGCTGCGGGCGCTGGTTTTTGTCGGTGCGCATTTCTTCCCAGGTCACGTCGGAACGGGTGCGCACGGCCAGGTCGAAGTACTGCTCCCGCTGCTCCTGCACGCCCGGCGGCTGCTGCTGGCGGCGCAGGGCAAAGTACTCCTCGCTGCTCAGGCCGATGACCTGCTGGCGCACGGCCGGGTCCGAAATCGACGACGGATTCACGAACAGGAAGCGGTGCGCGGCATCGAACACCGCCACGTCGAAGGGCAGCAGGTTGAGGATGGACTCGTAGAACTCCTGCTGGCGCTGCAGCCGGTATTCGGCCTGCTTGCGCTCCGTGATGTCGATGCCCGAGCTGACGACCCGCAGCGTGCCGTCGGGCAGGCGCATGGGCCGGTACCACATCAGCATGTGCACGGGCCCGTGCGGCCCGGGCCGCATTTCTTCCCACGACTGCTCTTCCAGCGACTGCACGGCCTGCGCAAACGCGGTGGCCCGCTGGTGCACAATGGCCCCCGGCCGCCCCCGAAACGCGCCCGTTTCTTCGCTGGTTTTGCCCAGCATCCAGGCGCGCAGGGCGGGGTCGGGCTCCACGGCGGGGTTGAGGAACAGGTAGCGGTGGGCCACGTCGAACACGGCCACGGCCGAGGGCACGTGCTCGAGAATGCTCTCGTAGAACGCCCGCTGCTCCACGAGGCGCTGCTCGGCCAGGTAGCGCTCGGTCACGTTGGTGAGGTAGAGCGACACGAAGGCCTGCCCCGGCACGGCCACCGCCGTGGAAAGGTAGCGCTGGGTGCCCACCGCCAGGGCCTGCTGGTGCTGCCGGGGCGTGCGCAGGGCGTCCTGCACCAGCGCCAGCAGGCTCTGCGGCATGGCGGCTGCGGCCCGGGCGTCGGGGGCCAGGTCCTGCAGCAGCTGGGCCGCGGCGGGGTTGGCGTACACGACTTCGCCGGTGGCGGTGAGGCGCAGGATGGGGTTGGGATTCTGGGCCGGAATGAAGGACAAGGTCCGGATTTCGTCGTCGCGGCGGTGGCGCTCGGTCACGTCGCGGTAGCAAATGAGGCGGCCTGCGCCGGCCGTGTCCAGCACCAGGTAGTCCAGCTCCACCACGCGGCCGTCGGCGAGGGTAAACGGCTCCTGCAGCACCGTCTGGCCGGCGGCGTGCAGCGCCCGGGCCCGCGCCCCGAAGGCGGCCGGGTCCGCAAATGCCTCGTCGATGTGCACGGCCGCGTACGGAATGGGCGGGGCGCCTTCCGCCGGCCCGGCCACGGGCGGCAAGCCAAACAACTCCCAGAAGTGCTGGCTCACGAATTGAATTTCCCCGCACTGGTCCACCAGAAGCAGGCCGGCGCGCAGGTTCTGCACGAGGGCGGTGAGTTGGGTGAGGCCGCGCTGCACGCTGCTGGCCGAACTGGCCAGCTGGTGCTCAAGGGCGGCCGCCCGGGCCTCGGCCGCAGCCAGCGCTGCTTCGGCCTGTTCGCGCAACGCCCGCTCCGCGCGGAGCTGCGCGGCCCATTCGGCGTCGGACAGGGCGGGAATGTTTTGCATAACGGGCGGCTATTCGCTCAATAAGTACACATACCAGACCACCGGCAATAGTAATGATATCCAGTTGCTGGCGAATAATCCTTGGCGCAGCAGACCAACAAAGTACGCCGCTGGGGACATATGCTTCAACAATTCATTGTTTTAATACCAAATTATCAATGGCTTATACCACTGCCTTCCCAGTGTAGCCGGAGCCACGCGCCGCGCCGCATCTTTACAGCCGATGTCGTTTAGTACTACGGCCCGGCGAAGGTCCCAGACCGGCGTCCTGGCGCACAGCCTTTTATTGCACTCGCCCCAGCTGGTAGCGGGCCACCCCGCCGCCTTTCGTTTCTTATGTCTCTTAAGCTTAAAATCCGCCTCAGCGTCTTTTTGCTGCTCCTGCTCCTGCTGGGGCTGGGCGGCTACGCCTTTTTCACCATCAACTACCTGGAGCACGGCGCCCACGGCATCGAGCAGGCCGATTTTAACCTAGCCCGCTCCACGGTGCTGCTGTTTCTGGTGGCCGGGCTGGCGGTGGGCGTCACCATGATGGTGCGGCTGCCGCGGGTGGTGGTGCGGCCGTTGCGCCGCCTCACCGTGGACGTGGAAAAGGTGGCCGGCCCCGGCCCCGCCACCCGCGTGGGCGTGGGCCGGCGCGACGAGGTGGGCTCCGTGGCCACGGCCGTGAACCGCGTACTCAGCCAGGCCCAGAACGAGCGCCGCGCCACCCTGGCCGAGCTCTTCACCGAGCGCAACCGCATGGACAGCTTGGTGCGCAGCCTCGACGAAGGCCTGCTGCTGCTGGACGAGCACCAAACCATCATCTTGGCCAACCCCGTGGCCTGCGACCTGCTGGGCCTGCGCCAAGCCGACCTAGAAGGCCAACCGGCCGAAAAAGTGGCCGCCACCAACGAGCTGCTGCGCGAGCTGCTGGCCCCGCTGGCCGCCCACAACCTGGCCGGCGACAACGTGCCCGACCCCGTCTTTACCTTTCCGCACAAGGGCGACTCGCCGCACTACCAACTCAGCATCAGCCCCATTGAGATGACCGACGGGCCGGCCGGCAAGCCCGCGCCCGGTGGCCACATTTTCTGCCTGCGCAACGTGTCCGACTTCAAGAAGCTGGACGAAGTGAAATCCACCTTTCTGGCCACCATCTCGCACGAGCTGAAAACGCCGCTGGCCAGCATCAAGCTCAGCCTCATGCTGCTGCAAAACGAGCGCACCGCCGCCGCCGAGCGCCAGCGCCTGGCCGCCGGCATCGGCGAGGAAACCCAGCGCCTGCTCAGCATGGTGGGCCAGCTCATCGACGTGGCCCGGCTCGACGCCGGCGCGGGCATCAAGCTCGACGTGCAGCGCGTGCGCCTGGCCGAGGTCATCGGCTACGCCACCCAAACCGTGGCGCCCCAGCTCGCCGACAAGCAGTTGCAGCTCGACATTCAGCTGCCCGACGTGCTGCCCGAGGTGCAGGGCGACGTGGAGAAAACCACTTGGGTCCTCATCAACTTGCTGTCCAACGCCATCCGGTATTCGCCAATGGGCGCGCCGCTGGTCATCCGGGTGCTGCCGTGGGGCGAAATGGTGCGCGTGAGCGTGGAAGACTGCGGCCCCGGCATTCCGGCCGAGTACCACAAGCGCATTTTTCAGCGGTTTGCAGGCGTGCCGGGCCGCACGGCGCACGGCAGCAGCTCGGGCTTAGGACTCAGCATCTCCCGCGAATTCATCAACGCGCAGGGCGGGACCCTATGGGTTGAGAGTCAGCCCGAAAAAGGCAGCCGCTTTCTTTTCACGTTGCCAGCGGCGGCTTAAATACGCACAAAAAAAGTCTAAGGGTTAAAAAGCCAGCACAAGAACGTCCTGAGCAAAAGCAGCTAGTTGTGCCTCCAACTGAGGAAGTGCCGGAAGCGACATTTTTGAAGCGGTAAGCTAGGATTTTTTTGGCTTGAAACCTACCCGCCGGGCTTTCGCAGGAATAGTTCTGGCTGGTTCCGGTTGTTTGGGAGGGGCGCGCGTAAACCCGACCGTAGCGGGCCCGTTATCGGGCGTCCGGCTTACTTTCTAATTACCCCCACGCCTTGTCCATGTCGAATTTCACCGTTGAGCGCCTGTCTTTCTCTTCCCTGACCGAATTGCCCAACTCCTGGCAAAACTCCGACTATAAGGCCTTGCTTCACAAGATGAATTTCGACGGGGTCGACGCCATTAGCGAGGCCGAGCTAAAGGAAATGTGCCTGATGTCCTTCACCGATTTGGAGCCGCGCGAAGCCGCTGAAATCGTGCTGGGCCACCTCTTTCCGGAGCAGCTGACCGCCGGCCAGGTAGAGAACCTGGCCCACCAGATGCTGACCGAGAAGCTCTGGGAAGAAAACCCCGAAATGCCGCTGCACCGCGGCTTCTACCAAGGCACGCAGCTGCTGCACGACGCGTTCAACGGCACATTCCCCAGCACCAAAGCGGTAGAATTTCGGGTGAAATGCACCGCCGAAAACCCGGAGGACCTGGCTGTATTTGCCGAAGAGCCGGCCGCGCCGCTGCTGCGCCTGCTGGCCCAGGGCCTGCCCGATAACGCGCTGCTGAACCGCCTGTTTTCCAGCCAGCTGGCCGGAACCGAATTTGTGGAAGCCAAATCCATCCTCTGGCAGCTGAATGAGACCGAAAAAACAGCCAGTTCCGTTGTTTTCGACGTGGTGGGCTCGGCCAACTGGCTGGAGGATTTCAAGTACGCCAACGAATACCCGGCCACCACCCACGCCGATGTAGCGGCGACGGCGGAGGAATAATTCCGGGCCCGGAGGCAGGCCGCGGCGCGACGCAGCGCCGCTTTTCACGTATTTGGGCTACTTTGGCGGCAGCGTGCGCGGTAGGTTTCCGCCGCCGCAGTGGCAATTGGGGCTTTTATGAAAAGATTTTCCTTCTGGCGGGTGCTTGCGGCAGTGTTTCTGCTGGTTGTGCTGGGAGGAATAGCGGCCGTGTGGCTGCTGGGCAGCGACTACGGCCGCCGGCTGGTGGCGCAGAAGGTGCGCCAGGTCCTCACCCACGATTCGGAGCTGGTGCTGGAGCCGTTCGCGGTGGAGCTGTCGCCGTGGCGCGATTTTCCGCACCTCACCGCCTCCATTCAGCACATTGCCCTCACCGACACGTCCTACCGCCGCCGGATGCCGGTGCTGCGCATTGCCCGTGCCGACCTGCGCGTGGAGCTGCTGCGGCTGCTGCGCGGGCAGGTACAGGTGCAGCGGCTGGCCGTAACCGACGTGGATTTTCGGGAACGGGTCGACTCGCTGGGCCGCTCCTGGGGGCTGCGCGGCAAGCGGCGCCGGGGCACCGGCAAGCCGCCCGCGCTCAACGTGGAGCTCGACGAATTGGTGGTCAACAATTTCCATTTCAGCTCCCGGAATGACTACCTGCGCACGGCCTTCGGCGCGCAGGTGGACGCGGCGGCGCTTTCGGCCCGGCTGCAGGGCGGCGTGCTGCGCCTGGCGGGCACCCTGGATGGGCAGCTGAGCTACCTGCGCACCCGCGCCGGCACCCTGTTTGAGCGCGAGCCGGTGCGGGCCTGGGTGCACTACAAATACACGTTTGCCGACCGGCAGGGCCTGCTTTACCGCACCCGTGCCACTCTCAACGGCGACACCATTCGGGTGAGTGGCACCCACACCGTGGACCCCAACCGCCCCGAGGGCGCCGTGATGAACCTGCGTTTCGTGGGCAACCAGCCGCTCACCGACGTGCTGCACGCGGCCCTGCCCCCGCGCCTGGAGCCTTACCTGGCCGGCGCCAGCAGCCCCAGCAAGGCCCACATTCACTACAGCATCACGGGGCTGAGCGGGCCCAAAGTGACGCCCCACAACGTGCTGACCTTCAGCCTGCGGGCAGCTAGCCTAAAGTGGCCCGGCAAGGCCCGGCACATCACCCGCTGGGACCTGGCCGGCACCTACGACAACGGCCCGCGGCACAACGTACACTCCACGGTGCTCACGCTGCGCCGCTGCCGGATTTATTCCCGGGCCGGCCGCCTCGACGTGGCCATGACCCTGCGCGACTTCAAGCGGCCCTTCGTGGACGGGCATTTGCGCGGCCGCACCGAGCTGCCGGAGCTGGCCGCGGTGGTATCGCCGGGCCGCTGGCAGGCGCGCGGCGGCGTGGCCGACCTCGACGTGCAGGTGCGCGGCCTGCTGCCCCCGCCGCCCGGCCGCCCCGCCCGGGAACCGCGCAAAAACATGTCGCTGCGGGGCACCGTGAACCTGCGCGACGCCTCGTTTCTGCTGCCGGCCCGCGGGGCCGACTTAACTCACCTGGACGTGAACGTGGGGCTGCGCGACAGCCTGTGGCAGCTTTCCAACGCCGCCGGGGTGCTGAACGAGATGCGGTTTCGGGCCTCGGCCACCACGGTTTATTTGCTTGATTACCTCACCGGGCAGCACCCCACGGCCAGCATCAGGGGCGACTTTGCGGTGGACGAGTTGCGGGTGGCCAGCCTGCGCACGCTGCTGCGGCCCGTGCCGCGCGGGGCGGGGCCGGGCTTCGCGCCCACCAGCCTGCCCAAGCCCCGGCGCGCCCCGCGCGACCGCGCCCAGCTGGCCGCCACGCTCGGCAGCGAGCTGATTCCGCCGGGCTTGCTGCTCGATGCCAACCTGCGCTGCCAGCGCCTGCTGCTGGCCACCGACACCCTCAACGACCTGGCCGTGACCGTGCGCCACGACGGCCAGCAGGTGCAGCTCCTCAACCTGGCCGGCCGGGTGTGGGGCGGCGACGTGCGCGGCAACGTGCACTGGCCCACCGACCCCGACAACCGCGTGGCGCCCGTGGAGTACCAGCTGGGCGTGCATTTTGCCAACCTCAGCTACCGGCAGTTTGTGGCGCGCTTCACCCGGCCTGAGCCGCGGGCGGCCCGACTGGCCAAGCGCCAGGGCAAGGCCCCGGGCGCGGCCGTGCCCGCCCTGCGCGACCTGCTGCTGGCCGCCAACGGCCGCGTGACCCTCGACATCGACCGCGTGCAACTGTCCGAAAGCGAAACCCTGGGCCAGGTGAGTTTGAAGCTGGAAAAAACTGGCTCGCTGCTGCGCCTGCCCTACCTGCGCTTCCGCACGCCGGAGGGCGGGCGCGCCGAAGCCACGGCCACGGCCGAAGTGGAAGGCTTCCGCCTGGTGGCCGCCGACGCCGACATGACCCTGCGCTACACCACCCTGGACGTGACGCATCTGCTGGAGTTTATTGCCAGCCTCACCACGCCCACCGACACCGTGCCCACGGCCCGCAGCCGGGCCCGCAGCGAGCGCCGCGCCACCCGCCGCGCCCTGCGCCTGCAGTCCCCCGAAAACCACTCGCTGCTCTCGAACGGCGTGCTGAGCGCGGTGCTGCGCGTGGAAGCCGACGAGGTGCACTACGCGGCCCTGAGCGGCAGCAACTTCCGGCTCGTGTCGCATTTGCTGGAAGGCGAGGCGACGCTGGACAACTGCTCGGTGGATGCGCTGGACGGCCACCTCAGCCTGAGCGGCTACATGCGCAGCTCGGCCAACCGCGCCCACCACCCCACTCAGCTCCAGATGCGCCTGCAGGACGTGCAGTTGCCGGCCTTGTTTGCCACCATCAGCGGCATGGGGCTGAACGTGCTGGGCGGCGACAACATCCGGGGCAGCCTGCGGGGCGTGGCCGACATTCGCACCGATTTGGGAACGAAGTTCCTGCCCAATCTTTCGGCCACGGATGGCTATCTGAAAACGGATATCAAAGGCTTGGAGCTGCTAAACGTGGAAGTGCTGATGGAGGCGCTGAAATTCATGAAGGCCGAGCGCACCGGGCACCTGTATTTTGAGCCGGTGACGGGCGAATTTCTGCTCACCCAAGGCCAGCTCATTATTCCCGGCCTGCGGCTGAACAGCAACCTGAGCAACCTCGAAATCAGTGGGCACTACGGCCTGGACGGGGCCACCAACCTGTTCATCGGCCTCAAGCCCTTGCAGGCCCTGTTCGGCGACAACAAGAAGCGCATTGAGCGCATCCAAAACGGCGAGCCGGGCAGCCAGTCCGACAACGGCAAGCTCACCTACGTGAACCTGCGCCGCACGGCCCCCAAGGAGAAATACAAAGTCCGCCTGTTTCAGCGCGACGAGCAGCGCTCGGCCATGGCCCGCCTGCGCCAGCAATACCGCGACTACCTCGTCACCCAGCGCCTCGATACCACCATGCGGCGCCTGCGGTGAAGAATTGGCAAGGGATAAGCAGGGAAAAAGAACGTCATGCAGAGCGCAGCGAAGCATCTTTACTGCGATGGTAAACCCTTTCGATTGGATTACTTCCGAGGCAAAGATGCTTCGCTGCGCTCTGCATGACGTTTCTTCATTGCGTTGCTTTCCCCTCCAAACTCGTCTTTCGCCCTTTCCTTTCATGCTTCGCCCCTTCCTTCCTCTTGCCCTACTGGCCGCCCTCTGCGCCAGCGCCCCGGCCGCCCGCGCCCAGTCCCGCGCCCAGGACTCGACCTTCCTGCGGCAGAACTACACCAAGCTCGACCGGCAGATACCCATGCGCGACGGCGTGAAGCTCTACACCACCATTTACGTGCCCAAAGATGCCTCGGCGGCCACGCCCTACCCGTTTTTTATGATGCGCACGCCCTATTCGGCCGGGCCTTACGGGGAGGACAAGTACCCCACCCGCGGGCCGGGGCCCAGCCGGGAGCTGTCGCGGGAGAAGTACATTTTTGTGCACCAGGACGTGCGCGGGCGCTACATGAGCGAGGGCCAGTTTGAGGAAGTGACGCCGGCCCTGCCGGCCGGCAAAACCGCCGCCACCGCCCAGCACGACGAAAGCACCGACACCTACGACACCATTGAGTGGCTGCTGAAGAACGTGCCGGGCCACAACGGCCGCGTGGGCATGTCGGGCATCAGCTACCCGGGGTTCTACGCGTCGGCGGCGCTGCCCAATGCCCACCCGGCCCTGAAAGCGGTGTCGCCGCAGGCCCCCGTTACCGATGAGTTCATTGGCGACGACGTGCGGCACAAGGGCGCTTTTTTCCTGCTCGACAACTTCGACTTCACCAACTATTTCGACGTGCCCCGGCCCAAGCCGGTGGCCGAATACCAGCCGCTGTTCAAGTTCGAGCCCAAGGACGCTTATAAGTTTTTTCTCGACCTCGGCCCCCTCAAAAACGCCAACGGGCCGAAGTATTTTAACAACCGGGCGCGCATCTGGAACGAATACCTGCAGCACGAAACCTACGACGCCTACTGGCAAAGCCGCAACATCCGCCCGGCCCTCACGGGCGTGAAGCCGGCCGTGCTGGTGGTGGGCGGCTGGTTCGACGCCGAAGACCTGTTCGGCGCCCTGAACACCTACAAGGCCATCGAAAAGCAGAACCCCGGCGCCACCAACCGCCTCGTGATGGGCCCCTGGACCCACGGCGCCTGGGGCCGCCCCGACTGGAGCACCTTCGGCCCCCTCACCTTCGGCAGCAACACCGCCGAAACCTACCGCCAGACGCTGGAAACCCCGTTTTTCAACTTCTACCTGAAAGACAAAGGCAGCTTCAATCCGGCCGAAGCCACGGTATTCAACACGGGCACCAATGAGTGGAAAACGTATGCGGCCTGGCCGCCGGCAGCAACCCAAACCCGTTCAATCTTCCTCCAAGAAAATGGCCATTTAGCCATTACAGGACCGGAGAATGAAGTGTCTATGCAGCTTAAGGAATCGCATAATCCTCACATCACCCGACTACCAGTTGTCAATAAAATCATTCCTCCTACTCAATACCTCAGCGACCCGGCCAACCCCGTGCCCTACACCGCCGGCGTGCGCGGCAGCCGCAACAACGAGTACATGATAGAAGACCAGCGCTTCGCCGCCAAGCGGCCCGATGTGCTCAGCTTCCGCACCGAAACCCTGGCCAACGACCTCACCGTGGCCGGACCCATCACGGCCGATTTGTGGGTGAGCACCTCCGGCACCGACGCCGACTTCATCGTGAAAGTCATCGACGAGCTGCCTGATGGCACCCAGCGCCTGGTGCGCGCCGAGGTGATGCGCGGCCGCTTCCGCAACAGCTTCAGCAAGCCGGAAGCCTTCCGGCCCAACGTGCCCACGCCGGTGAAATACGAGCTGCCCGACGTGCTGCACACCTTCCAGAAAGGGCACCGGCTGGCGGTGCAGGTGCAAAGCAGCTGGTTTCCGCTGGTCGACCGCAACCCGCAAACTTTCGTGTCCATTGCCACGGCCGAGGCCAAGGATTTTCAGAAAGCCACCATCCGGATTTACCACGACGCGGCGCATCCGTCGGCGCTGCGGGTGCCGGTGCTGCCGTAGCGGCCCGGCCGCCGGCGCAACCCCAGCCCGGCCGTGGCGCGTAGGAAGGGAATTCTTTTCTTTATCAATTCCTTTCCCTTTTCCACTCCATGAAAATCCTTCCCCTGGTACTCGCCCTCGGCCTGAGCACGGCTGCTTTTGCCCAAACTACGCCGGCCAGCAACGCTCCGGTCGACAACAACACCAACCCCACGGCGCCCTCCAACAACCAGCCCCGCGTGAACACGGCCATGGACGGCTCCAACATCGCCAACAACCGCGACCGGCTTTCGCCCGGCACGGGCACGCCGGTACCCCTCCGCTCCGATGCCGAGAAGAAAGCCCACCGCGACGCCAAGCGCGCTGAAAAAGGCAAGTCTAAGTCGAAACCGTAGTCGACGGCATTACCGCGCCGTCTGTCATCCTGAGCGCAGCGAAGGACCTTCTCACGCCCGAACGACTTGTTCAGGTGGGAGAAGGTCCTTCGCTGCGCTCAGGATGACAGACTTTTTCAATGCTCTTGGCTGCTCACTAGGCCTCCACCAGCCCGCGCACAAATTCATCCCTGAAATCCGGAGCGAAGTGCAGCACGTTGGGCAGGTGGTTGAACTCGGGCACCTCGTGCGTGGTGGTGAGCACCACGGCGGGCATGTCGGCGTTCAGGGCGGCTTCGGCGCCTTTGGGCACGTCCTCGAACACGAGGCAATCGGCGGGCGGCACGCCGAGCTGGGCGGCGGCCTTGAGGAAGGTTTCGGGGTGGGGCTTGCTCAGCGTCACGTCGTCGGCGCTCACGATGGCCCGGAAATAGTGCCGGATGCGCAGGTTATCGAGCACGAAATCGATGTTGAACGGGATGGCGGCCGAGCCGATGGCCATGGGAATGCCCCGCTGCTGGGCGGCTTCCAGAAACGCGGGCAGGCCGGGCAGCAGGGCCAGCTGGGGCCGGTATTCCTGCTGGTAGCGGCGCTCTTTTTCCAGCGAGAGGCGGTCCATTTCCTCGGCCGTGAAGCGGTCGGGGCCGAACATGCGCACCAGCACTTCCTGGTTTTTGCCGTACATCTGGGGCTTCACTTCTTCGTGGGTGAAGTGGCCGCCGAGGTCGTGGTTGAAGAGGTGGCGCCAAGCGCGGGTGTGGTAGTCCATGTCGTGAATCATGGTCCCGTTGAGGTCGAAAATAAAGGCTTTCATATGGCGTAGGTCAGTAACGCGAACTTTGTAGCTCGCGTCCCCGAACGAGACTTACGGCGCGGGGACGCGAACGACAAAGTTCGCGCTACATCCGGCAGCCCGGCCGTTTTTTCGCGGGCCACGTACCTTACGGCTTTCGCCGCTGGCCGCCCCGGCCGGGCCCCGCACCCCATGGGAGACATTCTGCTCGGCACCTTACTGACGGCGCTGGTTTTTTTCTGCTACGTCATCTACCAGGCCCGCACCCGGAGCACGCCCGAAACGCGCAGCCGCCGGCGCTTTGTGCTGCTGGTGCTGCTGGTGGGCGCGGGCCTGGGCTTCGTCACGGCCGCGCTGAACTTTCGCCACCTGCACAAGCACCCGTGGGTGTACGTGGGCAGCATGGTGTTTTTTGCGGCGCAGGCCGGCGCGGCGCTGGCCACCTACCGCCACTCGCGCCACCCCACCCACCGCAACACCCGGCCGGCGGCCCTGCTGCTGTGGGCCACGCTGCTGGCCCAGGTGCCCATCGTTGGCCTCGGCGACTATTCCTACCACAACCAGACACTGGTCAGCTTCCGGCTCAGCGCGCGGCCCCGGCTGGCCTGGGACGTGGAGCCCGGCAGCTACGTGAGCTACCACTACATCCGGCAGCTGTTTCGGGAGGTGCCCTTCGTGCCGGGCCTGAACGTGGTGCCGGTGCTGCTGCTGGCCGGCCTGCTGGCGCGGCGCAAGGGGCCGGCTGAGGTAGGAGTTAGGAGTTAAAAGTTGGGAGTTAAGAGTTAAGAGTTGGGAGTTGGGAGTAAGAGTTAGGAGTTGGGGGCGGCTGTCATCCTGAGCGCAGCGAAGGACCTTCTCACGCCAGAGCAGTTTGCAGTGGCCCTGCTAATTGCAGCTGTGAAAAGGTCCTTCGCTGCGCTCAGGATGACAGCCGCTCTTAACTCTTAACTCTTAACTCTTAACTCTTAACTCCTAACTCCTAACTGACTAGTAGCTCTCTTTCAAATACCCGAAGCCGCGCCACTCGGCCTTGTAGGTTTCGGGGAAGTTGGTTTTGATGTGCTGGCGCAGGGCGCGCAGCATGGGGCGCAGGGTGTCCTCGTCGGCGTTTTTGGTGCCCGAGGCTTTGGCGGTTTCGCCGCGGACGTCGCTGGAAGTGGCGGCCAGCGGGGCGTATTCCTTCGCGATGGGCTTCCAGAAGGCGGTGCCGTACTTGCTAGCGGCGTAGTCGGAGGCGGCGAGGGCGCCCACGAGCTTGGCCAGGGCTTCGGCGCGGGCGGGGCGGCCGCTGGGCAGGCCCCAGTCGCGGCCTTCTTTCACCAGCCCGAAGGTTTCGTAGTAGGCCTCGCCTTTTTTGCGGGAGCCGTGCTGCTCGGTGAGGTAGTTTTTCACGAATTTCAGGCTGGTTTCGGCCTGCTCGTCCAGCTCGCGCAGGCGCTGGGCGGCCGGGCTCAGGTCGTCGTCGGTCGCGGCGGCGGTGCTCATGCTGGCCCGGAAAGCCAGCACGGCCGCCCGAAACTGGGCCTTGCTGCACCAGAGCAGCCCGGGCAGCGGGGAAGCGTCCCAGGCGTCGGCGGCTTTCAGGCCCAGGGTGCCGAGTTCGAACTCGCCCGGGGGGAGGCTGGGGTCGCGCTTGGGCGTTTTTTTGGGGTCGGGGGTAGCGCCGGTGGCCGAGGGCTCGGTAGAAGACGTTGACATAAAACGATGGGTTGAGTGGGTGTAAGTGTGCCCCAAGGTAGGCGCTTTGCCCCGCATCTCCTACACCATAACTTCCGAATTATCAGGCAATTTTTAACGCTTTGCTTCCGCTAGGTCAGCGGCCTGGTTTCGGGGCGTTTCGGGGGGCGCAACCCGTCGGAGTAACCCAAAAACGGCCGTTTCTTGCCTACTCGGAGTCGGAGTGCAGCAGAAACGGCCGTTTTTGGGCTACTCCGGCTTCCGGCGAGCGGAAACAGCCGTTTTCGGTTCATCCGGAGCCGGAGTTCGGCAGAAACGGCCGTTTTTGGCCAACTCCGACTCCAAGTAGGCAAGAAACGGCCGTTTTTGGCGAGGGGCAGCTTCGGCTTCGGGAGCAACGGGGTGGCCGAGGAGGGGCTGGACCGTTACCTTGTGCAGCGTCCGGGCAGCACCGGCCTATTTTATTCCCTAATGGCGACCAATCGACAATTAAAAATTGACTTGCTAAAAGCCCAGAACGATTATTCTCGACTTGTTGAGCAGGTAGTTCAAGCCTTGGCAACCGTGGACCCGAGTGCCCGGGCAACACGTGTTGAACAAGCCGTTGCCAGCCGGGCCTTGGTGGGAAAGCTATGGGACCTTTTGCCCGATGAACACAAATCCTTCCAATTCAAGAGCGGGGAGGAAATGTTGCGTAATGGTCGGGACTATTTGCCCGCCACCGGCCATCAGCAGCCGGTTATTCTGCATTTGGGCTGGGACATTCTGAGTTTTTCCTGCTCATTTGAGGCCGCTTGGCTGGCTTGGCCAGACTTTCACAAGCTGGGCCAGGAGGCGTTCAACAGTTGCGTGTACCCAGCCAACCTAGCGTGGTACATCATCAGAGCAGGCACAAACCTATACCCAATGGTGCTTGAAAATGGCCAGTACTGCCTAAAAACAACGCAAAGCACGTTGTGATGCCCTGCTAAGGCTTGACGCCCGCCCCGGCTGGCGTCACTTCATCCCCTCCCCCCTACAAATACAGCCGGAACGTGGTGCCCACGCCCACTTCGCTTTCCACCTCCACCCGGCCGCCGTTGCTGTGCACGATGCGGTGGACGAGGTAGAGGCCCACGCCCGTGCCCTCGGTGTGGTCGTGGAAGCGGCGGAAGAGGTGAAACAGCTCGTCGCGGTGGCGCTGCGCGTCGAAGCCCAGGCCGTTGTCTTCCACCAGCAGCACAGGGCGGCCGGCTTCGAGCCAGAGCGAGAGGTGCACGCGGCAGGGCCGGGCGGGGTCGTGGTACTTCAGCGCGTTGCTGAGCAGGTTGGCCAGGATGGTGCGCAGGTTGGCGCGGGCGTAGGAGATGGTGGGCCGGGCCGCAAAGTCGGTGGTGACGCGGGCGCGGGCGGCCAGCACCTGCGGCTGCAGCGTCTGAAGCACCTCCTGGGTCAGCTCTTCGAGGTCCACGGTTTCGGCGGGCAGCTCGGGCAGGCGCTGGGCCTGGCCCACGGCGGCCAGGTCGTCGATGGTGGTGGCGAGCTGGTGCAGGGCCTCGTCGAC
This sequence comes from Hymenobacter ruricola, assembly GCF_015694525.1. GTDB lineage: Bacteria > Bacteroidota > Bacteroidia > Cytophagales > Hymenobacteraceae > Hymenobacter > Hymenobacter ruricola. Next base: position 74,995 of record NZ_JADQDM010000011.1, on the reverse strand, counting down.
CATGGGCACGAGCAGGTCTTCCTCGTCGGCGTCGCGGAAGGTGGTGGTGTGGCGCAGCTCCGTGAACAGGCCCGCGAGGTTGTTGACGGGCTGCTTGAGGTCGTGGCTGGCCGCGTACACGAAGTTGTCGAGGTCCTGGTTGGTGCGGGTGAGCTGCTGGTTGGCGGCGGCCAGCTCGGCGTTGCGGGCGCGCACGGCCTCGTTGGCGGCGGTTAGCTCGGCGTTCACGCGGGCCAGGAGCTGGCGGGCGGCCACCTGCTCGCTCACGTCGGTGGCCACGGCGGCCACGCCCGTGATGCGGCCCTGGGCGTCGCGCAGGGGCTGGTACACGTAGTTGAGCAGCACCGTGGCGGGCTGGCCCTGGCGCAGCAGCTGGGCGGGCTGCTCCTGCGCCACGTAGCTGAGGCCGGTGCGCAGCACGCCCTCCAGCACCTGCTGGAAGCCCTGGCCCTCCACCTCGGGCAGGGCTTCGAGCAAGGGCTTGCCCACCACTTCCTGGCGGGCGCGGCCCCAGATTTCGCACACGCCGGGGTTGGCCAGCTCGATGATAAGTTCGGGGCCGCGGAACACGGCAATGGCCACCGGCGACTGCTCGAACAGCTCCTGCAGCTGGCTTTCGCGGCGCAGCACTTCTTCCTGCAGGGCCTCGGTGTGGCGGCGGGCCCGCACCTGCTCGGTCACGTTGAAGGCGAAGATGGACACGCCCACCGTGGCGCCACCCTCGCGGTAGGCCTGGTAGGTGAAGGTGTAGTAGGCCTCGGGCAGCAGCTGGCCCGCCGCGTCGTACACCTGCAAGGGCAGTTCGACCCCGAAAAAGGGCTCCCCGGTGGCGTACACCTTGTCCAGCAGGGCCACGAAGCCAAACGTCACCGTTTCGGGCAGGGCCTCGGCCAGGGGCCGGCCCAGCAGCGCCCGCCCCGGAAACAGCGCCTGGTAGCCGGGGTTGAGGTACTCGAAGCGGTGCTCGGGCCCGCGCAGGATGGCCACGCTGGCCGGCGTTTGCTCAAACACCTGGTACATGGTTTCGCGCTGGCGCACCAGGGCCTCGGCGTTGCGCAGGGCCTCGGCCTGCAGGGCTTCGGTGCGGCGGCGGGCCAGCACCTGCTCCGTCACTTCAAAGGCGAAGACCAGCAGCCCGTCAATCTGGCCGTTGTCGCCGAAGCGCGCCTGCTGGATGTAGTTGAAATACCGCTCTTCCAATGCGCCGTCGTCGGGCCGGGCAATGGGGATGAGGATGGCGTGCTCTTCGTGGGTGAGGCCGGTTTCGTACACCTGCCGCGCGGTGCGGTAGGCCTCGTGCGCCGCCAGCTCGGGCAGCGCTTCCGAAATGGGGCGGCCCCGCAGCGCCCGCCCCGGGAACAGCGCCTGGTAGCTGGGGTTCACCAGCTCAAACACGAACGCGGGCCCGTCGAGGATGCAGATGCCGGCCGGCGCCTGCATGAACAGCCGCTCCAGGCGGGCGCGCTGGCGCTCGGCTTCGGCCTGGGCCTCTTGCAGGCGGGTGGTGCGCTCCACCACACGGGCTTCCAGCTCCAGGTTCAGCTCGTGCAACGAGAGCTGGGTGCTGTACAAGGTGTCGTTGCTGGCCCGGATTTCCTCGTTGGCGGCTTGCAGCTCTTCGTTGGCGGCGGCCAGCTCTTCGTTGGCCACGTTGGCCCGCAGGGCGTTTTGGGCCGACTGCTGGCGGGCCCGCACGTGGGCCGTCACGTCGTAGGCAAACAGGAGCAGGCCCGCCACCGCGCCCGCCGCGTCGCGGGTGGCCTGGAAAATGTAGTTGAAATAAATGGCGTCGAGCTGGCCGGAATTGGTGGAGTCAAGGTACACCAGCTCCTCGGTGCCGTAGTGGGTTTCGCCGGTGCGGTACACCTGGTCGAGCCAGCCGTAGAACGGCTGGTCCGGCAGCTCCGGCAGGGCCTGGCGCAGCGGGCGCCCCAGCAGCGGCCGGTGCCCGAATAGCTGCTCAAACAGCGGGTTGGTCATCGTGAACACGTGCCCGGGGCCCGTGGTGCTGGCCAGGCAGGCGGGGGCCTGCGTAAACAGCCGCTGCAGCTGCTGGCGCTGCTGCTCGGCCTCGGCGCGCAGGGCTTGCTCGCGGGCCTGGCTTTCGCGCAGGGCCTGCTCCACGGCCGTGCGGCTGTGCTGCCCCGTGTCGTCGAAGCTCACCAGCAGCCCCTCCCCCACGCGCCGGGCCGACAGCAGAAAGTAATTGTCCAAGCCGTCGCCCTGGTAGTTCACGTCCATCCGCATGGCCCGTCCCGTCTCAAACGCCTCGCGGTGAAAGTCGAAAACGCCCGTTTCCAGCGTGTGCGGGTAGTGCTGCAGGTAGGTGCCTTCGGGCCGGGCGGGCTGCCCCAGAATGCGCTGCGCCGCCGGGTTCAGCAGCTCAATGGTGAAGTCCACCACCTGCCCGCCTTCGTCCCGAATGGGCTTGTAGAGCGCCACCCCGGTCAACGACGCATCCAGCAGTGCGTGCGCCAGGTCAGCCACCGGAAAGAGCGGCTGTAAATCGGTCGGGAGAGCAGGCAGGGCAGAATCGGGCATACCACGAAAGTACACAGGGTGGGAAAAGGCAGCTTTGCATACGCAGAATCGGCTCCGGCAATCGTTCAAAGTTGGGGCAAACGCTCCGGCGGTGCTCCGTCTAATGCAGAGACGCGTGTTCGCGTCCCGGCGCTGGCGTCGTCTGGAAAGCATTCGACCAATCGTTCAACGCCGAGACGCGAATACGCGTCTCTACCTCGCTCAACCACGCAAAACGCCCCCGCTGCTCAGAAGCAACGGGGGCGTTTTCAGTTTTCAGCGCTTCCAGCTTTACTTCAGCTCGTCGCCAATCACGGCCACGGCTTCGGCCAGGGCGGCGTCTTTGCGCAGCGGCTTGAGGAAGCGCGCGGTGCGCTTGGCCACCACGGAGTCGGCTTTGGCCAGCGCGGCGTCCGGCGTCGGCAGGGCGATGTCGAGGGCTGGCAGGGCGTTTTGGGCCGTGGTCTGGAGCTTGCCGGCGTCGCGGGCCTGCTGCTGAGCCGTGCGGTAAGCGGCCAGGTTCAGCGAGAGGTTGGTTTGCTTGCGGCGCTCGGTGGCCCGCTGGGCCGCGTCGGTGATGAGGCGGAAGCCCGGGCTGGCGGCCACGCGGGCGGCGCTGGCGGCTTTCAGCTTGGCGAGGTCGGGCACCGTGTTGGTGGGCTGGTAGGCGGCCGGCGCAATCTCGTCCCACTGCAAGGGGAACTCGGCCTCCTGCTCGCCCTTGGCGTACGAAGTCAGCGCGTCCGGCACGGTGATGTCGGGTGTCACACCCTTGAACTGGGTCGACCCCCCGTTCACGCGGTAAAACTTCTGGATGGTGAGCTTCACCGAACCCAGCGGCTTGAGGGCCGCCACTTCCGGCGACACGGCGTTGTCCAGGTCAAACACCTGCTGCACCGTGCCCTTGCCGTAGGTGGTGTTGCCCAGCACCACGGCGCGCTTGTAGTCCTGCATGGCCGCCGCCAGAATCTCCGAGGCCGAAGCGCTGTACTTGTTCACCAGCACCACCAGCGGGCCGGCGTACTGCACCTGCGGGTCGGTATCGGCCACGGGCTGGGGCTTGCCGCGGCTGGTTTTCACCTGCACCATGGGGCCGCTGGGCACAAACAGGCCGCCCATGTCCACGGCGTCGCGCAAGGAGCCGCCGCCGTTGTAGCGCAGGTCCAGCACCACGCCGGCCACGTTTTCCTTGGTCAGCTTGGCCAGCTCGGCCTTCACGTCGGCGGCGCTGCTGCGGCCGCCCTTGTCGTTGAAGTCGGCGTAGAAGGTGGGCAGGTGGATGTAGCCGTAGCTCTTGCCATTTTGCTTGATGACGGCCGACTGGGCGTAGGAATCGGCAATCACCACCACGTCGCGGATGATGGGAATGACCACCGTGGCGCCGTCGGGCTTGCGCACCGTGAGGCGCACCTCCGTGCCCTTGGGCCCGCGAATGAGCTTCACGGCTTTCTCGAACTTCATGCCTTCCACGCTCACCGGCTCGGCGGCGCCCTGGGCCACGCGCAGGATGACGTCGCCCACCTTCAGCTCGCCCTGCCGGGCCGAAGCCGAACCGGGCACGATGTCCGTCACTTTCAGGTGGCCTTCGTCCTCCTGCAGCTGGGCGCCCGTGCCCTCCAGGCGGCCCGACATCGAGATGTCGAAGTTTTCGCGCACGATGGGCGCGAAATAGTCGGTGTGCGGGTCGTAGGTGTTGGCAATGACGTTGGCAAACTGGGCCAGCCGGTCGTTGGCGTCAGATTTCAACTGGTCGTCGAAGTACTCGTCGTAGTACTTCAGCACGCGCTTGCGGGCCTCGGCTTCGAGCTCGGCGGCGGTGCGGGGCCGGTCCGAGGTGGTGGAGGCCGCCGCGCCGGCTTTGGCGGCGGCCAGCGGTTTGTCTTTCTTTTTGGCCTCGTCGTCCATCAGCTCCGAGAGCTGGGCCAGGGTCTGGTACTTGAGCTGCTTGCGCCACTGCTCGCGCTGCTCGGCGGCGGTGGCGGCGTAGGTGGCCTTGGCGGGGTCGGTTTCCCAGGTTTCCTGCACCGCGAAATCGAACGGCTTGGCCAGAATCTGGCGGTACAGGCCCTGGATTTCGAGGGTGCGCTTGCTCATGAGCTGGCTGGTGGCGTCCAGAAACTCGTGGGTGCCGCCGCGCAGCTCGTCGTCAATCTGGGTTTGGTACTGGCGCAGGCCGGCCACTTCCGGGGCCAGCAGAAACTGCTTGTTCACGTCCACGCGCTTGAGGTAGAGGTCGAACACGCGCTGCGAGAACTGGTCGTCAATCTTTTCGGGCTGGAAATGGAGCTGCGACAGGCCCTGCAGCATCACGCCGAGCACCACCTGGTCGCGCGGGGGCGTGCCCTGGTACACCGAGAAAGAAGCCAGCCCCAGCAGGGCCAGCACCGAAGTGGAATACACTCCAAGCTTAAAGCGGGAAAAATTCATGCGAGGAAGATAATGAGAAGTCAAGAACGGTTGCCTGAGCGGCGAAAAAGCCGCCCAGCGCGGGCAATATGGCCAGAACCTTGCCAGAATTTACCCTGGCCTTTTGCTAAAGGCGGCAAGGTAACCGGTTGGGTTGCGGAAATGCATACGGCCGGGCGCAGAAAGCGCGGCTATATTTTTCACTACAATTTTTTTGGGTTTTTGAGTCAATTTTGGAGCGGCGGCCGGATAAAAAGAACGTCATGCAGAGCGTAGCGAAGCATCTCGCGTGGAGTAGTGACCTAATTGTTGAAAGAAATTAGTGGTGACGGGCAAGATGCTTCGCTACGCTCTGCATGACGTTTTGACTACATCCTACCTATACCACCTATTCAGAAGCTCAGTGTCAGCTGTCGCCCGGCGGCGGGCTGGCCGGTGTTGAGGTTGGAGAGCGTGACGCCCAGCAGCCGCACGCCCTTGGGCAGCGGGAAAAGCCCCTCCACCAGCTCCCGGCAAATGCGCTCCAGCACGCCCTGGTTGGGGATGGGCCCCACGCTACTGCGGCTGCGCGTGATTTGCTGGAAGTCGGCAAACTTCACTTTCACCGTCACCGTGCGCCCCAGGATGCCCGAGCGCTGGCAATATTCCCACACTTCTTCGATGGACGGGCGCAGGCCGTCGAGCAGGTCGGCGAAGGCGTTGAGGTCGTGCGCGAAGGTGTTTTCCGAGCCCACCGACTTGCGCAGGCGGTCGGCCACCACGGGCCGGTGGTCCTCGGCGCGGGCAATGGCGTGGTAGTAGCGCCCCGCCTTGCCAAACTGCTGTTGCAAAAACTCAACGGTCTGCGCCCGCAAATCGGCCCCCGTGAAAATGCCCAGCTGGTTCATCTTGGCCGCCGTGACGGGCCCCACGCCGTGAAACTGGCCTACCGCCAGCCCCTCCACAAAGGCCGGGCCTTGCTCGGGCCGCACCACAAACTGCCCGTTGGGCTTGCGGTAGTCCGAAGCCAGCTTGGCCAGAAACTTATTATAGGAAATGCCCGCCGAGGCCGTGAGCTGGGTTTCGGCCAGGATTTTGGCCCGGATTTCGCGCGCAATCTGAGTGGCCGAAGCCAGTTGCTTGAGGTTGTGCGTCACGTCGAGGTAGGCCTCGTCCAGCGACACCGGCTCAATCAGGGGCGTGTATTCGGCAAAAATGGCCCGAATCTGCCGCGACACTTCCTTGTACACGGCAAAGCGCGGCGGCACAAACAGCAGCGCCGGACACTTGCGCAGCGCCGTGACCGACGGCATAGCCGACCGCACCCCGAACTGCCGCGCCTCGTAGCTGGCCGCCGCCACCACGCCCCGCTCCCGCGCCCCGCCCACGGCCACGGGCTTGCCGCGCAGCTCGGGGTGGTCGCGCTGCTCCACCGAAGCATAAAAGGCATCCATGTCCAGGTGGATGATTTTGCGCGGGGTGTCGGGGTTCATTCGCGGGCTTCTTCTTGGGCCCGCGAAGATACCAGCCCCGCCCAAGCCCGTTGCCCCCTAGTTCTACCGGCCTTCCAGTCCCGAACCGTGCTTGAAACGAAGCTCAAATCGGGTTTTGTTAAAAAAATATCCTTATTCAAAAAAGTCCGTTTTTGCGAGTCGCTTTCGCAATGCCTATTTTTACTCTTTATTCCAGCAAAGACAGAACCGGGGAGAAAAGGGACATAAAGTGCATTTCCAGCACGAATGAAGGGTTTTACCTTTTTGATAAAGGCTGCTTTTTGCCCTAACTGCCCATATTAAGCAAATGTTAACAAAAAAATAATACAAATAATTATTTGTTTAACAACTGAGGCATTATGTAGATTTGCATCAGATAACAATGTGGGGTGGCGGAATTGGCAGACGCGCTAGCCTATCTCGCTAGTACAATTAGAGGTTCGAGTCCTCTCTTCACAGCACGAGCCCCGGTCGGAAACGACCGGGGCTTTTGGGGCTTGGAGCAGCGTCGGCTTTCAGCGTGCCCGGGCGGAGCTATGGCCGGGCATTCGAGTCGCGCCTGCTACTTTCGGCGCGGCCCGAATGCCCGGCCAGAATTGAACCTGCGCGCTATGCCCCTTCTGTTTCACCGCTGGCTGCTGGCCGCGGCCCTGCTCCCACTGGCGGCCCACGCCCAGAAAAACGCCCGCCCCGCCCCCACCGCCCAGGCCCCGAGTGCCACGCTGTGGCTGACTACGCCGGACCGAACCGCGCTGTTTGCGGAGCAGCGGCTGCGGTTGCCTTTTGGCACAGATGCCAGCGCTGCGCCGCTGCCCGTCATTGCGGTAACCGACGCACAGACTTATCAAACCATCGACGGCTTTGGGTACTGCCTCACGGGCGGCAGCGCCGAGTTGTTGCACCGCATGGGCGCCGCGGAGCGCCACAAGCTGCTGCGGGAGCTGTTTGCGACCGACGGCGCCAACATTGGTGTGAGCTACCTGCGCGTCAGCATCGGAGCGTCGGACCTGGATGCGCGCGTGTTTTCCTACGACGACCTACCCGCTGGGCAAACCGACCCGGCGCTGACCCATTTCAGCCTGGCGCCCGACCGCGAGCACCTGATTCCGGTGCTGAAGGAAATCCTGGCCCTCAACCCAAAGCTGAAGCTGCTGGCCTCGCCGTGGTCGCCGCCGGCGTGGATGAAAACCAACGAGAGCACCAAAGGCGGCAGCCTGAAGCCGGAGTTTTACGGAGCCTATGCGCAGTATTTCGTGCGCTACCTTCAGGAAATGAAGGCGGCGGGCATTCGGCTGGACGCCATTACCGTGCAAAATGAGCCCCTGCATCCCGGCAATAACCCCAGCCTGCTGATGCCGGCCGCCGAACAGGCCGAGTTCATCAAGCGCAGCCTGGGGCCGGCGTTTCGGGCGGCCCGGCTCGACACGAAAATCATTGTGTATGACCACAATGCCGACCGGCCCGACTACCCACTCGCCATTCTCAACGACCCGGAGGCGGCGCGCTACGTCGACGGCTCAGCCTTCCACCTGTACGCCGGGCCCATCGAGGCGCTGAGCCAGGTGCACGACGCCCACCCCGACAAAAACGTGTACTTCACCGAGCAGTGGATTGGCGCGCCGGGCAAGTTCCCCGAAGACCTGGCCTGGCACACCAAAACGCTCATCGTCGGGGCCACGCGCAACTGGGCCCGCACCGTGCTGGAGTGGAACCTGGCCGCCGACCCGCAGCAGAACCCCCACACGCCGGGCGGCTGCACGCAGTGCCTCGGCGCCCTCACGCTGGCCGGCGACGCGGTGACGCGCAACCCGGCGTACTACATCATCGCCCACGCCAGCAAGTTTGTGCGGCCGGGCAGCGTGCGGGTGGCGTCGGGTGAGGTGGCCGGGCTGCCCAACGTGGCTTTTCGGACGCCCGCCGGGCAGCACGTGCTCATCGTGCTCAATGCCGGGGCGGCCCCGCAGGCCTTCGCCGTGCGCCACCAGGGCCGGCAACTGCGCAGCACCCTGCCGGCTGGAGCGGTGGGCACCTACGTGTGGTAGGGCACGGGTTGCGTCATTTTTTGCGGCAGCGCATCGGGTTTTTCGCGTGTTTTTTAACGGTTTTGGGAGAAGCCAGCAATGCGCGCTAACGGGCAAGGTGGCACGCATTAGCGGCGCTTCCGCGTGTGCTGTAAGTGTAAACGCCAAACCGGCAAAGCCGCTCAGGACTGCAAATGGGCCTTTTTGTTTGATTTTTTGAGAACCGGGGATTCTACATTTGTTCACCGCAGTCCTCCTTTTCCACCCCAAATTCCCGCCCGTTGCGCAACTATTTCTCATTCCATTTTGCCGGCTGGCGCCTGATGGGCGTGCTAGCGCTGGCACTGGCCTTACCGGGCCTTTTGGCTCCGGCCCGCGCGCAGAGCTTTCTGCACGCGGCGGGGCCCAAGATTGTGAACGCCGATAACCAGGAAGTGTTGCTCAACGGCGTGAACCTGGGCGGCTGGGCCTTGCAGGAAGGCTACATCGTCAAGCCCGGCTGGCAGGGTATCAACGGCCGCCAGACCCAGGGTACGGTGAAGAAAACCCTCTACGACCTGGGCATGAGCGATGCCGACGTGGAGGCGTTTTACCAGAGCTACCGCAACAACTTCATCACCCGGCCCGACATTGATTTCCTGGCTTCCAAGGGCTTCAACTGCGTGCGCCTGCCGCTGCACTACGACCTGTTTCTGACGCCCAGCCAGCGCGCCGTGCGCAACAGCGTGCTGCGCGGCACCACCACCTACGCGGCCTACGTGAGCGCGCTCACGGGCTGGTACAACAGCAACCAGCTGTTCACGGACCCGGCCAACATGGAAGCCCTGCGCCTGATTGATAACGTATTGGCCTGGTGCGCGGCCAACAACATGTACGTGGTGCTGGACCTGCACGCCGCGCCCGGCTCGCAGGGCACCGATACCAACATTGCCGACGCGCTGCAGCCGCTGGACCTGTGGAACCAGGCCATTTACCAGGACATCACCGCCCGGCTGTGGGGCAGCATCGCGGCGCGCTACAAGAACGACGCCCGCGTGGCGATGTACGACCTCATCAACGAGCCCAACAACGTGCCGGGCAACCAGCAGATTCACAACCTGCTGCAGCGCCTGATAACGACGGTGCGGGCCGAGGGCGACAACCACCTGCTGCTGCTGGAAGGCAACGGCTTCGGCAACGATTTTAACCTGATGGAGAAGAGCACCTTCACCAACACGGCTAACCTGGTGTACAACTCGCACCGCTACAGCGGCGCCACTTATTTGCTGGACAATAACGTGGCCTCCGTGGACCTGGGCAGCCCCAACAACCTGCGCACCATCGGCAACCTGACGCGCTTCCGGACCGCGCAGAACGTGCCCATCTGGGTGGGCGAAACCGGTGAAAACACCGACACCTGGATGCACGACGCGGCCGTGAGCCTCAACTCGGTGGGCATCGGCTGGTGCCACTGGACGTATAAACGCTTTGAAGGCAGCAACAACGCGGCCCTGTTCCACATCCCGCCGCCCTACATCGTGGACGGCGTGGCCGGCCTGCCGCAGGTGCTCAACAACATTCTGTTTGGCAACGCCGTGCCCAACACCGCCCTCAACGCCCTGGCTCCGAATCAGAACGGCATCGTGAACTACCCCGACGGCGGCAATTACCACGGCCTGCTGCCGGCCCCGGTCGGCCGCATCGTCTGGCTGCAGGGCAACAACAACAAGTTTGTTTCGAGCGAAGGCGGCTTCCAGCCGATGACCTGCGCGCGCAGCTCGCGCGGGGTCTGGGAGCAGTTCACGATGGAGGCCGCCGGCAGCGGCAAAGTGGCCCTGCGCAGCACCACGGGCTACGTCTCGTCGGAAAACGGCACGCGGCCCGTCACCGTCAACCACGCCACGGTGTCGGCGGCCGAAGCCTTTGACTGGGTGCTGAATGCGGACGGCACCGTGTCGCTGCGGGGCAACAACGGCGCCTACCTGTCGTCGGAAAACGGCACTGGGCCCATGACGTGCACGCGCACCAGCATTTCGGCTACCGAGAAATTCACTTTTGGCATTTCCGGGAGTGCGCCGCTGGCCGGCAAAGGGTCGAAGAAAACCAGCAGCGCGTTTTACCCCAACCCCGTGGCCAACACCCTGGCGTATGAGGTGCCGGCCAGCGTGCCGTCGCACCGCATCACGGTGCTCGACACGGCCGGCCGCGTGGTGCTGACGGAAACCCACCCGACACCGGTTTCGCAGAACACCCTCGACCTGTCGAGCCTGAAAAGTGGCCTTTACGTCGTCCGCATCGCCGGCCCGGGCTACAATTCCGAATTCAAAATCAGCAAGCAATAGCCGCCGGTCGGCGCCTGGCATACATTCTGACCTCGATGAATCAACCCCTTCTTTCCCTCGCGTTGCTGGCCGGCCTTTGTGGCGGCAGCGCCAGCGCCCAAACCTCCCCCAAAACCAGTGCTTCCTATTCGGCGGCCGGCAAAAAAGCCCGCGTGTACGCCACGGTTTCGGGCACCTCGCAGCGGCTGGCCGCCGGCGCCGAGCTGGCTTTTTCGCCCGCCGCGCAGCCCCTGGAAACCCAGGTGAGCGTGTTCGTCGACCCCAATCATACCTTCCAGACCATGCTGGGCATCGGCGGGGCGCTCACCGACGCGGCGGCCGAAACCTTTGCCAAGCTGCCCAAGCCGCAGCAGCAGGAGTTGCTGAAGGCCTATTACAGCCCGAAGGACGGCATCGGCTACACGCTGGGGCGCACCAGCATTCACAGCTCCGACTTTTCGAGCGGCAGCTACACCTACGTGGCCGACAAGGACGAGGCGCTGAAAACGTTCAGCGTGAAGCACGACGAGCAGTTTCGCATCCCGTTCATCAAGCAGGTGCTGACGGCGGCGGGCGGCAAGCTCACTATGTACGTGAGCCCCTGGAGCCCGCCGGGCTGGATGAAAACCACCGGCGACATGCTGCACGGCGGCAAGCTGCTGCCCCAGTACCGCCAGGCCTGGGCCGACTATTACGTCAAGTTCATCAAAACCTACGAGCAACTGGGCATTCCGATTTGGGGCTTGAGCGTGCAGAACGAGCCCATGGCCACCCAGAAGTGGGAGTCGTGCATTTTCACGGGCGAGGAAGAGCGGGACTTCATCAAAGGCTACCTGGGGCCTACGCTGGCCAAGGGCGGGCTGGGCGGCAAAAAGCTCATTGCCTGGGACCACAACCGCGACCTGGTGTACCAGCGCGCCAGCGCCGTGCTCGACGACCCCGCGGCCGCCAAGTACGTGTGGGGCATCGGCTACCACTGGTACGAGACGTGGACCGGCTCGGGTATGCTGTTCGACAACGTGCGCCGCGTGCACGAAACCTACCCCGACAAAAACCTGCTTTTCACCGAAGGCTGCCTCGAAAACTTCGACCTGGCCAAAGTGGACCGCTGGGACCTGGGCGAGAAATACGGCATGTCGATGATTGGCGACTTCAACGCCGGCACCGTGGGCTGGACCGACTGGAACGTGCTGCTCGACGAAACCGGCGGCCCCAACCACGTGGGCAACTTCTGCTACGCCCCCATCATCGGCGATACCAAGGCCGGCAAGCTCATCTACACCAGCGCTTACTACTACATCGGCCACTTCTCCAAGTTCATCCGGCCCGGTGCCAAGCGCGTGGCCACCGCCTCAAACCGCGACGCCCTGCAAACCACCGCCTTCCGCAACCCCGACGGCTCGGTGGCCGTGGTGGTGATGAACCAAACCGACAAACCGCTGGATTTTCAGCTCTGGATAAACGGGCAAGCGGCCAAGACGACTTCGGCCGCGCACTCCATCATGACCATGGTGCTGTAGAGACGCAATATATTGCGTCTCGTCGTTGAACGATGCCGGCTAAACTATCAGGGTAATTGCGCGGCCGACGAGACGCAACATATTGCGCCTCTACACCTTCGCGGCTTTTTTGCGCGCCACGGGCTTCTTCTGCTTGGGCTTGCGGCGCGGCGGCCGGCGCTCCCGCTCGGCTTTGCGCTCGGCCCGCCACAGCAGGCGCTCGGGCAGGCGGGCCATGAGGCGCTCGCGCACATATTGGGCCAGCGCGGAGAGCGGCACCGTGTTGGTGGTGCGCAGAAACCGGCCGATTTCGGCCCCGCGCAGGGTGCTGGCGCCACCCAGGCCCCGCGCCAACAGAAACTGCTTCACTTCTTCGAGCAAAATCAGCCGGGCCAGCGGTGCCAGGGCCACGGTGGCGTTGTAGCTGGCGGCGCGGTGGGCGCGCAGCCCTCCGGCCGTGGCCACCAGCACGCCCACCCACTCGGGCAGCAAGGGCAGCAGCTTGGCCAGGTGCTTTTCGGTGACGACGAAGGTGACGAAATCATAAACCTCGCCGTAGCAGCGCAGTTGGTTAGCCACGCGCTGCAGAGTGTCGCCATCGCCTTTCACCTCGTAGCCGTGCATGAAGTGCTCGGTGATGTGCACCACGTCGGCCCGGGTGGTGCCGGTGGGCAGCTCGTTGATGTGCACGCCGCCCGCGAGCAGCGGGTAGAGCAGGGCGCGGATTTCCGGGTCGTTCATGGCGACCCCAAAAGTAGGGCGCGGCGGGCCTTATTCCACCCCGGCGGCCACCATTTGGCAGTGCAGCAGCCAGGCCTCGGCCTCGGGCACCCGCTGGAAAATCTGGAGCTCCAGCCCGCCCACCTGCGAGCCGTTGAAATGCGTGGTAATGGTGTCGGACAGCGAGTCGGCCTGCACCACGTGGGCCACGTAGCGCAGGCCCATGCCCACGGACTGCGGCACCCACACGCGCTCCAGCCACTCGATGGAATCGAACCAGGGGCCGCGCAGCTCCACGTTGTCGTTGAGCAGGTAGGGGCAGCGCAGCTCGGCCAGGGTCTTGAGGTAGTTGTCGGCCCCGCGCAGGGCCTCGCTCATGTCGACGAAGCCACGCCAGGTGGCGCGCAGCCAGCCTTCGGGTTCCAGGGAGAGGGTGCAGCGGCTTCCGTCGATGTCGGGCAGAGAGTTTAGCAGCATGGTGTAAAAGGGTAAATAACCCGGGTTAGGTGGCTGGGCCGCGACGAGCGCGAGGCTGGTCGCGGCAATAATGTTACGGGACCTATGCGCGGCGGGCAAGTTGTTTTATACGGATTTTGCTTTCGGCTTTTACGTAAGCACGCTGCTGCACTGCTGGTTATGCCCACAGGCAGGGCAACGTCGAAATCGGGTTCAGGTGTCGCGGTTTCTGCCGTGCCGATACAGCCGGCTAAGGTGGTGAAAATCTTAGTAATTCCATAACAAAGCGGCGAGTCGGCGGCATTTTGGGCTTCGTTACTTCGCTGCCTGTGCTGTACCTTGCCCTCGCCCTGTTCGTCTTGCCCGCCGGGGCCAGAGCCGTGAAAACTTGTGGCCGGGGCCCGCGGTTGTGGGCTGAATTCGGCGGCCAGGTCCCCGCGTTAGCTGTTCATTCCCCGTTCTGCATGTCCCGAAAAAAGGTCCTGTTTCTCATCGGCTCGCCCAACCAAACCACGCAGATGCATCAGATTGCGCAGCTGCTGGAAGACGAGTTTGAGCCCTACTTCAGCCAGCTCTACTACGACGGCTGGCAACGCCCCTTCTACAAGTTTCTGCTCTGGACCGGGGGCCTGAACAAAACCATCGTCACCGGCAAAATCAAAGAAAAAGCCGACAAATACCTGGCCGAGCACGGCCTCAAGAACGACTTCGAGGCCCGCGTGTACGGCAACACCTACGACCTCATCGTGTGCTGCTCCGACGTGGTGGTACCCTGGCCGCTGGTGCGCACCACCAAAACCGTGTTTGTGCAGGAAGGCATGACCGACCCGCTCAACTTCTGGGCGCGGCAGGTGAAGCGCTTCACCCGCTACCCCATCCTGGCCATCGGCACGGCGCTGAACGGCATGAACAACTGCTGCGACGTCTACTGCGTGGCCTCGGAGGGCTACCGCGAGCATTTTGCCCGGGTGGGCGTCGACCGCGACAAGCTCGTGGTGACGGGCATTCCCAACTTCGACAACATCGAGCGGGTGCGCCACAACGATTTCCCGCACCGCGGCTACGTGCTGGTGGCCACCTCCGACCTGCGCGAAACCTTCACCCCCGAAAACCGCCCCAAGTTCATCCGCGAATGTGCCCGCATTGCCAACGGCCGCCCGCTGGCCTTCAAGTTGCACCCCAACGAGGAGCTGCCCCGCGCCGTGGACGAAATCAAGGAGCACGCCCCGCCCGGCACGCTCATCTTCACCGACGGCAACACCGACCACATGATTGCCAACTGCGTGGAGCTCATCACCCAATACTCGACGGTGGTGTACGTGGGGCTGGCGCTGGGCAAGCCCGTGCATTCCTACTTTGACGTGGACGACCTCCGGCGCAAGCTGCCCTGGCAGAACGGCGGCACCTCGGCCCGGCGCATTGCGGCCATTTGCCGCGGCTTCGCGCATTTTGAGGGCAGCGGGCCGGCGTTTTTGCGGCGGTACCGGGCGGAGGAGTTTGCCGATTCTTCGCCGGCTGATAGTTCATTGGCCGTTCATTAGCGGCGGAGTTATTCGCACTATTCCAGGAAAAAATTAAGGAAATAGCTGACAGGCAATTATCGAAAAACCGCTCGTTTGCCGCACAAATTTTAGAGTATTTTCATCGGCATGCCGACTACCGGATATCCCAGTACCCAGATGGCCCCTTCCCGCGTCCTGACCGTAGTGCAAGCCCGCATGGGCTCCTCGCGCCTGCCCGGCAAGGTGGGGCTGCCGCTGGCTGGCCAGCCACTGCTGGTGCGCATGGTGGAGCGGGTGCAGCGCGCCCGGCTGGCCGGCGCCGTGGTAGTAGCCACCACCACCGCCCCCGCCGATGACGCCCTGGCCGAAATGTGCGCCGCCCACGGCCTCCCCTGCTTCCGGGGCGACGCGCTGGACTTGCTGGACCGCCACTACCAGGCCGCGCGGGAATACGGCGCCGAGGTGGTGCTGAAAATTCCGTCGGACTGCCCGCTCATCGACCCGGCCGTGATTGACCAGGTGCTGGGCGTGTACTTGGACAATCCGGACAGCTTCGACTTCGTGAGCAACCTGCACCCCGCCACTTTTCCCGATGGGAATGACGTGGAAATCATGCGCTTTTCGGCGCTACAAACAGCCTGGCGGGAAGCCCGGCGGCCGTTGGAGCGCGAGCACACGACGCCCTTTTTCTGGGAAAACCCCGCCCGTTTCCGGCTCGCCAACGTGGCGTGGAATTCCGGCAACGACTACTCGATGAGCCACCGCTGGACCATCGACTACCCGGAAGACTACGCCTTCATCGCGGCCGTTTATGACGCGTTGTACAACCAAAACCCCGCCTTCGGGCTCGATGACGTGCTGCGGCTGACCGAGGCCCGGCCCGACATTGCCCAGCTCAACGCCCACCTGGCGGGCGTGAACTGGTACCGCAACCACCTCGACGAGCTCAAAACCGTGGATTCGTCGCAAACCAAACAGCTTAGCTCTTCTCCCACTGCTTTATGACCGACCAAAAACGCCAAGAACTGGAAGCCCTGGCCCTGCGCGTGCGCGAGCACATCGTGCGCCTGAGCACCGACGGCGGCTGCTTCACCGGCGCCTCCCTGAGCTGCGCCGACCTGCTGGTGTACCTCTACGCCGACTGCCTGAACGTGCGCCCCGACAACCTCACGGACCCCACCCGCGACTACCTGTTCCTCTCCAAAGGCCACGACGTGCCCGCGCTTTACGGCACTTTCGTGGAGCTGGGCTTTATCGACAAAGCCCGCCTCGACCAGCACCTAAGCACCGACGACCACATTTACTGGCACCCCAACCGCCACGTGCCGGGCGTGGAGTTTCACTCCGGCTCGCTCGGGCACCTGCCCAGCGTGGCCCTGGGCGTGGCCCTGGATTGCAAGCTGCGCGGCCAGGACAACAAGGTCATCGTCATCACCGGCGACGGCGAGCTGAACGAGGGCACTGTGTGGGAAAGCCTGCTGGTGGCCAGCGCCCACAAGGTCAACAACCTCACGCTGGTGGTCGACCGCAACCACTTCCAGGCCAATGTGGCCACCGAAGACCTCATTCCGCTGGAACCCATGGCGCCCAAGTTTGAGGCCTTTGGCTGCGAAGTGCGGCGGATTGACGGGCACGATTTTGCGCAGTTGGAAGCGGCTTTTTCGGCTTTGCCTTTCTCGGAAACCAAGCCGTCGGTCATCATCTGCGACACGGTGCGCGGGCGCGGCCTGCCCAGCATCGAGGCGCGCGCCGACCGCTGGTTCTGCAACTTCTCGGCCGAGGAAGTGGACGAGCTGCTGCGCGAGCTGCACAGCCAGGTAGCCACCACTTTGACCAGTGAAACTTTAACTGTTCGATAACTCAATACTGTTTGTCATCCTGAGCGCAGCGAAGGACCTTTTCATCCTTGAACGCGGTGTTCTAACGTGATAAGGTCCTTCGCAAGGCTCAGGATGACAGATGATGTTGATGATACAACTCCCATGACCTACGAAGAACTCATCAAGCAAACTGCTCTGGCCGACGACCGGATAGTGGTGATGACGGCCGAAAACCGCGCCCTCATCCGCAACCTGCCCGCCGTGCTCGGCCCGCGCTTCATCGATACCGGCATTACGGAGCAAACGCTCATCGGCGCCGCGGCCGGCCTGGCCCTGCGCGGCCGCGTGCCGATTCTGCACGCGCTGGCCACCTTTCTCACACTGCGGGCCTTCGAATTCATCCGCACCGACGTGGGCATCGGCCAATTGCCCGTGAAGCTCAGCGGCTTCGTGCCCGGCTTCCTTTCCGATGGCAACGGACCTACGCACCAGGCCATTGAGGACGTGAGCCTGATGCGCGGCATCCCCGGCATGACGGTTTTTGCGCCCGCCGACGAGCAGGACATGCTGGCCATGCTGCCCGCCATCTGGGCCTCGCCCGCGCCGGCTTACGTGCGCGTCAACACCCGCCCGGCCATGTACGAGCACGCGCCTTTTGAAATCGGCAAGGCCGAAATCGTGGCCGAGGGCACCGACGTGACCATTCTCACCTACGGCATGCTGTTCGAACAGACGCTCGTAGCCCGCGAGCTGCTGCAGGCCCAGGGCAAGTCCGTGGGCCTCATCAACCTGCGTAGCCTTAAGCCAATTGACGAAGCCGCATTGCTGGACGTGGTGCGCCGCGGCTCGCTCATCGTGACGGTGGAGGACCATTTCGTCACCGGCGGCCTCTATTCCATTCTGGCCGAAGTGCTGCTGCGCAACCAGCTCACGGCCCGCGTGTTGCCGCTGGCGCTGGAGGAACGCTGGTACCGCCCCGGCCGCCTGAGCGCCGTGCTGGAGTACGAGGGCTTTACCGGCCACCACATTGCCCGCCGCATCACGGAGCACCTGGGCGAGTCGGGCGCGGCCATCGCCGAGGGCCCGGCCGTGCTCGAAAACGAGTTTGCGGAATAATTTAATCGCCTGTCATGCTGACGAAGGAAGCATCTTATCACGGCGGCTTTCGTCAGAATCAGTAACCCATTGCAGCGCAGACGTGATAAGGTCTTTCGCTGCGCTCAGGATGACAAAATAGCCATGCCCAACACCGTTTCTTCCAACGAGAATTACCCCGACATCACGAAGTCGGACGAGCTGTACGCCCGCGCCCAGCGCATCATGACGCCGGTGACCCAGACCCTGGCCAAAGGCCCCGGTCAGTACACCAAAGGCGTGAGCCCCAAGTACGTGAAGCGCGCCAAAGGCTCCCACATCTGGGACGTGGACGGCAATGAGTACATCGACTTCCAGATGGGCATCGGCCCGATTTCGCTGGGCTACGCCTACGAGCGGGTGGACAACGCCATTCGGGCCCAACTCGAAGACGGCATCACCTTTTCTATGATGCACGAGCTGGAGGTTGAGCTCTCGGAGCTGATTCACGAGGTTATTCCCAACGCTGAGAGCATCCGCATCAGCAAAACCGGCGCCGACGTGTGCTCGGCGGCGGTGCGCGTGTCGCGGGCCTTCACGGGGCGGAGCAAGGTGCTGTGCTGCGGCTACCACGGCTGGCACGACTGGTACATCGGCACCACCAGCCGCGACAAAGGCATCCCGCAGGAAAGCAAAGACTTAGTAGCCGCTTTCGAGTACAACAACATCGATTCGCTGAAGGCGCTGCTCGATGAAGACGTGGCCTGCGTGATTCTGGAGCCCTTCATCTTCGACGCGCCCAAGGACAATTTCCTGCACGAAGTGGCCCGCCTGTGCAAGGAAAACGGCACGCTGCTGATTTTCGACGAGATGTGGACCGGCTTCCGCGTGGCCGTGGGCGGCGCGCAGGAGTACTTCGGCATCACGCCCGATTTGGCGGTGTATTCCAAGGCGTTTGCCAACGGCATGCCCATCGCACTACTGACTGGCCGCCGCGATGTGATGGAGCTGTTTGAGCAGGATGTGTTCTTCTTCACCACATTCGGCGGCGAAGCGCTGAGCCTGGCCGCGGCCGTGGCCACCATCGCCGAAATGCGCGAAAAGAACGTGCCCGCCCGCCTCGCTGAGCAGGGCAAAAAGCTCAAGGACGGCTACAACGACATTGCCGCCGAACTGGGCCTCACGCAATACACCAAGTGCTACGGCTACGACTGCCGCACCATCGTGACCTTCGATGCCTCGGCCGGCAGCCCCATGGAAATCAAGGCCTTTATGCAGCAGGAGCTGTTCAAGCGGGGCATCATGTGGGGCGGTTTCCACAACATGTGCTTCTCGCACACCGATGAGGATGTGGCCCACACCCTGGCCGCCTACCGCGAGGTGCTGCCGCTACTCAAAGAAGCCATCGAAGCCGGCGACGTGGCCTCGCGCCTCTTGGGTGAGCCGGTGGAGGCCGTGTTCCGGAAAGTGACCAACGCCGCGCCGGTGAAGGCGAAGTAACCAGAACAACTTGGTAAATACCGTCATGTCGAGCGCAGCCGAGACATCTCGCCGCGGAAAACTAATTACTTCAGCACGCGAGATGTCTCGACAAGCTCGACATGACGGCCTTATTTCATAATGTTCTGACTTTCAGTAAAAAACCTTTCCACACACCTTGAACCTCTTCTCCCTCACCAACAAAACGGCCATCGTCACGGGCGCGCACGGCCTCATCGGGCGGCGCCACTGCGAGGCCCTGGCCCAGGCCGGCGCCAACGTGGTGCTGGCCGACCGCGACCTGGCGGCCTGCCAGGCCCTGGCCGAGCAACTACCCGGCGGCGCGGCCCAGCATCTGGCCCTGGCCGTCGATGTAACCAGCCCGGAGTCGTTGGCCGCGGCGCGCGACCAGATTCTGGCCCGCTTTGGCCACATCGACGTGCTGGTGAACAATGCCGCTATCAACGACATGTTTGAGAATCCCGCGCTCGCGGCTGACCTGAGCAAGTTCGAGAACTTCCCGCTGGCCACGTTTCAACAAGTGCTGGAAGTGAACGTGACGGGCGTGTTTCTGGCGGCTCAGGTGTTCGGCACGCCCATGGCGCGGCAGGGCAGCGGCAGCATCATCAACGTGGCCAGCACCTACGGCATCGTGGGCCCCGACCAGAGCATCTACCGCAACGAAGCCGGCGAGCAAACCTTCTACAAATCACCCTCCTACCCCATGACCAAGGGCGCCGTGGTGAATTTCACCCGCTACCTGGCCGCCTACTGGGGCAAGGACGGCGTGCGCGTGAACACGCTCTCGCCCGGCGGCGTGGAAAACAGCCAGGACGAATTTTTCATCAAGCAATACAGCGCCAAAACGCCCCTGGGCCGCATGGCCGCCGCCACCGACTACCAGGGCGCCATCGTGTTCCTCGCCTCCAACGCCTCGGCCTACATGACCGGGGCCAACCTAGTGGTGGACGGCGGCTGGACCGCTATTTAAATCCTTACAATCGACGGATGCAGAGGCGCATACTTGCGTCTCGTTGTTGAACATCTGCCGGGCACATTGTTGGACGATTTCGTTCAACGACGAGACGCAAGTATGCGCCTCTACCTTCACCAGGCACAGGTAGCAACCTGCGCTACAACCCAACCCTTCGCACTATGCAAGCTGTTGAAATTCGCAAAAACCGCTTTATTGGCGCCGGCCACCCCGCCTACATCATCGCCGAAATCGGCATCAACCACAACGGTTCGCTCGACCTGGCCAAGCAGCTCATCGCCGAGGCCGCCAGGGCCGGCTGCGACGCCGTGAAGTTCCAGAAGCGCACCCCCGAGCTGTGCGTGCCCAAAGACCAGTGGGAAAAGCAGCGCGAAACGCCCTGGGGCACAATGAGCTACATCGACTATAAGCGCAAAACCGAGTTTGGGCAGGCCGAATACACGGCCATCGACGACTATTGCCGGGCCCTGGGCATCGACTGGTTTGCCTCGTGCTGGGACGAGCCCTCGGTTGATTTCATGGAGCAATTCAACCCCGTGCTCTATAAAATGGCCTCGGCCTCCCTCACCGACAAGCCCCTGCTTGACCGCGTGCGCGCCACCGGCCGCCCGCTGATGCTGAGCACCGGCATGAGCACGCTCAACGAAATCACGCAGGCCGTGCAGTGGGTGGGCCTCGACAAGCTGATGGTGGCCCATTCCACTTCCTCCTACCCCTGCCCGCCGCAGGAGCTGAACCTGCGCATGGTGCCCGCCCTGCAGGCCATGTTCCCGACCACGCCCATCGGCTACTCAGGCCACGAAACGGGCCTGGCCACCACCGTGGCCGCCGTGGCCCTGGGCGCCAGCTTCGTGGAGCGCCACTTCACCCTCGACCGCGCCATGTGGGGCTCCGACCACGCCGCCAGCGTGGAGCCGGGTGGCCTGGCCAAGCTCGTGCGCGACATCCGCGACGTGGAAGAAGCCCTCGGCGACGGCGTGAAGGTGGTGTACGACTCCGAGCTGGAGCCCCGCCGCCGCCTGCGCCGCGAGCTGGCGCCGAACCAGGAATAGCGTGTTCGGGTTGAACTGCTGCCCTTAAATCGTTTGTCATCCTGAGCGTAGCGAAGGTCCTTATCCCGCTCGAACGAGTTGTTCAGACGTAATAAGGTCCTTCGCTACGCTCAGGATGACAGCTAAAACTACTCCATCCCTCACGCTATGCCGCACGTCGAACTCATCACCACGGCCATACTGCTGATTTGGGTGGCCATCGTGATTACGCTGGAGCGCATCATCCCGTACCGGAAGGGCCTGCCGTTTTTCCGCGAGGGCTTCTGGACGGACCTGGTGCTTTACACCTTCGTGCAGAGCTTCGCGTTGAAAATCATCATCTTTGATTACATCATTCAGCCGCTCGACCAGCATTTTGGGTTCTCGAAGCTGCATTTTGTAACCGGGTGGCCCATTTGGGTGCAGGTGCTGTTTTTCGTGATTACCCACGACTTCTACATCTACTGGTTTCACCGGTTTCAGCACAGCAGCCCGTTTTTCTGGCGCACCCACGAGGCGCACCACTCCGGCAAGCAGGTAGACTGGCTGGCGGGCTCCCGCTCGCACGCCGTCGAGATTCTGATAAACCAAACCATTGAGTTTGCGCCCATCATTCTGCTCGGCGCCAACCCCATGGTGGTGCCCATCAAAGCCTGCATCGACGCCGTGTGGGGCATCTGGATTCACTGCAACGTGGACGTGCGCTCGGGCCGCTTGCAATACTTCATCAACGGCCCCGAGATGCACCTCTGGCACCACGCCGACCACGAGGAGGTGTTTTATGCCAACTTCTCGACCAAGTTTGCCTTCTGGGACTGGATGTTTGGCACCGCCTACCTGCCCGATGGCCGCAAGCCGCAGAAGTGGGGCCTGCCCTACGTTTTCCCGAAGGACTATTTCAGCCAGCACGTCTTTTCCGTGGCCCGGTTCAGCGAAGAAGAATTGGCCCGACGCTCCCGCCTGTTCCGCGCCTACCACGGCATCCGCGGGCGCCTGCTCACCAAGCTGACGAACCGCGTGCCGGCCCTGAAGCCCCTGCACGGCTGGCCTGTGCCCGAGCCCTACGCCGAAACCATCCCAGCGCAGCGCCCGGGCGGTAATTTTGGCGCCGCGCCGGCCACGGCACCGGCCGCCGAAACCGCTTCCTCCCCCTCCGCCGCCCTTTCCCGCTAGCCTTGCTCAATCCCTGGTTTTCCCTGTTTCTGGCCTCTTTCATGGAGGTTTGCTGGACGTATAGCCTCAAGGCGCTGAGCATGCAGCGCATCAAGGAAATCGCCTGGGCGCACAGCCTGGGGCAGCCCGCGCTGCTGCTGCCGGTGCTGCCGCTGCTGGCCTACGTGGGCTTCGGGCTGGCCAACGTGTATTTTCTGTCGCTGGCCATGCGCGACATTCCCACCGCCACGGCCTATTCGGCCTGGATGGCGCTGGCCGTGGTCGGCATCAAGCTGGTCGACACCCTGTACTTGAAGCAGCCGTTTTCGTGGCAGAGCGTGTTCTTTACCAGCCTCATTATCATTGGTGTACTGGGACTGCGCCGGGTAGAATAGTAGCACGCGAAGGCGCGGAAGGCCGGAATGACGTAGGGACGGAGCTTGCCCCGCCCGGTCGCCAGCGCGAAATCGGTGCAACGGTGCGAACGGCTGGGTGAAGCAACGCCAGAAAAGCATCAAATGGCTTTTTCCTAACTCCCGGCCCGTCCGGCCCGTTGAAAGGGAAACCCATGCCTTTGCCCATGAACCCCTTCCTTGCGGCCCTGCTGCTCGCAGCTGCCGGCACGCTCGGCGCCTGCAACGACTCGCCGGTGGCCCACGATGCGCCCGCTACTACCCCGCCACCGGTCCCCGCGGCCCCCGCGCCGGACACCACCTCGCCCGGCCGGGCGGGCCGCGCTGTGCCCTTCGTCAACCCCACCAAGGTGGGGCGGGTGCTGGGCAACCGAACCCCATCCCCGCCCGCCAGTCGCACCCGCTGACGGTTCCGGGGCGGGGGCTTACTTTGCTTCTCCTTTCTGCCCGCAAAAATGCTTCCTCAGCTTCTTTCCCTTGTGCTTTTGGTGGGCCTCACCGCGACTTCCCTCCTGTTTTGCTTCGAGCGCTGGGGCTGGCGGCGGGCCTGGGCCGCGCACCGGCCCGCTTGGCTGGGCCCGCGCTGCGAGTTCTGCGCTGGGTACTGGCTGTGCGTGCTGCTGTTCCTTCCGGTGATTGCGGCCTACCTCAAGCTCTCGCAGCTGGGCGTGACGGCCAAAACCCTGGACATCAGCTTTCTTTTTCAGGCCACGCCGCTGTATGCCCGGCTCTTGCTCGGCATTGAGCTGCCGCCGTGGACCCGGCTGCTCGCCGCTTTTCCCGTGGCGCTTCCGGCGGCGGCCGTGTGCCGGGTGCTGCTTGGGCTGAGCGGCGGGCGCTAACCCAGGCGGACGGTCCGGCAAGTAGTTTTCGCTTTTCTGGCTCGGTCCCGCCGGCTTGCTTCAGCGAACATTTTAACCGGCAACTGCTCTTGAACGTGCTCTCAAACTACCTAAGTGGGAATAATGGCCCGCAAAAAAGCCCCGGCTGTAGCAACCGGGGCTTTTTGTTGACTGGGATGGGGTAGACATCATTGGGCGGGGCAGACGCCCATTGCTGCGCGAGGCGGTAGAATGTGCTGCGATTGGCAACCGCAAAGGACGCCGGGGCCAGCCGCCGGCACCAGCGTAGAAGTACGGGGCTTGCCAAAACGCGTATTTCTACGGGGATGCGGCCACACATCGCGGCATCGCGCGGAAGCCAGTGCCCACGGCTTTGCTACTAACCACCTGCCCTCAAGCAGCACCTCTACTGCAGCCGCGGCCGGCGGCGCAGGATATACGACGAGGGCCGGTGCTCCGGCTCCCGGCAAGCAAAAGTCCTGCTTGCGACGCCTGGCGTGGGCGTCATTCGCTTTCCACCTCCGCCGGAACCCACTGCGACAAGTCCGATTCCAGCGGCAGCTCGCTGGCGAAGGCCCGCACCCGCGGCGGCGCGGCCGTAGTACGGTTCTGGTGGAGCTCCACGAAAAAGCCCCGGCCGGGCCCGGGGTAGCGGTAGAGAAACACGGCGGTTGTTGCGCGGCGGCACATGCCCAGGTACAGGCCCCAGGCCTGCACCAGCTGCGGCAGGTCGTCGGGCGGCAAGGCGAGGAATTGTTCGAGCGTCATGCCGGCAAGCTACGCCAAAAGCCCACAGGAAGGCGTGGATGCATGTTTTACTCCCTTGGCACGGGGATTGTAATTCCGCCGCCAATCCTTCCCTTCCCCTCATGCTCCTCACCACTTATGAGCGGTTGCGCATCACGCACCGCACCCTGTTGCACCCCCCGCTTGCGCCGGCGGCCTTCCGCCAATTGGTGCAGGAATTACCCGCCCACCTGAACGACATCGAAGCCCAACGGCCGGGCCTGCAAAACGAGGTGGCGGGCTGCCGCGACTATGTCGAGCGGCTCGCCGGGTACCTGGCCGGCCACGCCGACGTGGACCACGTCCTCCTCGTCGAAGGCCTGCACCGCTGCCTGGCTTCCTTATTTGGCAAATAGCGCGGCCTGGAAAAACCTCGGACGGAGCGTTCTCGCTTCCGTTCCGAAAAAGCCCCACTCCACCAAACGCAGCTAGTGGCCGTAGCTCACCACGCGGGCCACCCGCCACGCCCCGTCTTTCTGTTGCCAGAGCATGGTGAACTGAAACGTGCCGCAATCGGCCTTGCCGTTCTCGGTGTGGCAGAAGCGGTGGGCCCCCACCTCGATGGCCCCGTAGCCGGGGATGGGGTACACTTCCAGGCTGCCGGGCACCAGCTCCCGGTGGATGTCCGGGGACTGCTTGCTCATCTGGGTAAAGCCCTGCTGCGTTTGGGCGTACCCCGCCAGGCCGCCTTTGTCGTGGTAAAATTCCAGGTCGGGGGCAAAGTAGCCCATCAGCTTCGGCACGTCGTGGGCATTGAAGGCCGCAAACATCTCCGTATCCAGGCGGGCAATGCGTTGGCGTAGCTCGTCGGCGGGCGGCGTGGGCGCGGTGGTTTGGGCGCCGGCCACGCCGGCGGGCAGCAGCAACGCGGCCAGGAGCAGGTTCTTCATGCCCGTTAAGGTACGGAGCCCAGGGACTAGCGCCCACAAAAAGCCCCGCCGGGTGGGCGGCACATGGCCCGTTGGGCGGAGTTGTCGTATAAGATGGAGGCCAGACGTGCTCTGGCCTTCAGCCCTTGCTTATGCGTCTTCTCCTGCTCGCCTCCCTGCTTGCCCTGGCCGCTGGCCCCGCCGTGGCCCAGGCTCCCCGAAAGCCGGCCACGCCGCCCGTGCCCCAGACGACGGGTTTGCCGGCCCAATCCGGCGCGGTGCCGGCGCCGGCTGTGCCCGCCTACCCCAACGGCTACACCGACAAGCACCTCGGCGGCACCACCAGCCCCACCTTTCCCACCGGCTTGCCCGAGCGCGACCTCGACCACGGCACCAGCGCCGCCGACCAGCCCCGCGCCAACCAGGCCCGGGCGGGGGCCCGCCCTACCCGCAGCATCCTGGGTGGCCGCAAACGCCGCTGAAGCCGGCGCTTTTTCGTGGCTACAGGTTCCCTCTCTTCACCCGCGGCTGGCGGGCCTTGGCCTCGCGCGACGCCGGTTGCTGGCCAAACGGCGAACACCGCAGCCCCTAAGCAAACGAAAGCCCGACGGATGCCGTCGGGCTTTCGTTTGCTTAGGGGCTGTTTCTCCTTCGACGCAAAGCCCCGGTTAGTTTCCGAAGTCGGAAAGTTGAATTATCAGATAGTCAGGGCATAGTCCGCATGAAAGGCCCTAGGGCCCAGGTCAGAATTGTTGCGGCACCTTGGCTGAGCTGCCATTGGTGCCCTAGCGTTTTAGCTGCGTGGTTTCTATGCCGGGGCGGTTGGCCTAGCCATTTCGCTGGGGAGAAACCAACAAGGATTACCCGCGTGGTAAGCTTCGTTTGATTGCTTAGAATGGTGGCCGCATCCTACATTGTTGGCTCTTGTCAGCGCCCTCCCCTTTGAGCCAACTGCAACATCGGGCCCGTGCAAAAGCCGACGGAACCATCGAGGGCATCGTTCTTCTACTTCTCTTTGCAGCATTCCCCTTTTTGGGTGTATTGCCATAAAAAAGCCCCCCATGCTACGTGAGAAGCTTTTCTGTGGGCCTAACTGGCGTCAGCTATTTGGTAAGCTGCGGTAGCTTGTACTGCCCAATCGTGCGCACCGGCACCGCCACGCAGGCCCGGCTCGGTGCAGCACGGGGCCCGGTATCGGCTCTTGTGTTGTCCGTTTTCGGTTCGGACAACACGGCCGCCCAGGCCTGTAGCAGGGCGGGGCCGTAGCGCTCCAGCGCGTCGTGGCCGTAGACGCCGGCGTGGCCCAGGGCCTTTTCCCTCAGGTTGGAATCCCCGCCCGAGCCGAGCATGAGCAGGTCGGCGCCGGTGTGGCGCGCCGTGTGGGTGGTGACGACTTGGTAGAGGGGCAGCACCTGCTCCGTGGGCTCGCCGCGCACGTACTGCACCCGCACGAAGGGTCGGGTGAGTTGCGCCACGCGGGCCAGCTGCTTCATGCGGCGGTTGCGCTGCTGTTGCGTGGGCACGGCCAGGGCGCCCCGGTGGGCGTGCCAAATGGCCGCCGCCGCCGGGGGCAAGGGCAGGCGCACCTCGTCGCCGGTTTTGGCCTGGCGAAAGGTGACCACCGGCACGGTGCCGCCGGGCAGGGCCACGGGCTCGACGTGGTGGGGCCGCAGGGCGCGCAGGTCGGAGTCGCGCAACAGCAACAGCGTCTGCAACGCGAACAGGTCCCGCTCGTGGGCCAGGTCCGGCTCCAGCCGGTCGAGGGCCAGCAGCGCCCGGAACTCCTCGGCGCGCAGGGCCGGGGCCCGGCCGTAGCGGGTCTGCAGCTTGAGCTAAGTGGGCGCGGCCTTGCCGGCCAGCCGGAAGCACACGCGCAGAAACTTGACGTGCTTGCTCACCGTGCTGTCGACCAGCCCCAGCGTGGCCAGGTGGGCCAGGTACTCCAGCAAGTCCTTGCGGGTGAGTTCCAGCACGGACCAGCCCGACTGGTACGCTTCGAGGTGGCCCACCACTTGCCGGTAGCGGCGGGCGCTGTTGGGCGTCTGGCCGGGGTTGTCAGCCTGCCAGCGGGCGTAGAACTCGGCGGGCGTCACCGGCACGGCGTCGGCCGCTTTCACCGCGACGGGCTTGGCCCGGCCGATGCCGGTGCGCAACAACTCGACCGAGAGGACCACGCCGTCCACTTCGGCCTTGGCGGCTGTTTGCAGCACGTTCGCGCGCAGGGTGTTGAGCTTGGCGTTGAGCCGGGCCGCGTCGGGGTCTTTGGTGGAAACGGGGCGTGCTTTGTCGGCCTTGAAATGCTCGGGCAGGCACTTGACGCCGGTGGGCAGCGTGGCCCGGTTTCTCGGGGGCCAGGTCACGTCCAGAAACAGGTAGCAGCGGCCGTCCTTGGTGGGTTTGTCCAGGTGCTGGCGCAGGGTCAGGTTCATGCCCCCAAGATAGGAAGCCGAGACGCTACGCCTAGGCCAGCACGGCCGCGGCCTCAACGGCCCGCCCGAGGATGGCCCACCAGCAGGGGTCGGCGAGGATGGCCACGTCCGTGTCGGGCTCGTCGTAGGCGTCCAGCTGGGCTTGCAGGGTCCGCAGGGCCCGGCCCGCCTCTTCGGTTAGGCCGGCTTGGCGCCAGCCCTGAAAGGCCATGAACTCGGCGAAGTGGCTCTCGGCGTAGAGGTGCTGCAACGCGGCGTGGAAGCCCGGGCCGGCCGGCGGTGCAAACGCGCACAGCCCGGCAATGGCCCGGCGCACCTGGTGCTTCCACAACGTAAAATCCTGGGTCATTTCCGGGTTCGGGCGCGGGCCCGAATAGCGGGTCGCGGGAGCTAATAAACTCGTCATTAGGGCAGTTTGTTTTCGAGCAGGGCGAGCAGCAAATATATAAAATTCACATAATTCATTGGTATGCTTCCGAAAAAACGGAAGCCCCGCCGGGTGGGCGGGGCTTCATCGGTTCGGGGCTACTGTCCCGCGGGATGCGCCTTGGTGGGCCCGTCCCAATCGGTCAGGGCCACCGTGGCCCCCGACACCAGCGTGAAGACGGCGTTGAAGGCCTGCGCCCGGGGGTCTTTGCGGAAGGGCTTGAGCAGGGAATGCACGGCAAAATTGGCCACGTTGAAGGGGTCAATCTTGCCGTGCACGCGGAAGGGAATGAGCGGCTTGAGGGCCAGCGGCTGGTCGGTCAGGGCCACGTAGACGAGCAGGGCCGCGCCTTCGGCGGCGTAGAGGCGGCGCACTTTTTTGGAAAAGCCGAAGGCCGTGGGCAACGCGAGCAGGCCGGCCACCAGGGCGTAGTCCAGCAGGCCGTGCAGCCGGGGGGAGATGGGTCCGTTTTTCATGGGAGGAAGGAAAAGGGGGCTGTTGGGCTACGGGCGGGCGGTTCTTCCGGTTGCGTGCGACAGGGGCGTCCCTTTTTTCGTTCGTGGCGCGGACGGCCAAACGCGGTGGACGGCAAGCTTTTTTTCGTAGCTTACGGACTCGCGGAGGAACGCACCTCCCCGGTTCGCCCTTTGTTATGAAACGTCTGTTCCCTGCCTTGCTGCTGCTGCTCGGCGCGCTTTCCGCCTCCCGCGCCGACAACCCGCCTACGCTGGTTCCGGGCACGTACGGCGTGCACGCCACCGGGCCGGCCACGGCGCTGCCCACGCTGACCCTGCGCCCGGACTTTACGTTCCGTTACGCCAACCCCTCCGGCGCCGCCCGCCCGCAGGAACTGGCCGGCACCTGGGCCTTGGCGGGTGACCAGTTGGTGCTGACCAGTCCGAACGCGGCCAAGCCCATGAAGTGGCGCCTCGACCCGAGCGGGCCGTGCCTGACCACGCGCCAGGGGCTGTGCTTTACCCGGCTCTGCCAACTCAGCCAGTAAGGCGCAGCTGCGGCCGTCCGCTCTTTGCTTGCAGCGCAACCGGTTATTTCACCGCTTGCAGGTAGCGGGCTCACCCCCACCGCCACAGGCCGGCCAGCAACGCGCCGGCAATGCCCAGCCGGGCGTACCGGCTGCCGTTGCCCCACTCGGCCGCCAGCAGAAAGCGCGTCGGCTCGGCGGGGTCGTAGCGCAGGCGCACGGCGTCGCCGGTGCGGAAGCGCAGGCCGATGGCGTGGCCGGCGCTCTCGGCGGTGACCACCTGCCCGGCCGGCGTGGTGAAGCGAACGACAGGCGCGTAGTGGAAGTGGTCGATGCCGCGCAGCGGGCGCCGGCGCACGACGCGCCCGGCCACCTCCACCCCTACCCGGCGCAGGCGGTGGGCCAAGCGCATTTCGGTGACCATCTGTGCGCCCCAGAGCACCGGAACGAGGGAAAGCAGGAGCGGAAGCCAGGGCATGGGGCGGGACAGTGGGGCGACCAAGCGGCGGGGTGCGTCAGGGGCGTGCGGTCGGGGTGCGGGCACGGGGACGCGGGGGCATTCGCTGCCGGGCGGCCAGCAAGGTAGCGAAAAGCCCCGCTGGATGGGGCGGGGCTAGTTGGAGAAGGCTACGCCGCCTTCCGCCGACGCCGGAACGCCAGCACCAAGCCGGCCCCCAGCAGGCCAGCGGCCAGCGGCAGCTGGGCCAGGGCATTGAAACCCGTGGCCGGGGTGGCGGCGCGGCGCTCCAGGGCCTCCAGGCGGGCGCGCAGGGCGGTGATTTCGGCCGCCTGGGCGCGGGTGCGCGCTTCCAGGGCCTGCACGCCGACCAGGGCCACCCCGTCGGCATCGACGGTGCCGATGCTCACGCTGTCGGCGCCCAGGCCGAAGGCATTGCGAAAATCCTGGGCCATGGGGCCGAGGTGGCGCACCGAGGGCGCGTCGGCCTTGTAGCTCCAGCGCGTGATGGGCACCTGGCGCAGGCGGCGCAAGACGTCTTCGCCCGACACGGCCTCGAACCGGTGCTTCTTGTGGCGGTCGGAAGAATTGGTCCAGGTGCCGCCGTTGCTCAGGTACGCCCCGGTGGAGGTGGCAATCAGCGTCGTGCTCGCGAATTGCCCCCAGTCGGTGGGACCGCCGGTGCCCGAAGACGGCAGGATGCTCACGCCGCGCGCGGGCGCGTACGAATCGGTGCCGCTGCCGTCGGTCACGACGCGGAAGCCGCCCGTCACGCGCCAGTTGGCCGAGTGATTGACGGGCGCGCGGAAGAGGCCGGTCGACGAGCGGTCGGCAAAGACGAAGCTGCCCTGACGGGCGTTGGTGTGGGCCCCGTAGCCCAGCGCGACGGAAGCGGCCCCGCTGGCGGTGCACTCGTAGCCATAGGCGAACGCCGAAGTTTGGGCGGCCGAGGTGCCGTAGCCGGCCGCCAGGGAGTAGTCGCCGCTGGCGCGGCAGGCGTAGCCGAAGGCGGCCGAGTAGTTGCCGGTGTTGGCGTCGTCCCACCAGGTGCTGGCCGTGCCGCCGTTCGTCTGCGCGGGCAAGCCCAAGGTGTTCGCGAAGTTGTCCACAGTGCCCGCCCGAAAGGCCCCTTTGGCGGGGTACCACAGCAGGCGGGTGCCGGCCCCCTGCACGGGAATGGTGCCCGTGCCGAAGGTGCCCGTCGAGAGCACGCCGTTGTTGTGGTCCACGTCGAGGCCGGCGCGGGGGGTGGCGATGCCAATGCCCAAGCCGGTCGATTGGGCCTGCGCGGTCAGGGAAGCGGCGGCCAGCAGCAGGGGCGCGGCGGCGCGGCGAAGCGGGAGGAAGTGGCTCATCCTAAGCAGACAACACGTAGCGGCCGGGGCACGCCCCGCCGTGTTGGCAAAGGTAGGCCCGGGGTGGCGTTGTGGCTACTCCCCTTTCTTCGCTTAGGGCGCGGCCAGTTAAGTCAACGCCCGCAGGTAACGGTACACGTCGGCGATGGCGGGGCCCACCGCGGCGACGGCCTGGCGCAGCTGCGCGGCGGTGCAGCCGAAGGCCTGGCACCAGCCGATGACTTCTTCCGCGTCGTCGAGGCGCACGTAATTGCCTTCCCGGCGAACGTTCAGGGGAGCGGTGTGGAGCATGGGGTAGAAGGGTAAGGGGGCGGTAGAAAAGATTGAGCGGGCAAGGTAGGAAACGGGCGCAACAGCTCGGCCAGCTTAGCCGTCCACCCTGCTCCCGAGACACCCTACGCCCCCGGGAGCACCGCCTCCAACGGGCGCGGCAAGGTAGCCTAATAACACCACTTGCACGGGTCCATCCGTTGTTGGGCCGACGCCAGGGAGATGGGCACCACGGCCGCACCGGGCCAGGCCCCGGCAGCCGGGCGTGGCGTGGTACTTGACCGTGTTGCCGCTGTTGCAGTAGTACACCTTCGGGCCCGTGGAGGCTTTGGCTTTGGCTTTGGTCTTTGCCTTGACTTTTGCCCCGGCGTGGTGCACCACCTTTTTATGGGTCGTGCGGGGGTGAGTGGATTGGGCGGAAGGGTAGAGTGGCAGGCTCAGGAAGGCCGCCAGCAGGAGCAGGTATTTCATGGGGGCAAGGTAGCAAAATGCCCCGCCGGGTGGGGTGGGGTAATATTCTAAATCTTTTGCTAACTATTGAACTTTCAACAAGCCAGCACTTAGAGCTATATAGAGTGCGCTGAGCCAATGCTTGAGCTGTGCAAGCATTGTTCATTTTGATTTTCAGGCTATTTTGACGATTAACATTGCTCTTGTATCATTCCCGGTCACCTTAGCAAGCATTACAGTTGGAACCGGTCAAAAATACCTAACATTAAAACCTTTGTATAAAAACGCAACGAATTCGTTGCGTTTCATGTAAGCAATTGTCTACCTTTGGCATCCCCACTCCCACCACCGACCCCAGATGAAGTCCGGTTATTTCTGGAAAGTCTTCCCATTAAGATGGACACCAACGCCGGCGGCGTTTCTGATGGCATCCTCATTGCGCCCCGTCCGGAAAATCGGCAAGCACTGGCCGATTTAGATATCACCGCACAGAAGAGGTGGCAAAAGATTCGTGACCTGAAGGCCTCTGATGCTTGCCAACTCTTGGAATCTGATAAACCTCAAGAGGCCGCAGCTGGTCGAACTCTTTGGGTCTTCGGTGTCAAAGTAAAAAAGGTTGAGGTATACGTTAAAATTCAGTTTGGTGAGCATAACGACGCCCCAATTTGCATTTCGTTTCACCGCGCCCTCCACAAACTCATCTACCTACTTTCTTAAGAACTCAATATGACGAAAACCCGCAGCCCCTTCACGGGTGGCGAAACCCGTATCGTTGAAGTAAGCGACACTGTTAAGTTTCGGGGACAGGAGTTCACTGTTCATAGCCAATGCTATAAGTGCGTTGATACGGAACAACAGTTTACGGATACTGCCCAAGATGAGGCATATGTTCAGGAACTGCGTCGGAAGTGGCTCAAATACAACTGTGTCCCTACCCCTATAGCGGATTCGCGAACGGTTTGCCCACTTTTCAGGCGGGTTGGGTGTGGTAACCGCAGTGGTCAAACCAGTTTCGGGCGTCTTGACCGGTAATCCAGTCGACGGCTTCGTGCAGGGCGGCCTGCAGGGCTTCGCAGGAGCGGGCCGCGCACGTGCGCAACTTGGTTTTGAGCTTACTCCAGGCTTGCTCGATGGGCGAAAAGTCAGGCGAGTAAGGGGGTAGAAAAACGACGTCCACGCCGCGCGCAGCCAGCCACTCGCGCAGGCCACCTATCTTATGCACGGCTAGGTTATCGAGCACCAGCACGTCGCCCGGGCGCAGGGTCGGGGCCAGGCAATGGGCCACGTACAAGGCGAAGCTGCGCTGGGTCAGCGCCCCGTTCAGCACTTGCACGGCCCCCAGACCGCGCACGGACAACGCCCCAATGAGCGTCCGCGAGGGGCCGCGGCGCAGCGGCACGGCCCCGCCGACGCGCTGCCCGCCGACGGCGCGGCCGTGGGTGCGGGCATAGGTCAAGCGCAGGCCCGTTTCGTCCAGAAAGTGGAAGCGGGCCACGTCGGGCCGGGTGCAGACCTGTTCCACATGCTGGTGCCGGGCGGCGCGCACCCGCTCGGTGTCACGCTCGGTCGCGTGCGGGCTTTTTTTTTCGGCGTAGGTCGTGTTCGTCCAGCACCTGCCAAATACAGGTCTGGCCCACGGGCCGCCCGCCGGTGGCCTGCCAGGCCTGGTTGAGTTCGGCCAGCGTGGCGTCCGGGTGCTGCTGCACGTAAGCCACCAGCCAGGTCTGGGCCGCCGCGTCGAGGTAGCGGGCGCGCCCGCCCGTAGCCGGTTTGGGGGCCAGCGAACCAGTGGCAGCCTGGCGGCGTACCAGGTCCTTGACGAAGGAGCGGCTCACGCCGAAGCGCCGGGCGACAGCGGCCTTTTTGGCCCCGGGCTGCTGGCAGGCGGCGGCCACGCGGGTGCGTAAATCAAGCGAGTACGGATGCATACTCCCACCTACGGCCGTCAGTCGATAGTGGTTGAACCGTTTGCGAATCCGCTATAAGCATTTCATCGGTAAGCCGGTCGCCTCGATAGATATAACGACGCTCCACTAATTCGGCCATGCCTATGCCAGCACAATTTCACGCCGCAAACTGGGCGCAACCGGCATTTCGCTGTAAGTGCGCCCGTTCAACTCGCGGCCCGCTGCCTTTTTATTCCGACCGCCCCACTGTTTGAAGAAACATGCTACGCCAGCTGCTTCGCACTGCTGGCGGATGTCCTCGCCCCACTCTTCTTTCATCGGCCGGGGCTTACGGCCAGACTCGCCGCCAACAATGACCCAATGAATCCCGGTAAGGTCCAGGTCTGGCAAGGGTCCGAGCAAGGGTTCAAGGGAAAGGAACGCCCAGCTATTTCCAGTGCGTGCGGGCGAACCCCTACCTGGTGCTGGCCCGCACGGCCAACGTCCTGAACACCGCCTGCACGGAGCTGGATTTGTTCGCCGCCGTCGACGGCCTCTACAACCACCCCAAAACGGAGAACACCGTGGAAAGCTCGCCGGGCTTCGGCGGCACGTCTTACTACCTGAAAATCAGATTGCCGCCACCGTCGACCTGGCCGAAGGCGAAGGCCTCTCGCTGGTGCAGTACGCCGAGGCGGCCTACAAGCTCGACAACCGCGCGGCCAACCCCTCTTATTCGGCCACGCTCGAAGTCCTCGAGCAAAACCCCTGGTAGCATGCCCCTGCTCGTCACGCCCCCGGCCCCGGTCCTCACCTCCACGCAGCTGCCCGCCGCGGCGGTGTACGCCATCATCAACGACGTGCGCCATTCGCGCGCCAAGAAGCTCATCACGCTGGGGGTCGCCTACTACGCCAGCGAGGGCGCCTGCGTCGCGCAGGCCCTGCCGCTCGCTGGACGTGGCCGGCCTGCCGGCGCAGGTGGAACAGGCCGCCACCCCCGAGCAGGCCAACGCCGTGCCCATTTTCGATTTCCTCGAAGGCGTGCTGCGCCAGCAATTGGAGGCGGTGCTGCCGGCCGGCACCACCCTTGCCACCGTGCCCTAGCCGTGCGCCCCCCGTCCCTTCTAATCGCTCCCTGCCTACCCCACGACCACCCAAACCCTTCTCGCCATTTGCAGCGCGCTCCTGCTGCTGCTCGTGGGCATCGTCGGCTTTTTCGCCAAGCGCCTGCTCGCCCAAAACGACGCGGCCCTGGCCGCGGCCAATCACGCCAGCGTGACGGCCGTCAACACGGCGCTCAGCCAGCAGGTGGAACCCCTCACCACGACCCTGCACACCAACAGCGAGGAAACCAAGCTGCTGCGCGGCCAGCTGGCCACGCTGCTGCGGGGGCCTTCTCGGCCTGGGACAAGTGGATTTACGGCGAAGCCCTGCAGGGCTCCTTCAAAACCACGCCCCCGGACTTCAGCGCCGGCGCCCAACTTTAACCGCTTTCCGCATGCCCGATTTCTCCGCCTACCTCTCGCCCACGGCCGCCGTCGACGTGGTGCGCGCCCTGCTCTGGATTGCCTTGGGCCTGTTCGGCTGGCTCTGGCTCAAAGGCGAGCTCACGCCCAAGCGCTTCCTCACCATCGTGGAGAGCGAGGGCGGGCTCAGCATCCGCCTGATTCTGGCCGCCGTGTGGTCGGGCTCCATCATGTGCATGCTGGCTGCGGGCCGCTTCACCGTCGACGAGGCCGTCAAGCTCAACGCCATCACCGAGTTGCTGCTGCTCTACGGCACGGTCAAGGTGCTCGGCTCGCGCTTCGCCCGGCGCCCGCCCCCGCCCCCGGCCACCATTCAAGCCCAGAAAGCCGACGTCGACGTGGCCGGCAATGCCACTTTCCAATCTTCCACCCCGCCGGCTCCTACTGTGTCCTGACATGGCCGACTTCGCCACCGCCCACGCCCTCACCACCCGCAACGAGGGCGGCTACGCCCACAACCCCGCCGACGCCGGCGGCGAGACCCTGTTCGGCGTCTCGCGCAAGAACTTCCCGCAGTGGGCCGGCTGGCCCATTGTGGACGAGCTGAAGCGGCACGCCGGCTTCCCGGGCACGGCCAACGCCAACGCGCAGCTCCAACAGCTGGCCCATGCGCTCTACAAAACGGCCTTCCGGAACGTGCTCAAGCTCGACGGCGTGACCAATCAGGCCGTGGCCAACGCCGCTTACGATTTCGGCGTCAACGCCGGCACCGGCCGCGCCGCGGGCTTCCTGCAGCGGGCCGTCAACGTGACCAGCGGCGCCCAGCTGGTGGCCGACGGCGTGGTGGGCCCGCGCACCGTGGCCGCGCTGAACGCCCACCCGCACCAAGCGCTGCTGCTCAAAGCCTTCGCGTTCCTGCGCGGCACCTTCTACATCGGCCTGGCCGAAAAGAGCCTGACCCAGGAGCAATTCATCCCCTCCTGGTTTTTGCGCATTTCGCTTTCCTGACCATGGCCAAGTACTTCTTCGTCGCGTGTGCCTGGCTGCTCGGTGGTTGCGCCGTGCTGGCGCCTGACCGGCCCCGGGCCCGCCGGCACCCCACGCTGGAGCAGGCCCGCCGCTGGGTGGAATACAACAACCAGCCACGGCAACGAAATAAAAGGTATTACCGGGCTTATCCGCGATAACGTAACAGCCCCGGTTTCCTCAATAGGCCGGGGCTGTTCGCGTTGAAGCGCTCCCCAACATTATTTTCCCTTCTTTCGCTTTATAGGACCTGCTGCTTTGGGGGCTGCTTTCAGGTCCGCCTTTATGGCTGCCTTTAGAGCAGGCTTTCCGGGCATCTGTGGCCCTATTTCATAGAGTTTACGCAATTTTTTCCGTGCCTCTGTTGCCTTTTGCAACCCTTCTGCAGTCGATAAATCGTATTTTTTGTCCTCGTTTTGTGCCTCAACTACATATTCTTGCTTTAAAGAACTGGCATAAGAATGCTCATACTGGGCAACCTCAAATAGGTATTTTTCCTTCCAACTCAAAAAGTCCTTGGAAGGAACAAGCGGTTGCGGCTTTTCTTTTGCGAAGAAGCTATAATACGTTGCTATAGTAGGTGCAGGAACTAGACGATTTTCGTGCGATTCATGCGCAACCGAATCTAACGTCTTTTTATACGGCTCGTCAATAACGCCTTTACTCGCATGTGCTCTTGCTTCTACAAAGCGACCTATTTCCGCCATTTGCTGTATTTGAGAGCTTTCTGGAATCATGGTCAAGTCCAAATTGGCTGCCTTCTTCTCTTCGGCCGTCGCCCCGCTCTTTTGCCCATCTTCGTACTTGATGGTTCGAGGTGAGCCATTATCAAAAACCCATTTATTTCTTGTTCCATACAAATACACGGCCGCGAACATGATGTTCGCTTTCGTCTTGGGGGTGCCACCGCTCAAACAAGCGTCGCGGAACATGCGATGCACCTCCTGCCACGGTGCTTTGTGATAAGAAGCACCGTGTACATTGTCATCGCCGCAGTAGGCATCGTGAATTAACGCGGCCTTGTTCCAGCGCTCATCGTCCGGGAATCCGATGATGGGCACACAGAGTTTTGGGATGGAGGCCCAGTCGGTTATTGTATTTTTTGGCGCAGTCCACATTCTGCTCGAATCTTTCAATGGCTGTTTGGAATCCTTTAATAGCTGTTTGTAGGTGCAATCCAGATAGGAAACGTAATGCGGAGAAGCCCATATAACAGGGGCGTCATCTGGGTCGAAAGACTTCCCAGGAAGCCAGGTAAGCTGAGCTGCAACGTTATACACGCGCAGTAGCGTAATCAACAACAAGAGGAAGCAGGCTTTCATACATGTAGCATCATATTAGTTTTCTACTCGCTGCCAACATATAACTAATTCTTGAGTTTCGTCTATTTCAATTATAGCTATAGGTAATGCAATACAAACAAGCTCCGGTTGGGGAATCAGGGCTTATTGTTAGCTACTTCTCAAACAGACGCCGCCACCAGCTGCGGCGCGGCGCGGGTGCGAAGCCTGGCCGGTAGCCGAGCTGAAACTCGTACAAATTACAACCGTCCCGAATCCGGCGGGCGTAGAAAGCCGCCAAGCAGGGCTTGGGGCTAGTCAGGCCGTAGGGAGTCAGGGCACGCATGCCCACCACACACTCGGCGCCCCACCCCGGCGCAGCCATTCGGCCCAGGCCTTGGCCCCATACCACACCTCGCACTGGGTGAGCAGCTGCGGATTGTCTGGCTCGGCGTATAGCTCCAGCGGCCCGAGGCCCAGCAGCGGCACTCGTCGCGGCGCACCAGGCGGTAGCCGTCAGGCACCATGTCGATGCTGATGGCATCGGCGTAGGCCTGCAACTGGTCCCGCTCTTCTTCCGGCACCTCCTCCCCTTCGGCCCACAGCGCCCAGCGCAGGGCCTCGGCCAGCGCAAAGGGCCGGTGGCGTAGGATGGCGTCGGCCACCAAGTGCTGCTCCGCAGTCGGGTGCTCACCCACTAGGCGGCCTGGAGCTCGTCTTCGCGGTAGCAATCCCAGAAGCCGTCGTTGAGCCGGTACACGTTCACGCGATGCACCAAGCCCGTTTCCGGGCGACGCTCCCGCAGTTGGCCGCGCCAAATCACCTGCCGCGCGGGCGCTTCGGGCGCGGGTTGCACGCGGTGGCCCAGTTCGTAGGCAAACGTGGTGGCCGTGGGCCTCACTACCACTACGGGCGCCGTTTCCTCGTCCTGGCTGAACACCTCGTCGTATTCGAGATGCCGGTCTTCGGTTTCAGGCAGGGTATCGGTGAATTCAGCAGCCGGCTCTTCGGCTTCGTAGTGAATTTTCGGGGCGGTGGCCATGGTCGTGCAGGAGCAAATTTTTTACTAAGCTACGTAGTAACTAAGCTGCCTAGCAACTGTTCACTCGGCAGCTCCTCCATCGTGGCGTGACTGCTAACAGGTCTCCTTCGCTGTCGGACTAGAAAAAGAATGGTGAAAGCAAGCAAAAAAGCTGAATCGTTGTTCAACTTGTTGTCCAACAACAAAAAACCCCCTCACAGCGATGTGAAGGGGTTTTTCGTGGGCCCACTTGGAATCGAACCAAGGACCTACTGATTATGAGTCAGTTGCTCTAACCGATTGAGCTATAGGCCCGGTGCTGGAGGCAGTCATCTTTCACCTCAACCCGTGCCGTTGCCGGCCCTCCAACGCTGCAAAAGTACGACCTTCGCGGACGGAAAACCAAGCTCCTCCATGTTACCTCATCTGCTCTTCGATTTTGGCGGCGTCATCATCGACATCGACTACGACGCCACTCCGGCGGCCATGCGCCGCCTGAGCCGCGCCGGCGGCACCATTGCCTTCTCGCAGGCCCAGCAGGCCGAGCTATTCGACCGGTTTGAAACCGGGCAGCTGTCCGCGGCCGAGTTTCGGGCGGGACTGCGCGAGGCCTACGACCTCGACGCCACCGACGCCGAGCTCGACGCCGCTTGGCACGCCATGCTGCTCGACGTGCCCGCCGAGCGCCTGGCCCTCATCGGCGAGCTGCGCCGGCAGGGCCACCAAACGGCCCTGCTCAGCAACACCAACGCCCTGCACATCGCCGAAATCAACCAGCGCCTGGCCACCAAGTACGGCTTCCAAAACGGCATTGCCGACGTGCTCGACCGCGTGTTTTACTCGCAGGAAGTGGGCCTGCGCAAGCCGGGCGAAGAAATATTCCACCACGCGCTGCGCGAAATGAACTGGCGGGCGGCCGACGTGTTGTTCATCGAAGACAGCCCGCAACACGTGGCCACGGCCCGCCGGCTGGGGCTGCGGGTGTTGCACCTGGCCCCGCCGCTCACCCTTACCACCGCCCTGCCCGAAGCCCTCCGTGCCTTTCCCCGAGAATACGCCCCCACCCCTGCCTGACCCCGACCTGGCCGGCTTTCCGGCCGACGTGGCTGCTCCGCCGGTTCCCACGGCCCCGCGGGCGCGGCTGCTGGCGGCGCGGGCGCTGTTTCGGCGCTTCGAGCGGCCCGCGCCGTCGCCGGCCCGCACGGCGGCGGTGCACCTGGGGCTGTTTGTGGTCACGCTCATCACCACCACGCTGGCCGGAATTCAGCTCACGCGGGGCGACGTGGGTCTGCTGCCGATGGACGTATTTGCGCTGCGGGGCGCCCCGCTGTGGGCCGAGCTGAAGCGAGGGCTGTGGTTTGCGCTGCCTTTTTTGGGCGTGCTCACGGTGCACGAGTTCGGGCATTATTTCACGGCGCGGCGCAACCGGGTGCGGACTTCGCTGCCGTATTACATTCCGTTTCCGATGGGGCTGGGCACGTTTGGGGCCGTCATTCGCATCCGGGAGCGAATTTTTTCGCGGCGGGAGTTTTTTGACATCGGCCTGGCCGGGCCGCTGGCCGGCTTTTTGGCGGCGGTGCCGCTGCTGATTTACGGGTTCACGCACCTGAGCCCCGTGGTGGGAGGGCCGGTGGTGTACCAGCAAACGCTTGAAGTGGCTCAGCCGCTGCTGTTTCGGCTGTTGGCCCGTCTTTTTGCCGACCCCGCCTTGCTGCCTCCCGCCAACCAGCTGATGCACTACCCGCTGCTGCTGGCGGGCTCGCTCAGCCTGTTTTTCACGGCCCTCAACCTGCTGCCCCTGGGCCAGCTCGACGGCGGCCACATCCTCTACGGCTTGCTGGGGCCGCGGTGGTTTAATAAGCTGGCGGTGTTCCTGTTCATCGGCTTCGTTTTTTACGCCGGGCTGGGGCTGTTCTCGCTGCGCGACGACTGGCATACCTGGCTGTATGGCGGGCCGGTATACGCCGGCTACCTGGCGCTGATTTTCTGGCGGGTGCTGCCCGCGCCGCGGCAGGGGCTGCTGCTGGCGGCCGGCATCTGGGCGGCGCAGCTGGGCTGGGCGACGGCGTTTCCGGGCGCGGTGGGCAACCCGGGCTGGCTGGTGTTTGGGCTGCTGCTGGGGCGCTTCACCGGCATTTACCATCCGCCCGCGCCCGACGAGCGGCCGTTGGGCCTCGGCCGCAAGGTGCTGGGCTGGGTGCTGGTGGCTATTTTTGTGCTGTGCTTCACGCCGAGCCCGTTTCAATAAGCACGCGTTTTCACTTTCCGACTTTTGCCGCTGCGTCGGCCTTCTACCGCATTTCCGGAATGATTTTCACCCAAAAACAACTTTTTCTGGGCTCCACCCACATTGCCCTGCGGGCCGAGAGCCTGTACGTGTGCAAGCGCAACCCGCAAGGCGTGGCCACCCTCGAAACCGAAGTTCCCTACGAGGAAATTCTGCCCGTGAAAGCGGGCGAGCACCGCTACGTGCCCACCAACCAGCTGCTGCTCACGGGCCTGCTGCTGGTGTTCATCGGTTACGGGCCGTGGCGTGCGTGGCTGGCCACGGGCGAGGCGGGGCTGTCGCTGGCGGTGTGGTGGCTGGTGGCGGGCGTCAACGCGCTGTCGCTGTGGCTGCGGTTTGAGCAGCAGTGGTTCACGTTTCGCCTCCAGACGGCGCACCTGGCCCTCACGCTGGCCGGCCGGCCCTGGCAGCGCCGGCAGTTCCGGGCGCTGGTGACGGAGCTGGAGCGTCGCACCAAAACCTACCTGCGCACCGAATACGGCCAGGTGAACCCGCTGGGCTTCATCGAGCCGCAGCTGCGCCGGGTGGCCTGGCTGCACGAGCTGAACGTGCTCAGTGCCCGCGAGGCGCAGGCCCTCAGCACGCGCCTCACCGGCCGGCGCAGCACCGCCCCGCTCCAGGGCATGGGCCAGGAATTGGAGCCGCCGTATCTTAATTAGCATTTGGGTGGGTCCGCGGGCCGGTTTTTCGGGCCGCGGGGAGCTACCTTTGGTGTAATATTTGCTGCGTTGTTTCGCTTATGAACCGTTTGCTGGCCTGTTTTCTCGCTGCCCTCATGCTGCTCCAAACCCTGGGGCCGGAGGTGTTGGTGGTGAACTACCAGCTGAACAAAGCCCGCATCACCGAACTTTATTGCGTGAACAAGGCGCGGCCGCAGCTGCACTGCAACGGCAAGTGCCACCTGGCCCAGCAGCTGCGCAAAGCCGACGGCGCCGACAAAAAAGCGCCGGCCGGGGCCGTGGCCAAAGTAAAATACGAGGTGCTGCCCACGGCGGCGCTGGCCCTGCTCCCGCCCCGGCGGTGGCCGCTGCCAGCGGTGCCTTACCCGGCGGCCCGGGCGGCGCGTTGCGCCGCCGGCCCCCTCGCGGACGTGTTTCGTCCGCCGCTCTCACTGGCCTGATTTGCAAGCCCAGGGCTTTTCGCTAGCGCCGAAAGCCGGGCTTGTGCTGGGTTTCGCCGGGCCCCCGGCGAACCGGTGCGCGTTGGCGCACCTTCCTTAAATCAGAGTCAGTTATAGCTTTTACTTCGATGAAATTCTCCGCTTTTTCGGTGCTTTCCGGCGCCTTCGCTTTGGCCACCATCAGCCTCACGGGCTGCAAAAAGGACGAGCCCGTGGCTTCTTCCGCCACGGAGTTTACGCTGCACATGGACAACGGCGTGACCATGCCGGTGGCGGGCAGCACCACGCCTAAATTCACTTCCCTGGTGCTCGGCTCGGGCACGTACAAGAATGCCAACGGCGACGACTTCACCGTGAGCACCCTCAAGTACTACATTTCCAACG
Organism: Hymenobacter ruricola; assembly: GCF_015694525.1. Taxonomy (GTDB): domain Bacteria; phylum Bacteroidota; class Bacteroidia; order Cytophagales; family Hymenobacteraceae; genus Hymenobacter; species Hymenobacter ruricola. Next base: position 32,799 of record NZ_JADQDM010000011.1, on the reverse strand, counting down.
TGAAGCTGAACAAGGCCGACGGCAGCAGCTACGCCGTGCCCAACACCTACTTCCTGGTGGACCACTCCAAACCGGACTCGCAGGACCTGACCATGACCGACGTGCCGGAAGGCGAGTACAGCAGCGTTTCGTTTGTGGTGGGCGTGGACAGCATCCGCTCCAAAGCCGGCAATTTTGGCGGGGGCGTGCTCAACGCCAGCAACGGCATGCTGTGGGACATGAACGGCGCCCCCGAGTTCATCAACTTCAAGCTGGAAGGCAAATCGCCGCAGGCCATAACTGGTACCAACCCTTCGGGAAGCATCGTGTTTCACGTGGCCGGCTACCTCCACTCCACCACCAACACCATTCGCACGGTGACGGTGCCGTTCACCACGTCCAAGCTCATCATTGCCCGCGACCACACGCCCGAGGTGCACATGCAGGTGGAAGTGGCCAACCTGTTTGGCAAGCCGCTGAACCCGCCGACCAACCCCGTGCCCCCCATCAACTTCGCCACCACCTACACCATCATGAGCGGCATTCCGGCTTCTCGTTTGGCCGACAACATTCAGACCAGCGTGTTTTCGGTGGGCCACATCCACGCCAACTAAGCGCGGCATGAAACGGCTTTTTTTGCTTTTGGTGGGCGCCGCGCTGCAGGCGCCCACCGTTGGCCGCGCCTGCGACATTTGCGGCTGCTTCATGGGCATCACGCCCTACGACAACCAGAGCGGCCTGAGCTTGATGCACCGCTACCGCATCTTCAACGGCTACCACGACTACGGGCAGTCGCCGCGGTTCTTTCCGGCTGGCGCGCGCCCGTTTTTCCCGTCGCCTCTCAACGGCGACAACGGCTACGCCCACAACCACAGCGGCGACCCCACCGATTTTGAGGCCTTCCGGGTGGTAGAGCTGCGCGGCAAATACTTCCTCTCGCAGCGCGTGGAGCTTAATGCTTTCGTGCCCTACGTGATGAACACCTCGCAGATAAACGGCCGCCAGCTGAACGCCTCGGGGCTGGGCGACGTGACCGTGTTTGCGGGCTACCACCTCATCCGGGCCATCGAAACGGCGGGCCTGCAGAGCCGGCTCATCGTGGGCGGCGGCGTGAAGCTGCCCACCGGCGACTACAACCGCCAGAACGACAAGGGCCGCCGCTACGCCCTGCTCAACCAAGTGGGCACCGGCACCACCGACGGCTTCGTGTACGCCAACTACATTGCCGGTTTCCGCAGCTTTGGGCTGAGCGTGAACAGCAGCTACCGCCTCTCGAACGAAAACCGGTTTCAGAATAGCCTCGCGCCGAGCACGGCCACGTTCGCCAACCTGTTCTACCGCATTCCGCTGGGCGAAAGCTGGCAGGTGTACCCGTCGGCGCAGCTATTTTACGAGAAAACCGACGGCGAAATGCTCGACGGCCGGCTCACCGGCGAGCACGCCATGAACAACGCCCTGCTGGGCCCGGGGCTGGACGTGTACTACAAAAACCTGTCGCTGAACACCAGCTTCCAGCTGCCCGTGTACACCGCCGAGACGGACCACCCGGCCAGCGCCGGCCGCATGGTGCTGTCGGTGGGCTACAGCTTCAACCAGACCAAATACTTGTTCCATCGGAAAAGCTGAACGCTGGAAACCCGGGTCATTGGGCCGCGTAGGCAGGAATTCCACCAATTCCTTCTTTCCAGCCATGAGCATTTCCCTCAACCCGCAGGCCGTGGCCTACGCCCGCCGCCTCATCCAGGACGGCAAACTCAAAAACGACGAAGGCCACTGGGGCCAGCACAACCCCGATGCGTCCAAGGAAAACACCTTCCTCGAAAAGCACGAGATGGAAGAGTACGCCAACTGGCACCTGGGCCTCGACAGCAGCAAGGGCGCCGACACCAAAGGCCGCTACCACTTTCCCTACGGCGACTTCAAAACCGTGCACCGCGACGGCCTGATTGCCGCTAAGGAGCGCGCCGCCCAGCAAGGCTACAAGGACATTGAAAAAGCCGCCGACGAGCTACTGCAGCTCTTGGAAAAGGAGGCCAAGTAGGCCAAGTTAATTCCAGCAAAAAGCCCCGACCGTTTTCACGGCCGGGGCTTTTTTCGTGTTGTGGGTGGCTTATTCCACCACCAGCTTCTTCACCACCACGCCGGCTTCGGTTTGCAGGCGCAGCGAGTACACGCCCGTGGCCAGGCCGGTGAGCGGCAGGGTGTGCGTGGCCAGGCCGGCGGGCAGCACCTGCTGCGTCACCACGCGGCCCAGGGCATCGAGCAAGGCGGCCGTCACGGCTTTGCGGTTCATTGCGGCGGGCAGCTCCACAAACACGGCTTTGGAAGCCGGGTTGGGGAACACGGCCACCTGGGCGGCCAGCGCGGCCGCGGCCGTGCCGAGCACCTGCGCCGGGCCAAACACCAGCTCGAAGCGTGGGGTGTGGTTGGCTGCGTTCATGGTGAAGGCGTAGTCGGGGTGCAGGCTCAGGTCGGTGAGGGTGCCCAGCTGCAAGTCGCGCAGGAACGGCTGCTCGCCGCTGCCAAAGTTGAGCAGCTGCGCCGCGTGCAGCGTGTAGGTGCCCGTGGCGGGCAGGCCGATGGAGAGTGGCACGGTCAAGGACGAAGTGCCCATCGGGGGCAGGCCGTTCACCGCCAGGTTCTGGCCCACGGCCACCACCGAGGCCAGGTTCAGGCCGGTGGTGTTGAGCAGCTTGGCGGCGTCGTAGTGGTCGTCGAGGCCGGCGGTGGCACCTTGCTCGAAGTACACGAAGGCGGCATCGCGGGCGCCCTGGGCGCTCACCAGCTCCAGCTGCACGCTCGGCCGCAGGTCGGTGGCGGTGCGGTTAAAGGCCGGGTTTTGGTAGGTGGTCGAGCGCCAGGCGTTCAGGAAATTGAATGTGGGCACCGTCTGGCTCACCCGCACGAAGAAGCCCTGCATCGAACCAATCAGGCCATTCGGCAGCGTGCCGAAACCGTTCTGGTAGAACTGGTAGATGCCGGCGTACTGGCTGCTGGATTTGAACACGTATACGGCGTCAATCACGCCGGCGGGCAGGCTCGTGCGGGCCACGCTCCAATCCAGCGGCGCCGGGTAGGGGTTGCCCAGCAGGTGCCAGCCGGAATTGGCCTCCGTGCCGCGTGAGAGGGCGCCCACGCCCACGGTGCCGTTGTTGAGCGCGCCGGTCAGGTCAACCTTGCTGGCCGCGTCGATGTTTACCGTGTAGCCGCGGCCCACGGTCAGCTGGTCGCCCAGCGTAGCGGGCGAGAAAAAGCCCTGGTCGAAGCCCTGGGTGGTGGCGTTGGTGCCATTCACGCGGCTTTCGTCGTAGCCGAACACCGTGGGGAAGGTCGTCACGGTGTTGCCCACCGTGTTGTATTGCTGGTTCACCACCGGCGTGAAGGTGCTGGTGGCCAGGTCGGCCACCGTGGTGCTTACCACCGGCGAGCTGTAGTGGCGGTAGCCCAGGCCGAAGTTCGGGTTGGGGTCGAGGTAGCGCTGCACCGTGGCCGTACCGAAGACGAAGCCGCCGGGGTTGTTCACCACCAGCGCCGTGCTCATGGCATTGCTTTCCAGCGTGAAGGTATTGCCCTGCGTCACAAAGGCGCCGTTCATGGTCAGCAAGTGCTGCACCGAAGCACCGGCCGAGGTGCTCAGCAGCACGCCGTTGGGGTTCACGGTCAGGTCCCAGAAGCGCACGGCGCCAGAGCCCAGCAGGTTGGGGCCGTTGGTTTGGAAGGTGGTGCCCAGCACCACCGTGCCGCCCGTGGGCCGGAAGGTGCCGTTATTGGTCAGGTCAGCGCGCACATCGAGCGTGCCGCCGGTTTGGGTGAGCGTGGCGCCCGTGTTCAGGGTCAGGTTGCGGGCGAAAGCAGTACCCGCACCAATGAACGGCTGGTTCGGGGTGCTGGCGGGAATAGTCGCGTCGAGGCTGATGGTGGGCACCGTGTTGGGCGTCCAGTTGGCGGCCGTGTACCAGTCGGTGCTCTGGCTGCCGTTCCAAATCACGGCCGTCACCGGCACGATGTACGTGAGCGAGTAAGGAGCGGTGGCCGCGGTGTTGCCGTTGCCGGCCGCGTCCTGGGCCACGTTGGCGGGCACGTTCACGGTGGTGGGGGTGCCGGGCGTGGTGGGCGTCACGGTGAAGGTGAAAACGGAGCCGGGGCTGGTGCCGTTGACGATGCCGCCGGTAATCGTGCCGTTAATTACCGTTACATCCCCGGCCACAAAGCCAGTTACGTTTTCCAAGAAGCGCACCGTGAAGGGAATCGGCGTGGTGCCCGTGCTGCTGCCCGAGGGACCGGCCGCCGAGCTGATGTCTACCGTGGGCGGCACCGAGTCGACGGTGAAAGTGATGGTGGCGCTGCTGGCGCTCACGGCCGCGCCGGGGCTCTGGGCCGTGGCCCGCACCGTGTGCGAACCCTGCGTGAGGTCCGTAGGCTGGGCCAGGCTCCAGGCGCCCGCGCCGTCGGCCGGGGTCGTGCCGATAGGCGTGGCGTTGCCGTCCACGTACACGGCCACCGTGCTGCCAGCCGGGGCCGTGCCCAGGTAGGTTGGGGTGGCGTTGTTGGTCAGGCTGCCGTTGGCTGGTGCGGTCACCACCGGTGCCGCCGTCACCGGCTGGGCGTAGGTGATGCTGAACTGCGGGGCTGAGGAGTTGCCGGTGTTGTTGGCATCCACGGCGGCGCTGGCCGGCACGTTCACCGTCACCAGGCCGTTGGCCGTTGGCGTAACGCTAAACGTGTACGTCGCGCCCGAACCGCTCACCGTGCCACCGGTGACGGTGCCGTTGGTCACCGTCACGTCCGAAGCGTCGAAGCCCGTAACGGCCTGCGAGAAAGTCACCGTGAACGGAATCGGCGAGGTGCCCGTGGTGCTACCGCTGGCGCCAGCCGAGGAGCTAATGCTGGCCGTCAGCGCCGGGGCCGTCACGTTAAAGGAAGCCGAGGTGAAGGTCTGGTAAAGCCCGTTGTCCCGTGGCTGGATGTTGCCGAGGAACACGCCGTTGAGGAACACGTTCAGCGCTTGGTCGAGCGTGGTGCAGCACAGGCGCTGGGCGGCCTGGAAGCTGACCTGGTAGTTGCTGCCCGTGGGCACGGCCAGATTCTGCTGGAGCTGGCCATTGCCGCCGCTGTTGCTTTGCACGAAGGCCACGGCAATGCCGTTGGGAATGGGCGTCACCGGGGTGAAGGCGCTGCCTTGGTCCGAGATGCCGGCTCGGGCGTTGAATGCCCACACCGCGCCGCTTGTACCGTAGCTGAACGTATTGCTGCCGTTGTTGTAGGGACCGTGAGTTTCGAAGCTGGAGTTCTGCAAGCCGTTGGCGAAGGCCGTGCCACCGCTGAGCACCTGCACCACGTCTACGAAAGCCGTCGCATCGGTGCCCGTGCCGCCCGTGCCCACAATGGCCAGCGTCGGGGCCGCCGGGAAGCTCTTGGTGATGGTGTAGGTGGTGCCGCTGGTGTAGGGCACGTTGCTCGGGCCGGGCGTCACGCCCGCGCCGTTGTTCACGTCCAGGCGCAGAGTGCCGTCGCCGGTGCCGGTGTTTACCGTCACGGTGTAGGTCGTGCCCGAACCCGACACGCTGGCCACCGAAGCCCCGCTCACACTGCCCGTTGTCGTCACGTTAAAGTTGCCCGGGCTCAGGCCCGAAACGGAATTTGAGAAAACCACCCGGTAGTTCACCTGGGCCGTGGCCGTGGGCGAGGGCGTGAGGCCGGTTACCGACTGCACCGCCACGCTCGGCAGGCTGTAGGTGAAAGTGTACGGGTTGGGCGTTGCGGCGCTGTTGCCGTTCCCGGCCGCATCCTGGGCCACGCCCGCCGCAATGTTGACCGACACCGAGCCCACGGCCGGCGTCACAGTGAATGTGTAGGAATTGGCCGGCGAGCTATTCGCCGTAAAGCTGGCAATGCTGCTTCCTGCGCTAAGCGCGATATCGGCGCTGGTAAACGTAGCGCCCACGCTCTCCGAGAACTGAGCCGTGAACGTAACGGGCGAAGTCGTGGTAGCGCCATTGTTGCTCACCGTGGCGCTGCTCAGCGTCACGGTGGGCAGCACCGAGTCGACGGTGAAGGTATTGGTGTTCGAGACGGCACTCACGGCTTGGCCAGTGGCCTGGGCCGTGGCGCGCACCGTGTGCGAGCCTTGGGTGAGGGCCGTGGGCTGGGCCAGGCTCCAGGTGCCGCCCGTAGCCACGGTCGTGCCGATGGGCGTGGCGTTGCCGTCCACGTACACTGCCACCGTGCTGCCGGCCGGGGCCGTGCCCGAGAAGGTCGGCGTGGTCGTGTTAACCAAGCTGTTGTTGGCTGGCGTGGTCAGCACCGGAGCCACCGTCTGCACGGTGAAAGCCACACCGGGGGTTTGGCCGCAGGGCAGCGTCAGCACCACGTTGCCCGACGTCGCGCCGGTGGGCACCACGAAGGTGAAGCCGGTGGCCGTGAGGTTGCTGATGGTGGCAGCCGTGCCGTTCACCGTCAGGCCCGTGGCGCCGCTCAGGTTGGTGCCGGTGGCCGTCACATTGGTACCAACCGTGCCCGTGGAGGTGTTGAGCGTGAAGCTGGCCGTGGGGGGCGGGTTCACCGTCACCTGGGCCACCGACGTGCTGGTGCTGCCGTTGCCATCGGTCACGGTCAGCAGCACATACTGGATTTTGCTGGCCTCGGTGCAGTCATAGCTCAGGCTGGCGGCGTCGGCTGAGTAGGCGGCCTGCACGGCCAGGAACTTGGGCGTTCCCCCGCAAGGGTCGTTGAGCACCGGGTTGTTACGGGTGTCCGTGTTGCTGGCATACATGCTGCCGCTGCTGCGGCCCACGTAGGCATTCGTTGCCGTGGCCACGCTGTTGGCCGCGTTACAGGAGCCCAGGCCGTAGTTGCCGTTGCTGTATTCGAGGGGCGTGCCGTAGCTGGCGAAGCGAATGGCCGTGAAGTTGGCCCCGTTAGGCGTAGTCAGGGTCAGGGTGCTGTTCTCATTCACCTTGCCAAACGCAATTTTCTGGATGGTGTAGGTGAGGGTGCCCGAACCCGTGCTGCCGTTGTTCACGCTGCTGGCATTAAGCGTGGCCGTGCCGTTGGCCGCCAGCTGCACCGTTACGTTCTGCGCCGTGGCCACGGCTATCGCCTGGGTAGTGAAAGTTTGCACGCTGCCGTAGCTGGTGCCCGCGCTGTTGGTGGCGTAGGCCCGCACGTAGTAGGTAGTGCTGGGCGCCAAGCCCGAAATAGTGGCCGAAAACGTGCCCGTGCCCGCGCCGTTGGGCGCCTGCGTCACGCCAGTCCCGCCAATAGCGGGCGTGGTGGCGCTGCTGCTATACACCACTCCGCGGTCCGTCACCGTCGCCCCGCCGTCGGCCGTTACGTTGCCGCCCAATACGGCGCTGGTCGTGGCGATACTGCCAGCGGCATTCGTCGTCACCGTGGGCGGCAGGCCGAAGCTCAGCCGGGCAGCGAAAGAGGAGCCGGTGGCCAGCGCTGTGCCAAAATTGGAAGGTGTAGTTGTCGTACCGCCCACCACGCCCTGAGTACCGTTGACCGCAAGGCCGTAGCTGGCGTCGTTGCCGGTGCCGCCGCCGCGCAGGGCGCCGCTGCCTGACAACGTCGAGCCGGTATCGGTATACTTGGCCACATACACATCGGTGCCGCCCAGGTTGGTCAGCCCCGTGCCGGCAATGGTGGCCGTGGCATCAAAATCGCTCGCCACGTACACGCTGGTGCCGCTTACTGAAATGCCAGCGTTGCCGAAAGGAGAGTTGTTTTCATTGCCGGTGCCGCCGTCGCGCACGGCGTAGCCGTTGGTCAGGGCCGTGCCGTTGTCGGTGTATTTGGCCACAAAATGGTCGAAGGCCAGTGCTGCCGCATTCGTCAGGGTGCTGCCCGCGATGCCGGCCGTGGTGCTGGCCATGCGCCCCGTCACGTACACGCTGCTGCCGCTCACGGCAATGCCCTGAACGCCTTCGGTGCCGTCGTTGCCGCCGCCGCTGACGGCGTTGTTAGCCGTCACGCCGCCCGTCGCCGTCGGAGTTGTGTCGGTGAAGCGAGCCACGAACAGGTTGGTGGTTACAACATTCGTCAGCGAGCTGGAGCCGAAAACGGCCGTGCCGCTGTTGAAGCGGCCGCCCACGTAGAGAGTGTTGCCGTTCAAGGCCAGGCAGGTGGCTACTTCGCTGCTGGTGCCACCGGCGCGCGTGGCGCCCCCGTTGGTCAGCCCGCTGCCGTTGTCGAGGTACTTGGCCACGTACACATCGGCTGAGCCTGCGCTCGTGAGCGCGCTGCCGCTGATGGTGGCTGTCAGCGACGCCGAACCACCGAAATAGCCCGTCACGTACACGTTGCCGTTGGTCGGGTTCACGGCCAGGCCGTAGGCAAGGTCGGAGGCCGCGGCGTTGCTGCTGCCCCGCGCCCCCACGGTAGTCACAGAGGTGGTGTTGTCGGTGAAGCGGGCCACAAACATGTCGTTGAGGCCCCCGTTGGTGAGCGAGGTGGAGCCAAAGAAGGCCGTCGCCGACCGGAATTGCCCCGCCACGTACACCCGGTTGCCGTTCACGGCAATGGCGTTGCCCATGTCGTTGGCATCGCCGGCATCGCCGGGCGTGCCGCCGCCGCCGCTGGCAGCCCAGGCCCAGGTACTGGCACCGGCCGCCCACTTGGCCACGAACATATCGGCATCGGGACTGCTGCTGTTCAGGGTGTTGGGCCCGAACGTGACCGTGCCCGTGAAAGAACCGGTCACGAACACGTCGCCGGCCGCATTGGTGGCCACGGCCCGCACGTCAACGGCAGTCGAGCTGAGGGCGCTTTGCCAGGTCGGGGCCTGCGCACGCGCCCCCCAGACTGCCAGTAGCAACAGCAGAAGCAGCGGTAGCTTTTGTTTCATAGTACTGTTCCTTAAAATCAAAAGGGAGAGAAAAATAATTGTCTAAAAATCAAATGATTAAGCCAACATCGGCACGTCAGGCGCGGCCAGAACCGATGTGGGCATCTCGCCCAGCACCTCCCCTACCTGCACGCCCATACCGGCCAGCTGGCCGCCCGTGAAGTAGCCTTCGTCCAGAGCCAGCACGTCGAGCTGCACCACTTGGCTTTCGCCGCAGGCCACCAGCAGGGCCTGGCCGGGCGCGGCCAGCACCACGGTACCGGGCGCGGCGGCCACGGTTTCGGGGCGCGGCGTGGCCACCAGCACCCGCAGCGCTTGGCCGCGCAGGGTGGCCAGCGCGCCCCGGTTCCAGGGGTTGGCGGCGCGCACCAGCCGGCCAATGTCCTCGGCCGACGCCTGCCAGGCGATGCACACATCGGCCAGGCCGGCGCGGGGCCAGTAGCGGGCGGCGGTTTCATCCTGAGGCTGCTCGGGCAGGGGAATTTCGCCCCGCAGACCGGCTAGCAGTTGGCGCCCGGTACCGATGGCCGCCAGGGCCAGCTGGCCGCGGTGCAGGCCGTGCGTGTCGCCGGGGCTTATGGGCACGGGCGTGGCCAGCAGCACCGGCCCGGTGTCGAAGCCCTCGGCCATGCGGTGGGCGGTCACGGCGCCGGCCGGCTCGCCGTTGCGAATCTGCCAGAAAGTGGGCTCGGGGCCGCGGTAGCCGGGCAGGGCCGCAAAATGAAAATTGATGAAGCCCTGCGGCGGCAGCCCCAGCACGGCGGCTGGGATGCGCCACGGAAACGTGAGCACCAGCACGGCGTCGGCCCGGGTAGCGGCCACCCACTCGGCCAGCGCGGAACCCAGCCCGGCCCGCGCCAGGGTGCGCGGCACCACGCCGGCCTGGGCCAGCAGCCCGGCCAATTGGCCGTCTTCCTCGCGGGTGCTGGCGGGCATGGCCACGCCGGCCACCGCGCCCTGGCTCAGCAGGTCTTGCAGCAGGGGCCAGCCCAGCAGGCTACTAATGATGACGGCAACGCGCATAACTTATCAAATGAAAAGGGAAACGCCGTGCCGGCCGGGGGCCGGGCAGCGGCAATTAGTTGCGCGTGGGGAAAGCGCCCTGCAACGCGATGACGTAGTTGAGGGCCAGCACGGGCTGGCGGTTCTCGTGGGGCTGGCTGCCGCCGGCGTTGTCCGAAGTGCCCTGCGCAGTGCCGCCCATGGTGGCGCTGGCCGGGCCGGCCCCAAACTGGGCGTTGGCATCGGAAGCCAGATAGTTGCCCTGGGGCGAGCTGGGGTCGCCGAACGCCGCCGTTTGCAGGGTACCCGTGACGGGGTGCGTGTGGGCCGGCAGTTCCGTGGTGATTAAGGTCACCGCGTCGAGCCCGCCCGTCTGGCCCAGCGTGTAGCTTGAGCCGCCCGGCAGCTGCCCCTGGCTCACCGGCACGCGGCCGCGCAGGTCGGGCAGGGCAAAGGTGGTGCGGCCGTCGCCGCCGTACATGGTGCCCAGCAGGGCAAAGAGGGCCTGGTTCTGGGCGATGGGCAGCAGCTGGCCGTTGCAGAAGGCCCACCCGCGGGGAGCGTAGTTAAAGGATATCTGGCGAAGCTCGCCGAGTATGGGGTCACCCATGGTGCTGAAAAGAAAAAGGGCTGTGGGCTAAAAATGACTGGGTACAGGAAAGAAGAATGCCTTAGCTCGGGGACGGGTAGATGCCGTTCGCGCACATGATGAAGTTGAGCGCCAGCACCGGCTGCACGTTGCTGTGGGGTTGGCTGCCTCCGGCCCCCCCCAGGGTGCCCGTCACGGCCTGGGGCTTTAGCGTGGCCCCGGCCGTGGGCGCGGCCGCGTAGGGCTTGCCGTTGGGGCTGGGGGCCGGGTATTGGCCCACCGCACCGGGGCTGGCGGTGCCGCTGGCCGCGGCCAGCAGCGGCAATGCCACAGGGTGCCCGTGCGCCGGCATTTGGGAGTTAATCAGCGTCACGTTTTCAGCCCCCGCCTGGTCACCCAGCGAGTATCTACTTCGGCCCGGGCCCTGTGACCCGTTGGCTCCGACCACCACCCGACCGTTCAGGTTGGGCACCGCAAAGGTGGTCTGGCCGTCGCCCCCGTAGGTTGTGCCTATCAGATTGAAGAGGACATCGTAGTCGTTGATGGACAGGAGCTGCCCGTCGCACCTTACCCAGTCTCGGGGCGTGAAGTTGAAGCCGACGGTGCGAATTTCGCCTATGTAGGGAGATGACATAAAATATTCGTTTATGCGCTGTTAAATAGGAAAGAACGAAACCAGGGGCCCTTATTGCCGCGGTGGGAAGACGCTAGCGCCTAGGTCGGTAGCAATGCAGTAGTTGAGCACCTGAAACGGCATGCGGTTTTCGTGGGGCTGGCTGCCCCCGGTCGGGGCGCTGTTGCCGTTGAGCATTCCCGCCGCGAGGTTGCCGCCGCCGGCCGAGTCGCCGTACTGGTCGGTGGCCGGGGCGAAGTACCCCCCGACCGGCGAGTTGCTGGTGCCGGCCGCCGTGCTCACCGGCACCGCCGCACTGCTGAGCGGGTGGATGTGCTGGGGCATCTGGTTGCTGTTTAGCGTCACGGTTTCCGTGCCCGTCATTTGGCCCTGCGGATAATAGGAGGTACCCGCCCCCTGACCCATGCCCACGGGGGTGCGGCCGCGCAGGTCGGGCAGGGCGAAGGTGCTGCGGCCATCACCGCCATACATGACGCCCAGCAACGAGAACAGGGCCGTATTTTGGGCGATGGGCAGCAATCTGCCGTCGCAAGGAGTCCACCCGCCTGGCGAGAAGTTGAGGGGGAATAAGCGAATTTCTCCAAGGAAAGGCTCCATAACAAGCTAGCGTAGTAAGATGGGTGATAGTGCTGGCGGTCAGGGCCGCAGCAGTCAGAAATCAGAAACAAGCCGGTGAGCACCAGCAGCGGGGCCGCGGCCAGCCTTACGCCTGGCGGCGGGCCTGGGGCCGCAGGTGCTTTAGGTACAGCTCGGCCAAGCCGGTGGTGGTGGCCGGGGCATTCACCGCTTTGATGGCGATGAGGTTGCGGGGCAGCGGGCCGCCCGGCGCGGGCACAAAGTCCGGCGCGGCATCCGTGGGCGCCGGCAGGGGCATCACCTCGCGCAGGTCGGGCAGGGCGAAGGTGCTGCGACCGTCGCCGCCGTAGGTGTCGCCCACCACCGCAAACAGGGCCCGGTATTGGGCCACGGGCAGCGTGCGCCCGTCGCAGGGCATCCAGCCCTGGGGCACCTCGGTGCCCGCCAGAATCTTCACCAGGCCGATGTACTCATCGCCCCCCACCAGCGCCGAGGCCGGCAGCGGCGCGGCGGGCGCGGCCGGGGCAGCCAGCACGGCGGTGGGCGCCGCCAGCATGCCCGTGCCGAACAGTGCACCCAGGCCTTTCAGCCAGCTCCGGCGCGACGCCAGCCGGGGCTGCGCCGGCAGGTTTTCAGCGGGAGCAGCAACCCGAGTAGTAGTTGTCATCATAGCCTGAAATCTACGGTCGATTGAAATTTTCGGTGAAGGTACAGCACAAGCATACCGACTTGCTAAACGGGCACTAAATTTACCGTTTACCCTCGTGAAGATGCGATTAAGCGCCGCTTCCATTGTTTGCCGCGAACCCGGGCGGCGGTGCGCGGCGCAATGGGCACCGGCCAGCATTGGTGCCCGTGGCCGTAGCTTGTGGGGCGAACGGAGACGCAGGTTCGCGACTTATTCACCTCCGGTCATACCATCCCAATGAATGCTGTTCTGCCTTCGCCTCCATCCGACACCTCACTGCTGCCCGCCATGCGCCGTTTCCTGACCGAAATCGGGATTGAAACGCGGGAAACTACCCTCGCCGAAGACACCTTTCTGCCGGGGCTGCTGATTGACCGCGGCCAGTTGCTCATCGACCCGGCGCGGCTGCTGTACCCCGGCGACGTGCTGCACGAAGCCGGGCACCTGGCCGTGACCGCCGCCGCCGAGCGGACGTTGCTGCACGGCAACATTACCGAAAACAACCCAGAGAAGGAAGGCGAAGAGCTCGCGGCCATGCTCTGGTCTTACGCCGCCTGCCAGGAGTTGGGCCTGCCCGCCGAAGTCGTGTTTCACCCTCACGGCTACAAAGGCCAGAACGATTGGATACTCACCAACTACCGTGCGGGCGCCTACGTGGGCCTGCCCCTGCTGGTCTGGATGGGCCTCACCACTACCGACGCCTTTCCGAAACTGACACGCTGGTTGCGGGAATAACTACGAATCAATAAAAATACGAGTCAATAAAAAAAGGCCCGACTGCGCGTGCAGCCGGGCCTTTTCGTCCTTGCGGGTTCAGGCCTATCCCAAAGCCGCTACGCCGGGCAGTTCCTTGCCTTCCATGTATTCCAGCAGCGCGCCGCCGCCGGTCGAGATGTAGCTCACCTGCTCGCCGAAACCCAGCTGCTGCACCGCCGCGGCCGAGTCGCCGCCGCCGATGAGCGAGTAGGCGCCGGCCGCCGTGGCCTCGGCAATGGCCTGGGCCACGCCTTCGGTGCCTTGGGCGAAGTTGGACATCTCGAACACGCCCATCGGCCCGTTCCAGAGGATGGTTTTGCTCGCGCGGATGATGGCGGCGAAGGCTTCGCGGCTTTCCGGGCCCAGGTCGAGGCCCATCCAGCCGGCGGGAATGTCGTGGTTGGTGGCCACTTTCACGGTGGCGTCGTTGGCGAACTTGTCGGCGATGAGCGAGTCGGTGGGCAGCACCAGGTTCACGCCCTTGTCCTTGGCTTTCTGGATGAGCTCGCGGGCCAGGTCCACCTTGTCGGCTTCGAGCAGCGAGCTGCCCACCTGGCCGCCCTCGGCCACGGCGAAGGTGTAGGCCATGCCCCCGCCAATGAGTAGGTTGTCGACCTTATCGAGCAGCTTTTCGATAATGAGGATTTTGTCGGAAATCTTGGCCCCGCCCATGATGGCGGTGAAGGGCCGCTCGGCCTGCTCCAGCACCTTTTTGGCGTTGTCGATTTCGGACTGCAGCAGGTAACCGCCCACCCGGTCCTGCGGGGCAAACGAGTTGGCCATCACGGCCGTGGAGGCATGGGCGCGGTGCGCGGTGCCAAAGGCGTCATTTACATATACATTTCCCAGCTTGGCCAGCTTGGCGGCAAAGTCCTGGTCGCCGGCTTCTTCTTCCTTGTAAAAGCGCACGTTGTCGAGCAGCAGCACCTGGCCCGGCTGCAGGGCCGCCGCTTTTTGGGCGGCCTCCTCGCCCAGCACGTCGCCGCCGAACTGCACCTCGCGGCCGTATTCCTGCGACAAGCGCGCCACCAAACTTTCCAGCGAAAACTTCTTTTCGTAGCCGCCCTTGGGCCGGCCCAGGTGCGAGAGCAGCACCACCGAGCCGCCGTCGTTGAGGATTTTCATCACCGAGCGGGTGGCCATGCGGATGCGGGTGTCGTCGGTAATCTGCAGGTCCTTGTCGAGGGGCACGTTGAAATCGACGCGCATCACGGCGCGCTTGCCGGCGAAGTTGTAGGAATCGAGGGTGTTCATGAAAGGGGGTGAAACGGTGGGAGGGTGTGAGTTTTCAGTGGTGCAAAAGTGCGGCGCTTTTGCAGATTATTAGTTGCTGGCCGAATTGTAGCGCCGCGACCCCTCGCGTCCCGGCGTCCGCGCCGCTCGGGTTTTGTCCCGGCATCGTCGTTCAACGAGAAGACGCGAAGGGTCGCGGCGCTACACGCTGGCAGAATCTTCGTGGTAGCGCACCAGGGCTGCTATCGACGTTTGCAGAATCTGGCCCACTGCCATGCCGTGGCGGGCGGCCACTTCGGCCAGCTTTTCACGAAAGTGATAGGCAATAGAGCCCACGCAGTTGAACGGATAGCGCTGATAATCGGGGTAGTGCGTCACAATTTGCTCGAAAAACGCCTCAAACGCCCGCTCCACCACCTGCTGGCAATACGGCTCTTGGTAGTGCTGGCCCGCAAAGCGAGCAAAACTGGCCAGGAAGCGGTTGGGCGAAGGCTGGTTGTAGAGCCGGTCGAGCACCTCGCTCACTTCCCCCAGCTGATACGTGGCCTGCAGCTCGGCCGCGAGCCCGGCGGGCAACCGGCCGCGCAGGTAGTCGCGCAGCACCTGCCGGCCGATGGACGTGCCCGAGCCCTCATCGCCCAAGGAATAGCCCAGCGACTCAATGACCTGCGTAATGCGCTGGCCATCATACAGACAGGAGTTGGTGCCCGTGCCCAGAATGGCGGCAAAGCCCGCCTCGCGGCCCAGCAAGGCGCGGGCGGCGGCCAGCAAATCCTCCGCCACTTCCACTTGCCGGGCCTGCGGAAACACCTGCCGCAGGGCCGCGGCCACCACTTCGGCCTTGGCGGGCGAGAGCACCCCGGACCCGTAATAGTGAATGGCGCTGATGGGCGCCGCGCGCACGTTGGCCGGCACGCTGCGCGCCAGCGAAGCGGCAATGGCGGCCGTGTCCCAGAAATAAGGGTTGTAGCCTTCGGTGCTGAAATGTTGGGGCGGACCCGGTCCCAGCAGGCACCAGCTGCAGGTAGTGGAGCCGCTGTCGGCGAGGAGTTTCATAGGGCTGCGAAAGTACGCGGGAGTTGGCGGCGGGCCTTATCTTTCGCAGGTACTTCACCGCTCAGCCGCATGTCCTCTCGCCGGAAATTTCTGCAATCCTCTGCTGCCGGCCTGGCCGGCCTGGCCACGGCGCCCCTCGCGGCCGCGGCCCTGCCCCCAGCGCCCCTCGCGGCGGGCAAGCCCATCGTGATTTCGACCTGGGACGCGGGCGTGAACGCCAACAAGGGCGCTTGGCGCATCCTCGGCCCCGGCGGCTACGCCCTCGACGCCGTGGAGGCCGGCGTGATGGTGACCGAAAGCGAACAAGGCTGCTGCGTGGGCCTGGGCGGCAACCCCGACCGCGACGGCATCGTGACCCTCGACGCCTGCATCATGGACGAGAAGTTCAACTGCGGCGGCGTGGCCGGGCTCGAGCGCATCAAGCACCCCATCGGCGTGGCCCGCCGCGTGATGGAGCGCACCCCGCACGTGCTGCTGGTGGGCGAAGGCGCGCAGCAGTTTGCCGTGGCCCAGGGCTTTCCGCTGGAGCCGCAAAAGCTGAGCGCCGACGCCGAAAAAGCCTACGCCCAGTGGCTCAAAACCAGCCAGTACAAGCCCGTCGTCAACATCGAAAACAGCGGCCGCAAGCCCACCGGCCCCGTGGGTGGCCCCCAAAACCACGACACCATCGCCATGCTGGCCCTCGATGCGCAGGGCCGCATCTGCGGCAGCTGCACCACCAGCGGCATGGCCTTCAAGATGCGCGGCCGGGTGGGCGACTCGCCCCTCATCGGCTCGGGCCTGTTTGTGGACCCCGCCGTGGGCGCCGCCGCGGCCACCGGGCAGGGCGAGGACGTGGTGCGCATTGCCGGCGCCCACCTCATTGTAGAGCTCATGCGCCAGGGCCGCACGCCACAGGCCGCCTGCAAAGAAGCCATCGAGCGCATTGCCGCCATCAAAGGCGCCAAGGCCAAAGACATTCAGGTGGCGTTTATTGCGCTGAACATGAAAGGCCAAACCGGTGCGTATGCGCTGCAAACGGGCTTTAATTTCACCGTGAGCACCACTGACACGCCGGTGCTGCGCGACAGCGAGTTTTTGCTGAAGTGAGGCGGCAACTGGAAATCTGTGCGGCCTCGCTGGCCTCGGCGCGGGCGGCGCAGGCGGGCGGCGCGCACCGCATCGAGCTGTGCCAGAACCTGGAACAGGGCGGCATCACGCCCTCCTACGGCCTCATTCGGGAGACGCTGGCGCAGCTGAGCATTCCGGTGTTTGTGCTCATCCGGCCCCGGCCCGGCGGCTTTGTGTACTCGGCCGATGAGCTGGCCATCATGCGGGCCGACATTGCTATGTGCCTGGAGCTGGGCTGCGCCGGCGTGGTGCTGGGCGCGCTGAATGCCGCTGGCCGCGTGGATATGGCCGCGTGCCGCGCCCTGATTAACCCGGTCGGCCCCATGCAAGTCACTTTCCACCGCGCTTTCGACGCCTGCCCGGACCAAGCTCAAGCGCTGGAAGACGTCATCGCGCTGGGATGCCAGCGCGCGCTCACCTCCGGTGGCCAGCCCACGGCCGAGGCCGGGCAGCAGCAGCTGGCGGCCTTGGTAAAACAGGCGGCGGGCCGCATTTCCATCATGCCCGGTTCGGGCATTTCGGCCGCCAACGTGCAGGCCCTGGCAGCCCACACCGGGGCCCAGGAATTCCACGCCAGTGCCAAGCGGCTGGTGCCGGCCGACCCGGCAGCGGGGCTGTTTCAGACCGAACGTTTTGAGACGGATGCGGCTTTGGTGGCGGAGCTGGCCGCGCGGCTACAGTAGCGCGAACTTTGTAGTTCGCGTAGCCGAACGTTCCCCTGCGCGCCATTGCAACGAGTCGTTCTGGCACGCGAACTACAAAGTTCGCGCTACGGGGTTCTTACCTTTGCAGTACTTATGAAAATCGGCATTTTTTTCGGGGGCACTTCGCGCGAGCGGGAAATTTCTTTCGCCGGCGGCCGCACCGTATTTGATAACCTGGACAAGGCGCTGTTTCAGCCCGTGCCCATTTTTGTGGACAGCCTCGGGCAGTTCATTCTGCTCGATTGGCAGTACATCTACAAAGGCACCATTCGGGACTTTTACCCGCCGGTGAGCTCGCAGCCGCCGTCGCTGCACCACTTGCAGGTCTACATCGAAAGCCTGGGCGAGCTCGACCACGAGGCGCGGTTTCACGCCATTGCCAAAGTGGGCCGGGAAGTGAAAGCCCAGGAACTGCCCCAGCTAATGGATTTTGCCTTCCTGGCCCTGCACGGCCCGGGCGGCGAGGACGGCGCCATTCAGGGCCTGCTGGAGTGGCTGGGCATTCCCTACTCGGGCTCGGGCATCTTGCCGTCGGCGTTTGGCATCGATAAAATTGCGCAGAAAAACCTGCTGCACGCCCTGGGCCGGCCCACGCCGAACTTCCGCGTCATCACCGCTGAGGAGTGGGACCGCACCGACCACGCCGCCACCCTCGCCTACTTAGTGCGCGAGCTGGGCCTGCCGCTGGTGCTGAAGGCGCCGCGCCAGGGCTCCAGCATCGGCGTGAGCATTCTGAAAACCGACGACCTGGCCAAATTTGAGGCGGCCATCGACAAGAGCCTGTTCCGCAAAACCCTGACCCGCGCCGACTGGCAGCGCCTGGGCGAGCAGGGCCGGCTGGCCTGGGTGCAGCACCTGACGGACATCCGCGAAGGCATCGGCCTGCCCGTGGTGCTCGACGACGAAACCGTGCCCGTTTACCACCCCGAAGCACTGTTGCACACGCTAACCGAGCGCTTGGAAACGGCCGAAAGCGTGCGCCTGACCAACCTCGACGGCGAAACCCAGGTGCTGGTGGAAAGCTTCGTGGCCGGCCGCGAGTTCAGCTGCATTGTGGTGGAAGACCCGAACGGCCAGCCGCTGGCTTTGCCGCCCACCGAGATTGTGAAGGGCGAAGAGCTGTTCGACTACCGCTCGAAGTACCTGCCCGGTCTGGCCCGCAAAATCACGCCCATCGACTTGCCGGAGGAGAAAATCCAGGAAATTCGCGAGGCCTGCGAGGAGATGTTCCGCACGTTTGGCTTTCAGGTGTACGCGCGCTTAGATGGCTTCGTGGCGCACGACGGCCGCCTGTTTCTCAACGACCCGAACACCACGTCGGGCATGCTGCCGGCCTCGTTTTTCTTCCACCAGGCGGCCGAAATCGGGCTCAACCCATCGCAGTTCCTCACCTACCTCATCCGCACTTCGCTGGCGGCCCGGCGCCGCGCCGGCCTGCGCCCGGTGAAGCTGGCGCAGTTGCTGGCCCGGCTCGATACCGCCGTGACCGGCCGCCACACAGCCGACACCGAGCGCATCCGCGTGGCCGTCATCATGGGCGGCTATTCCTCGGAGCGGCACATTTCGGTGGAAAGTGGGCGCAACATTTACGAGAAGCTCAGCTCCTCGGCCAAGTACGCGCCGGTGCCGGTATTCCTCACCGGCTCTGCTGATGAGCACAAGCTCTACGTGCTGCCCGTGAACGTGATGCTAAAGGACAACGCCGACGACATCCGCGAGAAAATCGAGCACGCCGAGGCCGGCGAAACGCCGCACCCCATCCTGGAGCGCATCCGGCGCGAGGCGGGCGCCATCACCAGCACCTACGCCGGGCAGGCGCTGGCCCAGCCGCGCCGCATCTCGTTCGAGGAGCTGGCCCAGCTGGCCGACGAGGTATTCATTGCCCTGCACGGCCGGCCCGGCGAGGACGGCGCCCTGCAGCAGGAGCTGGAAAAATTCGGGCTGCCCTACAACGGCTCGGGCGTGGCCAGCAGCAGCGTCACCATCAACAAGTTTGAAACCAACCAGCGCCTGCGCGAAGCCGGCCTGCGGGTGGCCGAGCACCGCATGGCCCACAAGCTGGAATGGCAGGCCGACGCCGAAAGCTTCTACCGCGGCCTCGAAACGCAGTTTCCCTACCCCTTCATTGCCAAACCGGCCGACGACGGCTGCTCCTCGGCGGTGAAGAAAATCAAGAACCGCGCGGAGCTGGAAGCCTTCTGCCAGCTCATTTTCCGCACTGAAGAAGACCTGCTGCCCGGCCCGGCCGGGGTGCTAAGCCTGGGCTTCAAGGAAGAATTTCCGCGCAAAGATGCCTTCCTGGTCGAAACCCTCATCGGCCGCGACGGGGCCGCGCACTTCCTGGAAATCACCGGCGGCCTGCTCACTTCCTATGACGAAGACGGGCAGCTCGACATCGAAGTATTCGAGGCCAGCGAGGCCCTGGCCACCGGCGAGGTGCTGAGCCTGGAGGAGAAATTCCTGGCCGGCGAAGGCCAGAACATCACCCCGGCCCGCTACGACGCCGACCCCGCCGAGCGCCAGCGCATCTCCAACGAGGTGAAGGCCGTGCTGCGCCGCGTGGCCGAAGTGCTGGACATTCAGGGCTATGCGCGCATCGACGCCTTCGTGCGGGTGCGCCCAGCCGGCGAAGTGGAGGTGCTCATCATCGAAGTCAACTCCCTGCCCGGCATGACGCCCGCCACCTGCATCTTCCACCAAACGGCGCTGGCTGGCTACACGCCCTACGAGTTCATCGACCGCATTCTGGAATTTGGCAAGGCGCGGGCTGAAAAGGCCGTTTCTGCCGCCAGTTAGAAAAGAACGTCATGCTGAGCTTGTCGAAGCATCTCGCGTGCTGAAGTAATCCAATCAAAAAGGAATACTCTTGCACGCGAGATGCCTCGACAAGCTCAGCATGACGTTCTTTGGTTTTAAATACCGTTTTACCCGTTTCCCATGTCTTTTTTTTCTGCTGACTCCCCGCTCGACGTCGTGAAGCACTTGGTGCTGATTGCCGTGGTGGGCATCCTGCTCGTGCTGGGCTTTTTCTACGTGTACCTGCCCATGAGCACGCACCACGGCGAAACCATCACGGTGCCCAAGGTGACGGGCATGAACGTGGCCGACCTGGAGAAGTACCTCGACGAGCGCAACCTGGCCTATTTTGTGGATGATTCCAGCTACAACGCCAACGTGCGCCCCTTCACCGTGCTGGTGCAGGACCCGCTGCCGGGCGAAAAAGTGAAGGAAGGCCGCAAAATCTACCTGCAGGTGAGCATGAAAAACCCGCCGGTGATTAAGATGCCCACCCTCGTCGGCATCTCCTCGAAAACGGCCATGCTCATCCTGAAAAGCTACGACCTGGTGGCCGGCCAGATTCAGCTGGTGCCCGACCTGGCCCCGGGCCAGGTGCTGAAGCAGCTGGTGAACGGCAAGGAAATCAAGCCGGGCGCCCCCGTGGCCAAAGGCACGCAGGTGGACCTGGTGGTGGGCGACGGCCAGGGCAACCAGACCTTCGCCGTGCCCAACCTCATCAACATGCCCGTCGACGAAGCCCTCACGCTGCTCAACGGCCAGGGCCTGCAGAAAGGCGAAGTGTTTGAGCAGCCCGCCGAAGAAGGCCAGACGGCCGGCACCGTGGTGCGCCAGCGCCCCGTGCCCGGCCCCGACGCCACCATTCGCACGGGCCAGATTGTGGACATCTGGGTGGCGAAATAACCGGCGGCCACGCACTTTTTCCGGGCACCCGGGCGTTGGGCTTAAAACTCACTTTTTGTTCTTGATATGACGACACGCTTCCGCATGTATTGCCGCCTGCTTTTGCCGGCGTTTTTGTTGGCAGCCGGGGCGGCCCACGGCCAGGTGCCGATGTCGCCCGGGCCGCTGTCGAGCGACCCAGGCCGGGCGGCGTTTATCCCCAAGACTAACCCGGCGGCACTCCAGCGCACGGCACCCCTGGCCCTGCCTTTTTTCGATGATTTCACTTCGCCTCTCGAAGGCCGGCCCCGGGAATCGCACTGGGAAGCCCGGGGCGGCGCCTACGTGAGCAACCGCCTGGCCGTGGCGCCCCCCACCCGCGGCGCGGCCACGCTGGACGGCCTCAAGGCCAACGGCCAGAGCTACAGCGGCGGCACGACCGTGAGCTACGGCACCATCGACTCGCTGAAATCCCAGCCCATCGACCTGAGCAGCCTCAGCGCGAACAGCGGCGTGTACCTGAGCTTTGCCTGGCAGGCCGGCGTCGTCGACCTGGCGCCCGCGCGGAACGGCAGTGCCACGCCCGTGCACCTGGACTTGTTTCTGAAAACCGCGAGCAACAGCTGGGTGCGGGCCTGGAGCTACAACAGCCAGAACGTGCGCACCGGCTTCCGCCAGCAGCTCATCGCCATCAACCAGGCCCAGTACCTGCACGGCACCTTTCAGTTCATGTTCGTGGCCACCGGCAGCACGTCGGAAAACCGAGACGCCTGGAGCATCGACTACGTGCTGCTGGACCGCGGGCGCACGGGCAACCTCCAGGTTGATACCACGTTTGTGGACGTGGCCGCCGGCGCCGGGCTGGTGGGCGGCAACCCCTCGGGGGGCCTGCGCAGCCCGCTGCGGCGGTTCACGTCCATGCCGGTGTGGCAGTTCAACGCGGCCACCACGCAGAGCGACGAGTTGAACCCGCAACTGGGGGTGAACTTCACCAACCTCGAAAACAACCTGCCGCGCCCCATTGACGTGCGCGGCACCGTGACGGACCTGAGCACCAACGCCCCGCTGGGCACGTGGCTGCAAGTCCAGACGCCCATCGACTTCTACACGCGCCAGTTTCCGGTGGCTCAGCCGGCTGGCAACGTGACGATTCCGACCAGCACCACGACGCCGAAACGCCTGCGTTACACCCTCGCGCTCCTCAATGGCCCGAACCCGCGCGACATTCCGCGGGCGCTGCCCAACGACACGATTTCGCGCGACCTGGAACTGAGCAACTACTACGCCTACGACGACGGCACCGCCGAGCGGTACTACGGCATCCCGTCTTTTCCCAGCGGCCAGCAGGGGGCGTATGCCTACCGCATCGACCTCAACCAGCCCGACCACGTGGGCGGCCTGCGCCTGTTTCCCGTGTATACCCCCGGCGACATTAACCCCCGGCCCGTCACCATCAGCGTGTGGCCCAACGACAACGGCAAGCCGGCCGCCACGCCCCTGGCCGCCAAATCGGTCACTTTGCCGGGCGTTGGTCCGGGCGCGGGCGGGGCGTTCGTCGACATCCTGTTTGACCAGCCGGTGCCGGTTTCGGGCGTATTCTTCGTAGGTTTTTCGCAGCCTTCCAACAACCGCGACCTGAAATACGGCTTCGATATCAACAGCTCCATCCCGGCGGGCCATTACTGGTACCGCAGCAACGTGGGGGTTTGGGACTCGGTCCAGCTGTATCAGCGGCGCGGCGCCTTCATGATGCGGCCCGTGATGACGAACAACGTGACCACGGCCTCGGCGTCGGCCCGCGAAACGGCGGCCTACAGCCTCTACCCCAACCCCGCCCGCGGCACGGTGCGCATCGACGGGCCCGGCTTCGCCCGCGCCGCGGTGCTCGACGCCCTGGGCCGTACCGTGTGGGAGCAGCCCGCCGCCCAGGCCGGACAGCCCACGCTGCCGTTGCCCACGCTGCCGCCGGGCGTGTATACGGTGCGTCTCACCCTGGCCGATGGCCGCACGGTGGGCCGCCGCCTCCTGCTGGAATAGCCAAATAGTATTAGGTGGC
Source organism: Hymenobacter ruricola (assembly GCF_015694525.1). Taxonomy (GTDB): domain Bacteria; phylum Bacteroidota; class Bacteroidia; order Cytophagales; family Hymenobacteraceae; genus Hymenobacter; species Hymenobacter ruricola. The sequence goes on along the minus strand of NZ_JADQDM010000011.1, from coordinate 9,890 downwards.
TTAAGCTTGGTTAACCCACACAAAAAAGCCCCGTTGTGCAAACACGACGGGGCTTTTTTGCGGAAGCTAGCGCCCGGCTATTTCGCGGGCATCAGCACCGTGTCGATGACGTGGGTGACGCCGTTGCTGGAAATCACGTTCGGGATGGTGACGGTGGCCATGCCGCCTTTGGCGTCTTTCAGCATCACGCTGCTGCCGCTTTTCATCACGGTCAGTTGTTCGCCTTCCACGGTGGTCAGCACCTGGCCGTTGGTGAGCTGGTCGGCGGTGAGGCGGCCGGGCACCACGTGGTAGGTCAGGATTTTGGTGAGGGTGGCTTTGTTTTCGGGCGCCACCAGCGTGGTCACGGTGCCGGCCGGCAGCTTGTCGAAAGCCGAGTTGGCCGGCGCAAACACGGTGAAGGGGCCGGCGCTTTTCAGGGTTTCAACCAGGCCGGCGGCTTTCACGGCGGACACCAGCGTGGTGTGGTCGGCGCTGCCCACGGCGTTGTCCACGATGTCCTTGTCGGGCGTCATCATGGCTCCGCCCACCAGCACGCCGGCCGTGGAAGCGCCGGCGTCGCCTTTGCGGGGCATGGTCTTGGCCTTCATTTTGTCGCCGGCGTCCGACTTGCCTTTGACTTTCATTTTGCCGTCGTCCGCCATTTTGGTTTTGGTGGTCATGCCGTCGGCGGTGGTTTTGGTTTTTTCGCTGTCGCTTTTGGTTTTGCCGTTCTGGGCAAAGGCGGGGGCCGCGAGGGCGGCGCTTAGCGTGAGGGCAGCGAAGAGAAGCTTGGTGTTCATGGGTTTTGAGAGTGGGGTGAGAGATGGTGTGGCTCGTCTATACGCACTACCCAACCCTTTGGATACCCGCCCGAACCGGCAACGCCTGGTATGCCGCTCATCCAGAACGAGTCTTCCTTTTGAAACCGTGGCGCGGTAGCCCTCTGTGCGGAAGGGAAGCTGCCTGCTGAAAGAGGCCGTTGCCAACTGGCGTAACGGCATCTTTGGCCCTAAACCTTGCCTTACCTACGCTGGTAACGCCTGTTTTAAGTCTGAAGCACGACTTCCAAACCGCGGGTCGGCATCTTTGGCGCCAAACATTGCCTTCCCGGCGTTTGGATGGCCGGATTTGGCGCTAAAGATGCCGACCCGCGGTTTGGATGGCAGGTTTTGGCGCGAAAGACGCCATCCCGCGGTTTGGATGGCGACTTTTGACGCCAAAGATGCCAACCCGCGGTTTGGACGCCGTGGGTTGAATCGAAGTACGGCATTGCCTGCGGGCCTTTCATCCGGTTATTTTCAACAACCGTTTCTCAACGATAGGCCAGGGCAAGCCGCTCGGCGCCCCCGGCGCGGGCGAAATCTATCTTTCCCCTACCCACTTTCCCGCCCCGGCGTATAGCCCCGAGAGGACCGCCCCCAACCCCCTCCTCCCCTTTCCCAGATGGCCCAAAAAGTAGCAGAACAACTCGTCGACATGCTGGCCGCCGCCGGCGTCAAGCGCATCTACGCCGTGACCGGCGACAGTCTCAACGAAGTGAACGACGCCGTGCGGCGCAGCGACGGCAAGCTGCAGTGGATACACGTGCGGCACGAAGAAGCGGGCGCTTTCGCGGCCGGCGCCGAGGCCCAGCTTAACGGGCTGGCTTGCTGCGCAGGCAGCAGCGGCCCGGGCCACGTGCACCTCATCAACGGGCTGTACGACGCGCACCGCTCCGGCGCCCCGGTCATCGCCATTGCTTCCACCGAGGCCAGCTTTGAATTTGGCACCGAGCATTTTCAGGAGACGAACACCATCAAGCTGTTCGACGATTGCAGTTGCTACAACCAGATTGCGAGCACGCCCCAGCAGTTTGCGCGCATGTTTCAGGCCGGCATTCAGCACGCCATCAGCCGCAAGGGCGTGGCCGTGGTGGGCCTGCCCGGCGACGTGGCCGCCGCCCCCGCCGAGGAAAGCATGACGGCCAGCCAGGTTTACCCCACGCACCCCATCATCCGCCCCTCCGACCACGAGCTGCTGCAACTGGCCGATTTGCTGAACGCGCACCAGAAAATCACGCTCTACTGCGGCATTGGGGCGGCCGAAGCCCACGCCGAGTTGCTGGAGCTGGCCGGGCGGCTGCACTCGCCCATCGGCTACACGTTTCGGGGCAAGCTCGAAATTCAGTACGAAAACCCGTATGAGGTGGGCATGACGGGCCTGTTGGGCATGCCCTCGGCCTACCACAGCATGCACGAGTCGGACCTGCTGGTGCTGCTGGGCACCGATTTTCCCTACACCGCTTTCATGCCCGTGAAGCCCACCATTGTGCAAATCGACGTGCGGCCCGAGCGCCTGGGCCGCCGCGCCAAGGTGAGCCTGGGCCTCTGCGGCAACATCCGCGACACGCTGCAGGCCCTCATGCCCCAGGTTCGGCAGAAAACCGACGACAGCTTCCTGCGGGCGCAGCTGGATTTTTACCGGCACGTGCAGGAGCACATGCGGGCCTACGTGGAGGACGCGGGCCAGCACGACGCCATTCACCCCGAGTACGTGAGCGTGCTGGTTGACAAGCTGGCGGCCGACGACGCCATTTTCACCGTCGACACGGGCATGAGCTGCGTGTGGGGCGCCCGCTACATCCGGGCCACCGGCCGGCGCGTGATGATGGGCTCCTGGAACCACGGCTCGATGGCCAACGCCATGCCGCAGGCCATTGGGGCGGCGCTGGCCCGGCCGGGGCAGCAGGTCATCGCCCTGTGCGGCGACGGCGGCCTGACCATGCTGCTCGGTGATTTGTCGACCATTGTGCAGTACGAGCTGCCCATTAAAATCATCGTCTTCAACAACCGCGCCCTGGGCATGGTGAAGCTGGAAATGGAAGTGGCCGGCCTGCCCGACTGGCAAACCGATATGCCGAATACCGACTTCGCCGCCATTGCCCAGGCCGTGGGCATCCGGGGCGTCACGGTGCACGAACCCGGCCAGGTGGAGCAGGCCCTGCAAGACGCCTTCGTCCACCCCGGCCCGGTGCTCGTGAACGTGCTCACCGACCCCAACGCCCTGGCCATGCCACCCAAGATAGAAATGGAGCAGGTGGCCGGCTTTGCGCTTTCCATGAGCAAGCTCATGCTCAGCGGCCGCATGGACGAGGTGCTCGACACCATTAAAAGCAACTACAAGCACCTGCGCGAGGTGCTGTAGCGCCGCCCGGCTCGCGCCACATGACAACGGCCGGCAAAGGCGCTTTTCAGCGTGCCTTTGCCGGCCGTTGTCATGTGGTTCATTGGTTCGTAATCAGCCTTACGGCTGGCCGTTGCCGCCCATGGCGCCGTACACCTGGCCGGTGGCGTAGCTGGCCTGCGGGTCGGCCAGCTGCACGTAGATGGACGCCAGCTCCACCGGTTGCCCGGGCCGCTTCATGGGCGTGTCGCCGCCGAATTTCACCAGCTTTTCCTGGGTGGCGCCGCCGCTCACCTGCAGCGGCGTCCAGATGGGGCCGGGCGCCACGCCGTTCACCCGAATGCCCTTCGGGGCTAGTTGCTTGGCTAAGGAGCGCACGTAGTTGGTGGTCGCGGCCTTGGTCTGGGCGTAGTCGTACAAGTCGGCCGAGGGGTCCATGGCCTGCTCGGAAGTGGTACCAATGATGGCCGAGCCGGGCGGCATGTGCGGCAAAGCCGCTTTGATAATCCAGAACGGCGCGTAGATGTTGGTTTTCATCGTGGCGTCAAAATCCTCGCTCGTCACGTCGAGAATGGACTTGCGGGTTTGCTGCCGGGCCGCGTTGCTCACCAGAATGTCGAGCCCGCCGAGCTGACGCACGGCCTCGGCCACCAGGCGCTGGCAAAAGGCTTCGTCGCGCAGGTCGCCGGGAATAGCCACGGCCTTGCGGCCCTCGGCTTTTATCAAGGCAATGACTTCCTTGGCGTCCGCTTCCTCAGCGGGCAGGTAGTTGATGGCCACGTCGGCGCCTTCGCGGGCGTAGGCAATGGCGGCGGCGCGGCCCATGCCCGAGTCGCCGCCCGTAATCAGGGCCTTGCGGCCCTTCAAGCGGCCGGAGCCCTTGTAGCTTTTTTCGCCGTGGTCGGGCTTGGGCTCCATCTGGCTGGCCAGGCCGGGCCAGGGCTGCGACTGGCTTTTGAACGGCGGCTTGGGGTATTTCTCGTTGGGGTTTTCGAGGGCCACGGGGGCCGCCTCGGCGGGATTTTCGGCCGCGTCGGCCGACAGCACCGGCGCCACTGCCGCCACCGCCAGGCTGGCTCCGAGGCCGCCAAGGACTTCGCGTCGGCTGAGTTGTTTTTCCTGATTCATAATGTCCGCTAGGTTTATTTGAAAGGGTGATGGGTTGATTTCCTGATAAAAGGCGCTTGCCCGAAGCGTCACCCCCGTTTCGGAGCAGGCCGGATTCCGGGCCGGCCGCCGGGGTGGTGCATCTGTTACCGCCTTTTGCCGTCCAGGGTTTGCAGTGCCGAGCTTACCGGGGCGGGCGCCGGGCCGCGGGCACTTGCGGCTTGGGGCCGGAGCGGGCCACCGTGCACTGGTTCTGCGCAAGCCGAAAATAAAAAAAGCCTTCAGCGCAATGCTGAAGGCTTTTTCGTGGCCGCGTTAGGAATCGAACCTAAATCAAGAGCTTCGGAAACTCTCATACTATCCGTTGTACGACGCGGCCGGGTCTGGAATAGGACTGCAAAAGTAGCCGCAAATGCCAAGGCCACCAAATATGCGGGCAAATTCCTGCTGGCGGGCCGCCTTGCGGCAAAACCCCGGGGGCCAAAATCCAGTTAAGCCAAGCACCAGCCCATTGTCTATTCATCACCCCACTCTCTTTTTATGAAGAAGAATCTGTACACGGCCGACGCGTCGGCCGTAGGTGGCCGCAGCGGCCACGTCCGCTCCGCCACCGGCGTCATCGACATGGAAATGTCGGTACCCGAGGGCCTGGGTGGCAAAAAAGGCGCTACCAACCCCGAAGAGCTGTTCGCCGCCGGCTACGCCTCGTGCTTCCAGCAGGCCCTGCTCGTCACGGCCCAGCGCGCCGGCGATACCCTCGACAAGGAAAGCTCGGTGCAATGCTCCGTCACGCTGTTTCAGGAAGGCGAAGGCTACGGCCTGAGCGCCATCCTCGACGTCGACCTGAAAAAGTTTGACGAAGCCAAAACCATTGAGATGGTGCGCCAGGCCCACAAAATCTGCCCCTACTCGGTGGGCACCCGCGGCAACATGGAAGTGGAGCTCCGCGTGCAGGGCAAAACCATTCCCGTGCAAGCCGAAGAAAATGCCGGCGTGGCTGAAAAAAGTTAAGAGTTAGATGTTAAGAGTTAAAAAAGGCCCGCCTGACGAATCAGGCGGGCCTTTTTTGCTTTCGCGGCGTGGCTGGATTTAGCTAAAGCCCAGCACCGGGTGCGGCTGGTACAGTTCTTCCAGGCGTTTAATCTCGTCGGCCGACAGCTTCACGTCCACGGCCGCCACGGCGTCCTGCAGGTGGCCGGGCTTGCTCGCGCCCACGATGGGCGCCGTAACGACGGGCTGGGCCAACTGCCAAGCCAGGGCAATCTGGGCACTGGGCAGGCCGCGCTCCCGGGCAATGTCGGCCACGCGGTCGGCCACGGCAAAATCGTCGTCGCGGCCGTAGAGGCTTTTGCCGAAGGCATCGGTTTTGGCGCGCTCGGTTTCGTTGCGCTCCTTGCCGCGCCCGCCCGTGAGCAGGCCCCGCGCCAGCGGCGACCACGGAATGACGCCGATTTTCTGGTCCCGGCACAGCGGCAGCATTTCGCGCTCCTCCTCGCGGTACACCAAGTTGTAGTGCGGCTGCATGCTCACAAAGCGCGTCCAGTTGTGCTTTTCGGCCAGGTACAAGGCTTGGGCAAACTGCCAGGCAAACATTGACGACGCCCCGATGTAGCGGGCCTTGCCGGCCTTCACCACGTCGTGCAGGGCTTCCAGCGTTTCTTCAATGGGCGTGTGGTAGTCCCAGCGGTGAATCTGGTACAGGTCCACGTAGTCGGTGCCCAGGCGCCGCAGGCTGGCGTCGATGGCACTCAAGATGTGCTTGCGCGACAGACCTTTGTCGTTAGGGCCGGGCCCCATCGGGTTGAATACTTTGGTGGCCAGCACCACCTCGTCGCGCTTGGCAAAGTCGCGCAGGGCGCGGCCCACCACTTCTTCGCTGGCCCCGTTGCTATACACGTCGGCGGTGTCGAAAAAGTTGATGCCCAGTTCCAGGGCTTGCTGAATGAAGGGACGGCTGGCTTCTTCATCGAGGGCCCAGGGCCAGCGTTCGGTGGGCGTGCCGTAGGTCATGGTGCCGAGGCAGATTCGGGAAACTTGCAACCCGGTGTTGCCTAAACGAGTGAATTCCATAGCGGGGAAAGGAGAAAGATGAGCGTTAGTAACCAAAAAAGCCCGCCTGGGTTACCAGACGAGCTTTTTTAATTGCAACCAGACTAGCAGCGGCCGGGCTCTACGCCGTAGCCAGCACTTCTTTCACGCGGGCGGCGGCGTCTTTCAGCAGCACGGCCGACGACACTTTCAGGCCGCTTTCGTCGATGATGCGGGCGCCTTCTTCGGCGTTGGTGCCCTGCAGGCGCACGATGATGGGCACGCGGATGTCGCCGATGGCTTTGTAGGCTTCCACCACGCCGTTGGCCACCCGGTCGCAGCGCACGATGCCGCCGAAGATGTTAATCAGGATGGCTTTCACGTTTGGGTCCTTCAGGATGATGCGGAAGCCCGCTTCCACGGTCTGGGCGTTGGCTCCGCCGCCCACGTCGAGGAAGTTGGCGGGCTCGCCGCCGCTCAGCTTGATGATGTCCATGGTGGCCATGGCCAGGCCGGCGCCGTTCACCATGCAGCCCACGTTGCCGTCGAGCTTCACGTAGTTCAGGTTGTTGTTGGAGGCCTCCACTTCCAGCGGGTCTTCCTCGTTGAGGTCGCGCAAGGCCACGAAATCCTTGTGGCGGTAGAGGGCGTTTTCGTCCAGTGTTACCTTGGCGTCAACGGCCAAAATCTTGTTGTCCGACGTTTTCAGCACCGGGTTGATTTCGAACATGCTGGAATCGGTTTCGTCGTAGGCCTTGTATAAAGCCGACACGAACTTCACCATTTCCTTCTGCGCGTCGCCTTCCAGGCCCAGGTTGAACGCAATTTTGCGGGCCTGGAAGCCTTGCAGGCCCACGGCGGGGTCCACGTGCTCGCGGTGGATTTTCTCGGGGTGCGCCTCGGCCACTTCCTCGATGTCCATGCCGCCCTCGGTGGTGTAGATGATGACGTTTTTGCCCAGCGTGCGGTCCAGCAGCACGCTCATGTAGTATTCCTTGGTTTCGCTCGGGCCGGGGTAGTACACGTCCTGGGCCACCAGCACCTTGTGCACCTTGCGGCCTTCGGCGCCGGTTTGCTTGGTCACGAGCTGCATGCCGATGATTTCGCTGGCGATGTCCTTCACCTTGTCGATGCCCTTGGCGAGCTTCACCCCGCCCCCTTTGCCGCGGCCCCCGGCGTGGATTTGCGCCTTGATGACGTACCAGCTGGTGCCGGTTTCGGCGGTCAGCTTCTCGGCGGCGGCTACGGCCTCGTCGGGGGTGTCGGCGGTGATGCCTTCCTGCACGCGGACGCCGTACTTTTTCAGGATTTCTTTGCCCTGATATTCGTGAATGTTCATAAAAACGGGTAAGGGGTGGGTTGTGCCTTGCAGCCCTGCGGTTGCGGACGCGAAAGTACGCCCGCCGGAATTGATTGTCGCAACCAGACGGCAAGCATTGTAGCATGGACTCTGCGAGTCCGCGCTTGGATTGGTTTAAACTTGATTCTTTCCTGCGCGGACTCGCAGAGTCCACGCTACATCCTTACGGCCCGTACCAGCGCGCCAATACCGTTTCGGCGGGCTTGTGCTGGGGCGTAAAATCGGCGTGGCGGCGGGCCGGGCCGTCGGCCGTCAGCCCCGGGTACCATTTCCAGATAAACAGGCCTTTCAGCCACGGCTGGGCCCAGCAGGTCCGAAACAGGGCCTCGTAGCAGCGGGCCTGGGTGGCCTCGTCGGGCGGGGTGGTGGCCAGGTGCTCGGGCCATTCCCAGGGGCGGGCGGCGGCGTCGGGCGTGGTTTTGTAGCCCACTTCGGTGAAAACGATGGGCTTTTTGATTTTTTTCTGCCAGGCACTTAGCTCCTGCAGATGAGGTTGCCAGCCGGCCACCAGGGTTTCCAAGGACGGGCCGGCGGCTGGGCTCAGCGGGAAATAAGCCTGAATGCCCACGTAGTCCAGCGCGTCCCAGAACCGGATTTGGCGGTACTCGCCCCTCCAGTTGGCCGCGTAGGTCAGCGGGCCGTGGTACACCCGCCGCACCTGCCGGATGAGCCCGCGCCAGGCCTTGTCGTGGGCCGGCTCGGTGGCATGCAGCAGCTCGGTACCAATGCAAAGCGCGTCGAAATGCGCGGTTTCGGCTAACTGCGCGTAGTGCAACAGAAAGGCCGAGTAACTGGCAAACCACGCGTCCCAATCGGCGGGGCTGGCCATGTTCACGTCGCCGGGCCAGGCGCCGTGGCCCCGCACCCACAAGTGCGGCTTGAGCAGCGTGCGAATGCCGTGCTGCCGGGCCAGCCGGGCCGTGTAGGTCAGCCCGGCGTCGCTTTCGCCCCACAGGCCGCGGCGCCCCGTGGGCCGGGCCGTGTTCAGGCGAATGGTGGGCGCGGCGGCATCGGCCTGCCAGCCGAAGGGCATCTGGGCTATCCAGGTCACGTGGTCGCGCAGCAGCGGCGCCAGCTCGGCGTCGGTGATGGAGTCGCCGCCCACCCAGCTCACGCCGCGCAGCCGGGCGCTGTCGAAGGCCGCGGCGGGCATTGCGGGCGCCAGGATGAGCGAGCGGTTAAAATCTTCGCTGGCTTGACTGGCGGCCGCGTTTCTTCGTTGAAAAACAGTGTTTTTCACCCACCAGGCGGCCCCGCTTATTCCCAGCAACAGCCCGGTAACCAGTAGCCAGCGGCGCGTTAGAAAAAGAGAAGGCATTCGCAACGAAAATTCGGTCATCCACGAAAAGATAGCTACGCCAAACCGTTGGCGGCGTATAAGGCCCGGCTCGGCTGCGCCCGGATTGTGCGTAGCTTTGCCACTACCGCATTCCGTTCACGTCTATCGCCGGCTCCGTTGCTGCAAGCTATCAACATTCACAAGAGCTACAACGCTCTGAACGTCCTCAAAGGCATCGATTTAACGATTGAAAAGTCGGAAATCGTCAGCATCGTGGGTTCCTCGGGCGCGGGCAAGAGCACGCTGCTCCACATTCTGGGCACGCTGGACAGCCCCGACTCGGGCGAAGTCCTCTTCGACGGTGAATCGGTTAGCTCCTTGGGGCGCAACGATTTGGCCCGGTTTCGCAACCGGCACATCGGGTTCATTTTCCAGTTTCACAACCTGCTGCCCGAGTTCACGGCCCTCGAAAACGTGTGCCTGCCCGCCTACCTGGCCGGCCGCTCCGAAAAAGAAGTGCGCGTGCGGGCCCGCGAGCTCCTCGGCATGCTCAACCTGGAAGGCCGCGCCGAGCACAAGCCCAGCGAGATGAGCGGCGGCGAGCAGCAGCGCGTGTCGGTGGCCCGTGCCCTCATCAACTCGCCCGAAATCATCTTCGCCGACGAGCCCAGCGGCAACCTCGACACTAAAAATGCCCAAGAGCTGCACCAGATTTTCTTTCTGCTGCGCAAAGAGTTGGGCCAGACCTTCGTCATCGTGACGCACAACGAGCAGCTGGCCGACATGGCCGACCGCAAAATTGTGATGCGCGACGGGCATATTCTGGAAGGCGGCTGAGGCGACCGAAAGCAACGCAGAGACCGGAAGCAACGCAGGGAAACGCAGGGAACAACCAAGAACGTCATGTCGAGCTGGTCGAGACATCTCGCGTGCCACGCTTACTAGGAGGTGTTAACAGTAAGTAGTATATTT
>NZ_JADQDM010000010.1 GCF_015694525.1 Hymenobacter ruricola | reverse complement strand
ACGCCCCGCTCTTTTTTGCTGTCATTACAGAAGAAATATACGTCCTTCTTCTGTCCATCATTCCTAGACCACCTCAACCATTCCCCCATAGGTGGGGTCGGTGTTGTAGAAGTTGGTGGCGTGTACGTTGATGCGTTTGGGGAAAAATACGGCCTGCATTTTAAGTGGGTTCCCGCTGGGCAGAGACATCTGGTAGTAAAAGTTCGACAAGGTGTGGTCCAACGCTCCCGGTTGAAAGCTTGCGGCGTTGCTATAAAAATCAGTGTTCACATTTTTGGGAAAGCTCAGGCCGGGAGGATGGATGCCATCTTCTTGTGGCCATGGGTTACTACCATTAAGGTCATAATAATCAGGTGACTGTATGTTGACATCATTATCAAATCCAGCAAAAATGACCAAGACTTTCAAGACTCCCCGTGGTGTGAGGGCACCGCCATAAGTGCTGGATTTTGCCGGAGTGCCGCCGGGAGGAATAGCACTGACTTGAGAGGTCCTTGTTCCGCCACCGGCCGGCGCGCCGGTAAGCATACTGCCCGCCGGTGGCAGCGTTGGGTAACAGTTAGTGTAATGTGGGCCGGGAAGCCCATCACCGGGTTCCTGCGCTTGGACGCTGGCATTAGGTAGCAGGCCCGTCAAGAGCAGCACCAGTGGGGAAAAAAACCGGGTAAAGTGCCTCATAGTCGTGTGGGGTTTGAAGGTGGATGAAACAGGAGAACCTATTTTATTTCTAGGCGCAGGGTCTGGGCGGTGCGGCGCAGTGGGTCGGCGACGCGCAGCAGGTAGAGGCCGGCGGGCAAGCCGCTTAGGGAAAGGCGGGCGCGGGGCCCGCCAGCGAGCGCGCCGGTTCTCACTTGGCGGCCCAGCATATCGAAGAGCATCCAACTGCCACCGAGCGGGCGGGCATCCCCGGCCTCCAACGTTACCTCGCCGGCGGTGGGGTTGGGGTAGGCCGTGAGGCGGGCCGCTACCTCGGCGGGGGCGCGGGTGGGCAGCAGGCGGTCCCAGTTGCGGTAAGCAAAGAAGATTTGGTCGCCCCCGCCGACGGTGCCCTGGTCGGTGCCGGCGGCCACCACGTAGTGCCCGGCCGGGGTCAGGGCCAGGCCGGCCACGTTCTCGTCGCTTCGCAGGCTCACCAGCAGTGTGTCGCGCAGGCGGTTGCCGTTGCGGTCGACCAGCACCAACGACAGGTCGTTGTCGTGGCCGTTGTAGCGCGTGCCGGCGGCCAGGTAATTGCCATTGGGCAACTCCACGAGGCGGCTCAAGCCCAGGCCGACGCCGGCTAGCTGGTAGGACCGGCTCCAGAGGCTGTCGCCCTGCACGGTGAGCTCGGTGATGCTGCCGCCGATGCCCAGCAGGTTGCCCCGGGAATTGAGTTGCAGCCGGCCGGGGAAGAAGCGCCCCCGCAGGCGCTCGAATTGGTACACCCCCTGCTCATTGACCGTGATGTATTTGGTGCGCTGGGCGGGAAACGTGTTCGGCGCGGAAATGACCAGGTAGCCGTTGGGTACGGCCACCAGGTTTTGCAGCGACCCCTGGACGGTGGGGCTGTAGGTAACGACCGCGGCCAGGAGCAAGGCGCCGGCAGGAGAGTACTTGAATAACGTGGGCAGGGCAGCCATATCACCGACGGCCACATAAGAACCGTCGTTGCCCAGCACCAGGGTGGCCAGGGCGCTGGCGTTGGCACCAGAGCTGCGCACGGTGCGGGTCCAGAGCGTGTCGCCGGTGGCGGTAAGCTTGACCAGCAGCCCTTGGTTTACCGAAAAGCCACTGACCGGAAAGGTAACGGCCGAGACGACGAGGTTGCCGGCCGCGTCGACAATCAGGCCCCGGGGGTAGAGGACCTGGACCTGGCGGAAGTTCCAGCGCTTGGTCCAGACGGTGTCGCCCTGGTAGGTGAGCTTGCTCAGGTACAGGCTTTGGTCGGGCAAGGAGGTTTGGTTGCCCGACTTGCCCGCCGTGACGAAGCCCCCGGCCACGGGCACCATGTACTCGGCCGTTTCGTCGTTGCCGGCCGTGCCCACCGTGCGCTGCCACAGGAACTGCGCCCGCGCCGGGGCCGCGCCCAGCAAGGCGGTCAGCAGCAAACAAAAGGAAAGTAGTTTTTTCATGGGGTCGGAAGTGAATGGAGGGAAACAGCAGGATTAGGCGATTTCAATGCGCAGTGTCTGGGTGGTGTGGCGCTGGGAATCGGTGACGCGCAGCAGGTAAAGACCAGTAGAGCGAACGGCTAGCGCGAGGCGGGCGCGGGCCTGCCCCGGCAACTGACCGGTTTGCACCGGGCGGCCCAGCACATCATAGAGCACCCAGGCGCCGGTGAGAAGGTGGGCGTCGCCCGCTTCGAGGGTGAGCTCGCCGGCGGTGGGGTTGGGGTAGGCGGCGAGGCGGGCGGCCACCTCAGTTGGGGCTCGGGTAGGGAGCAGGCGGTCCCAGTTGCGGTAAGCGAAAAAGAGTTGGTCGCCCCCGCCGACGGTGCCCCGGTCGGTGCCGGCGGCCACCACGTAGTGCCCGGCCGGCGTGAGGGCCAGGCCGGCCACGTTTTCGTCGCTTTGCAGGCTCACCAGCAGCGTGTCGCGCAGGCGCACCCCGTTGCGGTCGGTCAGCACCAGGGCCAGGTCGTTGTCGTGGCCGTTGTAGCGCGTGCCGGCGGCCAGGTAGTTGCCGTTGGGCAACTCCACCAGGCGGCTCAGGCCCAGGCCGACGCCGAACTGCTGGTAAGACCGGCTCCAGAGGCTGTCGCCCTGCACGGTGAGTTCGGTGATGCTGCCGCCGATGCCCAGCAGGTTGCCCCGGGAATTGAGTTGCAGCCGGCCGGGGAAGAAGCGCCCCCGCAGGCGCTCGAATTGGTACACCCCCTGCTCATTGACGGTGATGTACTTGGTGCGCTGGGCGGGAAACGTGTTCGGCGCGGAAATGACCAGGTAGCCGTTGGGCACGGCCACCAGGTTTTGCAGCGACCCTTGGACGGTGGGGCTGTACGTGAGGACCTGGGCCAGCAGCAGGGCCCCGGTGGGGGAGTACTTGAACAAGGTGGGCAGCGTGGCCAAATCGCCGATGGCCACGTAGGAGCCGTCGTTGCCCAGCACCAGGGTGGCCAGACCGCTCACGTTGGTGCCGCTGCTGGCCACGGTGCGGGTCCAGAGCGTGTCACCGCTGGGCGTAAGCTTGACCAACAGCCCTTGGCGCGGGAGAGAGGAATTGGGCGGAAAGGTAATGGCCGACACGACGAGGTTGCCGGCCGCGTCCACAATCAAGCCTTCGGGGTAGAAGACTTTGACCTGGCGGAAGTTCCAGCGCTTGGTCCAGACGGTGTCGCCCTGGTAAGTGAGCTTGCTCAGGTAGAGGCTTTGGTCGGGCACGGTGGTCTGGTTGCCGGACTTGCCCGCCGTGACGAAGCCCCCGGCCACGGGCACCATGAACTCGGCCGTTTCGTCGTTGCCGGCCGTGCCCACCGTGCGCTGCCACAGGAATTGCGCCCGCGCCGCGGGAGCCGCGCCCAGCAACAGGCAACCACTGAGGAAAAAGAGCAACAGGTGATAAGGATGTTTCATAAAAAGGGGAAAAGGTGAAGCAGCGACGAGCAACGCCCGCCGAAAACGAACGGATGCCAACACCGGAGGGCCGCCAATGGCAGCCCCGGGAAGCGAAAGCAAAGCCCAAAAAGAAAACGTTACGGGTCGGAAGCCGACAAGCAGCGTGCAAACGAAGGTGCACGAACGCTAAGTGCTCGGCCAAAAGGCGCCGAGAGCCGAGAGTTCGGTAGAAAACTCGGGATGGCCAGGGCGGTGGAAGGCGCCCGGGCCGGCCGCAACGGAAAGACGCTGGCCAGCAGGCCAAATATATCCCAAAAGAGCTGATATATGCTATGATGAAATAAAAACTTCACAAAGAGTTTTTCGCCTCCCCTAATGCCGAAAAAAAGCGCTACCATTACGGGCCGTCCGCTACTCGTCCGGTGTCACTTTCTTACCTCTACACGTTATGGATGCCCGCGAAGAGAAACAATACGCCATGACCACCGTGCTGGTCCAGTTCCTGGCCGATAACGCCGAGGCCATTGGTGCCAGCGAAGTGGCCGCCGACATCCCGCCGGCCTACCAGCGCCTGACGGCCGCCGTGGGCGCCGCCCCCGTCAACACCAAACCTACCACCGCCCAGGCCACCAGCGCCCGCACCGCCCTGCGCAAGGCCCTGCCCGTGGTGCTGGGCCCCCTCACCAGCATCGCCACCAAAACCAACGACCCCGCCCTGCGCGCCCGCGCCACCCTCAACGACGGCCAGCTGCGCAAAATGCGGCCCGAAGAGCTGCGCGACGTGGCCGGGGCCCTGCTCGACACCGCCGACGCCCGCGCCACCGAACTGAAACCCTAAGGCCTCGGCCCGGCGCTGCTGGAGCAGCTGCGGGGCCTGCACACCGCCTTTGCCGGCACCGTGCGCGGCACCAGCACCCTCATCGACCAGCGCAGCCAGGGCAACGAAGCCGCTTCCGACCTGCTGAGCGAGCTGATGCAGCAGATTTACGAACTCGACAAACCCATGGCCGTGTTTCGCCTGCTGCACCCCACCCTCCATTCGGCCTACAAAAAGGCCCGCCGCGTGGGCCGCGTCGGCCGCAAAAACAAAGGCGGCGACCCCGGCGCCATATCTGCCGCCTAAAGCCCGCCCGTTTGGGCAAGCCCAGTAGCAAGAAGCCCCGGCCGCAACGGCAGCCGGGGCTTTTTTCAGATTTCGCTACTTTTGAGAAATCCCTATTGCCCGCAGTTGACGCCAACGGATGCTCTGTTTTGCTCAGCGCAGTGCTTTTAGGCTGCCCCACGATGAAAATAGAACGATTAGAGTTGCACAATTTTCGGTTTTTTGCCAAGGGCACCTTCTCGTTTCCCGCCCCGTTCACAGTACTGATTGGCGAAAACGGACGCGGCAAATCGGCCTTGTTGCACGGGCTTCGCATCGCGGCAGGTGCTTGGCTGTTGGGCTTTAAGGAAACCGAGCGGCTACACATCGAGCCGGAAGACATTCGGCGAGTGGAAACGGATACGCGGTTCGTGCCGCAGTTTCCGGCGGTGGTACGGGCCACGGGGATAGTAGAGAACCAACTGGTGACGTGGGCCCGGCAGCGCAACGATTTTAAAGGCGGCCTGGGCCGCACCGGCTGGGCCGAAGCCAAATCCCTCATCGACTTGGCCCGGCACAGCGACGAGCAAACCAACGCGGCCCGTCAGGAAATTGCCTTGCCGGTACTGGTATACTTCAGCACGGCCCGGCTGTGGGTGGGGGCCAAGAAGGCAGTGGCGCTGAAAACCAAGGGCTCTAAAATCCAGGATGGCTACGCCCAAGCCCTCACGCCCGACCACAAGCGTAGCGGGCCTGCCAGCCGCACGGTAGCCTTGGGCTGGATGAAGAAGATGTATCTGAAAATGCTGGAGGAGCAAGCCGCCAGTTTTCAGACCCTCAATTATGAAGGCCCTGCCAGCCTTTCAGAATTAGAGAAGATGAAACAACTTTTTGGGCATTCTGCCGCCGCTGTGCTGCTTGGCGCCGTGTTCCAGGCCATTACTACGTGCGTGCCTGACTGGACTTACCTGAGTTGGGATTTGGAAAACGACGACCTCTCCGGCCTCTACCGCCGCCCGGATGCTGAGCCCGAGCGCGTGCCGCTTTACTATTTGAGCGACGGCTTGCGCACGATGGCCGGCATGGTGGCCGAAATTGCTTACCGCTGTGCCATCCTCAACGGGCATTTGGGGGCCGCTGCCATCCGCGAAAGCAGGGGAGTGGTGCTCATCGATGAGCTGGACATGCACCTGCACCCCAACTGGCAGCGCCATGTGGTGCGTGACCTGAAACTCGCCTTTCCGAACTTGCAATTCGTGGTGACCACACACTCGCCGTTTATCGTGCAGTCACTCGACAGCCTGGAACTCATCAACCTAGACCATCCCAGCGATGTGCAGCCCAAAGACCTGCGATTGGAAGAAGTAGCGACCGAAGTGATGAACGTGGACAGCGCCTTGAGCATTGAAAATGAACAGGCCGAGCAGCAAGCATTAGGGTATTTGCAGCGCCTGCACGCCGCTGACCAAGCCACCAGCGTCGAGTTGGCTACCTTAGAAGAAGCCGTTGCTAACCCAGGGCTGCGCGCCATTCTGCGCATGGAGCGTTTGCTGAAGGAAGCCAAGTCATAACCGCTCAGATAAATATGCGTCCTGTAGAGCGCGGCCCCATCCCCGTCCTGGCCGATGGCACCACCAAAACGGTTAAAGATTACAAAGACTGGCGTTTTGATTTAATTAATCAAATCGGGAAGTATTGTAGCTATTGCAATATGCCCTTGTACGACAGCCCCCAGGTGGAGCACGTCGCTCCGAAGTCGCCAGTCCCCGGGCTGGCATTGGCATGGGATAACATGCTGCTAGCTTGTGGGGCCTGCAATTCCATTAAGAACGATAGGTCGTGCTCGTCTGCCACGCACTTTCTGCCCGATTACCACAACACGCATTTAGCCTTTGCGCAGGCAGTGCGTTCCCACCGCAAGTTGCCGGCAAGCAGCGCTGCGGTCGTCGTGCCACGCCCCGGATTGCCTGCGCTCAAGTTTCCCAAGGCCAGTGCCACAATCGCGTTATGCGGCTTGGCCCGTGTCGAACAAACCGCCACACAGATGCGGCGGGCCTCCGATTTGCGATGGCTCTACCGATTTGAAGCGTGTGAGTTAGCTACTCGCTACCGCGCCGCGTGGGATGCACTGCCTGCCGCTTTCGAAGCTCAATTTCTCGCCTGCTTGCACGACTTGGCGCGGGCGATTGGTTTCTTTTCGGTGTGGTTTGACTCCTTTTATGACGTGGTGCCTGTCAAGCAGATGCTCATTGGAGCCTTTCCCCACACGGCGAATTGCTTCCCTGCCCCTAGCTACGACCCCGTCGTACGGGTAACCGGCGACTTGTAGCCGCTGCTACTTCAGCGCCTCAAACGTGTACTGCGCGTCGGCCCAAAAGGCGTCGAGGGCGATGATGCGGGGCTTGAAAAACGAAATCAGCTTCGGCCAGTCGTCGCGGTTGAACACATTTACCGGGCTGAGGTCGGTGTAGATGCAGCTCAGCGGCAGGCCCTGCGCGTCAATCATGTCCGGGTCCCACACCCATTCCTCGCCCAGCGTTTCGTGCAGCACGGTTTTCAACTCCCGAAACTGCTCAAAAAACAGCTCCCGAATGCCTGCGTCCGGGTGGTTCATCTCAATGGCAACGTAGGCGCGGCGGTTGTCGGCCTGCATCCGGAAATACAGGTGCTTGATGCCCGTTTTGTAGTTAATCCAGTTGGTCGTTTCGCCTTCGGCCGAGGGCACCGGAGCCATGTATTGCCCAAAAGCCGTCCAGAAGGCCTGGCGCAGCTGGGTGGCTTCCGCTTTGCTATACATTGGATTTGATTATGAATTAAAAATTATGAATTATGAATTCGATGGCAGGGCCGCTAGCCCCAATTCATAATTCATAATTACTAATTCATAATTATAAGGGCGTTGCCCACCAGCCGGCTTCGTTGCTCTGGATGGCCACGCCGCCCGCGTTGTGGTAGTATTCCTGCACGCACTCCTTGAAGCCGGGGTTGTTGGTGCTGGCAAAGCACACGGCGTGGTCGGCGGTGGGCAGCGGGCCGGTGTGCACGGCAAACACGCTGCCGCGCTCGGCCTTGGTGATGATGAGGTAAGTCGTGTCGTTGAGCTTGCCCAGGCTCGCGTCGAACACCTGCCCGTAGGCGTTGTCCGGCGTCACTTCCACCCGGTAGGCGGCGTTGCCGGCCGGGTGCTGCAGGATGCCGGCCTGCCCGTTTTTGTCGCAGCTCAGCAGCCCCAGCGCGCTCGCCGAAGCAACGATGACAGTGGCCAGTCGGCACAGAAAGTAAGGAGTGCGTTTCATAAGCAGTAAAGCAAAAGGTGACTACCCGGCCCGGGCCCCGCCGCCCGGCCACGAATGGGCCGCACCGGCCGCCCATCCGAAATTTCAGGTCCAAGATAATCTGTTTTTACTTCCATTTCATGAAGTGGCCAAAAAAAGCGGGCCGGCCGGGGCCCACCCCAGCCGGCCCGAAGCCTCTTCAATGGCCGGTAAGGCCGTATTTTTCCGCTTATTGCTGCGCGGCGGCCACCTTGCTTTGCAGGAAGCCCACCAGCACCTCCAGCCCTTTCTCGAAGTGGCGGTTGTTGGGAATCACGATGTCGGCGTAGTGCTTGTAGGGGGCAATGAACCGCTCGTAGGTAGGCGCCACGTGGTGGGTGTAGCGGTACAGCACGTCGGCCAGGTCGTAGCCCCGCTCGTCGCGGTCGCGGATGATGCGGCGGTGCAGCTTCACGTGCTCCTGGGCGTCGATGTATACCTTGAGGTCGAGCAGCTCGGCAATTTCCTTGAAGTGAAACACGAAAATGCCCTCCACCACCACAATGGGCGCCGGCCGAAACACGAGCTCTTTGGGTGTGGCCGCGGCGTTGTTGAAGGTGTATTCCTTGCGGCGCACCTCGTGGCCCTGGCTGATGCGCAGCACGTCGTCGGCATAGGCCACGGCGTCGATGCTGGCGGGCAGGTCAAAGTTTTCCACGCCCTGGTCGTCGCGCAGTTGCTTTTCGCGCGGGTGGTAGTAGTTGTCCTGCGAAATCAGGCAAATCTGCTCTTCGGGGAAGGCGGCCAGGAGCCGGCGCAAAAACGTGGTTTTACCAGAAGCGCTGCCGCCGGTGATGCCAATTAGATACGGGGTGTGCATAGCAGGCAAAGGTAACGCGTGGCGCAATGAGGAACGAAAATAAAGAACGTCATGCTGAGCGCAGCCGAAGCATCTCGCGTGCCGCCACCAATCAGTTAGCATTGCGGTAGAGATGCTTCGGCTGCGCTCAGCATGACGTTCTTTTTCCTCTATTTATAGATTAAGCGGAGCGTAAAAACGCCAACAGCCCCGCCACGGCCCGCGCCCGGTGGCTGATGCGGTTTTTCTCGGCCCCGCTCATTTCGGCGAAGGTCCGTCCGTCGCCTTCGGCCGGCACAAACACCGGGTCGTAGCCAAAGCCGCCCGCGCCGCGGGCCTCCTCCGTGATGTGGCCCCGCACCTCGCCCGCAAACTCGTGCACGCGGCCATCGGCCCGGGCCAGGGCCACCACCGTGCGGAACCGCGCCGAGCGGTCGGCGGCGCCGCGCAGCTCCTGCAGCAGCTTGGCCACGTTGTCTTCGGCCCGGCGCTGGGGCCCGGCGTAGCGCGCCGAGTACACGCCCGGCTCGCCGTTGAGGGCGGTCACCTCCAGCCCGGTATCATCGGCGAAGCAGGCCACGCCGTAGTGCTGGCGCACGTATTCGGCCTTCTGGCGGGCGTTGCCTTCCAGCGTGTCCTGGGTTTCGGGCAGCTCTTCGGCGCAGTCAATGTCGGCCAGGCTCAGCAGCGTGAGGCCGGCCGGCAGCAGCGGCCGGATTTCAGCGAGCTTGTGGGCGTTATTGGAGGCGAAGCAGAGTTGGGTGAGCACAGGGGCTGGAAAAATTAGGTGGAAAAAAGAACGTCATGCTGAGCGCAGCCGAAGCATCTCTACCGCGCAAGTAAATAAATTACTCGTGCACGCGAGATGCTTCGGCTGCGCTCAGCATGACGTTCAGATATACGTTCTAAAAAACAGTTGCCTACCGAAACATCGACTTGATGGTGCCCCAGGAGCGCTGCACGGCGCTGGGCGTGCCGGCCAGCACCGTGAGGTAGCTCTGGTCGCCGTTGGGGCCGTGCACCGTGAGGCGGTACGTGAAGGGCCCCCCGGCCGAAGGCGTGGGCGTGCCGGGCGTGCTGCCGGGCACCGTGCGAAACACGTTGGCGTCGTAGTACTGGTAGCGGCGCTGCCCGTTGGGCACCACGCTCGCCACGGTGGAGTAGCCGGTGTCGGTGGCCGATTTGCGGGCCAGCTCGAAGCCGGTGACGTCGGCTTCGGTGCTCACTTCCCAATCCACGCGCACCCGCGTGTTTTCGTAGGCGGCGCTGAAGGTGAGGAGCGACGCGGCCACGGCCCACACGGCGCTGCACAGCACCAGCAGCAGAGCTGCGGGGCCGGAGCGGCGGAACAGACGGCGAACGAGTACGGGTTTCAGCACGCGCGACGGGCCAGCCCCGAAGGAGGGCCGGATTCAAATGTACAAACCTTTTCAGAAAGTCAACAGGCTCAGTCGCACGGCTTGGCAAAGCCGGGCCGCCGGAAAATGTTGGCGCCGGGGTTGGGTATTTCCGAGCTAAGCCGTACTTTTGCAGTCCCTTCCGCAAAATCGGCAGGGTTCAACCGGTAAAACCGACCCCTCGATATGAAAAAGGACACCCACCCCGAGTACCAGGAAGTCGTATTCCAGGACTCTTCTTCGGATTTCAAGTTCATCACCCGCTCCACGATGAAGCCGACCGACACCATTACGATGGAAGACGGCAAGACGTACCCGCTGGTGAAAATTGAAGTGAGCTCGGCCTCGCACCCCTTCTACACCGGCAAAAACATGTTCATCGACACGGCCGGCCGCGTGGAGAAATTCCGCAGCCGCTACGCCAAGAAAGAGCAGAACAGCGCCAACAAAGAATAGCTTTCTTTTGAGCTGTTAGCCTTTAGCTAATAGCCGTTAGCTTTTTGAAAACTCCTTCCGGTGCCGCCGGGAGGAGTTTTTTTATGCCAGCTGCGAAAGCGGCGGCTGTAAATTTGCCTCTTACAAAAGCTAACAGCTAGCAGCTATTAGCTAACAGCTAAAACAATGCGCGTTCTGCTTTTCGACGACCCGGCCATTCGGCCGCACCTGCTGCCTTTCACCTTCACGCGGCCCGTGGCGGCGCTGCGCTGCGGCATCCTCACGCTGGCCGAAAAGTGGCAGCGCCGCCTGGGCGTAGAGGCCGTGGGCTACCTCACGCAGCCTTACCTGCAAGCCAAGTTTCCGGCGGGCGACGTGAGCGGCGCGGCGCTCATCGTCAACGGCGCGGTGTGCCCCGACGACCTGCTGACCCGGCAGGTGCAGGCCCTGCGGCCCGGCCAGGCCCTGTATTGCGACGAACTGCTGGTAGCGGCCCACGTGGCCGATGCCTCGCTGGTGGCCGAGCTCATTCAGGACGGCATCCCCGAAACCCGGCAGGTGGCCGAGCCCGTGACGGTGATTGACCGGCCGTGGCAGCTGTTTCTGCGCAACGGCGTGGAAATCCGCCGCGACTTTGCGCTGCTGACCCAGGGCCGCACTTCGCAGCCCGTCGGCGACGCGCACACCATCGTGTACGGGGCCGAAAACATCTTCATTGAGCCCGGAGTGAAAATCCGGGCCGCCATTCTCAATGCCGAGGACGGCCCCATTTACCTGGGCAAAAATTCGCAGGTGCACGAAGGCGCTGTCATTAGAGGCCCGCTGGCCTTGTGCGAGGGCTCGCACATCAACGCCGGCGCCAAAATGCGTGGCGACAATACGGTGGGTCCTTTCTCGAAAGTGGGCGGCGAAGTGGGCAACAGCATCCTGCTGGGCTACAGCAACAAGGGCCACGACGGCTACCTGGGCAACTCCGTCATCGGCGAGTGGTGCAATCTGGGGGCCGACACCAACACCTCCAACCTCAAAAACAACTACGCGCCCGTCAAAATTTGGAGCCACGCCGCGAGCCGCTTCGTGGACACCGGCCAGACCTTCTGCGGCCTGATGATGGGCGACCACAGCAAGTGCGGCATCAACACCATGTTCAATACCGGCACGGTGGTGGGCGTGGGGGCCAACATTTTCGGGGCCGGCTTCCCGCGCACGTTCATCCCAAGCTTCAGCTGGGGCGGCGCGGCGGGCTTTGAAACCTTCAAGCTGCACAAAGTAGCGGAAGTGGCCGAGCGCGTGATGGCCCGCCGCAACCTGCTGTATGATGCCGTGGAGCAAGGTATTATGAAGGAGGTGTTTGCGGCGACGGAGGGGGACCGGATTTGGGAGAAGGCGAAGTAGAATGAAGCCGTACCGCGTCGAATATGTGCAATTAGCGGGTTGGGAAGCCGACGAGGTAGGACTATGGGTGACTGAAAACGACGAATGGCTACTGCTCCGCTACATTCCAAACGATTATAGGATTGACGGCTACGTGTTAGTAGTGAAGGAGCACATCGTATCGCGCAAGCCGCACCGCGACCGAAAGCAAGTAGAACAGGTGCTAAAGCTGAAAGGCATTCGGCCCGAAGTGCCGCCAGAGTTTACTTTTTTAGGATTGGTGGAAATGATACGCTGGGTGGAGCAGCATTATGGCTTAGTGGAATTTACAGACGAAGAAGAATGCAGCTTTTTTGGCTGGGTGAATGAAGCCGACGCGGTGCATTTGTGGATGAACACACTCTCGCCAAACTGTACGGTGCGCGTGCGCGATAACGGCAACCCGCCTTTCGTGCTTTCAGAAATTCAACTCGTCCGCTTCGATTCCGATTATTTCAATTCCCTCAAGCTGCTCTGGCAACACAAGTCGCGTCAGAAACTTTTGAAACCAAGCGACAATTAAACGCCCGTGCTTTTCAACGACATTCCCAACCAGTCCGCCGTCAAAGCCCTGCTGCGCCAATCCGTGCAGCGGCAGCACGTGGCGCACGCCCAACTGTTCCGGGGTAGCGAGGGCGGCGCGGCGCTGGCCCTGGCCCTCGCCTACGCCCAGTACCTGAACTGCGAAGACCGCGCCCCCGGCGCCGACGACAGCTGCGGCCACTGCCCGGCCTGCACCAAAACCGCCAAGCTGGCCCACCCCGACCTGAACTTCATCATGCCCGTGACCACCACCAAAACGGTGGCCAAGGACGCGGTGAGCAGCAAATTCATGGCCGAGTGGCGCACCTTCGTGCTCGACAACCCCTACCAGGGCCTCAACGACTGGATGCAG
This sequence comes from Hymenobacter ruricola, assembly GCF_015694525.1. Lineage (GTDB taxonomy): Bacteria > Bacteroidota > Bacteroidia > Cytophagales > Hymenobacteraceae > Hymenobacter > Hymenobacter ruricola. The sequence continues at coordinate 145,128 of NZ_JADQDM010000010.1, read as the reverse complement.
CACATCGGGGCCGAAAACAAGCAGGGCAACATCAGCAAGGACGAAGCCGTGCAAATCCTGAAGCTGGTGAGCCTGAAAGCCTTCGAGGCGCGCTTCAAAATCGTTATTCTCTGGCTGCCCGAGCTCATGCACCCCGCCGCCGCCAACGCCGTGCTCAAACTGCTGGAAGAGCCGCCGCCCGCCACCATTTTCCTGCTGGTGAGCCACGCGCCCGAGCAGCTGCTGCCCACCATTATGAGCCGGGTGCAGCCGGTGGTGGTGCGCCCGTTTTCCGAAGACGACATCACGGCTTACTTGCACGCCCACTACAAAGTGCCCGAAGCCAAGGCCCGCCAGGTTGCCCAACTGGCCGAGGGCAGCCTCGGCGCCGCCCTGGCCAGCCGCGACGCCAACGCCGACCACGACTACTTCGAGTTCTTCGTGAAATGGATGCGCCTGTCCTACAGCCAAAAGGCGGCCGACATCCTCAAGCAAAGCGAGGAATTTCAGAAGCTGGGCCGCGAAAGCCAGAAAGAGATGCTGAGCTACTCGCTGGGCCTCGTGCGCAAGGTGCTGCTGTTCGGCATCGACCCGAAATTTGTGCCGCACCTGCCCGCCGGCGAACAGGATTTTGTGACGAAGTTTTCCAAGCTGGTCACGCCGCGCAACGCCGACCTGCTCAGCAAAGAGCTGACCGACGCGCATTACCACATCGAGCGGAACGCCAACCCGCGCATGGTGTTTGTGGATAGCTCGCTTCGGATGGGCGGCCAGCTCCGCTTGGCGCAAGGATAAGGATAGGCGGCTGGTCTGTTAAATGTTAAATGATAATTGTTAAATGAAAATCCGCCTCGCCACCCGCGCCAGCCGCCTTGCCCTTTGGCAAACCGAACACGTGGCCGCGCTGCTGCAACAAGCCGGTTTCGACACCGAAATCGTGCCCATGCAAACCACCGGCGACGCCGTGCAGGACCGCAGCCTGGCCAAAATCGGCTCGAAAGGCGTGTTCACCGAAGAACTGGAAAACAGCCTGCTCCGCGGCGAAACCCACCTGGCCGTGCACTCGGCCAAGGACGTGCAAAGCAGCATCCCGCGCGAGCTGGAGCTGCTGGCTTTCCTGGAACGCGAGCAGGTGAACGACGTGGTACTCAGCTTCAACGAACATTTTTCGCTCGACAAGCCCGGCATTGTGCTCGGCACCAGCAGCACGCGTCGCAAGGCCCAGCTGCGCCGTTTCTATCCCCACGCCGAAACGGCCGAAGCCCGCGGCAACCTCCAAACCCGCCTGCGCAAGCTCGAAGAAGGCCAGTTCGACGCCCTGGTGCTGGCCTACGCCGGCGTGCACCGCATGGGCTACGAGCACCTGGTGCGCCACACGCTGCCCGCCACGCAATTCGTGCCCGCCACCGGCCAGGGCAGCATCGCCGTGGAGTGCGCCGCCGCGCTCAACGACGACCTCAAGGCCCGCCTCAAAGCCGCCCTCGACCACCCCGCCACCCACACCTGCCTGCTGGCCGAGCGCGCCTTCCTGCACACCATGGAAGGCGGCTGCAGCATTCCCTCCTTTGCGTTGGCCACGCTGGAAAACGGCCGCCTGCGCCTGCACGGCGGCCTCATCAGCTTGAGCGGCGAAGAATACGTGGAGGAAATCCAGACCGCCGACTCGTCCGCCGAGGCGCACGCCCTGGGCGTGGCCGTGGCCGATGCCGTGCTGGCCCGCGGTGGCCGCGAAATCCTGGCCAGCATCCGCGAGCACCGCGGGTAGCCGGGGCGTAGCGGCCGCCGGCTGCCGCAGAATATTAGTTTTGCTCACCGTTTTGCTTCTTCCATTCTCACTCATGAAACATCCTTTTCACCGCATTGCGGCGGTTCTGTTGGTTCTGCTCTGGGCGTTCGGCCCCGTTATGGCTGCCGCCAAGCCCGGTAAGCCAAAAAAGAGCAGCAAAGACGAAGTCGTGACCGTTACCACGCCGCAGGGCGTCATCCGCCTCATCCTGTTTGATGACACGCCGCTGCACAAAGCCAACTTTCTGCAAAAGGCCAAGAGCGGCTTCTACGACGGCACCACCTTCCACCGCGTCATCGATAACTTCATGATTCAGGGCGGCGACGCCAATACCAAAGACGCCGACCCCAGCAACGACGGCCTGGGCCAGCCCAACGACCCCACCATCCCGGCCGAGCTTGCGCCCGGCCACCTGCACGCGTACGGGGCGGTGGCCGCTGCCCGCATGGGAGGCCCCGCCGGCACGCCCAGCAGCCATTCCCAGTTTTACCTCGTCGAAAACCACGAGGGCAGTCATTTCCTCGATGGCCAGTACACCGTTTTTGGCCAGGTAATTCAGGGCCTCGACGTTATCGACAAGATTGCCAAACTGCCCAAAGACGCCCGTGACCGGCCCACCGCCGACGTGAAAATGACCATGAAGGTGGAAAAGCTCAAGCGCAAAAAAATTACTAAGCTCTACGGCTACAAGTACGAGTAATCCGGTTGCCGTTCGATAGTCAGCGTATGAAAATCCTCGTCACCGGTTCCAATGGCCTGCTGGGGCAGAAGCTCGTGTCCCTGCTGCGCCAACAGCCCGAAACCAAGCTCGTGGCTACCTCCCGCGGCCCCAACAAGCTCGCTGGCCTATACCCCGACCTGCATTTCGTGCCGCTCGACGTAACCGATGCCGCCCAGGTGCGCCAGGTGCTGGCGCAGGAGCGGCCCACCCATCTCATCCACACCGCCGCCCTGACCAACGTGGACGAGTGCGAGCTGAACCACGAAGCCTGCTGGCAGCAAAACGTGACGGCCGTAGCTCATCTGGTGGAAGCCTGCGCCGCGCTCGACGTTCACCTCACCCACCTCAGCACCGACTTCATATTCAGCGGCGAAACCGGGCCATTGGCCGAAGACGCCCCGCCCGCGCCGGTCAATTTCTACGGCCAGAGCAAGCTGGCAGCCGAGCAGCTGGTGCAGGCCAGCCCCGGTCGCTGGGCCATTGCCCGCACGGTGCTGGTGTACGGCGTGGCCCACGAGTACGGCCGCACCAACATCGTGCTCTGGGTGCGCGATTCCCTGCGCGCCGGCAAAACCATCAAAGTCGTGTCGGACCAGTGGCGCACGCCCACGCTGGCCGAAGACCTGGCCCAGGGCTGCTGGCTGCTGGCCCGGAACTCCGCACAAGGCATCTACCACATCAGCAGCGACGAAATGCTCACGCCCTACGCCATGGCGCTACAGGTAGCCGACTTTTTTGAGCTCGATAGCACCCTGATTGAGGAAGCCAACGCCAGCACGTTTACGCAGCCGGCCCGGCGCCCCGCCCGCACCGGCTTCATCATTAGCAAAGCCCGGCGCGACCTCGGCTACCATCCGCATTCCTTCGCCGAAGGCATTGAGCTGGTCGGCCGCCAAAGCGACGAGCTGCACGGATAAAAAAAACCCGCCGGGGTAGACGGCGGGTTAAGACTCGACGGGGGTAGCCAGCGAGCAATAAGGTAGAAATAAGATAGAAGAGTAGCGTTTTATACCAAATTCGAATGTCTGAATAAGTTGCGGGTAGTCGACTGAATGAGCTGAGTAGGAGCTAAAGCGGAAAGAAGGAATCAGGACTGCGGCCAAACGCCAACCAACAAGCCGCCTACGAGCACGGCCGTGCGCCCCAGCAGGGCCGCTTCGCCCAGTGCGCGGGGCACCACCATGCCATCGGGCGTCACGAAGTCGATGCCCACCGAAACAGGGCGGGCCGAATGCGACGGCGACTTGGGCCGGCGGGGGGCACTCAACGAAGGATAAATGAGCAGGTACATAGGCAAGGGAGTGGGTAGAAAAACGAGGAGTAGTTGCCGGGGATAAAATGAATGTTCCCAAAAGCAATACAATGTTACAGCCCGATTTTACCCAAAAAAAGGACACTACGCATCGGATTGAGACATCGGGAATGCGTCTTTTTTAATCAAAAAACACAGAGAATAATAAAAAATGTTATAGTTGTACTACACCGGTGTTTTCGCTAAACACCTTTACACATTTGAAATTCAAGCGTTTAAAAGGTTGTTTTCTTCGCAAAAACATTGGTCATTTTCTCCAAAAAAACACGGATTTGTGACTTCGATAATGGCAGGCTTTCGCCAGTTGTTACGCCGTTTTTTATCGGCAGAAAAATGAGCCTCTGAAAGCCTACAGCCTCAGATACGCCGCCACCGGGCAAGTGCGTTAAGGCTTAAAATGCTTATCACCAACATAATGGTCGGGAAAGCGAGTAGCCACCACGCACTGGGCTCCTGCCGAAACGACGCCATCAGGCGCCCCCAGCTGGCTATTTCCGGCGGCAAGCCGACGCCCAGAAACGACAGCGTGCTTTCTAGGCTTAGCAGCGAAACCAGACTAAGCGGAAAGTTTGACTCTAACGGCTTGATGGCATGAGGCATAGCGTGTCTCAGCCAGATGCGCCATTCTGGCACGCCCGCCGCACGGGCCGCTTCGGCGAAAGGCAGCGCCCGCACGCGTAGCATTTGGGCGCGCACCAGCCGGGCGGGGGTGGGCCAGGCCGTAAGCGTGAGCAGCACGAGCAGGCCCGTGGCCGAAACGCCGCCCGCGCTGGCTGCCATCGCCACTACCAGCACCAGGCGCGGGATAGAGTCCAGGGCCGTGGCCGCTCCCATCACCAGCGCATCCAGGGGCAGGCGAGGACCAGGAGTTGGTCGATTTCGCTTGCTCATGAGGAGGCGGGCGCCAGCCAGTGCCGCTACCAGCGGCCCCAGCCAGGGCGCCGGCAACCGCAGCACCCACCACGCGCCCCCTGCCGCCAGCACCCAGTAGGCCGTCTCCACCCGCCGCCGATTGCCCCAAAAGCCGGCCGCTCCCCCCGCCAGTGCCCCAATGCATGCTGCCAATAAGGCCGCCGGCAGCGTGAGCAAAACGGCTGTGCGCGTGCCAAACACCAGCAGGCTGAGCACGTCGCGCCCTTGCACATCCGTACCCAGCCAATGCCGGCCGGGACCCAGCGGGGCCTGGGCCACGTGCGCCAGGTCGGGCACGGTGGGCAGGTAGGGCAGCGGCAACGCGGGGGCCACCGCCGCCACTGCCACTAGCAGGCCCAGCCACGCAAAAGCCCACTTTTGCGTCCAGGAGAAGGAAAAAGTGGTTAGGACTGCCAACGGATGCGGGGGTCGACCCAGAAATACAGCATATCGGTCAGGAGCAAGGACAGCAACCGCGCGGCCCCGGTCAGTAGTACCCCACCCATCAGCACGGGGTAGTCGCGGGCGGCGGCGGCCTCGGCCAGCAGGCGGCCCATGCCTGGTAGCGCAAAGGCCACTTCCACCACCACGGCGCCAGCCACGAGGGCGGGCAGCAATTCGGCCAACTGGGCCAGCGAAGGCAGCAAGGCATTGCGCAGGGCGTGGTGCCGAATGACGGCGCGCCCGGCCAGCCCTTTGGCACGGGCCGTGGTGGCGTAGCCGGACCCAAGCTCATGCGCCAGAGACGCTTCCAGCTGCAGCGTGAGCCCGGGCAAGGCGCTCAGGGTGAGAGCAGCCACTGGCAAGGCCAGGTGCCAGAGGTAATCGGCCAGCTGGCTGCCGACGTCCAGGTCGGCATCGGTGGACTGGTCGAGGCCGTAGGCCGGAAACCAAGCCAGCACGGCCGGGTTGGCAAACAGCAGCAGCAGCACCAGCGCAATCACAAAAAGGGGCAACGCGTGCACGCCAACCAGCGCGCCCCGAACGGGGCCCAGCCAGGCCGGACGGGCCGCCAGGCGCTGGGCCAGCCACAGCGCCAGCACCGCCGCCAGCAGGGCCGCGCTGCCGGTGAGCGGCACCGTAAAAAGCAGGGCGCGCCCCAGCCGGGCGGTTACGGCCTCTCCGGTGCGAAAAGACGTGCCGAACTGGCCATGCGCCACGCCACGCAGCCACTGGTGGTACTGATTATTTGTCCCGTTCCAGTGCCATTGGCCCTCTACAGCGTGCGCGGGCACATGCCTGCCCACGTAAAAAAGCGGCACGTCGAGCCCGAGGCGGCGCCGCGTGGCCCACTCCTGGGCTTGCCGGGCGGCGGGCGTGCCCGCGCCGGTGCGCAGGTCTGCGGCTTCGGGCTGGGCTAGTTGCAGCGCGGTGTTCACGTCGTGGCGGCTCAGTAAAAACACCCCCGACGCCAAAGCCCACACGGCGAGCGCAGTTCGAAGCAGGCGCCAGAACAGTAGCCGGGCCATGAGCTATTGCGGCGTGGTGGGCCCCGCCGCCCAGTCCATGGCCGTGGCCGTAAACCCCGGTTTGATGCTGGACGGGTGCAAGCCGGTGAGCTGCTTGCTTGCCGCGATGTGGCTCGATAAAAAGAAGAGCGGAACGATGGGGGCTTGCTGCTGCATCAGTGCCTGAAAGCGGCGCAACAGCACCGCCCGGCGCTGCTGGGTATTGGCCGCCGCAATGGCTTCGATGAGCCGGTCGCTTTCGGGCGTGCTGAAGCCGGTGGCATTGCCCGCGCCTACGCTCTGCGAGTGAAGAAGAGACGTAAAATTGAAGATGAAAGGATTGCCGCGCAGGCTCCGCACATACACATCAAAATCGCCGTTTCGCAGGGCCATGCTGAAAGCCCCGGATTCGGTGGGCAGCAGCGCCACCGGCACCCCGATGCTGGCGGCGGCCGCCTGAAACTGCAGCGCAATTGTGGCGAAAAGCTGCTCATCGGCCCGGTACCGCACCACCAGCCGCAGTTCCTGGGTGCCGCCCTGCGGGAGCTGTCGGCGCCAGCCGGCTTCAGGCCTGGCCGCGCGCTGCCAGCCCGCCCGGCGCAATAGCCTCACGGCGCCAGCCGGGTCGAACGGCACCGGCGTCAGGCTGTCGTTATAGTTCAGGCGGTCGGAAGGGCTGATGAGGCCCACCGTGCGCTGCCCCTGTCTCAACTCATTGGCTTTCAACACGCCGGCCGCGTCGAGGCACCGGCTCAATGCCTGGCGGGTAAGGGCATCAGCGAGGACTGCGTGGCGGGTGTTGAAGCCCACCGTGGTTACATCGTAAGACGCCGTGGCGTAAAAATTCAAGGTAGCGCGGGCCGCCGGGGAGGTGCGCAGGCGCGTAAATTCGCGGGTTGGCATTTGCGGAAACACGTCGAGGTCGCCCCGCTGCAGGGCCAAAGAGGCCGTAGCGGCGTCCGGAATGATGACGTATTGGAGCCGGGCCGGGCGGGCCTCCAGCAGCACCGGGCGCGGGCGCACGCGGTCGGCCCACCAGTGGGGCTTGCGGCGGAAGCGGAGGTAACGGTCCTTTTCCCACTTCACCAGGCGGTAGGGGCCGCAGCCGGGGAGGCGCTCGGGCGTTTGGCCCGGGGCCGCCGCCGCGTAGCGTTGCGCCAGGGCCTGCAGCACGGCATTGGGCAGCGCGGTGGCCGGGCGGTGCTGCAAGTCGGCCAGCGAAAAGCGCCGCATCTCACCGCCAGGGTCCAGGCTGGCTTCGGGAAGCACAAAAAAATCTCCGGAAGCCTGCACGTATTCCACTGCCTGGCCGGTGCAGACGAGGCTGAAACGCCGCGGGTTGTTGGGGTCGAGAAGAATTTCCCGGATAAATCGGTACTCGCTGCTGGGAGTCTCGTTGGGCAAGCCCGGGCAAAACATCAGTTTGAGAGTGAAGGCCACGTCGGTGGCCAGCACCGGGCGGCCGTTGTCCCAGGTGGCTTCGGGCCGAAGGCTGTAGTGCAACCGCATCAGCGAGTCGCCGAGGAACTGCACCGTCGGTAGGGCTTCGGCTAGCACCGGGGCAAACTGGTGGGTGACCAGGTCCGCCTGGAGTAGGCTGCAGTTTAATAAATAATTGGCGTCGACGGCGGTCTGGTTTGCCAACTGCAAGGGGTCCAGATTTTCCGGGTCGTGGGCCCAGCGGATTTTAATAGCCGCGGCTTCGCGGCGATTCGCTTTGCAACCCTGTAAGAGCAAGGCGAGTGCAAGACAGAGCAGAACTCCGGCCGAGGAATTTTGCCTCACGCGATACATTCAGACTATACTAGCCATGCTACAGTGAGCCGGCAAGATAGGCACTAAACAGCGTTGTGAAACTAAGCAACAATGTCGCCGGCCCAGCCGCCGGAGCCACCAAGGGCAACAATATCGCCAGCCCAGCCACCGCTGCCACCAAGAGCGGCAATGTCGCCGGCCCAGCCGCCCGAACCGCCTAGAGTAGCAATATCGCCGGCCCAACCGCCCGAACCGCCCAGGGAGGCGATATCACCAGCCCAACCGCCACTGCCACCGAGAGCAGCAATATCTCCAGCCCAGCCGCCGCTGCCACCAAGGGCAACGATGTCGCCGGCCCAGCCGCCCGAACCGCCCAGCGAGGCGATGTCACCAGCCCAGCCACCGCTGCCACCGAGGGTAGCGAAGTCGCCGGCCCAACCGCCCGAACCGCCAAAAGAAGTGGTATCACCGTCCCAGTCGGTGCTGTCGCCCGGCGAAACAATATTGCCGGCCCAGGCGCCCGTGCTGCCCAGCGTAGATACCGAGGCTACACTTGCCTCAATGGCTGCGGCAGGGGCTTGGAGAGTGGCCGTTTGCGGGGTGGCAGACCAGAAGCTGGCAACTTGAAACAGGGCGATGGCGAGGAAATTCAACACGGTGGTAATGGATTAAAAAGGTGTGTCAGATGTTTGAGTGACACAAAGTTGAGGTGGTCCACTACCGTAAAAAAGGACAATATTGCCCTAAATGTGACTTGTGTTTAAGTAATAAGCAAAATAATTATAATGAGAAAAAAAATTGGGACTCGTCTTATCAGGATTTAAATAAAGTTTTTTTCGAAGGCATTTCAGAAAAAATGCCCAATTTGTGACGTCGAACGCCTTAAATCTTCACAAAAAATCACGATACAAATGTTGCCGGGCGGTTGGCAATGAAAAAAGGAAAGAATCCCTGTAATTGTGACGTCGGTTTTCGAGGGGTGTTTTTTGGCAAAAGGCTTGTAATGCATCATAGAGGCCCTTTTTAGATGAATGAAATTGCGAATTTGGCGCGAATTGTGACATCTAGAAGCTTGTCTTCTTTACCGGTTTTGGACCTGCACAGCCGCCAGCCGAACAAGGAAAATCAATTTGTGGCCACGCTGGCCAAGACGCCCGACGCCACCCAACTGCAGGTGGTGAAGGCGCTTTATGGCCGGGCGACGACCGCCAACGTGCGTGCTTTGCAAAAACTGCAGTCGCGGGTGCGGGGCAAGCTGCTCAATCAACTGTATTTCCTGGACCACTCGGACGCTCGCCACCTGGTGTCGCGGCGCTACGAGCTCGAATGCCTGGACATGCTGCACAAGGTAAGTATTCTATACGCCGAGCGCGAGTACAAGCTGTCGGAAAGGCTGTTGCAGCGCTGCCTGCTGCTGGCCCGGAAGGGCGAGTTTACGCAGTACGAGGTGCAGTGCGTCCGCATGCTGCGCAACCTATATGCCGAGCAGCGGCAGACGGTGCAGTATAACAAGATAATCAAAGTACTGGCCCGGGCGCAGCAGGTGCTGGCCTGGGAAGACGAGGCCGAGCAGCTCTACACCGACACCAAGCTGGCCCTGAACTCGACGGTGGCTGCGCGTCGCAAGGTGCTGCTGCTCATGCCCGACCGCCTGGCCCACCTCGACGGCCTGCACCGCAAGGCCCAGAGCTTTGGGACGTATAATGCCATGTACCGCGCGCGAGTGGCCTACGAAGAGCTGCAGGGCAACTACCAGGAGATTATCCGGGTGACGGCGGCGGCGTCGCGGCGCCTGCGCGACGGCAAGCTCAACGCGCGGCGGTTCGACATCCGCTTCAACCACTTCATGAGCATTTACGCTTACCTACGCAGCCGCCAGGCGGTGCAGGGCCTGCGGCTGGCCGAAGAATACAACCGGGATTTTCACCCGTCGTCCAACAACTGGTTTTATTTTCAGGAGCACCACGTGCTGCTGGCCCTGCACGCTCAGCGCTACGAGCGGGCCCAGCAGCTGATGGAAATCATTACCAAAAACCCGGCGTACACCATTCAGCGCGACTCGGCCCTGCAGCGCTGGGACCTGTACCGGGCCTACATCGACTTTGTGCTGCCGCCGCAGCGGCCTTCCACGGCCCGGCAGCGCCAGATGGCCCAGTGGGTGCTGCAACTGCCCGAGTACAGCCGCGACAAGCGCGGGCACAACGTGGCCATCCTGGTGCTGCAGTTGCTGCACTTCCTGCGCGAGCGCAACCTGGAAGCCGTGCTGCTGCGCCTCGAACGCCTGCGCAAGTACCAGCAGCGGCACCTCTACGAGCCCACCACGGTGCGCAGCCGGCTGTTTCTGCGGTTGCTGCAGGTGATTGTGGACAAGAACTTCGATGCCCGCAAGGCGTCGGAGCGGGGCAAGGCGCTGCTGCAACAGCTGCAGGACACGGCCCCGCCCGGCGAAGCTTTCGCCGAAGTCGAAATCATTCCCTACGAACACCTGTGGGCCTTGGTGCTGGGCCTGCTGCGCGAGGGAGCCCCGATTTCAAACGAAGCAGAAGCATAAAAAGAGAAGCGGGACTACTTGGCGCGGGCTCTCCCGGCCGATTAGTCCCGCTTCTCTTTTAATAGCCACTGCTACGGCTCAACCACGATTTCGCGCGCGACGCAGTGGCTGCTGATGCAGGCCTGGGAGCCGTAGCCGCGCATGCTGAAGCGCACGGCGTAGGTGCCCGCGCGGCGGAACACGTGCTGGGCGGTGCGGCCCTGCTGCACGGTGCCGTCGCGAAAGTCCCACACGTACTGCACGTTATTGCAGGAAAGAAGCTGGGCTTCGGGCGAGGCGAAGGACACGGGCTGACCCACGCGCACGCGGGCGGGCGCAGCGGTGAAATCGACCACGTCCTGCTGCACGAGGTTGACGGGGATGTATTTCTGGCCGCGGCGCACTTCGCCGGTTTTGTCCACGATGACGTCGAGCTGCACCACGTAATTCTTGCGTTCCTTATAACAGTGCGTTATCAGGGGGCCGGTGAGGGTGGTGCCGTCGCCCATCTGCCACTGGTAGGTGAAAGGGCCGGCGGCTTCGTCCACGGACGGGCGCCCGTCGAGGTCGACGCAGAGCATACGCGGCAGCGGCGGGCCGCAGCTCACGCTGGTGGTGTCGCCGGCCTGCTGGGCCCGCGCTCCAAACCCGGCCAGGCCCAGCAGCGAAACCAGGGCCGCCGTGCGGCGGAAAGCTCTCGGAAAGAAACGCATGGTCAGGAAAACAGGGTTAAAACTTATTGAGGCGCTGCATGACCTCGCGCAGATAGGTTTGGCCCACCGGAATGTGCTTGTTTTCGACCACCAGCGAGTTGTCTTCCAGCGCCTGAATGTGGTTGACGTTGACGATGAACGAGCGGTGCACGCGCACAAAGCGGCGGCTGGGAAATTTCTCCTCCACGGCCTTCATGGTGCTGTACACGATGAGCTTGCTGCTGCCCGTGATGATGTGCACGTAGTCGCCGAGCGCCTCCACGTAGCGCACCTCCTCAAAGGTGACGCGCACGAGCTTGCTGTCCACCTTCACGAAGGTAAATTCGGCGTTGGGGCCCGAGGCCTGGATGGCGTCGGCCTCGGCGGCGGGCTGGCGCTCGGCCATTTCCAGCGCCTTTTGGGCGGCTTGCAGAAAGCGGGCGTAGCTCACGGGCTTCACCAGGTAGTCGACCACGGCGTGCTCAAAGGCCTGCACCGCATAGTCTTTGCTGCTGGTGATGAGCACCACCAGCGGCGGGTGTTGCAGGGTGCCCAGCAACTCGATGCCCGACATCAGGGGCATTTCCACGTCCAGAAAGAGCAGGTCGACGGGCTGCGTGCGCAACGATTCGGCGGCTTCGACGGGGTTGGTGAAGCTGCCCACGGCGGTGAGGAAAGGCGTGTTGGTGATGCAGTTGAGCACCACTTGCACCGAAAGCGGGTCGTCGTCGACAACCAGGCAACGCAGGTTCGTAGTAGACATAAAGAAGAAAACAGGGGGCTTGGGTTGACGAAAGTAAGCTCTGCGGTTGATTTTTAAGTTGATGCCCGGGCTTCCAGCTGCGGGTACAGCTCGGCCAGCTGCTGGCGGACGGAAGCCACCAGCGGCGCGCAGTAGGGGCAGTCGGGGTGGCGCGCGGCGCGTTCCAGCTCATCGAGCTGGGTGTGCAGCACCGGCACGCCGAAGTAGGCCACCTGGCCTTTCAGCTTGTGGGCGGTGCGGGCCAGGGCAGCGGGGTCGTGGGGGCAGGTGGCCGCCAGCACGGCTTCCAGCGCCGGCGCCTCGGCCAAGAAAGTGGCCACAATCTGGCGCAGGAAGCCTTCGTTGCCGCCGGCCAGCTCTTCCAACAGGTGCCAGTCGGGTTTTAGGGTAGGAGGGTGCGGGGGGAGGAGGGTAGGAGTTGTTTCCAATGAATCAGTACCCTTATGCCCTTCTACCCCCGTACCCTCTTGCCCTAAAGCTCGCCCCGTGAAGTGCGCCAGGCGCGCGTAGAGTACGGCCGGCTCAAAGGGTTTGGCCAGCGTGTCGTTCATGCCGGCGGCCAGGGCCAGCACCCGGTCTTCGGGTAGCACGGAGGCGGTGAGGCCGATGATGGGGAACTGGCCGGCGTCGGGGAAGAGGGCGCGGAGGCGGCGGGCGGCCTCGTAGCCGTCCATTTCGGGCATTTGCACGTCCATCAGCACGGCGTCGAAGGCGTGCGGCGCGGCGCTGGCGGCTTCTACGGCCAGGCGACCGTTTTCGGCGATGACGACTTGCACGTTCCAGGCTTCCAAAGTCTTGCGGGCTACGAGCTGGTTGAGGGCGTTGTCTTCGGCCACCAGCACGTGCAGGGCGGGCTCGAAGGGCGTGAGCAGGCCGGCGTGGGCATCGGGCTGGGCGGCACTGGCATCGGCCACTTCGTAGGGCAGCTCGAAGAAAAACTCCGAGCCCTGGCCTTCTTCGCTGCGCACGCCAAGCTGGCCGCCGTGCAGCTGCACGAGGTTGCGGGCAATGCTCAAACCCAGGCCGGTGCCGCCGAATTCGCGCGTGGTGGAGGTATTGGCCTGCGAGAAATCCTCGAAAATGGCCCCCAGCTTATCGGCCGGAATGCCAATGCCGGTGTCGCGCACGGCGAAGCGAATGAGCGAATGCTCATCCGACTCGTTTCCTGACACCACTTTGGCCGTCACCGTGACGCTGCCCTGGCGGGTGAATTTGATGGCGTTGCCGACCAGGTTAACCAGAATCTGGTTCAGGCGCACCGGGTCGCCGAGCACGGCGGCGGGCACGTTGTCGGCCACGTTAATATGCAGCGCCAGCCCTTTGCTTTCGGTGGCAAACTTGAACATGGCCCCGAGGCGGCGCACGGCTTCGGGCAGGCGAAAGGGCACCTGCTCCAGCGACAGCTTGCCGGCTTCCATCTTGGAGCTGTCGAGGATGTCGTTGATGATAACGAGCAGGTTTTGCGACGACGACTCAATGGCCGTGAGGTACTCGCCCTGCTCCTGGGTGGGCCGGGTGGCCTGCAGCAGGTTGGTAAGGCCGATGACGGCGTTCATCGGCGTGCGGATTTCGTGGCTCATGTTGGCCAGAAACTGCGCCTTGGCCCGCCGCGAGGCTTCGGCCGCGTCGCGGGCTACCACCAAATCGGCGTTGATGTCTTCGATGTGGGCCTTTTGCCGGCGCAGCTCGGCGGTGCGCTCGCGCACGGTGCGCTCCAGCACGTATTGCGTGCGGCGCAGGCTGCGCTCCCGGAATCGGACCAAGCCAAAAACCAGCCCGCCCGCGCTCAGCACCGCAAAAGCGGCAAACCACCACGTGCGCCAAAACGGCGTGGCAATGCTGAAACCCGACGTGGCCACCCGGCTCCAGGGGCCGCTGCTGCCGCGCCGCACCCGCGCCTGCAACTCGTAGCGGCCCGCGTCGAGGCCCGGAAACTGGGCTTCGCCGGCGCGGCTGGGGCGGCTCCATTCATCGGACAGGCCGCGCAGGCGAAACTGGTACATCAAGGGCTCGCCGGCGGTGAGGCTGATGCCTTCGAAGGCAAACGCGACCCGGTGGCGGGTGGCCGAAAGCTGGCCCAGCGCCTGCACGGGCCGGGCTTCGCCGTCTACTTCGGCCCCGATGAGGGCGAGGCCCGGCGGCGGAGCGGCAAGCTGCCGCAGGCCCGCCGTGAGGTCGAGGCGGAGCAGGCCGGCGCGGGTGTTCAGCCAGGCCACGGTGCCGCTGCCGGGGTGGTGAGCCAGGGCCGCCGGGCCCAGGCAGTCGCGCACCAGCAGGTTGTCGGGCGCCGCCAAGGAAGAAAACCGCTGGGTGCGGGCGTGCAGCACCGTGAGCCCCTGCCGGTGCACCAGCAGCAGGCGCGGGCCCGTGGCGTCGCCGGGCAGCGGCAGCAGGCCGTAGATGTATGGCGAAGGCAAGCCCTGGGTCGCGCCCAGCTGCTGCCAGCGGCCCGAGGGCTCGTGGCAGAGCAGGCCCTGGCCTTCGGTGGCCACCCACAGGCGGCCGTCGGCGTCTTCGGCGAAGCTGCTGGCATCGAGGCCGGCGGGGGTGAGGCGGAAGTAGTCGAATTGGCCGCTGCCGGGCTCATAATAAGCCAGGCCGGTGCCGTGGGTGCCCACCCACACACGGCCGGTGTGGTCGGCCAGCAGGGCCGTAATGGTGTTGTGGAGCAGGCCATCGGCGGTGGTGAAGTGGCGCAAAGGCTGCGCCGGGCCGGCCGGTAGCAGGTAGAGGCCATCGGCGGCGGTGCCCACCCACAGGCCGGTACCGGGCGCGTAAGCCAGGGCCGTGACTTCAAAATCGCTGCCGCCCGACAAGCCCGGCACTGCCTCGCCCGGTTGGCCGGGCGTAGGCACCAGGTAAAGCCCCGCGGCAGTACCCAGCCAAAAGCCGCCCCCCAGCCGCGCCGGGCGCGGCAGCAGGGCTTTCACCGGCTCGCCGGGCAGGGGCGGAATCAAGCCATTGCTGCCCGTGAAGGGGGCTACGCTGTTGGGTTGCAGCTGGAAGAAGCGGTTGCCGCCGAAGGTACCCCAGGCTTCGCTGCGGCGCTTGAGCGGCACCGTGGCCAGGGCCGGAACTTGCCCGCGGGCACCGGCGGGCTGCGGCTCCAGGCGCAGGTGGCGGTCGGAATGCCGCCAGAGGCCCTGGCCGGCGGTGCCCAACCAGGTGTTGCCCTCGCGGTCGTGCAGCAGGCAAATGGCCTCGGTTCCTTCGGGCAGTTCGATGCGGTAGCGGCGCAGGTAGCGGCCGATGGCGGCGGTGTCGACGGGCGGGGGGCCGTCGGCGCGCAGGCCCAGGGCCCTGGGCACAGCGGCCGGCTTAGCGGGCGCAAAGGGGCCCGCCGCGTTGTTTTTAACCGAAACGCCGCCCTGGTAGTGGCCCACCCAGAGGCGGCCGGTGGCGGGCTCTTCGCGCAGCGACACCACGAAATCCTCGGCCAGCCCGTCTTTTTTGGTGAAGGTGACGAAGCGGGTGCCGTCGTAGCGAATCAGGCCCTCGCCGGTGCCCAGCCAGAGGTAGCCCTGCCGGTCCTGTAGCAGCGCGTACACAAACGGCGTCGGCAAGCCCTCGGCCGGCCCAAACTGCTGCAAAAACACCCGCTGCGCCTGCGCCGGCCGCGTGAGCAGCAGCAGGCCGCCCAGCATGGCCAGCAACAGCAGCCCCAGCCGGCGGCGGTACACAAAGCGGAGAAGTGGTTTCACGCCGGAAATGAAGCCTGTCGCAGCAGGCAGTTTGATTGACGCTGCAAGGTAGAGCGGACGGGCGAGCGCCGGCCCACGCTTCCGATTAGCCGGAGCGGCGCCTCGGCGAAGCCTCGGTTTCGCTCGGTTGTTGGGGGCGGGCACCGGCCCCGTTGCGGCGGCCGGAGGGTCCGATTTCGGACCGTTGAGGTGTGAAACCAACCTTCAAAAGGTCGAAATCGACCCTAAAAGAAGCGGTTTCACACCTCTGAGCCCCAAAACCGGGCCTCAAAGGTCCGGTTTCGGGGCTCAGAGGTCCGGTTTCGACCTGCGGAGTACCAAAACCGAACCTTTTACTGCCATAATCGGACCTCCGAGGAGGGATTATGGCAGTTTTTGCTGTCAATATGGCAGGGTAGGGAGGCGTTTTCGGCTCCCCGCGGTTGCGCCTGGGTGGTGGCCTGGGCCGTTACTTCGCCGTCACCTTAAACTCGGTGCGGCGGTTGAGCTGGCGGTTGCCTTTGCTGGTGTTGGGCACTTCGGGGCGGGTTTCGCCGTAGCCCATGGCCGTGAGGCGGGCCGCCGCAATGCCGTGCTGCGTGAGGTAGGTCACCACGGCCTGGGCGCGGCGCTGGCTGAGGTCCTGGTTCATGGCGGCTTCGCCCACGTCGTCGGTGTGGCCGGCCATTTCCAGCTTCAGGGCCGGGGTTTCGGTGAGAAGCTTTTGCAGGCGCTCCAGCTCGGCGGTGCTTTCGGGGCGCAGGGTGGCCTTGCCGGTGTCGAAGAAAATGTTGCGTAGCACGATGGTGGTGCCCACTTCCAGCTTCTTCAGCGGAATGTCCTTGACGACTTCGGCGTAGGCCGCGCCGGCGGGCAGGTCGAAGTTTTCGGAATGAAACAAATAGCCGTCCTGCCGCACCACAATGCCGTAGTTGGTGCCCGAGGGCAGGCTCACTAGGTAGCGGCCCGAGGTGGCGTTGCTGCGGAACGTGGCAATGGTCTGGCCGCTGGCGTTGTCGACGAGGTCAATGGCGGCGTCGAGCGGCTGCTTGGTGGCGTCGTCGGTCACGGTGCCTTTCAGGATGGTGACCTGGGCGGTGGCCACGGCCACGGCGGGCGCCAGCACGGTCTGCTTCACCGGGTTCAGGCGGGAGGCCAGCAACTGGTCTTCTTCGCTGAGCACGGGCTGCTTCTCGGGGCCCAGGAAGGTGATGCGGTAGATGTCCTTCGCGCCCAGGCCGCCCGGCCGGTCGCTGCTGTAGTAGCCGTGCCGCCCCGAAGCCGACGTCACAAAAAACACGTCGTCGTCGGGCGTGTTAATGGGCCAGCCCAGGTTTTCGGGCTCGCCCCACTTGCCGTTCTCAAACACCGACTTAAAGATGTCGTAGCCGCCCATCGAGTTGTGGCCTTCCGAGGAAAAATACAGCGTCTTGCCATCGGGCGCCATGAATACGCCTTCCTCGCCGTAGCTGGTGTTGATGGCCGAGCCCAGGTTCACGGGCTGGGTGCGGCCTTCCATGTCCACTTTGTAAATGTCGGAGCCGCCCAGGCTGCCCTCCACCCGGTCGCTCACAAAATACAGCCAGCGCCCATCGGGCGAGTAGCTGGCCGAGGTTTCGTGGCTTTTGGTGTTGATGCGCGAGCCCAGCTGCCGGGGCTTGCTCCAGGCGCTGCCGCCGAGGTTGGCTTCCAGCAAATCGCCGCCGTTGGTGCCCACGTACACCAGCATGCGCTGGCCGTCGGGGGCCAGGCCCACGGTGGCGTTGTGGTCGTCGGTGTTCACGGGCGTGCCCAGGTTGGTGGCGCGGCTCCATTTTTTGCCCTGCCAGGAGGCCTGGTAGATGTCTTCAAAATAGCCGTTGCCCTCGGGGTCCTTCTTGCCGCCCGTCGAGCCTGCCCGGCGTGAGGTGATGAGGATGGTCGACTCATCGGCCGACACCACCGGGCCGTAGTCCGAATCGGCCGAATTCAGTTCCGGCCCCGCATTGTCAATAAACACGCGGGTGGGGTGGGCGGCCAGCTGCTGGCCGTTGCGGCACTGCTGCAGGTAGCGCTGCAAATCATTCGCCGTCAGGGTTTCGGCGTCGCCGTTGCGGGTGTTGCTGCCCACGGGCTGGGCCTGCTGGTATTCGGCCATGGCCTCGCGCCACTTGCCGCTCAGGTGCAGGGCGCGGGCCAGCAGGTAGTGGGTGCGGGCATCGGCCGTGGCGTCGAGCTTGGCCGCCTTTTGCAGGTAGGGCAGGGCCGCAGTTTTGGTGGGCGAGTGCAGGTAGCAGTCGCCGATTTTCACGTTCAGGCCCGCATTGTTGGGGTTGAATTGCTGGGCGGCCAGGAAGTGGGGCAGCGCGGCGGCGTACCGCGGCGGGTCGGCGCGGTACTCGTCGTCGCCGGCTTTCAGCTCGCGGTTGGCGTCGCGCAGGCCTTCCTTGTTGTCGCCAAAGTTGTCTTTGGTGAAGGCGATGCTTTGGGCGGCCGCGGGCAGGGCGGCGCTGAGCAGGAGCAGGCAGAGGAGGCGAATAGAAAAGGACATTGTGCAAAGATTTATATGGCCGTCATGCAGAGCGCAGCGAAGCATCTTTACCGCGCAGCGCATTCCTATTGTCATAATTACTGGTAGCGGGCAAGATGCTTCGCTGCGCTCTGCATGACGTGCGGTTACTCCGCCGCCTCGCCGGCGCAGCCCGCGGCGGCCGCATAGTTGTTGCCCACCGTCAGGCCCAGCGCGGCGGCTTTGCGCCAGTCCTGGCAGGCTTCGTCGGCTTGGCGGAGCATTTCGCGGGCGTGGCCGCGGTTGAGGTAGGCTTCGGCGTAATCGGCTTTCAGCTTGATGGCTTCGCTGGCGTCGGCGGCAGCTTCGGCGTATTTCTCCAGCTTGAGCTGGGCGGCGGCGCGGTTATTCCAGGCGAAAGCGTAGTGGGCGTCGAGCTTGATGGCCTGCGTGAAATCGGCAATGGCGCCGACGTAGTCCTTGCTTTCGAAGCGGGCATTGCCGCGGTTGTTGAAGGCCAACGCGTTGTCGCTCTTTTTGGCCAGGTACGCGTCGTAGTCTTTCAGGGCCTGGGGCAGCTGGCCGGTGTGGCGCTCGGTGGTGGCGCGGTTGAGCAAGGCCGGCAGCAGGTCGGGCTGCAGGCTCAGGGCCTGGGTGTAGTCCTGGTTCGCCGCGGCGTAGTTGCCAAGCTTCTGCTGGGCGCTGGCGCGGTCGTGGTAGGCGTAGGCCAGCTTGGGGTCGGCCTTGAGGGCGCCGTCGAAGTCGTCGCGGGCGGCCTGGTAGTCGCCTTTCTCGAAGCGCAGCACGCCGCGGTTGTACCAGGCCGGCGCGTAGTCGGGCTTGGCCTTCACGGCTTCCGAATAATCAGCTTCGGCCTCCTGGAGGTGGTTTTGGGCCTCGTGGGCGCGGGCCCGGCCGAAGTAGCCAGCGTAGTTGCCGGGCTCCAGCTTCAGGGCCTGCTCGTAGTCGGCCAGGGCCTGCGGGTAGTCTTTTAGCTCCAGCCGGGTGGCGGCGCGGTTGGTATAAGCCGCCGCAAAATCGGGCTTGGCGGCAATGGCTTGGTCGAAGCTGCGCAGCGCCGCCGGGTAGCTCTGGGCCTGGAAGCTGGCCAGGCCGCTGTTGTAAGCTTTCTCAGCCAGCTGCGGGCCGGGCAGCGTGCTGGCCCGCACGGAATCGACCTGCGCCCAGGCCGCAACGGGCGCCGCCAGCAACACGAAAAAAAGTAGAGCTTTTTGTACCATAGCCAGAAGATAAGTCGAAAGCAAAGCGTATATAGCGAAGATATTGGATTTTTTGCTTTCAGCGTCATCTGCGATAATAAAATTTGCGCCGCCAGTGTTGCCGGCCACGCTCCGCTGGGCCCAATAATTTTAATCAACTGCATCCCGCCGGTTATTTCCCGGCAGTGTGTAGATTTGGGCATAAACTTTAGGGGTGCTTCGCTTCGGCGCGGCTGAGATAATACCCTTGGAACCTGATTCCGGCTAATACCGGCGAAGGGAAAAGTACCGGTGCCCAGGCTGCCTTTTCGGCGGTTGTCACCCCTATTGTTTATGGATTGATTTCACTGCCAACTCACCCGGTTGCCATGGTCTGCTACGTAAACAATTCGCCCCAGGAAACGGCCGATACCCAGACGCTTACCCAGCTCCTCGCCGACCTGGCGTTAGCCGGGCAGCGCGGCCTGGCCGTGGCCGTGAATGACGAAGTGGTGCCCCGCGCCGCCTGGGCCGCGCATGAGCTGCACGAGCATGACCGGGTCACGATTATTCGCGCCACGCAGGGCGGGTGAGACATCGTTGATATTGGGGCTGTCATCCTGAGCGTAGCGAAGGAACTTTTCACCACTGCGCCGTTGGGCATCCCCAAAATTTCTGACGTGATAAGGTCCTTCGCTGCGCTCAGGATGACAGACAATTTAAAAGCCAAACCAGCATCATCTCACCGCCACACTTTCGATAATAGATGAAAAAGAAAGACCAGGCCCCGCACCAGACGCTGGTGGAGCGCCAGCCCCTCACCGGCTCCCGCAAAATCTACGTGCCCGGCAAGCTGCACCCCAACCTCCGGGTGGCCATGCGCGAAATCGCCCTGGCTGACACCGAGCGCAAGTTCGATTTCGGCTTCCCCTCCGAGCAGAACGCGCCCGTGACGGTGTACGACACCAGCGGCCCCTACACCGACCCCAACGTTGAAATCGACCTGAAAAAAGGACTGCCCCGCCTGCGCGAGCAGTGGATTCTCGACCGCGGCGATGTGGAGCGCCTCACCGGCACCACGTCCGACTACGGCCAGCAGCGCGCCGCCGACGCCAGCCTCGACCACCTGCGCTTCGAGCACATCGCGGCGCCGCTGCGCGCCAAGCCGGGCCACAACGTGAGCCAGATGCACTACGCCAAACAGGGCATCATCACGCCCGAAATGGAGTACATCGCCATCCGCGAAAACCAGCGCTTCGACGAACTGCCCGCCGACGACCCACTGCGCACGCAGCACCGCGGCCACAGCTTCGGCGCCAACACGCCCGAGGGCCACATCACGGCCGAATTTGTGCGCCAGGAAGTGGCCGCCGGCCGCGCCGTGATTCCCTCCAACATCAACCACCCGGAGAGCGAGCCCATGATTATTGGCCGCAATTTTCTGGTGAAAATTAATACTAACATCGGCAACTCGGCCGTGACTTCATCCATTGAGGAAGAGGTAGATAAGGCCGTGTGGAGCTGCCGCTGGGGTGGCGACACGCTGATGGACCTCAGCACCGGCAAAAACATCCACGAAACCCGCGAGTGGATTATCCGCAACTGCCCGGTGCCGGTGGGTACGGTGCCGATTTATCAGGCGCTCGAAAAGGTGAACGGCAAGGCCGAAGACCTGACCTGGGAGCTGTTCCGCGACACGCTCATCGAGCAAGCCGAGCAGGGCGTCGACTACTTCACCATCCACGCGGGCGTGCTGCTGCGCTACGTGCCGATGACCGCCAAGCGCGTGACCGGTATCGTGTCGCGCGGCGGTTCCATCATGGCCAAATGGTGCCTGGCGCACCACCAGGAGAGCTTCCTTTACACGCATTTCGAGGAAATTTGCGAAATCATGAAGGCCTACGACGTGGCTTTCTCACTAGGCGACGGCCTGCGCCCCGGCTCCATTGCCGATGCCAACGACGAAGCCCAGTTCGCCGAGCTGGAAACCCTGGGCGAGCTCACCAAAATTGCCTGGGCCCACGACGTGCAGGTGATGATTGAGGGCCCCGGCCACGTGCCCATGCACCTCATCAAGGAGAACATGGACAAGCAGCTGAAGGAGTGCCACGAGGCGCCCTTCTACACGCTGGGGCCGCTCACGACGGATATCGCGCCCGGCTACGACCACATTACTTCGGCCATCGGCGCGGCCATGATTGGCTGGTTTGGCACCGCCATGCTGTGCTACGTGACGCCCAAAGAGCACCTCGGCTTGCCCAACAAGCAGGATGTGAAAGACGGCGTTATTGCCTACAAAATCGCGGCCCACGCCGCCGATTTGGCTAAAGGCCACCCCGGTGCGCAGTACCGCGACAATGCCCTGAGCAAGGCCCGCTTCGAATTCCGCTGGGAAGACCAGTTCAACCTGTCGCTTGACCCCGACACCGCCCGCGAATACCACGACGAAACCCTGCCCGCCGAAGGCGCCAAAGTGGCCCACTTCTGCTCGATGTGCGGCCCGCATTTCTGCTCGATGAAAATCACGCAGGAAGTGCGCGACTACGCGGCCAAGCAGGACCTGACCGCCAGCGAGGTGCTGGCCCAGGGCCTGGTGGAAAAGTCGCGTGAATTTGTGGAAAAAGGCAGCGAGATTTACCTGTAGAGACGCAATATTCTGCGTCTCGTCGCTGAACGGCCGGTGCCGCGCCGTTCGGGTTTCGTTACAGCGTCCTCGTTCAACGACGAGACGCAATATTTTGCGCCTCTACACCGCTCAAACCCATGCCCACTAAGCGCCCTCTCGCCCTTAGCATTGCCGGTTTCGACCCCAGCGCCGGGGCCGGCCTGCTGGCCGATGTGAAAACGCTGGAAATGAACGGCGTGTACGGCTTGGGAGTGTGCACGGCGCTCACGCTGCAAAACGACGTCTCGTTTGAGCGGGTGAACTGGGTGCCGGCGGCCGAAATCCGGGAGCAGATTCGCATTCTGTTTGCCCGCTTCAAAGTCGACTTCATCAAAATCGGCCTGGTGGAAAGCCTGCCGCAACTGCTGGAGCTGGTGGGCTGGCTGAAGGTGCAAAACCCCAAGCTGCAAATTGTGTGGGACCCGGTGCTGAAAGCCTCGGCCGGCTACGAGTTCCACCGCAAAACCGACCGCAACCTGCTGCAGGCCTTGTGCGCCGAAATGGCCCTCGTGACGCCCAACAAGCCCGAAATGCTGCGCATGTGGCCCGACGAAGCCGCCGCCGACATCGCGGCGCAGGTGGTGAGCTCCTTCTGCCCGGTGCTGCTGAAAGGCGGGCACGACGAAGGCGCGCAGGCCATCGACGTGCTGTTTGCCAACGGCCAATGGCATTCCTTTACGTCGCCGCGGCTGCCGCACGGCGAGAAGCACGGCAGCGGCTGCGTGCTCTCGGCCGCGTTGCTGGCCAACCTGGCCAAAGGCAAAACGCTGGTGGATGCCTGCCGGGCCGCCAAGGACTACACCACGGCCTTTTTGGCCAGCAACGACACGCTGCTGGGGTACCATTCTTAAATGTGAGACGTGAGACGTGAGACGTGAGACATGAGACAATAAGCCAAGATTAAAGGCGTCTGTCTCACTTCTCACTATCTCATTTCTCCAATCCTTAAACACCATGCATATCAACGCGCTACATTACATCGCGTCCACTCCCGAAGCGGCCGAGCTGGCCTGCCAGGGCGGGGTGCGCTGGGTGCAGCTACGGGTGAAAAACCAGCCTGATGCCATCTGGAAGCAGTTGGCGCTGGACACGCAGGCGGTGTGTCGCCGCTACGGCGCCACGCTGCTCATCAACGATAACCCACGCCTGGCGCAGGAAATCGGGGCCGATGGCGTGCACGTGGGCGCCAACGATATGCCGCCCGCCGAAGCCCGCGAGATGCTGGGCCCGAATTTCGTCATCGGCGGCACGGCCAACACGTTTGCCGATGTGCAGCGCTTGGCCGCGGCCGGCGTCGACTACGTGGGCCTGGGGCCGTTTCGCTTCACCAGCACCAAGGAAAACCTGAGCCCGATTCTGGGCCTGGCGGGCTACGCCGAAATCATGCGGCAGTGCCGGGCGGTGGGCATTACGGTGCCGGTCATCGGCATCGGCGGCATCACGCTCGGCGACGTGGAAAGCTTGCTGGCAACGGGGCTGCACGGAGTGGCCGTGTCGGGCGCTATCGGCAACGTTGCCGACCCAACCGGAGAAGCCCAGCTGTTTGTCAAAGAGTTATCAACCGTAAATCCTATTTAATTATTATGTTAAATAAAAATCTGGTTATTGCTGACCGCACCTTTAGCTCCCGACTGTTCACCGGCACGGGCAAATTTAGCTCGTCGGTACTAATGGAAAAAGCGCTTTTGGCGTCGGGCTCCGAGTTGGTGACGGTGGCGCTGAAAAGGGTGGACGTGGCCGATGCCGAGGACGACATTTTGCGGCACCTGTCGCACCCGCAGTTCAGCTTGCTGCCCAATACCTCCGGCGTGCGCACGGCCAGGGAAGCGGTTTTTGCCGCCCAGCTGGCCCGCGAGGCGCTGGAAACGAACTGGCTCAAGCTCGAAATTCACCCCGACCCCAAGTACCTGCTGCCCGACCCCATCGAAACCCTGAAAGCCGCCGAGGAACTGGTGAAGCTGGGTTTCGTGGTGCTGCCCTACATCCACGCCGACCCGGTGCTGTGCAAGCGCCTGGAGGAAGTGGGCGTGGCGTCGGTGATGCCCCTGGGCTCGCCCATCGGCTCGAACAAAGGCCTGCTGACGCGCGAATTCCTGGAAATCATCATCGGCCAGAGCAAGGTGCCAGTGGTGGTGGATGCCGGCATTGGCGCGCCCTCGCACGCGGCGGCGGCCCTGGAAATGGGCGCCGACGCGGTGCTGGTGAACACGGCCATTGCCGTGGCCGGCAACCCGGTGGCCATGGCCACGGCTTTCAAAATGGCGGTGGAGGCGGGGCGTATGGCCTATGAAGCGCGGCTGGCCGCGCCGGTGGCGCACGCTGAGGCGGTGGCCAGCTCGCCGCTCACGGCGTTTCTGGATATGTGATGGTCAGAGTGAATGTGCTTATAAAGAACGTCATGCCGAGCGCAGCGAAGCATGACGTTTTAATTTGAAAAGTTATCAGAATGAGCTTCCGTCCGATATTCGAGGCCCACCCCTGGGGCGAGGTAAAAGCCAGCATCTACGCCAAAACGGCGGCCGATGTGGAGCGTGCCCTGGCCGCGCCGCGCCGCACGCTGGAAGACTTCAAGGCGCTGATTTCGCCGGCCGCCGGGCCCTATCTGGAGCAGATGGCGCAGCTTAGCCAGCAGCTCACGCGCAAGCGCTTTGGCAACACGGTGCAGCTGTACGCGCCGCTGTACCTGAGCAACGAGTGCCAGAACATCTGCACTTACTGTGGCTTTAGCCTCGATAACAAAATTGCGCGGCGCACGCTGAGCAGCGTGGAAATGCTGCAGGAGGCCGCTGTGCTCAACGATTGGGGCTATGAGCACGTGCTGCTGGTGACGGGCGAAGCCAACCAAACCGTGGGCGTGGATTACCTGGAAAAGGCCCTGCGCACGCTGCGGCCGCACTTTGCACACCTGTCCATGGAAGTGCAGCCGCTGGACCAGGAAGACTACGAGCGCCTCATTCCGGAAGGCCTGAACACGGTGCTGGTGTACCAGGAAACTTACCACCGCGACGACTACAAAAAGCACCATCCCAAAGGCAAGAAGTCGAACTTCAACTACCGCCTCGACACGCCCGACCGGCTGGGCCGGGCCGGCATCCACAAAATGGGGCTGGGCGTGCTCATTGGGCTGGAAGACTGGCGCACGGACTGCTTCTACACCGCGTTGCACCTCGATTACCTGGAAAAAACGTACTGGCAGACCAAGTACAGCCTGTCTTTCCCGCGCCTGCGGCCGGCGGAAGGGCTGTTGCAGCCCAAGGTGGAAATGAGCGACCGGGAACTGGTGCAGCTCATTTGCGCCTACCGTTTGCTGAACGAGGAAGTGGAGCTGTCGATTTCGACCCGCGAAAGCCCGGTTTTCCGCGACCACGTGGTGAAGCTGGGCATCACCAGCATCAGCGCGGGCTCGAAGACCAACCCGGGCGGCTACGCGGTGGCGCCGGAGTCGCTGGAGCAGTTCGAGATTTCGGACGAGCGCAGCCCCGCCGAAATAGCGGCCATGCTGCGCCGGCAGGGCTACGAGCCCGTATGGAAAGACTGGGACGCTACGCTGGTGGGGCTGGCGCGGTAATGAATCAGGAGCTCGTTATGCAGAGCGCCAGCGAAGCATCTTTGCCGCAGCCACTAATCCTTTTCGTTTGACGGTTGGTTTACCTGTGGCGGTAAAGATGCTTCGCAGCGCTCTGCATGACGTCAATTCTTAACACTATGTACCCCGCCGACCTCGCCCTTTCCCCCGCCGAAACCAATCGCTACAGCCGCCACCTGCTGCTGCCCGAAATCGGCGCGGCCGGCCAGCAGCGCATGAAGGCCGCCCGGGTGCTGGTGGTGGGCTGCGGCGGCCTGGGCTGCCCCGTGCTGCAATACCTGGCCGCCGCCGGCGTGGGCACGCTGGGCCTGCTGGATTTTGATACGGTGGACGACTCCAACCTGCAGCGCCAGGTGCTGTACGCCACCGCCGACGTGGGCCGGCCCAAAGCCGTGGCGGCCGCCGAAAAGCTGCGCGCCCAGAACCCGTTCATTGAGCTGCGCACGCACCAAATGCACCTCTCCGCCGCGAATGCGCTGCAGTTGTTTGCGGCTTACGATATCGTGGTGGACTGCTCCGACAATTTCGCTACGCGCTACCTCGTGAACGATGCCTGCGTTATCACGGGCAAGCCGCTGGTGTTCGGTGCCATCTTTAAGTTTGAAGGGCAGGTGTCGGTGTTCAACTACCAGAACGGCCCCACCTACCGCTGCCTCTACCCCGAGCCGCCCGCCCCCGGCGAGGCGCCCAGCTGCGCCGAAATCGGCGTGTTGGGCGTGCTGCCGGGCCTGGTAGGCACCATGCAGGCCACCGAGGCGCTGAAAATCATCCTGGAGCTGGGCGAGGTGCTGAGCGGCCGCCTGCTGATGGTGGACGCGCTGGGCATGCGCTTCCAAACCATTCGTTTCCGGGCCGTGGCGGCCAATCAGCAGCTCACCGGGCTGGCTCGCGACTACGCCGCATTTTGCGGGGAATTGCCCCTGGAAGCCGCCCCGCAGCGGGCCCCCGAAATCAGCGCCGACGAGCTGAAAGCCTGGCAGCAAAGCGGCCGGCCGCTGCAATTGCTGGACGTGCGCGAGCCCCGCGAGGCCGCCCGGCGCAGCATCGGTGGGCGGCTGATGCCGCTGGGGCAGCTGGGCGAGAAGCTGGCGGAACTGACGCCCGGGGTGCCGGTGGTGGTGCATTGCGCCAGCGGCGTGCGCAGCCAAAAAGCCGCACAGAAGCTACTGGCGCGGGGTTTTGGCGAAGTGTATTCCTTGCGCAACGGCTTAGCCGATTACTGATTGCAGGGTCCGGAAGGCCGCCACGGGGTCGGGGCTTTGCCACACGGCGCCCAGCACGGCAGCGCCCGCAAAACCGGCCTGCTGCGCGGCGGCCAGATTGGTCGATTCGATGCCGCCCAGAGCCAGCACCTGCGGCCGGTAGCCGGGGCGCTGCCGCAGCTTCTGCAGCGTGGCGGCTACCTCGCCTAAGTCAAAAGCGGCCCCGTAACTTTTTTTGCTAATGCTATCGAAAATCGGGCTCAGGAACACGTAGTCGTACCGCCGCCGGTGCTGTTTAATTTCGGCCAGACTGTGGAAAGAGGTGGAAATGGTTTGGCCGGCGCGCAGCCTGGGCAAGCTGTGCGCCGACCGGCTGGCCGCCGTGAGGTGCGCCCCGCCCAGAGCCAACTCTTTCACCAGCGCATGATGCCCGTGCAGCACCAGCCGCGCACGATACTGGCCGGGGATTTCGGCCACGTACGCCGCGGTTTCGGCGGCGCCCCACCCGGGCTTGCGCACGTGAAATCGGGCCAGGCCGGCGGCCAGCATTTTGGTGGCCAGCTGCGTTTCGAACGCAACCGAATGGGGCGGGGAAATGACGACGAGCTGCACGGAGGGCGCTACCGGGCGGCGCCGGGCTAGTGGGCCAGCAGGTGCCGGATGTGGTCGAGCCGGGCCTGTTTGGGCGCCGCGCGCCGGCCAATGGCGGTGGGCGTCCAGAAATGGTGACTGCTCAAAAAGCCGGCCTGCAGTTGAAACCAAGCGTGCTCATCGGCGATGAGCTGGCGGGCGGTGAGCTCGTGAAAAAGGCTGGTGGAAATAGGCTCAAAGTCGTCGCGGCCCAGGTAGTCGAGGTCGGCGTCGCAAATAATTTCGGCCAGGTGGCCGTGGGGCTCCTGCGGGTATTTGGTGGCCAGTATCAGGGCGCAAATCTGCTCAATTTGCCCGGTGGTGTAGCCGAAGCCGGGCAGCGTGGCCCGGGCCAGCTCGCTGCCCTGCGCCTCGTGCCCCTGGTAGGTGGTCAGAAAGCCGGCGTCGTGGTAGAGGGCGGCGGTGTGCAGCAGGGCCAGCGCCTCGGGGTCGGTCACGCCCTCGGCAGCGGCTAGCTCCTGGGTTACCTGAGCCACGTCGAGGGTGTGGTGCAGGCCGTGGTAGTAGAGCGTGGGCGAGAGGCCGCGCCGCAGCTCGTTCACGATAAATTCTTCGGCGGCCTGGGTGTTCATGCGGCAGGGCCGGGGCCGGGTAGCCCGCGGGAAAGCAAAGCAACTACGTAAAAGCCGGACCCGGAAATCAATTGCCTGGCAACCCCTGAAGGCGTCTGAAAATCCGGCGCCAGGCTTGGGCGGATGCGCGGAATTTCTTCATCTTTGCGGCCCCTTCACGGCTTGGCGCCGCTGGGTGTAGCTTTGGGGTTTGAGCCGTTGGCATCGGGGCAACGGCGGCCGGTTTTGCCCGTCATTTTCCTCTCGGCCTTTATGCTGGTTGCTGCTCATGAAATGGATTTTTACGGTGCTGGCGGCGTGGGTGCTGAGCGGGGCCGTGCAGGCGCAGCAGCGCTACTGGGACGCCGATTATGACTCGCTGGCCCGCGCCCTGTCCCGGCAGCCGGCCGACTCGGCCCGGCTGCGCACGCTGGTGCACCTGCTCGACCTGCACCCCACCAACGCCGCCGCCCTGCCCTTGCTCGACCAGCTGCTGGCCCTCAACCAGCGCCGACCCGCCCTGCAGGCTGGCCCCTACCGCCAGCTGCGCGCCGGCCTGCTGCTGCGGCAGCGCGGCGATGACGCCGCCGCGCTCGACAGCGTCAAAGCCGCCATCAGCGGGTTCGACCGCCTCGACCGGCCCGTGCCGTGGCTGCTGATGGATGCGGTGACGTTTTACAACCGCCTCAACCAAATGGCCGAGCGCCGGCGCTACTACGACCAGAAGCTGACCTACTACCAGCTGCGCGGCGCGGCCGAAAACATGGCCGCCTGCTACGTGTCGCAGGGCGCGTACTACCGCCGCGTGGGCGACTACAACCGGGCCATCAACCACACGCTGCGGGCGGCCGACGTGGCGCTGGGCTTCAGCCGCAAGCTGCACATCAACGAACTGATAGTGACCGGCGGCCTGTACGCCGACTGGGGCAACCACGCCAAGGCCGTGCAGTACCTGAGCCAGGCCCAGGCCCTGCCCGAGTTTCGGCGGGTGCAGGGCACCAACCGGGTGTTCACGTTTCTGGCGCTGTCGCGGCTGCGGGCGCAGCAGGGGCAGTACCCGGAGGCGCTGCGCTCGGCCGATTCGGCCCTGGCCGCGCACGTGGCGGAGCCCTACGAGCGGCAGTTGGACCGCGCCTGTGCCCTGGTGCAAAAAGCGGCCGTGCTGCTCCAGATGCGCACGCCGGCCCCGGCCGGGCCCCTGCTCCGGCGGGCCCAGCAGCTCGACGACTCATTGGATTTGCCGGCTTCGGGCGGCCCGGGCGAGTTTGAGCTGGATGCCACTTGGGCCCGCTACCACGCCGCTCTGGGCCACCACCAGCAGGCCGAGCACCATTGGCGGCGAGCCTACCAGAAAGCCACCGCCGCCAAGCTCGACAAGCTACGCCCCCGCTACCTGCAGGAGCTGGCCGCTTTTTACGACGCGCGCGGCCAGTTGGTGGAAGCCCAGCGCTATTCCCGCGCCTACATTGCCCTGGTCGATACCCTCGACGCGGCGCAGGCGGCGTTTCGGGTGGCGCAGTACGAAAACGAGCGGGTGGAGCAAGCCAAAAACGCCCAGATAAACGACCTGCGCCAGGCCCAGGCCGTGCAGGCCGAACGCCTGCGCCTCGGCGGCTGGCTGCTGCTGGGCGCCCTGCTGGCGGTGGCGCTGGTGTCGGGGCTGGGCGCGTTCAGCTACCGCCAGCTGCGCGTGAACCGCCGCACGCTCGACCAGCTGCGCCAAACGCAGTCGCAGCTGGTGCAGGCCGAGAAAATGGCGTTTCTGGGCGAGCTCACGGCCGGCATCGCCCACGAGCTGCAAAACCCGCTCAACTTCATGAAAAACTTTGCCGAAGTCAGCACTGACCTCGTGGAGGACATGCACGGCGCCGGGCCGGCCCGCGCCACCGGCCTGGAGCAGGAAATCCTGGCCGGTCTCAAGCAAAACCTGCAGCAAATCAGCCAGCACGGGCAGCGGGCCTCGTCCATCATCAAAGACATGCTGGCCCACTCCCGCGCCGGCACCGGCCCGCGCGGCCTCTGCGACCTCAACGCCCTGACTCAGGAGGCCCTGACACTGGCCTACGAGGGCCTGCGCGCCCAAGACAAAACCTTCCGGGCCACGCTCGGCCAGGACTTTGCCGCCGCCCTGGCCCCGGTGGCCGTGGTGGGGCCCGACCTGAGCCGCGTGCTGCTCAACCTGTGCACCAACGCTTTCCACGCCGTGCGCGAGCGCCAGCGCGCCGCCCCCGGCCCCTACGAGCCCGCCGTGACGGTGAGCACCCGGGCCGTGCCCAACGGCGTCGAAATCCGGGTGCGGGACAACGGCACGGGCATGCCCGAGAGCGTGAAGGCCCGGGTGTTCGAGCCCTTCTTCACCACCAAGGCCGCCGACGAGGGCACGGGCCTGGGCCTCTCGCTCTCGCACGACATCGTGACCAAAGGCCACGGCGGCACCCTCACCGTCGAAAGTCGGGTGGGCGTGGGCACCGAATTCGTCATCACCCTGCCCGCTTAGGGTGCCCGGCTGGGCCCGGCCGGGCGGCGTTTGGCACCGGCCGGCGCCCAAGGTTCGGCCATTGCTGAGTAACATTGCCGGGAACATGGCCGGGGCGGGCTCCGGCCGCTGGCCGCATCTTCTTTCATGGCGAACTATTCGGATTTAGGCGATATTTTTCTCGTTGCCCCGGTGGCCTTCGGGGTGGTTAGCGCTTTGCGCAAATTTCTGGATTTGCCCCATCGCCTGCCGCGCTGGAACCGCTGGCTGACCTGGATTTGGGTGCCGGGGGGGCTGCTCTACCTCGGCGCCCGCGTGCTCAATATTCAGAGCTCTACCCTGGACGAAGCGTACTGGCTGCTGGTGCTGGCCGGGGTGATGGCCGTGCTGGTGGCCGTGCGCGACTACCGGCCCGCCCGCTCGCTGCTGCTGGCCATGGGGCCCCTGGCCCTTTACTGGCTCATCGAATACCTGCTGGAACTCCCCACCGGCAAAGTACCCAAGCAGTACGACAGCGCCCTCGATACCACGCAGGTCTTCGTCAGCATCTGGCTAATCACCTTCATCATCATTGCGCGCAGCCAGAAGAAAACCCTGGAAAAAGAGCGTGTGCTGCGCGAAGAAGAGGAAAAAGCCAAGCGCCTCATCGAAGCCCAGAACGCCCAGCTCGAACACCTGGTGAACGAGCGCACCGCCGCCCTCACCCACCAGGCCGAGGAGCTGCGCGCGGCCCTCACCGAGCTCAAAACCACGCAGGCCCAGCTCATTCAGAGCGAGAAGATGGCCAGCCTGGGCGAGCTTACCGCCGGCATTGCCCACGAGATTCAGAACCCGCTGAACTTCGTCAACAACTTCGCCGAAGTTTCGACCGAGCTGGTGACCGAGCTGGAGGAGGAGCGCGACAAGCCCGACCGCGACCTGGAACTGGAAGCCGACCTACTGGCCGACCTCAAGCAAAATCTGCAGAAAATCCACCAGCACGGCGGGCGCGCGGCCAGCATCGTGCGGGGCATGCTGGAGCACTCGCGCCAGAGCTCCGGCGAGCGCACGCCCACCGACCTCAACGCCCTGGCCGACGAGTACCTGCGCCTGGCCTACCACGGCCTGCGGGCCAAAGACAAAAGCTTCAACGCCACGCTCAAGCCCGATTTCGACCCCAACCTGCCGCCGGTCGAGGTCATTGCCCAGGACCTGGGCCGGGTGCTGCTCAACCTGCTCACCAACGCCTTCTATGCCGTGAAGCAGCGCCAGCAGCGCGGCGAGCCCGGCTACGCGCCCACCGTGAGCGTGAGCACCCGCCGCGTGGGCGACGCCGTGGAGCTGCGCGTGCAGGACAACGGCACGGGCATGCCCGAGAGCGTGAAGGCCAAAATCTTCCAGCCTTTTTTCACCACCAAGCCCACCGGCGAGGGCACCGGCCTGGGCCTGTCGCTGAGCTACGACATCGTGACCCAGGGCCACGGCGGCACGCTGGTGGTGGAAAGCCGCGAGGGCGAAGGCACCGAGTTCGTCATCAGCCTGCCGGCCTGACCGCCGCTTTTTGCCAGGCCGAACCCGCCCCCGGATGTAGCACGTCCGGGTGGCTGGCCCGCCTACGGTCGAGTCTCAGCAAGGGAATTTCACGAAGTTTCTGAGTAGCTTGCCGCTTAATTGAGTGGGCCGGTTAATGGCCAGCCTGCTAGTTCGTTTGCTTCGGCGCGTTCGGGTAATGGTGGCGAAGAAACGCCAGCCAGCAAAAGCCCAAACGCGTCTCAGATTCGGAATACGCCGACTTTTTCCAGGCCTCGTGCCCCGACCATTGCGCCCGTCGTTTTTATTTCTTTTTTCTCGCGTTGCCCGGCCGCTGGCGCAGCTGGCCGTGCTGCTGGGGCTGCTGGCCCGGCCCGGGGCGGCGCACGGCCGCGCCCCGCTGCCCGCGCCCGCCCAAAGCCGCGCCGTGGACAGCCTGCGCCGCCGGCTGGCCCGCCCGCTGCCCGACAGCAGCCGCGTGATGCTGCTGTGCCAGCTCAGCGACCAGCTTTGGACCCAAAGCACCGACTCGGCCGCCGTGTACGCTTACAAAGGCCTGGCGCTGGCCCGCCGCATTCATTACCGGCACGGCGAGGGCGAGGCCCTGAACCGCCTGGGCGCCGCCCTGCGCGAAAGCAACCTGGCCCGGGCGCTGGAGGTGTTCCAGAAGTCGCTGCGCATTGCCGAAGCCACCCACGACCGCGCCCTGGCCGCCCAAAACCTGCGCAGCATCGGCATCATTTACGTGTACCTGCGCGACCAGCGGCAGGGGCTGGCCTACTACTTCCGGGCCCTGAAAATAGGGGAGGAGCTGAAGGACGAGCGCCGCGTGGTGATTGAGCTCAGCAACATCGGGCTGGCCTACGACGTGTTCGACCAGCTCGATTCGTCGCGCATTTTTCAGGAGCGGGCCTACGCCCTGGCCCGCCGCCTGCACACGCCCACCAACTACATTTTGTACGGCCTCGGCAACGTGGCCCGCAAACAGGGGCGCACGGCGCAGGCCAAAGCCTTCTACCGGGCCAGCATCGCCGAGTCGAAGCAGGTGCAGCACCTGCGCAGCCTCAACTTTTCGTACGTGGGCCTGGCCACGCTCTACCAGGAGCAGGGCCGGCTCGATTCCAGCATTTACTACGCCCGGCTGGGTTGCCAGGCGGCCCAGGCCAACGGTTTTCTGCGGGGCGTGCTCAACGCCAGTACGCTGCTGACCAAGGACTTCAAGGCCCGCGGCAACGCCGACAGCGCCCTCAAGTACCAGAGCCTGATGCTGGTGATGCAGGACACGCTCTTTGGCCAGGAAAAGGTGATGCGCCTGCAAACCCTCAACTACCGCGAGCAGCAGCGCGCCCAGGACGTGGCCGCCGGCCAGGCCCGCCTCAAGGCCCGCTACCGCACCTATGCGCTGCTGGCGGGCGTGGTGGGCCTGCTGGCCCTGGCCCTGCTGCTGGCCCGCCACGCCCGCCAGCAGCAGCGGGCCCGCGAAGCCCTGGAGCAGTCATTGGCTGAGCTGAAAACGGCGCAGGACCAGCTGGTGCAGCGCGAGAAGATGGCATTTCTGGGCGAGCTCACGGCCGGCATTGCCCACGAGTTGCAAAACCCGCTCAACTTCGTGAAGAACTTTGCCGAAGTCAGCACCGACCTGGTGGACGAAATCACGGGCGAGCACCGCGACCCGGTGCGCAACAACGGCCTGGAGCAGGAAATCCTGGCCGGCCTGAAGCAAAACCTGCAGCAAATCAGCCAGCACGGCCAGCGCGCCACGTCCATCATCAAGGGCATGCTGGAGCACTCGCGCACCGGCACCAGCCAGCGCGTGCCCACCGACCTGAACCAGCTCGTGGACGAAAGCCTTCGCCTGGCCTACCAGGGCCTGCGCACCAAAGACAAGGAGTTCAACGCCGAGCTGATTACCAAGTTCGACGACGCGCTGCCGCTGGTGCCGGCCGTGCCGCAGGATTTGGGCCGAGTGCTCATCAATCTGTTTACCAACGCGTTTTACGCCGTGCAGCAGCGTCAGCGGCAGGGCGACGACTCCACCTACCACCCCGCCGTGACGGTGAGCACCCAAGTGGTGCCCAACGGCGTCGAAATCTGGGTGCGGGACAACGGCACGGGCATGAGCGAGAGCGTGCAGGCCCACATTTTCCAGCCCTTCTTCACCACCAAGCCGGTGGGCGAAGGCACCGGCCTGGGCCTCTCGCTGAGCCACGACATCGTGACCACCGGCCACGGCGGCACCCTCACGGTGGAAAGCCAGGAAGGCCAGGGCACCGAATTTGTGGTGCGGCTGCCCGCCTAACGCGGGCCCGGCTCTACCTTTGGGGAAGACTTTTTCATTGCCGATTCCGCCCCATGCAAATTCTGGTAGTTGACGACGAAACCGACGTGCGCGACTTGTTTCAGCAGCGCTTCCGCCGCGAAATCCGCAGCGGGCAGTGGAGCTTCAATTTCGCGTTTTCGGGCGAGGAAGCGCTGGAATACCTGCGCGCGCACCATTCCGAAGTCCTCATCATTCTTTCCGACATTAACATGCCCGGCATGAGTGGGCTCGATTTGCTGGGCCACGTGAAGGAAGAGTTCGAGATGCCGCCCACCACCATGATGATGATAACGGCCTACGGCGACGAGGAAAGCCACCGCAAGGCGCTAGAGCTGGGCGCCCACGATTTCCTCACCAAGCCCGTGGATTTTGCCGTGCTCAAGGATAAATTAGCACATTTGCTGCCGTCTTAAGCATTTGCATAAAGACCGTTATGTCGAGCTTGTCGAGACATCTCGCGTGCTTCGTTCCCACGAATGATTATTGCTCCGAGCGAGATGTCTCGACAAGCTCGACATGACGTTTAGCTGGTGTCCGCCGCATGGACTCTACCGACTACAACCCGTTCTATGAAAACGAAAATCCTGGTGGTCGACGACGAAACCGACCTGGAACTGCTCATCAAGCAGAAGTTTCGGCGCAAAATCCGCGAGGCTGTTTACGAGTTTGTGTTCGCCACCAACGGCGAGGAGGCCCTCACGCGCATCACCGAGCACCCCGATACCGACGTCATCCTCTCCGACATCAACATGCCGGTGATGGACGGCCTCACGCTGCTCACCCACACCCACGCCCAGCACCCGGCCATGAAAACGGTCATCGTCTCGGCCTACGGCGACCTCGGCAACCTGCGCACCGCCATGAACCGCGGCGCGTTCGACTTCGTGGTGAAGCCCGTCGATTTCACCGACCTGGAAGTGACCATCGAGAAAACCGCCGACCAGGTGCGCCAGTTACGCGACACGCTCAAGGCCATCCAAGAAAACAACATTCTGAAGATGTACGTCGACGAAACGGTGCTCAACTTCATGACCCGGCCCGACTTCGAAAACCGCCTCACGGCCTCCGAAACCGTGGAAGCCACCGTGGTTTTCCTCGACATCTGCGGCTTTACCTCGCTGGCCGAAAAGCTCGCGCCCGCCGACGTGGTGACTTTGCTCAATACCTATTTTGACCTGGTGGTGAAGGAGTTCATCGCCCACGGCGGCCACGTCGACAAGTTCATGGGCGACGCCGTGATGGTCGTTTTCCGCGGCGAACACCACCTCGACCGCGCCATCGACGCGGCGCTTTCGGCCCGCCAGGCCCTGCAGCAGAGCGACGCCCCGCTGCCCGCCGGCTTCGACTACCGCCCGCAGGTAAGCATCGGCGTGAACACCGGCGAAGTGGTGTCGGGCAACATCGGTTCGGCCTCCCTCAAACGCCTGGACTACACCGTTATCGGCGACGTGGTGAACATGTCGCAACGCCTGCAGTCAGCCGCCAAAGCCGACCAGATTATCATCAGCGAAGCCGTGTACCTGAAGGTGAAGGAGTCGTTTCAGTGCCAGTTCGTGAGCGAAGTGACGCTGAAGAACAAGGCGCTGCCAGTGAAGATTTACGAGGTGGTGGAGTAGTTAGCGCCAGAAAGCAAAGAAGCCCGTCATGTCGAGCTTGTCGAGACATCTCGCGTGCAGCAGCAATTCAATCGGATGAGTTACTCCCCCATGCGAGATGTCTCGACAAGCTCGACATGACCGTCTTTCTAGGCATGGCTGTCTGAATCTTCTCATGCAACCGGTTTAGCGAGCCAGCTCACGCATCTTCTCGTTCTGCAGCCGGATGCGCTGGCACAGCATCCGCAGGATGTTGCGCAGCACTTCGGCGCGCTCTTCCATCACATCGTAGAAATCTTCCTGGTCGATGCGGAAGGCCAGGACTTCGCTCAGGGCCACGGCCGTGGCCGAGCGGGGTTCGGCGTCGAGCAGGGCCAGTTCGCCGAAGAAGTCGCCCGGCCCGAAGGTGGCCAACTGCTGCGCGCCGGTGAAAATTCCCACTTGCCCGTCGTGCAGAATGAACAGCGAAGTGCCAATGTCGCCCTGCGCGAAAATCTCCTCGCCCTCGTGAAACGTCACTTCCTTCATAATGGGCACGATGCTGCTCAACACGTTTTCGGGCGTTTGGGCAAACAGGGCGGTGCTTTTGAGTATCACCACCCGCTCCAGCGAGGAGATGCGGGCTTCGGCGGTGTCGGAGGAATGATGGCTCATGTCGGGGAGGTGAAGCGTGGAAAGAGGCTGGCCCAGCGCGGCGGCCAACGAGGCGGCCGCCACCTGGGCGGCCTCGCGCAGCAGCTGGTAGGGAGAAACGAGGTAGGGGCGCAGCAGCCCGGCCGCGTCGGGCTCGGTGGGCTGCCAGCGGCGCAGGGCCAGGGCCAGCGTCCAGGAGGTGAAGGCCATGTGGCCGCGGCGCAGCAGCAGCGCGGGCAGCGGCTCGGCGGGCAGCGTTGCGGCGGTAGGGAAGGGCGCTGGGGAATTGCCGGCTCCGGCGGCTGGCCGCTGGGGCGCGGTGAGGCGGGCAAATAGCGCCGCTTTCTCAGCCAGCGGCGAGTCATCGAGCAGGGCTTGCAGTCCCTGGTACACGGGCCGCGGAATGAGGTTGTCGAGGATTTCGAGGGCGTTGGCCTGGCGCTCGCGGGCGGCGTGGGCCACGTTGCGCTGCGCCGTGGCCACCGATTCGGCGTCGTAGAGCTGTGCCAGCAAGCCGAACACGCGCTGGTGCAGCAGGCTCAGCTCGTACTCAATGGCGGGCTCAAACTCGGGGCGTCCATCGGCCACCAGGCCTTGCAGCAATTGCGTGGCAAGGTCGAATTCCTCGCGCAGCAGGTGCTCAAACACGGGGCGGTCGGCGGGCCGGGCTGGGAAGCGGCGCAAACTCCGCAGCGCCACGCTCCGGGTGAACAGGTGCGGGTGCCGGGCCAGCTCGACCAGGGCGGCGCGGCTGGTGCCGGTGTTCAGCCGTTCCAGCACCAGGGCCGCGCGTTGCGGGTGCAGCGGTTCGGGCTCGCGGCGCAGGGCGGCTTGCAGCAGCGGCACCACGGCCGGGCCCAGCGCCACAAGGCTGTCGGCGGCGGGCTGCCACAGGTGCTTGTCGTTGAGGGCCGCCAGCAGCGGCGGCACCAGCTGCAAATGCCCCACCGCGCCCAGGGCCGTGAGGGTGGCGCGCACCACGTCGGGCTCGGGGCTGGCCAGGCCGCGCTCCACCAGCTGCGCCTGAATGTCGGGCGGAAAGAAGGCCAGCAGGCGCAGCGCCACGTCGTAGGTGGTGGCCGGAGCGCTGCCGTGGGTGCCCGGCAGCAGCTGAAGCAGGCTGTGCCGGGCCGCCTCGTGCTGCGGCGCCACGTCCAGGCTGCCCCGAATGGCGCCCTGGCGCGCGTCCAAATCCTGGCCGGTGAGCAGCTGCCGCACCACCGGGGCGTCGGGGGCGGTGGCGGCCAGCTGCTGGGCGGCGGCGGCGCGCACGGCGGGGGCGGGGTCGCGCAGCGCCAGCGCCTGCAACGCCTCCGCGGGCAGGGCCGCGCCGCCGGAAGGGGCCAGCAGCGCCAGGCGCACGCGCTCATCGGGGTGTTCGAGCAGGGCGGGGGCGTGGCTGGCGAGGGTGCCGGGCTCGCGTTGGCGCAGCCAGGCCACGGCATTGAGCACTTCCGTGGGCTGCGGGCTTTGCAACTGGGCCAGCACCACGTGGCGGGCAGCATCGGGCAGGGCCAGCTCGGCGGTTTCGGCGAAGCGGCGGCCCAGGCCTTCTTTCAGCTCGGCGAGGTAGCTGCGGTAGGTGCGGGCCAGAAACAGAAGCGCCAGCAGCAGCAGCGCCCCCATCCACGCGAAGGGCCAGCCGCCGCCCAGCCGGCCCACGTAGCCCAGCACGAAGAACAACAGGCCCGTAAGCCCCATGCCCAGCGGCTCGTAAAAGCCCTTGGCCAGCGTGTGCGCGGCCAGGCGCTGCGTGGGCGCCAGCGGCTGAAAGAGCACGAGAAAAACGGGGTCGAACACGGTGCGGCGCAGCACTTCCAGCAGCAAGTACAACCCGCAGAAGAAGGCCAGCTGCCCGGTTTGGCTGTAGCCACCGGCCACCTGCAGGCCCCCGAAAACGGCCAGCGCCACCAGCGCCACTGCCGGCAGCAGCCGCAGCGACCACTGCACTCCGTAGCGTTCCAGCGCCTGCCGGCTCACCAGCAGCTTGAAAAACGTGGCCGCCACGTAGGTAGCTGCCAGCACCCAGCCCACTGACTGCATCACGTCGGCCGACGCGTGGAACTTGTGCTTCACGTTGAGGAAAAACATGTACTCGACCCCCGTGATGACGCCCGCAATGGCCACCAGGCTCAGGCACATGGCCAGCACCAGCTCGCTGCCGCCAAAGAGCTGCTGCACCAGCCGGCCCGGCGGCCGCCGCACCCGGCGCACCGCCCGCGCCGTGGCCTCCACCACGTGCGAGCTGAGCGTGGCCCGCAGCGTGAACAGCGCCCCCAGGTAGGCCACAAACGACAGCCCCAGCAGCACCGGCAGCTGCGCATCGCCGTGGATGAGGGCCGCCAGAATAGCGCCCAGCGCCTTGGCCGGCATGTCGCCAGAGCTGATGACGCTGAACAGGCGCTTGCTCTGCCGCACGTCAAACACCACCGCCGAAACGCCCCAGAACTCCAGATTGGTCAGCAGATAGATAACCCGGTAGCCCGCCATGATGGCCACCGCCGCGGCCACCGAATGGCCCACGGCCACCAGCACGCCCAGCACGCCTACCAGCGCCACTGCCGCCAGCAGCACGCGCACGGCCAGCTTGCGCAGCAATAAATGGTGCTCGAAGTAGGTGTATATTTTTCCCACCGCCATCATGGCCAGGGCGCCGGCCACGTAGCCCAGGGGCAGGCTTTCGGCGGGGTTGTGCTCCAGCAGCAGCACGTTGGCCGCCACGTACACCAGCACCGAGCCGATGCCGAGCAGGAAGTTGTGCAGCGAAAACAGCCCCACGGTGCGGGTTTCGCCGGCTTTGATGCCGAACAGGCGTTGGAGAGAGGTGGCCGAGAGCATGCAGAAAGGGCGGCCGGCACCACCGGGCACGGCCGTTGCCAAAGATACGGGCCGGGAGAAGCTATGCGGGGATTGTTAGGTAGAGCAACCCTAAGGGAAAGCAAAAGAACGTCATGTCGAGCCTGTCGAGACATCTCGCGTGCAGCAGTAATTCCTGATGATTGGATTACTACTGCACACGAGATGTCTCGACAGGCTCGACATGACGTTCTGCCCAAAACCATTACTGGACCGAGAAGCCCGATGTCCAGCTGTTAATACACCCGAATGGGCCGGCTGAAGCTGTTGTTGCTTTCCAGCCACTCGCTGATGGCGTTGCTGCCGTCCACCACGGCGCCCACGGTGAAGTTGCCGCTGGCGGTGGGCTTCCAGTTGTTCGTGGTGGCGGGCAGCAGGCGGGCCTGGCCGGGCAGCAGCGGCTGCTGCAGGCCCTGCAGGCTGCCCACGGCGGCCTTATCGATGGTGAAATTGACGCCGAGCTTGCTGCCGGTGGGCACCGGGGCGGTGCCCATGTTTTTCACCATCGCATAAAAGGTCACGGGCTGGCCGGGCTTGGGGAAGCGCGGCACCGTGAACACCTGCGTCACCTTCAAATCGGGCTTGGCCGTGGCGGCTTGCAGCGTGAAGGCGCCGCCCAGCGGCAGCTTGTCGGAGGCACTGCCCACGTTGAAACTGTAGGCGCCGGGGTGCACTTCGTAGGCCTTGGTTTGCTCGTTCCAGAAGTAAAAGTCCTCGGCCGAGAGCGTGAAGGTGACGGTTTTCTTCTGCTTCGGCGCCAGGTTAATGCGCTCGAAACCTTTGAGCTGCTTCACGGGCATGTCCAGCTTCGAGGATTTGTCGCTGAGGTAGAGCTGCACTACTTCGTCGCCGGCCACGGCGCCGGTGTTGGTTACGTCCACGCTGATGGTGACGGGGGCGCCGGCCGATACCGGGGCTTTGGGCACCTGCAGGTTGCCGTATTGGAAAGTGGTGTAGCTCAGGCCCGCGCCAAAGGCAAACTCCGGTTTCGTGCCTTTCTTATCATACATGCGGTAGCCTACGCCGTTGGCATCGCGCAGGTCGTCGCTCCAGGCGGTGAGCTGGCTGTCGCCGGTGGGCATGCTCACGGGCATGCGGCCGGCGGGGTTGTAGTCGCCCAGCAGCACATCAGCCAGGGCCGTGCCGGCTTCCTGGCCCGCGTAGAAGCTGTAGATGAGGCCTTTCATGCGGGGCAGGCTTTCGTGCATGGCGCACACGCCGCCGCTTTGCACCACCACCACCAGGTTGGGGTTGGCTTTGGCCAAAGCGTTGATGAGGGCCTGTTGCTGGCCGGGCAGGGTGGCCGAGTTATTGGCGCGGTCGTGGCCGGAGTTGTAGCCTTCGCCTTCCTGGGTGCTGTCGAGGCCGGCGGCGAAAATCACCACATCGGCGCCGCGGGCCAGCTCGCGGGCCAGCCGGAAGCCGGTGGTGTCGGCGCTGTTCATGTCGCAGCCTTTGGCGAAGGAAATTTTGGCCACGCCCAGCTTGGTTTCCAGGCCTTGTTTCAGGCTCACGGCGTAGGGAGGGCTGGTTTCGGAGCTGCCGTAGCAGTTCAAGTTGCCCTTGTCGGCGTTGGGGCCGATGAGGGCAATGCGCTTCAGCGAGGCCTTTTTCAGCGGCAAAATATTGCCGGAGTTCTTGAGCAGAATGATGGACTCGCGGGCCGCCTGCTGGTTGAGCTGGGTGTGGGCGGGCGTGTTGGCGTCGGCCTTGCTGCCTTTGGGGTAATAATCGAGCAGGCCGGCCATGATTTTCGTGCGCAGCACGTTGCGCACGGCCGCGTCGATGGCCGTCATCGGCACGGCGCCGCTGGCCACCAGTCCGGGTAGGTCCTTGAGGTAGTCGTCGGAGCCCATGCACACGTCGTTGCCGGCCAGGATGGCCTTTTTCGTGTCGTGCACCGCGTCCCAGTCCGACACCACGTAGAACGGGAAGCCCCAGCGCTCGCGCAGCACCGTGTTCAGCAGGTACGGGCTTTCGGCCGCGTGCTCGCCGTTGATGAGGTTGTAGGCCGACATCACGCTGAGCACGGCGCCCTCCTGCACCACCGTGCGGAAGTTGTAGCCGTAGTGCTCCATCACGCCGCGGTCGGTGAACAGCTCGTTGCGCGAGTGGCGCGTGGACTGCTTGCCTTCAATCATGAAGTGCTTCACGGTGGCCATCACGGGCGTTTTTTGGATGCCCTTGGCCACGCGCGACTGCAGCTGGCCAATCAGGTAGGGGTCTTCGCCGCCGCTTTCGGCACTGCGGCCGCCGCGCGGGTCCTGCGCCAAATCGATGCACGGCCCCAACTGCTGCTGCTTGCCAAAGGCCCAGAATTCCTCGCCCATGGCCTGGCCCACCTGCTCGGCCAGCCCGCGGTGCCAGGTCGAGACCATGCCCATGCCGGTGGGCCAGGCCGTGGCTTTCTGGAAGCGCACGCCGTGGGGGCCGTCGTCCATCACGAAGCCCGGAATCTTGAGCCGGGCATTGTCGGGCGTGGTCATGAAGCTGTTTTTGGTCAGCTGGGCCAGCTTTTCCTCGGTGCTCATGGCTTTGAGCAGCGAGTCGACGCGGGGCTCCAGGCCCAGGCGCTGGGCGGTGGCGGCCGGGCTGGCGGCCACCGCGAAAGCGGCCCCCAGGGCCAGGCGCCGGAAAAGGGAAACGGGTTTTTTCATAGTAAAACGGAAAGTCGGAGGGAAGGAAGCGGCGCAATGCCGCAAAAGGAACGGGCCCGCCGCGGGCCGGCTCACCAACTGGCACTCCGGGGCCCGTTCCTTCAAGATGACGCCGGCAGCCACTGGCGCCGGCATCGGCAGCACCGGCCGGAGTCTCACCATTCCGGGCGGTGTAAGGGGGGGGTGGAAAATTTAGTAGCCCGTCATGCTTCGACAAGCTCAGCATGACTTTCTTGATTTATTGTCCCATGTCAATAAATCAGCCTTTTTTCATGGCGTAAAACCGCACGTAGTCCACCAGCATCTGCTGCGGAAACGCGGCTTCGTCGATGCCTTTCTGGCCG
The DNA here is from genome assembly GCF_015694525.1 of Hymenobacter ruricola. Classification (GTDB taxonomy): domain Bacteria; phylum Bacteroidota; class Bacteroidia; order Cytophagales; family Hymenobacteraceae; genus Hymenobacter; species Hymenobacter ruricola. The sequence continues at coordinate 102,818 of NZ_JADQDM010000010.1, read as the reverse complement.
CCCCACTCGCCGCCCACGGCCACGTTCAGCAGCAGGTGGAAGGGCTTGTCCCAGGGCCAGGCTTCCCAGCCGGTGCGCTCGTTGCGGGCCGCGAAGTATAGTTCGCCATCGATGTCGGCCGTAATGGTTTCCGGCGTCCACTCAATGGCGTAGACGTGGAAGGCCGTAGTGGCGTCGGGCAATTTGGTGGTGCCGCTTTTTTGGTTGTTGATGCGGAAGTAGTAGGCCTTGCAGTGCGTGGTGGCGTGTATCACGTTGGGGTCGTAGCCCACGTGCTCCATGATGTCGATTTCGCCGTTGTCGGGCCAGCTGTGGTTGCCGTAGCCGTTCACGTCGGGCAGCATCCAGATGGCGGGCCAGGTGCCGCGCCCGGCCGGGATTTTGGCCCGTATCTCGAAGCGGCCGTAGGCTTGGCTGCCGCGCGAGAGCAGCCGCGCCGAGGTGTAGGGGTTGGCGGGCATCAGGGCTTCCTTGCGGGCCTCCACTACGAGGTTACCGCCTTCCACGCGGGCGTTTTCGCGGCGGGCTTTGGTGTAGTATTGTTCCTCCTTATTGCCCCAGCCGCTGCCGCCCACGTCGTATTTCCACTTCGTGGAGTCGGGCAGGCCGGTGTAGTTGAACTCGTCGCTCCACGTCAGCTTGCTGAAGGTGTAGCGCGGCTTGGACGGGGGCGAGGTCGGGGGCGTGCCGCTCGAATGCAGCAGCAGGAGCCCGGCAAAGAGAAAGGAAATCATTGGGAGTCAGAATTGGGGCCCGAAGCGGCCGCAGTGGCAGCAAATCGGGCCGAAAATACCATCGGGGGCAGCCGCCCCGGCTTGTCCGGGCCAGAAGCGGCTGCCGCCCTATCCGGCGGGCTCATATCCCACCAAGTCCCGGCCGGAGTGGCAGCAAGCGGGCCGGGCGGCCCGCTTATTTGTACTGGTAAAACCGCACGTAATCCACTTGCATTTGCTGCGGGAAGGTGGTGGTGGCGTCGGGGTTGCCGTCGAAGTTGCCGCCCACGGCCACGTTGAGGATGCCGAAAAACGGGTTGTTGAAAGGGTAGGGGTTGGCGTCGCTGCTCGTGAACGAGTAGTACTGGCGGCCGTCGATGTAGAAGCGCATCAGGTTGCGGCTGCGCACCACCGAAAACAGGTGGAAGTCGTCGGAAAGGTCGGCGGGCAGGTTTTCCGTAGTGCCTTTGTAGCGGTGGTCGGCACCGCTGCTGCCGAAGTGCATGGTCGAGAGCAGCTCGCGGGGCCGGCTGCCGCGCTCCTCCATGATGTCGATTTCGCCGCACACCGGCCAGTTGTTCTGGTCAATGTCGGCGCCCAGCATCCAGATGGCCGGCCAGATGCCCTTGCCCTTGGGGGGCTTGGCCCGCACGTCGAAACGCCCAAACGTGAAGCTCTGGCGCCCTTTGGTCAGGATGCGGCCCGAGGTGTAGCTGGTGTTGCTGCCCGCCTGCGTGCGAATGGCCTTGATGACGAGGTTGCCCCCGCTGAGGAACACGTTGTCGGGCGAGTTGGTGTAGGTTTCGAGCTCGTTGTTGCCCCAGCCGCCGCCGCCCAGGTCGTAGGTCCACTTGGCGGGGTCCAGGGTAGCGCCGTCGAACTCGTCGCTCCACACCAGGTCGGTGTACTGGCTGTAGTCGCGCTGTTCTTCGTTGGCCACGGGCACCACCGGGTCAGCGGGCGGAAGCACTTTGGGAGATTCTTTGGTGCAGCCGCCCAGGCTCAGGGCCAGCAGCAAGCTGGCCCCGGCCCACGGCCTGAAAAAAGAAGGACGTTGGGAAAAAGACATAAGGACGAAGGGAAAGGAAGGGGTGGCAGGAAAACAGCGCGCCGCGCTACTTCACCACCAGTTTCAGGTCGAACACCAAGTTATCGGCCGTGCTACCGGCCCGGAGCACCATGTTGGTGTTGGTGATGGATAGGATGCGGTAGCGCAAGCCCGGCGCGTCGGTGACACCAATGAACGGCGAGGGCGTGGCGCTGGCCAACGTGAATTGGGCCAGGCCCTGGCCTGTGGCCGCGGCAAAGGTGAACGGCGTGGTCACGTTGCGGGGGGCATCGCAGGCGCCGCCCGCCACGAAAGTCTGCCCTTTGGCGTCGTAGGTAAACACGTCGTTGGTGCTGAAAGTGTACTCGTCGTCGGCCTGGCAGGCCGGCAGGGCACCGGGCGTGGGGTTGCCGGCGTAGTAGCTGGTGGGGTCGGCGTCGGAGGGGCCCACCGTGATGGGAGCCACCACGCCGTTGTCCAGCTTCCAGGTGCGCGACGAGCCGCCGGTGAGGTACTGCTTCACCAGGTTGAGCGACGAGGGAATCACGATGTCCTTGGTGGCGGAGAAGCCCTGGCCGCCGCGGCCGGCCGTAATCAGCTGCGCCTTGAAGGTGCCGCCTTTGGTGTAGACGTGCGTCACGGTTTGGCCCGAGGCCACCGAGCCGCGGCCGTCGGTGCCGCCGCCGTCGCCAAACTCCCATTCGTACAGGAAAGCGTCGGGGTTGGGCACGGCCGTGAAGGTGACTTCGGTGGTAAAGCCCACCGTGCGGGAGGTGGTGGTGAAGGTGGTGGTGGGCACGGGGCCATCCAGGGCGCCTTCGTCGCCCTTTTTGCAGGCGCTTAGCAGCAGCGTGCCGCCGAGCAGCAGCATCCCGGCCTTGTTCCAGATAGTATTCATGAGCGGTGTAAAGCTGAAAATGTGAGCGAAGGCGGCTTAGTAGCCGGGGTTCTGTACCAGGCCGGGGTTGGCGTCCAGTTCCGACTGCGGAATGGGCAGCACCAGGTTGGTGGCCGTGGGCACGGCACGCTGAATGCCCAGCGTGCGCAGGTAGGCGGCCTGGGCCGTCATCACCGGAATGAGGCCGTAAGGCGTGCCGTTGTAGCGCTTCAGGTCAAACCAGCGGTCGAACTCAAACGCCAGCTCGTACTTGCGTTCGCGCAGCACAGCGCCCGTGAAGTCGGTTGTGGCGGCCGTCAAATCGTGCGCGGGGGAAGCCACGTCGATGGGCAGGCCAAAGGCGCGGCGCCGCACTTTGTTGATGGCTTCCAGGCCTTCGGCGGTCGGGCCCACGGCCTCGGCCACAATCAGGTACATCTCGGCCAGGCGCAGCACGGGCACGTTCAGCGGCGAGTCCCAGATGTTGGTGTTCACCTTGCCCGTAAACCACTTCTTCACGTTGTAGCCGAAGGGCGAGCCCGTGGCCCGCGCCGACTGCCGGTTGCCGTCGGGGTACACGTCGCCGGGCACCCAGATGGTGGCCGCCTTGCGCGTGTCGCCGGCCTCGTAGCCGTTCACGAAGTCGGGCTCCGGCACATTGAAGCCGTAGCCGCTGCCGGCCGTTTGGTTCGAGCCGCGGGGGGCGAAGAACTCGTTCATGGCCGAGCCCACGTTGTTGCGGTCGTACTCGTTGTGGCCGTTCACATACTGCACCTCAAACAGCGACTCTTTGTCGTTGCGATTCTCGTTGGCTGGCTTGAAGTTGTCGGCGTAGTTGTCCCACATCGTCTTGCCCGAGCTCGTGATGACCCGGCGGGCCCAGGTGGCGGCGTCGGCTTTCTTGCCTTCGGTGATGTACACTTTGGCCAGCAGGCCAGCGGCGGCCCACTTGGTGGCGCGGCCCAGGTCGGCGCCCGAGTAGGAAGGCGGCAGGTTGTTGTAGGCGTCGGCCAGGTCTTTTTCGATTTGGGCGTACACCTGCGCGGCGGGGGTACGCGGAATGTTCACCGCTTCCGGGCTGGCCGGCGGGGCCGTGAACAGGGGCACGTCGCCGTAGGCCCGCACCAGGTCGAAGTAGAACTTGGCCCGCAGGAACTGGGCTTCGCCCAGGCAGCGGTTCTTGATGGCGGGGTCCATGTTGGCAATGCCGGGCACTTTCTGCAGCACCAAGTTGGCCCGCTGCAGACCCACGAAGCAGCCGCCCCAGAGGCGGGTGGCCACGATGTTGGTGCTCGGAATGCTGAAGGATTCCAGCTGCTTGTACTCCACGGCGTCGTTGCCGTCGTCGCCACCCGACACGGAGTTGTCGGCCCAGATGTCGAAGGCCCACATGGATAGGTTGTACTGGCCTTCCTTGGTCAACTCGCTGTAGGCGGCGTTGGTGGCCTGGATGGCGTCTTGCTGGCTTTGATAAAAGTTGGCGTCCGTAATCTGGTCAACGGGGGCTTCTTCCAGAAACTTCTCGCCGCAGCCGCCCAGCAGCAGGCCCAGGGAAAGCAGGAAAGTGCCGCAGGTAAATTTTGAGATGGTCATGACAGTGGTGGTGGGAATGTAAAAGGATTAGAACCCGATGTTCAAGCCGCCGAGGAAAACGCGGGTTTGGGGGTAAATGCCCAGGTCGACGCCGCTGGCGCTCACCTCCGGGTCGAAGCCGGTGTACTTGGTGAGCGTTATCAGGTTTTGGGCCGTGAAGTACACGCGAATCTGAGCGGCCGAAATGCGGCTCAGCACGGCGCGGGGCAGCGAGTAGCCCAGCGTCAGGTTCTTGAGGCGCACGTAGGAGCCGTCCTCGATGTAGTGGGTCGACACGCGCAGGTTGCTGTTCGGGTCGCCGTTGATGGCGCGCGGAATGTCGTTGCTCGTGCCCGGGCCGGTCCAGCGGCCCAGGATGCGGGTAGTGCCGTTGGTGGTGCTATACAGCGCGCTTTCCGTGATGTAGCGGTTGAGGTTGTACACGTCGTTGCCGCGCACGCCCTGGATGAAGAAGCTCAGGTCAAAGTTTTTGTAGCTGGCCGTGTTGGTCATGCCGAACGAAAAGTCGGGGTTCGGATTGCCGATGAACGTGCGGTCCTTGTCGGTGATGGTGCCGTCGCCGTTCAGGTCCTTGAACTTGATGTCGCCGGGGCCGGTGCCGCTGAGCTGGTAAAAGTCGGCCTTGGCCGAGCCGGCTTTGGCTGCCGCGTTCAGGCCGTTCAGCTCTTCCTGGCTTTGAATCAGGCCGTCGGCCACGTAACCGTAGAAGGAGCCAAAGGCCTGGTTGACGTCGTAGCGCACAATGGTGCCGCTCAGCGACGTCAGGCCGTTGTAGGGGATGCCGGCGCCCAGCGACTCCAGGCGGGTTTTGAAGGCCGAGAAGTTCAGCGTGGTCGACCAGTTCAGCGCGCCATCGGCCCCCCCGGTGAAGTTGTGCGAGGTCAGCGAGAGGTCGATGCCGCGGTTGTAAGCCGAAGCGGCGTTGGCGTTCACCGACTCGTAAGTGCCCGACACCAAGGACGGCGGCACGCCCGCAATCAGGTTGGGCGAGTTGCGGTTGTAGAGGTCGATGCTGGCTTCAAACCGGTTGTCCATAAAGCCCATGTCCAGCCCGATGTTGGCCTGGTCGTTGTATTCCCAGCGCAGGTTGGGGTTGGGCAGGCGCGTGGGTGCCCCGCCCGTGTTGAGGGCCCCGTCTGAGCCAAACGGGTAGTTGATGCCAAAGTTGATGGAATACAAATAGGCGAAGCGACCGGCGTTCAACTCGTTGCCCACCCGACCGTAGCCGGCGCGCAGCTTCAGGTTGCTGACGGTGCGGTTGCCTTTCAGGAATTCCTCCTCCGAAATGCGCCAGCCCACCGAGCCGCCGGGGAAGAAGCCGAACTTGTTGCCCGGCTGGAAGCGCGACGACCCGTCGTAGCGCAACGTGGCCTGGACGATGTACTTGCCGGCAAACTCGTAGTTCAGGCGGCTGAAGTAGCTGGCCAGGCGCCGGGGCGGGTCCACGGTCCCCCCGTTGCTGAGCAGCGGGTTGATGGGGCCCGAGTTGATGGTCTGCAGGTCGTTGCGCAGGTACTGCGTCCGGTTGGCCGAGATGTTGCTGAAGTTAAACTCCTGCGCCGACTGGCCCACCAGGAACGTGACGTGGTGCTTGTCGCCGCCGAACGTGCGGTCGTAGGTGGCCGTGTTCTCAATCAGGTAAGTCGGCGCGTAGCTCGACGTGGCTGAGGCGCCGGCCGTGGTGTAGCGTTGCGTGTAGCCGGCCAGTTCGGGGCCCTTGGGCGAGAAGCTGTTGAAGTTGTCGTAAATCATGTCAACGCCCACGTTGGTGCGGAAGCGCAAGCCTTTCAGCGGCTCCAGCTCGGCGTAGAACGTGGTGATGGCGCGGTTGCGGGTGAACTTCTGGTTGGTGCGCAGCGAAGTGGCCAGCGGGTTTTCTTCCGTGAAGTTGTCGGCCGCGCCGTTGGGCTGGTACCAGTAGCCGTCGGGGCGGTAGGCCTGCACCGTGGGTGGAATGCGCAGCAGCTGCTGCACGGCGCCGTATTCGTTGTTGCCGCCGTTGCCGCCGCCGTTGCTCGACACCTGCCGGTCGCCCAGGTGCGTGAGCGAGATGCTATTGCCGATTTTTAGCATTTTGCCAATCTGCACGTCGCCGTTGGCCCGCAGCGTAAAGCGCTCGAAATTGGTGCCTACGATGATGCCGTCCTGCTGGAAGTAGGTGCCCGACAGCGCGTAGCGGGCCTTCTCGCTGCCGCCCGTGGTCGAGAGCGAGTAGTTCTGAATCTTGGCCTGGCGGAACAGCAGGTCCTGCCAGTCGGTGCCTTCACCCAGCGAATTTGGGTCGCGCAGCTTGTCGAGCGCAATGGGCTTGCCGGCGGCAATGAGCGACTCGTTGTTGATGGTGGCGTACTCTTTGGCGTTGAGCAAGTCCAGCTTGCGCGCCAGAATCTGCACGCCCCGGTAAGCATCGACGTTGACGTTGGTTTTGCCGGCTTTGCCCCGCTTGGTCGTGATGATAACCACCCCGTTGGCCGCGCGCACGCCGTAGATGGCGGTGGCCGAAGCGTCTTTCAGGATGTCAATCGTTTCGATGTCGTTGGGACTGATGGCGTTCAGCTGGCTGTCGCCATTGTCGGGCAGCGGAAAGCCGTCGACCACGAAGAGCGGGTTGTTATTGCCGGCCGACGTGATGCCGCGCACCCGAATGGCCGTGCCCGCCGCCCCGCCGGGCGCCCCGCCGTTGGAGGTGATGGTGACGCCGGAAACCTTGCCCTGAATGGCCTGGGTCACGTCGGGCACGGGCTGGCGCACGATGTCGGCCGAGCCCACCGACGAAATGGCGCCCGTCACACTGCCCCGCTCCTGGGTGCCGTACCCCACCACCACCACTTCATTCAGCTTCTGGGCATCTTCTTTCAGGCTCACGCTCACGGCGCTGGCGTTGGCAGCCGTCACCACCACGGTTTGGGTGGTGTAGCCTATAAAGCTGAACACCAGCGTGCTACCCTCGGGTGCTGTCAGGCTGAAGGCACCATCGGCGTTGGTGCTGGTGCCCACGGAGGTGCCCCGCACGAGCACCGTCACGCCGGGCAGGCCAGTCCCGTCGGGCCCGGTCACGCGCCCGCTCACGGGCACCTCGGCCGCCGGCCGAACCAGCGGGTGCGCTGCCGCCACCGGCGCACTGTGCGCCAGCACCGGAAGCCCGCATGCCAACACCACCGCCGAACGGTGGAGCAGCGTATTTAAGTAAACAAGTCGCTTCATAATGAGAATTGTGAAGTGGGTGGGAAAAAATGAAAAGCTGTAGCACCGGTACCAGCAAGGCACCGCAAATCAGATTAATTAAATTAGTTCGTTGAGCCAGTAGTTTTGGCCGGAGCGGGAACACTGTGGGCACTGGCGCCGCCCGCGTAGCGGAACCGCGCCTGCTCCGTACCCACCCGCAGCGTGTACCAGCCGTCTTCGAGCTGCGGCCGGCCCTGGCCGTCGGGGTAGCTCAGGTCGCGCAGCGGGTCGATGTCGAAGGTCAGTTTCCGGCTTTGCCCGGCGGCGTAGGGCTGCTTCTCGAAGTGCTTGAGCAGGCGCACCGGCCGCGCAATCCGACCCACCTCGTCGGTCAGAAACCACAGGGCCGCTTCCTGCCCGGCGCGGGCGCCGGTGTTGGCCACCTGCACGGTGGCGCGCAGCTTGGCGCCGGTTCCAGTGAGTACCGAGTCGCTCAACGTCAGCCCCGAGTAGCGGTAGGAAGTGTAGCTCAGGCCTTCGCCAAACTCGGTGAGCATGTTGCTTGTATACTTGGCCCCAGCCGGGGCAAAGCCGGCCGCGAAGTCGCGCAGGTCGGCGCTGTTCTCGTTGGCGTCGTGGTGGTAGTTGGTGACGTGGCCGGCAAATTGCGGGTAAGTAAACGGCAGCTTGCCGCTCGGATTGGTTTTGCCGCTGATGACTTCGGCCAGCGCCGTGCCCCCGCCGTAGCCCGGCAGTCCCGCCCAGATAACGGCCGAACTGGCGCCCGCCACCGCCCGCACAATGCTCGGCCGGCCGCCGATGACGACCAGCACCGTGGGCTTGCCGCTGGCCTGCGCCGCGCGCGCCAGCTGCTGCTGGTCGTCGGGCAGGGTCAGGTCCGAGGTATTACCCAGCACTTCGGTATACGGCCGCTCGCCCAGGGCCAGCACCACGGCATCGGCCCGCTTCGCGGCGGCTCCCGCGCTGGCCAGCAAGGACTTGCCTTTAGAGTCGCGGCCGGGCAGCGTTTCAATAATGGCGTGGGGGTACTCCTTCCGCAGGGCTTCCACCAGCGTGGGCACGTCTTTAGGGTACGCTTCTTCAGCGCGGCCCTGCCAGGCCAGCGTCCAGCCGCCACACAGGTTGGCCCGCGACTCGGCCGAGGGCCCGAGTACCAACAGGCGCTTCACGAGGGCCGGAGCCAGCGGCAGCACGTTCTTCTCGTTTTTCAGCAACACCAGCGACTCGCGAGCCGCCGCCACGGCCTGGGCGCGCAGGGCCGGGTCGCCCACGCGGGCCAGCCGGTCGGCGCGCGGCAGCGGGGTTTCAAAGAGGCCAATTTCATCCTTCATCTGCAACATCCGGCCCGCCGAAAGCGTGATGCGCTCCTCGCTTAGGCGGCCCTCCTGCACCAGCTCTTTGGCGTAGCGGCAGAAGTTGGTGTTGTAGGGCGTCATGGCCACGTCGATGCCGGCGTCGATGGCCATCCAGGTGGCTTCCTTTTCGTTGGCGGCCACTTTCTGCACACGCGCCATGCGGTTGATGTCCTCCCAATCCGTCACCACCACACCCCGGAAGCCCATCTGGCGGCGCAGCAAGTCGGTGAGAATGGCCTTCGACGCGTGCACGGCTTCCCCGTTAATTTCGCCGGAATTTACCATCACGCTCTTCACCCCGGAATCGATTGCGGCTTGGAACGAAGGACGAAAGAACTCCTGCAAGCGCTGGTCGGGAATGAGGGCGTTGGTGCGGTCCCACCCGTTGCGCGGGTCTGAGTACCCAAGAAAGTGCTTGGCGCAAGCCGCTACTTTGTAAGGGGCTATGTCGTTATTAGACTGCAGCTCCCGCACGTAAGCCGCGCCCAGCGTAGCCGCTACCAGCGGGTCTTCGCCGTAGGTTTCGTAGAGCCGCGGCCAGTAGGTGTTCACGCCCAGGTCCAGCACCGGCGAGAACTGCCAGCGGTGGCCCAAGTCCGCCGATTCCAGCACGGTGGCGCGGGCGGTTTGGCGGGCCAGCTCGGGGTTGAAGGTGGCACCCAGGTTGAGATTGTGCGGGAAAATGGTGGTGCCACTTACGTAGCTGGCCCCATGCATGTGGTCGATGCCGTAGATGATGGGCACGTGCAGCCGCGACTCGCGCAGGGCAATGCGCTGGAGCGCGGCCACGTAGCGCAGCCACTGCGCGGCCGGCACTGCCTGACCGTTGATGAACGAGCCGACGTGAAAGTCCCGTACCAAAGCAGTTGCCTTGGCTGAGTCCAACACCACGTCCTTGTCTTCGCCCGTGGTGTTGATGGCCGAAATGTTGAGCTGGGTCATCTGCCCGATTTTCTCCTCCAGCGTCATCTGAGCCAGCAGTTGCTGCACCCGCGGGCTGAAAGTAGTTTCGGGCCGGTTGGCTGCCACCGGCGCGCTCGCTGAGACTGCTGGAGCCACTGCAACGGTAGGCACCGCCGCCCGCTGACACCCGAGGCACAGCGCCATGGTCAGCAGGTGCGCGGGCCAGCGGTGACGGCGCATAAACGCCGGCAGTGGGGCACGGGCAGGCACTTTCAAAAAGAAGGTGGCAGCGGTAAAAAACACGAGCGTCAGGTGGGATAGGACGCTCAAATGTATAAGGGCGTGTTTGGCAAATGCAAGAACGAAAACTGCGTCTATTGGCTGTTTTGGCTGTTTTTGCGTTTGCCCCACCTAATGCTTATACGCTTGCTGCACACACACACAACAGGCTTTAGGGCTTGCCGCATCGGGCAGCGCCTTTTCGTGGAATTGGTTCTTGGTCTAAAAAACAACGAAAAAAAACGCTTGCAATCAGAAAAAAATTACTCTTCAGCTACCTGCGCCCGTACTCCGACAGATTATTTGTCTGCACGAGTTGCCAGTGCCCAATCAGGGTAAACCGCCTCGTCGCAATCGTTGCCGGGCAAATGCCTGGCTATTTCTCGCTATCCACCGAGGCTTCTTCGGCCAGTTCCGGTTCGGTGGTAGCGTCCAGCAGCACGTGCGTCCACGGTTCGCCGTCTTCGTAGTCGGCGGCCTGGCGGCGGCGCTGCAAGGCCGCCAGCACCTTTTGCGCAAATGCCCAACTGGTGGCTTGGCGCAACTCCAGCACTCGGGCCAGTTCCGAAGCCGAGTAATTGCCTCTGTGCGCGTGCAGCAGAAACACGGCATACAAGGCCTTCACAATAGAAAACTTGCACTTCTGCAGCAGCGTACCGGCTGTGGCCGACTCCACGTAGCGGCAGCGGGTACAGCGGCGGGCGTGGGGTTCGCGGGCTTCGCAGCTTTTCTCGTGGCCGCATTTGCGGCAGCGGTAGCTGCTGTGGCCCCATTTCAGGTCGGCGAGGTAGCGCAGGCAGGCATCCTTGTCCGGGTAAATCTGGCTGAACTCGCCGAAGTCTACCTCGCGGGCTTCGATGCGGGCAGCCTTTTCGGCGTGCAGGTCGCGGCTAAGCTCGGCGTTCAGGTTCTCGATGGCCGCCGATTGCAGGGCCAGCAGGCCGTTGGCTTCCAGCAACTCACGGTTTTGGGCGGCCACGGTGTCGTTTTGGCGGCGCAGCTCGGCGGTGCGCTGGGTCACGAGGGCTTCCAGCTCGGAGTTGAGGCGGTCCTTTAGCTCCTGGTTTTCACGCATTTGCTCCACCAGGCGGTCCTGGGCCTGGTGCTTTTTGCGGAGCTGCTTCAGCAGGCGGTGCTGGGTGAGCAGGGTGGTGTCCATCAGGCCTTTGAGCTTTTCGCCCAGCGCGTAGCTCAGGATGACCACCTCGGCCACGAAGGCAGCATAGAGGCTATAAACGGTGTAGGCATTGTTGTAGAAATTAATGCCCAGCTTGCGCATGATGAGGAAAACCAGGCTGGTGGCCACCAGCGCCTGGGCCAGCAGCAGGTAGCGGGCCGGCCGCAGCCCGCTCCGGTACGCCCGGAAAGCCGAGTAATACAGCAGCCCATACGGCAGCAGGTACAGCCAGAAGCTAAACCCCGAATGAATCAGGGCCGCGTCGAGCACCAGCAGCGTGGTGCTCAGGCCCACCACCCAGCGCCCCACGCGGTACAAGGTGGGCAGGCGAGAGGCCATGTCGAGAAAGCCGCTGGCGTACACTGCAAACGTGATGAGCAGCAGCACCGGAGCCGCCGCGCCGATGAAATGGTTGAGCCCCGGCCCACCGGGCCACAGGTACTGAAACCCCAGCCCGTCTTCCGTCAGAAACAGCAGCGTGCCGCTCAGCACGTAGAGCACGTAGAATAAATAGGTCTGTTCTTTTAGAAAAAAGAACAGTATCAGGTTGTAAAGCAGCATGATGGCCAGCACGCCATAGAACACGCCCAGCAACCAGTACTGCACCGACAGCTCCGGAATCAGTCCCGGCCCGCTGTGCAGCATGGCCCGGAAGCTGGTGCGGGTGTCGGAGTGCAGGCGCAGGTAGTAGGTGGCCGTCTGGCCCGGTCGGGGCGGCAGGTCAAACAGGAAGTTTTTATAAGGGTGCGGGCGCGTGGCAAACGAGAGGCTGGCCCCCGTCACCACGCTGTCGTAGCCTGCGGCGGCGCCAGGGCGGGGGCGGAAAAACACGGCCTGGCCAATGTGCGAGTCGTAAAGCTCCAGGTACCAAGCGGCCGTCTCGTTGAGTGCGTGGCGCACGGTGATGCGCAGCCAGTAGGCGCTTTGGGTGCGGTTGATGTTGGACGGGTGCCCCGAGCCGCGCAGCCGCTCGAAGCGCCGGCTCCAGGCCGGGCTGTGCACTTCGGCGAAGCTGAGCCGGCCCGTGGGGTCTTCCAGCAAGCTGTAATAATTTTCGTCGAGGTAGATGGCCGACTGGGCGGGGTTGACGACGAGGGTGTCTTCGGGGGCGGCGTGCGCCGGAAAACTGCTTCCCACGAATGCCATCAACAGGAAGCCGAAGCCCGCCAAGAGCCGCCGCCACCCTTTCCCAACCTCGCCGCATTGGCCCGAAAGCGAATGGGTAGTGCGTGATTGTTGCATAAGACGCCTAAAATACAAAAAGCCCACCGGCTTTGGGCCGGCGGGCTTCGCAAACCAAAGGCGGCGGGCGCTACAAGCGGAACTGCGCGCCTACTTTGACGCCGAAATTCTGGTGTTTGGGCGTGATGGGCGTGTCCTGCGCAGGCTGGTCGCGGTAGGTGAGGCGGTGGATGAAATCGACCCGGATAAACTTGAAAATGTTCTCGATGCCGTAGCCCACTTCCACGTAGGGCTGCTTGTCGAGGGTGGGGATGGGGGCCAGCTCGTGGCCGCCCATGTCGCGCCGAGGCTGCGTGGTGTTGGCGTTCGACAGGCTGCCGTAGAGCAGGTTGGCCGTGCCCACCAGGCGCCAGTTGAGCGAACGAATGCCGGGGATGCCGTTTAGAAAGAGCCCTTCAAAATGATGGTCGAGGCGCAGCGACACCGAGTGGTCCGTCACGAACTCGAAGTAGTTCATCAGGTTGAAGGAGTTGGCGTTATAGAACGGCGTTTGGTTGCCGAGCGGCGTTTTGAGGATGAGGTAGGGCACGGCATCCGGAATGTAGCTGCCTTCCACGCGGTAGTTCAGGCGGCCCAGCTGGCCCACCGAGGCGCTGTGCGTGATGAGCAGGTTGAACTTCTGGTAGGGCGGCGGGGTGTTCTTCTCGAACAGGTTGCGGTAGCCGAACGTGTAGCGGAACGTGAACACGGGCAGGCGCTTGAGGCCCACCGCGCGGCGCCGGTTTTCGCTTTGCACCAGGTTTTCGTCGGGGGCGTAGCGCGATTCCAGCACCACTTCCGACAGCGTTAGGTCGTGGCCGATGGGCGCCGTCGGGCCACGGTCGGAAGTGGAGTAGTAAGCGAAGTCGTGCAGCGGCGAAATGTCCTGGTGGCGCGCCGTCAGGGTCTGGGTGAAGCCGTGAAACAGGTCGCGCTGTACGCTCAGCGAGTACAAATCGCGCAGGATGGGCCGGCCCTGAATGAAGCGGCCCCAGCGGGAGGCGGCCGCAAACAAATTATTATCAGAAGTAAAGTCGTTGTCGAGCAGGGCCACCTGCTCCACGTCGTGCTTGAACTCGCCGGTGAACACCGTCCAGTGCCGGCGCTCGGCAATGTAGTAGGTTCGGATGCCGTACTTGATGCGGGTGTCCTTGGTGCCGTAGGCCACGTAGCCCTGCGTCACCCAGTCGCGGCTGATGTCGGGCGTGGTGCGGAAACCCAGCCGGATGCGGCTGCCTTCGTAGTCGTTGTGCGCATACGAGGTGAGGATGGGGCCCACGTCCCAGCGGCCCACGCGCTTGTAGCCGTTCACAAACAAGTCGACCCAGTCCAGCAGGTTGCGCACCGAAGGCAGCTGCTTGGCCGAGTCGAGCACGGCAAACGTCTGGCGCTCCGAGAGGCTGAGCGTGTCGGGGCGGTGCTCGTCGAAGTAGCCGCGGGCGCCGCCCTGCGGCACGCTGGCGAGCAAGCCACCGCCCTGCTGCTCGGCGGGCTCCATCAGCGACGACACGATGGGCTGGTCGTAAAAGCCAGGCTCGGTGTGCAACTGGTTCCGCACGAAGTTGCTGCTCACCGTGGTAAAGCGCACCAGCATGGCGGCCTGCTTTTCGTAAGGCCGCACGCTGAGCACCAGCTTGGTGCGGATGGGCAGGCCCGGCCCGTCGCCGGGCGAGGTGAAGTCTTGGTAAATGCGCAGGTCGCTCACGAAGTTGATGTTGGCGTCGGGGCTGGCCACCACGTCGATGCGGCGCAGCGCGTAGCCTTCCTGCGTAATCCAGATGGTGCCTTTGAAGGCCAGGTCGTGGCTGCGCTTGGGCGTGACGGCGATTTTGTAGCACCAGTCCTTGCCCACAAACACGGAATCCTGCAGCTCGTAGTCGTAGGTCAGGCGGCCACCTTCGGCGATGGGGGAGATGAAGTCCTTGCCCAGCACGTTCTGCCAGTTGGGGTAGAAGTCGAAGTTCTGGAAGTTGGAACCCAGCATCTGCGAGAGGATGGAGCCCTCGCGCGGGCCGGCGCCGCGCATCTGCTTGTGCAGCAGGTCCTCGCGGCGGCGCAGCGGCGCGTTGCGCTGGTACACCCGCGAGCCCACTTCGGACGCGAAAATGGGCAGCGGGGCGTCGGCATCGGCAGCGGCGGCGGCGCCCTGGCGCACGGCCAGCGCCCGAATGTCTTTGATGACCTTGCGCTTGGCCAGGTTGGCGGGCACGTCAATCAGGCTGGTTTCGATGCGGTTGTAGGAGTCGTACTCGGCTGCCTGCAGGGCCGAACGCTCGTTTTCGGGCTTGTGGCGCTGCACTTCGCGCAGGATGCGGAAGGCCGGGTTTTCGGGCTGGCGCGACGACACCACCACTTCGCCCAGGGCCACGCCGCCGGTTTTCAGCCGGAACAGCACGGTTTGCGTGGCGGCGTCGCTGAGCTTGCGCCGCAGCGTGGCAAAGCCCATGGCCGAGGCCGCAATGGAATCGGGCGAGCCCGTGATGGCCAGCTTGAACTTGCCGTCGGCGTCGGCCGTGACGCCGAAATTGGTCTTGGGTACGAAGATGGACGCAAACGGCACCGGCTCGCCGTTGGTGGCCTCCACCACTTGGCCGCTGATTACGATACGCTGGGCGGCGGCTGGCAATACCAAGAGGAGTGCCAGGAGCAGCGGAGCAAAAAATTTCATACGGAGTAGTGTCGGGCCAAATGCAAGGAACTGTTGTAGTCTCGCAATTTACGCAAAGCGTGCATGGCTCCCAACTAGTTCCAGGCCGAAAGTATGAAAATTTCGGGCCAACTGTTAAACCTGGCGGCTCAACTGCTGTCCGGGCCCGGCCAAGGGCGCGCCGGTGCGTCGCCAAATCCGATTTTGCCCGCTGTCATCTTCATTTTCAGGGTACCCGGAGTCACTGGGCGAACCCAAAACGTTTGCGGCCTCCAAACCACCCGCGACTGCACGGCCAGCTATGCCAAAACCAATTCATCGACCAAAACCGCACGGAAGCGTGCCCTAGTCGGCAAGGCAAAAATTATCAGGTAGCCCGGTGAGCCAGATTTCGGCGCCGGCCCCTGCCGCCACGGCCGCATCAATATCCAGGAGCAAGCCTTGCTCCGCAGTCGCAGGTGTTTCCGGGCGGGTTATTTCTTCCACCGTGGCCACGGCCGGGTGGCGCGTGCCGTCGGGCAGCACCACCTCCACGGCCAGCGCGGTGTGCAGGGCATAGGCCGCCAGCGCGGGCGCCGGCCCGGCGGGCAGCACCAGCAGGCCGAGGCCGGGCAGGGGCCAGGCGGCGGCCACGTGTAGCAGCCGGGGAGCGGGCGTGTTGGGGGTGGGTGGCATCAGGGCTGGGCTGGGTTTTCGGGCGGGGCCGCCTTTTTGCGGCGCGGCCCGGGCCGCAGGAAGTTAGCGGCATTCGAGATAACGAAAACCGTGGACACGAAGCCGGCTATTTTTTCCAGCAGCAACAGGACTTCGGTGGAGCCCGCCGCGGGCACCGCGCCGCCTTCGGAGTTGCTGATGAGCGTGCCCACGCTGAAATAGAACAACTGTCCGAACACCGCCAATTCACTGCCCGGACGCAAGCTGTTGAAGGCGTGGTCGTTCACGCGGTAGAGGCAATAGAAGTCGAGCGCGAAGGACAGCACAATCATGAAAAGATTGAGCGAGACCAACAGCACAAACTGCCGGAATGCCTGGCGCAGCGCGGCCAGGGCCCGGAAATTGTGCAGCAGGAAATAGCCGGTTTTGCCCGCCGCACCTACCAGCAGCACGGCCGTGATGACGTTGGGCGACAGGCCCTCATACTTGTCAACCAAATACAACCCCAGGCCCAGCAGCAACAGCAGGCCGTGCTGCCAAAGCAGCTGATGCAACTGGTTTTGGGGCCGCGGGCGACTCATAATGCCAAAGAAAAAGCGGGCGAGGCGCACGCGGGGCAAAAGAACAACGGGAATTTCCGGCTTTTTGCCTACACCTCCACTTTCAGCGTGGCTGGCTCTTTGGTTACTTCAAACAGCTCGCCGTGGGGCACGATGGTGATTTGGCCGTATTCCTGCAGCAGCATCTTGTAGCATTCGGCCACGGGGCGGGGCTTGCGGTCGAGGTCGAAGAGGCCGCAGGGGTTCACTTTGCCCACTTTGCGGGCCAGGCCGATGTCCCAATCCAGCTGGTCGATGAGCGAGTACCAGGTGAAGCCGAGCACGGGCACGCCCTCGTCGCGCATGCGCAGGATATTCACCCACTGCTTCCAGAGCCAGGTCGGGGCGTTGTGGGCTTCCAGCACGTTGGTTTCGGTGTGCATCACGGGCTTGCGGTAGCGGCGGTAGTATTCGAGGGTGATGTTGTACCAGCCCAGCACGTCCATGCTGGTGCACAGCGTGCCGTCGGGCAGGATGATGCGCTCGTTGCGGCCGTAGTAGTCGTTGCCCATAATCTGGTAGCCGGGCGGCTCGCCGGCCATGAACCAGTCGTACTCGCGCCGGGTCAGGCCGTTGTCGAAGAGGTAGTTGAGCACGTCGCCGTCCGGGTGGTGGGCGTAGAGCAAGTCCAGCGAGACAAAGCGCAGCTTGTTTTCCAGCGTGACCTGCGGCGAGGGGTTGGCGCGCAGTTCGTGGATGTATTCGGCCGACTCGCTCTGCACGATGATGCAGTCGGGCCGGTGCACGGCAATCTGCTGGGTGGCCAGGATGCTGGCCGCCACCAGGTGCTTCATGGCCGTCACAAAACCGCGGTCGGACTTCAGCTGCTCGTTCCAGACGCCGTCTTTGGCGCTCATGCGCGCCGTCACGTAGATTTCGTTGATGGGCGTGTAGTAGCGCACCCAGGGGTAGCGCCGGGCCACGGCCCCCGCGTACTCGGCAAAATGAATGGGTAACTCAGGGTTCTGGAAGTTACCCAGCCAGTCGGGCACGCCGAAGTGCAGCAAATCCAGAATGGGCGTGATTTCTAGGCGCTGCATCTCGGCCATCACCTGGTCGGCAAATTCCCAGTTGTATTTCCCTGGCCCGAGGTGCGTCTTATAATACGGCAGCCCGTAGCGTAGCACTTTCAGCCCCAGGTTTTTCACCAACGCCAGGTCTTCGCGCCACCGTTCGTAGTGGCCGCACTCCTGCAGCAGGTCGCGCCGCGTGCGGCCGTGGTCAATGGTCGGGTTCGAGCATTCGATGCCGGTGGCAAACATGAAGTTGTTGGGCAGGCCGGTGGGCAGGCCACGGCCGTCGTGCCCGCGCGCGCCGCCAAACTCGTCGCCGGCGTAGTTGCCGTCGCCGTATTTTTCCTTGATGTGGGTGAGGAAAGCTTTCATTATGCTTGATTATGACTGAGAATGTCATGCAGAGCGTAGCGAAGCATCTTTACCGCAACACTAATACAAACAATGAGTTACTGCTGCGGTAAAGATGCTTCGCTACGCTCTGCATGACGGTCTTTTTGTACTCGTTCATGCGTCGCGCCGCTGCTGGCTTTTCAGAAACTTGTCCGCCGTGCGCAGGCTCAGCGCCATAATGGTCAGGGCCGGGTTCACGCTCAGCGCGCTGGGAAAAACGGAGTTGTCGCAGATGTACAGGTTGGGTACGTCGAAGGCGCGGCCATTGGCGTCCACCACGGCGTCGTCGCCGCTCAGGCCCATGCGGGCCGTGCCGATGACGTGCGCGTAGCGCGGAAACGCCCAGATGTCGGTGGCGCCGGCGGCTTCCCAGATGCGGCGCATCAGGGCTTCGGCGTGCTGGTTCATGCGCACCTCGTTTTCCTGGGCGGTGAAGTGCAGGCGCGGCTTGGGCAGGCCGCGGGCGTCTTTTTCCTCGGCCAGCTCCAAGTAGTTGTCGGCGTGAGGCAGGCAGTCGCCGAGGATGTTGATGCCGGCCACGTGGTTGTAGCTTTTCATGTAGTCGCGCAGCCGCTGGCCCCAGAATTTGCGCCCCCGTGCCACCTGTCCGGCAAAGGTGACGGGCATAATGCCAATGCTTTGCAACAGGTAGCCGCCCACAAAGTCGGCGTCCTGCGGCCGGTGCGTGTCCTGCGAAATCAACGCGCCCGGGATGCCTTTGTTTGGCCGCACGCTTTCGGCAAACGTGCCGAAAACCTGCACGCCGGGATGCGCCATGAGGTTTTTGCCCACTTGCCCGCTGGTCAAAGCCAGCTCATTCAGCAGCAGCAAGCGAGGCGTTTCCACCGAACCGGCGCAAAGAAACAGGTGGCGGCAACGTTGCCGCTGCTGCTCCCCATTCTGCGTGTACACCACGCCGGTGATGCGGCCCTGTGCATCGCGCTCAATCTCGGTCACGAAGCTGCTGGGCCGGATGTCGGCTCCGTGCTTCACGGCCAAGGGAATGAACGTGACGTCCATGCTGGCCTTGGCGCCGTTGGAGCAGCCGGCTTGGCAAAACCCGCGGTTGGTGCAGGCCTCGCGCCAGCCAATGCCTTCCTGGTAGTAGCGCGCCGACAGCGCCGCATTGGCCGCTGGCGAGGTGCGGATGCCCAGTTTCCCGGCGCCGCGCACCATGAGCTGGGCGGCGCCATTCAGCGGCAGGGGCGCCAGCGGGTAGCCCTTGCGCCGGCCCGGCCCCCAGGGGTAGGGCGTGGGCCCCGAGATGCCCAGAAACTGCTCCAACTCTTCGTAATACGGCTCCAGCTCCTCGTAGCCAAATGGCCAGTCCTCGCCCTTCCCAAAGTCGCGCTTTAGGTGCAAGTCATCGGGCAATGGGCGCGGCGTGTAGGCCGTGTAGTGCAGCGTGGAGCCGCCCACGCCGGTGCCGGAGTTGTTTTTGCCCATGGCCAGCGGGTCGCGCCCGGCGGCCAGCCGCTCGTCGTTCCAAAACAGGAAGTTCTGGGCCTGCTCGTCGGTGGCGAAGTCCTTCCCGGGGTTGTGCCAGGGGCCGGCTTCCAGCGCCACCACCTTCAGGCCGGCCATGGCCAGGCGGGCCAGTAGCGGCGCCCCGCCCGCGCCCAGCCCAATCACCACGCAGTCCACTTCATTGGCCTCGGCGGGCAGGGCCTGCGGCTGTTCCAAAGGCGTATCCACGGGCGCGGCAGCAGCCGCGGGTTCGTCGGCCAGCAGCGCGCGCAGCAGCGGGTCCTGGATTTCAGGTTTCACGGGATTAAGGACACTTTCTTCCAGGGTTTCTTCGTCGGGCATGCGGTGGGTGGTGATGGGTGAGTGGTGATAGAAAACATCTGTCATCCTGAGCATTCTGCGAAAGCAGAGACGAAGGACCTTATCGCCGCTGAACGACTTGCAGTAATCAAAACCAGCAGCCGTGAGAAGGTGCTTCGTCTCTGCTTTCGCAGAATGTTCAGGATGACAGCCGCTGCTCGTTTGCCTCGTCAGGTTCCCGGTCTTCGCGCTCGTTCAGCCCAATTTTCGTCCAGGCGGGCAGGTCGGCCATGCCCACGTAGCCGATTTCCTCCTGGGCTAGCGGGTGGGCGTAGTAGGTTTCGGTGAGGCCGGCCAGCAGCTCTTCAAAAAAGCGGCCGGCGTCCAGGGTTTGCCAGGCGGCGCCGGGCGGGCGGCCGTCGGCCAGGGCGTGCAGCACGGCGTCTTGCTGCTCGGGCGCTAACGCCAGGAAATCAGCCTGAAACAGGCTCTGCGCAATTTCCTGAATGCCGCCCAGGCCCAGGCGCATGGCTTCGCGGTCGGGCGGCAGCGCGTCGTAGCGCCAGCCGTCGGCCAGGCCCTTGGCGAGGCGGTCGTCCAGGGCCGGGGCCAGGGCAATGGGCTGCTCCGGCCGGTCGGGCTGCGGAAACAGCCGGCTCGCCACCGCTTCCAGCAGCGCGTATGCTTCGGCACTCAGAAACTGGGGCTCGTAAGTGGCCGGGGCAGCGAGGCGCTCCTGCAAGGCGGCGCGGGTGGCCTCGGAAACGTGCTCGGTGCCGAGCAAAGCGCGCACGGTGCCGCTCGGGTAGGTGGGGACGGGCATAGAAAAAGCTTTAGCTGACGCGGTGCCGCATCGAACGGCTCAGCTAATAACTCCTTACGAGCAAAATCTTCCCGCGGACTGAGAAAAAGAACGCCGTGGGGAAAAGAACGCCCCGGAACAAATTGAGAACGTCATGTCGAGCTGGTCGAGACATCTCGCGTGCCACCACTAACCCTGTTGGTTGAATTACTGCCCCAGGCGAGATGTCTCGACCAGCTCGACATGACGTTCTCATTTATTCCAGGGCGCCCCGTCTCTTATTCGTCGCTGCTGAGCTTGCCGCCGGTCACGTGCACGAGGCTGCCGGTCATAAAGGAGCCGTCCTGCGAGGCCAGCAGCACGTAGGCGGGCGCGAGCTCTTCGGGCTGCCCGGGCCGCTTGAGCGCGACTTCGTGGCCGAACTTCTCGATTTCCTCAATGGGCATGGTGCCGGGGATGTTGGGCGTCCAGACCGGGCCCGGCACCACGCAGTTCACCCGGATGCCCTTCTCGCCCAGATACAAGGCCAGCGACTTGGTAAGGGCGTGAATGCCGGCCTTGGAAGCCGCGTAATCGACCAGAATGGGAATGCCCGTGATGCCCACGATGCTGCCCGTATTGATGATGCAGTCGTCCTTTTGCAGGTGCGGAATGGCCGCCTGGGCCATCCAGATGTAGCCGAGAATGTTGGTGTCGAACGTGCGGCGGATTTGCTCTTCGGGAATGTCCTCAAACTTCTCCTGGCTGTTCTGAAAGGCGGCGTTGTTCACCAGAATGTTCAGCCCGCCCAGCTCGGCCACGGTGCGGCGCACGGCCTGCTTGCACTGCTCCGAGTCGCGCACGTCGAGCTGCAGCAGCAGGCACTTGCGCTTTTCGCGCTCCACCAGTTGCCGGGTTTTCTCGGCATCCTCCACGTTTTCGTTGAAGACCACGGCCACGTGGGCACCTTCTTTGGCGAAGGCAATGGCCACGGCCCGGCCAATGCCCGAGTCGGCCCCGGTGATGAGGGCAATTTTGTCCTGGAGCTTGCCGGCGGCGCGGTAGTTGGCCAGGTCCGAGTCGGGCTGCAGCTTCATGTCGGCCTGCCTGGCCGGGTAGGGCAGCTTCTGGGCGCCGGCTTTCATGTCCTGGGCCGTGGGGCGGCGCTCGGGTTTGGCGGGGGCGGTCTTGGCGGCAGCGGGGGCTTTTTTAGCGGCGGGCTTGGCGGCTGCGGGTTTTTTGGTGGGCATGAGCAGAAGGAAATGGACTGTTCCGCTTACGCGTAAATTGACGGAAAGGCTACCCGCAGCATTTCTGTCGGACTACGCGGCCGGGTCGGGATACATCGGCGGGCGCTCGGCGCCGGCCCCGGCCCGGCGGTGGCGGCGGTAGGCTTCGGCGGTGGCCCACATGGCGGCCAGCGGGCCCAGAAAGTACAGCCAAAGGCCTTGCCACTGGCCCGCCGCGACGGCCGCGCCCAGCGTGCGGGCCGGGTTCAGGCTCATGCCCGAAAGCGGCGACTCCACGCTCACAAAGAGCGCCAGCAGCAGCCCGGCCAGCGCGCCCGCCCACTTTTTGCGCCGGGCCGAGTGCAGCGCCCACAGCAGCCCCAGCATCAGCCCGGCCGAAATCAGCATTTCGGCCCCCAGCGCCAGCGCCCAGCCGTGGGGTGCCTCAATGGGCCGGGTGGTGTTGTAGTGAATGAGGTGGTGGCCAAACCACGGCGCCAGCAGCCAGTACATGCCGAGGCCCGCCCCCAAAGCCCCTGCAAACTGCGCCAGCACATACCACACCGCGTCGGGGGTGCGGATGTGGCCAAGCTGCCAGAAACCCAGGGTCACGGCCGGGTTGAAGTGCGCACCCGAGCGCCGGCCCCAGGGCGAATAGGCCATGGCCACTATCAGCCCGCCCACCACCAGCCCCACCCCCGTGCGCTGCACCCACTCGTGCGGCCCCAGTGCCCGCGCCACGGCCGAAGCCGGGTGATGAAAGACGACCGCCGCCGTGCTCGATACCGCCAGAAACGCCATGATGCCGCCGGCCTCAACCAAATAGTGGCGCCAGTGCTGGCGCAGCGCCTGGGCCATGCGGGTGGCAAACGCCATAGCGAAACGGGAAAGGGTGGGCTTCTGCAACGCAGAAAAGCCCGACAAGTTGGCCATTTAGCCGCCTTTGCCGGGCTTCCCTACTGATTTACAGCCGGCGCAGTGCCACCCGGCGGTTGCGCGGGCGTTGGGCGGGGTCGGCATTGTCGGCCACGGGCTGGGTGCCGCCGTAGCCCACGGGGCGCAGTTGCCCCTCGGCCGCGCCGTGGGCGGTGAGGTAGAGGCACACGGCCTCGGCGCGCTGCTGCGAAAGCTGGCGGTTGAGTTCGGCGTTGCCCACGTTGTCGGTGTGGCCCTGTACTTCGAAGCGTAGCGTGGGTTGGGCGTGCAGGATGGCGGCCAGCCCGTCGAGGGCAGTGCGCACGGCGGGCAGCAGGCGGGCCTGGCCCTGGTCGAAGTACAAGTCTGGCAGGGTCACGGCCTCGCCCACGGCCAGGGTGGCCAGGCGCGCCGTGCGGTCGGAGTCGGCCAGCACCAGGGCTGGTGGGGCAATGGGCGCCGCCGAAACCACCGCTGGCTTTGCCAGAATTGGAGTCGCCGGAGTCACCCGGCGCGGCGGCTGTGGGCGCGGGGTGGCCTTGGCCGGCGCGGGCACCGGGGGCTTTGCGGAGGCTGGGGTTTTGGCTACGGTTGGTGGCTTGGGCACCGCCGGCACCGGCCGGGCGGCCGCGGGCCGCGGGTTGTTCACAAACAAAAACTGCGTCGGAATCGGCTCGGGCTTGGGGTCGTCCGCATTCAGGCCCCATAGGTTGCGCCACGACGAGGGCGGCGGGGCCAGTGGCACGTCGGGCCGCTCCCAGGTGAGCTGGGCGCGGGTATCAAGGATGTCTTGGAAGTACTCCACGCGCAGCTTGTAGGGCTCGCCGGCCTTCAGCTCGGCGCTGGTGGTGAAGCGGCTGATGGGCTGCGGCCGCCACTCGTCCAGAATCAGCCGGTCGTTGAGCCAGATGCGCATGCCGTCGTCCACGGTCACATGAAAGACGTAGCGGCCGCTGGTGGGCACCCGCAGCCAGCCCGTCCAGCGCACCGAGAAATATTCGGCCGGCATGCCGGCAATGGGCGGCTGGTGCGCCCAATCGAAGGAAATGGTGGCGTCTACCCGGCTCCGCATAAACTGGGTGAAATCGGTACCGCGGTAGTATTCGGCCATCAGGCCGTTGCCCGCCTGCGTTTGGGCGCGGGCCGGGCCCGTTGCCAGCAGCAACAGTAGCGGGAACAGCAGTTGCTTGCAGTAGTTCAGGAAATTCAGCCGGGCCATACCCCCACAACGCTTCATTCGGGAAATGTAGTATCCGTTTCCCGGGCAAACCAGCTGCCGCTGGCTACTTAAACTCATTGCCGCAGTGGAAGCAGTGAAACCGCTTGTCGCGCACCGGGTAGCGCAGCAGCACCGACAGCAGCCCTGACCAGAACCCGTAGGTGTTGCGCGTGGCCGGCCCCCAGGCCACGTTCGACGACCCGCAGCGCGGGCAGCGGGGCGTCACCGGGTCGGGCGCTTCGGCCGCGAAAGACGCCACATCGGGCGTGGTAGCCAGTGGCACGGGCACCGAATGCAGCAGCTCCAGGGCCGCTTCCGCGTCGCGCTGGCGCACGTGCAGCCGCACGCCGCCCGTGGTGGGGCTGTAGAGCGGCAGCAGCCCCACCAGGTTTTCGTTGCTGAGAAAGCACGGAATGCCCGCCGCTTCCAGCCGCGTGCGGGCCAGGTTGGCCGCCATCGGCTCGTAGAACGATTCGAGGAAAACGACGGAATCGGGGTTGGCCACGGAACAGGGCGAGGGTTGGGTGAATTTGGGAGGCGTAGCGGCCCGTCATGCCGAGCGCCAGCGAAGCATCTTTACCGCAACAGTAATCAGATTTACTATCGCAGTAAAGATGCTTCGCTGGCGCTCGGCATGACGTTCTTTTTGGTTTTATTTTCTCTGCTTGGCGGTTTCGTTAATGCCTTTGGCCGCGTGGCCGGCCTGCAGCGCCACAAACTCCGCCTGCCGGGCCCGGATGGGCACCTCGTAGCGGGTGGGCATGTCCATCCGAATCTGTTTGAGCTGGTCGTTCAGGCGCTGGTACACGGCGCGGGCGTAGTCCCAGTCGCGGTCGGTGAAGGTGGCGCGCTCGGCTTTCACCGCCCGCACAAACTGGGTGTAGGCGTTGGGCAGGTCAGCGGGCGTGAGGGCGTTTACTTGGCCGGAGTAGGGGCCCAGCAGCTTGGTTTCCATCGCAATCTGCTCGCGCGGGTCCAGCGGGCGGGCGCGGCGGGCGCGGTTGGCCTCGTGGTAGGTGGCGGTGGCCTTACCCACGTTGGCAATCTTTTTGGTGGCTTTGCGGGCCAGCGTGTCCAGCTCGTGGCCGGCGGTGCGGGCGGCTTCCTGGCGTTCGCGCGGCGTGGAGTCGCAGCCGGTTAGGGCCAGGGCCGTCAGGGTTGCCAGGGCCCAGACGGGCCGGCAGGCAGTGGTTTTGAAACCTTCAACTAGATTGTTCATCGGGCACCGAAGTAAGGTGGGAGGCATTTGTTTTCTCGCCTTCTACGGCTGGGCCCGGCGAAAGTAAGGGCAACGGTTCGCGTGGCGGCCCGGGCCGCTATTCCAGCGCGCCGCCGTCTTCCAGCCGCTCGCGTAAGCTGAATTCCTGCTCCTGCAAGCCAGGCAGGTGAGGGCAAATGGCGGCCAGCCGCCCCAGCACGCGCAGGGCCCGGCGGTATTCGCCCAGCTGCCGCAGGATGCCCACCTTGCCCCACAGCGCCCCAAAATGCCGCGGCTCCCGGCGCAGGGTTTCGGCAATGTCGGCCAGCGAGGCCTTGAAATCACCGCGCAGGTAGTAGGCCGTGGCGCGCTTGTTCCAGGCTTCGGTGAAGTCCGGTTTGAGTAGGATGAGGCGCGTGAAGAGACTGATAGCCTGGGTGTACTCCTCGGCGTGCATCACGCGCATGCTGAATTCCATGTCCTTGTCCAGGGTCGCGTCGCCGCTGCTCAGCCACTGCTGCCAGATGCCGTTTTGCAGGGCCTCAATCTCGGCCGGCGCGGTGGCCGTGCGCAACTGGGCAAACAGGTCGTCGAGCATGGGATGATGGACCGATTAATGAATGTGCTGATGTGCTGCGGAAACCGGATTACATACGTGGCAACGGTTTTTCGGTAGTAGTTCGCATGGAATGCCACTCCACCTCAGCCATTGTTCTGGTGCGGCGGCCAGCACATCAGTACATTCATTAATCAGCATATCAAAACAGTTCCTTGGCCACGCGCCGAATGCTCTCGGCCTTGCCCATGCTGTAGTAGTGCAGGCAGGGCACGCCGTGGGCCATCAGCTCGCGGCTTTGGTTGAGGCACCACTCGATGCCGATGGCGCGGGCGGCCTCGTTGTCGCGGCACTGGCTCACGGCTTCCACCAGCGGCTCGGGCAGGTTGAGGTAGAAGGAGCGGGGCAGCATCGAGAGCTGCGCTTTGGTGGTGAGCGGCTTCAGGCCGGGGATGATGGGCACGTGGATGCCGGCCGCCCGGCACAACTTCTCGAAGCGGAAAAACTCCTCGTTGTCGAAAAACATCTGGGTCACGATGTACTCGGCGCCGCGGTCCACCTTGTGCTTGAGGTAGCGGATGTCGGCGTTGTAGTTGGGCGCTTCGAAGTGCTTTTCGGGGTAGCCGGCCGTGCCGATGCAGAAGTTGGTGGCCCAGGCCTCGTCCTGCTCCTGGTCGAGGTATTCGCCCTTGTTTAGGTTGGCCACCTGCCCGATGAGGTCGCAGGCGTAGGCGTGCCCGTCGGGCTCGGGCTTGAACACGCCTTCGCTCTTGATAGGGTCGCCGCGCAGGGCCAGGATGGAGTCGATGCCCAGAAAATGCAGGTCAATCAACGCATTCTCGGTTTCTTCCTTCGTGAAGCCCCCGCAGATGAGGTGGGGCACGGTGTCCACATCGAACCGGTTTTTGATGGCCGCGCAAATGCCCACGGTGCCGGGGCGGCGGCGCACGGTTTTCTTTTCCAGCAGGCCGTTGGGGTGGTGGCGGTACACGTACTCCTCGCGGTGGTAGGTCACGTCGATAAAGGGTGGCTTGAATTCCATCAGCGGCTCAATGTTCGAGAACAGCGTGTGGATGTTTTCGCCCTTCTTGGGCGGCAATACCTCGAAGGAAAACAAGGTTTTGCCGTTGGCGCGGGCCAGGTGGTCGGTAACTTTCATATAGTAGCGCGGACTTTGTAGTCCGCGTCCGGAATAGGGGTAAGGCGGTAAATTGCCACAACGAGGAAGTGGCGCGGTGACGCGGACTACAAAGTCCGCGCTACGTTACTTCTTCGGCTCGTAGTTCAGGTTCGGCATCAGCCAGCGCTCCAAATCGGCCAGTTTCATGCCCTTGCGTTGGGCAATGTCGGCCACCTGGTCCACCCCAATTTTGCCCAGGCCGAAGTAGCGCGAATCCGGGTGCGCGTAATACATACCGCTCACCGAGGAAGCCGGGTACATGGCCAGGTTTTCGGTGAGCGAGATGCCAGTGTTGCCCTCGGCGTCGAGCAACTGGAAGAGAGTAATTTTTTCGGTGTGGTCGGGGCAGCCGGGATAGCCGGGGGCGGGGCGCACGCCGCGGTATTTCTCCTGCACCAGGTCTTCGTTGGTGAGGTGCTCGTCGGGCGCGTAGCCCCAGAACTCGCGGCGCACCCGCTCGTGCAGGCGCTCAGCAAAGGCCTCGGCCAGGCGGTCGGCCAGGGCCTTCACCATGATGCTGGAGTAGTCGTCGTGGTCGGCCGCGTACTGGTCCAGCAGCTTCTCGATGCCGATGCCGGCCGTGACGGCGAAGCCGCCCAGGTAGTCGGCCCGGCCGGATTCCTTCGGCGCCAGGAAATCGGAGAAGGCGATGTTGGGAATCTTCGGTCCCTTCTCGCCCTGCTGCCGCAGCGTGAAAAACTCCGTGGCTACCGTCTCACGCGCGTCGTCGGCGTACACTTCAATGGTGTCGTAGTCCTTGGTATTGGCCGGCCAGAAGCCCAGCACGGCGCGCGCCGTGAGCAGCTTCTCGTCAATAATTTTCCGGAGCAGCGCCTGCGCGTCTTCAAACAGCTTGGTGGCGGCCTCGCCCAGGGTTTCGTCTTCCAGAATGCGCGGGTAGCGGCCCTTCAGCTCCCAGGTGTGGAAGAAGGGCGTCCAGTCGATGTACTGAGCCAGCTCGGCCAGGTCGTAGTCTTCCAGCACCTTGGTGCCGAGAAAGCTGGGCTTGGTAATCGAAACCGCGTCCCAGTCCGACTTAAAGCCGTTTTCGCGGGCGGCTTCGATGGTCAGGTAGTTCTTTTCGCGCTGGCGGCTGGCGTAGTCGGCGCGCAGGGCGGCGTAGTCGTCGGCCACGGTTTGAGCGTAGGCTTTTTCCCCTGAGCCCAGCAGGCCCGCCGCCACGCCCACCGAGCGCGAGGCGTCGTTGACGTGTACCACCGGGCCGCTGTAGGAGGGCGCAATTTTCACGGCCGTGTGCAGGCGCGAAGTCGTCGCGCCGCCGATGAGCAGCGGCGTTTTCATGCCGCGCTTTTCCATGGCCTGGGCCACGTACACCATCTCATCCAGGCTCGGCGTGATGAGGCCGGAGAGGCCGATGACGTCCACGTGCTGGGCCTGGGCTTCATCCAAAATGCGTTCCAGCGGCACCATCACGCCGAGGTCGATGATGTCGAAGTTGTTGCAGGCCAGCACCACGCCCACGATGTTCTTGCCGATGTCGTGCACGTCACCCTTCACCGTCGCCATCAGGATTTTGCCGGCCGTTTGGCGGTCCGAGCCCTGCTTGTCGGCCAATAAATATGGTTCGAGGTAGGCCACCGCTTTCTTCATCACCCGGGCCGATTTCACCACCTGCGGCAGGAACATTTTGCCGGCCCCGAACAGGTCGCCCACCACGTTCATGCCGGCCATCAGCGGGCCCTCAATCACGTCGAGCGGGCGGGCCAGCTCCTGGCGTGCGGCTTCGGTGTCTTCGTCGATGAACTCAGTCAGGCCCTTCACCAGCGCGTGCGTCAGGCGCTCCTGCACCGGCAGGCTGCGCCACTCGTCGGCCACCACTTCCACTTTGCCTTTCTGCTTCACCGTGTCGGCAAACTCCACCAGGCGCTCGGTGGCGTCGGCGCGGCGGTTCAGCAGCACGTCTTCGGCCAGTTCGAGCAAAGTGGGCTCGATTTCGTCGTACACGCCGAGCTGGCCGGGGTTCACGATGCCCATGTCCAGGCCCGCCCGGATGGCGTGGTAGAGGAAGGCCGTGTGCATGGCCTCGCGCACCACGTCGTTGCCGCGGAAGGAAAACGAAATGTTGGAAATGCCGCCGCTGGTGAGCGCGCCGGGCAGGTGGGCTTTAATCCAGCGCACGGCCTCAATGAAGTCGAGCGCGTAGTTGCGGTGCTCGTCCATGCCCGTGCCCACGGTCAGAATGTTGGGGTCGAAAATGATGTCGGCGGGGTCGAAGCCCACTTCCTTCACCAGAATGTCGTAGCTGCGCTGGCAGATTTCAATGCGGCGTTCCAGCGAGTCGGCCTGGCCGTTTTCGTCGAAAGCCATCACCACCACGGCGGCGCCGTACTGGCGCACCGTGCGGGCGCGTTCCCGGAACACGTCCTCGCCCTCTTTCAGCGAAATGGAGTTAACGATGCTCTTGCCCTGCACGCATTTCAAGCCGGCTTCCAGCACGCTCCATTTCGAGGAGTCTATCATGACGGGCACCCGCGCAATGTCGGGCTCCGAGGCGATGAGGTGCAGAAACGTCGTCATCACCTGCTCGGAGTCGAGCATGCCCTCGTCCATGTTGATGTCGAGCACCTGGGCGCCTTCCTCCACCTGCAGGCGGGCCACGGCCAGGGCTTCTTCATAGGCGCCGGTTCGGATGAGCCGGGCGAAAGCACGCGAGCCGGTCACGTTGCAGCGCTCGCCCACGTTCACAAACAGGCTGTCTTCTTTGATGCCGAACGGCTCCAAACCGCTCAGGCGCGTCACGGGGGGTACTTCGGTGGGCAGCTGGCGGGGCTTGTACTTCTTCGCCAGGCGGCTCAGCTCGGCAATGTGCTGGGGCGTGGTGCCACAACAACCTCCCACCACCGTCACAATGCCTTCCTGCAAATACTCCTCCACCAGCGCCGCAAATTCCTGGGCCGACTCATCATACCCACCGAAAGCATTCGGCAGGCCCGCGTTCGGATACGCCGAAATGTGCACGTCGGAAATGCGGCTCAGCTCCTCCACGTACTGCTTGAGCTGGTGCGCGCCGAGGGCGCAGTTCAGGCCCACGCTCAGCAGCGGCAGGTGGCGGATGCTGTTCCAGAAGGCTTCCACCGTCTGGCCGCTCAGGGTGCGGCCCGAGGCGTCCGTAATCGTGCCCGAAATCATGATGGGCACCACCCGGCCGCCTTCGTCAAAGAACTTTTGCACCGCAAAAAGCGCGGCTTTGGCGTTCAGCGTGTCGAAGATGGTTTCGATGAGCAGCGTGTCGACGCCGCCGTCCACCAGCCCGCGCACCTGCTCCAGGTAGGCGGTGGCCAGCTCATCAAACGTCACGGCGCGGAAGCCGGGCCGGTTCACGTCGGGCGAGAGCGAGGCCGTGCGGTTGGTGGGGCCCACGGCGCCGGCCACGAAACGCGGCTGCTCGGGCGTGGCGTACTCATCCGCCGCCTCGCGGGCCAGGCGCGCCGACTCATAATTCAGCTCGTACACCACGTGCTCCAGTCCGTAATCGGCCTGCGCAATGGTGGTGCCGCTGAAGGTGTTGGTTTCCACCATGTCGGCGCCCGCGGCGAAGTACTCGGCGTGGATGCCCTTGATGATGTCGGGTCGCGTCAAACTCAGCAGGTCGTTGTTGCCGCGCAGGGGCTTGGGGTGGTCGGCAAAGCGGGTGCCGCGGAAGTCCTCCTCCGTGAGCGGGTGGCGCTGAATCATGGTGCCCATCGCGCCGTCGAGAATCAGCAGGCGCTGGCGCAGGAGGTCGGGCAGCAAGTAG
The DNA here is from genome assembly GCF_015694525.1 of Hymenobacter ruricola. Lineage (GTDB taxonomy): Bacteria > Bacteroidota > Bacteroidia > Cytophagales > Hymenobacteraceae > Hymenobacter > Hymenobacter ruricola. The sequence continues at coordinate 72,558 of NZ_JADQDM010000010.1, read as the reverse complement.
CGCGAACTTTGTAGTTCGCGTTCCGGTGCGGAGGTGGGCAGGGCAGGGGCGGAAACAGACATTGCTTTCTGGTCGGTATAGCGGCGTACAAGCGCGTATCCAGAAAGAAACCCGAACGGCTAGGTTCGGTTCCGGCTGTCATCTTCTCTCACCCAACAACGCGGTGAAACGGGAGTTGGCACCTACTCGCGGTAGGTTGCCAAGACGTCATCGGGCCCGGTCCCTCGGTCTTTCTGGATAGCAGCGCAAGGCGAAGATACAACGCCGGTGGCTTAATGAAGAAGTAGACTGTACCGAAGCACAGTCGGCTTTTGGAGTTCCGAAAGCGCATCGTGCCTCGGTACGGTGGGCTTCTGGCGGTTCCGGAAGGGCATTGCACCTCGCTCTGGTCCATTTCCGGCAGTACCGAAAGGCATCGTACCTCGCTCCCATTCACTTTCGGAAGACCGGAAGTGGATGGGAGCAAGCTCCGGTGGGCTTCCGCCAACTCCGGAAGTGAACGGGAGCAAGCTCTGATGCAACGGCCCTGCCCTACAGCGCCCAGGCCGGCCACACGCTGCCGGCCGCAAACACGGCCGGCTCCGGCGGCAGCTCCAGAAACGCGGTGGCACCCAGCAGCCCGGCCAAATCGCCGGAGCCGCCCACCCGCAGGGGCGTGGCCCGGCGGCCCTCGGCGTCCACGGCCAGGCGCACGGGCACGAAGTGGGCGAGCTGCGGCTTGAAATAAATGTCGACGGTGAGCACGGCCGGCAGCGGTGCCTCAAAAGCAGCGGGAGCGTCGGCCGCGCCCACGGGCCGTTGCACGGCACTCAGCCAGGGCCGCACGTAGCGGCAGGCCGTGATGAAGGTAGAAACCGGGTTGCCGGGCAGGCCAAACACCACCGGCCCGCCCGCCCGCGCCCCAAACCACAGCGGCTTGCCCGGCCGCTGGTTCACTTCATGAAAAATTTCGGCCACGTGCAGCTCGCGCAGCAAACCCGGCAGGTGGTCGGCGCGGCCCTTGCTCACGGCCCCGCTCAGCACCACGGCGTCGAAGCCGGCGCCCAGAATTTCAGTAAGACCGGCGCGCAGCTCGTCCAGCGAATCGGGTAGGTGAAACTGCGACACCTCGGCCCCGGCCTGGGCAAACAGCGCCTGCAAGGCATACACGTTGGACCGCCGAATCTGGTGCGGCAGGGGCGTTTCCCGGATGCTCACCAGCTCGTCGCCGGTGCTCACCACGGCCACGCGGGCGGCGCGCGTCACGCGCACTTCGGCGGCGCCCACGGTGGCGGCCACGGCCAGCTCGGCGGGGCCCAGGCGGGTGCCGGGCCGCAGCAGCGCATCGCCGGCGCGGCGGTCGGCGGCTTGGTGGTGAATGTTGACGCCGGGCGCCTCGGGCGGCGGAATCTGGACGGTGGCGCGGTTGTCGGCCAGCAAAATATCCTCGTAGCGCACCACCGTATCAGTGCCGGCGGGCAGCACCGCGCCGGTCATCACTTCCACGGCGTTTTGCGGGTTGAGCAGCGGCCGGGGCGGGGCGCCGGCGTACTGGGTGTGCTCGATGTCGAAGGCGGTTTGGCCCCCGGCCCAGGTGGCGAAGCGCACGGCAATGCCGTCCATGGCCACCCGGTTGAAGGGCGGAAAGTCGCGGTCGGCCGTGAGGGTTTCGGCCAGCATCCGGCTCGCCGCCTGGGGCAGGGGCACGGTTTCGAGGGGCAGCGGGCGGGCGGTGGCCAGCACGCGGGCAAAGGCTTCGGCAACGGAGAGCATAGGCAGGCTTGGGGCAGAGACGCATATTTGCGTCTCGGTGTTGAACGGGGCAGCCGCGCATTTAGCCGGCATCCGCGCGGGGCAGTCAAACAATCCGGGGCCGGGACGGGCTGTTACCAGCCGGCTTCGCTTCCGTGCTTTCGCGGCTGAGCTTCCTCTTAACGATTCAACGATTAGACGCAAATATGCGTCTCTACTCCTATGCTAACCAAGAACTTCACCCACGTCAACGCCGCCAACCAGCCCACCATGGTCGATGTGGGCCAGAAAACCCCCACCCGCCGCGTGGCCCGCGCCCACTGCCGCGTGGTGCTGGGCGAGGAGCTGCTGGCCCGCGTGCAGGCCGGCGAAATGCCCTCGCACAAAGGCCCGGTCATCCACACGGCCATTCTGGCGGGCATCATGGGGGCTAAGAAAACCGCCGACCTCATTCCGCTCTGCCACCCGCTGGGGCTGGACGATTGCTCGGTCAGCATCGAGCCCGACGGCCCCGCCGCCCTGCGCGTGGTGTGCACCGCCGTGGTCACGGGCCGCACCGGCGTGGAGATGGAGGCCCTGACCGGCGCTACCGTGGCCGCCCTCACCATCTACGACATGTGCAAGGCTTTCTCCCACGACATTACCATTGAAAATGTGCAGCTAATCGAGAAAACCGGCGGCAAAAAGGACTTCCATCGCGCCGAAAATTTGTAGATTTCCACATGGACAGTCTCCCCAATTCAACTACAAAGCGCCCCAAGCACGCCGCCCTCGCCCGCCCCGACGTGGGCGAGTTTGGCCGCCACGAACTGGCCATTCTCGGCGCGCCCTGCTCCGACATTCAGGCCCTGGTGGCCCGGCTGCTGCCGCTGCTTAGCCCGCAATTGCGCGTGGCCTACGTGGATGCCGACCACGCCGCCGGCGACGCCGCGGCTGCGGAAGAAGCGTTAGATGCTGCTGCCAGGCCTGTGCCCTACGTGGCTGAAAACAGCCTCTCCGCTGAGCTGGTTGATAAAATCACCCACCGCCAGCTCAACCTCACGCGGGCCCTCGACAAGTTCTCGCAGCCCGAGCTGCTGGCCCACGAAAGCGTGGTGCTCGTGAACGGCAACCACTTCCGGGCCCGCCAGCAAGTCGTCATCGTTGACCCGCGCAAGCCGCTCGACAAAAAGCTCGACCGCCTCACCGACGTCCGCCTCATCCTGCTCGCCGACGGCCAAACCGAGTTGCCGGCCGTCCTCACCGAGCACCTCAGCGCCGCGCCTTTGCCGCCGGTGCTGCGGTTGGCCGACACCGCCAAAATCGCGGCTTTCGTTCGGCAGTGGTACCAGATGGCCGTGCCCGTGCTGCGCGGCCTGGTGCTGGCCGGCGGCCGCAGCGAGCGCATGCTCACCGACAAAGGCAAGCTGCACTACCACGGCCTCGACCAGCGCCAGCACACGGCCGCACTGCTGGCCGAGTTTTGCCCCGACGTGCGCGTGTCTGTGCGCCCCGACCAAGCCGCTGACCTGCCCGCCGGCCTCACCGGGCTGCCCGATACATTTCTGGGCCTGGGCCCGCTGGGCGGCGTGCTTTCCGCCTTCCAGGCCGACCCCAACGCCGCCTGGCTGGTGCTGGCCTGCGACCTGCCCTTCCTCACCCGCGACACGCTGGAACACCTGGTGACGAACCGGCAGCCGGCCCGCATGGCCACCACCTTCCGCAGCCCCTGGGACGAGTTTCCCGAGCCGCTGGTCACCATCTGGGAGCCGCGCAGCTACGGGCAACTGTTGCGTTTGCTGAGCCTGGGCTATTCCTGTCCCCGCAAGGCGCTCATCAACTCCGACATCGAACTGCTGAGCCCGCCCGAGCCCAAGGAGCTACGCAACGTGAACACGCCCGAGGAGCGCGCCGCTGCCGAGCAGGAGCTGACACGCTGATTCAGCAAGAATGCCCACCCCGGTCCGACGCCTACGGATGCGCAGCCACCCACTCCGTGCCGTCCTCGTATTCCTCGCGCTTCCAGATGGTGACGACTTGCTTGAGCGTGTCGATGATGAACTGGCAGGCGGCAAAGCTTTCGGCGCGGTGCGGCGTGGCCACGGCCACCACCACGGCCACGTCGCCCAGCTCCAGGGTGCCTTTGCGGTGCACCACGGCCACTTCCTGCAGCATGGGCCACTTTTCGACGGCCTGCGCTACCACGTGGCCCAGCTGCGTGAGGGCCATGCTGTCGTAGGACTCGTAGTGCAGCCGGCGCACCGGCCGCCCGCCCGACTGGTTGCGCACCGTGCCGATGAAGGCATTGACGGCCCCGGCGGCGTCGGTTTGCACGGCGGCCAGCGCGGCGGCCACGTCAATGGGCTGGTCGGTGATGGAAAGGGTTGGCGTCATGCAGGCAGTAGCGCGGCAGTAGCGCGAACTTTGTAGTTCGCGTGCCCCGCGCTGTTCGGGTATCATTCTGGCACGCGAACTGCAAAGTTCGCGCTACTAAAAAAATCAGCCGCCGGCCACTGGCGGAATCAGGGCAATTTCATCCACCGTGTGCAGGGACTGGTCCAGGGCGGCGTACTCGTTGTTCACGGCCACGGCGCAGCTGCGCAGCTCGCCCAGCGCCGGGTATTGGCGGCGCATTTCGGCCAGCAGCTCGCCCACGGTGGCGGGGGCCGGCGCCGGCAGCTCAATGACGGACGTGCCCACGATGTCGCGGGTGATGCCGAACAGGGCGACTTTTAAGGACATATCTTCGACGTATCTTTTGGGCGTAAAACCGGGGCGCCGCCGCTAGCCAAGCCGCTTCGGCCGCCGGGGCCTGAACACCTTTCCCGCGTTGGGGGTTTAGCGCAAGCCGGCAGTCTTACGTACAGCCGGGCAAAATTGGTGATAAACGTGCTTCCATCTTCTGTTTCCGTGGCCCCGCCGGCCGTCTCGCCCCTCTACGACCAGCACGGCCGGCCGCTGGAGTACCTGCGCCTGGCCGTGACGGACCGCTGCAACCTGCGCTGCTTCTACTGCATGCCCGAAGAAGGCATCAAGTATTTGCCCAAGCACGAGCTGCTGAGCTACGAGGAAATGCTGCGCCTCACCGGCCTGCTGGCCACCCTGGGCGTGCGCAAAGTGCGCCTCACCGGCGGCGAGCCCTTCGTGCGGCGCGACCTGGTGCCGTTCATGGAGCGCCTGGCCGCGCTGCCTGGCATCGATGACATTAGCCTGACCACCAACGGCGTGCTCACGGCGCCGCACGTGCCCGCCCTGGCCCGCCTGGGCGTGCGCGCCGTCAACCTCAGCCTCGACACGCTGGACCGCGAGCGGTTCTTTCAAATCACGCGCCGCGACGAGCTGCCTAAGGTGCTGGAAACCTTCCACGCGCTGCTGGAAGCCGGCATTCAGGTAAAAATCAACGCCGTGGTGATGGACGGGCAAAACATCGAAGACCTGGCGCCCCTCGCCGGCCTCAGCCGCGACTTGCCTGTGGAAGTGCGCTTCATCGAAGAAATGCCCTTCAACGGCGGCAGCCACGAAGCCGGCCCCGCCTCCCTGCCCTGGAACCACCTGCGCATCCGCCAGCACCTGGAAGCCCGTTTTGGCGAGCTCACGCCCGTGCCCATGCCGGCCGGCGCCACGGCTTCCGAATACACCATTGCCGGCCACCAAGGCCGCGTGGGCATCATCGCGGCGTATTCGCGCACCTTCTGCGGCACTTGCAACCGCCTGCGCCTCACGGCCGAGGGCGGCATCAAAACCTGCCTCTACGACCAGGGCGTGCTCGACACCCGCGCCCTGCTGCGCGGCGGCAAATCCGACGAGGAAATCGTGGCCGCCCTCTCCGCCGCCTTCCGCCACCGCGCCGCCAACGGCTTCGAGGCCGAGCGGCAGCGGCCCCTGCACCAGCTCAGCTTCGAGAGCATGGCCACCATCGGCGGGTAGTTCAGGAGTAAAGCTCAGAACCTAGAACTTAGAGCTTAGAACTCAGAAGTTGAGATTTATTTGTTCTAAGCTCTGAGTTCTGAAATCCAAGTTCTCCTGATATGAAAGTTGTGCTTATCGTGGTGGGAGTGCTGGCGGCGCTGTACGTGCTGCTGTGCGCCGTGCTATATGTCAAGCAGGAAAGCCTGCTGTTCTTCCCCAGCCGGCTGCGGGCCGACTACCGATTCCGCTTCCCCGGCCGCTTTGAGGAGCGCTGGATTGCCGCGGCCGACGGCACGCGACTGCACGGCCTGCTGTTCCACGCCCCCCATCCGAAAGGCCTCGTTTTCTACCTGCACGGCAACGGCGGCGACCTGAGCAGCTGGGGCGAAGCCGCGCCCACTTACACCCGCCTCGGCTACGACGTCTTTTTCCTCGACTACCGCGGCTACGGCAAAAGCGGCGGCCGCATCAGCAGCCAAAACCAGCTGCTGAGCGACGTGCAAACGGCCTACCGCCAGCTCCTGGCCGAGTACGACGAAGCCGACATTGTGATTCTGGGCTACTCCCTGGGCACGGGGCCGGCCACCTGGCTGGCCGCGCAGCAGCACCCGAAACTGCTGATTCTGCAGGCGCCCTACTTCAGCATGCGCGATTTGGCCACGCATCATTATCCTGTCGTGCCGGGGTTTCTGGTGCGCTACCCGCTGCCCACCAACGAGCTCATTGCCCGGGTGCCGGCGCCCGTGGTGCTGTTTCACGGCGACCGCGACGAGGTGATTTATTACCAGTCCTCGCTGCGGTTGAAGGCCTTGCTGAAGCCTACGGACCGGCTCGTGCTGCTGCCGGGCGCGGGCCACAACGGCATGACCGACAACTTGGAGTACCAGCGGGAACTGGGCCGCGTGTTGCAGTGATTTTTGCCGGTTCAGGGAAAAGGTTAATAATGAACATCTTGTTCAGCGCGGTTGCAGTTACCATTGGCTTTATTGGCGTACTGCTATTGCCAGCAAAGTATTTATGTTAAATTTTTATTAGAAAAGTTAAAAATAATAAAATTCCAATTATAAGAGAATAAGAGTGTTAAACTGCACTGACGCCTTATATTTGCTAATTATTAGCGTGTTAGTGATTATACTATATGGCCGAATTGTACAATTTTGAAATCTCTTCTTCTTCGATTGCCACTCAGCCACAATCAACGGCCGAAACGCTTACGACAATTGAGCAGATAGCGCAGCTACGGCAAGAGTTAGCCGAGGCCCAGGCGGGGCGGCGCGCAGCCGAACAGGCGCTCGCCGACCAGCGCGAAATGTTCACTTCGATGCTCGACCAGTTGAAGGTGGAAGTCGTGGCCTTCGACGCCGAGCATCGCTACCAGTTCATCAACGCCCGCTGTTTCCAAAACGACGAAATGCGCACGTGGATGATTGGCAAGGACGATTTTGCCTTCTGCGAGCAGCGAGGCCGGCCCCTCGACCTGGCCCTGACCCGGCGACAGAAGTTTAAAGAAGCCGTGGCCCAGCGCACCGAAGTGGCTTGGGAAGAAACCATGGATTCGCCCGACGGGCAGCAGGTGCTGCGCCGCCATTTCATTCCGGTGTTTGCCCCCGACGGCTCGCTCCGCATGATGGTGGGCACGGGCGCCAACGTGACCCGGCGCCGCAACGCTGAAGCAGAACTAGTGAAGCAGCGCGAATTCTACGAATTTGCCCTGAACAACATCCCCAGTGACATCGGCCTGTTCGACCCCGATGGCCGCTATATGTTTGTGAACGCCAGCGGCATCAAGGACCCCGCCAAGCGGGCCTGGGTGCTGGGCAAGGACAATTTTGCGTACTGCGCCCAGTACGGCTACCCCATGTCGCTGGCCGAGGAGCGCCAGCAGCGCCTGCGGGAAGCCTTCGAGACGCGCCAGATGGTGACGTTCGAGGAGGCGTTTGACCGGCCCGAGGGCATTCGGCACCAGATGCGCTGCCTGCAGCCGGTATTCCACGCCGATGGCTCGCCGCGCATGATAGTGGCCTACGGCATCGACATCACCGAGCGGGTGACCACCGAGCGCGCCCTGCGCCACGCCAAGCTGGCCGCCGAGTCGGCGGTGCGGGCCCGCGAGTTGTTTCTGGCCAACATGAGCCACGAAATCCGCACGCCGATGAACGCCATCCTGGGCATGAGCCAGCTGCTGGCAAAAACTCCGCTGGCGCCCGACCAGGACAGCTACCGCCAGGCCATCACCACCTCGGCCGAGCACTTGCTGGTGATTATCAACGACATTCTGGACTTGTCGAAGCTGGAAGCCGGCAAGATGACGCTGGAACAGGTGGGCTTCACGCCGGTGCACTTGCTGGCCGAAATAGAGCAGACCCTGCACTACAAGGCCGAGGAGAAAGGCCTGCGCCTGCTCACGCGCGTGGATGACGCCGTGCCGCGCGTGCTGCTCGGCGACCCCTACCGCATCCGGCAGGTGCTGCTGAACCTGGCCGGCAACGCCATCAAGTTCACCGAGCACGGGTACGTGTCCATCACCTGCAAGTACGTGCCCGACAAGGGCGGCGAGGGCGGCGAAGTGGTGTTCCGGGTGGCCGACACCGGCATCGGCATCGAGCCGGAGTACGTGCAAAACATCTTCAACGAGTTCAGCCAGGCCGATTCGTCGGTGACGCGCAAGTTTGGCGGCACCGGGCTGGGCCTGAGCATCTGCCGCAACCTGCTCAAGCTCATGGGCAGCGACGTGCAGCTGGAGAGCGAGAAGAACAAGGGCACAGTGATGCAGTTTCCGCTGCGCCTGCCCGTGGGCTCGGCCGAAGACCTGGCGCCCAAAACCGTGCTGCCGCCCGACAACTCCGTGCGCCGCCACCTGCGCAACAAGCAGGTGCTGCTGGTGGAAGACAATCGCTTCAACCGCCAGATTGCCAAGACTTTTCTCACCCACGCCCACGTGCAGGTGACCGAAGCCGAGCACGGCGCCATGGCCGTGGAGCTGGCCCAGCACACGCGCTTCGACCTGATTCTGATGGACATTCAGATGCCGGTGATGGACGGCTACGCGGCCACCGCGCTGCTGCGCCACCAACTGGGCCTCACCACGCCCATCATCGCCCTCACGGCCAACGCCGTGAAGGGCGAGCGCGAAAAATGCCTCGGCGCGGGCATGGACAGCTACCTGGCCAAGCCCTTCAAGGAGGAAGAGTTGCTGAAAGTGGTGACCGAGTGGGCCCTGCCGCCGGGCTCCATTCCGCTGGAAGAAGAGCCGGAGCCCGACGCCGAGCCTACCTTCCTGCCGGCCCCGGCCGCGCCGGTGGAAAACGCCCCCGGCAAACTCTACGCCGTGGACGAGCTGCTGGCCGTGGGCCAGGGCGACCCGGAATTCGTGGCCTTTATGCTGGCCACCTTCGTGGAAAGCTGCGAGGAGGCCATGCAGGGCCTGAGCCAAGGCATGGAAAACGCCGACCTGACCCTGCTGAAAACCACCGCCCACACCCTGAAACCTAACCTGGTGCACCTGCGGGCCCAGCACCTGCTGCCGCCCGTGGAAGCGCTGGACAAGTGGGAAGGCGGCTTCCGGGCCGCGGAGCTGCAGCCGCTGGTAGATTCCATTGCGCTGCTATTGCGCGAAGTGGTGACGCAGATTACCCTCGACACCGCCGCCTGATAGGGCCGGAGCCTGGGGCCGCTTGGAACCCAGTGGACCTATTGGAGCCAACTAAAACGTCATGCCGAGCGCCAGCGAAGCATCTTTACCGCGCAAGTATTCATTTACTCTTCGCGGTAGGGATGTTTCGCTGGCGCTCTGCATGACGGGATAGTAAATGGATTTGGTGAAGCAATGGCGGGATTGGCCACTGGGCAGGAAACAGCTAACAAACTGCTGGTTACGGCTGCGCAATCTGCGGCTCGCAGGGCGGAAACGTTTGTTGGAAGAGGCGCGACGCATTTGCAAATCAGGCAACTACTAGCGGCTGCGGGGCGTTGGGGAAGCTTGTAATTTGCAGCTTTTGGGCGGGTGCGCCGGGCTGAGAAGAAGGAATACTGTATGATTTCGTTGACTGCATCGGCCCGGCCGATTTCCCGCAAGGCCCACCGCGTGGCCGTGGGGGCGTTGTTTTTCCTGTTGGGCTTGTGCTTTGCTACCTGGGCCTCGCGCATCCCGAGCGTGCAGCAGCGCATGGGCATTTCGGAGGCAGCGCTGGGCGGCGTGCTGCTGGCCATTCCGCTGGGGCAGCTGGTGTCGCTGCCGCTCACCGGCTGGCTGGTGGCCAAGGAAGGCAGCCGCAAAGTGGTGCTGTGGGGCGTGGTGCTCTACGCCACGGCGCTGCTGGGGCTGGGCTGGGCCACCAGCCTCTACCAACTGGTGCCTTGCCTGGTGCTGTTCGGCGTGGGCGGCAACCTCACCAACATCTCCGTGAACACCCAGGCCGTGGGCGTGGAGCGGCTGTATAAGCACAAGCCCATCATGGGCTCCTTCCACGGGCTGTGGAGCCTGGCGGGTTTCGCGGGGGCGGCCATTGGCTCGTTTATGATGGGGCAGGCCATCGCGCCCGGCGTGCATTTTATCTTCATCGCGCTGTTCATTCTGGCGGGCTTGGCGGTGAGCGCGGGCTACACCGTGCGGCAGGACGCCGGCGTGGACCCCGACCAGCCCATTTTTGTGAAGCCCGACAAGGAACTGCTGGGCCTGGGCGCCATCGCCTTCTGCGCGCTCGTGTGCGAGGGGGCCATGTTCGACTGGAGCGGGGTGTATTTCAAAAAGGTTATTCGGGCCGATAAGGACTGGGTAGGCGTGGGCTACACGGCCTTCATGAGCACCATGGCGCTGGGCCGCTTCGGGGCCGACTGGCTGGCCGCCCGCCTGGGGCCGCGCCGCGTCATTCAGCTGTGCGGCCTGCTCACGGCCACCGGGCTGCTCACGGCCGTGCTGCTGCCCACGCTGCCCACGGCGCTGCTGGGCTTTCTATTGGTGGGGTTTGGCACGTCGGCGGTGGTGCCGCTCGTGTACTCGGCGGCCGGCAAGTCGACGCAGATGTCGGCGGGCATGGCGCTGGCTTCGGTGTCGACGATTGGGTTTTTCGGGTTCCTGCTGGGACCACCGCTGATTGGCATGGTGGCCGGGGCCACGAGCCTGCGCGTGTCGTTTGCGCTGATTGCGTGCATGGGGCTGTGCGTGTCGGCGGTGGCGAGCCGGGTGCGGGTGTGAGAAGGGGATAGGGGACTCGTCAAAAGCGTTGAAACGTCATGCCGAGCGTCAGCGAAGCACCTTTACCGCAGCAGTAAATCCTAACATTTGAATTAGTATCGAGGTAGAGATGCTTCGCTACGCGCTGCATGACGTTCTTTTAATTCACTCGCTTACCCATCCCCAAACACCTATGCCCGAAACTCCACAAGTAACCAAATACGCCTGGGACGACATGCCCAAAGAGCAGCTGTCGGACCAGCTTTCCCGCCGCCTCATCACCGGCGATAAGGTGATGCTGGCCCACGTCTACCTCAAAAAAGGCTGCATCGTGCCGCTACACCACCACGAAAACGAGCAGATAACCTACATCCTGGAAGGCGCCCTGCGCTTTTGGATTGGCTCCGAAGACGCCGAGCCCATTGTGGTGGGCGTGGGCGAAGTGCTGCACATCCCCGGCAACGTGCCGCACAAAGCGGAGGCCCTGGAGGACACGCTGGACGTGGACATTTTCAGCCCGCCTCGCCAGGACTGGCTCGATAAATCGGACGATTACCTGCGTAAAAAGTAGCCCGGCCATGGACCTCGGATTGAAAGGCAAAGTGGCCCTGGTGGCCGCCGCCAGCAAGGGCCTGGGCCGGGCTGTGGCCGAAGAGCTGGCCGCGGAAGGCGCCGCGCTCATCCTTTGCGCCCGCCACGACGAAGCCTTGCAGGCAACCTGCGCCGCCATCTCCGCCGCCACGGGCGTGCCCGTGCTGGGCATTGCCGCCAACGTGGCCGAGCCGGCCGACGTGGCCCGCGTGGTGCAAGCCGCGCAGGGGCGGTTCGGGCGCATCGACATTCTGGTGACCAACGCGGGCGGCCCGCCCGCCGGCACCTTCGACGCGCTAAGCGCCGAGCAGTGGCACGCCGCCACGCAGCTGCTCCTCACCAGCGTGGTGGAGCTGACGCGCGCCGTGCTGCCCGGCATGAAGGCGCGGGGCTGGGGCCGCATCCTCAACATCACCTCCATCTCGGTGAAGCAGCCGGTGGAAAACCTCATGCTCTCCAACAGCCTGCGCGCGGCCGTGACGGGCATGGCCCGCACCCTGGCCACCGAAGTAGCTGCCGAAGGCATCACCGTCAACAACATCCTGCCCGGCTACACGCGCACCGAGCGGGTGGTGAGCCTGGCCGATGCCACCGCGGCCAAGGAAGGCATTTCGGCCGCTGATGCTACGGCGCGCTGGGAAAGCCAGATTCCGATGCGGCGGCTGGGCGAGCCCCGGGAGTTTGCCGCACTGGCCGCGTTTCTGTGCTCGGAGCGGGCCAGCTACATCACCGGCACCTCCATCCCCGTGGATGGCGGCTGGATTCGGGGGCTACTGTAGCCGCCTCAGCAGGCACGTCCGTCTGGCCCGGGCCGTTGCTATCAAACACTAAAAAAGCCCTGGCAACGAGCCAGGGCTTTTTGATGAGCCAGTGCCGGCCGCTTATTGCACTTGCAGGCGCGCCGACTGCGCGCCGTTGCGCACCAGGTACACGCCCGGCGCCAGGCCTTCCAGGCTGAGCGTTTCGCCCGCCGGCTGCTGGCGCAGGAGGCGGCCGGTGAGGTCCAGCAGCTGCACCGTGCCGCCCGTGGCGCCCAGCACCTGCACGCGGCCCTGGGCTGGGTTGGGCAGCAAGGTGAGCCGCGCGGGGGCGAGGCCGGTGGTGCCGCAGGAAGCGGTTGCCACCGGCGAGTATGACTCCGTGCCGTCGGCATCAACCTGGCGCAGGCGGTAGTACGCCGCGCCCGTCGCGCTACGGTCAGTGAAGGCGTAGCTGCCGCCCGTGGCCGAGGTGCCCAGGCCTTCCACAAAAGAGAGCGCCGTGAATTTCTGGCCATCAGCGGCGCGCTGCACTTCAAAGCCGCGCGAGTTTTTCTCCGACGCCGTGCGCCAGCTCAGCGCCACATCGGTGCCGCGGCACTCGGCCGTGAAACTCACCAGCGCCACCGGCAGCGGCAGCACGGCCGCCGTGGTGCCGTTGATGCGGTAGCTGACGGCGTCGGGCAATTGGCTGGCCACCACAAAGTCGAGGTCGCCGTCGCCGTCGAGGTCGCCCAGCACAATGTTGCGCGGGCCGCTGTTGGCGGTGGCATACGTGGTGGACACTGCCGTTGCAAAGCCTGTGTTGGCCGCATTGCGCAGGATGGTGCTCACCGTGCGGCCGTTCAGGTTGTTGTAGTTGGCCGCCATGATGTCCAGGTAGCCGTCGGCGTTCACGTCGCCCAGCGCCACGCTGATGGGGTCGGCTCCCACCCCAAGTTCGATGCCGCTGGTAGCAATGGAGCCAACGCCGGTGGACGCGTTTAGCAGCACCGAGACGCTGTTGGCGTCGCGGTTGGCGGTTACGAGGTCCACTTTGCCGTCGGCGTTCACATCGCCCGCAACCACTCCGTAAGGCGTTGCGCCAACCGTCGAAGTAACCCGCGTGGCAAATGCGAGCGCCCCGGGCGAGCCCGTGGTATTGCGGTAGATGTTCACGTTGTTAGGGCCGCTGCTTGCCACGGCAATGTCGAGCAGGCCGTCGTTGTCGAAGTCGGCCAGGGCCACGCTGGCGGGGGCACTGTTGTTTCCGTTGGCCACGGTGGCGCCCGTGATAAAGCTGGTGGCCGTGAGCGTAGAGCTAACCGCCAAGCCATTGGCGGCTTGCACCGCCGCCGGCAACAACACATTCTGCAGCACCGTCAGGTCGTTGCTGTCAAAATTAGCCGTCACAATGTCCAAATCCCCATCCGCGTCGACGTCGCCCAGCGCCACGCCGAAGGGTGTGGTGCCCACGGCGTATTGCTGGCTGGTGGCAAAGCTGACCGTGCCGGCCGCGGTGCCGGTGTTTCGAAACACGCTCACGTTGTTGGGGCCGGAATTGGCCGTGACGATGTCCAGCCGGCCGTCGCCGTTCACATCGCCCACCGCCATGCCGTAGGCAATGGCGTTGGTGGGCAGGTTGAGGACGACACGAGCCGCGAAGGTGGGTGCGGCCGGACTGCCGCTGTTGCCGGTGTTCCGAAACACGCTCACGTTGGCCTCGCTGGCCACAATGATGTCCAGCCGGCCGTCGCCGTCCACGTCGGCCGTGGCCACGCCGCGCGGATTGGTGCCCACGCCAGGATTTTGGGCTCCGCTGAAGGTGCCGTTGCCGGTACCGTTGTTTTGCGTGGCCACCGTGAACTGGTACACCTGCGCGTTGTTGCTGGCCTGGCCCAGGGCGGCGCTCACCACCGTATTGGGCACCGTCACGCTGATTACTTCGCCGGCTTTGTAGTAGCGCGCGGGCGTGATGGTAGCAGTGTTGCCGCTGATGGTGGGTACTTTTTTCAGGTTCAGCAATCCCCCGTACTGACTGCTGAAAATGTTGGTTTCCAGAACTGCTGCCGCCGTGGTGGGCGCGGTGAAAGTCAAATCCACGTCACTGGTGCGGTCCACGCCCAGCTGGTTGCGGGTGGGCGCCAGCGCCGTCAGCGCGAAAGGCGTGGAAGCCACCACGGTGAACGGCGCCGTGAGGTACGTGTTGTAGACGGAGGAGGAAGGGGGCTGCACCGCCGCCAGCACTGAGATGCCATCTATCAGCACATCCAACTTCTGTACGTTGGTGACGGCCGGGTAGAAGCGCTGCGACGCGCTGAACCGCACCCGGTAGGTGCCGGGCGCCAGCGTCAGGGTTTGCTGAAACTGGGTGGCGCCTTGCAAAAAGGCTACCCGGCTGCCGTCGGGCGGCGTGCTGGGCGAAAATCCCGCCCCGGTGTTGGCGATGCCCGAGCCGCCGTTGAACGTCCAGACCGCGCCGGTGGGAATGTAGCCATAAGTGCCATTGGCCAGCGGGTCGGCACTCTCGAAGCTGGCGTTGGCCACGGCCCCGGCTGCCTGGGTGGTGCCCGTCAGGACTTGCACTTGGTCGATGAAGGCGGTGTTGTCGCCGGTCGTGACCGTGCCGCGAAACGTCAGAACCGGATTAGTGGCGTGTGAGGCGGGAGCATTGGCCAGAAGCAGGCCGAGTGCGAGTGGGGTTAAGCGTAAGAATGATTTCATACAGAAAAAGGACAGCAAAAATTGTCAACCACAAAATTATAGCATTTATAGCGCATCCAGTATGATAATGCAACGAAAAGTGACAAATGTCACTTTATGCAAATGGCCTCAGTTGGCAGTTGAGAGGTGTGCTATTGGCACTTTTTCGATGGGTTGTAATGGCTGAAGCCGGTGTTACGGCGGTGCTTTTGTAACCTGCCAAGGTGCCTGCGCCGTTCTACCGCTCTCCACCTTCCGCACTGCTGTTTTGACCGAGACCCTCACCCACCGCCAGAAGATGTTCACCTTCGGCGGCATTTTGCTGGCCATGTTTCTGGGGTCTCTGGACCAAACCATTGTCTCGACGGCCCTGCCGCGCATTGTGGCCGATTTGCACGGTTTGGATAGGTTTACGTGGGTGGCCACGGCCTACCTGGTGGCCAGCACGGCGCTGGTGCCCATCTATGGCAAGCTGGCCGATATGTATTCGCGGCGCACGATTGAGGTGACGGCGGTGAGCATTTTTCTGGTGGGCTCGATGCTGTGCGGGCTGGCCGGCGAGTTTGGGCCGCTGCCGCTGCTGGGCGATGGCATGAACCAACTGGTGCTGTTTCGGGCCGTGCAGGGACTGGGCGGCGCGGGGCTGTTTGCCATGGCCTTCATCATCATCGCCGACTTGTTTGCGCCGGCCGAGCGGGGGCGCTACCAGGGCTTCACGGGGGCGGTGTTTGGCACCTCGTCGGTGCTGGGACCATTGCTGGGCGGCTTTCTCACGGACCGGGGTACGGGCCTGATTCCCGGGGTGGCGGGCTGGCGGCTGGTGTTCTACGTGAACCTGCCGCTGGGCGCGCTGGCCCTGTGGTTCATCCTCACCCAAATGCCGCCTCTGCGTCCGCAAACGGCGCCGAAGAAGTTCGATTTCCTTTCCGCCGTGCTGCTCATGGTGGGGCTGGGGCCGCTGGTGGTGGCCCTGCAGCTCAACAAAGCCGTGTACGGCTGGACTTCGCCCCTCACGCTGGGCCTGCTGGCGGTGGCGGCGCTGGCGCTGGGCTTGTTTGTGGTGCGCAGCCTGCGCCACGAAAACCCCATTCTCAACTTCGGGCTCTTCAAAAACACCGTGTTTCGCACCGCCAACGGGGCGCTGTTTCTGATGGGCGGGGCCTTCCTCGGCGTCATCATCTTCGAGCCTTTGTTCATGGTGAACGTGCTGGGCGAAAGCGCCACCCGCGCCGGCATCAGCCTGATTCCGATGTCGCTGGGCGTGGTCACGGGCTCCATGCTGGCAGGGCAGATGGTGTCGCGCTTCGGCCACTACAAGCGCTGGATGCTGGCCGGCCTGTCGCTGTTGCTGGTGGGGCTGTCGCTGCTGGCCACCATGCCGGTGGACGTGCCCTACTACCGCGTACTCGTGTTTCTGGCCATTTGCGGGCTGGGATTGGGGCCCACTATGCCGCTCTACACCCTGGCCGTGCAAAACGCCACCGAGCCCGCGCTCATGGGCCAGGCCACCTCGGCCAGCCAGTTTTTCCGGCAGATTGGCGGGGCCATTGCGGCCTCGGTGCTGGGCACGGTGCTCACCCTCACCCTGGCCCAACACCTGCCCGCCACGGCCGCTGGCCCCGCTGCCCGGCAAACCGTGGTGGCCGAAGGACCGGCCCTGCCCTCGGCTGCCGCCACCGGCCGGCCGAATGAGCAGGTGCGCCAGGCCTTTTCCAAGGCCGTGTCGCGGGTGTATTTCTGCAATATTTTCCTGGTGGTGGGCGGGCTCATCATGACGCTCTTCATCCCGGAGCTGCCATTGCGTAAGGCCAACCAGCGGGTGCCCGTGGCCGTGGAGTAGCGTCGGCAGCACCCGCACCCAGCGGCTGGCCGTACCTTCGCCCCGTTGGTTCTTAGGTTGAATTCCTTCAATCAGCGGACGGTTTCCGGCCGGACTCACCTCCTGGCGGGAATTAAAAGGGAATCGGGTGCAACTCCCGAACAGACGCGCTACTGTAAGTTTCCCGGCCCCGGTGGGCCGGAGCCGGTGCCCCGACGCACACCCATTGGCCTGCTTGCCGCGGGCTGAGAAGGGCGGGGCTCACCCGAAACAAGTCAGGAGACCTGCCGGCCGCCGAGTGATGCTGCCCTCGCGCTTTGGGGCTGGCATTGGCGGTGCCGTGCCGCTGCGCCGTGGGCGCGGCCGGTGGCGGCCGGCTGGTGGCGGCTTTGCTCAGAACAGGGCTTGAATACAGCAGGAGGCCGTTTTCCTCTCTTTTTTTCCTGTTGCCCATGCTCCTTGCCGACCGCATTGCCCGTGCCGAAACGCGCATTTTCAAGGCCGTTTTTCCCAATACCACCAACCATTACGACACGCTGTTTGGCGGGACCACGCTGCTGCTCATGGACGAAGTGGCCTTCATCGCCGCCACCCGGTTCTCGCGCCTCAAAATGGTGACCGTGTCCTCCGAGCGGGTCGATTTTACGCACCCCATTCCCGGCGGCTCGCTAGTGGAGCTGGTGGCCAGCATCGAGCACGTCGGCAACACCAGCCTGAAGGTGCGCGTCGAGCTGTTTGTGGAGCAGATGTATTCCGACGAACGCCACAAGGCCGTCACGGGTCTCTTCACCTTCGTGGCCGTGGACGAGCACAAGCAGCCCGTGCGCATTCTGCCGGCGGCCGAAGCCGCCTTACCAACGCTGGTAACGCCGCCTTTGGCCTCCTAACCACCGTTGCCAGCGTTGGTAATGGCATCTTTGGGCTTAAAGCCAGCCTTACCAACGTTGGTAAGGGCACCTTTGTCCTAAACCTTGCCTTACCAACGCTGGTAAGGGCATCTTTGGTCCCAAACCTAGCCTTACCAACACTGGTAAAGCCATTTTCGACTTTAAAAGGAAGCTTCCCAAACTTGGGAAGCAAGGTTTTGCCCTAAAGATGGCTCCCATAGTTTGGGGTGGCCACCTTTGGCGCTGTAGGTGCCCACCCCAAACTTGGGGAGGTGGTTTTAGCGCTTAATAAGACTCCCCAAGTTTGGGGCGGGCACCTACAGCGCCAAAGGTGGCCACCCCAAACTATGGGAGCAAGGTTTAGCGCCAAAACCTCCGCCCATAGTTTGGGGTGGCCCCTGGCCGCTAGAGCTTGCCCAGCCCCACCCAGCCGCGGCGCATGGCGTAATAAATGGCAGTGCCCACCACCAGCCCCACCAGGTAGCCATAGGGCAGCCCGGCGCTCAGCAGCCCCACCAGCAGCGCCACCAGCAAGTCGGCCCGCTGCTCGCTGATGTCGCGCAGCAGCGCGGCCAGGGACAGTGCCTCGAACAGCAGCAGCACGCCCAGCACCGGCAGCGGAAATATCTGCACCACTTCGGCAAAGCCCTGGCTGAAAAACAGCCCCATCACCAGGAAAATACCGCCGTAGATGACCACTGAGCCGCCCGTGCGCGCCCCGAACGCATAATGCCCCACCATGCCGCCCGAGCCGTGGCACACCGGAAAGCCGCCCAAAAATGGATTCACCAAGTTCATCAGCGCATAGGTGAAGCTGATTTTGCGGGTCGTCAATTGCCGTTCGGGAAATAGGTCCTGCGCCACCTGCCGGGTGGCCAAAACGGAGTTGCCGAGCGACAGCGGAATCTGAGGCAGCGCCAGCAGCAGCGCGCCGGTGAGGATGTCCGGCGTTTCGGGCAGGTGCCAGGCAGGCAAGTGTAGGCCCACGGCCTTTTGCGCGGTGGCCAAATCGAGCTTGAACACCAGCGCATACGCCACGCCCAGCGCAATGACGAGCAGTGCCGCCGGCCAGCGCCGGTTGCCAAACAGCACCACCGTCACCACGAAAGCCGCCGCGGCCAGCGCGTAGCCGGCCGCGCCATCGGCGCCCACGTACTTGGTGAGGGCCAGCGTGGCCAGCTGCAAGGCCAGCCCAAACTGAATGCCGCGCACCACGGCCTTGGGCACCAGCCGCGCCAGCGCATCAATCAGCCCCGTCACGGACAGGAAAAACATGCCGACGCCAATGGCCAGCCCGCCCCCAAAAATCAGCCTGCCGGGCAGCTTCTGGGCAATAACCAGCGCCGCGAAGGCCTTGAGCGGCTGCACCGGCATGGGCATGCGGTACCAGAGCCCGGTAAACACCTGCATCAGCCCGAACAAGATGAGCACCGAAGCGCTGTCGATGCCCGAGGCGGCGATGACGCCGATGAGCAGCGGCAAGTCAGTGCCCAGGTCGCCGAACGCGCCGGCCAGCTCGTTGCGGTCGAAGCGGATGGGCGGGCGGGCGGGGGCGGGGCGGGGCGGGGGAAGGGTTACGGGTTGCATAGAGACAAAGGTGGGAAGGTAGAACGTCATGCAGAGCGCAGCGCAGCATCTTGCCCGCAGGCACTAGTGCTTCCAATTGAGTTTACTGTTGCGGTAAAGATGCTTCGCTACCGCTCTGCATGACGTTCTTTTATCACACTGCCCCTACTTACGGTTCTTCAGCAGGCGGGCCAGCTCGCTGGCTTGCTCGGCGGCTTCGCCCAGGTACTCGCCGCTGGTGTAGCCCCGGCGGAAGCGCAGTGGCTTGAGGCGCTTGCCCAGCGCCTCCACGGCCATCTCGTGGTCGAGGGCGCCTTCGTGGTGGGCCAGGAAAACGGTGGCCACGCCGTTGCCAATGAAGTTGGTGATGCTGCGGGCTTCCGACATAAACCGGTCCACGCCCAGCAGCAGGGCCAGGCCTTCCACCGGAATCACCTTCATGGCCGTGAGCGTGCTGGCCAGCACCACAAAGCCGCTGCCCGCCACGCCCGCCGCGCCCTTGGAAGTGACCATGAGAATGCCCATCATGGTCAGAACCTGAGCGCCGGAAAGCTCAACGTGGAACACCTGGGCCAGAAACAGGGTGGAGAGCGAAAGGTAGATGGTGGTGCCGTCGAGGTTGAAGGAGTAGCCCGTGGGCACCACCAGCCCCACCACCGGCTGGGCACAGCCCATGCGCTCCAGCTTTTCCATGAGGCCCGGCAGGCCGGCTTCGGAGGACGACGTGCCCAGTACAATCAGCAGCTCCGCTTTTAGGTATTTCAAAAACGACCACACGCCCACGCCACAGTAGCGCAGAATAGCCCCCAGCACCAGAAAAACGAACACGCCCATGGTCAGGTACACCGTCACCATCAGCTTGCCCAGCGGCAGCAGCGTGGCGATGCCGTATTTGCCAATGGTGAAGGCCATGCCGCCAAACGCCCCGATGGGCGCCAGCAGCATCACGAGGTGCAGCCCGCGAAAAACGTATTTGGAAGCCTCTTTCAGGAAGTGAATGACGGGTTTGCGGCCGGCGTACTTGCTGAGCGCAATGCCCAGCGCGATGGCCACAATGAGTACTTGCAGCGTCAGATTATCGGCCAGAAAGTGGCCCCACGAGAACTCTGTGGCCCGTTTGGTGAACTCGCCCACCTTCCCGGCATCAAGCCGGCCGGTACTCACGCCCGCGCCCGGCCGCACCAGCGCCGCCACGCCCACCCCAATGAGCAAGGCCAGCGTGGTCACGATTTCAAAGTACAGCAAGGCCTTCCCGCCAATGCGCCCCACCTTCTTCAGGTCGCCCATGGTGCTAATGCCCAGTGTGATGGTAAGGAAGATAATCGGGTTGATGAACAGCTTCACCACGTCGATAAACCGCTTGCCCAGCGGCTCCATCTGCACGGCCGCGGCGGGCCGGAAGTGGCCCAGCAGCGCCCCGGCCACGATGGCCAGCAGCACCCAAAGCGTGAGGTTGCGGCTGAGTTTCTTGAGTTTCATGGGCAGCGGCGGGTAGGGACGGGGAGTGAAAGGAAAGGACTCACAAGAACGTCATGCGGGCAAGAACGTCATGTCGAGCTTGTCGAGACATCTCGCGTGCCACCACCAATCCTTTTGTTTGACGTTTGGTTTAGTGACAGCACGCGAGATGTCTCGGCAAGCTCGACATGACGTTATAACTATTCCCAATGGACCCTGCCATCCTGCTCCCTGCCGCCAGCTACGAATTCGCCAGCATCCAGAAAGTGAGCGGCGCCGGCCCGCCCGTGCCCGCTTCCGACCAGCTGGCCGCCGAAGAGCCCCTGGAAATCCGCATTGGCTACGAAACCGCCGGCCAGCGCCAACACCGCACCCTCTCCGTGACCATGCGCACGCCCGGCCACGACGAAGAGCTAGCCGCCGGCTTCCTGCTCACCGAAGGCCTGATTCACCATAAAAACGACCTGCTGGGTATTATTCCCTGCCCCGACGTGCAGAAAGCCGAAGAAGCCGGCAACGTCGTCCGTGCCGAGCTGGCGGCCCATGTGCAAGTCGATTTCGCGGCCCTGGAACGGCACTTTTACACCAGCTCCAGCTGCGGCGTGTGCGGCAAAACCAGCATCGATGCCGTGCGCACCGCCTCTTGCCCGGTGCTGCCGAATGAGGGGCCACGCATCGGCTACGAAACGGTGCACCAGCTGCCCGGGAAGCTGCGCGCCGCCCAGGCCGGCTTCGAGCAAACCGGTGGACAGCACGCCTCGGCCCTGTTTTCGCCGGCCGGCGAGCTGCTGCTGCTGCGCGAAGACGTGGGCCGCCACAACGCGTTGGACAAAGTCATCGGCGCGGCGCTGCTGGCCGACTGGCTGCCGCTGCACCAGCACGTGCTGCTGGTAAGCGGCCGCGTCAGCTTCGAGCTGGTGCAGAAAGCGGCCGCCGCCGGCATCGGAATTTTGGCGGCGGTGGGGGCCCCCAGCAGCCTGGCCGTGCAGGCGGCCGAGAGCTTTGGGATGACGGTGCTGGGTTTTGTGCGCCACGAGCGGTACAACGTGTATTGCCACGGCTGGCGGCTGGTCAGCTAGCAGTTAGCATTCATCAGTTAACATTTAACAATCCCAAGCCCGGCTTCAACTAACGAATGAAGCTGCGCGTAACACAGCATCCGGGGCTGGGCGCCGGGGGTGAAACGATAACTATTAACCGGTAAACGACATGAAGCTTCGCATCGAAGACGACACCCTCCGCTTGCGCCTCTCCGGGGCCGAAGTAGAAGAATTTGCCCGCACCGGCCGGGTCGAAAGCTCCGTGCATTTTGGCACCACGCCCGAGCAGCGCCTCACCTACGCCCTGGAGCGCGGCTCTGAGCCAGCCCAGACCCTCCCTCACGCCGAGCCCGTGCAGGTGCACTACGAGCCGGGCGCCCTCACCGTGCTGGTGCCTTTCGCGCTGGCCAAAGCCTGGGTCGAAACCGACCAGAACGGTTTTTCGCACGACCTGCCCCTGGCCGAAAACGAGCGCCTCCACATCTTGGTCGAAAAGGATTTATCCTGTGAGCACTGAGTTTACAGTGAACAGTTATCAGTGAGCAGTGAACAGTTAGCAATGACCTCACTTGGTACGGTTCTGCCCTCCTAATCCCCTGATAAAATTGATAACTCCTCACTGATAACTGTTCACTGAAATCATGCCCGATACCCCGCACTCCCCCCAAAACGACCCCGCGCAGGCCGGCAAAACCTACCAGCAGGGCGCCGAAGCTAATGCTCCCAAAAGCGGCGAGCGGCCCGACCAGGGCGCCGCCCCCTCGCCCAACCACTACCGCTCCGACCCCAACCGCACCCACGTGCACGCCCACATCCCGGCGCCCGATGTGGCCGGCGCCAAGTACCAGCATCCGGTATTGGCCCAGCCGCCGGAGGCCCTCACCGGCCTGCACCTGGAAGAGCGCCAGAAAATAGCGGCCGGCGTCACGGCCGTGCTCAAGTCCATGCAGTTCAGCTGGAGCGAGGCGGGCCTGACGCGCGGCACCCAGGCCCTGCTGAAGATGAACCAGAAAGACGGCTTCGACTGCTCCAGCTGCGCCTGGCCCGACCCCGACGAGCACCGCTCGGTGGCCGAGTTCTGCGAGAACGGCGCCAAGGCCAGCGCCTCCGACTCGGACCACCGCGCCGCTGGCCCCGAGTTTTTCAGCAAGCACAGCTTGGCCGAGCTCTCGCGCATGACCGACCGCGACCTCAACAACGCCGGCCGCCTCACGCACCCGCTGGTGAAGCGGCCCGGCGACAACCACTACTCGCGCATTGCCTGGCCCGATGCCTTCGACATCATTGCCAAGGAGCTGAACGGCATGACGTCGCCCGATGAAGCCATCTTCTACACCTCGGGCAAGGTGCCCAACGAGCCGGCCTTCCTGTTCCAGCTGTTTGCCCGTGAGTTTGGCACCAACAACCTGCCCGATTGCTCCAACATGTGCCACGAGAGCAGCGGCTCGGGCCTCACGCCCACCACCGGCCTGGGCAAAGGCTCCGTCACGCTCAACGACATTCACGAGGCCGAGGTGCTCATCATCATGGGCCAGAACCCCGGCACCAACCACCCGCGCATGCTCACGGCCCTGCAAATCGCGAAGAAAAACGGCGCCAAAATCATCAGCGTCAACCCGCTGATTGAAGCCGGCCTCAACCACTTCCGCAACCCGCAGGACTTCATGAACCCGCTGAAGGCTATGGGCACCCTGCTCGGGGGCGGCACGCAGATTACCGACGTGTACCTGCAGGTGCGCATCGACGGCGACATGGCCCTGTTGCGCGGCATCATGAAGCATTTGTTTGAGGCCGAGGACCTGAACCCCGGTCAGGTGGTAGACCGCGCTTTTGTGGAGGAATTCACCACTGGCTTCGAGGAGTTCAAACAGAACATTCTCAGTACCAGTTGGGAAGACATCGAGGAAATCAGCGGCATCAGCCGTGCGCAGCTCTTGGAAGCGGCCAACCTGATTGCCCGCAAGCAGAAAATCATCGTGTGCTGGGCCATGGGCATCACGCAGCAGCGCCAGGGCGTGGAAACGGTGAAGGAAATCGTGAACCTGCTGCTCATGAAGGGCGCCATCGGCAAGCCCGGCGCGGGCACTTGCCCGGTGCGCGGCCACTCCAACGTGCAGGGCGACCGCACGATGGGCATCTGGGAGCGCATGCCGCAGCATTTCCTCGATTCGCTGGAAAAAGAATTCGGCTTCACGCCGCCCAAAAAGGAAGGCTTCGACGTGGTGGAATCCCTCAAGGCTATGCGCCTGGGGCACACCAAGGTGTATTTCAGCCTGGGCGGCAACCTGCTGGCTGCCGGCCCCGACACCGAGATGATTGCCGAAGCCATGCGCCGGCAAAAACTAACCGTATTTGTGGGCACCAAGCTCAACCGCGGCCACCTCGTAACTGGCGAAACCAGCCTGCTGCTCCCCACCTTCGCCCACGCCGACATGGACATGCAGAAGGCCGGCCACCAGATGACCAGCTGCGAAAACTCCATGGGCGTGGTGAGCCAAAACAAGGGCGTGCTGGTGCCCGTGGAGGGCGACCAGCTCAGCGAAGTGGCCATCATTTGCGGCATGGCCATTGCCACGCTCGGCAGCAAGACCAAGACCGACTGGGTGGCCATGACGGAGAACTACGACGTCATCCGCGACCACATCGCCCGCGTCATCCCCAGCTTTGAGGACTACAACCACAAGCTGCGCAAGCCGGGCGGCTTCTACCTGCCCAACGGCCCCCGCGAGCGGAAATTCACCACCGACAACGGCAAAGCCAACTTCAGCAAAACCACGCTGGAGAAATACCCCCTGGAGCCCGACCAACTGGTGCTGATGACCGTGCGCTCGCACGACCAGTTCAACACCACCATTTACGAGTACAACGACCGGTACCGCGGCATCCACGGCGAGCGCCGCGTGCTCTTCATGAACCCTGCCGACATGCAAGCCCGCGGCATCAAAGCCAAGGACCTTATCGACATCACGAGCCACTACAAAGGCGAGCAGCGCCGCGTCGAGAAGTTCGTGGCCGTGCCCTACGATATTCCCAAGGGCAACGTTTCGGCCTACTTCCCGGAGGCTAATCCGCTGGTGCCTATCGGCTCGGTGGCCAAAGTCAGCAACACGCCCACTTCCAAATACGTGGTGGTGACAGTGGTGCCCACAGCTGCGAACAACGACGTGCGCATTCAGGAGCGGGAGAAAATGATGGCGGAATAGCCACCTGTCATTGCGAGCACAGCGAAGCAACCCGTCCTGTCAACCCCAGACACGCTCTTTTACCAGAAAGCCCCGGCACCATTGGTACCGGGGCTTTTTGTTTGGGCTTGTCACATTACTGGGTTGGTCGCTGAGAACAGGACGGATTGCCACGGCCTGCGGCCTCGCAATGACAGACGGAAAAAGCTTAAACCGCCGCCGGCTGCTTTTCCAAATCAAACAGCTCGCCCAGCAGCTCCACCAGCTGCCCGGCGTCGTCGCGCTTGCAGGCGGCTTTGAGCTGCAGCACGTGTTGCTTCAGCACCTTTTGCATCAGCGAGCGGGTGGCCTCGTCGAGGAGCTTGCTTTCGGCGGGCGTGGCTTTTTTCTGGAACCGGTCCAGCTCTTCCTGGCGCAGCTGCTCCAGGCTGGCTTTCACGCGCTGGATGATGGGCGACACCATCATTTCCTTGCTCCACTCGCTGAGGCCGGCAATGCTTTCGCCGATGATGGCGCGCACCTGCGGCACGGCGGCCAGGCGCATTTCCAGCGCGGCCGAGGCTTTGCTTTGGATGGCGTCGATGTTGTAGACCAGCACACCGGGCACTTGCTCCACGTCGGCCGCAATGCTGCGCGGCACGCTCAGGTCGATGAAAAACTTGAAGCTGAGCACGTCGAGGTGCTGCACCAGTTCTTTGGTAAAGAAAGGCTCGGCGCGGTTTATCGAAGAGATGATGACGTCGGCTTCCTTGAGCGCGGGCACCAGATTCTCAAAATCAACGATGTTCATGCCGCACTCCTCGGCCAGCGACTCGGCCTTGGCGCGGGTGCGGTTGCAGAGGGTGATGCTGCCAAAGGCCTTGCTGGCAGCCAGGTGGCGGCACACGTCGGCCCCAATTTCGCCCAGGCCCACCACCAGCACGTTGGGGTTGGCCACATCGGCGGTCAGCTCTTCCACCAGCTCCAGGGCGGCGTAACTCACCGAGGCGGCGCCGTCGCGGAAGCTGGTTTCGGTTTGCACGCGCTTGTTGGTGAAGAACACCGTGTGCAGCAGGCGGTGCAGGAAGGGGCCGGCGGCGTCGGCATCGGCGGCCCACTGGTAGGCCGTTTTCACTTGGTTGCTGATTTGCAGGTCGCCCACCACCTGCGCGTCGAGGCCCATGGCTACTTCAAAAAGGTGCTGCACGGCCGCGTCGGCATCGGTCAGCAGGTCGAAGTAGGGCAGAAACTGGCCGATGTCGGCGCGGTCCTTGAGGTGGCCCAGGGCGAGGATGACTTCGCGGCTGCGGTCGTCCTCGGCGGCGTAGTAAACTTCGGTGCGGTTGCAGGTGCTGAGCACGAGCAAGTCGGAGAGACCCAACTCGTTGTGCAGCGTGTGTAGAAAGCGGCGACAAGCGGCCTCGTCTAAAGAAAGCAGCTCGCGGATGGCCAGCGGCGCTTTCTTAAAGGATAGGCTAACGGCCTTGAACGGATGGGACATAGAATAGACGACACGAAATCGGACTACAAAATTACGGCAGGATTTCGGTACGCCCTACCAACAACCAACGCCCGGGCTGGGTTCGCGGCCCAAACCTGACGAATATCAGCCACCGGGCCGGCCCCAGGCGCCGCAAACGCCGCTGGCCTGCCAGCGGCTGATAAAAATCAGTCGCCCCGCGCCCGCACCCGCGCCCCAAAACCGCAACTTTCCGGAAGAACCGCCGTGCCCAGGGCCCGTACCTTTGCGTTATGTTACCGAAAAACGTTTCTGCTGCTGATTCTCCACTCGCTTCGCGCCCCGCCGGGGTTGCCTCGGGCGGACCAGCAGCCAGCGGCACCCTGGGAGCCGCCGGCGCCACCGACGAAACCGCGTCGCTGGAAGCCGAGGAAGCCATTGCCGCACCTGCGCCCGCCGTTACCTCTCCCGTGGCGTGGCTCTTGCTGCTGGTGCTGGCCTCCATCTGGGGCACGTCGTTCATTCTGATGAAGAAGGGCCTGGTGGTGTTTTCGGCCATGGAGCTGGGCGCTACCCGCGTCACGGTGGCCTCGCTGCTGCTGCTGCCGTTTGCCCTGCGCCACGTGGGCAGCGTGGAGCGCAGCCGGTTCAAGTGGCTGGCACTGAGTGGGGTGGTGGGCACGTTTATCCCGGCTTTCCTTTTTGCTTATGCCGAAACCAAGCTGGCTTCGGGGCTGGCGGGCGTGCTCAATGCTCTCACGGTGGTGTTTACGCTGCTGGTGGGGGCGCTGCTGTTTGGGCAGCGGCTCACGGCGCTGCGGGTGCTGGGCATCACGCTGGGCCTGGTGGGCACGGTGTTGATGCTGCTGCTCGGCGGCAGCGGCGGCGCGGAAACGCCCACGGGCGAGGGCAACGCTTGGTACGGGGTCTATATTCTGATTGCTACAATCGGCTACGGCTTGAGCGTCAACGTCATCAAGCACAAGCTGGGTGGCCTGACGCCGGTGGCCGTCACGTCGGTGCTGCTCATGCTTATTGGCGGGCCGGCGCTGGCGTATCTGCTGCTCGGTACTGATTTTGTGCACAAGCTGGCCACGGTGCCGGGCGCCTGGGCCGCGTTTGGCTACATCGCGCTGCTGGCCACCATGAGCACGGCGGTGGCCATGGTGCTGTTTAATAAGCTTATTCAGCAGTCCACGGCGCTGTTTGCCTCATCCAGCACCTACCTCATCCCCATCGTGGCCCTGGCCTGGGGCGCCCTCGATGGCGAAGCCTTCAACCTCTGGCATTTCGCGGGCATGGTGGTCATCCTGGCCGGCGTGCTGATTATTCACCGGGCCAAGTAGGCGAGTGAGAAACCGCCTGTCATCCTGAGCACAGCGAAGGACCTTCTCACGTTGAAACGATTAGTTCGGGCGTGAGAAGGTCCTTCGCTGTGCTCAGGATGACAGTCGATTACCGTTTTACTCGTTTACATAGGGCCACTCCTGGAACCAAGCGGGCAGGCCGGCCTGGCGGGCGTTGCCGCGCACGTAGGCCAGCAGGCGGGTGAGCTCGGCCTCGTCCTGCACCTCGTATTCAAACCAACCCACTTGCCAGAATTCGGCTTCGGGCGGGAGCTTGGGGCGCACCAGCCGGCGGCAATTGGTGCCGGTGCGCAGGTGCAGCAGGTCGATGGCTTTGGCGAAGGACAAGCCGCTGGCGGCGGGCAAATGCAGCACCAGGTGTGCGTGGTTGGGCAAAATGGCGAAGCCGTGCACCACGAAACCGGTTTCCTCCAGCATCATGATTTCGCCGGCCAGCACTTCGGCCATCTTCTCGTTTTCGAAGTAGCTAGGGCCGGTGGGCGCGCGGTCGAGCACGGCGTCGAACCTGGCGAAGAACTGCTTTTGGGCGCGGCGGTGGTCGGTGCCGGCAACTTGGGCCTGGCGCAGCTCGGCCTTCAGCTCGCGGCCGGTAGCGGCGGGGATGGTGCCGTGCAGGCGGAAAGTCAGAAAAGAGGTTTCGCCGGGAGCCATGCCTTGCAGTGCTGGAATTGGCCCATAAGGTACTCCGCCGCCGTAAATAATTGGTTTTATAGCTGCTGGCTGAGGGCTGCTCACCAAAACGCCTCCCGCCGGCAAACAGCGGCGGGAGGCGTTTGAACAGGTTTTGGGGCCGGCTACTTCCGGCGCAGCAGCGCCACCAGGGCGCCGCCGGCCACGGCCGCCACCACGCCCGCCACGGCCGGATGCAGGCTGGAACGGGTGTACAGGCTCTTTTGCATCACGTAGCCGGGGTGGTCGCCGTGCACGTGGCCGTCGCGCACGTAGGGGCCGTGCAGCGAGCCGCTGGGCTGGCGCGGGGGCTCGTCGCGGGCCTGCATTTTCATGGTCACCTTTTCGTTCACCAGGTCCATGGCGGCGGGCAGGTGCTTGTTCATGCTGCTGAACATCTTTCCGCCCCCGCCAATGTAGATGTCGCGCTGCGGGTGCTCGCAGGCGTGAATGATGGCGTTGGCCACCTCCTCGGGCGCGTACACGGGCGGCGGCAGCTTGGGCTCGCGGTCCATGTAGTTTTTGGCGTGCTGCGGGAAGGGCGTGTTGATGGCCGCCGGCTTGATGAGCGTCACCGAAATGGGATAGCCCGACTCGGCCAGCTCGATGCGCAGCGCGTCGGTGAAGCCCTTGATGGCGTGCTTGCTGGCCGAGTACATGCCTTGCAGCGGAAAGGCGATGTCGGAGGCCACGCTGCCGAGGTTGATGAGGGCGCCGCCGTGCTGCTTCAGCAGCTTCACCGCCGTCAGCGAGCCATTCACCACGCCCCAGAAGTTGGTGGCAAACATGCGCTGGCTGTCCTCGTCGCTCACTTCCTCCAGCCGGCCCCAGATGGACGCGGCGGCGTTGTTTATCCACGTGTCCACGCCGCCGAACTCCTGCTGTGCGGTGGCGGCAATGCGCTCAATGTCGGGAATGCGGGCCACGTCGGCCACCACGGTGGCCACTTGCGCGCCGTGCTGGCGGAGCTGGCCGGCCACTTTTTCGAGGTCTTCGGCGCTGCGGGCGGCCAGCATGAGCCGGGCGCCGCGCTTGGCCGCCATCTGGGCCGTGCAGAGGCCAATGCCGCTGGTGGCGCCTGTAATCACCACCGTTTGCTGGTTGAGGGGTTTGAGCTTCATGTGGGAAATCAAAGTGGAAAGGTTTCCCCAGCTTACGCGCCCAGCCGCAGCCCGGATGCAACGGCCGAGGTTAACCCGCGACAAAGGCTGGGTGCCCGACTACGGTTTCAGCCTCGATATCACCTCAGCCACCTACGAAATGAACCCCGAAATGCAAAAAGGCAGCCCCTTGCAGAAGGCTGCCTTTTTACTAATGATAGGAATAAGGAATATTTATAAAGTAATCAGCTATAAATCAAGCCACAAGTGATGAATGCACGGGTTAATACGGTAGCTTATTGCTTCATCACGCGCAGCGTAACGGGGCTATCGAGGCCGCGCAACTGCACCACGTAGATGCCGGCGGGCTGGGCGCTGAGGTCGAGGGCGAGGCGGGCCGGACCGGCCGGCAGCTGCTCGTTGATGGTCAGCACTTTTTCGCCCAGTACGTTCAGCACCGTGCCTTGCAGCGTGGTGGGCGCCGCCAGCGTGGCCCACACGGCAAACTGGCCGTTGCTGGGGTTGGGCACGGCGCTGATGGCCGTGGGCTCGGCGGCCGCGGCGCCTTCCACCGTCACCACCGGCGAGTAGGCGGCGGTGCCGTCTTTGTCCACCTGCCGCAGGCGGTAGTAGGCGGTGCCGGCCAGCGGGCGCGCATCCACAAAGGAGTAGGAGTGGGCCCCGGTGCTCGAACCGCTGCCTTCCACGGTGCCAATGGCCGCGAAGGTTTCACCGTTGGCGCTGCGCTCCACCACGAAGCGGGCGTTGTTTTTCTCGCTGGCGGTGGCCCAGGTGCAGGTCACGGTGGTTTTGGTGCGCTTGGCGTCGAATTTTACCAGTTCCACCGGCAGCGGGCCAGCGGCGTTGGAAGTCACGGCGAAGGGCGAGAAGCTGCTCACGCCGGTGCGCTGCGCGGCCCATTGCGTGGCGGTGCCGTTGCTCACGGTGCCCATGTCTTTCCGGACTTTGTCCCAGCCCGTGCCCACCGTGTAGTGGTCGATGAAGGCGTTGGCCTGCGTAAAGCCGGCGCCCTGGCGGCCGGTGTCCCAGCCCATTTTGAGCGTGGCCGACACCGGCGTGGCGGTTTCGCGGCTGATAAGCCAGGTGGTGTTCACGTTGCCGGTGTTGCTGGTTATCGGCGTCGAGCCCACGCCCGCGGCCGTATAGGTCGTGTAAATGCCGTCAATCACGCGCACACGGTAGGTTTCGTCCTTGTCGTTGCCGGCGCTGTTCACGCCCGCCGTGATAGATACGGGGAGGTAATTGGCAATGGCCGCCGCCGACGCCACCGGAAACAGCACCGGCACGCTGCTCGTACCCGCTCCCACCACGGTGGCGCGATACTCGCCGGTGCCGTTGGTTTGCACCTGGCCGCCGTTGGCGCGCGTGAGCGTGGCGCCGCGCAGCATGGTCAGGTTGTTGTTGCCCAGGCGAATGGTTTGCCGGTTGTTGGTGCCGTTGGTGAGCGTGAGCGACTGCGTCACCACCACTGCACCAGCCAAGTCCTTGTTGCTGAGGTTGCTCATTTCCAGGTTGGCGTAGGTGGCGGGCAGCACGCTCTGGGTAGCGGCGGCGCTGGCGTATTGCACGGTGCTGCCGGCGTCGAGGGCGCCCAGCGTCAGGCCGGCGGGGGCGTTTTCGAGGCGCAGCGTCGAGCCCGACGACACGTCCACGGTGCCCGTGAGGGCGTCGGCGGCGGTGAGGGTGAGCGCGGCCGGCGCGCCATCGGTGCCCACCACCACGCGGGAGTTGGTGCCGCTCACGTTCCAGCCGCCGGTCATGCGCGAAGTGGTGTTGGCGCTGCCCTGCACGATGTAGGTGTAGTTGGCCGCAGTGAAGTCGATGGGTGTTGTGGGGGGGCTGCCGCCGTCGGCGTTCTGGCCCCAGGTTGCGGTGCCATCGGTGGCGGTATTGTTGAGCAACCCCGTGGTTTTGGAATACAACACGTTGGTTTCCGGGTAGATAACGATGTCGTCGATGCTGATGCCGTTGCCGTTGGTGGTGGAGTTGAACGGGTAAACGAAGCGGATGACGATTTCCGTGTTGTTGGCCAGGCTCACGGG
Source organism: Hymenobacter ruricola (assembly GCF_015694525.1). Lineage (GTDB taxonomy): Bacteria > Bacteroidota > Bacteroidia > Cytophagales > Hymenobacteraceae > Hymenobacter > Hymenobacter ruricola. The sequence continues at coordinate 41,146 of NZ_JADQDM010000010.1, read as the reverse complement.
CAGGCGGTGCTGGGCCGTGCGCCGGTAAGTGGTCGAGTTGCCGTCGGACTGGCCCACGATGCCGCCGGTGGCCGGGGCCTGCAGGTCGAGCTCCGGCACGGCCGTCCAGCCGTTCACGCCGTTGTCCTGCACCAGGTCGTTGTTGGCGAAGCCCGTGGTGGTGGAATACTTGCGGTAGGAAGCGCGGAAGTACGCATCGAGGGCCAGCGAGGAGTTGTACCACTGCTCAATGGCGTAGCGGATGTCCAGGTTTTTGATGGTGACCCCCGACGTGTTGCGCAGCCGCACGCAGATGTAGCCCGTGCCGCTGTTGCCGTTCAGGCCGCCGGCAATGCCGCCCAGCGCCCGGTCGGCCGCGCCGGCCGTGCCAAAGTTGTAAGCTGCGCTGCCCGTGGCCGAGCCGTCGTTGGCCACAATGGGCGAGGGCACGCCCGCGAAAGAGCCGCCGGCATTATATCCCACAATAATACCAGGCAATAATCCACTGTTCGTGCCGCTGCCAAATGTTACATTTCCATTGCCCATGCCGTTGAAGTTTTGAACGTAGGGCCCCAGGGTAGTGGAAGTAAACGTGTATTGTGCCTGGGCGGAAAGCGCTAAAAACAGCGAAAATAAAGCTGTCAGGATGGTGTATCGTTGTTTCATAATGCTGAGGTTATTGTGTAAGAGGGCAATAAATAAACCGGCCCTTTTAATTCATATTGTATTAAAAGGCTATGACAAAGTTATCATGATGTTTTAGCTTTGGATGCTATTTATTTAAAAAATGCAAAATAAAATGATATTATAACGAAAGTTATTCTACGGTTGAGGTTATATTTTTCCGTTCATAGACGGCAAATAGTTTAGGCGATGCCAAAAATGGCCCGGCCCGAAACCGGTACAAACGGAGCCAGTACAAGCCAGCCAGGTGCAAGGGGCTACGGCTGCGCTTCGGTAGTTTGCCGGCGATTGGCCGGCGGTTTTTTCCGGTGCCGGGCGGCGGTGCGGGAGCCACAAAAGCGGGCTGGTGCCGTATTTAGAGGCACAATCGGCCGGGGCAGCACGCCCGGGCTTCTGCTCTTAGTTTGCTTACGAATGGACCTCGCACAGCTCATGGAAAACGAGCAGCGGTTCCGGGCTTTGTTTGAAAACAACCCGGACCTGATGCTCTTTCAAAACCGCGCAGGGATAATACTGGACGCCAACCCGGCCTTTCTGGCGCTCATCCATGCCGAAAAGGAGGCGGTGGTGGGGCAGTCAATTGACGAGTTTCTGCCGCCGGAGCTGCGGGCGATGTTTGCCCGCAAGCTGGCCGAGGCCTTCGAGGGCCACAAGGTGAAATTCGACGTGGAAGTCGGCTTCATCGGCGCCGACCGGCCGGTGTGGCTGAGCTGCACCAAAGTGCCCCTGCTGGTGGACGGCAGCGTGACCGGCGTGCACTTGGTGGCGCGCGACGTCACGGAGCTGTTTGCCTCGCACCGCACCATTCAGGAGCAGGCCCACCGGCTCAACACCATCTTTGAAAGCATCACCGACGCGTTTTTTCTGCTCGACGACAAGCTGCGCTTCACTTATGTGAACGGCGAAGTGGAGCGCCTGCTGAACGTGAGCCGGCCCGAAGTGCTGAACGTGCCCATCGAGGCGGTGGTGGGCGAGGGCAGCGACTTTTACAAGTACCTGAAGCGCGCCCAAGCCAGCGGGCAGGCCGCGCACTTCGAGGCGGTGTACGCCAAAACCAACCGCTGGCTGGAGGTGAAGGCCTTCCCGTCGGAGCAGCAGCTGTCGGTGTATTTCGCCGACATCACGGAAAAGGTGCGCTCGCAGGAAGACATGTACCGGCAGCACCGCGACCTGCAGCAGTTCACCTACATCGTGTCGCACAACCTGCGCGCGCCGCTGGCCAACGCTTTGGGGCTGGTCGATTTGCTGGGTTCGGTGCCCGCCGACTCGCCCGACCATACCCTGGCCCTCAGCAACCTGAAAACCAGCGTGCAGCAACTCGACGTGGTGCTGCGCGACATGAACACCATCCTGTCCATCCGCGACCAGCAGGGCATCACGGAGCCCGAAATGGTGCCCCTGGCCGACGTGGTGAACCAGGCCAGCCTCAACCTGCGCGAGCCCATGCAGCAATACCGCGGCGAGCTGCTGCTGAACATTGCGCCGGAGCTGCGCGTGCGCGCCAACCGCGCCTATCTGTACAGCATCTTCTTCAACCTGCTCTCGAACGCCATGAAATACCGCGCCGAAAGCCGCCCGCTGCGGGTGGAGGTGTCGGCGCGGGCGCGGCCCGAGGGCGGCGTGGACGTGGTGGTGGCCGACAACGGCTCGGGCTTCGACCTGGAGCGGGCCGGGGCCGACGTGTTTCGCCTCTACAAGCGGTTTCACACCGCGCAGGCCGGCCGCGGCATTGGCCTCTACCTCGTCAAAACCCACGTGGAGGCCATGGCCGGCACCATCGACGTGACCAGCGCCGTCGACGCGGGCACCCAATTCCACATTTATTTACCCTGAGCTCCGGCGCCCTACTCTTCCCTGCATGCACACCCTGCTGATTGACGACGACGCCATTGGCGTGTTTCTGACCGAGCGCCTGCTCAAGCGCGAGTCCTTTTCCGACAACATTACCTCCTTTGGCAGCGCCGAGGAAGCCCTCAACTTTCTGCGCCAAGCCCCGGCCGAAGAACTGCCCCGCGTGATTTTTCTGGACCTGAACATGCCCGTGATGGACGGCTGGGAGTTCCTCGAAGCCCTGCGGCCGCAGGAGGCGCAGCTGCACGGGCGCTGCCGCATCTACATCCTCACCTCCTCATTGGCCCAGTCCGACACGGCGCGGGTCGACGAGTTTGGCCTTGTGGCCGGCCTCATCCACAAGCCCATCGACAGCGCCCAGATTCAGAGCGTGCGCGACCAGATGGGGGCAGTTGAGACTTAAGAGTTGATAGAACAACAAACTCTTGACTGCTAACTCCTAACTCTTAACTGCCCCCGCCTGGAGCGGTAGGCACCTTGATGAAAAACGTAGTGCCGCGGTTTTCCGCGCTCTCAAACCAGATGGTGCCCTCGTGCAGGCGCACCAGCGTGTGGATTAGGTGCATGCCCAGGCCGGTGGTTTTTTCGCCGCGCAGGCCCGGGCGGCGGGCTTTGGTGAAACGGTCGAACAGCACCGGGTGCATCCGCTCCGGAATACCGATGCCGTCGTCGGCCACGGTCACGAGCACGTGGTCAGCGTGTTGCTCCAGGCCCACGGCAATGCGGCCGCCCTCGCCCGTGAACTTAATGGCGTTCGAAAGCAGGTTGTTGATGACCTGCAGGAACTTGTTGTTGTCGATTTCGACGTAGACCGCCGGGTGCGAGGTGCGGAACGAAAAGGACTTGGCCACCAGGTGCTCGCCTTTCTGGTAGGTGTCCATCACCTGGCTCAGGGCGGTGGCCAAGTCCACGCGGGTGCGCTTCATGTCCACGTTGGCCGAGTCCATGAACTCGCCGTCCACGAAGTCGCGGATGAGGTTCACGCTGTCGCGGCAGGTGTTCTGCATCACCTCAATCATCTTCTGCACTTGCGGGTCGTGCAGCACCTGAGTTTTCTCTTCCAGAAAGTCGGCCAGCTGGCGCAGCATGTTGAACGGCCCGGCCAAGTCGTGCGACAGGATTTCCAGGGTCGTGTTCTTCTTGGCCATGTACTTGTCGGCGTTGCGCAGGTACTCCTGCTCCACGGTCACGTCCTGCACGGTGCCCGTGAGCAGCACCTGGCCGTCGGCGGCCAGGGCCTGGTGAGCCTGCACGGCCAGCCAGCGCTGGGGCCGGTCGGGGCGGGGCTGCAGGCGCAGCAGCAGGTCGTCGTGGAGCTGGCCGGCGGCCAGGTCGGCAAAGCATTCGCGGGCGTAGGCCTGGTCGTCGGGCGGCAGGTAGCTCAGCAGGGTGGGCAGGTCAGCGTCCACGGCGTCGCGGCGGGCCCCCGGAAACAGCTGCTCGTAGGCGGCGCTCACGTAGAGCACCCGGCGTGCGCTCACGCTGTAGATGAAGAAGGTTTGCCGGCTGCCTTCGAGCAAGTGCTGAAACGGTTCCGGAGGGGTAATCATGGGAAAAGCAAGCAGAAAAGGCAAGGGCAGCAGAGCGCGGACCCGGCCGGTACAAAGACGGAATGGCGAAAGCCCGCGCTGCAAGAACGCCGAAATATACGCCGTTTCACTTTGCCCCCGCGCGCCCGAAACCGGGCCCGCAAAAGCTGGGCCGTGCGCCGCCCTCAACCTCAGCGAAAGCCACCAAAAAACGGGCCCCGGCAACCTACTTGCCGGGGCCCGTTTGGGCATCAAGAAGCAGAGCGGCCCGGGCTAGGCCGTGGCCGGTGCGCTGGGCTGCCCCAGCTTGGAATTCTTGTAGCCGTAGGTGAAATACACGGCCAGCCCAATGAGCAGCCACACGAAGAACAAGGTCCAGTTGCTGATGCCCAGCTCGGTCATCAAATACAGGTTGATGAGCAGGCCCAGGGTGGGCAGCAGCGAGAGCTTTTTGCGGAAAGAAAGCACGCTCAGGGCGATGCAGAACAGGAAAAACACCAGCGTGGGAATCTGGTGGGCAAAGCCACCGGTCACCTTGTCGCTCACGGCGTCGCGCTGCAGCCAGCCGTGCTGGCCGCTGGCGTCGAGCCAGAACTCGTGGTTGCTGGCCGCGTTGTAGCGCACCACCAGGAAGGCGCCCACGGCCAGAATGAGCGGCACCAGCCACTGGCCGTTGATGTAGGGCACCTTGAACCGGGCCTCCGAGCGGCCGTAGGGGTCGATGATGAGGATGCCGCCGCACACCAGCGCAAACGCGAACAGCGTGCCGATGCTGGTGAGGTCGACCACCAAATCCATGTTCAGGATGAGGGCGGGCACGGCCACGAAAAAGCCCGTGACGATGGTGGCAAACGACGGCGTGTGGAAGCGCGGGTGAATGCGGGCAAACACCGACGGCAGCAGCCCGTCGCGGCTCATGGTGAGCCAGATGCGCGGCTGGCCCAGCTGAAATACCAGCAGCACCGAGGCCATGGCAAACACCGCACTCACCGCCACCAGGCCCGAGAGGCGCGACAAGCCCACTTTGGCAAATACGAACGACAGCGGGTCGCCCACGCCCAATTCTTTGTAGGAAACCATGCCCGTGAGCACCAGCGTGATGATGACGTAGAGCACCGTGCAGATGACGAGGGCGTACATCATGGCCTTAGGCAGGTCGCGCTGCGGGTTTTTGCACTCCTCGGCGGTGGTCGAAATGGCGTCGAAGCCGATGTAGGCGAAGAACACCGCCGACACGCCCTTGAGCACGCCGCCCACGCCGTTGGGGGCGAAGGGGTGCCAGTTGGCGGGCTGCACGTAGAACGCGCCCACGGCAATGACGATGAACACCACAATCAGCTTGAGCAGCACTAGTAGGTTGGAGGCGTTTTTGCTTTCCTTAATGCCCACGTAGACCAGCGCCGTGATGAGGACGGTGATGACGAAGGCCGGCAAATCGACCACCAGGTGGAAGCCGTTGAACAGCTCAGGGGCCGAAGTCCAGGCTTTATAGCCGTCCATTTGGGTGGGCGTGGCCTCGGCCAGCGGCCGGCCGGTCTGCATGAGGCTCATCACGGCCTCGTAGCCGGCGTGGCCCGTTTGGGTGCCCATGGTGAGCCAGAGCGGCAGGTGCAGGCCGATGCCGTCGAGCAGCCCAGTGAAGTAATCGGACCAGGAAATGGCCACCACGATGTTGCCCACCGCGTATTCCATTATCAGGGCCCAGCCGATTATCCAGGCGGCCAGCTCGCCAAACGAAGCGTAGGCGTAGGTGTAGGCCGAGCCGCTGACCGGGATGGTGGCCGCGAACTGGGCGTAGCACAGCGCCGAAAACGCGCAGGCCACCGCCGTGAACACGAACAGCAGCGACACGGCGGGGCCGCCGTCGAGGCTGGCCTTGCCGATGGTGCTGAAAATGCCGGCCCCGATGATTGCCGCAATGCCCAGGGCGGTGAGGTCGCGCACGGTGAGGTGGCGGGCCAGGCCCCCGGCCACGGGGCCCTCATGGTCGGCGGGCGGGTTTTGGAGGATGGCCGCGATGGTTTTGCGGCGGAAAAGGGAAGTGGAGGAACGCATGAACGGTGGGCGGAGCAGGGTTTTGACGGGCAAAAGATAGCGCCTTTTGCGGGCTGCGGCTACGGCGGCGCGGCCCGGCCCCGTGGCGGAGCACCTCGAAGGGGTGGCGGAGCATCGTGAAACGTTGGCGCACGGCCTCGAAACGTTGGTGCAACACCCCGAAGCCGTGGCGCACTGCTCCAAAGCCGTGGCGCAACGGGCGGCTGGCGAAGCCCACGCCACTGCTCGCGGCCGGGACGTGTGCAATTGGCCGAGCCCGCGCATCAGGCTTCCAAACCAACCTGCCCTATGCGCCGCTCCACTGCCCTCACCATTCCGCAGCCCTGCCACGAAAGCTGGGATGCCATGACGCCTACCGCAACCGGCCGCCACTGCGCCGCCTGCCAGAAAACGGTGGTCGACTTCACCCGGAAAACCGATGCCGAAATCCTGGCCTTCCTGGCCGGGGCCGCGAGCGGGCGCACCTGCGGGCGCTTCGCGGCGGGGCAGCTGGCGCGGCCGTTGCAGCGCGCCGTGTCGGCTGCCCCCACGGCCCGGTGGCGGGCCTGGCTGGTGGCGGCCGTAGCCGTGTGGGCTGTGCGCGAAGGCGTGAGCCCGGCCGCCTGGGCCCAAGCCCCGGCGGAAACCCGCGCCCGCTACTGGGGCGGCCCGGTGCCGGCCACGCTGCCCGTGGAGGGGCCGCCCCTGGCGGCAAAAGGCTCCGCGACGACGACCTCAAACCAGCCCGCGGAATCAAGGGAAGCCACAATGGGCGCCCCACTGGCGTTGGAAGTGCAGCCGCTCACGATTCGGGGTGCCGTGACCGATGCGGCCACGGGCGAGGGCGTGCCCGGCGCCACGGTGCTGGTGCAGGGCACCACCGTGGGCGCGAGTACTTCGGCCGATGGCTCGTTTCAGCTGCCCATTCCGGCCGAGCTGGTGGGGCCGGCGGGCGTGCCGCTGCGCGTGTCGTTCATCGGCTACGTGGCGCAGTCCCGGGTGCTGGCCGCCGACAGCGCCGGCACCGCGCAGCTTATCCGGCTCGAAGCCGATACGAAGGGCTTGATTGGCGAAATTGTAGTAACGAGCCTTTACCGGGCCCTGCCGCCGGCGCCCTGGCACCCCCGGGCCCTGTTTGGCTGGGGCAAGTACTGGCTCACGCGGCCGTTTCGGCGGTGGTAAACCCTAAAGAAGCTAATTTAGACACATGGCCGTTCACTCTCTTATATCCATTCCGCGCCCCTGCTCCGAAAGCTGGGCCACGATGACGCCCACCGCCCAGGGCCGGCACTGCGCCGCGTGCGCCACCGAAGTGGTGGATTTCACTCGCTTGAGTGAGGCCGAAATCCTGGCTTTCCTCTCGGCGCCGCGCGGCTGCGCGCCGGTGTGCATCGTGGCGCACACCTCGCAGGTGGCGGCTGCGCCCGGTGCAAGTGGTAGCCGCTGGCGACGCTGGTTGGTGGCCGGACTGGCGCTGCTGGGCTGGCACCCGCTGGCGGCCAGCGCCGCCGACACCCCACAGGTGCCCCCCGCCCCGCCCGCGCTGGCGGCGGCCGACCCGGCGGCGCACAAGCAACTCATTATCCGGGGGCAAGTGACGGATGGCGAGAATGGGCGGCCGGTGCGGGGCATGTTCCTTTTTATCAATGACACCCAGTACGGGGCCACTACCGACGAGGCCGGCCGCTTCGAACTGGTGCTGGGAGCGCAGTGGCCGCCGGTGCAGGCCGGTACCCTCACGCTGCGCGTGCAAGGCCAGCCGTTTGAGTTCAAAGCGCAGGAAGTGCGCGTGAACCTGCGCGCGCCCCAGCCCATTGAAGTCCACATCACGTTGCAATCCGTGGAAGGGCGGGGGCGGATAATGGGCAAGCCCTACCTGCCGAAAAGGCCGGTGAAACCGCCACGCAGTTAGCTGCGAACAACAGCGAAACCCAGTGCCGACCAAACCTTTCGGCCCCAAAAAACCTTGTGGCAGGGTATGAGATTCCTGCGTTTCGCCCTGCTGCTGACGGTTGCCACCGCCTGTTCCATCCTCAAGCCCACCACCAAAAACGACCGGTTTCCCGGCCGGGCCCAGCTGCCCCAGGAAGAGGCGCCCCACGTCAACAACTCGTTGGAGTGGTGGTATTTCACCGGCCACCTCAAGGACGTGGCCACCGGCCAGACCTTCGGCGTGGAGTACGTTTTCTTCCACTTCAACCCCGACGGCAAGCAGGACTACCAAATGGTGCACTTCGCCCTCACCGACCCGCAAACCCAGCAGTTTCGCTACGACTACTACCTCGGCAAGCTGGCTCAGCCCCTCACCGCCGCCCTGCCCATCAGCCTCACCCAGCCCAAAGCCGCCGAAACCTGGACCCTCACCGGCCAGGAGGGCACCTACCAGCTGCGCGCCCGCATGGCCGCCCACGCCGGCCAGGCCATCAACCTGAGCACCATGCCGGCCAAGCCCGTGCTGTTGCACGGCGGCACCGGCTACGAACAGTACGGCGCCGTGGCCCAGGCCGGCTACTACAGCTACCCACGCCTCGCGGCCACCGGCACCATCGAAGTGGGCGGCCAAACCCACCAGGTGACCGGCGAGCTGTGGTACGACCGGCAGTGGAACTGCGGCGGCGTGAACAAGAAAAACGTGGCCTGGGACTGGCTCAGCCTGCAACTCGACGAGCCCCGGGAGGAACTGATGCTCTACACCGTGCACGACACCAAAACCGACCAGCACATCGGCGGCGGCTCGCACTTTGGCGAGAAAGGCGAAAACCTGCACCTCGCCGAAACCGACTTTCACCTGGAGCCCGTCACGTACTGGACCAGCCCCGTCTCGAAGAAAAAGTACCCCGCCACCTGGCACCTCACCGTGCCCGCCAAAGGCTACGACCTCACCGTGACGCCCCTGGTGCCCAACCAGGAGCTGAACCTGCGCGTCTTCAAAGTGCTGAACCTGCGCTACTGGGAAGGCATGTGCCGCGTGACCGGCACCCACCACGGCCGGCCCGTGACGGGCAACGCCTACGTGGAAATCACGAACCGCTAGCTGGCCGGCGTAGCACCAGCGTGGTGAGCGGTGGAAAGGTGGTGAGCAGGTGCGGCCCGCGCTGCTCTATTGGCCAGCCCAGTTCTTCCAGCGTGCGACGGCATTCGCCGGTAGTGCGAAAATCGGACAATACCGCCGTGCCGCCGGGCCGCAGCACCCGCGCTATTTCCTGGCAGGCCCGGCGCCGGCCGGCCAGGTCGGGGATGTTGTGCAGGCACAGGTTGCTCAGCACCACGTCGAAACTGGCATCGGCAAAAGGCATTGCGCGGGCGTCGGCGTTGAGGATATGGGTGCGGCTGCGCACGCCTTCGGCTTCGGCATTGGCATAGGCATTTTCTATCGAATTGCCCGATAAGTCTGCCGCGTTCCAGATATCGATGCCCGTGACGTGGCCCATGGGCGCGCGCTGGGCGGCGCCCACCAGCAGCAGGCCCCGGCCGGTGCCCACGTCAAGCACCTGCTCGTGGCCGCGCCAAGGCACCAGCGCCAGCAACCGGTCGCGGTGCGCCAGCTTGCCCCGCCCGCCGTACAGCAGCATCAGCACGGCCGAGGTGGCAAAGGAAATTCCCATAAACAGGAAGGTAGCGCCCAGCTCCAGCTCAATGGTGCTGAAACGAATAGTGCCGTGGGTAAAAGCATGAAGCAGCAGGCAAAACGCCCCTGCCAGCGCCAAATTGCCAATGACCGGCAAGGCATCAATCCCGTAGCGAAAAGCTTTCATGGGTTCAGTTATCAGCGGACAGTGAGCAAAAGAACGTCATGCAGAGCGCAAGTCGAAGCATGAAGCTCTTTTGCTCACGGCTACCCAATTACTGGTTCAGCACCACGCGGAAGGTGGTGCCGCGGCCCATTTCGCTCCATTTCACGAAGAGCCGGCCCTCGTGGTAGTTCTCGATGATGCGCTTGGCCAGGGCCAGGCCCAGGCCCCAGCCGCGCTTTTTGGTGGTGAAGCCGGGCATGAACACGCTGTCCAGCTTGTTTTTGGGAATGCCCTTGCCCGTGTCCGTAATGTCGACGGCGACCTGGCGGGGCGGGGCGCCGCGCCGGTACCAGGTGCGGCGCGTGCGCACCCGCCGCAGGTGCAGCGTGATGGAGCCGCGGCCGTCCATGGCGTCCACCGCGTTTTTGCAGATGTTCTCGATGACCCAGTCGAACAGGGGCACGTTGATGCGGGCGGGCGTGTCCAGCGGCAGGTCGGTTTCAATCTTGAAGATGACCTTTTTCGACACCCGGCTTTGCAGGTATTCGATGGCGTTGCGGGTGGTATGAAGCAGGTTTTCGTCCTTCAGCACCGGCACCGAGCCGATGTTGCTGAACCGCTCGGTGATGATTTCGAGGCGGCGGATGTCCTTGCCCAGCTCCTCCACAATGGGCTCATCCTTGAAGCGGTCGGAGTCGCGCAGGTAGTTTTGCCAGCCCACCAGGCTGCTGAGCGGCGTGCCCAACTGGTGGGCGGTTTCCTTGGCCAGGCCCACCCACACGCGGTTTTGCTCGGCCCGGCGCGAGGAGCTGAACGCGAAGTAGGCAATGACGGCCAGGCAGCCAATCACCACCAACTGCACCAGCGGGTAGGTGCGCAGCTGCCGCAGCAGCTGCGAGTCGCGGTAGAAAATGTAGTTCACCTGCCCGCCGCCAAATTTCACCACGATGGGCGGGTGCTTGGTTTTCATCAGCGCCAGCTCGGTTTGCAGGTAGGCCATGGAGTCGGACAGCGACAGGTGCCGCGCCATGTCGATGTTTTTGGCCGCGATGACGTCCTTGCCGTCGCTGCTGAGAATGACCGGGATGGTGGTGTTGCCGTTGATAATCTGGTCGAAGACGAAGGGGTTGGTGTCCAGCTCCGAATTGGCAATGTATTCCTGCGCCTTGGCGTAGAGCTGAATCTGCTGCTGCTCCCGCTCCGACACGCGCTGCACCAGCAGGTTGGTGTACACCACAGTGGCCGCCCCGATGAGCAGGGCCAGCACCGCCACCAGGATTTTGATGCGGGTTTTCTTTTCGTAAATCGGAATCATTCAGAAATAACAAGAGAAAATAAAGAACGTCATGTCGAGCTGGTCGAGACATCTCGCGTGCAGCAGTAATCAGTTACTCTGGCACGCGAGATGTCTCGACCAGCTCGACATGACGTTCGGTTACGTGCGCAGGTTACCCCACCAGCACGGCGTCGCTGCTGGCAATCTCCTGCAGAATCTCCAGCACCGCGGCGGGCGTTTCGGCGTCTACCAAACGGGTGCGCCAGGCTTTGGCACCTTCCAAGCCGCGGAAGTACTGGGCGTAGTGCCGGCGCATCTCAAACACGCCCACTTTTGGGCCCTTCCATTCCACGCTGCGGTCGAAGTGCATCTGGCACATGGCCACCCGCTCTTCCAGGGTGGGCGGGGCCAGCAGTTCACCAGTAGCCACGTAATGCTTCACCTCCCTAAAAATCCAGGGGTAGCCGATGCTGGCCCGGCCTATCATCACGCCGTCCACGCCGTAGCGGTTTTTATATTCCAGCGCCTTTTCGGGCGAAGTGATGTCGCCGTTGCCGAAAATGGGAATCTTGATGCGCGGGTTGTTTTTGATGCTGGCAATGAGGCGCCAGTCGGCCTCGCCCTTGTAGAGCTGGGCGCGGGTGCGGCCGTGCACCGTGAGGGCCTGAATGCCCACGTCCTGCAGGCGCTCGGCTACTTCTTCCACGTTTTTGGTGCCCTCGTCCCAGCCCAGGCGGGTTTTCACGGTCACGGGCAGGTGGGTGCTTTTGACCACGGCGGCGGTCATGGCCACCATCTTGGGGATGTCCTGGAGCAGAGCCGCGCCGGCGCCGCGGCAGGCCACCTGCTTCACCGGGCAGCCGTAGTTGATGTCAATCAGGTCGGGCCCGGCCTCGGTGCTGATGGCCGCGCACTCGCCCATCGTTTCCACATCGGAGCCGAAGAGCTGAATGCCGATGGGCCGCTCGTAGTCGAACACGTCGAGCTTCTTGCGGCTCTTGGCAGCGGCCCGAATCAGGCCTTCCGAGGAAATGAACTCGGTGTACATCAAATCGGCCCCGTTGGCCTTGCACACGGCGCGGAAGGGCGGGTCGCTCACGTCCTCCATGGGCGCGAGCAGGAGCGGGAAGTCGGGGAGGGAGATGTTGGGACCGATGTTGACCACGGGGATAGGTGAAATTGTAGGATACTGCATCGTTCAATCCCGTCTGTCATCCTGAGCGCAGCGAAGGACCTTATCACGTTTGGTGTCGAAATCAATCGCCAAAAGCGTTTCTTGGGTAACAAGGTCCTTCGCTGCGCTCAGGATGACAGACGGAACCAAGCGGAGCCTAAGTTAAAAACTGCGGTAAATTTACGCCTTCTGCAACTTGCACCCCGCTATGAAAGGTTTCCTGCCCCGCACCCTGCACCCCGGCCTGCAGATACTCATGCTGCTTGTGTTTCTGGTGGCCGGCGCCTGCGTGGGGCTGGCCGTGTTTTATGCCCTGGCGCAGGGCGTCTTCCACACCTCGGGAGTGGAGGCCGGTAACGCCATGCTGAACCCCAAGGCCTACCCGCAGGCCTGGCCGCTGCTGATGACCTACCAGGGCGTGCTCCTGTTTTGTGCCTGCGCGGGCGGGGCGCTGGCGCTGGCCTCGGCCTTGGGGTATCGGTGGGCCGAGTATTTCAACCCGCGGCGGCTGGGCGCGGGCTGGTGGCTGCTGGCGGCGGCGGCGCTTATCATCGTCATCCTGCCGTTCATGTCCACGCTCATTGCCTGGAACGCGGGGGCGCATTTCCCCGGCGCGCTGCATGGCTTTGAGGAGTGGGCGCGGGCCAGCGAAGACCGGGCCCAGGGCCTCACCACGTTTCTCACGCGGCTGACGTCGGCGGGGCGGTTGGTGGTGGCCTTGGTGGTGGTGGCGCTGGTGCCGGCCATCGGCGAGGAACTTATGTTTCGGGGCGTGATTCAGAAAAATCTGGTGCGCTGGTTTTCGCCGCACGTGGGCGTGTGGCTGGCGGCGGCCATTTTTTCGGCCATTCACCTGCAGTTTTTTGGGTTTGTGCCGCGCTTCGTGCTGGGGCTGGTGCTGGGCTACCTCTACCTCTGGAGCGGCAACATTCTGGTGAGCATGGCCGCCCACTTCACCCAAAACGCCTTTCAGCTCGTCATTCTCTACCTCACGCAGCACGGGCAGTTCGGCTGGGGCTTCGACCCTGACGCCACCGAGCCCCTGCCCTGGACGCTGGTGCTGCCCTCGGCGCTGCTCTCGGCCGGGCTGCTGTATTTCCTGCACCAGCGCATGACGGCCCCGGCCGCCCCCAGTGCCATGCTCACGCTGAGCAGCCAAGGCGTGGCGGTGCACCGAAACGAACCGTCAGCATAACCCAACAATCAAAAGTCCGTCATGCAGAGCGCAGCGAAGCATCTCGCGTGCTACAACTATTATTTACTATTGCACGCGAGATGCTTCGCTGCGCTCTGCATGACGGTCAGGTTTCCGTCTCTTTACCCATCCCAACTTGTCCGACTCTACGCCGCCGCTGCCCGCCACTCCCGCTGAAACCCCCGCCGCCAAAGCCGGCCCCAGCAACCTGCGCCTGCGCGTCATCTGGGGCGTCATCGGGGCCGCGCTGCTGCTGGGCAGCGTCTGGTTCAGCCCCTTCACGTTCGGGTTGTTTTTCGCCTTCGTGCAGGCCGTGATGCTGTGGGAGTTTTACCGCATGATGCGGGCGGGCGGCTACGCACCGGCTACGTGGTTGGGGATTGGAGTAGGACTTTTGTTATTCATTACCGCATCTGAAGGCTACTTGACTTCGCCTGTTTCTGGTGATACGGAGGACGGTATTCACTTCATGAATGCAAACCCATTCGGTCTGCTGATAATTTCTTCTGTTGTCTGTGGCACATTGTTGCCATTGGTACTGCTGGTGCGCGAAATGAAGCACTGGCCTAGTGCTAAACAGCCTTTCGTCAACGCTGCTACAACAGTCTTTGGGTTGCTCTACATAACCTTACCTATGACGATGCTTCATCTTATAGCTTTCTCTAAGGATGAAAGTAAATATGAGTATAGTTACGACTACCGTCGCATCTTCGCCCTGCTCTTCCTCATCTGGGCTTCTGACATCGGCGCCTACGCGGCCGGCAAAACCTTCGGCAAGCACAAAATGGCCCCCAAAATCTCGCCCGGCAAAACCTGGGAGGGCTGGGCCGGCGGCTTTTTAATGACTTTAATCGTGGGCTGGGCCATCGGTTTCATGCTGCCCGACCTGCCGCTCACGCACCGCCTCGTGGCGGCCGGCGTGGTGGCCGTGTTCGCGCCGCTGGGTGACCTGGCTGAGTCCATGCTCAAGCGCAGCGTGGGGGTGAAGGACTCGGGCAGCATCATGCCCGGCCACGGCGGCCTGCTCGATAGGTTCGACGCGTTTCTGCTGGTGCTGCCGGTGCTGGCGCTGCTGCAGCTGCTGGCGGGGTAGGGGACCGCCTGTCATTGCGAGCATTCCGCGCATCAAGCGGCGACGAAGCAATCTGTCCTGTTCTCAGCGACCAGCCTTGGAAAGTGATGAATTCAACCAGAAATCCCCGGCACTGCGCAGTACCGGGGATTTCTGGTAAAAGGACGTCTCTGGGTTTGAACAGGACGGATTGCCGCGTTCCGCTGCGCTCCACTCGCAATGACAGACGTTTGTGGCATTCCCCAAACGTTTGCAGCCAATTCATCTCCGGTCTTGCCAAAAACAATACCTTTGCGGCCCTGAACCGTACCCATAGTCCCACCCAACACCACTTCAACCAACCCCCACGAATGGCAGCCCACACCGTGTATAAAGAGCCCGCTCCGCTAGTAGACCGCGAAAACCCGCTTGAGTCGATGATGTCGCGCTTCAACATCGCCGCTGAAATCCTCGGCCTTGACGAAGCCACCTACAACGTTCTCAAAGCCCCCGACAAGCAAGTCATCGTCAACATCCCCGTGACGATGGACGACGGCCAGATTCACGTGTTCGAGGGCTACCGCGTGATTCACAACACCATCCTCGGCCCCAGCAAAGGCGGCATCCGCTACGACAAAAACGTGCACCTCGACGAGGTGAAGGCCCTCGCGGCCTGGATGACCTGGAAGTGCGCCGTGGTCGACATCCCCTACGGCGGCGCCAAAGGCGGCATCATCTGCGACCCGACCACGATGAGCCCCGGCGAAATCGAGCGCATGACCCGCGGCTACACGCTGGCCCTGAAAGACATTTTCGGCCCCGACCGCGACATTCCGGCCCCCGACATGGGCACCGGCCCCCGCGAAATGGCTTGGTTGATGGACGAATTCTCGAAAACCAACGGCATGACCTCGCCCGCCGTGGTGACCGGCAAACCGCTGGTAATGGGCGGCTCGCTGGGCCGCACCGAGGCCACCGGCCGCGGCGTGATGGTGTCGGCCCTGGCCGCCCTCAAAAAGCTAAACCTCAAGCCCACCGAAGTATCGGCCGCGGTGCAGGGCTTCGGCAACGTGGGCTCGTGGGCCGCAATTTTGCTGCACGCCCAGGGCGTGAAGATTAAGGCGGTTTCCGACATCTCAGGCGCCTACTGGAACGACAACGGCATCAACATCGACGAAGCCGTGGCCTATAAAAACGCCCACAACGGCCGCCTCGAAGGCTTCACCGGCGCCACGCCGATGGACCCCAACGACCTGCTGACTTCCGACGTGGACGTGCTGGTGCCCGCCGCCGTGGAAGACGTCATCACCGAGCACAACGCCCACAACATCAAAGCCAAGCTCATCGTGGAGGGCGCCAACGGCCCCACCTCAGCCTCGGCCGACCCGATTATCAACGAGAAGGGCATCATGGTGGTGCCGGACATTCTGGCCAACTCGGGCGGCGTCACGGTGTCATACTTCGAGTGGGTGCAGAACAAGCAGGGATTCAAGTGGAGCCTCGACATGGTGACCGAGCGCGCCGACCGCATCATGTCCGACGCTTTCGAGAAAGTGTACTCCACGAGCCAGAAATACAAGATTCCGATGCGCATCGCGGCCTACGTGGTGGCCATCGACAAAGTGGCCCAGACCTATAAGTTCCGCGGCGGCTTCTAAGCCTACATGAACCAATCCACTAACGTCATTGCTGGCGTTGGTGGAATTGAAGGCCGCGCAAGGCCTGCGTTTTGCGCGCCATTAAGAACCTCCGGCCCACTTTGCCCGTTGCGGCAAGGCGGGCCGTTGTTTCAACAGTGGGCTTTAACTTCGCCCCGGCGGCCAGTCTCGCAACTCAGATGAAAATACACAAAGAAGGAAGACGCATCCTGTTCGTCACGCTGCTGATTTTGCTGGCGCTAAACCTGTTGATGTTTTATTTCAACAAGGGCAACGTACTGGTCAACCGGCTGTTTGCGGGCGCCACGGTGATTATCTTTTTGCTGATTCTGCAATTTTTCCGCAGTCCGTTCCGGCACATGTTCACCCACGAAGACCTGCTGCTGGCCCCCGCCGACGGCAAAGTGGTGGTGATTGAAAATGTGTTCGAGCCCGAGTACTTCGAGGACGAGCGCAAGCAAATCAGCATTTTCATGTCGCCCATCAACGTGCACGTCACGCGCAACCCCATTTCGGGCCTGGTGAAGTACTTCAAGTACCATCCCGGCAACTACCTGGTGGCCTGGCATCCCAAAAGCAGCACCCAAAACGAGCGCACCACCGTGGTGGTCGAGTCGGATGCCGGCCCGCTGGTGCTCTTCCGGCAAATTGCCGGCGCCATGGCCCGCCGCATCGTGTGGTACGTGAACGAGGGCGACGAAGTGAGCCAGGGCGAGGAGTTCGGTTTCATCAAGTTCGGTTCGCGGGTCGATGTTTTCGTGCCGCTTGATGCCGAAGTGAAAGTGGAGCTAGGCCAGAAAGTGAAAGGCGGCGAAACGGTTATTTGCCAGCTGAAGGTCTGAACCGCAGATTCTCGCAGATTAAACGGATAAGAACGGATTCTAACGGGTCCGTTCTTTTTCGTTTTCTGTGCTTTTGCATTTACAACTCAGTAAATGGGCTTGGTTTTGACGAAGCGCTTAAATTCTAACGAAGGGCCACCGAAATTGATGAGGAGTCCAATGGGAAGGCGGTACGCCTCCAGGTAGTTGATGATTTGTGCGTGATGTGTTTCGTTCAGTCCACTTAGGGCTTTCAGCTCTACCAGCACAGTATTACCTACCAGAAAATCGACCCGACGCGAACCAATCTCCTTTTGGCGGTAATAGATGGGCATTTCCAGTTCTCGCTGCGCTTCCACGCCACACTGTTCCAACTCAATAGCCAGCGCCCGTTGGTAAATCACCTCTTGAAAACCGGTGCCAAGTACTCGATGAACCTGCATCGCGCAACCAATAATTTTACCCGTCAATTCCTTGTACGAGTTCAAATCTACTTGTGCCTTTTCCATACCCGAACACTTGTTTAACTCAAAAGGAAATCTATCAACGCAAAGCACAGAAAACAAAAAAGAACGGACCCGTCAGAATCCGTTCTTATCCGTTTAATCTGCGAAAATCTGCGGTTCAGACAAGCACGTGCGGCACAAACTCCGATAAGTTGGTAATGAGCCCGGTTTCGCGGCGAAAGCCCAGCGCACAAGCCTCACCGGCCCAGAACACGCCGGCCTGGTAGCGGCGGCCTTGCGCATCGGTTGGCAACTCGGCCCAGCGCTGGTAGAGCTGCGGCTGCTCGCCGAATTCGCCGGGTGCTTCGGCGCCGGGGCGGCCATCGGCCTGCATTTCAGCCACGTTCTGGCCTTCGCGGCCCAGCACTGGCTTGCGGATGTGGTGGCCGGACAAGGGATTTAGGCTGGCTTCGAGCAGCAGCGGGTGGTGCGGAAAAACTTCCCACAAATGCGCCAGCAGGGCTTTGCTTTGGAAGAGAAGGCTGTAGGCGGGGTTGGCCGTCACCACGTCGCGCGTGAGCTGTAGCTGCGTGAGGTCGGCGGTGAGGGCGGGCTCTTCCTCGGCCAGGATTTCCCAAGGCACGAGCTTGAACAGGAAGTCAAACTTCTGCCATTGGCCCGGCACCGATTCGGCCCACACGCCCCGGTCTTGGCCCTGCACCGAAACCGTCATGGCATCCACGGAGCAAACGAAGACGTCGGCAAATCCTGCCGTGCGGGCGGCTTCGGCCAGCACGGCGCAGTTGGCTTCGTCTTCGGCGCTGCCGGGCAGGTGCACGAGCAGGAGGGTGGCCTGCCGGTCGTTGTTCAGGGCGCGCCAGTGGCGGAACTGGTCCTCCAGGCACTCGAACAGGCCGTTGGCTTGGCGGTCGTCCTCCGATTGGCCGGCGGCCACCAGGCTGGCCCATTGCACCACGGCGGTTTCGGGCAGGCCGGTGGCGGTGTCGGCGTTGAATTCCAGCAGCTTGGGGCCGTCGGCGGTGAGGGCGATGTCGAAGCGGCCGTAGAGGTGCCAGTGCCGCTCGTCGTTCCAGGAGTGGCGCACGGCTTCCCACAGGTTGGCCGGGATGGCCAGTTTCTGCAGGAACTCGTCCAGAATTGGGTCCGGAATGGCCGCCACCAGCATGTCGTAGAGCGTGTCGGCGGCTTGGAGCAGGGTTTCGGCCTCGGTTTCGGTGAGCTGCACGGCTTCGCGGGCCACGTAGTGCTGGCAGGCGTCTTCGATGGCCCAGTCCCAGCCCAGGGCTTGCACGGCCGGGGCCACGTCGCCGGCGAGCGGAAGGAGGTTAATCATAGCTTTGGGTGATGAGTAAAACCGCTCGTCATGCAGCGCGCAGCGAAGCATCTTTACCGCAGTCGTAATCAGATTTAGTGGTGGCGGGCAAGATGCTTCGCTCGCGCTGCATGACGTTCTACTTTGTACAGTAACATCAGCCCAGCTACCCGCCAAAGCCCCGGAAGCCGCCGCGGCGGCCGAAGCCGCTGCTGCGGCCCGCCGGCGCGCTGCTGCGGAAGCCGGGCCGCGGCGCGCTGCGCACCGTGGAACGGCTTTCCTGCACGCCCGCCGTGGGGGAGGTGCGCCCGCCGCCGAAGCCCCGGCCGAAGAAGCCGCGGCCGGACTGGCGCTCGCGGGCCACGTTGGCGCGCCAGCCCTGGGTGCCTTGCATCAGGCCGGGGCTGGCGTAGTAGCCGGCGTTGGGCGTCAGGTAGCGGCCGGCCATGAAGCCGATGCCGCTCCACATGAGCACGTCCATCATGCCGGTGCCGTTGGCGCGGTTTTCGGGGTATTGGCGGCTGTAATCCTGCATCTGTCGTTGCAGGGCCTGGCCTTGCAGGGTGTCGGTTTTGCCGTCGAAATGGTGCAGCACGGCGGCCACTTCCTCTTTGCCGGCGGGGCGCTCGGCCGTGATTTTCCACTGGCCGGGCTGCACTTCGGTCATTTCCGTCACGACGCCCTGGCTGTAAGTTTCGCCGCTCCAGCTGCCTTCGGCGCCGTTGTCGTCGGTGCGGGTGTCGTCGTTGGAGCAGGCAGGCAGGGTGAGGCCCAGGCTGCTGGCCGCGGCCAACAGCAGCACATTGCGGCGCCAGTCGCCAAGGAGGTGAAAATGCTTTTTCATTTGTCTGAACCGCGGATTTATCGGATTGGTCGGATTACTCGGATTTTGTGGCCGATTATTTCGTCAGCCGATTATTCGTTCTTAATAGCGCAGCATTACTGTTTTCAGTTCGCAAATGACCTTTCCATGCTGCACCGCTGTAATTATTACCCAAATTATTACCCACAAAATCCGCGTAATCCGACCAATCTGCGGTTCAGACAAACCACTGCGCCGCCAGCTGCATCAGCTGCTCCAGGGCGGTTTGGTCGTCGGGGTCGAAATCGTTGAGTTGGTCGCTGTCGACATCCAAAACAGCCACAACCTGCCCGTCTTTGAAAATGGGCACCACGATTTCGGATTTTGACTCCGAGCTGCAGGCAATGTGGCCGGGGAAGGCTTCCACATCGGGCACGAGGATGGTGGCGGCCCGGGCCCAGCTGGCGCCGCACACGCCCTTGCCGTGCCGGATGCGGGTGCAGGCAATGGGCCCCTGAAACGGACCCAGCACCAGCTCATCGCCTTTCACGAGGTAAAACCCCACCCAGAAAAACCCGAATGCCTGGTGCAAGGCCGCGGCCGTGTTGGCCAGGTTGGCGGTGAGGTCGGGCTCGCCGGTGGTGAGGGCTTCGATTTGGGGCAGCAGTTGCCGGTATTGCTCGGCTTTGGTGAGCGTGGTGTCGAGGGCAAGGGTTTCGGCCATGGGGTAGCGCGGACTTTTAGTCCGCGAATTGACAAGACAGGGGATAAAAATGAATGGCGAACTCACGGACTGAAAGTCCGCGCTACTCGTTCACGTACCAGAACAACTCATCGGGCCCAACGTTTGTGCGCTCGCGCAGGCCACTGAACCCGATGCGCGGCGCGGCAATGCCCTGCCCCAGCTTGGTGGGCGAGCGAAACACGCGGATTTCGTCCCACAAACCGGCCTGGAGCAGCGCATTCAGCACCGTGGGGCCGCCTTCCACCAGCACCGACTGCACCTGCCGCCGGTAGAGGTCGGCCAGCAGCTGCGGAATCAGGTCGTCGGCTTCCGATAACGTCACCAGGTCGAGGTTGGCGGTGTGGTAGGGCTGGCGGTAAGTGTAAATGAGGGTCGGTTGCGAGCCGTCGAGCAAGTTGTGAGCAGGCGGCAGGCTGAGGTTTTTGTCGATGACGACGCGCGTGGGCTGGGGGCCGGGCCAGTCGCGCACGTTCAGGCGCGGGTTGTCGTGCAGCGCCGTGCGCGTGCCCACCAGGATGGCCGCTTCCTCGGCGCGCCACTGGTGGGTGAGCAGGCCGGCCTGCGGGCCGCTGATTTGCACCGTCTGGAAATAGCGCCCGGCCAGAAAGCCGTCGGCGGTTTCGGCCCATTTCAGCACCAGGTAGGGCCGTTTCTTCTCGTGGAAAGTGAAGAAGCGGCGGTTGAGCCAGCGGCCTTCTTCGGCCAGCAGGCCAGTTTCTACCTTAATGCCGGCGGCGCGCAGCTTCTCCAGGCCACGCCCGTCCACCAGCGGGAAGGGGTCTTCGTTGCACACCACCACTTCGGGCACGCCTTTGGCAATGAGCAGGTCGGCGCAGGGCGGGGTTTTGCCGTGGTGGGCGCAGGGTTCCAGCGTCACGTACACGCGGGCTTGCTTCAGCAATTCCGGGTCGGCCACGGCGGCCAAGGCGTTTACTTCAGCATGCGGGCCACCGTATTGCTTGTGCCAGCCCTCGCCGATGATGCGGCCCTGGTGCGTCACCACGCAGCCCACCAGGGGGTTAGGTCGGGCGTACCCGGTGCCGAGGTGGGCCAGTTGAAGCGCGCGGCTCATGCAGGAAACGTCGTCGGTTTTCATGGGGGCGAAGGTAGGAACGGGGGCGTGGCTAGGCCCGCGGCCTACCTTTGCCGCGATGAATTTACGCGACGCCACCGCTTCCCTGACCGCTGCGCTCACCGCCGTTTACCCCGAGCCGGAAGCCGACGCCATTGCCCGCATGGTGCTCAAGCACCTGCTTCACCTCGATGGACTGCACTTCATGATGGCCGCTTCCCGGCCGGTACAGCCCAGTGTGCTGGCACAGCTGCCCGCCTTGCAGGCCCGCCTACTGGCCCACGAGCCGGTGCAGTACGTGCTGGGCACGGCCTACTTTGCGGGCATGGAGCTGGACGTGACGCCGGCCACGCTCATTCCGCGCCCCGAAACCGAAGAGCTGGTGCGCGTAATCGAACGCGAGCAGGGCACCGTGCCCGGCCGGCTGGTGCTGGATGTGGGCACCGGCTCCGGCTGCCTGGCCCTGGCGCTGGCCCGCGTGCTGCCCGCGGCCGAGGTGCTGGCCGTCGACATTTCCGCCGAAGCCCTGGCCGTGGCCCGCCGCAACGCCGCCCGCTACGCGCCGGGTGTGGTTTTTCAGCAGGTCGACATTCTGCAGGCACTGCCGGTGGGCCTGTCCGCGGCCACCCTTGATGTGCTGGTGAGCAACCCGCCCTACGTGCGCGAAAGCGAGCGAACCGACATGCGCGAAAACGTGCTGGCTTGGGAGCCGGCCACGGCGCTGTTTGTGCCCGATGAAGACCCGCTGCTGTTTTACCGCCGCTTGGCTGAAATCGGCCGGGTGCTGCTACGGCCGGGCGGTGCCATTTACTTCGAAATCAACGAAGCATTGGGCTCCGAAACCGCCGACCTGCTCACGCAGCACGGGTTTAGCGAAGTAAGGGTGCAGGCCGATATGTTCGGGAAAGCACGGGTGGTAAAAGGGCTAAGCGCTGGTTAGGGCAAGCTCACCAAGCCAACGGCGCAGCGGCCGGACTGTTTAAAAAACGCCGTCCGGGCCGCCTAAAGTCCGGCGGGCAGTCTGGCGTTTTGGCACCCGGTACCGGACACGGTGGCCGAGTGCAAAGTGTCAGATAGCCAGTGGCTCAGCCTGGCAATAGGTGCTGCTTTACGCTGCCTGGGCGGGCCTTGCGGAAGGCTTGAGCTAATGCGTGTATAAGCAAAATCTATCGAACGCCTGCCCCCGGTTTGGCGTTATTTGCGCAGCAAAAGCACTTATTCTTTCCACCATCCCAACTTATCTCTTCCATGAGTGACGAACAAAACCCCACAACAGGCGACGGCACGGGCACGGCGGTGAACGGGGCCGGCACCTCGCAGGACGGCCGCATGGCCGCCGGCGAAAACGCCCAGACCCTCACCACCCGCCAGGGCCACCCCCTCACCAACAACCAGAACACCCGCACCGTGGGCAACCGCGGCCCGGCCACGCTGGAGAACTACCAGTTCATTGAAAAAATCAGCCACTTCGACCGGGAGCGCGTGCCCGAGCGCGTGGTGCACGCCCGCGGCGCCGGCGCCCACGGCGTGTTCGAAGCCTACGGCAAAGTGGGCGACGAGCCCATTGAGAAGTACACCCGCGCCAAGCTGTTCAACACAAAGGGCAAGCAGACGCCGGTGTTTGTGCGCTTCAGCACGGTGGGCCACGGCGGCCACTCGCCCGAAACCCTGCGCGACCCGCGCGGCTTCGCGGTGAAATTCTATACTGAAGACGGCAACTGGGACTTGGTGGGCAATAACCTGAAGGTGTTCTTCATCCGCGACGCCATGAAGTTTCCGGACCTCATTCACTCGCAAAAGCCCGACCCGGTGCACAACCGCCAGACCGGCGAGCGCATCTTCGACTTCATCGCGAACACGCCGGAAGCCATGCACATGGTGAGCTTCCTGTTTTCGCCCTGGGGCATTCCGGCCAACTACCGCCAGATGCAGGGCTCGGGCGTGAACACCTACAAATGGGTGAACGCGCAGGGCGAAGCCGTGCTGGTGAAGTACCACTGGGAGCCGCAGCAAGGCATTAAAAACCTGACCGCCAGCGAAGCCGAAGCCATTCAGGCCAAGAACTTCAACCATGCCACGCAGGACCTGTTCGAAAACATCGAGAAGGGCAATTTCCCCAAATGGGAGCTGTGCGTGCAGATTATGAGCGACGGCGAGCACCCCGAGCTGGACTTCGACCCGCTCGACGACACCAAAATCTGGCCCGAAGACCAGTTCCCCTTCCTGCCCGTGGGCATGATGACGCTGAACAAGAACCCCGAAAACTACTTCGCCGAAGTGGAGCAGTCGGCGTTTGGCACCGGCGTGCTGGTGGACGGCCTCGATTTCTCGGACGACAAGATGCTGCAGGGCCGCACGTTCTCGTATTCCGATACGCAGCGCTACCGCGTGGGCACCAACTACTTGCAACTGCCCATCAACGCGCCCAAAAAGCACGTGGCCACCAACCAGCGCGACGGCCAGATGGCCTACCACGTGGACTCGGCCCCCGGCCAGAACAACCACATCAACTACGAGCCCAGCTCGCTGAACGGCCTGAAGGAGGCGCCCCGCACGGCGCCCGACCACATGCCCGAGTACACCGGCCGCCTGATTCGCCAAACCATCGACCGCCAGAACAACTTCAAGCAAGCCGGGGAGCGCTACCGCCTGCACGAAGACTGGGAACGCGACGACCTCATCAGCAACATGGTGGGCGCCCTGGCCACCGCCAACCGCACGGTGAGCGACAAGATGGTGGAGCTCTGCACCAACTGCGACGCCGACTGGGGCCGCCGACTGGCTGAGGGCCTGGAAGCTGCTCGCAACGGCCAGACGGCCCAGGGCGGCAACCAGTACAACGAAGCCAAAGGCTCCGATGCGGTGGCTGAAGCCGAAGCCATTGCGCACGACGCCAAGCCCTATTAATTCCGGTTTTTAATGTCACGAAAAAGGGCGCCCGGCCGGGTGCCCTTTTTTGTTGCCTCAACGTTCGGGGCGGCTCAGCGCGGGCGGAACGCCCCTGCACAACGGCGCAGCAGCGTCTACGACTGCCTTTGCAGCACTTGCCGGCGGTGTTCTAGCATTTGCGGGCGACGTTCCAGCGCTTGCCGACGATGCCTCAGCATTTGCGGGAAGCCTTCCACGACTTGCCGACGATGCTCCGTGGCTTGCCGGCGGTAATCCACGACTTGTTGCCAGCGCCGCCTTACAAATTCTGCAGCACGAAATTGGTCATCTGGCGATAGAGGTGCAGGCGGGTGTTGCCGCCGCTGATGCCGTGGTTGCGGTTGGGGTAATACAGCGTCTGGTAGTCCTTGTTGGCTTTGATGAGGGCATCGACAAAGGCGATGGAATTCTGAAAGTGCACGTTGTCGTCGCCGGTACCGTGCACGAGCAGGAGCTTGCCTTTCAGGTTCTGGGCAAACTGCACGGGGGAGTTGTCGTCGTAGCCGCTGGGGTTGTCCTGGGGCTTTTTGAGGTAGCGCTCGGTGTACACCGAGTCGTAGTAGCGCCAGTTCGTGACCGGGGCCACGGAGATGCCCATCTTGAAGAGGTCAGCGTTTTTGGTCATGGCCAGCGCGGTCATGTAGCCGCCGTAGCTCCAGCCCCAGATGCCGATGCGCGCCTTGTCGACGTAGGGCAGGCCGCCGAGGTACTTGGCGCCCTCGCCCTGGTCGATGGTTTCGAGCTTGCCCAGGTTGGCGTAGGTGGCTTTGCGGAAAGCCGCGCCGCGCCCAGAGGAGCCCCGGCCTTCCACCGAAACCACGATGTAGCCCTGCTCGGCCAGCAGGTGGTGCCAGAGGTAGTTGGTGAGAGCGGTGCCGCCGCCCACGTTGTCGAGCACGGTCTGGGTGCTGCTGGCGCCGAAGCTGGGGCCGCCGTACACGTGCATCAGCACGGGGTATTTCTTGGCGGGGTCGAAGTTGCTGGGCTTAATCATCCAGCCGTTCAGCTCAATGCCTTCGGAGGTTTTGAAGGTAAAGAACTCAAACTTGCCGAGGTCGTACTGCGCCAGGGTTTGCTTGAGCTTGGCGTTGTCTTCCAGGGTTTTCACCAGCTTGCCGGTGCTGCCTTCGCGCAGGCTCACCACCGACGGCACGCCCGCCGAGGAATGCGTGTTGAGGAAGTACTTGGTGTCGGGGCTCATGTTCACCACGTCGGTGCCGTTGCCGGCCTCGCTGATGCGCTGCTTGCCCTTGCCGCTCAGGTTGATGCGGTAGAGGTGGCGCTGCAGGGCCGAGCCCTCGGTGCTGGTGAAATAGATGTTGCCGGTTTTGGCGTCGAAGCCGTTGATGGCCGAGATTTCCCAGTCGCCTTTCGTGATTTGGCGCACCTGCTTGCCGCTCATGTCGTGCAGGTAGAGGTGCTGGTAGCCGTCCTTCTCGCTGGTGAACACGAACTGCTTGCCGCCGGCCAGGTAGCGCAGGTCGTCGTTGATTTCCACGTAGGCCGGGTTCGTATCGGTCAGGGCCACGCGGGTTTTGCCGGTGCTCACGTCGCCGTGCAGGATTTCGAGCTTGTTCTGCAGGCGGTTCAGCCGCTGAATGCTGAGGGTGTTGGGCACCTGCGTCCACATCACGCGCGGGATGTACTGGTCGGGCTCGGGGCCCACGTCCATCTTGGTCGTTTTGCCGCTGGCCACGTCGTAGCTGCTCACGCTCACCACCGAGTTTTTCTCGCCGGCTTTCGGGTATTTAAAGCGGTATTCCTCGGGGTATAGGTTGCCCCACTTCTGCATGTCGTACTCCGGCACCTGGCTTTCGTCGAAGGTGTAGAAGGCAATCTGCTTGCTGTCCGGCGACCAGAAAAAGCCCTGCGCAAAGCCAAACTCCTCCTCGTACACCCAATCGGTGGAGCCGTTGATGAGGTTGTTTTTCACGCCGTTGGTAGTCACGGCGGTTTCCTTCATCGTGGCCAGGTCGGTCACAAACACGTTGTTGTCGCGGGTGAAGGCCACGCGCAGGCCGTTGGGCGAGAAGGTGGCGTAGCCCTGCTTGCCGGTGCTCAGGGGCGTGAGTTTCTTGGTGCCGCGGTCGAACACGTAGTACACCGACCGGCTGCTGTGGCGGTAAATGGGCTCGGTGGCGGTGGTGAACAGGATTTTCTGCTCGTTGGCGTTGAAGGTGTAGCCGTCCACGGCCAGCGGCTTGGCGGCGCCGGGCAGCTGCAGCTCGGTGGCGGCCACCAGGGTTTGCACGGCTTTGCCGGTGGTCACTTCGTGCTGCACCAGGCTGCCGCCGTCCAGGGCCGAGTAGTAGCGGCCGTCGTTCATCCAGTTGAAGCCCGGCACGCTGGCCGCGCGAAACGTGGGCTTGGCCCAGATGTCTTCCAGGGTGAGGGGCAGCTTTTGCTGCGCCCGCACGGCGGTGGGGGTCAGGCCCGGCAGCAGGGCCGGCCCGTTGGCGGCCAACAGCGCGGCCAGAACAAAAAAGCGTAAACGCATATCGGGAAAAATCGTGAGCGAAATAAGGGAGGGAATCGAACGTTAAAGGTACTAGCTGCCCGCAGCACCCACACGCTCCCGTTACCTTTGCGCCATGCGATTTCGCCTGCTTCTGCTTTGCCTGCCCGTGCTGCTGGGCGCCTGCTCCAAAACCAGCACCCCCGTGCAGCTCGATTTAATCGGGGCCACCGGGCTCACCTCGGGCAGCCGCACGGTGAACCCCGGCGACACGCTGACGTCCCGCCTCTACGCCGTAGGCAACGACGACTCGCTCCGGCGCCTGCGCATTGTGGTCACCTATTCGCCCGGCCTCAAGCCCATTGCCTACCCCACGCCCCTTTCCAGCTTCAACCCCGACAATGCGCCCGACGCGCAGGAAATCGTGTACCTCGATTCGCTGATAAGGCCGATATATGTCGGCAACTCGCCCCGCGGGGGCGAGTACCTGTTCAATAACTCGTTTTCGACGCGTACCACCTCCGGCACCGAGCTCTGGCAATACACCGTTACCGACAACAAGCAAGAGTCGGCCAGCCGGGCCTACCGCCTCACGGTGCGCCAGCCCGATTCGTCCCTTGTGTACCACCGCTACACCGCCGTGCTGCGCCCCGTGCCCGGCACCCGCACGGGGGCCGACGACCTTCGCGCCCGCAACCGCGTCTTCCTCAACCTGCGCACGGGGCTGCTGCTGCCCAAGTTTGCGGTGCTGAACCGCGAGGCCTCCGTGCAAGCCAACCAAACCCTGGTGGACCTGGTGGCCCTGAGCGCCAACGGCACCAGCGTCAGCCTGAGCTCGCCCGACGACACCCGCGAACTCAACCTGAACGCCGCCCGCTGGCCCGACCGCCGCAGCACCGTGCTGAGAAGCACCCGCCTCAACGAAACCGACTTCGCCAACACCGCCACCACCGCGGCCCTCGACACTGCTTTCGCCCGCGGAACCGACTTCGCCCTGAAAACCAACACCGGCCCGCTGGCCAAAAACCAGGTCATCGCCTTTCAGGTCAAAGACGCCAACGATACCTATACCGGCTTGCTGCTGGTGCGCGACCTGTTGCTGGGCACCTCGCCCACGCTGGCCTGCACCGTGAAAGTAGAGAAGGCCCCGTGAGGCCGCCAATGCATACAAAAAAGCCGCTCCTGGTAACAGGAGCGGCTTTTTTGTGAAATTCAGCTTGCTGTTTTAGAAAGTGACGCCCGCCGTGATGCTGGTGGTGAAGCGGGAGTTGTCGACCTTAATGAGAGGCTCCAGGCCGCCCAGGTCGTAGGGCGTATAGGTTTGGTTGAAGGTGGTGTACACGCTGGCCACGTCGAGGAAGAAGTTGTTCTGGCGCAGGCCCAGGCCGGCCGTGTAGAAGTTCTGGGCGCGTTCGGCGTTAGTATCAGCCTGATACGGGTCGCCGTAGTAGGCATAGCCCAGCCGCACGCGGAACACATCAAACCGGCCCTCGGCGCCCACGCGCATGTTCACCGTGTTTTTGTAGAGCGACTGGATGTCGCGGTTCTGCGACGTAAACGGGTAATTGTCGCCGTTGGCATCGTCCGGGTTGCTGTGCAGGCGGGCCTGGCCGTAGCCCACGTATTCCACGTCGCCGCTCACAAAACCGTGCTTGCCCAGGGTGAACACGGCCCCGGCATTGGCCCGGAAGGGAGTAGTCAGGGCGTAGGCGTAGTCGTTGGGCAGGGCATCTACCGACGAGGTGCCAATTGGCAAGGAAGCCGGCACAGCATCGTTGCCCTGGGCGCTGAACGTGGTGGTGATGCTGGCGTTGTAGGTGTCATTCAGGCGTATGTACGTTGGCGTCTGAATGGAAGCGCCAATGCGGAAAGCATCCGTGGCCCGGTAAATGGCCCCAATGCGGGCATTGATGCCGGTGCCGGTGGTTTTTTGCACGTCGTGCAGCGTGTAGTTGCTCAGGTGGGTGGTGGGGTCGGTTTCCGTTTCGCTGAAGTCCCGGGTGACGGTGTAGTTCGAACTCACGATTCCGATGCCCAAGCCCAGGTAAAGCCGGTCGCGGTAGCTGGCGCCGTAGCCCAGGTCGAACTGCGACACCGAGCCCTTGCGGGTAATGAATTCTGACTGCCCGATGGGCCCGCGGCGGGTGCGCGTGGTAATATTGGTAGTAGAATCGTTGATGGTGCCGCCCGGAATCCGTATCCGGTCAACATTGCTCAGGTAAGCTCCGTAAGCCAGCCCGTCCAGGCCGTAGTCAACCGTATTGTAATCGCCAGACTTACCCTGCGCCCGAATGTTGCGGTAATAGTCCAACCCTGCCGTGCCGCGCAACGACGCCAGGTAGGAGAGGTCGTCGGCTGAGTAATTGACGCCGCCAATGGTGCGGGCGTTTAGGGTGCCCTCGTAGCGCGAGGCGATATTGAAATCGGCCAGGCGGCTAAAGCCCAGCGCAAAGGCCCCACCGCGCCAGTTGGTGCTCTGGTCTTCGTCGGGGCGGCGGGAGGCCAGCACCAGCCCCGCGCTGGCGATGTGAAAGCTGTTCTTGTCCTCGCTCACTGCCGCCGCCGAGTTGCCTTCGATGCGGGCGCTGCCCGTGCCCAGGCCGAGGCCGGGCGTGATGTGCAGCTCCGACTTCTGGAACAGCCCCAGCCCGGCGGGGTTACTGGTGAGGTTGCCAAAGTCGGCGCCCAGCGCCACGTTGGCCCCCCCAATGCCTTGGGTGCGGGCCGGGCCGCCAAATTGCAGGCGGGAATAGCGCAGGGCATCGCTGGCGCCTTGGGCAAAGGCGTGGCCGGCCTGCCCTGCTACGAGGGCCAGGCTAAGCCATAATATCCGTTTTTTCATGGGGTGGGAAGAAAAGGAGCCGGCCGTGTGGCCGGCTCGCTTGGAAAATATTTTGCAGAAACCTTAGGCGGAAAATCTAGTCGGCGCGGCCACGGCTGTGGCCACCGCCCCCGCCACCGCCACCTCCGCCGTTCGACGGGGCCGAGTACGACGGCTGGCTGTACGAGCGCTGCGGTGCTTCATACGACCGTTGGGGAGCCTCATAGCTGCGCTGTTGAGGCTGCTCAAACGTGCGCTGGGGCTGTTCGTAGCTGCGCTGCTGGGGCTGCTCAAACGTGCGCTGCTGGCGGCGCTGCGGCTGCTCCGTCACCGCCTGGTCGCCGCCCGTATTGGGCTGGGGCGCCGGCATGCTCTGGAAGAACCCGCCGCGGCGGCGCTGGCTTTCCTGCGGCTGCGAAGCGGCGGGCTGCCCCGCGTCCATTTGCGTAGCGGCCTCGGTGTTGCGCCAGCGGCCACGGGTATTTTCGCGGGTTATCTGGCCCTGGCCCGGATTAGAGTCCAAGGGCTGGCGGCCGGTGGGCAGCTGGTCGAGGCCGCGGGATTGGGCCTGCTCGCGGTTGTCAAGGCTGCGCGGGCGGTTGAAGCGGCCCTCAGCAGCCGGGGCGACCTCTGAGCCGGGGGCCGACGTCACCACTTCGGTGCGGGTGCGGCCGGCATCGAGCACGCCCGGCGCCGACGGCGAGGCCGGCAACTGCTGCGGGCGAAGCTCGTCGCGCACCCGGCCTCCGCCGGATGGGGCGCTGGTGCCCCCGCCGCTGCCCGCTACCCGGCCGCCCGAGGAAACGCGGCCGTCGGAGCTACGGTCGTTGCGGTGGCCCGAGGTGCGGCCGCGGCCGTTGCCGCCGTCGTTGCCATAGTAGCCATTGCTGTAGCCGTAGTTGCCGCCATAATAGCTGCTGCCGTAGTAGCCGCCGCGGCCATAATAGCCGCCGTAGAACGGACCGCCATAGTAGTAGGGGTCGTAGAATCCGCCATAGCCGCCGTAAGCGTAGCCATAGCCGTAGGGCCGGCCGTAGTAGCTGCCATACCCCCACGGGCGCCCAAACCCGAACGAGATGCTCAGGCCCGAGCCGTAGCCGTAGTACGGACTGTAGAAGGGGCTATATACCGGGCTGTAAAACGGGTCGGCAAACCCGTAGGCGTAGGGCGAGTAGCCGCAGGCCCCGCCGCCCCAGCCGTAGCTCAGGCTGGTGTAGGGGCTGTAGGGCGTGTAGTAAGCCAGGCCGGGGCCGTAGCTGGGTACGCCCTGCATGTAGGTGTAGGTGTTGTCGTAATACTGGGTGGAGCCGCTGCCCTGGCGCGCCGCCGCTTTCGGCTGGGAACTGCCATTGTAGTCGGGGTTGGCGGCCTCGTCGGTGCTGGCCGGGGCGGGGGAGGCACTCACCACCGCGGTGGTGCGGTCCTTGGAGGAATAATACACCCCGTCGTCTTCCGACGTGGCAATGGCCGAGGTGCTCGCGCAACCACCCAGCGCGAGCAGGGCCATGGCGGGCAACAAAGCGGTGAGTAGGTTTTTCATGACGACGGGCTTGAGAGAGTGGGACAGCGTACGGTAAAGTAACAACGCAAACGACGGACTGGGTGCAAAAGGTGGCGATACTCGATGAACCGTTAACCGGCAGAGATATAAGGCAATGTTATACCGACTAGGACTTGCCGGCTTAGGGCCTGAGCGCATGCCCTTCGAGGTCCACGCATTAGTAACGTAATTTGGCATCGAAACGGTGCCGCTTGGTCAATTCAAATCTTGTACCAGAGTTGGGAACTTTTTCAATTACCCCTAAGATGCCTTCCATGAGCAAAAAGTTGCCTACCCGCCAAGAAGATTACTCGCTTTGGTACAATGAGTTAGTGAAGCGCGCTGGCCTGGCCGAGAATTCGGCCGTGCGCGGTTGCATGGTCATCAAGCCCTACGGCTACGCCATTTGGGAGAAAATGCAGCGCCAGCTCGACGACATGTTCAAGCGCACTGGCCACGAAAACGCCTATTTCCCGCTCTTCGTGCCCAAAAGCCTGTTTGAGGCCGAGGAGAAAAACGCCGAAGGCTTCGCCAAAGAGTGCGCCGTGGTGACGCACTACCGCCTCCAAACCGACCCCGACCGCCCCGGTAAGCTGCGCGTGGACCCCAACGCCAAGCTGGAAGAAGAGCTGGTGGTGCGCCCCACCTCGGAGGCCATCATCTGGAGTACCTACAAAAACTGGATTCAGAGCTACCGCGACCTGCCGCTGCTCATCAACCAGTGGGCCAACGTGGTGCGCTGGGAAATGCGCACGCGCCTGTTTCTGCGCACCGCCGAGTTTCTGTGGCAGGAAGGCCACACCGCCCACGCCACCGCCGAAGAAGCTGTGGCCGAAACCCGCCAGATGCTCGACGTGTACGCCGAGTTTGCCGAGGAGCACATGGCCCTTCCCGTGGTGAAAGGCGTGAAAACGCCCAACGAGCGGTTTGCCGGCGCCGAAGACACCTATTGCATCGAGGCGCTGATGCAGGACGGCAAGGCCCTGCAGGCCGGCACCAGCCACTTCCTGGGCCAGAACTTTGCCAAGGCCTTCGACGTGCAGTTTGCCAACAAGGAAGGCGGCCTGGAGCACGTGTGGGGCACCAGCTGGGGCGTGAGCACTCGCCTGATGGGCGCCCTCGTGATGGCCCACTCCGACGACGAAGGCCTCGTGTTGCCACCCAAGCTGGCGCCCATTCAGGTGGTCATCGTACCCATCTACAAAACCGGCGAGCTCGACGCGCTGCTGGAGCGCATCCGGCCCATCCAGCAAGGCCTCATCGCGCGCGGCATTGCCGTGAAGGTGGACAGCCGCGACACCGAGCGCCCCGGCTTCAAGTTTGCCGAGTGGGAGATGAAAGGTGTGCCCGTGCGCCTGGCCATCGGCGCGCGCGACCTCGACGCCGGCACCGTGGAAGTGGCCCGCCGCGACACCAAGGAAAAAATGAGCCTGCCGCTGGCCGACATCGTGGCCAGCGTCGACCAGCTGCTGACCGACATTCAAACCAACATCTACAACAAGGCGAAGAAATTCCGCGACACCCACACCACCCGCGTGGACAGCTACGACGAGTTCAAGCGCCTGCTCGACGAAGAGCCCGGCTTCCTGCTGGCCCACTACGACGGCACTTCCGAAACCGAGGAGCGCATCAAGGAAGAAACCAAAGCCACCGTGCGCTGCCTGGCCTTGGCCGAGCCCGACGAGGAAGGCGTGTGCATGGTGACGGGCCAGCCCAGCGCCCGCCGGGCCTACTTTGCCCGGGCATACTAAGGTTTGTAGAGAAACCTGCGAACATCAGGGCTTTATATTTAAATAAGTAATTATATTTGTCGAAAAAGAGGGCTGCGTGATTACGCAGCCCTCTTTTCGTTCACCCATAATTGCTATGAACAAGGTTCTGCTCTTCCTCTTTCTGCTTACGGCCGGTTCGGCATCTGCTCAGGCTACTGCCGGCCTCGCGGTGCCCGCAAAGGCGGCCAACCAGTTGGAAAAGATGCTCAAAAAAACCCAGGACGCTTTGGTGACGGGCCGCCGCGCGGCCGATATTCCGGCCGAATCCCGGCCTCAGTTCAATAAGGTTCTGGTGCAATCGACCACCGAGTTTGTGGCCATTACCAAGGGGACGCCTACCAAAGAAGCCTACTACGCCAGCCTCGACGCGGGCCTGGCCAAGCTGGCGCCGCTGGCCCGCCTGCCCGAAGACCGGCAGCACGTGGCCGCCTACTACCAGGATTTGCTCGACATCGTGGGCCTCGACAGCTCCGAAGGCCGCCTGAATGCTTTCGTGGAAGCGGCGCCCCCGGCCAAAGCCAAGCGGTAGGCCGCGGGCGCTGGTACCTTTCGGCGGCGGGCCGCGTATCTTTAGGCATCACCTTTTGCCTGCTTGCTATGCCCTGGCTCACCATTGCGCTGCTGTTGCTGTTCGGCCTGCTTTTCGTGGCGGCCGAAGTCATTTTCATTCCCGGTACCACCATCGTGGGCATCGTGGGCTTTGCGCTGCTGGCGGTGGGCGTGTGGCTGGGCTACCGCGACCTGGGCACGCCCGTGGGCCACTACGCCCTGGCGGGCGTGATAGCCGTAGCCGGGCTGATAGTGTACGTGGGCCTGCGACCCAAAAACCTGGCCCGCGTGGCCCTAAACAGCGTCAACGACGCTTCGGTGCAGGACGTGCGGCGACCCGATGTGGCCCCCGGCACAGTGGGCCGCACGCTGTCGGCGCTGCGGCCGGCGGGCACGGTGCTCTTCGGCACCGACCGGCGCGAGGTGGTGACGCGGGGCGAGTTTGTGGCCAGCGGCAGCGAAGTGCGCGTACTCGGCATTGAGCATAACCGCATTGTGGTGGCCGCGGCTTGATGAATAGAGGGGACGGTATGAAATTCGGCGTTACTTTACGCCATGAATTTTCCCGTCTTTCCCCTGGCAATAGCGGCCGTTGTGCTGCTGGTGTTCCTGTACTTCTTCCCGATTAGCCTCTGGGTAACGGCTATTTTCTCGGGCGTGCGGGTGAGCTTGTTTCAACTGGCGTTTATGCGGGTGCGCAAAGTGCCGCCCTCGCTGATTGTGAACTCGCTGATTACTTCCACGAAGGCGGGCCTGCAGCTCACGGCCAATGATTTGGAGACGCACTTCCTGGCCGGTGGCAACGTGCCCAGCGTCATCAAGGCCCTGATTTCGGCCGACAAGGCCAACATTCCGCTCAGCTTTAAGCAGGCCACGGCCATTGATTTGGCGGGCCGCAACGTGTTTGAGGCCGTGACCACCAGCGTGAACCCCAAGGTGATAAACACACCGAGCGTGGCCGCCGTGTCGCAGGACGGCATTCAGCTCATCGTCATCGCCCGCGTCACGGTGCGGGCCAACATCGCGCAGCTGGTGGGCGGCGCCGGCGAAGAAACCATTCTGGCGCGCGTGGGCGAGGGCATCGTGAGCACCATCGGCTCGTCGAAATCGCACAAGGAAGTGCTGGAAAACCCCGACAAGATTTCCAAAGTGGTGCTCGCCAAAGGCCTCGATGCCGGCACCGCCTTCGAAATCCTCTCCATCGACATTGCCGACGTCGACATCGGCGAGAACATCGGCGCCAAGCTGCAAACCGACCAGGCCAGCGCCGACCTGCGCGTAGCCGAGGCCCGCGCCGAAGAGCGCCGCGCCATGGCCGTGGCCATGGAGCAGGAAAACCGCGCCAAAACCCAGGACGCCAAAGCCCGCGTGGTAGAAGCTGAAGCCGAAATCCCGAAAGCCATTGCCGAAGCCTTCCGCAGCGGCAACCTGGGCGTGATGGACTATTACAAAATGCGCAACGTGCAGGCCGATACCGAAATGCGCGATTCCATTGCCAACCCGGGCGGCAGCGGAAGCGGCAGCATCAAGCCGGGCCGGGAAGAGGGGCGGCAGAGCTAACGAGGCCGCCTGTCATTGCGAGCGCAGCGAAGCAATCCGTCCTTTCTCAGCGACCAGCCTTAAAGCTGTGACGAACTCAATTAAAAAGCCCCAGCTCCATCCAGAGCCGGGGCTTTTCACATCTCAGAGTGTCTGGTTCTTACAGGGCAGATTGCCACGGGCTGTGCCCTCGCAATGACAGGGCCGCCCTGCCCGAAGGCTTTTACTTCTTCGTAATCGTGAACTCCACGCGGCGGTTTCTGGCGCGGGTTTCTTCCTGGTCGTTGCTGGCGATGGGCTTGGTGCCGCCGAAGCCTTCGGTGGTGATGCGGCTGCTGTTGATGCCGTGGCTGCTGAGGTATTTCTTCACCTCGTTCACGCGGTCCTGGCTTAGCTTGAGGTTCAGGGCGGGGTCGCCCTGGTTGTCGGTGTGGCCCGAAATCTTGATTTCCACCGTCGGGTACTCCTTCATCACGCGGATGAGGCGGGCCAGCTCGGGGTAGGAACTGGTGGTGAGGTAGTACTTGCTCTGCTGGAAGAAGATGTTGTTCAGCTTCACCGTCTGGCCCACGTCGAAGGGCACCAAATACAGGTCCTGCTTCTGCTCGGAGTACTTGTCCTTGGCCGTCACGTCGAGGTTGGCGTTTTCGGCGATGTAGCCTTTGGCTTCGGCGCGCATGCCGTACTGCACGCCGCTGGGCAGCACAATGGTGTAGGAGCCGTCGCGCGGGTCGGTTTCGGTCACCCCGATTTCTTCGCCCGTAAGCAGGTTTTCGTAGTGAATGATGGCCCGGATGGGCTTTTTAGTGTTCACGTCCAGCACCTGACCGGTCACCAGCGTCACCACTTCGGGCTGGAAGGCGGGCGCCAGCGAGATGCGGAAAATGTCGGCCGAATTGTCGATGCCGTTGCGCTTCGACACCAGGTAAGCGTCCTGGCCGGCGGCCGAAATGGTGTAGTAAGCATCGAAGTCGGGCGAGTTCACCACCGGGCCCAGGTTGCGCGGGGTGCTCCAGTTGGTCCAGCTGTCGTCGAGGCGCTTGGTGTAGAAGATGTCCGACTTGCCGTAGCCGCCGCGGCCCTCGCTGGCGAAGTACAGCGTCTTTTCATCGGCGGCCAGGAAGGGGGCGAAGTCCGACTTGTCGGTGTTCACGTTGCGGCCCAGGCTCTTGGGCTTGGTCCAGGTGTTGGGCGTTTCGGGCACCGGGAAGCTCACGAACAGGTCCTGCCCGCCCGCGCCGTCCGGGCGCTCCACGGCCATGAGCAGGGCTTTGCCCGAGGTGGCCAGGAAGAAGTCGACGTGCTCCTTGTCCAGGTTCACGAAGTCCTTGATGTCCTGCTTCACGGGCTGCGTCCAGCCCATGCGGGTGCGCTTGCTCACGCTGCAGCCCTGCGGGTCGATGGTGCCGTCGCGGTTGTAGATGTTGATGACGATGGCGCTCTGGCCGTTGGCCGACACCGAGGCCAGGCCGTTGGGGTCGTCGGGGGTGTTGATGGGGCCGCCGATGTTTTTGGCCTTGCTCCAGGTTTTGTTTTTGCCGCTCACCAGCGTGGAGTAGTACACGTCCTGCGGGTCGCGGCCGCCGCCCACGTTTTCGGGCATGCTCTGGCGGGCGAAGTAGAGGGTGCGGCCGTCGGGCGAAATCACGGGGTGGGTGTCCACGTAGCGCGTGTTCACGTTGGGCCCCAGGTTCACCAGCGCCGAGTCGAACTGGGTCGACTTCACGGCGTCGGGGCCTTTGGGGGCGTCGAAGGCCTGCTTCACCATGGTGGAAGCCACGTCGGCGATGCCGATGGCGTCAATCTGGTTCACGCCCTCCACCTTGGCGGTGTTCATGTACACCTTCACGCCCAAGGTGCGGTAGTCGGCGGCCGGAAAGCGGATTTCCAGTGTGCGGAAGGCCTCGGGCAGGGGGCCGGGGTTTTCGTTGGCGTACACCTCGTGGTGCTCGCCCTTGGTATCTACCAATTCTACTTTGGTGATGGAGCCGGGGTTGAAGTTCTCCACGATGGTGACCTGCTGGGCGGCCACGGAGCGCGCAAACCGCACTTCAATGAACTCGTTCGGCCCTTCCTTGCGCGGAATCCAGGCGTCGTTGCTGATTTGGCCCAGCGGCAGGGCGTTGGGCACGCCCAGCACCTGGTTGGGGGAGAAGGGGTCTTTCCCTTCGGCTTTGTAGGACGAAACCGCTACGAGGCGGGCGGCCCATTGCACGTGCTGGGCCGCCGCCGGGGCCGCCGCGAGCAGCAGCGCCGCGGGCGCCGCCAGTAGCAGGTTTTTGATAAGATAATTACTCATAGTAGCGAACGCATGAAAAAGTAACGACAGCGGTAGTTTTGACAAATAACGGGAATTGCAACGGAACAGGGAAGTTATTTCCCACTGCTAACCTAAGGAAAAAGGATTTGCCGGGCCTGCCCGGCGAATGTATTACCTTCCCCCAACGGTTCGGCGAGGCAGCATTTCGGGGACCGCAGCGGCGTGGCAATTCAACGATTTTTGGTGCGTGAGGGGGCGAATGGGACGGGCAACCGGGCCCGGAACCGGTGCGTGGCCGCGGTGCTGATTTTATTATTTTTCCTAGTGCCGGCCCCGCGCGCCGCGGCCCAGGTGCTGGTGGGCGCCACGCCGTTTGGGCCGGTGTTCAGCGGCTTGCGGCCGGCGGGGGCCGACACGGCCCTGTTCTTGCTGGCGCGGGCCCGGCGGGTGGGCGTCAGCACCTTCGTGCAAACCACCGGCGCCCGCGGCTACCTGCAGCTGGGCCCGCGCCAGCAGTTGCGCTACCGCGTGGGCACCGACATGATTTACGACTCGCGCGGCACGCCGCCCTTCGTGCGCGAGGACTACGGCGCCGACGTGGCCCACGTCTTCACCCTGGATGCCGCCAACCACTGGCAAGTGGGCCAGCAGCTGCACTACGACCAAAGCCGCGCCAACGCCACCCGCACCGGCCTGTGGCTGGGCCGCCTGGGCTACCAGCGCCGCCTGCGCCCCGAGGGCAATGCCGACTCGCTCTCGCAGCTGCACCTCACGGTGCTGGGCGGCCTGGCCACCGACCGCCGCAACGGCCGCGACGACGCCGGCGTGGCCCTGGGCTTCGACGCGGCGGCGCTGTATTTTCTCAACGGGACGGCCGCGCCGCCGCTGGCCGTGCGCGTGCTGGGCACCCGCTCGCGGCTGGGCCCGCGCACCATGCAGCGGCTGGTGGCCGAGGCCGCCGGCGAGCAGGCGTTTCTGGAAGACGCCCCGCTCACGGTGCAGGGCCGCCTGGGCTACCGCACCAACCGCGCCGAGGACTATCTGCTGGGCTCGGTGCAGCGCATTCAGAGTGACACGGTGCTGGCCCAGGCGGGCGCCACCTACCGGGTGAACGAGTACGCCACGCTGCGCTCCGACAACAGCGTGCTGCTGCCCACCCGCGCCTTTCGGTACCGGCGGCTGGAGGAGCGCAGCGACACGCTGCAGGACGTGGGCTACCGGCAGCGCGAAATCGACACGCGGCAGGAGCTGCGCTTTGCCCGGCCCAAGCTGCAGGCCAGCCTCACCTTCAACTACCGCGAGCGCACCCGGGCCTACTACCTCGACAACTCCCGCAACCTGAGCGCCCCGCGCCTGGCCACGGCCCTGGCCCGCGAGCAGGTGAAGGACATCACCGAGCAAACCACCCTCTGGCAGGGCAACCTGACCTGGCTGCCCACGCCCCGGCACGCGCTGGCCCTGCTGGGCACCGCCCAGCTGCTGCGCGTGGACGCCCCCAGCAAGGACAACCAGCAAACCCGCGACGAAGCCCAGCACCTGCTGCGCCTGACCTGGACGGGCCGCTGGGCCGGGGCCTTCCGCACCACGCTGGGCGTGGCCGGCGAGTACCGCCAAACCATCTTCATCCGGGCGGGGCTGAGCGCCGAAAACTACGCCGACCACCTGCTGCACTGGGAGCCGGGCTTCACCTGGGCGCCGGGCAAGTGGAGCATCCGCTCGCAGTACCACCTGTGGGTGAGCTACCAGGTGCGCGACCAGCCCACCGAGCAGGCCCGCAACCGCGCCAGCCGCGTGCTGGAGCAAACCCAGGGCCTCACCTACCAGCTGCGGCCGCGCCTGTTGCTGCTGGCCGACTACGTGCGCCGCGAAAACCGCGTGGGCCAGCTCAACTGGGACCAGTTTCGGGAAAGCCCCCTAGATACCAGCGTGACGCACGACTTCTCCATTGGGGCGCGGCAGGGGTGGGCGGGGCCCCGGGGCAGCACCAGCCTGCGCCTGGGCTACCGCCTGCTGGAGCAGCGCAACTACGGCCGCGCCGCCCTGCTGCCCGAAGCCACCGCCCCCAACCTGGCGCCGCAGCTCATCTACCTGCACAACATCACCCGGCAGCACGGCCCCGAGGTGGCGGTGGAGCGCCACGCCACCGCCGGCTTCAACCTCACGGCCAGCCTGTGGCTGCAATGGCTGCGAACGTTCTCGACCTACGCCGTGGGCCGGGGCTCCTTCGTGGGCAGCAGCTACTCGGCCCTGGATTTGGCCCGCGAAACCAGCCGCGTGCTGCCCTACTTTGAGCTGACGGCGGAGTGGCGCGTGGGGCGGCGCTAAAGGGCTATATTCGTTAACAGCCTTTTCCTGAATCTTATGAAGCGCCCCTTAATGCCTGTAATAGCGTTGCCAACCAACACCGCCGTTGACCAACCAGTACCGGTGGTCCTACCCCGCCTGCCAACTGGCACATATGGTTGCCAACTCATTATAGGGGGAGTGGTGCAAGACACGCAACGGGTGGCTGTACAATAACGCCTTCTTATGCTGTTCCTACAAGCTTACCGCCGCGCCGCCCTGCTGCTGGCGGCGCTGCTCGGCGGCGCAACTGCACACGCGCAACTGGTCACCCAAACCGTGTGGGAAACGCTGGCGCCTCTCGCGCCGGATGCTGATATGGCTGCGTATCTTCGATTGCTGCCGCATCAAGGGCGCTATATAGCGGGTGGCTGCGATGGCGTGGGCGGCGTGGGCTGGCCGGCGTACCTGGGGGCGTACGGCTCGGGCGGGCAGGTGGCTTGGCAGCACCGGGCCAGCAACATGGCCACCTGCGAGCAAGAGCTGCTGCCGTGGGGGGCAGGCTTTTCCTTTGTGGGTACCGAAAACCTGCGAATCAACAACGCCGACGTGTCCGTGCCATTCCTGGAATGGTTCAATGCGGCGGGCGTGTCGGTACGCAAGCAGGTACTGCCCGTGGCCCAGGCCCGCACCACTCCCTGTAGCGCCCTGCGGGAGGCCGACGGCGGCTACACGATAACGGGCTTCGGCTACGACCCGGCCGGGCCCTTTCCGGTGGACGCCGATTCGTACACGCTGACCCGCACCGACTCGCTAGGGGTGGTACTCTGGTCGCGGGCCTACCGCTACCCGACGCGGGCCAATCCTTACCCCAACGAAGTGATGCGTACGGGGCGCGGTGGCTACCTGCTCACGGGGTTTGCCAGCTACGCGCTGCCCAGCGTGCCCGACGGCTACACCAACCGCCCCTGGCTGGTGGAAACTGACGCCGCCGGCTACCTGCTGCGCCAAGCCACGCTGCCCGTCTGCGCCGCCCCCGAGGCCAAGGCCCAGGTGCTGCGCACCTTCAACAACACGCTGGCCCTGGCCGGCGGGGCCACGTATGCCTTCGCCGGGCTGGCCGATTCATCCTACTGGCCGGTCACGCGCCGCTGGGGCTACGTGGCCTGCTTCGACACGGCCCTGCAGCTGCGCTGGACCACGCGCCTGCCCGCCCGCCGGGGCCAGGCCCAGCGCACCTCGCGGGTGCGGCAGTTGCCCTCGGGCGCCGTGCAGGTGCTTAGCTTCAACGAACGGGTGTCGCCCTACCTGTTCTTAACCACGCTCAACCCCGCCACCGGGGCCGTGGTGCAGGAGCAGGAGTTTCAAATCGCGGGCATGGCCGGCGTGAGCGTGTGGGACTGGCAGGCATTGGCCGATTCCTCTATTGTGGTGGCCGGCTCGGCCCAGCGCCGGACGCCCAGCGGCGGGGCCGGCCCCGCGCAGGCCTGGCTGGGGCGCTACAAGCTCGTGCCCCGCCTGGTGTCGGCCGCGGCCGCGGCCAGCGCGGCCGGCGGCGCGCCCCTGCGGGTGTACCCCAGTCCGGCGGCGGCCAGCGAGGCCGTGCGGGTGGCCC